>NZ_JBSSCU010000001.1:5647500-6658385 GCF_054060055.1 Pseudomonas sp. TE36184 | reverse complement strand
GTTCTGAAAAAGATCAGAGCTAACTATTCGATTCGAATATTTAGCTCTGCACTTTGACAAACGCATGAATCAAGCAATTCGTGTGGGAACTTATGGAGCAGCTGATGTCGTCGATTAAGGAGGTGATCCAGCCGCAGGTTCCCCTACGGCTACCTTGTTACGACTTCACCCCAGTCATGAATCACACCGTGGTAACCGTCCCCCCGAAGGTTAGACTAGCTACTTCTGGTGCAACCCACTCCCATGGTGTGACGGGCGGTGTGTACAAGGCCCGGGAACGTATTCACCGCGACATTCTGATTCGCGATTACTAGCGATTCCGACTTCACGCAGTCGAGTTGCAGACTGCGATCCGGACTACGATCGGTTTTCTGGGATTAGCTCCACCTCGCGGCTTGGCAACCCTCTGTACCGACCATTGTAGCACGTGTGTAGCCCAGGCCGTAAGGGCCATGATGACTTGACGTCATCCCCACCTTCCTCCGGTTTGTCACCGGCAGTCTCCTTAGAGTGCCCACCATTACGTGCTGGTAACTAAGGACAAGGGTTGCGCTCGTTACGGGACTTAACCCAACATCTCACGACACGAGCTGACGACAGCCATGCAGCACCTGTCTCAATGTTCCCGAAGGCACCAATCTATCTCTAGAAAGTTCATTGGATGTCAAGGCCTGGTAAGGTTCTTCGCGTTGCTTCGAATTAAACCACATGCTCCACCGCTTGTGCGGGCCCCCGTCAATTCATTTGAGTTTTAACCTTGCGGCCGTACTCCCCAGGCGGTCAACTTAATGCGTTAGCTGCGCCACTAAGAGCTCAAGGCTCCCAACGGCTAGTTGACATCGTTTACGGCGTGGACTACCAGGGTATCTAATCCTGTTTGCTCCCCACGCTTTCGCACCTCAGTGTCAGTATCAGTCCAGGTGGTCGCCTTCGCCACTGGTGTTCCTTCCTATATCTACGCATTTCACCGCTACACAGGAAATTCCACCACCCTCTACCATACTCTAGTCAGTCAGTTTTGAATGCAGTTCCCAGGTTGAGCCCGGGGATTTCACATCCAACTTAACTAACCACCTACGCGCGCTTTACGCCCAGTAATTCCGATTAACGCTTGCACCCTCTGTATTACCGCGGCTGCTGGCACAGAGTTAGCCGGTGCTTATTCTGTCGGTAACGTCAAAACAATCACGTATTAGGTAACTGCCCTTCCTCCCAACTTAAAGTGCTTTACAATCCGAAGACCTTCTTCACACACGCGGCATGGCTGGATCAGGCTTTCGCCCATTGTCCAATATTCCCCACTGCTGCCTCCCGTAGGAGTCTGGACCGTGTCTCAGTTCCAGTGTGACTGATCATCCTCTCAGACCAGTTACGGATCGTCGCCTTGGTGAGCCATTACCTCACCAACTAGCTAATCCGACCTAGGCTCATCTGATAGCGCAAGGCCCGAAGGTCCCCTGCTTTCTCCCGTAGGACGTATGCGGTATTAGCGTCCGTTTCCGAACGTTATCCCCCACTACCAGGCAGATTCCTAGGCATTACTCACCCGTCCGCCGCTCTCAAGAGAAGCAAGCTTCTCTCTACCGCCCGACTTGCATGTGTTAGGCCTGCCGCCAGCGTTCAATCTGAGCCATGATCAAACTCTTCAGTTCAAACATCTTTGGGTTTTTAAGAAACCCTAAACTTGGCTCAGCAATCGTTGGTTACATCTTTGATTTCTCGCGGAGTAACTTGTGATGCTGATAATCTTGTTGACTATCAGTCTGACTCCACAAGCACCCACACGAATTGCTTGATTCAGTTGTTAAAGAGCGATTGGTTAAGATCTTTCGTCTCAACCGAGGAGCGCACTCTACAGCACACTCTTCGAAGTAGCAACCCTAAAAGTTTTTAATTTTATCAACAAAATCAATTACTTAAGCCAGACCAGCAGCGAACTGCTCGTTAGCGGGAGGCAAATAATACAGGATTAAATTACGTGGTCAACCCCCGCCTGAAAATTCTTTTCCCTACCCAGGCTCAGGAGTCTGAGTAGGGCAAGTAGCTGTCCAGCGGCGCGGCCCCAAGCCTAGCCTGGCTGATCGACCGCCATGCGGCCCGCGCCCGACGCTGCTGCGCCGTAGAGTTCATGCGCCTTGTACCAGAGGTCATAAAGGTCGTCTGCCATGCGCTCTGCCGCTTGCGCTCGCGTCCCCAATGCAAGCAGTGTCATCAGGTGCTCGTCGCTGGGGTGTTTCATATTGAGTTCGGTGGTGAAGCGCCAGAGCAAGCCATTTTCGCTGACGCCATCGTTCGCCAACAACAGCGTCAACATTTCCAGTTGCCCGAAATCGCGAGGATGGGATTCGGCATCGCAGCAATAGCCACAATAGAAGCGATGATTGAGCTCGATGTAGACCGAGCCCGCCATAAAGCCCAGCTCGTAGTGAAGGCCGTAATAACGGTTATCCCTGGCCGCGCTGTAGTAACGGTCGATAACCGCCGCAGTGGGCGCTTCAGAGGGCTTGGGCAGCGTGGGGTATTTATCTTCGACGCACTTGGCAACGGCTTGCCAGAGTTCCAGTTGCAGGTCTTTGAGCGTCTCGGTGAAGGCTCTCTGCAGGTCCTTGACCACGAGCAGGTTGTTGTCCTGGCGTAACGTCTGCTTGAGCGCGTCCATGTAGGCGTGTCCTTGGTTCTGGAAAGTCAGTTTTGCGATGAGGTCGATGTACTGCAGCAGGCTTTCTCGCACGCCCGCTTCGCGGATCACCCAAGGTTGGCATTGCGCAAGCCAAGGCAGGATGTCGGCGGCGTAGCTGATGCGTTGGTAGTCGATGCCCAGGCAACTGCGCGTGTCGGCATCGCGCCCGTCCAGGGTGAGGTACAACGGCGGGAACGTCTGGTAGCCCTCGCCCTGGAGCGCTTCCAGGTAACGGTGCAACTGGGCATCCTGGTCCTCGGCGTTGAGCTTGTTCTCAATGATGATCGCCTGGCGCTTGCCGTTGCGGATCAGGATGTCGACATTGCGGTACTCGACATCCACCGTGACAGCGCGACAATCGAAGCCTTCTATATTCAACGCCGCGAGCCACAGCTCCAGCAGTTTCCCGCCCGCGGCGTGGGCGCCCTTGGGGTTGAGCAAAAAAGCCAGGTAGCGAGAGTGCAGGCGGACCTCGTCCGAAGCGCTGCGCAACAGCGTGAACAGATTGAAGGGTTCAGGGCGATGAAGCGTGGCCCTGAGTGAGGCGGCGCGAGTGATCAATAGGTGCAAGGCTCATCTCCTTGTGCTTGCGATGCCTGAGAATGAGGCATTGTGCCACTATTTTATGACACCGCACCGTCAAAATCGGGCCCATTGTTTTTAGCTGATATCATTCGAGAATTGACCAGGTGGGTGAGACCAACATGAACCGTCGTAAAAAGATCAATCAGCTATTAAAGGCCAACGCGAAAAAGGCCAGTGCCAAATTGGCGCCGAAAACCAAGGACAAGTACATCAGCAAGGCTGACCGATTGAAACTCGAGGTAGAGTCCAGTCAGGACACAAACTAGACCGGCTTACACCCGGCGGCCTATTCAGCTCAGGCGGAAACGTGCGGTGTTGTCACTCAGCGCACGACTGCCCTTGCTCAACGTATCCGCTGCCTGATTCACCGCCCGCGCGCCATCGAGCAAGCGCCCTGCCGCCTGATCCACTTGCTGGATATTGCCGCTCACCTCGTCCGCCGTCGTCGCTTGTTCTTCCACCGCCGCCGCGATATGCGCCAAGGTGTCGGTGACGTTCTGCACGGCTCCGGCGATCTCGCCCAGCCGCGCGCCCAGCCCGGTAACGGATTCGGCGTCGGTCAGCGCCTGGGCACAGGCGACGCTCATCAGTGTGACGGCCTGGCTGACCGTGGCGCGCAGGCTGTCGACGGTGCCGGCGATTTGCGCGGTGGAGGCCTGGGTGCGTTGCGACAGGCTGCGCACTTCATCGGCGACCACGGCAAACCCCCTGCCCTGTTCGCCAGCTCGCGCGGCTTCGATGGCGGCGTTGAGTGCCAACAGGTTGGTTTGCTCGGCGATGCCTCGAATGGTGTCGACCACCGACTGAATCTGCTGGCCCTGCTGACTCACTTGCTCCAGGGCGTTGGCGGTGTCGGTCAGGCGCTGGTTGAGTTGCTGGATGCTCGCCGTAGTGCGCTGGCTGTCGCGGCTGCTGTCTTCAGCGATGCGGCGGGTGTGTTGGGCGCTGCCGGAGGCTTGCTCACAACTTTTGGCGACGCCCATGGAGGTGGCGGCCAATTGCGTCGCCGCCGCAGCGATCTGGCTGATCTGGTGTTGCTGGTCTTCGACGTCGCTGAGGGTACTGCCCGACTGCGAATTGAGCGTAAGCACCGCCGACCCGAGTTGCTGAGTCTCGTGATTGACCCCCAGCAGGCTGGTACGCAGTTGCACCACCGCCACGTTGAGCGCCGCGCTGATCGCCGCCAGCTCATCGCGACCGTCCACCGCCACTTCCACACACAGGTTGCCGTCGCGCAACGACTCAGCCAGCGTGGTGATACCGCTGGCACTGCGGCGGATCGACGCTTGCAGGCACATGAACAGGTACAGCGCCGCCAGGGCCAGCAGGCTGAAAATGGCCGCTACGGGGATGAATTGCTGCAAGGAGCGGTCGTGGTAATGGGTCAGGCGCGCATCCAGCGAGCCGAGCGATTGCTTGCGCAACGCGCCCAGGCTGCCGAGCATGGTGTCGACACTGCGCTCGAAACTGGCAGGGTCAAGCTTGATGGTGCCGCCAAACACGCCGTCGTCGAGCACTTTGAGCTCGCTGTCCAGTTGTTGCAGGCTGTTGTCGTACTGCGCGGTCCAGGGTTCCAGGCCGGCATATGGCTTGGCCTTGAGCGATGCCGCAGCCTTGATCAACTGGTCCCGCGCATCGCCGATACGGCCGCGCAGGTCGCGCATCTGCAAGCGGCTTTGCAAGGTGAACTGGCCCGAGGCGATGGACGACTGACCAATACTGGCCATGCGCCCGATACGCTCGATCAGGTCCGGCGTGTGCTGGCTGGAAATCTGCATCAGCAGGTAAGTCTCCAGCCAGGGGTCGAGGATCAGGCCGGCGTCGAGGGTGATCTGTTCACGCAGGGTTTGCATGGCGCTCAGCGCCGAGGTGAAGCGGTCGTAGCCGTCTGGCCACCAGCCGACGGTGCGCAGGGATTGCACATCCATCCCCTTGACCGCTGCCTGCAACGCATCGAAGCGGGCCAGGGTATCGGCGCTCGCGCCCTGTTTCTTGAGCGCGTCGCCCAGGGCTTGCAGGCTTTGCAGGATGAGCGGGTTGTTCGCATCCACCTGGTCCATCGCCGCCTTGGCTGCAGGAGTCGGTTCACGCAGCAGGTCCAGCGCTTTCCAGCGCGACGCCAGGTTGCGTTGGGCCGTTAATTGGCCATCTAGCGCGTCCAGGGTCAGCAGTTGAGAAACGCCGGACTTTTCGCTGGAAATCACCGCGAGTTTGTCGCGATAGTCCAGCCCGATCATCCAGAGGCTCCCGGCCAAGGGCAGAATGAACAGAATGAACAGAATCTGGAATTTGCGTGCGAAGCCGAAACGTCCGAGCAGGCGGATACCGGGTGACAAAAGACTGTGCATGGCCGACTACTCCCTAAAACCACCCACACGCGGCAACGATGGGTGACGCCTTGAAATGACTAACGGCAAAGTGCCATGTCATTGATTGGGAAGGCTCAAGCAAGATACGGGCCGCAGAGAGCGGCCCCCTGAACAGGCGGTGCGACACCCGAAAAATCGTGTGCCGTGCGCGAAGATGGGGCGAAAGCACTCAGCGTCGGGAACGACCGCGTAGCGAGTGGGTTCGATCAACCCGCTGCGCTCACGCCAGCAACGCGGTGATCCACTGCACTTGCCGGGCGACCTCTTGCACCTTGGCCGGCGGTAACGCCTGGCGGGCCTGTTCGAAACCGGCCAGGGTTTTCTGCTTTTGCCGCAGCAGGCGTTGCCACTTGGCCAGGAAGTCCGGGCTGCGGGCCTGCAGGTGCAGCGGGCCGAAGTACAACTCCTCGGCACTGTACACCCGCGGTTCGGCGCGCTCGGCGACGATGATCTCGTAGTAGAAGCGGTTTTCCCGCAACAACTCTTCGACCAGGATGCGGTAACCGTTGTCCATCAGCCATTGGCGCAACGGTTGTTCACCGCCGTTGGGTTGCAGGATCAGGCGCTCCTGGCCGGTGAGGCAGGCCTTGCCGCTGTCGAGGATGTCGCGGATGGTCTCGCCGCCCATGCCGCAGACGCTGATCGCACTGATCGCGTCGCCGGGTTCGATGGCTGCCAGGCCATCGGCCAGGCGCACGCTGACATGTCGCTCCAGGCCATTTTCGCGCACGGTGCGTTCGGCGGCCTGGAATGGCGTCGCGGCCACCTCCCCCGCCACCGCCGCCGCGATCAGGCCGCGGCGCAGCAACGCCACCGGCAGGTAGCCATGGTCGGAGCCGATATCCGCCAACCGCGCCCCGGCCGGCACATGCGCCGCCACGCGTTCCAGGCGCATGGACAATGTGTGTTCGTTCAACTGGGGCCCCTTCTTCACCACGAGTGTCAGTGCGAGGGCTATTGACGCACAAACTCCACCACCCGCTCCAGCATTCGATCACAGGCATCCAGTTGTTGCAGGCTGATGAATTCATCCGCCTTGTGCCCCTGCTCCATGCTGCCCGGCCCGCACACCACGGTGGGAATCCCCGCCTGATCGAACAACCCGCCTTCGCTGCCGAAGGCGACGGTACCGAAGTCCCGCGAACCGCAAAACTGCGCGACCCACTCAGCGGCCTGGCTTTGCGACGAAGTCGCCAACCCCGGATAGCTGGACAACTCACTGAAACCGATCGCGCACTGCGCACTCACCGCCTGCATCGCCGGTAGCAGGGTGTGCTCGGCATACAACCGTAACTGGTGCGCCACCTGCCACGGGTCCTGGGCCGGCAGCGAGCGTACTTCGAAATCGAAGCAGCACTGCTGCGGCACGATATTCAGCGCCTTGCCGCCGCTCATCACCCCGGTTTGCACCGTGGAAAACGGCGGATCGAACGCCGCGTTCAGGTGTTGCGGCGCCTTGAGTTCTTCACCGAGCCGCACCAGTTCCCGGATCAAGCAGGCCGCGTATTCGATGGCGTTGACGCCCGACGGCGCATAGGCCGAATGACACGCCGCGCCATGCACATCGCAACGCATGGCCAATTTGCCTTTGTGCCCCAGCACCGGCTTGAGCTCGGTGGGCTCGCCGATCACGCACAACAGCGGCTTGACCGGCTGCGCGCGAAACCGTTCGATCAATGAACGCACGCCCAGGCAACCCACCTCCTCGTCATAGGACAGCGCGATATGCACCGGCACGCGCAACGACGCCCGCACCAGCGCCGGCACACAGGCCAACACACAGGCGATATAGCCCTTCATGTCGGCGGTGCCACGCCCGTACAACTTGCCGTCTTGTTCGGTGAGGTCGAACGGCGCCACGCTCCAGCGCTGGCCGTCCACCGGCACCCCATCGGTATGCCCGGACAACACGATGCCGGGCACATCCGCCGGGCCGATGGTCGCCAGCAGGTTGGCCTTGTTCTTGTGTTCGTTGAACACCAGTTCACAGGTGACGCCGTGGCCCTGCAAATAAGTACGCACGAAGTCGATCAACGCGAGGTTGGATTCGCGGCTGGTGGTGTCAAAGCGCACCAGTTGCGCCAGCAGGTCACGGCTGTGGCTCATCGGTCATCTCCCGGCACCGCATAGCCCGGCGCGATGTGCGGGTGGAGGGCGCGGTCGAGGTAGTCTTGCAGTTGCCCGCGATAGGCCTGCCACAACTGATCGAGGGCGCCGATCGGCTCGGCATCGGCCCAGTCCACGCGCAGATTGACGATGGGCCAGAGCAGATCGTCGACCACCACCAAGGCTGCCGAATGCACCGGCCCCGCTTCGCCGCCGAGGGCCTGGCCTGCGTGCATCGCGGCGAGCAGCCGGTCAGCCAGATGCCCCGAGGCGTTTTCAAACGCGCCGACCATCGCGGCAATCACACCGGGATTGGCCAGCATGTTCCCCGCCGCAACACATTGCTCGCCGCTCTGCGCGGCATGCAGGCCGAGGGTCTGCGCGCCGCTGAAGTGCGCGGTGCGGCCCAGCCGATCGATCACCGTCACCTGCCGATAGTCGCGGTGGTCCTGCCCGGCGAACACTGCCGCCACGGCCTCACTCGGCGTCATGCCCTGCTCCAGCAGGTCGAGAATCTGCGGGCCCAGGCTCGGCAAAGTGATGTTCTGCGATGCCACCGCGCCCACTCCGGGGCGCAGCCACGGGCAACGCGCGCCCACGGCGATGCTCGACGAACTGATGGCGATCCCCAACTGGCCCGTCTCGGCACAGCGGGCAACAACGGAAAAGGTCATAGCGCTTCCTCAGTCGAGCACCGACGCATCGGCATCGATCATCATTTGCTTCATTTCTTCAAAATGCCGGCGCGAGAAATCGGTAATGCCTTCCCAGCCCCGCGCGGTTTTTTCCGCCACTTCATCGGACAACACCCGCAGCGGCTGCCCGGTGGACCACGCCGTGACGAGGATCTGGCAGGCGCGCTCCAGGGTCCAGATATCGTCGAACGCTTCACCGATGGACGAAGCGGTCACCATCACGCCGTGGTTGCCCATCAATAGGCGGCTCTTGCCGTCGAGCAGGCCGACCAGGCGCGCGCCTTCGGCTTCGGTATCGGCCATGCCGCCGTAGAGCTCGTCCACCGCCACGCGGTTGAAATAGCGCGCGGTGTTCTGGTCGATCGCCGGGATGTGCGGCTTGGCTAGGCACGCCACCGCCGTGGTGTAGACCGGGTGCAGGTGCAGCACGGCGCGGGTGTGCGGCAGCAGTCGGTGGATCTGCCCGTGGATCGACCAGGCGGTGGCGTCCACGTTCGGGTGGTCGGCACAGCTGGGGTCATCGGCGTTCAATAGCAGCAGGTCGCTGGCGCGAATGCGCGAGAAGTGCTTCCACTTCGGGTTGAGCAAAAACTGTTTGCCATCGGCCGACACGGCAGCGCTGAAGTGGTTGGCCACCGCTTCGTGCATACCCAGGTGGGCGACGATGCGAAAGGTCGCTGCCAGGTCAATGCGCGTCTGTTCTTCGAGGGATAACGCCATGGATCGGTCTCCGCAGGGCGCGACCGCAAGACAGCGGCCGCGCAATAGGCTTACTTGGGCATCAGCGCCGCAAGGTCGGCATCGGTGGGGGCCTCGAAGTTGTACTTCTTGAGCAAGGCCGCGTATTCCGGCGTGGCGCGGTACTTCTCCAGGCCATCGAGCAGGGCTTTTTTCACCGTGTCATTGCCCTTCTTCACGCCGAAGCCGTTCAGCACCGGGTAGATCAAGGCGTCGGAGGAAATCACCACGCGGCTGCCCAGCTTGTCGATCACGCCACGGGCCACGGCCGCGTCGGTGATCTGCGCTTCGACCGCATGGGCCAGCAACGCCTGGGTGGTTTGCGGGTCGGTGCTGTACTCGCTGATCTGGATCGGCTTCAAGCCCTTGGCCACGCAGTACTCGGCCGACAGTTTGTTCATCTGCGCGAGCCAGGACGTAGCGCCCATGGAACCGATCTTGTGGCCGCAGAACTCCTCGGGGGTCTTGGGTTGGAAGGTGCTGTCCTTGAGGGTCAGGATCGACTCACCGCTTTTCAGGTAGGGGATCATGTCGATGACCTTGACCCGCTCGGCGGTGATGTACATCGACGAGTTGGTCACATCGAAACGCCCGGCCTGCAGGCCGGTGATCAGGTTGGGGAAACGCGTGTCGAGGGTCTCGACCTTGCGCCCCATGACCTTGCCCAGGCCGTCCATGAACTCGATATCGAAGCCCGCTGGCTTGTTGTTATCCATGTACTCATAGGGGAAGAACGTCACATCGGAACCGGCGATGATCTTGCCGTCCTGCTGGAACGCCGAAGCCGCCAACGAGGTCATCGCAACCGCTGCGCCCAGCAGGCACACGGCAAGGGGACGAACACTTTTACGAAACGCTGTCATGGTCAATACCTGCAAGGGGGTTGGGAGGTTAGGCAGTGGCAGAATCTTGTCCGGCCTGTTGCACGAAGAAAGACGCGCCACGGGGTTTCTGCGGCAAGCGCAGTTGGTTGTCCGTGGAACGTATCAAGCCACTTTCTTCACCGGCCACCAGCAGGCCGGCATGTGCGCTGGGCAGAGGGTTTTCGCCGAATGGCAACGCGTCTTCAGCGGCGTAGACGCTGATGAACAGGGTGCGCGGCAGTTCGGTCTCGTTAGGGCTGGAGGCATGCAAAAGCCGGGTGTGCATGAAGCACACGGAACCGGCCGGGCCGTAGCAGGCGACCGGTTGCCGACAGTGTTGCGCGACCACGGCGTCGTCCACCGCGCCGGTGAAACGCTGGTTCTGCCAGTGCGACCACAACGGGCCTTTATGGCTGCCGGGGATCACATTCAGCGGGCCGTTTTGCGGGGTCACTTCGCTGACCATCAGCAAGGCGGTGATGATGTCGTCGTTGCTGTGGGGCGTGAATAAAAAGTCCTGGTGCCACTTCACCTGGGTCGCGGTGCGGGGCAGCTTCGAGTTGATCTTGCTGTGGTGAAAGCGCGTGCCACTGGCGCCGATCAACTGCGCGGAAATCGCCGCCATGCGTGAATGCAACGCCACGCGCTCATACACCGGGGAAATCTCGGTGGGCGAACTGACCCGCCGCAGCGACGGGTGATCGGCGCGATGGTCGCCCTCCAGATCGAAGCGTGCGCGGCCATCCACGGTGGTGCCCCAGCCCTGGTCATGGCGGCGACTTTCTTCTACCCATTGGTCGAAGTCGTGCTGCAACGCGGCCACTTCGTCCATCGACAACACGCCTTCCACCACCAGGTAGCCGTCGCGCTGGAACTGCTCGATTTGATGTTGCTCGATCATTTTGTTTTTCCTGAACGTTAGAGGGTCACGCCAGCGAGACGTCCTTGAGGAACGCCTCCACGCGTGGGTTCTGGCCGCTGCGCAATACCGCAGGCGTGTCGTCGCAGACCACACGCCCCTTCTCCATGAACACGATCCGATCGGAGACCTTGAACGCGAAATTCATCTCGTGGGTGACGATCACCATGGTGATGCCCTCCTCGGCCAAGGCTTCGATGACTTGCAGCACTTCGTTGACTTTCTCCGGGTCGAGCGCCGAGGTGGGCTCGTCGAACAGCATGATCTGCGGGCGCATCATCAACGCGCGGGCGATCGCCACGCGTTGTTGCTGGCCGCCGGAGAGTTGGTGCGGGTACTTCCAGGCGTGGTCGAGCATGCCAACCTTGTGCAGCAGCGCGTAGGCCTGTTGCTTGAGCGCGTCGGTACGCCCCAGGCCGTGGTATTTCGGCGCCATCAGCAGGTTGTCGAGCACGCTCAAGTGCGGGAACAGGTTGAAGCTCTGGAACACCATGCCGATGTTCAGGCGATGCTCGGCGTGTTCGACGTACTGCGGTTTCTGCGCGCCGGTTTTGTTCAGGTGGATGAACGGCTGGCCGTTGATCTTGATCTCGCCGTTGTCCAGTTGCTCCAGGCCGTTGAGCAGGCGAATCAAGGTGGTTTTGCCCGACCCCGACGGCCCGATCACCGACACCACTTCACCGGGCTGGACCTGCAGGTTGACCGAGCCCAGCACCTCGATGTCGTTGTAGGCCTTGTGCAGCCGCGTGGCTTGCAGCGCCGGGGCCCCGGTGGTTGCCGGGCGTTGCAGCGCAACCCGTTGTTGCGTGGCCAGCGCCAGCACCGCCGCATCGGGAACCCGCGACACATTGCGTTGGTTGACGTCGAGAAAGCGCTCCAGGCGTTTGAGCAGGAAGTCGAACACGGTGACGATAAACACGTAGAAAAACGCCACCGCCGCCATGGTTTCGATCACCAGGAAGTTCTGCGAATACAGGCGCTGGCCGACCATCAGGATTTCCGTCAGCGAGATCACCGACACCAGCGAGGTGAGCTTGACGATGGAGATGTATTCGTTGGCCAGGGACGGCAGCGCCACCCGCACAGCCTGGGGGATCACCACGCGCCATTGGGTGCCGAAAAACTTCAAGCCCAACGCCCGCGCTGCCTCGCCCTGGCCTTTGGGGATCGAGAGCAGACCGCCGCGATGGATCTCGGCCACATACGCCGTTTCGCAGATCACCAGGGCCAACAGGCCGGACCAGAACGGGTCGGCCAGAATCGCCGATGTGCCGGGCAGCGCTTGTGGCAGGTTGTAGATAAAGATCAACAACACCAACAACGGCAGGCTGCGGAACAGCCAGATATAGCCACGCGCAGGAACGCTGAGCAGCCCATGCCTGGATTGCTTGGCCAGCGCCAGCAGAAAGCCCAGACCGATACTCAAGACCCAGGTCAGGGTGCTGAGCTTGATCACCGTCCACGTTGCGCGCCAGAACTCGGCGTCACCCAGCAGACCCAACATATAATTCCAGTCGAATGTCATCGTCGCGCTGCCCTGCCCCAAAAGAAGGAAATTGATCTGCATCAATGAAATCAGAGTCGTGGGGACGGGCCCTTGGGGTCAATTCGTAAAACCCGGTCCACTGGGTAGGCAGAACCTACGCAGCCCGCCGCCACCCTCGAAACCACCAAAAATCAATGTGGGAGGGGGCTTGCCCCCGATAGCGGCGCATCAGCAACACATCAGCAAGCTGACCCACTGCAATCGGGGGCAAGCCCCCTCCCACATTGGATAGGCTGTAGGCCCTGACCGAAAGGGTGCGCGCCTGAACTCACCGCGCCGAACACGCCACCTTTTGGTGCAAATTCAGCTCACACTGCTGAGCGAGCGCACCGCATGCGGGTCAAAAAAGCTCGGCGGGGCCATGCCGGGGATGTACTGGTCGGACACAAACATGCGGCAGCGCTCGGCAAACGCCGACACCACACGCGACAGCTGGGTGTTGCTCGCCGTGGCGTAGCCCAGCTTCATCGGCCGGTGCTCGCCCGCCAGGCGCAGGCGGATCACGCGTTTGCCGTCCTGGGACAGGTTCGATTTGGGCCGCGCATTCGCGAAGGAATAACCGATCCCGTTGCCGACCATGGCGCGCACCGTTTCGAGGTTGGTGGAGCGCATGATGATGTTCGGCGTGGTGCCTGCCTGCATAAACAGGCTGAGGAAATAGTCGCGGCTCCAGGGCGTGTCGAGCAGCACCACCGGGTACGCCTCCAGGTCCTGCATGCTGACCGCCGACAGACTCGCCAGCGGGTGGTACTCGCCGACCATCACATACGGCGGCAGGTGCGCCAGGGGTTGGAAATCGATGTCGGAGCTGGTCACCAGGTCGTAGGTCAGGGCGATGTCCAGCTCGCCACTGCGCAGTTTTTCCAGCAGTTCCTCGTGGTTGCCTTCGGCCTGGGTCAGGCGCACACCGGGAAACGCACGACCGAAACCAAACACCAGCTCGGGGGTGATCATCGGCGCCAGCGACTCCAGGCAACCCACGCGCAGCGGCCCGCGCACGGTGTTCAACGACTCCGAGGCGATGGTGTAGAGGTTGCTCACCTGCTCCAGGATCTGTTTGGCTTCTTGCATCACCAGGCGCCCCACCGCCGTCAGCGAAATGCCCTGGGCGTGATGCCGGATAAACAGCTGGATGCCCAGCTCGGCCTCCATGTGAGTGATCGCCGCCGAGATCGACGGCGACGAAACATGGATGCGTTCAGCCGCGGCACTGATGCTGCCGGCCTCGCCCGACGCGACGAAATATTCCAGTTGGCGCTGAGTGATACGACTGAGCATCAGGCCTGTACCTCGGTAATGACTGTATGCCCAGCGCGTTGCAGGGTTCATGCCGGGATAGGCGCAGGCCCTGCGCAGGGCGATGACCTGCACGGGCTTCGGTTTTTCCTAAGCACTACCCCGCACAAATGCTGGTTTCGTCCGGCGACCGGCGATGTGAAGCTGATTGCATCCCGCTGCCGACGAGTCGCTCGCCATGCCCACCCATACCCGTATCCGCATGTTCAATACCAAACAGACCTATCCCAACCAGGCGCTGGACAACGACCTGTGCCAGGCCGTGCGCGCTGGTAACACCATCTATGTGCGCGGCCAGATCGGCACCGATTTCGACGGCAACCTGGTCGGCCTCGGCGACCCGCGTGCCCAGGCCGAACAGGCAATGAAAAACGTCAAGCAACTGCTTGAGGAGGCGGGTTCCGACCTGTCCCATATCGTCAAGACCACCACCTATCTGATCGACCCGCGCTACCGCGAGCCGGTGTACCAGGAGGTCGGCAAATGGCTCAAGGGCGTGTTCCCGATTTCCACCGGGCTGGTGATTTCCGGCCTCGGTCAACCGGAGTGGTTGATGGAGATCGATGTGATCGCCGTGGTGCCGGACGACTGGAGCGTATGAAGGCGGCCGACGCCCACCTCGTGCTGCACCTCGCCGAATAAGCCGGAGAACCTCATGCCCCACACCGTGTACTTCCTCAATGGCCCCAACGCCAACCTCTATGGGCTGGGCAAGGACGGCACCTACGGCAGTGCCAGCTTCGCCAGCATCGAAGCGCGTTGCCAGGGCCACGCCGCGGAGTTGGGCCTGACCCTGGACTTTCGCCAGAGCAACCATGAAGGCGTGCTGGTGGACTGGATTCAAGAGGCCCGCCTGAACGCCGACGCCATCGTGATCAACGCCGCCGGGCTGAGCTACAGCTCGGTGCCGATCCTCGATGCGCTGCTGGCGTTCGACGGCCCGATCATCGAAGCGCACATGAGCAATATCTGGAAGCGCGAAAGCTTCCGGCATCACTCCTACGTGTCCAAAGCCGCCACCGGCGTGGTCGCCGGGTTGGGCGCGCTGGGTTACCAACTGGCACTCACGGCGGTGGCCGAACTGCTCACAGAGCCGCCGCAGTGAACGGTATCACCCACGCGTCCACATTGGCGGTCCACCGCGACCGCGCCCGTTCTTTTCAGACAGACTTCTTACTATTCAGGCCTTTCCTATGTCAGTAGAAACCATCAACACCCTGGTAGTCGGCGCTGGCCAGGCCGGCGTCGCCATGAGCGAACACCTGTCCCTGATGGGCGTGCCGCATATCGTGCTGGAGCGCAGCCGCATCGCCGAGCGCTGGCGTTCGGAGCGCTGGGACTCGCTGGTCGCCAACGGCCCGGCCTGGCACGACCGCTTCCCCGGCCTGAAATTCGACGGCATCTCCCCCGAAGCCTTCCCGCCCAAGGAGCGCATGGCCGACTACTTCCAAGCCTATGTCGAAATGCTCAACGCCCCGGTGCGTACCGGCGTCGAAGTACAGCAAGTGGAGCGCCATGTCGGGCGCCCCGGCTTCAAGGTGACCACCTCGGCGGGCGTGATCGAGGCCGCTAACGTGGTGGCCGCCACCGGCCCGTTCCAACGCCCCTCGATCCCGGACATCGTCCCCGCCACCGCGCCGCTGCATCAGTTGCATTCCTGCGCCTACAAGAACCCCGGCCAACTGCCCGAAGGCGCCGTGCTGGTGGTCGGCGCCGGGGCCTCCGGCGCGCAAATCGCCGAAGAACTGCAAAAGGCCGGCAAAACGGTGTACCTCTCGGTCGGCGAACACTACCGCCCTCCCCGCGCCTACCGCGGCCGCGACTACTGCTGGTGGCTCGGCGCCCTGGGCCTGTGGGACGAAGTCAAAATCCAGCCGAAGAAAAAACACGTGGCCTTTGCCGTCAGCGGCTACGAAGGCGGCAAGACCGTCGACTTCCGCCGCCTCGCGCATCAAGGGATCAACCTGGTGGGCGTCACCGAACAGTGGAACGCTGGCGTCATGACCTTCGCCCCAGGCCTGGCCGCCAACGTGGCGCAGGGCGATCGGGCGTACTTCGACGTACTGCGCGACGCCGATGCGTACATCGAGGCAAACGGCTTGCCGTTCCCCGAAGAACCGCAAGCCTGGGAACTGCTGCCCGACCCGCAGTGCCTGCTGAACCCGACCCTCAGCCTGGACCTGGCCGAAGCCGGCGTGACCACGATTCTATGGGCCACCGGCTTCAAGTTCGACTTCAGTTGGTTGAAGGTGGATGCGTTCGACGAGAACGGCGAACCGTTCCACAAACGCGGGATTTCGGCGCAGAGCGGGATCTATTTCCTGGGCCTGCCAAACCTGGTGAACCGGGCGTCGTCGTTTATCTATGGGGTTTGGCATGATGCGAAGTACGTGGCGGATCACATCGTGTTGCAGAACGAGTACATGGCGTATGGTAAGGCTTAGCGCCTTGTTCCCAGCGACATTTCAACGCTCGAACCGTTACAATCGCCGCTTTGGACATTCGCCAAGGAGGCAACCATGAGCGTTCGTGGTCAAGATCGACAGATCGACAATATTGAATTCAATGTCAGCGACATTGCCCGCAGCAAAGCCTTCTACGGCAACGCCTTCGGCTGGACGTTCGTCGACTACGGCCCGACCTATACCGAATTCAGCGATGGCCGGCTGACCGGTGGTTTCACCACCGGGGAGCCGGTTCGACCGGGCGGCCCTTTAATCATCTTGTATTCGGACAATCTGGCAGACGCGCAACAGCGGCTCAAGGCTCTGGGCGCAGTGATCTCCCGCGAAATTTTTGCGTTCCCCGGTGGAAGCAGGTTCCACTTCATTGATCCCGACGGCTATGAACTGGCCGTGTGGACCGCGCAACCGTAGATCCAGTTGGAATACCAGCGGCTTCGACACTTTATGTTTGCCGACCTTGAGTTCAATGGCGCCCGCGACCAAAAGACAATTGCGCGCGCAAAGTATATTGGCCTCAATCAATGGGAAATCTGGCTGGAAGGTGTCAAGACCGGTGAAGTTGTCAGTCAACGCCTACACTGATCCGCGATAAAGGGGGCACACTTATTCGCCAGTTAAATGGCGGCAATAAATTGTCCTGTTCACTTTGTCGCACCCCCTCTGTTACTGCTCCAGCCCCCGCCATATCGGCCGATAACTTGATTAACCGCAAGCCCAACGCATGCGCCCCTCACTGGATCGAGCCCGCCGCCATGAACCCACTCAACCTTCTAAAAAAAGCCCGGGCCGATCGACAAGGCACCGCCACCCTCACCTGCACCGCCAATGAACTGGAGTACTCATTGGCCAACCTGCGCATCGCGCCCGTGCTGATCACCGGTTTCATCTCTCCGCACCTGGACATCGACCAGATTGCCGCCAAGCTCAAGCGTCGCTTTCCCCACACCAGCATCAGCCTGTGTACCACCGCTGGCGAGTTGTGCAACGCGGCGAATTCGCTGTATTGCACCACCGGCGAGCGCTGGGACCGGATTGTCCTGCAGTTGTTCGACGACAGTCTGATCGCCTCGGCCGAGGTGGTGATGGTGCCGCTGGAGTGTGAGGACATCCGCAGCGGCGGCAAGCGCATGGGGATGAAGGAGCGGATTGCCAAGCTGACGAGCAATATCAAGCGGGTACAGGCACACACGCCGATCGACCATCGCGACACCCTGGCCTACGTGGTGTTCGATGGGCTGTCCGCGTCGGAGTCGTTTTTCATGGAGGCGCTGTATGAGTCGGGGCGCTTCCCCTGCCTGTTTGTCGGCGGTTCGGCCGGGGGTAAGTTGGATTTCCAGAAAACCCTGATCCATGACGGCCAGCGCAGTTATCAGAACCACGCACAGATCGTGTTCCTGAAAACCGCCGCGAATGTGCGTTTTGGCGTATTTAAAAGCCAGAATTTCAAACCGGCTGACTTGACCTTCAGCGTGCTGACCGCCTCCGAAGAGGACCGCACGATTGACCAGGTGATCGACAGCGCGGGCAATATCAAGAGCATGGTGCAGGCGCTGTGTGACGCATTCAGTTGCACGCCCCAGGCGCTGGAAGCGAAGTTGGCGGATTTCTCGTTCGCCATCCGCGTGGGCAATGAATTGTTCGTGCGCTCCATCGCACGGATCGACTATGAACAGCAGATCGTCCAGCTGTATTGCGACGTGGCCCCCGGCGAGGAGCTGGTGATGGTGCGGCGCACGCCGTTGCGTGAGGCCACCCGCACGGACTACGCGCAGTTCCTGCGCGGCAAGGGCGGCCAGCCGGTGGCGGGCATTCTCAATGACTGCATTTTGCGCAGGCTGAACAACCCAAGCGAATTGGGCAGCATGGCCGGGACGTTTGGCGATGTGCCGCTGGCGGGGCTGTCGACCTTCGGTGAAATCCTTGGCCTGAACCTGAACCAGACCCTGACCGCGATTTTCTTCTTTCGAGTGGCCAAGGGCGCCAGCTACAGCGACGAATACCTGGACAACTTCATTGCGCACTACGGCGAGTTCAAAGCCTTCTTCCTACGCCGCCAGGTAAATAAGCTGGCCGGATTAAACCATGTGGTGGTCAAGCAGATTGCCGCGTTCAAAAACAATGACTTCAGCGGCGCCCTGAATACCCGCGGGCTGGACAGCAATATCCTGCCGGTGTTCGAGGGCCTGGCAGACCTCGGCCAAGTGCTGGCCCAGGCCGAACGTCAACAGGCGGAAATCGCCTCGCAGATCAAGCATTACTCCGGCGAATTGCACGCCTCGATGGACGAACTGGTGGGCACCATCGACCAGCAGAACAGTGTGTCTGCAAAGGCCGGGGCGACGGTCGAGGGCTTGTCCAGCCAGGCGGATGATGCCGTGGTCGGCGCGCGGACCCTGGCCGGTTCGAGTTTGCGTATCCAGTCGATTGTGCAGGTGATTCAGCAAATCGCCGGCCAGACCAACCTGCTGGCGCTCAACGCCGCCATCGAAGCCGCGCGCGCAGGCGACCTGGGCCGCGGTTTTGCGGTAGTGGCGGATGAGGTGCGCAAGCTGGCGGAAATCACCCGCAAGAATGCGGCGGAAATCGGTGTGGATATCGACCTGCTGTCCGGCGAAATCCAGCGTGTTGCCCAGCAGATTGAAGACCAGTCCAGCGGCGTCGGCGCCTTGCGCGAAATGCTCGATGCGCTGGAGGCGTCAAGCCGCGCCACCGAGGGGACCGCGCAACGGACCAAGACGATTGCGGATACGCTGACTGGGCTTACGCATGCGTAGGCCCCCAAGGGGTCGATGTCGGATGTTCGAGTAGCGGGAACAGCGTGTTCAGCCAGAGGTCGCGCGTGTTGGGCTGCTCGCGAGTATCTGGCTGGGCAGCCTTTCAGGCTATGATGCGGCGCTCACATCAAGGACGATAGAAACCGTGAAAACCGCCCTCACCGCTCTGCTCCTGATCTGCCTGACCACGCCCGCGCTCGCGGTCGACAACGCCATCGGCTTCCAAACCGCTACGCTGGCCGATGCTCACCATGAGCGTCCGCTGGAGATGGTCGTCTGGTACCCCGCCACCACCACCGCAACCGCCGAACCGATCGCCGACAGCGTGGCTTTTATCGGCGCCCTCGCGGTGCCCAACGCGCCGCCGGCGAGCGGCGAGCATCCGCTGGTTGTGCTCTCCCACGGTTACGGCGGTAATTGGGGCAATCAGGCGTGGCTGGCCAGTGCATTGGCGCACCGGGGTTACATCGTCGCAGCGGTCAATCACCCGGGCACCACCACCAGGGATCGCAGCCCGCAAGCCGCCGCGCAGTTATGGCAACGGCCCAAAGACGTGAGCCGGGCCATCGATGCGGTGCTGGCGCAGCCGAAGCAATTTGGCGCGGTCGCCAAAAACCGGATCGCTGCGGCGGGCCATTCCCTCGGTGGCTGGACCGTGATGGAACTCGCCGGGGCGCGGTTCGACCCCGACCTTTTCGCCCAGGACTGCGACGCACACCCGAAGTTGGGCGGTTGCATCGTCTACCACCAGATCAACCCCGCCAACACGCCAGCCGCAAAGGCCCAACTGGCCGCGGACCTGCGCGACAAGCGCGTCAGCGCCGTGGTGTCATTGGACCTGGGCCTGTCACGCGGCATGACCGACGCCAGTCTGGCCGCATTGTCAGTGCCGACGCTGGTGATCGCGGGAGCGGTGCCCTCGGAGGATATGCCCGCCGAGTTGGAGTCCGCCGACTTGGCCAGGCGCCTGCCAACAGCCTCGACGCGCTACGTAGCGATCAGCGACGCCACCCACTTCAGCTTTATGTCGAGCTGCAAGCCCGGCGCGGTGGCGTTGATTGAGGAAGATTCGCCAGGCGATGGCGTGATCTGCCGGGACGGCGACGGCGCGCGGCCACGGCAGGTGATCCAGCAGCAGGTCGTTGCGCTGATCACACAGTTTCTGCAGCCGACACCCCACAATTAAAACAAAGGGCGGCTCAAGACAAAGCGCATCGGGGCAGCATGTGTGCGGGCATTCTCAGCACCCGCTCAACGCCACCTGCGGCCGCTCGCCGGCAAAGAAGAACGGGCGCAACCGCACGCCGACGCTGTTGCCGATGAACGCCGCCACCAGCCACACCCAGCCATGCAGGCTGCCGGAGGCGATGCCGCTGAAGTACGCGCCGATGTTGCAACCGTAGGCCAGGCGCGAGCCGTAACCGAGCAGCAGGCCACCGATCACCGCCGCCATCAGCGAGCGCGCAGGAATGTTCAGGTTGGGGGCGAAACGCCCGGCCAGGCCGGCGGCCAGGAGCGCACCGAGGACGATGCCAATGTCCATCACGCTGGTGATGTCTTCCCACACCGGCGCGGCCAGGGCCTTGGCGTTGCCCGGCATTTGCCAGAACGCCCAACTGCCCACCTCCACACCCAGGCCACTCGCCACCTTGGCGCCCCACAGCGCGAACGCCGAGGTGATGCCCCACGGCCGCCCGGCCAGGGCCAGGGTTGCGTAATTGAGCAGGGCCAGGCCAATCGCGCCCCACACCAAGGGCCAGGGGCCACGCAGGAAACGGCGCAAGCCTTGATGCTCGCTGGTCACGCCGGCTTCCAGTTGACCATGACGGGCCTTTTCCAGGCGCACGCTGACGGCTGCGATAAGGCCGAACACCGCCAGGTTCAGAAGCAGCGCCGGCATGACGCCGACACTTTTGACGATCGACGTCGCCGGGAACGCCGGCAGTGCAAACCACCAGCCCACATGGTGCGTGGCGATCAACGAACCACAGATAAAGAAGAACAGCGTCACCAACATGCGCGCATTACCGCCGCCCACGGTGAACAGAGTGCCCGACGCACAGCCGCCGCCCAGCTGCATGCCGATGCCGAAAATGAACGCACCGAACACCACCGATACCCCGGCCGGCGCTACCAGCCCGACCACCGGCTGGCCGAACAACGTGCCCGCCCCCAGCGCCGGGAAGAACAGCAATACCGCTATCGCCAGCATCACCATTTGCGCACGCAAACCGGCGCCGCGCCGGTCATTGATAAACACGCGCCAGGCCGAGGTGAAACCGAAGGCGGCGTGGTACAGGGTCAAGCCCAGCGCCGCGCCGACGACCAGCAACAGCACCTGGCGCATGCCGACAAGGTTGTGCAGGAACACGGCGCCCAGCACCAGGAGCACAAAGGCCACCAGGGGCGCGACAGGCTTGCGCGCAGAGGTTGTGGAAAGAGAGGTGCTCATGAAGTATCTCAATTCATTTGAAGGGGGTTGATGACCAGACCGTCGAGTATAAACCGAGAGGGTCTGTCTCTCGGCGGAAGATTGCATAGGGGGGCGGGGTATGCCATGCTCCGCGCCTCATAGGTAGGGGGGGTATATTTTGAGCCATATAGCGGCCAATAAAGACAGTCTGATCAAGCGCGTCAAGCGCATTGCCGGTCAGATTCAAGCGGTGGAAAGAGCGTTGGAATCGGACAGCGATTGCGCCAAGACCCTGCACCTGGTCGCCGCCACACGCGGCGCCATCAACGGCTTGATGGAAGAAATCATCGAAGAACATGCCCGGGCGCATGTGGCGGACCCATCCCTCAGCGAGGAAGAACGCAACCAGGGCGTCGAAGAGTTGCTTGAAGCCATTCGGCGGTACTCCAAATGAGCCTTGATCATACCCACGAGCATGTCTTCCTCGGCTCGGCCCACGAAGAAAACGCCAAGCGCACCTTATGGGTGGTGATGTTGACGGTGGTGATGATGGTCGCGGAAATCGCCGCCGGCGCCCTCACCGGTTCGATGGCCCTGCTGGCCGACGGTTTTCATATGGCCACCCACGCGGGTGCGTTGGGCATCGCCGCCGCGGCCTACGCCTATGCCCGACGCCATGCGTCGAGCCCGCGTTTCAGCTTCGGCACCGGCAAGGTCGGTGATCTGGGCGGCTTTGCCTCGGCGCTGATCCTGGCGCTGGTGTCCCTGGGCATTGGCATCGAGTCGGTCATGCGCCTGTTGCAACCGACCGACGTGCAGTTCGGCACCGCGACGTTGATTGCCGTGGTGGGGCTGGTGGTCAATATCGTCAGTGCGCTGTTGCTCGGCCACGGTCATAGCCACGGGCATGACCACGAACACGAACATGCCCACGGCCACCATGGCCACGATAACAACCTGAGATCCGCCTATGTGCATGTGCTCGCCGATGCACTGACCTCGGTGCTGGCAATCGCTGCGCTGCTCGCGGGGCGGTACCTGGGTTGGGTCTGGCTCGACCCGTTGATGGGTATCGTCGGCGCCATCGTGATCGCACGCTGGGCCTGGAGCTTGATGGGCGTGACTGCCGGCGTACTACTCGATCAGACCCATGAGCATGTTGCTGCGGAGATCCGGGAGCTGGTGGAACAACCGGGCGACGCGACGATTACCGACTTGCACGTCTGGCAGGTAGGGCCCGGTGTGCATGCGGCAATCGTGAGCGTTGTCGGCCGCTCCACAGCGGATGCCGACAGCATTCGCGAGCGCCTCAAACCGGTGCATGAAGTGAGTCACCTCACCGTCGAGTTTCGCACGCTCGATGTGGCGTAGCGCGACGCTGGGGTGACTCCCCCTCTTACGTGCGCCCTACTGACCCGGAGACCGGAAGATTACCGAGCAACTTCAGCCCGGTACTCTTCACGAACGCGTCATAGTCCATTGGCCGCTGGATGCGCGTCTGCGCGTTGGGCAGCACGTAAGCCCAGGCGCGTTTCGACGAAGCGTCGTACACCAGCTTGAACAGGCGCGTCGGCACCCAGACCTGGTTGTCGCCGATGGTGCCATAGCCGGGGTCAAACAACGGACCGGTGAACACAAACACATCACCGCCAGCGCGCTTGGCGAACTTGCGCACATCCGCCTCGACCTTGCTCCAGATCTTACGGTTGTTGGTAGGGTCTTGCGGCACCATGTTCGACAGTGCAAACGACTGCGCCATGGCATGGGCGTTCGGTGCGTCGGCGGCCGGCGACTGGTGGCCACGGTCGACGGCCGGATGCTGGCTGTGGTAGTCACTCAACTCTGCACGGCCATCCTTGGGGATGCGCGGGTCGGGGTAGAACAGGTTGGTGCGCTCCTCGCCTTTGGCATCCTGCAATTGCTCGGCGTTCAGGCGCTCGACCACCACCAGCGGCGTCTTGCTGGTCTGCGAATAGAGCACCGCAAAATTGTCCGAACACAGGGCCAGGGGCCGCATGCTGGCGGGCACGGTGGCAGTGTTGATGGGTTTGGCGGCGGGGAAAAGATCGGCACAGCCATCAAAGGAGGCACGTTGTTCGGTGGCCGTGTAGAGGTCAGGCAGACTGCGGGCATGGGCCGCGGTCGAGAGTAAAACAAGGGCCGACAGCCCGACTGCAATGTTGCGTAGGTACATGTTCTAGATCTTTTGGCTGAGGATAAACCGACAACCATCAACGATGGTGCGGGGGCTGTTGACCGTGAAAAACCAGGTTAGTGCCGCAGGGCTGCGCCTGCTCTAGCCCCGGCATTACAGCAGAGAATTCCCACACCCCGCAGCGCTACGTCCGACCTTCGGGTTTGGTCAGTTGTAGGTCATGGTAAACGTCGCGGTGCTGTTGGCCTGGCCGGCGGTAACGTTGGCATCGGTCTGGTAGTAACGTGCCACCAACGGGATTGCATAGGGGCCGTCGCTGACCGTAGTGCCCGCGGCAATCGGCGTTCTAAGCGTGACGGGGGCATTGTTGTAGTAGAGCCTTACGCCAACTCCGGTTGCGGCGGTAGGAGACGCATTCAGTGCCAGCACCCCAGCAATCCCGGAGCTGTGGGCGTTGCCATCCAGGGCAACTTTGACCCGTGTATTGGCATCGCAATCGAGCGGGATGGAAAAGTTGATTTCATCTCCCGCGCTTCCCGGGCCGGTGAACTGGCTTCGCGGCACATTGCCCATGGGCACAGGGATGGACGTATTGGAGACCGAACAAGCGACGGGAATGATGGTATTGCTGCCGGACAGGCTGGCGTAAGCAGCATAAAAATAATTAACGATACTGCCTGAGGCGAGTCTTCCATTCGTCAGAACACCGGCCCCAACTGCCCCCGAAGTGGTTTTTACCAACTGCACGGTAATTCCGGGTTCAGGCAGCGCAACAGTGCTGGGCCCGTTAAAGTTGACATCGTAAGGCATAGCGCCGCCGAAGAATAATACACGAATCCCCACACCCGCTATATTGGTGTTGTATACGTTATTCCCATATGCACTGATGACTCTGAACTGTTCCATTGCAAAGCGATGCACATAATTCACACTGCAGCCGTAAAAATACCGGCCACCATTGTAGGCGCCGGTATTGGCGGTTGCCAAAACCGTGCCGATGGGAGTATCACGCTGGACAATCAACGTTCCAAAATTTACCGTTCGCGTCAACGCCGACGACACGCCATTGTAAAAACGGCACGATGCCAATGCGTTATTCGATAACACCGTTAAAACCCATGCCGCACTGCCAAAACAGAACAACCTAATCAGCGTCCGTTGTACACCCAGCATAAAAAGCCCTCGATTAATTGCATGACACCGATAACGTCCTGATGATTGAAAACGGCTGCGACCCTTCAATGGATATCGGTAAAACAAAAGCTGCCGTGCATTGTTGGTCCGCTTGCTCACCCCACTGAACCTTCACTTCACCCTGTTCCGGCATGCCGCTTAGATAAACCTCCCCTTCCAGGCCGACAATGCCGCTGCTGGCAAACGTCGTCGACTCTTGCACCAGCGTTGCGCTGGCGCCGAACGTGACGGGTTTTCCCTGATATGTGAGGGCCATCAGTACCCGGCTGCCGACGCGGGTCTGGAAATCCGCGAGCACCAAGGCGCCACGGGTCGGGATGACCGATTGGGTATTGGCCTCGATGTCGATGTCATCGGCCAGTGTTTCGGTGCTCAACGCAATGCGGTTGCGACGATAGGTGCTGACATGAGGAACCAGCGCATAACCGCGCCAATCGGTATTGACCCCGGTGTTGTTTTGCACTTTGACCCCGGCAGCGCCAGGCGCGCGCACCAGCGCCATGGTTTCACCCTGGGGTTGGGAGAAAGTAATGCCGAACGGGTGCGCAACGACGCCACCCTGTGCGCCATAGTTGAGTTGTCGGGAGTGTCGCTCGTAGTTGTAACCGAGCTTGGTTTCCGCGTAAGAGCCTTTATACGTCGCGTGAGCATTGCCGCTGTTGCCTTGCCCTGGGCTGGCATAACCCTGGCTGACGCTGTAGATCAGATTATCGTCCGGCAGCGTCGCGCCACTGAGCCCCAGTTCGTGGGCGGTCTTTCCCTGTGCATCGGTATTCAGGTTGTAATTCACCCAGCTATTACGCAGAGCACTCCCCAACGGCAACTGGATATTGAATGCCAGTTGCTGGTCATTGCGCTTGCGCCCGTTATACGCGGGGGTCTGCGTGTAGGCATAACTCAAACCGTAGGTCACGCCGCCCCGGCTCAGGTTATAACCGGCACTCAGGCTCCGTTCGTAACCGGTTTGTCGCCAGAAGTCCTGCTGATAACCATTGATATAAAAGTTGCCGTATTCGCCCAGGGACTGATTGATATTGAGTTGCGCACGGCTGCGCCGGTTATACAGGCGTCGCCAGTCATTGAAGTTGCCGGGGTCGATCTCATTGGCTTCCTGGAAATCGTAATAACCGCTGGTGGAATAACGGTAACCGGCCAGGGTGAACGTGGTGTTGGTGGCCGCGATATCCTTCGCATATTGAAAGCGTACCGACTGGCCATCGTGCCGGGAACCCTGGCGCAACTCGGTGCGGGCCTGGCTCACATCCATGGAAAGCGAGCCCCATTCGCCAAACCCGTGGCCGACGCCCAAGGACGTCGCCGAATACTTCGCCGAGGCAAGGACACCCGCGTACACGGTGGTGTCACCGGGCAACCCGTAAATCAGCGTACCCTGGGCAAATGCGGGGGTGCTGCTCTTGCTCGCCGTCGAACGGTATTCGCCCGCGACCAGCGAATACTTGAAGCGCCCTTCCCGGACCATCACCGGCACCGCCGAAAAAGGCTGAATCGAGCTGCGCACGCTGCCATCAGCCTCGGTGATGGTGACTTCCATATCGCCGCTGGAAGACGTGGGGTACAAATCCGTGATTTCGAATGCGCCGGCGGGCACATAAGTCTGATAGATGATGTAGCCGTTCTGGCGCACCGTCACCTGGGCGTTGCTGCGGGCGATGCCTCTCACCACCGGGGCGAACCCACGCAGGCTGTCGGGGTACATGTTGTCGTCCGAGGCCAATTGAATGCCCTGATACTGCACGCTGTTGAACAACTCCCCCGGCGTGAAGCTGTCCCCCACGACCAACTGGCTCTTCAACGAATGCACATCACGCTGAAGGTACGTATTGAGGCTGGCCCATTGGGCTCGGCTGTCACCTTGGGTGTAAGTCGAGTAGTTACGTAGCCGCCAGGCGCCCAGGTTCAACCCGCTGCGCAGGTTCAGGTAGTAATTGTCATCGCTGCCGGAACGCCCTTCGCGCCGAGTGTTCGCGCCGCTGAAACTGTAATTGAGCAGCGCGGCCGGCAGGCCTTGGTCCCACTGTTCAGGATCAATCTGCCCGCGTGCTTCACGGGTCAGTGCCGCTTGGGGAATGCTGATGTCCAGACGTCGCTGATGAAAGTTGAACACGCTGCCCGCATCTGGAATGTATGCCTGCAGGTTGCTGATGGGGGTTTCCTGGGGCAGTTCGCGCAACGCAGGAAACGCCTGCAACTTGACGCCCATCTCCTGTAATTGTCGTGGGGTAAGTTCAGGTTGCAACAGACCGTCCAGCGCAACGAAGTTAATATCACGACTGGCTATTCGTCGGTCGTTCAAGTAGAGGTCCACTGAATAACTTCCAGGCAACTGCCCGCCCTGATTGGAGAATGCGTCGAGGTCGACCCACGTTTGTTCTGCATTGTCGATCTCCAAGGCACTGGCATTGAAATACTCGCGCGCCAGCGCATTGGATGAACACAGCGTAATGCCTATCATGCATTTGAGTGCATGCGCGGCCAGCACCTTTAGTTTCAGGCGTAGCATTCCATTATTTATAGCGTTCATATAAGAAGCCCCGCAATCCGGGCAACACAGTGCCCGCCACCCCAACACCAAAGGGCGGTTGATCCAACGCATTAACGAAACAGGTAGCCGTTAAAACTAACAGCCCTTATGAATTAGAGTGGCGCACTGGCCTGCGGCGTAATACCGCCATAATCATTGATGGCTTGCCAACTGACGGCTCCACTTGCACCATCCGGCATCGGCCAGGCCAATGTACTTTTGGGAGCAACCATACCGGCATCGTTAATAACCTGGTCACCCACGCTCACGCGAAAAAAAGACACGTGATACGCCGTAGGGTTGTTGACCTGCAACGCTTTACCTACCCGCGTAAAGACCAGTGCCTTATAAGCATTCAGCGACTCTCCTGGCATTCCCGGCGGGCGATAGAAGAGTTTTATCCGACTCTTCACAGAAATCAGCAGTTGGTTTTCTTCGGTTTTTTCCGAGGCGGGAATCGACTTGATATTCACCCAGAACACCGACTCTCTGTCCTGCGGAAAATCCCCTCCGGTGCGAATGATGCGCAGTACATTCTCCTGCTCGGCATCCAGCCGAAACAGCGGCGGCGTCATGATAAACGGCGCCTTGCCAAGTGCAGTCTGCGCCCCGTCATCGACCCATGACTGAATCAGATACGGCTTGGTCTTCTCGGTGTTTTTCACCGAAATCGAGGCTTCTTTCCTTGAGCCGTCGTACACCACCCGCGTGCCCCCCACCACCACACCCGCAATAGCCGTATGCACCGTACCGACCAGCAGGCCGGCGGTTAACATGTATTTCAGCCACCCCATCGACGTATCTCCTACCGACGCTTTGCTCAAGCCTGCACGTGAGCAAACCCACTTGTTGAGAAGGCCGAGCAGCGTGCCCGGCCTGTCTTAGTGATCAGTTATAAATAACTGTGAAATCACTGACGGCGTTGCCGGAACCGGCCACCACTGGAGCGGTTGCCACATATTTGGCGAAGAAGTTGAAGGTGGTGTCGACTACCGGAGAAAGAGGCTTGCTGACGGACGGGGAGCCCACGGGAATCAACGTAGCGGCATCCCCCTCATACACACCGATCGCCACACCCTCGGCGGTTCCAGCCCCACTCGTCAGGGCAATCAAACTGCTGTTATTCCCGTCGGTCGGGCCATCAAACTTTACGACCGCGCTGGTGGCCGTGGCCGGGCAGTTAGTCAGGACGATATCGAACCGGGTCGGGGCCGCGGTATCGCCGACATTGGCCAATGCCGTTGAACTGACCGTCCCCATTGTCACCGTCTGATTGGCAGTACCGGGTGTAACAGTACACGCGGCATCGGTGATCGTACCGGTGAAGTTAATAGTGCCGTCCGCCGCATGGCTGAGCGCCGAAAATGCAGAGCACGCCAACAATGTGCATACGATTATTTTTTTATTCACACGACTATTCCTTATCACGTCAAGTTATGCAGGC
This sequence comes from Pseudomonas sp. TE36184, assembly GCF_054060055.1. Classification (NCBI taxonomy): domain Bacteria; kingdom Pseudomonadati; phylum Pseudomonadota; class Gammaproteobacteria; order Pseudomonadales; family Pseudomonadaceae; genus Pseudomonas; species Pseudomonas sp. TE36184. Next base: position 6,629,601 of record NZ_JBSSCU010000001.1, on the reverse strand, counting down.
ATTCAACTAACTACTGGGGAGCAAGTCTCAATGCCAACCTTTTTCTAGAGCAAACAACTCCACAGGCGGATGACTGTCAGCCAGCTCGTCTTTGCTTTTCAGATTTGCCCTCTTGTTGTGAGAGAGCGGCGTCGATGATCAAGGCTTTTTAAAGAAATACCTACGTCGAAAAATCGGCGTGTGCTGTGGGGCTTTTCTCTGTTTTCCAATTATTTGAATTGCAGCACGCTCGACGATGTGATCCGCAGGGCAAAAACCAGCCAAACAGGCTGTTCACTTGGGTTATGGATTACTGCCCTCTTCCGACAGAACACTCCTCTATCAGGACGGTAAAAATTACCGTTTGATTGATATGACCCCATTGGCGATTCTGAACATCGGTCTAAACTGCAAAACCCAGTCATGCTCCGCAAGGGAGTCAGCGTGCCATGCAGCCCACCCTCAAATTGCTCGATCAACCCACCCGATATATGTTCTTCACCGGCAAGGGCGGTGTCGGCAAAACGTCGGTCTCAACCGCGGTATCACTCGCACTGGCCGAGGCCGGCAAGAAGGTACTGCTGGTCAGCACGGACGCTGCCTCGAACCTTGACGAGATGCTCGGCGTCGAGCTGAGCAATCAGCCTGTCGCGGTGCCGCACGTGCCTGGAATGTTCGTGCTCAATATCGACCCAGGGACCGCAGCAATTGACTATCGGGCCCGGGTGATCGAGCAAATGGGCGACCAGGCCCGCGATGAAGACATCGCCTTGGTGCGTGAGCAACTCTCCGGGGCATGCACGACCGAAATCGCAACCTTCGACGAGTTCTCCCACCTGCTGTCGCAGGGCAGCGCGGCGTATGACCACATCGTGTTCGATACCGCGCCCACGGGGCACACGCTCAGATTGTTGAGCCTGCCAAAAGCGTGGAGCGGCTTTCTAAAAGGCAACGATCGTGGCGCATCATGCCTGGGGCCGCACTCGGGCTTGAAAATGCAGGAGCAGTTGTTCAATCAGGCATTGGTGGCGCTCAATGATCCAGCCCTGACTACCGTTGTTCTGGTGACGCGCCCTGATAAAGGCGCCCTCAGCGAGGCTGCACGCTCCAGCGACGAACTCCGTGAACTGGGCTTGAACCACCAGCGCCTGGTGGTCAATGCTGTATTTAAACGCAGCGACTTGAATGACCCGATCGCCGCCGCGATCGAAGCTATGGGCCAGCAGGCGCTCGACGAGATGCCCGCATCACTGCGTCAGCTTTCAGCCGACTACATCCCACTCAAGGCCGTGGATTCGGTTGGCTTGCCCGCGCTTCGCGCACTGCTGACACCCGAGCTTGCTGTCCCAGCCAGCATTGCAAACCCAGTACCGTCGCGCCTGGAATATCACGCACTCGCGGAATTGATCGCCGAGTTAGCCCACGACCAGCGCGGCCTGATCATGGTCATGGGCAAAGGCGGTGTGGGCAAAACCACCATTGCCGCCGCCATCGCCCTGGGACTGGTACAGCATGGCAAGTCCGTACACCTGAGTACGACAGATCCTGCAGCGCATCTGGCGGTAACCCTCAATGCCGACGTGCAGGGACTCAGCGTCGGCCGCATCGACCCTAAGGTCGAGACCCAAAAATACGTGGACAAGATCGTCGCCTCCCGCGCGCCAAGCCTGACGGAAGACGAAACCGCCTTGCTCATCGAGGATCTGCAATCCCCGTGTACCGAAGAGGTCGCGGTGTTCCACGCATTTTCCCGTGTGGTTGCGCAAGCCAGAAGTGCATTCGTGGTACTCGACACGGCCCCCACAGGTCACTCCCTGCTCCTGATGGACGCCACAGGCGCCTATCACCGCCAGATGGTTCGCGAATTCAAAGGCAAAGCCTCGGACCACATCGTCACGCCGTTGATGCGCCTGCAAGATGCGGACTACACCAAGATCATCCTCGTCACGCTGCCCGAAGCCACCCCGGTGTCGCAGGCGGCGGCGCTGCAGGATGACTTGCGCAGGGCCGACATCGAACCGTTTGCCTGGGTGGTCAATAAGTCGTTGCTGGCCACCGATACGACAGACCCGCTGCTACAAGCGCGCCTGGATAGCGAGCGCAAACAAATGGCGAGAGTGGCCGAAGAAACCAACCATGCTGTCATCGTAGTGCCGTGGACAGTGGAGCCGCCGGTTGGCGTCGCCGGGTTGAAGCGCTTGCTGGATTGAAGTATCGCTCGGCTTGCTCACACCGTGCGCCTGGATGACTGGAACGACACCAGCAAAAAAGCCTGCATGGCTGCAGGCTTTTCTCTATCTGGCACGACCTGGCTGCGCTCAGCCAAGCGTACTGTCGATCAGAGCCGTGACTGCCTGTCAGTCTTCAGACCCTGCTCTCAGCACCGAGACAAAGCGTTCCAATGAAGGATCTTGCTCAGCGTGCCGCTTAATCCGGCCGATGAACATCCACTCATATTCCGCCCAAAAAACCCGAGCAGTCTTGGGGGCTTTGCAGTCGAATACAACTTGATGGATCCCTGTTTCTCGCTGCCGAACGACGACACATTGCTCAAGGCCAACCAACAGTCGTTGCCCTGGCTCCAGGGGCGGAGCATTCAGCGCAAGGCGTTTCTCAATTGCTGTTTTGCGCATGATGACTGTCGTCCTTAAAATTCAGAAACCTTATGCATTGAATCAAAAGCAAAGCCAGCCGCATGGCGGTGTGCCTTGAACGCCAGGGCATCGGGCGGACCCGCGTGGCTCAGGCGCTTCGACAGCTCTGCACACGACTATCCTCCACTGGATCATATGTGCATAATATTATCATGCAGTGATAATAGAAAGGCAATCGACGTCGCCCTGGCCTCAGGCCCGGACGAGGTCTTTTGATTGATTGCCAGGAGGCAGAGACATGCATGAAAGCAGCACTACGTGAGCGCTTGGAGACCCGTATGAAACGTGAAGACGTAAAAACCAAATACGCTGAAGGCATTCAGTTTGATACCCATTTGATTGCCAACCCGGCCAACACCCAGGAGTGGATCGTCTTCTTTAAAAAGGATGCCGGAAGAAGCTTCTTCCTAGTCAATGACAACGAAGAAATCGAACCTTTTCGGTACCTTGATGATTTGATTCATGAGCTGCGCGAAATCGGTATCAAGGTAGCTGAAATTCATTTCTGAATTGTTTCCTTGGCACCTCGCGCATCTACAAGTGCGATCGCAGCAAATAATGATGTTGGATTAACGTCTATTAACGCCAACGTTACGGCAACAAAAGACTGCTGGAGGACTCGAGTATCGGAAGGTTTTCCAGCCAGCGGCCCTACGGGCAGGTCCGCGTGGAGCACACGTAGAAAGTCGCCAGCTCGCAGTGAGCTGGCGCGCGTTTCCTGACGCTCTACTCAGGCACGCAAGTAGGCCACCAAGGCATCGGCGAAGGACTCAGTGGTACCGGCCCCGCCCATATCGGGTGTCACTTGGTCACGGGAGTTTTCCAGAACAACGCGGATAGCGGTACGAATGCGCGTGCCCTTGTCCACCATGCCCAGGTAATCAAGCATGTCTGCGGCGGCCAATAACAATGCACACGGGTTCGCGATGTTCTTGCCGGCGATGTCCGGTGCCGAACCGTGGACCGCTTCGAAGATGGCTGCATCGGCACCGATGTTGGACCCCGGCGCCAAGCCCAACCCACCGACCAGGCCTGCGCACAGGTCTGAAAGGATGTCGCCAAACAGGTTGGTGGTGACGATGACATCGAATTGATGGGGATTCATCACCAACTGCATACAGGCATTGTCGACGATCATCTCGTGGAATTCGATTTCCGGATAATCCTCGGCAACCTCACGCGCCACGTCAAGGAACAGCCCGGAGCACGACTTGATGATGTTGGCCTTGTGTACCGCGGTCACTTTTTTGCGGCCTTTGCTACGAGCCAGCTCGAACGCGTAGCGCACGATGCGTTCGGAGGCTGTGCGTGTTACGCGAATGCTTGCCAGAGCGACTTCGCCGTCTTCCGAAATACTTTGCCCTTCTGGCAGGTACGCCCCTTCGGTATTTTCACGCACCGTGATGATATCGATACCCTCGAAGCGCGAACGAGTGCCGGGGAAACTGATCGCCGGTCGGACGTTGGCGTAGAGATCGAAGTGGCGGCGAAGGTGGACGTTGATCGAGGAGAAGCCGCGGCCAATCGGCGTGGTCAGAGGGCCTTTGAGTGCGACGCCGTGTTTGGCGATCGTATCGATGGACGCGGGCGGCATCAGCTGCCCATGCTGCTGCAAGGCCTCCAAGCCGGCCTCAACGAAGTCGTACTGAAGATTGCAGTCAAGGGCATCGAGTACGCGTAGCGTCGCTTGCATGATCTCAGGGCCGATGCCGTCACCCTTGATGATTGCGATGGTTTTGCTCATGGTCTCTTCCTTAACAGCGCTGTGTCAGCCTGCTGTATTGATGGGGTCACTGAGACTGGTGTCACGAGTCTGCTGATAGGCATTGACTGTCTGACGGCTTTCACCGCGGCAGAGTGCTATGTTTCATCCTCCGCGCCGTGACCGCGCAGGTCATTGCGGATCAATTGACGAGCGACCTGAACGGGTGTCAGCTCTCGCTATGGATGCGGCGGTTACAGGTGAGCGCCCGGATCAAGCGTGCAGTCATTTGCTCCATCGATGACGCGCATAACATTAACATACAATGCTAATTCCACGTGGTAGAAAGCAGCGTTTTCCGGATGATACCAAGGTCTTAGAACGCCTGTGCGTGACAGGGTGAGATCGCTTTTAGGCAGGCATAAAAGGAAGACGGGTTGTGGCTCGGATCATTCAAGAACGGATGATCTTGCAAATGGCGGGCTGTCGATGTTCAGGAGCTGCGGCGGCCGGATATCCGCCGAGTGCGACAGCTGCCAACCGTGCAAAAGGTCGTGCAACTGCCGCACATCAGCCTGATTGACCTCCGCTTACAGCGGGTAGTGCGCCGGGTAATGCAGCTTCGCAACACCGGTGTCGATAGCGGCCTTGGCCACTGCGCCGGCGATTGCCCCGAGCAGGCGAGCATCGAGCGCTTTGGGGAGAATGTAATCGCGCCCAAACTCAAGCTTGTCGACGTTGAACGCTCGCAGCACTTCCACAGGGGTTGGCTCTTTGGCCAATTGGCGCAGTGCTTCCACTGCCGCAATTTTCATCGCTTCGTTGATCCGGGTTGCCCGAACATCCAGGGTGCCGCGGAAGATGAACGGAAAGCCCAGAACGTTATTGACCTGGTTCGGGTAGTCGGAGCGACCGGTCGCCATGATCAAGTCATCACGCGTGGCCATGGCCAACTCGTAGCTGATTTCAGGATCGGGGTTCGAGCAGGCAAACACGATCGGCTTGGGAGCCATCGCCGCCAGCGCTTCAGCCGGAAGCAGATTGGCGCCAGACAACCCCACGAACACATCGGCACCGTTCATGGCTTCCATCAACGTGCGCGGGCCACCGTCGTTAACGAATTGTGCTTTGTATTGGTTGAGGTCTTTGCGCGCCGAGTGGATGACCCCGGTACGATCAACCATGTACAGATTGCTTTTTTGCGCGCCAAGGCTGAGCAGGAGGCGCATGCACGCCGTGGCTGCGGCACCGGCGCCAAGGCAGACGATTCTCGCGTTCTCCAGCGTTTTGCCCTGAATCTCCAGCGCATTGAGCATGCCGGCCGCGGTGACGATGGCGGTGCCGTGCTGGTCGTCATGGAAGACCGGGATGTTGCACTGTTCGATCAGTGCGTCCTCGATTTCAAAGCACTCAGGGGCTTTGATGTCTTCCAGATTGATCCCACCAAAGGTGTCGGCGATACGCACGACGGTATCGATAAAAGCCTGGGAACTCTCGGCATTGACTTCGATATCGATCGAGTCGATACCGGCAAAACGCTTGAACAGCAACGCTTTGCCTTCCATCACCGGCTTACTGGCCAAGGGGCCCAGATCGCCGAGGCCCAAAATGGCCGTACCGTTTGTGATCACGGCCACCAGATTGCCTTTTCCGGTAAAGCGATAGACGTTCTCCGGGTCCTTCGCGATTTCGCGAACGGGCTCGGCCACGCCAGGGCTGTACGCCAGTGCGAGTTGGGCGGCGGTATCGGCAGGCTTGGTCAGCGCAATGCCGATTTTTCCTGGGGTCGGGAATTCATGGTAATCCAGTGCAGCCTTCTTGAAGTCGGTAGTCATGCGAGCCCCTAATTAGACGTTGATTACAATATTATGTTAACACTATTATAATACAAGGCAACGAGGTCCTGAGCCACAGACCAGGATCGAGTTGCCGGCTTGAATGCTGCTGACGAAGGGGTTTGTCAGCCAGCAGACCAACGCTATTGGCCCTAAGACTTCAGGGCGGGCCTGTATTTTTTGGCCAATAGAGCCCTCCTATGCTTGAACCCGTTTAGGCCACCTTGCGTGGCCTTTTTTTTGCGCGCTCGAAAGCCCGGCGCGCCATGCACCAAGCACGACACACTAGGACTCGGGGGTTTGCTTATCGCGTCTTGGAGCCGCCCTACGCACTTCGACAATCGCGTAAGGGCGTCGACGCGGCTCATGGGGCCGGATCAGCGTTGATCCGTGTCAGGCGATCGCGGAAAAGGATGGGGGGCGTCGATTCTTTCTTTAACAGAACTCAATCTTTACTGACCTGCTCAACCTTTCTGAGGGTGGCTGTCAGAAATGTACTTCGGCAGATTTGATACCCAGCTCGCGAAGCTCATGGATCAGATCATCGAGGCGTCCAAATGACTCCACTTCCTCGTTGTCATTGACCAGAAAATAGCTTCTCCCGGCATCCTTTTTGAAAAGAATGATCCACTCGTGCGTGTTGGCCGGGTTGGCTATCACATGCGTGTCGAAGTGCATGCCTTCCCCGTGTTTGGTTTTGACATCTTCGCGTTTCATGCGCGGTCTCCGAGCATAGGGCTCAGCTCTCTGAGCACTGAATCTAGAGCGTCGCCGGTGTTGTACCGAGGCTAGGCCAATTGCTTTGCTATTATCATAACGTGTGAATAGTATGCACATGCCACCAGAACGAGGCTAGTCATGATTGCGATACGAGAAGCTTGGAAAGCGGGCTTGTTAGGGCGCGAGCATTGGCTTGGAAATATCGTCTCAGGGATCATCGTCGGCGTCGTGGCGCTGCCCTTGGCCATGGCATTTGCCATCGCCTCCGGCGTCAAGCCGGAACAGGGGATCTACACAGCCATTGTGGGTGGTTTGCTGGTTTCGCTGTTCGGCGGAAGCCGGCTGCAGATTGCGGGCCCCACAGGCGCATTCATCGTCATTCTGGCCAGCGTGACAGCCAAGTACGGCGTTGATGGCTTACAGGTCGCGACAATGATGGCCGGGGCAATTTTATTGCTGCTCGGCATCACCAAACTTGGCGCACTTATCAAGTTCATCCCTGACCCGGTGATTGTGGGATTCACCGCCGGCATCGGGGTGATCATTTGGGTCGGGCAATGGAAAGACTTTCTGGGCTTGCCGAAAATCAGTGGCGAGCACTTCCACCAGCGGCTGTGGCACCTCATCCAGGCATTCCCCAACCTTCATGTACCCACGACACTGTTAGCCCTGCTGAGCCTGGCACTGGTGATCCTTGCGCCTAAACTGCCGGGTTTAAAGCGTGTTCCCGGCCCGCTGATCGCGATGGTCGTGGTCACGGCATTACATGCCTATTTTCAGTTCGACGGCGTGGCCACGATCGGCAGTGCATTTGGGGGCATTCCTCAAGGCCTTCCCCAAATCGGCCTTCCAGCAATAACGCTGCCCCAGGTCATTGAGTTGATTGGCCCTGCGTTTGCAATCGCGATGCTTGGGGCTATCGAGTCACTGTTGTCGGCGATTGTCGCCGACGGGATGGCCGGCACCAAACATGACTCCAATCAGGAACTGATCGGACAAGGCATCGCCAATCTGGTCACCCCTCTGTTCGGTGGCTTCGCTGCGACAGGGGCGATCGCTCGAACGGCCACCAACATCCGCAATGGCGGCAATAGCCCAATCGCGGGCATTGCCCACTCCCTCACGTTGATTTTGCTGATCTTCTTTCTGGCGCCGCTGGCTTCGGATATCCCGCTTTGCGCATTGGCGGCGATCTTGTTCGTGGTCGCTTACAACATGAGCGAACTGAAGCACTTCAAGCGCATGGTCAAACGCGCGCCCAAAGCCGACGTTGCCATCTTGCTAATCACCTTCGGCCTGACCGTATTCAGTGACCTGACGATCGCCGTGAACATTGGGGTGATTCTTGCCATGCTGCAATTCATGCGTCGCATGGCGTCCTCTGTCGAGGTACAGCTAATGGTCGAAGATGAGCTGGAGGCAGAGTTGCGTACAAATGGACATGCACATCTTCCTCCCGGTGTTTTGGTCTACACCATCGAGGGGCCTCTGTTCTTTGGCGCCGCAGAAACCTTTGAACGTGTTTTGGCGCAAACGCACACCGATCCCAGAACGTTGATTATTCGCCTGAAGCGCGTGCCGTTCATGGACATCACGGGCTTGCAAACGCTGCTCGAAGTCATTGAGCAACTGCACAAGCGCGGCATTGTCGTAAAGCTGTGTGAAGCCAATGAGAAAGTGCTTGGCAAGCTCGACCGGGCCGGGATTCTTCAGGTGCTCGGTTCACAGCATTATCATGCCGACTTCAATGGCGCACTGGTCAGTCATACCCAGATCAACGAGAGTCAGGGCGAGACGTAGGAGACAGTGAATGACGCGCGATGAGCAGGCACTTGTCGTGCCCGCTCATACAGGGATGAATTACTTGGCATTGGCCGCAATTTTGCTTTTGGTCGCGTAGGACACGCCATGCGTCTCGAGGTAGTCCCGAATCAGCTGACGAACGACCTGAGAAGGTGTCAGGTCCTGAGACGCGCAAAGCTCCTCAAGGGCTTTTTTCTTGACGGGATCAATGAGCACAGTCAGTCGTGCAGTCTTGTTTTCCATGGAATTGCCTGTCGCCTAAATCGATCAATGATAATCAAATTATAATAGCAGGGCATTCATTTGTCACCGCTTAGGTTCGCCGCTGCACTGTTCGATCCGAAAGCCCGAGCACCTTCGAAAACACATGGTGGTCACGTAGCGGGGGCGATTACCAACTCCGACGGAAATCCTTTCTCCATCATCGAATGAAGCTCAAATGCGCTGGTGATCTTGAGTTTCGTGCCTTCACCAAACAGCAGCGGTAAAGGCCTGGCCGGATCGTATGCTGTTGCTTGTAGGGTTTTGCTCGCCGGAATCATGCCCTCCCTCCTCCGCCATATGGCTAAAAAAAACGCCAACAGCAAAGAAAGCCATCCGACGATGGGCAGCCAGATCACTCGAACCCTAAAAAACCGCGAGGCCGAATGGGTGACAGGCTGCGCAAGGTTTTGGGCGAGTCGCATCATGAAAGGACTAGGCTGACATCCGGCTTGCCAACTCTCGCGGCAGAGAAGGTGAGCCGAGGAACGTCGCACGAGCGGCGCTCAATCTTGAGAGCGCAAAAGACCTCAAGACAATCGCCTTCAGGCCTCCCACCGACCGCCCCACAACAATCAATAAAACAACCGCGGCTCTGGCGCAGCCAGCAGGCTGACCAACTTGGTCAACGCAAACCCCAACTCCGCACGGCTAGGGCCCATCAGGGCGATGCGTACCCCACGGGTGCTGGCGCTGCGCTGGGCCAGGAACTGGCTGCCACTGACCACGATCACGCCGTTGGCGCGCGCGAGGTTGGCGAACTCGTCGCTGGTCCAGGGCTCGGGCAATTCGAGCCACACATGGAAGCTGTTGGGTTGGGTGCGAATGTCGTACGAGCCCAGTAGCTGCCGCGCCAGGCGCTGGCGCTCCGCGGCTTCCTCCTGCTGCACCCGCACCAATTGCGCCCCACGGCCACTGGTGATCAGGTTGCTGGCCAATTGAGCCATCAACGGCGACGGCATCCACACACTGCTGCGCACCATGGACGACAGCCGCGATAGGGTTTGCGGCGGCGCGTACAGGTAACCGATGCGCAGGGCCGGTAACAAGCTCTTGGACAGGCTGGTCAGGTATACCGAGCGCTCCGGGGCATAGGCCGACAACGGCTTGTGCGCGGGGCGTGTCTCAAGAAAGCCGTAGATATCATCATCGATGATGTACAGATCAAACTCGCGGGCGATCTCGGCGATTTCCAGGCGACGCGATTCGGGCATGATCGAGTTGGTGGGGTTCTGGTGCGTGGCCACCGTCACCAGCAGCGTGGGCCGGTGCTCGATGCACGCGGCCCGCAGCGCCGCCGGTACCAGGCCGTACTCATCGACCTGCACCCCGTGCAGGCGACGGCCTAGGCTGTGGGCCAGGGAGATGATCCCCGGATAGCAATATTCCTCACACAGAATCATATCGCCGACGCTGGACAGGCCGCCGATGGCCACCAGCAAGCCGTGCTGGGCACCGGCGGTCAACACGATCTGTTGGGCGTTGGCGTCCGGCAGGCAGCGCTGCACCCACAACGCGCCGGCCTCCTTATGCACGGAATGGCCGCCGTCGGTGACGTAATCCAGGATCGATCCCAACTCGGGCGCCTGCGCCAACTCCTCGATTGCTCCTCGCAGCCAGTCGCTCATGCCGGCGTCGCAGGGCTTGATGATCGACAGGTCTATCTGCCCGGTATCTACCTTGGAGGCAACGCCGAGTCTGGCCACCGGCGCCAAGACAGCGCGGGTCGGCAGCACGAATGTGCCTCGCCCCACTTCCCCGATCACCAGGCCGCGCTTGGCCGCCTCGTCGTAGGAGCGGCCTATGGTGCCCGGCGTCACTTTCAACGCCTCAGCCAGCTCCTTGAGGGTGGGCAGGCGCTCGCCCGCGGCCAAGTGCCCGGAAGCGATGTCACGCGCCAGTGCGTCGGCGATCATCAAGTAAACCGGCTGGCCATGGCCGCTGTATTCAGGAACCCACATAGGAACGACACCAGAAACAACTGAAGCGCGAAATCCTACCATGAAATTTTTCATAAGCGTAATCGCACAACAATCGACTCAATATTAGTCGATTCAAAACATTACACCGATCAAATACATGTCATTGATTTTCTACCGAAACACAAGACTTCAGCCGTCACCGCAAGGCAACGCGACCGAATTTTGCACGGAGCATCTGCGCCATAACGGAGGGAAAGTGCAGTCCGGCAGCAGCTGCTGCAGATTTTATTGCCAATTTAAATCAATAAAATCATCAGGTTATGATCAGTCAAGTGAAACAATGTCAATTTAGGTATCAAAAACATATTGAGTCGATTTATTTCAAGGAATTAGAATGATTGCATCGATTTAATATTTTTTACCCATCCACATCAAAATATGGAACTTCACCTGAAATGGAAAGCGCAAACCTCAAGACCGCAGTCGACGCCGCCACAGCCCTGGAAATCCGACTGCCTTGGGTCATAGCCAGCGCCTGGCAAGCGGTGCTGAATCAGACGCCACTTGAGTTCGAACACAACCGGGACATTTACTTCCAACTCAAAGAGCAGGCACAGGACGTGCTGGGCACGACGCTGACCGAGCAGATTCGCTCCTTTGTCGATAACCCGCAGTTGACCGCGCTGACCATCCGCAACTGCCCTCGTGATCGGGACACACCGCCAACGCCCTACTCCGGGGTCTTGAGCCCGCGCAGCACACCCATCGCCTGCCTGGTCAGCCTATCGATTCACAGCTTGCTAGGCATTAACCCAGTGGTATACGAAGGCGAGAATGACGGCCGTCTGTTCCGCCACGTGATCCCGTCGCGCAACGCTTCGAGCCAGAAAAGCTCCCACGGGTCGCGCCTGCGCTTCTCCTACCACGTCGACAATCCAGACCTCCCGCTATCTTCGGAAAACGTCGACACGCTCTCCTGCTGCCCCGAATACCTGTCGTTCTTCGGCATGCGCTGTGACCCACGCATCAACACGACGCTGGTCAATGTCGACGAGCTGGTGGCTGCACTGCCTGCCAGCACGGTTAATGAACTGACCGCGCCACAGTTCGTGATTCATCGCCCCGACTCCTTCACCAGCAACCGTCGCAAGACCGCCGAGCTACCCGTGCTGGTGCGTGGCTTGAGCGGCGAATGGCTGTGCCGCATGGACTGCGAAAACACCCACGCAATTAGCCTCAAAGGCGAGTGCGCGCTGAACACACTCAAAGCACTGCTCGACTCTCGCCAGTTCGATGAGCCACATCTGCTGCTGCCCGGCGACTTCATGATCTTCAAGAACCAGCGCGTGCTGCACGCCCGCGACGGTTTCGAGCCGCAGAACGACGGCGCTGATCGCTGGCTGATCCGTCTGTTCGCGGTCAACGACCTGACCCGTGTGCGCCACAGCCGCGCCGACCACCTTTACGAAGTCCTTTCCTGATCGCCACATTGACTAAACAGGTACCACCATGGAATTACTCGGATCGTTCTGGGCCCAGCACTGGATACTGGCCATCATGCTGCTGGGCACAATCGCTTTTGTCGCCGGCTTCGTAGACAGCATTGCCGGAGGGGGCGGGCTGTTCCTAGTGCCCGGTTTCCTGCTGGTGGGGCTGCCGCCGCAGGTAGCGCTGGGCCAGGAAAAGCTGGTCAGCACCCTAGGCACTCTGGCCGCCATCCGCAACTTCTTCGCCAACAGTAAGATGGTGTGGAAAGTGGCGCTGGTGGGCGTGCCGTTCGCGCTGCTGGGCGCTTACATGGGCGCCCACCTGATCGTGTCGATTTCCCCGGAAACCGTGGGCAAGATCATCCTGGCGCTTATCCCTCTTGGCATCTTGATCTTTCTCACGCCCAAGGACCGGCCGGTACAAGAGCACACACTCAGCAACCGCATGCTCTTCACCGTAGTGCCCCTGACCTGCTTGGTCATCGGTTTCTACGACGGCTTTTTCGGGCCGGGCACTGGCAGCATGTTCATCATCGCCTTCCACTACCTGCTGAAGATGGACCTGGTGTCCAGCTCGGCCAACTCGAAAAGCTTCAACTTCGCCTCCAACATTGGCGCGCTGGTCGCCTTCATTGTGGCCGGTAAGGTGGTGTACCTGCTGGCCCTGCCACTAGTGGCCTGCAACATCCTGGGCAACCACATAGGCAGCGCCCTGGCCATCCGTAAAGGCAACGATGTTGTGCGCAAGGTGCTGGTGCTTTCGATGCTTTGCCTGTTCGCCAGCCTTGGCGTGAAGTACCTGGCTTGATTCAACCCTCAAGGAGAACCTGATGAAAACTGCATTTGTGACCGGCGCTTCGGCTGGCTTCGGCAAGGCCATCTGCCGCGCATTGATCGCTGACAATTACCGCGTGATCGGCGGCGCCCGCCGCGCAGATAAATTGGCGGAACTGAAGCGCGAACTGGGCGAGCACTTCATTGCCCTGCCCCTGGACGTGACAGACGCCGCCTCGCTGGACGCGGCTTGCGAATCGATTCGCGACTCGTCGCTGCACATCGACCTGCTGGTGAACAACGCCGGCCTGGCACTGGGTATCGACCGCGCCCAGAGCGCCGATGCCAAGAACTGGGAACGCATGATCGCCACGAACGTCACCGGCCTGGCCATGGTCACCCACAAGCTGCTGCCGGCCATGGTGGAAGCTAACAACGGGCTGATCATCAACATCGGCTCCATTGCCGGCACGTATCCCTACCCGGGCGGCAACGTATATGGCGCCAGCAAGGCCTTCGTTAAACAGTTCAGCCTGAACCTGCGCGCAGACCTCGCAGGCACCAGGGTACGGGTCAGCAACATCGAGCCGGGGCTGTGCTCGGGCACGGAATTTTCACTGGTACGCCTGGCCGGTGACCAGGACGCGGTGAACGCGCTGTACCGCGACGTGGAGGCAATCCGCCCTGAGGATCTGGCCAACACGGTAGTGTGGATCGCAGGCCAGCCGCCGCACGTGAACATCAACTCGGTGGAAATCATGCCGGTAGCCCAGAGTTACGCTGCGCTGAACATCGCCCGCAACCTGTAGCCCGGGCATGCCGGTGGCTGGCACCAGGGCAGGGATTTATGCCGGGCCAAGCGCTCCAAGCGTTGCTATAACGCGCCACTACCCATGAAGGAGTCTTATGGATACCGCGCGACACCGCCAATACCCTGCTCGCTTTCCGATAGTCGCCCGTGAGTGCAGCCTTACCTAGGCCGTGGCCAGGCGAAACGACTGCAGTGACTTTCATGGGGCTTACCTCTGAATCGAAGGATCAGAGACGCATTCATGCTGTTCACGCTGTGCGCTTTGATCGCCCTGGCGAAATCCAAGGCAAAAAAAAGCCTGCATCTCTGCAGGCTTTTCTCAATGTCTGGCTCCACGACCTGGACTCGAACAGAAAAATAAACATTTGTTCTACAATGAAATTATTCTGTTTTTTAGTCTATACATCCCTACGATCATCCTGATCCAGCCCGTATTTTATTGGAGTTCTTTCGATATCCCTGGATCAGGAAAAAACATTCGAGCTTCCGCTCTTTTTGAGACAACGCGAGCATCTGAGTCATCTCGCTGCCAACCGCCGCCCAATGCTTTGAACGTGGCCACTGCAGCGCGAGCCGATTCAGTTTGTGCCTGGGCTCTGCCATCAGATGCCACTAGGAGATGTTCATCGGCATCCAGCACTTCGATCAAGCTGACCACGCCTTTTTCATAGGCGGCAAACGATGTCGCTCTGGCTTTCGCATACGCCGACTCGCCCTGGGCGAGCTGGGTCGATTGTTGCTCGCGGTTGATCCGTGCCGAAACAGCGCTTTCCACATCTTCGCAGGCCCGCAGAACGGACTGGCGGTAAGCGGCCAAGGCTTCGGCTTCCTGGCCCTTTGCCAAATCAATCTGGGCGTTGATGCGGCCAAAATCGAACAGCCGCCAGCGTAATCCCAGTGCCGCCGAAGCCTGACTGGCGCCGTTGCTGAACAGGTTCGCGCTGGATACCGATGTAGCACTGCCGAGCAGCGCAGCCACAGACAGTTTGGGGTAGTACTCGGACATGGCTTCGCCGATACGCGCGCTGGATGCCGCAAGACGGCGCTCCGCGACGATCAAGTCTGGACGCCGACGCAGCAGGTCGGCAGGAGCGCCCATGTCCGAGAGGCCTGGCACCTCAGGGATGGGCGCCAGCTTAGTCAACTGCGCGCTGTAAGTGCCGGGCGCCTTGCCCAACATGACATCCAGCGCATTCATTGCCGTGTCAATGCCTGCTTGCAGTACCGGCACGGTGGCCTGCGCTTGGCTCAGCGCGCCTTGGGCCTGGTTCAACTGCAGTTCAGCCGCCAGGCCTTTTGCGTAAAGATGTTCGATGGTGGTGAGCAGTTGTTGTCGTGTGTCGACTTGCCGCCGGGCAATTTCCAGGCGTGCTTGCAGGCCACGGATGCTGATGTAAAGGTCGGCTGTTTGCGCGACCACTGCCAGGCGTGTGGCAATCGCTCCGGCTTGCGAGGCCTGATAATCGGCGAAGGCCGCTTCTTTACCTCGGCGCAGCCCGCCAAACACATCCAGCTCCCAACCGGCATTCACGTTCGCCTCATAGGCACTGCCGTAGCGATTATAGGAAGGGTCTGAATTCAGCACTTGGCCCAACGGCGTCTCCAATGACTGACGGGCTCGGGCCGCTTGACCGTTGACGGTAGCCGACGGCAGGAGGGCTGCGTTAGCTGCGCCCAAACCGGCGCGAGCCTGCTCGATCCTTGCGCTTGCCTGGGCTAAATCGAGGTTCTGTTCAAGTGCTCGATTTATCAGTTGACTGAGTATCGGGTCATTAAATGCATTCCACCAAGCAGCGAGATCGGCATTTGCGGCGTCCACTTGTCGTGCCTTGGACGTTTGCGCCGAGAAATGCTCGGGCAATTCCACACTGGGTTTTGAGTAGTCGGGGCCCACTGCGCAACCTGCAACCATACCCAAACACAGTAAGACGGCGAAACGAAGAGGAGGATGCATGGGGTACCTGCGAAAGGGTCGATTTGTGACGATATTACAATTTGGTCACAAGTTGTCAACCACCGTTGGGATGAGTAAGCTGCTCGCATGAATCAGCCATCAGTTTCTTCGCCCAGCGCCCGTGGCCCAGCCGATCACGACATTCGAGACCAGATTGTTGCGGCGGCCAACGAACATTTCAGTCAATACGGTTATGGCAAAACAACGGTTTCTGACCTAGCCAAGGCCATCGGCTTTTCCAAGGCTTACATCTACAAATTTTTTGAATCCAAGCAGGCGATTGGTGAAGCAATCTGTACAAATTGCCTGACTGAAATCGTTACGGCAGTGGAGCAAGCCATCAATGTAGACGGCATCTCGCCGACCGAACGTTTTCGGCGCCTGGTCAAAACCTTAATCGCTACAGGTGTGAGCCTGTTCTTTAACGACCGTAAACTCTACGATATCGCAGCGTTCTCCGCGTCGGAGCGATGGCCCAGCTCACAAGTCTATGACGCTCGGATCAAGAGCTTCGTGTTGCAAATCGTGCGTGAGGGGCGAGAGCTCGGCGAGTTTGAACGCAAGACTCCGCTGGACGAGACGGTAGAGGCGATTCATCTCGCTCTGCGGCCCTTCATCAATCCTCTGCTATTGCAGTACAACCTCGATTTTGTTGAAGAAGCCCCTTCTCTCATCTCCAATCTGGTTCTGCGCAGCCTGATGCCTTAAACCTCTGCTGACGGATGCGCTGCGCATCCGTATCAGCGTGTGCGCCTGAAAAAACTGGCTATCGAGCCTCTTTGCTTTGCTCTGATCAAGTGAGCGACGTTCATTCATCTCGGCAGTGACTATTGACAGAAATGGTCACTTGAATAAGCATGGTGCATCCGCTACCGAGAGGTCTTTATGATCCAGCGCCACCGCATGTCACTCATTTTCATTGTCTTGTTGCCGTTTGCCCTAGCGGCCTGCAACGAGGCCACGCCCGCCGATCCTCGCCTTCAAGTGCCCTTGGTACGCATCGGCGTGGTTCAACCCTCCGCGCCTGCAGCACGGGTATTCACCGGTATCGTCGCGGCTCGAGTTCAGAGCGATCTCGGTTTTCGGGTGCCAGGGAAAGTCTTGGAGCGCTTGGTGGACTCTGGGCAGAGTGTCAAACGTGGGCAGCCACTCATGCGTATCGATGCCAACGACCTGACGCTGACCGCGAGGGCGCAGCAGGAAGCGGTGCTGGCCGCTATGGCTCGAGCCCGGCAGACCTCCGATGATGAGCTTCGCTACCGTGATTTGGTGTCCGTCGGTGCGGTATCTGCCTCAGCTTACGCAGGGATCAAAGCGGCTGCCGACTCGGCGAAAGCTCAGCTAAACGCTGCCCAGGCTCAGGCTGATGTGGCGAAAAACGCGACCGGTTATTCGACGTTGGTGGCGGATGCTGACGGGGTGGTAGTGGATACCTTGGCGGAGCCGGGACAGGTAGTTGGCGCAGGACAGAGGGTGGTACGCGTTGCCCATTCAGGGCAGCGCGAGGCCGTGATCCAGTTACCCGAGACGCTACGTCCTGCGCTGGGCTCGGCGGCGACGGTTGAGCTCTACGGGCAGAACCAGCGTGCAGGCAGCGCCCGCTTACGTCAGCTGTCCGACTCTGCGGACCAACAGACCCGAACGTATGAAGCGCGTTATGTGCTGGAGGGGGCGCTCTCCAACGCCACCCTGGGTTCGACTATCTCAGTGTCTATCGCTGACACGGATGTTGCTGATGCCAAGGAATTACAGGTGCCCATGGGGGCCCTCTACGACGCGGGTAAAGGCCCGGGTGTCTGGCTGGTTGAGGGAGAACCGGAGCATGTGGTGTGGCGCCCGATCAAGGTTCGCAGCTTGAACAACGAGGCCAGTGTGCGCGTGACGGGTGATCTCCAGGTGGGTGATCGTGTCGTCGCATTGGGTGCACACCTATTGAATGAGGGAGAGAAGGTCAGGACTGAACTTGCCGGTGCCACGCAAAAAACGGTGGTTGAGGTGAGTCGATGAGCGGCTTCAATCTTTCGGCGCTGGCAGTACGCGAGCGCTCAATCACCCTGTTTTTGATCCTGCTGATTTCTGTGGGTGGGTTGTACGCCTTCTTCAAACTGGGGCGTGCGGAAGACCCCGCATTCACCATTAAACAAATGACGGTGGTCACAGCCTG
The DNA here is from genome assembly GCF_054060055.1 of Pseudomonas sp. TE36184. Lineage (NCBI taxonomy): Bacteria > Pseudomonadati > Pseudomonadota > Gammaproteobacteria > Pseudomonadales > Pseudomonadaceae > Pseudomonas > Pseudomonas sp. TE36184. The sequence continues at coordinate 6,611,535 of NZ_JBSSCU010000001.1, read as the reverse complement.
GCCTGGGGCGACGGCCCAGGAGATGCAGGACCAGGTGGTAGAAAAGCTGGAAAAACGCATGCAGGAACTGCGTTGGTACGATAGGACCGAGACCTTTACCCGGCCCGGCTTGGCATTCACCACGGTTTATCTGCTCGATAGCACGCCACCCTCAGCCGTCCAGGAGGAGTTTTACCAGGCGCGCAAGAAAGTCCTGGATGAGCAGAAGGGGTTGCCGTCTGGGGTGATCGGCCCGATGGTCAATGATGAGTATTCCGATGTCACCTTCGCGCTCTATGCGCTCAAGGCCAAGGGCGAGCCGCAACGTCTGTTGGTGCGCGAAGCCGAGAGCTTGCGTCAGCGTTTGCTGCATGTAGCGGGTGTGAAGAAGGTCAACATCATCGGTGAACAGGCCGAGCGCGTTTTTGTCGAGCTGTCCTACGAGCGCCTGGCGACGCTGGGCATTTCTGCACGAGACATCTTCAGTGCGTTGAACACGCAAAACATGATAACGCCGGCCGGTTCGGTAGAAGCGAAGGGACCCCAGGTTTTCATCCGCCTGGATGGCGCGTTTGATGACCTGCAGAAGATTCGCAATACCCCGCTGACAGTGCAGGGCAGAACCCTCAAGTTGTCCGACGTGGCTGAGGTCAAGCGCGGTTATGAGGACCCCGCGACATTCCTGGTACGCAACAACGGCGAGCCAGCACTGTTGCTCGGCGTGGTCATGCGCGATGGCTGGAACGGTCTGGATTTGGGGAAGTCGCTGGACGCTGAGGCAACAGCGATCAATGAGCAGATGCCTTTGGGCATGAGCCTGACCAAGGTCACGGATCAGGCGGTGAATATTGACGCATCCGTCAACGAGTTCATGGTGAAGTTTTTTGCTGCCTTGGGCGTGGTGCTGCTGGTGTGTTTTCTCAGCATGGGCTGGCGTGTCGGCGTTGTGGTTGCCGCAGCGGTGCCGCTGACCCTGGCGGCCGTGTTCATTGTCATGGCGGCCACGGGCAAAGACTTCGATCGAATTACCCTGGGCTCGTTGATTCTGGCGCTGGGACTGCTGGTGGACGATGCCATCATTGCCATTGAAATGATGGTGGTGAAGATGGAGGAAGGCTACGACCGAATCAAGGCCTCCGCTTATGCCTGGAGCCACACGGCCGCGCCGATGTTGTCGGGGACGTTGGTGACGGCGATCGGCTTTATGCCCAACGGTTTTGCCAAGTCGACCGCTGGTGAGTACACCGCGAACATGTTCTGGATCGTTGGCATTGCGCTGATCACTTCCTGGGTGGTGGCCGTGGTGTTTACCCCTTACCTGGGCGTCAAACTGCTGCCGCAGATCAAGGTGCCTGAAGGTGGGCATACAGCGATTTACGGTACACCGAACTACCAGCGTTTCAGGCGCCTGCTGGGCAGTGTGATCCGCCGCAATGGCCTGGTGGCGACATCCGTCGTGGGCTTGTTTGTTGTTGCGATTATGGGCATGGGCGTGGTCAAGAAGCAGTTCTTTCCAACATCCGACCGACCTGAGGTGCTGGTTGAGGTGCAGATGCCTTACGGCACCGCTATCGAACAGACTGATATGGCGGCGGCCAAGGTCGAGGCGTGGTTGACTCAGCAGCCGGAAGCCAAGATCGTCACCGCTTACATTGGCCAGGGCGCGCCGCGCTTCTATTTGGCGATGGCCCCTGAGCTACCCGATCCATCCTTCGCAAAAATCGTCGTCCTGACGGCGAATCAGCAAGAGCGTGAGGCGCTCAAGATTCGGCTCAGGCAAGCCACGACCGATGGTTTGGCGCCTGAAGCCCGCGTGCGGGTGACGCAGTTGGTATTCGGTCCTTACTCACCGTATCCGGTGGCCTTTCGAGTGATGGGCGCCGACCCCGCAGTGTTGCGGGATATCGCCGCGCAGGTGCGTGAGGTCATGACCGCCAGCCCCATGATGAGGACCGTCAACACCGACTTGGGCGAGCGCGTGCCGGCACTTCATCTCACGCTGGATCAGGATCGCCTGCAAGCATTCGGCTTGACCTCGACCGATGTCGCGCAACAGCTGCAATTTCTGCTCACGGGGGTGCCTGTCACCGAGGTGCGTGAGGACATTCGTTCGGTTCAGGTGGTCGCTCGCTCCGCTGGTGAGACGCGTCTTGATCCATCGAAAATTGCCGCCTTCACGCTGACCGGCGCCCAAGGCCAGCGCGTGTCGCTGTCCCAGGTAGGGACGGTGGATGTGCACATGGAGGAACCCATTCTGCGGCGGCGTGATCGGACGCCGACCATCACCGTGCGCGGTGACGTGGCTGAAGGTCTTCAGCCTCCCGATGTCTCCAACGCCTTGATAACGCAGCTGCAGCCCATCATCGAAAAACTGCCGGTGGGCTACCGCATTGAGTTTGCCGGCTCGATCGAAGAGTCGGGTAAAGCGAACAAGGCATTGCTGCCGTTGTTCCCGATCATGATTGCGCTGATGTTGCTGACCATCATCATTCAGGTGCGCTCGATGTCGGCAATGATGATGGTGTTCGCCACCGCGCCTTTGGGCCTGATTGGCGTGGTGCCAATTCTGCTGTTGTTCCAGCAGCCGTTCGGGATCAACGCCTTGGTGGGATTGATTGCCTTGTCAGGGATTCTGATGCGCAACACGCTGATCCTCATTGGCCAGATCCACTCTAATAAGCAAACCGGTCTGTCGCCTTATGACGCAGTGGTCGAAGCCACTGTGCAGCGTGCGCGGCCAGTGATTCTCACGGCATTGGCGGCGATGCTGGCGTTCATTCCGCTGACCCATTCGGTGTTCTGGGGAACGCTGGCGTACACCCTGATTGGCGGTACGTTTGCCGGCACAGTACTGACCTTGGTGTTCCTGCCAGCGATGTACACCCTCTGGTTCAAGATCAAGCCCGAGCCCGCGCATGAGCTTGCAGCGAACACTCATGTTGCTTGATACCTGCGGGGGCCTGGGGCGGCACCATCATCTGCATCGCTGTGACCGTGCGAGCCGCCGGACGCTAATCGCACTTTGGGAGAACCACCACGGTGTGGCGTAGCCTTAAAGGTTCTGGCTACCGGGGTTGCTGTCAACGACAGCGTTTTGCCCGACCTTTTCTACGCCTGGGGAGAATTCGGCTCAAGGCTCGAATTGTTGGGCGTTCTGCGGCTGCGGATGAAATTATCCACCGATGGAAATCAGAAGCGCAGCTCGCTGGAGCGTACAAACACGTGCAGCGACAGCAAGACCGTCAGCCGGGTAAGCGCGCGGCCTTTATAGGTGTCGATCCGTTCCCGCAATTCAGGCAAGCGCGATAAGGGTTCTACCCTTGAAATGGCTGGCACCCACCGGGGTCCGACAGAACGCCAAAACGAAAAAACCCGCCAGAAGACGGGTTTTTCGGGGTGTTCAGAGATTTTGAAAGCCTTCTCTGAAACCTTGTCTGGCTCCACGACCTGGACTCGAACCAGGGACCCAATGATTAACAGTCATTTGCTAGCTGTTAGTCGCAACGGTGCCACGGAAGAACGTGGTGGAGATATAGGGTTGCTGCATAGCGTGAGCCGCATGAGCGCAGCACGCCACGAAAGTTAGTCGGGTTGAATTGGGTTGTCAAAGCGTGGCAAAGCAATGATCTGTAGGAAAAGGAGGCGCCCGCTGTCAGTTGTCGTGCAGCCTCGAGTGCGTGTATGAACGGGTCGAGTTCCACATGGCGGACTTCAAGGCCGCAGCAGTTCGGAATAAAGAGGACTGGGGACCGAATAAAGGCGACAGTTTTATTTAAATTCCGATCAGGCCGCTGTTGGAAAGGTCGTTGCTGGAATTCGCCGACAGGTTATTGGTAGCACACGGCGCGCCGGCGTTAAGCAGATCTTCACCGGCTATCAGGTTCGGATTGTTACCGGCGATCAACCCGCCCCTCGGCGCGAGGCGATTGTCGGCCCGGGCTAGATAGAGCACCGGCACTAGGATTTGCGCGTCATCTACCTCGTTCTTCCTTTCTCCACAATTACTACTCACTTAACTTCTTAGCCAATGTAGTCTTCATTAGCTTTAACGTTCGATTCCCTTCCTTAAAACCCTCATTTAGAGCGAGTATGGCCTGCGACCTATCGAAAATATAGCCAGCTAAAAAAATTGATTCAATTGATTCAATTGCATGAATGACAACCGATTCCTCCTCAGCCTTTAGAAGCGCTAACAGAATACGCAGAGCCCGCTCATCATTCGAGTCCCCAAGGGACTCCGCGCACCGACCTCGCCACATTTCAGACTTCACTGAAAGCGCATACTCAAGTTCACCCCAACTCAAACTATCAAACTGAGAGATTTTGGAGGCTGCGATATCAATACCTACATCCGACCAATAATCTTCTGACCCTATCGAATCCAGCAAAAATTCATACTCTTTAAACATATTTCACCTATCAAAATTTCGTTGGATCCGTGCATCCTCTGCCACAAGGATAGCCAGCAGTAACGCGATCCCCCACCTTGATCACCTCAACTTTAACACCGTTAACTGTCGTTTGATGCAACGAGGCACCATCGGATCTAGTCGCGAGCGCCGGGCCATTTCCGGTAGCCCGAACAGCACTCATAGTTTGCGCATCAGTCCACGATGCGGGAAACAAGGTACTCGTTTTAATCTTCGAAACATTTCCATCAGTAAATTGCGCCACTAATTTGGCATTTCGTGTCCCATCCACGTTACTTGACAACACCTCCACAGCATAATCGGGGTGTGTATTGCTTATTTCGCCCGAATGAGCACCGATAATTTCGTTCTTCGGATTCCCTGAAGGGGTGGTTTTACGCTCACCATAAAGGATCTTCTGCTCCATTTCCGCAGGTATGAGGGTTTTGCTGATAGGTGAGTAAGGACCTACGATTTCATGCGCATCGAGCGCATCACCACCATTTGCAGATGCTACAGGCTTCTTGCCTGGCAACAGAACCGACGCCCCCTCTCCACTTGCAAGTTTCGAGGCGCCTTTGAATAGCGCAATTTCTATGGCTGCCCGCGCAGCCGCGGTCCCATAGTCACGCAGACCTGGTCGGCCCGAGTCTCGTTATTCGCGATCAGTTGATAGGTTCCACCAGGCGCCTCATGCGATAGCGCATAGAATGAGGACAGAGACGGCTGATTATCCAGATCAATGAGCAGGGTGCGGATCCCTGCATCGGCGCAGAACGCGCCCAGATTGACGCCGACCGTGGTTTTACCCGGCCCGCCTTTGGTTGAAACGACTGCAGCGACTTTCATGATATTTACCTCTGAATCGTAGGATTAGAGACGCATTCATGCTGGTCACGCTGTGCGCTTTGATCACCCCGGAAAAATCCAAGGCAAAAAAAAGCCTGCATCGCTGCAGGCTTTTTCCTATCTGGCTCCACGACCTGGACTCGAACCAGGGACCCAATGATTAACAGTCATTTGCTCTACCAACTGAGCTATCGCGGAATTCACCGTATGTTACTGATTAAAAAGGACAAGTCAAGCACTACCTGGCATTGCCGAACGCAATCGGATAACCCGTTCGGCTTTTACCCTACGTGGGTCATTTCCTTGGCCAGGTCCAGCCAGGCGCGCGCTGCGGGTGGCAGGTGGGCGCTGGCGCGCCAGGCCAGGGCGATGTGCCAGTCGGTGTGGGGTTCGTCCAAGGGGATCAGGGCGATGCCGGCGTGCTGGTGCTTGTGCGCGAGCATGCGTGGCAGGAAGGCGACGCCCAGCCCTGCCGCCACCAAGTCGACGATGAAGTCGATCTGCCCACTACGGGCGGTGACGCGGGGCGTCACGCCCTTGCGTTCGCAGGCAGCGAGGATTAATGCGTTCAGGGCAAAACCGGCTTCGAACAGAATGAACGGTGAATCCGCGAGGTCGGTGAAGTCGATGCGCTTGCGCCGCGCGAGCGCATGGCTCATGGGCAGCACGGCCATCAGCGGCTCATTGCGCACGGGCTGGTAGTCAAAGCCATCGTCTACCGGCAGCAACAGGGCCGCCAGGTCGACCTCCCCGGCTTCCAGGCATTCGTGCAGTTTTTTGCTGCCGTGCTCGGTAAGTTCGATATCGATGTCCGGGTAGCGGTTGCGGTAGGTGGCGAACATAGACGCGAACAACACGCCGCATCCCACCGGCGGCAGGCCGATGCGCAGCACGCCGCGCTTGAGGTCGCGCAGGTCGTTGATCTCGGCGACCAGATCGCTGCGTTCGGCGAGCAGCACCAGGGCGCGGCGGTAGGCAATTTCGCCTGCGGCGGTAAGTTCGTTCTTATGCCCAAGACGATTAAGCAGCGGCGCGCCCAGTTCTTCTTCCAGGGTCTTGACGGCCTTGCTCACCGTCGACTGGGTCAGCGACACCACCTGCGCCGCCTGGGAAAACCCGCCCTGGCGCACCACCTCGACGAAGACACGCAGTGTTCTCAGGTTCATTGGTATTCCTTTTGCGACTGGGCACTAGCGATAAAAGTTGTTTTTATCATGCCAGAAGTTTGCTTACCGTACCCCCCCTTTGCCCTGTGGAGTCACTGCTCATGATCATTTCGTCGGCATCCGATTACCGTGCCGCCGCCAAGCGCAAGCTGCCGCGCTTCCTGTTCGACTACATCGACGGTGGCGCCTACGCCGAACACACGATGCGTGCCAACAGTTCGGACCTGGCCGAGATCAGCCTGCGCCAACGCATTCTGCGCAACGTGGATAGCCTGAGCTTGAAGACCACGCTGTTCGGTCAGGAACATGCCATGCCGATCATCCTCAGCCCCGTTGGCTTGACCGGTATGTACGCACGGCGCGGCGAGGTGCAGGCGGCCAAGGCGGCGGCCAACAAGGGGATTCCCTTCTGTCTGTCGACGGTGTCGGTGTGTTCGATCGAGGAAGTGGCGTCGCAAAGCGCGCAGTCGATCTGGTTCCAGCTCTATGTGCTCAAGGACCGCGGCTTTATGCGTAACGCGCTGGAACGGGCGCAGGCCGCCGGGGTGACGACGCTGGTGTTCACCGTCGATATGCCGACGCCGGGCGCGCGTTACCGCGATGCACACTCGGGCATGTCCGGGCCGTATGCCTCGGCGCGCCGGATGCTGCAGGCCGTCACCAAGCCACAATGGGCCTGGGATGTTGGCGTGCTGGGCCGCCCGCACGACCTGGGCAATATCTCCAAGTACCTGGGCAAGCCCACCACCCTCGAAGATTACGTCGGTTGGCTGGCCAACAACTTCGACCCGTCGATCAGTTGGAAAGACTTGGAGTGGATACGCGAGTTCTGGAAAGGCCCGATGATCATCAAGGGCATCCTCGACCCGCAGGACGCCAAGGACGCAGTGAGCTTCGGCGCCGATGGCATCGTGGTCTCCAACCATGGCGGCCGCCAGTTGGACGGCGTGCTCTCCACCGCCAAGGCACTGCCGCCCATTGCCCAGGCAGTCGGCGATGACCTGACGGTGCTGGTGGACTCCGGCATCCGCTCCGGGCTCGACGTGGTACGCATGCTCGCCCTGGGCGCCAAGGCATGCCTGTTGGGACGTTCGACCGCCTATGCGTTGGCCGCCGAGGGCCAGCACGGGGTGGAAAACCTGTTGGATATCTTCGCCAAGGAAATGCGTGTGGCCATGACGCTGACCGGCGTGACGTCGATCGAGCAGATCGACGCCACCACGCTGGTTCAGTACGGCGGGTAAAACCGCCGTCACCTGCCAAATAACTGACATCCTTTCGCCATGGCTGTTTTTGACCCCATAAACAGCCTTTGATTTATAAGGATTTTATTCAAAATAAAACAAAGTGGCATGAATCTCGCTCTAGCCCTTTCAAGCAGGTTAAGCGATGACAAGACGTGTGGCAGTGCCCAAGGGTTATAACCCCTGGCAAAGCGGTTTAAACTGTTTCCAATGTTTTACGGAACTGAAGGAACAGTAAGACGCTTGGCACTCGCCACTCTCATCGAGCCTGTAAGACAGCTAAGTGCTTAGAGGCCGACTGCTTATGAAAAACCCGCCCCAGCTCCACGCAATTGACTTCGACAGTGCCAAATTGCAACGCCTGGGCTTTAGTCAGTCATCCCCTCTCTCGCACCGCCCCACCACGGTTGCTCAACTGCGCCAACAACTGGGCCTGCAACTGCAGACCAGCCTGGAACCGCAATGCATCCTCGGTCTGTTCTTTCGCGAGATCCAGCGCCTGGTGCCCCTGGACGCTCTGCACTACAGCCATCAGGCCAGTGACCTGCGCCTGGAATTCGGCCATCGCGGCCATCATTCGGTGAGCTACGCCTTGAGCCATGAAGGCGAACATCTGGGCGAGCTGGTATTCCGTCGCAACCAACGTTTGATGGAAGAAGAACTGAGTCAACTCGAATCACTGCTGGCCACCCTGCTCTACCCGATGCGTAACGCCCTGCTCTATCGCGCCGCGACCCGCAGCGCCCTGCGTGACCCGTTGACCGAAACCGGCAACCGCATCGCCATGGACCAGACCCTGCAGCGGGAAATCGACATGGCGCGGCGACACTCGACCCCGTTGTCCCTGCTGATGCTCGACATCGATCACTTCAAACGCATCAACGACACTCACGGCCACGCGGCCGGCGACAAGGTACTGCGCGCCGTGGCTGCGTCGATCAAGGGCCAGTTGCGCAATGTGGACATGGTGTTCCGCTTTGGCGGGGAAGAATTCCTGATCCTGCTCTCCAACACCGGCCGGGATGCGGCGGCGGTCGTCGGCGAGCGCCTGCGCCAGGCGACACAGGCCCAGGAATATTGGGCGGATGACATACGCATCGATCTGACGGTGAGCCTGGGCTGCTCGACGTTGTTGCCTGCCGAGTCTGCCGAAAGCCTGTTACGTCGGGCCGACAGCGCCTTGTATGTGGCCAAGCGCGAAGGTCGCAACCGCTTGGCAATGGCGGGGTAAACCCCCGCCACGCGTTTCACATCACGCTTCGCTGGCGACGCGCACCAGGCGCTCGCGAACAGGCGCGGCCGCCGGTTTGTCTTTCTCCAGGCGCATGCAGTTTTCCAGGAACAGGTACATGTAGTTGTAGCTCTTGCACACGGCCTGGCGCAGCTCTGCCTGCAGTTGTCGGCTGGGGTTCGTACCGGCCAGGGTGCAGACGATTTCCAGCGCTTCCCAAGGGTGGGCATCGTCGTACTGGGCATGCATCTTCAGCCACTTCATCGCGCGCTTGCGGTCTTCCTCGGGGAAGGCTGCCGCATAAACGCCGGTGGAGCACACCAACGCGGACCACTCCCCCGTCGCGCCCTCGATGGCGTAGTTGGTGGCGGCGATCGCAACGATCAACGAATCGGCCGAACTGGTGTGCCAGCACCAATGGCTCAGTGCATGCAATTCCGGGGGTACGTTCTGTGCTTGCAGGTCTTCGAGGCTGACGCCGTGGGCGCGGGCCCAATGCAGCCAGTAATCGGCGTGGTTCAATTCCACCCGAATATTGCGCATCAGCCAACGCCGCGCCATATCCTCGCCAGGATGACGGGCAAACTTGGTCTTGGTGAGGTTCTGTGCCATATACAAGGCAAACTGTTCGACCACCGGCCAGCCACCGATCAGGTATTGGCGCATGGTCTTGGCGCTCAGCGTGTTATCACGCATGCGCTGATACAGTTCGTGTTCGACAACTCGGCGCTTGCTCTCGCTACAGTCCTGGATCAATTGCTGAGCCCAGGCGGGGTAACTCGAGGCTTCCATAAGCGGGCCGGTTCGGTTGAAGGTGTCGATCACTGTAAGGCTCCTTTTTAAGTGTGATTGTACAGACCAGCAAATGTTTCAGCGGAATGTGCCGGGCGCCTTGAATAACAGAGGCTGCGGCCGCACAGGTCGACACTGCAAACTATCAAAGGTAAACAATTGCGGGCGTTCAATCACATAGCCCTGAGCGTAATCCACACCAATCTCAAGCAATGCCTGTTCGATGTGCGGCGTTTCAACAAACTCAGCAATTGTGCGCTTACCCATGACGTGGCCGATGTGGTTGATCACTTCGACCATGGCGCGGTTAATCGGGTCGTCCAGCATATCCTTTACGAAACTTCCATCGATCTTCAGGAAGTCTACAGGTAAATGTTTCAGATAAGCGAATGAGGACATTCCGGCGCAGAAGTCATCCAGTGAGAAATGGCAACCTAAGGCTTTGAGTTCATTAATAAAGCGAATCGCACTGCCCAAATTGGCAATAGCGCAGGTCTCAGTTATTTCAAAACAAATCATTTCTGGCGGAACACTGTAAGCCGCGAACTTCTCGCGTAAAAAACCGAGAAAAGCGTCATCACCAATCGTTATGCCTGACAGATTAATCGCACACATTGCCATGGGCCGGCCCGGACGCTCATGCATGCAACGGGCAATCAGGTTGAACACGTTGTCCACCACCCAGCGATCCAGGGAACTCATCAACCCGTAACGTTCGGCGGCCGGAATGAAACTGTCGGGCAGAATGATGCGGCCGGCCTCGTCATGCAGGCGCAGGAGGATTTCAATGTGCCCATTGTCGGCGTCGGTGTGCCCCAGGGGCGCGATTTCCTGGGAGTACAGGCAAAAACGGTTTTCTTCCAGGGCCATGTGCAGGCGCTGCACCCAGGCCATCTCGCCAAAGCGCAAGGACAGCTCGGAGTCGTCCGCGTGGTAGACCTGCACGCGGTTGCGGCCCTTTTCCTTGGCCATATAGCAGGCCATGTCGGCGGCGCGCAGCGACGTTTCCAGGGTGGTCGGCACCTGGGAGATATGCACCAGGCCAATGCTGACGGTGGTCATGAACGGCCGGCCCTTCCACACGAAATGCAGGTTCTGCACCGTGTGCCGCAGGCTTTCGGCGATTTTTTCCGCCACCGACGCCGGGCAGTTCTCCAACAGGATGCCGAACTCGTCGCCCCCCAGTCGCGCCAGGGTGTCACCTTCACGCAGATCCGATTGCAGCAGTGCGCAGATATGCCGTAACAGCTCGTCGCCTGCCGCATGGCCGCAGGTGTCGTTGACCAGCTTGAACTGGTCCAGGTCTAGGAACATCAAGGCATGCCGCCCGCTGTGCTCACGCGCGACTTGTTGCAGCACCTGTTCCAGGCGGAACTCGAACTCGCGACGGTTGGCCAGGCCGGTCAACGCGTCATGGGTCGCTTGCCACGACAGGTTGGCGATGTACTGACGTTCCTGGGTCATGTCGTGCAGCACCAGCACCGCGCCGCTGACTTTGCCGGCGCTGCGGATCGGCGCGCCCACCAGGGTCACCGAAACGGTGCTGCCGTCCAGGCGCTGGATGGTTTTGGAGTGTTCGCTGCCGCCGCTCAAGCGGCCCTTGGTGATGTGCTCGATCAGCGCAAAACCATCGGGCTGAGCATTTTCATCCAACAGGTTGAACAGTGCCGCCAGGGGCAGGCCCTGGGCATGGGCCGACGTCCAGCGCGTCAGGGCCTCGGCGGCCGGGTTCATGTAGGCAATGGCGCCATCGACATCGGTGGTGATCACCCCATCGCCGATCGACTCCAGGGTGATCTGTGCCCGCTCCTTCTCCACTTGCAGGGCATCGGCGAACGCGTGCCGCTGCGCCAACAACTTGTGGGTACGCAGCAGCGCCAGGGCGATCAGGCACAAGGCCGTGGCCAGGTTGGTGATCAGCAACAGCCGCAGGACGACGCGCGAGCCTTCACCCAAGGCATCGCTGAACGCCTTGGCCGCCGGCGTCACGCCGTCGTTGATGGCAAAGATATGCGCCTTCCATTGCCGCACATCGTCGTCATGGACCTGACCCGCGGTGATCGCCCGGTGCATCGACCGGGCCAGATCATCCAGCTGGACCAGGTAGCCATCGCCCACGGTCCACAGTTCGATGGCTTTTTCCAGGTAGCTGAAATGGCGAAAGTTGAGGTACAGCCAAATCACGCTGGAGACGTCGTCCGGGTGGTTGCCACCCTTGATGATCCCCTCGCGCGCCGCCTTGAGGTCGGGGGCGGGACGGTCCAGGGCGACACGCAGTTCATGCCCGCCCTGGGGCACGGCAATGGCTTGCTGGTATTTGAGGTAGGTGGCTTCGTCGCGATTATCGGCGTACAGCGTCAGATAGTAGATGGCGTCTTTCTGGCCCTTGGACCACAGGCTTTCGCCGCCCACATAGACGCGCACCGCTGAAAGCACATACAGACTGACACAGCCTAATAATGCCTGGAACAATACGACGGCAATAAAGGGCCAGACAATGCCCAACAACCTTGGCGTTCCGAGAGTCCGCTTCTGCTTCATGAAGTCCCTTGCACATGCACAGCTGAATACGCACGCGAACATCCGCTCCTAATAGCACAGCGTAGGCTAAATCAACGCACTTGTTGCAAGTGCCCGTAAAGTTTGGCGTACAAGCCACCCTCCGCGATCAGTTGCTGATGGTCGCCGTCCTCGGCGATATGCCCACCGTCGAACACCAGCACCCGATCAGCTTGTTTCACCGCCGAAAGCCGATGGGCAATGATCAGTGTAGTCCGCCCACTGAGAAACCGCGCCAACGCCTGGTGCAGGTTGTACTCGGTGGCGGCGTCCAGGGCCGAGGTTGCCTCATCCAGGATCACCACCTTCGGCTCGGCCAAGACCATGCGCGCAATCGCCAGGCGTTGGCGCTGGCCGCCGGAAAAGCGCACGCCAGAGCGCCCCACCACACTGTCCAGGCCCAGGGGCAACGCCTTGACGGTCGCCTCCAACTGGGCGATTTCCAGGGCCTGCCAACACGCCTGGTCACTGCGGTTGCGGCCCATGGTCAGGTTGGCACGCACGGTATCGTTGAACAGCGCGGGGTGTTGCAGCACCACCGCGACGTGCTCGCGGATAGTCTCCAGGCCGATTTCCTGCTGGGTTGCACCACCGAAACGAATACTGCCGGCCTGCGGTGTGTACAGCCCCAGCAGCAGCTGCACCAGGGTACTTTTACCGCCGCCGCTGGCGCCGACAATCGCGACCTTCTCACCAGGTTCGATGCTGAGGTTCAACTGGTCGAGCACCCGCTCTTCGCCATAGCCGAACGTCAGGCCACGCACGTCGATGCCGACCGTTTCGCGCCCAGTGAACGGGTCTGCGCCGCCGACATATTGCGGCTCATCGGCACGGGCGAGCAGCTCGTTGATCCGCGTCAGCGCCCCGCCCGCCGCGTAGTAGGCATATTGCAGGTTCAACAACTGCTCCACCGGGCCGATCATGAACCACAGGTAGCTGAACACGGCGAGCATCTGGCCAATGGACAGGTCGGAAAACAGCACGGTGAGCATGGCCGCCGCGCGAAAAATATCGATGCCGAACTGGAACAGCAAACCGCTGGCGCGGCTGGAGGCGTCGGTTTTCCATTGGGAGTGGATAGCATAGTCACGCACTTCCTGGGCGCGCTGGCCGAGGCGCCCGAGGAAAAAGCCCTGGCGATTGCCGGCACGCACTTCCTGGATGGCGTCGAGGGTTTCGGTCAACGCCTGGGTGAAGCGCGAGGTGCTGTCGTTTTCCAGTTTTTTCAGGTGTTTGACGCGCTTGCCCAACTGCACCGTGGCATAGATCACCAGCGGGTTGAACAGCAGGATCAGCAGCGCCAGTTGCCAGTGCATCCACACCAGAATCGCCGAGGTGCCGACCAGGGTCAGCATGGCCACCAGGAAACGGCTGAGGGTTTCGCCGACGAATTTGTCCAGCGTGTCCAGGTCGGTGACCAGGTGCGTGGTGACGGTGCCGCTGCCGAGGCTTTCGTACTCGCCGAGGGAAATACGCTTGAGCCGCTCGATCAGGCGCACGCGGATGCGGTAGACGATGTCCTTGGCCCGCCGCGCAAACAAGCGCGCCTGCACCACGTTGAACACCAGCGCACCACAGCGCAGGGCCAGCGTCACCAGCAGCATCAGGCCGATATAACCGGCGGCTTTCTGCCAGCCCAGGGGCAGCGCGTGGTTCATTACCTTGAGCGCGGCATCGCCATGGCCCAGCAGTACTTCGTCGACCAGCAAGGGCAACAACAGGGGGATGGGCACGCTGCACAGGGTCGCCAGTACGGCGACACCATTGGCGATCCACAGGGATTTCTTGTGACGCAAAGCCAGGCGGCGGATTTCCGCCCAGGTCAGTCGATCGACGCGGTGGGAGGGCTCTGTGTCAGGCTGATCAGGCACAGGCGGCTCGCTCCAGCCAGCGGCCGAGCAGCGGCGACAACTCGGACAGCGGCTGGTAGCCATTGGTCAGCAAGGCCAACTGGCCATTGCGCTCGGCCAGCAACGTCGGAAAACCGGCGATCCCCAAATCCTGCACCCAGGTGAAATCGGCGGCGGTGGCGGCGTGCTGCTCAGCGCGGTCAAACGCCCCGGCGAACTCGATACGCGGTATGCCGGCTTTTTCCGCCAGCTCCACCAGAATACTGGCGAGGGTCACGTCGCGCCCCTCGACATAAAACGCATGCTGGATCAGCCCCAGCAGCTTCCACGCGCAATCCGGCGCCAGGCTGCGCGCGGTGACGATGGCGCGGCACGCCGGCTCAGTGTCGTAGACAAAACCGTCGGGCAGCGCGCCTTCATGCTTGAACGTCTGCCCGGTGGCGTCGGTGACCGCCTGCCAGTGTTCCAGGATATAGCGCCGGGTCGACGGGTCCAGCGCCGCGCCGCTGCCGGTGCGCAAGCCGCCCACCACCAGGTGCAACTCCACGCCGGCCGCCTGGGCCTGCTCGACCAACGCCTCGGCTACCGGAGCAAAGCCCCAGCACCAGGAACACATCGGGTCCATTATGTAGAGCAGGCGCGCGGACATGGTTCAGGCCTCGGAAGGGGTTTGCTTGTAGTTGTAGCCAATCGGGTGCGGCATATTGCGAGCCTTGGCCAATTCAATCTGCTTTTGCCGGTCGATCGCGCTGCGACGGGTTTTCTCCGGCAGCTTATCCCAGCAATGCGGGCAACTGATGCCCGCCACGTAGTGCTCGGATGCGCGGTCTTCCACACTAACCGGTGTGCGACAGGCATGACATTGATCGTAGTCGCCTTCGCTCAAGTCGTGGCGCACAGTGACGCGGTTGTCGAACACAAAGCAGTCGCCCTGCCATTTGGTCTCGGCCTGCGGCACCTCTTCGAGGTACTTCAGGATGCCGCCCTTGAGGTGGTAAACCTCATCGAAGCCTTCGCTGAGCATATAGCTGGAGGCCTTCTCGCAACGAATGCCGCCGGTGCAGAACATGGCGACTTTCTTGTGCTTGGCCGGGTCGAAGTTGGCTTTGATGTAGTCGGGAAATTCGCGAAAACTGGTGGTTTTCGGGTCGATCGCGCCTTCAAAGGTGCCGATGGACACTTCATAGTCGTTACGCGTATCGATCAACAGCACTTGCGGGTCGCTGATCAGCGCGTTCCAGTCCTGCGGCTCGACATAGGTACCGACTTTTTTGTTCGGGTCGACGCCTTCGACGCCCAGGGTCACGATCTCTTTCTTGAGCTTGACCTTGGTGCGATAGAACGGCTGCTCGTCGCAGTACGACTCTTTGTGGTCGATATCGACCATGCGCGGGTCGTTCTTCAGCCAGGCCATCAAGCCATCAATGCCTTCGCGGCTGCCGGAAACGGTGCCGTTGATGCCTTCTTCGGCGATCAGCAAGGTGCCTTTGATGCCGTTGTCGACCATCGCCTGCAGCAGGGGCTCGCGCAGGGCGACGCTAATCTTCGAGGGTGACGAACTTATACAGTGCCGCCACGACAATCGGTTGAGTCATGGGTGTTCTCTCCAGGTGGCTACCCTCGTAAGGGGTGAACCGGATGCAAAAAAAACGCGCCGGCTAAGCGGCGCGTTGCGGATTCTATCAGGGATGAACCGTTAACTGTAGGAGCGAGCTTGCTCGCGAAGGTCGTGAACGATGACACGGATAACCTGACGCCCAGCGGCGCTCTGAGTTTTTTCGCGAGCAAGCTCGCTCCTACAGTAGATTCAACATCAACCCGTCAATGGCCGCCCGCGCAGGTCGGCGAGGCCGGGGCTGCGTCGGTTTTCGCCCATTCCTCAGGCGTATAGGTATGCAGCGCCAGCGCATGAAACTCGCTCATCAGGTCACCCAGGGTGGCGTAGACCTTCTGGTGGCGCTTGACGCGGTTAAGCCCTTCGAACTGCTGGCTGACCAGCACGGCCTTGAAGTGGGTCTGCAACCCACGGCTGTGCATGTGGCTTTCGTCCAGCACGCTCAGGTGGTCCGGGCCCAGGGCGGCAAGCGCCGTTTCGATACGCTGTTGCATGGTCATTCCTGCTTACTTCTTCTTGGCCGGTGCGGCGGCTTTAGGTGTCAGCTCGTTGGTCATGTCTTCCAACAGCTTGTTCACCACCGGCACGGCGCTTTCCAGCTTGGCCTGGGTCATCTGGGCCGATTGCTGGGTCAGTTGCGGCATTTTTTCCAGGACTTTCTTGCCCAGCGGCGACTGGTAGAAGGCAACCAGATCCTTGAGTTCGGATTCGCTGAAGTTGCTGGTGTAGAGCTTGACCATGTCCGGTTTCAGTTTTGGCCAGCCGATGGCCTGGTCCAGGGCGGCGTTGGCCTTGGCCTGGTAGCTGTCCAGTACGGACTGCTTGGCGGCAGGCGCTTTGGTCTGTTCGAAACGCTGGGCGAACATTTGCTGCACTTGCATGTACACCGGGGTCCCCAGCTTGTCAGCGTGGGCCAGGGTAAGGAAGGCTTCGGCACTGGCGTTGTGGCTGGCGGTATCGGCAAAAACCTGGCCGCTGGCGCAAACCAGAGCAACCGCGGTACAGATGGCACGAAGACGAGTCATCGAGTTTCCTTTTCTAGCA
Source organism: Pseudomonas sp. TE36184 (assembly GCF_054060055.1). Lineage (NCBI taxonomy): Bacteria > Pseudomonadati > Pseudomonadota > Gammaproteobacteria > Pseudomonadales > Pseudomonadaceae > Pseudomonas > Pseudomonas sp. TE36184. The sequence goes on along the minus strand of NZ_JBSSCU010000001.1, from coordinate 6,594,797 downwards.
GGCGAGGTAAGACCCCAAGGGCGCCCATTCTGCGCCTAAAAAACGCCATGGCTCAACCCCACCCCTTGTCAGGCATGGATTTGCGGTGGATGAATCCGATGAAAAGGCTTTTATGGAACCCCCAGGGCCGATCACGGCCTAAACTGCGCAAACGAACCTGAAGGAGTGTGCCCGATGAGCCGTATCGAAACCGACAGCCTGGGAGAAGTCCAAGTCCCGGATGACGCTTACTGGGGCGCGCAGACCCAACGCTCGCTGGTGAACTTCGCCATCGGTGAGCAGCGCATGCCCCTGGCGGTCTTGTACGCCCTGGCCCTGATCAAGAAAGCCGCCGCCCGGGTCAACAGCCGCAACGGCGACCTGCCCGCCGACATCGCACGCCTGATCGAACAGGCCGCCGACGAAGTGCTCGACGGCCAGCATGACGACCAGTTCCCGCTGGTGGTGTGGCAGACCGGCAGCGGCACCCAGAGCAACATGAACGCCAACGAAGTGATCGCCGGGCGTGCCAACGAGCTGTCGGGCAAGACGCGCGGCGGCAAGAGCCCGGTGCATCCGAACGACCATGTGAACCGCTCCCAGAGTTCCAACGACTGCTTCCCCACCGCGATGAACATCGCGGCGGTGCAGGCGGTCAACCAGCGACTGCTGCCGGCGATCACACACCTGTCCGGCGGGCTGGCGGAATTGTCGGCGCGGCATATGAAGCTGGTGAAGACCGGTCGCACCCACATGATGGATGCCACACCGATCACCTTTGGCCAGGAACTCTCGGCGTTCATCGCCCAGCTCGATTACGCCGAACGCGCGATCCGCAGTGCCCTGCCCCAGGTGTGCGAGCTGGCCCAGGGCGGCACCGCGGTCGGCACCGGGCTCAATTCGCCCCACGGCTTTGGCGAGGCGATTGCCGCCGAGCTGGCAGCCTTGTCGGGTTTGCCGTTCGTGACCGCACCCAACAAATTCGCCGCCCTCTCCGGCCACGAACCGCTGGTAACCCTGCACGGCGCCCTGAAAACCCTGGCCGTGGCCCTGATGAAAATCGCCAACGACCTGCGCCTGCTCGGCTCCGGCCCGCGCGCCGGGCTGGCGGAAGTCAAACTGCCGGCCAACGAACCGGGCAGCTCGATCATGCCCGGCAAGGTCAACCCGACCCAGTGCGAAGCGCTGTCGATGCTCGCCTGCCAGGTCCTGGGCAACGACGTGACCATCGGCATTGCCGCCAGCCAGGGGCATTTGCAGTTGAACGTGTACAAACCGGTGATCATCCACAACCTGCTGGAATCGATCCGCTTGCTGGCCGACGGCTGCAACAACTTCCAGGAACACTGCATCACCGGCCTCGAGCCCGACGCCGACCAAATGGCCGCGCACCTGGAACGCGGGCTGATGCTGGTGACCGCGCTCAACCCACACATCGGCTATGACAAATCGGCGCAGATCGCCAAAAAGGCTTACGCCGAAGGCCTGACCCTGAGGGAAGCCGCACTGGCCCTGGGCTACCTCACCGACGAACAGTTCGACCAATGGGTACGCCCGGAAAACATGCTGGAGGCCGGACAATAAGCGCATAGCGCGTGCTTTTGCTTTGATCTTGCTCTTGATCTTGCTCTTGATCTGCTTTTGATCTTGATCTTAGGCGCCCCGTAAAACCACGCTGGCCGAACGCAGGTTTGAATCCGTGGGTAACCCGGCAGGACGCCGGGTTAGCCGTCCTGGGCCATGGATGGCCCATGACGGCGGCCCACGGATTCAAACCTGCGTTCGGGCACACCGAGCCTAAGCGAGGTGCCGAGTGGTGGGGCAAGAGCCCTTTTGGTTACTTTTGGGGCTCTTTTCCAAAAGTGACCCGCTGTAAGAGCGGAACCTATAGCAGCCGTTACCAAAGAAACGGATATGTACTCAACCCAAAAAAATGGTCGGCCCAGAGGCCGCCATCGGGGGCAAGCCCCCTCCCACATTTAGAACGAGGTGAACCTGTTAGATATGTATCGACTGTCAGGTCGCCATCGCAAGCAACCCCCCTCCCACACTTAGGCCCGCGTACACCCGATAAAAACACCTGGGCCAATCAAGACACCAACCGCGCCCGCCGCGCCTTGAGCCCCGCAAACAACGACGGCGCCAACGCCACGGTCGCCGACCCCAACACCACCACCAACGCCCCCACATACCCCAGCGCATTGATCTCTTCAGCCTGCACAAAATCCGGCCACCACCACGCCGCCAGGGCCACCGCCACAAACGTCACCAACGGCGTCAGCGCCAGGGTCGCACTCACCCGCGAGGCTTCCCAATGGGCCAGGGCCTCGGCAAATGCGCCGTAGGCCACCAGCGTGTTCATGCAGCACGCCAGCAGCAGCCAGCCTTGCAGCGGACTCAGTTGCAGGGCCTCCAGCGGATGCGCCCAAGGCGTGAGCAACACCGCGCACGACAGGTAGATCACCATCATCACCTGCAGCGAATTCCACACCGTCAGCAATTGCTTCTGGCCCAAGGCGTAGAACACCCAGATAGTAGTGGCGAGCAGGACCGTCAGTACCCCGGCGGTGTAGGTGCCCAGGGACGTCAGCAACTCCACCAGACGCTGGTTGAAGAACAGGCCAAAGCCGATGACCAGCACCACCAGGCCCAACACCTGGCCCAGGCTGAAGCGCTCTTTAAACACAAACACGCTGGCGACCATCAGGAAGATCGGCCCCATCTGCACCACCAGTTGCGCCGTGCCGGGGCTGAGCATGTTCAGACCCACCAGGTACAGCACGTAGTTGCCCACCAGCCCGCACACGGCCATCGCCACCAGCCAACCGCGACGCGGCCCGAGCACGCGCAGGCTGGGCAAGCGCTTGACGGCGGCGAGGTAGACGAACAGGCAACTGCCGGCGACCGTCAGGCGAAACCAGGTGACGGTGATCGGGTCCATCACCTGCAACACTTGTTTGAGTTTGACCGGGAGAATGCCCCAGAGCAGCGCGGCCAGCAGGGTCAAGCAAAAGCCATAGACCCAGCGGCCGGAAGAGATGTGCATGAGTGCCCCAGAAGCCAGAGGAAGTGGAACCGGCATTCTAGGGGCAAGTAGACGGATTGGGATACGGCACTGTGCAAGTGCGGGAGCCGGCCTGCCCCCACAGTGGGCTCAGCGCACAGCTTCGAACAGCCCGGTCGCCCCCATGCCGCCGCCCACGCACATAGTGACGATGCCGTAACGCAGATTACGCCGCTGCAACTCACGCACCAGGTGCCCGACTTGCCGCGAGCCGGTCATGCCGAACGGGTGGCCGATGGAGATCGAGCCGCCGTTGACGTTGTATTTGGCATTGTCGATTTCCAGGCGGTCGCGCGCATACAGGCACTGGGAGGCGAACGCCTCGTTGAGTTCCCACAGGTCGATATCCGCCACCTGCAAGCCCTTGGCCTTGAGCAACTTGGGCACCGAGAACACCGGGCCGATGCCCATCTCATCGGGCTCGCAGCCAGCCACGGCAAAGCCACGGAAAAACGCCTTGGGCTTGAGCCCCAGGGCCAGGGCTTTTTCCAGGCTCATCACCAGGGTCATCGAGGCGCCGTCGGACAATTGCGAAGAGTTGCCCGCGGTCACCGAGCCGTCTTCGGCAAACACCGGCTTCAAGCCCTGGAGACTGGCCAGGGTGGTGTCGGGGCGGTTGCAGTCGTCGCGCTCGACCACACCGTCGAGCACCTGCACGGCGCCGCTGTTCTTGTCCTCGACCGCGTACTTGACCGCCATCGGCACGATTTCATCGTTGAACAAGCCATCGGCCTGGGCCTGGGCGGTGCGCTGCTGGCTTTGCAGGGCATACCGGTCCTGGTCCTCGCGGCTGACGTGATAGCGGCGCGCAACGATTTCGGCGGTCTGGCCCATGGGAAAATAGAGGCCCGGCACCTGCGCTTTGAGCAACGGGTTGATCAGGTTGTCGGTGTTGACGCTTTTCATGGTCAGGCTGATGGACTCGACGCCGCCGGCGACAATGATATCGCTGCAGCCCGAGGCGATCTGGTTGGCTGCGATGGCAATCGCCTGCAAGCCCGAGGAACAGAAACGGTTGAGAGTCATCCCCGCCGTGCCGGTGCCCAGTTGCGACAGCACCGCGACGTTGCGCCCGATGTTGTAGCCCTGGGCGCCCTCGTTGGAGCCCGCGCCGACGATGCAATCTTCCACCGTGGCCGGGTCGATGCCGTTGCGTGTCAGCAGCGCGTTGACGCAATGGGCCGCCATGTCATCCGGTCGGGTCTGGTTGAACTTGCCGCGAAAGGACTTGGCCAGGCCGGTTCGCACGCTGTCGACGATCACTACTTCACGCATGGGGCTACCTCGATCTTGTCGTTGTTGGGAGAGCGCTCGAGAATAAATCCAGGCCCGCCCAACCGCGATGATCATTCACCCCGCCTATAGGCCTACTTCTTCTTGCCTTTCTGGTCGTGCTTGTCGGACTGGGCGAACGCCTCCTCCAACGCCAGGTTGATAGTGCGCAACACCTTGACCCGCGCCCAGCGCTTGTCATTGGCTTCGACCAGGGTCCACGGCGAAACCTCGGTGCTGGTGCGGTCGACCATATCGCCCACGGCGGCACGGTATTCGTCCCACTTCTCGCGGTTGCGCCAGTCGTCGTCGGTGATCTTGAAGCGTTTGAACGGGATCGCTTCGCGGGCCTGGAAGCGCTCCAGTTGGGTCTGCTTGTCGATGGCCAGCCAGAACTTGACCACGATCACTCCGGCATCGCGCAGTTGCTCTTCGAAATCATTGATCTCGCCATAGGCGCGCATCGAGTCCATCGGGGTGCAGAAGCCTTCGATGCGCTCCACCAGCACGCGGCCGTACCAGGAGCGGTCAAACACGGTGAACATGCCCCGTGCCGGAATCTGCCGCCAGAAACGCCACAGGTAAGGCTGGGCGCGCTCGTCCTCGGTGGGCGCGGCGATCGGCACGATGCGGTACTGGCGAGGGTCGAGGGCCGCGGCGACCCGGCGGATCGCGCCCCCTTTGCCGGCCGCATCGTTGCCTTCGAATACCGTGATCAACGCGTGCTTGCGCATGCGCTTATCCCGCATCAGGCCGGAAAGACGCGCCTGCTCGGTGATCAACTGCTCTTCGTAGTCTTCTTTTTCCAGGCTCAGGGTCATGTCGAGACTGTTGAGCAGGCTCACTTGGTCCACGGCCGCCGGCAACGGCGCCGGGTTCATGCCGCTGACTTTGCCCTTGGGTTGCCTCAGGGCGTTTTGCAGGCCCTCGAGCAGAATCTTGCCGACGGTGAGGCTGCGGTAATTGCTGTCGACCCCTTCGATCACATGCCAGGGCGCGTAGTCGCGGCTGGTGCGACGCAGCACACGTTCGCCGAAGTGGACGAACTTGTCGTAGGTCTTGGACTGCTGCCAGTCCAGCGGGCTGATCCGCCAACTGTGCAGCGGGTCGTCGGCCAGGGCCTTGAGCCGCGCCTTCATCTGTTTCTTGGACAGGTGAAACCAGAACTTGAAGATCACCGCGCCTTCGTCGCAGAACATCTTCTCCAGGCGTTCGGCGCCGGCGATGCCCTGGTCGAGCCGGGCGTCCTTGATTTCGCCCTGCACCCGGCTTTGCAGCATCTGGCTGTACCAGTTGCCGAAGAACACCCCCATGCGGCCTTTTGCGGGCAACTGCCGCCAGTAACGCCAGGCAGGCGGGTGGGCCAGTTCTTCGTCGGTCTGCTGGTCGAAGGTACGCACTTCGATCAGACGCGGGTCCATCCATTCGTTGAGCAGTTTGACCGTCTCGCCCTTGCCGGCACCTTCGACGCCGTTGATCAGGATGATCACCGGGAAACGTTTCTGCTGTTGCAGCTCGAACTGCACTTCCAGCAAGGCTTCGCGCAGGGCCGGTACTTCGGTGTCGTAAGTGTCTTTGTCGATGGCATGACCGATTTCAGCGGATTCGAACATGAGCAGCTCCGTTTCAAGATCGCTCAAGACTAGCGGATTGAGCAGCAACACGCGGGAGGAAATTCCACGTGCGCTTGCCGTGGGTCAATTCATTGCCGGTTGATCGGCTAGAATGGCCACCTTGCCTTTGCCGAGTCGCCCATGAACCCTGTAACCCACGCCCAGCTCGACTGGGATGACCAAGGTCGCCCGCATTCGCGGGTCTTCGACGATGTGTACTTTTCCGACCAGTCGGGCCTTGAAGAAACGCGCTATGTGTTCCTCGAACAGAACCGTTTGCAGGCACGGTTTGCCGCCTTGCCGGCGGGCGGACGCCTGGTGATCGGCGAAACCGGGTTCGGCACCGGGCTGAATTTTCTCTGCGCCTGGCAGTTGTTCGAACAACACGCGGTGGCCGGCGCGCGCCTGCATTTTGTCAGCGTGGAAAAATACCCGCTGAGCCACGCCGACCTGCAACGCGCCCTACTCCTCTGGCCGGAACTGCAGCCGTTCGCCGCGCAATTGCTGGCGCAGTACATCGCCATCCACCCAGGCTTCCAGCGCCTGGTGCTGGATAACGGCCGTGTGACCTTGACCCTGCTGATCGGCGATGCGCTGGAGCAGTTGCCACAGTTGGATGCACAAATCGACGCGTGGTTTCTCGACGGTTTCGCCCCGGCGAAGAACCCCGACATGTGGACCGCCGAGCTGTTTGCCGAACTGGCGCGCCTGGCGGCCCCGGGGTCGACCATCAGCACCTTCACCAGCACCGGCTGGGTACGACGCCTGATCAATGCCGCCGGGTTCAAGATGAAGCGCACGCCGGGCATCGGGCATAAATGGGAAATCCTGCGCGGTGAATTCCTCGGCTGGCCGGCCGAGACGCCGTTGCCTGCCGCAGGTAAACCGTGGTTCGCCCGCCCGGCGCCGCTGCACGGCGAACGCAGCGCCCTGGTGATCGGCGGCGGCCTGGCCGGCTGCACCACGGCGGCCAGCCTCGCCGCGCGCGGCTGGAACGTCAGCCTGCTGGAACGCCATGCCCGCCTGGCCGAGGAAGCCTCGGGCAACCCGCAAGGGGTGCTGTACCTCAAGTTGTCGGCCCATGGCACGGCCCTTTCGCAATTGATTTTGAGCGGGTTCGGCCACACCCGGCGCCTGCTCGAACACCTGCACCGGGGCGTCGACTGGGACGGTTGCGGCGTGCTGCAACTGGCGTTCAACGCCAAGGAAGCCGAGCGCCAGGCACAGCTGGCCGCGGCGTTTGCGCCCGGCCTGCTGCAGCCGTTGGACCAGGCCCAGGCTCAAGCGCGCGCCGGGGTGGCGCTGGAACACGGCGGGCTGTTTTTCCCCGAAGGGGGCTGGGTACACCCGCCGGCCTTATGCGAATGGCAAGCCCGGCACCCGTTGATCAACGTGCTGACGCATCACGAGGCCCTTGAGTTGCAACGGGTCGACGGGCAATGGCAAGCCCTGGCCGGCGACACCCTGCTGGCCAGCGCCACGGTGGTGGTGCTGGCCGGCGCGGCCGAGATCAAGCGGTTCCCGTTCAGCGCCGAGCTGCCCCTCAAGCGCATTCGCGGGCAAATCACCCGCCTGGCGCAAACCCCAGACAGCCAGGCGCTGGCCACCGTGGTCTGTGCCGAGGGCTACGTGGCTCCGGCGCGCCTCGGCGAGCACACCCTGGGCGCCAGCTTCGACTTCAAGAGTGACGACCTGACGCCGACAGTCGCCGAGCATGTCGGCAATCTGGAGATGCTGCAGGAAATCTCCGTCGACCTGGCCCACCGCTTGAACGCCGACACACTGGCCGCCGATCAGCTCGAAGGCCGCGCCGGGTTCCGCTGCACCAGCCCGGACTACCTGCCGATTATCGGGCCGCTGGCCGATCGCGCCCTCTTCGACCAGGCCTACGCCGCGCTGCGCAAGGACGCCCGTCAGCCCCCCGAGGCCGAGTGCCCGTGGCTCGACGGCGTGTACATCAACAGCGGCCACGGCTCACGCGGCCTGGTGACCGCGCCGCTGTGCGCCGAACTGCTGGCGGCCTGGCTGGACGATGAACCCCTGCCGCTGCCCAGAAGCGTGGCCGACGCCTGCCACCCCAATCGATTCGCCGTGCGCGCGTTGATTCGCGGCACCGGCGGGTCATAACAACGGCGCGGTCAAGCGCCCGAGCGACACACTGTTGGCCCTCTTCAAACAGCCGGTCCACAACGGCAAACCGCGCAAAACTTGTATATTCACCAAGCCTATTTACCACCCGCAAATCCGCCGCCACACGCTGCGCAGGCTCACGCCCGAACAGTCAAGGCGGTTTGCCTTATAACAGATTGATCTAAAACTCCACTGATAGCCGTGTGTCAGTTTCTGGGTACGCGCCTTTTGGGCGTATTGAGTATTGACCCCTCCCCAACGGAAAAACCGGTAAGGAATTTATGTGCGGATTAGCTGGAGAACTACGTTTCGATGCCCAACCTGCCGACCTGGCTGCGATTGAGCGCATCACCCATCACTTGGCCCCACGCGGCCCAGACGCCTGGGGCTTCCATGCCCAGGGGCCGATTGCCCTGGGCCATCGACGCCTGAAAATCATGGACCTGTCGGACGGCTCTGCCCAACCGATGGTCGATGCACAGCTGGGGTTGTCCCTGGCCTTCAACGGCGCGATCTATAACTTCCCGGAACTGCGCCAGGAGCTCGAAGCCCTGGGCTACGCCTTCTATTCCGGCGGCGACACCGAAGTGCTGCTCAAGGGCTATCACGCCTGGGGCGAAGCCCTGCTGCCCAAGCTCAACGGCATGTTTGCGTTTGCGATCTGGGAGCGCGACGCCCAGCGTCTGTTCATCGCCCGTGACCGTCTCGGCGTGAAGCCTTTGTACCTGTCGCGCACCGGCCAGCGCCTGCGCTTTGCCTCGACATTGCCGGCCCTGCTCAAGGGCGGCGATATCAACCCGGTGCTCGATCCGGTGGCGCTCAACCATTACCTGAACTTCCACGCCGTGGTGCCCGCGCCGCGCACGCTGCTGGCCGGCATCGAGAAACTGCCGCCGGCCAGTTGGATGCGTATCGACGCCCACGGCAACACCGAGCAGAAAACCTGGTGGACCCTGCCTTACGGCCCGCGTGAGGATGAGCAGCACCTGACCCTCGAAGACTGGACCGAGCGCGTACTCGACAGCACCCGCGCAGCCGTGGCCATCCGCCAACGCGCCGCCGTGGATGTGGGCGTGTTGCTGTCCGGCGGCGTCGACTCGAGCCTGCTCGTCGGCCTGCTGCGTGACGTCGGCGTGCAGGACCTGTCGACCTTCTCCATCGGCTTTGAAGACGCCGGCGGCGAACGCGGCGACGAGTTCCAGTACTCGGACCTGATCGCCAAGCACTACGGCACCCGGCACCACCAACTGCGCATCGCCGAGGGCGAGATCATCGAGCAACTGCCGGCCGCGTTCCGCGCCATGAGCGAGCCGATGGTCAGCCACGACTGCATCGCCTTTTACCTGCTCTCGCGGGAAGTGGCCAAGCACTGCAAAGTGGTGCAGAGCGGCCAGGGCGCCGATGAACTGTTCGCCGGTTACCACTGGTACCCGCAGGTGGACGGCGCCAGCGACCCGTATGCGGCGTACCGCGAGGCGTTTTTCGATCGCAGCCATGACGACTACGCAGCCACCGTCGCGCCGAAATGGCTGACCGCCAATGACGCCGCCGGCGACTTCGTGCGCGAGCATTTCGCAATGCCGGGCGCGGACGCCGCCGTGGACAAGGCGCTGCGCCTGGACAGCACGGTGATGCTGGTCGACGACCCGGTCAAGCGCGTCGACAACATGACCATGGCCTGGGGCCTGGAAGCGCGCACACCGTTTCTCGACTACCGCCTGGTGGAACTGTCGGCCCGCGTACCGGGCAAATTCAAATTGCCCGATGGCGGCAAGCAGGTCCTCAAAGAGGCGGCGCGTCGAGTCATCCCGAGTGAAGTCATCGACCGCAAGAAAGGTTACTTCCCGGTGCCCGGCCTCAAGCATTTGCAGGGCGATACCCTGAACTGGGTCCGCGAGTTGCTGCTGGACCCGAGCCAGGACCGCGGCCTGTTCAATCCGGCCATGCTCGACCGCTTGCTCACCGACCCACACGGTCAACTCACCCCGCTGCGCGGCTCCAAGCTGTGGCAACTGGCGGCGCTGAACCTGTGGCTCAGCGAACAAGGAATCTGATCAATGAAACCTCTCGCAGCGGCTTACAGCCAACGCTTGCTCAAAGGCCAGGCGCCGACCTACGAGCGCCTGCAAGCGCGCCTGGCCGAAGACGGCAGCCCACTGGCCGCCGAGCCGATCGCGGTGCATTGCGGCTGGGGCCGGTTGTTGATCGGCCACACGTTTCCCGACCCGGCCAGCCTGGCCGAGGAACTGCTCAACGAGCAGGCCGGCGAGCGCGACATCGCACTGTACGTGGCGGCGCCCCAGCAGATCCTCGGGATCGATCCGCAGCAACTGTTCCTCGACCCGTCCGACACCTTGCGCCTGTGGTTCTCTGACTATCGTCCGTCGACCCGCGTGTTTCGTGGCTTCCGTATTCGCCGCGTCCAGACCGCGGCCGATTGGCAGGCGGTCAACCAGCTCTACCAGGGACGCGGCATGCTGCCGGTCGACGCCGAGCGCCTGACGCCCCGACACGCGGGCGGCCCGGTGTATTGGCTGGCCGAGGACGAACACAGCGGCGCGGTGATCGGCAGCGTGATGGGCCTCAACCATCAAAAAGCCTTCCACGACCCGGAACACGGTTGCAGCCTGTGGTGCCTGGCGGTGGACCCGCACTGCACGCGCCCCGGCGTCGGCGAAGTGCTGGTGCGCCACCTGGTGGAACACTTCATGAGCCGTGGCCTGAGCTACCTGGACCTGTCGGTGCTGCACGACAACCGCCAGGCCAAGAGCCTCTACGCCAAGCTCGGCTTTCGTGCCTTGGCCACCTTTGCGATCAAGCGCAAGAACGGCATCAACCAGCCACTGTTCCTCGGCCCGGGCCCGCAGGCGGGGTTCAACCCTTACGCGCGGATCATCGTCGAAGAAGCCCATCGCCGTGGCATCGACGTGCAGGTAGACGATGCCGATGCCGGCCTGTTCACCCTCAGCCATGGCGGGCGCCGCGTGCGCTGCCGTGAATCGTTGAGCGACCTGACCAGCGCCATCAGCATGACCCTGTGCCAGGACAAAAGCCTGACCCACAAGGTGCTCAAGGGCGCCGGGTTGAAACTACCGGCGCAACAGCGGGCGGGCAGCGCCGACGACAACCTGGAGTTCCTCGACCAACACCAGCGCATCGTGGTCAAACCGCTGGATGGTGAACAGGGCCAGGGCGTGGCGGTGGACCTGCAGACCATCGAAGAGGTGCAACAGGCGATTGAAGCAGCGCGTCAGTTCGACAGCCGGGTCTTGCTCGAAAGCTTCCACGAAGGCCTGGACCTGCGCATCCTGGTGATCGGCTTCGAGGTGGTCGCCGCGGCGATCCGCCGCCCGGCCGAAGTGGTCGGCGACGGCCAGCATTCCATCCGCGCCCTGATCGAGGCGCAAAGCCGCCGACGCCAGGCCGCCACCGACGGCGAAAGCAAAATCCCGCTGGACGCCGAAACCGAACGCACCCTGCACGCGGCCGGTCATGACTACTCCAGCATCCTGCCCCGTGGCGTGCAATTGGCCGTGCGCCGCACCGCCAACCTGCACACCGGCGGCTGCCTGGAAGACGTCACCGGGATCCTCCATCCGACGCTGGTCGACGCCGCCGTGCGCGCCGCGCGTGCCCTCGACATCGCGATGGTCGGCCTCGACCTGATGGTGTCGGCCGCCGATCAACCGGAGTACGTGTTTATCGAAGCCAACGAACGGGCCGGGCTGGCCAATCATGAACCGCAGCCAACGGCAGAACGGTTTGTCGATTTGTTGTTTCCGCACAGTCAGCCCAGCGCCTGAACGAAGTGTTGCCTGGGCCGGCGCCGCTCCACCCTCATCGAAACCATCGATGCCCTCAACCCATCAGGAGTTTCCATGACCCGAACCATTCCCGAACCGGACCTCAACTACCTGCAAAAAGTGCTGCTGGAAATGCTCGCCATTCCCAGCCCGACCGGGTTTACCGACACCATCGTGCGCTATGTCGCCGAACGCCTCGAAGAACTGGGCATCCCCTTTGAAATGACGCGCCGCGGCACCATCCGCGCCACCCTCAAGGGCCAGAAAAACAGCCCCGACCGCGCAGTGTCGGCGCACCTGGACACCATCGGCGCCGCCGTGCGCGCGATCAAGGACAACGGCCGCCTGACCCTCGCTCCGGTGGGCTGCTGGTCGAGCCGCTTCGCCGAGGGCAGCCGCGTCAGCCTGTTCACCGACAATGGCGTGATCCGTGGCAGCGTGTTGCCGCTGATGGCTTCCGGGCATGCGTTCAACACCGCCGTGGATGAAATGCCGGTGAGCTGGGACCATGTCGAACTGCGCCTGGACGCGTACTGCGCCACCCGCGCCGATTGCGATTCCCTGGGGATCGGCATCGGTGACTATGTGGCGTTCGACCCGCTGCCCGAGTTCACCGAGAGCGGGCATATCAGCGCGCGTCACCTCGACGACAAAGCCGGTGTCGCCGCGCTGCTCGCCGCCCTCAAGGCGATCATCGACAGCGGCGAACCCTTGCTGATCGACTGTCACCCGCTGTTCACCATCACCGAGGAAACCGGCAGTGGCGCGGCCGCCGCCCTGCCCTGGGACGTCAGTGAGTTCGTCGGCATCGACATCGCCCCGGTCGCCCCCGGCCAGCACTCCAGCGAACACGCGGTCAGTGTGGCGATGCAGGATTCCGGCGGGCCGTATGACTATCACCTGTCGCGCCACCTGCTGCGCCTGGCGGCGGATAACGACCTGCCGGTACGCCGCGATCTGTTTCGTTATTACTTCAGCGACGCACACTCGGCGGTCACCGCCGGCCACGACATCCGCACCGCCCTGCTGGCGTTCGGGTGCGATGCGACCCACGGCTACGAGCGCACCCACATCGACAGCCTCGCGGCCCTCAGCCGGTTGTTGAGCGCTTACATTCTCAGCCCGCCGGTGTTCGCCAGCGACGCGCAACCGGCGCAAGGGTCACTGGATCGGTTCAGTCATCAGATCGAGCACGAGACCCAAATGGAGAGCGATACCCGCGTGCCGTCGGTGGACAGCCTGGTCGGCCAGAAGTCCTGACACTGGCAACAACGGTCCCGGCGCAGTAGCATCGCCGGGACTTAACCCCAGAGGCTTGTATGCTGATTCCCTACGACGCACTTGAAGTCGACACCCTGACCCGCCTCATCGAAGACTTCGTGACCCGCGACGGCACCGACAATGGCGACGACACGCCCCTGGAAACCCGCGTACTGCGCGTGCGCCAGGCACTGACCAAGGGCCAGGCATTGATCGTCTTCGACCCCGACAGCGAGCAATGCCAGTTGATGCTCAAGCACGACGTGCCCAAGCACCTGTTCGACTGAAGGTGCAGTTCAGGGATTGGGCAGCGGATGGCTGGCGGTGTCCTGGCGTTCGACGATCTTCTGGTACACCTCGGCGCGGTGGACCGACACCTCGGCCGGGGCTTGAACCCCGAACTTCACCTGGGAACCGTTGAGTTCGAGGATGTGCAAGGCGATGTCATCGCCGATGGAAATGATTTCGCCTACGGTGCGGCTTAAGACCAGCATGGCGGTTGTCCTTTTCGAGTGACAGGACCCCGACCTTGCGCGCTTGGGTGATGCTCAGCAACGGCTTGCGGTCAAATCAGGCACCACCTACAACGGTAGGTAACTTGCCTGACAGACCAAATGATTTTTTGCGCCGAGCCCCGCTCCGAGATTTACGACAGTGCCCCGCTCAGCCTTTAATCGCCTGGGCCTTGGCGCGCATTTTGTCGGCCATCACGATCATCTCGTCATACAGCAACTGCGGGTTTTTCTGCTTCAATGCCCAAGCCATCCGCCCTTGTTCGTGGGGCAGGATCATGAACTCGCCCTCGGCCACCCGCTGATAGATGTAATCGGCGATATCCGCCGCCGAGATCGGCGAGCTTTCCAGCAGCTTGCCCACCTGCGCCTTCATCGCCGGGGTCGGCCCACGGAACGAGTCCAACAGGTTGGTCTGGAAGAACGACGGGCACACCACGTGAACCCCGATTTCCTGTTGCTTGAGTTCCACCAGCAGGCTCTCCGACAACGCCACCACGCCCGCCTTGGCCACGTTGTAGTTGCTCATGGCCGGCCCTTGCATCAGCGCCGCCATCGAGGCGATGTTGATGATGCGGCCCTTGCTCTTTTCCAGCAGCGGCAGAAAGGCCTTGCAGCCCTTGACCACGCCCATCAGGTTGATTGCGATCTGCCAGTCCCAGTCTTCCAGCGACAGTTCCGCGAAGAACCCGCCGGAGGCCACGCCGGCATTGTTGACGATCACATCGATCCCGCCCAGCTTGACCTCGCAGGCCTGGGCAAAGGCGGTGAGCTGGCTGTAGTCGCGCACGTCGCAACGTTGGACAAAGCCATCGCCACCCGCCTCGCGCACCAACCTGAGAGTCTCTTGCAAGCCTGGCTCGCTGACATCCGACAAGGCCAACTGCCAACCCTCGCGGGCCCAGCGCAGCGCGATTTCGCGACCCAGGCCGGACCCGGCACCGGTGATCATCATGCGATTTTGCATAGGAAAATAGCCTTGTGGTTCACAGAAGAAGTGATCGGCAGTGTAGCGAAGGTTTTTCCTACACCCACGCACCATCCAATTGATGAATGCCCCGAGCAAACCACGGGCCGGGTCGGATACCACGGCACGCCCTAAGTTCAATCTTTTTCAACTAAGCGCAGGCATTCAGCGACGCATTAAAAGAAATAAGCAGGTCTTCGAAATGCTTTAAAAAAACACGGAATTTTCTGCGAAGCGGCACAGTCGGAGTTATTAAGGCGTCCGCGATTAAACCCACGGGCCTAACTTTAAACAACCGGTCCTTGCAGAAGGCCTATAAGGAAATACAATTATGAGCCTCATTTTAATCATCATCCTGATTCTCCTGCTGGTCGGCGGTTTGCCAGTGTTTCCGCACTCCCGTAGCTGGGGTTATGGTCCGTCGGGTATTCTCGGCGTAGTCCTGGTGGTGCTGCTGGTGCTGTTGTTACTCGGCAAGATATAAACGCCGGGCAAAAAAAGAGGCCTTCATGAAGGCCTCTTTTTTATTGCCGGTCAATCAGTCCGGCTTGCCATCGACAACACCGGCGGTGTTATCCAGCAAACTTTTGGTCGCGGTCTGCAGGAACGATTCGAGCTTCTGTTTCAGCCCTGCCTCGTCCGGCGATTCCGCGATCACTTTACCGGTCGGCTCAGCGCCCAGTTCGTATTCCCACAGCTTCGGAGGCATTTCCTTAGGCAATACCAGCACGCGGTCGCCGGTGACCAGCGCCACGGTCTGATCGCTGCCCGAAGGCTTGATCACGCCGAAACCCTTGTCGCCTTCCGGCAGGTTGAGCAGGTCACGCCCCCAGCACTGGTGCAGGGTGTCGCCACCCAGACGGCCCATGATGGTCGGCACGATGTCGATCTGGGTGCCCACGGTGTGGTCACGCACGCCGAACTTCTCTTGCATGCCCGGAGCAATCATCAGCATCGGCACGTTGAAGCGGCCCAGGTCCATCTCGGTGATCTGCTGCTCGTTGCCGAAACCGTGGTCGCCCACGATCACAAACAGGGTTTCCTTGAAGTACGGCTCCTTGCGGGCCTTTTCAAAGAACTGGCCGAGGGCCCAGTCGGAGTAGCGCATCGCCGTCAAATGCTCGTTGAGGCTGCCACGGTCGGTGACTTTCTCCACCGGCAACGGGGTCGGCAAGGCATACGGCGTGTGGTTGGACAGGGTTTGCAGCAGGGCGTAGAACGGCTTGCCGCCTTCACGCGCTTTCAGTTCTTCCAGGCCACGGTTGAACATGTCCTGGTCGGACACGCCCCAGGTCGGGTCGGAGAACACTGGGTCGACAAAGTCGTTGCGGCCGATGAAGTTGGTCATGCCCTGGTTGCTGAAGAAACCCGACTGGTTGTCCCAGGCGAAGTCGCCGTTGTAGACATACACGTCGTCAAACTTGCGCGCACTGAGCAACTGCGGCAGGCCCGACAGCTTGTGGCTGCCTTCCGGGGTCTGCATCAGGTATTCGAAACCCGGCAGGTTCGGGAAGCACGCCATGGTGGCAAACATACCCTGGTGGGTGTGGGTGCCGTTGGAGAAGAAGCGGTCGAACAGCAGGCCTTCCTTGGACAGTTTGTCGAAGTACGGCGTGATATTGCCCGGACGCCCCAGAGCGCCCACCGAGTGACCGGCGAAGCTCTCCATCAGGATCACCACGACGTTCTTGATCGGCAGGGTTTTCTCGGCCGGTGGCGTGAAATCACGGCGCACAGCGGCAGTGTCGGTATCCACCAGCTTCTCTTGCGGCAACACCAGCATGTCGCGCACGGTCTGGGTGGCCAGTGGTTGTTCGAGGGTGGCCTTCCAGATGTTGGTGCGTTCTTCGGAGAAGCGCGACTTGGCCGCGGCGATCAACGACAACGTGCCATTGAGGCCCAATTGGTTGGCGAAGTTCGAGTCGGTGGTGTAGACGTCACCCCAACGCAGCGGCGGGCCCTGGCGCAGGGTGCCGCGAGCGGCGACCACGGCGACCAGCAGGCACACCACAAACACCGCGATGCGCGAATACCACGGCGCCACCTGGCGGGTGCCGATGCTGCCGCCGCTGAACGGGCCGCGCGGGCGCGTCGCCCGATCGGCGCCCTTGAAGGCCACGCTCAGGATCAGCGTGCCCACGGCCCAGGCCAGCAGGTAGCGCACCACCGGGAAACCGTACCAGAGCATGCTCATCACGGTTTTCGGGTCTTCCTTCACGTACTGGAAGACCAGGCCGTTGAGGCGCTGGTGGAATTCGCGGTAGAAGTCCATCTCCATCAGGCCCAGGAACAGCGCGATGCTGGAGGCAAGGGTCAGCCAGAAACGGAAGAACCCCCGCGCGGCCATGGCCCGCACGCTGAACAGTGACAGCAGCAAGGGGATCGTCAGGTACACCACCAGGCGAATGTCCAGGCGCAGGCCGTTGGCGAACGCTTCCAGGAAGGTCGAGGCCGGTGTGTCGAGGATCATCTCGCGGTTGTAGGCCAGCAGCGCCAGGCGCAGCAGGGAGAACATCACCATCATGACCAGTGCACAAAGCAGCGTGTATGCCAGATGGGATTTGACGGTCGGTTGCAGCAGGCGATTAGAAGCTCGCTGCTGATTCAGGGCGTCCGGGTTTGCCATGTCGTTTCAGGACCCATTGGAGGTTTAAGTTGCGAAAAAGAGTGCAGTGGCGTCCGGCCCTCGCCCAGGCTGGCTGGGGTAGGCGGTAAACGCGATGGCGCAAATGGTGCCCGATCACTGCCGGCAACGCCATTAATTACTGAACGCGTGCCGCAATCCTGCAACTGGCGGTGCTTGAGATAGAGCCGTTGCAGGGAGATAAAGCCGGCGAATTGTCTTGGATGAGATGTGAAAATTTCGTACAGCGAATATTTCGAAACACAATATCAAGGCATTTGCTGAAACCATTGTGGGAGGGGGCTTGCCCCCGATAGCGGTGGTTCAGTCACTGTTGTAACGACTGATACACCGCTATCGGGGGCAAGCCCCCTCCCACATTTTCCGTGCCCGCTTCAGCTTGAGTGAAGCTGGCGCTCAGAACCGCACGTTGCCCCGCGGCCCGGCAATCGCCCAGATGATCAGGCCCAGGACCGGCAGCAGCAGGATCAACAGAATCCACAACACCTTGGCACCGGTGCTCGCGCCGCTTTTGAACACATTGATGATCGCCCAGATATCCAGCGCGAGGATGATCAGCCCGACCAGACCGTTGAAAGTGGAACCCATGGTGTCGCTCCTAAGTGAGGGCATGCCCTTGTAGGATAGCCAGCCCTGGCCGGGGTTCCGTTTTATTTCAGACGTGGACCGCGACCCGCAGGGCTTCCAGGGACGGTTCGCCGTGGATGCCGACTTCGGCGCACAGTTCCAGCACGCGCGGCAGGTCGTTGCCGTACACCAGCACGGCCTGGATCTCGTCATCCAGCGGCTGGCTGAAGTTCAGCAACACATAACCACCGTCTTGCGGGCTGAGCGCACTCATCTGGATCTGGATGCGATTGAGCGCGGTGAGGGCTTCGGTCTTGGCCAGTTGCTTGGGCTTGAGGTTGAACGCCACGCCGGGGCCGAACGAGGCGACGATCTGCGCAAACAGGTCGCCATAGGTGTCGGCCTGGAACAGCACCGTGTCCGGCAGGCTGCCGACCACCACCCACTCGCCCAGCGGAATCGGGAAAGTATCGTCGTAGTTGATGTCCGGGTTCGCCGCCAGAAAGGCCACCGGGTCGGCGTAGGCCTGCGCCGCTTCCTCGGCGATTCGCGCCACCTCGTCGTCGCCCATGACGCCGGCGCTGATTTTACGGATGAGTTCGACGAGGGCGTTTTTCATGAAGGGGTCCTGTGGCGGGCGGGTTTTCGAGGGCGCGTAGCCTACACCAGTTTCTGCAACTGCGCCGCCGTATCCACCGCGCCCATGGTCTGTGCCGCGGCCAATGCCGTGGCGCCCTGGGCGTCGGCAGTCTTGGGGTTGGCGCCCTGGCTGAGCAGGTAGTCGACCATTTCGACGCGGTTGAACATTGCGGCCATCATCAACGCCGTGCGGCCGTCGGAGGACGACGCATCAACCGGCGCGCCGCCTTCGATCAGCGCCTTGACCACGGGCAAGTTGCCCTTGAACGCCGCGCCGGCGATCGGCAGTTGATGCTTGTCGTTGGCGATCTGTGGGTCGGCCTTGAACTCCAGCAGCACTTTGACCGCGTCGGCGTGGCCGTGGTAAGCGGCCAGCATCAGCAAGGTGTCGCCATTGTGGTTACGCAGGTTGGCTGGCAAGCCCTTGGCCAGCAGCGCGGCAAGCAAGGCGGCATCGCCTCTGCGCGCGACGTCGAAGACCTGCTCGGCAAATTCGGCGGCTTCGTCTTCGGTCATTTGTTTGGCATGGTCTGACATGTGGGGGCTCCTTGTCTGGTGCGGCTTCGGGTACTGAAGAGTAGGCGCCCAGTGTCGCGAGGGAGTTCCCCACTGTCATGGTTTTTTTGTCAACAGCCACCATAGACAGAATCAATAGCGGAACTGTCCGCCCTGGATCTGCGCCAACAATTGCCCGGTGACCGGCACATAGCAATCCGAACCGGGCAGCCAGGCGTAGACCGGGTCGTTGCCGGCCTTGGCCGGATCGAACGCTTCTTCCTTGAGCCGCACTTTCTGGTATTTGAACGTGCCCGTTGTCTCCATCTTCATCTTGATCCGCAGGAACAGCGGCACCGCATAGTGCGGCAACTGGCCATGAGCGAACTGCAGCAACTCGCGCATATCCAGGGCGGCCAGGGATTCGCTGGGGGTGATGGCGACCATGCCGGCGCGGCCATTGGTGTTTTCGATCTCGACACCGTAGGCCACCACCTCGGCGATCTGCGGGTGTTGCAACAGGATGTTCTCGACCTCGGTGGTGGAAACGTTTTCGCCTTTCCAGCGATAGGTGTCGCCCAGGCGATCGACAAATTGCGCATGGCCGAAACCGATGCTGCGTAGCAGATCGCCGGTATTGAAGTAACGGTCGCCCTTTTCGAACACGTCGGTCAGCACCACCTTGCGGTTCTTTTCCGGGTCGGTGTAACCGTCGAACGGGGCCTTTTCATCGATCCTCGCCAGCAACAGGCCCTCCCCGCCCGTTTGCACCTTGCGCATGAAACCATCGGCGCCACGCAGCGGCTCACCGTTGTCGTGGGCGTAGTCCACCAGCGCCCAGCGCTGCAGGCAGAAGCCGATGGTGTTGTCGAAATTCAACACATTGGTGAAGCCGATATTGCCGTCACTCGCGGCATACAGCTCACAGATATGCTCGACGCCAAAGCGTTGCTTGAACTGCGCCCACACACCGGGCCGCAGGCCATTGCCGACCATCTTGATCACCCGGTTGTCACGGTCCTGGGCGCTGGCCGGCTGGTCGAGCAGGTAACGGCACAGCTCACCGACATAACCCAGGGTGGTCGCGTTGAACTTGCGCACATCGCCCCAGAACTGGCTGGCGCTGAATTTGCGGCGAATCGCGAACCCCGACGCGCCGACGATCGCCGAGCCCCAGCACACGCAAAGGCCAGTGGCGTGGTACAGCGGCAAGGTGCAATACATGACGTCGGCGGGGCCCATGTCGAGGGCGATGCTGGCGAAGCTGACCGCGGTTTTGGTCCAGCGGCCATGTTTCATGATGCCGGCCTTGGGCAAGCCGGTGGTGCCGGAGGTGTAGATATAGAAGCACGGGTCGTTGAAAAAGATCTGCCGGGAACTGGCCGGGTTGTCCAGCGCGCACTCGGCGCTGGCCGCCATCAGGTCGATATAGCCGCGCAGGCACCGCGCTGCCGGGTTGATCCGCGACAAACCAGGTGCGATCGGCCGCGATCACCACTTGATCGCGCACCGCTGTGTAGGCCTCCACCAACTCCGCCCCCACCACAATCGCCACCGGGTTGACCAGATTCAGGCTGTGTACCAGCGCCGCCTGGGTTTGCGAGGTATTGAGCATGGCGCAGATGCCGCCCAGCTTGGCCACGGCCAGCACGTTGAGCAGCAATTCGGGGCGATTTTCAATAAACAGCGCCACCACATCGCCTTTGCGGATGCCCTGGCTCTGCAGGTGGTGGGCGATGCGGTTCGCACGCTGGTTGGCATCGCGGTAACTGAGCACGCTGTCGCCGTACAACAACGCCGCGCCGTCAGGGTTGCGCAGGGTGGCTTGCTCGAAATGCCAGCCCAGGCCACAGGGCTGCGCGGGGTCGGTGACATTCGCGGCACGCATGCCGCGGACCACCCGTGGCAAGGCGCGGACGATGGCGGGCACCTTACGCAGCAGCATGCTCCAGGTAATCATGTCGTTTTGCGGATGGCGCATGGAGGAACGTCCTTTTTCTTATTCTTCGTCGGGGCCAGAAACTCCGGCATTTTTTGTAGGCAGGAAGCCAAATGCTCAGGGGAAAATACGCCAGCCGTTCTTCGGCTGTACACGCGGGATTTGAAATGTTTTGTATCCCGAAGCCGCAACCGCCCCACAGGGAATTTTGCGACACATCGGCAGTCCCTATCAGTGACGAGGCGCCCGCCCGGCCGGATCGAGTAGCGCAAAATGCAGGATGCATGATGGCCATTCATGCAATTTGCACGAAATCAAAAATCCTGACTTTTTACAACTTATTGATTTTTAAAGACTTTATATAAAAACGTGAGATGGCACAATCACTGCACCTATCACTCCATGCTTGCCAACTTGAGCCAACGGAGCTGATAGACATGAGCCTGATCCAAGATAAATTCGCCTCAGTATTCTCCCAATACGACGTCACCACTCAGCCACGCCCGGACGGCGGTATCCTGCTGACCCTGCGCAACAGCGAAGGCAAGCAGGTCAAGCGCTCGATCTCCTACCAGCAACTGCACACAGCCGATCAACTCACCTGGGTGATCAGTGCCATTCGCCGCGACCTGGCCGAACAAGCCAGCGAACTGCCGCAGATTTCCATGCTGCAGAGCCAGAACCGCTTTGCCCTGCCGACTTACCATTCGGCCTAAGACACACAAAAAAGGGCCGCGACGCCATCCAGCGTCGCGGCCCTTTTTCATGGGTTCAGGACAGGCCCAATCGGGCGGCTTCATTCATCGCTTGTACACGATTGTTGACTTGCAACTTGCCATAGATGTTACGCAGGTGGAATTTCACTGCGGCTTGGGACGTTTCACGAATCCGGCTGATTTCCCAGATGGTCTTGCCTTCGGAGGCCCAGCGCAAGATCTCCAATTCGGTCGGAGTCAGGGGCTTGCCGGACAGGGCCAAGCGTTTTCTGACATCGGTGGGCACGCTCAACGGCGCACCTGACGCCTCTGGATCACTCATCGCTTTCTCTCCTTATTGTTGGCTGATGCTTATCGCCTTTCGGATTCCTCCTATTGACAGGCGATACAAACATTAAGACCGGAGAGAGTTACATAATGGAGCGCGTCAAAGCGTAAGGCCGGCGATAAACAGCCAGGCCTTACAGATAAATAAGCTTCTTCCCACAACAACTTCCAACTCGTCGGGGTTGAAGATTCAAGTCGATTAAGCCTAGTCATCCAACCCAGGGAAACCAGCGGCGATATCGTCCCCGCTGAATTCAGGCACCCCGCCGCCTGCCGCATGGGACAGGCGCAGCGTCACAAAATGTGGGTGCTCGCCCATATCAAACCAATGGGGCATGCCGGCCGGGATCAGCAGCAGGTCATTTTTCTCACAGCGCACGCCGTACACATAGTCACCAATGTGCAAGGCAAACAGGCCTTGGCCGGCGATGAAAAAGCGCGCTTCATCTTCGCTGTAACGCCGCTCGGCAAGGAACTGATCGCGCAATGCCGCCTTCTGCGCAGGGTCGCCGGGGGCGTGCAGCACCTCGACGCAGGCGTAGCCGAGGGCGTCGATCCGTGGCTGGTACGCCGCGATCATGGTGGCGTCGTCTGCGCCTTTTTCAATAACGGCGGGCTGCCAGCGCTCGAATCGCACGCCATGCTCGGCCAGGGTCGACGCGATATCGTCGAAGTGGGTCAGGACTTTGTTCGGTGTGTCCGGTGTGGCGACGTGGTAAACGGCTACATAACTCATAGGACGGTTCCTTGGTTCTGCTCGTGCAATCGAAAGCCGATGATAAGGGCGGCGGCCAGGGCCGCGATGCTGGCGATACTGAAGGTCAGGGCCGGCCCCAACAGGTTCCAGCTGTAACCGGCGTACAGCGCGCCAAGCGCGCCGCCGGTGCCGGCCAAGGCCGCGTATAACGCCTGGCCCTGACCTTGCTGGCGGGCGCCGAAGCTGCGCTGCACAAAGGCAATCGCCGCCGCATGAAAACTGCCGAAGGTAGCCGCGTGCATCACCTGCGCCAGCAGCAGCACCCAGAAAAATTCCGCGAACGCGCCCAGCAACAACCAGCGCAGCGCCGCCAACAGGAAACTCGCCAGCAGCACCCGGCGCACCGAGAAACGCGTGAGGATGCGGCTCATGCCCAGGAACATCAACACTTCCGCCACCACCCCGAGGGCCCACAGCATGCCGATCACGCCACGGCTGTAGCCCAAGTGTTCCAGGTGCAGGGTGAGAAAGGTGTAATACGGGCCATGGCTCATTTGCATCAACGCCACGCAGGCGTAAAACGCCAGGACGCCGGGGCTGCGCAACTGCTTGAGGAAACCCTCGCCGGCCAGGCGGGGGCCGTGGTTCGCCGGCTGCGCATTCGGCACCCACAGGCTGGCACCGATGATCCCGGCCATGATCACCACGACCACCACCGGGTAGATATCCAGGCTCAGCCAGTCGAACAGGCGGCCCATGATCACCACCGTGAGGATGAAGCCGATGGAGCCCCACAGGCGGATCTGGCTATAGCGCGAAGTCTGCTTATGCAGATGGGCCAGGGTGATCACTTCAAACTGCGGCAGCACCGCATGCCAGAAAAACGCATGCAGGGCCATGACCAGGGCCAGCCAGGCATAGGTCTTGCTGACGAAAATCAACGCAAAACTCACCAGCGTACACAGTGCGCCCACACGCACGATGGCCAGGCGCCGGCCGGTATAGTCGCCCAGCCAGCCCCACAGATTGGGGGCCACGCAGCGCATCAGCATGGGGATGGCCACCAGCTCGCCGATACGCGCGCTGGAGAACCCCAGGTGATCGAAGTACAGCGCCAGGAACGGCGCCGTGGCCCCCAGCAGGGCGAAGTAGAAGAGGTAGAAGCTGGAGAGTCGCCAGTACGGAAGTGCTGGAGTCATGCAAAGGGCCGCTTTGCGGCAAGGCGCGAGCAAGCTCGCGCGCCACACACCGTCACAGCTGGCCCAGTACCGGAGTACTCACGCGCACATCGGCGTTTTGCCCACGGTTGCGCAGCAGGTGGTCCATCAACACGATCGCCATCATCGCTTCGGCGATCGGCGTGGCGCGGATGCCGACGCACGGGTCGTGACGGCCCTTGGTGATCACGTCCACCGGGTTGCCGTGTACATCGATCGAACGGCCCGGGGTGGTGATGCTCGACGTGGCCTTGAGCGCCAGGTGCGCAACGATCGGCTGGCCGGAGGAAATACCGCCGAGGATGCCGCCTGCATTGTTGCTGAGGAAACCCTGCGGGGTCAGTTCGTCGCGGTGCTCGGTGCCGCGCTGGGACACGCAAGCGAACCCGGCGCCGATTTCCACGCCTTTGACGGCGTTGATGCTCATCAGCGCGTGGGCCAGCTCAGCGTCCAGACGGTCGAAGATCGGCTCGCCAAGACCCGGTTTCACGCCCTCGGCGACCACGGTGATTTTCGCCCCGACCGAATCCTGGT
This sequence comes from Pseudomonas sp. TE36184, assembly GCF_054060055.1. Lineage (NCBI taxonomy): Bacteria > Pseudomonadati > Pseudomonadota > Gammaproteobacteria > Pseudomonadales > Pseudomonadaceae > Pseudomonas > Pseudomonas sp. TE36184. Next base: position 6,570,422 of record NZ_JBSSCU010000001.1, on the reverse strand, counting down.
CGCGGCGCAACTGGTCCATATAGGCTTCCAGCTCCGGCACTTTGTCCGGGTCCGGGCTGAAAAAGGCGTTGTCGTCGACGCTGTCCCAGGTCTTGAACGGGATTTCGATCGGGCCCAGTTGGCTCATGTAGCCACGGACGACGATGCCCTGGGTCGCCAGGTATTTCTTGGCGATGGCACCGGCAGCCACGCGCATCGCGGTTTCGCGGGCCGAACTGCGGCCGCCGCCACGGTAGTCGCGTTCGCCGTATTTGTGGTGGTAGGTGTAGTCGGCGTGGGCCGGGCGGAACAGGTCCTTGATCGCCGAGTAGTCCTTGGACTTCTGGTCGGTGTTGCGGATCAACAGGCCGATGGCGCAGCCGGTGGTGCGGCCTTCGAACACACCGGAGAGGATCTCGACTTCATCGGGTTCCTGGCGCTGGGTGGTGTGGCGGCTGGTGCCGGGCTTGCGGCGGTCGAGGTCACGCTGCAGGTCTTCCAGGGACAGCTCGAGGCCGGGCGGGCAGCCGTCGACAATGGCGACCAACGCCGGGCCATGGCTTTCGCCCGCGGTGGTGACAGTGAACAGCTTGCCGAAGGTATTGCCGGACATGCAGGGCGCTCCGTGAAATCAGTTGTAATCACTCAGCGGTGATAACCAAGCGCACCAGTATACGCGGGCCAACCGACTAGTTCATCCTCGAAACCTTACCGGTAGACGTTGGTCGAACCGGCACCTCCTGAATAATGGCGCAATGATGCTTCGAGTTTTGCTGTTTACCCTCACCCTGTTCACTGCCGTAGCGTATGCCGCGTCCCCCGTGGTGTTGCAACGGCCCATCAGCCTCGACACCGGCAGCGGCGAGCTGTTCGGCTCGCTGTTGCTACCGCAGTCCGACAAACCGGTGCCGGTGGTGCTGATCATTGCCGGCTCCGGCCCGACCGACCGCAACGGCAACAGTGCCGACGGCGCGCGCAACGACAGTCTCAAGCGCCTGGCGTGGGTGCTGGCCCGGCATAACATCGCCAGCGTGCGCTATGACAAGCGCGGCGTGGCGGCCAGCCTGGCCGCCACGCCCGACGAACGCGACCTGACCCTCGACGCCTACGTGGCCGACGCCGTGGCCTGGGGCAAGCTGCTCAAGGCCGACAAGCGCATGGGCCCGCTGATCGTGCTGGGCCATAGCGAAGGCGCGCTGGTGGCCGCCCTGGCGGCACCGCAACTCGACCCGGCCGGGGTGATTTCCCTGTCGGGCAGCGCCCGCCCGGTCGACCAGGTGATCCGCCAGCAACTGGCCGGTCACCTGCCCCCGGCCCTGCAGTTGCGCAGCAATGAAATCCTCGATCACCTCAAGGCCGGCCAAGTGGATACCGATGTGCCTGGCCCGCTTGAAGGGATTTTCCGACCCAGCGTGCAACCGTATCTGATCAGCCTGTTTCGCGCCGACCCGTCGGCCGCCTTTGCCAGACTGCGCATGCCCGCGCTGATCATCCAGGGCACCAACGATATCCAGGTGGGTGTGGGCGATGCGCGGCAATTGAAGGACGCCAAGCCCGATGCCGAGCTGACGGTGATCGAAGGCATGAACCATGTGATGCGTATCGTGCCCAAGGAGGTGAAGCAACAGTTGGCGTCCTACAACGACCCGCGATTGCCCCTCGCCGCCGAGCTGGAAACCCGCCTGGTTGGCTTTATCGACGGACTTCAGCCCCGTTAACCGACTAATTGCCTCCAGTACTGGGAAAAACGGCCGATAAGCCGAAAGTCGACAGCAAAAAGCCTGTCGACTGGCTGGGCTAGGACAGGATCGCGCCGCATGACTAACACCGAAGCAACACCAGAACCTACCGCCGACACCCCGGCGGAACACACCGAGGTCGTCGACGCGGCGCCCCTGCCGTGGGCGGACGTACAGGCCGAACATTTCAAAATGCTGCGCCTGGCACCCCTACCCACCGACCGCTCCACCGGGGTACGCCCCTTGCGGTTTGTGCAATTTGGCTATGTCGAACGCCACGACCACCATCACAGCCTGTTGCGCATGGTCATCCAGTTGCCGGGCCAACGGGTGCGCCGCGAGCAGAATCACCTGGATATCTGGGTCGATCACGCTAAACACCGTGTGCATTTCGGCCCGGGCAACAGCCTGGAAATCGAACCGGCCAACCGTGGCATCGGCCGCTTCCTAGTGGCCCAGGGCGCCGCGTGGGCGAAGAAGAAGTGGTCGCACTACCGCGTCGACGGGGTGGACCTGGCCAACAAGGACGCCCTCAACGAAGCCACACGCCTGCGCCGCGATCACTTCCTGCGTATCCAGGGCTTTGATGTGGCCTACGCCGACGTGCAGCATCTGAAGGGCAACGTGCAGCCCGGCAAGGTCAGCGACGTGCTCGATAGCTGGAACACCGAGAAAGTGCAGTTCGTGGAAATCCTCGAAGCCGCGCAAATGCTGCAACAGGCCGAGCAGAACCTGACGGAGCAGGAAGTGAAGCTGCGCAAGGAAGAGGAAAAGGTCACCAAGTTCAAGCGTGAGGACAGCGGGCTACGCTTCACCATCACCTGTCTGGTGGCGTTTACCGTGTTTCAGGCGGGGTTGTTGATCTGGATTGCCACCCATCGGTGATGTGGGAGCGGGCTTGCTCCCGATAGCGGTGCATCAGTCAATGCATTCAGTGACTGACACGCCCTCATCGGGGGCAAGCCCCCTCCCACACGTCAGAGCGGTCGGTTAAACCCGGGCGGCGAATACCGCCTGATGGTTGCGGCACTGCTCGGCCGTGAGCATGAACACACCGTGCCCGCCGCGCTGGAACTCCAGCCAGGCGAAGTCGACTTCCGGGTACAGCGCCTCGACATGCACCTGGCTGTTACCCACTTCGACGATCAACAAGCCCTTCTCGGTCAGGTGGTCCGCCGCTTCGGCGAGCATCCGCCGGACCAGGTTCAAGCCATCGTCGCCGCAGGCCAGGCCCAGTTCCGGTTCGTGCTGGTACTCGTCCGGCATGTCGGCGAAGTCTTCGGCGTCCACATACGGCGGGTTCGACACGATCAAGTCGAAACGCTGGCCCGGCAGCCCGTCAAAACCGTCGCCCTGTACGGTATACACACGCTCGTCGACGCCATGGCGCTCGATGTTCTGATTGGCCACTTCCAACGCTTCGAACGACACGTCACCCAACACCACTTCGGCGTCCTGGAACTCGTAGGCACAGGCGATGCCGATGCAACCGGAGCCGGTACACAGGTCGAGAATGCGTGCCGGCGGCTGGGCCAGCCAGGGTTCGAAGCGGCTTTCGATGAGTTCGCTGATCGGTGAACGCGGGATCAGCACGCGCTCGTCGACGATAAACGACATGCCACAGAACCAGGCTTCGCCAATCAAGTAGGCTGTCGGCACCCGCTCATGAATGCGACGGTGCAGCAGCCGTTGCAAGTGGGAAACTTCCTCTTCTTCCAGGTTGCAATCCAGGTAGCTGTCGGCAATTTCCCAGGGCAGATGCAAGGCGCCGAGCACCAATTGCCGGGCGTCGTCCCAGGCGTTGTCGGTACCGTGCCCGAAAAACAGCTCTTCCCCATGGAAACGGCTGACAGCCCAACGGATATGGTCGCGCAAGGTGCGCAGGCGGGAAGTGATCACGGGGGCAGACTCCTGGAAAAAACGACTGGCGATTCTAACAGCCTTCGTCTGTAGCGACGACGTGCGAAGAGCCTCAACCGTATGTCGGATTTCATCCAATTTGCCATCATTGCGTCAAACAACCGCACCGCTTGACACGGCTGCACGCCAGCAACGGCGTAGCTTACGATGGAAGCGATTCACAGAACCGCTCAGCCAGTGGACAATGGCGCAAAAGCCCCCCTCACAGGAGCCCCCAGAATGTCCGTTCCAAAGACGATGTTTCAAATCAGCGGTCGAGGTTATGCAGCGGCCAATCTCAGCCATGCGACCCTCGTGATCATCGACGCCCAGAAGGAGTACCTCAGCGGTCCACTCGCCCTCGCGGGCATGGATGCGGCGGTGGGCAATATCAAGCAACTGGTCGCTGCGGCGCGCAACGCCGGTCGCCCGATCGTGCATGTGCGCCACCTGGGCACCGTCGGCGGCCTGTTTGACCCACAAGGCGAGCGCGGCGAATTCATTCCCGGCCTGGAGCCAATGGGCAACGAAACCATCATCGGTAAACTGCTGCCCAGCGCGTTCCACGGCACCGGCCTGGAAAAACACCTGCAGGACCTCGGTTCCCTGGACCTGATCGTCTGCGGCTTCATGAGCCACTCCAGCGTCAGCACCACCGTGCGCGCCGCCAAGAACCTGGGCTTTCGCTGCACCCTGGTGGAAGACGCCTGCGCCACCCGCGACCTGCCTTACAAGGGCGGCGTCCTGAGTGCCGAGCATGTGCAACAAACCGAAATGGCCATCATGGCCGACAACTTCGCCACCCTCGCCTTGACCAAAGACCTGATCTGATTGCCCCGAAATGAGCGGTGCGGCCGATTCGAGGCCCCGCTCATCTGCAAATGCCTGTCATTTGCTGCAATTACCTCTGGCGCCGGAACAACCTGTGTATCTTCCGGTCGAAGGGCCGATACCCTGGAGGAAAGGTCGGAATGAAGATATCCGATGGTTTTGATGCTCGTCGCTTGCGCCCCAAGGACCCGAGCAACTGGCGTCTGCGCCTGGTAGCCGGCATTGCCGCGCTGCTGGCGATCATAGGTGTGCTGCTGGCGGTCGCCGGTGGCGCGGGCTTGTCGGGGCATTCCCCGGCGCTGGGCGAACTGAATGCCAGCCCCGGTGGCTCGGCGATGCTGTTGGTGGGCGGCCTGCTGGTGCTGTGGTTCGGCGTGTGGTTATGGCGCCGCAGCCGGCGGCGGATGCGCCAGCCGTTGTCGCTGAACATCGCCTCGCACCTGATGAAAAAGCACGACTGATGGCGCTTGGATAGCGTTTCCTGCGCCCCGGCCGCCGCGATTTAGGTAAACTGCCCGCCCCTCGCGGAGGCTGACATGCAAGACGACGATTTTTCCCTGTTCAAAAACGAGCTGCGCGGCGTCAAGCCGATCAAGCACGACCGCGCCGACACCGGCAAACCCAAGAGTGACCGAGCGCAGATCGCCAAGCTGCGCCAGGCCGCGACTGTACGCACTGACGCCACCACCGTGGACGGTCTGTCGGACCAGTTCGTGATTGACGTCGGCCCCGAAGACGAGCTGATGTGGGCCCGCGACGGCGTGCAGGAAAGCCAGATACGCAAGCTCAAGACCGGCCAGATCCCCTTCGAAGGCAGCCTCGACCTGCACGGCATGAGCGTGGAAAAAGCCCGGGAAACCCTCTGGGCCTTCCTCGCCGAAGCCACCCGGTTTGAGATCCGCTGCGTGCGCGTCACCCACGGCAAGGCCGTGCGCCTGGACGGCAAGCGGCCGATGATCAAGAGCCACGTCAACACCTGGCTGCGCCAGCATGCCCAAGTACTCGGCTTTACCTCCTGCCAGCCCCGCCACGGTGGCGCCGGCGCGGTGTATGTGATGCTCAAGCGCACCATGCTGGAAGGGCGCGACGAGTAACCCGTGCCATCGTCAGGCTTGCAGCGATGGGTCGGCCACCGTACCCTTGCGCTTTGCGAAAATCCCACAGGTAGTTTCATGTCCCTGGAACAGAATTACACCGCGATCCTCGGCCAACTCGGCGAGGACGTTACCCGCGAGGGCCTGCTCGACACGCCAAAGCGTGCCGCCAAGGCGATGCAGTACCTTTGCCGCGGCTATGAACAGACACTGGAAGAAGTCACCAACGGTGCCTTGTTCAGCTCCGACAACAGCGAAATGGTGCTGGTCAAGGACATCGAGTTGTACTCGTTGTGCGAACACCACCTGCTGCCGTTTATCGGCAAGGCCCACGTCGCGTATATCCCGAGCGGCAAAGTGCTGGGCCTGTCGAAGGTCGCGCGGATTGTCGACATGTATGCGCGCCGCCTGCAGATCCAGGAAAACCTCAGCCGCCAGATCGCCGATGCCGTGATGCAAGTGACCGGCGCCCTGGGCGTGGCCGTGGTGATCGAAGCCAAGCACATGTGCATGATGATGCGCGGTGTGGAGAAACAGAATTCGTCGATGATCACCTCGGTGATGCTGGGTGAGTTCCGCGAAAACGCGGCGACCCGCAGCGAATTCCTCAGCCTGATCAAATAACCGGTCGGGTAGGAAAAAGCCGGCGTTCATCGCCGGTTTTTTTTCGCCCCCACAAATCAAGTAAGATGCGGCCCTCTGTTCTGGGCAAGAGGTTTCAGCCATGTTCGTCAAAGCACTTCGAGTGGGCCTCGGCCACGTCATCATCGCGGGCGACTACATTACCCGTCCACGCAAAAAGCAGCGCCCCGCCGAGCAGCAAGCGCAGGTCAACGCGGCCGCCAAGGAACTGACCCTGTATCAGTTCCACGCCTGCCCGTTCTGCGTGAAGACCCGTCGCACCCTGCATCGCCTGAATGTGCCGGTAGCGTTGAAGGATGCGAAGAACAACGAACAGGATCGCCAGACCCTGCTGGAGCAAGGCGGCAAGATCAAAGTGCCGTGCCTGCGCATCGAAGAGAATGGCCAGACCACCTGGATGTATGACTCCAAGGTGATCATCGATTACCTGGACAAGCGCTTCGCCGCCGCCTGACAAACGCCCTCTCCTCTGTAGGAGCGAGCTTGCTCGCGAAAAACCTGAGGACGCCGCTGGGTGTCAGGTTCCCCTCGTTATCGTTGACGATTTTCGCGAGCTGGCTCGCGCCTACAGAGGGGGGATTTCCATGTCCAGTAATGCGGAGCCCAGGCACTTGCCATGGGCGTCCAGCGCCAGCGAACGGGTCACGCCGCCGCGCAAGATCCCCGGCAACACGAAGTTCAGCGCCTGCACGTTGGGCAATTCATAGCGTCGCACCGGCGCCGCCCCCGGCTCCAACAGCCCGGCGAAGAACGCCGTCACGCGCGCGGCCGTGAGCTGTTCGCAGAGCAGCGGATAATCCTCAGGGCGATAGGCAATGATCGAAATGTTCGAGGTGTCGCCCTTATCCCCGGTGCGGGAATGGGCCAGGGTATGCAGCTTCATGCTTCGATCCTCGGGTTGACGGCGTCACGCGGCAACAACAACGAGGCCACCGCCACCACCTGGCGCACGCTTTTGCTGGCACCGCCGCCGCCGGACGGGCCGTTGGTGTAGAGGGTTTCCACTTCATTGCCGACCCGCACCGCTTCGCTGCGTTCCTCACAGCGCGCAGCGACGCGCAGGCGCACTTCCCACGGCTCCACGCGGCTGCGCGGGCCGTGCAGCGAGTCCATACCGATCAACTCGGCGCGCACGTCCTGCATCTTCACCCCCATCAGTTCCAGGCGCTTGAGCACCACCTCTCGCGCCAGTTCGGCGCGTGCGACGGCTCCCGGCCCGCCGTAGGACATCTGCCCCTCGCCGATCCAACCGTCCAGGTAACCCACGCTGACTTTCAACCGGTCCGGCCGCGCCCGTCCCGCAGCACCCTGGGCGCGTACCCGGTCGACGCTTTCCTCGACAAAACTCACCTGGGAAAAGTCGGCCGTCACGTCCGGCGTCAGATAGGCCGCCGGGTCGTGTACTTCGTAGATCAATTGTTCAGTACACGTAGCGCGGCTGACGCGCCCGCCGGACCCGCTCACTTTGGTGATCACGGCGTTGCCCTCGGCATCGATCTCGGCCAGGGGGAAGCCGAGGCGGGCCAGGTCGTCTACGTCCTTGAACCCGGGATCGGCGAAATAGCCGCCGCTGACCTGCCCCGCGCATTCGAGCAAATGCCCGACCAGCGTGCCACGCCCCAGGCGCAACCAATCGTCAGTCGCCCAGCCGAACGCAAACATCTGCGGCGCCAGAAATAGCGACGGGTCGGCCACGCGCCCGGTGATCACTACATCAGCCTCGGCGCGCAACGCCTGCAGAATGCCGTCGACGCCCAGGTAGGCGTTCGCGGAAATCAGCCGCGCACCCAGCGAGCCAAGGGTCTGGCCGTTATCCAACACCTGCTCGGGGCGCAACACGTCGAGCACATCATCGCCCACCACCGCCACGACCTTGAGGCTCAGGCCCAGCTCATTGGCAATGCGCCGCACTTCAACGGCCGCCGACACCGGGTTGGCCGCGCCCATATTGGTGATCACGCGCAAGCGCCGGCGACCTGCCTGCTCACCGACAAAGGGCAGCACCCGGCGCATGCGCTCACTCAGCAACGGGTCATACCCACCCTGCGGATCGCTGATGCGTGCCTGTTGCGCCAAGGCGATGGTGCGTTCGGCCAGGCATTCGAAGACCAGGTAATCGAGGTCGCCCTGTTCGGCCAGTTCCACGGCAGGTTCGATGCGGTCGCCGGAATAGCCGGCGCCGGAACCGATGCGCAAGGTTTTCATCTCAAAATACTCCCAGGAGCAACGCGGTCAGGGTCATCAACACCGACGCGGCGAACAGAAACGGAATGGTGAAGCGCTGGTGATCGGCCAGCTCGATCTTGCACAGCCCTACCAACAGGAAGGTCGCGGGGGTCAGCGGGCTGACCGGGAAACCGGTGGTGTGTACGCCCAGCAGCGACGCCTGGGCCACTTGCAGCGGGTCGACGCCCAGGGCCTTGCCGACTTCGGCGATCACCGGCATCACCCCGAAATAGTAGGAATCGGGGTCGAACAACATGCTCAGCGGCATGGAAATAAAGCCCACCACTGCTGGGATCAACTTGCCGTGGCCGGCCGGAATCTGCGCCACCGCCACTTCGGCAATCGCCTTGAGCATGCCGGTGCCTTGCATGATGCCGGTGAACACGCCGGCGGCGAGCAGGATACTGGCCATGGTCAGGGCGGTCTTGGCATGGGCGTCGATGCGTGCGCGCTGGGCGTCGACATTTGGGTAGTTGATGCACAGCGCGACCACGGTGCCGAGCATGAACATCACCACCGGGTCGACCCAGCCGGCGATCATCACCACCATCACCAGCACGGTGAGCATCAGGTTGACCCAGAACAGCCGCGGGCGTCGCAGCTTGATGTCGTCGTCGCTGAGCACCCGTTGCGGCACGGCATCCACCGTCGAACCGGCGCCCAGGCCAAGGCGTTTTTCTTCACGATGGCCGAGCCACCAGGCGCAGGCGAAGACAAAGATCAGGCCGACGATCTGCACCGGGATCAGCGGCTGGAACAGATCCGCCACCGGCACATGCAACGCCGCCGACGAGCGCAGCACCGGGCCGGTCCACGGCAGGAAGTTGACCCCGGCAGCCATCGCGCAGACGCAGGCGAGGATGCGTTTGTCGATGCCCAGCCGCGTATACAGCGGCAGCATCGCCGGCACCGTCACCAGAAACGTCACCGCGCCGGAACCGTCCAGGTGGACCAGCAAGGCGAGGGTCGCGGTGCCAACGACAATTCGTGTAGGACGCGTCCCTACCGTGCGCAGGATGCGATCAATGATCGGGTCAAGCATGCCGGCATCGGTCATGATCCCGAAAAACAGAATCGCGAACACAAACATGCCCACCACCGGGGCAACGTTCTTGATCCCGGTAATGATGAAGGCACTGGTTTGCAGGCCGAACCCGCCGAGCAGCGCAGCGATGATCGGCAAGGCGATCAGCGCCACCAGGGGCGAGAGGCGTTTGCTCATGACGGCAGCGAGCAAGCAAAGGATGGTAATGACACCCAGGGTAGCGAGCATGGGTTACTCCAGAGCGGCCTTGGTGGCCGGTTATTGTTTTCCCTGGAGTATTGGAAACGCGTTAGTCTTTGTAAATTGGAATATTCACTCGCTAGTGTTCGGAAAAACAAAATGAAGAACTCTATCCAACACATCCAAGCCTTCCTCGCTGTCGCGCGCACCGGCAGCTTTACCAAGGCAGCCAACGCACTGCACCTGTCGCCGTCCGCGCTCACCGTGCAGGTTCAGCAACTCGAGGACTGGCTCGGCGTCGCCCTGCTCGACCGCAGCCCGCGGCATGTCAGCATCACGGCCGCCGGCCAGGAAGCGCGCGGGCCGATGGAAAAGCTGCTGCTGGACCTGGACAACATCGTCACCGGCTCCCGCGACCTCGCGGCGTTACGTCGTGGCGTGGTGACCATCGCCGCCCTGCCCTCGGTGTGCGCCGGCGCCCTGCCGCCCGCGCTGCGCCTGTTTCGCGAACGCTTCGGCGGGATCGAAGTGCGCCTGCATGACCTGGTGGCCCATCGCATTCATGTCCAGGTGCGCTCGGGCGAGGTGGACTTCGGCATCGGCGTGCGCGCACGGCTGAACCACGGGCTGGCGTTCGTGCCGGTATTGAATGATCGGCTGTGCGCGTTCGTACCGCTGGATCATCCCCTCGCCCGCTATCCGGCGCTGACCCTGAGGCAACTGGCGGATCAGCCGATCATCCTGACCGGGCGCGACAGCAGTGTGCGCGAACACGTCGAGGCGTTATTTGACGAGACACGCCTGACAATGAACGCGGGCATGGAGGCCAACTACATGTCGACGGTGTTGGCGCTGGTGCGTCAGGGCTTGGGGATCAGTGTGCTGCCGGAGTCGGCGGCGGACAGCCTGGAGGGGTTGAAGCGCATCAGCATCGATCATCCCGGCGTGAACCGCGAGATCGGGTTGATCAGTCGCAGCGCGATGGCGCTGAGCCCGGCGGCGCAGCGCTGTTTCGACTTGCTGCATGACAAATTATCCGACTCACCACTGAGCTAAATGTGGGAGGGGCTTGCCCGCTCCCACAATTGACCGAGTGAGTCAGTCGAGCATCGCCACATGTCTGGGATGGCTGGCCACACGCTTCAGCCATGCCTGCAGCGCCGGGTAAGGCGTCAAGTCAAAACCGCCCTCATGCGCCACATGGGTGTAGGCATACAGCGCAATATCCGCAATCGAATACTGCTCGCCCACCAGGTACGGCGTGCTTTGCAGTTGGCGCTCCATGACCTTCAACGCCTTGTAACCGCCCTTGTGGGTGGTTTTGTATTCGTCGAGGCGATCCTCGGGCATCCCCAAGTACAGTTGGATAAAGCGCGCCACCGCAATGTACGGCTCATGGCTGTACTGCTCGAAGAACTGCCACTGCAACACTTGGGTACGCAAGCGCGGTTCGGTCGGCAGAAACTCGCTGCCATCGGCGAGGAAGTTGAGGATCGCATTGGATTCCCACAGGCAGGTGCCGTCTTCGAGCTCCAGCACCGGGATCTTGCCGTTGGGGTTCTTGGCCAGGAATTCGGCGGTCTGGGTGTCGCCCTTGAGGATGTCGACATCCACCCATTGATACGGGATGCCCAACAGGTTGAGCATCAATTTGACCTTGTAGCAGTTGCCCGACTTGTAATCGCCATAAACCTTGTACATGGGGCTCCCCTTATGCCGCTCGCGCGTGCTGTGCTTGACGGACCACTGCGGCCAGGCGCTTGAGACCTTCGTCCAGACGGGACGGGTCGATATGGCTGAAATTGAGCCGCAGCGAGCCAAGGTGCTGGTCCGGCTCGGAAAAGAACGGTTCACCGGGCATGAACGCGACGTTCTGATCGAGCGCAGGTGCCAACAAGGTGCGGGTGTCGAGCGGCTGTTTCAAGGTCAACCAGAAGAATAATCCGCCCTGGGGCACTTGCCAGTCGGCCAATTCGCCGAAATGCCACTCGAGCGCCGCCTGAAAAGCATCCCGGCGCGCGCGATAGAAACCGCGCAGCTCGACCAGATGCTGTTGATATTTCTCGCTGCCGAGCCACTGCATCGCCTGCCACTGGCCGACGCGGTTGGTGTGCAGGTCGGCCGACTGCTTGAGCTTGAGCAAGTGCGGGAACAGGTCGGGGCTGGCGATCAGGTAACCGACGCGCAGGCCGGGCAACAAGGTTTTCGACACGGTGCCGGTGTAGATCCAACTGGCCTTTTTCAGGCGGCCGGCGATGGGCTGCGCACTGCCGCCGTCGAAGGTCAGTTCGCGGTACGGTTCGTCTTCGATCAGGGTCACGTCGAACTCATCGAGCAGCGCCGCGACGGCTTCGCGCTTGGCCTCGCTGTAACGCACGGCCGACGGGTTCTGGAACGTCGGGATCAGGTAGATGAACGCTGGGCGGTAGCGTTCGAGACGTGAGCGCAACGCGGCGAGGTCCGGGCCGTCGGCTTCCAGTTGTACGGTGAGGCACTCGGCGCCGAACAGTTGGAAAATCTGCAAGGCCGCCAGGTAGGTCGGGCCTTCCAGGAGGATGTTCGTGCCCTTGTCGATATACAGCTTGGCCGCCAGGTCCAGGGTCTGCTGGGAACCGCTGACCACCAGCACCTGGCTGGCCTGGCACGGCACACCCAATGCACGCGCCTCGGCGGCGAGCAATTCACGCAGCTGCGGCTCGCCTTCGCTCATGCCATATTGGCCGATGTTCACCGGCATGTCGTCCCAGTTCAACGCGGGCAACATCGCTTCGGCCGGCAGCCCACCGGCGAACGACATCATTTCCGGGCGCTGGGCCGCCGCGAGGATTTCACGGATCAAGGAGCTTTTGAGGCGCGTAACACGTTCTGAGAAGGCCATAGGGTCACCGGTAGCAAAGCCTGTGGGAAATACGTCAAACTGGTTGACCGAAATTACGACGACTTGTGTGGATACGTCAATATGCTTGACCTTAAAAACCAGACCAGCCAGCAAACCGCCATGGAAGCGTTCTTCTTCGGCTACCAGGCGTTCACCGCCAAGGCCGACGAAATGCTGGAGCGCCGGGGCCTGAGCCGGGTGCATCAGCGCATCGTATTTTTTATCGCGCGCTACCCCGGCCTGAGCGTGAAGGAACTGCTGGAATTGCTCGGCGTGAGCAAGCAGGCGCTGAACATGCCGCTGCGCCAATTACAGGAAATGCACCTGGTGCAGAGCGTCGCGTCGGAGACCGACAAGCGCAAACGCCTGCTGGAATTGAGCGCCGAAGGCCTGCGTTTCGAGCAGTCCTTGCGCCGCGAACAGGTGAAGTTGTTGCAGCGCGCCTTCAATGAAGCGGGGGAAGCCGCGGTGAACGGCTGGCTGGCGGTCAATCAGGCGTTGAGTGCGGTGAATTAGCCTTTCATCCTTTTTTGCGCAGACAATCGAAAACATTATTTGCTTTTTTTGTATACAAAAGCATAATTCGCTTCGTGCGAGTTTCTGACCTATAAGTCAACAAACCCGCCAGTACCTCACAGCGCCTGCGCGCTGACCATAACAATAAAATGCTTGAGGAGTACTTGCTGTGGATAGCCGCAAATCCGAAGCCCCGCTGGACCTCGCCGCGCCGAACCTCTCCGCCGCCGACAGCGGCTGGCTCGAACGCCTGTTCAAACTGCGCGTGCATGGCACCACAGTGAAGACCGAGTTGATCGCCGGCCTCACGACGTTTATCACCATGGCCTACATCATCTTCGTCAACCCGAACATCATGGCCGATGCCGGTATCGATCACGGCGCCGCCTTTGTCGCCACGTGCATCGCTGCCGCGCTGGGGTGCCTGTTGATGGGCCTGTATGCCAACTGGCCGGTGGGCCTGGCGCCGGGCATGGGCTTGAACGCGTTCTTCACCTACACCGTGGTCGGGACCATGGGCTACACCTGGGAGACGGCCCTCGGCGCGGTGTTTATCTCCGGCGTGTTGTTCATGGTGCTGACGCTGTCGCGCATCCGCGAATGGCTGCTCAACAGCATTCCGGTGAGCCTGCGCCATGCGATGGGCGCCGGTGTCGGCTTGTTCCTCGGGGTGATCGGCCTGAAAACCGCCGGCATCATCGTCGACAGCCCGGCCACCCTGATCAAGCTCGGTTCGCTGCACGAGCCGGCACCGTTGCTGGCGGCCATCTGCTTTCTACTGATTGCCATCCTCAGCTACCACCGGGTGTTCGGCGCGATCCTCATCAGCATCATCGCCGTGACCCTCGCCGGCTGGGGCCTCGGGCTGGTGCACTACAACGGCATCCTCTCTACCCCGCCGAGCCTGGCACCGACCTGGTTAGCCATGGACGTGATGGGTGTATTCAATGTGAGCATGATCAGCGTGGTGTTCGCCTTTCTGTTTGTACACATGTTCGACACCGCCGGCACCCTGATGGGCGTCGCGCAACGGGCCGGGCTGGTCAACCCCGACGGCAAGATCCACAACCTGTCCCGCGCGTTGAAGGCCGACAGCGCCTCCAGCGTGTTCGGCGCCATGGTCGGCGTGCCGCCGGTGACCAGCTACGTGGAAAGTGCCGCCGGTGTCGCCGCCGGCGGCCGTACCGGGCTGACCGCCGTGACCGTGGGCGTGCTGTTTGTGGCGGCGATGTTTTTCGCGCCGCTGGCGGGCATGATTCCTGCGTATGCCACCGCCGGCGCGCTGATTTATGTGGCGATGCTGATGATGGCGAGCATGGCCCATATCAATTGGGACGACGCTACCGACAGCATTCCGGCGATCGTCACCGCGATCATGATGCCGCTGACCTTCTCGGTCGCCGACGGGATCGCCCTGGGCTTTATCACTTACGTGGCGCTCAAGGCCGGCAGCGGCAAGTACCGCGAAATTTCCGTCAGCCTGTGGGTGCTGTGCGCGATCTTTATCGCGAAATTCATCTTCCTCTAGGTCGGCACCCCCCGAAGAAACCGCCTCACCGTTGGGTGAGGCTTTTGCATGAAAGGAGCACTGTGAATGAACCTGGAAACCTGGCTGCTGTTCAGCGGCGCCGCGCTGGTGGTGATCCTGATCCCCGGCCCCCTGTCGTTGCTGATGATCAGCAACAGCTTGAACTACGGCCTGCGCCGTTCGTACCCGGCGTTCCTCGGCGGCGTGTTCGCCTCGATCTGCCTGTTGAGTGCCTCGGCACTCGGCCTGGGTGCGCTGTTGCTCGCGTCGGAACAATTGTTCAGCGCCTTGAAGATAGTCGGCGCGCTCTACCTGTTTTACCTCGCCTGGCAGAGCTGGCAGCAATCGCGCCAACCGGCCCACGGCGCGGTGGTGCCCCTGGCCGTCGCCACGCCGCGTTTTCGCGCCTTGTTTGGCCGTGCGTTTGTACTGGGCGCCAGCAACCCCAAGGACATCCTGTTCTTCGCCGCCTTCCTGCCGCAATTCCTCAGCAGCCAGCAGCCGTTTCTGCCGCAACTGCTGCTGATGATCGCCACCTGGTCCGTGCTCGACCTGTTGTGCAAGCTCGCCTACGGCCTTGGCGCCCACGGCGCGGCACGCTATCTGCGCAGCGGCAACGGCCAGAGCTGGTTCAACCGCACCAGTGCCGGGCTGTTCGGGGCGGCTGGCGCGGTCTCGCTGCTCAACGTCAGAGCGGGGTCACTTTGACAAAATACACGCTGGGGCGGACCGACCCCGTCGACTGCCACTGAATGCCGGCGGCGATCCGAACCAGACGGTTTTCCCGCAGCGCACTCTTGACCGCAGCCAACGCCAGCGAGGTCGGGTGTCTGATGATCGCGGCATTGAACCAATGGTCTGTCAGGCGGTTTTCCAACGGTACAGAGCCGCGCCCAAGCCAATGCAACGACACGTAGTACAGTTTGTTTGAACCGCAGCGCGAATGTGTCACGAGCAATTCATGGCTGGGCTTTTTGCCGCGCATGACCTGCAGTTCCTGCACGTCGAAGCCCTGTTGTTCGAGCACGCGCTTGACGGCTGCGCGCTGTGCAATCTCCCGCTGCGGCGCACGCGCGCGGCCGCCGGTGCGCAGGGTCGGGTCCAGGCCGGCGACATTGAAGTCGACGCGAGTGAAGCCCGGCGCCTTGCCGTCGAAGCCGATATAGATCGATCGGCCGCTGCTTTCGGTGGGCCGCAGCATTCTCAACAAATCATCGGTCTGGCCCAGCCGGCTGGCGGTGGGGGTCAACCAATTGTCCAGCGCTGCACGCACATTGAGCAGGTGGCTGGCCGTCGCCGAGCGAGAAGTATCGGCCAGTTCGACCAGCCGGGCGACGGCCATGCTGCGGCTATGAGTAGTAAGGTTCGGGAACGCCGTGGCGACAGACCGTTCCAACGGCGTGTCGAACAACGGCGCATGCAGCCGCCACTCACCCGCCTGGGTGCGTGATACCGGGATGGGCTGTTCCTCCAGCGCAGTGTCTGTCCAACGCTCAAGGTCCGCCCGGGCCAGTGATACCAGCGGTTCATCCTTGGTAATGAATGCAAGGCCGCTCCAGGGCGCACTGTCCCCCGGCGCCAGCACCCGGTAATAACCCACCCCCGATGCCGTCGGGCGGTCGTACTGGGCGCCGATATAGATGACATCGTAGGGAAACCCCGGCGGGTCCATATGCACATGAAACGTGCCGAACGCCGAGGAGCCAGGCACTTGGCCCGTGGGCACGCGCGCGCGCCAGGCGAACCACTCGGTGTTCGGCGCAGACGAGCGATAAATGCGGCTTTCCGTAGCGGCGCGCACCGTCGGTGGGCGCCAGTCCGGTGGCGGCGTCACGGGTGGACGCCATGGGTTGAGCACCCCGGAACTGGTGCCCGCGACCGGTTGCGGTGCATCCGCGCCGAGTAACCATTCCTTGGACTGGTGGATGTGCAAAATCAGTTCGTCCTGCCCCGGTGCCTGCGGGTTCTTCAGGCGAAACGCCGGTTCGTCTCCACGTCGGTAAAGGGGGTAAGTGTGGGTGTCGTCCGCCACAAAGAGCTCACCGTGTTTCACCTGCACGCCTGCCGTGTCCGGCCCTTTCAGCGCAACGGCGCCCTCAGGCACGCCGTTGATTTTGAAGCGATCCAAGGCCTTGAGCCGAGTCACGGGCGGCGTTGCCACGCGGGAAACCCCGACATCCGTCGCCATCCGTAAACGATGTAGCCGCCCCAGCACGGCCCTCAGCGCCGGCCGCGCGACACCTGCGCCGACACGTCCGACTTTCCTGGGGCCGGGGACAAAGTTCAGCAACACGTCGATCACCATAAAGGCGCTCATGAAACCCACATCGACCGCGTCCCGGGGGTCGCCGAAACGGTGATAACGCCGTGACACCAGCAGCAGCTCATGGAAGTCATTGAACGTCCCGTACAACGGCGAAAAAAACCCCACCAGCGCCCGTGCGCGGGTATCGCCCTGCTCATTCAGGCGCTGGTTCCGATAGTGCTCCAACGCCTTGCCGGAATGACTGGCCGCTTGAGTGCGGCGTTGCAGCTCCTGCACGCTGGCGTGGTAAAGCAATGCCTGGGCGTTGCAGTGGGGCACGGCCACAAGCGCGAGCCAGTCCTGCGGAGCACTGGCGATCTGTTCAAGGGTCTGGGCTTCGATCTCCTCGAGCACCACCGCAGGTTCCAGGTGCTTGATGCCGAATGAGCGCACGAAGTCGATCCCCCGCCAGATGCCCTTCATCATGAAAAACGCCGGTATGGCTTTCAGCGTTTTGGCGGCCTGGGCGCGCGCATCAACACCCTCCGGTGGCTGGGGGAGCGCCTCGAATGCCCAGCCCGGCGCGACCTGCCGCGCCAGTGTCTTGACGTTATCCGCTAACGCACCGATGCGGTTCAATGCAGCATGGGCCTGTTGCAAGCTGCCGTACTCGGTCAGGACCAGGGCCGGCGGCGCATCGGGCCAGTAAACCACGCACAGGTCGGTACGCGGGTCATGTACCGCGACGATCCCTGCGACATAGCGATCATGCTGCAGGGTGTGGCCGACCAGATGGACCACATACAGTTGCAGCGCGGGCTGACTGCTCGACAGGTCCTGCGGCGTGCGTGCCGCCATCGCCGTCTTGAACAGGCTTTGTGCCGTTGCCGTCAGCCCCCGTTGCACCGCATCGAACAGGTGATATGCAGCGCCCGCTTGCAAGGCGCGATTCAATAACCCAGGGATACGTCCGTTGCTGAGCACACGGTCGGTTTCACGACGGGGATAATAAACTTGGTGGATCAGGGCATCGTAGCGGCCACCGATGTCCAGCGAAGACACCAGGTCGATCAAGTAAGCGGCATTGAGGCGCTGTTTCCATTCGGGTTGCAGATAACGCGCGTGATCGAATCGCCACTGCGTCCAGGGTGCCAGCGGGTCCAGGTTATGCAGCGCCAGTTGCAGCAGGCTGAAGGAGGTGCGCGTCGCGGTCGGGGTCAGCACGATGCGGCGATCGCCCACGGCGCAGCCACTGGTCCAGCCACAGAAAGCGCCGTGGACATCATCGGGCATCTCAATCAACGCTTGGTCGATATCCAACTGCGGAAAAAAACCGTCCTCGCGCAAACGGGCGATCAAGGTGCGCCGGGCAAAGGTGTTCAGATCAGGCAGGCATTGCTCCAGCCGGCTTTTGAAGGCCAACGCGTTGCCCAGGTACAAGCGCAGCAAGCGCTTGAAGTGTTGACGCTGGGCCCGTGGTGCGTGCGCGAGCCAGGCGGGCAGGGTTTTCGCCTCAGACGCCGCCGTGCGCAGCAGCTCAATATTGGCCAGCGCCTGGCTCAGGGCATTATTGGGCGGGATCTTCAACTGCGCGTCCAGATCGACCATCAGCAGCGCGCGGCTCAGGTCGGCATCCGTCACTTCGCTGAACACCCGCGTGATGTCCTCGCTGCTGCGGTGTAAGCGGTCGTAGCTCCCCAGCAGATTCTTGAGCGCAGCCAGCGCGGGCTTGCCGTTGATTTCAACGTAGCGCACACCGAGTGTTTGCGCGGCGGCATGGGCGCGCAGGTCGGCGCGTTTATCGTGCTCGACGCAGCGCCACAACACCGAGTCGTCTGGGCTGTTCAGGCTTGCCTTGAGGCTGCGGGTCAACGCGTCCAGCCCGGCAAACGCCTTGATCCCACCCTCCACGCCGAAAGCGTAAAGCACCACCGGCAGTTGGCGCGACGAGCGCTCTGGCGCCGCAGCCGTGGTCACCACCCACACGTTATGGAGCGGGTAGAAAGCGTCCGGCGCGCTGCCCACCGCGATCGACAGCACTTGGGCAAGACTACCCGGGCGACGGCTGGCCAACGGTTGGTCGACCACCTCGATCATCAGGTCGCGATGCGCCGTACTGATCAGCTTGAGGCGGTGTTGCAACTCCACCTCGCAACGCAGGGCCGCGGTTTGGGCCTGCATAAACAACGACACGCGCCTGGGCGTGCCCGCTCCCCCCGGACGTTCAGCCCAAAAAGCCAACTCAAGCAGCCGTTGCCCGGCATCTTGCATCAACGTATTCAACGCTTGGATATGCACGTCAATTTGGCTCATCAGCGACGCAATGACCCGGTACGCCAGGGTATCCGCGCTGGGATCAGCCGGGACCAGCAGCGCGAGCAGCGCATCTTCGTAGCGTGCGACCTGACGCTGCGCCGTGTGCAGGGCCAGTCCGGAGGCCGTGCTGGCGAAGATGATTTCTGCGCCTCGGCGTTGCCGGTCCCACTTGAGTAATTGCGCGCCGATCACGCCAAGCCGAGCGCCGCCGACCCATTGCTGCCTCGCCCCTTCGACCGCGGCCAGAAACGGTGCGGCATCCGGCAGTCGAGGCCGCCCTTCGGAAAACACGTAGCCGTCATTCATCTTCGCCGCACACGCCAACTCGTTGCTCCATTGCCCACTCAGCAAGGCCTCGGCACCCAGCGCCAGCGCATCGGCCATCAGCGGCAGGCCGCGCATAAAGGCGCTCGTCGCAGACAAGGCAGCGGGGCGGTACACGTTATCGCGCCGACTTAACGGCAGGCACTGCCAGAGCGCGTGAAACCGCGACCGGTCCAGCGCCAGCAGGCCGTCCTGCAGGGCGGCGAAGGACGGGTACTCGTAGAAGTTGCGGCCCCCACCCGGCAGGTAAACCACGTGCGGCGCATCGCTGGGGTCGCCCTCGCGATACAGATGCAGTGCCCCTGGGATCGCGACCGCCGATGCCCCCGGCCACAGCAACTGGCCGACGCGCAGCGTAGCCCAAGCCCCGCCCGCACGTCGGCGCGCCTCGGCGCTGGGCGCATCGATCAGGGCCTGAACCATGGCGAATCCCGCACGCGATAGCTCGTCCAGTTGCCACGCCAAAAAGGCCCGGTCCGCAAACAGCTCCGTGTGCAACTCGACCCAGCGTTCCCGGCGTGTGAGCCAGGTGCCCTGCGCCAGGCAGTCCCAGTAGGCGCTCACCGCATGGGCGAGCCGCTCGAACAGCTGCAGCGCGACGACGCGGCGCAGGGCTTCCAGCGGCGTATACGGCAAGCGCCGCTCCGGCGCGTCTTTGACACTCAGGGCGGTGAATTGATTGACGTTGATCATCACCGTCGGCAGGACCAGCAACGCCAGCGCCCGCTCGGTCAGGCTCTCGACTTTGCGCGGCGCGGCGGGCGGCTTGGGCTCGCTGAACAAGAGGTGGTCCGGTTCCATTTCGAAGGCTTTGCGCAGCTCGGCGCGGATGACCGTCAAGACTTTCGGCGAACGGCCTATCAGCCGCGCCAGCGCGCGTGTCGTGGCGACGCAACGCGCGTCGGCAAGCGCAATTCGATTGATCAGGCGACTGGGGTGCGTGTAGGCGTTGATCCGCTGTATCAGTTGCTCGCGAATCGCCTGCGTTTGTACTTGGGCGGCAAGGTCCGGGTCGTCGGCATTAACGGTGTCGGGTGAAGCACTCGCGTGATCGGGGGACGAGGTCATGGGGTTTTCTTCTGCATGAGGAAAACACCCAGCCTAGGCAGCGCCGCAGGGCAAAAGGCGCTAGATAGTTGCATGCGCAAGCGGCATAAAAAAGCCCGCAGTGTGGGCGGGCAAAAAAACCAACGAAGAGCGTCGAGGGGATGATGCTCAGCTACCGCGATAGGTGGAATAGCTATAAGGCGAAATCAACAGCGGCACATGGTAGTGCTCCTGTTCGGCGCTGATGCCGAAGCGCAGCACCACCACGTCGAGGAACGCCGGCTCCGGCAATTGCACGCCACGCGCCCGGTAATAGTCGCCGGCGCTGAATTGCAGTTGGTACACACCGCTGCGGTAGGCGTCGCCTTGCAGCAACGGTGCGTCGCAGCGGCCGTCGCTGTTGGTGACGGCAGTGGCGACCAGTTCCAGTTGCGCGCCGTCGACGCGGTACAGCTCAACCGTGATGCTGCTGCCGGGACAGCCGTGAGCGGCGTCCAAAACGTGTGTGGTCAAACGTCCCATGGCGTGTACGCGCCTCCCGAGGTCAGTAGAAATGAGTGCCGCACTTTTTCAGGGCAGCGAAAAAGCTGGTGCGGGACGATTAAGACACTTTTCAAAAAAATTGTACACAATAAAAATCACAAACCTTGCGATCCTTCCACTGGCCTGGCGCGACCGGCCGATTCATGAGTCATCCTTGCTTTTAAACGACCTTTTGTCCATTAGCTGACCAGTCAGGCAAGTTTCTTGCTACACCCTTGAAGGTGAGCGTTGCGGAAAAAATGCAGAAATCCGGGCTTACAAAGTGGCGAATAAGTTGTATACAATCACTCATCGCTGTGACGCCACTCAGTCTTTTCACTGCCCGGCCGCCACACCCACCGCTACCACGCACAAGAAGGAAGACTGCAGTGAGCGCTGACTACCCACGCGACCTGATCGGTTACGGCAGTAACCCTCCTCACCCCCACTGGCCGGGCAAGGCACGCATTGCGTTGTCTTTTGTACTCAACTACGAAGAAGGCGGCGAGCGCAATATCTTGCACGGTGACAAAGAGTCCGAAGCCTTCCTTTCCGAAATGGTCTCGGCCCAGCCGCTGCAAGGCGAGCGCAACATGAGCATGGAGTCGCTGTACGAATACGGCAGCCGTGCCGGCGTGTGGCGCATCCTCAAATTGTTTAAAGCATTCGATATCCCGCTGACCGTCTTCGCCGTGGCCATGGCCGCCCAGCGCCACCCGGACGTGATCCGCGCGATGGTCGCCGCCGGCCATGAAATCTGCAGCCACGGCTACCGCTGGATCGACTACCAGTACATGGACGAGGCCCAGGAGCGCGAGCATATGCTCGAAGCCATCCGCATCCTCACCGAACTGACCGGCGAACGCCCGCTGGGCTGGTACACCGGCCGCACCGGTCCGAATACGCGGCGCCTGGTGATGGAGGAAGGCGGCTTCCTCTACGACTGCGACACCTACGACGACGACCTGCCCTACTGGGAACCCAACAACCCCACCGGCAAGCCGCACCTGGTGATCCCTTACACCCTGGACACCAACGACATGCGCTTCACCCAGGTGCAAGGCTTCAACAAGGGCGATGACTTTTTCGAGTACCTCAAAGACGCTTTCGACGTGCTCTACGCCGAAGGCGCCGACGCGCCGAAGATGCTTTCCATCGGCCTGCACTGCCGCCTGATCGGCCGCCCGGCGCGCCTCGCGGCGTTGAAGCGCTTTATCGAATACGCCAAGGGCCATGAACAGGTGTGGTTCACCCGCCGGGTCGACATTGCCCGCCACTGGCACGCCACTCACCCTTATAAGGGTGCAGCACAATGACCAGGTTCCAGACCGTCAAACCGTCGACCTTGAGCCGCGATGCATTCATCAGCGCCTTTGCCGACATCTACGAACATTCGCCATGGGTGGCCGAAAAGGCCTTCGACCTGGGGCAGGACGCTTCGCTCGACGAGATCGAAACCCTGCACCAGCGCATGCGCGATATCCTGCTCAGCGCCGATCACGCCACGCAACTGGCGCTGATCAACGCTCACCCGGACCTGGCAGGCCGTGCAGCCGTCCAGGGCCAACTGACCGAAGCCAGCACTCATGAACAAGCCGGCGCCGGTATTCACCAATGCACGGCCGAAGAGTTCTCACGCTTCACCGAGCTGAATGAGGCCTACAAGGCCAAGTTCAAGTTTCCCTTCATCATGGCGGTAAAAGGCAGCAACCGGCATCAGATCATCAAAGCGTTCGAAACGCGCATCCACCACCCGGTCGACACCGAGTTCAAGTGCGCGCTGGACGAGATCAACAAGATCGCGTTGTTCCGCTTACTGACCCTCTAAACGACCATCCCCAGCCACTCTATCCAAGGCAGACAAGAAGAATGAAAGCGCAACCCGTACCTTTCGAAAAGTTCGTCAACCTGGCCGACGCCCGCCTCGGCACCAAAATCATCTCGGTGACCGATGACTGGTTCGCCGACGCCAACCGCCTGTTCCAGCCGACCCCGGCGGTGTGGAAGGAGGGCGTTTTCGATGACAACGGCAAGTGGATGGACGGCTGGGAGTCGCGCCGCAAGCGCTTCGAAGGCTACGACAGCGCGGTGATCCGCCTGGGCGCACCCGGTTCGATCAAGGGCGTGGACATCGACACTTCATTCTTCACCGGCAACTTCCCGCCGTCGGCCTCCCTGGAAGCCTGCTTCCTCGCCTCGGGCGAGCCGGATGACAGCACCCAGTGGGTGGAAGTGCTGTCGGCCGTCGAGCTGCAAGGCAACAGCCACCATTACCACGCGATCAACCACGACCAGGCCTTCAGCCACCTGCGCTTCAACATCTACCCGGATGGCGGCGTGGCCCGTCTGCGCGTGTACGGTGTGCCGTTCCGCGACTGGTCCGCAGTGGGCGACAACGAACAGGTCGACCTGGCGGCGGCGTTGAACGGCGGTCGAGCCCTGGCCTGTTCCGACGAACACTTCGGCCGCATGGGCAACCTCCTCAACCCCGGCCGTGGCGTCAACATGGGTGACGGCTGGGAAACCGCGCGGCGTCGCACGCCAGGCAATGACTGGGTGATCGTCGCGCTCGGGCATGCGGGCGAGATCGAGAAAGTCATCGTCGACACCCTGCACTTCAAGGGCAACTACCCGGACACCTGCTCGATCCAGGCCGCGTTCGTGAAAGGCGGCACCGACAGCCAGATCGAAACCCAATCGCTGTTCTGGCGCGAACTGCTGCCGGCGCAGAAGCTGGAAATGCACGCCGAACACACCTTCGCCGAGCAGATCAAGGCGCTGGGGCCGATCACCCACATCCGCCTGAACGTGTTCCCGGATGGCGGTGTGAGTCGCCTGCGCGTCCTGGGCAAGGTCGCCAAGTCATGCTGAACCTGTAGGAGCGAGCTTGCTCGCGAAAAACTCAAGGACACCGCGTTCATTCAGGATGCACGCGTTATCGTTGACGACCTTCGCGAGCAAGCTTGCTCCTACAACGGTCCATCAATAACCCAACAGATTAAGAAGCCAGCCATGCGCACACTGATGATCGAACCCCTGACCAAAGAAGCCTTCGCCCCCTTCGGAGACGTGATCGAAACCGACGGCAGCGAGCACTTCATGATCAACAACGGGTCGACCATGCGTTTTCACAAGCTGGCAACGGTGGAAACCGCCCAGCCGCAAGACCACGCCATCATCAGCATCTTCCGCGCCGACGCGCTGGAAATGCCGCTGACCGTGTGCATGCTGGAGCGACACCCGCTGGGCAGCCAAGCCTTCATTCCGCTGCTCGGCAACCCCTTTCTGATCGTGGTCGCGCCACTTGGCGATGCACCTGTATCAGGCTTGGTCCGCGCCTTCGTCACCAACGGCAGGCAGGGCATTAATTACCATCGCGGCGTCTGGCACCACCCGGTGCTGACGATCGAAAAGCGGGATGACTTCCTGGTGGTTGATCGCAGTGGCACAGGCAATAACTGCGATGAGCATTTTTTCAAAGAGGATGAGCGGTTGATCCTCGCCCCCCACCAATAAGAGAAGGCCGGATCACCCGACAACAAGGGTGACAGGCGAGAGGTAAAGACTGTGGAAGCACATCTGTTGGAATGGCTGAACCTCAGCGTGCGCTGGGTTCATATGATCACTGGCGTGGCCTGGATCGGCGCGTCGTTTTACTTCGTCTGGCTGGAAAACAACCTCAACCGCGTCAACCCCAAGGACGGCCTGTCCGGTGACTTGTGGGCGATCCACGGTGGCGGTATCTACCACCTGGAAAAATACAAACTGGCCCCGCCGACCATGCCGGACAACCTGCACTGGTTCAAATGGGAAGCCTATTTCACCTGGATGTCGGGCGTCGCGCTGCTGTGCGTGGTGTTCTACCTCAACCCGACGCTGTACCTGCTCGCCCCCGGCAGCAGCCTGAGCGGCACCGAAGGCGTGTTGCTGGGCATCGGCTCACTGTTCGCCGGCTGGTTCATCTACTCCTTTCTCTGCGACTCGGCCCTGGGCAAACGCCCGGCGCTGCTCGGCTTGATCCTGTTCGTGCTGTTGATCGCGGCGGCATACGGCTTCAGCACAGTGTTCAGCGGCCGGGGCGCGTACCTGCATGTGGGGGCGATCATCGGCACCATCATGGTGGGCAACGTGTTCCGCATCATCATGCCGGCACAACGCGCGCTGGTGGCGGCGATCGCGGAGCAGCGCACGCCGGACCCGGCCCTGCCGGCCAAGGGCTTGCTGCGTTCACGGCACAACAACTACTTCACCTTGCCGGTGCTGTTCATCATGATCAGCAACCACTTCCCGAGCACCTACGGCAGCCACTACAACTGGCTGATCCTGGCGGGGATCGCGGTGGCGGCGGTGTTGGTGCGGCATTATTTCAACACCCGGCACAACAGCCAGAAATATGCCTGGACCTTGCCGGTGGGCGCGTTGGCGATGATTTGCCTGGCGTATGTCACCGGGCCCAAGCCGATCGCCGAAGTGGCCAAGGCACCGGCGGCCATCGAGTACCAGCCGTTGCCGGAGACCGCATTGGGCGGCGGCGAGAAACCCGTCGCACCGGCCGCCCCCGCTGCGGCACCCGTGCCGGCCCAGGCGACGGTCGACTTCGACAAGGTGCATGGGGTGATCCAGGCACGCTGCGCCGTGTGCCATTCGGCCAAGCCCACCAGCCCGCTGTTCAGCACCGCACCGGCGGGGGTGATGTTCGACACGCCGACGCAGATCCAGCAACAGGCCGCGCGCATTCAGGCGCAGGCCGTGGCGAGCCAGATCATGCCGTTGGGCAACATCACCCAGATGACCCAGCAGGAACGCGATCTGATCGGCACCTGGATCAACCAGGGCGCCCGCACGAACTGACTGACTCACACAGATCCCAATGTGGGCGGTTCTGAACGACCCGCCGTCGCCCACACTCATTGATTCCTTCGTCACAACAAAAACAATAACGAACAGGGAACGCCCACATGTACACCTTTGACCTGGGGACGGCCACAAGCCGTGCCCCATTCTCGCCCCACGCGCGCTCTAACAGCGCACTTGAGCCAAGGCTTTGGAGCCAGTATTCTCCGCGCCCGCTCGAATCGACTGAAAAAAAAACAGCGAATGTAAAAGCTGACTGCAAGGCCAACTTATCCCGGCCTGCGGGCGGCGGCCCAAGTGCGCAAAAGCCCTCTGAATTCGACTGCAGCCGCTGCAGCCGACGGGGATTTTTTTGGCTTTTTTTACACCTTGGCGCAGCTCTTGCTAAAAGCATTAAAGCTGACCGAACAGACGATTTTTTTCAGCGAACCAAAAGGCGCCACACCAGAGCGCCTGCTTAGAAGAAAAACCATAAAACTTTAACTCGGGAGCAACCGAATGAAACCTATGTTCAAAGGCCTGATGCTGGCGGCAACCCTGCTGGCGGGCGGCCAAGCCGTTGCCGGCGACTTGTTGCAGTGGCAGAACAACAGCCTGACGTACCTGTGGGGCAAAAACTTCACCGTCAACCCGCAGATCCAACAGACCGTCACGTTTGAACACGCCGATGCGTGGAAGTACGGCGACAACTTCTTTTTCCTCGACCGCATCTTTTACAACGGCAAGGAAGACGGCAACGTCGGCCCCAGTACTTACTACGGCGAGTTCAGCCCGCGTCTATCGTTCGGCAAGATTTTCGACAAGGACTTGTCCTTCGGACCGATCAAAGATGTATTGCTGGCATTCACTTATGAGTTCGGCGAAGGCGATAACGAATCGTACCTGCTGGGCCCGGGCTTCGACCTGAACATCCCTGGTTTCGACTACTTCCAGTTGAACTTCTACCAGCGCCAGACCGAAGGCAATCGCCCGGGCGACGGTGTGTGGCAGATCACCCCGGTGTGGTCGTACACCCTTCCCGTGGGCAACTCCAACATCCTGATCGACGGCTATATGGATTGGGTGGTCGACAACGACAAGAACGCCCGTGGCACTTATCACGCCAACCTGCACTTCAACCCACAAGTCAAATATGACCTGGGCAAGGCGTTGAACTGGGGCGAGAAACAGCTGTACGTCGGTTTTGAATACGACTACTGGAAGAACAAGTATGGGATCGAAGATTCCGGCGCGTTCAAGACCAACCAGGATACCGCGAGCTTTTTGGTCAAGTACCACTTCTGACCACACCGCGGGCCTGATGGGGGAGCTGGCGTGCCTGCTCCCAAATTCAGCTAGGGGACAGCCCCAAAAACCGGGTTATCTCCTCGCGCTTGGCCAGCGCATCACTGCGCCCCAACTCGATCAACTCGCTGCAATACCCCGCCTCGAACAGCAAGTAACTGAGCACCCCCGCCCCGCTGGTCTTGGTCGCACCCGGCCCGCGCAGAAACAGGCGCAACGCCGCGGGCAATTCCTGCCGATGCCGCGCCGCGATTTCATCGATCGGCTGACTCGGCGCAATCACCAGCACATCCACCGGCGCCAGGCCCCGGGCCGCGCTGTCGGCGGGCTGAAAATGGCTGAACTGGTTCAAGCGCTCCAGCAACTCGATATCGCTTTCCAGGCTGTCAATGAACGTGCTGTTGAGCATGTGCCCACCGATCTGCGCCAGGGTCGGCTGCTGGCCGGTGTAGGCGCGCTGCGAGGCGTGTTCATGCTCGACGCCGCGCGGGTTGCCGCTGACACCCACCACCAGCACGCGGCTGGCGCCCAGGTGCAAGGCCGGGCTGATGGGGGCCGATTGCCGCACCGCGCCATCGCCGAAATACTCCTGGTCGAGCTTCACCGGAGCAAACAGCAAGGGGATCGCCGAACTGGCCAACAGGTGTTCGACCGTGAGCCGGCTGGGCACACCGATACGTCGATGGCGCAGCCAGGCATCGATGGTGCCGCCGCCCTGGTAAAAGGTCACTGCTTGCCCGGACTCGTAACCGAAGGCCGTGACCGCCACCGCCTTCAGGTGTTTTTCGCGGATGGCCTGGTCGATGCCATCCAGGTGCAGCATCTCGTGCAGCAGGTCCCGCAGCGGCGCGCTGTTGAGCAGCGCCACCGGGACCTGGGCGCCCAGGCCGAGCAGGCTGTGGAAACAGAAACGAGCGGCCTGGTGAATCACCCCCGGCCAATCGCTGCGCAGCACCAGGTGGCTGCGAAAGCCCTGCCAGAACGCCGTCAGACGCTCGATCGCCGCGCTGAAGTCCATGGCGCCGCTGGCCAGGCTCACCGCGTTGATCGCGCCGGCCGATGTGCCGACGATCACCGGAAACGGATTGGCCGCGCCCGGCGGCAGCAACTCGGCAATCGCCGCCAGTACCCCCACCTGATACGCCGCACGCGCCCCGCCGCCGGAAAGAATCAAGCCTGTAACCGGTTCAGCTGGGCGCATTGCGTCACTCCATGTAGAGAAAGGCGGGTCTTACCGACGGCGTTTTTCGTACAACTTGGGCTCACCCGGCGGCCGGCTCTTGAAGCGGCGATGGGTCCACAGGTATTGCTCGGGGCATTCGCGCACCGAGGTCTCGACCCACTGGTTGATGCGCAGGCAATCGATCTCATCGGTTTCGCCGGGGAAATCGCTCAACGGCGGGTGGATCACCAGGCGATAACCGCTGCCGTCGGCCAGGCGCTCCTGGGTAAACGGCACCACCAGCGCCTTGCCCAGGCGGGCGAACTTGCTGGTAGCGGTCACGGTGGCGGCCTGGATGCCGAACAGCGGCACGAAGATACTTTGCTTGGCGCCGTAGTCCTGGTCCGGCGCGTACCAGATGGCGCGGCCGGCGCGCAGCAGCTTGAGCATGCCGCGCACGTCTTCACGCTCCACGGCCAGGGAGTCGAGGTTGTGGCGCTCGCGGCCACGGCGTTGGATAAAGTCGAACAGCGGGTTGCCGTGCTCGCGGTACATGCCGTCGATCGTGTGTTTTTGCCCGAGCAGGGCCGCGCCGATTTCCAGGGTGGTGAAATGCAGGGCCATGAGGATCACGCCCTTGCCGTCCAACTGAGCCTGCTTGAGGTGCTCCAGGCCTTCGACGTGGGCCAGCCGCGCCAGGCGCTGGCGCGACCACCACCAACTCATGGCCATTTCAAAGAAGGCGATGCCGGTGGAGGCGAAGTTTTCCTTGAGCAAATGTTTACGCTCTTGCGCGGACTTTTCCGGGAAGCACAGTTCCAGGTTGCGCGCGGCGATGCGGCGACGTTCGCCGGCCACGCGGTACATGCCCGCGCCCAGCAGGCGACCAATGGTCAGCAGCGCGCGGTATGGCAATTGAGTGACCAGCCACAACAGGCCGAGTCCCAGCCATAGCAGCCAAAATCGCGGGTGAAAAAATACAGCTCGAAAACGCGGGCGATCCATTACAGATTCCGGTAAAGACAAGGGCCGCGCATTCTACAACGGTTCGACTCGGCTTGCGGCCAGTGGTTGTTCTCGTTATAAGTCTCGACACTTTTCGTGACAAGCCGCTTTTGCCGACCATGAGCCAAACCGAACCGCTAGACCAAGATCCCGTGTTCCAGCTGAAAGGCAGCATGCTCGCCATTACCGTGCTGGAATTGGCCCGCAATGACCTCGACGCCCTGGACCGCCAGCTCGCCGCCAAGGTCGCCCTGGCACCGAACTTTTTCAACAACGCGCCGCTGGTGCTGGCCCTGGACAAGCTGCCAGCCGGCCAAGGCGCAATCGACCTGCCGGGCCTGATGCGCGTGTGCCGCTCCCATGGCCTGCGCACCCTGGCGATTCGTGCCAGCCGTATCGAAGACATTGCCGCCGCCATCGCTATTGAACTGCCAGTACTGCCACCGTCCGGTGCCCGCGAGCGCCCACTCGATCCGCTGGCCGGTGAAGTGAAGAAAAAACCGGAAAAACCGCCGGAGCCGACGGTCAAGCCGACCAAGATCATCACCTCCCCCGTGCGCGGCGGGCAGCAGATTTACGCCCAGGGCGGCGACCTGGTGGTGATCTCGTCGGTCAGTCCGGGCGCGGAACTTCTGGCCGATGGCAACATCCATGTATACGGCCCCATGCGCGGACGTGCCCTCGCCGGCATCAAGGGTGATACCAAGGCACGTATTTTTTGCCAGCAGTTGACCGCTGAACTCGTTTCGATCGCGGGTCAGTACAAGGTTTCCGAAGATTTGCGCCGCGATCCGCTGTGGGGCGCCGCGGTACAAGTCAGCCTGTCGGGCGATGTGTTGAACATCATCCGTCTTTAACGGATACTGCCGCATTTTCCAAGCATCTCTAGACTCTGATAGCACAGCGAAACCGGCAAGACTTGCGTAGGACTAGTTTGAAGTTGGCGTTTCCACGCGGAAACCACCTCTTTTCCCTACAAAGGCTGTCCGCCTGCAGCGAGCTCCAAGAGATGTTTTTCGGGGGCTGAAAAGTCCTTTTTCCTTAGGGGTGAAACACCTTGGCCAAGATTCTCGTGGTTACATCCGGCAAGGGTGGTGTGGGTAAGACCACCACCAGCGCCGCTATCGGTACCGGCCTCGCTCTGCGCGGCCACAAGACAGTCATCGTCGACTTCGACGTCGGTTTGCGTAACCTCGACCTGATCATGGGCTGCGAACGCCGCGTGGTGTACGACTTCGTCAACGTGGTCAACGGTGAAGCCAACCTGCAACAGGCCCTGATCAAGGACAAGCGCCTTGAGAACCTGTACGTACTGGCCGCCAGCCAGACCCGCGACAAAGATGCGCTCACCAAGGAAGGCGTAGGCAAAGTCCTCGCTGAACTGAAGGAAACCTTCGAATACGTGGTGTGCGACTCCCCGGCCGGTATCGAAACCGGTGCTCACCTGGCGATGTACTTCGCCGACGAAGCCATCGTGGTGACCAACCCGGAAGTCTCCTCGGTACGTGACTCGGACCGCATGCTCGGCCTGCTGGCCAGCAAGTCCCAGCGCGCCGAAAAAGGCGAAGACCCGATCAAGGAGCACCTGCTGCTCACCCGCTACAACCCTGAGCGCGTCAGCAATGGCGAGATGCTCGGCGTTGAAGACGTCAAAGAGATCCTCGCAGTGACCCTGCTGGGTGTCATTCCCGAGTCCCAGGCGGTGCTGAAGGCCTCCAACCAGGGCGTCCCGGTGATTCTGGACGACCAGAGCGACGCCGGCCAGGCGTACAGCGACGCGGTTGATCGCTTACTGGGCAAGACCGTGGAACACCGCTTCCTCGATGTCAAGAAGAAGGGATTCTTCGAGCGTATCTTTGGAGGCAACTAAACAATGAAATTTCTCGACTTCTTTCGCGCCAACAAAAAGCCAAGTACCGCGTCGGTAGCGAAAGAGCGTCTACAGATCATCGTGGCGCACGAACGCGGCCAACGCAGCACCCCGGACTACCTGCCAGCCTTGCAGAAGGAACTGGTCGAAGTGATCCGCAAGTACGTCAATATCGGTAACGACGACGTACATGTCGCCCTGGAAAACGACGGCAGCTGCTCGATTCTGGAACTCAATATCACCCTGCCCGATCGTTGATCGAAAGGGCGGTCGCCACGGCGGCTCCGTCACCTTGATCCCTTTGCGGGAGCCGGGTGATCGAGCCGCCGTTGGCGTTTGTTACGAGGCTGTTTAATGCCGTTGTCCAACATCCATATCCTCTACCAGGACGCCGCCGTCCTGGTGGTGAACAAGCCGACTCTGCTGCTCTCGGTGCCCGGCCGCGCCGACGACAACAAGGACTGCCTGATCACCCGTCTGCAGGAAAACGGCTACCCAGCGGCCCGAATCGTCCATCGCCTGGATTGGGAAACTTCCGGGATCATCCTGCTCGCGCGGGACGCCGACACCCACCGCGAACTGTCCCGCCAGTTTCATGACCGCGAAACCGAAAAGGCCTACACCGCCCTGGCCTGGGGTCAACCGGAACTGGACAGCGGCAGCATCGACCTGCCCCTGCGCTACGATCCGCCGACCAAGCCACGCCATGTGGTCGACCACGAGTTCGGCAAGCATGCGCTGACCTTCTGGAAGGTGCTGGAGCGTTGCGGTGACTGGTGCCGCGTCGAGCTGACGCCGATCACCGGGCGCTCGCACCAGTTGCGGGTACACATGCTTTCCATCGGCCACCCGCTGCTCGGCGACGGCTTGTACGCCCATGAACAAGCCCTGGCCGCCTGGCCGCGCCTGTGCCTGCACGCGAGCATGCTGAGCTTCACCCACCCGCAAAGCGGCGAGCGGCTGCGCTTCGAGTGCCCGGCGCCCTTCTAAAGCTGTAAACACCGTCAAATGTGGGAGGGGATTGCAGTGGGTCAGTGAACAAATGCAGTGACTGACACTCCGCCATCGGGGGCAAGCCCCCTCCCACATTTGTGCTGTGCACTTCTCGCCATCGAACGGTAAACTCCGCGCATTGCTGTCTGGAGCTATTTATGCGCGAAGCGTTGAATCAAGGCCTGATCGACTTCCTCAAGGCCTCCCCTACTCCTTTTCATGCCACTGCGGCCCTGGCCCAACGCCTCGAAGCGGCCGGTTACCAGCGTCTCGACGAGCGCGACACCTGGACCACCGAAGCCAACGGGCGCTATTACGTGACCCGCAACGACTCATCGATCATCGCCTTCAAGCTCGGCCGCCACTCGCCGCTGCAGGGCGGTATCCGCTTGGTCGGCGCCCACACCGACAGCCCGTGCCTGCGGGTCAAGCCGCAACCCGAGCTGCAACGCCAGGGTTTCTGGCAACTGGGCGTCGAAGTCTACGGCGGCGCGTTACTGGCGCCGTGGTTCGACCGCGACCTGTCCCTGGCCGGCCGCGTGACCTTCCGCCGCGACGGCAAGGTCGAAAGCCAGCTGATCGACTTCAAGCTGCCGATTGCCATCATCCCCAACCTGGCGATCCACCTGAACCGTGAAGCCAACCAGGGCTGGGCGATCAATGCCCAGACCGAACTGCCGCCGATCCTCGCGCAGTTCGCCGGCGACGAGCGCGTGGACTTCCGCGCCGTGCTCACCGAGCAGTTGGCTCGCGAGCA
The DNA here is from genome assembly GCF_054060055.1 of Pseudomonas sp. TE36184. Lineage (NCBI taxonomy): Bacteria > Pseudomonadati > Pseudomonadota > Gammaproteobacteria > Pseudomonadales > Pseudomonadaceae > Pseudomonas > Pseudomonas sp. TE36184. Next base: position 6,537,486 of record NZ_JBSSCU010000001.1, on the reverse strand, counting down.
CGGGCTGAACGCCGATGTGGTGCTCGATTACGAGCTGAGCTTCTACGACACCCAAAGCGCCGCCGTGATCGGCCTCAATGGCGACTTCATCGCCGGCGCCCGCCTGGACAACCTGCTGTCGTGCTACGCCGGCCTGCAAGCCTTGCTCACCAGCGAGACCGATGAAACCTGCGTGCTGGTGTGCAACGACCACGAAGAAGTCGGCTCCTGCTCGGCCTGCGGTGCCGATGGCCCGATGCTCGAGCAGACCCTGCGCCGCCTGCTGCCCGAAGGTGATGAATTTGTCCGCACCATTCAGAAATCGCTGCTGGTATCGGCCGACAATGCCCACGGCGTCCACCCGAACTATGCCGACAAGCATGACGCCAACCACGGCCCGAAACTCAATGCCGGCCCGGTGATCAAGGTCAACAGCAACCAGCGCTACGCCACCAACAGCGAAACCGCCGGTTTCTTCCGCCACCTGTGCATGGCCGAGGAAGTCCCGGTGCAGAGCTTTGTGGTGCGCAGCGACATGGGCTGTGGCTCGACCATCGGCCCGATCACTGCCAGCCACCTGGGCGTGCGGACCGTCGACATCGGTTTGCCGACGTTCGCCATGCACTCCATTCGCGAACTGTGCGGCAGCCATGACCTGGCACATCTGGTGAAAGTGCTCGGCGCGTTCTACGCAAGCCGCGATCTGCCCTGATCCAAAGGCCGAATGCAGTTAAACATGTGGGAGGAGCAAGCCCCCTCCCACATTTGGCTTCGCGTGGACCTGATCTATATCACCTGCATTTCCCGCAATCCCACCTAGACTTGTCAGTATTCCCACTCTGAGAAGGCCATCGCCTCATGATCACCATGTCCTCCTTCCACGCCATGCTCATCCCTATCCTGATCGGCATGATCATGCTCGCGGTCGGCTTCAACTTTCGTGACAAGCCCCTCGGCGTGTTCGGCATGTGGATCGGCATGCTGTTGATTCTGGGCACCGTGGTTTACAAGATCCTCGCTAAACTCGCTGAATAACAAATGCACTCGCATTGGGCATAGGGGCCTCGTACACTCGGTCAATTCGTCGTTTTCAAGGTTGACCGCCTCGTGCTTTCCCGTCTGCTTGCCCTGCCCTGCTGTTTGCTGATCGCCCTGCTCACCCTGCTCCCGCTCGCCCCGGCCCAGGCCGTGGGTTTGCCCGGGCTGCTGGGTGGCACCAGCAAGCCGCAACCCCAGGCCGAGCTGCCGCTGGGGCAGTCGCTGGACGAGGTGATCAAGACTCTGGAAAACGACCAGCAACGCACCCAGTTGCTGAACGACCTGAAAAAGCTGCGCCAGACCACGCAAAAGGCCCAGCCGGCCGCCGAACAAGGCGTGCTCGGGCTGATCGGCAGCACGCTGTCCGGCCTTGAGCAGCAGTTTTCCGGCGCCGACAGCCCACTGGGACGCTGGTCCGACGAAGTGGACATGGCCTCGGATGAACTCAAGGCCTTGATGCTGCCGGCCAGCGAATGGCTGCCGATCATCTTCGGTTTTGCCCTGATCCTCGCCGTGTGGAGCCTGCTGGCCGCCGCGCTGATCTGGCTCAGCCACCGGGTGCGCGAACGCTTCGGCCTGACCGAAGAACTGCCGCAACACCCGCGCACCTGGGACTTGCTGCGCTTCGCCCTGCGCAAACTGGGGCCGTGGCTGATCGCGCTGGTGATCACCGTGTACCTGAGTTACGCGCTGCCCTCGTCCCTGGGCAAATCCCTGGCGATGGTGCTGGCGTATGCGCTGGTGGTTGGCACCTGTTTCTCGGCGATCTGCGTGATCGCATTCTCCGTGCTGGACGGCCCCCATCGCCGTCACGCGTTGTATATCCTGCGGCGCCAGGCGTTCCGGCCGCTGTGGTGGATCGGCAGTTTCGCCGCCTTTGGCGAAGCCCTGGGCGACCCCAGGCTGGTCGCTGCGCTGGGCCAGCACCTGGCGCACACGGCGGCAACCGTCGCCAATGTGATGGCCGCGTTGTCCACCGGCGTGTTCATCCTGCGCTTCCGCCGGCCGATTGCGCACCTGATCCGCAACCAGCCGCTGTCCCGCCGCCTGACCCGCCGCGCCCTCAGCGACACGATCGAAATCATCGGCACCTTCTGGTACATCCCGGCCCTGCTGTTGGTCGGCATTTCACTGTTCGCCACCTTCGTCTCCGCCGGCGACACCAGCACCGCCTTGCGCCAGTCGCTGCTCTGCACGGTGTTGCTGGTGCTGTGCATGGTGATCAACGGCCTGGTACGCCGCCATGCCCTCAAGCCGCAACGCGGGCACAAGCGCCATGCGCTGTACTCCGAGCGCTTGAAGAGTTTCGTCTACACCCTCGCCCACCTGCTGGTGTGGCTGACGTTTATCGAGCTGGGGCTACGGGTCTGGGGCCTGTCGCTGATCCGCTTCACCGAAGGCGACGGCCATGAAATCAGCGTCAAGCTGTTCGGCCTCGGCGGCACGCTGCTGTTTGCCTGGCTGATCTGGATTCTCAGCGACACCGCGATCCATCACGCCCTCACCCGTTCGCGCAAAGGCCTGGCCAACGCCCGTGCGCAGACCATGATGCCGCTAATCCGCAACGTGCTGTTCGTGACCATCTTCATCATTGCCGCCATCGTCGCCCTGGCCAACATGGGCATGAACGTCACGCCGCTGCTGGCCGGTGCCGGTGTGATCGGCCTGGCCATCGGTTTTGGCGCGCAGTCGCTGGTGGCGGACTTGATCACCGGCCTGTTCATCATCATCGAAGACTCCCTGGCCATCGACGACTACGTCGACGTCGGCGGCCACCTCGGCACGGTCGAGGGCCTGACCATCCGTACTGTGCGCCTGCGCGACATCGACGGCATCGTGCATACCATCCCGTTCAGCGAGATCAAGAGCATCAAGAACTACTCCCGTGAGTTCGGCTACGCGATCTTCCGGGTAGCGATCCCCTACAACATGGAAATCGACGATGCGATCAAGTTGATGCGCGACGTCGGCCAGAAAATGCGCAACGACCCGCTGCAACGCCGCAATATCTGGTCACCGCTGGAGATTCAGGGCGTGGAAAGTTTCGAGTCGGGCAGCGCGATTCTGCGGGCGCGCTTCAAGACTGCGCCGATCAAGCAATGGGAGGTGTCGCGGGCGTTCAACCTGTCGCTGAAACGTCATCTGGACGAGGCTGGGCTGGACCTGGCCACGCCGCGCCTGAGTGTGCAAGTGGTGACCGGCGCGTCGGGCGGGCTGGAGAAAGACAAGAACGCCTGAGTCCTGAGGGTCAATGTGGGAGCAAGCGGTCGAGCCCCACATTGGATCTTCGCTGATGTCAGTGTCGCGGGCTCAAGCCAGCGCGGTGCCGTCCATTTTCTGGCGCAGGCTCAACGGACGCATGTCGGTCCAGACCTCTTCGATGTAGGCCAGGCACTCCTTCTTCATGCCGCTCTTGCCCACGGTGCGCCAGCCTTCCGGCACGGCCTTGTAGTCGGGCCAGATCGAATACTGTTCTTCATGGTTGACCACTACCTGAAACAGGATGTCGTCGCGGTCGAATACTGAGGTCATTGCTGTTCTCCATCGCTCAAAGGCCGGCTGCGCACCACGCGCAGCGCTGATATCTGTAGGAACGTACCAGGCGGGTAAAAAATTAGAGGCTGGCGACCGCCGCAGCCAGGGCACGCCCGAAGATCTCGGCGACCTGGTCGATCTGGGCGGCGCTGATCACCAACGGCGGCAGGAAGCGCACCACGCTGCCATGGCGGCCGCCCAGTTCCAGAATCAGGCCGCGCTTGAGGCATTCACGCTGCACCAGCGGCGCCAGTTGGCGGTGGACCGGCGGGTGGCCCTGGATATCCGGCGCGCCGTTCGGGTCCACCAGTTCCACGCCGAGCATCAGACCGCGCCCGCGAATATCGCCCAATTGCGCAAAGTCGCGCTGCAGGATGCGCAACTGCTCCGCCAGGCGCTCGCCCATCGCCGCCGCATGGCCGGCCAGGTCGTGCTCCTTGAGGTAGCGCATCACCGCCGACCCTGCCGCCATCGCCATCTGATTGCCACGGAAGGTGCCAGCATGGGCGCCCGGCAACCAGGTGTCGAGCCAGTCGCGGTACACCACCACCGCCAACGGCAGGCTGCCGCCGATGGCCTTGGACATCACCACCACATCCGGAATGATGCCCGCGTGTTCGAAGGCGAACATCTTGCCGGTGCGCGCGAAACCGCTCTGGATTTCATCGACGATCAACGCCACACCCGCCTGCTCGGTAATCCGCCGCAGGCCGCGCAGCCAGTCGAGGTCCGCCGGGATCACGCCACCCTCGCCCTGCACCACTTCGACAATCACCGCCGCCGGCAACAGCACCCCGGCTTCCGGGTCGTTGAGCAGGTTTTCCAGATAATGCAGGTTGACCCGCACGCCTTGCGCGCCGCCCAGGCCGAACGGGCAGCGGTAATCGTAGGGGAACGGCAGGAATTGCACGCCATTGCCGAGCAAGGCGCCCAAGGGTTTCTTCGGCCCCAGGCTGCCCATCAAGCTCAGCGCGCCCTGGCTCATGCCGTGATAACCGCCCTGGAACGACAACACCGTGCTACGCCCCGTGGCGGTGCGTACCAGCTTCAACGCGGCCTCCACCGCGTCAGTGCCGGTGGGGCCGCAGAACTGGATTTTCGCCTCCTGCGCCAACGCGGCCGGCAACAGGCCGAACAGGTCTTGCACGAATTGATCCTTGACCGGGGTGGTCAGGTCGAGGGTGTGCAACGGCAGTTCGTCGCTCAACACCTGCTGGATGGCGGCGATCACCACCGGGTGGTTATGCCCCAACGCCAAGGTACCCGCGCCGGCCAGGCAGTCGATGAAACGGCGGCCTTCCACGTCTTCCACGTAGATGCCCTTGGCGCGCTTGAGTGCCAAAGGGATGCGCCGCGGGTAGCTGCGGGCGTTGGACTCCTGCTGACGCTGGCGTGCCAGCAGCGGGCTTTCGTCGAACTGGTAGAGCGTTTCCACGGGCGCCGGGCTGACCTGCACCCGAGCGTCTGCGATTTGGCTGGTAGCGACTGACATCTCTGGATCCCTCGATACGCGGGTGATGGTGACCAAACTGCCGATCCGTTGGCGTCTGGCCCAAGGGCCTGCGCGCGGATTGCCTGTTGTGGAAACGCACCAGCGTCGAATGGATTTAGGTGTTGTGGCGGTTAACGGACGGATCAAGCGCCGCCAATTGAGCCGCGCTCGCTGTCAAAGGCCCCGATACTTGTCATTCAGCGCATACAAAATCGCACACGTCTCAGCATCCAGGGCCCCGCCGTAATCCCTGGGCCGAAAGTGCATTTGAAACGCGCGGGTCCGCAGTTCGAACGCCTGGCGATTCTGCGCCGGTTTATACCCGTAGCGCTGAAACGCCCGCTCCACTTCCACCTCGGGCGGTAACCCGACACAAAAGCGGCGCTGATACATCGCCCGCGTTGCTTCATCGAACCAGGCCCCCACGCCCGCCTCGAACAGGCCGCGCCAAGGCAAGCGCGGCCCCGGATCGCTCTTGCGCCAGTACGCCACATCCGAATGCCCGAGGATGTCGCTCGGGCCGATGTGCGGGTAACGCGCGAGAATGTCGCGCAGCAATTCAATCAATACCTCCACCTGCTCCCGAGGGTACGCAGGAAAGGTAAACACCCCGCCCTCATCCCGCGCCAGGTTGACGACCTCGATGCCGATCGCGCGGCTGTTGAGGTTGTCCCGCCCACCCCAGTGGCTCGCCCCGGCATGCCAGGCGCGCTGGCTCTCATCCACCAGGCGGAACACGCGCAACTCGTCGTAACCGGCGGCGCGGTAGCCGGGCTCGGCCGGATCAGGCAGCAGATAGTGCGCGCTGACGCCGTGTCGCGTCAGGGTGTGCAGGGATGACATAAAGGGCGCGGCGGTGTAATGCAGGACCACTTGCGCCACGGGCTCGCCGTTGCGTGCGTTGAAGTCCTTGGCGGGAAAACTGGTATCGATGACCAACATAAGAAGCGTCCTTTTCGGTACAGGCCGAGTCATTCGGCCCGTTCAAGCGCAAAACAATGACCGCCATCCTGAAGGGTTGAACGTCAGGCGGGCGGTAACTATTTGGCACACGAAAGAACGCGGGTCAGCGCCGCAGCGGCATGCCCAGATCGACCCGCAGGCCATCCGGCTGGCTGTCGAACGTCAACAAGCAGGAGCAGCGCTGGACGATCGCCTGCACAATCGCCAGGCCCAGGCCGCAGCCCTCGCTGTTGCCGTTGCGCCAGAAGCGCTGGGTCAGGTATTGCAGGTCTTCGCTGGCGATCTGTTTGCCGTGGTCGCGCACGCGGAACACCACCTGATCGCCGGCCATCAACACACTCAGCTCCACCCGGGTATCGGCCGGGGTGTGGCGCAGGGCGTTGTCCAGCAGGTTGCGCAGGGCCGCGACGGCCAGGCCCACCGGCATTTCCAGCGGGGTATCGCTGAGGTCGTCCGGCAGGATCAGGTCGATGCGCTGGTTGTCGCCGGCGTTGGCATCCTGGATCGCCAGCCGTGCGACTTGCTCGGCACTCGACTGCACGCCGTCGTCGAACGACAGGCTGCCCTCCACCCGTGCCAGCAACAGCAATTGCTCGAGGGTGCGGTGCAGGCGGTCGGCGCCCTCCTCGGCATGGGCCAGGGACTGGTCGCGGGCCGCGCCGTCGGTCATGCGCGCCACTTGCAGGTGGGTCTTGATCGCAGTCAGCGGGCTGCGCAGTTCGTGGGCGGCGTCGCCGGTGAGGCGGCGTTCGCGCTCGATGGTCTTGGCAATGCGCTGCAACAGCTGGTTCTGGGTGTCGAGCAGCGGTTTCAGCTCGCTGGGCAGCGGGTGGATCTGCAACGGTTCGAGGGAATCGGCGCTGCGCCGCATCAATGCATCGCGCATGCGATTGAGCGGCTGCAGGCTTTGGCCGATCCCCAGCCACAGCAGGCACAGGCAGCCCAACAACGCCACGCCGACCGGCACCGAGGCCGCCAGCAGGATCGACAGGTTCAACGCCTCGCGCTCCACCTGGCGGTCGGCGGTGGTAATGAACAGATCGCCACGGGCCAGGGTGAAGCTGCGCCACGCCGCGCCGTCGATGATCTGGTCGCGAAAACCGCTGCGATGGGATTCCAGCCCCTGGTCCGGCGTGGTGTGGCTGCGCGCCAACACTTCGCCGCGCAAGGAACTGACCTGACAGGCCATGCCGCCCGGCACGTTCAGTTGCTCGGCGCTGAAGTGCTTGCCCTCGGCGCTGCTCGCCAGGCCCGGCATCTGCTCCATCAAACCGGCGACCATACGCGCCGACGCGACCAGGCGCTGGTCGAGGGAGAACATCATCTGGTTGCGCAGATCGTTGAGCATCCAGGCCGCCGCCAGCGCCCAGATCAACACAAAAGCGGCACCGAGCTTGAAGGTCAGGCGCAGGCGCAGGCTCATCACGAAGCGCTCTCTCCACCATCCGCCGGCCCCAGGCGGTAGCCCAGGCCACGCACCGTTTCGACGATGCCGTTGCCCAATTTGCGCCGCAGATGGTGGATATGCACGTTGAGGGCGTTGCTTTCCAGTTCGTCGTTGAAACCGTAGACGCTGTCTTTGAGCTGTTCGCTGGAGAGCACGCGGCCCTTGTTGTGCAGCAGCGCCTGCAACAGCGCTTGTTCACGGCGGGAAAGGTCCACGGGCTGCCCGGCCAGCAGGGTTTCGCGGCTGCTCGGGTCGTAACTGAGGCGGCCGTGTTCGATCAGGTTGACGCTGCGCCCGGCCACGCGCCGCAGCAAGGTTTGCAGGCGCGCGGCGAGTTCGCGCAGGTCGAAGGGCTTGAGCAGGTAATCATCGGCGCCGGCTTGCAGGCCGTCGACGCGGTTGGTCACCGAATCCCGCGCGGTGAGGATCAGCACCGGAATTTCCAGGCCCTGGCTGCGCTGTTGTTGCAGCAACTTGAGGCCGTCTTCGTCGGGCAGCCCGAGGTCGAGCACCATGATGTCGAATTCGGCAGCCTTGAGCATCGCCCGCGCGGCGGCGGCGGTGGCCACGCGCTCGACGGTAAAGCCCTGGGCGCCGAGGCCGGCCACGATGCCGCTGGCGATCAGTTCGTCGTCTTCACAGACCAGTACGTGCATGCTGAACCCTTCATGAAAGATGCGGGGGATTAGAAGACAGATCGATTAAGCGCGCATTATGCCGGCAAAGTTCGCAACATCAGATAATCCCTACGCTCTAGAATAGCGTCCGGTTAATCATCGGTTAATCAACGCCACACATTGTGTGCCTCACTTGCATCGAACTAAGGCTTGACCATGCGGCATCTATTTACCTTACTGCTGATGTTGTTCGCGGGATTCGCCCAGGCTGCGCCGGGTAACCCGTTCGAGACCAAACCCGACTTCCTCCCGGTGGGCAAGGCCTTCACCTTGACGTCCGAACGCCTGGAGTCCGGCGAAACCCAGCTGTTCTGGCAGATAGCCGATGGTTATTACCTGTACCAACAACGCATGAAGTTCGACGGCCTCGCCGAAAAACCCGCGCTGCCCGAGGGTGAAGCCCATAGCGATGAGTTCTTCGGCGAACAGCAAGTATACCGCCAAGGCCTCGAAGTGAAGATTCCGGCGGGGACGACCGGCCAGGTCAAGCTGGGCTGGCAGGGCTGTGCCGATGCCGGCCTGTGTTACCCGCCACAGTCGATGACCGTGGACCTGGGCGGCAACCCGGCCGTCGCCGCCACCGCACAAGCCCAGGACCAGAGCCTGGCCAGCGGCCTGCAGCAGCGCAGCCTGGGGTGGAGCCTGCTGGTGTTCTTCGGCCTGGGCCTGTTGCTGGCGTTTGCCCCGTGTTCGTTGCCGATGTTGCCGATCCTCGCCGGCCTGGTGGTCGGCAGCGGGGCCAACCCGCGTCGCGGTTTTGCGTTGGCCGGCAGCTACGTGGTGTGCATGGCGCTGGTGTATGCCGCGCTGGGCGTACTGGCCGCGCTGCTCGGCAGCAACCTGGCGGCGCTGCTGCAAACCCCGTGGATACTCGGCAGCTTCGCGGCCTTGTTCGTGATCCTGGCCCTGCCGATGTTCGGCTTTTTTGAACTGCAACTGCCGGTGGCCCTGCGCGATCGCCTCGACAACGTCAGCCGCAACCAGAGCGGCGGCAGCCTGATCGGCGCCGGAGTGCTCGGCGCGCTGTCCGGCCTGCTGGTCGGCCCCTGTATGACCGCGCCCCTGGCCGGCGCCCTGCTCTACATCGCCCAGAGCGGCAACGCCCTGCACGGCGGGCTGATCCTGTTCGCCATGGGCATCGGTATTGGCGTGCCTCTGTTGCTGCTGGTGACCGTGGGCAACCGCTTCCTGCCCAAGCCGGGCACCTGGATGAACGTGCTCAAGGGCGTGTTCGGCTTCCTGTTCCTGGCCACCGCCGTGTTGATGATCCGCCCGGTGGTCGGGGAAAACCTGTGGCTCGGCCTGTGGGGTGCGCTGGCCATGGCCATGGCCTATTGCGGCTGGCGCCTGGCCCAGGATTTCGGGCGGGTCGCCATGCTGTCCGGCGCCGTTTCCGTGGTGCTCGGGTTGTGGGGCGGCTTGCTGCTGGTCGGTGCGGCAGGTGGCAGCGACGATGTGTGGCAACCGCTGAAGGTCTACAGCGGCTCGCGGATCAGCGGCGCGCCGAGTGCCCACGATGCGTTCATGACGATCAACGACCCGGCCGTGCTGCAAAGCCAGCTCGACAGCGCCAAGGCCCAGGGCCAATGGGTGCTGGTGGATTACTACGCCGACTGGTGCGTGTCATGCAAGATCATGGAAAAACAGGTGTTCGGCAAACCCCACGTAATGGACGCCTTGAAAGACGTGCGCCTGCTGCGCCTGGACGTCACCGCCGACAACGCCGCCAGCCGCGCACTGCTCGAACGCTACAAAGTGCCGGGGCCACCGAGCTTCGTATGGATCGGCCCGGACGGTGAAGAACGCCGCGCCCGACGCATTACCGGCGAAGTCGATGCCGATACGTTCCTGCAACGCTGGACCCAGACGCGGGATGCCCGCTGATGCTGACCCTGACCATCGGCACCTTCGCCATCGCCCTGAATCACATCCTGCTGATCGGCGCGCTGATTCTCGCCACTCTGGTGGGCTGGCGCGTGGCCAAGCGTGGCGGGGAGAACCCGGAGTCGGTGCTGTTCAGCCTGTTCCTGCTGGGCATGTTGACGGCCCGCGTCAGCTTTGTGCTGATGTACTGGAGTTACTACCGCAACGATCCACTGCAGATCGTCGACCTGCGCGACGGCGGCTTTCTCGCCTGGCCCGGCGTCATTGCACTGATCCTCGGCGCGCTGCTGTATGGCTGGCGCCGCCCGGCCCTGCGCAAACCGTTGAGTGCCGGGGTCATCACCGGCCTGCTGTTCTGGGGCATGACCAGCCTGTCGCTGAGCCTGTATGACAAGGGCTCGCGCCTGCCGGACATCACCCTGCGCAACGCCAACGGCGAGGTGGTGCAACTGGGCGATTACCAGGGCGGCCCGCTGGTGATCAACCTGTGGGCCACGTGGTGCCCGCCGTGCCGTAGGGAAATGCCAGTACTGGAACGCGCCCAACGCCAACGCCCCGACGTGACGTTCCTGTTCGTCAACCAGGCCGAAAGCATGCAAAGCGTCAGCACTTACCTGGCAACCCAAGGCCTGACCCTGGACAACGTCTTGTTCGACGCCAGCGGCCGCCTCGGCCAGGCCGTGGGCTCCATGGCCTTGCCGACCACGCTGTTCTACCAAGCCGATGGACGCCTGATCAACAGCCACCTCGGTGAACTGTCCCAGGCCAGCCTGGCCCGTGCCATGGAACCCTTCGACACCGCCCCCGCCGTCACGCCCCCTACAAGGAAACCGACATGCCCCGCCTCCGCCACCTGCTGACCCTGTTATCACTGAGCATGGCCGCCACCCTGGCCCAGGCCGAAGACTGGCCGGCCCCGATCAAACAGATCGAAGCCAAGGGCGCCAAGATCCTCGGCAAGTTCGACGCCCCCAGCGGCCTCACCGGCTACGCCGCGCAGTACCAGAACCGCGGCATGGCGCTGTACCTGAGCGCCGACGGCAAAAGCGTGCTCGCCGGCACCCTGTACGACGCCCAGGGCAATGACCTGAGCAGCGCGCCCCTGGAACAATTGGTGTACGCGCCGATGGCCAAGGAAGTCTGGGCGAAGATGGAAAAAAGCAGCTGGATCCAGGACGGCGACACCAACGCGCCGCGCACGGTCTACCTGTTCAGCGACCCCAACTGCCCGTACTGCAACATGTTCTGGGAACAGGCGCGGCCCTGGGTCAAGGCCGGCAAGGTGCAGTTGCGTCACATCATGGTCGGCATCATCCGCCAAGACAGCCCAGGCAAATCCGCCGCCCTGCTGGCCAGCCCAGACCCGCAAAAAGCCCTGCAAGAACACGAAGCCGCCGGCAAGGGCAGCAAGTTGCAGGCGCTGGACAAAATCCCGGCGGCGATTGAAGCCAAGCTCGAGGCCAATATGAAGTTGATGGATGAGCTGGAGTTGTCGGCGACGCCGGCGATTTTCTACCTCGATGACAAGGGCGGCTTGCAGCAACAGCAAGGGGCGCCGTCGCCAGATAAGTTGATAAAAATTCTCGGGCCGAAGTAACCCCTCGACGGTTTACGGAAAAGGCCTCCGTTTCGAGGAGGCCATTTCCTTGATGCCCTTCAATGTCGCTTGATCAAACTTCTTCGACAGTCATACCTGTTATATCGTAGTCATTATTTGGATCTATCCCCATCCTAAGATTATCGAAGGTGAGTAGAGCATTGGTTGAAGTGGCGGTAAACACGCCTGCGAGCAACTGCCAAGTTCTGCCGGGTTCGGTTATTGGAGAAATTTCCAGCCCTTGGGCCACTAGTACCAAACGAGGCGCAGGAGCCCCATTTGTCTCACGGACCCAGACACTGAACTTATACTCACGTCCCGCCTCCAGTTGGGTGAAGTCTTTGTATAACTTCACGCGCTGAGTGACAGGATTGGTCGTGTTGGTATAACCCCAGTCTTGCAGATAATACCCATTTGACGATCCGGGAACCGCCCCTGTTTTAAGCACCAGATCCTTGATATTTGCGGCACCCGGCCCTCTTTGCCAAGCATTCCAACCTTTGCCGTTCGGATCAAAGTCAGTGTGGTCATAAAATGCCTTATGGAACGCCAACCGCAACTGCGGAAAGGCAATCGCATTACCCACAACGCCACCCACATCTGGCGTCGCCTTGAACGCAATGACCAGATCGGTTCTATTCTTCAGTTTCTCCAGCTCTGCACGCGGGAGCAGCTTCGTCAATCCACCGGACACCTCAGTAATCGGCTCGGCAATGGACACTTTGATGGTGTAGGGCGCGCCATTTTCGGCAGTGCCCACGCATTCCAACCAACCAATCTGCCCCTGCAGAATGAACCACCACGGCTCTATGGTGATTTCAGCATCCCCAGTAAAACTACGCAGATCCAAAATACCGCCTTGAACGGCGGGAGGCGTCGCCTGCGGCACAACCGGCGTCGGCAGACGCACCGGAACACTGACGTGCAAGTTCAAATCAGCCGAGGTCTGCATCTGGCAGGCGCTGGTCACGGTGTAATTGATCTTCACCGTTTTGCCGATGCTCTCGATCACCGCTTCGCGCGGCACGAAAAAGATGACCGCGCCCGACGCGCTGCCAGGCTCGGCGGCCAACGGCCAGCAACTGCCGTTGGGGCGGGTCCAGCACACACTGATGCTCTGGCCGGGATGGCTGCCGACGTAATCCACCGCCACATGTACACCGTCGCGTCCGTTCCAGACGGTCAAGTCGCTGCCCACTGCCTCGGTGACGCTGGGCGCCAGCAACACACTGGGCTCTTGGACGATCGTGAAGGACTTCGGTGTAAATTCAAGGGCCGTCGCCCGATTGCACGCAGCATCGAAGCTTGCGGCAAAGTGCAGGACGAACTCACTGCAGTCCGCTAGTTTTTTCAGTTCTGCCCGTAGGATGGGCGCATCAACCCCCTCTCTGAGCCAGCGCGCCGTAAGGGGTTCATCCATCAGGATGTCGAACCGGTAAGGGCTGTCATCCAGACGCACGCCGGTCACCCACATCCAGCAACATTGCCCCTCGGCGGCGTACTCCCAGATCGGCACCAGCCCCGTGGCATTCCCCGTGAACGTCTTGAGGTTCAACTCTCCCGCCGTTGCCTCTTCGATATCCGGCGAGGTCAGTTGAGGCCCCAGTACCTTGATCACCCGCTCCGGAGAGTACTGGGGCAGAAAACCACCGAATTGAACGCTGTAGTTCAGTGTCAAGTTCCGGTTGAACAGCGCAGCGATGATCTCGGGAGGCACGTCAAATGACAGGCTCACCGCCCCCCGACTCACCTCCTGGCAACCGAGGGACACCGGCCCATAATTCGGCCCGGAGGCATAAGCGCACACGTAATCACCTTCGCTCATGCCGTCGTAGACCACGATTGCATGGCCGCCCTGGGTGGTATTGGTCGGGTTCACCTGCCAGTGACCGGGAGGTAGCTCCACCGACTCCCGTAGGTGCGGCGCAACCAGATGCAACTGCGGATCAACGCGCAGCAGCGTCGTAGAGCGCTGATGGAAATCCTGGGCATTGTCCGGTAGCGGGTTGTCAGCCGACACCGGCTCACCTGGCGCAGTGCCGTCCCAGATAACCCCCAAATGGCAGGTAAGGGACGAGTAGTCTTCCAGGCGTGAGAGCCAGCCACGCGACAAACTGAACTCGAACACAAACCCCGGATGCGCTTCCTCCGCGGTCACAAGGTGGTCATAGGCCACCCAATAAAACCTGAACGGCACCTGATGCTGATTACCGGCGACCACCACAAACAAGCGCTCCCCTTCCCGGATCATCGGCCAGGCCTTGATCCGGATGGTTTCATCGCCCTCGAAGGTGAACATGTTCAGCCACAACGTGCTCCACTCCAACTCGGCATGCACAAACTCAGGCATAGACTCACGCAGATCCTCTTCGCGGATGTGCTGGATCTCAAGCTCAAGCACCAGCGACTCTTTGCGCACACCACTGACGACAGCCTCATACCAGATCAGCACCGTATGCCCGATGCAGGTACTGATCCATTGCCACGGAATCTCGGCCACGTCGCGGCTCGCCACATTGATCGGCGGGAATGTCGGGGCAGCCTGGTCTTTGATCGCGAAATGCACAACGACCTGGGTGCTGCCGGCCGGCAGCGTCAGCGTCGCGGTCGTGCCTTGGGCTGCATCCAGGGGATAAAGCACACTGTTGTTCTGGGCGAATTCGATGATTGCAACGGGCAACTCCGCAGCGGCGGCGTTGGCTGTTGGAGGAGACGCAACCCTCGCCGTTTGCGCGGAAGGTGTAGTTTCAGGGATCGGTTTTTTAGCCACGATAAGACTCCTGTCCAGCGTTAGATAACCATCGGGGCTGGCCCTCGCGGGCCAGGAACTCTGTTTATCTAACGCTTGGATCAGGGCACTCGCCTACTGTCAGAATTGACAGTTATTACTTGAAAGCTGCGTAAAATCGACCAATGGTAGTTCCGCAAGTCCAACCTCGAAAACACCGCCCCCCCTGCTGGGCATACTAAAATGTTCCTGAAAAAACACAGGAACATTATTTAAAGCAATCATCCTGAAGAAAATAGAAGCGCCCCTTCTCCAGAGGCGCTCATACAAATGATTAGAAGTAGAGTTCCCAGTTATCCGTAAAGGAATGCTGCCGAGTATGCACAACTACTGTTGTGATCAATTCACCAGCGCCGCCCGTAAATTCAACCCAATTATCAACCGGGTCTCCAGCAGAGAACACGCGCTCGCCCAGCTTTCTTCCCAACGCATTATAAAACTCAAAGCTACCGTAATAGACATGTCGCATATAAGAAAACCTCAATTGCATATAGCCTGAGTTAAGCGTGAAATCCACCCGTTGAAGCGGCAGCTCTCCATCGCCGTTGCTACAGGAAAACGCAATGGCCTGTCCCGACGTCATCGTCGGATTGCCGCCGGAGGCCGCATGAACCCCCATGATCGCCTGATAATGCTTCACCGTCATAAGCGGCGTACGCAAGATACTTCCAACTGAATAGTAACCTCCAACAAGACTCTCGAATGTCTCTGTAACTTTCGAGATGACACGCACGATCAACTCCCGCGACGGGCATACCACTGCGTCGCTCTCATTCGAACTGCCGTCTGGCGTCACGCTGAAGGTGAAGGTCATGGAGGAGCCATCCTTCGCCTTTTCCAATTCGGCACGCGCCACTGGGCTTGCCACCCCTGCGCCTGCCTCTGCCGCCGTAATGGTCCTGGCCGAATACACCATAAACGAGTAGGCAGTGCCGTCCTTTTTCGTACCGTTTGCCCGCAGCCAGCACTTCTGCCCTGCCCTCAGGAACCACATCGGATCTTCGAGGGAATTGGGATTTCCAGTGAATGCTCTCAGGTCCAGCGTAGCGTTCTGCGTCCTGGGAGGCGTCGCCTCCAGTAGGTTCGGGGTTTCCAGGCGCACCGGGTTGCTGATATTCAAGTTCAATGGCAGTGAAGCCTGCACCTTGCACGCGCTGGTCACGGTGTAAGTGATTGGCACGGTTTTGCCCATGCTTTCGATCACCGCTTCCGGCGGCAACTCGAAGATCCCGGCTCCCGTAGTACTTCCGGGTTTGGACGCCAAAGGCCAGCAAGCGCCATTCGGCTTCTTCCAGCAAACGCTGATGCTGTGTTTGGTGTGGTTGCCCACATAATCCACTTCGACGTGTACGCGATCGCGTCCGTTGTAGGCGGTCAAATCGGAACCCACCGCTTCGGTAACTTTGGGAGCGGCCAGCAGTAGAGGCTCTTGCTCGATCTTAAACGTCTGAACGGGGAACAAATGGCCGCTCGCTAGATCGCTGACCTCACAAAAGCTCACCGCAAAGTGCAGTTCAAAATCGCTGCAATCAGCCACCTTTTGCAGTTCAGCTCTCGGGATAGATGCATCGACACCGCGAGTCTTCCAATCATCCGTGACAGGCTCAGCCTTCAAAATGTCGAATCGGTAGGCACTGCCGTCTTCACGCTCACCCGTGATCCACATCCAGCAAAGGTTCGAGCACTCAGCATAGGCCCACACAGGCACTGTCGCCGTTGCGTTCCGAGGGAAGGTGTTGAGGTCCACCGTACCGTTAGTCGCTTCTTCAATAACCGAGTGGGGAAACTGGGGGGTTAAAACGCTGACAACTTGTTCAGGTGAAGCCTGCGGTTCCTCACTGTTGGGGAACTGGACGGTGTAGGTCAGCGTCATCGACTTGTTGAAATAACAGGCAACGATACACGGCGGGAGCTTGACGGACGCCAACTCCCCATCATTTTCAAGCGTCACACAGCCCAACGGCTCAGCCCCGTGATCGGCCCCCCTCACATAGAAACAAATTTGGTCGCCTGCATAGGTTTCCAGGGTTGGGGCATCCACATTGCCCCCCTCTTTGGTGAGTTCGGGATTAAGGCACCACTTCTCGTTGTACAGCACAGATTGCCGCAAGTGCGGAGGCGGCAAGTTCTCAAGGCCGTGATCGACAATCAGAGCAGCCGTTCGACGACGCTGGATTTCAAGCGCGTTTCTCGGCAGGCGGGTCTCCAAGTGAGGATCAATATCGGCCGCAGGTTCAGCTGGCAAGCCGCTTGTGATCCAGGCACTTTGCAGGGTGATCGATCTCCAGGGTTTACGTCGTGCCAGCCAACCACGTGAAACAAAGAATTGGAGTACATGGCCTGGCATAGCCTCCTGCTCGGTCAACACGTAATCATAAACCACGGTGTAGAAGGTATACGGAACAACGTCTTGCTCGGTAACAGCAGTGCAATAAACCTTATCGCCCTGTTGGGCAAGCGGCGGAACCGGCACAAGAACCGTCTCATGGCCTTCGTGATCGTGCATGTCATAGGTGGGCGTGTTATGCACGATTTTTTCGTGGAGCAGGTAGGGGGCGAGCTCTTCACTTTCACTTGCTGGGTAAAACGATATCCCCACTTCCTTGACCAACGAAGTCACTGCCTGCCCTTGCGCCTTGCCGGTATAGAAAATGAGGGCCGTAAACCCCATGAGTTTCGTCAAGTAATCCAAGGGGATCGCTATCTTCCTTGCTCCTGACTCACCACTCGAATCCACAATATCTGCAAGGACCAGCTCAGGTGCCTCCTTTGCGCTGAACTTGACGGTGATAGTCGACGCGTCCATACGTGAGTCAACTGTCAGGTATGAATCCGGCATGTTGGCGGGAAGTACTGTGCTATCCACCTCACTGGAGATTGTCGGGGCGGCAACCTCCAGAGTTTTGGGCTTGAGCGATTTTGGCGTTGTTGCTTCGACCGCGGTTGAGGAGACTTCAGGCGGTATTTTTTCTTTAGTCATGACAAGAACTCCGTGTTCCAGGGGGATACCCTCAGCCCGTCTGAAGCCGAGGACTCTCCCTTTAGTGAGCGCCTTTGACTCTCCTTCGCCTACTGTCAGAATTGACAGTTCTTTTTAAGAAACAGCCCATTTCCGACCGATGGCAGCCTCACAAGCCCTCCAACTCCGCCATCAAATCACTCAACCGATCCACCTTCTCGGCACTGATCGCTGTCGCCGCCAGCCCATCGATGTACTCGGCCAACTGCGCCACCGTGCTGCACTCGAACATCGCCCGCAACGGCACATCCCGTTGCAACGTCTTCTGCACGCGCGAGGCGATCTGCGTGGCCAGCAACGAGTGCCCGCCCAGCTCGAAGAAGTTGTCCTGCACGCCCACCCGGTCGACCTTGAGCACCTCGGCCCAAATCGCGGCCAATGTCCCCTCCAGTGCCGTGCGTGGCGCCAGGTAGGCCTGGTCGTGCAACTGGCCGATCTCCAGGGCCGGCAGGGCGTTGCGGTCGAGTTTGCCGTTGGCGTTGAGCGGCAGGCGCTCGAGCCACAGCCAGTGCAGCGGCACCATGTATTCCGGCAGTTCGGCACGCAGGCGTTGTTTGATGCGCTCCAGGCACTCGCCGGGGTCGAGGGTGGTGTCGGCGGCCACCAGGTAACCGACCAGGTGTTTGCCGTTGACGCCCTCCTGCACCCCGACCGCCGCGTCGCGCACTGCCGCTTGTTCATGCAGACGCGCTTCGATTTCCCCCAGCTCGATGCGGTAGCCGCGGATTTTCACCTGATGGTCGATACGCCCGACGTACTCCAGCACCCCATCGCTGCGCCGCCGTGCCAGGTCGCCGCTGCGGTACAGACGCTCGCCCGCGGCGCCGAACGGGTTGGGCACGAACACCTGGGCGGTGCGCAGCGGGTCGCTGACGTAACCGCGCCCTACGCCGGTGCCGGCGACGCACAGCTCGCCCACCGCGCCCTGCGGCACCAACGCCAGTGCAGCGTCCAACACGTACAAGCGGTTGTTGTCGGTCGGCGCACCAATCGGCAGGTAAGTGCCACGGGTCGAGGCCAGGTCGACACGGAAGAACGCCACATCATCCGAACATTCCGCCGGACCATAAGCGTTGACCAAGCCAATCTCGGGGTAACGCAGCAACCACTGTTGCGCCAGCTCCGGCGGCATGGCTTCACCGGTCGGCAGCATCCAGCGCAGGCCGTCCAGGCGGATGCGTGCCTCGGCCAGCATGCCCTGGATCAGCGACGGCACGCTTTCCAACACGCTGATGCCCTGGGCCTGCACATGGGCGAGCAAGCCCTGGGGATCGTGGGCGACGGCATTCGGCACAATATCCACCCGCGCGCCGAACAGCGGCGCGGCAAGGAACTGCCACACCGAAATATCGAAACTCTGCGAGGCGGTTTGCGCGATCACATCCACCGGGCTCAGGTCCAGGTACGGCACCTTGCTCAACTGGTTGTTGAGCATGCCGCGCTGTTCGACCATCACGCCTTTGGGCTGGCCGGTGGAGCCCGAGGTATAGATCACATAGGCAAGGTTGTCCGGGCCACTGTAAATGCCGGGGTTCGCCCCACGAGCAGGCACCTCCTCCCACACCAGCAACTGGCATTCCACGCCTTGCAGCAGCTCAATGGCCTGCTCGCGACACGCCTCGGTACACACCAGCAACGGGGTGCGGCTCAGCTCGATAATCCGGCTCAGACGCTGACCGGGCAGCCCCGGGTCGAGCGGCAGGTAACCGGCACCGGCCTTGAAGCTACCGATGATCATGCCGAGCAAATCGAGACTGCGCTCCGCCAGCAATGCCACCGGCTGGTCCAGGCCGACACCCGCGGCGATCAGTGCGTGGCCCAGGCCGTTACTGCGCCGGTTCAACTCGGCATACGTCCACTGTCGGTCGAGGCACGTGGCGACGATGCGTTGCGGATGCTGCGCCACCTGGGCTTCGAACAGCTCGATATAGCTGCGCTCCAGCGGGTAGGCGTGCTCGCTCCGGTTGCAGCCGTGTACCAGGAATTCACGCTCCTGCGCGCCCATCAATGGCAGCTCGGCCATGTCGCCATGAAAACCCTGCATCAGCGCCAGCAGCAGGCGCTTGAACTCACTCAACATGCCCTGCACGGTGCTTTCGTCGAAGTAACGCTGGTCGTAGGACAGGTGCAAACCAAGCTCATCGCCCGGATAGCACACGGCCGTCAGCGGGAAGTTGGTGTGGGTGCGGCCGGAGTCCGAGGTGGCGTTCAGGCTTTGCGCACGGTCGAGTACCGAGACTTCCACCGGGGCGTTTTCGAACACGAACAGGCTGTCGAACAGCGGTTGGCCCTTGGGCAATTCGCTGTGTTCCTGAAGGGTCACCAGCGGCAGGTATTCGTACTCGCGCAGTTGCATATTGCTGTCGAGCAGGCCATTCAACCAGTGGCGCACGCTGCACTGTTGGCCCTCCTCGGGCAGCTTCACACGCAGCGCGATGCTGTTGATGAACAGGCCGACGGTCCGTTGCATGTCCGGCATGTCCACCGGACGCCCGGCCACGGTGACGCCGAACAGCACGTCACGCTCGCCGCTCAAGCGCCGCAGCACCAGGGCCCACGCGGCCTGGGCAAAGGTGTTGACGGTCAGTTGATGGGCCTGGGCCAGTTCGCGCAGGTGTATACCGTCGCGGGCATCGAGGCGGGTGTAGCAATCGCCCACTACCATGCCGCCGCTGCCACCGGCGTGTTCGCGCAGGAACGGGCGGTCGCTGGGGATCGGCGTGGTGCGCTCGAAGCCCCGCAGGTTGTGCTGCCACCACTGGCGCGCCGCACTCAGGTTCTGGCGTTGCAGCCAGGCGATGTAGTCGCGATAACGCGGCGGCGTGGCCAGTTGCGCGTCGTGGCCTGCGCCGAGGGCCGTGTAGAGGTCGAAGAAATCATTCATCAACAGCGAACGGCACCAGGCATCGATGAGGATGTGGTGGTTGCTCATCATGAACCAGTAGCGCGCTTCAGCGACGCGGATCAGACGCAGGTGGAACGGCGCCTGGTTGAGCAGATCGAAACCGGCTTCGCGCTCGGCCTTGAGCAGCGCTTGCAGGCGCGGTTCCTGTTCGGCCTCGGCAACGGCGCGCCAGTCCAGGTACTCGATCGGCGTACTGCCGGGTTTGTGGATCACTTGCAGCATGTCCTCGCCGACGTTCCAGCAGAACGAGGCGCGCAAGGCTTCGTGACGGGCGATCACCGCCTGCCAGGCCTGGGCGAAACGCTCGGGGTCGAGGGCGCTGTCGATGCGGTAGCGGTCCTGCATGTAGTAGAGGCCGGTGCCCGGTTCAAGCAGGGTATGCAGCAGCAGGCCTTCCTGCATCGGGGTCAGCGGGTACACGTCTTCGATCGCACTGGCGGGCACCGGCAAGGCGTCCAACTGCGCCTGGGTCAGGCGTGCCAGGGGGAAGTCGGAAGGCGTGAGGCCGCCGGCGCCGTCCTTGAGGCAATGGGCGATCAGGCTGCGCAGTTCGTCCAGGTAGGCTGCGGCCAACTCGCCAATCGTCTGCTGATCGTGGCGTGCGCGGCTGAAGGTCCAGCGCAGCACCAGTTCGCCGCCGTACACCTGGCTGTCGACACTCAGTTCGTTGGGCAGCGGCGCATCCGGGTCATGGGCGAGGCCGGCGGATTCCTCCAGCGGGTGGAACAGTGCATCGGCGCCGAAGCTCTGGTCGAACTGGCCGAGGTAGTTGAAGGTGATGTCGGCACTCGGCAGTGCGGCCATCGTCTGTTTGCACAGGTCGTCCGCCAGGTAGCGCAGCACGCCGTAGCCCAGGCCTTTGTGCGGCACGCCGCGCAATTGCTCCTTGATGGCTTTGATCGATGCGCCCTGCTCCGCCAGCGGCGTCAGGCGCACCGGATAGGCGCTGGTGAACCAGCCGACGCTGCGGGTCAGGTCGATCTCATCGAACAGGGTTTCGCGGCCGTGGCCTTCCAGTTGGATCAGCGCCGAGGCGTGACCGCTCCAGCGGCACAGTACGCGGGCCAGGGCGGTCAGCAGCAGGTCGTTGACCTGGGTGCGATAAGCGCTGGGGGCCTGTTGCAGTAACTGGCGGGTGCGTTCGGCGTCCAGGCGCACACTGAGCGTCTCGGCATCGCGATGGCGCAATGCGCCGTGCGGGCGCGCCACCGGCAAGGGCACCGCCGCACCGGCCAAGCGCTCCTGCCAGACGCACAATTCTTCGCGCAGGGATTCGCTGCCGGCATAGGCCTGCAAGCGGGCGGCCCAGTCGCGCAAGGCACTGGTCTTGGCCGGCAGGCTGACGGATTGGCTGTCGCTCAATTGGCGATAGACGTTTTGCAGATCCTCAAGCAACACACGCCACGACACACCATCCACCACCAGGTGATGGATCACGATCAGCAGGCGCTGCTGGCCTTGCGGGCCGTCCACCAGCAACGCGCGCAACAGCGGGCCGTGGGCCAGGTCGAGGCTGCGTTGGGTGTCGCTGAACAACGCGCTGCACTGCTGCAGATCACGCACTTGCGCCTGCATCAGCACGCCGCCCTCCGGCACGGCCAGGTGTTCGGCGTGCCATTGCGCGTCGCGCCGGGTGAAGCTCAGGCGCAGCGCGTCATGCTGTTCCAGCACCGCCAGCAGGGCTTGCTCCAGGCGATGGGGATCGAGCAGTTGCAGCGGTTTGAGCACCAGCGCCTGGTTCCAGTGTTGACGCGCGGGAATCTCTGTCTCGAAGAACCACTGCTGGATCGGCGTGAGCCCCGAGCGGCCGCTCAGCACGCCTTGCTCGGCGCTGACCTGCTCGGCGCGCGTGGCGACGGCGGCCAGGGTCTGTACGGTCTGGTGCTGGAACAAATCCCGCGGGCTGAAGTGAATCCCGGCCTGGCGCGCACGGCTGACCACCTGGATCGACAGGATCGAATCGCCGCCCAGTTCAAAGAAGTTATCGTCGAGACCGACCTGCTGCACGTTCAACACCGCGCACCAGATCGCCGCCAACGCCTGCTCCAGCGCGTTGCGCGGCGCCACGTAGTGTTGGCGATTCGCCTCGGCATCCGGCGGCGGCAAGGCGCGGCGGTCGAGCTTGCCGTTGGCGGTCAGCGGCATGCTGTCCAGCACGAGCCAATGGGCGGGCACCATGTAGTCCGGCAGTTGCGCTTTGAGGTGCGCCTTCAAGGCGTCGCGCAAGGGGCCGTGCTCGGCGTCGCTGGCCAGATAGGCCACCAGCTGTTTGCCGCTCGGCGAATCCAGCGCCAGCACCACCGCTTCGCGCACGGCGGGATGTTCGAGCAGGCGCGTTTCGATCTCGCCCAGTTCGATGCGGAAACCACGGATCTTCACCTGATGGTCGATCCGCCCGAGGTATTCCACCTGGCCATCGCTCAGTTGGCGCACCAGATCGCCGGTGCGGTACAGGCGACCGCCATGGGCCGCGAAGGGGTCCGCGACAAAACGCTCCGCCGTCATCCCCGGACGCTGATGATAACCCTGCGCCAGCCCTGCCCCGCCGACGTACAACTCGCCGCTCGCGCCTTGCGGCACCAGGGCCAGGTCGGCGTCGAGAATATAGGCCACGCGGGCGCCGACGATGCTGCCGATCGGCACGCTGCCGACGCCCTCCGCCAAGTGCTGCGGTGCAAGGCCGGCCAGCGGCATCACCACGGTTTCAGTCGGGCCGTAGGCGTTGAAAAACACCTGCGGCTGGAACGCCGCGCGGATGCGCTGCTGGTGTTCGCCGGTCAGCGCCTCGCCGCCGGTGATGCACAACCGCACTGGCAAGGTCTGCCGCTGGGTCGCCAGCCATTGCGCCAACTGGCTGCCGTAGCTCGGGGTGAAGCCCAGCACATTGATGCGATGGGTGCGGATCAGCCCGCAGATCTGCTCGGCATCCCACTGGCCCTGGGCGCGCAATACCAGTTGTGCGCCGCTGAGCAACGGCACCAGCAAACGCTCGGTGGCGGCGTCGAAGTTGATCGAATAGAAGTGCAGCTCACAGTCATCCGGGCGCATGCCGAAACGCTCGATCACGGCCTGGCAGTGCATGGCGATTTCGCCGTGGCACACCACCACGCCTTTCGGCTTGCCGGTGGAGCCGGAGGTGTAGATCAGGTACGCCGGGTGTTGCGGCAGGCTGAGAAACGGCGGCTCACTGGCCGGGTAGTTCGCCAGCACCGGCAGGTCGTCTTCCAGGCACCAGCACGCCAGCGTCGCCGGCAGTTCACCGAGGGCGGCGAACATCGCCGCATCACTGAGCAGCAAGCCGATGCCGCTGTCTTCGATCATGTAATGCAGGCGGTCCAGCGGGTACTCCGGGTCCAGCGGCACATAGGCGCCGCCGGCCTTGAGAATCGCCAGCAGGCCGATGACCATTTCCAGGGAGCGCGGCAACGCCAGGCCGACGCGCACCTGCGGGCCGACGCCACGCTCGCGCAGCATCCAGGCCAGGCGGTTGGCGCGGGCATTCAGTTCGCGGTAGCTGAGGGTCTCACCGGCAAACGTCAGTGCCGGCGCGTCGGCACGGGCCAGTGCCTGCTGGTTGAACAGTGAGTGAAGGCACTGGTCGAGGCGCTGTTCAGCCGCGTCGCTCCCCAGGCTGCGCTGCAATGCGTGCTGCTCGTCGGCACCCAGCATCGGCAGTTCGCTGAGGCGTTGCTGCGGGTCGGCGATCAGCGCTTCAAGCAGGTTGCACCAATGTTCGGCCATGCGCGCAACGCGCGGCTCATCGAACAAATCGGTGCTGTAGGTCAGGCAGCATCCCAGGCGATGATCAAGGTCGGTGACTTCCAGGTTGAGGTCGAACTTGGTCGCACGCGCATCGTTGGCCAGGTACTCGACGCTCATCCCGCCCAGTTGGCGGCGCTGCTGGAATTCCCAACGCTGCACGTTGCACATCACTTGGAACAGCGGGTTGTACGCCGCGCTGCGCGGTGGTTGCAGCGCTTCCACCAAATGGTCGAACGGCAGGTCCTGGTGAGACTGGCCCTCAATCACGGTGTGACGGACTTGCTCGAACAACTCACCGACGCTCATCTGCCCGTCGAGCCGGCAACGCAGTACCTGGGTGTTGAGGAAGGCGCCGATCAGCCCTTCGCTTTCCGGGCGAATCCGATTGGCCACCGGAGCGCCGATGCGCAGGTCGGTCTGGCCGCTGTAGCGGTAGAGCAACACCGCCAGGGTGGCGGTCATGTTCATGAACAGGGTCAGGCCGTGCGCAGCATTGAAGGCCCGAACGCGCGCGGCCAGTTCGTCGCTCAAATCAAAACGGTACAGCCCGCCGCGGTGGCTTTGCACCGGCGGCCGCGGGCGGTCGCCGGGCAGTTCCAGCAGCGGATGCTCATAACCCAATTGCGCGATCCAGTAATCGAGCTGGCGCTGGCGCTCGCCGGACTCCAGCCACTGGCGCTGCCACACGCTGTAGTCGAGGTACTGCACCGGCAGCGGCGCCAGCGGCGAGTCGCGCTCATCGATGAAGGCTTCGTACAGCGCGCTGAGTTCACGGGCAAAGATGTCCATGGCCCAGCCTTCGGTGACGATATGGTGCAAGGTCAGCACCAGGTAATGCTCCTGCGCGCCGGCCTTGACCAGGCACACGCGCAACAGCGGCCCGGTTTCCAGGTTGAACGGCGTGTGCGCCTCGACATCGGCCAGCTGCTGCAAGCGTTGCTCACATTCGAGGTGGCTCAGCGCCGAGAAGTCCTGCCAGCCCATGCACAGGCCGGTCTGCGCCGACACCTGCTGATGGGCCACGCCATCGACGCTCGGGAAGGTGGTGCGCAGGGTTTCGTGACGCATGACCAAGGCCTGCAACGCGGCCTCGAAACGCCCCACGTCGAGCACCCCGCGCAGACGCGCCATGCCGCCGACGTTGTACGCCGGGCTGTCCGGCTCCAACTGCCAGAGGAACCACATCCGCTGCTGGGAATAGGACAGCGGCACCGGCCGGCTGCGGTCGACCTGGGCGATGGCGGTCTGTTGGTTGCGTTGGCCGGCGGCCTGGATCTGCCCGACCTGCTCGGCAAATGCGCCGAGTTCGCTGGCTTCGAACAGGGTGCGCAACGGCAGCTCGACGTCACACGCCTGACGGGTGCGCGAGATGATTTGCGTGGCCAGCAACGAATGGCCGCCGAGGGCGAAAAAATCATCGCGCAGGCCGATCCGCGGCAGGCCCAGCACTTCGCGCCAGATCGCCGCAATCTGCAGCTGCAACGGGCTCTCGGGTTCAACGTGTTCGCGGGTTTGCCACACCGGCTCGGGCAGCGCACGGCGGTCCAGCTTGCCGCTCGGGCTCAGGGGCATGGCGTCCAGGCGCATCAGGTGCGCAGGTACCATGTATTCCGGCAACCCAGCGGCCAGGGCGGCTTTGACGGTTTGGGCGTCGAGCGCGGCAGTGGCGGTGTAATAGCCGATCAATTGATCATCGCGCACCAGCACCACGGCCTGGGCAATACCGTCGAGGGCCAGCAGGCGCGCTTCGATTTCTTGCGGTTCGACGCGAAAGCCGCGCAACTTGACCTGCTGATCGAGACGACCGAGGTAGTCGAGCACGCCGTCAGCGCTCCAGCGTGCGCGGTCACCGCTGCGATACAGACGGCTGCCCGGCGCGCCCAAGGGGTCGGCGACAAAACGCTCGGCGGTGAGCCCGGCGCGGCCGAGGTAACCGCGTGCCAGGCCGATGCCGCCGATGCACAGCTCGCCCGGCACCCCCACCGGCAACGGGTTGAGCTGTTCGTCGAGCACGCGGCAGATCACATTGCCCAGCGGTCGGCCAATCGGCGAGCGCTCGCCATCCTCGGCGCGGCAGTGCCAATGGGTGACGTTGATCGCGGTTTCGGTCGGGCCATAACGGTTGTGCAACTGCACCGCCGGCAACCGCGCAAGCACACGGTCACGCAACTCGGCGGGCAAGGCTTCGCCGCCGCAGAACAGACGGCGCAGGCTGGTGCATTCGGCCGCCAACGGCTCGTCGATAAACAGCTGCAACAGCGGCGGCACAAAGTGCAGAGTGGTCACGCCATGGGCCTGCACCAGTTGCGCGATGCGCTGCGGGTCGCGCTGCTCGCCCGGCCCCGCCAACACCAGGCGGCAGCCGGTGATCAGCGGCCAGAAGCACTCCCACACCGACACGTCGAAACTGATCGGGGCTTTTTGCAGCAGCACGTCGCTGTCATTCAGCGCGTAGGTGGCCTGCATCCACTGCAAGCGCTCGGCCAGGGCCGCATGGGTGTTGCCCACGCCCTTGGGCTGGCCGGTGGAGCCGGAGGTGTAGATCACGTAGGCGAGGTGCTCGCCGTCCAGATGCAGGCCCGGCGGCTGGGTCGGCCAGCGGTCGAGGTGCAGGCTGTCCATGGCGATCACGCACACGTCTTCGGCCGTGGGTAATTGCGCCAGCAACGCGGTCTGGGTCAGCAGCAGGTGGACGCCGCTGTCCTTGAGCATGTAGGCCAGGCGCTCGGCGGGGTAATCCGGGTCCAGCGGCACGTAGGCGCCGCCGGCCTTGATGATCGCCAGCAGGCCGATCAACAGTTGCGGCGAACGCTCGGCGGCGATGGCCACGCACACGTCGGGGCCGACGCCCTTGTCGCGCAGGTAATGGGCCAGGCGGTTGGCCTGGGTGTGCAGTTGGGCAAAGCTCAGGCTGCCGCCCTGCCAGACCAGCGCGGTGCGGTCCGAGGTGTGTTGGTTGAGCTGTTCGGGCAACCATTGCCGGGCCGGCGCGCAAGGCGCTTCGCTCCAGGGCCGCTGTTCGTCGTGTTGCATCAATTTGAGGTCGCCGAGGGCCCGCTGCGGTTGCTCGCACACGGCGTGCAGCAGGTTGATGAAGTGCTCGGCCAGGCGTTGGATGGTGGTGCTTTCGAACAATTCGTCGGCGTAGTCGAACGCCAGGCTCAGGCGCCCGTTGCGGTCTTCTTCGCTGTGCAATTGCAGGTCGAACTTGGCTTCGCGGCTGTGCCACGCCAGTTCTTCGGCGAGCAGGCCCGGCAGGCGACGCAAAGCGCCGAGGTCGCGCTGCTGATGGTTGAACATCACCTGGAACAGGCCCTGTTCACGGGCGTGTGGGAACGCTTCGAGCAGTTGTTCGAAGGGCAGATCCTGATGGGCCTGGGCGCCCACTGCCGCCTGGCGCGTGGCCGCCAACAGCTGGTTGAACGGCAGGCGCCCGTCCAGCTCGGCGCGCAGTACCAGGGTGTTGATAAAGAAGCCGACCAGGCCTTGGGTTTCCTGGCGCGGGCGGTTGGCGCTGGGCACACCGATGCGGATGTCGCGCTGGCCGCTGTAGCGGTAGAGCAAGGTCTGGAACGCCGCGAGCAACAGCATGAACGGCGTCGATTGGTTGGCCTGGGCAGTCTGGCGAATCGCCGCGCTGAGGCTTGCGCCCAGACGCACGTTGTGGCGCGAAGCACTGTTGCGTTGCCGCGCTGCACGCGGGTGATCGGTGGCCAGGCTCAAGGCTGGGTGTTCGTCTCCCAACTGCGCCTTCCAGTACGCCAGTTGCCGCTGGCCTTCGCCCTCGGCCAACCATTGGCGCTGCCAGTTGCCGTAGTCGGCGTATTGCACGGCCAGTGGCGGCAGTTGCAGGGGCTGGCCCTGGGACGCCGCGGCGTACAGGCGCGAGAACTCATCGATGAGGATATTCAGCGACCAACCGTCGGCGATGATGTGATGCAGCGTCACCAGCAACTGATGATCTTCGTCGTCCAGGCGCACCAGGCTCACCCGCAGCAACGGGCCGTTTTCCAGGTCGAACGCGGTGTGCGCCTGCTCCTCGCGGATCTGCTGCGCCCGGGCTTCGCGCGCGGCGGCGGGCAGGTCGCCAAGGTCGATGACGTGCAAGTCGAATGCGCTGCTGGCCAAAACCCATTGGAAGGCTTGCCCATCCCGTTCGTAGAAGCGCGTGCGCAGGGCTGGGTGGCGCTGGATCAGCTGCGCGAAGCTGGCGCGCACTGCGTCTGCATCCAGCTCGCCGCGCAGGCGCAGGGCACCGGGGATGGTGTACGCGTGGCTCTGCGGGTCGAGTTGCCAGGTGATCCACAGGCGATTCTGTGCGAGGGATTGCGGCAGTTCATCCTCATGCGACAAGCACCGGATCGCGCCTTGGGCGACGCCGCCATCCTGCTGCAGCTGTGCCACATCGGCGGCGAAGGCCGACAAGGTCGGCGCTTCGAACAGCAGGCGCAGGTTCAGTTCCAGGCCCAGGGTTTCGCGCAGGCGCGCAACCACTTGGGTCGCGCTGATGGAGTTGCCGCCGAGCAGGAAGAAGTGGTCATCCGCCGCTACCGTCGCCACCTGCAACTGCTCGCACCAGATCGCCGCGATCTGGGTCTGCAAGGTGGACGCCAGCGCGACATCACTGGCCGCCCCTTGCAGACCGGGGAACTGCGCATAGCTGTCGAGGCTGCCATCGGCGTAACGCAACGCACATGCCGAACGCTGCAGCTTGCCGCTGGAGGTCTTCGGCAACGCGCCGGGGTTGAGCAACACCACCACGCACGGCGCCTCTTGATAGGCTTCGGCCACGGCTTGGCGGATCGCCGTGATCAGCGCTTGCGGCGCGAGGATTTTCTGCACGCTGCGGCTGATCTCAGCGGCGATACCGATGCCTTCCTGGCCCTGCTCATTCACCGCGAACGCCGCAACCCGGCCTTTGCGCACCACCTCCACTTCGCGCTCGATGGTCTGCTCGATGTCCTGCGGGTAGAGGTTGTGGCCGCGCACGATCAGCAGGTCTTTCAAACGCCCGGTGATGTACACCTCGCCCTCGCGGATAAAGCCCAGGTCGCCGCTGCGCAGCCAGGTGCGGCCGGCGTGCTGGACGAAGGTCTTGGCGCTGGCTTCGGGGTTGCGCCAGTAGCCGTGGGCAATGCTCGGGCCGCTGGCCCAGAGTTCGCCGACGCAGTTGTCAGGCAGTTCGCTCAAGGTGTGGGGATCGGCGATCAGCACCGCGTGGTCCGGCTGATGTGTGCCGCAACTCATGATCGCCGCGCCCGGCCCCAGCTCGGCGCGGTTGGCGGCCAGCGCCTGTGCATCCAGGCGCAGGGCCGGGATGCCGTGGCCACGGCGGCCGCCGGCGACAAACAGGGTTGCTTCGGCCAGGCCGTAGGAGGCGAAGAAGTTGTTCGCGGTGAAACCGCACGGGGCGAACTTCTCGGCGAAGCGTTCCAGGGTGTCGAGGCGGATCGGTTCGGAGCCGGAATACGCCACGCGCCAGCGCTTCAAATCCAGGCGTTCCAGGGCCGATTCGCTGACCCGTTCGCTGCACAAGCGGTAGGCGAAATCCGGGCCGCCGCTGATGGTGCCGCCGTATTCGCTGATCGCTTCCAGCCAGCGCAAGGGCCGGCCGAGGAAGTACGCCGGCGACATCAATACGCAGGGCACGCCGCTGAAGATCGGTTGCAGCAGGCCGCCGATCAGGCCCATGTCGTGGTACAGCGGCAGCCAGCTGACGATCACGTCATCCGGGTTCAGGTCGATGCCGAAACCGCGCCGGATCAGCAGTTCATTGGCGACCAGATTGCCGTGGCTGACCTGCACGCCCTTGGGCAAGGCGGTGGAGCCCGAGGTGTATTGCAGGAAGGCGATGTCGTCGGCTTGCACATCGGTGGCGACCCAGCGCTCGGCAAGCGCGCTGTCGAGGGTGTCGACCGCCAGCAGCGGCGGCGCGTTTTCGATCTGCGCCAAGTCGTCGCCGAGGCTGGCGATGGTCAGCAACAGGCGCGGTTCGGCGTCGGCGATGATCGACAGCAAGCGCGCCTGGTGATGGTGACGAGCGGACTCCGGCGGATAGGCCGGCACCGCGATCACCCCGGCGTACAGGCAGCCGAAGAACGCCGCCACATAGTCCGGCCCGCTGGGGAACAACAACACGGCACGGTCGCCCAGGTCGGCGTTGGCCTGCAGGGCGGCGGCGATGGCACGGGCGCGTCGGTCGAGGTCGCGGTAGCTGAGGACCACGTTGTGTTCGGCGGACTCAGCGAGGAAACGCAGAGCGATCCGCTCCGGAGTCTGCGCGGCGCGGCGTTGAAGGGACTGGGCCAGGGTGCGGGGAAGTTCGAAGGCGTCCATCATGGGGGTTCCTGCCTGAAATCGGCTTACGGGAAAATCGGGAAGGGTTCAGCCGGCGGTCAGTCGCCGCGCCGCGCCATTGCGCCAGCGCGCCAGGTGTTCCTCGGCGTAGCGCCGCACACAGCGCAGCACCGCGCTTTCGTGCTGCACCAGAAAGAAGTGGTGGCCGTCGAACAGGTCCAGGGAAAACCCGCTGGCGGCGTCTGCCTGCCAGTCGAGTAACTGGTCGGCGCGCACGCTGTCCTGCTTGCCGCCGAACACATGGATCGGCATGCCCAGCGGCTCGCGTCGGCCATAGGCGAAGCTGCCGCACAGCAGGAAGTCGGCGCGCAGGATCGGCAACATCAACTGCATCAATTCGCGGTTGGCCAGGGCTGCTTCGGCGGTGCCTTGCAGGTCGCGCAGGCGGGCGATCAGTTGCTCATCGGTCTTTTCGCGGGCGTACTCGCTGACGTCGCGCCGCGCCGGGCCGGCGGTGCCGGACGCAAACAGCGCCAGCGGCGCAGGCACGTTGCGCGCTTTGAGCGCGTGCGCCAGCTCGAACGCCAGCAGGCCGCCAAGGCTGTGGCCGAACAACGCGTAGGGGCCGTTCAGGTCACGACTGATTTCATCCGCCAACTGCGCGGCCAAGGCGCCGATGTCGCGTTGCAACGGCTCGTCCATCCGCATGCCACGCCCCGGCAACTCCAGCGGGCACACCTGCAACCAGTCCGGCAGAACACGCCGCCAACGCACGTACACCATGGCGCTGGCCCCCGAATAAGGCAGGCAGAACAGGCGCAGTCGAGTCGGTGCGCTCATCGCTCGACGCCCCCCACCTGAAACGCGCCGTATGCACGATAAAAACCCATCTTGCCCTCCTGCGGGTGCTGATCCTTGGCCGTTTTACCAACGAACCTGTCACCCAGAAGAACGGACGGCGCCGCCAAATAATTAGTCGTCGAGGACGAGCGAGACGGGGTTCACACCTTCAGCCCACGGACAAAATCAGTCAGACTTCTCATTTGACAATAATTATCATTCAGCATAATTTGTTGCCCGATGTGTAGGAGGCCTCAGCACGGACGCCCTCCCCTAACCTCTTTTGCGATCAAGGTGATTTCCATGACGGAACAAGTATCCACAGGCAGGTGCGACTCACCGCTGCTCCAGGCATTCGTCGATAATCGGCTGATTCTGGTAAAGATCGCAGCACGTATTACCGGCTGCCGCTCCCGGGCCGAAGACGTCGTGCAGGATGCCTACTTCCGGCTGCAATCGGCGCCGACGATCACCTCATCGTTCAAGGCGCAATTGAGTTATCTGTTCCAGATCGTGCGCAACCTGGCGATCGATCACTATCGCAAGCAGGCCCTGGAGCTCAAATATTCGGGGACCGAAGAGGAAGGCTTGAATGTGGTGATTCAGGGCGCGTCACCGGAAACTTCGCACATCAATTTCAACACCCTGGAGAACATCGCCGACGCCCTGACGGAACTGCCCCAGCGCACCCGCTATGCGTTCGAGATGTACCGTCTGCACGGCGTGCCGCAAAAGGACATCGCCAAGGAACTCGGCGTCTCGCCGACCCTGGTCAACTTCATGATTCGCGATGCGCTGGTGCATTGCCGCAAGGTGTCGGGCAGTCACAGCGATACATTTGCACGGCGGCTCTGAAACTCGCCCCGGCGCGAAGCCTGGTCTCCCGAAACCTCAGGGCACCGCCGTCACATCGATGCGATAGGGCTCGAATATCTTCAACAGCTCGCCGTCATCGCGCAAACGTTTGAGCAGGCCGGCAAACGCTGCGCTGCTGATCGGCGCCTTGGGCCGCAGCAACGCGTAGTGGTGGTACACCTGGTCGACGCGCTCCGAGATCAGGAACTGGGCGGCCATGTCGACGTTGCGCGCCAGAAAATCACTCAGGTACGAGCGGGTCACCAGGGCGATATCGGCGCGACCGCGCGCGACCATCAGCAGGTTACTGTCATGGGAGTAGGTCAACGTCGCGTTGAAGTGCTCGGCCATGAACTTGGGGTCGGCATTGAAGTTGGCGAAGGCGTAGTGATAACCGCTGAATACCGCCAGGCGCTTGCCGCCAAGGCTGGCGAAATAATTCTGGTCGCGATCGGGCTCACGCTGGGCGACGAAGATTTCGGCATCTTCCAGGCCCATGTCGACCGTGGTGTGAGGAATCTTCTGCCAGCCCCAGTCGGGGTTTTCGAAAATCGCCACGTCGACCCGGCCCTGCTCGAAATCGCGAAAGCGTCGCGGGATCGAGGTCGGCACCAACACGAACTGATAATCGGTTTGCGAGGCGTTCAGGGCTTCGACCAACTGCGGCAGCAATCCGGTGTCGGCGCCCTGCTCGGGGCGCACGGTGTACGGCGGAAAATGCGCAGCGCCGATCCTCACCAATTGCGCAGCCGAAGCCGGCATCCACGCAACGGTGCCCAGTGCCCATAAAGTAAGTCCTGCAGCCAGTCGCCATGGCGAAAACATTAAGGCACACACCGTTTAACCTGCTGATGGCAATAAGCTAGGCGTTTTTGTCTGGCGAGACAACTTCCACCGGAAAATTAATAGCTTGCGCCTCAATCAGCCTTCAAAACCATCAACAACGCCTCTTCGGCCAACTGCTCGAGGGTCAAGCTGCCCTCGGCGCGGAACCAAGTGGTGGTCCAGGACAAGGCACCGGTGAGGAAGCGCCGGGCGATAAACACATCCCCCTTGATATAGCCGGCGGCCTTGGCCTCGCCCAGCACCTGCAGCCAGATCGCTTCATAGACATCACGCAAGGCCAGCACCTGGGCCTGGCCCTCGGCCGACAGCGAACGCCACTCGTACACCAACACCGCCATGGCTTCGCCGCTGCCGCCCATGATCGACTGCAATTCGCAGCGAATCAGCGCCAGCACGCGCTCGCGCACCGTGCTCGCCTCTTCCAGCGACGCACGCATCAGCGCAGTGTTGTAGCGGATGGTTTCTTCCATCACCGCGCGCAGGATCTCGTCCTTGCTCTTGAAGTGATGAAAGATGCTGCCGGACTGGATGCCCACGGCACCGGCCAGGTCGCGCACGGTGGTGCGCTCGAAGCCCTTGTTGCGAAACAGGTGAGCCGCGGTTTGCAGCAACTTGCCCCGGGCACTGTCGGGGTCGGTCAATTGGCCGCCGTCGACCATGGCGCGCATCACCCGCAGGGCTTTGTGCTCATCCATGCTGCTCTCCTTTACGTCTGCTGACATCTTGGCCGGCAATTTAGGCCGTGCCTGCCAGCCAAGCAAGCGCTTGGCTGAAAACTTGTGTCCGGAGTTTACAAACCAAGCGCTTGCTTGGTAGTCTCGTCTCCAGCCATTCGAGGAAGGATTTCTCATGAGCAAGACGGTTCGCATCGGCTGCGCCAGCGCCTTCTGGGGCGACACCTGCACCGCCGCCGCCCAGTTGGTACACGGCGGCAAGCTGGACTATCTGGTGTTCGACTACCTGGCGGAAGTCACGATGTCGATCCTCGCCGCTGCGCGGATCAAAGATCCCCAGGCCGGCTACGCCACGGACTTTGTCGAGGTGCTGTCGCCGCTGCTGGCCGAGATCCAACGCCAGGGCATCCGCGTGATCAGCAACGCGGGGGGCATCCACCCCCAGGCCTGCGCCGCCGCCCTGCAAGCGGCCTGCGACGCGGCGCAACTGCCGCTGAAAATCGCCGTGCTGCTGGGCGATGACCTGCAGCCCCAACTCAAACACCTGCGCGGCAGCGTCGACATGTTCAACGGCGCGCCGCTGCCGCCGCTGTGCGTGTCCGCCAATGCCTACCTCGGCGCGCCGGGCATTGTCCGCGCGCTTGAGCTGGGGGCGGATATCGTCATCACCGGGCGGGTGGTCGACAGCGCGGTGGTCAGCGCCGCGTTGGTGCATGAATTCAACTGGTCATGGCAGGACTACGACCGCCTCGCCCAGGCCGCCCTGGCCGGGCATATCATCGAATGCGGCGCGCAGTGTACCGGCGGCAACTTCACCGACTGGCGCGACGTGCCGGATTACGAGCACATCGGTTTTCCCATCGTCGACGTCAGCGCCGACGGCCAGTTCACCGTGAATAAAGTCGCGGGCAGCGGCGGGTTGATCAGCGAGCTGAGCGTGGCCGAACAACTGCTCTACGAAATCGGCGACCCGCGCGCCTACTTGCTGCCCGATGTGATCTGCGATTTCAGCCAGGTCAAATTGCAGCAGCAAGGCAAACACAGTGTGCGTCTGCACGGTGCCAAGGGTTTGCCGCCGACCGCTCAATACAAGGTCAGCGCCACTTACCCGGATGGTTTTCGCTGCACCGCCAGTTGCCTGATCGCCGGGATCGACGCGGTGGCCAAGGCCGAGCGGGTCGCCCAGGCGATTATCGACAAGACGTCGGAGCTGTTCAGGCAGCGCGGTTGGGCGCCCTACACCGAGGTGAATATCGAACTGCTCGGCAGCGAAGCCACCTACGGCGCGCATGCCCGACGCCGGGACTGCCGCGAAGTGGTGGTGAAGTTGGCGGTGCGCCACCCGAGCAAGCCGGCGCTGGTGCTGTTCGCCCGCGAAATCGCCCAGGCCGCCACCGGCATGGCGCCGGGGCTGACCGGCATCGTCGGCGGGCGGCCGACGGTGTATCCGTTGATTCGACTGTTTTCGTTCCTGATCAATAAATCGTCCTGTGAGCTGGCGATTGATTTGCAGGGTGAACGCCACGCTTGCGCGCTTCCGGCCAGCCACGCACTGGGCACGCCGGCCGCCGCCCTCGAACCGCCCAAACCCCAAGGCCGCGCCGATGCCAGCGTGCCCCTGGTGAAACTCGCGGTGGCCCGTTCCGGCGACAAGGGCAACCACAGCAACATCGGGGTGATTGCCCGCGACCCGGCGTACCTGCCGTGGATCGCCGAAGCCCTGACCCCGGCCGTGGTCGTCGACTGGATGGGCCACGTGCTCGACCCGGTCCACGGTCGCGTCGAACGCTGGTACCTGCCCGGCAGCCACAGCCTCAACTTCCTGCTGGAAAACGCCTTGGGCGGCGGCGGCATCGCCAGCCTGCGCATCGACCCGCAGGGCAAGGCGTTTGCCCAGCAGTTGCTGGAAATCCCCATCGCCGTGCCGCAGCACATCGCCGATCAACTCACGTAAAGGAGCGTTGCCGTGGCCTTCGACTCGATCTTCAAAGCCGACCAGCCGGATGTCCTCAAAGGGAAGTCATAAACCATGCCGGTGATCGAAACCCTGATTGACGCCCACAGCCCAGACTTTGTGCGCAACCGCGAAGCGCTGCTGGCGAGCCTGCAGCAACTGCGCCTGTTGGAGCAGAACCTGTTGAGCAAGGCGCAGGAAGCCAAGCCCAAGTTCGACAAACGCGGGCAATTGCTGCCGCGTGAACGCCTCAACCTGCTGCTGGACCCTGGCGCGCCGTTCCTGGAACTGGCCAGCCTGGCCGGCTACAAACTCCATGACGACAAGGACGGCAGCGCCGCCGGCGGCGGGTTGATCGCCGGCATCGGTTACGTCAGCGGCGTGCGCGTGCTGGTGGTGGCGAATAACAGCGCGATCAAGGGCGGCACCATTTCCCCCACGGGCCTGAAGAAATCCCTGCGCCTGCAACAGATCGCGATGGAAAACCAACTGCCGGTGGTGACCCTCGCCGAAAGCGGCGGCGCCAACCTCAACTACGCGGCGGAGATTTTCGTCGAAGGCGCGCGCAGCTTCGCCAACCAGGCGCGCATGTCGGCCATGGGCTTGCCGCAGATCACCGTGGTCCACGGCTCGGCCACGGCGGGCGGCGCGTATCAGCCGGGGCTGTCGGATTACGTGGTGGTGGTGCGCGGCAAGGCCAAGCTGTTCCTGGCCGGCCCGCCGCTGCTCAAGGCCGCGACCGGCGAAGTCGCCACCGATGAAGCACTGGGCGGCGCCGAGATGCACGCGCAAATCGCCGGCACCGCGGAATACCTGGCGGAAAACGATGCCGACGGGGTGCGGATCGTGCGCGAAATCGTCAGCCTGCTGCCGTGGAACGAGCGCCTGCCGTCGATGCCCAAACGCACGTATGCCGAGCCGCTGTACCCCATCGACGAACTGCTCGGGCTGATCCCCGACGACCCGAAAAAACCCTACGACGTCCGCGAAATCCTCGCACGCCTGGCCGATGGTTCGAACTTCCTCGAGTTCAAGGGCGAGTTCGACGCACATACCGTGTGCGGCCACCTGCACATCCAGGGCCGCGCCGTCGGCGTGATCGGCAATAACGGCCCGATCACGCCCAAGGGCGCCTGCAAGGCCGCGCAATTCATCCAACTGTGCGACCAGAGCCGCACGCCGCTGCTGTTCCTGCACAACACCACCGGCTTTATGGTCGGCACCGAGGCGGAACAGCAAGGCGTGATCAAGCACGGCGCGAAGATGATCCAGGCGGTGACCAATGCCCGTGTGCCCAAACTCACCGTGGTGGTCGGCGGCTCCTACGGCGCCGGCAACTACGCCATGTGCGGCCGCGGCCTCGACCCGCGCTTCATCTTCGCCTGGCCCAACAGCCGCACCGCCGTGATGGGCGGCGCCCAGGCCGGCAAAGTGCTGCGCATCGTCACCGAAGCCAAACAACGGAAAGACGGCCTGACCCCCGACCCCAAGATGCTCGACATGCTGGAACAAGTCACCGCACAAAAACTCGACAGCCAATCCACCGCACTGTACGGCAGTGCAAACCTATGGGATGACGGCCTGATCGACCCACGGGATACCCGCACGTTATTGGGGTTCCTACTCGATATCTGCCAGGAAGCCGACATGCGGACGTTGCAACCGAACAGCTTTGGCGTAGCACGGCTCTAAAGTCATCAAGACAACAAAACCCTGCTGTTGCTCTGCTTTTGCTCTGCTTTTGATCTTGATCTTGATCTTAGGCGCCCCGTCAAACCACGCTGGCCGAACGCAGGCTTGAATCCGTGGGTAACCCGGCAGGACGCCGGGTTAGCCGTCCTGGGCCAGGGATGGCCCATGACGGCGGCCCACGGATTCAAGCCTGCGTTCGGGCACACCGAGCCTAGGCGAGGTGCCGAGTGGTGGGGCAAGAGCCCTTTTGGTTACTTTTGGGGCTCTTTTCCAAAAGTGACCCGCTGTAAGAGCGGAACCCATAGCAGCCGTTACCAAAGAAACGGATATGTACTCAACCCAAAAAAATGGTCGGCCAAGAGGCCGCCATCGGGGGCAAGCCCCCTCCCACATTTGGAGCGAGGTGAGCCCATTGGATATCTACCCGCTGTAAAACCGCCAGCAAACCAGCTCCCACAGATGGAGCCATGCACACCCGAAGAACGCCCACACGGAGAACAATAAAAAATGATCTTCACCCAGGAACACCAGGCACTGCGCCGCACCGTCCGCGCCTTCGTCGACCGCGAGATCAACCCCCACGTCGACGAATGGGAAAAAGCCGGCCGCTTCCCCATCCACGATATCTTGCGCAAGGCCGGCGACCTCGGCCTGCTGGGCATCTCCAAACCCGAGCAATTCGGCGGCATGGGCCTGGACTACAGCTACTCCATCGTCGCCGCCGAAGAATTCGGCAGCATCCGCTGCGGCGGCATCCCCATGTCCATCGGCGTACAGACCGACATGTGTACCCCCGCCCTCGCCCGCTTCGGCTGCGACGCACTGCGCGAAGAATTCCTGCGCCCGGCGATCAGCGGCGAGCAAGTCGGTTGCATCGGCGTCTCGGAAGCCGGCGCCGGTTCCGATGTGGCCGGGCTGAAGACCCAGGCACGCAAGGACGGCGACGACTACGTGATCGACGGCAGCAAAATGTGGATCACCAACTCGCCGAGCGCCGACTTCATGTGCCTGCTGGCCAACACCTCCGACGACAAGCCGCACCTCAACAAGTCGCTGATCATGGTGCCGATGAACACACCGAGGATCAGCGTCAGCCCGCCCTTGGAAAAACTCGGCATGCACAGCTCCGAGACCGCCCAGGTGTTCTTCGACGGCGTGCGTGTGCCGCAACGCAACCGCATCGGCCATGAAGGCGCGGGGTTCATGATGCAGATGCTGCAATTCCAGGAAGAACGCCTGTTTGGCGCGGCCAATATGATCAAGGGCCTGGAGTCCTGCATCGACAGCACGATCGAATACTGCAAGGAGCGCCAGACCTTCGGCAAAGCGCTGATCGACAATCAGGTGATTCACTTTCGCCTGGCCGAACTGGCCACCGAAATCGAATGCCTGCGCGCCCTGGTCTACCAGGCCACCGAGCAGTACATCAAAGGCCAGGACGTGACGCGCCTGGCCTCCATGGCCAAGCTCAAGGCCGGGCGGCTGGGCCGCGAAGTCAGCGACAGTTGCCTGCAATACTGGGGCGGCATGGGCTTTATGTGGGACAACCCGGTGGCCCGCGCCTATCGCGATATGCGCCTGGTGTCGATTGGCGGCGGCGCCGACGAAATCATGCTGGGCATCATCTGCAAACTGATGGGCACCCTGCCGGGGAAAAAACCATGAACACCCTGCTGCTCGAACCCCATAACGGGGTGCTGCACATCACCCTCAACCGTCCGCAAAGCCGCAACGCGATGAGCCTGGAGATGGTCAATGAACTGCGCGCGGTGCTGGCGCAGTTGGACGATCAGGTGCGCGCGCTGGTGATCAGCGGCGCGGCCGGGCATTTCTGCGCCGGGGCGGACGTGAAAGACCTGCTCGGCGCCAGCGACAAGGCGCAATTGCAGGCGCTGAACCGCGCGTTCGGCACCTTGCTGCAGGAAGTTGAAGCCGTGCCCCAAGTGGTGATCGTGGTGCTGCAAGGCGCGGTGCTGGGCGGTGGCTTTGGTTTGGCGTGCGTCAGTGATATTGCGCTGGCTGATCACCAGGCGCAGTTCGGCTTGCCCGAGACCAGCCTGGGCTTGCTGCCGGCGCAGATCGCGCCGTTTGTGGTCA
The DNA here is from genome assembly GCF_054060055.1 of Pseudomonas sp. TE36184. Taxonomy (NCBI): domain Bacteria; kingdom Pseudomonadati; phylum Pseudomonadota; class Gammaproteobacteria; order Pseudomonadales; family Pseudomonadaceae; genus Pseudomonas; species Pseudomonas sp. TE36184. The sequence continues at coordinate 6,498,145 of NZ_JBSSCU010000001.1, read as the reverse complement.
AGCGCATCGGTCTGACGCACGCGCGCCGGCTGGCGCTGACGGCGGCGCGGTTCGACGGGGTCGAGGCTGAGCGCTTGGGCGTGGTGCATTTTGTCGAGCGCGATCCGCAGGCGTTGGCCGAACGCCTGGATGAAGTGCTGGGCCAGGTATTGCGTTGCGCGCCGGCGGCGAATGGGCGGACCAAGGCCTTGCTGCTGGCCAGCGCGGAGCAACCGCTGGGGCCGTTGCTGGATCAGGCCGCCGCGTGGTTCGCCGAGGCGGCGACGGGCGAAGAAGGGATCGAAGGCACCCAGGCCTTTGTGCAACAGCGCAAGCCACGGTGGGCCGAATGAACAAGATCCTGATCGCCAACCGCGGCGAAATCGCCTGCCGCATCCAGCGCACCGCCCAGGCCTTGGGCTATCGCACCGTAGCGGTCTACAGCGACGCCGACGCCCAGGCTGCGCACGTGCAGATGGCCGACGAAGCCGTGAATATCGGCCCGGCGCCGGTGCAGCAGTCCTACCTGAATATCCCGGCGATTCTCAGCGCAGCCCAACGCACCGGTGCCGACGCGGTCCACCCCGGTTATGGCTTTCTCTCTGAAAACCCCGATTTCACCCGCGCCTGCATAAACGCCGGGCTGACCTTCATCGGCCCCAGCGTCGAGGCCATCGAACTGATGGGCAGCAAGCGCCGGTCCAAACTCGCCATGCTCGAGGCCGGTGTCCCGTGCGTCGCCGGCTACCAAGGCAGCGCCCAGGACGACGCCACGTTGCAAATAGAAGCTGAACGCATCGGCTTCCCGCTGATGATCAAGGCCAGTGCCGGCGGCGGCGGCCGAGGTATGCGCCTGGTGCATCAGCGCGAACACCTGCAAGAGCAACTGCGCAGCGCCCGCTCCGAAGCCCTGAATGCATTCGGCAGTGACGAACTGATCCTGGAACAGGCGCTGATCGAACCGCGCCACGTCGAAATCCAGCTGTTCGGCGACAGCCACGGCAACCTGATCCACCTCGGCGAACGCGACTGCTCGGTCCAGCGCCGCCATCAGAAAATCATTGAAGAGGCGCCCTGCCCGGTGATGACCCCGGCCCTGCGCCAGGCCATGGGCGACGCGGCGCTGAAGGCCGGGCGTGCGGTGAATTACGTCGGTGCCGGGACGGTGGAGTTCCTGCTCGACCGCGACGGCCGGTTCTACTTCCTGGAGATGAACACTCGCCTGCAAGTCGAACACCCGGTCACCGAACTGATCAGCGGCCTCGATCTGGTCGACTGGCAACTGCAAATTGCCGCCGGCCAACCGCTGCCGTTACAGCAAGCGCAGGTCAGCCTCAGCGGCCACGCCATGGAAGTGCGCCTGTACGCCGAAGACCCGGCCCAGGGCTTTCTGCCGCAAACCGGTGCGGTGTTGCGCTGGGAACCGGCCGCGGGCGTGCGGGTCGACCACGGGGTTCTCGAAGGTCAGCGCATCAGCCCGTTCTATGACCCGCTGCTCGGCAAGATCGTCGCCCATGGCGCCACCCGCGAGGAGGCGCGGCGCAAGCTGCTGCGCGCCGTGGAGGACACGGTGCTGCTGGGCGTGGCGAGCAACCAGCAGCTGTTGACCGACCTGCTCAAGCACCCGAAGTTTATCCACGGCGACTTCAGCACCGCGTTGATCGCCGAACACTTCAGCGAGATCCGCCGCCCCCGCGCATCCGCCGAACAGCTGGCCCTGGCCGCCGCGCTGTTTTATCAACACAGCGCTCAGGCCCATGCCCCGGCCTTATCAGGGTGGCGCAACGGCGCTGACGTGCCGTGGAGCTATCAGTTGGCCGTCGACGATGCGGTCCAGGACATCACGGTCAGCGTCCTCGCCGACCATCACCTGCAGGCCAACGGCATCGACATCCGCCACCTCAGCAGCGACGGCCGCTGGGCCACCGCAGTGATCAACGGCATCCGCCGCCGCAGTGCCTACCACCTCGACGGTGCCCAGCTGTGGCTACCGGGCGTGAGCGTGACCAACCGCAACCACCACGTTGCCAACCGCCAGCCCCCAACCGGCGGCGGCAGGGTCGAGGCGCCGATGGACGGCGCCATCGTCGATGTGCGCGTGCGCGCCGGTGAACGCGTCACTCAGGGGCAACTGCTGCTGGTGCTCGAAGCGATGAAAATGGAGCATCCGCTGAAGGCCGGCATCGACGGTGTGGTCAAGGCCGTGCAGGTCATGGCCGGCGATCAGGTGCGCAATCGCCAGGTGTTGCTGGAGATCGAATAAAGCCTGGGCGGAACTACGCGGCCGGGCTACGCTCTATCCCCATCAGGACGGGAAGAGTACGGGAACCTGCACGATGCCTCATTGGCTGATTATTGACCTTGAAGCCACAACGGATGACGGCGGCTGGCCCGTGACGGAGATGGAAGTCATCGAGATCGGCGCAAGCCTGGTCAACCGCCAGGGCCGCGAGTTGGATCATTTCCAGCGTTTTGTGCGACCGCAGCGGCGTCCATTGCTGACGCCCTTCTGCCGCAAGCTGACCCATATCACCCAGGCGAACATGGACAGCGCCGCGCCTTTCGGCGATGTGTGGGCGCTGTTCGAGCGCTGGCTGGGCCAGCATCAGGCACACCTGGAAGGTTGGGCCAGCTGGGGCGACTACGATCGCCAGCAGCTCGAGCTGGAGTGGCAGCGCCATGGCCTGAGCAGCGCGCTGGCCCAAACGCCCCATATCAACCTCAAGCAACGCTTCGCCAAGGCCCGGCGCCTGGACAAGCCAACGGGGCTCAATAGCGCCCTGCAATTGGCGGGAATGCAGTTCAATGGCCAGCAACACCGGGCGCTGGAAGATGCGCGCAACACCGCACGCCTGTTACCGCTGATTTTGCCGGTCTAGGCAGCTCCCTTGCCCTTGGGCATACTGGTCGACCTTTCCAGACCCTTTTTCCGAGGATTCGCCCATGTTTAAAGTCAACGAGTACTTCGACGGCACCGTCAAGTCGATCGCTTTCGGCACCGCAGAAGGTCCGGCGACCATCGGCGTCATGGCCCCGGGTGAATACGAATTCGGCACCGCCCAGCGTGAAATCATGCACGTGGTATCCGGCGCCCTGACCGTCAAGCTGCCCGACAGCAGCACCTGGGAAACCTTCGCCGCCGGCAGCCTGTTCCACGTTCCGGCCAACAGCAAGTTCCAGCTGAAGGTCGCCGTGGACACCGCTTACCTGTGCGAATACCGCGGCTAAGCAATTCCCGCGCGAAAAAAATGCCCGTCTCGCAGGAGACGGGCATTTTTTTTGGGGGCGCATTATTCGAGGACAGTCACCGGCATGCCCACTTCCAGGCGGCCCACGCCATCGTTGACCAGGTTCTGGCCGAACATCGCGCCGTCTTCGGTCTTGCGATAGGCCTCCAGCGTCACGAACGGTTCGCGGTCGGCACTGCGCTCGCCGGTCTGCGGGTCGATGGTGGTCAGAATGCAGCGTGAGCACGGCTTGACCACACGAAACTCGACATCGCCGATGCGCAGGCGTTTCCAGCCGTCTTCGGCGAACGCATCGCCACCGTCGATCACCAGGTTGGGGCGAAAGCGCAGCATTTCCATGGGCCGACCGACGTGCCGGGACAGGTCGTCCAGGGAGGCCTGGCCGATCAGCAGCAACGGGTAACCGTCGGCGAACGCGACCTGATCATCGTCCTTGCCATAACCGGCTTGTGTGGTGCGCGCGCGCTCCAGCGGGATGTGGACCAGCCGCGTCGGCTTGCCGATAAAGTCGCTGACCCAGGCGGCGGCGGCATCGCCCGCATCCGGCACGCGCAAGGTGTCGCGCCAGATGGTCACACCGCGCAGTTCAGCCTCGCTGCCGGGCAACGCCACGTCCAGCGCTGCGTAGCCAGGCGAACTGAGGGTCAGGCCACCGCTGCGGTTCCACAGCGCCGACAGCTGGCTCATCGTCGCCACGGCGCGCTGCGTCAAAAAACGCCCGCTGGCTTCGTCCACCAGCATCCAGCGTCGATCGCCATCCAACCCGAGCTTGTCCAGGCCGATCTGCTGCAACGTTTCGGCCTTGCCGGATTTCAAAGGGTAACGGTACAGCGCGCTGAGACGGAGCATGAGCCTGCATTCCTGAGGGGCAAAACCGTCACCCTAAGGTCAAGCCGGCGCTTCGTCCAGCATCAGTCGCTGACGCACCACATCCACCAGCTTGTCCGGCTGGAATTTGGACAGGAAGTTATCGCACCCGACCTTCTTCACCATCGACTCGTTGAAACTGCCCGACAGCGAGGTGTGCAGCACCACGTACAGCTCACGCAGGCGTGGGTCATTGCGGATCTCGGTGGTCAGGCGGTAGCCGTCCATCTCAGGCATTTCGGCGTCGGTGAAGATCATCAGCAATTTGTCGGTCATCACCTGGCCGCTGTCGGCCCAGGCCTTGAGCATGTTCAGCGCCTTGAGGCCGTCACTGGCGATGTGCATCTTCACGCCCAACTGGCCCAGGGTGTCGCGCAACTGCGACAGCGCGACATTGGAGTCGTCCACCAGCAGCACTTCACGGCCACGGGCGCGCTCCAGTATCGGGTCATCGAGTTTATCGCGGGAGACCTTGGCGTTGTATGGCACGATCTCGGCGAGGACTTTTTCCACGTCGATGATTTCCACCAACTGGTCATCGACCTTGCTGATGGCCGTGAGGTAGTGCTGGCGCCCGGCGCTGGTCGGCGGCGGCAGGATGGCTTCCCAGTTCATGTTGACGATGCGATCGACGCCGCCCACCAGGAACGCCTGCACCGAGCGGTTGTACTCGGTGACGATGATGGTGCTGTTGGGCCCCGGCACCAGCGGGCGCATGCCGATGGCCTGGGACAGGTCGATCACCGGCAGGGTCTGGCCCCGCAGGTTGACCACGCCGCACACAAACGGGTGGCGCTGAGGCATCAGGGTCAGCTTGGGCAGTTGCAAGACCTCCTGCACCTTGAACACGTTGATCGCGAACAGCTGCCGCCCGGCCAGGCGAAACATGAGAATCTCCAGGCGATTCTCACCCACCAATTGTGTGCGTTGATCTACCGTGTCGAGAATGCCGGCCATTAAAAGCTCCTGATATGCGCGCAGGTCGCGCTAAGGGATTATGCGGTTCGCTAAGCTTGTTATCGGCGGCAAGCGCCAGACCTTGACCCCTGTAAAATGCCACGCAAATCCATTGATGTCACACTGACATCATGCTTTACTGCACAGGCCTTTTCATTGGGCAGAATAGCAACATTGCGCGACATTCAAATCGGCGCAAGGTTCCGCTGCGTAAGGGATTCCCCTAGGCACAATCAGGCCCAACCTGATATTCGCGATATCTAATTGCCATTAATGTGACGCCATTCTCATTGCATGAATGGAGTCAGGCTTTTGTTTGCCATCGTAAGCCCAAGGCCCGCGGGCCTTCCGGACACTCACCTGTCGGCAATCGAAGTTGCGCAATCGGCCCCGATGACGAGGGCAGTGCGCGCCTCGCATGATCATTCAAATAAACGTCCTACTAAAGTCTCAGAAGCGCCCTACAGATTTCAGTCATCTTTCAGCGGTAGTTTTACGCTATTCACGCAGTGCGACATCTCATCGCCCGACCGTATGCTGTGGAGACTTGCATGATGAATAGCGCGAACGAGTGGCAAACCACACTTCCCGAATTCCTGCTAGAGGCCGAAAAGCTGCTGAGAAAGTCGGAAGAGTGCTTGAGCCATCTGCATTTGATTCGTAATGACAGCGATGCCATCGACTGCATGAAGTTCAGCCTCACGGCGCTCGCCGAAAAGGCCGATGATCTGGCTCTGCAGGCGATCAGCGAGTTCTCGCGACATATCCAGGACCTGATTGCCAACGCGCAGAGCCCTTTGCAACTGCACGATCAGGCCCTCGATGCCTTGAACAACTGCCTGACGTTACTGGCGTGGCAACTGGAGTTGATCGACACCCGCACCGGTGAGTTGAGCCTGGATGAAAGTGAACAAACCTCACTGATTGCGACGGTCACTCTCCAGATCCCGCAGAAGGACTTCACCAATAAGCCGCAGCAGCGTCTGCACCACGTTTCATGAATGACTGCGCCGTTAAGCACTAAGGTGTCGCTTTCACCCAGCGTCTTGCCCAAAAACGACAAGAATAACTAATGTGCCCTGCAATAAGTGGCGACAACCAAGTTGCCCGCGCTATAAAGCCAATCCATACAAAACAACCGCCAACATATAACTATTCTTAATAGGCATGCCCCCACACCGTGCAAATGACGCCTGGCGACCAACGGTAAGCAAAGTGGTACCATGCCGCCCTCGAAGTGACCTAACGTCATGATGCATAAAACGTGAAAAGCATCCGCTATGTACGCCAGCCTCAAGTCACTCCTCGTCAAATCCGCTTCCCGCAGCAATGCCCGTCGACTGGTTCTCGTGTTGTGCCTGTGCTCACTGCTGCTGGGGCTGTGGGCCTACGCTCGCTCCACGCCCTTGCCATTGATGGTGTTGCTGATCAACGTGGCCACCCTGGTGCTGGTGGGCCTGCGGCAGTGGAACTCACGTAAATCGATCAAGTTCCAGCCCCAGGAACTGGCCGATCGCCTGCTGCAAGTCCAGGAAAACGAGCGGCACCGCCTCAGCCGAGAGCTGCACGACGATATCGGCCAATTGCTCACCGCCGCCAAGCTGCAAAGCGAATGGCTCAAGCGCCGCCTGCCGGAAGACCTGCAGGGCCAATGCACAGTGCTGTGCAACACCCTGAACGAGACCTTGGCCAAGGTGCGCGACGTGTCCGCCATTCTCAACCCGCGTCAGTTGGCCAGCCTGGGCCTGGAAGCCAGCCTGCGCGCGCACCTGCTCAAGACCCTGGGAAACACCTCGATTCATTGGAGCCTGGAATGCCAGCAACGGCTGACCGGCATTCCCGAAGAAATGGCCGTGGCCGCTTTTCGCATCACCCAGGAAGCGGTGACCAACATGCTGCGCCATGCCCAGGCGCAAAACCTGCTGGTTCGCCTGCAACGCCTGCCCCAGGGCCTGTCGCTGTTTATCAGTGATGACGGCCAGGGCTTTTCGCCCGCCAGCAACCCAGGCCTGGAAGGCCAACGGGGCATGGCGGGCATGTCCGAGCGGATTGATCAACTGGGGGGCACCTTGTCCGTCAGCAGCCAGCCAGGCAAAGGCACGCGGATCGACGCACTTTTCCCCTGGGCGCCGCGCGCCCTCGAACGGGCCAGTCCCCTGAAGGTTCTCGAGTGACCCGCACTTTACTCCTGGTGGATGACCACGCACTGATCAGGGCCGGCGTCCGCGCGCTGGTCCTGGACATTCCCGGCTACACGGTGATTGGCGAAGCCAGCGATGGCGCGCAGGTGCTGGAAACATTCAGCGCCCTGCTGCCGGATATCGTGCTGCTGGACCTGTCGATGAAACACACCGGCGGCCTGGATGCGTTGCACCAGCTCAAGACGGCCTACCCCAAAAGCAAGGTGCTGATCCTGTCGATGCACACCGACCCGGAGCTGATCATGCGAGCCCTGGAGGCCGGCGCCCATGGCTACCTGCTCAAGGACACCAGCGCCAACGAACTGGAGCAGGCACTGCTGGCGCTGAGCAATGACGAGCGCTACCTGAGCCCGGCGATTGCCCACACCGTGATCAGCCAGGCGCTGGTACGCAATCAGGCCCCGTCCTCCCCGGTCGTCCACAACCACAACCTCACCGCTCGCCAGTTGGAAATCCTGCGCCTGGTGGTGCGTGGCAAATCCACCCGGGAAATCGCCCACGGCCTCGGGTTGAGCATCAAGACCGTGGAAGCCCACCGCTCGCAAATCATGAAGCGCCTGCAGATTTTCGACGTGGCGGGCCTGGTGTTATTTGCCGTGCGCGAGCAGATCATCAGCCTGGACGACTAAGGGCGAACCCGGCGGCAGATGGACGCGCAGGGCCTTGGGCACGACCTCGAAATGCAGGTCATCGCCTTGCAGCGGTTCGCCATCCAGGTTGATATACAAACCTTGCGCCACCTTGATCTTGACCCATGGCAGGCGCGCGCGGACAAACATGGTGTCCAGGCCCCAGCCATTGTTCATCAGTTCACGCAGGGTGCCGACCACTTCCTGGGGGGCCGGCAAAATGCTGATGTCCAGCAGCCCATCGTCCGCCAGTGCGTCGGGGCACAGCACATGCCCACCGCCGGCCTGGCGGCCATTGCCGATGCCCAGCGCGAGCAGCTCGCCTTTCCAATGGAAATCCGGGCCTTCCAGCTCGCCATACGCGGCCTTCAACTCACTGAAGCGCGACAAGCCGGTGAACAGATAAGCCGCGCCGCCCAGCACTTTCTTCAGTTCTTCGGAGGTATTGGCGGTGACCTGGCTGCCGAAGCCGCCAGTGGCCATGTTGAGGAATACTTGCCCGCCGACGCGGCCGAGATCGATCGCCCTGGCCGGCACATCCAGCAACGCCAGGGCCTGATCGGGCTGCAGCGGCACACCGGCGGCGCGGGCAAAATCATTGGCGGTGCCCAACGGCATCAGCACCAGGCTCGCGTCGGTCCCGGCCTGGGCCATCGCCTCGGCCACATCGCGCAAGGTGCCGTCACCGCCGCCGGCAATGATGTGCGTGTACCCGCCGTCCAGGGCCTCGTTGACCAGCCGCTGCGCGTCGCCGCCCTCCCACGTCACCCGCACCGCCAGCTCCCAGCCCTGCTCACGCCGAGCCAGCACCGCAGCGCGCACGTCCTCGTTGAGGGCTTGCTTGCCGTGGAGGATCAACAGGGCTTTGTGGGTGGTCATGGGGGGAGCTCTCCTGGGGTCAAAGGTGCTTGAAGGATGTTGACCTTTGAGGAGATAAAAAAAGCCATCGGGTTTGCAATTTAATTGGCCAGGGGCGACGCCAGGCTGCTTTCCTGTAAGCGCGGGCAAGCCAGCGCCTACAGTTGGATCGCTAGATACCCATCAGCGCGCAATCAGCTTTTGTGCAACTTACTCATCAACTGCGCCTCAGCCTGGGTCAAGCCGCACGACTGCGTCAGCTCATCCACGGTCGCGCCCATGCCGACCAGCTTCGCCGCCTGGGCAAAAGACAGGCTGGACGGGTCACGCTGTTCAATCTGCGCCAGCTTGTCCGGCAACGGCCCGAGGATCGCGCGCAGTTCATGCACCTCATCCCCGACCCGCACCGCACTTTGCTGGAAGTGATCGACGCGCTTGGCCAACTCCACCACGCGCCGGTCACGCACGGCATCGCGTTCGGCCTGTTGCACCACCCACTCGCGTTGCTGGCGCACATAGCGCAGCAAAAACGCCAACGTCCCGGCCCACAACAGGGCCAGGACGATCACCGCGGCTTCAAGGAACAATCAGATGTTCTCCAGATCCGACCATTCTTCTTCGCTCATCATTTTGTCCAGCTCGACCAGAATCAGCAGTTCGCCGTTCTTGTTGCAGACGCCCTGGATGAACTTGGCCGACTCTTCGTTACCCACGTTCGGCGCGGTTTCCACTTCCGATTGGCGCAGGTAAACCACTTCGGCCACGCTGTCGACCATGATCCCGACCACCTGCTTGTCTGCCTCGATGATGACGATGCGGGTGTTGTCATTGACTTCGGTCGGTATCAGACCGAAACGCTGGCGGGTGTCGATCACCGTCACCACGTTGCCGCGCAGGTTGATGATGCCCAGCACGTAGCTTGGCGCACCCGGAACCGGAGCGATTTCGGTGTAGCGCAGCACTTCCTGCACGCGCATGACGTTGATGCCGTAGGACTCGTTGTCCAGTTTGAAGGTAACCCATTGCAGGATCGGATCATCCAAACCTTGTGCGGACGCTGACTTATTCATACCCCTGACCCCTTCAAATGCCGTTGGACACGGCGTGTGTGCTTCTTTGGCCGCACAACCGTGCGGCCGATCTTGTTCAATTAACTGCGTTGCTGGCCCGGCATCGACTTGACCGCGCCGCTGGCGATCAACTCGGCCAGTTCGGCGACGTCGAGCAACGCGCACATGTGTTCGATCACGGTGCCCGCCAACCAAGGGCGCTGGCCCCGTTGGCTGCGCCATTTGATTTCATTCGGGTCCAGGCGCAACGAGCGGCTGACTTGATGCACGGCCAGCCCCCACTCGTAGCCTTGCACCGAAATCACGTATTGCAAGCCCTGGCGGAAATCATCGCGGTAGCGGTCGGGCATCACCCAGCGCGCGGTGTCCAGCACCTTGAGGTTGCCGGCCGGCAGGATGCCGAGGAACCACTCCGGTTGCCCGAACAACGGTGTCAGCTCCTGGCCTTCCAGGGAATAGATCGAGCCCAGGCACACCAGCGGCACCGCCAGGGTCAACCCGGCGACGTCGAACAGCAGGCATTCGAACGGCTCGGCGGCCCACGCCGGGCGGCCGTCGCCGGTGACCGGCGGCGGCGTGATGCTCGGCGGCAGGTGGACTTCAACCACCGGCTCGACCACCACGGGTGCGACCGGCACAGGCGCAACCACGACCGGTGGACTCGGCACCATCACCTGCGCATCACGCGCCTGTTCTTCCAGCACCGCCAACTGGAATTCATCCAGTGTGCTTTGTGCGTCTACGGCGGGTTCGAGGACCAGCAGCGGTTCCGGCAGTTCTTCCTCGGTCGCGTCCTGCAGCAAGGCATCCAGGTAGGATTCCAGTGCCAGTTGCGGCCGCGTCTTGACCTTGAGTTCGACAGGACGGTTCATCACGCCACCTGCGCCACAAGCTGTTGCGACAGCAGGTGCTTGAGCAGCGCGCGGTACGCCAGCACGCCGCGACTTTTACCGTCGAACTGCGAAGGGGTCAGGCCGGCGCGGCTGGCGTCGCGCAGGCGCGTGTCCACCGGGATATAGCCCTGCCAGATGGTGTCCGGGTAGGCATCGCGCAGTACGCGCAAGGTGCCGAGGGACGCCTGGGTGCGGCGGTCGAACAACGTCGGCACGATGCTGAACGGCAGCGCCTGTTTGCGTGAGCGGTTGATCATCGCCAGGGTGCTGACCATGCGTTCCAGGCCCTTGACCGCGAGGTGCTCGGTCTGCACCGGGATCACCAACTGCTGGCTGGCCGCCAAGGCGTTGACCATCAGCACGCCGAGCAACGGCGGGCTGTCGATGATCGCGTAGTCGAAGTCCTGCCACAGTTGCGCCAGGGTCTTGGCGATCACCAGGCCCAGGCCGCTCTGCCCAGGCGACTGGCGCTCAAGGGTGGCCAGGGCGGTGCTCGACGGCAGCAGGGAAATGCTTTCATTGCTGGTGGGCAGCAGCAGTTGCCCGGGCAGATCGCTCGGCACGCTGCCCTTGTGCAGGAACAGGTCGTAGCAGCTGTGCTCCAGCGCGTCCGGGTCGTAGCCGAAATAGCTGGTCATCGAGCCGTGGGGGTCCAGGTCGACCACGACCACGCGCTTGCCCGCCTCGGCCAGCAAGCCGGCTAAGGCGATGGAGGTGGTGGTCTTGCCGACTCCACCTTTTTGATTGGCAACTGCCCAGACTCTCATTCGGTTGATTCCTCCCGGCGGGCACAGGCGCGACCGAGACAGTGCATAGGTTATTGAGCCGGTGACGGAGAATTGACGGAGCTTTGCCGTACCGGCGGCTTTGCAAGGGCCGGTGCAGTTTGTGTGCCAGCCCGCTTCAATGCCGCGTCCGGGGTTGCATTTGCCGTGCCGGTGCCGGTCAGGCTGCGGCGCACATCCAGGTTGCGCGAGACCACCAGCACCACCCGGCGGTTGCGGGCGCGGCCTTCCGCCGTGGCGTTATTGGCCACCGGCTGGAACTCGCCGTAGCCGACCGACGCCAGGCGACCGGGGTTCACGCCCTGCATCGCGAGCATCCGCACGATGCTGGCCGCCCGGGCCGACGACAGCTCCCAGTTGGTCGGGTACTGCGCGGTACTGATGGGGATATTGTCGGTGAAGCCTTCCACGTGGATCGGGTTTTCAAACGGCTTGAGGATCGCCGCCACCTTGTCGATGATGGTGAACGCCTGGTCGCTGGGCATGGCATCGGCGCTGGCGAACAGCAGGCTCGAATTGAGCTCGATCTCCACCCACAACTCATTGCCGCGCACGGTCATCTGGTTGGAGCTGATCAAGTCGCCGAACGCGGCGCTGATATCGTCGGCGATGCTTTTCAGCGGGTCGCCGGTGCCGCCCATGCCGGCGGAGGTCTCATCGCTGTCGTTGACCAGCGGCTTGGCCGGGGTCACGGTCTTGGGCCGCTCTTCGCCGATCGGGATCGGCTTGAGCGAACGATCGGCGTCGTTGAACACGCCGATCAGCGCTTGGGAAATGACTTTGTACTTGCCTTCGTTGATCGACGAGATGGAATACATCACCACGAAAAACGCGAACAGCAAGGTGATGAAGTCCGCGTAGGACACCAGCCAGCGTTCATGGTTGACGTGTTCTTCAGGCTCGCGACGGCGACGGCTCACAGACGATTACCTCCGCAAAACGAATCACCTGCAGGAGCGAGCTTGCTCGCGAAAAATCCGAGAGCAACGCGTTCGTCCAAAATGCCCGCGTCATCGTTGACGATTTTCGCGAGCAAGCTCGCTCCTACACGTTTCATGTACATCAATCCATGAAGCCCTGGAGCTTCAATTCGATGGAGCGCGGGTTCTCGCCCTCGGCAATCGACAGGATGCCTTCGAGCAACATTTCACGGTAACGCGACTGGCGCAGGGCAATCGACTTGAGCTTGCTGGCCACCGGCAACAGCACCAGGTTGGCACTCGCCACACCGTAGATGGTGGCGACAAACGCCACGGCAATGCCGCTGCCCAGTTGCGACGGATCGGCGAGGTTGCCCATCACGTGGATCAGGCCCATCACCGCACCGATGATGCCGATGGTCGGCGCGTAGCCGCCCATGCTTTCAAAGACTTTGGCGGCGTTGATATCGCGGCTTTCCTGGGTGTAGAAATCCACTTCCAGGATGCTGCGAATCGCCTCCGGCTCGGCGCCGTCCACCAGCAATTGCAGGCCTTTGCGCGCGTAGCTGTCGGGCTCGGCATCGGCCACGCCTTCCAGGCCCAGCAGGCCTTCCTTGCGTGCGGTGAGGCTCCAGTTGACCACGCGGTCGATGCCGCCGGCCAGGTCGACGCGCGGCGGGAAAATAATCCAGATCAGGATCTGCATGGCACGCTTGAACGAACTCAAGGGCGACTGCAGCAATGCCGCGCCGACGGTGCCACCGATCACGATCAGCGCCGCCGGGCCGTTGGCCAGGGCGCCGAGGTGCCCGCCTTCGAGGTAGTTGCCGCCGATGATCGCGACAAACGCCATGGTGATACCGATCAGACTCAGTACATCCATCAGAGGCAGGCCTCCACCAAATGCCTGCCGATATCGTCCAGGCTGTAGATCGCGTCGGCCAGCTCAGCCTTGACGATGGCCATCGGCATGCCATAAATCACGCAACTGGCTTCGTCCTGGGCCCAGATCGCACTGCCGCCCTGCTTGAGCAGGCGCGCGCCTTCGCGACCGTCGGCGCCCATGCCGGTGAGCACCACCGCCAGAACTTTGTCGCCGTAGGACTTGGCTGCCGAACCGAAGGTGATATCCACGCAGGGTTTGTAGTTGAGGCGCTCATCGCCCGGCAGGATTTTGATCGCGCCACGGCCATCGACCATCATCTGCTTGCCCCCAGGCGCCAGCAGCGCCAGGCCAGGACGCAGGATGTCGCCATCCTCGGCTTCCTTGACGCTGATGCGGCACAGCTTGTCCAGGCGCTCGGCGAAGGCCTTGGTGAACGCGGCGGGCATGTGCTGGATCAGCACGATCGGCGCCGGGAAGTTGGCCGGCAGTTGGGTCAAGACCCGTTGCAGGGCAACCGGGCCGCCGGTCGAAGTACCAATGGCAACCAGCTTGTAGGCCTTGCGTTTCGGCGCCGGCGAATGGGCGTTTGGCGCAGGTGCCCGCACGGGTGCCGCGGCAGGCCGGGCAACCGCTGCCGGCGCCGGGCGACCGAACGCCGTGCTGGTGGGTGCCGCCGGAGCCGCGACCGGCGCAGGCGCCGGGGCGCTGAACAGGCTGCGACGGTTGCTGCGCGAAATGCTGTGGACCTTCTCGCACAGCATCTGCTTGACCTTCTCGGGGTTGCGCGAGATGTCTTCGAAATTCTTCGGCAGGAAGTCCACCGCACCGGCGTCCAGCGCATCCAGGGTGACCCGGGCGCCTTCGTGGGTCAGCGAGGAGAACATCAATACCGGGGTCGGACAGCGCTGCATGATGTGTCGGACTGCGGTGATGCCATCCATCATCGGCATCTCGTAGTCCATGGTGATCACGTCCGGCTTCAACGCAATGGCTTGATCAATCGCCTCTTTACCGTTGGTGGCCGTGCCGACCACCTGGATCGTTGGATCGGCGGAAAGAATTTCCGAGACGCGGCGGCGGAAGAAACCCGAATCGTCCACCACCAGGACCTTGACTACCATAAACACTCCGTTAGGCGGGGCAGGCAATACCGCCCTGCCCCACCAGAATCAAATACGCCGTGCGGCGTAACGCTTGAGCATGCTCGGAACATCGAGAATCAACGCGATACGACCGTCACCGGTGATGGTCGCACCCGACATGCCCGGGGTTCCCTGCAGCATTTTGCCCAAAGGCTTGATGACCACTTCTTCCTGGCCGACCAGTTGATCGACGACAAAGCCGATGCGCTGGGTGCCCACGGAGAGAATCACCACATGGCCTTCGCGCTGCTCTTCATGGGCGGCCGAGGCGACCAGCCAGCGCTTGAGGTAGAAGACAGTGGCAACGCTTTGTCGCGCACGATCACCACTTCCTGGCCGTCCACCACGTTGGTGCGCGACAGGTCGAGGTGGAAGATCTCGTTGACGTTGACCAGCGGGAAAGCGAAGGCCTGGTTGCCCAGCATCACCATCAGGGTCGGCATGATCGCCAGGGTCAACGGCACCTTGATGACGATCTTCGAGCCCAGGCCCTTGGTCGAGTAGATATTGATCGAACCGTTGAGCTGGCTGATCTTGGTTTTCACCACGTCCATGCCCACGCCACGGCCCGACACGTCGGAAATCTCGGTCTTGGTCGAGAAGCCCGGCGCGAAAATCAGGTTGTAGCACTCGGTATCGGTCAAGCGGTCGGCGGCATCCTTGTCCATCACGCCACGCTTGACGGCGATACCGCGCAGGATCGCCGGGTCCATGCCTTTGCCGTCATCGGTGATCGACAGCAGGATATGGTCGCCCTCTTGTTCCGCCGCCAGAATCACCTTGCCGTTACGGGACTTGCCCGCGGCTTCGCGTTCTTCCGGGGTTTCCACGCCGTGGTCGACGGCGTTGCGCACCAAGTGGACCAGCGGGTCGGCCAGGGCCTCGACAAGGTTTTTGTCGAGGTCGGTTTCTTCACCCACCAGTTCCAGGTTGATTTCTTTCTTGAGCTGGCGAGCCAGGTCACGAACCAGGCGCGGGAAGCGACCGAAGACTTTCTTGATCGGCTGCATCCGCGTCTTCATCACCGCGGTCTGCAGGTCGGCAGTGACCACGTCGAGGTTCGACACGGCCTTCTGCATGGCTTCGTCGCCACTGTTCAGGCCCAGGCGCACCAGGCGGTTACGCACCAGCACCAGTTCGCCGACCATGTTCATGATGTCGTCCAGGCGCGCGGTATCCACACGCACCGTGGTTTCGGCTTCGCTGGCAGGCTTGTCGGCCGCGGCGGCGGCCGGGGCACGCGCGGCAGCGGCAGGAGCGGCGGCAGCCGGGGCACGCGCGGCAGCGGCAGGAGCGGCGGCAGCCGGGGCCGGGGCCGGCTTGGCGGCAGCAGGGGCCGCGGCTTTGGCCGGTGCCGGTTTGGCCGCCACCGGGGCTGCCGTCGCCGCAGCGCCAGCGGCCACTTCAGCGAACTTGCCCTTGCCGTGCAATTCGTCGAGCAGGGCTTCGAATTCGTGATCGGAAATCAGCCCGTCGCCGGCAGGTGCGGCAGCGGCAGCAGCCGGTGCGGCAGCCGTTGCGGCGACTTCCGGCAAGGCATCGGCAGCAAAGGAGCCCTTGCCATGCAACTGGTCGAGCAACGCTTCGAATTCGTCGTCGGTAATGTCGGTGCCGGCGGCGGCGGCGGCTGCCGGAACTTGCGAGGCACTCGCAGGTGCTTGCGCCTCAGCCGCAGGTGCAACGGCGTCGGCAGCGAACTGGCCCTTGCCGTGCAACTGATCGAGCAGGGATTCGAATTCTGCGTCGGTAATGTCTTCGCCGGTCGGCGCGGCGGGCGCGGCCACTGCAGCGACCGCTTGCGGCGCTTCGGCTTCGGCCTTGACCGCATTGAGGGAGTCGAGCAGTTGCTCGAACTCGCTGTCGGTGACATCCGCTTCGGCTTCGACGACAGGCTCCGGAGCCGCTTCCACCACCGGCGCGGCCGCGGTGTCGGCAGGCTCCGCCAGACGCGCCAGGGCGGCCAGCAGTTCCGGGGTGGCTGCGGTGATCGGGGCACGTTCGCGAACTTCGCTGAACATGCCGTTGACCGCATCCAGCGCTTCGAGAATCACGTCCATCAGCTCCGAATCAACGTGACGCTCACCCTTGCGCAGGATGTCGAACACGTTCTCGGCGATGTGGCAGCACTCCACCAGCTCATGGAGCTGGAGGAAGCCGGCGCCCCCTTTTACAGTGTGAAAACCGCGAAAAATTGCATTGAGCAGGTTCGCATCATCCGGTCGGCTTTCCAGCTCGACCAGTTGTTCGGACAGTTGCTCTAAAATTTCGCCGGCCTCTACAAGGAAATCCTGAAGGATTTCTTCATCGGCGCCGAAGCTCATGGGTGTGCTCCTTAGAAGCCTAAACTGGATAACAGGTCATCTACGTCATCCTGACCTGACATAACGTCTTCACGTTTATCGGCATGAATCTGCGGACCTTCACCCTTGGCGAGATGTTTTTGTGGATCTTTTTCCGAGAGGATCGCTTCGCGGTCATGTTCGATGCCGGCGAAACGATCAACTTGGCCTGCCATAAGCACCAATTTGAGCAAGTTGCTTTCCACTTCGGTGACCAATTGGGTCACGCGCTTGATCACCTGACCGGTGAGGTCCTGGTAATCCTGGGCGAGCAGAATGTCATTGAGGTTGCTGGACACCGTGTGGTTGTCCTGTTCGCTGCGCGACAGGAAACCCTCGACCCGACGGGCCAACTCACGAAACTCCTCAGCCCCCACTTCCCGACGCATGAAGCGGCCCCAGTCAACGCTGAGGGCCTGGGCTTCGTTGGCCATGCCGTTGACCAGGGGCGTGGCGTTTTCCACCAGGTCCATGGTGCGGTTGGCCGCCGCTTCAGTCAGCCTGACCACATAGGACAGGCGCTCAGTGGCATCGGTGATTTGCGAAATTTCTTCAGCCTGGGGCATGTGCGGGTCAATCTGAAAATTGACGATCGCACTGTGCAGCTCGCGCGTGAGCTTGCCCACTTCCTGATACAGGCCGCGGTCACGGGTCTGGTTAAGCTCATGGATTAACTGCACCGCGTCGCCGAACTGGCCTTTTTCAAGGCTCTCGACCAGTTGGTGAGCATGCTTTTTCAGGGTCGACTCAAAGTCCCCCTGTGACGTTTCTTTATGCTCCATAGCTCCCCCGCGATGGCATTAGCCGTGGATGCGTTCGAAGATTTTTTCGATCTTCTCTTTCAAGGCCAATGCAGTGAATGGCTTGACCACGTAGCCGTTGACCCCGGCCTGGGCGGCTTCGATGATCTGCTCACGCTTGGCTTCGGCGGTCACCATCAACACGGGAAGGCTGCGCAGTTTTTCATCGGCGCGCACATGGCGCAGCAAGTCGATACCGGTCATGCCGGGCATGTTCCAGTCGGTTACCAGAAAGTCGATGCTCCCGCTGTTGAGGATCGGAATCGCCGTAAGGCCGTCATCCGCCTCGACCGTGTTGGTGAACCCCAGGTCACGCAACAGGTTTTTTATGATCCGCCGCATCGTTGAGAAGTCATCAACGATGAGGATTTTCATGTTCTTGTCCAATTCGACCTCCAAGCAGTCTTAAAACGCGTCCAGCACCTGGACGCGCCATTTCAATCAACAGGCGTTACACAAAAAGGACTGCCCAGGGCACCACGAAACTCACCCGCGAAAACCAAGGGCCTCGCGGTAGTGTCTGCAGTGTCCCCACACTGCCTGTCAGCGCGCGCGCCACTCTCCCAGGCGTCCCCGCAAGCGGGCTGCGCACTGGCTGTGCAGCTGGCTGACACGCGATTCGCTGACCCCCAGGACCTCACCGATTTCCTTGAGGTTCAGCTCTTCGTCGTAGTACAGCGCCAACACCAGTCGCTCACGCTCCGGCAGATTGGCAATCGCGTCCGCCAGCGCCCCCTGAAAGCGTTCATCTTCCAGGTCGCGCGACGGTTCGAGATGAGCACTCGCGCCGTCCTCGTGCAGCCCTTCGTGTTCGCCGTCCTGCAACAGGTCGTCGAAACTGAACAGGCGGCTGCCCAAGGTATCGTTCAAAATCCCGTAATAATCGTCGAGACTCAATTGGAGTTCGGCCGCAACTTCGTGATCTTTAGCGTCGCGACCGGTTTTTGCTTCAATTGCACGAATTGCGTCACTGACCATGCGCGTATTGCGGTGTACCGAACGCGGCGCCCAATCCCCTTTACGCACTTCATCGAGCATCGCACCACGGATACGGATACCCGCATACGTCTCGAAACTCGCACCCTTGCTCGCGTCGTATTTGGTCGATACTTCGAGCAGGCCGATCATGCCGGCCTGGATCAAGTCTTCGACCTGGACACTGGCGGGCAGGCGTGCCAGCAAGTGATAGGCAATGCGCTTGACCAGCGGCGCATAGCGCTCGATCAATTCGCCCTGGCGGTCACGTGCCGAATTTTTGTAAAGGTTATAGCCGCTGGCTGTCATAGCACCGGTCCTGCGCTCGTCTGATGCACCAATCGCTCGACGAAAAACTCCAGATGCCCCCGAGGGTTGGCGGGCAACGGCCAGGTATCGACCTTCTGAGCAATAGCCTTGAACGCCAACGCGCATTTCGAACGAGGGAACGCTTCGTAGACCGCACGCTGCTTTTGCACGGCCTTGCGTACACACTCGTCATAGGGAACTGCGCCGACGTATTGTAAGGCGACATCGAGAAAGCGATCAGTGACCTTGGTCAACTTGGCGAACAGGTTGCGTCCTTCCTGCGGGCTCTGGGCCATGTTGGCCAGCACGCGGAAGCGGTTCATGCCGTAGTCGCGGTTGAGCAGTTTGATCAGGGCGTAGGCGTCGGTGATCGAGGTGGGTTCATCGCAGACCACCAGCAGGACTTCTTGCGCGGCGCGCACGAAGCTGACCACGGACTCGCCAATCCCGGCGGCGGTGTCGATCACCAGCACGTCGAGGTTGTCGCCGATATCGCTGAACGCCTGGATCAGGCCGGCATGCTGCGCAGGGCTCAAGTGGACCATGCTCTGGGTGCCCGAGGCGGCCGGCACGATGCGGATGCCTCCAGGGCCCTGCAGCAGCACATCGCGCAGCTCGCAGCGACCCTCGATCACATCGGCGAGGGTGTGTTTGGGCGTGAGCCCCAGCAAAACGTCAACGTTCGCCAACCCAAGGTCAGCATCCAGCAGCATGACACGACGGCCAAGCTCTGCCAGGGCCAGGGACAAATTCACTGACACGTTAGTTTTCCCGACGCCACCTTTGCCGCCGGTCACCGCGATCACCTGTACGGGATGCATGCTGCCCATTTTAATTCTTTACCTTGTCTTGCTTAGACGCAGGCTACATGGCTTGGCCGCGTGAATCGCTTGCAGACCATCGATGTAGATACATTTCATGGTGTTCATGCTGCCTCAACCCACCCGCTTTGCCGGGTTGTGGTAAAGGTCAGCGAACATATCGGCCATCGCTTCCTCGCTAGGCTCTTCTTGCATTTGCACGCTGACGGCACGGCTGACCAACTGATGACGGCGCGGCAGATGCAAATCATCCGGAATCCGCGGCCCGTCGGTCAGGTAGGCGACCGGAAGTTCATGACTGATAGCCAGGCTCAGCACCTCGCCCAGGCTCGCGGTTTCGTCGAGCTTGGTGAGGATGCATCCGGCCAGGCCGCAGCGCTTGTAGCTATGGTACGCAGCGGTAAGAACTTGTTTTTGGCTGGTGGTTGCAAGCACCAGGTAATTTTTTGCCTTGATGCCACGCCCGGCCAGGCTCTCCAGCTGCATGCGCAACGCCGGATCGCTGGCTTGCAGGCCGGCGGTATCGATCAGCACCACACGTTTGCGCAGCAACGGATCGAGGGCGTTGGCCAGGGACTGGCCCGGGTCGACGTGGGTCACCGACACATTGAGGATGCGGCCCAGGGTCTTGAGTTGCTCCTGGGCACCGATGCGGTAGCTGTCCATGCTTACCAGCGCGATGTTCTGAGCGCCGTACTTGAGCACGTAGCGCGCCGCCAGCTTGGCCAGCGTGGTGGTCTTGCCCATGCCGGCAGGGCCGACCATGGCGATCACGCCGCCCTCTTCCAGGGGTTCGAGTTCCGGGGTGACGATCATCCGCGCCAGGTGGGCCAGCAACATGCGCCAGGCCTGGCGAGGTTCTTCGATTTCGCTGGTCAGCGCCAGCAGGTCGCGGGACAACGGGCCGGACAGGCCGATGCGTTGCAGGCGACGCCACAGGTTGGCCTGTTGCGGCTTGCTGCCTTGCAGTTGGGTCCAGGCCAGCGAACCGAGCTGCACTTCCAGCAGCTCGCGCAGGCCGTTGAGCTCAAAGCGCATCGAGTCGAACACACGCTGGTCGACTGCGGCGGCCGGGGCAGGCGCGGCAGGCGCGGCAGGACGCGGCGGTTCGATGAACGTCGGCTCGACCAGCGGCTCGGCGGCGGTCAGCGGCAGGCCGGCGAACAACTGGCGATTGGTGGTCGCATCGCTGTCACCGCGCATGCTCAGTTCGGCCTGGGCCGAGACAATGCGCGAGGCCGTCTTGCGCAGCTCGTCTTCAAGCTCCATGTTCGGGACACGCGGGGCCAGCGCCGAAGGGGTGTAATCCAGGGCAGCCGTCAGCTCGACACCGCCGGCAATACGACGGTTACCGATAATCGCAGCGTCGGCGCCCAGCTCGTCACGTACCAGTTTCATGGCCTGACGCATATCGGCGGCGAAAAAACGCTTTACTTGCATAACCCACTACCTCAGCCGTTGGGCCCTACTGTCGCGACGATAGTCACTTGCTTGTTGTCAGGGATTTCCTGATAAGCCAAAACGTGCAAATTCGGCACTGCCAGGCGTCCAAACCGCGACAACATCGCTCGGACCGGGCCTGCCACCAGCAGAATCACCGGTTGGCCCTGCATTTCCTGACGCTGCGCTGCTTCGATCAACGAACGCTGCAGTTTTTCAGCCATGCTTGGCTCCAGCAGAACGCCCTCTTCCTGGCCCTGTCCTGCCTTCTGAATACTATTGAGCAATATTTGTTCCAACCTTGGCTCCAAGGTGATCACAGGCAGCTCAGACTCAATCCCTACAATGCTTTGTACGATAGCGCGGGATAATCCAACGCGCACGGCGGCCACCAACGCGGCAGTATCTTGACTCTTGGCGGCATTGTTGGCGATGGCCTCGGCGATGCTGCGAATGTCGCGCACCGGCACCTGTTCGGCCAGCAGCGCCTGCAGCACCTTGAGCAATTGCGACAGCGACAGCACGCCCGGCACCAGCTCTTCGGCGAGCTTGGGCGAGGCTTTGGCCAGCAAACCCATTAGTTGCTGGACTTCTTCGTGGCCGATCAGCTCGTGGGAGTGCTTGTACAGAATCTGGTTGAGGTGCGTGGCGACCACGGTGCTGGCGTCCACCACGGTGTAGCCGAGGGACTGCGCCTGACTGCGCTGGCTGACTTCGATCCAGACCGCCTCCAGACCAAAAGCCGGATCTTTGGCGGTTATACCGTTCAACGTGCCGAACACCTGGCCCGGGTTGATCGCCAGCTCGCGGTCGGGGTAGATCTCCGCTTCGGCGAGGATCACGCCCATCAGGGTCAGGCGGTAGGCGCTGGGGGCCAGGTCGAGGTTGTCGCGGATATGCACAGTGGGCATCAGGAAGCCCAGGTCCTGGGACAGCTTCTTGCGCACGCCCTTGATCCGCGCGAGCAATTGGCCGCCCTGGTTGCGGTCGACCAACGGGATCAGGCGGTAGCCGACTTCCAGGCCGATCATGTCGATCGGGGTCACGTCGTCCCAGCCCAACTCCTTGGTTTCCTGGGCGCGGGCCGGCGACGGCAGCAGTTCCTGCTGGCGCGCGATTTCTTGCTGGGCCTTCACCTTGACCAAGTTCTGCTTTTTCCAGAACAGGTAGGCGCCACCGGCGGCCATCGCCGCCATGCTCAAGAACGAGACGTGGGGCATGCCGGGCACAATGCCCATGATCGCCATGATGCCCGCCGCCACGGCCAGCGCCTTGGGCGAGGCGAACATCTGCCGGCTGATCTGCTTGCCCATGTCTTCGGAGCCCGACGCACGGGTCACCATGATCGCCGCAGCTGTGGATAACAACAGTGATGGCAATTGCGCCACTAAACCGTCACCGATGGTCAGCAGGGCGTAGACCTTGCCCGCATCGCCGAAGGTCATGCCGTGCTGGAAGATCCCGACCGCCATGCCGCCGATCAGGTTGATGAACAGAATCAACAGGCCGGCGATGGCGTCACCGCGCACGAATTTGCTGGCACCGTCCATGGAACCGTAGAACTCGGCCTCCTGGGCCACTTCCAGGCGGCGCGATTTGGCCTGGTTCTGGTCGATCAGGCCGGCGTTGAGGTCGGCGTCGATGGCCATCTGTTTGCCTGGCATGGCGTCGAGGGTAAAGCGCGCGCTCACCTCGGAAATCCGCCCGGCGCCCTTGGTCACCACCACGAAGTTGATGATCATCAGGATCGCGAACACCACGATACCGACCACGTAGTTACCGCCGATCACCACCTCGCCGAAGGCCTGGATCACCTTACCGGCGGCGGCATGCCCGTCCTGGCCGTGGAGCATGACCACGCGGGTCGACGCCACGTTCAACGCCAGCCGCAACAGCGTGGCGATCAGCAGAATGGTGGGAAACACCGCGAAATCCAGCGGCCGCAACGCGTAGACGCAGACCAGCAGGACCACGACGGACAAGGCAATGTTGAAGGTGAAGAACACGTCGAGCAGGAACGGCGGCATCGGCAACATCATCATTGCCAGCATCACCAGCAACAACAACGGCACACCCAGATTGCCCCGCGAGAGGTCAGTCAGGGTGCTGCGGGCCGTGCTGAGCATTTGAGAGCGATCTACCACCGGTACTCCTCGCATCCTTGAAGCAAACTTTTGACGCCGAGAGGCGTCCTGGAGGCGGTATTGCAAGAAGCCTTCCAACTTTTGTTCTCCGAGTTGGATCAGTGGCTAGGGAGCAAGCGCCCTCGCCACAAGTGTTCGCCTGCAGAGGTTGCGAAACTTCCGACAAGTGTTTGAGGTTGCCCCTAGGAAACTCGCTCTCTAGTCTCCGTACTTCGCTGCACACGCAGCGGTCGGGCGTCGCGGCCCATGTAAATTCAGGCGCAAAGTGCCATTGTCCGCTTTCAGTTGACGTTTTTTTATCGTCTACTGTGCGGCGCTACGGTGGCTGTGCGCGGGATACCTTCGGGTATGCCGGTTTCCTGATTCCGGTCCGCGAACCTGCGTACAGCTGCCACCCCATCGCATCGCGGCGATCAGTGGCAGCTCCACTTAAATCAGGAGCGTCACAATGGTTAAACCAACCCCAAATCCCCCGCGCGGCACCAATACCCCACCCACCGTGCTGTTCACCCTCATCGACGGCATCAGCACCGAAGACCTGCTGGTCAACCTCACCGAAACCCTGGCTTGCGCACACGCCCTGACCTGCGACTTCGCCCCTGATCTGGAAGGATCACGGTGAGAAGGGGCGCTGGGAATTGCGCAATTGGTTGAGGTAGCGCGGTTATTGGCTGAGCGAGTACTGGATGACATCGAGCCATCAGCCGAGACAGAACTGGGTAAACCCTAGACAAGCGTCCAACCCAGTGATCGTTCCCGCCGATGGGAACGATCAACTTTTGCTTCAAGGGGACAGAGCGCTAATGGGCGCGGCGAAGGGATGCTATCAGTGGCGATCTTTATACAGGACGCACATTCTCGGCCTGCGGGCCTTTTTGGCCCTGCGTCACGTCGTATTCCACTTTTTGATTTTCTTCCAAACTTTTGAAACCGGTGCCGGTGATTGCTGAATAGTGGACAAACACGTCCGTGCTGCCGTCGTCGGGAGAAATAAAACCAAACCCCTTCTCCGCGTTAAACCATTTCACAGTACCCGTTGCCATGGCCGTTCTCCGTACACTTCAATTAAGAACTTACACAGGTGTCGTCAGATCAGTTGAATGTCGCATGCATAGATGCCCGCCGGTCGATGGATCATCCAAAACTGCACTTTCTGCCCCTCCGAAAGCAGGCATCCATCCGAACTGCACAGATCTACCAACACATCGTCTCCCCCACTATCCAACGCAATCGAACCCAATCCGGTCTGCTGGTCATAAGACTTAACCCGGCCTGTGAATAGCTGCATCGCCCCACTCCCGGGATTTTACTTCGCAGTACCTGAGGCAATAGAACCGCGAGAAGGCGAAAGTGACGACTGTCAAAGTTGACAGGTCAGGAAGGTTTACGACGAATGGCACGGTGCCAATTTGAACAGTTGGTCAGGAATCGCGCCGCAAATCCGGCGGAATCGGCAGGTCCTTGAGCGGATCGGGGCGCTTGCCTTTGCCCGCACGGTACTGGCGGATCTGGTAGACGTAGGCCAATACCTGGGCCACGGCCAGGTACAGCCCGGCGGGGATTTCCTGGTCGAGGTCGGTGGAGTAGAAGATCGACCGCGCCAGTTCCGGCGACTCCAGCAACAGGATGTCGTTGGCCACGGCGATTTCGCGGATTTTCAGCGCCGTGAAGTCGCTGCCCTTGGCCAGCAGCATCGGCGCGCCGCCCTTCTCCGGGTCGTACTTGAGAGCCACGGCGTAGTGGGTCGGGTTGGTGATCACCACGTCGGCGTCGGGCACCGAAGCCATCATCTTGCGCTGGGACATTTCGCGCTGCAGTTGGCGAATGCGCTGCTTGACCTCGGGGCGACCCTCCTGGTCCTTGTGTTCGTCGCGCACTTCCTGCTTGGTCATCAGCAGTTTCTTGTGGCTTTCCCACAGCTGGATCGGCGCATCCACGGCGGCGATCAGGATCAGCCCGGCGGCCATCCACAACGCACTCCAGCCCACCACTTGCACGCTGTGGATGATCGCCGACTCCAGCGGCTCATGGGCGATGCGCAGCAGGTCATCGATGTCGGAGGACAATACCACCAACGCCACGAACAGAATCAGGATGAACTTGGCCAGGGCCTTGAGCAGTTCCACCAACGCCTTGGTGGAAAACATGCGCTTGAGCCCCGCCGCCGGGTTCATGCGGCTGAATTTTGGCGCCATGCTGCTCGCGGCGAACAGCCAGCCGCCAAGGGCGACGGGGCCGATCAGCGCGGCCAGGAGCAAGGTGATCAAAATCGGCTGCACCGCCAGGATCGCGATTTTCCCCGAATGCAGCAGGTACTGCCCCATGGCGCCGGGGCTGAGCAGCACTTCACGGGGCAGGCTGAAGTTGAGTTTCATCAACTCCATCAGGTCGAGCGCCAGGCCGCCGCCGTAGATCAGCAAGGCGCCGGCACCGGCCATCATCGTCGCAACGGTGTTGAGCTCTTTGGAGCGGGCAATCTCGCCCTTTTCCCGGGAGTCCTTTTTTCGTTTCTCCGTGGGGTCTTCTGTTTTGTCCTGACCACTCTCGCTCTCGGCCATGGCTCAGCGCGCCCGTGCCAGATCACGTAAGAACTGCAAGGCGTCGCTCGCCAGCGGTTGATACTGATTGAGAATGTCGGCCATGCCGACCCAGAAAATCCCCATGCCCAACACCAGGGTCAACGGGAAACCGATAGAGAAGATATTCAGCTGCGGCGCCGCGCGGGTCATCACCCCAAACGCGATGTTGACCACCAGCAGCGCAGTGATCGCCGGCAGCACCAGCAACAGCGAAGCGCCCAACACCCAACTGAGGCGCCCCACCAGTTCCCAGAAGTGATTGACCACCAACCCCGAGCCGACCGGCAAGGTGGTGAAACTTTCGGTCAGCACCTCGAACACCACCAGGTGGCCGTTCATGGCCAGGAACATCAAGGTCACCAGCATGGTCAGGAACTGCCCGATCACCGCCGCCGACACGCCGTTGGTGGGGTCGACCATCGACGCAAAACCCATACCCATCTGGATCGAGATGATTTGCCCGGCGATCACGAATGCCTGGAAGAACAGTTGCAGAGAGAAACCCAGCAGGGAGCCGATCAGGATCTGCTCGGCAATCAGCATCAGCGCACTGAGGTCCAGCGCATTGACCGCAGGCATCGGCGGCAAGCCCGGCACCAGCACCACGGTGATCGCCACCGCGAAGTACAGGCGGATGCGCCGTGGTACCAGGGTGGTGCCGAACACCGGCATGCTCATCAGCACCGCCGTGACCCGGAACAGCGGCAAGATAAACGACGCGACCCAGGTGCTGATCTGGGTGTCGGTCAACGCCAGCAGCGATTGCATGCGGTCAGCCGATCAACTGCGGAATACTGCCGTACAACTGCAGGATATATTCCATGAAGGTTTGCACCAGCCACGGGCCGGCGACAATCAACGTGACCAGCATCACCAGCAGGCGCGGCAGGAAGCTCAGGGTTTGTTCGTTGATCTGGGTCGCGGCCTGGAACATCGCCACCAACAGGCCAACCAACAGGCTCGGCACCACCAGCACGGCAACCATCATCGTGGTCAGCCACAACGCTTCACGGAACAGGTCGACGGCAACTTCTGGGGTCATAGCCCTACACTCCGCCGAAACTGCTGGCCAACGTGCCGATGATCAGTGCCCAGCCGTCCACCAGCACAAACAGCATGATTTTGAACGGCAACGAGATGATCAGCGGCGACAGCATCATCATCCCCATGGCCATCAGCACGCTCGCCACCACCAGGTCGATGATCAGGAACGGGATAAAGATCATGAAACCGATCTGGAACGCCGTCTTCAGTTCCGAGGTGACGAACGCCGGCACCAGGATCGTCAGCGGCGCCTGGTCCGGCGTGGCGATGTCGGTGCGCTTGGACAGGCGCATGAACAGCTCAAGGTCGCTGGAGCGGGTCTGCGACAGCATGAAGTCTTTGATCGGGCCTTGGGCCTTGTCGATGGCGTCTTGCGCCGTGAGCTTTTCCGCGAGGTAAGGCTGCAGGGCTTGCTGGTTCACCTTGTCGAAGACCGGCGCCATGATGAACATCGTCAAGAACAGCGCCATGCCGGTGAGGATCTGGTTCGATGGCGTCTGTTGCAGGCCCAGGGCCTGACGCAGGATCGAGAACACGATAATGATGCGCGTGAAGCTGGTCATCAGCATGACAAACGCCGGGATAAAACTCAGCGCCGTCATGATCAGCAGGATCTGCAGGCTGACCGAATACTCCTGGGCCCCGGCCGCGTTGGTGCCAAGCGTAATCGCCGGGATCGACAACGGGTCGGCGGCGAACGCCAATGGCGCGGCCAGCCACAGCATGAGCGTCAATAAAACGCGCATTACTTCTTATCCTTCTGATCCTTGCCCAGCAACTCCATCAGGCGTTGGGCGAATTCTGGCGTGGCGGCTTGGGTCGGGGCGACGTTGACCGGGGTCTTGAGCACATGCAGCGGGGTGATGCGGCCGGGGGTGAGGCCCAGCAGGATCTGTTCCTCGCCCACCTGCACCAGCACCAGCCGGTCACGCGGGCCGAGGGCGCGCGAGCCGATCATCTCGATGACCTGGGCGTTGCCCGGGCCAATATTCTGCACCCGACGCATCAGCCAGGCCAGCACGAAAATCAGCCCGACCACCAGCAGCAGGCCCAGTACCAGTTGGGTCAACTGACCGCCGATACCGCTGCTCACCACCGGTGCCGCCGCCGCGGCCGCCTGCGCGACCGGCTCGGCCGCGAGGGCGCTCAATGGCAGCGCCAGCAACAGTCCCGCCATCGAATACTTCATGTCAGCGCAGCTTCTTGATGCGTTCGCTCGGGCTGATCACGTCGGTCAGGCGAATGCCGAACTTTTCGTTGACCACCACCACTTCGCCATGGGCGATCAGCGTGCCGTTGACCAGCACGTCCAGCGGCTCGCCGGCCAGGCGGTCAAGCTCGATCACCGAGCCCTGATTGAGCTGCAGCAGGTTGCGGATGTTGATGTCGGTGCTGCCGACTTCCATGGAGATCGACACCGGGATGTCGAGAATCACGTCCAGGTTCGGGCCGTCGAGGCTCACCGGGTCGTTGTTCTTCGGCACGCTGCCGAATTCTTCCATGGGCAGGCGGTTACTGGCCGGTGCAGTAGAGGCATCGGCCGCCAACAGCGCGTCGATATCGTCCTGGCCGACATCGCCGGTTTCTTCCAGGGCCGCAGCCCACTCGTCGGCCAGGGCCTGGTCTTCGGCGGAAGTGTTTTCGTGTTCGGTAGCCATTACATGTCCTCGGCGGAGCAAACATTCATAAATAGGGGTGCATCAATACGGGTGACTCAACGCCGGTTGATCGGCTCCACCACTTGCAGCGCCAGGTTGCCCTTGTGGGAACCGAGCTTGACCTTGAACGACGGCACGCCGTTGGCGCGCATGATCAGTTCTTCCGGCAACTCGACGGGAATCACGTCGCCCGGTTGCATGTGCAAGATATCCCGCAGGCGCAACTGACGACGCGCCACGGTGGCGCTCAGCGGCACGTCGACGTCCAGCAGGTCTTCGCGCAGGGCCTTGACCCAGCGTTCATCCTGATCGTCGAGGTCGGACTGGAAGCCGGCATCGAGCATTTCGCGCACCGGCTCGATCATCGAGT
This sequence comes from Pseudomonas sp. TE36184, assembly GCF_054060055.1. Taxonomy (NCBI): domain Bacteria; kingdom Pseudomonadati; phylum Pseudomonadota; class Gammaproteobacteria; order Pseudomonadales; family Pseudomonadaceae; genus Pseudomonas; species Pseudomonas sp. TE36184. The sequence continues at coordinate 6,469,231 of NZ_JBSSCU010000001.1, read as the reverse complement.
ACGGCATGGTCACGTGCAGGTCACCGCCACCGCCATCGAGTTCGATGTGGAACGTCGACACCACAATCGCTTCGCTGGGGCCGACGATGTTGGCCATGGCCGGGTTCACTTCCGAGTTGATGTACTCGAAGTTGACTTCCATGATCGCCTGCCAGGCTTCCTTCAAGTCGATGAAAGCCTGCTCCAGCACCATCCGCACCACCCGCAGTTCCGTGGGGGTGAATTCCCGGCCTTCGATCTTGGCGTGACGGCCGTCGCCGCCGAAGAAGTTGTCCACCAGCTTGAACACCAGTTTGGCGTCGAGGATGAACAACGCCGTGCCGCGCAATGGCTTGATCTTGACCAGGTTGAGGCTGGTAGGCACGTACAGCGAGTGTACGTATTCACCGAACTTCATCACCTGCACGCCGCCCACCGCCACGTCCGCCGAGCGGCGCAGCATGTTGAACATGCTGATGCGGGTGTAACGGGCGAAACGCTCGTTGATCATTTCCAGGGTCGGCATGCGTCCACGGACGATGCGATCCTGGCTGGTCAGGTCATAACTTTTGACGCTGCCGGGTTCGGCAGCCGTTTCGGTCTGTACCAGACCATCGTCCACGCCATGCAGCAGCGCATCGATTTCATCCTGGGACAGCAGGTCTTGCACGGCCATGTGGTGATCCTACTGCAATACGAAATTAGTGAAGAGCGCCTGCTCGACCACCACTTTGCCGAGCTCTTTCTGGGCCACTTCCTGCACGCTGGCAGTGACCTTCTGGCGCAGCATTTCCTGGCCCACCGGGGTGGCCAGGTTGTCGAAGCTTTGCGCGGAAAACAACATCACCAGGTTGTTGCGGATCACCGGCATATGCACCTTGAGCGCATCAAGGTCTGCCTGGTTGCGCGCCAGCAAGGTGATGCTCACCTGCAGGTAGCGTTGACGACCGTTCTGGTTGAAGTTGGCGACAAAGGCCGGAAGCATCGGTTCGAAGATTGCCGGTTGCTTGACGTTGCTGGCAGTTTCGGCGGCGGGCGCCGGTTTGCTCGCACTGCTGTGCATGATGTACCAAGTGCCGCCCACAGAGGCGCCGATGGCCAGGACCAGGGCCAGGACAATCAACAGGATAAGCTTGAGCTTACCCTTGCCTGCAGGTGCTTTTGCTGCGTCGTCGCTCTTCGCCATGCCAATAATCCGTCACTATTCGGGGATTCATAGATCTACGGAAAGGCAAGAGCAAGTGTTATGCCAGAGTTGTCAGGCAGAGCAGGACAGCGGCCACTCCACAGATCCATTGTGGGAGGGGGCTTGCCCCCGATAGCGGAGTTCCAGTCGACCGATCCGTTGACGGGCACACCGCCATCGGGGGCAAGCCCCCTCCCACCTTTGGATTGCGATCGACTCAGGCCAGGCTTAATGGTCGTGATCATCAGGGGCAAGCCCCCTCCCACACTCAGGCCGGTGTTGGCCCTGAATCAGGCGTAGTAGTCGACGGCGCTGGAGCCGATCACGGTGGACGTCACCGGCGCGACGGCCGCTGCCACTTCGGCGTGATCGGCAACGTCGCCGCTGTCACCCCGACCGCCACGGCCACTGACACCGTTCGCCTGGTTCTGTTGCTGTTGGCCCTGACCCTGGCCCTGCCAGCCGCGGGATTGGTCGGACACGTTGACGTCGACCTGCCCCATGCCCTGCTGGGCGAACATCTCGCGCAACCGGCCGGACTGGCTTTCCAGCGCGTCACGCACCACGGCGTGACCGCTCATGAACGTGACCTGGGCCTGCTGGTCCGCTGTCATGTTGACCTTGATATCCAGGCGCCCGAGTTCGGCCGGTTGCAGCTGGATCTCCGCCGACTTGAGGTTGGCGCTGGACAGGTACATCACGCGGTTGACGATTTCCTCGGTCCAGCCGCTCTGGTGCATGGCCAGCGGTGCGTTGGTCACCGGCGGCAACGCGTTGGCGGTTTTCGGCGTGGCGGCCTGGGTCAGCGCGGCCAGGCGGTTGGCGAAGTCATCGACACGGGTGTCGCTGCTGGCACCCTTCAAATCCTTGAGGCCTTCTTCGATCAACCCGCCAAAGGCTTTGTCGCCGCCCTGGTCGGTGCTGTCCTTGCTGGCTTGCTGATCCACCATGTTAGCCAGGCCCGTGGCGAAGTTCTGCGCGACAGTCGGCTGGTCCTGGGACGTCGGCGCGGCTTTCTGCGGCGTCTGGCTGCTGGCCGACACATGGCCGCCCTGCTCCATCGCCAGGCGTACCGCCGGCAGGGCGTCCAGAGGGTCTGCCGCGGGATCGAAGGCTGGCTTGGCCGCATCGGTCACTGCCGGCGGTGTCGTGACCAGCGGCTGGGCCTTGTCATCCTTGGCGGCGGCCGGGGCTGGCGTTTCCACCGGCACCGGCACAGCAACTGGCGTGACCGTGACAATCAACGCGGGGTCAACCACCGGCGCAACCGTCGGGTCTGCCGCAGGCTGCTGCGCCAGGGCCGGGTCGGCGGGCGGGGTTTGATCACTGCTGGCGCTGTCGGCCGGCTTGGCCGGCGGGTCGGCAGGCAAGGGTTTGCCGCTATCGGCAACCGCTGGCGTACCGGCGGCAGGTTTATCGTTGTTCGCGACAGGCTTATCGTTGCCGGCAACCGGTTTGGCACTCGCGTCGGCCGGCTTGTCGCGCGTGGGTTTGGCCGAGTTGTCGTCGGCCTTGGCCGAGGGCTTCGAACCTTGGCTGGCGAACACCTGAGCAAAGCCAGGGCCCTTATCCCGTGGCTCCGCAGCCGCCGCCGGTGGATTGGCGGCAGGCGCTTGAGGCTTGGCCGCGGAGGCAGCCTGAAGGAGCGAATTAGGGGCGACTGGCATAGGTAAGGTCTCCACTGCATGGGGATCGGGGATGCAGTATCAGGAGATAGAGCAAGAGTCGGGCCAGCTCCTATCGAAAAGCCGTCCCGCGCCTGAAATTAAAGCTGAAAGCGCTGGCGCTCCGACTCATACAGCGGCTTGACCAGCGCAAACTCATGATCGATCTGATCGACCAAGGCCCCCAGGTCCGCCGCCGCCTCGACGGACTCAACCTCCAGGCGCTGGCACAAGTGCGCCAACCGCACCGCCCCGAGGTTGCCACTGCTGCCCTTGAAACTATGGGCGATAAGCGCCAATGCCTTGGCATCGTCGCGCGCCTTGCGCAGCGCTTCGACGCGCTTTTGCGAATCATCAAGAAAGGTATCGAGCAACTTGGGGTACTCGCCTTCCATGACTTCCTGCAAACCCGATAACACGTCCGGGTCCAGATGAACCTCAACCACTTGTTCGCTCCTTGATCAAGAATCGGCGGATTATGCCAGAGCCTCCCAGCAAAACTCCACGCAGACGCTACGCCCGCCGTCGGACCAGCGTACATCGCTGCTCAGTTGCCGTACCAGGCTCAAGCCGCGACCGGACAGACGGTCGACATCCAGCGGGCGCGCCAGTACCTGTTCCACATCGAACCCGGGGCCGCTGTCTTCGATGCGCAAGCTCATCCTGCCGCCGGTAACGGTGGGCGCCACCTGCACCTGCACGCGCACATAACCACTGTTGAGCTGCATCAGCCGCTCGTTGCGCTCGCGGTAATACTGCGCGAACCCTTTGGCATCGCGCTTGAGCCGCGAGTCCAGGCCCAGCACGCCATGCTCCAGAGCGTTGGAATACAGTTCGGCCATCACGCTGTAGAGCGCCCCGCTCTGCTCGCGCAGGCCGTGGATCTCGAGCAGCAGTTGCAGCAGATAGGGCAACGGGTTGTAACGCTTGAGGGTCTCGGCGCGGAATTCAAAGCCCACCGACCAATCCAACGGGCACGACTGGCCGCTGTCGGCGTACAACGGCCCCGTCGCGCGCATCGACTGGCCGGCCTGCAGGGTGATTTCGACCATGCTCACATCATCCCGCACCTCACCGCAAAACGCCGCCAGAGCCTGCTCGATATCCTCGAACAGGCGGTCGGGCTCGCGATTGGCGGCAAACACCTGCTGCAAGCGCTCGGCGCCGAACAACTGTTCGTTGGCGTCAGCGGTGTCCAGCACGCCGTCGGAGAGCAGAAACACGCGGTCGCCCAGGGCCATCGGCCAGACTTCGGTACGATCCTCGAACGCCTGCGCCGACAGCACACCCAACGGCAAATGCCGTGACACCAACGGTGTCCGCTTGCCGGTGGCGACTTCGTGTACATAGCCATCAGGCATGCCGCCATTCCAGACCTCCACCACGCGCCGCTGCGTGCTCAGGCACAACAGCGCGGCGCAGCAGAACATGTCCACCGGCAGGATGCGTTTGAGCTTGGCGTTCATCTCCCGCAGGATCTGCGTCAGCCCATAGCCCTTGGCTGTCATGCCGTAGAACACTTCCGCCAACGGCATCGCGCCGACCGCCGCCGGCAGGCCATGCCCGGTGAAATCGCCGAGCAGCACATGCATATCACCCGCCGGCGTGTAGGCCGCCAACAACAAGTCACCGTTGAACAGCGCATACGGCGATTGCAGGTAGCGAATGTTCGGCGCCGCATTGATACAGCCGGAATGGGCAACCTTGTCGAACACCGCCTTGGCCACGCGTTGCTCATGCAGCAGGTAGTCGTGGTGCTTGGCGATCAGGTCGCGCTGCTGCAATACCGTGGCCTGCAGGCGGCGCAGGCGGTCCATCGCATTGATCTTGGCCGCGAGGATCAGCGGGTTGTAGGGCTTGGGCAAGAAGTCATCGCCACCGGCATCCAGGCATTCGGCCAGGGCTTCGCTTTGGCGCAGGGAGGTGAGGAAGATGATCGGCACCAGGGCTTCGCCCGCCAGTTGCTTGATCCGGCGCGCGGCCTCAAAGCCATCCATCACCGGCATCAGGGCGTCCATCAGCACCAGTTGCGGGCGTTCGCGGGCGAACAGGTCGACCGCTTCCACACCGTTGCTGGCGGTGAGCACGTGGTGGCCCTGGCGCCGGATAATGGTCGACAGCAACAGCAAGTCGGTGGCGCTGTCTTCGGCGATCAGGACGGTCAGCGGTTCGAGGACCGGAGCCAGAGCGCTCAATTGATATCGAACAGTTTATCGAAGTTGGATATCGCGAGGATCTTGCGCACGTCGGAGCTGATGTTGATCACCTGGACTTCCGCATCATCGCCCCCGGCATGATCGCGCAGCAGCAGGAGCATGCCCAGGGCGGAACTGTCCATGTAGGTGGTTTCCTTCAGGTCGACCACGTAAACGTCCGGCACCTTGTAGAAACGCTCGTAGGCCTCACGAAAGATCTGGTGGCTGCCGAAATCGAACCGGCCTTTGATTGCAATCGTCAACTTCGTCCCATCCAGGGATACTTCTGACACGACTGACATGTGACTGCTTCCTTGTCATGGGTCTAGATAGAAGGTGTAGCAGGCGAATGGGCTATGGGCAACACGACGAATCAAATATGGGAAAGCCCCCCTCCCACATTGAACAGCGGGCCTGGCGCTAGTAGGGATTCTGCCGCGGCAGGCGCTGGGACAACTCGTCGAGCAGCTTCTGCTCGCGCTTATCCTCGATCGCCCGCGCTTCGTCGATATAGCGCTGCACCAGCTTGCGCAAGCCTTCGACCCGGGCATACGCCTGCTGCCAGCTCTCGCGGGCCTTGTCGAGGTTGTTCTGGTGCCAGGCCAGGCTCTGGCGCTGCTGGCCGACGGCGGTCTCAAGTTGGTTGAGAAAGCCCTGGTAGCCCATCAGCCACTGGCCGGACACGCCTTTGGTGCCGCGCTCGATCCACTGCTGCTGGTACTCGCCGCGAAAGCGCTCCAGGTCGCCGAGTTTGCTTTCTGCCAGGCGCACCTGGCCCTGGAAGTAACCCAGGCGCTGGACCGCGGTTTTTTCGGCCTTTTCGGCCATGTCCACCACCGGGGCCAGGCGTGAGGAGCGGCTGCTGGCCATGGCTTAGCCGCCTGGCGCGGGAGCGAAAATGGACTGCAGGTGTGCTTCGCTTTCGCCCATGCTGATGTTGTCGTTGAGGCCCTGGCGCAGGTAGGTGACCAATTGCGGTTGCAGGGCAATCGCCAGGTCGGTCTCACGATCGCCACCGGCCACATAGGCGCCGACGCTGATCAGGTCGCGACTCTGCTGGTAGCGCGACCACAGCTGCTTGAACTGCTGGGCGCGGGCCATGTGCTCGGGCGTGACCACCGACGGCATCACCCGGCTGATGGAGGCTTCGATGTCGATCGCCGGGTAGTGTCCCTCTTCCGCCAGGCGCCGCGACAGCACGATGTGACCGTCGAGCACGCCGCGCGCCGAGTCGGCGATCGGGTCTTGCTGGTCATCGCCTTCAGACAACACGGTGTAGAACGCGGTGATCGAGCCCCCGCCCGCCTCGGCATTACCGGCGCGCTCGACCAGCTTGGGCAGCTTGGCGAACACCGACGGCGGATACCCCTTGGTGGCCGGCGGCTCGCCGATGGCCAGGGCGATTTCCCGCTGGGCCTGGGCGAAACGCGTGAGGGAATCCATCAGCAACAGGACGTTCTTGCCCTTGTCGCGAAAATATTCGGCGATGCGCGTGCAGTACATGGCCGCGCGCAAACGCATCAGCGGCGCATCGTCGGCCGGGGAGGCAACCACCACCGAACGCTTGAGGCCTTCTTCACCGAGGCTGTGCTCGATGAACTCCTTCACTTCCCGGCCCCGTTCGCCGATCAGCCCCACCACGATGATGTCGGCCTCGGTAAAGCGGGTCATCATGCCGAGCAACACCGACTTACCCACGCCGGTACCGGCGAACAGGCCCAGACGCTGGCCGCGACCGACCGTCAATAAACCGTTGATGCTGCGAATGCCCACGTCCAGCGGCTGGCTGATCGGGTTGCGCTTGAGCGGGTTGATGGTGGGGCCGTCCATCGGCACCCAGTCTTCGGCCTTCATGCCGCCCTTGCCGTCCAGCGCGCGACCGGCGCCGTCCAGCACGCGGCCGAGCATGCTCATGCCCATGGGCAGGCGGCCGGTATCGGCCAGCGGCACCACGCGGGCACCGGGAGCGATGCCCGCCAGGCTGCCGACGGGCATGAGGAAAATCTTGCTGCCGGAAAAGCCCATGACTTCGGCTTCGACCTGCACCGGGTGGTAGCTGTCGTCGTTGATCACCAGGCAGCGGCTGCCCATGGCGGCGCGCAGGCCTTCGGCTTCGAGGGTCAGGCCGACCATGCGCAGCAGGCGCCCTTCGAGAATCGGCTGGCCGGGCAACCCAGTGGCCTCGATATAACCACCCAGGCGTTTGGCGAAGCTGGTGCGATCAAGGCGCATCGGCGGCGTCCAGGTCCACGCTCATGTCCGGTTCGGCCGGGTTCAGGAGCTGCTCGTGGACCTGATCCAGCAGCTGGGCCATGATCTGGCTGATGCGCGTTTCCACGGTGGCGTCGATGCGGCTGTATTCGGTCTCGACGCGGCAACCACCGGGCTGCAGATCGGCGTCTTCGACGATGCGCCAGGTTTCTTCATGGCGCTCGCGCAGGGCTTTGACCTGTTCGAAATCCTGCGGGTTGATGTGCAGCCGCACATTGCCGACGCCCAGGGGCAGCAGCTTGAGGGCTTCGCGCATGACGCTTTCGATCTGGCTGGAGTCCAGCACCAGCTCGCGCTGGATCACCTGACGGGCGATGTGCTCGACCAGCCCGACCATGGCTTTTTCGATCTGCGAATCCTGCTCGGCGATGGGCTCGAACAGGCTGCCCATCAGGCGTTCGAGGCTGGCCAGCTTGACGCTCAAGGCGACCTCGGCCTCCTGGCGGACCTTGAGCGTGGCGCTGCGAAAACCATCTTTTTCGCCAGCGGCAAAGCCTTCGTTGTAGGCCTCCTGGCGGATGCTTTCCAACTCTTCCAGGGTCAGTGGCTGGACTTCCTCCAGCGGCACTTCTTCCATTTCCGCCGGCAGTTCTTCCACAGGCTCGGGTTCTGGCTCCGGCACATGCGGATCGAAGCTGGGCAACGACCAGATGTCGAACCCGCCCACGTCCCGCGCGCGAATCAGATCGCTGGGCGTCTCATCTTTGTTCGACATGCGAGGCGCCTTAGATCATTTCTTCGCCGCCCTTCCCGCCGAGAACGATTTCTCCGGCTTCGGCCATACGGCGGGCAATGGTGAGGATTTCCTTCTGGGCGGTTTCCACGTCGCTGACGCGCACCGGGCCTTTGGCTTCCAGGTCGTCGCGCAACAGTTCCGAGGCGCGCTTGGACATGTTCTTGAAGATCTTCTCCTTGACGCCTTCGTCCGAGCCCTTGAGGGCCAGTACCAGCACGTCGGAGGAGACTTCGCGCAACAGCGCCTGGATGCCACGGTCGTCGACATCGGAGAGGTTGTTGAACACGAACATGAGGTCTTCGATCTGGCCGGACAGGGTGTCGTCGATCTCGCGGATCGAGTCCATCAACTGGCCTTCGACCGAGCTGTCGAGGAAGTTCATGATGTCGGCGGCGCGCTTGATACCACCCAAGGTGGTGCGCGAAGCATTCGAGTTGCCCGAGAACTGCTTCTCGAGAATCGTGTTGAGTTCTTTCAGGGCCGCCGGCTGCACGGTGTTCAGCGACGATACGCGCAGGATGATGTCCAGGCGCACTTTATGGTCGAAGTGGCCGAGCACTTCGCCGGCCTGGTCCGGGTCGAGGTACGCCACCACGATCGCCTGGATCTGCGGGTGCTCGTAGCGGATCACGTCGGCGACGGCGCGCGGTTCCATCCATTTGAGGCTGTCGAGGCCGCTGGTGTTGCCGCCCAGCAGGATGCGGTCGATCAGGCCGTTGGCTTTGTCTTCGCCGAGGGCCGAGGTGAGCATCTTGCGGATGTAGCTGTCGGAGCCGACACCCAGGCTGGTCTGGTCGCCGACGATCTCGACGAACTCGCTCATCACCTGCTCGACCTGCTCACGGTGAACGTTGCGCATTTGCGCCATGGCCACGCCGACCCGTTGAACCTCTTTGGGGCCCATGTGGCGCAGCACTTGGGCGGCGTCGGTTTCACCCAGGGACAGCAGCAGGACTGCGGCTTTGTCGACCTTGGTGAGTTTGGCAACAGCGGCTCGATTATCACTCATCTGCGTTAATCCACTCTTTCACGACCTGGGCCACACGGCCCGGGTCTTCTGCCACCAGACTCTTGATTGCGTTCAACTGAGCGTCATAGCCTTCGCTCGGGCTTGGCAACAGGATGCTTTGCGGGCCGCCGAGGCTGACGCGGTCGTTGGCCAGTTCGCCGTCCAGGCCGCCCATGCCACCCAACTCGACGTCGCCGCCAGCGAAGGCCGCCAGTTGTTTCTTGCCATTGCCGGTGATGTTGTTGAGCACCGGACGCAGTACGCCGAACACCAGCACCAGGATGAACAACACGCCCAGCACTTGCTTGACGATGTCCCAGAACCACGGCTGGGTGTAGAACGCCGCTTCGGCGATCACTTCGCCACGCTCGGCGGAGAACGGCATGTTGATCACGCTGACGCTGTCGCCACGGCTGGCGTCGAAACCGACGGCATCCTGCACCAGGCGGGTGAAGCGCGCCAATTCGTCGGCGCTCCACGGTGCGCGGGTGACGGCGCCGTCAGCGGCGTTGACCTTGACCTGGTCATCGACCACCACCGACACCGACAGGCGGTTGATCCGGCCCTGTTGCTGCTTGGTGTGGCTGATGGAACGGTCGAGTTCGAAGTTTTTGGTCGACTGGTTACGCTTGTCCGCCGGGTACGGAGCGAGCATCGGCTGGCCGGTGGCCGGGTCCATGATCTGTTGGCCGTTGGCGTCCAACAGTGGCTGGCCGGGAGCGATGGCGCCCGCGGTCGCGGCGGCGCCGCCGGTGGTTTGCGGTGCCGAGGCCGGGGCCGGCGGCTGGTTGCTCAGGGCACCCGGTACGCCTTGCGGGCCGTTGCTGGCGGTGCGTTGTTCGCTGGTGGACTGCTCGCTGCGCAGGGCCGGCTGGTCCGGGTTGAATTGCTCGGAGGTCGACTCGACAGCGCTGAAATCCACGTCGGCGGACACTTCAGCCTTGTAGCGGTCGTTGCCCAGCACCGGTTGCAGGATGTTGTGGACACGCTGGGTGAGCATGCTTTCCATGCGGCGGCTGTAGTCGAACTGCTTGCCGGCCTGGGTCAGCGCAGAGTTTTCGGCCATGTCGGACAACAGGTTGCCCTTCTGGTCGACCACGGTGATTTGCGACTTGCTCAATTCGGGAACGCTGGTGGCCACCAGGTTGATGATCGCCAGTACCTGGCCAGGCTCCAGGGAGCGGCCGGAAAACAGCTCGACCAGTACCGAGGCACTTGGCTTGCGCTCGTCGCGCACAAACACCGAACTCTTCGGAATCGCCAGGTGGACCCGCGCGCCCTTGACGTTATTGAGGCTGGAGATGGTGCGCGCCAGTTCGCCTTCCAGGCCACGACGGTAGCGGGTGGCTTCCATGAACTGGCTGGTACCCAGGCCCTGGTCCTTGTCGAGGATCTCGAAACCGATGTTGCTGTCGGACGGGGTCACGCCGGCGGCGGCCAGCTTCATGCGCGCCCGGGCGACGTCATCGGCCTTGACCAGCAGTGCCCCGGAGTTGGGCTCCACGGTGTAGGCGATGTCGGCGGCGGCCAGGGTTTCCATGATCTGCTTGGAGTCCATACCGGCCAGGCTGCCGTACAGCGGCCGGTAATCGGGTTGCTGCGACCACAGCACCACAGCAAAACCAATCGCCACGCTGGCCGCCAGGCCGACCATCAGGCCCACCTGACGCAGCATGGTCATTTCCGAGAGGTTTTCCAGGAACGACAGGCCAAACAGCGGCGGCTTGCCGTCTGTCTTGGCGGGTACGTTGTCCACGACTGCTTCTGCCATGACTTAAATCTCGTCCTTAAACCGGCATCTGCATGATGTCTTGATAAGCCTGGACCAGTTTGTTGCGCACCTGGGTCAAGGCCTGAAAGGACACACTGGCTTTCTGCGAAGCGACCATCACGTCGGTCAGGTCCACGCCGCTCTTGCCGATCTCGAACGCGGTCGCCAACTGGTTGGAGGCTTGCTGGGTGTCACTGACTTTGTTGATGGCCTGGCCGAGCATATCGGCGAAACTGCTTTGGCCCAATTCCGGCGCTTGTGCGACGGATTTCGGTTGAGCCATGGCGTCCATTTGCATGGAGCGCATATCCAACATCAACCGATTGAACTCAATACCCTGGCTCATGACCTTCTCTCTCCGACGACCCGCAATTTTTTGACACTACGCAGCGGTTACTAGGGGTGGTAGCAACAAGGGTGCCAGCTCTGTATCAACCTGTAAGAAAAGGCGACAAAACTTGTCGACCTTGTTACCGCTCAGATAGCAAACAGATAAGCTTCCACGTCCATCCCCGCATCCCGCATCTGCGCCAACTTGTAGCGCAGGGTGCGTGGGCTGATGCCCAGGCGCTCGGCCGCTTCTTTACGGCGGCCGCGTTCGGCGCGCAGGGTGTCGATGATCATCTGGAATTCGCGGCGGCGCAGATCGTCGCCCAGGGCCCCGGCGGATTCGGCTTCGGCGACCAGCGGCGCGGGCGCCAGGCTCGGTAACGGCGCGGCGCCGCTGCCCATGGCCAGGCAGAAGTCCTGGGGCTGGATCAAGCCGCCCTGCTGCAGAATCAACGCACGCTGAATGGCGTTGTCCAGTTCCCGCACGTTGCCGGGCCATGGGTAGCCGATCAGGCATGCCTGGGCTTCGGCCGACAGCCGCGCCTGGGCGTGCTTCATTTTTTTGACGTGGTTGTTCAGCAGGCGCTCGGCCAGCGGGATGATGTCCGCCGGGCGCTCGCGCAGCGGGCGCCAGGCCAGGGGGAATACCGAGAGGCGGTAGAACAAGTCTTCACGAAAGCGCCCCGCCGCCACTTCACCCGCCAGGTCGCGGTTGGTGGTGGCGACCACGCGGATATCCAGCTGGATCGGCTTGCGCGCACCGACCCGCTCCACTTCACGCTCCTGCAGCACCCGCAGCAGCTTGGCTTGCAGGCCCAGGGGCATTTCCGAAATTTCGTCGAGCAGGATGGTACCGCCGTCGGCCTGCTCGAACTTGCCCGCCTGGGCCGCGATGGCGCCGGTGAAGGAGCCCTTTTCGTGGCCGAACAGCGTGGCTTCGAGCATGTTGTCGGGGATCGCCGCGCAATTGATCGCGATAAAGGGCTGCTGGGCGCGCCCCGATTGCTGGTGGATATAGCGCGCCAGCACTTCCTTGCCGGTGCCCGACTCACCGGAAATCAACACGGTGGAATCACTGCGCGCCACGCGGGCCGCGAGTTCCAGCAATTGTGCGCTGGCCGGCTCAAAAGCAATCGGGCCGTCTGCCTCGCCGACAGGAATCACCCCCAGGGCATGCCGCGCCACCAGCTCGATCAACGCCTTGGGCTCGAACGGCTTGACCAGGTAATCCGCCGCGCCCTGGCGCATGGCATCCACTGCGCGCTCGACGGCGCCATGGGCGGTCATCAGCAGCACCGGCAACTGCGGCTGGCGTGCGCGCAGCAGCGCGAGCAACTGATGGCCGTCCATGCCAGGCATGTTCACGTCGCTGACCACCAGGCTGAAGGCCTCTTGCTCCACCGCCGCCAAGGCGTCCTCGGCAGAACCGACCGCCCGATAGTCATGGCCCGCCAGCAGCAGCGTGTCAGCCAATGCCTCACGCAGGGCACGATCGTCTTCCACCAACAGAACCTTGATAGCCATAGCCTTTTACTCCGCGCTTGCCGCGCATGAAAACAGCGGCAAGGTCATCAATGCACAAGTGCCACGCCCCAAGTGGGAACGCAGCTGCAATTCTCCCTGATGGGCGCGCGCCACAGCCTTGACCACCGTCAGGCCGAGGCCCGTACCATTGGTCTTGGTGGTGAAAAACGGTTCGCCCAGGCGCTGCAGCACCTGCGGCTCGATACCGCTACCGCTGTCGCTGATGCACAGGCGCAGGGTTTGCGCACGGGCGTACACATGCACCTTGAGCCGCGCACCGGGGCCGCTGGCCTGGGTCGCGTTTTCGATCAGGTTGAGCAGCGCGCCCACCAGGGTGTCGCGGTTGCACAGCAATTCGCCTTGGTGGCTGTCGCACTGCCAGCGCACATTGGCGTCCTGCACATGGGTGGCGGCCGCCGCTTGCAACGCCTGCATCAGGCCGGACGGCGTGATGCGGTCGGTCAGCGGCAATTCGCCGCGGGCAAACACCAGCATGTCGCGCACCTGGTGCTCCAACTCATGCAGACGCTCCTTGAGGCGTCCGGCAAAACGCTGGTGGGTGTCCGCGGGCAATTGCTCATCAGTCAAATGACTGGCGTAGATCAACGCCGCCGACAACGGCGTGCGGATCTGATGCGCCAAAGAAGCGACCATCCTACCCAGCGACGACAAGCGCTCATGGCGCGCCAGTTGGTCTTGCAGGTGACGGGTTTCAGTCAGGTCGTTGAGCAGCACCAGTTGACCGGGCTCCGCGTCCAGGGAGCGAGTGGCGATGGACAAGCGGCGCCCATCCTTGAGGGAGATTTCATGGCCGTCATCTTCACGCGGCGCGAAGCAGCGGCTGATCACATGGCGCCACAGTTCGCCCTCCAACGGCAGTCCGAGCAGGTCGCAGGCGGCCGGGTTGGCTTCGCGCACACGGCCCTGGTCGTCGATGACGATCACACCGCCAGGCAACAGATCGAGCAGGTTCTGCAGACGGTTGGCCAGGCGCTCTTTCTCGGCCAGCTCTTCCATGCGCTGGGCACTGACCACCGCCAACTCGCCCTTGAGCTCGGAGACCCGCGCTTCCAGCAGGCTGTAGGAGTCGGTCAACTGGCTGGACATCTGACTGAACAGCGAGAACGCCTGCTCAAGGCCATGCCGGCCGAGCTGTTCGGCGGACGGGACAGGCCCCTGGAGTTCAGGGGCCGAAGGTAGTTGGGCGGCGTGGGGCATCATGCTCTCTCGCTTGGCTGACCGTCAGTTAAACGGAACGTTGCGAGGGCTGTAGCAATACCCGTGCCTAAAAAAATGCGCTTAGTTTTCAGTTACTTGAAAAACAGGCGTCAATCATCTGCCTGTTCATCACCGTCTCGACGGCTCATCCCGTACTTGCGCATCTTTTCCACCAGGGTGGTTCGACGGATACGCAGGCGCTCGGCGGCACGCGCGACGATGCCGTTGGCGTCGTCCAGGGCTTGCTGGATCAGCCCTTGTTCAAGGTTGCCGAGGTAGTCTTTGAGGTCCAGGCCTTCCGGCGGCAGCATCGCGGTGGCACCGAAGTCCGGGGTATGACCGTTGATGGCGATCCGCTCTTCCATGTCGCTGCGCAGGCTGTCCACCAGATGCTCGTCTTCTTCGTCGACGTAGCGGAATTTCTTCGGCAGCTCGACCACGCCGATCACACCGTAGGGATGCATGATCGCCATGCGCTCCACCAGGTTGGCCAGCTCGCGGACGTTGCCCGGCCAGCCGTGGCGGCACAGGGACATGATCGCTGCCGAATTGAAGCGGATCGAACCGCGCTTTTCGTGCTCCATGCGCGAGATCAGTTCGTTCATCAGCAGCGGGATGTCTTCCACGCGCTCACGCAGCGGGGCCATCTCGATCGGGAACACGTTGAGGCGGTAATAGAGATCTTCGCGGAAGCTGCCGACCTCGATCATGCTTTCGAGGTTCTTATGGGTAGCCGCAATGATCCGCACGTCGACGCTCTGGGTCTTGTTGCTGCCCACACGTTCGAAGGTGCGCTCCTGCAACACGCGCAACAGCTTGACCTGCATGGGCAGCGGCATGTCGCCGATTTCGTCGAGGAACAGGGTGCCGCCGTTGGCCAGCTCGAAACGCCCGGCACGGCTGGTGATCGCCCCGGTAAAGGCGCCCTTCTCGTGGCCGAACAGTTCGCTTTCGAGCAGCTCTGCCGGGATCGCCCCGCAATTGACCGGCACAAAGGGCCCGTCGCGGCGCTTGGAGTGATAGTGCAGGTTGCGCGCGACCACTTCCTTGCCGGTGCCCGACTCGCCGAGGATCAGCACGCTGGCGTCGGTATCGGCCACTTGCTGCATCATCTGGCGCACGTGCTGGATCGCCCGGCTGGTGCCGACGAGACTGCGGAACAGGTTGGGTTCGCGGTGACGACCGCGCTCACGGGCCTGGTCGTACATCTCGCGATAGACCTGGGCGCGGTGCAGGGAGTCGAGCAATTTGCTGTAGCTGGGCGGCATTTCCAGAGCGGACAACACCCTGCGGCGCTGGTCTTCCGGCAGGTCGAGCGAAGAAATATCGCCCATCAGCAACACCGGAAGGAACTCATCCCAGGTTGACAGTGTCTTTAACAAGCCCAGAACTGCGCCAGGAGCGTTTACCGTCCCGATCAGTACACAAATGATTTCACGGCTCGAGGACAACGAGCTGACCGCCTGCTGCCAATCATGGCTACCGCAGGGCAGATTTTCTTCGCCAAGAAAATTTAAAATCACCGCTAAATCGCGGCGGCGGACGCTATCGTCATCAATCAGCAGAATTTTGGTTTCACGCCACATGCAATAGCAACTTCCCTAGTAAAACGCTCTGCCCAGAGTACGGGCTATCTAGATGCCTGTAAGACTTCTTACCTTACTAGACGTCTGAAATCTGAAAACAGCACTAGTTAAGTCAAAAATGCTGGCACAGTCAAATATATGACGCGCCGTTCGGATTAACTGCGCCCGTTCAACCGAACAGATGGTAAACCTTTGACGCATTTTTCGCTTGGTTGATCTGCGACATCTCTTCGAAAATTGCCTGGCGCTCGCCCATCGTTACTTCAAGCAATTGCTGATACACCGCCAGCAGGCTCTCCAGCTTCTCCCGCAGCGCATCTTCGTCCACCGGCGGCTCACTGAGCACTTCATCAATCGCTGCGCGGCACCCCAGGTCCAGCTCGCCAACGGCTTCCCAGTTGCGTTCAGCAAGCGCGCCGATAAGGGCTTCGCGGGTTTCATCGATGCGTTGCAGTGCGCGGCTCATGATGCGTACCTCAAGGCGGTCCGCCTTATTGTGGAGCGATGGCATCCCAACCTTCCTTGACAGTGATCAGCAAGCGAGCAACTTCATCGATCACTTCTGGATCATTGTCGGCATTCGCTCTCAGCAGACGTACGTTCATATAGTCGTACAGGGCTGCCAAACGCTGGATTGTGGCCGGGTCTTCAGCCTTGGTTTCGTCCAGGCCCTGACGCAAGCCTGTGATGATGTCGATAGCCTTAGTCAGCAACAGCCCCTTTTGTGGGATATCACCACGCGCCATTGCGCCTTTGGCCTGGGCGAGACGCTCAAGCCCGCCCTCCATCAGCATTTGGATCAAGCGATGAGGGCTGGCCTCGGACACTTGGGCGTGGGAATTGACCTTCTGATATTGGCGAAGGGCTCTCATCGGGTTCATGTTGCTACCTCATTACAGACCACAGACGAATAGGTTTACTCTACTCAGTATTTCGACTGCACTGACAAAAACTTTAACTCAAAACAAAAAACCTCCGCCTTTGGGCACACCGTTCACCGAGCTCCCTACGCTGTCAATCCTCAGTTTGACTTCGGATTATTCAGCGCATTCAGGGTTGTCATGATGCTGGAGCTGGTGCTGTTGATTTGCGCAATCATGCTGTCCATTGCAGCGTACTTGGCGGTCAGCGATGTCTGCAAAGAATCCATCCGGCGATCCAGAGCACTCTGCTCAGTGGTCAGATCCGTCAATTTGGTGTTGAGATCTTTCGCGCGCGAGGCCAGCGTGCCCGTGGTGCCGACATAGCTTGATGTTGCGCTGTTCATTCGGCTGATCAAGCCCTTGTCACCGGTGAACATCTTGGCAATATCAGCGGCGCCAGTCACTACAGCCTTGTCCCAGGTCTTGTCGTCAAGACTGAGCAGGCCGGTCTTCTGGTCGGTGGTAACGCCCATCTGGGCCAGGCTGCTGATGGAGCCACCGCCCGAACCGTTGACCAACTCGGCACGCAAACCGTTCACCAACTGACGCATTGACGCGTCACCCGTCAAGGCTGCTGCAGTAGTGGTCGACGCGTCGCCTGTGGCCGTGACCTTGGTTTGCGCGTTGATTGAGGTCATCAGCGCATTGTAGGCCGTAACGAACGACTGCACCGATGTCTTCAGGGTGTCAGTGCTGCTACCCACAGTGATAGTGGTCGTGGTCGGTTTGGTCGGGTCTTCAGTCAGTAACTCAAGGCTCACACCACTGATCGCAGAGGTAATCTTGTTGGTGGTGGACTCCATCGCAACGCCATCAATAGAGTACTTGGCGTTCACCGGCACCTTGCCAGGATCATAATCGGCAGCCAGTTCGGAGTTGCCACTCAGGGTGATCGCCGTGCCATCACCACTATTGCTGGAGCCAATGACCAGACGGGCGCCCTTCGAGTCACTCAGAACGTTGGCACTGATACCTTGCGCCGATAACTGGGTGTTGATGGAGTCACGTACCTGTTGCAGGGTCGCGCCGCCAGGGATAGTCACATCGTAACTTTTACCCGACTGATTGATGGTCAGCGTCTGGTTGTCGTCGGAGCTATTCGCCTTGGCGGAGGTTCCACCTTCGAATACCTTGCTCGTAACTTTTGACGTGGTCGCCAGATTACTCACCACAACGGTGTACTTACCGCTGGATGCGCCGTCACCCAGAGTGACCTTGACGTTTTTATCTTCAGAACTGGTAGCAGCCAAGCCATTGAACGAGGAAATATTGTTCAACTTGGTGATCGCCGCCTGGAAAGCCTCCAGCGCAGTCTTCACCGTACCGACAGCCGACAATTGGACTGTCGCATCTTTTTGCTGACTGGTAATCTGGGTCTGTTTGGGTGCTCTCTCAGCACCCACCAGCGACTTGACGAGGGCTTGCGTGTCGTAGCCCGAACCTGGGCCGGAAATTGTTGAACTAGCCATTTGCTATTCTCCTTGTCCTGCGGCTGCTGCTTTAATGGCGCACTAATGCTTAACAGCAATCAGAAACATGTTTCGTGCCAACTCAAGCCTTGGTATCAAACAACAGGCTGCTGGCTTTGCTCAAATCCTGGGCCAATTTCAGCGCAGTCTCTGAGGGAATCTGGCGGATTACCTCTCCGCTGTCAGTGGCGATGACTTTGACGACGACGGTATGGGTGGTGTCGTCAATGGAGAAGTCGAGGTTGCGCTGACTCTCCTGCACAAACTTGCGGATATCTGTTACCGCTTTTTCCAACGCTGCGCGTTGGGGCTCGTCGGCAGGAGCCGATTCATCCTTTGCCGCAGGAGTAGCCTTTGCCGCTGGGACATCCTGGGCGACAGACTTGCCGCTGGCCGGAACCGCTACAGCCGGGTAAGACGCGTTAAGCTTAATGCTCATGTCCATGTCATCACCTCAAAACTGAAAAAACGAAAGGGCACGTATACGCACCCTTCCGTCAGTTAACCGCTAGCGCTATTACTGAAGCAGCTTCAGTACAGCAGATGGCAGTTGGTTAGCCTGGGCAAGGATCGCAGTGGATGCCTGTTGCAGGGTTTGTTGCTTGGTAAGCTCAGCAGCTTCGGCAGAGAAGTCAGCATCTTCTACGCGGCCTTTGGCAGCGCTGGAGTTCTGCGAAATGCTCTGCAGGTTAGCGGTGGTACTGTCGAAGCGGTTTTGTACGGCACCCAGCTGCGAACGCTGGCTGTCGATCTGCTGCATGGCGCCGTCAAGAGCCTGGATAGCCTGTTGCGAGCTGGCAGCGGTCAGAACACTGAGATTGGAAACTGTGGTTTCCAGGGTAGTGGAAGTAGTGGTGCCAGCAGTCAGCCCCAGAGCAGTCAGACCAGTACCCGCGCTACCGTCAGCTACAACGATGTCTTTCTTGGAGAACAGAGCCAAGCTGCCATCAGAGTTTTTGCTGGCAGTAGCGCCAGTGCTTGCACTGTTGATCGAGGAAACGATCGCGTCAGCGGTATCGCCAGCCTTGAACTTCACTTCAACGCCGTTCAGGCTGATCGAAGTATCTGCGCTCAATTTGGCTTGGGAAGTACCAGCCGACAGACCCAGAGCCGACAGAGAGCCAGCAGTGGTGTTGGACAGGGCCACGTCAGCGCCGCCTGCGGATTTAACCTGGATGCGGCCGTCTGTACCGATAGTAGCGTCGCCAGTACCACCTACAGCAGTTTTGATGCTGGTCAGTACGCTAGTGATGGTTGCGTTGGCAGCCCATGTCACAGCCTTGCCGTTAACACTGATTGCACCAGCAGCGCTCAGCGTAGTCGCACCGGTTGCAGCTGAAGTAGCAGTCGTCGTGTCGGTCAAGCCTACAGCGGCACCACCTGTAACAGTGATAGCACTGCTGGAGCTCAGAGTCATTTTGTTGCCTGTGTCATCCCATACAGCGGTGGCACCGGTGTTGGCAGCGTTGATCGCAGTGGCGATGGCTGCACCTTTGTCTGCGACAGAAATAGCAACGTTTTTGCCGTTGATGGTCAAGGTTGATGCTGCGGCAGCGCCAGCGCCACCGGAGTTAAGCGCAGCGGTAGCAGCACCCGTAACCTTGGCACCCGACAGGGACGCACCGATGGCAGTAGCGCTGATACCCGCCAGAGCGCCGCCGTTAACGCTGGCTTCGCTGTAGGTACCTTTCAGGGCTGTGGCGCTGATGTCGGTCATACCGAACGAAATAGTTTCGTTGGCATTGGCACCGATTTGGAAAGCGACGTTGTTGAACGTACCGTCCAGCAGGTTACGACCACCGAAGGTAGTGGTGTTGGCAATACGGGTCAGCTCACCCACTTTCGCAGTGAATTCTTGCTGCAGAGAAACACGGTCAGCGTCGCTTTTATCACCGTTCGCCGCTTGCAGGGCGAGTTCACGCAGACGCTGCAGGGTGTTGGTGGATTCTTGCATCGCGCCTTCAGCTGTCTGGGCGATCGAAGTACCGTTGGCGGCGTTAGCAATTGCAACGTTCAAGCCTTTAACCTGGTTACCCAGACGGTTGGCGATCTGCATGCCGGCGGCGTCATCTTTGGCGCTGTTGATCTTCTTACCAGTCGACAGACGGTTCATCGCAGTGCTCAGAGCGTCGGAAGCTTTGTTCAGGTTCTTCTGGACACCCAGGGAAGTGATGTTAGTGTTTACTGATAATGCCATGACAAAATCCTCGTTGATTGGATGCTTCGGCTTCCGGCCCTGGCAACCGCCGGGTGTGGCCTAGAGAACCTACGTAATAGTTATCGTCGTGGTAGCCGGTTGCTTGAGGAGTTTTTTGATTTTTTTTACTAGCACCGTGCCACCCCTTGTAATTCAAGGGCTTAGTTCGGCAAAAAGGCCTGATTTCATTGGTTTTTCTGGCGTCAAATAAAAAACGCCGATGATCGTTCGACCATCGGCGTCTTCATGCTTGAAGCGCGTGCAACCTATTTAAGCGTCACGGACGATAGAGAATCGCCGAGCCCCAGGACAGGCCCACCCCAAATCCGCTGATTGCCACGCGTTTCCAGGTGGAGTCCATCGCGTGCTTTTCCAGCAGCAACGGAATGCTCGACGACACGGTGTTGCCGGTCTCGACCATGTCCTTGATGAACTTGTCCACTGGCGCATCTTCGAAACGCCGCGCCACGGCGTCGACGATCGCCGCACTGCCCTGGTGAATGCAGAAGGCATCGATGTCGTCGGCCTTGAGGTCCGACTCATCGAGCAGCGCGTGCAAGTGCGCCGGCACTTTGAGCAAGGCGAAGTTGAACACCTGGCGGCCATTCATGAAGAACACGCCGTCGCTGACTTTCAAGTGCGGTGCGCCGGAGCCGTCGGTGCCGAACTTGGCTTTGCCGAGCAACCACGAGGCATCTTCACCCATCCAGGTCGCAGTGGCGGCATCGCCGAACAGCATGGTGGTGTTGCGGTCTTCCGGGTCGACGATCTTCGAATACGGATCGGCGGTGATCAGCAGGCCGTTCTTCAGGCCGGTGGCCTCCATGAAGCCCTTCATCGCGTAGATGCCATAGACGTAGCCGGAGCAACCCAGGGAAAGGTCAAAGGCAGCGACGTGAGTCGGCAGGCCAAGTTTGTCCTGGACGATGGCGGCGGTGTGGGGCAAGCCCTCTTCGTCGCCGTTCTGGGTGACGACGATCAGCGCGTCGATGGACTCACGCTTCAACTGCGGGTTGTTGGCAAACAATGCATTGACCGCTTCGACACACAGGTCGGAGGTCTCCTGCCCAGCTTCCTTGCGCGGCAGGAATGCCGACCCGATCTTGCCAATGATGAACTCTTCATCCTTGGCGAATTTGGCACCCTGGGCGTAATTATCGATCCCGTCGGCCGGCACGTAACTGGCGATGCTTTTTATGCCAATCATTGTGGCTTCCCAATACTAAATAGCTGGAGAACACCCCGCGAACTGCCTCGCCGGGTGCTGACAATAAAGGGGATAACCCCGCAAAAACTCGCTGAAAGCCGCAACGCAAAGACCCTGCGACGACTTATCCTTTTCATACGATACAGTGAAGATGCGCTTTATGACTCACAGGTCACTCAATTTTCTGTGGTTTGTGCAAAACCTTCAAACAATTACCTGCCAAAAACCAAAACGGCCCAGCCTGTTTCCAGGGTGGGCCGCTGCGTGACCGCTAGCTGATTACATCTTATTGAACAGGCTCAACTGGGAAATTTTCACAAAGGCCAGTTGCGATGCCTGCAACATGGTTTGCTGCAAACTCAGATTGATCGCGGCATCAGCGAAGTCAACGTTACCCAACGCGTTCATCGTCGTGGCATTCGCCAGGCTCAGGCTGGTGTTCTCCTGCGTCTGGATATCCAGGCCGTTAAGTCGCGCACCAATAGAGCCACGCACTTGGTCGATCTGGCTGTAGGCATTGGTCAGATTGCCGATGGACCGGGCGACCACATCCTTGAGTTCCTTCTGCGCCGCAGGATTACCATCCGACGGTGCTTCAAGGGTTTTGCGCAAATGGCTGAGGGTGTCGAGAACGTTTTCATTCTTGTTACTGGTGGCCCCGATCGTAAACTGGTCGCCATCAGCCGGCGCCGGCGCGGTGGTAACGCCAAACGTCACGCCTGCGGTCGTAATCGAGGTGTCGCCTACGGCCAAGGTGCCGTTGGCGATGGCCTTGCTGTCCGCCGTAAATGGTTGTGCATAGACATTGTAGACACCCGCCGCCCCAAACTTGACGACCATACCGGAGTTGGGAAAGGTGCTGGCGTAAGCAGTCGGATCAGTCACCTGACCACCGCTCAATTGCGCCGAGGTCGGATTGCTTGGGGTACGCGAAACACTGAATGTGTCCGGCTTGACCGACAAGCTGAATTCTCGATCCTTGACCAGCGCATCCGAGGCTGCGCCTGGTGCCACGCCTTCGCCCAAGTTCAAGCCAATGTCGAACTTGACCCCGCGCAGCTTGATGGTCGAAGCGCCTTCCTTGGTCGAGTCAAAGGTACCGTTACCGGGAATTTCGGAGGTGATGTCGTTGCCGGCACTGTCGCTCACCGTGTACTGGGTGCTGCTGGTGAACGTCAGCTTATACGGCTGGCCGTCGGCAAAGCTGCTGTTGTAGCTAGCCCCAGAAGCAATCAAACCGGCCGATACAGTCACTTTGTTGTCATCGACCGCCGGCGGCACGAGCACGCGCGTCGTTTGGGTACGGCCGGTGTTCGCCGAATTTTCGAGCATGGCCTTCGCGGTATCCCCCATCGATATCGACAGGTTTTCCGCCACTTTCAGACTCAAGGGGACGTCATCCCCCTGGTAGCTGTAAGTGCCATCATTGTTACGCAAGTAAGGCTGCGTGTCGGTCTTGCTCCCGGAGAACAGGTAGTTACCATTGGCATCCTTGGTATTGAGCAGGCCTAGCACCTGGTCTTCGATCGAACCGACCTCGGCGGCAATCGATTTACGGTCAGCGTCACTGATCCCGACGTTACCGGCCTTGAGTGCCAACTCACTGGCCTTTTGCAGCGCAGTATTAATGTTTTCCAGTACGCTGTCTTCGGTGTTCAGCGAATTCTTCAACGTATCGATATTGCCGTTGAACTGCCCCAGCATGTCTTTCTGCTGCTGCAGCATCAACAACCGTGCCGCCGCCACCGGATCATCCGCCGCCGTTTGCACCCGCACGCCGGAACTTGCCTGGTCCTGCGCCTTGACCACACTGGAATAGTTATCCTGATACTTGGCGGAGCTGGTTTCAAAATATTGCTGTGTAGAAATACGCATCGCCGCAGTCTCCTTTAAAGGGCATTCATCAGGGTGGTGAAGGTTTCTTGCGCAGCCTTGATGATCTGCGACGACGCGGTGTAGTACTGCTGAAACCTGATCATGTCGCCGGCCTCGTCATCCAGGTTAACCCCGGACACTGAGTTGCGCGCTTCCTTGTTGGCGCTGAGCAACGCGCCAGTAGCCGTGGTGTCGACGCCAGCCTGGCTCGCCTTGGAACCGACCTGCGACACGAGGCGACTGTTCGCCGCAACCAGGCTCACGCCCGTGTTTCCGTCCCCCATCCCGACACTAGCCTTGGTCTGCAGGTCGAGCAGGGACTGGGCGTTACGGCCGTCGGACTTACCGCCGCTGTTGAAGGCAAAGGTGGTGCTGTCACCCGCGGCCGGAGAACCGTTGACTGTCGTGTCGAACTTGAAGCTCTTGCCCGGGATCGCAGCGCCGGCGGCGTCACGCATCGGCACATCCACGGTGATCTTGTTGCCCTGCCCCGGAATAATGGTGCCGGAGCCAATCGGGTTGCCCTGCGCATCATTCAGGGTATAGGACTGAGTACCGTCGGTGGCCGGTTTGCCGAAGACCATTTTCACCGGCATCGAGTTCTCGATACCTGCACGCAACTGTGCGGTGTCGGCGCCGCCATGAATATCCAGGGGCGCGGTCAAGACGGGCTGGGTAAACGTCCCCGTGCCACTGTTGGTGCTGCTGCTGGTGCCCGCCAGCGGCCCGGCAAACGCCAGCTTGTTCGCGTCGGTGAGCGCGACGCCGATACCGCTTGCGCCAGTGGCGGTCGGACTGACCTTGAAACTGTCGCCCAACGCCATCGGACCTTTGCCGTCCAGCGACAGGGTGAAACCATCGATCTGAGTCGGCGGCGTGGCGCTGAGATCAACGACCCCCATGGCCTTGCCATCCGAGCGCAGCACCGTCACCTTGTTGAGGTTGGTGCTGTCGCTAAAGGTCATCTTGTAATCGAAGGTCGAGAGCTTGCTGCTGTCACTGATCGATACATTCAGGTTACCTGAACCCGCACTATTCCCCGCAGTACCCTGGCTGCGCGAAGCGATGGCGACTGCGCTGTTGACATCCTTGAACAAGGACACACCAAAGTCGCCGTTCAAATCCAGGCCTTGACCAAGCTGATTGTTAAAGGTGTCCGCAGTCGCGATGGCGATACGCCCCAGGTCATTGATCGCCGGCATCAAGGCATCATTGCGATACCGCAGCAGGCCACCGATGCTTCCGCCACTGACCACTGACCCCAGGTCCATGGCGGTGCCGCTCACATTCAGTTGGATGGTGTATTGACTATTGTCGGTGCTACTTGGCACCGCCGAAATAGTGTTGGAAGTCCCCCCCTCTACCAGCGACTGGCCGCTGCCAGTGTTCACGCTGAACTGGCCATTCTTCTCAGTGACCGTTACCCCAATCAACTCATTCAGCGAGCGAACCGCCTCGTTGCGCGAGTCAAGCAAGTTGGCTGGCGCATTGCCCGACGCGCCCTGAACCTGGAAGATCTGTTTGTTGAGCGCGGCAATCGATGAAGTCAATTGATTGACCTGATCACTCATGGTGCTCAACTGGCTGTTGATGGTTTCTTTCTGCTGAGTCAGCTGGGTAGAGATGGAGTTGAAGCGATTGCTCAAGGTCTGTGCATTGCTGACCAACAGTTGCCGGGCGGAAAGATCGTTGGGGTTGGACGATGCCGTCTGCAGGGTCGCGAAAAAGGAGCTGAGCACCGACGACAGGCCGGTGTTTTTGTCCGACAGTACCTTATCCACGGCACCGATCTGGTCCTGATACGCCTTGGCGTCATTATTCAGCGCAGTACTGTTCTGGTAAGCCGAATCCAGGTACTCGTTGTACACGCGCCGCACATCCGCCAACGTCGTGCCACTGCCGATGAACACACCGCCGTACTGGTTCGAAGCGCTGGCGCTCTGAGTGGTCTGCTGACGCGAGTAGCCTGCGGTATTGGCGTTGGCGATGTTGTTACTTAAGACCGACAACGATCCTTGAGCGGCGTTTAGCCCCGACATCCCGATATTGAGCAAACTCATGATTCAGACCTTATAAATGAGTGGTCGCGCCCGCGGCAGCGTAGTTCTGGTAGCTGTTCATCGTTTTGGCAATCTGCGAAATCTTGCTGGCGTAATCCGGATCGGTGGCATAGCCGGCTTTTTGCAACTCGCGCACAAACTGTTCCGGGTTGTCGGCTGACTTCACAACTTCTTTATAGCGATCATTGCTTTGCAACAACGTCACCAGGTCATGGAAGCTGTCCTGGTAGGAATCGTAGGAACGGAACTGCGCCGTTTCCTTGACCATCGCGCCATCGCGAAACTCGCTGGTGATCGCACGGGCCTGGCCGCCCTGCCAGCTCTGGCCGGCCTTGATACCGAACAGGTTGTGGCTGCTGCTGCCGTCGTCGGCGCGCATCACCGACTTGCCCCAACCGGTTTCCAGGGCGGCCTGGGCCACCAGGTACTTCGGATCGACACCGATACGCGCCGCGGCAGCCTTGGCCATCGGCAACATGGTGGCGACAAATTCGTCCTGGGAACTGAAGGCTTTCTTCGCCGGGGCCAACGGCGGCTGGGCCACGGCGCGGCCGTAGACCTGCATGCGGCCGCTGGGCACGGCAAAACTGCGTGCGCTGCTGTTGATCACGTTGTCATCGGCGACGCTGTTACGCAGTGGCGCGCGATTGGCATCGATCGCGACCGGCGCGCTCGGCACGATGCCGGCGAGCAGTCGATCGGTCAGTTTGCTCGGCAAGGCGAGGCGGCGCTGGTTCATCAGAGCCACGTCGTTGGTGTGAGCGCTGGCGCCTTCGGGGACAGCCACGCGGTAGGCCCACAGTGGGCGCTGGCCATTGGAGCGGCCCAGCGGCCCGGTCGCCTGGGTGCCGGCGGCGATTTCCGTCGGTACGTCGACTTTCTTCACCGGCTCAGCCGCCGCCGGGCCCTGCAAGGTGGCCGCCTGGGCGTCCACCGGCTTGTTCTTCTGCATCTGACGCATCAGCACGTCGGCCAGGCCGATACCACCGCCTTCGCGGGACATCGAGACAGCCAACTGCTGGTCGTACATTTCCTGGTACTGCTTGGCGGCCGGAGTGTTCAGCGGATTGTCCTTGCCCAGGGCGTCGGTGGCCGAGCGCATCGACTTGAGCATCTCGCTGAGGAACAGCGACTCGAACTCCTGCGCCACTTTGCGCATGTTGCCGTCGCTGTTCTTGTCGGCGCCGACCTTGAGCTGGTTAAGCCGGTTCAGGTCGGAATAAGACCCCGAGTCCGCCGTGCTGCTGATCCCGCTGTTGCGCATATCCATGGCCATGGCCTCAGATCACAATCAGGTCGGCTTGCAAGGCGCCGGCCTGTTTCAATGCTTCGAGGATCGCCATCAAGTCGCCGGGCGCCGCGCCCACCTGGTTCACCGCACGGACAATCTCGTCCAGGGTGGTGCCGGGGCCGAACTTGAACATTGGCTTGGCTTCTTGCTGGGCATTCACCCGCGAGCGCGGTACCACGGCGGTCTGGCCATTGGACAACGGCCCAGGCTGGCTGACGATCGGGTCTTCGGTAATGGTCACGGTCAGGCTGCCGTGGGTCACCGCGGCCGGCGACACTTTGACGTTCTGGCCGATCACGATAGTGCCGGTGCGCGAGTTGATAATGACCTTGGCCACTGCCTGGCCGGGGTCGACCTCGAGGTTTTCCAGGATCGACAGGTAATCCACGCGCTGGCTTGGGTCCAGCGGCGCAGTGACCCGGATCGAGCCGCCGTCGATGGCCTGGGCCACGCCAGGGCCGAGCATGTCGTTGATCTTGTCGACCACACGCTTGGCGGTGGTGAAGTCGGAACGGTTGAGGTTCAGGGTCAGGCTGTTGCCCTGGTTGAAGCCGCTGGGCACGGTGCGTTCAACCGTGGCGCCGCCAGGGATGCGCCCGGCCGATGGCACGTTCACCGTAATCTTCGAACCGTCGCGACCTTCAGCGTCAAACCCGCCCACCACCAGGTTGCCCTGGGCGATGGCGTAGACGTTGCCGTCGATACCTTTGAGCGGCGTCATCAACAGGGTGCCGCCGCGCAGGCTTTTCGAGTTACCGATGGACGACACGGTAATGTCCACCACCTGACCCGGCTTGGAGAACGCCGGCAAGTCGGCACTGATGGACACGGCCGCGACGTTTTTCAGCTGCACGGTGCCCGAGCCCGACGGCACCTTGATGCCGAACTGCGAGAGCATGTTGTTGAAGGTCTGCAGGGTGAACGGGGTCTGGGTGGTCTGGTCACCCGTACCGTTAAGCCCGACCACCAGGCCGTAGCCGATCAACTGGTTAGAACGCACGCCGGAAATGCTGGCGATGTCTTTCAGGCGTTCAGCCTGGGCGACTGCGCTCAGGGACAGCAACAGTGCCGCCGCCATCAGCTGTTTGAATTTCAAAGTGGCCACCTAGAAAGGGAACAGCGGGCTAAGGAAGAAACGGTCGAACCAGCCCGGCTGACTCGCATCAGCAAACGAACCCGTACCCGAGTAGGTAATGCGCGCATCGGCAATGCGCGTCGAAGGCACAGTGTTGTCGGTGGCAATGTCATCGGCACGGACCATGCCGGCGATGCGTACCAGCTCGTCACCACTGTTGAGGGTCATCCACTTCTCACCGCGCACGGCGATGATGCCGTTGGGCAATACATCGGCCACTGTCACGGTGATCGAACCGGTCAGGCTGTTGTTCTGTCCAGCGGAGCTTTTGCCGTTGGTGGCGCGGTCACCGCTGTAGCCTGCGCTCAAACTCAAGTCGCCACTGCCCAAGGGGTTGTTGGTGTTCGGCACGGCACCAAACAACGAGGTCAGGCCAATACCGGTCTTGCTGGTCTTGCCCACCTGCGAGTTGGCGTTCTTGCTGGCCGTGGTCTTCTCGTTGAGGGTGATGGTGATGATGTCACCGACCCGGAACGCCTTGCGGTCGCCGTACAGGTTCTGTTCGAAACCGGCCTGGTAGATCGAGCCGTTATTGGCCGCCGCCGGCAGCGGTGTGCGTGGCAACACCGGCGCGTAGTACGGGTCATTGGGTTTTGGCGTCGGGGCGACACAGCCCGCGAGCACGGCAATCCCACTCAATGCCAGAACGGAAACATAGCGATTCATGACCCTAACCTCACGGTGTTGCAGGCGCCCTCAGGAGCGCCCCATAGACTTGATTACAGATTCTGCGTAACGAACGAAAGCATCTGGTCGGCGGTGGAAATCACCTTGGAGTTCATCTCGTAGGCGCGCTGAGTGGTGATCATGTTGACCATCTCTTCCACCGTGCTGACGTTGGAGGTTTCCAGGGTGCTTTGCAGCGTGGTACCAAAACCGTTCAGGCCCGGGGTGCCGATTTGCGGTGCGCCACTGGAGGCGGTTTCCAGGAACAGGTTGCCGCCGATGGCTTGCAGGCCGGCCGGGTTGATGAAGTCGGCGGTTTGCAGGTTGCCGATCACTTGCGACGCCGGGTTGCCCGCCACGGTGATGGACACGGTGCCATCGTTGCCGACGGTGAAGGTCTGGGCATTGGCCGGCACGATAATGGCCGGTTCCAGGGCGAAACCGTTGGACGTGACGATCTGGCCGTTGGAGTCCAGGTGGAAAGAACCATCACGAGAGTAGGACGTCGTCCCGTCTGGTTGCAGGATCTGGAAGAACCCTTTGCCGTTGATCGCCATATCCAGAGGCTGACCGGTTTGCTGCAGGTTACCGGCCGTGAAGTTCTTCTGGGTGCCGACGATCTTCACACCGGTACCCAATTGCAGGCCCGACGGCAGTTCGCTGTCCTGGGTCGACTGGGCGCCTGGCTGGCGCTTGATCTGATAGAGCAGGTCCTGGAACTCGGCGCGATCACGTTTGAAGCCCGTGGTCGAAACGTTCGCCAGGTTGTTGGAGATGGTGGTCAGGTTGGTGTCCTGGGCGGACAGACCTGTTTTGGCAACCCATAGAGCCGGAAGCATGCTGTTCTCCTTCGTGCGCCTGTTTGTTGGCGCTGCGCCGCAAAATTAGTATTCAGTGAAACCGCTATCAGCTCATCGCCAGAACGCGGGTCATGGCCTGGTCGTCTTCTTTAGCGCTGTTCATCATCTTGATGTGCAGCTCGAACTGCTTGGAAAGCGCCAGCACCGCGGTCATTTCTTCCACCGCATTGACGTTGCTCGCCTGCAGGAACCCCGAGGTCAGCTTGACGTTCGCGTCGGCCTGGGCCGGCTGGCCGTCCTTGGTGTGGATGGTGCCGTCCAGGCCTTTGGTCATGTTCTTGAGGTCGGGCTGGACCAGCTTGATCCGGTCCACTTCAGCCATCACCCGCGGGCCTTCACCCATTGCGCGGATGCTGACGGTGCCGTCGGCGCCTACTTCGATCTTCTGCTGCGGCGGCACGGCGATCGGACCACCGTTGCCCATGATCGGCATGCCATTGCCGGCCCGCAGCACGCCGAGCGCATCCACATTCATGCTGGCGCTGCGCACGTAGGCTTCGCTGCCATCGGGGGTTTGCACGGCCATCCAACCGTCACCGCTGACCGCCACATCGAGGTCACGACCGGTTTCGATCATGGCACCCGGAGAGAAGTCGGTGGCAGGCCGCTCGGTCATGGCAAACGCCCGCGCCGGAAAGCTGTCACCGAACACCGGCATCGAGCGCGCCTGCTCAAGGTCACGCTGGAAGCCGTTGGTGGAAATGTTCGCCAGATTGTTGGCATGGGCCTTCTGTGCCAGAGCATTCTGGCTGGCGCCGGTCATTGCCACGTAAAGGTACTTGTCCACGCTCTATCCTCTTTCTGACGGACGCTTGCCGCCCACCGCTGTACTGATGAGGCTTAAGCAATTTGCGAACCAACTTTCAAAAAGTGCAGAAAGCCCAGGCGGGGCAAGGGTTTGCGGCAAGACGTGAAAAAAGGCAGGCCCAGACAGAGTCGAAAAAACGGCGGAGTTATGCCGCAGACGGCAACGCTTGGTGTCCCGCAGGCTTTTCCCGGCGCTCAAGCGCTACGCATGGGTGGAGCGCGGAGCACGCCGAACCGCTGAAACACTTGGCAAGCCACTGGGCACTTGCCCTCCCCGTTGGCCACCTCGAAACGATGGGGCCGAGGTTTTGTTGTCCGACCATTACAAGCGCCAAAAAAACCATATGCCTGACGGCCCGGTAAATGCGTGAGTACATATGTAGCTGGCTTGTTTTTTATAAAACCCAGACAAAGCCAACTCCAAACAAGAATAGTCCGATAGCTTTTTACATTTACTGATCAAAACCCACTTGGCGTTCAAATACAGCACCCGTAACTTCGGTGCGGCGCAAAGCGGTCACGACTACTTCCCGATCACTCGCACCTTATCAACTTATTATTTTCCAAGGATACTGAAATGCCTGGTATTGATAATGCACCCCATACGCACATGACGACAACTTGGCAAAAACAATTTTCTTATAACGAAATTCTAGACCGATTCGAGCCATTAAGCAGCCTATCACCCGAACAACGGCGCGAGTTGGAGGTACGCCCGGAGCTGAATCCTAACAATAAAGAATACTGGGAAAGCCGAGCTGGGGAGTACGATGCCGGGACACTGCCGCCCTGTTGCGACCTAGACCCGACGACCTCGGCGTTCCTGGAGCTGCTGGACAACATCCCCGGCAGGACCATCGAGACCGGCCTGGGCGTGTCCGCCAACGATGTACGCAGCGGCAAGTTTGGAGCGTTATCGCACAGCGCACTCAGGGAACTGGAAAAACTGGATAAGAACCAAAACTACCAATTGGTCTCTCGCGTTAAAGAGGAGAATGACTCAATAAGCGGATCATTGGCATGGTTCCCTGAAAACGGCGGCAGCCCCATTGAAATCGAAAGTTCTACAGAGGGGACGGTATTTCCGCCCAATGGCTCAGCGTTGCTTGAACATATCGACTTATCAATGCTTATACCCACCTATAACAACGAAGGGATTTCTGCCAACGAACTGAGATCCGGAAAGTACGGGCGCCTTCCCCCGGAGATCAATCAGAGCCTTGAAAAACTGCAGAACCATAAAGACTACGCACTGACCACACTCTTTTCCCCCCCACCCAATGAAGTGCCTTACATGGCCTGGGTTGAGAAAAAAACAGATGACACCGTGCTCATCCATCAAGATCCAAGCTACGCGATGTATTGACGCCGCCGTGTCACCCCTCGCAGAAAAACCCTGGACATGGCGCCTATCGAGCAGCGTGTTCAGGGGTTTTGCCCTCCTTGCCCAAACCATAATCCCGCAACTTGTTGGCAATCGTTGTATGGGAGACGCCCAAGCGCTTGCCCAACTGCCGACTACTGGGATGTTCGGCATACAGACTTTCCAGCACGGCCTTTTCAAACCGGCCGACGATGGCTTCCAGGCCGCCCTCCAGAGAGAAATCGCCAAGCGGCTGACGCACGCCATAGTCCGGCAGACGAATGTGTTCAGCCTTGACCGTCCCGCCCTCACACAGCGACACCGCCTGGAACAGGACGTTTTCCAGCTGCCGTACATTGCCCGGCCAGTGGTAATGGCTGAGTCGCTCCATGGCCGCCGAAGCCAGTTTGGGCAACGGGCAGCCGATCTGCCGGCTGGCTTGATCGAGGAAGTGTTCCACCAGCGGCGCCAGGCCATCGAGGCATTCGCGCAGCGGCGGGATATGCAGCGACAGCACGTTCAGGCGGTGATAAAGGTCCTGACGGAATTCGCCCCGCGCGCAGAGTTCCGAGAGGTCCACCTGGGTTGCGCAGATCACCCGCACATCCAGGTACACCTCTTCATCGCTGCCGACTCGGCGAAAGCAACCGTCCTGCAGGAACCGCAGCAACTTCACCTGCAGGCGTGCGCTCATTTCCCCGACGCCATCAAGAAATAGCGTACCGCCCGCCGTCAGCTCCAGCAGCCCCAGCTTGCCCTCGGCCCGTGCCCCTTCAAAAGCGCCGGGGCCGTAGCCGAACAGCTCGGTCTCGGCCATCGACTCCGGCAAACCGGCACAATTGAGCGCCATCAACGGCGATTGGCCACGAGGGCTGGCCAAGTGACAGGCGCGGGCAAGCAGCTCCTTGCCGGTGCCGGTTTCGCCTTCTATTAGTAGCGGCGCATCCAGCGGCGCCATGCGTCGGGCCTCACGGACCACGGCAGCCATGACCTTGGAACTCTGGAAGATGCTGTCGAAGCCACGCAGCTCCTGCTTGCGCACATTGTAGATGCGCTCACCGACGCGGTCGGCACGGTGCAGGGTCAACACTGCGCCGGCCATGGCTTCGCTGTCGTCGTGTTCGGCGGATTGCAACGGCGCGATGTCCGCCAGGAATACGTCACCCTTGACCTTGACCCGCAGGCCATTGATCCGCGATTTGCTCGCGCGCACCAGTTCCGGCAAGTCGAAATCCTCGGCGTAGCGCGACAGCGGGATGCCCGGCACCTCATCCACCCGCACCCCGAGCAACTGCGCGGCCGCGCGGTTAGCGGCGACGATCGAGCCGCCCATGTCGATGGACAGTACCGGAAACTCCAGGGCCCCGAGCAACGCATTGAGTTCCATGTGCCGACGTTCACTGGGCATGAGCCCCACACGTTTTACGCCAAACACCCCGGCAATCGCCTCGAACTGCGGGCGCAAGGCCTGGAATTGCATGTTCACCAGATTCGGACAGAACAGGTAGATGGCATTGCCATGCTCACCGCCGACCTCGCCCTTGGCGACGTTGACGCCGTACTCCACCAACAGGTTGAGAATGTCCCGCAGGATGCCGATGCGGTTCTGGCAATGCACTTTGATACGCATGAAAAGGCCCGAAGAAGGGTAGGCGCCGCGTCTTTTTGTCGCTGGGCGCAGATAGTCGTCAAGATTATGTGACAGTCAGCCGTCTTTTCACAGCCCGACGCGTCAATGAACGGCCAATCCGTAACGAATACTTTACGAATATCGGTAAATTTTCCTACGGCCCCCTTGCGCAGGCCGCTGGAATCTCACCCCAATCGGGTTATCTATACGTACATCGCAGGACATAACAAGAACGAATGCCTAGCAGGAGAGCCGTATGAAGCAGACGCACTACGTGGCCCGCGAGCCCGATGCGCAAGGTTTTATCCACTACCCGCCGGAAGAACACGCGGTGTGGAACACCCTGATCACACGCCAGTTGAAGGTGATCGAGGGCCGGGCCTGCCAGGAATACCTGGACGGCATCGACAAGCTCGGCCTGCCCCTGGACCGCATCCCGCAACTGAGCGAAATCAACACGGTGCTGGCCGAGACCACCGGCTGGCAAGTCGCCCGCGTGCCGGCGCTGATCCCCTTCCAGACGTTCTTTGAATTACTCGCCAACAAGCAGTTTCCGGTGGCGACTTTTATTCGCACCCGCGAAGAACTGGACTACCTGCAAGAGCCGGATATTTTCCACGAGATCTTCGGCCACTGCCCACTGCTGACCAATCCCTGGTTCGCCGAATTCACCCACACCTACGGCAAGCTCGGCCTCGCGGCCACCAAAGAGCAGCGCGTGTACCTGGCGCGCCTGTACTGGATGACCATCGAGTTTGGCCTGGTGGATACGCCCGCAGGCCGGCGCATCTACGGTGGCGGTATTTTGTCGTCGCCCAAGGAAACGGTGTACAGCCTGTCGTCCGAACCCGAGCACCAGGCCTTCGACCCGCTGGAGGCGATGCGTACACCGTATCGCATCGACATCCTGCAACCGCTATATTTTGTCTTGCCCGAGCTCAAGCGCCTGTTCGATGTCGCCCAGGAAGACATCATGGGCATGGTCGAGCGCGGCATGCAGTTGGGTCTGCACGCACCGAAGTTCCCACCCAAACCCAAAGCGGCGTGAACCGTAGGTTTTGATACCAGGTGAATCTGTTCCCTGGCCCCGCGTTGCTTTAGGGTGACGCCACTGACGACCGTTTTCCAGACACTCGAATTCAGGACACCCCACATGACCACCTTGAACCAAGCCCACTGCGAAGCCTGCCGCGCCGATGCCCCGCAAGTCAGCGATGAAGAACTGCCGGTGCTGCTCAAGCAGATCCCCGACTGGAACATCGAAGTCCGCGATGGCGTCATGCAACTGGAAAAGGTTTTCCTGTTCAAGAACTTCAAGTTCGCCCTGGCCTTTACCAACGCCATGGGCGCCATCTCCGAAGCCGAAGGTCACCACCCTGGCCTGCTCACCGAGTGGGGCAAGGTCACGGTGACCTGGTGGAGCCACTCCATCAAAGGCCTGCACCGCAACGACTTCATCATGGCCGCGCGCACCGACGAAGTGGCCAAGGATGCCGAGGGCCGCAAATAATGCACTTCGATGCGATTGGCCGCGTGCCCGGCGACCCGATCCTCGGGCTGATGGACCTGTATGCCCAGGATGCCAACCCGAACAAGTTCGACCTCGGCGTGGGCGTGTACAAGGACGACCAGGGGCTGACACCGATCCTCCCTTCCGTGAAACTCGCCGAGCAGCGCCTGGTGGAGCAGCAAACCACCAAGACCTACATTGGCGGCCACGGCGACGCTGCGTTCGGCAGATTGATCAGCGAACTGGTGCTCGGCGCCGAGTCCACGCTGCTGCGCGCACACCGTGCCGGTGCGACCCAGACTCCAGGCGGCACCGGCGCCCTGCGCCTGAGCGCCGACTTTATCGCCCACAGCCTGCCCGGCCGCGGCGTATGGCTGAGCAACCCGACCTGGCCGATCCACGAAAGCATCTTCGCCAAGGCCGGGATCAAGGTCAGTCACTACCCTTACGTCGGCGCGGACAATCACCTGGATGTGAGCGCGATGCTGGCGACCTTATCCACGGTGCCCGAGGGCGACGTGGTGCTGCTGCACGCCTGC
Organism: Pseudomonas sp. TE36184; assembly: GCF_054060055.1. NCBI lineage: Bacteria > Pseudomonadati > Pseudomonadota > Gammaproteobacteria > Pseudomonadales > Pseudomonadaceae > Pseudomonas > Pseudomonas sp. TE36184. The sequence continues at coordinate 6,434,230 of NZ_JBSSCU010000001.1, read as the reverse complement.
TGCCATAACCCGACCGGTTTCGACCTGTCCCAGGCTGACTGGCGCCAAGTCCTGCGGATCGTGCGCGAGCGCCACCTGCTGCCGCTGATCGACTTCGCCTACCAGGGCTTTGGCGACGGCCTGGAGCAGGATGCCTGGGCGGTGCGCCTGTTCGCGAGCGAGCTGCCGGAAGTGTTGATCACCAGCTCCTGCTCGAAGAACTTCGGCCTGTATAGCGACCGTGTCGGCGCGCTGATCGTGTGTGCGGCGGATGCCGAAAAGCTGACGGATGTGCGCAGCCAGTTGGCGAATATCGCGCGCAACCTGTGGTCGACTCCGCCGGATCACGGCGCGGCAGTCGTCGCGACGATCCTCGGCGATGCCAAGCTAAAGGCACAGTGGAGCGACGAAGTCGAAGCCATGCGCTCGCGCATCGCACAGTTACGCGCCGGGCTCGTGGAGGCCCTCGCGCCACACGGGCTGGCCGAACGCTTTGCACATATCGGCGCACAACGTGGGATGTTTTCCTATACCGGCTTGAGCGCCGAACAGGTCAAGCAACTGCGCGAGAAACACAGCGTGTATATGGTCAGTTCGGGGCGAGCCAACGTCGCGGGGATCGATGCGACGCGATTGACGCTGCTGGCGCAAGCCATTGCAGACGTTTCGCACACTTAACCGAAGAAATGCAAAACCCAATGTGGGAGGGGGCTTGCTCCCGATAGCAATGGATCAGTCGCCAAATACAGTGACTGACACTGCGCGATCGCGAGCAAGCCTGCTCCCACTTGTTGGGCCGAGCCAGGCCTTAACCCGCGACCATCTCCGATTTCAGCTGCGCCTCTTTGGCCTGCGCATCCGCCAACCGATACAACTCGATATGCCCATCCCAGTGCTCGATCAACGCCGAGCACGACTCCACCCAATCCCCGCAGTTGAGGTAATCCACCTCGCCCACCTTGCGAATCTCCGCATGGTGAATATGCCCGCACACCACCCCATGCAATTCGCGCCGGGTCACTTCGTGGGCAATGGCTTCTTCGAAATCGCTGATAAAGCTCACCGCCGTCTTCACCTTGTGCTTCAGATACGCCGACAGCGACCAGTAACCGTAGCCATACCGCGCACGCCAGTGATTCAACCAACGGTTCAACGTCAGGGTGAACTCGTAGGCCGAGTCGCCGAGGAACGCCAGCCAGCGGTGATAGCGCGTGATCACATCGAACTGGTCGCCGTGGATCACCAGGAGGTGGCGGCCATCGGCGGTGACATGGATGGCTTCGTCCACCAACTGGATGTTGCCCAGGATCAGCTTGGAGTAGCGACGCAGGAACTCGTCGTGGTTGCCGGTGACATAGATCACCTCGGTGCCGCGCTTGGCCATGGTCAACAGGCGGCGGATCACGTTGGTATGGGCCTGGGGCCAATACATGCCGCCGCGCAGTTTCCAACCGTCAATGATATCGCCCACCAGGTACACCTTGTCGGCGTGGTAGCCCTTGAGAAATTGCGCCAAGTGTTCGGCCTGGCAATCCCGAGTGCCCAGATGTACATCGGAAATCCACAGGGTACGAACCCGTTGCTTGCGGCTGGGTGTAGCGAATTCGGCACGGGTCATGGGCATCCCTCGACGGTGTTTTCGCGAGCTTGCGCCCTGGCGATTAATAGCCCATGACAGCTGTGCGTCAGTCTGATGACAGCGCCCGCCGACGGCGAAGCGTTGTAGACTGGCAACCTGCTGCCCAGGAGAGCGCGATGAGAGCGTCCCTCACGCTACGCCACTACATCGAAGCACCCATTGCCCACAGCCATGACCATGCGCAGTTGGTCTTCGGCCTGTCCGGGCACCTGGACCTTGAAGTGGAGGGACGCGGCAGCCAGGTCCGCGAGAGCAGCGTGATGGTGTTGCCCTTCTCGGCCCACCACACCTGCGGCAGTCGCGATGGCAGCCGATGCCTGGTGCTGGACGTGCCCACCGAACACTGGGTGCTGCAATCGTTGGGCGAGCATGCCGATGCCAGCCGCCGCCTGCTCGACCAACCGGCGCGTCTGGCCCTGGATTCGCGGCAAAGCCAGTTGGTGCAATGGCTGGCGCACAGCCCGGTGGACGACCCGCTGATCGTCCAGCAAGGCGCGGTACTGCTGCTGGCCAGCCTCAATCATCCGCTGGCTCCCAGCGCGCCGGGCCGCCGCCTGCCCTATGCCGCGTTCAATGCACATATCGAACGGCACGCCGCCCACCCTCTGCAAGTCGCGGACCTGGCACGCCTCGCCGACCTGTCGGTAGCGCGCCTGCATGCCCGTTTCATCGCCGAGTGCGGGCAGACGCCCATGGACTTCATCCGCAGTCGCCGCCTGCATAAGGCCTTGGGCCTGTTAAGGGAAACGCCGTTGCCCATCGGCGAAATTGCCGAACGCGTCGGCTATGCCTCGCAAAGCGCGTTTGCCGCTGCGATGCTGCGCGAATTCGGCGCCGCGCCCAGCGCGCTGCGGCGCACCACAAAATAGCGAGTCCTGCGCTAAAAATCGCCAGTCGGGCGACAGACACTCACGCCCCCAGCCTCTAGACTGCGCGCCTGTCACCCCGTTGGTTCAAGGATCGCAATGACTCCCCGCTCAGCCCTCGGCGCCTTGCATATCGGCGCATTGATGTTTGGCCTCACCGGCGTATTCGGCAAACTCGCGGCCGCCTCGCCGACCATCATCGTGTTCGGCCGTGCCGCGTTTGCGGTGATTGCCCTGGCGATCTTTGCTCGGTTCGCCAGCAATGCGCCGTGGAAACAGCTGCAGATGCGCGACTGGCGCCGGCTGCTGATCAGCGGTGTATTGCTGGCGGCGCACTGGGTCACGTTCTTCATCGCGGTCAAAGTCGCCGGCGTGGCCGTCGCCACCCTGGGGTTTACCGCGTTCCCGGCGTTTACCGTGATCCTCGAAGGCTTGATCTTCCGCGAGCGCATCCGCGCCAACGAAGTGCTGCTGGTGGCCCTGGTCACGGTGGGCCTGGTGCTGGTGACACCGGACTTCAACCTCGCCAGCCAAGCCACGGGCGGCCTGCTCTGGGGCATCGCCTCGGGATTGCTGTTCTCCCTGCTGTCACTGAATAACCGCGCCAGCTCCGGGCGGGTTCCAGCGGTACAGGCGGCGCTGTGCCAGAACGTGGTGGTCGCGCTGTGCCTGCTGCCCGTGGCGGCGCCGGGGCTGGCGGATGTGCGCGCGCTCGACTGGCTGTGGATCGGCCTGCTCGGTGTGTTCTGTACCGGCCTGGCCCACAGCCTGTTTGTCGCCAGCCTCGCGGTGATCAAGGCCCGCACCGCGTCGGTGGTGTTCGCCATGGAACCGGTCTACGGCATCACCGTCGCCTGGCTGCTGTTTGCCGAAACCCCGACCTTGCGCATGCTGCTGGGCGGCGCGCTGATCATCGTCGCCATCGTGCTTTCCGGCCTGCTGGGCAGCGCCAGCCAGGCCAAACAGCCGGCTGCAACGGCCTGATCTATACTCTGCCCATCCGCAACAGTGTGTCGTCGTCGACGGATAAAGACTTCTCGACGACAGCCAGGGTGTTTAACGGTGCTGCAAGCGAGTGGTCACGCCATTAACGCTATGCAGGAGTTGCATCATGGAAACACTTATCAGCTTGCTGGTTCAGATCATCAGCGGTGCCGTCGGCGGTAATCTGGCGGGGATGACCAAGCAGAGCCTGGGCACCGGGCTCAATACCTTCCTCGGCGGTGTCGGCGGCCTGGTGCTGGGCCAGCTCGTCTCGGCGCTGACGGGCACATCCGGCGGCGAAGCCATGGATGTGGCGACGGTCGGCAGCAACATCGTCGGCGGTGGCGTCGGCGGCCTGGTGCTGACGTGGGTCGTCGGTTTCATCAAGAGCAAGATGGCCGCCAAGTAGGGGCGCATCCCCCGGTCACCGCCCCTGTGCGGCGGTGACCTTCACACCTTGCGATCGTTGTGCCCCAGGTCGCGCTGCGGGTCGATCTGGTCGCGCACGCGCTGCTTGAGCACCTTGGCCTCCGGAAAGCCGCCGTCAGCCTTGCGCTCCCAGATCTGCACACCGTCGCAGGTGATGCGAAAAGCGCCGCCGGTAGCCGGCTCCAGCGCCACTTTGCCCAGGTCGTCGGCAAAGGTACTCAACAGCTCCTGGGCCAACCATGCGGCGCGCAACAGCCACTGGCACTGGGTGCAATAGGTGATGACGATCTCGGGTTTGTTCGGCGACATAATTTGACAGGTTCCTGGCGTAACGGGCTGGGAGGGTCGGGTGGCTATAATACCGGCCTTTATCGTCCAGCCCTGAGATTCATGATGCGCCGCCTGTTGTCCTGCCTGTTGCTGTGCCTGCTGCCCCTTCTTGCCGAGGCGGTTGAAACCCCACGCCCGAAAATCGGCCTGGTGCTGTCCGGCGGCGCCGCACGCGGGCTGGCCCACATCGGCGTGCTCAAGGCCCTGGAGGAACAAGGGATTCATATCGATGCAATTGCCGGCACCAGCATGGGCGCGGTGATCGGCGGGTTGTACGCGTCGGGCTACAAGATCGATGAGCTGGAAAAGCTCGCACTGGGTATCGATTGGCAGCAGGCACTCTCCGATGCGCCACCCCGGGAGGACGTACCGTTTCGCCGCAAGCAGGATGACCGGGACTTCCTGGTCAAGCAGAAACTCAGTTTCCGCGACGATGGCAGCCTCGGCCTGCCGCTGGGCGTCATCCAGGGCCAGAACCTCGCGCTGCTGCTGGAAAGCATGTTTGCCCACAGCAGCAACACGCGAAATTTCGACAAGCTGCCGATCCCCTTTCGCGCCGTCGCAACCGATATCACCACCGGCGAAAAAGTGGTGTTCAGCAAAGGCCACCTGCCCCAGGTGATCCGCGCCAGCATGTCGATCCCGGCCGTGTTCGCGCCAGTGGAACTCGACGGCCGGCTGCTGGTGGACGGCGGCATGACCGATAACATCCCGCTGGACGTGGCGCGGGAGATGGGCGTCGACATCGCCATCGTGGTGGACATCGGCACGCCGCTGCGCTCGCGCAAGCAACTGGCCACGGTGGTGGACGTGCTCAACCAGTCCATCACCCTGATGACCCGGCGCAATTCCGAAGAACAACTCAAGGCCCTGCACCCCAAGGATGTGCTGATCCAGCCGCCTCTGGCCGCCTACGGCGTCACCGACTTCGGCCGCGCCAAGGACATGATCGACGCCGGCTACCGCGCCACCCGCGCCCTCGATGTGCGCCTGGCCCACCTGCGCCCCGCCGAGCCGATCGACCCGGAACTGGTGGCCGCGCGCGCGCCGGGCGAACGGACTCCGATCATCACTGCGATCAGCGTGGAGAACGACTCGAAAGTCAGCGAAGACGTGATCCGCTACTACATCCGCCAAACCCTCGGCGAGCCGCTGAACCTGAGCCGCCTGCAAGTGGACATGGGCACCTTGTATGGCCTGGATTACTTTGAACAGGTGCAATACCGCGTGGTGAAAAAAGGCCACGACAACACCCTGGTGATCAGCGCACGCGGCAAACGCAGCGGCACCGACTACCTGCGCCTGGGCCTGAACCTGTCGGACGACATGCGTGGCGACAGCGCCTTCAACCTCGGCGCCAGCTACCGCATGAATGGCATCAACCGCCTCGGCGCGGAATGGCTGACGCGGGTGCAGATCGGCGATCGGCAAGAGCTGTACAGCGAGTTCTACCAACCGATGGACACCGGCTCGCGCTATTTCGTCGCCCCTTACCTCAAGGCCCAGGCGCAGAATGTCGAACTGATTCTGGACAACGACCCCATCTCCGAATACCGCCTGGAACGCTACGGTTTCGGCCTGAACGTCGGGCGCCAGATCGGCAACAGTGGCGAGCTGCGTTTCGGCGTCGGCGAAGCCTGGGGCAAGGCGGATGTACGCATCGGCGACCGCGACCTGCCAAGCGTGAGCTTCAGCGAAGGCTTCTACGAACTGAAGTACTCCTTCGACTCCCTGGACAACGTGTACTTCCCCCACACCGGCGAAGACATCGGCCTGGCTTGGCGCGAATTCGAACCGGGGCTGGGGTCCGATCAACGCTACCGGCAATGGGAATTCAAGCTGGACAAGGCCATGAGCCACGGCCCGGACACACTCGTACTGGGCGGCCGTTACGGACGCACCATGGACAATACGGACGTGGTGATATCCAGCTTCCTACTGGGCGGCGCACGGCAGCTGTCAGGCTTCCGCCAGGACGCGATCTCGGGGCAGAACGTCAGCTTGATGCGCGCCGTGTACTACCGCCGCCTGACGCCGCGCTCATACTTGCCGCTGGATTTCCCGCTGTACCTGGGCGCGTCGCTGGAACGCGGACGGGCGTGGAACAACGACAATGAGTTCGACAGCGGTTATATCAACGCCGCGAGTATTTTCCTGGGCTTCGACACACCGTTGGGGCCGCTGAATTTCAGCTACGGGTTCAACGACGACAATCAGCAGGCGGTGTACCTGAACCTCGGCCAGACCTTCTGAAACGCTGACCGTAAAAACCAAGATGGGAGCTGGCTGGCTTGCGATGGCGGTATTTCAGTCGCCAGATCAATTGACTGAATGTCCGTTATCGCAGGCAAGCCAACTCCCACCTATTCGATCTCTGTTGCGCCTGACGTCAGGACTTTTCCAGATTCGCCAGAATGTGCCCATGCACGCGCATGCACACCCGCAGGTCCTCTTCATTCACGCCCACGAACAACTCATGGCGCAATGCAGTGGCGATGGTTTCAATCTGCTCGATCAACGGTCGGGCGCTGTCACACAGCAGGATGCGCTTGGCGCGCCGGTCTTCCACCACCGCCTGGCGCTGCACCAGCCCTTGGCTTTCCAGGCTGTCGAGCAAGCGTGCCAGTGTCGGCCCTTCGACGCCGACACTTTGTGCCAGCTCACGCTGCGTCGGCGCCTCTTCGAAACGCGCCAAGTGCAGCAGCACCAGCCAGCGTGCCTGAGACAAGCCCAGCCCCGCCAAACGGCGATCCAGTTCGGCGCGCCAACCTCGGGACATTTGCGCCAACTGCATGCCAAAACGGTGTTGATCGGTTAACGGCATAAAAAACTCATGGTTTAGACTGAAAACAAAGTATGACTAATTATTAGTCAGCTAAGCATGAGCCATGTCAGTAGGCAAGCGCTCGTCTGTACTGATTCGTTTCATCGTCGCAATTGGCACACTAAATTTCGAACTCAGACTGCAACGCGGCACGCACACAGTACAAAACACCCTCGGGAACCCGACCCGTGAACAGCGGTGCAATCTCCGCAACTGGTGGCAGTTCGCCTTCACCGTCCAGGAAGGCATCCTGGATTTCACCGAGCAAATCTTCTGGCAAATCAAGGGCCTGCTCTAACGACAACTGTTGCTTACCGATGGATTCGGCCAGCAGCGTGTAGACGTTTTTTTCCGAGCATTGCAACTGGCCAGCGATCTGGATCGGGGTCATGCCGGCTCGCGCCAGGCTGATCAATTCGTGGCGAATATCGGCAATTTCCTTCGGCGCTTCGGCCTGGCCGCCGAGCACTTCGAGGAAGGCCTGGCCATAACGTTCCAGCTTGCGCGCGCCCACGCCACTGACCCGGCCCATTTCGGCCAGGGTGGCCGGCTGCTCGCGCAACATCTCCAGCAAGGTCGAGTCGGGGAAAATAACGTAAGGCGGCACGCTGTGTTCCTGCGCCAGCTTGCGCCGCAGGGCACGCAAGGCTTCCCACTGTTCACGCTCCTCGAAGCGCACCAGTTGGCTGGCCTGGCTGGTACTGCTCTTGGCAGTGGTCTGCGGCTTGAGGTCGCGGCGCAGTTCCAGGCTCACTTCCCCCTTGAGCAACGGCCGGCAACTGTCGTTCAGGCGCAGGCCGCCGTAGCCTTCGATGTCGATATCCACCAGGCCGCGCGCGACCATCTGGCGGAACAGCGATCGCCATTCGCCTTCGGCACGGGCCTTGCCGACACCGTAGACCGATAGTTTCTCGTGGCCGAAGCTGCGCACCTTCTCGTTGTCCTTGCCCAGCAACACATCCACCAGATGGCCGACGCCATAACGCTGGCCAGTGCGGTAGATGGCAGACAAACCCTGGCGCGCCGGTTCAGTGGCATCCCAGGTTTGCACGCCGTCGACACAGTTGTCGCAATGGCCGCAGGGTTCGGGCATGTCTTCGTCAAAATACGCCAGCAAGGTCTGGCGGCGGCAACGCGTCTCTTCGCAGAGTGACAGCATGGCGTCGAGCTTGTGCTGTTCCAGGCGTTTGTGGCGCTCGTCACCTTCGGAGTTCTGCAGCATTTGCTTGAGCATCACCACGTCTTGCAGGCCGTAGACCATCCACGCATCGGCCGGCAGGCCATCACGCCCGGCGCGCCCGGTTTCCTGGTAATACGCCTCGAGGGACTTGGGTAGATCCATATGGGCCACGAAGCGCACGTTGGACTTGTCGATGCCCATGCCGAACGCGATGGTTGCCACCATGATCAGGCCTTCCTCGTTGAGGAAGCGCTTCTGATGATAGGCACGCAAGTCGTTGGGCAAGCCTGCATGGTAGGGCAGCGCCGGATAACCCTGCTCGCACAGGAAGGCGGCCACTTCGTCGACCTTCTTGCGCGACAGGCAATAGACGATGCCCGCATCGCTGCGCCGCTCGGACAGGAACGCCAGCAACTGCTTGCGCGGCTGCTCCTTGGGCACGATGCGATAGAAAATATTCGGCCGGTCAAAGCTCGACAGGAAGCGCTCGGCGTTCTGCAAATGCAGGCGCTCGACGATTTCTTCGCGAGTGCGCTTGTCGGCGGTGGCGGTCAGGGCGATACGCGGGACGTCGGGGAACAGTTCCGCCAACTGCCCCAACTGCAAATATTCGCGACGGAAATCATGCCCCCATTGCGATACGCAGTGCGCTTCATCGATGGCGAACAGGGCGATTTCCAGGCTCTGCAAGAAGGCCAGCATGCGCGGCTGCACCAGGCGCTCGGGGGCCAGGTAAAGCATTTTCACTTCGCCGCGCTTGATACGCGCGGCCAGGTCGCGCTGCTGTTCGGCGCTGAGCGTGGAGTTCAATGCGGCGGCAGCAACGCCGAGTTCCTCAAGGGTCGCCACCTGATCGTCCATCAGCGCGATCAACGGCGACACCACCACGGCAAGGCCGTTACGCAGCAACGCCGGCACCTGGAAACACAACGACTTGCCACCGCCGGTCGGCATCAGGACGAGGGCATCACCGCCATTGGCCACGCGCTCAATGATCGCACCCTGGCGGCCACGAAAACTGTCGTAGCCGAAGATGTCCTTGAGGACGCGTTGAGCCTGCTCGAGCATGTAAAACTCCAAATATCGCCGAAATCCCTCCATACAGGCTGGCCGAAAAAGCGCGTATCTACGGAAAATAATCCGTAAGCGAAGTTTTCTCGGGTTGGCGCTGGCCTGCAGGGGGCATCACAAAACGCGGCAGTATACCCGAGCGTCGGCCGGCAAAGGGCGCGGCTGACGAACAGCGGCCGCTATCTAAAACCGGCCAAATATGCAGTGTGGCTGGCCTGGGCGCTCAAGAAAGCCTAGAATTCAGCATCGTTTATTCCCAAGGTAGTCCTTCAATGTCCTTCGCTGAGCAACTAACCCGCCTGCAAGCCTTCCTCGACGCCGATGAGCTGCATGACGAGGCGCTGGACTACGTGGCCGCCCACGGCTACCTGACCGCCCTGTCGATTTCTTCCGACATCGTGCCGGACCGTGAGTGGATCGACGCCTTGTTCGCCGAAGAGCCTCATTACGCTGACGCCGCCCAGCGCGAAGAGATCGAAGCCACCCTGCTCGCCCTCAAGGCCCACATCGGTCGCCAACTGGCCTCCGACGAGGAATTCGAGCTGCCGTGCGACCTCGACCTGGGCGAAGAGCCGGACGACTCCGACCTGCGCGGCTGGTGCATCGGCTTCATGGAAGGTGTGTTCCTGCGCGAAGCCGCCTGGTTCGAAACCGCCGAAGAAGAAGTCAGCGAAATGCTGCTGCCGATCATGGTCGGTTCGGGCCTGTTCGACGACCAGCCGGAGTTCTCCGACATCGCCGCCGACGCCAATCTGATGGACGACATGATCGTACAGATCCCGGAAGCCCTGACCGCCCTGTACCTGCTGTGCAACGCCCCCGACGAAAAACCGGCGCTCCTCAAGCCACGTCACCACTGAGTCGCACGCCCGTGATCGCCATGGGCAAGCGCTCGCCGCTCCTGCGTTACGCACTGCTGGCCATCGGCTGGCTGAGCGTAGCGCTGGGGGTGATCGGCATCTTCCTGCCGGTATTGCCCACCACCCCCTTCCTGCTTCTTGCCGCCGCCTGCTTCGCGCGCAGCTCCCCGCGTTTCTATGCCTGGCTGGTGGAACACCCGCGCCTGGGGCCATGGATTCGTGACTACCTGGACGGCAATGGCATCCCGCTCAAGGGTAAGGTCTACGCCATCGGCCTGATGTGGCTGAGTATCGGTTTTTCCTGCTACCTGGTGCCTCTGCCGTGGGCCCGCGGCTTCATGCTGACCAGCGCGGTACTGGTGACGATCTACATCCTGCGCCAGAAAACCCTGCCGCCGCGCTGAGCCTCTTTAACACCGTGCCCTGCGACATTAGTGCTCACAAGACCTTGGTCGACACTGACTAATCCCCAGGCATCATGCGAGACTGTCCAACCGGGCCCGAAATGCCTGGGCGTGTTTCTGTCCGGAGTTACCATGACGCTGTCCAGCGGGCTGATCGCCGCCGTTGCCTTGGCCTATATGGCCATTATGTTTTCCATCGCCTTTTACGGTGACCGCCGCCATGCGCCGTTGCCGCCGCGCATGCGTGCCTGGGTGTACAGCCTGTCGCTGGCCGTTTATTGCACCAGTTGGACCTTCTTCGGCGCCGTAGGCCAGGCGGCCGAACAACTGTGGGCGTTTATACCTATCTACCTGGGACCGGTGCTGTTACTGGTATTCGCCCCCTGGGTCCTGCAAAAGATGATTCTGATCAGCAAGCAGGAAAACATCACTTCCATCGCTGACTTTATCGCCGCACGCTACGGCAAATCCCAGTCGTTGGCGGTGGTGGTCGCGCTGATCTGCATGGTCGGCGTGTTGCCTTACATCGCCCTGCAACTGAAGGGCATCGTACTCGGGGTGAACCTGCTGATCGGCGCCGGCGCGGATGCCACCGGCACCCGCGCCCAGGACACGGCGCTGATCGTATCGCTGGTGCTGGCGCTGTTCACCATTGTCTTCGGTACGCGCAACCTCGACGCCACCGAACACCACCGTGGCATGGTGCTGGCGATTGCCTTCGAGTCGCTGGTCAAGCTGTTCGCGTTTCTCGCAGTCGGCGTGTTTGTGACCTACGGCCTCTACGACGGTTTCGACGACTTGTTCAGCCAGGCGATGCTGGCACCACGCCTGGAGGAATACTGGAACGAAACCGTCAACTGGCCCACGATGGTGGTACAGACCGGCGTCGCGATGATGGCGATCATCTGCCTGCCCCGGCAGTTTCACGTCACCGTCGTGGAAAACATCGACCCCCAGGATTTGCGCCTGGCCAAATGGGTTTTCCCTGCGTACTTGATCCTCGCCGCGCTGTTTGTCGTACCGATCGCCCTCGGCGGCAAAATGCTCTTGCCCGGCTCGGTGCTACCCGATTCCTACGTGATCAGCCTGCCCTTGGCCGAGGCCCATCCGGTCCTCGCCCTGCTGGCGTTCATCGGCGGCGCGTCGGCCGCCACCGGCATGGTGATTGTGGCGAGCATCGCGTTGTCGACCATGGTGTCCAACGACATGCTGCTGCCTTGGCTGTTGCGCCGCTCCAGCGCAGAACGGCCGTTTGAAGTGTTCCGCCACTGGATGCTCTCGGTACGCCGCGTCAGCATTGTGCTCATCCTGCTGCTGGCGTATGTCAGCTACCGATTGCTCGGCTCCAGCGCGAGCCTGGCGACGATCGGCCAGATTGCCTTCGCCGCGGTGACCCAACTGGCACCTGCCATGCTCGGCGCGCTGTATTGGAAACCGGCGAATCGACGCGGCGTGTTTGCCGGCTTGGCGGCAGGCACGTTCCTGTGGTTCTACACCTTGGTCCTACCGGTTACCGCGAAAAGCCTGGGCTGGTCGCTCAGCCTTTTCCCCGGCCTGACCTGGTTGCATTCCCACCCGCTCGGCTTGCCCCTCACGTCGCTGACCCTGGGCACCGTGTTCTCCCTGGCGGGCAACTTCACACTGTTCGTCTGGGTCTCGATGCTTTCGCGTACCCGGGTGTCCGAACACTGGCAGGCCGGGCGCTTCATCGGCCAGGAAACCAGCCAGCGCGCCAGCACTCGCTCCATGTTGTCGGTCCAGATCAGCGACCTGCTGAGCCTGGCGGCGCGCTTTGTCGGCGAAGAACGCGCGCAGCAGAGTTTTATCCGCTTCGCCTATCGCCAGGGCAAAGGCTTCAACCCCAACCAGAATGCCGATAACGATTGGATCGCGCATACCGAACGCCTGCTGGCGGGTGTACTCGGCGCCTCTTCGACTCGCGCAGTCGTAAAGGCCGCGATTGAAGGTCGGGACATGCTGCTGGAGGACGTAGTACGGATCGCCGACGAAGCCTCCGAAGTGCTGCAATTCAATCGGGCCCTGCTACAAGGCGCCATCGAAAACATCACCCAGGGCATCAGCGTGGTGGATCAGTCCCTCAAGCTGGTGGCGTGGAACCGCCGTTACCTGGAGCTGTTCAACTACCCCGAGGGATTGATCAGCGTCGGCCGGCCGATTGCCGACATCATTCGCTATAACGCCGAGCGCGGCTTGTGCGGACCGGGTGAGGCCGAAGTGCATGTGGCGCGACGCCTGCACTGGATGCGCCAAGGCCGCGCGCACACCTCCGAACGCCTGTTCCCGAATGGACGGGTGATTGAACTGATCGGCAACCCGATGCCCGGCGGCGGTTTCGTCATGAGCTTCACGGACATCACCGCGTTCCGCGAGGCCGAACACGCACTGACCGAGGCGAACGAGGGCTTGGAACGACGGGTCACCGAGCGGACACACGAGCTGTCGCAGCTCAACGTGGCGCTCACCGATGCCAAGGGCGTGGCCGAGTCCGCGAACCAATCGAAGACGCGCTTTCTCGCAGCGGTCAGCCATGACCTGATGCAACCGCTGAACGCCGCACGCCTGTTCTCCGCCGCCCTCTCCCACCAGAACGACGGCCTGTCGAGCGAAGCCCGGCAACTGGTGCAACACCTCGACAGCTCGCTACGTTCCGCCGAAGACCTGATCAGCGACCTGCTGGACATCTCGCGCCTGGAAAACGGCAAGATCAACCCGCAACGCCAGCCGTTCGTGCTCAACGAACTGTTCGACACCCTCGGCGCCGAATTCAAGGCGCTCGCCCAGGAACAAGGCCTGCGCTTCCGCTTGCGCGGCAGTCATTTGCGCGTGGACAGTGACATCAAGTTGCTGCGCCGGATTTTGCAGAACTTTCTGACGAATGCTTTCCGCTATGCCGACGGCCCAGTGCTGCTGGGTGTACGCCGACACCAGGGCGAGTTGAGCCTGGAAGTCTGGGATCGCGGCCCCGGCATTCCGCAGGATAAACAGAAGGTGATTTTCGAGGAGTTCAAACGTCTGGACAGCCACCAGACTCGCGCCGAAAAGGGCCTCGGCCTGGGCCTGGCGATTGCCGATGGCCTGTGTCGCGTATTGGACCATCGCCTGAGCGTGCGCTCGTGGCCGGGCAAGGGCAGCGTATTCAGCGTGCGCGTGCCGCTGGCTCGCAACCAGACCAGCACACCGATCAAGACCGCGCAGGAAACCGGTCTGCCCCTGAGCGGCGCGCGGGTGCTGTGTGTGGATAACGAAGAAAGCATCCTGATAGGCATGCGCAGCCTGCTGACGCGCTGGGGCTGCGAAGTATGGACCGCCACCGACCAGGCACAATGCGCGGCGCTGCTGGCCGACGGCGTGCGCCCACAACTGGCGCTGGTGGATTACCACCTGGACCACGGCGAAACCGGCACGGAGTTGATGGGCTGGCTACGCACACAGTTGGCGGAGCCGATTCCCGGCGTGGTCATCAGCGCCGACGGTCGTCCGGAGATGGTGGCGCAAGTGCATGCGGCGGGGCTGGATTATCTGGCCAAACCGGTGAAGCCGGCGGCGTTGCGCGCCTTGCTCAGCCGGCATCTGCCCCTTTGATCAGCCACCTATTCGGGCAGGTGCGCCACCCCGTCGGAGTCGGTCATTGCCCGCTCCAGCAGGTCGGCGGGCAAGCTTTTGCTGGCGCGGGCGCCGAGCAACCTTAACTGTTCGGTGCGGCTGACCAGATTACCGCGACCATCTGTCAGCTTATTCCGCGCTGCGCTGTAAGCCTTATCCAACTGCTGCAGACGGTTGCCCACTTCATCCAGGTCCTGGATAAACAGCACGAACTTGTCATACAGCCAGCCGGCGCGCTCAGCGATTTCCCGGGCGTTCTGGCTCTGGCGTTCCTGCTTCCACAGGCTGTCGATGACCCGCAGGGTGGCGAGCAAGGTGGTGGGGCTGACGATGACGATATGACGGTCGAAGGCTTCCTGGAACAGGTTGGGCTCAGCCTGCAAGGCCGCCGAAAAAGCGGCTTCAATCGGCACGAACAGCAACACGAAATCCAGGCTGTGCAAGCCCTCCAGGCGTTTGTAGTCCTTACCGGCCAAACCTTTGACGTGATTGCGCAGGGACAGCACATGCTGTTTGAGCGCCGCCTGGCCGATCACCTCGTCGTCCGCCGCCACGTACTGCTGATAGGCCGTCAGGCTGACCTTGGAGTCCACCACCACCTGTTTGTCACCGGGCAACATGATCAGCACGTCCGGCTGGAAGCGCTCACCGTCCGGACCTTTCAGGCTGACCTGGGTCTGGTACTCGCGGCCCTTCTCCAGGCCGGCGTGTTCCAGCACGCGCTCAAGGATCAGTTCACCCCAGTTGCCCTGGGTCTTCTGGCCTTTCAGCGCACGGGTCAAATTCGTGGCTTCGTCCGACAGACGCAGGTTCAGTTGCTGCAGGCGTTCAAGCTCCTTGCCCAGGGAAAAGCGTTCACGGGCTTCATTCTGATAGCTTTCTTCGACACGCTTTTCGAAGGACTGGATGCGTTCTTTCAAGGGATCGAGCAACTGTCCGAGGCGCTCCTGACTGGTTTCGGCGAAGCGCTGTTCGCGCTCGTCGAAAATCTTCCCGGCCAGCTCGGCGAACTGCGCCCGCAATTCGTCCCGCGAGCCCTGCAGGTCGGCGAGGCGTTGCTGATGGCTGTCCTGTTGCTCGCGCAGCTCCGCACGCAAGGCCGCCGACAACGCGTCAAGGCGACGCAGTTCGGCTTCCTTGGCGCTGCGGTCGAGGTTCCAGGCGTGGGCGGCGTCGCGGGCATTGTCGCGATCGATCTGCAGCAATTCGACTTCGCGGCGCACGGCGGCCAGGTCTGCCTGCTTGGCGGCGTTGGCCTGGCTGAGGTCGCTGATTTCGTCACGGCTGGCGTCCAGTTGGGCCGCCAACCCTTCCTGGGCCAGTTGCGCGGTGGTCAGGCGCTCTTCAAGCAATTCCCAGCCGGCCATGCGCGCGGCCAGACGGCGCTGAAGCTGCCAGCACATGGCCAATAACGGCACTGCCGCGCCAGCAAGTCCCAGGGCAATACTGGTCCAGTCAAAAGCCATAGCCATGTCTGCCATCACCGAAAAAGAGCAAGGTTAACCAAGCAAGGGGGTTGAGGACAGCTCAGTCTTCGACCTGGCCCAATTCACGCTGGGCGCGGCGGTCACCGGCACGGGCAGCCAGGCGCAGCAGGTCGTGGCCGATGCGGCGGTCGCGGGCATTGTCGCATTCGCGGCACATCAATTGGCCGAGTCGGCTTTGCGCTGCGACCACGCCATCACGGGCCGGCTGTTTGAGCAAGCGCCCGGCAAAATGTTTGATGTTGGTGCTGTGACCAAGACGCGGGCTGTCGAGCAACCACAAGGCCACTTTCAAGGAGAAACGTTTGGGTGGGGTAACAACCGGAGGGGTGTCGGTAACAGAAGATGATACTGAGCGAAACTTCATAAAGCACTGCGGGACAGAACGGAAGGCGCGCCACTCTACTCTTTTTTTCGTACAGGTAAAGCCGAAAAAACCCTGCACGCCCGTGCTAGAGCAAGCGCTCGGGACAATCCACAGAAGCTGTGGATAACTCAGTGGACAACCCACCTTTAACTCGCGCAAAGCCCCATGGAATGGGGGCCGCAGTCAAACTGACGATTTTTTCACCAATAAAAAAAAGCGATATTTTTCATTGACTTAAATTTTCATTACAGGCAAATGGGGCCCGATGGAAACACTTGACAGAACGGTGACACATACCGTGAACAATGTGTACAAGTCCCTTTCCTCCGGTTATATCGCCAAGGTTTTTTGATCCGACATGGCTTGAATATGTTACTGGCACGGCCAGGCAGGGACTTTTCAAATTCAATGCGGGTCGCCACACTGCCGCACCTACAACGCAACCATGTACGGGTCGATGAAAGGAATTCTGTTATTCACCGTGTTGCTGCTGGCCATTTGCGCGACCTCCCTGGGAATCAACGCCGCTCTGCCTTCGCCGGACGGCGCATTGTTTGCGATCGCGATCCTGCTCTCCGCCGCGTTCACCGCCGCCAGCCTGTGCATCGAGTTGGGCGAGGGCCGGATCAATGACATGGGCGATGTCATGAAAATGATCGAGACCGGCCAGTCCCTGCGCCTGACCCTGGCCGCGTATGCGCTGGGCTGCTCGCTGGCGGCAGCCGTCACCGTGCTGGTGTATCACGGGGTGCTGGAGGGCTGACTGAAGTTTTTTTACCGATACGCTTCCATTCCCCGCTTCGATCCGTTACTATCCGCGGCGTTAGTACCAAGCTGAAAGTCAATTCTGGTCGAACAACTCCCCTGAACAACACGGGATCGACCACCTTGATGGTTTCCAGGTATCACTTGCGACGACACAGCCTTTGAACAAGCAAAGGGTGTCGCGAAGTCTCAATACTCTGACCGAACCAACCTGCCAATTGATCAGGATCTTCACCCCGGGCCCAGAACCTTAGCCCCTGTTGTGTTGCCTGCCCTCCTAAGTACCTACCTGCCAGCCCAAGCGCGCCTAAACTATTAGCGCTTCAAACTGGCTGCTTTGTTCCAGTCGGGTTCTTCGTTCGATCAATAGTGATCGACGTCACTGGAACGTTTTAACGTTGCGCGGTTCTTAACCGTGTCATTTGTAGGAACACCCATAATATGTCCACTCAAATCCATACTCAGGACGCCATTCGCGCCCTCACCAACGCTTTTGCACCAATGAACTGCCTGATCATGGCCGCTCGCAAAGGCTGCTTCAGCTTCACCCTGGTCAACGAACACGGCATCGCTCGTCACAGCGAACGCCTGTACCCCGATCAATACTCCAGCGCAGAGCCGCTGCAGGCCGTGATCGAGCGTACCCGTCAGGCACTGATTGCCTGATCGACCGAAGTCGCTGAAACCCAAAAACCCTGTTTAACAAGCAGGGTTTTTTATTGCCCGGTATTCAGGTTTTGAATATTTGCACTCAGCACGAATAGATATAAACGTTATAACTGAATAAAGAAGATGTTTTTAAAACAGTCCTTTACACCACGAATATGACACTACACTTCAACTCAAGCGGCATGATCCGCTTCCGACGGGCCTGAGATCCGATCCACCGCTGCCAAGCCCCCACCCGCTCAGGCTTCGTCGACCACTTTCACGGATAGAGGCGAGTATGGGTATCGCTGCCAGCGAATTGTGTCGTTATGTGATCAGGCCGACGCTTGTTTACCTCGGGCGCCACAACCAGACCGCTGAATCCCTGCTGCTGGGCATTGCCGCCAGCCAGTCGGAACTTGGCTCCGCCTTGCACGACCGTCGCGGCCACGGCCTCTACAGCATCTCCGACCAGCGTCACCGCGCCCTATGGGACACCTACCTGGCGCTGGACCCCGAACGCGCCAGCCTGGTACGCGGCCTGGCCAGCCAGCACGCCTTCCTTGGCGCGCCCCAGCTTGAGCTGACCGTCAACCTGCGTTATGCCACCGCCATCGCTTGGTTACTGGTGGAACAACAGCGCCCCGCCTTGCCCGAACCGGGTGACATATTGGCCATGGCGCGTATCTGGAAAGAAATATTTCACCCTCAAGGCCGTCTTCGCGATTTCACCCACGCCTGGAAAACCTGTGTTTCATCCATGAATCAGGTGACCTGCTGATCGGGCAATTTACAAAATCCGGTAAAATGCGGTGATTTTGGTAGGATTGTCCTACAAAACGGCTCTATCTCCTGTGTTACAGCCTATAGCGCGATGTGTAATTTGTTGATACTTTCCGCTGCGGTGATCACACGGAGTTCTAATAATGAAAAAAGTAATGCTCAAGACCACACTTAGCCTCGCCGTTGCCATGGCCTCTTCCCACGTCTTCGCAAGTGGCTTTGCCCTTAACGAACAAGACGTCGCCGGGATGGGTACGGGCTTCGCAGGACGCTCTTCTACTGCCGAAAACGCAAGCACTGTCTACGGTAACCCAGCCGGTATGGCTCGCCTGGAAGGCCAACAAATTACCGGTGGTTTCGCGGTGATCGATGCCTCCACCGATATCAAAGATGCCGGCGGCCGTTCCAGCGGGACCAACAAAGGCGACATGGTGCCTTTCACTGGCGTGCCTTTCGGCTTCTACACCAACAAACTCAACGATCAATGGTCTATCGGCTTCGGTGTTTATGCACCGTTCGGCCTGAAAACCGACTACGAAAGTGGTTTCCAGGGTCGCGGGTTTGGTAGCAAGAGCGAAGTATCGGTCATCACCTTCCAACCGACTGTCAGCTACGCGTTCAATGATCGCGTGTCCATCGGTTTTGGTCCGACCATCAACCGTATCGACGGCACCCTGGAATCGCGGCCGAGCCTGGCTGGCCTGGGGATGCCAGGCGACAACAAAGTCAAAGTCAAAGGCGACGACACCGCCCTGGGCTTTAACGCCGGTATCCTGGTTCAAGCCACCGATACCACTCGCGTCGGCCTGACCTACCACTCGGCAGTGAAGTACAAACTCGAAGGCCACACCGACGTCACCAAAGCGTCCACGGTTCCATCGGGAGTGCTGGCCAATAACCGCTACGACGCCTCATTGAAAGTCGACACGCCTGAATCCTGGGACCTGTCGGTCACTCAAGACCTCAGCGACGCCTGGAAACTGTATGCGGGTGCGACCTGGACTCGTTGGAGTCGCTTGAAAGACATCACCATCAAAAACGAAGGTGTGACAGCGGCTAACGGAGGCGCACTGGCACCTGCGCTTGTCGGCACTATCACTGAACCGCAGAACTGGCACGACACCTGGGCTTACGCCTTGGGTACCTCGTATCAGCTCACCAAGCAGGTGGTACTGCGTACCGGCCTGTCCTTCGACCAGTCGCCAACCAACAACACCGATCGTTCGCCGCGCATTCCTACCGGTGACCGGACCATCTTCAGTGTTGGTATGGGTTACGCAGTGATGGATAACATGACCGTTGACCTGGCTTACTCCTACCTCAAGGAAGAGTCGGTCAAAGTCAACAAATCCAACGCGCTGGGTTCCTACAGCTCCAAATACGAAAACAGCGCCAACGGTTTCGGCCTGGGTGTGACTTACAAGTTCTGACCTGCTCGCGCATAAAAAGCCCCGCTCTCCGGCAAAGGAGGCGGGGCTTTTCAATGGGTAACGATCAGGGTTTCGACGCCAACGCTGCCTCTACCGCCTTGAGCAAGTCCGGGCTGTCCGGCTTGGTCAGGCTGGAAAAATTGGCGATCACCTTGCCCTGGCGATCCACCACGTACTTGTAAAAATTCCACTTTGGCGCGCTGCTCTGCTGCGCCAGCACCTTGAACAGATGCACTGCGTCCGGCCCCTTGACCGCCTGCGGCTCGGTCATGGTGAAGGTGACGCCATAATTCACGTAGCAGACCTTGGCGGTTTCCTCGCCGGTCTTGGCTTCCTGCTTGAAGTCATCGGACGGCACACCAATCACTTCCAGCCCCTGGTCCTTATAGCGCTGGTACAGAGCCTCAAGGCCTTTGAATTGCGGCGCAAAGCCGCAGAAGCTGGCGGTATTGACGATCACCAAAGGCTTGCCGGCAAAGCGCTGGCACAGGTCGATGGATTCCTTGGCGCGCAACTTGGGCAACTGCCCCTCCAGCAACGGCGGGCAACTGGCGGCCATCGCCGCACCGCTAAAAGCAGCCATCAGGACGGGTATTGCAAGCCAGCGCATCTGCATGTCGTGTGTCCTTCAAAATAGTCAGACCACGAACTTAACAGATCGACATACCCAGTTGCATCAACGCCAGCCCACCGCGCTGCCAGCCCCACCATGCCAGAAGCAGCAGCAGCGTTGCCGCCGCTGCCCCAACGAACCAATACCCATTGGAACTCATGCCGCCTCCATCTGCGTCTGCAACCGCGCCACCGGCCGCTCGCGCACCGGCCAGTTCAGGGCGGCGGCGAGCAGGCTCAAGAGAATCGCCACTTGCCAGATCAAATCGTAGTTGCCGGTTCGATCATAGACCACCCCGCCCAACCAGCCACCGAGGAACGAACCGAGCTGATGGAACAGGAACACGATCCCACCGAGCATCGAGAGGTTTCGCACACCAAACAGCGTGGCGACCGTGCCGTTGGTCAGCGGCACCGTGGACAGCCACAGGAAGCCCATCGCCATACCGAACAGGTAGGCCGTGACTTCAGTCACCGGCGCCCACAGGAACAGCACGATCACCACCGCGCGCAACAGATACAAAGCGGTCAGCAGACGCGGCTTGGACATGCGCCCGCCGAGCCAGCCGGCGGTGTAGGTGCCGGCGATGTTAAACAGGCCAATCAAGGCCAATACGGTGGTGCCGGTAGTCGCCGGCAAATGCTGATCGACCAGGTAGGCCGGCAGATGCACGCCGATAAACACCACTTGGAAACCGCAGACGAAAAAACCGAACGCCAGCAACCAGAACCCGGAGTGAGAACAGGCTTCCTTCAGTGCTTCACGCAAGGTTTGCTGGCCAGCCATCACAGGCAGCGGCCGATCCTTGAGCATGCTCACCAGCGGCAGAATCAGCGCCACCATCAAGCCCAACGCCAGCAGCGCCGCCGACCAGCCCAACCAACTGATCAAACCCAGGGTGCCCGGCACCATGGCGAACTGTCCGAAAGAACCGGCGGCGCTGGCAATGCCCATGGCGATGCTGCGTTTTTCCGGCGGCACCGCACGGCCGACCACGCCCAGGATCACCGAGAATGAAGTGCCGGACAGGCCGATACCAATCAACAAACCGGCGCTCAACGACAGTGACCAGGCCGAGTCGGACATGCCCATCAATACCAGGCCGACGGCGTACAACACCCCGCCAACCAGCACGGCCTTGCTCGCCCCAAAACGGTCGGCCAGGGCGCCGGTGAACGGCTGCGCCAGGCCCCAGATCAGGTTCTGCAGGGCAATAGCGAAGGCAAACGTCTCACGGCCCCAGCCAAATTCGGCGCTCATCGGTGCCAGGAACAGACCGAAGCCATGCCGTACACCCAGCGACAACGCCAGGATCAGCGCACTTCCCACAAGAATCCAGCCACTGGTGCGCCACATCGAAGTCATTTCTTATTCTCCATTTACGGGTATATACCCGCTTGTAGTCGAACAAACCCGCGCTCAGGCAAGTTCATCCAGCAAGGCCAACAGGGTTTCGCGTTTTTCCGCGCCCAGCCGATCAATCAATTTCTGCTGCGCCGCCTCCCACGCTGGCAACGCTGCGGCCAGTCGTTCTGCACCGGCTTCGGTCAACAGCACCAGGCGGTTGCGCAGATCGTCGCCTTCGACCAACCGCACCAGGCCTTCGCCTTCCAGCACGCGCAGGTTGCGCCCCAAGGTACTGCGATCCAGGCCCATGGCGTCGGCCAGGCTGGAAATGCTCGGTTGATCGAGACGTTGCAAATTGCACAGCAGAGAATACTGGGCGACGTTGATCCCGAAGCCGTCGAGAGCGCCGTCGTAATGCCTGCTGACGCCACGGGCGGCACGTCGCAGGTTGGTGCATAAACATTGGGAGGCAAGCATGGAACGTGTATATACCCGCGATTAAGGAAATGCAAGCAAGTGTTACAGCGCCAATCCGACCACAACCGCCACTTCCAGCAGCTCCAGCAGGGCGCCAGCGGTGTCCCCGGTGGTGCCGCCGAGACGCCTGACCATCAACTGACGCAAGCCGATAAAACACAGCGCCGCGAGCAGGACCGCGATCCCACCGCTGAAACCACCGATCAGCAGGCAGGCCAGGCCGCTGAGGATCAGCACCTGCTGGCCGACAATCCTTGGTAAGTGGTCCGACAATGCCTGGCCCAATCCTCCGGCACGCACATAGCGCGTGGTGAGAAACAGCGCGAGCATCGACGCACGCCCGATCAGCGGCGCGAGGATCAGTGCCGCGCCGTTGTGCTGCTCGATCAGCGCCACCAGGGCGGTGAACTTGAGCAGCAATACCAGGCCGAGGGTGACCACGGCGATCGGCCCGCTACGCGGGTCCTTCATGATGGTCAGGGTGCGTTCGCGATCGCCGAACCCACCGAGCCAGGCGTCGGCGCTGTCCGCCAGCCCGTCCAGGTGCAAGCCGCCGCTGAGCAACACCCAGGCCGTCAGTAACAACGCGGCGTGCAGCAACAACGGCGCGCCCGCCAGCGCGAGGTTCAGGCCCCACAACAGCAGACCGAACAACAGGCCCACCAGCGGATAAAACAGCAGTGAGCGCCCCAGTTCCTGGGGTTGCGGCATGCCCGGCAGACGAATCGGCAGGCTGCTCAGGAACTGCAAGGCGATCCAGAACGGCAGCATGTTCAGCGCCCTTCCTTCAACGCGCCGTCAGCCGCAACCTGCAGGCTGAACAGTGCGCCATGGGCGACTTCGACATTCAGCAACTGCGCTCGGGGCAAACCGCGCGCCCGGGCCAGCAGCAGACGCATCACCCCACCGTGGCTGATCAACAACACACGCTGTCCGGCATAAGCCTGATGCAAGCGTGAGACCGCGCCGAGAACCCGATCGGAAAAGTCGCTGACACGTTCACCGTCAGGTGGCGTGAAGCTATAGGGGTCGGCCCAGAACGCGCCCAGCCCGTCGGCGTCGGTCTCCATCAACGCCGCCGCGCTCTGCCCTTCCCAGGCGCCGAAGTGCAATTCCTGCAGGGCCTTTTCCAGGCTAACCGGCACCTTGAGTGTTGCGCCCAGTTCTTGCGCGAACCGCGCACACCGTTGCAGCGGCGAACTGATCAATCGGTCCCATGGGCCCTGCCCGGCCACCGCAGCACGCATCTGCGCCCAGCCGTTTTCAGTGAGCGCATCGTCGAGGCTGCCGCGCAGGCCACCGCCCAATTCGGTTTCGCCGTGGCGCAACAGGTCCAGGTGCAAGGTCATGCCGGGCGGTCCGCCACGGCGGCTTCGGCGAATGTCGCCATCTGCCCGTGCAGCGCGCAGGCCAGGCGCAGCAGTGGCACCGCCAACGCCGCGCCGCTGCCTTCGCCGAGCCGCAGGCCGAGTTCGAGCAACGGTTGCGCGTCGAGGCAGTGCAGCACGTGGCGATGGCCAGGCTCGGCGCCGCGATGGCCGAACACCAGCCACTCCCGGCACGCCGGGTTCAGCCGCGTGGCGACCAACGCCGCGACGCTGCAGATAAAGCCGTCCACCAGCACCACGATGCCGTCCTGGGCGCAGGCCAGATAGGCACCGACCAACGCCGCGATCTCCAACCCGCCGAGGTTGAACAGGGTGTGCAGCGCATCACCGCGTTGCGCGGCATGCACCGCCAGTGCGCGTTCGATGACGGTGACTTTGTGGCTGACACCTTGGGCATCCAGGCCGGTACCCGGCCCGGTCAAATCACTCACCGGGCAATCAAGCAAGGCACACGCCAACGCGCTGGCGGCGGTGGTGTTGCCGATCCCCATCTCGCCGCCGATAAACAGCTGTGCGCCGCTCGCCAACGCACGGCGCGCGCTGTCGCGGCCGGCCTGCAGCGCCAGCCGCCCTTGCGCCTCGGTCATCGCCGGGCCGTTGACGAAGTTGGCGGTGCCCGCTGCGATATTCAGGTGACGCACGCCGGGCAGGTTCAGCGACGGCGTCACCGTGCCGAGGTCGATCACTTCCAACTGCGCCGCCAGTTGCTGCGCCAATACGCTGATGGCCGCACCGCCGGCGACAAAGTTATGCAGCATCTGCCCGGTGACTGCCTGGGGATACGCCGACACACCTTCGGCCACCACGCCGTGGTCGCCGGCAAAGATGGCGATCCACACCTGCTCCATCGCCGGTTTGACCCGGCCTTGCAGGCCGGCCAACTGCACCGCCAACGCTTCCAGGCGGCCGAGGGAGCCGGCCGGCTTGGTCAATTGCTGTTGGCGCGCCAAGGCGTGTTGATACGCCGAAGCGTCGCTGGCCTTGCACGGGTTGAGCCACCAGGTTTCCGTCATAACGCAGTACCTTTCAAAGTCAGGGGCAGGCCGGCAACGGTCAGGACAACGCGCTGACACCGTTCGGCCAAGGCTTGATGCAGCCAACCGGCTTCATCCACATAGCGGCGAGTCAATTCGCCCAGCGGCACGACACCCAAACCGGTCTCGTTGCTGACAAACAGGATTTCACCTGGCAATGAGGCCAGGCTTTCGAGCAATTGGTCACGCTCAAAAGCCAGACGCTCGGGGTTATCGAGCAGCAGCAGATTGGTCAGCCAGAGCGTGAGGCAATCCACCAGCAGGCAGCGCTCAGGCGCGGCGTTTTCGCGCAGCACCCGTGCCAGTTCGATCGGTTCTTCGATCAGGCCCCAGTGATCCGGGCGGCGCTGGCGATGCAGGGCGACACGCTGGTTCATCTCACCGTCCAGCGGTTGGCTGGTGGCGATATAAATGACGGGCAACGCGCTGTCGCTGGCGAGTTTTTCCGCCAGGCGGCTCTTGCCGGAACGGGCGCCGCCGAGAATCAGTTGGAGCATGGGATGGCACCTCGGTATTCGAGCCGGGCTCGGTCAACGGTGGGAGCTGGCGTGCCAGCGATGCAGACACCTCGGTGTCTCAGGCAAGCCCTCAAATCCCACACAACCTGCGCAACAGCGCGGTATCCAGATGCTGTTCCACCAGGTCGGCCAACCGTTCGATGTCGCGCTCGCGCAAGGCGTGGTAATCGACCTCTTGCACCGCCTGCACACCGGCCCAGCGCAACAAGGCGCTGCACGCGGCCGGGGTTTCGAACACACCGTGCAGATAAGTCCCGAGGATTTGCCCGTCAGCGCTCTGGGCGCCGTCATGTCGGCCATCGTCCAGATGCACAGCAGGACGTTCCAGAGCCGCGCCGGACGTCACGCCCGCATGGATCTCATACCCACTGACCTCGGCGTCCTCCAGCAACAGGCGCCCACGCACATTGCGCAACTGCTTCTCTTGCGCCAGCGTCGTACTGAACGCCAGCAGCCCCAGACCGTCACTGGAGCCGGCCGGCCCCTCGAGCCCGAGCGGGTCATGCACCCGCTCGCCGAGCATCTGCAACCCGCCGCAAATTCCCAGCACCTTGCCGCCGTAGCGCAAGTGCCGCGCCACCGCGGTGTCCCAGCCATTGGCGCGCAGGTACGCGAGGTCACTGCGCACGCTTTTCGAGCCCGGCAGAATAATCAGGTCGGCGGCGGGAATCGGCTGGCCCGGGCCGACGAACTGCAAGTCCACCTGGGGATGCAGGCGCAGCGGGTCAAAGTCGGTGTGGTTGCTGATGCGCGGCAACACCGGCACGACCACCTTGAGCACCTCGGCCGCCTTGTCGATCTGACGCTGGTCGATGCCGTCTTCGGCCTCCAGGTGCAGGTCCATCACGTAGGGCAATACGCCAACCACCGGTTTGCCGGTGCGCGCTTCCAGCCAATCCAGCCCTGGCTGCAACAAGGCGATATCGCCGCGAAAACGGTTGATGATGAAGCCTTTGACCCGCGCCTGTTCGGTCGGCGAAAGCAATTCAAGGGTGCCCACCAGATGCGCGAACACGCCGCCGCGATTGATGTCGGCGATCAGCAGCACCGGGCAATCCACGGCCTCGGCGAAGCCCATGTTGGCGATGTCATTGGCGCGCAGGTTGATCTCCGCCGGGGAGCCTGCGCCTTCGACCATCACCACCGGGTAGGCGTCGCTCAAACGCGTGTGGGACGCCAGCACCGCCTGCATCGCGATGGCTTTGTAGTCGTGATAGGCCACTGCGTTCATGCTGGTCACGGCGCGGCCATGGATGATCACTTGGGCGCCGGTGTCACTGTTGGGTTTGAGCAGCACCGGGTTCATGTCGGTGTGCGGCGCCAGGTTGGCGGCCTGCGCCTGCACCGCCTGGGCGCGGCCGATTTCGCCGCCTTCGGCCGTCACCGCGCTGTTGAGCGCCATGTTCTGCGGCTTGAACGGCACCACCGCCACGCCCTGGCGCACCAGCCAGCGGCACAAGGCGGTGACCAGGGTGCTTTTACCGGCATCGGACGTCGTGCCTTGCACCATCAGCGTACTCATACCGCGTCCTTGTAGGCGATCAGGGCCTGTTCCAGGCGCTGCCAATCGGCGTCGGTGTCGGGCAGGCCGAAACGCAGGCTGCTGTCGTGGACAAACAGGCGCAGCAGAATGCCGCGCTGGGCCATGAAGTTGTGCATGCGTTCGGCGTGAGGGGTGATCAGCCATTGAAACAGGGCGCAGCCGCCCTGGGGTTGGAAACCTTGGCGCTCGAGCAAATCGAACAAGCGCTGGCCGGCTTCCAGGCAACGGTTGCGTTGCCGGGTGTGCCCGGCGGTATCGCGCAGACACGCTTGGCCGATCACCCGCGTCGGCCCGCTGACCGCCCACGGCCCGACCTGTTCGGCCAACAGTTTGAGCAACTTGCGCTCCGCCAGCACAAACCCCAGGCGCACACCGGCCAGGCCGAAGAACTTGCCGAACGAACGCAGCACGATCAGGCCGACCTGATGGGCCTGGCCGGCCAGGCTCAGGTGCGGCGTGACGTCCATGAACGCTTCGTCCACCACCAGCCAACCGCCGCGCTGGGCCAGCCGCGCATGCCAGTCGAGCAGCCGTTGCGGGGTCAGGCTCAGGCCCGTGGGGTTATTCGGGTTGACCACCACCAGCACGTCCAGGCTGTCGAGAAAGAAGTCGACCTCCTGCTCCTGCACTTCGCGCACCACGTAGCCGGCGCGACGCCAGGCCTCGGCGTGCTCGGCATAGCAAGGTGACAGCACGCCAACCTTGCCGCCCCGGCGCAAGCGCGGCAGCAGTTGGATCGCCGCCTGGGAACCCGGCACCGGCAATAAATGCGCGGTGCCGTAGTATTCGCTGGCGGCTTGCTCCAGACCGTCGTCGGTTTCCGGCAGACGCGCCCAGGCGCGCAACGGAATCTCGGGGACCGGCCACGGCCAGGGCGCCAGGCCGCTGGACAGGTCGAGCCATTCGGCCTCGGCAATCCCATATTCAATCGCCGCCTTACGCAGCCGGCCACCGTGCTCAAGCATACAATTGCCCCCCGACGCATAGGATCAGCAGCCACAACCATACGCCGCGCTGCACCAGTTGCCAGCCGCGGTCGATGGCGTCCGCATCCGCCGCCGGGCCTTCGCCCAGTGGCGGACGCTGGTGCAGCTCACCGTGATAGATCGCGGCACCGCCCAACTCGACGCCCAAGGCACCTGCCCCCGCCGCCATCACCGGACCGGCGTTGGGGCTGTCCCAGGTCGGGCCCTGACGGCGCCAGCATTTGATGGCCAGCCTGGTTTTACCGAGTACGGCGTAGGTCAACGCCACCAGGCGTGCCGGAATATAGTTCAGTACATCGTCGATCCTGGCCGCCGCCCATCCGAAACGCTCGAAGCGTTCGTTGCGATAGCCCCACATGGCGTCGAGGGTGTTGCTCAAGCGGTACAGCACCACGCCCGGCACACCCGCAACGACAAACCAGAACAGTGCGGCAAACACCGCGTCGCTGCCGTTTTCCAGCACCGATTCGGTGGCGGCGCGAGCGACTTCAGTGCGATCCAGTTCACTGGTCTGGCGACTCACCAGGTAACTCACGCGCCGCCGGGCTTCGTCCAGGTCATCGCCGCGCAGGGCCTGGGCCACCGGGATCACGTGCTCGCCGAGACTGCGCATGCCGAGGGCACAGTACAACGCGAGGATCTCCAGCACCCAGCCGATGTAAGGCGCCCACGACAACGCGGTGGCCAACAGCGTCAACGGCACCACCGCAATAAACCAGGCGGTCACGCCGTGGCTACGCCAGCCACGGCCACCGCTGTTGAAACGCTGCTCGATGCGCGCGGCGAAGTTGCCGAACGCCACCAGCGGATGCCAGCGCCTGGGTTCGCCCAGCAGCGCATCCAGCGCCACCGCAGCGACACACAGCAAGGCCACACTCATTGACGCACTCCCCAGGTATTCTCATACAACATGTCACTCAGCGGGCGCGGTTCGGCCCAACCTTCGAGCTGCAACATCGGTGCCGGATAGAACGCTTCGACCGGCCCCAGGCACAACACCGCCAAGGGTTTCGCGCCGGGCGGCAAGCCCAGCAGGTCGGCCAGGGCCTGCGGTTCGAACAACGACACCCAGCCCATGCCCAGGCCTTCGACCCGCGCGGCCAGCCACAGATTCTGGATCGCGCAGGACAGCGAGGCCATGTCCATTTCCGGCAAGGTACGGCGGCCGAAGATATGTCGCTCACGCTCATCCATCAGCGCCGCCACCAGCACTTCGGCGCAGTCGTGGATGCCTTCGACCTTGAGCTTCATGAACGTATCGGAACGCTCGCCCAAGGCCTCGGCGGTGCGTATGCGTTCCTCCTCCACCAACTGTTGAATCCGCCCACGCAATGGGCGATCGCTGATGCGGATAAAACGCCACGGCTGCATCAAGCCGACGCTCGGCGCCTGGTGTGCGGCCTGGAGCAAGCGCTGCAGCAGTTCGGGAGCCACGTCACCGCCGCTGAAGTGACGCATGTCGCGGCGTTCGGCGATGGCACGGTAGACGGCGTCGCGCTCGGCCTGGGGGAAAGCGTTGTCGGTCATGAGCCTATCGCGGGCAAGCCCGCTTCCACCGTGGATTCGTGCTGTGGCGCAGCGTGCGGTGCGACTCGCTCGGGCGCAAACAGCGCGGCCACGGCCCGGGGGTTGGAGGGGAAGTAAAAGTGAACGTAGGAAGCGGTCAGCCGCCCCTGTCGATACACCGCCTCGGCCCCGCGCCCGCCATTGGGGCTCACGCCACGGGCAATGGGCACCCAGTCGGTGCTGGTCAGCGAGTGGTGATAGGTGTGCCCACGCAACACGCCCTCGGGCAATTCGACGCTTTGCAGAGCCAGCGCCGCGAGCTTCTTTTGCATCACCGCAGCGCCCTGCAGCAGGCCGACCAGTCCGGCGCGGAGGCCGTCGACATCGGTGAGCGAGTCCAGCAGATAGAGCATGCCGCCACACTCGGCGAGCAGCGGTTTGCCGGCAGCGTGATGGGCACGGATCGCCTCCAGCATCGCGGTGTTTTGCGACAGCGCCTGGTGATGCAATTCCGGGTAACCACCGGGCAGATAGAGGCTGTCGGCGTCTGGCAATTGGCGATCATGGATCGGCGAGAAGAAGCTCAACTCGGCGCCCATCGCCCGCAGCAGATCGAGGCTGGCACCGTAAGTGAAGGCGAAGGCTTCGTCACGCGCGACGGCGATCCGCACGCCAGCCAGCAACGGTTCGGCGCGGGTTACCGGCGGTGCGGCAAAGGTGACCGGCGGCGGCAACGCAACCTCGCAACTGCTGCCCAACGCTTGGGCGGCGGCGTCCAGGCGCAGGTCGAGGTCATTCAGTTCGCTGGCTTGCACCAGGCCCAGGTGGCGGCTGGGCAATTCGATAGCAGTCTCGCGGGACAACGCGCCATACCAGCGCAGGCCTTCGGTGAGGCTGCCTTCGAGCAATTGCGCATGGCGCAGGGTGCCGACGCGGTTGGCCAGCACGCCGGCGAACGGCAAGTCCGGCTGATAGCGTGCCAGGCCGAGGGCCAGGGCGCCGAAGGTCTGCGCCATGGCCGTGCCATCGATCACGCCGAGCACCGGCACACCGAAGTGCCGCGCCAGGTCGGCGCTGGAAGGTGTGCCGTCGAACAGCCCCATCACGCCTTCGATCAGGATCAGGTCCGCCTCCCCCGCTGCTTCCCACAGTAGGCGGCGACTTTCCTGCTCGCCCACCATCCACATGTCCAATTGATACACCGGCGCACCGCTGGCGCGCTCGTGGATCATCGGGTCGAGGAAGTCCGGGCCGCATTTGAACACACGCACCTTGCGCCCCAGGTTGCGGTGCAAGCGCGCCAGCGCGGCGGTGACCGTGGTTTTGCCCTGGCCGGACGCCGGTGCGGCGATCAAGACAGCCGGGCAATGGCGGGGCTGATTCAAAGTTCGACGCCTTTCTGTGCCTTGATACCGGCCTGGAACGCATGCTTGAGCATGCCCATGTCGGTGACGGTGTCGCCCATTTCGATCAGTTCAGGCTTGGCGCCACGGCCGGTGACCACCACGTGCTGCATCGGCGGGCGGGCCTGCAGGTCGCTGAGGACTTGATCGAGGTCGAGGTAGCCGTGCTTGAGCGCGATGTTCAGCTCATCCAGCACCACCAGGCCGATGCTCGGGTCTTGCAGCAATTGGCGGGACACCGCCCAGGCGGCCTCGGCGGCCGCGATGTCGCGCTGGCGGTCCTGGGTTTCCCAGGTAAAGCCCTCGCCCATTACATGGAAACGCACTTGCTCGGGGAAACGGCGGAAGAACAGTTCTTCGCCGGTGCTGTTGCGCCCCTTGATGAACTGCACCACGCCGCACTGCATGCCGTGGCCCATGGCGCGGGCCAGCATGCCAAACGCCGAGCTACTCTTGCCTTTGCCGTTGCCGGTCAGCACCAGCAGCAAGCCGCATTCGTTCGGGGAATTGGCGATGCGTTCATCGATCACGGCTTTTTTGCGCAGCATGCGCGCCAGATGGCGTTCGTCGCGCTCGGGGGAATCGGTCATGGCAGCTCTCCGTTGGGGCTGGACAAAAAACGGCGGGCAGGAAAAAACAACAACAGACAGCCAAGCATCGCCCACCGTGATGCTGTTGGATGATCCAGGCCGGTCTCCGGGCTCATGAGTGGCGCGCTAGAGCGCACGCCGACGGCGCGCCTTCCCATATCGCGGGCGATACAGTGGCAAACAGCACCGTCTTGACTCATTTACCGTTGCGGGGGCAGCGCCGGAATCGCGGCAGCACTGTGTACAAGTGCGCTCACTCACCGGCTTCCCTGTTTCACTCAGTCGACCCGTGGGTCACAGAGCACCTGGAACAAGCGGCGAAGGTTAGTGGGTTGGGGGTGGAGCGTCAATTAAAGCTGGCCTTGCACTTGAACCATCGCCGCATCGGGCGCCTCTACCCTTACAGGCATCCAGGAGAAAACCATGCATAAAACAAGACTCGCCTTACTGATCATGCTCGCGGGCACCCTCGCCGCCTGCGGGGAAAGCTCGACCTTGAAGGTGTCCGATGGCACCGGGCCTTCACCACAGCTGCCGGAGCCGAACAAGACCCTGATCCCCACCGTGAACATCGCCCCGGCCATCGGCTGGCCGGCGGGCACCCAGCCCACGGCCGCCGCCGGCACCCAAGTGGCGGCGTTCGCCGAAGGCCTGGACCACCCGCGCTGGCTGTATGTACTGCCCAATGGCGATGTGCTGGTGGCGGAAACCAACGCGCCGCCCAAGCCGGACGACGCCAAAGGCCTGCGGGGTTGGGTGATGCAAAAAGTAATGGGCCGCGCCGGCGCCGGTGTGCCGAGCCCGAACCGCATCACCCTGCTGCGCGATGCTGACCATGACGGGGTCGCGGAGACCCGCACCGTGTTCCTGGAAAACCTCAACTCGCCCTTCGGCATGACGCTGGTGGGCAATGACCTGTACGTGGCCGATTCGGACAAGCTGTTGCGCTTTCCCTATCAGACCGGCGAAACCGCGATCAAGGCCGCCAGCAGCAAGGTCATCGACCTGCCAGCGGGCAGCATCAACCATCACTGGACGAAAAACGTGGTGGCCAGCAAGGACGGCAGCAAGTTGTATGTGAGCGTCGGTTCCAACAGCAACGTCGCCGAGAACGGCCTGGAAGCGGAACAAGGCCGCGCGGCGATCTGGGAAGTCGACCGCGCCAGCGGCCAGCACCGTATCTTCGCCTCCGGCCTGCGCAACCCGAACGGCATGGCCTGGGAACCGCAGAGCGGCAAGCTGTGGACGGCAGTGAACGAGCGCGACGAGATCGGCAGCGACCTGGTGCCGGACTACATCACCTCGGTCCAGGATGGCGCCTTTTATGGCTGGCCCTTCAGCTATTACGGGCAGCACGTGGATGTACGCGTCACACCGCAGAACCCGGACCTGGTGGCCAAAGCCATTGCGCCGGACTACGCCGTAGGCCCACACACCGCCTCGCTGGGCCTGACCTTCGCCGAGGGCAGCAAACTCCCAGCGCCCTTTATCAACGGTGCGTTTATCGGCCAGCACGGCTCGTGGAACCGCAAGCCGCACAGCGGCTACAAGGTGATCTTCGTACCGTTCGAGGGCGGCAAGCCGAAGGGGCCGCCAGTGGACGTGCTGACCGGGTTCCTCAACAGCGAAGAACAAGCCATGGGACGACCGGTTGGCGTGGTCATCGACAAGCAGGGCAACTTGCTGGTGGCGGACGATGTGGGGAATAAGGTGTGGCGGGTTTCTGCGGCTAAGTAACTATTACAAATGTGGGAGGGGCGGTGCGACGATTCGACTTGCCCACGATAGCGGTGGGTCAGTCACTGAATGCATGGACTGACACGCCCTCATCGGGAGCAAGCTCCCTCCCACATTTGGATCCTGCTTTGGCTTAGGGGTTGCGGGCCAAGTGCTCAGCCGGCAACACGCGCTTGGCGCTCAGGTAGGCGTTCTGCCAGTAGGCTTTGGACAAGGTGTCCAGCTTCACCGTACCGCCCGTCTGCGGCGCATGCACAAAGCGCCCTTCGCCGACATAGATCCCGGCGTGGCTGACCTGCGAGCCGCCACCCGTGGCGAAGAACAGCAGGTCACCGGTTTGCAGGTTCTGTGCGCTGACGTCCTGGGCGCGCATCACGATCAGTTCGCGCGTGGTGCGCGGCAGGGAGATGCCCGCGGCATCACGGTAGACAAACCCGATCAACCCGCTGCAATCGAAACCGGAGTCCGGCGTATTGCCGCCCCAACGATAAGGCGTACCGACCAGGCCCAGCGCGCGGAACAGCACGTCTTCAGCGACCGGCGAACTCTGGCTGGAATAGTTGAACACTGGTTTAGGCTTGGCCGCTACGGGCGCAGGCTGCGGGCGGCTTGCGCAGGCGCTGAGCAGCGCGGCGCAAACAATAAGAATCAGGCGGGCCGAGGTCGACATGTGCAGAACAATCCTGGTCTGGATGCGGCTTTCGCTGCCGAACGCTGAAAACCAGAACGCGCAAGCATGGCTTGCGCGAACGGATTACAACAATGTCCAGAGATTCTAGCGCTTACACGTCAAACTTCAAGTATCACTTTAACTTTACTTGCTAGCGGTAATCGTCGTCGGGGCCATGGCGAGTGCGCGCTTGGCTTCGATGAAGGTTTTGCTCCAGTAGCTGTCGCCCAGGCTGTCGACTCGAACACCACCGCTGCGGCGGCTGCTGGAGTGGATAAACTGGTTATCGCCCAGGTAGATACCGGCGTGACTGACGCGACCGCGACCACTGGTACTGAAGAAAAGCAGATCCCCAGGCTTGAGGTTGTTACGCGCGACCAACGGTGCATTCACGTTGATCATTTCGCGGGTGGAGCGTGGCAGGTTCATGCCAGCTTCTTCGCGAAACAGGTAACCGATAAAACCGCTGCAATCAAAACCGGCTTCAGAGGTACCGCCGAAACGGTAACGGGTCCCGATCAGGGACATGCCGCGTTCGAGGATGCTGTCGGCCAGAACGGGAAGCTGATAAGGCTTGTTGCCAGCGAAGGCGGCCAGTTCTTTTTCGGTTGCCAGCTCTTCCTCATAAACAGTGGAAGACTGCGCAGCAACGAATTTTGCCTGATTTTTATACTGTTGATTGTGCTGCTCGGCCACTTGTTGAGGGTGGGAGGCGCAACCAAACAACAGAGCGACAAGTGCGAGAGGCACGAGGGGTGCGAAGCGATTTAGCATGGGCACGACCGTGGCTGATGTGTAAAGAAGTCGAGACTATGCCTTCTATCACATCGATTTGCAAATTCAATCGTGATCCATGTGACTTACTGTTTGCGTTATGACATCTAAGCCCTTAATACCCTTTGCGCGTGTTTTGCGTGGTCAAGCCGACCAAAACGCAGGTTTCCTGGCGCCTGAAATTTGCCGAAGCCCCCGAAACACAAGGGCTGGCTACCAGCCGAGGGTTTCCTTGAGGAAGGGAATCGTCAGCTTGCGCTGGGCCTGCAAAGAGGCCTGATCGAGCTGCTCGAGCAAATCGAACAATGCGCTCATGCTGCGGGTGCCGCGAGTGAGGATGAAGTGCCCGACCTCGTCGGTGAGGTGCAGGCCGCGACGGGATGCACGCAATTGCAGGGCACGCAATTTGTCCTCGTCGGACAGCGGACGCATCTGGAAGATCAGCGCCAGGGTCAGGCGCGACTTGAGGTCGGCCAGCTTGACCGGCAACTCACGGGGCGAGGTCGAAGCCGCGATCAACAGGCGGCGACCGCTGTCGCGCAGGCGGTTGAACAGATGAAACAGCGCCTCTTCCCAATCCGCCTTGCCGGCGACGGCCTGCAGATCGTCCAGGCACACCAGTTCGTATTGTTCGAGGTTGTCGAAAATCCCGATCCCGCGGTCCATCAACTCCGCCAACGGCAGGTAAACCGCCGGTTCGCCCATCTGCTCGAAGCGCAGGCACGCGGCCTGCAACAGGTGGGTGCGCCCCACGCCTTGCTTGCCCCACAGGTAGATCAGGCTTTCAGTCCACCCGGCGTCGGCTTCGCAGAGCCGCTCGACATAGCCGAGTGCTGCGGCGTTGGCGCCTGGGTAGTAATTGATAAAGGTGGCGTCGTCACGCAGACGCACACCTAAGGGCAGCTGAATCGGTTTCATGCTGACTGAACGGCTCCGATCGAACCGTTAGTGGCCTCTGTGAAAAGTTTGCAAAGTTTATACCCGTGACGCCGGGCGCACAATGCAGCAGACCATAAGCAAAATCAAAGGTTTGCGTTAACTTGTTGGATTTACGCAAATTGTTTGACGCCACAGCGCCAGAAACAACAAACCCGGCCTGGGCCGGGTTTGTGACACCGCGATTACAAATCGGGGTCTTCAACGCCCCCGTACATATCCGAATCCTTGTACAGATCGTGGACATGACGCACCAGCACCATGATCACCGCCGCCACCGGCAGCGCGAGCAGGATGCCGGTGAAGCCGAACAACTCACCGCCAGCCAGGATCGCAAAGATCACCGCGACCGGGTGCAGGCCGATGCGATCACCCACCAGCAACGGGGTCAGCACCATGCCTTCGAGGGCCTGGCCGACCATGAACACCGCGACAATCCCGAGCATCGGGTACAGGTCACCGCCAAACTGGAACAGCCCGGCCACCAGCGCCGCACCGATACCGATCACAAAGCCCATGTACGGCACGATCGCGGCCAGACCGGCAATCAAGCCAATCAACAGGCCCAGCTCCAGGCCGATCGCCATCAAGCCGGCGGCATAGATAATCCCCAGGGCCAGCATCACCAGCAGTTGGCCACGCACGAACGCCCCCAAGACCTCATGACACTCCCCGGCCAGGGACACGATGCGCGCTTCACGGTCACGCGGCAGCAGGCTGCGGATCTTGGCCATCATGATGTCCCAGTCCCGCAACAGGTAGAACGCCACCACCGGGATCAACACCAGATTGGTCAACCAGCCGATCAGCGCCAGGCTGGATGCCGTGGCCTGGCTGAGAACCACGCCGACGATGTCGGTGGTCTGGCCCATATGCTCGCTGATCGCAGCCTTGACCTTGTCGAACTTCCAGAAGCCATCCGCCAGCCCCAGCTTGGCCTGGGCCCACGGCATCGCCGTGTGCTGCAGCCAGTCGAGCATCTGCGGCGCCAGTTCATACAAACGGAACAACTGCTTGGCCAGCATCGGCACCAGCACCAGCACCAACGCCGTGATGATCAGCGTAAACAGCGCAAACACCGTGACCACCCCCAAAGTCCGCGACAGGCCGGCTTTCTCCAGGCGATCCACCACGGGATCGAACAGATAGGCGAGCAACAGCGCGACCAGGAACGGCGTCAGGATCGAATGCAGCAAGAACACAAAAACGCACAGCAGGACGATCCCGCCAAGCCACACCCAACGACGCGTATCCGCCATACACCACTCCATCTTTTATCGGCTGCTATATAAAGCAGAACATTTACCAGCGAAAACGCAGTTGCGCCTGCGGCTCAGGGGCGACGACCGGCTGCGTGCCGTCCACTGGCGGTTGCGCAGCCAGTGCTTCACCCGCGGGAATCTCCTGCAACCTGGCCAGGCTCAGTTGAGTACGCAACTGATCGGCGCTGCCATTGACGCGATACACAATACGATTGCCATCCACGCGCTGCGGCTGGCCGCCAAACGGCTCGAGCAAGTGGCCCAACGCGGCGTAGCGCTCCAGGGTCATGCCCTGCACTTCGAGCAATTGCTCGGTGCTCGCGCCCGGCTTGACCACAAAGCGCGGCGCCAGTTTCTGGCTGACCGCCAGCATCACAGCATCGGCCACGGCGGCGGTGTCGGCGCCTTGCGCGGTGCCCTGCTCGCTCTTGTCGCCCAACCACAGGCGCCATTTGGCCTGCCATTGGCTGCCCTCCTGGCGCGCATGCACTGCGAGCATCGCATCGGCGCCGTAGCGTTCCGAGGCTGCACGCAACGGCGTGGCGTCCGCGCTTTCGAGGTTGGGCGCGGTGGCGACCACCTGTTCATCCAAATCCCCCAACGGCAGGCGCAGCGGCAAGCCGCGATGTTGCGCCGCACGGCGCAGCGCCTGCGCGACGGCCTGACCATCCCCGACCAGGTTGCTGCCGTCGGTGGAGTCATTCAGCCACCAACCCAGGATCGACGGCCGATTGCTGCCCCAGATCGACAAGCCGGCCTCACGCAAGGCGCGATCGGTGCTGACGGGGTCGAAATCCACTTGCAGGCTTTCCGGCGGGCCGGCGTCGTAGCCGTATTGCGTGATGATTTGTTGCGGGTCCTTGCGCACCGCCGCCAGGCCGGGGCCTTCGGCGGCCTTGGCGTCGCCAGTGAGGCGGATCACCAGGGTCTGTACGGCGCGCTGGGTCGCCTGGTCGCGTTCTTGCGGTGACTGGCTGCTGACCGGCTCCAGTACTTGATAAAGGCCATTGAGGGTTTCGGCATGACTCGCCAGGCTGACCAACGACAAGCAGCCTACAAAAAACACATTACACAGACGCATGGAAGATTCCCGAACGACAAAATTAGCGGCTGGAACAGACCGCGTGATCTCGGTTTGCCAAGGCTGTGACCACAGCGATCGGTAAAACATTCACGGGGTCTCGGTAAGTTTTCCTACTGTCATAACGATAGCGGGTTCAAGGCTATACCTTAATACGGAGCTGGGCAGACCCGATTAGCATTTTTTTAACCGGCTTTTTTATCTATGTGGCTCTGCCCGTCGGCCCGAGGATGGCCGCTGACCCTCAAGCCTGATAAAATCGCGCGCCTTCGCAGACCGTCAATGGCTGGGCCTTTTCACAAGAGCCCTTGCCCAATCGGTCGTTACCCCTGAATCCCCCCTAAAGGCCTGGATCATGAGCAAGCAACCCTCCCTGAGCTACAAGGACGCCGGTGTAGACATCGACGCCGGTGAAGCATTGGTCGAACGCATCAAGAGCGTCGCCAAGCGCACTGCGCGCCCCGAAGTCATGGGTGGCCTGGGCGGTTTTGGCGCCCTCTGTGAAATCCCGGCCGGCTACAAACAGCCCGTGCTGGTTTCCGGCACCGACGGCGTGGGCACCAAACTGCGCCTGGCCCTGAACCTGAACAAACACGACAGCATCGGCATCGACCTGGTCGCCATGTGCGTCAACGACCTGGTAGTGTGCGGCGCCGAGCCGTTGTTCTTCCTGGACTACTACGCCACCGGCAAGCTCAACGTCGAAACCGCGACCCAAGTGGTCACCGGCATCGGTGCTGGCTGCGAATTGTCGGGTTGCTCCCTGGTCGGCGGCGAAACCGCTGAAATGCCAGGCATGTACGAAGGCGAAGACTACGACCTGGCCGGCTTCTGCGTCGGCGTGGTCGAAAAAGCCGAGATCATCGACGGCTCCAAAGTGGCTGCCGGCGACGCCCTGCTCGCCCTGCCGTCGTCCGGCCCGCACTCCAACGGCTACTCGCTGATCCGCAAGATCATCGAAGTGTCCGGTGCCGACATCGAGAACATCCAGCTCGACGGCAAGCCCCTGACCGACCTGCTGATGGCGCCGACACGCATCTACGTCAAGCCACTGCTCAAGCTGATCAAGGACACCGGCGCGGTCAAAGCCATGGCCCACATCACCGGCGGCGGCCTGCTGGACAACATCCCGCGCGTCCTGCCCAAAGGCGCCCAGGCGATTGTCGACGTGGCCAGCTGGCAGCGTCCTGCGGTATTCGACTGGCTGCAAGAGAAAGGCAACGTCAACGAAACCGAAATGCACCGCGTGCTGAACTGCGGCGTGGGCATGGTGATCTGCGTGGCGCAAGAGCACGTGGAAAGCGCGTTGAACGTGCTGCGCGAAGCCGGCGAACAGCCTTGGGTCATCGGCCAGATCGCCGCTGCCGCCGAAGGCGCGGCTCAGGTTGAACTGAAGAACCTTAAGGCGCACTGATGTCTGCAACCTGTGATGTCGTGGTGCTGCTCTCCGGCACCGGCAGTAACTTGCAGGCCCTGATCGACAGCACGCGCACCGGCGACAGCCCGGCGCGCATCGCTGCGGTGATCTCCAACCGCAGCGACGCCTATGGCCTGCAACGCGCCAGGGAGGCAGGCATTGCCACGCGCACCCTGGATCACAAGGCTTTCGAAGGTCGCGAGGCCTTCGACAGCGCCCTGGTCGAACTGATCGACGCCTTCAACCCCAAACTCGTGGTACTGGCCGGCTTCATGCGTATCCTCAGCGCTGATTTCGTGCGGCACTACGCTGGGCGGCTGTTGAATATCCACCCTTCCCTGCTGCCCAAGTACA
This sequence comes from Pseudomonas sp. TE36184, assembly GCF_054060055.1. NCBI lineage: Bacteria > Pseudomonadati > Pseudomonadota > Gammaproteobacteria > Pseudomonadales > Pseudomonadaceae > Pseudomonas > Pseudomonas sp. TE36184. Next base: position 6,394,927 of record NZ_JBSSCU010000001.1, on the reverse strand, counting down.
AAGGCATGCACACCCATCAGCGCGCCCTCGACGCGGGCGACAGCGAGCATGGCTGCAGCGTGCATTTTGTCACCGAGGAACTCGACGGCGGGCCTCTGGTCGTACAGGCAGTGGTTCCGGTAGAGTCTGACGACTCGGCGCAGACGCTTGCGCAACGGGTTCATACGCAGGAACACAGGATTTACCCGCTGGCTGTTCGCTGGTTTGCCGAGGGGCGGTTGATTCTTGGTAAACAGGGTGCATTATTGGACGGTCAGTTACTCGCGGCCAGCGGCCACTTGATTCGAACCTAGGAGATTTTATGCGTCGCGCCTTGCTCTTCGCTTTTGCGCTGTTCGCCTTGCCTGCGGTGCAAGCAGCAGATTTACATCCTTTCTCCGCCAGCTACACCGCCGACTGGAAACAGTTGCCCATGAGCGGTTCGGCCGAGCGCAGCCTGACCCACAATGGCGATGGCACCTGGACCTTGAACTTCAAGGCTTCCATGATGATTGCCAGCCTCACCGAAACCAGCGTGATCCAATTCGACAAGGACGCCCTGCAGCCGAAGAGCTACACCTTCGAACGCGGCGGCCTGGGCAAGGCGAAAAGGATCAACCTGGACTTCGACCAGACCGCCAAGAAAGTCACCGGCTTTGAAAACAAAGACCCGGTCAACGTTGCCCTGCAAAGCGGCATGCTCGACAAGTCGACCTACCAGTTGGCGCTGCAGCGCGATGTCGCGGCCGGCAAGAAGAGCATGAGCTACAACGTGGTTGAAGGCACCGACGTCGACACTTACGACTTTCGCGTGATCGGCCCGGAAAAGGTCCAGACCAAAGCCGGCTCCATCGACGCGATCAAGGTCGAGCGCGTGCGTGACCCGACCCAAAGCAAGCGCATCACCCAGATGTGGTTTGCCAAGGACTGGGGCGGCATCCTGGTTGCCCTGCGTCAGGTGGAAACCGACGGCAAGGAATACAACATCATGCTGCAAGACGGCACGGTTGACGGTCAGCCTGTCAAAGGCAGCTGATTGAACTGATACGTTGGAAAAGAGCCTCGCGCAATGCGGGGCTTTTTTTCGCCTGGAATATTCAGGCAAGGCCGTTATTACCTGACGCAATCATGAAGCTTTTTTCATAAAACCCAGCCGCCTGTGGCGCAATGTCGCGGTTTACGCGGCCTGCACAATTGTTGCTATTTCTGTAAAGGACTGTTGCAGGAAAAATCAGTTTACTTAGCAAGCTAACAAAACATATAACAAATGCCTGCGACGACTTGCCGCAGATCAACCAGAGATTGGAGCAAGCAGATGACTGTAAAAGTGACTGAGCGCGACGACGAACATATGTCCCACGAAGCATTGGGCCATGGGATTCACATCTGGGACGTACACCAACAAGACCTGCTGGTCGGCATGTTTCATAACGAGAGCGACGCTCATAACTATAAAAACGAGCTCGAAACCCTTGAGATGAAACGCCAGGCACAAAGCTCCTGACTATTTGCCAGACTCAGGCGCCAGGCCCACGCAGCCTGGTTGCCTGAAAACAAAAACCCCGCCGGTGAGCGGGGTTTATTGTTTTACAGCCTTACCACATCAGATCATCCGGGATCTGGTAGGCGGCGTAAGGATCATCCTCATCCGGCACCTGGCTTTCGGTGAGGATATTGAGCTGGACGATACGCTCCGGCGCGCGCTCCTGGATCTTCAGCGCCGCTTCGCGCGGGATCACCTCGTAACCGCCGGCGTGATGCACGATCGCCAGGGAGCCGTTGCTCAGCTTGTTGCGCATCAGCGTGTTGACCGACAGGCGCTTGACCTTCTTGTCATCCACGAAGTTGTAGTAGTCCTCGGTGGTCAGCTTGGGCAGGCGCGAGGTCTCGATCAGTTGCTTGACCTGGGCCGTGCGGGCCTTGGCCTCGGCTTTCTCCTGCTGCTGGCGGTTCAGCTCCTGGTCGCGCTTGACCTTCTCGGCCATGGCTTCCTGGGCCAGGCGTGCCTGGGTGTCATCGGCCTCGGCCTGGCCTTTGTGGACCAGACGTTGATGTTTCTGTTTCTCTTTGCCGACCTGCTTGGCCTGCTTTTGGTTGACCAGACCTGCTTTGAGCAACTGGTCGCGAAGGGAAAGGCTCATGGTGCTTACTCACTTAGGCAACTGCTCAACCGCAGCTGGACACGTTCTTTTCCTGGCGTTTGGCTTCGCCCCACAGGGCGTCCAACTCTTCGAGGGTGCAATCTTCCATGGATTGACGCGTATCGCGCAATGCCTGTTCGATAAATCGGAAACGTCGCTCGAATTTGGCATTGGCACCGCGCAAGGCGGTTTCCGGGTCGACCTTGAGGTGACGGGCCAGGTTGACCGCGGCAAACAGCAGGTCACCGACTTCATCGGCGATGGCCACTGCATCGTTATCGGCCATGGCTTCGAGCACTTCATCCAGCTCTTCGCGCACGTTATCCACTACCGGCAACGCAGCGGGCCAATCGAAACCGACCTGGCTGGCACGCTTCTGCAATTTGGCGGCACGGGACAGCGACGGCAAGGCGGTGGGCACATCGTCGAGCAGGGACAGTTGCTCGGGGGCGTCGGACTTTTCCGCGCGCTCCTCGGCCTTGATCTGCTCCCAACGCGTCTTGACCTGCTCTTCGCTCAACTGCGGGATATCCAGCGGCGCGTACAGATCGCCGGTGGGGAACACATGGGGATGACGTCGAATCAGCTTGCGGGTGATGCTGTCGATCACCCCGGCGAACTCGAAGCGCCCTTCTTCCTGTGCCAGCTGGCTGTAATACACCACCTGGAACAACAGGTCGCCCAACTCGCCTTGCAGGTGATCGAAGTCGCCGCGCTCGATGGCGTCGGCGACTTCGTAGGCCTCTTCCAGGGTGTGCGGGACGATGCTCGCGTAGGTTTGCTTGATGTCCCACGGGCACCCGTATTGCGGGTCGCGCAGGCGATTCATCAGGTGCAGCAGGTCTTCAAGTGAATACATCTTTCTATTTCCGATCAGGTATGAACACCGCCGATCAACTGTGGGAGGGGGCTTGCCCCCGATTGTGGTGGATCAACCAAGAATCTGGTACCTGACACTCCGCTTTCGGGGGCAAGCCCCCTCCCACATTCAGCCTGCATTCATCCAGATGCTCATGGGGTACGGTTGCGCCGCGTCTCGATGATGTTCGGCAACTGGGAAATCCGCCCCAGCAACCGCCCCAACGCGTCCAGCCCCGGAATCTCGATGGTCAGGGACATCAACGCGGTGTTGTCCTCCTGTTTGCTTGATGTCCCACGGGCACCCGTATTGCGGGTCGCGCAGGCGATTCATCAGGTGCAGCAGGTCTTCAAGTGAATACATCTTTCTATTCCCGATCAGGTATGAACACCGCCGATCAACTGTGGGAGGGGGCTTGCCCCCGATTGCGGTGGATCAACCAAGAATCTGGTACCTGACACTCCGCTTTCGGGGGCAAGCCCCCTCCCACCTTTCAGACTGTGTTCATCCAGATGCTCATGGGGTACGGTTGCGCCGCGTCTCGATGATGTTCGGCAACTGGGAAATCCGCCCCAGCAACCGCCCCAACGCGTCCAGCCCCGGAATCTCGATGGTCAGGGACATCAACGCGGTGTTGTCCTCCTTGTTCGAGCGGGTGTTGACGGCCAGCACGTTGATCCGCTCGTTGAGCAGCACTTGCGACACGTCGCGCAGCAGACCGGAACGGTCGTAGGCACGGATGATGATGTCCACCGGATAGGTGAGCACCGGCACCGGGCCCCAGCTGACCTGGATGATCCGCTCCGGCTCGCGCCCGCCCAGTTGCAGCACCGAGGCGCAGTCCTGGCGGTGAATGCTCACGCCACGGCCCTGGGTGATGTAGCCGACGATGGCGTCGCCCGGCAGCGGCTGGCAGCAACCGGCCATTTGCGTCATCAGGTTGCCGACGCCCTGGATCTGGATATCGCCACGCTTGCCGGGCTTGTAGCCGGTGGCTTTGCGCGGGATCAGCTCCAGCTGTTCGTTGCCGCGTTCCGGCTCCACCAGTTGCTGGGCCAGGTTGACCAGTTGCGCCAGGCGCAGGTCGCCGGCACCGAGGGCGGCGAACATGTCTTCGGCGATCTTCATGTTGGCCTTTTCGGCCAGCTTGTCGAAGTCCACCTGAGGCAGGCCCAGGCGCGCCAGTTCGCGTTCGAGCAGGCTTTTGCCGGCGGCGACGTTCTGGTCGCGCGCCTGCAGCTTGAACCAGTGGACGATCTTCGCCCGCGCCCGCGAGGTGGTGATGTAACCCAGGTTCGGGTTCAGCCAGTCGCGGCTCGGCGTACCGTGCTTGCTGGTGATGATCTCGACCTGCTCGCCGGTCTGCAGGCTGTAGTTGAGCGGCACGATGCGCCCGTTGATCTTGGCGCCCCGGCAGTTGTGGCCGATCTCGGTGTGCACGCGGTAGGCGAAGTCCAGCGGCGTGGCGCCCTTCGGCAGGTCGATGGCGTGGCCGTCGGGGGTGAAGATGTAGACCCGGTCCGGCTCGATATCCACCCGCAGTTGTTCGGCCAGGCCGCCGATGTCGCCGAGTTCTTCGTGCCATTCCAGCACTTGGCGCAGCCAAGAGATCTTCTCTTCGTACTGGTTGGACCCGGCCTTGACGTCGGTGCCCTTGTAGCGCCAGTGCGCGCACACCCCCAGCTCCGCCTCTTCGTGCATGGCGTGGGTGCGGATCTGCACTTCCAGCACCTTGCCCTCGGGGCCGATCACCGCAGTGTGCAGCGAGCGATAGCCGTTTTCCTTGGGGTTGGCGATGTAGTCGTCGAACTCCTTGGGGATGTGCCGCCACAGGGTGTGGACGATACCGAGCGCGGTGTAGCAGTCGCGCATTTCCGGCACCAGCACGCGCACGGCGCGCACGTCGTAGATCTGGCTGAAGGCCAGGCCCTTGCGCTGCATTTTGCGCCAGATCGAATAGATGTGCTTGGCGCGGCCGCTGATGTCGGCGTCGACGCCGGTAGCCTGCAACTCGGCGCGCAGCTGGCCCATCACGTCGGTGATGAAACGCTCGCGGTCGAGCCGGCGCTCATGCAGCAGCGTGGCGATCTGTTTGTATTGGTCGGGTTCGAGGTAGCGGAAGGACAAGTCCTCCAGCTCCCACTTGATATGGCCGATACCCAGGCGGTGCGCCAGCGGTGCGTAGATGTCGAAGACTTCGCGGGCCACGCGGTTGCGCTTTTCGTCGTCGGCGGTTTTCACCGCACGGATCGCGCAGGTGCGTTCGGCCAGCTTGATCAAGGCGACGCGCACGTCGTCGACCATCGCCACCAGCATCTTGCGCAGGTTTTCCACCTGGCCCTGGGTGCCCAGCACCATGGACTGGCGCGGGCTGAGGCTGGCGCTGATGGCGGCCATGCGCAGCACGCCGTCGATCAGCTTGGCCACCACGGAGCCGAAGCGCTGGCCCACGGTGGCCAACGGGATATGCCCTTCACGCACGCCGCGATAGAGCACGGCAGCGATCAGCGAATCCTGGTCGAGCTTGAGATCGGCGAGGATCTCAGCGATTTCCAAGCCGGTGCGAAAGCTCGAAGTGCCTTCGGCCCACAGGTTCTTGGCCGCATTGTCTTGCTGTTCAGACTCACGAGCGAACTCGCAGGCTGCTTTCAAGGCTTCACGGTCCAGTGCCGGGTCGACACTGATGGCATGATCCAGCCATGCCTCGAGATTGATACTGCCGTCGGTGTTGATCGGCTGGTGTGCTCTCACCTGTACCATCTTGCTTACCTTCCCTACGACGCACCTTCGATGCGCCAAAAATCATCGCTGACCTGCTTTATTACTAAAGCTCACACACTCCCTGGCAGGTCACGGCCCAGGAGAATGCAGGCCAGTCGGATTAAACGGGCATCCTAGCCCGCCTCAAATAACGCCATCGCCTCGACATGCGCGGTTTGCGGAAACATGTCGAGGATCCCGGCACGTTTTAGCCGGTAACCCTGCTTGACCAACTCAACCGTGTCCCGCGCCAGCGTCGCCGGATTGCAGGACACGTACACCAGGCGCTTGGCCCCCAGGCTGGCGAGCTTGCGCACAACCTCCAGGGCACCGTCGCGAGGTGGGTCCAAGAGTACCGCAGAAAAGCCCTGTTTGGCCCATTCCGCGTCAGTCAACGACTGGGACAAATCGGCCTGAAAAAACTGCACATTATGCAAATTATTGCTGACGGCATTCAGCGCCGCACGCTCGACCATGGCCTGCACGCCTTCCACCGCGACCACTTCGCGCACCTGGCGCGCAAGTGGCAGGGCGAAGTTGCCCAGCCCGCAAAACAGGTCCAGCACGCGCTCATCGGCTTGCGGCGCCAGCCATTCGAGGGCCTGGGCCACCATCGCCGCGTTGACCCCGGCGTTGACCTGGACAAAATCGCCCGGCCGATACGCCAGCTCCAGAGCCCACGGTTCCAACCGATAACCCAGGGCCTGGTCAGGCTCGACCGGCTCCGGCTGGCCCTCGCCATGCAGCCACAACTGGGCCTCATGGAAGGCGCAGAATTCTTTGAGGATCAGCAGATCGGCGTCGGACAACGGCGCCATATGGCGCAGCAATACGGCGATGGACGACCCGCTGAACAGCTCCACATGCCCCAATGCCTGCGGTTTGCTCAAGCGCCGCAGCATGTTGGGCAAACGCTGCATGATCGGTTGCAAGGCCTGTACCAGCACCGGGCAATCGTCGATGGCGACGATGTCCTGGCTGGCCACGGCGCGAAAGCCCACTTCCAGGGTCTTGGCCTTGGCGTCCCAGCGCACCGCCACGCGGGCGCGACGCCGATAGCCCAGCTCCGGGCCACTCAACGGTGCCGCCCACGCCTGCGGTTCGACCCCTGCCACACGCGACAGTTGCTCGGCGAGCATGCGCTGTTTCAGGGCAAGTTGTTCAGCATGGGGCAGGTGCTGCACGCTGCAACCGCCGCAACGGCCGAAGTGCGCGCATGGCGCCGGGCGCCGCAGTTCGCTGGGCTTGAACACACGCTCGGTGCGCGCCTCGACCACTTTGCCGTGGGCGCCCAATACCCGCGCTTCGACCTCTTCACCGGCCAGCGCACCGTTGACAAACCAGGTGCGGCCTTCAAAGAACACGATGCCACGGCCGTCATTGGCCAGGCGCTCGATGGTCAGGCGTTGCTTCTTGCCCACCGGAATCTGTGGGGTACGGCTGCCGCCCGTCGGCTGGAAGCGCAGGCCTCTCTCGTGCTTGGCCATCAGTTGGGTTCGTCGAAAATGCCGGTCGACAAGTAACGGTCGCCACGGTCACAGATGATCGCGACGATCACCGCGTTTTCCACTTCCTTGGACAATCGCAACATGCCGGCCACGGCGCCGCCGGAGGACACACCGCAGAAGATGCCTTCTTCACGGGCCAGGCGGCGCGTGGTGTCTTCGGCTTCACGCTGGGCCATGTCGATGATGCGATCCACGCGCGTGGCGTTGTAGATCTTCGGCAAATACTCTTCGGGCCAGCGGCGAATCCCGGGGATCGACGCGCCTTCCATCGGTTGCAGGCCGACGATCTGGATCGCCGGGTTCTGCTCCTTGAGGTAGCGCGAGTTGCCCATGATGGTGCCGGTGGTGCCCATGGAGCTGACGAAATGGGTAATCGTGCCCTGGGTCTGGCGCCAGATTTCCGGGCCGGTGGTGGTGTAGTGCGCCTCGGGATTGTCGCCGTTGGCGAACTGGTCCAGCACCTGGCCACGGCCTTCGGCGGCCATGCGCTCGGCGAGGTCGCGGGCGCCTTCCATGCCTTCTTCCTGGCTGACCAGGACCAATTCGGCACCGTAGGCGGTCATCGCGGCCTTGCGCTCGGCGCTGCCATTGTCGGGCATGATCAGCACCATCTTGTAACCCTTGATCGCCGCGGCCATGGCCAGGGCGATCCCGGTGTTACCGGAGGTGGCTTCGATCAGGGTGTCGCCCGGCTTGATCTGCCCGCGCAGCTCGGCGCGCGTGATCATCGACAGCGCCGGACGGTCCTTGACGGAACCGGCCGGGTTGTTCCCTTCGAGCTTGAGCAACAGGGTATTGCTGGTTTCACCCGCCATGCGTTGCAAGCGGACCAGGGGCGTGTTGCCGACGCAATCGGCGATTGTAGGGTACTGCAAGGTCATGGCGTATTCGCAATCCAGACTGCGGGGCGAACATCATACCGGGAAAGCCTGGCGCGCCATATCACGCAAAGTGCGGTGCTTATGGCTTAAAGGCATAAGCACGCAATCAGCCGGTCACGAAGCGGGTCCATTCCTCGCGCGTCAGTTGCTCAATCAATTGCTCCTCGTCGTGCGCCCTCAAGGCTTGCACCTTACGCACCAGCAGCAGGTACGCGCCTTCGCTCATCTCCGCACTTTCGACTTGCGCCTGCGCACGCTCCATTTCTCGATCGTATTGCCCAAGGCGCGCGTCGAACCGCGATCGGTATTTACGCGCCAGAAACTGCCGCCAATATTCTGCTTGCACCAATAAAGCCGGCCAGTCGAACTGAGCTTCGGCGGCCACGATCATCCCGTGCATCCTGGTGATTGAGTTCGCATTGGGGCCACCCAGTGTCCTGGCCAAACGCTCTTCGAATCCAAGGGGTAAATCCAGGCTGTGCGCCAACGCAATGCGGCTGGCAAGGATCATGCTGCTCACCACATCCCACGTTTGATGGCGGTCGAAACGCAACACCATCTCATCGATGGCCTGCAACCGTTTCAGGGCTCGAAAGTAATTCAAGAGTGGCGCCGCATCACCGTCCGTGTCGCGGGCGAGCAGTTCGATCGGCAGGAACTCAAGCTCCAGCGCATTGAGTGATAACAGCCAGCCATCCACCCCGCGATTGAGCTCGAAGCGGTGCTGAAACAGGATCACGGCCAGTTGCTCGTTATGGGTTGCACTCTCGATCAACTGCCACACGCGGCGCGTCAGGTCTTCTCGCAGCGCCCGAAAGCCGGTGGCGATGAGCGACGGATAGGCCGCGATACATGCCAGCAACTCAAAAAAACGATCAGACATCGGGCGTTGCTGCAGTTGCGCCCAAAGTGCCTGGTAGTGGGGAACCTCAGCGAAAGGCAGCACCGCCAACCATGTGTCGGGGCGTGTGGATGCCGCTGCGGGCTGGGCGCCCAGGCCAAAATCGATATCCGCCTGCCCCGGCCACTCACGGTAGCGGCGCATCATTTGCAGGGAGCCCTGTGAAAGCGGGTTGCCTTGCAAATTCATCGCTCGATGAACATTCGGGTAAATGAACAAATCGAGGCTGGTCAAGATCGATATTCGATTGTCACGCAAATCAAAGACCTCCAGTGATCGCAAGATGGCGGCGCCAAGGGGCAGGCTTTCAATTTGCGTATTGCGCAGGTTAAGCACGCGCAACTTCTTCAACCCATGCAGCTTCAAGCGCTGCCCCAGTCTCAGTGGGTTTACCGATAAATCCAGTGTCACCAGGCTGGTCATTTCAGCGAGCAGAATTACGTCCCCCAGTTGAAGCTTGAGCCGATTATTCGAGAGGTTGAGCAGCGATAAATAGCCCAGCTGTGCCAACCCGACGGGAAGGCGCTGCAGATGATTACCGTTGAAAAACACCCAGCGAAGCTGCGGAAAACACCTGAAAAAACTGGTTGGAATGGTTTCCAGCCGATTGTTTTTCAGGCTCAACAGTTTTACATGACCGAAATAGGCGCCCAGCGGCGGCAAATCATTTAATGCCAAGTCATCCAGGATGAGTTCATACGGTACCCCGCGAACGGAGTCTTCTTTAGCCCAGCAGCGCTGAATGCGCGCAGCCGCCTCACGTTGTGCGGGCAAGTCCTCGGGCTTACCCTGTCGGCACCATCGTTCAAGGTTGGCATTCAAGACGGCGCGCTCTCTGAACATGAAGTTGATCGCGCTTTCCCGCTCTCGGACGGAATCACTCAGGCCCTGGAGCAGCGCGAAGGCCTGCTCATCGGTTTTCGCCGGAAACAGCTGCCGCAGCTTGGCGACGTGTTCACGGTCCACCGGCCCCCAATGATCACCGCCGCTCAGCGGGTAACCCATGCGCCCATCCGCCAGGCGCCGTGGCGGGACGTACCAGGGGCGTCGCTGTGGGTCGAACAGGCTGAGGGCGCGTTGCGAACGCTGTTCGATCTCCCGGCGCAGCGCATCGTGGGTGTAGTGCAGCGCTTCACGTTCAATCGACGGTAATGCGTCCAACAGCACCGCCAGGAACGCCCCGGGACGCCCGGTCGGTTGCCGTTCACCGTTCGCTTGAAGAATGTAGGCCTGATAATCCACGTCGACCGCTTCCAGTATCCGTCTGAGCGCGCCGTCGACCGGGCCGATGCTATCGATCAGGCGACCGCGCTCCCACACCTCGACCCGCAGGTGGTTCGGCCATCCGTCGATGTCCGGCAATGTATGCAGGATCAGTCTCGAGGTGTCTTCACTCGCTGCAGCCGGCAGATACAATCCCTCCAGCGCCCTGATCTTGCGCGCGACGCTCACCCGCCAACGCGCGGCCGACATCAGGCTCAAGGGGATGCGGCCGGCCTGCAGGCTGAGGCGCTCCTGCGCGGTGACGTCGCGCACCAGTTCTTCGGCGAGTGCCGCCGTCAAACTGGGAAAATCGCGCTGCAGCACCTGCGCCAATGGATCGCCCGATGGCTGCTGTTTTTGGCCCAGCGCCTTGAAAAACAGGCGCTCCATGTGGGGCCGGTTGCGCGCGACCTCGGCCTCGAGCACCGCGACCTGCTCGGCGCGGGTGGCCGCCTGCCCCACCAACGTTTCGGCGCTGTCGGCACCGACCTCGCCGAGCAGCCTGTCGAAAAAATCCCGCCCCGTATCCACGCCGGTGTTGATCCGTTGATGCCGCATGAAGCGCTCGACGGTCTCCACCACGATTGCCGGCGCGCGCTCATTGCGCAGATGTATCCGGCGCAGGACGTCCGCTGTCACCCCGCTGATCTGCTGAATCTGCTCGATGGCATCCGCCGGCACTGCGCGGGTAAACGGCCCCAGGCGCTGGAACGCCTTGGCGCCGTCCCACGTCAGCGGGTTTTCCCATTCGTGCCGCCAGGCGCCGGCACCGTTGTGGCTCAACAGCGGGGCATACGCATCGTTCAGGGACGGGTGCAATAGGCGCCATGGCTGCTCCGCCACCTTGAAATAAGCATCGTCCAGCCACAGGTAGCGCTCCGCCCCCAGGTGGTATAGGCCAAGGGCATCGGGCTCTGCGGCGATACGGGCGGTATCGACGTGACTGACGTAGTGCGCGATCTCGCGCCGGTCGGGATAAAACGCGCCATCCGGCGCACGATGGCGCAACAGGGCGCGAGCGACCTGACGCCGAAAGTCGGCAACGCTGTGCTCCGCGCTCAAGCCGAGTAGACGCCGGTCATCGTCGGACAGCTGGCGCATGATCGCCAGATAGAAACCGTTGGCACCACTCAGCATGGCGCCGGTGCGCGACTCACGGTGGTAATACGGCGAAAATCGCCCTTGGCCCTGATCAATGACCACCACGCTACGGTCCTGCGCCCCCTGCGAAACATAGGGCAGCGCTTGCGTGGCCGGGCAGACGAGCAACGCCTGGGCGCTGCCGTCGCGCAGCACGCTGTGGGCGAAATGCGCGGCCCAATCCTGGGTTTGCCGGTCAAATCGGCGCGGATGAAAAAGCCCATCGACGATGGCTTCGCGGCGCGTCACCAGGCGTGCGGCGCGCAATGCGTCATAAAGCGCCTCGGGTTGCAGTTGCGACTGCAGCAGCTGGGTTTGCTGATGCTCCGATAACGGGTGTTCGCGCAACACCTCGAGCAACCGCGCCATGCTCAGTTCGGGGTGCAAGGCCCGTAGTTGGGTAATCACCGCCGGTATGGGCTGGTCGGGGCTGACGCGCTCGGGCAACAATTTGAGTACCGATGCACTGGCACCCACCGCGTCAGCACGGCAGGTGTCGGCAAACCGCGTGAGCGCGTCAAACAGATCGTTCCTCAAGGCCTTGGCTTTCGTCGCCAATTGCTGGCGAAGCAACTGCGCGTCACCCGAAACAAGCGCCGGCACCAACGCCACAATGGCCTGTGCCACATGGGCGGTGAAGCGGCGCGGCGTGGCATAGGCGAACTCATGATTTTCCAGCGCGGTCAGCGTAACCACTGCGGTTGTCGCACGCGTTGCCTCCTTGTTGTAGCGACGCACCTCCAGGCCCTGATGGTCTTCAATGCTCAACGACATTCCCGCCGGCCAACCCTCCAACTGAGTGAGCAGCGGCGCCATGACGTCCAGCGCGTCGACGGGCGCGGGGCGGCTGGGGTCGGCGTCTGCGGCCAGCCAATCGATCAACCGGTCGGCGCGCAACCGATGCACGGCGTCGACCAAAGACGCCGACGCTGGCGCGCCCTCCCATACCTGGTTCAAGGTCTCTGCCGAGGTCGCGCTCGTTTCGAGCAAAATCTCGATTTGCCGTGGCAATACGTCCTGGCTGCCGAGCATTCTTTCAAGCACCTGCGGGCTCGACAGATGCCGGTGTTCAGGCACGGCGCTGTAGCGCTGGGACAAGCGTTGATACAAATGCTGATGGCGACGCAGCACGCTGCGCCCCAAACGCGTATGCAATCGACCACTGATCAGTAAATCGGCAAGGTCGGCAAACCCCTGGAGCAATTCGGCAGGCTCGCCGAGCAGCGCCTGCCGCCCCCCTTCGACCAACGCTTGCTCCATCGCTATGAACATCGCAAACGCCCTCACCCGCCCCAACCCTTTTAACGCCCCCGGCACCGGGATCAGCAGCACATCGAGGATTTCCCCGATCAGGGTCTGGAACAGCTCGATCATGGTGGGCATGAAACCGGGCGTCTGGTGCGCCAACTCCTGCAGATTGGCGCGACTGCGTTCGCGATAGAAATCGTTCAGGCTCAGCGCCGGGGACTTTTGCACGACGTTGCGCACATAGCCGACTTTATCGACGATGTTGACGCTCGGAATGACACGGGCCAGCCAGTCGACCAGTTTTTCCAACCCCTCAAGGTCGCGACGCGGCTGCGCGGTTTTACCGATTTGCTTGAGTCGCGCACAGTCACGCAGCCACATGATCTGATACAGCCAATCGACCCGCCCCGCGCGGTAGGCCGCATGAAACTCCGCATGAAACACCTCGCAAGCTTGCCGATGGCTGGCATGATGACGCAGCGACCCGCCGGGGCGATTCGGGATAAAACTGAAAGCCCCCTTGCAACCGCTGACGGAAAAAACGATGTGGGGAATGCTCAAGCTGTCGCCGGGAGGCTGGCCGGCGTAATGCCCGACCAAGCCGATCGATTGTGGCAACCAACTGATGTTGTCCGTCCCATGGGGCACGAAAAGCAGCATTTCCTCTACGCGCTCCCAGCGCGCTTCTCCCGCCAGCGCACGTTTCACCTGCTGGTATTTGTCCCGGTCGACGCGGCTGGCTTCGGTGTTTCTCAAGGCCTCGATGAGGGCGAACTCAAACTCGGCATTCGCCAACCGCATGATGCTGCTGCCCAGCGAGGCGTTGGCCTGCAGCGCCTGGTCGAGACGGCGACGCAGTTGCCCGCCGAGATCGAGCCGGCGCACCAGCGCAATGAATTCGCCGGCGGTCGCGTTGATGTTCCTGTCGAGGTAACTGGCATCGGCCAGGCCGGTGCGGCCGGGGTAGCTCCAGCCGGTCAGGCCGTCATAGTTCATACAGGCGGCGTCCCATAAGGTCACGCTAGAGATCTTGATCTCATCGCCTTTCAATTCGCGCCGGACGCGACCGGAGTGCTTGAGGTAGCGGGTATTGATCTTCGCCACCTTGGGGTCGATGTACTGGCCGGTCAGGGTTATCAACGCGCTGCGCAACGACTCCAGGGCATGTAGCTCGAACGCTTCGGTGAGTTGGCGGATGCCCTGTTCCATGGTGTGCTGGGCATCGATCCAGGCCCTTTGCAGGCGCACGTACTCACGTTTTTCGGCAAGATCGAGCCCGCCGAGAAGGCTGTCGAACTCGGCTCTCAAGCCATCCAGGGCCTGCAGGACTGACCACTCCAGGCCGGCCATCAAGGGTCCGCGCTGCTGCGCGATAAAAGCGCTCAGCGTGTCCTGCGGTGTGGGGGTAATCGGCTCGCTCATGGCTCTGCTCCTGAAAAGCTCAGCCTATCGCCTCGCCGTCAGCGTCTCAGGTAGCTATGTAGCGCCATGGATCAGCCGTGGTTCTTGTCGAAAACCGCCGGTCCCATCGCCGCAATCTGGCCCTCGATCAACGCATCGAAGGGTTTGAGTAACGGCTCGAAAGAAGTGGGCGCCTCCAGCACCTGCAACGCCTGCACAATCGCCTCCACCGTCGACAAGGCTCCGGGGCCCGGCGCCTTGCGCAGCCGGTAGCGCGAGACGGCGCCCGCGGCCAGCGTCACCCTGGGCAGCGCCGCCAGCAGCGGGTTGAGGTGCAACAGCTTGCGCGCCTTGCGCCAGGTGCCGTCGGGAACCACCAGCAACAACGGCTCGTCGCTCGGCCCATAAGCCTGCAGCGGCTGGGCATCGTCTGCCGGAAACAACAGGCGCGCCTGATAGCCGGGCGGGTTCAGCAAGCTCGGCAGATCGTCGAATACCTCGCCCACCACCAACTGCGCATTGTTCAAGCCCAACGCCGCCAACCGCGCGGTATTGAGCGCATGGTTGACCTCGCTCGGGTGCTGCAGCAGCAACACGCGGGTGCGACTGTCGAGGCTGGGGATCAGCGCGCACAGGCAATGGGTGGCGGGCCGCAGGCAACGGGAACACTGGGGTCTGGACATGGTTTTTCAGGCCTGGTTGAGCTGGGTTTTGAGCAAGTCGCGAAACGTCTGGATCAGCGGCTCGCGGCTACGGCCACGGCGCATGATCATCGAGAACGGCGCCTGGTAGCCGAAGGTCGCCGGCAGCAGCACGCGCAGGTCGCCCTTGTCGGCCCAGGCCTGGGCGTAGTGTTCGGGCAGGTAGCCGATGTAGGCGCCGGACAGCACCAGGATCAGTTGCGCCTCCATACTTTCCACGGTGGCGGCGCTGTGCTTGAAGCCGTGGCGCGCCAGTTCCGCCTGGCTCCAGTAGCCGCGCCCGACCATGCGCTGCTGGGTGATCACCTGTTCGGGGATGCGCCGCTCATTGAACAGCGGGTGCCGGGTGCTGCAATACAACCAGTGTTGTTCACGGTACAGCGGCATGTAGATCAGCCCGCTCATGCGGTTGGAGAACGCGCCGATGGCCAGGTCCAGGCGGTTGTCCTGCACGCCCAGTTGCAGTTCGTAAGGGCTCAGCACCGACAAATGCAGGTGCACCGCCGGGTGTTCCAGGCTGTAGGCGCCGATCACCTCGGCGAACGGCAGGGCCTTGTCGCTGACGGTGGAGTCGAGCACGCCGAGCTTGAGTGTGCCGCGCAGCTCGCCTTTGAGCGCGGCGGCGTATTGCTCGAAACCTTCCAGTTCGCCCAGTAGCCGCAGGGTCTCCTGATGGAACAACTCGCCCTTGCTGGTCAGGCTGAACCCGCCCCGGCCACGGTGGCACAGCACCAGGCCCAACGCCGATTCGAGCTGGCTCATATAGGTGCTGATCGCCGAGGTCGACAGGTTGAGCTCGTGCTGTGCATTGGCGAACCCCTGGTGGCGCACGACGCTGACGAAGATGCGCAGGAGTTTCAGGTCAGGCAAGGCGTTGGCCATGGTCGGCTCCGGGGAGGTGATCGCAGTAGTCTACCTGCCGGCATTAGTTTAGAAAAATCTGAACTAAGTATTTGCCTCTGCCGATTCTTCCCACTCCGGGCTTTTCGCAGAATCGGCCGCTAATAAACACAACACGATGAGGCAATCCCGTGGACAAGATTTTCCACCAACCACTGGGCGGCAACGAAATGCCGCGCTTCGCCGGCATCGCCACCATGATGCGTCTTCCCCATTTGCAATCGGCCAAGGGCCTGGATGCGGCCTTTATCGGCGTGCCGCTGGACATCGGCACCTCGCTGCGCGCCGGCACCCGCTTCGGCCCCCGGGAAATCCGCGCCGAATCGGTGATGATCCGCCCGTACAACATGGCCACCGGTGCCGCGCCGTTCGATTCGCTGTCGGTGGCCGATATCGGCGACGTGGCGATCAACACCTTCAACCTGCTCGACGCCGTGCGGATCATTGAAGAAGCCTACGACGAGATCCTCGAACACAACGTCATCCCCATGACCCTGGGCGGCGACCACACCATCACCCTGCCGATCCTGCGGGCGATCCACAAAAAGCACGGCAAGGTCGGGCTGGTCCACATCGATGCCCATGCCGACGTCAACGACCACATGTTCGGCGAGAAGATCGCCCACGGCACCACCTTCCGCCGCGCAGTGGAAGAAGGCCTGCTCGATTGCGACCGCGTGGTACAGATCGGCCTGCGCGCCCAGGGCTACACTGCCGAAGACTTCAACTGGAGCCGCAAGCAAGGCTTTCGCGTGGTGCAGGCCGAAGAATGCTGGCACCACTCCCTCGCGCCGTTGATGGCCGAAGTGCGCGAAAAAGTCGGTGGCGGCCCGGTGTACCTGAGCTTTGACATCGACGGCATCGACCCGGCCTGGGCGCCCGGCACCGGCACCCCGGAAATCGGCGGGCTGACCACTATCCAGGCGATCGAAATCATCCGTGGTTGCCAGGGCCTCGACCTGATTGGTTGCGATCTGGTAGAAGTTTCGCCGCCTTACGACACCACCGGCAACACCTCGTTGCTGGGCGCCAACCTGCTGTACGAAATGCTCTGCGTACTGCCCGGCGTGGCGCACCGCTGATGAGCACCCATGAGGTGTTGAAAGCGGCGGCCGACCTAGTGTCGGCCTTCGCACGCAACGACCGCGAGGCTTACTTCGGCGCATTCAGCGCCGATGCCAGCTTCGTGTTCTACACCCTGCCCCAGCCGCTGCTCAGTCGCGATGCCTACCAGGCATTGTGGGACAGCTGGCGCCGGGACGAGGGGTTCGAGGTGCTGTCCTGCGTCTCGAGCAACGCCGTTGTCAGCCTGCAGGGTGATGTGGCGATTTTTATGCATGACGTGGCCACCGAGCTGCGCATGAACGGGGAGCAATTCAATAGCCAGGAACGCGAGACCATTGTCTTCAGATGGCAAGGGTTGGACGTACAACAAAAACAAGGCCTGTGGCTGGCCTGTCACGAACATTTGTCCGCTATGCCGGAAGGGCTGCCGCCCCCTTAGCCAATGTGATCGGAGCTGATCATGAATAATAAAAACAACGAAAACAGTATTCGCAAGATAGAAACCAACGGGGTCGAACAGATCCCGGACCATGAACGTACCGCCGGGCCCAAGGATCTGTTTCGCCTGATCTTCGGCGGTGCCAATACCTTTGCCACAGCGGTGCTGGGTGCCTTTCCGGTGCTGTTCGGCCTGTCGTTCCAGGCCGGTGTCTGGGCGATTGTGCTGGGCGTGCTGGTGGGTGCGCTGATCCTGGCGCCCATGGGCCTGTTCGGGCCGATCAATGGCACCAACAATGCTGTGTCGTCCGGGGCGCACTTCGGTGTCCACGGGCGGATCGTCGGCTCATTTCTGTCATTGCTGACGGCGATTGCCTTCTTCTCACTGTCGGTGTGGAGTTCGGGCGATGCGCTGGTCGGCGGTGCGAAGCGGCTGATCGGCCTGCCGGAAACCGACCTGACCCTGGGCCTGGCCTACGGCGTGTTTGCCATCCTGGTGCTGACGGTCTGTATCTACGGCTTTCGCTTCATGCTGTGGGTCAACCGCATCGCGGTGTGGGCGGCGAGCCTGCTGTTTCTGTTGGGGATCTTCGCGTTCGCGCCGACCTTCGACAGCCACTTCGCCGGCAGCGTGGCCCTCGGCCAGAGCGGTTTCTGGGCTGCGTTTATCGGTGCGGCGCTGGTGGCCATGAGCAACCCGATCTCCTTCGGCGCGTTCCTCGGTGACTGGTCGCGCTACATCCCGCGTGAAACGCCGAAAATTCGCATCATGCTGGCGGTGGTCGCGGCACAGATCGCCACCTTGATCCCGTTCCTGTTCGGCTTGGCCACCGCGACCATCGTCGCGGTCAGGGCACCGGACTACATCGCGGCCAACAACTACGTCGGCGGCCTGCTGGCGGTGGCGCCGAGCTGGTTCTTCCTGCCGGTGTGCCTGATCGCGGTGATCGGCGGCATGTCCACCGGCACCACGTCGCTGTATGGCACGGGGTTGGACATGTCCAGCGTGTTCCCGCGCCTGCTGTCGCGGGTCAAGGCCACGCTGCTGATCGGGGTGATGTCTATCGCCTTCATCTTTATCGGACGTTTCGCCGCCAACCTGGTGCAGAGCGTGTCGACCTTCGCGGTGCTGATCATCACCTGCACCACCCCGTGGATGGTGATGATGATCATCGGCCTGATCGTGCGTCGCGGCTTCTACTGCCCGGACGACCTGCAGGTATTTACCCGCGGCGAACGCGGCGGGCGCTACTGGTTCAGCCATGGCTGGAACTGGCGCGGCCTGGGGGCCTGGATTCCGAGCGCGTTGGTGGGGCTGTGCTTCGTCAACCTGCCGGGGCAGTTTGTCGGGCCATTGGGCAACCTCGCCGAGGGCATCGATATCAGCCTGCCGGTGACATTGGGGCTGGCCTCGGTGGTGTACCTGAGCTTGCTGCGCCTGTTCCCGGAACCGGCTGCCGTGTACGGCCCTACCGATCCACGCAGCGAACGCACGGACGTGCGCGCTGAACCGGCGCTGCAAAAAGCCGCCTGATTTCCATAAAAAAGATAATCGGAGACCCGCCGTCATGGCTTTGGATTTATTCGTCGTACTCATCTACGCCGCCGGCATGCTCGTGCTCGGCTATTACGGCATGCGCCGCGCCAAGACCCACGAAGACTACCTGGTCGCCGGGCGCAATCTCGGCCCGTCGCTGTACATGGGCACCATGGCCGCCACGGTATTGGGCGGCGCGTCCACCGTCGGCACCGTGCGCCTGGGGTATGTCCACGGCATCTCCGGCTTCTGGCTGTGCGCCGCGCTGGGCATGGGGATCATCGCGCTGAACCTGTTCCTGGCCAAGCCGTTGCTCAAGCTGAAAATCTTCACCGTCACCCAGGTCCTGGAAAAACGCTACAACCCCATGGCCCGCCAGGCGAGCGCGGTGATCATGCTGGCCTACGCGCTGATGATCGGTGTGACCTCGATCCTGGCCATCGGCACCGTGCTGCAGGTGCTGTTCGGCCTGCCCTTCTGGATTTCGGTGCTGCTCGGCGGTGGCGTGGTGGTGATGTACTCGACCATCGGCGGCATGTGGTCGCTGACCTTGACCGACATCGTGCAGTTCGTGATCAAGACCGTCGGCCTGATGTTTATCCTGCTGCCGATCTGCCTGTACCGCGTCGGCGGCTGGGACGAACTGGTGGCCAAGCTGCCGGCGTCGAACTTCAGCTTCACCGCGATCGGCTGGGACACGATCATCACCTACTTCATGATCTACTTTTTCGGCATCCTGATCGGCCAGGACATCTGGCAACGGGTGTTCACCGCCCGTGACGAAAAGGTCGCCCAGTACGCAGGCACTTTCGCCGGTTTCTACTGCATTCTCTACGGCCTGGCCTGTGCGTTGATCGGCATGGCGGCCCATGTGCTGATTCCCGATCTGGATAACGTCAACAACGCGTTCGCCGCGATCGTCAAAGTGTCGCTGCCCGATGGCATTCGTGGGTTGGTGATTGCGGCGGCGTTGGCGGCGATGATGTCGACGGCCAGCGCCGGCTTGCTGGCGGCGTCCACCGTGTTGACCGAGGACCTGCTGCCACGTTTGCGCGGCGGCAAGCAGTCGAGCCTGAACATCAACCGCCTGTTCACCCTGCTGACCGGTATCGCGGTGCTGGGCATCGCGCTGGTGGTGAACGATGTGATCAGTGCCCTGACCCTGGCTTACAACCTGTTGGTGGGGGGCATGCTGATCCCGCTGATCGGGGCGATTTTCTGGAAGCGCGCGACGACTTCGGGGGCGATTACGTCCATGACCCTGGGCTTCGTGACGGCGTTGGTGTTCATGTTCAAGGACGGCTTGGACGCGAACACGCCGATCTACTACAGCCTGGCGGTGGCGTTGGTGAGTTTTGTCGGGGTGAGCCTGTTGTCGCGCCGACCTGAAACGGAACCAGCGCGAGCCGCCTGAACAAGCACGCGGGAAATCAGGTTTTCTTCAGCGGGTGCGACGTCGGATGTCGCACTCGTTTTTTTTGCGTGGCGTACCACGCATCGCGAGGGCGGGTTTGCTTGCTCCCACACAAGCCCGTTCCTACGCAGATTCTGCGGTGTTCCGACGACTGCAGTTCAACGCCGACGTGGACGACGCTGCTCATCATCCGTGCGAATGGGCACCGGCTGCAGCGGGGGCTCGATCAGGCCCAGCGCAACGCCAAGGTCGTGGAGCCAGGTTTGGATTTTCTCTTTCATGATTGCCCCCTTTGAGGGTAGTGCGGGTCGGCGGAAATTCTTTCGCCTCTTCCTACAAATAGTAGCCCTAACTCCTACACATTGCATGAACGAAACCACAACGAACTATTACCAAATTCATGCAAATACGACAGATCGGTCAGGCGATCGCCCGGCTATCTTGCAGGAACCCTGCCTGGCCTTCGCGCTGCAGTTCGATCCATGCGTTGAGATTAGCGCCGAGCATACCCTTTCGCCACATCAGCCAGGTGGTCGCAGTGGCAAAAGGCTCAGATAGGGGATGAACGGACACGCTGTCCTTGCCTGGCAGGCTGTCGAGCATGGATTCGGACATCAAGGCCACGCCGGAACCGGCGATCACGCAGGCGAGCATGCCTTGATAAGACTCGATCTCAATGGCACGGCCCATCGCCACGTGCTCGTGGGAAAACCACGTCTCCAAACGTCGGCGATAGGAACAACTGCGTCGGAAGGTGAACACCGCACGGCCGGCAACATCCTGGGGGCCGAGTACTGGCGGGTGGTCGGCTTCGCAAATCAGCATCAGCTTTTCGTCGCACAAGGGCACACCGTCCAGGGACGCGATAGTCAGCGGGCCGTCGACCAGCGCCGCGTCGAGACGCCCGGTGATCAAGCCTTCGAGCAGCTCGCCGCTGGGCGCCGATTGCACCTGCAGATTCACCATCGGATACGCCTTGTGATAGCGCGCCAACAGTTTCGGTAAGTGAATCGCAGCGGTGCTGTACATGCTGCCCAGCACAAAGTCACCGGCCGGTTGCCCGCCTTGCACGGCACCGTGGGCTTCGTCGTGCAGCGCCAGCAGACGGGTGCTGTAGTCCAGCAACACTTTGCCCGCAGGGGAAAGCTGCAGGCGTTGACGTTCACGAACAAACAACTCGACGCCCAGTTGCTCCTCCATCTGCTTGAGCCGGGTCGACAGGTTCGACGGCACGCGGTGCAAGCGCTCGGCAGCGCGGGTGATGGAGCCCTCTTCCGCCACGGCCTGGAAAATGCGCAATTGACTGAACTCCATACCTTTCTCCAAAACTGAACAAGTTTCTCACTATTATTCATTTTTACAGAAAGTCAATCCACCTTAGCCTGCACGTCATTCGCTTTCCCGCAGGAAACCTTGCACATGTCGCCGTTGACTCGCCTCCTCGCCAGCTTTATCGCCCTGATGATGGCCATGGGCATTGGCCGCTTCGCCCTCACCCCGCAAATGCCACATCTGCTCAGCGAGGGGCAGATTGATCTGACCGGTGCCGGGCTGATCGCCGCCGCCAACTACCTGGGTTACTTCGTCGGCGCGGTGGATTCGATTTTCGCGCGCAGCCATCACCCTGTACGCGGTCGCTTGTACGGCGGGTTGTGGTTGTGCGTGCTGCTGACCCTGGCGTCGTACTGGGCCCATGGGTTCTGGCCGCACCTGCTGTTGCGCTTCGGCACCGGCGTGGCCAGCGCCTGGGCGCTGGTGATGATCACCAGCCTCAGCCAACCGCTGGCGATTGCCGCCGGGCGGCCGCGCTTGGGCGCCCTGGTGTTTGCCGGGCCGGGCCTGGGGATTCTGTTGACCGGCCTGCTCGCGCTGGGTTCGAACCTGCTGGGACAAAGCTCCGCAACCCTGTGGCTGGTCTACGGCGGGGTGGCGCTGCTGATGCTGCTGGCGATCCTGCCTTTCCTGCCTCAACCGAGCGTCACTGACGCGCCCGTCAGCGACGCGAGCAGCAATGCGAGCATCGCGCACCTGGGTTGGGTTTATTTCCTCTACGGCCTCGGCTACATCATCCCGGCGACCTTTCTGTCCCAGATGGCCAGCGCGCAGTTCAAGGGCGCCTGGCAGGCAGACCTGTTCTGGCCATGCTTTGGCCTGGCGGCTGCGCTCGGGGTGGTCGTGGCGAGCCTGCGCCGCAAGGCCGCGAACACAACCCGCCGCTGGCTGATGACAACCTTATGGTTGCAAGCGGCGGGCGTATTTACCTGCTTGCTCGGCAACGGCTGGGGCCTGGCGCTGGGCGTGTTGCTCTGCGGCGCACCGTTTCTGGCGTGTATGCAGTTGGTGATGGCACGCTTGCGCGAGGTGGCGCCCCACGGCTACCCGCGCAGCACTGGGGTGCTGACCGCGAGCTTTGCCATCGGACAACTGAGCGGCCCATTGCTCGCGTCGGTGAGCAGCCACCTGAGCGGCGGCCTGCAACCGGCGCTGGTGATCGCCGGTTGCGGGTTGTTATTGGCCGGCGCGCTGTTGCTGCGCCCGGCCGCGGCAGTCAGCCAGCCATCAGCGGCGTTGGCACGCGAGCCTGTTCGCGCCGAGCGAGCACCAGGAAAAACAGCCCACCCAGGAAGCAACCGGTGAACCAGGCGAAGTTGGCCATGCCCTGCAAGGCCGGGGTGAACGTGATCGCGACACCCACCAACGTCGCCGGCAACAGAGCCTTGACCGCCGTCCAGTTCACGCCGCCGTCGAAGTAATAACGCCCGCTCGGGCTGTCATCGAACAGCGCATCCACGTCGATCTGCTGTTTTTTGATCAGGTAGAAGTCCACCAGCAAAATCCCGAACAACGGCCCGATAAACGCGGCGAGGATGTCCAGGGTGTAGTGGATCATCAGCGGGTTGTTGAACAGGTTCCACGGGGTGATAAAGACTGAAGCCACCGCTGCAATCATGCCGCCGGCGCGCCAGCTGATTTTGCTCGGCGCAACGTTGGCGAAGTCGAACGCCGGGGACACGAAGTTAGCGACGATATTGATGCCGATCGTGGCCGTGACAAAGGCAAAGGCGCCCAGCAACACGGCCATGCTGTTGTCGATACGCGACACGGTGGCGATCGGATCGTGGAGCATTTCACCGAATACCGGCAAGGTGCCCGAGACGATCACCACGGTCACCAGGGAGAACGCCAGGAAATTCACCGGCAGCCCCCAGAAATTACCGCGACGCACATCCTGCATGCTGCGACAGTAGCGGCTGAAATCGCCGAAGTTCAGCGTCGGCCCGGAAAAGTACGACACCACCAACGCCGTCGCCACAATCACCTGGCCGAAAGCCTGCCAGCCCGACAAGGACTTTTCCGCCAGGGTAAAGCTGATATTCGCCCAGCCCGCCTTCCACACGATCCAGCCGGCCAGGGCGAACATCACCGCGTAGACCACCGGCCCGGCCCAGTCGATAAAGCGCCGGATAGACTCCATGCCCGCCCAGAATACGGCCGCCTGCACCACCCACAAGCTGAGGAAACCAAACCAGCCCAGGTAGGACAGGCCCGCGAAGTGCGGCTCTGCATACACGGCCATCTGTGGGAAAAAGCGCAGCACCACGATGATCAGCGCACTCGACGCCAGATACGTCTGAATCCCGTACCACGCCACCGCGATCAAGCCACGTATCACCGCCGGAATATTCGCACCGAACACACCAAACGCCAGTCGGCAGATCACCGGGTACGGTACGGCCGCTTGCTGGCTCGGCCTGGCCACCAGGTTAGCGATCAATTGCACGATGCAAATACCCGCGAGCAACGCAATCAGCACCTGCCAACTGGCCAGCCCGAGGGCGAACAGGCTGGCGGCGAAGACATAGCCGCCGACGCTGTGTACGTCGCTCATCCAGAAGGCAAAGATGTTATACCAGGTCCACTTCTGCGGCAGTGGGCCCAGGTCCTGGTTGTACAGGCGCGGGCTGTAGCCTTTGGGCAATTGTTCGGTCATCGCTTGGCTCCTCGAAATACCCGCCTGCGCTGCCGTAACGGGATGCATACGGAAGGCGGCACGGTTTGTATACGAAAGAGTCAGCAGAATGCGTGCCAATGGCACACAATCCCCACTGGCCGGGGTGCCAAAGGATGTATAGAGAGTTAGATCGGTGTATACCGCTCAGCAACGGTGCACGCCTTAATCCTGTACACAATCACTTGCACACCCGTTGTGCACACAGGTGCCTGACTGCGCACTAGGCGGCGCTGAGGAATGTGTTCAAGTTGCTCAGGTCATCTGCGCCGTAGGCCGACAGAACAAGGATTTACGGGGCATCGGCACAGCTTCTGTAGGAGCGATTCGCTCCTACAGAAGAGCAAACCGCACTCAGCTCAGTTCAATGCGATCGGCATGAATCACAATCTGGCCTTGCTTGTAGAGCGCACCAATGGCCTTCTTGAAGTTGCCTTTGCTGACGCCGAACAAGTTGCTGATCACCGCCGGGTCGCTTTTATCGCTGACCGGCAGGCTGCCGTTGTTTTCGCGCAACTTGGCGAGGATCTTCGAGTTGAGGCTGGAAGCCGCTTCCTGGCCGACCGGTTGCAGGCTCAGGCTGATATTGCCGTCGGCGCGGATTTCCTTGATAAAGCCCTTCTCTTCCTTGCCCGGACGCAGGAACTTGAACACTTCGTTCTTGTGGATCAGGCCCCAGTGCTTGTTGTTGATGATCGCCTTGAAGCCCATGTCCGTGGCCTCGGCCACCAGCAGGTCGACTTCCTGGCCAACCTGGTAGTTGGCGGGCGTCTTGTCCAGGTAGCGGTCAAGGCGCGCGGTGGCGGTGATGCGCTTGGTGTGTTTATCGAGATAGACATGCACCACGCAATATTCGCCAGCGGTCATTTGACGCTTTTCTTCCGAATACGGCAGCAACAGATCCTTGGGCAAGCCCCAATCGAGGAAGACACCGATGCTGTTGACTTCCACAACTTTCAAACTGGCAAATTCGCCAACTTGAACTTTTGGTTTTTCAGTGGTGGCGATAAGTTTGTCATCGCTGTCCAGATAAATGAATACGTTCAGCCAGTCTTCATCTTCACTGGGAATATCTTTGGGGATATACCGATTAGGCAAGAGGATTTCACCGTCTTGCGCACCATCCAGGTACAAACCAAAGTTAGTGTGTTTAACCACTTGCAAGCTGTTGTAGCGCCCGACTAAAGCCATTTCCAATACCCTCATTGCGTGGGCGGCATTCTACCCGAGTTGCGTCCGGCACGCGCGCACGCCTGAAAATTCGCGGGTTCGCATGGCATTCTACCGGCACCGCCCCGCTCGTCTGATCAATCGGCTGAATTCCGCCGCGCCGGCGGCGCCCGACAGACCGCGTGGTTTCGAGTTAAAACAGTAAGTTAGAGGCTTATTTCGACGACGAACTTTGCCGGTTTCAGCCAGCGCACCAAATACAAGGGGATATTTACCAAGCAATTGTCAAGCATTTCCTGTACGATGCCTGGCCAAGTTAATTTTCTACAGGTTAGTGGCCGCCATGCGCGTAAAAGCATCCAACAGCAAAGCAAAGCCAGCTCCCGCCGTCGAAACCAGCGAGTCGATCAACAGCCAGATCGCTGCGTTCCTCAAGTCCGGTGGCGAAATCCAGCAGATTGCCAAGGGCGTCAGCGGCCAGACTTTCGGCCCGTCCAAGCAGATCAGCCTGGGCAAGAAGTAAGCTGACCGCGCAACACACCTGGTCCCTAAGCGTCTTGCCAGCAAGGCGCTAGGACTAGAGCCCGAAACACCCCATTGCTTCTCCCGCGACACAAAATCGACCAACGGACCTCACCGCCTGGCATTCGCCGGTATGCTTGCACACGTCTAGCACGGGCATCTGCCTGATACCTTCCGTTACTGCTCCTCGCTTTTCATGGAGTGAAGCATGCTCAAAACCTGTATTTTCCTGATCGCCGCCCTCGCCGCCAGCCCTTTGGCCGAAGCGCAGATTTTCCAGCGCGAATTGGGCGACTTCGATCTGAAACTGGGCACCACGCCCAGCCGCAGCATGGCCCAGGGCCTGGTCAAGCCGACATCGCCGGGCAGCGACGCCTTCCACGGCGGCCTCGACCTGAGCCACGACAGCGGCCTGTACATCGGCCAGTTCTCACCGAACATGGGCCTGTCTTCGGCGAGCAACCTTGAAATCGACTCGTACATGGGGTTCAAACACCCCTTCGACCAGACGCTGGGCTACGAAGTGGGGTTGATCCACTACAGCTATCCCTCGCTCAGCCCCCTTGACAGCCAGGAGTTCTATGGCGGCCTGAACCTGCTGGGCAATCGCTTCGGCGCGTCCTTCAGCAACGACCCCGACCGCCAGGACAGCACCCTGTTCGCCGACCTTGGCGGCACACAGCCGTTCGGCATCGGCGTCAGCATGAAGTACACCACGCATCAACTGGGCAGCCCGGTCTCGGTGGACGGCGGTTCGATCCGCAGTTTCAGCGACTGGTCGGTGCAATTCTCACGGGCGTGGATGGGCGTTGACCTTGACCTGATCTACAGCGACTCCAGCCTCAATGGCGGCGACTGCTCGGCCTACTCCGGACACAATTCGCAATGCGATGGGCTGTTGACCTTGAAGGCAGCGCGGACGTTTTATTGATGGGCTGAACTGTCGCACCCAGCGCGGGTTCACATGCATTAACCCCCTCTGCGCAAGGACCCGCCCATGCTGAGCCGGCTCAACTTTCTGCTGCCATTCGTGATCCTGAGCCTGGTGCTTGGCGGCTGCAACCGCGTGGGTTTGGCCTACCGCAATCTCGACGTGATCATCCCGTGGACCCTCAGTGACTACCTGGACATGAACGCCGGGCAGAAACGCTGGTTCAACGACACCCTCCAGCAACACCTGGCCTGGCATTGCACCACGCAGTTACCGGGTTATCTGGACTGGCTCGACCGCCTGCAACAGATGGTCGACAACCATCAGGTCAGCGACAACGCCTTGCAGAGCCGTACCGACGAAGCCAAACAGGCGGTGAGCGAGATCGCGCGCGCGATCACACCGTCGGCGGTCCGCTTGCTGCGCGGGCTGGACGACCAGCAGGTCAAGGACATGAACGACGCCCTGGCCAAAGACCTGCGCAAGCGCCAGGATGAATACCTGAAACCGCCCCTGCCGCGACAGATCCAGGCGCGTGCCGAGCGCATGAGCAAGCGCCTCGATGCGTGGATCGGGCCGCTCAGCGCCAGCCAGCAGCAACGGGTGGTGGCCTGGTCTGCGGAGCTGGGTGACCAGAACCAACAGTGGATCGGCAACCGCGCCCGCTGGCAGGCGCAGTTCATCGACGCTGTGCAACAACGCCACGCCCCTGACTTTGCGCAGAAAATGCAACAATTGTTGGTGGACCGCGAACGCGCATGGACCCCAGAATATCGGCAGGCCGATGCCCAGACGGAAACAGCCGCGCGCAGCCTGATCGTGGATCTAATGGCGCAAAGCAGCGTACAACAACGCCAGAAATTGACGCACAAAATCGCGGGCGTGCGCAGCGATTTCAAGGCGCTCAAATGCCTCAACGCCGCCGCAGACTAGAACGTGGGAGAAACATCGCGCCCACAGGCCCTTCAGGCAATCGCCGCCTTGGACGCCACGTCGTCGAACGTCGCCGGTTCCAGCGCATCCGCCTGCTCATCGAGCACCTGACGCGGGTGAGCGTGGCCCGGTATCGAGCTGTCGATCAACGCCAGCAATTGGGCTCCTCGTGGCGTCAGGATAAAGTTCTCACCATTACCACCCTCGTCCTCGGGCCGCGACTCGATAAACCCGCGCTTGAGCAACAGCGCCTCGTAATCCGCAGCGGTTTTTTTCAACACATCCAGATTGCCGGTGGACTCGCCCGCCATGACCTTCTCGGCGGCCTCCTGCTCGGCGTACTTACGCGGGGCAAAGCTACCCTCGCCATTCTGCACTTCATGCAACAGCCGTTCGATCAGATCCCAGTTGTAAGTCGTCATCCTGATTCCTCCTGCGGGCCAAAAGGAAATGCAGCCCGTTCAGAGTTGGGACACGTCTCGTCAGCGGCCGTTCAGCCGAATGGACAGGCGTCACTTCTGTGTACTTTCCAGACGTTCGCCGCCTCAACTGGGCGGAAAGAAGCTGCGGCCAAGGCAAAAAATCGCAGGCAAAAAAAATCTATGGTCACCCCCATTTTTGCAATACTGATCAACGGGTGGTGTGGTTGGCTTGCTTAAATCTATCCGGCGTCTGTTTGGGGTATGCCCCAGCGCCACGATGAGAGTCGCGCCTGACGATCCTTAAAAACCGGTCGGCTTCTGAAGCCGATTTTTATGTCAGGATCTTCGCCAGGCCGGTGTGCCGTTCACATCATCTGTTGTTCAGCTATCGCAAAACCTGAAGGGTGAATCGTGGTACTGCAACAACTGCAGGGTCAGGCGTTCAAAGCGTCTGGCCCTGCTTCATATTGCGTATGGCGAGCGGCTATCGCCCAAGCGATACGCGCCAGTTTGTTAGCCAGGGCACAGGCCACGACATTTGAATGTCGTCGACTGAGCAAGGTTTTAACCCAGTCAGCCAGAGCGCCTTTCTGGTGATCCAGCCTCTGCATATAGACCCTGGAACACTGCACCAACAGTTGTCGCAGATGCTTGTCACCCCGCTTGCTGATCCCCAGCAGATTGGCCTTGCCGCCCGTGCTGTACTGCCTGGGCACTAAGCCAACGGAGGCGGCAAAGTCGCGACCGCATCGGTACTGTTTACCATCGCCCATCTCCACAGCCAGCAGGCTGGCGGTGATCGGGCCGACACACGGCATGCTCAGCAAACGACTGCCCAGATCATCGTTGGCCAGTTGGCCCGCCAGTTCTTTATCCAGCGCTTTGATTTGCTCATCCAGATAGACGAAGTGATCGTGCAGGCGCTGCAATAAGACCGTCAGACGAACGGGTAATTCGTGCTCGGCCAAAACGCTCGCCAAACGCTTCATGATGGCCAATCCCTTGGGCAGGCTGATTCCAAACTCCAACAGAAAACCGTGCATCTGATTAGCCGTTTTGGTGCGGTCATGCACCAATGATTCGCGCATCCGATGCAGCACAGACAGGGTTTGCTGGGATTCGGTTTTAGGCGTAACGAAGCGCATGGATGGGCGGGAAGCGGCTTCACAGATCGCCTCAGCGTCGACGAAGTCATTTTTGTTGCCCTTGACGAAGGGCTTAACGAACTGCGGGGAAATCAGCTTGGCCGTGTGTCCCATCGCCATCAGTTGGCGAGCGACAAAATGCGACCCTGCACAGGCCTCCATCACCACGACACAGCTCGGCACATTGCCGAAAAACTGCATCATCTGCGCTCGTGAGCATTTTTTGCGAAACACCTCGCGGCCCGACTTATCCTGGCCGTGCAGGTGGAAAGTATGTTTGCCGAGATCGATACCGATCAGTGCTGACTCGCTCATGATGATGGCCTCCGAAAACAAAACACCCCGTGAAAGCGTAGCCCTCACAGGGTGTTGGGGGTGACCATCTCATTAACCGGACAGCGTCCGGTTTTTTATCGCGGCCCAGCCTTATTCGGCAGCCGGTGCTTCTGGCTTGCGGCGCTTGAGCGGCGCCATGCCGTCCTTGCTGACCAACGACAGGTTGTCGGTCTTCGGCCGGTTGGCGATCTTGCGCTTGGTCGGCGACTTGGCACCGGCCTTCTTCTTGTCACCCTTGCCGTCGACTTTTTTCTTCTTCACGCCTACGGCCTTGCCCGAAGCCTTGACCTTCTTCGGCCCGGTGTAGGTGCCTTTGACTTCCTTGATGGTGCGGCGCTCGAACGACTGCTTGAGATAGCGCTCGATGCTCGACATCAGGTTCCAGTCGCCGTGGCAGATCAGTGAGATCGCCAGGCCATCGTTGCCAGCACGCCCGGTGCGACCGATACGGTGGACGTATTCGTCGCCGCTGCGGGGCATGTCGAAGTTGATGACCATGTCCAGGCCGTCGACGTCCAGGCCGCGCGCGGCGACGTCGGTGGCGACCAGGATCTTCACCCCGCCTTGCTTGAGGCGGTCGATTGCCAGCTTGCGGTCCTTCTGGTCTTTCTCGCCGTGCAGGACGAACGCTTTGTAATCCTGCGCCACCAGGCGGCCGTAGATGCGATCAGCCGCAGCGCGGGTGTTGGTGAACACGATGGCCTTCTGATAGGTCTCGTTGGCCAACAGCCAGTTGAGGATCTGTTCTTTGTGGACGTTATGGTCAGCGGTGATGATCTGCTGGCGCGTGGTCGCGTTCAGGTCGCTGACGTTGTTGACCTGCAGGTGCTCGGGGTTGTTCAGGACCTTGGCAACCATGTCGCGCAGGGTCGAACCGCCGGTGGTGGCGGAGAACAGCATGGTCTGCTGACGATTCACGCACTCGGCCACCAGGCGCTGCACGTCATCGGCAAAGCCCATGTCGAGCATGCGGTCGGCTTCGTCGAGCACCAGCACTTCGACTTCCTTGAGGTCGAGGTTGCCGGCGTTGAGTTGCTCGATCATGCGGCCCGGGGTGCCGATGAGGATGTCCGGGACCTTGCGCAGCATGGCGGCCTGGACCTTGAAGTCTTCGCCACCGGTGATCAGGCCGGACTTGATGAAGGTGAACTGCGAGAAACGTTCGACTTCTTTCAGGGTCTGCTGGGCCAGCTCGCGGGTCGGCAGCAGGATCAGGGTCTTGATGCTGACGCGGACTTTGGCCGGGCCGATCAGGCGGTTAAGAATAGGCAGGACGAAAGCGGCCGTCTTGCCACTCCCGGTTTGAGCCGTCACCCGCAGGTCACGCCCTTCGAGCGCGAGCGGGATGGCCGCTGCCTGCACAGGCGTAGGCTCGACAAATTTAAGCTCGGCCACGGCTTTGAGCAGGCGTTCGTGCAGGGCGAATTGGGAAAACACGGGTGCTACCTCGAAGAAATACAAAATATCAGCTGCATAGGGTAACGGTTTCGAGCGTCCAAACCGAGTTTCTTTACGCGAACAGGGCTAATCAGCTGCTTTTTTGTTAAGGCGTTTGTCTGTAACGCCAATGTAGCTGCTCTTAAATGCTCTAATCGACCGGTCTTGTCTTACAGAAGAATCGGTTTCACCCATGGATATCAAACAGCTCTGGCTCAACGTCAAAGACCTTTGGAATGCCCTCGATGAACACCCGCTGCTGCATTCCAGCCTGGGCTTGCTGGTGTTGTTGGTGGTGGCGCTGTTGCTCGGACGGGTGGCGCGTTACCTCATCCTGCATGCGGTCAAATTGCTCGGCCGGCAACCGGCCCTGCACTGGCTCAACGACCTGCGCCACAACAAAGTCTTCCATCGCCTGGCGCAGATGACCCCGTCGCTGGTGATCCAGTTCGGCCTGCACCTGGTGCCGGACCTGAGCAAGACCGCAACGCTGTTCATCGGCAACGTGGCGTTGGCGTTCACCATCCTGTTCGTGGTGCTGGCCATCAGTGCGCTGCTCAACGCCCTGCTGGACATCTATGCGCGCACCGAACATGCACGTACCCGCTCGATCAAGGGCTATGTGCAGTTGGCGAAGATGATTCTGTTCGTGTTTGGCGCGATCATCATCGTCGCCACCCTGATCGACCGCTCGCCGCTGTTGCTGCTGTCCGGCCTGGGTGCGATGTCGGCGGTTATCTTGTTGGTCTACAAGGACACCTTGCTGTCGTTCGTCGCCAGCGTGCAGTTGACCAGCAACGACATGCTGCGGGTCGGCGACTGGATCGAAATGCCCCAGGTCGGCGCGGACGGTGACGTGGTGGACATCACCTTGCACACGGTCAAGGTGCAGAATTTCGACAAGACCATCGTCTCGATTCCGACCTGGCGCCTGATGTCCGAGTCGTTCAAGAACTGGCGCGGCATGCAGGCGTCAGGCGGGCGTCGGATCAAGCGCAGCCTGTTTATCGATGCCAGCGCCGTGCGCTTCCTGCGCGACGATGAAGAAGTCCGCATGACCCAGGTCCACTTGCTCACCGACTACATCAGCCGCAAGCAGGCCGAACTCAAGGCCTGGAACGAAGCCCAGGGCCAAAGCGCGCAGTTGTCGGCCAACCGCCGGCGCATGACCAACCTCGGCACCTTCCGCGCGTATGCCCTGGCTTACCTGAAAAGCCACCCGGACATCCAGCCGAACATGACCTGCATGGTGCGTCAGATGCAAACCACCGCCCAGGGCGTGCCGCTGGAAATCTACTGCTTCACCCGCACCACGGCGTGGTCGGATTACGAGCGGATTCAAGGGGATATCTTCGACTACCTGCTGGCGGTGCTGCCGGAATTCGGCTTGAGCCTGTATCAACAGCCGAGCGGCACGGACCTGCGCAGCGGGCTGTTCGCAATGACGCAGAACACCACGACCGCCCAAGCGCTGGAGCGCTGACAAGGCAGACGGCGCGGGGCTCGCGTGCCCCTCGCCGGTCGAATCACCACACGCCCCCGCGCCCAATCAGGCCTTGCGCTACAGGCCAGGCCAACTCGGTAAATAACCGAGGAACATGTCTAGTTGCCGCACGCGGCAAAATCAAACCGACGCCGCAACTAAGAAAACTCTACCTATACGTTTAGTGAATTTCACTATTCAGGCACCCGGTTTTTAATCTGTTTTTAGAAAAACCAAAGCTATAGCATCTGGCCATCGAACAACTCTGTGAGAAGGCGTTACTTATGTTATGGACAACTAAGCTTTCAGATGATGCGGCACACTTTGTATTAAGTTCGGATGCGGAAGCATTGACTCATTACTGCGGTGCAACTGCCTTTTCTCAACCTCGCGACTTTTATACCGACAGCCCCTACCAGCGGCCTTCAAGGCCGCAGGACGTGACCGATTCGATTATCAGCAGTTGCCTGACAAGCGAGCAACTCTCACACAGCCAGCATCTTTTGGCGCAACGTTTATTATTGAATATCTATGAGCAAGACTTGGTCTTTTTACCCAAGCCGCCCATGGCGCTGGATCTCAAGGTATTCAAGGAATTTTATGACCCATTGCATGCCGCGTCGGGTAAAAAGATTCGTCCGTTATTGGAGCACTACCTCTATAACTGGCTCAAGGAAGAGGTGCACATCAACGGCCCCTGGTGCCTGGACGCCTTTGTCGCCCACACCGACAAGGTCTTGGACGATGTGGCCCGCTCCGATTCAAAACTCCATGAGGTCCTGACCGCCAGCCGCCATCCCGAACGTGCCGCGCGGTTCTTCATGACGCAATGCGCCGGCGACTTCCTCAGTGAAGCCTCGGCCATGGCGCGCAATGTGCTGGGCAACAGCGGCGTGTACACCAGCGAGCTGTTCAAGATCCTGATCGACGAATACGGCTACGGCATCGACAAGAAAAAGCACAGCACCATTTTTGAAGACATGCTCAAAGACATGGACATGTCCCATCACGTGCATCACTACTGGCAGTTCTATACCCCGGCCTCGCTGTCGCTCACCAACTACTTCCACTACGTGTCGGCCAACCATGGCGAGCTGTTCCGCTATATCGGCGCCATGTACTACACCGAAGCCACACTGGCCCTGACCACCCAGCATCAGTCACGCGCCATCAAGACCATCTTCAACGGCACCGTCTCCACCGAATACTTCGACGAGCACTCACACATCGATGTGCATCACGGAAGAATGGCCCTGCAACGCCTGATCCTGCCGATGATCAAGCAGTTCGGCAACGCGATCATCCCCGACCTTATCCGCGGTTTCGAGGAGTTCCGCTTACTGCAGGACATCGCCGACGAAGAGCTGTATGCCCATATCAAGTGGCATGACGAGCTGGACGAACACCGTGCCCAAGCCAGCGCCCTCCAAGGCCGCAAGCCAGTGGACCTGACGATCACCGAGCCTGAACACGAGCTTTCGGTGCTGCACACCCACCCCAACGACGAGCTGTTCTGGGT
Organism: Pseudomonas sp. TE36184; assembly: GCF_054060055.1. Taxonomy (NCBI): domain Bacteria; kingdom Pseudomonadati; phylum Pseudomonadota; class Gammaproteobacteria; order Pseudomonadales; family Pseudomonadaceae; genus Pseudomonas; species Pseudomonas sp. TE36184. Next base: position 6,360,884 of record NZ_JBSSCU010000001.1, on the reverse strand, counting down.
CGAGTCCGGCGAACTGGATTTCGTCGCCAGCCCCGAACTGAGCGTGCGCCTCAAGGCCGGGGAAGGCGTGGTGATTCCCAAGGGCATGCTGCATGGCACCCGCGTCGTCAGCCCGTCCTGCACTTACACCGTCACGGCCATTTGAGGACGCCGCCCCATGAAAGCCATCAGCCTGAACCTCAGCCATACCCACTATGTGGCGGTGGAAGGGAAAACCTACTTTCTCAAGCGCCATGCACATTCGACTCAACTGCTGCCGACCGCCTGCCCCCATCGCGGCGGCCCGCTGCACATGGGGGAAGTGACGGGTGACGGGCAAAGCGTGATCTGCCCCTGGCACGACAACGCCTACAAGGTCTGCAACCTGGAAAAGAAGTCGCTGCCCACCGTTCGCGTCAGAAACCAGATCAGCACCGTCATTGGTGACACCGAGCGGTGCGTGCCTCTCCTTAAACTCTCTCGTTACGACTGATGGTGCCCATGAATAATAAATCGACCCTTGCTGCGTTTTATTCGATCGTGACCCTCTTCACCGGCCTGGACATGGCGATTGTGATTGCCATGGTCTGGTTCGGCCTGGAGACCACCGGCTCGACCTTCCTGGTGGGCGCCACCTTATGCGTGGCGACCGTGGTGCCGTATCTGTGCGAGCAGTACATCGGCCGGTTCTTCACCATTGAACTGAGCATGAAACGGCTGTTGTACATTCGCCTGACCGCGTTCGCCGCCGTGCTGGGGCTGTCGTTTACCGACGCGGCGCTGTTGCCGATCGGTTTCCTGGCGATTGCCTTCGTGGTGGGAGTCACCGACTACTTCACCATCAGTACCCTGGAATCGAAAAACACCAAGCTGGTGCTGGCCGGGCTGACCAACAGCGACACCTCGGCGCGCTTGATGCAAACCTCCATCCAGATCGGGGCCTTTGGCGGTGCGCTGCTGGGCGGGGTGATTGTGGATGTGTTCACGGTCAACCAGACCCTGCAGATCATCAGCCTGGGGGCGATCCTGTCGTTGGCGGCGATTCTTTTTGTCGCGGCCACGCCCACCGCCGACGCCACCGAGCAAGTCGCCGACACCCACACGGCGCAGTCCCTACAGTTGCCGCGCAACCTGTACATCCTGATCATCGTGTTGAGCATGATCGGCTTCCATATCGGCGCCTTCAACAGCCTGGTGCCGATCGTGTTCCAGAAGCTCAACGAATGGAACGCCACCCTGTTTGGCGTCGCCAGCGGCCTGGCGGGCCTCGGTGCGTTCAGTGCCGCGGTGCTGCCACGGATCAAGCTCAACAGCTACAGCGCGATCCTGCTGGTGATCCTGGCCGACGTGGCAATCGTCTATTTCCATAACCTCTACGTGATGATGGCCGCCGCTTTCCTGCTGGGTTTCTGCATCAACAGCCTGCGCATCCAATTGCGTAAAACCCTGATCGAGTCGGCGCCCAACGCACGGATCGCCGACGTGATCGCCGCCAAAAGCTCACTCTACTACCTGCTGGTCAGTGGCTCGGCGCCGATGATCCTGACGTTCTTCACCACCACAGGCTTCCTCGGCCTCGAAGGTGCGCGCGTGCTGATGATCGTCTCCGCCGCGCTGTTGGCCGCTGCCGTACTGGCGTGGAACCTCACCCCTGCCGTCGCGGCCACCGCCACCACAAAATAGGAGTACCTGCTTTGGAAACCGTACTGATCGTTGACCCGTTCTCCACAGGTAAACTCTACGCGCCCTTGCTCAAGGCTCAGGGCGTGAGGTGCTTTGCCGTGATTTCCACCGACAGCTTGCCCGCGCATTTCACCGATGACCTGATCAGGGAAAACTTCGAGGCGGTCTACCACTGGGAAGAGGGTTTGCTGGAGATCCTCGAACCGCTGTCACTGAGCGCCGTGATCGCCGGTTGCGAAACCGCGATCTACCTGACCGACTACCTTACCGAAGTCCTGCGCGTTCCCGGCAACAGCCGCGTCACCAGCGACCTGCGTCGCAACAAGTTCTCCATGCAGCACGCCCTGAAAAAACACGGGCTGGCGAACATCGAATCACAACTGCTGAGCTCGCCGACGCGCATTGCAGAGGTGGTTGCCACGCTGGACGACAAGACCACCTACGTGGTCAAGCCGCTCAATTCCGCCGCCACCGAAGGCGTGGTGTTTGCCCAAGGCCGGGCCGGCGTCAAGAGCGCCTTGGACACTGCGGCCTGGCAGCGCAAAAACGACCTGGGGGAAATCAACCTCGGTTTCATCGTGCAGCCGTTCGTGTCGGGCCCGGAATATGTGGTGGATATGGTCGCCTTTGACGGCGTGTACATCATTGCCTCGGTGTGCAGGTACACCAAGGTCCAGAGAAACGGCAGCATGTTTGTCTACGAAAGCCTGGACACCCTCGACCCCCGCGCCGAAGACCTGCAACCGCTGACCGACTATGCCCGCCAGGCGGCCGCGGCGCTGAGCATCGAGGTCGGCCCGATTCATATGGAGATCATCTGGTCTGCCCACGGCCCGGTGATGATTGAAGCCGGCGGCCGCTTGCATGGCGGCATCGCACCGCTGCTGTTTCAACAGGTGTATCACCCGGATTTGCTCTCGCTGGCCATCGACAGCTACCTCGGCCGCCCACGCCCGCGCGCCGATGCGGTCAGCCAGATCAGCCACGGTCGGATCGGGTTCTTCTGCTCCGATGAACAACGCACCTTCGCCACGCCCTCGCCGCAGGCCCTGCAGAGCGTAATGGAGGACGAGGCCTATTGCGGCCACCGCTACTTCATCCGCCCGGGCGACACCACGCCGGTCACGATCGACTTCGCCACCTGCCCGGGGCTGTTCTGGCTGCAACACCTCTCGGCGCCGCAACTGGACATCAGCAGCGCCAATCTACGTAAACAGCTGTGGTGTTAAGACCATGAAAAGTCGTTTGATCATCCGAAAGTCAGCCAGTGATCTGGGCATCAACAACGCGTGCGCGGCGGTTATCGAAGACATTACCGTGTCGGACGACCAGAGCTTCGTCAGTGTCCTGCAAAGCAACCTGAATCACGTTGCGTCCCACCTCAACGAGCTGGACTCCAACGTCATTTACGAAGGCTTTGCCAAGCAACTCAAGAAGCTCGGCTACGAAAACACGGTGAGCGCCAACGAGAAACTGTTGCGGCGCTTCATCGCCAAGGGCGTATACCCCATCAACAACATCGTCGATGCCTATAACGCCGTGGCGATCCGGCATGGGGTCAGCATCGGCGTACACACCTACCACCGGCGGGACGACATCTACGTCATGCGCTCGGAGACGCCCAGGGCTTTCCGCCCACTGTTCGCCAAGAAGGAGATTACGATTCCAGCGGGCGATATCGTCTATACCTGCGGTGACGTGCCCCTGGCGAGTATCGGCAAGGTCGACGCCGACGCCCATGACTTCAGGCTGACGAAGGACTCGTCGAGCCTGCTGGTGGTGGTGCTGGGGCACGACGATACGCCGTTGGCCTTCAACCAGGCCGTCATCGAAGAGTTCGTCGACACCCTGCGCCAGCGAATGCCGGCCTTGAGTCATCACTTTCTCGAGACCGTACACGATCACGCCTGAGGCTGGAACCGCATAGCCGCTGCCAGAACAGCAGCGGCTACCGCCAGGCCTTGAGCACCGGGTTGACCACCACCTCGCGCACATGCTCGATCTTCAGCAGGTTGTCCTTGAACACCATCAGCTCTTCAAAGTTGCGGTATTTGACCTCGAGCATCATGTCGACGTCGCCGAACAGCGAATAAGCCTGAACCACTTCACGGAACTGGTAGATCTTCGGAAACACCAGGTGGCAGTTGCTGCCATTGAGCGTGAGCATCAAAAACGCCGATTGCTGGGCTTCTTCATCGGCGGCGACGTTGATGGTGAAGCCGAGGATAATGCCCTTCTCGATCAGTTTCTGAACCCGCGATTCCACGGCGGTTCGCGACTTGTGAACTTGTCGCGCCAGCTGCGCCAGGCTGACCCGGGAGTCGTCCTTCAAGGCAGCAATGATCTGTTCGTCAACCTTGTCCACTCTGCCGCCCCCACACTTTTCTCTTCTATAACAGACTTTCATTCCCGCTCACGCCTGCCCTGGGCCTATCACCTCGCAGACTGTACGCCAGGCCCGGGCTTTATGCCCAACCGACTGATCCACACTGCCGCCAGAATCACCAAACCGCCCAGGGCCAGGCGGCCCAACGGCTCGTGCTGGTTCCAGATCAACAGGTTCAATAACAGCCCCACCGGCACATGCAGGTTGTTCATCACCGCCAGGGTACCGCCGTTGACCAGGCACGCGCCCTTGTTCCACCAGTACATGCCCAGGGCAGTGCTGACCAGCCCGAGGAACACCAGCACGCCCCATTGCAGCGGCGCTTCGGGGAGGAAATCAGCCTTGCCGAACACCAGGAATGCCGGCAACACCACCAGCAGCGCACCGAGGTAGAAATAACCGAAGCGCCGGTAGTGCGGCAGATCACTGGGGTAGCGCGCCACCAACTGCTTGTACATGACTTGCCCGGCGGCGTAGGTGAAGTTGGCCAGTTGCAGCAGCAGGAAGCCCCCAAGGAAGTGCGGGGTGACTTGATCGAAGCGGATGACCGCCGCACCCGCCACCGCGACCAGCGCGGCGACCAGGGCCCAGGGGTTGAAGCGCCGGTTGAGGGCGTCTTCGATCAGAGTCACATGCAGCGGCGTGAGGATGGTGAACAGCAGCACCTCGGGTACCGTGAGCACGCGAAAGCTCAGGTACAGGCAAACGTAGGTCACGCCAAATTGCAGCGCACCGATGACCAGCATGCCGCGCATGAAGGTCGGCTGCACCGAGCGCCAGCGCGTCAGCGGAATGAACACCAGCCCGGCCAGCAGCACGCGCACCAGCACCGCGAAGTAGCTGTCGACGTGACCGGCAAGGTATTCGCCGATCAAGCTGAAGGAAAATGCCTGTATCAGGGTGACAACCAGTAAGTAGCCCATGCGCGCCTCGTATCGAATGGGCGGGACATTAAAGGTTTTCGGCGGCTCACGAAACTCGGCGCAAAAAAAACCCGACCTCGCGATAGCGGCAGTCGGGCAGGAGCACTCAGGAGCAACAAGTGCAAAGGGAGGTTTTTACGCGGACTTGAAGGGTTTGCGTGGTGAGATATAAACACCGCGCGATTATGTGACGATTAAAGGATCACGCGACTTGCGCCAGCAACGCCTTGGCGTGGTTGATGCCTTTTTCCTGGAAGTCGCCGCTCAGGTTCACCCCTTCGGCGTGAATGAACGTCACGTCATGAATCCCGATGAATGCCATCACCTGACGCAGGTAAGGTTCCTGGTGATCGGAGCTTGCGCCGGTGTGAATCCCGCCCCGGGCGGTGAGCACGATGGCCCGCTTACCGATCAACAAACCCTGGGGGCCGGTGGCGGTGTACTTGAAGGTCACACCTGCACGCAACACGTGATCCAGCCAGGCTTTGAGGGTGCTGGGGATGGCGAAGTTGTACATCGGCGCCGCCATCACCAACACGTCGGCGGCGAGCAATTCATCGGTCAAGGTGTTGGAGCGATCCAGGGATGCCTGTTCGCTGGCGCTGCGCTGATCCGCCGGTTTCATCCAGCCACCGAGCAGGTTGGCGTCCAGGTGCGGAAGCGGGTTGAGCGCCACGTCGCGCACGGTGATCTGATCCGCCGGGTGCGCAGCCTGCCATTGGCTGATGAACTGCCGGGTCAGTTGGCGGGAGATCGAATCCTGCTGGCGGGCGCTGCTTTCGATGATCAGTACGTTGGACATGGCTGCGTAGGCTCCATCTGTAATTGCTGTAAGTCGATGGAGAAAAGATTAACCAGAGCCAATTCGATAAAAAAGCGCAAAAAACTGCTACAACCCATCTAGAAATTTGTTTATAAGCGGAGTATTGCTGTAGGCATGCTCCGCTGTCGCTTTATTTCGGTGCACATTCCAGTGCGATACGCATCTTGATGATCGCGCGGTTGAACTTGACGGTGGTGTTGGTGCTTTTGCCCGCCGGCACGCTGACAGTACGGCGACGGGGTGATTCCGGGCCGTTGGTGAAAGTCACCGAACACAGCGCGTCGCGCGTGCCGTAGTTGTTCAGTTGGATCGAACTGATGTCACCGTCCACGTCGGACGCGGTGTAATCCACGCTCACGCCGTCGATCTTTTTTGTCACATCGATGGGGTAGGCAAACGCACTGAGCGGCAGCAGTGCCAGCACCACACAACACAATTTTCTCATTCGGCAGTCTCCAATAAGGACTGTCAGCTTAGGACAAGAGGAGCTCATCTTGAAAGCGCCCCGCGTTACCCTCGATCAATGGCGCACGTTGCAAGCCGTGGTCGACCATGGCGGCTTCGCCCAGGCGGCCGAAGCGCTGCACCGTTCGCAGTCCTCGGTGAGCTACACCGTGGCCCGCATGCAAGACCAGCTCGGGGTGCCGCTGCTGCGCATCGACGGGCGCAAGGCCGTGCTCACCGACGCTGGCGAAGTGCTGTTGCGCCGCTCCCGGCAGTTGGTGAAAAACGCCAGCCAACTCGAAGACCTCGCCCACCATATGGAACAGGGCTGGGAAGCCGAAGTACGCCTGGTGGTCGATGCCGCCTACCCGAATGCACGCCTGGTGCGCGCCCTGACCGCGTTTATGCCGCAAAGTCGCGGCTGCCGCGTGCGCCTGCGCGAAGAGGTGTTGTCGGGGGTTGAAGAGCTGTTGATCGAAGGCGTGGCCGACCTGGCGATCAGCAGCTTCAACATCCCCGGCTATCTCGGCACGGAGATGAGCAACGTGGAGTTTGTCGCCGTCGCTCACCCCGAGCATGCCTTGCACCGCATGAACCGCGAACTGAGCTTCCAGGACCTGGAAAGCCAGATGCAAGTGGTGATCCGCGACTCCGGGCGCCAGCAGCCGCGCGATGTCGGTTGGCTCGGCGCCGAACAGCGCTGGACCGTCGGCAGCCTCGCCACGGCCGCCAGTTTCGTCGGCAGCGGCCTGGGCTTTGCCTGGTTGCCCCGGCACATGATTGAGCGCGAACTCGCCGAAGGCGTGCTCAAGCAGCTACCCTTGGAGCAGGGTGGCAGCCGTCACCCTACGTTCTACCTGTACTCGAACAAGGACAAACCCTTGGGGCCAGCGACGCAGATCCTCGTGGAGCTGCTGCGCACATTTGACACCGCCCCCCTGGATGCGCCTTTCGCCGCACCGCAGCAAGCCTGAAACGGAGTTCATGCATGGCCTGGTTCGAACATGAAGGGTGCAGCCTGCATTACGAGGAATATGGTCACGGCACCCCGCTGATTCTGATCCACGGCCTGGGCTCCAGCAGCCAGGATTGGGAACTGCAGATTCCGGTGCTGGCCCGGCATTACCGCTTGATCGTGGTGGATGTGCGTGGCCATGGGCGTTCCGACAAACCCCGGGAGCGCTACAGCATCAAAGGTTTCACCCTCGACCTGATCGCCCTGATCGAACACCTGGACCTGCCCGCCGCGCACGTGGTGGGCTTGTCCATGGGCGGCATGATCGCGTTTCAACTGGCGGTGGACGAACCGGCGCGGGTCAAGAGCCTGTGCATCGTCAACAGCGCGCCCGAGGTCAAGGTGCGCAGCGCCGACGATTACTGGCAATGGGCCAAGCGCTGGACCCTGGCACGCGTCCTCAGCCTGGCCACCATCGGCAAGGCCCTGGGCGACCGGCTGTTTCCCAAACCGCAGCAAGCCGACCTGCGCCGCAAGATGGCCGAGCGCTGGGCAAAAAACGACAAACGTGCTTATCTCGCCAGCTTCGATGCAATTGTGGGCTGGGGCGTGCAGGAACGACTTTGCAGAATTACCTGTCCAACCCTGGTCATCAGCGCCGACCACGACTACACCCCTGTGGCGCACAAAGAAATCTATGTAAAACTGCTGCCCGATGCGCGGCTGGTGGTCATCGAAGATTCCCGCCATGCCACACCCTTGGATCAACCCGATGTCTTTAACGCTACCCTGCTCGATTTTCTAAAGACAGTCGAAACCACTACCCAGGATCACTGACCCATGCTGAAAAAAATCGCCTTCTTTGCCGGTTCCGTTCTGTTCGCTGCCAACCTGATGGCCGCCGAGCCCGCCAAGGCGCCCCACGTATTGATCTCCACCACCAACGGCGACATTGAAATCGAACTGGACCCGGTCAAGGCGCCGATCAGTAGCAAGAACTTCCTGGCCTACGTCGACAAGGGCTTCTACACCAACACGATTTTCCACCGTGTGATCCCGGGCTTCATGGTCCAGGGCGGCGGGTTCACCGCGCAGATGGCGCAAAAAGACACCAACCCACCGATCAAGAACGAAGCCAGCAACGGCCTGCATAACGTGCGTGGCACGCTGTCGATGGCCCGCACCTCGAACCCGGATTCGGCCACCAGCCAATTCTTCATCAACGTCGCGGACAATGCCTTCCTCGATCCAGGCCGCGATGCCGGTTATGCCGTGTTCGCCAAAGTGGTCAAAGGCATGGACGTGGTCGACATCATCGTCAACTCGCAGACCACCACCAAACAAGGCATGCAGAACGTGCCAATCGATCCTGTCCTGATCAAGTCGGCCAAGCGCATCGACTGAGGTCCGCAGGTAGTTCCGCGCGGCGCTCACAAGGCGTCGCGCGCCTTTGAACAGGAGAGCCCGCCGGGCGGGCGTCAACCCTAATGCTCTATCGTCGTTTCGAACAACTGATCGATATTTTCCGCGACGCGCCCAGCGCCGCCCCTCCCGATAAAGTCCTGCCTTTCTACCTCTACTACCTGCGTCAGGTGTGGCCGTGTTTCGCCGCGCTGTTGGTGGTGGGCCTGATCGGCGCACTGATCGAAGTCGCGCTGTTCAGCTACCTGAGCCGCATCATCGACCTGGCCCAGGGCACACCGCCCGCGAACTTTTTCCAGATCCACAGCACCGAGCTGATCTGGATGGGCGTGGTCGCCCTGCTGCTGCGCCCGATCTTCGGCGCCCTGCATGACCTGCTGGTCCACCAGACCATCAGCCCCGGCATGACCAGCCTGATCCGTTGGCAAAACCACAGCTACGTGCTCAAGCAGAGCCTGAATTTCTTCCAGAACGACTTCGCCGGGCGCATCGCCCAGCGCATCATGCAAACTGGCAACTCCCTGCGCGATTCCGCCGTGGCGGCCGTGGATGCGATCTGGCATGTGGCGATCTACGCCATCAGTTCCCTGGTGCTGTTTGCCGAAGCCGACTGGCGCCTGATGATCCCGCTGGTGACCTGGATCGTCTGCTACAGCCTGGCATTGCGCTACTTCGTGCCGCGGGTGAAAGCGCGTTCGGTGATTTCCTCCGAGGCGCGCTCCAAGTTGATGGGCCGCATCGTCGATGGCTACACCAACATCACCACCTTGAAGCTGTTCGCGCATACCCAATCCGAGCAGGAATACGCCAAGGAAGCGATCATCGAGCAGACCGAAAAAACCCAGTTGGCCAGCCGCGTGGTGACCAGCATGGACGTGGTGATCACCACCATGAACGGCCTGCTGATCGTCACCACCACCGGCCTGGCCCTGTGGTTGTGGACCCATTCGCTGATTTCCGTAGGCGCGATTGCCCTGGCGACCGGCCTGGTGATTCGCATCGTCAACATGTCCGGCTGGATCATGTGGGTGGTCAATGGCATTTTCGAAAACATTGGCATGGTGCAGGACGGCCTGAAAACCATCGCCCAGCCGCTGGCCGTGGTCGACCGCGACAACGCTCCACGCCTGACCGTGCCCCATGGCGAAGTGCGCTTCGAGCAGGTGGATTTCCACTACGGCAAGAAAAGCGGGATCATTGGCGGCCTGAACCTGACCATTGAGGCCGGTGAAAAAATCGGCCTGATCGGCCCCTCCGGTGCAGGCAAATCGACCCTGGTCAACCTGCTGCTGCGCCTGTACGACCTGCAAGGCGGGCGCATCCTGATCGACGGCCAGAACATCGCCGAGGTCGCCCAGGAAAGCCTGCGCGAACAGATCGGCATGATCACCCAGGACACGTCGCTGCTGCACCGCTCGATCCGCGAGAACCTGTTGTATGGCAAGCCGGACGCCAGCGACGAGGAGCTCTGGGCGGCCATACGCAAGGCGCGTGCCGATGAGTTCATCCCGCAGCTGTCGGACGCCGAAGGCCGCACCGGGCTGGATGCCCATGTGGGCGAGCGCGGCGTGAAACTGTCCGGCGGGCAACGCCAGCGCATCGCCATCGCGCGGGTGCTGCTCAAGGATGCGCCGATCCTGATCATGGACGAAGCCACCTCGGCGCTGGATTCGGAAGTCGAAGCGGCGATCCAGGAAAGCCTGGAAACCCTGATGCAAGGCAAGACGGTGATTGCGATTGCGCACCGGTTGTCGACCATTGCGCGGATGGACCGCCTGGTGGTGCTGGAGAAAGGCCAGATCGCCGAGACCGGCAGCCATGCCCAGTTGCTCGCCCACGGCGGGTTGTATGCGCGGCTGTGGCAGCACCAGACCGGAGGCTTCGTCGGCATCGACTGAAACTGCCGGGCCTACACAACTCAAAAGGTGGGAGGGGCTTGCTCCCACATGGGTGTCCTGGATTTGTGCCGCAACCGTGCTGTACTCAGTGCAGTGCCAAGACGGGCGCTGAAGTAAATCGCAGGGAGCATCACTGATTTACTGATTCGGTAGAGCGATCTATCAAGGACGGGTACATGTCTTTGTTCAAGCGTTCAGTCACAGAAGGTTTAGGTACGTTTTGGCTGGTGCTGGGCGGTTGCGGGAGTGCGGTGTTGGCCGCGGCGTTTCCCGCAGTCGGCATCGGGTTGTTGGGGGTGGCCCTGGCCTTCGGGCTCACGGTACTGACCATGGCGGTCGCCATCGGGCACATCAGCGGTTGTCACCTCAACCCGGCGGTATCGGTGGGGCTGGTCGTGGGCGGCAGGTTTCCGGCCAGGGAGTTACCGGCGTACATCGTTGCCCAGGTCATTGGCGGCATTGTCGCCGCGGCGCTGTTGTATGTGATCGCCAGCGGCAAACCGGGGTTCGAACTGGCGTCAGGCCTGGCCTCCAACGGCTATGGCGAGCATTCGCCTGGCGGCTATTCAATGGCAGCGGGGTTTGTCTGTGAGCTGGTGATGACAGCGATGTTCGTGCTGATCATCCTCGGCGCCACCGACCCGCGTGCCCCGAAGGGCCTCGCCCCCATCGCCATCGGCCTGGCGCTGACCTTGATCCACCTGATCTCGATTCCCGTGACCAACACCTCGGTCAACCCGGCCCGCAGCACGGGACCGGCGCTGATCGTGGGAGGGTGGGCGATCCAGCAATTGTGGATGTTCTGGCTCGCGCCGATCCTCGGCGCGGTGATCGGCGGCGTGGTCTATCGATGGTTGGGCAAGGAGGAGCCGGCCTGAGGCAAAACGGGTTCAGCCCTGCCGATACGGCAGGGCTGCCCTCGCCTCTTCGGCATACGCCAGAATCCCCACCCGCTCGCGCTCCAGGAAGTCTTCGACGGCCGTCTTCAACCCTGGATGACGCAGGTAGTGCCATGACCGGGTGATCACCGGCTCGAACCCACGAATCAATTTATGCTCGCCCTGGGCACCGGCATCGAAGCGCTGCAAGCCGTGGGCGATGGCGTAATCCATACCTTGGTAGAAGCAGGTTTCGAAATGCAGGCGGTCGAATTCCGCCAGGCAGCCCCAGTAACGCCCAAAGAAGCTGTCGCCGCCGATCAAGCTGAACGCCATCGCGACCGGGCGTGTGCCTTGTTTGGCCAGCACCACGCGGATCGCTTCGGGCATGCGTTCGGCCAGCAGGCTGAAAAACGCACGGGTCAGGTACGGCGCCTGGCGGCGCACCGCGTAGGTGTTGGCGTAGCAGGCGTAGACGAAATCCCACTGCGCCTCGCTCAGTTCATGGCCTTGTAACCATTCGAACTCGATGCCCTGCCCCGCCACCTGTTCGCGTTCCTTGCGCATCTGTTTGCGCTTGCGCGAACTCAAGGCGTCAAGGAAGTCCTGGAAATCCCGGTAGCCGCGGTTCTGCCAGTGAAACTGACAGCCCAGGCGCGGCAACCAGCCCGGCTGTCGGGCCAGGGCGTCATCCGCCAGCGGGTCGGTGAAGTTGATATGGGCGCTGGAGAGCCCTTCGATTTCCAGGTAACCGGGCAGGCTGCCGAGCAACTCGAAACCGTCTTCGGCGCTGGCGGCCAACAGGCGCGGGCCGCTGACCGGGCTGAACGGCACGGCGACCAACAGCTTGGGGTAGTAATCGATACCGGCCCGCTCGCAGGCCTGCGCCCAACCGTGGTCGAAGACGTACTCGCCAGAGGAATGCCATTTGCGATAACCGGGCAATGCCGCCACCAGCCGATCACCGTCCCAGTGCAGTAAATGCTCAGGCTGCCAACCCGAATGCGGGCTGAGGCTGGCGCTGTCTTCCAGCGCGCTCAGGAACGCATGTCGCACGAAGGGCTGGGCCTGCGGCACCAGGGCGTCCCAGGCCTGCGGGGCGATTTCGGACAGGCTGTCCAGGCGTTGCAGCGGCATCGGCATCCTCACTACTTCAGGGCGTGAAAGCCTCGCGAGTATCGCTTATCGCCGCTGCCGACACACCTCCAAATCGCCGGACAAGGCTCCAAACCAATAGTTCCGTTCATAAATAATTTGTCATCTACCTGACATCAGTTCGCCACTGCGCCGTCATAAACGATCGCGATACTGACGCCTGTTTTTAGCGCGCCTGGTTCTACCCCGGCAGTTATTTTTCCGTCCGTCATCGGTCGGTTGTGTCCTGGATGGTTTGCCATCCCTCCTCACTTTCGGAGATTGATATGCGTCTTGCTTCCACTAAAACTGCGGCGGCCCTTTGTGGCGGCTTGCTGCTGGCCCTGAGCGTTCCGGCCAGCGCTGCAGTCGACGCTAAATTGCTCGACATGCTCAAGGCCAACGGTCAAATCTCGGCTTCGCAGTACACTGAACTGCAAGCTGAGCTGGCCAAGGATCAGAAAGAAAAGCAGATCGCACAGCAAGCTCAACAAGAGACCAACGAACAGATCGCGGCCACCGCGAAAAAAGCCAACGACCTGAGCGTGTTCGACCAGAAACTTGCCTGGGCCGCCAAGACCCAGTTCAAGGGTGACGTGCGCTTCCGTCAGGAAACCGTGAAGATCCAGGGCGAATCCAACAACGGTGGCCGTGACAAGGACCGTCAGCGTATCCGTGCCCGTCTCGGCGCCTACACCGAGATCAACGACCAGGTCGACACCGGCATTCGTATCGCCACCGGCAGCAGCGACGATGCGCGCTCCACCAACCAGGACCAGGACAACTACTTCGACAAGAAGTCGATCTGGCTGGACCTCGGCTACATCGACTACCACCCGAAGCAGATCAAGAACCTGCACGTCATCGGCGGCAAGATGCTCCAGCCATGGGTGAACATGGGCGACGTGATCTGGGATAGCGATATCAACCCGGAAGGTCTGGCCCTGACCTACAAATACCCGCTGGGTAGCAGCGCCGAGCTGTTCGGCAGCCTCGGTAACTACAACCTCAAGGACAACGTCGACGGCGACGGCGTGCAATTCCGCCACGACCTGCGCCTGACTTCCGGCCAGTTGGGCACGCGTTTCTCGGTGACCGACAACCTGAAAATGACCCTGGGCGGCAGTATCTACGCCTACCAGAACGACGAAAACAGCACCTGTACGAGCAGCACCACGCCTTGCGCACTGGCGGTCAACGGCAACTCGGCGAACGAACAATTCCGTCTGTACGAAGGTTTTGCCCAAGCCGACATCGGTGGCCTGGCCGTGCCGCTGGCGTTCTACGGTCAGTACGTGAAGAACAACGATGCTTCCACCGATCAGGACACCGCCTGGTTGCTGGGTGCCAAGTCCAAGGTGTTCGGTTTCAACCTGGACTACAACTACCGCGATACACAACGTAACGCCGTGGTAGGCGCCTTCACCGATTCGGACTTCGCCAACGGCACCACCGGTTCGCGCGGTCATAAGATGAAGGTCAGCTACGACATCGACAAGAACTTCGCCGTCGGCGCCACGTACTTCCTGACCAAGGCTGACTACGCCAGCCGCACGCAGCGTGATGCCAACACCAACACCCTGCAGTTGGATGCTGAAGCCAAGTTCTAACTGTAAGTGCGACACGCCTTGGGCCAGGATGGCCCGGGGTGGCTGTAACAGCCTGGCGTGGGTGAATCGGTCCCCATCATCCGTCCGATTCTCCCACGCGAGTCTGCCTTCCCCCCGCCGTTACTGATCCTTGCGCCGCTCGGCGGCCAGCCGTTCAGCCAAGGCATCCACATCCTGTACCGGCGCCTGCGGCATGATCCGCAATGTCGCCTGCAGCAAGCGCATCTGACGGATAAAACGCCGGCAATTAGGGCAGAACATCAAGTGATGACGCACCAGCAGCCGCTCGCGAAAGGTCAACTGACCATCGAGAAAGTCACTGGAACGCGCCACTTGCTCTTTACACGTCAACATTCGCCGGTTTCCTCAAAATGCTCCACCGTGGCGAAGACTTTAAGCCGTGCGCGATGCAACAGCACCCGCACATTGGAGAGCGAAAGCGTCAGAAGATTACAAATCTCCTCCAACTCCAGGCCCTGGCGTTCACGCAGCACCAGTACGCTGCTTTGCAATTCCGACAAGCTCAGCAACGTATGTTCCAGGCATTTGCGCAGTTCGTCCTCCGTGAGCAGGGCTTCCGGGGTGTCCTGGTGCCAGGCAAAAGGGGCGACCGCCCAGTGACCGTCATCCGCGCTGAAACGCTCATCGCCGATCGTGCCGTGGGGCGAGGGCAAATCATCGAGCAACACTTCGCGACGATTCTGTTTGTAGCGGCTCTTGGCGGCATTGGCGGTGATGGTCAGCAGCCAGGTCTTGAGGCTGGAGCGCCCTTCGAACTTTGGCAGGTTGCGTACCGCCGACAGCCAGGCGTCCTGTACCACTTCGTCGGCATGACGCTGACCGGCAATCGCGTAGGCCACCGCGCGCATGGCGCTTTGGTATTGGCTGACCAATTCCTTGTAGGCCCGCTGCTCGCCCTTGAGCAAGCGTTCAAGCAGGTGCGCGTCGTCCGCTACTGCCATTCGAGACCTCGGTTTCCAAGTGAGAACGCGATCGGTGTGGGGGCTGGTTTGCCAGCGCCCACATTTGACCGCGGCGAGCCGCAGGATCAGCGTTTGCGCAGGATCACGCTGCCGATCGAATAGCCAGCGCCAAACGAGCTGAGTACCGCCACGGCGCCTTTGGGCAGGTCGTCCTGGTAAGTGTGGAACGCGATCACCGAACCCGCCGAACTGGTGTTGGCGTAGGTGTCGAGAATCACCGGTGCTTCTTCCACCGTGGCTTCACGCCCCAGCAGCTTCTTCACGATCAGGTGGTTCATGCTCAGGTTGGCCTGGTGCAGCCAGAAGCGCTTCACGTCGTTCACGTTCAACTGGTTTTCCGCCAGGTGCGTGCCGATCAACTCAGCGACCATCGGGCAGACATCCCGGAAGACTTTACGGCCTTCCTGCACGAACAGCTTGTCGGGCGCGCCGATGCCCTCTTCCGCCGCGCGGTTGAGGAAGCCGAAGTTGTTGCGGATGGTATTCGAGAACTTGGTCAGCAGCTTGGTGCTGACCACGTCGAACTGGTGCTCGGAGGTCGCCAGGTCAGCGCGTTCGAGGATCACCGCAGTGGCCGCGTCACCGAAAATGAAGTGGCTGTCGCGGTCGCGGAAGTTCAAGTGGCCGGTACAGACTTCCGGGTTGACCATCAGGATCGCCCGGGCCTGGCCCAGCTTGATGCTGTTGGCGGCGTTCTGGATGCCGAAGGTCGCCGAGGAACACGCCACGTTCATGTCGAAGCCGAAACCGGCGATGCCCAGGGCTTCCTGGACTTCGATGGCGATGGCCGGGTAGGCGCGTTGCAGGTTGGAGCAGGCGACGATCACCCCGTCGATGTCGGCGGCGGTCTTGCCGGCGCGCTGCAGGGCCTGTTCGGCGGCGCCGATGGCCATCTGGCAGAGTACCGACCATTCGTCGTTGCTGCGCTCGGGCAGGCGCGGGGTCATGCGCTGCGGGTCCAGGATGCCGTCCTTGTCCATCACAAAACGGCTCTTGATGCCCGACGCCTTCTCGATGAAGGCTGCGCTGGACTCCGTCAGCGCCTGCACGTCACCGCGCTCGATGGCGGCGGCGTTCTCCGTGTTGAACTGCTGCACGTAGGTATTGAAAGACTGCACCAGCTCTTCGTTGGAGATGCTGTTGGCCGGGGTGTACAGGCCAGTGCCGCTGATGACGACGTTATGCACGGTCGTTCCTCTAAATCTGTCAGGCAGAAGATATTGGTACCGTCGTACCAAACTGTAAGTCGTTTGATTCCGTCCAGCGGGCATCAAACTGGCAACGCTTTATTCCATCGCGCCGCGGCTGCACACCAGCCCATCACGACGCTCCCGGCATTTATAACCGCGAAGTTTGCCACAACCCTGGGGATTTGGCGCCATATCCCGGATAAGCGCCATTGCCCATTGGTGTGATTACGCTTCGACCAGGCTCCATTGCTTGCTCAGGCGCTTGTCGGAAATCGGCACCCGGGTGCCCAACTGCTGGGCAAACAACGACACCCGATATTCCTCCAACCACCAGCGATAGAGCGCTAGCTGGGGGTCGTGCTTGCCTTCCTGGGCATGCTTGTTCAAACGGTTCTGGTACTGCGCCCACAGGCCCGCCAGCTCGCCGCTCCACACCCGATCTTTTTGCACCTGGCTGGGCAGTTTTTCCAGACGCAGCTCGATCGCCTTGAGGAAACGCGGCAACTCCTTGAACCACTGCGCCGGAGTTTCGCGCACAAAGCCGGGATAAACCAGATTGCTCAGTTGCAGCTTGATATCGTTCAAGGCCACCGCCTGGGCCAGGTCGATCTTGCCTTTGAAGCGCTTTTGCAGGCCGTGCCAGAGTTTCAACACGTCCAGGGTCAAGCGCGCCAGGCGCTCGGCGTGTTCGGTCCAACCGCCACGCTTGCGCTCGGCCAGCGCCGCCAGCCCGGCGCCGTCACGCGGCAGGCTGGCTTCGCCTTCCAGCACGCAGCTGTCGAGGCTGGCCAGCAAAATATCTTCCACCAGCGCCTCGATGCGCCCCAGTTCGCGGTACATCAGGCCCAGCTCGGTCAGGCCGGGCAATTTGCCGCGCAGGAATTTTGCCGGTTCGGCCAATTGCTGCATCAGCAGGCGCTGCAAGGCGCGACGGTGCTGGAACTCGGCCTCGGCGGCGGTGGAGAAACGTCCTTCCTTGACCGTACCGTTTTCTTCCACCAGCGCCGGGTACACCGTCATCGACAGCCCGGCGATCTTTTGCTGGGTCTTCTCGGCCACCGCCGCGAACACCTTGGCTTCCACCGGCTGTTGGCTTTTTGCCGTCTGCGGCACGGCCAACGCGGCCTGGCTGGCCTCGGCAAAGCGCGCGGTCAGTTCGGCCAGGTCGCGGCCTTCGCCGAGAAACTTGCCCTGGCCGTCGACCACTTCCAGGTTCATCTTCAGGTGGCTTTCCACCTGCCGCGCGGCCTCGGCCCAGGCTTCATCGCTGACGCGCGCGCCGGTCATGCGCAGCAGTTCGCGCCCCAGCGCCTGGGGCAGCGAGCCCTGGGCGAATTCGATACGTTGCAGGGCGGCCCTGACGAAGTCCGGCACCGGCACGAAATTCTTGCGCAGGGCCTTGGGCAGGTTGCGCACCAGGGCGATGCACTTGGCTTCGATCACCCCCGGCACCAGCCATTCCAGGCGTTCGGCGGGCAAGGCCGGCAACAGCGGCGCCGGCACGCGCAAGGTCACGCCGTCACGCGGGTGGTTGGGTTCGAAGTGGTAACTCAAGGCCAGCGCCAGGTCGCCCAGGTGCAGGGTGTCCGGGTAATGCGCGGCGGTGACTTCGCTGGCGTCGCGGGCCAGCACGTCTTCCTCGCGCATGATCAACAATTGCGGGTCTTTCTGGCTGTTGACCTTGTACCAGCTGTCGAACGTCGCGGTCTGGTGGATCTCCGCCGGCAAGCGCGCATCGTAGAACGCGTACAGCGTCTCTTCGTCGGCCAGGATATCGCGCCGACGCGCCTTGGCTTCCAGCTCGTCGAGCTGCTCCAGCAACTGCTGATTGGCGGTCAGGCACTTGGCCCGGGACTGGATTTCGCCGCGCACCAGGCCTTCGCGGATAAACAGCTCGCGCGACACCACCGGGTCGACCGGCCCGTAATGCACCGGCCGGCGCCCGACCACGATCAGCCCGAACAGGGTGATCTGCTCGAACGCCACCACTTGGCCGCGCTTCTTCTCCCAATGCGGTTCGAAGTGGTTTTTCTTGATCAGGTGCCCGGCCAGCGGTTCGATCCAGTCGGCATCGATCTTCGCCACCATGCGTGCGTACAGCTTGGTGGTTTCTACCAGCTCGGCGGTCATCAGCCACTGCGGACGTTTCTTGCCGATGCCCGACGACGGGTGAATCCAGAAGCGCCGCTGACGCGCACCGAGGTAATCGCCGTCTTCGGTTTTCTGCCCGATCTGACTGAGCAGGCCCGACAGTACGGCTTTGTGCAGTTTCGCGAAGTCGGCCGGGTCCTTGTTGACGGTCAGCTGCATGTCGCGGCAGATCAGGCTCAACTGGCGATGGGAATCGCGCCACTCGCGCAGGCGCAGGTAGTTGAGGAAGTTCTTGCGACACCAGTTGCGCAGCGGGCTGGCGGTCAGTTCCTGGCGCTGCTCTTCAAAGCCACGCCACAGATTGACCAGCCCGGCGAAGTCCGAATCGGCGTCCTTCCATTGTGCGTGGGCCTGGTCGGCGGCCTGTTGGCGTTCCGGCGGGCGCTCGCGCGGGTCCTGGATCGACATGGCGCTGGCCACGATCAGCACTTCCTGCAGGCTGCCCAGCTTGGCGGCTTCGAGCAGCATGCGGCCCATGCGCGGGTCCACCGGCAGGCGCGCCAACTGGCGGCCCAGCGGGGTCAGTTGGCTGTTGCGGTCGACCGCCGACAGTTCTTGCAGCAGGTTGAAACCATCGCTGATGGCCTTGCCGTCCGGCGGTTCGATAAACGGGAAGTCGCTGATTTCGCCCAGGCGCAGGTGCAGCATCTGCAGGATCACAGCCGCCAGGTTGGTGCGCAGGATCTCCGGGTCGGTAAATTCCGGACGGCCGATAAAGTCTTCTTCGCTGTACAGCCGGATGCAAATCCCCGGCTCGACCCGGCCGCAGCGGCCTTTACGCTGGTTGGCGCTGGCCTGGGAGATCGCCTCGATGGGCAGACGCTGCACCTTGGCGCGGTAGCTGTAGCGGCTGATGCGCGCGGTGCCGCTGTCGATCACATAACGAATGCCCGGCACGGTCAGCGAGGTTTCGGCGACGTTGGTCGCCAGCACCACGCGCCGGCCAGGGTGGGACTGGAAAATGCGCTGCTGTTCGGCCGGTGACAGGCGCGCATACAGCGGCAAAATCTCGGTGTGCTTGAGCTGGGCCTTGCGCAGCATGTCGGCGGCATCGCGAATCTCGCGCTCGCCCGGCAGGAACACCAGCACGTCGCCAGGGCTGCGCCGCTCGCTGCGCTCGTAGGCGGCGATTTC
The DNA here is from genome assembly GCF_054060055.1 of Pseudomonas sp. TE36184. Lineage (NCBI taxonomy): Bacteria > Pseudomonadati > Pseudomonadota > Gammaproteobacteria > Pseudomonadales > Pseudomonadaceae > Pseudomonas > Pseudomonas sp. TE36184. Next base: position 6,341,291 of record NZ_JBSSCU010000001.1, on the reverse strand, counting down.
ATCGAGGGTGGCGAGGATCGCCTGGTCGACGGTCAAGTCGTCCTCGACGCGGTTGCCCTCCTCGTCCTGTTCCAGGGTCAGCGGGCGATACCAAGTGTCCACCGGGAAGGTGCGGCCCGACACTTCGACAATCGGCGCATCGTCGAAATGCTTGGAGAAGCGCTCCAGGTCGATGGTGGCCGAGGTGATGATGACTTTCAGGTCCGGGCGACGCGGCAACAGGGTTTTCAGGTAGCCGAGCAGGAAGTCGATGTTCAGGCTGCGTTCGTGGGCTTCGTCGACGATGATCGTGTCGTAGCGTTCGAGGTAGCGGTCGTTCTGGGTTTCCGCCAGCAGGATGCCGTCGGTCATCAGCTTGATCAGGGTGTTGGAATCACTCTGGTCTTCGAAGCGCACCTGATAACCGACCAGTGCGCCGAGCGGCGTGGCCAACTCTTCGGCAACCCGGCTGGCGACGCTGCGCGCTGCGATCCGACGTGGCTGGGTGTGGCCGATCAGGCCGTATTGGCCACGACCGATCTCCAGGCAGATTTTCGGCAACTGGGTGGTCTTACCCGAACCGGTCTCGCCGGCGATGATCAGCACCTGATGCTTGAGCAACGCCGCCTTGATTTCGTCGCGCTTGGCGGCGATCGGCAGGCTGTCGTCGTAGCGGATCAGCGGCAGGCTGGCGCGCCGCGCCGTGACCTGGGCGCAGGACGCCTGCATGCGCGTCACCCACTGCGCCAGCTTCTCCTCATCGGGCTTCTTGCGCAGCTCGAGCAACTGCCGCCGCAAACGGTGGCGGTCGGCGAGCATGGCGTGATCGAGGTTTTTCAGCAGTTGGTCGATAGCGGGCGCTTGGTCAGTCATCAGGTGCGTTTTGGTCGTCTATTTATGCAGGGGGCGGATTGTCGCAGAAAACCGCCGGCATGCGCGCCCCTCATTCGTTCTCGCGTTCCTTGCGCCGGTATGGAAACACATCGATGACCTTTCCGGCGCGAATCGCGTCCTGCAGGCCCTTCCAGTAGTCAGCATCGTACAACTCGCCGTGCAGTTGATCGAACAGCTTGCGCTGGCCGGCGTCGGCGAACAGGAACGGCGGGAACTCTTCGGGGAACACATCCAGCGGGCCGATGGAGTACCAGGGCTCCGAGGCCATTTCATCCTCCGGCGTGCGGGGCGCGGGGATGTGGCGGAAGTTGGCTTCGGTGAGGTAGCAGATCTCGTCGTAGTCGTAGAACACCACACGGCCGTGGCGGGTGACGCCGAAGTTCTTCAGCAGCATGTCGCCGGGGAAAATGTTCGCCGCCGCCAGTTGCTTGATCGCCAGGCCATAGTCTTCCAGGGCTTCGCGTTCCTGGGCGGGGTTGGCGTTGTCGAGGTAGAGGTTGAGCGGGGTCATGCGCCGTTCGGTCCAGCAGTGGCGGATCAGCACGGTGTCGCCTTCGACGGCAACGGTGCTGGCGGCCACGTCGAGCAATTCGGCCAGGCACTCGGGCTCGAACTTGCTCAACGGAAAGCGAAAATCAGCGAACTCCTGGGTATCGGCCATGCGCCCGACGCGGTCGACGCTTTTGACCAGGCGGTACTTCTCGATCACGGTGGCGCGGCTGACGTTTTTCGACGGCGAGAAGCGGTCCTTGATGATCTTGAACACCGTGTTGAAGCCCGGCAACGTAAACACGCTCATGACCATGCCGCGGATACCGGGAGCCATGATGAACTGATCGTCGGTGGTGGCCAGGTGGTTGATCAGGGCGCGATAGAATTCCGACTTGCCGTGCTTGTAGAAGCCGATCGAGGTGTACAGCTCGGCAATGTGCTTGCCCGGCAGGATGCGCTTGAGGAAGCCGATGAACTCCGCCGGCACCGGCACGTCGACCATGAAGTAGGAGCGGGTGAAGGAGAAAATGATCGACACATCGGCTTCGTCGGTGATCAGCGCGTCGATCTGGATGCCCTGCCCTTCGCGGTGCAGCAGCGGAATCACGAGGGGCCACTGCTCGTCACGGGTGTAGATGCGTCCGACAAGGTAGGCACCCTTGTTGCGGTAGAGCACCGAGGAAAACAGCTCGACCTTCAGCTCAGGGTCCTTGCACACCCAGTCTGGCAGGTTCTCGCGCAGTTGCACTTCGAGGCGGCGCAGGTCGGCCGGCAGGTCCGCGTAAGGCTCGCTGAAGCTGTAATCAGCGAAAATCTGCGCCAGCATGTCGGAAATTTTGCCGACTGGGGTGTAGACCCGGGTTTGCGCCGCCCTCGCCCGGCGCAGGCTCGGCCGCGTGGTGTGGACGAACATGCAGCCGTCACTGATCAGGTCATGGCTGAACAGGCCACAGAAGATCGAGTTGTACCAGGTCTCGGACAGCTCATCGTCAAAGCGCAGGTCGATCAGGCCGATGTAGGCGCTTTTCACCAACGGCCAGGCCTCGATGTCCATCAGGGTGGCGTCATCGAAGCTCGCCCGCAGGCGGCTCGTCACTTCGCTGACTTTCTCCTCATACAGGTTGATACGCGCCGCCGAAGCCGCCTGGCCCTGCTGCCACTGGGCCTTTTCGAAACGTTCACGGGCACCATCGGTGATCTGGCGGAAGTGCTCGCGGTAATCGTCGAAGCCATCGAGGATCATCTGGGCGATAGCGAGGGCGGGTGTGCGCTGCGACATGCGGGAAACCTCGGACGGGTATCTGGAAGCCCAGAGCTTAGCCAGTGAATGCAGGCAGGAGAAGCAGTCATTTAGCATGTTGGTTTGTGGACTTTCGTTCATTTCGCCGATTGATGGGCGTTGCTGGAAACACTCAGCGCTGCTCCGGCGCAAATTGGCCAGCAGAGGCCGGTGACGCGGTTTTTCCGGTAATCAGCGATTGTGTCGAGCCGGAGGCTGGGCAACACTCGCCGTCCGATTGATGTAGGAGTTTTCCGTGAGACCTGTCGACACCCTATACCTGCTGGGGCTGGCCGCGATCTGGGGCGCGAGTTTCCTGTTCATGCGTATTATCGCCCCGGAAATCGGCACGCTGCCGACCGCGTTCTTCCGCGTGTCGATTGCCGCCGCCGGGTTGCTGGTGATGCTCGCGGTGATGCGCGTGAACTGGGACTTCCAAGGCAAGTTCAAGACCATCCTGCTGCTGGGCGTGATCAACTCCGGCATACCCGCGACCCTGTACTCCGTGGCGGCCCAGGTGTTGCCGGCGGGTTACTCGGCGATCTTCAATGCCACCACGCCGTTAATGGGCGTGCTGATTGGCGGATTGTTTTTCAGCGAACGCCTGACGCCATCGAAAGTCGCCGGGGTGTGCCTGGGCCTGTTTGGCGTGGGCGTGCTGACCCGCGCCGGGCCGGTGGCGTTTGACCTGGAATTGTTGATGGGCGCGTTGGCCTGCTTGTTGGCCACCACTTGCTACGGCTTTGCCGGGTTTCTCGCGCGCCGCTGGCTGGATCAGCGCGGCGGGCTCGACAGTCGGCTCGCGGCCCTGGGCAGCATGCTCGGCGCGACCTTGTTCCTGCTGCCGCTGTTTGCCTACAGCGCCATCGTTCATCCGCCGGCAAGCTGGGGCGGCTGGCACGTGTGGTTGTCGTTGCTCGGGTTGGGGCTGATGTGTACGGCGTTTGCCTACGTCCTGTACTTTCGCCTGCTGACAGCCATTGGCCCGGTGCGATCGATGACCACCACCTTCCTGATCCCGCCGTTCGGGGTGCTGTGGGGTGCGTTGCTGCTGGATGAGCCGCTGTCGATGGCGCATCTGTATGGCGGGATATTGATCGCGGGGGCATTGTGGTTGGTGTTGCGGCCAGGGAAATTGGCCAAAGCGCTGTAGGAGCATGCCTGCCCCTACAGCGTGTCCGCTGGTTAGCGTTTACGGAACACAAAAACCAGACCAATGATGATCAACCCCATCCCCAGTAAGCTCAACCACGCGAGCCGATTGCCGAAGATCAGGTAATCCATCACCGCCGTCACCGCCGGCACCAGGTAGAACAGGCTGGTGACATTGACCAGGTTGCCGCGGGCGATCAGGCGGTACAGCAGCAGCGTCGCCAGCAGCGACACCACCAGGCCCATCCACAGCACCGGCAGGTAAAAACTGGCGGTGTGTTCGAAGTGGAACGGCTGGAACGGCACGAACACCGAGCACAACACCAACCCAGCCAGGTATTGCACGGGCAGCGTGCCCAACGGGTTATCGGTGATGCGCTTCTGCATGATCGAGCCGAAGGTCATGCTTGCCAGGGCCAGCAAACCGAACAGCATCCCGGCCAGGGACATCCGCGACAACCCGATGCCCTGGTACACCACCATGATCAAGCCGGCCAACCCCAGGCCCAGGCCGAACATCCGGCGCCAGGAACGCTGGCGCTCCATCAGCACCACGGTCAGGATCGGTTGCACGCCCATGATGGTCGCCATCATCCCCGGCGTGACGTTGAGGTCCAGGGCCAGCAGATAGAAAATCTGGTACGCCCCCAACAACACCAGCCCCGTCGCCGCCGCATACCACAGCGGCTTGCCGGGTTGTGGCAGCCTCAGCTTGAGGATCGGTACCAGCATCACCAACCCCGCCAGGGCGATGGCAAAACGGATCAGCAAAAAGGCAAAGGGCGACGCATGGGCCAGGCCCAACTTGGAGAAAATCGCCCCGCTGCTCCACAGCAATACGAACAGGCTCGTCGAGGCCGCCGCGGCCACGGATTGTTTCGACATAACAGACATGGTTACCACCTGTAATCAGGCAAAAAAAGCCGATTCAGCCAAGCAAGGCTGAAACTCAGTAGGTTTTTTTCAGGCGGGCATAGGGCAACAGCAATCAGCTGATCAGCCCGAAATGCCAACACCCGGCGGTGATACGACTGCGTACACCGGCGTGCTACTGACAGGTGGGGGGTAGTGGCTGATCTGCGCAGGCTGCAGGTTCCCGCACGGCACGACCACAGCGCTGGACGCTGAATCGACTACCGCTATGCACAGGAATGCAGGCATGGGCTGATCTTTTGAGGAGGTGAAGACGCGGCGACTATAACCAACCGCCGACATATTTTGCAATCGCTCCGGCAGCGCCCTTTTCGCGTGACGGCATTTTCATTTTGGCGCCGGAACCCACTCGCTATACTACCGAGCAGTTTTTTCCAAGGATGTCACATGAGCGCATTGCCCTGGGTGTATCTCGTCCTCCTGTCCATCGGCTATGCACTGGCGTTGCTCTACGGCCAACTGGGTGTGCTCGCGGCCATCTCCGTGGCGCTGTTGTTGATCGCCGGGTATGCGGTACGCCAACAACGTACCCCGTGGGCGCGCTACGTCGGCCACGGGTTGTTCATCGTCTTGGCCTTGGGCCTGGCGATGCACTGGCTGCCGGGGTTCTACAACGGGCGCGGCATCGCCCCCCAGCGTTTCAGCGCCGATGCCGTGCCCTTCTCGATGTACCTCAACCAGGACAAACCACTGATCGGTTTCTGGCTGCTGCTGGCCTGCCCGTGGATTGTGGCGCGGCGTTCATTGCGCCTGTCGATCTGCGTCACCGCCCTGGCGCTGGCGCTGACGGCCATCGCAGCCCTGGGCGGCGCGGCGTTGCTGGGGATCATCAGTTGGGCGCCGAAGTGGCCGGAGCAGGCGTGGCTGTGGGTGCTGAATAACCTGTTGCTGGTGACGCTGGTGGAAGAAGCGCTGTTTCGCGGCTACATTCAGGGCGGCCTGAGCCAGCGCCTCAAACACTTGCCCTACGGCGAAAACCTCGCATTGCTGCTGGCCTCGCTGCTGTTCGGCCTGGCGCACCTGAGCGCGGGCTGGCAGTGGGTGCTGCTGGCCAGCATCGCCGGGGCCGGTTATGGCCTTGCTTATCGTTTTGGCGGCCTGGGTGCGGCGATTGCCACGCATTTCGGCCTGAATTTGCTGCATTTCGGACTGTTTTCCTACCCAATGCTCGCCGGCTGATTATTACGAAAATAAGTTAAATAAATGATCGCCACCGCCGATACCCCTTGAAAGCCTTGCGGATTGAATAACCATGCGTAATAACCAGCCCGTTACCCAGCGCGAACGTACCTTCCCCGCTCAGCAACGGTTGATCTCCACCACAGATGCCAAGGGTGTCATCACTTATTGCAACGACGCTTTCGTCGAAATCAGTGGTTTCTCCCGCGACGAATTGGTACGTGCCCCGCATAACCTGGTACGCCACCCGGACGTTCCGGCGGCTGTGTTCGCACACATGTGGTCCACGCTCAAGCAAGGCTTGCCATGGATGGGCATCGTCAAGAACCGCTGCAAAACCGGCGATCACTACTGGGTCAACGCCTATGTGACGCCAGTGTTCGATGGCAACCAGGTGGTCGGCTATGAATCGGTGCGCGTCAAGCCCACCGCCGAGCAGGTCCGCCGGGCCGAAGCGCTCTACCACCGCATCAATCAGGGCAAGCCCGCCATTCCCCGGCGGGACAAGTGGCTGCCGGTGCTGCAGGACTGGCTGCCATTTATTCTGGTCAGCCAGTTGAGCTTCATGATTGGCGCATCGCTCAATTCTCAATGGGGCTTTGCCCTCGCGGCAGGGTTGTCGGTGCCGCTGGGCCTGCTGGGCCTGAGCTGGCAACAGCGCGGTCTCAAGCGTTTGCTGCGCCTGGCCGAACAGACCACCTCCGACCCGTTGATCGCGCAGATGTATACCGACAGCCGTGGCGCCCAGGCGCGACTGGAAATGTCGATCCTCAGCCAAGAGGCACGTCTGAAGACCTGTCTCACGCGCTTGCAGGACACCGCCGAACACCTCAACGAGCAGGCCGCGCAGTCCAACACCCTGGCGCACAACAGCTCCAGCGGCCTGGAACGCCAGCGTGTGGAAACCGAACAAGTGGCTACCGCGGTCAACCAGATGGCGGCGACCACCCAGGAAGTCGCCAGCCATGTGCAGCGCACGGCCGATGCCACCCAGGAAGCCAATCGCCTGACCGGGCGCGGCCGCGATATCGCCGGGGAAACCCGCGAGGCGATTCAGCGGCTGTCGGCCGCGGTTGGCGAGACCGGCGTGACGGTCACCCAACTGGCCAAGGACAGCGATGAAATCGGCGGCGTGGTCGACGTGATCAAAGGCATCGCCGACCAGACCAACCTGCTGGCCTTGAACGCCGCGATCGAAGCGGCGCGTGCCGGTGAGATGGGCCGTGGTTTTGCGGTGGTCGCCGATGAAGTCCGCCAATTGGCGCAGCGTACCGCTGAATCGACCGGGCAGATCCATACCCTGATCGCCAAGCTGCAGCAGACCGCCGCCGCTGCCGTACAAACCATGGACGCCGGGCATCGCCAGGCCGAAGAAGGCGTGGCGCGGGTGATGGAAGCGGACCAGGCACTGGTGGGCATCAGCGAAGCGGTGGCCAACATCACCGACATGACCACCCAGATCGCCGCCGCCACGGAAGAGCAAAGTTCGGTGGCCGAAGAGATCAGCCGCAATATCAGCACCATCGCGCTGTTGGCGGACCAGACCTCGGAACAGGCATTGAACTCGGCGCAGTTGAGTGAAGAGCTTACTGTTACCGCCAATACTCAGTATTCGCTGGTAGAGCGTTTTAACCGTTAAACCGCTATCGGGGGCAAGTCGAATCGTCGCACCGCCCCTCCCACATTTAACCGCGTACATACCTTGGAATGCAGTCGAATGTGGGAGAGGGCTTGTTCCTTCCCACATTTAACCGCGTACATACCTTGGAATGTAGTCGAATGTGGGAGAGGGCTTGTTTCCTCCCACATTTAACCGCGTACACCTCATGTGGGAGGGGGCTTGCCCCCGATAGGGCCCTAACAGGCACCGATAAACTGAGCCACTCGCACCGCCGCCGCCTCCAAATGCTGCTCATGGCTGAACCCTGAAGCCTTCAACGGTTTCAAATCATGATCCCCCGCCGCCAGCCACAGCACCTCGATGCTCGGTGACAAGTCATACCCCTGCACCGCGGCTCGATTACCCAAGGCATCGCGTTCGCCCTGCACAATCAATGTCGGCGTGTTCAACCCGGCCAAATGCGCGACTCGCGGCTTTTCCGGCTTGCCCACCGCATAGAACGGATAGCCCAGGCACACCAAGGCATCGGCCTCCAATTCATCGGCGAGCAAACTGGCCATGCGCCCGCCCATGGACTTGCCACCAATGGCCAGTTTCCCAGCGGCATGGCGTCGCACCTCGGCATACACCTCGCGCCAGCTTTCCAGCAGTTTCGGCGCCGGGTTGGGCGGGCGTTTGCCCCCGTCCAACCGGCGCTGGGCCATGTAGGGAAACTCAAAGCGCACCACATTGACGCCATGCCTGGCAAGGCGCGCAGCCATGTCGTTCATGAAAGATGAGTCCATCGGTGCACCGGCGCCGTGGGCCAGGATCAGCGTCACAGGCGTATGTGCTGGCGCACCCGAGGCGATATCCCACAGCCAGCCATGCTCCTGCACACACCGTGCCCATTGATCCCCGTCAATACTGGCCTTGTGCTCTTTGCCCATGCTTACCTCGCTTTTTAGTCTGCCTATAACTCCAGCCCAAGTGTCGCATCTGCTTGGGTTGAACCGTGGATGGGGAACCATGAACACTACTTTAAGTACCGCCTATAACTACAAGGTGGTCCGCCAATTCGCGATTATGACGGTGGTGTGGGGCATCGTCGGCATGGGGCTCGGGGTTTTTCTCGCGGCTCAATTGGTGTGGCCTGCACTCAACTTCGACTTGCCTTGGACCAGCTTCGGCCGCTTGCGCCCGCTGCACACCAACGCGGTGATCTTCGCCTTCGGGGGTTGTGCGCTGTTTGCCAGCTCCTTCTACTCGGTGCAGCGCACCTGCCAAACCCAGCTGTTCGCGCCGAAAGTCGCGCAGTTCTGCTTTTGGGGCTGGCAACTGGTCATTGTCCTGGCAGCGATCACCTTGCCACTGGGTTACACCAGTTCCAAGGAATACGCCGAGCTGGAATGGCCGATCGACATCCTGATCACTATCGTCTGGGTGGCTTATGCCATTGTGTTCTTCGGCACTGTGGCCAAGCGCAATACCAAGCACATCTATGTCGGTAACTGGTTCTTCGGTGCGTTCATCATCACCGTGGCCATCCTGCATATCGTCAACAACCTGGAAATCCCGGTCAGCCTGACCAAGTCCTACTCGCTGTACGGCGGTGCGACGGATGCCATGGTGCAGTGGTGGTATGGGCATAACGCAGTAGGTTTCTTCCTGACTGCCGGCTTCCTCGGGATGATGTACTACTTCGTACCCAAGCAAGCCGAACGTCCGGTGTATTCCTATCGCCTGTCCATCGTCCACTTCTGGGCGCTGATCACCCTGTACATCTGGGCCGGTCCGCACCACCTGCACTACACCGCGTTGCCGGACTGGGCACAGTCGTTGGGCATGGTGATGTCCCTGGTGCTGCTGGCACCAAGCTGGGGCGGCATGATCAACGGCATGATGACCCTCTCGGGCGCCTGGCATAAGCTGCGCAGCGACCCGATCCTGCGCTTCCTGGTCGTCTCGCTGGCGTTCTACGGCATGTCGACGTTCGAAGGGCCGATGATGGCCATCAAGACCGTCAACTCGCTGTCGCACTACACCGACTGGACCATCGGCCACGTACACGCCGGCGCGCTCGGCTGGGTGGCGATGATCTCCATCGGCGCGCTGTATCACATGATCCCGAAAGTCTTCGGCCGCGAGCAGATGTACAGCGTCGGCCTGATCAACGCGCACTTCTGGCTGGCCACCATCGGCACCGTGCTCTACATCGCCTCGATGTGGGTCAACGGCATCGCCCAGGGCCTGATGTGGCGTGCGATCAACGAAGACGGCACCTTGACCTACTCCTTCGTCGAAACCCTGGTGGCCAGCCACCCTGGCTTCGTCGTGCGACTGGTGGGCGGTGCGGTGTTCCTCAGCGGCATGTTGCTGATGGCTTACAACACATGGCGCACCGTGCGCTCGGCACAACCTGTCGAAGCCACCCCTGCCGCGCAGACGGCCTGAGGAGTCAGTGATGAAACACGAAACGATTGAAAAGAACGTCGGCCTGCTGATGCTGCTGATGGTGCTTGCCGTGAGCATCGGCGGCCTGACCCAGATCGTCCCGCTGTTCTTCCAGGACGTGACCAACAAACCGGTGGAAGGCATGAAGCCCTACACCGCGCTGCAACTGGAAGGCCGCGACATCTACATCCGCGAAGGTTGCGTACAGTGCCACTCGCAGATGATCCGTCCGTTCCGTGCCGAGACCGAGCGCTACGGGCACTACTCGGTTGCGGGCGAAAGCGTCTGGGATCACCCGTTCCTGTGGGGCTCCAAGCGTACCGGGCCAGACCTGGCGCGCGTCGGCGCACGCTACTCGGACGACTGGCACCGCGCGCACTTGTACAACCCGCGCAACGTAGTGCCTGAGTCGAAAATGCCGGCCTACCCATGGCTGGTGACGGCACCGCTCGACAGCAGCCACACCGAAGCCAAGCTCAAAGTGATGCGTACCCTCGGCGTGCCCTACACCGACGACGACATCAACGGCGCAGTGGCCAGCCTCAAGGGCAAGACCGAGATCGACGCGCTGGTTTCGTACCTGCAAGTCCTCGGCACCGCCATCAAGAGCAAGAGGTGAGCCATGGGATTTGAATTCGATGCGGGCACCATCCGCGGCCTCGGCACGCTAGTCGTCGCCATCGCCTTTATCGGCCTCTCGCTGTGGGTATTCAACAACCGACGCAATGCGGAATTCGAGCAGGCACGCCTGCTGCCGTTTGCCGACGAACCCACCGCCACCCCATCCGACGCTCAAGAAGCGCCTGCAACAAGGAGCAATCGGCCATGACTACCTTCTGGAGTACATGGATCTGCGTACTGACCATCGGCAGCCTGATCGGCCTGACCTGGCTGCTGTTCGGCACCCGCAAGGGCGAGACCAAGGGCAGTGTCGACCAGACCATGGGCCACGCCTTCGACGGCATTGAGGAATACGACAACCCGCTGCCTCAGTGGTGGTTCATGCTGTTCGCCGGCACTCTGCTGTTCGCCGTCGGCTACTTGATCCTCTACCCGGGCCTGGGCAACTGGAAAGGCGTCCTGCCGGGCTATGAAGGCGGCTGGACCTCGACCAAGGAATGGGACAAGGAAATGGCCAAGGCCGACGCCAAGTTCGGGCCGATCTTCGCCAAATTCTCGGCCATGCCAGTGGAAGAAGTCGCTAAAGACCCACAAGCGCTGAAAATGGGCGGGCGCCTGTTCGCCTCCAACTGCGCGGTGTGCCACGGCTCGGATGCCAAGGGCGCGTATGGCTTCCCGAACCTGGCGGACAATAACTGGCGCTGGGGCGGTTCCGCCGAGGCGATCAAGACCACCATCATGGGCGGTCGCCACGCGGCGATGCCGGCCTGGGGCGAAGTGCTGGGCGAAGACGGTGTGAAAAACGTCGCCGCCTATGTGCGTCACGACCTGGCCAAGCTGCCACTGCCAGCCGACAGCGGCGCCGACCTGGTCGCCGGCCAAGCCACGTTCAACACCACCTGCGTGGCCTGCCACGGTCCGCAAGGCCACGGTGTCGAAGCCATGGGCGCGCCGAACCTGACCGCGCCAAGCGGCTTTATCTACGGCACCAGCCTGGCGCAGTTGCAGCAAACCATTCGCCACGGCCGCCAAGGCCAGATGCCGGCGCAGGAAGTGCTGCAAGGCAATGACAAGGTTCACCTGCTGGCCGCTTATGTTTACAGCCTCTCCCACAACGCTGACGGCGCAACGCCGCAACGCCAGGCAGAGTAACGCTCCACCCCTGAACTGCCGCCCCTGATCCGGGGGCGGTAGCTCAACCCTCCTACGCGACCAAGTGTCGCACCCTTCCAAAGCACTGCTTTCCCCTCCTGCCATTCGGGTCTACGCTTGTCTGCACAGCGGATCGGTACAGACCGGTCGACGGTCGACTTGCACGCGCTGGGTTGCACACTTCTGCAGGGATGACAGGCGCAAAGGCTGGCAGCGACCGGCTGTCGTGCCACTGACCGTTCATCGCTTCAGCAGCGTGTCGACACACAGCGAGTCACCCGCCGACGCGTCACGCAAAAATTCCTGTCCGATCGATCAGTTTTTGATTTCGGATTTTGTCCTTACATCAAACATGGAAAGGGCGCAGAATCTGGCGTGGCACGCATTGACACAGGTCACCCTTGCGTTGCAATGGCACCTCGGTTTCTACATACTTGCGACCGATTTTTACCTATAAAAAAACCTAAACCGTGGAACCTTAGAATGAGCACAGCAATCAGTCCGACTGCTTATAACTATAAGGTAGTCCGCCAGTTCGCCATCATGACGGTGGTCTGGGGGATCCTTGGCATGGGGCTCGGGGTCTTTATCGCCTCGCAACTGGTCTGGCCGGAATTGAATTTCGGCCTGCCATGGACGACCTTCGGCCGCCTACGCCCGCTGCACACTAACCTGGTGATTTTCGCCTTCGGCGGATGTGCATTATTTGCCACCTCCTACTATGTCGTGCAGCGAACCTGCCAGACGCGACTGATTTCCGACGGCCTCGCCGCCTTCACCTTCTGGGGATGGCAAGCCGTGATCGTCGGGGCCGGCATCTCGTTGCCGCTGGGCTACACCACCACCAAGGAATACGCCGAGCTGGAATGGCCCATCGCCATTTTGCTCGCGATTGTCTGGGTGATCTACGCGGTGGTGTTCTTCGGCACCATCGCCAAGCGCAAGACCAAGCACATCTATGTGGGTAACTGGTTCTACGGTGCCTTCATCCTGGTGACGGCGATGCTGCACATCGTCAACCATGCGTCGTTGCCGGTCACCCTGTTCAAGTCCTATTCGGCCTACGCCGGAGCGACGGATGCGATGATCCAGTGGTGGTACGGCCACAACGCCGTGGGGTTCTTCCTCACCACCGGTTTCCTGGGGATGATGTACTACTTCGTGCCGAAACAGGCCGAACGTCCCATCTACTCTTACCGTCTGTCCATCGTCCACTTCTGGGCGCTGATCACCCTGTACATCTGGGCCGGTCCGCACCACCTGCACTACACCGCACTGCCGGATTGGGCACAGTCGTTGGGCATGGCGATGTCGATCATCCTGCTGGCGCCAAGCTGGGGCGGCATGATCAACGGCATGATGACCCTCTCGGGCGCCTGGCATAAGCTGCGCACCGACCCGATCCTGCGCTTCCTGGTGGTTTCGCTGGCGTTCTACGGCATGTCGACCTTCGAAGGGCCGATGATGGCGATCAAGACCGTCAACTCGCTGTCGCACTACACCGACTGGACCATCGGCCACGTACACGCCGGTGCGCTCGGCTGGGTAGCGATGATCTCCATCGGCGCGCTGTACCACATGATCCCGAAAATCTTCGGGCGTGCGCAGATGCACAGCGTTGGGTTGATCAATACGCACTTCTGGCTGGCCACCATCGGCACCGTGCTCTACATCGCCTCGATGTGGGTCAACGGCATTACCCAAGGCCTGATGTGGCGTGCGATCAACGATGACGGCACCCTCACCTACTCCTTCGTCGAAGCGCTGCAAGCCAGCCACCCGGGCTACATCGTCCGTGCCCTGGGCGGCGCGTTCTTTGCCTCCGGCATGCTGTTCATGGCCTACAACGTCTGGCGCACCGTGCGTGCCTCCGACCCTGCAGAAGCCGAAGCCGCCGCCAAGATCGCCGTTGTGGGAGCCCACTGATGAAGCACGAAGTAGTCGAGAAGAATATCGGCCTGCTGGCCTTCTTCATGGTCATCGCCGTGAGTATCGGCGGCCTGACCCAGATCGTTCCGCTGTTCTTCCAGGACGTGACCAACAAGCCGGTCGAAGGCATGAAGCCGCGTACCGCCCTTGAACTGGAAGGCCGCGACATCTACATCGCCAACGGCTGTGTCGGCTGCCACTCGCAGATGATCCGTCCGTTCCGCGCCGAAACCGAACGTTATGGCCACTACTCCGTGGCCGGTGAAAGCGTGTGGGACCACCCGTTTCTGTGGGGTTCCAAGCGTACCGGGCCGGACCTGGCCCGTGTCGGCGGACGCTACTCCGATGACTGGCAACGCGCGCACTTGTACAACCCGCGCAACGTTGTGCCTGAGTCGAAAATGCCGGCGTACCCGTTCCTCGTGGAAAACAAGCTCGACGGCAAGGACACCGCGAAGAAGATGGAAGTCTTGCGCACCCTGGGCGTGCCCTACACCGACGAAGACATCGCCGGTGCAGCCGCAGCCGTGAAGGGCAAGACCGAAATGGACGCATTGGTGGCCTACCTGCAAGGCCTTGGCACCATCATCAAAAGCAAACGGTGATTCTTCATGGATATCGGGATGATTCGTGGCCTGGGCACCGTTGTCGTGATGGTGGCCTTTATCGGCCTGGCGCTGTGGGTGTTCAGCCCCAAGCGCAAGTCGGAGTTTGACGACGCAACCATGCTGCCCTTTGCGGATGACCCCGAAGCCATCAAGCACGTCGAGCAAGCTTCTAGGAGTAACAAAGAATGACTACGTTCTGGAGTCTGTACGTCACAGTCCTCAGTCTGGGTACCATTTTCGCCCTGACCTGGCTGCTGCTGTCGACCCGCAAGGGCCAGCGCGCCGAGCAAACGGACGAGACCGTCGGCCACTCGTTCGACGGTATCGAGGAGTACGACAACCCACTGCCGAAATGGTGGTTCATGCTGTTCGTCGGCACCATCGTCTTCGCCCTCGGCTACCTGGTGCTGTACCCCGGCCTGGGCAATTGGAAAGGCCTGCTGCCGGGCTACAACTACCTCGACAACGACAAGCAGACCGCCTTCGCCAACGGCCAGACCGGCTGGACCGGCGTGCATGAGTGGGAAAAGGAAATGGCCAGGTCGGACGCCAAGTTCGGGCCGATCTTCGCCAAATTCGCCGCGATGCCGATTGAAGAGGTTGCCAAAGACCCGCAGGCCCTGAAGATGGGCGGCCGTCTGTTTGCCTCCAACTGCTCGGTATGCCACGGTTCGGACGCCAAGGGAGCCTACGGCTTCCCTAACCTGACCGACGCCGACTGGCGCTGGGGCGGCGAGCCCGCGACCATCAAGGAAACCATCATGAAAGGCCGCCACGCGGTGATGCCGGCCTGGGCCGAAGTCATCGGCGAACAAGGCGTGGCCGACGTGGCGGGCTTCGTGGTGACCAACCTCGACGGCCGCAAACTGCCGGAAGGCGCCAAGGCCGATGTGGCCAACGGCGGGAAACTCTTCGCCGCCAACTGCGTGGCCTGCCACGGCCCGGCCGGTAAAGGCACACCCGCCATGGGCGCACCCGACCTGACTCACCCGGGCGCGTTCATCTACGGTTCAAGCTTCGCCCAACTGCAGCAGACCATCCGTTACGGCCGCCAGGGCCAGATGCCTGCACAGGAACTACTGCAAGGTAACGACAAGGTGCATTTGCTGGCCGCATATGTTTACAGCTTGTCCCATGGGGATAAGAAGGCTCAAGAGCAGTAAGCTTCATCAGAAACACAAAAGCCCCGTACAGTACAAACTGGCGGGGCTTTTTTCTGGCAGCTGTCCCGTCCTGAATAAGGTTTACGCCTTCTGACCTATCTTCAGGAGGACTCAATGGATACGGGCAAAAGGCGCAGCCAGCGCGACTACACGTTAGCTTTTAAATTATCGGTCGTAGACCAAGTCGAAAAAGGCGAGTTAAGTTATAAAGAGGCTCAACGGCGCTTTGGCATTCAGGGCCGGTCCACGGTACTGGTTTGGTTACGCAAGCATGGCCGACAGGACTGGAGCCAAGGCGCATCAATTCGAGCGCCGCGGAGCAAGCCAATGACCGACCCCAACCTCCCGCTAACACCCGAACAGCGGATCAAAGAGCTTGAAGAGCAACTGGCACTGAGCAATCAGAAAGCCCAGTTCTTTGAGGCTGTCGTGAATGTCTTGAAAAATGACTACGGTGTTTCCATCGTAAAAAAGCGACCCGGCAAGTCCTCTCGCAAGGGCAAATCCAAAACCTGAGCATTACCAGGGCTTGCCTGTTCATGGGTATTTCGCGTCAAGCGTATTACAAACGCAATCGAGTTTTTGATGCCCGAGTCCGCCAGGACCAGGAAGTGGTGGACTTTGTTCTGGAAAAGCGTCGACGCCAACCCAGGCTAGGAACGCGTAAGCTGCATTACCTGATGAGCATTGAGGCTGGTGCGGCATTAAGTGTCGGCAGAGACCGCCTGTTTGCCATCTTGAGAGAGGCGCGAGCGCTCGTTCCACGCAAGCGGGCCTACCATAAAACCACTCATAGCCATCATCGTTTTCGCCGCCATCCAAACCTGCTCAAAGCAGGTCCGGAACAAGTCGTAGCCAGCAGGCCCGAACAGGTTTGGGTCGCAGACATTACCTATCTACCAACGCGGGAAAGTGTCGCCTACGTCAGCCTGATAACGGACGCGTACTCACGCAAGATCGTAGGTCATCATGTGCATGAAAGCCTGCATACGGAATCGGTGATCAAAGCGCTGCAGAAAGCGGTTAGCCAGCGAAGCTCCAAGGAGCCGCTTGTCCATCACTCAGACCGCGGCGCCCAATACTGCTCCGACTTATACCAGCGGATGCACATCAAGCACGGGATCAGGTGCTCAATGACCGACGGTTATGATTGTTATCAGAACGCGATGGCCGAGAGGATAAACGGGATTTTGAAAACTGAATTTTTGCTACATCGCCCCAAAGACTTGGCAGACGCAGTAAAAATGGTGGATGAGTCGGTGCGGATCTACAACGGGGAGCGACCGCATTTCTCCCTGAAATACAAAACGCCCGATGCGGTGCACCGGGCGTTTTGAGACTGAAATAGGTGTAAACCTATTTCAGGACTAGACAAGCTATACGGGCCAATGAAATCGATGCGTTGATCGCCGCTACTGCTCTGGTTCATGGGTTAACCCATGGGACGAATGACCGCTCCACGCGCAAAAACCGTCCATACTTCACAAGTCAATTGATCCACGTCACCTACACCATCAATTGATTTCCCCCAACGCGACCAAAGGTCGCACCCTTTGCGCGTCATCGGGGGCGTATCATTACGCCACTGCAAGACCCTTCATTTGACCCCGACCGGCACGTACTGGCCGAGGCAAATCTCCACCGCCGTGGGATGCAATGATGAGCAAGCAAATACCGGTACAAGACGTTACTCCACCTGCCAAAAACTCCAACAACGGTGTCGACCTCTACGCGTCGCGAGAGAAAATCTACACCCGCGCCTTCACGGGCCTGTTCCGCAACCTGCGCATGCTTGGCGGCGCCGGTCTGTTCCTGCTCTACTTCGGCACGGTGTGGCTGAACTGGGGTGGTCACCAGGCCGTGTGGTGGGACCTGCCGGAACGTAAGTTCTTCATTTTCGGTGCGACCTTCTGGCCCCAGGACTTCATCCTCCTCTCGGGCATCCTGATCGTCGCGGCCTTTGGCCTGTTCTTCATCACGGTGTACGCCGGGCGCATCTGGTGCGGGTATACCTGCCCGCAAAGCGTGTGGACGTGGATCTTCATGTGGTGCGAAAAAGTCACCGAAGGCGACCGTAACCAGCGCATCAAGCTGGACAAGGCGCCGATGGGCGCCAACAAGTTCCTGCGCAAGTTCAGCAAACACACGCTGTGGCTGCTGATCGGTTTTGTCACCGGCATGACCTTCGTCGGTTATTTCTCGCCGATCCGCGAACTGGTGTTCGACTTCTTCACCGGCCAGGCCGATGGCTGGTCGTATTTCTGGGTCGGTTTCTTCACCCTCGCCACCTACGGCAACGCCGGCTGGCTGCGCGAGCAGGTGTGCATCTACATGTGCCCCTATGCGCGCTTCCAAAGCGTGATGTTCGACAAAGACACCCTGATCGTCTCCTACGACCCACGTCGTGGCGAAGTGCGTGGCCCGCGTAAAAAAGGCGCCGACTACAAAGCCCAGGGCCTCGGCGATTGCATCGATTGCACAATGTGCGTGCAGGTGTGCCCGACCGGCATCGACATCCGCGATGGCCTGCAGATCGAATGCATCGGCTGCGCCGCGTGTATCGACGCCTGCGACAACATCATGGACAAGATGGATTACCCGCGCGGCCTGATCAGCTACACCACCGAGCACAACCTGTCGGGGCAGAAAACCCACAAGCTGCGTCCGCGCCTGATCGGCTATGCGCTGGTATTGCTGGCGATGATGAGCCTGTTGGCCACGGCATTTTTCATGCGTCCGCTGGTGGGTTTCGACGTCAGCAAAGACCGTGTGCTGTACCGCGAAAACGCTGAAGGACGGATCGAGAACGTCTACAGCCTGAAAATCATGAACAAAGACCAGCGCGACCACACGTATGTGCTTGATGCTGCCGGGCTGCCTGACCTCAAGCTGCAAGGCCGCCGCGAAATCAAGGTGGCTGCCGGCGACATCGTCAGCATGCCGGTCGAACTGTCGAGTGCGCCGGAGCAATTGCCGTCGAGCACCAACGAGGTGAAATTCATCCTCAAGGATGCCGATGACGCCAGCGTCCACATTGAAGCCAAGAGCCGATTCATCGGCCCACAAGTTCGTTAACGAGAGAGCTGAACAATGCCCGTAGCCACTGCCGCAAGCCCCTGGTACAAGCACCTCTGGCCCTGGATCATCATTGGTATCCTGGCCTGCTCGGTGACCTTGACCTTGTCCATGGTGACCATTGCAGTGAACAACCCGGACAATCTGGTCAACGACAACTACTACGAGGCCGGCAAAGGCATCAACCGCTCCCTGGACCGCGAACGCCTGGCCCAGACCCTGCAACTGCGCGCCAAGGTGCATCTGGATGAGCTGACCGGTGAAGTCGAACTGCACCTCACCGGCTACAGCAACCCGAGCACCCTGGAACTGAACCTGATTTCGCCGACTCAGCCCGAGAAGGACCGCAAGATCAACCTGGCCCGCAGCGACAGCGAACCCGGTCGCTACATCGGCCAGGTCACCGACAAGGTCGAAGGTCGGCGCTTCGTCGAACTGCTCGGCGTGGAAGGCGACAGGACCTGGCGCTTGTTCGAAGAAGAACAGGTCAACCACGACAAGGACTTGCTGCTGGGGGATGAACCGCTGCAGGGTGCTGAAGACCTGAAGAAGTAAACAGGCTGCGCTTCACGCATCGCGGGCAAGCCCGCTCCCACATGGACACCGCGATCCACTGTGGGAGCGGGCTTGCCCGCGATGAGGCCCTACCCGCCACCAAAGATCTAACGCCATGACCACCCCAACCCCCTGCTACCACTGCGCCCTGCCCGTTCCACCCGGTAGCCGCTTCACCGCCGTGATCCTCGGCGAGCGCCGCGAACTCTGCTGCCCGGGCTGCCAGGCCGTGGCCGAAGCGATCGTGGCGGGCGGGTTGGAAAGCTATTACCAGCACCGCAGCGAAGCCTCGGCCAACCCCGAGGCACTGCCGGTGCAATTGGTCGACGAACTGGCGCTGTACGACCGCGCCGATGTGCAAAAACCCTTCGTGCGCCACGATGGCGAACTGGCCGAAGCCACGCTGTTGATGGAAGGCATCAGTTGCGCGGCCTGTGGCTGGCTGATCGAAAAACACTTGCGCAGCCTGCCCGCCGTGGCTGAGGCGCGCCTGAACCTGTCCAACCATCGCCTGCAGGTACGCTGGGCCGACGGGCAACTGCCGCTGAGCCAACTGCTCAGTGAGCTGCGCCATATCGGTTACGCCGCCCACCCCTATCAGGCAGATCGCGCCGCCGAGCAATTGGCCGGCGAAAACCGTCTGGCCTTGCGCCAACTCGGCGTTGCCGGGTTGCTGTGGTTCCAGGCGATGATGGCGACCATGGCCACCTGGCCGGAATTCAATATCGACCTCAGCGCCGAACTGCACGTCATCCTGCGCTGGGTCGCGATGTTTCTGACCACGCCCATCGTGTTCTACAGCTGTGCGCCGTTTTTCAAGGGCGCCATGCGCGACCTGCGCACCCGCCACCTGACCATGGACGTGTCGGTATCCCTGGCCATTGGCGGGGCTTACCTGGCCGGCATCTGGACCGCGATCACCGGCGTCGGTGAACTGTATTTCGATGCGGTGGGCATGTTCGCGCTGTTCCTGCTGGCCGGCCGCTACCTGGAGCGGCGGGCCCGCGAACGCACGGCCGCCGCTACCGCGCAGTTGGTCAACCTGCTGCCTGCCTCATGCCTGCGTTTGAACGCTGAAGGCCAGAGCGAACGCATCCTGCTCCCCGAGCTGGCCCTGGGCGACCGCGTGCTGGTTCATCCCGGTGCCGTGCTGCCGGCGGACGGGGTGATTCTCGACGGCCAGTCGAGCATCGACGAATCCCTGCTCACCGGCGAATACCTGCCGCAACCGCGTCAAGTCGGCGATGCGGTAACGGCCGGCACCCTCAACGTCGAGGGCGCGCTGACCGTCGAAGTGCGCGCCCTGGGCCACGACACGCGCCTGTCCGCCATCGTGCGCCTGCTGGAGCGGGCCCAGGCTGAGAAACCGCACCTGGCGCAAATCGCCGATCGCGCCGCACAGTGGTTCCTGCTCGGCTCGCTGGTCGCCGCTGTACTGATCGGCCTGTTGTGGTGGCAGTTGGACGCGTCGCGGGCGTTCTGGATCGTCCTGGCAATGCTGGTGGCGACCTGCCCGTGCGCGCTGTCGCTGGCCACGCCGACCGCCCTGACGGCCGCCACCGGCACCCTGCACAAACTCGGCCTGCTGCTGACCCGCGGCCATGTGCTGGAAGGCCTGAACCAGATCGACACGGTGATTTTCGACAAGACCGGCACCCTCACCGAAGGGCGCCTGGCGCTGCGTGCGATCCGCCCCCTGGGAGCGTTGAACAGCGACCAGTGCCTGGGCCTCGCCGCCGCCCTGGAAAATCGCTCAGAACACCCGATCGCCCGTGCCTTCGGGCGCGCGCCCCTGGCTGCCGACGAAGTGCTCAGTGCCCCCGGCCTCGGCCTGGAAGGCTGGGTGGGCGAACGTCAACTGCGCATCGGCCAGCCGGGCTATGTGTGTGAACTCAGCGGCTGCCCGATCCCCGCCGCGCCGGATGAAGCCGGGCAATGGCTGCTGTTGGGCGACCGCGACGGCGCCCTCGCCTGGTTCGTCCTGGACGACCGCCTGCGCAGCGACGCCCCGGCCCTGCTGGCGGCCTGCAAGGCACGCGGTTGGCGCACGCTGCTGCTGTCGGGCGACAGTTCGCCGATGGTCGCCAGCGTCGCCGCCGAACTGGGCATCGACGAAGCCCACGGCGGCCTGCGCCCCGATGACAAGCTGCAAGTGCTGCAACAACTGCACAAGGAAGGGCGCAAAGTGCTGATGCTCGGCGATGGGGTGAACGATGTGCCGGTGCTGGCCGCCGCCGATATCAGCGTGGCCATGGGCTCGGCCACCGACCTGGCAAAAACCAGCGCCGACGCGGTGCTGCTGTCCAACCGCCTCGATGCCCTGGTGCAAGCGTTTACCTTGGCGCGGCGCACCCGTCGGGTGATCATGGAGAATCTGCTGTGGGCCGGGCTGTACAATGGCCTTATGCTGCCGTTTGCCGCGCTCGGCTGGATCACGCCGATCTGGGCCGCGGTCGGCATGTCCCTCAGTTCGTTGACCGTGGTGCTCAACGCCCTGCGCCTGACTCGCCTGCCGAGCGCGCCAACCGCCAGCACCCCCTCAGTAACCCGCCCGTTGCCGGCTTGAGCCGCGCGGGCATGGAGTGCAGATGCCAGCTTTATACGTGATGATTCCGGCGGCGCTGCTGATTGTGGCCATCGCCATCTACATCTTCTTCTGGGCGGTGGACAGCGGCCAGTACGACGACCTCGACGGCCCGGCCCACAGCGTGCTGTTCGACGATCAGGACCCAAACCACCTGGCCGCCGTCGACGAGGCCAACAGCCCCGAGCCCCCGGCCGCCCCGAAAGATCCGCCCCATGCTTGATCTGGCGCCGCTGCTGGTCTCCGCGCTGATCCTTGGCCTGCTGGGGGGCGGCCATTGCCTGGGCATGTGCGGCGGCCTGATGGGTGCGCTGACCCTGGCGATCCCCAAGGAGCAACGCAGCCGCAGGTTCCGCCTGCTGCTCGCGTACAACCTGGGGCGCATCCTCAGCTACGCCACCGCCGGCCTGCTGATCGGCCTGGCCGGCTGGGCCGTGGCCAACAGCCCGGCGGCGATGTTCATGCGCGTGCTGGCCGGCCTGCTGCTGATCAGCATGGGCCTGTACCTGGCCGGCTGGTGGAGCGGCCTCACCCGCATCGAAAGCCTCGGTCGCGGCCTGTGGCGGCACATCCAGCCGGTTGCCAACCGTTTGCTGCCGGTGTCCAGCCTGCCCCGCGCCCTGCTGTTGGGCGCGCTGTGGGGCTGGTTGCCGTGCGGGTTGGTCTACAGCACCCTGCTGTGGGCCGCCAGCCAAGGCAATGCGCTGGACAGTGCGGTGCTGATGCTGGCGTTCGGCCTGGGTACCTGGCCAGTGCTGCTGGCGACCGGGCTGGCCGCCGAACGCGTCACGGCATTGTTGCGCAAACGCAGTGTGCGTACCGCCGGCGGCGTGCTGGTGATTCTGTTCGGTATCTGGACCTTGCCCGGCCCCCATCAGCACTGGCTAATGGGCCACTAAAAGGCCATGTGGCATAGCGCCGCTCCCCGTTGACGCAAATCAAGATGCCATATCCGCCACGCCCCTAGACTCGGCCGACTAGTCTATCCGGGGGAACGCCCGCATGCTCGACGCCATTCGTTGGGACAGCAACCTGATTCATCGCTACGATTTGGCGGGGCCACGCTACACGTCCTACCCCACCGCAGTGCAATTCGACAGCCAGGTCGGCTCCTTCGACCTGCTCCACGCCCTGCGCGACAGCCGCAAGGCTGCACGCCCGTTGTCGCTGTATGTGCACGTGCCGTTCTGCGCCAACATCTGCTACTACTGCGCATGCAACAAAGTCATCACCAAGGACCGCGGCCGCGCCCAGCCCTACCTGCAGCGCCTGGAACAAGAGATCCAACTGATCGCCTGCCACCTCGATCCGAAACAGACCGTGGAGCAACTGCATTTCGGCGGCGGCACCCCGACTTTTCTCAGCCATGACGAACTGCGCCAGGTGATGGCCTGCCTGCGCAAGCATTTCAACCTGCTCGATGACGATTCCGGCGACTACAGCATCGAGATCGACCCGCGCGAAGCCGACTGGGCAACCATGGGCCTGCTGCGCGAGCTGGGCTTCAACCGCGTCAGTATCGGCCTGCAAGACCTCGACCCGGAAGTGCAACGGGCGGTCAATCGCCTGCAAAGCCTGGAAGAAACCCGCGCCGTGATCGATGCCGCGCGCACCTTGCAGTACCGCTCGATCAATATCGACCTGATCTACGGCCTGCCCAAACAAACCCCGATCAACTTCGCGCGCACCGTGGAAGAAGTGATCAAGTTGCAACCGGATCGCCTGTCGGTGTTCAACTACGCGCACTTGCCGGAACGCTTCATGCCTCAGCGGCGGATCAACGCCGATGACCTGCCGTCCCCGGCGGCAAAACTGCAGATGCTGCAAACCACCATCGAACAGTTGACCGACGCCGGCTACCGCTACATCGGCATGGACCACTTCGCGCTACCGGACGACGAATTGGCCATTGCCCAGGAAGAAGGCACCCTGCAACGCAACTTCCAGGGCTACACCACCCACGGCCATTGCGACCTGATCGGGCTCGGGGTGTCGGCCATCAGCCAGATCGGCGATCTGTATTGCCAGAACACCAGCGACCTCAATAGCTACCAGAACGCCCTGGCCGACGCGCAACTGGCGACCAACCGCGGCCTGGTCTGCACCACGGACGATCGGTTGCGGCGGGAAGTGATTCAGCAATTGATCTGTAATTTCAGCCTGACATTCGAGCAGATCGAACAGGCGTTCAATATCGATTTTCGCGGCTACTTCGACGAGATCTGGCCGCAACTCGAAACGATGGCCGACGACGGCCTGATCGAACTGGACGCACAAGGCATTCGCGTTCTACCGGCCGGGCGGCTGCTGGTGCGCTCGGTGTGCATGGTGTTCGATGCCTACCTGGAACATCAGAACCGGCAGCGCTTTTCGCGGGTGATCTGAAGGTTCTATGCCATCGCCAGGGAGGCCGCCTTCATGGCGTCTTCGCCGCTCAGGCCTTTCATGGCTTTGGCCAGCGAGGCTTGCGCGGTCACCAGGCTCGCCTGCAGTGCGCTGAGTGAGGCTTGCAGGTTGCTGGCCTTGACCCGCGCCTGGTCAGGCGTCAGGCTCGTGTCCGCCATCACTGCGGCCAGCTCGGCCTGTTTCTTGGCGATCTGCTCCTTGATCTGACGGATCATTTTCAGCGTCTGCTGAATGTTATCCGGCAGGCCACTCTCTTCGATATCGCTGTTGGCTTTCTTCGCGGTACCCGCAGCCTTCAATGCCGCTCCGGAAATAGTCACGGTCACGCCCTCGACCGCCTTGGCCGGACGCAGCGGCGCCGACGTGGCGTCCTCAAGTGCTTTGGCTGCCTTGGCTTCTTTAGCCTCCGCCACCAGGTCCTTGGGCTCGCGAACCGCCGGAATCGGCAGCTTGGCAGCAGAGTTTTCACCGATGGAAAGCATGATGTGAGCCTCCAGGCTCTAAGGGACACTGACTTGTATCGGCATCGATACAATAATCTTTATCCCGGCATCGGTTTTTCGTCCATGCTGGCCTCTTCTACCCACAGTGCGTTACCCTTATGTCTTATGTGTGTTTTCCCACAAGGATTTAAGAAATGTCCGAGCCCGTTAAGCTGCGCGCTAACAGCCAGGCCCATTGCAAGGATTGCAGCCTGGCCCCCCTCTGCTTACCACTTTCATTGAATCTGGAAGACATGGATGCGCTGGACGAAATCGTTAAACGTGGACGCCCACTGAAAAAAGGCGAGTTTCTATATCGCCAGGGCGACAAGTTCGATTCTGTCTATGCAGTACGTTCGGGTGCATTGAAGACCTTCAGCCTGAGCGACAGTGGCGAAGAGCAGATCACCGGCTTCCACCTGCCGAGCGAGCTGGTCGGGTTGTCGGGGATGGACACCGAGATTCATCCGGTGTCGGCTCAGGCACTGGAGACCACATCGGTGTGCGAAATTCCTTTCGAACGCCTGGACGAACTGGCCCTGCAACTGCCGCAACTGCGCCGCCAACTGATGCGTGTCATGAGCCGCGAGATCCGGGACGACCAGCAAATGATGCTGCTGTTGTCGAAGAAAACCGCCGACGAGCGCATCGCCACCTTCCTGGTCAACCTGTCAGCGCGGTTCCGTGCCCGTGGTTTCTCGGCCAACCAGTTCCGCCTGAGCATGTCGCGCAATGAAATCGGCAATTACCTGGGCCTGGCGGTGGAAACCGTGTCCCGGGTATTTACCCGTTTCCAGCAGAACGAACTGCTTGCCGCCGAAGGCAAGGAAGTGCACATCCTCGACCCGATCCAGCTGTGTGCGTTGGCGGGCGGCTCCCTGGAGGGCTGATCCAGACACTTGCGGCCGCGCCAATCGGCCAGGCCGCAAGGTATACTTCGAGTCCGTTTTCCGCCCCTGGACTCTGCGACGATGACCTTCGATTCGTTCGACATCAAATCCCTGATCCGCCCTGTCATCGACTTCCCCAAGCCTGGGGTGATCTTTCGTGACATCACGCCGCTGTTCCAGTCGCCCAAGGCCCTGCGCCTGGTGGCCGACACCTTCGTCCACCGCTACGTCGAAGCCGATTTCAGCCATATCGGTGCGATGGATGCCCGGGGTTTCCTGATCGGCTCGATCATCGCCTACCAATTGAACAAACCGCTGATCCTGTTCCGCAAACAGGGCAAGCTGCCGGCCGACGTGTTGGCCGAGGGTTACCAGACCGAATACGGCGAAGCCTTCCTCGAAGTGCATGCCGACAGCCTGTGTGAAGGCGACTCGGTGCTGATCTTCGATGACCTGATCGCCACTGGCGGCACGCTGATCGCCGCAGCGAACCTGGTGCGGCGCATGGGCGCGAAGGTGTTCGAAGCGGCGGCGATTATCGACCTGCCGGAACTGGGTGGCACGCAACGCCTGGAAGATATGGGGATTCCGACGTTTTGCCTGACGCAATTTGCGCTGAGCGAGCGTTGAGGATTATCACCGACACCACACAACCCATGTGGGAGCAAGCCCCCTCCCACACCTTGACCTGCCGCGTGGCTTAAAGCGCGATGGGTTTGCGACCGGCAAATGAATGCGCCAGGGTGCCGCCGTCCACCAACTCCAGCTCGCCACCCAGCGGCACACCGTGGGCGATCCGCGAGGTGACCAGGCCTTTGTTGCTCAGCAGTTGGGCGATGTAATGCGCGGTCGCTTCACCCTCCACGGTCGGGTTGGTGGCCAGGATCACTTCAGTAAACGTGCCCTGCGCTTCGATCCGCGCCACCAATTGCGGAATGCCGATGGCTTCCGGGCCCAGGCCGTCCAACGGCGACAGATGGCCTTTGAGCACGAAATAGCGCCCGCGATAACCGGTCTGTTCCACCGCGTACACGTCCATCGGCCCTTCCACCACGCATAACAGCGTGTCATCGCGACGCGGGTCGGCGCATTGCGGGCAGAGTTCTTCCTCGGTGAGGGTGCGGCACTGGCGACAGTGACCAACGCCCTCCATGGCCTGGCTCAAGGCCTGGGCCAACCGGCTGCCGCCGCTGCGATCACGCTCCAGCAGTTGCAGCGCCATGCGCTGGGCGGTTTTCTGGCCGACACCGGGCAAAGTGCGCAGGGCGTCGATCAGTTGGCGAATCAGGGGGCTGAAGCTCATGGGCGAAGGGTCCGACAAAACAACGAGACGCGGTTTATACCCGCGCCCCGGATTAGCGTCAAATGCTCAATCCTGCGCGACGCGCACCACCAACTTGCCGAAGTTGCGTCCTTCGAGCAAACCGATAAAGGCTTGAGGTGCGTGTTCCAGGCCGTCGACCATGTCTTCGCGGAACTTGATCTTGCCGTCGCGTACCCACGGCGCCATGGCGCTGAGGAATTCCGGCTGGCGATCGCCGTAGTCATCGAACACGATAAAGCCCTGGATACGCACGCGCTTGGTCAGCAAGGTGCGTTGCAGCGCCGGCAGTCGATCAGGGCCGCTGGGCGCTTCATGGGCGTTATAGCCGGCGATCAGCCCGCATAGCGGGATCCGCGCCTTGGGGTTGAGCAGCGGCAGCACGGCATCGAACACCTTGCCGCCGACGTTTTCAAAGTAAATATCCACGCCCTTGAAACAGGCGAGGGCCAATTCATCGGCGAAGTTCTGGCTTTTGTGGTCGATGCAGGCATCAAAGCCCAGCTCATCCACCACGTAACGGCACTTGTCGGCCCCGCCCGCGACACCCACCACGCGCAGGCCCTTGAGCTTGGCCACCTGGCCCACCACCGAGCCCACCGCACCGGACGCGGCCGCCACCACCAGGGTTTCCCCGGCCTTGGGCTGGCCGATGTCCATCAGGCCCATGTAGGCGGTCATACCCGGCATGCCCAGCACGCCCAATGCCATCGACGGGCTGGCCAGACCGTTGGGCACCGGCATCAGGTTGCGACCGTCGCTAATGCTGTGGCTTTGCCAGCCGGTGGAGCCGACCACCAGGTCGCCCGCTTCGAATTTCGGGTTGCGCGACTGCTCGATACGGCTGACAGCACCACCCGTCATCACTTCGTCGATTTCCACCGGAGCGGCGTAGGACGGTGCATCACTCATGCGCCCGCGCATGTAGGGGTCGAGGGACAGGTACAGCGTCTTCAACAGGACTTGGCCGTCTGCCAGTTCCGGCAGGGTCACACGTTCGAGGCGGAAGTTTTCCGCAGTTGGCGCGCCGTGAGGGCGCGAGACCAGGACAATGCGCTGGTTAAGCATCGGTTCTTGAGGCATCGGGGGGGCTCCGTTATCGAGGGTCGAATTCAATGGCATCAAGTGCAGACACTGGCCAAGGCACCGAGGTTCGACAAAGTTACCCTTGCGTAGCCGCTACGCAGGGGAAAACAGCCAAAAAAAATGCCAGGCGCGATGCCTGGCATTCCAGTCTAGCTAAGGCTGGCCGATCAGAACGGCAGTTTCATGCCCGGTGGCAGTTGCATGCCAGCGGTCACGCCGGACATTTTGTCCTGGCTGTTGGCTTCGATCTTGCGCACAGCGTCATTGACGGCCGCGGCGAACAGATCTTCCAGCACTTCACGGTCGTCATCGCTGACGCCTTCGAGCAGGCTCGGGTCGATGCTCACGCGCTTGATGTCGTGACGACCGGTCATCACCACGCTGACCATATCGCCACCGGCTTTACCGGTGACTTCGGCGTTGGCCAGCTCTTCCTGCATCTTGGCCATCTTTTCCTGCATCTGCTGTGCCTGCTTCATCAGGCCGGCCATGCCAC
The DNA here is from genome assembly GCF_054060055.1 of Pseudomonas sp. TE36184. Lineage (NCBI taxonomy): Bacteria > Pseudomonadati > Pseudomonadota > Gammaproteobacteria > Pseudomonadales > Pseudomonadaceae > Pseudomonas > Pseudomonas sp. TE36184. Next base: position 6,312,961 of record NZ_JBSSCU010000001.1, on the reverse strand, counting down.
CTTTCATCATGGGAATCACCTCAAAAGTACGTGGATCAATAAGTAGCCCGGTGTCATGACGCCTGGGGCACCGGGGCTTCGACAGGTTCAATAGTATCGTGACGGACGACCGCGCCGAACTGTTGCATCAATTGTTGGATGAGCGGGTCACCGTGGATCGACTCCTCGGCCTCGCGCTGGCGATTGAGGCGTCGGCGGGTCGCGGCCTGGGCCGGGGTTTCCTGCTCGGGCTTGATCAACTCGATGGTGATGCTCAGCGTGCGCTCATGATACTGGTTGAGGGCATCGTTGAGCCGGCGCTGCTGGGTCGCGTTGAACAAGGCGCTGTGGGCCGGGTCCAGGTGCAGCAACCAGTGGTCGCCCTCGATGGCGATCAGGGTGCAGTTGGCGGCGATGCTGCCGGTCATGCCGGAAATCGGCAGTTTCGGGAACAGCTCCAGCCATTGCAGGGCCAGGCCGGTGGCCGGCGCGGCAGCGGGTTCCGCTTCGGGCTCGGGGGCCGGCTCGGCGGTGTGTTCGCTGGCCAGTTCGTCGAGGTAGCTGTAGGCCGAATCGATGTCCGGCTCGATGTAGTCTTCGTCCAGCGGCGGTTCGTCGTCCAGGTCGATGCCGGGCGTTGCGGCGTCCACCTGGGCGACGGTCGGCTCGGGGACGGGCGCACTGACCCATTCCGGCGCATCCGGTACCACGCTGTCCGGCATTGGCGTAGGCATCGGCGTCAGCTCGGGCTGCTCGCCGGCGGTTTCCAGCACGGGCTCCACGGCGGGCTGCAGCTCGACCTCGGGTTCAGCCTCTGCCGGGGCATTCCAGGGCAGGTCGACCACCGGGGCCGGTTCGGGCTCGACGACCGGCACCGGCGCGATCACCGGCTCAGGCACCGGCGCAACCGGCGCAGGCGCAGCAACCGCTGGCGCGACCACCGCCGCGCCAGCCACTGATTTGGCGGAATCAACTGTGGCCTGGCTGATCCCCACTGGCTTTAGCGGCTGTCTCGGCGCGTCCGTCGCGTCGGCGGGGCGGAAGGCCAGCATGCGCAGCAGGACCATTTCGAAGCCGCCACGCGGGTCTGGTGCGAGGGGCAAGTCGCGGCGACCGATCAGGCCCATCTGGTAGTAGAACTGCACGTCTTCGGCGGGCAACGCCTGGGCCAGGGCCAACACGCGGTCGCGGTCGCCGTGGCCGTTGTCGACGCCTTCGGGCAGGGCCTGGGCGATGGCGACGCGGTGCAGCACGTTGAGGATTTCCGAGAGCACACCGTTCCAGTCCGGGCCTTGTTCCGACAAGTGGCGCACGGCTTCGAGCAACGCCTTGGCGTCACCTTCGATCAGCGCGTGCAGCACGTCGAACACCTGGCCGTGGTCGAGGGTGCCGAGCATGGCACGCACATCGGCGGCCATGACCTTGCCTTCACCAAAGGCAATGGCCTGGTCGGTGAGGCTCATGGCGTCACGCATCGAACCATCGGCGGCACGGCCGAGCAGCCACAGCGCGTCGTCTTCGAACGGTACGTTTTCGACACCCAGCACGTGGGTCAAGTGCTCGACCACGCGCTCCGGGGTCATGTTTTTCAGGGAGAACTGCAGGCACCGCGACAAAATCGTTGCAGGGAGTTTCTGCGGGTCGGTGGTCGCCAGGATGAATTTGACGTAGGGCGGCGGCTCTTCCAGGGTTTTCAACAATGCGTTGAATGAATGACTGGAAAGCATGTGGACTTCGTCGATCAGGTAGACCTTGAAGCGGCCACGGCTCGGCGCGTACTGCACGTTATCGAGCAGCTCGCGGGTATCTTCAACCTTGGTGCGGCTCGCGGCGTCGATCTCGATCAGGTCGACGAAACGCCCTTCGTCGATCTCGCGGCATACCGAGCAGGTACCGCAGGGCGTCGAGGTGATGCCCGTCTCACAGTTCAGGCACTTGGCAATGATTCGGGCAATGGTAGTCTTGCCGACACCGCGAGTACCGGTAAACAGGTAGGCGTGGTGCAGCCGTTGGCTGTCCAAGGCATTGATCAGAGCCTTGAGCACATGGGTCTGGCCGACCATTTCGCGGAACGAGCGCGGGCGCCATTTACGTGCAAGAACCTGATAACTCATCGAAAACCGTCGCAACTGAGAAGCGGAAGCCGGTAATGCTAGCGGAGCAAGGGGGAAATTGCATCCGGCACGCTTGCCTTATCTGCCTAAGATTGCCTGAGCGGCCCCGAAAAGGCCTGAACCCGGAGAGTGTATGCGCGTAGTCCTGGGCGCCTTATGGATGCTCACCACCGCCAGCCTTGCGGCGCCCGCGCCGTTGCGTTTCTCGGTTTCCGACAGTTGGGCGATGCCTATGGTGCAAGTGGAGGACGGCCAGCCCACCCAGGGTATTTTGTATGACCTGATGTCGAGCCTGGCCACCCAGGTCGGCCGCCCGGCCGAGTTCCACGTACTGGCGCGGGCACGCATTGCCGCAGCCATGGCCCATGGCGACATCGATGTGCGCTGTTATGTCGCCCAGGCCTGGCTCGACAACCTGTCTGGCGACTACCTCTGGAGCCTGCCGTTGCTGGTCCAGCGCAACGTATTGGTCAGCGTCCGCAACCAGCCGGTGCAATTGGCCCGGCTGGCGCCGCAGTCGATCGGAACGGTGCTCAATTACCGCTACCCCACGCTCGACCCATTGTTCGCCAAAGGCCAACTGAGGCGCGACGACGCCCGCAGCGAAGAACAAGTGCTGCACAAACTGGTGGCCGGGCGCTTCAAGTATGCGGTGAGCAATGAATGGATCGTCGACCGCTTCAACCAGCACCTGCCGATGGAACAGCGACTGCACAAAGTCGCCGTCATCGAGGAGCAAAGCCTGGGCTGCGCCGTGCGCAACGACCCGGACCTGCCGGTGCAACAAATCCTGCGCACCCTGCTGCGGATGAAGATGTCAGGCGAAATCGACGACATCATCCAGCTGTACACCGGCGAAAACGCCGTGCCCCTGCACGCTCCTGACAAGAACTGACAGCGCCGCCTTTTAGACTGGGCTCAACCACCCCGTCCTCAAGGAGCCTCCATGAACGCCGTCGCCCAATACTTCCTGCTGTATGTCGACAGCCCCGCCACCAGCGCCAACTTCTACAGCCGCCTGCTGGACAAGCCACCGGTTGAATTGAACCCGACCTTCGCCCTGTTCATTCTCGATAATGGCGTCAAGCTCGGCCTGTGGTCGCGCCACAGCGTAGAGCCGGCCACCCAGGTCACGGGCGGTGGCGGCGAATTGGGTTTCCCCCTGCCCGACAACGCCGCCGTGGATGCCCTGCATGCCCAATGGCTGGCGCGGGGCGCCACGATCATCCAGTCACCGACCGTCCTGGACTTTGGCTACACCTTTGTCGCCCAGGACCTCGACGGTCATCGGTTGCGCGCGTTCTGCATGAGCAACTGAGCCGCGCCGCCAACGGCCTTCCAGGCTGATGGCCGCCACACTGGCGAGCACGATCATCGCGCCGAGCATCACCTGCCCGGCGACGTGCTCGCCCAGCAGTATCGCCGCCATCGCCATGGCCACCGGCGGAATCAAGTACATCGCCACCGATGCACGGCTGACCTCGACATGCTTCAACACATAAGCCCAGGCCAGGTACGCCAAGGCACTGGGGAAAATGCCCAGCACCAGCACCGCCAGGTTTTCCGGCCAGGGCGCCTGCGCCACGGCGGCGGGCAGGCCTGGCAGGTTCACGCAGAGCATCAAGGTGCCCGACCACACCATGTAGCACGCCAGGGTCAGCGGGCTGTAGCGGTGGGCACAGTGTTTCTGGATGGCGAAATACACGCTCCATGACACCGCCGCCAGCAGGATCAACAGGCCACGCGGGTCGATGTCGCCCACGCCCTGCTCACCCCAGATCACCACCAGCACGCCAAGCAACCCCAGCAACACACAGCTCCAGCGCCAGACACTGACCCGCTCCCTCAAGCAAAAAAACGCGATCAGCACACTGAACAGCGGCGCCGACTGCGCCAATACACTGGACGCCGCCGCCGTGACCCATTGCTGCCCATAGTTGAGGCAAGTGTGATGCAGGAACACCCCGAAAAAACCCAGCACCAGCAACCACGGCACATCTCGCAGGCGCGGCCGACCGATATCCAGCACCAACGCGACGCCGCCCATAAACACCGAGGCAATCAAAAATCGCAGCAACGCCAGTTGACCCGGACTGTAGCTGCGCAGCCCCATGTGTACGCCAATCGGCGAATAGGCCCAGCAGAGGATCACGCTGGCGATGACTAGCATAAGCTTTAGGCGTGACGGGGAATTCATCAACGGCATCCAGAAACAGAGAAGGAATGCCGCCAGTCTTGGCCGGGTCACGTCGTAGGACAATTAAGCGTTTCTGACTTCTGAAATCAGTGGAACTGAGCAATGGAAATGGCCCAACTGAAGATGGTGCGAGCCGTGGCGCAAACCGGCAGCGTGGCTCAGGCCGCGGCGCAATTGCATTGCGTGCCGTCGAACATCACCACGCGCATCAAACAGCTGGAAAGCGAATTGGGCACGCCGCTGTTCATCCGTGCCGGACGCGGGCTGGCGATCAGCGCCGCCGGTGAAATCTTCCTCGATTACTGCGAGCGCATCCTGGCCCTGGTGGACGAATCCAAACGCGCGGTGGACGCCAACGCTATCCCGCGGGGCACCTTGCGGATCGGCGCGGTAGAGTCCAGCGCCAGCGGCCGCCTGCCACCGCTGCTGGCGGAATACCATCGACGCTACCCCGACGTCAGCCTTGAACTGGTGACCGGCGCCTGGGGCCAACTGCTCGACGACCTGCAACACCACCGCCTGGACGTGGCGCTGGTGGCCGCCGGCAACAAACGCTCCAAGCTCGAACACAGCGTGGTCTACAGCGAACGCCTGGTGCTGATCGCCAGCGCCTGCAGCGCACCGATCAAGCGTGCCGAGGACCTGGCAGGGCGTACCCTGCTCGTCTGGCCGCCCGGCTGCCCTTATCGCGCCGCCTTGGAAAACTGGGTCAAGCCCCATGACTTCAAGCCGACCATCGCCAGCTATGCCAGTTGGGGCACGATCATCGGCTGCGTCAGCGCGGGGATCGGCGTGGCGCTGGCGCCGGAGGGCATTCTGGCGCGCTATGAGCAGGCCAATCAGCTGGCGTCATACCGGTTCGAAGAACTGGCGGCCGTGGATAACCTGCTGTTCTGGCACAAAGACACCCAGCGACATCTGGCCCGGGATGCATTCGCCGGGCTGCTGCGCGAAACCTTCGGCCAACCCTGAGCGAACATCAGCTTTTCGGGGCAGCCAATCGCGCGTACTGATCCTGGCTGATCCAGCCGATGAACGACCGATCCTGAGCATTGACGAACTCGACCTGGGCCCAGCCGTCCTTGAACGCCAGCACGCCGACCACATCCCCTTTGACGATATACGCACGCTTGGCCGCCTTGGCGCCCGGGGTCTTCAGCAAGTAGGCCTTGTCGGCGGACACGGTCACCAGGCCGATCCATGGCTTGTTGGCAGTCTGGCTCAGGTCCAGGCCGGTGGCGATTTCCGGCATCAACACACTGATGCAACCGGGATGCTGACGACCCTGTTCGACGGTCAGGGTCACGCCGTCGGACGAAGGCGCCACGCTGCCGGGGTAGGCATCGTCAAGCCAGGTGGTCAACGCGTCGGGCTGGCCTTGCAGGTAGAACGCACAACCACGGGTCACGCCCTCGCCCAGTTCTTCGGCGTAGAAACCTTCGACCTGATGCTCGGGCGTCACCGCCAGCATCAACCCTTCGTACTTGCCCGAATGCAACACAGCGGAACCGGCGAATACCGGCGCCACGGCACACCACGACAACACACCCATCGCGAGATAACGGATCATCTTATTTTTTCCTCTCAAGTGCGTCGTAGGCTTTTTTCATGAGGTCGTCATAGTTGCCGTAGTCCTCGCCGTTATAGTTACGGGCCATGGCAGTAAAGTCTTTGGCTTTCATGGCTTTCATCAATGCCGGGCTGTGGCTGCACAAGGCGAGGAAAGCCTTTAGTTGATTACTGGCATTAACTTTTAATGCGGCAACGAACTCAAATACGCTTGTGTAACCGCATGCCGCGAAATTGAACCCCATGATCTGAAACATGCCCCATGACGCCGACATCAAGGCAGCTTCCTGATTCAGCGCAAATGCGGTGGCCATGGTTTCCCAGGCCTTGATCTGATCCTTGTTATTGACCTGCCACTGCGGCCCGGCCTTTCTGACGTAGGGGTACGACAGCAACGGGTGCGCCTGGTCGTAGATACGCTTGGTGTACTTGCGAAACTGGTGCCCCTCAAAGGCGATCACCGGCAACTTGGCCGGGCCGAACCCGGAACGCCCACCCGATTCCACGGTGGCAAAGGCCCTGATGATATTGACGGAAATACCATTGCCCAGCTGCGTAGCGGCGTTCTGGAAGTCGCTATCGCTCAGGGTAATGCCCCCGTCGCACGTGGCCTGAAGTATCAACTGCCGATTGCGCCGCTCGGCCTCGACCATCGCGCGCATGCGGTCCAGGTACACATTGACCGTGGCCTGTACCGCATCGCCGCTGTTGTTGCCGAACACATTGAGAAAGCTCGGGATACGCATCGTCGGGAAGGCCTTCACCGGCACCTTCACCGCTTCCTCGATCAGGCTGTTGAACGTGCGGCCGGTGGGGTCGATCACGCCATCGGGATGGGCGTACTTGAGATGGCGGAACTGATACTGGCTGATGCACTGCACCAATTGGCCGTCGCACTTGCCGTTTTCAGCCAACGGAAACCCCATCTTGGGGATGATCAAATTGAATAAATACTGAATGCACTGAACATCGGCGGGCAAGTTACGGGCTTTACCGGGCGCGCCAACTGAAGCACTGATAAGACGGGGTAACCCTTGCAGGCTTTTCATCACAGACATCCTTGTTAGTTAAAGAAGTGATAGCACTTCAATATCAAATCAGCACCATTGTCATACTATGAAACAAGTGGCCGGCGGAAACTAACAAGGTGGTTTGAGGTTGTCCAGCAGGGCTTTTTAACGGTGTGAAATAGCCGTCATACGCTGCGCAGTAAAACAACGGCAGATGACTGAAAAGAAGCTGGAAGGATGTGAAACAGAAGAGGTACGGCAAGGAGGAGCGTTATGGAGGCAACCCCACCAGCCACACCCCGGCACACAATGTTCCCGCTGTGGCTGCTGCCTTCCGGCTCTGACCAGGTTCACGGGTAATCGTTGCGGGGGGACCGATGGGGTCACCATAACGACGCTGGCCTCTCGGCAAGCCGCGCCATTGTACCGATCTGATCGGAAGTTACAACCGTTAGTGCGGGATTAAAAAATGAAGAGGTTCAAGCACTTGCCCTAACCGCCCGGATCTCTCCTTCATGCCTGTGCCTGCAGGGCCTCATCCGCCCTGCCGCCCTCTTCCTGGATGACCAGGTGAATGAAGTGCAGCTTGGCGATCACTGCCGGTGGCAGTACGAAGGGGTAGAAATCCGGCTGGCCCATGGCGCGGGACAGTTCGTTGAGCATGCCGGCCAGTTCGATCCAGGCGTTGACGAATGACAGGAACGCCGCGCCGCCGGGGTGTTCGGGGTCGTAGAGGGTGGTGCGGGGGAACGGCTGGTAATCCAGGTCCATTTCGCGGGCGCTCATGCCGAAGCCCAGGGCGGTGTCGACGGCGTCCATCATGTGCAGATAATGCGCCCAGGTTTCGGCCCAGTCTTCCCAGGGGTGCATGGTGGCGTAGGCGCTGACGCAGGTGTGGTGCCAATCCGCGCGCGGGCCGTTCTGGTAGTGCTGGTCGAGGGCGTCGGCGTAACTGGCGCGTTCGTCGCCGAACAGGTGGCGAAACGCTGGAAGCCAGTGGCTGTTGGCGATCAGCCGATCCCAATAGTAATGGCCGACTTCATGGCGAAAGTGGCCGAGCAAGGTGCGGTACGGCTCGCGCATCTGCACGCGGATTTTTTCGCGGTGGGCGTCGTCGGCTTCCTTGATGTCGAGGGTGATCAGGCCGTTGGCATGGCCGGTGGTCGGCGCATTGCCTTCCAGGTCGATGCCAACGAAGTCGAAGGCCAGGCCGTTGTCTTCGTCGACGCTTTTGGGCACGACCTGCAAACCCAGGCTGATCAGTTGCGCCACCAGCCGGCGCTTGGCGGTCTCGACCTTGCCCCAGCGCTCGGGGTTTTCTGCGATCGACAGGTCGGGAATGGTGCGATTCAGGCTGCACGCCACGCACAGCGCGGCGGTGCTGTGGGCGGGAATCAGCCAGTTGCAGGCGGCCGGGCTGTCGAGGTTGGCGCAGCGGCGGAAAGCGCCGGCGTCGGGGTTGTCGTCCAGCAGCCAAGTGTCGGCGACCGGGCCCGCGTGCAATGAAGACAGGCGGCTTTGTTGCGGTGGGTAGCCGAGCAGCGCCGAGCAGGCCAGGCATTGGCTGTTGCGAAAGAACAGCGACTGGCCACACCGGCACTGCCAGACCTTGCTGTTGCGCGAGGATTCCGCCGTGAACGGTGCGGCGATGCGCGAACTGAGTTGCTCGAAGAAGCGGTACATGGCGATCTCTCCCGGGGTGACGAAGACTAGATCATTTCGCGCCCGGGATCGTTCCACTTTCTTCGAAGGGCCGCTTCGCAGCCCAGCGGGAGCAAGCGCCCGCGCCACAAGAAGTTGTCAGACAGTGATATTGTGCCGAGCCAGAAAGTCCACGAAGGCGTCTTCGTCCAGAACCTTCAGGCCCAGTTCGCTGGCCTTGGCCAACTTCGAACCGGCACCCGGCCCGGCCACCACGCAATAGGTTTTCGCCGACACCGAACCGGCCACCTTGGCGCCGAGGCTTTCGAGCTTGTCCTTGGCCACGTCGCGGCTCATCCGCTCCAGCGAGCCGGTCAGCACCCAGGTGTGCCCCGCCTCCGGCAAACCTTCGATCACTTTTTTCGCGCTCTGCCAGTGCATGCCGAATTCCTCGAGTTGCTGCTCGATGGCCAGGGCACGCTGGGCGTGGTCGGGGTTATCGAAGAACTCGCGCACGGCCTTGGCCTGCTTCTCGGGCAGCGCCTGGCGCATATCGAGCCAGTCGGCCTTGATCACGCCTTCGAGGGAGCCGAACTTGTCCGCCAGTTTCTGCGCGGCGCCGGGGCCGACGCTGGGCACGTTGAGTTTGTCGAGCAAACCGCCGAGGGTGGTGCTGGCGGCGAACTCCGCGCTCAGGTCGCCTTGGTCCTGCAGTTGCAGGCCGCACTTGTCCGGCGCCAACAGCGCGCCGATCACGTCCTGGTTGTGGCGGTCTTCAAAGAAGCTGTGGATCTCGTGCGCCACTTCCAGGCCCACGTCCGGCAGGTACGTCAGCACTTCCGGCAAAGCGCGCTGCACGCGCTCCAGGGACGCCAGGGAGCGCGCCAGCACCTTGGCGGTCTCCTCGCCCACGTCGGGAATGCCCAGGGCGTAGATGAAACGTGCCAGGGTCGGCGTCTTGCTGTGTTCGATGGCGCTGATCAGCTTCTTGCTGGAGACCTCGGCGAAGCCTTCCAGGTCGATGATCTGTTCGTACTTGAGCATGTACAGATCCGCCGGCGAGGCGATGAGTTTTTCGTCGACCAATTGCTCGATGGTCTTGTCGCCCAGGCCGTCGATGTCCATCGCCCGGCGCGAGACGAAATGGATGATCGCCTGCTTGAGCTGCGCCCCGCAGGCCAGGCGACCGACGCAGCGGTACACCGCGCCTTCGCTGACGGTTTCCTTGCCCTTGCTGCGCTTGACCAGTTGCGTGCGCTCGACGTGGGAGCCGCACACCGGGCAGCTTTCCGGGATATGCACCGCGCGGGCGTGTGCCGGGCGGCGCTCGGTGACCACCGAGACGACCTGCGGGATCACGTCCCCGGCGCGGCGGATGATCACAGTGTCGCCGATCATCAGGCCCAGGCGCGCCACTTCATCCATGTTGTGCAGGGTGGCGTTGGACACGGTCACACCCGCGACCTTGACCGGTTTCAGACGCGCCACCGGGGTGACGGCGCCGGTGCGGCCGACCTGGAATTCCACGTCGAGCAGCTCGGTCAGCTCTTCCATGGCCGGGAATTTGTGCGCGATCGCCCACCGCGGCTCACGAGCGCGGAAACCCAGTTCGCGCTGGGAGGCAATGCTGTTGACCTTGAACACCACGCCGTCGATTTCATAGGGCAGGTTGCTACGCCGCTCGCCGATATCGCGGTAGTAGTCCAGGCATTCCTGGATGCCCTTGGCCAGTTTCAGCTCATGGCTGATCGGCATGCCCCACTTCTGCAGCTGCTGCAAATTGCCGATGTGGGTGTCGCTGATATCCGCCGTCACCTGGCCAATGCCGTAGCAGCAGAACTCCAGCGGGCGGCTGGCGGTGATTTTCGAATCCAGCTGGCGCAGACTGCCGGCGGCGGCGTTGCGCGGGTTGGCGAAGGTCTTGCCGCCGACTTCCAGTTGCGAGGCGTTCAGGCGCTCGAAACCGGCCTTGGACATGAACACCTCGCCGCGCACTTCCAGGGTCGCCGGCCAGCCGCTGCCGTGCAGCTTCAACGGGATATTGCGCACGGTACGCACATTCACGCTGATGTCTTCGCCGGTGGTGCCGTCGCCCCGGGTGGCGCCGCGCACCAGTTCGCCGTTCAGATACAGCAGGCTGACCGCCAGGCCATCCAACTTCGGCTCGCAGCTGTATTCCACCGCAGCACCGCCGCCAAACAGGTCGCCGGTCGGCAGGTCGAGGCCTTCGGTCACCCGGCGATCGAACTCGAGCATGGTGGTTTCATCGAAGGCGTTGCCCAGGCTGAGCATCGGAATCTCATGCTTGACCTGAGTGAACGCCGACAACGCCGCACCGCCGACCCGCTGCGTCGGCGAATCACGCGTGACCAGCTCCGGATGCTCGGCCTCCAGGGCCTTGAGTTCCTGGAACAAGCGATCGTACTCGGCGTCCGGGATGCTCGGCTCGTCGAGGACGTAATAACGGTAGTCGTGCTGATCCAGTTCAGCGCGCAATTCGAGGATGCGGGTGTGGGCGGCGGTCATGGGTGTTCTCTCATAAAGCAAAAGAGCAGCCGAAGCTGCTCAAATGTTGGTGCGCTTATTCTATCGACAACGCTTGAGGCCAAACCTCAGCGTTTCTGTGTCAGGGCGCGACGCTCGAACTCGACGATGCGCTGACGGTAGTGTTCGATGGTCTGGGCGGTCAGGACGCTGCGCTGATCGTCCTTCAGTTCGCCGTTGAGCTCCTGGGACAGCTTGCGTGCTGCGGCAACCATCACGTCGAAAGCCTGTTTCGGATGACGCGGACCCGGCAGGCCGAGGAAGAAGCTCACCGCCGGGGTGCTGAACAGGTCGATATCGTCCAGGTCGAAGGTGCCCGGCTTGACCGCGTTGGCCATCGAGAACAGCACTTCGCCATTACCGGCCATGCTTTCGTGGCGGTGGAAGATATCCATCTCGCCAAAGCGCAGGCCGCTTTCCAGGATGTTCTGCAACAGTGCCGGGCCCTTGAAGCCAGCGGCGTCGCGGCAGATCACGCTGATCACCAGGACTTCTTCGGCGGCCGGCTGATCGTTCACCGACTGGCGCGGCGCACTCTTGGCCGGGCTCTCGTCAGGGAAATCGTCATCGCGGCTGCTGAAGCTCGGGCCGTCGTCCACGCCCAGGTTCAGGTCGCCCTGATGCGGCTCGGCGGCGGCGGCACTGCCACGTTTGCCACGTTTGGAAGACGGCTCGCGGGCTTCGCGCACAGGGGCGCTCATGGACGGCAAGTCATGTTCGTCCAGTTGCGGTTCCTTGTGGGTATCCAGCACACGGGGCGGCCCCAGCAGCTCGGCGCTGCCGTCGTCGTCGGGCAAGTTGGACAGGTTGCGGTCCAGACGGAACTTGAGCTTGCCCTTGCCGCCGCGCATACGGCGCCAGCCATCAAAAAGAATACCGGCAATGACAATAATGCCGATGACGATCAGCCACTCGCGCAGACCGATTTCCATGTAATCCCGTGCCTCTAATAAAAAATGCTGAAAAATAAGGGGTTTAGCACCGTGCAAACCGCTTTAAAACGTGGCGCCAACTCTATGTTCTGACTGACGTTTTGCCCACGCATACGAAAAATTGACATTAAACTAGCACGACCAAAGATAACTTTACACCGTCTGTCAAAATGCCTTGAACAAATATGCCAATTTGCCACTTTCGTCAGACCGGTAAACCGCCCTACATCGCGCTGATAATCTTCGTTGCCGGCATGGCTCAGGAATCCACCATCGCCATCGCCTCTTCGACATCCACCGCCACCAATCGCGAACAGCCCGGCTCGTGCATCGTCACCCCCATCAACTGATCCGCCATTTCCATGGCGATCTTGTTGTGGGTGATATAGATGAACTGCACGGTCTGGGACATCTCTTTGACCAGGCGTGCGTAACGTCCAACGTTAGCGTCATCCAGTGGCGCGTCAACTTCATCGAGCATGCAGAACGGCGCCGGGTTCAACTTGAAGATGGCAAACACCAGGGCCAATGCGGTCAGGGCTTTTTCGCCGCCGGACAACAAATGGATGGTGCTGTTCTTCTTGCCCGGAGGCCGCGCCATGATCGTTACCCCTGTATCGAGTAGATCTTCGCCCGTCAGTTCCAAGTAAGCGCTGCCGCCACCGAAAACTTTTGGGAATAACGCCTGTAAACCGCCGTTAATCTGATCAAAGGTATCTTTGAAGCGGTTGCGGGTTTCCTTGTCGATCTTGCGGATCACGTTTTCCAGGGTGTCCAGGGCTTCCACCAGATCGGCGTCCTGGGCGTCCAGATAACGTTTACGCTCGGACTGTTGCTGGTATTCGTCGATGGCGGCGAGGTTGATCGCACCGAGTCGCTGGATACGCGCGGCAATCCGCTCAAGTTCTTCTTCGGCGTCTTTCTCGTTGGCCTGGGCGGTCAGGGTGTTGAGCACGCCGTGCAGGTCGTAGCCGTCTTCGAGCAGTTGGTCCTGCAGGGTTTTGCGCCGCACGGTCAGGGCCTGCCATTCCATGCGCTGTTGTTCGAGCTGGCCGCGAATCAGTTGGGATTGCTGCTCGGCCTGGGTGCGGCGTTTTTCCGCGTCGCGCAGTTCGCGGTCGGCGTCTTCCAGGGCGATTTGCGCGGTCTTGAGTTCTTCGTCGACGGTCATGCGCTTGTCGAGCAGTTCTTCGAGCTTGAGCCGCAACTCTTCCAGGGGCGCTTCGCCCTCCTCCAGGTTGAGGCTCAGTTGCTCACGCTTTTCGGTCAGGCGCTCGGACTGCATCTCCAGGCGCTCCAGGGCCTGGCGCGTGGAATCGTGCTGGGCGCGCAGGGAGCCGAGGCGCACCGCCAACTGGTGGGCGTGGTCCTTGTGCTGGCGCGCTTCCTGGCGGACGCGGTCGAGGCGTTCGCGCAGGCTGTCGCGCTGGGCCAGCAGCAATTCGCGCTGCTCGGTGTCGACGGCCATGCTGTCGAGGGCTTCCTGCAATTGCAGGCGCGCCTCGCCGATCTGTTCGTGTTCGAGGGCGCGCTGCTCGCCCATCTCGGCCACTTCTTCGTCGAGGCGAGTGCGGCGCAGGGTCAGTTGCTCGACCTTGGCCTTGCTCGCCGACAACTGGGCTTTCAATTCGCCCTGCTGGCGCGCTTCGTCCTGCAACAGGCGGCGCAGGTGTTCGCGGCCGGTCTCTTGCTGGCGCTGGGTGGCGCGCAGGGTCTGCAGTTCGGTTTCCAGGCTTTCCAGGGTGGCTTCGCGCTCTTCACGCTCGGCGATCAGCTTGACGATTTCCTGGCCACGGGCCAATACGCCACTTTCCGCCTCACTGGCGCGGCGCACCCGCAGGAAGTGGCGGCCGACCCAATAGCCGTCGCGGCTGATCAGGCTTTCGCCGGCGCCCAGTTGACCGCGCTGGGCCAGCGCCTGCTCGAGGGATTCCACCGGTTTGACCTGGCCCAGCCACGGCGCCAGGTCAAGCGCCGCCTCGACTTTATCCAGCAGGCTGCCCGGCACGCGCGCGCCATCGGCGGCGGGGCTGAGCAAGCGCAGATCGCCCTGGGCAAAACCGGCCAGGTCGAAGCCGGCAAAATCATCCACCAGCACCGCTTGCAGGTCGGCGCCGAGCACGGTTTCCACCGCCAACTCCCAACCGGCCTCGACCTTCAAGCCCTCCGCCAGACGCGGGCGTTCGGCCAAGTGCTGGTCACGCAGCCATTCGGCGGTGCCGGTGCCAGGGTCCAACGCGGCCTGCTGCAAGGCTTCGAGGGACGCCAGGCGCCCGTTGAGCCGCTGCAGATCGCCTTGGGCCTGTTGCTGGGCCTGGGTCGCCTGTTGCAGTTGCTGACGCAATTGCTCCAGGCGCTCCACTTGCTGTTCTTCGCTGGCTTCCAGCTCTTCGAGGGTCATTTCGCTTTCGGCGAGTTGCTCGCTCAGCTCCAGGATCGCCGCGTCTTCCGGGTCGGCGGCGAGCAGCACGCGCTCTTCCTGCAAGCGACGCTGGCGCTCGGCCAGGCGCTCCATGCTGGTTTCCAGTTGCTGGATGCGCGACTGCTGCACCTCAGCCTGGCGGCGCGGTTCGGCGGAGCGCAGGTTGAAGGTGTCCCACTGCTCCTGCCAGCCGTGCATGGTGGTCTCGGATTCTTCCAGAGTGGCGGCGGCTTCTTCGGCAGCAGCGCTGGTGATTTCCTGTTCGGGGGTGAGCATGTCCAGCTCTTCGCCGAGGGTCAGCAGCAAGGTGCGGTCGTGGCCGAGGTGGGACTCGGTCTCCAGGCGCGCGCGCTCGGCTTCCTTCAGATCGTCCTGCAACTGGCGCAGACGTTGCTGGCCGTGCTGGATGCTCTGCTCGACCCGGGCGATGTCGCCGCCCACCGAATAGAAGCGGCCCTGCACCAGATTGAAGCGCTCGGACAGGTCATGATGCCCGTCGCGCAGGCGCTCGATGCTGGCGTCGGCGTTGCGTTGTTCGGCCACCAGGGCTTCGAAGCTGATTTCCTGGGTGCCGATGATCGCTTCGCGCTGGCCAACCTGATCGTTTAGCGCCTGCCAGCGCAAGGCCGACAGTTGTGCCTTGAGCTGACGTTCTTCGCCCTTGTATTCCTGATACTTCTCGGCGGCCTGGGCCTGGCGGTGCAGGCGCTCCAACTGGCGCTCCAGCTCTTCGCGCAGGTCGGTCAGGCGGGCGAGGTTTTCATGGGTGCGGCGGATACGGTTTTCGGTCTCGCGACGGCGCTCCTTGTACTTGGAGATGCCGGCAGCTTCTTCGATAAAGTTACGCAGGTCTTCGGGCTTGGCTTCGATCAGCTTGGAGATCATGCCCTGTTCGATGATCGAGTAGCTGCGCGGGCCAAGGCCGGTGCCGAGGAAGATATCGGTGATGTCCCGACGGCGACACTTGGTGCCGTTGAGGAAGTAACTGTTCTGGCTGTCGCGCGTCACTTTGCGGCGGATGGAAATTTCCGCGTAGGCCGCGTATTCGCCGACCAGGGTGCCGTCAGAGTTGTCGAACACCAGTTCGATGCTGGCCTGGCTCACCGGCTTGCGGCTGGTGGAGCCATTGAAGATGACGTCGGTCATCGACTCGCCACGCAGGTTTTTTGCCGAGCTCTCGCCCATCACCCAGCGCACGGCATCGATGATGTTCGACTTGCCGCAGCCATTGGGCCCGACCACCGCCGCCATGTTACTGGGGAAGTTCACCGTGGTCGGGTCGACGAAGGATTTGAACCCCGCCAGTTTGATGCACTTGAGCCGCACGCTTAGGCGTCCGCCAACGCAGCGATCACCAGCGAGCAGCTGCGCTGGCCGTAGGCCGACAGCACCAGGCGAATCTGCGGCAAGTCACGGGCGAGCACGGCGGCGAGCAATTGCTCGAACAGCGCGAGGTATTCGCTCATGGAGGCCTTGCGTTGATCCAGGGCCAGGTAATAGGCGCGGTTCATCGCTGGCTGCAGGTTCTCGACGGTTTCCTGCAAATACGGATTGTTGGCGAAGGGGTACGCGGCACGCATCACATTGAAGCTTTCTGCGACGAAGGCGCGGATGTCCTGGCGTTCGAAATTGCTCACCAGGCGCTGCTGGATCTGCACGAACGGCGCCATGTCGGCCTGGGTCTGCCAGCCCTGCGCCACCGCATTGCCGAGCAGGATGTACAGCTCGGCCATCAACGTACACAGGCTCTGCACCTTGTGCGCGGTGAGTTCGGTAACGTGAGCGCCACGGCGCGGCAGGATCGCGATCAGGTGGCGACGTTCGAGGATCAGCAAGGCTTCACGCACGGAACCGCGGCTGACATTGAGTGCCAGCGTGACCTTCTGTTCCTGGATCCGTTCCCCAGGCTTGAGATCGCCGCGAATGATACGTTCGGCGAGGTGGTGAGCGATTTGCTCGGCGAGACTGTCCGGCGCCTTGAACGTCATGTTTTCCCTTCAAAATCTTCTATCGATACAAGCGCGCCAGTGTAGCGCAAATGCCCGCTGATGGCGCTCGGCCCACCTTCAAGAATTTGGCATGAAATAAGCAACGATGAACCGCCAGAAGCCCCCAAAAACGCCGGTTCCAGAAGACTGGACCATAATTGATAGGGTTGTGACCGCATTTTCTTGACCTTTAGGTCAGAAAATCATTGACCGAAAAGTCAGACATGACTAGATTCGGCGCAAAGCGGTTAACAACAATAATGAGTCTGCGAGGCCTTCCGTGATCCAGTTTTTACTTAACCAGGAACTCCGTAGCGAGCACGCCCTGGACCCCAACCTGACCGTGCTCAACTACCTGCGCGAGCATGTGGGCAAACCCGGCACCAAGGAAGGCTGTGCCAGCGGCGATTGCGGCGCCTGCACCGTGGTGGTCGGCGAACTGCACAGCGACGAGCAGGGCGAGCGGATTCGCTATCGCAGCCTGAATGCGTGCCTGACGTTCGTGTCGTCGTTGCACGGCAAACAGTTGATCAGCGTCGAAGACCTCAAGCACCAGGGCCAACTGCACAGCGTGCAACAGGCGATGGTGGAGTGTCACGGTTCGCAATGCGGCTTCTGCACCCCCGGTTTTGTGATGTCGTTGTTCGCCCTGCAAAAAAACAGCGACGCGCCCGACCGCGACAAAGCCCATGAAGCCCTGGCCGGCAACCTGTGCCGCTGCACCGGCTATCGCCCGATCCTCGCCGCCGCCGAACAGGCCTGCTGCAACAAACCCCAGGATCAGTTCGACAGCCGCGAGGCCCAGACCATCGCCCGCCTCAAGGCTATCGCGCCGACGCACACCGCTGAACTCAACAGCGGCGACAAACGCTGCCTGGTGCCGCTGACCGTCGCCGACCTGGCCGACCTCTACGACGCCTACCCCCAGGCCCGCCTGCTGGCCGGTGGCACCGACCTGGCGCTGGAAGTCACGCAGTTCCACCGCACGCTGCCGGTGATGATCTATGTCGGCAATATCGACGAGATGAAGCGCATCGAGACGTTCGACGATCGCCTGGAAATCGGCGCCGCCGCCGCCCTCTCCGATTGCTACACCGCGCTGCGCCACGAATACGCGGACTTCGGCGAACTGCTGCAGCGCTTCGCCTCCCTGCAAATCCGCAACCAGGGCACCCTGGGCGGCAACATCGGCAACGCCTCGCCGATCGGCGATTCGCCGCCGCTGCTGATCGCCCTCGGCGCGCAGATCGTGCTGTGCAAGGGCAACGTCCGTCGCACCCTGGCGCTGGAAGATTACTTCATCGACTACCGCGTCACCGCACGCCAAGACAGCGAGTTCATCGAGAAGATCATCGTGCCCAAGGGCCACACGCGGTTCCGGGCGTACAAGGTATCCAAGCGCCTGGACGACGATATTTCCGCGGTGTGCGCGGCGTTCAACCTGAAGATCGACGACGGTGTGATCAGCGACGCCCGCGTCGCCTTCGGCGGTATGGCCGCCACGCCCAAACGCGCACAGCACTGCGAAACCGTGCTGATCGGCGCGCCCTGGAATGCCGCCACCGTGGAGCACGCCTGCGCCGCCCTGGCCGAGGATTTCACCCCGCTGTCGGACTTTCGCGCCAGCAAGGAATACCGCCTGCTCAGCGCGCAGAACCTGCTGCGCAAATACTTCATCGAGCTGCAAACGCCGCACATCGAAACTCGGGTGACCGCCTATGTCTAACCATCACGCCGTGGCAAAAACCCAGGCCGAACTGGCCGCGCTGTTTGCCCAGGACCTGACCTCTGGCGTCGGCCGCAGCGTCAAGCACGACAGCGCCGCCAAGCACGTATCCGGCGAAGCGCAGTACATCGACGACCGCCTGGAATTCCCCAACCAGTTGCACCTGTATGCGCGCCTGTCCGACCGCGCCCACGCCAAAATCCTCAACATCGATACCGCGCCCTGCTACGCCTTCGACGGCGTGCGTATCGTCATCACCCACGAAGACGTGCCGGGGCTCAAAGACATCGGCCCGCTGCTGCCGGGTGATCCGCTGCTGGCCATCGACACCGTGCAGTTCGTCGGCCAGGTGGTGCTGGCCGTGGCCGCCCGCGACCTGGAAACTGCGCGCAAAGCGGCGCTGGCCGCAGTGATCGAATACGAAGACCTGGAGCCGGTGCTGGACGTGGTCGAGGCCTACCGCAACCAGCATTTCGTGCTGGACAGCCACACCCATCAACGCGGCGATTCGGCGACAGCACTGGCGGCCGCGAAGCATCGCATCCAGGGCACGCTGCATATCGGCGGCCAGGAACACTTCTACCTGGAAACCCAGATTTCCTCGGTGATGCCCACCGAAGACGGCGGCATGATCGTCTACTGCTCCACGCAAAACCCCACCGAGGTGCAGAAGCTGGTGGCCGAAGTGCTCGACGTGTCGATGAACAAGATCGTCGTCGACATGCGCCGCATGGGCGGTGGTTTCGGCGGCAAGGAGACTCAGGCCGCCAGCCCGGCGTGCCTGTGTGCGGTGGTCGCGCGCCTTACCGGGCAGCCGACCAAGATGCGCCTGCCGCGCGTCGAAGACATGCTGATGACCGGCAAGCGCCACCCCTTCTATATCGAATACGACGTCGGCTTCGACGACAGCGGGCGCTTGCATGGCATCCAGCTGGAGCTGGCGGGTAACTGCGGCTGTTCGCCAGACCTGTCGAACTCGATTGTCGACCGCGCCATGTTCCACGCCGACAACGCGTATTACCTGGGCGATGCCACGGTCAACGGCCATCGCTGCAAGACCAACACCGCGTCCAACACCGCCTATCGCGGCTTCGGCGGCCCGCAAGGGATGGTCGCCATCGAAGAAGTGATGGACGCCATCGCCCGTCATCTGGCCCTCGACCCGTTGGCGGTGCGCAAGGCCAACTATTACGGCAAGACCGAGCGCAACGTCACCCACTACTATCAGACCGTCGAGCACAACCTGCTCGAAGAGATGACTGCCGAGCTTGAGGCCAGCAGCCAATACGCCGAGCGCCGCGAAGCGATCCGCCGCTACAACGCGCACAGCCCGATCCTGAAAAAAGGCCTGGCGCTGACCCCGGTGAAATTCGGCATCTCCTTCACCGCCAGCTTCCTCAACCAGGCCGGCGCGCTGATCCATATCTACACCGATGGCAGCATCCACCTGAACCACGGCGGCACCGAGATGGGCCAGGGCTTGAACACCAAGGTCGCGCAAGTGGTGGCCGAGGTGTTCCAGGTGGACATCGACCGTGTGCAGATCACCGCCACCAACACCGACAAGGTGCCCAACACCTCGCCGACCGCCGCCTCCAGCGGTGCCGACCTGAACGGCAAGGCCGCGCAGAACGCCGCCGAAACCATCAAGCAACGCCTGGTGGAATTTGCCGCGCGCCACTACGCGGTGAGCGAAGCGGACGTGGCATTCCACAACGGCCATGTGCGCGTGCGCGAGCAGATCCTGAGCTTTGAAAGCCTGATCCAGCAGGCGTATTTCGCCCAGGTGTCGTTGTCGAGCACCGGCTTCTACAAGACCCCGAAAATCTTCTACGACCGCAGCCAGGCGCGCGGTCGGCCGTTCTACTACTTCGCGTTCGGCGCGGCCTGCTGCGAAGTGATCGTCGACACCCTGACCGGCGAATACAAGATGCTGCGCACCGACATCCTCCACGACGTCGGCGCTTCGCTGAACCCGGCCATCGACACTGGCCAGGTCGAAGGCGGCTTTATCCAGGGCATGGGCTGGCTGACCATGGAAGAGCTGGTGTGGAACGACAAGGGCAAGCTGATGACGAACGGTCCGGCCAGCTACAAGATTCCGGCCGTGGCCGACATGCCCTTGGATTTGCGCGTGAAGCTGGTGGAAAACCGTAAGAACCCGGAAGACACGGTGTTCCATTCCAAGGCCGTGGGTGAGCCGCCGTTCATGCTCGGGATTGCTTCGTGGTGCGCGATCAAGGATGCGGTGGCGAGCCTGGGTGACTATCGTCACCAGCCGAACATCGATGCGCCGGCGACGCCGGAGCGGGTGTTGTGGGGCTGTGAGCAGATGCGGCAGTTGGGGGCTGCGAAGGCGGTTGAGGCTGAAACCGAGATGGCTTCGCTCTGAATCGAGGCGCTGCCATCGGGGGCAAGTCGAATCGTCGCACCGCCCCTCCCACATTTTTCACCTGTGAATACATTCAAGTATGGGAAGGGGCTTGCCCCTCTCACATTTTTGATCTGTGAATACATTCAAGTGTGAGAAGGGGCTTGCCCCTCCCACATTTTTGATCTGTGAATACATTCAAGTGTGAGAAGGGGCTTGCCCCTCCCACATTTTTGATCTGTGAATACATTCAAGTGTGGGAGGGGGCTTGCCCCCGATGACGGTAGAACTGACAACAGAAATGTTGAGGTAGACATGAACAACTGGATCAGCGCCCTCGCCAACCTGCAAAACCAGGGCGAGCCCTGCGTACTGGTCACCATCATCGAAGAGCTCGGCTCCACGCCGCGCAATGCCGGTTCGAAGATGGTCATCAGTGCCGCACACACGTTCGACACCATCGGCGGCGGGCACCTGGAATACAAAGCGATGCAGATCGCCCGCGACATGCTCGCCCGCGGCCAGCAACACACCCATCTGGAGCGCTTCAGCCTCGGCGCGAGCCTGGGCCAGTGCTGCGGCGGCGCGACCGTGCTGCTGTTCGAACCCATGGGCCAGGTGCAGGCACAGATCGCCGTATTTGGCGCCGGCCACGTCGGCCGCGCCCTGGTGCCGTTGCTGGCGAGCCTGCCGTGCCGGGTGCGCTGGATCGATTCGCGCGAGCAAGAGTTCCCGGAATACATCCCACAAGGCGTGCGCAAAATCGTCAGCGAAGAACCGGTCGACGAAATTGCCGACCTGCCCGTAGGCAGTTACTGCATCGTGATGACCCACAATCACGCGCTGGACCTGGAACTCAGCGCCGCCCTGCTCAAGCGCAATGACTTTGCCTACTTCGGCCTGATCGGTTCAAAGACCAAGCGCGTCAAGTTCGAACACCGCCTGCGGGATCGCGGCGTCGACGCCGCACAACTGCAACGCATGCGCTGTCCCATGGGCCTTAGCGAAGTGAAGGGCAAATTGCCGGTGGAAATCGCCATCTCCATCGCTGGCGAAATCATCGCCACCTATAACGCCCATTTCGGCCAGCACACCGCGAGCGCCGAACCCATTGCCCAACTGCTGCCGGCTTCGCGTCGCAGCCAAGCTATCTAAATTGAGATCACCATGCCTTCGACTCGCAAAGCCTACCGCGCCGCCATCCTGCACAGCCTCGCCGACCCCGCCGAAGTGGGGATCGAGGCGTCCTATGAGTATTTCGAAGACGGCCTGCTGGTCATCGACAACGGCCGGATCAGCGCCCTGGGCCACGCCCACGACCTGCTGCCGCACCTGCCCGCCGAGGTCGAAATCACCCACTACCAGGACGCGCTGATCACCCCCGGGCTGATCGATACGCATATCCACCTGCCGCAAACCGGCATGGTCGGCGCTTATGGCGAACAGTTGCTGGACTGGCTCAACACCTACACCTTCCCCTGCGAGCGCCAGTTCGCCGACAAGGCCCATGCCGAGGACGTCGCGGAGATTTTCATCAAGGAACTGCTGCGCAACGGCACCACCACCGCGCTGGTGTTCGGCAGCGTGCATCCGCAATCGGTGCAGGCATTCTTCGAGGCCGCCGAAAAACTCGACCTGCGCATGATCGCCGGCAAGGTGATGATGGACCGCAACGCCCCCGACTACCTGACCGACACCGCCGAATCCGGCTACCAGGAGAGCAAGGCGCTGATCGAACGCTGGCACGGCAAGGGCCGCCTGCACTATGCGGTGACGCCGCGCTTCGCGCCTACCAGCACGCCGCAGCAATTGGCGCTGGCCGGGCAACTGCTGGGCGAATACCCCGACCTGTACATGCAGACGCACATCAGTGAGAACAAGCAGGAAGTCGAGTGGGTCAACGAGCTGTTCCCCGAGCGCAGCGGCTACCTGGATGTGTACGACC
Organism: Pseudomonas sp. TE36184; assembly: GCF_054060055.1. Taxonomy (NCBI): domain Bacteria; kingdom Pseudomonadati; phylum Pseudomonadota; class Gammaproteobacteria; order Pseudomonadales; family Pseudomonadaceae; genus Pseudomonas; species Pseudomonas sp. TE36184. The sequence goes on along the minus strand of NZ_JBSSCU010000001.1, from coordinate 6,290,523 downwards.
ACTACCAGCTATTGGGCGAACGCTCGGTGTTTGCCCACGGCGTGCATCTGTGCGATGACGAATGCGCGCGGTTGGCGCAGACCGGCTCGGCAGTCGCATTCTGCCCGACCTCGAACCTGTTCCTCGGCAGCGGGCTGTTCAACCTGCCGATGGCCGAGAAGCACAAACTCAACGTGGGCCTGGGCACTGACGTCGGCGGCGGCACCAGCTTCTCGTTGCTGCAGACGTTGAACGAAGCCTACAAGGTCATGCAACTGCAAGGCGCGCGACTGAGCCCGTTCAAGTCACTGTACCTGGCCACCCTGGGCGGTGCGCGGGCGCTGCGGTTGGAGGACAAGATCGGCACGTTGCAGCCGGGTACCGATGCGGACTTCCTGGTGCTGGATTACAACGCCACGCCACTGCTCAGCTATCGCATGAAGCAGGCCAAGGACATTGCCGAGAGGTTGTTTGTATTGATGACGTTGGGGGATGACCGGGCGGTGTTGCAGACCTATGCGGCCGGTAATCTGGTCCACCAACGCTAATTTCAGATATGCCACAAACCCAAATGTGGGAGGGGGGCTTGCCCCCGATTGCAGTGGTTCAGTCAAAGCATCCAGTGACTGATACACCGCCATCGGGGGCAAGCCCCCTCCCACATTTTTGATCGGGCTTAGAGTTTGACCGACGAACGCCCCGGCTTCTTGCTCTGCAACAAATGCGAGAACACCGCATGCAAATCATCCGACGCGCTTTCCTCGTCGAGGTTGAGCTTGCTGTCGATATGATCCATGTGATGCATCATCAAATTCACTGCCAGCGCCGCGTCTCGGGCTTCGATCGCATCAATCAACTGACTGTGTTCATCGTAGGAACAGTGCGAACGGTTGCCGCTTTCGTACTGCGCGATGATCAATGAGGTCTGGGACACCAGGCTGCGCTGGAAGCTGATCAGCGGCGCGTTCTTCGCCGCTTCGGCCAGCTTCAGATGGAATTCGCCGGAAAGGCGGATACCGGCACCGCGATCGCCGCGGGAGAAGCTGTCGCGTTCGTCGTTGACCATCTGCCGCAACTCGGCCAACTGCTCCGCCGTGGCGTGCTGCACCGCCAGCTCCGTGATCGCCCGCTCGACCAGGCGCCGGGCCAGGAACACCTGGCGCGCTTCTTCGACACTCGGGCTGGCCACCACCGCGCCGCGATTGGGCCGCAGCAGTACCACGCCTTCATGGGCCAGGCGCGACAGCGCGCGGCGAATGATGGTGCGGCTCACGCCAAAGATTTCGCCGAGTGCCTCTTCGCTCAATTTGGTACCGGGTGCCAGGCGTTGTTCGAGAATCGCCTCGAAGATATGCGCGTAGACGATATCGTCCTGGGTTCCGCTGCGGCCGGTCTTGCTGGCTCGCGGTTGTTTCTTGAGAGGTTGCAACTGTTCGTTCATGGGCACTCGGATCGGGAGAACGGCGGCGAATTAACGGTAATACGGCAACAAAGAGGCGCTGGCAAGTATCAGCTAAAATCAGCGCACATTGTACACAACCCCATGCGCCAACACACTGTACGGCTGTTTGCGAGCCCGGCTGTATTGCAATGAGTCGTTACGTTTGAGTTTAGGCTTGAATCTGCGCCTTCACTGGCAAACTCCCAGGTAAAAGGAACACCTAGCCATGACCGACGCCACCCAAGCGCCCTTGCGCCCACTGGCCGACACTTCTCCCTCGGCCATCGTCGCCGGTTTCATCGCCATGATGACCGGCTATACCAGCTCCCTGGTGCTCATGTTCCAGGCCGGCCAAGCCGCCGGTTTGACCAGCGCGCAGATTTCCTCGTGGATCTGGGCGATTTCCATCGGCATGGCGGTGTGCAGCATCGGCCTGTCCCTGCGCTACCGCACACCGATCACCATTGCCTGGTCGACACCCGGCGCAGCGCTGTTGATCACCAGCCTCGGCGGCGTCAGTTACGGCGAAGCCATCGGCGCCTACATCACCTGCGCGGTGCTGGTGACGCTCTGCGGGCTGACCGGCAGCTTCGAAAAACTGGTCAGACGCATCCCGGCGTCGCTGGCGGCGGCGTTGCTGGCGGGGATTCTGTTCAAGATCGGCAGCGAGATTTTCGTCGCCGCGCAGCATCGCACCGGCCTGGTGCTGGGGATGTTTTTCACCTACCTGCTCATCAAACGCCTGTCGCCGCGGTATGCGGTGCTCGCCGCGCTGGTGATCGGCAGCGTGCTGTCCGGGCTGATGGGGCTCCTGGATTTCAGCGGCTTTCACCTGGAAGTGGCAACGCCGGTCTGGACCACGCCGCACTTCTCGCTGGCGGCGACCATCAGCATCGGCATCCCGCTGTTCGTGGTGGCGATGACCTCGCAAAACATGCCGGGCGTCGCAGTGTTGCGCGCCGACGGCTATAACGTGCCAGCGTCGCCGCTGATCACCGCCACCGGCCTGGCCTCGCTGGTGTTGGCGCCGTTCGGCTCCCACGGCATCAACCTGGCGGCGATCAGTGCGGCGATCTGCACCGGGCCCCACGCCCATGAAGACCGTAACAAGCGCTACACGGCGGCAGTCTGGTGTGGCGTGTTCTACGGCATTGCCGGGGTGTTCGGCGCCACATTGGCGGCCTTGTTCGCAGCATTGCCCAAGGAACTGGTGCTGTCGATTGCGGCATTGGCGTTGTTTGGCTCGATCATCAATGGCTTGAGCATCGCCATGAATGAGCCGAAGGAACGGGAAGCGGCGCTGATCACCTTTATGGTCACCGCGTCAGGCTTGACGTTGTTTTCCATCGGGTCGGCGTTCTGGGGGATCGTGGCGGGGGTGTTGACGCTGCTGATTCTGAACTGGCGCAAGGCATAAAAAAACGGCGACCCTCAGGTCGCCGTTTTGTTTAGTATCACTTAGCCGCGTTGATCGGCTTTTCCGGATACCACACGTCCATCAACGGGCTGACTTCAGCCTTGGTCAGCTCGGAACGGGTTTTCAGCCAGGCGTCAACGGCAGCACGCTGCGCTTCGGAGACCGAGCCACGCTTCTGCAGGCAAACCAGACCGTAGTCATCGCCGCCGACATAGCCCAGACCGTTGGCTTCCATGGCTTCTTTGATGAATGCTTCGAGGAAAGCGTCGATAGCTTCTTCACTCAGGCCTTCGTTGAAGTCCAGGTTCAGTTCGAAACCCAGCTCTTGAAATTCATCAACGCACAGTTTTTTGCGCAGACGCTGGGAACGGTTAGTCGCCATTGGAACAATCCTCATAAGTAATAACGGGCGGCACTTTAGCAGCTTAAGGCAGCGATTGCCCGACTCTCTGGGACAGGCGGCGAAATGCCTGGAAAAAAAACCCCGATTAGCAGCTATCGTTCAGCTACAAGTGGTTCCAGCTTGGGGCATAATGCCGACACTTTCATGACTACTGAGGGATTTTCTTACATACCCCTCGCCTTTTTCACCCTCCTCAGCAGTAGGGTTTTATTCCTTATGATCAAATCTTTGCGTCCATTGCTCCTTGCCGGCGTTCTCCTGCCGCTGGCTTTTTCCGCCACCGCCGCCCCGATCAATAACACCCTGCCACCCAACGTTGCACAGGCCCTGCAGAAGGCCAAGTTGCAGAACACCGCATTGTCCCTGGTGATGCTGCCGTTGAACGGCCCCGGCACCCCCACCGTCTTCAATGCCGACGTCTCGGTGAACCCGGCCTCCACCATGAAGCTGGTCACCACCTACGCAGCCCTGGAAATGCTCGGCCCCAACCACCAGTGGAAGACCGAGTTCTACACCGACGGCCCCCTCAGCGGTGGTGTATTGCGCGGCAACCTGTACCTCAAGGGCGGCGGCGATCCCAAGCTGAACATGGAAAAACTCTGGCTGCTGATGCGCGACCTGCGGGCCAATGGCGTGCAGCAAGTCACCGGCGATCTGGTGCTGGACCGTAGCTTCTTTATCCCGCCGCAACTGCCGGAATTCAATGACGACGGCAATGACGAGAACAAACCGTTCCTGGTCAAGCCCGATGCCTTGCTGGTCAACCTCAAGGCCCTGCGCTTCGTGACCCGCAACGATTCGGGACGCGTGATCGTGTCGGTCGAGCCGCCGATCGCCAGCATTCGCATCGACAATCAGGTCAAGGCGTCCAACGCCAAGCAATGTACCGGCGACGTGCGCTACAACCCGGTGACGGCGGCGGATGGCAGCATCACCGTGACCGTCAGCGGCCAGTTGGGCGATGGCTGCAGCTCGCAGACCTACTTGTCGTTGCTCGACCACGCCACGTACACCGCCGGCGCCGTGCGGGCGATCTGGCAGGAATTGGGCGGCACCATCCAGGGCCGTGACATCCAGGCACCGGTGCCCAAGGACGCCAAGGTACTGGCGCGGGCCTTCTCGCCGGACCTGGCGGAAATCATCCGCGACATCAACAAATACAGTAACAACACCATGGCCCAGCAGTTGTTCCTGAGCCTGGGCGCGCAGTTCCGCAACGACGCCGACGGCGACGATGCCAAGGCCGCGCAACGCGTGGTACGCCAGTGGCTGGCGAAAAAAGGCATCACCTCACCGCACTTGGTGATGGAGAACGGTTCGGGCCTGTCCCGTGCCGAACGCGTCAGCGCGCGTGAGATGGCGGCCATGTTGCAAGCCGCGTGGAGAAGCCCCTACGCCGCGGAATACATCAGCTCGATGCCAATCGCCGGCACCGACGGCACCATGCGTAAACGCCTGAAGACCACCGCCATGCGCGGTGAAGCCCACGTCAAGACCGGTACCTTGAACACCGTGCGCGCCATCGCCGGGTTCAGCCGCGACAACAACGGCAATACCTGGGTGGTGGTGGCGATCCTCAACGATCCGAAGCCGTGGGGTGCGTCGTCGGTGCTCGACCAGGTGCTGCTGGACCTGTACCGCCAGCCGAAGCTGGCGGCAGCGGCGCCAGTCCTCTAGACACCGCCACAACCTGTGGGCAAACCCGCGCCCACAGGTTGTGTACGACGTCGACATTCACACCGGCAAGCGTTCCGCTTCGACCCGATCCCTGCCCGCCTGCTTGGCCACGTACACCGCCGAATCCGCGCGCAGCAGTAACCCGTCGATCCCCTCATCGACCCGCCAACTGGCCACCCCGAAGCTGGCGGTGACGACTCCCACCGTCCCCATCGGCGCATCGCGCAGCGCCCGCCATAGCTCCATCGCCAAACCGTAGGCCTGGGCGCCGTCGGTGTTGGGGCACAACACCATGAACTCCTCGCCACCCAGGCGACAGAACACATCGGTGCGGCGCAAGCGCTGGCTGATGCGCTTGCACAGTTCCTGCAACACTCCATCCCCGACCGCATGGCCGTACTGGTCGTTGATACGCTTGAAGTGATCGATATCCAGCATGATCACCGACAACGCCCCCGAGGTGCGATTGAGGCGGACCATCTCAGCCTTGAGACGATCCTGGAAATACCGACGGTTATGGATCCCGGTGAGGGCATCGGTGATGGACAGCGCGCGCAGTTCTTCTTCCACGCGCTTGAGATCGGAAATGTCCGACACATAGCCATGCCACAGCGTACCGCCGCCCGGCAGTTCTTCCGGCGTGGCCTCACCGCGAATCCAGCGCAGGCCCCGTTGCGGCAGTTGCACGCGGTACTCTTCGCGCCAGTGGCTCAATTGCAGCGCGGATAAGCGGATCGACGCACGCACCCGCTCGACGTCCAGCGGGTGGATGCGCTCCAAGACCTGCGTTGCATCCCGTTGCAGCACCCCTGTGTCGATCTCATAGATATCGCGCATGCCATCACTGGCGTAGACAAACCGCCACTTGTCCTGGGGTTCCAGAGTGAATTGGAAGATCCCGCCCGGGACATGGGCGCTGAGCTTTTTCAGCAGACGGTCGCGCACGGCCAGGGCCTCGTAGGCGCGTTTTTGCTCGGTGACATCCAGGTACATCGCCAGGTGCCCGACCCATAAGCCATGGTCATCCAGCAACACGGTGCCCAACATATTCACCGTCAAACGGCTGCCATCCTCGCGCACCAAGGTCCACTCGCGCGCCTCGTGCGGGCTGCCCGGGCTTTCCACCAGCATCGCCTGGCTCGGCGGGATTCGCCGGCCCAATGCAATGCTCAGACTCGCCGCACGCACATCCAGCTCCGCCGCCACATGCAGGCTCTCCAGGGTCGAGCGGCCGAGTATGTGCTCGGCCTTGAACCCCAGCATCTGCTCGGCACCGGCGTTGAAGGTGTTGATCACGCCGTGCAAGTCGGTGGCAATGATCGCAACCTGCGTCGCGGCGTTCAGCACACTGCGTAACTGGCCATGGGCGCTGCGCAGTTCCTGCTCGCGCAGGCGTAGCTGCACGGTACGCTGCTCCACCAGTTTCAAGGCGCGCTGACGCTGGCTGACCAACATATAGAGCAAGACACTGAGCAACAGGCTGAAGAGCCCGCCCACGGCCAGGATCGGGACCAACGACGAGCCGTTGCCCTGTTCGAACACCTGGCTGGGGCGCAGGTTCAGGGCGTAGACATGATCGCCGAGGGTGAGGCGACGCGCGGCGACCAGATCGCTGTCGGCCAGGGCATTGCTGGATTCGTACAACAGGCGCCCTTGCTGGTCGGAAGTGTCGACGATCTGCGTCACCAGATTATCGCGATCCGACTTGGGCAAGCCGTCGGCCATCAACTGGCGCATGCTGATCACGGCCATCACAAAGCCGTAGGGTTCTGTTCCGCCCGGGGAGACGACCGGCGCGACCAATAACACCCCGGTGGCATAGGCCGGTTCCACCCCCACCAACTGCATGGGCTGGGACACGGCCAGCTTGCCGCTCGCTTGTGCGCGCTCCAGGGTCGAGCGCCGCAGCGGCTGGGCCAGCAGGTCAAAGCCCAGCGGCGAACCGAGCAGGCTTCGGGTCTGGCTGTACAGGACCGGCACGTATTCATCGCGCTCCACCGCCGGGGCCAACTCACCGTGTGAATTCAGTTCCCGTATGCTGAACGGCAGACCGCGCTGGCGCGATACGTCCTGTTCAAACTGAGCGCGCTGATCACGCATAACCCGCGGCGCCCAGGCATAGGCCCGGGAACGCAGCAGCAAAGGCTGGGCGAAACCGTCGAACTCGTCGCGGGACACATCATTGGAATTGACGAAGAAGCGTTGCAGGCTGGTCAGGCGTTGCTCCTGGTCCTCGAAACGCTCCTGCAGACGGGTGAATCGCTCATTGACCAACAGCTGGAAACGCTGGCGCCCTTGCTGTTGATAGAGGTCGGATGTCGCCCAGGCGACGATGATCGTCAAGGCGCTACCGCCCAGAAACACCACCAATGCCATCAACCAAGCCGATACCTGCTCATTGATAAAACCTAGGATCTTCGGGCGAACGGCTTGCAACGGCATAGGCAACACTCACAACGCCAGCGTGTGGGGGGATCACTTTGGCCGGACATTTAGTTATAGCGAGCGGCCCTCCGTTTGACCAGCGTAAAAAAGCCGCAAGACCGGATAATTCCAGGCTTGCGGCTGATGAGTGGAGCAATCAGCGAGCAGTGATTTTCCAGGCCCGATGGATCTTCGCGTTACGCGCAAAATCCGGGTCGAGGGTCTTGTCGCTGATCTCCTCGACCGCGTAGCGTTCGCTGAGGTTGTCCTCAAGCACGAACTTGCGGAAGTTGTTCGAGAAGTACAGCACGCCGCCCGGTGCCAGGCGCGCCATGGCGAGGTCGAGCAGTTGCACGTGGTCGCGCTGCACGTCGAAGATCCCTTCCATGCGCTTGGAGTTGGAGAAGGTCGGCGGGTCGATGAAGATCAGGTCGAACTCATCGCGACTGGCTTCCAGCCACGCCATCACATCACCCTGCTCCAGGCGGTTCTTGTCGGAGAAACCGTTGAGGGAGAAGTTGCGGCGCGCCCAGTCCAGGTAGGTCTTGGACAGGTCGACGCTGGTCGTGGTGCGCGCGCCGCCCTTGGCCGCATGCACGCTGGCGGTGGCGGTGTAGCAATACAGGTTGAGGAAACGCTTGCCGGCCGCCTCTTTCTGGATACGCATACGCATCGGCCGGTGGTCGAGGAACAGGCCGGTGTCGAGGTAGTCGGTGAGGTTGACCAGCAGCTTCACGCCGCCTTCGCTGACCTCGGTGAACTTGCCCTGGGCGCTCTGGCGTTCGTACTGCTTGGTGCCGCTCTGACGCTCGCGGCGCTTGACCACCACGCGGCTCTTGTCGATGTTCAGCGCCTGGGGAATGGCCGCCAATGCGTCGAACATGCGCGCGGAGGCTTTTTCCGGGTCGATGGATTTCGGCGCGGCGTATTCCTGCACATGGACCCAATCGTGATACAGGTCGATGGCCATGGAATATTCCGGCATGTCGGCATCGTAGACGCGGTAGCAATCCACGCCCTCACGCTTGGCCCACTTGCCCAGTTGCTTGAGGTTCTTTTGCAGGCGGTTGGCAAACATCTGCCCGCCTTCGCTCAGGCGCGCCTGTTCGACCACGGGGGCCGGCGCCGGTGCAGGTTTGATCGGGTTGCCGTTCTTGTTGTACTGACGCTCTTGCGGCTCGGTCGGGGTCTGGTCGTAGGCAGCTTGTTCACGTTCGGCCTGGCGCTGCTCTGGGGTGCGGCGCTCGCCGGTGACGAACTGGTCCGGGTTGACCTTGATCAGCAGCAATTTGCACGGCAAAGCGCCGTTCCAGAACGAATACTGCTTGTGACTGCGGATGCCCATGCGCTTGCCCAGGTCCGGCGCGCCGGTGAACACCGCCGCCTCCCAGCCCATGCACGCCTGGCGCAGACGCTCGCCGAGGTTCTGGTAGAGGTACAACAGGCTCGCTTCGTCGCCCAGCCGCTCGCCGTAGGGCGGGTTGCAGATCACCAGGCCTTTCTGGTTCTGGTCCGGGCGCGGCTCGAACGTGCCGACTTCGCCCTGGTACACCTTGATCCAATGGCTGAGACCGGCACGCTCGATGTTGTTGCGAGCAGGCTGGATCAAGCGCGGATCGGCTTCGTAGCCACGAATCCACAACGGCGGCTTGTTCATGCCGATGGCAGCGCGCTCGCTGGCCTCGGTGTGCAGTTTCTTCCACAACGCCGGGACGTGACCGAGCCAGGTGGTGAAACCCCACAGTTCGCGATTGAGGTTGGGCGCCATATCGGCGGCGATCATCGCGCCTTCCACCAGGAAGGTGCCGACGCCGCACATCGGGTCGGTCAACGCGCCGCCTTCCGCAGCGATGCGCGGCCAGCCGGCACGGATCAGGATGGCTGCAGCGAGGTTTTCCTTCAACGGTGCCGCGCCCTGCTGCAGGCGGTAACCGCGCTGGTGCAGGCTGTGGCCGGACAGGTCGAGGGAGAGAATCGCTTCGCCACGGTCCAGGCGCAGGTGGATGCGCAGGTCCGGGTTGATCTTGTCGATGGACGGACGCTCGCCGGTCGGGGTGCGCAGCTTGTCGACAATCGCATCCTTGACCTTCAGCGCGCCGAAGTGGGTGTTGTCGATGCCCGAGCCGTGACCGCTGAACTCCACCGCCAGGCTGCCGTCCGGGACCATGTGATCGGCCCAGTCGATATCCAGCACGCCATGGTAGAGGTCTTCGGCGTCCTTCATCGGGAAGCGCTTGAGGACCAGCAACACGCGGTTGGCCAGGCGCGACCAGAGGCACAGGCGGTAGGCGGTTTCCATGTCGGCCATGCCGCGCACGGCCGAGGTGTGCTCGCGGGCTTCCTCAAGGCCAAGCCCGACGGCTTCCTCGATCAGCAGGCCTTCGAGGCCCTTGGGGCAGGTGAGGAAGAGTTCAAAACGGTCCGACATGGGCAATCCAGGCTTTTCAGCAATAAATGAACGGGCGACGCATCGCCGGCTCGGTTTTCAATCAAGCACTTTTCTTGAAGAGTGCCCGCGTGGCACGAATGTGCCGTCCCACCCCGTCTGGCGGGCCTGTGGGCCTTGATTGACGGGGCAGAGAGATAAGTGATGCAACAAAAAGAAATATTCAGACCCTTCGTCGAATAATAACCGACTGCAACGGGCGGGCTTTTTCAGCAAGGGATTAAGCCATTCTCTTCGTAAGGCACATCATAGCCGGCTTTGCCCAATAAAAGGGGCGAAAAGCCATCCCAGCTTATGGCTATAACATCGTTATTGTTACGTGCTTATGACAAAACGATCATTGAATCCATGTGACCTATTGGTTAGAACTCAACACAGGTCAGCGCCACAACGGCACTGGCACATTGGCTCGCCACGCCGGCAGCGGGCCGCACCAACGGCAGAAAAACTCTGCCCGGCCTCAGACGAGGCCGAAGGATATCAAGACAGTCAACAAGTGAGGGAAACACCCTATGAGAAGACTTAAGCGTGATCCGTTGGAAAGAGCATTTTTACGCGGATATCAATACGGCGTTCATGGCAAATCCCGTGAGCTTTGCCCATTTACTCTACCGTCGGTACGCCAAGCCTGGATCAACGGCTGGCGAGAAGGACGCGGCGACAACTGGGACGGTATGACAGGCACTGCGGGCATCCACAGACTCAACGAACTTCACGCGGTCGGCTAATCAAGGGCATTCAATTCCGACACCAGCACGAATATAGCTAACGACTTAACCACGCACGCCCTATCCAGGCGGCGGGCTTCGGCCCAGGGGCTCCTCTTGAGGAGCCCTTTTTATTGGGCGTGTGTCAGGCCTTTTTGGGCAATGCCGCAATCGCGTCCACCGCCTCGCGAATCAGCGCCGGGCCTTTGTAGATAAAGCCGGAATACAGCTGCACCAGGCTCGCGCCAGCGGCGATCTTCTCGGCCGCGTGCTTGCCTTCGGTGATACCGCCGACCGCGATGATCGGCAAACGCCCGGCCAGCTCGGCGGCCAGCACCTTGACGATGTGCGTGCTTTTGTCACGCACCGGAGCGCCCGACAAGCCGCCCGCTTCGTCGCCATGGGCCAGGCCTTCAACGCCGACACGGCTGAGGGTGGTGTTGGTGGCAATCACCGCATCCATGCCTGACTCCACCAGCGCCTGGGCAACCAGCACGGTTTCTTCATCCGTCATGTCCGGGGCGATCTTGATCGCCAACGGCACACGCTTGCCATGGCGCACGGCGAGGTCTTCCTGGCGCAGGCGCAAGGCTTCGAGCAATTGCTTGAGGGAGTCACCGAACTGCAGGCTACGCAGGCCCGGGGTGTTGGGCGAGCTGACGTTCACCGTGACATAGCTGGCGTGGGCGTAGACCTTGTCCAGGCAGATCAGGTAGTCATCCACCGCGCGCTCCACCGGCGTATCGAAATTCTTGCCGATATTGATCCCGAGGACGCCCTTGTACTTCGCCGCCTGGACCCGCGACAGCAGGTGATCGACACCGAGGTTGTTGAAGCCCATGCGGTTGATGATCGCCTCAGCCTCCGGCAGGCGAAAGATGCGCGGCTTGGGATTGCCCGGTTGAGGGCGCGGGGTCACGGTGCCGATTTCGACGAAACCGAAACCCAACTGCGCAAAGCCATCGATGGCCGTACCGTTCTTGTCCAGGCCGGCAGCCAGCCCGACCGGGTTGGGAAAGTCGAGCCCCATCACCGAAACCGGCATTTTCGCCGGTGCCTTGCATACCAGGCCATTGAGCCCCAGGCGGCCACCGGCACCGATCAGGTCCAGGGACAGATCATGGGAAGTCTCCGGGGAGAGTTTGAACAACAGCTGGCGGGCCAGGGTATACATGGGCGGGCTAGACTCGGATGGCGGCGATAAGTGGCGGCGATTATAGCCGGGCTGGCGGCCTGCGTGCGAGGCGTGCCGCCCAATCGTCAGTAGCGATGCGCGACCAACGCTTCGTAACGGGCCCAGACCTTCTGTGCGTACTGCAAGCGCAACGCCTCACGCTGTGGACCCGGCCCCGGGCCTGCGTTGTAGGCGCCGATGGCCGTCCAGTTATAGCCGAAGCGCTGAACGAACTCGGCAAGAATCGAGGCCCCGACCTCTATTGACAGGCACGGCTCACTCAACAGCCGGTCTTCGGTGATGCCTAATTTGAGCAAGCGTGGCAAGTGAACGCTGTTGATCTGCATCAGGCCGATATCGCGGGAGCCGTTGCGATTGTTGTAATTCATCGCGCCCGCACGGTAACCCGACTCTACGGCGGCAATGGCCTGCAGCAATTCCGGCTCAAGATCGTAGCGACTGGCCACCTCGTCCCAGCAATACGCCAGCGCCTTATTGCTGCCCATCAGCACCACCAGCAACAGGCCCTTGCGCCACGCCTTGCGCATCCCGAGGCTACCTGCCACAGGCCGAACAAACATCGATGGGCTGCAACGAGGCGCGCTCGGCTGGCCGCACCGGGCATGTAAAGCGATAGCCCCTGCCATAGATCGTCTTGATAAACCCTTTGTCGGCGCGCAGATGTTTACGCAACGAATAAATGCAGCGTGTCAGCGATTCCTCCGACACCTCCCCCTGGCGCCAAGCCATTTCAAGCAAACAGTCTTTGGTCATCAGCGCACCACCGGACACCAACAACAAGCGCAGCACTTGCCATTCCTTGGGCGGCAACTGGATATCCACGCCCTCGCCGGTCAAGCGTCCATCGCCATGCAGGGTCCAGCGGCCAAAGACCAGGGAAATCGTCATCCCTCCATCATTCACCACGGCCATACACACCTCTGCATCCAACCACTGACATTGAAATCCTGATTTCCAGAAATGGCGCATACGCCGACTGCACGACTATAAAAAAAGCCTCCCCGAGCCACCCTAGGAGAAAGCCCATATCAGCAGGGCTTTCCGGAATCGCCTTGTAAGAAATCTCACTGGAACTGATAACTAAGGCGATACCCACTCCTGGTAGACCTCAAGCAGCTCAACCCCCAGGCGGTCTTCCAACTGCACCAGTTCGCCCAGAGCCAGTAACTGACCGTTGACGCGCACTTCCACGCAATGGATGACCTCCGGTGCCAGCGGCAGCACTTTCCCCGGTGCAAACAACGCCAGCCGCTTGCGCGTGATCAGTTGTTCCTGCAAAAGAATTTCCAGATGCATGACGAGCGCCTACCTCATTGATCGACATCGCGAATCGACCGCGCAAACGCACGGTGCACCCGTTCGTATTGCGGCTGAGTCAGCGGTGGCGGCCCGACGGTGCCATCCAGGGTCTTGAGCTCGTTACCCACGGCCCGGGCCTGAATCACAAACAGCCGTACTTCGGCACGCTGGCCAGGCGCAGTGGCACGCCCCTGCGCATCAACATCCCGGCGAAACCCGCCCAACCACAGGCGTTTCCCCTGTGGCATCCGAACGACACTGCTGACGCTGACCCGCCCGACTGCGGTCATTTTCTGACGCCGCCCCGCCTCGCCCATCTGGCGGTCATCCTCAAGGCTCAGCAGCATCTCGATCTCGTTCGCCTCGGCAAACCGCGGCAACGCGCTGACCTGGGTGCCATAGCGTATGGGTTTCCAGTCGGTGCGAGCGACGGCGGGCCCCGGCACGTAGAGTGTGTGGTTATCCTGGAACACCGCAGGAACGTTCTCCTGGGTGAGAATCACCGGCAGTGTCACCACCCGCGCGCGCCGTCGTCGCTCCAGCACGGCGATCTGCGCCATCAGACGATTGTCCTCCAACGGCTCCAGCACCCGAGTCGCCGAAGTTGATGTGTGGGTTTCCTCGGCCCAGGCCTGGTCGATTTTCTTCAGTTCGTCACGGTCCACATCCACCAGCCACAGCGAAACCTCGATCGCGCGCTTGGGCACATCCAGCTCCGCCACCAATTGCTCGATAAAACGCACCTGGGCAGGCTTGCCCTTGATCAGCAGGCTGTTGGTATCCGGGTAAGGAATCACGGCCAGGCTCTTGTCGGCCAGCAAGCCGGGCGGCCGTTGCGCGGGCGCCTGTTGTTCGCGGGAAAGCACGGTCTCGATCAGCGACGCAATGCCCGGCACATTGACCTTTTCCTCGCCCATCACGTACTCGCGGTCCGCCACATGGGTATTGAGCACCTGCACCACGCCAAACGCCTGCTGGCCCACACGGAGCGCGGCCCGCTGGCGGTCCATCAATTGCGTAAGGTGCAGCACCTGGTCGACATAGTTCGCCGGCCCGGACACATAGAACATCCGGCCCCCGCTCTCCCGCAGCGGGTAGCGGGACTCATCGAGCCCCGAGCGACGCATGAACTCGCGCAGCCTTGAGACGGAAATATGCCGCAGCGTCACCGCCGAGCTCTTCGCTTCATCTGCTGCGTAGAGGTAGAGCACCTGCCCGTCGCTGTACCAGATCAGGTGATGCTGCTCGGCTACCGCCTCCAGCACCTGCTGCGCCCGGCTGAAATCGTAGGTTCCGTCAACGCGTTGCCGAGCCGCCGCCCGGCTGACAACGACCGGCAGGCCGAGAGGCAGCGACAACGCGCTGAAAAACGTGTGCAGGCTTTCGTCCCGCGCCAGGTAAGTCTCACCCCGGGCAGACGCACAGCCCAGCATCAACACCGCGTAAAACAGCCAGCGGCACAGCCGATGGGCGGCCATCGTTGTCGGAGAATCAGCGTACACCGTGGGGTTTCCTGGGCAGTCTGGCATAGGGAAGCGGCCATACTGAAAGCCTGTGGCGTTTCAATCTTGATGGAAAGTTGACGGCGTAACACGCCGTTCCGCCCGTGGCATGTGCCTTGCTATGCACTCTGTATCAGAGCGCGCGCCAACGTCGGAGCGGGCTTACGGACAAAGGCGTCGTTACCCGCAATGGCTCGCGCCGCCATCTGAGGGAGCGACGCTTTTTTTTGAACGAAAAGGTAGGTGTTGATGAACGATTCGGACGGCAACAGCCCGATAAACGACCCGCTGGCCTGGGTCAACGGCAGTGACGCCCCGGAAAAGAGCAGCCTCGACCTGGGCTTCATGGCCTTGAGCGATTGCGCCTCGCTGGTGGTCGCGGCCACCCAGGGCTTCGCGCAACCCTATGGCTTGACACTGAACCTCAAGCGTCAGTCGTCGTGGGCCAACCTGCGCGACAAACTGGTCAGCGGCGAACTGGATGCCGCCCACAGCCTGTATGGGCTGATCTACGCCGTACACCTGGGCATCGGCGGCGTGGCCGCCACCGATATGGCGGTACTGATGGGGCTGAACCAGAACGGGCAGAGCATCAACCTGTCCCACGACCTGCAACAGCAAGGGGTGGTCACTCCTGAGGCACTGGATCGCCACGTGCACCAAAGCCGAACAAAACTGACCTTCGCCCAGACGTTTCCCACAGGCACCCACGCCATGTGGCTGTATTACTGGCTGGCAAGCCAAGGTATCCATCCATTGCAGGATGTGAACAGTGTGGTGGTACCGCCGCCGCAAATGGTGGCGCACCTATTGGCCGGGCGCATCGACGGTTTTTGTGTCGGCGAACCCTGGAGCGCCAGTGCGGTGAAGCAGAACCAGGGCTTCACCCTGGCGACCAGCCAGGCGATCTGGCCGGACCACCCGGAAAAGGTGCTCGGCTGCACCCAAGCGTTCGTCGACCAATACCCCAACACCGCCCGCGTACTGGTGATGGCGATTCTGGAGGCCAGCCGCTTTATCGAGGCGAGCCACGAAAACCGCCGTTCCACCGCGCAGCTGCTCAGCGCCCGCGAGTACCTCGACGCGCCACTCGACTGCATAGAGCCGCGTCTGCTCGGGACTTACGACGATGGGCTTGGCAACCAGTGGCAAGATCCCCACGCACTGCGCTTTTTCGCCGATGGCGAGGTGAACGTGCCCTACCTCTCCGACGGCATGTGGTTCATGACCCAGTTTCGCCGCTGGGGCCTGTTGCGCGAAGACCCGGACTACCTCGGCAT
The DNA here is from genome assembly GCF_054060055.1 of Pseudomonas sp. TE36184. NCBI lineage: Bacteria > Pseudomonadati > Pseudomonadota > Gammaproteobacteria > Pseudomonadales > Pseudomonadaceae > Pseudomonas > Pseudomonas sp. TE36184. The sequence continues at coordinate 6,274,753 of NZ_JBSSCU010000001.1, read as the reverse complement.
TGCCCGCCAAGTACAGCAACTGGAGCTGTATCGCCAGGCAGCCGATGCCGTCGGCGTCACCGCGAACGCCCAGGACATGCGCAGCAGCCAACTGATCGACGGCAAGATCTGGGATGGCTCCGCCCCCGCCGCCTACGCCCGCAGCTTCCGCCTGCATGCCCTGGCCGACCACACCAGCCGCCACGCCTTGCGCTGACAGGAGGACCGATATGTTGCGAATCCTGTTGATCAACGACACACCGCGCAAGGTCGGGCGCCTCAAGGCGGCACTGACCGAGGCCGGGTTTGAGGTGATCGATGAGTCGGGCCTGACCATCGATCTGCCTGCGCGCGTCGAAACGGTGCGGCCGGACGTAATCCTGATCGATACCGAGTCACCCGGCCGCGATGTGATGGAGCAAGTGGTGCTGGTCAGCCGCGACCGACCGCATCCGATCGTGATGTTTACCGACGAACACGACCCGGACGTCATGCGCCAGGCCATCAAATCCGGCGTCAGCGCCTACATTGTCGAAGGTATCCAGGCCCAACGCCTGCAGCCGATCCTCGACGTGGCCATGGCCCGCTTCGAAAGCGACCAGGCCCTGCGCGCCCAGCTGCAGGCCCGCGATCAACAGCTGGCCGAGCGCAAGCGCATCGAACTGGCCAAAGGCATGCTGATGAAAATGAAGAACTGCAACGAGGAAGAGGCCTACACCCTGATGCGCCGCCAGGCCATGAGCCGCCAGCAGAAACTGATCCAGGTGGCGGAGCAGATCATCGCCATGAGCGAGTTACTGGGCTAACCCTCCTCGACAGCGGCTACGGCAGATTGGCCCAGGACTTGCTAAGTATTCAACACAGGTAACCAACGGCGGTTGCCCCTTCACGACAAAGACGTCGCACACCCGGTTTGCCCTCGCGAACCCGGTGGCGGCGTTTTTTTGTTTTGGCCCTTTGACACGGGGCCGGTGGGGCGGCCGTAGCCGGCTGTTCCATCACCAGGCCTTCTTACAAGACTCCCAACCGTTGAGGTGCGTGATGAAATCAAGCTTCTGGAAATCCGGGCACACCCCGACCCTGTTTGCCGCGTTCCTGTATTTCGACCTGAGCTTCATGGTCTGGTACCTACTGGGCCCGCTGGCGGTGCAGATTGCCGCCGACCTGCACCTGACCACGCAACAACGCGGCCTGGTGGTGGCGACCCCCATCCTGGCAGGCGCGGTGCTGCGTTTTCTGATGGGCATGCTGGCGGACAGACTCTCGCCCAAGACCGCCGGGCTGATCGGCCAGGTGATTGTGATCGCCGCACTCTTCGGCGCCTGGAAACTCGGCATCCACAGCTATGAACAAGCCCTGTTGCTGGGGCTGTGCCTGGGGATGGCCGGAGCGTCCTTCGCGGTCGCCCTACCGTTGGCGTCCCAGTGGTATCCCGCGGAGCACCAGGGCAAAGCCATGGGCATCGCCGGCGCCGGCAACTCGGGCACTGTGTTCGCAGCCATATTGGCACCGGTGCTTGCAGCGGCGTTCGGCTGGAGCAATGTGTTCGGTTTCGCCCTGATTCCGTTGATCCTGACCCTGATCATCTTCGCCTGGCTTGCGCGCAATGCCCCCGAACGCCCGAAGGCCAAATCCATGGCCGATTACTTCAAGGCCCTCGGCGACCGTGACAGCTGGTGGTTCATGTTTTTCTACAGCGTGACCTTCGGCGGCTTTATCGGCCTGGCCAGCGCCCTGCCCGGCTACTTCAACGACCAATACGGCCTGAGCCCGGTGACCGCCGGCTACTACACCGCCGCCTGCGTGTTCGGCGGTAGCCTGATGCGCCCACTCGGCGGCGCCCTGGCCGACCGATTCGGCGGGATTCGCACGTTGCTGGGCATGTACAGCGTGGCGGCGATCTGCATCGCTGCGGTGGGTTTCAACTTGCCCAGCTCCTACGCGGCCCTGGCACTGTTCGTCTGCACCATGCTCGGCCTTGGCGCCGGTAATGGCGCGGTGTTCCAGTTGGTGCCCCAGCGTTTCCGCCGTGAGATCGGCGTAATGACCGGCCTGATCGGCATGGCCGGCGGTATCGGCGGCTTCGCCCTGGCGGCGGGCATGGGTGCGATCAAACAAAGCACCGGCAGCTATCAACTGGCCCTGTGGTTGTTCGCCAGCCTCGGCGTACTGGCCTGGTTCGGCCTGCACGGCGTCAAGCGCCGCTGGAGAACCACCTGGGGCTCGGCTGCCGTGACCGCCGCGCGCGTCTGATGAGCCTGCACCTGAGCGTCGCCCAGGCCAGCGCCATCGGCCCGCGCGCCGAGAACCAGGACGCCCTGCGCGTGGTCACGCCCCTGGCGGAGCTGGCCGCGAGCAAGGGTTACCTGTGCGCCATCGCCGACGGTGTCAGCCAATGCGCCGACGGCGGTCTGGCCGCACGCTCGACCTTGCAGGCGCTGGCCCTGGACTATTACGCCACGCCGCAAACCTGGGGTGTGGCCCAGGCGCTCGAACGTCTGTTGCTCGCGCAGAATCGCTGGCTGCGGGCCAATGGCGGTGGCCAGCCGTTGCTGACCACCCTCAGTGCCCTGGTGTTTCGCGGGCAACGCTTCACCTTGGCCCACGTCGGCGACTGCCGGGCGTATCGCTGGCTGGACGGCGAATTGCAGCGCATCAGCGAAGATCATGTATGGGAACAGCCGGGCATGCAGCATGTGCTCAAGCGCGCGCTCGGCCTGGATCAACACCTGGTGCTGGATTTTCTCGACGGCCAATTGCGCGAGGGCGAATGCTTCCTGCTGCTCAGCGACGGTGTGTGGGCGACTTTGGGTGATCACAGCATCAGTGCGATCCTGCGCGAGCAGACCGACCTCGATCTGGCGGTACACACCCTGGTCACCGCCGCACACTTGGCCGGCAGCCAGGACAACGCCAGTGCCCTGCTGGTACGCATCGATAAACTCGGCGCCGCGACCCTGGGCGACGCGCTGGTGCAATTGCAGCAATGGCCGCTGCCACCCGCGCTGAAAGCCGGGCAACAGTTCGAAGGTTGGCAGGTGGAAAGCGTATTGGCACAGAGCCGCCAGTCGTTGCTGTACCGGGTCCGCGATGCCCAGCAGCAACCCTGGTTGCTGAAAACCCTGCCCCTCAGCCGTGACGATGACAACGACGCCGGTCAAGCCTTGCTGTCGGAGGAATGGTTTCTGCGGCGGGTGGCCGGGCGCGCGTTTCCTGAAGTCCACGCGGCCAGCGGGCGTCAGCACTTGTACTACGTGATGCGTGAATATCCGGGGCAAACCCTGGCGCAATTATTCCTGCAACAGGGCCCATTGCCCCTGGCGCAATGGCAATTCGTGGCCGAACGTTTACTGCGGGCGGTGGGCCTGTTGCATCGTCGGCAAATACTGCACCGTGACATCAAACCGGAGAACCTGCTGCTGGGTGACGATGGTGAGTTGCGCGTACTGGATTTCGGCCTGGCCTACTGCCCGGGTCTCTCCGAGGATCGCGCGCATGTACTGCCCGGCACACCAAGCTTTATCGCGCCCGAAGCGTTCCAGGGCGACCGTCCCACAGCCCAACAAGACTTATACAGCGTAGGTGTCAGCCTGTATTACTTGCTGACTGGGCATTACCCCTACGGTGAAATTGAGGCTTTCCAACGGCCCAGATTCACCCAACCGGTCAGCGCCAGCCGCTACCGCCCCGACCTGCCGGACTGGTTACCGCTCAGCCTCGAGCGCGCGGTGGCGGCTCAACCTGCACAACGTTATGAAACCGCCGAAGAATGGCTGCTGGTGCTGGAGCAGGCAGACCGACGGGAACTGAGTGTCCGCCCCCGGCCGTTGTTGGAGCGGGAACCCTTGAAGGTCTGGCGCACCCTGGGGTTGCTCTCGATGCTGATCAATCTGACGCTTCTTTACTTACTCTTTCACCGCTGACGTCATCTCTAGACGAGGGAAAACACATGAACGCAAAAGTCTGGCTGGTGGGCGCGGGCCCTGGCGACCCGGAGCTGTTGACCCTCAAGGCGGTTCGGGCGATGAACTGCGCCGATGTGGTGCTGATCGATGATCTGGTCAACCCGCAGGTACTGGAACACTGCGCGGCAGCGCGGGTGATCACCGTCGGTAAACGTGGGGGCTGCCGCTCAACGCCGCAGGACTTCATCCACCGCCTGATGTTGCGCTACGCCCGCCAGGGCAAGTGCGTGGTGCGGCTCAAGGGCGGCGACCCGTGCATTTTCGGGCGCGGTGGCGAAGAGGCGATGTGGCTGCGCGAACGCGGCGTCGAAGTCGAGTTGGTCAACGGGATCACAGCCGGGCTGGCGGGCGCGACGAACTGCGCGATTCCACTGACCTTGCGTGGTGTCAGCCGCGGCGTGACGCTGGTCACAGCGCACACCCAGGACGACAGCAGCCTTAATTGGCGCGCGCTGGCGGAAGGCGGGACGACACTGGTGATCTATATGGGGGTGGCGAAGCTGGAAGAGCTTCGTCAGCAGTTGCTGGAAGGCGGGATGGCCGCGGATATGCCCGTGGCAATGATCGAAAATGCCTCATTGCCGCAGCAGCGGGAGTGCCGTAGCCATTTGTCGCAGATGCACGAGGATGCACAGGCGTTCGCCCTGAAGAGCCCGGCGATCCTGGTGATCGGCAGTGTCGCCGCCACCTCGCAAGCAGCGAACGTCGCAGCGGCAGCCAGCGCCTGAGGCAAACCCCAGGCGAAAAAAAACCCGGCCGAAGCCGGGTTTTTTTCTACTACTCAGTAATTACTGAGCAGCTTGAGCTTCAACAGCAGCTTCTACGCGACGGTTGATAGCGCGGCCAGCTTCAGTTGCGTTGTCAGCAACTGGGCGGGATTCGCCGTAACCTACCGAGCTAATGCGGCTAGGAGCTACGCCGTCTTTAACCAGGACTTGCTTAACAGCGTCAGCACGACGCTGGGACAGCTTCTGGTTGTAGGCGTCTGGGCCCACGGAGTCAGTGTGACCAGCCACTTCTACGTGGGTAGCTGGGTACTGCTTCATGAAGTCAGCCAGGTTTTTCACGTCGGCGTAGCTGTTAGGCTTAACCACGGACTTGTTGAAGTCGAACTTAACGTCCAGCTCAACACGAACAACGTTGGCAACCGGTGCTTCTGGCTCTGCAACTGGCTCTGGAGCTGGTGCTGGGGTAGGAGCTGGAGCAACTGCGCCAGCGTTACCGCCGAAGTTCACACCCAGGCCGACCAGTGCGGAGTAATCCCACTTGCCGTTGTCCAGTGCGTAGTCAGCTTCAACACCGGCACGAGCGTACAGGTTGTTGGTGAAGTAGTACTTCACGCCAGTACCAGCGATGAGCTGGGTAGTTTGGTCGCGACCGCTGTGGCCGTCAGCACGAACGTTGCCACGGCTCTGGTGACCGACACCGCCTTCTACGTATGGACGCAGGGAGTCGACGCCAGCTTGACCGAAGTGATACTGGGCCACGAGGCTGGTGGTATCGCCTTTGATCTTCTGGCTACCGGTACCGTCGTTCGAACGGGTGTGGTTGGTCTTGTCGTAGGACAAGTCCAACGACAGGTCGTCGGTCAGGAAATAACCAATGCGAGCGCCTGGGTTGAAGCCGTCTTCGATATGATTGACGCTATCGTTGTACTGCTTCTTGTAGAACAGCTCGCCTTCAACTGCGCCTTGGCCTTGTGCCAGAACGCCGAAAGAAGTAGCGGCAATAAGAGAACCAATGGCCAAGCCCAAGGTGTTTTTCAGTTTCATCCGTTAAATCCCCATCTGGTGATTGTAAAGCAGTCCCACAAACCGGGGGACAACTCGGCGACAAGTCTAACAGAACTTGCCTACACGTAAGAGATATTTGCCACGCACTAAGTTTCAGTCTCGCCCGCAAATTTCTCACGTAATTTATCAAGAGCACGTTTGTAACGCATTTTTGTAGCACTCAAACCCATATGCATGATGTCAGCGATTTCCTGAAATTCCAGCTCTGCGACAAAACGTAGCACCAGAATTTCGCGGTCAATCGGGTTCACATGCACCAACCAGCGATCAAGTCCGCCCTTCTCCTCGGGTGCCGGCGTCTTTTCTTCAGACGCCTCCTCAAGGGGGTCCAGACTCAAGGCGTCCATCAAGCGACGCTTTCGCCGTTCCTTACGATACTGCGTGATGCACTCGTTGTACGTGATGCTGTAGAGCCAGGTCTTGAACTTCGATTTGCCCTCGAAGTTCTTCAGGCCATACAACACCTTGAGCATCACTTCCTGACAGACATCATCCGCATCTCTATCGTTCCCTAAATACCTTGAACAAACGTTGAACAGAGTGCGTTGATATCTGCGCATCAATTCTTCATACGCGCGTGTTACGTGAAACAGCTCCGTGTGCGAGCGCGCGACCAACTCCTCATCAGAGAGCTCACGGGGGTCATAGCGCGTGGACAGCGTTTGGGCTTTATTCAAAACAAGTCGTGCCGACAGTCAGGTCAATGTCCGCCACAGCCCGGTCACCCGGGTTCGCGGCGGCGTACATTAGCAGGGTTTGCCGGGTTAGCGGCTACTGACCTGCTGCTCCAGGAGAATCCGATTGGACAGCGACACCAGGTCGCCGTCATCGGTCAGCACAGTTGTCTTGACCGTACCGATCTCCTCGATTTGCCCCTCGACCTCGCCCACACGCACGTGCTGCCCTACCTGATACAACTCACGCACATAGATTCCCGCCAGAATCTGACCGGCAATTTCCCGACTTCCCAGACCCATGGCCAGCGCAACGGCCAGACCAACGGTAATCAAAACAATCACAATCACGTGGTTGAGCAGGTCAGTCTTGACCTCCAACTGGCTGATCGCGACGGAAATACTGATGATGATCACGAGCCCCTGGGCGATTCGCCCCAGGCCTGCCGCGTAGTCCAGCCCGACCCCTTCAGCGGCCCCGCGTACCAATCCGTTGGCCAATTGCGCAAGCAGAACGCCGACGAGAAGCACCAGCGCGCCGCCGAATACCTTCGGCAAATACAGTGCCAGCATGTCCAGCGTAGCTGAAACTCGCTCAAGGCCAAGGGATTGAGCCGCAGAAACCAGAAAAATCAACAAAACGAACCAGTAAACGATCTTGCCGATCAAGGTCGAGATCGGCACTTGCAGCCCGGCGCGGCCGAGCAGCTTGGTCAGGCCGGTGCCTGCCATCAAACGGTCCAGACCGAGTTTGGCGAGCAGCTTGGACAGCAGGGTGTCGAGCAGCTTGGCCACGACAAAACCCAGCAATACCAGGACCAGCGCCCCAAACAGGTTGGGAATGAAATTCGCCACCTTGGTCCACAATGCGGTCATCGCGGTGACCAGGCTCTGGGTCCAGAGATCAAGTTCCATATTCAATCAGCCTTATCAGCAGTGCGAGCAAGAGGTTTACGACGGGAAACCGGCGAGACGTGGGCCGAACCATTGTTCAGGGCCATCATCAACGCCGGCAGCCAACGACCGAGTAGACCGAACAGATCCCCCGCCCCGACCTGACGGTTGGCGGTTTTCAACACGCGGCCCAGGCAGGCATCGTCATCCCGGTTGGATGGCGAAGCATTGAGCATGTCACGCAAAGACTGTTCGAACGGATCGTGCATAAAGACCTCTCGCAAGTGTTTTAAAAGACGAGGGTTAAATTCCTGAGGTCACATCGGCCCCTTCCTACGTTCAGGTCATATTCAGCTCAAACCCAGCGCAATCGTCGAAATAGCCACCATTGTCCGAGCGCCACCGAGACCATCAACAGGCAGGCAATCACAAATCCATAAGGGCTGGCGGAGAACGGTATGCCCCCCACATTGATACCTAACAAGCCGGTCAGAAAACTCATCGGCAGGAAGATCCCGGTGATGATCCCGAAGCGGTACATTGTACGGTTCATGCGTACGCTCAAGCGCCGATCTTCGGCCTCCAGCACAAGCCCCACGCGCTCCCGGGTCAATTCGAGTTCTTCCAGGTAGCGGGTCAGGCTGTTGTTCAATTCGTTCCAATAGTCGGCATCGTCATCACAGAACCACGACAATTTGATCCGCGTCAGTTGGGCAAAGATATCCCGCTGCGGCGCCAGGAATCGCTTGAGCCCGGCCGCTCGCCGACGTATCTGCAAAATGCTGCCATGCTCCGGGGTATACCGTTCGTCGGTATCGAGTTTTTCTTCCTCTACGTCGACGATTTCAGACAGGTCGGACACCAGGTCCTGGACTTTGTGCGTCAGGTACTGCGCCATATACAGGATGAGTTCAGACGCGGTTTTTGGCCCCTTGCCATCCGCCAACTGCACCAGCAACTCATCGGTGGCGCGCAGCGGGCGCAAGCGCAGGGAAATCACCCGGCTGGCAGCGGCGAAGATACGCACCGAAACCATGTCTTCCGGCTCGGCGCCAGGGTTGAGGTTGACCCCGCGCAGGAACAGCAGGAGTTCCGCGTCCGGCAACGGCAACAGGCGCGGGCGGGTGTTCTCCTCCAGCAGCAGGTCACAGGCGAACTCACTCAAGCCACTGGCCTTGCGCAGCCAAGTCTGGGTTTGCGGGTGGCTGCGATCCCAATGCAGCCACAGGCTTTCCTGGGGCTGCAGTTGCAATTGGTCAAGCTCAGTTCGGGCAATCGAACGCGCACCGCCTTTACCATCCAGCACCAGGGCATGCACCAGGCCCCACTGCGCGTTTTCTTCCTCGAACATCCTCACCCCTGTCGGTTATTGCGGTTTATTCAGGCATTTTCAGCGGGCTGGGCGACACGATCACGCCATTATTGTCGGCGTAGATGTATTCACCCGGACGGAATGTCACACCGGCAAAGGTCACTGCCACGTTCAAGTCGCCAATGCCGCGCTTGTCAGTCTTCATCGGGTGGCTAGCCAACGCCTGCACGCCGAGGTCGGTCTGGGCGACGACGTCGACATCCCGGATGCAACCGTAGATCACCAGCCCTTCCCAACCGTTTTTCGCGGCTTTCTCGGCGATCATGTCGCCCAGCAGCGCGCGACGCAGGGAGCCACCACCGTCGACCACCAGCACCTTGCCGGCGCCTGGCTGGTCGGCCTGCTCCTTGACCAGGGAGTTATCTTCGAAGCATTTGATGGTGACGATCTCGCCGCCAAAGGAATCGCGGCCGCCGAAGTTGCTGAACATCGGCTCGGCCACCTGCACCAGTTCCGGGTAGGCGTCGCAAAGATCGGGAGTGACGTAGTGGTTCATTGAAAATTTCCTTTCTGTCAAAGACGTGTCTTTCGAAAGAGGCGCCGGCCGAAGCAGCAGCAAAACATCCCATCCGTTTCGCCGTTACGCAATAGCCACTGCGCGACTGAATATGACCAGAAGCATTTAACGCGTCATATCTTAGCCGCAACCAAAGACGAGCGAAACGCCCTTGGCAGAGCGCTGCGTCAAACTACGACCAATGCATCAGCCTGAGCACCCAACAATGGTGTCAGCGGATCTTTCAGCCATTGCGCCACCAACGGCCAGACCTCGGCCTGGGCCGCTTTGCTGACCAACATCTCCACATGCCCGAAATCCCCGGTAAAGCCTTGTTGGCGCCCCAGGCGCAGGTATTGCCGCGGTGCGGAGCCGACTTGTTCGTACAGCTTGCGGCAGGCCCAGTCCGGGTCCTGCTGGTCGCCGGCGGCACTGACGACCAGCAGCGGCACGTCGACTTCCGCCAGGCCTTTCCACCAATCACGACCAGCCTCGCCAAACCGGCCGAAGAGGCCATGCCAGCGCATGCTCTCGATCATTACGCCCACCGGCTCGTCCTCGGGGCCGCGCTTGAGCCGCGGGCCGGACAACTGGCCAAAGCGCTTCAGGAGCAAGCGAGCGCCCCACTCCAGCGGTGGAATTTTCAACGGCCAGTAGGTGCGACTGACCTGGCTGCCGAACAGCGCCACTGAAGCCACCGCCGGCGCACCGAGGTACTGGCCACCCAAGGCCGCCGCCAGGGTGGTGCCGCCCAGGGAATGCCCGATCCAGTGGGGAATCTGCGCGCTCTGTTCGCGCACGAACGCACCGATGGCCGGCAAATCGTAGCGGGCGTAGTCCGCGACCCGATTGCGGGTGTAGTCCTGGTTGCGCTTGGACAGGCCGTGCCCACGCATTTCCGGTATCCACACATCGAACCCCTGGCGTGCCAGGTAGGCGCCCAGGCCGACGCCTTTGGGCGAGTACCAGAAGCGCCGGTTGGAAAAGCTGCCATGTAACAAAATCACAGGGATGCCGCGGTTTTGCGCGACATCGGCCAGGCCCAGACGCGTCACGGCCAGCTCGACGGTGCCGTCGGGACTGTTGCCGGGTTTGAGCCGGTACACATCTTCACTCAGGTCGCCACGACGTTCAGCGCTGATCAGGGCGACGGGAAACAGGTTGCTGCTGCTTTGCATAATGCTCTTGCACAAAAAAGGGCGGCGTCCGGAAGGAGTTCCGCCCTGTACAGATAAGAATGCCGGCCAACCTGACGATTGACCGGCACTTTTGACGCGTCGACCTTAGGCGGACGCTTGGCCTTCCGCCAGGAAGAACCAGGTTTCCAGCACCGAATCGGGGTTCAGCGAGACGCTTTCGATGCCCTGTTCCATCAGCCATTTGGCCAGGTCAGGGTGATCGGAAGGGCCTTGGCCGCAAATGCCGATGTACTTGCCGGCCTTGTTACAGGCCTGAATGGCGTTGGCCAGCAGCTTCTTGACCGCAGGGTTACGCTCGTCGAACAGGTGCGCGATGATCCCCGAGTCGCGGTCCAGGCCCAGGGTCAGCTGGGTCAGGTCGTTGGAGCCGATGGAGAAACCGTCGAAGAACTCCAGGAACTCTTCGGCCAGAATGGCGTTGGATGGCAGCTCGCACATCATGATCACGCGCAGGCCGTTTTCACCACGGGACAAGCCGTTTTCGGCCAGCAGGTCCACCACCTGGCTCGCTTCGCCCAGGGTACGGACGAACGGCACCATGATCTCGACGTTGGTCAGGCCCATCTCGTTGCGCACGCGCTTGAGGGCGCGGCACTCGAGTTCGAAGCAATCACGGAACGCTTCGCTGATGTAACGCGAGGCGCCACGGAAGCCCAGCATCGGGTTTTCTTCTTCCGGCTCGTAGAGCTTGCCGCCGATCAGGTTGGCGTATTCGTTGGACTTGAAGTCCGACAGACGCACGATGACCTTTTTCGGGTAGAACGCCGCGGCCAGGGTGCTGATGCCTTCCACCAGCTTCTCGACATAGAAGCCCACCGGGTCGTTGTAGCCGGCGATGCGCTTGTCGACGCTGTCCTTGATTTCCGGCGGCAGGCCGTCGTAGTTCAACAGGGCCTTGGGGTGGACGCCGATCATGCGGTTGATGATGAATTCCAGGCGAGCCAGGCCCACACCGGCGTTCGGCAGTTGCGCGAAGTCGAAGGCACGGTCCGGGTTGCCGACGTTCATCATGATCTTGAACGGCAGGTCAGGCATCGCATCGATGGAGTTTTGCTTGATGTCGAAGCCCAGCTCGCCTTCGAAGATGAAGCCGGTATCGCCTTCGGCGCAGGACACGGTCACACCCTGGCCATCCTTGAGCAGTTGGGTGGCGTTGCCGCAACCGACTACCGCAGGAATCCCCAGTTCACGGGCGATGATCGCCGCGTGGCAGGTACGCCCGCCACGGTTGGTGACGATGGCGCTGGCGCGCTTCATCACGGGTTCCCAGTCCGGGTCGGTCATGTCGGAGACCAGCACGTCACCGGGCTGGACCTTGTCCATCTCGGACACGTCCTTGATGATCCGCACCTTGCCGGCGCCGATGCGCTGACCGATGGCGCGGCCTTCCACCAGCACAGTGCCGGTTTCCTTGAGCAGGTAGCGTTCCATGACGTTGGCCGAAGTGCGGCTCTTCACGGTTTCCGGACGCGCCTGCACGATGTACAGCTTGCCGTCGTCGCCGTCTTTGGCCCACTCGATGTCCATCGGGCACTGGTAGTGCTTCTCGATGATCATCGCCTGTTTCGCCAGCTCGCTGACTTCAGCGTCGGTCAGGCAGAAGCGCGCGCGCTCGGCCTTATCCACGTCGACGGTTTTCACCGAGCGACCGGCCTTGGCCTCGTCGCCGTAGATCATCTTGATGGCCTTGCTGCCCAGGTTACGGCGCAGGATGGCCGGGCGACCCGCTGCGAGGGTGCCCTTGTGTACGTAGAATTCGTCCGGGTTTACCGCGCCTTGTACGACGGTTTCGCCGAGGCCGTAGGCGCCGGTGATGAACACGACGTCACGAAAGCCCGATTCGGTATCCAGGGTGAACATCACGCCGGCGGTGCCGGTTTCCGAACGCACCATGCGCTGCACGCCGGCAGACAGGGCCACCAGCTTGTGGTCGAAACCTTGGTGTACGCGGTAGGAAATGGCGCGATCGTTGAACAGCGAAGCGAACACTTCCTTGGCTGCGCGGATCACGTTTTCCACGCCGCGGATGTTGAGGAAGGTCTCCTGCTGGCCCGCGAAAGAGGCGTCGGGCAAGTCTTCGGCGGTGGCCGAGGAGCGCACGGCGACAGCCATGTCCGGGTTGCCGGCCGACAGCGTGGCGAACGCCGTGCGGATTTCTTCGTTGAGTTTCTCGGGGAACTCGGCTTCCATGATCCACTGACGGATCTGGGCGCCGGTCTTGGCCAGGGCGTTGACGTCATCGACGTCCAGAGCGTCCAGCGCGGCGTGGATCTGGGCGTTGAGGCCGCTCAGTTCGAGAAAATCACGGTAAGCCTGGGCGGTGGTGGCAAAACCACCTGGCACCGAGACGCCAGCGCCTGCAAGATTACTGATCATCTCGCCGAGGGATGCGTTCTTGCCCCCTACGTGCTCCACATCATGGACGCCGAGCTTATCGAGGGAAACTACGTACTCTACCAAGGTGATCTCTCCACTTTCTGTATTGGAAAAGCTCAGGACGCCGGCTGCTCAGTAGGAGCATTCGCCAGCGCTTGTGGCCTGGACCTGGAAAATAAGTGAGAATGCGGCCCACAGAGGGACGGCAAAATCGCGCCTATCATATCCAAGATTCGCCATCAGCTTAAGGCCCAGGGCTCAAATGAAACGATCTGCTTTCTTTATTTCCGACGGCACCGGCATCACAGCCGAAACACTGGGCCAAAGCCTGCTCGCGCAGTTCGAAAACGTTACTTTCGCCAAATTCACGCGGCCGTATATCGACAACGCGGATAAAGCGCGGGCCATGGTACAACAAATCAATCTGGCGGCAGAAAAAGACGGCTTTCGTCCGATCATTTTCGACACCATCGTCAATCAAGACATTCGTGAGATCCTTGCTACGTCCAATGGTTTCATGATCGACATTTTCTCGAGCTTCCTGGCGCCGCTGGAACAAGAGTTGAGTGAACATTCCTCCTATTCCGTCGGAAAGTCCCATTCCATTGGGCATAACTCCAACTACATGGAGCGTATCGAGGCGGTGAACTTCGCCCTCGACAACGACGACGGAGCCCGCACCCACTACTACGACAAGGCCGACATCATCCTGGTGGGCGTGTCGCGCTGCGGCAAGACCCCGACTTGTCTGTACATGGCCATGCAATTCGGCATCCGCGCGGCCAACTACCCGCTGACCGAAGACGACATGGAACACCTGACGCTGCCGACGGCCCTGCGCGCGCATTCGCACAAGCTGTTCGGGTTGACCATCGACCCGGACCGCCTGACGGCCATCCGCAACGAGCGCAAGCCCAACAGCCGCTACTCCAGCTATGCCCAGTGCGAATTCGAAGTGCGCGAAGTGGAAAATCTGTTCCGTCGAGAGAACATTGCGCACATCAATTCCACGCATTTCTCGGTGGAAGAGATCTCGGCGAAAATTCTGGTGGAGAAAGGCGTCGAACGCCGCTTTAAATAATCTGTTTGTCTGAACCGACACCATCGCGAGCAAGCCCGCGCCCACAGGAAAATGCATTCCAAAGGTGGGAGCGGGCGTGCTCACGATGAACGATAACTCGGCGAACCCGCCTAAAGGTGGAAGCGCCCACCGCCCTGCCCCAACGCAGTGGCCAGCGCATCAAACCCCGCCCGCAACAACTGATCATCTCCCGACGTATTGCAGATACTCGCCCGGATAAACTGCGGCACTGCGGTCTGCCCCACGGCAAACGCCTCGGCGGTGGCGATCAGGTAATTATTCTGCTTGAGTTCCGCCTCGATTTCCGACGCTCGCCAAGGCTCCGGGACTTCAATCCAGAAGTGCGGGCTATTGAGGTGCGTGCGGTATTCCAGGCCGGCCAACAGGCCCTGCACCAACGCCTTGCGTCGGCTGATCTCGTTGATCTGCTGGCGCAGCAGGTATTCCGCCGTGCCGTTCTCGATCCACTGGGTCGCCAGCTCCAGGGTCACCGGCGTGGCCATCCAGCAGGTCGAACGCAGCGCCGCTGAAATACGGCTGACCAATGCCGGCGGCGCATGCACATAGCCGACACGCAGCCCCGCCGACACGGCCTTGCTCAAGCTGCTGATCAAAATCGTACGCTCGGGCGCGAAATAGCTCAGGGGCGGCGGCCGGTCTTCCACCAGCACACCGTGGGCTTCATCCTCAAGAATCAGCAGGTTGTGCTCACGACAGACTTTGACCAGCGCCTCGCGGCGTGCGACCGATAACACGGCAGTGGTCGGGTTCTGGATAGTGGGCGTGCAGTACAGCGCCGAAACCCGGTGATTGCGACAGACCTCATCGAGTGCCCCGGGCAGCACACCTTCGTCATCCATCTCCAGGCCGATCAGGCGCACACCGAGCATGCGCGCGGCGGTGATCAGCCCCGGATATGTCAGTTGCTCGGTGACCACCGTGTCGCCGGCGCGCAGCAGCGCCATCATCGCGCAGAGCAACCCGTGCTGGCCGCCGTTGACGCAAATGACCTGCTCGGGGATGGGATGAAAATCGCGCTGCACCAGCCACTGCGCACCCGCTTCGCGGTAACGCGGCAGGCCGGCGTCCGGCGTGTAGGCACTGATGTCCTGGAGAAACTTGGCGTTGGTCGACAGGGTCTGGAAACTCTGCGCCAGGAACACCGTCTCCTGCCCCGGGATATGCATGTTGCGGCTCATGTCGAAGTATTGGCGCGGCTCCTCGCTGAAGTTGCGGAAACCTTCATCCCGTTGGCGCTCCATCCCACGCTTGCGCACGAACGTGCCGTCACCTACCCGTGCCACCACCAACCCCAGGCGTTCCAGCTCGCCGTAGGCCCGGCTGATGGTGCCGATGGTCACCCCCAGATTGTCGGAAAGTACCCGATGGGGCGGCAGTTTCCGTCCCGGTTCAATCAAGCCCTCGAGGATGCCCCGTTCCATGACATCGGACAGGCGCTTGTACTTGACGCCCTGCCCATTGGACAACCCCTCACGCATAATTGACACCATGTCAATATTTGTTTTGACAGCCATCTTTAGCCCTAATAGTGTGCTTTTACGGGTTCAATCGCCGAAAAAAATAACTCATTACAAGTTCAATATAGAGTTCAATTCCGGCTCAGGGAAGCAATAAACGATGCCAATGTCCGCCGTTCTCGAAAACGCTGCAAAAACCAAAACTCAAAAACAGTGGTTGGCCGGCCTGGTGACCAGTGTGATGTTTCTCATCGTTTGCCTGAGTTGGGGTACCACTTGGCTCGGCATCAAAATCGCCGTGGAGAGCGTGCCGCCGCTGACCTCCGCCGGTTTGCGCTTCCTGATCGCGTTCCCGCTGTTCCTGTGTTTTGCCATGGTGCGCCGCGAGCCGATCCTGTTCCCCCGGGAAAGCCGTTGGTTCTTCGTGTTCGTGACCCTGTCCTACTTCAGCGTGCCCTATTACCTGCTCAACTACGGCGAAATGCATGTTTCGTCCGGCCTCACCGCGCTGCTGTTCAGTTGCATGCCGGTGTTCATCCTGATTTTCTCCGCGCTGTTCCTGCGCGAGCGCATCTACTTTTCCCAGGTGGTCGGCATCGGTATCGGCTTCGGCAGCCTTTACATGATCATCAGGAGCCAGGGCCTGCACCTGGACCACGCCGAGTTCTTCGGGGTACTGGCGATTCTGAGCGCCGCGATCATGCATGCCTTGTGCTACGTCATTACCAAGCAAAAAGGCAGCGCCATCAGCGTGATCACTTACAACACACTGCCCATCGGGATCGCCGGGCTGATGCTGTTCGTCGCCGGCCTGTGGTTTGAAACACCGACTTTCGAAGCCATCACCCTGCGTTCGTGGGGCGCCCTGTTCTACCTGGGCCTGGTCGCATCGGTGGGCGGGTTCATCGTGTATTTCATGCTGCTCAAGCGCCTGAGCCCGATCATCCTCTCGTTCGTGTTCATCATCTTCCCGGTGTTCGCGGTGATCATCGGCGCCTGGTACGAAGGCGTGGCGATTTCCCGCGACCTCATGCTGTATTCGGCCATTCTGCTGGCCGGTTTTGCGATCACCAAGTTGCCCATCGAAAAACTCATGGCCAAGAAAAATTGAGCCTCTTTGAACGCGAGAGAAACATGGACGTCCTCCGCCCAGAAGCCCTGGAACAGATCTATGCCCACGCCAGCCGCAGCTACCCCGAGGAATGCTGTGGTTTCGTCTTCGCCGACGGCAGCGTGTACCTGGGCAGCAATATCCAGAACGAGCTGCACCGCAAGAACCCCGAGATGTACCCGCGCAGCGCGGCCAACGGCTACACCTTTTCCGTGGCCGACACGCTGCTGCTGAACAAGGCACTTCGCAGCGACAACCCGGTGGTGGTGATCTACCACTCCCACCCTGACGTCGGTGCCTATTTCAGCGACGAAGACCAGGACAAGGCGCTGTTCATGGGCGAGCCGATCTACCCCGTCAGCTACCTGGTGGTGGATGTTCGCCAGGGCCAGGCCCTGGGCTCGAAGCTGTTTGCCTGGGATGGCAAGCATTTCGCCCTTCAACCCTTCAACGACCTGCACACGGAGTTGTCCATGAACGCTGTCTCTTTCCCCGACATTCTGGTTCGCGTGGCCAAGCTGCCGGAATCGACCCTTGAGGGCACCGGATCGACATTGCGCGAAGTCATTGAAAACCTCTGCGACAGCCACCCGCAGTTGCGTATGCACCTGTTCCACGAGAACAACAACCAGCTCAAGGAACACTTCCTGTTTACCGCCGAGGAAGCATTGATCGAAGCAGACGACCGGCTACCGGAAAAGGCCAGGATCGAAGTGTTGCTCGCCACCTCCGGCGGCATCGACGTCGACAGCCTGAGCAATGAAGAAGTGCAGCGTTACGTGCGCCATATCACCCTGCCCGGCGTCGGTCGCGAAGGCCAGTTGAACCTGAAAAAAGCCAAGGTGCTGATCATCGGCACCGGCGGCCTGGGCTCGCCCATCAGCCTGTACCTGGCGGCAGCCGGCATCGGCACCCTGGGGCTGGTGGATTTCGATGTGGTCGAGAGCAGCAACCTGCAACGCCAGATCGTCCACGGCAACAGCACCCTGGGCATGTCCAAGGTCGCGTCCGCCAAGCAACGCTTGCAAGACCTCAACAGCCACATCCAGATCAATGCCCACGACACCGCGCTGACCGCCGACAACGCCCTGGAACTGGTCGGCGCCTACGACCTGGTGATCGACGGCACCGACAATTTCGACACGCGCTACCTGGTCAACGACGCCTGCGTGCAGTTGGGCAAACCCCTGGTGTTCGGCGCCATCTACCGTTTCGACGGGCAGATCAGCGTGCTCAATTACAAAGGCGGGCCCTGCTACCGCTGCCTGTTCCCCAAGGCACCACCGGCGGAACTGGCGCCCAATTGCAGCGCCGGCGGAGTGATCGGCGTGCTGCCGGGGGTAGTCGGGATGATCCAGGCGACCGAGGCGATCAAGTTGCTGATCGGCATCGGCGAACCCTTGTCCGGCCGCTTGATGCGCTTCGATGCACTGGCGATGAAATTCAGCGAGATCCGCTTCAAGCGCCGCGCCGACTGCCCGTGCTGTTCGGAACTGCGCCACAGCGCACCCCTCGCGCCGACAGTCTGCGCCGACGCCGTACCGAGCAAGCCCAGCCTGGCCGAAGAGCGCTACATCAAGCCGCGGGTACTCAAACAACTGCTCGAACGCCACAGCAGCGCCGACGTACTGTTGGACGTGCGCGACGCCAGCGAACTGGAGGTCTGCAAGTTGCCGGGCGTGGTGCATATCCCCCTCGCCGAACTGGACGGTCAGCTCGACAGCCTCAGCCGAGACAACACCCACTACCTGATCTGCTACGCCGGAACCCGCGCCGAGCAAGCGGCCAGCACCCTGCTGGCGGCCGGCTTCGCCAACACCAAAGTTCTGCAAGGCGGCATGAAACATTGGGTTCGCGACGTCGAACCCGATATGCCTTTGTACTGATCACGGCCCTGGGTAACGACCTGATGTTGCATAACTCAATTCTCGACGCCATCGGCCACACACCGATCGTGCGCCTGGCGCAGTTTTCCGAAGACCTCGGTATCGAGGTCTACGCCAAACTGGAATCGCTCAACCCCGGCGGCAGCCACAAGGCGCGCATCGCCTTGGGCATGATCCTCGACGCCGAGCGTCGCGGCGTGCTGATGCGCGACTCCGGGCAAACCATTATCGAACCCAGCGGCGGCAACACCGGCATTGGCCTGGTGATGGCTGGCAACGTGCTCGGCTACAAAGTGGTGCTGGTGATCCCGGATAACTACAGCCCTGAAAAGCAGAAACTGCTGCGCCTGTATGGCGCCAAGGTGGTGCTGTCGGACAGCCGCCTCGGCAACAATTCCCATGGCGAGAAATGCATGGAGTTGCAACTGGAAAACCCCAGCTACGTGATGCTCAACCAGCAACGCAACGGCGCCAACCCGCAGACCCACCGCGACACCACCGCGCCGGAGATCCTCAGCGCCTTCGGTGAGCAGCGCGTGGATTACTTCGTCAGCGGCATCGGCACCGGCGGCCATATCACCGGCATCGGCGAAACCCTCAAGGCCGCCTGGCCGGCCCTGCGCGTGATGGGCGTGGAACCGGAGGAATGCGACCTGCTGAAAAACCAGCACGCCCCCCACCATATCCAGGGCCTGTCGATCGGCTTGATCCCGAGCATCCTCAACCTGGACGTGCTGGACGGCATGCTCAAGGTGTCGCGCGTGGAATGCCTCGACATGATGAAACGCATCATGCGTACCGATGCCATCAGCCTGGGCCTGTCCTCGGCCGCCAATATGGTGGCCATCGCCAAGCTCGCCCCGGAGTTACCGCCCGAAACGGTGGTGTTGACCATGGTCTACGACAATGCCGACAGCTACCTGCCCAGTTTCGAATAACCGGTTATCCAACCATCCAGAATGCGGGGGTGCCTCCATGGGCGGCTTTATCGACATGCAACATCTGCACGATGAATTGCTTACCCACCTCATCAAGACCCTGACGCCCACGCAGATGAAGCAGCTGGAGCCGCACTTGGCGCCGTTGGTCCAGAGCGCCGCCCAGGCAGTGGCCGAGGACCTGATTGCCTACGCCTACCGCGACCCGGCGTCGCGCGGACGCGGCGAGTTGATCCTGGAATCCTATGCCTCGTTCAAGGCGGTGCTGTTCTACCGGCTGGCGCACCAGGTGTGGCATTTTCCCGACCAGACCAACGGGATGTTTTCGCGCATTGCCCTCAAGCTCAGCAACCAGGGCAAGATCCTCTCCGGCGCGGAGATTCACCCGGCAGCGCGCATCGGTCGGCGCTTTGTGCTCGACCATGGCTACGGCACGGTGATCGGTGAAACCTGCGAGATCGGCAACGACTGCTACATCCTCTGCGGCGTGACCCTCGGCGCTCGCGGCATCGCCAACAACCCCGACGGCAAGCGCCACCCGCGCCTGGGCAACAACGTCGAAATCGGCTCCGGCGCCCGCGTGCTGGGCTACGTGCAGATCGGCGACAACGTGTTCATCAGCCCAGCGTGCGTGATCACCCAGGACGTACCGGCGGGGACCAAGGTCAAGGTGGTCAACCAGATCCAATTGCAAAAGAACGACGAATCGGAGCACAGCAGCTACCTCGGCGCCTTCGCTCTCGATGAGCGCCTGCACGTGGTCGGCGAGATCAATGCCAACCACAAGGTCACGGTGCTGGACGCCGACTTTCACCCGTTGCAGGGGCTGATGCTCGAACCCACGGTGAAAGAACGCCATCACCTGCAATTTCGCCTGCGCCACATCGAAATGGGCGACCGCCTGCCACGCCTGCCGCTGAACCTGAAAGTCTGCGGGCCGGAATTTGAAATCACCCTGCTTTCCCCCCCTGGCTTGAGCGCAATGGTGCGTCACCTGCTGCAAGCCAGCCCATTGATTGTCGGAGGTTGAACATGTCTGTGCACACCATGGAAACCCTGGCGCTGTTTGACAGCGCGCCCTACCAGAACGCCTTCAGCGCCCGGGTGATTGCCGTCAGCGAACACGGCATCGCCCTGGAGCACACGCTGTTCTACCCTACCGGCGGCGGGCAACCCGGCGACAGCGGCCACTTCACCCTGGACGACGGCACGCGCGTGGACATCCTCGGCACGGTGCGCGACCCGGTGCAGCGCTCGATCATCTGGCACCAGGTGGAACACTGTCCCGAGCAGTTGAGCGCCGGGGCCCAGGTGGATGCCAGCCTCGATTGGGAACGGCGCTACCAGCACATGAAAATGCACACCTGCCTGCACCTGCTGTGTTCGCTCATCGACGCCCCGGTCACCGGCTGCAGCATCAGCGCCGACAAAGGGCGACTGGATTTCGACCTGCCGGAAATGACCCTGGACAAAGACAGCATCACCCGCGATATCAACGCACTGATCGAACAGGCTCATCAGGTGAAAACCCTGTCGATGCCCGCGTCGGAGTACGCAACCCTGCTGCAGATCACCCGCACCCAAGCGGTAGCTCCGCCCGTGATCCAGGGCTCGGTGCGCGTAATTGAAATTGCCGGAATCGATATCCAGCCATGCGGCGGCACCCATGTGATCAACACCGAAGAAATCGGCCGGGTGTTTTGCGAGAAGATCGAGAAGAAGAGCAAGCATAACCGTCGGGTTATTTTGCGCTTTGAATGAATGTTCAGCAGAACGGGGTCGATGCAGGTGCGGGCTTACCGCCCCACATTGACCCGTTTTTCTATCGCTGAACTTAACCCTTCAGCGCTTTGATCTGGTTATTCAGCTGCTCGATTTGCTTCTGCAGTTCGGAAATCACCTTGGAAAATTCAGCCATCATCTGGTCGATGCGTGTGCGAAGTTGCTCATTGTCGCGTGCGAGATCCTCGAGGGTACGAGGCGCCTGGTTTGATTCATCGGACCGGGCCGACGGGTTGCTTTCGTTGGACTGCGCCGCGCCTTGCTTGCCTTGGCCCGAAGAAGCCCCCTGATTGGCCTGACCCTGACCCTGCGCCGCACCTTGCTTGCCTTGACCGGAAGAAGCACCCTGATTGGCCTGCCCCTGACCCTGACCCTGCGCTGCGCCTTGCTTGCCCTGGCCGGAAGAAGCACCCTGATTGGCCTGACCCTGACCCTGACCCTGCGCCGCGCCTTGCTTGCCTTGACCGGAAGAAGCACCCTGATTGGCCTGCCCCTGACCCTGCGCCGCGCCTTGCTTGCCCTGACCGGAAGAAGCTCCCTGATTGGCCTGACCCTGACCCTGACCCTGACCCTGACCCTGCGCCTGCGCCTGCGCTGCGGGAGGCATCCGGGTCTGGGGAGTATCCGCGCCCAACCTCTTACTCAAATCACCGATCTGGTCTTGAAGCCCTTTAACGACCGAATTGAAACCGGACTCCAACTTATTGAGCCTATCGCCCAGTTGCTTATTTTCGGCAGTCAAGCGCTCAAGGGAGGGAGGAGCATCCCGCCCGGCCCCTTGTGTATTGTCCATACGGCCGCGCGCTTCAGGCGACGTGCCGTTCTGCTTCGCCGCAGGATCACCACGAGTACTGGGGTTCGACGGTGCCGCCTCTTTTCCAGACGCTGCCTTCACCTTGGGGTGCTGCGCAAGCTGGTTCACTTGCTCCTGAAGCTTCATGATTTGCGGCGTTAACTTGGCGACCATCTGATCATATTTTTCGGCCAACTGTCTGTTCTGGCCAGAGAGGTGTTCCAGATGAGCGGGTACCGCGTTTTTTGCCGCAGACGACGCCTTGGCCAGAGGACTGTCAGGTACTCTGAGGCTCTCGTCGGCGCGACGGAGCCTGGCGTTCGGCGACATGTCATAGCCGACGGTGTTGGGCATTGGCGGGCGATTGTTTACGCTATTCATAAAAGGGCCTTTTCAGATTCAGGTGTTTGATCCACAAGCATCGCTTGCCAGATGACCCGCGCCTGCAGGGCATCTGACACCTGATTGGCTTCTATCTGAAAACGGTTCCGAAGATGTAGGACGCATCAATCGCAAAGTATGTCTGTGTCAAAACCTGCCCCTCGCGAGCGTGCGCAACCACGGCGCGTTCATATCACCCATAAATCCACAAAGCGATTCACCGGCGTGGCTTCAAGCCGCGCCTGATCCTTGCACAACGCAAAAATCTCGGCACTGCGCTGGGCCGTAAAGCGCGTCGCCAGGTTGGCCTTGAACTTGTCTTCCAGCAACGGAATACCGTCCACCCGGCGCCGACGATGCCCAATCGGGTACTCCACCGCGACCTGCTCGGTGTGGGTGCCATCGTTGAAGAACACCTGCACCGCGTTGGCGATGGAACGTTTGTCCGCCTCCAGGTATTCGCGGCTGTAGCGGGGCTCTTCGACGATCACCATCTTTTCGCGCAGCTCGTCGATGATCGGGTGCGCAGCGTGGAACTCATCTTCGTACTGCTCGGCCACCAGCGTGCCGAAGGCCAGCGGCACGGCGGTCATGTATTGCAGGCAGTGATCGCGGTCGGCCGCATTGGCCAATGGGCCGACCTTGGAAATGATCCGAATCGCCGACTCATGGGTAGTGATCACGATGCGTTCGATGTCGTGCAGGCGATCCACAACCTGCGGGTGCAAGGTCACCGCAGCTTCGCAGGCGGTTTGCGCGTGGAACTCGGCGGGAAAGCTGATCTTGAACAGCACGTTTTCCATCACATAGGTGCCGTAGGGTTGGGACAGGCTGAAGGTGCGCTTGTCTTCGGGCTTGAGCACCAGGTCCTTGTTGGTGTGACTGAACAGCACATCGTAGAAGCCCCATTGCGGCGCGCTCAACACCCCGGGGATGCCCATCTCGCCGCGCAGCGCGATGTCTGCCAACCGCACACCGCGACTGGAGGCATCACCCGCCGCCCAGGATTTGCGCGAACCGGCATTCGGCGCGTGCCGATAGGTACGCAATGCCTGACCGTCGACAAAGGCGTGGGACAGCGCCGACAGCAGTTGCTCGCGGTTGGCGCCCATCAGCTTGGCGGTGACCGCCGTCGAGGCGACTTTCACCAGCAGCACATGGTCAAGACCGACACGGTTGAAGGCGTTTTCCAGGGCAATCACACCCTGGATCTCGTGGGCCATGATCATCGCTTCCAGCACTGCGCGCACGGTCAGCGGCGCGTCGCCATTGGCCACGCGTCGTTGCGAGAGGTGATCGGCCACGGCGAGGATGCCGCCGAGGTTATCCGAGGGGTGGCCCCATTCGGCGGCGAGCCAGGTGTCGTTGTAGTCGAGCCAGCGCACGATGCAGCCGATGTCCCAGGCGGCCTTGACCGGGTCGAGCCGGAACGACGTGCCCGGCACCCGCGAGCCGAACGGCACCACCGTACCCTCGACCAGCGGCCCCAGGTGCTTGGTGCATTCCGGGAACCGCAGCGCCAGCAGGCCGCAACCGAGGGTGTCCATCAGGCAGTTGCGCGCAGTGTCCAGCGCGGCTGGGGAGTCGATCCGGTAGTTGAGGACGTAGTCAGCGATGTCCTGCAAAACCTGGTCGTAGTCGGGGCGGGTGTTCTGGTCGACGTTGGCGCTCATGGCTGTTCTCCAAAGTGGGTGGGGGGTCAGTCCTCGGGCTCACGGTTACTGGAAGCAGATCTTCGATGCCTGCCTTGGAATAGAGATCCCTTGTGGGAGGGGGCTTGCCCCCGATGACGGCGGGTCAGTCAATGAATGTGTCGACTGGTACACCGCTATCGGGGGCAAGCCCCCTCCCACATTGGATGTGTATCGAGCCTTAGAACGCGTCGCCTGGGACGCGCACGAAGCCTTCCATCAACACCCGCGCGCTACGGCTCATGATGGCCTTCTTCACCACCCATTCGCCGTTGACCTGGGTGGCTTCAGCGCCGACCCGCAAGGTGCCGGACGGATGCCCGAAGCGCACCGCGTTGCGTTCCACGCCGCCCGCCGTCAGCGATGTCCTGCAAAACCTGGTCGTAGTCGGGGCGGGTGTTCTGGTCGACGTTGGCGCTCATGGCTGTTCTCCAAAGTGGGTGGGGGGTCAGTCCTCGGGCTCACGGTTACTGGAAGCAGATCTTCGATGCCTGCCTTGGAATAGAGATCCCTTGTGGGAGGGGGCTTGCCCCCGATGACGGTGGGTCAGTCAATGAATGTGTCGACTGGTACACCGCTATCGGGGGCAAGCCCCCTCCCACATTGGATGTGTATCGAGCCTTAGAACGCGTCGCCTGGGACGCGCACGAAGCCTTCCATCAACACCCGCGCGCTACGGCTCATGATGGCCTTCTTCACCACCCACTCGCCGTTGACCTGGGTGGCTTCAGCGCCGACCCGCAAGGTGCCGGACGGATGCCCGAAGCGCACCGCGTTGCGTTCTACGCCGCCCGCCGCGAGGTTGACCAAGGTCCCGGAAATCGCCGCCGCCGTGCCGATCGCCACCGCTGCGGTGCCCATCATCGCGTGGTGCAACTTGCCCATGGACAAGGCACGCACCAGCAGGTCGATATCGCCGGCCTTGATCGCCTTGCCGCTGGAAGCCACGTAGTCCGCAGGCGGTGCCACGAAGGCCACCTTCGGCGTGTGCTGACGCTGGGCGGCTTCGTCCAGATGCTTGATCAGGCCCATGCGCAACGCGCCATAGGCCCGCACCGTCTCGAACATCGCCAGGGCTTTCGGGTCGCCGTTGATCGCGCCTTGCAGCTCGGTACCGGTATAGCCCAGGTCTTGCGCGTTGATGAAGATCGTCGGGATACCCGCGTTGATCAGCGTGGCCTTGAAAGTGCCGACGCCCGGCACCTCCAGGTCATCGATCAGGTTGCCGGTGGGGAACATCGAACCACCGCCGCCCTCTTCTTCAGCGGCCGGGTCCAGGAACTCCAACTGCACTTCGGCGGCAGGGAAGGTCACGCCGTCCAGTTCGAAGTCGCCGGTTTCCTGCACCGCGCCGTCGGTGATCGGTACGTGGGCGATGATGGTCTTGCCGATATTGGCCTGCCAGATCCGCACCACGGCCACGCCGTTGCGCGGCACGCGGGCCGGGTCGACCAGGCCCGCGCTGATGGCGAAGGAACCCACCGCCGCCGACAGGTTGCCGCAGTTGCCGCTCCAGTCGACGAACGGTTTGTCGATGGCGACCTGGCCGAACAGGTAATCCACGTCATGCTCGGCGCGGCTGCTCTTGGCCAGGATCACGGTTTTGCTGGTGCTCGACGTGGCGCCGCCCATGCCGTCGATCTGCTTGTCGTAGGGATCGGGGCTGCCGATCACCCGCAACAGCAGGGCATCGCGCGCAGCACCCGGGACCTGCGCCGACTCAGGCAGGTCCTGGACGCTGAAAAACACACCCTTGCTGGTGCCGCCACGCATGTAGGTGGCGGGGATCTTGATTTGCGGTACGTGTGACATGGTTATCCTCTTCAGGCGGTCGCCGCCGATTCCAGGAAGTCCTGGGCAAAACGTTGCAACACGCCGCCCGCCTCGTAGATCGACACTTCTTCAGCGGTGTCCAGGCGGCAGGTCACCGGCACTTCGACACGTTCGCCATTCTTGCGGTTGATCACCAGGGTCAACTGCGCGCGCGGGGTGCGTTCGCCGACCACGTCATAGGTTTCGCTGCCGTCGATCTTCAACGTGTGACGGTCGGTGCCCGGCAGGAACTCCAACGGCAACACGCCCATGCCCACCAGGTTGGTGCGGTGAATGCGTTCGAAACCTTCGGCGGCAATCGCTTCCACACCCGCCAGGCGCACGCCCTTGGCCGCCCAGTCGCGGGACGAACCCTGACCGTAGTCGGCGCCAGCGATGATGATCAGCGGCTGCTTGCGCTCCATGTAGGTTTCGATGGCTTCCCACATGCGCGTGACCTTGCCTTCCGGCTCGATGCGCGCCAGGGAACCCTGCTTGACCTTGCCGTTCTCGACGACCATTTCGTTGAACAGTTTCGGGTTGGCGAAGGTCGCGCGTTGCGCGGTCAGGTGGTCGCCGCGGTGGGTTGCATAGGAGTTGAAGTCAACTTCCGGCAGGCCCATTTTCGCCAGGTATTCGCCGGCGGCGCTGTCGAGCATGATCGCGTTGGACGGCGACAGGTGGTCGGTGGTGATGTTGTCCGGCAGCACTGCCAGCGGGCGCATACCCTTGAGCGGCCGCGCACCGGCCAGCGCACCTTCCCAGTACGGCGGACGGCGGATATAGGTGCTTTGCGGGCGCCACTCATACAGCGGCGCGACTTTCGGGCCGGTGTCTTCGTGGATCGCGAACATCGGGATATACACTTTGCGGAACTGCTCCGGCTTGACCGACGCCTTGACCACCGCGTCGATTTCTTCGTCGCTCGGCCAGATGTCTTTCAGGCGGATTTCCTTGCCGTTGGCGTCGAGGCCCAGCACGTCCTTCTCGATGTCGAAACGGATGGTGCCGGCAATCGCATAGGCCACCACCAGCGGCGGCGAAGCCAGGAACGCTTGCTTGGCATACGGGTGGATACGCCCGTCGAAGTTGCGGTTACCCGACAACACGGCGGTGGCGTACAAGTCACGGTCAATGATCTCTTGCTGGATCACCGGGTCGAGCGCACCGGACATACCGTTGCAGGTGGTGCAGGCAAAGGCCACCACGCCGAAACCGAGTTTTTCCAGTTCGTGCCCAAGGCCGGCTTCTTCGAGGTACATGGCCACGGTTTTCGAACCGGGCGCCAGGGACGACTTGACCCACGGCTTGCGGCTCAGCCCCAGCTTATTGGCGTTGCGCGCCAGGAGGCCGGCGGCGATCACGTTGCGCGGGTTACTGGTGTTGGTGCAACTGGTGATCGCGGCAATGATGACCGCACCGTCGGGCATTTGCCCCGGTACTTCTTCCCACTGGCCGGAGATGCCTTTGGCGGCGAGGTCGCTGGTGGCGACACGGGCGTGCGGGTTGCTCGGGCCGGCCATGTTGCGCACGACGCTGGACAGGTCGAAGGTCAAGCCGCGCTCGTATTTCGCGCCCTTGAGGTCGTCGGCCCACAGGCCGGTCTGGCGAGCGTACTGCTCGACCAGGGCGACTTGTGCGTCTTCACGGCCAGTGAGTTTCAGGTAGGCGATGGTCTGCGGGTCGATGTAGAACATCGCCGCGGTGGCGCCGTATTCCGGGGCCATGTTGGAGATGGTCGCGCGGTCGCCCAGGGTCAGTGCCGATGCACCTTCGCCGAAGAACTCGAGCCATGCGCCCACCACTTTCTGTTGACGCAGGAACTCGGTCAGCGCCAGCACCATGTCGGTGGCGGTGATACCGGGTTGCAGCTTGCCCGTCAGCTCCACGCCGACGCTTTCCGGCAGGCGCATCCACGAGGCGCGGCCGAGCATCACGCTCTCGGCTTCGAGGCCGCCGACGCCGATGGCGATCACGCCGAGGGCATCCACGTGCGGAGTGTGGCTGTCGGTGCCGACGCAGGTGTCGGGGAACGCCACGCCGTCACGCACCTGGATCACCGGAGACATTTTCTCCAGGTTGATCTGGTGCATGATGCCGTTGCCCGGCGGGATCACGTCGACGTTCTTGAAGGCTTTTTTGGTCCACTCGATAAAGTGGAAGCGGTCTTCATTGCGGCGGTCTTCGATGGCGCGGTTTTTCTCGAACGCGTCCGGGTCGAAACCACCGGCTTCGACGGCCAGGGAGTGGTCGACGATCAGTTGGGTCGGCACCACCGGGTTGACCTGGGCCGGGTCGCCGCCTTGCAGGGCGATGGCATCGCGCAGGCCGGCGAGGTCGACCAGGGCGGTCTGGCCGAGGATGTCATGGCACACCACCCGCGCCGGGAACCAAGGGAAGTCGAGGTCGCGCTTGCGCTCGATCAGTTGGCTCAGGGAAGCGTTGAGGGTGGCCGGGTCGCAACGACGCACCAGGTTTTCCGCGAGTACGCGGGAGGTGTAAGGCAAGGTGGCGTAGGCGCCGGGGGTGATTGCATCGACAGCCGCGCGGGCGTCGAAGTAATCGAGGCGGCTGCCGGGGAGCGATTTGCGAAATTCAGTGTTCATCGTCAGGACTCGGTCACGGTGATTACAAAAGGAACCCACTGATCCAGATTTGAAATGCGATTCAAATGTGGGAGGGGCTTGCCCCCTCCCACCTTTTGACCTCATTTCAATCCTGGAATCGTCGGCCTTCAGCGACGTTCGATTGGCACGAACTTGCGCTGTTCGACGCCGATGTACTCAGCGCTTGGACGGATGATGCGGTTGTTGGCGCGCTGTTCGAACACATGCGCGGCCCAGCCGGTGAGGCGCGAGCACACGAAGATCGGGGTGAACAGCTTGGTCGGGATGCCCATGAAGTGGTACGCCGAGGCATGGTAGAAGTCGGCGTTGGGGAACAACTTCTTCTGCTCCCACATGACCTTGTCGATGGCTTCGGAGACCGGGAACAACACTTTGTCGTCCACTTCTTCGGCGAGCAGTTTCGACCAGCCCTTGATCACTTCATTACGCGGGTCGCTGTCTTTGTAGATCGCGTGACCGAAGCCCATGATCTTGTCCTTGCGCGCCAGCATGGCGAGGGTGCCGTCGACGGCGTCCTCGGCCGACAAGAAGCGCTCGATCATTTCCATCGCCGCTTCGTTGGCGCCGCCGTGCAGCGGGCCGCGCAGCGAACCGATGGCGGCGGTGATGCACGAATACAAGTCAGACAGGGTCGACGCACAGACACGCGCGGTAAAGGTCGACGCGTTGAATTCGTGCTCGGCGTACAGGATCAGCGACACGTTCATCACTTTGACGTGCAACTCGCTCGGCGCCTTGCCGTGCAGCAGGTGCAGGAAGTGACCGCCGATGGAAGGTTCGTCGGTCACACAGTCGATGCGTTTGCCGTCATGGCTGAAGCGGTACCAGTAGCACATGATCGCCGGGAAGGCAGCGAGCAGACGGTCGGTGACATCGCGCTGTACGCTGAAGTCCTGCTCCGGCTCGAGATTGCCGAGGAACGAGCAACCGGTACGCATCACGTCCATCGGGTGGGCGTCGGCCGGGATGCGCTCGAGCACTTCCTTGAGCGCCTGGGGCAGGTCACGCAGCTTGCTCAGCTTGGCGCTGTAGGCAGCCAGTTCGGTCTTGGTCGGCAATTCGCCGTACAGCAGCAGGTAGGCGACTTCTTCGAACTGCGCATCAGCGGCCAGTTCGCGCACGTCGTAGCCGCGATAGGTCAGGCCGGCACCGGCCTGGCCCACGGTGGACAGTGCGGTCTGCCCGGCCACCTGGCCACGCAGGCCAGCGCCGCTCAGTACTTTTGCTTCAGCCATGGTTACTCTCCAATTTTGTAGTTATCCGGGAGGCGCGTTCGTTACTTCTTGGCGGCGAACAGCGCGTCGAGCTTCTGCTCGAAGGTGTGGTAGTCGATGCGATCGTAAAGCTCCATGCGGGTTTGCATGGTGTCGATCACGTTCTGTTGGGTGCCGTCGCGACGGATCGCGGTGTAGACGTTTTCGGCGGCCTTGTTCATGGCGCGGAAGGCCGATAGCGGGTACAGCACGATGGAAACATCGGCAGATTTCAGTTGATCGACGGTGTACAACGGGGTTGCACCGAACTCGGTAATGTTAGCCAGGATCGGCGCCTTTACCTTTGACGCGAACAGCTTGTACATGTCCAGCTCGGTGATGGCTTCCGGGAACACCATGTCGGCGCCGGCCTCGATGCAGGCGGCGGCGCGGTCCAGGGCGGATTCCAGGCCTTCGACGGCCAGCGCATCGGTACGCGCCATGATCACGAAGCTGTCATCGGTGCGCGCATCCACGGCGGCCTTGATGCGGTCGACCATTTCCTGCTGGGACACGATTTCTTTGTTCGGGCGATGACCGCAGCGCTTGGCGCCGACCTGGTCTTCGATATGGATGGCCGCGGCACCGAACTTGATCATCGACTTGACGGTGCGTGCCACGTTGAACGCCGAGGAGCCGAAACCGGTGTCCACGTCCACCAGCAGCGGCAGGTCGCACACGTCGGTGATGCGGCGCACGTCGGTCAGCACGTCATCGAGGCCGGTGATGCCCAGGTCCGGCACGCCGAGGGAGCCCGCGGCCACCCCGCCACCCGACAGGTAGATCGCCTTGAAACCGGCGCGCTTGGCCAGCAGTGCGTGGTTGGCATTGATCGTGCCGACCACCTGCAATGGGTGTTCGCTGGCGACCGCGTCACGGAAACGCTGGCCTGGAGTGCGGTTGTTATTGGAACTCATGACTCACCTCGCTGAGTGGCTGTCTGGGGAGCACCGCCTGGGAAGTGGCGGGCGATATTGCGTTTGGAGGCGCCGATGTGACGACGCATCAACAACTCGGCCAGTTCACCGTCGCGATCGGCGATCGCGTCAAGAATACGGTGATGCTCGGCAAAGGCCTGGCGTGGACGATTGGGGGTCGCGGAGAACTGGATGCGGTACATACGCACCAACTGGTACAGCTCGCCGCAGAGCATTTGGGTCAAGGTGCGGTTGCCCGCACCCTGGATGATCCGGTAATGAAAGTCGAAGTCACCTTCCTGCTGGTAATAGCCCACACCCGCCTGGAACGCCGCATCCCGTTCGTGGGTGTGCAGCACCTGGCGCAGTTCTTCGATCTCCGCATCGGTCATGCGCTCGGCGGCCAGGCGGCACGCCATGCCTTCGAGGGATTCGCGGATTTCATAGAGTTCGATCAGTTCCGCGTGGCTCAACGACACCACGCGAGCGCCCACATGGGGCACGCGCACCAGCAGGCGCTGGCCTTCGAGACGGTGGATCGCCTCACGCAACGGGCCGCGGCTGATGCCGTAGGTGCGCGCCAGTTCCGGCTCGGAGATCTTGCTGCCGGGGGCGATCTCGCCTTTGACGATAGCGGCCTGTATACGCCTAAAGACGTTCTCCGACATTGTCTGGGATTCTTCCGGGGAGACCACCGGAGCTTCCGATTGATCCAGCATATTGTCGACACCTTTAAAAGCAATGCCGCAAAAACTAGCCAATAAGCCCTACTTAGTCAAAGAATAAATCAACATTGTCGACAATCGTCTAATAACCGCCGTTGTAAGCAACAAGGGCATGGCCGCCTGCCAGCGCTGGCGCCAAAAAAGCATCATGTTAGAATAGACGCCGCTTTTGCCTGACATCTCTTGATGAAACGGCGCACGAGGGAGCTTGCGCAGCAATGCCAGTCGCCTTGAATTGAACATCGCACTGCACCGCCTCAGGATTTATGAGACTCAAGCCCTTCCCCCGATTGTTTTGCCTACTGTTCATACCAGGACTTATGCCGGGGCTATGCGCTGCCGCCGAGAAGACCGTGTATGGCCTCAACGAATACGCCAAGCTGGCGGATATCGACCTGGAAGTGGCGGCCAAACTCGACACCGGCGCCAAGACCGCCTCGTTGAGCGCCCGCGATATCAAACGCTTCAAGCGCAACGGCGAATCCTGGGTACGCTTCTACCTGGCCATCGACACTGCCCATTCCCACCCCATCGAACGCCCACTGGCCCGCGTCAGCAAGATCAAGCGCCGCGCAGGTGACTACGACCCCGATGAGGACAAGAACTACACCGCCCGTCCGGTGATTGCCCTGGATATCTGCATGGGCAGCGCTTTACGCAGCATCGAAGTGAACTTGACTGACCGCAGCGCTTTCCAATACCCGCTGCTGATCGGCTCCGAAGCGCTGAAACGCTTTGATGCGCTGGTCGACCCCAGTCTTAAATACGCAGCGGGCAAACCTGCCTGCGCCGCCGACGCTCATACCGCCGAGTAAACCGAATGCGCTCTCTGACCCTGCACCTGAAAATCCTCATCACCCTCCTGGTGGTGCTGGGTATTTCGGTCACCGCCTACCAGATCTTCGTGCTGGGCATTCCCGTCACCGAGGACGCCACCGACGACTTGTGGAACATCGACGCCAAGGTCGAGTTCGTCGCCAACCCGAAAGACCCGGTGAAGATCCAGATGTTCGTGCCGCCCCTGAGCCGCGACTTCGTCAGCCTCAATGAGAGTTTCATCTCGAATAACTACGGGGTCAGCGTCAACCGCATCGATGGCAACCGCAAGGTCACCTGGTCGGCGCGCCGGGCCAAGGGCAAGCAGACCCTGTATTACCGCCTGGTGCTGACCAAGCGTTACAGCGGTGAAAAGGTCAAGATCAAGGGCCCGACCTTCCGCGACAGCATCGCCGTGGAAGGCCCGGAAAAAATCGCCGCCGAAGCCCTGCTCGCGCCGATCCGCCAGCACTCGGCCGATGTGGAAACCTTTATTACCGAAGCCATCAAGCGCACCAACAACCTCAACGACGACAACGTCAAGCTGCTGCTGGCGGGCGACCCGTCGACACCGCACAAGGCCAAGATCGTCGAACTGCTGCTGTCCATCGCTCACGTGCCGGTGGAAAAGGTCCACACCATCCGCCTCGTCGCCGACCAGCCGCAAACCCCGGAACTGTGGCTGCGCAGCTTCAATGGCAATGACTGGCTGTACTTCAACCCAGAAACCGGCGAACCAGGCCTGCCCGCCGACCGCCTGCTGTGGTGGACCGGCGATGAAAACCTGATCACCGTCGATGGCGGCAAGAAAGCCATGGT
This sequence comes from Pseudomonas sp. TE36184, assembly GCF_054060055.1. Classification (NCBI taxonomy): domain Bacteria; kingdom Pseudomonadati; phylum Pseudomonadota; class Gammaproteobacteria; order Pseudomonadales; family Pseudomonadaceae; genus Pseudomonas; species Pseudomonas sp. TE36184. The sequence goes on along the minus strand of NZ_JBSSCU010000001.1, from coordinate 6,241,895 downwards.
CACCTTCAGCCTGAACAACAGCGAAATGAACGCGATCCGCCTGGCCAAGCTGACCGACGAAAACACCGACGCCAACTTCCTCGAATACTCGCTGTACGGCCTGCCGCTGCAAACCCAGCAGACCTTCATGATCATGGTGATGATCCCGATCGGCGTGCTGGTGATCCTGATCCTGCGCAACCTGATCGGCCTGCAGACCCTGGGCACATTTACCCCGGTGCTGATCGCCCTGGCGTTCCGCGAGACTCAGTTGGGCTTCGGGATTGTGCTGTTTACGATCATCACCGCGCTGGGCTTGTCGCTGCGCTCGTACCTGGAACACCTGAAGTTGCAGATGCTGCCGAGGCTGTCGGTGGTGCTGACCTTCGTGGTGGTGCTGATCGCGGCCATCAGCCTGTTCAGCCATAAACTGGGGCTGGAGCGCGGGCTGTCGGTGGCGCTGTTCCCGATGGTGATTCTGACCATGACCATCGAACGCCTGTCGATCACCTGGGAAGAACGCGGCGCCAGCCATGCGCTGAAAGTGGCGATCGGCACGCTGTTCGCGGCGTCCCTGGCGCACCTGATCATGAGCGTGCCGGAGCTGGTCTACTTTGTGTTCACCTTCCCGGCGATCCTGCTGATCCTGGTGGGCTTCATGCTGGCCATGGGGCGTTATCGCGGCTACCGCCTGACCGAGCTGGTGCGCTTCAAGGCCTTCCTCAAGGCTGACTCGTAATGTTCGGCTTCTGGAAGACCTGGAAGGCCCTGGAAGCGCGGGGCATCATGGGCATCAACCGGCGTAATGCGGACTACGTGCTCAAGTACAACAAGCGCAGCCTGTACCCGATCGTGGATGACAAGATCATCACCAAGGAACGCGCGCTGGCGGCCGGCATTCATGTGCCGGAAATGTACGGGGTGATTTCCACCGAGAAGGAAATCGACAAGCTCGACGAGATCATCGGTGGACGCAACGACTTCGTGATCAAGCCGGCCCAGGGCGCCGGCGGTGACGGCATCCTCGTCATCGCCGACCGCTTTGAGGGGCGTTATCGCACGGTGTCCGGCAAGATCATCAGCCATGAGGAAATCGAGCATCAGATTTCCAGCATCCTCACCGGCCTGTACTCCCTGGGCGGCCACCGCGACCGCGCGCTGATCGAGTACCGCGTGGTGCCCGACCAGATTTTCAAGAGCATCAGCTACGAAGGCGTGCCGGATATCCGCATCATCGTGCTGATGGGCTACCCGGTGATGGCCATGCTGCGCTTGCCGACCCGCCAGTCCGGCGGCAAGGCCAACCTGCACCAGGGCGCGATCGGCGTGGGCGTCGACCTGGCCACCGGCCTGACCCTGCGCGGCACCTGGCTGAACAACATCATCACCAAACACCCCGACACCACCAACGCGGTGGATGGCGTGCAACTGCCCAACTGGGACGGTTTCATGAAACTCGCCGCCGGCTGCTATGAGCTGTGCGGGCTGGGCTACATCGGCGTGGACATGGTGCTGGACCAGGAAAAAGGCCCACTGATCCTCGAACTGAATGCGCGGCCGGGGCTGAATATCCAGATCGCCAACGACTGCGGCCTGACCCTGCGCACCCACGCGGTCGAGGCACGACTGGAAACCCTGAAAGCTGCCGGCGTGACGGAAATGCCGGAAGAACGGGTGAAGTTCGTGCAGGCCATGTTCGGGCACATCCCCGCCGTCGAAGGTTGAGCCAGCCTTCGATCTGTCTATCCCCGACATCCCCTCTAGGACCAAATCCTACAGGGGTCTACAATCCCCTCCCCCACGCCATCAGCTGATCCACCCCGCATGTCGACCTGTTCCGTACACCCACTGCCCTACCGGGCCAACCCCGCCGAGTATTTTGCGGCGATTCGCCATGCCCCTGGCGCGGTGCTATTGGACAGCGGCCGCCCGACCGCCGAGCGGGGCCGTTATGACCTGCTCAGCGCCTGGCCCGAAGCGACGCTGGCGGTGCAGTCTGACGAGAGCGGCAGCGAGTTCCTGCAACGCCTGCGGGAAAACCTTACACAGTTGGGTGAGGCGGCATTGCCGGCTGGCTACGAGTTACCGTTCGCCGGCGGCCTGATCGGTTACCTGAGCTACGATTTCGGCCGGCACCTGGAACAGTTGCCGCACCGCGCGGTGGACGATCTGCACCTGCCGGACGCACGTTTTGGGCTGTACGCCTGGGCCCTGGTCAGCGATCACCAGGCGCAGACCAGCCAGTTGGTGTTTCACCCGACACTGGCCGATGGCGAGCGGCAGCGACTGATCAAGCTGTTCAGCCAGCCAGCCGCCAGGATAGCCGCCAACTTCAAGCTCCACGGCCCCATGGCCCCCGACATCAGCGCCCAGACCTACGCCCAGGCCATCGCCCGCATCCACGACTATATCCGCGCGGGCGACTGCTACCAGGTCAACTTCACCCAGCGCTTTCGCGCAGCGTGCAGCGGCGATCCGTGGGCGGCCTACTGCGCCTTGCGCGAAGCCTGCCCGACGCCATTTTCCGGGTTCCAGAGCCTGCCGGATGACGGCGCGGTACTGAGCCTGTCGCCGGAACGTTTCGTCAGGATCAGCCAGCGCCAGGTCGAAACCCGCCCGATCAAAGGCACCCGCCCGCGCGGCCTGACGCCTGAAGAAGACGCCGCCAACGCCGCCGAACTGCTGGCCAGCCCCAAGGATCGTGCCGAGAACCTGATGATCGTCGATCTGTTGCGCAACGACCTCGGGCGCACCTGCCGCACCGGCTCGGTGAAAGTGCCGGAGTTGTTCAGCCTGGAAAGCTACCCCAACGTGCATCACCTGGTCAGCAGCGTCACCGGCGAATTGGCTGACGACAAGGACGCCCTGGATTTGATCGCCGGCAGCTTCCCTGGCGGCTCCATCACCGGCGCACCGAAGATCCGCGCAATGCAGATCATCGACGAACTGGAGCCAACCCGCCGCGGGCTGTACTGCGGCTCGCTGGTGTACCTGGACGTGCGTGGCGAGATGGACAGCTCCATCGCCATCCGCAGCCTGCTGGTCAAGGACGGCCAGGTGTGCTGCTGGGGCGGCGGCGGGATCGTCGCCGACTCGCAATGGCAGGCGGAATATCAGGAGTCGCTGACCAAGGTGCGGGTATTGTTACAAACCCTGGAAAGCCTGTAACGCAGCGCCCTTCCTGGCGTTGGGAGGCAACGCCCGGCCGCGGAAAAAACCTGAATCAGAACCGCTGTGGACGGCCTGTGAATCGGAGGATAGCGTCCGGTTTCGACCGTCCACCCGCCATCTGTGAAGGATCACATGAAGCGATTGCTTACTCGTCAGAAAATATTTCCAAGATTGCATCTGCACTTGCCTGAGCCTAATATCTCCCAAATTGGGAGGTCTGACTCATGCGGATAATCGCGTTCTCGACCTTACGTCTCTTCTGGGAGAGCTACCCAGCTTGTATCGACGCCAAAACACCGCTGGTCGAGTTGTATCGCCATATGGAGAAGGCTGCATACCCAACGCCGCAAGCGCTCAAGGCGGAGCTCGGAACCGCGAGCATCCTCAAAGGCAGCAGGGTTGTATTCAACGTGGGCGGCAACCGGTATCGAGTGATCATGGCGATCAATTATCAGCGTCAGCTTGGGTTCATACGTTTCGTGGGAACCCACGCACAGTACGATCAGATCAACGCGGAGACCGTGTGATGAACATCAAACCCATACATTCCCAAGAAGACCTCACCGCCGCGCTCGCACGCGTCGAACAGATATGGGAAGCGCCAATCGGCTCGCCTGAGGGCGATGAGCTGGAAATTCTTGCGGTCCTCATTGAAAAGTACGAGGCCGAACATTATCCGATGCCGCCGTCGGACCCGGTGGAAGCCATCCGCTTTCGCATGGAGCAACTCGGCATGACGGCGCGCGACCTGGAGGCCTTCATCGGCACCAGCGGCCGGGTGTCCGAAGTGCTCAACCGCAAGCGCAAGCTGAGCCTGTCGATGATCAAGCGCCTGCATGAAGGCTTGAGCATCCCGTATGAGCGGTTGCTGGCAGGGGCTTAAGAACTCAGGCGGCTGTAAGCCCGCGCCCACATTCGACCGCGCTTCCAGAGGATAAACGCGGTCGAATGTGGGAGCGGGCTTGCTCGCGATGGGGCCGCCAACTGCGCGGAACGACTTACAGGCTCAACGGCCGGTTCGAAGCCTTGATGAACTCGTTCTTAAGCTCTTCAAACGTATGCACCGCCGGGAACTGCGGGAACTCGCGGATCACATTCTCCGGCGCATGGAACAGAATCCCGCGGTCGGCCTCGCCCAGCATACTGGTGTCGTTGTACGAATCACCGGCAGCGATCACGCGGTAGTACAGGCTCTTGAACGACAGCACCGACTGGCGCTTGGGGTCTTTCTGGCGCAGTTGGTAGCTGACCACGCGGTCGGTTTCGTCAGTGATCAGGCGGTGGCACAACAGGGTCGGGAACCCCAGCTGGCGCATCAGCGGCTGGGAGAATTCGTAGAAGGTGTCCGACAGAATCACCACCTGGAAGCGCTCGCGCAGCCAGTTGACGAACTCGATGGCACCGTCCAGCGGCTTGAGGGTAGCGATCACTTCCTGGATATCGGCGAGCTTGAGCCCGTGTTCGTCGAGGATGCGCAGGCGTTGCTTCATCAGCACGTCGTAGTCGGGAATGTCCCGGGTGGTCGCCCGCAGGGATTCAATACCGGTTTTTTCGGCGAAGGCGATCCAGATTTCCGGAACCAATACCCCTTCCAGGTCGAGACAGGCAATTTCCACGAGACACTCCTATTTGTATTGTTCAAGTCGAGCGAGCAAAAAGACTGCCGAACTCTAGCGATTCAAGGCGGCGGCCGCAACGCAGGGCGGATTTTGATACCATCACTCTCCTATAGAGCGCTCAGCGCCACTGACCTGTAGGAACCGTCCTGATGAACCAAGCCTTCGATGTCGTTGAACTCGCCACGACCTATGCCAACAAATCTGCCCAGGACATTCTCAAGCTGGCGTTCAGCCAGTTCGGCGATGACCTGTGGATTTCCTTCAGCGGTGCCGAGGATGTGGTGCTGGTGGACATGGCCTGGAAGCTGAACAAGAACGTCAAGGTGTTCAGCCTCGACACCGGCCGCCTGCACCCGGAGACCTACCGTTTCATCGAACAGGTGCGCGAGTTCTACAAGATCGACATCGAGCTGATCTCGCCGGACCAGAGCAAACTGGAACCCTTCGTCAAAGAGAAAGGCTTGTTCAGCTTCTACAAAGACGGCCATGGCGAATGCTGCGGCGTGCGCAAGATCGAGCCGCTGCGCCGCAAGCTCTCCGGCGTGCGCGCCTGGGCTACCGGCCAGCGCCGCGATCAGAGCCCCGGCACCCGCAGCCAAGTGGCTGCGCTGGAAATCGACACGGCCTTCTCCACCCCGGAGCGCACCCTGTACAAGTTCAACCCACTGGCGCAGATGACCAGCGAAGAGATCTGGAGTTACATCCGCATGCTGGAGCTACCGTACAACAGCCTGCACGAGCGCGGTTTTATCAGCATCGGCTGCGAGCCCTGCACCCGCCCGGTGTTGCCAAACCAACACGAACGCGAAGGCCGCTGGTGGTGGGAAGAAGCCACGCAGAAGGAATGCGGGCTGCATGCCGGGAATCTCATCAGCAAGGCCTAAGCGCTGACGCAGTCAACCATGTGGGAGGGGGAGCAAGCCCCCTCCCACATTTGTTTTGTGCCGAGCGTAAAAATGTACACACAAATGTAACCATCGGTGCCATTTATGTGTGCAATCCATCGACCTTCGCACCAAAACGTAACATCTCCTCTCTGCCGCTGTTTATCCTCTAAACAGAGGTTCTGCCCCGTAAAAAATAAATACCTGTTCAAACGGTCAATTTATATCGCTTTGAATTCAGTCAGTTATTTATAGAACCTATAAAAACGAAATTAACCAAGATTTTCATAGATCGAAAACTGGCACGTATGTGGCTTAAGGTGAAGTACGCTTTGTATACAATAAATACAAAATATACATACACTTTCCCGCTGCGGCTTTGCTGCAGCAGTGCTGGAGCCTGCCGGAATGCGTACACGCCTCTCGAACACCCTCGCACTGGATCTGCCCTCCTCCGCCCTCAACCCCGAGGCCGCGAGCCCCGGCCCGCTGGTACTCAGCCCGCGCCTGCACAACCGGGACCTGGCGCCGACCAAGGTCGAAGGCCGACGCTGGGGGCGCTACAGCATCTTTGCGTTATGGACCAACGACGTACACAACATCGCCAATTACTCGTTCGCCATTGGCTTATATGCGCTGGGCCTGGGTGGCTGGCAGATTCTGTTATCCCTGGGGATCGGCGCGGCGCTGGTGTACTTCTTCATGAACTTGTCGGGTTATATGGGGCAGAAGACCGGGGTGCCGTTTCCGGTGATCAGCCGCATCAGCTTCGGCATTCACGGCGCACAGATTCCGGCCTTGATCCGTGCGGTTATTGCGATTGCCTGGTTTGGTATCCAGACCTACCTGGCCTCGGTGGTGTTCCGAGTATTGCTGACGGCGATTCATCCGGGGTTTGCCGACTATGACCACAACTCGATCCTGGGCCTGTCGAGCCTGGGCTGGGCGTGCTTTGTGACGATCTGGTTCGTGCAACTGGTGATCCTGGCCTATGGCATGGAGACCGTGCGTCGCTACGAAGGCTTCGCCGGGCCGGTGATTTTGCTGACCGTCGCTTCGCTGGCCGGTTGGATGTACTTCCAGGCCGACGGCCACATCGCCTGGTCGATCCGCGAGCCGCTCACCGGTGGCGAGATGTGGCGCAATATCTTTGCTGGCGGCGCGCTGTGGCTGGCGATCTACGGTACGTTGATCCTCAACTTCTGCGACTTCGCACGCTCTTCGCCGTGCCGCAGGACCATCCAGGTCGGCAACTTCTGGGGCCTGCCGGTGAACATCCTGGTGTTCGCCGCCATCACCGTGCTGCTCTGCGGCGGGCAGTTCCAGCTCAATGGCCGGGTGATCGAAAGCCCGACCGAGATCATCGCGGCGATCCCCAATACGTTCTTCCTGGTACTCGGCTGCCTGGCGTTCCTGATCGTCACCGTGGCGGTGAACATCATGGCCAACTTCGTCGCCCCGGCCTTTGTGCTAAGCAACCTGGCGCCCAAGTACCTGAACTTCCGCCGCGCCGGGTTGATCAGCGCAGCCGTGGCGGTGCTGATCCTGCCGTGGAACCTCTACAACAGCCCGCTGGTGATCGTGTATTTCCTTTCCGGCCTGGGCGCGCTGCTCGGGCCGTTGTACGGGGTGATCATGGTCGATTACTGGCTGATCCGTAAAAGCCAGGTCGATGTGCCGCAACTGTACAGCGAAGACCCGAATGGCGTTTATTACTACAGCCGTGGCGTGAACATGCGCGCGGTGGCGGCATTTATTCCTGCGGCGGTGATCGCCATCCTGCTGGCGCTGTTGCCGGGGTTTGCCAGTGTCTCGCCGTTTTCCTGGTTGTTTGGCGCCGGTATTGCAGGGCTGTTGTACCGGCTGATCGCCAAGCGCCAAGCGTTCTACGCTGATGTCAGCGGTGAAAGCATTGCAGTCGATAACGTCAGTCATTAAAAAGGACATTCCATGCGTATCCTCGTGGTCAACGTCAACACCACCGAATCCATCACCCAGACCATCGCCGAGCAAGCGCGGTCCGTGGCCTCGCCGGGCACCGAAATTGTCGGGCTCACGCCGTACTTCGGCGCCGAATCGGTGGAAGGCAATTTTGAGAGCTACCTGGCGGCCATCGCGGTGATGGACCGCGTGATGGCCTACGACCAGCCGTTCGATGCGGTGATCCAGGCCGGGTATGGCGAACATGGGCGCGAAGGCCTACAGGAATTGTTGAATGTGCCGGTAGTGGACATCACCGAAGCGGCAGCCACCACCGCGATGTTCCTCGGCCACGCCTACTCGGTGGTGACCACCCTGGACCGCACCGTACCGCTGATCGAGGACCGCCTGAAACTCGCCGGCCTGTATCAACGCTGCGCCTCGGTGCGGGCCAGCGGCATGGCGGTGCTGGAGCTGGAAGAACACCCGCTGGCGGCCATGGAGGCCATCGTGCGGCAGGCGGAACTGGCGATCCGCGAGGACAAGGCCGAGGTGATCTGCCTGGGATGCGGCGGCATGGCCGGGCTGGACGAACGCATTCGCCAGCGCACCGGGGTGCCGGTGGTGGACGGGGTAACGGCGGCGGTGACGATTGCCGAAGGGTTGGTGCGATTGGGGTTGTCGACGTCGAAGGTCAGGACCTACGCCACCCCGCGGCCGAAGACTGTCATCGGCTGGCCGCGCAGCCGATAGAACAGGTCGCGGCGATCAAATCGCGCTGAAGCGCTGCGCCAGTCCCGCGATTAAAAACTGCTCGAGGATGAAGTCGACAAACGCCCGGGTCTTGCCGGGCAGCAGTTTGTGTTCGGCGTAGTAGAGGGAGATGTTGCCGTCGTCGACGTACCAGTCGGGCAGCACCCGCACCACCGCGCCACTGTCGAGGAACGGCACTGCCATCGGCATGCTCACCAGCGCAATGCCCATCCCCTGGGCACTCGCGCAACAGGCGGCCTCCGAGTCGCTCAGGGTCATGCGCGGCTTGAGCGCCAATGGACGCTGTTCGCGCTCGCGGCTGGTCAGTTGCCAGGAGCGCACGCGGCCGGTTTGCGGGGAGCGGATCAGGATGCCCAGGCAACGCGCCAAATCCTCGGGCGCCAGTACCGGCGGGCGTTGCGCCAGGTAATCCGCTGACGCCACCAACACCCGGTGCGCGGGCGTCAGCTTGCGTGCAACCACGCCCTGGGGCAGCTCAAAACCACCGCCGATGGCCGCATCGAAGCCCTGGCCGATCAGGTCGACCTGGCGGTTGTCAAAATGCCAATCCGGGCTGATATCCGGAAAACGCCGGACGAATTCCCCCAGCAACGGCATGACATAACGATTACCGAACACCGTGCCCATGCTGACCTTGAGCGTCCCCACCGGCCGCCCCTCGGCGCTGGCCAGGTTGGCCACGGCGTTCTGAATGGTGATGAGGCTGTCGCTGACTTCGGCGAGGAACCGCTTGCCGGCTTCGGTCAGGGTCAGGCGCCGGGTGCTGCGCTGGAACAGCCGCACCCCCAGGCGCGCTTCCAGCTTGGCGACACTTTTGCCCACCGCCGCCGGGGTCAGGCTCAAGCGCCGGGCCGCTTCGGCAAAGCTGCCGCCTTCGGCGCTGCGCACAAAGCATTCGATACTGCCGAAGCTCTCCATATCCGCCCACTCTAAACTTTTGGTTTACACAGACTATAGCAATCCGGGTCTACCGACAGCGGCGGGTGAGGTCGATACTCGGCTGCATCCACAAGGCATCCCGCCTTGAACAGTGAGGAGATCAACATGACTACCCAGAACCTCAGCGGCAAAGTCGCCTTGATTCAAGGCGGTTCACGCGGCATCGGCGCCGCCATCGTCAAGCGTCTTGCGGCGCAAGGTGCGGCCGTCGCCTTTACCTACGTCAGTTCCGCCGCCAAGGCCGCAGAACTGCAGAACAGCGTGATCAGCGCCGGCGGCAAAGCCCTGGCGATTCAGGCCGACAGCGCCGATGCCACGGCGATTCGCAACGCGGTCAACGCCACGGTCCAAGCCTTTGGGCGCCTGGATATCCTGGTGAACAACGCCGGCGTGCTGGCCATCGCGCCGCTGGAAGACTTCAAACTGGAGGACTTCGACCAGACCCTGGCAATCAACGTGCGCAGCGTATTCATCGCCACTCAGGAAGCGGCCAAGCACATGGGCGAAGGCGGCCGCGTGATCAACATCGGCAGCACCAACGCCGAACGCATGCCCTTTGGCGGCGGCGGGCCGTATGCGATGAGCAAGGCGGCGCTGGTCGGCCTGACCAAGGGCCTGGCGCGGGACCTGGGGCCACGTGGCATCACCATTAACAACGTGCAGCCAGGGCCGGTGGACACCGACATGAACCCGGCGAACAGTGAGTTCGCCGAGAGCCTGATCGGGTTGATGGCGGTGGGCCGTTATGGCCATGTCGAGGAGATCGCCAGCTTTGTGGCCTACCTGGCCGGGCCGGAAGCGGGTTACATCACTGGGGCCAGCCTGACCATCGACGGTGGCTTCAGCGCATAACCGCCTGTAGGCGCCGGGTCAGGACATGGGCGGCAGGCCGTAGGCGGCGAGGTCGAAGTCCGCGAGTTTGCGGATGATCTGGTCGGCGTGGTGGTACTTGCTGTCGGCCATGGCTTCGTCGGGCACGGCGATGGCGGTCATCCGGGCCGCCTTTGCTGCGGTGACGCCGAACGGCGAGTCTTCAAACACCAGGCAATCTTGCGGCGCGATGCCCAGGCGCCGCGCGGCGGTGAGGAAGATGTCCGGCGCGGGTTTGGCGGCACCGACTTCCGGGTCGTCAGCCGTGACGATGGTGCCGAACAGGCCAAACCATTCGCGGTGCAGCGTGGTCTTGTGGCCAAAGGAGTTGCGCGACGAACTGGTGCCCACCGCAATCGGAATATTGTGCGCGTTCAGGTGCCGTACCAACGCTTCGGCGCCGGGCATGCCCAGCGCCCTGGGGAAACGCTCGCTCATCAGCGGCTCACGGATTTCGAGGAACTCCGCCGCCGTGATCGGCAGGTCCAGCGCCTTGACCACGTAGTCGGCCAGGTCCTGGGCCCCGCGCCCGATGATGTGCTGTTTGATCCCCCAGTCATAGGTACGTCCGAAGCGTTCGGCGATGATCTGCGTCACTTCGGTGTAGATGCCTTCGGTATCCAGCAACAAGCCGTCCATATCGAAAATCACGGCCTTGATCGGACCGACTGCGCTACGCGGTGCATTCATCGTGACGAAACCCTGGAGGTAGGACTAAAAGGATTCAGCACAATAACGGCCACGCTTGTCGGCAGGCAACCTTTTAGGCTGTACACCTGATCAGGCCGGCGTGGGCAGGCAGCCCAGGCTGGTCAATGCGGCCTCCACCGCGTGCTCCAACGGCGTATGGGGTTCGTGGCCCAGGGCCGCAAGCAAGCGTTGGTTATCCATACGCAACGGGGTTTGCCACAGATAACGCATCTCCTGTATCTCGCGAAAGGTCACGACAAACGGCGCAGCCAACTTCAACAGCCACCAGGGAAATACGCCTACACGCGGTTGCAGGCCCGTCCTGCGTAACACTACGCGCTGGATCGCCTGGCTCATCTGCGTGCCATCACTGTCCACGTGCCCGGCCATATGAAAGCAGGCAAAGGCGTCGAGGGCGGCGCGGCGCTCAATCAACTCGAGCATGGTGCGCGCCACATCCGGCAGGTAGGCCCATTGGTGGGCGACGCCTGGCGCACCTGGGGCGCTGACCGCGCGCACCGGTTTACCGGGTTTGACCAGGCCTTGGGAGAACCAGTTGTTGGCCGCTCCGGCGCCGAAAAAATCCCCGGCACGCACGATCACTACACGAGCGCCCTCGCGGGAAGACTGAAGCAAGCGCTGCTCCAGTTGCACACGTATCGCGCCCTTGCGGGTCAGCGGGTGCTGGGGTGAGTCTTCGGAAAGCACCGGGAACGCATCCGGCCCGAAGTTGTAGACCGTGCCGGGCAACACGATGGTCGCGCGCTCGGCGATGGCGGCAGCAATGGTGTTGTCGATCATCGGCAACACCTGCTCGGCCCAATTGCGATAGCCCGGCGGGTTCACCCCATGGATGATCACCGCGCAGCCACGGGCGGCAGCGATGACGTCCTGGCGATTGAGCGCATCGCCTTTGAGCCAGGTATAGGCAGCATTCTGGCTACGGGCCTTGGCGACATCCCGGGTCAACGCACACACCTGCCAGCCCGCCACGCTCAACTGTCGCGCCACTTCGCCGCCGATACCGCCGGTTGCACCCAATACCAGTACCTTGCTCATCACCCGCTCCCACATTGGTTGGAGCGGTCATTCTGTTCGTAGCCTGGTTATAGAGGAATTGCCGAAGACCATCCAGACGCTATACATTTACGCATGACATTGAACATTGGCTGGGAGCTTTACCGATCGTTTCTTGGCGTACTCAAGGAAGGATCGCTGTCGGGGGCCGCACGGCAGCTCGGCATCACACAGCCCACCGTCGGTCGGCACATTGCCGCGCTGGAAACGGCCCTGGGCGTGGTGCTGTTCACTCGCTCCCCCACCGGCCTGCTGCCGACGGCAGTGGCCCACACCATGAGGGCCCACGCCGAAACCATGGAGCGCACGGCCGCCGCCCTGGAACGCAGCGCCTCCTCCCAGGGCGACGAAGTGCGCGGCGTGGTGCGTGTCTCCGCCAGTGAAGTGGTCGGCGTGGAAGTACTGCCGCCGATCATTACGCGGTTGCGCCAACAGCATCCTCAGCTCAAGGTCGAACTGGTCCTGACCAACCGCCTGAGCGACCTGCTGCAATTGGAAGCCGACATCGCCGTGCGGATGGTCCGCCCCAGCCAGGAGCAATTGCTGGCACAGCGCATCGGCCTGATCGAAGTCGGCCTGCATGCCCGCGACGATTACCTGCACCAGCACGGTACGCCGCAAGAGTTGAAAGACCTGACCGACCACGCGGTGATCGGCTACGACCGGGAAAACGCGTTTATCCGCAGCCTGGCCGTCAAAGGCTTCGAGCGCGGCACCTTCGCCCTCAGCAGCGACAGCGACCTGGCGCAACTGGCGCTGATCCGTGCCGGCGCCGGCATCGGCGGATGCCAGGTCAAGCTGGCCCAACAAGACACGCGCCTGCGCCGGGTACTGCCGGAGGCATTCGCGCTCAAACTCGACACCTGGGTCACCATGCACGAAGACCTGCGCAACAGCCCGCGCTGCCGGGCGACGTTTGATGCGCTGGTGGCGGGTTTGCAACGTTACGTACAGGATTGAGACAGCTTCGCTGAGGAACAATGAAAATCCCTCAATCCCTTCACAGCCGCCGCCATGACCGAAGCCTTCGAAGTCCCCAGCCCCCACGAAAAACACATCGAACACACCACCGAACATGCCCACGCGCGCGGTGACAATTTCGCCAGCCGCATTGCCGTGATGACCGCGCTGATGGCCACCCTTGGCGCCATGCTCAGCTACCAGGCCGGTTCCACCGAAAGCGAAGCGGCGATGGACAAGAACAACGCTGCCATTTTCAAGACCGAAGCCGCCAACCAGTGGAACTACTACCAGGCCAAATCCAGCCGGCAAAACCTGGCAGAACTGGCTATCCATATTCCCGGTGTGGACGCCGCGCATTACAAGGATGAGAGCGAGCGCTACAAGGGCCAGAAGGAAGACGTGCGCAAACAGGCCGAAAAGCTGGAGGCAACCTCACGGGAATGGGATCAGAAATCCGAAGAAGCCTTGCACCAGCATCACCGCTGGGCCCAGGCGATGACGGCGATTCAGATCGCGATTTCGTTGGCGGCGATCACGTTGTTGACGCGCAAGGAATGGTTGAAGCGCATGTCGTATACCGCGGGCGGTGTGGCCTTGGTGCTGGGCGGCCTGGCGGGGCTGCATTTCTGATAATTTCGCTTGGGCGCCCAACACCCGTCGCTATATAGTAAACCGCATAACGCTAACCACCGCACAAGGAGATACCGGTGTCCGTACTACCCAAAGAAGCCGTGGGCGCAGCCTACAGTATCGAATCCATGCGTTACGCCCAGGCCATGACCTGGCAGGCCATCGAACAACTGGCCCAACGCATCCGCCCCGGCATGCTCGAATCCGAAGCGCGCGAGTTGGGCAAACACGTCCTCGCCGACCTCGACATGCAGCGCATCTGGCACCCGCTGCTGGTGCGCTTCGGCGCCAATACCCTCAAGGCCTTCAAGCAACACTCCGACGGCGACCCGGTACTGGGTGAAAACGATATTTTCTTCATCGACATGGGCGCCGTCTGGCAAGGTCACGAAGGCGACGCCGGCGCCACGTTCACCACCGGCACCGACCCGGACATGATCGCCTGCGCCAACGCGGCCAAAGCGCTGTTCGACCGCGTGCAAGCGCGCTGGAAAAACGACCAGGTCATCGGCCTCGAACTCTACCGCTACGCCGAGGCACAAGCCCGGGCCATGGGCTGGCAGTTGAACCTCGACATCAAGGGCCACCGCGTCAGCGACTTTCCCCACGCGATCCATCGTGGCGGCAACCTCGGCGACTTCGAACACTACCCGAATGCAGGGTTGTGGATTCTGGAGATCCAGATCGCTCACCCGAGCAAGCCGTATGGCGCATTCTATGAAGACCTCCTCGCTTAATCGTTCAAAGGAACCAGAATGGAACGCTACGCCGAATTTCCCGTGCTGTTGTTTTCCTACGGCACCCTGCAGGACAAAGCCGTCCAACTCGCCAACTTCGGCCGAGAACTGGCAGGCCAGCACGACGCCATGTTGGGCTACTCGAAAAACTGGGTAGAAATTACTGACCCGCAAGTGCTGGCCACCAGTGGCAAGACCCACCACCCGATCGTCGCGCCGAGCACCGAACAAGGCGCCAGCGTTGAAGGCATGGTGTTTCAGATTAGCGCGCAGGAGTTGGCGGCGGCGGATGCGTATGAAGTGTCCGACTACAAGCGGGTCAGCGTGGCGCTGGCATCGGGCCTCACGGCTTGGGTGTATGTGCAAGCCTGAACGACGGGCGATTGATTTCAATCTGTTACAGGAGCGTTTAGAGTATCGCCCCCCGAGAATTGAATCTCGGGATTCAGTCCATGGAGTTACTCAGTGAAGTACGTCAGTAAAGTGGTTGCAGCAGCAGTTCTCGGTTTCACCCTCGCCGGCTGCACCGGCACCGCCATCAAATCCCCGCAATACGACAGCAGCCAATACACCGTGCTGGGTCACAGTGAAGCCAGCGCCACCGGCATCATGCTGTTCGGTGTTATCCCGATCGGCCAGAACAGCCGTTTCGTCCGCGCCCAGACGGCTGCCATCCAGGCAAAAGGTGGCGACGCGCTGATCAATACCGAAGTCCAGGAAAAATGGTTCTGGGCTTGGGTGCTGAGCGGTTACACCACCAAGATCTCCGGTGATGTGGTCAAGCTGAAAACTGCACACTAAGCCGGACGTTGCTCTATTTGCGCGGGATTTGACCTGAGCAAGCGACGTATCATGGGCCAACCTTTCGAGGATGGTCCATGAACCTCAGTATCCTTTACGCACTCGCCGCCGCCGCGCTGTTCGGCGCCAGCACCCCGCTCGCCAAAAGCCTCGGCCTGGGCCTCTCGCCCGTGCTGCTCGCAGGCCTGCTTTACCTCGGCAGCGGTGCCGGACTCGCCATCGTGCGCCTGATCCGCGATCGCGGCTGGACCCCCACCGGCTTGACCCCCTCCGAATGGCCCTGGCTGCTCGGCGCCATTGCGTTCGGCGGCATCCTCGGGCCCGTGGCCCTGATGTTCGGCCTGACCCGCACCTCGGGCGCCACCGCGTCGCTGATGCTCAACCTTGAATCGGTATTGACCGCGTTGATCGCCTGGCTCGTGTTCAGGGAAAACGCAGACCGTCGCATCGTCCTCGGGATGATTGCGATTGTGCTGGGTGGCGTGGCGTTGTCATGGCCCCAAGGCGGCGCCGACAGTCACGATTGGACCGGGCCGCTCGCCGTGGCGGTGGCCTGCCTGTGCTGGGGCATCGATAACAACCTGACACGTAAAGTGTCGGCCTCGGACGCATTGTTTATCGCCGGCGCCAAAGGCTTGATCGCGGGCGTGGTCAACTGCAGCCTGGCGCTGTATCTCGGCGCGCAGATCCCCGGCCTGGCGCAGCTCGCGCCGATCTTGCTGGTCGGGTTTCTCGGCTATGGCATCAGCCTGGTGCTGTTTGTGCTGGCCTTACGCGGGCTGGGCAGTGCGCGTACCGGCGCTTATTTCTCTACCGCGCCGTTCCTCGGCGCCGCGCTGGCCTTGCTGGTGCTGGGCGAGTCGGTGACCGGCGCGTTCTGGATTGCAGCCGCGCTGATGGCCGCCGGGGTGTGGCTGCACCTGACCGAGCGCCACGCCCATGCACATCAGCATGAGGCGACGGAACACGGGCATCGGCATGTCCACGATGAGCACCATCAACATGAACACCCGTTCGAGTGGGACCCGGCGATGCCGCACAGTCACCTGCATACCCATAGCCCGATCAAGCATAGCCATCCACATTTTCCGGATATTCATCATCGGCATCGGCATTAAAGGCTTGACCCGATAGCCACAGCCTCCCATCGAGCCTGCTCCGCGACCACCCGATTACGCCCGCTTTGCTTGGCCTGATACAAAAGCTGATCAGCCCTCTCCAGCACAGCGGATATCGAATCGCCACCGGGATGCCATAGCGCGACGCCCAGCGAAACGGTGATGTGCCCGACCGTTTCGATGTTGGCGGCATCGATCGAGGCACGCAGTCGCTCGGCGACATCCGTTGCAACCTGAAGCGAACTATTGGGTAACAACAACACGAACTCCTCGCCACCGACCCGACAAGGCAGGTCGTTGGACCGTGAATTCTGCTGCATGAGCCTCGCAATGGCGCGCAGCGTTTCATCGCCCACGCCATGGCCAAATGTATCGTTCACGCGCTTGAAGTGATCGATGTCCATGGACACGACCGCGAACGCCTTGTAGGCATCCTGCCAGCGCAACAGAACGTCCTGCATCGCCCGGCGATTGGCCAGCCCGGTCAACACGTCGGTTTGCGCTTGCTGGTTGAGTTTGCCGATCTTTTCCTGCAGCAGGGTGGCGCCGAGCAGCAGCGCTCTGCGAATCTGCCAGCTTTCGAAATAGCGCGTCGGGATTGCACTGATACGTTCGTAGCTGTCCGGCGAATCCAGCCGTTTGGCGCAATCGGCAAGCCTGGACAACGGCACCGAAATTCGCGCGCCCAGCCACCAGATCAACACGATTCCGAACAGCGCCAGCGGCGCGATGCCCTGCGCCACCTTGGCCATGGTGTGTCGCAGGATGGCTTGGATGTTATCGAGCGGCTGCTGCGAGATCACCCCCCAACCGCTGATGGGCACCCTGGCGAAACCGGCGAGCATTTGCACGCCATCGGCATCTATCGCCTGCAATGTTCCCCCGTCGTGACTGAGCGCCGCGTCGTCGATCAACCCCTTTCCAGCGACTGTCCCGATGTGCTCGGGATCGGAGTGATAGAGCACCCGGCGGGCGCTGTCGACAAGATAGACATGCGCCCCGTCCTTGCGCACATTGGTGTCCATCAGCGCCTGGAGCGTATTCCTCTGCTCAAGTCGGACACTGCCCCCGATCAGCCCCAGGTACTCTCCTTTCGCGTCGAATATGGGGTGGCTGACAAAGACCACCAGATTGCCAGCCATGGACTTGAACGCGTTGCTGATTATCGGCACGCGAAGGCTGAGAGGCTCGCGGTGTTGCAGCGTGCGCCCATCGAGGTGGAGGCTTTCGGGAGCCGAGGCAATGATTGTCCCCGTCGCATCGGCGATCAACACGGAGTTGAAACTGGCGTCTTGCCCAAACAGTCGCTGGGCTTCCTCCGTCAAATTCTGCTTATCGCCAAACGCTTTGCCAATGACGAACGAACTGTATTTCAATTTATCGAGGTCGGAATTGAGTACCTGCTCCACACTCCGGGCGATCCGAGAGGCGTAGGCCTTGTTCACTTCCAGCGCATTCTCGATCAACTCCTGCTTCTGAATCGTGAACGTCACCCAAAAACTGTTGGCCAGGGTTGCGATTGCCGAAAGCATTACAAAGATAAGAATCAGAATACGAAGGTTGAGTTTCGGCTTCGGTCGGGTGGTCATATTACGCAGTCCGGATGGGCGGAAGAATTGCAAACGATTCGATGCAGGATGAATCGTCCTTGTTTTCGCAGGCACCTCTTCGACCATCGTTGACCGAAGCAGCCCGTTTAACCAGCCTGGAAGCCCACCTGCCAATTCTGAACGCGCCGAGCGGGCGTGTCCGAAGGCTGACGGAAAAAAACAGCGTCAGTCCCACATTGGGCCTATATGGCCTTTTTTTCAGCCGCGAGAAACCACAAACCCCCGACTTTCACTAGGAAAATCAGGGGTTTGTGTTTGCAGAATGTGGCGGTGAAGGAGAGATTCGATTTTACCACCCCTCGCGGCCTTTTAAGCCCGTATTCCGGGGGCTACAGCTTGAATAGTAGTACAACTGAGTAATACACTCGACCGTACTACTCCCCTCCTACGGCACCACCATGGCAGACCATCTGATTCAGAAAAAAGGCGAATCCACGTGGTATGTGCGGTTGGCTGTGCCCGCCGATGTCCGTGCAGCTATGGGCGCAAAGACCGTACTCATTCGCTCATTGAAAACCGGGCTACGCGGTGAAGCGATGGAACGACGCCATGCGGTGATTGCTGAGTGGAAGGCAGCATTTGATAGAGCGAGAGGAAAACGTGCTGCACGTGGCGACACTTGGAAAGATCCAATTGCGACAGCGGCTCAGGGTATTGCTCAAGCTACACGCAAGCTGAAGACTGACGTTGCTCTCGGAGAGACGGACGACAAGACTACATTTGATGCAGACGAGATACAGGCGCTGTATCAGGGCTTGTTTGACGACTCACCAGAGGGACGGTTACGTAAAGAAAAAGCGGATCGTGTGTACGCCATGACAGGGCTTGAGGGAGAGCTGGCTAACGTCGAGTTCGCCAAGGAAATGGCCTTAGAGGTGATGGCAAAGGTGTTCGGAGTGACACAGGAACTCTCGCCTGCTGAGCAAGAAGAAGCAAAGCTGATCCTCAATGATCCGAAGGCACACCAACCGAAGTCGCCAATTACAACTACCAGACTCAAAGCATTCCGAGAGTTCAGGGAAAGCCGTGGCGGTGCTCCCAAACACGTCGATCAACAAGTGAGGCGGATGGAGGACTTGTCTAAGTTCCTCAGAGAGAATTCATTACCGCTCGAGTTCGATTCCATTGATGCATGGATACAATCGCTCAATCGTGCGCCTGCGACAATCAGCCAGCACTTGATGTCGGGTACAGCCTTCTGGTCGTGGGCAATCCGCTACGACGCTCAATGGCGCGTCGATTACAAAGACAAAGCAGATCCGTTTAAAGGGCACGAGATACCCAAAGGCGGTGGCAAAGAAACGGCAGGGGAAAAACGGGAGGCATACACTGTTGCCGAGTTGAGGAAGCTCCACAAGGCTGCACAAGACGTTGGGAACATGCCACTCGCTGATTTGATCCTGCTTGGTGCGTACACCGGCTGCCGTGTAGAACAACTCTGTCAGTTGAAGGTTGAACACATCATCGAAGAAGACGGAGTGACCAGCTTCAACTTCTTGAAAGGCAAAAACAAAAAATCGAGGCGGATCGTACCAATTCACCCCGCGCTCAAAGGAGTGGTGAAGCGCTTGGTCAAAGACTCGACTGACGGATTCTTGATTCCAGCAACCGAGAACCTTTATCAAAAAAGATCGCACACTCTATCAAGGGCGTTCGGCAAGCTGAAAGAGAAGCTAGGATTCGGCCCGTTGCATGTTTTTCACTCAATGCGAAATACAGTGATCACTACGCTATTACGGGCCGACGTGCCTGACTACATCGTCCAAGAAATAGTTGGCCACTCGAACGGCAGTGAGACTCACGACACATACAGCCGGGGTGCATCCGCTCAGCAGAAGCTTAACGCCATTTCGAAGCTGCCAACGATTTAGATACCAGACACACAGCCTAAAGCAGGAAAGATACCTGCCCATGAGCAATCGTGGATACACCCGCACACATCAACGTGTGATGTTGCAAAGAAGAGGCTAGGAAATTTATGCTGTACCACTTCCACAATGCAAACGCTGTACTGACAAAACCAAATAGCAAGGGTGCAACATAATCAGTAAACCAAGGGGTGACAAACGCACCTCTTAGAACTATAAAAATTTTAATTGGCCAAGTAATCGAAACACCCATTACATAATAACTAATCTTTTCGCCGTCCAACCATCCTTTGTCGGACTGACACCTATACTTTGCCATCAGGTAGACTCTTACGCGGTACTCGTGAAGAAGAATTCGCGATTTTAGTCCCACCCCTCTTTGTCGCTTCGATAGATCGTGAGTAGGCCGATATAAAAGCTGTGTAGCATAAGACTGGATTTTGAATGGAGCACCTTCTCTACTTCTTTTAGCAACCTCGCTCACAATTTCTTGCTTTAATTTACGTCGACCTAAGGTCAAAGCTACCCACCGCAAAGATGCTTCGTAAAGATCGTCCATAGCGTTGTCAAAATTTAAACCAGCGGGAGGAATACGCTGGTAGCAGCGAAACCAAAAGTAGGCGTTGAGAGCAGCAAGCACCAGCCAAACGCTATTAGTCCGCTGGTGAAGCTGCACCTCGTTCCCCATTAGCTTAAATTGGGTGAGGTCTGCTCCGAAATACCACAAAGCCAAGACAAGGGCTGAGTAGGTGAGCAAGAAGCCTCTAGCCTTGTTGAAATCCCTACCATCATCCAATGAATCCTCCACCAAACTGCTCCTTCTCAAAAGTGATGTGATATTAACACGCCATCAATACTGAGTCTTATCCCCCGTAGGCTCGATCACACTAGCGAGGAAGGGAGTACGACGCTCCAACAATTCCGCAACCCTGTACTGCATGTCGGGTTGCTTATCCAAAAGGCTTTCCATCCCAAGACGATCCATGTCCAACCAGAACAACGCAATGGCACTGACATAACGAGTCAGAATTTCCAGAGTGATTTGCAAGTGCTGCACTGGCGGTTTTGGTGGGGATGGTGGTTCCATCGAAGAATCCAACCACGGGAACTGTATAGGTGTGGGCCACAACTCAGGGTGCAAGGTGTGAAGGTCTCTGGCGGAATCACCATCGCCGTGACGGCAAGCGTTGCCCAACATCTGCAACTGAGTAAGGGCGGGGTAGGAATCGAAGCTACTCAACTCAATACCTCGCACCTTGAAGAACAGTGCGTTCAACTTAGTGCCCCACGTGGCGGTCTCCAGCTTCTTAAGGGTTACCCCTTCAATGGTGTGACGACCTAAGCAACAGATGAGGTAGGAGCGGATCTGTTGCTCCCATAATGACTGGATGGCGAGGGCGAACGTCATGTATGTACGCTGGATCAGCCCCTCATGGTCGGACAAAGCAAAATGAAACACCACATCATCTTGAGCAGCACGGGCCAGCTCTTGCCGTTTCCGTTCCAACGCAGCGAGCGACGGTTGCACGACCAATGACATGAAGTCTCGAACAGTGTCGCCGTTGTTGTGAGCGTAAGCATCGGCAAACCCAATCGTCCATTTGTAGGGTGCTGTCATGTCTTCATCCTTGTGGCAGTAAGGGCCGAGCTTTTCAGGCTCCCATTTTTCGCCGAAAATTTCGACCATTCGTGCAGGGATTCGGGTTTCACGGCTGGAAAATAAAGTGGCGAGATTTTGGGAGGGATTTCCGCGCCGCTTAGCAGACCACGACATGGGATCACCCAATTGCTGGAAAAGTAGAAATAACCTGACACCCTGTAGCGCTCTCCGACGCTGTCAGAGGTGAGCAACATCAGAGACAACCACGGACTAGAGAAACAACAAAGCCCGCTCTAGGCGGGCTGTTGAGCGGCTACAGGTCTACTTCAAACCTTGTTCCAGTGTCTCTTAATGGTTGGCAAGCTCACCTTGAGTTCGGCTGCTGCCTGAGCCTGTGTCACGCCTTTAGCCTTGAGCTTCTGCACCGCCTCCGTGGTATCTGTAGCCACTGGACGACCACCCTTCTTGTCAGACCTTGCAAGGCCCTCTCTGGTGCGCTCCTTGATCCGATCACGTTCAAAGGCTGCAACTGCTGCGAGAACTGTTAGCTGTAGCTTCCCTGCTGCACTAGTGAGGTCTACACCGTCGAGGTCTAGACTACGAACATGGATACCATCCGTTGCCATTTTGGAAACGGTGGCGAGAACGTCTTGCACGTCGCGGCCTAGGCGATCCAGCTTCAGCACCACCAGCGTGTCACCCGTTTCCATGCGTTCTGCCATCTTGCTGAACTGGGGACGTTGGAGAGCTGGTACGCCGCCACTGATTTGTTCGGAGAACCAGCGGGTGGGCTTGATATCGAACCCTTTAGAGGTGAGCGCCACCAGTTGGTTATCGGTGTTCTGCTCCGTCGTACTGACACGACCGTATCCGAATAGACGACTCATTTACTCACCCTCCTAGGTATTCCTCACGCCGCTCGTGGGGTATCAACAATGGAGGGATCATATTGCATTGGTATCAACAATCTGTAAACCCGCACTTGATGATACCGGCGTAGCTATCGGATGGACGGTATCGTTTAACGGTCGTTTGATGATACTACCTGCGTAGTGCCGTTATCCCATCAGCGATGGCGCTGGCGTTCCTGTCGAGCGCTTCAAGCGCCTCAACAGCTTTGGAGTGAGCGTCATCCCCACCTTGCGATTTGACCCAAACGCCCAGCTCTTCGATGGATGCGGCAGTCGCCAACTGATTCTCCCAAAGCAACGTCAGCAGGTCGGCAATCTGGATAGTGGCATTGGGTTTTGAGGGCATGGCGGTTCATCCTTGGGCTGTGGTGCCGAAAGACTAGCCTACCAGTGAACTGGGTCGGGGCCGGGTTCCGCCGTCTTGCAAGAAGTCGCGATTCCGGCTCAAAACTGGCGTTTTGGTGCGAAAACCTCGACTTAGGCGTCAGGATGGACACTAGCTAAGCAAATTGACGTGGCCCACTACGGAAACCCAGGGATACAGACGTCCTACAAATCTTACACACGGAGAGGACATCCTCAGCGGGCATAGGTATTGGCCAGGTTTAGCCTAGGATATTTTGGGATATGGCTGAGGTTTCAGGCTCAGCCAATGGATGCAATGGATCAGTCAGCAGCTACAGTCGGGTCAAACTCATCAACGTGATAATTGCCGCGAACTTTCTCAACCACTATGCCGATTGGGGCGGTATTCCCCATTTGAAGAATGTACGAGACCTTCTGTATTTCGAGGTCTTCCACCGCCTCTTTCAACATGAGGTGAGTGACACGTACAACCTTGTCAATAACCTCCTGAACCGGCGCCCTAGGAAACGCGTAAGCCCATACCGTATCAACGCCTCGCAATTTTATGAACTCGTTTTCAACCAGTTTTTTGTAAAAGGCGTCGCGCTGCTGAGGGTCAGCATTTTTCAGATCTAGCGACAGCAATATGTGAATCATTCCAGGCTTCCTTTCCAGGCAGGTTGACTGAGCCAAGCGTAGCATCAGTTCGCCACTAGCATGGCAGGGAGGTTAGGCTTAGGGCAATGCCGTGATGACGAATGATCGTGTCTTGGCACTGATGCCCCCCCCATTACAGATCAAGGAGAGTAAAAATGGAAAGGATAGACAAGGAGTTCTTAAGGCGATTGGATGACGAGTTGATGAGCGAGGGCTTAAGCCTGCATCAGCGCCCTTTTCATGTCGTGGCGGAATGGATGAAGAGCAACAACATAGAAGGTAACTTTCTAGATGAGCGTATCTGGACCCCGCTCATGGAAGACTACCGAGCCCTATATCCCAGCGGGGATTTTTCAATACCCGGTCTTGTAGATGCAGGGGTTGCAATCCGTGACACGATGTACCCAGCCAGGGTGAATGTCGGATTTGGAACCTTCGGCGTGACACCTTTGGATATGATTGAAATCACCAAAGCCGAGCTTGAGAATATCTTCAAGCACTACCCAGAACTAGGCTGGAAGGCGCTTTACAGCGCCTGTGACCTATGGGATTTGGCATATGGGGTTGATGATTTACGATTTGAAGATAGTGCAGCAGTTCAGCACCTTAACAATGCGAAGTCCGCTATTTCATCAACCGCACGCACGCTTTTTCAGGCTACAGACACAGACTCTGCAATACAGACTTGTTGCTTGGCTGCCGAACTGGCTATGAAAGGTGCACTACTACGCCTTGGGGTAGATAAAAAAGAAGTGAGGAAACACAATCACAACCTGGTTGAGCTCGCAGAGAGCTTAGTGAAACATTACTCAAACAGCAACGATGATCGTTTACTTGAAGCAAGCAAGGGCTTTCCGAATTACGTAAACACTCGGTATTCAGACCACGGACTCACCAGAGTGCAACTCATGTCATTGGCAATGAGAGCGTTATTCATTGCCGCTGAAGCAGTCCGTAGGATCACTGACAGAAATCTAGCAGGAAAAGTTGAAGCTAGTGAGAGAGTACCTCGACCATCATTGTAGATCGTGAATGCACTGTACTAACGACGTTGCTGCTTTCAACTCTCTGCCGCTATTACCAGGGCAGAGGGTCGTCACATACGTATTCAATTTTAGCACCTTGCCCGATTACAGGAACGGCAACATCTGGTACTTCATCCAATGTATCGACAAACAACGGTAGGCGCTTATGCACGACTACAGGAGCTTGTGACGGTGTATCTATATATGCCTCAAGAGGTATATCTTCAAGCACAGGAGCCATATCGCCTGCAAGCTCCTGAGAGGCGATTACAGAATCGCTATAGTTATCCGCGACAGCAGGGAAAGCAACCTCGCCAATCACCCTAGAAGAGCCTGTAGATGCCTTGCCGATGCATACTTGAAGTGGAGCCAGGATCTTATAGTTGTTAGAGCGAATGAATCCTCTGCCTTTCTGCCGTTGTACTTCTATGTAGCCATGCTGAGTCAGCTTGGTAATAAAGCGCTTAACTGTACTTGGGTCACATCCTGTAGACACTGCGATATCATCTTGGTTATCGAACCAATCCTTGCCAATGGATCTAAAGAATTTATATCTCTTCTCCATCCACGCCCACATAATTTTCTGATCACCAGTGAGCTTAAATTGTTCGCCAGTGGTCCTGCTGGTCCAGTGTGTTGCCTTCATGATTTCGTGTGTAAGCTTGCAAAAAGTCTCGGTCATCGTATTCCTCGTATGTACTCTTAAAGGTTCTTGATATATTCTAAGAACTTGGATTCTTCCATAGCCCCAGTTCTGAAGAGAGCTATCATTTCGATCATGTGAGCAACGCGAACTGCTGCACTTGGACCGCCGTTACCGTTACCAGCCTTAAGCCAATCACGACTGTGTTGCCGGAACTGAATGTTCATTTCATTTTCTCCTTGCACGGTGAAACTTCACAGAGGGCAGGATGCCCCATGTGGATTCGATCTAACTTAACTAGGATGCCAGCACCGCTGATTGAAGCCCCTTGCACGATCAATTCATATGATTGAGCAATCAGAAAGCTCTTCTGCTTTACCTTGCAAGAATCCCGAAGGGTGCAGGGACTGCATCAGTCTTATTATTTTCTTTCTTGTTATAGATCTATCTTACTAAGGGGGCAGCACGCCCTCTGTCACAGGGGGCAAATTGACCTATGTACAGGGGGCGTGCTGCCCTATGTGAGCTACTAACAAGAATTCCAGGCAACAGAAAACCGACGCCTGACGTTGCACTGGGGCAAGTCGAGATCGTTCGGTGCTGGTTTGCTGGAAAGGTGGCGAATATACGCCGATACCCCTGTTTTGTCAAGGACCTTTACGATTACAAGTTACTGTAAGGAGTTAGGCTGCAAGCTCCTGTAGTGCGACATGAGAGTCTTTCTTTTGCTTTGCAGCCAGAGTTCACTTTACAGCATACACGACATCTACGAAGCTAGCAGTGACTAACGAATGCAACTTTGCTCTCCTATATTAACCAATGCCACTCAGTGACGGGAGTTAAGATAAACAATGAAGACGATCACAATAATGATGATCAACAGTACTTTGTTCTTGTATTGATCCTCGTTGCGAATCGCCTGGCACGCCTCCAAATCAGACTTGCCAGTTTCCTTATGCTCTAAGATCCGACCAATCTTCTTGTCGATATTCTTGTTATGCCTATTATTCTGCATCGTGACAAGGAACCAAATAATTATCCAACATCCAGCGGTCGGTATGCACATTAAAAGGTGCAAGACGTGGCTTGTAGTCTTCTTTTGGCTGTTCAGCACATAGATCCGTTCGTTCATGACTGCTTTCACCTGCTTAACCGTGGGTCTGAGCAGGCAAAATATCTGAAATTCAGATATCTGAAAAGCAGATATAGGTTGAGCAGCTACTCTCTATAGCTGACCACCATGGCCAAAACGATCTATAGACACGAACACGCTGTGCTTTTGTCACTACTGAAAAAGCATCGGAACGAAGCAGGCCTGACTCAAGTCCAGTGCTCAAAAGCGCTGGGGCGCCCGCAATCCTTCATGAGCGACGTTGAAAGCGGGACTCGCCGGCTGGATGTAGTACAGGTCCGTGATCTGTGCAAAATCCTTGGAATTTCGCTTACGAAATTGGTAATTGAGCTTGAAAAAATACTGGCAGAGGAAGGATGAGGCCACAGATGCGACCTTACGTACCCCTCGACGGCGGAAACCGTATCCGTAGCTCGCCTAAAGCAAGGGGCTGTATAAAGTCCGCGTGCGAAGTGGGGGGACGACGGCGCGTGCAAGTCAAAGCCCCTATCTATTATCCGCGCGCGCCTCACCGCCACAACATTTTTGAAGCGTCCCCCCTACTCGTTTGGTAAAGTCGCGCTTTAATCCATCAAAAACTACAGTGCGTTGACCTATAAGCCAAGGAAGATAAAATGCAGTCTGAGTTAAAATCATTATCTAAATTATTTTCTGAAGTTATTTTTAGAATCCCTGACTACCAGCGCGGGTACTCTTGGGAAACCAAACACTTAAAAGACTTTTGGAACGATATAGAGCAGTTACCGGACGGAAAGAGCCATTACACCGGGGTATTAACTCTAGAACCGGTAAATATAGATAACTATAAAACCTGGGAAGACGATGTTTGGATTATAGAATCAAAACACTATAGCCCCATGTATGTTGTGGACGGCCAACAGCGCCTTACGACTGCAATTATACTTCTACAGTGCATCCTAGAAGCAATAGATGATGCAGAGCTACTAAACTACACTCAAAAAGCAGACATAAGAAAAAAATATATATGCGAACCAAAAGGGATGGGGATTTCAAAATCCTACATCTTTGGTTATGAAAAAGACAATCCAAGCCATGAATTTTTAAAACAATTTATCTTTGGTGACTCTTCAGTAAATCATTCGACAACCGAAGAGACCATTTATACAAAAAACCTAACTGGCGCAAAAAACTTTTTTTCAGAAAAAGTAAAAAACCTCACAAAAGACGACTTAGAATATATATTCACGACCCTCACCCAACATCTACAATTTAACTTGTTTTACATAGAAAAAGATCTGGATGTTTTTGTTACATTCGAAACAATGAACAACAGAGGAAAGCCCCTTTCTCACTTAGAGCTACTTAAAAACCGGCTAATATATTTATCAACAAAATTTGACGTAGAGAAATCAGAAAGCGAGCACTTGAGAAAAGCGATCAATGAAAGCTGGAAATCCATCTATCACTATCTAGGAAAAATGAACAAAACAAAACTTGATGATGACTTCTTAAAAACTCACTTCTTGAGCTATTTCGGTGATCAGATAGAAGAAATAATATCTTCAAAGTTCCATATTCGCAGATACTTCTCTCAAGGAGAAAGATACAAAAGCTATCTACTGGATGATTTTTTCACACCTAAAAGACTTTTCATATCAAAAGAAGAAAGCAATAACAGAAAACATATTACAGAGACAGAACCAGGCGAGATTATCATTAAAAGGCCAGAAATGAAGCCTTTGAATATAGACACGGTCTTTGACTACTCGCAGAGCATCAAAAGACTAGTAAGAACTTATTATCAAACAGCTTTTCCGGACGACGGGGACTGGTCTGACTTTGAAAAAGAAAAACTCAGCCAAATCAACAGACTCAATGACGATGATATTTTTACTTTGAGTACGGCATCGCTACATAAATTTGCGAAGGGTCAGACTAGAGAAGAGGTGCTTACGGCTATCGAACGCTTTGGCTTCGTCTCCAAGCTGACCTCCTATTATTTTGAGTTGAACCTCATAGACCTTGCCTCCAAAGTTTTCGCAGAAAACATTAGTGCAGAGGATCTGAAAAAAGCACTAATTGATCCCGTTGACAAATTTAGTCGTTCAAAGGACTTTCATGACGCCATTCGAACGATTGGAAAAAACGTCAATAGCGGATACTACAGCTGGAAACAGCTTCGATACTTTATGTTTGAATACGAACAACATTTAAGATCTGAATCTAAAACAACACGTCAGCTATTAAAATGGTCGAATGACGTGGGTAGAGAGTATTTCGATAGAGATCACAAAACAATCGAACACATTTACCCTCAAAAGGCGACAAACCCCAGCTGGAAGTCAGCAATCAACGACAAAGGATATTCGGTAAAAGAAAGAAACATATTAAAAAATTCCCTGGGAAATTTATTACCAGTATCGCACGCCAAAAATGCCGCACTCGGAAATAAATCATTTCAAGATAAAAAAGGCACTGAAGCGAACCAAGTTGGTTATCGTTATGGGTGCCTTTCAGAAATACAAGTATCGACAAATGAAAACTGGACCGCCAAAGATATCCTTAGGAGAGGAATATACCTCTTAAGTTTCATGGAGCAGAGGTGGAATCTAAAGATTGGCGAACCCACAAAAAAGATGGAAATCCTTGGCCTACGATTTGTTTTAAATTATGAAGGAACAGATATTAATTCTCTTGCAAACCAAAGAGTTTCAATACCTGTACCGCCTATAGAATCTATAGAAAACAGATCGGATCAAGTTGAATTTTAAACCATTCAAAATAGGGGTTGAGATCGAACTCACCCCTTTTCTTCAAACCTGTAAAAGATACGGCCTAAACCGCAGCACCTACTCCCCGAGCCACTTATTCACCTGCGCCATACGCGACTGAATCGGTTCCAATTCATTGACTGCGTAGATCTGCGCGGCCTCTCTGATCGACCCAAACCCACCAGCGTTCTACGGCAAGGTACCCATCACCTGCGGCGGATGCAGTTTGGTTTCTTATCGAGTTGAATTCTTGTTTGGCAGAAAACGCTAAGTGCGATCAATTCTTGATAGCTAGATTCTGGGGCATGTTAAAGACAGCCCCATCTGCATAGTATCGAGAAGGAATGCGACGTAGAGCGAGAGTAGTACAATTGAGTAGTACAAACGAAAAAGCCCGCGAACTCTAAGTAACTGAATTCACGGGCATTTCTAAATGTGGCGGTGAAGGAGAGATTCGAACTCTCGATACAATTTCTTGTATACACACTTTCCAGGCGTGCTCCTTAAGCCACTCGGACACTTCACCGTATCTCGTCAAACCAGTTCAGTCTGTCGAGGCGCGCTAATGTAGTCGAAAGACTTGCTGATGGCAAAGGTTTTTTTCAGAATTTTCATGCGGTTAGACCGGTATTCCGTGACGGGCCAGGCGAGGGCGATGATTCTGCCATTCTCAGGCATCGACGGCACGCGTCTGGGACGGTTGCTGCGCCCTGCCCCGGGCGGTTTATCGCCGGGTATAGAGGGAAAGCCTGACTGGCCAGTCAGTCACAGCGCTTTACCAGGCCGGGCGTGGTGAGTAACGTCTGCGCATGCACCTCTATAACAAGTCCTACAAGGAACCACGTCATGAGTGAGTTGATCTCCTACCACCTGGAAGACGGTATCGCGACCCTGACCTTGAGCAACGGCAAGGTGAATGCCATTTCTCCGGCGGTGGTCAGTGCATTTAATGAAGCGCTGGATCAGGCCGAGAAGGATCGGGCGGTGGTGATCATCACCGGAACGCCGGGGATTCTGTCGGGTGGCTATGATTTGAAAGTGATGACCGCCGGTCCTAAAGAGGCGATCGGCCTGGTGACGTCGGGCTCGACGCTGGCGCGGCGCCTGTTGGCGCATCCGTTCCCGGTGATCGTCGCGTGCCCTGGGCATGCGGTGGCCAAGGGCGCGTTCCTGCTGTTGTCGGCGGATTATCGGATCGGGGTCGAGGGCCCGTTCAGCATTGGCCTGAATGAAGTGGCGATCGGCATGACCATGCACCATGCGGGGATCGAATTGGCGCGCGATCGTCTGCGCAAGTCGGCGTTTCAGCGCTCGGTGATCAACGCCGAGATGTTCGACCCGCAAGGCGCATTGCAAGCCGGTTTCCTCGACAAGGTGGTGGCGCCAGAAGCGTTGCACACCGCGGCACTGGAAGCGGCGCGGCAGTTGAAGAAGCTCAATATGAACGCCCACAAGCAGACCAAATTGAAAGTGCGCAAAGCCTTGCTCGAAGCCTTGGATGAAGCAATCATCCAGGACCAGGGCCATATTTTGAGCTAAGCCGCCTGCATGTGCCGTATCAAAGCCCGACCTTGAGTCGGGCTTTTTCTTACAAAAACAACCGACTAATCCTTGGCCGCTCTAGTCTGCCCCTGCTGGCACTTATTGAAACATGTACTTAAACATCGCCTATCTCCTACCTCTATCGGGGCAATTGCCGAATACAGTGTACATCCGTACACTGCGCCACCTTTTGTCTCGATGGTGCCGTGTCGATGCTGTTTCTGTTGCGTATGTCGTTGATGGGCCTGCACTTTATCCTCGCCGGCGGCTTGGGCGTATTGCTGGGGATCTGTCGGCCGTTCAACCCGGACAATAGCCGTCTGTGCGCGCGCCTGTATGCGCTGCCGGCGATGCGAATACTGGGGCTGCGCGTCAAGGCCGATGTCGATTCGCTGCGCAACAAGCCCGGCAGTTGTCTGATCATCGCCAACCACCAGTCCAACTATGACCTGTTTGTGCTGGGCACCGTGGTGCCGCACCGCACCGTGTGTATCGCCAAGAAAAGCCTGAAATGGGTGCCGTTGTTCGGCCAGTTGTTCTGGCTGGCGGGCAACGTGCTGATCGACCGCGGCAATGCGTACAAGGCACGCCGTGCGATGCTCACCACCACCCGGACGCTGCAGCATAAGGACACGTCGATCTGGGTCTTCCCGGAAGGCACGCGCAACCTGGGCAAGGGCCTGCTGCCGTTCAAGAAAGGCGCGTTCCACATGGCGATTGCCGCTGGCGTGCCCATCGTGCAGGTGTGCGTGAGCAATTACGTCACCCATATGCAACTCAATCGCTGGAACAGTGGCGATGTACGCATACGCTCGCTGCCGCCGATTCCTACCACCGGACTGACTGCGGATGACATCCCGGCGTTGATGCAAGCCTGCTACGCGCAGATGGATGAATGCATCAAGGCGATGGACCACGAACTGCAAAGTGCCATAACAATAGAACTCGCTTCCAGCTAAGCTGCCCAACATCTGTTCCCCTGATAAGAAGTGATCGGCACCATGGGTAGAGTTGTTGCGGCCGCTGTTTACAGCGCCGGAAAGAAAGTTACTGATATCACCCTCGACGAAGGCGCAGCCTGGGCCGCCAAACCCGGGCATTTTGTCTGGATCGGCCTGGAAGAGCCCGACGCCCGCGAGCTGGTCAACCTGCAACGCCAGTTCAACCTGCATGAACTGGCCATCGAAGACGCCCTGGAAAAACACAGCCGCCCCAAGCTGGAAACCTTCGGCGACGCACTGTTTATCGTCACTTATTCTCCGGTGCGCGAGAACGGCAAGCTGGAGTTTATCGAAACCCATATCTTTGCCGGCAACGGCTACATCATCACGGCGCGCAACGGGCACTCGGCGTCCTACGGTTTTGTGCGCCAGCGCTGTGAGGCACGGCCATTGTTGCTGGAGCATGGGGAAGATTTCGTACTCTATGCGCTGCTGGATTTCGTCACCGAAAACTACCAGCCGGTCAGCGAGGCGATCCACGCCGAGATCGATGAGCTGGAACGCAACGTGCTGTGCAGCTCACTCAATGAGCACGATATCCAGAACCTCCACGGCCTGCGCCGTGACGTGCTGCGCCTGCGCCGCTACGTGGCACCGATGGTGGAGATCAGCGAAGAGCTGCAGAAGCTGAGTTTTCCATTCATCGACAAGAACATGCGCCCGTATTTTCGTGATGTACAAATCCACGTCACACGGCAGATGGAAGACCTGGCCACCCTGCGCGACATCGCCAGCCAGACCATCGAGATCGGTGTGTTGCTGGAGGCGTCGCGCCAGAGCCTGGTGCAGCGCAAGTTCGCCGCGTGGGCGGCGATCCTGGCGTTCCCCACCGCGGTGGCAGGGATTTACGGGATGAACTTCCAGAACATGCCCGAGCTGCAATGGCATTACGGTTATTTTGGCGTGCTGGGGTTCATCGCCGTAGGGTGCAGCGGCTTGTGGGTCAGCTTCAAGCGTTCGGGCTGGCTTTAACCTTGGCTTCAGGCTTGTGCGCGACGAAGCGCATCATCCACTCCGCCACGGTCACACCGTGGTGGTCGCGCTCGAGGCTAGCCACGCCATTCTTGTAGACCTTCTCGCCCAAGGTTGTCTGAAGAATCTCCAACAGCTCGCGGGAATAGTCGTGGATGAACTCGGGGTGCCCCTGGAAGCACAGCACCTGATCGCCGATGTGGTACGCCGCAAACGGGCAAAACTCGCTGGAAGCAATGACCGTGGCATTGTCCGGCAAGGTGGTCACCTGGTCCTGGTGGCTGATCAACAACGTCAGCTCCGGTACCTCAGGGCTCATCCACGGCGCCTTGGCATCGATTTTGTAATCGTGGATGCCCATGCCCCAGCCCTGGCCGGCGCGCTCGGTCTTGCCGCCTAGCAGCAACGCCAACAATTGGTGACCGAAACAGATGCCCAACAACTTGTCGCCGCGCTCATAGCGGTCGAGCAGGTAGGTTTTGAGCGTCTGAATCCAAGGGTCAGTGCCAAACGAATCGGCCTTGCTGCCGGTTACCAGATACGCGTCAAACACCTCATCATCCGACGGGTATTCACCCTGCACCACGTTGTACACGACAAACTCGGCCGGGATCGGCTGCTTGGAGAACAGGCGCTTGAACATCTGCCCGTAACCTTGGTACTGATCGATCAAGCCTGGACGCAGGATATCGGTTTCCAGGATGCAGACGCGTAGCGACATAAAAAATACCTGACACGGCGATGGGAATATTGAACACCTCCAGAGCCTGCCTTGAAATGTACCTGCAAAGCAAGCCCCGCATCGATCACCGAAATACTTCACCCTGTGCGGCTTTCTGCAGCAACAACGCCGGCGGCGAGAAGCGCTCGCCATACTGCTCGGCCAGGTAGCGCGCCCGTGCAATAAAGTCGTTCAAGCCGTACTGGTTGATAAATTGCAAAGCGCCACCACTCCACGCCGCAAAGCCGATACCGAAGATCGAGCCGACGTTGGCGTCCGCGGTGGACATCAACACGCCCTCCTCCACGCAGCGCACGGTTTCGATGGCCTGGATAAACAACAAACGGTCGCGCACGTCCTGCGCTGAAATGCGTTGGTCGGGGCGTTCGAAGCGGCTTTTCAGTTCCGGCCACAAATATTTCTGCCCACCTGCGGGGTACTCATAGAAACCGCCCCCCGCCGCCTTGCCCATGCGCTGGTATTCGTTGACCAACAGATCAATCACCTGCGTCGCCGGATGGGTTGGCACGGCTTTACCTTCAGCCTGCAGATCCTTGGCTGTCTGCTGTCGGATATGGCTCATCAGGCTAAGCGACACTTCGTCAGACACCGCCAGCGGCCCCACCGGCATACCGGCCTTGCGCGCTTCAGTCTCGATCATCGGCGCAGCCACGCCTTCGCCGAGCATGGCGATGCCTTCGTTGGTGAACGTGCCGAACACCCGTGAGGTGAAGAAGCCGCGACTGTCGTTGACCACAATCGGGGTTTTCTTGATTTGCAGGACGAAGTCGAAACCACGGGCCAGGGTTTCGTCCGAGGTCTGTGTACCCTTGATGATTTCCACCAGGGGCATCTTGTCCACCGGGCTGAAGAAATGCAGGCCGATGAACTTGGTCTGATCCGGCACCGCCGTGGCCAGGCCACTGATAGGCAAGGTGGACGTGTTGGAAGCGATCACCGCGTCCAGGCCGACCACGTTTTGCGCGGCCGCAGAGACTTTGGCCTTGAGCTCACGGTCTTCGAACACCGCTTCGATGATCAGGTCGCAGCCGGCCAGGTCGGCGTCAGACTGCGTAGGATGGATACGCGCCAAGGTGGCTTCGCGCTGCTCGGCGGTCAATTGCCCACGGCTGACCTTCTTGTCCAACAGTGTGGCCGAGTGCGCCTTGCCTTTCTCGGCGGCTGCGAGGTTGATGTCCTTGAGCACCACTTCAACGTCTGCACAGGCGCTGACATAAGCGATCCCCGCGCCCATCATCCCGGCACCGAGCACGCCAACCTTGCGCGTCAGGTAAGGCGCAAAACCCTCAGGGCGCGAACGCCCGGCGTTGATGTCATTGAGCTGGAACCAGAAGGTGCCGATCATGTTTTTCGCCACCTGCCCGGTGACCAATTCGGTGAAGTAGCGGGTTTCGATCAGGTGCGCGGTGTCGAAATCCACCTGGGCACCTTCCACCGCCGCGCAGAGAATTTTCTCCGGCGCCGGCAAGCAGCCATTGGTTTTGCTGCGCAGGATCGAGGGCGCGATGGCGAGCATCTGCGCGACTTTCGGGCTGGACGGCGTGCCTCCGGGGATCTGGTAAGCCTTGTTGTCCCACGGCTGCGCGGCGTCGGGGTGGGCGAGAATCCAGGCGCGAGCCTTGGCCAGCAGTTCGTCGCGATCCACTGCCAGCGCGTCGATCAAGCCCGCTTGCAGGGCCTGCCGTGGGCGGATCTTCTTACCTTCGAGCAAATACGGCAGGGCTTTTTCCAAGCCCAACAGGCGCACCATCCGCACCACGCCACCGCCGCCCGGCAGCAGGCCCAGGGTGACTTCCGGCAGCCCCAGTTGTAGCGACTGGTCGTCCAGCGCGACCCGATAGTGACACGCCAGGCAAATCTCCCAGCCGCCGCCGAGGGCCGCGCCATTGATGGCGGCGACCACCGGTTTGCCAAGGGTTTCCAGGCTGCGCAGTTGCGCCTTCAGTACCCACACACTGTCGGAAAATTCCTTGGCGTGGGCCTTGTCGACCTTGATCAGTTCATTGAGGTCGCCACCGGCAAAGAACGTCTTCTTCGCCGAGGTGATGACCACGCCGGCGATCCCGTCCTTTTCCGCTTGCAGCCGCGCCACGGTGGCCGCCATGGCCTCGCGGTACACAGCGTTCATGGTGTTGGCGCTCTGGCCGGGCATGTCGAGGGTCAGGACCACGATCTGGTCCTGGCCTTTTTCGTAACGAATGGCTTGGGTCATGACAATTCCTTGGGCTCAGAGGCGTTCGATAATGGTGGCGATGCCCATGCCACCGCCGACACACAAGGTGGCCAGGCCGTAGCGTTGTTGGCGCACTTCCAGTTCGTCGAGCAAGGTGCCGAGGATCGCGCAACCGGTAGCGCCCAGCGGGTGGCCCATGGCGATCGAGCCGCCGTTGACGTTGACCCGGGCGGCGTCGATGCCCATGTCTTTGATGAACTTGAGTACCACCGAGGCGAACGCCTCGTTGACCTCGAACAGGTCGATGTCTTCGACGCGCAGCCCGGCCTTGGCCAACGCCTTGCGCGTGGCTGGCGCCGGGCCGGTGAGCATGATGGTAGGGTCGGTGCTGGTGACCGCCGTGGCGACAATCCGCGCCCGCGCTTGCAGGCCCAGCTCGCGGCCCTTGGCCTCGGAGCCGATCAACATCAACGCGGCACCGTCGACGATACCGGAGCTGTTGCCGGGGGTATGGACATGGTTGATCCGCTCGACATGGCTATAGACCCGCAGCGCGGTGGCGTCGAAGCCCATCTGCCCGATCATCTCGAAGCTGGGCTTGAGCTTGCCCAGGCCTTCGAGGGTGGAGTCGGCACGGATAAATTCATCGTGGTCCAACAGCACAAGGCCGTTCTGGTCCTGCACCGCGATCAGCGACTTATTGAAGGAACCGTCTGCGCGTGCCCGGGCCGCTTTCTGCTGGGAATGCAGGGCGAAGGCGTCGACGTCTTGACGACTGAAGCCTTCCAGGGTCGCGATCAAATCCGCGCCAATGCCCTGGGGCGTGAAATGGCTGTGCAGATTGGTTTGCGGATCGAGCACCCAGGCGCCGCCATCGCTGCCCATGGGCACGCGGGACATCGACTCGACGCCACCGACCACCACTAGGTCTTCGAAGCCGGAACGCACTTTCATCGCGCCCAGGTTCACCGCCTCGAGGCCCGAGGCGCAGAAGCGGTTGACTTGGACACCGGCGACGCTGACGTCCCAGTCCGCCACCAGCGCGGCGGTCTTGGCGATGTCCGCGCCCTGGTCGCCCACGGGGGTGACGCAGCCGAGGACGATGTCATCGACCTGGCGGGTATCGAGGTCGCTGCGCCGGGCCAGCGCCGTCAACAAACCCGCCACCAGGTTTACCGGCTTGACGCTGTACAAGGCACCGTCGGCCTTGCCTTTGCCCCGGGGCGTGCGTATCGCATCAAAGATCAAAGCTTGGGTCATGACATCCTCGAACCGCTGTGCATGTGTGCCCTTACCTTAGGCCCGATTGACACGGTTTCAATGACGGATGCGCTCATTGCGTTTGACCCCCTCGCTCGGACGAACGGTAGCAGATGAGTGCAACCGTTTGATTAATCGTTTTAGCGGTCTAGCCAAGGCATTGGCGCCAAGATGGCGATAGGCCTCATACCTTTTTCAGTAAAAAATATGACAAGTTGATATGAAATGGATCTAAGCCACGCAGAACGAGGGCTCTAAGGTTCACTCAGTAGGAAGTTGCTGCCGGGTTTTGCTGGAGCAGCTGTAAGAAAAGCGACACGTCACGTTGCGATACTGAAATAAACCGGCACGCATTTGACGCTCAGGAATAACAACAAAAGGCAGTCAGCCATGTTCAAGCATTCGAAAATACGTCAGGCGGGACTTATTCTGTTCGCCACCACACTGATTCTGATCTTGCCCAACCTGACCAAGGTGCTTGGGTGACGAATCACACGCGCGATTCTGTACATCAGGCTTGCAGTTTTTGGCAGCTCCTGCGAGGACATTGCGTATAGCGGTCCTGTTGCAGGGGCTGCCGTTTTGCCTGGGAATTTTCCGGTATCTTAAGCGCCACTTCTTCTCGCACCGGGCCTCTCTCTTGAAATCGATCCTCGCCCTCTTCGCCTTGTTCCTCGCCCTGCCCGTTGCCGCCGCGCAGTTGACCATCGAGCTGGACCACACCAGCAAGACCTGGCAGACCGAAGACCTGCTCAAGCACCCCGATGCACAGACGGTGCATATCGTTGATGACGTTTCCTACAAGCGAAGCATGACGTATCGCGCAGTCCCGCTGGCGGTACTCCTACCGGGTCTGCAGACGGAAAACCATCTGCAGGCCATCGCGCTCGACGGGTTCGCCGCCGAACTGAGCGCCGCGCCTTTGCTGGAAACACACGGCGCCCGCGCCTGGCTGGCGGTGGAAGATCCCAGCGATCCGTGGCCCGCGCTGGCGGCCGACAAGCCGAGTGCCGGGCCGTTCTACCTGGTGTGGACGAACCCTCAGGCCGGGCACATCAGCCCCGAGCAATGGCCGTTCCAGATCTCCGGGATCAAGCAGTTGAAGACGGTTGCCGAGCGTTTTCCGGCGTTGCTGCCCGATCCGAAGCTGGGTGCGAATGATCCGGTCAACCAAGGTTTTGCGCTGTTCCAGAAAAACTGCCTGGCCTGTCACCGCCTCAATGGGGCTGGCGATGCACAGGTAGGGCCGGACCTGAACCTTCCCTACAACCCCACCGAATATTTCAGCGGCGATTTCCTCAAGCGCTATATCCGCGACCCACAAAGCCTGCGGCGCTGGCCCCAGGCGAAAATGCCGGCCTTCGCCGCCGGCGTGTTGCCCGACAGCGAGCTGACGTTGCTGGTGGGGTATTTGAAGCATATGGCCGGGCGTAAGCAGCAGCCCTGAGCTATTGCTGCTGCACCGAAACCAGCGGCGTCGGCGCCACCGACACCTTGGCATGCATCTGCTCATGCCCGCCGCCGCGCCGCATGCCGCGTACCGGGCAGGCGTCCAGATAATCCAGGCCCACGGCCAGTTTCAGGTGCCGCTCCGGCCGCGCCAGTTGGTTGGTCACGTCAAAGCTGTACCAGGCGTCGTCCAGCCAGGCTTCGGCCCAGGCGTGACTGGCCAGGTGCGTGCTGTCCTCGGTGTACAAATACCCCGACACATACCGCGCTGGAATCCCCAGGCTGCGCGCGCAGGCCAGGAACGCGTGGGTGTGGTCCTGGCACACCCCCGCACGCCCCGCGAAGGCCTGCGCGGCGCTGGTGTCGACCTCCGTGGCGCCGGGCGTGTAGACCATCGAGTGGTTGAGCGCGTGCATCAGGTCGATCAAGGCGCTGCGGTCGCGGCGCTGATGGCAATGCTGCTCGGCAAAGCGGCGCAGGGCTTCGTCGGGCTCGGTCAGCCGCGTACTGCGCAGGAACGGGTAGGCGGACTGGCTCTCGTGCTCAGCCTCGCGCAACTCGTCGATATCGACCTGGCCACGGGCGCCGATGATGATGGCGTCGTGAGGCTCGTCCAGGGTCAGCACATGCAGGATATTGCCGAACGGGTCGACCTGGGCGCGCACCGGACGCGGTAGATCCAGTTGCCAACTGAGTACGTGCTGGCGTTCGCTGTCGTGGGGCGTAAGGCGCAGGTACTGGATGCTGGCGCGCACCTGATCGTCGTAGTGGTAGGTGGTTTCGTGGCTGATGGAGAGTCTCATGCCGCCTCCAGGTAGGAACTGTAGATGGCGTCGCCCAACTGGCGGACCAAGGGAATAAAGTCGGTCAGCCAGGCATGCAGGCCTTCCTCGAGGATTTCGTCGATGGCGGTAAAGCGCAGACGCGCATCCATTTCGGCGGCCAGGCGCTGGGCCGGGCGGCCGTTGAGGCCGGGCAGGCTGGCGAGGATCTGGTCGATCTCTTCGCTGCAGGCCCGCAGCGAACGCGGCACATCGGCGCGCAACAGCAACAGCTCCGCCACTTGCCGGGCGCCGGGGGCGTCGCGGTAGATCTCGGTGTAGGCCTCGAACGACGACAACGCACGCAACAAGGCACTCCACTGGTAGTACGCGTGGGCTGTGCCATCGCTGACCGCTTCGGCCTGGTCGCCAGCCATTTCATAGCGTGCGTCCAGCAGGCGCAGGGTGTTGTCGGCGCGCTCGATGAAAGTGCCCAGACGGATAAAGCGGAAAGCATCGTTGCGCATGATCGTGCCGTAGGTGGCGCCGCGAAACAGGTGCGAACGCTCCTTGACCCACTCACAGAACCGGCTCATG
This sequence comes from Pseudomonas sp. TE36184, assembly GCF_054060055.1. NCBI lineage: Bacteria > Pseudomonadati > Pseudomonadota > Gammaproteobacteria > Pseudomonadales > Pseudomonadaceae > Pseudomonas > Pseudomonas sp. TE36184. The sequence continues at coordinate 6,202,703 of NZ_JBSSCU010000001.1, read as the reverse complement.
CCGTAGCGGCTCAAGCCTTGCTGGGCGATGTCGCGGATATCCAGCCAGGTGGCGTTGATGTTTTCCCACATGTCGGCCGTGATTCGCCCACGCACCGCATGGGCGCTGGCCCGCGCAGCACCGAGGCAGCTGTAGATGCTGGCCGGGTTGGCCGCGTCCAGGGCGAAAAAGTGCAGCAGGCGTTCGGCGTGCAGCTCACCGTGTCGCGCGTGGTAGTCGTCCAGCGTGCCGGTGATCAGCAACGGCATGGCCAGTTCATGCAGGCCGTCGCCGCGCCCGTCCTGGGGCATCAGCGACAGCGAATAGCTGACGTCGAGCATGCGCGCGAGGTTTTCCGCGCGTTCGAGGTAGCGCGACATCCAGTACAGATCCGAGGCAGTTCTACTCAACATGGCATCAGTCCTCAACCACCCAAGTGTCTTTGGTGCCGCCGCCCTGGGACGAGTTGACCACCAGTGAACCTTCGCGCAGGGCCACGCGGGTCAGGCCGCCGGGCACCACGCGGGTTTCCTTGCCGGACAACACGAACGGGCGCAGGTCGATATGGCGCGGGGCGATACCGTTTTCGACGAAGGTCGGGCAGGTGGATAAACACAGGGTCGGCTGTGCGATATAGGCGTGGGGCTTGGCCTTGATACGCGCGCGGAAGGCTTCGATTTCCGCCGCCGTGGAAGCCGGACCGACGAGCATGCCGTAGCCGCCGGAGCCTTGGGTTTCCTTGACCACCAGGTGCGGCAGGTTAGCCAGTACGTGGGACAGTTCGTCGGGCTTACGGCATTGGAAGGTCGGAACGTTCTTCAAGATCGGTTCTTCATCCAGGTAAAAACGGATCATCTCGGTGACAAAGGGGTACACCGACTTGTCATCCGCCACCCCGGTGCCGATCGCGTTGGCCAACACCACATTGCCCGAACGATAGGCGGCAAGCAGGCCGGGGACGCCGAGCATGGAGTCCGGGTTGAAGGCCAGCGGGTCGAGAAACGCATCGTCGAGGCGGCGATAGATCACGTCCACGGCCTTGGGGCCGTCGGTGGTACGCATGAAAACGCGGTCATCGCGCACGAACAGGTCGGCGCCCTCCACCAGTTCCACGCCCATTTCCCGGGCGAGGAAAGCATGCTCAAAGAACGCACTGTTGAAACGCCCGGGGGTCAACACCACCACGCTGGGGTTATCCAGGGGGCTGGCGCTTTTCAGGGTGTCGAGCAGCAAGTTGGGGTAGTGGTCGATCGGCGCGATACGCTGGGCCGCGAACAGTTCGGGGAACAGGCGCATCATCATCTTGCGGTCTTCGAGCATGTAGCTGACGCCGCTGGGCGTGCGTAGGTTGTCCTCCAGCACGTAGTAAGTGCCGTCACCATCACGCACGAGATCGACACCGGAGATGTGGGAATACAGATCGCGGTGCAGATTCAAGCCCTGCATAGCCAACTGATACTGCTCGTTGGCCAGCACCTGTTCGGCGGGAATGATCCCGGCCTTGATGATGCGTTGTTCATGGTAGAGGTCGGCGAGAAACATGTTCAGCGCCTTGACCCGCTGAATGCAGCCACGTTCGACAATCCGCCATTCACTGGCGGGAATGCTGCGCGGGATGGTGTCGAAGGGAATCAGGCGCTCGGTGCCCTGCTCATCCCCGTAGAGGGTGAAGGTGATCCCGGCGCGGTGAAACAGCAAATCGGCTTCACGCCGGCGCTGGGCCAGCAGTTCAGCGGGGGTTTCGGCCAACCAGCGGGCGAACTCGCGGTAATGAGGGCGAACCTGCCCTGCCCCATCGTACATTTCGTCGTAATAAGTGCGGATCATGCCGTACTCCTTGTCACCCGGACGCAAGAATCATCGCAAGGCCCGTGCCAGCGGCATAAACACTTAAAAATCAGTGAGTTAAATAATAGCGGGGAGTTAAGTGCACCATCCTGGTGCGCTGAATGCCCGGTGTCTTGTCGCGCGCTTCATCACAATGCGGGCTTTGACTATCAACAGCATAGCCAGTGTTGATTTCACTGCCCGCCCCCCGGTGCGGATAATCACCGTCATCTGCTGAACAGGACTCGTCCTACAGCCTTACCCATCGAGCAATCGGTACCGTGTGATCTCGTGTATCGACCGACTCCTCCGGTCTTCCCTTTCGACCACCCCACTCGGGTGGTTTTTTTTGCCTGGAAATACCGCGCGAGTTGCGTCTGATTTCAGACGCCACAAACAAAATCGGCCGACCCAAAGGTCAGCCGATACGCTGTGTTTCTCATACTGCTACATGGGTAACCCACGCACCTCCTGCTTGACGCCCCATCCTTCGATGATCCCGCCCAGCGGCTCGACCACCGCTTCAAAGTCTTGCTCGAAGTCTCCTATGCCGTCGTAGGTTGCAAACATGATCTTGCTCAGTTCCAGGTACCAGGCGCCATCGTCGCGCGCGCTGACCTGGGCATTCAGGGATTCGCCACGAAACCGACCCGCAGCCCTGCGCGCCCGTTCCTCGTCCGGGAAAATGGCGTAGAACTCGATGGGGTGGAACCGTGAAAAATCGAAGCCGCCTTCTTTCATGCGGCGCAGAACGTTGGTGCTGATGTCTTCTTGATAGGCTGTGCTCATGAAACGTCCTCCTCAAACCGATGGATAGACTTTCCGTGCTTCCCGAAGCCCACGCCTTACTGGCGCGGGTACTACGGCAATGACATCACCGCTGGAAAACAAGCATGTAGCTGACAAGACCAGACCTTAGCGATTCATTCGCTGATCTCACTTGCAGAGTAGCGCGAAGCTATCACCTCCACCAGAGGCGCTTGAATGGCAGACAGGGAATGTTCAGACGACGGGAGAGATGTCGAGGATCTGGATACTGTTCTGGTCTTTGAGGATCTTGACCGTCGGTTCGGGTTTACGGCCTTCCAGGTCATTGAGGTCCAGTTCGGCGGCCACCGGCACCAGCTTGTCGCGAATCAAGTGTGCCGCATCTTCGAGGCTGGGCTTGCGCTCGCAGGTGAACTGCTCCACGGACTGCACGCCGTGATCATCAACGAAGGTAATCTGCCACTTTTGCATCGGTGCCTCCTCGATAAAGCCCGCGTGTGGGCTTACCTCTATCTGGACCTTGAGGGCTCGCTAAACGTTCCACTCAAGGTCGCAGGCACCGGGTCTGCCGCGCTTACTTCTCGGCGCGTTCCCTGAGGGCTTTCAAGGTGTTGAACGGGGCGTCCACCACGAACTTGTTGGCCAACCACGAAGGCACGCTGCCGCCTGGCTCGGTGTGTACCTGGTAGGTCACTTCGGTTTCGTTGGCGCCTTTAGGCACCAGTTTCCAGTAGCCATCGACCTGGGCCACGCGCACATAGCCCTTCACTTCCGGCTGATAGGTCGGCACTTCCAGCAGCGTGCGGGTCACGCTGCCGTCGGCGGCCTTGGCCGTGGTGATTTCCAGGATCGAATCGCGGTCGGTCACTGGGAACGGGGCCTTGAATTGGGTGTAGGTCCAGCTCTTGACGCCCTCCTGCTTGAGCAGTTTTTGCGACTTGCAATCATGAATCCAGGCGCAGGCACCGACCGCATCTTCCTGCAAGGCCTCGATCTTGGCCACGGGGGCCTTGATCACTGTCACACCGCGATACGCCTTGTACTTGGAACCGGCGACTTCGCTCAGCGACACCTTGATCCCGTCTTCATCCTTGGCGACTTGCCAATCCTCAGCCTGAGCAGTGGCAGCAAACAACACCGTAAAACCGCACAACACAGCCATTCGTTTCAGCGAACCCATTGTTGTATTCCTTATTGTTGAAGTTCCGATAGTAAAGCCATCAAGCCGCCGTCATCTGCTCCCACCAGCCGATCAACCGGATCGCATCGGCCTGGTCGGTGCCGCAGACCTCGATATCCGCCTTGAAATCACTGCACACCGCCGGCCGTTCCGGTTGCCCGAACAGCAGGCATAACTGTTCGACCGACAGGTGCAGGCAGCGTTCGCCCGCGGGTTTGCCGTGGGGCATTCCCGGCAGCGGTGAACTGATGGAGGGGGCGATGCAGCAAGCGCCACAGCCTTCACGGCATTTCATGAGCAACAGGTCCTCGACGGCTCAATAGGGACGGCCGGGCTAGAGTACGCCCTTAAACAGCCGTTTTAAAATGGTCTAACAGGGGTTTTTCGCAGAAAATAAAAGTGACTGACCAGTCTGCGACAGATGGTCGGGGGTCGACGTCACCTTCGCCGGAAAAGTTTATTGTTTGAATTCGAAATCCAGCGCCGCGCCTTCCACCTCACGCCGTTCTTCGTTGCGCAGTTGCAGCCTCATCTCATTGCTGAGCAGGCGACCGTTGATCTGGAATGCACTATTGTCAGTCGGCTTTTCGCCAAACATCGGCGGTAACAACGGTACGTTTTTCGGCGCCGGCATACTGCCGATGGGCTGCAAATGCCTGACCATGTCGGAGGGCAGGGACAAGTCCAACTGTGCCGGTGGCAAGTGGGTCTGGGCCACTTCGTGGGCGGACTTGGACTTGCTCGCAACCGGCGCGCGTTTTTTTGCCGATGCGTTTTTTTTGTTGGTCGCCGGGGCTTTTTTCGCCGGGGTCGGTTTTTTTGCGGGGGTTGTGTGCTCGGTACTCGCGGTCGGTGCGGGGTCCGCCACAGGCGTCGCCGCCAGCGTGACGCCGACGTGACTCAGGCTGAGCAGGCTAATCACTAAAACAGCGCGAAAAATAGAAGTCATATTGCCAACAGCATTAACGGCAGAAGGCCATATGCTCGCTTGTTGAGGGCAGCATGACAAGCGCGGTGATTGGCCAGCTATCAGAACTGGCTGCTTGGCGAGCCTCACAAGCCGGCCGCTGTCTCCAGGCATAACTGACTGGCGAGCATCCCCAAAGTCATCAGCGCCCGCTCTGCCTCGCGATTCCACGGCGTGCCGCAGTTAAGACGAATACAGTGGTTGAACTGTTCCGTATTACTGAAGATCAACCCCGGTGCGATGCTGATGCCCTGCTGCAATGCACGCACGTGCAGTTCCTGGGTATTGACCCGCCCCGGCAAACTGACCCACAGGATAAAACCGCCGGTCGGACGGGTCATCTGGGTGCCTTCGGGAAAATACTGCTGAACCGCCAGTTGGAAAGCGCTGAGGTTCTTGCGGTACTCCTGGCGGATGTAACGCAGGTGCCGATCGTAACCGCCGTTCTCCAGGTACGCGGCGACGCCCATCTGGGTGACGCTGCACGCCGAATGGGTGCTGAACATCTGCAAACGCTGGATTTCCTGCTGGTACTTGCCGGCGATCATCCAGCCGATACGCACGCCGGGTGACAAGGTTTTGGAAAAGCTCGAGCAATAAATCACGCGGTCGAGGCGATCGTAGGCTTTCAGGGCTTTGGTGCGCCCCAGTTCGAACATCAGTTCGCCGTAGATATCGTCTTCGACGATCTGGATATCGAAATCCGAGGCCAGGCGCAGCAAGTGTTTCTGCCGCTCCTCGGGCATGGTGCCGCCCAACGGATTGCTCAGGCGCGTGGTCAGCACCAGGGCTTTGATCGACCACTGGTTAGCGGCCAATTGCAGGGCTTCCAGGCTCATGCCGGTGGCGGGGTCGCTGGGGATCTCGATGACCTTGAGGCCCAGCAGATCCGCCAATTGCAGCAAGCCGTAATAGGTCGGCGACTCGGCGGCGATCAGGTCGCCCGGCCGCGTCAGCACCCGTAACGACATCTGCAGGGCATCGACGCAGCCGTGGGTGATCACCACTTCGGAGGGGTCCACCACCACGCCGGCATCGCGCATGCGGATCGCCACCTGGCGGCGCAACGGCTCGAAGCCGGGGCTGAACATGTAGCTGAACGCCCGCGGGCTCTGGAAGCGCGTGACCTTGGCCAACTGCTGGTGCAGTGCGCGTACCGGCAAGTAATCCACACTCGGCACGGCCGCGCCCAGCGGGAATACGCCTTCGCGACGCGACTCCACCAACACTTGCTGAATGATGCTGCTGCGCGTCACCAACCCCGGGCGCTCGACCCGGGCGATATCCGGCGTCGGCGCCGTCAGCGCCGGTGTCTGGTGTACGTAATACCCGGACTGCGGCCGTGCGCGAATCAAGCCCTGATCTTCCAGGTTGGCGTAAGCCTGCAACACCGTGGCATGGCTGACGTTGAGCTGGGAGCTCATCTTGCGCACCGAAGGCACGCGCTCGCCCGGTTGATAGACACCGCGCCGGATATCCTCAGCCAGTTGCTGGGCGATACGTTGGTAAAGCAACAGATTGGTCATGACGCAGCACTCGATTTCACGGCTATTTTATTTTTGTGTGAAACATACCGGCACAGTTTAGAAGTGTACGGGGACAGTTGCCACAATAGTCGAGCGCGAGCGGCAGTGATAGAAAAAACTGTAAGGGTGGCCTGAGGCGTTTCGGGTACCCCGAAAAAAATGTGGGAGGGGGCGCCCCCTCCCACATTTTGCTTGCGCCAGGTTCCTAGCGGGCGGCGCCCAACTGGCCCTTCGCGTCGGAGAACACGATCTCTACCCGACGGTTCTGCGCGCGGCCGCGCTCGGAAGCATTGGCCTCCACCGGGTACTGGTCGCCATAGCCTTCGACCTGGATGCGCTTTTCGTCGATCCCCAGGTCCACCAGCACATCTGCCACCGATTGCGCGCGGTCGCGGGACAGTTGGAGGTTTTCCTGCTCGCCGCCGGTGCTGTCGGTGTAACCCTCGATACGCACGATGCGCTTGGGGTTCAGTTGCAGGAACTGGACGATTTTCAGCACGGTGCGGTTGGCCGAGTTTTTCAGTTCGGCTTCACCGGTGTCGAACAACACGTCGCCCAGGGTCATCACCAGGCCGCGATCGGTCTGGGTGGTGGCCAGGCTGGCGATCTGTTCCTCGAGCCATTTGCCCTGCTGTTGCACGCTGATCAGCTTGCTCTCGCGCAGGGCCAGTTGCAGGCGCTGGCGTTCCAGTTCGAGTTTGGCGCCACGTTCCTGATTGAGCGCCTGCTCGGTGTGTTCGCGGGCGATCGCGCTGTAGCGCTGGCTGAGGTAGGCGTAATGCACCACGTCGGCACCGCTGCCCCAATAGCTGGACAAGCGATCGGCACGGGCCAGGGACTCTCCGGCGCGGATCACGTCCTTGGGCGCGAAGCGCAGCACGTTGGCGTCTTCCTTGACCTTCTGGAAGTCGCTGCCCGCCTGTTGCAGGGCCTGCTCGCCATTCGGGTGGCTGGCGCAACCGCCCAGGGCCGCGCTGCCCAGCAGCACGACACAACTCAAGCCACGGATCATCGGGCTCATTGGGCTTCTCCCAGCTGCAATTGCTTGCGCAGGCGGGTGATACGGGTATTGAGCACGTTCAGTTGTTCCTGACTCTTGCGGGTCAACACTTGGGCTTCGGCGAGACGCGCATCCAGCTCAGCCTGTTCGGCCCGCATGCGCGCGTTCTTGTAGGACTGGTCGGCCATATCAGCCTGAGCCTGGGCGAATTTACCTTCAGCCAGTTTCAGTTCGGACGATTCATCGGAGTTGGCACCCACGGCGTTGGCTTGTTCCAACGCTTGCTGGGTGAGGCGTATTTGTTCATTCGGCGCAGGATCGGCTGCACATCCCGCCAGAGCAACGACGGCGAGGGCCGCTAAAAAAGGTCGAAAAATCACTGAAAATCCCTACTTTGTTGGGGTGCCGACGGGTTGCTGCAATTGCGCTTTCCAGCGCTCCAGATTGCGCTGCAGCGCAGCTTGCGCCACACCAGACCCGGACAATTCTGTCATCTTTTTCGCCAGCTGTCCGCGCAGCCAGGGGTCATTGCACGCGGAGTTGTGGGAAATCGCCAGGTACAGGCCAGGCTGATCGACGGGCACGTCGCGGGCGAACAGGTCATTGCTCATGCCCAGGGTCTCGGCCATGGCCATGCCGGAGTAACGCCCGGCGAGTACGTAGTCCACTTCCCCCAGCAGCAGTTTCTGAAACGCCGGAGTCAAGGTGGGCAGGCGTTGCAGGGTCAATTGCTGGGCGGCGAAGGTTTCAAAGTCGTGGCTCAACCGCGCCCGTTCCGACACCGCGCCCTGATGGCCGTGCAGGTCCGCGGCCGTGGCATAGGCCAGCGCCGAGTCCTTGCGGGTCCAGACCAGATAGTCGATCTGCACCAGCGCCGGGTGGAGGTAGTCGAGGGTTTCCAGCTCGCCGATATTCAACGGCGCATCGGCCAGCAGATCCATGCGCCCGCTGCGCACTTCGTCCAAGGCCTGGGAACGCTTGCCGCCATAGAGCAGGTCGATTTTCAGCCCAAGGTCCTGGGCCACTTGCTGCAACATGTCGGCGGTGGCGCCGATCAAGTGCGTGGGGTCCTGGGGATCGCGCCAGAGCAAAGGCGGAGCGTCCGGGCTGCCGGTAGCCACCAGGCGCTCGCATTTGCCGGCCGCCAGCGACAGGGTCGGCAGCAACAGTGTGAAACCCAGCAGTGTGGCCCAGGGGCGCAATTCCATGGCGAGGTGCTCCGATAATAAAAAGCCCGGTCAAAAGACCGGGCTCTTTATAAGTGAAGCGACTGGATTAGACCAGCTTCTCCAATTCAGGTACGGCTTCGAACAAGTCAGCCACCAGGCCGTAATCAGCCACCTGGAAGATCGGTGCTTCTTCGTCCTTGTTGATCGCTACGATCACCTTGGAGTCTTTCATGCCGGCCAAATGCTGGATCGCGCCGGAGATACCGACGGCGATGTACAGCTGTGGCGCAACGATCTTGCCGGTCTGGCCGACCTGCATGTCGTTGGGCACGAAACCTGCGTCGACCGCAGCGCGGGAAGCGCCGACGGCAGCGCCCAGCTTGTCGGCCAGGGCGTACAGGTGCTTGAAGTTGTCGCCGTTCTGCATGCCACGCCCGCCGGAAACGACGATCTTGGCAGCGGTCAGCTCAGGACGATCCGACTTGGCCAGCTCTTCGCCGACGAAGCTGGAAATGCCCGCGTCATGGGCCGCGGAGACGGCTTCAACGGCGGCCGAACCGCCTTCGGCGGCAACCGGGTCGAAACCGGTGGCGCGCACGGTGATGACCTTGACCGCGGCGGTCGATTGCACGGTGGCAATGGCGTTGCCGGCGTAGATCGGGCGCTTGAAGGTGTCGGCGCTTTCGACCGAGATGATCTCGGAGATCTGGTCAACGTCCAGTTGCGCGGCAACCCGCGGCAGGATGTTTTTGCCGTTGGAGGTGGCAGCGGCCAGGATGTGGCTGTAGCCAGCACCCAGCTCGGCGACCAGAGGCGCGACGTTTTCCGGCAGTTGGTGAGCGTAAGCGGCGTTGTCGGCCAGCAGTACTTTGCTCACGCCAGCGACTTTCGCCGCGGCTTCAGCCACGGCGCCAGCGCCCTGACCTGCAACCAGCACGTGGATGTCACCACCGATTTTCGCCGCGGCGGCCACGGTGTTCAGGGTGGCCGGAGCCAGTACCTTGTTGTCGTGTTCAGCGATTACCAAGATAGTCATGATTAGATTACCTTCGCTTCGTTTTTCAGTTTCTCGACCAGTTCAGCCACCGACTTGACCTTGATGCCCGCGCTGCGTGCAGCCGGCGCTTCGACTTTGACGGTCTTGTTGGTAGAGGCGGTGGAAACGCCCAAAGCATCCGGAGTCAGCACTTCGAGAGGCTTCTTCTTGGCTTTCATGATGTTTGGCAGAGACGCGTAGCGCGGCTCGTTCAAACGCAGGTCGGTGGTGACGATGGCCGGCAGTTTCAACGAAACTGTCTGCGCGCCGCCGTCGATTTCGCGGGTCACGGCAACGCTGTCGCCGCTCACTTCGACTTTCGAGGCGAAGGTGCCCTGGCCGTAACCGGTCAGTGCAGCCAGCATCTGGCCAGTCTGGTTGTTGTCGCTGTCGATGGCCTGTTTGCCGAGGATCACCAGCGATGGCTGTTCCTTGTCGACAACGGCTTTGAGCAACTTGGCCACGGCCAGGGAGGTCAGTTCTTCAGCGGACTCGACCAGGATGGCGCGATCAGCGCCCAGGGCCAGGGCGGTACGCAGCTGCTCTTGAGCAGTGGTCGGGCCGATGGTAACCACGACGATTTCAGTCGCCACGCCTTTCTCTTTCAGGCGCACGGCTTCTTCCACGGCGATTTCGCAGAAAGGGTTCATCGACATCTTGACGTTAGCGAGGTCGACGCCGGAATTGTCCGCCTTGACGCGAACTTTCACGTTGTAATCGACAACGCGTTTGACAGCTACAAGAACCTTCATGGATTCCTCGTTACTCTCCGGTGAAAAGAAAGTCGCCTAGGCGAACCTGGCGGTTGATGCTCATCGGCACACAAGGGCACCTTCAAAACCTTCGGCAAGTGACGCAGCGATGGAGAGTGATGACCGTTCGTCAGTGGTGACTGGGAGGTCATTCATGATCGCGACGTGTAAACTGCGCGCCAGCATTGGGCACGCGTCACTCTTTTTCGCCTTCGCCTGTCTTTAAAGGTGCTCTTGAAACCTACAGTCAGCCTACGGCGAGCGCAAAACCGACCGTATCTTGACCGGAACGCCTATTCTGGTCAATACGGCAAAATGGCCAGTCATAAGCCCCGTTGCTTTGATTTACCTAGCTTCCAAGCAATTCAAACAAACGTTTGTATTGGACGCTGAGAGTGGTGTAGATATAATGCGCCACCTAGAGAGAAAGGTGGTCATCCGCCTGCCCAGTGAACGCAGCGATGACGCTTACGACACCCAACCTCCACCCATTAGAAAAAAAGCCTGTGAGCCTGAGTAGGAGATAGCCTGTGGAACGCGAATACATGGAATTCGACGTGGTCATCGTCGGCGCTGGCCCGGCGGGCCTGTCTGCCGCCTGCCGACTGAAGCAGAAGGCCGCCGAAGCCGGTAAGGAAATCAGCGTCTGCGTGGTCGAGAAAGGCTCCGAGGTCGGCGCACATATCCTTTCCGGTGCCGTGTTCGAACCACGCGCCCTGAACGAACTGTTCCCGGACTGGAAAGAACTCGGCGCTCCGCTCAACACCCCGGTGGTGCGCGATGACATCTATGTGCTGCGCAGCGCCGACACCTCGACCAAGGTGCCTGACTTCTTTGTGCCCAAGACCATGCACAACGAAGGCAACTACATTATCTCCCTGGGCAACCTGTGCCGCTGGCTGGCTCAGCAGGCCGAGAACCTCGGCGTGGAAGTCTACCCAGGCTTCGCCGCGCAGGAAGCGCTGTTCGACGAAAACGGCGTGGTGCGCGGGATCATCACCGGCGACCTCGGCGTCGACCGCGAAGGCAAGCCGAAGGAAGGCGTCTACACCCCCGGCATGGAACTGCGCGGCAAGTACACGCTGTTCGCCGAAGGCTGCCGTGGCCATATCGGCAAGCAACTGATCCAGCGCTTCAAGCTGGACAGCGACGCCGACGCCCAGCACTACGGCATCGGCCTGAAGGAAATCTGGGAAATCGACCCGGCCAAGCATCAACCCGGCCTGGTGGTCCACACCGCCGGTTGGCCGCTGGACATCATGAGCAACGAGAACACCGGTGGCTCGTTCCTCTATCACCTGGAAAACAACCAGGTGGTGGTCGGCCTGATCGTCGACCTGTCCTACAGCAACACTTTCCTGTCGCCGTTCGATGAGTTCCAGCGCCTCAAGCACCACCCGGTGCTGGCCCAGTATCTGGAAGGTGGCAAGCGCGTCAGCTACGGCGCGCGCGCGCTGGCCAAGGGCGGCATCAACTCGTTGCCGAAGATGGTGTTCAAGGGCGGCGCATTGATCGGCTGTGACCTGGGCACCATGAACGTGGCCAAGATCAAAGGCAGCCACACCGCGATGAAGTCCGGCATGCTCGCCGCCGACGCCGTGGCCGAGCGCCTGTTGGCCGACGCCGAAGGCGGCGACGAGCTGACCAACTACGTCGACGCGTTCAAAGCCAGCTGGCTCTACGAAGAACTGTTCGCCACCCGTAACTTCGGCCCGGCGATGCACAAGTTCGGCCCGATCATCGGTGCCGGCTTCAACTGGTTCGACCAGAACATCCTCGGCGGCAAGATGCCGTTCACCCTGCACGACACCAAGCCGGACTACGCCTGCCTCAAGCTGGCCAAGGACTGCCAGAAGATCGACTACCCCAAGCCCGACGGCAAGCTGAGCTTCGACAAACTGAGCTCGGTGTTCATCTCCGGCACCAACCACGAAGAAGAACAGCCGTGCCACTTGAAACTCAAAGACCCGAGCATCCCGATCGGCACCAACCTGCCGCTCTACGATGAACCGGCGCAGCGCTACTGCCCGGCCGGTGTGTATGAAGTGGTGACCAAGGAAGACGGCGAGAAGCGCTTCCAGATCAACGCCCAGAACTGCGTACACTGCAAGACCTGTGACATCAAGGACCCTTCGCAGAACATCACCTGGGTCACGCCGGAAGGCGCGGGTGGGCCGACTTACCCGAATATGTAAAAGGGTTGCATGACCCAGGAGGCTCCCAGATCGGGAGCCTTTTTTGTGGCTGGCATCAACTCAATGTGGGAGGGGGCTTGCCCCCGATAGCGGTGGAACAGTCAGCACATCGATGGCTGACCCACCGTCATCGGGGGCAAGCCCCCTCCCACATTTTTAATCCCGTTGAGCCAGGGAGAATCAGGCAGCGCGCTCTTCGCCCGGGTTGCGTTCGAAATAGCGCTTATATTCGCGGCTGAACTGCGACGTACTCTGATACCCCACCCGATGCGCCGCCTGTGCCACGCCCATGCCTTCCACCAGCAACAACTGCTGCGCCTTGAGCAAACGCAAACGCTTCAGATACTGCACCGGCGACAACAAGGTGCAGCGCTTGAAGTGTTCATGAAAGGTCGACGCACTCATGTGCGCGTAACCTGCCAACGTCTCGATATTCAGCGGCTCAGCGTAATGAGCATGCAGGTGATTCAACGAGGTGGCGATCCGCGAGAACTGCCCCTGCTGTTCCACCAACGCCCGCAACACATCGGCCTGGGGCCCGCGCAAGGCGGTGAAGAGTAATTCGCGCACACGCGCCGGGCCCATGATCCGGCTTTCCAACGGATCATGCAGGCATTGCAACAGGCGCTCGACGCAACCGCGCATGGCGTCATCCAGCACCACCGAACTCATCGACTCCAAAGTCTGCGCCGTCGGCGGCGGCCCGGCCTGCATGCCCATGGCCATCACCAATTCGCCCAACACCACCCGATCAATCCCCACCGTCACCCCCAGCAGCGGTGCGCCGGGCGCCAGGGCGAACGTCTCGCACTCGAACGGCACCGGCATCGCCTGGATCAGGTAGTGCCCCGCGCCGTACTCCAGGGTACGCGGGCCCAGGTACGCGACTTTGCTGCCCTGGGCGACGAACATCAGGCTCGGCTCATAGATCTGCGGCCCGCGTGCGACGTCGCAACTGGCGCGCAGCACCTGCACGCCCGGCAGGTGGGTCGGGGAGAAACCGTCGCAGGGCGTCAGCCGCTCGATCAAGGAAACCAGGGTGGCGTTGGCGTCGAGATGGCGGGTCAACAACATGGCAAAAAACTTCGCGAATAAGGGATGAGAGCATCATCGCAGGTCTGGCGCGCCGTGCATCCAAACCAGGCGTACTCCCGGACGAATAGGCATGAGACTCGGAGCAATCGCCATGGCCGCCTCCGGGGTCGGCGCGGAAAATGGCCCACCTCACTTGTCACTGCTTCTGCGAGGTTCACTCATGTACACCGCTATCGGTTATGCCGCCCAGTCGGCCACCACTCCCCTCGCCCCCATGTCGTTTGAACGCCGCAGCCCGCGCGCCGATGACGTGGCGATCGAAATTCTGTACTGCGGCGTCTGCCACTCCGACATCCACCAGGCCCGCAACGAATGGGGCATCGCAGTGTATCCACTGATGCCGGGCCACGAGATTGTCGGCAAAGTCACCGCCGTCGGCGCCAGCGTCACCGCGCATAAGGTCGGTGATCTGGTCGGCGTCGGCTGCATGGTCGACTCGTGCCGCCATTGCGACGCCTGCCAAGCGGACCTGGAGCAATACTGCCTCGAAGGCCCGACCATGACCTACGCCACCCCGGACCGTGTGGACGGCAGCAACACCATGGGCGGCTACTCCGACAGCATCGTGGTCAGCGAACACTTTGTGGTGAAGATCCCGGCCAAGCTCGACCTGGCCAGCGCCGCACCGCTCCTCTGCGCCGGCATCACCACCTACTCGCCGCTCAAGCACTACGGTGTGAAGGCCGGCGATAAAGTCGGGATTCTCGGCATGGGTGGCCTGGGCCATATGGGCATCAAGTTCGCCAAGGCGATGGGCGCCGAAGTCACGCTGTTCACCCGCTCCGCGAGCAAGGCCGAGGAAGGCCGCCGCCAGGGCGCGGATCATGTGATCGTGTCCACCGACGCCACGCAAATGCACGCCGCCGCCGGGCACTTCGACTTCCTGCTGGACACCATCCCGGTGCAGCACGACCTGAACCCCTACCTCGATGTGCTGCGCTTTGACGGCGTGCATATCCTCGTTGGCCTGATCGAGCCGGTGGACCCGCCCGTCAACGCCGCCAAGCTGGTGCTGGGGCGTAAAATGCTCGCCGGTTCGCTGATCGGCGGCATCGCAGAAACCCAGGAAGTCCTGGATTTCTGCGCCGAGCATGGCATCACCTGCGACATCGAAATGCTCGACATTCGTCAGATCAACGAGGCGTTCACGCGCATGATCGCCGGCGATGTGAAGTACCGCTTTGTCATCGACATGGCGACCTTGAAGGCCTGATCAGGCCTTCGCGCCCAACTCCGCAGACAGCCGCGCCGCAACCTGTTTGATCACAGGAATCAGCTCGGCCATTTTCTCCAGCGGCATGTAGGGCACGGTACTGGCGATGCTGATGCCGGCGACGATTCGCCGGCTGGCATCGCGCACCGGTGCCGCCACGCAGCGGATCGACGGTTCGTTGTCTTCCAGGTCGAACGCATACCCGCCCAGCACATACTCATGCATGCGCTGCTCGAACTGCGCCCAGGATTGCTCGGGGTGTTGCGGCCACTGCAGGTGTTTCCCTGCCGCCGGCTGGCTGACTTCGTACAGGCGCTGCCACTCTTCGACGCTGTCATCCAACAGCAACGCCTTGCCGATGCCGGTCCGCGCCAGCGGCATGCGGTGGCCGACCCGCGAGCGCATTTCCGGACCGTTGCGCCCGGGGTTCTTGTGCAGGTAGAGCACGTCGTCGTCTTCGCGAATCGCCAGGTGGATGGTGTCACCGGTCAGCGCCGACAACTCATCCAGGTACGGCACCGCCAGGGTCACCAACGGCAACTCTTCACGCGCCTGAAACCCCAGCTCGATCAGCTTCGGCCCCAGCAGGTAACCGACTTGCGGCACCACGCGCAAGTAGCGCTCCTCCACCAGGCAACTGGCCAGGCGGTGCGTGGTACTGCGGGTGGTGCCGATGCGCCGGGCGATCTCTTTCAGATCCCGCGCACCGGCCGCCACCGCCTGCACCACGCCCAAGCCACGCAGCAAGGTCTGGGTGCCAGTGGGGGCGGCGTCTTTGACGGGGGTGTGGGCGGTTTCCTGCATATCGGGCCTATGTGGTGGTACGAAAACGAGCGGCATTATGGCAAATACCGAACCTCAATACAGTTGAGATCCAAATGTGGGAGGGGGCTTGCCCTCGATAGCGGTGTGCCAGTCTGCACATCTGTTACTGATAGACCGCCATCGGGGGCAAGCCCCCTCCCACACTTAGATCTTCACATGGCATGAATTCAGCGCTGCTTCATGCGGTCGATAATAACCGCCAGCAGCAGGATCGAGCCGCGGATCACGTACTGGTAGAAGGTGTCGATGTTCTTCAGGTTCATCGCATTCTCGATGATCGCCAGGATCAGCACCCCAGCGATCACATGGCGAATCATGCCGATGCCGCCGCTGAGCGATACCCCGCCCAGCACGCAGGCGGAAATCACCGTCAGCTCGAAGCCCTGGCCGATCATCGGCTGACCCGAGGTCATGCGTGACGCGAGGATCACCCCGGCCAATGCGCCGATCAACCCGTGTACGGCAAAGATGATGATCTTGGTGCGGTCGACATTCACCCCGGCGAGCAAGGCCGCTTCCTGGTTGCCGCCGATGGCCATGGTGTTGCGCCCGTAGGTGGTGTAGTTGAGCAGCCAGCCGAAGAACACAAAGCACAGCACGGTGATGACGATCGGCACCGGCACGCCCAGCAGTTGGCCGTTGCCGAACACGAAGAAGCGCTCGTCCATCACGCCGACCGCCTTGCCGTTGGAGAAGATGTAGGCCAGGCCGCGCACGATCTGCATGGTCGCCAAGGTGGCGATCAACGCATTGATGCGCAGCTTGGCGATGACGATGCCATTGATCAGCCCCACCACCAGGCCCATGGCCAAGGCTGCCGACACACCGAGCACAACGCTGTCGGTGTCGCGGATCACGATCCCGGCCACCACCCCGGCGCAGGCAATCACCGAGCCCACCGACAAGTCGAAGTGCCCCGACGCCAGGCAGAACAGCATGGTGCAGGCGGCGATGCCCACGGTGGAAATCGCCAGGCCCAGCCCGCGCATGTTCAGCGGCGAGAGGAAGTTGTCGATAAACAACGCGCTGAGCACAAAGATGCCCAACGCGGCGAGCAGCATCACCCAGTCATCGAGAAACTTGCGCTGGTTGAAACCCGGCCAGAAGCTTTTTGCAGTTTTTACTTGAGACATACCTGTGCCCTCGAATGCTTCAAACCCGCGACCGCGGGAGTGCCAGTTGCAGCAGCCGTGCTTCATCCGCGTGATCGCGGCTCAATTCACCGGTCAGGGCGCCTTCGCTCAGCACCAGAATGCGATCGGAAACCCCCATCACCTCCATCAAGTCGCTGGACACCACAATCACCGCGATACCGCTGGCCGCCAGGTCATGGATGATCTGGTAGATCTCCGACTTGGCGCCGATGTCGATGCCCCGCGTCGGCTCGTCCAGCAGCAGCACCTTCATCGGCATCGACAGCCAGCGGCCGAGAATGGCCTTCTGCTGATTGCCGCCGGACAGGTACATGATTTTCTGCGCGGCGCTCGGCGTCTTGACCTTCATCCCGCGGATTTGCTGCTCGGCGTTGCCCTGCTCCCAGCCCTCGCGCAGCAGCCAGCCGAACCGGGAATGGGCGCCGCGTGCGCTGATGTTGATGTTCTCGGCCACGCTGCCCAGCGGGATGATGCCCTCCTTCTTGCGGTCCTCCGGGCACAGCAGCACGCCGGCGGCGATGGCGTCGCGCGGCGAGCGCAATTGCAGCGCTTGCCCGCACAGTTCCAACTGCCCCGCCGTGGCGCGCTGCAAGCCGCTGAGCAGGCGAAACAGCTCGGTGCGCCCGGCGCCGACCAAGCCGAACAGGCCGAGGATCTCGCCCTTGCGCACCTCAAAGCTGACCGGTTCACGCAAGCCCGGGCCGAGCAAACCGTCGACCTTGAGCGCCACCTCGCCGTGCTCGCGCGGCCGATAGTCGTAAATGTCCTGGATGTCGCGACCGACCATGCAGGTGACCAACTGGTCGTGACTCAGCGCACGCATGTCGTCGAAGGTACGCACGTAGCGGCCGTCCTTGAACACCGTGACCGCGTCGCAAATGCGGAACACTTCTTCCATGCGATGGGACACGTACAGCACCACTTTGCCCTCGTCGCGCAGGCGCGTGATGATCGCCATCAGCCGGTCGATCTCGCGGGCCGACAGGCTGCTGGTCGGTTCATCGAAGGCAATCACATGCGCGCCACGCGACAGCGCCTTGGCGATTTCCACCAGTTGGCGCTGGCCCAGGGACAGGCGCCCGAGCTTTTCCTGCGGGTCGATTTCATCGGCCAGGCCCTTGAGGCACGCCAGCGCCCGCTGGCGCAGCTGGCTGCGGTTGACCACGCCGAAACGCGCCGGCAAATGCCCGAGGAACAGGTTCTCGGCGACGCTCATTTCCGGCACCAGATGCAGCTCCTGGTGGATCACCGCGACGCCGCTGGCAATGCTGTCGGCCGCGCATTTGAAGGCCATCGTCTGCGCGCCGATCTGCACGCTGCCGCTGCTCGGGATGTAGGCGCCGCCGAGGATCTTCAGCAGCGTCGACTTGCCCGCGCCGTTCTCGCCCATCAACGCGTGGACCTGCCCCGGGTGGGCAGTGAAACTGATGCTGTCCAGCGCCTTGACCCCGGGGAAGGTTTTGCCGATGCCGTCAAAGCGCAGTGCCGCTGCGGTCATTTCCACAGCCCGATCTTGGTCAGTTCTTCCTGGAAGTTGGCGCGGGTGATCAGCGTCACTTCGTCCATCGCGGTGTATTTCGGCGGTTCCTTACCGGTGGTGACCCACTCGTACATCATCAGCGCGGTGTTGTAGCCCTCGATGTGCGGGCTGGGCAGCATCGAACCGAAGAAGCCGCTGTTGGCTTTCTTCAACTCGCCAATGGCGTCGGTGCCGTTGATGCCGATGCCGATCACGTTGGCGGCTTTGAAGCCGGCGCTTTCGGTGGCGCGCACGCCGCCGAGCACGGTGTTGTCGTTCATGCCGCCGATGATCAGGTTCTTCGCGCCGCTGGGCAGCTTGACCAACGCCGAGTTGGTGGCGTCCATGCTGCCGGGCACGTCGAGGGTCTTGAGCGCGGCGGTGAGGATATGGTCTTTGGGGATGCCGGCTTCTTCGAGGGATTTGATCGAACCGTCGGTGCGTTTTTTACCGGTGTCGAGCTCGTTGAAGGTGTTGATCACCGCGTAGGTATCATTCCAGTCCCAACCGCGTTTCTTCGCCTCGGCGGCCATCGCCGCGCCTTGCTTCTGGCCGACTTCGAACGCGGCCATGCCCAGGTACGGCACGTCTTCCATGAAATTGCCCTTGGCGTCGACGAAGCGATCATCCACGGCCATGACTTTCAAGCCGTTGACCTTGGCCTTGGCGACAATGGCCGGGCCGAGGGACACGTCCGGCGGGCAGATCACAAAGCCCTTGGCGCCGTTGGCAGCCAGGCTGTCGATGGCCGAGAGGGTCTTCTCGCCGTCGGGCACGGCGATCTTGATCACAGTGAAACCATGTTCCTTGCCGGCTTTTTCGGCGAAGGCCCATTCGGTCTGGAACCAGGGTTCTTCGGCTTGTTTGACCAGGAAGCCGATTTTTACGGGTTCGGCAACGGCCAGGCTGCTGAAGCCGCTTAACGCAATGGCGGCGGCGAGTACGCGGAGTGTTTTTTTCATGAACGGCACCTCTTGTTGTTATTGGAGAGTGACAAGTTCTAGTCGTGGTACATCACCGACCGTCCGCCATCGATCATCAGGCAGGTGGCGTTGATAAAGGGCGCCTCATCGGTGGCCAGAAACAGCGCGCTCATCGCCACCTCCACAGGCTGGCCGATGCGCTTGGGCGGGTGCAGGTCGAACGCGCGCTGGCGCTCGGCGTGGGGGTCGGGGAAAGTGTTCCAGTAGTCGACGTTGAGTTGGGTTTCGATATAACCCGGGGCGATGGCATTTACGCGGATGCCCTTGGGCGCGTATTCGATGCCGAGGGCGCGGGTCAGGCCGAGCAGGCCGTGTTTGGCGACGGGGTAGGGAAAACAACCGGGAATGATGTGGCTGGAATGGGTCGAGGCGATGTTGATGATGTTGCCGATGCCCTGCTCGATCATGTGCGGCAACACCGTGCGGCAGCCATACCAGGCGCCGTCGAGGTCGATGGCGAAGCAGCGCCGCCAGTCTTCGTCGGTCATCTGCAACGGGTCGCGGAACACGTTGACCCCGGCGCAGTTGACCAGCACATCGACACGGCCGAAGCGCTCGATGGCCAGGTTGACCAGCGCCTGCCATTGCGCCTGGGACGTGATGTCGACCGGTTGCGCGTAGATCTCGGCGCCGCGTTCGCGCCAGTGGGCGGCGACTTGCTCGACCTTTTCGCCCTGGATATCGGCGATCACCAAACGTGCCTGCTGCGCCTGGAAGCAGGCCACGATCGCCTCGCCAATGCCTTGGGCCGCGCCGGTGACGATCACCACCTTGTGCTTGAGCCGCTCGCCATAAGTCGGTTCGGGCACGGCGGGGAGTGACAGAGGTTGTGCCTGCATCGCTTCACCTGTTTTATTTTTGGTAGTGAGTGCTGATGCAGCCGACTATAAACCCAGACCTTTAAATATCTCAATATATAAATTTACATCCCATATAGTGAGAACACATATAAAAAAACCGGCGTCGGGACGCCGGTTTTCACCGGGTACTTGATCAGCCCTGGGCGAAATCCCGCAGCGCATCGCCCTCCATGCGGTAGCGCACCCACTCTTCCTGGGGCTGGGCGCCGATGGATTTGTAAAAAGCAATCGCCGGTTCGTTCCAATCCAGCACGCTCCATTCGAACCGCCCGCAACCGTTGTCGCAGGCGATCTTCGCCAGGTGGCGCAGCAACTTCTTGCCGGCCCCGCCGCCGCGTTGCTCGGGGTTGATGTAGAGGTCTTCGAGGTACAGGCAGTTGCTGCCCAGCCAGGTGGAATAGCTGAAAAAGAACACCGCGAAGCCGATGGGCAAACCGTCGCGCAGGCAGATCAGCCCGTGGGCGGTGGCGCCTTCGCTGAACAGGCTGCGCTCGATATCCGCCACACTGGCGATCACTTCATGACGGGCTTTTTCAAACTCGGCAAGCTCGGTGATGAAAGTCAGGATCTGCGCAGCATCGCTGGGCACGGCGGGGCGAATCTCGATGGTCATGGGCGCGCCTTGGGCAAATTCAAAGGCCACATACTAAGACGGTTTGATGACAGATTGCAGTGCAATTTCGGGATCGCCAGGCCACCTTACTCCGTTGCGGGCTAAAGCAAGCACCAGCAACCACAGAACAATCCGCCCTGACGCGCATGGTAGAACGTGGCCATAATTCCAATGATTCCAAGGCGTGCTCATGAACTCCACACCTCCGGTGGGCGGAAAACTATTCGTCCTGTTTTGCCTGGCCAGCTTCCTGTTGTCCTTGTCCTACGGCTCGACGTTTCTGCTGTCGTTGCTGATTCACTCGCGCGGTGGGAATGAGCATGACGCCGGCAGTGTGATTTCCACGGCGATGCTCAGTACCTTCGTCGCGGTAGTGCTCTCCGGGCATTTGGCCGATGCATTGGGCGCGGCGCGGGCGATTGCGGGAATGGGCGTGTTGCTGGTGGTGGCCTGCCTCGGTTTTGCCCTGACGCCGGGGTTTGGCCAAGGCTTGATGCTGTTCGGGCTGGCCCTCGGCTTGGGTTGGGGCGTGTTCTACACGCTGGGCCCGATCATCGTGACCTTGCTGGTCGAGCCCAGGCAGCGGGCCAAGTACTTTGCGCTGCTGTCGGGCAGCATGTTGAGCGGGATCGGTTCCGGGCCCTTGCTCGGACGAGCCACCAGTGCGCTGGACCTGCCCCTGACGACCGCCTTCTATATCGCTGGGGCGGCCAGCCTCGTTGGGGTGCTGATGTTCTGGCGACTGGGCGCACAACTCAAGCACCATGCGAATGCACCGACGTCGAGGATTTCCCTGGCCACCAGCCGCCGGGTGCTGTCGTCCAGGGCGGCGTTCGCCATCCTCATGGTCGGCCTGGGCGGTTGCGTGTTTGGCGGGCTTTCATCGTTCCAGACCAGCTACGCGGCCGCGCATGGGTTGGATTATTCGCTGTTCTTCGCGGGGTTCCTGAGCGCCGCGATCACCAGCCGTCTGTTGATCGCCGGCTTCGTGGTCAAGCGCGATGCCTACCGGGCCGCCTGTGTGTTGTCCGGGATCATGCTCGGCTCGATTGCACTGTTTGCTTTTGGTGTGAGCGGTAACCTCAGCTACCTGCTGGCGGCTGCCACGCTGGGGGTGGGTTACGGCCTGACGTACTCGGTGATCAATGGGCTGGTCGCCCACGAAGCGCCGTCCGGCACGACGTCCCAGGCGTTGCTGCTGTTCAGCCTGGCGTATTTTGTCGGCGTCTTCGGGTTTCCCTGGCTGGCGGGCAGGATCATCGTCGACTACGGCCTGTCGACATTGATGATGGGCGTACTGGCCATCGCTGCACTGAACTGGATGATCACCGTGGCACGCCTGATAGCGCGCCAGCTCTCGGCGCACAAAACCTTACAGGTGTCCTGATACCGCTCGTCGGCATCCAGGCACGAACCCCACATGAGGGCTGACCAATAAAGGGTAAGGACATTAACCCTAATGGAGACACCCTCATGAAGCATTCCAAGTGTGCTGCCCTCGCCTTCACGGCGCTGCTGTCCGCTGCGTCGCTGAGCGCTTTGGCCGCGTCCTCGTCCACCGGCAAGACCGATCCGGTCGGCACCCCGCCGAGCCCGGCGACCCAGGAATCCCAGGACTCGATGGGCACCGGCCTCGACACCAATGGTGGCGCGATCATCGACAACGGCGCCGACCCGCGCACCCGAGGCAACGACACCCAGCGCCAGACACCCGCCGCCGTCGGTAACGGCAAGATGGGCCCGGGGGTCAATCAGCCCGGTATCAACAAGGGCGACGACTCGAACATCCCTGGCGCACCGAAACAGCCTGCGCCGTGAAGCATCGAAATAGCGGGTTAGTCGGCGCCAGCCTATGAGTCACTGACCCACCGCTGTCGCGGGCAAGCCCGAGCGCCTATGCGGGTTTATCCAGCGAGGAATGCGTCGACTTCCGCAGCGCCGGGAGCAGTCGCCGGCCCCCAGCGCGTCACCGCCAGGGCCGCCGCCGCATTGGCACGGCGCGCCGCGTCGAGCGGTTTCAAACCGTTGGCCAAACCGGCGATGAACACGCCGGCGTGGGCATCTCCCGCGCCATTGCTGTCGACCGCCTGCACCTTGAAGCCGGGCACAGGCTCAAGCGCATTCGCCCGCCCGACCCAGCAACCGTTCGGCCCGTCGCGCACCACCCGCAGTGTGTCGGCGGGCAGATACCGGTTGAGCTTGATCAGCGCCTCGGCCATATCCGCCGCGCCGGTGAACGCCAGGGCTTCCGGGCCGTTGCTGGTCCAGATGTCGATACGCGGCAGCAGCGCGCGCATCAACGCCGAGTCGGGCGCCTTGACCAGCGGGCCCGGGTCGAATACCACCGTAATCGCCCGTGGCAGCGCCAGTAGCCAGTCGATCAGCGCCTGGGCCTTGCCGTCGAGAAGCAGGCTGTAGCCACTCACGTACACGTAGTCATCGGCACGTGGCGCAACGTTGGCCAAGTCCTCGGCGCTCAGCTCGCCCTCGGCGCCCAGATGGGAGATGAAGGTGCGCTCGCTGCTGGCTTCGGTCAGCGCCACGCACAGGCCGGTGTCCTTGCCGGCGCTGGCGGGCAGCGCGATGTCGATGCCTTCGGCGTGCATCGCCGCACGGGCCAGGTCGCCGAAACGGCCGCTGCCGTGGCGCCCCAGGTAGACCACCGGCAGCCCGTTGCGCCGCGCCGCCGCCATCACATTAAAACCGCCGCCGGCTTCGAAACGGGCCGATTGCGCCAGCACGTCGCCGCCGCTCGCCGGCAATTGATCGAGGGCCATGACCAGGTCGACGATGACCTGGCCGGTGTGCAGCAACCTAGGCATTGGCACGCTCGACCAATGCCGGACGCCGGTCAGCCGCGCCGCCGAGCAACGCATATATTCCGCCGGCCACCACGAAAGTCACGATCCAGCCCAGGCCGTTGTGGCCCAGCCAGGAATCGGACAACGGCCCGGCGAACCAGATGTTGTCGGCGGTGGTGCCGATGGTAGTGAAACTGAACCCCAGCCCGATCGCCACGGCCCACGCCCCCAACGCGCGCCATTCCACGCCGCCGCGATACCAGTAGGCGCTGCTTGGGCTGACGTTCAGCAGGTCGTCGGGGCTGTAGTAATGACGGTGAATCAGGTCGACCACGAAGATCCCCACCCATGCGGTGATCGGCACCGCCAGCAACGAGATGAAGGTGATGAACGGGCCGTAGAAACTGTCGGCGATCAGCATGAAGTAGATGGAACCGGCGAAGATCGCCACGATATCGACGATCACCGCGTACACGCGCTTGACCTTCAAACCGAGGGTCAAGGTAGTGAGGCCGGCCGAATACACCGACAGGTTATTCGACAGCAACAGCCCGCCAAACGCGGTGATCAGGTACGGCACGGCCATCCAGGTGGGCAGCATGTCGCGGATCGCGACGATCGGGTCGGTCGCCGCCGCCAGGTCGTTGTTGCCCACCGACAGCAGGCCGCCGAGGGTGATCAGCAGCACCAGTGGAATGCCCGCGCCAAACGCGGCAGACGCCACCAGGCGCACGGCCGTGACGCTGCGGTGTTGGTAGCGCGACATGTCGGCGCCGGCGTTGGCCCAGCCGATCCCGGTGCCGGCGGCCATGGTGCCGATGCCGATGAGCATCGCGCTCAAGGGCGCCGGGGTGGCGTTGAACACTGCGCTCCAGTCGATGGTGGCGCAGAGGAAGCCGCCGACCAGGAGATTCAAGGCGCCGAACACGTAGGTCGCCCACTTCTGGATCACCAGCAAAGTCGCATGGCCCAGGCCGGAAACGGCCAGGGTCAGCAGTACGAAAATGGCGATGAACAGCAGCGTCAGCAGCGGCGCACTTTTCGCCGCGACCGGGGTGTGGAACAGCAGCGTACACAACGACAGCAGCACGAACGCAGCAGTGGTGGTGTTGACGGTCTCCCAACCGAGCCGCGACATCAGCGACACCAACGTCGGCCCGATATTGCCGCGCACGCCGAAGATGGCGCGGGACAGCGTCAGGCTCGGCGCCCGCCCGCGCCGCCCGGCGATCGAGATAATGCCCACCACCGCGAAGGAGCCGGCGGCACCGAGGATGGCGACGATGACCGCCTGCCAGATGGCCAGGCCGCGAAACGCAACCAGGGTGGCGCCCAGCGGCAACCCCAGGATGCTGATGTTCGCGGCGAACCACACCCAGAACAGTTGCAGCGGATGGCCGTGGCACTCGCCTTCGGGGACCGGTTCGATGCCGCGCGTTTCCAAGCGCCCGGCGCTTGGGCCTGAAGTGGACGTACTCATGTGCGGGTGCTCCTGGTGCCAGTATTGTTAGGGTTGTGGCAAATTCGCAAATCGCAATGTTGACTCGGTCAGTGCGCGAGCGCGCTGGCCTGTAGCGCCTGGCGCAAGCTGAGCAGCCCTTCAACCAACGGCTGCAACGCCAGCCCGTTGACCCGCTGGACCTGTTCGATCATCGCCGCCGGCCAGCATTGCATCCCCAGGCACGCGCCCAGCATCGCGCCGAGGATCGCGGCGATGGTGTCGGTGTCGCCGCCCAGGCTGGCGGCCACGCACAAGGCCTCGAAGGCGTTCATCTCGCCCACCGCCACTTGCTGCGCGAGGGCGAACGAGACCACCACCGATTCCTGGGAAGCGACCGAGGTGCCAATCAATTCATAGAGCAAGTCGGCGAACAGCGCCTTGTCGCCACTGGCGACGCTCAAGGTCCGCGCCCAACCGATGCGCGTGGCAATACGGCCGCCGGCCACCCAGTGTCCATGGCGTTCGGCCTGCTGGGCGATCTGGCTGCCGATGTTCAGCGCTGCGCCCAGGTCCGCGCCGTTGATCCCGGCCGAGACCACTGCCGCCACTGCCGCGGCACTGGAGATGCCCAGGCTGGTGTTGTGGGTCACCTGGCACGCCTGGATCACCGCACGGATGAACGGCGCGGGGTCGCTGACATCGGCGGCAATCCCCACCGGCGCGATACGCATCGCCGCGCCGTTGGTGGTGCCGTAGCGCCCGGACTCTTCAGGCGTATGCCCAGCGAGGATCATGTCGATGGCGCGCTTGGTCGACGGGCCCAGCAGGTCCTGGGAGCCTTTGGCGCGCATTCGCGCTTCCCAGTCGATCAGGCGTCGCGCAAGTACGCTCGGCTCGATCGTGCCCTGGCCTTCCACCAGCAACTCGCCGACGAGGATCGCCTGCTCGGTGTCATCGGTGATGGAGCCGGCGGGCATGTTCGGTGCGATGGGTTGGTCGGCGTCGGCATCTTCCAGGCCGGTGATGGCACCGAAGCGCGCCCGGACCTGCTCACGGCTCAAAGACTGGGTGGGCATGCCCAGGGCATCGCCCAACGCCAGACCGTAGAAGGCGCCGAGGGCACGATTGTGCGCGCTCATTTCGTCGCGCCAAACTGCAAGTGCAGACGAAAATGCAGCGGGTCGAGCAGACTCTCCACGTATTCCATGAAGCGTTCGCGCCGGTCGTAAGTGGTGCGCGACGCCTTGAGAAACACCGTGCCCACCGGGCGCTCGAGCAGCTCGGCGTCTTCATCGGTCAGGGGCTCGGCGCCGATCCATTGATCGCCTTCGGCGCCGACGTAACCGTAAGCGGCCAGGGTGATGGTCAGGGAGTTGTCGATCAGCCCGACCCGGGGCAAGCCTTCCAGGCCTCCGGAGGCCGGCATCAGCGAGCGCTCCAAAGACACGGCGCGGCCATCGGCGGCGCGGCGGCGACGGTCGAGGGCGATGAATTGGTCGCTGCCGAAGCGGCTGAACAGGTCCGGGCGGGTCACGGCTTCGAAGCGCAGGATGTCGGTGCTGACCAGGGCGCCGGTGTCAGCCAGGGCCTGGGCCCAGCCATTGCGTTGGTCAAGCACCATGCCGTCATAGGTGACGATGGAGCCGACGCCGCCCTGGGTGGCGATGTAGTTGCGGCGCTTGAGCTCGGCCAGGGCTTCGCGCAGCGTGCCGCGACTGACCGCAAACTCTTCGGCCAGTTGATGCTCACCCGGCAGCAGGAAACCGTCGGCCATCACCCCACCTTCGATACGGCGGATGAGTTCGTCGACGACGCGTTTTTTCTTATCGAATCGGACATGTCTAATCATGTACAAATTGATAACCGAAAGCAGCCGTTTACAGCAAGCGAATTATTTCAGGGAGAGGAAAAAAAACCTTCTCAGGGCTCCAGGCCAATCGGGAAGAACGTCCCGCCGCTCCACACGCCGAGCCAGTTCTGACCGTCGATCGGACGGCTCACCGCCAGCTCGACCAATTGGTAGAACACATTGCGATGCACCAGGGCTTCGAGGTTGGCGCGCACCCGCAGATAGGGCGAAGGCTCCTCGGTGTCGGGGTCGATCACCACCCGCAGCGGGTGTTCAAGATCGGCCTCGACCTGCTCGTCGACTTGCGTGGTGAAGCGCAACCGCTGGCTTTCGCCCTGCCCTTCGACTTCCAGGGTGACCGCGACAAACGGCGCATCCTCGACGGTGATGCCGACCTTTTCCACGGGGGTGATCAGAAAGTACTCATCGCCATCGCGGCGGATGATGTTGGAGAACAACTTGACCATCGGCTTGCGCCCGATCGGCGTGCCCTGGTAATACCAGGTGCCGTCGCGGGCAATGTGCATGTCGATGTTGCCGCAGAAGTCCGGGTTCCACAGATGCACCGGCGCCGGCCCCTTGCCCTTGGGCAGTTGGGCCAATAGATCATTGGCCTTGGCGGAATCGGTCATGGGCTTCTCCTCTGGCTTACTGATCGCTCATGCCCAGCAGGCCTCGGGCGTACTGCGCCAGCGGGCGGGCGATCAGATCTTGGGGCGTATTGTCGTGGAACGTCAGTAAACCGCCACGACTGCGAATCCGTGCAGTATCAATCAAATACTGGGTGCTGGTCTCGATCAACATGATCTGGATAACGCCGCTGTCCAGGCCGACACGGTCGAGGGCCTGTTGATCGGTCCACTCATCGGCGTTGCCGATGCGGTCATCCGCCTTGGCGAAGCGGCAGTACAGCAAGTAGTGAGCGCCGGCCGCACGGGCTTCGGCCATGGCTTGTTCGAGGCTTTCGGGCTGGCGGGCGCGGCGCACCATGGGGAAGTATTCGACGAAGCCGTTGAAGGCTTCTTCGGCGACCACGTTCGGGCGCGGATAGGCGCTGCCGGGCGGCACGAAGGCGCCCTGGGCGATGAAGACAAAGGAGTCCGGCTGCACGCGAATCGACGCGGAGCGCCGGGTGTCGCTGTGGTCCAGCAACCCGGCGTCGCTCATCTGATAACGGGTGCCTTCGGCCATATCGCTGACGGTCATGCAACCACTCAGCGTCAACGACGCCAGCAACAAAACCAGACTACGCATCCTAATCCTCCAGAAGCCGGTGACGGAAAACC
Source organism: Pseudomonas sp. TE36184 (assembly GCF_054060055.1). NCBI lineage: Bacteria > Pseudomonadati > Pseudomonadota > Gammaproteobacteria > Pseudomonadales > Pseudomonadaceae > Pseudomonas > Pseudomonas sp. TE36184. Next base: position 6,174,665 of record NZ_JBSSCU010000001.1, on the reverse strand, counting down.
GGCGAATGGGCATGAGATGCAGAATCCGCGCCATTTGGGGAGGGGGCTTGCTCCCGATTGCGGCGAGTCGGTCAGATTATCTGGGACTGACACATTGCAATCGGGGGCAAGCCCCCTCCCACACTGGATTGTGCGCAATCTTGAAAACCGGGTTAGCCGCCGATGATTTTCATGATGGTCGCACCACCGGAGAACGCCACTTCCTGTTTGTCGCCCAAGGCCTTCATCAGCAAGCCTTGCAAGGCCGGCAGCGCCTGGTGGCGCGGTTTATCCAGCAGGTCGCCGACATAGTGACGATTGCTCGACGACAGGCAGCCATGCAACCAACCGGTGGACGACAGCCGCAACCGTGAACAGGTGCGGCAGAACGGCACGCTTTCGTTGGCGATCACCCCAAAGAAACCCTTGCCCGGCACTTCGTAGCGCACCGCCGTGGCGTCCACAGGAGCGTTGGCTTGCAGGTATTCGTGGTGTTCGCCGATCAGGCTCAGCAGTTGCTGAAGGCTGACGAATTGCTGCAGGAAGGCATTGGAGTCCTTGGCCAGGTGGCCCATTCGCATCAGTTCGATAAAGCGCAGCTCGTAGCCCCGTTCCAGGCAATAGTCGAGCAGCGGCATCACCTGATCGAGGTTCTGGCCGCGCAACGGCACCATATTCACCTTGATCTTGATCCCGGCCGCGCGCGCCTGATCCATGCCATCGAGCACCGTGGCCAGGTCGCCGCCACGGGCGATGCTGCGGAAGGCCTCGGCGTTCAGCGTGTCGAGGGACACGTTGATGCGCCGAATGCCGGCGTCCACCAGCAGCGGCAGTTTGCGCGCCAGCAGTTGGCCGTTGGTGGTCAGGCTGATCTCACTGAGGCCCATCCCGCCCACAGCGCCCATGAAGGCTTCCAGCTTGGGGCTGACCAACGGCTCACCACCGGTGATGCGCAGGCGCTCGATACCGGCGGCTTCGATCAGGTAAGCCACGCCACGGGCCATGGCCTCGGCCGAGAGTTCGTCCTGGGCAGCCACCAGCCGCTTGCCGTTAGGCACGCAATAGGTACACGCGTAATTGCAGGCTGAGGTCAGGCTGATCCGCAAATTGCGAAAACGCCTGCCTTGACGATCAACGATCATGGATCACTCCGGCAGAGGATAATTCAGACGCAGCAAAAGCTGACTCATAAATCAGCTTTTGGCAATAGCCTTACCTGAGTATATTCCTGGGTTACTGCACCTGGCAGCAAATCATTACGCGGCAGGTGTGCCAGCAGGTGCAGCGTCAACGGGTGGCAGCTCGCTGCTGTGCTTGCGCTTGTTGCCCATACGCACGCCGATGTCCATCAGGAACTGGAAGAAACCTTCCTGATCTTCCAATACATTGCTCCAGAACGGCGAGTGGTACAGCGCCACTGCGCCATGCACTAACGCCCAGGCGGCGCAGTAGTGGAAATACGGCGGCACGTCTTCCAGCTTGCCTTCGCTGATGCGGCCCTTGATCAGCAGGGTCAGGCGTTCGAAGTTCGAGGCGCGGATCTTGTGCAACTCCTCGACCATTTCCGGCACCTGATGGCCCTTGACCACCTTCTCTTCCAGGCGGTCGAACAGGCGGTAGCGCTGCGGGTCACGCATGCGGAACTCGAAGTAGGCCCGCGACAGGGCCTCCTTGTCCTTGTCCACATCGGCCGAATGCAGCAGCTCGTTCAGGTCGCGCTCGTAGTCGAGCATCAGGCGCAGGTAGATCTCGGCCTTGGACTTGAAGTGCTTGTAGATGGTGCCTTTGCCGATACCTACGGCATCCGCGATCATCTCGACGGTAACGCTGTCTTCACCTTGTTCGAGGAACAACTTGAGGGCGGTGTCGAGAATTTCCTGCTCGCGGCGGCGAAACTCACGGACCTTACGGGGTTCTTTTTGCATGAGGAAAAGGTCTGCAGAGGTCGGTATAGGGAGGGTTGCGCAGGGCCAAGGAGACGTGGCGATACGATTTACCCGGTACGAGGGATTATCCCGACTGAACGGTCGTTGGGCAACGCTTATGTGAACCGCTCACACACATTACTTTCAGCATGCCGACGAATTCATGGCGTTCAGTCAGAAATAATACGTGACGCCTACGCCTGTACATCCGCTCAATGAGAACTCAAGCGAAGCGCGCGTATTCCAAATCTGTTTAAAAAACGACCAGACGCGACTGGACTGAATCGGATACTGATCAATACTTCAACTGTCGGCGCGACATCTCCCCCAAGTGAAGCGTCGACCTGGGTACCGACGGACTGCGTGCCCTTGTTTTACTCCTAATGGTCTTAACCCGGATTCCCCCCCCAGAACCCGGGTTTTTTTTGCCTCGGATTTGGTCGCGTCAACCCGCGACGTGCGCCAGCGGGAACAGGCGCTTGAAGTTCTCGGTGGTCTGTTCGGCAAAGCGTTCGTAGGACTCACCGCGTAGCATCGCCAGGTAATCCGCCACGTCACGCACATACTCCGGCAGGTTCGGCTTGCCGCGATGGGGAATCGGCGCCAGGTACGGCGAGTCGGTTTCCACCAGCAGCCGGTCGGCCGGCACTTGTCGCGCCACGTCACGCAGGGCGTCGGCATTGCGAAAGGTGACGATGCCCGACAGGGAAATGTAGAACCCCAGGTCGAGGGCCGCCTTGGCCATGTCCCAGTCTTCGGTGAAGCAATGCAGCACGCCGGCCTGGGGCAATGCGGCTTCGCGCAGCAGGCTCAGGGTGTCGGCGCGGGCGCCGCGGGTGTGGACGATGACCGGTTTGCCGGTCTGCTCGGCGGCGTGCAGGTGCAGGCGGAACGACGCTTGCTGCAATAGCGCGGCTTCGGGCTCGTAGTGATAGTCCAGGCCGGTTTCACCAATCGCCACCACCCGTGGGTGGTTGAGTTCGCCGAGCAACCAGTCGAGGGCCGGGGCTTCGCCGGGCTTGAGGTCCAGCGGGTGGATACCCACCGAGCAATCCACGTCCGCGTAGCGATCCGCGAGGGCTTTGACGTCGGCCGCATTGTCGGCGCTGACGCCGATGCACAGGAAGTGCCCGACCCCACGCTGGCGGGCCGCTTCCAGGGCGGCGTCGAGGGAACCGCCGTGTTGGGCGAGGTCGAGGCGATCAAGGTGGCAATGGGAATCTACGAGCATAGGATATGACAACTTCAATCACGGGAAGGATCTGACCGACGATACACCCGTCGGCCACGGAAATTAACGCCGGCCGAGCAAACCGACCCACTGCACCAGCAGCGCTTCGAGCAACAGCACGCGGTTGAGGTTGGCCTTGCCGAGGACCTTCTGGCGCTGGGCGAGAATCCAGTCCTGGATATTCAGCACCTTGTCCTGTGCGCTTTTCTGCGCGAGGTATTGCACGACCTTGCGCATGTCCGGCAGGCCCAGGCCATTTTCATCCTGGGTCAACTGGTAGCGCAGGATCAGGCTCGACCAGTCGCAGAACCAGTCGAACAGCAGCAGCAAGGGGATGTCCTTCCAGGCGGTTTCCGCCAACTGGGTGGCGGACAACTCCTGCTTGAGCAGCTTTTTCACCCCGTCCACCACCAGCGCGCGTTGCTCGCGCACGCCCTGGGCCTGCAGCTTCACGGCGGCCAGGGGGGAGCCGGCGGCCAGGGTCAGCAACTCGACGCGTTCGGCTTCGGAACAGTCCGGCAAAGCCTGTTCCAGCCATCGCAGGCTCATCGCCTCGCTGGGCAATGGGCACGCCTGCTGCACGCAACGGCTGCGAATGGTCGGCAACAAGCGGCTGGACTGGTGGCTGACCAGCAACAGCACGGTATCGCCGGAAGGTTCTTCGAGGCTTTTGAGCAAGGCGTTGGCCGCGTTGATGTTCATCGCCTCCACCGGCTCGATCAGTACGACCTTGCGCCCGCCCATCTGCGCGGTTTGCACCACGAAGCTGACGAGGTCACGCACCTGGTCGACCTTGATCGCCTTGTCCGCTTCCTCGGGTTCCAGCAGGTAGTTGTCCGGGTGGCTGCCGGCCTTGAGCAGCAGGCAGGACTTGCACGCGCCGCAGGCTTCCAGGTTGACCGGGCGTTGGCACAGCAGGCTGGCCATCAGGCGCTCGGCGAGTGCGCGCTTACCGATACCCGCCGGGCCGTGCAACAAGTAGGCATGAGCGTGCTGGGCACGCCCCGCCAGTTGCTGCCAGAGACTGTCCTGCCAAGGGTAGGCTTCAGCCACGGGCGCGCTCCAGCAATGTGGGTAGCAGCGCATCGATGGCCTGCTGCACCTGGGCCAGCGGCTGCGCGGCGTCCAACAGGTAGTAACGCGCCGGCTCGGCCTTGGCCCGGGCAAGGAATGCGCTGCGCACGGCGTTGAAAAACGCCTGGCCTTCCAGTTCGAAGCGGTCCAGGCGGCCACGCGCACTGGCACGGGCCAGGCCGACTTCCACCGGCAGGTCGAACACCAGGGTCAGGTCGGGGCGCAAATCGCCCTGGACGAAGGTCTCCAGGGTGGCGATGCGCGCCTGGGACAGGCCGCGGCCACCGCCTTGGTAGGCATAGGTGGAATCGGTGAAGCGGTCACAAATCACCACGGCGCCGCGGGCCAGCGCCGGGCGAATCACTTCGGCCAGGTGCTGGGCGCGTGCGGCGAACACCAGCAGCAGCTCGGTGTCCGGGTTCATCTGTTCTTCACCTGGGGCCAGCAGCACTTCACGGATGCGCTCGGCCAATGGCGTACCGCCGGGCTCGCGGGTCAGCACCACCTCGACGCCCGCAGCGCGCAAACGCTCGGCCAGGTAATCGCGGTTGGTGCTTTTGCCGGCGCCTTCCGGGCCTTCCAGGGTAATAAACAAGCCAGTCACAGGCAGTCCTTAGTCAGAGTCATTGCGGGCTTAGCGGTGCGGCGGCGTCCGGCGCAGGCTCGGCGGGTGCGTCGGGGGCATCGTTCGTCGGCGCGGGGTCTTCCAACGGCTTCACCTGCGGCGCCGGGCTGGAACGGTAATCGGCGCGACGCTTGAGCTGGAACTCACGCACCGCGGCATTATGTGCATCCAGGTCGTCCGAGAAAATATGACTGCCATCACCCCGGGCAACGAAATACAGGCTGCTGCCCGGCACCGGGTTCAGCGCCGCATGAATCGCCTCGCGGCCGACCATCGCGATGGGTGTCGGCGGGAGCCCGGCAACCATGTAGGTGTTGTAGGGGTTGGCTTCCTTGAGATGGGCACGCGTCAGCTTACCGTTGTAGCGCTCGCCCAGGCCGTAGATCACCGTCGGATCGGTCTGCAGCAGCATGCCGATCTTCATGCGACGCACGAATACCCCGGCGATCTGCCCCCGCTCCTCCGGCACACCGGTCTCTTTCTCCACCAGGGAGGCCATGATCAGCGCTTGGTAGGGGTCGGTGTACGGCGCGTCGGCGGCGCGTTTGCTCCACTCCTGGGCGAGCACATCGTCCAGGCGGTTGTAGGCTTTCTTGAGGAACTCGACATCCGTCATGCCGCGCACAAAGCGATAGGTATCGGGGAAGAACCGCCCCTCGGGGAAAACCCCTGGGTGGCCGAGCTTGTCCATCACTTCGCTGTCACTCAGGCCGGCAAGGCTCTGCACGATCTTTTCATGCTTGGCCAGCGCCGAGCGCACTTGGCGGAAATTCCAGCCCTCCACCAGGGTCAGGCTGTATTGCACCACTTCGCCACGCTGCCACAGGCCGATCAAGCCTTGGGCGGTGAGGCCGGGAGTGAGGCGGTATTCGCCGCTGTGCAATGGCTGGCCTTCGAGGTTGAAGCGCCAGTACAGACGCAACCAGAAGGCGCCGTCGAGCACACCGTCGGCTTCCAGGCGATTGAAAGTGCCGGTCGGCGTGGCTCCGGCGGGGACGTCGAGCAGTTGCTCCTCGGTCAGGTGCAAGGGCTGCTTGAGGGCTGAGTCGAGCTTCCAGGCCGAAAACCCCAACAGCAACGCCGCCGCGAACAGACCGATCAGCAGCAGTAACAACAGTTTTCGTATCAACTCAAATATCCAATAGCGCGCGAACAATGCCCTGCAGTTTACGGGTGAGCGGCCCAACCGACCAGCTCATCGCAGCACAGCCGCGCACCGGCCAAATGCCATAAACGCTGTTGCAGACAAAAACCTCGTCGGCCGACTGCAACTGCTCAAGGCTGATATCGGCCACGACCACCGGGGTGCCGAGCGCCTGCGTCTGGGCCAGTACCTCGGCACGCATGACGCCGGCCACGCCGCAACGATTCAGATCAGCGGTCAACAACACGCCGTGACGCACCAGGAACAGGTTGCTGAACACGCCTTCGATGACGCGCCCGGACATATCCAGCATCAAACCTTCGGCATGCTCGGTATCTTGCCACTCGGCGCGCGCGATCACTTGTTCGAGGCGATTGAGGTGCTTGAGACCGGCCAGCAGCGGCTGTTCGGACAAACGGGTGGCGCACGGAAACAGGCGGATACCGTCGTTGCCATGGGCCTGGGGATAAGCAGCAGGCGCACTGCCCTGCAGGATACGGCGCACCGGGGCGCCGGGGTTGATGCCATAACCGCGCAGGCTGTCGCCTCGGGTGAGGATCAATTTGAGTACGCCGTCGCCGAGGGCGCTGGCATAAGCGAGCACTTCGCTGCGGACCAATGCCGGGTCCACAACCAATGCCAACCGCCTGCAACCCTCGGCCAGGCGTTGCAGGTGGCGGTCGAGCAACACCGGTTGCCCGGCCTTGACGGCGATGGTTTCGAACAGGCCATCGCCATACGCCAGGCCACGATCTTTCAGGGGCACGCTGTCCGCTGGCTGACCGTCGACCCAGCTGTGCATTACTCGGCGAACCGGCGGAACACCAGGGAGCCGTTGGTGCCACCGAAACCGAACGAGTTGGACAACACCACGTCGATCGGCATTTTCTGCGCTTCATGAGGCACGAAGTTCAGGTCGCAGCCTTCATCCGGCTCATCGAGGTTGATGGTCGGCGGAGCGACCTGATCCCTGATGGCCAGCACGCTGAAGATCGCTTCGACCGCGCCCGCCGCACCCAACAGGTGGCCGGTCATGGACTTGGTGGAGCTGACTGCCAGCTTGTAGGCGTGCTCGCCGAACACCGACTTGATCGCTTCGGCTTCCGCCAGGTCGCCGGTCGCTGTCGAAGTGCCGTGGGCGTTGATGTACTGCACCAGGTCCGGGCTGATCTTCGCATCGCGCAGGGCGTTGGTGATGCAACGCGCAGCACCGGCGCCGTTGGCCGGTGGCGAAGTCATGTGGTAGGCGTCGCCACTCATGCCAAAGCCGATCAGCTCGGCGTAGATCGTCGCGCCACGCGCCTTGGCGTGTTCCAGCTCTTCCAGCACCAGCGCACCGGCGCCGTCGGCCAGGACGAAACCGTCACGGCCCTTGTCCCACGGACGGCTGGCACGAGCCGGCTCGTCGTTGCGGGTCGACAGCGCACGCGACGCGCCGAAGCCGCCCATGCCCAGGCCGCAGGCCGCCATTTCAGCGCCGCCGGCAATCATCACGTCCGCTTCGTCATAGGCGATATTGCGCGCGGCCATGCCGATGCAATGCGTGCCTGTGGTGCAAGCCGTGGCGATGGCGTAGTTAGGTCCCTGTGCTCCCAGATGGATGGACAGGAAACCGGAAATCATATTGATGATCGAACCCGGCACGAAGAACGGTGAAATTCGACGCGGACCGGACTCGTGCAACGTGCGACTGGTTTCTTCGATATTGGTCAAACCGCCAATACCCGAACCCATGGCCACGCCGATGCGTTCACGGTTGGCGTCGGTGACTTCCAGACCAGCGTCACGCACTGCCTGAAAACCGGCTGCCAGGCCGTATTGAATGAACAGGTCGAGTTTGCGGGACTCTTTGATCGAGAGGTATTGCTCGACATTGAACCCCTTTACCGAGCCGCCAAAACGGGTGGAATAGGCAGAAAGGTCCGTGTGTTCGATCAGACCAATACCACTGCGGCCAGCCAGAATGCCCTGCCAACTGCTCGGCACATCCGTGCCCAGTGGCGACAACATACCCATACCGGTGACTACGACGCGTCTACGCGACACAGCACTCTCCTTTTTCTAATGACGACACTTTGCTTCAGAATCACTTTTCATCAGAGCTAAAGAAAAAACCGCACGCCGTTACAGCAGTGCGGTTTTTCCCTGACAGCAAGCGACGACTACAAACTATTACGCCTGGTGGCTGGTAACGTAGTCGATTGCAGCTTGAACGGTAGTGATTTTTTCAGCTTCTTCGTCCGGGATTTCGGTCTCGAATTCCTCTTCCAGAGCCATCACCAGCTCAACGGTGTCAAGGGAGTCGGCACCCAGGTCTTCAACGAAGGAAGCGGTGTTGACCACTTCTTCTTCTTTAACGCCCAGTTGCTCGGCAACGATTTTCTTGACGCGCTCTTCGATGGTGCTCATACCTTGTTTTCACTCCTAATGGACAAATTCAGGCAGCTGGCCAGTGGGTAAGTGTATAGAAAGCCATTTCAGCTTTTCAACTGAAAGGTTCACCCCGTACCCGGTCGGCCACCCGCGTATAAATTAAGTTGCAGCTTTATAACGGATTTTAGACAGCTCGTATGACATTTTTTTGAAGCGATCCGTCACAATTTAACTCATGTACATCCCGCCGTTAACCGGGATTGTAGCCCCAGTCACGTATGCCGCACCGTCGGATGCCAGGAAAGAGACCACATTCGCAATCTCTTGAGCCTGGCCCAGACGGCCCAGCGGAATCTGCGTCAGCAAGGCTTCACGCTGTGCTTCCGGCAGTTCGCGGGTCATATCGGTGTCGATGAACCCAGGGGCCACCGAGTTGACCGTAATCGACCGCGAGCCGACTTCACGCGCCAGTGCGCGGCTGAAACCTTCCAGACCGGCTTTCGCCGCGGCATAGTTTACTTGGCCTGCGTTGCCCATGGCACCCACTACGGAGCCAATATTGATAATTCGACCCCAACGCGCCTTGGTCATGCCGCGCAAAACGCCCTTGGACAGGCGAAACAGACTGTTCAAGTTGGTGTCGACGACGTCATGCCACTCGTCGTCTTTCATCCGCATCATCAGATTATCGCGGGTGATACCGGCATTATTCACCAGAATCGCCGGCGCGCCGAACTGTGCGGTGATCTCGGCCAGTACGGCAGCCACGGACTCATCGCTGGTCACATTCAGCTCAAGGCCGGTGCCCTGCACGCCGTTTTCCTTCAAGGTCGCGGCGATACGCTCGGCGCCCGCGGCGGAAGTGGCGGTGCCGATCACGACGGCGCCCTGACGGCCCAGTTCCAGGGCGATCGCCTGGCCAATGCCACGGCTTGCGCCGGTAACCAGTGCAACTTTACCTTGCAGACTCATGCAGGCTTCTCCTAAGTTCGGGGTTCAGGCCAGTGCCGCGCGAGCGGCCGCAAAGGCATCCGGGGTATTGAGGTTGGAGGTCGACACGCCGTCGGCGCAGCGCTTGTTCAGGCCGGCCAGGACTTTGCCCGGGCCGCACTCGATCAACTCGGTGGCGCCGTTGGCGGCCAGGGTCTGTACCGATTCAACCCAACGCACCGGCTTGTAGAGTTGTTCCAGCAGGTCGCGCTTGAGGGTGTCGAGATCCGCGGCAACCGCCGCGCTGACGTTCTGCACCAGCGGGATCTGCGGCGCCTGCCAGTTGATGACGGCGATGGACTCGGCAAAACGCTCGGCCGCCGGGCGCATCAGCTCGCAGTGCGACGGCACGCTCACCGGCAACGGCAAGGCACGCTTGGCGCCACGGGCCTTGCAGCCTTCGATGGCGCGCTCAACGGCGGCCTTGGCACCAGCAATCACCACCTGGCCCGGCGAGTTGAAGTTCACCGCGCTGACCACTTCGCCCTGGGCCGCTTCGGCACAGGCGGCGATCACCACCGCTTCATCCAGGCCGAGAATGGCGGCCATGCCACCCTGCCCGGCCGGAACCGCTTCCTGCATCAACTGGCCACGACGCTCGACCAGCTTGACCGCTTCAGCGAGGGTCAGGCTGCCCGCGGCGACCAGGGCACTGTATTCGCCCAGGCTGTGACCGGCGACGAATGCCGGACGCGCGCCACCTTCCGCCAGCCACAAGCGCCACAGGGCGATCGAAGCGGTGAGGATGGCCGGCTGGGTTTTATCGGTTTGATTGAGTTGCTCTTCCGGCCCCTGCTGGGTCAGCGCCCACAGGTCGTAACCCAGGGCATCGGAAGCTTCCTTGAAGGTTTCCAGGATCAGCGGATATTGCGCGCCCAGCTCGGCCAACATGCCGAGGGACTGCGAACCCTGCCCTGGAAAGACGAATGCGAGGGATGTAGACATGTAACAAGCCCCTAATGATCTGGTCGTCGGATATAGGCGCTCCTACGATGGGAGCGCACGAAACTGACAGATTGGATGGTCAATTGAACCGGCCGGTCACATTTAAGCATTCCCGGGCCGATTCGCCTAAGGCAACAGATCTTCCAGGCGGCCGTGCAAGCGTCGCGGCAGATTTTCCTGGATCTCGATCAACGCCCGTGCAATCGCACTCTGAAAGCCTTCCACCCCCGCCGAGCCATGGCTTTTCACCACGATGCCCTGCAAGCCGAGAAAGCTTGCGCCATTATGCCGCGCCGGGGCCAAGTCCTCCTGCAGGCGGCGCATCAGCGGCAACGCCAGGGCGCCGACCAGGCGTGTCGCCAGGTTGCGCTTGAACAAGGCCTCGATCCGCGTGGCAATCATGGTCGCCAGGCCTTCGCTGGATTTAAGCAGGATATTGCCGACAAACCCGTCGCACACCACCACATCCGCCTCGCCGCGATACAAACCGTCGCCTTCGACAAAGCCGATGTAGTTCAACCCCCGCGCACCTTGCAGCAAAGCGGCGGCGAGCTTGACCTGCTGGTTGCCCTTGATGTCTTCGATGCCGATATTCAGCAAGGCCACGCGCGGACGAGCCACACCCAGCGCCTCGGCAGCCACCGAGCCCATCACGGCGAACTGGAACAGATGCTCGGCACTGCAATCGACATTCGCGCCCAGGTCGAGCAACTGGCAATAGCCTGTCTGCGTCGGTATCGCCGCGACTATCGCCGGCCGGTCGATCCCCGGCAAGGTCTTGAGCACATGCCGCGACAATGCCATCAGCGCGCCCGTATTGCCGGCACTGACACAGGCTTGCACCTTGCCATCACGCAACAACTCGAGGGCGACCCGCATTGAAGAGTCGGGCTTGCCACGCAGGGCTACCGCTGGCTTTTCATCCATGTCGATGGCTTCGCTGGCGGGCGTAATTGTCAGGCGCGCGCGATCCACAGCCGGATGGCTGGCAATCAGTTCTTCAAGAAGGGAAGGTTGACCGACGAGGGTCAGGTGCAGCGAGGGCGTAGCAGACAGGCTGGCAATACAAGCCTGAACAATGCTGCGGGGACCGAAGTCCCCGCCCATTGCGTCAATCGCGATGACTTGAGCAGACAAGTGATTACTCGTCAGCGCCCTTGTCGATCACTTTACGGCCACGGTATACGCCTTCTGGCGATACGTGGTGACGCAGGTGAATTTCACCGGTGGTTTTTTCTACAGACAGAGTGCTTGCCGTCAGGGCGTCGTGCGAACGACGCATGTCACGGGCAGAGCGGGATTTTTTGTTCTGCTGAACAGCCATAATTGATTAACTCCTAAACGTTTGGGTCACGCTTTAACTGCGCCAATACACTGAACGGGTTGGACCGCGTTACCTCGTCCTCGCTCGGTTCGGACTCGTCATCGAGGCCCGCCGGCTGCTGGCATTCTTCCGGATGATGAGCAGGCACAATGGGCAAGGCGAGCAAAAGCTCCTCCTCGATCAGTGCATGCAGATCCAAAGGATCTTCGCCCAGTTCCAGCACGTCATAACCTTTCGGCAACGACTGGGTATTCGCACCCTCCTTTACCACAGCGTAACTGCATTCGCTGTGAATCGGCAGGGTGACCAGCTCAAGACAACGCTGGCAAACCATTTTGACCTCGGTGTCGATAAAGCTGTGAATAACCACAGATTTACGTTCATCTCGTTCAAAAACGAATTTGGCCTGCACCGTACCGACAGTGTCGGAAAGCGGGTCGCAGAGTCTCTCCAAATCGGCCAGCAGCAATTCACCTTGAAGGGAAGTGCCACGATCAGCCAATTTGCGCGGGTCAACGTGAGGTGGAATCGGGTCATTCAACATAGGCGCAGCATTATAGGGATGCCCCCAGCCATGTCAAAGGAAATTCAGCCCTGTGCGTCAGCCGGTCGTCCCGCTAGAATCCCCGGTCGCCCTGAGGAGACGCCCATGCTGCCTTTATTACTCGCATCCAGCTCGGTCTATCGCCGGGAATTGCTGAGCCGCCTGCACTTACCGTTCATCTGCAGCTCGCCGGATATCGATGAAAGCCACCGCGCAAATGAGTCAGCCGTCGAACTGGTCAAGCGCCTGGCCGAAGAGAAAGCCCGCGCCCTCGCCGCCCGCCATCCAGGGCACCTGATCATCGGCTCCGATCAGGTCGCCACACTCGAAGGCCGGATCATCGGCAAACCCCACACCTTCGAGAACGCCCGCGAGCAACTGCTGGCGGCCAGCGGCAAGCGTGTCAGCTTCCTCACCGGGCTGGCGCTGCTGAACAGCGAGACCGGGCATTGCCAGGTCGACTGCGTGCCGTTCACCGTGCACATGCGCGTACTGGACGCGGAGCGGGTCGAGCGCTACCTGCGGATCGAGCAGCCCTATGACTGCGCGGGCAGTTTCAAGGCCGAAGGGCTGGGCGTGAGCCTGTTTCAAAGCACCGAAGGCCCGGATGCGACCAGCCTTGTCGGCTTACCGCTGATTCGCCTGGTGGATATGCTGCTGGCCGAGGGCGTGCAAATCCCTTAAACCAGCGCAAAACCAAATGTGGGAGGGGGCTTGCTCCCGATTGCGGTGGGTCAGCTACAGATAAGCTGGCTGATCCACTGCTATCGGGAGCAAGCTCCCTCCCACATTTATCTACGCAGACCTTGGGATCTCAGCGCAGGGTCGGGCCCTGGAAGCCCATGTACAAGGCCAACTTCTCCGCCACGCTGGCGCCGAGCTTCTTGGAGAAACGGTCAAACGGCGACTCCTGAACGGTGAAGTCCACCAGTTCCTTTTCACCAATCACGTCCCGCGCCACCGAACTGGCACTGCCCAGGCCATCGATCAAGCCCAGCGGCAAGGCCTGCTCACCAGACCAGACCAGCCCGGAGAACAGCTCCGGATGGTCCTTGTCCTTCAGACGATCACCGCGCCCTTGCTTGACGCTGGCAATGAACTGGCGATGAGTGGTGTCGAGCACGCTCTGCCAGAACTGGGTTTCATCGGCCTTTTGCGGCTGGAACGGGTCGAGGAACGCCTTATGCTCGCCCGAGGTGTAGGTGCGACGCTCCACACCGAGCTTCTCCATGGTGCCGACAAAGCCGTAACCGGCCGCCGTGACGCCAATGGAACCCACCAGGCTGGCCTTGTCGGCGTAGATCTGGTCAGCGGCACTGGCGATGTAATACGCACCCGAGGCGCCCAGGTCGGAGATCACCGCGTACAGCTTGATCTGCGGATGCAGCGCGCGCAGGCGGCGAATCTCGTCATACACGTAGCCCGATTGCACCGGGCTGCCGCCTGGGCTGTTGATGCGCAGGATCACGCCCTTGACCTTGGGGTCTTCGAACGCGGTGCGCAGACTGCTGACGATATTGTCGGCGCTGGCGGACTCCTTGTCGGCAATCACCCCGCGCACTTCGATCAAGGCGGTATAGCTGGAGCCACGGGTCGCGGTTTTTTCCATGTCCACCAGCGGGCTGAACAGCACCAGCATGCCGAGCAGGTAAACAAAGGTCAGCAGCTTGAAGAAAATCCCCCAGCGCCGCGAACGACGCTGCTCCTGCACGCTGGCCAGAAGGGTCTTCTCCAGCAGCTTCCAACTCTTGTCGTCACTGCTGTCGGCCTTTTCGGGCGCTTTCCACTCATCACTCATGCCATCTACCCCAGCAAAGACTCAGTGGGCCCGGCTGAGCCAGGCCTGCAATTCAGAAAAATGATCGATCGTCAGCCTGGGCTCGTATGCCTGCAGCGCCTCGGCAGCCTGCGCACCGTAGCTGACCGCCACGCTGTCCATGCCGGCGTTGCGTGCCATCATTAGGTCGAAGGACGCGTCGCCGACCATCAACGCCTGGCGTGGCGACACGCCGCAATGGGCGAGGATCTGCTCAAGCATCAGCGGATGGGGCTTGCTGGCAGTTTCGTCCGCTGCGCGGGTAACGTCGAAATAGTCTTCCCAGCCGTGGGCCTTGAGCACCCGGTCCAGGCCGCGGCGGGCCTTGCCGGTGGCGACCGCCAGCTGATAACCCTCGGCGCGGAACGCTTCCAGGGACTGCACCACGCCATCAAACAGCGGCGAAGGCTCGGCCTCCAGCGCAATGTAGTGATCGGCGTAATGCTCGCGGAACGCGACCAATTCAGCGTCAGCGATGTGCGGGTACAAGGTGCGAATCGCCTCAGGCAACCCCAGGCCGATAATGCCCTTGACCGCCAGATCGCTGCACAGCTCGAAGCCAGAACGCGTCGAGGCCATGTGCATGGCCTCGACGATACGGCCAATGGAGTTGGCCAGCGTGCCGTCCCAATCGAAAATCAGCAGTTTGTAGTCAAGGTGCGGCACTCAAACGCTCCACGGTCTTGGCCCACATCTCATCGACCGGCGCCTGCAATTTCAATTCGCCACCATCGGGCAGCGGGACGGTGAGCATGTAGGCGTGCAGGAACAGGCGTTTGCCGCCCAGGTCGCGAATCTCCTTGGAGAACGCCTCGTCGCCGTACTTGGTGTCACCGGCAATGCAGTGGCCCGCATGCAGGGTGTGCACGCGAATCTGGTGAGTGCGCCCGGTGACCGGCTTGGCCTCGACCAGGGTGGCGAAGTCGCCGAAGCGGCGCAGCACCTTGAACAGGGTCAGGGCTTCTTTGCCCTCCTCGTCCACTTCGACCATGCGCTCGCCGGAGCGCAGGTTGCTCTTCTGCAACGGCGCGCGCACGCTCTTGATCGAGCTGGCCCAGTTGCCGCGCACCAGCGCCATGTAGCGCTTGTCCACGCCATCGCCGCGCAGGGCGGTGTGCAGGTGGCGCAACATGCTGCGCTTCTTGGCGATCATGAGCAGGCCGGAGGTGTCGCGGTCGAGGCGATGGACCAGCTCCAGCTCCTTGGCATCCGGACGCAACTGACGAAAGGCTTCGATCACGCCGAAACTCAGGCCGCTGCCGCCGTGAACCGCAATGCCGCAGGGTTTGTTGATCACGATCAGCTTGCTGTCTTCGTAGACAATCGACGCTTCAAGGCGCTGCAACAGACCCTGGGCCAGCGGCACAGGTTCGTCGCGCTCAGGCACGCGCACCGGCGGCACCCGGACGATATCGCCCGCCTGCAGCTTGTACTCGGGCTTGATGCGACCCTTGTTCACGCGCACTTCGCCTTTACGCAAAATGCGGTAGATCAAGGTCTTGGGCACGCCTTTGAGCCTGGCCAGGAGAAAATTGTCGATGCGTTGGCCGGCATATTCCGGCGAGACCTCGAGCAGCTGGACGCTGGGGGTCTGGGGGGCGGTAGTCGTCATGTCGGCGATGATAACAATTTTTTATGGAATTGAAGCACTTAATCATTACTGCTATAGTCGCGAACGCCGCCAAAAGCGGCCTGGACAGAGGACTTGCGGCAAATTGCCGGCCCTGACCTTCGCAATTCATCAGGACGCGAGGCCGTCCTACGGGGCTTTCGTTACCTTGGAAAGCCCGAGATTGTAACAAGCGCAGGTGACATGAGGCCTGAAGCGAGTGCAGAAAGCAGAGTGAATACTCGCATTTTGCGCCGATATTTACGGCCAGTTCACAAAGTGCAGTCAGTCTTGGGACACACCATGGCGAATGCTTCGGAAACAACGCCTGTTAAGAGCCGAGTGAGAGCGCAATCGCCCACACTTGGTCTTGTTTAGCCATGAGCGTGGACTCCCCATTGGAGAACACGGTAAATGCCAACCCGCTGCGGATTCTGCGCGCGGCAGCACCCGAATTATCAGGGATACGTGTAGGGTGGAGATGCACAACCGTCGGACCGTGTAGCACTAGGCTTATATATAGACGCTTCATCTCGTCCACAGTCGCCGGTTGATTCCTCCTCCTGACCTTAGCTTTTGTTGAAGTGGTGCCTTTGTCACCACCGCTAACAAGCAGGACGCGTCCGTCGCGATACCAGCCCAATTCGCCGGTTATTGCTGGACACTGGAGTGGCCAACCACTCTTGACGCACCTGACACCGACCGTGAGAAGTCGTGTGTGCCGAACGCCGTTTCCGGCAGCCCGGAAACCGACGGTACAACATGAAAAGAATGCTGATTAACGCAACTCAACCCGAAGAGTTGCGTGTTGCGCTGGTAGATGGCCAACGCCTTTACGACCTGGACATCGAGTCCGGCGCACGCGAGCAGAAGAAGGCCAACATCTATAAAGGCCGTATTACTCGCATCGAACCAAGCCTTGAGGCTGCCTTTGTCGATTTCGGCTCCGAGCGCCACGGCTTCCTGCCCCTCAAAGAAATCTCCCGCGAATACTTCAAGAAAGCCCCCGAAGGCCGCGTGAACATCAAGGACGTCCTGAGCGAAGGCCAGGAAGTCATCGTCCAGGTCGAAAAAGAAGAACGTGGCAACAAGGGCGCCGCCCTGACCACCTTCATCAGCCTGGCCGGTCGTTACCTGGTACTGATGCCGAACAACCCGCGTGCCGGCGGCATTTCCCGTCGCATCGAAGGCGAAGAACGCAACGAACTGCGTGAAGCGCTGAACGGCCTGGTCGCTCCAGCCGACATGGGCCTGATCGTCCGCACTGCCGGCCTGGGCCGCAGCAGCGAAGAAATGCAGTGGGACCTCGACTACCTGCTGCAACTGTGGACCGCCATCAAAGAAGCGTCCCTGGATCGTTCCGCGCCGTTCCTGATCTACCAGGAAAGCAACGTGATCATCCGCGCCATCCGCGATTACCTGCGCCAGGACATCGGCGAAGTGCTGATCGACAGCGTCGAAGCCCAGGACGAAGCCCTGACCTTCATCCGCCAGGTGATGCCGCAGTACGCCAGCAAGATCAAGCTGTACGAAGACAGCGTTCCGCTGTTCAACCGTTTCCAGATCGAAAGCCAGATCGAGACCGCCTTCCAGCGCGTGGTCGAACTGCCTTCCGGCGGCTCCATCGTGATCGACCCGACCGAAGCCCTGGTGTCCATCGACATCAACTCGGCGCGCGCCACGAAAGGTAGCGACATCGAAGAAACCGCCCTGCAGACCAACCTGGAAGCGGCTGAAGAAATCGCCCGCCAGCTGCGCCTGCGTGATATCGGCGGCCTGATCGTGATCGACTTCATCGACATGACCCCCGCCAAGAACCAGCGCGCCGTGGAAGAGAAAGTCCGCGAATGCCTGGAAGCTGACCGTGCCCGCGTGCAAGTCGG
This sequence comes from Pseudomonas sp. TE36184, assembly GCF_054060055.1. Classification (NCBI taxonomy): domain Bacteria; kingdom Pseudomonadati; phylum Pseudomonadota; class Gammaproteobacteria; order Pseudomonadales; family Pseudomonadaceae; genus Pseudomonas; species Pseudomonas sp. TE36184. Next base: position 6,157,203 of record NZ_JBSSCU010000001.1, on the reverse strand, counting down.
CCGCATCTCGCGCTTCGGCCTGCTGGAAATGTCCCGTCAGCGCCTGCGTCCGTCCCTGGGCGAGAGCAGCGGCATTGTCTGCCCGCGTTGCAACGGCACCGGCATCATCCGTGACGTTGAATCGCTGTCCCTGGCGATCCTGCGCCTGATCGAAGAAGAAGCCCTGAAAGACCGCACCGCCGAAGTCCGCGCACAAGTGCCGATCCCGGTTGCCGCGTTCCTGCTCAACGAAAAACGCAACTCGATCACCAAGATCGAACTGCGCACCCGTGCCCGTATCGTCATCCTGCCGAACGATCATCTCGAAACGCCGCACTTCGAAGTGCAGCGCCTGCGTGATGACAGCCCGGAAGCCCACAGCGGCCAGTCCAGCTACGAAATCGCCGCTGCCGCTGCCGAAGTGGAAGAAGTCCAGCCAGCCGCCGCGACCCGCACCCTGGTTCGCCAGGAAGCCGCCGTGAAGACCGCTCCGGCGCGTGCCAACGCACCGGTTCCGGTTGAAGTGGCTGCCCCGGTTGCAGCCCCGGCCGCCCTGCCTGAGCCAAGCCTGTTCAAGGGCCTGGTGAAATCGCTGGTCAGCCTGTTCGCCAGCAAGGAAGAGCCTGCGGCACCGGTGGTGGTCGAAAAACCTGCCACCGAGCGTCCGGCGCGTAACGAAGAGCGTCGCAACGGTCGCCAGCAGAGCCGTAACCGCAACGGTCGCCGTGACGAAGAGCGCAAGCCGCGCGAAGAACGGGCCCCGCGTGAAGAGCGCGCACCCCGTGAAGAGCGTGCGCCTCGCGAAGCCCGTGAAGAGACCCCGGTCGTAGCCCGCGAAGAACGCGCACCGCGCGAAGAGCGCGCACCACGTCCACCACGCGCACCGCGTGAAGATCGCAAGCCGCGTGGCGAGCGTGAAGAACGTGTGCGTGAACTGCGCGAGCCGCTGGACGCTGCGCCAGCCGTTGCCGTTGCCGCCGCTGCTGTTGCCGCCCCTACCGAGGAAGAACGCCCGGCTCGCCCGCCGCGTGAAGAGCGTGCGCCACGTGAAGAGCGTCAACCGCGCCCACCGCGTGAAGAACGTCAACCACGTACCGAGCAGGCGGCTGCCGCCAGCGAAGAAGAAGTGCTGACCGGCGAAGAGCAACTGCAGGAAGACGGCCAGGACAACGCCGAAGGCGATCGTCCGCGCCGCCGCTCCCGTGGCCAGCGTCGTCGCAGCAACCGTCGCGAGCGTCAACGTGACGCCAACGGCAATGTGATCGAAGGTTCGGAAGAAGCCGGCGAGAACGCAGAAGCCGCTACCAGCGAACCGACCAGCACCGAACTGGCTGCCGGCCTGGCCGTTACCGCCGCTGTTGCCAGCTCGGTCATCAGCGCACCTGCCGAAGCCCAGGCTCACGAGCAGGCTGAACGCGCCACTGCCGCCGTCGAAGAAACCGTTGCGGTAGAAGCGCCAGTCGCCGAGACCCCAGTGGTTGAAGCACCGGTCGTAGAAGCAACCACCCCGATCGAAGCCCCCGCGGCTCCGGAAGTGGAAGTTGCGCCGGTTCGCGAAGCCCAGCCGCAAGAAGAAGTGGCTGCCGCCGAGCCTGCCCCGGTGGTTGAGCCACAGCCAGTGGTTGAAGCTGTCGTGGAAGCTCCGGTTGTCGAAGCCGCCGCCCCGGCCGTGCGTGAAGTTCGCGAAGAACAGACCGCCTTCCAGTGGACTGCCGAACCTGCCGCCCCGGTTGAAGCACCTGCCCCCGTGGTAGAAGCCGCACCGGCCCCGGTTGCCGAAGTGGTTGAAGCCGCTCCGGTAGTGGTTGCCGAGCCTGCGCCAGTGGTTGAAGCGCCCGTGGTTGCCGAAGCCGCCGCCCCGGTGGTTGAAGCCGCACCGGCCAGCGCCCTGACCGAAAACGGCCGTGCGCCGAACGACCCACGTGAAGTGCGCCGTCGTCGCAAGGAAGCCGAAGCGGCCGCCGCTGCTGCCGCTGCCGCACCGGCTGTCGCCGAAGTGGTCGAGCACGCTGCCTCTATCGTCGACGAGACCCCGCGTTCCGTTGAAGAAGCGGCAGAGCACCACCCAAAGGCCCTGGAAGAAGAGCACGAGCCTAAACCCCTCGTCTGATTCCATCAGCCACTGAAAAGCCCCGCCTGATCACTCAGGCGGGGCTTTTTTATGCCATCTGTCCCGTCCTGAATAAGGTTTACGCCTTCTGACCTATCTTCAGGAGGACTCAATGGATACGGGCAAAAGGCGCAGCCAGCGCGACTACACGTTAGCTTTTAAATTATCGGTCGTAGACCAAGTCGAAAAAGGCGAGTTAAGTTATAAAGAGGCTCAACGGCGCTTTGGCATTCAGGGCCGGTCCACGGTACTGGTTTGGTTACGCAAGCATGGCCGACAGGACTGGAGCCAAGGCGCATCAATTCGAGCGCCGCGGAGCAAGCCAATGACCGACCCCAACCTCCCGCTAACACCCGAACAGCGGATCAAAGAGCTTGAAGAGCAACTGGCACTGAGCAATCAGAAAGCCCAGTTCTTTGAGGCTGTCGTGAATGTCTTGAAAAATGACTACGGTGTTTCCATCGTAAAAAAGCGACCCGGCAAGTCCTCTCGCAAGGGCAAATCCAAAACCTGAGCATTACCAGGGCTTGCCTGTTCATGGGTATTTCGCGTCAAGCGTATTACAAACGCAATCGAGTTTTTGATGCCCGAGTCCGCCAGGACCAGGAAGTGGTGGACTTTGTTCTGGAAAAGCGTCGACGCCAACCCAGGCTAGGAACGCGTAAGCTGCATTACCTGATGAGCATTGAGGCTGGTGCGGCATTAAGTGTCGGCAGAGACCGCCTGTTTGCCATCTTGAGAGAGGCGCGAGCGCTCGTTCCACGCAAGCGGGCCTACCATAAAACCACTCATAGCCATCATCGTTTTCGCCGCCATCCAAACCTGCTCAAAGCAGGTCCGGAACAAGTCGTAGCCAGCAGGCCCGAACAGGTTTGGGTCGCAGACATTACCTATCTACCAACGCGGGAAAGTGTCGCCTACGTCAGCCTGATAACGGACGCGTACTCACGCAAGATCGTAGGTCATCATGTGCATGAAAGCCTGCATACGGAATCGGTGATCAAAGCGCTGCAGAAAGCGGTTAGCCAGCGAAGCTCCAAGGAGCCGCTTGTCCATCACTCAGACCGCGGCGCCCAATACTGCTCCGACTTATACCAGCGGATGCACATCAAGCACGGGATCAGGTGCTCAATGACCGACGGTTATGATTGTTATCAGAACGCGATGGCCGAGAGGATAAACGGGATTTTGAAAACTGAATTTTTGCTACATCGCCCCAAAGACTTGGCAGACGCAGTAAAAATGGTGGATGAGTCGGTGCGGATCTACAACGGGGAGCGACCGCATTTCTCCCTGAAATACAAAACGCCCGATGCGGTGCACCGGGCGTTTTGAGACTGAAATAGGTGTAAACCTATTTCAGGACTAGACAATCAGATTCTGAAAACACCGAAGATTCAATGTGAGAAGGGGCTTGCCCCCTCCCACATTTCAGAGCGGTTTGAAATCCAACAGATGTGGCAGATCCACATCCCAGAGTACGCCAGGGTCGTTTACCTGGATCTCGCGCACCTGCCCCTGGGCAAACAGCGGCTTGGCCCCGCGATCGCCCGTCAACGCCATCAACGCTGGCCCAAACGCTCGTCCAAACGCAACCGGATGCCCATACTGGCCGGCATGCACCGGCACGTTGATGCTGTCCACGTGCTCCAGCACCCGTTCAATGCTGGACGGCAGGATGAACGGCATATCACCCAGCACCACCAGCCAGCCATCACTGGAAGCACTGGCCGCGACCGCTGCCGCAATGCTGTCGCCCATTCCGGCCGAGCACAGCTGCACTACCTCGCAGCCATGGACCTGCGCCAGACGAATGACTTCAAGCCGCTCGGGCGACGTCACCAGCACGCGCTTTAGCGCCCACGCCGGCAAATTCACCAGCACCTGCTCGATCACCGGCCGCACCACTGCGTCCCGGCCGACGCACTCAGCCAGCAATTTATCCCGATCTGCCCCGGCTTCAGCGCGAAAACGACTGCCCTGCCCCGCCGCCAGCACAATCACCGTGACGGTCATTCAACCTGCACCGACAGCGGCTTTTTCTGCAGCGGCGCCACGCCATTCTTGATCGCGACAATTTCCGCCAGCAACGACAGCGCGATCTCCGCCGGTGTATGGCTGCCGATATGCAAACCGATCGGCCCATGCAACCGCGCGATCGCCTGCGCAGACAACCCCAGCGCCGCCAGGTTTTCCCGGCGTTTACGCGTGTTGACCCGCGAACCCAGCGCGCCGATATAGAACGCATTGGAGTTCAGTGCCGTCAGCAACGCCATATCGTCCAGGCGCGGATCGTGGGTCAGGCAGACGATGGCCGTGCGTTCGTCGGTCTGGATGTTCAGCACCGCTTCATCAGGCATGCCGGGCACAAAGCGGCCGTGCGGTTCTTCCCAGCCATACACGAACTCTTCACGCGGGTCGCAGATCAGCACTTCGAAATCCAGCAACCGCGCCATCTGCGCCACGTAGCGGGACAACTGCCCGGCGCCGATCAACAGCAGGCGCCAGCGCGGGCCATAGATGGCGCGCAGGCGCTCGCCGTCGAAGCTCACCACGTCGGTCTTGCTCGCGGGGCTCAAGCTCACGTCGCCGGTGGCCAGGTCCAGCTCCCGAGCGACGATTTCATGGGCGTCACAGCGCGCCAGCAACTCGGCCACCCACTGCCACTCCGTCACGCGCTCTTCGGTCAGGCGCAGGGTGCCGCCGCACGGCAGGCCGAAACGCGCCGCTTCATCGCGTGTCACGCCGTAGGTCACCAACTGCACCGCGGGCCCGTCGTCCGCCAACCGACCATCCTGCAAACGCGCAATCAAGTCGTCTTCAATGCAACCGCCGGACACCGAGCCGATCACCACCCCGTCGCCGCGCAAGGCCAGCATGGCCCCGGGCGGACGCGGCGCGCTACCCCAGGTCTGGACCACGCTGTACAACACCACCCGCTGCCCCGCGCGGCGCCATTCGAGCACGCTGCGCAGGACATTCAGATCCACGCTGTCCATCAAGCCTTCGCCTCCTGCCAGCCTTGCAACTGATAACGCACGGGCAGGTTGCGAATACGCTTGCCGGTGGCGGCAAAGATCGCATTGCACAGCGCCGGCGCAATCGGCGGTACGCCGGGCTCACCGACACCGCCCAACGGCACCTCGCCCTGTGGCGTGACCAGGTGGACCGCGACAACCTTGGGCGCCAGGGACATGCGCGCCACTTCATACATATGGAAGTTGTCCTGCTGGACCTTGCCGTCCTTGAAGCTGATCTCGCCCAATACCGCGTTGCCCAGGCCCATCACGCAGGCGCCTTCGAATTGCGAGCGAATGCGTTCCGGGTTGATCTGCGGGCCGCAGTCCACAGCGATATCCGCCTTGTGGACGATCAGCGTGCCGTCGTCTTTGACTTCCACCTCGATCACCGCCGCCACATAGGTGACGAAACTGTAATGCACCGCCAGCCCCAGGCCTCGCCCCTTGGGTAGCGTGCGCCCCCAGCCGGCGGCTTTGGCGGCGGTTTCGAGGACGCCGCGCAGGCGGGCGGTATCGATCGGGTAGCGCTCCGGGGATTCGCCGTAGTTCCACTCATCGCTCAGGGTTTTCGGATCGATCTGACGGTCCGGCCCAAGCAGTTTGAGTTGGTACTGCAACGGGTCCTGGCCGGCCTTGTGCGCCAGCTCATCGACAAAGCTCTGAATCGCAAAGCCATGCGGGATGTTCGATACCGAGCGGTACCAGCCAACCCGGGTGTGGGCGGCGGCTTCGGGGTTTTCCAGGCGCACGTTGGGAATCGCGTAGGCCATGTTGGTAAAGCCCATGCCCAGCTCGAACGCCGCCTCGTGGTTCATCCCCGGCGCAAACAACGCGGTGATGCTCGGCGCGACGGTGCGGTGCAGCCAGGCGGAAGGCAGGCCGTCCTTGTTCAGGCCGGCCTTGAGGTACTCGGCGGAAACCGTGTGGAAGTAGGAGTTGTGGATGTCATCTTCACGGGTCCACTGCACGCGCACGGCCTTGCCGGGGAATTCCTTGGCGAGGATGGCCGCCTCGACCACGAAGTCCGGCTTGGACTTGCGACCGAAACCGCCGCCCAGCAGCGTGACATTGATCGTCACGTTATCGAAAGGCAGGCCCAGGCGCTCGGCGACGCGCTCACGGGTCACCTGGGGCGCCTGGCTGGGGGCCCAGGCTTCGCACTGGCCCTTGTCGAAACGGGCAACGGCAACCATCGGTTCCATCGGTGACTGGGCCAGATGCGGCAAATAATAAGCGGCGTCCAAAGTGCTGTCGGCCTCGTTCATCGCCTGCTCGAGGGTGCCGGTGTTGCGCACCACTTTGCCCGGTTGCCGCGCGGCCGCTTCCAGTTCCTTGCGGTAATCGATCGAGTTGTAGCCGGCGTTGACGCCGTCATCCCAGACAATCGCCAGCGCTTCGCGGCCCTTGATCGCCGCCCATGTATTGCTGGCCACCACGGCCACGCCGCCCAGTGGCTGGAACTCCGAGGGCAGAGGCCGGCTTTCGATTTCGAGGACCCTGATCACCCCCGGCACCTTCAACGCCGCACTGGCATCGAAGGATTTGACCTTGCCGCCATACACCGTCGGCCGTGTAATGGTGGCGTAGAGCATGCCGTCGAAATGCACGTCCGCGCCGTAGACCGCGCGACCGTTGACGATATCGGCGCCGTCGATGGCCTTGACGCCCTCTTTGCCGATGTAGCGGAACTCCGACGGCTGCTTGAGGCGCAGCGTGTCGCGCGCCGGCACCGCCAATGCACCGGCAGCGGCGGCCAGCTCGCCATAGCCCAAGGTGCGACCGCTGGGCTGGTGAACCACTTTATGCAGCTGCGCACGGCACTCGCCCAGCGGCACCTTCCACTGTTCGGCAGCCGCCTGTTCCAGCATCGCGCGCACACTCGCGCCGCAACGCCGCATCGGTTCGAACCAGTGGCGCATGCTGCGCGAGCCATCGGTGTCCTGGTTGCCGTAACGCACTTCGTCAGCCGGCGCCTGCTGGACGCGCACGTGGGCCCAATCGGCGTCCAACTCATCGGCGACTACCAGGCTCAGGCTGGTACGCACGCCCTGGCCCATTTCCGAACGGTTGCAGATCACGGTCACGGTGCCGTCGGTGGCAATGCTGACGTAGACCTTGGGGTCATCGATCAGCCCATGGGGCATGGCATCGCCGCCATACTTCTTGGCGGCATCGGCGGCAAACGCTGCGGGCAGGCCCCAACTGGCGGCGATCACCAGCGCGCCGGTGGCGCCGACGCCCTTGAGGAAACCGCGGCGGCTGAGGTTATCGAGGACGAAATCAGCGGGTAAGCGGTTCATGCCTTGGCCCCCTGCAGGTGCGTCGAGGCCTGGCGGATCGCGGTCTTGATGCGGTTGTAGGTGCCGCAGCGGCAGATATTGCCGACCATCGCCTCCTCGATCTGCTCGTCGCTGGGGTTGGGGTTGGTTTTCAGCAGCGCGGTGGCCGACATGATTTGCCCGCCCTGGCAGTAACCGCACTGGGCCACGGCACTGTCCAGCCAGGCTTGCTGCACGACCTGGCCGATGGGGTCGGTGTGCAGGTTGTCGATGGTGCTCACGGCCTGGCCCTTGACCGCGCCGATCGGGGTGATGCAACTGCGCGCCGGGGCGCCGTCGATATGAATGGTGCACGCGCCGCACAGGCCCATGCCGCAGCCGAATTTGGTGCCGTTGTAACCCGCCACATCGCGAATCGCCCACAACAGCGGCATATCCTCGGTGACGTCCAGTTGATGGTCTTGACCGTTGAGTTTCAGGGTAATCATTGGGCACGCCCGCCTATTTTTTGCATTTAGGGGCGAGCCATCTGCTGCGAAAGGTATCGCTGGTTCGGGTGCACGCAGATGGGCTCAGGCTGAGGAGGCTCTCTTGCGAAGACGGATCTTCACCGGGCCTTTGATGGAGCATTGACTAACTGTAAACCAAAAAATTCGAATTTGGCCGCGCAGAAACGCAAACGCCCCGAACCAGTCGGGGCGTTTGCGGATTGCTGTGGGCGTCAGTTCACGCCATCAGCGGGTTACTTGATCACCGGCGCAGGGCCTTCGGCCACGCCCAGGTCATCTTCTTCACGGGTGTCGGAGATCCCACGACCACCGGAAGCCAGCTCGACTTGCAGCTTATCTTCGTCCAGTTCGTTGACCCACTTGGCTACCACCAGGGTCGCCACGGCGTTACCGACCAGGTTGGTCAGCGCACGGGCTTCGGACATGAAGCGGTCGATACCCAGGATCAGCGCCAGGCCGGCAACCGGCAGGTGGCCTACGGCCGACAGGGTCGCGGCGAGTACGATGAAACCACTGCCGGTCACGCCTGCAGCACCTTTGGAGGACAGCAGCAGCACCAGCAACAACGTGATCTGATGGGTGATGTCCATGTGCGTGTCAGTCGCCTGGGCGATGAACACGGCAGCCATGGTCAGGTAGATCGACGTACCGTCGAGGTTGAACGAGTAGCCGGTCGGGATCACCAGGCCAACCACGGATTTCTTCGCGCCCAGACGCTCCATCTTGATCAGCATGCGTGGCAGTGCCGATTCAGACGAGGACGTACCCAGAACGATCAGCAGCTCTTCACGGATGTAGCGGATCAGTTTCAGCACGCTGAAACCGTGTGCGCGGCAGATGGCGCCGAGCACCACCACCACGAACAGGACGCAGGTGATGTAGAAGCAGATCATCAACTGGCCCAATTGCACCAGGGAGCCGACACCGTAGGCACCGATGGTGAACGCCATGGCACCCAGCGCACCGATCGGCGCGAGCTTCATGATCATGTTGATGATGTTGAACATCACGTGGGCGAAGCGATCGATGAAGTCCAGCACCGGCTTGCCGTAGGCACCCAGGCGATGCAGGGCGAAACCGAAGATCACCGAGAACATCAGCACTTGCAGGATGTCACCGTTGGCGAATGCGCCGACGATGGTGTTCGGGATCACGTTGAGCAGGAAGCCAACGATGCTCTGGTTCGCACCGGCCGTGGCATAGGCCGCGATTTTCGAAGCGTCCAGGGTGGCCACGTCGATGTGCATGCCAGCGCCCGGCTGCACGATGTTCACCACGAACAGGCCGATCAGCAGGGCGATGGAGGACACGACTTCGAAGTACAGCAGCGCGTAGCCGCCGGTTTTGCCGACCGATTTCATGCTCTGCATGCCAGCGATGCCGCTGACAACGGTGCAGAAGATGATCGGGGCGATGACCATTTTGATCAGTTTGATGAACCCGTCACCCAGCGGCTTGAGCTCCACACCGGTCTGCGGGTAGAAGTGACCGAGCAAAATACCGATAACGATGGCAACGATCACCTGGAAATACAGGGATTTGTACAGTGGCTGACGAGTCGTCATTGCAAAGTTCCTCAATCGTCCCGTGTGGCAAATATCCGCCATTGCCCACGGCACTTGAATTGCGAACCCTCCTGCACTGGAGGGATTTGTTGTTTGCGAGACCTGTAGGACCAAGCCTGCGCTGTAATCCTTATCGCAAACGTCGTGCCACTTTGCTGAAACGGCCTGAAGCCCCTTAGACATCAGGGCTGGAGGGATCAAGGCGCGCCTGAGCGCCGTCCATTGCATGGCGGGTTTCCGCCAACTCGCCGTGTCTCGTCCTACAATTTGGCGGATATCCGCCTTGTCGCTGTAGCGGGTGATGGCTACCATCCGCCCTTCCATGGACGAGGCCCTTGCATGCGCGAACGTACCATCGCCAGTCACTACGCCCGAGCGGCCCTCGGCGGTGCGCGCCGGGCCGGCTACGACTACTCGGGCCTGTTGCAGCAGGTGGGCATCACCCCGGAACTGCTGAACGAACCCCGCGCCCGCATCGCCCCGGAACAATTTACCCGGCTGTTGCAAATGCTCTGGCTCGCGCTGGACGACGAATACCTGGGCTTTGCCGAAGGTCCGAGCAAGCGCGGCACGTTCGCCATGATGTGCCACGCGCTGATCCATTGCCGCACCCTGGAGAAGGCACTCGAACGCGGCTTGTTGTTTTACAGCCTATTCCCACAAGGTCCGCGTTGGCAGCTGACACGGGAAGGCGAAATGGCCCGCTTGAGCCTGGACGACTCCCAGCTCGGGGACCCGGATCACTTTCTCAGCGAATCCCTGCTGCTGATCTGGCATCGCCTCGGCAGTTGGTTGATCGGCCAGCGCATCCGCCTGCAGCAGGCCACGTTCAGCTACCCGATGCCGGCCCACGCCAGCGAATACGACCTGTTGTTTCCCTGCCCGCAGGTGTTCGGCGCACCGAACAGCAGCCTGGTGTTTCCTGCCCGTTACTTGAGCCTGCCGCTGCTGCAGGACGAGCGCACCCTCAAGCATTTCCTGCAGCGCTCCCCCGCCGACTTGTTGTCGCGGCCCGATGAGGGCGACAGTTTGAGCAGCCAGATCCGCCGCCTGCTCAGCCGTGACCGCACACCCTGGCCGGACCTGGACGCCGTTGCCCAGCACTTGCACATCAGCCCGCAGACCCTGCGCCGACATCTGCGTGAAGAAGGCAGCAGTTTTCAAGCGCTCAAGGATGAGCTGCGGCGGGACATCGCCATTTACCACCTGGGACGCGCGGATCTGTCATTGCAGGAAATTGCCGAACAGCTCGGGTTCTCCGAGCCGTCGGCGTTTCATCGGGCGTTCAAGAAGTGGACGGGATTGACGCCGGGGGCTTATCGGGCACAGGAGAGTTAGGCAGGCGCCACTCAAGGAAGGTCAAACGGCCGGAAAGTGGATCTTGAACGCCGCGCCCCCCAAAGGCGAGTCGCCCAGGGTCAGGCGCGCGCCGTAGCTTTCAATGATGTCCTTGACCACCGCCAGGCCGATCCCCTGCCCCGGGTGCTGACGGTCCAGCCGCTCGCCCCGTTGCAGAATCCGCGCGCGCTGGTCGGGCGGCACACCGGGGCCGTCATCTTCGATGCACAGTTCGATGCCATCCAGGCTTTCCACCAGGCTGATACGCACTTCGCTCAGGCACAGGCGGTAGGCGTTTTCCAGCAGGTTGCCGAGCAGTTCCAGCAAGGCGCCTTTTTCGATGGGCACATCGCACGCGTCCGGCAATACGAAGCTCACTTTGACGTGCTTGTCGCGGTAGACCTTGTCCAGCGTGTCGCACAGGCTTTGCAGTACCGGCTGCAGGCGTACCTGATGGCGTACCAGGCCGCTTTTACGCAGGCTGGCGCGCTGCAACTGGTAACTGATCTGCTGGCTCATGCGTTCGATCTGCGATTGCAGCACCCAGGCCTGGTCGCGGTCTTCGGGGCGCTGGGCCATGTCTTCGCTCACGCCCTGCAACACCGCCAGCGGGGTTTTCAGGCTGTGGGCCAAGTCGTCGAGGGAGTCGCGGTAGCGGGTACGCTGCTCGCGCTCACTGTGCAGCAAGCGGTTGAGAGACCCGGTGAGGCGCAGCAGTTCGCGCGGGTGTTCTTCGCTGAGGCTTTCGCGGGTGCCGCCTTCGATCTGGTCCAGCTCCTGGCTCAGGCGCCGCAACGCTTGCAGGCCCCAGGTCAGGCCCAGCCAGAGCAACGTCAGCAACACCAGCAACGCCGCGCCGAAGCCCAGGTAGAGGTTTTCGCGCAGGCCTTCGAGGGTCAACTGGTATTCGCGCACCGGTTGCAGCGCGACGATGCTGAACGCCGCACTCTTGCCGCCGAGCAGCTTGACCTCGACGTCATACACGAAGAACTCCTGACCATTGCCCTCGCGAATCCGCGCAAACTCATTACCGCGCCCGTCATAGCGCGGCCTGTAGTTGATGTTTTCTTCCTGGGTCGCCCGCGAGCGCCACACCAGATGGCCTTCGCGGTCGTAGATATAACCGAGCAACCGGCTATCGGTGAGGTTGAAGCGTTCGTCCGGCAACTGCGCCGGCATCTGCAGGCGGTTGTTTTCGACCCGCGCCGCCGAAATCAAGGTGGTGACGTCCGACGCCAGGCGCTGCTCGATCGAGTCCTGCAAGGCCAGGCTGAACGCGCCCTGCATGGCCGGCAACAAACCCAGCATAAACAGCACGGCCAGGGTGGCGGCCGCCAGCATCAAGCGCACACGTAACGAGCGAATCAACGACAGCGCTCATTGAACAGATAGCCCAGGCCGCGCACGGTGTCGATCGGCTTGAACCCGCCCGGGCCTTCCAGTTTACGGCGCAGGCGGCCGACCAGCACTTCGATGACATTCGGGTCGCGCTCGTCGTCATCGGGGTAGAGCTGCTCCATCAAGCGATCCTTGGGCACTACCTGCTGATGGTGACGCATCAGGTACTCGAGAATCCGGTACTCGTAGGCGGTCAGCGCCAGGGGCTGCTCGTCCAACGAGGCCTGCTTGCGGTTGAGGTCCAGCAGCAAGGGGCCGGCGACGATGGTCGATTGGGTAAAGCCGCTGGAACGACGCAGCAACGCGTTCATCCGCGCTTCCAGTTCTTCGAACTGGAACGGCTTGACCACGTAGTCGTCGGCGCCAGCGGCCAGGCCTTCGACCTTGTCCTGCCAGTTGCCGCGAGCGGTGAGGATCAGGATCGGGAAGGTCTTGTCCTGGGCGCGCAGTTGGCGGATCAGATCAAGACCGCCCATGCCGGGCAGGCCGAGGTCGATGATCGCCAGGTCATGGTTGAATTGGCCAGTCTGGTACAAGGCCTCCTCCGCGTTGGCCACGGCTTCGACCACGTGCCCGCTGTCGGTCAGGCGGGTATACAGGTGATGACGCAACAGAGCCTCATCTTCCACGACCAGCAATTTCATAAGGCTCTCCAAAGCAAATCAACAGTCCGACAGAGGGATATCATAGCGGCCCTGCAGGTCTTGCGGGCGCAGTTTAATGCCATTGTATTGGCCGCCAAGATGCTCATAGCCGGCACGATACGTCGCCTGCGGGCTGCTCGAACCCAGCGACTGGCCCCAAGGCGCGGCCTGGCTGCGCACCGCCTCGAAGCTCACACGCTGCATCAGCGTGCTGGATTTCTTGGTTCTCTCGCTACCGAATGCCGCAAAGGCGCCATCGCTGGCCTGCGCCCCGGCGGTGGCACTGAACATGGTCAACGCCAACATCAGCTTCTTGATTGCAGTCATGGTACTTACCTCCACGTAGGCTGTAGGCCCACACTACGCAAGCGCCCCTGAACTCCCCCTGAACAGGCTCTGAACCTGGCCTGAACCGCTACGGACTATCCACTGGCGCGCCAACTCGGCAAAATACCGCCCATGACGCCCCTACCCGCTTGCTGCACCCCACTCGACGCCCATTGGCCACTGCCCGATCCCTTGCCGGGCACGGTGTTGCTCAGTACGCGCTTTGATCCGGCCCTGTTGATCCCCGGTGATTTCCAACGCAGCGCGGTGCCGCCGCCGGCGAGCATCCAGCGTTCAGTGGCCAAGCGCCAGGCGGAGTTTCTCGCCGGACGGTTATGCGCCCGCGCCGCCTTGCAACAGCTCGATAACCTGGACTGCGTGCCGGCAATCGGCGAAGACCGGGCGCCGGTGTGGCCGCCGCACATCAGCGGCTCCATCACCCACAGCAGCGGGCACGCGGCGGCGATCGTCGGGCACAAGGCGCAATGGCGCGGGCTGGGGATGGACCTGGAAAATGTCCTGAGCCTGGAGCGCGCGGAACGCCTGGCGGGGGAAATTCTCACCGCCGATGAGTTGCAGCGCATGGCCAGGTTGCCGCGTGAGCAACATGCGCAGCTGGTGACACTGACGTTTTCGGCCAAGGAGAGCCTGTTCAAGGCGCTCTACCCGATCGTGCAGAAGCGCTTCTACTTTGAGCATGCCGAAGTGGTGGAATGGTCCGAGCACGGCCAGATGCGGTTGCGGCTGCTGACGGAGTTGTCCGGCGAGTGGTGCCACGGCAAGGAGTTGGTTGGGCAATTTGCGGTGGATGGGGAACAGTTGTTGAGCCTTGTAGCAATCGGCGTCTGATCTAGCGTCATCGGGGGCAAGCCCCCTCCCACACTGGAATGCATTCCAAGAGGGGCGGTGCGAGGGTTCGGCTTGCTCCCGATAGCAGTATCAGGATTTATCCTGGTCCCGTGGCCAACTCAGGCTGAAGCACGCCCCTCCCAGGTTGTTGCTCTTGCTGATCAATGCCCGCCCGCCATGCCAATGAATAATCCGCCGCACAATCGACAAGCCCAGGCCATGCCCGCCCGAGGCGCGGGTGCGGCTGTCGTCCAGGCGCAGGAACGGCGTGAAGATGCGTTCCCAGGCGCTTTCCGGTACGCCGGGGCCATCGTCTTCCACATCGATGCGGCAGCGCACCTGGCCGACCTGGTAACTGATCAGCACCCGGCCCTGGGCATGGCGCATGGCGTTGCTCACCAGGTTCTGCAGGGCGCGGTGCAGGTAGCGCGGTTCGGCATCGACCCAGGCATCGTCCCAATGCACCGATGACAGGCAGATACCACGGCTCACGCTGATCTGCGGGCGCAGTGGCGATAATTCGCCGATCACCTGGTCGAGCAACGCGTTGAGGTCGACCCGCTGGAAATTCAGCTCCGGCGCGCCCTGCTCCAGGCGTGCGTAGGTGAGCATTTCGTCGACCAGGCCGTCGAGGTCCTGAATATCGCTGTCCATGCCTTCGAGGTATTTGCGCCGGGCCTGCGGGGTGGCGGCCTCGCCGATCATCTCCAGGCCGAAACGCAGGCGCGCCACCGGGGTGCGCAACTCGTGGGACACCGCGCGCACCAGTTCGCGCTGGATCGCGAGCAACTGCTGCAGGTGCTCGGCCATGCCATTGAAGGCGGCGGCCAGGCGCCCCACCGAGTCGGCGCCGCGCGCGGGCACGCGCACTTCCAGGTTGCCTTTGGCAATACGCGTGGCAGCGGCCTCCAGACCTCTGAGCCGGCGCTCGAGCTGACGCACCAATAGATAGACGATCAGGCCAATCAGGGTCAGGCCGATCAATGCGATCAGGATCAACCATTGCGCCGGGTACGGGTTCATTTGATACAACGGGCCGATTTCAAGCACCCAGGGCGTGCCGACCATGCCGGCAAACACCCGAATCGAGTCGCCGCCCTTGCCCAGCGCCATCACCGTATCGCCCTCCGACACGCGGCGGCGCTGGTCGTCGTCCATATCGGCCTGATCGAGGGCCATCAGGTGCATCTCGAAGCCAAACCCTTTGGCTTCCTTTATATCCGCCAGGCGTTGCGGTTGCTCGGCCACCGGAAAACGCACCAACTCGTCGGCCAACAGGTAGATCGTCGCCCGCGCCAATTGCTCGCTGATCTGTTGCACTTCACCTTCCAGCACCAACTGATCCTGCTCGCTGACCAAACGCAGGACCCGCGCCGCATGGGGGCCGGTCTGTTGCACCAGCACCTGGCCATGCTGCAGGCGGGTGCGTTGGCCGAGGTCCAGTTGGGCATCGGTGTACGTGCGCAGCATCAGGGGAATGCCCAACAGGCGCTCCCACACCGCCAGTGCGCGCTGGCGCTCGATCGCGCTCATGGGTTGCAGGTTGTCGCCCATCAAGGCAAAGGTGCCGTGGGCCAGACGCTCACGGTACTGCCCGCTGCGCACGTCGTTGAGCAGGTGCAACGCCAGCACGCCCAGCAGCGCCACCAGGATCAGCGCCGCGCACATGCCGCCGTAGATGCGCAGGAAGATCGAGTTCACAGCGGTATGTCGCCAGCGGCTTCGGGGACGAACAGATAGCCTTTGCTGCGCACGGTCTTGATCAGGCGCGGGTGGATCGGATCGTCGCCGATCTTCGGACGGATGCGCGAGATACGCACGTCGATCGAGCGGTCCTGGCCGTCGTAGCCGATGCCGCGCAGGGCGATGAAGATTTCTTCGCGCGACAGGATGCGCCCGGCATTCGCCACCAGCAGCCACAGCAGGTCGAACTCGGCGCTGGTCAGTTCGATGCCGTCGCCCTGCAGCCAGGCTTCGCGCAGGGCGTTATCCACGAGCAGCGGGCCGAATTGCAGGCGGCGCTGGTTTTGCGCGACGGCCGGTTCCGCCGGCTCGCTGCGGCGCAACAGGGCCTGGATACGCGCCAGCAGCAGGCGCGGGCGCACGGGTTTGCACACGTAGTCGTCGGCGCCCATGTCCAGGCCCAATACCTGGTCCATGTCGTCGGTACGCGCGGTGAGCATGAGGATCACCCCGTCGTAGCGCTCGCGCACCTTGCGGCAGATGCTCAGGCCGTCTTCGCCGGGCAGCATCAGGTCAAGGATCACCAGGTCCGGCTGTTCGGCGATGATCCGCGCCGCAGCCTGGGCGCCGTCGCTTTCCACCGACACGCGCAGGCCGTTGCTCTCCAGGTAATCACGGGTCAACTCGGCCAATCGCTCGTCATCCTCGACGATCAGGATTTGCCAGGCTTCATGCTCCACAGGTAATCCTCGTTGTTATTAGGGGATTGGTTGGTCTGCTCGATCAAATGTGGGAGGGGACTTGCTCCCTCCCACATGTTGATCTTCGCCAGCCACACCTTATTTGTAATGTTGTGAGGGCATAACAATGATCGATTGTAGCCATGCCCCAACCCTCGAACACAAGCCAGGAAATGCATTCGGTGATGCGGTTTTTTTGTGATAGGGTTCGCGCCCTCAAAAATCCAAAGAGCCGTTTTTTTCTTGGAATATTCAGTGACAAACGGCGCGGTCCAGCAGTACTGCGGCCTACACGGGCATTCTACGTTTCATACACATTTTACTCACAGCGTTATCCACAGGCCCTGGATTGCTAAGCCTCCAAAAACGCATTATCTTGTACCTCGGCGCCAAAAAAACCCTACATGTAGGGTTTTGAACTAAAAGACCAAACACAAATCAGACAAGAAACTCAAGCCCTTTCTTGCTCCTGTTTGGTCCAACTCCAGCATTTTTTGAAAGCCCAAACCGCTCATGCGGATGGCAACCGTTTTAGCGCTCCAACAGCGTAAAACGGTACGGGTGTTGCAGTGCTTGAACCGGGCAACTGTCACCCACCAGGAATACGGCGAGGCGCTTTTGAGCGCCAAACCGAAGACTTCGGCATGGAAGCGGCGCGATAAGCCCCCCTTCCTCCTGTCCCGAAGTTGTTATGCCAGGCCAAGGCCTGCTGTAAGTGCTTCAGGACGGAACGGTGGGCACCGTGATGGTGCCCAAATAAATATAGAATGTGGAGACAACCCCCCATGCAAACCGACACAACTCGCGAGAACCCGCAGGGCTCCGTGCCGCAGGCCGCTGATTCGAATATGGATCTGTCCGCCACTGCACCCGGCCAACTGCGCGTGATCAAGCGTAACGGCACTGTCGTTCCTTACACCGATGACAAAATCACCGTCGCCATCACCAAAGCGTTTCTTGCAGTTGAAGGCGGCAACGCTGCCGCCTCGTCGCGCATCCACGACACCGTTGCCCGCCTGACCGAACAAGTCACCGCGACCTTCAAGCGTCGCATGCCTTCGGGCGGCACCATCCACATCGAAGAAATCCAGGACCAGGTCGAACTGGCCCTGATGCGTGCCGGCGAGCAGAAAGTCGCCCGCGACTACGTGATCTACCGTGATTCGCGCGCCAAGGAACGTGCCGTTCGCTCCCCGGCCGACGAAGCCGCCGTACACGCGCACCCATCGATCCGCATCACCCTGGCCGACGGCACCTTCGCGCCGCTGGACCTGGGCCGCCTGAACACCATCATCACCGAGGCCTGCGAAGGCCTGGAAGAAGTCGACGGCGACCTGATCCAGCGCGAAACCCTGAAGAACCTGTACGACGGCGTGGCCCTGACCGACGTCAACACCGCCCTGGTGATGACTGCCCGTACCCTGGTTGAACGCGAGCCGAACTACTCGTTCGTCACCGCGCGCCTGCTGATGGACACCCTGCGTGCCGAAGGCCTGGGCTTCCTCGGCGTAGCCGACAGCGCCACCCACCACGAGATGGCCGACCTGTACGCCAAGGCCCTGCCGGCCTACATCGCCAAGGGTATCGAATACGAATTGCTGAACCCGGTCCTGGCCACCTTCGACCTGGAAAAACTCGGCAAGGCGATCAACCACGAGCGCGACCAGCAGTTCACCTACCTGGGCCTGCAAACCCTGTACGACCGTTACTTCATCCACAAGGACGGTATCCGCTTCGAACTGCCGCAAGTGTTCTTCATGCGCGTGGCCATGGGCCTGGCGATTGAAGAGAAGCACAAAGAAGACCGCGCCATCGAGTTCTACAACCTGTTGTCGTCCTTCGACTACATGTCGTCCACGCCGACCCTGTTCAACGCCGGTACCCTGCGTCCACAGCTGTCGAGCTGCTACCTGACCACCGTGCCGGACGACCTGTCGGGCATCTACCACGCGATCCACGACAACGCCATGTTGTCCAAATTCGCCGGCGGCCTGGGCAACGACTGGACGCCGGTGCGCGCACTGGGTTCGTACATCAAGGGCACCAACGGCAAGTCCCAGGGCGTCGTACCGTTCCTGAAAGTCGTCAACGACACCGCCGTAGCGGTCAACCAGGGTGGCAAGCGCAAAGGCGCTGTGTGTGCCTACCTGGAAACCTGGCACATGGACATTGAAGAGTTCATCGAGCTGCGCAAGAACACCGGCGATGACCGTCGTCGTACCCACGACATGAACACCGCCAACTGGATTCCTGACCTGTTCATGAAGCGTGTCTTCGACGACGGCAAGTGGACCCTGTTCTCGCCATCCGAAGTGCCGGACCTGCACGACCTGACCGGCAAGGCCTTCGAAGAGCGCTACGAGTACTACGAAGCCCTTACCGAGTACCCAGGCAAGGTCAAGCTGTTCAAGACCATCCAGGCCAAAGACCTGTGGCGTAAAATGCTGTCCATGCTGTTTGAAACCGGCCACCCATGGCTGACCTTCAAAGACCCGTGCAACCTGCGCAGCCCGCAGCAGCACGTAGGCGTGGTCCACAGCTCGAACCTGTGCACCGAGATCACCTTGAACACCAACAAGGACGAGATCGCTGTTTGCAACCTGGGCTCGATCAACCTGCCGAACCACATCGTCAACGGCAAGCTGGACACCGCCAAGCTGGAGCGCACTGTCAACACCGCTGTTCGCATGCTCGATAACGTGATCGACATCAACTACTACTCGGTGCCACAGGCGCAGAACTCCAACTTCAAGCACCGTCCGGTTGGCCTGGGCATCATGGGCTTCCAGGACGCTTTGTACCTGCAGCACATTCCTTACGGTTCGGACGCAGCGGTCGAGTTCGCCGACAAGTCCATGGAAGCGGTCAGCTACTACGCGATCCAGGCTTCCTGCGACCTGGCCGACGAGCGCGGCGCCTACGAGACGTTCCAGGGCTCGCTGTGGTCCAAAGGCATCCTGCCGCTGGATTCGCAACAGATCCTGATCGCGCAACGTGGCCAGAAGTACATCGACGTTGACCTGAACGAATCCCTGGACTGGGCGCCGGTACGTGCCCGTGTGCAGAAAGGTATCCGTAACTCCAACATCATGGCCATCGCACCGACCGCGACCATCGCCAACATCACTGGCGTGTCGCAGTCGATCGAACCGACCTACCAGAACCTGTATGTGAAATCGAACCTGTCGGGCGAATTCACCGTGATCAACCCGTACCTGGTTCGCGACCTGAAAGCCCGCGGCCTGTGGGACTCGGTCATGATCAACGACCTGAAGTACTACGACGGTTCGGTGCAGCAGATCGAGCGCATCCCGCAAGAACTCAAAGAGCTCTACGCGACTGCCTTCGAAGTGGACACCAAATGGATCGTTGACGCCGCCAGCCGTCGCCAGAAGTGGATCGACCAGGCGCAGTCGCTGAACCTGTACATCGCCGGCGCTTCGGGCAAGAAGCTCGACGTGACCTACCGCATGGCTTGGTACCGTGGCCTGAAAACCACTTACTACCTCCGTGCCCTGGCCGCGACCAGCACCGAGAAGTCGACCATCAACACCGGCAAGCTGAACGCGGTTTCCAGCGGCAACCACGGTGATGACTCGGTGCTCGCCGCACCGGCCGGCCCGGCCCCCGTGCCGAAAGCCTGCGCGATCGACGAGCCGGATTGCGAAGCCTGCCAATAAGCTGAGCACGTTCCGGGCTTGATGGCCCGGGATTTGAAAAGCCCCGATAACCCCTTGCTGCAGTTGGGTTTATCGGGGTTTTCTTTTGCCTGGGCAAAGGCTCGTCAGTCGTCGAACAATATGGTCGCAATCCCCGCCCGGGGCACCCCGCCCCGCTTGCCCCACAGTTCAATCCGACCATCGATCACCGCCATCGAATGACCGCCATACTCCACCGTCCCCACCTTGCTGCTTCGCAAGTCGGCATCCGTGGCCTGCCGGTAATTTTTGCGCAAGCCCAGACGGTCCAACCCTTCCCGAGTGTACTCGCCATCATTGAGGGTACGTATGCCATCCAGAAAGCTGCGCCCGGCAGTGCCATCGTTGTTTTCCAATTGCGCCCGTTTTGCGCTGACGGCAAACATGAAATTGGCGTTGGTCATCATTTTCGGGTCATCGCCCTGGAAACGTGCATGGGTGGCAGCCAGCCGCACTTCATCCTTGGTCAGGTCTACCTTGACACCATCGCGCATGGTCACAGAGTAGCCATTACCCGTCTCCTTGACCTCTTTGAAGACGTCGGTAGGCTTCTCGCCAAATTGCATCATGGCGGCTTTAATCGCCGAAACCGTCACGCAATTGCCGTCCGGCCCCTGTCTGAAGCCGCTCCAGATATTCTCCGGTTTTTTCCCCGGCTCGCTGTCATCGGGCTTGTAGTCGAAATGCTTCGCGCCTTCGGTAATCGGCTTGTTGCTCATGGACTCGCTGGGGCCGAAACCACCGCCGCCACCGCCACCGCCTCCACCGCCTCCGCCGCCTCCGCCGCCTCCGCCGCCCCCCCCGCCACCCCCGCCCCCACCGCCGTCCGGAGAGGGGGATGGAGACGGTGCTGGTGACGGCGGCGCATCCGGGCCATCCGGAAATTCCTCCGGGAAGGCTCTCTTCATGAACGCCTGAAAGCCCTCAGGCGCGTCTTTCTTCACCTCTTCGAGGATCTCCTTGAACTTCTCTTCGCCGAGCTCCTTTCGCTTTTCATTCAGCTTGTCCCGCAGCTCCTGGGCCGTCTGGTTCTTGGAGGTTTTTTCGGCATCTTCAAGCTCCTTGATCAGCTTCGTGATACTGTCCTTGACGGCCCCCTTGTCGTCCTTGGTGCCATCAGACTGGTTGACCCCCTTCAGGTACTGCCCTCCCCCCCCATCCTCGTAACGCACCCCCCCAGCCCTTTGGCCGGATATCGATGAATTCCACATACCGCCTCTCCCAGGTAATGAAACAACCCAACGCCTCTCGGCTTGATAGGTGGAAAGACAGGTGTGGCGCGTTCCAACAAAGGCATGTCATCTCGTAACCGCATCGGGGATGGGAAAAGGTCCTGATGCCAAATAAAACGCAAAAAAAAGCCCCTCGATCGAGGGGCTTCTTGTGCAGCGTCAGCGCATCAGGTCATCTGGATGATGGTCTGCATGATGGTGCTCTGGGTGGAGATGGTCTTGGCGTTCGCCTGGTAGTTGCTCTGGGCCTTGATCAGGTCCACCAGCTCGTTGGTCAGGTTGACGTTGGAGTTCTCCAGGGAGTTGGCCACGATCGAACCGAGGGTGCCGGCTTGAGGGGTGTCGTATCCCGGTTGGCCCGAGGCAAAGGTCTCTCTCCAGGCCGTGCCGCCTGCTGGTTGCAGGCCTTGTTCGTTGTTGAAGCTGGCCAGGGAGATCTGGCCAATGGCCTTGCTCTGCTGGTTGCTGAAGGTGGCGAACAGTACACCGCTGCCGTCGATTTTCAGCCCGGTGATCTGGCCGGTGGCATAGCCATCGGTGACCGGCGGGTTGCGATAGCTGGCCGAATTGTACTGGGTGATATTCGCCATGTTGACCGCAATACCGCCGGTGTTGGCCGCGGCGCCGTTAGCAGTCCATACACCGTTGGTCACGGTGCCCGGTTTCCAGTTGGAAATGGTCAGGGTGGTGTTGGAGACTATGCTGGGCGGGGTGACCACGCCAGCGAGCTTACCGGCCGTGTCGAACGTCAGGGTCGACGCGACAGGTGCCACCGCGCCTGCGCCACTGATCGGGGTACCATCAGGGTTACGCCCGTCGATCAGGGTGTAGGAGTTCCATTGGTTGGAACCCGTCTTCACCAGGTACTGCACCATCGGGTGAGCGTTGCCTTGGGTGTCGTACAAGGTGGTGCTGTACTGGGTGGTGAAGGTCTTGGTGTCGGTTGGGTTGAAAGGCTTGGCCACCTGGTCGATCACCGCCTCCGAGGAGTTCAGGTTACTGCTGGAATCGACGGTGCTGGAGGCTTTTGGCGGCAGGTTCGACAAGTTGAGTTGCAGGTCGACCAAGCCACCCTTGACGATCTTGCCGTTGTCATCCGCCGCGTAGCCTTGCAGGCGCGAAGTACCGGTGTTGTTGGTGATGTAGCCGTCTTTGTCTGCACGGAAAGCACCGCTACGGGTGTATTCCAGCGAACCGTCGCTGCCCTTCTGTACGAAGAAGCCACCGCCCTGGATCGCCATATCCAGGATGCCGCCACTGTTGTTGACGTCGCCCTGGGTGAATTGCTGGGACACGGCCGCCAGGTTCACACCGTTACCGATGCTGTTCTGGCCGGTGCCCAGCTTGGACGCCGCGTAGATGTCCGCGAATTCCGCACGGGACGATTTGAAGCCAGTGGTCGCGACGTTGGCGATGTTGTTGCCGGTCACGTCCAGTTGTTTGTTGGCCGCATAGAGGCCGCTCAGGCCGATGTTAAAAGACATGTTTCTCTCCCTCTGCCGTATCTAGCCGGCTCTATGTACCGATAGTCTGAATTTGCGACAGCTTGACGCTGCCCATGCCGCCTGCAAGGTTGAGCAGCATTTCGCCGCCGGTCTTGCTCAGGGTCACGCTGGTGACCGTCGCCGGCAGCGAAGTGGCCAGAGCCACTGCGTCGCCCGCGTCATTCTTGGTGGTGGCCGTAAAGGTGTAAGTCCCTGCCGGGGCGACCTCACCGTCAGCGTTCTTGCCATCCCAGATGAAGTCGGAACTGCCCGCGCTCTGTGCGCCCATATCGAGGGTACGCACCACGACACCGTCTTTGTCGGTAATCTTGACCGAGACGTTGCCCGTTGCCGCCGTCACTGCGACCGAGCCGGTCATGCTCTTGCTGGTGTCCACCAGCGCCTTGTCGGTCTGGGTAATGATCGAGCGACCGACCAGCGACGAAGCCTGCAATGCTTGCGACGAGCTGAAGTTGCTGGAGATGCTGTTTACCGAGTCGTTCAGGGTGTTGATGCCTTCCAGGCTACTGAACTGCGCCAACTGAGCCACGAACGCACCGTTGTCCTGAGGCGACAGCGGGTTCTGGTTCTTCAGTTGGGTCACCAACAGCTGCAGGAACGCATCCTTGCCCAGCGACTGGTTGCCCGTTGCCGTCTTGGTGGCGGTGCTGAGGCTGCTGTTGTCCGTCGCAGTCTTGACCTTGCTGTTGAACAGGTCCTGGACTGCCGTGTTGTTCGTCGTATCAACAATGGCCATTGTTTGGCGCCCCTTATCACTGACCCAGGGTCAGGACCTTCTGCATCATGGTTTTGGCGGTGTTCATCATTTCCGCGTTGGTCTGGAACGAGCGACTGGCAGAGATCATGTCAGCCATTTCCTCGACCACGTTGACGTTCGGGTAGTACACGTAGCCTTTTTCGTTCGCCGCAGGGTGATTAGGCTCATAGCGCGCTTCCAGATTGCTCTGGTCTTCAACCACGCCGAGTACCTGCACGCCTTGCCCGGCAGCGTCCTGATTCTGGAACAGCGAATCGCCGCCGCTGCTCTGGCCGCCCTGAAACATGGTGGCGAACACCGGGTGACGGGCGCGGTAGGTCTGGTCGATGCTCGAAGACACCGTCTCGGCGTTGGCGATGTTACTGGCGACGGTGTTCAGGCGCGTGGTCTGCGCGCTCATGCCACTACCGGCAATATTGAAAACACTGGCTAAGGACATGGCTTACTCTCCACGCAGGGCTGACATCAGCCCTTTGAATTTGCTGTTGAGCAGGGTGAAGCTGGCCTGGAAGTTCACCGAGTTCTCGGCGTAGGCCGATTGCTCCAACTGCGCGTCGACGGTGTTCTGGTCGATCGACGGCTGCATCGGCGTGCGATACAGCAGCGATTCGTCGCCACTGCTCAGGCCTTGCGCTTCGATATGACGGCTGTTGGTCATGTTCAAGGCGAAGGTGCCGTTCTTGGTCTTGTCCTGCTGTGCGGCGAGCACGGCGGAGAAGTCCAGGTCCCGAGCCTTGTAGTTCGGGGTGTCGGCGTTGGCAATGTTGTTGGCCAGGACTTCGGCACGCTGGGCGCGAAAGCCGAGGGCTTGTTCGTGGATACCGAGCGCTTTATCGAAGCTGATGCTCATGGCGGAAACCTTTAGGCTGACCTGCTGTTCGTTAACAGGGTTATAGCAAGGTGCATGCCAATCTGGCTAAAGCCCATATATCAAGGGGTTACGCAGAGATTGCCGGCGGCAATGCCAGAAAAGCGGCAAGCGGCTTCCGCGTGGCGCCAGTAAAGCGGCAATCGGGAGTTGCCGCTTTTACCTTGCCGCAAAACAAATGTGGGAGGGGGCTTGCCCCCGATAGCGGTGGTTCAGTCATAGATACTGAGACTGACACACCGCTATCGGGGGCAAGCCCCCTCCCACACTTTGACTGCGTGCGACTTACTTGGCCTGGTAAATGATCCCAGGACTGCACTGCACCATCTGGAAATGATCCGGCAGGCCGTTCAGCGCCTCGGATGCACCGAGGAACAGATACCCCCCGCGCTTGAGCGTGCCGTGGATGCGCAGCAGGATGTCTTTCTTCACTTCGGCCGAGAAGTAGATCAGCACGTTACGGCAGAACACCATGTCGAACTTGCCCAGGCTGGCGTAGCTGTCGAGCAGGTTGAACGAGCGAAACTCCACCCGGTTCTTGATCGGCGCCTTGACCGCCCAACGCCCCGCCCCTTTCGGGTCGAAGTAACGCTGCAGGCGTTCCGGGGACAAACCGCGGCCCAGGGCCAGGCTGTCGTACTCGCCGGTCTTGCAGTTGGTGAGCATGGTGCCCGACAGATCGGTGGCGACAATTTGCGCGCCGGCCTTCAACTGGCCCATGTTCGTCCGTTCGAACTCGTCGATCGCCATCGAAATCGAGTACGGTTCCTGCCCCGAGGAACAGGCTGCCGACCAGATCCGCAAACGCTGACCCGGGCTGGCCTTGATCGCCTCGGGCAGCACTTTGCTCTTGAGTACCTCAAAGGGGTAGGTGTCGCGAAACCATAGGGTTTCGTTGGTGGTCATGGCATCGACCACCATTTCCTTGAGCCCGCTGCGCGGCTGGCTCTGAATCCGCTGGACCAACTCACCGAGGGACTTGATGCCCTGCTGTTCCATCAGTTTGTTGAGACGGCTGGATACCAGATACTGCTTGTTTTCACCGAGCAATATGCCACAGGCTTTTTCCAGGAAAACCCGGAACTGTTCGAAATCCAAATTACCCGTAGACAATGATACCGCCTCTTAAATCGTGTGACCGCCAGGGAAATTCCCCTAGCCGTGATCTGCTGCCTTGATCCGGTCGACTACCCGGGATGCCAGGTCATCAGGGCGAAACTTAGCCAGGAAGTCGTCAGCACCGACCTTCTTGACCATCGCCTGATTGAATACGCCCGACAACGAAGTATGCAGGATGATATGCAATTTTTGCATGCGTGGATCGTTGCGTATTTCAGCCGTGAGGGTATAGCCGTCCATTTCCGGCATCTCGATGTCGGAAATCATCATCAAGAATTCTTCTTCCGGCTTCTTGCCTTCGTCCACCAGTTTGCGCAGGTAATCCAGCGCCTGGCGGCCATCGTTGAGCGCCACCACCTCAACGCCGATGGTTTGCAGGCAACGGGTCACCTGTTTACGCGCCACCGAGGAGTCGTCCACCGTCAGCACCCGCAGCGAAACCGCCTTGTGCGCCGTTTCGGCATCGACGACGCCAACCGAAATCGCTTCGGAAGTCGGTGCGACTTCGGCGAGGATTTTCTCCACGTCGATGATTTCGACCAACTGGTTGTCTACTCGCGTCACCGCCGTGAGGTAGTGATCGCGACCGGTGCCCTTGGGCGGCGGATGGATCTCTTCCCAGTTCATGTTGACGATACGTTCCACCGAGCGCACCAGGAAACCCTGGGTCTTGGTGTTGTATTCGGTAATGATCACAAACGGGTTTTCGCGGTCTTGCAGGCCGGCCGAACTCGTGGCCAATGCCAGGTCGAGAATCGGGATGGTCGCGCCACGGATGTTGGCTACGCCACACACCACCGGGCTCGACTTGGGCATGATCGTCAGCTTGGGACACTGCAGCACTTCCCGCACTTTGAACACGTTGATGCCATAGAGCTGCTTGCCGTCCAGGCGAAAAAGCAACAACTCCAGGCGATTCTGCCCTACCAGCTGTGTACGCTGGTTTACTGAATCCATTACACCTGCCATGCCCAGACTCCTACGCTAAAACCTTTGGGGGTACGACGCGCACCCAACACTAAACGGCACGAGCTTTGCTTTTTATTGGCTATGGATATGAAAACGACAGTTTCCCGACGCACTCGCCACTCACGGTATCGCAGATTGCTCTGCGCCTGGATGGCGTTGTTTGCCGTGGGCGCAGGCATCACTGCCCGCGCCGCCGACGTCACCTTGCCTGATCTACTTATCGGCGTCACCCAAGGCTTTCTTGAATTCACTGTAGAAGATTATCTGGCAACCACCCAGACGCCAGGACGCTATGAAATCCAGGTCAACCAATTGGATCCGCGCCTGCGCATGCCGATGTGCGACAAGGAATTGACAGCCAGCCTGGAAAGCCCGGCCCAGCCCATTGGTCGCGTGACGGTCAAGGTGCGCTGTGAAGGGACCTCGCCCTGGACCGTGTTCGTGCCCGCCCAGGTCAAACTGTTCCGCGATGTCGTCGTGGTGTCGCGGCCGCTCAAACGCAGCGGAATCATCGGCTATGAGGATGTCATCTTGCGCGAGCGGGACATCAGCCTGATCAACCAGGGTTACCTGACGTCAGTGGACCAGGCTGTCGGGCAACGATTGACCCGACCAATGGTCGCCGACCAGGTCATCACCCTGGTCCATCTTGAACAGGCAGAAGTCATTCGCAAGGGCGACCAGGTCATCATTTCCGCCAGCAGCGGCGGGCTGAATGTGAAGATGCCGGGCGAAGCGCTGTCCAACGGCGGCATGAGCGAACAGATCCGGGTCAAGAACCTCAATTCCAACCGCGTCATCAAGGCACGGGTCACCGCGCCGGGCCAAGTCGAGGTGGCTTTATAGATCACTGGAATAGGACGCCAGCTTTTCCTACACTGTACGCCTGACGTTCGTGCATGCAGGTTTATTGTCAATCGCGCCTAAAGTTTGTCCGGGTATGGCCGAAACCATGGCAAGCGTCCAAATACCCAGAGGTTTTTTATCATGGTCATCGATTTCAGCCGTTTGAATAACGCCCCGGCTTTGCCAGGCACTACGCGCACCAGCGGCACCAAGGACAGCGTAGACGCCAAGGCCCAGCCTCTGCCCGCCAAAGCGGAACAGGCCGGCGCCAGCCAAAGCGGGGAATCCGTACACCTGAGCAATGAGGCTCAACAGTTGCAGAAGGTCACTGACTCGCTGCGCGATCAACCCGTCGTCAATCAAGCCCGTGTGGCCGAATTGAAACAGGCAATCGCCGATGGCAGCTATAAAGTCGACAGCAACCGTGTAGCCAGCAAGCTGCTTAACTTCGAAGCCGAGCGCTAGGCAAAGGCCTGCGCCAGGCTTTTGGACGCTTAAAACCCAAGGCCAGCCATGCACCACGACGAAAATCTGCTTCAACTGATCATTGATGATCTGGCGCCGACGCAACAATTGCTCGAGCTGCTCAAAGAAGAATCCCTGGCCCTGTATGGCCGGGATATGCCGCTGCTGGAAGAAATCCTGGCGCGCAAGCAGTCGCTGATTGTCCTGCTGGAACAGCACGGCAAGAAGCGTAGCCAGATTCTCGTCAGCCTCGGCCTACCGGCAGATCAAGACGGCCTCGCACAGTTGGCCAGTCATTCCTCGGTCGGCGATCGGTTGCTGGCCCAAAGCAAAGAACTCAATCAATTACTCACCCAGTGTCAGGAAGCCAACCTGCTCAACGGTCAGTCGATCCAGCTTCAGCAAGCCACGACCGCCAATCAGTTGCGCATACTCCATGGCGGCGAACCTCCGGCCCTGTATAACGCCCAAGGCTCTACCTCGCGCATGGTCAAGCCAAGCACCCGCAGCCAAGCCTGACGTCGGTTTAACGTGCGCCCTATCCAAGGCGTGCGACATACTGGCAAAATGATGGTTCTTGCGTGTAGTCGTATATTGTCTGGAGATGGAAGAACCGTGTTCAACGCCCTTAATGCGGAAGAAGCTCCGCAGCCACCCAAGGTGTTCACCACGCCTCTGGAAATCGCTGGCACCTTGCGCATGCTGCAAGAAAGCCATGACCCGCTGATCATCACCTTCCATGAACGCAGCCAGCGCTTTCAAAGCTACCTGGTCGACGTCGACCGGGACAGCAAGACCCTGGCCCTGGACGAAATGATCCCCCGCGACGGCGAACGCTACCTTGAGAATGGCGAACCCTTCCGCATCGAAGGCTTTCACGACGGCGTGCGCGTTGCCTGGGAAAGCAACGGCACCCTGAGCATCAGCGAAAAAGGCGGCCACCGTATCTACAGCGGCAACATGCCGGACGAAGTGGTCTACCATCAGCGCCGCAATGCGTTCCGCGCCGCGCTGAAACTCGCGCAATTGGTGAATATCGAGTTGGGCGGCGAGAAACTCAAGGCGCCGGTCAGCGGCAAGCTGCTGGATATCTCCGCCACCGGCTGCAAATTGCGCTTTGAAGGCGATATTTCCGAGCGCCTGCAGTTGGGCCAGGTCTACGACCGTTTTATCGCCGCACTGCCCTTTGGCAGCATGACCACCTCGGTCGAACTGCGTTACCTGCACTTCGAAGAGAAGATCAATACCACCTTCGCCGGCGTGCGCTTCCACAACATGAGCGGCCTGGTGCAGCGCCAGGTCGAGCGTTTTGTGTACCAGTTGCAACGCGAAGCACGACGCTTCGACAAAGACGACGATTTTTAAGCATTCAGATCGCGATAAAAAACGGGCAGCCCCTTTGGGGATCTGCCCGTTTTTGCATTCAGGGGCGCGCCCTGCTCAGGCCGTGGGGATGCTCATCCGGGCCCGGTGGTTCCGGCGGCCCTTCGAAGAGCGGCTCATCCGCCGGTGATTCCGCGTCGGTTTCAGGCTCGGGCTCGACAACCGCCGTCTGCATCTGCTCCTGCACCATCTGCTCATCGACCCGCGGATCGAGGGCCGCCACCAGCGGCGAGCTGGACATGCTGTCAGGCATTGCCACGTGCTGCAGCGGTGCATCGTCGACCTGATGCAGGTTGGTCACCGCTTTAGGCCGGATACGCCACACCAGGATCAGCGCGCACAGGCTGAAAAACGCGTACAGCATCTGGCTGCCAAACAGCTTCATCACCACACCGGCCAGCAACGGCCCGATACTGGCGCCCACGCCATAGGTCACCAGCAGCATGGCCGTCAGCGATACCCGACGATCGCCTTCGACGTGGTCGTTGGAAAACGCCACGGCCAGCGGGTACAGGCAGAACTGCACCAGCGAACACAGGAACCCGGCCACGAACAGCACTTCCAGCGGCACCTTGCTCAGGATCGCCAACGGCAATGCCGCCACCGCCAGGCACAGGGCGAAGCAGCGAATCAACAGTGCGCGATCGTAACGGTCCGACAGCCAGCCCAACGGCCACTGCACCACCAACCCGGCAAAAATGCAGCTACCCATGAAGAGACCGACCTGCTCGGTACTCAGCCCCTGCTGGGACGCATAGAGCGGCGCCAAACCGTAGAACGAACCAACGATCAACCCCGCCCCCAGCACCGTGCTCAACGACTGCGGCACGCGCTGGATAAAGAAGCGTGGCTCCATCGGCGCCGGACGCAGGGGCGCCGGGTGAATGCGTCGGGTCATCGCCACCGGCACCAGGCACAGGGCAAAGCACAGCGCGACCAGCATCAGCAACTCGGGGCCGAGCTGGGGATGCATCACCAGGATCAACTGCCCCAGCACCAGGCCAAGGTAGGACGCAATCATATAGCCGCTGAACACTACGCCACGCTGCTTGGCATCCGCCTGCTCGTTAAGCCAGCTTTCGATGACCATGTACTGGCACATCATCCCCAGGCCCACGATGACCCGCAGGACGATCCAGGCCGGCAGCCAGTCGATCAGGCCATGGCCCAACACCGCCGCGCCGACGATCCCGGCACAGGTGGCATACGCGCGGATATGCCCGACCCGGGCGATCAGGCGGTGGCCGATCTTGCCGCCCAGTACCAGGCCGGAATAGTTGGCTGCCATCAGCGCACCGACCCACAGGCTGTCGACGTTGTCGGCCGCCAGGCGCAAGGCCAGGTACGTACTGAGCAGGCCGGAGCCGATCAGCATCATCAAGGAGGCGAAATAAAGGGCTCGAAAAGATTTCCAGATCTGGCGCATCGGCGTTCCGAGCGGCTCCTTGCAGTGAGGGTCAGGGCTACCGGCATGATAGTCCCGGGGGTCGGGTCCGGACAGGCACCAGGCGCTGTTTCCGGGGAATATTTTGTGTGAAAACGATGGACTACAGCTCAGACGCTACCGGGTGACACACAAGGTACAAGGTTGCGCGAAATACTCGCCGCACCACCTGTGAACCTCGATCACGCGCAAGGTTCGACCGAGTGTTGAAAAGACCGAGCACGCCCCAAAAGCCCCCCGCCGCGCCTGCACATGATTACCCGCACGCCGGCGTCGCCGATGCGTATCGCCGCTAATTGTTACTGTTTTATCAACATTGTTTTCCAGTCTTATGGATTTATCCAAAAAACCAGCGCTATAGACTGGTCTACGCGTTAATCCACCGCGATTAACCAGCGAATCAGTCGGAGTAAAGCATGTAACCCGAACAAGGCCGACAGAGCCTTCGGAACGATTCACTCGCGACTGAGCACGTGGACAGTCGTCAAGCGGGCGTAATACAGCCGCCAACGTTTTCGTTATCCCTCCTGCCGAAACTCAATCAGCCTCTATTAAGCATCCCGTTCGTTATCGAACGGCGCTTTCAACGTGGAGGGCTGGGGCGAAAGAGTGTCGGCATCCAGACCATGAATACGGGGATGGCCAATTATTACGCTGATTTCCAAAGCTCGCTTGCCGTCGGCAAGCCAGCCTATCGGGATCATGGAAGAACCGCACCCGGCCAACTAAAGGCCGAACTCAATATTCGGCCAAGTTGTTGGTAAATAGCGCAAACCGTTACGTATTTCCCCAACTGAGCATATACAAATATGACAGACGATCATCGATCTCACTCTGGAAGATCCTCAATGAGCACTATTGCAAGGGGACTGTTTTCCCTGCTTGTTTTTGCCGTGGCACTGGCGTTGATTTATGGCGGATTCAAGCTGGTAGCACTCGACGGGTCGAGTTATTACTTGCTGGCTGGCCTCGCCTATCTGTTGTTGGCGGCACTGTTTGTCTTGCGTAAACCTATCAGCATCGCCCTCTCCGTCGTCATATTCCTCGCCACCTGTGTGTGGGCGTTCTACGAAGTGGGTCAGTTCAGCTACTGGCAACTGCTGCCGCGCCTGGTGGTGCCGGCGATCATCCTGACCCTCAGCTTGTGGGTCGGTGCCGCATTCCCGGAAACAGCCTTGAGCACCCGGCGCACGGCGAATCGATTCGGCTTCGCCGTATTCCTGGCCTTGATCGCCACCTTCATTGCGGCGTTCTACCCGCACGGCGGGATCTCGAACCCTGTGGCCGCGACTGACTCCACCAAGACCACGAGCCCCGCCAGCGCACCTGAAAACTGGGAGTTCTTCGGGCGCAATGCGTCAGGGACGCGGTTTGCGCCTTACACGCAGATCACGCCGGGAAACGTCAAGGACCTGCAAGTAGCCTGGACCTACCGAACCGGACGTAGGACCACCGGCGCCGGCGCTGGCGTTGATGAAAACACCCCGCTGCAGATCGGCAACGTGCTGTATTCGTGCACCCCGGAAAACCTGATCACCGCGCTGGATGGCGATACGGGCAAGGCGATCTGGACGTTCGACCCTCACGCCAAAAGCGAAGAGCATGTGACGTGCCGTGGCGTGGGCTATTACGACATCGATAAAGACGACAGCCTGAGCGCGGCGGTCAAGGCCTCGTATACCGATCAGCAGCAATGTCGCCAGCGTATTCTGGTGTCGTCGGTGGATGCCCGCCTGTTTGCACTTGACGCGCACACCGGCGCCTTGTGCCAGAGTTTTGGTGACAACGGTTATGTCGATCTCAAGAAAGGCATGGGCCCGACCGAGAACAGCAAGCGCTACCACCCGACCTCCCTGCCTGTGGTCATGGGCCACCTCACGGTGGTGGGCGGTTGGGTACGCGATATTGTGGCAGGCGAACCTTCCGGCGCCGTGCGCGCCTTCGACGTGCTGAGCGGTGCGCTGGTGTGGGCATGGGACGTCGGCGCGCCCGAAGGCACCGACCCGACCGCGGCCGATCACCCGTTCACGCTGGAAACACCTAACGTATGGACGATCCCGACCTACGATAAAGAGCTGAACCTGGTCTACTTGCCGACCGGCAATGGCCCGCCCGACTATTGGGGCGGTGATCGCAACGCCGTCAAAGAAAAATTTGGCTCAGCCGTCGTGGCAGTCGATGCCTCGACCGGCAAAGCCAAATGGGTCTACCAGCTCATTCACCATGATGTATGGGATTACGATCTGCCATCGCAGCCGGTTCTCTATGACATCAAGAATGCCCAAGGCGTGAAAACCCCGGTCTTGATCCAGACCACCAAGACCGGCCAGATTTTTGTGCTGGATCGTCGTACTGGCCAGCCGGTCACCGAGGTGCAGGAGCGTGCCGTTCCGACTTCTCCTGCGGCAGAAGGCGAACACTTGTCGCCGACGCAACCGTACTCGGCCGGCATACCGGTGATCGGGGCCGACCCACTGACTGAAAAGTCGATGTGGGGCGTGTCGACATTCGACCAACTGTATTGCCGGATCATGTTCAAAGATTCGGTTTACGCGGGGCCGTTTACGCCGCCAACCGAAAAGCCGTACATCGAATGGCCTGGTTTGCTGGGCGGGATGAACTGGGGTGGCATCTCCATCGATGAGAACACCGGCACGATGTTCGTCAACGACATGCGGATGCCGCTGCGGATGTCATTGGTGACCAAGGAAGAAACCAAGAAGTTCAAGGTGTCGACCGATGAAGTGCCGGGTTTCATGGGCACCATTCGCCCGCAAGTCGCGGGTATCTATGGCGGCGTGAAAATCGACATTCTCCAGTCGCCACTGGGCGTGCCGTGCAACTCACCGCCCTTCGGCAGCATGAGTGCGATTGATCTCAATACGCAGAAACTGCTCTGGCAGGTTCCCATGGGCACCGTGCAGGACACCGGCCCGCTGGGGATCAAGACGCACCTGCAGATTCCGCTGGGCATGCCGACGCTCGGCGGTCCGACGTCGACAGCCTCTGGCCTGGTGTTCTTTGCGGGCACCCAGGACTACTACCTGCGCGCGCTCGATTCGGCCACCGGCAAAGAAGTCTGGAAAGCCCGCCTGCCGGTTGGCGCAGTTGCCGCCCCACTGATCTATCAGTCACCCACCACCGGGAAGCAGTACGTGGTCATCTCCGCCGGCGGCATGAGCCATTCGCCTGACGTTGGTGATTACATCATTGCTTATGCACTACCGGACAACATCAAGCCGTAATGCGTTAGTTGCCACTGCATGAAAATAACCCCCGTTTACGGGGGTTATTTTTCCAAGTCACAAAAGAACGGTGCAACCGATAAACAACGCGGGCCGTTGAGCTATTCCCCCACTTTCTCTGTAACGGAGCACATCCAAATGCTTTTTTCTTTCCGCGCCATGCTGACCAGCAGCCTGTGCAGCGGTTTGTCCCTATGCCTTTTCGCCCCATCCCCGGCACTGGCCGACGATCTGATGAACCGCTCTACACTCACTGGCGACTGGGGCGGTGAACGCCAAAAGTTGACCGACAAGGGCATCAAACTGACCGGTGACTACAGTTCCGAAACGATTTCCAACTTGCATGGCGGGATCAAGCGCGGCACCCGCTATTCACAACAAATACGCATAGGCGCCCAGTTTGATCTGAGTAAATTGCTCGACAGCCCTGATGCGGGACGGGTGCAAGTACTCGTTAACGACCGTCGCGGCCACAGCGCCACCGAAGACTTGCTTGGAAACCGCCTGTCGTCGCAAGAAAACTATGGCGGCGAATACACTCGGCTGACCGAGTTCAGTTATCAACGCAACCTGTTTTCGCCGGACCTCTCCACCAAACTCGGCTTCATGGTGATGGGCACCGATTTCGGTGGTATGCCCATCTTGAGCAACTTTGTGAGCGCCGGTTTTTGTGCACACCCACTGACCATGTCGAGCGGCAGTGGCTGGGGCAACTACCCGACGGCGCATTGGGGTGGCGAGTTGCGTTACGACGTCAACCCGTCGCTGACACTGCAAACCGCCGTGTTCCAGGTCAACCCGGAATACAACACGCGCTCGTCCAAAGCGTTCTCCATGCCCAGCAACGGCACTACGGGAGCGATTTTGCCACTGGAGGCGATCTTCAATAACAACGCCTTCCTGAACGGCCAATACAAAGTCGGTTGGTACTACGACACCTCCAACGCCCCCAAGATCGGCAGTACGGAAAAGAGCGACAACCGTACCGGCGCCTATGTGTTGATTGACCAAGCCATCTGGCGGGATGAGCAAGACCCGCAAAGCGTACTACGCCTCTTCGGCCAAGCGGCCAGCAGCAACGCGGCGACCTCGCCGATGCGCCGCTGGTACTCGGTGGGCCTGGTCAAACAAAAGCCTTTCGCGAGCCGCCCGAACGACTCCATCTCTTTTGGCTATGGGCGCGCCGTGCTCAACTCGCGCACACGGGATGTGCAAGAAGCCAAGGCGACCAACCTCGAAGACGCCGAAATGATCGCCAACCTCGACAACGGCGAGCAGATGCTTGAGCTCAACTACGGCGCACAGGTCACACCTTGGCTGCTGCTGCGCCCCGATCTGCAGTACTACATCGAGCCCGGCGCGTTCTCCGGCAAAAAGCGTGACAACGCGCTGGCGGCGGGGTTACAGGTCAAGGCGACGTTTTAACAACGTCGTTTGCACAGGGGGCATCCATTCGGTGCCCTTTCGCAATCGCACACGCGGTCGGATATCTCAGCTTGTAGCGCAATCAATACGTGCTCAAGCGCTACGCGGGCCGACTGTCCGACCTTCTCCGGCGCTCCGCGCCCGACCCAAGCTCCGCCTTTAGCCCCCGACTTACCCATCGACCTCTCCTGCCAGTGACGAATTCAGATCAGCGTCGGTATACACTTATTATTTTTATATACTATAATTTAACCAACTGAACAATTAGTGATCAATCGTATGCTCGAATCAGATCTCCAGCGGCTTCACGCCAACGCCGATGCTGCCAGCCAATTCCTCAAGGCTCTGGCCAATCCGGATCGCTTGATCCTGCTCTGCCAGCTATCCCAAGGCGAGCGCAATGTCGGCGATCTGGAGTCGCTGCTCGGGATACAACAACCGACGCTTTCTCAGCAGTTGGCGGTGCTGCGCCGCGAAGGCCTGGTGGATACGCGCCGAGAAGGAAAGCAGGTGTTCTATCGCATCAGCAGCCCGGCGGCATTGGCAGTCATTCAAACCTTGTATCAACAATTTTGCGCTGGAGAAGCCTCATGAATATCGACTGGCTCAACTTCACTCCCTGGTCATCCCTTGCAGGCGGCGCATTGATTGGCCTGGCGGCCAGCCTTTTCGTCGTCGCCAACGGGCGTATCGCCGGCATCAGCGGTTTGATCGGCAGTCTTTTACAACGGGGCAGCGAAGGTGCGGGTGAGAAAGCGCTGTTTCTCCTCGGCCTGCTCGTCGCGCCGCTTCTATGGGGCTTGTTCGCCGCACTGCCGCCGATTGAATTCCAGAGCGGCGGGGTCGGGCTGATCGTCGCCGGTGTATTGGTGGGTATCGGTACACGCTACGGTTCAGGTTGCACCAGCGGCCACGGCGTGTGCGGCATATCGCGCCTTTCGCCGCGATCGATGGTCGCCACTGCCTGCTTCATGTTCAGCGGTTTCTTTAGCGTATTTGTCCTGCGTCATCTGCTGGGAGCCTGGATATGAACAAACTGACCGCATTCATTGCTGGCCTGCTGTTCGGCCTGGGACTGCTGCTGGCAGGCATGGCCAACCCGAGCAAAGTATTGGCTTTCCTGGATCTGGCCGGTGCCTGGGACCCTTCCCTCGCGCTGGTCATGATCGGGGCGATTGGCGTCGCCATTGGCCCGCTGACCTGGGCGCGCCACCAATCCCGCTCGCTGCTGGGAAAGCCAATGCAACTGCCGACCAAGCGTGAGTTGGACCCGCGCCTGATCGGCGGCAGCCTGCTGTTCGGCATCGGCTGGGGAATAGCGGGCATCTGTCCAGGCCCTGCGGTGGCAATTCTGCTGACAGGACGCTGGCAAGCAATCGTGTTCATGTTGGCCATGCTGGCCGGCATGTTGTTGTTTACTGCGCTGGAGACCCGGCGCAACCACTGATCGGGAGATCGTCATGAAAGCGAACCTTGGAACCATTGACCGTAGCCTGCGCATTGTCGTCGGCCTGGTTCTCATTGGCCTCAGTCTGTCGGGCGTGATCGGCTGGTGGGGCTGGATCGGCTTAGTGCCACTGGCTACCGGTATTTTCCGTTTCTGCCCTTTGTACAGGTTGCTGGGCATCCAAACCTGTAACCGTTGCTGAGCAAAAACCCCATAGCGTTCACGTGCACGAGGGCATTGGCGCAGCCGATTTTGTGGCTATGCGCCAAGCACGGGACGCTACGCTGGGCATATGTGCGTTGATCCCAACAGCTGGATCTATCAACGGACACCTCGAGTGGTTTTGTTTAAAGCTATTCTGCGTGGCGTCGTTTCAAAAGCTGTGTGAACAAGGAAATCTTAATGTCCGACCTGAACGATCCGCGCGTGTTCTTTGCCGCCGAGCGCACGTTGCTGGCATGGAACCGAACCAGCCTTTCGCTGATGGCATTTGGCTTTGTGATTGAACGATCCGGGCTACTGCTCCAGATGCTGAAACCGGACGCTCCGGGCTCTCCCGGAAAACATTTTTCATTCTGGATCGGGCTGGCCTTTCTGATGCTGGGCTCCTGGGTTGCCTGCTGGTCATCCTGGCAATACAAAAAGGTGGTCAAGACCCTCAAACCCGTTGAGATCCCCCTCGGCTACAGCGTCAATACCGGCCCTGGCATTAATGTCATCACTGCAATTCTTGGCGTTTTGCTCATGGCCTATTTGTTCATGATGTGAGCAAGACTGGCCTGCATGACTTCACTCGACCTCCTCGATGGGCGGTAGACGGGTGCAGTCGAGCATCTCTCGACGAGCAAACGAACGAGTGTGACCCTGGCTCACCTTTGGACCCTGATTAAGTGAGTCGCCCATTCAAAAACAAAAAAGCCCCGCCGGAGCAATACCCGGCGGGGCTTTTTGTTGGCCTTGTTGCTGTCATCCTGCTGTCACGGGGAAAAATGAGCTGGCAGTGGATCGGCGCGAGAGGCTCTATTTGTATGGTGTCCCAGGGCCGGTTCGAACGGCCAACCTTCCCCTTAGGAGGGGGATGCTCTATCCAATTGAGCTACTGGGACAAATGACAACCATCGGGCCAACGGCGCTGCGACGGACGGCGTGCATGTTAACGGCCGAGGTGGGTTTTGTCATGTCGTCCGTGGGCTTTTTGAGTGTAAGCCAATGCTTGCGCCACGGATCACGGTTTCGCCCAGCAAACCCGGGCATCCGAGGCCATCGTGCAAAATGCACTACACCAAAATGCCAGCATTGCAAATTGCAACCCGAGCGCTGTTTAGATTAAACTCAAACCATTGATTTTATTGAAATAAAACATTGGCACGGCATCTGCAATACATCTCCTACAAAACCATTCGGCCGGACCCGTTGCGGAGAAGATGACGATGAACAGCACCCTTCTGTTGGCTCTCAATACCGTCGCCCTGGCCGCACTGGTGATGTTTCATTTTCAGTCGAACGGTAGCGATGACACCGCGCAGATCCGCCAGCCCGTGCCGCATCATCTGCAACAACGTCCGCAATTGGCGGTGATGACGGCCAACCCGCAATCGCCCGTGCGCCTGGCCCAAAGCACTCAGGCCGCGCCCGCAACTGAACACTGGGTTTTCTGAGGAAGCCTTCCATGTCCAAAGCCGCCTGGCTGTTTTTGTGCCTGACTGTCGTGACTGCCGTGCTGGGCATGTCTACCTCGTCCCAGGACGCTCGCACCACCGCCCTCATCACCAGCGTCGTGTTCGGCAGCTTCCTGCTGTTGACGCTGATCGTCGGCCGCCGAATCAGATTCGACCCCGTGCTGCGCTGATTTTCGCTCGCTGGCACACCTACCTTATGTCGCCTCGCACTAGCAAATCGGCAAATTGCCACTAGTCTTAAAAACAAGGGCAAAAGGCCATATCACGATACGATATGCGCCCCAAACCCCTTGGCAGCAACGGCTTGCGGGACGATGAATTGTGACGATCGCTCGCAAAAAAGTTTTCCAACCAGTCCGCAAAAAAGCAAATCAGTACTGGCATAAAGCCTTTAGGCAGTTCAATATTTGTCACAGAATTGACGCCAAGGAACCGGCAAAACTGAGGCATGATGCGGCCTCTTTGCAATTCAGGTTGAACTTTGGTCGTGAGCCTTGTCTTAACACTCATCTTGCGGCCAATTCCAATAACCGCTCCCCTGAACTAACCGGTTAAATATATGCGCCCATTGAAACAGGCAATTTATTCCAGCCGTACGGCTGACAAGTTCGTCGTACGTCTGCCAGACGGAATGCGGGAACGCATTGCCGAGGTGGCTCGCAATCATCACCGCAGCATGAACTCCGAAATCATCGCGCGCCTGGAGCAGAGCCTCATTCAGGAAGGTGCGTTGGGCGAAGAGCTAAGCATGCGCCTGGACAGCCCTGAGCTGTCACTGCACGAACGCGAACTGCTGCAGCGTTTTCGTCAGCTCTCCCACCGCCAGCAAAATGCCCTTGTCTCGCTTATTGCGCACGACGTTGAGGCGGCCGCAGAAGCCGAATGATTTGTTCCTGAAAGCCGAAGCCAGCCATGTGCTGGCTTTTTTTTGCGCGCAATTCGGGAAGGCAGTACTGGGCGGGGGCTGGGTTGCCCCCCGCCGCGAGGGATCAGAGCAGGAAGATCGTCGCCAGGCCAAGGAAGATGAAGAAGCCGCCGCTGTCGGTCATGGCGGTAATCATCACACTGGCGCCCATGGCTGGGTCGCGCCCAAGGCGTGCCAGGGTCATGGGGATCAGCACCCCCATCAAGGCTGCCAACAGCAGGTTGAGGGTCATGGCGGCGGTCATCACCACCCCCAGCGACCAGCTGCCGTACAGCAAGTAGGCCACGATCCCGATCACCCCGCCCCACACCACGCCATTGATCAGCGCCACCGCCAATTCCTTGCGCATCAGGCGCGAGGTGTTGCCGGTATTGACCTGGTCGAGCGCCATGGCACGCACGATCATGGTAATGGTCTGGTTGCCGGAGTTACCGCCGATCCCGGCAACGATTGGCATCAACGCCGCCAGTGCCACCAGCTTTTCGATCGAACCTTCGAACAGCCCGATCACCCGCGAAGCGATGAACGCGGTGATCAGGTTTACGGCCAGCCACGCCCAGCGGTTACGCAGGGAGCGCCAGACCGAGGCAAAAATATCTTCCTCTTCACGCAGACCCGCCATGTTGAGGACTTCGGTTTCACTTTCTTCACGGATCAGGTCGACCATTTCATCGATGGTCAGACGGCCGATCAGCTTGCCGTTCTTGTCGACCACCGGGGCCGAGATCAAGTCGTAACGTTCGAAGGCCTGGGCGGCGTCGTAGGCGTCTTCATCCGGATGGAAACCCACCGGATCGCTGGCCATCACGTCCGCAACCTTCTTCTCAGGGTCGTTGACCAGCAGGCGCTTAATCGGCAGCACGCCCTTGAGAATGCCTTCGTAGTCGACCACGAACAGCTTGTCGGTGTGCCCTGGCAGCTCTTTCAGGCGGCGCAGGTAACGCAGTACCACTTCCAGGCTGACGTCTTCGCGGATGGTGACCATCTCGAAGTCCATCAGGGCGCCGACCTGATCCTCGTCATAGGACAGCGCGGAGCGCACGCGCTCACGCTGCTGGCTGTCGAGGGCTTCCATCAGCTCATGGACAACATCACGGGGCAGCTCGGGGGCCAGGTCGGCCAGTTCGTCAGCGTCCATCTCCCGGGCCGCGGCCAGAAGCTCGTGATCATCCATGTCGGCGATCAGGGTTTCACGGACGGAGTCGGATACTTCGAGCAGGATGTCGCCGTCGCGGTCGGCCTTGACCAACTGCCAGAGGGTCAGTCGATCATCCAGCGGCAAGGCTTCAAGGATATAAGCGACGTCGGCGGAGTGCAGATCATCGAGCTTGCGTTGCAACTCGACGAGGTTTTGCCGATGAACCAGGTTTTCGACGCGGTCGTGGTGCGGACCTTCCTGGCGGTGCGTGAGCTCTTCGACCACGCGCTGGCGCTGCAGCAGCTCAATGACTTGAGCCAGGCGATCCTGCAGGCTTTCTTGTGTTTTCTTTACTTCTACTTCGGTCATAGGCGAGCTCCACTCCCAGCAGCGGGGCACGCCGGAAGGATCAATCAGTCAATTCATGATTGGTAAAACGGGGTACTGAGTAACTACTGGGTAAGTCCATGGAGGTGTTCCACAAGCCCCGGCGGGGCTGACGGGCGCAATGATACACCGCCCGCCGCTTTTAACGTCAAAAAACTGGTAAGAACAAGCGCTTGCGAGCCAAAGCTGAGAATTGGCCGCATCTATGAATTGCGACGCTGCCACGCGAATGGAAAACACATGGCGCGGGAAGAAAAGGTTTGA
Source organism: Pseudomonas sp. TE36184 (assembly GCF_054060055.1). Classification (NCBI taxonomy): domain Bacteria; kingdom Pseudomonadati; phylum Pseudomonadota; class Gammaproteobacteria; order Pseudomonadales; family Pseudomonadaceae; genus Pseudomonas; species Pseudomonas sp. TE36184. The sequence continues at coordinate 6,115,966 of NZ_JBSSCU010000001.1, read as the reverse complement.
TCCTACAAACCCCAGACGGCAAAAAGCCCGCACTAGGCGGGCTTTTTGTTTGTATGGTGCACTCGACAGGATTCGAACCTGTGACCGCTCGGTTCGTAGCCGAGTACTCTATCCAGCTGAGCTACGAGTGCAGATTGTGTTTTTAGACCAGATCACAACTGGTTGTAACCGAATCACCTGCATTGCTGCAACTGACTCTTAAATGGTGCACTCGACAGGATTCGAACCTGTGACCGCTCGGTTCGTAGCCGAGTACTCTATCCAGCTGAGCTACGAGTGCATTTGTTGCCGCGCATTATAGGCCGTTCAATCTCTATGTAAAGCGATTTTTTCGATTAATTTCAACAACTTATCGATAAATCCAGATTGCAACGTACTAAGCAAATAATGGCGGAGAACGGGGGATTCGAACCCCCGACACCCTTTTGAGGTGTACTCCCTTAGCAGGGGAGCGCCTTCGGCCACTCGGCCAGCTCTCCGCAACACGGGGCGTATATTAACCACGTTCATCCCCGTTTGCAAACATAAAAAACGATAAAAATTAAAGGCTTGGTTCTTCGTCCTTCTCTTTCTTGATCCGCAGATAGATTTCCTCGCGGTGGACCGCTACCTCTTTCGGAGCATTTACCCCAATACGCACTTGATTGCCTTTGACGCCGAGCACGGTCACGGTGATTTCTCCATCACCAATAATCAGGCTTTCTGCGCAACGACGAGTCAGAATCAACATACCTTTCACCTCACGCACTTCAGTTCAGGAACAACAGTCTGCAAAAAAAGGCCTTCGACCTACGGCTCAGCGGCCATAGCCCTACCAGCTAAGTATTGTCGAGCCCACGCAAAACAACATGCGCCCTACAAAAAAATGAAAGGCGCGGTAAACCGCGCCTTCCTGGCCTTGCATCACTCGCCCTGTCGGGCCGGAGCGTCCAGCTCAAAAGCGGTATGCAGTGCGCGTACAGCCAGTTCCAGGTACTTCTCTTCGATCACCACCGAGACTTTGATTTCCGAGGTGGAGATCATCTGGATGTTGATGCTTTCCTTGGCCAGGGCCTCGAACATGCGGCTGGCAACGCCGGCATGGGAACGCATGCCCACACCCACGATCGACACCTTGGCGATCTTGGTATCGCCGACCACTTCACGCGCGCCAATCCCGCTCGCAGTGTTCTGCAGGATACGCTCGGCCGCTTCGTACTCGTTGCGGTGAACGGTGAAGGTGAAATCGGTGGTGTTATCGTGCGAAACGTTCTGCACGATCATGTCGACTTCAATGTTCGCGCCACTGATCGGGCCGAGGATCTTGAATGCCACGCCCGGGGTGTCTGGCACGCCACGGATCGTCAGCTTGGCTTCATCGCGGTTGAAAGCGATGCCGGAAATGATCGGCTGTTCCATGGATTCCTCTTCATCAATAGTAATGAGGGTGCCCGGACCCTCTTTGAAGCTGTGCAATACGCGCAGCGGAACGTTGTACTTGCCGGCGAATTCCACCGCACGGATCTGCAACACCTTGGAACCGAGGCTGGCCATTTCCAGCATCTCTTCGAAGGTGATCTTGTCCAGGCGCTGGGCCACGGATACCACGCGCGGATCGGTGGTGTAGACGCCATCCACATCGGTGTAGATCTGGCATTCGTCAGCCTTGAGCGCGGCCGCCAGGGCCACACCGGTGGTGTCCGAACCGCCACGCCCGAGGGTGGTGATATTGCCGTGCTCGTCGACGCCCTGGAAACCGGCGACGACTACCACACGACCGGCCTTCAGATCAGCGCGAATCTTCTGATCATCGATCTGCAGGATGCGCGCCTTGGTGTGCGCGCTGTCGGTGAGGATACGCACCTGACTGCCAGTGTAGGACACGGCCGGCACACCGCGCTTGTTCAGCGCCATGGCCAGCAGGCCAATGGTCACCTGCTCGCCGGTGGACACGATCACATCCAGCTCACGCGGCAGCGGTTGTTGATCGCCGCTGATAGCCTTGGCCAGTTCGATCAGGCGATTGGTTTCGCCGCTCATGGCCGACAGCACCACGACGAGGTCGTCGCCGGCATCGCGGAATTTCTTAACCTTGTCGGCGACCTGCTCGATTCTTTCGACAGAGCCGACCGAGGTGCCTCCAAATTTCTGTACGATCAAAGCCATTTCTAAGCCGCCTCAGCCCGTAAAGGGGCGCCCAATAAACCAATCTTCCAGCAACCGAGCGAGCCCGCGACTAGACCACGGGCTCATTCACAGCGCCTTAAATGCCAGCCTCGACAAACGGCACGGTCAGGGCCAGGGCCGCGTCCAGGGCACCGGCGTCTACACCACCGCCTTGTGCCATGTCCGGACGACCACCGCCCTTCCCGCCCACTGCCGCAGCGGCTTGTTTCATCAAATCACCGGCTTTGAGTTGGCCAGTCAGGTCTTTGGTTACACCAGCAACCAGAACGACCTTATCCTCATGGACACTGCCGAGCAGGATCACTGCGCGGCCGAGCTTGTTCTTCAACTGATCGACCAAGGCCAACAACGCCTTGCCGTCCTGGCCGTCCAGGCGCGCCGCCAGGACGTTCACGCCCTTGACGTCCTGGGCGGAAGCCGACAGATCGTCGCCTGCCGCGCTGGCCGCCTTGGCCTGCAACTGTTCCAGCTGTTTCTCCAGGGCGCGGTTGCGCTCCAGCACGGCGGACAGTTTGTCGATCAGGTTGTCACGGCTGCCCTTGACCAGGCTGGCCGCTTCCTTGAGTTGTTCTTCACCCGCATTGAGGTAGGCCAGGGCCGCAGCGCCGGTCACCGCTTCAATACGACGCACACCGGACGCCACACCGCCTTCGCTGATGATTTTCAGCAGGCCGATGTCGCCGGTACGGTTGGCGTGGATCCCACCGCACAGTTCAACCGAGAAGTTGCCGCCCATGCTCAGGACGCGCACGTTGTCGCCGTATTTCTCGCCGAACAGCGCCATCGCGCCCTTGGCCTTGGCGGTCTCGATGTCGGTTTCCTCGGTTTCCACCGCGGTGTTCTTGCGCACCTGGGCGTTGACGATGTCTTCCAGGGCCTTGATCTGCGCAGGCTTGATCGCTTCGAAGTGGCTGAAGTCGAAACGCAGGCGCTGGCTGTCGACCAACGAACCCTTCTGCTGGACGTGCTCGCCCAACACCTGGCGCAGTGCCGCGTGCAGCAAGTGGGTGGCCGAGTGGTTCAGCGCAGTGGCGTGGCGCACGTCGGCGTCCACCTGGGCGTCCACCGGCGAACCGACGATCAGGCTGCCCGACGCCAATACGCCGTGGTGCAGGAACGCGCCGCCGGTCTTGGTGGTATCACGCACATCGAAACGACCGGAAGACGCCTTGAGGAAACCGCAGTCGCCGATCTGACCACCGGATTCGGCATAGAACGGCGTCCGGTCCAGGACCACCACGCCGTCATCGCCTTCATTCAGGACGTCGACCGACTGGCCGTCTTTATACAGCGCGATCACTTTGGCCGAACCGTGGGTGGCCGTATAGCCGGTGAACTCGGTGGCCACGTCAACCTTGACCAGGCTGTTGTAGTCCATGCCGAAGGAACTGGCGGAACGGGCGCGCACGCGCTGGGCTTCCATCTCGCGTTCGAAACCTTCCTCGTCGAGGGTCAGGTTGCGCTCACGGGCGATGTCGCCGGTCAGGTCCATCGGGAAACCGTAGGTGTCGTAGAGTTTGAACACCACATCGCCCGGCACCACGCTGCCCTGCAGGCCGGCGAGGTCTTGCTCGAGGATTTTCAGGCCCTGTTCCAGGGTCTTGGCGAACTGCTCTTCTTCGGCCTTGAGCACGCGCTCGATGTGCGCCTGGTTCTGGGTGAGTTCCGGGAAGGCTGCGCCCATCTCGGCGACCAGCGCCGCGACGATCTGGTAGAAGAAGCTGCCGTTGGCGCCCAGCTTGTTACCGTGGCGGCAGGCGCGACGGATGATACGGCGCAGCACGTAGCCACGGCCTTCATTGGACGGCAGCACGCCGTCGGCAATCAGGAAACCGCAGGAACGGATGTGGTCAGCCACCACTTTGAGCGATGCCTGGTCTTCATTGGCACAACCGATGGCCTTGGCCGCAGCGGCCAGCAGGCTCTGGAACAGGTCGATCTCGTAGTTGGAGTGAACGTGCTGCATCACCGCACTGATCCGCTCCAGGCCCATGCCGGTATCCACCGACGGTGCCGGCAGCGGGTGCAACACGCCATCGGCGGTGCGGTTGAACTGCATGAACACGTTGTTCCAGATCTCGATGTAACGGTCGCCGTCTTCTTCCGGCGAACCCGGTGGGCCGCCCCAGATATCGGCGCCGTGATCGTAGAAAATCTCGGTGCATGGGCCGCACGGGCCGGTGTCGCCCATGGTCCAGAAGTTGTCGGAGGCGTAAGGCGCGCCCTTGTTGTCGCCGATACGCACCATGCGCTCAGGCGGCACGCCGACTTGCTGGGTCCAGATGTCGTAGGCTTCGTCATCGCTGGCGTAGACGGTGACCCAGAGCTTTTCCTTCGGCAGTTTCAGCACGCCAGTGAGGAAGGTCCAGGCGAAGTTGATCGCGTCTTTCTTGAAATAGTCGCCAAAGCTGAAGTTGCCGAGCATTTCGAAAAACGTGTGGTGACGGGCGGTGTAGCCGACGTTTTCCAGGTCGTTGTGCTTGCCACCGGCGCGCACGCATTTCTGGCTGCTGACCGCGCGGGTATAGGCGCGCTTTTCCTGGCCCAGGAAGCAGTCCTTGAACTGGTTCATCCCCGCGTTGGTGAACAGCAGGGTGGGGTCATTGCCTGGGATCAAGGAGCTGGAGGCGACACGGGTGTGGCCTTGCTCTTCGAAGAAGCGAAGGAAGGCTTCACGGATTTCTGCGCTTTTCATTAGGTTCTTCCACGGAGTCTGAGGCCAAAGGCCAGTGCGCAACATCATCAGACGGAGCGACGGCAAAGGGCCGCATTATATCGGCCCTTTGCCGGTGGTACAGCGTGTTTATGTGATAGAAACAGTCAATTAGACAGTCTGCACGGTCATTTCCGAGAAAACTCGACGAATGCCTGCACCACTTGCTCGATCTGCGCACGGCTCACGTCCAGGTGCGTGACCATGCGCAGGCGCGGTGCGGCGCTCAACTTGATCCCGCGCTCGGCGGCAAACGTCTTCAGGGCCTGCGCCCGGTCGCCGAGCTGCACGTAGACCATGTTGGTCTGCACCGGCTCCACCGCATACCCGGCCTTGCGCAGTTCATCCCCCAGCCATTGGGCGTTGGCGTGGTCGTCGGCCAGGCGCTGCACCTGATGGTCAAGGGCATACAGCCCCGCCGCCGCCAGGGAACCGGCCTGGCGCATGCCGCCGCCGACCATCTTGCGCAAACGCCGCGCCTTGGCGATCAGCGCCGTGGAGCCGCACAACACCGAGCCAATCGGCGCGCCCAGGCCCTTGGACAGGCACACCGACACCGAATCGAAATGCTGGGTGATCTCCCGCGCGTCCACGTCGAGCCTGACCGCCGCATTGTAGAGCCGCGCGCCGTCCAGGTGCAGGGCCAGGCCATGTTCACGGGTAAACGCACGTGCCCTGGCCAGGTACTCCAGCGGCAGCACCTTGCCCTGCATGGTGTTCTCCAGCGCCAACAGGCGGGTGCGGGCGAAGTGAAAATCATCGGGCTTGATCGCTTCCAGCACCTGATCCAGGTCCAGGGAACCGTCCGCCTGCACTTCCAGTGGTTGCGGCTGGATCGAACCCAGCACCGCCGCGCCGCCGCCTTCGTACTTATAGGTGTGGGCCTGCTGACCGACGATGTATTCCTCGCCGCGCTCACAGTGGGCCATCAACGCCAGCAGGTTGCTCATGGTGCCGGTGGGCACGAACAACGCCGCGGCGAACCCCAGGCGCTTGGCCAGTTCCGCCTCCAGGCGATTGACGCTAGGGTCTTCGCCATACACGTCATCGCCGCTGACGGCGCTGGCCATCGCATCGAGCATGCCGGGGGTGGGTTGGGTCACGGTGTCGCTGCGCAGGTCTATCACGGTCATCAAACTGGCCTCTGATGGGTTGGGCGTTCTTTCGTACTGACGATTACTGCGGGTAAAGCCACGGAATATCAAGCCCTATGCTGCGTCAATCGAATATCAATCAAACAAACCGATATAGGCTATCGATACGGCAATCGTGCAGTTTCTGAAAAACCATGTTAAAAACTCTCCGCCGCCAGGGTTCTGGCGGCAACGTTCTCAGGGCGGGGTGCAATTCCCCACCGGCGGTAATTGCGCGCAATGTGCATAGCCCGCGAGCGCTTGGCGCCTCGAACTGCTCCGGCAGGACGGCGACAAGGTCAGCAGACCCGGTGTGATCCCGGGGCCGACGGTCATAGTCCGGATGAAGAGAGAACGGGATTGGCGCAAAAGGGCCGCGCGCTGAGTTCATGCCTGCATGACCCAGCTGTTCGTACCCTTAAATCCCATTCGATTCATAACGCCCTGTTTTTTTCTTAAACAGGAGTCAGAACATGCAACCCACCGCAATCGACAGCAAAAGCAAAAACCATCACGGCGAGCGCGTCGCGTTTATCCAGGCCTGCTGGCACAAGGATATTGTCGACCAATCGCGCAAAGGCTTTCTCAGCGAAATGATCGCCCTGGGTTACCAGGAATCGGACATCGATTTCTTCGAAGTCGGCGGCGCCTTTGAAATGCCCCTGCACGCCAAGCTGCTGGCCAAGACCGGCCGTTACGCCGGCATCGTCGCCGCGGCCCTGGTGGTGGACGGCGGCATCTACCGCCACGAATTCGTCGCCCAATCGGTGGTCAGCGGCCTGATGCAGGTTCAGCTGGAAACCGAAGTGCCGGTGTTCTCGGTGTCTCTGACCCCGCACCACTTCCACGCTGGCAGCGAGCACCACGCCTTCTTCCATGATCACTTCGTACACAAAGGCCAGGAAGCGGCGCGTACCTGTGCCGACACCTTGCACAAGGTGCGTGCGATCCGCCGCAGCGAGCCGCGTGCCGTAGCAGTTTAAGCAACACCGCAAAACAAAATGTGGGAGGGGGCTTGCCCCCGATAGCGGTCTGTCAGTTAAAAATTTTCTGACAGTTACACCGCAATCGGGGGCAAGCCCCCTCCCACATTTGGATCCGGTTAAGGCTGAGATCTACGCCAGCCCGGCGTCCGTGGTCGGCACAATCAATATCCCTGCGCGCAAGCCATTCTTCACCTTCGGGTTCGGGAAGATGATGCGTGCGCCCTCCTCCTCGATCACCCAGCGGGTCTTGGCGACGTCTTCGGCGAGCAGATAGCCCTGGGCCAACGGCGAAAAGTTTTCCACGTCCGCCGGCAGGTGCAACAGAAATGCATCGCTGTGCTTGATGACTTCGCGGGACACGGCAAACAGCAGCAGGCCATCCAGGCTGCCGGTGTCCGGCTCGGTGCCTTCGATGATCTGCGTCAGCCGGGTTTCCAGGCGCGACACGTCCACATCCTGGTTCTGCCCGAATGGCCGCGCCTTGCCTAATTCCAGGGTAAAGGCCTCGGCGCCCAGTTGTTCATAGGTAAAGGCGGAGAAGGTGATCGAAGCTTTGTTCTGCAGCAGCACCGCCTGCATACCGGCGGCGCGCAAGCGGGCCAGTTCGTGGCGCGAATGCTGGCGCCCGTCCTTCCACGGGTAGAGGGCGAACTGCTCGACCTTCGAACCACGAATGGCGGTGTGCAGGTCGTAATGCAAGCGCGAGCGGCCAGGCAGGCTGAAGAAGCTGCGAGCCAATTGTTCCAGCTCGGCGGCGCGCATGGCTTCAGGGCCGATATTTTTTTCGTGACGGCCGTTGAACAGCCGGTTGACGTCCAGTTCGAGGTAACGCTCGCCGCGGCGCATGGCCTCGGGGTTGCCGAACAGGAACAGAATACGGGTGCGGGGTTTGATCTGCCCACGGGCGATGCCATGCAACAGGCGGTCGAGCAATTCGATCGGCGCGGTCTCGTTGCCGTGGATGCCGGACGACAGCAGCACGTCGCTGCCGTTGTCCCGCGCTTGCGGCGGGCGCACTTCGAGCGCGCCTTCGCTGAGCCAGCGCATCTGCACGCCGTCGACAGTCAGTTGAATTTTTTGCGCCGGTTCACGACCGGCGAGAGTCAGTTCAAGGAGTTTGCCGAGGGCGAGCATAAGCAGCTTCCTTAGTGGTTGCAGCCTGGGCCGTGGACGTGATCGTCGTCATCACCCTCAACGTCGGCCGGTTCCATTTCCAGTTGCAGGCTCATCAGGTTGGTGGCCAGTGGGCGCATCAGCAGGTTGGCGTACTCGGCGTCGCCTTCTTCCACGTCCACACCGATCAGCAGTTGGCCACGGCCGTCGTGCTGAATCCAGACTTCCTTGCCCTGCCAGATCACGGCAACGCGGGTGCAGGAGGTTTGCAGCTGGGTGCCGTCGGTGTCTTCAAGGATCAGTTGCAGGGTATCGGTGCTCATAAATAGCTCTCGGCCGTGTGGCGTTAATTGATCTGGAAAGGATATACCGCGCCCAGTTTAAGGATTTGCGTCAGTTCATCCAATGCCGTCCGGCATTCAAGCAGCAATTGCGGGTCAGCCAGGTCGCTTTCGCGCAGGCTGTCGCGGTAGTGCTTGTCGACCCACTGGGTCAGCGTTTCATACAGCGGCGCGGTCATGATAACCCCTGGGTTCACCGCCGCCAGCTCGGTTTCGTTCAACGCCACGCGCAAACGCAGGCACGCCGGGCCGCCGCCGTTCTGCATGCTTTGCTTGAGGTCGAAGACCTTGACCTCGCGGATCAAACCACCGGCAGCGGTCAGACCTTGCAGATACTGCCAGACACGTGCGTTGGCGCGGCACTCTTCCGGCACGATCAACAGCATCGAGCCGTCGGCGCGGGTCAGCAATTGGCTGTTGAACAGGTAGGAACGCACCGCGTCTTCGACGCTGACCTGGGCACGCGGCACGCACACCGACTGGAAGTTGCCGCCCAGTTTGCCCAACTTGGCCTGCAACTCGGCAAGCATCGTCTCGGTGTTGAGGAACGCATCCTCGTGATAGAACAGCATTTCGCCATTGCCCACCGCGATCACGTCGTTATGGAACACGCCGGCATCGATCACCGCCGGGTTCTGCTGGGCGAAGACCACACCAGCCTCCTTCAGGCCATGCAGGCGGGCGACGGCCTGGGAGGCTTCGAGGGTCTGGCGCGCCGGGTACTTCTGCGGTGCCGGGTAACGGGTGTCGAACGCGCTGCGGCCGAACACGAAAAACTCCACGCCGGCCTCGCCATAGTCACGGCAGAAACGTGTGTGGTTGGCCGCGCCTTCGTCGCCGAACTGCGCCACCGCCGGCAACGCGGCGTGATGGGCGAAGTGTTTCGCATCGGCAAACATCGCCCCCAATACGCGGCTGGTGGTCGGGTGTTCGATGCTGCGGTGGTATTTGCAGTTGAGGTTGGCGGCGGTGAAATGCACGCGGCCATCCGCCGTGTCGGCGCTCGGGCTGACGGTGGCGGCGTTGGCCACCCACATGCTCGACGCCGAGCAGCTGGCGACCAGCAATGGCATGGCGTGCTTGGCCGCGTGCTGGATGACCTGGGCATCGCTGCCGCTGAAGCCGAGGTTGCGCAAGGCAGCCACGTCCGGGCGTTCCTGCGGCGCCAGCACGCCTTGCACAAAGCCCATGTCCATCAGCGCTTTCATTTTCTGCAGGCCCTGCAACGCCGCTTCCTTGGGGTTGGAAGCTTGCTGGCTGTTGCTCTGGGACGCGACGTTGCCGTAGGACAAACCGCCGTAGTTATGGGTCGGCCCCACTAGACCGTCAAAATTGACTTCATAGGATTTCATCGGCGAGGCTCCACGAACATCTGTTTTTATAGGCATCTAATGACTTGAATACACCACCGACCTAATGTGGGAGGGGGCTTGCCCCCGATAGCAGTCTGCCAGTTGATGAATCAGGTGACTGATCCACCGCTATCGGGAGCAAGCCCCCTCCCACCTTTAGATCAGTGTAATGCCGGGGGTGAGTGTGGCTGGCAGTACCAGGCTTGGGGTCTCCAGGGACGCCACCGGGTACGCGCAATAATCCGCTGCGTAATAGGCGCTGGCGCGATGGTTGCCCGAAGCCCCGACACCACCGAACGGCGCGGTACTGGCGGCGCCGGTCAGTTGTTTGTTCCAGTTGACGATCCCGGCGCGGCTTTCCAGCCAGAATTGCTGGTAGCGCGCTTCGGAGTCCGACAACAAACCGGCGGCCAGGCCGTACTGGGTGTTGTTGGCCTCGGCAATCGCCGCGGCGAAATCAGCGTAGCGGATCACCTGCAACAGCGGGCCGAACAGCTCTTCATCGGCGCGCTCGCTCACTTCGGTCACGTCAATGATGCCCGGGGTCAACAACGCGGCCTGAGCCTGCGGCTGGGTCATTTCCAGCAGCGCCACGGCGCCGTTGGCCAACAGCAGTTCCTGGGCGTCCATCAAGGCTTTCGCCGCCGCCAGGGAAATCACCGAGCCCATGAACGGCGCCGGTTGCTGGTCGAACGCACCAACCGCAATCGTCGCGCTGACCGCCACCAGCCGCGCCAGCAGCGCATCGCCCCAGGCGCCTTCGGGCACAAGCAAGCGACGGGCACAGGTGCAACGTTGGCCGGCCGAGATAAACGCCGATTGGATGATGGTGTAGACCGCCGCATCCACGTCGGCCACTTGATCCACCACCAGCGGGTTGTTACCGCCCATTTCCAGGGCCAGGATCTTGTCCGGGCGCCCGGAGAACTGCTGGTGCAGGTGGTTGCCGGTGCGGCTGGAGCCGGTGAAGAACAACCCGTCGATACCCGGGTTGGCCGCCAGGGCGATCCCGGTTTCCCGCGCACCTTGCAGCAGGTTCAACACGCCCGCCGGCAGGCCGGCTTCGATCCAGCATTGCACGGTCAGCTCGGCGACTTTCGGGGTCAACTCGCTGGGTTTGAACAGCACGGTATTGCCCGCCAGCAACGCCGGGACGATATGCCCATTGGGCAGGTGGCCGGGGAAGTTGTAAGGGCCAAACACCGCCACCACGCCGTGAGGCTTGTGGCGCAGCACGGCGGTGGCGTCGCCCAGCGGGCCGCTCTTCTCGCCGGTACGCTCGCGGTAGCTTTGCACCGAGATCGCGATCTTGTTGGCCATGCTGGTGACTTCGGTGGCCGATTCCCACAGGGGCTTGCCGGTTTCTTCACCGATGCAGCGGGCGATTTCATCGGCGCGGCTTTTCAAGGTATTGGCGAAGGCTTCGAGCACGCCGATGCGCTCCTCCAACGAGCGCCGGGCCCACGCCGGAAACGCCTGGCGCGCCGCCTGCACGGCGGATTCGACCTGTTCGGCGCTGGCGCCATTGCCGGCCCACAGCACGTGCTGGGTCACCGGGTTGCGCGATTCGAACAGCTCACCCTGGCCAGCCAGCCAGCTACCTGCGATATACAGCGAATTCATTATTTCGACTCCCGAGCAGCAGACAACGGTACGGCACGCACTTGATCGCCCACCACCAGCTGCAGGCGCTTGGCGGTCAACGGATCGACCACCAGCGTGCCTGCCGCCAGGCGGGCCGGTGCGGCGGTGATGCGGCACTCTTCGCGCTTGCGGTTATGGATCAGGAACGGCGTGGCGTCGTCGCCTGGCGTGCCGATGGCCAACACCAGCGACTGGCTGTCGCGCACCGCACGGATCTTGCTGGTCTCACATTCCACGGCCGGGCCGGCGTCGAAAATGTCGACATAGCCCTGGTAGCTGAACCCTTCGCTCTTGAGCATGCTCAGCGCCGGCTCGGTATCCGGGTGAACCTTGCCGATCACGTTGCGCGCATCCTCGGACAGGAAGCAGCTGTACAGCGGAAATTTCGGCATCAACTCGGCGATAAAGGCTTTGTTGCCCACGCCGGTGAGGTAGTCGGCCTGGCTGAATTCCATCTTGAAGAAGTGTCGGCCCAGGCTTTCCCAGAACGGCGAACGCCCGGCTTCATTGGACACGCCGCGCATCTCGGCGATGATCTTGTTGCCGAACAACTGCGGGAACTCCGCGATAAACAGCAGGCGCGCCTTGGCCAGCATGCGGCCGTTGAGGCCGTTGCGGTAATCGGCGTGCAGGAACAACGAACACAGTTCGGAGTTGCCGGTGAGGTCGTTGGCCAGGAACAGCGTCGGGATCTCACGGTAGATATTCAGCTCCTGGGAGGCGCTGACGGTCAGGCCGACCCGGAAGTTGTACCAGGGCTCGCGCAGGCCGACGGCGCCGGCGATGGCGGAAATCCCCACCACGCGGCCTTCGTCGTTTTCCAGCACGAACAGGTAGTCGGCATCCCCGCGCCCGGCTTCGCCGCGGAAGGTTTTTTCGGCCCAGCCGACCCGGTGGGTCAGGCGCTCTTCGTTGGCCGGCAAGGTGGTCAGGCCGGTGCCGGTGCTGCGCGCCAGATCAATCAGGGCCGGTAAATCGCTGCTGCGTACGGGACGAACGATCATGCTATCTCCTCAGGCGGGCCGCCCGTTCAGGCCACCCGCAAAACTCTGCGTTAAACCGCAACCAAACGCACGCTGGCGCCTTCGCCGACGCCCAGGGCTTCGGCCGCTTCCAGGTCCAGGGTCACCGGTTTGCCGGGCGCGTAGTCCAGCTCCAGCAGCACCGCGCGGTAATCCTGCAACTGCGCGTTGCTCACCAGGTACTGGCGGCCGACACCCTTGACCCTCTCGCCGATCTTCACCGGCACCACGCGGCTCTGGGCGATCGAGCGAATGCCCGAGACCCGCGCGTGCAGCGTCGGGCCGCCATCGAAGATGTCGATGTAGTGATCGGTCTCGAAGCCTTCGCGCATGAGGATGTCGAAGGTGATCTGCGCACGCGGATGCACCTGGCCCATGGCTTCCTGGGCTTCGTCCGGCAGCAGCGGCACGTAGATCGGGTAGTGCGGCATCAGCTCGGCGAGGAACGTGCGGCTTTTCAGCCCGCACAGGCGCTCGGCGGCGGCGTAGTTGAGGTCGAAGAAGTTGCGTCCGATGGCGTCCCAGAACGGCGAATCACCGTTCTCGTCGCTGTAGCCGACAATCTCGGTCACCACCGAGTCGGCGAAGCGCTCGGGATGGCTGGCGACGAACAACAGGCGGCCGCGGGAATTGAGTTCCGACCACGGCGAACCGACCAGCTCCGGCACCACGTAGAAGCTGGTGAGCAGGCTGTTGCCGGTGAGGTCGTGGCACTGGGAAAGCACGTGGATCTTGTTGTGGATCTTCAGCTCGCGGGAGGCGTGGACGAAGGTCTCGTTACGGAAGCTGTAGAACGGCTCCGAGTAGCCGGCCGAGGCGACGATGGCCGAACAGCCGACGAGCTTGCCGGTCTCGGTGTCTTCGAGCACGAAGAAATAGCTTTCTTCACCGTTGAAACTGACCTCGGCAGCGAAGGACGCTTCGCTGGCGGCGATCTTGTCGCTCAGGCGCTCCACATCGTCCGGCAAGGAGGTGACACCAATCGGGCTGTCCGCAGCCAGACGCTGCACCTCGCCCAGATCAGCCATTTGCGCGGGGCGCATCACCAGCATGGTGTCACTCCTTAACTCGAAAAACTCATAGGAAAAAGTACCGGACAGGTCAGGAACAACACATATCCAATGTGGGAGGGGCGGTGCGACGATTCGACTTGCCCCCGATAGCGGTGTATCAGTCACCAGATGTATCAACTGACAGACTGCTATCGGGGGCAAGCCCCCTCCCACATTTGACCCAGTCCGACAGATAAATGTGTATCAGGCTTGGGTCAGTGTTTTAACGGCACGTTCGAAGCGATCCAGACCTTCATTGATGTCCGCATCCTCCACCACCAGGCTCGGCGCGAAACGCACCACGTCGGGGCCGGCTTGCAGGATCATCAGGTTTTCTTTCTCGGCCGCGTTGAACACGTCCTTGGCCTTGCCTTTCCAGGCGTCGCTCAACACGCAACCGAGCAGCAGGCCGAGGCCGCGCACTTCGCTGAAGATCCCGTATTGTTTGCCGATCTGTTCCAGGCGGGCCTTGAACAGGTCGTGCTTGGCGTTGACGCCGGCCAGCACTTCAGGCGTGTTGATCACATCGATCACCGCCCCCGCCACCGCACACGCCAGCGGGTTGCCGCCGTAGGTGGTGCCGTGGGTGCCGACCACCAAGTGCTTGGCCAAGGCTTCCGTGGTGAGCATCGCGGCAATCGGGAAACCGCCGCCCAGGCTCTTGGCGCTGGTGAGAATGTCCGGCACCACACCGTAGTGCTGGTAGGCGAACAGGTGGCCGCTGCGGCCCATGCCGGTCTGCACTTCGTCGAACACCAGCAGCGCGTCGTGGGCGTCGCACAGTTCGCGGGCGCCTTGCAGGTAGGCCAGCTCGGCCGGCAGCACGCCGCCCTCGCCTTGCACCGGTTCCAGCACCACGGCGCAGGTCTTGTCCGACACGGCAGCTTTCAGCGCGGCCAGGTCATTGAACGGCACATGGGTGATACCGGTGATCTTCGGCCCGAAGCCGTCGGAGTACTTCGACTGGCCACCGACGTTGACGGTGAACAGGGTGCGGCCGTGGAAGCTGTTGAGGGCGGCGATGATCTCGTATTTCTCGCTGCCGAAGCGGTCGAACGCCACGCGACGGGCCAGCTTGAACGCAGCCTCGTTGGCTTCGGCGCCGGAGTTGCAGAAGAACACACGCTCGGCAAAAGTGGCGTCGATCAACTTGTGGGCCAGGCGCAGGGCCGGCTCATTGGTGAAGACGTTGGAGACGTGCCACAGCTTGTGGGCCTGTTCGGTCAACGCACCGACCAGCGCCGGGTGGGCATGGCCCAAAACATTGACCGCGATGCCGCCGGCAAAGTCGATCAGCTCGCGACCCGCCTGGTCCCACACGCGCGAACCTGCGCCGCGCACGGGAATGAATGCGGCAGGTGCGTAATTGGGCACCATGACCTGGTCGAAATCGGCACGTTGCACCGGGGCTTGCTCAACGGACATCGGAGTCTCCTGAAGAGGAACGCCTGCCTGGAACTGGCGGGCGATGCAGGGATTGTAAGGACAGTTTTCAGCGCGGCCTTGCCGCCAAGCGACAACTTCTTATAGCGCCAACCCGCGATTTTGGCGGGTTTACGCCAATGCGACAAATAGCATCGCAATGGCGCAGTTTAAACGCTACCGGGGCACAGCGGCAGGTGGTCGAGCAGGATAGGCGTAACTTGGCCGGCGGTCGGCTATCTATCTACCGCAGGGATCGCGCGGGTGAGATCAACCGCGTTCGGACGGCACCGACGACAACTCGAACGGGCTGCTGCTGCGTCGCTGGTTGCGGTCTTCGCGGGGGGTGGCGCCGAAGAAATTGCGGTAGGCGCTGGAGAAGTGCGGCCCCGAGGAGAAGCCGCAGGACAGGCCGATCTGGATGATCGACTTGCTGGTTTGCATCAGCATCTGGCGGGCCTTGTTCAGGCGCAGTTCCAGGTAATACTGGCTGGGGACGCGATTGAGGTATTGCTTGAAGATGCGTTCCAGTTGTCGTCGCGACACGCAGACATGCTGGGCGATTTCGTCGGTGGTCAGCGGTTCCTCAATGTTGGCCTCCATCAACAGCACCGCCTGGGTCAGCTTCGGATGGCTCGAGCCCAGGCGGTTTTGCAGAGGGATGCGCTGGCGCTCGCCGCCTTCGCGGATGCGTTCCACCACCAGTTCCTCGGACACCGCACCGGCCAGCTCGGCGCCGTGATCACGGGCCAGCACCGCCAGCAACAGGTCGAGTACCGACATGCCGCCACAGGCGGTCAGGCGATCGCGGTCCCAGTCGAACAGATGGCTGGTGGCGATGACCTTGGGGAAGCGCTCGGCGAAATCGTCCTGCCAGCGCCAATGCACGGCGGCACGGTAGCCGTCGAGCAGACCGAGATGAGCCAGCGGGTAGACACCGGCCGACAAGCCGCCGATCACACACCCGGCGCGCACCAGTTGCTTGAGCGCGGTGCTGAGCTGCGAAGCGATCGCGGTGGGCGGTTCGTCGGCCAGCAGGAACAGTTTCTGGAAGCCTTCGAGTTTGCCGGCCCACGGCCCGCCGGGCAGTTGCCAGGCGCCATCGGTCTGCGGTTCGGCCTGCAGAAACGACAGCTCATAAACCACCTCCGGATGCACCCGCTGAGCAACGCGCAAGGCCTCCTCAGCCAGCGCAAGCGTCAGTGCTTTTGTGCTGGGCCAAATCAGGAAACCAATTCGATGGGCAGTCATGGAGGGCTATCCGAAGCAAAAACAGTGAAAGAAGCCGTGGGCCAATGCTAGCCCGTAAACGAACACAAATCTCAAAAACGATGAACATCCAATGTGGGAGGGGCGGTGCGACGATTCGACTTGCCCCCGATAGCGGTGTATCAGTCACCAGATGTATCAACTGACAGACTGCTATCGGGGGCAAGCCCCCCTCCCACATAAAAGGAGTGGCTACTTCAAGCTGCCGGAGAGGAACTGCTGAAGCCGCTCGGACTGGGGATTGACCAGCACTTCACGCGGGTTGCCGCGTTCTTCGACGATGCCTTTGTGCAGGAATACCAACTGGTTGGACACTTCACGGGCAAAGCCCATTTCGTGGGTCACCACCACCATGGTGCGGCCTTCCTGGGCCAGGTCCTGCATGACTTTCAACACTTCGCCGACCAACTCCGGGTCCAGCGCCGAGGTGGGTTCGTCGAACAGCATCACCTCCGGCTCCATCGCCAGCGCACGGGCAATCGCCACGCGCTGTTGCTCGCCACCGGACATATGGCCGGGGAACGCATCCTTACGATGGCCCACGCCGACTTTGGCCAGGTAGTGCTCGGCCTTTTCCCGCGCGTCCTTTTTCGACATGCCCAGCACATGCACCGGGGCTTCCATCACGTTTTCCAGCGCGGTCATGTGCGACCACAGGTTGAAATGCTGGAACACCATGGACAGGCGCGAACGCATGCGTTGCAGCTGTTTCGGGTCGGCGGCCCGCAGGGCGCCGTCTTTGCCGGCCACCAGTTTCAGCTCTTCGTTATTGAGCAGGATCTTGCCGGCGTGGGGCTGCTCCAGCAGGTTGACGCAGCGCAAAAAGGTACTTTTGCCCGAACCGCTGGAACCGATGATGCTGATCACATCACCGGCCGCGGCGGCCAGGGACACGCCTTTGAGCACTTCATGACTGCCATAGCGTTTATGCAGGTCTTGGACTTCAAGCTTGTACATGCGGTCGGTTCTCACAAAAACAGGTGGTCAGTCGTTGAGCAAGCGCCCGTGACGCAGCGCTTCGCGCCCCGCCACCTTGGCCAGCCAGAAACCCGCTTGGGCATAACGTAGCCGTTCAACGGCAAACAGCACCCCAGAAGTGCCGGCGCAGATGATGCTCACGCGGTCTTCCAGAGGGTCGATCACTTCAAAAACCGGCTCGCCGGCGTCCACCCAGTCACCGGCTTTACGCAGGTAACTGATCACGCCAGCGTGGGGTGCAAACAGCAATTCGGTGCCTTCGAAGGGCACGCCTTCGCAGGGTTCGTGACGTGGCGCCGGCCACTCACCTTTAATCAGGCCCTGCTCGGCGAGGAACGCGAGGATGCCTTCGGCGTGGAAGATCGCTTCGTCGCGGCCGGTATCGGCCTGGCCGCCCAGTTCCAGGGTGGTCGCCAGGCACGCCAGCGGAATCTGCGCCTCGGGGAACGCCCGCGACACACGCAGCCAGGGCAGCGAGCAGGCTTCATCGAACGAGCTGCCGCCGGAGTCTTCCGCCAGCAGCCCGACTTTCACATTCAAATGCGCCGACAGCGACCGCCACTGCGGCCAATGCTGGGGCAGCGCGTACATGTGCAGCGCGGCTTCGGCGTCGCAATGCAGGTCGAGGACGATGTCTGCGCTGCAGGCGTGGCTCAGCAGCACCCGCTGCATGCCTTGCAACTGGCTGGCCGGCGCGGGCAGCGCGTCGAGCGTATCGTGCATCGCCTGGCGGATCACGCGCACGTTGGCATGGGGATCATCGCCGAGCTTGCCGTGCAGTTGTGCGATCAGCGGCTCGCTCAACTCGACGAAATCGCGGTTGAAATTCTTGCCGCTGCCAATCTCGAAACGCCCTTGATGGCTGCCTTGCAACAGCTGGCCCAGGCCCATCGGGTTGGCCACCGGCACCAACTCGATCACGCCGTTGAGCGCGCCTTGCTGTTCCAGTTCGGTCAGGCGCTTTTTCAGCTCCCACGCGGCACGCATCCCCGGCAGTTCATCGGCGTGCAGGCTGGCCTGGATGTAGGCCTTGCGCTCGCCGCTGCCGAAACGGAACACGCTCAGTTGGCGCTCGCAACCCAGGTGGCCCCAGGGCAACAGGTGATCGATACGTTCCATATCAGTGCTTCCGTGGAGCCAGGTAGCTCAGCCAGCGGCGCTCGGCCAACTTGAACAGGCGCACCAGGATGAAGGTCAGGCACAGGTAGAACGCGCCGGCGGTGATATACGCTTCGAACGGCAGGTAGAACTGTGCGTTCACCGTGCGCGCGGCGCCGGTGATGTCGATCAGGGTGACGATGGATGCCAGGCTGGTGGTCTGCAGCATCATGATCACTTCGTTGCTGTACTGCGGCAGCGCCCGGCGCAGGGCCGATGGCAGCAGGATGCGGCGGTACAGCTTGTAGCGCGACATGCCCATGGCCTTGGCCGCTTCGATCTCGCCGTTGGGGGTGGCCTTGAGGCTCCCGGCGATGATTTCGGCGGTGTAGGCACTGGTGTTGATCGCAAAGGCCAGGCACGCGCAGAACGTGGCGCTGGACAACAGCGGCCACAGGAAGCTCTCGCGCACCGCCTGGAACTGGGCTAGGCCGTAGTAGATCAAGAACAGCTGCACCAGCATCGGTGTGCCGCGGATCACATAGGTGTAGAGCCAGGCCGCGCCGTTGACGATCGGCTGCTTGGACACCCGCATCAAGCCCAGGGGCAAGGCGGCGAGCAGGCCGAAGAACAGCGAAATGGCGAGCAGTTTCAGGGTGGTCAGCAAGCCGCCGAGGTACAGCGGCATGGCGTCCCAGATGACGTTGTAGTCGAAGATCATAGATCAGCCGCCCTTACGCCTACCGAGTAGCGCTTCTCAAGATGACGCAAGGCCAGCAACGATACGCTGGTGATCACCAGGTACATCGCCGCCACTGCGAGGAAGAAGGTAAAAGGCTCGCGGGTGGCATCCGCCGCCTGCTTGGCCTTGAACATCATGTCTTGCAGGCCCACCACCGAAATCAGCGCGGTGGCCTTGGTCAGGACCAGCCAGTTGTTGGTAAACCCGGGGATCGCCAGCCGGATCATCTGCGGCACCATCACCCGGAAAAACACCTGGAAAGGGCTCATGCCATACGCCAGGCCGGCTTCGGCCTGGCCCTTGGGGATGGCCATGAAGGCGCCGCGGAAGGTTTCCGACAGGTAGGCGCCAAAGATGAAACCCAGGGTGCCGATACCGGCGGCCAAGGGGTTCAAGTCGATATAGTCGTCATAGCCGAGCATCGGCGCGACGCGGTTGAGCAGGTCCTGACCGCCGTAGAAAATCAGCAGGATCAGCACCAGGTCGGGAATCCCACGGATCACCGTGGAGTACAAGTCACCCAGCCAGGCCAACCAGCGCACCGGCGACAGGCGTAACGCGACCCCGATCAGACCCAGAACGATGGCCAAGGCCATGGACGACAAGGCGAGCTGAAGCGTCAACCATGCGCCATCGAGGATGACGGCCCCGTAGCCTTTCAACATGATTCAGGTCCTCGAAAAGGGGGATGAAAAAATGGCGCAAACCTCAGGAATTCTGTTGCTTGCGCCATTCTGGACAGACCGCTGCGACGATTTACTTGGCGTCTGGGCCGTAAATATCGAAGTTGAAGTACTTGTCCTGGATAGCCTTGTACTTGCCGTTGGCACGAATCGCAGCGATCGCAGCGTTGATGCGGTCCAGGTTTTCCTTGTCGCCTTTACGTACCGCGATACCGATGCCATCGCCGAAGTATTTGCTATCGGTAAAGGCTGGGCCGGTGAACGCGTAGCCTTTACCCGCAGCCGTATCGAGGAAACCTTCCTGCAACAGGGTGGCGTCAGCCACGGTGCCGTCGAGGCGACCGGCTTCCACGTCCAGGTAGATTTCGTTCTGCGAGCTGTAAGGAACAACCGTGGCACCTTTAGGCGCCAGTACTTCCTTGGCGAAACGGTCGTGGATCGAACCGCGCTGCACGCCGATCTTCTTGCCTTTCAACTCATCCAGGCTGTCGCTGACGGTCGTGCCTTCCTTCAACACCAGGCGCGCCGGGGTCAGGTAGTAGCGGTTGGTGAAGTCCACGGACTTCTTGCGGTCGTCGGTGATGGACATGGACGACAGGATCGCGTCGATCTTGCGCACTTTCAGCGCGGGGATCAGGCCGTCGAACTCTTGCTCGACCCAAGTACACTTGACCTTCATCTCTTCGCACAGAGCGTTGCCGATGTCGTAGTCAAAACCGACGATGTTGCCATCCGGCGCCTTCGAGGCAAACGGAGGGTATGCCGCTTCGATACCAATTTTCAGAGGCTTGCCTTCAGCGAAAGCCTGCATGGACAGCACGGACAGCGCCAGGGCGCCCAACAGCACGAGTTTCTTCATCTTGGGACTCCATCGGTATAGGGCAAAACAGCAGTATGAGCCATGGCCCACGATGCGACTGAGTGAAACCGAATAGCGGTGCTGCGTCCTACGCCGATTCAACAGCGGCGACGACGAGCGAGTGATCGGCATTCTAACGACAGGCCGGAAGCCGATATTTCCTCAATGCGACAACAATTTACAGAAGCACCGAGAAAGCGGTTCCAGCACATTGACAGTCCCTGTTTTTTATGCAGAGACAAAAGATATTAAACCTGTTGATACTGCAAATAGCGGGCCTATTATTCGCAAACCCTTCTAGCACGGCAAGTCTGGCGTTTAATCTAATACTGGGAGCTGTCTAAAACGCGGCTTTTCGGTGCAAACCCGTAGCACTTTGCCTCATGTTCGGGCGAAGGGTTACACATTTGCGCCGCTCGGTAACATTCAGAAACGTCCTGACGAAGAAGTCGATATTTATTGGCCTGGGGTTATGCAGATCCATGTGGGAGGGGCGGTGCGACGATTCGACTTGCCCCCGATGGCGGTCTTCAGCCAACTGATCAGTGACTGATCCACCGCCATCGGGGGCAAGCCCCCTCCCACATGGGATCTTCAGTGGCTTTGAGAGACCACAAACATGGGATCTTCAGTGGCTTTGAGAGACCACAAACATGGGATCTTCAGTGGTTTTGAGAGACCACAAAAAAGCCCCACCCGGCTCACGCCGAATGGGGCTCTGTCCCACCTACCCGTCTTACGCGACGTTCATGGTCTTGTGGGTCTCAATCAAATGCGCCACCACACTTGGGTCGGCCAGGGTGGAGATATCGCCCAAGCCATCGTACTCAGCCGTGGCAATCTTGCGCAGGATACGTCGCATGATTTTGCCCGACCGCGTCTTCGGCAAGCCCGGTGCCCACTGGATCACGTCCGGCGAAGCGATCGGCCCGATTTCCTTGCGCACCCAGTTCTTCAGTTCCAGGCGCAGCGCTTCGGTCGGCTCTTCACCATTTTTCAGGGTGACATACACATAGATGCCCTGGCCTTTGATGTCGTGCGGCACACCCACCACCGCCGCTTCGGCGACTTTCGGGTGGGCGACCATGGCGCTTTCGATCTCGGCGGTCCCCATACGGTGGCCGGACACGTTCAACACGTCATCCACACGGCCGGTGATCCACCAGTAGCCATCTTCATCGCGACGGGCGCCGTCACCGGTGAAGTACATGCCCCGGAAGGTCTTGAAGTAGGTATCGACGAAACGGTCATGGTCGCCGTACAGGGTACGGGCCTGGCCTGGCCACGAATCGAGGATCACCAGGTTGCCTTCGGCAGGGCCTTCGATGATGTTGCCCAGGTTATCCACCAAGGCCGGCACCACGCCGAAGAACGGCCGTGCCGCCGAACCTGGCTTGAGCGCATGGGCACCCGGCAGCGGGCTCATCAGGGTGGCGCCGGTCTCGGTCTGCCACCAGGTATCGACGATCGGGCAACGGGATTGGCCGACGTTCTTGTAGTACCAGTCCCACGCTTCAGGGTTGATCGGCTCACCCACCGAACCCAGTAGGCGCAAGCTGCTGCCATCAACGCCTTCGCAGGCGGCGGTGCCGGAAGCCATCATCGCGCGGATCGCCGTCGGCGCGGTGTAGAGAACATTGACCTTGTGCTTGTCGACGATCTTGCCCACCCGAGTGATGTCCGGGTAGTTAGGCACGCCTTCGAACATCAGCGTGGTCGCGCCATTGGCCAGTGGCCCGTAGACGATATAGGTGTGGCCGGTGATCCAGCCGACGTCGGCGGTACACCAGAAGATTTCGCCCGGGCGGTAGTCGAACACGCGCTCATGGGTCAGGGCCGCATACAACAAGTAGCCGCCAGTGGTGTGCTGCACGCCTTTAGGCTTGCCGGTGGAGCCGGAGGTATAAAGGATGAACAGCGCTTCTTCGGCGCCCATCTCTTTCGGCGCGCACACGGTGCCCGCCACCTTCATCAGGTCTTCGTACCAGATGTCACGATGCTGGTTCCACTTGATGCTGCCACTGGTGCGCTTGCACACGATGACTTTCTGGACGCTGTTGGTTTCCGGGTTGGTCAGAGCGTCGTCGACGTTGGCCTTCAACGGAATCTTCTTACCGGCGCGCACACCTTCGTCGGCGGTGATCACCACTTTCGACTTACAGTCGATGATGCGACCGGCCAAGGCCTCCGGCGAGAAGCCGCCAAACACCACCGAGTGGATCGCACCGATGCGGGCACAGGCCAGCATGGCGACCGCAGCTTCGGGGATCATCGGCATATAAATAGTCACCACGTCGCCGCGGTGTATGTCCTGGCCACGCAGGGCGTTGGCAAACTTGCAGACTTGTTCGTGCAACTCGCGGTAGGTGATGGTGCGGCTGTCGGCAGGGTCATCGCCCTCCCAGATGATCGCCGCCTGGTCGCCGCGCTCGGCGAGGTGACGGTCCAGGCAGTTGTAGGAAACGTTCAAGGTGCCGTCGGCAAACCACTTGATGTCGACATGGTGATCGTCGAATGAGGTCTGCTTCACCGTGGTGAAAGGCTTGATCCAGTCAAGACGCTTGGCTTGCTCACGCCAGAAACCATCGGGGTTGACCACCGACTGCTGGTACATGGCCTTGTAGGTCGCCTCGTCAGTCAGCGTGTTGGCTACTGTTTCGGGGCGAACGGGGTACAGGGAAGCCGCACTCATCTTTCTTACCTCGGTGAAATAGTTGTTTTTGTATGACCCCAGTTGTAGCCGGGGTCAGCCTATAGAACCATTCGACGATGGTAGTAACAAGACCCTACAAATTGCCCTGCTATCTCCTTCCCCCCTCTGGCCCGTAGCCTGCGGCGCTTGGCGGACACGTAAAAAAACCTGCGCCGGGGGATTGTTACAAAAACCACCAATAGTGTTTATCAAAAGCACGGGTATATGAATATAACCCGCAGGCCTAAAATCGACTTCGCCAACAAGGCAACCAGATTAACAACGTAACAGCCCCCACGAAGGCACGTTAATCGGAAGTAAACACCCCTAAGTTACACACGAGGCCTCCAAAGGGCCCCGTGCCCCCTTTCGCACTGAAGAAGGTAAAAAGAGAAATGAAAGCTTTATTAGTTATGGCCCTCAGCAGCTTGTGCGCCACCGCCGCCCTGGCCGAGGAAGCCCCGACTGACGTAGCCGGCCAGAACGCCCCGATTGTTGAAGACTACACCTACAGCACTCACCTGGACGTCGCCAAAGTAGTCTCCATGAGCACCATTCCAGATGTATGCGAAGTCGTACCGGTAAAAATGGAATATGAAGACTCCAAAGGTCAGCGCCACATTCTTAACTACCATGTGATGGGTAACGGTTGCTCTAACGGATAAGAACTTCGTTAGTTCACATTGACCGTGATCTTATTCGCCGCAAGAAATTGTTCTTGCGGCCAAAAACCCGCCTCCCGCTCCCCCGCTCAAAAAACCTCGCCAGCCCCTGCAATAAATAGCCCACCGTCCGTCAAAAAATCCTCCGGCACCAACCCCCTGTAAACCCTCGCTCTGGCTCGAATACCAGGCGTTTTGTCAGCAATCCGAGCGCATCTGCCACAACACAAAGCCGTTTTTTTCCCTATAATGCGCGGGTAAATCGGGCCTGCAATATCCCTTTACACTGGGATGAAGAGCCGACCTGAGGCCTCCGCAGGAGCATGCATCTATCGCTCCGCCCCTCAAGCCTCACGCAGAGCACCCGTTCACCCCATTGCGTTTAATGCCTGCGCTAGCTGTTGCAACAAACGATTCCTTAAGATCCACCGCGGCCCGAGGGCCGTGTGAACCCCCAACCATCCGGTTTCACACGGGCACCTTCGAGCCCTCACGCAGGAGACGACACGTCATGCTGAGCTGGGACGAATTCGACAAAGAAGAAGACGGCGAAGTCGCCGTCAAAGGCGCCAACGCCGGCCACGCCACCGAAGCCAACATGGACCGCCTCGACGGTGCCGGCGCCGCTGCCGCCATCGAAGCCCGCGCCGTCACCGCCAACGACTCCGCCGCGATCATCCGCGCCAAGGCTGCCCTCGACAAACTCGACATCGCCGAAGGCCTCGCCGAGCTCGAAGGCGCCTCCGCCCGCGTCGCTGTCGACGAAAAGCGCATGATCAACTGCCGCGCCGACCTCAACCAGCTCGTGCCCTTCAAGTACGACTGGGCCTGGCAGAAATACCTCGACGGCTGCGCCAACCACTGGATGCCGCAAGAGGTCAACATGACCGCCGACATCGCGCTGTGGAAAAACCCCGAAGGCCTGACCGACGACGAACGCCGCATCGTCATGCGCAACCTCGGCTTCTTCTCCACCGCCGACTCGCTGGTCGCCAACAACCTGGTCCTGGCCGTGTACCGCCTGATCACCAACCCGGAGTGCCGCCAGTACATCCTGCGCCAGGCCTTCGAAGAGGCGATCCACACCCACGCCTACCAGTACTGCATCGAATCGCTGGCCATGGATGAAGGCGAAATCTTCAACATGTACCACGAGATCCCATCGGTCGCGAAAAAAGCCGCCTGGGGCCTGAAATACACGCGCTCCATCTCCGACCCGAAATTCGAAACCGGCACCGTCGACACCGACAAAGAACTGCTGCGCAACCTGGTGGCCTACTACTGCGTATTGGAAGGCATCTTCTTCTATTGCGGCTTCACCCAGATCCTCTCCATGGGCCGCCGCAACAAAATGACCGGCGTGGCCGAGCAGTTCCAGTACATCCTGCGCGACGAGTCGATGCACCTGAACTTCGGCATCGACGTGATCAACCAGATCAAAATCGAAAACCCACACCTGTGGGACGCCGAGATGAAGGAAGAAGCGACCCAGATGATCCTGCAAGGGACCCAGCTGGAGATCGAATACGCGCGCGACACCATGCCACGCGGTGTACTTGGCATGAACGCGGCGATGATGGAGGACTACCTCAAGTTCATCGCTAACCGTCGTCTGTCGCAGATCGGTTTGAAGGAAGAGTATCCAGGGACAACGAATCCGTTCCCATGGATGAGCGAGATCATGGACTTGAAGAAAGAGAAGAATTTCTTTGAGACCCGTGTGATCGAGTACCAGACTGGCGGTGCGTTGAGCTGGGATTGATTTTAACGGTACAAAGGAGCTGCCCATTGGCAGCTCTTTTTTTGTAAAAAACTCAGTGATTTGGAATCAGCAGATGGATTACCTGTAATCCGGCCAAATCCCCTTCAAAACGCCAGCATCAAGGGTGACGGTGCCCGCAAATTTGTGCCAACGAAGCCTCTATGCCACCCCCTTTGGCCCTCGCACTTAAACCAAGTCCGCAGGCTGCATCGTCAGGATGATTTTTCCAACGTTTTCAGACGACTCCATTCGGCGATGGGCATCGGCCGCGCGTGACAGCGGGAAAGTACTGTCGACGACCGGCTCCAAACTTCCAGCGCCATCGAAGCGATCAAGCCAATACTCGCGAAAGCGCTTGATCATGTCGTGCTTCTCCGGCTGTGTACGCGACTTCATGACTGTACCGATGATTTGCAAGTGACGGTAAAGAATGTGTTCCAGTTCTACGCTCACCTTACCGCCTCCGCCCAGGATACCGACCTGAACAAGTCGGCCGCCATGAGCGAGAGAAGCGATGTTGCGTGCAAAGTAGGGCTCGCCAATGAAATCGATGACGACATCAACGCCTCGACCATTGGTTTTGGCTGCGATGACTTCAGCAAAATCCTGCGTCTTGTAATCAATGGCAATATCCGCGCCTAAATGCTCGACACGCGCCAGCTTGCTGCCCTCGGTTGTCGCATACACCGTCGCCCCGGTGGCGTAGGCCAGTTGAACGGCGGCAGATCCCACACCGCCTGCGGCGGCGTGGATCAATACCGAGTCGCCGGACTTGAGCCGAGCCAGGTGCATCATCGCTTCATGGGCCGTGACGAAGACCTCGGGAATAGCCGCGGCATGCACATAGTCCAGCTGCGCAGGGATATGCATGGCCATGCGGTAATCGATACGCGCAAGCTCGGCATAGGCCCCACCTCCGACGACCCCCATCACTCGATCTCCAACCTCGAAACCCGCGACCAAATCACCTTTGCCAATCACCTCACCGGCGATCTCCAGCCCGATGATCAGCGAGTCACCGAAATTCGGATGGCCGTAGCCACCCGTTCGATGTGTCAGGTCCGCACGGTTCACGCCAGCGGCATAGACACGTACCAGCAAGTCGGTTGGGCGCAGTTGTGGATTGGGAGCATCTGCCAGTTCAAGTACGTCCGCCGCGCCGAATGCTCTGATGCTGATGGCTTTCATGATCAGTTTTTCTCCGGTTCGGTAAACGTGGCATTAGCGATAGCAGAGGCGGTAATGGCGCCTGGAAAGCCTACGTAGAACGCCAGGTGAGTGATCGCGGCGGCGATTTCGTCATGGGTCACCCCGTTGCTCAGCGCCCGTCGCAGATGCGCGGGCAACTCTTCAGAGTGACCACCGGCAATCAATGCGGCCACTGTGATCAGGCTGCGGTCGCGTGGGGACAATGCCGGATCGCTCCAGATCTGCGGATACAGCGTCGAATCAACGAATTGCGACAGCTTTGGGGTAAACGCCCGGGCCGCTTCACGAGGACTGCTGAAGTTGAGATTGGACATGATGCTGTCTCCTTAAACCTGGCTGATGAATTTGTGGGTGAGGTAGTGCTCGATGCCTTCAATGCCACCTTCCGAACCGTGGCCGCTTTCTTTCATGCCGCCGAAGGGAAGTTCTGTGGCGACGATGCGGTATTGGTTGATCCCGATCATCCCGGCCTCTAACCCGTCAGCGACGTCAATGGCCGTTCGAGCACTCGACGTGAACGCGTAGGCTGAAAGCCCGTAAGGCAGACGATTGGCCTCCTTCAAACCATCAGCCAAGTGATCGAATGGCATCAGCACGGCGATAGGCCCGAAGGGTTCTTCATGCATGACTCGGGCATGCATAGGCACGTCCGCCAACACGGTGGGCTCAAAAAAGTAGCCGCTGCATTCCAGGCGTTTACCACCGGCCAACACGCGTGCGCCTTTGGCAACCGCATCTGCCACCAGCTCTTCCATCTTGGCCAACTGCCGTGGATTGGCGAGCGGCCCAACCTGGGTGCCGGGCGTCAGGCCATCGCCAATGTTCAACGCGAGGGTGGCCGTCACAAAGTGCTCAACAAACGTTTTATAGACGCCACGCTGAATCAGAAAGCGCGTTGACGAGATGCAGACTTGGCCAGTCCCGCGGAACCGATTGGCAACGCCTTCGACGGCTGCTTTTTCGATTTCTGCGTCATCGAATACCAGCACCGGCCCGTGTCCTCCCAGTTCAAGGGTGATGGGCTTGACGCCCTCGGCAGCACGAGCGGATAGCAGCCGACCGATGGGAACCGAACCGGTAAAGGTCACCTTGCGAATAATGGGAGAAGCGATCAGGTGGCTGGAAACTTGGTCCGGCACACCAAAGACCACTTGCAACACGCCTTTAGGCAATCCTGCATCGTCGAGAGCACGCGCCAGGGCCAGCGCGGTGGAGGGGCTTTCTTCCCCTGGCTTGAGGATGACACTGCAACCTGCGGCCAAGGCTGCCGAGAGCTTGCGGGCGGGCGTAATGGCCGGGAAATTCCAGGGCGTGAACGCAGCGACCGGGCCGATGGCTTGGCGTTTTACCATTTGCAGCACACCGGGACGATTGGCCGGGACTACACGCCCATCGATACGGCGCGCGCTTTCGGCAAACCACTCGAAGTACTCAGCCGCACGCGTGACCTCATCCAGGCTTTCCGCAAGCGGTTTGCCTTCTTCCAGCGTCATTTGCTCGGCGATGTGTGGGGCCCGTTCCAGGATGAGATCGGCAGCGCGTTTGAGAATTTTTGCGCGCTTGTCGGGTACGGTCTGGCGCCATTGTTCAAAGCTCTGTTGAGTCACTTCGAGCGCGTGATCGAGGTCGCCTGCGGTGGCGAGTGGAACACGCCCGATCTCACGTGCGGTTGCGGGGTTGACGACAGCGGCGGTCGCGCGGCCTTCGGCACTGATCCATTCACCACCGATAAAGAGATAAAGCGGGTCGTAAGACGTGTTCATGAGGTTGCCCTTCGGTTGGTTTATCAACAAGTTCGTACAAGACTCAGCGCCTGGGTTGCCGTGTTCAGGCGCCCTGTGCAACCAAGTCTATGGAGTACGAACCGTTTGATTTAGCCGACCAGAAGGGAATCATTGTTGTGCCTGGAGGTAATATCGAGCACCGCCAGGAGTGTGTAGCATCTGCAAATACCGCCCACGTCATGCGGCAATGACAACCTGGCTCGTCGCTCCAGGCTTGATTGTTTTTTGGGGTGGGGACTTCTGCAGTGAAGAACGTTTGCAATCAGATCGACAGGTAGAGTTGGATGGATAAGCTTACGAACATGTCCGTGTACGTCAAAGTTGTTGAGATGGGCAGTTTTACTGCGGTGGCTAATCATCTGGACTCTACGGTCGGCAATGTCTCGCGTGCGGTTTCCGCGCTTGAAAACGTGCTCGACGCCCGCCTGTTACAGCGCTCGACCCGCCGCCTTTCGGTGACAGACGCTGGCCGGCGCTTTTATGAGCGCTGTACCAAAATTCTGGCAGACCTTGAAAATGCAGAAGCCGAAGCAAGCAACGCCGCGCTGAAACCCAGGGGGACGTTGCGTGTGCATTGTGTGCCGGGGCTAGCACGGCAGTTGGTTACTTCGGCCGTGCTGGATTACCGCCGGGAATTCCCCGATGTCACCGTGGACTTAATGCTTTCTCAGCGAATGCCTAACCTCCTGGAAGACCAGCTGGACGTCTCGATTCTGATTGCCCGAACGCTGCCAGATTCAGCGTATGTCAGCCAAAAGATCGGCATCAGCCATTGTGTGCTAGTGGCGTCTCCAGCATATCTGGAGCAACACGCTGCCCCTGTAACGCCAGAAGATCTCAGCGATCATCAGTGTTTGCTGTTGGGCACCGTCGATTATGTGCGGGATGAATGGCAATTAAAGAGCAAGACCGGGGATGCGCTATTTACCCCCAAGGGCCCGAGTTTCAGCGTCAATGATATGGACGCAATGGCAGTCGCCATTCGAGAAGGAGCAGGCATAGGTTTGCTGGCCGGTTTTTCAGCCATTGAGGACTTGCGTTCAGGCCGGCTCGTGCGTGTTTTGCCCGAGTACCATACCTACGAGCGTAATGTTTACGCCGTCTACACATCACGTCAGTTCATCGATGCAAAAGTTACTCGATTCATCGATACGTTAAAAAATCGGGTCGGTACTGAGCTGATGATGACCGCTCAGGAGCTCATCGCTTGAAGGACGCCAACTAAGGCCCGACGGGGAGGCTGTATCAGGATGGGTGTCTTCCTCATTTCGAGGCATTTCGAAACAGAAGACGCTAAAGACCATCAGGCGGGCTAAGGTTCGGTCATACCACTTGAAGTGTTTGTTTTGCCATTTTTTGCAGTCCATCACGAAGGGTTCGGATCGCATCACCAATGCTGTAGCCTTGTCCGCCAATTGCTATCAGCGCTGTCACCGCTCGAGTGACCGGGATGAATTCACCGCCGGGCTCTACTCGACAATCGGCCGATTGATACAGGAGTAAACTCTTGCGGTCACAGCTGATGCATTCTCAATCAATACTAGCCAGGACCGAGGCCACCCCGTGAACCCAGATATGCTCGAAGCCGGCCCCGTGGATGCCAAAGTACTTTCCGTCTTTGACTTCGACGGCACCCTGACCCATCACGACAGTTTCGTGCCCTTCCTCAAGTTTGCCTTTGGCGCCGGCGAGTTCTATGGCCGGATGGTCAAGCTGGCGGTGCCTGGGCTGCGGTTTCTGGTGCGGCAGATCAGCCGGGACGAGTTGAAGGCGCAGTTGATCCGCACCTTTATGACCGGGGTGGAGAAGGCGTGGGTGCAGCAGAAGGCCGAGGAGTACTGCCAGCGCAGTTGGGCGCGGTTGATGCGGCCGGCGGGGGTGTTGTCGGTGGAGCAGGAACTGGGCTCGGGGGCGGTGGTGACGTTGTGTTCGGCGTCGCCGGCGTTGGTGTTGCAGCCGTTTGCCGATCGGCTTGGGATCAAGTTGATCGGGACCGAACTTGAGGTGGTCGACGGCGTGTTGACCGGCAAGCTCACCGGGAACAACTGCCGGTGCGAGAACAAGGTGCTGCGGCTTGAAGCGGTGTATGGCGACCTGGGGGAGTATCGGCTCAGGGCCTGGGGCGATACGCGTGGGGACCGGGAGTTGTTGGCGGCGGCGCAGGACGCGCATTTTCGGCATTTTCATGGGAAGAAGCAGCAGGCCAGGTTGCAGCGCTGATAGGGGCGGTGGGGGATGCCATCGCAGCCTCGCTGGGATACGCGAGGTTGCGGTTTCCTAGCGACATCTGCGTAATATCCGGCTATCAATAGCCAAACCTCTCACGGACCCGAGCCCATGAAATTCGACACGGCCTACAGCCTGAGTCTCGACGACAAGCTGTCGATCTACGACGTGCGAGAGTTGAATTTCGACGAAACCGACGCCTACGACTCCGACACGGACCGTTTCCTCTGCCCCAACGACACATGCCGCGCGGCCTTTGACGCAGGCAATGTGCTGAGCACATTCAACGCAAAAAACGTCAACTACCGACGCACCCCGCATTTCAAGAACACCCCAGGCACCCGGCACATCGAGGGTTGCCGTTACGCCAGCAGCCACAAGCCTGCCACGGGCGAAAGTGAGGACGAGCGCGAGGAACACTTCCCATCGGAATTCGTCCTGACCCGGCGCACCTACCCGCGTAAAACCCCGCAGGCCGGCACTGACGGGCAAGTCCCACAAGCCCCGGCGAAGCCCCCTTCAACCCGCACCAGCGCGTCTGTCGGCGCCAACGACACCACCCCGGATAAAACCAGCGTGTTCGCACACCCGGTGGAATGTTATGTGTCGAACCTCGACGACAAGGACAAGCTCAAGGCGATGCCCTTGAAGATCGGCGACCATACCGCGACGTACTGGACGTTTTTCAAGAAGATCGAGTACCTGCAGGACAATCAGGGCCTGATCTACTGGGGCCGGATCAAAGCGATCAAGGACTACACCAGCAGCTTTCGCATCGACTTCGAAAAGAAGGTATGGCTCGACAAGAAGCCCTACTCGGTCAACGTCTACCTGAGCAAGAAACTCATCGAGAATTACCGCAAGCGCACAGCGTTCCTCGAGCAGATCAAGGCCGCGGCCAGCAGCGCACGGCCGTTATATTGCTTCTTTTACGGGGTGACGCCGACACTTAGACAGGTGCCCAGCAAGAAAAACCCCGAGCAGACGTTTGGGGTGTTCAGCGCCGATATCGAGAATCTGGATCATTTGATTATTCGCGAAGTGCCGGCGGCTGAGGCGGGTTAGCCGAGACCGTGCCCGACCTCGCACACGAATACCCTCGTGCAAGCCTCAAAATAGAACGGTGTCGGCGCCGGAGAACATTCCAGTTGATGAGCGGTCAAAACAACTGTACAAAAACACAGTATAGTTTGTCCTCCCCGTCGAACCCTGGAGACACCCCATGTCCTCTCTGGCAATGAGCTCTTTCGTAGAACAGCAGATCGTCCTGCATCAATTCACCGCCAAGCACAGCGTGCAGGCCCGCGTCATGCTCGGCTGGAGCCGCGAAGAGCTGTCGCGCCAGGCCGGTGTGACGGTGGATGCGATTCAACGGTTTGAAACCCAGGGCATCGTGGAGGACGACGTGCGCCTGACCCTGGCGTTTCGCCTGGAAGCCGAGGGGTTGGCGTTTTTCCCGGGGTTTGCGCCTGGCTGGGGGATGCGTGCGCGCAAGTTGGGAGCCGCCGCAACGGAACCCGCTGCACAAAACATCCTGTCTCGATTGATGGGTTCAACAGCGACGTCAATTGATTCACCAACCCCGCAGGCGCAGTAAGGCGCTGAGTGCGAACCCCAACGTTGGCCACGCCAGGGTGTGAACATTGCCTGAC
This sequence comes from Pseudomonas sp. TE36184, assembly GCF_054060055.1. Classification (NCBI taxonomy): domain Bacteria; kingdom Pseudomonadati; phylum Pseudomonadota; class Gammaproteobacteria; order Pseudomonadales; family Pseudomonadaceae; genus Pseudomonas; species Pseudomonas sp. TE36184. Next base: position 6,083,406 of record NZ_JBSSCU010000001.1, on the reverse strand, counting down.
GGCTTAGAGGCTGGGCTTGGCGACCTTCTGTGCCGCCTGCTCATAGCCATGGCCCACAGCAAGCAGTGTGGGTTCAGACCCACGGGCACCAAAGAAGTACGCACTGGTCGGCACGCCGTCCTCATTCTTCCCGGATGGCACGCTGATCCCTGGGTAGCCGGCCACCGCAACCGCGAAGTAGCTGTTCGTATCAAAGTCCGACACCATGGCGTCGAGGTTTTCCCGCGCGATCAGCTCATCCACCGTGCCACGAAAATCCTCGATCATTGCGTCCCATAACGGCTGGCGCTCATCGGCTGTGAGGGTGGACGCGTTGATCTCCTTGAGTGTCGGTTGGTGATCGGTGTCGGTGCCATCGCGCTTTTCATTGAATGCGATCAACTCGGACACCGACTTGACCGGCAACCCCTCGCGCTTGGCCAGGTAGTCGTTCAACTCATCCTTCACATCGGCGTACAAGAGTTCGCCATAGCGTGATGCGTCGGCCAAGCGCATATCGACCGGCACCAGAACCGCGCCTTGCGCGCGAAGCACTTCAAGCGTCTTGCGAAATTGCGGACTGTTGTCCACCGGTAAGCTTTCGCCATTCGCGGAAAAGGTCACGGGATAGCCGATACGTTTGTCCTGCAACGCACCGGGCTTGAGCAACGCGGTGTAATCAATCCCTTGGGGCGCATCCACACTGGCGGCATCATGAGGGTCCCTGCCCGACATCGCGTTAAGCATCAACGCAGCATCAAACACCGAACGCGTCATCGGGCCCGGCGTGTCCTGCCGATGGCTGGCTGGAATGATGCCGCTGCGGCTCAACAAACCCACGCCGGGCTTGAAACCGACCACCCCGTTGAACGCCGCCGGCACGATGATCGAGCCATTGGTCTCGGTGCCCACCGCCAAGGGGGCGAAGCCTGCGGCGACCGCGGCGGCCGACCCCGAACTCGAACCACCCACCTCTGCGCCCGCTTGATGCGGGTTACGCGTCTGCCCGCCCCGCCCACTCGAACCATCGGGGCCACCGCGAAAGCCCGCCAGTTCAGTCAGGTTGGTTTTACCCAGGATCACGGCCCCCTGCTCGCGCAAGCGCTCGACGATGAAGGCATCCTTGGGCGCCGCACTGCCCACCAAGCCAAAGGCGCCAGCGCTGGTTTGCTGGGTATCTCCCGTCTCGATAGTGTCCTTGAGTAACACGGGAATGCCATGCAGCGGGCCACGCACCTTGCCATTGGCGCGCTCCAGATCGAGCTCGCGGGCGATCTGCAAGGCCTCGGGGTTCAGTTCAATGATCGAGCTCAATTTGGGGTCCAGCTTATGAATGCGCTCCTGCAGGTAACTGACCAGATTCGCCGAAGTGAGCCCACCCGGTCGGGCCATTTGCTCGCCGAGCTCACGCACACTGGCGTATTCCGTTCCCGGGGGAACCGGCGCTGAAGCCCCCGATGAAGACTGCGCAGGCAGCACTCGCTGCACCTGGTGAACAAACACACCCATGCCATAACCAATACCCAACATGAAGCACCTCCCGGAAGGCGTAAGAAGTGATGAAGGACCCACATTGATCCGTACACCAGTCTAAAAACCCCCCTCCTTCCAGGCTGCGCGACGCAGGTTGTTCAAACCGTGGGATTGTTCAGCGCAGTTGGTAGCTTTGCCTACCCATTAGTCAGGCCACGGGCGTTGCGATAGCCCTGCACCAGCACCTTCAGCGAGTCTTTCGACCACTGTGCGCCATAGAACCACAGCGTCGCCCCGTCCCCCAGCGGCTCACCAAGGCTCGGGTAGCCACTCCAGCACGCGGCATGGAATGCAGCGCTATGGCTCTCGGACACCAGCGCATCCAGCCGATACTCACTCACACGCTCATCGATTTCATTGCGCGAATCCAGGGTGAAGCGCAGGCCGTCATCAGCCCGCTCTGCCGGCACCGCCACCAGTTGGGCACCGGCCTGACGCAGGAAGCCCAACGCTTCCAGGAAGGATGCGCTGTGTTCAATCGGCTCCTGATCATTGCCACGCACAAGGCGGTCGGCGAACCCCACGCGAGTGCCCGCCAACGTGTAGGGGACGGCGCAATTGCTGGAGTGTTGCACCAAGGCAGCTTCCACCTTGCCCGATTCAGTGGGCTCGACACCACTCAAGGCGATCAATGACAGCGCGGGGTCGCGCACAGGTTTCAGAGGCAGGGCCGGCACGTTATAGCCAGGGATTACAACGCCGGCACCAAGATGTGCATCGGGGACGTAGCCGATACCCAGTGCCGTCGTGGTCCCCGTTTCGATGTGAGCGTTGGAGGGCGCCTGCGCCAAACAAACCGGTTCCGCAGAGGGGGGTAAAAACGCTTCCCGCCGACAAGACATAGGCGATAGCAAAGACTTCCCACATTTATTGTCCATCAGAGCCGACTCCCGGAAATTGACCTTCCCGAGATCATCGCACTCTCATCTGGCGTTTGTCGTAGGCCTGCAACACCTTGAAAATTCCTTTTTTTCCGTTTTTCCCAACCGTCAGTTCACAAGCGCTTCCTTACCGCTCTGAACCTCCACCTCCAACCACCACGCGACACCTCGCGCGGGCTGGCTCAAACTGAACGCCTGCCCCATGGCCGGTGTGGTAATCGACACGTTACGCTCCCACGCCAACGCCATGATACGGTCGAAAGGCTCGTGCCAGGCATGGAAGGCCAGGTCGAAGGTGCCATTGTGAATCGGCAGCAGCCAGCGACCTTTGAGGTCGATGTGCGCCTGCAGGGTTTGCTCCGGTTGCATGTGTACATGGGGCCAGTCGACGTTGTAAGCACCGGTTTCCATCAGCGTCAGATCAAACGGCCCGTACTGTTCGCCGATGCGTTTGAAGCCGTCGAAATAACCGGTGTCGCCGCTGAAAAATACGCGACGCGCGCCATCGATCATCACCCAGGAACACCACAGCGTCTGGTTGCTATCAAACAAACCACGCCCGGAAAAATGCTGCGCGGGAGTGGCGACAAAATGAATGCCATCGACTTCGCTGCCCTGCCACCAATCCAACTGCCGCACTTGGCCGGCGTCCACACCCCACTTCACCAGGATGTCGCCGACGCCCAGCGGCGCAAGGAAGTAGCGGGTCTTGTCGGCCAGTTGGATGACGGCCTTGCGGTCGAGATGGTCGTAATGGTTGTGGGAAAGAATCACCGCTTCCAACGGCGGCAGGTCTTCGAGACTGATCGGCGGGGCATGGAATCGCTTGGGGCCGGCCCAACTGAACGGCGAAGCGCGCTCGGCGAATACCGGGTCGGTCAGCCAGAATTTGCCGCGCATTTTCAGCAGCACGGTGGAATGCCCCAGGCGGAACACACTGTGGTCGGGGGCGGCCGACAGCTGTTCGCGGGTCAGCGAATGTACCGGAATCTCCCCCACCGGCCGCGTACTGCGCGGCTTGTGAAACAGCATCTTCCAGAAAATGCGCAAGGTTCTGCCGAAGCCGGCGCGCTGTACGGGAGCATGGTTACTGAAGGTGCCTTGCTCCTGTTCGGCAGCTTTGCGTACCACAGGCGAGGGATCGAGACGGGTTGAAATCGTGGCCATTACAAGGTGACTCCTACGGACCGCTCATGGAATTACACTGCACAGTGTAGTTTCAAGATTGCAACAAAACCCGGAGCAAGTAAACTACCGAGTGTAATTTTCCTTTTAGAGTCGATCACTGTTCATGACTGCGCCTCAACGCCTCACCCAACGCAAACGCGAAGCCATCCTGGCCGCCGCCATCGCAGAGTTTCGGGTCAATGGGTTCGAGGTCACCAGCATGGACAGGATCGCCGCCACCGCCGGCGTTTCCAAGCGCACGGTGTACAACCACTTCCCCAGCAAAGAAGAGTTGTTCGCCGAAATTCTCAACCAACTCTGGGCCAGCAGCGTCGCGCAACTCGACGTGAGCTACGCCGGCGACCGCCCGTTGCGTGAACAACTGCGCGGGTTGCTGGAAGCGAAGATGAAGATGATGTCGGACGTTAACTTCCTCGACCTGGCCCGGGTCGCCATCGCCGCCACCATTCACTCGCCGGAACGCGCCCAGGACATGGTCAACCGCTTGAGCATGCGCGAAGAAGGTTTCACTCAATGGGTGCGCGCCGCCCAGGAAGACGGCCGGCTCACGTGTGCCGACCCGGCCTTCGCCGCGCACCAGATTCAAAGCCTGCTCAAGGCATTCGCCTTCTGGCCGCAGATCACCCTCGGCCAACCCACCCTCGACGCCGCCGACCAAGCCCGCGTGATCGAGTCGGCAATCGATATGTTTCTGGCCTGCTACGACGCCGATACTCGCCGCCCGCAGTAAACGACCGTTGCAGACGCGACATACCTGGTCGTTTTTGGCCTATTTGCCCTCTGTTTTGCGCGAATGGCCTGGAAGGACACTGATTATTCCTACATGAATAATCGACAATATTCACACACATTATCCGATCAACGGTTATCCCTGCACACGCGCGCGGCTGAATCTGTGAAAAAGAGCTGACCTGGGAATCTATGGAAAACAGACGAGGCAAAGGGCTTTCATTTGCCAGGCGTATTTACAAGCCAAGGATCATCGGCCTGGGTATCGGCTGCATCAGTGTCATCGGCGGCTTGTACCCGCTCGCGATGCCGGGCTGGGTGTGGGCGTTCCTGCTGTTCAATGGGTTGGCGTGGGCACATGTGGCGTACCAACTGTCAATCCGCTCACCCTTCCCCTACCACGCCGAACAGCGCAACATTTTGTATGACTCGTTGTGCGGTGGTTTCTGGGCCGCCGCTGCCCAGTTCACGCCGCTGACGGCCGTGACCATCCTCTCGATGATGACCATGAACAACTTCGCCGCCGGCGGCAAGCGCCTGTTCCTGCGCGGTTTGCTCGCGCAAGGGGTGGGGATCGGGGTGGCATGGGCGCTGTTCGGCGTGCGGTTCAACCCCGACGTCAGCCTGCTGCAGGTCTACACCTGCCTGCCGATGTTGACGTTGTACCCCATGGCCATCGGCATGGTCTGCTACGAGTTGGCGATCAAACTGTCGGAACACAAACGCGCCCTCAGCGCCCTGAGCCGCACCGACAGCCTCACCGGCCTGCTCAACCACGGTTCCTGGAAAGATCTGCTGCACCTCAAGTTCCACAAGTGCCGGCAACAGCAAAGCCACGCCACCATCGCGCTGATCGATATCGATCACTTCAAACAAATCAATGACACTCACGGCCATATCGTCGGCGATGCCGTACTGCGCCAACTGAGCCTGGAGATACGGCGCAACCTGCGCGAAAACGATCTGGCCGGACGCTACGGGGGCGATGAGTTTTGTGTGATTCTTCCGCAAATGCCCTTGGAAGAAGCTGCACGGGTGATGGAGCGTATCCGCGAAAACTTCAGTAATTATCGCAACCCGCAGATCCCCGAGTTGCGCGTGAGCCTGAGCATCGGCCTCGCCGATTTCCAACGGATCTTCACCGATGCCGCCACCTGGCTGAACGCGGCGGATCGCGCGCTGTACGCCGCCAAGGACACCGGGCGCAACCGGGTCAATGCGAGTAACTACGCGGTCGCCCATTCCGCCTGAGGCGGTCATACGGCATCTCGTAGGCACCCCAGGTCGTCCTCGGGTTATTCATGCGTAAGACAGGTCGCCAAGGCTATAGTGGCCGCCTGTCTTAAACATTGATGACCCGAGTTTGCCATGAGCCCAACCCCCGACAACCCCAAAGCCGTCCCCGTCGATCATCTACGTTTCCATCGACGCCACGCGCACCTGGCGCCGACCTTTGGCAACGACACCTTCGCCCTCAAGGCCGAGGCTTTCGCACGCTTCTTCGGCACGCCGATGTTCCTCGGTGCGCAAACCTTGATCGTGGCCGTGTGGATTGCGCTCAACGTCAGTGGCATCACGCACTTCGACGTCTACCCGTTCATCCTGCTCAACCTGGCCTTCAGCCTGCAAGCGGCCTACGCGGCGCCGCTGATTCTGCTGGCCCAGACACGCCAGGCCGCGCGCGACAAAGCCCAGTCCGACGCCGACGCGCAGCACCGTGAAGCGCTGGCCGTCGCCAATGCCGAGCGCCAGGCCGAGGCGCAGAACACCAGCAAACAGCTGCTGGAACTGCTGGAGCAGAACACTCGGCTGACGGAAATGACCAAGCAACTGACCGAGCGTATCGAGACCCTGACGTGTGAAATGCATGCGCAGTTTGTGCGAAAACCTTAAGCACCCCATGCCCGCCGGTCTCAGGGGCTCAGTCGGACATGCCGCCCCAGTTGATCAAACAGCGTCACCACCGAGCGCAATGCCCGGCAATCGGGGCGCGTCAGCAGCCATAGCGCCGTGTCATGCCCCGCCAACGCGGGGCCCAGCGGTTGCAGGTGTTCATCCAGCAGGAAATCCGGCAGCGCCGCCACGCCCAGCCCTGCCCGCACCAGTTCGGTGACCGACAACATGCTGTTGCAGCGATAGCCGGGACGCACACCCGGCAGCTGCGCGCGGCGCCAGACGACGGTGGGATGATCGGGCAGGAAATCATCCGGTGCGATCCAGGCCAGCTCCGCCAGCTCGCGTCCTGCGTGCTGACGCGCAAAATCTGTGCTCGCGCACACCTGATACCTCACGGTGCCGAGGCAACGTCCGACCAGATGCTGCGGCGGTGTCCGGGTCAGGCGCAAGGCGATGTCGGCATCGCGGCGGCTGAGGTTGGCGAAGTCATTGGAGGTGCTCAGCTCCAGGGTCAGCGCCGGGTAATCCGGCATGAACTGCGCCAGCGCCGGCAACAACAAGCCTTGCAGTACCGAGTCAGTGCAGGTCAGGCGCACGGTGCCGCTGATCACTTCACCGCCTTGCTCGACGCCGACCCGCGCCGCTTCCAGGGCTTGTTCAGCGCGTTCGGCCTGTTGCGCCAGATGACTGGCCAGGCCGGTGGGCAGGTAACCGGCGCGGCTTTTTTCAAACAACGTCTGGCCCAGCGCGGCCTCCAGGCGCCGCACGGCGCGGAACACCGTCGACACATCCACCCGCAACAACGCGGCGGCCCGCGCCAGCGTGCCACCGCGCACCAGGGCGAGGATCAGCGACAGGTCGGGGTAATCGATTCGATAGTGCGTGAGTGCATTGAACATGTGGGCAAACGCCAATATTGATTGCGTGAACGCCAATCTATAGTGCGCGCCAGGACACAACAAGCCAGGGGATGCCTAAGATGAACGCCAGCACGCTGCACCTCGCCCTGATCGGCGATTACAACCCCGATGTCATTGCGCACCAGGCCATTCCTGTGGCGCTGCAACAGGCCGCCGACGCCTTGGGCCTGACGGTTCGCACGCAATGGCTGGAGACCGACACCCTCAACACCACCTCCGCGCTGCAGGGTTTCGATGGCTTTTGGTGCGTGCCCGCCAGCCCGTACCGCGACATCGACGGCGCACTGCGTGCGATCCGTTTTGCCCGCGAGCAGCGGCGCCCTTTCCTCGGCACCTGCGGCGGTTTTCAACACGCGGTGTTGGAATATGCCCGCAATGTGTTGGGCTGGGCCGATGCCGAACATGGCGAACTGGCCCCCAACGCCCCACGTGCGGTGATCGCGCCACTGAGCTGTTCTCTGGTGGAAGCCACCGACACCGTGCGCCTGGCCGCCTACACGCGCATCGCCGACGCCTACGGCACACGCGATATCCACGAAGGTTATCGCTGCCGCTACGGCATCAACCCCGACTTCGCCAGCGCGCTGCTGGACGGTGCTCTGATCCCCTGCGGCCACGACTCGGCCGGCGACCTGCGCGCGGTGGAGTTGCTGGACCATCCGTTCTTTGTCGCCACGCTGTTCCAACCCGAACGCGCCGCCCTCAGGGGCGTCACGCCGCCGCTGGCGATCGCTCTGCTCAAAGCCTGCCAGGAGACCTCGGTATGATTGCCCACACCCCCGCTCCGCCTTACTACGCAGTGATTTTCAGCTCACTGCGCACCGCCGGTGACCACGGTTACGCTGAGGCTGCCACGCGCATGCTGGAACTGGCGCGCGAGCAGCCGGGCTTTCTCGGGGTTGAGTCGGCGCGGGAGGATGGCCTGGGGATCACCGTATCGTACTGGCGCAGCGAAGCCGACATCCTCGCCTGGAAACAACAGACCGAGCATCGGGCGGTGCGCGAGCAGGGGCGTTCCACTTGGTACTCGGCGTTTCACACCCGCGTATGCAAAGTGGAGCGGGCCTACACATTCCAGAACTGAACGGCAGCCGGAGGCCCTCCCGCCGTTGATCTTCATCGATGCCAAAACGCCGCTCAGGCTAGCTGACGAGACTGCGCAACGCACTGATCTGCGGGATCTCCACCCGCCGCATGTACACGCGCAGCGGCTCGGTGATGTTGATGCGGTCGTCGATGTTCTGATCGAGCAGCAGCTGCAGACGCTCACGGGACAACGTCATGACGTGCTCGGGGGCCGGCAGCCAGACAAATTCGGCAGTGGGGATGATGCCGTCATCGGCGACATCCATACCGAAGGAGTCTTCGCTGAACCGCACGATGTACTGGCCGGTCTTGCGGTTGAGGCCGACAAAACCGTGAAGCTGGTCGGCGGCCTGGCAGATAAGCTCGGAGGTGATTCGCATGGTAAACCTCACTGAAAAGTCCCACATGGACTGGAAAGATGGTTTACACGCGTGGCGGAAAGTACTGCCCTCTTACGGGGCGGTTCGCGGCAAGAGTACTGCAAAGCCACGCAAAAAAAACCCAGAAAATTGGCGCGCACACACGTTAATGTCGGTTTGGTGATAGCGCCTTTCGTTATCAATTGTTAAAAAGGAAGCCTTCTCAAAGCTCCCTCCACGAAAGGACTCCACATATGCCTGTCACGTTCACCAAGAGTGCCTTGCTGCTCGCCCTGATGCTTGGCCTTGGCCAGGCGCAGGCTGCCGACCCGATCAGCCCGGCTGAATTGGCAACTAACGAAGGCATTCCCTACCCTGCGGTGATCGCCCACCGCGGTGCGTCCTACGACGCCCCCGAGTCCACTGCCGCAGCCTACAAGGTCGCGCGCGACCTGGGCGCCGACTACCTGGAGTTGGACCTGCAGCGCAGCAAGGACGGCGTGCTGTTCGCCCTGCACGACAACAACCTGCAACGCACCACCGACGTGGCCACCAAGTTCCCCGAGCGCAAAGACGCCCCGGCCAACGAGTTCACCTGGAAAGAACTGCAAACCCTCGACGCCGGCAGTTGGTTCAACGCCGCCTACCCGGACCGCGCCCGCCCGGGCTTCGTCGGCCTGAAAATCCTCAGCCTGGACGACATCATCAAGATCGCCGAAGGCAACCCGCAGCACAAACCGGGCCTGTACATCGAAACCAAAGAACCCAAGCAATTCCCGGGCATCGAAGCCGACCTGAAAAACAAGCTGCTGGACAAAGGCTGGTTGAGCTCCGCCGGCTCCAAGCTGGGCAAGAGCAACACCGGTGTCGGCCAGGGCAAAGGGCGCGTGGTGCTGCAGACCTTCGAAACGGCCAGCCTGAAAGAGCTGCAGAAAGAAATGCCCAACACCCCGAAAATCCTGCTGCTGTGGGTGGGTGAAGGCAGCATCGAGCCGAAATCCAAGCAAACCTTCGCCGAATCCGGCGAAGCGACCAAGGCCGCTTACTACGCCAAGCAAGAGCCCAAGGACGCCGCCGAGTTCGAAAAGTGGGTCGACGAAGCCAAGAGCCTCGGCGCCATCGGCACGGGCCCGTCGGCGGAGCTGACCGCCCTTGGCGACCAGAGCTACACCGACCTGGTGAAGCCTGGAATGAACAAGCTGACCCACGACAAGGGCCTGCTGGTACACGTCTACACCGTGGATGAACCTGTGGACTTCGAGAAAGTGATGAACGCCGGCGTCGACGGTATCTTCACCAACCGCGCAGCCGAACTGCTGAAGTTCTACAAGCGCTGGCCGTCGTCCAGCGTGCAGGACCTGCTGAACGACCACAAATACTGAGCGAGTCAGTGTGCCATTAAGGATGAATTAAGTTGCGCCGGTTAATCTGGCGCCACTTAAACAGCTCACCGAAAAAGGATACACACCATGAAAACCTTGACTGCTCTGTTTGCCGCGACCGCCCTGACCCTGGCCGCCGGCCTGGCCCAGGCCGATGTCCGCCCGGATCATATCGAAGGTCTGCTCAAATCCGGTGCCGTGATGCCTTTCGACAAGCTCAACGCCGCCGCCGTGGCCAAACACGCCGGCGCCCAGATTACCGACACCGAGCTGGACCACAACAACAGCGGCGTCCTGGTCTACGAAGTTGAACTGACCGACACCGCCGGCAAGCGCTTTGAAGTGAAACTCGACGCCAAGACCGGCACCGTGCTCGAAGACAAGCAAGACACCTGAGTCAAACCCTGAAAAAACCGCGCCACCTTCGGGTGGCGCGGTTAATGAGATGGTCACCCCCAACACCCTGTGAGGGCTACGCTTTCACGGGGTGTTTTGTTTTCGGAGGCCATCATCATGAGCGAGTCAGCACTGATCGGTATCGATCTCGGCAAACATACTTTCCACCTGCACGGCCAGGATAAGTCGGGCCGCGAGGTGTTTCGCAAAAAATGCTCACGAGCGCAGATGATGCAGTTTTTCGGCAATGTGCCGAGCTGTGTCGTGGTGATGGAGGCCTGTGCAGGGTCGCATTTTGTCGCTCGCCAACTGATGGCGATGGGACACACGGCCAAGCTGATTTCCCCGCAGTTCGTTAAGCCCTTCGTCAAGGGCAACAAAAATGACTTCGTCGACGCTGAGGCGATCTGTGAAGCCGCTTCCCGCCCATCCATGCGCTTCGTTACGCCTAAAACCGAATCCCAGCAAACCCTGTCTGTGCTGCATCGGATGCGCGAATCATTGGTGCATGACCGCACCAAAACGGCTAATCAGATGCACGGTTTTCTGTTGGAGTTTGGAATCAGCCTGCCCAAGGGATTGGCCATCATGAAGCGTTTGGCGAGCGTTTTGGCCGAGCACGAATTACCCGTTCGTCTGACGGTCTTATTGCAGCGCCTGCACGATCACTTCGTCTATCTGGATGAGCAAATCAAAGCGCTGGATAAAGAACTGGCGGGCCAACTGGCCAACGATGATCTGGGCAGTCGTTTGCTGAGCATGCCGTGTGTCGGCCCGATCACCGCCAGCCTGCTGGCTGTGGAGATGGGCGATGGTAAACAGTACCGATGCGGTCGCGACTTTGCCGCCTCCGTTGGCTTAGTGCCCAGGCAGTACAGTACGGGCGGCAAGGCCAATCTGCTGGGGATCAGCAAGCGGGGTGACAAGCATCTGCGACAACTGTTGGTGCAGTGTTCCAGGGTCTATATGCAGAGGCTGGATCACCAGAAAGGCGCTCTGGCTGACTGGGTTAAAACCTTGCTCAGTCGACGACATTCAAATGTCGTGGCCTGTGCCCTGGCTAACAAACTGGCGCGTATCGCTTGGGCGATAGCCGCTCGCCATACGCAATATGAAGCAGGGCCAGACGCTTTGAACGCCTGACCCTGCAGTTGTTGCAGTACCACGATTCACCCTTCAGGTTTTGCGATAGCTGAACAACAGATGATGTGAACGGCACACCGGCCTGGCGAAGATCCTGACATAAAAATCGGCTTCAGAAGCCGACCGGTTTTTAAGGATCGTCAGGCGCGACTCTCATCGTGGCGCTGGGGCATGCCCCAAACAGACGCCGGATAGATTTAAGCAAGCCAACCACACCACCCGTTAATCAGTATTGCAAAAATGGGGGTGACCATAGATTTTTATGGGCGCTTGATCAAGCGCTCAATCGCGCCGTCACCTCGTTCAATTCACCGGACAAACCACGCAGATTCTGGCTCGCCGCTTCGGTGCGCTTCACGTTGTCGAGGTTGGCGGTGGCCACGGTGGTGATCTGGGTGATATTGCGCGAAATATCCTCGGCCACCGACGTCTGCTCCTCGGCCGCCGTGGCGATCTGGCGGTTCATGTCGCGAATCGCTTCGACGGCCTGGGTGATATGAGCCAGCATCGCGCCGGCCTGGGTGACTTTTTCCACGCTGTCATCGCTGCACGACTGGCCAGTGACAATCGCCTCGGCCGCATCGACCGCGCCGGTTTGCACCGCCTGGATAATCTGATTGATCTCGATGATCGACGCCGCCGTGCGTTGCGCCAGGCTGCGCACTTCATCGGCCACCACCGCAAACCCGCGCCCCGCCTCGCCCGCCCGTGCCGCCTCGATCGCGGCGTTGAGCGCCAGCAGGTTGGTCTGCTCGGCGATCCCGCGAATCACTTCGAGCACCTTGCCGATCCGCACGCTGTCGGTTTCCAGGCGGCGGATGATGGTGCCGGTGTTGAGGATTTCAGTACGCATCTGGCCGATGGTGGCAATGGTGACTTTCATCACTTCGCCGCCCTCGCGGGCCGATTGGTCTGCGTCATCGGCCGCACGGGACGCACTGGCGGCGTGGTGCGCCACTTCCTGGGCGGTGGCCGACATTTCGGTCATGGCCGTGGCCACCTGGTCGGTACGGTTGAATTGTTCGTGGGTACCAGTCGCCATTTGCCCGGCGATCGAATTCAACTCACCGCTGGCGTGGACCAGGTCGGTGGCACTGCGCTGCAGGCGGCTGAAGGTTTCGGCCAAGAAGTCGCGCAAGGTGTTCGCGGCCTCCGCCAGATGCCCCAGTTCGTCCTGGCGACGACTGGCAACACGCTCGGCAAAACGGCCGTGGCTCAGTTGGCTCACATAGTCGATCAAGCCACGGATCGGCAGGATCAGGTTGCGGTTGATCAACCACAGGCTGAACAGGCCGATCAATACGCCGGACAGCAACATGATCGCCAGCCCCACCATCACCGTGCGCTCGGCATGGGCGCTGATGACCTGGGATTGCTGGGTGCTTTGGGCACGCAGGTCGCTGACCAGCGCGCTCATCTGTTCACTGGCGGCGCGGTCCACGCCCTTGACCGCGGTGTCTCCGGCGCTCGGGTCGGCGCCGGCGGCCAAGTAGGCATCGCGGCCCTTCTGGTAGGCAACGCCGAGCTGCTGGTGTTCCTGACGCAGGTTCTGGATACGCTGGCTCAGCGCCGGGTCACCGGCGGTCTGGGTGACCAGCCGCGAGAGAATGCCTTGTACATCGCGCTGCCGATCCTGGAACTGGCCCCAGTATTTCTCCAGGTCCTGCGGCTGCTTGCCGCGCAACAACACGTTTTTCCATTCTTGCACCTGCACTTTGAATTGCAGGTTGGCCTCATCGATCAACTGTGAAGTGAGCAACGGCCCGTCGAGCAAACTGCGGTAACTCTGCACCCCGTTGGAAAGGAAGTTGAAACAGGCCAGGGCTATCAACAGCATCGCCAGCAGGCTGCCGCCGAGCAGCGACAAAATCTGTGCCCGCAGGGATGTTCGCAAAAAAGTCATCGGGAAAAGCCTCGAAACAAGGAAAAGGTGCAAATACGTCATGACATCCCTGTCGTCGAAGGCGCCGTCATCCGCAGCGGTTCTTGCGCCCTGAATCGGCCGATCTAGACACTTCTTGAGCTCATTTCGATAGCCGGTCAATAAAATGTCATCAAGGCGAAATAAGTCGAAAACTGTCACAAAACTGTCAAGCATCCTTGCAATGATTCGCTCACGCGAACCTGTGAAACGTCCTACAGGTCCTTTCTCTGCGAGACTCCATGAACCACAGCATCGACCACAGCCACCAGGACTCCGATCTGTTTGGCTTGCTTTACGGTTTCCGTTTCCGCCCAGGCGAAAAGGGTGAGCAGATTGATTCAGCCACCGCTCTCCAGGCCTTGCAGCAACCGCAAGACCCGCAGGAGTTTCTATGGCTGCACCTGAACCTGGCGCATGCCGGATGCGAGCGCTGGATGCTGGCGCACCTGCAATTGCCGGAAGAATTCTTCGAAGCCTTGCACGAAGGCTCGCGCTCCACCCGTATCGAACACGTCGACTCAGCCTTGCTCGCGGTGGTCAACGACGTGGTGTTCAACTTCAGCAGCATGGTCTCGTCGGATATTTCCACATTGTGGGTCTGCGCCCGCAGTCACTTGCTGATCAGCGCGCGCCTGCAACCGCTGCACTCGGTGGACAAGTTGCGTTCGTCGGTCAAGGCCGGTGAGCACTTCCGCTCGCCGCTGGAGTTGCTGGTCCACCTGCTGCGCGACCAGGGCGAGGTGCTGACGCAGATCGTGCGCAAGACCAGCATCAGCGTCGACCACATCGAAGACCAATTGCTCTCCTCGCACCTGTCCACCAACCGCGCCGAGCTGGGCGCCATGCGCCGGGTGCTGGTGCGCCTGCAACGCCTGCTGGCGCTGGAGCCCGGCTCGCTGCTGCGGCTGCTCAACCGCCCGCCGCAGTGGCTGCAAAAGGAAGACGTCAAGGAGCTGCGCAAATCCACCGAGGAGTTTGCGCTGATCATCAACGACCTGACGGCCCTGGGCGAACGCATCAAATTGTTGCAGGAAGAAATCGCCGCCAACCTCAACGAACAAAGCAACCGCACGCTGTTTACGCTGACGGTGGTCACGGTGCTGGCGTTGCCGATCAATATCATTGCCGGCTTTTTCGGCATGAACGTAGGCGGCGTGCCGCTTTCCCAAGACCCGGAAGGCTTCTGGATTCTGGTGGCGTTGGTCGCGACCTTTACCTTGATTGCCGGGCGCTGGGCCTTCAGGAAACGCAACGACTACTGACCCTCACATGCGCTCAAAAAATCTGTGCGTTTGTAGACCAGCGGCCGATCCAATCCGCTAAACACTGATCTATCGCAGCATCTCTGTAATATTCTGCAATGATCATGGGCGACATCCTTTCCGACACTGGATGTTACTGCATGGCCACCCCTTCCCTGACAGCTTCAACGCATACGTCATCCGTTGATACCCGACCCAGGCTGGACAAAAAACCCGGCCTGCTGACGGTGATCATGTTCTTTGCCGTGCTCGCGATGGGCCTGTTGTTCACCGCCTACAGCCTGATGCGCGACATGCACGAACTGGGCACGCTGGTCACCACCTGGACGCCGTTCCTGCTGCTGGGCGTGGCGCTGCTGATCGCCCTGGGTTTCGAATTCGTCAACGGTTTCCACGACACCGCCAACGCCGTGGCGACGGTGATCTACACCAACTCGCTGCCGCCGCAGTTCGCGGTGGTGTGGTCGGGCTTTTTCAACTTCCTCGGGGTGCTGCTCTCCAGCGGCGCAGTGGCGTTCGGCATCATTGCCCTGCTGCCGGTCGAGCTGATTTTGCAGGTGGGTTCCTCGGCCGGTTTCGCGATGATCTTCGCCCTGCTGATCGCGGCGATCCTGTGGAACCTCGGCACCTGGTGGCTGGGCCTGCCGGCCTCGTCCTCCCATACTCTGATCGGTTCGATCATCGGCGTCGGCGTGGCCAATGCCCTGATGCACGGACGTGATGGCACCAGCGGCGTGGACTGGAGCCAGGCGATCAAGATCGGTTACGCCCTGCTGCTCTCGCCGCTGATCGGTTTCGCTTTCGCCGCCCTGCTGTTGCTGGCCCTGCGCGCCTTCGTGAAAAACCGCACGCTGTACAAGGCGCCCAAAGGCGACACCCCGCCGCCATGGTGGATTCGCGGCATGCTGATCCTCACCTGCACCGGTGTATCGTTCGCCCACGGCTCCAACGACGGGCAAAAAGGCATGGGCCTGATCATGCTGATCCTGGTCGGCACCCTGCCGATGGCGTATGCGCTGAACCGCGCCATGCCCGCCGAACAATCGCTGCAGTTTGCCGCGGTGGCCGAAGTGACCCAGGTCGCGCTGATGAAAAGCGCGCCGCAAGCGCTGCCGGGCGACCCGCGCCCCATCCTCTCGACCTACGTGCGGACCAAGGACGCCACACCCGAACTGATCCCGGCCCTCGCCGCCCTCGCCGGCCAGATCGGCGATGAAGTCAAAGGCTACGGCTCTTTGGCTAAAGTCCCCGCCGAAGCCGTAGGCAACGTGCGTAACGACATGTACCTGACCAGCGAAACCATTCGGTTGATGGACAAGGCCAAGATCGGCAACTTCGACGCCGACACCCAAGGCAAGCTGCAACTGTTCAAGCAACAGATCGACAACTCCACGCGCTTCATTCCGCTGTGGGTGAAGATCGCCGTGGCCATCGCCCTGGGGCTCGGGACCATGGTCGGCTGGAAGCGCATCGTGGTGACCGTAGGCGAGAAAATCGGCAAGACGCACATGACTTACGCCCAAGGCGCCTCGGCCGAGACCGTGGCGATGCTGACCATCGGCGCTGCGGATATGTTCGGCTTGCCGGTGTCGACCACCCATGTGTTGTCGTCCGGTGTGGCGGGGACCATGGTGGCGAACGGCGGCGGCTTGCAGATGAAGACCATCCGCAATTTGCTGATGGCCTGGGTGCTGACCTTGCCGGCAGCGATTCTACTGTCGGGTAGCCTGTACTGGTTATTCACCCAACTCTTCTGACCCAGCGCCGGATCAAAGGTGGGAGGGGCTTGCTCGCTCCCACATTGTTGGCTGGCGTGGCAGTGACCAGGGTGGCGATGCTGCTCTACTGGCTGTTCACCAAACTCTGCTGACCCACTACATTTTGCTGGGTGGTGTTTCAGGTATTGAAGAGCCCGGTCATTGCCTTCAGACGCTTCTTGTACACCCGCCGCGCCTCCAACGCCTGCTCCAGGCTGACCGCCACAAACCCTGCCCGCTGGTTCGGCTGCATCTGTCCGATCAAGTCCAGGTCGGCACTGATCACCGTGCCGATCATCGCGTAGCCGCCGCCCGACACCGCGTCCCGATGCAGCACGATTGGCTCCAGCCCGGCCGGCACCTGGATCGAGCCGATCGGGTAGCAACTGTCGACGATGTTCGACGGATCGGACCCCGCGCCAAACGGCTGCTCCCGTGGCTGAAAGCTCAACGCACTGCCGCCCTTGAAGCGATAGCCGATACGATCCGCCTCGGACCCCACCGTCCACGGCTCGGCAAAAAAGCTGCTTTTCGCCGCCGCCGTCAGGCGTTCGTAATACAGGCCGGGCACCACGCGCAAGGTCACATCGCCACCGACTGCCCGGCGCAAGGCCATCGGCAAGCTGTTGCCCGCCCGCCCCTGCCCACTGGGCTCGCCGATGGGCAGCTCATCCCCCGCCTGCAACCGCCGTCCGTGAAAGCCACCGAGTGCGCCGAGGGTGTAGGTCGAGCGACTGCCGAGCACCAACGGCACGTCGATGCCGCCGGCGACCGCCAGATAGGTACGCGCACCGGCCAGGGGGAATTCGAAGCGCAACACCTGCCCGGCGCGGACCTGGAACGCGGTGTCCTGGTGGACCACTTCACCGTCCAGGCGCGGCGCCATCAAGGCGCCGCTGAGGGCGACCAAGGCGTCCCGGCGAAACTCCAGCTCGGGACCGATCAGCGTGCATTCCAGGCCGGCCGCGCCCGGCGGGTTGCCCACCAAATGGTTGGCCGCGCTCAGCGCGTACTGGTCCAGCGCGCCCGACGGCGGAATACCCAGGTGGTAATAGCCTTCGCGGCCCTGGTCCTGTACCGAGGTCGCCAGGCCGGGTTTGAGCACCTTGATCATGCCAGCGCCTCCTGCAGGGTTTTCGGATAACCGATGGGGTCGGCGAGAAACGCATCCAGGGAAAATTCCAGGGGGCGGATGCGCAGGTCGAAACGTCCTGCGTCCACCTCGGCGACGGCCAGGTCGTAGGCCTCGCGGTCGATCGGTTTGAACTGCACGATGTCGCCCGGCCGGAAGAACACCATGTGGTCCTTGAGGTAGGCCAACTGCTGCGCCGGGTCGTAGATCGGTGCCGGAGTGACGCCGAACATCTGGTAGCCGCCGGCGCCGCGCACCGAGTAGATGCAGCCAAAGCAGCCGCCATGGCCGAGGGTCAGTTTCGGCGTGTCGGTGCGCGGGCGCAGGTACTTGGGCACCTGCAACTGCCGCTCGCGCTCGACCATCTGGAACATGAACGGCAAGCCCGCGACAAAGCCGACCATCGACACAAACCACGGCGCACCACTGTGGGCCGCGATGAAAGCGTCGACATCGGCCAGGCCGTTGATCCGCGCCGCATATTCCAGGTCGGTGCCGCTGGGGTCTTGATGGCGATCGCGAAAGCGCATCAGGGTTTCGTGGGTCCAGGGGTCGTTGTAGAGCACCGGGATTTCGATGATGCGCGTGTGCAAGGTGCGTTCGGCCACGGCCTGGGCTTCGGCGCTTTGCACCGCGTCGAGCAGCACATGGGGCGCAATGCGGTCCGGGTCGAAGCGGATCTGGAAGGAGGCGTTGGCCAGGCACACATCCAGCACACCGTCCAACGCCAGGCGTTCCACGGCGCGGGTCACGGCCATGCCTTTGAAGAAAGCCTCCAGGGACATGCTGTCACTGACCTCGGCGAACAGGTGTTCATCGGCGCCGAAGCTGTAGCGGATGGGGGACGTTTCAGCCATGTCTGTTCCTCTTGGAATCGTTATAGAAAGGCAGGCAAAAAAGTATGGGTCGATCTTATTCGGGTGTTCTGACCGCAATGCCCGCTTGGTCCAGGGCTTCACGGGTGGCTTCGACCAATTCCAGGGCGCCGGGGGTGTCGCTGTGCAGGCAGATGGAATCGAATTCGATAAACAGGTCTTCGCCTTCTACGGTGCGTACAAGACCCGTCTGACAAGCCCGTAGGACCCGCGCCGCGACGGTGGCAGGGTCGAGGGCGCGCACCGTGCGGGTGAACACGATGGAGCCGCTCAGGTCGTACTCGCGGTCGGCGTAGAACTCACGCACCACCGGCTGCCCCAGTTCCTTGGCAATGCGCCAGATCACCGAGTTCGGCATGCAGTACAGCAACAGTGTCGGCTCAATCAGTTGCAGGTTTTGCACCAACAACCGCGCGGCGTCTTCATCGCGGGCCAGGTGCATGTAGAGCGCGCCGTGGGGCTTGATGTGTTGCACGGGCACACCCTGGGCGCGGGCGATTTCACGCAGGGCGCCGAGCTGGTAGAGCATATCGTCCACCAACTCCTGGGCCGGCGCGTTGATATGGCGGCGACCGAAGCCCACCAGGTCGCGAAAGCCCGGATGGGCACCGATGGCGACCCCCAGTTGCTTGGCGCGTGCGACGGTGCGGCGCATGGTGCCGGGGTCGCCGGCGTGGAAGCCGGTGGCGATATTGGCCGAGCTGATGTAGGCCATCAGCTCGGCATCGACGCCATCGCCGATCGTCCAGGGGCCGAAGCCTTCGCCCATGTCTGAATTGAAATCCACTGCCTGCATGAAAAGTCGCTCCGCCAAAGGTGATGCTGAAAAGTAGGCTGCGGCTTGACCCCTTGGGAAGATCTATTATCAGATGGCCTATCTTCTGAAAAACAGATATCTCCATGTCGCTGACCTTGCGCCAAATCCGCTACTTCGTCGCCACCGCCGAGATCGGCCAGATTTCCCAGGCGGCGATTCACCTGAACATCTCCCAATCGGCCGTGACCACGGCGATCAAGGAACTGGAGGCGATGCTCGGCGTGCAATTGTTTGTGCGTTCGGCCCAGGGCATGAACCTGACCGACGCCGGGCGGCACTTTCTCAACCGCGCCTACGTGATCGTGCGCAGTGTCGACGACGCGCTGAACAGCCCATTGCCCGACTACCGCGCCAGCGGCGTGCTAAGGGTCGCCGCCAGTTACACGGTGCTCGGTTACTTCCTGCCGCACCATCTGCAGCGCATGGAACACTGGCACCCGGACGTGACCATCGAGGTGTTCGAGCAGGAGCGCCAGGCCATCGAACACGGCCTGCTCGACGGCCAGTTCGACATGGCGGTGGTGCTCACCGCCAACCTCACCCACGCGGATATCGTGTCGGAAATCCTCTTCAACTCCGAACGCCGCCTGTGGCTGCCCAGCCATCACCCGTTGTGCGAACGCGGCGCCGTCAGCTTGGCGGACGTGGCCCGCGAGCCCTACATTCTGCTGACCGTCGACGAAGCCGAACACAGCGCCATGCGCTACTGGGAACAGGCCGGGCAAACGCCCAAGGTGCGGCTGCGCACCAGTTCGGTGGAAGCAGTGCGCAGCATGGTCGCCAATGGCAGCGGCGTGGCGATCCTGTCGGACCTGGTGCATCGGCCCTGGTCCCTGGAAGGCAAGCGCATCGAAACCCTGACCGTGACCGACCCGGTGACGCCCATGAGCGTCGGCCTGGCCTGGCACCGCGAGCGCGCATTTACCCCGGCGATGCAGGCGTTCCGGGACTACTTCCACGACGCCTTCCTGGCCCCGCAGCAGTTGTCGGCGCGGCGTTAGAGTTGGGCTTGCAGCGTCGCCGCCAACCAGTCCATGAACACCCGCACCCGCAGCGGTAAATGCCGCTGCCCGGCATAGAGCAGGGACACGTCCAACGGCGGCGCCGGGTATTCCGGCAAAACCGCCACCAGTTCGCCACTGGCCAACTGATCGCCAATGCCCAGGGCCGGCACTTGGATAATCCCGAAACCGCCCAGGCAAGCCGACTTGTAGGCATCGGTGCTGTTGACCGTGACCCGCCCGGCCATGGGCAGGTGCTGCACCTTGTTGCCCTGCAGGTATTCGAACCCCGCCGAGCGCGAACCCAGCGGGCGCACGTAATGCACCAAGTGGTGGTCGGCCAGGTCGGCCAGCGTCCGCGGCACGCCATAGCGTTGCAGGTAGCCCGCGCTCACGCAGTTGATCATCGGCATGCTGCACAACAACCGGGCGACCACCGACTGGTCCGGCTGCGCACCGACGCGCAGCACGCAATCGAACCCCTCGGCCAGCAGGTCGACCTGACGGTCGGTGGCGCTGATTTCCAGCTCGATCAACGGGTGCGCGTCCATGAAATGCGGCAGGCGCGGCAGGATCAAATCCCGCGCCATCATGGTCGGCAGGTCCACCCGAATGCGTCCGGTCAGTTGTGTTTCGTCCTGGCGAAACAAGCCCTCCAGTTCCTCCATGTGCGCAAGCAAGTCCTTGCTGCGTTCATACAGCACACGGCCGTCCTGGGTCGCCTGCACCTTGCGCGTGGTGCGCTGCAGCAGGCGCGCGCCGAGCAGTTCTTCCAGTGCCTGCACATGCTCGGACACCGTGGAACGCGGCAGGCCCAGGCTCTCGCCGGCGCCGGTGAAACTCGACAGTTCGGTGACGCGCACGAAGGTGCGCAGCAACTCCAGTTTGTTCATGGGATTGTTCGCTTTTTCCGGCCAGTGATTTCGCTTTACCGCTGTTTATCACGTTACAGGCGGACAAATACACTCATTCCCACGATCACCTCAGAGGACTGCACCATGACCCGCAAAATCGCACTGATCACCGGCGCCAGCCGCGGCCTGGGTAGAAGCGCCGCGTTGCGCCTGGCCGCACAAGGCGTGGATATCATCGGCACTTACCACAGCCAGGCGGATGAAGCCCAGGCAGTGGTCGAGCAGATCGAACAATGGGGCGGCCGCGCCGCCATGCTGAAACTGGATGTGAGCCAGAGCGCCACCTTCGACGCGTTCGTCGAAGCCGTCGGCGGCGTGCTCAAGCGTGTTTTCGCACGGGATGATTTCGACTTTCTGATCAACAACGCCGGTATCGGCATCCACGCCAGCTTTGCCGAGACCAGCGAAGCGCAGTTCGACCAACTGGTCGCGATTCAATTCAAAGGCCCGTTTTTTCTGACCCAGAAACTGCTGCCGCTGATCCGTGACGGTGGCCGCATCCTCAATATCTCCAGCGGCCTCGCCCGTTTCAGCCTGCCCGGCTATGCCGCGTATGCGGCGATGAAAGGCGCCATGGAAGTGCTGACCCGCTACCAGGCCAAAGAGCTCGGCGCGCGCGGTATCAGCGTCAATATCCTCGCGCCGGGCGCCATCGAAACCGACTTCGGCGGCGGTGCCGTGCGCGACAACGCCAACCTCAACGCGATGGTCGCCAATAACACCGCCCTGGGCCGCGCCGGGTTACCGGATGATATCGGCGGGGCCATTGCCAGCCTGCTGGCGGACGGTAGCCACTGGATCACCGGCCAGCGGATCGAGGCTTCGGGCGGCATGTTTCTGTAAGAGCTTTTCGCGCATCACGTCGTAGCCCCAGTGGTACACGTAGGTGTACGGCAGGAAAAACAGCAACACGCCGATATCGAGGATAAACGCCTGCAGCAGGCTGATGTTCAACCACGCGGCGATCAACGGCACGCACATCAGGACCAGCCCGCCTTCAAACAGCAAGGCGTGCAACACTCGGGTCCAGCCGTTGTTGGCCAGTTGCAGGCGTGCCTTGAGGCGGTCGAACAGGCCGTTGAAAATCACGTTCCAGGTCAGCGCCATCAGGCTGATTGCCAGGGTGACCATGCCCATTTCCACCGCGGGCTTGTCCATGATCCACGCCAGCAACGGCGTGCAGATCAACAACGCCAGGGCCTCGAAACCGATGGCCTGGCACACACGTTCAGTAATCGACTTGGTAGGGTTCATGCCCCGGCTCCGTGAGTGACTGTGTTGCCATCATTGCGTTTTGTATCGATACTTCATAACCAATAACCATCGATAAAGGCGATAGTCATGGCCTCCCATGAAGTGCTCCAGGCCTTTGTTCAGGCCGCGACCCAAGGCTCGTTTTCTGCGGCGGCACGCAAGCTGGGCAAGAGCCAGTCCACCGTCAGCGCGGCGGTGGCGAGCCTGGAGATTGACCTCGATGTGCTGCTGTTCGACCGCAGCAGCCGCAAGCCGACGCTGACCGCCGCTGGCCACGTGCTGCTGCAACGCGCCGAGCAGGTGCTGGAGGCGAGCAGTCGGCTGGCGTTGGCGGCAAGTCAGCTATCCCAGGGGTTGGAGGCGAAAGTGACGATTGCGATGTCTGACACCTACCAGTCGGAGCGCTTCGAACTTGCGCTCAAGGCCTTTGAGCAACGCTACCCCGACCTGGAACTGGAATGGCTGATCGCCGAGTGCGAAGACCTGATAGCCCTGGTGCAAAGTGGCCGGGCCCAGATTGCCCTGGTCGAGGCCCAGGAGGTTTACCCACCCGACCTGAGCCGTTCGCCGGTGGAAGAGCGCACGGAAATTGCCCTGTTCGTCGCGCCCACGCATCCTTTGGCCAGCCTGGAAAGCGTCAACCAACAGGTGTTGCAGCAACACCGTGAGCTGCGCCTGGCGAGCATCATCAACCCGAATGAAACCCGCCCCATGGGCCGCGTCTGGTCGGCGCCGAGTTTTCTGATGCTGATGGAAATGGCCCAGCTCGGTTTTGGCTGGGCCGCACTGCCGCGCTGGTTGGTGGAACGCTTTGGCAATGCCGGGCTGATTGAACTGAGCGTGCGCAGTTGGCCGCGCTCGGTGGCGGTGGATGCGCTGTGGTCGCGGCAATATCCGCCGGGGCCTGCGGGGAGTTGGTTGTTGGGGCAGATGCTCGATTGAGTTCGTCCAGAGCAGGCAGGGCTTGGTGGTCCCACAGTGGAAATGCGTTGGACGCTAGATCGGGGTCAGGCTGGCCAGGCGGCGCTCGAGGAAGTGCTTTTCCGGGGTTTGCCGGGTCAGAGACAGGGCTTTTTCATACGCCAGCCGCGCCTCGTCCAGCCGCCCCAATTGTCGGCAGAATTCGCCACGCGCCGAATACGCCAGGTGATAGTCCAGCAATTCGCCCCGCGCCAGAATCGCCTCCACCTGTTGCAACCCGGCCAACGGCCCATCGCGCATGGCCAGCGCCACTGCGCGGTTCAGTTCGATCACGGGCGACGGCACGGTGCGGAGCAACACATCGTATAGCCCGACAATCTGCGGCCAGTCGGTGTGCTCGGCACTGGGCGCTTCGGCATGTACCGCCGCAATCGCCGCCTGTAAGCCATAGGGCCCAAAGCGCCGGGTCGTCAGCGCTTGCTCCACCAGCGCACAGCCTTCGGCAATCAGGGACGCATCCCACAATGCTCGGTCCTGTTCGTCCAAGAGCACCAATTCGCCGCTGGCCGAGGTCCGCGCCGGGCGGCGCGACTCGTGCAGCAGCATCAATGCCAGCAAGCCCATGACTTCCGGCTCCGGCAGCAACTCCAGCAACAAACGGCCGAGGCGGATGGCTTCACGGGTCAGGTCGTCGCGCGTGAGATCCGCGCCCATCGACGCCGAGTAGCCCTCGTTGAACACCAGGTAAATCACACGCAGCACGCTGTCGAGGCGCTCGGGCAATTCGGCCAGCGACGGCACCTGATAGGGAATCTTCGCCTCGCGGATCTTGCCCTTGGCCCGCACGATCCGCTGGGCGATGGTGGCCGGCGGGACCAGAAAGGCGCGGGCGATTTCTTCGGTGGTCAGGTCGCAGATTTCACGCAAGGTCAACGGCACTTGGGCGTCAGCCGCCAGCGCCGGGTGGCAGCAGGTGAAGATCAGGCGCAGGCGGTCGTCTTCCACGTCTTCGTCGTCCCAATCGGCCGCTGCCAGCGCATCGGCCTGCGCCTGCAATAACGGGGTGAAACGGGCCTGGCGGCGCAGGCGATCGATGGCCTTGAAGCGCCCGGTCGAGACCAGCCACGCCCGTGGATTGCTCGGCACGCCGTCGTGCTCCCAGCGCTGCATGGCGACCAGGAACGCCTCGTGCAGCGCTTCCTCGGCCAGGTCGAAATCGCCGAGCAAGCGAATCAGCGTCGCCAGCACGCGCCGTGATTCGCGGCGGTAAATCGTCTCGATCGGAGGGGTCAATCGGGCAGATCCTGGGTCACCGGGCGATTGGGCGCGTCGCCCCCAGGTTTGATGGACCTTTCACATTCGGCAGGTTGAGTGTTCATGGGTAAACCTCCTGTTTATGGGTGTTTTGTGTTCAGAGATTCAATTGGCGCACGGGGCGTACTTCCACACTGCCGACCCGGGCCGCCGGAATGCCGCCGGCGACCTGGAGCGCTTCGTTCAAGTCCCGGGCTTCGATCAGGTAAAACCCCGCGAGCTGCTCCTTGGTTTCGGCAAACGGCCCGTCGGTGATCGACAGCTTGCCATTGCGCATACGCACAGTGGTGGCGGTGCTCACCGACTCCAGCGGCTCGGCGGCGAGCATGCGCCCGCTCTTTTCGACGGACTGCGCGTAGGCGAAGCACTCCGGGTCGGCCGGGCTGTCCGGCGCGGTGTGCAGCACCTGTTCGTTGCTGTAGATCAGGCACAGGTATTTCATGGCGTTCTCCGTTTTCGGACTACTGACTATAGTTCGCGGGGCTCAAGGTTTCAGGTCGAACAGCGCGACGCCGGTGGCCATGTCGAAGGGGGCCGACCAATGCTCATGCACCACCTTCCATTGGCCGTCGACACGCTGGTAACCGACGGTGACGCGCATCCAGCAGGTCTTGAGCACGCCGTCCGGGCCGGTGCCACCGCAGTGAGCCAGCCAATGGGCAAAGGCGCTGTTGTCGGCGGCGACGATATGCAACTCATGGAAGTCGAACACACCGGGGCCGGGGCAGACTTCCATGCACGCCTGCCAGTGCGCGCGGTAGGCCGCCTTGCCCTTGAACTGCAGGGCGCTAACCGCGTCGAACGCGATGATATCGTCGGCGTAAAAGCTGACAATCTTATCGATGTCCTTGGCGACGACGGCTTGTTTCCATTGTTTGATCAGGGTGTGGATTGCAGTGTTCATGGCGATACTCCTGGGGGGTGAAAATCTTCAGAGACACCCTTAGTCGAATGGCCCGTCGCCCGATCGACAGCGCGCTGAAAAAAATTCTCGCAGCGTGCAAACCCGATAGACTGCGCCCTTTCTTGCAGCCGTTCGGACGCCCCGATGCAAACCCGCCTTGTCGCCTACGAGGCGCTGAACGCTGTGCAAACACAGCAAGTCGGCGCGATCGAAGTTCACCCTGAGCAGTTGCCGTTTTGCGGCGACATGTATTGCGCACTCAACACCCTGCTGGTCAACCCCAGCCCCGGCATCAAAGGCTTTGCGCTGCTGGCCGACGATGTGCCCGTGGCCTTCCTCCTGCTCAAATGCCCGCCATGCCTGCCCCATTGGGCCGATGCCCACAGCGCCACGCTGCACGCGTTACAGGTGGATCGCAGCCAACAGGGCCGGGGATTTGGCAAAGCCTGCCTGCAGGCGCTACCCGCGGCGGCGCTTCAGGCCTGGCCGCAGATCAAGGCGCTGGAGTTGTCGGTGGACACGCACAATGTCGCGGCGATGGGCTTGTACCTGGGGCTGGGCTGGGTGGATCGCGGGGAGGCGTACAAAGGGCGGGTCGGGTATGAGCGCCGTTTGAGTCGGGGCTTGGAGCCGCAGTAGATGTCACGTTGAGATGACAGCGACCAACGCTTGAGGGGACGCTGGATCATGAGCATTCCCGCGCAGGAAAAACGGCCGAAGAGTCGCCATCATCTTCGGCCGGCGTTTCAGGCCTTTGCTTCCACAGGCAGCCAGACCTCAACGGTGCCGAGGCCCTTTCTCACATCAAAATCCGCGCTGTACCGCTCGAAATCCACGCCGGCAACCTTGTACCCGGAATGCGGCAACCATTCGAACATGATCCGCTCGTAGGTCTGCGGCAACGCGTGCACCTCGCCGTAGTGCGCGAACACGGCATAGTGATGCGGCGGGATTTCGATGAACTCGAAATTGCTCGGCACATCACCCTTGGCGGGGACTTCAACCCCTGCGATGTAGTCGAACTCATCGTGTCTGGGGTTATGACAAACCCCGTAGGTAAAGCCGCCCAAACGCTTTTTGATGTATTTGACGCTCTCGTCAAACACGCCCCACAACTTGGGAATATCCCCGATGGTGGCCTTCGAATAATGCCCTTGCACCCCGGCGATCACCAGGGCCTTGCCCTCTTCCATGCGCGGCTCTAACGGTTGTTGCGTCTGCTGATCCATCTGAACAGTCTCCTTCTTATGAGAGAACAAACCCGTATTGAGTATAGGGGGATATCCGGATTGCACTGCATGTAGAAATTTTTCCTACGCATCTGGACAACTGGCCATCATCAACCGTATTGTCTGCCCCGCAGGCCACCGCAGTGGCCGACGTCGCTCGGACGGTTCCGGGCGCTTACGTACTTTCGAGGCAACAATGGCCGACCAAGGTTTGCCGCGCCGCTTTGCGCGCATAGATCGACTCCCCCCCTACGTTTTCAATATCACTGCCGAGCTGAAGATGGCTGCGCGTCGGCGCGGCGAAGATATCATCGACTTGAGCATGGGCAACCCTGACGGCCCGACCCCACCACATATCGTGGAAAAAATGGTCACCGTCGCCCAGCGTGAAGACACCCACGGCTACTCCACCTCCAAAGGCATTCCGCGCCTGCGCCGGGCGATTTCGCGCTGGTACAAGGACCGTTATGAAGTGGATATCGACCCCGAGTCGGAAGCCATCGTCACCATCGGTTCCAAGGAAGGCCTGGCGCACTTGATGCTGGCCACCCTGGACCAGGGCGACACCGTACTGGTGCCCAACCCGAGCTACCCGATTCATATCTACGGTGCCGTGATTGCCGGCGCCCAGGTGCGTTCGGTGCCGTTGATTCCGGGCGTGGACTTTTTCGCCGAGCTGGAACGGGCGATTCGCGGTTCGATTCCCAAGCCGAAGATGATGATCCTGGGGTTCCCGTCCAACCCGACCGCGCAGTGCGTGGAGCTGGATTTCTTCGAGCGGGTGATCGCCCTGGCCAAGCAGTACGACGTGCTGGTGGTGCA
Organism: Pseudomonas sp. TE36184; assembly: GCF_054060055.1. NCBI lineage: Bacteria > Pseudomonadati > Pseudomonadota > Gammaproteobacteria > Pseudomonadales > Pseudomonadaceae > Pseudomonas > Pseudomonas sp. TE36184. The sequence continues at coordinate 6,055,788 of NZ_JBSSCU010000001.1, read as the reverse complement.
TGACCTGGCCTACGCCGACATCGTCTACGACGGCTGGAAAGCCCCGTCGATCATGCAGGTGCCGGGCGCCAAGGACATTGCGGTGGAGTTTTTCACCCTGTCCAAGAGCTACAACATGGCCGGCTGGCGCATTGGTTTCATGGTGGGCAACGCAGAACTGGTCAACGCCCTGGCGCGGATCAAGAGCTACCACGACTACGGCACCTTCACCCCGCTGCAAGTGGCGGCGATTGCCGCGCTGGAAGGCGACCAACAGTGCGTGAAAGACATCGCCGAGCAGTACCGCCAGCGCCGCAATGTACTGGTCAAAGGCCTGCATGAGTTGGGCTGGATGGTGGAGAATCCCAAGGCGTCGATGTACGTCTGGGCCAAGATCCCCGAAGCGTATGCCGCCATGGGCTCGCTGGAGTTTGCCAAGAAGCTGCTGCTGGAAGCCAAGGTGTGCGTGTCGCCGGGGATTGGCTTTGGTGAATATGGCGACGACCATGTGCGCTTTGCGCTGATCGAGAACCAGGACCGGATTCGCCAGGCGGTACGCGGGATTCGCGGGATGTTCAGGGCGGATGGCTTGGTGCCCAGGACTGGAGTCTGACTGCGAACTGTAATGGGGCATTCATGCCCCATTATCTTGAAAGACTACTTCACGACAAATTTTCGCTCGGTACTACCTGAAACCACCGGAAAAGAAACATAAGCCGAGATGTGGTGGGCGCCCGGAGTCATAACGACGGTGAGCGACCAATTATGTCCGATAGCAACGGCAACTCCCAACTTACCAGTCGAGTCCTCCACTGTTACCGTGGCACCTACCAGGGGTACTAACCCGGAGATGGTGACAGGGCTAGGGACAGTCGTATTGGCTGCCGGCGCCTGGATTTGAGGCGGCAGTGCCTGCGTGGGTTCATTTTCCTTGGTCATGGCCATTTCCTTTTCTGAATTACATTTGGGGTTTCATTCCCTCATATTCAGAAAAAACCCGGACCTGTGAAAAGTACCAGTTACGACAAGCGGTATTCGCGGTCGCTGTCACACCACCAACGACAGCAACATGATGAAAATCAGTGCCACCACCGACAAGATGGTCTCCATCGCCGTCCAGGTCTTGAACGTCTCGGCCACGGTCATGTTGAAGTACTGCTTCACCAGCCAGAACCCCGCATCGTTGACGTGAGACAGGATCAACGAACCCGCCCCCGTCGCCAACACCAGTAGCTCGCGGTTAACCCCCGGAATCATGCCGACCACCGGCACCACGATGCCTGCGCCAGTGATGGTCGCGACTGTCGCCGAACCGGTCGCCACCCGAATCACCGCCGCCACCAGCCACGCCAGCAGGATCGGGTTGATCTGCGCGTTCACCGCCATATGGCCGATCACGTCGCCCACGCCGCTGGTCACCAGCATCTGTTTGAAACCACCACCGGCACCGATGATCAGGATGATCGCGGCGGTCGGCGCCAGGCTGGCGTCGAGCAGCTTGAGGATCTGCTTGGAGTGGATGCCCTGGCGATGACCGAAGGTGTACAGCGACAGCAGCAACGCCAGCAGCAAGGCACTGATCGGGTGACCGATCATGTCCATCCAGTTGCGCACCACATGACCGTCGACCAAGGCGATGTCGGCGAAGGTTTTCAGCAGCATCAGGAACACCGGCAGCAGCACGGTGATCAGGGTGATGCTGAAGCTCGGCAGCGTCTTGTGCTCCGACTCGCGGGCCAGTTGGTCGATCAGTTCCTGGGACGGGTTGCCCGGGATGTACTTGGCGATAAACGTACCGAAGATCGGGCCGGCGATGATGGCAGTCGGCAGCGCGACGATCAGGCCGTACAGAATGGTCTTGCCGATGTCCGCGCCAAACACGCCGATGGCCAGCAGCGGGCCCGGGTGCGGTGGCACCAGGCCATGGACCGCCGACAGGCCGGCGAGCAGCGGGATGCCGATCTTGATCAGCGACACGCCGGTACGGCGCGCGACGATAAACACCAGCGGGATCAGCAACACAAAACCGATCTCGAAGAACAGCGGGATACCCACCAGGAACGCGGCGAACATCATCGCCCACTGGACCTTTTCCTTGCCGAAGGCGCGGATCAGGGTCTGGGCGATCTGATCGGCACCGCCAGATTCGGCCATCATCTTGCCGAGCATCGTACCCAGCGCGAGGATAATGCCGACAAAGCCGAGCACCCCGCCGAAGCCGTCCTGGAAGGCCTTGATGATCTTGTCCACGGGCATGCCCGAGGTCAGGCCAAGGAAGCCGGCGGCGATGATCAACGCGATAAACGGGTGAACCTTGAACTTGGTGATCAAGAAGATCAGACCAATGATAGTGACCACTGCATCAAGCAGCAGGTAGGACTCGTGGGACATGCCAAACATGGGGGTCTCTCCTGTTTGTTGTTGTTATTAAAGCGGGTGTTGAATTTGTTGTCGGAGATAGCGCTATCTTTTCCGACACAAAAATTAATGAGCTGGTTCAAAACCGTGTTTGCACCACCACGCATGGGTTTGCTCGGCCAACGCCTCGACGCTGTCTTCGCTGGCGTTGAGGGCCAGGGTCAGCGGCTCGCCGATGGGCGACTCAAGGGTGGCGAACTGGCTGTCGATCAGGCTTGCCGGCATGAAATGCCCGGGCCGATGGGACACGCGGTCGGCGGCGACTTCGCGGTTCAGTTCCAGAAACACAAAGCCCAGGCCCGGCGCGGCTTCGCGCAGGTGGTCGCGGTATTTCTTTTTCAATGCGGAACAGGTGAGGACCGGGTGTTCGCCGGCCTTGAGCGAACGGCGTAACTCATCGCACAGGATGTCGAGCCAGCCGGCGCGGTCGTTGTCGTCGAGGGGGTGGCCGGCGCTCATTTTTTCGATGTTCGCGGCGGGGTGAAAGCTGTCGCCTTCAATGGCGGTGGCACCGTTCAGGCGGCACACGGCCTCGCTGACGCTGGTCTTGCCGCAGCCGGCGACACCCATGATGACCAGGGCGGTAACAGGTTGACTCATGAAACACCTCAGGACGCAGATAGCGCTACCTTTGCACGCTGTAAGGCTAGTGCAAAAACAGGCTTTTCCCGCGCCGTCTTGTCTTTTTTTATGGAGTGACGCGTGCATCCGCTCCAAGCATTTGAACTGGATCAGGCAACCCAGCATTCAAGCATTTGCAGCCGTTTGGAGACAGCGCTACCTTAGTGCCTCGATTTTTGTTTGGCAAGCCGCCTGATGACCTCCAAGAACGATAAAAATACGCGCACCACGGGTCGCCCGACCCTCAATGAAGTCGCCCGCCTGGCCGGCGTCAGCCCGATTACCGCTTCCCGCGCCTTGCGTGGCATCAGCACCGTGGCCACCGAACTGGTGGAAAAAGTGCAACGGGCCGCCGCCGAGTTGAACTACGTGGTCAACCCCGCCGCCCGCGCCCTGGCCTCGGCCCAGAGCCATTCGGTGGTGGTGCTGGTGCCCTCGCTGTCCAACCTGCTGTTTATCGAAACCCTCGAAGCGATCCACCAGGTGCTGCGGCCCAAGGGCTTTGAAGTGCTGATCGGCAACTCCCACTATTCCCGCGACGAAGAAGAGACTTTGCTGCGCAACTACATGGCCTACCAGCCGCGGGGTTTGCTGCTGACCGGGTTCGATCGGACCGAAAGCGCGCGACGGATGGTCGAGGCCAGCAATGTGCCGTGCGTGTACATGATGGATCTGGACCCCAACGCTGGCGTGAACTGCGTGGGCTTTTCGCAGTTGGCGGCGGGTGAGACGGCGGCGGCGCATTTGCTGTCCCGTGGGCGCAAGCGCCTGGCGTATATCGGCGCGCAACTGGACCAACGCACCTTGCTGCGCGGCGAAGGCTTCCGCCGTGCGTTGCAACAGGCCGGGCTGTACGACCCGGCGCTGGAACTGTTGACGCCACGCCCCTCCTCCGTGGGCCTGGGCGGCGAGTTGTTCTTGCAGTTGCTGGCGGCCCATCCGGATGTGGATGCGATCTTCTTCGGCAACGACGACCTGGCCCAGGGCGCGCTGCTCGAAGCCCTGCGTCACGGCATCAACGTCCCGGGGCGCGTGGCCGTGCTGGGTTTCAACGACCTGCCCGCCTCCTCCTTCATGGTGCCGCGCCTGAGCAGCATCAGCACGCCGCGCGAGGCCATCGGTCGGCGCGCGGCGGAGCATCTGCTGACGGTCATGGCGGGGAACAAGATCGCCAAGCCGGTGGTGGACATGGGGTTTGAGTTGCAGGTGCGGGAGAGCACGTAGGACGCGGCTGACATTGCGATGTGGCCTTGGCAATTCGTCAGTTGAGGGAGCTGAGCGTATTGCCAGTGGGCAAAGCCATGGCCCCACACACATTTTTAACCGTGCCTGCTTGAAGGCATCGCCGTAATGTCCGCCCCCTGCTAGATTGAGCGTTCTCCACTGTCAGGGAAGCACCATGGGACACTCACTGAAAATCTTGGGTCGCGCTTCGTCCATCAACGTGCGCAAAGTGCTCTGGACCTGCCAGGAACTGGGCATCGACTATGTGCGCGAAGACTGGGGCATCGGCTTCAAGCCGACTCAATCCGCCGAATTCCTTGCCCTGAACCCCAACGCCCAAGTGCCGGTGCTGATCGACGACCACGGTGTGCTGTGGGAGTCCAACACCATCTGTCGCTATCTGGTGAACCTCTACCAACGCCACGACCTGCTGCCTCTCGAGCCCGCCCCCCGCGCCCGGGTCGAGCAGTGGATGGACTGGCAAGCCACCGAACTCAACCCGTCCTGGGGTTATGCCTTCCAGGCCCTGGTGCGCAACAGCCCCGATCATCAGGACCCGCAGCGCATCAAGGCAGGCGTGCAAGCCTGGCACGACAAGATGGGCCTGCTGGAACAACAATTGGCAAAGACCGGTGCCTACGTGGCTGGCGACGAATTCACCCTGGCTGACATCCTCATCGGCCTCTCGGTTCACCGCTGGCAGATGACGCCGATGGAGCGCCCGTCCTACCCGGCAGTTGCCGCGTATTACCAGCGCCTTGGCCAGCATGCCGGCTTTAAGACCTTCGCCCTCGACGGCCATGACTGATCACAAAGACGGCAACGTGAAAGGACTCAACGCACAGCTCTCAGGTGCCTGCGACAGAATCGGCAAAACGCTTTTTTCGAAACCTCGAAAGACCGTCTGTCAGGAAAGCGCAGGGACCTGTCAGGTCTGACAGTAGCCCCGTTTCTCCTCTTCGCCTATTCATAAGCACACGCAATGTGCAACACATTGCCCCTTGAATATGGAGAAGCAATCATGGGTTCGATATTGGGTAAGAACGATGCAATCTATGGGGTGATAGCCGGATGGACGGTTCCCTTTAGCACAGACTTTGTAGCTCATTTGAATGGCGGGTCAGGCTTTAATTCAACAGTCGGGATCATGGCCGACTTCGCCCTGCTTAAAATCAGCATTGACCAAAATATCAAGGAAGGCGAGACCTACGAGATTGGTGCAACGACCAGTGAAGACCACAAGGTAAAGCTTGAGTTTGACAACACGAGGTCAGGCGAACAGGGCACCTATTTGGCAACCAGCGGAAAATTCACCGTGTTGTACCTGCAAGGCCGCGTCCTGAAGGCGTCCTTTCACTTCAAGGCCAAAACGGCGGCACTTCACCATGCCCTGGAAATGGACTTCACGAGCGGGTCGTTCATCGTCGAGGACTTCAAACACGACTGAACGGCCCTGCCACCGGGAAGGTACTGCACAAGATGGCCTGTCGACGGCAACGTTTGGCCGGCGCCAGAACAATGTTTGCCGCTAGCGCCATGCCAGCCCCCCGTAAAACCGGGGCTGTGCACCCGGCACGCTATTTGCTCCAGCTGACGCATCGAACATTTGCATAGGTGACCGATCATGCTGATTAACAACAACACTCAAGCCTTGTCGACCGTCGAAAAGCTCAAGCGCCCCGACATGGACCCCGCCAACGCTGCCGCCAGCACGCTGTACAGCGGTGCCCTGCAAACGGCGCAGCAAAGTGTGAGCGTACCCGCCGCGCAGACCCAACTGGACAAGGCCGCCGACCGCATCGACGAAGCCTTCGCCAAGACCCGCGTGCAGTTGCAGGCCTCAACGGCCGCCACCCCGACGACCACGGATGTGCCCGCAGCCGGTTCTACCACGAGTGCCGCGCGCGCAGACTTCACCGATTACATGAGCAAAACCCCGGCCGAACGCATTCGTGAACAGTTGCTCAAGGAGCAGGGGTTGACCGAGGCGGAGGTGCAGACAATGCCGCAGGAAAAACAGGATGCAATCGCCAAGCAAGTGGCTGATCGTCTGAAGCAACAGCAAGAGCAGCAGGTAGCCGTGAAGACGGCAGAGCCACAAGCGCAATCGGTGAAAGAGACCTTGGCCGCGATCTAAGCGACCCGGCCAATGGGGCCATTCGATCGCGCAGTAACGACGTGTGCCAGGACGTTGATTTCCCGGCACTGGGTGCCATCACGCTAGTTGGGCATCGACAGCTCAGAGCAGGTGTGTCCTGCTCTGTGCGGTAAGGCGGGAACATCTTGCAGATCGTAGGCTTCTACACGTTCAACTCAGTGACCGAACAGCCCTGTCTCGGATTTCTTGGCTTTCTTGTCAGCGCGTTTTTCATCGGCGGTCTTTGCCGGTTTCTTCTTCGCGGCTTTCTTTGAATCCATACCTTTGGCCATGATGCATGCTCCACTTACAGGGGATGTAACAATGGGTATACCACCTATTGCCGCACATTAGGCGCTTATAATCCCCGGCCCTGGATAACGCCTGCCTGAACACCATGCCCGAATTGCACATCGAACCGCTGGCAGAGCCCCTGTGGCCGCTGCTGAACAAGTTTTATCGTCACCACGATTCGCCGATGAAGGCACTCAAGGGCGGACGTCTGTGGGTGGCGCGGGACCGCGAGATCGTCGCCGGCTTATGCCTGACGCCGGTGGTGGGCGGGCAATGGCTGACCGGGGTGTTTGTCGACCCGGCCTATCGCGGTCAGGGGCTGGCGGCGCGCTTGATTCGTCAAGCGGTGGCCGATGGGGAGGGTACGGTCTGGCTGATGTGTCATCCGGACCTGGAAGGCTGGTATCAACGCATGGGTTTCACCCAGGATACCGTGCTGCCGCAGTCCCTCAGCGAACGGTTGGTGCGCTACAAGCGCAACAAGCCGATGATCGCGATGGGCATGGAACGCGCCTTGTAACCTCCCGTGGGAGCTGAGGTTGGCGTTGCGTTGTGTCAGGAGGCTACTCGTCGGCCGTCGGGTCCATGTCGGGGAACATCACCTCGATGAACCCGAACTTGCTGAAATCGCTAATCCGCGACGGGTACAAGCGGCCGATCAGGTGATCGCACTCGTGCTGCACCACCCGCGCATGGAAGCCATCGGCAATGCGGATGATCGGTTCGCCCTTGGGGTCGAAACCTTCGTAGCGGATCTGCTGGTAACGGTCCACCGCGCCACGCAGACCGGGCACGGACAGGCAGCCTTCGAAGCCCTCTTCCATGATCGGACTGAGCGGCGTGATCAGTGGATTGATCAAAATCGTCTGCGGTACGGCCGGCGCCTCCGGGTAGCGTTCGCTGCTCTCGAAACCAAAGATCACCAATTGCAGGTCAACACCGATCTGCGGCGCGGCCAGGCCGACACCGCCGACGTGCTCCATGGTCTGGAACATGTCATCGATCAGTTGCCACAGTTCGGGGCTGTCGAACATTTCCGGCGGGACCGGCGGGGCGATACGCAGCAGGCGCTCATCGCCCATTTTCAGGATTTCACGGATCATCAATCAGACTTCATCGGGAGTGGGCTTGGAATGGTCTCGGCCAAGACCGGAGACGTGCTTTTTTTCACCGGCATGGGTGTTTTCATCGAATGTCTTTTCTCCCGGGTCCTTGCCTTCGGCCGACATGTGCTCGATCACGGCATTCATCTCCGCCCCCAGCAACAACACGGCGGCGGAAATATAGAAGTACAGGAGCAGAACAATGATCGCGCCGATGCTGCCATACATGGCGTTGTAGTCGGCGAAGGTTTTGACGTAGTAGCCAAAGCCCAGGGACGCGACGATCCACACCACCACCGCCAGCACCGAGCCAGGGGTGATGAAGCGGAATTTCTGCTGCACGTCAGGCATCACGTAATACATGAGGGCCACGGCGAACATCAGCAGGATCACAATCAGCGGCCAGCGCAGGATGGTCCACAGCGTGACCACGAATTCCTGCATGCCGATCTGCCCTGCCAGCCATTCCATGACCTGCGGGCCGAGCACCATCAGCGCGGCGGCGGCGAGCAACATGCCAGCGATGCCAACGGTGTAGAAAACCGACAGCGGGAAACGCTTCCAGATCGGCCGGCCTTCGATCACGTCGTAGGCGGCGTTCATCGCGCTCATCATCAGGCGCACGCCGGCCGACGCGGTCCACAGGGCAATCACGATACCCACCGAAAGCAGGCCACCCTTGGACTGCTGCAACTGGTCGATCACCGGGTTGACCTGCTCGAGAGCCTGGGGCGGCAACACCAGTTCCGACTGCAGGCGCAGCCAGGTGAAGAAGTCCGGCAAATGCAGGAAACCGATCAATGCAATGAGAAACAGCAGGAACGGAAACAACGAGAACAGCATCTGGTAGGCCAGTGCCGAAGCGTAGGTGGACATCTCGTCGTTGACGAATTCCTTGACCGTGCGTACCAGCACTTGGTGCAGCTTGAGACCATCGAGTACCGGGAAAATCATAGCGTCTCCTTTCGCCGCAAAAAGTCAGGTTCGTGGGCGACTCAGGGGCCGTTTTCTACATCAAGGTAGCCTATTTGGCGACCTTGAAACAATTTCGAAAGATTAACCGCTTCAGGTGACACAAAAACGGCCATCCGTGGATGGCCGTCGGGCTGGGTGAATCCAACCGGCGAATCAGGGTCACTTGATCGCTTTCTTCACCGCATCCTTGATATCACCCACGGCTTTCTGCACTTCGCCTTTCTTTTCCTGGACCACCCCTTCAGCGCGCAGCTTGTCGTTGCCAGTCACTTTGCCGACACCTTGCTTGATGTTGCCGACTGCTTCGTTGGCGACGCCTTTTACCTTATCCGATGTGCTGCTCATGGTATTTCTCCTGGAACAATCGAGGGGTTTTGGTCATTACCTAGAGATTGACCCAAGGCTGTTCGGCAGAGTTTCAATTATTTTTACGCGGGCATTTCATCGCCGGCAGCAGGTTTGGCTTTATGTTTTGCGGCCAACCCACGAGAATGCCCGGCACATTCAGGCTACAACGCTGAATAACAGATCCCGTAGGAAGGTTATGAAACTCAATAAAGCACAGGCCATCGCCCGCAGAAACCAGGAACTGGGCGGTGCCGTACTCGGCGTCAACAACTGCCACTTCACCGACCTGGACCGCAAACGCAACATCTGGTGGTTCGACCTGCCGGTGGCGCGGATCGCGGTGGGCCAGTACGAGTGGATTCACTTGTTGCTGCACAACGCCGAGACTGACCAGTTGCTGCACCTGAAGGTGCCGACGGTGTTCCTGCGTGAAAAGCTCGAAGGCTTGGTGGTGCGCAATGCGGGCAAGCGCAAGCCAGAGATTACCCTGGAGCTGAGCGCGGACAAGGACTCGTTCCTCAAGGATGTGCGCCCAGCCGGTGCGGGCGTCAGCTTCGCGCCATTCACCCTGTAGGAACGCGGTCAGAATGTGAGAGGGGGCTTGTTCCCGATAGCGGTGGTTCAGTCACTCGATGCAGTGGCTGACACTCTGCCATCGGGAGCAAGCCCCCTCCCACATTTAGGCCTGGTTTACTTTTTCAGGCCCAGTTTCTTCAGTTCTTCATCACGCAATTCGCGACGCAGGATCTTGCCCACGTTGGTGGTCGGCAAGGCATCGCGGAATTCCACGGCCTTGGGCACCTTGTAGCCGGTGACGTTGGCACGCATATGCTCCATCACCTGGTCCTTGGTCAGGGTGGCGCCCGGCTTGACCACGATGAAGATCTTGATGTGCTCCCCGGACTTCTCGTCCGGCACACCAATGGCCGCGCACTGCAGCACGCCCGGCAGGGTCGCCAGCACGTCTTCGAGTTCGTTGGGGTAGACGTTGAAACCGGAGACCAGAATCATGTCTTTTTTACGGTCGACAATCCGCATGTAGCCGTCCGGCTGGATGATCGCGATGTCACCGGTCTTCAACCAACCTTCGCTGTCGAGGATCTCGGCGGTGGCGTCTTCGCGCTGCCAGTAGCCCTTCATGACTTGCGGGCCTTTGACGCACAACTCGCCGACCTCGCCCAGGCCCAGCTCGACGCCGTCATCGGTGATGACTTTGCACAAGGTCGACGGCACCGGAATGCCGATAGTGCCGATCTGGATCTTCTGGATCGGGTTGACCGTCGCCACCGGGCTCGTCTCGGTCATGCCGTAGCCTTCGCAGATGTCGCAGCCGGTCACGGCCTTCCAGCGCTCAGCTGCGGCCAGTTGCAGGGCCATGCCGCCAGACAGGGTGACTTTCAGCGCAGAGAAGTCCAGCTTGCGGAAGCCTTCGTTGTTGCACAGCGCCACGAACAGCGTGTTCAGGCCGACAAAGCCGCTGAACTTCCACTTCGACAGCTCCTTGACCATCGCCGGCAGGTCGCGCGGGTTGCTGATCAGGATGTTGTGGTTGCCGATCAACATCATCGCCATGCAATGAAAGGTGAACGCATAGATGTGGTACAGCGGCAGCGGAGTGATCAGGATCTCGCAGCCTTCATTGAGGTTGGAGCCCATCAGCGCCTTGCACTGCAGCATGTTCGCCACCAGGTTGCGGTGGGTCAGCATCGCGCCCTTGGCCACGCCGGTGGTGCCGCCGGTGTATTGCAGCACCGCCACGTCGCCGCTGGCCGGGCTGACATCATTGACCGGTTGGCCGTGCCCCTTGGCCAGCACGTCGTTGAACTTGATCGCCTTGGGCAAGTGATAGGCCGGGACCATTTTCTTCACGTACTTGATGACGCTGTTGATCAGCAGGCGCTTGAGCGGCGGCAGCAGGTCGGCGACTTCGGTGACGATCACATGTTTGACGGCAGTCTTGGGCACGACTTTTTCAGCCAGGTGCGCCATGTTGGCCAGACAGACCAGGGCCTTGGCCCCGGAGTCGTTGAATTGGTGTTCCATTTCCCGCGCGGTGTACAGCGGGTTGGTGTTGACCACGATCAGGCCGGCACGGATGGCACCGAACACGGCGACCGGGTATTGCAGGACGTTGGGCAGTTGCACGGCGATTCGATCGCCAGGCTTCAAATCGGTATGCTGTTGCAGGTACGCGGCGAAAGCGCCGGACAATTCGTACAACTCACCATAGGTGATTGTCTTGCCCAGGTTGCTGAAAGCCGGTTTGTTGGCGAAGCGCTGGCAGGACTGTTTCAGTACCGCCTGAATATTTGGATACTCGTCTGGATTGATGTCTGCAGCAATCCCGGCGGGGTACTTATCCTTCCAAAAGTCTACGTTCATGGAAGCCCACTCCTCAGCGACGCGAATTCATCATCGCATTTGATGCGATTATTATTGGTGTATGTTTTTTAGGTGAGTCTGGCGCGTTTAAGCAGGCCGAGAGGTCACAAAGCGCGCCGAGAGTAGCAGCTTTGCCAAGGGCCGACTAGAGCCAAAAGAGGGCCCTACAGTCATAAACATGACTCATGAATAACTAATAGTCATTTTTAGAGCAAAAATTCTATACGCTTGAAAATGGCTCTAGAACAGGGCTTAACGGGATAAACACAGACAAATGTGGGAGGGGGCTTGCCCCCGATAGCAGTGAATCAGCCAACACATTTGGTGACTGATCCACTGCCATCGGGGCAAGCCCCCTCCCCCATTGTCGACTGCATTTCACATCAGGCGATGTCGCGCAACTCACGCCGCAGGATCTTGCCCACCGGCGTCATCGGCAACGACTCACGCAACACGATGTGCTTGGGCACCTTGTACCCCGTGAAGTTGGTCTTGCAGTAGTTCTTCAACTCCTCAAGGCTCACGCCTTCGGCACGCGCCACCACAAACAGCTTCACCGCCTCCCCCGTGCGCTCGTCCGGTACGCCGATCACCGCGCAGTTGGCCACCGCCGGGTGAGCCATCACCACGTCTTCGATCTCGTTGGGGTAAACGTTGAAACCCGAGACGATGATCAAATCCTTCTTGCGATCCACGATGCGTACAAACCCATCCTCGTCGATCACGGCAATATCGCCGGTCTTGAGCCACCCCTCGGCGTCCAGCGCCTCGGCGGTGGCGGCCGGCTGCTGCCAGTAGCCCTTCATCACCTGCGGGCCCTTGATGCACAGCTCGCCGCGTTCGCCCAGGGGCTGCTCGGCGCCTTCATCATCGATCACCTTCATCGCCGTCCCCGGCACCGGGATGCCTACGGTGCCCAGGCGTGACTGACTGCCATACGGATTGGTGCTGGCCACCGGCGACGTTTCCGTCAGGCCATACCCTTCGCCGATCGCACAACCGGTGAGTTGCTCCCAACGTTCGGCGGTGGCCTTGATCAGCGCCGTGCCACCGGAGTTGGTGAGTTTAAGGCTGGAGAAGTCCAGGCTCTTGAAGTCGGGATGGTCCATCAACGCCACAAACAACGTGTTGAGCCCGAGCAAGCCGGTGAAGCGCCAGTTTTTCAGCTCCTTGATAAAGCCCGCGATGTCACGCGGGTTGGTGATCAACACATTGTGGTTGCCGGAAACCATCATGCACATGCAGTTCGCGGTGAACGCATAGATGTGGTACAGCGGCAGCGGCGCGATCATCACCTCCTGGCCTTCCTTGATCAGCGGGTGGCCATCCTCGCCGGTCTGCGACATGCAGGCGCGCACCTGCTGCATGTTCGCCACCAGGTTGCCATGGGTGAGCATTGCGCCCTTGGCCAGGCCGGTGGTGCCGCCGGTGTATTGCAGCACCGCGACGTCATCGAGGCTCACCGGGTGGCGCGTCACGCCCTGCCCTGCCCCCATGCGCAAGGCGCGCTTGAACGACACCGCGCGCGGCAAGTGATAGGCCGGGACCATTTTCTTCACTTTGTCGACGAGGGTGTTGACCAGCCAGCCCTTGGCCGCTGGCATGAAGTCGCCCATCCTGGCTTCGATCAGGTAGTCGATCTCGGTGTCGGTGCAGACGTCCTGCACCCGCGAACCAAACAGGTTGAGGTAGATCAGGCCACGCACGCCGGCGTCCTTGAACTGATGACGCATCTCGCGCGGGGTGTACAGCGGGTTGGTGTTGACCACGATCAGCCCGGCGCGCAGCGCACCAAACACCGCCACCGGGTAATGCAGCACGTTGGGCATCTGCACCGCGATGCGATCGCCCGGCTTGAGGTCGGTGTGCTGCTGCAGGTAGCCGGCGAACGCCGCACTCTGGCGCTCAAGCTCGGCGTAGGTCAGGGTGACGCCCATGTTGCTGAACGCCGGGCGGTCGGCAAAGGCCTTGCAGGAACGCTCGAAGACTTCGATCACCGACTTGTAGGCGGTCAGATCGATCTCGTTGGGAACGCCCGCCGCGCGTTTGTCATTCCAGAAATCAGGTTGCATTATTCTTGTCCTCTTACCTGAATGTGCCTGGCCGCTTTTCTGCTGCTATAAAAAGCGGAGCTTCGGGGACGTTAGCAGCTATGGCCAAACAGGCAAATACGGGCAATAGCGTCATTGATAGCGTGAATCTTCCTACAAGGGTCTGTACTGATCAGCCGCTTGGCCGAGGATGGGCTATACACTGCAATGACCCCGAGCAAAGGAAGCGCCATGAACCACACCACCTTCTGGCTGACCGCGAATGACCACAGCCGCCTGTACGTCAATCAATGGCTGCCGGACACGCCGCCGAAGGCGTTGATCATGGTGTCCCACGGCATGGCCGAGCATGGCGGTCGCTATGCGCGCCTGGCCCAAGCGTTATGTGGGGCGGGCTACGGGGTGGTTGCCCTGGACCAGCGCGGCCACGGTCGCACCGCCGACGAGGGCACCCTGGGCCTGTTCGCCGAGCGGGACGGCTGGAACAAGGTGGTGGGCGACCTGGCCAGCCTCAACCAGCACATCGGCCAGCAGTTGCCGGGAGTGCCGATCATTTTGCTGGGCCACAGCATGGGCAGCTATATCGCCCAGGCTTACCTGCTGCACCACAGCGCCAGCCTGCATGGGGCGATTCTCAGCGGTTCGAATTTCCAGCCGGTGGCGCTGTACCGCGCCGCGCGGCTGATCGCCCGTGCCGAACGCCTGCGCCAGGGCTTGCGCGGCCGCAGTGCGCTGATCGAGTTCCTGTCGTTCGGCTCGTTCAACAAAGCGTTCAAGCCCAACCGCACGGCTTTCGACTGGCTCAGCCGTGACCCGGACGAAGTCGACCGCTACCGCCACGACCCGCTTTGCGGGTTCCGCTGCACCAACCAACTGTGGATCGACCTGCTGGGCGGCTTGCAGCAAATCAGCAAAGCGTCCAATCTCGCGCAGATCGATCCGGGCTTGCCGATCCTGGTGATCGGCGGCGAATGTGATCCGGTGAGTGAAGGCAAGCGTCTGAAAAGACTGGCCCATGCCCTGCGTGAGGCCGGCTGCCAGAACCTGCAACTGAATATCTACCCGCAGGCGCGTCACGAACTGTTCAACGAAACCAACCGCGACGAAGTCACTGCGGATGTGCTGACGTGGCTCGACCAGGCCCTGACCTCGCGCAGGCCGACTCGCTGCGAATAATTTTTCGTTTAAAATCAGCCAATTAAATTATCGATTAGCCACAGGATGCACCTTTAGATGACCCAGGTAACCAACACCCCATACGAAGCCCTCGAAGTCGGCCAGACCGCCAGCTACAGCAAGACCGTCGAAGAGCGTGACATCCAACTGTTCGCCGCGATGTCCGGCGACCACAACCCGGTACACCTGGATGCGGAATTTGCCAAGGCGACCATGTTCAAGGAGCGAATCGCCCACGGCATGTTCAGCGGCGCCCTGATCAGCGCGGCGGTTGCCTGTGAGCTGCCTGGGCCGGGCACGATCTATATCGGCCAACAGATGAGCTTCCAGAAACCGGTGAAAATCGGCGATACCCTGACCGTGCGTCTGGAAATCCTCGAAAAGCTGCCGAAGTTCCGCGTGCGTATCGCCACCCGCGTGTTCAATCAGCGCGATGAGCTGGTGGTGGATGGCGAAGCGGAAATCCTCGCGCCACGCAAGCAACAGGTCGTGACATTGACCGAACTGCCAGCCATCACCATCGGCTGATCAATTCCCATAAAAAATCCCCGCATCGGCGGGGATTTTTTATTCAGCGGCGACTCACGACTGGGCGCGAGCCTGGTTACGCAAGGCTTTCACCTGATCGTGGTTGCGTTGTACGCCGTGGTACTGGCGCTCAACCAAGTCACGAATGCCCACCAGGTTGTGCTGGGTGATCTTCTCGATCGCTGCTTTGTAAGCCTTGAGGGCGTGGTCTTCACCGCGCTCGGCTTCGTTCAACACAGCCTCTTCGTCTTTGCCGGTGACCATCGACTTCACATCGACCCAGCCACGGTGCAGGGCGCCGGCCACGCTGCCGGACTGTTCCGGGTCGCCACCCAGGGCACGCACGGCGGTTTTCAGCTCGGCGGCGGCAGTGGCGCAGTCTGCGGAGCGCTTGGCAAACAGCGCTTTGAGTTCGGGATGCTTGATGTCGTCAGCGCACTCTTTGAAACCTTTTTGACCGTCGATGCTGGTTTCGATCAGGTCGTTCAATACGGAGATGGACTCTTTATTGATATCAGTCATTTTTCAATTCCTTATGTGGGTTGAGAAAGGTTGCATTAATGATTGCAGCGCCCGTGCCAGGTTTTAAAAAATAACTTTTTCTTTAGATTTCAATAAGTTAAAAATAATTGAACGATCTGTACATGCGTTATTTGCATGATCTGTCATTTGGCCTTCATGCAGAATGCCTGTATTTTCCAAGACCTCGATGCAAACGCCTGAGCCGTCATGAACCCCGAAAAACTCGAACTGCTGATCACCCGCGAAATGCCCTTCGGCAAGTACAAGGGACGGATCATCGCCGACCTGCCCGGCCCCTACCTGAACTGGTTCGCCCGCGAAGGTTTCCCCCACGGCGAGCTGGGCGGGTTGCTGGCCTTGATGCAGGAAATCGACCACAACGGCCTGTCCGAACTGCTGGAGCCACTGCGCGCCAAACACGGCAAACCCGCGCCTCGTCACTAGGAACCCGCACCATGCCATGCAATGCAGCCAACGAAGCGCACTGGCGGGCCATCGCCGACCGCTATGCACTGGAGCCAGGCCCGATCAACCTGGAAAACGGCTACTTCGGGCGCATGAGCCGCGTGGTGCAAGCGCAGTACCTCGAGCACGTCGCGTTTATCAACCGCAGTAACGCGGTGCATGTGCGCCAGCGTTTCGAGCAGGGCGAAAACGTCGAGATCCGCCGCCAACTGGCCGAACTGATCGACGCCGACCCCGAATCGGTCGCCTTCACCCGCAACGCCACCGAAGCCTTGCAGTCGCTGATCCGCAACTACAACCGCCTGCAACCAGGCGACCAAGTGCTGATCAGCGACCTGGAATACGACACGGTCAAGGCCGCCATGCGCTGGTTGGCCGGCTACCGAGGGGTGGAAGTGATCGAAATTTCCCACGCCCACCCGGCCAGTTTCGATAGCTTGCTGCAGAGCTATCGCGATGCCTTCGTCCAATACCCTCGCCTGAAACTGATGGCGTTGACCTACGTGACCCACCGCACCGGCCTGGTCATGCCGGTCGAAGCCATTGCCAGAGCGGCTCGCGAACACGCTGTCGACGTGATCCTCGACGGCGCCCACGCCCTTGGCCAGATCGAGTTCAACCTCGCTGAACTGGGTATCGCGTTCGCCGGCTTCAACCTGCACAAATGGATTGGCGCACCGCTGACCCTGGGTTTTCTATATATAGCCACCGAGCGCCTGGCCGACATCGACCCGGACATGGGTGAGTTCCATTACCCCATCACCGACGTGCGCGCCCGCACGCCCTACAGCACGCCGAACTTCCCGGCGCTGATGACCTTGCCGCTGGTGTTCGAAGAACACCGCGCATTGGGGGGCGCCGCGGCCAAAGGCGCACGGATGAATTACCTGCGGGATCTGTGGGTACGCCAGGTGCGGCCATTACCGGGGATTGAAGTGCTGACCTCGGATGACCCGCGACTGTATTGCGGGATCACGGCGTTCAAGTTCATCGGGCGGGATCAGCCGGTAATGGCGGACCGCCTGCTCAGGGACTACAACCTGTTTACCACTACCCGCAGTGGAGCGGCGTTCGGCACCTGTATCCGGGTGACACCGGGGTTGGCGACATCAACCGCAGACATCCATGCACTGATCAACGCCATCACCGCACTCAGCGCGGACTGAAAAATGTGGGAGGGGGCTTGCTCCCTTCCACATTTGAAGATGTGTGGGTCTCAAGGTTTTGCGCAGGCAAAAAAAAGCGGTCCGCCGACCAAGCGCACCGCAAAAATGCCGTTAAGCACAGCAACAACGATTCGATGAATCAGCTCAGTCCAGCAGCGCCAGTGCCTCGGCGGTGACTTCCTGGATACGCGCCCAGTCGCCGTTCTTGACCCATTCCGGGTCGAGCATCCAGCTACCGCCCACGCACATCACGTTTTTCAACGCCATGTAGCTCTTGATATTGGCCGGGCCGACGCCGCCGGTCGGGCAGAATTTCACTTCGCCAAACGGGCCGCCCAGGGCTTTGATGGCTGCGACGCCGCCGCTGACTTCGGCCGGGAACAGTTTGAAGCGGCGATAACCCAGGCTATAGCCTTCCATGATTCCGGAGGCATTGCTGATGCCCGGCAGCAGTGGGATCGGGCTGTGGACCGAAGCTTCAAGCAGGTCGCGGGTAATGCCGGGGGTGACGATAAATTGCGAGCCGGCAACCTCCGCGGCTTCGAGCATATGCCGATCGAGCACGGTACCGGCGCCGGTACACAACTCCGGGCGTTGCTCGCGCAGGACCTGAATGGCCTTGAGGCCGAACTCGGAACGCAGGGTCACTTCCAATGCGGTCAAACCACCGGCTGCCAGGGCGTCGGCCAGTGGCAGGATGTCTTGTTCACGGGCGATGGTGATCACCGGCAGGATCCGCGCCTTGGCGCAGAGGCTGTCGATCAGGGCAACTTTATCCGCCATGGACACGGTCGATTGAGGGCTTTTCATAGCGGCTGATCCTTGGCTCATGGGCACCAGTAAATCTCTAATGTAGGTTGCAAAAATGCGCGAATCGGCATGGCAGCAACGTCGTTGCTGGCCAGCGCGGCGCTCAACGTGGTCAATTTCGAACTGCCGGAAATCGACAGTACGGTGTAGTTCGCCGTAGCCAGCAGCGCGCGACTCATGGTCAGGCGCTGGCGTGGCACGGTCGGCGCGAGCATCGGCCAGCAACGGCGGGTACCGTCGGCCTGCAGAGCTTCGCTCAGGTTCGGACTGTTGGGGAACAATGACGCGGTGTGGCCGTCGTCGCCCATGCCCAGCACCAGCACATCAATGGCTGGCAGTTCGGCCAGCAGGCGATCGGCCTGCTCGGCGGCGTCTTCAAGATTGGCGGCGGCGCTGTACAGGCTGAGGAACTTGGCCTTGGCTGCCGGGCCTTGCAACAGGTACTTCTTCAACAGGCCGGCATTGCTGTCGGCGTGCTCCACCGGCACCCAGCGCTCATCGGCCAGGCTGACGGTGACCTTGGACCAGTCCAGACCCTGCTTGGCCAGGTTCTGGAAAAACGCCACGGGGCTGCGGCCGCCGGACACCACCAGGGTCGCTTCGCCACGGGCACTGATGGCCGCGCGCAGTTGTTCGGCCACGTCGTTGGCCAGGCCATCGGCCAGCAACGCCGGCGAACGGTACTCATGGGCAGTGACGCCCTGAGGCAGTTTCAATTCAGATATCGCCATACCACGACCTCCCATCCCGCGTGATCAGTGCAATCGAGCTCATCGGCCCCCAGGAACCCGCCGCATACGGCTTGGGCGCATCACCGGATTTTTTCCACCCGGCGATCAACTGGTCACACCACTTCCACGCGGCTTCGATTTCATCTTTGCGAACAAACAGATTCTGATTGCCGCGCATTACTTCCAGCAACAACCGCTCGTAGGCATCGGGAATCCGCGCGCTGCGATAGGTGTCGGAAAAATTCAGTTGCAGCGGACCGCTGCGCAGTTGCATGCCCTTGTCCAGGCCCTGCTCCTTGGTCATCACGCGCAAGGAAATACCTTCGTCCGGTTGCAGGCGGATGATCAGTTTGTTGCTGATCTGCAAGCGCTGCTCGGGGGCGAAGATGTAGTGGGACGGTTCCTTGAAGTGGATGACGATCTGCGACAGCTTTTGCGGCATGCGCTTGCCGGTGCGCAGGTAGAACGGCACCCCGGCCCAGCGCCAGTTGCGGATATCGGCGCGCAGGGCGACGAAGGTTTCGGTATCGCTCTGGGTGTTGGAATTCTCTTCTTCCAGGTAACCCGGCACCGGCTTGCCGGCGCTGTAGCCGGCAATGTACTGGCCGCGTACCACCTGGGTGGTCAGGCCGTCCGGGCTGATCGGCGCCAGGGCCTTGAGCACCTTGACCTTCTCGTCACGGATGCTGTCGGCGGACAGGTCGGCCGGCGGGTCCATGGCGATCAGGCACAGCAGCTGCAGCAGGTGATTCTGGATCATGTCCCGCAGTTGCCCGGCCTTGTCGAAGTAACCCCAGCGGCCTTCGATGCCGACCTGCTCGGCCACGGTGATTTCCACGTGGGAAATGTAGTTCTGGTTCCACTGGGTCTCGAACAGGCTGTTGGCGAAACGCAGGGCGATCAGGTTCTGAACGGTTTCTTTGCCCAGATAATGGTCGATGCGGTACGTGCGGTTTTCCGGGAAAAACTGTGCGACAGCGTCGTTGACCTTGCGCGAAGATTCCAGGTCCGAGCCGATGGGTTTTTCCAGCACCACGCGGGTATTGTCCGCCAGGCCGACCTTGGACAGGTTTTCGCAGATCGCCCCGTACACCGCCGCAGGCGTGGCGAAGTAGGCGATCAGGCGCTGCCCGGTGCCGGCTTTTTCAGCCAGGACCACGTAGTCATCGGCGTTCATGAAATCGACGTGAACATACGTCAGGCGCGCCAGGAAACGCTGGGCGATGGCTTCGTCCAGTTCCTTGCCGACGTATTTGCGCAGTTCTGTTTCAATATGCGCCAGGTGCTGTTGCTCGGAACCGGCTTCGCGGGCCAGGGCCAGGATGCGCGTGTCGTCGTGCAAGAGCCCGGCACCATCGAGTTGATAGAGGGCAGGAAATAACTTGCGCAGCGCCAGATCACCCAACGCGCCAAACAGGGCAAAGGTGCAGGGTTCTACCGTTATCGAAGGCATGATGTTTGTTCTTTTATCAAGTTAAGCTACAAATACCTTTTTTCAAGGCATCACTCAAGGAAAAATGTAGTAATAACCACAACATTTTCCCGAAATACGCATTCCGAGTGGTGGTGTTCAGCTACCCTAAGTAGGATAGGCCACCGCAAAGGGCCACTCGTCGATTGGTGACCACCCTTTATTTGCATCGTCGCCCCAAGGAAACACTGTATGGACCGCGTGCGAAATCTTCTGGAACAGATCCGGAACCGCCTCGAAGAATTGAACAAGGCCGAGAAAAAAGTCGCCGAGGTCATCCTGCTCAACCCACAGCAGGCGACCCGCTTCTCGATCGCAGCCCTCGCCCAAGCCGCCTCGGTCAGTGAACCGACGGTCAACCGTTTCTGCCGTTCGTTCGGCGTCAGCGGTTACCCTGAACTCAAATTGCAACTGGCGCAAAGCCTGGCCAGCGGCGCGGCGTATGTCAGCCGTGCGGTGGAGGCCGATGATGACCCCGAGGCCTACACCCAGAAGATCTTTGGCAGCGCCATTGCCTCTCTGGACAGCGCCTGCCAGGCCCTCGACCCGAACCTGATCAGCAAGGCCGTGGACCTGTTGATCCAGGCGCGCCAGATCCACTTCTTCGGCCTCGGCGCGTCCGCCCCGGTGGCCATGGATGCGTTGCACAAGTTTTTCCGCTTCAACCTGTCAGTGACCGCCCATGCCGACGTGCTGATGCAGCGCATGATTGCTTCGGTGGCGCACACCGGCGAGCTGTTCGTGATCATCTCCTACACCGGGCGTACCCGCGAGCTGGTGGAAGTGGCGCGTATTGCCCGGGAAAACGGCGCATCGGTGCTGGGTGTGACCGCCGAGAACTCGCCGCTGGCCAAGGTCAGCACCGTGAGCCTGAACATTCCGCTGCCGGAAGACACCGACATCTATATGCCGATGACCTCGCGGATCATCCAACTGACGGTGCTGGATGTACTGGCAACCGGCATGACCTTGCGCCGTGGCGTGGACTTCCAGCCGCACCTGCGCAAGATCAAAGAGAGCTTGAATGACAGCCGGTATCCGGTTGGCGACGAGTTCAACTGAGGCAGACAATGCCTCCAGCAGTCCCGGCCTCTTCGCGAGCCAGCCCGCTCCCACATTTTGACGAGTCCTACCTTGGAATACGCTTCAAATGCGGGAACGGGCTTGCTCGCGAAGACGGTATCAGCAACAGCGCTAAACCCCAGCCCTGGCCTGCAAACTCAGATGCGCCCGCTCCCCCGGCGCCAGGCTGGCCCCGGCCATCGCCGACTCGACGCATACAAACCCCAAGGCCTCGTTGAAGCTCACCCCCAGCAACGGCCGGCTGCCCGGGTGCCACACCACGGTGTCGGCGCTGTCGCCGGTGTCGATGCACAATTCGCGCTGCCAAGCGTGGTCCTTGAGGTGTAGCTCGCCCTCATGCTGGAACACGCGCTGACACCCGCCTTCCACGCGCAACTCGCCTTCCTGCTGGCAAGCCTGGCGATTGAGCTGGTCATAACCTTGCGCCCCGTCGAGCCCAGACAGCGCTATCTCACCGACATTGCCAATCCGCCAGTAAGCGTGCAACGCATGGCTCAGTTGGCACGGCAGCTCATCCTGATGCTCGGTACACAAGCGCAACTCCAGGGTTTCGCCCAGGTGCGCGTGCAAGTCCACCTGCCAGTCGCACAACTGCAACTGCCAGTGCAGGCGCACGCCGTCGTCGTCGGTGTTGCTGTCGAGCAGTTTCCAATCGATCAGCCGCGCCCAGCCATGGGACGGCCACGCATTTTCGCTGGGATGCCGGCCATACCACGGCCAGCACACCGGCACGCCGCCGCGAATGGCACCGACTTGTGGCCACTTGGCTGCGCACCACAACCAGGGTTTCTGCCCACGGGGCTGAAAATGCAGCAATTGCGCGCCCTGGCGGCTGAATACCGCCTGGCACAACGGATGGTCGATCACCAACACATCGCGCGTCTGGAAGCGCTCCCAGGCGAACACCGGACGCTCGCGCAGGGATTTGAAAAAGCGTTGCAGCGGATGCTCATGCATGTGCCACGGTCCTGAATATCTTCACAGTGCAATCCAAAAAAAAGCGGATAGCCATGGCTACCCGCAAATGCGCACAGAGAGAAGGAGCTTATCGCAACAGCGTTAGAACACCGACTGAATTTTCAGACCGGCCACCAGCGCGTTGTCGACTTTATCCACGCCGCCCGGGTGGACGACGTATTGCAGGTTGGGACGCACGGTCAGCCAGTTGGTGACGTGGAAACCGTAGTTGATTTCGTAGTTGTACTCGGTGCTGCGCAGCGGCGCGTACAGTGGGTTGTCGTAGTCGCTCACGCCATTGGCAACGTTGAGCAGCTCGGCGTTTTTCTTCACGTCGTCGTTAACGTGCAGACGAGCAGCGCCAATCCCCACGTCGTCTTTTGGACGCGCATCGAAAGGCCCTTTGTACACCAACATGATCGACTGGTAGTTATCGACGGTGTTGGTGTCCTTGTCGTGGAACGTAGCGTTGGCCGCAATGTTAAGACCACGGGACGCGTCGCCGTTATGGGTAGTGAGTTGCTGTTGCGCAACGAACCAATAGCCTTTTTTGCTGCTGTGGGTACGGTAGGCCGCGCCGGTGGTGGCAGCATCGTTGCCGTTGACGTCTTCACGGACGTCGCTGGCATCGGCGGCGCTCTTGTAGTAACCCACACGGTATTCGCCCGGCAGGTTATTGACCTTCGGCGACCAGACCAATTCCACCGGGATCACGGTGCCCTTGGTGCCACTGCCGCTGAGTTTGAAGCCGTTGCCGTGCTCCAACTGCGACGGGTTCTGGTTGTACGCACCGATCTGCGCATACAGCTCAGGTGTGATGTGGTACTTCACGCGGATCGCGGCCTGGGCGACCGGCCAGTTGTACCAGGTGCTGACGTAGTTACCGACCTGAGAGCCGCAGAACGACAGGTTCTGGAAGTCGCACGGGAAGGTGTTGAAGTCTTCGCCTTCACCGAAGTAACCGAGCTTCACGTCCAGCTTGTTGTCGAACATCTGGTGCTGAATCCAGAACTGGGTCAGACGCACCATGTGGCCACGGCCGTACACTTCTTGAGACGAGCTCAAGGTGCCGGCACGCGGATCACCGATACGGTCGTTGGAGATGTTCTGGCCGTTACGGTTGGTCAGCTGGATCTTGGCCTGGGTGTTATCCCAGCCCCACAACTTTTGCAGATCCAATGCCACGCCCAGACCGAACTGGTCAGCGTAACGCGCCGTTTTGTCGTTGTTGTAGCCACCGCTCAGGTTGCCACCGACTTCGCCGACGTAGTCAGCCTTGATATCGATACCTTGCTCGATCAGCTTGGTCCGCTCGCCGCCCCAATCGCCGGTCATCCATTTGGAATCGGCGCTGAACGCGTCGTCCGCCATCGCATTGGCGGACAGGACCAGGGCTGCCACTGCTGACAATTGGCAGATCAGCCGGGTGTTGTTGTGTTGCTTTTTCATCCCTACATCCTCGTCTTTATTGTTATTAAACTGTTTTTATCTAACGCGGGTTACATTTTTTTAATAAAAACAACAACTTACCTAATTCAGCGACCCTTGAACTGGGCCACGTTGTCGGCACGATCCTGTGCCAGCAGCGACGCAGCGGTGCCCAGGCGCTCGCCGGTCTTGGCGTCGAACAGCAACACTTTGGCCGGATCGAATTGCAGGGTCAGGGTCTCGCCCACCTGCGGCGCCACATCGGGTGCTAGGCGGCAGCAGACCTTGGTGTCATTGAGCTGCACGAACACCAGGGTGTCCGGGCCGGTCGGCTCGGTGACCTGGACTTCGGCACGAATACTCGACGCACCGTTGCCCTCCCCCGTCGCCAGCACGATTTGCTCCGGGCGCAGGCCGAGGATCACGTCACGGTCTTCCAGGCCGGCGTTGCTCATGCTCAGCGGCAGCTCGCAACGCGCCTGGCCGCTGTCGAGCAGCGCTACCAGGCCGCCGTCCTTGCGCTGCAGGCGCAGGGGAATGAAGTTCATCGGCGGCGAACCGATAAAGCTCGCCACGAACAGGTTGGCCGGATCGTTGTAGATCTCTTTCGGCGTGCCGAACTGCTGGATGATGCCGTCCTTCATCACCGCCACTTTGTCGCCCAGGGTCATCGCTTCGATCTGGTCGTGGGTGACGTAGACGGTGGTGGTTTTCAGACGCTGGTGCATCAGCTTCATTTCGGTACGCATCTCGACGCGCAGCTTGGCGTCGAGGTTGGACAGCGGTTCGTCGAACAGGTAGATCTTCGGCCGACGCGCCAGGGCCCGGCCCATGGCCACGCGCTGTTGCTGGCCGCCGGAGAGTTGGCCCGGCTTGCGGTTGAGCAGGTGTTCGATCTGCAGCAGCTTGGCCACCCGCGCCACTTCGGCGTCGATATCGGCCTGGGGCATCTTGCGAATCTTCAGGCCGAACTCGATGTTTTCACGCACGCTCATGGTCGGATACAGCGCGTAGGACTGGAACACCATGGCGATGTCGCGATCCTTGGGGCTCATGCCGCTGACGTCCTGGTCGCCGATCATGATCGCGCCGCCGGTGATGGTCTCAAGGCCCGCGATGCAGTTCATCAGCGTGGACTTGCCGCACCCCGACGGGCCGACCAGGATCAGGAACTCGCCTTCCTTGATCGACAGTTCGATGTTCTTCAAGGTGTCGGGCAGGCCGGCGCCATAGGTCTTGTTTACATTGCGAAGTTCAAGCGTAGCCATGATTACCCCTTGACCGCGCCGGCCGTGAGGCCGCGCACGAAATACTTGCCTGCGATCACATAGACCAGCAGGGTCGGCAGCCCGGCGATCATCGCCGCCGCCATATCCACGTTATATTCCTTGGCCCCGGTGCTGGTGTTGACCAGGTTGTTCAGCGCCACCGTGATGGGCTGCGAGTCGCCGCTGGAGAACACCACGCCGAACAGGAAGTCGTTCCAGATCTGAGTGAACTGCCAGATCAGGCAGACCATGATGATCGGGGTCGACATCGGCAGGATGATCAGACGGAAGATGGTGAAGAAACCTGCACCGTCCAGGCGCGCCGCCTTGATCAACGCATCCGGAATGCTCACGTAGTAGTTACGGAAAAACAGCGTAGTGAACGCCAGGCCGTAGACCACATGGATAAACACCAGGCCGGTGGTGGTGCTGGCCAGGCCCATCTTGCCGAGGGTGAACGACGCGGGCAGCAGCACGGTCTGGAACGGCAGGAAGCAGCCGAACAGCAACAGGCCGAAGAACAACTGCGAACCACGGAAGCGCCAGAACGACAGCACATAGCCGTTCAACGCACCGATGGCGGTGGAAATCAGCACAGCCGGCACGGTGATCTTGATCGAGTTCCAGAAGTAGCCATCCACCGTGGCCCAGGCCTTGACCCAGCCGATGCCGGTGACCACGGTCGGCCAGCTCAACAGGTTGCCGGTGCTGATGTCTTCCGGGGTCTTGAAGCTGGTGAGCAACATCACCACCAGCGGCACCAGGTACAGCAGCACCGCTAAGATCAGCACCGCGTAGATCGCGATGCGGCTCAGGCTGATGGCAGGTTTTGCGGCAAGACTAGTCATTACGCTTGGTCCTCAGCTCGGAGTACAGGTACGGCACGATGATCGCGAGGATCGCACCGAGCATCAGGATTGCACTGGCCGAACCCATGCCCATCTGGCCGCGACTGAAGGTGAACGAGTACATGAACATCGCCGGCAGGTCGGACGAGTAGCCCGGTCCGCCTGCGGTCATCGCCGCCACCAGGTCGAAACTCTTGATCGCGATGTGCGCCAGGATCATCACCGCACTGAAGAACACCGGACGCAGGCTCGGCAGCACCACGCTCCAGTAGATGCGCGGCAGGCTTGCACCGTCGATCTGCGCGGCACGGATGATCGATTGATCGACGCCACGCAGGCCGGCCAGGAACATCGCCATGATGAAACCGGAGGCTTGCCACACGGCAGCGATCACCAGGCAGTAGACCACGCGGTCCGGGTCGATCAGCCAGTCGAGACGGAAGCCTTCCCAGCCCCAGTCCCGCAGAAGTTTGTCCAGGCCCATGCCCGGGTTGAGCAGCCATTTCCAGGCCGTACCGGTGACGATCATCGAGAGCGCCATCGGGTACAGGTAAATGGTGCGGATAAAGCCTTCACGACGGATTTTCTGGTCGAGGAAAATCGCCAGCGTCACACCGATCACCAAGGTGATACCGATGAACATCCCGCCGAACAGCGCCAGGTTCTTGCTCGCGACCCACCAGCGATCGTTGTCGAACAACCGCTCGTACTGCGCAAGGCCCGCCCATTTGTAGCTCGGCAGGAACGTCGACGTGGTGAACGACAGCACAAACGTCCACAGGATGTAACCGTAGAAGCCCACCAACACGATGAACATGCTTGGCGCCAGCACCAGTTTGGGTAGCCAGCGCTGCAGGGCATCGAACGGCGAGGCTTTGCTGAACACAGCAACAGAACTCATGGGAAAATCCAATACAGAGGAAAAGGACTACAGGAACGTACCGGATGGGGGCCAGGGCTCCCCCATCCGGTCAACCGTTACTTGGCCGACTTGATCGCAGCGCCGAGTTTCTTGGCGGTGTCGGCCGGATCGGCTTTCGGGTCGTTGATGTAGTTGGTCACGACGTCAAAGAACGCACCTTGCACGGCCAGCGTGGTGGCCATGTTGTGCGCCATGCTTGGCTGCAGGCCGCCGCTCTTGGCGTCAGCCAGGAAGTCTTTGGCTGCGGTCTGGGCGCAGGAGTCGAAACCGTAGGATTCCATTTTGTTCAGCATGTCGTTGCGCACAGGGATCGAACCCTTGTTGATGCTGAACACTTTCTGGAAGTTTTCACCCAGCACGACTCTGGCGATGTCCTGCTGACCGGCTGCAGTGCCTTTGTCTTTCTGCTTGAACACCGCCAGGGAGTCGATGTTGTAGGTGAAGGCTTTGTCGGTGCCCGGGAAGGCTACGCACTCGTAGTCTTTGCCGGCGACTTTCTTCGCGGCGGTCCACTCGGACTTGGCCCAGTCACCCATGATCTGCATACCGGCCTTGCCGTTGATGACTTTGCCGGCTTCGAGGTTCCAGTCCTGGCCTTTGCCGTCGACGTCCATGTAGGTCGCGACTTTCTTCAGCTCGGTCAGCGCCTTGACCATTTGCGGGCCAGTCAGCGCGCCGTTGTCCAGGTCAACCAGGGCTTTCTTGTAGCCATCGGCGCCCATCACCGACAGAACGACCGCTTCGAACACGGTGCTGTCCTGCCAAGGCTGGCCACCATGGGCGAGCGCGATGAAGCCAGCGGCCTTGAGCTTGTCGCCGGCGGCGTAGAATTCTTCGAGGGTGGTCGGGTTCTTGGTGATACCGGCTTTCTTGAAGACTTCCGGGTTGATCCACAGCCAGTTCACGCGGTGGATATTCACCGGAACGGCAACGTAGTCACCGTCGTACTTCACGGTATCGGAGACTTTCTTGTCGAGCAGGGAGTCCCATTTTTCTTCTTTGGCCACGTCTTTGAGGACGTCGGTGTCGAGCAAGCCGGTGGATGCCCATTCCTGGATGTCCGGGCCTTTGATCTGGGCTACGCCGGGTGGGTTGCCGGCGACCGCGCGGCTTTTCAGCACGGTCATGGCCGTGGCGCCACCGCCACCTGCGACAGCACCGTCTTTCCAGGTGAAGCCGTCTTTTTCAACTTGGGCCTTCAGGACATCTACAGCCGCTTTTTCACCGCCCGAGGTCCACCAATGCACAACTTCAACCGTCCCTTTCGAGTCGGCGGCAAATGCACTGAGGGGAAACAACGAGGCAATGGAAATAGCGACGGCGAGGCGATTAATCGCGTTCATCTGAGTACCTTTTCTTGTTGTTATGCATGCAAGTCTGGAGCTTGCGCTGCACGGAGTTTAAACAGGGAATTTTTAAGCGCAGGTAACAAAGGGATGCACAAATGTCACCACTTGGTGACATAGCACCCGGAACCCAACGCACTGGCCATGCTCGGCGCCAACGGCAGCGCCGGCAGCAGGACCGCTTGCCAGGCATGGTACAGGTCCGGTTTGCCGCCCCAGATCTTGCTGCTGGGCTGATTGTGCGGGCTGAGTTCGTGGTGCCAGCTGCCGTGGGTACGGTCGATGAAATGGCTGTCGCAAAACTCCCAGAAGCGCCGGTACCAGGTTTCGTAATGCGGCTCGAAGGTGCGTTTGAGCAAGGCCTGCGCGGCGGCGCTGGCTTCGGCGTGGGTCCAGTGCAGGCGCTCGCGCACTACCGGGCGCTGGTTCCAGTCCAGGGTGTAGACGATGCCGGGGGCGCCATCCACGGCCCAGGCGCTGTCGCAGGCGCTGGCGAACAGGCCTTTGGCGTCGGTCACCAGCCAGTCCGGCGTGGCCAGCCCGGCCCGCAGGCGCGCAGCCTCCAGGTGCAATAGCAGCCGCGCCCACTCGAAGCCGTGGCCGGGGGTCACGCCATAGGGGCGGAAGCCGTCGGCGGGGTTGTCTTCGTTGTAACCGCGCAAGGGTGTCCACTGGGCGTCGAAGTGCTCGATCACCATGAACCGGTTGCCGGCGGCGTGGGTGTGGATCACGCGCTCGACGATGTGCAGCGCGCGGTCCAGCCAGCGTGTGTCGGCGGTGACGTCGGCCAGGGCGAGGAACGCTTCCGTCGCGTGCATGTTGCTGTTGGCGCCGCGATAGGCTTCGACGCCGCTCCAGTCCTGGGCAAAGGATTCGAGCATGACGCCCTCCTCCTCGCTCCAGAAAAACTGCTCGATGATCTGGATCGCGTCGTTCAACAGGGCTTGTGCGCCGGGTGCGCCCGCGACCAGCGCAGAACTGGCGGCCAGGGCGACAAAAGCGTGTAGGTAGGCAGCCTTGCCGGTATTGCCATCCACAGCGTGGGGCGTGGCGAACCAGCCACCGTGCGCGTTATCGCGCAGCGCGCCGCTGAGGGCGGCCACCCCATGCTCGACCAGCCCGGCATAACCGGGCAACCCCATCGCGTGAGCCATGGCGAAGCTATGGGTCATGCGCGCGGTGTTCATGGTCTCGGCAACGGCATCGGCCGGCAACTGGCCTTTATCGTCCAGGTTGCCGAACCCGTCGGGCAGGCGCGAAGCCTTGGCGAATGACAGCAGGCGCTGGCCTTCGCTGGCGAGCCAGGCGTGGTGGGCAGGTGCGTTCAGCCAACTGCTGGCAGGCAGTGGTTGGGTGGTCATGGGGAGCCCTTATTATTGTTTGTGGGATGACCGGAGTCTAAACAAGGGCGAGGTGAGCACATGTAACGAAGGACCAGGGAAATGTCACCAGATGGTGACATTTGCCCAAACCCTTTACTGACCGATCGGCGTGACCGCGGCCGGCGCATTGAGGCGCTGGTTCAGGTTCTGCATCTGGCTCTGCAAGGTGGTGATATTGCGGGTGGTCTGGATGCGGAACACATCGAACTCTTTATTGGTCGGCGCGTCGCTATTGCCCGGCTGGTTGTCCTGCGCGCTCTTTAGCACCACCAGGTCTTGTTCAAGACGGGCGATGGCTGCACTCGGGTTGCCCTGTTTCTTCAGGGCCGCCACGTCGGCGACCAGTTCCCTGATCTCGGCATCGCGCTTGGCGGCCTCACCTTGTGCGGCCTTGAGGCTGGCCACGGCGTCGGTCAACGCCTGCACCTGGCCTTGCAGCTTGGCGTTGGCGTTGGACAGGTCGGTGGTGCTGGCGGTCATCTGGGCCAGGCGCTTATCCAGTTCGGTGGCCTGGCCGGCCACGCCGACTTGCTGCTTGCCCTGCTCCAGCAACTGGGTTTCCAGTTGCTTGATCTGCAGTTTCAGCGCTTCGCTGCCGTTGTTCACGCTGGCCTCACTGGCCACGAACTTGCCGGAAATATCCTGCAGGCGCCCCGCCGCTTCTTCGCTGATGCGTGCAAAACTTTCCTGGGTGGCAACCAGTTGCTGGCCCATCAGGGAGATCTGCTGGAAGCTCCACCAGGCCAGGCCGGCAAAGGCGATCAGCAGCGCGCCGACCAAGGCCCACAGCGGCCCGGTACTGGCGCTCTTGACCTTGACCACAGGGGTATTGCGCGAACGCACGGAGGTGGCGGCGGTCGGCACGAAATCATCATCGTCCAAGGAGTCGGCCCGCAGGCTGGGAACATTGTCGAAATCGTCGTTGGCATCGTTACGCATGAATCAACCCTGAATCGGTGAGATAGCTATCTGAAAAGCCGAGCGGCGGCAGTATAAACCGCTGTCCTACCGCACTGATCGACCTGGAACCCTGAATTCGGTTCCCGATGTGTTGCTGCTTGTGAGCTTACTTCAGCCCCGGTTCCTGGGCCTTCCACCAGCTGCAGAACTCGTCGAGCGCGGTCCACAGGCTGACCTTGGGGTCATAATCGAGATAATGCCTTGCGCGGCTGATGTCGAGGGTGAAATCTTTGTTCATCACCTGCATGCCCAGGCGCGACAACGCCGGCTCCGGGCGCCCGGGCCACAGCGCGCAGAATGCCTCGTTCAACGCGGCGATACTGTAGGACAAACCGTAGGACCGATACCGCGTCACCTGGGGCAAGTCCATCTGGCGCATCACGTAGTTCACCACATCCCACACCGGCACCGGGGTGCCGTTACTGATGTTGTAGGCTTTGCCCAGCGCCGAGCCGGTGGCGAGCAGACTGCTGAGCAGTGCTTCGTTGAGGTTGTGGACGCTGGTGAAGTCGACCTTGTTCAGGCCGTCGCCGACGATGGCCAGGCGGTTCTTGCGCTGCATTTTCAGCAGACGCGGGAAGATGCTCATGTCGCCGGCGCCGGTGACAAAACGCGGGCGCAGGGCCAGGACTTCGAGGCCGAATTCCTGGGCACCGAACACCTTTTGCTCGGCCAGGTACTTGGTGGCGGCATAAGGATGCTTGAAGCGCTTGGGCACTTGGTCCTCGGTCAGCCCCAGGTGGTCGCGGCCGTCGAAATAGATCGATGGCGACGACAAGTGAACCAAGCGCCCGACCCGTTGCTTGAGGCAGGCTTCGACAACGTTCTCGGTCACCAGCACATTGCCCTGATGGAAATCCTGATAGCGCCCCCACAGCCCGACAGCGCCGGCGCAATGCACCACGGCTTCGACATCGCGGCACAGTTCGCGCACCAGGTCGGCATCATTCAAATCACCCTGGATAAACTCGGCACCGCGCCGTACCAGGTGTTCCACACCTTCGGCGCGCCGCCCGTTGACCCGCACGTCCAGGCCCTGCTCCAGGGCGAAACGCGCAAAGCGCCCGCCGATGAAGCCGCTTGCGCCGGTGACCAGAATCTTCATGTATTACTCCGTGTTCTTTCGTTTTTCATCGCTGTTGCCTTGACGCCCGCCATCAGTCCAACGGCACCAACCATTGACCACAGGCCTGAGCCAGATGGTCGGTCAACAAACCCAACAGTTGCCCGCCACTGCGCCAATGATGCCAGTACAGCGGCACATCGATGGGCTTATCTGGCAATAACTCGACCAATACGCCCCTTTGCAGCTGGTCGCCGACCTGCAGTTCAGGCACCAGGCCCCAACCGAGCCCGGCTTCCGCCAAGCGGATAAACCCTTCGGACGACGGGCACAAATGGTGCTCGAAACCGCCGTCCACCCCGAGCGCGGCCAGGTAGCGGTGTTGCAGGAAATCGTCCGGGCCGAATACCAAGGCCGGCGTGCGCGCCAGTTGATCGGCGCGCACACCGTTGGGGAAGTGCCGTGCGATAAACGCCGGACTCGCCAGCGCCCGATAGCGCATGGCGCCCAGCAACAGGCTGCGCGCCCCGGCCACCGGGCGTTCACTGGCGCAGATACAGGCCGCCACTTCACCGGCGCGCATGCGCTTGAGGCCGACGGTCTGGTCTTCCACCACCAGGTCCAGCAGCAAATGCTGCTCGGCGCAAAAGTCGCTGACGGCCTCGGCCCACCAGGTGGCGAGGCTGTCGGCATTCAACGCGATGCGCAGGCGTTCGGGCATGCCTTCTTCATCCAGCGCCGGCACCTGGCTTTGCAAGTCGCGCTCCAGCAGCCGTACCTGTTGCACATGGTTGAGCAGGCGCCGGCCGATATCGGTCGGCGTCGGCGGCGTGGCCCGCACCAGCACCGGCTGGCCGATCCGTGCCTCCAGCAGCTTGATACGCTGGGAGATCGCCGATTGCGACAACCCCAGCACCTGGGCACCGCGCTCGAAGCCGGCTTGTTCCACCACCGCCGCCAGGGCGGAGAGCAATTTATAGTCGAACATCAGTTTCTCTAATGAGCGATCAGCAATATTGGTTTTTCTTATACAGCTATGCCAGGGAAGATAGCCAGCATCGTTTCGGCTTGAGCAAGGATCTTCAACTATGTGGCAAAGCTATATGAACGGCCTGCTGGTCGCGTTGGGGCTGATCATGGCCATCGGCAGCCAGAACGCCTTTGTGCTCGCGCAAAGCCTGCGTCGTGAACACCACCTGCCGGTGGCGGCCCTGTGTGTGGTCTGCGATGCGCTGCTGGTGGCCGCCGGGGTATTCGGCCTGGCGACGATACTGGCGCAAAGCCCGATCCTGCTGGGGATTGCCCGCTGGGGCGGTGCCGCGTTCCTGCTGTGGTACGGCGCCTGCGCGCTGCGGCGGGCCTGTTCGAAACAGAGCCTCGACCAAGGCGACGCCCTCAAGGTGCGCTCATTGCGCGCCGTGTTGCTTAGCGCGTTGGCGGTGACGTTGCTCAACCCCCACGTTTACTTGGACACCGTGCTGCTGATTGGCTCGCTGGGCGCCCAGCAGACCGAACCCGGCGCCTATGTGGCCGGCGCGGCCAGCGCTTCGTTCCTGTGGTTCGCCACGCTGGCGCTCGGCGCCGCCTGGTTGGCCCCTTGGCTGGCACGTCCGACGACGTGGCGCCTGCTCGACCTTCTGGTGGCGGGGATGATGTTCAGCGTGGCCTATCAATTGATCAGTGCATGATGAATATTCCAAAACGCTCTGGAACCTCTATCCCACACAGTTGTTGCGTGGTTTTGCCACACCCCGGGTGCTATGATCCGGACCCTGCGCCGCAAAGAGTACAAACTCCCCGGCGCTTGTTTGGCCGCCCGTGATCGGCCTTGCGCTCACCGCAACTGACCTGATTAGGAGAATCATCATGGCTTTCGAATTGCCGCCGCTGCCCTACGCACACGATGCCCTGCAGCCGCACATTTCCAAGGAAACCTTGGAATACCACCACGACAAGCACCACAACACCTATGTCGTGAACCTGAACAACCTGGTGCCTGGCACCGAGTTCGAAGGCAAGACCCTGGAAGAAATCGTCAAGTCTTCTTCGGGCGGCATCTTCAACAACGCCGCTCAGGTCTGGAACCACACCTTCTACTGGAACTGCCTGGCGCCAAACGCCGGCGGTCAACCGACCGGCGCACTGGCTGAGGCCATCAACGCTGCGTTCGGTTCGTTCGACAAGTTCAAAGAAGAATTCACCAAGACGTCCGTCGGCACCTTCGGTTCCGGTTGGGGCTGGCTGGTGAAAAAGGCTGACGGTTCCCTGGCCCTGGCCAGCACCATCGGCGCCGGCAACCCGCTGACCAGCGGCGACACCCCGCTGCTGACCTGCGACGTCTGGGAACACGCTTACTACATCGACTACCGCAACGCCCGTCCAAAGTATGTGGAAGCGTTCTGGAACCTGGTCAACTGGAAGTTCGTGGCTGAGCAGTTCGAAGGCAAGGCCTTCACTGCCTAAGCACCCCTTGCAGTAAAAAGAGCCCGGCGATTGCCGGGCTTTTTTTTGTGCGTTCGACGGCGGCGCCAGCCGGGCATGACGGAACCAACTGCGCGGAAATTGCCACCCAGGCAGTGAGAGGAATGTCCCTTTCATTCAATGTCGGAGAATTAACTTATGATCGCAGGCGCAGCAGGATTAGGAGCAGCAGCCTCCGCAGCCGCAGCACTCGCCCCCGTGCTAATGCCGTTGGCTGAACAAGCCGCCGGTATGGCCATGAATGTCGCAAAAGACCTTCTGAAAAACGCAACGAGTGCTGCCGGCAGCGCAACGAATCAACAGCAGCAAATCAAATTCTGATTGGGAAAGCGTGAACGGTGGCGGAGCAAAATCAGTCCGCCATCACTTGAATTCCCCCCTCGCCTGACGACCCCGCCTGCAACAGACCGGCCCACCATGGCGTCATGGAGCATCGCGCCGCAATGTTCCTTTGACTGCCATCACCAGATTGCCAATACTCATGGCATATTGAAGGCCACCCGCATGAGACAAGGAATGCCCCTTTGAAGCTGGAACTCAAAAACAGCTTGTCGGTGAAGTTGCTACGGGTTGTGCTGCTGTCGGCATTGATCGTGGGCGTGGCGCTGAGCGTGGCGCAGATCGTTTTCGATGCCTACAAGACGCGCCAGGCCGTGGCCGATGATGCCCAGCGCATCCTCGACATGTTTCGCGACCCCTCGACCCAGGCCGTCTACAGCCTGGACCGCGAGATGGGCATGCAGGTGATCGAAGGTCTGTTTCAGGACGACGCGGTCCGCATGGCCTCCATCGGCCATCCCAACGAAACCATGCTCGCGGAAAAAAACCGCGCCTTGCAGCAATCCTCCAGCCGCTGGTTGACCGACCTGATTCTCGGCCAGGAGCGCACGTTCACCACCGCCCTGGTCGGCAAAGGCCCCTATAGCGAGTATTACGGCGACCTGAGCATCACGCTCGACACGGCCACCTACGGCAAGGGTTTCATTGTCAGCTCGGTGATCATTTTTATTTCCGGGGTGCTGCGCGCACTGGCCATGGGCCTGGTGCTGTACCTGGTGTATCACTGGCTGCTGACCAAGCCGCTGTCGCGGATTATCGAGCACCTGACCTCGATCAACCCCGACCGCCCCAGCGAACACAAGATCCCCCAGCTCAAGGGCCACGAACGCAATGAACTGGGGCTGTGGATCAATACGGCCAACCAGTTGCTCGAATCCATCGAACGCAACACCCACCTGCGCCATGAAGCGGAATCCAGCCTGCTGCGCATGGCCCAGTACGACTTTCTCACCGGCCTGCCGAACCGCCAGAAACTGCAGGAGCAACTGGACAAGATCCTGATCGACGCCGGCCGTCGGCAGCGCCGCGTCGCCGTGTTGTGCGTGGGCCTGGATGACTTCAAAAGCGTCAACGAGCAGTTCACCTACCAGGCCGGCGACAAACTGCTGCTGGCCCTGGCCGATCGCCTGCGCGCCCACAGCGGCCGCCTCGGCGCCCTCGCCCGCCTCGGCGGCGACCAGTTCGCCCTGGTGCAGGCCGATATCGATCAGCCCTACGAAGCCGCCGAACTGGCGCAAAGCATCCTCGATGACCTGGAAGCGGAGTTTGCCCTCGACAGCGAGCAGATTCGCCTGCGCGCCACCATCGGCATCACCTTGTTCCCGGAAGACGGCGACAGCACCGAGAAACTGCTGCAAAAAGCCGAACAGACCATGACCCTGGCCAAGAGCCGCTCGCGCAACCGCTATCAGTTCTATATCGCCAGTGTCGACAGTGAAATGCGCCGACGCCGCGAACTGGAGAAAGACCTGCGCGACGCCTTGAGCCGCAATCAGTTTTACCTGGTGTACCAACCGCAGATCAGCTACCGCGACCACCGCGTGGTCGGCGTCGAAGCGTTGATCCGTTGGCAGCACCCGGAACACGGCCTGGTGCCGCCGGACTTGTTCATCCCCCTGGCGGAACAGAACGGCACGATTATCGCGATCGGTGAATGGGTGCTCGACCAGGCCTGTCGACAATTGCGCGAATGGCACGACCAGGGCTTCACCGAGCTGCGCATGGCGGTCAACCTGTCCACCGTGCAACTGCACCACACCGAATTGCCACGGGTGGTGAATAACCTGATGCAGATCTATCGCTTGCCGCCACGCAGCCTGGAACTGGAAGTGACCGAGACCGGCCTGATGGAAGACATCAGCACCGCCGCCCAGCACCTGCTGAGCCTGCGCCGCTCCGGCGCGCTGATCGCCATCGATGACTTCGGCACCGGCTATTCATCCTTGAGCTATCTGAAAAGCCTGCCGCTGGACAAGATCAAGATCGACAAGAGCTTCGTGCAGGACCTGCTCGACGATGACGACGACGCCACCATCGTGCGCGCGATTATCCAATTGGGTAAAAGCCTGGGCATGCAGGTGATCGCCGAAGGCGTGGAAACCGCGGAACAGGAGGCTTACATCATCTCCGAGGGCTGCCATGAAGGTCAGGGCTACCACTACAGCAAACCGTTGCCGGCACGGGAGTTGGCGGCGTATTTGAAGCAGGCCGAACGGAATAACGCGGCCATTCTCTGACACGACCAAACGATAGTTGAGATTTCCCTCGTATAACCCTTTACAGAAAATGCAAATCTTTCGCATTATGTTGCAGTTTTGCGCGGCCCCCGCGCGCCCTATCAACGACCGATGCAGGATGTTCGCCATGATTCGTATGCCCCTGGCCACCGCCAGTCTGTTGGCCATTGCCATTTCGCTCGCCGGTTGCGGCGAAGGTAAAGACAAGGCCGCCGCGCCCCAGGCGCCGACCCCGGCCGCCAGCACTGCCGCTCCGGCGGCTGCCGCCCCTGCCGGCCAGGTCGACGAAACCGCCGCCAAGGCCGTGGTCGCGCATTACGCTGACATGGTGTTCGCGGTGTACAGCGATGCCGAGTCCACCGCGAAAACCCTGCAAACCGCGATCGACACCTTCCTCGCCAACCCGAACGACGAGACCCTCAAAGCCGCCCGTACCGCCTGGGTCGCCGCGCGCGTGCCGTACCTGCAGAGCGAAGTGTTCCGCTTCGGCAACACCATCATCGACGACTGGGAAGGCCAAGTGAACGCCTGGCCCCTGGACGAAGGCCTGATCGACTACACCGACAAATCCTACGAGCACGCGCTGGGCAACCCTGGCGCCACGGCCAACATCATCGCCAACACCGAGATCCAGGTCGGCGAAGACAAGGTCGACGTCAAGGACATCACCCCGGAAAAACTCGCCAGCCTCAATGAGCTGGGCGGTTCCGAAGCCAACGTCGCCACCGGCTACCACGCCATCGAATTCCTGCTGTGGGGCCAGGACCTGAACGGCACCGGCCCGGGCGCCGGCAACCGTCCTGCGTCGGACTACATGACCGGCGACGGTGCAACCGGTGGCCACAACGAGCGCCGCCGCACGTACCTGCGCGCCGTGACGCAGTTGCTGGTCAGCGACCTGGAAGAAATGGTCGGCAACTGGAAACCCAACGTCGAAGACAACTACCGCGCCACCCTGGAGGCCGAACCGGCCACCGACGGCCTGCGCAAAATGCTGTTCGGCATGGGCAGCCTATCGCTCGGCGAACTGGCCGGTGAGCGCATGAAGGTGTCCCTGGAAGCCAACTCGCCGGAAGACGAGCAGGACTGTTTCAGCGACAACACCCACAACTCGCACTTCTACGACGCCAAGGGCATCCGCAACGTCTACCTGGGCGAGTACACCCGCACTGACGGCAGCAAAATGACCGGCGCCAGCCTGTCATCCCTGGTGGCCAAGGCCGACCCGGCCGCCGACGCCGCGTTGAAAGCGGACCTGGCGGCGACCGAAGCGAAGATCCAGGTCATGGTTGACCACGCCAACAAGGGTGAGCACTACGACCAGTTGATCGCTGCGGGTAACGACGCGGGCAACCAGATCGTGCGGGATGCCATCGCCGCACTGGTCAAGCAGACCGGTTCGATCGAAGCGGCTGCCGGCAAGCTGGGGATCAGCGACCTGAACCCGGATAGCGCTGATCACGAGTTCTGATCACTGCCGACGCCTAAGTGCCATAAAGAATGCCCCGACTCGCTCGGGGCATTCTTTTTACGCCCGCAGTCGAAGGCATTACACCCGAATGATAAAAATCTGCGGCGACGCGATGGGCGTCGTCAGTTGGATGCCGCCGATCAGCGGTACCAGGTTATGACTGGCCTCAGCCTGGGCGACCAGGGTTCGCGTCGGCTCATCCATCAAGCTGCGGTAGGGCGCAACCTGCGCGTCGGCGGCAATCCGCTCACCGACCACACGCCGCGTTCTCAACCAATACAGCCTGACATCCCCCGCACGCCGGAACAGCAGCTCGCCGGCAACGTCATAGCCGCCAAGCACGCCGTAGCGACAGCGGCTCACCACCTCGCTCATCAAGCTCCGCAACCAGCCGGCCGAGCCGGGCGGGAGCGCGTTGAACAGCGGCACCGCGACGGGCTCCGGACGAAAGTCCAGGCGGCGGTAATGCCCGGGCGCGGTCGGTAACAGCCAACTGCCGTCGCTGAGCGTGTGGGTAGGCGGCAGCAACGAAAACGGATCGGCCAACCGCCCCTGCGCCGTGGGCAGCCAGAACTGCCAGTCCCGCAGGGTGCGTATCAGCGAGCGCAGGCCCAGTTGGGTCAAGCCCCCCGGGTTGGCCCGATTGAACAGGATCTGGGCGAGTTCGACTTGGCTGCGGGTGGTCAACAGCGCAAACGCCTCGCGCACATAGGCGGTGACCAGTTTTTTCAAGGCCACGCCACTGGCGACGACCCACAGCCCGTCACCGGTGGCAAACTTCACCTGTCGGGGCTGATTGTAAATGCCGGAGAGCAGCAGGTTTTCCAGATCCAGGAAATGCATGGCCGGCCGCCTCGGGTCACGAATCAATACGTCGTTGGGCGCGCTGGGGTCGCGGGGCAAAATCGCGAAATAGCGCTGGTCCATCTTGATGTATTCCTGCCCCAGCCACTGCGGATCACCGGCAACCCGCCGATAGATGCCCCGCGTCGCATCCACCACCTCGAGTTCGGCCACGTCGAGGGTTCTGCCCCACTCGATGAATTGTTCGTTTGCAGGACGCACCACCGTGGCCTCGGGCGCCGCGACACGGGTACTGGCGCGTGGTGGCGTCGGTAGGCTCGGTGGCAGCTCGGCGGGCGGCGGATGGCGGGTCGCCACCACCGGCAGGTCCGGCAGATCAATCCCGTCCAGACGCCACTGAAACCGCAGAAGCGGTACGTTCAGATAGGTCTCGAAGGCCGCCGTGGAGAGCCTCAGCCGCAGGTTTTCGACCAGGGCCAGCCGATATTCGATTTCGCGCCCCGCCGGGAAGTTGAACGACTCAAACACGCGTCTGGCCTGCACCTCATCCAGCCGAGGGTAAAGGTCCCTGAGGGCACGCTCCGGCGCGTTGCCGCCCTTGAGTCCGGCTAGCGGATGGGAACCTATTTCCCACTGCCCCGACGCATTCCGCCGAATCGGCGCGTAGTGATATTGCGTCAGCTTGCGTGCGTCCCTGAGCCGCCAGGCGGCTTTGTCGCCGTCATCGAGGATCGAGTACCAACGCCCACCGTCATTGAGGAAGTAGTGCTGGGCACCCGCGGCGTTCGAGGGCGCGTGATACACGCCCTGGCCTTCCCATCCGGCCAACGGCGCCACACCCTCGGGCTTTTTCCCCAGCGCCATCTCCGCCGGCAACGCCCTTGGCCGGGAGCCCGCCACCGGTGCGCGGGCGCCGACCGCGCCGTCCACCAGCGCACCGACCAGTTCGCCCAGCGAGCGCACGAAAGACTGTGCGGCACCGGCGCGGTCGCCCAGGTCCAGCGCCTCGACGGCGTTGAACACCGAAAACAGGCTGCGCGCCAAACCGATCGGCAACATGATCCTGACCGGCAGCACCATGGACAGCACGTCGAAGGCCACGGTGGCGACGTTCAGGCCGGTTTCAATGTCGACTTGCCGGGTGCTCTTCGCTTGCGCGGCGGCGTCGTTGATCACGCAGTTCGCTTCAGCCTCATAAGCCTCCTCGAAGAAGTCGTCGGCAATCCGGCTCAGGCTCACCATCGACACGTCGCCGCGGCCCCTGAGCACGGCGCGGACGTGAGGCTCGAAGGCCCGCTCCACGCGCCCCAGCAGGTAGGCGCGCCAACTGCTGTTGATGATGAAGTCGCTCATCAGGCGGTCTTTGGCGTACTCGTGGAACACGCGACCGTCGGGCGCCTGCGGGGTGTACACAACGATCGAGCCGACCCCGGCGGCGGCCGTGCCGAACAGCAGTACCCCGCGCACGCGCTGACCGCGCAGTTTCAAGTGCTGCACGAGAATCCGATGCCCGTCGACGCGCTCGCGCCGATCACTGTCGACGGGGGCATCGAGCACCGCCCGCACCCAATTGAAGCCACGGGCCAGGCGGTCCGGGAGGAAGTCGCCGTGGATCTTGGCCTCGATGGCGTCGAGACGCAGTTGCCGCCGCATGACTTGGCCATAGGTGTGTTTTTGCGCGAGCGCAGCCGGCGAGGTGATAAGGCGGTCCTTCAGAAAGGTGTCGTAGCCTTGTCCGACATTGACCGCGCGCACCAGATCCTTGACCTGTTGCAGGGTCAGCCCGTCATAGGCCGGGGCCGCCTCCAGATCTTCGGGGAGCAGTGCTTCATCAGGCTTTTTGCGCGTGTTTTCACTGAGCCTGGAAAAGTGCGTGAAGTTAAAATCCAGCCCGCCGAGATTCTCCAGGGCCAGCTCGGTCAGCGTGCGGCTTCGCTGCCGGAACAACGCTGTACCGGGCTCGCGCGGCGCCGGAGCAGGCGCGCCCGGAACCACGACAGTCGCCGGTACGAACGGTTCTTTGGTGTGTACGCGGACAGTGTCGGGGTCGATGTCCAGTGCATAGTCAGCCTTGAGGCGAATGCGCAGCTGTTGGTTGGCGTATGCCAGCAGCGTCGGTTTATCACTGAATTGCGCCAGCGACGGCAAGCCCTCGGCGTCCGGCAGGCGCGACAGCAGCTCGTAATAATCGGCCATCGCGGCGCGCCACGCCTGTTTATCGGCGGGGGATGCGTCGTGCAGAAAGGTCCGGAGCTGCGCCTGCCCGCGCTTGATTTCGCGGCCCCACAACACCCCGCCGGCACTGAAAAGGCGAGCGGGGTCCGTGACCCGGTCCAGCACCTGCGGCAGCTCGGCCACTTCGATGGGGTCGACCGGTGACGGGTAGCGCGACAGGGTTGAGGTGAAGTTGTCGAGCATCAACCGGCATTGCGCCTCGACACTCTCAACGAACGGCGACTCGAGCTGTTCATGGTAGACCACCTGCCCCGTGGCCTTGAGCTGACGATGCAGGGCCAAGCCTTGCGCCTGATCCGCCACCGCCAGGCCAGCGAGCACCGCGGCGAATTCGACGGGGTGGTTCAAACGCCGATGCAACTCCCGATCCAGGCTGGCCAGGGAGTCAAACGCTTCAAGCCCGGAGTCCGGCAGAAACAGCAGCAGCGTGCCGACGTTCATGCTTGGGTCCACGGGGCGCACCCGGGCCGGCTCGACCGCCTCCTGCGCCCTCACCACGGCTTGTTCCGGGTCTCTGGAGGTCAGCACAAAGGCGCCGCGCAAGGTCAGGTCCGCAGCGCCGGGAGCTCCCTTGAGGGCAACCGCGTAGACACACGGCCGGTCAGCGCGCAGCGCCTGTCGTGCCTGGGCGTGCGGGTGACGCAGTACCAGGGCGAACAGGTCCTGGTCGGCGGGGCTGAGCAGGCGGTCGGCAGCCAGTAGCGCCACTTCGGTTTTCAGCAGTTCGATACGGGTTTGCACCAACCATTGTTTCTGCGTGCGCGCATCGGTCAGGCTGCGCGCGCGCGTCCAGAAGGCTTGCACGAAAGCGCTGTAAGAAGCGGTCAGCTCGGCGACCAGGCGGTCGAGGAATTTATCCAGCCCGGCCGGGGTGATACCGCTCAAGGGCAGCAGCGCTTCGCCCGTCGCCGGCAGTCGATGCAGGGTCGCCATGCGCCCCGCATAACTCGCTGGCTGGTCAGCGGTGATACGTTGCACCACCGCATCGAACAGCGTGGGCAGCAACTCGGCCTCGGTGGGCGGTTGCGCCTCTGACGTCGCTGGCGGGATGGACGTCTCCGGCAGTCGGATGAAGGCGTGGCGCACATCGAGGCTGGGCGTCAAGGTCGGGAATGCTTGCTCGAACGCATGCTGCACAAATGAATGGAACGTCGGTG
Source organism: Pseudomonas sp. TE36184 (assembly GCF_054060055.1). Taxonomy (NCBI): domain Bacteria; kingdom Pseudomonadati; phylum Pseudomonadota; class Gammaproteobacteria; order Pseudomonadales; family Pseudomonadaceae; genus Pseudomonas; species Pseudomonas sp. TE36184. The sequence continues at coordinate 6,013,406 of NZ_JBSSCU010000001.1, read as the reverse complement.
GCGACTGAAACTGCTCGGAGATCTGGCGGTCGAGCGCCATTAACTGTTCGCGCAACGCAACCTGTTGCGGGGCGTCCTTGACAGTTGGCGGTGCAGATAACAATAAATCAGACGGCATGGTGGCCTCTCGAATAGGAAACATACCGGCCCATCGTGCCTAAGCCCCCTCTGAACCATGCGCTACATAGCTACGCGCCGCCGATCGGCGGCCAAGGTTTACATGCCCTGCACCCCAGGTAGAATGGCGCCCTTCCCCTGTCACCCGAGCAGACTTCATGGCGTTGCCGACCCTTCGCATCATTGGCTTCATCATCGGCATCTTCCTGATCACCCTCGCGATCGCCATGGTCGTTCCGATGGCCATCCTGGTGATCTTCGAACGCACCAGCGACCTGCCGTCGTTCCTGTGGGCCAGCCTGATTACCTTTATCGCCGGCCTGGCCCTGGTGATTCCCGGTCGCCCGGAACATATCCACCTGCGTCCCCGGGACATGTACCTGCTGACGGTGAGCAGTTGGGTGGTGGTGTGCATCTTCGCCGCGCTGCCGTTTTTCCTGACGCAGAACATCAGCTACACCGACTCGTTTTTTGAAAGCATGTCCGGCATCACCGCCACCGGTTCCACGGTGTTGAGCGGGCTGGACACCATATCGCCCGGCATTTTGATGTGGCGTTCGCTGCTGCACTGGCTCGGCGGGATCGGCTTTATCGGCATGGCGGTGGCGATCCTGCCGCTGCTGCGCATTGGTGGCATGCGCCTGTTCCAGACCGAGTCCTCGGACCGTTCGGAAAAGGTCATGCCGCGTTCGCACATGGTGGCGCGGCTGATCGTGGCGGCGTATGTGGGCATCACCATCCTCGGCAGCCTGGCGTTCTGGTGGGCCGGGATGGGCTTGTTCGATGCGATCAACCATGCGATGTCGGCGATTTCCACCGGTGGGTTTTCCACCTCCGATGAGTCCCTGGCGCACTGGAAACAACCGGCGGTGCATTGGGTAGCGGTGGTGGTGATGATCCTCGGCAGCCTGCCGTTCACCCTGTACGTCGCCACGTTGCGCGGCAACCGCCGGGCGTTGATCAAGGATCAGCAGGTGCAGGGTTTGCTCGCCTTGCTGTTGGTGACCTGGCTGGTGCTCGGCACCTGGTACTGGTGGACCACCAACCTGCACTGGCTGGATGCGCTGCGCCATGTGGCCCTGAACGTGACGTCGGTGGTGACGACGACCGGTTTTGCACTGGGGGACTACAGCCTGTGGGGCAATTTCTCACTGATGCTGTTTTTCTACCTGGGCTTTATCGGCGGTTGCTCGGGGTCAACGGCAGGCGGGATCAAGATCTTCCGCTTCCAGGTCGCCTATATCCTGCTCAAGGCCAACTTGAACCAGTTGATTCACCCGCGCGCGGTGATCAAGCAGAAGTACAACGGCCACCGTCTCGACGAAGAGATCGTGCGTTCGATCCTGACCTTCTCGTTTTTCTTCGCCATCACCATTTGCATGATCGCCCTGGCCTTGTCGCTGCTCGGCCTGGACTGGATGACCGCGCTGACCGGCGCCGCCAGCACGGTGTCCGGGGTCGGCCCGGGCCTGGGCGAAACCATCGGCCCGGCCGGCAACTTCGCCAGCCTGCCGGACGCGGCCAAGTGGATACTGGCGCTGGGCATGCTGCTCGGCCGGCTGGAAATCATTACAGTCTTTGTTCTGTGCATCCCGGCGTTCTGGCGTCACTGACCGTCGACGCATCCAGCAAGCGCGCGCGGTACTCGCCGGGCGTGGCGTCGAACCAGCGGCGGAAGGCGCGGAAGAAGTTGCTCGGGTCGGCAAAGCCCAGCAGATAGGCGATCTCCAGCAGGGTCATGCTCGGCTGCGCCAGGTATTGCTCGGCGAGTTCGCGGCGGGTGTCGTCCAGCAGGGTCTGGAAACTGGTGCCCTCTTCCTGCAGACGTCGCTGCAACGTGCGTTGGGACAGGTGCAGGGTCTGGGCCACCACTTCGCGCTTGGGTTCGCCCTGGGGCAACAGGCGGCACAGCACCTGCCGCGCCTTGTGGGTCACGCGGCTTTCGGAGAAGCGCGCCAGGTATTCACCGGCAAACCGGTCGTGCAGCAGCGCCATTGCCTCATTGGCGGTGGGCAGCGGCGCCTCCATGTCGGCGCGCTCGAAAATCAGCGCGTCATAGGCCGCGTTGAATTCCAGGGGCGCATGGAACGCCTGTTTGTAGGGCGCGAGGTCGGCGGGTTGCTCACCTTGCAGCAGCACCTTGCGCGGTTGCAGGGTACGCCCGGTCAACCAACCGCACAGCGCCAGCGCACAGGCCAGCGAGGCTTCGGCGCTTTGCCGGGTGGGCGGCAGGTGATCGCCATGTACTGTCAGAATCAGCGCATAGCCTTCGGGTAATAATCGGAAACTCAGGTCAGCGCTTTCGGCGATGATCCGCTGGTAGCGCACCAGGCGCATAAAGCCTTCCGCCAATGTGTTGCTGGACATCAGCGCGTAACCGGTCACGTGAAACGACGCCGGGCGCACCACTTTGCCCATGTTCAGGCCAATCGCGGGGTTGCCCGACAATTCCACGGCACGCTGCCACAGCCGCGTCATGGAGTCTTGCGGAAAGCGCGCATCGGGGTCGTTGAGGGCGGCATAGTCCAGGCCCAATTGTTTGAACAACACCTGGCAATCCAGGCCGTCCATTTCCAGTGCCTTGACTATCCCCATCGCCCAGCTTGCAGAAGTTGTTCGTTCGCTCATGGCGTCTTCTTAATAAAGCAGGCTGAAACCGCAGCCAGGAAGGCAAGGATACTAAAGTGGCATCTAATGTCACTGGCTGTTACCACTGATCACTCTAGACTCAAATAAGCTCCCCGCCGAACAACTGTTCGACGGCATAACAATCAGAGGGCCGATCACCGTGGGAAATACCAAGCAATTCAATAGCTTCGCCGAGTTTTACCCGTATTACCTGAAAGAACACGGCAACAGCACCTGCCGGCGCCTGCACTTTATCGGCACCACGCTGGTGATTGGGCTTCTGGCGTATGTGCTGGGCAAAGGCGCCCTCGGCCTGCTGATTGCGGTGCCCATCGCCGGCTACGGCTTCGCCTGGGTGGGCCACTTCTTCTTCGAAAAGAACCGCCCGGCGACCTTCCAGCATCCGTTCTACAGCCTGCTCGGGGATTTCGTGATGTACCGCGACATGATCCTGGGCAAAGTGCCGTTCTAGTGGTGCGACGTCTGGTCACTTGTGCTTTAACGATGACGCTTTGTCCATCCGTCGATATAAAAGTCTTTTTGTCATTTACAGTGCTGTATCCTGCCAAGGCTTTTTGAGAGCGCGGAATCACCTGCGATTGAAAAAACAGACTTTGCGAGGAGCGACGACGATGCACGAGATACCTAATCTCCCCTTCCCAAGCCTGCACCCAACAGAGCAGCCAACACCGCAGCAGGCCGGCGACAAGCAGCCTGAGGCCAAAGAAGCAAAACCAGTCGACCGCGAAAGCCAGGACTGACGCCGTACCAGACCGTGTGGAAAGCGCACCTTTGAGCGCTTTCCACACTGCCTGAAATTCCCGAGATACCCGCCATGACCGACAACCACTCCGATAGCCCCAACGCCGCCATACTCGACACTGCCCTGCAGATGGTCGACGTATGGAACCGCCTCAACGCGGACAAACAGGCCCTGCTGCTCAAGCGCTTCGGCACCCAGGAAAACGCCTTGGCCGCCCTGGTCACCACGCAATTGCTCGCCCCTGCCCGGTCCTGACGCGGTTTAGACCGACGTTTTGGCTTTTTACTGCCCTGCGCGGGCCAAAGCATCGGTATCATTAGCAGCCTATCTTTACCTGCTGCGACAGTGGACCCTTCCCATGCCAGATACCCAGCGCCCCATGGCGGTCACGCTGCAAGTTGTTTCCATCGTGTTGTTCACCTTTATCGGCTACCTGAATATCGGCATTCCCCTGGCCGTGTTGCCGGGCTATGTCCACAGTGAGCTGGGCTTTGGCGCGGTGATCGCCGGGCTGGTGATCAGTGTGCAATACCTCGCCACCCTGCTGAGCCGGCCGTATGCCGGGCGCGTCATCGATAACCTGGGCAGCAAGCGCGCCGTGCTGATCGGCCTGGCGGGCTGCGGCCTGAGCGGCGTGTTCATGTTGCTCGCGGCGTGGTTTTCCAGCCTGCCGGCGCTGAGCCTGGGCAGCCTGCTCATCGGCCGCCTGGTGCTGGGCAGTGCCGAAAGCCTGGTAGGTTCGGGCGCCATCGGCTGGGGCATTGGCCGGGTGGGGGCGGCGAACACGGCGAAGGTCATCTCGTGGAACGGCATCGCCAGCTATGGCGCCCTGGCGGTCGGCGCGCCGTTGGGGGTGCTGCTGGTGCGTCACCTCGGCTTGTGGAGCATGGGCGTGAGTATCCTGCTGCTGGCGGCGGTGGGTCTGCTGCTGGCGTGGCGCAAAGAGCCGGCACCGATTGTCGCCGGGGTGCGCCTGCCTTTCATGAATGTGCTGGGCCGGGTATTGCCTCACGGTTGCGCACTGGCGCTGGGCTCCATCGGCTTTGGCACCATCGCCACCTTCATCACCTTGTATTACACCACCCAGCATTGGGATAACGCGGTGTGGGCACTGAGCCTGTTCGGCGCCAGTTTTATCGGCGCGCGCCTGTTGTTCGGCAATTTGATCAACCGCATCGGCGGCTTTCGCGTGGCGATCGCCTGCCTGTCGGTGGAGGTGCTGGGCCTGCTGTTGCTGTGGCTGGCGCCGGATGCGCCGTGGGCACTGGCGGGCGCGGCGTTGAGCGGCTTCGGTTTTTCTCTGGTGTTTCCGGCGCTGGGAGTGGAGGCGGTCAATCTGGTGCCTGCGTCCAGCCGGGGTTCGGCGGTGGGCGCGTACTCGCTGTTCATCGACCTGTCGCTGGGGATCACCGGCCCGTTGGCCGGGGCCGTGGCGGCCGGCTTTGGCTTTGCGTCGATCTTCCTGTTCGCCGCCCTCGCCGCCCTGGTCGGGTTGCTGCTGAGTGTCTACCTGTACCGGCAAGCCCCCAAGGCCCGCGAGGCGCGCGACGCCTAGAAGTCGACCTTGCCGCGCCCGGCCTTGATGCTGCCGCGCTTGGTCTTGGATTCGAGGCGGCGTTTCTTCGAGCCCAGGGTCGGTTTGGTCGGGCGGCGTTTCTTCTCCACCTTGGTGGCGCTGAGGATCAACTCCACCAGGCGCTCCAGTGCATCGGCGCGGTTCTGTTCCTGGGTGCGGTATTGCTGGGCCTTGAGCACCAGCACGCCGTCGCTGGTAATCCGACTGTCGCGCAGTGCCAGCAAGCGCTCCTTATAGAATTCCGGCAACGACGAGGCCGGAATATCAAAGCGCAGATGCACCGCGCTCGACACCTTGTTGACGTTCTGCCCGCCGGCGCCCTGGGCGCGAATGGCGGTCAGCTCGATCTCGGCGTCGGGCAAGTGGACGTTGTTGGAAATCACCAGCATGAGCAACGGGTTCCTCTAAGGGGAGCCCAAGGATACGCGAATGCGCCCCGCCCATCCCTTCAAACGACAAACCCGGCACGCGGCCGGGTTTGCTCAACAGCATCGAAGGGTTACTCCAGCGCGGCCGTCGCCAGACGCTGATCCGCGCGGCGCTTGTTCTTGATCCAGTAACACAGCCCCATGAACGCCACCCACACCGGGATCGCATACACCGAGACCTGAATCCCCGGACTCATCAACATGATCACCAGGATAAACACCACGAACGCCAGGCACAGGTAATTGCCATACGGATACCACAGCGCCTTGAACAACGGCACCTGGCCGGTGCGGTTCATGTGCTGGCGGAACTTGAAGTGGGAGAAGCTGATCATCGCCCAGTTGATCACCAGCGTGGCCACCACCAGCGACATCAGCAGTTCCAGCGCGTGTTGCGGGACCAGGTAATTCATCAGCACCGCCACCAGGGTGATCGCCGCCGAGGCGAGGATCGAGCGCACCGGCACGCCGCGCTTGTCGATCTTCGCCAACACCCGCGGCGCGTCGCCCTGCTCGGCCATGCCCAGCAGCATCCGGCTGTTGCAGTAGGTGCCGCTGTTGTACACCGACAGCGCGGCGGTCAGCACCACAAAGTTGAGGATATGCGCGGCAGTGTTGCTGCCGAGCATCGAGAACACCTGCACGAACGGGCTGCCGCTATAGGCATCGCCGGACGCATTGAGGGTCGCCAGCAGGCTGTCCCACGGCGTCAGCGACAACAGCACCACCAGGGCGCCGATGTAGAAGATCAGGATGCGGTAGATCACCTGATTGATCGCCTTGGGGATCACGGTGCGTGGCTGGTCGGCTTCGGCCGCGGTAAAGCCGAGCATTTCCAGGCCGCCGAAGGAGAACATGATGAGCGCCATGGCCATCACCAACCCACCGACACCGTGGGGGAAGAAGCCGCCGTGTTCCCACAGGTTACTCACCGAGGCTTGCGGGCCGCCGCTGCCGCTGACCAGCAGGTAGCTGCCCAGGGCGATCATGCCGACGATGGCCACCACCTTGATGATGGCGAACCAGAACTCAGCCTCGCCGAAGACTTTGACGTTGGCCAGGTTGATCAGGTTGATCAACACGAAAAACGCCGCCGCCGACACCCAGGTCGGAATCTCCGGCCACCAGTAATGCACGTATTTGCCGACAGCCGTCAGCTCCGACATGCCCACCAGGATGTACAGAATCCAGCAGTTCCAGCCCGACAGGAAGCCAGCGAAACCGCCCCAGTATTTGTGGGCAAAGTGGCTGAAGGAACCGGCTACCGGCTCTTCGACGATCATTTCGCCGAGTTGGCGCATGATCATGAAGGCAATGAAGCCGCAGATGGCATAGCCCAGGATCATCGACGGGCCGGCGGATTTGAGCACCCCGGCCGAGCCCAGGAACAGGCCGGTGCCGATGGCGCCACCGAGGGCGATCAACTGGATATGACGGTTTTTCAGGCCACGTTTCAGTTCGCCTGAAGAGGAATCGGGTCCACTCATGAAAAGGCTCTCACGCAAGGTTTGATGATGTTGAATGCAGGTTGCTGCCTTGTTGTTCGACTCAAGCAGCGCCGCTCAAACCCCAGCGCAGGCACCAGGAATACAGCGTCGTTCTATCGGTCATGCGTCACCTGTTTGTTTTTATCTGTGACGAAATCGAACCCGTCTGGCTCGTGGCCAGGCGGAGTGATCAGGGTGGATAAACCCTGAGGTCTTGGCCTTTTGCGTGGTTACGCAAGGGGGTCACAGTAAAACGCGGCGCATTGTACACCGCTCGACCGCTTGCGGACGGCCCTGGCGAGCCTCCGCGACAATCTGTCAGGTATTCCTTACAGCACGGCACCGGCCCGATACCGCAGGCCTTTTGCGTAAATCAATCGTTACAGCGCGGAAAATCGGCGTTACACCCAGCCAGTATCTGTCAGTTCACAAAAAATTGGCGGTAGGACATATCCGAACACTCGCCTGCCCCAGTGCGCTGTTTTGCATGGGGAAAAAATGGCGCGCTAAAAACAGAACAAAAAATCCAAATGAGACCGTGTCAATAAAATTTTTGCATTCCGAAACACTCTCACCTAGGTTCTTTCACTTGCCCAGCGAAGCCCGCGGGTAAGCCGTTCTCAAACAACGTCCTCTAGGAGATACACCATGCAAGCACTGGAAAACGACCTGGAAACCGAACTGCAACTCGACGATTGGTTTGAAGCGCCGACCCATGAGGCCGCCGTTGAAATGATGCAAGCCGATGCCGTGGTGCCTTTTGGCACCGCGATGTGGCCGTTCTAACCCCCGGCAGGCATCCGGCAGGCGCAGTGCGCTGCGCCTGCCCCCTTACCCAAGGCACACAAGGACACCCGTCATGGACAAGGCCCGCGCCGTCGAACACTTTCTCTACTACCTCGCCCACCATCCGGCCCTCAGCGGCTTGAGCCGGCCGACCGTGCTGCTGGGCCATACCGAACGCTACGAGGCGATTGCCCAGGCGATCAGCCTCGGCAGCGCCGCCCGCTTCAACTTCCAGGTGCAGCGCCTGGACCTGGCCGCCAGCGACACCCTGGCCGAAGCCATCGAAACCTGCGACCTGTACCTGTTTTTCTACGACGCCTCGACCCTGCCCAACCCCCGCGCCGAAGGCCCGGACTTTATCCGCGCGTTGCATGGCGTAATGGCCGAGCACTGGAAAAAATCCCTGCTGTTCAAGGACTACGGCGACTACTTCTACGACACCTTCAGCGTCGAGCCGCAACGCATCGCCGACCTCAACGCCACGCTGATCCGGCGCATGTCCCAGGCCTCGGTGCTGAGCTTCAGCGATCGGCACGGCTCACGCCTGCGAGCACCGCTGAGCAGCATCAAGAAGTGGACCAATATCAACGGCATCGGCAACCACGACCTGGCCCCCGGCGAGATCGCCACCCACAGCGAAGCCATCAACGGCCAGGTGCGGTTTGTCGGCACCTTCCTCAGCACCATCCCCTTCGCACGCAAATATGGCGTGCTGCAATCACCGCTGGAGCTGTGGATCGAAAACTCGACCATCTGCAGTGTGGCCAGCGACGTCCCGGGGCTGGCGGACGATTTCAACAAGTACCTGAACGCCAACCCATCGAACCGCCGCGTGGAGGAACTAGGGATCGGTACCAATGAAGGGGTCAAGGATCTGTATGCGCGCAACGCCGGGTTCGAAGAGCGTCACTGCGGCCTGCACCTTGGGTTGGGTGGCGGGCAGAAAGGCAGTCATCACCTGGATTTGATCTTCGCCAGCGGGGTGTTGGCGCTGGATGACAAGCCGGTGTTCGATAGCACCTTTGCGTTCTGATCAGATCCAACTGTGGGAGGGGCTTGCTCCCTCCCACAGTTGATGGCATTGCAAATGCAGATCCAAAAAAAACGCCAACCCGAGGGTTGGCGTTTTTATGCAGCGCTTACATCACTGCGGTTTCTTGCGACCAAAACCCGGGCGCTGACCGGAACCGGCCGGCGCGCCACGGCGCTTGCCCGACGGCTCGTCCGCCACCAGTTTCAGGCCTGGGCGCTTGTTCGGCGCGGGCTTGGCTGGGCGCTTGGTGCTGGCGTTGTCGGCCGGGCGACCTGCGGGCGCACCGCGACCGGCTTCACCGCGATTACCGCGACCACCGCTTGGCGCTTCGCCACGGCCGGCAGGACGCGGCGTGCGTGGCGCACGTTCGCCTTCCTGACGCGATGGCGCGGTTGGACGACGCTCGCCTTCAATGTGCGGCTCACGGGAAATCCGCCCGCCGGTAGCCGGTGCATCCAGCGCCGGGCGCAGGGTGCGGGCAACGCGTTCGGTGCGGGCCACCGGGCGCGACGATTTACGCTGCATGCGTTCGAGCTTGTCTTTGCTCTTGGCGTTCATCTGCGGCATCGCGACCGGCGTCAGGCCGACTTCGGCGCTGAGGATGTCGACTTCGTACTGGCTCATTTCGCGCCAGCGGCCCATCGGCAGGTCGGAGTTGAGAAACACCGGACCGAAGCGCACGCGCTTCAGGCGGCTGACCACCAGGCCCTGGGATTCCCACAGGCGACGCACTTCACGGTTGCGACCTTCCATCACCACGCAGTGGTACCAGTGGTTGAAACCTTCGCCGCCGGGTGCTTGCTTGATGTCGGTGAACTTGGCCGGGCCGTCTTCGAGGACGACGCCCGCTTTCAAGCGTTCGATCATCTCGTCATCGACTTCACCACGCACACGCACGGCGTATTCGCGGTCCATCTCGTAGGACGGGTGCATCAGGCGGTTGGCCAGCTCACCGTCGGTGGTGAACATCAGCAAGCCGGTGGTGTTGATGTCGAGACGGCCGATGTTGATCCAACGGCCTTCTTTGGGCTTTGGCATCTTGTCGAACACGGTCGGACGGCCTTCCGGGTCGTCACGGGTGCAGATCTCGCCATCGGGCTTGTTGTACATGATCACGCGGCGCACCGATTCGGCGGCCTCTTCACGCTTGATGACCTTGCCATCAATGGTGATTGCATCGTGCAGGTCGACGCGCTGGCCGAGGGTGGCCTCGACGCCGTTGACCTTGATGCGCTTCTGGGTGATCCAGGCTTCGACGTCGCGGCGCGAGCCCACGCCGATACGCGCCAGCACCTTTTGCAGTTTTTCGCCTGCTGGGCCGATTTCCTGGCTGTCGTTCTGGTCTTTATCGTTCATCTTAAGCACCTCCCGGTGGGTCGATTCAGGCGTGGCCTGAAGAGTGTTGAAAGCGGGGCTTTGGCCGAATACATCGGCAAAGGGTCGCGAATCATACGCGCATGGCGCGCGTTGCGCATCAGAGGCTAGTCGATAAGTGCCGAGTCGGTGGTTTTTCCGCCGACCGGTGGTGCCCACCGGCTGTAGGAGCGAGCTTGCTCGCGAATATCGTCAACGATAACGCGGGGAATCTGGTTGTCTGCGGTGTTCTTGGGTTTTTCGCGAGCAAGCTCGCTCCTACAAGGTGGGCGTCAGTCGTCGAGCTGGCGGCGCTCGGCCTCGATGGCTTCGGCCAGGGCACGGGCTTCGTCCTCTTCGTCGCTCAGCGGCGGCTGCTCGAGGGCGGCGACGGCAGCCAGGAGTTTTTCGCGGGCTTGGGCGACGCCGAGGATGTCTTCCTCAGGTTCCGCTTCGGGCTCTGGCTCGACTTCAACATTCACCTGGCTTTCGGGCTCGGCCGCGCCATCACGCAGCAAGTCATCGAAGTCGGTCTTGATCCCCTGCTCCATGTCGTCCAGTTCCAGCAACAAGGTATGGAAACTGGTTTCGTCCTTCGGTTCTTCCGGCTCGGCCGTGGCATCGGCCAGTTCCTGCAGGCTCGCCGGGACCGGGGCGTCGTCGAAGTCGAGTTCCGGCTCGGTTTCCATCTCGCGCAATTCGGCCAAGGGCGGCAGGTCGTCGAGGTTTTTCAGGTTGAAGTGGTCGAGGAACACCTTGGTGGTGGCGAACATCGCCGGTTTGCCGGGCACGTCGCGGTAACCGACGATGCGAATCCACTCGCGCTCCAGCAACGTCTTGACGATATGGCTGTTGACCGCCACGCCGCGCACGTCCTCGATTTCACCGCGAGTGATCGGCTGGCGATAGGCGATCAGCGCCATGGTTTCCAGCATCGCCCGGGAATAACGCTGCGGGCGTTCTTCCCACAAGCGGCCGACCCATGGGGAAAACTTCTCACGTATCTGCAGGCGATAACCCGACGCCACTTCGCGCAGTTCAAAGGCGCGGCCGTCGCAGGACTTGCGCAGGATCTCCAGGGCTTTCTTGAAGACCGGCGGTTCAGGACGTTCGGCCTCTTCAAAGAGTTCGAACAGGCGCTCCAGGGATTGCGGCTTACCCGAGGCCAGAAGAAAGGCCTCCAGCAGCGGGGCCAGTTCGCGGGGTTCAGTCAGATTCATCGATTCAGCTCGTTATTCGGCTCGCGCCCGCACGTGGATAGCCGCAAAAGGCTCATTCTGGACCAGCTCGACCAAGGATTCCTTGACCAGCTCAAGGATCGCCATAAAGGTCACCACCACCCCCAGGCGCCCTTCTTCGGCGGTGAACAGCTCGACAAACGGCACAAAACCGCCGCCTTTGAGGCGTTCGAGCACATCGCTCATGCGCTCGCGGGTCGACAACGCCTCGCGGCTGACCTGGTGGTGTTCAAACATGTCGCCACGGCGCAGTACCTCGGCCATCGACATCAGCAACTCTTCCAGGCTCACGTCCGGCAACAGCTTGCGCGCCCGGGCTTCCGGCGCATCGAGCTTGGGCACCACCACATCGCGGCCCACGCGGCTGAGGCCGTCGATGCCTTCGGCGGCGGCCTTGAAGCGTTCGTACTCCTGCAGCCGTCGGATCAGTTCGGCGCGCGGGTCGTCCTCTTCGGCCTCGATCGTCTCCGAGCGCGGCAACAGCATGCGCGACTTGATCTCGGCGAGCATCGCGGCCATCACCAGGTACTCGGCGGCCAGTTCCAGGCGCACCGACTGCATCAACTCGACATAGCCCATGTACTGGCGGGTGATTTCCGCCACCGGGATGTCGAGGATGTTGATGTTCTGCTTGCGGATCAGGTACAGCAGCAAGTCCAGCGGGCCTTCGAAGGCCTCGAGGAACACTTCCAGGGCATCCGGCGGGATGTACAGGTCCAGCGGCATTTCCATGACCGCCTGGCCATACACCATGGCAAACGGCAGTTCCTGCTGGGCGCCGGCCTGGCTGTCGACGGTTTCCACGGCCGACATTCAGGCCTCGGCCATAAACGGCGCGGGGTCGCCGCAGCCAACGCGGATCACTTCGGGGTCGCCGTCGGCCAGGTTGATCACGGTGGATGCCTTGCCGCCGCCGAAACCACCGTCGATGATCAGGTCGACGTGTTTTTCCAGCAGTTGGCGCATTTCGTAGGGGTCTTCCAGCGGTTCAGTGGCGCCGGGCATGATCAGCGACACGCTCATCAGCGGCTCGCCCAACTCGGCCAGCAGCGCCAGGGCGATCGGGTGTTCCGGCACGCGCAGGCCGATGGTGCGCTTCTTCGGATGCAGCAGCAGGCGCGGCACTTCGCGGGTGGCGTTGAGAATAAAGGTGTACGGCCCCGGCGTGTGAGCCTTGAGCAGGCGGAAGGTGCCGGTGTCGACCTTGGCGAACAGGCCCAGTTGGGACAGGTCGCTGCAGATCAGCGCGAAGTTGTGCTTGTCGTCCAGCTGACGCAGGCGTCTGACACGCTCGACCGCGTTTTTGTCGCCGATCTGACAACCGATGGCGTAGGACGAATCCGTTGGATAGATCACCACGCCACCGGCGCGAATGATCTCCACGGCCTGTTTGATCAGGCGTGGCTGAGGGTTTTCCGGATGAATCTGGAAGAATTGACTCACGTGCTCTACCTGTTCAGACGGTGGCAATAATGGGGTCATGCTTGAATCGCCCCCACAAGAGCGGCAAGTCTTCCGGGACCGGGCGATATTCGCCGATCTCGGACCAGCCGCCTGGGCCATGAAAGTCACTGCCGGCGCTGACCAGCAGACCAAATTCGCGGGCAAGAATCGCCAGGCTGCCAACCTGTTCGGCGGGTTGATGCCCGTTGACCACTTCAATTGCGTGGCCGCCCGCACCAATATAGTCGCCAATCAGCTTGCGACGCTTGCTGCGGGTGAAATCGTAATGCCAGGGATGTGCAAGGCTGACCCAGGCCCCGGAGGCCCGCAGGGTCTCGACGGTGTCGTCCAAGGTCGGCCAGTGCTGCTTGACGTCGCCCAGCTTGCCGGCGCCCAGCCATTTGCGAAAGGCTTCGGCGCGGTCCCGGACAAACCCTTCGCGCACCATCCAATCGGCGAAATGCGGCCGGGCCGGTGCGTTGCCGCTGTCGCCCAGTTCCTGCTGGATGGCCCGGGCGCCGTCGAGGGCGTTGGACATGCCTTTGAGGCCGAGCTTGCGGCTTATTTCTTCGGAGCGCAGCCAGCGGCCATCGCGCAATTGGGCGATGGCCTCCACCAGCGGCGGAGCTTTCTGGTCGAAACCGTAGCCAAGCACATGAATGGTGGCGCCACCCCAGGTGCAGGACAATTCCACGCCGTTGACCAGTTGCATACCCAGGGCCTGGGCGGCTTCGCGGGCTTCGTCGAGGCCTTCGAGGGTATCGTGGTCGGTCAACGACAGGACTCGCACGCCTTTTTCAAACGCACGCGCAACCAGCACCGCGGGCGCCAGGGCGCCATCGGAGGCCGTGCTGTGGCAGTGCAAATCAACATTCACGGAAGTGTGTAACCTCAAGTCAGGTGGCGCTTTCGCTACCAAGGATGTTTGTTATTATGCCGCCACATCCAGCTTCTGGCTCTTACTGTGAAACAATTCATCGACTTCATCCCGCTGTTGCTGTTTTTCATCGTTTACAAACTCGACCCCAGGGTCATCGATCTCGCCGGCCATGAACTGACCTTCGGAGGCATCTACAGCGCCACCGCCGTGCTGATCATCAGCTCCATCGTGGTCTACGGCGCCATCTTCATCTCCCAGCGCAAACTCGAAAAAAGCCAATGGCTGACCCTCGTCGCCTGCCTGGTCTTCGGCAGCCTGACCCTGGCCTTCCACAGCGAAACCTTCCTTAAATGGAAAGCCCCGGTGGTGAACTGGCTGTTCGCCCTGGCGTTTATCGGCAGCCACTTCGTTGGCGACCGCCTGTTGATCAAGCGGATCATGGGCCACGCCCTGACCCTGCCGGAGCCGGTATGGACGCGCCTGAACATGGCCTGGATCGTGTTTTTCCTGTTCTGCGGCGCCGCCAACCTGTTCGTGGCCTTCACCTTCCAGGACTACTGGGTCGACTTCAAGGTGTTCGGCAGCCTGGGCATGACCGTATTGTTCCTGGTCGGCCAAGGCATCTACCTGTCGCGCCACCTGCATGACACCGACCCCACTTCGCCGAAAACCGAGGACTGACATGCTCTACGCCATCATTGCCACCGACGTTGCCAACTCGCTGGAAAAACGCCTCTCCGCGCGCCCGGCCCACGTCGAGCGCCTGAAAGTACTGCAGGCCGAAGGCCGCATCGTGTTGGCCGGCCCGCTCCCGGCGATCGACAGCAACGACCCGGGCGACGCCGGTTTCACCGGTAGCCTGATCGTTGCCGAGTTCGCGTCCCTGGCCGATGCCCAGGCCTGGGCCAAGGCCGATCCGTATGTAGCGGCCGGCGTCTACGCGGACGTGGTGATCAAACCGTTCAAGCAAGTCCTGCCTTGACCTCGGTCGCGCCGAACCAATTCGGTTCGGCGCACTCCTAATTGCTCATTATTCTGGGTAACCTGCCGACAACGTTCTGAATATTCGTGTGGAATCAGGAGTTCCGATGCGCTTACGTCAGTTGTGTCTGTTGGCAGTGTTAATGATCGGGGCTACGGCCCACGCTGAAGAAACCTCAAGCACCGGCAGTTCTACGCCCCTGTCCTTGAGCGCCGGCAGCCAGATCACCGAATTGCAGCAACGCTTGAAAGAAAGCGAACGGCTGCGTGAAGAACTGAGCAAGCAACTGCAAACCACGGATGCTGCGCGTGAAAGTGCCCAGTTGAGTCGCTTGCGCCAAGAGAACCAACGCCTGGCCCAGCAACTCAAAGAGGTACAGGGCGGCGGCTTGACCCGATGGCTGACCGAACAGCAGCAGTGGTTTGTCACCGGCGCGGCCGTCGCGCTGATCGCCTTGCTGTGCGGGATCTTCGCCAGCGGTGGGCACCGTCGCCGTCGACAATGGCTAAATTGAGTGAGTCATGAGCGAGCTGTTACTGATAGATGATGACCAGGAGCTCTGTGAGCTGCTGACCAGTTGGTTGGGCCAGGAAGGCTTCCAGGTGCGCGCCTGCCACGACGGCTTGAGCGCCCGCAAAGCCTTGGCCGACAGCGCCCCGGCGGCCGTGGTGCTCGACGTGATGTTGCCCGACGGCAGCGGCCTGGAGCTGCTCAAGCAATTGCGCAACGACCATCCGGAGTTGCCGGTGCTGATGCTGTCGGCCCGGGGCGAGCCGCTGGACCGCATCCTCGGCCTGGAACTGGGCGCCGACGATTACCTGGCCAAGCCCTGCGACCCGCGGGAACTGACTGCCCGCCTGCGCGCGGTGCTGCGCCGCAGCCACCCGGCTGCCGTGTCGACCCAGCTGGAACTGGGCGACCTGTGCTTCAGCCCGGTGCGCGGCGTGGTCAGCATCGACAATCAGGAATTCACCCTCACCGTCTCCGAAAGCCGCCTGCTCGAAGCCTTGCTGCGCCAGCCCGGCGAACCGCTGGATAAACAGGAACTGGCGCAGATCGCCCTCGGCCGCAAGCTGACCCTCTACGATCGCAGCCTCGACATGCACGTCAGCAACCTGCGCAAGAAGATCGGCCCGCACCCGGATGGCCGGCCACGGATCGTGGCGCTGCGCAGCCGCGGCTACTACTACAGCCTCTGAACCCCGCGCCACACTGATCCCACCGTTGATCTGCTCGTTCCCAAGGGTTTTGTCAGCCGCCGCCAAAACCCTCTTTACCCAAGCTTTACCCACACCTGACCGCCGCTGACCTTGATCTCCGTAATCTACTCACATCCGGACTCACCGGAATAGAGACAGGAGAATCACCATGCGCAAGACCCTAATCGCTCTGATGTTCGCCGCTGCCCTGCCCACCGTTGCCATGGCGGCAATGCCCGAAGGCCCAGGCCCGATGGGCGGCCCAGAAGGCCACATGATGATGGGTGGCCCAGGCCACGGCGGTGAACACGGTCCGCGTGGCAAAGGTGGCCCGCTCAGCCAGCTGGACTTGAGCAAGGAACAGCGCGAGCAAATTGGCAAGCTGATGGGTGACCAATGGCAGGCTCGCAAAGACCTGGTCAAAAAGTACCTGGACAAACTCCCGGCTGCTGAGCAGAAAGCCATGCAAGATGAAATCGCCGCCGGCAAGCAGAAAACCCAGGCCGATATCCGTGCCGTACTCAAGCCTGACCAGCAGAAGAAATTCGACGAGATCGTCAAGAAACAGGAACAACGCCGCGCCGAATGGAAGGAATTCCAGGCCTGGAAAGCGCAGCAGCCGCAAAAAGCGCAATAATGCGTTAGCTTCACTGCCCCAGCCCAGCGGTTCGCGCCGCTGGGCTTTTCCTGTTTGAGGGTTTCCTGTGCGTTCATTGTTCTGGCGCATCCTGGCCAGTTTCTGGCTGGCTATCGCCTTGGTTGCCGGGCTGTCGATCCTGCTTGGGCATATGCTCAACCAGGACGCCTGGATTCTCAGCCGCCACCCCGGCCTCAATAACCTGGCCGAAGAGTGGACCCAACTCTACGAAGCCCAGGGCGAGGACGCCGCCCAAGACTTGCTGCAACAGCGCAAGCGTCAGTATCACATTGACGTGCAAGTACTCAACGAAAGCGGCGAGCCCGTGGTCCGCGGCACCTTTCCGCGCCGCGCCGCCGCCTTCGAAGCCCGGCAGAACGACAGCAAGGACGGCCACCTGCCCTGGCGGCGCCTGACCGCCGAGTACACCAGCGAAAAGACCGGCGACACCTACCTGCTGATCTATCGCATCCCCCACCCGGAGCTGGACGCCTGGCACCGCAGCAGCCTGATGTGGCCGTTGAGCGCATTGGCGATTGCCCTGGTGGTGCTGACCCTGTTCAGCCTGCTGGTGACGCTGTCCATCACCCGCCCCTTAAGCCGCCTGCGTGGCGCGGTACACGACCTCGGCCAGGCCACCTACCAGCAGAACAGCCTGGCGCAACTGGCCAACCGCCGCGATGAGTTCGGCGTACTCGCCACCGACTTCAACCGCATGGGCGCACGCTTGCAGAGCCTGATCGGCAGCCAGCGCCAGCTGCTGCGAGACGTGTCCCACGAACTGCGCTCGCCCCTGGCCCGCCTGCGTATCGCCCTGGCCCTGGCCGAGCGGGCCGGCCCCGAGGAACGGGAAAGACTCTGGCCGCGCCTGACCCGCGAGTGCGACCGCCTGGAAGCACTGATCAGCGAAATCCTGGTGCTGGCCCGGGTCGATGCCGACAACGCCAGTGCCGAAGACGTCGACCTCATCCCGCTGCTCAAGACCCTGCAAAAGGACGCCCAACTCAGCGCGCCAGACCAAGTGGTGCAACTGAGCGCCGATCCCGACCTGCGCCTCAAAGGCTGGCCGACCATGATCGAACGCGCCGTGGATAACCTGTTGCGCAATGCCCAGCGCTTCAACCCGCCCGGCCAACCGATCGAGTTGCAGGCGCGCCGCCTGGGCGAACGCATTCTGATCAGCGTGCGCGACCACGGCCCCGGCGTCGAAGCCGAGCACCTGAGCCAACTGGGCGAGCCGTTCTACCGCGCCCCCGGCCAAACGGCGCAGGGCCACGGCCTGGGCCTGGCGATTGCACGGCGCGCAGCGGAACGGCATGGCGGCAACCTGATCCTGGCCAATCATCCCGACGGCGGTTTCAGCGCCAGCATCGACCTGCCATTGACGCCGGGGGTTGTCACACCGGTGTGATGATCTTCTATAGTGGCCCTTCTCTTATGGAGGGCCTTCGATGACTGACCTGCTGACTCCCATCCAAGCCGCACTCGATCTACCGCGCACCCCGCTGACCTCGACCGGGGCCGGCGCCCTGCCGTCGATCTTCGCCGTCAGCGACCTGGCCTGCGCCAGCATCGGCGCCGCCGGCCAGGCGGTTGCCCAACTCATCCTGCAACAGACCGGACGCTTGCCCAGCGTGAGCGTGGACCGACGCCTCGCGTCTTTCTGGTTCTCTTCTTCGATCCGCCCCACAGGCTGGCAAGTACCGCCACTGTGGGACCCGGTAGCCGGCGACTATGCCAGCGCCGACGGCTGGATTCGCTTGCACACCAACGCGCCGCATCACCGTGCGGCTGCCGAGCGGGTGCTGGGCCACGTCGCTGACCGTGCCGAGATGGCGAGCAAGGTCGTTGCGTGGAACGCTGCCGAGCTGGAACAGGCGATTGTCGATGCCGGCGGTTGTGCCGCGCAGATGCGGTCGTGGCAGGCCTGGCAGCAACATCCCCAAGGCTTGGCGGTGAATGCCGAGCACCTGGTTCAGCGCCAAACTTTTGAACCCGCCGCCAACAGGCCCTGGCGCGGCTCGGCGGCCCGCCCGCTGGCCGGCCTCAAAGTGCTGGACCTGACCCGCGTGCTGGCCGGCCCCGTGGCCAGTCGTTTTCTCGCCGGGCTGGGCGCGGACGTGTTGCGCATCGACTCGCCGACCTGGAACGAGCCGGGCGTGGTGCCGGAAATGACCCTGGGCAAACGCTGTGCGCGCCTGGACCTGAAAACCGCCACAGACCGCCAGGTTTTCGAAGGGTTGCTCAAAGACGCCGACATTCTGTTCCACGGTTACCGCGCCGATGCCCTCGAGCAATTGGGCTACACCGCCAGCGCATTGCAGCAGCTCGCCCCCGGCCTGATCGACGTGAGCCTCAACGCCTATGGCTGGAGCGGCCCGTGGCGCAATCGCCGGGGCTTCGACAGCCTGGTGCAGATGAGCTGCGGCATCGCCGACGCGGGCATGGCCTGGAAACACACGGATAAACCTGTGCCGCTGCCGTTGCAGGCGCTGGATCACGCCACCGGCTACTTGATGGCGGCCAGCGCGATCCAGGCCCTGCGCGAGCGCTTGGCGTCCGGCCGTGGCGGCTCGGCGCGGTTGTCGTTGGCGCGCACGGCAAAATGCTTGATGGAGGCCGGGCCGGTTCCGGAGCAACCGGCATTGCGGGCCGAAGCCCTCGAAGACCAGGGGCTGGTGGTGGAGCAAACCGCCTGGGGACCGGCGCACCGATTGCTCGCGCCGCTGACCATCAGCGGCACACCGTTGCAGTGGGATTTGCCGGCAGGGGAATTGGGGTCGCACCGGCCTCGCTGGTGACCTGAGACCGCCATCGCGGGCGTGCCCGCGATGAGGCCCACACGATCAAGCCACCCAGCTCATAACGACAACACCCCGCTATACAGCCCATACGCCGCCAACCCCGCGCCCGCAATCACACAGGCGAAAATGCCTTTTTCCACATGGGTAAACAACGGCAGGCCCTGCTCGCGCTTGGCCAGGGCAAACAGCACCACGCCCGGCGCATACAGCAACGCCGACAGCAGCAAGTACTTCAGGCCCCCGGCGTACAGCAGCCACACCGCGTAGCCCAATGCAATCAGGCCCACCAGCAGATCTTTCAGACGCTGGCGCTGGGCGCCTTCGTAGGTTTCCCCGCGCCCGCTCAACAACACCGCGTAGGCCGCCGACCACAGGTAAGGCACCAGGATCATGGATGAAGCCAGGTAAATCAGGGTGGTGTAGGTGCTTTCGGAAAACAGCGTGATCACCAGGAATATCTGGATCATCACATTGGTCAGCCACAGCGCATTGACCGGCACCTGATTGGCGTTTTCCTTTTTCAGGAAGGCCGGCATGGTCTTGTCATGGGCCGTGGCGTAGAGGATTTCCGCGCAGAGCAGCGCCCATGACAACAACGCGCCCAGCAGCGATACCGCCAAACCGATGCTGATCAGCAGCGCGCCCCAGGGACCGACGATGTGCTCCAGCACGCCGGCCAGGGACGGGTTCTGCAATTGCGCCAGTTCCGCCTGGCTCATGATCCCCAGGGACAGCAGGTTCACCAGCACCAGCAACGCCAGCACACCGAGAAACCCGATCACCGTGGCCCGGCCCACGTCCGAGCGTTTCTGCGCCCGCGCCGAGTACACGCTGGCGCCCTCGATGCCGATGAACACGAACACCGTGACCAGCATCATGTTGCGCACCTGATTCATCACACTGCCGAAATGCGGCTTGCCCAGGCCCCAGATGTCGGCGGTGAAGACATCGGCCTTGAACGCCACGCCGGCGATGACCACGAACATCAACAGCGGCACGAGCTTGGCCACGGTGGTGATCTGGTTGATGAACGCCGCCTCCTTGATCCCGCGCATCACCAGAAAATGCACGGCCCACAGCAACACCGAGGCGCAGCCGATGGCCACTGGCGTATTGCCCTCACCGAATACCGGAAAAAAATAGCCAAGGGTGCTGAACAGCAACACGAAGTAGCCGACGTTGCCCATCCACGCACTGATCCAGTAACCCCAGGCGGACGAGAAGCCCATGTAGTCGCCGAAGCCGGCCTTGGCGTAGGCATACACCCCGGAATCCACCTCGGGTTTGCGGTTGGCCAGGGTCTGGAACACAAATGCCAGGGTCAGCATGCCCACGGCGGTGATCGCCCAGCCGATCAATACCGCGCCGACTTCCGCGCGCGCGGCCATGTTTTGTGGCAGGGAAAAAATCCCGCCGCCGATCATGGAGCCCACCACCAGGGCGATCAAGGCGCTGAGTCGAAGCTTTTCAGACGATTGCGACATGAATTCTCCAGAATTAAAAGAACCACCGTGTACTCAACTAATTTACGCAGGCGCGTTAGCGTTTATCAGATATCGCGAATAAAACGCAGGCTCTAATAACCCAAAGGCATGTCAAAAAATAGAGTTTAGTCAAATTTATAAATTAAATAAGTATTGAACTTTAAGGTTTTTAGCGTCTTGCCAAGCCGGCCCGGAAAAAGTTTGCACATTCACCAAAAGGGACTAGCTTGAAACGTCCCGGCAATCAGGAAACCTTAACAATAAAAAAGCGCATAGAGGCTCTATGACGAGCGTCTTGGCGGCACTATCGCGCGCACGGCATTTTCACTCTAAGTCATTAATTCACAATGGAATGTGCCAATGATGTGATCTAAGTCAGCTGTTTGATTAGCGCACGGAATTATTCTGTGGTCTCTCTTCTCCTGCATTGGAGTCATACAATGTCTGAATCTGCCGGAAAACTTCGACTTGGCGCACTGGTTGCACTTGTCGTGGGTTCAATGATTGGCGGCGGGATCTTCTCTCTGCCGCAAAACATGGCGGCCAGCGCCGATGTCGGCGCCGTCCTGATTGGCTGGGTGATTACGGCTGTAGGCATGTTGACCCTGGCGTTTGTGTTCCAGACCCTGGCTAACCGCAAACCCGATCTCGACGGCGGCGTATATGCCTACGCCAAGGCCGGCTTCGGCGACTACATGGGCTTCTCGTCCGCCTGGGGTTACTGGATCAGCGCCTGGCTGGGCAACGTCGGCTACTTCGTGCTCTTGTTCAGCACCCTCGGCTACTTCTTCCCGATCTTTGGCGAGGGCAACACCCCGGCCGCGGTGATTGGCGCTTCGGTGCTGCTATGGGCCGTGCATTTCCTGGTATTGCGCGGGATCAAGGAAGCGGCGTTCATCAACCTGGTGACCACCGTCGCCAAGGTCGTGCCGCTGGTGCTGTTCGTGCTGATCGCTGTATTCGCGTTCAAGCTGGACATCTTCACCGCTGACATCTGGGGCCTGAAAAACCCGGACCTGGGCAGCGTGATGAACCAAGTGCGCAACATGATGCTGGTCACCGTGTGGGTGTTCATCGGCATCGAAGGCGCAAGCATCTTCTCGGCGCGGGCCGAAAAACGCAGCGACGTGGGCAAGGCCACCGTGATCGGCTTTATCACCGTGCTGCTGTTCCTGATGCTGGTCAACGTGCTGTCCCTGGGCATCATGACCCAACCGGAACTGGCCAAGCTGCAGAACCCGTCGATGGCGGCCGTGCTGGAGCACGTCGTGGGCCACTGGGGCGCCGTGTTGATCAGCGTCGGCCTGGTCATCTCGCTGCTCGGCGCGCTGCTGTCGTGGGTGCTGCTGTGTGCGGAGATCATGTTCGCCGCCGCCAAGGACCACACCATGCCGGAGTTCCTGCGCCGCGAGAACGCCAACCACGTGCCGGCCAATGCCCTGTGGCTGACCAACGCACTGGTCCAGGTGTTCCTGGTGATTACCCTGTTTTCCGCCAGCACGTACCTGTCGCTGATCTACCTCGCCACCTCGATGATCCTGGTGCCTTACCTGTGGTCGGCAGCTTATGCGCTGCTGCTGGCGGTACGTGGCGAGACCTACGAAAACGCCCCGGCCGAGCGCAGAAAGGACCTGATCATCGGCGCGATCGCGCTGATCTATGCGGTCTGGCTGCTCTATGCCGGCGGTACCAAATACCTGCTGCTCTCCGCCCTGCTCTATGCCCCTGGCGCGATCCTGTTCGCCAAGGCCAAGCATGAACTGGGCAAACCGATTTTCACCAACGTCGAGAAGCTGATTTTCGCTGCGGTGGTCGTTGGCGCCCTGGTGGCTGCCTATGGCCTCTACGCCGGCTTCCTGACTATGTAATTGTTGCTCACTGGAGGATCTGTAATGACCACGGAAAAAGTGAAGTACGGCGTACATTCCGAAGCCGGCAAACTGCGTAAAGTCATGGTGTGCTCCCCAGGTTTGGCCCACCAGCGGCTGACCCCCAACAACTGCGATGAACTGCTGTTCGATGATGTGCTGTGGGTGGCCCAGGCCAAGCGCGACCATTTCGACTTTGTCACCAAGATGCGCGAACGGGACATCGATGTGCTGGAAATGCACAACCTGTTGACCGATATCGTCGCCATCCCCGAAGCCCTGGACTGGATTCTGGAACGCAAGATCACCGCCAACCAGGTCGGCCTCGGCCTGATCAACGAAGTCGGCTCGTGGCTGCGCAGCCTGGAGCCGCGCAAAATCGCCGAGTTCCTGATCGGTGGCGTGTCGGCCGATGACCTGCCGGACAGCTTCGGTGGCAAGACCATCGAGATGTTCCGCGATTTCCTCGGCCACTCCAGCTTCATCCTGCCGCCGCTGCCGAACACCCAGTTCACCCGCGACACCACCTGCTGGATCTTTGGCGGCGTGACGCTGAACCCGATGTACTGGCCGGCGCGACGCCAGGAAACCCTGCTGGCCAGCGCCATCTACAAATTCCACCCCGAGTTCACCAACGCCGACTTCCAGATCTGGTACGGCGACCCGGACCAGGACCATGGCAACGCCACCCTCGAGGGCGGTGACGTCATGCCACTCGGCAACGGCGTGGTGTTGATCGGCATGGGCGAGCGTTCGTCGCGCCAGGCCATCGGCCAACTGGCGCTGAACCTGTTCAAGCACAAAGCCGTCGAGCGCGTCATCGTCGCCGGCCTGCCGAAATCCCGCGCCGCGATGCACTTGGATACCGTGTTCAGCTTCTGCGACCGCGACCTGGTCACCATCTTCCCCGAAGTGGTCAGCCAGATCGTCGCCTTCAGCCTGCGCCCGGACGACAGCAAGCCCGGTGGCATCGATGTGCGCCGTGAAGACGCAAGCTTCCTCGACGTGGTCGCCACCGCCCTCAAGCTCAAAACCCTGCGTGTGGTCGAAACCGGCGGCAACAGCTTCGCCGCCGAGCGCGAGCAGTGGGATGACGGCAACAACGTCGTGGCCCTGGAGCCTGGCGTGGTGATCGGCTACGACCGCAACACCTACACCAACACCCTGCTGCGCAAGTCCGGCGTGGAAGTCATCACCATCAGTGCCGGTGAACTCGGCCGTGGCCGTGGCGGCGGCCACTGCATGACCTGCCCGATCATCCGCGACCCTATCGACTATTAATTTCCAGGCCTTGGCCGCCGCCCACAAGGCGTCGGCCAAGGGGATAACCTGAACACAAGGAGATCCACCATGGCTTTCAACATGCGCAACCGCAGCCTGCTGTCGCTGATGCACCACACCAACCGCGAGCTGCACTACCTGCTGGACCTGTCCCGCGACCTCAAACGCGCCAAATACACCGGCACCGAGCGCGCGCACCTCAAGGGCAAGAACATCGCGCTGATCTTCGAAAAAACCTCGACCCGCACCCGCTGCGCCTTCGAAGTGGCGGCCCACGACCAGGGTGCCCACGTCACCTACATCGACCCGGTGTCGTCGCAGATCGGCCACAAAGAAAGCATGAAAGACACCGCCCGCGTCCTCGGTCGGATGTTCGATGCCATTGAATACCGTGGCTTCGAGCAGGAAATCGTCGAAGAACTGGCCAAGTTCGCCGGTGTGCCGGTGTTCAACGGCCTGACCGCCGAATTCCACCCGACCCAAATGATCGCCGACACCCTGACCATGCGCGAACACAGCGACAAGCCGCTGCATGACATCAGCTACGCCTACCTGGGCGACGCGCGCTACAACATGGGCAACTCGCTGCTGATGATCGGCGCCAAGCTGGGCATGGACGTGCGTATCGGCGCGCCGAAAGCCCTGTGGCCCCACGAAGACTTCATCAAACAGTGCCAGGCCTTTGCCGAAGAAAGCGGCGCGCGCATCACCATCACCGAAGACCCTCTTGAAGCGGTGAAGGGCGTGGACTTCATCCACACCGATATCTGGGTGTCCATGGGTGAGCCAGTGGAAGCGTGGGACGAGCGTATCGAGCAACTGCTGCCGTACCAGGTCAACGCCAAGATGATGAAAGCCTCGGGCAACCCCCGGGTGAAGTTCATGCACTGCCTGCCGGCGTTCCATAACAGCGAAACCAAGGTCGGCAAGGACATCGCCACGCGTTATCCGAACCTGGCCAATGGCGTGGAAGTGACCGAAGAGGTGTTTGAATCCCCGGCCAACATTGCCTTTGAACAGGCGGAAAACCGCATGCATACCATCAAGGCGATCCTGGTGTCGGCGTTGGCGGATATCTGATTTCGACACAACGTCTACTGTAGGAACACGGTCAAAATGTGGGAGGGGCGGTGCGACGATTCGACTTGCCCCCGATAGCGGTGTATCAGTCGACACAAGTATTGAATGTTAGCCCGCCATCGGGAGTAAGCTCCCTCCCACACTTAGTCCTGTGTTCACACGCTGAACTCTAGAAGGATTGCATTATGCGTATCGTCGTTGCACTGGGCGGTAACGCCCTGCTCCGCCGTGGTGAACCCATGACAGCGGACAACCAACGCGCCAATATCCGAATCGCCACCGAACAGATTGCCAAGATCCATTCCGGCAACGAGCTGGTGATCGCCCATGGTAACGGCCCGCAAGTCGGCCTGCTGTCGTTGCAGGCAGCGGCCTACACCAGCGTCTCGCCGTACCCGCTGGACGTGCTCGGTGCCGAAACCGAAGGCATGATCGGTTACATCATCGAACAGGAACTGGGCAACCTGCTGGACTTCGAAGTCCCGTTTGCCACCCTGCTCACCCAGGTCGAAGTGGACGCCAACGACCCGGCCTTCAAAAAACCCAGCAAACCGATCGGCCCGGTGTACTCCCAGGCCGAAGCCGAGAAACTCGCCGCGGAGAAAGGCTGGACCATTGCCCCGGATGGCGATAAATACCGCCGCGTGGTGGCCAGCCCGCGGCCGAAACGCATCTTTGAAATTCGCCCGATCCAATGGCTGCTGGAGAAAGGCAGCATCGTGATCTGCGCCGGCGGTGGCGGTATCCCGACGATGTATGGTGAAGACGGCAAACTGCGCGGCATTGAAGCAGTCATCGACAAAGACCTGTGCTCATCGCTGCTGGCTTCGCAACTGGAAGCCGATTTGCTGGTGATCGCCACCGACGTCAACGCGGCGTTTATCGACTACGGCAAACCCACCCAGAAGGCTATCAGCCAGGCCCACCCGGACGACATGGAAAAACTCGGTTTCGCCGCCGGTTCCATGGGGCCCAAGGTCCAAGCGGCCTGCGAGTTCGCCCGCCAGACTGGCAAAACCGCAGTGATCGGTTCACTCTCGGACATCGAAGCCATCGTCCAGGGCACCGCCGGCACCCGTGTCAGCACAGCGACCCCTGGCATCCGTTATCTGTGAAGTTGAGGAGAAATGCCTATGGCTACCTTTGAACCCGGGCACTTGCACATCGAACGTCACGCGCTGAACAAAGACGACTACAGCTACAACCTGTGCATCGACTATGAAATCAGCCAGCATCCCAAGGAAGGCCAGGGGATGCTGTTCACGCTGCATGGGTCGGTGCAGGGCAAGGACCTCAAGGAAGAATTCTTCCTGCCCAAGGACCAGGCCTTCGACTTTGCCCGGCACGCGATGAATATCGCGCAGAAGTACGGGATGCCGAAGATCGCGACACTCAATGGCGAGATGCACAAGCAGTACGACTCGATGTTCGAAGATGTGCGGCATCAGTTGAATGTGAAGCCCGGCGACCCCGTCAAACCCGAACACCTCGCATAACTCGGTCCAAATGTGGGAGGGGCAAGTCGAATCGTCGCACCGCCCCTCCCCCATTTTTGATCTCCCCCCCTGTCTGGCATACTTGCCGCCTCTCGCTCCCCAGAATTGTCAGCCGCCCCATGCGTATCCACGTCAGCTTCATCGACCGCGTCGGCATTACCCAGGAAGTCCTGGCCTTGCTCGGTGGGCGCAATCTCAACCTGGACGCGGTCGAGATGGTGCCGCCCAACGTCTACATCGACGCGCCGACCCTGAGCGCCGAAGTCCTCGAAGAGCTGCGGGACGCGCTGTTCAGCGTCAACGGCGTGCAGGCAGTGACCGTGGTGGACATCCTCCCCGGCCAACGCCGCCACCTGCAACTCGACGCCCTGCTGGCGGCCATGACCGACCCGGTGCTCGCCCTGGACAGCGCGGGCAAGATCCTGCTGGCCAACCCGGCGTTGATTGCCTTGTACGGTCGCGAACCGGCCGGCGAAAGCATCAGCGAACTGTTCAACGATCCGGCCTTGCTCGACACCTTGCTGGAGCAAGGCTTTCGCTTGCCTCTGCGCGAGATCAGCGTCAACGGCCAGACCCTGCTGCTGGAGGCGACGCCGATCACCGATGCCGGTGCCCTGCTCAGCCTCTACCAGCCCAACCGCATCGGCGAACAATTGTCGGCGCTGCACCACGACCATGCCGAAGGT
Organism: Pseudomonas sp. TE36184; assembly: GCF_054060055.1. Lineage (NCBI taxonomy): Bacteria > Pseudomonadati > Pseudomonadota > Gammaproteobacteria > Pseudomonadales > Pseudomonadaceae > Pseudomonas > Pseudomonas sp. TE36184. The sequence continues at coordinate 5,986,157 of NZ_JBSSCU010000001.1, read as the reverse complement.
TTCGATGCGCTGCTCGGCGAGTCGCCGGCGATCCGCACCCTCAAGGCGCGCGCGCAGCGTGTCGCGGTACTCGATGCGCCGCTGTTGATCCAGGGCGAGACCGGCACCGGCAAAGAGCTGGTGGCGCGGGCCTGCCACGCCATCAGCGCACGCTGCAGTGCGCCGTTCCTGGCGCTGAACTGCGCGGCGCTGCCGGAAAACCTCGCCGAAAGCGAACTGTTCGGCTACGCCCCCGGCGCCTTTACCGGGGCCCAGCGCGGCGGTAAGCCGGGGCTGATGGAACTGGCCAACCAGGGCACGGTGTTCCTCGATGAGATCGGCGAAATGTCGCCGTACCTGCAGGCCAAGCTGCTGCGCTTTCTCAACGACGGCAGCTTTCGCCGGGTAGGCGGCGACCGCGAAGTGAAGGTGAACGTGCGTATCCTCAGCGCCACCCACCGCGACCTGGAGAAGATGGTCGCCGAGGGCACCTTTCGCGAAGACCTGTTCTACCGCCTCAACGTCCTCAATGTCGAAGTGCCGCCCCTGCGCGAGCGCGGCCAGGACATCCTGCTGCTGGCGCGCTACTTCATGCAGCAAGCCTGCGCGCAGATCCAGCGCCCGGTCTGCCGCCTGGCCCCCGGCACTTACCCGGCCTTGCTCGGCAACCGCTGGCCGGGCAACGTGCGGCAGTTGCAGAACGTGATCTTCCGCGCCGCCGCCATCTGCGAAAGCAGCCTGGTGGACATCGGCGACCTGGACATCGCCGGCACCTCGGTCGCACGTCAGAGCGACAGCGAAATCACCAGCCTGGAACAGGCCGTGGAAGACTTCGAACGCAGCCTGCTGGAGAAGCTCTACGCCAGCTACCCCTCGACCCGCCAGTTGGCAAGCCGCCTGCAAACCTCCCACACCGCTATCGCCCATCGCCTGCGCAAATACGGCATCCCCAACAAACCCTGAGCAGCGCGCTGTCCACTGTAGGAGCGAGCTTGCTCGCGAAAAACCCGAGCGCACCGCGTTCATCCAGGCTTCCCGCATCATCGTTGACGATCTTCGCGAGCAAGCTCGCGCCTACAGGGCTCGCATTCCAAATTGGGTCTGAGAACGACATCAACTGTACTGAAAGCGCTACAGCGTAACGATATCGCTACAACCCTGCTTTTTGCGCGCCATGCAAGGCTTTGATCCACATAGGCTTTTTTTCCAGCGCCGAACTGTAGCGAAATCGCTACAACCTCAGCCGGCAATGCATTCGTCATTTTTATCAAGTCATTGATTTATAAACACTTAATGACATTGGCCGCGATATTGCTAAGCAACTCCCCATTATTCCAATCCCGTCCACCAGACGAATCTGGCCCCGAGGAGTTTCCATGAGCGAGTTGCGTTTCACTGAAGATCACGAATGGCTGCGCGCCGAAGCTGACGGCAGCGTCACCGTGGGTATCACCGCATTCGCGCAAAATGCGCTGGGTGATGTGGTTTTCGTGCAACTGCCGGAGTTGCAGGCTTACGAAAAAGGCGCCGAGGCGTCCACCGTCGAGTCAGTCAAAGCCGCCAGCGGCGTGTACATGCCCCTGGACGGTGAAGTGCTCGAAGTGAACGCCGAGCTGGAGGGCCGCCCGGAACTGGTCAACGAAGACCCGATGGGCGAAGGCTGGTTCTTCCGCTTTAAACCCGCCGATGCCAACGCAGTGACTACGCTGTTGGATCAGGATGCGTATGACCGCCTGATCAAAGCCAACGCCGAAGCCTGAGGAGCGCGCCATGACGATCAACTTGAGCACCGCCAACGAATTCATCGCCCGCCACATCGGCCCGCGCCAGGAAGATGAGCAGCAGATGCTCGCCAGCCTGGGCTTCGACTCCCTGGAAGCCCTGAGCGCCAGTGTGATCCCGGAAAGCATCAAGGGCACCAGCGTGCTCGGCCTGGAAGATGGCTTGAGCGAAGCCGAGGCCCTGGCCAGGATCAAAGCCATCGCCAGCCAGAACCAACTGTTCAAGACCTACATCGGCCAGGGCTACTACAACTGCCACACGCCGTCGCCGATCCTGCGCAACCTCCTCGAAAACCCGGCCTGGTACACCGCCTACACCCCGTACCAACCGGAAATTTCCCAGGGCCGCCTGGAAGCGCTGCTGAATTTCCAGACCCTGATCAGCGACCTCACCGGCCTGCCGATCGCCAACGCTTCGCTGCTCGACGAAGCCACCGCCGCCGCCGAAGCCATGACCTTCTGCAAGCGCCTGAGCAAGAACAAGGCCAGTAATGCCTTCTTCGCCTCGATCCACAGCCACCCGCAGACCCTCGACGTGCTGCGCACCCGTGCCGAGCCGCTGGGCATCGACGTGGTGGTGGGCGATGAACGCGAACTGAGCGATGTCAGCCCGTTCTTCGGTGCCCTGCTGCAATACCCGGCCAGCAACGGCGACGTGTTCGACTATCGCGAGCTGACCGAACGCTTCCACGCCGCCAACGCCCTGGTGGCCGTGGCCGCCGACCTGCTGGCCCTGACCGTGCTGACCCCGCCGGGTGAGTTCGGCGCCGACGTGGCCATCGGCAGCGCGCAACGCTTCGGCGTCCCGCTGGGCTTCGGCGGCCCGCACGCGGCGTACTTCTCCACCAGGGATGCGTTCAAGCGCGACATGCCGGGCCGCCTGGTCGGTGTTTCGGTCGACCGCTTCGGCAAGCCGGCCTTGCGCCTGGCCATGCAGACCCGCGAGCAACATATCCGCCGCGAGAAAGCCACCAGCAACATCTGCACCGCCCAGGTCCTGCTCGCCAACATCGCCAGCATGTACGCCGTGTACCACGGCCCCAAAGGCCTGACCCAGATCGCCCAGCGCATTCACCAGTTGACCGCGATCCTGGCCAACGGCCTGCGCGCCCTGGGCCTGAAAGTCGAACAAGAACACTTCTTCGACACGCTGACCCTCAACACCGGCGCCCGCACCGCCGCCCTGCACGACCAGGCCCGCGCCCAGCGCATCAACCTGCGTGTTGTCGACGCCGAACGTCTGGGCCTGTCGGTCGACGAAACCACCACCCAGGCCGATATCGAAACCTTGTGGGCACTGTTTGCCGACGGTAAAGCCCTGCCGGACTTCGCCGCCAAGGTCGAAGGCAGCCTGCCGGCCGCGCTGCTGCGTCAGTCGCCGATCCTGACCCACCCGGTGTTCAACCGTTATCACTCGGAAACCGAGCTGATGCGCTACCTGCGCAAGCTGGCCGACAAGGACCTGGCGCTGGACCGCACCATGATCCCGCTGGGCTCCTGCACCATGAAGCTCAACGCCGCCAGCGAAATGATCCCGGTGACCTGGGCCGAATTCGGTGCCCTGCACCCGTTCGCCCCGGCCGAACAAAGCGCCGGCTACCTGCAATTGACCTCCGACCTGGAAGCCATGCTCTGCGCGGCCACCGGCTACGACGCCATCTCGCTGCAACCGAACGCCGGTTCCCAGGGCGAATACGCGGGCCTGTTGGCGATTCGCGCCTATCACCAGAGCCGTGGCGATCAGCACCGCGACATCTGCCTGATCCCGTCGTCGGCCCACGGCACCAACCCGGCCACCGCCCACATGGCCGGCATGCGCGTGGTGGTGACCGCTTGCGACGCGCGCGGCAACGTCGACATCGAAGACCTGCGCGCCAAAGCCATCGAGCACCGCGACCACCTCGCCGCGCTGATGATCACCTACCCGTCGACCCACGGCGTGTTCGAAGAAGGTATCCGCGAGATCTGCGGGATCATTCACGACAACGGCGGCCAGGTGTACATCGACGGCGCCAACATGAACGCCATGGTCGGCCTGTGCGCGCCGGGCAAGTTCGGCGGCGACGTCTCGCACCTGAACCTGCACAAGACCTTCTGCATCCCCCACGGCGGCGGCGGCCCGGGCGTTGGCCCGATCGGCGTCAAATCCCACCTGGCCCCATTCCTGCCCGGCCACGCGGCCATGGCACGCAAGGAAGGCGCGGTGTGCGCGGCGCCGTTCGGCAGCGCGAGCATCCTGCCGATCACCTGGATGTACATCAGCATGATGGGCGGCGCGGGCCTCAAGCGCGCTTCGCAGCTGGCGATCCTGAACGCCAACTACATTTCCCGTCGCCTGGAAGAGCACTACCCAGTGCTCTACACCGGCAGCAACGGCCTGGTGGCGCATGAATGCATCCTGGATTTGCGCCCGTTGAAAGACAGCAGCGGCATCAGCGTGGATGACGTGGCCAAGCGCCTGATCGACTTCGGCTTCCACGCACCGACCATGTCGTTCCCGGTGGCCGGCACCTTGATGATCGAGCCGACCGAAAGCGAATCCAGGGAAGAACTGGACCGCTTCTGCGACGCGATGATCGCCATCCGCGAAGAAATCCGCGCGGTGGAAAACGGCACCTTGGACAAGGACGACAACCCGCTGAAAAACGCCCCGCACACCGCGGCGGAACTGGTGGGCGAATGGAGCCACCCTTACAGCCGTGAACAAGCGGTGTACCCGCTGGCGTCGTTGATCGACGGCAAGTACTGGCCGCCGGTCGGCCGGGTCGACAACGTGTTCGGCGATCGCAACCTCGTGTGCGCCTGCCCTTCGATCGAGAGCTACGCATAACCTGGTCAAGAATGTGGGAGGGGGCTTGCTCCCGATGGCAGAGTGTCAGTTGATAGATCTGGTGACTGACACCCCCTCATCGGGGGCAAGTCGAATCGTCGCACCGCCCCTCCCACACTTGACCGCGTATGACCTCAAGAATAATAAGAACCTGGAGAACAACTCATGTCGTTAAGCGTGTTCGACCTGTTCAAGATTGGCATCGGCCCCTCCAGCTCCCACACCGTCGGCCCGATGCGCGCCGCCGCTCGCTTTGTCGAGGGCTTGCGCCGTGACGACCTGCTGAGCGCCACCACCTGTGTCAAGGTGGAACTCTACGGCTCACTCGGCGCCACCGGCAAAGGCCACGGCAGCGACAAGGCCGTGTTGCTCGGCCTGGAAGGCGAACACCCGGACACCGTGAACACAGAAACCGTCGCCACGCGCCTGGCACAGATGCGCAGCGCCGGCCGTTTGAACCTGCTCGGCGAACACAGCATTGTGTTCAACGAGAAAGAACACCTGGCGATGATTCGCAAACCCCTCGCCTATCACCCCAACGGCATGATCTTCCGTGCCTTCGACGCCGCCGGCATCCAGATCCGCAGCCGCGAGTACTACTCGGTGGGCGGTGGCTTTGTGGTAGATGAAGACGCTGCCGGCGCCGACCGGATCGTCGAAGACGCCACGCCGCTGACCTTCCCGTTCAAGAGCGCCAAGGACTTGCTCGGTCATTGCGCCACCTACGGGCTGTCCATCAGCCAGGTGATGCTGACCAATGAAAGTGCCTGGCGCCCCGAAGCCGAAACCCGCAACGGCCTGCTGAAGATCTGGCAGGTGATGCAGGACTGTGTGGACGCTGGCTGTCGCAATGAAGGGATCTTGCCGGGAGGCTTGAAGGTCAAGCGTCGTGCCGCCGCCCTGCATCGCCAGCTGTGCAAGAACCCGGAGTCGGCCCTGCGCGACCCGTTGTCGGTACTCGATTGGGTCAACCTGTACGCGCTGGCGGTCAACGAAGAAAACGCCAACGGCGGGCGCGTGGTCACCGCGCCTACCAACGGTGCGGCCGGGATTGTGCCGGCGGTGCTGCATTACTACATGCGCTTTATCCCCGGCGCGAGTGAAGACGGCGTAGTGCGCTTTCTGCTCACCGCCGCCGCGATCGGAATTCTGTACAAGGAAAACGCGTCGATCTCTGGTGCCGAGGTTGGCTGCCAGGGTGAAGTCGGCGTGGCCTGCTCGATGGCCGCCGGTGCGCTGTGCGAAGTGTTGGGCGGCAGCGTGTCCCAGGTCGAAAACGCCGCCGAGATCGGCATGGAACACAACCTCGGCCTGACGTGCGACCCGATCGGCGGCCTGGTGCAAGTGCCCTGCATCGAGCGCAATGCCATGGGCTCGGTCAAAGCCATCAACGCAGTGCGTATGGCCTTGCGCGGCGATGGGCAGCATTTTGTGTCCCTCGACAAGGTCATCCGCACCATGCGCCAGACCGGCGCCGACATGAAAAGCAAATACAAGGAAACCGCCCGTGGCGGTTTGGCGGTCAACATTATCGAGTGCTGACGCTTAGAAGCGCGTCCGCACGTTTTTCAGGAGCTGAATATGTCCACCGAAACCCTGTTGAAAACCCCGTTGCACGCGCTGCACATCGAACTCGGCGCGCGCATGGTGCCCTTCGCCGGCTACGACATGCCGGTGCAATACCCATTGGGCGTGATGAAAGAACACCTGCACACCCGTGATCAGGCCGGGCTGTTCGACGTGTCTCACATGGGCCAGATCCGCCTGACCGGCGCCAATGCCGCCAAGGCCCTGGAAACCCTGGTGCCGGTGGATATCATCGACCTGCCCGTAGGCATGCAGCGCTATGCCATGTTCACCAACGAGCAGGGCGGTATTCTCGACGACCTGATGGTGGCCAACCTGGGGAACGACGAGCTGTTCCTGGTGGTCAACGCGGCCTGCAAGGACCAGGACCTGGCGCACCTGCGTGCCAGGATTGGCGACCAGTGCAGCATCGAGCCGCTGTTCGAAGAACGCGCCCTGCTCGCCCTGCAAGGCCCGGCAGCGGTAAAAGTGCTGGCACGCCTGGCCCCTGAAGTGACCAAGATGACCTTCATGCAATTCACGTCCCTGCGCCTGCTGGGCGTGGACTGCTACGTCAGCCGCTCCGGCTACACCGGTGAAGACGGCTTCGAGATCTCGGTGCCCGCCGCCCACGCCGAAAGCCTGGCCCGCAGCCTGCTGGCCGAGACCGAAGTCCAGGCCATCGGCCTGGGCGCCCGCGACTCGCTGCGCCTGGAAGCCGGCCTGTGCCTGTATGGCCACGACATGAACACCGACACCACCCCGATCGAAGCCAGCCTGCTCTGGGCGATCTCCAAGGCCCGTCGCGCCGACGGCGCTCGTGCCGGTGGCTTTCCCGGCGCCGACCGGATCTTTACCCAGCAGCAAGCCGGTGTGAGCCGCAAACGTGTCGGCCTGCTGCCTCAGGAGCGCACACCCGTGCGTGAAGGTGCGGAAATCGTCGACGAACACGGCACCGTGGTCGGCAGCGTCTGCAGCGGCGGCTTTGGCCCGAGCCTCGGTGGCCCGTTGGCGATGGCCTACCTGGACAGCGCGTTCACTGCGTTGGATACCGAAGTTTCTGCACTGGTGCGTGGGAAAAAGGTGCCACTTCGTGTAAGTAAAATGCCATTTGTGCCGCAACGGTACTACCGCGGCTGATTGATTGTTTCTATAAGTAACGCGGTTGCGTTAACGCGCACTAATCTGTAACGCAACCGCCATAAAACAGTGCATTGACGATAGTCATTGTTATAGGGGTCAACCTATAACAAGTGACCATTTCTATCGAATAAGTCGTCCGCCCATTGTTCCCCCAAGTGCCACAAAGCCGAGCAAAAGCTGGGCTTTGCGCAGGGCTTGTTTTTTCTCCATTAGTTGACGTAGAGTTTGCTCACTGTGTTTGCATGGGTCGCTTGGAACCTGGACCTGGGCAGTAGCCAAAGTTTGCTACAACCCGTTCGACGTCTCTTACTTTCCTGCAACCCAGCCCAGTACTCTTTCATGCGAAAGGGGCTGTCATTCATTTTTAGCGTCAAGGAAATAAGAAAATGTCGGATAAACGTCAGAGCGGTACCGTCAAGTGGTTTAACGACGAGAAAGGGTTTGGTTTTATCACTCCAGAAAGCGGTCCGGATCTGTTCGTGCATTTCCGCGCTATTCAGGGCAACGGCTTCAAGAGCCTGAAAGAAGGCCAGAAAGTGTCTTTCGTCGCCGTGCAAGGCCAGAAAGGCATGCAGGCTGACGAAGTGATCGCCGAAGGCTGATCCCTCCTGCGACAAAAAGCCCCTGATGGTGACATCAGGGGCTTTTTTATGGGCGCGGTAAGGGCATTGCGCCGTAAAATGCTTTTTTTCTTCAGAGAGCCGGCCATGTCCAAACCCCTGCTGAGCCCCCAAGGCGACTTCCCCGCCGTTGGCCTGGGCCGTCGTCTGGCAGCGATGTTCTATGACTTCCTCCTCTGCACGGCGCTACTGATTGTCACGGCCTTTCTCTACAAGCTGGTGTGGATCGCGTTCGTGGGCGAAGCCAAAATGCGTACCCTCACCGAATCCGGCGCGCTGGACGGCGACCCGCTGCTGTCGACGATTCTGTTCTTCGTGCTGTTTGGCTTCTTCGCCAAGTTCTGGACCCATTCCGGGCAGACCCTGGGCATGCAGGTGTGGGGCGTGCGCGTACAGAACGCCGACGGCTCGCGGATCAGCCTGTGGCAGGCGCTGTTGCGCTTTGTGGTGTCGATTGCATCGTGGTTGTGCGTGGGGCTGGGGTTTATCTGGTCACTGTTCGACAAGCAGAAACGCAGTTGGCACGACATCTACTCCGACACGCAGTTGGTGCAGGTTCCGAAGCGGAAAAAATAACGCCCTGCTGGTGCGGATCAAAATGTGGGAGGGGGCTTGCTCCCGATAGCGTAGTGTCAGTCTCCAGATACATCGACTGATTTACCGCTATCGGGGGCAAGCCCCCTCCCACATGTTCGACCGGGTCAGGCGTTGCCGGCCAGCTTCAGGCGCGCAGCCTGGGTGAAGTCCAACATGCGCTTGAGCGGGCGCACCGCCTGCGGGATCACCGAAGGCTCGACGAAGATCTCGTTGCTGCCCTCACGCAGGCACTGCAGCGTGCGCTCCAGCGTATTCATCGCCATCCACGGGCAGTGCGCGCAACTGCGGCACGCCGCGCCGTTGCCGGCGGTAGGCGCTTCGACGAAGACCTTGTCCGGGCACAACTGCTGCATCTTGTAGAAAATGCCGCGGTCGGTGGCGACAATGAACGTTTTGTTCGGTAAACGCTGAGCGGCGGCAATCAGTTGGCTGGTGGAACCCACTGCATCCGCCAGTTCGATCACCGAGGTCGGGGATTCCGGGTGGACCAGGATCGCCGCGTCCGGGTACAGCGCCTTCATGTCTTCCAGCTGCTTGGACTTGAACTCTTCGTGGACGATGCACGCACCGTCCCACAGCAGCATGTCGGCACCGGTCTGGCGCTGAATGTAAGTACCCAGGTGCTTGTCCGGCCCCCAGATAATGGTCTCGCCGTTGTCCATCAGGCTTTCGACGATTTCCAGCGCGCAACTGGAAGTCACCACCCAGTCCGCCCGCGCCTTGACCGCCGCCGAGGTGTTGGCATACACCACCACCGTGCGTTCGGGGTGTTGATCGCAGAACGCGGAAAACTCCTCCACCGGACAGCCCAGGTCGAGGGAGCACGTGGCTTCCAGGGTCGGCATCAGGATGCGTTTTTCGGGGGTGAGGATTTTGGCCGTCTCGCCCATGAAACGCACACCGGCGACCAGTACGGTCTTGGCCGGGTGAGCAGCGCCGAAGCGTGCCATTTCAAGGGAGTCGGAGACACAGCCCCCGGTTTCTTCGGCCAGGGCCTGAATCACCGGGTCGCAATAGAAGTGGGCGACCAGCACCGCGTCCTGAGCTTTGAGCTCGGCGGCGATGGCGGTACGCAGGCTAGCCTCTTCCTCGGCACTGAGGGCCTTGGGCTGCTTGGCGTCGAGGTGGGCTTGAACCAGAAGGCGTTCGGAAATTTGCGTCATGTTCGCAAGACCTGCAGGCGCCGTTGCGCGAAAGTCGAGTGTACCACCGGCTCTGGAGCCCTTCAGGCGCCGCCGGACGAAGTGATGATGTCATCAAGCACGGGTTAAGGTGAAGCTGCGCAAGGCTACAGAATATCGAATGGATTCAAAAGCCTAATCTGGCATGGCGCGACGCATCTGTCGGGCAAAAAAAAACGCGAAGGCGCATCACTGGGGCTTCGCGCGTTGACCCTCAGCGCATCAGCACATCCGGATCATCCTGCAACAGGACTGAGTCATGCATCTTCGCCAATGCATCCTTCAACGTCGACTGCTCCAGCGCATCCTTGGATTTTTTGCTTTCCCTGCCCGCGTGTTCGAGCAGCGCCAGGTAGTCACGCTTGGATGAGCCTTCCTTCGGCACAACGGTGTCTTCTACCAGGTTGGCCATCACATACTTCTGCGTGTGGGTATTCTGGGAAGCCGACTGTGTGAGGGAAGCATGGGTCAATTGGCTGTCTTTATAGGCAAAGCTCGCGGTGCTGCTGGCCCTGTCCTGTACTTGCACATACAGGTAATTCTGCGATTCGCGACGGCCATCAAACACCGGCGGTTTCCCACCATCAAGGCCTTTGTGGAAGCTCGCCGAAAGCACCGATTGCTGGTTCTGGGTGACGCTGCGATCCGCGCTGCTGCGACCATTAACCTGGGTTTTTTGCGACACATTGTAAGAAAAGCTGTCGACCTCTGAAGGGCGCATCGGGTTGGAGCTGTCTACGGCCTGCTTGATGGAAGCCTTGAAGTCCGCCAGACCGGTCAGCAAGCCTTTATCGCTCCCGGCCCGGTCGGCCGTGGTGTTGAGCACCGACTGTGAAATGTCCGCGCCGCCGCCTTTGGCGAACTGCGCCACCAATGCTGCCCCCAAGCCGCTGTAGCGACTGGCCGTGGAGGTCGAGTTAAAGCGGGTGTTGATGATCTTGCTGACTGCGTCCTGGCTGCTATTTTCCCAGGCCCGCACACTTTCCCGACCCGGCATTTGCCCGTCTCGGGAGTAGATATCAACGACATCGGCAGCCGGATTACCGAGGCTGACCACCGACGCTGGTCGCACCGGCAAGACATCGACAGTGTTCGCCGAAATGGCGAGCGGTGTGGCTACAGCGCGAACAATGAGGGGATTGCTAGCGATGATCGGAGTTAGCGTAGTCATGACAGTCCATGTCTTGAAAGCTTAGCCTCCAATCTAGCCAAGATACGCCGCGTATTGACAGCATTAAAGCCGAAATAAGTGGCAAAGAGCCACATCAAAAAAACCGCCTCTTTACCGCATCACGCAGACTCAGGAGCTGTAAGTCAACGCCACACATACCGCGCGATCGCTCGTAGGAATATGTACAGAACGTGCCGGCATTATCCAATGCCTTCCCACAGCAAAAGCAGTGCAGTGCGTAAGGAAGTCGCTGGTGGGGGGAGGTATCTTAATGACATGATGAAGGCCATTTAACCCGCTCGGCCAAACTCAAATGAATAGCACCGTCGGGATGGGCTCTGAGGTCAGCGAACTGGCCACCTCCGGCCTGAGCCAAAACGAAGCGTTCACCGAGCGCGTACTGGCCAGCATCAACGATTGCATCCAAGTACTCGATCTCGATGCCCGCCTCACGTTCATGAGCGAAGGCGGCCAAAACATCATGGAGGTCAGTGACTTCAACACCATCCGTGGCTGCTCCTGGCCCGATTTCTGGCAGGATCAAGGCAACCTAGACGCCAAGGCCGCCGTACAGGCCGCCAGAAACGGCGAAAGCGCCAGCTTTATCGGCCCGGCCCAGACCCTGGCCGGTAACCTGAAGTGGTGGCATGTACAGGTGAGCCCGATCCTGGGCAGTAACGGCCGGCCGGAACAGATCCTCTGCGTATCCCGCGACATCACGGCCCTGCGTGAAGCCGAAGAAGCACTGCGCAAGCTCAACGAGTCCCTGGAACAACGGGTGGTGGAACGCACCCGCGACCGCGACCGCATCTGGCGCCTGTCCCCGGACCTGATGCTGGTGGCCCAACTCGACGGCGTGATCTCCGCCGTCAACCCAGCCTGGACTCGCATGCTCGGCCACGCCGAACACGACTTGGTGGGCAGCCAGTTGCTGGCCCTGGTTCACCCGGACGACTTGGCCGACTCCGCATCGGCAGTCAGCCGCCTGGGAGACGGCAAGAACTTCCCCAACTTCAAGAACCGTTACCGCCACCAGGATGGCAGCTATCGCATGATCGCCTGGACCGCCGTACCCGACAGCGATTACATCCATGCGGTGGGCCGGGATATCCAGGCCGAAGAAGAAGCCAAGGACGCCCTGCGCCTGTCGGAAGATGCCTTGCGCCAATCCCAGAAACTGGAAACCATTGGCCAACTCACCGGCGGCGTCGCACACGACTTCAATAACCTGCTGACGGTAATCAAATCCTGCGCCGACCTGCTCAAGACCCCATCCCTGAGTGAAGTGCGGCGCATCAAATACATCGATGCCATCGCCAGCACCGTCGACCGCGCCGCCCGCCTGACCGCGCAACTGCTGACCTTCGCCCGCCGCCAGGCCCTGCGCCCGGAAGTATTCAATGTCGGCGACAGCGTGTTGCGGGTGGGCGAGATGATGGACAGCCTGACTGGCTCGCGGATCAAGGTCACCATCGAAGTGCCGGATGAGCCCTGCTTTATAAACGCCGATGAAAGCCAGTTCGATACCGCACTGGTGAACATGGTGGTCAATGCGCGGGATGCCATGGCCGGCAATGGCCACTTGACCATCCAGGTCGCGACAGCCGCCTGGCTGCCGTCGGTGCGCGCCCACCCGGGGCGGGTCGCCGACTACGTGACCATCGCATTGAGCGACACCGGATCAGGCATTGCGCCGGAAAAACTCGACGCCATCTTCGAACCCTTCTACACCACCAAAGGCATCGGCCAAGGCACCGGGCTGGGCTTGTCGCAAGTGTTCGGCTTTGCCAAACAGTCGGGCGGGGAGATTCTGGTGCAGAGCGAACGCGGCAAAGGCAGCCAGTTTACGTTGTACCTGCCCAAGGTCGAGGCCAGCACGATCCCGACCGCCCAGGACAACCATCGCGTACCGATCGTCTCGAACTTGTGCGTGCTGATGGTCGAGGACAATGCTGACGTTGGCCTCTACACCTCGCAGACCCTGGAACAGATGGGCTTTCACGTGTTGTGGGTGCCGGACGCCAAGAGCGCACTGGAAGCCCTGGCCCCCAACCCGGAAAGTTTCCAGGTGGTGTTCTCCGACATCTCCATGCCCGGCATGAGCGGCCTGGAACTGCTCGACGCGATCGAGGCGCTCTATCCATGGCTGCCGGTGGTGCTCACCACCGGCTACAACGACGAATACGCGCGCATTGCCCAAGAAGAAGCCAAGCGTTTTGTACTGCTGCAGAAACCCTATGCCACCGAGACGCTGGCCTTGCTCCTGCAAAAGGTCGTCAAGGGCCGTCTGGGCGGCTTGATGGGGGTGGAGTAGGTCGAAGCGACTTTAGGATCAGCACGCTGTCGCCTTTCAGCATCGGAAGGCGGGTTGCATGTGGTGGGACTTGGCAGCTTGCACGGGCTTTTCACAAGGCAAAAAAAAACCCGGAAATCCTCACTTGCGTGGGCCTTCCGGATTTTCTAAACCGCCAAAAATGGTGGGTCGTGTGGGATTCGAACCTACGACCAATTGGTTAAAAGCCAACTGCTCTACCAACTGAGCTAACGACCCGCTGTGTTGTGGCGCGTATAATACTGATTTCTAAGGATTATTCAACACCTTATTTTAAATAAATCAAAAATAACGCGTTGGGTCCGTAATTCCGGCCATTTTGAAGCCTTCTGCACGCAGTCGGCAGCTGTCGCATTTCCCACAAGCACGGCCGTCATCGTCTGCCTGATAGCAGGAAACAGTCAGCGAATAATCGACGCCAAGCCCTACGCCAGCCTTCACGATATCGGCCTTGCTGAGGTTTTGCAGCGGCGCCAGGATACGGAAGCCCTGCCCCTCTACCCCGGCCTTGGTCGCCAGGTTGGCCATGCGTTCGAACGACTCGATGAACTCTGGGCGGCAATCCGGGTAGCCGGAATAATCCACTGCGTTGACGCCGATAAAGATATCGCGGGCATTCAGCACTTCCGCCCAGCCAAGGGCCAGGGACAGGAACACGGTGTTGCGCGCCGGGACGTAGGTGATCGGGATGCCTTCGCTGGGGGCTTCCGGCACGTCGATGCTGCTGTCGGTGAGCGCCGAGCCGCCGATGCCGTTGAGATTCAGGCCAATGACCTTGTGCTCGGCCACACCCATGTCGCGGGCGACGCGGGCAGCGGCGTTCAGCTCGGCGCGATGGCGCTGGCCGTAGTCGAAGCTCATGGTGTAGCAGGTGTAGCCTTCAGCCTGCGCCATGGCCACCACCGTGGCGGAGTCGAGGCCGCCGGACAGCAGGATTACCGCACGTTTTTGATCAATCGGTTGTTCAGTCATTTCAGCGTCCTGGCTCGTCGTTCCAAAGGTATTTATGCAGTTGCAGTTGCAGACGGACCGGTAGGTTATCAGCCACCACCCAGTCGGCCAGGTCGCGTGCGTTCAGGTCGTGATGGCTTGGAGAGAACAGCACCTCGCCCGCGCGGCGGTCCAGGCCGTACTGGATCAGCTTGGAGCTCGCCCAGTCGTAATCGTCGCGGGAACAGATCACGAACTTGACCTGGTCGTTGGCCGTCAGCAGGTCCAGGTTCTCGTAGAGGTTGCGATGCGCCTCTTTGGAGCCTGGGGTCTTGAGATCGACCACTCGGCTTACACGCGGGTCCACCGCGGAAATATCCAGGGCGCCGCTGGTTTCCAGGGACACCTCGTAACCGGCGTCACACAGCTGCTTGAGCAAAGGGATGGCGTTGGGTTGCGCCAGCGGCTCACCGCCGGTCACGCAGACGTAGCGCGGCCGGTAACCGGCAACCTGTTCAAGGATGTCTTCAAGGGTTCGCACGGTGCCGCCACTGAAGGCGTAGGCGCTGTCACAGTACTGGCAACGCAGGGGGCAACCGGTCAGGCGCACAAATACTGTGGGCAGGCCGGCCGTTCGCGTTTCACCCTGTAACGAGTAAAAAACTTCGGTGATGCGTAATGTGTCTTGCATAGTCGCCACGGGCGTAACAGCTAAACAGGCTGTCCGCCTCCGTCAGGCACTTCAAGGAATTCCGCCAACGCGTAAACCCCAGGAAGCGTGTTTCATAAAAGGGCGTGGATTCTAACGAAAAAACCCGCGCCAGGCGCGGGTTTCTTCTAAACGGACAGCATCGCTTACAAGCGCTGCAGGTCGCGTTGAGCCAACTGGGCAGCGGAAGTCCCCGGATACTGGGCAACGACCTGCTGCAGAATGCCTTTGACCTTGTCGGTGTGACCCAGGCGGCGTTCTACGTCAGCGAGTTTGTACAGCGAATCCGGCACCTTGGCGTGCTTGGGGTACAGCTGGCTGACCTTGGCAAATGCCTGGCCCGCCCCCTGCAGATCACCCTTTGCCAGGTTTACCTCACCCAGCCAGTACTGGGCGTTGCCCGCGTACTGACTGTTTGGGTAACGACCGAGGAATGCGGTGAAGGCCTTGCTGGCCTTGTCGAAATCCTTGGCCTTGATCAGGTCGAAGGCTGCATCGTAATACAGTTTTTCCTTCGCCGGATCACCCGGTTCGCTGCTGGCGGCAGGGGCTGCGGCGGCGGCCCCTGCTGCTGCACCACCGGCGGCGGCACTTGGCGCGCCACCGGCAGAAGAATTATCAGGAGTAGCGGCAGGTGTAACGCCGGCTCCTATGCGTCGATCAAGATCCTGGTATCGCTCCAGGCCTTCTTGCTTCAGCTGGTTCACTTGATTCTGCAGAACTTCAATGGCGCCTTGCTGCTGCGACAATTGATCCTGCATGCGTTGCAACTGGTTGAACAGTTCGCCCTGTGCCGAGGGAGCGGACGTAGCCGCCCCCCCAGCATAGGCGCCGTTCGTGCCATAACCTGCTGGCGGATAACTGCTCCCGCTATTGTTATAGCCTGAGTTGCTATCTTCCACAGGAACCGCAGCCCACACCGCAAGCGGCGCGAGGCTGAGAGCCAATACAGTTAGAGCACGACGGCACGTTCGCATGACGAATTACTTACGCAGTTCGACGCGACGGTTTTGAGCCCAGGACTGCTCGTCGTGGCCAGTAGCAACTGGACGCTCTTTACCGTAGGAAACCAGTTCCAGTTGGCCTGGAGCAACACCTTGCAGTACCAGATAGCGCTGAACGGCTTTCGCACGACGCTCGCCCAGTGCCATGTTGTACTCGCGAGTACCACGTTCGTCGGTGTTACCTTCCAGAACAACGCGAGCGCCGTTAGCTTTCAGGTCCTTCGCGTGAACGTCCAGAGCGCGCATGGCTTCTGGTTTCAGGTCCGAACTGTCGTATTCGAAGTAGAAAGTGGTGATTGCGCGCAGAGCAGCTTCTTCGCTCAGGGAGCCGTCAACTGCACCAGTGTTGGCGCCATAACCAGCGTTTGGATCAACAGCTGCGCCTTCACCGGCATTGTCGCCGCCTTTAGACGAGCAACCAACGGCTACGGACAGAGCCAGAGCCAGAGCAGCAAACTTACCAAACTTCAGCATTTCCATCGTGAAACTCCTAATGAACCCCAGTGTGTTAAGCAAATCATGTAGCGCCGCGTCAGTTCAGGTAAGGGGACCAGGATGGTTCTCTGACTTCGCCTTGTGCGGTAGGAAGCGGGAGCCTTACGCGTCCATTAATGGACACGAGCATCAAGACTCCCCGGCCCTGCTGGCGGGTGGCGTAGATTACCATGGTGCCGTTGGGCGCAACAGTGGCTGACTCATCTAGGTTGGTATCTGTAAGGATTTTTACGGTTCCGCGCTGCAAATCCTGGGCCGCAACCCGGAAATTAGTGAAACCATCCTGACGGTGAATCATCACCAACGTCTTTTCATCAGCCGAAAGCTTAGGGTTGGCGTTGTAGTTACCAATAAAGGTCACGCGTTCCGCGCCACCGCCACCCACGCTCGTTTTATAAATTTGAGGCTTGCCGCCACGGTCGGAGGTGAAATAGATGGTCGAACCATCTTTACCCCAGAACGGTTCGGTGTTGATACCAGGACCGCTGGTCACGCGGCTGATCTGGCGCGAAGCCATGTTCATCACGTAGATATCCGGGTTGCCGTCCTTGGACAGCACGAAAGCAAGGCGCGAACCATCCGGCGACCAGGCTGGCGCACCGTTGAGGCCTTCGAAATTGGTGATCTGCTCACGACGGCCAGTGTCGATGTGCTGGACGAAGATGCGCGGACGCTTCTGCTCGAAGGACACGTAGGCAATGCGCTTGCCGTCCGGCGCGAAGCGCGGCGACAGGATTGGTTCACGCGATTGCAGCAAGGTCACAGCGCGCGCGCCGTCATAGTCGGAACGCTGCAGCGTGTAGCGCGTGTTGTCTACGGAGAAACGCTCGGCCGTTACATACAGCAGACGTGTCGAGAAAGCCCCCTTGATACCGGTAAGCTTTTCAAACGACTGGTCCGAGATGTAGTGGGCCATGTCGCGCAGTTGTTCGGCGGTGCCCGATACGCTGCCGGTCAAGACCTGCTGCTCGGTCGCCACGTTGAACAAGGCGTACTGGATCTGCAGGCGACCGCCGGCCGGCACGATGCTGCCGACCATCAGGTACTGGGCACCCACGGCTTTCCAGTCGCGGAAGATGACTTCGCTGGCCTGGGTCGGCTGGCTGATCATGTTGCCTTTGGGAATCGGCGCGTAGTAACCGGAGTTGCGCAGGTCGTCGCTGACGATCTGAGCCATGTCGTCCGGCAACACGCTGCCGCCCTGCCAGCCGAACGGTACAACGGCGATCGGGGTGGCCCGATCGCTACCGCTGGTGACCAGGATGTTCTTTTCATCCGCCGCCGCTATCCCTGCCATACAGCAAATAACGACAAGCATTCCTCGAAGAAGGTTTCTCACAAGGCTAAATCCTCAGGTGTGAATGTCATCTTGAATGAACGATAGGGAGCGAAGTCGCTTGGTTTCATTCCCTGCATCTCGGTCAACCGGCCAATATTCTTGACCGCCGCGACCGCCGAACTGTCGAACGAACCGTCACCACTGGACTTGGCCACGCTGACCGAAGTCACCGTACCGTCCGGCAACATGCCGATCTGCAGCACTACTGTCATGCCTTTGCGTGCCGAAGGCGGACGTGTCCAGCCTTCTGCTGCCCGCGCCCGAATCAGGTCGTCGAAACTGCCCGCGACTTCATCGCCACGTTCATCGGCCAAGGCTTGCTGACGCTGCGGCGTGTCGGAGAGCAAATCTGCCAAGGCCTGGGCCTTTTTCTCTTCGGCGGATTTACGCGCTGCTTCCTGGGCCTTTTTCTTGGTGGCATCGGCGGCAGCTTTCTTCTTCGCGTCGTCGGCGATTTTCTTCTTCGCCTCGTCTGCTTCAGCTTTTTTCTTGGCGTCTTCGGCGGCTTTCTTCTTCGCGTCTTCGACTATCTTTTTCTTGGCGTCTTCAGCGGCCTTTTTCTTGGCCTCTTCTTCGGCAGCTTTTTTGGCTTCTTCTTCAGATTTCTTCTTGGCTATATCAGCCAATTGTTTCTCTTCGGCTTTTTTAGCTTCGGCAGCTTTCTCGGCTTTCTTGGCTTCATCAGCCTTTTTCGCCTCGTCAGCCTTCTTCGCTTCGTCAGCCTTTTTCGATTCCTCGGCCTTTTGAGCCGCCTCTTCTTTCTTTTGTTCCGCAGCAGCCTTCACTGCTTCCTGCTCGACCTTCTTCTGTTCCATCTGCTCGACTTCAGTCTGGCGCGCAGCCGACTTCTGGGCCTCACCCGCAATCTTCTGATTGGTCTGGGTAGTGGCCTGACTTTTCGATTTCAGCTGATACAGGGTCGCCTGCACGATCGGCTTGGCTGGCGGCAGGTCCGGGGTCATGGCAAAGCTGACGAACAGCATGCCAAACACCAGGACGTGCAGGGCAATTGCCCAGACGCTAGGCCAGAAGTAGCTTTCCGAGGCGGACGGCTCTCGCTGTTGGTGCATCAGGGCGCCTCGGTAATCAAGCCAACGTTACCGACGCCGGCCTTCTGCAGCCCGCCCATGGCGCCCATGACGGAACCGTAGTCGACCGACTTGTCGCCGCGGATGAACACCTGGGTGTGCTTGCCGCCTTCGTTGCCGGAGCGAATGATCTTGGTCACCGCATCGGTCATCGCCGGCAAGGTCAGGGCCTTGTCCTGTTGTTTCTGCGTATCGACTTCGCTGCCAAGGTTCCAGTAGTAGGTCTTGTCAGCCTTGATCGAAATCGTCAGCACCTGGGTGTTGTTGTCCTGGGGCAAGGCTTCGCTGGAAACCTTGGGCAGATCAACCTTCACACCCTGGTTGAGCATCGGCGCGGTCACCATGAAGATCACCAGCAGCACCAGCATCACGTCGATGTAAGGCACTACGTTCATCTCGGCGACCGGCTTGCGCTTGGTTCGTGCTCGAGTGATTAAAGCCATCGGGGAGTACCTGCTTATTCTTCGCTGGTGTGCACTTTACGGTGCAGGATCGCCTGGAATTCGTCGGCGAAGGTGTAGTAACGGCTGATCAGGGTCTCACCGCGCGCGGCGAAGCGGTTGTAGGCGATAACCGCCGGGATCGCAGCGAACAGGCCGATCGCGGTGGCGACCAGGGCTTCGGCGATACCCGGGGCCACGGTGGCCAGGGTCGCTTGCTGGGCCTGGGCCAGGCCGCGGAAGGAGTTCATGATCCCCCACACGGTACCGAACAGACCGATGTACGGGCTGACGGAACCCACGGTGGCGAGGAACGGCAGGCTCTGCTCCAGCTTCTCTTCTTCGCGGGAGATGGCCACGCGCATGGCACGGGCCACGCCTTCCATGACCGCTTCCGGATCGACGCCCGGCTGCTGGCGCAGGCGCGAGAACTCCTTGAAGCCGGCACGGAAGATCTGCTCGACGCCCGAATCCGGGTCAGGGTTGCTACCGGCCTGGCGATACAGTTTGGACAGGTCGATACCCGACCAGAAGCGCTCTTCGAAGCTCTCCAGGGCACGTCGACCGGCACGCAGCAGGTTGCTGCGCTGAAAAATCATGACCCAGGATGTAACCGATGCGGCTAACAGGATCAGCATCACCAGTTGAACCACAACACTGGCATTACTGACCAGGCTCCACATGGAGGAATGGTCGACGACGGTAGGTTCCACGCTAAATCTCCTGCTTTGATTGTTTACCCGCGCCGCTCACGGCGGCAAAGGCCGCACGTAGAGTTTCGGGAATGGCCCGAGGTTTCAAACTATTGGGGCGCACACACGCCACCAGGAACTGCCCCTCACAGAGCAGCGTTGCATCCGCAGCCCGCCTGACCTGCTGTTTAAAGCGCAGGCTGACACGGTTCAATTCGATTACTTCAGCGCTGACCAGCAGCTCATCGTCCAATCGCGCCGGCGCGTAATAACGCGCCTCGCTGGAATGCACGACAAACAACAGGTCCTCCCCTGCCAGCTGGGATTGGGCAAAGCCCAGCTCCCGTAGCCGCTCGGTTCGAGCCCGCTCCATGAACTTGAGGTAATTGACGTAATACACGATGCCGCCAGCATCGGTGTCCTCGTAATAAACGCGACAGCGATGTGCGAACGACTGATCCCCGTTTTGCGCGCGCATACTCTAGTGCTTACTCCTCAGGTTGCCAATCCGGCTGGGCAACTGTTTTTTCATTCTATGAAACATTTCTAACGACTGAATGACGACGCCAGCCACTAGGACAGCACAAACCTTGAATAAATCGACCCGAGTGACCTTTTTAATCGTCCACTGCATCGAGGAATTCGTCTAGCACGGGCATCTCGCCCAATCGTGACGGAATGTTTAGCCCAAAGTGCAAATAGGCATGGCGGGTAACCACCCGGCCCCTTGGTGTACGCATGATGTAGCCCTGCTGGATCAGGTACGGCTCCAGCACGTCCTCAATGGTATGGCGCTCTTCACTGATGGCCGCTGCCAGGCTGTCCACGCCCACTGGGCCGCCGTCGAATTTCTCGATCATGGTCAACAGTAGCCGTCGATCCTGGTGATCGAAGCCGTGTTCATCCACGTCCAGCAGGTTCAACGCCAGGTCGGCCACGGCCTTGGTGATATGGCCCTTGGCCCGCACTTCGGCAAAATCGCGCACGCGTCGCAGCAAGCGGTTGGCGATCCGAGGCGTGCCCCGCGCCCGCCGGGCGATTTCAAACGCGCCTTCGGGGTCCAGGGGCAAGCCGAGAATGCCGGCCGAACGGCTGACGATGGTCGCCAGGTCTGCGGTGCTATAGAACTCTAGACGTTGGACGATGCCGAAACGGTCTCGCAACGGGTTGGTCAGCATGCCCGCGCGCGTGGTCGCGCCCACCAGGGTGAACGGCGGCAGGTCGAGCTTGATCGAGCGGGCTGCGGGGCCTTCACCGATCATGATGTCGAGCTGGAAGTCTTCCATCGCCGGGTACAGCACTTCCTCGACGATGGGCGACAGCCGGTGGATTTCGTCGATGAACAGCACGTCGTGCGGTTCGAGGTTGGTCAGCAGCGCCGCCAGGTCGCCCGGACGCTCCAGCACCGGGCCGGAGGTGGACTTGATCGACACCCCCATTTCCTGGGCGATGATGTTGGCCAGGGTGGTTTTACCCAACCCCGGCGGGCCGAAGATCAAGGTGTGGTCCAGGGATTCACTGCGCCCACGCGCAGCCTGGATGAACAACTCCATCTGCTCGCGCACGGTGGGCTGGCCGATGTAGTCGGCCAGGCTCAGGGGGCGGATGGCGCGGTCCTGGACTTCTTCACGGTCACGGGGGCCGGTGGCCGCGATCAGACGATCAGCTTCAATCACTTAAATCATTCCCTTCAGGGCTCGGCGGATCATGTCTTCGCTGCTCAGGTTCTTGTCCTTGATGGCCGACACTGCTTTGCTGGCTTCCTGCGGCTTGTAGCCCAGGGAAATCAGCGCGCTGACCGCATCGCTTTCGGCACTGGCCACCTGGGCCGCCGGCTGGTTCGGCTGGTTCGGCACCAGGGCGAACATGCTCGGCACGACTTCCCAGGCTTTGAAACGGTCCTTGAGCTCCACCAGCAGGCGTTCGGCGGTTTTCTTGCCGACCCCCGGCACCTTGGTCAGCGCCGAGGTGTCCTGGGCCGACACCGCGCGTACCAGTTCATCCACTTCCAGGCTCGACATCAGCGCCAGGGCCAGTTTCGGCCCTACGCCATTGAGGCGAATCAATTCGCGGAAGAAGTCGCGGTCACGCTTGCCAATGAAGCCATAGAGCAGTTGCGCATCTTCGCGCACCACAAGGTGAGTATGCAGGGTCAATGGCTCGCCAACCGACGGAAGGCGATACAGGGTGGTCATGGGCACTTCCAGCTCATACCCCAGCCCGTTGACATCCAGAATCAGGTGCGGCGGCTGTTTCTCAGCCAGGGTGCCGCGCAAGCGTCCAATCACGGTTCAGATCCTTAAAGCTTGGGGGTCAGATCGAGGCCTGACCGCAAATAACGATTGCGCCGATGCTATCAGAGACGCAGCCGCCCGCCACGACTACGTGCCGCCCCCAGGCCGTGAGGCAGCAGGCTGGAACGGGTATGCGCGTGGCAAATGGCGATGGCCAGGGCGTCGGAGGCGTCGATCTGCGGCTTGGAGGTGAGTTTGAGCATGTGCATGACCATCATCTGCACCTGCTCTTTATTGGCCGCGCCGGTGCCGACCACGGCCTGCTTGACCTGGGTGGCGGTGTACTCGGCGATTTCCATGGCCTCCTCGGCACCGGCCACGATGGCGGCGCCACGGGCCTGGCCGAGCTTGAGAGCCGAGTCGGCGTTTTTGGCCATGAACACCTTTTCGATCCCCATGGTCACCGGCTTGTAGGTCTGGATCACTTCACGCACGCCGCGATAGACGATCTGCAGGCGCTCGGCCAACTCGCCCGCGCCGGTGCGGATGCAGCCCGAGGCGACATACACGCAGCCGCGCGGGGTGTGTTGCACCACACCAAAACCGGTGATGCGCGAACCGGGGTCGATACCTAGAATTAAAGTCATAACGCCTGCAGGTCGGGTAAACACAATTTTTGATACAGGTAAAATCCAATGTGGGAGGGGGCTTGCTCCCGATTACGGTGATTCAGTCTATTCATAAATGACTGACACACCGTAATCGGGAGCAAGCCCCCTCTCACATTTAGATCCACATCGCCCGTCAGCCTAGCTGCTCGGCGACCGACTCTGGAATATCAGCATTCGAGTAGACGTTCTGCACGTCATCCAGGTCCTCGAGCATATCCAGCATCTTCAGCACTTTCTGCGCGCCGTCCAGGTCCAGTTCGGCGCTGGTGGTCGGCAGCATCACGATTTCTGCGTCGGTGCCTTTGAAACCAGCGGTTTCCAGCGCGTTACGCACCGCATAGAACCCGGCGAACGAGGTGAACACATCGATCGAGCCGTCTTCATTGGTCACCACGTCGTCGGCATCCGCTTCCATCGCGGCTTCCATCAACGCGTCTTCATCCACGCCCGGCGCGAAGGAAATTTGGCCCTTGCGCTCGAACAGGTAGGCCACCGAGCCGTCCGTACCGAGGTTGCCACCGCACTTGCTGAACGCATGACGCACCGCCGCGGCGGTACGGTTGCGGTTATCGGTCATGCACTCGACCATCACCGCCACGCCGCCCGGGCCGTAGCCTTCGTAGGTCAGCTCGACCATGTCGTCGGTATCGGCCGCACCGGCGCCACGGGCCACGGCGCGGTCGATGATGTCGCGACTCATGTTGGCGCCGAGGGCCTTGTCCAGCGCCAGGCGCAGACGCGGGTTGGAGCCCGGGTCACCGCCGCCTTGGCGGGCGGCGACGGTCAGTTCGCGAATCCACTTGGTGAAGATCTTGCCTTTCTTGGCATCCTGACGCTCTTTGCGGTGCTTGATGTTCGCCCACTTGGAATGGCCAGCCATAACACAACTCCGAAATTCTCTAGAAACCTTATCAACCCCGCCCCAGGCGGGATACAACCCTTGTAACGCAAAGGCGCATCCGAAGATGCGCCTTTTTGACTGCGTAAAACCTTATCGCGCTTTCACGCAGCGGCCTTACTCAGCCTTTGGCGCCTCGCGCAGGCGGATATGCAGCTCGCGCAGTGCCTTGGCATCCACAACACCTGGCGCCTGGGTCATGACGTCCGCAGCGCTCTGGGTTTTCGGGAAGGCGATCACTTCACGGATCGACTGGGCGCCGGTCATCAGCATCACCAGACGGTCCAGGCCAAAGGCCAGGCCGCCGTGGGGCGGTGCGCCGTACTTCAGGGCGTCGAGCAGGAAGCCGAATTTCTCTTCCTGTTCGGCTTCGTTGATGCCCAGCAGACGGAATACCGCTTGCTGCATTTCCTTGCGGTGGATACGGATCGAACCGCCACCCAGCTCAGTGCCGTTCAAGACCATGTCGTAGGCCCGGGACAGAGCGCCCGCCGGGTTGGCTTCGAGCTCTTCCGGCGAGCACTTCGGCGCGGTGAACGGGTGGTGCAAGGCGCTGAAGCTGCCGTCGTCGTTCTCTTCGAACATCGGGAAGTCGACGACCCACATCGGTGCCCACTTGCAGGTCAGCAGGTTCAGGTCGTGGCCCAGCTTGATCCGCAGCGCGCCCAGGGCTTCGCTGACGATCTTGGCCTTGTCGGCGCCGAAGAACACGATGTCACCGTCGACTGCGCCCACGCGATCGAGGATCACATTGAGGTTGGTTTCCGGGATGTTTTTCACGATCGGCGACTGCAGGCCATCAACGCCCTTGGCACGCTCGTTGACTTTGATGTACGCCAGGCCCTTGGCACCGTAGATGCCGACGAACTTGGTGTAGTCGTCGATCTGCTTGCGCGGCATGCTCGCGCCGCCAGGCACGCGCAGGGCGGCGATGCGGCATTTCGGGTCGTTGGCCGGGCCGCTGAACACCTTGAAGTCGACGTCCTTGAGTTGGTCGGCCACGTCCACCAGTTCCAGCGGGATACGCAGGTCAGGCTTGTCGGAACCGTAGCGGCGCATGGCTTCTTCGAAGGTCATGTGCGGGAATTCGCCGAATTCCAGGTCCAGCACTTCCTTGAACAGGTTGCGGATCATTTGTTCGGTGATACCCATGATCTCTTTTTCATCGAGGAAGCTGGTCTCGATGTCGATCTGGGTGAATTCAGGCTGGCGATCGGCGCGCAGGTCTTCGTCACGGAAGCACTTGGCGATCTGGTAGTAACGGTCGAAGCCGGCCACCATCAGCAGTTGCTTGAACAACTGCGGCGATTGCGGCAGGGCGAAGAAACTGCCGGCGTGGGTACGGCTCGGCACCAGATAGTCACGCGCGCCTTCCGGGGTGGCACGGGTGAGGATCGGCGTTTCAACGTCGAGGAAGCCGTTTTCATCGAGGAAGCGACGGATGCTGGTGGTCATGCGCGAGCGCAGACGCAGCTTCTCGGCCATTTCCGGGCGACGCAGGTCCAGGAAGCGATAACGCAGGCGGGTTTCTTCGCCAACATCGGAATATTCGTTCAGTGGGAACGGCGGGGTTTCCGACTCGTTCAGCACTTCCAGCTCGTAGCCCAGCACTTCGATCGCGCCGGACGCCATGTTCGGGTTCACCGCACCGGCCGGACGCAGGCGCACCTTGCCGGTGATCTTCACTACGTATTCGCTGCGCACGCGGTCGGCGGCGGCGAAGCTCTCGGCGCGGTCCGGGTCGAACACCACCTGGGCCAGACCATCACGATCACGGATATCGAGGAAGATCACCCCGCCGTGGTCGCGGCGACGGTGAACCCATCCGCAAAGGGTGATTTCCTGACCTTCCAGGGTCTCGTTCAGTTGGCCGCAATAATGGCTGCGCATCATGGTAGTGGTTTCACTTCTCGTAATTCGAAATTCGGTGGCAGGCTTGGCCTCAGTCACCGTACATAAGTCAGGGGACGGATAATGCAGGAGCCTGCGCGTAGAGTTCAACTCAGTCTGCTTTGTCGCCGCCCGCCAGATTCTTCTTCGAGCCGGTCTTGAAGTCGGTCTCGTACCAGCCGCTGCCGCTCAGGCGGAAGCCCGGCATGGACAACATCTTTTTAAGCTCAGGCGCCTTGCAAGCTGGGCAATCGACCAGCGGCGCGTCGCTGATCTTCTGGATGGCTTCCAACTGATGACCACAGGAAGCGCATTGATAGTCGTACATGGGCATGGAGATGTCTCGGCGATCAGATCGTTACTGTGCCGCGCCGGCCTCCGGATAGAGGCCACTGCGCAGAAAGCGCCTGCAGCGGCAAAGCGCGGGATTATATCTGGTAAATCGAGGCAGCGCAGCCGGCTTTCTGCCCGAGGCCCGGCCCGCCTGAACGCCGGGCCAGCCCCGGAACCCCCGGATTACTCGGGATTGGACAGGCAAGCGCGGCCTTTCAATACGTGAACCACGCAGACCACCCTGACCAGCCCGCTGAAGTTCTTCACGCCGCCATAGCGCAAATGCACTTCCCGATCGACATAAGACAACAGCGCACTGACTGAACAGGCATTGAGCCTGGCTATTTCCGTGAGGATATTCCAGTAGATCTGTTCCAGCCGCAGGCAAGTGGAAAACCCATTGAGCCTTACCGATCGGGACAACGGCCGCGCCAGCCCCATATCGAACCCTTTGACAAAGGGGTCGACGTTTATCTTATGAAAACCACAGGTCTCCATCACTCTACTACCCACTCCACGCGACATACACCTGACACTCCATTGCCAAACAGCAGTCCATGGGCTTCTCCCATTGGACAGTGGGCCTATCAAACAGCAGGACGACGGGGGGCAGCCAGAAGACGGGGAGTTGATAGTCGTAGGACAACGCCAGGAAGCACGGAGAAACAAGCGAGCGGCGCCAGGGCGGCGCCGCCCGAGGTTGGTGTTTACTTGTTTTCGAGTAGGGAACGCAGCATCCACGCAGTTTTTTCGTGAACGTGCATACGCTGGGTCAACAGGTCGGCCGTCGGTTCGTCGCTGACCTTATCGAGCAGCGGAAAAATACCGCGCGCGGTACGCGTAACCGCCTCCTGGCCCGCCACCAGTTGCTTGATCATCTCTTCAGCGCTGGGCACGCCCTCTTCTTCCTTGATCGAAGAAAGACGCGCATAGATCGAATAGGCGCCCGGCGCCGGGAAGCCCAGGGCACGAATGCGCTCGGCAATCAGGTCCACCGCCAGCGCCAGCTCGTTGTACTGCTCTTCGAACATCAAGTGCAGCGTGCGGAACATGGGGCCCGTGACGTTCCAGTGGAAATTGTGGGTCTTCAGGTACAGTACATAGGTATCGGAAAGCAGGCGCGAAAGCCCGTCGACGATGGATTTGCGATCTTCTTCACTGATACCGATATCGATTGCCATGTTTATCCCCTTCAATTGAACAGCATTCATTGATCAGGTGCCGGATCACTCTAGCAAGAGTACCCACTGTGTGCAGCCCGACGCACCGAGGCGACGTGCGGCAAATCGCCCTGCGCGGCCTCGCTGGCCCGCGACGGTGAAGGCTTTAGGCGCGACAGAAAATTTCCCCGACAGCAGGCAAAACGCCTGCAACTGTCTAGGACAAGCGTTTGACGCAGAAATGCCCCGCCCCTTGCAACGCCCGGAAATGCTTGATTTGAGTAGGCACAGCCTTTGCTGTTAAATAGGCAGCGTGTCGCTGCCGTTATTTTCTTCGGCCAGCGCATAGGCTGATACCCGCGCACGTGCCCAACGCCTCCCATTGTTCAGAAGCGAACCGTGCCAGTCAGCTCTTCCTTGTGATCCGTCTTAACGTGAGTTAATCAAAATGTTGAAAATCGTCCACCTGCTAACGGGCGTTGCAGCTTTGCTGCTGTCCTTTATCCCGAGCCTGCAGCCTGAAAGCCTGCCCTACCTGCAACAACATGACGCTCTGTACCTGGCCTTGTTCGGCCTTCTTAACCTGACGCTGGCGCCAGTGATCCCTTACTGGAACAAAGGCACGCGTCATCAACTGCAAAACCTGGTCAGCGCGCTGCTGGTGCTGACTGTTGTCGTACAAACCCTCACCCTCCTGGCACCCATGCCTGAAGTCGGCGGCCACCCGGCCATCCTGCTCAGCCTGGTGATTGCGCTGGTCGCCATCGTTCTTCACCTGGCCATCAGCTTCTACCGTTCGTCCCCTGCGGCCGCGTCGCAAAACTACGACATGACCAATCGGGATACCGGGACCGTCAAGTGGTTCAACACGTCCAAGGGCTTCGGCTTTATTTCCCGCGATTCGGGCGACGATATCTTCGTCCACTTCCGGGCCATCCGTGGCGAAGGCCATCGCGTCCTGGTCGAAGGCCAGCGTGTGGAATTCTCCGTCATGAACCGCGACAAAGGCCTGCAAGCCGAAGATGTGATCGCCGCGTTGCCGCGTCGCTGATTCCAAGCCAGGCAAAAAAAACCGCGATCCGGCACAAGCTGGATCGCGGTTTTTTATTGCGCGGCTATTAATAGTGAGGCGGCGGCGCTTCTTCTTCGGACGACTCGAACTGGCCGCCCATTTCTTCCTGGCGCTTGAGCAGCGCGGTCATCTGCAGCTGCAGGCGTTCGACCGCCCGCTGCTGGGTGACCAGGATGTCGTTGAGGGTTTCGATGGTGTCGTCCTGAAAGGCCAGGCGGCTTTCCAGGTCGGTCACGCGGTCTTGCAGATCCATGGTTCAGTCCTGGCTAAAGATGAAGTCGGCAGGTAACAGCTCGCGCAACCGCGCACGGATCGCTGCCACCTGTTCTTCAGTATACGGCCGGGCCGGATGCTTGCCCCAGACCGGCGCAGGCCAGGCCATGTCATCGCGCTTGCGCACGATCACATGCACATGCAACTGGCTGACAACGTTCCCCAGCGCGCCGATGTTCATCTTGTCGGCGCCGAAACCTTCACTCAGCAATTGCGCAAGGGTTGTCGTTTCATTCCACAGTTTTTGTTGATCTATGACAGACAATTGAAAAACTTCGCTGATACCGTTTATGCGCGGTACCAGAATAAACCAAGGGTAATTCGAGTCATTGGACAGCAGCAGGCGGCACAACGGGAAGTCCCCGATGGTCAGTGTGTCTTGTTGCAGGCGTTGATCTAAGGCGAACACCGCGGGCACTCCGTTCGGCAGGTCAGATTCTGGCGCCCAGCATACCTTCGAACGCCGACGGCTTCACTTCGAATACAGACGCCAACGCGCATCCCGATAAAAAACCTGCCCCTTTTCGAGGCAGGCGAATAATTGAGCTACGCTGAATCGGGACTCATCGGAGTGCACCAAAATGACCCACTCATGCCTCAAAGAGATCCGCCAAGTACCCACCCATGAGGGTGAACCGGTAACGTTTCGCGCAGGTACAGGATTCATGCACCACCGATTCAATGGAATGCATGGCCGTCAAGGACAAACTGAACGGCTTGAGAGGCCCGTGTTTATGCGGCTTTTACACTGCAGTGAGGCTTTTCACGAAAAAATGACATTCAGTTACCGGTTTGGGCGCGCTTGTTGCATTCACACCCACATCGTCGGCAACGGCACCCTTCGGGAAGCGGGTGTTTCGCGATAAGAACACTAGCGAGTCAATGCGTATCAAGGATGCATTCAAACTTAGAAAAGGGTTTGAAAACAGCATTGAAGTTGTCAGTTCGGTAACATTCGGACTGTGAATTTGCGACATGGACCTAGCAATTCACGACAGCCTCGTAAAGAAGCTGAAAGGAAAGATGGGTAAGTATCGTCATTAGAGTCAGCGTGATATAACTTTACGCGGACACAAAAAAAGAAAGAGCCGCCCAGATAAAAATACAGGTGGGACGGCAGTACTCTTCCTAAAACCAAAGGAGCAAATCACGATGCGCGTGATGAAGTGGAGCATGATCGCCCTGGCTGTTTCAGCAGGCACCTCGCAGTTCGCAATGGCGTCTGCCCAAGACGATGCCAAGGGCTTCGTTGAAGACAGCACTTTCAGTATCAATACCCGTGCGCTGTATTTCAGCCGCGATTTCCGCAACGAGCAACTCGGTGGCTACGATAAGGTCAACGGCAAGAACAAGAGCCGCGCCGAAGAAACCGGTCTGGGCTTCAATGCCCTGTACGAGTCAGGCTTCACCCAAGGCACCATCGGTGTCGGTGTTGACGTGATCGGCCTGATGGGCGTTAAGCTCGACAGCGGCAAGGGCCGCGCCGGTACCGGTTTGTTCCCAAGTGGTTCTGATGGTCGCTCGCAAGACGATTACTCTAAAGGCGGCGCGGCGGTTAAGTTCCGCCTCTCCAATACCGTTCTGAAAGTCGGCGACCAGTTCACTACCGCTCCTGTGTTCGCCTCTGACGACAGCCGTTTGCTGCCAGAGCTGCCACAAGGTATCTCGCTCACCAGTAACGAGATCAAGGGCCTGAAACTGGAAGGCGGTCACTTCACCTCCACCGTCGCGCAGAACCAGACCTACCATGACAGCCTGGGCCTGACGAAGACCGACTTTGTCGGCGGCGTCTACTCCTTCACCCCAGAGTTCACCGGCAGTCTGTACTACGCGAAAACCGAAGATTACTTCCGCAAGTACTACAGCAACCTGAACTGGACCCATGCGCTGAGCGAGGATCAATCCTTCGCACTGGACTTCAATATCTACGACACGAAAAGTGACGGTGAAGGCAAGCAACGCGCTTACTACGACAAAACCACCAAGCTTGATAACCGTGCATTCAGCTTGCAGGGTGCGTACACCATCGGCGCTCACACCTTCACCCTGGCAGCCCAGAAGGTTACCGGCGACGGCGACTACGGCTACGGCGTAGACGGAGGCGGCACGGTTTTCCTGGCTAACTCCATTGCCCGTTCCGACTTCAACGCCGAAGGTGAGAAGTCCTACCAGGCACGTTACGACATCAACATGGCACCCTTTGGCATTCCTGGCCTGAGCTTCATGACTCGTTACGTAACCGGTAGCGGCGCGCAAACCGCCGCCACGTCGAACGGCAAAGAGTGGGAACGCGACATCGAAGCCAAATACGTGATCCAGAGCGGCCCAGCGAAAGACCTGAGCATGCGTGTACGCCAAGCGACTTATCGCTCGTCTGACGGCGTGTACTACGGTTCGCCGTCGATCGACGAACTGCGTCTGATCTTGAATTACCCGTTGAGCATCTTGTAATTAGCTGTTTGATTACAACGATGACTTAAGGCTTCGGCCTTAAATTAAAAGCCGCTCCCCTGCATGCAAGGGAGCGGCTTTTTTATTGCAATATTATTTCAGCAGTAAAATAACTAGCAAGCTAACTAACGACAGTATCGTTCCCGCACTTAACGTGACCTATCAGCCAAGTTAAGTGCAAATGCCTTTCATTACTTCGCCGCTGTTTCCTGCATCACTCGAATAACCCGCTGCGGAAATGGAATATCGATCCCCGCCGCTTTCAAGCGATCACGCGCCAGTTCATTGAACATGAACATCACGTCCCAATAATCCGCCGTCTTGGTCCAGCACCGCAAAGACACTGTGATCGAACTGTCGCCCAAGGTCGAAACCACGGCCACTGCCGCCGGATCAGCCAATACACGCGGGTCTTTTGCCAGCTCCAGCAACACTTCGCGGGCTTTCTGCAGGTCGGCCTCGTAGTCCACCCCCACATCAAACACCACCTTGCGGGTAGGCTGACGGTTGGTGTTGGTGATGATGCCGTTGGAGAGGATGCCGTTCGGCACGATCACGGTCTTGTTGTCGCCGGTGCGCAGCACGGTGTGGAAGATCTGGATGCTGTCGACGGTACCAGACGTACCTTGGGCTTCGATCCAGTCGCCGATACGGAACGGGCGGAACAACAGAATCAGCACGCCACCAGCAAAGTTAGCCAGGCTGCCCTGCAAGGCCAGGCCGATGGCCAGGGTCGCGGCACCGATGGCGGCGACGAACGAGGTGGTTTCCACGCCGATCATCGAGGCCACGCTGACGATCAGCATGACCTTCAGCACGATGTTCGCCAGGCTGGTGATGAAGTGCTGCAGCGCCAGGTCCGCGTTACGGATGGCCAGCAAACGCCCCACTCTGTGGGTCAGGCGGTTGATCAGCCACCAGCCGATGGCCAGGGTAATCACGGCCAGCAATACCCGGCTGCCGTATTCCATGATCATCGGGATCCACGACTGGGAGGTCTTGATCAGGTGATCCACTTCAGCGTTCAAATCCATCTACATTCTCCTGTTTGCCGGATGTACGGCGTTTTTTGTGCCCACTAACGCAATTGAGCCCCGAAGGGCTCAATGGCAGGCGCAGGTTCTGGGGCGTGGGACGTCAAAAACGGCCGCAGGTTCCCCAAAGTGCCATCAGTCGCGGAAGTTATTGAACTGCAGCGGCATCTCGAAGGTCTTGGCGCGCAGGGCAGCGATGGCCTCTTGCAGGTCGTCACGTTTCTTGCCGGTGACGCGCACCTGCTCACCCTGGATGGCGGCCTGG
The DNA here is from genome assembly GCF_054060055.1 of Pseudomonas sp. TE36184. Classification (NCBI taxonomy): domain Bacteria; kingdom Pseudomonadati; phylum Pseudomonadota; class Gammaproteobacteria; order Pseudomonadales; family Pseudomonadaceae; genus Pseudomonas; species Pseudomonas sp. TE36184. The sequence goes on along the minus strand of NZ_JBSSCU010000001.1, from coordinate 5,953,979 downwards.
ACTTTCAGCTTGGCGTCCTTGATATGCGCCACGATCTTCTTCGCCAGTTCCTTGTCGATGCCTTCCTTGAGGACGGCTTCCTGCTTCATCAGCTTGCCGGACGCGTAGGCGTCCTTGACTTCAAGGCACTGCACGTCGATCTTGCGCTTGACCAGAGCGAGCTTGAGGATCTCGATCATCGCTTCCAGCTGGAAATCGGCTTCAGCGGTCAGGTTGACGGTCAGTTCCTTTTCCTTGAATTCGAAACTGCCCTTGCCTTTCAAGTCATAGCGACGGTCCAGTTCCTTGACGGCGTTCTCGACGGCGTTGGTGACTTCGTGTTTGTCCAGTTCGGATACCACGTCGAACGAAGGCATGTCATTTCTCCAATATAAGGGGCGGGCTCAGTAGAGATGGAGCGCGCCCAAGCTAAAATGCCGGGGCATTATAGCGGTTCTTTCGCCCCATTCGCTGTGAGCGACCCTACGGAGCACAAACTGATGTCGACCACCTGGCATATTCTCGGCGCCGGCAGCCTCGGCACGCTGTGGGCCACCCGCCTGGCCCGCGCCGGCCTGCCGGTGAAGCTGATCCTGCGCGATGCGGCACGCCTGGCCAGCTATCAGGCGGCCGACGGGCTGACCCTGGTGGAGCACGGCGTAGCGCACACTTACCCGGTACTCGCCGAAACCCCTGACAGCCCCGAGCCGATCCATCGCCTACTGGTGGCGTGCAAAGCCTACGACGCCCAAAGCGCCGTCGCACAACTGCAATCGCGTCTCGCGCCCGGCGTCGAATTGATCCTGCTGCAGAACGGCCTGGGCAGCCAGGACGCCGTCGCCGCGCAATATCCCCAGGCCCGCTGCATTTTTGCCTCCAGCACCGAAGGCGCGTTTCGCGACGGCGATTGGCGCGTGGTGTTTGCCGGCCACGGCTACACCTGGCTGGGGGACGCCAGTCACCCCACGGCCCCGGTGTGGCTGGACGACTTGCGCGCCGCCGGCATCCCTCACGAATGGAGCAGCGACATTCTTACGCGCCTGTGGCGCAAGCTCGCACTCAATTGCGCCATCAACCCGCTGACCGTGCTGTACCAATGCCGCAATGGCGGCCTGCAAGCCCATCAGTGCGAAGTCGCAACCTTGTGCGCCGAACTCACCGAGCTGCTGCAATGCTGCGGCCAACCGGCAGCGGCGCAGGACCTGCAGACGGAAGTGGAACGGGTGATCCAGGCCACGGCGGCCAATTACTCTTCGATGTACCAGGACGTGGCCAGCGCGCGGCGCACCGAAATCAGCTACCTGCTGGGCTACGCCTGCCAGGCCGCCGCTCGGCATCGGCTGACGCTGCCGCATCTGCAACAGGTGTACACGCGCCTCGTCGACCAGCTGGTTGCACGCGGATTGCCCCGCGACTGAGGCACGCGCTACCCTGCCCACTCGTCTATTACCTGTGAAACCCCTGATGCCACTGCGCCAGCGTCTTGAAAACCTACCGGTAGGGCAGAAACTGCTGGCCGCCCTGCTGGTGCTGCTGACCACTGTGTTACTGGTGGCCAACCTGACTTTTATCAGCGCCGCTTACTGGATCTCCCAGGAGAGCATGGCGCCCCAGGCGCTGCAGGCGATTGGCCGGCTGGTGTCCAACCCGGCGCTTGCCGCCGAAGCCCTTGAGTCTCCGGCCAAGGCCGACGCCCTGCTCAATGAGCTGACCAGCTATTCGCCGCTGCGCGCAGCCGCGTTGTACGACGCCGAGGGCAACCGCCTGGCACAGATGCAACACGGCGACCGCCTGCACCTGCCGGGCAACTACCGGGATATCGAAGCCTGGCGCCTCACCGAGTTTCGCAGTAACCAAGTCATCACCCTGCCCCGCCCCGGCCAGCCTTCCGGGCATTTGTTGCTGGTGGCCAGCAGTGAGCTACCGGTGGCGTTCTATACCGGCACGCTGACGGCGAGCCTGGGCATCCTGATTTTCAGCGTGCTGCTGTGGCTGGTCATCGCCCGGCAGATCAAACGCCTGATCACCCGGCCGATCCATGAGCTGGAAGAGCTGTCGCGCCAGGTCACCCGCGAAGAGAACTACGCCCTGCGCGCCGGCCGTGGCAACCATGACGAAATCGGCAGCCTGGCCGAAGCCTTCAACACCATGCTGTCGCGCATCGAGGCCCGCGAGCAGCAGCTCAAGCGCGCGCGCGATGAGTCCCAGGCGGCCTACGACCAGGCACAGGGCCTGGCCGAAGAAACCCGCCACACCAACCGCAAACTGGAGCTGGAAGTCCAGGTGCGCAGCAAGATCGAGAAAAAACTCACCGGTTTCCAGAACTATCTCAACAGCATCATCGACTCGATGCCCTCGGCGCTGATCGCCCTGGATGAACAGCTCTATGTCACCCAGTGGAACCAGGAAGCCACCGCACTTTCCGGCACGCGCCTGGATGAAGCGCTGAACCAGCCGATCTACCTCGCTTTCCAACCGCTCAAACCCTACCTGCCGCAGATCAAGGCCACGGTCGAGCAACACACGGTGGAGCGCATCGAGCGTGTCACCTGGGTCAAGGACGATGAATCCAAGCATTACGCCCTGACGTTCTATCCGCTGATGGGCGGCGCCGGGCGCGGTGTGGTGATCCGGATCGATGACATCACCCAGCGCCTGTCCCTGGAAGAAATGATGGTGCAGTCGGAGAAGATGCTCTCCGTCGGCGGCCTTGCTGCGGGTATGGCCCATGAAATCAACAACCCGCTGGGGGCGATCCTGCATAACGTGCAGAACATCCGCCGCCGGCTGTCCCCCGACCTGCCCAAGAACCTGGAACACGCCGAACAAGTGGGCATCGAACTGCAAACGGTCAACCGCTACCTGCAAAGCCGCGAAGTCCCACAATTGCTCGACGGTATCCAGCAGGCCGGCGCGCGGGCGGCGAAAATCGTCACCCACATGCTCAGTTTCAGCCGGCGCAGCAATCGGCAGATGGCACCGTGTGATTTGCCGGCGCTGATCGACCAGGCGGTGGAAATCGCCGGCAACGACTTTGACCTGGCGATCGGCTTCGACTTCAAGGGCCAGGCGATCATCCGCCAGTTCGACCCGCAGCTCGGCCCGGTGCCCGGCACCGCCAACGAGTTGGAACAGGTGCTGCTCAACCTGCTGAAAAACGCGGCGCAGGCCATTCACCAGCGCGAAGACGACCGCGAGCCGGGGCGCATCATCCTGCGCACCCGCCTCAACCCGCCCTGGGCGGAGATCCAGGTCGAAGACAACGGCATCGGCATGAGCGAGAACGTGCGCAAACGCACCTTCGAGCCATTCTTCACCACCAAGGAAATCGGCCAGGGCACCGGGCTGGGGTTGTCGGTGTCGTACTTCATCATCACCAATAACCACAAAGGGCAGATGGAAGTGCATTCCACCCCGGGCCAAGGCACCTGCTTCACGTTGCGCCTGCCCCTGGCCGGCAGCCAATTGTCCCCCGCTGAACTTACCCAACTGGAGCACTGATCATGGGCTTTCGCCTGTCGAAGATTTACACCCGTACCGGCGACCAGGGTGAAACCGGGCTCGGCGACGGTCGCCGCGTGCCCAAGGACCACCCGCGGGTGGAAGCCATCGGCGAAGTCGACACGTTGAACAGTCAGCTGGGCTTGCTGCTGGCCGGCCTTGAAGAGCAAAGCGGCAAGCATCCGCATCTGAAGGATGTGATCGAAGTGCTGACGCCTTGCCAGCATCGTCTGTTCGACCTCGGCGGCGAGCTGGCGATGCCGGTGTACAAAGCGCTGAACGCGGCGGAGGTGAATCGGCTGGAGGCAGCGATTGATCGCTGGAACGAAGAGGTCGGGGCGCTGGAGAACTTCATCTTGCCCGGTGGCTCAGCGCTGATCGCCCAGGCCCACGTGTGCCGCAGCGCAGCACGCAGTGCCGAGCGCCGCTGTCAGCACCTGAATGCGGTTGAACCGTTGGAGGGGGTGGCTTTGGCGTATATCAACCGGCTGTCGGATTTGCTGTTTGTGGCGGCGCGGGTAATTGCCAAGCGCCAGGGTGTGGCGGAGATTTTGTGGCAGGCGGCGGCCAAACCCCACTGATTATCAGGTGTCTGGTCTGGCGCCATCGCGGGCCAGCCCACTCCCACATTTGGATTTGTGAACACCTTCCAATGTGGGAGTGGGCTTGCCCGCGATGAGGCCAACAAACGCTAGATCAATCTTGCGGCCAGAACGCCCGAATCCCTGCCACACCTTGAGCGCCGGCATCCCATGCCTGCTCGCGCTCAGCAGGCCCAACGCCACCCAACAGATACACCGGCTTGCTGAACCCGCGGATCAGCTCTGCCGCCTGTTCCCAACCCAACGGTTGGGCATCGGGATGGGTCTGGGTCGGCTGCACCGGCGACAGCGTGACAAAATCCACGTCCATCAATTCCGCCAGCGCCAGCTCCTCGGCGTTATGGCAAGACGCCGCCAACCAGCGATCCTTCGGCAGCGGTCGGCCCTTGCTTGCGTATTTGCGCAGTTGTGCCGAGGTCATGTGCCAACCGGCTGCGGGAAAATCCCCCAGCCATTCGAACGGGCCCTTGAGCATCAGTTGCGCCTTGCCGGCACACAGGCCCACGGCGTCTACCGCCAGGTCACGGTACTTGGGGTCGTAACCGTTAGGGGCGCGCAGTTGCACCAGCTTGATGCCGCCCGCGATGGCTTTCTGGATACCGCGCAACAGCGGCGCGGTTTCCAGCTCGCCCGGTGTGATCAGGTAGTCGCCGGGCAACCGTGCGGCGGCAACGATCGGCGCATTGGCCGCCGGGAACTCATAGTTGAGCAGGTCACGCGCCGCGACCCATTCCAGGGGTTGACCTTCGGCGCCGTGTGGCTCGCCGGTAAAGGCCGAGACTTCCCAGACATCCAGCAACACCTGCTTATCCGGGTAATCATGCTGCACCTTGATCAACGGTCGCGCCGTGGTGACCTGGATGCCCAGCTCTTCCTGCAACTCGCGGGACAGCGCCGTGGCGACCGACTCGTCGGCCTCCACCTTGCCGCCGGGAAACTCCCAGAGGCCGCCCTGATGCTGGGTATCGGCACGGCGCGCCAGCAGGATTCTGCCGTCGACGCCGCGGATCACCGCTGCTGCTACATGCACTCGTTTCACCGCGTTTATCCTCCGGGCTTCAGGTACGGTATTCCGCGTTGATCTTCACGTACTCGTGGGACAGGTCCGTGGTCCAGATGGTTTCGCTGCACTCGCCGCGACCCAGCTCGATGCGGATGGTGATTTCTTCCTGCTGCATCACCGCCGAACCCTGGGCTTCGGTGTAGCTCTCGGCGCGGGCGCCACGGCTGGCGATGCACACGTCACCGAGGAACACGTCGATCTTGCTCACGTCCAGGTCCGGCACGCCGGCACGGCCGACGGCGGCGAGGATACGGCCCCAGTTCGGGTCGGAGGCGAACAACGCGGTCTTGATCAGCGGCGAGTGCGCCACGGTGTAACCGACATCCAGGCATTCCTGGTGGTTGCCGCCGCCGTTGACTTCAACCGTGACGAACTTGGTGGCACCCTCGCCGTCACGCACGATGGCCTGGGCCACATCCATGCACACTTCGAACACCGCTTGCTTCAACGCGGCGAACAGCGGGCCGCTGGTGGAGGTGATTTCGGGCAGGTTGGCCTGGCCGGTAGCGATCAGCATGCAGCAATCGTTGGTGGAGGTGTCGCCGTCGATGGTGATGCGGTTGAACGACTTGTTGGCGCCGTCCAGCATCAAGCGCTGCAGCACGTCGCGGGAGACTTTGGCGTCGGTGGCGATGTAGCCAAGCATGGTGGCCATGTTCGGGCGGATCATGCCCGCGCCCTTGCTGATGCCGGTGACGGTGATGGTCACGCCGTCATGCACAAACTGACGGCTCGCGCCCTTGGGCAAGGTGTCGGTGGTCATGATGCCGGTGGCGGCGGCCGCCCAGTTATCCACAGACAGGTCATCCAGCGCGGCTTGCAGGGCGCCTTCGATTTTTTCCACCGGCAGCGGCTCACCGATCACTCCAGTGGAGTACGGCAGCACCTGGCTGGCGTCGACGCCGGCCAGTTGTGCCAGTTTGGCGCAGGTCCGCGCGGCGGCGACCAGGCCAGGCTCGCCGGTGCCGGCGTTGGCGTTGCCGGTGTTGGTCAGCAGGTAACGAATCGGACCGGCCACGCGCTGCTTGGCCAGGATCACCGGCGCGGCGCAGAAGGCGTTGAGGGTGAACACACCGGCGACGGTCGAGCCTTCAGCACAGCGCATCACCACGACATCCTTGCGCCCCGGGCGTTTGATGCCGGCCGAAGCGATACCGAGTTCAAAACCGGCAACCGGGTGCAATGTGGGCAAAGGACCAAGACCAACAGCCATGAATGCGCTCCTTAAAAATAGATGATGTCTGTGCCGTCGCGTTCGACGGTGGGAATTAATGGCAAAACGCCGCGACGGCTGATGCCGGTCGCGGCGCGGGGTGTTGCAGCGTCAGGCGAAAATCTTAGTTGATTTCGCCGTGGCAGTGTTTGAACTTCTTGCCCGAACCGCACCAGCACAGCTCGTTACGGCCCAGCTTCTGCTCGTTGCGCACCGGAGTCTGAGCCAGGGCCACATCGACCTCTTCGCCCAAGACCTCAGGCGCTTCAAGACCTGGCGCTTCCTCATGCTGGAACTGCATGCGCGCCGCCAGTGCCTCGGCTTCCTCACGCAGGCGCGCTTCTTCCTCGACCGGGTCTTCGCGACGCACCTGGACGTGGGACAGCACGCGAATCGAATCGCGCTTGATCGAATCCAGCAGTTCGGAGAACAGCGTGAACGACTCGCGCTTGTACTCCTGCTTCGGGTTCTTCTGGGCGTAGCCACGCAAGTGGATACCGTGACGCAGGTGATCCATGGTCGACAGGTGGTCTTTCCACAGGTCGTCCAGCACGCGCAGTACGATTTGTTTCTCGAAGGTGCGCAGCGCTTCGGCACTCGCCTGCTCTTCTTTCTCGTTGTACGCGGCCAGCAGCTCGGTCATCAGCTTCTCGCGCAGGGTTTCTTCGTACAGGTGATCGTCTTCGTCCAGCCACTGCTGAACCGGCAAGTCGACACCGAAGTCGCTCTTCAACGCGGCTTCCAGGCCAGCAACATCCCACTGCTCTGGCAGGGACTGTGGCGGAATGTGTGCGCTGACGGTGGCGTTGAGCACGTCCTGACGGAAATCGGCGATGGTCTCGCCAATGTTGTCGGCGGCCAGCAACGTGTTACGCATGTGATAGATCACTTTACGCTGTTCGTTGTTGACGTCATCGAACTCGAGCAGTTGCTTACGAATGTCGAAGTTGCGGCCTTCGACCTTGCGCTGGGCCTTCTCGATGGCGTTGGTCACCATGCGGTGCTCGATCGCTTCACCGGACTGCATGCCCAGGGCTTTCATGAAGTTCTTCACCCGATCCGAGGCGAAGATACGCATCAGGCTGTCTTCCAGGGACAGGTAGAAACGGCTGGAACCGGCGTCACCCTGACGACCGGCACGACCACGCAGCTGGTTGTCGATACGGCGCGATTCGTGACGCTCGGACGCGATCACCTGCAGGCCGCCGGACTCCAGCACCGCCTGGTGGCGTTTCTGCCAGTCGGCTTTGATCTGGGCGATCTGCTCGGGAGTCGGGTTGTCCAGGGAAGCCACTTCCACTTCCCAGTTGCCGCCCAACAGGATGTCGGTACCACGACCGGCCATGTTGGTAGCGATGGTCAGCGCGCCGGGGCGACCGGCCTGGGCGATGATCTCGGCTTCTTTTTCGTGGAACTTGGCATTGAGGACCTTGTGCTCGATGCCTTCCTTGTTGAGCAGGTTGGACACGTGCTCGGACGTTTCGATCGTCGCGGTACCCACCAGGATCGGACGCCCCTGGGCCATGCCGTCCTTGATGTCGTTGATGATCGCCGCGTATTTCTCTTCGGCGGTCAGGAACACCAGGTCGTTGAAGTCTTTACGCGCCAGCGGTTTGTTCGGCGGGATGACCACAACCGACAGACCGTAGATCTGGTGGAATTCGAACGCTTCGGTGTCGGCCGTACCGGTCATGCCGGACAGTTTGTTGTACAGACGGAAGTAGTTCTGGAAGGTGGTGGAAGCCAACGTCTGGCTTTCGGCCTGGATGTTGAGCACTTCCTTGGCCTCGATGGCCTGGTGCAGGCCTTCGGACAGACGACGACCCGGCATGGTACGCCCGGTGTGTTCGTCAACCAGGACGACCTGGCCGTCCTGGACGATGTATTCGACGTTGCGATGGAACAGCTTGTGCGCGCGCAGGCCGGCATACACGTGGGTCAGCAGGCCCAGGTTATGGGCCGAGTACAGGCTTTCGCCCTCGGCCAGCAGGCCGATCTGGGTCAGCATGTCTTCGACGAACTGGTGGCCGGCTTCGTTGAGTTCGACCTGGCGGGTCTTCTCGTCGATGGTGAAGTGACCTTCTTTGGTCACCACGCCTTCCACTTCCTCGATGTGCTGCTCCAGGCGCGGGATCAACTTGTTGATCTCGGTGTACAGGCGCGAGCTGTCTTCGGCCTGGCCGGAGATGATCAGCGGGGTACGGGCTTCGTCGATGAGGATGGAGTCGACTTCGTCGATCACGGCAAAGTTGAGTTCGCGCTGGAATTTTTCTTCCATGCTGAACGCCATGTTGTCGCGCAGGTAGTCGAAACCGAATTCGTTGTTGGTGCCGTAGGTGATGTCGGCAGCATAGGCCGCACGCTTCTCTTCCGGCGGCTGGAACGGCGTCACGACGCCGACGGTCAGGCCGAGGAATTCATACAGCGGGCGCATCCAGTTGGCGTCACGGCGGGCCAGGTAGTCATTCACCGTCACAACGTGCACGCCCTTGCCGGACAGCGCGTTGAGGTAAACACCCAGGGTCGCTACCAGGGTCTTGCCTTCACCGGTACGCATTTCGGCAATCATGCCTTCATGCAAGGTCATGCCGCCGATCAGCTGGACGTCGAAGTGGCGCATGCCCATGACACGCTTACCGGCTTCACGGGCGACCGCGAAGGCTTCGGGAAGCAACTTGTCGAGGGTTTCACCTTTGGCTATGCGGGCCTTGAACTCTTCGGTCTTGGCGCGCAATTGCTCGTCCGAAAGGGCAACCATCTGCTCTTCGAAGGCATTGACCAGCTGCACCGTCTTGAGCATGCGTTTGACTTCGCGCTCATTCTTGCTTCCAAAAAGTTTCTTTAACAAAGGCGCAAACATATCGGCAGGTTCTTCCACACATAGGGATGGAGGGCGCACCGTGAGTGGCCCGAGCGGCCCTCACGGGCGCATGCGAACGCGCATTCTACCCGGAATCGTGGGTGAGGAAAGTGGCGTTGTTCCCCAATGCAGGCATGAGCCCGTGAGAGGGCTCATTTAAAATAAGGGCTTTTACCGGAACTTCAACCCATGGAGTGCATTGATTTCGCAGATAAAGCCCCGCCAATGCATTGCCTGGGGGTCCACAGGCGCTTTCTGCTAAGATGGCGGCTCTGTTACTTAAGGTGTCTGATCATGGCGTTTCGCCCTCTTACAGCCCGCGCGCCCAGCGTGTTGCTTCGCGAAGCCAAGCCGTTGAAAGCCATCTTCAGCCATGCGCAACGCCTGGGCCACCTGCAACGCCTGGTTGAAAGCCAATTGCAACCGGCAGCGCGGGAACATTGCCATGTCGCCTCGTGGCGCGAGGGCAACCTGCTGCTTATTGTCACAGACGGCCATTGGGCGACACGCTTGCGCTATCAGCAAAAACGCTTGCAGCGACAATTAATGGCGTTTGACGAGTTTGCCAGCCTGACGCGTATCCAATTCAAGGTGCAACCGCCGACCGTTCCGCAAGGCGCGGCGGGGCACACCATGGATTTATCGGCGAATGCGGCCGAAACCATTCAGGCAACGGCCGACGGCATCAGCGATCCGGGTTTACGCGCGGCGCTGGAACGCCTCGCCGCGCACGCCAAGCCCAAAGCCTGATCGGCTATCTACGCTTGCTGCCGCCCAGCAACGACCCCAGCAAGCCCCGCACCAATTGGCGCCCCACCTGATTGGCGGCCTGTTGCATGGCTGACTTGAGCGCCTTGCCGGCCGCAGTCCCGAGGAACGCCCCGGCCCTGTCGGTAAAGCTCGGTTCTTCGCTCACCGGCTTGGCTTCTTCGGCTTCGGCCGGACCCAACGCCTTGCGCGCCATCAGCACTTCATAGGCCGATTCGCGGTCAATCGGCTTGTCATAGCGGCCCTGCAACGGCGAACTGGCAATCAGGGCGGCGCGTTCGGCGTCGCTGAGCGGGCCGATCCGCGATTGCGGTGGCGCGACCAGCACGCGCTGGACGACTTCCGGCGTGCCCTTTTCCTGCAAAGTACCCACCAGTGCTTCACCGGTGCCCAGCTCTGTCAGGACCGACAACGCATCAAATGTCGGATTGGGCCGAAAACCGTCCGCCACCGCGCGCAGTGATTTCTGCTCTTTGGTGGTGAATGCGCGCAGGCCATGCTGGACACGCAAGCCAAGTTGCGCCAACACGCTGTCAGGCAAGTCCCCGGGCGATTGCGTGACGAAATACACACCCACGCCTTTCGAGCGAATCAACCGCACCACCTGTTCGAGGCGGTCCTGCAAGGCCTTGGGCGTATCGGCAAACAATAAGTGCGCTTCGTCGAAAAACAGCGCCAGCAGCGGTTTATCGGCATCGCCGCGTTCGGGCAACTGCTCGAACAGTTCAGCCAGCAGCCATAAAAGGAAGGTTGCGTACACCTTGGGGGCTTCGTGGACCAGGCGGCTGGCGTCGAGCAGGTGGATACGCCCGCGACCATCGCTGGCGGGGTGCAAAATATCCTCGAGCTGCAGCGCCGGCTCGCCGAACAACGCTTCCGCGCCCTGCTGCTCCAGCACCGCCAGGCGCCGCAACAGCGCCTGGCTGGAGCCGGTGGTCATCAGCGCCGCATCTTCACCCAGCAGTTCCGGGTGGTAGCGCAAGTGATTGAGCAGCGCCTTGAGGTCCTTCAAATCCAGCAGTAACAGGCCTTCGCGGTCCGCCACCTTGAAGGCGGCATACAACGCTGACTGCTGGCTGTCGGTGAGCTCCAGCAGGCTGCCGAGCAGCAACGGCCCCATTTCACTGATGGTGGTACGCAATGGATGACCGGACTGACCGTGAATATCCCACAGCGTGACCGGATACGCCTTGGCCGTGTAATTCAGGAAAGGCATGCCGGCGATGCGCTCGGCCACCTTGCCCTGGGGGTTGGCCGCAGCGCCGAGACCACAAAGGTCGCCCTTGATATCCGCGGCGAATACCGCCACGCCCGCATCGCTGAACGCTTCTGCCAGGCGTTGCAGGGTGACGGTCTTGCCAGTGCCCGTGGCACCGGCAACCAACCCGTGACGATTGGCCAGGCGCATGGCCTGGGCGATGGGCTGGCCATCAAGGCCGGCGCCGATAAGGAGTTGCGTGGAGTCAGGCATTTCGTCACCTATGGTTAATCTTTCGTGCCGCAAGGTCGATACACATCAATGTAAGACCCACAAAGTCTAAAAACAGGTCAGACAGCTCCTACAGGGACCTCACAGGGCTATCGCCACAAATATCACACCTTTTTTGACGCTACCATTCTGCGCATCCCATAAGGACGCGTTTTGGATATTAAGACCTTAGCGGACCCTTCAGGCCATGAATAAAAACCTGCGCTTCAGCCACAAAATCCTGCTTGCTGCCTCCCTTATCGTCATCGCCGCCTTCGCGCTGTTTACGCTTTATAACGACTACCTGCAACGCAACGCAATTCGCGAAGATCTCAACAATTACCTGCATGAAATGGGTGATGTCACTGCCAGCAACATTCAAACCTGGCTCACCGGGCGCATTGTCCTGGTGGAAAACGCGGCACAAAATATTGCGATCAATCCCGACCCCAAGGTGGTCGCCAGCCTGCTGGAACAGAAAGCCCTGACCTCCTCGTTCATGGCAACCTACGTGGGCGACAGCCAGGGCGCGTTCACTATCCGCCCCGACACCAAGATGCCGGACGGTTTCGACCCACGCGTTCGTCCTTGGTACAAAGGCGCCCAGAGCAGCAATGGTTCGACCCTGACCGAACCCTATATCGATGCCGCGACGGGGCAATTGATCATTTCCATCGCGACCCCCAGCGCCCAGGGCAGCCAGAGCATCGGCGTGGTCGGCGGCGACCTGAGCCTGCAAACCCTGGTGGACAACATCGGCGCGCTGAACTTCGGCGGCATGGGCTATGCGTTCCTGGTCAGCGCCGACGGCAAGGTGCTGGTCCACCCGGACAAAAACCTGGTGATGAAAACCCTGGCCGACGTCTACCCGAAACACACGCCGAAGATCAGCAGCGACTTCAGTGAAGTCGAGGCCAACGGCAAGGACAACATCGTGACCTTTACGCCGATCAAGGGCCTGCCGTCGGTGAACTGGTACCTTGGTATTTCCGTGGATAAAGCCACCTCCTTCGCCATGCTCAGCGAATTCCGCACCTCCGCGATCATCGCCACGATCATTGCCGTGGTAATCATCATCGCCTTGCTCGGCATGCTGATCCGAGTGCTGATGCAACCGCTGCACGTGATGACTCGCGCCATGCAGGACATCGCCGATGGCGAGGGCGACCTGACCCGTCGCCTGAGCATCCAGAATCACGACGAATTCGGCATCCTGGGTAATGCGTTCAACCGCTTCGTGGAGCGGATTCATACGTCGATCCGCGAAGTGTCCTCGGCCACCGGGCAGGTCAATGAAGTCGCCCTGCGGGTGGTCAGCGCGTCCAACTCGTCGATGATCAACTCCGACGAGCAGGCCAACCGCACCAACAGCGTCGCCGCGGCCATCAACCAATTGGGGGCCGCCGCCCAGGAAATCGCGCGTAACGCCGCACAAGCCTCGAACCAGGCCAGCGATGCGCGGCACTTGGCCGAAGACGGTCAGCAGGTGGTTGAACGCAATATCAAGGCAATGACTCAGTTGTCCGCGATGATCAGCGCTTCCAGCAGCAACATCGAAGCACTTAACAGCAAAACGGTGAATATCGGGCAAATCCTCGAAGTGATCACCAGCATCTCTCAGCAAACCAACCTGCTGGCGCTCAACGCCGCCATCGAGGCGGCGCGCGCCGGGGAAGCCGGACGTGGGTTTGCGGTGGTGGCCGACGAAGTGCGTAACCTGGCGCACCGCACCCAGGAATCGGCACAACAGGTGCAAACGATGATCGAGGAGCTGCAAGTCGGCGCCCGGGATTCGGTCAGTACCATGAGCGAAAGCCAGCGCCACAGCCTCGACAGCGTGGAAATCGCCAACCTGGCCGGCGAACGCTTGAACAGCGTGACCCAGCGCATCGGCGAGATCGATGGGATGAACCAGTCGGTCGCCACCGCCACCGAGGAGCAGACCTCGGTGGTCGAGTCGATCAACATGGACATCACCGAGATCAACACACTCAATCAGGAAGGCGTGGAAAACCTGCAATCGACCCTGCGCGCCTGCGCCGACCTGGAACAGCAGGCGGCACGGCTGAAGCATCTGGTGGGCAGTTTCCGTATCTGACCGACACCACAGAACCTTGTGGGAGCACAGGTCCGCCTTGCGCCCACATTGACCTTTATCAACTTGAGCGCGCGCGCCCCCAATTCCGATCGAACATCTATCATTACCTCAGGTCCACGTAAGGAGAGCTACGGATCGGAGGAATGTTCATCGTGCATATCGCGGACATCACCATGTTCTACGCCCCCGCCAGCGGTGGCGTACGCACTTATCTCGACGCCAAGCACCGGCGTCTGACGCTCAAGCCCGGCATTCGCCACAGCCTGTTGGTCCCCGGCGCGCACTTGAGCGAACGGGATGGGATATTCAAGGTGCCGGCCCCCGCCCTCCCCTTCGGCAAAGGCTACCGCTTCCCCCTTCGGCTCGCGCCTTGGCGAAATGTCCTGCACGATTTACAGCCCGATCTGATCGAAGTCGGCGACCCCTACCTGACCGCCTGGGCGGCGCTGGATGCACGACGCCAACTGGATGTGCCCGTCATTGGTTTTTATCACTCGGATCTGCCGCTGCTGGTGAGTAACCGCATGGGGTCGTGGTTTACCCCGAACGCTGAAGCCTACGTCAGCAAACTCTATGGGAATTTCGACCGGGTACTGGCGCCCAGCCAAGTGATGGCTGACAAGCTCATCGGGCTTGGGGTGAATAATGTCTTCGTGCAGCCGCTGGGGGTCGACCTGCAGACGTTCTGTCCGGACGTCCGCGACCCGGGCTTGCGCGCCGAACTGGGGATCGCCGCGGATACCCGGCTGCTGATCTTCGCCGGGCGCGGTTCCAAGGAAAAAAACCTGCCGCTGCTGCTCAACTGCATGAAACGCCTGGGGGACAACTACCACTTGCTGTTGGTGGGCTCCGGCATGCCGGCCAGCGTGCCGGACAACGTCACCGTGATCGATGGGTTCCGCCCCGCCCAGCATGTCGCCCGGCTGATGGCCAGCGCCGACGCACTGCTGCATGGCGGCGATCAGGAAACCTTCGGCCTGGTAATACTGGAGGCCATGGCCTGCGGCATACCGGTGGTCGCCGTGGCGGCCGGCGCATTTACCGAGATCATTGACGAGCGCTGCGGCCTGCTGTGTACGCCCAATAATCCACGGGCCATGGCCGATGCGGTGCGCGAGCTGTTCGGTGCCGACAGCCGTCGCCTGGGCGCGCAGGCTCGGCGTCATGTCGAACAGCATTACGCCTGGGAGACGGTCGTCGACAGCCTGTTGACGCACTATTATGCGGTGCTGGGCAGCCACAAGCCGATGCTTGCCCATGGATGAGCGTTCGGTGCTGCTGGTGCTGCACGATGTAGCGCCGCAGACCTGGGCCGACTACCGCCCATTCGTCGCAGCCGTCGACGCATTGGGCGACGTGCCCATCACCTGGCTGGTGGTGCCGGAGTTTCATCATCATGACCCCCTGACCACCCATGGCGACTTTCGCCGCCTGCTGGACAGCCGCGTGGCCAAGGGCGATGAGCTGACCTTGCACGGCTACTACCATTGCGACGATCAACCGGCTCCGCGCACCCCCAAAGCCTGGTTCATGCGGCGCCTGTATACCCATGAGGGTGAGTTCTACCAACTGCGCCAGGATCAGGCGCTGCAGCGTATCAGCGATGGCATCGCGGTATTCCGTCGCTACGACTGGCCGCTGCAAGGCTTTGTCGCTCCCGCCTGGCTGATGAGCCGCGGCACCCGCCAGGCACTGCGCCAATTGCCGCTGACCTACACCAGCGACCCGCAGCATCTGTACCGGCTACCCGACTTCACGCCGGTCAACGCCCCGGGGCTGGTGTGGAGTGCGCGCAGTGCCTGGCGCCGAGGTCTGTCCAAGTGTCTCAGCGACCGACGGGAACAGCGCTGGCAGGCGGCCCCGGTGATTCGCCTGGGACTGCACCCGGTGGACATGCGCCACGAATTTTCCCGCCGCTACTGGCTTGAAACCCTACAACGCCTGCTCAACGCCGGACGCACACCACTGACCAAGGCCGCTTGGCTGGCCACCCAGCCATGAGCCGGGTGATCTGGCTGCTGCTGGGCCTGCTGCTGGCGCTGGCGATTCCCGTGTGGCTGGGAGGTGGCGAAACCGTTACGCGCCTGAAGCAATTCCCGCTGCCCCAACTGTCGCTGATGTTCGGCATGATTATCCTGTGCTGGCTGATCAACAGCGTGCGTATCCGCTTATTACTGGGCGAGCAACGCGGCCAACTGGGGCGACTCAACAGCCTGGGCGTGGTGATATCGACCGAATTCGCCATGTGCGCCACGCCCGGAGGTAGCGGCGGGCCACTGACACTGATGGTCCTGCTGGCGCGCAACGGCATACGTCCGGCCCATGGCAGCGCGGTGTTCGCCATGGATCAGTTGAGCGACTTGCTGTTTTTTTTCTGCGCACTGGTGGGAATCGCGTTGTACGCAGTGTTCCACAGCCTCAGCCCACGCCTGGAGTGGCTGTTGGGGCTCAGTGCGGCATCGATGGTGGGCGCAGTGTTCAGCGCTGTGCTGCTGGTGCGCTTTCATCGCCGCCTGATACGCCTGAGCGGCACCTTGCTCCAGCGATGCAAGGTAAGCGCCGCGACTCGCCGGCGCTGGGCGCGCAAAGTGTTGCGCTTCCTGGCGGCATTTACCCAAACGCTGAAATTGCCGTGGCGCACCCTGTCCGCCGTGTTTGCCTTGACCAGCCTGCATTGGATACTGCGCTACAGCGTGCTTTACCTTGCGGTGCAAGGGTTGGGAGGCGATGTGCAGTGGGCCTGGAGTTTCCTGATCCAGATGCTGTCGTTGACGGCGGGCCAGTTCAGCCTTATGCCCGGCGGGGCCGGTGCGGCGGAGTTGACGTCAGCGGCCTTGCTGGCGCCCTGGCTGGGCAAATCCAGCGCAGCGGCGGCGATTCTGATCTGGCGGGCGGTGACCTACTATTTCTATCTGCTGGCCGGTGGGCCGGTGTTTCTGCTGATGCTCGGCAGGCCGCTGCTCAAGCGTCTGTTTCAGGGGACGCCGGCCGTTTCTGCAACTCGTCCCACAATTGGGCTGCCCCAGGAAAGTCAGTACCATCCTCGGCCTCCAGCTCATCCGGGTCATAGCGACTCAGACACCCCTCGCCCAACGTAGCGGGCGCCCTGGACGTAGCTTTATCGAGTGGATCGGTCATGGGCTTGTCCTGCTGGGCAGATCAATGAAAAAAGGCCTGGGACGATTTAACGCCCAGGCCCTTCATTCTTCAATCAAAACGCGTTGATCAGAACACGACTGTTTTGTTGCCGTGTACCAGCACGCGGTCTTCCAAGTGATAGCGCAGGCCACGGGCCAGGACCATTTTCTCGACGTCACGGCCGAAGCGCACCATGTCGTCAATGCTGTCGCTGTGGCTGACACGCACCACGTCCTGCTCGATGATCGGGCCGGCGTCCAGTTCTTCGGTGACGTAATGGCACGTTGCGCCAATCAACTTCACGCCACGCAGGGAAGCCTGGTGGTACGGTTTGGCACCGACAAACGACGGCAGGAAGCTGTGGTGAATGTTGATCACCTTGCCGGCGTATTCGCGGCACAGTTCCGGCGGCAGGATCTGCATGTAGCGCGCCAGCACCACGACGTCGGTTTCATGCTGCTTGACCAGGCGGGACACCTCGGCGAACGCCGGTTCCTTGTCCTGCGGGTTGACCGGCACATGGTAGTACGGGATGCCATGCCACTCGACCATGCTACGCAGGTCATCGTGGTTGGAGATCACGCAGGCGATCTCACAGTCCAGCTCGTCGCTGTGCCAGCGGTGCAGCAAGTCCGCCAGGCAGTGCGATTCACGGCTGGCCATCAACACCACACGTTTTTTCTGCTCGGTATCGCTGATGTGCCAGATCATCGAAAACTCTTCGGCGATCGGCGCAAACGCCTCGCGAAACGCCTCAAGGCCAAAGGGCAGCGTATCGGCACGGATTTCGTGGCGCATGAAGAACCAACCGCTGAGATTGTCCGAGTGATGGCTCGCCTCGGTGATCCAGCCGTTGTGGGAGGCCAGAAAGTTACTGACTTTGGCAACGATGCCAACCCGGTCCGGGCAAGCGATCACCAGCCGAAAAGTGTGCATTAGGGGGGAACTCCAGAACTTCGCAAAGGCGGTCATTCTAGCGATTACGCAGAAAAACTGCAGTATCCGTTGACGCTTATTCTGCCCTCGCCTTGACCACACCCCTTAATAACGTAGGGTTTTACCACCGCTATATGCATGTGCATCGGCACGCTCAGGCAGTTAGCGGAAATTAAGCAGGTAGTCTTTGCCCATACCCGCTACTAATTAACTCGTTTGCATAGATTTGCCACAAACATTCAAAGTAATTCACATAAATGTTCCCTTAAATGTTTACTTGGGGAAATAGCCTGACTATTATTGGGCCACTATCCCTGTCAATCAGCGCTCTACATAAGGTAGTCCACATGTCCCTGATCAACGAATACCGTGCCACCGAAGAAGCTATCAAAGAGCTGCAAGCCCGTTTGAAGAATCTGTCCCAAGACGACAAACTGCAAACCGAGCTGGAATTCGAAGGCAAACTGCGTACCCTGATGGGTGAATACTCCAAATCCCTGCGTGACATCATCGCGCTGCTGGATCCAGAGTCTAAAGTTAAAGCACCGCGCGGCGCAGTGAAAACTACCGGCACCAAGCGTGCCCGCAAGGTCAAGCAATACAAAAACCCGCACAACGGCGAAGTGATTGAAACCAAAGGTGGCAACCACAAGACGCTGAAAGAGTGGAAAGCCAAGTGGGGCGGTGACGTGGTTGAAGGCTGGGCTACCCTGCTGGGCTAAGCCTCGCCAGGCTCTTGCCTGATACGCGACAGACGAAAAACGCCAGCTTGCTGGCGTTTTTTATTGTCTGAATAATCTGCAATTGCCTGATTACAGATTGAACCGAACGGCTAAAGAGTCAGCATACTCCTGCCATTGATCCAGCACCTGACGCTGAAACGGCGTGGCACTAACAGCCAATTCAATACGAGCACGTTTAAATGCCTCCAAGGTATTGGGTGCACCCCATTCGCCATCTGACAAGCGTTGCTGACAGAAAAGTTTCCAGCGTTGTTGCTCCTCGCTGTTCAAGGTTGCAGGAAAGTTGCGCGCACGGTAGCGAAATAATAATTCCGGCAAACGCTGATCATCAAAGGGCCACTGCTGCCGCGCCAATTGCGCCGGCTCTGCCGCGCGGACTTGTTCGCACAAACGACGATCGCGGTCGCCGATAAAACCATCATAGAGCTGGTGCTCCGGGTCCGAACTCGGTGCAAAATCTTCCTCGGCATAAATCTCCGCCAACTTGTCGCGCCAAACTTCCTGTGCGTCAGTTAGCCGCAGCGCCCGCGCCTGATAAGCGTCCATATCCAATTGCAGTCGTTCACGGTCTTGCGCCCGCAGCACATTCAATGGAGCCACCACCGGGCAGCGGTTGATATGCAACAACTTGAGCGGTACCGGTAACTCGCCTGCGGCCAGATCATCACGACGGGTGTAGAGGCGCTGACGCAAGGTATTGGCGTCGAGGTCCAGCAGCCCTTGCGGATCAAGGCCCAGGTCACAGACGATCAACGCGTTGCGATTGCGCGGGTGCCAGGCCAGGGGCAGTACAACGCCGAGGAAATGGCGCTCGGCTGAAAAACGCCCGGAGATATGCACCATCGGTTGCAGCAGCCGCACCTGGTCCATCACCCGTTGCTTGCTGCGCAATTGGAATAGCCAGTCGTACAACCTGGGCTGTTTTTCACGGACCAATCGGGCCAGGGCAATGGTCGCGCGCACGTCGGACAACGCATCGTGGGCCTGGCCATGGGCGATCCCGTTGGCCTCGGTCAAACGCTCCAGCTTGAGGGTGACACGCCCATCCTGCTCGGGCCAGACGATTCCCTCCGGGCGCAGCGCGTAGGCGGTACGCATCACATCGATCAAGTCCCAGCGGCTGTTACCGCCCTGCCATTCACGCGCGTAAGGGTCGAAGAAATTGCGATAGAGGCTGTAACGGGTCATTTCATCGTCAAACCGCAGGGTGTTGTAACCCACCCCACAGGTACCGGGGGCCGCCAGTTCGGCATGCACCCGCGTCATGAAATCGGCTTCGGCCAAGCCCTTTTCCGCCAGCATGCGCGGGGTGATGCCGGTGATCGCACAGGCCGCCGGATGGGGCAGGATATCGTCGCTGGGTTGGCAATACAGGTTGACCGGCGGGCCAACCTCGTTGAGGTCGACATCGGTGCGAATACCGGCGACCTGGAGGGGACGATCGCTGCGCGGGTTGATGCCGGTGGTTTCATAGTCGTACCAGAAAAGAGTGGTCACGGGCTATTCCTGTGCTGAAGATCGACAAAGTCTAGGCGCTGGAAGGTGCCTGAGGCCAGCGCCAGATCAACTGTATAAACATCCAGCAAAACCTTGAATGGTTGCTTCCATCGCCGACACTGCTAGCATCCGTGTCTTCCAACCGCTCTGCGCTGCCAAGGATCGCGATGCCATCAGCTCCATTGGATACCCGTTACCAGATCGAGACCCCGGAGGGCATCGACCTGCCCTTGCGCCCGGCTGGCCTGCTGCCACGTGCACTGGCCTTCGCCTTCGACCTAGGCGTGCGCGGGTTGCTCATGGGCATCCTGCTGGTTCCGTTGGCCCTGCTCGGCAACATCGGCATAGGGCTGGGCTCGTTGCTGCTGTTCCTGGTCAGTTGGTGGTACATGGTGCTGTTTGAAGTACTCAACCAGGGCTGCTCGCCGGGCAAGCAGGTCATGGGGATGCGCGTGGTACAGGATGACGGCACGCCCATCAGCTGGTCGGCCTCACTCATCCGCAACCTGCTGCGCTTTGTCGATATGCTGCCGTTCGGCTACTTCCTCGGCGCCATCAGTTGCCTGCAGCACCCTAACTTCAAACGGCTCGGTGATCTGGCGGCCGGCACGCTGGTGGTCTACCGTGAACTGCCATTGGCACGCCCCAAGGTGCCGCAGGCCCCTGCCCTGCGCCTGCCATTTGCCCTGGACCTGAGCGAACAGCGCGCCATCCTCAATTTCGCCGAGCGCCAGGGCGAACTGTCCGCCGAGCGAGTACAGGAACTGGCCTCGATCCTCGCCACGCCCCTGCAGGTGTCCCCGGCTCGCGCTGTCGAGCAGCTCAACGGCGTGGCCCGTGGCTTGCTGGGGCCGACATGAAACAGAGCCTGTTCGAAAGCCGTCATCAGCCCCAATGGCAAGCGTTCGCCGAACAACTGACGCAGTTGGAACAAGGCAAGGCCAAGGCCGCTGAGCTGGCTGATTTCCCTCATCAGTATCGACGCCTGTGCCAGCACCTGGCCATGGCCCAGGAGCGCGGCTACAGCAGTTACCTGGTGGACCCGCTGCAACAACTGGCCCTGCGCGGCCACCAACAACTGTATCGCCACCGCAGCCAATTGGGTGCGAACGTATTGGCTTTCCTGCTGGCCGGTTTCCCCCGGCTGGTGCGTGAACAGTGGCGCTTCGTGCTGATCGCCAGCCTGCTGTTCTTCGGCAGCCTGGTGGGTATTGCACTGCTGGTGTACCTGTTTCCCGAACTGATCTACAGCGTCGTCAGCCCCCAGCAGGTGGCCGAGATGCATAGCATGTACGACCCGGACGCCAGTCGCCTGGGCCGCGTCGCCGAACGTGCATCCAGTGAAGACTGGATGATGTTCGGCTACTACGTGATGCACAACATCGGCATCGCCTTCCAGACCTTTGCCGCGGGCTTGCTGTTCGGCCTGGGCAGCGTGTTCTTTCTGATATTTAACGGCCTGATCATCGGTGCGATCTCCGGGCACCTCACTGAAATCGGCTACGGCCAGACCTTCTGGTCGTTTGTCATCGGCCACGGTGCCTTCGAACTCAGCGCAATTGCCCTGGCTGGCGCGGCAGGCTTGCAGTTGGGCTGGGCGTTGATCGCTCCGGGGCACCTGACACGCGGTGAATCCCTGCGGCTGGCGGCACGTAAAAGCGTGCAGATGCTCTGCGGCGTCATGCTGTTCCTGCTGATCGCAGCATTTATCGAAGCCTACTGGTCTTCCACCACCGCGATCGCGCCTTGGGTCAAATACCTGGTGGGCGCGGGGCTCTGGCTACTGGTGGCCGCCTACCTGACCCTTGCCGGACGGACTCGCCATGCGCCTGAGTGATGCCAGCGTAGTGATTCGCCCGCGAACATCATGGGAAGCCATGGATCTGGGCGTGTTAATGGCCCAGGAACACCGACTGCTGCTGATGGCCAGTTGGGCGCTGGTGAGCCTGCCGATATTCATCGCGCTTAGCGTTCTGTTGTGGCAATACCCGTCCACGGCCTTGTTTGTGTTCTGGTGGTTGAAGCCGGCCTTCGACCGGCTGCCCCTGTATATTCTGTCCAAGGCCCTGTTTGGCGAGACGCCCAGCCTGAAACAGGCCGTGCGTCACTGGCCGCGCCTGCTCAAGGGCCAACTCCTGGCCAGCCTGACCTGGCGGCGACTGAGCCTGAGCCGCAGCTTTTTGATGCCGGTCAGTCAACTCGAGGGCCTGGATGGTCAGGCACGCCAAAAACGCCTGGGCGTGCTGCAGCAACACAACGCCGGCGCAGCGCGCTGGTTGACCACGCTCGGTGTACACCTGGAAATCGGCCTGTGGTTCGGCTGCATGGCGCTGTTCTATCTGTTCATCCCCCAGCAGGTTGAACTGGATTGGGACTGGCAACGGCTGGCCCTGGCAACCGGCCCGGAGGGGTTGTGGCTGGAACACCTGAGCAACGCTTTCTACGCGCTGGTCCTGGTGTTCTGGGAACCGATCTACGTCGCCTGTGGCTTCAGCCTCTACCTCAACCGTCGCACCGTGCTGGAAGCGTGGGACCTTGAGCTGGTTTTTCGCCGCCTGCGCCAGCGCCTGAGCAGCGCGGCCCCGTTGCTACTGCTAGTGATCGGGCTGATGCTGCTGCCGCTGGGCCGACCCGCGATGGCCGATGACTCGCCCCCCACCCGGCAAGTCACCCCCCAATCCGCCAGCCAATCGATCAAGACGCTGCTGGACAAGCCTCCGTTCAAAAATCCGGAAACCGTCACGCGCTATCGCTTTGCTGACGAAAAACCCAACACCAAGCCCCAGGCACGCGGTGACGGCAAACTACCGGCCTGGCTGCAAGCGCTACTGGACAACTTCAACAGCGACGCCTTCAAGCACCTCGCCCAAGGCCTGGAGGTGCTGCTGTGGAGTCTGTTGGCGGGCGGCGTGGCGTTGCTCGCCTGGCGTTATCGCGAGTGGCTGCGCACCTTTGTCAGCCGGCGCGGGCCACGCCAACCCAAGCTCGCCAAACCGACACCCACCCAACTGTTCGGCCTGGAGCTGGGCGCCGAAACCCTGCCCGATGACATTGCCAGCGCCGCCGAGCGACTATGGCCCAACCACCCCAGGGAAGCCCTGGGCCTGTTGTATCGCGGGCTGCTCAGCCGGTTACTGCACGACTTCAACCTGCCACTGAAAACCGCCGACACCGAAGGCCAGGTCCTGGAACGCGTTCAACGCTTGCAACAACCACAATTGCTGGCATTCAGCGACGAATTGACCCGGCACTGGCAAAACCTCGCCTACGGGCACCGCCTTCCGCCCGCGGTGGTACAGCAGCAGTTGTGCAACGATTGGCGCACCCTGTTCAGCTCGGGAGTCGCCCGATGAAGCGGCCATTGCTGTGGGTGGGGTTGCTGCTTGCTTGCCTGCTGGGGGCGGGCGGCCTGTATGTGTGGCACAAGGCAATTCCTTATGACGAAGTGGTGGATCGCGGCCCTTCACCCGAAGCATTGGGCAATCCCTACCTGGCGGCCGAACACTTTCTGCGCCAGCAAGGCCTGGCGGTGGAACGTGCCAGCGGCCTTGAACGGCTCTCCGATCTGCCCCCCAATGGCCGCAGCCTGTTGCTGCTGGGCGAACGCGACAACATGACCCCGCGCCAGGTGGATCAACTGCTGAACTGGGCAAAGTCCGGTGGCCACCTGCTGGTGGTGGCCGAAGCGCTGTGGGATGAAGAAACCGCTAAAAGCGGCGACCTGCTGCTCGACAGCCTGCATATCCAGCAGACCTTGAGCGACGAATCCGAGCAACCCGCTCCGGCACGCAAACAGAAAAAACCGGACCTGACCAAGCTCTATGTCGACAATAAAACCGCCCCGGCGTATTTCAGCTTCGATACCGACTTCAATCTCACCGACCCCAAGCACCTGGCCCAGTTTTCCGCCAACAGCGCCAGGTCCAGCCACCTGATGCAACTCAATCTCGGCCAAGGCCGTGTGACAGTCGTCACCGACAGCGACTTATGGAAAACCCCGGGAATCGGCCAACACGATAACGCCTGGCTGCTGTGGTACCTCAACCAGGGCACCGACGTGACCCTGCTGTTCAACAGCGACGTGGACGACCTGTTCACCTTGTTGATGCGCTATTTCCCCCAGGCGCTGGTGGCGCTCGCCGCGCTGATCGCCCTGGCGCTCTGGCAGGCCGGCATGCGCCAAGGCCCGATCCACGCGCCAGCGCCCAGAGCTCGCCGACAACTGCAGGAACACTTGCAGGCCAGCGCCGACTTCCTGCTGCGCCGCAGCGGCCAGGGCACCCTGTTGCACGCCTTGCAGCGCGATATCCTGCGCGCCGCAAGGCGGCGCCACCCTGGCTTTGAACACCTAAACACCGCAGACCAGTGGCAGGTGCTTGAACACCTGACGCGCCAACCCTCTCACGTGATCAGCCAGGCCCTTGGCCCACTTGCGGCAAAACGGCTTTCCAGCGCCGATTTCAGCCGCCAGGTGGCGTGCCTGCAAACGCTCAGGAATGCACTATGACCCCGCGTTCTGTGACGAAGGTGCGTGGTACAACGCCAGCAAGAGGGCGCTGCGCCTCGACTCTGAGGTTCAGCGCCTCGTGAGATCCACACCCAGAGTGAGAACCAACCTGGAGTGCCTGATCCGTCGCCTGATTGCCCCGGCCGAGTCTCTGGACGCACAAACCCCGGCAGAC
This sequence comes from Pseudomonas sp. TE36184, assembly GCF_054060055.1. Lineage (NCBI taxonomy): Bacteria > Pseudomonadati > Pseudomonadota > Gammaproteobacteria > Pseudomonadales > Pseudomonadaceae > Pseudomonas > Pseudomonas sp. TE36184. The sequence continues at coordinate 5,929,431 of NZ_JBSSCU010000001.1, read as the reverse complement.
CTCAAAGGCCGTGTTTGGTTATATCGCATTTGTGCGGCAAGACTGTCGGTCGAGTTTCGTCGTTGAATCCAAACACGTTAACTAAAGCGACAAGTAAGCCCGCCTGTTTAGAAGATATTCAACGGGTACTCAGTAATCAGACGCGTCTGCACCAAATGCCCCCCGGTAGAAGCATCGCCATCGTGCCAGGCCTCCCGCAGGTGAACAGTCAGTTTCTTGGCCGGGCCACTCTGTACGACGTATTTCACTTCGGCGTCGGTTTCGTGTTCCTGGTCGTTGGCGCCATAGGCCCCGGCGTAGGCCGAGTTACTGGCAGTATGCGTACCGTCGATGCCAGAACCGCGAATATGACGAGCCATGAAGCTCAGGCCTGGGACGCCAAAGGAACTCATGTCCAAGTCATAGCGCATCTGCCAGGACTTCTCGCCCGGGCCGTTGAAGTCGGAGTACTGCACCGAATCAGCGAGGTTGATCGAGTTACCGTAGCGGCCGGCACCGACACCAGCGTTGGTCTCCCCAAAGCCGACATAGTCGAACGGCTCGTCACCATGGATCTTCTGTTCGGCCAGTGTGAAGGTGTGCGCGCCCAGGGTGTAGGCAGCCGCCAGCGAGGCTGCAGTGGTGTCGATGGTACCGGCCTTGGCGCTGCCGTCGTCCAGTGTGCGATAGAGGTTGAAATCCAGTGCGACGGATTGGTCAACGGCCAATGGATGAACAAGGTTCAAGTTGACGTAGTACTGGTTCCAAACGTCTTCCAGGCGCGCTCCGTACAGCGACGCGGTGAATTCCTTACTGAACTGGTACTTGCCACCCGCGAAGCTGGCCGACGCCGCTTCCACACCCGCATAGCTGGCGAGAATGTCGCCGCTGCGCGACGTGGTGGTGTTACCGGTACCGGCGGTGTAATGACCGGCCTCCAGGTTCAGGCCCGTGATTTCATGACTGTCGATCTGGAAGCCCGATGCCGTCTGTGGCATCAGGTAGTTATCAGCGGTGGCAAACACCGGCGACGTGGGCTGCAAGTCGCCGACCTTGAGCGTGGTATTGGAAACACGGAACTTGACGTCACCGCCGGCCTTCGCGAGGCCGTGATCCGGATGGCCATTGGCATCGGATGGAATGTTCGGGCCTCCGGCACGGTCGGTGCTCCCGTCGATGCGCAACGCCAGGTCGGCAAACGCATCAATGCCGACGCCGATGGTGCCTTGGGTGAAGCCCGAGCTGAAGGTCGCCATCAGCGCTTGACTCCAGTCACGGGTGTGGGTGCCGCTGCCGTTCTGGTTCCAGAACATGTTGCGATTCAGAATATTTAAACTGCTGTCCGCGACAAACCCCTTGGAATCGGACTGATCGCTGGCATAGCTCATGGCCGGCAAGGCAAATGCCAGCGCCACGGCCAAGGTATTGAGTTGAAGTGCCGATTGGTGTTTTTTCATTATTTTTGCTCCAGTGCACGATGTCGTGTTGGAGCATTAAGGCGATAGCCCAGACGATCAACAAATGAAACCAGATGAATATTCTGATATTAAACTTGGCGGCTAAACAAGCCAGCTTATTACTCGAGAGCGGCTGATTTTGCCCAACGCTGTTGAAAAAGTGGCTCTCCTGCCGCCCTATAACGAGCTGCCCGTTGCAGCCGAAGAGGCGAGAGAGCGTCTTATTGAGGTTTACAAAGCATAGCCAGTCTGTAGTGTCTTCTCTTGAGCGGCCACACTTCCATTGCCCTAGGCATCAGGGGATGATCCGGAAGGCAGTGCCACTGGCGCCTGGAGGCATCCCTCCAAACCGAAGCGGGTCATTATGGCCCACGCGTCGTCTGTCGAGCGCCAAAAGTCGGGGACTATCATGGAATGAAAGTTGTGCATATCGACCTGATTCCATTCATCCGGCCCATAAAAACCCAACAATAGTTAGATTAGGTAAGTATCTGATTTATGGATAATACAACCAATGTAACAATGAATAAGGCTCCGGAAATCATCAGCGAATTTCCAACACCCACTGCCCTGACCACCGAAACCCTGCAACACGCCAGCCGCCAAGCCCAGGCGTTGCGCGTTGAGCTGCGCAAGGCGGTGATTGGCCAGGACCAGGTAATCGACGACGTCCTCACCGCCTTGATCGCCGGCGGCCACGTGCTGCTTGAAGGCGTACCCGGCCTGGGCAAGACCTTGTTGGTTCGGGCCCTGGCCCGTTGCTTCGGCGGCGACTTCGCGCGCATCCAGTTCACGCCGGACCTGATGCCCAGCGATGTCACCGGGCACGCCGTGTACGACCTGCACACCGAGCAGTTCAAGCTGCGCAAGGGGCCGTTGTTTACCCACCTGTTGCTGGCCGACGAGATCAACCGCGCGCCGGCCAAGACCCAGGCCGCCTTGCTCGAGGCCATGCAGGAGCGCCAAGTGACCCTTGAGGGCGAAGCGCTGCCCATCGGCCAACCGTTCATGGTGCTGGCCACCCAGAACCCCATCGAGCAGGAAGGCACCTACCCGCTGCCCGAGGCCGAACTGGACCGTTTCATGCTCAAGGTGCGGATGGACTACCCCGACTCCCAACAAGAGCTGGAGATGGTGCGCGAAGTCACGCGCTCATCCCGGGCCGACATGCTCGACGTACAACCCCTGCGCACCGTGCTGCAAGCCGAGGACGTGTTGCAACTGCAACAGATCGCCAGCGAACTGGCGCTGGATGAGCAAGTGCTCGACTACGCCGTGCGCCTGGCACGGGCCACCCGCAGTTGGCCGGGGCTGACCATCGGTGCCGGCCCACGCGCATCCATTGCCCTGGTGCGCGGCGCCCGTGCCCGCGCCTTGCTGCGCGGGGGCGAGTTCGTCACCCCGGACGACATCAAGGGCTGCGCCCTGGCGGTGCTGCGTCATCGCGTTCGCATCGCCCCCGAGCTGGATATCGACGGACTGGAAGTGGACCAGGTCCTCCAGCAACTGCTGGACCAGATTTCGGCACCTCGGCAATGACCCATCCATGAAGCCGACCCGTCTGCTGTTGATCTGGCTCGGCGTGCTGCTGGGCCTGAATATATTGCTGGGCGCCGCACAGGCGTTGCAGCTCCCGGTGCCCGACAGCCTGCATTCGGTGGCCTGGGGTCTGCTGCTGGCGCTGTTGTTGCTGGCGCTATTGGACGCGATGCGCCTGCGCCGTCGTCCGTCCGCGCGAATACAACGGCAGATGCCCGGCAGCCTGGCATTGGGGCGCTGGGGCGAAGTACGCCTGACGCTTGAACACGATTACCCACAACCGCTGACGGTGCAGGTGTTCGATCACGTCCCCGACGGCCTGAGCCTGGAACACATGCCGCAGTCGATCGAACTGCGCCCCGGCGAACGCAGCGAGCTGGGCTATCGGCTGCGCCCCCTGCGGCGTGGGCACTTCAGTTTCAGTCGCTGCGAGCTGCACCTGCCCAGCCCCTTGGGGTTGTGGTCCGCACGGCGCTTTATTGAGGTCAGCGATGCCACCCGGGTCTATCCGGATTTCGCCCGCCTGTATGGCGCGCAGCTCTTGGGTGTAGATAACTGGCTGAGCCAGTTGGGCGTGCGTCAACGCCAGCGCCGGGGGTTGGGGCTGGAGTTTCATCAACTGCGCGAGTTTCGCGAGGGCGACAGCCTGCGGCAGATCGACTGGAAAGCCACCGCACGCCAACGCACGCCGATCGCCCGGGAATACCAGGACGAACGCGACCAGCAGATCGTGTTCATGCTCGATTGTGGTCGACGCATGCGCAGCCAGGACGCAGAGCTGTCCCACTTCGATCACGCGCTCAATGCCTGCCTGCTGCTCAGTTATGTTGCCTTGCGCCAGGGCGATGCCGTCGGCCTATGCACCTTTGCCTGCGACCAGCCGCGCTACCTGGCGCCCGTCAAGGGCACCGGGCAGTTGAATCTGTTGCTCAACACCGTCTACGACCTCGACACCACGCGACGCGCGGCCGACTACGAAGCCGCGGCCAACCAGTTGCTGGCTCGGCAGAAACGCCGGGCGCTGGTGATCGTGGTGAGTAACCTGCGGGATGAGGACGATGAGGCACTGCTGACCGCGGTCAAACGCATCAGCCGGCAACACCGGGTACTGGTCGCCAGCCTGCGCGAAGAAGTACTCGACCAACTGCGCCTTTCGCCGGTGCAAACCCTGCCCGAAGCGCTGGCCTACAGCGGCACCGTCGACTACCTCAATCAACGCGACGAACTGCATGACCGCCTGAACGCCCATGGGTTGTCGGTACTGGATACGCGCCCCTCGGAGTTGGGCGCCGCCCTGGTGACACGTTACCTGGGCTGGAAAAAAGCCGGCGTTCTGTGAAAACAGCGCACACCCCGGCTTGGGTCGCCACACCCAAGCCGGGGCGACTGCACGCTATGTCTAAGCGGACGCCTGTAAGGGGTCAAAGCTGAAATACTGCAGCAAGGCATTGATCAGTTGGCCGTATTCGGCAGGCGCCTCAGCCACGCTGAAACCCGAGTCGTAATGCTGGGGATTGATGTCCTCGTGACTCCATAAACAGGTCGCCGTGAAATCAACTGCCTGGAAATCACCGTCGACCGTGGGAATCTTCAAGCGCAGCTCGAACGCCACGTCGACCATCATCGGCAATTGACTGATCAACATCAGTCCTTCTGCGGATACGTTACCCAAGTAACCAATGGGCTTATCCGTAAGCCGGTTGAACACTTGCAGGAAACAAGACAATTGATGCCGCTCAATTCGTCGGTCGGTAAACATGATGATATCGCCATCCATTGGCCATAACTCTGGCCACGCCAGTGATTCGGAACGGGCTAAACACCCCGCTCTCCCTGGAGATCGGTGCGACAACAGCTAGCGCTTTGCCACTCTACAGCCTGCCAATCCCAAGTGTTCCATCCGTTTGGACACAAACTTGTACAAACGGACATTCAAAGAATAGCCTAAGACTGGCAACGGGCCAGCTACGCAACGACAAATACCATCACAACGACGCCGGACGTGGCTGCGCAACGCTCGCGCCGGAGTAGTGCCCCAGTTGTTGCAGGGTGTCGAGACGCGCACGGGCCCGGTAGGCGTACTCGCTGGACGGGTACTGGTTGATGATGAACTGATAGGTTTGCACCGCGTCGACGAACAGCTTCTGTCGCTCCAAACACTGCCCGCGCAACATCGAGACCTCCGGCTGCACATAGCGCCGGGTGCGACTTTCCCGGTCGACCTGGGACAATTCCAGGGTCACGCGCTCGCAGTCACCAACCCCATACGCACGGTAGGCGTTGTTCAAATGGTGGTCCATCGACCAGCGGGTACAGCCGACAACACTGACGGCCAGGGCAGCAATGAGCAAAATTCGCATGAGGGTTCTCCTGTCTTGTGCAGTGTATCGACCCCTCGTCAAAAATCTTCAAGGTTGTTCAGCTATTCAACCGGAGCGAAAAGCGAATCGCCGATAAGTAGTGCAAACGAACAATGACTACAACCAAAGAGCATAGTAGCCTTCCTCAGCGCTTGAACTCAGGAGTCTGTGCATGTCCGTCCGTCGTACCAAAATCGTCGCCACCCTTGGCCCGGCCAGTAACTCGCCGGAAGTCCTCGAACAGCTGATTCTGGCTGGTTTGGACGTTGCCCGTCTGAACTTCTCCCACGGCACCCCGGACGAGCACAAGGCTCGCGCCAAGCTGGTGCGTGACCTGGCCGCCAAACACGGCCGCTTCGTCGCATTGCTGGGTGACCTGCAAGGCCCGAAAATCCGCATCGCCAGATTCACCGACAAACGGATCGAGCTGAAGATCGGTGACACGTTCACCTTCTCCACCAGCCACCCGCTGACCGACGGCAACCAGCACGTCGTGGGTATCGACTACCCGGACCTGGTCAAGGATTGCGGCGTCGGCGACGAACTGCTGCTGGACGACGGCCGCGTGGTCATGCGAGTCGACACCGCCAGCGTCACCGAACTGAACTGCACCGTGCTCATCGGCGGCCCGCTGTCGGATCACAAAGGCATCAACCGTCGCGGTGGTGGCCTGACGGCGCCAGCCCTGACTGAAAAAGACAAGGCCGACATCAAGCTCGCCGCCGAAATGGAAGTGGACTACCTCGCGGTGTCCTTCCCACGCGACGCTGCCGACATGGAATACGCGCGCAAACTGCGCGACGAAGCCGGTGGTACTGCCTGGCTGGTGGCGAAGATCGAACGCGCCGAAGCCGTGGCCGATGACGAAACCCTCGACGGCCTGATCAAAGCGTCCGACGCGGTGATGGTTGCCCGTGGCGACCTGGGCGTGGAAATCGGTGATGCCGAGCTGATCGGTATCCAGAAAAAAATCATCCTGCACGCACGCCGCCACAATAAAGCAGTGATCGTGGCGACCCAGATGATGGAGTCGATGATCCAGAACCCGATGCCGACCCGCGCCGAAGTGTCCGACGTGGCCAACGCCGTGCTCGACTATACCGACGCCGTGATGCTCTCGGCTGAAAGTGCCGCTGGCCCGTACCCGCTGGAAGCCGTCCAGGCCATGGCGCGTATCTGCATCGGTGCCGAAAAGCACCCGACCAGCAAGACCTCCAGCCACCGCATCGGCAAAGTGTTCGAAAGCTGCGACCAGAGCATCGCCCTGGCCGCCATGTACACCGCCAACCACTTCCCTGGCGTCAAAGCGATCATCGCCCTGACCGAAAGTGGCTACACGCCGTTGATCATGTCGCGTATCCGTTCCTCGATACCGATCTACGCGTTCTCCCCGCACCGCGAAACCCAGGCCCGCGCGGCGTTGTTCCGTGGTGTCTACACCGTACCGTTCGACCCGGCGTCGTTGCCGCCTGAGCAAGTCAGCCAGGCTGCCATCGACGAACTGCTCAAGCGTGGCGTGGTGGAGAAAGGCGACTGGGTCATCCTGACCAAGGGCGACAGCTACCACACCATCGGCGGCACCAACGGCATGAAGATCCTGCACGTTGGCGACCCAATGGTCTGAGTGATCTGCTGAAAAAACAAAGCCCCGCCCTGTGAATGGCGGGGCTTTTTGCTTTGCGGCTCACGGTAATGGGCTTGCCTGTGGAAACGTCATCAGCACCCGCTGATCGACCTGGACAGGAACACATCAGCCAACAGTTGATTGCGCGGCAGCCCCGCCAGGAACAGGCGCTTGGAGAACGCCTCGACGCTGGCCGGATGCCCGCAGAGCAAGGCCAGTGTTTGCCGGGAAACCAGCCGCAGTTGCGCCAAGGCCGGGGTCAACTGCGCCGCCGTCCACAGCTCCACCGTCAGGTTCGGATGGCGCTCGGCCAGCGCTGCCAGGGGCTCGGCCAAGTAGTGACCGCTGGCATCGTGGGCCAGGTGAATCAAGCGGATCGCGCCTTGGTGGTCCTGGCGCAACGCCTCACGCAACACGCCCCACAACGGGCCCAGGCCGGTGCCGGACGCCAACAGCCACAGCGGCCGGGTTTGCCAGTCGGGGTCGTACTGCAAAGCGCCGCCGCGCAGTTCGCCCAGGCGCAGACGGTCACCGACGCGCAACTGTCGAGCGGCATCGCTGAACGCGCCGGGCTGACGGCAGTCGAGATGAAACTCCAGGAACGGATCTTCCTCGGGCAGGCTGGCCAAGGAATACGGGCGCGCCACCGGCCCCGCCCACAACACCAGATGCTGCCCGGCCCGGTAGCGCAGGCCGCGCTCCGGTTGCAGGCGCAGGCGCAGCACATGCGTGCTCAACCACTCCACGCCGACCACCGCGGCCGGCACGCCGTCACGGCTCGGGTCAAACGCTTCGACGTGCAGGTCCGCCGTCACCCGGCACTGGCAGGCCAGGCGCCAGCCGTTCTCGCGTTGCGTCGGGCTGAGGGCGTCGGGCTGCTGATCCTCGACCTCGCCCCGGCAACGCACCAGGCACGCATGGCAACTGCCGGCGCGGCAACTGTAGGGCACGGCAACGCCGGCCTGGTTCAGGGCATCCAACAGGTTGCTGCCGGTGGAGACCGACCAGTGGCGTTCGCCGACGTACAGTTCAGGCATACAAGGTCTCGGATCAAAAAAGCCTACACAGGGAATCACGCCCGGCAGAGTTTGACCATAGTCGGGTGTATCGGCCACCGTGCCGGGTTATACTGCCGCGCCTTTTTAGCGTCGCGCCAGCATCACTCGGCGTGCCTTGGAAAGGTGGTTTCAGCCGACCGATACACCCCACTGAAGCCACCTTTATTGAATGTTCCCTTATAGAGGAGCGCGACTCATGACCGTGATCAAGCAAGACGACCTGATTCAGAGCGTTGCCGACGCCCTGCAATTCATTTCCTACTACCACCCCGTTGACTTCATCCAGGCAATGCACGAAGCCTACCTGCGCGAAGAATCGCCGGCTGCCCGTGACTCCATCGCCCAGATCCTGATCAACTCGCGCATGTGTGCCACCGGCCACCGCCCGATCTGCCAGGACACCGGTATCGTCACCGTGTTCGTGCGCGTGGGCATGGACGTGCGCTGGGACGGCGCCACCATGGGCCTGGACGACATGATCAACGAAGGCGTGCGTCGCGCCTACAACCTGCCGGAAAACGTCCTGCGTGCTTCGATCCTCGCCGACCCGGCGGGCGCGCGTAAAAACACCAAGGACAACACCCCGGCGGTGATCCACTACTCCATCGTCCCGGGTAACACCGTGGAAGTGGACGTGGCCGCCAAGGGCGGTGGTTCCGAGAACAAGTCGAAAATGGCCATGCTCAACCCGTCCGACTCGATCGTCGACTGGGTGCTCAAGACCGTTCCGACCATGGGCGCCGGCTGGTGCCCACCGGGCATGCTCGGCATCGGCATCGGCGGCACCGCCGAGAAAGCCGCCGTGATGGCCAAGGAAGTGTTGATGGAATCCATCGACATCCACGAGCTGAAAAAGCGTGGCCCTTCCAACCGTATCGAAGAGATGCGCCTGGAGCTGTTCGAGAAGGTCAACCAACTGGGCATCGGCGCCCAGGGCCTGGGTGGCCTGACCACCGTGCTCGACGTGAAGATCATGGATTACCCGACCCACGCCGCCTCCCTGCCGGTGTGCATGATCCCCAACTGCGCCGCCACCCGTCACGCGCACTTCGTGCTCGACGGTTCGGGCCCGGCATCGCTGGAAGCGCCACCGCTGGACGCCTACCCGGAAATCGTCTGGGAAGCCGGCCCGTCGGCCCGTCGTGTCAACCTCGACACCCTGACCCCGGAAGACGTGCAGAGCTGGAAGCCGGGCGAAACCGTGTTGCTCAACGGCAAGATGCTGACTGGTCGCGACGCGGCGCACAAGCGCATGGTCGAGATGCTGAACAGGGGCGAAACCCTGCCAGTGGACCTCAAGGGTCGCTTCATCTACTACGTCGGCCCGGTTGATCCGGTGCGCGACGAAGTGGTTGGCCCTGCCGGCCCGACCACCGCGACGCGGATGGACAAGTTCACCCGTCAGATCCTCGAACAGACCGGCCTGCTGGGCATGATCGGCAAATCCGAGCGCGGCCCGACCGCCATCGAAGCGATCAAGGACTACAAGGCCGTGTACCTGATGGCCGTAGGCGGTGCTGCTTACCTGGTGGCGCAAGCCATCAAGAAATCGCGCGTGGTGGCTTTCGCCGAACTGGGCATGGAAGCGATCTACGAGTTCGAAGTGAAAGACATGCCGGTCACCGTTGCGGTGGACAGCAAAGGCGAATCCGTCCACATCACCGGTCCTGCCATCTGGCAGAAAAAGATCAGTGAAAGCCTGGCGGTAGAAGTGCAGTAAACGCTTCTTCGCACCGATAAAGGCGACTGCGGCTACACAGCCCAGTCGCCTTTTTTATTGCGCATGCTATGGTGCTCCCCCCTAATTGCAGCTGTTCATCTCCGTATGATCGCGATCCCTCGCCCCCTGCGCCTGACCTTCTACTCCCTGTTGATCATCGCCGGTGCGGTGCTAGCCGCTGCCTTGGCCACCCGCCACGCTGAACGCCAGGCCCTGGTGGACGATGCCGCCCGTGCCAATCAGCAATTAGCGCTGTATGCCAACTCGCTGCACACCCTGATCGAACGCTACCGCGCCCTGCCCGCCGTGCTGGCACTGGATTCGGAAATGATCAGCGCGTTGAAAGGCCCGCTGGATGCCGCGACCCAGGACCTGCTCAACCGTAAACTGGAACGTATCAACGGCGCCGCGCAGTCCTCCACATTGGAACTGATGGACCGCACCGGCCTGGCCGTGGCCGCGAGCAACTGGAAGCTGCCGAGCAGTTACGTCGGGAACAATTATGCGTTCCGGCCATATTTCAGGCAGACCCTGAGCCAGGGCACCGGGCGCTTTTATGCGGTCGGGGTGACCACCGGCGTGCCGGGGTATTTCCTATCCAGCGCGGTGCTCGATGAACACGAACAGTTCCTCGGCGCGATGGTGGTCAAACTGGAGTTCCCCGAACTCGAGCGCGAATGGGCCCAGGGCAACGACCTGCTGCTGGTCAGCGATGCGCGCGGCATTGTGTTTATTGCCAACCAGCCGGGCTGGCGTTATCGCAACCTGCGCCCGCTGTCGGCCAGCGACCTCGCCGAACTCACGGCCACCCGCCAGTACGACAAGAAACAGCTGCAATCGCTGGAGACCCAGACCCTGCAGCGTTTCGACGAAAACAGCCACCTGATGCGCGTCAACGGCCCCGACGGCAACGCCCGGTACCTCTGGGAATCCCTGCCGCTGAAGGGCGAAGGCTGGACCTTGCACCTGCTGCGCAAACCCCAGTTCGCCTTCGAAGACCAACGCAACGCCGGCCTCGCCGCCGCCGGTTCGTGGCTGGCGCTGGTGTTCCTGGTGCTGTTCCTGACCCAGCGCTGGCGCCTGGCCCGCATGCGTCAGCGCAGCCGCGAAGAGCTCGAACAGCTTGTCGAGGAGCGCACCCAGGCCCTGCGCACGGCCCAGGATGGTTTGGTGCAATCGGCCAAGCTGGCGGCGCTGGGGCAGATGTCTGCCGCCCTCGCCCATGAAATCAACCAGCCGCTGACCGCACAGCGCATGCAATTGGCGACCCTGCGCCTGCTGCTCGACCATGGCCGCGTGGAAGATGCCTACAAGGCGCTCACACCACTGGACGACATGCTCACCCGCATGGCCGCGCTGACCGGCCACCTCAAGACCTTCGCCCGCAAAAGCCCCAGCGGCCTGCGCGAGCGCCTGGACTTGGCCAGTGTGGTCGACCAGGCCCTGCAACTGCTCGACGCACGCCTGCGCGATGAAGGCATCGGCACCGTGCTGGACCTGACCCGCCCCGCCTGGGTCCGTGGCGACGCGATCCGCCTGGAACAGGTACTGATCAACCTGTTGCGCAATGCCCTCGACGCCATGGCCAACAAGCCGCGCAAACGCCTGGAAATCCGCCTGCACGCCGATGAGCAACTGTGGCAACTGACCGTCAGCGACAGCGGCGGCGGCATCGCCGAAGAACACCTGAACAGCGTGTTCGACCCGTTCTTCACCACCAAGCCCGTGGGTGATGGACTCGGCTTGGGGCTGGCGGTGTCCTACGCTATCGTGCATGAACTGGGTGGACGCCTGTGCGTCGCTAACCGTGGCGACGGCGCGGTGTTTACCCTGACCCTGCCTATCGCGCTGGAGACGCCGGAGCTATGTTGAATGCGGTGATTGTGGTCGATGACGAAGCCAGCATTCGCACAGCCGTTGAGCAATGGTTGAGCCTGTCGGGATTTGACGTGCAGTTGTTCAGTCGCGCCGAGGCCTGCCTGGCGCAACTGCCCAAGGACTTTCCCGGGGTGGTGTTGAGCGACGTGCGTATGCCCGGCCTCAGCGGCCTGGAACTGCTGGCCGAAGTGCGGCGGCGCGACGCCGACTTACCGGTGATCCTGCTGACCGGCCATGGCGATGTGCCGATGGCCGTCGAGGCCATGCGCGACGGGGCCTACGACTTCCTGGAAAAACCCTTCAGCCCCGAAGCCCTGCTCAACAGCCTGCGTCGCGCCCTCGATAAACGTGGGCTGATCCTGGAAAACCGCCGCCTGCATCAACAAGCCGATCATCGGACACAACTGGAAAACAGCCTGTTGGGCGTGTCCCGCAGCATGCAGAACCTGCGCCGCCAGGTGCTCGACCTGGCGACGTTGCCGGTCAATGTGCTGATCCGCGGCGAGACCGGCAGCGGCAAGGAACTGGTCGCCCGCTGCCTGCACGACTTCGGCCCGCGGGCGAAGAAAGCCTTTGTCGCGCTCAATTGCGCGGCAATCCCCGAGCAGCTGTTTGAAGCCGAGCTGTTCGGCCACGAGAGCGGCGCGTTTACCGGCGCTCAGGGCAAGCGTATCGGCAAGCTGGAATACGCCCACGGCGGCACGCTGTTTCTGGATGAAATCGAAAGCATGCCCCTGGCCCAGCAAGTCAAATTGCTGCGGGTGTTGCAGGAGCAGAAGTTGGAGCGACTGGGCTCCAATCAGAGCATCCACGTCGATCTGCGCATCATCGCTGCGACCAAACCGGACCTGTTGGAAGAAGCCCGCGCCGGACGTTTTCGCGAAGACCTGGCCTATCGGCTGAACGTCGCACAACTGCGCCTGCCGCCCTTGCGCGAGCGCCGTGAAGATATACCGCTACTGTTCGATCACTTTGCGCAAAGCGCCGCCGAACGCCTGGGCCGCAGCGTTGAACCGCTGAGTGGCGCGCAACTGGGGCGCCTGCTCAGCCATGACTGGCCGGGCAACGTACGCGAACTGGCCAACGTCGCCGAACGCCAGGTGCTGGGGCTGGGCGAACCGGAGCCCGAAGGCATCGAGGCCGGGCAATCATTGGCGGCGCAACAGGAAGCCTTCGAGGCCCACTGCCTGAAAGCCGCACTGACCCGACACAAAGGCGATATCAAGGCAGTACTGGCCGAGCTGCAACTGCCCCGGCGCACCTTCAACGAGAAAATGCAGCGGCATGGGTTGGTGCGCGAGATGTTTCTCTAGGGCGTTCTTTGTGGTGTTTTCAAAGACGCCATCGTAGGCACGCCATAAGCGGATTTCCGCTCACCCACCCCAGAACCATCGGCGGCTTTCCGCTCAAAAAAAGCTGCAAACCCTTCTAGATCGGGCCTTCCCCCACCTGGCACAGCTCCTGCTATAGCCCCAGTCAGGCTGTGCTCAGGCACGCTCCATAAAAACAACTATCTGAAGGTTCCTTCAATGGATAACTCCAATACTTTGCCTCTGGGGTCGGCGGCCGCGCCGGCGAAAGAACGCACCACCACCAGCCGCATCAAATCGATCTTCAGCGGATCGGTCGGCAACATGGTCGAGTGGTACGACTGGTACGTCTACGCGGCGTTCTCGCTGTACTTCGCCAAAGCCTTCTTCCCGAAAGGCGACACCACCGCCCAACTGCTCAACACCGCTGCGATCTTCGCCGTGGGCTTCCTGATGCGCCCGATCGGCGGCTGGCTGATGGGCCTGTATGCCGACCGCGCCGGTCGCAAGGCCGCGTTGATGGCCTCGGTGCTGCTGATGTGCTTCGGCTCGCTGATCATCGCCCTGAGCCCGGGTTATGAAACCATCGGCGTCGGCGCACCGATCCTGCTGGTGTTCGCCCGTCTGCTGCAAGGCTTGTCGGTGGGTGGCGAATATGGCACCTCGGCCACTTACCTGAGTGAAATGGCGACCAAGGAGCGTCGCGGTTTCTTCTCCAGCTTCCAGTACGTGACCCTGATCTCCGGCCAGCTCATAGCCCTGGCGGTGCTGATCGTGCTGCAACAAGTGCTCACCACCGAGCAACTGTACGATTGGGGCTGGCGTATCCCATTCGCCATCGGCGCCCTGTGTGCAGTGGTCGCGCTGTACCTGCGTCGCGGCATGGAAGAAACCGAGTCGTTCACCAAGAAGGAAAAAGCCAAGGAAAGCGCAATGCGTACCTTGATGCGCCACCCCAAGGAACTGATGACCGTGGTCGGCCTGACCATGGGCGGCACCCTGGCCTTCTACACCTACACCACCTACATGCAGAAGTACCTGGTGAACACCGTCGGCATGAGCATTTCCGACTCCACCACCATCTCGGCGGCGACGCTGTTTCTGTTCATGTGCCTGCAACCCCTGGTCGGCGCGCTGTCGGACAAAGTCGGCCGCCGTCCGATCCTGATCGCCTTCGGCATCCTCGGCACGCTGTTCACCGTGCCGATCCTGACCACCCTGCACACCATCCAGACCTGGTGGGGCGCGTTCTTCCTGATCATGGCGGCGCTGATCATCGTCAGCGGCTACACCTCGATCAACGCGGTGGTGAAGGCTGAGCTGTTCCCCACCGAAATCCGCGCGCTGGGCGTGGGCCTGCCGTATGCGCTGACCGTATCGATCTTCGGCGGCACCGCTGAATACATCGCGCTGTGGTTCAAGAGCATCGGCATGGAAACCGGCTACTACTGGTACGTGACCGCATGTATCGCGGTGTCGTTGGTGGTCTACGTGACCATGAAAGACACCCGCAAGCACTCGCGGATCACCACGAACTAACCGCCGAACGCAGTCACGAATGTGGGAGGGGGCTTGCTCCCGATCGCGGTGTATCAGTCAACTTGTCTCAAGCTGACCCACCGCCATCGGGAGCAAGCCCCCTCTCACATGTGGAATCAGGACAACTCTGGGCCGACTTATAGGGGGGGGTCGACCGCGCGCGCAGACTGAACGGGACGCAGTGAAAAATAGGTGGGCGCTGAATGAAAATTCCATAGGGTCGATGGAAATTCGCCGCCATGGCTTGCACTATGACGGCCTCCCAGAAAAGCGCAGCAGGAACCCCAGCCATGTCTGACGACAGCTACTACTACGAACCCGCCAAGGGCCACGGCCTGCCCCATGACCCGTTCAACGCCATCGTCGGCCCGCGACCGATCGGTTGGATTTCGTCCCACGACAGTGAGGGCCACCTGAACCTGGCGCCCTACAGTTTCTTCAATGCGTTCAACTACATTCCGCCGATCATTGGGTTTTCCAGTGTCGGGCGCAAAGACAGCCTGAACAACATCGAACAGACCGGCGAGTTTGTGTGGAACCTGGCCACCCGTCCGTTGGCCGAGCAGATGAACCAGAGCTGTGCCGCCGTGCCGCCGCAGGTGAATGAGTTCGAGTTGTCCGGCCTGACGCCGGTGGCCTCGAAGATCGTCGGCGTGCCGCGAGTGGGCGAGAGCCCGGTGGCGTTCGAGTGCAAGGTCACGCAGATCATTCAGCTGCAGCGCGCCGACCATGTGCTGGTACCCAGCTGGCTGGTGCTGGGCGAGGTGGTCGCGGTGCATATTGCCAAGTGGCTGCTCAAGGATGGGATCTACGACACCGCCGCCGCCGAGCCGATCCTGCGTGGCGGCGGCCCGGCGGATTACTTCCAACTGGGCCCCGAGGCGCTGTTCAAAATGTATCGCCCAGGCGTCACCCAAGCCTGACTGCAATGCAATGCAATAAAAATGTGGGAGGGGGCTTGCCCCCGATGGAGGTGTGTCAGTCAGCCTATCTGTAGCTGAAACACCGCTATCGGGGGCAAGCCCCCTCCCACATTAGATCAGCGGCGTGCGTTAGTTTGTGGCAGTCGCCCAGGTCAACTGACCTTCTGCGTCGACGTCGGTCAACAACTCAAGGTGCAGCGTCGCCGCATCATCGGCATCGGATGCCGTCTTGAACTTCTGTCCATCCAGGATCTTGTGAAACTGCGGTGCGCCCATGCCATCGAGTGCCTTGACGGCGACGGCGGCGCTGTAGCCCCCTTCGCCCGGTACTACGGCGGAAACGGCTTCGTGGTGGGCAAATTGTTTACGTGCCATGTTGCAGGTCCTGGCCAATGGAAAGTCGGCCATTCTAAACCCTAACCGGCGAGTTGCAGGTACTCGCCGTAAGCACTGGCGGCGGATGCATCGGTGAAGGTCTGGAAGTCCATGCTGCGCACGACTGCGTCGTTCAACAGCTCGGTGAAGATCATCAGGGCTGGCGAGTTGAAGTAGGCACTCATCGCCTGCTCGCTGCTCCAGAGGCCCGAGACCAGCCAGACATCGGGGTCGACCTGGGAATGCTGCAACGAAAATTGCAGGCAACCCTGAGCCTGACGGCCCGGTTCGATCAAACTGCTCAAACGAGCACCGAGTTCGGTGCTGCAGCCGCTACGGGCGCGGATAAAGGCCATATGGCTCGCGGGAATGGGGGTGGACATGTTCGACTCTCCCGTTGAGAAGTGATGCTCGGCAAACACTGTGAGGGTGTGTTGCCACAGGATCAAAGATAACGGCGCGGGTCGAGACGCGGTTAGTCGATTCCTGCCGGCTTATTGCACAATCCTGCGAAAAGCGTAGACAGGACGATTGCCCGCCGGTTTTATTCCACCGGCAAACGCCTTGTTTCAGGGACGTGACAACCGCCGCGCTTGCCTGATTCACGCAGCTTCGCAGGATCAGGCAAGGATCGAGCAGAATCGACATAACACGGTTTGCACCGCCACCGCTAAGCTGAGCCCATCAAAGAAGCCTGCAGAGGACGCCCTATGTCGTCGCCCGAACCTAAGCCCGTGCCCCTCGATGCCGAGATGGAAAAACAGCGCGCCGAACTGGCCAGCATCGTGCGTCGGCATACCTGGGAAGACGGCTCCTACGGTACGGCGATCACGTCACTGTTCCTGAACCGCCACAACACCCCGCGCGACTTCAGCCCGGTGCTGGTGGAGCCCGCCTTGTGCATCCTGGCCAATGGCCGCAAGGAAGTGCGCCTGGCCGATGAAATCTTCGCCTATGACCCGCTCAATTACCTGGTGTTTTCGGTGTCGATGCCCGTGGCCGGGCGGATCATCGATGCCACCGCGCAAGACCCGAACCTGTCGATCCGCATCAACATCGACCCGGCGCAGCTCACCGCCCTGATCGCAGAAGCCGGACCGATGGGCGTGCCATCGCGCCCGACTGCGCGTGGGATGTACGTCGACCGCCTCGACAACCAACTGCTCGACGCCGTACTGCGCTTGACGCGCTTGCTCGATTCGCCCAAAGACATTGCGATGCTGGCGCCGTTGATCAGCCGTGAAATTCTCTACCGCTTGTTACGTGGGCCGCAGGGCTATCGGCTGTATGAAATTGCCGTAGCCAACAGTCAGAGTCATCGGGTCAGCCAGGCGATCAAATGGCTCAATGGCAACTACGAACAACCGCTGCGCATCGATGACCTGGCCAGGGAAGTGAACCTGAGCGTCTCGACCTTGCACCACCGCTTCAAGGCCATCACCGCGATGAGCCCGCTGCAATACCAGAAGCAGTTGCGCTTGCAGGAGGCGCGGCGGCTGATGCTTGCCGAAGGTCTGGAAGCCTCCGCGGCGGGGTATCGGGTGGGGTATGAAAGCCCGTCGCAGTTCAGCCGCGAATACAGCCGGCTGTTTGGTGCGCCGCCACTGCGGGATTTGGCCAGGTTGCGTCAGAGCGTGTGATTCACTGCCGATCAGATGTGGGAGGGGTGGTTCGACTTGCTCCCGATGGCAGTGAGTCAGCTAAAGATAAGCTGACTGTTGCACCGCTATCGGGAGCAAGCTCCCTCCCACATTTGATCGGCGGCGCTGCTTAGTCGAGGGTGCGGGGCAGTTGCAAGGTGACCCGCAAGCCACCCTCGCGCAAATTCTGCAAACTCACTTCGCCGCCATGGCTGTGCGCTATGTTGCGCGCGATGCCCAGGCCCAGGCCGTAGCCCTGCTGCTGGCCGGCGAGGCGGAAGTGCGGTTCGAAGACTTGCTCCAGGCGCTGTTCCGGCACGCCGGGGCCTTCGTCGTCGACGTGCAGGATGAACTCCGCGCCATCGTCCTCGATATGCAAATGGGCGTTCTGCCCGTACTTCAATGCGTTGTCGATCAGGTTGCCGATGCAGCGCTTGAGCGCCAGCGGCTTGCCCGGGTACGGTGCCAACGCGCGCCCATGCTGGGTCACGCGGCCGTTGCCGTTGGGCGCCAGGTACGGTTCCACCAGGCAGTCGAGCACATGGTTGAGGTCCACCGGCTCGATGTTTTCGTGGATGTCGGTGTCTTTCACGCATTGCAGCGCGCCTTTGACCAGCAACTCCAACTCGTCCAGGTCGCGGCCGAATTTGGTTTGCAGGTTTTCATCTTCAAGCAATTCAACCCGCAGGCGCAGGCGTGTGATCGGTGTGCGCAAGTCGTGGGAAATTGCACTGAACAACTGGCTGCGCTCGGTGAGGTAACGGCTGATGCGCTCGCGCATGGCATTGAATGCGCGCCCGACTTCGACCACTTCACTGCCGCCGCCTTCGGCCACCGGCTCCACGTCGGCGCCCAGCGACATGTCCCGCGCCGCCCGCGCCAGGCGCTTGAGCGGCCGGCTCTGCCAGTGGACCAACAGGCCGATGAACAGCAGCAAAAAGCCGCTGGTCAGCACGATAAACCACACTTGCTGCGACGGCAGGCCTTGTTCTTCGAGGCTGGTGTACGGCTCGGGCAACAGCGAGGCGATGTACAGCCATTCGCCGGGGGCGAGTTGGATCTGGGTGACCAGCACGGGCGGGTTCACCGGTTCCAGGGTCAGCGCGTAATGCGCCCAGGAGCGTGGCAGCTCATCAAGTTTCAACCCGGCGTTGAAGATGCGCAGGTCTTCGGCGCTGACGAATTCCACCGAGATATGCACATCGGCGCCCAAGGTCTGGCGCAACACTTCATCGACCGCCTTGAGCACCGCTTGCTTGCGCGGGGTCTGCGGCAAGATCGCCATGTCCAGCGGGCGGTCGTTGAGCGTCACCACAAACCGTGTGCCGCCCATGCTGCGCAATTGGTCGAGGACCAACGGGCGATAAGCCACCGGCAACGAACGGAAATAGCTCACGCTGGCGGTCATCGAATGCGCCAGGCTGCGGGCGCTGGTGACCAGGCCTTCGAGCTGGGTGGCGCGCAATTGCGAGACCCAGATCACGCTGGACAGCGCCTGGGCGAACAACACCGCGAGCAGCGTCAGCAGGAGCATGCGCCCGAGCAGCGAGCGCGGCACCGGGAAGCGGCGGCGACGTTCGCTCAGGTGTTCAGTGGACACTGCCGGCAACCACGCTGGCTGCCAGTTGATAACCGCTGCCGCGCACGGTGCGGATCAGCCTCGGTGGTTTTTCCGTGTCGCGCAGGCGTTGGCGCAGACGGCTGACGGCCATGTCGACGATCCGGTCGAGCGGCATCAGGTCGCGGCCACGGGTGGCATTGCCGATGGTGTCGCGGTCGAGGATCTGTTGCGGGTGGTCGAGAAACAGCTTGAGCAGGGCAAAGTCGGCCCCGGAGAGAATCACCTCTTCACCGTCGACGTGAAACAGTCGGTGGCTGATCGTGTCCAGGCGCCATTCATCGAACGCCAACACGTCGCCATTGCCGCCGCGCTCCTGGCCGAACTGGCAGCGGCGCAACAGTGCCTTGATCCGCGCCTGCAACTCGCGGGGGCTGAAAGGCTTGCCGATGTAGTCGTCGGCGCCCAGCTCCAGGCCGATCACACGGTCGGCTTCGTCGGAACTGGCGGTGAGCATGATGATCGGCACCTGCGCCTGGCGCGGGTGCTGGCGAATCCAGCGACACAGGCTGAAGCCGTCTTCGTCCGGCAACATCACATCGAGGATGACCAGGTCGCACGGCGCCTCGTCCATCGCCTGGCGGAACCCCGCACCGTCCGGCACGCCACGCACCTGGAAACCGGCGCGACTGAGGTAGGTTTGCAGCAATTCGCGGATTTCCTGGTCGTCGTCGACGAGGAGAATCGATTTACTGATTACGCTCACGGGGTCCTCCTTGTTGTTATGGCCATGCTGTAGGAGCGAGCTTGCTCGCGAAAATCCTGAGGCTGCCGCGTATCACCTGATGCGCTTCGTTATCGTCAACGTTCTTCGCGAGCAAGCTCGCTCCTACATGGCAAATGCCTGTTCAAGCGCCACACCCGCCCCGGTCAACCCGGAATACGGCGCCGTCACCAGCCATACCGGAATGCCCTTGAAGTAGTCGCTCATGCAGCCTTTGTCACTGAAGCTCTTGGCAAAATCGCTGTGGATAAAGAAGTCGGCAAACCGCGGGATCACCCCGCCGACGATATACACACCGCCCCGTGCGCCGGTGGTCAGGACGTTGTTACCGGCTACGCGGCCCAGCCAGATACTGAACTGGTTCAACACTTCCATCGCCACCGGGTCGCCGGCCAGGCCTGCCGCCGTGATCGCTTCCGGCGTATCCAGCACCGGCGAGTGACCATCCACCGCACAGATCGCCCGATACACCCGTGGCAAACCTGCACCACTCAAGGCGCTTTCGGCGCTGACATGGCCGATCTCATTGTAAATGTGCTGCCACAGCTGGGCTTCCCGCGGGCTGCTCAGGGGCAGGTCGACATGGCCGCCCTCCCCCGGCAACGCGGCCCAACGGCCGCCGCCCAGGTCGAGCAAGGTGCCGACGCCCAGGCCGGTGCCCGGACCGATCACCACCGCAGGGCGCAACGGTTCCGGCGTGCCAGGGCAGACCACGCAGAATTCGTCGGGCTTCAAGCGGGTCATGCCCAGGGCCATGGCCGAGAAGTCATTGACCAGCAGCAGTTCATCCACCTGCAAGGTGTTGCAAAACGCAGTCTTACTCAGGCGCCAGTGGTTGTTGGTGAATTTAAATTCATCACCGCTCACCGGCCCGGCCACCGACAGGCACACCGCGCCGATGTCGCCGATCGCCAGGCCTTCTTCCTTGAGGTAGACCTTGATCGCGTCCTCAGGGCTTTTATGATCCGCGGTGGCCTGCACCCGGATCGAATGCAGTGCCTGATCCCGCCACAACGCAAACCGGGCGTTGGTACCGCCAATATCACCGACCAGCGCAAGCTTCACTTAAGCGTCTCCAAGGCACAGGTAAAGGCGCTGGCGCCTTGCTCTGCGGAGCTTGCGGCCAAGCGCATAAATGCAAACAGCTCGCGACCGGCCCCCACGTTATTGCCCAACAGGCCCGTGGCAGGTGTGCGCGCTGCAAATTCTTCGGCGTCCACCTTAAGCTCCAAGGTGCCTTTGACGCCATCCACACGAATGATATCGCCATCGCGCACCCGTGCCAGCGGCCCGCCGCTCTGGGCTTCGGGGTTGACATGGATCGCGGCGGGGATCTTACCCGACGCGCCGGACATGCGCCCGTCCGTTACCAGCGCCACTTTGAAGCCACGGTCCTGCAACACGCCGAGGAACGGCGTCATCTTGTGCAATTCGGGCATGCCGTTGGAGCGCGGCCCCTGGAAGCGCATCACCGCGACAAAGTCTTTTTCCAACTGGCCGGCCTTGAACGCATCGGCCAGATCTTGCTGGTCCTGGAACACCACCGCTGGGGCTTCGACAACCTGGTGCTCGGGGGCCACGGCGGAGACTTTCATCACGCCACGGCCGAGGTTGCCTTGCATCACGCGCAAGCCACCTTCGGGCGAGAACGCGCGGGCTACCGGGCGCAGGATGGCTTCGTCGAGGCTTTCGATCGGGCCGTCGCGCCAGATCAGTTCGCCGTCGACCAGGAACGGTTCCTGGATGTAGCGGCTCAGGCCTTTGCCGGCCACGGTGTTGACGTCTTCGTGAAGCAGGCCGGCTTCGAGCAGTTCGCGGATCAGGAACGACATGCCGCCCGCCGCCTGGAAGTGGTTGATGTCGGCCTTGCCGTTTGGATACACGTGGGACAGGGTCGGCACCACCTCGGAGAGGTCGGCCATGTCTTGCCAGGTCAGGATGATCCCCGCCGACATGGCGATGGCCGGCATGTGCAGGGTGTGGTTGGTGGAACCGCCGGTAGCGTTGAGCGCAACGATGGCGTTGACGATGGATTTTTCGTCGACGATCTCGCCGATCGGCGTGAAGTTGCCGTTGGCCTTGGTCAGGCGCGTGACCTGATGCGCGGCTTCGCGGGTCAGCGCGTCACGCAGCGGCGTGTACGGGTTGACGAACGAGGCGCCGGGCAAATGCAGGCCCATCACTTCCATCAGCAACTGGTTGGTATTGGCGGTGCCATAGAAGGTGCAGGTGCCGGGGCTGTGGTAGGACTTCATCTCCGACTCCAGCAGCTCTTCGCGGCTGGCCTTGCCTTCGGCGTAGCGCTGGCGCACGTCGGCCTTCTGCTTGTTGGAGATGCCCGACGGCATTGGCCCGCCAGGAACGAAGATCATCGGCAGATGGCCGTAGCGCAGGGCGCCCATCATCAGGCCGGGGACGATCTTGTCGCAGATGCCCAACATCAGCGCAGCGTCGAACATGTTATGGGACAGCGCTACCGCCGTGGACATGGCGATGACTTCACGGCTGAGCAGGCTCAGCTCCATGCCCGGCTCGCCTTGGGTCACGCCGTCGCACATGGCGGGCGTGCCGCCGGCGAACTGGCCGACCGAGCCGACTTCGCGCAGGGCTTTTTTGATCTGGTCCGGGAAATGTTCATACGGCTGGTGCGCCGAGAGCATGTCGTTATATGACGAAACAATTGCCACGTTGGCGGCATTCATCATACGCAGACTATTTTTATCTTCGGTGCCGCAACCGGCCACGCCGTGGGCAAAGTTGGCGCATTGCAGCTTGCCGCGCATCGGGCCGTCGCTGGCGGCGCCGCGAATGAGCGCAAGGTAAGCCTCACGGGTTGCACGACTGCGGGCGATAAGCCGATCGGTGACCTCAAGAACGCGGGGATGCATGTGTAGAACTCCAGGCTAACGGATGTGGCGACCTGAGTGTCTATGCTGATCAAACGCCCGCGGCACATGGGATGGCAGAGAGTCGTTTGGATCATCGGACCAGTTGATTCAGGTCACTCGTTGTAGATTGAACAAAATATTGCCACTAAAAAGGCTTGTTTTCTATTTTTATGCGAATAATCTTGTAATTCTTACAACAAATCGACGACAGGCACTCTTCAATGACTCTTCGAATCGCAATCAATGGTTTTGGCCGTATCGGCCGCAATGTCCTGCGCGCACTGTATACCCAAGGCTATCGCCAGGATTTGCAGATCGTCGCGATCAATGACTTGGGCGACAGCTCGATCAATGCCCACCTGCTCAAATACGACACCGTCCACGGTACTTTCGATGCAGAAGTCGCACACGATCAGGAAAGCCTGACCGTCAATGGTGACCGGATCGCCGTCAGCGCCATTCGCAACCCGGCCGAGCTGCCCTGGGCTGCGCACAATATCGACGTGGTGTTCGAATGCACCGGCCTGTTCACCGACCGGGCCAAGGCTGCTGCCCATATTAGCGCCGGCGCGCGCAAGGTGATCATCTCTGCCCCGGCCAAAGGCGCGGATGCCACCGTGGTCTACGGGGTAAATCATGACATTTTGCGTCAATCCCACCAGATCATCTCCAACGCTTCCTGCACCACCAACTGCCTGGCACCCGTGGCCCAGGTGCTGCACCGCGAGCTGGGCATCGAGAGCGGCCTGATGACCACCATCCATGCCTACACCAACGACCAGAACCTGACCGACGTCTACCACACCGACCCCTACCGCGCGCGCTCGGCCACCCAGAACATGATCCCGAGCAAGACCGGCGCCGCCGAAGCGGTCGGCCTGGTGCTGCCGGAACTGGCGGGCAAGCTGACCGGCATGGCCGTGCGGGTGCCGGTGATCAACGTATCGCTGGTGGACCTGACCGTGCAGTTGAAGAAAGACGCTACCGCCGAGGAAGTCAACGCGCTGCTCAAGGAAGCCAGCCAGCACTCGAAGATCCTCGGCTACAACACCCTGCCGCTGGTTTCCAGTGACTTCAACCACAACCCGCTGTCGTCGATCTTCGACGCCAACCACACCAAGTCCAGCGGCAAACTGCTGAAAGTGCTGGCCTGGTACGACAACGAGTGGGGCTTCTCCAACCGCATGCTGGACAACTGCCTGGCGCTCTGCAACGCCGAATAATCTTTTGTGGGAGGGGCGGTTCGACTTGCTCCCGATGGCGGTGTATCAGTCATGCATGTGTTGACTGACATTCCGTAATCGGGAGCAAGCCCCTCCCACATTTGATCGGTAGAGGCCCAGAGAAACAGCCACTTGCCATTTGTGCTGATGATACGCATTATCATTAACTACAAATCGGTCCGGTATCGCTGTGAGCCAATCTCGCTTCAACCAAGTCTTTCTCACCCAACGGGTGATTCTGCTACGCACCTTGCAGCGGATGGTGAACAACCACAGCACCGCCGAGGACCTGTTGCAGGAAACCTACCTGCGCGTGACCCGGGCCCTGGGCGAGCGGCCGATCGATCACCTCGAACCCTTCGTCTACCAGACCGCGCGCAACCTCGCGCTGGATCACTTGCGTTCCCGCAGGATACAGGCGCGCACACTGCAGGAAGATGTCCCGCTGGACGTCCTGCAAAGCGTCGCCGCCCCCATCAGCACGCCCGAAGACGCGACCCAGGCCGAGCAACTGCTTGAGCACCTGAGCATCAGCCTCGGCCAATTGAGTGCCCGCCAGCAACGGATTTTCATCCTCAGCCGCCTGCACGGTTGCAGTTACCAGGAGATTGCCGATCAATTGGAAGTGTCCTTGAGCACGGTGCAAAAGGAACTGAAATTGATCATGGCCATCTGTGTAGGTGTGGCCGAACGGCTGGATCAGCCTTAAGCTTCACCCGACAGAAATGTCGACCCAGGCTGTAGGAAAGATAAATAGAACGTGGCGAAGACCCGAGGCACACCGTGACCGACCCGAATAAACTGCGCCCCCATGCGCTGGCTCATGAGGTGTTGCAAGACCCGGCGATGGACCAGGCCCTCGACTGGCTGATCGCCCTGCAGTGCCCGCAACCCGGGCAGCAGGCCGCGTTCGAAGCCTGGCTGGCCGGCGACCCGGCACGCGTCCGTGCCTTCGGCAAAGCCCAGGCCGCCTGGGGCGGGGCGCCCGTCCACAGCGCCGCCGTCGCGCTGGCCGCACCGCGCAAACCCGGGGCCTGGCGCCGTATCAAACCGCATTGGAAACCACTGGCCACCGCCGCCGTGTTGATGCTCGGGCTGTTCAGCTTCAGCAACCTGCCGGTACGCCTGCAAGCTGACCACCTCACCGTGGTGGGTGAGCGCCAGCGCCTGCAATTGGATGAGGGCTCGAACGTCCTGCTGAACACCGATTCGGCGTTCTCCAGCACCACCCGGGATCACCAGCGCATCGCCCGCCTCTACCAAGGCGAAGCGTTTTTCGAGGTAACGCCCAACCGCGGCCTGCCCCTGGAAGTCGACGCCGGCCCGGTGCGCGCCAGCGTGCGCGACACCGCGTTCGCCGTGCGCTACCTCAACGGCGAAGCGCAGGTGCAGGTGCAGCGCGGCGACGTCGACCTGAGCAACACCTTCAACGATGCCCGCGTGCGCCTGAGCGCCGGGCAAAGCATCCGTATCGGTCCCAACGGCTTCGGTCAACCCGCCAGGCTCGACGCCAACAAGGACCTGGCCTGGGTCCAGGGCCGGCTGATCTTCGAAAACCGCCCGATGAGCGAAGTGCTCGCCGAATTGCGTCGCTACTACCCCGGCTGGATCGTCAACACCAACGACCAACTTGCCAGCGTCGCCGTCACCGGCAACTACCGCCTCGACCAACCGTTAGACGTAGTGCGTTCCCTGGCCCACATCACCTCGGCCAAGCTCTCTGAATACCCGGCATTGGTGATCCTGAACTAAATGAGAATTATTTTTACTCGATAGACCTCGGCTGTACGTCTCGTCTTAGCCAATGCAACTGATTCCTATTTGAACCAGTGCGCAACTATAAGACTCGTACTTCCGGAGCGCTCTCGATGTCCTCTCGTTTCAATCGCCGGTCTTCTTCACCCGTGCTGTCCTTGCTGACCGCCGCCCTCCTGCTGGCCGGTACCCCGCTGACGGCCGCCGCCGCCGAACCGACCGCCCGCAGCCACGGCAACTACAGCTTCAGCATCGAACAGCAGCCACTGGTTTCGGCACTCAATGCCTTCACCGCCGTGACCGGCTGGCAAGTCGGCCTGCCGGCGGAGCTGGGCCAGGGCGTGTCGTCCCCTGGCGTGCGTGGTGCGCTGTCGCCGGAAAAAGCCCTGGAGCGCTTGTTGGTGGGGGACCAACCTGGGCTACCGCAAACTCGGCAACAGCAACATCGTCCTGGAAAAGCACGCTGGCGGCGGTGTCCTCAACCTGCAACAGGTGACCATCAGCGCCACCCGTAACGAGCAGGACGTCAACAGCGTACCGAACACCGTCAGCGTGCATGATCGCCAAACGCTGGACCGCCAGAACGTCAACACGATCCGCGAACTGGTGCGTTACGAGCCCGGCGTCTCGGTCGGTGGCGCCGGCACCCGTGCCGGCAATGCGGGCTACAACATTCGCGGTATCGACGGCGACCGCATCCTCACCCAGGTCGATGGCGTGGAAGTGCCGGACAACTTCTTCAACGGCCCCTACGCCAAGACCCGTCGCAACTACGTCGACCCGGAAATCGTCAAGCGCGTGGAAATCCTGCGCGGCCCGGCGTCGGCCCTGTATGGCAGCAGCGCCATCGGCGGCGCGGTGAGCTATTTCACCCTCGACCCGGACGACATCATCAAGCCCGGCCAGGACGTCGGCGCCCGCCTCAAGACCGGCTACAGCTCCGCCGACGAGAGCTGGCTGACCTCCGCCACCGTCGCCGGCCGCGTACAGGACGTCGACGGTTTGCTGCACCTGAGCCAGCGCAACGGCCATGAAACCGAAGCCTACGACGGCAACAACGCCACCGGCCTGGCCCGCACCGGCGCCAACCCCGAGGAGGCGCGCACCACCAACGTGTTGGCCAAACTGGGCTGGAACTATGGCGATGACAACCGTCTGGGCCTGACTTACGAGAAGTACAAGGACGATCGCGACGTCAACCTGAAGAATGCCGTGGGTGGCCCGTTCGTCGGTGGTCAAGGTTTCAATCTCTACCGTGATCGCCGAGGCAACGACACCATCACCCGCGAACGTTTCGGCCTGGAAAACACCTTCGCCCTCGACTCGCCCGTGACCGATCGCATCAAGACCAGTCTCAATTACCAGATCGCCAAGACCGACCAGAGCACCGCAGAAATCTACCAGGCCGGCCGTCGGGTATTGCGCACCCGCGACACGCTTTATGAAGAAAAACAGTGGGTATTCGATGCCCAGCTGGACAAGGCATTCAGCCTCGGCGAAACCGATCACCAAGTGACCTACGGCACCACGCTCAAGCAGCAGAAAGTCACCGGCTCCCGCGAGGGCGCGGCCACTTGCCTTGCCGTCGGCGCCGGTTGCACAGCCATTGGCGCGCCCAGCCCAACGGCCAGCGACAGCGTGAAGAAGGCCAGCGACTTCCCCGACCCGACCATCAACACCTATTCGTTGTTTGCCCAGGACCAGATTGCCTGGGACAAATGGACCTTCCTGCCCAGCCTGCGTTATGACTACACCCAGCTCAAACCCAAGCTGACTCAAGCGTTCCTCAGTACCGTCAACCCGACCGGCCAATACCCGGTGAGCGACAAGGAAAAAACCTGGCACCGTGTCACCCCCAAGTTTGGCCTGACGTATGCCCTGACCGATCACTACACCCTGTTTGGCCAATACGCCGAAGGCTTCCGCACCCCCTCGGCCAAGGCGCTGTACGGACGCTTCGAAAACCTGAACCTGGGCTACACCGTCGAGCCCAACCCCGACCTCAAGCCGGAAACCAGCAAAGGCATCGAAACCGGGATTCGCGGCAAGTTCGCCGCAGGCTCCTTCGACATCGCGGTGTTTTACAACAAGTACCGCGACTTTATCGACGAAGACAACGCGGTCGTCGGCGGCACCGTCGAACAGTTCCAGGCCGTCAATATCAAGCGCGCAACCATCAAGGGCGCGGAAGCCAAGGGCCGCTTGAACCTCGACGCCTTCGGGGCGCCTCAGGGCCTGTATACCCAGGGGTCGATTGCCTACGCCTACGGGCGCAACGACGACAGCGGCGAGCCGCTGAACAGCGTCAACCCACTCAAAGGCGTATTCGGCCTGGGTTACGAACAGGACAACTACGGTGGCCTGCTGAGCTGGACCCTGGTGAAGAAACAAGACCGTGTCGACAGCAAGACCTTCTTCGCGCCCGACGGCGACAGCGCCAACGGCCCGTTCAAGACCCCAGGCTTCGGCATCCTCGACCTGACCGGCTTCTATAAAGTCACCCACGACGTGACCCTCAACGCCGGCCTCTACAACCTGACCGACAAGAAGTACTGGAACTGGGATGACGTGCGCAGCTACGACAGCGTCGGCGAAGCCGGTGTCACCGGCCCGGCCAACCTCGACCGCCTGACCCAGCCCGGTCGCAACTTTGCGATCAATGTGATCTGGGACATCTGATCAATCCGCCTCGCCTCGCCGGAATCAATCACCGGCGAGGTGAGGATTTTTTACTGTGCCGCGTCTTCTTGTTCGTCTAGTTACTAACCGCCCAGCCATGCCTCAGGGCAACACGGCGCTCCCTTCACAAGGACTTTGTCATGACCGCTTCGCCTTCCGCAGAACGCCCAAGCCTGCGCTCCCAGCGCCTGAACCAGATCACCAGCGAGCCGCACACCCGGCTCGATGCGCTGGTCAAGGCGCACGCGCCGTTTGAAACCCGACCCAACTTCGCGCGCTTCGTGGTGGCGCAGTACCTGTTCCAATCGGAACTGGTGGCGCTGTACAACGATGCCGCGCTGATCAAGATCGTCCCCGACCTGGCCGAGCGCTGCCGCGCCGACGCCGCCAGACTGGACCTGGCCGACCTGGACACTGACGTGCCGGCCGCCGTCCCCGGCGCCGTGCAGAACCCGAGCCAAGCCGAAGCCCTGGGTTGGTTGTTCGTCTCCGAAGGCTCCAAGCTGGGCGCGGCGTTCCTGATCAAGCGCGCCGTGGCCCTGGGCCTGAGCGAAACCTTCGGCGCCCGCCACCTCGGCGAGCCGGCCGGCGGCCGCGCCGACGGCTGGAAGCGCTTCACCCGCACCCTCGACGGCCTGGAATTCAGCGCCGAAGAAGAAGCCGATGTGGAAAAAGGTGCGCTCAATGCGTTTATGCGCTTCACGGTGTTGCTCGAACAGGCATACGCTACCGCCCCTGAGCTGGCCTGATATTCGATTGAAATGCGTAATCGGTGGGAGGGGCGGTGCGACGATTCGACTTGCTCCCGATAGGGATGGGTCAGCCATGAAAGTGGTGGCTGACACGCCCCCCCACACTTGGATCTCATGCCAAGCTGAATAATTGTTTTCCCCGACTTGCACACACCCATGACCGGCAAATCCCCATCCACCTCGAGAATCGCCCGGCTCCTCTTCGGCCTGCTGGCCTACGTCAGCCTGGGTATCGGGTTGGTGGCGATTGTCGTGCCGGGTTTGCCCACCACCGAATTCATCCTGCTGGCTGCCTGGGCCGCCACCAAAAGCTCGCCGCGCCTCAGCGCCTGGCTGGAAAACCACCGCCTGTTCGGGCCGATCCTGCTCAACTGGCGCAACGGCAAGATCATTGCGCGCCGCGCCAAAATCAGCGCCACCGTCAGCATGCTGCTCTGTGCCCTACTGATGCTGCTGACGCTCGATCACGGCTGGCCGATCTACCTGACCATCGCCGGAATGAGCCTGGGCAACCTGTGGATATGGTCCCGCCCGGAACGGCTCGCACGCCCCGTATAGCGCGGGATGTAGGCGTTTTCCTACCGTTCATCGCCTCCCTCTCATGAAACCCCTGGCTGCGCCGATGCTCCGGATAAGGCGCCGAATGGACTTGGCCCGGCTCGCATACCAACAAGCCCATCCGTGAGTGAACCTATGTTCGATACCCTCTCCATCCGCTTGAAAATCGTGCTGCTGTCCGGCCTCTGCCTGCTGGGAGTGATTGCGCTGGTGGTCGGCATGAATATTTACAATACCGCACAGAACAATGCGCTGGTCAGCGACTCAAGCTCACGGATGCTCACCGCCAGTGTGCAACAACTGCTGCAAGCCAAGGCTGCCGAACAGGCGGTACAACTGCAGCGAACCTTCGGCGACAGCCTGGTGGCGCTGACCGCCCTCGCCGACCAGGTCAAAGACCTGCGCACCCTGGCCGCCAAGCGCTCCCTCGAACCCGGCGCGCTGCGTGAAGAACTCAACCAGAGCCTGAAAACCGCGTTTGAACGCAACAGCAAGGTGCTGGGGATCTGGATGTCGTTCGAGCCCAATGCGCTGGATGGCAAGGACAGTGAGTTTGTCGACGACAAGGCGCGTGTCTCCAACGATAAAGGCCGTTTCTCCAGCTACTGGAGCCGCGCCGGCGGCGAAGGCTTGAACACCATCATGGTCGAAGAGGACCTGAACAAAACCACCCTCAACCTCAACGGCACCCCCTACAACATCTGGTACACCTGCCCACGGGACACCCGTCGCGCTTGCCTGCTGGACCCGTATGAAGACACGGTGGGCGGCAAGACTGTATTGATGACCACCATCGCCCTGCCGTTACTGGTAGACGGCCAACTCATCGGCGTCCTGGGCGTCGACATTGCCCTCAATGCCTTGCAAGCCAGCACCGATGTTGCACAGAAAGACCTGTTCAACGGTATGGCGCAGTTGGAGATTATCTCCAGCACCGGTTTGATCGCCGCCTACAGTGGCGAACCGGCCAAGGTCGGCAAGAACCTGATCGACACCCTGGGCGCCGAAGGCAAAGAGATCGTGCAACTGCTGGGCAGCGACAACCGCACGATTCTCGAACAGGACAACACCATTCGCGCGGTGTACCCGCTCAAACCGCTTGCCGACGCCAAGTCCTGGGGCATAGTGATCAAGCTGCCCAAGGCCGTACTGCTGGCCGACAACGTCAAGCTGCAAGCCGTACTCGACAAGGCCCAGGCCAGCGGCACGCTCAAGGCCTTGCTGGTCGCGGCCGTCGCCGCATTGCTCGGCCTGCTGCTGGTCTGGCTGACCGCCACCGGCGTGACCCGGCCGATCAACAGCGTGGCAGCCATGCTCAAGGACATCGCCAGCGGCGACGGCGACCTCACCCAGCGCCTGGCCTACTCCAAGAAAGACGAGTTGGGCGAACTGGTGACCTGGTTCAACCGTTTCCTCGACAAGCTGCAACCGACCATCGCGCAGATCAAGCAAAGCATCAGCGAAGCCCGTGGCACGGCGGACCAGTCTTCGGCCATTGCACGCCAGACCAGCGAAGGCATGCAGGTGCAGTTCCGCGAGATCGACCAGGTGGCCACGGCGTCCAATGAAATGAGCGCCACCGCCCATGACGTCGCCAACAGCGCCTCCAACGCCGCCAGCGCGGCGCGCGGGGCCGATCAGTCGGCACGCGAAGGCATGTCGATCATCGAGCAGAGCACCCGCGATATCACCACCCTCGCCGACGAAGTCAGCAAGGCCGTAAGCGAAGTCGAAGCACTGGCCGTCAACAGCGAGCAGATCGGTTCAGTGCTGGAAGTGATTCGCAGCATTGCCGAGCAGACCAACCTGCTGGCGCTCAACGCTGCCATCGAAGCGGCACGCGCCGGGGAAAGCGGGCGCGGGTTTGCGGTAGTGGCCGACGAAGTACGCAACCTGGCCAAGCGCACCCAGGATTCGGTGGAGGAAATCCGCCAGGTGATCGAACGCATCCAGAGCGGCACCCGTGGCGTGGTGGCGACCATGCATTCGAGCCAACAGCAGGCCCAGAGCAATGCCGGGCAGATCCATCAGGCCGTGCAGGCGTTGGGCAAGATCAGCGACGCGGTGACGGTGATCAGCGACATGAACCTGCAGATCGCCAGCGCCGCCGAACAACAGAGCGCAGTGGCCGAAGAGGTCAACCGCAATGTGTCGGCGATCCGCACCGTGACCGAAACCCTCACCGGCCAGGCCACCGAGTCGGCGGCAATCAGCAGCCAACTCAATGCACTGGCGACTCAACAGATGAAGTTGATGGACCAGTTCAGGGTGTAAACAACACTGTAGGAGCGAGCTTGCTCGCGAAGAACGTCAACGATCACGCGTGCATCCTGGATGAACGCGGTGTCCTTGAGTTTTTCGCGAGCAAGCTCGCTCCTACAGGCCGGTCCAGGCCGTGACAAACGCAGCTACATCCTTCCTCGATCACGCGTGCATCCTGGATGAACGCGGTGTCCTTGAGTTTTTCGCGAGCAAGCTCGCTCCTACAGGCCGGTCCAGGCCGTGACAAACGCCGCTACATCCTCGATCATGCGTGCATCCTGGATGCACGCGGTGTCCTTGAGTTTTTCGCGAGCAAGCTCGCTCCTACAGGCCGGTCCAGGCCGTGACAAACGCCGCTACATCCTCTTTCGGCGCGGTACGCGGTGGGTTCTGCGGCGTGCCCAGGTAGAGGAAGCCAATGACTTCCTCGCCCTCTTTCAGTCCTAGGCCCTTGGCCACATGGGCCGAGTAGGACAAGTCCCCGGTGCGCCACACCGCGCCAATCCCCTGGGCGTAGGCCGCCAGCAGGATGCCATGGGCGGCACAAGCCGCCGCCAGCAATTGCTCGGATTTCGGCACCTTGAAGTGTTCCTGCAGGCGGGCAATCACCACTACGACCAGCGGCGCGCGCAACGGGCCGTTCTGGGCCTTGTCGAGGACGGCCTGCGGCGCGTCGGGGTCTTGCAGGCGGGCGGCTTCGACCAGCAACGTGCCCATCTGCTCACGGGCCGCGCCTTCCACGGTGAGGAACCGCCAAGGACGCAACTGGCCGTGGTCGGGCGCACGCATGGCCGCGGCGAACAGCACATCACGCTGCTCCTGGGTCGGTGCCGGTTCCAGCAGGCGCGGCACGGAAACACGGTTGAGCAAAGCGTCGAGAGCCTGCATTGGCCACCTCCAGAAAAAAATGTGCGGTCATTCTAGCGGGAATGGACCGGGATGCCATCAAACGATAATTGCTCTTATTCAAACCGCCCCGCCCTGTTAGACTTTGCGACCTTATTTTCCGCCTTTGCTCAGGAAACTTGATGCTCCGTTCGCTTCTTCGCCTGTCTGCAGGACTGATGGCCATGAGCCTGGTTGCCTGCGATGACGCCCCCCGGTTTACCCAGGCTGAGCCGGGGGAAGCGCGGGCCGGCGGGGCAACGACGGTGAACAAACACGGCCAGAACGCCTTTTCCCTGCCCTCGGCCAACCTGTCGCCAACCCGCCGCCTGGATTTCAGCGTCGGCAACAGTTTCTTTCGCAGCCCCTGGGTGATCGCGCCTTCCACCACCACCGCGCGCGACGGCCTGGGGCCGCTGTTCAACACCAATGCCTGCCAGAACTGCCATATCAAGGACGGCCGTGGCCACCCGCCGCTGGCCGACGCGCAGAACGCCGTGTCGATGCTGGTGCGCCTGTCGATCCCGGATGCGCCGCCGTATGCCAAGCTCATCGAGCAACTCGGCGTAGTGCCCGAGCCGGTCTACGGTGGGCAGTTGCAGGACATGGCCGTACCCGGCGTGACGCCGGAGGGCAAGGTGCGGGTCGACTACACGCCGGTCAACGTCACGTTCACGGACGGCAGCGTCGTCGAACTGCGCAAGCCCAACCTGCAGATCACCCAACTCGGTTACGGCCCGATGCACCCGGACACGCGCTTCTCCGCACGCATCGCCCCGCCGATGATCGGCCTGGGCCTGCTCGAAGCGATTGCCGACGCGGATATCCTGCGCAACACCGACCCGAAGACCGCCGACAAAGACGCCATCGTCGGCCGCGCGAACTGGGTCTGGGATGACGCCCGGCAAAAAACCGTGCTCGGACGCTTCGGCTGGAAAGCCGGGCAACCCAACCTCAATCAACAGAACGTTCACGCGTTTTCGGGGGATATGGGCCTCACCACGTCGCTGAGACCGTTCGATGACTGCACCGACGCCCAGGTCGCCTGCAAACAGGCGCCCAACGGCAATGGGCCCGATGGCGAGCCGGAAGTCAGCGATAACATCCTGCGCCTGGTGCTGTTCTATACCCGCAACCTGGCGGTGCCCGTGCGCCGCGACATCGACGCACCACAGGTGCTGGCCGGGAAGAACCTGTTCTACCAGGCCGGTTGCCAGGGGTGTCACACGCCGTCGTTCACCACGGCGGCCCATGCTGCCGAACCTGAACTGGCCAACCAGATGATTCGCCCCTTCAGCGACCTGCTGTTGCATGACATGGGCGACGGCCTGGCCGACCACCGCACCGAATTCAAGGCCAGTGGCCGCGACTGGCGCACGCCACCGTTGTGGGGCATCGGCCTGACGCAAACCGTCAGTGGCCACACCCAGTTCTTGCATGACGGCCGCGCCCGCAACCTGCTGGAAGCCGTGCTCTGGCACGGCGGTGAAGCACAAGCGGCGCAGCAGCATGTGTTGTCCTTCAATGCCGAGCAGCGCGCTGCACTGCTGGCGTTCCTGAACTCTTTATAAGCTTCGCCCCACTTACAGAAGGGAGCTCGACATGTTCCGTCCCAAGTTGTTGTTCACCAGCCTGGCCGCCCTCGCGCTCGGCGCCTGTTCGCCGCAAGACCCGCAAGCGGTGACCTCGGCCGCCATCGCCAAGCAAGTGATCTTGCCGACCTACAGCCGCTGGGTGGAAGCCGACCGTCAACTGGCCGTCAGCGCCCTGGCGTACTGCCAGGGCAAGGAAAGCCTGGACACCGCTCGCGCCGACTTCCTTCACGCCCAAAAAGCCTGGGCCGAACTGCAACCGCTGCTGATCGGCCCGCTGGCCGAGGGTAACCGTTCGTGGCAGGTGCAGTTCTGGCCGGACAAGAAAAACCTGGTGGGTCGCCAGGTCGAGCAACTGGTCGCCGCCCAGCCGCAGATCGATGCGGCCGCCCTGGCCAAATCCAGCGTGGTGGTGCAGGGCCTGTCGGCCTATGAATACATCCTCTACGACGCCAAGACCGATATCGCCGACGCCGCGCAGAAAGCCCGCTACTGCCCGCTGCTGACGGCCATCGGCGAGCGCCAGAAAGCCCTGGCCGAAGAGATCCTGGCCAGCTGGAACAGCACCGACGGCATGCTCGCGCAGATGAGCAAGTTTCCCAACCAGCGCTACGCTGATTCCCACGAGGCCATTGCCGACCTGCTGCGCGTACAAGTGACCGCACTGGACACCCTGAAGAAAAAACTCGGCACGCCGATGGGTCGCCAGACCAAGGGCATCCCG
Source organism: Pseudomonas sp. TE36184 (assembly GCF_054060055.1). Taxonomy (NCBI): domain Bacteria; kingdom Pseudomonadati; phylum Pseudomonadota; class Gammaproteobacteria; order Pseudomonadales; family Pseudomonadaceae; genus Pseudomonas; species Pseudomonas sp. TE36184. The sequence goes on along the minus strand of NZ_JBSSCU010000001.1, from coordinate 5,894,369 downwards.
CAGCCGTTCCAGGCCGACGCATGGCGCAGCCAGTCGTCCCTGCGAAGCCTGGAAGCCAGCCTTGCCGCGGCCCAGACCGTGTGGGTCGGCGTCGACAACAAAGGCCTGCGTGGCTTGTTGCCGGCCGATCAAAAGGCCCTGGCGGAGAAGATCGACGCCGCCTATGCCGCGTCCCTGAAACTGTTCGCCAGCAATCAGCGCACCCTCAACGAATTGCTCGGCGATGACGCCGGACGCCAGCAGCTCAACGATCTCTACGACAGCCTCAACGTCGTCCACCGCCTGCACGAAGGCGAGCTGGCCAAGGCGCTGGGCATCCAACTGGGCTTCAACGCCAACGACGGTGACTGATGATGCTCAGGCGACAGGCTTTGGCCATTGGCAGCGCGTTGCTCGGCGCACTCACGCTGGGCGGCTGGACGTTGTTCAAGCAGAAAGACAAGGGCCCGCTGCTGCTGTCGGCGCGGGATGATGCAGACGGCAAACACTATGCTGTCGGTTATCGCCTGGACGGCCAGCGGGTGTTCGCCACCCAGGTCGGCCAGCGCTGCCACGACATCATCAACCACCCGACGCTGCCGATCGCGCTGTTTGTCGCCCGTCGCCCGGGCACCGAGAGTTACCTGATCGACCTGCGTGATGGCGCGCTGCTGCAAACCATCACCGCGAATGCAAACCGCCACTTCTATGGCCACGCGGTAATCCATAAAAGTGGCGACTGGCTGTACGCCACCGAAAACGACACCTCCGATCCGGGCCGTGGCCTGCTCGGGGTGTATCGGTTCGAAGGCGAACGGCTGGTGCACAGCGGCGAGATTTCCACCCATGGCATCGGCCCGCACCAGGTGGCGTGGATGCCCGACGGCGAAACCCTGGTGGTGGCCAACGGCGGCATCCGCACCGAAGCCGAAAGCCGCGTGGAAATGAACCTCAACGCCATGGAACCGAGCCTGGTGCTGATGCAACGCGACGGCAGCCTGATCAGCAAGGAAACCCTCGGCCAACAGATGAACAGCGTGCGCCATATGGGCATCGCCAGCGATGGCACCATCCTCACCGGGCAGCAGTTCATGGGGCCGTCCCAGGAGCGCTCCGAGTTGCTTGCGATCAAGCGGCCGGGGCAGCCATTCATGGCGTTTGCGGTGGCCGACGAGCAGTTACAGGCGATGGCGCACTACACCGCCAGCGTCGCGGTACACAGCGAATTGCGCCTGGTCGCGTTGACCGCACCGCGCGGCAACCGCTTGTTTATCTGGCACATCGACAGCGGCGAGCTGCGCCTGGATGGGCCGTTGCCGGACTGTGCGGGCGTGGGTGCAGTGGCGGACGGGTTTGTCGTGACCTCCGGCCAGGGGCGCTGCCGGTTCTATGACTGCCGCCAGGCACAGCTGAGCGCAACACCGTTGGAATTGCCAGCCGGGCTTTGGGATAACCATCTGCATCTGGTCTGACGGTCAGGCTCGGCCCGCGCTGCGCCCGACGGGCAAATCGCTGGCGAAAAAAAAGGGCCTCGTCTCACAAGGCCCTTTTTGGGTGGTTTTGATCGTTTCAACTTTGTGGCCCCACCCCTCGAGACATCCCGAACATGAACAACAGCAGGTCATGATCGGGCTTGACCGTCGCACTCGCCTTGGCGATGCGCGGCAGCAGGCATTGCCCGCTGCCTTGCACCGCACTGAGGACCTGTGTCCGAGGCTGTTCCCATGCAGCCAGGGCCAGGGCAGCAACGCCCAACGCCCCGACCAGAAACAGACCTCGAGCTATTTCTAGCTTCATTTGGTTAAACCCTTGATAGCGCTGCCAAACGCCGTCTCGTAAAAGTAGCTGAGTTTTGCCCAGTCGCCATCGCTCCACGACGAATGGCGGCGCAGTTGCAGCATGTCATGGGAGGCGGCTCGATAAGCGGTCAGGCGCTGGCGGCATTTCTCGAAGTCCAGCAGCGCGACTTCCACGTTGGCCGAGTCGGGCTCACCCGTAACGCGCACAAAGATATGCTTGATGTACAAGCAACCGTGTTGCCAGCGACCTTTGTGCATGCGCGCCAATGTCGCCGCCACCTCTTTGAGTACACGCTCGTGTACCGCTTCGCCGTACTGTTCACGGCCACCGGCGGCGTACCATTTTTCGATTTCGTCGAAACCGTCCAGCGAAGCCGTCACCAACAATGCTTTCCATTGGTGTTGCGGATCACGACGCGCCTCGCAGAACACCATCTCCGGTACCCGTACATTCAGCGCGCGCAGGCCTTTGAGAGCATCCCGTTCGCGCAACACCGTCGGGCGTCCAAACGGATGCAGCCAACTGCGGTAGATATGCCCGGTCTGACGTTTGCTGTAGAGCAAACGCCCGGTGGGGCCCATCACACGCTGCACGCCACTTTCACCGCCACGCCGACGATTAGGCTCTTCGACCCACTCGCCCTGCTGGCGCCAGAAATACTCAAATCGCTCTTCGGGAGCTACATGACTGCCTGCTACGCACTCAACTGCCATCCTGTTACCTCTTGCGCAATACATATACTCGCCACATGGCGTAGAGCGGAATGAAGTCCAGGGACTCCTGAACACGGAAACCGGCCTGCTCAAACTCTGCCTCGACAGTAGCAGCCGGTAACACGAACCGGTTTTGGTAACCTTCCTGCTCACCTTTCCTACGACGTTTTACTTCGGCACGCTTGCGTTTCCAGGCCTTGAAGTTGCCATCCACCCACAGTGAGATGATCACGCTGTCGCGGGTAACACGATGAAACTCCTGCAATATCGCCAAGCGGTGCTTAGGCTCACCAATGTGGTGCATCAGGCGCATGCAGAAGATGCTGTCGACCGCGTTATCAGGCAAATCGATATCAAAGGCGGATGTCTGCAAAGGGCGTACCCGTTTGACCACGTCCGCCGGCTGGGCGACCATCGCGACCTTCAACATCGACTCCGAATTATCGGCGCCGATGATCACCCGGTTGGGTTTTTCCGCCAGCAACGGCCAGAAACGCCCGGCCCCGCAAGGCAAGTCCAAGACCAGGCCAGGTTCACCGGCCATGGCCAACGCACCGCGCGCCAACTGCTCGTCACGTTTGTGGGACAGCCGGCGAGCTAAATTGTCCTGATGTTTGAGCAAATAACTCTGCGCATGCTCTTCGTCGTACTTATCGGAAAATTCGAGCTTGATCGGGGTAGGCATCTTACGTCTCCGTTTACTGATGCCTACGACCTTAAGTTGCAGACTGTGATCAATAGGTCAACTCGTTGTGAAAAACTTGTCCTGTCCAGATTCATACATGTCAAGACTTTACCGACACAAATGATAGCAACGGGCTATCTACGACGAATTACACTGATCGTTGCCAGCATAGCGGTAGCACACACGGTCAGGATTTGACCTGGCTCAGTTGGACATGAAAGCGGCAACCATTGGGTTCCATGGTGCTCAGGCTGACGCTCCAGCCTTGGTTTTCGCAGATCCGCTGCACCAGCGACAGCCCCAGGCCAAGGCCCTCACCGCGTTTTTCGCTGCCGCGCACGAAGGGCTCGAACATGGCTTCGCGCTTGTCTTCAGGAATGCCGACGCCGGAGTCTTCCACCACAAAACCACTCGGTTCCAGGGTGAGCCGGATAAAGCCCTGCTCGGTGTAATGCAGTGCATTACGCAGCAGGTTGCCCATCACCGCATGCAGGAAGGTGGTGTTATAGCGGGTATCCAGGGGGTTGCCCGGCTGGTAGATCAGTTGCAGGCCTTTTTGCTCGATCGGCTCACGCCAGATGCCGAGCAAATCATCCGCCACCTGGGTGAGGGTTACCCGGGGGGACATGGTGGCGTCGTTGTGTTGGGCGCGTGCCAGCATCAGGAAGGTCTGCACCAGTTCGCGCATTTCTTCACAGGCCCTGGCGATACGCAGCACCTGGTTGCGCCCACGCTCGTCGATGGCCGGGTTTTCCAGCAGCAGCTCGCAGGAACTGGCCAATACCATCAACGGCGTGCGCAATTCGTGGCTCACATCACTGGTAAACAACTGCTCGCGGGACAGCGCCTGGCGCAGACGGCCCAATGTGGCGTCGAAGGCCACAGCCAGCTCGCCCACTTCATCGGCGGCGTAATCCGGTGCCAGGGGCGGCGCCAGGCCGAGCAACTGGTCACGATGACGCACCTGGCGCGCCAGGCGCACCACCGGTGCCATCACCTTGCGGGCCAGCACCCAGCCGAGGAAGACCGCCAGCGCCAGGCTGAGCACGAAGCCCACCAGCACCACCGCGAACAGCACGCGCTCACGCTCTTCGAAATCGCTCTGATCTTGCAGCAGCACGTAACGCCGACCATCGACCACTTCGACCATGGCGTGGTACGACAACGCCTCGCGGAACACTTCATGAAAACCCGGTTCCAGGTGCCGCAGGTCCTTGGGCAGCTCGAAATCCCCGCGCCCGCCGCTGAAATAGAACAGCTGGTCCGGCTCGGGTCGGTGGCTCCAGTCCTCGACGCTGTCCATCAGCAGCAGGCGCTGCAAGTCGCCGCCCAGACCTGCCGAAATCAGCTTCTCTTCCACCAGATGCACCGTCGCGATGATCCCCATCGCGAAGGCGCCCGCCACCAATGCGCTCATCAAGGCAAAGGCGATGATGATCCGCTGGGCAAGGCTTTGCTTAAACTCCATCACGACCCTCGGCCAGGCGGTAACCCACACCGTGTACCGTTTGTAGCAATGGTTTGGCGAAAGGTTTATCGATCACTTGGCGCAACTGGTGGACGTGACTGCGCAGGCTGTCACTGTCGGGGCAATCATCCCCCCATAGGGCTTCTTCGAGAATTTCCCGACGCAGCACATGGGGACTTTTCTGCATCAACACCGCCAGCAGCTTCAGGCCCACCGGGTTGAGCTTGAGCAGGCGCCCTTCGCGGGTGACTTCCAGGGTATCGAGGTCGTAATGCAGGTCGGCCACCTGCAGGGCACGGCGTCCGCCCCCCTGGGCGCGGCGCAGCACGGCTTCGATGCGCGCGGCCAGTTCCGACAGGGCAAACGGTTTGAGCAAGTAGTCATCAGCGCCGGACTTGAAACCCTGCAGGCGGTCATCCAACTGGTCGCGGGCGGTGAGCATGATCACCGGCGTATCGCGGCGCGCATCTTCGCGCAGGCGTTTGCACAGGGTGTAGCCATCGATGCCGGGCAGCATGATGTCGAGTACGATCAGGTCGTAGTGCTCGGTGGCAGCCAGGTGCAGGCCCGACAAACCGTCCTGCGCGCAGTCCACGGTGTAACCTTTGAGCCCCAGATAATCGGCCAGATTGGCCAAAATATCGCGGTTGTCTTCAACCAATAAAATTCGCATGGGCAGTGTCTCCGTACTTTCGTGCCAGCCGTGTGTTGGCTCGCGCAGCTTAAGGCCTAGTGGGGCTCAGGGATAGAGCTGAGCGCTGCGCAGATAAACGATTTCAACCGATTAAAGAGTTGAACGAGTTTTTCACTATAGCTTCACAAACTGACTACAGTGCCAGGCCGAAGATCGCCCCCATCGATCTAAGGAAGTTGGACATGGGGTTTCTCAAAACGGCGCCTATGCGCTATTTGCTGTTGGTAACCGGTGCCTGGCTGGTTGTTTTCCTGCTCACTCGCAGCGTACTGCTCATTACGCATCTGGATGAAGTCGGCGGCAATCTGCTGCCGGTGTTTGGCGTGGGCCTGCTCTATGACCTGGCTTTTCTAGCCTATGCCGCCCTTCCTCTGGGGCTGTACCTGTTGCTGTGCCCGCCCGCGCTGTGGCGTCGCCGCGGCCATCGCTGGTTCCTGCAGGCGGTGCTCACCGTCAGCCTGTTCGCGATGCTGTTCACCTCGGTGGCCGAATGGTTGTTCTGGGATGAGTTCGGCGTGCGCTTCAACTTTATCGCCGTCGACTACCTGGTGTACTCCGACGAAGTACTGAACAACCTGCTGGAATCCTACCCCATCGGCAAGTTGCTCAGTTTGCTGGCGATGCTGGCTGTCGTGCTGAGCCTGGCCCTGCGCAAGCCATTCAATGCGGCAATGAACGCCCCGCTGCCGCCCATGCGCGGCCGTCTGTTGAATGCCTTGGCGCTGTTGGTCGTCGCGGGCCTGAGCCTGCAACTGATCAGCCAGGACAGCCCACGCGCCCAAGGTGGCAATGCCTACAAGAACGAACTGGCGAGCAATGGCCCGTATCAGTTTTTCGCCGCGTTCCGTAACAACGAGCTGGATTACTCACAGTTCTACAAGAGCCTGCCAACCGAAATCGTAGCCAAGCAGTTGCGCGCCGAACTCAGCGAGCCCAATGCGCGCTTCATCGGCCAGGACCCACTGGATATCCGCCGTGCCATCACCCACCCGGGCACGCTGCGCAAACCCAACATCGTGCTGGTGACCATCGAAAGTTTCAGCGCCAAATACATGGGCAGCAATGGCGACGGGCGCAACCTCACGCCGAATCTCGACGCCTTGCGTCAACAAAGCCTGTACTTCAACAACTTCTACGCCACCGGTACCCGCACCGACCGTGGCCTGGAGGCGATCACCCTGGCCATCCCACCGACGCCGGGACGCTCCATCGTCAAGCGCATTGGTCGGGAGAGCGGCTTCGCCAGCCTGGGGCAACAACTCACGGCCATCGGTTACGACAGCGTGTTTGTGTATGGCGGGCGCGGTTATTTCGACAACATGAACGCGTTTTTCAGCGGCAACGGTTATCGCGTCGTAGACCAGAGCAGCGTGCCCGAGTCGGAAATTTCGTTCAAGAATGCGTGGGGCATGGCGGACGAGGATCTGTACAAACAGACCCTGAAGCTGGCCGATGCCGACTACGCCAAGCAGCAGCCGTTCTTGCTGCAACTGATGACCACCTCCAACCATCGCCCCTACACCTACCCGGACGGGCGCATCGATATCAAATCCGGCAATGGCCGCGACGGCGCGGTGAAGTATACCGACCATGCCATCGGCCAGTTCCTGGAAGCGGCGCGTCAGAAGCCATGGTTCGATAACACGATCTTCGTCTTCGTCGCCGACCACACCGCCGGCAGTGCAGGCCAGGAAGACCTGCCCATCACCAACTATCAGATTCCACTGTTCATCTATGCGCCGAAGCTGATCGACGCACGGGAATCGGCGCAACTGGCCAGCCAGATCGACCTGGCGCCGACCCTGCTGGGCCTGATCAACCTGAGCTATGAATCGACCTTCTTTGGCCGTGACCTGTTGCAGGACAACCCATTGCCCCCTCGGGTCGTGGTCGGCAACTACCAGCACCTGGGGCTGTTCGACGGCAAAAACCTGGCGATTCTCAGCCCACGCCAGGGCCTGCGTCGCCACGACGAGGCGCTGGGTAAAAGCCAGGAGTTGCGGGTCGGCAGCGATGACCCGCTGATCCAGCGGGCAATCACCTACTACCAGGCCGCCAGTTATGATTTCAAACAACAACTGCTGAGCTGGAAAGCGCCCAAGGAAGAGGCCCCGGCATTAAGCACGCGCTAACCAAAACGTCCCGTACAGCCGAGTACGGGACGTTTTTTATCAGGGTTTACCATGCAATCCCCACCTGTTGTTCCGGTTTCCAAACCTCTCAATTTCTGGCTGTGCCTGGGCATCCCCGCCGGCGCTGTGCTGCTGATGCTATTGCTGCAGCTGACATCGCTGGACATGGACCTCGCCAAGCAGTTCTACAGCGCTGCGGGTGGCGGCTTCATCGGGCGTTACAGCTTCTTCCTCGAAGACATCCTGCATGACCGCGCCAAACAGATGGTCATCCTGTTCTCGGTGCTGGCCATTCTGGGGTTTGCCGGTACCTTTATCCTCCAGCGCCTCAAGCCGTACCGCCGCGAACTGGGCTGCCTGGTGTTGTCCCTGGGGCTGGCCACGGCGTTCGTCTCGCCGTTGAAAACCGTCACCGCCGTGCAATGCCCGTGGAGCCTCAAGGAGTTCGGTGGCCAGGAAACCTACAGCGAACTGCTGAGCCCTCGCCCGCCCACCGATAAACCTGGGCGCTGCTGGCCCGGCGGGCATGCGGCAACCGGGTTCGCCCTGTTCGCCTGGTTCTTTGCGCTACGGGATCGCCGGCCGCGGATGGCACGCAAGGCGTTCATCTTTGCCGTGGCGCTGGGCAGCGTGTTTTCCGTGAGCCGCATGGCGCAGGGCGCGCACTTCTTTTCCCACAATGTGTGGACGGCGATTTTCTGTTGGCTGATCTGCCTGGGGCTGTACTGCCTGATACTCTATCGGCCATCGAAGGTCAGGGTGTCAGAAGTGCGTGCATTGAATACGTAGACCGGCCAACCACTTCAGTTACCTCCCTCCCTTATTACGCACCCGCATAAAAAAACCCCGCCTGCATCGCTGCAGGCGGGGTTTTTCAGTCGCCGGGTAAGGCTGGCTTACATCATGCCGCCCATGCCACCCATGCCGCCCATGTCTGGCATACCGCCGCCAGCCGAGCCTTCTTTCTTCGGTGCTTCAGCAACAGCTGCTTCGGTGGTCAGGATCAGACCGCCGATGGAGGAAGCTGCTTGCAGCGCCGAACGAGTCACCTTGGTAGGGTCCAGGATGCCCATTTCGATCATGTCGCCGTATTCGCTGGTTGCCGCGTTGTAACCGAAGTTACCTTTACCGTTCTTCACAGCGTTAACCACAACGCTTGGCTCGTCGCCGCTGTTGGCAGCGATCTGACGCAGCGGTGCTTCAACGGCGCGACGCAGTACAGCGATACCCACGTCCTGATCGGCGTTGTCGCCTTTCAGGTCCAGGATGGCTTCCAGGGCGCGGATCAGTGCAACACCACCGCCAGGTACCACGCCTTCTTCAACGGCTGCGCGGGTTGCGTGCAGGGCGTCTTCAACGCGGGCTTTCTTCTCTTTCATTTCAACTTCGGAGCCAGCGCCAACCTTGATCACTGCAACGCCGCCGGACAGCTTGGCCAGACGCTCTTGCAGTTTTTCACGGTCGTAGTCCGAGGAAGTTTCGGCAACCTGGGCACGGATCTGAGTGATGCGCGACTGGATGTCCTGATCTACGCCAGCACCGTCGACGATGATGGTGTTTTCCTTGGAGATGGTCACGCGCTTGGCGCTGCCCAGGTTTTCCAGGGTGGCGCTTTCCAGGCTCAGGCCGATCTCTTCGGAGATAACGGTACCGCCGGTCAGAACGGCGATGTCCTGCAGCATGGCCTTGCGACGGTCGCCGAAGCCTGGAGCCTTGACGGCTGCAACCTTGACGATGCCACGCATGTTGTTCACAACCAGAGTCGCCAGGGCTTCGCCTTCAACGTCTTCGGAAACGATCAGCAGTGGGCGGCCGGCCTTGGCAACGGCTTCCAGCACCGGCAGCATTTCGCGGATGTTGGAGATTTTTTTGTCGACCAGCAGGATCAGCGGGCTTTCCAGCTCGGCAACCATGGTTTCTGGCTTGTTGACGAAGTACGGGGACAGGTAGCCACGGTCGAACTGCATGCCTTCTACAACCGACAGTTCGTTTTCCAGGCCAGTGCCTTCTTCAACGGTGATCACGCCTTCTTTACCGACTTTTTCCATGGCTTCGGCAATGATGTCGCCGATGGAGTTGTCGGAGTTGGCGGAGATGGTACCCACCTGAGCGATAGCCTTGGTGTCAGCGCATGGCTTGGACAGGTTTTTCAGCTCTTTGACGATGGCGATGGTCGCCTTGTCGATGCCGCGTTTCAGGTCCATCGGGTTCATGCCGGCAGCGACGGCTTTCAGGCCTTCGTTGACGATCGACTGAGCCAGAACGGTAGCGGTGGTGGTGCCGTCGCCTGCGTCATCGTTGGCACGGGAGGCAACGTCTTTGACCAGCTGCGCGCCCATGTTCTCGAAACGGTCTTCCAGTTCGATTTCTTTGGCGACGGAAACGCCGTCCTTGGTGATGGTCGGAGCGCCGAAGCTCTTCTCGATGATCACGTTACGGCCTTTAGGGCCCAGGGTCGCTTTTACTGCGTCAGCCAGGACGTTGACACCGGTGAGCATTTTCTTGCGGGCGGAATCGCCGAATTTAACTTCTTTAGCAGCCATTATCGATATTCCTTAAATACTTTGTAGTAACGGGAAAATGAGCGGGGAAATCAGCCTTCCAGAACGGCGAGAATCTCGTTCTCAGCCATGACCAGCAGGTCTTCGCCGTCGACTTTCACAGTGTTGCTGCCGGAGTAAGGACCGAATACAACCTTGTCACCGACTTTAACGGCCAGCGCACGTACTTCACCGTTTTCCAGAGTCTTGCCTGGGCCTGCAGCGACGATCACACCGTGGTTGGCTTTTTCAGCAGCCGAACCTGGCAGAACGATACCGCCAGCGGTTTTCTTTTCTTCTTCGCTGCGACGGATAACGACGCGGTCGTGCAGAGGACGAAGCTTGCTCATTGTCGATCTCTCCTAATTGTGTTTTTCATCGGCCGGTGTCAGTACCGGCAGGTTAAATCCGGCGGGGCCGGTCGCGGTTCGCAGGGCGAAACGCGGAAGTCTGTCTGGTGTCGCCACCAGAAACCTTGCGGTGACCGTTACATAAGGGCGCATCAGCTTATTACAAGGGGCCGGCGATGAATTTTTTTGCGTCTGCCGGCCCTTAAAAACAACACAGCCCCCGAAGGGGCCGCGCCAGTGAAGCGGTTATTTGCTGTCGCGATGCTCGAACTCACCTTCGATCACATCACCTTCTCGCCCCAACGGCTGGCGCGGAGCCGGGCCGCCACGGGGTTGCAGGTCATCGGCGAATGCGCGTTGGCGAATCGCAGCCTCTTCGGCGCGCTGGCGCATCTTGCCCGCCAACAGCTTGCGCGTGAACGGCAGCAACATGACCAGGCCGAGCACATCGCTGATGAAGCCTGGCAGGATCAACAGGCCACCGGCCAGGGCCATCATCAGCCCTTCGAGCATGGTTTGTGCCGGCAATTCGCCGCGATTCAGGCTTTCACGGGCACGCAGCGCCGTGGCCAGACCGGCGACGCGCAGCACCAGAACGCCGAGCATCGAGCCGAGAATGATCAGCAGCAGTGCCGGGAAAAACCCGATCGCACCACTGACTTTTACGAATACGAACAGCTCCAACACCGGGAACAGCAGAAAGAGCAATAAAAAAGGGCGCATCAAATGGTTTCCTCAACGCAAGATTGCCTTGCCAGTCCACCTTAGATGACGTCGCCATTTCGTGAATTCAAGCTTCAGCGACGCTTTTTTTCGGCCAGACCTCAGCATGAGCCAAGGAAACCAGGGCCTCGCGCACTTGTGTCGGCGTGTTGCAAGACTCGGCGAACGGCAACCAGTGCAGCGCATGCCCTATGCGCAGGTGCATGCCTTCGCTGTCGATCCCGGCCAGTTGCGCCGGCTCGTGTGTGGGCAAGCCGGCCAACTCGACGTAATGGGCGATGGCCTTGGAGTGGTCGGCGTTCATGTGCTCGACCATGCTGCGCTCGGCCGGGCCGGCGAACGGGTTGGCCAGGGTCAACCGGTCAAGCCAGTGAATCGCGCCAAAGCCGCCGATATAGCGGTGACGTACCGGCTTGAGTACCCAGAAGTCAAAGTCGTGGGCCTGGTGATAATTGGCCGATTCGGGGAAGTAGCGGTAATAGCGTTCGGCGGCCGCTTCAATCGCGGCGGCGTCGTGCAATTGCTCGGCTTCGGCCAGGTAGGTCAGGCGCCCCACTGCCTGCACGTCATCCGCTTCACGCTCGCCGACCAGCAGCGAGCACTTGGGGTCTTTCTGCAGGTTATGGGTGTGTTGGGCGATCCGGCTGATCAGGATCAGCGGCCGGCCTTGCTCGTCCAGGCAATACGGCACGACCGAACCGAAGGGAAAGCCAGGCATGGCTTTGGACAATGTGGAGAGGGCTCCACGGTATTCCTTGAGCAGCAGCTCTCGGGCGTTCTTGGCAACGTGCGCGCTCAACGTATGACTCCTCGGGAATTCAGTCGCCCATAGCGTATGGGAATGGATCTCAAGCCAAGGTAATCAATATCCGCGCAGGTTGCCAGCGGGCACGAAGCGGATTACCAGGCCACGCCAAACCCTGCGGTGTAGCGGGTCTTGCTCAAGCTGCTTTCCGAGTCGCCGCTGATCACGTCACGCTCGGCCTTGAGATTGAGCGACGCCCACTCGGTGACCTTGTAGCGCAGGCCCATTTCCGCATCGAGGGCATACTCGGCCGGCCCGCCGATAGGCTTGCCCAACTCGCCGGAGGTGAAGAATTCAACCGTCTTGCCGATCAGGTAGCGGTTGTAGTCCCACTTCATGGCCAGGGAATAGAAGTTGTCCTTGCCGCCATCGGAATATTCGTAATCGGTGCGGTTGACCAACGAACCCAGGGAGAACGCGCCGAGCTCATCGTCCCAGAATTGGTAGCCCGGGCCGGTGCCGACAGTGCGTTGGCGGGACAGGTCTTCGACCCTGTCGCGCTTATAGGTCAAGCGGCCCTGCCAGAACCAGTGCTCGGTGATGAAGCGGTCGAGGTCGTATTCCAGGGACCAGTTGTCGGTGGTGGTGACGTCGTCCTGGAACTCGCGGTTGTACTCGCCCTGTCCGGTGTGGCGCCATTGGCCGTGGCGGGCGGAGGTCTTGAAGTCGATGTCGTAGTCGTTGGTGTCTTTCTCGGCGCGCTTGTAGTCCAGCGCCATGTCGACATTGCCTTTCCACACCAGGTCTTCGATCACCGGCTTGGGCTTGATGATCTGCTGGATGCTGGCCAGCTCCACGGTCTTGGGCGCTTCGCCATTGGCCAGCACCACTTTGCCATCAGCCGCAGCCTGCAAGGATTTGGCCTTCTCACCGGTGTAGGCATCCTGCTTGACCAACAACTCCTGATCGCTCTCCAGGGTTTTCACCTGTTTCCAATCCACCGGGATAGCCCCCGCATAGTCGGTCTGGATCAGCAGCTTGCCACCGTCGAAGAGCTTGATCTTGCCGGACAGGCGGTCACCGTTCTTTAACCAGACGGTGTCGGCGAGCAAGGGGGTGGAGGCGCTGAAAACAGCAAGGCACAGCAAGGTTCTGGACAACATAAGCAGATAAGGGGCTCAGGATTGGCGAAATAGGGGCGTTATCGTGTTAGATAGCTAGGACTGACTCAATGAATTGTGTTGAGTTCAGTTCTCATCTGCATATTTACAGACGTTTCTTACAAGAAACCGACGATCTGAACGGATATATCCACCGTGAAGCAACCCGCCGAAGCCCCGCAAAGCCCTGCCGAGATGCGCCGCACCGCGCTGTACCTGACGCTGGCGCAAATCCCCGAAGGTTGCGTGGTGAGTTACGGCGAACTGGCCCACCTCGCCGGGCTGGGGCGTGCGGCGCGTTGGGTCGGGCGCACCCTGAGCCAACTGCCCGACGATACCCGCTTGCCCTGGCACCGCGTGCTGGCTGCCGGCGGTCGGATAAGCCTGCCGGCGGGCAGCGCCTCAGGCGACGAACAACGTGCGCGTTTACGCAACGAAGGTGTCGCTATCCTGAACAATCGCGTGGATATTCAGCGTCATGGCTGGCGCCCGGTAGAGCACAGCGGTTAGAGTGCGCGCTTTGTTTCCGTGAATCTGAGGCAGACTCCAGCCCATGCCCCGTAAAACCTGGCGCGCCGCGCTCGCCGCCTATGCCAGCCCCTCGACGTTAGTGCTGTTGTTGCTCGGCTTTGCCGCCGGCTTGCCTTACATGTTGGTGTTCTCGACGCTTTCGGTATGGTTGCGTGAGGCCGGTGTGGCCCGCGAGACCATCGGCTATGCGAGCCTGATCGGTTTGGCGTATGCCTTCAAATGGGTGTGGTCGCCATTGCTCGACCAATGGCGCCTGCCGCTGCTGGGCAAACTCGGACGTCGTCGCTCCTGGCTGGTACTGGCCCAATCGCTGGTGATCCTCGGATTGATCGGCATGGGCTTCTGCGACCCGCAGAAACACTTGTCCTGGCTGATCGCTATTGCGGTGATCGTCGCCTTCGCTTCGGCTACCCAGGATATTGCAGTCGATGCCTATCGCCTGGAAATCGCCGATGACAGCCGCCAGGCTGCCCTGGCCGCCAGCTATATGTCCGGTTACCGCATCGCCGCCCTGCTCGCCACGGCCGGCGCGCTGTTTTTTGCCGAAGGTTTCGGCTCTACCGGTTTCAACTATAAACACTCGGCGTGGACCGGCACCTATGTGCTGTTCGGCGTGCTGATGATTCCGGCGCTGCTGACCACCCTGTTCATGCGCGAGCCCAATGTGCCACTGCGCACCCAGTTGCAGGCTGGACGCTACAGTTTCGTGCATCAGTTGGTGTCGGTGTTTGTGCTGATCGTGCTGTTGGTGTCGGTGCCGGCGACGTTCACCCAGTTGTACAACACCGATTTCGCCAGCGTGCTGTTCCACGGTGTCAGCCTGTGGGAACTGTTAATGGAAGACCGCGCCTTCCTGCGCGCCATCCTCTACATCACCCTGACAACATTGTGCCTGTCGGCCATGGGCCGCCGAGGCCTGGCGCCGGTGCTGACGCCGGTCAACGACTTCATCCTGCGATATCGCTGGCAGGCGCTGCTGCTGCTTGGGCTGATCGCCACCTATCGCATGTCCGATACCGTGATGGGCGTGATGGCCAACGTGTTCTATATCGACCAGGGCTTTACCAAGGACCAGATTGCCGGGGTCAGCAAGATCTTCGGCCTGATCATGACCCTGGTCGGCGCCGGCATGGGTGGCCTGTTGATTGTGCGCTTTGGCATCCTTCCGATCCTGTTCATCGGCGGCATCGCCTCGGCCGGCACCAACCTGCTGTTCGTGATGCTCGCCGACATGGGCCCGGACCTGCAGATGCTGATCTTCACCATCTCCCTGGACAACTTCAGCTCAGGCCTTGCCACCTCGGCGTTTGTCGCCTACCTGTCGAGCCTGACCAACCTCAAGTTCTCCGCCACCCAATACGCGCTGCTGAGTTCGATCATGCTGTTGCTGCCGCGCCTGATCGGCGGGTATTCGGGGGTGATGGTGGAGAAGTTCGGTTATCACAACTTCTTCCTGATCACCTGCATGCTGGGTGTGCCGACCTTGCTGCTGATTGCGCTGCATTGGTTCCAGGAAAGCCGACGGATTCGCTTGAATCCACCGGCAGAAGACTGACAGAGCCTCCCCTTGTAGCTGTAGCGAGCTTGCTCGCGAAGAAGTCACAGACACCGCGTTTATCCCGGTTTCCCGCGTCATCGTTGACGATCTTCGCGAGCAAGCTCGCTCCTACAAACAGCTCTGCGTCCTGATGCCTGTACGGCGGCAGTTTGCGCCCGTACAATCCCAAGTCACTTCAAGTCCAAGCAACCGACAACGGCCTACCATGCGTACCAGTCAATATTTGCTCGCCACACTGAAAGAAACGCCTTCCGACGCGGTTGTGATCAGCCATCAGCTGATGCTGCGCGCCGGTATGATCCGCAAGCTGGCTTCTGGCCTGTACACCTGGCTGCCCATGGGCCTGAAGGTGATGCGCAAGGTCGAAGCCATCGTTCGCGAAGAAATGAACGCTGCCGGTTCTCTGGAAGTGTTGATGCCGAGCACCCAACCGGCCGAGCTGTGGCAGGAATCCGGGCGCTGGGAAGAGTACGGCCCTGAATTGCTGCGCTTCAAGGACCGTCATGGCCGCGACTTCTGCGCTGGCCCGACCCATGAAGAAGTGATCACCGACCTGATGCGCAACGAGTTGAGCAGCTATAAACAGCTGCCCCTCAACCTGTATCAGATCCAGACCAAGTTCCGTGATGAGATCCGCCCACGCTTCGGCCTGATGCGCGGCCGCGAGTTCATCATGAAGGACGCGTATTCGTTCCACGCCGACCAGGCGTCCTTGCAGGTCACCTATGACCGCATGCACACCGCCTACTGCAACGTGTTCACGCGCCTGGGCCTGAAATTCCGCCCGGTTGAAGCGGACAACGGCTCCATCGGCGGCGCCGGCTCCCACGAGTTCCACGTACTGGCCGAGTCCGGCGAAGACGATATCGTGTTCAGCAACGGTTCCGACTACGCGGCGAACATCGAGAAAGCCGAAGCCGTGCCACGGGAAACCGCCCGTCCAGCCCCGGCTGAAGAACTGCGCCTGGTGGACACCCCGGACACCAAGACCATCGCGGCCCTGGTGGAAAAATTCAATCTGCCGATTGAAAAGACCATCAAGACCCTGATCGTTCACGCCGAGGAAGCCGGCAAGCTGATCGCCCTGGTGATCCGTGGCGACCACGAGCTCAACGAAATCAAGGCCGCCCAGCAACCGGGCGTGGCCAGCCCGCTGGTCATGGCCTCCGATGCCGAACTGCGCGACGCCATTGGCGCCGGTGCCGGCTCCTTGGGCCCACTGAACCTGCCGCTGCCGATCATCATCGACCGCTCGGTCGAGCTGATGAGCGACTTCGGTATCGGCGCGAACATCGACGACAAGCACTACTTCGGCGTGAACTGGGAACGCGACTTGCCGGTGCCGACCGTGGCCGACCTGCGTAACGTGGTCGCCGGCGACCCTAGCCCGGATGGCAAGGGCACCCTGGAAATCAAGCGCGGCATTGAAGTCGGGCACATCTTCCAGCTGGGCAACAAGTACAGCAAGGCGATGAAGTGCGAAGTGCTGGGCGAAAACGGCAAGCCGATCACCCTCGAAATGGGTTGCTACGGCATTGGCGTATCGCGCGTGGTTGCCGCTGCCATCGAGCAGAACAACGACGAGAAAGGCATTATCTGGAGTGACGCCCTGGCGCCGTTCCAGGTGGCCCTGGTGCCGCTGCGCTATGAAACCGAGCAAGTCCGTGAAGCCACCGACAAACTGTATGCCGAACTGACGGCCGCCGGTTTCGAAGTGTTGCTGGACGACCGCGACAAGAAAACCAGCCCGGGCATCAAGTTCGCCGACATGGAGCTGATTGGCATCCCGCACCGGATCGTGGTCAGTGACCGTGGCCTGGCCGATGGCAATCTGGAATACAAGAGCCGGACCGAAGCCGAAGCCCAACCGTTGCCGGTGGCTGACGTGCTGTCTTTCCTTCAGGCGCGTATTCGTCGCTGAAAACCAGATCAAGAGAAGTCATGTTCAAGCGAAACACCAGAGCCCTGGGGGGCGCCGCCTTGTGCGGCGCCCTGCTGGTCAGCGGCTGCGCCAACCAGATGTCGCAACGCAGTGAGCACGAGGAGCGGGTCGAGCGTAAGTTGCTCGACCACAGCCTGCAGATCGATGTAGGCGAACCCAAAGTGCTGGAGCTGCCGCAACGCCGGGTTCGCATTCACGAGCAGAAGACCTTCGAGGTCACCGAATTCGAAGTCACCCGTCGTTACGACCGCTACACCCCCTACCAACCCTGGCGCAAACTCTATGAGATGCCGCTGGGCGCGGTCGCTTTGGTGGCCGGCGCGGGCGCCAACGTGGCGAATATCTTCGCCCTCGGCAACCTGCCGACCAGCATGACCCACGATTGGCTGAGCTACGGCATCGACGGCATCAACCCGTTCATGAACGTGCAATCCCACGGGCGTGCGCAACAGAACCTGGCGGGTATCGATGAAGTCCAGCGCGACAAGCGCGTGGAGTATTCGAGCCTGCCCTGGAGCGAACGCCCGGTGCAGGTCACCGCCGGCAGGCAAGTGTATGAAATGACCACCGACCGCAACGGCGTACTGCGCCTGAACCTGTTGGACAGCCCGTTTGCCGAGCAGGATCTGAACCGCATCAGCACCTTGAAGATCAGCGTGGAAGAAGGCCAGGACGACGTACATTCGGACTCGACCCTGGCGGTGAGCCACACACTGCGCGGCAAGTTGCTCGAAGCCCACGGCCTGATCTACGACGACCTGGAAGACGACGAAGTCAGCCAGTGGGTCCACCGGGTCAAGCGCCTGTCGGAGCTGGGCCTGGAGGAAGAAGCCAGCGAACTGGAGCAGAGCCTGATCGAACTGACCCACAATGATCCGGAGTTGCAGCAGGAATTCCTGCAAGCGCTGACCAAGGACGCGGGGCGACTCGTCGCGGATCCTGGCGCACGCTGAGCCCTCAGGAGCACTAACGGACTAATGTGGGAGGGGGCTTGCCCCCTCCCACATTTGGTTTCCGGGTTCTACCAGGAGAGTTCGAGTTGTTCATTGCCACTGCTCAGGTCGAGCAACCGCACCCCAATCCCCAGCAACCGCACCGGCTTGCCACCGCGATTGAACGCCTGGGTCATCAGCTGTTGATAACTCTCCAGGTCCCGCCCTGCCCCCGCCTGCTCCAGGGTCGTCTGGGTAAAGTCATGAAACTTCACCTTCACGAACGGCTTCCCCGCGCGGTAACTGCTGTCGATGCGCGCGATGCGTCCAGCCAGGGTTTCCATCAGTTCAGGCAGTTTCGCCAGGCAACTTGAAAGATCTGGCAGGTCCACATCGTAGGTATTTTCCACACTGATCGATTGCCGACGACTGTCGTTCTGCACCTCGCGCTCATCTATCCCACGCGCCAGGCTCCACAGTCGCTCGCCAAAACTGCCGAATTCGCGCACCAGCGCCAGCTTGTTCCATTCGCGCAACTGCAGGCAGTCTTCAATCCCCAGGCGCGCCAGCTTGTCGGCGGTCACCTTGCCCACGCCATGCAGCTTTTTCACCGGCAATATCGACACAAAGTCTTCGACCTGGTCCGGGGTGATCACAAACAGGCCGTTGGGTTTCTTCCAATCACTGGCGATCTTGGCCAGAAACTTGTTGGGCGCCACACCGGCGGACACGGTGATATGCAACTGATTGGAGACCCGGCGGCGGATGTCCTGGGCAATACGCGTGGCGCTGCCGCCAAAATGCGGGCTGTCGGAGACATCCAGGTAAGCCTCATCCAGGGAAAGCGGCTCGATCAGGTCGGTATAGTCGCGAAAGATGCCGTGGATTTCCTTCGACGCTTCCTTATAGGCATCCATGCGCGGCTTGACGATGGTCAGGTCGGGGCAGAGCTTCAAGGCATGGCGTGATGACATCGCCGAACGCACCCCATAGGCCCGCGCTTCGTAGTTGCAGGTTGCTATCACCCCGCGCCGATCCGCCGAGCCGCCGACGGCCAGCGGTTTTTGCGCCAGGCTCGGGTCATCGCGCATCTCGATGGCGGCGTAGAAGCAATCACAGTCGACGTGGATGATTTTGCGCTGCGTCATATATAAGAAGGGGAGCAATCCAACGGATGGGCAGTATCGCACTCACCCCTGTATATAGCACCAGTAGTTTGAATCTTCCGCTTGAGCGGTAGGAAAATTCTCAGATGAATTTATTTTCTCAATCGAATTTAACCTGCCAATAGAGCTGAAACCCTCGGCCAGACTGGCCCCGAAGGCTCAACCTGGCTGTGATGGAGAGCTAACCGATTGAAGCACAAGCGCTTTTCTTCGATTCATAGGTTGACACCCCTGCGTTGCGCTGTAGAATGCCGACACACAGACGCGGGATGGAGCAGTCTGGTAGCTCGTCGGGCTCATAACCCGAAGGTCGTCGGTTCAAATCCGGCTCCCGCAACCAGTTTTAAGTACACGTCAAACACCGCCACGACCTCACCGTCGCGGCGGTGTTTTCGTTTGTGCTGATTTTAATGACTGAGACTGAGGGCGATGGTCGCGCCCGGTTTCGGCTCGATTGCTTGATAAAAATCAACGTTATGTACAGCCCTTGGTTGGTAACGTTTACCCGGATGGGCAAGCATCGGAATTCACCTGCCGCCACGGATGAAATAACGCGCCCGCGTTTGCGTCTCGCGGCCTGACAGGTGCTGGTGTACGCCTCAATCGATCTTCACGCCTCCCCACTCAAGGATCGGATCATGACGGCCATCCCGAGTAACGATGCAAAGTGGTCTTGGCGGCGTGTCACAAGGATTGTTCTGATCCTTGTCATCGTCTTGGCAGCCGGCGCCGGTGGCGCCTGGTACTGGTGGCAAAGCCAGCAAGGCAAGTTGCCCGAGGGCATTGTCTCCGGGAACGGCCGCATCGAATCCGACCAAATCGACATCGCCGCGAAGCTGGCCGGACGCGTGCGCGAGGTGCTGGCCCGGGAAGGCGACCTCGTCACCGAAGGCCAGGTGCTCGCCCGCCTCGATACCACGGAGTTGCAAGCGCAACGCGCCAAATATGCCGCCGACGTGGCTTCCGAGGAGGCCTCGATGCTCGAGGCAAAGGCGACTGTCGTGCAACGGCAGGCAGAACTGACCCTCAAGGAAGCAAAGCTGCGCCGCGCCCTCAAGCTGATCGTCACCGGGGCGATCAGTGAGGACAACCGCGATGAGGCGCAGGGCGAACGCGATTCTGCGCGCGCCGTTCTCGACGCCGCGCAGCGGACCGTGACCGCGCGCGAGCGTTCGGTGGTGGCCGCACAAGCCCTGGTTAATCAGACCGACGCCCAGATCGCCGACACCATTCTTGTGGCGCCCGTGCAAGGGCGTGTTCTGTATCGTCTCGTCAACCCCGGGGAAGTCGTTTCGGCGGGCGGAAAGGTGCTGACGATCATCGACCTGTCCGAAATCTACATGGAGATTTATCTCCCCTCCGAACAGGCCATGCGCGTAACGATCGGGTCGGCCGCACGAATTGTGTTCGACGGTGCCGACTTCGCCGTGCCGGCCAAAGTGAGTTTCGTGTCGCCGGACGCGCAGTTCACCCCCAAGCAGGTCGAGACGCGCAGCGAACGCGACAAGCTTATGTTCCGGGTCAAGCTGCGCATCCCGCCGAGCCTCATCGCGCGCCACCTCAACCAAGTGAAAACGGGCACCCGCGGCATCGGCTATGTGCGCCTCGATCCGAACCCGCCCAATTGGCCGGACACCCTGCAAAAGCGCATTCAGGCCGATCCTGTCGACGCTGAGGATTGATAATGGAGACTCGCGCAGCGCTGATTGCCGAGGTTTCCAACGCGAGCCATGTCTACGGCAAGGTTCTAGCGCTCGACAATGTCTCGCTCGCACTGCCGAGCGGCCAGATGACGGGCATCATCGGCCCTGACGCCGCCGGCAAGTCCACGCTGCTCGGCCTGATCGCCGGTGCGCGGAAGATGCAGACCGGATCGGTCGAGGTCCTCGGCGGCAGCATGAGCAATGCCCGGCACCGCCGCTCCGTCTGCACACGCATTGCCTATATGCCGCAAGGGCTCGGCAAAAACCTCTATCAGGAGATCAGCGTCCGCGAGAACCTGGCCTTCTTCGCCACCCTCTTCGGCCTGTCCGCATCGGAACGTGACGCACGCACCCGGCGCCTGGCGGCGGCGATTGGCTTACTCGCGTTTCTCGAGCGGCCGGCCGGAAAGCTGTCGGGCGGCATGAAGCAAAAGCTCGGCCTGTGCTGCGCGCTCATTCACGACCCCGACCTGCTCATTCTCGATGAGCCGACGACCGGCGTCGATCCGTTGTCGCGTCGACAGTTCTGGGACCTGATCAGCGAACTGCGGCGCGAGCGGCCGACGATGAGTGTCGTCATCTCCACCGCCTATATGGACGAGGCCGGCCAATGCGATTGGCTCATCGCAATGGATCACGCCCGCGTGCTTGCCTGCGGCACCGCGGATGAGCTGCGCGAGAAGACTGGCCAACAAGACATCGAAGCGGTGTTTGCCGCCCTGCAGCCGGGGCACAAATCGACGGCGCAGCGCTTCGTCATTCCGCCGCGCCAACCAGGCAGCGAGGCGCCGGTCATTGTCGCGAGGAATCTGACACGCCGTTTCGGCAGTTTCACCGCGGTCGATAACGTCAGCTTCGCCATCGAGCGCGGAGAAATCTTCGGCTTCCTCGGCTCGAACGGCAGCGGCAAGACCACCACCATGAAGATGCTGACCGGACTGCTGGCGCCGAGCGAGGGAGAGGCCGAGGTCTGCGGCAAACCTGTCGATGCCAACGACCTGTCGGTCCGCCAGCGCGTCGGCTTCATGTCGCAATCGTTCTCGCTCTATGGCGAACTCACCGTGCGGCAAAACCTGCGTCTTCATGCGCGCCTTTTTCATCTGGCCGCGGACCACGCTAACGCGCGTATCGCCCAGCTCATGGTCGATGTCGGCCTTGTCGACTATGCCGACACCGAAGCGAACTCGCTGCCGCTCGGCGTGCGACAGCGCCTTTCGCTGGCCGTGGGGATCGTTCACGACCCCGAGTTGCTGATCCTTGACGAGCCGACCTCGGGCGTCGATCCGCTGGCACGCGATGAATTCTGGCGTTTGCTCGGCGATCTCTCGCGAACCCGCAATGTCACGATCTTCGTCTCCACGCATTTCATGAGCGAAGCCATGCGCTGCGACCGCATCTCATTGATGCACGCAGGTCGCGTCCTCGTCTGCGACACACCGCAAAACGTCATTACCGCCAAGGGCAGCGCGAATCTCGAAGAGGCGTTCATCGCCTATATCGAGGATGCCGAGCCCGCCGCGCCCGCACCCTCTGTGGCGGATGCCGAGGCGCAGACCCAGCGCGATGCAGCGGCGTTGTCGCCCAGCCGCTCGACCTTCATGCCGCTGCGCCGCCTCCTGGCCTTTACCAAGTGCGAGACGTTGTCGCTTATGCGCGATCCGGTGCGGCTCGCCTTCGCCTTCCTCGGCTCCTTCATCATGCTGTTGATCTTCGGCTTCGGCGTCTCCAGCGATGTGACCAACCTCACCTATGCGGCGTTCGACCACGACGACACGCCGGAGAGCAGAGCCTATCTCGCCAACTACTCGAGCTCCCGATATTTCACCGAAAAGACGCCGATCCACAGCGTCGACGAAATGCAAAGGCGCCTGAAGTCGAACGACATCACGCTGGCCATCGAAATCCCACCTGGCTTCGGGCGCCTGGTAAAGCGCGACTCGGATTGGCAGGTATCGGCCTGGATCGACGGCGCCAACACCTCGCGCGCCGCCACCATCGAGGGTTACGTCGAGTCGGCGCACAACCTCTTCGCCGAAGAGAGAAAGCGCCAGTCCAGCGACGTAGCGAGCAAGAAACCGACGACCAGCATCGTGATCCGCAACCGTTACAACCCGACGGCCGAGAGCATTTATGCAATCGGCCCGGCCGTGCCGGCGATGCTGCTCATGATGTTTCTCGCCATTCTCACAGCCGTCAGCGTTGCCCGTGAAAAGGAGATCGGCACGATCACGAACTTCTACGCCACGCCCACGACGCGCCTGGAGTTCCTGATCGGCAAACAACTGCCCTATATTGGCGTCGGCATGATCAATTTCTTCATCACGACCGTGACCGTGCGGTTCCTCTTCGATGTTCCGCTCAAGGGCGACGGCCTCACGCTGACCCTGGGCGCGCTGTTCTATGTGGCGGCGGCCACCGGCTACGGGCTGTTCATCTCGACGTTCACCTCAAGCCAGGTCGCAGCGGTGTTCGCCGGAGCGGTGCTGTCGATGCTGCCGACCATGCAGTTCTCCGGCATGATGCAGCCCGTCTCGACGCTGGAGGGCGGCGCGCGCCTCATGGGGTACCTCTGGCCGACGAGCTATTACATGCACATGAGTGTCGGTGCGTTCACCAAGGGGCTTGGCTTCACCGACATGGTGACCGACCTGCTCGCGCTGAGCCTGTTTTGCCCGGCCTTCTTATTGCTGTCCGCGCTGCTCCTGCGCAAACAGGAGAAATAAGATGCAGAGTCTCTCCAACATTTTCTGGCTCGGCGTCAAAGATCTGCGCACCCTCTCGAAGGACCTGATGATGATCCTCTTCATCATCTATTCCTTCGGCCTCAGCATTTATATGCAGTCGACCGGAGCCGGCGAGACCGTCAACAATGCCTCCGTGGCGATCGTCGACGAGGACCACTCCAGCCTGTCGCGATCGATTGCCGGACTGTTCTATCCGCCGTACTTCCAGGCAGCCAAGATGATCAGCGCCGCCGACATCGATCGCGGCATGGACAACGGCCTTTACACCCTCGTCATCGTGATTCCTCCGCACTTTGAAGCGGATGTGCGAAAGGGCCGCGATATCGAAGTCCAGGTCAACGCAGACGCCACCGCAGTCCAGCAGGCGTCCCTGGGGTCGGGCTATATCCAGAACATGGTGACCGACGAAGTCACGCGCTACCGACAGGAGGCGCAGCAAACCACTGGGCTGCCTTCCGATCTCGTCGTGCGCCGCGCCTTCAATGCCAACGGCACACAATCCTGGTTCCGCGCGATCGTCGGCCTTGCCGATCAGTTGTCGATGCTGATCATTATCCTGACCGGCGCGGCGCTCTTGCGCGAGCGCGAGCACGGCACGATCGAGCACTTGTTGGTGATGCCGTTGACGGCCTTCGAGATAGCGCTCGCCAAAGTGTGGTCGAGCGGGCTGGTGATCTTCATCGGCTTCATCTGTTCCCTGTTGTTCGTGGTCGAGGGCCTTCTCGACGTTCCGATTGCCGGCTCGCGCGGTGTGCTGCTGCTCGGCACCCTCATCTATATCTTCGCAACAGCGGCGATCGGTATCTTCCTCGGCACCCTCGCCCGCACCATGGCGCAATTTGCCCTGCTGATGATGATGGCCGTCATGCCGATGATGATGCTGTCGGGCGGCATGTCGCCCATCGAGAGCCAGCCGCAATGGGTCCAGTACGTGACGTGGTTTTTCCCGTCGCGGCACTATGTGAGCTTCATGCAGGCGATCGTGTATCGAGGCGCGGGCCTCGATATCGTGTGGAAAGAGTTCGTGACGGTCCTGGTGATGGGCGTGACATTTATCGCGATGAGTTTGCTGCTGTTCCGTCAGTCTGTTGCGACCTTGCGCTAAGGCTTTTTTGCGCTTGCCCGCGTCAGGCGTGGACGATTGTCCGACAAAAAACCTTGCCCGAGCGCGCACTTAGCGCATTTCGTTGAGATTCAACGGCCAATTTGCACTTATTTGACCCAACGGACCATTAACGGTTGACACTCCGCCGCTGGGCTGTAGAATGCCGGCCACAGACGCGGGATGGAGCAGTCTGGTAGCTCGTCGGGCTCATAACCCGAAGGTCGTCGGTTCAAATCCGGCTCCCGCAACCAAACATCAAAAAAGGCTACTCGAAAGAGTGGCCTTTTTTGTATCTGGCAAAAAAGTTCTTCTGAAACAATGACATGGCATCTTTCATGAAACCCTAGACGTTTCGTGGAGTCCATTTCATCGCACGCTATGCTTGATCCTTCTACGACCAATGGCCGCAGTCGCCGCATCCGGTGATCCGCGTTAATATTTGTAATTATTTTGTCCATAGGGATTGGTAACTTGGCTGGATACCCCCATCCTGTCGCGCACAATCCACGAGGTGATTGATGCGCGCCAACTCGTCTGAACCACAAGACCCTGTCACAGCGACACAACCGATCACTCCCACCCGTTTGCGCTGGCTGGATCTGTTAAGCAAGTATCGGCAACCCATCGGGCTGGCCGTGACGCTGTTGCTGTTCGCAATCGCCCTGATCGCCTGCCGACACCTGCTGCTGGAACTGGATCTCTACGCCCTCCACGACTCGATCCTGGAAGTACCCAAACCGGCGTTGCTGGGCGCGTTCGCCGCCGCCATCGCCGGCTTCGTCATTCTATTGGGCTATGAGTTCTCCGGCGCACGTTATGCCGGGGTGAAACTGCCCCGCAAGACCCTCGCCCTCGGCGGCTTTACCGCCTTTGCCATCGGCAACGCCATTGGCCTGTCGATGCTCTCGGGCGGTTCGGTGCGTTACCGTTTATATGCGCGCCATGGCATCGGGGCTTCGGAAGTCGCCCGCATGACTGTGTTCGCCAGCCTCTCCCTGGGCTGCGCCCTGCCGCCGCTGGCGGCCTTGGCCACCTTGAGCAACTTGCCCGCCGCGTCCACTGCCCTGCATGTGTCGCAAGGCTTGCTGGGGGCGATTGCCGGCGTCGTGTTGCTGTTGTCGGCCGCGCTGTGCATCGGGATTTATCGCCGTCGCCTGCCGGAACAGCCCTACACGGACAACCTGCTGGTCAAGGTCGGCCGCCGCACCCTGCGCCTGCCCGGTCGACGCCTGACGTTCCTGCAACTGATCATCACCGCGCTGGACGTCGCCGCTGCCGCCACCGTCCTTTATATGCTGCTGCCGGAAGCGCCACCGTTCGGCCCGTTCCTGCTGGTGTACCTGCTGGCGCTGGCCGCTGGCGTACTCAGCCATGTGCCGGGTGGCGTCGGGGTGTTCGAGGCGATCCTGCTCGCGGCCTTTGCCGACAAGCTCGGTGCTGCGCCATTGGCCGCCGCCCTGCTGCTGTACCGCATGATCTATGTGGTGCTGCCGCTGCTGATCGCCTGTGTGTTCCTGCTGGTCAACGAGGCCCAGCGCCTGTTCCAGACCCAGCAGAGCCTGCGCGTGGCGTCGGGCTTCGCCGCGCCGGTGCTGGCCTTACTGGTTTTTTTGTCCGGCGTGGTCCTGCTGTTTTCCGGCGCCACGCCGGAGATCGACTCACGCCTGGAAAACATCGGCTTCCTGATTCCCCACCGCCTGATTGACGCCTCGCACTTTGGCGCGAGCCTGATCGGCGTGTTGTGTCTGTTGCTGGCCCAAGGCCTGCGTCGACGCTTGTCGGCGGCCTGGATGTTGACCATGGTGCTGCTGCTGACCGGCGCCCTGCTCTCGCTGCTCAAGGGCTTCGACTGGGAAGAAGCCAGCCTGATGACCATGACCGCCGTGCTGCTGGCGATCTTCCGCCGCTCCTTCTACCGCGCCAGCCGACTGACCGAATTGCCGTTCTCGCCGCTGTATCTGGTAGCCAGCGTGTGCGTGCTGGGGGCTTCGATCTGGCTGCTGCTGTTTGCCTATCAAGACGTCCCGTATAGCCACCAACTGTGGTGGCAGTTCACCCTCGACGCCAACGCCCCGCGCGGCCTGCGCTCGCTGTTGGGGGCCGCGGTGCTGCTGGTGATCGTGTCGCTGACCTGGCTGCTGCGTACCGCGCGCCCGGTGATCCACCTGCCGACAGCCGAAGAACTGGAACGCGCCACCAAGATCCTGATGGCCTCATCGCAACCCGACGGCGGCCTGGCGCTGACCGGCGACAAGGCGCTGCTGTTCCACCCCAACGACGAAGCCTTCCTGATGTATGCCCGTCGCGGGCGCAGCCTGGTAGCCCTGTACGACCCGATCGGCCCGACCCAACCCCGCGCCGAGATGATCTGGCAGTTCCGCGACCTGTGCGACATCCACCATGCGCGCCCGGTGTTCTACCAGGTACGCGCGGAAAACCTGCCGTACTACATGGACATCGGCCTGACCGCGATCAAGCTGGGCGAAGAAGCCCGCGTCGACCTGAAACGCTTTGACCTGGAAGCCAAGGGCAAAGAGATGAAGGATTTGCGCTACACCTGGAACCGTGGCACCCGGGATGGCTTGTCCCTGGAGATCCACGAACCGGGCACGGCGCCGATGGACGAACTCAAGGTTATTTCCGACGCCTGGCTGACCGGCAAGAACGTGCGGGAGAAGGGGTTTTCCCTGGGACGCTTCAGCGACGACTACCTCAAGCACTTTCGCATCGCGATCATTCGCTTCGAAGGGCACCCGGTGGCCTTCGCCAACCTGCTCGAGACCTACAGCCACGACCTGGCCAGCCTCGACCTGATGCGCGCCCACCCCGATGCGCCCAAGCTGACCATGGAATTCATGATGGTCGGCCTGATTCAACACTATAAGAGCCACGGTTATGCTCGCTTCAGCCTCGGCATGGTGCCATTGTCTGGCCTGCAACCGCGTCGTGGCGCGCCGCTGACCCAACGCCTGGGCTCGATGGTGTTCCGCCGTGGCGAGCAACTGTATAACTTCCAAGGTTTGCGCCGCTTCAAAGACAAGTTCCAGCCTGACTGGGAACCCCGTTACATGGCCGTGCCCGCAGGACTTGATCCGCTGGTGGCACTGGCCGATACCGCCGCCCTGATCGCAGGCGGCTTGACTGGATTGGTGAAACGCTGATGATTCGACGCTCCTGGCGGTATGTATTAGCCTTTGTGGTGCTGCTCGCCGTGGTCCTGGGTGGCGGCTATTGGTACTGGAACCGCCCTGCCCCACAGCCGACCCTGGAGCAACTGCCCCAGGCCGATGGCTCGGTGATGACCCGCGTCACCCCGGCCGGCCCCCCCAAAGCCCGCGTGGCCGTGGCGGTGATGGCTGACGAGACCCTGACCGACAGCCAACTGATTGCCCTCAGCCAGGGCGGCAAGGCGCAGATCGTGCAGGTGATCCTGCCCAAGGATGACTGCACACTGCAGCAACAGGCACTGCAAGGCGCCCTGAGCCAGCTCAAGGGCCCTGCGACGCTGGTCAGCGGCATCGGCCCTGGCGCCGCCCTCGCCTGGCGCTGGCTGGCCACACAGAACGACGACAAGGCCAATGCCATCTCCGTCGGCTTCGCCCTGGTGCAGGAGGGCTGCAAAGACCCGCTGCCGAAAACCGCCGCCCACGGCAACTGGCTGGTGGCGTGGAACGACAACCCTGACGATGAAAGCGCCAGTTTCGTGCGCGACACCCCCCGCGCCACCACCAGCATCAGCGACTACGACATTCACTACCCACAAGTGCTGAATAACGAACTGCGCAAGCAACTGGTCGGTTCGGACAACGGCGGCCTGGCGATTCCAGTCGTGGAAGTCCCGGCTGGCCAGGCCAAGGACACCGTGACCCTGTTCCTCTCCGGTGACGGCGGCTGGCGTGACCTCGACCGCGACGTGGCCGGTGAAATGGCCAAGATCGGCTACCCGGTCGTGGGCATCGACACCCTGCGCTACTACTGGCAGCACAAGACTCCGGAACAAAGCGCCAAGGACCTCAGCGAGCTGATGCAGCACTATCGGCAGAAATGGGGCACCAAGCGCTTCGTACTGACCGGCTATTCGTTCGGCGCCGACGTGTTGCCGGCCATCTACAACCGCATGCCGGAAAGCGAGCAGCAGCGCGTCGACGCAATCATCCTGCTGGCGTTCGCACGCACCGGCAGCTTTGAAATCGAAGTGGAAGGTTGGCTGGGCAACGCCGGCAAAGAAGCCGCGACCGGCCCGGAAATGGCCAAGCTGCCAGCGGCCAAGGTGGTGTGCATCTACGGTGCCGAAGAGGTCGACGAAAGCGGCTGCACCGACAAGACCGCCGTCGGCGAAGCGATCAAGCTGCCGGGCGGGCACCACTTCGATGAGAACTACCCGGCGCTGGCCAAGCGTTTGGTGGATATCATCGTCAAGCACCAGGCCAAGGCCGAGTAATTCCGCGCTGTACGCAAAACCTAATGTGGGAGGGGGCTTGCCCCCGATAGCGATAGGTCAGTCATACCGCTATCGGGGGCAAGCCCCCTCCCACATTGGGGTTGGAACTAGCGCGGCTCGATATGCGCAATCATCAACTGCACGGTTTCCTGCCCACGGAACTCGTTCACATCCAGCTTGTAGGCCAACTCCACCCAACGCACGGTCGGGTTCGGCCAGACTTCACGGTCAACCCCAAACGCAATGCCATCGAGCTTCACGGAGCCGCATTCGCTCTTGAGCACCACTTTCAGGTGCCGCTCCCCCACCACACGCTGCTCGACCAACTGAAACACCCCGTGAAACAACGGCTCGGGGAAGTGCTGCCCCCAGGGGCCGGCATGCCGCAGCGCACGCGCCAGCTCCAGGTGAAACTCTTCCACCGCCAGGGTGCCGTCGGACAACAGCCGGCCGGTCAAGTCTTCTTCGCGCAGTTGCCGACGCACTTCGGCATCGAAGGCCTGGGCAAACAACGGGAAATTCGCCTCGGGCAATGTCAGGCCGGCCGCCATGGCGTGACCGCCGTATTTGCTGATCAGGTTGGGATGCTGGCTCGCCACCACCGCCAGCGCATCGCGGATGTGAAAGCCCTGCACCGAGCGGCCTGAGCCCTTGAGCAGGCCATCACCGGCGTCGGCAAAGGCGATGGTCGGACGGAAATAGCGCTCTTTCATGCGCGACGCCAGGATCCCGATCACACCTTGGTGCCACTCCGGGTCGAACAGGCACAAGCCATACGGCATCGACTCCAGCGGCAAGTCCTTGAGCTGGGCCAGGGCCTCGCGCTGCATGCCTTGTTCGATGGATTTGCGGTCCTGGTTCATGCCGTCCAGTTGCGCGGCCATTTCCCGTGCAGCGGCGAAATCCGTGGTGAGCAGGCATTCGATGCCCAGGCTCATATCGTCCAGGCGCCCGGCGGCATTGAGCCGAGGCCCGAGGATAAACCCGAGGTCGGTGGACGTGAGGCGAGCGTGGTCACGCTTGGCCACTTCGAGGATCGCCTTGATCCCCGGCCGCGCGCGACCAGCACGGATACGCTCCAAGCCCTGGTGGACCAGGATGCGGTTATTGGCGTCCAGCGGCACCACGTCGGCAACGCTGCCCAGGGCGACCAGGTCAAGCAACTCGCCAATGTTCGGCTGCTGCGTGTTCTCGTACCAGCCCAGGCTGCGCAAACGGGCACGCAGGGCCATCAAGACATAAAAAATCACCCCGACCCCGGCCAACGCCTTGCTGGGAAACTCACAGCCGGGCTGGTTCGGGTTGACGATGGCATCCGCCGCCGGCAACTCATCCCCCGGCAAGTGGTGGTCGGTGACCAGCACCTTGAGCCCCGCCGCCTTCGCTGCCGCCACGCCTTCGACGCTGGAGATGCCGTTATCCACGGTGATCAGCAAGTGCGGCTCGCGCTGCAGCGCTACGGCGACGATTTCTGGCGTCAGGCCGTAGCCGTATTCGAAACGGTTGGGCACCAGGTAATCGACATGGGCCGCACCGAGCAAGCGCAGGCCCAGGGTGCCCACCGTACTGGCAGTGGCGCCATCGGCGTCGAAGTCGCCGACGATCAGGATGCGCTGTCGTTGCTCCAAGGCCGTCACCAGCAGGTCTACCGCGGCGTCGATGCCCTTGAGCTGCTGATAAGGGATCAACCGCGCCAGGCTCTTGTCCAGCTCAGCCTCCGAGCGCACCCCGCGCGCAGCGTAGAGGCGGGTCAACAGCGGTGGCAATTCACCGAGAAACGGCAGGACAGCAGGCAACGGGCGGGGATCGATACGCATGGGACGCTGGGAAATTCTCTGTAGGGGAAATATTAGCGGCAAGCTACAAGCGCTAGCTCAACCGCGCTCGCCGATCAGCCATTGCAGTTGCACTTCATGCTGGCCACGATCATCGGTGACGAAGATCGTGCCTTCACTGATCATCACGTCCCACTTGATCACGCGGGGCATGTCCTTGGCCAGGGTCTCGAGGACTTCCTGCGGCACGGCGGCGATGTGGACGTTCTTCAGGGTTTTCGCCACCGGAATCACCTTGCCTTCCCACACGCGCAGGCTGCCGTAAGCCAGCAGACTGGTACGCTCGGCACGACGCGAGCACCAGGTCAGGCGGTCGGCATCGGGCTGGCCGACTTCGATCCAGTGCAAAACCCGATCATCCAGACTTTTTTCCCACAGGGCTGGCTCGTCTACATCTGACAGACCACGGCCAAACGACAGCTGCTCGCTGTACCAAAGGGCGTAGGCCAGCAGACGCACGGTCATGCGCTCTTCGGTTTCCGAAGGGTGGCGGGCAATGGTCTGTTTGACGCTCTCGTACACCGAGCGGTCGAGGTCGGTGAGGTTGAGTTCGAACTTGTAGGTCGTGGACGGCTGGGCCATGAACGGGCTTCTAGAGACAGGGAAAGGCGGGCAGTCTAACCGATGGTAGGGCTATTCAACGAATCCTGCGCTGCATCATCCTTATCCCTGCGCGACTCGCCTATGTTAAAAGGCATTACACCACTGTGCTGCGTATGAAAGGTTCCTCATGTCGTTTAACGCCAAACCGCTTGCCGGCCTGAAAGTCATCGAACTCGGCACCCTGATCGCCGGCCCGTTCGCTTCACGCATCTGCGCCGAATTCGGCGCCGAAGTGATCAAGGTCGAATCCCCGGACGGCGGCGACCCGCTGCGCAAATGGCGCAAGCTGTACGAAGGCACCTCGCTGTGGTGGTTCGTGCAGGCGCGCAACAAAAAATCACTGACGCTGAACCTCAAGCACCCCGACGGCCTGGCCATCCTCAAGCAGTTGCTGGCGGACGCCGACATCCTGATCGAGAACTTCCGCCCCGGCGTCCTGGAAAAGCTCGGCCTGAGCTGGGACACCCTGCACGCGCTGAACCCCAAGTTGGTGATGGTGCGCCTCTCGGGCTTTGGCCAGACCGGCCCGATGAAAGACCAGCCGGGGTTTGGCGCGGTCGGCGAATCGATGGGCGGGCTGCGTTACATCACCGGCTTTGAAGACCGCCCGCCGGTACGCACCGGGATTTCCATCGGCGACTCCATTGCCGCCCTGTGGGCGGTGATCGGCGCGCTGATGGCGTTGCGTCACCGCGAGGTCAACGGCGGGCTGGGCCAGGTGGTGGATGTGGCACTGTATGAGGCCATCTTCGCCATGATGGAAAGCATGATCCCGGAGTTCGATGTGTTCGGGTTCATCCGCGAACGCACCGGCAACATCATGCCCGGCATCACACCGTCCTCGATCCACACCAGCGCGGACGGCAAGCATGTGCAGATCGGCGCCAACGGCGATGCGATCTTCAAGCGCTTCATGTCCGCCATCGGCCGTGAGGATCTGGCCAACGACCCGCAATTGGCCAGTAATGACGGGCGTGACGAGCGTCGCGACGAGCTGTATGGCGTGATTGATCGCTGGGTCAATTCGCTGCCGCTGGAACAGGTGGTCGAGCAGCTCAACAAGGCCGAGGTGCCGGCCAGCCGCATCTATAGCGCCGAAGACATGCTCGGGGACCCGCAATTCCTGGCGCGGGAAATGTTCCTCAAGGCGCAACTGCCCGACGGCAAGGACTTCAAGATGCCAGGCATCGTGCCCAAGCTCTCCGACACCCCTGGCAGTTGCGAGTGGGTGGGGCCGCAACTGGGCGAACACAACAGCGTGGTACTCGGTGAGCTGGGCTATGACGCGGCGGCCATCATCCGCTTGCGTGAACAAGGGGCGATCTGATGGCGCGCTCAAGATAATGACTCGCCGCTGGCTATTGCACCTGTGCGCGCCCTTGCTGGGGCTATTGCCGCTACCGACCCAGGCGGCGCAGACCTTGATCTGGCTGGTTCGCGACCTGCCGCCGCTGACGATCTTCGAAGGCCCGCAAAAAGGCCAGGGCGCCATCGACGAATTGTTGCCGATGCTGATGGAGCACCTGCCGGAGTATCAGCACCAGATCCAGCACGTCAACCGTGCGCGGGGCATGCAGATGCTCCAGGCGCCCTCCCTCACCTGCGACCCTACCCTGCTGTGGACGCCGGAGCGGACCCAATGGATTGTGTATTCCGGCCAGGCGTTTCCCGTGGTGAGCAATGGCGTGGTCGTCCGCCAGCAAAACCGTGAAGTCCTGGCGCCCTTTATCGTGCAAGGCAAGGTCGACCTGGACGCGATGCTACGGGACAAGAGCACACGCCTGGGCATCATCGCCGAGCGCAGCTACGGGCCATTCATTGACGGCATGTTGCAGCAAGGCGACACGCACAATCGAGTGATGCACTACGGCACCGACGCCTTGGGCAGCCTGCTGCAAATGCAGCGCCTGGGACGCCTGGAAGGCGTACTGGGTTACTGGACCGAAATTCGCTATCACGCATTGCGGCAAGGCATCGACCCCGAAGGGCTGGCGTTCTATCCGATTGCCGGCACCGCGCCCTATCAGCACATCCATATCGGTTGTTCGGATACGCCCGAGGGGCGCGAGGTCATGGCGCGTATCAACCAGTTGCTGGGCGACCTGCCGCAGGCGCAGTTGCTGCGTTCCTACGCGTCATGGCTCGACCCGGCCCTGCGCGAGCAATACCTGCTGGACCATTCGCGATTCTATGAAGAAGTGCCCACCCCGTGATAAATCGCGGGCAAAAAGAAACCCCGAAGAGTGGGGAGACACTTCGGGGTTAAACGTGGCCTACAAAGACCAGTACAGCAAGTCACAAACACCGGAGCACAATGTCTGCTCTTGCTGTTACTAAATCTGACCGGCCACGCCGTAGGAAGTTTCCGCGGATAAACAATTCTTCATGCGAGGGCGCTGCTGCGGGTCTGGGCCGCATTGCGCAAGGCAGCGATGACCGAGGGCTCCAGGCGCCCTTCGGCGATTTTCAGATCGCGCAGCAAGCAATCCACGACATCCACCAGGACGCGCTTGTCGGTCAGTTGCGCCCGGTCGACTTCACGCTCGACCACGATGGCACCAGCAGGGTTCTTTACGGTTACCAGGCACTCGCCCTGCACACCAGCGGTGGTCAGCGTAACCTGATAAGGGCTCAGCGCTTCTTCGAGCAATAGGCTGATACTTTCCATTTCGATCACCACTCAATAGTTCGGGAACAATCGTTTCAATGGGGGTTGCCTCTCTCCTAAGTGACTGTTTGTAACGTAGGAAAGTTCGCTTTTTCGTGTTTATGGAGCCGTCAGGGAGTGACTTGATCCAGCATGCGCTTGCAACATGACAACGAAAAAACGGCCGCACATAACTGCTTACGCAATGGGCGGCCGTTTCGGGGTTCGCCCTGCAGCGCGGCGGAGGGTGAACCCTATATTCGGTAAGCGCTGATCACGCTGTCACGCAGCTAGAAGTGCATGTCAAAGGCCCTTATTGCTAAGGATGAACATGATGGTGGAACACAACGAACAACAAGCGTCGATGGAGAAGATGCATGCTGACGTATCTCGCATCTATGCCGAGATTTCACGCATGCATGCCGAGCGAGGCAAGCTCAACGCAGAGTCCTTGAAGATAACCTGTGAGACTTTCTGGTACCCCGTGGGTATCGCCACGGGTTTCTACGCCGCTGTCGGCACCGTGATTGTCGTGGCGCAGAAACTACTCTCATAACGCTCAGCAACCCGGGCCTGCCTGAAACGAAAAACGCCGCTGACCCACGGAAGGGAAAGCGGCGTTTTTGTCTGCGCCAGGGCGCCGGCAGTTTGCCTTACAGCGGCTTACCGCGATTGCCATGCTGGCTGACAAACGCCTGCATCGCCTTCAGGTCATTCGGCAGCACGGTGCAACGCTCTTCACGCTCGAACAGGTCGGACAGATGCTCCGGCAACTCCAGCGCCTTGCCAACGCCGGCCTTCTCCACCGCTTCCGGGAATTTGACCGGGTGCGCGGTGCCGAGGATCACCATCGGGATATCCAGGCTGCGACGGCATTCGCGTGCAGCCCTCACACCGATCGCGGTGTGCGGGTCGAGCAGTTCGCCGGTCTGGGCATAGACTTCTGCGATGGTTTCGCAGGTCTGTGCATCGTCCACGGCCAGGGAGTCGAACAGCTTGCGGGTTTCGGTCCAGCGCTCTTCATCGACACTGAAACCGCCACCGCTTTTGAAGGTGTCCATCAAGCCGGCAATCGCCGCGCCGTTGCGGCCGTGCATGTCGAACAGCAGGCGTTCGAAGTTCGACGACACCATGATGTCCATCGACGGCGACAAGGTGGCGTGCAGGGTTTCCTTGACGTACTGGTTGCCGCTCATGAAGCGGTGCAGGATGTCGTTGCGGTTGGTGGCGACGATCAACTGATTGATCGGCAGGCCCATGTTGCGCGCCAGGTAGCCGGCGAAGATGTCGCCGAAGTTGCCGGTCGGCACCGAGAACGACACCGAACGCGCCGGCCCGCCCAGCTGCAGCGCAGCGTGGAAGTAGTAGACGATCTGGGCCATGATCCGCGCCCAGTTGATCGAGTTCACCGCAACCAGGCGCGTGCCCTTGAGGAAGCTCTGGTCAGCGAAGCTGTTCTTGACCATTTCCTGGCAGTCGTCGAAGTTGCCTTCGATGGCGATGTTGTGGATGTTTTCACCGAAGATGGTGGTCATCTGCCGACGCTGTACTTCCGACACGCGCTTGTGCGGGTGCAGGATGAAGATGTCGACGTTTTCGCAGTGCTTGCAGCCTTCGATGGCCGCCGAGCCGGTATCACCGGAAGTGGCGCCGATGATCACCACGCGCTCGCCGCGCTTCTCCAGCACGTAATCGAGCAGGCGCCCCAGCAGTTGCAGAGCGAAGTCCTTGAACGCCAGGGTCGGGCCATGGAACAGCTCCAAAACCCACTCATTGCCATTCAGTTGGCGCAGAGGCGCGATGGCGTTGTGGGAAAACACGCCGTAGGTCTCTTCCAGGATCTTTTTGAAATCCGCATCCGGAATGCTGCCGGTGACGAACGGGCGCATCACCCGGAACGCCAGTTCGTGATACGGCAGGCCGGCCCAGGAAGCGATTTCTTCCTGGGTGAAGCGTGGCAGGTTTTCCGGCACGTACAGGCCGCCGTCGGTGGCAAGGCCTGCCAACAGGACGTCTTCGAAATTCAGGGCCGGTGCCTGGCCGCGGGTGCTGATGTAACGCATGACTGGCTCCTCTAAAACATTCTCGAACAGGGGCCGCCGATCACACGGGGCCCCTGGAACAAATCGGTTAGTTCAGGTGTTCGACGCGAATCCGTACCACCGGGCCCACTACGCCTTGCAAGGCTTCCAGGGCTTTGATGGCATCGTTGATGTGCTGCTCGAGCACGCGGTGAGTCAGCAGGATCATCGGCACCTGGCCGTTCTGCTCCTCGACTTCCTTCTGCATGATCGACTCGATGTTGATGCCACGTTCCGACAGGATGCTGGCAACCTGGGCCAATACGCCCGGATGATCCTTGGCCTGGATGCGCAGGTAGTAGGCGCTTTCGCACGCCTCGATCGGCAGGATCGGGTGGGCCGACAGCGAATCCGGCTGGAAGGCCAGGTGCGGCACGCGGTTTTCCGGGTCGCTGGTCATGGCGCGAACCACGTCCACCAGGTCGGCGATCACCGACGAAGCGGTCGGCTCCATACCGGCGCCGGCACCGTAGAACAGGGTCGAACCGGCGGCGTCACCGTTGACCATCACGGCGTTCATCACGCCATTGACGTTGGCGATCAGGCGGTCGGCCGGGATCAGCGTTGGGTGTACGCGCAACTCGATACCGGCCGCGGTGCAGCGCGCCACGCCCAGGTGCTTGATGCGATAGCCCAGGGCTTCGGCGTAATTCACGTCGGCAGTGGTCAGCTGGGTGATGCCTTCGGTGTAGGCCTTGTCGAACTGCAGCGGGATGCCAAAGGCAATGGACGCAAGGATGGTCAGTTTGTGCGCCGCGTCGATGCCTTCAACGTCGAAGGTCGGGTCGGCTTCGGCGTAACCCAGGGCCTGGGCTTCGGCCAGCACGTCTTCGAAGGTGCGGCCCTTCTCGCGCATTTCGGTGAGGATGAAGTTACCGGTGCCATTGATGATGCCGGCCACCCAGTTGATGCGGTTGGCGGACAGGCCTTCACGGATCGCCTTGATCACCGGGATACCACCGGCCACCGCGGCTTCGAACGCGACGATCACGCCCTTCTCACGCGCCTTGGCGAAGATCTCGTTGCCGTGGACGGCGATCAGCGCCTTGTTGGCGGTGACCACGTGCTTGCCGTTTTCGATCGCCTTGAGCACCAGCTCGCGGGCAATGGTATAGCCGCCCACCAGCTCGATGACGATATCGATTTCTGGGTTGGTCGCCACGGCGAAGACATCGTTGGTAATCGCAATACCGGTCGTTTCGAACTGAGGCTTTGGCGAACGCGTGGCAATTTGCGCCACTTCAATCCCGCGCCCTGCACGGCGGGAAATTTCTTCAGCATTACGCTGAAGTACGTTGAAGGTGCCGCCACCGACGGTCCCTAACCCACAGATGCCTACTTTGACCGGTTTCACTGAAGAACTCCCCATGAAACGGCCGACGCGAGGTCGGCCGTGGAAAACAGCCGCACAACCGCGGCTTTCAATTAATGGCCCATCGACTTATCGAAGGGCCATGATCGTCAAAGGTTCGACGATGCTGGTTTATTTGGCACTCAGCGCCAGTTTGGCAACTTGCGGTGCCGGCTGATAGCCCGGAATCACCTGGCCGTCAGCCAAAACGATGGCCGGTGTACCGTTCACACCAATGGACTGGCCCAGGGCGAACTGCTTGGAAACCGGATTGGCGCACTTGGCCGCTTTGATTTCCTTGCCGTCGACCATCTTGTCCATCGCCGCTTTCTTGTCGGCCGAGCACCAGACCGCCTGCAACTGCTCGTCGCCCGGCGAACCGAGGCCCTGACGCGGGAACGCGACATAGCGCACTTCCACACCGAGCTTGTTCAGCGCCGGCACTTCGGCGTGCAGCTTGTGGCAGTACGGGCAGGTGGTGTCGGTGAACACGGTGATGTGCGTCTTGGTCTCGCCGATGGCCGGGTAGACCACGGTTTCTGCAACCGGAATGCCGTTGATCAGCTTGGACACGCCCAGGCGCTCGGCTTTCTCGGTCAGGTTGACCGGCTTACCGTCCTTCAACTGGAACAGGTAGCCCTGGACAATGTACTGGCCGTCGGCACTGGCATACAACACGCGGCTGCCCTTGAGCTTGACTTCGTACAGACCGGCCATCGGGCTGGCACTGATGCTTTCGATCGGTGTGTCGAGTTGCAGGTTGGCCAGGCTCTTGCGAATAGTCTGCTCGGCAGCGTCATCGGCGACGGCAAAGGTGGAAACCAACGCAATGGCTGCGGCGGCAATAATCTGGGTCAAGCGCATGGGAACTCCTGAAGGCAGATGCAGGGACGGGTGTGTCGAACACCGATCTGGAAACACGGCACTGTAATCACAAGTCACGCCGTCCCCTTTGCTAACCGGCAAAGCCTACCACAGTTGGGCCGCAGGGCAGCCCGTGGCGGGATAATTTGGCGGTTTTCAGCCTCGCGGATGGTGCTTGGCGTGCATATCCTGCAAGCGCGCCCGTGCCACATGGGTGTAGATCTGGGTTGTGGATAAGTCACTGTGGCCAAGGAGCATTTGCACCACGCGCAAATCCGCGCCGTGGTTGAGCAAATGCGTGGCAAATGCATGGCGCAGAGTATGCGGCGACAGGCTCTTGCCGATCCCCGCCACCTTGGCCTGGTGCTTGATGCGATGCCAGAAAGTCTGGCGGGTCATCTGCTCACCGCGCTGGCTGGGGAACAGCACATCGCTGGGGCGCCCACCGAGCAGTTCGCCGCGCGCATCGCGCATGTAGCGCTCGACCCACACAATCGCTTCTTCCCCCATCGGCACCAGCCGCTCCTTGCTGCCCTTGCCCATCAC
Source organism: Pseudomonas sp. TE36184 (assembly GCF_054060055.1). Taxonomy (NCBI): domain Bacteria; kingdom Pseudomonadati; phylum Pseudomonadota; class Gammaproteobacteria; order Pseudomonadales; family Pseudomonadaceae; genus Pseudomonas; species Pseudomonas sp. TE36184. Next base: position 5,855,331 of record NZ_JBSSCU010000001.1, on the reverse strand, counting down.
CCGCAGCACGCCCTGGCGCAGGTTGACTTGCTCGAGGGTCAGGCTGATCAGCTCGGTCACCCGCAGGCCGCAGGCGTACAGCACTTCGAGCATGGCACGGTCGCGCTGGCCGATGGCTTCGCTCAAGTCCGGGGCGGCGAGCAAGGCGTCAACATCGGCTTCCGACAAGGACTTGGGCAATGGCCGACCCAATTGCGGCATGTCGACCTGTAACGTCGGGTCGAGGGTAATGAGCTTTTCCCGCAGCAGGTAGCGATAAAAGCCACGCACACCGGAAAGGAAGCGCGCTGTGGAGCGCGGCTTGTAGTTCTGCTCCAGGCGCCAGGCCAGGTGATCGAGGATCAACTCACGGCCGGCATTGATCAGCTCGAGGTTTTTTTCCTGCAGCCAGCCGTTGAACAGCGCCAGGTCGCTGCGGTAGGCCTGGCGAGTGTTGTCCGACAGGCCTTTTTCCAGCCAGAGGGCGTCGAGGAAGCGGTCAATCAGAGGGTGGTCGATGGCGGGCATGGGGGCTCAGGCAGATGACGGAGGTGTCTGGTAGATCCTATCGCAGGCAAGTCGGCTCCCACATTGGATTTGTGTCGTGCATCGATTTTATGACCACTAATGATCAAGTGTGGAAGCTGGCCCGCCTGCGATAGGCGCGCCGCCGACCCGGCCCCGTCAATAAATCCCAGGCACAAAAAAAGCAGCCCGCAGGCTGCTTTTTTTCTGCATCGGAAAGCTGGACTTAAGCCAGTTTTTCCTTGATGCGAGCTGCTTTACCGGACAGGTCACGCAGGTAGTACAGCTTGGCTTTACGCACGTCACCGCGACGCTTAACAGCCATGCTGTCGATTTGCGGGCTGTAGGTCTGGAAAGTACGCTCTACGCCAACACCGTTGGAGATTTTACGAACAGTGAAAGCACTGTTCACACCACGGTTACGCTTGGCGATTACCACGCCTTCGAACGCTTGCAGACGCGAACGGTCGCCTTCCTTCACTTTCACCTGAACGACAATGGTGTCGCCCGGGGCAAAGGTAGGGATCTCTTTGGTCATCTGCTCTGCTTCGAGTGCAAGGATGATTTTGTTAGTCATGCTGTGCTCCTAAGGTAAGTCAATGGACCTACCATCGATACGTTGTTAACTATCGTCCCGCGCGAGGATGTATTCCTCGAGCAGCTTCTTCTCTTCTCCAGAAAGCGAGCGGCTTTCCAGAAGATCGGCGCGTCGTTCATAGGTCCGACCAAGGGACTGCTGTAAACGCCAACGCCGGATGTGTGCGTGATTGCCACTTAGCAATACGTCGGGAACACGCTGATCCGCATACACCTCCGGTCGGGTGTAGTGCGGGCAATCCAGCAAACCATCCGTGAAGGAATCTTCCTCCGCGGAGTCCGCATGCCCTAAAGCTCCAGGCAGCAGTCGTGTAACCGCATCTATCAGGACCATCGCCGGCAGCTCACCGCCAGACAGGACATAGTCCCCAATCGACCACTCTTCATCGACATGAGCTTCAATGAAACGCTCGTCAATGCCTTCATAGCGACCGGCAATCAGGATCAGTGCTTCCTCATTCGCCAGTTCGCGTACCGCCGCCTGTTTCAGCTGACGGCCTTGAGGGGACAGGTAAATTACCTTCGCCTTCTCCCCGGCGGCAGCCTTGGCCTGAGCCAACGCGTCTTCCAGGGGCTTGATCTTCATCACCATGCCCGGGCCACCGCCAAATGGGCGATCGTCCACAGTGTGATGTCGATCCGTCGTGTAGTCTCGCGGGTTCCAACAGGTGAGCTGCAAGAGCCCCTGTTTCACCGCCCGACTGGTGATGCCGTACTCGCTGATGGCGGAGAACATCTCGGGAAACAAACTGATCACTTCAATGCGCAAATTAGCCACGCTTAGAAGTCCGCGTCCCATTCCACCTTCATCTCGCCCGCGGCCAGGTCGACGGCCAACACACATTGCTCGGTATAGGGCAACAGGCGTTCGCGATCATCCAGGCTGCCAGCGCAAGGCTTGACCACCATTACATCATTGGCGCCGGTTTCCAGAAGATGATCGATTTTCCCGAGCAATTGCCCGAGTTGATCAATAACCTTCAGACCTTCCAGCTGGTACCAGTAGTACTCGCCGTCGGTCAATTCAGGGAACAGGTTGCGCGGCACGCAGATCTCATAACCGGCCAGAAGACGAGCTTCTTCACGATCATCAAGACCCTTGAGCTTTGCGACCAGGAACTTATCGTTCCCGCGTCCACTGACCAGCTCGACCTGTTTCACATTCCCCTCGCGCTTGAGCGTCCAGGTTTTGTACTGCAACAGGTTTTCAGTCGGATCAGTAAAGGAATACACCTTCACTTCGCCGCGAACGCCATGAACAGAGTAAATCTTGCCGATAACGATCAAATCATCAGCAACAGCTGGCGTCGCGTTCATATTGCTCAGGCTGCGGCCTTAGCCGAGTCCTTCAACAACTTGGCAACACGCTCGGAAGGCTGTGCACCAACGCTCAGCCAGTAGGCTACGCGCTCTTGGTTCACGGACAGACGAACTTCTTGACCACGAGCAACAGGGTTGAAGAAACCAACCTGTTCCTTGTGCGAACCGTCACGCGGGTTGCGGCTGTCGGTTACGGTCAAGTGGTAAAACGGGCGCTTTTTGGAGCCGCCAAGGGCAAGACGGATTGTTAGCATGTGAACATCGTTCCTGTAGTCGGTGCTGCAAATCTAAATGCACAGCGGGCATAGGTGCCCGAAAGGCCGCATATTCTAAGGAATATCCGGACTTTTGCAAATGTCTTTTTCTGGCGCCTATCAGCGTGCCATTCAGATCTGCTATAGAGCCGTCGGTTAAAACGGCAAGTCAGCTCCCGCCAGACGGCGGGTTTGCTGGAGATCCCACATCCCTGTGGGTCGGAGCAGGAGCATGCTCCCGCTCGAATACTTTACATTTTCGGCATGCCGCCGCCGGGCAACATACCGCCCATGCCGCGCATCATCTTGGCCATTCCGCCCTTGGCGGAGAATTTCTTCATCATCTTCTGCATCTGCTTGTGCTGCTTGATCAAGCGACCGATGTCCTGCACCTGGGTGCCGGAGCCCATGGCGATCCGACGCTTGCGCGAACCGCTGATCAGCTCAGGGTCGCGGCGCTCGGCCGGGGTCATGGAGTTGATGATGGCTTCCATCTGCTTGAACTGCTTCTCTGCCGCGCCCTGGGCATTGCCCATTTGCGCCAGGTTCACACCGCCGATGTTCGGCAGCTTGTCCATCAGGCCGCCGAGGCCGCCCATGTTCTTCATTTGTTGCAACTGATCGCGGAAGTCTTCGAGGTCGAAGCCCTTGCCCTTCTTCAGTTTCTTGGCCAGTTTATCGGCCTTGTCCTTGTCGAGCGTCGCTTCGGCCTGCTCGATCAGGCTGAGCACGTCGCCCATGCCGAGGATACGCGAAGCGATACGTTCAGGGTGGAACGGTTCGAGCGCGTCGCTCTTCTCGCCCATACCGATGAATTTGATCGGCTTGCCGGTGATGGCGCGCACCGACAGCGCGGCACCGCCACGGGCGTCGCCGTCGACCTTGGTCAGGATCACGCCGGTCAGCGGCAGTGCGTCACCAAAGGCCTTGGCGGTGTTGGCCGCATCCTGGCCGGTCATGGCGTCGACCACGAACAGCGTCTCGACCGGGTTGATCGCGGCATGCAGCGCCTTGATCTCGCCCATCATCTCTTCGTCGATGTGCAGGCGACCGGCGGTATCGACGATGACCACGTCGATGAACTTCAGCCTGGCTTCTTTGATCGCCGCGTTGGCGATGTCGACCGGCTTCTGGCTCAGGTCGGACGGGAAGAAGGTCACGCCCACTTCGCCCGCGAGCATTTCCAGCTGCTTGATGGCCGCCGGACGGTACACGTCGGCCGACACCACCATCACGGTTTTTTTCTTGCGCTCTTTAAGGAAGCGCGCCAGCTTGCCGGCGGTGGTGGTCTTACCCGCACCTTGCAGACCGGCCATCAGCACGACGGCCGGCGGCACGGCGCTGAGGTTCAGGTCTTCGTTGGCCGCGCCCATCAGGCTTTCGAGCTCGGCCTGGACGATCTTCACAAAAGCCTGGCCCGGCGTCAGGCTGCGGGACACTTCGGTGCCGACCGCGCGCTCCTTGACCGAGTTGACGAAGTCCTTGACCACAGGCAAGGCCACGTCGGCTTCCAGCAACGCCATGCGTACTTCACGCAGGGTGTCTTTGATATTGTCCTCGGTCAGCTTGGCCTTGCCGGTTACATGGCGCAGCGTCTGCGAGAGACGGTCAGTCAAGTTTTCAAACATGCGCGATCCTTTCAGGCCCTATGGTAGACCGAGGTAATGGCGGCCCAGGCTGTGATAAATCGCTATTAAAAACAGCGCTCGGCGAGCCTGCGGCGTGGGCAGGTCGCGGATTATAGCGAAGACTGCGCCCATGCACACCCGCTGTCTGGCCCTGAAGTCTTTCGTGGAACGCAGGTGTATGCCAAACTCAGCGCCTTTCGGGCTTGCCTAACAGGATTTATGCTCCCTTTGTCACCCAGTTTGCTACCCAGTCTCGCCGCCGCCTTTTTATATGCCGCTGCGACCCTCTACCAGGGCACTCGCCTGGCGCAAGGCGCCAAGGCCGACACTCGCCTGCTGGCAGGCCTTGGCGTCCTCGCCCTGCTCGCCCATGCCGCGAGCCTGTTCACCCACTTGATGACGCCGGTCGGCCTGGGCCTGGATTTTTTCAGCGCCGCCAGCCTGATCGCCGCCGCAGTGATCGCCCTCACGCTGATCGCCTGCGCACGCATCCCGGTGGAAAACCTGCTGGTGCTGCTATTCCCCCTGGGCATGCTGACGGTGCTGCTGGCGCAATTCGCCCCCACCGGCACGGTGCAGGTGATCGACGAAGAGCCGGGCATCCTTGCGCATATCCTGCTGTCGATCCTGGCCTACGGCATGTTCACCATCGCGGTGTTCCAGGCGTTGCTCCTGCTCGTGCAGGACCATCAGCTCAAGCACAAGCATCCGTCGGGCCTGATCAAGAACTTCCCGCCGCTGCAAACCATGGAAAGCCTGCTGTTCAGCTTCCTGTGGGCCGGCTGGACGCTGCTGTCGCTGTCGCTGATCTCTGGCTGGCTGTTCGTCGAGAACCTGTTCGCCCAGCACCTGGTGCATAAAACCCTGCTGGCGTGCCTGGCGTGGGTGGTGTTCAGTGTGCTGCTGTGGGGCCGCAACCGCCTTGGCTGGCGCGGGCACAAGGCGATCCGCTGGACCCTGGCCGGTTTCTGCCTGCTGATGCTGGCCTATTTCGGCAGCAAGCTGGTTCGCGAATACATCCTGCATATCTGACGGGCAGCGATCATGGACAACTTGCCCTTAGGGCCGATGCTCGCGGTAATCGCCTTGCTGATTTTGTGGGCGGCGCTGTTTACCGCCATCGAAGCCGCACAACAGCACCTGCTGGCCCTGCGCCCCGGTACCCGCCAGGGCGACAAAGCCGCCGCCCGCCTGCACTTCCCACGCCACAGCATGATCCTCTGCAACACCCTGTGCCGTGCTGGCGTGGTGATCCTTTGCACCCTGCTGGCGATCTATGCCTGGGCGCAAAACGGCGCGTGGCTGGGCTGGCTGGTCTCCTGCTCGATCCTGCTGGTGCTGGCCGATTACCTGCCGCGCGCCCTGGCCACCCGCCATCCGCAAGCGGTGCTGGGCTTCGGCAATGCCCTGCTGGGCGTGCCGCTGAAAATTATCTACCCCCTCGCCTGGCTGCTCAATGGCATCAGCCTGCTGTTGCTGCGCCCCTTTGCCCGCCCGCCGGGCATGGTGAAAAAAAGCGACGACCCGCAGCCCGACCATGATGACGAACCCGAGCCAGAGGGAGATGAACGTCGCACGCCCGGCATGCCCGGCATCCACGCGCTGGACAACATCACCGTCAACGACATCCTGGTGCCGCGCAGCGAAGTGGACGGCATCAACCTGGACGACTCGCTCGACGCGATCCTCGAGCAACTGCGCAACTCCCAGCGCACCCGCCTGCCGGTGTTCCACAGCGACATCAACCAGGTCGAAGCCGTGCTCAACACCCGGCTGATCCAGCACCTGCTACCGGATGCCAGCCTGACCAAGGAGACCTTGCTCGAGGCCTGCTACGAACCCTACTTCGTCCCGGAAAGCACGCCCCTGCAACTGCAACTGCTGAACTTCCACAAGCAACAGCGGCGCCTGGGCATGGTGGTGGACGAGTATGGCGAAGTGCTGGGCATCGTCACCCTGGAAGACATTCTCGAAGAAATCGTCGGCGAATTCGAAAGCGAACAGAGTGCCGACAACCCGCATATCGAAGCGCAACCGGACGGCCGCTACATCGTCGACGGCACCGCCTCGATCCGCGAATTGAACAAGAGCCTGGCCTGGCACCTGCCCAGCGACGGGCCCAAGACCCTCAACGGCCTGGTGACCGAAGCGCTGGAAACCATTCCCGATTGCGCGGTGTGCCTGAAGATCGGCCGCTACCGCCTGGAAATCCTCGAGACCGAAGACAACCGCGTGAGCAAGGTGCTGATCTGGCACACCAGCCGCGTGCCGGTTGCCACGTAGCCTCGCCGACGGAACACACTGATCCACTGTGTGCAGACGATCAGATTTTCCCCCTTGTTGGATGCGCAACCCCCTTCCTATAATCGGGTCGGCTTACCCAAGCCGCGCCCGACCGCGTGCTATCCGCACGGACCGCGTCCAGGCACTGCCTTGCCCTGTACGACCGGTGTCCGCTCTCATCCCGAGCCGCTCCGCCCACAACCCTGATCCATGGGTGTTCGACCAATAATAATCCGCGTCCAAACGCGCACTGCCCCTCAGGGATACCGCCATGAGCACCACCTATAACGAGGCTGCAAGCGCCGCCCCGACCAACTCGACCGCCCGCGTCGCCACCGCCAGCATCGTCGGCACGGCCATCGAGTTCTACGACTTCTATATCTATGCCACTGCGGCCGCGCTGGTGATCGGCCCGGTGTTCTTCCCGCAGACCTCCGGCACGGCGCAGATGCTCGCGTCGTTCCTGACCTTCGGCATCGCGTTCATCGCCCGCCCGCTGGGTTCGGCGCTGTTCGGCCACTTTGGCGACCGTATCGGCCGTAAATCGACGCTGGTGGCTTCGTTGCTGCTGATGGGGGTGTGTACCACGCTGATCGGCTTGCTGCCGGGGTATGACAGCATCGGCGCCTGGGCACCGATTCTGTTGTGCGTGCTGCGTTTCGGCCAAGGCCTGGGGCTGGGCGGGGAATGGGGCGGTGCGGCGTTGCTCGCCACCGAGAACGCGCCGAAGGGCAAACGCGCGTGGTTCGGCATGTTCCCGCAACTCGGTCCTTCGATTGGCTTCCTGGCGGCCAACGGCCTGTTCCTGATCCTGGCCATGAACCTGAACGACGAGCAGTTCCGCAGTTGGGGCTGGCGCATCCCGTTCATCCTCAGCGCGGCGCTGGTGATGGTCGGCCTGTATGCGCGGCTGAAGCTGCATGAAACCCCGGTATTCGCCAGTGCGGTAGCGAAGGAAGCGCCGGTAAAAGTGCCGTTGGTGGAACTGTTCAGCCAGCATTGGCTGCCGGTGCTGCTGGGTGCCGCGTCGATGGTGGTGTGTTATGCGCTGTTCTATATCACCACGGCATTTTCCTTGAGCTACGGCGTGTCTACCTTGGGCTACAGCCGCGAGACATTCCTCGGCTTGCTGTGTTTTGCCGTGTTGTTCATGGGCCTGGCGACGCCGCTGGCAGCCTTGGCCAGCGATCGATTCGGGCGCAAGCCGGTGCTGATTGTCGGTGCGCTGCTGGCGATTCTGTCGGGGTTCACCATGGAGCCGTTGCTGACCCACGGTTCGACCTGGGCCGTGGCGCTGTTCCTGGCCCTGGAGCTTTTCCTGATGGGTGTGACCTTCGCCCCAATGGGCGCGTTGCTGCCGGAACTGTTCCCGACCCGCGTGCGTTATACCGGCGCTTCGGCGGCGTATAACCTGGGTGGGATCGTCGGTGCGTCGGCGGCACCGTTCTTCGCGACCAAGCTGGTGGCGATGGGCGGGCTGAGTTATGTCGGCGGGTATGTGTCGGCGGCAGCGTTGCTGAGCTTGATTGCGGTGCTGTGCTTGAAAGAGACGCGGGATAACGATTTGAACAAGGTTGCCTGATAGATCGCTATCGGGGGCAAGCCCCCTCCCACATTTTGACCGCATTCCTACAGATTAAACGCGGTTAAGTGTGGGAGGGGGCTTGCCCCCGATAGGCACGACGCGGTTTAGAGCTCTACAACAACCGCCTGAGCCGCACGGGTCGCCTTGGCGCGAGCCGCTTCAATCGACTCATCCCGCGCCAACGCCACGCCCATGCGGCGCTGGCCGTTCACTTCCGGCTTACCGAACAGACGCAACGCCGTGTCCGGCTCGCTCAGGGCCGCGCCGAGGTTGGCAAAAGCGGTCTGGGTCGATTGCCCTTCCACCAGGATCACCGCCGACGCCGAAGGCCCGAACTGACGGATCAATGGGATCGGCAGTCCCAGGATGGCGCGCGCGTGCAGGGCGAACTGCGACAGGTCCTGGGAAATCAAGGTGACCAGGCCGGTGTCATGCGGGCGTGGCGACACTTCGCTGAACCACACCTGATCGCCCTTGATGAACAACTCCACGCCAAACAGGCCGCGGCCGCCCAGGGATTCCGTGACGGCCTTGGCCACGCGCTCGGATTCCGCCAGGGCAATCGGGCTCATGGCCTGAGGCTGCCAGGATTCCTGGTAATCGCCTTTCTCCTGACGGTGGCCGACCGGCGCACAGAAGGTCGTGCCGCCGATGTGGCGCACGGTCAGCAGGGTGATTTCGTAGTCGAAGTCGATAAAGCCTTCGATGATCACCCGCCCCTTGCCGGCACGCCCGCCTTCCTGAGCGTAATCCCAGGCTTTCTGCACGTCGTCAGTACTGCGCAGCAGGCTCTGGCCCTTGCCCGACGAACTCATCACCGGTTTGACCACACACGGGAAGCCCAGGTCTTGCACGGCCTTGCTGTAGTCTTCGAAGGTATCGGCGAAGTGGTACGGCGAGGTCGGCAGGTCCAGCTCTTCGGCGGCCAGGCGCCGGATGCCTTCGCGGTTCATGGTCAGCGACGCGGCGCGCGCGGTCGGGATCACGGTGAAGCCTTCGGCCTCCAGCTCCACCAGGGTGGCGGTGGCGATGGCTTCGATTTCCGGCACGATGAAGTGCGGTTTTTCCGCCTCGATCACCGCACGCAGGGCCGCGCCGTCGAGCATGTTGATCACATGGCTGCGATGAGCCACCTGCATCGCCGGCGCGTTGGCGTAGCGATCCACGGCAATCACTTCAACGCCCAGGCGTTGCAGTTCGATTACCACTTCCTTGCCCAGCTCACCGCAGCCACACAGCAAAACGCGGGTCGCGGTTGGCGACAATGGAGTTCCGATTCGGGTCATCTCAGGTCCTCAGGGGAGCGGATCATGGGGAGAAAGGCCGGCATTTTACATGAACTGCACAGATTGGCTTCAGTTGGCGACGGCACGTTTGCGGATACGCCAGGCCATGATCAGCCAGACCGCGGTGACCCCGGCGAATTTCGACGCCAGCGCGGTGCCCACCACGGCAGGCGTAAGCGCACCGATCAAGCCGAAAAAGATAAAGGTATCGAGGGGAATGCTCAGCGCCGAACTTATCCACAGGCGATCGTGGAGCGGGCGCTTGGTGATGCTGAACACCAGCCAGTCAATGCACTCGGACACCGCGAACGCAGTGGCGCTGGCCAGCGCGATGGACGGGTCGGAGGTGATATACGACAGCGCCAGCGCCGCCAGCATGGCAAGGATCGCGCCGTGGCCGAAGCGGGTTTGCACCATGTCGCGCAGGATAAACACCAGGCCACCCCAGGCGGACCAGATCACATCCAGGTGCGGCGCGGTGGAGAAGGCGAAGTTGATCAGCACGACGCTGCTGATGTAGGCGATCAGGAAGAACATGGGGGGATGGACCTGTGGGTAATGCCGCACAGGGTACACAATTACAGGGATGTCGTCTGGGATGGCGCCATCGGGGGCAAGCCCCCTCCCACATTCGACCGCGTTTAATCTGTAGGAACGCGGTCAAAATGTGGGAGGGGGCTTGCCCCCGATAGCGATGATTCAGCCAACGGATTTACCGGACGCCATAAACACCAACCCACCCGCCAGCGCCCGCTCATGACACAACCCCAGCACCACCCGACGCTCGGCGTTGTCCATGCGGCTCCAACGCGTGATTTCTTCCACGGTACGCTGGCAGCCGGTGCAAATGTCGTCGTCATCCAGCGCGCAAATGCTCACGCACGGCGAGGCGACGGGGCGTTCTGGCGGCTTCATTCTTCCTGCTCGACCAGATCCCGCGCATAACGCTGGGCGTTATGCACATAGTGCGCAGCGCTGGCCTCGAGCATCTTCTTCTGCGCGTCAGTCAATTCGCGCACGACTTTGCCCGGCGAGCCCATGACCAGCGAGCCATCGGGAATCTCCTTGCCTTCGCCGATCAGCGAATTGGCGCCGATGATGCAGTGCTTGCCGATCTTCGCGCCGTTGAGGATCACCGCGTTGATGCCGATCAGGCTGTAGTCGCCGACGGTGCAGCCATGCAGCATGGCGTTATGGCCGATGGTCACGCCGGTGCCCAGGGTCAGCGGGTAACCCATGTCGGTGTGCATCACGCTGCCGTCCTGCACATTGCTGTTCTTGCCGATCAGGATCAGTTCGTTGTCGCCACGCAACACCGCGTTGAACCAGACATTGGCGCCCTCCTCCAGCTTGACCTTGCCCACCAGCGTGGCATTCGGCGCCACCCAGCTGTGTGGGTGCGTCTCGACGCGGGCGTCGCCCAGGCGGTATTTCATGATATGTCCTCACGACTGGCCATTTAAACGATGGCTTATAGATGGATGAAGCTCTTGGGCGGCTGGTGCAGGCTGATGTTGGCATCGTCATAGAGCAAATTGATCAGCTCGACGATCATGATTGCCGTCAGCCCCCAGATCTTGTATTCGCCGAACCGATAGCTCGGCACGTACCAACTGCGGCCCTGGTAATCGATGCGGTGCGTATGTTCGCGCGGGTCCTGGCGGAAAAACTCCAGGGGCACGCTGAAGACGGCGGCGATTTCGGCGTCGTTGGCCAGGTAGTCGACGTAGTCCGGGATGACGCCAACGTAGGGCGTGACCCGAATGCCATGCAGGGAAATCAGCGGGCTCAACGGGCCGATTACCTCGACCAGGCCAGGCGGCAGGCCGATTTCTTCTTCGGCTTCGCGCAGGGCGGTGAAGATCAGGTCCGGGTCTTCGGGGTCGCGACGCCCGCCGGGAAAGGCCACTTCGCCACCATGGGTCGACAGGCCGCTGGCGCGCAGGGTCAGGATCAGCTCAGGTTCGTCACTGCGGGTAATCGGCACCAGCACGGCGGCCTCGGGGAAACGCCCGTCGGTCTCAAGCCGTTGCGGTGTGTGATTGCTTACCCGGCGAAGTAGCTCGTCCAGCATGAGTCATCTCGGTCTGTTGGCTACTTTGCATCATGCACCAAAGCGCGCGGGCGCCCAACCCCAAAACCGAAGGGCTGTCGCGAAACGACAACTTGCAGGGCCCTGCCGCCCACGCCAAGATAGGCAGACTTTCCAGGAACCCCAGCATGAATTTCTGCAGCCAGTGCGGTAAACCGGTCACCCAACGCATTCCCGAAGGCGACGCACGCCTGCGTTTTGTATGCGATCACTGTCATACCATTCACTACCAGAACCCCAATATCGTCGCCGGCACCGTGCCGGTGTGGGGCGATCAAGTGTTGTTGTGTCGCCGCGCCATCGAGCCCCGCCTGGGTTACTGGACCCTGCCCGCCGGTTTCATGGAGAACGGCGAGACCGTGGAACAGGCCGCCATGCGCGAGACCATGGAAGAAGCCTGCGCCCATGTACGCAACCTGAGCCTCTATACGCTGATCGACGTGCCGCATATCAGCCAGGTGCACGTGTTCTACCGCGCCGAGCTGATTGACCTGAACTTCGCCGCTGGCCCCGAAAGCCTGGAAGTGCGACTGTTCGACGAGGCCGATATCCCTTGGTCCGAGCTGGCTTTCCGCACAGTCGGGCGTACCTTAGAATACTTCTTCGCCGACCGTCGCCTACGGTCGTTCCCGGTGCGCAACGAAGCTGTGCCGCCGCTGTCCCAGCCCGCCCAATAACAAACCGGCAGATCGTCGTCCAAGGGAAATCGTTTTAATGCGTTGGTTGCTTGCTTTGCTCTGCCTGTCGTTCGCCACGTTGTCCTCAGCCACCACCCTGGAAACCCTGGGCGGCAAAACGGTCGAGAAAATTCTGGTCCTCAAGTCCGCCCATCAGTTGCAACTGATCAACGACGGCAAACCCCTCAAGACCTACCGTATCTCCCTGGGCAAAAACCCCAAGGGCACCAAGCTGATCGAGGGCGACCGTCGCACGCCGGAAGGCTTGTATTGGATCGACTGGCGCAAAACCAGCGACCGCTACAACCTGTCCATGCACATCTCCTACCCCAATATCAGCGATTCGGCCCGTGCCCGCCGCCAAGGCGTGAACCCCGGCAGCATGATCATGATCCACGGCACGCCCGACACCGCGGAGTACCCGGAGCAGTGGTTTCACACCCTGGACTGGACCGACGGCTGCATCGGCATGCGTAACGTCGACATGCGCGAAGTCTGGAACCTGGTCAAGGACGGCACCCTGGTCGAGATCCGCCCGTAACCTTCGCCCCTCGGTCAATTAACTAAAAAAAGTTTCCTGCCCTAGACAGCGCCTGCCGGTGAATACCAATTCACCCCGCAGGCTGCGCAGCTCTGCGCGCCTTAAAGACCTCTCTAATACCACTTGATACCAGACACCGTTAATGCGCCCTGAAACCAGGAGCCGAAGCGTTTTGGCAGCATTGACATGGTATTTAAGTGGTATTAGTTTCCGGCCAATACCGGGCGACAACACACTAATAACCGCATCGGAAACCTGACAGATGAACCCCATCCTGACGCTGCGTCCCGACGACAAGCAATCCACGCCGCTGTACCTGCAACTGGCCCGCAACCTGGAAGCGGCGATCCACGCCGGCCAATGGAAATCTGAACAGGCCCTGCCGTCGGAACGCGCCCTCAGCGAGCAGTTGAGCATCTCGCGCGTCACCGCCCGCAAGGCGCTGGAAGTCTTGTTTGCCCAAGGCCTGATCCGTCGCAGCCAAGGCTCCGGCACCTTTATCACGCCACGCCTGGAACAACCGCTGTCGCGCCTGTCGGGCTTCAGCGAGATGCTGCGACTCAAGGGGTTTGTGCCCAGCTCCCAGTGGCTGGAACGCGACATCAGCGCGCCGACCCACGAAGAGCTGATCCGCCTGGGCCTGTCGCCGACCGACAAAGTGGCGCGGCTCAAGCGCCTGCGCAAGGCGGACGACACGGTGATGGCCATCGAAATGACCACCATGCCCGCCGCGGTGCTGCCGCACCCGCAAGCCATCGGCCAGTCCCTCTACGAGTACCTCGAAGGCATCGGCAAACCCATCGTGCGCGCCCTGCAGCATATCCAGGCGATCAACGCCTCGGACGAGTTCGCCGCGCTGGTCGGCATCGCCCCCGGCACCGCCATGCTGTTGATGACCCGTGTCGGCTACACCGCCGACAACACCCCGATCGAAATCACCGACACCTACTGCCGCAACGACTACTACGACTTTGTCGCCGAGCTGCGTCGATAGGCCTTTGCCGCGCACCGCGGCCTTAGAGAACTGCCCATGTCCGAAGACAATATCCTCACACCCCATGGCTGGATTCGCGGCCGCCTGGTGCATGAACACGGCAAGGTGATCGCCATTGAAGGCGCACCTTGCGACCCGGCCGACAACGACCTGCCCTACCTGCTGCCGGGTTTTATCGACCTGCACGTCCACGGCGGTGGCGGCAAAGACATCATGGAAGGTGCCGACGCCTTCGAAACCATCACCCGCACCCACGTGCGCTTTGGCACCACGTCGCTGCTGGCCACCACCATGACCGCGCCGGTGGATGAAATCTCCAGCGTGCTCGGCCAGCTCGGCAGCTTCTGCGCGCAACGCCCGAGCGGCAGCGCCCGGGTCCTCGGCGTACACCTGGAAGGGCCCTACATCAATCCGGGCAAACTCGGCGCGCAACCCAACTTCGCCCACACCGCATTGATGGAAGAAGTGGAAGCCTACCTGCGCCTGGCGCCGATCCGGGTGATCACCATCGCCCCGGAAATCGCCGGGCATGACCGCCTGATCCGCGCCCTCAGTACACGCGGCGTGCGTATGCAGATCGGCCACACCCTGGGCAGCTATGAAGAAGGCGTCGCCGCCCTCGCCGCCGGCGCCACCAGCTTCACGCATTTGTATAACGCCATGAGCCCGCTGCATCACCGCGAGCCCGGCATCGTCGGCGCGGCGCTGGCCCACGCGCAGTACGCGGAATTGATCCCGGATTTGCTCCACGTACACCCCGGCGCCATGCGCGTGGCCCTGCGCGCGATCCCGTGCCTGTACTGCGTCACCGATTCCACCGCCGCCGCCGGCATGCCCGACGGCGAATACAAGCTGGGCAGCCACACCGTGACCAAATGCCTGGGCGGCGTGCGCCTGGCCGACGGCACCCTGGCTGGCAGCACCCTGACCATGGATCAGGCGCTGCGCAACCTGGTGAAGATCGGCCTGCCCATCAGCGAAGCCTCACAACGCCTGTCGCAATTTCCGGCGGACTACCTGGGCCTGGAACAACGCGGCCGCCTGCAACCCGGCAGCTTTGCCGACTGCGTGCGCCTGGACCGCTCCCTGCACCTCACCGACGTCATGGTCGAAGGAGAAACCATTGTCTTCAAAAATGCTTGAAGAGGCCCTCGCCTCCAGCGACGCGGTCGCGGCGCAGCTGCAACGCCTGGCCCCGCGCCTGCAAGACATCGCCGAGCGCCTGCGCCGTCAGCCGCCGCACGTGGCGATGACTGTCGCTCGCGGCAGTTCCGACCACGCCGCGAGCTACTTCGCCTACCTGGCCATGCAGCACGTGGGCATTCCGGTGGCGTCGTTGCCGATGTCGGTGGTGACCCTGCTGCACGCGCCGTTGAAGGTCAGCGGCCAGGTCGCATTCGGCTTCTCTCAGTCGGGCCAGAGCCCGGACCTGGTCGACAGCCTGCGCCTGCTGCGCCAACGCGGCGCCTTGAGCATCTCGCTGGTGAATGCCGAAGACTCGCCCCTGGAAGCCGCCTGCGAATTCCACGTGCCGCTGTGCGCCGGGCCGGAACTCAGCGTGGCCGCGACCAAGAGCTTTATCGCCACCCTCAGCGCCAGCGCGCTGTTGATCGGCCACTGGAACCAGGAAACCGACCTGCTGCACGCCTGCCGTGCGTTGCCCGATGGCCTGCGCGAGGCGGCCAAACAGGATTGGACGAACGCCATCGACGCCCTGCGCGACTGCCAGCAGTTGATGGTCATCGGCCGAGGCGCCGGTTTTGCCATCGCCCAGGAAGCCGCGCTCAAGCTCAAGGAAACCTCGGCGATCCAGGCCGAAGCCTTCAGCAGCGCCGAGGTGCGTCATGGGCCGATGGCCTTGATCGACGACAACTACCCGCTGCTGATATTCGCCCCACGCGGTGCCGAGCAAGCCGGCCTGTTGAGCCTGGCCGCCGATATGCGCCAACGCGGCGCCCGCGTGTTGCTGGCCGCGCCGGACGATATCGCCGAACGCGACCTGCCGCTGAGCCGCGCCGAACACCCGAGCCTGGACCCGATCCTGGCCATCCAGAGTTTCTATGTCATGGCCGCCGGCCTGGCGCTCGCCCGTGGCATGAACCCGGACCAGCCGCGCCACCTGAGCAAAGTGACCCGCACCCACTGAGTGGCGTGCCGCGATTTCCTGATGAGTACCGTGCCCATGTCCAACAACAATAATGCATTGACCCTCGGCGCCCCCCTCAGCGGGCCGGTGCTGGCCCTGGGCAACGTCCCCGACGAAGTATTCGCCAGCGGCGCCATGGGTGACGGCCTGGCCATCGATCCGCTGAACGATAGCCTGTACGCACCGTGCGACGGCGAGATCATCCATGTCGCGCGCACCGGGCATGCGCTGACGCTTCGCGCGCAGAACGGCGCCGAGCTGTTGATGCATGTGGGCATCGACACCGTGGCGTTGAACGGCGAAGGGTTCGCCCTGCTGGTGAAGAACGGTGCGCAGGTGAGCAAGGGCCAGGCGCTGATACAGTTCGATCTGGACCGGATTGCGCGCCAGTGCAAAAGCCTGGTCAGCCTGATCATTCTCACCAACAGCGAGCGCTTCGAACTGACACCGCTGCCGCTGCGCTCGGTCAAACACGGTGAACCGCTGGCGCGCGTAGCGCTGCGTTCCGGCGCGGCGCTGCAAACCGCTGTGGATAACTCCGTCGCGCAAGCCAGCGCCAACGTGCGGATCACCCATCGCGGCGGCTTGCATGCGCGTCCGGCGGCATTGATCCGCAAGACCGCACAAGCGTTCAGCAGCCAGACGCAGTTGCATTTCGCCGGCAAGTCGGCGGCGTGCGACAGCTTGATCGGCCTGATGGGGCTGGGCATCGGTGAGGGCGATGAGGTGCGTGTCACCTGTCGCGGCAAGGATTGTGCGGCGGCGTTACAGGCGCTGGTCGCCGCGCTGTCTGTCGCCATCGGCGAAGAACCTCACACGCCGATGGCGGCCGCTCCACGCCGCGCGAACACCGAGGTCGGTGTGTTGCAAGGTGTCTGTGCGGCACCGGGCCTGGTGTGCGGGCCGCTGTTCCGCCTGAGCACGATCGAGTTGCCGGCCGATACCGGCAACCACTGCGCCGACGAACAGTTGCAACGGCTGGACGCGGCCCTTGAGCAAGTGCGCGGCGAAATCCGCACCACCCTGGACCTCGCCCGCCAACGCCGAAATGCCGAAGAAGAAGACATCTTCGCCGCCCACCTCGCCTTGCTGGAAGACCCCGCCCTGCTGGACACCGCCACCCGCGCCATCGAGCACGGCAGCGCCGCGACCCACGCCTGGCGCGATGCGATCCAGGCGCAATGCGCGGTGTTGCTGGGCCTGGGCAAGCCGTTGCTGGCCGAGCGCTCCAACGACCTGCGCGACCTGCAACAACGGGTGCTGCGCGTGCTGCTCGGCGAAGCGTGGCACGTCGAGTTGCCTGCCGGGGCGATTGTCAGCGCCCACGAGCTGACGCCGTCGGACCTGCTGCAACTGAGCGCGCAACACGCCGCCGGCCTTTGCATGGCCGAGGGCGGCGCCACCTCCCATGTCGCGATCCTGGCCCGCGGGAAAGGCTTGCCGTGCGTGGTGGCATTGGGCGCCGAAGTGCTCGATGTGCCCCAAGGCCAACGCGTGGTGCTCGACGCGGCCAACGGTCGCCTGGAGCTGACACCGAGCGCGGCGCGCCACGCCGAAGTCGAGCGGATTCGCGACACGCAGAACCTGCGTCGCCAGGAACAACAGACCCAGGCCCGACTGCCAGCGAACACCCGCGATGGCATGACCATCGAAGTCGCCGCCAATGTCGCCTCCAGCGCCGAGGTCCAGGTGGCGTTTGAAAACGGCGCCGATGGCATCGGCCTGCTGCGCAC
The DNA here is from genome assembly GCF_054060055.1 of Pseudomonas sp. TE36184. Lineage (NCBI taxonomy): Bacteria > Pseudomonadati > Pseudomonadota > Gammaproteobacteria > Pseudomonadales > Pseudomonadaceae > Pseudomonas > Pseudomonas sp. TE36184. The sequence continues at coordinate 5,837,691 of NZ_JBSSCU010000001.1, read as the reverse complement.
CGAGTTCCTCTTCGTCGACCGCCGCACCGCGCCGGATGAACAGGAACAACGCCAGGCCTATCAAGCCGTGCTGGATGCAATGGGCGACAAGTCGGTGATCATCCGCACCATCGACGTGGGCGGCGACAAACAGCTCGACTACCTGCCGCTGCCGGTCGAGGCCAACCCGGTGCTGGGCCTGCGCGGCATTCGCCTGGCCCAGGTGCGCCCCGACGTGCTCGACCAGCAACTGCGCGCACTGCTGCAAGTCAGCCCGCTGGCGCGCTGCCGCATCCTGCTGCCGATGGTCAGCGAAGTCGACGAACTGCTGCAGATCCGCCAACGCCTGGATGAACTGTGCGTCGAGCTGCAACTGACCCAACGCCCGGAACTGGGGGTGATGATCGAAGTGCCCGCCGCCGCGCTGATGGCCGAACAACTGGCCAGGCATGCCGACTTCCTGTCCATCGGCACCAATGACCTGTCCCAGTACACCCTGGCCATGGACCGCGACCACGCCGGCCTCGCCGCGCGGGTCGATGCGCTGCACCCGGCGCTGCTGCGGCTGATCGCCCAGACCTGCACGGGCGCGGCCAAACACGGGCGTTGGGTCGGCGTGTGCGGCGCCTTGGCATCCGACCCGCTGGCGACGCCGGTGTTGGTCGGGCTGGGGGTCAGCGAGCTATCGGTCAGCCCGCCGCAGATCGGCGAAATCAAGGACCGCGTCCGCCACCTGGACGCGGCGCAATGCCGGCAACTGAGCCTGGGCCTGCTCGACCTGAGCAGCGCCAAGGCGGTACGCCAAGCCTGTCAACACCACTGGCCGCTGAGCTGACAACAACAAGAAAAGGGAGACACGCCATGTACCAACACCTTATCGAAGGCCTGCAACGCCTGGGCCGTGCGCTGATGCTGCCGATCGCGATCCTGCCGATCGCCGGCCTGCTGCTGCGCCTGGGCGACACCGACCTGCTCAACATCGCGGTGATGCACGACGCCGGGCAGGCGATCTTCGCCAACCTTGCGCTGATCTTCGCCATCGGCATCGCCGTGGGCTTTGCCCGCGACAATAACGGCACGGCCGGTTTGGCCGGGGCCATCGGTTACCTCGTGATGATCTCGACGCTCAAGGTGATGGACTCGACCATCAACATGGGCATGCTTGCCGGGATCGCCAGCGGCCTGATGGCGGGCGGGCTGTATAACCGCTTCAAGGACATCAAGCTGCCGGAGTACCTGGCGTTCTTCGGCGGGCGGCGATTCGTGCCGATTGTCACCGGGTTCAGCGCGGTCGGCCTGGGCGTGATCTTTGGCCTGATCTGGCCGCCGATCCAGCACGGCATCAACAGCTTCGGCGTGTTGCTGATGGAAAGCGGCAGCCTGGGGGCCTTCGTGTTTGGCGTGTTCAACCGACTGCTGATCGTCACCGGCCTGCACCATATCCTCAACAACATGGCGTGGTTCGTGTTCGGCAGCTTTACCGACCCGGTGACCGGCGCGGTGGTGACCGGCGACCTGACCCGCTACTTCGCCGGTGACCCGAAAGGTGGCCAGTTCATGACCGGCATGTTCCCGGTGATGCTGTTCGGCCTGCCCGCCGCGTGCCTGGCGATGTACCGCAACGCCCTGCCGGAACGACGCAAAGTGATGGGCGGGATTTTCCTGTCGATGGCGCTGACCTCGTTCCTGACCGGCGTGACCGAACCGATCGAATTCGCCTTCATGTTCCTCGCGCCGTTCCTGTACCTGCTGCACGCGCTGCTGACCGGGCTGTCGATGGCGGTCACCAACCTGCTGGATATCCACCTCGGATTTACTTTTTCCGGCGGCTTTATCGACATGGTGCTGGGTTGGGGCAAGTCCACCAACGGTTGGCTGGTCGTACCGGTCGGCCTGGCTTATGCGGCGATTTACTACAGCGTGTTCAGCTACTGCATCCGCCGCTTCAACCTGAAGACACCGGGCCGCGAAGATATCCCGGTGGCGCAGGCCGAAGCGATGAGCGATAACCAGCGCGCCACGGCTTACATCCACGCGCTGGGAGGGGCGGACAACCTGCTCAGCGTCGGGGCTTGCACCACGCGCCTGCGCCTGGACATGGTCGACCGCAACAAAGCGGTGGATGCACAGTTGAAAGCCCTCGGCGCGATGGCCGTGGTGCGGCCGGGCAACGGCGGCAGTTTGCAGGTGGTGGTCGGGCCGATGGCCGACAGCATTGCCGATGAGATTCGCCTGGCGATGCCAGCGTTTGTGGCCGCCGCGCCGGTGGATAAACCGGTCGCGGTCAATGTGCAGGAAGCCGAGCAATGGTTGAGTGCATTGGGCGGCCGGGGGAATGTGCGCCAGCTGGAAGCGGTGGCGATGACCCGGTTGCGGGTGGAATTGGGGGATGATTCGGTGGTGTCCGAGGCTCAACTGACGGCGCTTGGTTGCCAAGGCATCAGCCAACTTGATAGCGGTGTTTGGCACCTGCTGATTGGTGACAAGGCCTCGGGTTTGAGTGAGGTATTGGAGCGACTGGTCAGCGGCCATGCGGTCGGCGCCAGGGTTTAAGAGAGGTAGTGGCTGTTCTGGCCTCATCGCGGGCAAGCCCCCTCCCACATTTGACCGAGTTCCAACGCTGGAATGCGGGTAAATGTGGGAGCGGGCTTGCCCGCGATGAGGCCCTTACAGCCAACAAAAAACCCACTGACCAAACTGGCCCAGCGGGTTTCTCGTTCATGCAATCAACGAATCAGAAATCCGCCAACCGCCACACCTCATACGCCGGTGTCTCATAGGGATGGCTCCGCTTCAACGCAGCCACAACAGCCACGATCAGCTCATCCGCCACCACCAGCTCAACCTTCCACTCTTCAACCACTTCAATCTGGCCGACTTGCCCGAGAAACGGCTGGCTGCCGTCCAACGCGCGGAATTGGCCCTGGCCCAGCACTTGCCAGGCGCAGCTGTCGTAGTCGCCGATGCGCCCGCCGCCAGCTGCGAAGACGGCGGCTTTCACCGCCTCCACATGGCTGCCGGGCACGAAGAAGCTGAGCTTGTACACCGCCTTAGTTCACCCACACGCGCGCGTTGCGGAACATCCGCATCCACGCGCCGTCTTCGTTCCACTCTTCCGGGCGCCACGAGTTCTGCACGGCGCGGAATACACGCTCCGGGTGCGGCATCATGATGGTGACGCGACCGTCGCGGCTGGTAAGGCCGGTGATCCCGCGCGGCGAACCGTTCGGGTTGGCCGGGTAGCTTTCGGTGACCTTGCCGTGGTTGTCGACGAAACGCATGGCGACGCAACCGGATACATCGGCTTCGAGCAAGGCTTCTTCGCTGGCGAACTCGGCATGGCCTTCACCGTGGGCGATGGCGATTGGCATACGCGAACCGGCCATGCCTTGCAGGAAGATCGAGTTGGACTCCTGCACCTGCACCATGGCGACACGGGCTTCGAACTGCTCGGAACGGTTACGCACGAAGTGCGGCCAGAACTCGCTGCCCGGGATCAGTTCGTGGAGGTTGGACATCATCTGGCAACCGTTGCACACACCCAGGGTGAAGCTGTCGTTGCGTTCGAAGAAGCCCTGGAACGCGTCGCGGGCACGGCTGTTGAACAGGGCCGACTTGGCCCAGCCTTCACCGGCACCCAGCACGTCGCCGTAGGAGAAACCGCCGCAGGCCACCAGGCCTTTGAACTCGTTGAGGTCGACGCGACCGGCGAGGATGTCGCTCATGTGTACATCGATCGCATTGAAGCCGGCGCGGTCGAACGCGGCCGCCATTTCCACCTGGCCGTTGACGCCCTGCTCGCGCAGTACGGCAACCTGTGGGCGAATGCCTTTCTTGATGTACGGCGCGGCGATGTCCTGGTTGACGTCGAAGCTGAGCTTGGTGCTCAGGCCCGGGTTGTCTTCTTCCAGGATCACGTCGAATTCCTGCTCGGCGCAGTCGGCGTTATCGCGCAGGCGCTGGATCTGGTAGCTGGTCTCGGCCCACTGGCGCTGCAGCAGACGGCGCTGGCCTTCGAACACGGTGTCGCCGTTGAAGACGATGTCGATCTGACCGTTGTTGATCGGCTGGCCGATCACGGCCACGCAATCGCCCAGGCCGGCGGCGCTGAACTGTGCCAATACGTTTGGCGTCGCGTCCTGGCGCACCTGGATCACCGCACCCAGCTCTTCGTTGAACAGGATGCCGTTGAGTTCAGAGGCGTCCTCGGCAACGCTGTCGAGCACCAGGTTCAAGCCGCAGTGACCGGCGAAGGCCATCTCGACCACGCTGGTCAACAGACCACCGTCGGAACGGTCGTGGTAGGCCAGCAGGTGGCCGTCGGCGTTGAGGCCCTGGATCACGGCGAAGAAGGCTTTCAGGTCTTCGGCGTCATCGACGTCCGGCGCGTGTTTGCCGAGCTTGCCATGGGTTTGCGCGAGGATCGAGGCGCCCATGCGGTTCTGGCCACGGCCCAGGTCGATCAGGATCAGATCGGTGGTGCCCTTGTCCATGCGCAGTTGCGGGGTCAGGGTCTGGCGGATGTCGGTGACCGGCGCGAAACCGGTGACGATCAACGACAGTGGCGAGGTGACGCTCTTGTCCACGCCTTCGTCGTTCCAGCGGGTGGCCATGGACATGGAGTCCTTGCCCACCGGAATGGTGATCCCCAGTTCCGGGCACAGCTCCATGCCGACAGCCTTGACGGTGTCGTACAGGCGCGCGTCTTCGCCGGGGTGACCGGCAGCAGACATCCAGTTGGCCGACAACTTGATGTCGGACAGCTTGCCGATACGGGACGCGGCGATGTTGGTGAGGGTTTCACCAATGGCCATGCGGCCCGACGCCGGAGCGTCCAACAGGGCCAGCGGCGTGCGTTCGCCCATGGCCATGGCTTCACCGGTGTAGACGTCGAAGCTGGTGGCGGTGACGGCAACGTCGGCCACCGGCACTTGCCATGGGCCGACCATTTGGTCACGGGCAACCAGGCCGGTGATGGTGCGGTCGCCGATGGTGATCAGGAAACTTTTGCTCGCGACCGCCGGGTGGTGCAGCACGCGTTCGATGCTGTCGGCCAATTCCAGTGTGCTTGGGTCGAAGTCATCGCCCAGCTCGGTTTCACGTACCGCCGAGCGGTGCATGCGCGGGGCTTTGCCCAGCAGCACTTCGAGCGGCATGTCCACCGGGCTGTTGCCGAAGTGGCTGTCGGTGACCGTCAGTTGCGGCTCGGCAGTGGCTTCGCCGACCACGGCAAACGGGCAACGCTCGCGTTCGCAGATGGCCTGGAAGCGCGCGAAGTCTTCAGGACCGACGGCCAGGACGTAGCGTTCCTGGGACTCGTTGCTCCAGATTTCGTGCGGGGCCATGCCCGGCTCGTCGTTTGGAATGTTGCGCAGTTCGAAACGGCCGCCACGCTCGCCATCGTTGACCAGCTCCGGGAAGGCGTTGGACAAACCGCCGGCGCCGACGTCGTGGATGAAGCTGATCGGGTTCTTGTCACCCAACTGCCAGCAACGGTCGATGACTTCCTGGCAGCGACGCTCCATCTCTGGGTTTTCGCGCTGTACCGAAGCGAAGTCCAGGTCTGCCGAGCTGGTGCCGGTGGCCATGGAGGAAGCCGCGCCGCCGCCCAGGCCAATCAGCATCGCCGGGCCGCCGAGCACGATCAGCTTGGAGCCGACCAGGATCTCGCCTTTCTTGACGTGTTCTTCACGGATGTTGCCCATGCCGCCGGCCAACATGATCGGCTTGTGGTAACCGCGCACTTCGTCGCCACGCGGGGTGGTGATGGACTGTTCGAAGGTACGGAAATAACCGGTCAGCGCCGGACGGCCGAATTCGTTGTTGAACGCGGCGCCGCCCAGCGGGCCTTCGATCATGATGTCCAGCGCGGTGACGATGCGCTCCGGCTTGCCGTAGGGCACTTCCCACGGCTGTTCGAAGCCCGGGATCTGCAGGTTGGACACGGTAAAACCGGTCAGCCCGGCCTTGGGCTTGGCGCCACGGCCGGTGGCACCTTCGTCGCGGATCTCGCCGCCGGAACCGGTGGCTGCGCCCGGGAACGGGGCAATTGCGGTCGGGTGGTTGTGGGTCTCGACTTTCATCAGGATGTGTACCGGTTCCTGCACCGCGCCGTACTGGCGGGTTTCAGGGTCCGGGAAGAAACGACCGGCGACGCTGCCGACGATGACCGAAGCGTTGTCCTTATAAGCCGACAGAACGCCTTCGCTGTGCATCACGTAGGTGTTCTTGATCATGCCGAACAGGCTTTTTTCCTGGCTTTCGCCGTCGATGTCCCAACTGGCGTTGAAGATCTTGTGACGGCAGTGCTCGGAGTTGGCCTGGGCGAACATCATCAGTTCGATGTCGTGCGGGTTGCGCTTCAAGCCGTTGAAGGCGTTGACCAGATAATCGATCTCGTCTTCGGCCAGGGCCAGGCCCAGCTCGGTGTTGGCCTTCGCGAGGGCGGCGCGGCCACCGCCGAGCACGTCAATCGCGGTCAGCGGCTTGGGCTCGGCGTGGCTGAACAGAGCACCGGCCTGTTCCAGCTGGCTGACGATGATCTGGGTCATGCGGTCGTGCAGGCTGCCGGCGATCAGCTCGGCTTCGGCCTCGCTGAACTGGCCCGCGACATAGAAGGCAATACCGCGTTCCAGGCGCTGGATTTTTTCCAGGCCGCAGTTGCGGGCGATATCGCTGGCCTTGCTCGACCAGGGCGAGATGGTGCCGAACCGCGGCAGAACCAGGAACAAGCGGCCAGTCGGCTCTTGAACGGGAACGCTTGGGCCGTACTTCAGAAGGCGTGCCAGCACTTGCTGTTCGTCGGCGGTCAAGACGCCGGTCACGTCGGCGAAATGAGCAAATTCAGCATACAGGCCTGTAACAGCTGGAACCTTCTGGCTCAGTTGCTCAAGGAGTTTGCTGTGGCGAAAGGCAGAAAGGGCAGGAGCGCCGCGCAGGATCAACATCTTCGGGACAGCCTCGGGAAGGGGTGTGCTTTGAGGCCGTGCATTCTAACGTAAACCGTCGTCAACGGCACCCGAAACACTAACGCTGGCCGCTGCCGAACGTCAGTTGGCTGGGTTTGCACGGTGCCGGGGCGTTATCCGGGGCGGCGGGCACAGTTATTTTAACCGTCACAATCGCTCTCCAAGCCACGTTTCTGCGGGCTGCAGCACAGTTTCAAGGCGGCTAGCAGACAAGTCCCCCGCTGTCGAGATATGGCGCCGTGGGCCGTTTGCGTATACTGCGCAGATGTTCTCCCCAACTGCTTTGCGCCCGCGATGCGCCAAATGGCTCATCGCCACCGGACTCTTCCTGATGCTCAGCGCCTGTGTTGATAAACCCAGCACGCTCGAGCGAATCAAGGAGGATGGCGTATTGCGGGTGATTACCCGGAACAGCCCGGCCACGTATTTCCAGGACCGCAACGGTGAAACCGGTTTCGAATACGAACTGGTCAAGCGCTTTGCCGACGACCTGGGGGTGAAGCTGGAAATCGAGACCGCCGACAACCTCGACGACCTGTTCGGCCAGCTGGGCAAACCCAACGGCCCAGTACTCGCCGCCGCCGGCTTGGTCAGCAGCGAGCGACGCAAGCAGCAGGTGCGCTTTTCCCACCCGTACCTGGAAGTCACCCCGCAGATCATCTACCGCAACGGCCAGTCGCGCCCCACCAACGCGGCAGACCTGGCGGGCAAGAAGATCATCGTGCTCAAGGGCAGTACCCACGCCGAACAACTGGCCGAGCTTAAAAAGCAGAACCCTGCGATCGAATACGAAGAATCCGACGCCGTTGAAGTGGTCGACCTGCTGCGCATGGTCGACGAGGGCCAGATCGACCTGACCCTGGTGGACTCCAACGAAGTGGCGATGAACCAGGTGTACTTTCCCAACGTGCGCGTGGCGTTCGACCTCGGCGATGCCAGCAACCAAAGCTGGGCCGTGGCCGCCGGCGAAGACAACAGCCTGCTCAACGAGGTCAACAGCTACCTGGACAAGGTCGGCAAGAACGGCACCTTGCAGCGCCTGAAAGATCGCTATTACGGGCACGTCGATGTGCTCGGCTACATGGGCGCCTACACCTTCGCCCAGCACTTGCAGCAGCGCCTGCCCAAGTACGAGAAACACTTCAAGACCTTCGCCAAGGAAGAAAAGGTCGACTGGCGCCTGTTGGCCGCCATCGGCTATCAGGAATCACTCTGGCAACCGGCGGTCACCTCCAAGACCGGCGTGCGCGGCCTGATGATGCTGACCCAGAACACCGCCCAGGCGATGGGCGTGTCCAACCGCCTGGACGCCAAGCAAAGCATCATGGGCGGCGCCAAGTACCTGGCGAAGATCAAGGACGAGCTGGACGACGATATCGCCGAGCCGGACCGCACCTGGTTTGCCCTGGCCGCCTACAACGTGGGCACCGGGCATCTGGACGACGCGCGCAAGCTGGCGCAGAAGGACGGCCTGAACCCGAACAAGTGGCTGGACGTGAAGAAAATGCTGCCGCGCCTGTCGCAGAAGCAGTGGTACAGCAAGACCCGCTACGGCTATGCACGGGGCGGCGAGCCGGTACACTTCGTGGCGAACATCCGGCGCTACTACGACATCCTCACCTGGGTGACCCAGCCACAACTGGAAGGCAACCAGGTAGTCGAAGGCAACCTGCATGTGCCAGGGGTCAACAAGACCAAGCCGCCGGAAGAGAACCCGCAGCTGTAAACCCGAAGCCCCCAAACACCACCGCCCAATGTGGGAGGGGGCTTGCCCCCGATAGCGGTGTGACAGTCAGCTTGTTTATAACTGACCCACCGCCATCGGGGGCAAGCCCCCTCCCACATTTGAATCGCTACTGGCCTTGAAGACCAGTGATCAGATGCACGATCCCACCCGCCAGCACCATCACTCCCGACACTCCCGCTGCCTTTAACGCCGCCGCATCCACCCGCGCCGCATCCCGCAGTTGCACACGCACCCGCGTCAGCGCCACGCGTTGTTGCGACTGGAGGTTATCCGCGCCACCGAGGGCATTCAGCACATCGGCGGACAACAGGTTCTCCGCCGCCGGCACAGGCGCCGCGACGGTTTCGGCGATCAAGTCCGGGGTCAGGGCTTTCCAGAATGCCCGCTGCAATTTCTCGAACATGTTCAGTGCTCCACGACAGGTGAGGTTTCAACGGTGGCCGCGTGGTACAGGCGCAAGGCCTCACGCACCTGCGCGGCTTCTTCAAGGCCGAGCACCTGATGGGCGATGATCTGGCAATCCGCCAGGTCCAGCTCGCGCACGGTGGCCTTGATGGTCGGGATCAGCGGTACGCTGACCGACAGCTCGTCCACCCCCAGCCCGATCAACACCGGCACCGCCGACGCTTCAGACGCCAGCGCCCCGCACACGCCAACCCACTTGCCGTGGGCATGGGCGGCCTTGACGGTGGTGGCGATCAGACGCAGCACCGCAGGGTGAAAGCTGTCGGCCTGGCTGGCCAGGCGTGGGTGATCGCGGTCCATCGCCAGGGTGTACTGGGTCAGGTCGTTGGTGCCGATGGAGAAAAAGTCCACATGGGGCGCGAACACGTCCGCCATCAAGGCCGCGGACGGCACTTCGATCATGATGCCCAGCTTCGGCAGCTCGGCGAGCCCCAGCGCCAACGCTTCCTCTTCAAGCATCGTGCGCGCCAGGCGCAGCTCCGAGAGCAGGCTGACCATCGGCAGCATGATGTGCAGCCGCGTCAACCCGGCACTCGCGAGGATCGCGCGGAACTGTTCGCGCAACAACTCGGGGCGCTCCAGACACAAACGAATACCGCGCAAGCCCAGGAACGGGTTGGTCTCGGCATCCATCGGCACATAGGCCAACGGCTTATCGCCGCCGACATCCAACGTGCGTACCACCAGGTTGCGCTCCGGGCCCAGGGCGCGGGCGATGGCGTTGTAGGTGCCGGCTTGCTCCTCGGGGCTCGGTGCGCGATGGCGGTCCAGGTACAGAAACTCTGATCGCAGCAGCCCCACGCCTTCGCCGCCCAGGCTCAGGGATTGCTCGACCTCCTGAAGCGACGCGACGTTGGCCGTGACTTCGACGTGATGACCATCGCGGGTGATGGCCGCCAGGCGTGCCTGCGCGACATCGCGTTGGCGCCGCGCTATTTGCTCCCGGTGGGTGGCCTGCAATTGCTCGATCTCGGCCAGGTCCGGGTCCAGGTGCAACTCGCCCTTGTCGGCGTCCAGCAACACCTGCCGACCGTCGGCCAACGCCAGTACCTGCGGCGGCACCCCGCAAATCGCCGGCAGCCCCAGCGCCCGGGCGAGGATCGCGACGTGGCTGGTCGCCCCGCCACCGACGGTGACGAACCCGAGCACCTTGTGCGTGTCGAGGCTGGCGGTCTGCGACGGCGTCAGTTGCTCGGCGATCAGGATCGCGCGCTCAGGCAGTTCCCAGGCGCGGTCGTGAATGCCGAGGATCAGTTTCAGCACGCGCTGGCCGACGTCGGCCAGGTCCGCCGCACGTTCGGCGAGCAGGGCATTGCCCAGGCCCTGGAACAGTTGGGCGGTGGCGAGCGTGGCGCTGTTCCAGGCAAAGGCGGCGCTTTTGCCGACGGCCAGCAGGTCGTGGGCTTGCTCCAGCAGGGTCGGGTCTTCGAGCAGTTCCTGATGGGCGCGGAAGATCTGCGCCTGGGCACTGCCGACCGCCTTGGCCTGCAAGCTCTGCAAGGCCTCGGTAGCGGCGTGCAGGCCACGGTCCAACGCCGCGCGTTCGAGTGCTTCGCCGCCGCCCGTTTCGGGAATGCTCAGCGCCGGCTCTGCCACTTGGACCACCTGGCCAAACGCCGAGCCCGGCGACGCACACACGCCCCGCAGCAGGCTCGTGGACGCCAGCGACACACGCGGTTCGACGTCCTCGACCGGCGCCGCGACGCTCTCGCCGCACCCCTCGGCCAACAGCGCCACCAACGCCTTGATCGCCGCGGCGGCATCCTCTCCCGCCGCGCTCACCTGCAAGGTGTCGCCCTGCACGGTTTGCAGTGCCATGATCGCCACCAGCGACTTGGCGTTGGCGCTCTGGGTTTGCTTGTGCAGGTAGATACTGGCGTCGAACCCCTTCGCCGCCTGGGCAAACACCGCCGCCGGGCGCGCGTGCAAACCGTTGGCATTGGGCAACGTCAACGGTTTGGAGAACAGTGCGTCGCCCTCCTCTTCGTCCTCGGTTTCAGCCGTCTCGCCTGGCGACAGGCGCACCAGCGGCTGGCCCAGCGTGACCGGGCCGCTGTCCGACGCCAGCAGCGCAAACGGCTCGCCGCTGACCACCAGCATCAAGGTCAACAGGCTCCGGGCATTGAGCGCTACGTAGTCGGCGTCGAACTCGATCAACGGCTGCCCGGCCTCCACCCGCTGGCCTTCCCCGACCAAACGGCTGAACCCCTTGCCCGCCAGGTTCACGGTGTCCAGGCCGATATGCAGCAGCACCTGGACGCCATTGTCAGCCGTGATGCTCACCGCATGGCCAGTGTCCTGGATATTGCTGATCACCCCGGCCAACGGTGCGCAGAGGGTCTGCGAGGTCGGGTCGATGCACAGGCCGTCGCCGATCAGGCGGCTGGAGAACACCGGGTCGGGGACCTTGTCCAGTGCCAGCAGCACGCCCGACAAGGGCGCAAGCAATTCCAGGGGTTGAGTTGCGGTCATGACTTCACCTGCTGTTTTGTTCTGTAAAAATCATTGGGTGGATACAAATCCCGAGGTGACAAAGATCAAATGTGGGAAGGGCTTGCCCCCTCCCCCATTTAAGCCTGTCTACATCCGAAGATTCACTTCCACCAGTACTCGACTTGCACACCGACGTTCGAGCCATGCCGCGCGGTGCCGTAGGCGCCGGTGTCAGACAACGCCGACCCAGCCGCCAGCTCATTCGCCGCGCGTTTGGCCGCTGCGTTCCAGCTCGCATAGGTGTAGTACAGACGCACTTCCGGGCGCGCCCAGAAATCCGGGCCTTTGGGCGACCAGGTCGGGGCGAAGGTGAATTTGCTCAGTTTGCGCGTACCGCCGGTGGCGTCGACCTGATCATGACCAAGCTCGGTGACCAGTTTGAACTGTTCACTGATGGCATAGGCCGGGCGCACACCGATGGACATCCAGGTCTGGTCCTGGCTGCCGGGGCGAATGTCTTTCTGGTACACGGCCTCGATCTGCCCACCGAAACGCGGGGTCACCTGCCAGTCGAAAAACTCCACGGCGCGGTAGCTTTTGCTGCTGTTATCCAGGGCCGTATTGCCGGTGTAGCCAAGGCCGGTGCCGGGACCTTCGCCATACTGCAGGGCGAACTTGTTCTTGCCGCCGAGGAAAGGTTTTTGCACATGTTGCGCGGTCAGCGCCCAACCGCTGTTGGCATCACGCCCACCGGCTTTTTCGATGTAGCTCAAGCCCAGTTCCAGCTCGCCGCCGGGGTTGGTCTTGAAGCCGGCCACGTTGAAGTCGTGACGCGTGGCGTATTCCTTCTGGTACAGGTTGTCCTTGCGCGAAAGCGCGTAGCTGTATTTCAGGTCGCCAATCAGCACATCCTCGATGCCGCCGCCCGTGGCGCTCTGGTTCCAGTAGTAGAAATCGGAGATATGGATGTCGTTACGCTTGTAGTAACGCCGCCCCGCCCACAGCGAGCCGCCGTTGAGGCTGGGCAGGTTGGACCACTGTGCATACATCTGCGGCATGCGCGCCGAGCCGTTGTCTTCGCCCTGGAATTTAAGCGCGCGGTCGTACTTGTTGTAGAGCGAAGCCATGGCGTCGACGCTGAGCACGGAGCCGTCGTCGAGGGTCAGCAGGTCCTGGCGCAGTTCCAGTTCGGCGTACTGTTCGCATTCGTTGCCCAACCGGTATTTGGATTGCGCGCCCGGTAGTTGGAAGCATTGCTGCTTGCCACTGCCGGTCGACGTCCCCGCGCCGCTACGCAAGTAACCGGCAAACTCCAGGGCCTGAGCGCCGAACGGCAAGCTCAGACACGATGCAACGAGGCCCAGCTTTATTGTTGTTTTCATGAAGTACTCCGATATTTTTATTATGTTTGTGTGAAGCGCCCGGTGCTCCCACACCGGGAATTGACCTTCTGCTTCGCGTCGCGCGGGGCAGTTGCAACGACGTTCCAGCCGTCAGTCCTTGAGGTGCAGCACAAAGGATTCGTAAGGCCGCAACAGCAGCGGGCCCGTGCTGACCTGGCAAGCGGGGTAGTTGCTGATCAGCAGGCGTTGTCGGGTAGCGGCGTTGAGGACGTGATCGGGCAGCTGGATTTCGCAGGGTTTGCCGTAGAAGTTGTTCAGCACCAGCAGGCGCTCGCCATGGCCTTCGCGCAGGTAGGCCCAGACCTGGAGGTGGCCCAGCAACAGTTCGCGGTAAACGCCGTCTTGAATCAGCGGCTCCTGGCGACGCAAGGCGATCAGGCTGCGGTAGTGATGCAGCACCGAATCCGGGTCATCCCGTTGGCTGTCGACGTTGATCTGCGCCGCGTTGGCCGGGATGCCGATCCACGGTTCGCCGCTGCTGAAACCGGCATGCTGGCGAGCATTCCACTGCATCGGCGTGCGCCCGTTGTCCCGCGACTTCTGCATAATCGCCGCCATGCTCGACGCCTCGGACTCACCGGCATCGCGCTTGAGGCGGTAGATGTTGAGGGTTTCGACATCGCGGTACTGCTCGATCGTGTCGAAGCCCGGATTGGTCATGCCCAACTCCTCGCCCTGGTACACATACGGCGTGCCCTGCAGGAAGTGCAGCGCCGTGGCGAGCATCTTGGCCGAGACCACACGATGCTCACCGTCATCCCCAAAGCGCGAGACCACCCGTGGCTGGTCGTGGTTACACCAGAACAGCGCGTTCCAACCGCCGCCGGCCTGCATGCCCAGTTGCCAGTCGGAAAAGATCTGCTTGAGCTGCAGGAAATCGAAGTCGGCCTTCACCCACTTCTGCAGGTTCGGGTAGTCGACTTTCAGGTGGTGGAAGTTGAAGGTCATCGACAGTTCTTTGGACTCCGGCCGCGAGTAGCGGATGCAGTGTTCCAGGCTGGTGGATGACATCTCGCCGACGTTGATCAGGTCATGGCCTGCGAAGACTTCGCGGTACATTTCCTGCAGGTACGCGTGTACGTTCGGACCGTCGGTGTAGAAACGCCGACCGTCGCTGGCGTCCTCGGGGAAATCGGCGGGCTTGGAGATCAGGTTGATCACATCCAGGCGGAAACCGCCGACGCCTTTGTCGCGCCAGAAACGCATCAGCTTGAACACCTCGGCGCGCACCTTGGGGTTGTCCCAATTCAGGTCGGCCTGGGTGTGATCGAACAGGTGCAGGAAGTACTGGCCGGTTTGCGCTTCGTATTCCCAGGCCGAGCCGCCGAATTTGGATTCCCAGTTGTTCGGCTGGTCGCGCCAGATGTAAAAGTCACGGTACGGGTTGTCGAGGCTGCTGCGCGCCTGCTGGAACCACTCGTGCTCGATGGAGGTGTGGTTGACCACGATGTCGAGCATCAACTTGATGCCGCGCTTGGCCGCTTCACTGATCAGTTGGTCGCAATCGGCCATGGTCCCGTAGCTCGGGTCGATGGCGTAGTAGTCGCTGATGTCGTAGCCGTTGTCGCGCTGCGGCGAGCGCAGGAACGGGGTGATCCACAGGCAGTCGACGCCCAGCCATTGCAGGTAGTCGAGTTTGTCCACGATACCCAGCAGGTCACCGGTGGCGTTACCCGCGTGGCTGTGAAAGCTTTTGGGGTAGATCTGGTAGATCACCGAGTGTTGCCAGTTTTGCATGGTGGGTTCCTTCAGTAAAATTGTGTACCCGCCGCTCGGGCCTCATCGGGAGCAAGCCCCCTCCCACAGGGGGAACGCATTCAACTGTGGGAGCGGGCTTGCTCGCGAACGCGGTAATTCAGGCAACGCGATACCCAGGCCGCACGATCTTCATGCTCAATGCACAGGTCAGAACAAACGGCACGACCATCGCGATGACCATCCCGATCACAAACATCGGGATGGCATGCGGCACGATCGAGATAAACCCGGGCAAGCCGCCGACCCCGATGGCCGAGGCCTGCACCTTGTTCAGCGACAGGAAAATGCTGCCCAGTGCCGAGCCCAGCAGCGCGGCATAAAACGGGAACTTGAAGCGCAGGTTCACGCCGAACATCGCCGGTTCAGTGATGCCGAAATACGCGGAGACAGCGGAAGTCGAGGCCATGCTTTTGTCCCGCGCATTGCGCGCCATGTAGAACACCGCCAGCGCGGCGCTGCCCTGGGCCAGGTTGGACATGACGATCATCGGCCAGATAAACGTGCCGCCCTGGGTGGAGATCAGTTGCAGGTCCACCGCCAGGAACATGTGGTGCATGCCGGTGATCACCAGCGGCGCATACAACAGGCCGAAAATCGCTCCGCCGAGCATCGGCGCCAGGTCAAACAGGGTGACCACGCCCTGGGTGATCAGGATGCCGAGGTGACGGGTCACCGGGCCGATGATCGCCAGCGCGAGCACGCCGGTGACGACGATGGTGGTGATCGGCACGATCAACAGTTGGATGGCATTCGGCACTCGCGCGCGCAGCCATTTCTCGATGACGCTCATCACATACGCCGCCATCAGGATCGGCAGGATCTGCCCCTGGTAGCCGACTTTCTCGATCTTGAACCATCCGAAAATATCGAAGTACGGCAGGCTCTGGCCATCGAGGCCGGCCACCGCCTTGCCGTAGTTCCACGCGTTGAGCAGGTCCGGGTGGACCAGCATCAGGCCAAGCACGATGCCGAGGATTTCACTGCCGCCAAAACGCTTGGCCGCCGACCAGCCCACCAGCGCCGGCAGGAACACGAACGAGGTGTTGGCCATCAGGTTGATCAGGCTCCACAGGCCATCCAGGTTCGGGTAGGCCTCCAGCAGCGTCTTGCCCTCGATGAACATGCCCTTGGCGCCCATCAGGTTGTTCACGCCCATCAACAGGCCGGCGATGATCAACGCGGGCAGGATCGGCATGAACACATCGGAGAACACCCGCACCAGACGCTGCATGGCGTTGGTCTTGTCGGCGCCCTTCTTCTTGACGTCGGCGATGGTGGCGGCGGCGAGGCCGGTCTGTTCGCGCAGGGCGGCGTAGACCTTTTCCACTTCGCCAGGGCCGATCACCACCTGGAACAGGCCACCGGTAAAGAACGAGCCCTTGACCAGGTCGACTTGGTTCAACGCGCTGCCGTTGACCAGGCTCGGGTCCTTGAGCGCCAGGCGCAGGCGGGTCACGCAATGGGCGGCTTGCTCAAGATTGTCGCGGCCCCCGAGGTGCTCGAGAATTTCGCGGGCGATGTTCGAATAGTCGTGGCTCATGCTTGGTTTCCACTTTGATTTTTTTATTTGGGGGGGCAGTCATTGGCAGCACGCCGAAGGCAAAAGTACTCGTACAGACGAGTTAAAGCAACAACTCGTCTGTACGAGTTACATATTGTCTATTTTTTCTGGATCAGGCCCCGCCACAGCCCACAGATTTCCATGGGCCCAATGGACAAACCCCAGCCGTGCCACTAAGGTTCCTGCCTTGAACGCAAACGCGGCACAGAGCCATCCCCATGAGCAAATACAACCAGATCTATACCGATCTGCTTGCCAACATCACCACCGAACGCCTGCAACGCGGCACCCGTCTTCCCTCTGAAACCGAACTGATGGATGCCTACCAGGCCAGTCGTGGCACCGTGCGGCGGGCCATCGAGCAGCTGCAGGAGCGTGGGTTTGCGCAGAAAATCCATGGCAAAGGCACGTTTGTGTTATCGCCCAACCCCATCGAGTTCCAACTGGGCGGCATCGTCAGCTTCCACGAAACCCACGCCGACCTGGGCGATGACGTCCACACCGACGTCGTCGAATTCACCCAGTTCCCGCTGGAAGGCTCACTGCTGCAGCATATCGAGGCCGAACCCGGCACCCTGATCACCCGCATCAAACGGGTGCGGCGCATCGGCGGCAAACGGGTGATCCTCGACATCAACCACTTCGTCGCCGACCTGATCCCCGGCCTGGACCGCACCATCGCCGAGCAGTCGATCTACGCCTTCATCGAACAGACGTTGCAACTGCACATCAGCTACGCCCAACGCACCATCGAAGCCCTGCCCCGCGGCAAAGACGACCAGGCACACCTCGATCTCGAGGGGCAAAGCCATGTGATCGTGGTAAGCAACCAGACGTTTCTGCAGGACGGGCGGCAGTTTGAGTACACCGAGTCGCGGCATACGTTGGATAAGTTCTACTTTTCGGATATTGCGCGGCGCTAAGGCCGAGCGAAGCTCAAACGTAGCCGCGGGCCGCTATCGCGAGCAAGCCCGCTCCCACACTTTTGCTGCGGCGTTTGATTTATCGTGTTTCAGATGCGCAGAACCCCGGCACATGGCCGGGGTTCTGTTATTCAGCATCCACCTGCTAGGGCAGGATCATTCCCACTCAATCGTCGCCGGCGGCTTGCTCGACACGTCATACGTCACGCGCGAGATGCCTTCGATTTCATTGATGATACGGCCGCTGACGGTTTCCAGCAGTTCGTAAGGCAGGTGTGCCCAACGGGCGGTCATGAAGTCGATGGTTTCCACCGCACGCAGGGCCACGACCCAGGCGTAACGACGGCCGTCGCCGACCACGCCCACCGATTTCACCGGTTGGAACACTACGAACGCCTGGCTGACTTTGTGATACCAGTCGGCCTTGCGCAGTTCTTCGATGAAGATGTGGTCGGCGCGACGCAGCAGGTCGGCGTATTCCTTCTTCACTTCACCGAGGATCCGCACGCCCAGGCCCGGGCCCGGGAATGGGTGGCGGTAGACCATGTCGTAGGGCAGGCCCAGTTCCAGGCCGAGACGGCGGACTTCGTCCTTGAACAGCTCACGCAGCGGTTCGACCAGCTTGAGGTTCATTTCCTCGGGCAGGCCACCCACGTTGTGGTGGGACTTGATCACGTGGGCCTTGCCGCTCTTGGCGCCGGCCGACTCGATCACGTCGGGGTAGATGGTGCCCTGGGCGAGGTACTTGATGTTGTCCAGTTTGTTGGACTGGGCATCGAATACGTCGATGAAGGTGCGGCCGATGATCTTGCGCTTCTTCTCCGGGTCGGACTCGCCGGCCAGGTTGTTCAGGAACTGATCTTCAGCGTTGGCGCGGATCACCTTGACGCCCATGTTCTCGGCGAACATGGCCATCACTTGCTCGCCTTCGTGCAGGCGCAGCAGGCCGTTGTCGACGAATACGCAGGTCAGTTGGTCGCCAATGGCCTTGTGCAGCAGCGCGGCAACCACGGAGGAGTCAACGCCGCCGGACAGGCCGAGCAGGACGTTGTCGGTGCCGACCTGGGCACGCACGTTGGCGATGGCGTCTTCAGCGATTTTCGACGGAGTCCACAGGGCTTCACACTCGCAGATGTCGAGGATGAAACGCGACAGGATGCGCCCGCCTTGCTTGGTGTGAGTCACTTCCGGGTGGAACTGCACGCCGTAGTAACCACGCTCGTCGTTGAACATACCGGCGATCGGGCAGCTCGGGGTGCTGGCCAGGATGTGGAAGTCTTGCGGCATCTTGGTGACTTTGTCACCGTGGCTCATCCACACGTCGAGGCCGAACAGGCCGTCGGCGTCGACGTGGTCTTCGATGCCGTCCAACAGGCGGCTCTTGCCGACCACGTCGACACGGGCATAACCGAATTCACGCAGCTCGGAACCTTCAACCTTGCCGCCCAACTGCTCGGCCATGGTCTGCATGCCGTAGCAGATACCGAACACGGGCACGCCCAGGTCGAATACGGCTTGCGGGCAGCGCGGGCTGTTGGCTTCGTGTACCGACTCGGGGCCGCCGGCGAGGATGACGCCTTTCGGTGCGAATTCGCGGATCGCTGCGTCGTCCATGTCGAACGGATGCAGTTCGCAGTACACGCCGATTTCACGCACGCGACGGGCGATCAGTTGGGTGTACTGGGAACCGAAATCGAGGATCAGGATACGGTGGGCGTGAATGTCGAGGGCCATGAGATCAGTCTCGTCTAATGAATCAGAAACAACTCGGGGCTGAATAAGACAGCCCCGGTTACTTAACTTTATGCTGGAAGCCTCAACCTACGCGGTAGTTTGGCGCTTCCTTGGTGATCTGCACGTCATGGACGTGGGATTCGGCCATACCGGCGCCGGTGATCCGCACGAACTCTGGCTTGGTACGCATTTCGTCGATGTTGGCGCTACCGGTGTAGCCCATCGAGGAACGCAGGCCGCCCATCAGTTGATGGATGATCGCGCTCAGGGTGCCTTTGTACGGCACACGGCCTTCGATGCCTTCCGGAACGAGTTTCTCGGCGCCTGCCGAAGAGTCCTGGAAGTAACGGTCGGAAGAACCTTGCGCCTGGGACATGGCGCCCAGCGAACCCATGCCGCGGTAAGCCTTGTACGAACGACCCTGGAACAGTTCGATCTCGCCCGGGGCTTCTTCAGTACCGGCGAACATCGAGCCCATCATCACGCAGGAAGCACCGGCGACGATGGCCTTGGACAGGTCACCGGAGAACCGGATACCGCCGTCGGCGATCAACGGAACGCCCGTGCCTTCGAGGGCCTCGGCGACGTTGGCGATGGCGCTGATTTGCGGCACGCCCACACCGGCGACGATACGCGTGGTGCAGATCGAGCCAGGGCCGATACCGACCTTGACCGCATCCGCGCCCGCTTCGGCCAGGGCCTTGGCGGCAGCGCCGGTGGCGATGTTGCCGCCGATCACCTGGACTTCAGGGAAATTCTGTTTGACCCAGCGAACGCGGTCGATCACGCCCTTGGAGTGACCGTGGGCGGTGTCGACCACCACCACGTCCACACCGGCAGCAACCAGGGCCGCTACGCGATCACCGGTGTCTTTACCGGTGCCGACTGCCGCGCCGACGCGCAGACGACCTTGGTCATCCTTGCTGGCCAGCGGGTAAGCCTTGGCTTTTTCGATGTCGTTGACGGTCATCATGCCCTTGAGGGCGAATTTGTCGTCGACGATCAGCACGCGCTCGATGCGGTGCTTGTGCAGCAATTCGCGCACGTCGTTCTTGTTGGCGCCTTCCTTGACCGTGACCAGACGCTCTTTAGGCGTCATCACTTCGCGGACGGTGACTTCAAGACGGTTCTCGAAACGCACGTCACGGGAGGTGACGATGCCGACGAGGTCGCCATTGTGCAGCACCGGCACGCCGGAGATGTTGTGCAGGCGGGTCAGTTCGAACAGGTCGCGCACGGTGGCGTCAGCGTCGATGGTGATCGGATCTTTCACCACCCCGGCTTCATAACGCTTGACCTTGCGCACTTCGGCAGCTTGCTGCTCGACGGTCATGTTCTTGTGGATGATGCCGATACCGCCTTCCTGAGCCATGGCGATGGCCAGACGGGCTTCGGTGACGGTATCCATGGCAGCGGAAACCAGGGGAATATTCAGCTCGATGCCACGGGTTAGGCGGGTCTTGAGACTGACTTCGTTAGGAAGCACCTCGGAATAACCGGGCACTAGGAGAATGTCGTCGAATGTCAGAGCTTCTTGGCTGATACGCAGCATCGCGGGGGCTCCCGAGCGGGAAAATGGAAGCGCGCCATTATACTCAGACACCCCTCAGGTCTCAACGTAAAACTCTGACAAACTTGGTAATACTGATAGATGGAGAAAAGATGCTGCTTTTCTGTAGGAGCGAGCTTGCTCGCGAAGAACACCAAGACACCGCGTTCAACCAGACTACCCGGATTATCGTTGACGGTTTTCGCGAGCAAGCTCGCTCCTACAAAGGGTTGAGCTTGCAGCCTACAACTCGACTTTGACCCAACTGATCTTCTGGTCCAACCAATCGGCAAATTCGTCGATAAAGCTCTGCTTGAACCCCGCCTCCGCCCAGTTGTTGAAGATGAATCCGAGGTTGGAAAACCCACATTCCTGCAGGAACAGAAAACCGTTGATGTCATCCTCATGCCCACACAGCGGGCAGGTGAAGTTGTCGGTGTGGCCGGGCATCCACTCTTCCAGGCTGTCGAACAGCGCCTCGCCGATTTCCTTGAGGCATTCCGGGCAGCCGGCTTCTTCGAGAAAACCCTTGGCCGGTGTATAGATGCAACGCTTGTAGATGATTTCCAGGCCATTGACGGGTTCGTTGAACGGCAGCGCATCCGGGTGCAGCACCACGGCGCGGGCGCCGTCGGCCAGGGCGTAGGCCATGCGGTTGCCGGTGCGCCCGCAGGTGGTCAGCTCTTCCTTGATGATGTTCTTGCGCACCAGCCAGCGCACGATCGCCCGGGCACGGGGTTCGTGGACGGGCAAGGTGGAGATTTTCGGGACAAGGATGCTTTGGGAATTCATGGGAGCCCTGCGGTATGACGTCTGGCGCCGTCGCGGGCAAGCCCGGCTCCCACCTTGCAATGCGATCGACTGTGGGAGCGGACTTGCTCGCGAAGAAGCCCTGAAGGCAGGCAGCTTAATCCCTGCCCGACACAGGTCAAGTACTCAGGTACCGCCCAATCAAGGCAATGCCACTGGCCAGCACCAGCCACGTGACCAATCGCACAAACGCCTCACGGGACATGCGCAACGTCAGCCGCCGCCCACACCACAACCCCAGGGCCATCGCCGGCAGCAGGCAAACCGCCAGCAGCAACAGCGGCATGTCGGCATACACCCCGGCGATCAGGAACAGACTCAGGCGCACCACGGTGCTGCAACTGATCAACGCGCTTTGCGTGGCGCGCGCAGCGTCCTTGGGCAAACGACTGCTCAAGTAGATCGCATATAGAAAGCCGCCACTGCCGAACAACGCACCGAACAAACCGCCGACGGTGCCCATGGGAACCGCCCAGCCCGCCGCCAGTTGCGCCGGCCGGGCCTTCACCGCCAAGGTGTAAATCGCGTAGGCGCTGATAAACAGCCCCATCAACAACAGCAACAGATCCGAATGCAGGTTGAGCAAAAACACCACGCCCAGGGTGCAACCGATCGCCATGCACGGCAGCAGTCGCAACAGCTCCGGCTTGTTCACATCCCGTCGCGATTGCAGCAGGTTGCCGAAGGCCGCGATAAAATCCAGCAACACCAGCAGCGGGATGATCTTCGACAGCGGCATGAACATAAGCAGGATCGGCCCCGCCACCAGCGCCGTACCGAACCCGGCGATGCCAAACACGATATAGGCCACGGCAACGCCCAGGCCGATCACCAGCCAATCTGTACCGCCAAACGACCACTGACTCATCAGCTCAACCGGGCTCATGGGTAATTCCTTGAAAGAGATGTCCATCACTTTAGCCATCGGTGAGAGTTGCGACTAATATCTTCAAAGCCCTCCACCCATCTCGAAAAGGCATGACGTGTGATTTCCACCCGCCAACTGCGCTACTTCGTCGAAATCGCCGACAGCGGCAGCTTCAGCGCCGCCGCCGAGCGCCTGTTTGTCGCGCAATCGGCCCTGAGCCGGCAGATCAAAGAACTGGAAAACCAACTGCACACGCCATTGTTCGAACGCACCGCGCGCCAGCCTCGGCTGACCGCCGCCGGTGAAGCCTTCTACCCGCGGGCGCGCAACCTGCTGAGTGAACTGCACAAGGCCAGCGAGATGGCGACGCAAGTGGGTAACGGCCAGGTCGGCACCCTGCGCTTGAGCCATTCGAGCACCGTGCCGATGAGCGGCGCGCTGCTGCGCGGCATCAGCACCTGGCTGGAGCGCTGCCCCGGCGTATCGATGGATATCGCCAAACTGTCCTCCGAAGCCCAACTCGAAGAAATTGCCGACGGTCGCCTGGACGTCGGCCTACTGCGCCTGCCGGTGCTACGCCAGCGCGAAGGCGTGCGTGTGCTGCCTTTATACAGTGAGCAGTTACTGCTGGCCGTACCGCCGAACCACGCGCTAGCCCGCTGCCAGGCACCGGTCGAATTGGCCCAACTCAAGGACGAAGCGTTTATCTCGGTCCCCCACCCCCAGCGCGGCGGGCTGAGCTATCTGTCGGCCGAGTTGTGCATGCGTGCCGGATTTTTCCCCAAGGCCGCACGGGTCATGTCGCGCAAGACCACGCAGTTGCAGTTGATCCAGGCCGGCTTCGGTATTGCCTTGTTACCAAAATCGATGCAGGACATCGCCCCGGCCGCCGTGCATTTTTTACCCCTGGCCGACCCGGACTGCCTGAGTACCGTGGCCCTGGCCTGCCCGCACACACCGAGCGCGTTGGTGGAGCAATTCTGCCAAACCTTGCGCGAATGCCTATAAACTGCCGCCCATGATTAAAGATCCCTCTCCATGATTAAAGATCCGTTCGCCCGCCTGGGCCTGGACCGCGAGGTCCTGACTGTCAGCCAACTCAACGGCCGTGCGCGGGTGTTGCTGGAAGACGTGTTCACCAATATCTGGGTCGAAGGCGAGATCTCCAACCTCGCCCGCCCGGCGTCCGGCCATGTGTACTTCACCCTCAAGGACAGCGGCGCCCAAGTGCGTTGCGCGCTGTTCCGGCAAAACGCCGCGCGGGTGCGCCAGGCCTTGAAGGACGGCCTGGCGGTGAAAGTGCGCGGCAAGGTCTCGCTGTTCGAGGGCCGTGGCGACTATCAACTGATCCTCGACACCGTCGAGCCCGCCGGCGATGGCGCGCTGCGCCTGGCCTTCGATGCGCTGAAGGAAAAACTCAGCGCCGAAGGCCTGTTCAGCGCCGACCGCAAGGTGGCGTTGCCGGCCCATCCGCAGCGCATCGGCATTATCAGCTCGCCGACCGGCGCGGTGATCCGCGACATCATCAGCGTGTTCCGCCGCCGCGCGCCGCAGGTGCAGCTCACCTTGATCCCCACGGCCGTACAAGGTCGCGAAGCGGTGGCGCAGATCGTGCGTGCGCTGAAGCTGGCCGATGCGCGTGGCTTCGACGCATTGATCCTGGCCCGTGGCGGCGGCTCGCTGGAAGACCTCTGGTGCTTCAACGAAGAAGCCTTGGCCCGCGCGGTGGATGCGTGCGTGACGCCGATCGTCAGCGCCATCGGCCATGAGACTGATGTGTCGATCAGCGACTTTGTCGCCGACGTGCGCGCGCCGACACCGTCTGCCGCCGCAGAACTGCTGGCTCCGGACGCCAGCAACCTGGTGCGCCAGGTCGACAGCCTGCACCGCCGCTTGGTGATGCTGATGCGCAACCGGCTAAGCCACGACCGCCTGCGCCTCGAAGGCATGGCCCGCCGCCTGCGCCACCCCGGCGAACGTCTGCGCCAACAGGCCCAGCGCCTGGACGACCTGGACATGCGCCTGCGCCGCGCCTTCGAACGCAGCCTCAATACCCGCCGCGAACGCTTGATCCGCCTGGAAACCCGCCTCGCCGGCCAACACCCCGGGCGCCAACTGGCCTTGCTGCGCCAACGCCTGGACAGCCTCGCCGAACGCCTGCCCCGCGCCATGCGCGAAGGCCTCAAGGCGCGCCGCCTGCAACTGCAAAGCCAGGTGCAGACGCTGCAAGTGGTCAGCCCGCTGGCGACTCTCGGCCGCGGCTACAGCATCCTGCTCGACGAGCGCGGCCAGGCGATTCGCAATGCCGCGCAGACCCACACCGGCCAGCGCCTGACTGCGCGCCTCGGTGAAGGCCAATTGCAAGTGCGGGTGGAAGACAACCACCTGACACCCGTCACCCTTTCGTTATTGGATTGATCGATGCCACGTTTTTTCAGCCTGTTGATGCTGCTGTGCCTGACCGTCAACGCCCACGCCGACAGCTTCATCATCCGGGCCTTGAACAAGCCGGTGCCCGGCGGTGTGGCCGTCGTCGACCTGGGCCCCGCGGCGGCCGCGCCGAAAGCCACCTACCAGGGCAAGCCGGTCCTGGTGGTCAAGGAGCAGGCCAACTGGCTGGCGATTGTCGGCATTCCGTTGACGGTCAAACCGGGCAACGAACGCATCAGCAGCGGCGGGCGCAACCTGCCGTTTATCGTCGGCTACAAGCAGTACCCGGAACAGCGCATCACCCTGAAGAACAAAAGCCAGGTCAACCCCGCGCCGGCGCAACTCAAACGCATCGAGGCCGAGCTGGCGGTGCAGATCAAGGCTTACCGCCGTTTCAGCCCTAACCTGCCAAGCAACCTGCTGCTGGACAAACCGGTCAACGGCCCACTGTCGAGCAAGTTCGGCGTGCGTCGCTTCTTCAACGGCGAAGAACGCAATCCGCATTCAGGCCTGGATTTCGCCGTCCCCGCCGGCACACCGATCAAGACCCCGGCGGCGGGCAAGGTGATCCTGACCGGCAACTACTTCTTCAACGGCAACACCGTGTTCGTCGACCACGGCCAGGGCTTTATCAGCATGTTCTGCCATATGTCGAAGATCGATGTCAGTGCGGGCCAGCAACTGGCACGCGGCGCGGTGGTGGGCAAGGTCGGCGCGACGGGTCGCGCGACCGGGCCGCATATGCACTGGAATGTCAGCCTGAACGATGCACGGGTGGATCCCGCGATCTTTATCGGCGCATTTCAACCTTGACCGACTCGATTGCGCAGCCGATAGAGGCTGCGCAATTAAAACCAGCCTCAGACTATTTACCAAGCATAAAATCTCGTTTCCTACGCCCACAGAAGAACTTATCTCAATTTTTCTGGACTACTTGCCATCTTTCACCCCGGCGGTTAGGGTTGAACTTATGAAAACCTCTCACACACTCATTTTGCTCCGCCAGCACCGCAGTCTGTGCCTTGTCAGCGCACGACTGCCAGGCTGAATCGATCTGCCTCGTCCCTTGTTTTATACCCCATAACAGTTTTCCGGCAGGCCGCCCTTTTTCGGCCCCTCCACCAAAGGATTTCCCGATGAGCATGCTCAAAGACCCGTCTTCGAAGTACCGCGCGTTTCCGACCATCGATATTCCGGACCGCACCTGGCCGTCGAAAACCATCACCACCGCGCCGATCTGGTGCAGCTCCGACCTGCGTGATGGCAACCAGTCGCTGATCGAACCGATGGATGCAGTGAAAAAACTGCGCTTCTGGAAGACCCTGGTCGCCGTCGGCGTGAAGGAAATCGAAGCCTCGTTCCCGGCCGCTTCGCAAACCGACTTCGACTTCGTCCGCACCCTGATCGAAGGCAACCACATCCCCGAGGACACCACCATCCAGGTGCTGACCCAGGGCCGTGAAGACTTGATCGAGCGCACCTTCGAATCCCTGCGCGGCGCGAAAAAAGCCATCGTCCACCTGTACAACGCTACCTCGCCGTCCTTCCGTCGCATCGTGTTCAACCAGGACAAGGACGGGATCAAGGCCATCGCGGTCAACGCGGCCAAGCTGTTCGTCAAATACGCCGCCCAGCAGCCGGAAACCCAGTGGACGTTCGAATACTCGCCAGAGACCTTCAGCGCCACCGAGCTGGAATTCGCCAAGGAAGTGTGTGACGCAGTGATCGAGGTGTGGAACCCGACGCCCGAGCACAAGATGATCCTCAACCTGCCGGCCACCGTTGAATGCGCCACGCCGAACATCTATGCCGACCAGATCGAGTGGTTCGGTCGTCATGTCAACCGTCGTGACAGCGTGATCATCAGCCTGCACACCCACAACGACCGTGGCACCGGTGTAGCCGCCACCGAATTGGGCCTGATGGCCGGCGCCGACCGTGTCGAAGGCTGCCTGTTCGGCAACGGCGAGCGTACCGGTAACGTCGACCTGGTCAACGTGGCGTTGAACCTCTACACCCAGGGCGTGAACCCTGAGCTGGACTTCTCCGACATCGATGGCGTGCGCAAAGTGGTCGAGGAATGCAACCAGATCCAGGTGCATCCACGTCACCCGTATGTCGGCGACCTGGTACACACCGCATTCTCCGGCTCCCACCAGGACGCAATCCGCAAGGGCTTCGCCCAGCAGAAACCCGACGCCCTGTGGGAAGTGCCGTACTTGCCGATCGACCCGGCCGACATCGGCCGCAGCTACGAGGCGGTGATCCGGGTGAACAGCCAGTCGGGCAAAGGCGGCATCGCCTACCTGCTGGAGCAGGAATACGGCATCAGCTTGCCGCGTCGCATGCAGATCGAGTTCAGCCAAGTGGTTCAGGCCGAAACCGACCGCGTGGGCCTGGAGATGAGCGCTTCGCAGATTCACGCGCTGTTGCAGCGTGAATACCTGCAAGCCAACACGCCCTACGCGCTGGTCAGCCATCGTCTGCAGGAAGAAAACGGTAACAGCACCGTGGAAGTGGAAGTCTCGGGCAAAGGCCAGGGCGAAACCAACCTGCGCTGGCACGGCAAGGGCAACGGCGCGCTCGAAGCCCTGGTCGCCAGCCTGCCGATTGGCGTGGAAATCATGGACTACAACGAACACGCGATCGGTGCCGGCACCAACGCCAAGGCTGCGGCCTACATCGAGCTGCGAGTGAACGGTGAGCGTCCGGTGCATGGCGTGGGCATTGATGAAAACTTCACCACGGCCAGCTTCAAGGCGGTATTCAGCGCCCTGAACCGCTCGTTGAGCCATTTGGAAGCAAAAGCGGCGTAAACAACCGAGCGCTGACATGCAAAAGGCCCCTGGGTGAGAACTCAGGGGCCTTTTTTGTTGGGCTTTGGATGTGTGTGGTCTGTTGGGGCCTCATCGCGGGCAAGCCCACTCCCACATTTTGACCGTGTTCGGCTCGAATGTGGGAGTGGGCTTGCCCGCGATAGCGGTCTGTCAGACAAACTGAAAAGTATCGGCATCCAGGTTCGCCGGAAATTTGCTGCGGTAAGCCGCCAATTCATCCGCTTTGAGGCACACCGTAAACACCCCGTCCGCCTCCCCCGCACTCAACAGGCTCTCACCCTGGAAGTCCAGCACCTGGCTATCCCCGGTATAAGCGAAGCCTTTGCCGTCGGTACCCACCCGATTCACCGCCGCCACATAACACAGGTTCTCGATCGCCCGCGCCGGCAACAACCGGTTCCAATGCTGGCGTCGCGCCCCCGGCCAGTTGGCCGTGTACAGCAGCAGGTCGGTATCCTGGGCGTCACGACTCCACACCGGAAAGCGCAGGTCGTAGCAAATCAATGGGCGAATACGCCAGCCCTTTATCTCGAACAGCACCTGGCGCTCGCCGGGCGTGTAGTGATTGTGCTCGCCGGCCATGCGGAACAGGTGGCGCTTATCGTAATGCAGCACCTCGCCATCCGGCCGCGCCCATAACAGGCGGTTGCGGTGGCTGCCGTCGGCGGCCTGGATGATCACACTGCCGGTGATCACCGCGTTGTACTTCGCCGCCTGGCTCTGGAGCCAGCGATGGGTCGGGCCATTTTCCGGTTCGGCCTGGGTGGCCGAGTCCATGGAGAAACCGGTGGTGAACATCTCCGGCAGGATGATCAGGTCAGCGCCACGGGCCTGTTCCAGCAACAGTTCGAAGTGATCGAAGTTGGCCTGGCGGTTGTGCCAGGCCAGGCTGGTCTGGACCAGGGCGACGTTCAGGTCGGGTAGTGCATTCAGATCACGCATAGTTTCTCAGCTGCTTGTTGCAGCGTCTCCTCGCGTTTGGCAAAGCACAGGCGCACCAGGCGCTGGCCTTGGGGTGGATGCTGGTAGAACACCGAAACCGGGATCGTCGCTACGCCATGCTCGCGGGTCATCCACAACGACATGGCGACGTCATCCAGGTCTGGGCGAATCGCTGAATAATCCACCAGTTGGAAGTAAGTACCGGTGACCCGGGTAAAGCTGAAACGCGACGGCGTCAACAGGTCGCAGAACAGGTCGCGCTTGGCCTGGTAAAAGGCCGGCAGTTCTTCGACGTGTTCCGGGTGTTCGGCCATGAAGTCTGCCAACGCGTACTGCAGCGGGGTCACGCCGCAGAAGTTGACATATTGATGCACCTTGCGCAATTCGACGGTCAGTGCCGGTGGCGCGACCACGTAGCCGGTTTTCCAGCCGGTGACGTGATAGGTCTTGCCGAAGGAACTGACCACGAACGCACGTTGATACAGTTCTTCGTGGGCCAGCACGCTGACATGAGGCACACCGTCAAACACCAGATGTTCGTAGACCTCATCGCTGACCAGGTAAATATCGCGGTCGCGGATCAAGGCCGCCAACAGGTCCAGCTCGGCACGGCTGATCAGTGCGCCGGTGGGGTTATGCGGCGTGTTCAGGATGATCATGCGCGTGCGCGCAGACAACGCCGCCTGGATCTTTTCAAAGTCGAGGCTGAAGTTTTCCAGGTTCAGTTGCACATGCACGCAGCGACCGCCGGCCAACTCGACCGAAGGCTCATAGCTGTCGTAGCACGGGTCGAACACGATGACCTCATCGCCGCTGCGGATCACCGCCTGGATCGCGCAGAAGATCGCCGCCGTGGCTCCGGGCGTGATCGTCACTTCGCTGTCGGGGCTGACCGTGGCGCCATAGCTGCGCGCGATCTTGGCCGCCACTTGCTGGCGCAGGGCTGGCAGGCCGGTCATCGGTGCGTATTGGTTATGGCCGCTGGCGACATGCTTGCCCACGGCATCGAGCAAACCCTGCGGGCCATTGAAGTCAGGGAAGCCCTGGGACAGGTTGAGCGCGCCGGTTTCGGCAGCGAGTTGCGACATGGTGGTGAAAATGGTCGTGCCGACATTTGGCAGCTTGCTGTTGATCATCGGAGGCCCCTGCAGGTGAACCCCAAGTTTTAAGCTGCCAACTGCATCGGGTCAAGGCGCAAACCACCGCGCACAAAAAAGGGCCCGTAAAGAGCCCTTTTTGCGAGGTCGGAATCAGCGCTTGTCGCGGCGCTTCTTGTCGGCCTTCTTGTGGTGAGTCATCAAACGACGCTTCTTGTTCACCTGACGGTCAGTCAGTGTGTTCTTGTTGCCTTCGTATGGGTTCTCGCCACCCTTGAACTCGATGCGGATCGGCGTACCGACCAGCTTCAAGACACGGCGGTAGGTGTTTTCCAGGTAACGCACGTAGGATTTAGGCACCTTCTCGATCTGGTTACCGTGGATCACGATAATCGGCGGGTTGGCACCACCCAAGTGGGCGTAACGCAGTTTGATCCGGCGGTTGTTGACCATCGGCGGTGCGTGCTCGCCGACCGCGTCTTCGAGGATCTGAGTCAGACGGTTGGTCGGCCAGCGGGTGACCGCGGACTTGAACGAGTTCTGTACGGACGCGTAGAGGTTGCCCACGCCGGTACCGTGCAGTGCCGAGATAAAGTGGATATCGGCGAACTCGACGAAGAACAGACGACGCTGCAGTTCGATCTTGACGAAATCGCGCTCGCTCGGCGTCATGCCGTCCCACTTGTTGATCGCGATCACCAGCGCCCGACCAGCCTCGAGGGCGAAGCCCAGCAGGTTGAGGTCGTGGTCCACCACGCCTTCGCGGGCGTCCATCACGAAGATCACCACGTTGGCGTCTTTGATCGCCTGCAGGGTTTTCACCACGGAGAACTTTTCAACTTCCTCGTGGATCTTGCCGCGCTTGCGCACACCGGCGGTGTCGATCAGCGTGTACTTCTCGTCGTTACGCTCGAACGGGATGTAGATACTGTCGCGAGTAGTGCCGGGCTGGTCATACACGATGACCCGGTCTTCACCGAGCATACGGTTGACCAGGGTCGACTTGCCGACGTTGGGACGGCCGATGATGGCGATCTTGATACCGTCTTTTTCGCTCGGGCCCGGAATGCGCTTGGCTTCCTCACCTTCGGCGACGACCTCTTCTTCGCCCTCTTCTTCCTCGGCGTCATCCTTAGGGAAGTCGCGCAGGGCGATTTCCAACATCTGGGTGATGCCGCGACCGTGGGCACCGGCGATCGGGATCGCGTCGCCCAGGCCCATCGGGCTGAATTCGGCACGGGCCATTTCAGGATCGATGTTGTCGATCTTGTTGGCGACCACGTAGGAACGCTTGTTGCGCTTGCGCAGGTGCTCGCCGATCATCTGGTCGGCAGCGGTGTAGCCCGCGCGGGCGTCCACCAGGAACAACACGACATCGGCTTCTTCAATGGCCAGCAGCGACTGCTCGGCCATCTTTTCGTCCATGCCATGCTCGTCACCGGAGATACCACCGGTGTCGACAATAATGTAGGAGCGCCCTTGCCACTTTGCCTCACCGTATTGGCGATCACGGGTCAGACCGGACAAGTCGCCGACAATGGCGTCGCGAGTCCTGGTCAGGCGGTTGAACAAGGTGGACTTGCCGACGTTAGGTCGGCCCACCAGGGCGATTACGGGAACCATGCGGCTCTCCACTTCGTTATTTCAGAAAATACAAAAGCCGCTGCAAGGCAGCGGCTGGTGCTCGGGGCGGCATTTGAAATGCCACATACCCTGCCCGACACTGGTTCCTGTAGGAGCGAGCTTGCTCGCGAAAAACCTGAGGACGCCGCGTTTATCCAGAAACCCGCGTGAGCGTTGACGTCCTTCGCGAGCAAGCTCGCTCCTACATTAAGCAATGAAGCAGGGCCGCCTGGGGGTAACCCCAAGCATAGTCAAACCTTTACTTGATGGTCAGGGCTTCCAGCTTGCCGCTGTTGCCAAACACATAAAGCATGTTACCCACGACCAGCGGACGCGCACGCAGGCCGTCGCTGTCGATGCGCTCGCGACCCACAAAGCGACCGTCTACCTGGCTCAGCAGGTGCAGGTAGCCTTCGAAGTCGCCTACCACTACGTAGCTGGAGAACACTTCCGGTGCCGACAGTTGACGGCGGGCCAGAGAGTCGTTGCTCCACAGCGCAGTGGTGGAACGTTCGTCGACACTTTCAACGGTGCCGGACGACAGGCTTACGTAGACGCTGCCAAACCCTTGGGCGACACCGGCGTAGCTGGAAGCATCACGCTGCCAGTTGACGCGGCCGCTTTGCAGGTCCAGTGCCGCGACACGGCCCTGGTAGGTAGCGACGTAGAGGGTTTCGCCGGACAGCAGCAAGCCACCGTCGATGTCGACGACACGATCCAGTTCCGAACGACCTTGCGGGATCGCCACACGCGTTTCCCAGATCGGCACGCCGTTCTGGGTATTCAGGGCGACCACTTTACCGGTCGACAGGCCCGCAACGGCCAGATTATTGGTCACAACCGGACCACTGGTACCGCGCAGGGTCAGCACCGCAGGGGTGCTGTCGTACAACCAGCGCTGGGCGCCAGTGCTGGCGTCGAGGCCGATTACACGGTCGTCCTGGGTTTGCACCACGACGATGTCGCCGTTGGTGGCAGGCGGTGCGAGAACTTCACTGGTCACGCGAGCGCGCCATTTCTCTTCACCGGTGCTGGAGTCCAGCGCCACGACTTCGCCCTTGAGCGTGCCGAGCATGACCATGCCGTAACCCACGCCGACGGCGCCGGATACAGGCAGTTCGAGGTCTTTCTTCCACTTCACGTCGCCGTTCATGCGATCCATGGAGATCACCACGCCGGTCACGTCAGCGGCCACAATGTTGTCACCGTCGATTGCCGGTACCAACATGTTGTAGGTTTCGCCCTGACCGTCACCGATGGAGCGGCTCCACTGCTTTTGCAGGACCACTTCTTCCTTGAAGCTGGTCAGCTCGGCCGGAGGCAGTTCTTTTTTACTGTTGCTGCTGCAACCCGCGGCCAGAACGGCCAGAGCCAGCAATGCTGCATGTTTCCAACGGATCACGTCACGCATCCCCTTTGGCCAAGTCGTCGAGCTTGATTTGTAAGCCACCGACCGCCGCTTCATCAGACAGCGCCGCCTTGGCTTTTTTGTACGCAGCATTGGCTTCGTCGGTACGACCCAATTGGACCAACAGGTCACCCTTGAGCTCTTCGCGAGTGGCTACAAATGCCTTGTCAGCGTCGCCGTCGAGCAGTTTGAGTGCTTCGTCGGCCTTGTTCTGTGCCGCCAATACCTGAGCCAGGCGCTGACGTGCGATTTCACCCAGGGTCGGGTTGGTCGGCTTGTCGGCGATGGCCTTCAGTTCGGCGACGGCGTCATCCAGCTTGCCGGTGTCGACCGCGACTTTCGCGACGAACAGGCTACCGTATTGGGCGTAGGTGCTACCGCCAAATTCGCTCTTGAGCTTGCCGGCCAGGTCTGCCACTTGCGCAGGATCGGGCTTGCCGCTCGGCGTCAGCGTGCTTTCCAGCAATTGCTGATAGAGGATCGAGGCGCCTTGGGACTGGTTGGCCTGATACTTGTGCCAGGCTTGCCAGCCGAACACCACCACTAAAGCCAGCAGGCCGCCGGTAACCAGGGGCTTGCCGTTACGCTGCCACCAGTCCTTGAACTCGGCCAGCTGCTCATCATCAGTACTCGACACCCCAACACTCCTTAATCGCTAAATTCGGCTGTTCGACAGCTTCAACCCTGCACGACGCAGGTGGCCAAGTGCGCGGCGAGCGCATCAAAGGCAATGTTCTGTTGCTCGCCCTGGCCACGCAGGGGTTTGAAACCTATCACTTGCTGGGCCAATTCGTCATCGCCGAGGATCAGTGCGTACAGCGCACCGCTCTTGTCGGCCTTCTTGAACTGGCTCTTGAAGCTGCCGGCGCCGGCATTGATCTGCAGGCGCAGGTTCGGCAACTGGTCGCGCACTTTTTCGCTCAGGGCCAGGGCAGCCAGTTCGGCGGCCTCGCCAAAGGCGCACAGGTACACATCCACCTGACGGGAGATTTCTTCCGGAACCTGTTCCAGGGTTTCCAGCAGCAGGATCAGGCGCTCGATACCCATGGCAAAACCCACGCCGGGGGTCGGCTTGCCGCCCATCTGCTCGACCAGGCCAT
The DNA here is from genome assembly GCF_054060055.1 of Pseudomonas sp. TE36184. NCBI lineage: Bacteria > Pseudomonadati > Pseudomonadota > Gammaproteobacteria > Pseudomonadales > Pseudomonadaceae > Pseudomonas > Pseudomonas sp. TE36184. The sequence continues at coordinate 5,804,056 of NZ_JBSSCU010000001.1, read as the reverse complement.
CATAACGGCCACCGGCACACACGGTGCCCTGGGCGCCGAGCTTGTCGGTGACCCACTCGAACACGGTCTTGCTGTAGTAATCGAGGCCGCGCACCAGTTTCGGGTTGATCACGTAAGGAATCCCGACGGCTTCCAGGCGCGCCTTGAGCCCCTCGAAGTGGGTGCGGGATTCGTCGTCCAGGTAATCGGCCATCTTCGGCGCATTGACCAGCACGGCCTGCGTGTCGGCGTTCTTGGTATCGAGGACGCGCAACGGGTTGGTTTTCAGACGGCGCTGGCTGTCTTCGTCCAACTTGTCCAGGTGGGCAGACAGGTACTCGACCAGGGCGATGCGATATCGGCCCCGGGACTCACTGGTGCCCAGGCTGTTGAGTTCAAGCTTGACCGCATCGCGGATGCCCAGCAGGCCCCACAGGCGCCAGGTCAGCACGATCAGTTCGGCGTCGATGTCCGGACCGTCGAGGTTGAACACTTCCAGGCCGATCTGGTGGAACTGGCGATAACGGCCTTTCTGCGGGCGCTCGTGGCGGAACATCGGCCCGATGTACCACAGCTTCTGCGGCTGGCCACCGCCGGTGAGGCCATGCTCGAGCACGGCGCGCACGCACGCGGCGGTGCCTTCCGGACGCAAGGTCAGGGAATCACCGTTGCGGTCTTCGAAGGTGTACATCTCTTTTTCAACGATGTCGGTCACTTCACCGATGGAACGCTTGAACAGCTCGGTGAACTCGACGATCGGCATACGGATCTGTTTGTAACCGTAGTTATCCAGCAGACGCGCAACGGTGTTCTCGAAGTAGCGCCACAGCGGCGTCTGCTCCGGAAGGATGTCGTTCATGCCACGAATGGCTTGCAGAGACTTGCTCACATCTATTCCTTAAATTCGCTGGATCAGCCGCGCGCGATAACTGCAGCGTCAGCCTCGACCTTTTCGGCCGCTTTCTGGCGGATCAGTCTTTCGAGCTCATCCACCAGATTGTCATTCGTCAGTTTCTGCGACGGCTTGCCGTCGATGTAAATCAGGTTCGGCGTACCGCCGGTCAAGCCGATATGGGCTTCCTTGGCTTCACCCGGGCCGTTGACCACACAACCGATTACCGCGACATCCAGCGGCACCAGCAGGTCTTCGAGGCGCCCTTCCAGTTCGTTCATGGTTTTCACCACGTCGAAGTTCTGCCGCGAGCAGCTCGGGCAGGCAATGAAGTTGATGCCACGGGAACGCAAATGCAGGGATTTGAGAATGTCGTAACCGACCTTCACTTCCTCTACCGGGTCTGCCGCCAGGGAGATGCGGATAGTATCGCCAATCCCTTCGGCGAGCAGCATACCGAGACCCACCGCAGATTTCACTGTGCCTGAGCGCAAACCGCCCGCTTCAGTGATACCCAGGTGCAGCGGCTGCACGATTTCCTTGGCCAGCAGGCGGTAGGCTTCTACCGCCATGAACACGTCGGAGGCCTTTACGCTGACCTTGAAGTCCTGGAAGTTCAGACGCTCAAGGTGTTCAACGTGGCGCAGCGCCGATTCAACCAGCGCGGCCGGGGTCGGCTCGCCGTATTTTTTTTGCAGGTCTTTTTCCAGGGAACCGGCGTTGACGCCGATGCGGATCGGAATCCCGCGATCACGGGCAGCATCCACCACTGCGCGCACACGGTCTTCGCGACCGATGTTGCCCGGGTTGATGCGCAGGCAATCGACGCCCAGTTCGGCCACGCGCAAAGCGATCCGGTAGTCGAAGTGGATGTCGGCAACCAGCGGCACCTTGACCAGTTGCTTGATGCGGCCGAAGGCTTCGGCGGCATCCATATCCGGTACGGAAACCCGCACGATGTCGACGCCGGCGGCTTCCAGACGGTTGATCTGGGCGACGGTGGCAGCGACATCGTTAGTGTCGCTGTTGGTCATGCTCTGTACCGCGATGGGGGCGTCGCCACCCACCGGCACCGAGCCGACCCAGATCTTGCGCGATACGCGACGTTTGATTGGAGATTCGCCGTGCATGACTATTGTCCCAACTTCAGGCGAGCAGTTTCGCCACTGGTGAACGGCGCTACGTCGACAGGCTGGCCGTTGTAGGCCACTTGCGCGCCACGGGCAAAGCCCAGACGCAGCGTCAAAGGAGGCTTGCCGCCCTGGTCGAGCGTATCTCCCTTACGCTTCAGACCGCTAAACAGCACTTTGCCATTGCCATCGCTGAGTTGCGTCCAGCAGTCAGCAACGAAGGTAATTTGTACGTGCCCGTCACCGGCGATCAACACGGGAGTGGTCGGCGGCGAAATCGCGGGGGCCGTCGGGGCGGCGGCAGGCGCTGGCGCCTGCACGGGAGCGACCGGGGCGGTGGCTTGCGCCACAGGCGCCACCGGAGTGTGCGCCGGTGCAGCCGGTACGACCGGGGCGTGCGCCGGTACGGCTGGAGCCGGCACCGCAGCAGTGGTGGCCGCCGGGGGCGATTCCGCCGCGGGTTGCTCGGCCGTCACTGGTGCTTCGGGCGCAGCCTGGCCTTCGGCGACAGCCTGGTCTTCCGGCTCGTCCAACGGGTGAATCTGCGTGGTGCCGTCGGCGCTTTCGACTTCGACGTGCTCCATGGCGTTGCTGGTCAGGTCCTTGGTGCGCTGGGAGGCCTGGTCCTGCCACCAGACGAAACCGCCACCAATCACGGCGATCAGCAGCAACAGGCTGACGATACGCAGGATCGTGTGGGACACCCGCACCGGCTCTTCGATGCGCCCCAGGCCATGGACGTTGCTGCCCTGGGAGTCGGTGCCGGTGACCTGGTCGAATTGCTGGACCAAGATGGCCTGGTCGATACCCAACAATTTGGCGTAGGCGCGGATATAGCCGCGGGCGAAGGTATGCCCAGGCAGCTTGTCGAACGCGCCGGCTTCCAGGTTGCCCAGGGACGTGGTGGTCAAATTGAGCTTGAGGGCCACTTCCGCCAGCGACCAACCATTGCTTTCGCGGGCCTGACGCAAGGTGTCGCCTGGGTTTACGCGATTAGCTGCTACAACTTCCGGGTGCGCCGCTTTCATCATTGCTCCGACAGGTATTGCTGATATTCCGGCGTACCGGGATAGAGTCGTTCGAGTTGCTGGCCATAACGTGCGGCCGTGTCGCGTTCTTCATGAACCGTCGCCAGGCGCACACCGAGCAATAGACTACGTGCATTTTGCCCGCTGAGCAGGCTAAAACGTTCGTAATAGTCACGTGCCGGCACATAATGCCTGTCTTCGTAAGACAACTCAGCCATTTCGAGCAAAGCGCGAGGCTGGCGACTGTTCAGGTGCAGGGCTTTTTCCAGGTGTTGGCGCGCGATGTCACGCTGGCCGAGACGCTTGGAGGCCACCCCAAGGTTCTCGAACACGCGCGACCGCTCTGGGTAGAGGGTATCGGCGCTGGCTTGCTGGAAATAACGGGAAGCCTGGTCATAGCGTTTCTGCTCGAACAGGAAGCTGCCGTAGTTGTTCAGCAGCCGGGGATCGGCAGGACGGGAAACCAGGGCCTTGCTGAAATACTGCTCGGCCAACTCAGGCTCGGCCTGGGCCTGGAACACCAGGGCGAGTGCGCCATTGGCCTCGGCATCGTCGCCGTCGAGTTCAAGGGCCTTTTTCAACGGCACCTTGGCCTGCTCGCTCATGCCCTGGCGCAGGTAACCCAAGCCCAGTTGCACATAAGCCACTCGCGCCTCTTCGCGGCCCTTGCCGGTTTGCAAAGGGCTGTCATAGCCCGATGAAACACAACCGGTCGCGAGACCGGTAACAAGCAAAAGCAGCGCAAGGCGCAAGGGCATAGAGATCCTCTCTCAGGTTCGAGTCGCGGCGCTTTGCGGCACATCGTCGGCGGCGCTCAGTTCGCGCACGGCGATATAACGTTCGCTGCGACGGGTGCGATCCAGCACCTGTCCTACCAATTGGCCACAGGCGGCGTCGATGTCTTCACCACGGGTGGTACGCACGGTGACGTTGAAGCCGGCCTGGTGCAGTTGATCCTGGAAACGGCGGATGGCGTTGTTGCTCGGCCGCTCATAGCCAGAATGGGGAAACGGGTTGAACGGAATCAGGTTGATCTTGCACGGGATGTTCTTGAGCAACTCGATCATCTCGATCGCGTGTTCGACCTTGTCGTTGATGTCCTTGAGCAAGGTGTACTCGATGGTCAGCACGCGCTTTTCGCCCAGGGACGACATGTAGCGCTGGCAAGATTCAAGCAGCATCTTAAGCGGATACTTCTTGTTGATCGGCACCAATTGGTTACGCAATGCGTCATTGGGTGCGTGCAGCGACAACGCCAGGGAGACGTCGATGTGCTTGGACAGCTCATCGATCATCGGCACCACGCCGGAGGTCGACAGGGTCACACGGCGCTTGGAGATGCCGTAACCCAGGTCGTCCATCATCAGGTGCATGGCCGCGATCACGTTGTCGAAGTTCAGCAGCGGCTCACCCATGCCCATCATCACCACGTTGGTGATGGCACGGTCGACGGTCGCCGGGACGCTGCCAAAGGATTTGTTGGCAATCCACACCTGGCCGATGACTTCGGCGGCGGTGAGGTTGCTATTGAAGCCTTGCTTGCCGGTGGAGCAGAAACTGCAGTCCAGGGCACAGCCTGCCTGGGACGAAACGCACAAGGTGCCACGTTTGCCCTGGGGAATGTAGACGGTCTCGACGCAGCTGCCGGACGCCACGCGCACCACCCACTTACGGGTGCCGTCGCTGGAGATGTCCTCGCTGACAACTTCGGGACCACGGACCTCGGCAATAGCCTTGAGCTTGTCGCGCAGGGCCTTGCTGACGTTCGTCATGGCGTCGAAATCATCGACGCCAAAGTGGTGAATCCATTTCATTACCTGACCGGCACGGAAACGCTTCTCCCCGATCGAGTCGAAGAATTTTTCCATTTCCTGTTGAGTCAGACCCAGCAGGTTGGTTTTTACAGTCGATGTAGTCATGGATTCACCTTCACTCTTAAGCCAATGCTTAGCGAGTGGTTACTTCAGTAGCTGCGAAGAAGTACGAAATTTCGCGGGCAGCAGCGGCTTCGGAGTCCGAACCGTGTACAGCGTTGGCGTCGATGGAATCAGCGAAATCAGCACGGATGGTGCCGGCAGCTGCTTCTTTAGGGTTGGTAGCGCCCATCAGCTCACGGTTCAGAGCGATAGCGTTTTCGCCTTCCAGAACCTGAACGACAACAGGACCGGAGATCATGAAGGCAACCAGGTCGCCGAAGAAGCCACGAGCGCTGTGCTCAGCGTAGAAGCCTTCAGCTTCAGCCTTGGACAGTTGCTTGAGTTTCGAGGCTACAACCTTCAGGCCGGCTTTTTCGAAACGAGTGGTGATCTCGCCGATGACGTTTTTTGCAACAGCGTCAGGCTTGATGATGGAGAAAGTACGTTGAACAGCCATGGTGTAACTCCAGAAACGGTAATTTGCGAAAAATTAAACCCGCGAATTATACGCGGGTTCTTGGGTATTGCCTAACTGCGTAAAGGAGGCGTCAGTCCTGTTCTTCTTTCCAGGCAGTCTGGATCGCTTCCAGGACCTTTTCACCGCCGCGGTCGCGCTCATCGTCAAACCCAGGCAAAGCCATGACCATGTCACGCAAAGCGACAAAGTTCAGCGAGTAGGGATCCATATCCGGATTGCCATCGGCCAACAGGATAGCGATCTCTTGCACATCAACCCATTTAAGACTCATGACACTTCCTTGAATCAATGCGGCGCTTCGGCCGCATGGTTGAGCGAATATTTCGGAATTTCGACGGTGATGTCTTCGGTCCCGACCTTGGCCTGACAGCTTAGGCGAGAAGTCGGCTCCAGGCCCCAGGCACGGTCAAGAAAGTCTTCTTCCAACTCGTCAGCTTCTTCCAGAGAGTCGAAACCCTCGCGAATGATGCAGTGACAAGTGGTGCAAGCGCAGACACCGCCGCAGGCACTTTCGATCTCGATGTGGTTGTCATGGGCAACTTCGAGGATGGACTTGCCGGTCTCAGCCTCCACGACCATACCGTCCGGGCAATGCTCGGCGTGTGGCAGAAAAATGACCTGCGGCATCAATTATTCCTCAATTTCATTCAGGTTGCGGCCCGCCAGGGCAGCTTTTACCGTCTGGTTCATGCGGCGGGCAGCGAAGGCATCGGTCACTTGCGACAGGCGCTTGGTCTGCTGCTCGATGGCATAGCCATCGGAGCCTTTCATCAATTCGGCGAGTTCCTGCATCTGCAGGTCGATGACCATGCGTTCTTCGGCATCCAACAGGCGTTCGCCGTCGACATCCAGGGCGCCCTGCACCGCTTCGAGCAGGCGCTGGGCATCGACTTGCTGCTCGCGCAGCACGCGGGCGACCTTGTCGTCACTGGCATACTGGAACGAATCCTTGAGCATCTTGGCGATTTCGCCGTCGGTCAGGCCGTAGGACGGCTTGACTTGGATGCTGGCCTCAACGCCCGAGCCCAATTCACGCGCAGCCACACTGAGCAGGCCATCGGCGTCGACCTGGAAGGTCACGCGAATCTTCGCCGCGCCCGCGACCATCGCCGGGATACCGCGCAATTCGAAGCGCGCCAGGGAGCGGCAGTCGCTGATCAGCTCGCGCTCGCCCTGCAGCACATGAATCATCATGGCCGTCTGGCCGTCTTTGTAGGTGGTGAAGTCCTGGGCGCGGGCGACGGGGATGGTGGTGTTGCGCGGAATCACCTTCTCCATCAGGCCGCCCATGGTTTCCAGGCCCAGGGACAGCGGAATCACGTCGAGCAGCAACAGTTCGCCACCGTCGCGCTTGTTGCCCGCCAGGGTATCGGCCTGGATCGCAGCACCAATGGCCACCACTTGATCCGGGTCGATTTCTGTCAGCGGCTGACGACCGAACGCTTCGGCAACGGCTTCGCGCACGCGCGGCACACGGGTCGAACCACCGACCATGACCACGGCAGCCACGTCTTCGAGTTCTACGCCGGAGTCACGCACAGCGCGGCGACAGGCTTTGAGGCTGCGGGCGACCATCGGCTCGATCAGCGCATCGAAGGCTTCGCGGGTCAACTGGGCCGACCAATTGCCGTAGGAAACGTCAACAGAGGCCGCGTCAGTCAGGGCTTCTTTGGCGGCGCAGGCGGTTTGCAGCAGATGGCGCTGCTCGCCCGGGTCCAGGTCATCGGACAAACCGGCACTGCTGATGATCCAGCGCGCGATCGCATGGTCGAAGTCATCGCCGCCCAGGGCAGTATCGCCGCCGGTGGCCAACACCTCGAAGACCCCGCCGGTCAGGCGCAGGATCGAAATATCAAAGGTACCGCCGCCCAGGTCGTAAATGGCGACCAGGCCTTCGGCCTGCTGGTCGAGGCCATAGGCCACGGCGGCCGCGGTCGGCTCATTGAGCAGGCGCAGTACGTTCAGGCCGGCGAGTTTCGCCGCGTCCTTGGTCGCCTGGCGCTGGGCGTCGTCGAAATACGCCGGCACGGTGATCACCGCCCCCACCAGTTCGCCGCCCAGGGTGGTCTCTGCGCGCTGGCGCAGCACCTTGAGGATATCGGCCGACACTTCCACCGGGCTTTTCGGGCCCTGGACGGTGTCGATGAACGGCATGTGCGACTCGCCGCCGACAAAGCGGTACGGCAGTTGATCGCCCAATTGCTTGACGTCGGACAACCCACGACCCATCAAGCGCTTGACCGACAGCACGGTGTTCAACGGGTCGGTGGACGCCGCCAGCTTGGCCGACTCACCGACTTCAGTGCGATCGGCGTGATAGCGCACCGCCGACGGCAGGATCACCTGGCCATCAGCATCGGGCAACGGCTCGGACAGGCCGCTGCGCAAGGCGGCGACCAGGGAATTGGTGGTGCCCAAGTCAATCCCGACCGCCAGGCGACGCTGGTGCGGTTGAGGACTTTGGCCGGGTTCGGCGATCTGCAGTAGGGCCATGGTAATCAGGTCTTATCTGTCTTTCAGGCGTGCAACAGGGGCAGCGCTGGGTTAATCGTCGAGGCGCTCTTCTAACTGGCGCACTTCGTAGGAGAGCTTGTCGAGGAACTGCATGCGCCGCATCAGGCGTTCGGCCTGCTCACGTTGCGCTGCATCGTCCCAACAGGCTGCGAAGCTTTCGTTGAGCTCATCCTGGGCCACTTTCAGACGCCGCTTGAAGACTGCGACACCCGCCAGATCGGCTTCGTCCTGCAAGTCTTCGAGTTCCTCGCGCCACTGCATCTGCTGCATCAGAAAGTCCGGATCATGCACCGTGACTTCCAGCGGCAACTCACCACCGTTCATCGCGAGCAGGTAACGCGCGCGCTTGGGGGGGCTTTTGAGGGTCTGATAGGCTTCGTTGAGGCTGGCCGACTGCTCCAGCGCCAGGCGCTGTTCACGCTCGGAAGCGTCGGCAAAGCGGTCCGGATGCACGCCACGCGCCAATTCACGGTAGCGCGTGGCAAGCTGCTCGAGGTCCAGCCGAAAGCTCGGTTGCAACTCGAATAAAGCGAAATGACAAGGAGTGCCCACAAGTAGCCTCAGATGTTGAAGCTTTCGCCGCAGCCACATTCACCGCGCACGTTGGGGTTGTTGAACTTGAAGCCTTCGTTCAACCCTTCCTTGACGAAATCGAGTTCGGTGCCGTCCAGGTAGGTCAGGCTTTTCGGGTCGATGATCACTTTCTCGCCGTGACTTTCGAACACCTGATCTTCCGCCACTACCTCGTCGACGAACTCCAGCACATAGGCAAGGCCGGAACAGCCCGTGGTGCGAACACCCAGACGAATCCCCTCACCTTTACCGCGCCCATCCAGGGAGCGTCGCACGTGCCGCGCAGCCGCTTCTGTCATGCTGATAGCCATCGTTGACTCCTTACTCGTCGCCAAATGCTTTAGATCAAGCCTTTCTTCTGCTTGTAGTCGCGAACGGCCGCCTTGATGGCGTCTTCTGCGAGTACGGAGCAGTGAATCTTCACTGGCGGCAAGGCCAGTTCTTCGGCCAGCTGAGTGTTCTTGATGGTCTCTGCTTCATCCAGAGTCTTGCCTTTCATCCACTCGGTCGCCAGGGAGCTGGAGGCGATGGCCGAACCGCAGCCGTAAGTCTTGAACTTGGCGTCTTCGATGATGCCTTGTTCGTTGACCTTGATCTGCAGGCGCATCACATCGCCGCACGCCGGAGCGCCGACCATGCCGGTGCCGACATCAGGGTCTTCCGCGTCCATCTTGCCGACGTTGCGCGGGTTTTCGTAGTGGTCGATGACCTTTTCGCTGTAAGCCATGGTACTGAATCCTCACTCATCAGGGCCGCTCTGGAACCCTGTAAAAACGTCTGCGTTTTCCGCCACGTTCCTACAGAGCTGGGGTGGCGGCTTCTATAGTTAGTGTGCCGCCCACTCGATCTTGGAAATGTCGATGCCGTCTTTGTACATGTCCCACAGCGGCGACAAGGTGCGCAGCTTGGTGACGGCCTCGCAGACTTTCTGCGCGGCGTAGTCGACTTCTTCTTCGGTGGTGAAACGGCCAAACGTAAAGCGGATCGAGCTGTGCGCCAGTTCGTCGTTGCGGCCCAGGGCGCGCAGCACGTAGGACGGCTCAAGGGAGGCCGAGGTGCAGGCCGAACCGGACGAAACCGCCAGGTCCTTGAGCGCCATGATCAGCGACTCGCCTTCGACGTAGTTGAAGCTCAAATTCAGGTTGTGCGGTACACGGGCAGTCATGCTGCCGTTGATGTACAGCTCTTCAAGGTTTTCGACCTGCTTGTAGAAGCGATCGCTCAGGCCCTTGATACGCACGTTTTCGGCAGCCATTTCTTCCTTGGCGATACGGAACGCTTCGCCCATGCCGACGATCTGGTGAGTCGCCAGGGTGCCCGAACGCATGCCGCGCTCGTGACCGCCGCCGTGCATGGTGGCTTCGATACGCACGCGAGGCTTGCGGCTCACGTACAGGGCGCCGATGCCTTTTGGGCCGTAGGTTTTGTGCGCCGAGAACGACATCAGGTCGACTTTCAGCTTCGACAGGTCGATGTCGACCTTGCCGGTGGACTGAGCCGCGTCGACGTGCAGCAACACACCTTTGGAGCGGGTCAGCTCGCCGATGGCAGCGATGTCGTTGATGGTGCCGATTTCGTTGTTCACGTGGATCACGGAAACCAGGATGGTGTCTTCACGCATGGCCGCTTCGATCATCGCCGGCGTCACGATACCGTCGGTGGTCGGCTCGATGTAGGTGACTTCGAACCCTTCACGCTCCAGTTGGCGCATGGTGTCGAGGACCGCCTTGTGCTCGATCTTGGTGGTGATCAGGTGCTTGCCTTTGGTCGCGTAGAAATGCGCGGCGCCCTTGATTGCCAGGTTGTCGGATTCGGTGGCACCGGAGGTCCAGACGATTTCGCGTGGATCTGCACCCACCAGGTCGGCGACTTGGCGACGAGCGTTTTCAACCGCTTCTTCGGCTTTCCAGCCGAATACGTGGGAACGCGACGCCGGGTTGCCGAAGTTTCCGTCAACCAGCAGGCATTCGCTCATCTTTTGCGCGACACGCGGGTCAACCGGGGTGGTCGCTGAGTAATCAAGGTAAATCGGCAATTTCATGGACTTTCTCCTAAATCAGGCTGGCTGGCGTGCCGTTAGCTCTTCGGCTGTCACTCGACGGCGGACGCTTCAATCTTGTCCAGACGCGGCGCCTTGGTGTTGCAACGGCGCTGGTCCTGACGCTGGGCTACTTCTTGCACCTCACGGCGAGTCACAAGATCAGCCAAGCTGATACCACTCAAAAACTCATGGATCTGCAGGCTCAAGTCACACCACAAGTGGTGGGTCAGGCAGGTGTCGCCGGCATGGCAATCACCCAAACCCTGGCATTTGGTGGCATCGACGGATTCGTTGACCGCGTCGATCACCTGGGCCACCTGAATGCCCTGCATGTCGCGGGACAGTTGATAGCCGCCACCCGGCCCACGCACACTGGAGACCAGATTGCTGCGGCGCAATTTGGCGAACAGTTGCTCGAGGTAGGACAGGGAAATGCCTTGGCGCTCGGAGATATCGGCCAGGGACACCGGCCCAGTTTGCGCGTGCAAAGCCAAGTCAAGCATGGCGGTCACCGCGTATCGGCCTTTTGTAGTCAGTCTCATGGACAAGTACCAAGGTGTTTCAGAATGGGAGCAAGTATGCTATTCCCGAGTATTTAAGTCAACTATAAGACCTAGTACTTTAGTCAGGATTACCCGTAAAAAGGGCGCGCAAATAATAGCAGGATGGGGTGGGGACGAACAGAAGGAACAGCGGTCAAGCAGGAATTCCAAGACCAATGGAGAACAACCTGTGGGAGGGGGCTTGCTCCCGATGGCGAAGGACCAGTCAATGTATGGGTGACTGCCCCACCGCTATCGGGAGCAAGCCCCTTCCCACAGGGGACTTTTGGTGATCGCGAGGCTTCAGCCAGCCTTGGTGGCGGCTTCGTCTTTGATCTCGGCGAAGTCCTCTTCGCGCAGCTCAGGCAGGTCTTTCGCACAATAGTTACTGCCCAGCTCCTTCAGCGCGCCGCACATGCCGTCCAGCTTGCCATCTACCGCCTGCAGGTGGTCGAGCAACTGGCCGATGGCACGGGCCACCGGGTCGGGCATGTCTTCGCTGACGCCGTAGGCATCGAAGCCGATCTTCTCAGCCATGGCCTTGCGCTTGGCTTCCTGCTCATCGCCGACTTCCGGCTTGACGATGATGCGCCCCGGAATGCCGACCACGGTTGCGCCCGGCGGCACCGCCTTGGTCACCACCGCATTGGAGCCGACCTTGGCCCCTGCCCCCACGGTGAACGGACCCAGCACCTTGGCGCCCGCCCCGACCACTACACCGTTTTCCAGGGTCGGGTGACGCTTGCCCTTGTTCCAGCTGGTGCCGCCCAGGGTTACGCCCTGGTACAGGGTCACGTCGTCACCGATTTCGGCGGTCTCGCCAATCACGATGCCCATGCCGTGGTCGATAAAGAAGCGGCGGCCGACCTTGGCGCCCGGGTGAATCTCGATGCCGGTCAACCAGCGCCCAAAGTTGGACACCACCCGCGCCAGCCATTTCCAGCCCATGCCCCACAAGGCACCGGACAGGCGATGAATCCAGATCGCATGCATGCCCGGGTAGCAGGTCAGTACTTCAAAGGCGTTGCGCGCCGCCGGGTCACGGTGGAAAACACTCTGGATATCTTCTCGCAAACGCTCGAACATTTTTAATCCTTCCGCTTAAGAAGCTCGCCACGGGCCGCTTTCTGGGTTTCCGTGAGGATGCCACGCAATATATTCATTTCCGCCCGGCTGACCGAGCTGCGTCCGTACAGACGACGCAGGCGCGCCATCAAGTGCCGCGGTTTTTCCGGATCGAGGAATTCGATGGCCACCAGGGTTTGCTCCAGGTGTTCATAGAACCGCTCCAGCTCGTCCATGGTGGCCAACTCGCCACTCTTGGTCGACGCCACTTCATCCTTCTCAACCTTGCTCGGCTGCCCTTCAGCGGCCAGCCAGGCCATGCGTACTTCGTAACTCAACACCTGCACCGCCGCCCCGAGGTTCAGCGAGCTGAACTCCGGGTCTGATGGAATATGCACATGATAATGACATCGCTGCAGCTCTTCGTTGGTCAGGCCGGAGTCTTCACGGCCGAACACCAGGGCGATTTCAGCGCCGCCGGCGGCCTCTTCCACCACTTTGGTCCCGCATTCACGCGGATCGAGCAATGGCCAGGGGATGCGCCGGTCGCGGGCGCTGGTGCCGAGCACCAGGTTGCAGCCGACCAATGCGTCTTCCAAAGTGGCGACGACCTGGGCTTTTTCAAGGATGTCATTGGCGCCGGATGCGCGGGCATCGGCCTCGTGGTGCGGGAACACGCGCGGCTCGACCAGCACCAGGCGCGTCAGCCCCATGTTTTTCATGGCTCGCGCCACCCCGCCGATATTGCCGGGATGACTGGTATTGACCAAGACGACACGAATGTTTTGCAGCAAGGGAGGCGCTCTCGGACACGGGAAAGGGGAGCAAATCTTACAGAACAGCCTAAGGTTATGCCACGAAAGCTCACGCCGTCCTTCACCTGAAGAAAGTTTCTGCTAGAATGCTCGGCTTTCTTTAACAACCTTAGGTGACACATCCATGCAGCCCATGCTGAATATCGCGCTGCGCGCCGCCCGCAGCGCCAGTGAATTGATCTTCCGCTCCATCGAGCGCCTGGATACCATCAAGGTCGACGAAAAAGACGCCAAGGATTATGTATCCGAGGTGGATCGCGCCGCCGAACAGAAAATCATCGACGCCCTGCGCAAGGCCTACCCGACCCACGGCATTCTCGGCGAAGAAACCGGCCTGCACAAAGGCAGCGGCGAAGGCGAAGACTACCTGTGGATCATCGACCCGCTGGATGGCACCACCAACTTCCTGCGCGGTATCCCGCACTTTGCCGTGAGCATTGCCTGCAAATACCGTGGCCGCCTGGAACACGCCGTTGTGCTGGACCCGGTTCGCCAGGAAGAATTCACCGCCAGCCGCGGCCGTGGCGCCCAACTGAACGGTCGTCGCCTGCGCGTCAGCGGCCGCACCAGCCTGGACGGCGCCCTGCTGGGCACCGGCTTCCCATTCCGTGACGACCAGATGGACAACCTGGACAACTACCTGGGTATGTTCCGCGCCCTGGTTGGCCAGACCGCCGGCATCCGCCGCGCCGGTGCAGCCAGCCTGGACCTGGCCTACGTCGCCGCCGGTCGTTTCGATGCCTTCTGGGAATCGGGCCTGTCCGAGTGGGACATGGCAGCGGGCGCCCTGCTGATCCAAGAGGCCGGCGGCCTGGTGAGCGACTTCACCGGCGGGCATGACTTCCTGGAGAAAGGCCACGTGGTAGCCGGCAACACCAAATGCTTCAAGGCAGTGCTGACGGCGATCCAGCCGCACCTGCCGGCTTCGCTGAAGCGCTAAGCGAGCGAGCACAAAAAAGCACCCTTCGGTGCTTTTTTTATGCCTGGAATTTGGTGTGAGCTTAAATACCAGCAACACCACAAGCCAACTGTGGGAGGGGGGGCTTGCCCCCGATAGCGGAGTTTCAGCTACAGATAGGCTGACTGACACACCGCCATCGGGGGCAAGCCCCCTCCCACATTGTGAAATGTGCCAGGCCCGGGGGTTATTGCTGGTTCTGGCCCAGGATCAGACGCCCCTCTTTATCGACCGGGATCTGGCCACCTGGGTCACGGTCCATACGCACCGAACCTTCCTTGCCATCCAAGGTGTAACGCACGTCATAACCGACGACCTTGTCGCTGATGTCGTTGACGGTGTTACAACGGGTTTGCGTGGTGGTGTAGGTATCGCGGTTCTGCATGCCTTCCTGCACCTTGTTACCGGCATAACCGCCACCGACCGCACCGGCCACGGTGGCCAGCTTCTTACCGTTACCGCCACCGATCTGGTTGCCCAACAGGCCACCGGCCAGCGCACCGACCACCGTACCGACGATCTGGTGTTGATCCTGCACCGGCTTCTGCCGGGTCACGGCGACGTCCTTGCAGACCTCGCGCGGGGTTTTAATCTGGGTTTTCACCGGCTGCACCGCCAGCACTTGCGCATACTCAGGGCCGCTTTTTACCAGGCTGTAGGTGGCAACAGCACCCCCGGCAGTCACACCGACAGCACCCAATACCGCACCAACCAGTAACGACTTGTTCACGTTGAACCTCCTGACCATCACAAACGGACCGAAAGATCCGCGCTATACCCAGCCTTGGAGCAAAAAAAAAGGCGCGAGTTCAATACTCGCGCCTTCTTTGTAACAGCAGATCAACAACCACCCATCAAGGGCGGTCGTCGACCTCCTTGCCAGTCGCGGCCGGAGGGATCAGGTCTTCGCTGTTGAGGTTCAGCCAGATCAGCACCACGTTGGCGATGTAGATCGACGAGTAGGTGCCCGCCAGAACGCCGATAAACAGCGCCAGGGAGAAGCCCCACAGGTTGTCGCCACCGAAGATCATCAACGCTGCGATCGCCAGCAAGGTGGAGATCGACGTCGCCATGGTGCGCAACAGGGTCTGGGTAGTGGAGATGTTGATGTTCTCGATCAACGTCGCCTTGCGCAGTACGCGGAAGTTCTCGCGAACCCGGTCGAATACCACGATGGTGTCGTTGAGCGAGTAACCAATGATCGCCAGCACCGCGGCCAGCACGGTCAGGTCGAAGGTGATCTGGAAGTACGCCAGGATACCCACGGTCACGACCACGTCGTGGATCAGCGAGACAATGGCGCCAACACCGAACTTCCACTGAAAGCGGAACGCCAGGTAGATCATGATGCCGACCAGCGCCATCAGCATGCCGAGGCCGCCCTGGTCGCGCAGCTCTTCACCCACTTGCGGGCCGACGAACTCGACGCGCTTGACCGCCGCCGGGTTATCACCGCCGACCTTCTGCAAGGCCTCGGCAACCTGGTGACCCAGCTGCGGGTCTTCGCCCGGCATCCGCACCAGCAGATCGGTGGTCGCACCAAAGCTCTGCACGATAGCTTCGTGATAGCCGGCCTTGACCAGCTCTTCGCGCACCTGAGTCACGTCGGCCGGCTTCTCGTAGGTCAGCTCAATGAGCGTACCGCCGGTGAAGTCCAGACCGTAGTTCAGGCCCTTATGGAACCAGCTGAACAACGCCAGAACGGTAAGGAGCACGGTGACGCCGAACGCAATATTGCGAACGCCCATGAAGTTGATTGTACGTAACATGGCAGCCCCTTAAATCCACAACTTCTTGAAGTCACGCCCGCCAAAGATCAGGTTGACCATTGCGCGGGTCACCATGATGGCCGTGAACATCGAGGTAAAGATACCGAGGGACATGGTCACCGCAAAACCTTTGACCGGGCCGGTGCCCATGGCAAAGAGAATCCCGCCGACCAGCAATGTGGTCAGGTTGGAGTCGAGAATCGCGGTAAATGCCCGGCCGAAGCCTTCGTTGATTGCGCGCTGCACGGTCATGCCCGCGGCGATCTCTTCACGAATCCGCGAGAAGATCAGCACGTTGGCGTCCACCGCCATCCCCATGGTGAGGACGATACCGGCGATGCCTGGCAGGGTCAGCGTAGCGCCCAGCAACGACATCAAGGCCAGCAGCATCACCATGTTGCCCGCCAGGGCCACGGTGGCGATGATGCCGAAGAAGCGGTAGATGGCGATGATGAACAGCGACACGAACAGCATGCCCCACAAGGCCGCATCGATACCCTTGGTGATGTTGTCGGCACCCAGGCTCGGGCCGATGGTGCGTTCTTCAGCGAAGTACATCGGCGCAGCCAGGCCACCGGCACGCAGCAGCAGGGCCAGCTCGGACGATTCGCCCTGGCCGTTCAGGCCGGTGATGCGGAACTGAGCACCCAGCGGCGACTGGATGGTCGCCAGGCTGATGATCTTCTTCTCTTCCTTGAAGGTCTGCACCGGCATATCTTTCTCGACGCCGTTGACCATTTGCTTGGTGTAGGTGGTGATCGGGCGTTGCTCGATGAAGATCACCGCCATGCTGCGCCCGACGTTGCTGCGCGTGGCGCGGCTCATCAGTTCGCCACCATGGCCATCCAGGCGGATGTTCACTTCAGGCGTACCGTGCTCGCCGAAACCGGCCTTGGCGTCAGTCACCTGGTCGCCGGTGATGATCAAGCCACGCTCGATCTGCGCCGCAGGGCGGTTGCCTTCACGGAACTCGAACGTCTCGGAAGTGGCTTTGGAAGCACCCGGCTCGGCGGCCAGACGGAATTCCAGGTTGGCGGTCTTGCCGAGGATACGCTTGGCTTCAGCGGTATCCTGCACGCCCGGCAGCTCAACCACGATGCGGTTGGCGCCCTGGCGCTGAACGATCGGCTCGGCCACACCCAGCTCGTTGACGCGGTTACGCACCGTGGTCAAGTTCTGCTTGATGGAGTATTCGCGGATTTCCGCCAGCTTGGCCGGGGTCATCGCCAGACGCAGTACAGGTTGACCGTTGAGGTCGGCCGGTACGATGTCGAAATCGTTGAAGTTCTTGCGGATCAGCGCACGGGCCTGCTCGCGGGACGCTTCGTCAGAGAAGCCCAGCTGGATGGCACCGTTGAGCTGCGGCAGGCTGCGATAACGCAACTTCTCTTTACGCAGCAGGCTCTTCACGTCGCCTTCGTAGACTTTCAGGCGCGCGTCGAGGGCTTTGTCCATGTCGACTTCCAGCAGGAAGTGCACACCACCGGACAAGTCCAGACCCAGCTTCATCGGGTGCGCGCCAATGCTGCGCAGCCATTTTGGCGTGGTCTGTGCCAGGTTGAGCGCGACAACGTAGTCGTCACCCATGGCCTTGCGCACGACGTCTTTGGCCGGCAATTGGTCTTCTTGCTTGGTCAGGCGCAACAAGCCGCCCTTCGCATCAGCTGCCAACGTTGCCGCTTTGACCTGGATGCCCGCATCGGTGAGCGCTTTGCTCGCGCGCTCCAGGTCAGCCTGATTGACCTTCAGCGAAGTGCTGGCGCCAGAGATCTGGATCGCAGGGTCATCAGGATAGAGATTGGGAGCGGAATAAATAAAACCGATCGCCAGCACCGCCAGGATCAGTAGGTATTTCCACAGAGGGTATTTGTTCAGCATCACGCCGCCCGCTTATAACGCGGGGCGCCTTGCGCGCCCCGTCGATTGGTAAAAGTTGTTACTCAGATCGCTTTGAGCGTGCCTTTAGGCAGCGTGGCGGCGATGGCGCCCTTCTGGAACTTCATTTCGACGGTGTCGGAGACTTCCAGAACCACGAAAGCATCGGAAACCTTGGTGATCTTGCCCGCGATACCGCCGGTGGTCACGACTTCGTCACCTTTCTGCAGGCTGCCGAGCAGGTTTTTCTGCTCTTTGGCGCGCTTGGCCTGTGGACGCCAGATCATCAGGTAGAAGATGACCAGGAAGCCGACCAGGAAAATCCACTCGAAACCACCGCCCATAGGGCCGGCAGCAGCAGGCGCAGCGGCATCAGCCATGGCGTTAGAGATAAAAAAGCTCATTTAGCACTCCAGTTGCAAATAGTGAATCTTAGGGTCGGAAAACTCAGTCCAAGGGCGGCACAGGGAGCCCGCGCTTGGCATAGAAGGCATCGACGAAGGCGGCCAATGTACCCTGTTGAATAGCCTCGCGCAAACCAGCCATCAGGACTTGGTAATGACGCAAATTGTGGATGGTATTCAACATGCTACCCAGCATTTCCCCACACTTGTCCAGATGGTGCAGATAAGCACGGGAGAAGTTCTGGCAGGTATAGCAGTCACAGGTGGGATCCAGCGGCGAATCATCATGGCGATGGAACGCGTTACGGATCTTCAGCACGCCTGTATCGATGAACAGATGCCCATTGCGGGCATTACGGGTTGGCATCACGCAATCGAACATGTCCACACCGCGGCGCACACCCTCTACGAGATCCTCCGGTTTGCCAACGCCCATAAGGTAACGAGGTTTGTCAGCAGGCATCAGGCCTGGCAGGTAATCCAGCACCTTGATCATCTCGTGCTTGGGCTCACCCACCGACAGACCGCCGATGGCCAGGCCGTCGAAGCCGATCTTGTCCAAGCCTTCCAGCGAGCGCTTGCGCAGACTTTCATGCATGCCGCCCTGGACGATACCGAACAGCGCCGCAGTGTTGTCGCCGTGGGCGTTCTTCGAGCGCTGGGCCCAACGCAGCGACAACTCCATGGAAACCCGCGCGACGTCTTCATCGGCCGGGTACGGCGTGCATTCGTCGAAAATCATCACGATGTCGGAGCCCAGGTCGCGCTGGACCTGCATCGACTCTTCCGGGCCCATGAACACTTTGGAACCGTCGACCGGCGAGGCGAAGGTCACGCCCTCCTCCTTGATCTTGCGCATGGCGCCCAGGCTGAACACCTGGAAACCACCCGAGTCAGTGAGGATCGGGCCTTGCCACTTCATGAAGTCATGCAGGTCGCCGTGCTTCTTGATCACTTCCGTGCCCGGGCGCAGCCACAGGTGGAAGGTGTTGCCGAGGATGATTTCGGCGCCGGTGGCGACGATATCGCGCGGCAGCATGCCTTTGACGGTGCCGTAGGTGCCGACCGGCATGAACGCCGGGGTCTCTACCGTACCGCGCGGAAAGGTCAGACGACCGCGACGGGCTTTGCCGTCAGTGGCCAGCAATTCAAACGACATACGACTCATAGTTGTTCCTCTGGGCCGCGTGGCGCCGGATTACGGGTGATAAACATCGCATCACCGTAGCTGAAAAAACGGTATCCATTGTCGATGGCAGCCTGATAAGCAGCCATGGTTTCCGGATAACCGGCAAATGCCGACACCAGCATCAACAGCGTGGATTCCGGCAAATGGAAGTTGGTCACCAGCGCATCGACCACATGAAACGGCCGGCCTGGGTAAATAAAGATATCGGTGTCGCCACTGAACGGCTTGAGCACGCCATCACGCGCCGCGCTTTCCAGGGAACGCACGCTGGTGGTGCCCACGGCAATCACCCGCCCGCCGCGCGCCTTGCACGCGTTGACTGCATCCACGACGTCCTGGCTGACTTCCAGCCATTCGCTGTGCATATGGTGGTCTTCGATGTTATCCACACGCACCGGCTGAAACGTGCCGGCCCCCACGTGCAGGGTCACATACGCGCTCTCGACGCCCTTGGCGGCGATCGCATCCAGCAGCGGCTGGTCGAAATGCAGCCCGGCCGTCGGCGCCGCGACGGCACCAAGGCGCTGGGAATACACCGTCTGATAGCGCTCGCGGTCCGCATCTTCGTCGGGGCGGTCTATATAAGGAGGCAACGGCATATGGCCGACGCGCTCCAGCAGCGGCAACACTTCCTCGGCAAACTTGAGCTCGAACAACGCATCATGACGCGCCACCATCTCGGCCTCGCCACCGCCATCGATCAGCAGAGTCGAACCCGGTTTCGGCGACTTGCTGGAGCGCACGTGGGCCAGCACGCGATGGCTGTCCAGCACCCGCTCCACCAGAATTTCCAGCTTGCCGCCGGAAGCTTTCTGGCCAAACAGCCGCGCCGGAATCACCCGGGTATTGTTGAACACCATCAAATCGCCTGGGCGCAAATGCTCAAGCAAATCAGTGAATTGACGGTGTGCGAGGGCACCGCTGAGCCCGTCCAGGGTCAGCAGTCGACTGGCGCGACGCTCGGCCAAAGGGTGGCGGGCGATCAGCGAATCAGGGAGCTCAAAAGTAAAGTCAGCAACGCGCATGATGGGGTTCGTCTAGCAGGGCCGGGAAGTCTAGCGGAAATAGTCAAAATTGACCATGAAACGTGATTGACCAACGGTAATCTCATCTCTATACTTCGCCGCCATTGAGCCCTGATGGCGGAATTGGTAGACGCGGCGGATTCAAAATCCGTTTTCGAAAGGAGTGGGAGTTCGAGTCTCCCTCGGGGCACCATATAGCAGTATCTGAAAGTCTCTACCAGACTCTCAGCAACAGAGAAACCGGCCACTTGAGCCGGTTAATGAGATGGTCACCCCCAACACCCTGTGAGGGCTACGCTTTCACGGGGTGTTTTGTTTTCGGAGGCCATCATCATGAGCGAGTCAGCACTGATCGGTATCGATCTCGGCAAACATACTTTCCACCTGCACGGCCAGGATAAGTCGGGCCGCGAGGTGTTTCGCAAAAAATGCTCACGAGCGCAGATGATGCAGTTTTTCGGCAATGTGCCGAGCTGTGTCGTGGTGATGGAGGCCTGTGCAGGGTCGCATTTTGTCGCTCGCCAACTGATGGCGATGGGACACACGGCCAAGCTGATTTCCCCGCAGTTCGTTAAGCCCTTCGTCAAGGGCAACAAAAATGACTTCGTCGACGCTGAGGCGATCTGTGAAGCCGCTTCCCGCCCATCCATGCGCTTCGTTACGCCTAAAACCGAATCCCAGCAAACCCTGTCTGTGCTGCATCGGATGCGCGAATCATTGGTGCATGACCGCACCAAAACGGCTAATCAGATGCACGGTTTTCTGTTGGAGTTTGGAATCAGCCTGCCCAAGGGATTGGCCATCATGAAGCGTTTGGCGAGCGTTTTGGCCGAGCACGAATTACCCGTTCGTCTGACGGTCTTATTGCAGCGCCTGCACGATCACTTCGTCTATCTGGATGAGCAAATCAAAGCGCTGGATAAAGAACTGGCGGGCCAACTGGCCAACGATGATCTGGGCAGTCGTTTGCTGAGCATGCCGTGTGTCGGCCCGATCACCGCCAGCCTGCTGGCTGTGGAGATGGGCGATGGTAAACAGTACCGATGCGGTCGCGACTTTGCCGCCTCCGTTGGCTTAGTGCCCAGGCAGTACAGTACGGGCGGCAAGGCCAATCTGCTGGGGATCAGCAAGCGGGGTGACAAGCATCTGCGACAACTGTTGGTGCAGTGTTCCAGGGTCTATATGCAGAGGCTGGATCACCAGAAAGGCGCTCTGGCTGACTGGGTTAAAACCTTGCTCAGTCGACGACATTCAAATGTCGTGGCCTGTGCCCTGGCTAACAAACTGGCGCGTATCGCTTGGGCGATAGCCGCTCGCCATACGCAATATGAAGCAGGGCCAGACGCTTTGAACGCCTGACCCTGCAGTTGTTGCAGTACCACGATTCACCCTTCAGGTTTTGCGATAGCTGAACAACAGATGATGTGAACGGCACACCGGCCTGGCGAAGATCCTGACATAAAAATCGGCTTCAGAAGCCGACCGGTTTTTAAGGATCGTCAGGCGCGACTCTCATCGTGGCGCTGGGGCATGCCCCAAACAGACGCCGGATAGATTTAAGCAAGCCAACCACACCACCCGTTAATCAGTATTGCAAAAATGGGGGTGACCATAGATTTTTTGTGTCTGGCTATCTACCTCTGTATCCCCTTATCCGTTGTATCCCTGTATCCCTACTTGTATCCTGAGAAAAATACCTAACTTTGGGATACAAGGATGAAGCGCGCAGATATCAAGCGCCGCCCTCTCGCCGACACGACGCTTGCAGGGCTGGAGCCGGAGTCAAAGGAATACCGGGAGCTAGACGGAAACGGCCTCTACTTCAGGGTCAAACCTGATGGTGGTAAATCCTGGCAGCTCCGCTACAAACGTCCGGCAGGCAATTGGGCTTGGATGGGGCTCGGGGGTTACCCAGAGGTCAGTGGTGCGCTGGCAAGAGACAAAGCTGCCGATCTACGCAAAGTAGTGAGTAGCGGCGCCGATCCCCTTGAGCAGAAACGATCCGCTAAAGCTGCAATCGATGCGGCCAAGGCCCGAACGTTTAGAGCTGCTGCTGAAGCTTGGCTCAAGGCCAAGGAAGAAAAGGGCCTCGCACCCTCCACCCTTCACAAAATTCGCACCTACCTCGACAAGGACATACTCCCGGCATTGGGAGATAAGCCCCTCGACGAAATCACCCGTACCGACTGTGCAGATCTCCAGGCATCCCTCGAAGCCAGAGACGCTCACAACGTGGCAGAAAAGTGCCGCACCTGGATCAACCAAATCTTCGGCCGAGCGATTGGTTTAGGACTCACCGAAAACGATCCAGGTAGCCGACTTCGCGATATTGCCGCCCAGGCACCCAAGACTCAGCAGCATCCACACTTACTAGAGCCTGAACTGGCTGAGTTCCTCCAAGCACTCAAAAACACTCCGAGCAGACTGACGGCACGCACCGCCGCATGGCTTTGTATCTGGACGGCTTCCCGACCAGGCATGGTTCGCTTGGCCGAATGGAAAGAGTTCGACCTTGAGAAGGCAATTTGGACGACGCCTGCTGCCAAGATGAAGATGCGCCGGGATTTTGTATGCCCCCTTCCCCATCAAGCAGTTACAGCTTTGAGGGATCTGCACAGTTTAACGGGGCGGAGTCGTTGGCTTTTCCCCGGTGTGGGAGCGAAGAACCCAACCATCAGCGAAAACACAATCAACAAAGTCTTCGCAACCATCGGCTACAAAGTGAATCGTCCCTTCTTCTGTAGACGCCTCCAGGCGTCAAGGAAGAGCCGCTAACCCTGCGTAACTGTTCGGTAGCGGCCCTTCTAAGCGAAAGCCCCTAGTTCGATGACACACGCCGTATTATTACAAACAGCTCATCCCAAGGCATTCATTGATGTAACACCTATTTGCCATGTAACACGCATACCGGCAAACCAGCCACAGCAGTGTAACGCCATACAAATCATTTAAAATCATGCACTTATTGACATATGTAACACGCGTAACACCCGTAACACAGTTTTATTATGCTATCCCCCTAGCCCCATTAGTATTGCTCCTCCAGCCAAGCGATGCGGGTCATGCTCTTAGCTTTAGTTCGATAGTGGGGACCCTGGAGCACTCTTGAAGGTACGGGGTAGGAAACCCGCGTGACCGAGTCAGCGGAAAGGTGCACAGCTTAGTGAACAGGTGAACCGGGTGAACTGCTGTTCACCAGTGCATTTGCCCTATGAATCGAAAAGCCGCTGGGGACCCTGGGCATTTCGGATAGACACGGGGCAAAGAACCCGCCGGATCTCGTTAGTGGCTGGGTTCCAAAGTTCGTTGACTAGTTGACCGAGTTGACCAGGCCAATCGTTCACTATCCTGAACGAAACCCATGACCGTTACAGATCCGGTAAGGATGCCCTTTTCTCTTCAAGATCCTTTCAATTTCAACGTTGAAATTTCAGTAAGCTGGTGCGGCTGCCGCTACGACGATCCCGCGGGTTTCATGCCCCGTACCTTCAAGAATGCGCCAGGGGCCCCCGCCTGTTCTAGTTATCAAGGAATGAAAAAATGAGTTACAGCTCGAAAATGATCAAGCTGCTGAATATCGATAGCGCGCTGGAGTGCCTCTCCGAAGATGAGATTACTGGAGGAGTCATAGACGCCATGGTGTGCAGTCACTCCTTCAAGAGCATGGACAATGAATCGCCCCGGATTCTCTAGACACCTTGCAAGCTCATTGCGTAACGCTTTTCAAACTCTACCGGTGACAGCTGCTTGTTGAAACCATGGCGGCGTTTTACGTTGTAGAACATCTCGATGTAATCGAACACATCACTCCGAGCATCTTCCCGCGTGGTGTAGATTTTTCGCTTGATCCGTTCCCGTTTCAGAAGCTGGAAAAAGCTCTCGGCCACGGCGTTGTCATGACAGTTGCCTCGGCGACTCATACTGGCAACCAAATTGTTTGCCTTTAAAAAGCTGCGCCAATCGGAGCTGCTGTATTGGCTGCCTTGGTCGGAATGAACCATCACCTCTTGCTTCGGTTTACGCCTCCAAACCGCCATCAACAACGCATCAATGGCCAAATCACTGGTCATCTGCGACTTCATTGACCAGCCAACGACCTGACGAGAAAACAGATCCAGCACCACCGCCAAATACAACCAGCCTTCATAAGTACGAATGTAGGTGATGTCGGTGACCCAAACCTTGTTGGGTTCCACGACATCGAACTGGCGCTTCAACAAATTGGGTGAGGCGACCGCTGGCTTACCGCCGTACTTTCCTGGGCGGCGTCGGTAACCTGTCTGAGAGCGCAGCCCTTCAAGACGCATCAGCCTTGCCACGCGATGGCGCCCGCAAACTTCACCGACCTCGCGCAGATCGTCATGGATTTTGCGATAGCCATAAACGCCACCACTTTCCAGCCATGAATGCTTGATCAAACCCAGCAGTCGCTGGTCGTCTTTGGCGCGTGCAGATTGCGGCTCAGACAACCAGGCGTAATAGCCACTGGGATGGACTTTCAGCGTGAGGCAAAGCCGTCGAATGGAATAGTCGCCGGCGCGCTGCTTGATAAAGGCGTACTTCAGCCGCACTCCTTGGCAAAGTACGCGGCGGCCTTTTTTAATATGTCTCGCTCTTCAGTAACGCGCTTTAGCTCCGCTCGCAGACGACGCAGTTCAGCGTGCTGGTCATCATCCTGCTGCCGTTCTTCTTGAGGTTTGCTGTAGCGCTTTATCCAGGCATAGAGGCTATGCGTTGACACGCCGAGACGGGCCGCTACCTCAGCGACAGGCAGCTTCTTTTCGGTCACTTGATTGACTGCTTGGATTTTGAATTCTTCGGGGTAACGCGGGTTGCTCATGGCACCTCCTAATTGGCCTCAGTTTAAGGCAAAGAGGTGTCTACGAAACCCGGGGCGATTCACAATATCGAGAAGCGTATACCTTTCGTGCTGGAGCTCAGCACCCGTAATAGCTCGCATTGGAAAAAACTGGTCACGCGTTCAAGCAAATGCTACTGGATCAAAGCAAAACAAGAAGGTGTAGCGGTGTTCGACGCAAACCTGGACTGCGGGTATATCAGGACGTACCGATTGAGCGGCTCTACGGTAGAGCAAAGGCCACTCAGCAAGTCGGGCTGGATTGAGCTGAAGAATGAGGAGGCTCTTTACGAGATTCTCGACTCTCCCACGAGCCGCCACATTTTTGATAGCTGGTACAAAGATAAGCAACAGGTCATGGACCTACCAACTGAGTTCGTGTCGGGGAGGCTAAGGAACACTGGGGTGGAGAAGGCATTCATTTTTGCGAAAGGAAATGGATGTGTTGTATGTGGGCAAAAAGCCTCTTGCTTCGCTGCAACGACGATAGGGAAGAACGTCGTCGCGGTAATGATCCAGCTTCCGGTTTGCTCTGAACACCTAGCTGAAGCCAAATCGCATCCATCTGCTTTCAGTTTCCTCGCATCTCTATTCAATCTTTCTTGGGATTGGCCATCCGTACAGAAGCTGGAAGCGATTCCGGATGAACTAATTCCAGTCATTCATTCTCTGGCAGCTGAAGAATTAGGCGGCGAGGTGATTCCAGCTGTAAAACGTGAGAATGGGTGGCAGCTACGGGTGTCGCTCCCGTCCGGCTGGCACTGGCTTTTGCGCATCAACTCACTTTCAGATTATGCCTACATGCTATTTGAGCCTGGTAAAAAGAAGCACTGCTATCGTGCGGATTCGGCCCCGCATCATCCGGAAGTACCATTTTTCCCTATGCACGAACACTCACGTCCGGATAAAGCGAAGGACGAAGTTTCTCCGAGCTTTCTTTACGGTCACCCGCTTCTAGATATCAAACGATTGAAATCCGCTGGACATCACTATGGCGCCTACGGAAACTAGGCATGAAAAGAAAATCGAGGGATGTATGGACTCCAATCGCTCACGATCTGTATCCCTACTTGTATCCCTGAACGTATAATTCCTCTACAAGGCACGAATTATATAGAACGCACGAGTCTCCCTCGGGCACCATCTTAAAAAAAGACCTTGAAATTCAAGGTCTTTTTTTTTCGCCTGTCGAAAAGTGGGCAACCAGCAAAATCCCTGACCAGCGCAACATCAACTTGAAACACAGCCCCTTGTGGGAGCTGGCTTGCCTGCGATAGCGTCAGCCGCAACACCCTCAAACCACCAGACTAACTACCCGCCACTTCACCCTCCTCCGTCACCCCATTGGCCAACATCCCATTCGCCAAATCATCCACCACCGCCTTCGCCATCTCCCCCAAATAATGCGCCGCCCAGGCATAACGATCCGCGCCCGTGTCCATGGCGGCATCCAACGCCAGCAGTTTTGAACAGTGGAGAAGTTCGGAGGCATGCTCCAGCGCATCGCGGATGGGCACGCCGGCGTTCACGCGGAATAGTCGGTGAAGGTTGGGCTGTTTGCCACAGGTGGAAAAGGTGATGACGCCGAGGGTTTTGTTGAGGGGTGGGTTGATCATTGGGCACCTCCTGGATGGGCGGAGGTGTGGGTGGTGGGGTTGTGAGGGTATGGCCTGTCAGAAACGCTCATGGTTTTAGCTCCTAATGTAGAGAGCTGCCACGTTCGTTTCTCATGCGAATGGGTGACAGCTATGCGCGGGCTGAGAAACCGGGACAATAGGAACCCGGCAGACCCGAAGGTCTCCCACGCATAGCCGCCATTGCACAGACATGCGGCACAAAAAAGCGCCAACAGTCTAATGGATGGTGGCGCCTATGCGCCTATTGTTTCTCGGATTCTCAAGTCCGGTCGCTGGGTTGGAAGCGACAGGGAGGAAGTTAGCGCAGGAGCGATTGGGGTTGAAAGTCAGTATCTGTGGCGAAAAATTTCCGTTAGGTCGGTCGGGGTTGGCGAACGACGCCGATTCCCCCCCAGATGCAGGAAACAACCGGGGTCTGCCCCCAATTACCTCCGGGAAAACGTATTGGTTTAATGGGCATCAGAAATGACCGTGTGCGCCGACGCGATGGCTGATATCTTTCCCGCGCGCCCAATCGCGTCCAATCAACGCCGGTCCCATCAAGGAAGATAAAAACAATGAAAGTAGTGCTCATCGCTTCGCTAGGAATGTTGTCGCTGACTCAAACATCACTATCCTTCGCGGATAATGCTAATGGAAAAAATCTCTATCTACAGCGATGCAGCATGTGCCATGGAATGGATCTCAAAGCAACAGGACCGCTGGCTAAAAAAAGTAATCCGCCGACGCCTGATCTAACAACGCTCGCTTTCAAAAAACGATTAAATGATTATCCGGGCGTGATTGTGTCTTCGATAATACTTCGCCCAAATGGCGACTTAATTCCAAGAACCTTGCGAGAGAATGGAGTAAAGCTATCGCCGCACTCATGGAGCGTTAAGGATTTTCGCGATTTAAATCAATACATGGGTGGCGTTATTTCAAAAACCCGATGACCGTCGAAGTGCCTGGTCCTGTGCTGTCTGCGTGGATTGACATGACGCTTTAAGCGCTCTGCCAACAGTTCAAACTCGATACCTTTGCTACAGATTGGCCTACGCTGGAGCTGCAGGCTGCCGAGAAAGAAACGAAGAACGCGCTGCGGTTATCGCAGGAACTCAACGGCTCAACAGCCACATGAACGGTGATTTTTAGAATAGCTAACATGACGACCAAGCCTTCTGCGCAAGTATCCCGCGCTGAGTACGCGCGACGGATAAATCGTGTACTCAACTACATCGATGCTCACCTCGATCAGCCGTTAGATGGCGCGCAGTTAGCCGACATCGCCAATTTCTCGCGCTTCCATTTTCATCGAATTTTCGCCGCATGGATGGGCGAAACGCTTGGCAGCTATGCACAGCGTCGACGGCTCGAGAAGGCGGCCTTCCGGCTGTCCTGTGGTAGCCATGAAACAGTACTTGAAACAGCGTTGGCCACCGGCTTCCATTCGGGTGAAGCGTTTGCGCGAGCCTTCAAACTCAAGTTCGGCTGCACGCCATCGACCTGGCGCTCCACGACTCTTCAGCGGCTGAAAATGCAGGCGTCCGCGATCGTACAGCAACCAGGCAACCAAGAGAGCAATCCTGATCAGGTCTTCAGCAATATCCATCAGGAAGGCGAGCCCGCGCTCGGTGAATCTGACGTCTCTTATCGGCTAACGGAAACTTGTGCCATGGATGTACGTATCGTTGATTTACCAAAAGCACGCGTCGCGTATCAACGTTTGATCGGACCATATGGGCCCGCCATCGGCGAATTTTGGCGCGGCACCATTGCGCCGTGGATGCACTCAAATGGCCTCAGTGATGAAACGTGTTATGGCATAGGTCATGACGACCCGTCTCTCACTCCAGCCAACAAGTGCCGCTACGACGCGTGCGTCGAAGTACCCGCTCATTTTGTTGCTAGCGGCCAGGTAGATATTCTAACTCTGCCGGGCGGCCGTTATGCCGTAGCGAGTTTCAAAGGGAAAGCTGAGGTTTTAGGTAACGCCTGGATGTGGCTGACGCGTGAATGGATGCCGTCCAGCGGACTACAATGCGACGATAGGCCTTGCTTCGAGATGTTTTCTGCGACCACGGCACTTGACCCCCACACCGGTGAGTTTAGTTGCGACATCTGCATTCCAGTGCGAGCGCTGTAACGCAATTCCCGCGTGCCGCATCGTTTAGGGGCGTGAGCGCATCGCATTCACCAGCCACTATCGTTATGCCATGCAGCTGCATGGCATAACGCAAAATCGAGCAAGCGATAAGAGCCCATATCCCTAACGACGCATTCGTTAAAATCCCTCCTTGATCTAGTTGCACAGGTGAAAATCAGACGAGTTAATTCTCTTCACTCGAAATGGTTTACGGTCTAAAGCGGGCGATCACCACCAGCAGCTATGGGGCGAGAGCGGGGATTCGGAATAGGCCGCATTCGGCCAATAGCTGCCTGTCGGAACCGGCTGAAATAGCCCCAGAGCGGTCATCTCCGCGTTCCAGTATTATCATGCCGATCTTCGGACTATTTATTGGTAGGTTGATCCATGGTCAGAAGCGTTAGGCTTCAAAAAAACTGCATACACGGCATCTGATCGAGACAGCTGAAGAGGTGGTACTTGATGACAGCCTTGTTGGAAAGCTATGGGCGCTCAATCAAGGTGACAGATTTGAGTTGAATTCAGCTTCTCTCACTTTATGGGCTGGCTGGTGAAATGACTGCATGAGCAAGCCTGAACCGGCCAAGTATAAAACGAGTAGCTGGTCACTTTCTTC
The DNA here is from genome assembly GCF_054060055.1 of Pseudomonas sp. TE36184. NCBI lineage: Bacteria > Pseudomonadati > Pseudomonadota > Gammaproteobacteria > Pseudomonadales > Pseudomonadaceae > Pseudomonas > Pseudomonas sp. TE36184. Next base: position 5,774,627 of record NZ_JBSSCU010000001.1, on the reverse strand, counting down.
CCGCGAAATAGAATTCCGAACCGCTAGATTTGGATAGCGGACTACAGTGATCACTTTAGAGCGATAAGGCGTGGGCCTTCACGCTGCCAAGCAGCTCGACGCCATCGATGGCGCTTGAGCTCAATCGCGCGTTCGGCAAGGCTGAGGGGGTTGACCAAAGCCATCACAAGCCAGATCGCCGAGCCGTTGTATGTGCCGTATGATGACGCCGCCAGCAATCGGGCAGGTGAGTTGAAACGGCCCGCGTGGATATCGATAGACTGGACGCTTCGATTTTTTAGGATGAAATGCTCATGTTCAAAGCTGCCCTCGCTTCCTTGCTGTTGACCTGCACTTTTTGCGCTCACGCCGGTACGACGGTCGATGTGTCGAAGATTTACGGCAAGATCCAGTTCGTGAACAGCTATCCCGACTACAAGGTGAAAGTGGTGAATCAGTACCCCGACCTTAAGGTAAAGAAGGTGGTTTCCTGGCCGGACTCTGTTGGCAAATGGCAAACCGTCGACAGCTACCCCGACTACAAGATCCAGATCGTCGATTCCTATCCGGACTTCACTATTGAATATGTGGAGAGCTGGCCTGGGGTCAATTGATCGCGGCAAGCCGTTGCAGGTGGCCTGAGACGGCTTGTTGGGCGGGTTGGCCAGGGCAAGGCGTTTCACGATCGAGCAATTTGGCGGTGAGGAGTACGCCCAGTTCGCTCAGTTGATGGATCGCCAGGGCGATGTCGCGGTGTTTGCCGTTCAGGTCTTCGTACAGGTCGAGCAGCAGTTGAACCGCCTGCAGGTTATTCGTTCTGCGATAGATCAGTGATGCCTTCGTACGTCTCATCTCATGAGTGCCATACATGGCTGGATCAAGGCCAACGGCCTTCACCCAGCCTTTGACGATACGAGCGTATTGGCGAGTGGATAGATGGACTGTGTTTGTTCAGTAATCTTGAACTGCGCTGGCCGCTGCGTTTTCTCTATTTCCCAAGCACCAGCATTCGCAAGTGCTTTTCTCAGCGTCGAAATTGTGAGCGTACTATCAGCTTCCAAGCACAGATCAAGACTCATGAATCCTCCCTTTTCCATGGCTGCACACTTGCACCAAAATTTTTGAGTGCGATCTTCTCGACAGTGTATTTGGCTAGCGGTTTGAATGTCTGCTTCTGGCCGATTTCAGCCAGTGGCGACCGGCTGAAATCGACCCACTGCTGCCGTTCGCATACGACTTTACCGTGCCCAATCGCACAATAGGCTTCCCACCAATCACAAAGGCCTTGGTGACTTGAGAAAATTTTCAGCTATCTGTCCAATCGGTTGGATGAGCAGATCTGCGATAAAAAAAGGCAGAGGTCAAGACAGTTCTGTTACACGTCTGTTGGCATACCAGGCATACCAAAACTTTTCGACCACGTTCGTGCTCGTGGTGCCGGTTGAAACCGTTAACCACAACGCTCTGGACTACCTGATTACAGCTCGGTTTCGCTTCCATGATTGCAAGCTGAGGCTGAAGGCCAAGCTTACAAGCTGCCAAAGCGGACGTTTGTTATGGGTGGACCAGTTTGATGAGAAACAGGCCCCCAGACCATGGAGTGGCAGCAGGAGGTCGCTGCTTCTATCTGTCTGGCCGCCCGTCGGGTTTTACCGCTGACCTAAACAATCAATCCAGTATCAAAATCAGCGCGTCACGCTCGGAGGCTCGACTGCTCAGCATGTCAACCGCCCTTGACCATGCAGACTTCGCCAGCACAGCCCCTTGACCTGACCAATTCGGAACAATGCCGCCGAGAACTTCTTCGTGACGCGCATGATCGATGAAGAAATAATCGCGAGTTGAATTCAACTCCATGGTCAGCTTGGCGCATTCATCGGGACCGAGAATACCTACGATATCAGTGAGGCCAGTGAATATCGCTTCCAAATCTTTTCTCTCCGCCATAGAAAACAAGATTGTTGCTGGCTTTCCACGAATAAGGTCAGTGATTCGCTCGTTACTCCACCCCGCATCCGTCAGTAGAGCCTTCAGAATCAAATGATACGGAAGCTCACCGCTTCGACCTAGCGAGAGTACTGGATGACAATGCCCAAGTAGGCATACCAGCAATTGCTTTGCCGGGCGATCACTCTCTTCCTCATCGGTAAGCCAAGAAGGGCTAAAACGCACTGCCTCTAAAGCCTCCGCCATCACATGGGACGGCTTTCTGCACGCCTCAGCTGATTTTTGGTGCAACCGAGCAATGACTTCATCTGGGGTTCCAGCGAGATCTTTTTTGAGGACATCGCTTGTGAATGAATAACAATAATGCAGAACAGCCATAAGACTCTCCTAAAAAAAGAAGAGGTGCTAACCAGACACCTCTTCTCAATTGACTGTAGTTCTAATCAGTCATCACAATATCAATTGCGCTCTGGCAGTACTAATTTGGCTGTGCCGGAGTGAGGCATTGAGAAGGACTGCCTCCGGTATAGCCGACATTTACCTCCGCCGCATTGTTTGCAATCACAAAGTTCGTGATTTCAGCCGGGACAGCCGGCGCGGGGTCCTTGGTAATGCTCCAATGCCCCAGCCCTCCGTGCTGAGGAGAGTAAACGCCAATATATCCGGCCATATTGTGGATCGGACCCTGGTCGCCCTGATTGAACGGCGGGTTGACCCCAACGACAGTGAACCGGACCTTGCAAGGCTTTCCGGGCACAATGAAGTTTGCTGCTTCAAATGTGGACAGACCATCCTCGTCAATCCTCCATTGCGCATCTGCTACCTTCGCATAAGTGGCGTTTTTTCTATCGATCGCTCGGAACACGTTAACATCCGCAGTCGCCAGCGTGCTGAACAGCGAACCGGCACAAAACAGCACAATCAGATTTTTACTTTTCATGTCCATTCCTTAGGGCTTAAGTCGAGACAAATCAGATCATCAGACATTCTAGAAATCTCCAAGTGATAAGGCCTCCGCTGGCTTGGATCGCAATGTCCTGCAATCACTACCGCGGCTGACCGTCGTTGCCGTCATTGGCTGCGACCATTTGAGATTCGCGAACTCCCCTGCTTCTGGTAAGTAACGTTACAGATACACCGTGTAACAGCTCGGCTGTTACCCACTAAAAATAAGCGTAGCAATGGGTGACTCGGTGGCTACGAGCCAGAGGTGCATTAATATTTTCATCACAGATAAACCACTAGATAATTTTCGTAAGATCACCCTAAAAAGCTCCAATCTTAAACCACGCTAATTTGTGAAAAATAAGCAAGACCAATAGTAATGAAACACTAAAGACGACTCTGAAATTACGCGACAGACCGCCCATATGTGTTAACGCCAATGCAGAATTGACCCGCGAGCTGACGTGAGACTGACCCACCTTTAAATCAACACAAATCTAGCAAAGGTAGTGGCTCGCGAGGAGTCTGACCGGGTCAGAGATATATCGGCAACTAGGGCAATTCGGCGTCGGCGCCAACACCATGCTCTCTGTAGTTAAAAATCAGTCTATTGGAGCGTTTGTCAGCTTGAGCTAAGTCGTTGATAAACGTTTTTTCATAGGCTTCAGTCTGGCTCTCTCCAAAACCAGCAGAAATGGACGTCACCGCAAATTCGTCCCACACTGCAAGAATTACTTGTCACTGCATTTGTTCCAGAATCGACCCATTTTTCTGACGCAGTAGCACGTTAGTGGCACAACCTGGGTAAGTATCGTTACCGTAGCGCTACTTCGGGTAGGGCCCACATTCGAAGGCGTTAAGGGATAAGTCAAAATGAATACTGGCCTGGTTCTGTTCATTGAAGGGTACTTCGAGGTAACGACTGATTTGAAAGGACGAACGCCCTTGTGTCGATGCGTTGGCATAGGACAGATACGGCGATACAGACTTGAGCACGCTGTTAGGCAATACGCTGCCGCTGCTGATATTGCTGCCGATCAGCGCCCATATAACGGCGGCCGGCTGCGAGATATAGCGAGATTGAAAGGGGTTGAGGGTGAAGCCATTGATCGGCGACGGTGAAGCAGGCTTTCCTGTGTCACTGTCATAGATAAATAACGCCTGCCCCGTGATCAGCGGTTTCGCGTTAGGGGGTGCGTCGTAGTAGATACCCACGCTGCCGTCCTTGCCTTTGCCGTTTCCGTTAATTTTATAACCGTTGAAGCTGTACGCGTTGCCATACAAGACAGGGCTGGACACCCCGATTTTAAAAGCCTGTGCGGAGCTGACGACACCGTGGGCAACATAAATGCTGGTCTTCGGTTCAATGACCACCACCATCGAGTCCGTGATAGGCGGCGGTAAATTAATAGCCACTACGCTGTTGTCTCCTTCAGACGAGGGGTCGGGTACAACGATGACAATGGACTGGTTAGTGGCATTCAAAAATTGCCGGGCTTCAATGTTCAGATAAAGCGTCAGCCGCAACGGCGCCGCGTGGCAAACCTGAGTCAACAGGCCTGTTATCAAGCAGGCACACAACAGTACGTACGGTCTGTATTCACACACAGGCACCTCCCGCCAGATAGAAAAACACCCGTTTCCGCCAGGACGGACACGGGTGTAGTGCACCTATTTAAAATCCGGTCACTTGGCCGAGTTGACGATGGTGCCAATGGTCGAGCCGGAACTTACGGGGGAAACCGAAGGTTTACCTTTCAGGTTGGTAATGGCAAAGGTGCTGGGCAGCACTTGCATGTCATATTTGCCCACGCTCGCGGAGAACGAGAAGGTGCACCCAGGCGCCGAAACGCTGGCTTGGACATTACCTGACTCCAGGCTCTGTTGCGCTGCAACCAGCAAAATGGTTTCCAGCGGCTTCATCATGATTGAACCCTGTGGGTTCAAGGTAAATGCGCAGAACGGCAAGTACTGTTCGCCTCCTGAAGGGGTAGTGACAAGGCCGGCAAGGCCCACTGTCAGCGGTGGCGTACCCGCAGGCCGATTATTGAACAGCCCCAGGCTATCAGCGGGAACATTGCTGACCCCGCCTGAAACGAAGGTGCCGTCAGAGTTGAATGTTTGCGCAATGCCAAGTTCGAGGGGCCGGGACAGGGATTTCATGAGAATCGTTGTATTGGCAGCGATATCGGCCTGGGTGCTGACGTACAACTTGTATTTAGGTTTGTAATAAATGTCGACGATGCCGAACTGGTCGCCGTAAGGGACCGAAAACCAGGTCGGTACGCCAGTGGTTAGCTGGTTGGGGCCAACGGCGCCTTTATAAGCCAGCAGATTATAACCCTGCGCCTGTAAAGCCGCGAGCACGGCCTGTTGTTCGGAATTTTCAAAGTTGAACTCAATAGTGTACGTAGTCATTTTTTCACCTGTTAATCCCTAACACATTAAAGTTTGTCAGTCGTTCATTCCGCGCGACTGGCTATTTGAATCGCCGGGAGGCTAATCAGTGGTTAGCGCATTCCAGTGGTTCGAAGGGGAGCGTATGAATAACGCGATGTTTTTATAAGTATCGTTACAGTAACGCCGTGCCGCTGTTATGGGCTGAGTGCTCCGAAAGAATACTCGCATGCATTGCCAGGAAGCCTTGTAGTGCATAACAAATAGACGACGCCAGTTCTTGTTGATGTGCAATGGCCGTATACGCCGCGCGATTGAACTGTTCCGACCAGGCCACATAGCCTGTTGTTACATCAATCAGGCGTACTGACGTTCTGATCCGTTCCGCGTCCACGTGGACACTGCCCTCCAGACGGTGACCGATGCCGTTGCAGGGCACACTGTCGAGTGATTGCGCAGGGTGAATGCCTGCACAAGTAGCTGCGGACTCGACGATGATTTTCCTGTCGAGCTTTTTGTACAGGTGGTGGGTCAATTCCTCATGCAGCCCTTCGGTAAAGCATTCCCACCTCGTTTGTGAAGACAGGCATTTGAACGGGCAGATACAAAACGCATGGCTGGGCGCAACCCCGGTGGCGTTTGCTGACTGGCGCTGGAAGGTGGGCATGTAGCAACCCAGGGGAATCACGATCCTGACCTTGGCGTTACGCCCGAATGTTGCGTAGTAATTCCTCAGCTTTGCCCGCAAGCGCCCCACCTGTACCCGAACGACCGGGTCTTCGCCCGTGCTGTACGAACATGGGTCGCGGTCAAATACGCTGATGCCGATGGCGTATTCGCTGGTGTCGCGCACCGACTCGACGATGGCCTGTTCAACAAGATAGTTGAGCAGGCGACTCATGCGCGGAGAGTGTTTGAACATGTCGCTGGATAATAAAACGTCTCTGGCGGATTTAACGTCAATGAGTTCTATAAGGTCGCGACCAAAATAGCGGATGTCGTTGTCAGTCATAGCATTACTTCCCCTGCGTCCGTTCATAGAAAAAGTTTGCGCATGCCGAATGACTGAGTTTGATACTTATTTGGGCAGCCGTGCATTCGCCAAGTAGCATGATCTATAACTGCTGCCCATTGTTTTCGAATCAAAACTCTATTCTTAATTTTGTATTCGCAAACGTTTTCAACTTGCTCGGGGAGTCTAGCGTCTAATCGACTGACGACTAAGTATCGTTACCGTAGCGCAGGGCTACCGCGAGGGGCTTGTAGAACGGCTGCCCGAGCGGGCAACCGAGGGGTCATGAGAGTTAGAAGCACCTCCTTGTACGTTGACTCAGATCCTGCACAGTACAGGGTGCCAGCTTTGTCCCTCAACGAGCTATAGAGGTCAGGGCTGTTGATCTGGTCTAAGCGTTCGGCTTGAAGCAGGCGCTAGAACGATAACTGGTTGTGCCGTTGTGATCGTAAGTACTTAGTCGAAAGGTTTCTGAACGTCCGCAACGGGTCGTTTTTTGCCGGTCGCGAAGGACAGCTTAGGGTCGGTTGCCGTTCTGCGCGACGGGCAAAAAACGGCCAAAAGGGGCCTTTGATAGACAGTAGTTGATGACGAAATTATCACTGTGGCTCTAATTCTGACCATAAACCTTTGCGTCCCATGCCGGCCATTAATGTCCCGAAGTCTTCAAAATTGCAGACATTCACCTCAATCTGGCTCGCCCACGTTGCTTCACACTCGTCGCACACCCACAGTAAAAGTTGTGTAGAGCAGACCCGCATTGCTCGAACGTCACCTTGACCGCACCTTTGGCATTTAATCAGCATGGAAATAATCTCTGACAGGACCCCGGTGTAGTCTAATCCGATCGGTCGACTGTCGTCCGCGGCGACAGGCAGAGGTTGTCCAAAAGCAGAAATCTAAAGTGTCCACTAGAGTGGGGGCTATTCAGATGAGTGCCTGATGGTCGGCACGCTCTCAATCACCCTGGCGTCGTTCCGGGCGCGCACGCCGGCACTCTGGTCTCGGTGCTATTGCACACCTCGGCGAAAGCCGTGAATATCTTGAGGGGCGTCGTGAGAAGCCTGTGGCTGTTGAGCTGCGCTGCCTTCGACTCATGTTGGAAATAAAAAATAGAGCATTCAGGGAATGGAATATCCTTCATTTGAAAACGAGCCAAAGAAAAAAGCTTTCTGGGCGGCGACGTGCCTGATTTTGGTGGTGGGCTGGATTATTTATATGCTTTGGGCTAGTCGCATTGGGACTCGAATCGTTTTAATGGCGTCGATTCCTGAGTGGACCACCTATATAGTCGTTGGCTGTTTGGTTGGACTCGTTTTTGCCGGACGAGCAATTTACTATCGCCCTGACGGAAGAGATTTGAAGCGAGTTGCCGACTCTTTTGTGGGGGGCGTTTGTCTGGGTCTTGTATTATCTTTAAATAGTTATAAGGTTTTTTTTACTTATCTGTTGCCTGGCGAGATTGTTCATTATGAATCAGCTTATGAGCTACATATTCCGGGACCTTCCTTTGGAAGGTCTGGCCGGTGTGAGGCGGGCTTGCGGTTTAAGGATTTAAATACTGAGCGCTGGATTGAGCTGTGCACCACTGAGTTGGAGTTCAACGAACGAAGGAAAAAAGGCATGGATGTCGTTTTGGTGACTGCACACTCCAATAAGATAGGCTCTTATATTGTTGGGTATCAGTTCATTTATAAATAAATTATAGTGGAGTCGCTTCCATAGACCTCAGTGCTTAATCAGCCTGTAAGTAACTCTGGCAGCACTTTGATGTAGCCTACTACCGTCGTCCGCATCATAGCTGTTTTCTGTCATAGACGACAGGCAGAATCGACTCAAAAGCGGCTTCCGACACCGACAAAAATCCACAACTGTTTATCAGCCCTCGGCTAAACGGTCGTGTAACCTGACGGCTGCACCCTGCACGTTTAATGAGTTCTGACAAAGTCTTGTCTTGGCTCAGCTACGTGGAAACCCCGACTACCTTACGAGACACCATGGACTCTTCATTTGACGAATTGATCGATAGGGCGATGTATCTGGGCGTGCACCAGGTTGCATACCCAATTGATATCTTTGGTATTGCCAGATTGCTGGCAGAGCATGCGTCCGATGATGCAGACTTTGAAAAAATACTTTTGCTGGTTTCAGATCCCGAGAACCATTTCACTCGTTGGGCTGCCATACGCGCCATTGGTATCCTGGGGCCCGCGTCTGTTGCCAAAGCACGCGCAACGCTGGAAGCCAGGACAAGGCTTGAGGATTTTCCTCTCGCTCGACAAGAGCTTTACAGTGCGTTGGGTTCGATAACAGATTGAGAGTCCATGGTTTCAGCGTCAAGGCAATCGACAGGCGGCTTTTGGCCGATAGCGGTCGGTCTGTAAGCATCGGCCGAAGGGCCATGCTTTACCCCTGGGTGTCTTCGCGGAGCGGTTTCGCCTTTGTTGAACCCGCAACGCGGAAGGAGCCCAGGGGGTGCTGTTGGTCGATGGCTGCCTTTGGCAAAGGGCTGCTATCGACCCAGGTTGTGTGAAAACGAGCTGGAAGCAGTTAACTAAACGTGATGCAGACTGGTTCCATCTCTACCAACGAATTTTCACAGGCCCCTACGAGATCTCGCACACAGTAAAGCCTCCATCCCTTACCTGATCCCCACTTTGCCGCGACAGGTTCAAGCGAAGACTCTTCCTCCTGCGTTGCGCGAGCCCAATCATCGTGCCCGATCTCAGCGATCAATTGAGCCTGGTAGACCTGTAAGAATGGAAGCAAGCTTTTCGCTTGTTCAACCTCTATGAGGACAAATTCTGCTGTATCGAGTTGCTGTTTAACATTTTCGACCAGTTCGTGAGCCTGCAACGGGAGTGCCTCTAACACAACCTCCAAGGCTGATCCGGATTTGTCAGCACTTTGGAAGGTGCCGCAGATGATGTTCCCTCCTGCCATATCTTTCCCCTATCGTGGCTTCGAAGCTTGGATTAGGCAGCTCGCGATTACGTGTCTAACGTCGATTTTTTGCTGGTCTACGCCCGTTGCGAGCGGCCAATTAATCCAAGGCTTGATGAAAAATCCTGCGATTCTCTGACCTTCTGGTGGTCGAGATAGTGACGGGACCTTTCAATCATTTCTTACCTGTTTGAGCCAGTTCCAGAAAGGATCACTGGATTCATGCGCGTCCATGCTTGTTGTGCTTGAGATGAGATCTGATGCGCGCGCCGGGACGCTGAGGCCAAGCGTGCGTTCCACGTACGCCCGCAATGCCCTAGGTGGTGCGGGGTAGTCATCATCTGCGTATTGCTGCTCCCGCAGTTCGGCCGGTGTTCTCGTAAACTCCTCTGGCCAGCAGTGCTCGTTGTAACCGATGGCCAGTAAGCGAATCAGGTCTTGCGTACTATTGGTCAAGACGCAGAGCATGTCTGATCCCGAGCCTGAGCCAAGATGGACGATTCGCTGCTGATCGTGGTCGTCCAGCCATAACCCTGCCCACGATCCATCGCCACCAGTCCTGAGGAATATTGATAGCCGCTCGTTTACTCTGGGATCTTCGCAGGCCGTCCATCGAGCAGTATCGGCGGAGTCCGGAACGTGAAAGGCGGTGATAGCGCTGTTGTTGTATTCAGGTTCGGGATGCAAAGTCATGTAGCGGCCCCCGGTCCGATAGTGACGGACGCAGCCTAGTGCTTCCAGGAATTCCATGGTCTGTCGTAATACTGGAGGTACCGGATTGCTTGCCGGGAAGGCGGCTACTAATTCGTCGGTGAAGTTCATGTCTTTCCTGACCATTGTCTTTAGCGAGTATCGTGAATGAAGGTGGATTGCTATGCCCGGAATATATCGCCATGTGCCACCCAATGCTCGCTTCTGGCCGATTTCTGCCTGTCATATCCGGCAGAAGTCGACCACTAACTGACTGCCAGCCAGAAGAAAAGGCAACGTTCACGAGAATCGGCCTCGGCAAATAAATCCCCCCTCTCCCCTCATTGCTCTAGATCGAACATCCTCGCGAACCGGTCATACCGTCAACCGATAGGTAGACTGCACCAACCCCGAAGCAAAGCTGCAGCTGGATACTAGTTCCAAGTCAATGTCCTGCTGAAGGGCCCCAAACAATCGCCTTCCCGATCCGATCAGTACGGGAACAGTGGTAATCACCATATCGGCGACTAACCCATCGCGCAGGAAGGATTGCACCAACTGCCCGCCATCGACATAGACACGATGCACGCCTTGCCCATCCAGTTCGGCCATCAGGTCCCCTGGTGCGAGGTTTGAGAAGCGCAGCTTGCCCTTCAACGCCTCGGGCACCGGCGTAGCGGCCAGTTGTTCAGACAGCACCACGACGGGCCGGTCGTAGAACCATGTGTCGAAGGTCAGCACCTTCTCATAGCTGCCTCGCCCCATCACGATCACATCCTTGTCGGCAATGAAGGCGCAGTAGCCATGATCTTCAGTTGGATCATCACGCTGCAAAAGCCAATCAATGTCGCCATCTGGCCGGGCGATGAAGCCGTCCAGGCTGACGGCGATGAAAACATGTGCAGTGGCCATCAGGACCTCCTAATTGAAACGACGTTTATTCATACTTGATCATAAGCCGAATAAAAGGTTCGCCTTCACTGACTGCCGTTCATAGGTACGATCCCATAAGCGCCAAGATGGCAACAGGGCCAAGCTAAACCGTTTCTATGAACTTAGAGACTGTTGAGAGTGCCATCGCGGTCGTTGAACTCCCATATTATTCTTTCTCCAGCGTGACGCGCCCAAGTCTACTTGGTGAGCGACGACATTGAGGCATTTCAGCCCTTTTTGATTTTTCAGAGTTTGACTATAATTACCCTAAGTCATACGAAGTTGAAAGCACTGTCAGATACCTCGGAGTCGAGGTCGACGATGCCTTTAAGACGGCGGAACAGACGAAAGTCTGACTATTTATAACGACAGTCGACTCTAAACCGTCGCTATCCGCCCCGGAGCGGTCGATCGAGCCTCGGCCTTAACTCAATCATTCGGCCTGTAGGCGACTCCGCGTGCTAAATTGATATTTTCGAGTCGAGTTACCTTCACGCCAGGTGGTAAGTGGCAAGTGCTGTTTGCAAGCCATTCCGACCGGTGACTTAAGGAGCTAGTTTCCTATACAACTGCAGGTAAACCATTATGGAAAACTATCCTGCCCCTGAGAGAGGATATGTATATATCCTCGGGGTTAAAGACATCGAACTTCCGGTGTGCAAGATCGGAAGAACCGCTAGAGATCCTGCTGTTCGCTGTGCAGAAATAAATCAGAGCTCGACGGGTGATTTTCTTTGGGAGGTAACCCATCAGATTGCAGTGAACGACTGCCAGAAGTTTGAGTCGCTGGTTCATACAAAGCTCCTGCCACTCCGACAGAGAAGGCGTGAGTTCTTCAATCTTCACCCGGACGATGCAATTCTTGCGGTTCAATCCATACTCGCGTCGGTATCGGACGTAAGTGCAGTAACCATCATGGAAGCGCAAAAAGAAAACATCGATGTATCAAAAGCGGGTGCTCCTCCCCGCAAACAGTCTACGCGCTCCAGCAGGAACACCCTATACGCCCATCTATTACACGGATTCACCGAATTGCTGGGTATTAAAGGACGACCATTCGGCCAATTAAACAAACCCTCCTTTGGAATTAGTGATGGACACGAAGGAGTTCAATGGAACCTCGCGATATACCCGAACGATGGGAAAGCGCGCGTGGGAGTCAATCTCGAGGGCTTGCAATACAGCGGCTGGCCGATTGCAACGCTGATAAAATCCGAACTGGAAATCCCTGCGTTACTACGACTTGTGCCAGATATACTCGATCCTCAGGACATCACCCTGCGTTTCGCGAGAGACGCGTGGCAGCTAAGTTCAAGACCGAAAATCCTGGAGGACACTTTAGGTGGACGCGAGTTTCGTCTCTCCGAAATCACCGATGGGTTATGGCGTTCAATACTCACCGAAGCCATCGGCTGCCTCAACAAAGACCGGAGCTACCATGGCCGAGCCCGCCAAGCTGTGACCGTGCTGAGAAAGGATGGGGCAGACGCGAATTCGACGTTTATGTTGGTTTCGCCTCACCTGACTATTTGGACTCCAATTGACCCATTGAGCGACTCGATCGAAGCGTTGTCCGCTGCGATTGATCGCTTAAAGCCCGTCCATGAATGGGCATCGAAGGTGAGCGGCGGTTAGGGTCGGCATTTGAAAAAAACGCCAACCAACTACACAATCAACCGGGCGTTTGGGCGTTTTCGCGTCGCGCAATTCCTCCGGGTCGGCGCAACCAAGCGCCGTTTATTGCGACCTTAGCCGACAGAACAATCGGGGAGTGACCCCGATTACCTTAGTTAGGCATTTTTATCCGACCTACGCAGGATCCATGTGAAGAAAGCAAAAGCGATTACCAAAAAGAAATCATCCGGCCGTGGCTTTGAGATGTCCTCGTTTTGTGGGTGGGATGGAGAGACTTTAGTTCTGAACATACTTGGAACTCCGAGCGCCAAAAAGGATGCCATCGGCAAGGCGAAAGGAAGTCAACTCAAGATCAGCGTCACCGCCGCACCCGTAGCAGGCAGGGCGACGGACCACATGGTTAAGTTTCTCGCCCGAGAGTTTGACGTCTCGGTTTCTGACATCACGGTTGTGTTCGGTCGTTTTAATTTGAACAAGCAAATGCGTATAAGGGCGCCCGGAAGCTTACCTGCCGTAGTGGCCAAGGCCCTGTCAGAAGCAGAAAACACCTGACCATTCGCTACGGGCGCGTGCAGCCTAATGAGCCGTCCTGCTGTCATGGACTGTTCCAGTGTCTGCTTGCAATAAAAGGGGGGACAGATTTATTTTTTGCACTCTAAGCGTCCGCTTCTGGCCGACTTCGGCCTATCGCAACCGGCAGATTACTCTTTCTCCAGCGCGATACGTCCAAGCCGACTTGGTGAAAGACGACATTGAGGCGTTCGCAGCCCTTTGGACTCTTCAGAGTCTGACCCCGATTACCTGCTGAAAGACACCCACTGAATCAGTGATCAACATCCCGGCCAGGTACACCATCAACACCGCCACACCCGCATCCAACCCGCGCCACACCACTGGCGCCTGGAACAGCCGCGTCAAACGCTGACATCCCAGCGCCAGTATCACAAACCACACCAACGACGCAGTCATCGCGCCGCTCGCGAACAGCGCTTGTTGGCCGGTGGGTTTGGCTGCGCCGATCGAGCCGATCAGCACGACGGTATCAAGCCAGGCGTAAGGATTGGCAAACCCGAGCACCAGTGCTGTGCGCAGCAAGCCTCGTTGCGAGTGACCGCCTTGCGTGTTGGGCATGGACTGGTTACGTAGGCAGGCCAGCAAGCGCTGACCGCCAAACCAAAGCAAATATGCCGCACCGGACAGCAGCAACAGCGCCACCACACCCGGCCGACTTTCCAGCAATGAACCCAACCCTGCGACGCCAACAGCGATCAGTAGGACATCGGCGAGTACGCATATAGCAACCACGGCCCAGATCGGACCCCGGCCCACACCTTGGCGGATGACCAAGGTGTCTTTCGGACCAGGCGCGGCGAACAGCCCCATGCCCAAAAGCAAGCCTTCGAGGTAAAGAGCGTTGAAGTTTAGAAACATGGGATGTTCGAACCCGCGAGAATATTAGAGAAGTTGAATCGGTTGATTACCGAACTTGGTGTGCGGACGTTTATGGTACTGTTTAAATTGATGGTTGCGAGCGGGAAAAATATAGCAGCGTTTGAACAAAGGAAAATGAATCTTTAGTGGCCTGAGAGATTGCTGAATATCCATCAACAATTTTTTTTGTAGTCCTGCAGCATGGCATCAGACATTTGCAGGATGCCGAAGCCTGATCGAACAATGGATTCACAGCACGTTTTTATTTGAGTCATCGCTATATCCAAAGATGATTGTAAAGGAATGCAACACACACAAGGTTCGCAAGCATGCGAGAAACCACGACACTGGATGTAGCCAACCCAAAAGGGACCTATCCATGTCCTTCACCACGTCGCTAGCAGGTCGCAAGTGTGCATCGCTCGATATACGTAGCGGCGAGCAGGTTGTCCTTTTTGGCGAACAACGTGACGACTATCACCAAGGACCGGAGATCAACACTCGAATATGAACATCAGAACACGCGATACGCTTCGAGCCTTGGTTATGCGACGCAGCCGAGAACTGGGAAAGCCCCTGACAGCCCTGGCCAAAGAAGCCGGCATTTCCCGAACCTACCTCTACGGATTGACCGGCGGAGCCTCACAAGATCCCTCAGTACGCACCCTGATCAAACTGGCCAAGGCGTTGCAGGTTTCGCCGCTGCTGTTATTCCGCTACTTCGCCGACCTGGCTGGCGCACCGGGCGATGCCTGTTCAATGGCAACCACTAATCGCGCCACCGGCCTGCGTGACCCCAGCGACATAGCTGTCTTCAACGCGGATGTCACCACCCCAGACCAGACCGTGGTGCTGCCCGGTGAGACGTTTCAGAAAACCTGGGAGATCCAGAACCTTGGCGCCCGCCCGTGGCGCGGTCGGAAATTGGTACGGGTTGACGGCGAATACGTAATCGCTCGCCGCAGCGCGTCCGGCGTTCCCTTGGAAGTGGTGATGGACACCCACCTGCGCAGCCTGAACAACGAAATCCCCATCGCCGACACCCTGCCCGGCCAGCCGGTACGTATCAGCGTGGAGTTCGGCGCCCCAAGGGAGACCTGCACACTCACGTCGATCTGGCGTATCGAAGATGAACAGGGCCAGCCTTGTTATGGACCCGCCTTCATCCTGCATGTAATCGTCAACGTCATGGCACGTTAAGGCCCGACGGGAGCCCCACAAATCTGTCCCAAACTCTGTGCCTGATGACGGGCGTCTATCAATGTAGACCGCAACGGCATTTACACCCCCATAAAAATAAAACCTCGACTACTGTATTAAACCAACTAACCCCCTCTTCCTTATTACACAAAATCAAAAAAACACATTGCACGCCCCTTCAACTCATCCAAAAGTCTTAACTCCCTACTAATAGGTCGTGGTTTTACAAACAGACATTGACGCATTTATCCCGCCAGGAATAAGGAACCCCACAGGGGCTGGCGGTTTATCTCAATGGCGTGCGGATCAATGAAGCGTTCGGCGATACCGTGAATTTCGACCTGATGCCCAGCGTGGCCATCGACCACGCTGATGCATGCCGGTTTCAATGTGAAGTTCTGAGTCGCTCAGCGTCTGAACCAATCCGGTACAGGCCCCACCGCATCCCCTACTTCACCTGCGCTTCCTCCAACAGCCAACGCGCAAATACCTGGATGGGCGCGCGGCTCAGTTCAAGCGGTTCGGGTAGCACGAGGCAAAAGGCCTTGGCGACATTCTTCTCTTGTGGCCATGGCGCGACCAGCCGGCCTTGCGCCAGTTCGGCTTCCACGTACAGGCGCGGTACGAGTGCCACGCCGAGCCCCGCCAACGCGGCTTCGATCAGCATCGCATGCAAATCGTAACGCGCGCCCATCGCGGCGTTGCTCAGGACAATCCCGGTTTGCTGGGCGTAACGCTGCCAGGCATCCGGGTTCTGTCGTCGGTGTAATCGCGGCAGTGAATCCAGAGCCGTTGCCTGCTTGCCCGGCTTCAGCAGGCCAGGGTGACAAACCGGAATTAACACTTCGTTCAACAGGCGGTGCGTCTGCATGCCCGTCCACGCCGGGTGCTCAAAATGGATGGCGGCATCAAAACCGCTGCCGGCGAGCACGAACGGCTCCATACGTTCCGAGAGGTGTACGCAGATATTCGGGTGTTGCTGGCCAAAGCCGGCCAACCGCGGAATTAGCCAGCGCAGGGCAAAGGTTGGGCTGACGGCGATATCCAGGCTGGCGCCGTCGCTGGGCTGGCCCATCAAATACTGGCTGTCCCTGTCGAGCCGGTCGAGTAGTTCGCGCACTTGGGCCGCGTAGCGCTCACCGTTGGGCAAGAGCCGCACGCGGTTGCCAACACGCTCGAATAACGTGACCCCCAGAAACGCCTCCAGACGGCCTATCTGCCGGCTGATGGCGCCTTCAGTCAGGGCCAACTCGTCTGCGGCACGGGCGAAACTGCCATGCCGGGCTGCGGCTTCAAAGGCCATCAGGGCAGCGTTACTCGGGAGCTTTCGACGCATGGGCATTCCTGGTTCAAGTCAAGGCCTCCACCTTGATGTTTAATCACTGAAGAGTGCCGAAAAGTCGTTTTATGGATCATTACCGTGTCACTAGCATGATTAAACATCAACCAACGAAGTGACATGATGATTTATACAGTCGAATGCAACTACGCTGACCCCGCGAGCGAAGCTGAGTGGAATGCGTTTTACAGCCTGGAAAAACTGCCAGCGCTGATCTCGGTGAGCGGATTCAGCTCCTCGCAGCGGTTCAAAGCCTTGAGCGGCAATTGCCCGGCCTACCTGGCCCTGCATTCAGTCGACACGCTTGCCGTATTGCAGAGCGACGAGTACCGCCAAAAAGGGGGAGGCAATTTTGCCCGTTGGCAGTCGCACATCACTGATTGGAAGCGCAACCTCTATGCCGGGCTGGACCGGGCAGTTGGCGTGGGCGCGGACGAATTCCTGTTGGTCAGTGAACAAGGCCCTCAAGTACTGATTGGATTGGGCCTTACACCTGTAGCGCTGCACGCGGTTGCGTTGGACAAGAACCCTGCACACCGTTGGCTGGCCAAACTGGGTTGCACTCAGGCAAGGGCCAGCGATCTGCAGGGGCTGAAGGTATATAGCGCAATGACCATGCAGTTAGTGTCATGAGCCACGCGGACATAAATCACTGGAGGCTTGCCGGCCGGCACAGGATTGGAAATCCATATTTAAGCGCCCGAAGCATAATCGTTCTAACTGTGGTCTGAATCGCCCCTGATTTACTGGTCGAATCTGACGGACTGCTTTTAGCCGATTTCTCCCGGTTTGGGGAACCATAGAAATGTGTCCGTTCTGCACAATCGAAAGCAGCCCCTCTCGGGCGGCCACTTCGGGTCGGTATCCCACCTATCGCTTGATCTAGGTTTTGCACGCGCCCGCCGCGTGGAGCTGATCCTGGAGCGCTGACGCGTGGGTCTTTTTTTTCCGGCGCAGAACAGTGATCATCGCCCTCCCCACCAAACCCCGAGGAAGCGAGACCATGGAATTGACGCTGGAAGCGGTTGCGCTCTTCGCACTGAAACTGGTGTACGAGACCGACGGCGGCAGCCCGGTCTTGCGTGACGATCTGGTGATGGACGGGTACGAGCGGGAAGTGTTTGGGTTACTGGTACGGCAGCGGGATTTGGCTGCGATTCAACGCAAGATCGAGGAATGCGTGGTGCAGGCGCTGGAGGCATTGGGCGGCGCCCACACGGTGCTGGGGCGGGAGTTGCGGCGGTTGGCGACTGACGTGCAAAACGTCCATCAACTCGACGCACTGCCCACGCCGCTAACCACCCTCAAGGACTATTTGAAAGACATCCTGTGAATCGCTGATCAGCGTGCCCGCCGCGGCCAAAAGCGCATGCCCGGTTAGCGCCGCCCTTCAACCGCCATCCGCACGGCCAAGCCCATCAGCACCGAGCCCATCAGCCAGCGCTGCACCACCTGCCAACCGGGCCGGGTGACGAAAAACACCGCGATGGAACCCGCCATCATGGCAATCATTGCGTTGACGCTCACGCTGATGAAAATCTGCGTAAAGCCCAGCACCAGGGATTGCGTCAGCACACTGCCGTGGCCGTTCGGGTCGATGAACTGAGGCAGCAACGACAGGTACATCACCGCGACTTTAGGATTCAGCAGGTTGGTCACAAAGCCCATCATGAACAGCTTGCGCGGGCTATCCAGGGGCAGGTCCCGCACCTGAAAAGGCGAACGACCACCCGGCTTGACCGCCTGCCAGGCCAGGTAGACCAGGTACAACGCACCGCCGAGCCGCAGCGCGTCATACGCCAAGGGAACCGCCATCACCAATGCGGTGATACCCAATGCCGCGCACAGCATGTAAACGATAAACCCCAACGCCACCCCGCCCAGGGAGATCATCCCGGCCATGCGTCCCTGGCAAATCGAGCGGGAAATGAGGTAAATCATGTTCGGCCCGGGCGTCAGCACCATGCCGAGTGAGATCAGCGCGTAGGCAAGCAAGCTGGACATATCGGGCATTGTTTAGCTCCTGGATTTTTATTCTGCCGGCGTGAAATCCTTCGCCGACGTTGCAGTGTCAGGCGCCATGGTAGGGCGTTGAAAAGCAGGGCGTTAGATACAGATCCACGAGCAAAACGTCATACACCGGCTGACGATTACCGACTCACTCACCCAGGACAGGCACATGATCGACTTCAACAACAAAGGCTTCTTCAAACTCAAACAAAACAACGAATACGCCGAACGCGTCGCCGCCCTGCTGCTGGACGGCGAAGAAGTGATCGATGCCTACAAAGCCATGCGCGACGGCGTGGTCTTCACCACCAAGCGCATCATCGCGGTGAACGTGCAGGGGATTACCGGCAGCAAGAAGGACTTCACCTCGCTGCCGTACAAAAACATCGTGGCGTATTCGGTGGAAACCTCCGGGACGTTCGATCTGGATTCGGAGTTGGAGATTTACTTCTCGTCGCTGGGGAAAGTGAAATTCGAGTTCACGGGGAAGACTTCGATTGTTGAAATCTCGCGGATCATTTCCAAGCACCTGCTGGCGTGATCAGCGGGCAAAAAAAGACCTTGGCGTTCCAAGGTCTCTTATTACTGCATGCGCGGCTGATTCAATGGATACGGGCCATGTGAGTTATACCCTGCAATCAAAACTGACAGGCAAGTAGGACCGTTCTGATTTTATCTGATCCCCCTCTTAAGCAGCAGAGCGTTTGCTATGGTCGCGAAAAAACGCAACGGAAATGCTGAATGCTGACGTTCTATACGCTATGGAAAAACCATCCGGAAATCTTCGGAGACGCCGCCCCGTGCCGAACCAACGGCGCGAAAAATTTCAGCGATCAATGCGCGATCAATCTAGGCGTGGCATTGCGCAGATCTGGTGCCGACCTAAGCAGATTAAGGGGGGTGCGCTATTGTTGGCAGCACCCCAAAAGTGAAGGTCACGTACTGGCCGCAGAGGAAATGGCCAAGGCATTAAGCAGCGCCAATATCCCTGGTATACAGCCCGTAAAGAAGGTAAAGCCTGAAGACTTTGAGGATATGTTGGTCGGGCAGCAAGGCATCATCTTCTTCAAAGATTTTTGGCGCAGGAGGAATGAGACGTTTGGCAATCGCAGTGGTGACCACATTGATTTATGGAATGGACGGCGATTGACGGATTGGCTGAGCTACCCGCGAATTCAGTTGGGGTTCTCGATCGAAGGGACGTTCTCGGATTATCACGACTCCAGGGAAATATGGTTTTGGAGGGTTATATGAAGGTATGCAAGGCGGTCGTGTTCGTGTTTTTGGTGGTTGCCGTCGCTGTTGGGGTGTTTAACGGTGTGGTGATGGCGGTGGCGGCGTACTTTGGGCCGTTTTATGAGGGGGATGCGGAGCAGACTCGGAACTTTGGGATTTGGTTGGTGGGGAACGGGGTCACTGTTGTGGGGGCGGTTGTGGGTGGGGTGGTTTGGTATTGCAGGTATTTGGGGCGGGGCTGATGCACCGCGCCCACATTTGAGGGGATGTCCTTATCGGTGTAAGGGCTTCAGAACGACGCAGGTTTTATGTGGGAGTTGTCGAGCCCCAGCGAGGCTGCGATGCAGGCGCTGCGGTCTGGCAGGTGTCACGCGGTGATCCCATCGCAGCCTCGCCGGGGCTCGACAACTCCCACATGGGGTCAGGCGATCACTCAGGTTGAAACGTCGCCAGGTAGGCCAGGATGTTGTCGATCTTTTCCTGATCGCTGATGCCCCAGAAGATCATGCGCGTGCCGCTCACCACCTTCTTCGGCGCCTCGATATAGGCCGCGAGTTTTTCCCGGGTCCAGACCACCCCGGAGTTTTTCATCGCATCTGAATACTGATAGTCGGGAGTGGTGCCGGCTGGCCTGCCGATGATGCCGTTGAGTTCGGGGCCAAAGCCGCCGCGCGCGCCCTCGCCGATGCTATGGCAGCCGCCGCAGGTTTTGGCGAAGAGCTTGCCACCCGCTTCGGCATCGCCGGCGGCGAAGGCTGCGCCGGTGTTGAGGATCAGGACGAAGGTCAGTAACGCGCGGTATTTCATAAGGGCTCCACATCGGGTGATACGGGTAATTATGCCGGTTTGTCAGGAACGCATGCCCATCCAGATCACCGCTTCGGTCCACGCTGTCACCACCGGCGCCAGCGCCCTGAACCACGGGTCGTCCCGCTCGATCTGCGCGGCAGAGTGATCATGGTGGTGCTGTTCCTCCTCGACGATCGAGGCAATCGCGGCCACGGCCAGCGGGTCGATGTCACGCAATGTGTGGAGTTGATGGGCCAGGTGCCTGAGGACCACACTCTCGACCGCAACCGTGGTGGCAACAATTGCTTTGCGGCCGCACAGGCCGGTGATCAGCCCCAGTACCAGGCCGCCGAGACCGCATAGCCAGTAACTGCGGCAGCGGCGGTAACCCCGTCGTCGCAATTCGGCCTCAAGCAAGCGGACCGGGAGTGGGTGGAAAAGCGCCCGTATCGTGCAGCAGCACCCGGCAAATGCGCAACCTAGACGCGCAAAACGACCATCCATCGCTCAGCGCATATCGGATCGAACCTAATCCGCTCCGCCCCACTCCACCCTACTGAACCCTGATGGTGGAGTAAGGATCATGGCTCAGCCATCGATTTTAGTGCTGGAAGACGACGAAATCATTCGCGCGTTAATGGTGGACGTGTTGGAGGATTTCGGCGCACATGTCACCTCGTTTCCTTCGGCGGATGAAGGCATGATCTACCTGGAGCGGGCCGATGACCCGGTGGACCTGATTGTGAGTGATATCCAGATGCCTGGTTTACTCAACGGCTATGACCTGAGTCGCGTGGTGGCCCATCGCTGGCCGTCGGTGCCGGTGCTGCTGACGTCCGGTAACACCGGGCTGGCGGCGCAGCTGGGGGGATCGGTACGCTTCCTGCCCAAGCCGTGGAGCACCGAACATCTGCTCGAATGCGTGCAAACCGCACTGACCCGGCAGGGCGCGTCGATGCATTGATAGCTTCGCGATATCGCTTTGCTCAACGTCACGACGGGCTGGCAGTGGGCTTCGATTTACGGTGCCCACGGTGAATGACGATTCCCACTCCTGAGTAGTCTCGTTTTGACTCAATAGGTTTATAGCGACTGCCTTCTTACCCGCTGTAAGTTCGGTTCGCGTCGACAGTGTTCGCCGCGAACCGAACTTACAGAGGAAACCGTGATGAATATTTTCTACAGCCATCTGAACTTCGAAAATTCGTTTCTGCCGACCTACTTGAACACACAGGTAGACCACCACTCCCCCTCAAAAACGCCCCCTCAGGGAGCGGCCATTGACGTCAATGGCGAGCAGTCGCCTAAAAAAGACCGCGCCGTGAGCGGGCTGGACAGCCTGGGTCGGGGAAACATCATCTGAGGCGCCCGACCAGAGGCTGCCGACCTGCAGCCTCTTCCTCCTTTCGATCCGCCCGGCCTTAACACAATACTGACATCCGCCGGGTTAACCTTCGTGATCATCCTGCGCGGAGCTTTCAACCCTATGCCTCACGCCGGCACCCTGCCCGACGTCCTCGCCGGCCCGCTGCTGCGGCGCCTTGAACCCCTGCGCCTGGTAATGTGGCTGGTGGGGACGCGGCAACTGCCTTTGACCCTCAGGCTGCACGTCGCCGAACAGAGCCGCGACATCGTGCTGGACCAAGGCCAGTGCCAAATCGTGCCGGTGGGGCGCCAGGCCTTTATCCACTTGATCGACATCCCGTTGGACGAGGCCCTGCCCCAGGACGCGCTGATCGGCTATGACCTGCTGATCGACGGGCGCGGCATCGCCCACTGGGCAGCGCACCTGCTCTATTGCGACGCGCAATCGCCGAGTTTCGTGCTGCATAGCCGTATTCATCAACTGGTCCACGGCTCCTGCCGCAAGCCCCATCACCCGGCGGACGAAGGCTTGCTGTGCGTCGATCGCCTGCTGGCCGACGCCCAGACCGCGGCCCAACGCCCGGCATTGTTGATGATGAGCGGCGACCAGGTGTACGCCGACGATGTCGCCGGGCCGATGCTGCGGGCGATTCATGGGCTGATCGCGCGCCTGGGGCTGTTCGACGAATACCTGGAAGGCGCCGTGGTGGACGACAGCACCAGCCTCTACGGGCATCACGCCAGTTATTACCAGCGGGCCGAACTGCTCCCCGCGCTGGACAGCAACGAGACCTTGCGCGAGCGTTTTTTCGGCGGCGTGAAGAAGCCGATTTTCACCAGCAGCACCGCCGACAATCATCTGGTGACCTTCGCCGAAGTGATGGCCATGTATTTGTTGGTCTGGTCCCCCACTCCCTGGACGCTGATCGCGCCACAGCCGCCGCAACTGAGCGCCGACGCGCAACAGCGTTATGCCCGCGAACAGGTGCAGATCGATCGCTTCCGCAACGGCCTGCCCGGCGCCGCGCGGGTGTTTGCCCATCTGTCCACGCTGATGATCTTCGACGATCACGACATCACCGACGACTGGAACCTCAGCGCGCAGTGGGAAGAAACCGCCTACGGCCATCCGTTCTCCAAACGCATCATCGGTAACGCGCTGCTGGCTTACCTGCTGTGCCAAGGCTGGGGCAACCAGCCGCAGGTATTTGGCCCGCTGATCAACCAGACCCAGGCGCTTGTCGCCCAGGCACAGCACAACCACCTGAACGCGGGTGCGCAGGATCAACTGATCGACACGCTGCTGGCCTTCCAACAGTGGCATTACGTGCTGCCGACCACCCCCGCGCTGGTGGTGCTCGACACCCGCACCCGCCGCTGGCGCAGCGAATTCAACCTCAAGCAACCGTCCGGCCTGCTGGACTGGGAAGCCTTGAGCGAACTGCAACAAGCGCTGCTGGACCACCCGTCGGCAATCATCGTCT
The DNA here is from genome assembly GCF_054060055.1 of Pseudomonas sp. TE36184. Classification (NCBI taxonomy): domain Bacteria; kingdom Pseudomonadati; phylum Pseudomonadota; class Gammaproteobacteria; order Pseudomonadales; family Pseudomonadaceae; genus Pseudomonas; species Pseudomonas sp. TE36184. Next base: position 5,751,292 of record NZ_JBSSCU010000001.1, on the reverse strand, counting down.
CCCCCGCGCCGATCTTTGGCGTCAAGCTGATCGAGACCGTGCAAAAAGTGTTCAGTTGGTGCGGCTACCCGCTGCTGGTCGACGCCGAAAACTGGATGGCGCATCGCGGCGCCGCCCAGGTGATCCTGAATATCTTCCGCCACTCCCGCACACCGGGTAACTACGTCATCCTCTCGGGCGACGTGCATTACTCGTTCGTCTACGAAGTGCTGATCCGCCATCGCAACGCCGGCCCCAAGCTCTGGCAGATCACCAGCAGCGGCATCAAGAACGAATTCCCGCCGCGCCTGCTGGAATGGTTCGACCGCCTCAACCGCTGGCTCTACTCGCCGCGCTCCCCACTCAACTGGTTCACCCGCCGCCGCACCATGCAGGTGGTGCCGCATATCCCGGAACACGCCGAAGCCGGTGAACGCTTGTGGAACTCGGCGGGGATCGGCCAGGTATTTTTCAACGAGCAAGGCCAGCCCGAGGCCATTTACCAGCACAACGCCAACGGGAAGGCACCGACGAGGATGCGGGCGCCGAAATAATGGCCCATCGCCACACCTCGACAACCGCACAGTCGCTCTATTCAAAGCGTGCAAGCCCCGTTGTACAGTAGCGCCAGCCACGGAGTATCGGCGTCAATTTGACCGGCCTTGAGGCCCACGCAGGGAGCGCGCACATGGACGATACAGCCGGCAACAAACCATCAACTGACCTCAATGCCGACATGTTGCATGCCGTCATGGAACTGGTCAGCGACGGGGTCTGGGACTGGAACGCGAATACGGGGTTCGTTTACCGCAACCCGGGCTGGTACGAAATGCTCGGTTACCCCCGCCACTCCCTGGAGAACAGCGTGTTCACCTGGGAGAACATCATTCACCCCGACGACTACTCCCGCGTGATGACGGTGTTCGATGACTATATCAACCGTCGCTCGCCCTATTACCAAATCGAATACCGTTGCCGCAAAAAAGACGGCAGCTACCTGTGGATCGAAGACCGCGGCTATGTGGTTGCGCGTAATCTCGACGGCTCGGTAGCGCGCATGGTCGGCGCCCATCGCGACATCAATACGCGCAAGTGCGCGATCGAACAGCTCGAACGGCGCAACCAATCCCTTGAAGCCTTGGTTGCCGAACGCACACGCGAGTTGTCGCGGGTCAACCAGCAACTGCAGTTGCAACTGGACGAGAACCGCTCCCTGGCCGAGCGTGACGCTCTGACCCGCGTGGCCAACCGTTATCGCCTGGAGAAAGTGCTGCTGGAAGAATGCGAGCGCGCCCAACGCTTTCGCCTGCCGTTGGCCCTGGTCGCCATGGATATCGATGACTTCAAGCCGATCAATGATCGACACGGCCACGGCGTCGGCGACCAGACCCTGATGAGCGTCGTGGAGAGCCTGGAGGCCTGCGTGCGCCCCGGTGACTTGCTTGCGCGCTGGGGTGGCGATGAGTTCGTGGTGGTGCTGCCCAAAAGCACCCTGGAGAGCGCAAAAAACCTGGCCGAGCGCATTCGCCAAAGCATGAGCGAAGTCCCCACCGTGGGCGACTTCAAAATCACCCTGAGCCTGGGGGTGGTGGAGCGTCATGCGGGTGAAGGCCCCGACGCCCTGATGGCGCGGGCCGATCAGGCGTTGTATCGCTCCAAGGCAGCGGGGAAGGACATCGTCTCGGAATGAACGCGCGGGTTTGTGGCCCCGAACGGCTGTTTGGCAAGCGCTCCTTCCGATTTGGAATGACCCGGCGACTTTATTTCGTTTGCGGCCCGGCCCGGCTCACGGCTTAGATAAAAAGACGCCCGCCACTGCCGAGTCCGAGATTCATGAGCCGCGAAACCATCAGCCAGTCGATTTCCATCGTCCACCCCATCAGCCTCAGCCACGGCAAGAACGCCGAAGTCTGGGACACCGCGGGCAAGCGCTACATCGATTTTGTCGGCGGCATCGGCGTGCTCAACCTCGGGCACTGCCACCCGGCGGTGGTCGAGGCGATTCGCCAGCAGGCGACCCAACTGACCCACTACGCCTTCAACGCCGCTCCGCACAGGCCTTACATCGAGCTGATGGATCGTCTGAGTGCATTTATCCCGGTGGACTACCCGGTCAGCGGGATGCTCACCAACAGCGGTGCGGAAGCCGCGGAAAACGCCCTGAAGATCGTGCGCGGCGCCACCGGCCGCTCCGCGGTGATCGCCTTCGACGGCGCCTTCCACGGCCGCACCCTCGCCACCCTCAACCTGAATGGCAAGGTCGCGCCCTACAAGCAAAAAGTCGGTGTCCTGCCGGGCCCGGTGTATCACCTGCCCTACCCCAGCGCCGACAACGGCGTGACCTGCGCCGAAGCGCTGAAGGCTATGGACCGCTTGTTCAGCGTGGAAATCGATGTTAACGATGTAGCCTGCTTCATCATTGAGCCGGTGCAGGGTGAAGGCGGTTTCCTCGCGCTGGATATCGCGTTCGCCCAGGCCCTCCGCCGCTTCTGCGATGAGAAAAACATCCTGCTGATCGTCGATGAAATCCAGTCCGGTTTCGGCCGCACCGGGCAACGTTTTGCCTTCTCGCGCCTGGGCATAACGCCGGACTTGATCCTGCTCGGCAAAAGCATCGCCGGCGGTGTGCCGTTGGGTGCTGTGGTGGGGCGCAAGGCGTTACTCGACAACCTGCCCAAAGGCGGGCTGGGCGGCACATATTCGGGCAATCCCATCGCCTGCGCGGCGGCGTTGGCCACCCTGGAGGTGATGACGGATGCACAGTTGCAGGCCTGGGGCACGCGACAGGAAGAGGCCATCCTGCGCCGCTACGAAACCTGGCGCGCGCAACGCCTGTCGCCTTACCTGGGCCGACTGACCGGCGTCGGCGCCATGCGTGGCATCGAGTTGGCCCACGCCGACGGCACGCCCGCGCCCCAGCAACTGAGCCAGTTGCTGAGCCTGGCGCGGGACGCCGGCTTGCTGCTGATGCCCAGCGGCAAGTCGCGGCACATCGTCCGCTTACTGGCACCGCTGACCATTGAGCCGGCGGTGTTGGAGGAAGGCCTGGACATCCTCCAGGCGTGCCTCAAGCAACTGGACTAGTAACGCGCATCCACCGGCTTGCCGCCGTTGGGCCAGTCTTTGACCTTGTCCGGGAAGTCCGGGCGAGGTTGCCCCGAGAAATACGCCGCGACGTCCACCGCTTCCTGGTCGGACAAACCGCCCTGGCCCAACGGGAACTGCTCGTGGAAGCCGATCGGCATGTTGCGTTTGACGAACGCCGCCGCCGTGTAGGTGCGTGCCATGCCGGCGCCGATATTGAACGACTGGTCGCCCCACAGCGGCGGGTACACCCGCTCGCCGTCGGCACGCGCCAGGCCCTCACCGTTGTCGCCATGGCACACCGCGCATTGCTTGGCGTAGACCACCTTGCCATTGGCCAGGTCCGGTTTGATCGCCGGGTCGACCTTGCCTACACCGCGCCCGGCCACCTTGTCTTCGGGGCGGGTGTTGTTCTTCATCCAGTCGAAGTACGCGACCATCGCCTGCATATCCGCCGACTGCGGCGGCAACGGTTTGCCGTTCATCGAGCGCCGGAAGCAGCCGTTGATGCGTTCTTCCAGACTCACCACCTTGCCCGCGCGCGGTGCATAGCTGGGGAAGAAGGCCGACACGCCGACGAAGGGCGAACCGTCCGCCACGGTGCCGGCGTTGAGGTGGCAACTGGTGCAATTGAGCGCGTTGCCGACGTTGTCGGGCAGCAATGCCTTGGTTTGCAGGTGCAGGCGCATGCCGCGCACCACCTGGTCGGCGTTCGGCGCCGCGAGCAGGTCGGCCAGGCGCGGGGTTTCGAAAGTGGAGGAGTCGGTCGTGGCCGGGTTGAGCTGATCGCGCAATGTCTTGACCTGCGCGGCGCTGATCGACGTGCCCTGGTTGCCCCAGCGCGTGCGAACGAAACTGAGGATTTCGGCGACCTCCTGGTCCGCCAGCCGGGCAAACCCGGGCATGGTGTAGACCCGTGGGTGAGTGGCCGTTTGTGCGGTCTCCCAACCGGTGAGGGTGATGTGCAGCAGGGATGTCGGGTCGTTCGAGACGATGCTCGGGTTGCCGGCCAACGGCGGGAACAAGCCTTTCACCCCCGCGCCATCACTGCGGTGGCAGTCGCTGCAGAACTGCATATAACCCAGGCCACCACGGCTGGTGAACAGGTCGGCGGGTGGCGCGGCCGGTGCGCGGGCCACCGACGGCATCGGCAGATCGTCCGGGCCGGGCGGCAAGGATTTCAGATAGCGGGCAATCGCGGTCAGGTCGTCGTCGCTGAAATGCTGGGTGCTGTGGTGAATCACATCGGCCATGTTGCCGGCGACGGTGGCAAAACGGTTCTGCCCGGTCTTGAGCAGTTGCACGGTGTCTTCCACGGTCCACAGGTTGCGCAGGCTCAGGGCGCGCCAATGCTCGACGGTTTCGCCGGCCAGGTAATGCTGGCCGCCGCGCCCGTCGTCGCTCATGGCCTTTTCCTGGAAGGCGATGCCCCGCGGGGTATGACAGGAGCCGCAGTGGCCCAGGCCCTGGACCAGATACGCGCCACGGTTGAGCTGCGCGTCACGGCCGGGGTCGGGCTGAAACGCTTGCTTGTCGAGAAAGGCGAAGTTCCACAAGGCCAGGCCCCAGCGCTGGTTGAACGGGAAGCCCATGTCCGCCTCGAGGTTGGCCTGCCGCACGGGTTCCACGCCTTGCATCAAGTAGGCGTACAAGGCGCGCATGTCCTCCTCGCTCATCTTGGCGTAGGACGGATACGGCATCGCCGGGTACAGGTTCATACCCGCAGGTGTGACACCTTCACGCATGACCCGGTCGAACTGTTCGAAGCTGTAGGCGCCAATGCCGGTCTCGCGGTCCGGCGTGATGTTGCTCGAATAGATCGTGCCCATCGGCGTGCTCAGCTCCAGCCCGCCGGCCATCGCGTTGCCTGGCTTGGCAGTGTGGCAGGCGATGCAGTCGCCTAATTGCGCGACATATTTGCCGTGCTCGATCAGTGCGGTATCGGCGGAATTGGCGTGCAGGGGTAGCGTCAGACCAAACGTCGCTCCCAGCAAGGCCAGGCGTGACAGAGAAAGCGCCATTGCATTAGTCCTTTAATGACCTCGCGTGGGGAAGCCCCCTCGGCGCAGGTCCGTTGTCGTTTTTATGGGTTCATCAGACCTTTGTGTTGTAACGGGTTTAGCGCTGCGGGGTTTTGATGTGGGTCAGGCTCAAACCGTAAGGGTGCCACCCATTGACCGTTGATAAGGAAACCCTTGAACACATGTACGTATTTCTGGACGTTTCGTACCATCAAGCGAGGACATACCCATGGAAACAATCAACTACACCAATGCCCGTGCCCATCTCTCCGAGACAATGGATCGGGTCAATGACGATCACATCCCGTTGCTGCTCACCCGGCAAAAAGGTGAGCCCGTGGTGATGATCTCGCTATCGGAATTCAATGCCCTTGAAGAGACGGCCCCGAACCACTCAAATACAACCTCAGTGACTTCTGGTCTCGGCGAATCACCGCCGAACATCGCTTGGTCTATGGCATAGAGGATGATGAGACTCAGGTCTTGATGTGTCGTTATCACTATTAACGGGGAATACCTGTTGAAGCCGACTGCCCTGGTCCGCGCCTGAAAACATCCGACGCTTTTCTGCAGGGAAGCACACTGGCGCTGGCACCATCGATACTGTCGAGCGGTGCCTGGGCGGGCGGCATGGTGATCGGCAGCCTGTTGGGCATGCGGGTTGACCGTAGGTCTGTTTTGCGGGCGCTGGCCGCGTTGCGTCGCAATAAGGGCATTGTGCTGCCTTGACCTGCCTCCCCTCCCCGCCGAAAATGCCCGACGCTTTTTTGTCCCTGTTTACTGAAGTAGTGAAATTTCAATGCCCGATTCCTACACCGCTGAATCCGCCGAAGAATCCGTAGTCGCCTTGCAATCCAAAGCTGAATACGAAAACGCCATCAATCTTTCACAGCATGTGCCAGCGGCCAAGATCATCAGCGAGATGGTGCTGGACGCGTTCCACACCTCCAAGGAAAGCGACCAGATCCGCGAGTTGCGCGTGGCCATCCGCCAGGCCCACGATGCCTTCGACGACGACAAGGCCTACGACCTGATGGGCCAGCTCAAGCAGCTCAAGGACGCCGAAGCCGCCGACAACATCGCCCTGGAAGACCTGAGCAGCAAGTTCTCGATCAGCCGCATCCTGTCCAGCTTCAAGGACGACCCGGAGTTTCAGGAGCTGGTCTACGGCCTGGCCCTCAAGGTGTTGAACCAGTCCCACCAGGCCATCAGCAACCCGAGCGCCGGCAAGGGCAAGGCCGCGCGGCCGAAGAAAGACGCCGAAGTGTTTGTGATCAGCAAGGATGGCATCAGCGTCACCCTGCCGCTGCGCACGCCGCGCTCGAAGCTCAATGTCGACCGTGAAGCGTTCGAGTTCCTGGGTTTCAGCTTCGTGGGTGAAGGCGATGACGCCGAGTTGGAAGTCGAGAGTTTTGTGGATAACGCCGGCGCCGAACAGCCATTGAGCCGCAAGAGCGTGATCACGGCGTTGCAGCAGCAGACCGCGTTCGATGGGTACAGCATCGCGCAGCAGTAGTACCGCAGAACCCAATGTAGGAGGGGGATTGCTCCCTCCCACATTGGTTTCGTATTGGGTTAAACGCTGCGCTGGACCTGCGCCGCAAACACCTCGCGAAACCGCTCCATCTCGTGCTTGTTCCCCACCGTCACCCGCACCCACTGCGGCCAACTCTTCCATACGCGGCCGATCATCACACCTTGCGCGGCCAGTTTCTCGATCACCTGCTCCGCCGGTTGCTTCACGTCGATCATGAAGCAGTTGCTCTGCGACAGCGTGCAGGTGAACCCACGGGCCTTGAGCCAGGCGACGGTCTCCTCGCGCAGTTGCGCGTTCAGGGCCTTGCGTTGCGGCAACAGGTTGACGTCTTCGAGGCTGGCCTGCGCGCCGAGCAAACCGCTGCCGGCAGGGACGTTATCGCCCCCGAACACCGCGAGGCGCGCCAGCAACGCCGGGGCGCCGATCGCCAGGCCCACGCGCGCGCCGGCCATGCCGTAGATTTTCGAGAAGGTGCGCAACACCAGCAGGTCGTCGTGTTCCTTGACCCAACTGACACAGCTGGGAGCGTCGGCGAAGTCGATGTACGCCTCGTCCACCACCAGCACGCTGCCTTGGGGTTTGTTCGCCAGCGCGTGGCGGATGGCCTCGGTGGACGTCAGGGTACCGGTGGGGTTATTCGGGTTGCACAGGTAGAGCATGCCCGCCTGGGGATCGGCGGCGAGCATCGCGGGGATGTCGTGGGCGTGCTCGGCCGTGAGGCTCACTTCCTGTACCGGCGCCCGGCTCGCCTCGGCCGCCTGGCGCGGCACCTCGTAGGACGGCGTGGCCATCACCAGGCCGCGGCTTTCGCCGGTAAACGCCAACACCGCGTAGCGCAGCGCCGCCATGGAGCCGGAAAACACTGCCACCTGTGCTTCGGCAATCCCCTGCTGCCGGGCAAACAACGCGGCCAGGGCGTACATGTGGCCGTAGGGATAACGCCCGGCCGTGGCAATCGCGTCCTGCATCGCCTCGCGGGCGGCGCCCGAGGGGCCGTAGGGGCTTTCGTTATAGTTGAGCCGCACCTTCTCAGCCTTTGCCGGCGGTGGGCTGGCGACTGCCCAGTCCAGGCGCCCGAGCAAGGGCAAGGCCGCGCCCAAGGCGAGAAGGGACCGACGACTAACGCTGATCATGGTGACAACTCCTTGTACGCGGGTAATGGATTCGCACAGCTCGTACAGTGAGGTATGACGAGAAAGGCGCCGGCCGATTTAATCCCGCACCCAAGAAAAAGCCCCGCACTTCTCACGAAGGCGGGGCTTGTTCACTGCTTGGAACCACTCAGGGCGCGTAGGTCAGCAACAGCTCTCTCGGCACCTGGAAATCCAGGGACATCATCACGCTGAGCGCGGTGATGGTGAAGATCGAGAACACGAACAGCTTGCGTGCCCAGACGGTGTCGTCCACCGCCTTGTAGCCGGTCCAGGCCATGTACAACCAGTACATGCCCATGGCGGCGGCGACGGCAAGGTAGCTCATGCCGGCGTAGCCACTGAAGGTCAACATCAAGGTCGCCACGAGGAAGGCCAGGATGTACAGCAGGATGTGTTTCTTCGCCACCTGGATGCCGCGCTTGACCGGCAGAACCGGAATCGACGCAGCCAGGTAGTCGTTGAAACGGAAGATCGCGATGGCATAGGAATGCGGCATCTGCCACAGGCTGAACATCACCAGCAGCACCAGCGCGGCCATGTCGAAGCTATTGGTCACAGCCACATAACCAATCACCGGCGGCATCGCCCCCGACAGACTGCCCACCAGCGTGCCGTGAACCGACTTGCGCTTGAGGTACAGGCTGTAGAGGCCGACGTAGATGACAAAGCCGATCACGGCAAACAGCGCCGCCAACGGGTTGGCCACCTTGTACAACAACACCACGCCGGCAACACCCAGGACGGTCGCGAACAGCAGTGCCAGTTTCAGGGAAATAAGGCCCTGGACCAGCACGCGATTCTTGGTGCGTTCCATCTTGATATCGATGTCGCGGTCGATGCAGTTGTTGAACACACAACCGGAAGCTACCACCAGGGACGTGCCGATCATGGCGGCCAGGAAGATGGCCAGATCGACATGTCCCTTGGAGGCCAGGAAGAAGCCGCCTGCCACAGAAAGCACGTTACCGAAAATGATCCCCGGTTTGGTGATTTGGATAAAGTGCTTAAGCGACATCGGGTCTTACCTCACTTCGCCATCATGTAGGTGTGGATGCTGAACATGATCCACAGCGACAGACCAACCAGCAGAACGATCACCAGGCCTGCGAACACGAACGCAATCACGTTCTCGCGCTGGGCCTCGGAGCGGTCCAGGTGCAGGAAGTACACCAGGTGAACCAGGACCTGAATCACCGCGAACGCCAGGACGATCATCAAGGTGATCGACTTCGGCAAGGTTGGGTACATCACCAGGCCGAACGGGATCAGGGTCAGGATGACCGACAGGATGAAGCCGATAGCGTAAGTCTTTACGCTGCCGTGACTCGCATCATGGCTGTCATGGGAGTGTGCATTAGCCATTACAGGGTCCCCATCAAGTAGACGACGGTGAATACGCAGATCCAGACCACATCCAGGAAGTGCCAGAACAGGCTCAGGCAGTTCAGGCGAGTCTTGTTGGTGTTGGTCAGGCCGTGTTTATTGACCTGATACATCATCATCGCCATCCAGATCAGGCCAGATGTCACGTGCAGACCGTGGGTCCCCACCAGCGTGAAGAACGCCGACAGGAAGCCGCTGCGGCTAGGGCCGTAGCCTTCGGAGATCAGCAGGTGGAACTCGTTGATCTCCATGCCGATGAAGCCCAGGCCGAACAGGAAGGTCAGGCCCAACCAGGTCAGTACGCCCTGCTTGTTGCCCTTGTAGAAGGACAACATGGCGAAGCCGTAGGTGATCGAACTGAACAACAGCAAGGCGGTTTCGCCGAGCACGTAAGGCAGTTCGAAGATGTCGTGGCCCGCCGGGCCACCCGCTACGTTGTTTACCAGTACCGCGTACACCGCGAAGATCGACGCAAACAAGATGCAGTCGGTCATCAGGTAGAGCCAGAAACCGTAGACGGTTACCGGGCCCGAGTCGTGGTGATGGTCATCGTGCCCATGGTCATCGACATGGGCGTGTCCAGCATTGGTCACTAAGTTCGACATGGTTTAAGCCTGTTCCAACGAGGTTTCTACACGGTTGGCCGGGATCTTCTTCTCGGCCACCAGGCGAGCGTGCTGCTCGGCTTCGATGCGCTCGATCGTTTCGACCGGCACCATGTAGCCTTGATCATCACGTGCAGCGTGGACAATGAAGTAGCCGATGGTGCCCACCAGGCTCACGATTGCCAGCCACCAGATGTGCCAGATCATCGCGAAACCGAACACGGTCAACAGCGCACCCATCACCACGCCAGTGGCGGTGTTGTTTGGCATGTGGATCGGTTCGTAGTGCTTAGGCCGCTGGTACGCAGTACCGTCTTCCTTGGCTTCGGTGAACGCATCGATGGTGTTCGCGGTAGGAATCACGGCGAAGTTGTAGAACGGAGGTGGCGACGAAGTCGACCATTCCAGGGTGTGGCCGTTCCATGGGTCGCCCGATTCGCACATGTTCTGCTTGCGATCACGCACGCTGACATACAGCTGGATCAGTTGGCAGGCGATACCCACCGCGATCAGCACCGCACCGATCATGGCGACGTACAGGTACGGCACCCACTCAGGGTTGGTGGTGGCGTTCAGACGACGGGTCATGCCCATGAAGCCCAGTGCATAGAGCGGCATGAACGCGACGAAGAAGCCCGAGATCCAGAACCAGAATGCAGCCTTGCCCCAACCGTCGTGCAGCTTGAAGCCGAACGCTTTCGGGAAGAAGAAGCTGAAACCAGCGATGTAACCGAATACCGCACCGCCGATGATCACGTTGTGGAAGTGAGCGATCACGAACAAGCTGTTGTGCAGCACGAAGTCAGCACCCGGGATGGCCAGCAGTACGCCGGTCATACCGCCGATGGCGAAGGTCACCATGAAGCCCAGAGTCCACACGACCTGGCTGGTCATACGCAGACGGCCGTGGTAGATGGTGAACAGCCAGTTGAATAGCTTCACCCCCGTCGGGATCGAAATCAGCATCGTCGCCAGGCCGAAGAAGGCGTTGACGCTGGCCCCCGAACCCATGGTGAAGAAGTGGTGCAGCCACACCATGAAGCCCAGTACCGAGATCGCACCGGAGGCGTAGACCATCGAGTGGTGACCGAACAGGCGCTTGCCGGTAAAGGTCGAGATCACTTCGGAGAAGATACCGAACGCTGGCAGGATCAGGATGTACACCTCAGGGTGACCCCATGCCCAGAACAGGTTCACGTACATCATTGGATTGCCACCAAGTTCGTTGGTGAAAATGTGGAAATCCAGGTAACGGTCAAGCGACAGCAGTGCCAGCGTAGCGGTGAGGATCGGGAACGAAGCCACGATCAGCACGTTGGCCCAGGTGCAGGTCCAGGTGAAGATCGGCATGTCCATCATCTTCATGCCAGGGGCGCGCATTTTCAGCACGGTGGCCAGGAAGTTGACCCCCGTCAGCGTCGTCCCGAGCCCTGATAACTGTAGCGCCCAGATGTAGTAGTCCACACCCACGCCCGGACTGTATTTCAGGCCCGACAATGGCGGATACGCAACCCAACCGGTCTTGGCGAATTCGCCGACGCCCAGGGACACGTTGATCAGCACCACGCCAGACACCAGCAGCCAGAAGCTCAGGGAGTTCAGGAACGGGTAGGCAACGTCGCGGGCACCGATCTGCAGCGGCACTGCAAGGTTCATCAGGCCGGTGAAGAAAGGCATCGCCATAAAGATGATCATGATCACACCGTGAGCGGTGAAGATCTGGTCATAGTGTTCAGGCGGCAGGTAGCCTGGCGCGCCCTCAGTGGCCATGGCCAACTGGGTACGCATCATGATGGCGTCGGCAAAACCACGCAGCAGCATGACCATGGCAACGACGATGTACATCACACCGATTTTCTTGTGGTCGACCGAAGTCAGCCACTCAGTCCACAAGTAGGTCCACTTCTTGAAGTAAGTGATACCCCCAACCAGTGCCAGACCACCCAGCGCGATCATGGCGATGGTAATCATCACAATCGGCTCGTGGAACGGGACCGCATCCCAACTTAATTTACCAAACATCGTTTACTCCTCTGCCCCAGCAGTTGAATGCGAGCCCGTGTCAGAACCTTCAACCGCAGCCACTTCTTTCTTCTCGTGCTTGACCGGCTTGCCTGGTTTCATGCCTTCGTACTTGTCGACGACTTTCTGAAACAGGTCAGGCGTGTAAGTGGAGTACAGCGCGACTGGGTTGTTCTGGCTTGGTTTGGCAAGGGCTTCGTATTCAGCTTGATCAAGCTGTTTAGGTGCGGCCTTGACTTCGGCTACCCAGGCGTCGAATTCTTCCTGGCTCGTCGAGATCGCTTTGAATTTCATGCCGGTGAAACCTGCGCCGCTATAGTTGGCGGAGATGCCGTCCATTTCAGCTTTCTGGTTGGCGATCAGGTGCAGCTTGGTCTGCATGCCGGCCATCGCGTAGATCTGGCCACCCAGGCCTGGGATGAAGAACGAGTTCATCACAGTGTCGGAGGTGATCTTGAAGTTAACCGGGGTATGTTCCGGGAACACGATCTTGTTGACGGTGGCGATACCCAGGTCCGGGTAGATGAACAGCCACTTCCAGTCCAGCGCGACCACTTCGATATTGATCGGCTTGACCTCGGAGTCCAGCGGACGGTACGGGTCCAGCGCGTGGGTGGACTTGTAGGTCACATAACCCAGGGCAATGATGATGAGGATCGGAACCAGCCACACCGCGATTTCAATCTTGGTGGAGTGCGACCACTTCGGCGCGTAAGTCGCCTTGGTGTTCGACGCGCGGTATTTCCAGGCGAAGGCGAAGGTCATGATGATCACAGGGACCACGACCAGCAACATCAGCAGGGTGGCAGTGATGATCAGGTTGCGTTCATCCAGACCGACCTGTCCTTTTGGGTCGAGCAAGGACCACTTGCAGCCTCCCAGCATTAACATCATGCCAAGCAGCGGCAAAAAGCCTAGTAATCGGGGGTACCTGTTTTTACTCATCTCACGACCTCTAAAGCAGCTTGCGCAATGCAGTTGGGTTTTGATCGCCAACACTTCACCCTGCCAAGGGTTGGCATTTCTCTTCGATTGAATAAGAGCCTGCCCGTGCGCCCTGATTGGACGGTTCGCGGACCTGCGGTGAGTTCTTATTCGATTTCGTGGTTAAAGGCCTTGTTACAGACCAATTCCATTTGGTGCGGATAGTTGAAAGGCTGCCGGAACCTGGGGTCGCACAGAGCCATCCATCTGCCCCTCGACCGCTCCAATGCTCAAATATTGAACAGCACCGGACATTCAGTGCGGGCGATTGTAGTTAGCTAGCGATGTATAAACCATGTCTTATAAAGAAATAATTTTTATCGATTCCAGCAATAATCCTTCACCTATTTTGCAAAGGTTCGCGATCTTATCGCGTTGGATTCTCAACAAAAACCACAAAAAATGCCGTGTTATAGGGCAAACTGCCACACCCCTTACCCGCCGTAAGGGCCTGAAAAAGCGCTCCAAGCCCCCATAAAACAGGGCACTCGCTGACCACCGAAAGCCGCGAACGGCGCGCTATTCGCGGTGTTGCTCAAACGATGAACTGACAGCACACATTAACGGCCATGGGCAAATTCACGCGGCGTTGCGACGGCTCGGAAACGCCCTGCGACAGCGCCTGTGTGACAACATGTCGCACACTGCGCGCCGTCAAAATTGTCCCGCGTCACTGTCACCTCACAAATCCCTACAAACAAAAACGCCCCGGCTTTCCCTTGAGAAAGACCGGGGCGTTTCAGTGAACGGCTCAGGCTTTGCGTTGGCGATTGCGATAGATACCCAGGGGCACCAGGATCACCGTCAGCACGAACGCCACCAGCGCCCATTGCGCCAGCGACAGGCCGAGCACCGGCGGGTACGGCGTGCTGCAGAAGCCGTCGACCTGGAAGACCAGCGGAAACACCTTGGCCAGGGGCAGGCCGTCAACGATCGGTTGCAGCACATCCACGCCGCAACTGACCTCAGGGAAGAACTGGGTGTACACATGGTGACCGGCAGCCGCCACACCGCCCAAGGCACTGAGCACCACCAACCCTTCAAACAGCGTGATCGCCCCTTTGTTGCGCATAGCCGCACCAATAAACGCAAAAACGGCAATCAACAGCAAGGCATAGCGCTGCAGGATACACAGCGGGCACGGCGCTTCGCCCAACACCACCTGCATGTACAGCGCACCGCCGATCAGCGCCAGGCAGATGATGCCCAGCAACACCAGAAAGCGCCGCTCCCTGCCTAAACGCAATTCGTCACTCATCTCCGTATCCCTTTGTTTGGTTGTGCCTGTGGCGGCAAGTTTACACACAGAGAGTGGTTTAAACAGAAGGGGGTTAACGGCGGATTAATACGCCACTTGTAGGAGCGAGCTTGCTCGCGAAGAACTCAAAGACGCTGCGGTCATCCAGGATGCAGGCGTTATCGTTGACGTTCTTCGCGAGCAAGCTCGCTCCTACAGGTGTGTGGGTGTGGGGGGTTATTCGAGGGCGGCGGCCGGGCCGAAGAATTCGTAGCGGCTTTGTTTTTCGGGTACGCCCAAGGCCTTGAGGTGGCGTTTAATACGCCACTTGTAGGAGCGAGCTTGCTCGCGAAGAACTTAAAGACGCTGCGGTCATCCTGGATGCGGGCGTTATCGTTGACGTTCTTCGCGAGCAAGCTCGCTCCTACAGGTGTATGGGTGTGGGTGTGTGGGGGGGCCGAAGAATTCGTAGCGGCTTTGTTTTTCGGGTACGCCCGAGGCCTTGAGGTGGCGCTTAATATGCCACTTGTAGGAGCGAGCTTGCTCGCGAAGAACTCAAAGACGCTGCGGTCATCCAGGATGCAGGCGTTATCGTTGACGTTCTTCGCGAGCAAGCTCGCTCCTACAGGTGTATGGGTGTGTGGGTGTGTGGGGGGTTATTCGAGGGCGGCGGCTGGGCCGAAGAATTCGTAGCGGCTTTGTTTTTCGGGTACGCCCAAGGCTTTGAGGTGGCGTTTAATATGCCACTTGTAGGAGCGAGCTTGCTCGCGAAGAACTCAAAGACGCTGCGGTCATCCAGGATGCAGGCGTTATCGTTGACGTTCTTCGCGAGCAAGCTCGCTCCTACAGGTGTGTGGGTGTGTGGGTGTGTGGGTGTGGGGGGGTTATTCGAGGGCGGCGGCTGGGCCGAAGAATTCGTAGCGGCTTTGTTTTTCGGGTACGCCCAAGGCCTTGAGGTGGCGTTTAATATGCCACTTGTAGGAGCGAGCTTGCTCGCGAAGAACTTAAAGACGCTGCGGTCATCCAGGATGCGGGCGTTATCGTTGACGTTCTTCGCGAGCAAGCTCGCTCCTACAGGTGTGTGGGTGTGTGGGTGTGTGGGGGTTATTCGAGGGCGGCGGCTGGGCCGAAGAATTCGTAGCGGCTTTGTTTTTCGGGTACGCCCAAGGCCTTGAGGTGGCGTTTGATTGCGGCCATGAAGCCTTTAGGGCCGAGGAAGTACGCATCCAGGTCGCGCTGCTCAGGCAACCACGCCGCCAGTTGTTCCTGGCTCAGCAGGCCCACGGTGTCGCCTGCCGGGCTCACGCCATCGTCCTCGTCATAGCAGTAGAAGCGCTTGAGCTGCGGATGCTTGGCCGCCAGGGCGTCGACCCATTCCCGAAACGCATGCACCCCGCCGTTACGCGCGCAGTGGATAAAATGCACCGGACGCTGGGTGGCCAGGGCCGCTTCGAGCATCGGCAGTGTTGGCGTGATGCCCACCCCGCCGCTGATCAGCACCAGCGGTTTATCGCTGGCGGCCAGGGTGAACTCGCCCGCTGGCGGGAACAGGTCGATCGTCGCGCCGACCTGCAATTGATCATGCAGGTAGTTGGACACCCGCCCACCGGCTTCACGCTTGACGCTGATGCGGTATTGGCCGGCATCGCTGAGGGCCGACAAGGAATAGTTGCGGCGCACTTCTTCGCCATCGAGCAGCAGCGTCATACCAATGTACTGACCGGGCTCGGCGGCGAGGATCGGGCCGTTGTCCAGCGGGGCGAAATAGAAGGACGTGATTTCGGCACTTTCCTCCACGCGCTTGACCAGCTTGAACGGCCGCGCACCCCGCCAGCCGCCCGGCGCCTGGGCTTTCTCGTCATAGATCGCAGCTTCGGCGCCGATCAGGATGTCCGCCAACTGACCGTAGGCCGCGCCCCAGGCGCTCATCACCTCGGGAGTGGCAATCTCGCTGCCCAACACTTCGGAAATCGCACGCAGCAGGCAGGCCCCCACGATCGGGTAATGTTCCGGCAGGATCTGCAAGGCCACGTGTTTGTTGATGATCTTCGCGACCAGATCACCCAGTTGATCCAACTGGTCGATATGTCGTGCATACATCAACACACCATTGGCCAGGGCACGGGGCTGGTCGCCGCTGGCCTGGTGCGCCTGGTTGAACAGCGGGCGCACCTCCGGGTACTCGGAGAGCATCATGCGATAGAAATGGGTGATCAGCGCTTCGCCGCCGCTTTCCAGCAGGGGCACGGTGGATTTGATGATGGCACGGTCTTGGGCACTAAGCATGGAGCCTCCTGGGCTTCTTTACTGATTGCCTTGGAGTACTCAGTATTCATGCCAACTAATAAATCGTTTGATTTCAATCAGTTAAATTACCAGTAGTCAGTATGACCTCCTACGTCTTATAGTCATAAGGACTACAAGGAGTCATTATGACTGCGCAATCGCTGCTCACCACCCTGCTCCCCCTGGTCGCCGACCTGTCCCGCGAACTGCCCGAAGGCGAGCGTTACCGCCGCCTGTTGCAAGCCATGCGCGCCCTGCTGCCGTGCGACGCCGCCGCGCTGTTGCGCCTGGACGGTGAGTCGCTGGTGCCGCTGGCAGTGGACGGCTTGAGCGCCGATACCCTGGGCCGACGCTTCAAGGTCAGCGAACACCCGCGTTTCGCCGTGCTGCTCGGCAGCCCCGGCCCGACGCGTTTCGACAGCGACAGTGAATTGCCCGACCCCTACGACGGCCTGGTGGACGGCCTGCACGGGCACCTCGAAATTCACGACTGCATGGGCTGCCCGCTGTATGTCGATGACAAACCGTGGGGCCTGCTGACCCTGGACGCCCTCGACACCGAGCGCTTCGAACGGGTCGAGCTGGATGCCCTGCAAGCCTTCGCCAGCCTCGCCGCCGCCACGGTCAACGTCGCCGAACGCATCGAACACCTGGCATTGCGCGCCGAAGACGAACGCCAGCGTGCCGAGATCTACCGCCAGGCCAGCGGCCAGCAGCACAAAGAGATGATCGGCCAGAGCAAGCCCCACAAGCGCCTGGTCGAAGAGATCAACCTGGTGGGCGGCAGCGACCTCACCGTGTTGATCACCGGCGAAACCGGGGTCGGCAAGGAACTGGTAGCCCAGGCGATCCACGCCGCATCGTCCCGTGCGGACAAGCCGCTGATCAGCCTCAACTGCGCCGCCCTGCCGGAAACCCTGGTGGAAAGCGAGCTGTTCGGCCACGTGCGCGGTGCCTTCACCGGCGCGCTGAACGAGCGCCGGGGCAAATTCGAACTGGCCAACGGCGGCACGTTGTTTCTGGACGAAGTCGGCGAGCTGTCGTTGACGGTGCAGGCCAAGCTGCTGCGCGTCCTGCAAAGCGGTCAACTGCAGCGCCTGGGCTCGGACAAGGAACATCAAGTGGACGTGCGCCTGATCGCCGCCACCAACCGCGACCTGGCCGAAGAAGTGCGCAACGGCCGCTACCGTGCCGACTTCTACCACCGCCTCAGCGTCTACCCGCTGCAAGTGCCGGCACTGCGCGAACGCGGGCGCGATGTGTTGCTGCTGGCCGGGTTCTTTCTCGAACAGAACCGTTCGCGCATGGGCCTGGGCAGCCTGCGCCTGAGCAGCGACGCCCAAGCCGCGTTGCTGGCCTACAACTGGCCGGGCAATGTGCGCGAGCTGGAACATTTGATCGGACGCAGCGCACTGAAAGCCCTGGGAAACTGTCGCGAACGTCCGAAGATTCTCAGCCTGAGCGCCCAAGACCTGGACCTGCCCGACGTCAGCGCAGCGCCGATCGCTCCCCCACCCGAAGTCACCGCCATCGCCGGCGGCGACCTGCGCCAGGCCACCGAACACTACCAGCGCCAAGTCATCAACGCCTGCCTGGAACGCCACCAACACAACTGGGCCAGCACCGCCCGCGAACTAGGCCTGGACCGCGCCAACCTAGGCCGCATGGCCAAGCGCCTAGGCCTCAAATAACCCAGATCCCCCAACCAAACCCAATAAATACTGAAATACTGAAAATACTGAAAATACTGAAATGCTGAAAATGTGGGAGGGGGCTTGCCCCCGATAGCGGTGGGTCAGTCACGTATTTGTAGCTGACCCACTGCTATCGGGGGCAAGCCCCCTCCCACCTAAAGCAATCCCCTCCCACCTTAACCCCCCTTCCCACCTCAGACTTGCTTCGCCCTGAACACCGCCTCCCCCGCCTGAACCACCCTAACCCTACGAAACACCAACACATTCCCCACCATCACCAACACCAACCCCACCAACGCCGGCGCAGTCCACTGATACCCCTCGGCAAACGCCGACACATTCAGCGCCACTACCGGAAACAACACCGTGCAATACGCCGCCCGCTCAGGCCCCATACGCCCGACCAGCGTCAGATACGCCGTAAACCCAATCACCGACCCCGGAATCACCAAATACCCCAACGCCCCGACATACCGCGCACTCCAGTCCATCTCGAACGGAATACCGCGCACCACGCAATAGGTCGCCAGCATCACCGCACCATATGCCATGCCCCAGGCATTGGTAGTCAACGGCCGCAACCCCGCCTTCTGCTGCAGGCTCGAAAGCATATTGCCAGCCGAAAAACACATCGTCCCCAACAGCGCCAAACCCAGCCCGAGCAAGGTCTGCGGGCTCGCGGTGTGCCCCGCCAGCTCCGGCCAGAACAACAGGCCCAAGCCCAGCAAGCCAAGGCCGCCGCCCATCAACACATTGCGCGCGACCCGCTGGCCAAAAAACACCCGCGCATTCAGGGCATTCCACAGCGTCGCCGTAGAAAACACCACCGCCACCAGCCCGCTGGGAATCCACTGGCTGGCCGTGAGAAAACACATGAAGTTCACACAGAACAGACACAACCCCTGGGCCAGGCAGATCAGATGCCCGCGCCGGTTCATTACCTGCAACTTGCGGCTGAGCAGCAACAGCACAAACAACACCAACGCCGCCAGGGCGAAGCGATAGACAATCGACACGGGAATCGCCACCACGCCCAGTTGCCACTTGAGGGCGATCCAGGTGGTGCCCCAGATCAGCACGGTGAGTAAATACAGGAAAAGGTTCATAACAGGCTCCGCTGGTTGAGCCACAGTGTCGCCTTCAAGCCCTGGCCGACGCTTGCAGATTCTTGCGCTTTTGTCGCACGGCAGGCTCACAGCGCCAGCGGCTCGGAGTAGGATGCAAGGCGTCGGAGAGTACACACCATGTCAACGCTGGAATCCCTGCAAGTCTTTCAAGCCCTCAACCGCTCGCCCCACGCTCGCCTCGAAGCCTGCGCCGAGCTCGGTGACGGCTTGTCTGCGGCGTTGTGGAGCAACCACCACGATTCCCAGGACTACCAGGCGCCCGGCCATCACACCTTGTCCTGCTACATCGGCGGCGGCACCGGCACGTTTCGTCGCGACCAGCCGGGCACCAAGGGCGGGCCCGACAAGTTGTGCATCCTGCCGGCCGAGCATCAGTCGGCCTGGGTGATCAACGGCGACATCCGCCTGGCCCACGTGTATTTCAGCCAGGCGCAATTCGCCCTGGGCTGCATCACCCTGCTCGACCGCGAACCGCGCGCGCTGCAACTGCAGGAAAGCACCTTCCTCGAAGACCCCAGCCAGGCGCAACGCTTTCACCAGTTGATCGCCCTCAACTGGCACGAGCCCGCCGAACGCCTGCTGACCAGCAGCCTGGCCCATGAAATGCTCAGCCACACCTTGCTCAGCCAAGTCGGCGCGCGCGACGGGCTGCGTTTGAAAGGCGGGCTGGCGGCGCATCAGCGGCGGTTGTTGGTGGACTACATCGACCAGCACCTGGACGACCCCATCAGCCTCGGGCAATTGGCCGGGATGTGTGCGCTGTCGGAATACCATTTTGCGCGGATGTTCCGCCAAAGCTTCGGCCTGCCGCCCCATCAATACCTGCTGGCCCGGCGCCTGGCCCGCGCGCAGAACCTGCTGCGCAGCGGCAGCCTGCCCGTGGGTGACATCGCGTTGATGTGCGGCTTCTCCAGCGCCAGCCACTTCACCCATCGCTTTCGCCAGGCCATGGGCGCGACGCCCGGCGAATACCGTCAGGCGTTCTGCGCTTAAACCATCAAGCCCAACGTCTTGGCCTTGGCCACCGCCTGGGTGCGTCGCTCCACGCCGAGCTTGCTGTGGATGCGCCGCGCGTGGGTCTTGACGGTGTGCAGCGAGATAAACAAGCGGCCGGCGATTTCCAGGTTGGAGTTGCCCAGGGCGATCAGTTGCAGCACCTCCAGCTCGCGTTGGCTCAGCGGGTTGTCCGCCGTGCCGGTCGGCGAGGCCTGCGGTTCCAGGCCCAGCTCACTCAACAGCCCGGGCGAGCGTAAACGCAGCTCGCGGATCGCTTGCTGCACCTGGCAACGCCCTGCCAGTTCCAGGCCGTGTTGCAGTGAACGACGCGCCATCGCCGGTTCGCCCAGTTGCCAGGCCACCTCTCCAAGCACCAGGTGCAATTCGGCCTCCAGGCACAGCATGCCGCGTTGGCGGGAAGCGTCCAGCAGTGCGTTGAGCCGCGCCAGCGGTTGATCGGCGACGCCCAGTTTGACCTCGGCCAACACCAGCAGGTATTCAAGACGCGGGATCAATTCCAGCGTGGCCGGCGGCGCCTGCTTGGCGTCGGGCCCTCGGAAATGGCGGAGCACCCGGCGCAGCGCTGCCACCGTCAATTCGGCGCGGCCCTGTTGCAACCAGAAGTGCCCGCTGACCAGCAGCAACACCGCGCGGTACACCGTGTCCGGCACCTGGCGCTGCTGCATCAGGCGCTCGGCCTCGCGCAACTGGATAAAGGCCTGGGCGTAATCACCGTGATTGGCCGCCAACAGCGCAAGGCCCAGGTAGCCATACAACACGCGCTTGTCCTGGCTGTGCAGGCACATGTTCAAACCCGTCTCGAAGCACTCGGCAGCCAACGCGTCCTGCCCCTGGCGCAGGGCCAGATGCCCACGCCGCAAGGCGATGCGTCCGACCAGCGGCCCAGCCTTCAGCCGCTGCTTGAGCAACATCGCCTGCACCTGCTCCAACAGGTTTTGCGCGCGGTACGGCGCGCCGCGCTGTTCGAGCAATTGCGCATGATCCAGCTCCAGCAGGGCTTCGAGCAACAGCGAACCATGGGCCCGCGCCAGGCACAGCGCTTCGCGGTTCAGGGTCTGGGCCGCCTCCAGCTCACCGCGCAGCAAGGCTTGCTGGGTCAGCCCCGACAAGCACATCAGACGTGATGTCCACGCACTGTCGGGCAACGCCTGCAAGGCCTCGAGGAAATGCTCGCGAGAACGTTGCGCATCACCCGCCAGATGCAGCAACCACCCCCACTGCGCCTGCCAGCGCGCCAACAACAGGCGTTGCTGCGGCGCCGACGGTTGCGGGGCGAAACGCGCCAGTTGGCCGATGCACAACGCGGCCTGCTCGAAGCGCCCGGCGAACAGCAACGCGGCCGTGACCAGCCCCACCAACTGCGCGGAACACAGCATCAGCTCGTCACCGTGTTGTTCATGCAGGCGCAACAACAGCACGGCATTCTGCTGGCGGAACAGGTCTTCGAAGCTGAAGTGCTGCAACAGGCTGACGGCCACTTCGTATTCTTCGGCCAGCAGCGCCTGCTCGAACGCGGCTTGCCAGTCGCCCTCGGCACTGAACCATTGGCAGGCCCGTCGGTGCCAGGAGCGTTTGGCCGGCCAGGGTTCATCCCGTATCAACTGCGCAAGCGGCGCGAAGACTTGCAGCCAGTCGGCGGCATCGTCCCAGGGCTGGATAAATGCGCCGAGCGCCTGCAAGTCCCGCAGGTACTGAGCGCCATCGCCAAAGCCGAACAGGTGCTCGCACAAGCCCGCATTGAAACGCGGCAAATGCGCCAGCACCCGCCAGGCTTCCTCCAGTTCCGCCGGCAAGGTGCTGAACAGCTCGTGTTGCAGGTAGTCGAGCAAGGTCTTGTCGGGATGGCCGTCGCCGAGCAAGGCGATGCGAACCCCGGCGCACCAACCGGCGCTGAACCGCATCACGCGCTCGACGCTGTGACCCGGCGCCTCGCCGAGCAGGGCCTGGACTTCCTCGCCGCTGAAGATCAACTCGGCCGCGCTGCATTCCAGCAGCTCATCGTCGAGCAGCAGCCGCGGCCAGTTGCACCCAGGGCGCCGCCGCGCGCCCAGCCACCAGGTCAGCGCCGGGTGGCTGGCGCTGAGCAGGCGGTCGAGCAAGGCATCCAGCTCGGGCGCGGGCAGACGGCTGAAATCATCGAGAAACAGCCACGCCGACGTCTGCCAGCGGCTGAGATCCTGCAGCAGCGTGGCTTCATCGGTAAACGCCAGGCCCAGGTTGTGCGCCAGGCGCCGGCACAAATCCAGCGGGCTTAGCGGCACGCCATTGAGCGGTAGCCAGTACACCTGACAACCCGCCGGCGCCTGCAAGGCGCACTCGGCGAGCAACGCGCTCTTGCCACTGCCGCCCGGGGCACAGAGCAACTTGACCCGCGCCTGCGCCGCCAACAACGGCTCGGCCAGGCGCGGGCGCAACAGATGATGGGCGGACAGCCGTGGCATGAATCCAGGACGGTCCAGGCAGCGTGTCATGGCGGTCATTGCTGCATCCTGCGTTTTTATTGTTATGCAACCTGACACCTACCCTAGCCCCGTGCTCGGCGAATATTGAAGAAGTATTCAACGCAGTGATTAATAGCCATGCACAAAACCCAATGTGGGAGGGGGCTTGCCCCCGATGGCGGTGGATCAGTCAGCTCTCTGTAGCTGATCCACCGCTATCGGGGGCAAGCCCCCTCCCACATTAAGATTGCATTTCAAACAGGCATCAGCGCACGCCCGAAGCCCTCAGCGCCGCCGGCGTGTAGTCCGCCGCCTTGGCCGCAAACCCGAACACAAAACTGCTCTTCTCCTCATTCTTCATGCCCAGGGCGATGTAGCGTCCGGCGATGAGGTCGTACAGGGTTTCCACGGTGTAGGCCGGCACCTGATGGTCGTAGTAGAACTGCGCATGACCTTCGGCGACACGCCACAGTTGGCCGCGGCCGTCATAGTGATCCACCAGCGCGACCTGCCAGCTGTCTTCGTCGATGTACATGTGGCGCTTGGCATAGATGTGCCGTTCGCTCGGCTTGACGGTGCCGACCACTTCCCACACGCGGTGCAGCTCATAGCGGGTCAGGTCCTGGTTGATATGCCCGGCCTTGATGATGTCGTCGTACTTGAGGTTCGGCGAATCGAGCTTGTAGCTGTTGTAGGGGATGTACATCTCTTTCTTGCCCACCAGCTTCCAGTCATAACGATCGGGGGCGCCGGAGAACATGTCGAAGTTATCCGTGGTGCGCAGGCCGTCGGACGCGGTGCCCGGGCCGTCGTAGGACACTTGCGGCGCCCGGCGCACACGGCGCTGGCCAGCGTTGTAGATCCAGGCCAGGCGCGGTTCCTTGACCTGGTCGAGGGTCTCGTGGACCAGCAGCACGTTGCCCGCCAGCCGCGCCGGGGCCGTTACCGATTGCTTGAAGAAACTCAGCACGTTGGCGGCCTTGGCGGCGTCGATATCCGGGATCGCCTGCGGCACCGCGACTTCTTCTTCAAAGCGGATCGGCGTGTAGCTGCCGTTCGTCTGCGGGGTGGCCTGGGTGATGATGCGCCGCAGGTTGCCGCCGTGGTAACGGGTGATGTGGTTCCACAGCACCTCCACGCCATTCTTGGGGATCGGGAACGCGTAGTAGCGGTTGCCGGTGAAGTTCTCCAGGCCGTTGCCGTCGTTGATCGCATGCACGTTCAGCGCGCTGCGCTTGATCGACTCGTAGATATCCGGCGGCAGGTTGACCGTGCGGTGGCTCGGGTACACCGGGATCTTGTAGGTCTCGGGGTAACGCTTGAACATCGCCACCTGGCCGTCGGAGAGTTTGTCCTTGTATTTGTCGACGGTCGCGGCGGTGATCACGAACAGCGGTTTTTCATTGGCGAACGGGTCGGCGAGGAAGCCCTTGCTGTCCACCGCACCGGCATTTTTTGGAATGCCGCCGGTCCAGGCCGGGATCGAGCCATCGGCGTTGCCGGCCTTTTCGGCGCCGACCGGGGTCAGGCTGGTGCCGAGCTTGGCGGCTTCTTCGGGCGACACGGCCGCCATGACGTTGGCGGCCAACACACTCAGGGCCATCACAGCAATTAACTTACGCATAGAGTCTTGTCCTTCTTTAAGCCAAATCAGAAGTTCACGCCGAAGCTGAGGGCGAGGAAGTCGCGGTCGGTCAGGGTGTTGTAGTCGCCACCAAAAAAGTCGGTGTAACTCAGGCTGGCGGTGTAGGTGTTGCGGTAGTCCGCATCGACGCCGACGCTGATCGCCTTGGCGCCCTGGTTGAACAGGCCGTTGGGGCCGTAGCCGTTGACGTCGTGGGACCAGGACAGGTTGGGCTTGAGGTTCACCCCGGCAAACACGTTGTTGTAGTCGAGGATGGCGCGGGCACGATACCCCCAGGAATTGGCCGTGACGAAACCGTCGGTGTCGCCACCGTAACCATAGGCGCCGTATACCGAGTCGCGGCCGTAGCGCAGTTTGCTTTTCGCTTCCAGCCCGCCGACGTGGACGAAGGCGGCCTCTCCCACCAGGGTCAGGCGTTCGGCCCCCAGTACCTGGTCGAAGAACTGAGTCATGGTGCTCTGGATCTGGGTGATTTCCTTGCGCCGGTAACCGGCGTTGTCGGCACCGAACGAGCTGTGGATCGGCGAGGCGGTGTTGCCGGCAATCGGGTTGACCAGGGCCAGGGTCAGGTCGGTGGTGTTGAGTTGCACCGGCGCATTCGGGCGGTAGCTGATTTCCCCGGTCCAGGCCGTGCCGGTGGGCAGGGTGGTGGAGAAGCTGGCACCGTACAGGCGAATGTCTTCCGGGTAATCGAGATAGTACTGGCCACGGCCGAGCATGGTGCTCTGGGCCAGGGCCGAGCCGGTGCCTGGCGCAATGGCGTTGGCAGCGTTGACGATGCGCCCGATGGTGGCCAGGTTGGTGTTGGCGGTGAGGGTGCCGACGGTCGGCGTGCGGCTGTGGTAGTTCATGAAGTACAGGCCGTACTCGGTGTCGTCGCCCAGCCAGCGCAAGGCCGCGCCGAATTGGCCGCCATCGCGGGCATCACGGTCCTTGGCGCGCTGCACCACGACGCCTTCACGCGCGACCTCAAAGCCCTGGCCGAACGCTGCGGCCACCGGTTGCAACGGCGCAATCGCCGGGCTGCCGACCGTGTAGTTACCGTTGCAACCGTGGGCCGCCACGTCGCCACCAAAGAACGTGCCGCAGTTATCCAGCACGGTGTTTTCCCAGTTCAACTGGTAGAAGCCTTCTACCGTCAGTTGGTTGGTCAGGCTCTGGGAGGCGAACAGCATATTGACCGGTATCAGCCCTTCCTTGATCTCGGCGCCGGGGCGGCGGAAGGCCGATACGTCGATGGGGTTGATGCTGTTGATGGAGTTACCGATGAACGTACTCTCGCCCCAACTCACCACCTGCTTGCCGACGCGCACGTTGCCCGGCAGGTCGGCGATGGAATAGTTGTGATAGACGAACGCATCGAGCAGCTCGTAACCGGAGGAGCGCGCACCTTCGTCGCGATGGTGATTGCTGATCTGCTTGAACTCGCGGTCTTCGTCCTGCAGTTCGAAGTCGTACCAGTACTTGCCGCGCACGAACACGCCGCTGTCGCCGTACTTGAGTTCCAGGTCGTGGATGCCTTTGAAGATCTTGGAGAAGGTCTCACCCTTCTTGAAGTTCAGTCGCCCGTCATCCCCGGTGGAAGCCTGCCCCGTGCCGCCATTGGACACGCCCACCAGTTTCTTGTCGGCATCGCGCATGCCCCAGCTGGCGCCGACCGACAGCGAGGAATCGAATTGCCCTTCGATCTCGCCGATGTTGAACGAAACAGCCTGTGCCTGGGCACAGCATCCCAACGCAACCGCGGCGGCCAGCGCCTGCGGCGTGAAGATGGCGCGCATTGTTGTTTTTGTCATGCGTCTTCCCCGGTGAGTGACAGAAGGCCCCACCCTACTGCCGCCCTTCGGGAGCGATAAGCGCACCAAGGAGGTATTCGTGTTGTCGCCCGAAAGGATTAACGCCGCTCTGGCGCGGCTCTGCGCGGGGGCATGCGCCCCATGGATGGCGGGTTATCAGGCCGGTGGATGGCGCCAGGGGGTGACTGTTGTCATATCCGTAACAGTCCTTGTCCTGAAGCGCTATTACTCATTTTGTTACAACCCTCTATTCTTGCCTGGCTTTCAGGGCAAACGGCCCGCTCCCCCCTTCGGGAGAACAGCTGAAATTCGACGGATTGGCTACTGTATTCAATCTGTTACCGGTGTTCACTGACGTTGAGTCTGTCGCTCCTTGATCCAACGTCTTACTTCGGCCGCTGCTTTGCAGC
The DNA here is from genome assembly GCF_054060055.1 of Pseudomonas sp. TE36184. Lineage (NCBI taxonomy): Bacteria > Pseudomonadati > Pseudomonadota > Gammaproteobacteria > Pseudomonadales > Pseudomonadaceae > Pseudomonas > Pseudomonas sp. TE36184. The sequence goes on along the minus strand of NZ_JBSSCU010000001.1, from coordinate 5,724,870 downwards.
GGCCTTTTTTATGCCTGAAAAAAAGCGGGGCGCCGTCAGCGCCCCGCAGTATTGAAGGTGTATCCGGCAATGATCAGAGGCTGAACTTCTGCAAATTGGCCATCATCTCCTTCAAAGCCTCGATAGTGTCCTTGGGATGCACCGCGCCTTCGAAGTCACAGATCTGTTGCCAGTGCGCGGCCACGTCGTCCGGCGAGAACCCGGCTTCCGGGTCGAAGCCCACACCCAGGCTGCGTTCCCAGCGGGTCTTGCCGATCCAGCCGCCGCCCACTTCGAACAAGCCTGAGGTTTCCTGGCACGCCTCGCTGCCCAGGTACACCACCAGCGGGCTGACCAGTTCCGGCTTGAGGCGCTCGAACACCTGCGGCGGGATCAGGCCTTCGGTCATGCGCGTGCCGCCGGTGGGGGCGATGGCGTTGACCAGGATGTTGTTCTTGCGCCCTTCCAGCGCCAGGGTGCGGGTCAAGCCATACAGGCCGAGCTTGGCCATGCCGTAGTTGGACTGCCCGAAATTGCCGTAGATGCCCGACGTGGACGCAGTAAAAATCACCCGCCCATAGCTTTGTTCACGCAGATGAGGCCAGGCGGCGCGGGTGACTTTGTAGGCACCTTCGACATGCACCCGGTAAACCAGGTCCCAGTCGCTGTCGTCCATTTTGTGGAAGGTCTTGTCGCGCAGGATACCGGCGTTGTTCACCACCACGTCGATACGGCCGAACGCATCCAGGGCGTTCTGTACGATTTTCTCGCCGTCGGTGACGGAATCATGGTTGGCTTCGGCGATACCGCCGGCTTCGCGGATTTGTGCGACCACACGGTCGGCCGCCGACGCATTGGCGCCCTCGCCCTGGGTGGAACCGCCGAGATCGTTGACCAGCACTTTGGCCCCGTGCCTGGCGAACAGCAGCGCATGGGCCCGGCCCAACCCGCCGCCGGCACCGGTGACGATCACGACCTTATCCTGGAACTGCACTGACTCACTCATACCGAACTCCAATGGCGACGATGGGAATGGCTCGAGTGTCAGGCACGGCGCCTGCGGTCACAATAAATACGGCCACGGCTGAATGGTGCGCGATAAGGCAGCAGGATGATCGCCTGTTTCAGGAATAGGCCATGCGCGGCGGCGCGTGCGCGATCTGCTGTCGAAACTCCAGGTAATGCTTGAGCACCTGCACCGGCGCTTCGATCTGCGGGTAGTGGCCGATATGGGCCAGCAATACCGTGTCGGCGTGGGGCACCAACTGGCGGTAACGCTCGACCATGTGCGCGCCGGAAATCGGGTCGAACTCGCCGTCGATCACCCGCAACGGCACGTCGCCACGTTGCAGGGCGCCCACCCAACGCTCACGCAGGCGACGGCGCTGGGGAATGTAGTTGATCAGTTTATGCAGGATGCGCGGCCCGTCATTACAGTCGATCAAGCTCCAGAAATCATCGAGGGCGCTCTCACTGGGGCGGGTCTGTGCGCCGAAGATCTGGCTGAAGCTGTCGGACAAGGCATTGCGCCCAAACGTGCGACCGATCATCCAGCCCAAGGGGCTGAGCAGCAGTTTCTGCACCAGGGCCAGGCGATGGGTTTCGGGGAACAACCCGCCATTGAGGAACACGCAACTGGCCATCTGGAAGCGGCCTTCGTGATGCCGCGCCAATAACTCCTGGGCGACGCTGTCCCCGTAATCATGGGCCAGCACATGCACCGGTTGTCGCACATGCAGGTGGTCGAGCAGCGCCTGTTGCAGATCCGCCTGTTCCAACAGGCAATAGTCGTGATCCAGCGGCTTGGCCGAATCGCCAAACCCGAGCATGTCGCAGGTGATCACCAGGTTGCGCTGGGCCAGGGGCTGCCACAGGTAATGCCAGTCCCAACTGGCGGTCGGGAAGCCATGGATCAGCAGCAGCGGCTCACCCTGCCCGGCCACCCAATAGCGAATGGTGTGGCCACGAAAAACAAAACTCTGGCCGCACTTGCGCCAGGCTCTGAGCGGAATTTCGGCGAGAGGCATCAACTTTTATACCCTGGATCTTGCAGGTCCAATTTACGCAGCAGCGCCGGCCAGGCCAGCGCGCCCCCCATACCTTGGGCGCTCTTTGTGACAGCCGCCACCATCGCCCTGGCCCCGGCGAGAATCTGCGGGTCGATGGCGATCAATTCAGCCCCGCCGTTGCGCGCAAGCACTTGGATATCACAGGCGCGCTGAAAGGTGAACATCATCAAGAAGGTGTCGGCGATGGTCGCGCCGCAGGTCAGCAGGCCATGGTTGTGCAGCATCAGGAAATTGTTGTCGCCGAGGTCGGCCTGCAAACGGGCTTTTTCCTCGTGGTTCAGCGCCACGCCTTCGTATGCGTGATAGGCCAAGCTGGACAACACGAACAAGGACTGCTGGCTGATCGGCAGTATGCCCTGCTTCTGCGCAGACACCGCAACCCCCGCCGCCGTATGGGTATGCAGCACGCACTCCACGTCGTGGCGCACTTCGTGGATCGCGCTGTGGATGGTGTAGCCGGCCGGGTTGATGTCGTAGGGGCTGTCCATCCGTTTGTTGCCGGCCTGGTCGACCTTGATGAGGCTCGACGCCGTGATCTCGTGAAACATCATCCCATAGGGGTTGATCAGGAAATCATCGGTGCCCGGCACCTTGGCCGAGATATGCGTGAAAATCAGATCATCCCAGCCGTGCAGGGCGACCAGGCGATAGCACGCAGCCAGATCGACGCGCGTCTGCCATTCGGCGGCGCTGACCTGATCTTTGACACTCTGTGGCGATACAACGGGGGCTAGGCTCACGGCAACGACCTCCTTGACGCACTTTCTTATTATTTTTTAAGTGAAGGGTCAGTGTAGTCAGACGTCGTGGCGCAGGTAGTTGCCTTCGCAGCCAGCTTGATGGCCGCACGAGTCAGCCATGAGAATAGTTTAAATCTGTCCAAGTCGCGTCAGAGAAGTGCCGCCAACAAAGGCGCGGCAAACAGGTTGAGCAGCCCCGTCAACACCATCATCAGGCCTGCGACAGAGCCCTCTTCGCCCCCCACTTCATGGGCCCGGCTCACGCCCGCGCCGTGCGCGCCCACCCCAAACAATGCCCCGCGTGCCAAAGGCGTGCGCAGCGGCAGCCACTTGAGCAGCACACCCCCGAGCATGGCGCCGAACACGCCGGTGAACATCACGAACACCGCCGTCAGTTCCGGCACGCCGCCGAGGTCGGAAGACATCGGCATGGCAAACGGTGTGGTGATCGAACGCGGCACCAGCGACATCGTCACCGCACTGTCCAGCGCCAGTGCCTTGGCCAGGCCGAACGAGGTGCCGATGGACGCCGCGCTGCCGGCCAGCATCCCCAGCAGCAAGGCCGACCAATACCGCGCCAGCAAACGTCGCTGCTGCCAGATCGGCACCGCGAACGCCACCGTCACTGGGCCCAGCACCAGCATCAGCCAATGGGTGTCGCTGGCGTATTCGGCATAGGCGGTGTGCATCGGCACGGCCACCGCGAGCAGCAGCGCGGGCACCAGGATCAGCGGCGACAACAGGTAGCGCCCGGTCCGACGGTAGATCCAGCGACTGAAGAAATACGCGCCCAGGGTCAGGGCAAGCCAGAACACTGGCATCAGTTCAAGCTTCATGGCGCAGCTTCCAGCGACACACCAGTTCCACGGTGAAGGCCGTCACCAGCATGACCGCCAGGGTGCTGAAGCCGATCACCAGCAGAATCCGCCAACCGTCATTGCGCACCAGGCCGCCGTAGTCCAGCAGGCTCATCAAGGCCGGAATAAAGAACAACAACATTTCCGCCATCAACACACCCGCCCCCAGTTGCAGGGCCGCCGGTTTGACCAGGCCGGTGGCGAAAGCCGCCAGCAACAGGCCCAGGCCCATCACCCCACCGGGGATGGGCCACGCCAACCAGGCCACCAGTTGCGTACCGAGCAGGTAGATGGCCAGCAGCACGACCAATTCAGTCAGCAGACGGCCGACGTGTTTGAAGCTTAAACGTTTCATGGGCTTTGGGTCCTCGTAGGCCTCCATTTTAGAGAGAGCGCTTCCATCCCCACAGCGAATTGTTAGACTGCCAACTATTCCAAACTGGAATCGTACCCATGGAATTCAAACAGCTGCGCAGTTTTGTCGAAGTCATCCACCGCGGCGGTTTTACCCAGGCCGGAAAAACCCTGCACATCAGCCAGTCCGCCGTGAGCAAACAGGTCGCACAGCTGGAACACAGCCTGGGCACGCCGTTGCTCGACCGCATCGGCTCGCAGATCCGCCTGACTGCCGCCGGCCAGGTTGTGCTGCAACGCGCCGAAGCCATGCTGCGCCTGCAGAATGAGTTGCTCAGCGAGCTGGACGACATGCAGCACCTGACCCGTGGCGAGTTGCGCCTGGGCTTGCCGCAGTTGGGCGGCGATACGCTGTTTGCCGACTTGTTCGCCGAGTACCGCCGGCGCTATCCGAACGTCACCATCCAGTTGCTGGAGGGCGGCAGCCGCAGTATCGAGCAGGCGATTTTGAGCGGCGAGCTGGAAGTGGGCGGCAGCTTGAAACCCAGCGACCCGGCATTCGCCTGGCAAGACTTCTGCGATGAGCCGCTGGATGCCTTGCTGCCGATGAACCACCCCTTGGCACAGAACGCCCAGGTGCGCCTGGAAGAATTGGCAGACACACCGTTCCTGATGTATCAGCGCAGCTTTGTCTTGAACGACCGCTTGACGCAGGCGTGTCAGCGAGTGGGCTTTACGCCGAAGGAAGGAGGCCGCAGCGGCCAGGCGGATTTTCTCGCCGCCCTGGTCGCGGCCGGTCAAGGCGTGGTGCTGTTGCCCAGCGTGGTCGCTCGCGGGCTGGTGCGGCCCGGGGTGGTGCGCCTCACGCTGAAGGCGCCCGACTTCCTGCGCTGGGACATCGCGTTTGTCTGGCGTGAGGGCGCCTATCTGTCGAAAGCCGCCCAGGCCTGGCTGGCGTTGTTGCGGGAGTTTCCGGTCAGCCGCGCAGGGCAGTGATCAACTCGGCCAGCCAGGGCTCGGCGTCGGTTTCCGGGGTGACGCTTTCGCTGGCGTCCAGGCGCAGCATCGGCCGCACTTCGCGCACGCCCAACTCACTGAACAGCTCGCGCATGTGCTCGCCGCCGGCGCAGAAGGTATCGCCATAGCTGGCGTCGCCCAGGCCGATGACCGCACCCGGCAAACCGCGCCAGGCCGCGGGCAACTGGTCGCGAATGCTCGAATACAGCGGTTGCAGGTTGTCCGGCAGTTCGCCCATGCCGGTGGTGGACGTCACCGCCAGCAACGCCTGCGGGGCGAAGGCCAACACGTCCGCCAGGGTCGCGCGCGGGTTGTGCCAAGCCTCGAAGCCGGCCGATGTAAGGATGTCGGCAGCGTGGCGGGCGACTTCTTCAGCCGTGCCGTACACCGAGCCGGAAAGAATGGCGACTCTCATCAATACTGATCCTGTCATTGAGCGAAAGCCTGGGATATTACCAGCTGGGGCAAATATTTCGGCGCGTGCCGTGCAACATTCAAGACTTGCCATAAACTGGCAGTTCAAGCACACGCCAGGGACCGCGCAATGATTAACGCCAAGCTGCTGCAAATGGTCGTCAACGCTTCCAACGATGGGATTGTCGTGGCCGAGCGGGAAGGCCGGGACAAACCGCTGATCTACGTCAACCCGGCATTCGAGCGCCTGACCGGTTACACCCTGGACGACGTCCTGTATCAGGACTGCCGCTTCCTGCAGTCCGGCGACCGTGATCAACCGGCGCTGATGGCCATTCGCGAAGCACTGGACAGCGGCGGCGCCTGCCGGGAAATCCTGCGCAACTATCGCAAGGACGGCAGCCACTTCTGGAACGAGCTGTCGCTTTCAACGGTGTACAACCATGCCGACAAGCAGACCTATTTTGTCGGTGTGCAAAAGGACGTGACCTTGCAGGTCAAGGCCCAGCAGCGCGTCGCGCAATTGGAGGCGGAGTTGGCGCAGGTCAAGGCCGAGCTGGCAGCGATCAAGGCGACGAGCGGATCTAACAAAACTTAGAAAATGATGTCTTTAGAGCGGATAATGGCGTTTTAACACTCTCCCCCTTGAGCAAGATCAATGCAACGCGACGCGCTTCTGACTCAGGACGAGTTGGATTTCATTCAGGACATGCAGCACAACCCCCAACTCAACCTGCGGGATGCATCGTCGAGCCTGACCGTCAACGGCGCTGCGCAGCTTCGCGATTTGCTCACTCGGCTGGCCGCCCACGATCACGTCACCCTCCAGGCGCAATTCGACAACCAGCAACTCACCTTCCCGCTGCAGTTGGTGGAAGACGAGTTTCATGCCGTGCATTTACGCCTGGGCGTGCCGAGCATTTTTGAAGACGGGCCGATGATTCGTCCGTGGCGCCTGGCTCTTGAAACGCCAGTGGCGCTGGAAAATGTCAGGGGCAACCCGAGTGCGCTGTGGGTGCATGAGGTTTCGTTCAAGGGTGTGCTGGTGGAGATCCGTGGCCGGATCAAGACGCCGAAGACCTTTGCCCTGTGGTTCAGCCCTTCCGGCTATGAACGCATTGCGCTACGCGGCACGCTGGAGCGGGAAACCGCACGGGGACTGTTTGCCTATCGCCTGGGCCAGAACAACCCGGATGAGACCGAGCGCCTGCGCCAATTCATCCTGCACCAGCACCGCCTGGTACATCCGCAGATGCACGCCTGATCTTCAGGTATCCAGGTTACCGCTGAGAAATTGCTGCAAGCGCCGTTGCATCAAGCGTCCTTCATTGCCCAGGCAGCCAACGGCGGAGCCCGTCAGATCGGCCTGGGCCAGGTCTGACGCGGCACCGGCAAGAAACAGCGGGCAATCGAGGGTCAACGCCAGGCGGTTCAAACGCCCGGCCAACGCTTGGGTGTGTGAGTAATTGGAGAAGAGGACCAGCGCCTCGGGTTGCGTCTTTTCACACACCAGCGTCAATTCATCGAAAGGCTGCCCCATCCCCAGCACCTTCACGGCCAGATCGTCTCGACCGATCAACAGCCCCGCCACCAGCAATTCCAATTTACGGCACTCGCCGGGAATGGCCGCGAGCAACACCCGTGGCGCCGCTGACGCACACGCCAGTTGCAAACGCTGCAACACCCGCACCCGCAGGAAGTTGTCGAAGAACAGCCATTCACTGGCTTGGCCGAAGCGCCCCTGATGACGCAACAGGTCGTTCCAAAGAGGCATCAGGATGTCCTGGAACGCGACGTTGAGCGGGTAGGTGGCGATCACCTGGTTGTACAGTTGCTCCAGTTGACGATCATCGAACGCGCCCACGGCCAGCACCAGGCGCGCCTGCCATTGCGGCCATTCGCCTAGCTCGACCGTGTCGTGCTCGACACGCACGGCGGCGGCCTGCTGATCGTCACGCGCAAGGATCTTGCCCACTTTGCTCACGGCCACGCCACGCTCGATCCAATCGACAATGCGATGAACCGTTTGAATATCGGCCTTGGAGTACAGACGATGCCCGCTTTCGGTGCGCGTGGGTTGAATCAGGCCGTAACGCCGCTCCCAGGCACGTAGGGTGACCGGGTTGATGCCCGTCAATCTCGACACGTCACGAATCGGAAACAACTCATCGGAATCGGCAGGGCTGGGGGCGGTGGATTCGCGAATAGGAGCAATGATTTCGGGCATCAGAGGTCATGAACGTCCGTTTGAAAGTGAGTCCCATTTAACGCCTTTACCGCGATGTATATCAAGGTGTGTACCTAATGGACCAATGCTGCTGGTGTATTTCTGCAAAACAGGAATAATCCTTGCTTACCGATAAAGCGTCGCTGCAACACCCCCGCAGCGTCGTCTGTGTGCCACCTACCCGGTTCAGCGCACCCGTTCTATTTGGAGATACACAATGTCTACCTCACCCGTCACCCTGATGGTTGCGCGCCGCGTGGCCAAGGGCCGCTACGAAGAGTTGATGGCCTGGCTGCGCGAAGGCGAGCGACTGGCCACTGACTTCCCCGGCTACCTGGGCTCCGGCGTCCTCGCACCACCGCCCCTTGATGATGAATTTCAGATTATTTTCCGCTTCGCCGACGAAAAAACCCTGCATGCCTGGGAATTTTCCGCGTCACGCAGCGCGTGGCTGAGCCGGGGCAGCGAGCTGTTTGCCGACCCGTCCGAGCATCGCGTGCGTGGCATCGATGGCTGGTTCGGGGCTGCGGGTACACGGCCGCCGCGCTGGAAACAGGCGGTGGCGATCTGGCTGGCGTTTTTCCCGGTGTCGTTGCTGTTCAACTTCGGCCTGGGGCCATTGCTCGGCGGGCTGGACCTGTTCAGCCGCGTGCTGGTCAGCACCTTGGCGCTCACTCCGCTGATGGTCTACTTGTTCATTCCACTCTCGACCCACCTGCTGGCCAACTGGTTGCACCCTTCGCCGCCACGCGCCAAGGCCAGCGAAGCCGCGGCGTGAGTACAGGGGGGCTCGTCACTGGTATGATTTGACCCTGCCAGCGACTTGAGCCTCCCATGACTGCAACGAACGCCCCGATCCTGATCACCGGCGCCGGCCAGCGCGTCGGCCTGCATTGTGCCGAACGCCTGCTCGACGAGGGCCACTCGGTGCTTTTCAGCTACCGCAGCGAACGCCCCGGCGTGCAGGCGCTACGCGAGCGTGGCGCGATCGGCGTGTTTGCCGACTTCTCCAGCGAAGCCGGGATTCTTGCGTTTATCGCCGAGTTGAAGCGTCATACCCAAAGCCTGCGCGCGATCATCCACAACGCTTCGGCCTGGATCGCGGAAACCCCAGGCGACGAAAGCCGTGCCTTTACCGACATGTTCAGCGTACACATGCTTGCGCCGTACCTGATCAACCTGCATTGTTCACCCTTGCTGCATCGCTCTTCACCCGCCGACATCGTGCATATCAGCGATGATGTGGTGCGCAAGGGCAGCCGCCAGCACATCGCCTACTGCGCCACCAAGGCCGGGCTCGACAGCCTCACGCTGTCGTTTGCCGCGCAGTTTGCGCCGCTGATCAAAGTCAACGGCATCGCCCCGGCGATGGTGATGTTCAACGAAGGCGACGACGCGGCCTACCGTACCCAGGTACTGGCCAAGTCGGCACTGGGCATCGAGCCCGGGCCCGAGGTGATTTACCAGAGCGTGCGTTACCTGCTGGACAACCCCTACGTCACCGGTACCACCCTGACCGTCAACGGTGGGCGGCATATCAAGTAAGCCGTTTGTGAGGATGTTGTATGACCTTATCCCTGCCCCACCACTATCGCGAGATCCTTAAAGGCCTAGGTGAAGACCCGGAACGCGAAGGCCTGCTCGACACCCCCAAGCGTGCCGCCAAAGCCATGCAATACCTGTGTCATGGCTACGAGCAAAACCTCGAAGAGATCGTCAACGGCGCGCTGTTCGCCTCCGACAATGACGAGATGGTGATCCTCAAGGACATCGAACTGTACTCGCTGTGCGAGCACCACCTGCTGCCCTTTATCGGCAAGGCCCATGTGGCCTATATTCCGACCGGCAGGGTGCTGGGCCTGTCGAAGCTGGCGCGCATCGTCGACATGTTCGCGCGGCGCCTGCAGATCCAGGAAAACCTCACGCGGCAAATCGCCGACGCCATCCAGGACGTGACCCAGGCCTCCGGCGTGGCGGTGGTGATCGAAGCCAAGCACATGTGCATGATGATGCGCGGCGTGGAAAAACAGAATTCAACCATGAACACCTCGGTGATGCTCGGCGCGTTCCGCGAGTCGAACACCACGCGCATGGAGTTCCTGCAACTGATTGGACGGAGCAAGTAGCAATGCCACAACTTCAACCAGGCATGGCGCGCATCCGGGTCAAGGACCTGTGCCTGCGCACCTATATCGGCATCAACGAGGATGAAATCCTCAACAAGCAGGATGTGCTGATCAACCTGACCATCCTGTATGCCGCCCAGGACGCCGTGCGCGACAACGATATCGACCACGCGTTGAATTACCGCACCATCACCAAGGCGATCATTGCCCACGTCGAAGGCAACCGCTTCGCCCTGCTGGAGCGCCTGACCCAGGAACTGCTGGACCTGGTGATGAGCAACGAGTCGGTGCTGTACGCCGAAGTCGAAGTGGACAAGCCCCACGCGCTGCGCTTTGCCGAATCGGTTTCGATTACCCTGGCGGCCAGCCGCTAACCCCTGGATTTACGTGAGCCCTATGACCGATCAACAACGCCTCGAACTCGAAGCCGCCGCCTTTCGGCGGCTGGTCGCACACCTGGACAGCCGCAAGGATGTACAGAATATCGACCTGATGAACCTCGCCGGCTTCTGCCGCAACTGCCTGTCCAAGTGGTACAAGGCCGAGGCCGACGAGCGCCAGATCGCGCTGAGCCTCGATGACGCGCGTGAAGTGGTGTACGGCATGCCGTATGCCGAGTGGAAAGCCCAATACCAGCAAGAAGCCAGCGCCGAACAACAGGCGGCGTTCGCCAAAGGAAAACCCCATGACTGACCTGAATACCCTGCGCGCCAGCCTCGACAGCGGCGAACATCTCTTCGCCGACACCTTGGCCTTCGTTGCCGCCGGTTACGACTACCAGCCGCAAGCCTTCACCAACGGCACCGTGGAAAACGCCGCCGGGCAGAACGAAGGTTCGTGCAAGACCCTGGGCCTGGCCTTGCTGGAAGGGTTGAGCGACCAGCACGCCTTGTTGGCGTTTGGCGAGCATTACCGTTCGGTGGTCGCCACGCCTGAGGGCAGTGACCATGGCAATATTCGGGCGTTGATCGCGCACGGGTTGGCGGGTGTGAAGTTTGACCAGCAACCTCTGACTCGCCGCTGATCCAACGTGAAAACCCGATTTAATGTGGGAGCTGGCTTACCTGCGATGGCGGCGGTAAATCCTGCATAGACGTTGGCTGACACACCGCTATCGCAGGCAAGCCAGCTCCCACAGTGATTGGATTACCAAATTGAGATAGCGATGGATCATCAAATCCCGCGCAAAAAATCTATGGTCACCCCCATTTTTGCAATACTGATCAACGGGTGGTGTGGTTGGCTTGCTTAAATCTATCCGGCGTCTGTTTGGGGTATGCCCCAGCGCCACGATGAGAGTCGCGCCTGACGATCCTTAAAAACCGGTCGGCTTCTGAAGCCGATTTTTATGTCAGGATCTTCGCCAGGCCGGTGTGCCGTTCACATCATCTGTTGTTCAGCTATCGCAAAACCTGAAGGGTGAATCGTGGTACTGCAACAACTGCAGGGTCAGGCGTTCAAAGCGTCTGGCCCTGCTTCATATTGCGTATGGCGAGCGGCTATCGCCCAAGCGATACGCGCCAGTTTGTTAGCCAGGGCACAGGCCACGACATTTGAATGTCGTCGACTGAGCAAGGTTTTAACCCAGTCAGCCAGAGCGCCTTTCTGGTGATCCAGCCTCTGCATATAGACCCTGGAACACTGCACCAACAGTTGTCGCAGATGCTTGTCACCCCGCTTGCTGATCCCCAGCAGATTGGCCTTGCCGCCCGTGCTGTACTGCCTGGGCACTAAGCCAACGGAGGCGGCAAAGTCGCGACCGCATCGGTACTGTTTACCATCGCCCATCTCCACAGCCAGCAGGCTGGCGGTGATCGGGCCGACACACGGCATGCTCAGCAAACGACTGCCCAGATCATCGTTGGCCAGTTGGCCCGCCAGTTCTTTATCCAGCGCTTTGATTTGCTCATCCAGATAGACGAAGTGATCGTGCAGGCGCTGCAATAAGACCGTCAGACGAACGGGTAATTCGTGCTCGGCCAAAACGCTCGCCAAACGCTTCATGATGGCCAATCCCTTGGGCAGGCTGATTCCAAACTCCAACAGAAAACCGTGCATCTGATTAGCCGTTTTGGTGCGGTCATGCACCAACGATTCGCGCATCCGATGCAGCACAGACAGGGTTTGCTGGGATTCGGTTTTAGGCGTAACGAAGCGCATGGATGGGCGGGAAGCGGCTTCACAGATCGCCTCAGCGTCGACGAAGTCATTTTTGTTGCCCTTGACGAAGGGCTTAACGAACTGCGGGGAAATCAGCTTGGCCGTGTGTCCCATCGCCATCAGTTGGCGAGCGACAAAATGCGACCCTGCACAGGCCTCCATCACCACGACACAGCTCGGCACATTGCCGAAAAACTGCATCATCTGCGCTCGTGAGCATTTTTTGCGAAACACCTCGCGGCCCGACTTATCCTGGCCGTGCAGGTGGAAAGTATGTTTGCCGAGATCGATACCGATCAGTGCTGACTCGCTCATGATGATGGCCTCCGAAAACAAAACACCCCGTGAAAGCGTAGCCCTCACAGGGTGTTGGGGGTGACCATCTCATTAACCGGCTTTCGCCGGTTTTTTCATTTCAGCGGGTTCAGACCTAAGCGTTCTGCAAACCGTCGAGGTAACGCTCGGCATCCAGGGCCGCCATGCAACCGGCGCCGGCCGAGGTGATGGCCTGGCGGTACACGTGGTCAGCCACGTCACCGGCGGCGAAGATGCCTTCGATGTTGGTCGCCGTGGCATTGCCTTCGCGACCGCCCTGCACCACCAGGTAACCGTCTTTGGCGTCCAGCACGCCTTCGAACAGCGAAGTGTTCGGGGTGTGGCCGATGGCGATGAACACGCCGTCGACTGTCAGCTCGTCGAAGCTGCCGTCGTTGTTTTTCAGGCGCGCACCGGTCACGCCCATGTTGTCGCCGAGGACTTCATCCAGGGTGGCGTTGAGCTTGAGGATGATCTTGCCTTCAGCCACACGCGCGTGCAGCTTGTCGATCAGGATCTTCTCGGCGCGGAAGGTTTCGCGACGGTGAATCAGGGTCACGGTGCTGGCGATGTTGGCCAGGTACAGCGCCTCTTCCACGGCCGTGTTGCCACCGCCGACCACGGCGACCGGCTTGTTGCGGTAGAAGAAACCGTCGCACGTCGCGCAGGCGGACACGCCCTTGCCCATGAACGCTTCTTCCGACGGCAGGCCCAGGTAACGGGCGCTGGCGCCGGTCGCGATGATCAGCGCGTCACAGGTGTAGACGCCGCTGTCGCCGGTCAGGCTGTAAGGCTTTTTCGAGAAGTCGACCTGGTTGATGTGGTCAAACACGATCTCGGTTTCGAAGCGCTCGGCGTGCTCTTTCATACGCTCCATCAGCACCGGGCCGGTCAGACCGTGGACGTCGCCCGGCCAGTTGTCGACTTCAGTGGTGGTGGTCAACTGACCGCCCGCCTGCATGCCGGTGATCAGCAGTGGCTTGAGGTTGGCTCGGGCAGCGTAGACGGCAGCGCTGTAACCGGCAGGGCCGGAACCGAGAATAATCACTCGCGAATGACGGGTATCAGACATGACTCGCTCCTGTCGACCGCCCGGACAACAAGGCGGCTGGAATAAAAAAGGACCGCGAAGCACTTGGGGAAGGCTTGAACTCGCAGATCCTGAAAATAATGGGTGCAGCGTATAGAGGGGGGCAAGATTAAGGAAATACGGAATAACAATCCAGCTCATAGGCAGTATCTATGCAGCAGGCCCAGTTGATCGACGCGTTTGTTTCTGCTGATGTCCTGGCATTGCGCGTGCTTTCGTCCTGAAGGCAAAGCCGGTAAGGTCGGCGCGTTCGTCATTCTGCTCGGAGTTCTCCATGCCCGCCCCTGTTCTTTCCGGTCCGCAATACCTGCGTGAAGGCCTCAAACTGGTGTTGAGCCCCGGCCTGCGCCTGTTTGTGCTGCTGCCGCTGGCGATCAACCTGGTGCTGTTCGTCGGCCTGATCTATTTCGCCGGCCATCAGTTCAGCCTGTGGGTCGACGCGTTGATGCCGACGCTGCCCGGCTGGCTGAGTTTCCTCAGCTATATCCTGTGGCCGCTGTTCGTGGTGCTGGTGGTGTTGATGGTGTTTTTCACCTTCACCATGCTCGCCAATGTCATCGCTGCGCCGTTCAACGGTTTTCTCGCGGAGAAAGTTGAAGTGGTGGTGCGTGGCACCGACGATTTCCCGCCGTTCAGTTGGGCCGAGCTGGTGGCGATGGTCCCGCGCACCCTGGCGCGGGAGATGCGCAAGCTGGGCTACTTCCTGCCGCGGGCCATCGGCCTGTTTATCCTGTCGTTCATTCCGGTGGTCAACCTGATCGCCGCGCCGTTGTGGCTGCTGTTCGGCGTGTGGATGATGGCGATCCAATACATCGACTACCCGGCCGACAACCACAAGCTGGGTTGGAACGAAATGCTCGCCTGGCTGCGCCAGAAACGCTGGCAGAGCATGAGCTTCGGCGGCAGCGTCTACCTGGTGCTGCTGGTGCCGGTGGTCAACCTGTTGATGATGCCGGCGGCGGTGGCCGGGGCGACGTTGTTCTGGGTGCGCGAGCAAGGTGCCGAGACGGCGTTGAACACACCGCGATAACGGTACGCTGGCCGGTCGACCGGTGCCGGAACTGATTGTTTTTTGAGGCCACACAACCTGAGCCGACCTTGGGGCAACCGAGGTCGGCAACCAAACCCGTGACAACAGGAGCCTCACAATGATCAGCACGCTTTCCAACCTGCCAACAAACATAGGACTCAGGATCGACCCGCCTCCCATCGGGCCATCCCCCACCCCGCCAACAAACCCAGCACCCAGGCCCGGCCAGCGTCACAAATGGCAGCCATCCCGCACCCCGCCAAAAAACCGAGCACCCAGGCCCGACGCGCCTCCCAGCGGGCCACCCCGCACCCCACCCAGCGTCCCGCCATCAAAACCAGGACCCTGGTCCGGGCCACTGCTTCCCGACTATCCATCCAGGGACCAGAATACAAAACCAACAGACAGTAGCTCGATCAGCGTACCCCCAAACGCGAACGGGACTCTGAACCCTGGCGACCGTGAATTCGGCCCGCAAAATAAAGTGCTCGGTGTGCAAGATACGAGCTATGTCACGCCGTCTAAAATCACCTTCTGAGCCCCCAGGCCAGCGATCTGCATAGAGCCGAAGGGCTCTGTGCTTAAAGGATTGGCGCATTGCCGCCTGCCGCCAATGCCCGTCATAAATCCATCATCTGTATGACACATCGGCGACACAGCCCACAGCGACACTGTGGGTCATGACGACAGCTTCGCTTCACATCACTCTGATTACCGAAACCTTCCCGCCAGAGATCAACGGGGTGGCCAATACATTGGGTCGCCTGTGCGAGGGTTTGCGCGCGCGCGGCCATCAGGTCGAACTGGTGCGCCCGCGCCAAGGCATTGACCAAAGCCGCCCCAGCGACAACGAATTGCTGCTGTGCCGCGGTTGGCCGTTGCCCGGCTATCCAGGCCTGCAATGGGGCCAGTCGTCGATGCACAAGCTGCTGCGCCGCTGGACACGCCAACGCCCGGACGTGCTGTATATCGCCACAGAAGGACCGCTCGGGTTGTCGGCACTACGTGCAGCGCGTCGCTTGGGGATCAGCGTGGTCAGCGGTTTTCACACCAATTTCCAGCAGTACTCGAACCAGTACGGCCTGAGCATGTTGAGCCGCGTGGTCACGCACTACCTGCGCTGGTTTCATAACCGCTCGACCTTGACCCTGGTACCCAGCGCCAGCCAACGCCTGGAGCTGGAGCGCCGCCACTTCGAACGCCTGGGGATGTTGTCGCGCGGGGTCGACAGCCAGTTGTTCCACCCGGCCAAGCGCGATAACGCCTTGCGCGAAAGCTGGGGCCTGGGCAATGACGATATTGCAGTGCTGCACGTCGGGCGCCTGGCGCAGGAAAAGAACCTGGGCATGCTCAAGCGCTGCTTCGATGCCTTGCGCAGTACTTATCCACAGCGTCGCCTGCAACTGATCGTGGTCGGCGACGGACCGCAACGCGCGTTGCTCGAGCACGACCTGCCGCACGCCATATTCTGCGGCACCCAGCGCGGCGAAGAACTGGCGCGACACTACGCCTCGGGAGACCTGTTCCTGTTTCCCAGCCTGACCGAAACCTTCGGCAACGTGGTGTTGGAAGCCATGGCCTCCGGGCTCGCGGTGGTGGCATATGACCAGGCGGCCGCGACCCAGCATATCCGCCACGGTTACAACGGCGTGCTGGCGATGCCCGGCGATGAGGAAGCGTTCTGCGACGCGGCCAATTGGCTGCTGGAAGATCGCGAGCATTTGCGCAGGGCCCGCCTCAATGCGCGCCATCATGCCAGTCACCAGGGCTGGCCGGCGATCATCGAGCAGTTCGAGAACCAGTTACGCGATGTGTGCGCAGAACCGTTGGCTGCTCCAACGCAGCCTTATGTTCGTTGAACGATCTGCGAATAACGTCAGTTAGTTCGCCTTCCCTCCAGACTTCCCCCTGAATAACGGCTTCATCATTAGGATTTTTTACCTGAAGCCATCGGAGTCGGCGCGCCACAACAGGATATTTCCGGAACGTCGCGCGATTTATCGCCACCTACATGACACCTGCCAAGGAAGAGGTGTCTGTCTCTGGACGCACTCAAAAAAGGCAGGTCATTCATGATGAAACATTAATTAGAGAGCACTATGTCGACACTGATAAATGGATCAATGGCGCTGCGATTCCAACCGTTCAACACGCCCACTCAAGGGCCGACAGACACCTGCCCATCCAACAGCGCCCAGTACGATCACGGACGACCGTCACACCAACAACCCTATAACGCGAACCACGGCTGGAACCGCCCGCAGCCGGCACGTCCGGGCAACCAGTGGCAACGCCCGCAACCGTCGCACCCTGGAAACGATTGGCAGCCGCCGCAGAACGACTGGCAGCGCCCGCCACAGAACGGCGGCTATCGCCCGCAACCCACACACCCTGGAAACAACTGGCAGCCGCCGCAGAATGACTGGCAGCGTCCGCCGCACAACGACGGCTATCGCCCGCAACCCACACGCCCGGAAAACAACTGGCAGCCGCCGCAGAATCAATGGGAACGTCCGCACAACGGCGGCAGCTATCGCCCACAGTTCACTGACCGCCCGTCAACGCATGACGGTCAAGCATCCTACGCCACCACGCAATATGCAGCGGTCCATTCCGAACGGGCGGAAGATGCCTACTACGGTTAATCCGGATAGGCCAACAACAAGACAATAGGCCTTGAAAAACCCAACGCGCTGAAAACCGGCGGGAGGCCGGGCGCTGTCTACCCGGCCTCCCGCCCGAGCTAGCGGACCGTGTTGCACACCGATTGCCATAGGTTGCGCAAGGTTTACTCGATATTTCCCCCTGGAACGGCGAACGGTGGATGACCAATCATTGATACCTGCTGCTAACGCAGGTCCCTTAGATCAATGGAGACCCTGAGATATGGCAATTTACGGAATGGGAGTGCGCAATGGCATCAACATGCCAACCGCAGAGTGGACGCGTCAGCAACAATGGCTGGATCAGTCTCGAGCAGCACCGCCCACTTATGACCAGGCTGCGCGCCAAGACGGGCACAAGACCGATCACCGCCAGGAGCTGCGCAAGTCAATAGAGTATTGACCGCTCCAACTGAACAGCTCCCGGTGGCAACCACCGGGAGCCCGGCCCGTTACACCAGGGTCGTCAACGCCTCACGACTGAACGGCAAGATGTCGCCCTCGCGGTGTTCGCGGACCTTCACCGCCCAATCCGGGTCCACCAGCAGGGCACGGCCGACGGCGACCAGATCAAACTCATCGTTGTTCAAACGCTCCAGCAGCTTCTCCAGGCTGGCCGGTTGCGCAACCTTGTCAGTGTTGACCATAAACTGCAGGAACTCGCCATCCAGGCCGACGCTGCCGACAGTGATGGTCGGCTTGCCGGTGAGCTGGCGGGTCCAGCCGGCCAGGTTGAGGTTGGAACCTTCGAACTCCGGCTCCCAGAAGCGCCGGGTGGAGCAGTGGAAAATATCCACGCCGGCGTCGGACAGCGGCTTGAGAAACTCGCCCAAAGCCTCGGGGGTTTGCACCAGGCGCGCGGTGTAGTCCTGCTGCTTCCACTGGGAAAAACGCAGGATGATCGGAAAATCCGGGCCGACGGCGGCACGGATGGCCTGGATCAGTTCGATGGCAAAACGCGAACGGTTGGCCAGGCTGCCGCCGTATTCGTCGCTGCGCTGGTTGCTGCCTTCCCAGAAGAACTGGTCCACCAGGTAACCATGGGCGCCGTGGATCTCCACGCCGTCCATGCCGATGCGCTGGGCGTCCCTGGCCGCCTGGGCGAAGGCGGCAATCACGTCCTTGATGTCCTGATGGGTCATGCCGTGGACAACCACGTTGCCATCCTTGAGTTTTTCCATCGGTCCGTAGGCCGGTACGCTGGCATCCGGCTCGGTACCGATGCGTCGCACGCTGCCCACATGCCACAACTGCGGGACGATCTTGCCGCCTTCGGCATGCACGGCATCGACCACTTTCTTCCAGCCCGCCAGCGCCGCTTCACCATAGAAGTGCGGGACATTGGGATAGCCGTTGGACGCTGGGTGATCGACCACGGTGCCTTCGGTGATGATCAGGCCTACACCCGCCGCGGCACGGCGGCGGTAGTACTCGATGACCTTGGAATTGGGGACGCCGCCCGGGGAAAACGAACGGGTCATCGGCGCCATTACCACACGACTCGACAGTTGCAGCGTTCCGAGGTGGAACGGTTTGAACAAGGCTTGGACAGGCATGGCAACACTCCACGAAAGACGGTTTTTATGATGCCGATAATATGGCGCGTGCAGCGTGCTGAGTAGCACTATTGATCAGGGTGATTAAGGCTTAGAAATGCCGGACACCTGTAGGAGCGAGCTGGCTCGCGAAAATCGTCAACGATAACGCGTTCATACTGGATCAACGCGGTGCGCCTGGATTTTTCGCGAGCACGCTCACGCCTACAGTTCAGGGGATCAGCTCAGGGCTTTTTCGATGGACTGGACGACGGCCGGATCATCCGGTGCCGTTCGCGGCGAGAAACGCGCAAGCACCCGCCCGTCTTTGCCCAGCAGGAATTTCTCGAAGTTCCAGGTGATGTCCCCGGGGAACTCGGCGCCCTCGCCCGCCAACAAGCGGTACAACTGGTGACGCTCAGGGCCGTTCACATCGAGTTTGCTGCCCAGCGGAAAGCTCACCCCGTAATTGAGGCTGCAGAATTCCTGGATGTCTTTCTCGGTCCCCGGTTCCTGGCCCGCAAACTGGTTGCAGGGCAGGCCGAGTACGGTAAACCCCTGGTCCTTGTACTGCTGATAGAGGTTTTCCAACGCCGCGTATTGCGGGGTCAAGCCACATTTGGAGGCCACGTTGACCACCAGCACAACTTTGCCCTTGAAGGGCGCCAGTGGCAGCTCTTGTCCGTCCAACGCTTTGAGTTTCAGGTCGTGGAAAGCACTCATGACGAACTCCAGATATCCCATGTTCTTTGCATTGCGGCTCTTCGAGATTACAACCCGCAAGCCTGCAATCATAGACGCCGATTACAAAACTCGCCTGCGGATCACTGCGCGGTCGGCCACGGCAAAATCGGAATCGCGGTAACGGCGTTCTGCGGGCTGCCTTCGATCAGGCGGTCGCTGTAGACCAGGTACACCAGGGTATTGCGCTTCTTGTCGAGGAAGCGCACCACCTGCATGGTCTTGAACACCAGCGACGTGCGTTCCTTGAACACTTCGTCGCCATCCTTGAGTTCTCCCTTGAAGCGGATCGGCCCGACCTGGCGGCAGGCAATCGACGCCTCGGAGCGGTCTTCGGCCAGGCCCAGGCCGCCTTTGACGCCGCCGGTCTTGGCGCGGGACAGGTAGCAGGTCACGCCATCGACCTTGGGGTCATCGAAGGCTTCGACCACGATCCGGTCGTTGGGGCCGACAAACTTGAACACCGTCGACACCTGGCCGATCTCTTCGGCCGACGCCAGCAACGGCATGGCCAACAGCAGGCCGAGCAATCCCTTCATCACACGCATCGTGTATTCCTTTCGTTTAAACCAGAATCAGGTTGTCGCGGTGGACCAGTTCCGGTTCCGCCATGTAACCCAACAGACCGACAATCGCCTCAGACGACTGCCCGATGATTTTCTGCGCTTCCAGCGCGCTGTAGTTGGCCAGGCCGCGGGCGATCTCACGACCGTCCGGCGCCACGCACACCACCATCTCGCCACGGCGGAAGCTGCCCTGCACCAACTTGACGCCCACCGGCAGCAGGCTCTTGTGACCCAGGGACAACGCCGCCACGGCACCATCGTCGAGTACCAGGGTGCCGCGGGTCTGCAAATGCCCGGCCAGCCACTGCTTGCGCGCGGCCAGCATGCCGCGTTCCGGCGACAGCAGCGTACCGATGCGCTCACCGGCCTTGAGGCGGTCGAGCACGCGCTCCAGGCGCCCGCCGACGATGATCGTGTGGGCACCGGAACGCGCCGCCAGGCGCGCCGCACGCAGTTTGGTCTGCATGCCGCCACGGCCCAGCGCGCCGCCGACGCTGCCGGCCACGGCGTCCAGCGCCGGGTCATCGGCGCGGGCTTCGTAGATCAATTTGGCGTCGGGGTTGGTGCGCGGGTCGGCGTCGAACATGCCGTCGCGGTCGGTGAGGATCACCAACAGGTCGGCTTCCACCAGGTTGGCCACCAGAGCGGCCAGGGTGTCGTTGTCGCCGAAACGGATTTCGTCGGTGACCACCGTGTCGTTTTCGTTGATCACCGGGATCGCCTTGAGCTCCACCAGCGCGCGCAACGTACTGCGGGCGTTGAGGTAGCGCTTGCGGTCGGACAGGTCGTCGTGGGTCAGCAGGATCTGCGCGGTGTGAAGGCCGTGCTCGGCGAAGCTGGATTCCCAGGCTTGCACCAGGCCCATCTGACCGATGGCGGCAGCGGCTTGCAGTTCGTGCATCGCGCTGGGTCGCGCGGTCCAGCCGAGGCGGCTCATCCCGGCGGCAACCGCTCCGGACGAGACCAGCACCAACTCGACGCCGGCCTCATGCAAGGCCACCATCTGCTCGACCCACACGCTCATGGCTGCGCGATCCAGCCCTTTGCCATCCGCCGTCAGCAACGCACTTCCGATCTTTACGACCCAGCGCTGCGCACCTGTCACTTTGCTCCGCATCATCTTCAACCTTAGTTAGAGGGCGGGACGCGACCCAGCGCCGCCCATAACGTTATTCGTGACTACATTCGTGACTGCAGGTATCCCCAGATACCAAAACGCCGCTCGAGTGAGCGGCGCTTAAGTTTACTGCAACGAATCAGT
Organism: Pseudomonas sp. TE36184; assembly: GCF_054060055.1. Classification (NCBI taxonomy): domain Bacteria; kingdom Pseudomonadati; phylum Pseudomonadota; class Gammaproteobacteria; order Pseudomonadales; family Pseudomonadaceae; genus Pseudomonas; species Pseudomonas sp. TE36184. The sequence goes on along the minus strand of NZ_JBSSCU010000001.1, from coordinate 5,703,726 downwards.
CGCGCACGTAAATGATTTCCGGACCGTCTTCATCATCCACGTCTTCTTCGTCCCAATCATCGTCGCCGATGTCATGGACCGACTTCACGCCGCTGCGGCGCAAGGCACGCTGGTCGTCCAGGGCTTGCAGCTGGGCGCGGGCTTCGTCTTCGATGCGCTGGTCGAGCTCGGCGAGTTCGGCCTTGAACACCGGGTCGGCCGCCAGGCGGTCGGCGCGGTCTTCCAGGTAACGCATGATGTCGCGGGTCAGGCGTTCGGTGCCTTCTTTGGCGATAGCCGAGATCACGTAGACCGGACCGGTCCACTCCAGGCGATCGACGATTTCCTTGACGCGCTCCTCGTGCTCTTCCTCGAGGATCTGGTCGCACTTGTTCAGCACCAGCCAGCGATCACGCTCAGCCAGGGACGGGCTGAACTTGGTCAGTTCGTTGACGATCACTTCGGCGGCGTCCGGTGCGCTGGTGTCATCCAGCGGCGCCATGTCGACGAGGTGCAGCAGCAAACGGGTACGCGACAAGTGCTTGAGGAAACGGATACCCAGGCCCGCACCTTCGGAAGCCCCTTCGATCAGGCCGGGAATGTCGGCGATCACGAAGCTTTTCCAACGGTCGACGCTGACCACGCCCAGGTTTGGCACCAGGGTGGTGAACGGGTAGTCGGCGACTTTCGGCTTGGCGGCCGAGACCGAGCGGATGAAGGTACTTTTGCCGGCGTTCGGCAGGCCCAACAGGCCCACGTCGGCCAGTACTTTCATTTCCAGCTTGAGGTCACGCTGCTCGCCCGGCTTGCCTGGCGTGGTCTGGCGTGGCGCACGGTTGGTACTGGACTTGAAACGGGTGTTACCCAGACCGTGCCAGCCGCCCTGCACAACCATCAGCTTCTGGCCGGCCTTGGTCAGGTCGCCGATCACTTCCTGGGTCGCGGAGTCGATGATCGTGGTGCCGACCGGTACGCGCAGCACCATGTCTTCACCTTTTTTACCGGTGCAATCGGTGCTGCCGCCGTTGGAACCACGCTCGGCATCGAAGTGCCGGGTGTAACGGTAGTCCACCAGGGTGTTGAGGTTTTCGTCGGCCATCATGTAGATGGAACCGCCGTCACCGCCGTCACCGCCGTTGGGGCCACCGTTTTCGATGAATTTTTCGCGACGGAAACTCATGCAACCGTTACCGCCGTCGCCTGCTTTTACTCGGATGGAAACTTCATCAACGAACTTCATAACAAAACGCCTCTCGCCGCACGGACGAGCTTAAGAAACCAAGACATAAGACTCTTGCAAAAATGAGCGCAGCGACCTCAATCAACGACCGCAAATCCAGCGCTTGAGCTCATTACAAACAGCTTTGCAAGAGACTCACTCCACAAACGAAAAAGCCCCGTCGCAAGACAGGGCTTTTCCAGCAACTACGTAATTATGCCGCGACGACGTCAGTCTTCGGGACGATGCTCACGTAACGGCGACCGAAGGCGCCTTTTACTTCGAACTTGATCACGCCGTCGATTTTAGCGAACAGAGTGTGATCTTTACCCATGCCAACACCGTAACCGGCGTGGAATTGGGTGCCGCGCTGACGCACGATGATGTTGCCCGGAATGATAACCTGGCCGCCATACATCTTCACGCCAAGGCGTTTGGCTTCTGAGTCGCGACCGTTACGGGTACTACCACCAGCTTTTTTGTGTGCCATGAGTCAATTCTCCTAGTGAGGAATTAGGCTGAAATTAAGCCTGAATACCGGTGATTTTGATCTCGGTGTACCACTGGCGGTGGCCCATACGCTTCATGTGGTGCTTACGACGACGGAACTTGATGATGCGGACTTTATCGTGACGACCTTGGGAGATCACTTCAGCCACAACGGTAGCGCCAGCAACAACTGGAGCGCCAATGTTCACGTCATCGCCATTGGCGACCAACAGAACGCGATCAAAAGTCACGGAGTCGCCGGTAGCGAGTTCCAGTTTTTCGATCTTCAGGTATTCACCTGGGGCGACCTTGTATTGCTTGCCACCAGTAACAATTACTGCGTACGACATGGTATTTCTCCGATAATCCTGCTCACCCAGCGCTTTATAAGAAGAGGTATTGGCTGGCATGGCTGCATGGGATGGACGTCCCGAATGCAATTGCGTAAGGCAGGTGCTGCCCAGGAAGTTCAGGGTGCGCGATTGTACGCAAGGCGCGGATACGTTGCAAGAGGCCGTCTATCGCGCCTTGACACTGCGGGGTCAGGGTCCTAGCATGCCGCGCAACCCTTCTGGAGCGACTGTCGCTGATGCAACCCCAAGCTTTCTACCGCGCGGTCGCGGACGATTTTAGCGCCGTCGACGGCATCATCAAGCAGCAGCTGACGTCTAAAGTGCCGCTGGTCTCCAAAATTGGCGACTACATTACGTCGGCGGGCGGTAAACGCCTGCGTCCTTTATTAGTGTTGCTGTGCGGCAAGGCCCTGGGCCGCGAAGGCGATGACCTGCGCCTGCTGGCCGCCACCATCGAGTTCCTGCACACCGCGACCCTGCTGCACGACGACGTGGTCGACATGTCCGGCATGCGCCGTGGTCGCGAGACCGCCAACGCGATGTGGGGCAACGCCCCGAGCGTGCTGGTCGGCGACTTCCTGTACTCGCGCTCGTTCGAAATGATGGTCGAACTGGGCTCGATGCCGGTGATGAAGATTCTTTCACAGGCCACGCGCATCATCGCCGAAGGCGAAGTGTTGCAGTTGTCGAAGGTGCGTGACGCCAGCACCACCGAAGAAACCTACATGGAAGTGATTCGCGGCAAAACCGCGATGCTCTTCGAAGCCTCGACCCACAGCGCCGCCGCCCTGTGCCAAGCCACGGCCGAGCAGGCCGAAGCCCTGCGCACCTTCGGCGACCACCTGGGCGTGGCGTTCCAACTGGTGGACGACCTGCTCGACTACCGTGGCGACGCCGAGACCCTGGGCAAGAACGTCGGCGACGACCTGGCCGAGGGCAAGCCGACCTTGCCGCTGATCTACACCATGCGCGAAGGCACGCCGGAACAGGCGGCCCTGGTACGCAAGGCGATCCAGAAAGGCGGGATCGAAGACCTGGAAAGCATCCGCGCCGCCGTGGAAGCCTCCGGCGCCCTGGACTACACCGCCCACTTGGCGCGTGACTACGTGGCCCGTGCGATCAAGTGCCTGGACGCCCTCCCCGCCAGCGAATACCGGGACGCCCTGGTCGAACTGAGCGAGTTCGCGGTCGCGCGCACGCACTAGAAATACCAAATGTGGGAGGGGGCTTGCCCCCGATAGCGGTGGATCAGTCAACTTATGCTTAGACTGAAATACCGCCATCGGGGGCAAGCCCCCTCCCACATTTAGTTTGTATTACCAATCCAAGACCGCGCCCTGTCTCCCTACAATTCCCTATATAATGTGCGACTTTAGCCATCCTGACCTTTAAGGAGCTTTAGTGAGCACGTTGCCACCCTGCCCGAAATGCAATTCCGAATTCACCTACGAAGACGGCGCCCAACTGATCTGCCCGGAATGCGCCCATGAGTGGTCCGCCACTGGCGAGGCCGAAGTGGCCAGCGATGAAACCGTGAAGAAAGACTCTGTAGGCAACGTCCTGCAGGACGGCGACACCATCACCGTGATCAAAGACCTCAAGGTCAAGGGCACCTCCCTGGTGGTCAAGGTCGGCACCAAGGTCAAGAACATCCGCCTGTGCGACGGCGACCACGATATCGACTGCAAGATCGACGGTATCGGCCCGATGAAACTCAAGTCCGAGTTCGTCCGCAAGGTCTGATCCTGCTGCTTCCATCCCGCGCCCGCCGCGGGATGGCGTTTCGCCCTGGCTGTTGATCCCTCGCACGACCCACGCAGAAAAATCCGCAAACCGCCAATAGGCACTTGCTATTCTACGAATAAGAATTATTCTCATTGAAACCCATCAAGGAGAATGACATGACTTATTTGATAGATGCCTGGCTGGACCGCCCACACCCTTACCTGCGCATACTCCATCGGGAAACCGGGGAAGTCTGTGCGGTGCTGGAGGAAGAAGCGCTGAACGAACTGCAGGACCAGGGCGACCTGGACGTGAATGGCCTGAGTTCCAGTGAACCCGGTGTACTGAAGGAAGTGGTGCGCAACCTGTTTCTGTTCTGCTATGCCCGAGCATTGCGCCCGGCGACGGAACTCAATGGCAAGTTTCACCCATGAGCGACCGCGCAAAACCCTGTAGGAGCGAGCTTGCTCGCGAAGAACGCACAAGCAACGCGTTCATCCAGGATGCTCGCGTCATCGTTGACGTTTGTCGCAAGCAAGCTCGTTCCTACAGGTAATCAAAAGCAGGTCTTACAGAACGTCGAGCAACTCGACGTCGAATACCAGAACGCTGTGCGGCGGAATGCTGCCAACGCCTTGAGCGCCGTAAGCCAGTTCGCTCGGCACGAACAGGCGCCATTTGCTGCCGGCATTCATCAGTTGCAGGGCTTCGGTCCAGCCGGCGATCACGCCGCCAACCGGGAATTCTGCAGGCTGGCCGCGCTCGTAGGAGCTGTCGAACACCGTGCCGTCGATCAGGGTGCCGTGGTAGTGAGTACGCACTTGGTCTTCACGGGTCGGCTTGGCGCCTTCACCGGCAGTCAGCACTTCGAATTGCAGGCCGGAAGCCAGAGTGGTGATGCCGTCACGCTTGGCGTTTTCCGCCAGGAACGCCAGGCCCTCGCCTGCAGCCGCTTCCGCCTTGGCAGCCGCTTCGGCTTGCATGATTTCGCGGATGACCTTGAAGCTCGCGGCCATTTGCTCTTGATCAACACGGCTTGGCTTGCCGGCGAACGCGTCGGTCAGGCCGGCCAGGATTGCGTCCAGGCTCACGCCCGGTGGCGGGTTGTCGCGCAGTTGGTCGCCCAACTGACGGCCGATACCGTAGCTGACGCGGGTTTCGTCGGTGGACAGATTAACTTCGGACATGAAGAGGCTCCGCTGTAGGGCAGCGCTGAAAACACGGTTTTCCCGCACCGCCCAGAACTAAAAGGGCCAGCAGACTAGCACAGAATGCGCGTGCGGAATGAGCCCCGCCCACGTCATGCCTGCCTGGCGCCGATGCTCGGTGATGCAGGGTCCCGTACATCGCGCGGACTAATTAATCGTTTCAGTTTCCCCTGCGCCCGCCGATATGGCCTAAACACCTTGGCTGGCTCAAACAACAACACCGTCCAGCAGACAAACATCATTTTTGCGGAGCACTCGATGAACAGCTGGTTCGGTAACATCAGCGTCAACCTCAAACTGGGCCTGGGCTTCGGCCTGGTGCTTGTCCTCACCTCGATCCTGGCGCTGACCGGCTGGACCAGCCTCGGCGGCCTGATCGACCGTAGCAACTGGATGAGCGACATCACCCAGCTCAACGCCTCCCTGACCAAGCTGCGCATCGTGCGCCTGCAATACATGCTGGCCAACGGCGATGAAAGCGTGGCGCAAAACGTACAAACCAGCCTGGATGCCTTCGTCGCCCAGCAGCAAAAACTCCTGGACAGCTTCAAGAGCCCGGACAACGTCAAACTGCTCAACGAGCAGAAAACCGTCATCACGGCGTATCAGCAATCGCTGAACAAAATGCGTGAGGCCTACCGTGCCGGCAATGCTGCGCGCCAGGTCATGGGCGATAAGGCCGACATCGCCAACGCCCAGATCGACGCACTGGACAGCAGTGTGCAGCAGACGCCCGACAACCCCGAGCGCTTCACCCAGTACCAGGCCGTGACTCATGCCAAACAAGAGTTCCAGTTGGCCCGCTACGAAGTGCGCGGCTACACCGGCAACGTCAACGCCGACACCGAAGCCCGCGCCGCCGCCCAGATCGAAAAAGCCATCACCGGCTTGAAAGGCCTCGGCGCGGCGTTCGGCGGCAGCCAACAGGTCGCGCTCAGCGCCCTGGAAAGCGCGCTCGGCGCCTATCGCAGTGCGGTGCAGAACTACAAGGCGGCTAACGCCAATATCGTCGCCGCGCGCGCCGAAATGACCACCCAAGGGGCGGATATCGTCACCATCAGCGACAAGCTCTACGACATCCAGCTCACCCGCCGCGACGCCGAAAGCGCCCAAGCCCGCAGCCTGCAATTGATCAGCACGCTGCTCGCGTTACTGGTCGGCATCGTCGCGGCACTGGTGATCACCCGCCAGATCACACGCCCGATCCAGGAAACCCTGGCCGTGGTCGAACGCATTGCCTCCGGCGACCTGAGCCACAATATCCAGGTCACCCGCCGCGATGAACTGGGCGTACTGCAACAAGGCATCCAGCGCATGGGCACGACCCTGCGCGAGTTGATCAGCGGCATTCGTGACGGCGTGACCCAGATCGCCAGCGCCGCCGAAGAGTTGTCGGCCGTGACCGAACAGACCAGTGCCGGGGTGAACAGCCAGAAGATCGAAACCGATCAAGTCGCCACCGCCATGCACGAAATGACCGCCACCGTGCAGGAAGTCGCACGCAACGCCGAGCAAGCCTCCCGGGCCGCTGCCGATGCCGATGGCCAAGCCCGCGCAGGCGACAAGGTGGTGGCCGAAGCCATCGCCCAGATCGAACGCCTGGCCGCCGAAGTGGCGCGTTCCACCGACGCCATGAGCCATCTGCAACAAGAGAGCAACAAAATCGGCAGCGTGATGGACGTGATCAAGGCCGTGGCCGAGCAGACCAACCTGCTCGCGCTCAACGCCGCGATTGAAGCGGCGCGTGCCGGTGAAGCCGGTCGCGGCTTTGCCGTCGTCGCCGACGAAGTGCGTGGCCTGGCCCAGCGCACGCAGAAATCCACCGAAGAAATCGAAGGCCTGGTGGCCGGCTTGCAGAACGGCACCCAGCAGGTGGCCGCGGTGATGAACAACAGCCGCAGCCTCACCGACAGCAGCGTCGAACTGACGCGCAAGGCCGGCGTATCCCTGGAAAACATCACCCGCACGGTGTCGAACATCCAGTCGATGAACCAGCAGATCGCAGCGGCAGCCGAAGAGCAAAGCGCCGTGGCCGAAGAAATCAGCCGCAGCATCATCAACGTGCGTGACGTGTCGGAACAGACCGCCACCGCGAGTGACGAGACGGCCAAGTCGAGTGTGGAACTGGCGCGCTTGGGCAGCCAGTTGCAGCAGATGGTCAGCCACTTCCGGGTGTAAAAACCAAAAAGCCGCCTCGGTCTGCACCGGGGCGGCTCCACTTCTCAGACCTTAGCGGTCATCGAAGCTGTCTCGCAGGAATGTCCATACGTGATAAACACGCAGGGCATTCACGACGAGGTTCCACGCACGTCGTGCAAACTTAGACATACTCGGCCCTCCATGAGTTGGGCCTTACCTCCAGCGCACTTACCGGAACATGTGAGCCTTTGGATGCACGTCAGTGCTCCTGTGAGGCGGCTGGGTTTATGGTCCTCTTGCATGAATCCGGCACGGATTACTAGCCCGTGGCAGTCGGTCCAAAATTTGCGCGCGAACCCAGCCAACCTACCTCACGATGAACGTAGAACGAGGGCGATACTAGCTCAGTCCCCTACGCCAAGGTGTGACAAGCAACGGCCAATTCCCCTTAAAAGTTGTTGCTGTTTTTTGCGGGGCTCAAGTGAAAGACCACCTCTCGTCAGGCCTTGCATAAAGCCCCGAAGCGGCAGTAGTATCGCCAACACGTCAGTGCTTCCTGTGAGATCGCAACCCCAGCCGCAAACCGGGTTTGCACAAAAAAACCGCCCTACTAAGGCGGTTTTTTATTGCCTGCGATTTACCCCTCAGCCCTCGCCTTCCTCGACAAACACCAGCCGATTGCCAAACGGATCGTGGATGCTCATCTCCCGCGACCCCCAGGGCATTTCTTCAACGCCTGGCTTGGCAAAACGATAGTCCTTGCCCTGCAATTGCTGCTGATAGGCGTCTACACCCTGCGCCTGAATCCGCACCGCCGCACCCGGCGATGCATCGCCATGGTGCTCGGACAAATGCAGCACGCACTCACCCAACGACACCTGCAGGTACAACGGAAAACTCGCCTCGAAGCGATGTTGCCAATCGACCTTGAACCCAAGGAAGTCGACATAAAACTCCCACGCCTTGGCCTCGTCGAAAATCCGCAGGATGGGGGTGACTTTTCCTAAGTGCATGGCAACCGCTCCGTGTGTAAGAGCGCCCACTATAGAGTCGAAAACCCACCCCGCAAATCCCCACTGCGCGCCAGGAACCGCCCCGGCCGCTGACCATTCGGCTGCCCGTCGCTGTAGCTCAACACGCCGTTGACCCACACGCCATCAATCCCTTCTGCCGCCTGCTGCGGCGCCTTGAAATCCGCCACATCGCGCACGCGCAGCGGATCGAACAGCACCAAGTCGGCCCAGTGCCCTACACGGATTTCGCCCCGCTCCGACAAGCCGAACCGCGCCGCCGACAAGCCGGTCATCTTATGCACCGCCGTGTGCAGCGGGAACAGCCCGACGTCCCGACTGAAGTGGCCCAACACCCGTGGAAACGCGCCCCACAAGCGCGGATGCGGGAACGGATCTTCGGGCAACCCATCCGACCCGACCATCGACAGCGGATGCGCGAGGATACGGCGCACATCCGCTTCGTCCATGCCGTAATACACCGCCCCCGCCGGTTGCAGACGACGGGCCGCGTCCATCAGCGAAACATCCCACTCGGCGGCGATCGCCTGCAAGTCGCGCCCGCCCATTTCCGGGTGCGCGGTCGACCAGGTGATGGTGATGCGAAATGCATCGGTGACTTGCTTGAGATCCAGGGTCGAAGAACTCGCCGCATAGGGGTAACAATCACACCCCACCGGATGGGTTTTCGCCGCCTGCTCCAGCGCCGCCAACAGCTGCGGACTACGCCCCCAGTTACCCGCACCGGCACATTTGAGGTGGGAAATGATCACCGGCACCTGAGCATGCCGACCGATCAGAAACGCCTCGTCCATGGCCGCCAGCACCGGCTCGAACTCACTGCGCAGATGGGTGGTGTACACCGCGCCGAACGCCGTCAGTTCTTCGCTCAGTTGCAGCACTTCATCGGTCTCGGCATTGAACGCGCTGGCGTAGGCCAGGCCGGTGGATAAGCCAAGGGCGCCATCCTCCAGGCTTTCGCGCAACTGCGCGCGCATCGCGGCGATTTCATCGAAAGTGGCGCTGCGATGCAGGTCGTCCATATGGTTGCTGCGCAGCGCCGTGTGGCCGATCAGCGCCGCGACGTTGACCGCCGGCTGGGCGCGTTCCACGGCGGCGCGGTAATCGGCAAAACGCGGATAGGTGAACGCTTCACGCGGGCCCAGCAGGTTCATCGGGTCCGGCGGCTCACCGCGCAAACTCACCGGCGAGGCGCTGATGCCGCAGTTGCCGACAATCACCGTGGTCACCCCCTGGCTGAGCTTGGGCAGCATCTGCGGCTGACGGATCACCACCGTGTCATCGTGGGTGTGTACATCGATAAACCCCGGCGCCAACACCCGGCCGCGGGCGTCGATCACCTGCGTGGCCAGCGCGGCCGACAAGTCGCCGATCGCCTCGATACGCCCGTCGCGCAGCCCCACATCGGCGACATACCCAGGCGTGTTGCGGCCATCCATGACCAGCGCCTGGCGGATCAGCGTGTCGTACTGCATATCAGTCTCCCAGCGGCAGGCTGTCGGGCCCGCCGCGATAGTCGTCGAGGGCCAGCTTGATGCGGCGCAGGCGTTCCTGGTTGTCGTCCGGCATGGCCAGCGCCAGCTCGGTGGCGAGCAGGTCGATGGCCAGCAGCATGCCGTAGCGCGCCGCCGTGGGTTTGTAGATGAAGCTGGTTTCGGCCGGTTGCAGCGCCAGCACCACATCCGCCAGCCCGGCCAGGGGTGAAGCGGCCAGGGTGATGGCGACGATGGGCGTGTCGTAGTTGCGCGCCAGGGCCACCACGTCCAGCAACTCCGGGGTGAGGCCGCTGAGCGAACAAACGATCAGCGCCTGCTCGGGCCCCAGCGTCGCCGCCGTGACGCGCATCATCACCGGGTCATGGCAGGCGGCAATCGGATAGCCCAGGCGCACCAGACGCACTTGCAACTCATCGCTGCACAGGCTCGACGGGCCGCCCATGCCGAACGCGTGGATCATGCGCGCCTTGCCCAGCAGGCTGACCGCATCGACGAAGCCGGCCTGATCGAACCCCGACAAGTGCTGGCGCAACGTCGCTTCGATATCGCCGAGAATCTGCCGATGAAACCCCGACTGCTCAGGCTTGCCCGCCGGGTCGAGGAAGCGGCTGCCCACGCCACTGGCCTGGGCCAGTTGCAGGCGCAAGTCGCGCAAATCCCGGCACCCGACGCTGCGCGCAAACCGCGACAACGTGGCGGTGCTGACCTCGGCGCGTTGGGACAACGCCTCCAGGCTAGCCGACGCGGCAAAGCCCACGTCATCGAGCATCAGCTTGGCGATACGCCCTTCGCCAGCACTGAAAGACGCCTGGCGGGCGCGGATCTGGTAGAGGATGTCCATGGAGGCTCCGGGTTACAGGACGCAGGACAGACCATACGTCAGACCGAAGGCGACCAGCGAAATCAGGGTCTCCAACACGGTCCAGGTCTTGAAGGTCTGGATCACAGTCATATTGAAGTATTCCTTGATCAGCCAGAAGCCGCCGTCGTTGACGTGGGAAAAGATCACCGAACCCGCCCCGGTCGCCAGCACCAGCAATTCAGGGTGTGGATAACCCAGGCCCAGCGCAACCGGCGCAACCACCCCGGAAGCGGTGGTCATGGCCACGGTGGCCGAGCCGGTGGCGATACGCATCAACGCGGCGAACAACCAGCCCATCACCAGCGGCGACAGGTTGAACGCGTGGGCCAGGCCGAGGATTTCGTTGGTCACGCCGGCGTCCACCAGAATCCGGTTCAACCCGCCGCCCGCGCCCACCAGCAAGGTGATACTCGCGGTCGGCGCCAGGCATTCGTTGGTGAACCTGAGGATCGACTCGCGGTTGAAACCCTGCGCCAGGCCGAGGGTCCAGAAACTCACCAGGGTCGCCACCAGCAGCGCGATCACCGAGTTGCCGATAAACAACAGGAACTGGTTGAAACCGCTGCCGGGCGTGGAAATCAGATTGGCCCAGCCGCCGATCATCATCAGCACCACCGGCAACAGAATGGTGCCCATGGTCAGGGCGAAACTCGGCAAACGGCTGCGTGGCTCGCGCTCGATGAACTGGCGCTCCAGCGGGTTTTCCGCCGGCAGGTGAATGCGCGGCACGATGAACTTGGCGTACAGCGGGCCGGCGATGATCGCCGTGGGAATGCCGATCAAAATCGCATAGAGCACGGTCTGCCCGACCGAGGCGTTATACGCCAGCACCGCCATCATCGCCGCCGGGTGCGGCGGCACCAGCGCATGTACCACCGACAGGCCGGCGACCATCGGCAAGCCGACCATCAGGATCGACACCCCCACACGCCGCGCCACGGTAAAGGCGATCGGCACCAGCAACACAAAACCGACCTCGAAAAACAGCGGCAGCCCCACCAGAAACGCAATGCACACCATCGCCCAATGGGCATTGCGCTCGCCGAACCGGTTGATCAACGTGCGTGCCACCTGCTCGGCGCCGCCGGATTCAGCCATCATCTTGCCGAGCATGGTGCCCAGCGCGACCACCAGGGCGATATGCCCCAGGGTTTTGCCGACGCCCGCTTCGTAAGAGCCCATGATGGTGTCCGCCGGCATCCCGGCCATCAGCGCCAGGCCGATGGACACCAGGGTGATGACGATAAACGGGTTGAGTCGGTAACGTGCAATCAGCACGATCAAAGCAATGATGGCGATGGCGGCGTATGCCAATAGCCCGAAGCCCGGTGATGCGGCCATGCGGTACTCCTCGGAAAGGGTCACGTCGAATTGGTTGTGAAACTCATAAATCATTACCGAGGAGCATTTTCAATTTTTATGAAAGTAATTTTCGCCCACAGATAAGCGCTGTCGCGTTGGGACATGCCCAACGGCCGTGCATGAAAATTCGGGGGGTGTTCTTACATCAAATTCAGAAAAGACCGGAAACTCAACGCGCACGCTTGAGTCTTAAAATGCGCCCCCACGAACATCCAGGACACTCGATCATGACCCGCACCTCTCTCACCGCCTGCGCCCTGCTGCTCGCCCTATGCGGCAGCGCGTCGGCCGCCGACAACGCCGCACTGAAGAAATGCATGGACAGCGCCAACACGACCGTCGACATGGTCAAGTGCAATACCCAGCAGGCCAAGGTGCAGGACAAACGCCTGAACACCGCCTACCAGACCGCCCTCGCCGCTCAGGAAGGCGCGCGCAAGCAGCAATTGCAGGACGTGCAGCGCCTGTGGATCAAATACCGCGACGCCAATTGCGCCTTTGCCGGCAGTGCCACCGGCGGCAGCATCGATCAGGTCAACGGCTCCGCCTGTGTACTGGACATGACCCAGACCCGCGCCCAGGAACTGGAAGACCTGGTCGGGCCGTAATGAATGAAAACCCTCGCCCTCCCGTAGGAGCGAACTTGCTCGCGAAAATCGTCAACGATGACGCGTGTTGCCTGGATAGACGTGGCGCTCTCGGGTTTTTCGCGAGCAAGCTCGCTCCTACAGGGGTTGCGGTCAGTCGTGATGGACCTTGGCGCGCTTGAGCAGCTTCTTGCAGCGCTCGGACAAATGCAGCACGCGCAGATGCTTGCCGGCCTTGCTGTAACGCTCGCGCAAGGTCATCAGCGCGGCAATCGCGGAGTAGTCGACAACGCTCAGGTGGCGGCAATCCAGCGTCACCGCGGCCGGGTCGTTGGCCGGGTCGAATTGATTCAAAAACGGCGTGGTCGAGGCAAAGAACAACGTGCCATGCACGCGGTAGAGTTTGCTGCCGTCCGCTTCCAGATATTCATCGGCGTACAGTTCACGCGCCTGTTGCCAGGCGAAGTTCAGCGCCGCGATCACGATCCCGCAGAGCACCGCCGTGGCCAGGTCGGTGAACACGGTGATCACGGTCACCGCAATGATCACCAGCACGTCATTGAGCGGCACCTTGTTGATCACCCGCAGCGACGCCCAGGCGAAGGTCTGCTGCGACACCACGAACATCACCCCGACCAGCGCCGCCAGCGGGATGCGCTCGATCAGCGGTGACAGAAACAGAATGAACAACAGGATCATCACCCCAGCCAAGACCCCGGACAAACGCCCGCGCCCGCCGGAGCTGAGGTTGATCACGGTTTGCCCGATCATCGCGCAACCGCCCATGCCGCCGAACAGGCCCGAGACCATATTCGCCGCGCCCAGGGCCATGCTTTCGCGGTCGGGGTAGCCGCGGCTCTCGGTGATTTCGTCGGTGAGGTTGAGGGTCAACAGGGTTTCCAGCAGGCCGACCATCGCCATCAGGAACGCGTAGGGCGCGATGATGCCGAGGGTATCCAGGCTCCAGGGGATCTGCGGCAGCGCGAAGCTCGGCAGGCCACCGGCGATGTGGGCCATGTCGCCCAGCGTGCGCGTCGGCAAGCCCAGCAGGTACACCGCCAGGCCCACGCCGAGGATCGCCACCAGGGCGGGCGGCACGGCACGGGTCAGGCGCGGCAGCAGGTAGACAATGGCCATGGTCACCAGCACCAGGCCGCTCATCACATACAGCGGCGTGCCGCTGAGCCAGGTATCACCGCTCTTGAAATGCTCCAACTGCGCCAAGGCAATGATGATCGCCAGGCCGTTGACGAACCCCAGCATCACCGGGTGCGGCACCATCCGCACCAACTTGCCCAGGCGCAGCAGGCCGAAGACCAGCATGATCAGCCCGCCCAGCAGCACCGTCGCGAGCAAATACTCCACGCCGTGTTGCACCACCAGCGCGACGATCACCACCGCCATCGACCCTGCGGCGCCAGAGACCATCCCCGGCCGCCCGCCGAACAATGCCGTGAGGGTGCAGATGATGAATGCGCCGTAGAGCCCCATCAGCGGGTTGAGATGCGCCACCAGGGCAAAGGCGATGCACTCGGGCAGCAAGGCAAAAGACGTGGTGAGGCCGGCCAGGGCGTCGGCGCGAAGACGGGTGAGGTTCATGAGGTACCGGGCATTGCGGGGAATAAGGCGGGGAATGGTACGGAAATGCGGGCGGTGGGGCCAGTGAAGCGTCAGGGCAGATTGACCGGGATACCCCGTTCGCGGGCAAGCCCACTCCCATGGTTTGATCGGTGCACCCGTTATCGAGGTGTGAACACCGTCAAATGTGGGAGTGGGCTTGCCCGCGAAGGGTGCACCACGGTCTCACGCCGACATCAGACCATTTCGCGGCGAATCCACTCCACCACCGATGTGCGCTTGGGCGCCCACCCCAACAATTCACGGGCATGCTTGCCGCGCACCCGGCTGTTGGAACCCAGGCCGTAGTTGGCCATTTCATAGCCCCATTCGGCTTCTGCGGCGGCCAACGGCCAGTCCTGCGGCTTGCCCAGGTTCAGGGCTTCGGCGATGGCGGTGGTCATGTCGATGAACGCCGCTTCACCGCTTTCCACGAAGTAGAACGTGCCCGGCACGTTCTTCTCCAGCGCCAGCCGATAGAGCGCGACCACGTCCTCGATATGCACATTGGACCAGATGTTCTGCCCCGTACCGACATGGCGCACCACCCCGCTCTTGCGCGCCTGCTTGAGCAAGCGCGGCAGTTGCACGCTGTCGCGCTTCACGCCCAGGCTGTGGCCGTAGATCAGGGTGTTGCAGATCACCGCCGAGTTCACCCCGTCTTGGGCGGCCGCCAGGATCAGGTTGTCGATGGCGACACGTGCGGCCTTGTCGACGGTCGGTTCCGGCAGGTGGTCTTCGACGTAGATGACATCGCTGGCCTTGCCGCCCGATGCATCGCCGACGATGCTCGAACCACTGGTGTGCAGGAACGGTTTGTTCGAACCTTTCAAGGCGGCCAACAGCGTTTCCACCGCCGCGCGATGGTCGCTGCTGGCGGCGTTGATCACCGCGTCGGCCTGCCGGGCCTGTTCGGTCAACACCGCACGGTCATCCAGGGTGCCGATGACCGGGGTGATGCCCAGGGCCGTCATCTCGGCGGCTTGATCGGCGCTGCGCACCAGGCCCGTCACATGGTGGCCGGCCTTGACCAGGCCGGTGGCGATGGAGCCGCCGATAAATCCGGCGGCGCCGGTAACGAATACGTTCATGGAGGTCTCTCCTGACTGAGTAAGTGATGGGCCCAGTATCAAGCCCCCATCCCTGGCGAATAAGACCGTGTTGCCCAATTCAATCTTGCGCGCAGGTCACGAATCAGCAGGCGTACCGCGCCAGCTTGGCCTGGATGAAGTCCAGGAAGCATTGGATGCGCAAGGCCAGTTGCGAGTTGCGGTAAAACACCGCGTGGATCGGCTGGCGATAACCGCTGTTGAAGGCTTCCAGCAGCGGCACCAGGCGCCCGGCGTCGATGTCGTCGTTGGTCATGAAGTTCGACAGGCAGCCAATGCCCTGCCCTTCGAGCGCCAGCTGGCGCACGGTTTCACCGCTGGACGCGGCAATGCCGGGCTCGATCAGCCAGCGGTCGCCCGCCACGTGGCGCAACGGCCAGTGGTTGAGCGTCTCGGTCTGGGTGAAACCGAGCAAGGTGTGCTCGGCCAACTCGGCGACCGTGGTCGGCGTACCGTACTGCTTGAGGTAAGCGGGGCTGGCGAGGATATGCAGCGGGGTGCAGCCCAAGGACCGCGCATGCAGGGTGGAGTCGGCCAGCGCGCCGATGCGAATCGCAATGTCGGTGCTCTGCTCCAACAGGTCGATGATCAAGTCATCGCTGTTCAACTCCAGCTGGATCTCTGGGTACAGCCCGCGAAACTCGGCGATGTACGGCACGATCCCATGCAGCATGAACGGCACGGCGGCGTTGATGCGCAAGCGCCCCGCCGGTTTTTTCTGGCGCGACGACAAGCGCTCCTCCAGATCATCCATCTGCGCCAGGATCACCTTGGCCTGTTCGAAGAAGTACTTGCCCTCCTCGGTCAGGTCCATGCGCCGCGTGGTGCGGTTGATCAGCGTGGTGTCGAGCTTGGCTTCCAGGCGCGACAAGGTGCGGCTGACCGCCGACGGCGTCTGCCCGACCTGCTCCGCCGCCGCCGAAATCGAGCCGCACTCAATCACGTTGACGAAGATCTGTAGCTCATCGGATCGGGCTTTCACAGGCTGTCCTCTTTCTCGGTTCAGCGCAGCTTACACCGAGAGGTCGAACACCTGCGCCAGATGCTGCTCGTAGCGCGCCACATCGGCGTCGATGGCCGGGCGCTTCATGACGTCCACGCAGAGGAACGTCGGCAAGGCCGTCATGCCGAGGAACTCATTGGCCTTGTGAAACGCGAAGTACACCGCGTCCACGCCTTTGCCTTCAAAAAAATCGCTCGGGTCGTCGAAGGCTTGCTGCGGGGCGTTCCAGGTCAGCGACAACATGTATTGCTTGCCGTGGATCAGGCCGCCGCTGCCGTATTTCTGCGAGGCGTCGGAACGGGTACGGCCATCGCTGGCGTAGAGGCTGCCGTGGCCTTCGGTGAAGACTTCGTCGATGTACTTCTTCACGATCCACGGCGCGCCCATCCACCAGCCGGGCATCTGGTAGATGATCACGTCGGCCCAGAGGAATTTGGCGACTTCTTCGGCCACATCGTAGCCTTCATCGATATGCGTGACCTTGACGTCGATACCGCCACGGTCGAGCACAGCCACGGCAGCGTCATGCAGGGTGGTGTTGTAGCGACCGTCGGAGTGGGCGAATTTTTTACCGCCGTTGAGCAGCAGGACTTTTTTCATGGGGGAGCGCCTTGAGATTAAAAATGTCTGAAGGCAGGGTATCGATGTGCCTTGCGCGGAATAAGCCTTGGCGCGGCAAAATACATTTGACTGAAAATCACGAATAAAACTCTATTATTGCCTTTATCCACTGATCAACAGATGCGCGCCCAACAGCGCCATGCCGATAAAAAACACCCGCTTGAACAACACGGCACTGATCCGTTGGCGCAACACCTGCCCCAGCCACATGCCCAACAAGGCCGGCGCCAGCGCCAACAGCGAGGCATTGATCTCACCGCCGCCGAGGCTGCCGCGCCAGGCCAACCCGGCCGCCAGCGCCAGTGTCGACACGCTGAACGACAGCCCCAACGCCTGCACCAACTGATCGCGATTCAACCCCAGCGCTTGCAGATACGGCACCGCCGGAATCACGAAGACGCCGGTGGCCGAGGTGATCAGGCCGGTGACCAGCCCACACACCGGCGCCAACCAACGCTCGGTCGCGGGCTTCACCTTGAATGCGGGCAGGAACAGCCCACTCAACGCATACACCAGCAAGGCCGCGCCCAATGCGCGCACCACCCCGGCGCCACTGCCCATTCCCAGCCACAGCGTGCCCAACCCGGTGCCGAGGACAATCAGCAGCAACAGCGGCCACAAGCGCTTGAGCAACACGCTCAAGTGGCCGCCGAAAGCCAGTTGCCAGAGGTTGGTCACCGTCGAAGGGATGATCAGCAACGCCGCAGCCTGCGCCGGCAACATAGCCAGGCCGAGCAAGCCCATGGCGACGGTGGGCAGGCCCAGGCCGATCACACCTTTGACGGTGCCGGCCAGCAGGAAGGTGCCGATCACCAGCAGGGTCAGGGCGGGGCCGAGGTTTTGGTAGAACGCGAGGAAGGTTGTCATCGGCCGAGTGTGGGGCTTTTCGCTGGGCGCGAAAATTCACCATATACTGAGGCAGCCTCTTGTTTTGCATGAGGCTGATGCCGCCATCGCGGGCAAGCCCCCTCCCACTGTTGAAATGCATTCCAAGTGTGGGAGCGGGCTTGCTCGCGATAGCGTCAGTCCAGCGAAAGGAAATCTTCCAGCCATGCACTTTGACCTGATCGACCTGCGCCTCTACCTGCACGTCCTCGATGCCGGCAACATCACCGCCGGCGCCAGCCGCAGCCACTTGTCCCTGGCCGCCGCCAGCGCGCGCATCCGCGCGATGGAAGCTGCGCTCGGGGTTGAATGCCTTGAACGCGGCCGCCGTGGCGTCACGCCGACGGCCGCAGGCCAGGCCTTGGCGCGTCATGCCCGGCTGTTGCTGCAACAGGCCGAGCACCTGCAACAGGACCTGGCGGAATACGCCAACGGCGTCAAAGGCCAGGTGCGCCTGCTGTGCAACACCACCGCCCTCAGCGAATACCTGCCGGAACTGCTCGCGGATTTCCTGCGCGACCACCCCAACCTGGACATCGACCTGCAGGAACTGCCCAGCCTGCGCATCACCCAGGCCTTGCGCCAGGGCACCGCAGACCTCGGGATCATCTCCGACGCGGTGGACACCCACGGCTTGCAGACCCTGGCGTTTCGCGACGATCCGCTGGTGCTGGTCATGCCGCTGGAGCATCCGTTGGCGGCAAGTACGGTGAGTTTTATCGACAGCCTGCATTACGACTATGTGGGCCTGGCCGCCCACAGCGCGCTGGCGGTGTACCTGGAAGAACAGGCGTTGCACGCGGGGTTTCGCTTGCAAACGCGGATCCGCGCCGAGGGTTTTGACGGCGTGCTGCGCATGGTCGCACGCGGTGCGGGCCTGGGGATCGTGCCCCAGGCGGCGCTGGCGCGCTGGCCGTGGGCGCAGCGCGTCAAGGCCCAGCCGTTGCGAGAAGCTTGGGCCTGTCGAACGCTGCTGTTATGCGCGCGCTCGTTCGAACACCTGCCGGGTTATGCCAGGGCCTTGCTCGACGCCTTGGCCCTGCCCTTGCGGAAAAATCCGTAATACACCGCCGACAGAATCAGCAGGAACGGCACGCCGAACACCAAGGTCATCTTGAACGCGTCGGTGAAATACGTGGTGATCATCACCGCGCCCATCAGCACCAGGCCCAGCAGCGTGCTGTAAGGAAACAGGCGCAGTTGGAACGACAACTTCGCCCCGCCATGACGCTTGCGATAACGGCGGAAGAACAGGTGCGTCAGGAAGATCATGAACCAGGTGAAGATCGCGCCGAACATCGAGATCGCCATCATCAGCGTGAACGAGCTTTCCGGGTAGACCACGTTAAGCAAGGTCGCCAGGCCGATGCCCGAGCTGGACAGCAACAAGGCGTTCAGCGGGATGCCGCTCTTGCTCAACGCACCCATGGACGTGGGCGCAAAGCCGGCGCGGGACAGGCTGAACATCATGCGTGTGGTGATGTAGAGCTGGCTGTTCATCGCTGACAGCGCCGCGATCAGGATCACGAAATTCATCACCCCGGTGGCGCCGGGAATGCCGAGGGTCTGCATCACTGTGACGAACGGGCTCTGCGTCTGCCCGGCCTGGTTCCACGGCACGATGGCCAGCATCAGCGCCAGGGTCAGCAGGTAAAACACCACCAGGCGCACGATGGTCGCGCGAAAGGCTTTCTTCACCGCCTGCTCCGGGTCGGCCGCTTCACCGGCGGCGACGGCGATCATCTCTACGCTCAAGTAGCTGAAGATCGAGACGATCACTGCGATCCACATACCGCTCAAGCCATGCGGGAAAAAGCCGTCGTGGGCCGTGTAGTTCTGCACCCCGTACTGCGGGTTGCCGGAGCCGAACACCACGTACACCGCGAGGAGGATGAAACCGACGATGGCGCTGATCTTGATCGTCGAAAACCAGTATTCGAAGTTGCCGAAGGTTTTCACGCTGATGGCATTGAGCAGGATCAGCACGCTGGAGAACGACACGATCCACACCCACTCCGGCACGTTGGCGAACCAGTACTTCATGTACATCGCCACCGCCGTGACCTCGGCGCCCACCGCCAGCACAATCGCCGCCCAATAGGCGTAGCGCACCAGGAACCCGGCCAGCGGGCTGATGTAGAACTCGGCGTAGGCCCCGAAGGAGCCGGAGGTGGAATGGGCCACCGTCATCTCCGCCAGGCAGCCCATCAGCAGCAAGGTGATCAACGCTCCGATGGCGTAACTCAGCAGCACGCTGGGCCCGGCATAGCCGATGGCATAGGCGCTGCCCATGAACAGCCCGGTGCCGATGGCGCCACCGATGGCGATCATGCTCATCTGGCCGGAAGTGAGCTGGCGCCTCAGGCCCAGTTCGCGGTGGGTGATTTCTGCAAAGCCGTCGTTTGGCGTGGTCACGTGGTGTGCCCCTTATTGTTGTGATTGCACGATTTGTCTGTTGCCACAGATCCCTGTGGGAGGGGGCTTGCTGGTGATAGCAGTCGTTCAGTTGATACCTAGGTGACTGATCCGCCGCCATCGGGGGCAAGCCCCCTCCCACATTGAGCCTGCGTCAGGCACTCAATGGATGAACACCGCAGCCCCCATATAGCAGTCTTTCAGTCGATACCTAGGTGACTGATCCGCCGCCATCGGGGGCAAGCCCCCTCCCACATTGAGCCTGCGTCAGGCACTCAGTGGATGAACACCGCAGCCCCATATAGCAGTCTTTCAGTCGATACCTAGGTGACTGATCCGCCGCCATCGGGGGCAAGCCCCCTCCCACATTGAGCCTGCGTCAGGCACTCAGTGGATGAACACCGCAGCCCCCCTGTGGGAGGGGGCTTGCCCCCGATGGCGGTGTGTCGGTCGCCGGATTCACACGCTGATACAGCGCTATCGGGAGCAAGCTCCCTCCCCCCATTGTTGTCTGTGTTTATTCAAGTGACGCTGTTACGGACTTTGAATTGCGCCTGGTCCCAGGTGCGGTTGTCGAGGATCTCACCGAGGATTTCCACGGCGTCCCACACTTCGGTAAAGCAGGTGTACAGCGGCGTAAAACCAAAACGCATGATGCGCGGCTCGCGGTAGTCGCCAATCACTCCACGGGCAATCAGTGCCTGGATCACTGCATAACCTTCAGGGTGTTCGAAGCTCACATGGCTGCCGCGTCTGGCGTGTTCACGCGGGGTGATCAACACCAGGCCATGGGCGGCGCAGCGGGCTTCGACCAATGCGATAAACAGGTCGGTCAAGGCCAGGGATTTACTGCGCAGGCTGGCCATGTCGGTCTGTTCGAAAATCTCCAGGCCGCACTCCACCATGGCCAGCGAGGTGATCGGCTGGGTGCCGCACAGGTAACGGGCGATGCCGGCACTCGGTGCATAACGCGTCTCCATGGCGAACTGCCGGGTATGCCCGAACCAGCCCGACAACGGCTGGCGCACCACGTCCACCAGCGCCGGGTTGACCCACACGAACGCCTGGGAACCAGGGCCGCCATTGAGGTATTTGTAGGTGCAACCGATCGCATAATCGGCGCCGGCCCGATGCAGGTCGATGGGCACCGCACCTGCCGAATGCGCCAGGTCCCAGAGGCTCAGCGCGCCGCACTCGTGGCTCAACGTGGTGAGCGCGTGCATGTCGTACATGTAGCCGGTCTTGTAGTTGACGTGGGTGAGCATCACCACCGCCACGTCCGGGTCGATGGCCTGGGGCAGTTCGTCCGGGCTGTTGACCAGGCGCAGCGAATAGCCCTGTTGCAGCAGTTCGGCGAGGCCTTCGGCGATGTACAGGTCGGTGGGGAAGTTGCTCGCTTCGCTGACGATCACCTTGCGCTGCGGCGCGCGTTGGCGCTGCACGCTCAAGGCGGCGCTGAGCACCTTGAACAGGTTGATGGAAGTGGTATCGGTGATCACCACTTCGCCCTCCCCCGCGCCGATCAACGGTGCCAGGCGATTACCCAGGCGCTGGGACAAGTCCGCCCAACCCGCGCTGTTCCAGCTGCGAATCAAGCCATTGCCCCACTCCTCGGCGATCACCTGCTGCGCCCGCGCAAGCGCGGCCACCGGACGTGCGCCGAGGGAGTTGCCGTCGAGGTAGATCACCCCCTGCGGCAAGGCGAACTGGTGACGCAGCGGCGCCAACCGGTCCTGGTCGTCAAGGGCTTGGCAATGGCTTCGAGTGATCATGGGCTGTCCTGGTTTTTATAAGTGAAGATGCCGTAAATAATGAGCGAAGTTTTAGAGAATTTTCGTGCAAAGTTGTGGGCAACAGGCTAATTAAGCTGTAGGAAATTCGAAGTTCAACCGAAAACACGCGGATTTATTCTAAGCATGATTCTCGACGCCACCGACCTGCGCCTCCTGCATTTCCTGCAACAGGACGGCCGTATCAGCAACCAGGAACTCGCAGAAAAAGTCGCGCTGTCGCCCTCCGCCTGCCTGCGCCGTCTGCGCCTGTTGGAAAGCGAAGGCATCATCAGCGGCTATCGGGCGGTGTTGAATGCCGAGCGGTTGGGGATCGAACTCGAGGCCATCGTCCACCTGTCGGTGCGCCAGGACGTGGAGGACTGGCACGAGACGTTTATCCAGAAGGTGCAAGGCTGGCCGGAAGTGGCCAGCGCCTATGTGATCACCGGCGCCAGCAACTACGTGCTGCGGGTGCAGGCGCGCAACCTCAAGCACTTTTCGGACTTTATCGTGAACCACCTGAACCGCACGGCGGGGGTGATGGATATCCGCTCGGAGATCGTGTTGCAGAAGATCAAGGATCGCGATGAAGTGTTGGACCTGGTGCTGCGCAAATAGTCAGCCACACCACAAAACAATGTGGGAGGGTGGCTTGCCCCCGATAGCCGTGTGTCAGTCACTTAAATGTTTACTGATCCGCCGCTATCGGGAGCAAGCTCCCTCCCACATTTTTTGACCGTGCTGATCAATCTTCCAATGCACGAACCCGCTGCATGCGCTTTTGCTCCAGCGGCGCATCGGCAAGCTGCACCTCGAAGTCAAAATCGATCTGCGCAAAGCGCCCTTCCACACCCAGTTCCCGCGCCAGCTGCTGATCGTCGCTGAAGCGAATTTCGGCAATCAATTCATCCCGTGTCGCGTAGGCAAAATCATCGTGCAGGTACGGGTCGTCCGACAGGTTGATCTGCGTGGTCAGGTGCCGATGCCCCGGCGCCGAGATGAAGAAGTGAATATGCGCCGGCCGCTGCCCGTGGCGTCCCAACTGATTGAGCAACTGCTGGGTCGGCCCGGTCGGCGGGCAGCCATAACCCGACGGCACGATGCTGCGAAAGCGGAAGTTGCCCTGGGCATCGGTCTCGATGCGGCGGCGCAGGTTGAATTCCGACTGCGCGGTGTCGAACCAGGAGTAAGTGCCGCCGGTATTGGCCTGCCACACATCGACAATCGCCCCGGCCAACGGCTTGCCCTGGGTGTCCCGTACCTGGCCGCGCATGAACAGCGGCACGCCCGGGTCCTGGCCGTCGTCCAGGCGCGCTTCGTATTTCGACAGCGGCGCCCCCGCCACATACAGCGGGCCTTCGATGGTGCGCGGGGTGCCGCCGGTTTTGCCGGTTTCTTCGTCGGCGGCGTCCATCAACAGGTCCAGGTAATGCTCCAGGCCGAGCCCGGCGGCGAGCAAACCGGCTTCCTGGTGTTGACCCAATTCGTTGAGGTAGTTGACCGCCGCCCAGAACTCTTCGGGGGTGACTTCCAGGTCTTCGATGATGTTCACCGTGTCCCGCAGGATCCGGTAAATCAGCGTCTTGGTGCGCGGGTTGCCGCTTTCGCTGCGGTGGCCGCTGGCTTCTTCGAGAAACTGTTGGGCGTGGGCAGTCTGGGACAGTCGGATGGACATGGTGCAATCCTCATCTTGTAATTATTGGGGATAAAACAGGCTCAGCGGTCGTCCGCGTGGATCGACGACGGGTGCCGGCACAGCGCATTCACTTCGATGGCCATGTAGGGATAAAGCGGCAGTTGCATCAGCAGGTCGTGCAGTTCCTGCACGCTGTCGACATCGAACACGCTGTAGTTGGCGTAGAGCCCGGCGATGCGCCACAGATGGCGCCATTTGCCCTCTTGCTGCAGGCGCTGCGCCAGGGCTTTTTCGTCGGCCTTGAGGCTGGCGGCACGTTCGGGGTTCATGTCGACGGGCAGGTGTACGCTCATTTTTACGTGGAACAACATGGCAGGCGCCTCTTAGTGGTTGTCACGACAGAAGAACGCCAGGCGCTCTTCATCGATGGCCAGGCCCAGGCCCGGTGCGGTGCTGACATGCAGCTGGAAATCGCGGTACACCAGCGGCTCGGTGAGGATGTCTTCGGTGAGCAGCAGCGGGCCGAACAGCTCGGTGCCCCACGCCAGTGTGTCCAGAGTGAGAAACGCATGAGCCGAGGCCAGGGTGCCGAGGCCGCCTTCGAGCATGGTGCCGCCGTACAGGCCGATCCCGGCCGCTTCGGCAATCGCGGCCGTGCGCAACACCGCGCGCGGGCCGCCGTTCTTGGCGATCTTGAGGGCGAACACCGAAGCCGCGCCTTCGCGGGCCAGGTTGAAGGCGTCCTCGACACATTCGATGGATTCGTCGGCCATGATCGGCACCGGGCTCGACAGCTGAAGCCGGGCCATGCCAGCGCGGTTGTTGCGCGAGATCGGCTGTTCGATCAGGTCGATAGCGTTGTCGCCGAGCACCTTGCAGGCGCGCAGGGCGACGGCTTCATCCCAGGCCTGGTTGACATCGACGCGCACGCTGGCGCGCTCGCCCAAGGCTTTTTTGATCGCGATCACATGGGCCAGGTCGGCACTGACCTCACCGGCGCCGATCTTCAATTTGAAGACGCGGTGACGGCGCAGGTCGAGCATCTTCTCGGCTTCGGCAATGTCCTGCTCGGTGTTGCCGCTGGCCAGGGTCCAGGCCACCGGCAACGCATCGCGCACGCGGCCGCCGAGCAGCTCGCTGACCGGCAGGTGCAGGCGTTTGCCCAGCGCATCGAGCAAGGCGCTTTCGATGGCGGACTTGGCGAAGGTGTTGCCGCGAATGCTGCGCGCCAGTCGCAACATGGCGGCATTGATGTTGTTCGCGTCCTGGCCGATCAGCAGCGGGGCGAAGTGGCGGTCGATGTTGATCTTGATGCTGTCGGGGCTTTCGTTGCCGTAGCTCAGGCCGCCGATGGTGGTGGCTTCGCCGAGGCCTTCGATGCCGTCGGCGCAACGCAGGCGGACGATCACCAGGGTCTGGTTCTGCATCGTGTGCATCGCCAGCTTGTGCGGGCGGATAGTGGGGAGGTCGACGATGATGGTTTCGATCGATTCGATGGCACAAATCGGCATGGCTATACCCGTTGGGTTCTTTATAGATTTGAGCCGATTCTGTGCCGCATTTTTCGTGGCTTCCAATATAGAATTGGTCTCGCACAATACCTTCAAGGTATCAAAGGAGCTGTCATGGAACTGCGACATCTGCGCTATTTCCAGGTGCTGGGCGAAACCCTCAACTTCACCCGCGCCGCCGAACGCCTGCACATCGCCCAGCCGCCGTTGAGCCGGCAGATCCAGCAATTGGAGGATGAATTGGGCGTGATACTGCTCGAGCGCGGCCGACCGCTGCGGCTGACCGAGGCCGGGCGGTTTTTCTATGAACACGCCACTGTGCTGCTGGAGCAGTTGGGCAAGGTCTGCGACACCACCCGGCGTATCGGCCAGGGCGAGAAGACCTGGCTGGGCATCGGCTTTGCGCCGTCGACCTTGTATGGCGTGCTGCCCGAGCTGATTCGGCGGCTGCGCAACCACGACGCGCTGGAACTGGAACTGGGGCTGTCGGAAATGACCACCTTGCAGCAGGTCGAAGCGCTCAAGGCCGGGCGGATCGACGTGGGCTTCGGGCGGATTCGCATCGATGACCCGGCCATCGTCCAGCGGGTGCTGGTCGAGGACCGCCTGGTTGCGGTGTTGCCCGCCGGCCACGCCTTGCTGGGCGCGCCCGCCACCCTCGCACAATTGGCCGCCGAGCCGTTTGTGCTGTACCCCGGCAACCCGCGGCCCAGTTATGCCGACCATGTGATCGCGCTGTTCGACGCCCATGGTTTGAGCCTCAAGGTGGCGCAGTGGACCAACGAGTTGCAGACCGCCATCGGCCTGGTCGGCGCGGGCATGGG
This sequence comes from Pseudomonas sp. TE36184, assembly GCF_054060055.1. Classification (NCBI taxonomy): domain Bacteria; kingdom Pseudomonadati; phylum Pseudomonadota; class Gammaproteobacteria; order Pseudomonadales; family Pseudomonadaceae; genus Pseudomonas; species Pseudomonas sp. TE36184. The sequence goes on along the minus strand of NZ_JBSSCU010000001.1, from coordinate 5,677,883 downwards.
CGTGACGCTGGTGCCGGCGTCGGTGCAGGTGCTGCATCGCGCGGACATCGGCTACACGCCGGTGGTGGAAGCCACCGCGACCTCGCCGATTATTCTCAGCCGGCGGGTGAATGATCAGTCGCCGGGGCTGAATCATTGTTTGCAGTTGGTTGAAGAACTGATCTGAAATCTCCCAGGCACTGCAAATCTAATGTGGGAGGGGGCTTGCCCCCGATAGCGGTGTGACAGCCCACACATCTACTGACTGACACACCGCCATCGGGGGCAAGCCCCCTCCTACATTTGATCTGCGGTGTTTTTTAGACAGTGCGCAGGCGCTTACGCTGCAGGGTTTGGCTCGGCGACTCATCGAACAGCTTGCGATACTCCGCCGAGAACCGCCCCAGGTGGGTGAAGCCCCAGCCCAGGGCAATCTCGGAGATGGTGCGGGTGGAGCCGTGTTCGAGGATCTCCTGGCGCACCGCCCCCAGCCGATACTTTTTCAGGTAAGCCATCGGCGACAGCGCGAAGTATTTGCGAAACGCATCGAACAGCTTGAACCGCGAGACCCCGGCGGCGGCTTCCAGGTCTTCCAGATGCACCGCTTCGCGGGCATTGTCGTGAATGTGCTGGCGGGCGCGGATCAAGTAGTGCGGCAGCTTCACGCCAAGCACGTCGCGCAATTCCTCTGAATAATTATTCGGCTGGGCAAGGATCAGGCCCTTGATCAACGAGCTTTCCAGGTCGCGGGTAAACGCCGCCTGCTCGTACAACTCGCTGCTGCGCGCAAGCTCTGCGATGAAATAACGCGCCATGCGCCACCACGAGGCCGGGGCGCCGTCCACCGCGTCCATCACCGGTTCGAAACGCAGCGGCGCCTCGATCGGCCGTTGCAGCAAGCCTTCCAGCGACTCGCTCATCGCCGCCCGCGTAATCACCACCTGCAACTTGCGGCAATCGCCGGAAATCGCCAGCACCTGGTGCTCGTTGGGCGAGATGATCACGCCTTGATCGCGGTTGGAACTCAGGCGCTCGCCGTTCTTGCTCAACTCCTGCTCGCCTACCAGAGGCAGGCTCAGGCTGTAGCTGCTGAAGTGTTCGGCGTCCTCGATGTCGATGGTCACGTCGGTGCCATATTCGATCACGCCCAGGGTGGTGGCGCGGGACTTGAACACGTTGGCGCTGTGATGGAAACGCAGGCGCTCGGGCGTGGCCGTCGCCAGGCGGTGCGGCCCGCAGATGCCGGACATCCAGTTGCGGGCGCCCTCCAGGTCGAAGCGTTCAATACGGATATCGCGTGTATGGCTACTCATCAGGCTGCACCCACGGCGGTTAGGCGGTTGCGCGCTCTGGCGGCGCGTCGTGACAGATCGACAGCAAGTTCTGCGCCACGGCGGCAGTCTCGCTGCTGGATGGATAACAACGCTCGACTATGTGGATAAACCACCGACTTCTGCGCGCACCGCCCTGCATGACAGTAGCGCATCGCGTCACCGCCCTGCACCGGCGTGGGTATTTCATGCCCAACTATCCGGCCCGCCTTCGCCCATTAAGCGGATAGCCCGCCGCCTCGGCGCAGTCGCTTAATGGCTGACCCGTTCAGCCATTATCAAAAGGTGCGTCCCATGAGTGGTGCAAGAAGCGTCGAGCAATGGAAAAGCTTCATCGACAGCTGCCTGGATTTCCGCCCCGCCGATGAAGTGTTCCGCATCGCCCGCGACATGTTCACCGAGCCGCAACTGTTCGACCTGGAGATGGAACTGATCTTCGAGAAGAACTGGATCTACGCCTGCCACGAAAGCGAACTGGCGAATAACCACGATTTCGTGACGATGCGCGCCGGGCGCCAGCCGATGATCATCACCCGCGACGGCGACGGCCAACTCAACGCGCTGGTCAACGCCTGCCAGCATCGCGGCACCACCCTCACCCGCGTCGGCAAGGGCAACCAGTCGACCTTCACCTGCCCGTTCCACGCCTGGTGCTACAAGAGCGACGGCCGGCTGGTGAAGGTCAAGGCGCCGGGGGAATACCCGGAAGGTTTCGACAAGGCCACGCGCGGCCTGAAAAAGGCGCGCATCGACAGCTACAAAGGCTTTGTGTTCATCAGCCTGGACGTGAACGGCACCGACAGCCTGGAAGACTTCCTCGGCGACGCCAAAGTGTTTTTCGACATGATGGTCGCCCAGTCCGCCACCGGTGAGCTGGAGGTGCTGCCGGGCAAGTCCGCCTACACCTACGACGGCAACTGGAAGCTGCAGAACGAAAACGGCCTGGACGGTTATCACGTCAGCACTGTCCACTACAACTACGTGGCCACGGTGCAGCACCGCCAGCAGGTCAATACCGCGAACGGCACCGCAGCCGGCACGACGCTGGACTACAGCAAACTCGGCGCCGGCGACGCGAATACCGACGACGGCTGGTTCGCCTTCAACAATGGCCACAGCCTGTTGTTCAGCGACATGCCCAACCCCACGGTACGCTCCGGCTACGCCACCATCATGCCGCGCCTGGTGGCAGAACACGGCCAGCCAAAAGCCGAGTGGATGATGCATCGCCTGCGCAACCTGAACATCTACCCGAGCCTGTTCTTCCTCGACCAGATCAGCTCGCAGTTGCGCATCATCCGCCCGTTGGCGTGGAACAAGACCGAGATCATCAGCCAGTGCCTGGGGGTGAAGCACGAGTCCGACGCCGACCGGGAAAACCGCATCCGCCAGTTCGAGGACTTCTTCAACGTCTCGGGCATGGGCACGCCGGACGATCTGGTGGAGTTTCGCGAGGCCCAGCGCGGTTTCCAGGGCCGCCTGGAGCGCTGGAGCGATATCTCACGCGGCAGCCACCGCTGGGCCACCGGGCCAACGCCGAACAGCGAAGCCCTCGGCATCCAGCCCGCCATGACCGGCACCGAATTTACCCACGAAGGCTTGTACGTCAACCAGCACCGCAACTGGCAGCAGTTCCTGCTCAACGGCCTCGACCAACGCGCGCTGAAGCTGCGGGAGGTGGAATGATGAATGCGCCATTGCAGTACCGGATCGAGCAATTTTTCTATCGCAAATCCGAGCTGTGCGACGCCCAGGACTGGGACGCCTACGTGCAGTTGTTCGACCCGCAGAGCGAATTCCACCTGCCGCAATGGGACTCCGAACACGTCTACACCTGCGACCCCAAGCGCGAAATGTCGCTGATCTATTACGCCAACCGCTCGGGCCTGGAAGACCGCGTGTTCCGCCTGCGCACCGGCAAGGCGGCGTCGGCCACGCCGATGCCGCGCACCTTGCACCTGATCCACAACGTGCGTATCGCCGAGCAGGCGGACGGCACGCTGGAGGTGCGCTTGAACTGGCACACGCTGTTCTATCGCCTGGCCACGTCGGAGCAGTTCTACGGCCACGCGACCTATCGCCTCAAGCCCCATGGCGACAGCTGGCTGATCACCCGCAAGCACGCGCTGTTGCTCAACGACACCATCAACTCGGTGCTGGATTTCTATCACCTGTAACGCTGGAGAACGCCCCCTTGTAGGAGCGAGCTTGCTCGCGAAGGACGTCAACGATGACGCGGGCATCCTGAATGCACGCGGCGTCCTTGAGTTTTTCGCGAGCAAGCTCGCTCCTACAAGGGTTCACACATGAACCCACGGAGTACTGGGGATGAATCACAAAGTGGCCTTCAGTTTTGCCGACGGCAAGACGCTGTTTTTCCCGGTGGGCGCGCATGAAATCCTGCTGGATGCGGCCCTGCGCAATGGCATCAAGATTCCGCTGGATTGCCGCGAAGGCGTGTGCGGCACCTGCCAGGGCCGCTGCGAGAGCGGCGAATACAGCCAGGACTATGTGGACGAGGACGCCCTCTCCAGCCGCGACCTGCAACAGCGCAAGATGCTCAGTTGCCAGACCCGGGTGAAGTCGGATGCGACGTTCTACTTCGACTTCGATTCCAGCCTGTGCAACGCGCCGGGGCCGGTGCAGGTGCGCGGCACGGTGAGCGAGGTGCGGCAGGTCTCGACCGGCACCGCGATCCTGCAAGTGCAGCTGGACCAGGCGCTGGACTTTCTGCCGGGCCAATACGCCCGCCTGGCGGTTCCGGGCACCGACAGCTGGCGCGCATATTCCTTCGCCAACCGGCCGGGCAATCAGCTGCGGTTTCTGATCCGCCTGCTGCCCGACGGGGTGATGAGCAACTACCTGCGCGAACGTTGCCAGGTCGGCGATCCGCTGCTGATGGAGGCGCCGCTGGGTGCGTTCTACCTGCGCCATGTCAGCCGACCGCTGGTGCTGGTCGCCGGCGGCACCGGGTTGTCGGCGTTGCTGGGCATGCTCGATGAACTGGCGGCCAACGCCTGCGAACGGCCGGTCCACCTGTACTACGGCGTGCGCGGCGCCGAGGACCTGTGCGAAGCGGCGCGCATCGAGGGTTACGCGTCCACGCTCGCGGATTTTCGCTACACCGAAGTACTGAGCGACCCGCCGCCCGCATGGTCCGGCAAGCGTGGCTACCTCACCGAGCATTTCGACCTGGCCGAATGGCGGGACAGTTCGGCCGATATGTACGTGTGCGGGCCCCCTCCGATGGTCGAATCCATCCAACAATGGCTGGCGGATCAGGCACTTGATGGCGTTCAGTTGTATTACGAAAAGTTCACGCAGAGTAATATCTGACCCCTCAGCACTTCTGAGGGGTTGGGCGCGGCGTGCAATCAACCCCGAGAAAAACAAGTAGAAGGGAATGTTAATGGCGGATGACATGGTTAACCCGGTAGGCCTCAAGCGTGGCCTGAAGAACCGGCATATTCAGCTGATTGCCTTGGGCGGCGCGATCGGTACGGGGCTGTTCCTCGGCTCGGCCGGCGTGCTCAAGTCGGCGGGGCCGTCGATGATCCTCGGCTACGCGATTGCCGGTTTTATCGCGTTCCTGATCATGCGCCAGCTCGGCGAGATGATCGTCGAGGAGCCGGTGGCCGGTTCGTTCAGCCACTTTGCCCACAAGTACTGGGGCGGTTACGCGGGCTTCCTGGCGGGCTGGAACTACTGGGTACTCTACGTGCTGGTGGGCATGGCCGAACTGACGGCCGTGGGCAAGTACATCCAGTTCTGGTGGCCGGAGATTCCGACCTGGGTCAGCGCGCTGGTGTTCTTTGTCGCGGTGAACCTGATCAACACCCTGAACGTGAAGTTCTTCGGTGAGACCGAGTTCTGGTTCGCGATCATCAAGGTGGTGGCGATTGTCGGCATGATCGTGCTCGGCTGCTACCTGTTGTTCAGCGGCACCGGCGGCCCGCAAGCGTCGATCAGCAACCTGTGGAGCCACGGCGGTTTCTTCCCCAATGGCGGCATGGGGTTGTTGATGTCCATGGCGTTCATCATGTTCTCGTTCGGTGGCCTGGAGTTGGTAGGCATCACCGCCGCCGAGGCCAGCGAGCCGCGTAAAGTGATCCCGAAAGCGATCAACCAGGTGGTGTACCGCATCCTGATTTTCTACGTCGGCGCGCTGACCGTGCTGCTCTCGCTGTACCCGTGGGATCAACTGCTGCAAACCCTCGGCGCGTCGGGCGATGCCTACAGCGGCAGCCCGTTTGTGCAGATCTTCTCGCTGATCGGTAACGACACCGCCGCGCACATCCTCAACTTCGTGGTGCTGACCGCGGCGCTGTCGGTGTACAACAGCGGCGTGTACTGCAACAGCCGCATGCTGTTCGGCCTGGCCGAGCAAGGCGACGCGCCGAAAGCGCTGATGAAACTCAACAAACAAGGCGTGCCGCTGCGGGCCCTGGCGATTTCGGCGCTGGTGACGCTGCTGTGCGTGGTGGTCAACTACGTCGCGCCGCACAGCGCGCTAGAGTTGCTGTTCGCGCTGGTGGTCGCCTCGCTGATGATCAACTGGGCGCTGATCAGCCTGACCCACATCAAGTTCCGCAAGGCCATGGCCGAGCAAGGCGTGGTGCCGTCGTTCAAGACCTTCTGGTTCCCGTTCAGCAACTACCTGTGCCTGGCGTTCATGCTGATGATCATCAGCGTGATGCTGGCGATTCCGGGCGTTCGCGATTCGGTGTATGCGATGCCGGTTTGGGTGGGGGTGATCTACATTGCCTACCGCTTGCGGATCAAAAACGCGAAAGTGGCAGTGACGCAATAACCTAGGTGGGAGGGAGCTTGCTCCCGATGGCGGTGTGTCAGTCAGTGGATGTGTTGGCTGTCACACCGCTATCGGGGGCAAGCCCCCTCCCACATTTTTGATTGCATTCCAAATGAAAAGCCCCGGTGATCCGGGGCTTTTTGTTTAGAGCGTGGAACGTACTCGCCACAGCTCGGGGAACAGCACCGTGTCGAGCATCTTGCGCAGGTAACCCACGCCCTCGGTGCCGCCGGTGCCGGGCTGGAAGCCGATGATCCGTTCCACCGTGGTCACATGGCGAAAGCGCCATTGGCGGAAGGAGTCTTCCAGGTCGATAAACTTTTCGGCCAACTGGTACAGGTCCCAATAACGGCTCGGGTCGCGGTAGACCTCGCGCCACGCCGCTTCCACGGAGGCATCGTGAACCGTCGCCGCCGTCGGGTCGCGTTCGGCGCGTTGCGGGTCGATCGTCAGGCCGGCCTTGACCATCAGGTTGATCGCCTCGTCGTACAGCGACGGCGTGGCAATCGCCACCTGCAGTTCTTGCAACAATTGCGGGCGATGGGCGTGGGGCCGCAACAGCGCCGGGCTTTTGTTGCCGAGGATGAATTCGATCTCACGGTACTGGAACGACTGGAACCCGGACGATTGGCCGAGGAACGGGCGAATCGCCTTGTACTCCGACGGGGTCATGGTCGCCAGCACCGCCCAGGCGTGTACCAGTTGATCGAAGATCCGCGAGACCCGCGCCAGCATCTTGAACGCCGGCGGCAACTCGCCCAGGCGCAGGTGTTCGCGGGCGGCCTTGAGTTCGTGGAGCATCAGTTTCATCCACAGCTCGGAGGTCTGGTGCTGGATGATAAAGAGCATCTCGTTGTGGTCCGGCGACAGCGGGTGCTGGGCGCTGAGGACTTTGCCCAGGTCCAGGTAGTCGCCGTAGCTCATGGACTCGGAAAAATTCAGCTCGGCGTTATGCCATTCTTCCGGCGGCTGGTAATCCTCTGAGAAGGGACATTGGCTCATCGTGCGGGCTCCACAAGCGGGCGCAGGATTGCGCGGACAGGGCTGGCGTCGAGGTGGGCAAACCGCAGCGGCAGGGCGATCAGTTCATAGTCGCCCTCCGGTACGTCATCGAGCACGATGCCTTCGAGTATTGCCATGCCATGACGGGCCACGGCGTTGTGAGAATCCATGGTCTTGGACTGTTGCGGGTCCAGGGACGGCGTGTCGATACCGACCAAGCGCACGCCCAGGCTGGCGAGCAACTCGATGGTCTGCGGGGCGATGGCGGTGAAGTTCGCATCCCATTCGGTCAGCGGCGCCTGTGGATAAGTGCGCAGCAACACACGTTCCGGCAAGTTATCCACACGCCCTTGCAACTGCTGCGGCTGCACCAGCGCGCCGCTGTCCAGGCAATGCAACACACGGCACGGGCCCATGTACACGTCCAGCGACACCTCGCCGATCGGCGCGCCGTCCGCGCTGTAATGCAGCGGCGCATCGACATGGGCGCCGGTGTGCGGCGACAAGGTAACGCGCCCGACATTCACCGGGCACTCCGGGCCGAACTGCCACACGCGCTCTTCCTGGAACGGCGTATCCCCCGGCCAGGTCGGGGTCGCCGTACTCAAGGGCGGGCTGATGTCCCACCACGTTTTTATTGGGTTCATATCAAGGCTCTCGGTCGTGACTGAAGTGAATGATACGAGGGCCAGCCGTGAATTTTCTTGCGAATTCCTGCGACAAGCGGGAAATCTTTCGCACTTAATGCGAGGAAACGGCTTATCTACGCTCAAAAGTGTCGCCGAGCCACAGTGACGCTGCCACCGAGGGTTAATGTGGGAGGGGGCTTGCCCCCGATGGCAGTGTTTCAGTTGACACATGTGCTAGCTGATCCGCAGCCATCGGGGGCAAGCCCCCTCCCACATGAACTTCGCGGTTCCCGGACAATCGCAGTCCCTGCGCTTCTGGGCATCCCGATGTCGAGTTCAGACCATTGACCCTGCCTGCGACGCTATAGGGTTCGACTCTCGTTCACTTGCCTCGGAGTCATCATGTCCAAGCCCATCACCGTACTGCGCGACACCCACCCCTTGCCGGTCCTGGATGCCTGCAAATGGGAAAAGCTCGAAGGCGACCCGCACACCGTCAACCTCAACGCCTACACCAGCGAAGACGGCAGCAAGATCATGGGCACCTGGATCTGCACACCGGGCAAGTGGTACGTGGAATACGTGAAGTGGGAATACTGCCATTTCCAGGAAGGCTACTGCGTGATCACCCCGGAAGGCCTGGAGCCGATCCATTTGCGCGCGGGGGATATCTTTGTGGTGGAGCCGGGGATGAAGGGGACGTGGGAAGTGGTCGAGACGGTGCGTAAGTATTTTGTGTTTGCCTGAACCGCAATAAATAGTGGCGAGGGAGCAAGCGCCCTCGCCACAGGCGGTATCTATTTGGGTTTGCGGTAGCTGTTGATGATCGCCGAGAAGTCCTTGCCCCCTTCCCCGCGCTGGCTCATCGATTGATACAACTGCTGGGCCACAGCGCCGAGGATCACCGGCTGGTGCGCCTGGCGCGCAGCTTCGGTGGCCAGCCCCAGGTCCTTGAGCATCAGGTCGGCACCGAAACCACCGGTATAACCCCGCGATGACGGCGCGGTTTCGATCACGCCCGGCCACGGGTTGTACGTGTCGGAACTCCAGCAGCGCCCGGTGGAGCTGTTGATGATGCCAGCCAGCACCTGGGTGTCGATGCCCAGCGCATCGCCCAGGGCCATCGCTTCGCTGACGCCGACCATGCTGATGCCCAGCAGCAGGTTGTTGCAGATCTTGGCGATCTGGCCGGTGCCGACGTCGCCGCAACGCACAATGTTGCGGCCCATCTGCGCCAGCACCGGTTGCAGGGTGGCGAACAAGTCCGCGCTGGCGCCGACCATGAAGGTCAGCGTCCCGGCTTGCGCGCCGCCAGTGCCACCGGAGACCGGCGCATCGGCGACGGCCACGCCTTGCTTGGCCGCCGCCGCCGCGACATCGCGGATGGTCTGCGGGTCGATGGTGCTGCAATCCACCGCCGGCACGCCTTGGCCGATACCGGCCAAAACGCCGTCTTCACCCAGCCAGACACTGCGCACATGGGCAGCGGCCGGCAGCATGGTAATCACCAACTCGGCGCCGGTGGCCGCATCGCGCGGTGAACCGCTGATGCTGCCGCCCAGTTCGGCCAGTTCCTTGAGTACCGCCTGGTTCAGGTCGAACAGGTTCAACGCGTGGCCGGCCTTGATCAGGTTGCGGGCCATGGGCGCGCCCATGTTGCCCAAGCCGATAAATGCAATCTTCATGCTCGTCTCCCGGAATCAGCGCAGGTTGATGGTGGTGTTGACGCCATCGTTGACCGTGTCGTCATCGAACCAGCGGCTGGTGACGGTTTTGGTCTGAGTGTAGAACTGCACCACTTGCTTGCCATACGGGCCGAGGTCGCCGAGCTTGGAACCGCGCGAACCGGTGAAGCTGAAGAACGGCACCGGCACCGGGATCGGGATATTGATGCCGACCTGGCCGACGTCGATTTCGCTCTGGAACTTACGCGCCGCCGCCCCGCTCTGGGTGAACAGGCCGGTGCCGTTGCCGAACGGGTTGGCGTTGACCAGCGCGATGGCCTCATCGAGGGTGTCGACTTCCAGCACCACCAGCACCGGGCCGAAGATTTCCTGGGTGTAGATCTGCATGTCGGTGGTCACGCCCGAGAACAGCGTCGGGCCGACGAAGTTGCCTTGCTCGAAGCCCGGCACTTGGACATCACGCCCGTCCAGCTCCAGCTTGGCGCCTTCTTTCACGCCGCTTTCGATCAGTTCCAGAATGCGCGCCTTGGCACGCTTGGAAATCACCGGGCCGACATCCGTGCCCGCTTCGCTGCCGGCATTGACCTTGAGCTTCTGCGCCAGCGCCTTCAGATCGGGCAGCCATTGCTTGGAAGCGCCCACCAGCACCACCACCGAAGTGGCCATGCAACGCTGGCCCGCCGCGCCGAAACCGGCACCGACCAGGGCGTTGAGGGTGTGTTCGCGGTTGGCATCCGGCAGCACCACCGCATGGTTCTTGGCGCCCATCATCGATTGCACGCGCTTGCCGTGTTTGCCGGCCAGGTCGTACACATGGGTGCCCACGGCGGTCGAACCGACGAACGACACTGCCTTGATGTCTTTATGCGTGCAGAGCGCATCCACCACGTCCTTGCCGCCGTGTACCACGTTGAGCACGCCGGCCGGCACACCGGCTTCCAGCGCCAGCTCCACCAGCAGCATCGTGGACAGCGGGTCTTGCTCGGAAGGCTTGAGGACGAAGGTGTTACCGCAGGCAATCGCCATCGGGAACATCCACAGCGGAATCATCGCCGGGAAGTTGAACGGAGTAATCCCGGCGCACACGCCGATGGGTTGGCGCAGGGTGTAGGTATCGACACCACCGGCGACGTTTTCAGCAAACTCGCCCATTTGCAGGGTGCCGATGGAGCAGGCGTGCTCCACCACTTCCAGGCCACGGAAAATATCGCCCTCGGCATCGGCAATGGTCTTGCCCTGCTCGGCGCTGAGGACCACGGCGATGCGTTTGGAGTGCTCGCGGATCAAGGCTTGCAGCTTGAGCATGATACGCATGCGTGCGCCGATCGGGGTCAGCTTCCAGGTCTGGAAGGCACGATGGGCGGCGTCGATGGCAGCGTTGACTTCTTCAGCGGTGGCAAACGGGACTTTGGCCAGCACTTGCTGGGTCGCCGGGTTGACGATGTCTTGCCAGTGGGTGGTCTTGGACTCGACCCATTCACCGTTGATCAACAACTTGACCTGTTGCACGGAAATATCGGCAGATGCGTTCATGTGGTCTCCAATTTGTATTTATAGGCAGAGAACCAAGGCGTTGAATCGCCTTGAGGATGAGGCGTTCGGACTGTTTTTGGAGTATAGATGTGCAAACTTCTAATAAGAACGCACATAAAAGCCGGTCCAATATGCAAAAAAACATCACATCACTGGGTTCCCTGAACTGGGACGACCTGAAGTTTTTCCTCGAAGTGGCCCGCACCCGCAAGGCCAGCGTCGCTGCCAAGCGCCTGGCGGTGGACTACACCACCGTGTCGCGGCGCATCAGTTCACTGGAAGTATCACTCGGCACCCTGCTGTTCGAAAAATCCCGGACCAGCGGTTTCGTCCTCACCAACGAAGGCCAGCGCTTGCTCGGCTACGCCGAATCCATCGAAAGCACCTTGCACATGGCCTGCGAACAAGTCTCCGGCTCCGGCGTGGCGCTGTCCGGGCATGTCCGCATGGGCTGCACCGAAGGCTTCGGCAGCTTCTTCGTCACCCCGCAGTTGAGCCACTTCGTCGACACCTACCCGGCGATCTCGGTCGACATCCTGCCCCTGCCCCACTTCATCAGCCTGTCCAAGCGCGAAGCCGACATCGTCATCGCCCTGGAACGCCCGGAACACGGGCCGTATGTGTGCTGCAAACTGTGCGACTACAAGTTGCAGCTGTACGCGACCCAGGACTACCTCGACCAACACCCACCCATCCACCGCCCGACGGATCTGGCCGAGCATCCGTTCATCAGCTACGTCGACGACCTGGCCTTCAGCTCGGAGCTGTTGTACCTGGCCAACGTAGTCCCCGGCGCCAGCGCCAGCCTGCGCAGCACCAGCGTGATCGCGCAGTACGTGGCAGCGCAGCAAGGACGGTCGATGGCGATTCTGCCGTGCTTTTTGGCAGCGCAGGATCCACGGCTATTGCCGGTGCTCGGGGAGCAGATTGCGGTTACGCGGCAGTTTTGGATGTATTGCCGGGAGGACTTGAGGAAGTTGAAACGGATTACGTTGTTGTGGGACTACATCAGGGAAGTGACGGAGCAGAATCGGGGGTTGTTGATGGGGGAGACGCGGGAGATGCGGTTTGCCAGTCAGTAAGTCTGCGAGGACTCAGGCGGGCAAATCCTGACGAGGTCTGAGGGGGGTTGCCAGGTTTTGTAACTTGAGTTGGTCCTTGAGCCCTGAGTATTTCTGAGGACCACTCCGCAGAACTTACTGCCCGAAAACGCCTGCGCGAACGAAGCGAGTAAACCCGCTGCTTACATAGAGGACGCTGTGCGGCTTAGCCATCTGAGGCCAAAATCAAAATGGGGTTAGGTGCTTGCTGTAGCCGAATTTAACACCTGATGCGAAAAAGCCCCCGCACTCTCGTTGTTTTGCGCAGTTCTGGCACTCAGGCGCGTACTCATTCTTCCAGTCGCTGATTGACTTGCGGTAGTAGGGCTGAATGTCTGAATTCACCAAGCACAGCTGATGGTTATAGACCGAGATATTCATACCGTACTTGGCCAAAATGCCAACCGATCTGCTGAGAGTGTCTTTGTACTCGACCGGGTCGATCCACAGCTCATCAAGATTGGCCCTGGTGAAGCCCATCATCTCAAGGCCCATCAGCGCCACATGGTCAACAAACAGCAGATTGCGTGCGATGAACTCACACAGTTCAGGCAGGCGCTGCACCGATAGCTTGTGAATAACAACTCGGATCTCAACCTTTTGGCCCAAGCGCTTCAGATTGAGAATGCCCTGAATGGTTTCATCGAATGCGCCTTGGGCCTGGACGATGTAGTCATGCAGCATCGGATCGTCTGAATAGACAGGGATTCCGATCATCGCGTCGGGCAATTCAATCTGCGCATACCTTTCAGCGAATGCTGGGTCTTTGAAGCTGCGCCCATTCGAAAGAATATGGATTGCGGTCCTTGGCAGATAACTTTTGGTCAAGCTGATGATTTTCAGGAAGCGCTCCCGATTGGTCGTCGGCTCGCCCCCAGTAAACCCCAGCTCGCGGGTATCTTTTGGAATAAGCGGAATTAGACTCTCGATTTCGTCAAGTATCCACGAGTCATCAGCGGCCTTAGGTGGTTGTGAACACATAAGACAGTAATGATTGCATTGCTCAGTGACCAGAATGCTGTTGTGAGGCGACGATGCTCGAAACAGTACGCTAATGCTCTGACGATCTGCTGAAAGCCGGATGATGTCACCATCACCGATGTAGCTGTAGTCATTCGGTAAGATTGAGTAATCAGAGTCGGAAGGCAGCACCTCAACAAACTGCCGATGTTTCTCAAGCAAGAGGTAGTGCGCAAATCCTAGGGGGATCTGTTGATCGGAAACCAAGTAGGCCATTTCCCGTCGCAAGACTTCGGGCAGATTTCGGCTGGTCGACACCTTGAGCAGAGTGAGGTCCCTATGAACATCAACCGCGTGGATACGGATAATCTTTCCGCCGAGTTTCAGCATCGGTTGGCCCAACCCATAAAAATCCGCTTTGTTTGCTCATCACGCCCCATCAGCTCAATAAGATGCTTGAAAATCCCCATGTTTCTCTTGCAGAAAGAAGACTCAGGTTTTCTTGCTACTACGTCCTTATGAATGGCGTGATGGTAGACGGGCTCAGCCCCACAGTAAGGTTCAAATGCACAGTCAGAGCACATTGGAGCACTTAAGGTGAAAGAGTTTTCCAGTGCATCCAGAAGCTGATCAGAGAGAATGATTTCTTCATATGAGTGCTCAAGAATGTTACCCAGACGGAACGTATGATCCCCCATTTCAGCAAGCATACGGCTTTCATCTGAGGCGTAGACCGATCCGTCGTAGTTGAACACGATGGCTGCGATACCAGCACCCGCAGGGTTCATCAAATCAACGAACCCTGGGTCCCCTGATGTCAGCATTTTTGTCAGCACGAGTGAAGAATATTGCTCTACAAATCGTATGCCTACCTTGTTTAGCTCAATGATGTACTCAAGGCCCTCCTTGTAGAATTCCAGCCAGCGCTCCGTATCATACGACATGAATTTTTTGGTCTTGATCGCAAAGCCGTAAGGGGAAAGGGAGCGAAGGAATATCCCATCAAAGCCCAGGCGCAAGTATTCATCAATAATATCGCGTGCTCGTGGCAGGCTCTTATCTGTAGTTGTCATCAGTGCTGACACTTGGTCATAGCCGAGGGCTACACGGGCTTTCTTCAAGCCTTCCTCAAAACGCTGATGGCTATCTCGGCCTGGTCGTGGGCGATTTGCATTATGCAGCTCCATTGGCCCGTCGAGCGAAGATGAAAGCACGATGTTGTGCTGTTTACAGAAGTCGAGCACGTCATCGGTCAGTAGCGAAAGCGTGGTCGCAATGACAAACTGAAGGTCACGGCGTTCCTTGATGTTACGTTTTTTGGCCTCAAGAACAACGTACCTCACCATCTCGAAGTTCAGCAGCGGCTCGCCACCCTGAAATTCAATTTTGATGGCTGGATTGGGAGACCTAAAGACGAAGTCCAGTGACTTGTCTGCCATCTCTGTGGTCATATCGAATTCGCCTTTGCTCTCCGTCTGCCTTGAAACCTGACAGTACGGACAGCTATGGTCGCAGCGAAGAGTCACTACAAAGATATGCAGATTGGTGAACTCGGCCAGCCTGGACAATCGCGTGCGAATCTTTAGTGCCAGGAGCTGAAGTGGTGCTTGCTCATTGGGGAAGCGAATGAACTGCTTGGACCGAAGCGAAGGGATCAACTCTGACGAGAGCGGAAGTGTCTTGCGAATGATCGGCTCCAACATCGGCACCGGTATGACATGAAATTCGCCTGCCATGTTGGTAATGACGTACTCGTGGTCATTCAGGCGATCGAACTTAAAGGGCAGCAACTCATAAGAACGTTGCTGCGCGTAGAATTCCAGCTTTTGGAATTTACTCACTAATAAGCCCGGTTTTTGAAAAGGCCAGTCCGAGGATCAGGTTCTTGATCGTCTGCGTCTCAACTGCCAATCGGTGGCGTAACTGATAGTCGAGCACATCCTTCTTGAACTCTTGGATGGCAGACAGAAAGGACGGCTCGTCCATGCCGATATTCGATGACAACACACAGATAAACTGTCCCTCATCGGATGTGATATCAACCGTGAAAGCATTGATCGACCGATAAGCAGCTTTCTGCAAAACCTGTGCATCATAAAGCCGCTCATCAAAGACGATCATCTGAGAGAAAGCCATTATCGACCCGAATAGTGGGAGCTGTGGGAGCTGTGCGAAGAGTGGGAGCTATGGGAACTGTGGTAAGCCATCAGTTGTCCCTGATCCCCGCGCTTGAGGACGAACGAGAACAGATCATTGCCTCCGCGAACAGTAAGGTTCTCGCTTTGAGCTTCAGCTTGAAATGTGTTCTTGGCTTCCGAGCTGGGCTCGACAATGTCATGCGAAGTTAGGGCGGAAGCCTGTTCTGTAGCTACGGCTGCGGCCAGAGTGGCCAGAGGAACCAAGAAGGAACGCTTTCTCATCACGGTATATCCTTATAGATTTGATGGTTATTTGTTGAGTGTCGGTGACGTGCATTCATGATGTCAATGTGGAATCGACTGATGGCCTTTTACTCATCTCAATCCGACAGACGGCCCCCTCCTCAGCTTGGACTTATTCAATGGAGTTCAAGGCGCCCGCTAAATAAATCGCAGAGCATCCCAGCGATGACCTCGACTTGAGGAAGTTGAAACGGATTACGTTGTTGTGGGACTACATCAGGGAAGTGACGGAGCAGAATCGGGGGTTGTTGATGGGGGAGACGCGGGAGATGCGGTTTGCGGATTAAAGGGCCAGCAACGACGATTCGCTTTAAATTGCAGGACGATTCCTAGAGAATCTCCACCCTATTGCGCCTTAGGGTTCGAGTCACTAGCCTCCGTACTTCGCTGAAATCAGCGAACGGGTTTAGCGACCCGAACCCGGACACAGCCCCCAACGGCAGGAGCTTTGTGCTCTTCGTTCTCGTGTTATGGCGGCTGTGCGTGGGAGATCTTCGGGTCTGCCGGGTCCTGGGTCCGGTTCGCTAACCTGCGTACAGCTGCCACCCTTTCATGTTTAGCGACATGAATGGGTGGTTCCTAAAACTCCCAGGTATAGATCATGACCAAAATCGTCCCCGACCCACCGCTTTCTGCCTTCACCACCCTCGGCGTCGTCACCTTCGGCGACTACGGCGAAAACGAAAAACCACTGTTCCGCGTCAACGCGGGCATGCCGCTCGGCGAAGCGCTGGAACACGCCTCTACCCTGCTTTACTACGCCAAGAAACTCGCGATGGAAGCCGCCATGGATGTACGTGGCGAGCAATACGCCTGGGCGGCGCATTATCTGTGTGAGATGGGCAAGGCGGTGGTGGATGACTTGACGCAGGCGCTGACGCCGAGCAGTTAAGCGAACACTGTACAAATGTGGGAGGGGGCTTGCCCCCGATAGCGGTCGGCCAGACAGATGCATGCTGACTGACACACCGCCATCGGGGGCAAGCCCCCTCCCACATTTGATTGCATTTCACGCATTGGAATGGGCGAAGTCGCTTAGTCGGTACTTACCACAATCGACACTCGCCGATTCTCGGTGCGCCCTGCGGCGGTGTCGTTGGCGGCCACCGGCTGGCTGCTGCCCAGGCCGCGCAGTTGGATATTTTCCTCCTTCATCCCCACCCGGGTCAGCACCGTGGCCACGCTTTTGGCGCGGCGCAGGGACAGTTGCTGGTTATAGCTCTCTTTGCCCGAGGCGTCGGTGTGGCCGTCTACCCGCACGCGGTCGATGCCCACGCCCAGCAACGCCTTGCCGATGCGCTCGACAATGACCGTGCTGGGGGCGTTGAGGCTTTCGACGTCGCTGCCGAACAGCACTTTGCCCGACAGGCCGAACGCCCAGCCGTCGTCGGTCAGTTCGAAGCCTTGTTGCTTGAGGACGGCGACTTGCGCCGGGCTCAGGCCTTTGGGAGGGGGTGTCTGGCAGCCGCTCAGGGCCAGCAGGGCCACGAATAAGGTGATAAACACAACGCGTGCAGTCGAGAACAAGGGATCAACTCCTGTGGTGAACGTTGACGACGGGGAGCTCCGCCTCCGCCGTTTGCTGGCCGCCCAGTGACAACCGTTTGGCCTGGTACATCGCCGCATCGGCGGCGTTGAGCAGGGCGCCGGGGGTGACGCCATGATCGGGGTAGATGGCGATGCCGATACTCAGGGAGGTCAACACGTGGGTGTCGCCCGGCACCGGGATCGGTATGTCCATGCTGGCAATGATCTTGTCGGCGATGCGCTGGGCATCTTCCACCTTGTGCAGCGGCGAGAGCAGGATGGCGAACTCGTCGCCGCCCAGGCGTGCCACCAGGTCGTCTTCGCGCAATTGCGCGCGCACGCGCGTGGCAACCGCCACCAGCACCGCATCGCCGGCGGCGTGACCGAAGTTGTCGTTGATGTCTTTGAAGCGGTCACTGTCGAGAAACAGCACCGCCACCCGCTCGTTGGCCTTGGCGGCGCTGCGCAGGGCACGGATCAGGCGGCCTTCGAAGAACGCGCGGTTGGGCAGGCCGGTCAGGCTGTCGTGATTGGCCTGGTGGGCAAGGCTTTCGTTTTCGCTTTGCAGGTGGTTTTGCCAGGCTTGCATTTCTTCCAGCAGGGCATTGAAGTCGTTGCCCAGGCTATCGAGTTCGGCGATTTGTGCCCGTGGCACGCGGCGGTCGAAGTCGCGCTCGATGCGCGCGGCGTGGGCCACCGCCGCGAGGCTGTGCAACGGCCCGGTAATCCCCTGCAACAGGCGCCGCGCCAAATGCACGGCGACCCAGGCGCTGAGGACGGTGCAGATCAGAATCCCGGCCAGGCCGCTGAGCAAAAAGCGCAACAGGCTGCCGCCGTGACCGGTCAGGTGAATGCTGCCGATGGTGCGCCCCTGGTGAACGATCGGCTGGCTGATCGGCTGTTCGAGCAGAGAATGAGCCAGTTGCAGCTCGACCCGGGACAACATCCCGGTGTCCGGCCGCAGCCACTGCGCCAGTAGCCGGCCGTTGGCGTCGAAGACTTGGGCCTGGGCCACTTCTTCGGTGGAGGCGATCAGGCTGAGGGCTTCGGTGGCCGCCGCACGGTCGTTGAACACCACCGCCGCTTCCACGGTGTAATTGATGGAGCGTGCGATCAGGTGCAGGTTGTGCTCGGCATACACGCGCAGCGCCAGCACCCCGAGCAAGGTCAGGGACACACTGGCCAGCGTCACCGCCACCAACGCCAGGATCAAGTGCCCGCGGCCGATGACCGAGCGCAGGGTCGGTTGCGCTTTCGTCCATCTCATGACGCAGGCGCTCGACGGCGCGACAGTTGCAACACGCTAGGGTGAATACGCACGCCGCTGCGGGCCACGGAGTCGAGGTTGACCTCGAACGACACCTGCTCATCGCCCACCCGCAGGCAGAACAGACTGCCGACGGTGCATTGGTCGCCGCCTTCGCTGATGCTCAGTACCGGGTGGCCCATCAATGACGCAAACAAGCGGCTGCGCTCATCGGTATTGAGTTCGCCGATGTACACAGCGTCGCAGGCATTGACGATATCGGGGTTGTCGGCCAGCAGGCGCTGCACCACCACCGGGCGACCGGTGGCTTGGGTGGTGCCTTTGACCAGGTCGTCGGTGTATTGGGTCGGCCCGACGACGCACAGGCGCAATTGCGCCGGTTCCACCGGCCAGCGCGCATAACTGAGGATACCCAGCACCACCTGGGTCACCGCCTGGGCACGGGAGTCGGCCATGCCCACGGGGCTGGCCGTCTGGGCAAAAGCACGCGGCGCGAGCAGGCACAGCACGGCCACCAGTAACATGCGTCTCCAGCTCAAGCGATGCTCTGTGGACGAGACAGCCACGTTCATGCAGCGATTCTCTCAGGTGTCAACGAGGGGTGATGCCGCAACGATAGCACAGCGGCGGAAAGCCCCGCGAGGCCACGCCTCGAAGGGTCCCGCTATTTTTTCAGAAAAATATGACACTCAAATCCGAAATACCAAATGACCGATCAGTCAGGTTTCACGGGCTCATGCCCCAACTCCAGCATCAACCCGCTCAAGCGCTTGACCTTGCGCCGCACGGCTTCTTCGAACACCCCGCCGCGTGGCTCGATCAGGCTGAACCAGCGCTTGGCGCGGGTGATGCCGGTGTAGATCAGTTCTTTGGTGAGCACCGGGTTCAGCGCGTCCGGCAGGATCAACGCGGTGTGGGTGAACTCGGAGCCCTGGGATTTGTGCACGGTCATGGCGTACACGGTTTCCACATCGTTGAGCCGGCTGGGCAGCACAAAGCGCACGCCGCCCTGGCCGTCGTTACGCGGGAAGGCCACGCGCAACACGTGGGGGCCGCCGGCGCTTTCGGGCAATTTCAGGGCGATGCCGATGTCGCCGTTCATCAGGCCCAGGCCGTAATCGTTGCGGGTCATCAGCACCGGGCGGCCTTCGTACCACTGCTCGTCGCCGTCGATCAGCCGCGCTTTGCGCAAGGCGGCGGTGATGCGCAGGTTCAGCCCTTCCACGCCCCAAGGGCCCTTGCGCACGGCGCAGAGCAGTTGGAAGGCGTCGAAGGCGTGCAGCAGTTGTTGCGCCCAATGGGTCCAGGCGGGGTCGTCACGCGGGGTGTCGAGAGACGGGCGCGCGGCGTGCAGCAGGTTCAGGTAGGCACGGTAGCCCTCGGCGCCATCGCCCGGCCCGTCGAGCACCAGGCGTTCCAATGCGTGGTCGTGTTCGCCCTTGAGGCTGACGCAGAACAAGTCGCGGTGGCTGCCCGCGGCCAGTAACCGTCGGGCTTCTTCGGCGTTCTGCTGGTTGACCCAACGCGCCAGTTGGCCGATGCCGCTGCCTTCGCCGAAGCGCCGCGAGTAGCGCAGCATCACCACTTGCTGGGCCAGCGGATGGCTGCCGTCGCGGTCTTCCTGCAGGCCGCTGTTGCCCAGGTCTTCACCGCTGACCGCTTGCAGCCATCGGCGGGTGTCGGCGCTGTACCAGCCGGCCTCGGCGTCGCGGCACAGGTCGCCGAGTACGGCGCCAGCCTCGACCGAGGCGAGTTGGTCCTTGTCGCCCAGCAGCACCAAGCGTGCGTGGGGCGGCAAGGCATCAAGCAGGTTGGCCATCATTTCCAGGTCGATCATCGAGGCTTCATCCACCACCAGCACATCCAGCGGCAATGGATTGCCCAGGTGATGGCGGAAGTGGCGGGTGCCCGGACGGCTGCCGAGCAGGCGGTGGACGGTGGTGACCTGGGTCGGGATTTTTTCCCGCACGTTGTCAGGCACATTCAACGACAGCACTTGCTGGCTGATGGACTCGGTAAGCCGTGCGGCGGCTTTACCGGTGGGCGCCGCCAGACGAATGCGCAACGGGCTGCCGGCTTCTACGGCCGGCGCCTGCAACAGCGCGAGCAAGCGCACCACGGTGGTGGTCTTGCCGGTGCCGGGGCCGCCGGTGACGATACTGAACGCCCCGCGAGTGGCCAGGGCGCAGGCGAGTTTCTGCCAGTCGATCACGCCATCGGGCGGCGCTTGGTCGAACAGGCCGTTCAGGCGCTGGGGCAGATCGGCGGCGAGGCTTTCTGCTGTGGCCAGGCGCAGGCGCAAGGCCGTGTCGATGCGCCGTTCGTAGGTCCAATAGCGGCGCAGGTACAAGCGTTTGCCAGACAGCACCAACGGGCGACTTTGCGCGGCCTCGCTGCCGTCGACGGCCAACGCGACCAAGGGGCTGGCGGCCAGGGCGTGGCACCAATGCGCGCCGTCCAGGCCCGCGAGCAGTTGCGACGGCAGCAGCATGGTGCCGGTTTGCAGGTCGCCTTCCGGCGGCAGGGACAGGGCGAAATCCGGTGCCTTGAGGGTCTCGAACAGGTCCAGGCACACATGGCCGTGGCCCAGTTGATGGCTGGTCAGGGCCGCGGCCAGCAACACCAAGGGGTCGGCCTGCGGGTCGAGTTCGTGCAGAAAGCCGACGAACGCCTTATCCAGCGCGCGCAGCCAGCCACGCTCGACCCAACGTTCGAACAGTTGCACCAGATCGGCGGCGCGGCTGAGGGGCATCAGTGCCTCCAGCGGTAACGGCGACAGGCTCATAGCAACACTCCTTGTTCCCAGGCGGGCTCAGCCTTGGGCGGTAACGATTGGCCTTGGAACATCAGGTCCAGGCTCTCGATCAGCGCCCGTGGCGGCCGCGTGAAGTACGCCCCCTGGCTGGCGGCCCGAGTGCCGCGCAGGAACAGATAGAGCGCGCCGCCGACATGGCGGTCGTAGTCGTAATCCGGCAGGCGCGCCTTGAGTTGGCGATGCAGGGCCAGCAGGTAAAGCACGTATTGCAGGTCGTACCGATGCTCAAGGATCGACTGTTCCATGGCGTCCTGGGTGTAGGCCGAATCATCGGGGCCGAGCCAGTTGGATTTGTAGTCGGCCACGTAATAACGGCCGTCGTGCTCGAAGGTCAGGTCGATGAAGCCCTTGAACATGCCGTTGAGCAACACCGGTTCCGCTGCGACGCGGGAGACGCCGTTGTGGGTGTACTGGCACACCAGCTTGTCGAGGGCGAGCACGTCGACTTTATGGCTGGCGAACCAGAACTCCATTTCGATCTGGTAGTGCTGCAGGCCGCTGAGCGTAACCTGATCGTTATCCAGCGGCAGCGGTGTTTGCAGCAGATGGCCGAGCCAACCGCTGAGGGCGATGATCCAGCCTTCCCAGTTGCGGCGGTTGCAGCGCGCGCCCACGGCCTTTTCGATAGCCTGCGGGGTCACGTCGAAGCCGTCTTCGCCCGCCCACTCCAGCAGACCATGGAGGAAGGTGCCGGGGTTAGGGCCGCGTGGGAAACGGTGAATATCGCTGCCGGACGCAGCCGCTTCACGTGGTGCGTCAGGGTCGAGGCGTTCGTCGTCGAACAGCTTCTGGGCTTGCGGGCTTTCCGGCGCTTCAAGGTTGGCGGCGCTCATGCTGTCGCCGATGCGCAAGGCGCTGTAGGACGCGATCCACCAGTTTTCCGCAGCCTTGCGTTTGGGCAGCAAGGGCGCGAGCAGCGTGGCTTCGTTACGCGGCGGGTGGAAGACGCTGGCGTGGGCTTCGGGCATCGGCGCGTAATGCACGGCGGCACAGCCTGCCTGCAGGTCCAGCAACCAGCGCGCCAGGCCGGCGGACTCCGCCAACGCGGCGCCGGCACCGAGCAAATAGCCCAGCGCCGACAGGTGCAGCACCGAGCTGCTGTTGTTGCCGCGCTTGAGGTCGGCAATGCCCAGCCAGCACGCATGTTTGGCGCGGGTCAGGGCGACGTAGAACAGACGCAGGTCTTCCGCCAGGCGCTCGTCATCGGCCTGGGCGATCAACTCGGTGGTCGGGCGCAGGCTCACCTGCGACTTGCCGTTGGCATCGTGGTAATGCAACGGCAAGCGGCTGCCATCCACCGGTTTGGCCGAGCAGATGAAGGGCAGGAACACCAGGTCGTATTCCAGGCCCTTGGATTTGTGGATGGTCACCACCTTGACCAGTTGCTCGTCGCTTTCCAGGCGCAGGATCTGTTCTTCACCGGCCTGCCCCGACAGCGCGAGGTGTTCGGCCAGGTGGCGGATCAAGGCCTGTTCGCCGTCCAGTTCGGAGGCCGCCTGTTGCAGCAGTTCGCTGAGGTGCAACAGGTTGGTCAGCACGCGCTCGCCATCGCTGCGGGCGATCAGGGTTTGCGGCAGTTTGAAGTCGTGAAGCAGGCGACGCAGCATCGGCAGCACGCCTTGGCTGCGCCAGATCGCGCGGTAGCCACGGAACTGCATCACGCGGCTTTCCCACGCCAGTTCGTCCTGGTTCAGACGCTCAAGTTCCGGCAGTGACAGGTTCAAGGTGACGCAAGCCAGCGCGGCGCGCAGCGGACGTTCGACGTCCGGTTCGGCACAGGCCTTGAGCCAGGCCAACAGGTCGTGCGCCTCTTGGGCGGCGAACACCGAGTCCTTGTCCGACAGGTACACGCTGCGCACGCCACGGGCGGCCAACTCGCCGCGCACGGCTTGGGCTTCCTTACCGTCGCGCACGAGGATGGCGATGTCCGACGGCAACACGCCATCGAAGCTACCGTCGGCGTGTAGGAAACCAGCGCGGCCTTGCTGCCCGCCGTTGAGCAATTCGACAATCTGTGTGGCGCAGGCAGCCGCCAGTTGCTGGCGATAAACCGCGTTGGAAATCGGCTGATCGGTGGGCAGGTGCCAGAGGTTCAGCGCGGGCAGCGTCTGACCATCGACCTGCAGTTGCTCCTTGCGGCCTTGGGACAGCACCGGCTGGAACGGCACCGGGTTTTCGCCACTCGGCTTACGGAACAGAAACGCGCCACGCCCGGTTTCCGCACGCTGGAACACATGGTTGACCGCCTCGACCATCGCGTGGCTGGAGCGGAAGTTGGTGCCCAGGGTGTGATGCCGGCCGGTGGTGGATTGGCGCGCGCGCAGGTAGGTGTAGATGTCGGCGCCACGGAAGGCGTAGATCGCCTGCTTGGGGTCGCCGATCAGGAACAGGCCGCTGTCGAGGTGGTTTTCTTCGATGCGGTAGATGCTGTCGAAGATGCTGTATTGCACCGGGTCGGTGTCCTGGAACTCGTCGATCAGGGCGACCGGGAACTGTTCGCGGATCACGCTCGCCAGACGCTCGCCGCCGTCGCTTTGCAGGGCGGCGTTGAGGCGGATCAGCATGTCGTCGAAGCCCATTTCGGCGCGCCGGCGTTTTTCATCTTCGAAGCGTTTGCCGACCCACGTGGCGGCGTGTTGCAACACGGCGGCGTCGGGGGTGGGAAGCGCATCCAGGCTGGCCTTGAGGCTGGCCATGGCGTCGATGCCCGGGTGGTGCGGCGGCTCGCCCTTCCAGGCTTCGGCCATGCCGTCCGGGGTCAGGCGGGTGAAGCCGGTGCCGATGTCCAGTTGTTCGAGGGATTCGTCCGCGGCCCAGGCGCTGATCTTTTCGAACCAGGGTTCGAAGTAACGCGCTTGCATCTTGCGCCCATCGACGGCTTTGGCGGCGACGGCTTGCAGGCAGATCTCGCGCAACTCGTCGGCCCATTGCGGCCACGGCGCCTTGAGGGCGACCAGGGCGGCGCGGCGTTCTTGCAGGCACGCAGTGATCAACTCGGCCGGCTCGCGGCTTTCGCCGCTGGGCCGTTCGCTGCCAAACAGCGCGCGCACCCGTGGCATCAGCGCAGCCGGGCCACCCCAGTTGTTGCGCACCCAGTTGAGCGCATCGTCGTGCATCGGGTAGCAAAACAGCCGCCAGTAGTCGCGCAGCACTTCGCCGAGCAGGTCGCTGTGGTCGGTTTCCAGGGTCTGGGTGAACAGGCTGCCGCTGTCGAAGGCGTGTTCGCGCAGCATGCGCTGGCACCAACTGTGGATGGTCGAAACGGCGGCTTCGTCCATCCATTGCGCGGCGATGTCCAGACGGTTGGCACAGGCCGGCCATTGCGCAGGCGGGTATTGATCGCGCAGTTCGGCGATCAGGGCGTCGGGCTGTTGGATCTCATCGCGAAAGAACCGCGCGGCTTCGGCCAGGCGGATGCGGATGCGTTCGCGCAGTTCCTTGGTGGCGGCGTCGGTGAAGGTCACCACGAGGATCTGCGGCGGCAGCAGTTCGCGGCCGAAGCCGGCGTCATCGCCACCGTGGCCGAGCACCAGGCGCAGGTACAGGGCGGAAATGGTGAAGGTCTTGCCGGTGCCGGCGCTGGCTTCAATCAGCTGGCTGCCTTTGAGCGGGAAGGCCAGGGCCAAGGGTTTGCTGCTCATGCGCCGGCCTCCTCGCCAGTGAGTGATCGCCAGGCGGCGTTGATCAGGGGCCGGTACAAGGTTTCGCACCAACCTTCGAATGCTTCGCTGGCCACCAGGGCCGCATAGTCGGGGAATTGCCGGGTCAGCGCGGGGCTTTCGCGGCGTTCGCCATCAGTGTTGATGCCATCACCTTCGTAGGCTTTGCTCGCGGCCGCCGCAGCTTTGGCCGGGTCGGTCTGACCGAGCCAGGCGAACGCGGTTTTAACCGCGACGGGCAGCGGTTTGGCCATGCCGACGTGCCAGGCCAGCAGCAGGTCGCCGAGGATGTCCTGGGCGCTGGAGGGTTCCAACGGGGCCAGCAACAAGGTGTCGTCGCTGGCCACCAGCGCGGTACTCAACGGCAGGCCGCAGGCGCAGGCCACCAAGTGGTTGACCCACGGGCGAATCAGCCGATGCCACTTGCGGGTCTTGATCGAGCCGATGCTGTTGGGGATGGTGGTGACGCTCAACAATCCGCCATCACTGCGCCGATGCAGGCCGCTGATCCAGCCTTCGAGCTGAATGCCTTGATGCTCGAAACTGATCGGTTCCGCGCCGGTGTGCGGAGTGGGCCAGAGGGCCAGCAGTTGTTGATAGCGTTGCAGCAGGCCGGGCAAGGGCTCGATCAGTTCGTTGCGCAGACACTCGCCGAAACCGACCATCGGCAGCAGGCCGCTGCCTTGCAGGCGACGGGCCTGGGCGCTGAGCGCCTGGTCGACATGATCGGGCTGGCTCAGCGCGGCGTTCAGCAGGCTGTCGCTCAGGCTGTAGCGTTGCAGGGCGTCGAGGACAAAGGGTTCCTCATCGGCCAGCGGCACTTCGGCAGCCTCGAAGAATACTTTCAGACGCTGGCTGAAGAAGTGTTTGACCGGGTTGCGCAGGAAGTCCTGCAACTGACCGAGGCTCAGGGGTTCTTCCTGTCGATGGGCCGCCAGTTCGGTGTTGTCTGGCGGCGCATCCGTGACTTCGTGCAGCAACTGCCATTCGCGGGCGTAGCTGAACAGCGGGTCACCGGCGTGAAAATAGCGTGCGCTGAAGGGTTGGAGCGGGTGTTCCTGGGTCATCGCGTCAAGCAGCGGTGCGTCGCTTTGGCTTGACTGCCAGCCGCTGGCGAGATGATCGCGCAGTTGACCGATCAATACCGATGCCGGGCGCTCGCTGTTGTCGCGAATGCTGCGGCCGACCCAGCTGATGTAGAGCTGGTCGCGGGCTGACAACAGGGCTTCGAGCAGCAGGTAGCGGTCGTCTTCGCGGCGTGAGCGGTCGCCGGGGCGGTAGTCGCTGCCCATCAGGTCGAAATCCAGCGGTGGTTGGGCGCGTGGGTAGTCGCCGTCATTCATGCCGAGCAGGCAGACCAGCTTGAACGGGATCGCGCGCATCGGCATCAGGGTGCAGAAATTGACAGCTCCGGCGAGGAAGCGCTGGGACAGGCGCCCTTGGTCGAGACCGGCTAGCCACGCTTCGCGGACTACGGTGAGCGGTAACTCGTCCTGCAGGCCGACGGATTCGCAGGTTTCCAGCCAGGTTTCGCGGAGCTGTTCGAGCTGGCCCAACAGGTAGTCGTCGTGTTCGCTGCTGGGCAGGAAAAACAGCTGCATCAAGCGTTGCAGGCGCTCGCCCCATTCTTGCGGAGCCGCAGGTTGCGACAAGGCTTGGTGAGCGTCGCTGAGTGCGTCGAGCAACGCGACCAGCGGGCCGATCAAGGCCGCGTCGAGGCCGCCGATTTCGTCGTAGGGCTCGATGCCGTCACAGGCGACACCCGTGCCCACGGCATAACCGAGCAGCATACGGCGCAAACCAAATCGCCAGCTGTTTTGCTCCAGTTCGTGGGGTAGACCGAGACCGGCACGCTGTTCGGCATTGAGGCCCCAGCGGATGCCGGCGCCTTCGATCCAGCGATGCAGCGTCGGCAGGTCGCGCTCCTTGATGGCGAAGCGTTCGCGCAGGGCCGGGACGTCGAGCAGGTCGAGGATTTCACTGACCGGGAAGCGGCTGTCGGGGAGCTTGAGCAGGTGTTCGACGGCGATCAACAGCGGGTCGCGGCCGCGTTGGCCCTGGTCGGTGAGGGTGAAGGGGATGAAGCGCGGATCATTGCGGTCCAACTGGCCGAACACCGCGCGAATGTGCGGCGCGTAACTGTCGACGTCGGGGACCATGACGATGATGTCGCGGGGACGCAACGCAGGATCGGCGCTGAAGCGTTGGAGCAATTGGTCGTGGAGGATTTCCACTTCGCGTTGGGCGCTGTGGGCGATGTGAAAGCGGATCGAGGTATCGCGCTGCAGATCGACGGCGGGCCAGAGGTCGCGGGTTTCGTTGAGCGGGCGCAGTTCGAGGATATCGTCCTGGAGCTGGTTGAGCAGTGTGGTCGGTTCGCCGTCGCTGAACAGGTCGATGCGGCCGTCGCGGAAGGCTGCGCGGTAGCTGTTGGGATCGTCGTAGCTGTCGAGCAGGCTGATGTAGTCGCGACCTTGCTTGCCCCAGGCGGCGAGCAACGGGTGAGCATGCTGGTGCAGGGTTTGCGGGTCGATGGTGACCGGCATGCCGGCTTTGCGTGCCTGGCGTTTGTATTCGTTACGCAGCAAGTCCTTGTCGGCCACGATGTCGGACCAATGGTGGCGACAGGGGTTGTGGACGCAGAGCAGGACCTGACTGAAGCGCGCCAGGCCGGCGAGCGCTTCGAGTGCTTGGGCGGGCAATGAGGAAATGCCGAAAACAATCACTCGGGAAGGCAGCCCTGGCGGTGCTTGCTCAAGGCTATTGATCCGTTCGATAAAGCGCTGATGCACACCGGCACGGCTTTGCGCCATGCCGGCTTCGCCCACATCCAGCAGTAGGGCGCGCCATAACTCGGCTTGCCAGCAGTTGGCGGGGTCGAGGGGTTTGGATTCGCCGCGGCCGTTACGCAACTGATGGCGGCCGGCGGCCCAATCTTCCAGCCAGTCGGCGCGGTAGACCTGGTATTGGTCGAACAGGTCGGCCAATCGCTCGGCGAGTTGGTAGCGTTTGCGCAGGTCGGAGTCGTCCGTGAGGAAGCGCTGCAGCGGCTCGAAGTGCGGTTGATTGATCAGCTCGGGGAGCAGGCGCATCAGGCGCCAGGTCAGCGGGGCTTTATCGAGCAGGGATTTGGGCGGGATCTCGTCGCGCCCCAGGACCATGCGATAGAGCTGCCACATGAAGCTGCCCGGCAGTTGCACGTCGATCGCCGCAGCAATGCCGCAGCCGCCCATGTCGTCATCTTCCGGATCTTCGGCCAGGGCCAGCTTGAGCCATTGGGCGATGCCGTTGCTCTGGACCAGGGCGATTTCATTTTCCAGAGGGGCCAGGGGATAACGACGCATCCAACTGACCACCAGGCTGCGCAGTTCGTCCAGGCGGTTACCGTGAACCACCATGAATCCTGCGCTGAGAGGCATCGCATCCGGCATAACGGCTTCCTTGGCAAAAGCAAAATCGAGGCATGGACTTTAGCACTGAAGGCCGTCCGATGAGCCACTTGACCCTTTCCGACCGCCCAAAACAAAACCCCTGTCTGCGCGAGCAAACAGGGGTTCTGGAATTTAATCTTGACGATGACCTACTCTCACATGGGGAAACCCCACACTACCATCGGCGATGCATCGTTTCACTGCTGAGTTCGGGATGGGATCAGGTGGTTCCAATGCTCTATGGTCGTCAAGAAATTCGGGTACTGAGTCGTGGCCTGTTGGCCTCGCTTCAGCAAATTGGGTATGTGATAGTTTTCGGTGTTTTGTAAGAGTCGAACTTTCGGTTCGTTTCGTCTTCACACACCGCAATCTGGTCTCTTTCGAGTTCGCAAATTGCTTGGGTGTTATATGGTCAAGCCTCACGGGCAATTAGTATTGGTTAGCTCAACGCCTCACAGCGCTTACACACCCAACCTATCAACGTCGTAGTCTTCGACGGCCCTTCAGGGGACTCAAGGTCCCAGTGAGATCTCATCTTGAGGCTAGTTTCCCGCTTAGATGCTTTCAGCGGTTATCTATTCCGAACATAGCTACCCGGCAATGCCACTGGCGTGACAACCGGAACACCAGAGGTTCGTCCACTCCGGTCCTCTCGTACTAGGAGCAGCCCCTCTCAAATCTCAAACGTCCACGGCAGATAGGGACCGAACTGTCTCACGACGTTCTAAACCCAGCTCGCGTACCACTTTAAATGGCGAACAGCCATACCCTTGGGACCGGCTTCAGCCCCAGGATGTGATGAGCCGACATCGAGGTGCCAAACACCGCCGTCGATATGAACTCTTGGGCGGTATCAGCCTGTTATCCCCGGAGTACCTTTTATCCGTTGAGCGATGGCCCTTCCATACAGAACCACCGGATCACTAAGACCTACTTTCGTACCTGCTCGACGTGTCTGTCTCGCAGTCAAGCGCGCTTTTGCCTTTATACTCTACGACCGATTTCCGACCGGTCTGAGCGCACCTTCGTACTCCTCCGTTACTCTTTAGGAGGAGACCGCCCCAGTCAAACTACCCACCATACACTGTCCTCGATCCGGATAACGGACCTGAGTTAGAACCTCAAAGTTGCCAGGGTGGTATTTCAAGGTTGGCTCCACGCGAACTGGCGTCCACGCTTCAAAGCCTCCCACCTATCCTACACAAGCAAATTCAAAGTCCAGTGCAAAGCTATAGTAAAGGTTCACGGGGTCTTTCCGTCTAGCCGCGGATACACTGCATCTTCACAGCGATTTCAATTTCACTGAGTCTCGGGTGGAGACAGCGCCGCCATCGTTACGCCATTCGTGCAGGTCGGAACTTACCCGACAAGGAATTTCGCTACCTTAGGACCGTTATAGTTACGGCCGCCGTTTACCGGGGCTTCGATCAAGAGCTTCGCGTTAGCTAACCCCATCAATTAACCTTCCGGCACCGGGCAGGCGTCACACCCTATACGTCCACTTTCGTGTTTGCAGAGTGCTGTGTTTTTAATAAACAGTCGCAGCGGCCTGGTATCTTCGACCGGCATGAGCTTACGGAGCAAGTCCTTCACCCTCACCGGCGCACCTTCTCCCGAAGTTACGGTGCCATTTTGCCTAGTTCCTTCACCCGAGTTCTCTCAAGCGCCTTGGTATTCTCTACCCAACCACCTGTGTCGGTTTGGGGTACGGTTCCTGGTTACCTGAAGCTTAGAAGCTTTTCTTGGAAGCATGGCATCAACCACTTCGTCATCTAAAAGATAACTCGTCATCAGCTCTCGGCCTTAGAATCCCGGATTTACCTAAGATTCCAGCCTACCACCTTAAACTTGGACAACCAACGCCAAGCTGGCCTAGCCTTCTCCGTCCCTCCATCGCAATAACCAGAAGTACAGGAATATTAACCTGTTTTCCATCGACTACGCTTTTCAGCCTCGCCTTAGGGACCGACTAACCCTGCGTCGATTAACGTTGCGCAGGAAACCTTGGTCTTTCGGCGTGGGTGTTTTTCACACCCATTATCGTTACTCATGTCAGCATTCGCACTTCTGATACCTCCAGCAAGCTTCTCAACTCACCTTCACAGGCTTACAGAACGCTCCTCTACCGCATCACTTACGTGATACCCGTAGCTTCGGTGTATGGTTTGAGCCCCGTTACATCTTCCGCGCAGGCCGACTCGACTAGTGAGCTAT
>NZ_JBSSCU010000001.1:3800000-5645000 GCF_054060055.1 Pseudomonas sp. TE36184 | reverse complement strand
GAATGCAGTTCCCAGGTTGAGCCCGGGGATTTCACATCCAACTTAACTAACCACCTACGCGCGCTTTACGCCCAGTAATTCCGATTAACGCTTGCACCCTCTGTATTACCGCGGCTGCTGGCACAGAGTTAGCCGGTGCTTATTCTGTCGGTAACGTCAAAACAATCACGTATTAGGTAACTGCCCTTCCTCCCAACTTAAAGTGCTTTACAATCCGAAGACCTTCTTCACACACGCGGCATGGCTGGATCAGGCTTTCGCCCATTGTCCAATATTCCCCACTGCTGCCTCCCGTAGGAGTCTGGACCGTGTCTCAGTTCCAGTGTGACTGATCATCCTCTCAGACCAGTTACGGATCGTCGCCTTGGTGAGCCATTACCTCACCAACTAGCTAATCCGACCTAGGCTCATCTGATAGCGCAAGGCCCGAAGGTCCCCTGCTTTCTCCCGTAGGACGTATGCGGTATTAGCGTCCGTTTCCGAACGTTATCCCCCACTACCAGGCAGATTCCTAGGCATTACTCACCCGTCCGCCGCTCTCAAGAGAAGCAAGCTTCTCTCTACCGCTCGACTTGCATGTGTTAGGCCTGCCGCCAGCGTTCAATCTGAGCCATGATCAAACTCTTCAGTTCAAACATCTTTGGATTTTTAAGAAACCCTAAACTTGGCTCAGCAATCGTTGGTTACATCTTTGATTTCTCGCGGAGTAACTTGTGATGCTGATAATCTTGTTGACTATCAGTCTGACTCCACAAGCACCCACACGAATTGCTTGATTCAGTTGTTAAAGAGCGGTTGGTTAAGATCTTTCGTCTCAACCGAGGCGCGCATTCTACAGCAGCCTCATTTGCTGTCAAGTGATTATTTCAAGAAGTTTTCAAAGTTTCCTTTGTAACTTCAACCACTTGCGCTTCCGATCTCTCGTTAGCGGGAGGCGAATTCTACAGCGTTACACGCTGCTGTCAACACCTCTTTTTCTCCGCTTTCGACCGAGAAGATCGAAACGTTAATAGAGCCAAACAACCCTGCTCTACCAACTCCTTCCAGGCTTCGATGAACTGAAGCAGGTCGCTGTCGAATCTTGCGTAACTCTTTGTTTACCAAGGAGTTTTCCGTTTCGACTGCGCCGGAAGTGGGGCGAATTATAGACGTCCAGGATTTGCCGTCAAGGGTTAATTACGCTTTTGTTGCAGAAGGTGCTTTTTTCGCAATAAGGCGCGGAATTCGCCGCATCACCGGCGGTATCCGCAGGACAAGAAGCAGCGCACCTATAGAAGCATAGATAGCCCACTCCTTCAGATCCGCCCGCACGATCCACAACATATGCAGCAAGCCAAGCCCAAGCACGCCATACACCAGGCGATGCAACTTCTTCCAACGGCTGCCCAACCGACGCTGACTGTAGCGATTCGACGTCAGCGCCAGCACCAACAAAGACAGGAAACCCAGGGCCCCCACAATAATGTAGGGGCGCTTACTCAATTCCACCCCCAGCTGCGACCAATCCAGCCCCAGGACAAACACACAATATGCCGCCAGGTGCAGCACCACATAAGCAAAGCACCACAACCCCAACTGGCGCCGCACCGCGATCCACCCTGCCCAACCGCTCAACTTCTGCAACGGTGTCATCGCCAGGGTAATCAGCAGCAGGATCAACGTGCCCAAGCCCAGCCGGTCAACCAGCACCTTGCCTGGGTCCGGCCCCAAGGCAGAACGCCACGCCTCGTACAGCCAGAGCAACGGCCATACCGCGGTGGCGATAAACACGCCGATGCGCCAGATCGGGAAACGCATCAGTAGTTCTTCCGCAGGTCGAGGCCGGTATAAAGTGCCGCCACCTCATCCGAGTAACCGTTGAACATCTGCGTCTCGCGCACATTCGGGCTGAACAGGCCACTTGGTAAGCGCCGCTCACGCGCCTGGGTCCAACGAGGGTGGTCGACCGTCGGGTTCACGTTCGCGTAAAACCCGTACTCATTCGCCGCAATACTTTGCCAGGTGGTTTTCGGCTGCTCGCTCACCAAGCTGATACGCACGATGGACTTCACGCTCTTGAAGCCATACTTCCATGGCACCACCAAACGCAACGGCGCGCCATTCTGGTTAGGCAACTCGCGCCCATACATCCCCACCGCCAGAATCGCCAGGGGATTCATCGCCTCATCCAGACGCAGCCCTTCTACATAGGGCCAATCGATCAAGCCGAAACTCGAGCGCTGGCCCGGCATGCTTTTGGGGTCCTGGAGGGTTTCGAAGCGGATGTACTTGGCTTTGGAAGTCGGCTCAACCTGCTTGAGCAACGCCGAAATGGGAAAGCCCATCCATGGAATGACCATCGACCACGCCTCCACACAGCGCAGACGGTAGATTCGCTCTTCCAATTGGTACGGCTTCATGAAGTCTTCCAGGGCGTAACGCCCCGGCTTTGCGACCTCGCCATCGATCACCACACTCCAGGGCTCGGTCTTGAGCGAACCTGCATTCGCCGCAGGATCGCCCTTGTCCGTGCCGAACTCATAGAAGTTGTTGTAGTGGGTCGCGTCCTTGAACGGGGTGATGGCTTCGTCCTTGACGGTTACCGCCTGCCATTTCGTACCCGGCAGTTTTTCGGCAAACCAGCCTGGCGCCTTGCCTGGTTCGACATCCGCATAGCGCGCGGCATCGTCAGCGCTGGCCCAGCGCGGCAAGCTGCTGGCGGCAACACCGGCCAGCGCACCACCGAGCAAGCTACGGCGAGACAGGTAGAAGGATTCAGGAGTGACGTCCGATTCATGACAATCGGACGCTTTGGGCAATTTGATTAACATGGCAACTCCGCAGCATTGGAGAACTGATGCACCAATAGACTGCGGAGTATGGGGGAAATTACATTAAGGCAATGTTTTGTCCCGACGCAGTTGCAGCAGATACTGAACCGGCCCGGAAGCGGCATACACCAGGAACACCAGCAGCAGAATACGCGGCGGATCGCTGAAGACCACGGCGAACACCAGCACCACCGCAAGGATGGCCACGAAAGGCACGCGCCCCTTGAGGTCGAGTTCCTTGAAGCTGTTGTACTTGATGTTACTGACCATCAGCATGCCGGCGGCCGCAACCATCAAGGCCACCAGGAACGACATCTTCGACCCCTGGATGCCGTAGTCACTGAACGCCCAGACGATCCCCGCCACCACGCCCGCAGCAGCCGGGCTGGCCAGGCCGATGAAGTAACGCTTGTCAGCGGTCCCCACCTGGGTGTTGAAGCGCGCCAGGCGCAACGCGGCGCCCGCGACATAGATGAAGGCCACCATCCAGCCGACCTTGCCCATGTCACCCAGGGCCCAGGCAAACGCCAGCAACGCAGGCGCGACACCAAAGGCAACCATGTCCGACAGCGAGTCATACTCGGCACCGAAGGCGCTTTGGGTATTGGTCATGCGCGCCACGCGCCCATCGAGACCGTCGAGCACCATGGCGACGAAGATGGCGATCGCCGCAAAACCGAAGTACTTGCTGGCACTCACCGCATCACCCGCCGCCAGCGCGCTCTGGGCGCTCATGGAGTTGATGATGGAGTAGAACCCGGCAAACAGGTTCGCCGTAGTGAACAGATTGGGCAGGAGATAGATGCCACGATGCCGGACCTTGCGGCCTTCCGCGTCATGCCCTTCTTCAACATGTTCATCGATCGGTAGCAGGCTATCGGCGTCAGAAGCCTGGTTTGGCTCTTCGGGACGTTCGCTCATGGACTTTACCTTGCAACGGTGTGAAAAAATTCGACAGATACTTGCGGCGAGTGTTCGCCCGCAAACGATGCAGCTTTATACCAGAACCAGCCACCCAAACGAAAAAACGCGGCCTAAGCCGCGTTTTTTCTAGATGCATCCGACTTAGTTTTTGGCTTTGTCGACGATCTTGTTGGCACCGATCCACGGCATCATGGAGCGCAGTTGCTCGCCGATGATTTCGATACCGTGAGCGGCGTTGTTACGACGCTTGGCGGTCATCGAAGGGTAGCCGGTAGCGCCTTCGCTGATGAACATTTTGGCGTATTCGCCGTCCTGAATGCGTTTCAGGGCGTTGCGCATGGCCTGACGGGACTCGGCGTTGATCACTTCCGGGCCAGTCACGTACTCGCCGTATTCGGCGTTGTTGGAGATCGAGTAGTTCATGTTGGCGATACCGCCTTCGTACATGAGGTCCACGATCAGCTTCAGTTCGTGCAGACATTCGAAGTAGGCCATTTCCGGCGCGTAGCCGGCTTCAACCAGGGTTTCGAAACCGGCTTTGACCAGTTCAACGGTACCGCCGCACAGAACGGCTTGTTCGCCGAACAGGTCGGTTTCAGTCTCGTCCTTGAAAGTGGTTTCGATGATGCCGGTACGACCGCCACCAACGCCGGCAGCGTAGGACAGTGCAACGTTCTTGGCGTTGCCCGACGCGTCCTGGTAGATCGCGATCAGGTCAGGGATACCGCCGCCTTTGACGAACTCGGAACGCACGGTGTGGCCCGGGGCTTTCGGCGCGATCATGATCACGTCGAGGTCAGCGCGTGGCACGACTTGGTTGTAGTGGATCGCGAAGCCGTGGGAGAAGGCCAGGGTGGCGCCCTTCTTGATGTTCGGCTCGATTTCGTTCTTGTACAGCGCGGACTGGAACTCATCCGGGGTCAGGATCATGACCAGGTCGGCAGCGGCAACGGCGGAAGCAACGTCAGTCACTTTCAGGCCGTGGGCTTCAGCCTTGGCAACAGTGGCCGAGCCTTTGCGCAGGCCAACAGTCACGTCAACGCCGGAATCTTTCAGGTTGCAAGCTTGCGCGTGGCCCTGGGAACCGTAGCCGATGATGGCGACTTTCTTGCCCTGGATGATCGACAGGTCACAATCTTTATCGTAATAAACTTTCATGAGGTTCCTCTATATATCCAGGCCTTAAGGCCATTCACTAATTTGGGTTAGATGCTGAGTACTTTGTCGCCACGGGCAATCCCGGTGACACCACTGCGTACGGTTTCCAGAATCGAGGCCGTCCCGATCGACTGGATGAAGCTGTCCAGCTTGTCGCTTGTACCGGTCAATTGCACGGTATAAACGCTGGCGCTCACATCGACGATCTGCCCGCGATAAATGTCGGTAGTACGCTTGATCTCGGCACGTTGGGCGCCCGTGGCCTTGACTTTAACCAGCATCAGCTCGCGCTCGATGTGGGCACTTTCCGACAGGTCGACCAGCTTGACCACTTCGATCAGCTTGTTGAGGTTTTTGGTGATCTGCTCGATCACCTCATCGTGGCCCACGGTGGTCAACGTCAGGCGCGACAGGGTCGGGTCTTCGGTCGGTGCCACGGTCAGGCTTTCGATGTTGTAGTTGCGTTGCGAAAACAAGCCGACAACACGAGACAGAGCGCCGGGTTCGTTCTCCAGAAGCAGGGAGATTATGTGCCGCATGATTAGGTACGCTCCGTCTTGTTCAGCCACATGTCACGCATAGAGCCGTCTTTGATCTGCATCGGGTAGACGTGCTCGCTGGTATCCACCTGAATATCGATGAACACCAGGCGATCCTTCATGGCGAACGCTTCTTCCATCTTCGGCTTCAGATCTTTCAGATCGTTGATGCGAATACCGACGTGGCCGTAAGCCTCGACCAATTTGACGAAGTCGGGCAGCGATTCCATGTAGGAATGGGAGTGACGACTACCGTAGCTCATGTCCTGCCATTGACGAACCATGCCCAACACGCCGTTGTTCAGGCACACGATCTTCACCGGAAGGCCGTACTGCAGGCACGTCGACAGTTCCTGGATGTTCATCTGGATGCTGCCTTCGCCGGTGACGCATGCAACGTCGCTGTCCGGGAAGCTCAGTTTGACACCCATGGCCGCAGGGAAACCAAAGCCCATCGTGCCCAGGCCACCGGAGTTGATCCAGCGGTTAGGCTTGTCGAACTTGTAGTACTGCGCGGCGAACATCTGGTGCTGGCCCACGTCGGAGGTCACAAAGGCATCGCCCTTGGTCACTTCGCACAGGGTCTCGATCACGGTTTGTGGCTTGATGATGCTGCCGTCGCCCTTGTCATAAGGGAACAGGCCGCGGTCACCGCGCCATTCGTCGATCTGCTTCCACCAGCTGGCGACAGCTTCTTTGTTCGGCGTCTCGCCGATTTCCTTCAGCGCAGCGACCATTTCGGTCAACACGCTTTCCACCGGACCTACAATCGGCACGTCGGCCTTGATGGTCTTGGAGATGGACGCCGGGTCGATGTCGATATGGATGATCTTGGCATTCGGGCAGAACTTGCTCGCGCCGTTGATCACTCGGTCATCGAACCGCGCGCCCACGGCCAGGATCACATCGGCGTGATGCATGGTCAGGTTGGCGGTGTAGCTGCCGTGCATGCCGAGCATGCCGACGAACTGACGGTCCGTACCCGGGAATGCGCCGAGGCCCATCAGGGTGTTGGTCACCGGCAGGTTGAGCAGCTTGGCCAGTTCGGTCAACGGTGCGGAACCGCCGCCCAGAATCACGCCGCCGCCCGAGTACAGCACCGGACGCTTGGCCGCCAGGAGCATTTCTGCCGCCTTGCGGATCTGCCCCGAGTGCCCACGAACGGCCGGGCTGTAGGAACGCAGCTTGGCTTTCTTCGGGAAGACGTATTCGAATTTCTCGGCCGGGTTGGTCATGTCTTTCGGGATATCGACCACTACAGGGCCCGGGCGACCGGACTGTGCGAGGTAGAACGCCTTTTTCATGACTTCCGGGATTTCCGAGGCATGCTTGATCATGAAACTGTGTTTCACGATCGGCCGGGAGATACCGATCATGTCGGTTTCCTGGAATGCATCGGTACCGACCATGGTGCTAGCGACCTGGCCGGAAATGATCACCATCGGGATGGAGTCCATATAAGCAGTCGCGATGCCGGTAATGGCATTGGTTGCGCCTGGACCGGACGTTACCAGTACCACGCCGGCTTTACCGGTGGCACGGGCATAACCGTCAGCCATATGGGTTGCAGCCTGTTCGTGGCGAACCAGGATGTGGGTAACAGCCGGTTCCTTGAACAGTGCGTCATAGACGTGCAGCAGAGCACCACCAGGGTACCCGTAGATATAGTCAACGCCTTCGTCACGCAAAAAGCGGACGAGCATCTCACCGCCAGATAAAAGCTCCACGTTGTTCACCTCTAAAACGCCAGAATACCGTCCGTTAAAAACCGACGGGTCTTAATAGGTTTACTTCTCAACAGAGCATGAGCGACGGTGGTCGCCGACTACGTCAGCACTGACTGAGCAAGTATTGGGATCGTCCCAAGTGTTGCGGGCTCTTCCCACCCAGCGCGAGGTAACGCGTTGCGGGTGTAACAGGTCGGCGCGGATGTGCGCCTCATGATCTGCTGAGCGGGCCTGCTTCTGGCAGTCCCGATACAGCGGACTTTGGATTCTTCTGTTTCAGGCCCTTCAAGTCAAGCAATAATTGCGCTTTTTTCCAACTAAGCGCATGAGAACGTAGAAGAAAGGGCTTTGAGGAGGGATAAAACTCGCCTGAATGTCGTCAAGCGGTAGAAATGTGCGCAAGACTGCCGGAAAAACCGGCAGCCAGGCAATTAACGAGCGTCGACGATCAATTGGTCGAACTTTTTCAGCGCATTGCGCAAACCCTGGCTTTCCAGCGGCCGGTCGGTGTAGACCATCTCGGCCATCTCCATGATCCCGGAAGCATTTGGCAACGGCAGGTTCTGTTCGAGGATCTGCTTCATTCGCACCAGGAAGATCCACTGCAGCCACTGGTGGAAGTCCAGGGTGTCGACCGAAAAGGGCTCGACGCTGCTGAGCGCCTCGGCGCTGGGGGACACCTCGTCCCACCAGCCCTGCAGGCGCAATTCGCGCTCAATCAGCAACAGCTGTTCGGCAATCGCTGGAAAACGCACATCCATCAGAGGCTGACCTTGGCTTTCTGCCGAGCCTGGGCGGCACCGGCAGCGTCGCCTTGTGCAGCACGCGCATCACCGATCAAGGCCCACAGGCTGGCCTGCAGGTCAGGACGGCCGTTGGCCAGGGTCAGGCCACGACGGGCAAACTGTTCGGCTTGCGGCGCATCGCCCTGGGCCATCCGCACCTGGGCCAGGCGATACAGCACCTGCGGTTCACGCGGCGCAACGCGCTGGGCGCGCTCGAGGCTCGACGAAGCACCGTTCAAGTCGCCACCGGCCTGCTGTTGCTGGGCAGTGGTGAGCAAGGCCAGTACCGGGCCGTCCAGTTGCTCGTCAGCCGACAGGCCGCCCGCGCTGGAGGACGACGGAATGCCGCTTGGCGTCGACGGCATGGTGTAGGTGTTCTGGTTGATCGGCGCGGCCTGGACCGGCGTGGAGTCAATCGGCCCCGACGTGCTAGGCCCTGGCGTCCACGGCTCGGCGCTGATCGGCGCCGATGTCGCGGCACCGGCGCCCGGCACCATCACCACCACACCCGAATCCTGCGGCACGGCGCGGGTCGCGGCCTGGGCAGGACGCTTGGTCACGGTCTGACGGAAACCGCCATTGGCCGAGATCCGATCGTTATTGGAGACGGTTGTGCTCGAGTCCACCACGGGAATGGAGCCGCGCTGAACGCTGGAGCAACCGCCGAGCAAAGCCAGAGCTGTAATAGCTGGAATCCACCACTTGTTCACTTGAAACCCTCTTTGCTTAATTCATCCAGCCCTTGACCCAATCCATCACCGATTCCGCGCTTGCAGGGGCACTGCCACCGCACGCGGCACCGGGAGGTGGTTCGCTGCCGCGAATATACGGCATCTGCACCGCGCCCGGACAGTTGGCATCGGAGCCCTGGCCGGTGTGCGGATCAATCCAGGCCTGCACGATGTTGTCCGGCTGCGGCATGCTCAGCGGCAACGGATCGGCCTTGCGCATGAAACTGGTCCAGACCTGCAACGCACCGGTCGCGCCGGTGAACGGCGTCTTGCCGTTGTCATCACGCCCCAGCCAGACCACGGCCAGCACATCCTGACCGAAGCCGGCGAACCAACTGTCACGCGAATCGTTACTGGTACCGGTCTTGCCCGCCAGTGTCAGGTTGGAAGGCAGGACCTTGTACACCGAGCTACCGGTACCTTCGCGCATCACACGCTGCATGGCGTTCTGGATCAGGTAGATGGAGCCCGCGTCGAAACGCTGCTGAATCTGGAACGGATAGCGCTTGAGCGGTTCGCCTTCGGCCGTCAGCACGCTGCGAATGCCGCGCATCGGCGTGTTGAAACCACCGTTGGCGAGGGTCTGGTACATGGTCGCCACTTCCATCGGCGTCATGGCACCGGCGCCCAGAAGCATCGATGGGAAGGCCGGGAATTCGCGGGTGATGCCCAGGCGCGCGAGGGTCTTGAGGACGTTCGGCACGCCCACTTCGAGCCCCAGGCGCGAGGTCGAGATGTTGTAGGAATGCGCCAGCCCCTGGTACAGGAACACCGTACCGTGAGAACGACGATCGAAGTTCTGCGGGGTCCAGACCTGGCCGTCAGCACCTTTGACCGACAGCGGGTCGTCCGACAGCCAACTGGTCAGGGTGTATTTGCTCGGTTTTTCCAACGCCGTCAGGTACACCGCCGGCTTGACCAGCGAGCCGATCGGCCGCACCGCGTCCAGCGCACGGTTGAAGCCGGCGAAACTGGCCTGGCGGCTGCCGATCATGGCCTGGACTTCACCGGTTTCCGGGTTGGTCACCACCATGGCTGCTTCGACTTCGTCGGAGCCTTTACGCCCCGCCAGACGCTTGAAGGTGTCGTTGACCGACGCTTCGGCTTTCATCTGCAGGATCGGGTCGAAACTGGTGAAGATGCGCAGGCCTTCCTCGGTCAAGTCTTCGTCGCGGTAGTCTTCACGCAACTGGCGTTTGACCAGGTCGATAAAGCCCGGGAAGGAGCTGTCCGCCAGCTTGCCGCGGGTGGTCACGCCCAGTGGCATTTTCTTCGCCGCGACAACCTGTTCCTCCGTGGCCACGCCCTGCTGCTCCAGCACGTCGAGCACCAGGTTACGCCGCTCAAGCGCGCGTTCAGGATTGCGCCGCGGGTTGTAGTAGGACGGCCCCTTGACCATGCCCACCAGCAACGCGACCTGATGCAACTTCAGCTCGGACAGCGGCTGGCCGAAGAAGAACTGGCTCGCCAGCCCGAAACCGTGGACCGCGCGCTGGCCGTCCTGGCCGACGAACACCTCGTTGAGGTAGGCCTCAAGGATTTCCTGCTTGCTGTAATGCAACTCCAGCAGCATCGCCATCATGGCTTCGGTGAGTTTACGGGTCAGGCTGCGCTCGTTGGTGAGGTAGAAGTTCTTCACCAATTGCTGGGTCAGCGTACTGCCACCCTGGGTCATTTTGCCGCCGGAGGTGTTGACCCAGATCGCACGGGCAATGGACTTCGGCGACACGCCCCAGTGGCTGTAGAAATCGCGGTCTTCCACGGCAACCAGGGTTTCAAGCAGGTACGGCGGCACCTGATCGAGCTTGATCAGGATGCGATCTTCCAGGTTCTTCGGGTAAATCCCGCCGATCATCAACGGTTCCAGGCGCACCACGGGCAGCTTCGAGCCATTCAGCGACGACAGCTCGGCCACGTAGTCGCCGGAGAAGCGCACGCGCACCGGCTGGGGTTTTTCCAGGCCTTCATAGAACTGGAAGCCGCGGGTGTTCAAGTCCACGGTATTGCCGCTGACGGCCGCAGCGCCGGGGCCATTGCTCACAGGTTCGCGGCGGTAGCCCAAGGCGTCGAGTTCGGTGAGGAAGTCATCCTTGCTCAGCTTCTGACCGGTGAACAGCTC
Source organism: Pseudomonas sp. TE36184 (assembly GCF_054060055.1). Classification (NCBI taxonomy): domain Bacteria; kingdom Pseudomonadati; phylum Pseudomonadota; class Gammaproteobacteria; order Pseudomonadales; family Pseudomonadaceae; genus Pseudomonas; species Pseudomonas sp. TE36184. Next base: position 5,634,207 of record NZ_JBSSCU010000001.1, on the reverse strand, counting down.
CAGCGGACGGGCGTACACCTTGGCCGGAATGGTCCAGCGCTTGCCGGAGAATTTTTCCTGGACCACGGCATCGAGGTACACCGCAAAGCCGGCGAGCACCACAAGACCCACCAGGCTGAGCTTGAGCGCCCAGCCCAGCCACGGGCGCAGGCCGCGGGAAGGAGGTTTTTTACGGGAACGGGGAGATCGGGTTCGAGTCATGGCGGCGGATTATACGCACTTTATCGATGATCAACATGAGCCGGACAGCGGTTTGCACAGCAGGCGTCAGCAGCCATAATGCCCGCCATGATTTCCCCTGACTTTGAAGGATCGCCCGTGAGCCAGCCCCTGATTGCCGCCCTGCAGAACCCGGCTTTATACCCCCATCCGGTTGAAGCGTTCCAAGTCATCGAGACCCATATTTCCTGGGTCATACTGACCGGCCCTTACGCTTATAAACTGAAGAAACCGGTGAACTTCGGCTTCCTGGACTTCACCAAACTGGAAGATCGCGGGCATTTCTGCAACGAAGAGCTGCGCCTGAACCAGCGCCTGACCAAAGATTTGTATCTTGAAGTGTTGCCGATCACCGGCACGGCCGAAGCGCCGCAATTGGGCGGTGACGGCCCGGTCATCGAATACGCGCTGAAAATGCGTCAATTCCCGCAAAGCCAGTTGCTCAGCACCTTGCAAGCCAACGGTGAGCTGACCAGCGCGCACATCGACGAGATGGCCAAACAGATCGCGCACTTCCACCTCACCGCACCGAAAGTGCCGCAAGAGCACCCGGCCGGCACCCCGGACGAAGTGATGGCACCGGTACGCCAGAACTTCGATCAGATCCGCCCGTTCCTCAGCGACAAAGCCGACCTGCTGCAACTCGAAGCCCTGCAAGCCTGGGCCGAAAGCAGCTTCGAACGCCTCAAGCCGCTGCTGGCACAGCGCAAGCACGATGGTTTCACCCGCGAGTGCCACGGCGATATCCACCTGGGCAATGCCACCTTGATCGATGGTCACGTGGTGATCTTCGACTGCATCGAGTTCAACGAACCGTTTCGCTTCACCGATGTTTACGCCGACACCGGCTTCCTGGCCATGGACCTGGAAGACCGCGGCCTCAAATCCCTGGCACGCCGGTTCATCAGCCAGTACCTCGAACTGACCGGCGACTACCAGGGCCTGGAAGTGCTGAACTTCTATAAAGCCTACCGCGCACTGGTCAGGGCCAAAGTCGCGCTGTTCAGCATGCCCAGCGAAGCGAGCCCGGTGCAGCGCGCCACCACCCTGCGCCAGTACCGCAACTACGCCAACCTGGCGGAGAGCTACAGCATTATTCCGTCGCGCTTCCTGGCGATTACCCACGGCGTTTCCGCTGTAGGCAAAAGCCACGTGGCCATGCGCCTGGTGGAAGCCTTGGGCGCCGTTCGCCTGCGTTCGGACGTGGAGCGCAAGCGCCTGTTTGGTGAACAACAGGTGGAAAACACGCCCCAGGCCGGCATCTATGCTGCCGACGCCAGCGCGAAAACCTACGCCCGCCTGAACGAGATCGCCGAGACCGTGCTGCGCGCCGGGTTCCCGGTGGTACTGGATGCGACCTTCCTGAAACGCGCACAACGCGACGCCGCCGCCAAAGTCGCCGAAGCGACGGGCGCGCCGTTCCTGATCCTGGACTGCAATGCGCCGCAGGCCGTTATCACCAGTTGGCTGGCACAACGTCAGGCAGACAAGAACGATCCGTCTGACGCTACATTGACGATCATTGAAGAGCAGCAAGCCCAACGCGAACCACTGACAGCCGAAGAGCTGTTGCTGAGCAAGCGCGTCGAGACCAATCAAAGCGGAACCCTCGATGCACTGGTCGAGCAAATTCGCCAGCGCATGCCTGGTCTGTAAGAAAAACTTCTTGGTCGCGTCGTCACCTTAGGCGAGCGGCCAAGCAATAGTGGCACTATAATGGCGCCATAAATCCAACAGGTGTCGCTATCATGAGTCAGCCCAAGCTTCTTGATACCCCGCTCTATTCGCTTCTGCATAAAGACGATATCCGCGGTTTCAACCAGGAACGCCCCAAAGACGGCGTCATCGACATGCGCGGTGGCGACTTCCGCGGGCTGGATCTGCGCGATCTGAACGCCAGCGGCGTGGACTTCACCGATGCGTACTTCCGTTCCGCCGATTTGCGCGGGCTGGACTTGCGCGACTGTTCATTGGAAGGCGCGAGCCTGGCCCATGCGCAGATTTCGGGCACCTACTTCCCGCCGGAACTGACGGCCGACGAGATCCTCATGTCGGTCAATTTCGGCACGCGCCTGCGCTACCGCACCAAGTAACACGCCCTCCCAAACCCCCGGTCTCGTGCAATACGGACCGGGGACTTCGCGCCTGCCCGCAATAAAACGTCGACGCCATCCTTATAAGCTTTTGCGCCATTCCTGACCAAAGAACTACGCTTTTCCTACTGAGCGCTACACTCCTTTTCAGGCTTGCCTGGTCACGACACCCACCGCACCATTCGGCCGTCGCAAGGAGGCTCGATGAACGATGAGCTGCAACACCTGAGAAACCTTGGCAAGACCTCGGCGCAATGGCTGCATGCGGCGGGCATCCACAGTGCGTCAGACCTGCGGCGCCTGGGCGCGGTCGATGCTTATCGAGCCGTTCGCACGCGTGGCTTCCGTGCCTCGAAAGTCTTGCTGTATGCAATCGAAGGGGCATTGATGGATGTGCATTGGAACGACATCCCAGCCGAACGCAAGGAGGCGCTGAACCGCCAATTGGATGCTATCTCGGCGCGCCAGAAGAATTAGATCGACGACCCCACCCGCCGCTGACAAAAATCCGGACAAGGGCCTGTGAAAACAAATCTTGACTCTCAAATGAGAATCGTTATGATTATCACAACTGGTCGCGAGATCAGCCGATAACTGAAAGACCATTGGTTCGGACTCTCAGATTATCTCCTCATCAGGCTAATCACGGTTATTTGACCCGGCTCTTGCCGGGTCTTTTTTTGCCGGTAAAAAGCCTCAGCGCGCAATGATCAACGGATGCCCGCGCTCCGGATGCGGCTGCACCAGCACATCCAGCCCGAAGACCGCTTTGAGCGGCTCAGGCCGCAGAACCTGTGCCGGGGTATCCAGCGCATGGGGGCGGCCCGCGTCGAGCAACAGAATCCGGTCGCAGTAACGCGCCGCCAGGTTCAGGTCATGCAGAATCACCAGCACTGCTGCGCCACGGTCAGCAAAGCGGCGTATCGCCTGCAAGGTCGTGTGTTGATGCAAAGGGTCAAGCATCGAGGTCGGCTCATCCAGCAGCAACGTCTGCCCCGCCTGCCCGGGCCATAACTGCGCCAGCACCCGCGCCAGGTGAACGCGCTGCCGCTCGCCGCCCGACAAGGCCAGGTAACTGCGACCGCTCAAGTGCCCGACATCCGCGGCCTGCAACGCGGCATCGATAATCTCGTCATCCCGCACGCGCCCGGTCTGATGGGGCAAGCGGCCCATGCCGACCACCTCTTCGACACGAAAGGCGAAATCCAGGGTTGAAGCCTGCGGCAACACGGCCAGGCGTTGCGCGCGTTGCGACCCGCTCCAGTCTTTCAGTTCGTGCTGATCCAGCCACACCTGGCCTTGATCCGGGTGCAGTTCCCCGCACAACGCGCCCAGCAACGTGCTCTTGCCCGCGCCATTCGGGCCCAGTACGCCAAGCACCTGGCCGGGCAACAGGTCCAACGTGACATCCGCCAGTACGGTTTTGCGACCGCGACGAATCCTCAGCCCTTCCACTCGCAGCATCAGGCGCGCCCTCGCAACAACAGGTAAAGAAAAAATGGCGCACCAATCAACGCGGTGACGATACCGATCGGCAACTCCGCCGGCGCCAAGGCCAGGCGCGCGACCAGATCCGCCAACAGCAGCAAGCTCGCCCCCGCCAGCACCGAGGCGGGTAACAGCACGCGATGATCCGGCCCGGCCAACAATCGCACCAGGTGCGGCACCACCAGGCCGACGAAGCCGATCATCCCCGCTGCCGCCACCGCCGCGCCCACGCCCAATGCGGTGCAGAACACCAATTCGCGCTTGAGCCGCTCGACATCGACCCCGAGATGAGCGGCCTCGGATTCGCCGAGCAACAGTGCATTCAATGCCTTCGCCCGCCGCGGCAGCCACAGCGCCACGCCAGCGCTCACCAGCAGCAACGGCCACAGGCGCGAATAGCTGGCGCCATTGAGGCTGCCCAGGTTCCAGAAAGTCAGTGTGCGCAGGGTGGCGTCATCGGCCAGGTAGGTAAACAAGCCCACCGCCGAGCTGGCGAGCGCCGTGAGGGCGATACCGGCGAGCAGCATGGTCGCGACATGGGTCTGGCCGTTGCGCCGCCCCAGCCGGTAGACCAGCGCCGTCACCCCCAACCCACCGAGAAACGCGCACAACGACAACAGATACGGGCCGAACACCTCCGGCAACCCACCCAGAAACGAGCCGCCGACAATGGCGAAGGCCGCACCGAGTGCCGCGCCGCTGGATACCCCGACCAACCCCGGATCGGCCAACGGGTTGCGAAACAACCCCTGCATCGCTACGCCCGACAAGGCCAATACACCGCCCACCGCCAGCCCCAGCAAGGTCCGCGGCAAACGGATCTGCCCGAGAATCAGCTCCGCCTGCTCCAGGCCACTGGCCTCGATCGGCACGCCCATCAGGCGCAAGGCCGCCCTGAGCGTATCCAGCAACGGCAGGCTGACCGGCCCCAGCGCCAATGAAAGCCAGATCGCCAGCACACACAACAGCGTCAGGCCGATAAACAGCGTTCGGGGTTTCACCAGCGTACTCATGGGGCAGACGTGGCCTGGGACGGATAGAAGCCGGCCGACAACTGCACCAGGCTTTGCGGCAGACGCGGCCCGAGCCCGCCGACCAGCAGCGTCGGGTCCACCTCAAACACCCGTGCCTGTTTAGCCGCCGGCGTGGACGCCAGGATCGGATTCTCCTTGAACAAGGCCGCACGCGCCGCCTCGCCGGTCAGCGCACGGTCGGCAAACACCAGCACCTCGGGGCTCAACCCGGCCAACGACTCCATGGAAAACGGCTTATAACCGCTGTGGGTCGCCAGGTTGCGCCCGCCCGCCTGCCGCAGCATCCAGTCAGCCGCCGTGTCTTTGCCAGCGATCAGCGGCTTGCCGCCGGCATTGCCGAGCAGCATCAACACCCCCGGGGCCTTGTGTGTGGCCTGGGCTGTGGCAACCCAACGTTTCTGCCGGTCAAGCGCCTGTTCATACGCGGTAAACAATGCATGGGCCTTGGCCTCACTGCCCAACAACCTCCCCAGGTGTTCGAGGTTGCCTTTCAACGTCGGCAAATCCGGCTGCGCCGAGAACATTTCCACCTGCACCCCGGCGTTGCGAATCTGCGCCAGCACCGGCGGCGGCCCCATTTCCTCGGTGCCCACCAGGACCTGCGGGCGCAGACTGAGAATGCCCTCGGCCGACAACTGCCGCTGATAACCGACGCTCGGCAATGCCTTGAGCGAAGCCGGATGCTGGCTGGTGGTGTCGACGCCCACCAACTTCGACTCACCGCCCAGGGCCGTCACCCACTCCGATAACGCGCCGCCAGCACTCACCCAGCGTTGCGGCAGTTCCGAGGCGTGCGCCCCAGGGTTGAGCATCAGTCCGACAACAAGCGCGATAGCGCTGGCACTCAAGCGCATAACAGGGTTTCCTTCCAGGGGCGGGGCTGCTGAAACACTCATGGATGTGACAGATACCTCTTGCCGGGCATCGTACTGAGCGCCCAGTCAGCTAACGGGCGAAGCCTGCATTTGATAATTGTTTGCATTTGAACGTCAAGGCACTTAAGGATTGGAATGAAGTTTCTCTGCCCCTCCGACACCCTCGCCCCCAACAGCAGCCGTGGTTTTGATATCGACGGGCACAAACTGTTGGCCGTGCGCCGGGATGGCATCGCCTACTTCTATCGCAATCGCTGCCCCCATCGCGGCGTCCCCCTGGAATGGCAGCCCGATCACTTCCTCGACGCCAGCGCCAGCCTGATCCAATGCGCCACCCACGGCGCGTTGTTCCTGATCGAGAGCGGCGAATGCATCGCCGGCCCCTGCGCGGGTCAAAGCCTCACTGCCCTGCCCGGCCGCGAAGACGAACAGGGCCTGTGGGTAGAACTCTAGTCGCCGAGCAGCACGTCCAAGCGGCGTTCGACGTAAATTTCCTCGGCCGTGACACGCACACCATACGCCAGCACTTCCACGCCCGCGGCCTTGGCCTCGCGCAGGGCGGCAGCGTAGGCCGCGTCGATTTCCACGGCCGGGCGCACGGCCTCGATCCCGGACAGGTTGACGCAATACAGCTGCACCGCCCGCACACCATCCCGGGCCAGGTGCGCCAGCTCGCGTAGATGCTTGGCACCGCGCTGGGTCACGGCGTCCGGAAACGCCGCAATCGAGGTGCCATCGAACCCCAGCGTCACACTTTTGACTTCGACATAGGCCGCCCCCTCGGGGTAATCCAGGCGAAAATCAATGCGGCTGTTCTCCTGACCGTAAGGCACTTCACGCTTCAACGCGCTAAAGCCGTTGAGTTCGGTGATGACCCCGGCATGCAACGCCTCCTCAACCAGTTGATTGGCACGCGCCGTATTGACGCACGCGAGGCGGCCTTGAGGCGTCTCGGCAATTTCCCAGGTGCCGGGCAACTTGCGCTTGGGGTCAGTGGAGCGACTGAACCAGACCTGCCCGCCCTCGACCATGCAATTGAGCATCGAACCGGTATTTGGGCAGTGAATGGTCAACAACTCGCCGGTAACGGTTTCGATATCGGTGAGAAAACGCTTGTAGCGGCGAATCAGCCGCGCCTCTTCGAGGGGAGGATGAAAGCGCATCAGCCCTGCCAGCTCCGCAGCCCACGGGCGATGCGCTCTACCGCCTCTTGCAGCCGATCAAGGTTTTGCGTGTAGGCAAAGCGCACATGGTGGCCGGCTTGATAACGACCGAAATCCAGCCCGGGGGTGAACGCCACATGTTCGGTCTCAAGGAAATGACGGCAAAACGCGAAGGCATCACCGCCGAACGCGCTGATATCGGCGTACAAATAGAACGCCCCTTCCGGTTCGACGGCAATACCGAAGCCCAACTCGCGCAGGGCCGGCAGCAGGAAGTCGCGACGGCGCCCGAACTCGGCACGACGCGCTTCCAGGATGCTCAGGGTTTGCGGGGTGAAGCAGGCCAACGCCGCGTACTGCGCCATGCTCGGAGCGCTGATGTAGAGGTTTTGCGCGAGCTTCTCCAACTCACCGACCGCATCGGGCGGTGCCACCAGCCAACCCAGGCGCCAGCCGGTCATGCCGAAATACTTCGAAAAACTATTCAGGACAAACGCATCATCGTCGACTTCCAGCACGCTGGCCGCCTCGGTGCCGTAAGTGAGGCCGTGGTAGATCTCGTCCACCACCAAATGGCCGTTACGCGCCTTGATGGCACTCGACAACCCGGCCAGTTCGTCCCGCGTCAGGATGGTGCCGGTGGGGTTGGCCGGCGATGCGACCAGCGCGCCCACGCTGTCCTGGTTCCAGTGCTTGGCCACCAGGTCGGCGGTCAATTGATAACGCACGTCCGGCCCCACGGGCACCAACTGCGCCGCGCCTTCCACCAGGCGCAGGAAGTGGCGGTTACACGGGTAACCCGGGTCGGCCAACAGCCAGTGTTTACCAGGGTCCACCAGCAGGCTGCTGGCCAACAGCAACGCGCCGGAGCCGCCCGGGGTGATCAGGATGCGCTCGGGGTCTACGCTCAGGCCGTAGCGTTGCTGGTAGAAACCGCTGATGGCATGGCGCAGCTCCGGCAGGCCGCGGGCTGCGGTATAGCGGGTCTTGCCATTGGCCAGCGCGGCCTGGCCGGCCTGGATGATCGGCTCGGCGGTGGTGAAATCCGGTTCGCCGATTTCCAGATGGATGACATCATGGCCTGCCGCTTGCAGCTCATTGGCTCGCGCCAGCAACGCCATGACATGAAAAGGTTCGATGGCGCGACTGCGCGCACTGTAGGGCTGAGCCATTAGCCTTCCTTAACGGTGAGGACAAAAACAGCGATTCTACCGAACCCTCGCGGTAAAACATGCTCTATTGCCTGCCAGGCCGTCCACGATGAACCCGGCAAGCGCTTGCAAAACGACTAAAATCAACCTTCGAGACGATTCATACCCAGCCACAGCGGGTTGCTGCTGTTTGCAACCCCTGCGTGATGGGCCTCGACAACCGGGAGTGGCGCACCCTGAATCTATCTGGTAAGTTCGCCCGCTTGCAGCCGCAGGGCCGGCAGGTGTCGGTGACGTTGCAATCCTGCGCAATGGATTAGAAGAGTGAGAGGCGGTCTATTCATGTCCACCCAAGCAAAGCAACAGCAATCCCCAGGCCTCAGCGGCTTCGAACCTTACGTCACGAAGGAAGGTGAGGAGTACATGGGCGAGCCCATGCGCGAGCACTTCACCAAGATCCTTAACAAGTGGAAACAAGACTTGATGCAGGAGGTCGACCGCACCGTTGACCATATGAAGGACGAAGCAGCCAACTTCCCTGATCCGGCCGACCGTGCGAGCCAGGAAGAAGAGTTCGCCCTTGAACTGCGTGCCCGTGATCGCGAACGCAAGCTGATCAAGAAGATCGACAAGACACTGCAGTTGATCAAGGACGAAGAATACGGCTGGTGCGAATGCTGCGGCATCGAAATCGGTATTCGCCGCCTGGAAGCACGTCCTACCGCCGACATGTGCGTGGACTGCAAGAACCTGGCAGAAATCAAGGAAAAACAGGTCGGCAAGTAACCCCTGCCGAGCTGAACGAATGGGGCGTACAAACGCCCCATTTTTGTTTCTGGCGTTTAGCGATTTTCCAGTAGTATCCGGCCCATGACAGCCTCTCCCTATATCGGGCGTTTCGCCCCCACGCCCAGCGGCCACCTGCACTTCGGCTCGCTGGTCGCCGCCCTCGCCTCTTACCTTGACGCCCGCGCCAACCATGGCCGCTGGCTGATGCGTATGGAAGACCTCGACCCTCCCCGCGAAGAACCCGGCGCCCAGGCGGCAATCCTGCATGCCCTGGAAAGCTATGGCTTCGAGTGGGACGGTGAACTGGTCCGACAAAGCGACCGGCACGATGCCTACGCCAAGGTGCTGAACGACCTGTTCAACCACGGCCTGGCCTACGCCTGTACCTGCTCGCGCAAACAGCTGGAGCCCTACCACGGGATCTACCCTGGCTTGTGCCGTAATGCCGGTCATGAGCAGCACGATGCGGCCATCCGCCTGCGCGTCCCGGAGCTGGAGTACCACTTTACCGACCGCGTACAAGGCGAATTCCGACAACACCTGGGCCGCGAAGTGGGTGACTTCATCATCCGTCGCCGTGACGGCCTCTACGCCTACCAACTGGCCGTGGTGCTCGATGACGCCTGGCAAGGTGTTACCGACATCGTGCGCGGCGCCGACCTGCTCGACTCCACGCCGCGCCAGCTGTACCTGCAAGAATTATTGGGGCTGCGCCAACCGCGTTACCTGCACGTGCCGCTGATCGTCCAGCCGGACGGTAACAAGTTGGGCAAATCCTATCGTTCCCCGCCCTTGACCACGGACCAGGCCACGCCTTTGCTGTTGAGAGCCCTGCGCGCCCTCGGCCAGCAACCCGGCGACGAACTGCTGCACGCCAGCCCACGGGAACTGCTGGATTGGGGCATTGCCCACTGGGATGCGCAGTTGATCCCGCGCACACTCACGCTGGCCGAAGCGCAGTTACGCTGAAGGCGCTTGCAGCCGGCCAGGCATCCGTTACCATCGCCGCAGTTATTCAATCAGAGGCCAACATGTACATCTATCGCTTGGTCCTGCTGCTGGTCGTCGGGATCTACCTGTTTTCCCCCGCCATCATGGATTGGTGGATCGACGCCACGGGCGCCTGGTATCGCCCCTATCTGCTGTGGCTGATCCTGATCGTCGTGACTTTCATCCTGCAGAGCCAAAAAGATGCCGATGAGCTTTAGCCTCACCCAGATGCTGCTGATCAGCGCCGCCTACCTGGCCGCGCTGTTCGGTGTCGCCTGGATCAGTGAGCGCGGAATGATTCCGCGGGCGATCATTCGCCATCCGTTGACCTACACCTTGTCCTTGGGCGTCTACGCCAGCGCCTGGGCGTTCTATGGCACGGTGGGCCTGGCCTATCAGTATGGGTATGGCTTTCTGTCCAGTTACCTCGGGGTGTCCGGGGCCTTCTTGCTGGCGCCGGTGCTGCTGTACCCGATCCTGAAGATCACCCGCACCTATCAGTTGTCGTCCCTGGCCGACTTGTTCGCCTTCCGCTTTCGCAGCACCTGGGCGGGCGCGCTGACCACGATTTTCATGCTGATCGGCGTGTTGCCCTTGCTGGCCCTGCAGATCCAGGCAGTGGCCGACTCCATCAGCATCCTGACCCGTGAGCCGGTGCAGTATCGCGTCGCCCTGGCCTTCTGCGCGCTGATCAGCCTGTTCACGATTTTCTTCGGCTCACGCCACATCGCCACCCGTGAGAAACACGAAGGCCTGGTCTTTGCGATTGCTTTCGAGTCGGTGATCAAGCTGATCGCCATCGGTGGCGTCGGCCTGTATGCGCTCTACGGCGTATTCGACGGCCCGCAACAGCTGGAGTTGTGGCTGCTGCAAAACCAGACCGCCCTCGCCGCGCTGCACACCCCGCTGCAGGAAGGCCCGTGGCGCACGCTGCTGCTGGTGTTCTTCGCCTCGGCCATCGTGATGCCGCACATGTACCACATGACGTTCACCGAGAACCTCAACCCACGCTCGCTGGTCAGCGCCAGCTGGGGCTTGCCGCTGTTCCTGCTGTTGATGAGTCTGGCGGTGCCGCTGATCCTGTGGGCCGGCCTCAAACTGGGCGCCACCACCAACCCCGAATATTTCACCCTCGGCGTCGGCATCGCCGCCAACAGCCCGGCCCTGGCGCTGCTGGCCTATGTCGGCGGGTTGTCGGCGGCCAGCGGCCTGATCATCGTCACCACGCTGGCGCTCTCGGGCATGGCGCTCAATCACCTGGTGCTGCCGCTGTACCAGCCGCCGGCCGAAGGCAATATCTACCGCTGGCTGAAATGGACCCGCCGTGCGCTGATCGTCGCGATCATCATGGCCGGCTACGGTTTCTACCTGCTGCTGGGCGCCGGGCAAGACCTGGCCAACCTGGGGATCGTCGCGTTTGTCGCCACCTTGCAGTTCCTGCCGGGGGTGTTGTCGGTGCTGTACTGGCCGACGGCCAATCGACGCGGCTTTATCGCCGGGTTGCTCGCCGGGATTCTGGTGTGGCTGGTGACCATGTTGCTGCCGTTGGTCGGCAACCTGCAGGGTTTCTACATCCCGCTGCTGAACATGATCTACGTGCTCGACGACACCAGCTGGCACATGGCGGCGATCGCCTCGCTGGCCGCCAACGTGCTGATGTTCACCCTGATCTCCCTGTTCACCAACGCCAGCCCGGAAGAAACCAGCGCCGCCGAAGCCTGCGCGGTGGACAACGTGCGCCGCCCGCAACGCCGCGAACTGCATGCTGCCTCGCCCCAGGAGTTCGCCACGCAACTGGCCAAGCCCCTGGGCGCCAAGGCCGCGCAAAAGGAAGTCGAACAGGCGTTGCGCGATCTCTATCTACCGTTCGACGAGCGCAGGCCCTACGCGCTGCGCCGCCTGCGCGACCGAATCGAAGCCAACCTGTCCGGGCTGATGGGCCCCAGCGTGTCGCAGGACATGGTGGAAACGTTCCTGCCCTACAAGGCGAGCGGCGAAAACTACGTCACTGAAGACATCCACTTCATCGAAAGCCGGCTTGAGGATTACCACTCACGCCTCACTGGCCTGGCCGCCGAACTCGATGCCCTGCGCCGCTATCACCGCCAGACCTTGCAGGAACTGCCGATGGGGGTCTGCTCCCTGGCCAAGGACCAGGAGATTCTGATGTGGAACAAGGCCATGGAAGAACTCACCGGCATTGCCGCGCAACGGGTCGTGGGCTCGCGCCTCAATACCCTGGGCGACCCGTGGAAGGAACTGCTGCAAGGCTTTATCAACCTGCCCGACGAACACTTGCACAAGCAGCACCTGGCCCTCGACGGCCAGACCCGCTGGCTCAACCTGCACAAGGCGGCGATCGACGAGCCCCTGGCCCCCGGTAACAGCGGCCTGGTGTTGCTCGTCGAAGACCTGACCGAAACCCAGATGCTCGAAGACAAGCTGGTGCATTCCGAGCGCCTGGCCAGTATCGGTCGCCTGGCGGCGGGCGTGGCCCATGAAATCGGCAACCCGATCACCGGTATCGCCTGCCTGGCGCAGAACCTGCGCGAAGAGCGCGAGGAAGACGGCGAAATCACCGAGATCAGCGGGCAGATCCTCGAACAGACCAAGCGCGTGTCGCGCATCGTGCAGTCACTGATGAGCTTCGCCCACGCCGGCGCCCATCAGAACCACGACGAAGCGGTGTGCCTGGCCGAAGTGGCACAGGATGCCATTGGGCTGCTGGCCTTGAATCGGCGCAATTTCGAAGTACAGTTCTTCAACCTATGCGATCCGGACCACTGGGTCGACGGTGACTCCCAGCGCTTGGCGCAGGTGTTGATCAACCTGCTGTCGAACGCCCGCGACGCGTCCCCGGCCGGCAGTGCGGTACGCGTCAAGAGCGAGGCTTTCGAGCACACGGTCGACCTGATCGTGGAGGACGAAGGCAGCGGCATTCCACAGAACATCAAGGACCGCTTGTTCGAACCCTTCTTCACCACCAAGGACCCCGGTGAAGGCACCGGTCTGGGCCTTGCACTGGTCTATTCCATCGTTGAAGAGCATTATGGACAAATCACCATCGACAGCCCGGCTGACACAGAAAGCCAACGCGGCACCCGTATTCGGGTGACCTTGCCGCGTCATGTCGAAGCGACGTCCGCTGTGAACTGAGACCGTCGAGAGAATTGAATCAATGCCGCACATTTTGATCGTCGAAGACGAAACCATTATCCGCTCTGCCTTGCGTCGCCTGCTTGAACGTAATCAGTACCAGGTCAGCGAAGCCGGCTCGGTGCAGGAAGCCCAAGAGCGGTTCAGTATTCCCACGTTCGACCTGATTGTCAGCGACCTGCGCCTGCCCGGCGCGCCGGGCACCGAGTTGATCAAGCTCGGCCAGGGCACCCCGGTGCTGATCATGACCAGCTACGCCAGCCTGCGCTCGGCGGTGGACTCCATGAAGATGGGCGCGGTGGACTACATCGCCAAGCCGTTCGACCACGATGAGATGCTCCAGGCCGTGGCCCGCATCCTGCGTGACCGCCAGTCGGCCAGCAGCGCTACGGCCGAACAGCGTCCCGCCGGCAAGGCGGCCAACGGCGCCGACAAGCCGGGCGTCGACAACAGCAATGGCGAGATCGGCATCATCGGCTCCTGCCCACCCATGCAGGACCTGTACAGCAAGATCCGCAAAGTGGCGCCGACGGACTCGAATGTGCTGATCCAGGGCGAGTCGGGGACCGGTAAGGAACTGGTGGCCCGCGCCCTGCACAACCTGTCCAAGCGCGCCAAGGCACCGATGATCTCGGTGAACTGCGCGGCAATCCCCGAATCCCTGATCGAGTCCGAACTGTTCGGCCACGAGAAAGGCGCGTTTACCGGCGCCAGCGCCGGGCGCGCGGGCCTGGTGGAAGCGGCGGACGGCGGCACGCTGTTCCTCGACGAAATCGGCGAGTTGCCCCTGGAAGCCCAGGCGCGCCTGCTGCGTGTACTGCAAGAAGGCGAAATCCGCCGGGTGGGCTCGGTGCAATCGCAGAAGGTCGATGTGCGCCTGATCGCGGCCACTCACCGCGACCTCAAGAGCCTGGCCAAGATCGGCCAGTTCCGTGAAGACTTGTATTACCGCCTGCATGTGATCGCACTCAAGCTGCCGGCCCTGCGGGAACGGGGTGCCGACGTCAACGAGATCGCCAATGCGTTCCTGTTGCGCCAGAGCGCGCGCATCAACCGTACCGACCTGCGGTTCGCCGCAGACGCCGAGCAGGCGATTCGGCACTACTCGTGGCCGGGTAACGTGCGGGAATTGGAGAATGCGGTCGAGCGTGCGGTGATTCTGTCGGAGAGCCCGGAAATTTCCGCCGAACTGCTGGGTATCGATATAGAGCTCAGTGACCTGGAAGACGACGACTTCATCGGCCTGGCCCCGCAACAGGGCGCCGCCGGCAATACCAGCCATGAACCGACGGAAGATTTGTCACTGGAAGACTACTTCCAGCATTTCGTCCTCGAGCACCAGGACCACATGACCGAGACCGAACTGGCGCGCAAGCTGGGTGTAAGCCGCAAGTGCCTGTGGGAACGGCGCCAACGCCTGGGCATTCCACGGCGCAAGACCGGAGTGGCCAGCGAAAGCTGAGGGCGCGCGCCCACAGGTAACACCCGCCAATGTGAAAAAACTGTTACCGCGGATATTTCGCGTAACAAAAGCCGGGGCTTACGGTAACGAAGCCCCGGCTTTTTTTTCGCCGCCAAACAGCCAAAAACCCCTCAACCCCCTGGTTTTGCTGGTCGGCGCAAAAGTTGGCACGCACCCTGCTATATGCTTAGTACAAAAACAATAACAAGCTTTGTACAAGACAATAAAAATAAGACGAATCGACTCACGCACAATAAAAACAACACGGCGGAGGCGCAGCTAACTGATTCTTTTGGAGAGGCGTTGCATTTGGGGCTTGCCCCGCAACCAGGCCGAGAACAACAAAAACTGCCCTAAGGCAGAGCCTGAACTGGTTGGATCGTAGATCAGCAACACAGCGACCAAAGCAATCCGTTTGCTCTTGACTCCCGATTGGGAGTGTCATGAAGGTCACACTTCATGGCGAGGGCGATCAACAAAAACAAAAAGCCCGAAACCAATAATAAAAATAGAGCACGCAACTACTTCTGGGGGAGCTTCGGCTCCCCTTGTAGTTTCCGGTATTTGACGTTTTTAGGCTTATGGCGCAAGGCCTGTAGCTTGTTCCTACACCATCCCCCGACTAAATGCTAGAATCCCGGCCCATCATGCGGTCATTCTTCGTTATGGCCGAACATTCCTTCAAACAGTGCATCCCATGCTGAAGAAGTTGTTCCAGTCATTCCGTTCTCCCTTGCGTCGAACGCAACACAAACGCAGCACGCCTGAAGTGCTCAACAGCAGCCAACATTCGCTGCAACGCGCTCAGTTCAGCCGTTATGCAGTGAACATCGTCGAACGTTTGCAGAACGCCGGTTACCAGGCTTATCTGGTGGGCGGCTGTGTACGCGACATGCTGCTCAATATCACGCCCAAGGACTTCGACGTCGCCACCAGCGCCACGCCCGAGCAAGTGCGCGCCGAGTTTCGCAATGCGCGCATCATCGGCCGCCGCTTCAAGCTGGTGCATATTCACTTTGGCCGCGAAATCATCGAGGTCGCGACCTTCCGTGCCGGTCATCCGCAAAACGATGAGGAAGAAGACACCAATCAGTCTTCCCGCAACGAAAGCGGACGCATCCTGCGCGACAACGTCTACGGCACCCTGGAAGAAGACGCGCAGCGCCGCGACTTCACCATCAACGCCTTGTATTACGACCCGGTCAGCGAGCGCATCCTCGATTACGCCAACGGCGTGCACGATATTCGCAACAACCTGATCCGCCTGATCGGCGACCCGACGCAGCGCTACCAGGAAGACCCGGTACGCATGCTGCGGGCGGTGCGTTTCGCCGCGAAGCTGAACTTCGGTATCGAGCGCCACACGGCTGCACCGATTCGCGAACTGGCGCCGATGCTGCGGGAAATCCCCTCGGCGCGCCTGTTCGAAGAAGTGCTCAAGCTGTTCCTCTCGGGCTACGCCGCCGATACCTTCGAAATGCTCGTCGACCTGCAGTTGTTCGATCCCTTGTTCCCGGCGAGCGCCGAAGCACTGGAATACAACCCGACGTATACCCACACCCTGATCAGCGAAGCGTTGATCAACACCGACCTGCGCATCAAACAGAACAAACCGGTCACCCCGGCGTTCCTGTTTGCCGCCCTGTTGTGGCCGGCCTTGCCCAAACGCGTACTGCGCCTGCAGGACCGTGGCATGCCGCCGATCCCGGCCATGCAGGAAGCCGCCCACGAGTTGATCGCCGAGCAGTGCCAGCGCATCGCCATCCCGAAACGCTTCACCCTGCCGATCCGCGAGATCTGGGACATGCAGGAACGCCTGCCGCGTCGCAGCGGCAAGCGCGCCGACCTGTTGCTGGAGAACCCGCGCTTCCGTGCCGGCTACGACTTCCTGCTGCTGCGTGAAAGCGCCGGCGAACAGACCGACGACCTGGGCGAATGGTGGACCGACTACCAGGACGCCAATGACAGCGAGCGCCGCGAGATGATTCGTGAACTCGGCAGCAAAGGCGATGGCGTCGGCGAAGGGCCCAAGAAGCGCCGTCGCAGCGGGAGCAAACGCAAGCGCAGCGCCGCCGATGCCTCGGGCGCCGCAGGCGAATAAACGTGGAACGCATCTACATCGGCATGGGCAGCAACCTGGCGGCCCCGGAGCAACAATTGCGCAATGCTATCGAGGCGTTGGCGCAATTGCCGGGCACTACCGTCGCCGGGGTGTCGGCCTTCTATCAAAGCGACTCCCTGCTCCCCGGCCAACCGCGCTACACCAATGCGGTCGCGGCCCTGGACAGCTGCCTGGCGCCACTGGAACTGCTCGATGCGCTGCAAGCCATCGAGAACGACCAAGGCCGCGAGCGCCTTGAGCGTTGGGGCCCACGCACGCTCGACCTGGATATCCTGCTGTTCGGCGACCGCCTGATCGACGAACCACGCCTGCAAGTGCCGCACTATCAGATGCACCTGCGCGCCTTCGTGCTGTACCCGCTGGCCGAACTGGCCCCGGCCACCCTGCAATTGCCCGATGGCCGGCGCCTCAGCGACCTGCTCGCAGCCTGCCCGTTTGTCGGCCTGGAACGCATGCCTGCGCTCAGCACCCAGCGTTGATCAGCCACTGCTGAATCGCATCAGTAACAGCGGTAACACCACCGCCGTAACAATGCGGTAACACATGCAATTGACTTCCCGTGTCCTCCTCACGACTATAGGCGTCCCGCTGCCGCCAACCGGCGCTAAAGGGCGCAATCCAGGCCTTATAAGCACTGCTCTCAAGAAAGTGCGCCTGTATAAACGAAGACTCACGCGCGTTACTCGCTGTTTCCATGCGCCTGAACGAGGACCCTTTTCATGCCAGACGTTACCCTGACCACCTTGCAGAGCCTCAAGCTCAAAGGTGAAAAAATCACGATGCTGACCTGCTATGACGCCACCTTCGCCCACGCCTGCTGCCAAGCCGGTGTCGAGGTGTTACTGGTGGGCGACTCCCTCGGCATGGTGCTTCAAGGGCATGACAGCACCCTGCCCGTCACCACGGATGAACTCGCGTACCACACCGCCAGCGTCAAGCGCGGTAACGACGGCGCCTTTATCATCGCCGACCTGCCGTTCATGGGTTACGCCACCGTCGAACAGACCTTCCACAACGCCGGCAAATTGATGCAAGCCGGCGCGCACATGGTCAAGGTCGAAGGGGCCGCCTGGCTCGCCGAGTCGATCCGCATGCTGGCTGAACGCGGTGTACCGGTGTGCGCGCACATGGGCCTGACGCCGCAGTCCGTGAACATCCTCGGCGGCTATAAAGTACAGGGCCGCAACGAAGCCCAGGCGCGCCAGATGCGTGCCGATGCCATCGCCCTGGAACAAGCCGGCGCCGCGATGATCCTGCTCGAATGCGTGCCCAGCGAACTGGCCGCGGAAATCACCCATGCGGTCAAAGTGCCGGTGATCGGCATTGGTGCCGGGTCGGCCACCGACGGCCAGGTCCTGGTGCTGCACGACATGCTCGGCCTGTCGATGACCGGCCGGGTACCGAAGTTCGTGAAAAACTTCATGACCGGCCAGGACAGCATCCACGCCGCGTTGAGCGCATACGTCGCCGAAGTCAAAGGCGTGACCTTCCCAGGCGCCGAACACGGATTCTCTGCATGAACACCGTAAAAACCCTACGTGAACTGCGGGCCGCCGTTACCCATGCCCGCAGCGCCGGCAAACGCATCGGCTTTGTGCCCACCATGGGCAACCTGCACAGCGGCCACGCGGCCCTCGTGGCCAAGGCGGCCCAACAGGCGGATTTCGTGGTCGCGAGCATCTTCGTCAACCCGCTGCAATTTGGCGCCGGCGAAGACCTGGACAAGTACCCGCGCACCCTCGCCGCCGACCAGGAAAAACTCCTGCAAGCCGGCTGCAACCTGTTGTTCGCGCCAAGCGTCGAGGAAATGTACCCCAGCGGCATGACCGGCCAGACCCGCGTCAGCGTGCCGCAATTGTCCGAAGGCCTGTGCGGCGCCAGCCGTCCCGGGCACTTTGAAGGTGTGGCCACGGTGGTCAACAAGCTGTTCAACATGGTCCAGCCGGATATGGCCGTGTTTGGCCAGAAGGACTACCAGCAACTGGCCGTGATTCGCGCCATGGTCCATGACCTGAACATGCCGATCCAGATCATCGGTGAACCGACCGTGCGCGCCGAGGATGGCCTCGCGCTGTCATCGCGCAACGGTTACCTCACCGCCGAGCAGCGGGCCGTCGCGCCGACGTTGTACCGCAGCCTGAGTCAGATTGCCGCCGCCATCAAAGGCGGCGACCGCGACTTCGCCAAACTGCGTGCCGAACAGGTTCAGCAGATCGAAGCCGCCGGCATGCGCGTGGATTACCTCGAAGTGCGCCAAGGCGTCCACCTGCGCCCGGCCACGGTCGAGGATCGCGATGTAG
Organism: Pseudomonas sp. TE36184; assembly: GCF_054060055.1. Taxonomy (NCBI): domain Bacteria; kingdom Pseudomonadati; phylum Pseudomonadota; class Gammaproteobacteria; order Pseudomonadales; family Pseudomonadaceae; genus Pseudomonas; species Pseudomonas sp. TE36184. The sequence goes on along the minus strand of NZ_JBSSCU010000001.1, from coordinate 5,615,365 downwards.
TGATCCTGGTCGCGGCCTACCTGGGCGCGACGCGCCTGATCGACAACCTGCATCTGACCCTCGACTGACCCCCTGCCCGTTGCCCAGCCTGATGCGCCGGTATAAAAAAGTACCGGCCACAGCGCAGACAAAGCCAAGACATATCGACACGCTAGGTTTAATGTATTCGCCCTGCGCTATGGTTAGCGCTGTCCGGAACCCATTGCTTGATGAAAGACTGGATGTTTCGGGCTTTGAAGTGTCCTAAAGGCAGTCCCCGTAATAAAAGGAAACCCGCAGCGATGGCGTACTACCGCACCCCTCATGACGTTACCGCTCTGCCCGCCTGGCGAGCGCTCAATCAACATCGCCAAGCCATGCAGGATTTCAGCATGCGCGACGCGTTCAATGCCGATCCTCAGCGTTTTTCCCAATTCACCTTGAGCAGCTGCGGGCTTTTCCTCGATTACTCGAAAAACCTGATCACCAGCGAAACCCGCAACCTGCTCGTGGACCTGGCCAAGGAAGTCGACCTTAAAGCCGCGATCGACGCGCTGTATGCCGGCGAGCCGGTGAACTCGTCCGAGGGTCGCCCTGCCCTGCACACCGCCCTGCGCCGCCCAGTGGGCGACAAGTTGTCGGTCAACGGCGTGAACATCATGCCGGACGTACACAAGGTGTTGAACCAGATCACTGACCTCGTGGGCCGCATCCACGACGGCCTGTGGCGCGGCTACACCGAGAAGCCGATCACCGACGTGGTGAACATCGGCATCGGTGGCTCGTTCCTCGGCCCGGAGCTGGTCTCCGAAGCGTTGCTGTCCTACGCCCACAAAGGCGTGCGCTGCCACTACCTGGCGAACATCGACGGCAGCGAGTTCCACGAACTGACCATGAAGCTGCGCGCCGAGACCACGCTGTTCATCGTCTCGTCGAAATCCTTCAACACCCTCGAAACCCTGAAAAACGCCCAGGCCGCCCGCGCCTGGTACCTGGCCCAGGGCGGCTCGGAAGCCGAGCTGTATCGCCACTTCATCGCCGTATCGAGCAACAACGCGGCCGCCGTGGCCTTCGGTATCCGCGAAGAAAACATCTTCCCGATGTGGGACTGGGTCGGCGGCCGTTACTCGCTGTGGTCGGCCATCGGCCTGCCCATCGCCCTGGCCATCGGCATGTCGAACTTCAAGGAACTGCTGTCCGGTGCCTACACCATGGACCAGCATTTCCAGAACGCGCCGTTCGAACAGAACATGCCGGTGCTGCTCGGCCTGCTGGGTGTGTGGTACGGCAACTTCTGGGGCGCGCAGAGCCATGCGATCCTGCCCTACGACCACTACCTGCGTAACATCACCAAACACTTGCAACAGCTGGACATGGAATCCAACGGCAAGAGCGTGCGCCAGGACGGTACACCTGTGTCCACCGATACCGGCCCGGTGATCTGGGGCGGCGTGGGCTGCAACGGTCAGCACGCGTACCACCAGTTGCTGCACCAGGGCACCCAACTGATCCCGGCCGACTTTATCGTGCCGATCGTCAGCTTCAACCCGGTCTCCGACCACCATCAGTGGCTGTACGCCAACTGCCTGTCCCAGAGCCAGGCGCTGATGCTCGGCAAGACCCGCAGCGAAGCCGAAGCCGAGCTGCGCGACAAGGGCCTGCCGGAAGCCGACGTGCAGAAGCTGGCCCCGCACAAGGTGATCCCGGGCAACCGTCCGAGCAACACCCTGGTGGTCGAGCGCATCAGCCCGCGGCGCTTGGGCGCACTGGTCGCGATGTATGAACACAAAGTGTTCGTGCAAAGCGTGATCTGGGGCATCAACGCCTTCGACCAATGGGGCGTGGAGCTGGGCAAGGAACTGGGCAAGGGCGTCTACAACCGCCTGACCGGCGCCGAAGAAAGCCTGGCCGACGATGCGTCGACCCAGGGCCTGATCAACTACTTCCGCGGTCGTCACCGCGGCTGAAGTCGGTCACACAGGGCCGGCGTCCATTCGGACGTCGGCCTTGAACCCGCCCCCGACTGGGTGCATCTTTATGACTTGTCGCAAAAACAAGAATAAGGATCGCTCATGTTCGATATCAGCATGTTTCCCATCGCCGATGCCGTCCGCCGGGCTGCGCAACTGAGTCAAGAGGACTATCAGCGCCTCTATCGCCAATCCATCGAACAGCCGGACACGTTCTGGGCCGAACAGGCCAGGCGCTTTCTCGACTGGACCACGCCCTGGCACACCGTCAATACCTCGGACATCCAGACCGGCGCCACCCAATGGTTTGCCGGCGGCCAATTGAACGTCAGCTACAACTGCATCGACCGCCACCTGGCGCAACGCGCCGAGCAACCGGCCTTCATCTGGGAGGGCGATGATCCGACAGCATCTTCCACCATCACCTACCGCCAACTGCATCAAAACGTCAGCCGCCTGGCCAATGTGCTGAAAAGCCGTGGCGTGAAAAAAGGCGACCGGGTGTGCATCTACATGCCGATGATTCCGCAAGCAGCCTACGCCATGCTCGCCTGTACGCGGATTGGGGCGGTGCATTCGGTGGTGTTTGGCGGCTTTTCACCCGACGCCCTGCGCGACCGCATTCTCGACGCCGACTGCCGCACGGTGATCACCGCCGATGAAGGCGTGCGCGGCGGCAAGCCGGTGGCGTTGAAACAAAATGTCGACAAGGCCCTGGCCAGTTGCCCGAACGTCAGCACCGTGCTGGTGGTAGCGCGCACCGGGGCCGCCGTGAACTGGAGCGAAGGCCGCGACCTCAACTACCAACAGGCCGTGGATGCCGCCAGCGATGACTGCCCACCCGAGCCGATGGGCGCCGAAGACCCGCTGTTTATCCTCTACACCTCCGGCAGCACCGGCAAACCCAAGGGCGTGCTGCACACCACCGGCGGCTACCTGCTGCAAGCCGCGATGACCTTCAAGTACGTGCTCGACTACCGCGACGGCGAAGTGTTCTGGTGTACCGCCGATGTGGGTTGGGTCACCGGCCACAGCTACATCGTGTACGGCCCGCTGGCCAACGGCGCCACCTCGCTGATGTTCGAAGGCGTACCCAGCTACCCGAGCAGCTCGCGCTTCTGGCAGGTCATCGACAAGCACCAGGTCAATATCTTCTATACCGCGCCGACGGCCCTGCGCGCATTGATGCGCGAGGGCCACGCTCCGTTGGAGAACACCTCCCGCGCCAGCCTGCGCCTGCTCGGCAGCGTCGGTGAGCCGATCAATCCGGAAGCCTGGGACTGGTACTTCAACGCCGTCGGCGAACAACGCTGCCCGATTGTCGATACCTGGTGGCAGACCGAAACCGGCGGCATCATGCTCAGCCCGCTGGTCAGCGCCCAGCGCATCAAGCCCGGCTGCGCGACCCAACCGATGTTCGGCGTGCTGCCGGTGCTGCTCGATGAGCACGGCAAGGAAATCAACGGCCCGGGCAGCGGCGTGCTGGCGATCAAATCCAGCTGGCCGGGGCAGATCCGCAGTGTCTATGGCGACCCGCAGCGCATGATCGACACCTATTTCAAACCCTACCCCGGTTATTACTTCACCGGCGATGGCGCGCGGCGTGACGAAGACGGCGACTACTGGATCACCGGGCGCATCGACGATGTGATCAACGTCTCCGGCCACCGTATCGGCACCGCCGAGGTGGAAAGTGCCCTGGTGTTGCATGACTGGGTCGCCGAGGCTGCGGTGGTGGGCTATCCCCATGACGTCAAAGGCCAGGGCATCTATGCGTTCGTCACGCCGATGAATGGCGTGGAGCCCAGCGATACACTGAAAAAACATCTGCTCGAACTGGTCAGCAAGGAAATCGGCAGCTTTGCCAAACCGGAACTGATCCAATGGGCCCCGGCCTTGCCGAAAACCCGCTCGGGTAAGATCATGCGACGCATTTTGCGCAAAATAGCCTGCAACGAGTTGGACAGCCTCGGAGATACCTCCACCCTGGCCGACCCCAGCGTGGTCGCCGGCCTGATCGACAAACGCCTGAACCGATAGGAACCCGCGCGTCGCCATGGAATTTATCCGCAGCCGTATCGAAACCCAGTTGATGAGCCTCACCGGCTTGTCGCTGGGCCAGTTGGACCTGGAAAACCCCAAGGGCGACCCCGGCCTGTTCGGCCCGGACTCGGTCAGTTGGCAAGTGCATGGCGATTTCAGCAGCATGCTCATCGGCGGCATCAGCGCCTTGATGCTGCAAGCCTTGCACCCATTGGCGCTGGCTGGCGTGTGGGACCATTCGAACTTTCGCCAGGACATGCTCGGGCGCCTGCGCCGCACATCGCAGTTCATTTCCGGCACCACCTTCGGCTCGCGCAAAGACGCCGATTGGCTGATCGAGAAAGTACGCACCATTCACCTGCAGGTTGTCGGCCATGCGCCCGACGGCCGCGCCTACGCGGCCAGCGACCCGCAGTTGCTGACCTGGGTGCATGTGGCGGAGGTCAGCAGCTTCCTCGCCGCACACGTGCGTTATCGCAACCCGCAGCTGTCGGGGCGCGATCAGGATCGTTACTACAACGAAATCGCCCTGGTCGCCGAACGCCTGGGCGCGCGGAATGTGCCGCGCTCACGCGAGGAAATTGCGGATTATCTGGCGCGCATCCGTCCACAATTATTGTGCGACGCGCGCAGCCGCGAAGTGCTGCGCCTGCTGCTCGAAGCCCCGGCGCCCAGCACCCTGGCCAAACCCTTTGGCGCCCTGATGATGCAGGCCGGGATCGACCTGCTGCCGGCCTGGGCCGCCGACATGCTGGGGCAACACCCGAGCCCGCTGCAACGCCAGCTGGTGCGTGCCGGGGTCAAGCGCAGCGCGCCGGTGCTGCGTTGGGCGATGCGCAATGGCTCGGTGCAGCGCGCGCATCGGCGGATGGGGTTGATGTAGGCGACGCTCCATAACTGCTAAACTCCGCGCCCACATTTACCCAGCAAGGCGCGCTCCATGTCTCCCCTGAACCAGGCGCTGCGCGCCGCCCTCGATCATCGTCAAGGCCTGATCAGCGAGTTGCATGCCCAAGGCACCGACTGTTACCGGCTGTTCCACGGCAGCCAGGAAGGCGCCGGAGGCCTGACCATCGACCGCTATGGCCCGCAATTGCTGGTGCAGAGCTTCCACCAACCGCTGGAAAGCGCAGACTTGCTGGACCTGCATCAACTGATCAGCCAGTACATGGGCCTGGAATTGCTGCTGGTGTACAACGACCGTTCCCGTGGCAACTCGCGGATCGACCGCGAAGACACGGTCTACCGCGCCACACCGCAAGCGCTGCAGGACCTGGTCGGCCACGAATGGGGCCTCAATTACCGCGTGCGCGGGCGCCATGCCGGGCAAGACCCGTTGCTGTTCCTCGACCTGCGCAACACCCGCGGCTGGGTCAAGACACACAGTGCCGGCAAAAGCGTACTGAACCTGTTCGCCTACACCTGTGGCGTGGGCCTGAGCGCCGCGGCCGGCGGTGCCCGTGACGTGTGCAACCTGGATTTTGCCGAAGGCAACCTGGCGGTCGGTCGCGAAAACGGCCTGCTCAACCCGCAGCTGGCACCCATGACGTTCGTGCAATCCGATTATTTCCCGGCGATTCGCCAGCTGGCCGGCCTGCCGATCACTCAGCGGCGCGGGCAGAAACTGCCGAGCTATCCGCGCCTGGAACCGCGTCAATATGACCTGGTGTTGCTTGACCCGCCGGCCTGGGCCAAGAGCGCCTTCGGCACCGTCGACCTGTTGCGCGACTATCAAAGCCTGCTCAAGCCGGCGCTGTTGGCAACCGCCGATGACGGCGTGCTGATCTGTTGCAACAACCTGGCAAAAGTGAGCATGGACGATTGGCGTGAGCAGGTGCTACGTTGCGCCGAGAAAGCCGGGCGTCCGGTGCGCGACTGGCAAATCATGCCTCCTGGCGCCGACTTTCCGTCGCAAGACCAGCAACCTCCATTGAAGACTCTGATCCTGCAGTTATAGGAATTTTCTGAAAGAGGGTGGCTCTTCGGAACCGAAAACCCGTGCCATACTCCAAGGCACTCCTGTTCGACATAGATGGCGCCGCCCCATGCCCAAAGGATTGATTCGCGCCACTGGCGCCTTGTTGACTGCCGTTGCCCTGTACAGCTTGCTGGGCTTTTTGATTTTGCCCGGCATTGCCCTTCGCATAGCCAACCAACAGTTGACCAACTACGCCACGGTGCCGGCCCGCATCGAGCGTATCGAGCTCAACCCGTTCAGCCTGGAAGTGACGCTGTGGGGCCTCAAGATCGGCGATCCCGGCAAGGAACAAGTGGGTTTCGAGCGGCTCTACGCCAACCTGCAGCTCGACAGCCTGTGGACCCGCGCCCTGCACTTGGCCGATGTGCAACTCGACAAACCCAAGACCGAGTTGCTGTTCGACAAGTCCGGCCAGTTGAACCTGGCGCAGTTGTTCAAACTGCCACCCAGCGAACCGACACCGGCAGACCCCAACGCCAAACCGTTCCCGTTGCGGATCGAGCGGATCAAGCTGGCGGGCGGTTATCTGCACTTTGAAGACCTGCGCCCCAGCGAGCCGATCGAGTTCCTCTACGACAAACTCGACTTCGAGCTGAAAAACCTCAGCACCCTGCCGGAAGACAATGCCGACATGACCCTGGTCGCCGCCGGCCCGGAAGGCGGGCAGATCGACTGGAAGGGTAACGTCAGCCTGGTGCCGATCACGTCCAAAGGCACCCTGAAAATCACCGATGGCAAGATGAAAGCCTGGTGGCCCTACGTGCGCGACGCCCTGCCCCTGGTCCTCGAAAACGGCGTGCTCAACTTCAGCACGGACTACACGTTCAGCCTGGCCAAAGAAACCGAACTGAACCTGACCAACACCGCCGCCAGCATCGCGCCGTTCGCCATCAAGGCTCCGGATGGCCGGCCGTTGGTGCGCCTGGAGCGCCTGGACGTCAGCGAAACCACGATCGACCTGGCCAAGCAGCAGGTGGTGGTCGGCAAGATCCGCAGCAACAAGCTGGAAACCTGGGCCGCCCGCGAAGCCGATGGCCAACTGGACTGGCAGAAACTGTTCGCCAGCCAGCCGAGCAAGCCGGCCAAGGCGCCGGAAGCAGCCAGCGCGCCAGCAGCTGCCGACTCGCCCAAAGCCGCGCCTGCAGCGCCGAGCAAGCCTTGGCAAGTGCTGCTCAAGGATGTGCAACTGCGCAACTATCAGGTCCACCTGGCCGACCGCCAGGCCAAACCTGCGGTCGCGCTGGAACTCGGCCCGCTGAACGTCGATGTGCAGAACTTCGACAGCCTCAACGGCAGCCCCTTCACCCTCAAGGTCGACACCGGCCTGGGCAAGCAAGGCAAGATCCAGGCAACCGGCGAGGTCAACCTCAACCCGATCAGCGCCAAGCTGAAAGTGAACACCCAGGACATCGACCTGCGGGTCGCACAGTCCTATATCAGCCCGTTCATCCGCCTGGAACTGCGTAGCGGCATGCTCGGCAGCAACCTCGATGTGAACCTCAAAAGCACCGAGCCGCTGGCCCTACAGATCACCGGCCGGGCGCAGGTCGATCAGTTGCACACCCTCGACACCCTCAAGACCCGCGACTTCCTCAAATGGCAGCGCCTGGTGCTGGAAGGGCTGAACTACCAGCATGGCGACAGCCTGTCGATCGACAAGATCAACCTGCAACAGCCCTATGTGCGCTTCATGATCAACGATGATCGCACCACCAACGTCGACGACCTGCTGATTCCCCAGCCGGCCGACAGCGGCGCCAAGCCAGCGGCCAAGCCGGCCGCAAGCAAAGAAAAACCGCTGGGCATTCATATCGGGCAGATCGCGATCAACGACGGTTCGGCCAACTTCGCCGACTTCAGCCTCACGCCCAACTTCGCCACCGCGATCCAACAGCTCAACGGGCAGATCGGCACCATTGACAGCCGCCAGGCCAAACCGGCAGCTGTCGACATCAAGGGCAAGGTGGATCGCTATGCACCGGTGACCATCAAAGGCAGCGTGAACCCGTTTGATCCGATGGCGGCACTGGATATCGCCACCAGCTTCAAACGTGTCGAACTGACGACCCTGACGCCCTACTCGGGCAAGTTCGCCGGTTTCCGGATTCGCAAGGGCCGCCTCAACCTCGACCTGCATTACGTGATCACCAAAGGCCAGCTGAAGGCCGAGAACAAAGTGGTGGTCGAGCAACTGCAACTGGGTGAGAAAGTCGACAGTGCCGATGCGGTAGACCTGCCGATTCGCCTGGCGATCGCCCTGCTCAAGGACTCTGACGGCAAGATCTCGATTGAACTGCCCATCAGCGGCGACTTGAACAACCCGCAATTCAGCGTGATGCCGATCGTCTGGCAGACCCTGCGCAACCTGGTGGTGCGCGCGGCAACGGCGCCGTTCAAGTTTATCGGTGGGCTGGTGAGCGGCGGCGGTTCGGAAGACCTCGGCAATGTCTCGTTCGCCGCAGGCTCCAGCGAACTGAACAAAGACGCCGAGGGCGCCCTGAACACCTTGGCCAAGGCTCTCAAAGAACGCCCTACCCTGCGCCTGGAAATCGAAGGCACGGCAGCGGCCGACAGTGACGGCAAGTTCCTCGCCGAGCAGCGTCTGGAGCGCGAATACCAATATAACTATTACAAGATCCTGCAGCGCCGTGGCGACAAGGTTCCGGCCCAGGCGTCCTTGCTGCAAGTACCGGAAAAGGAAAAAGCCCCCTTGCTCGAAGGTATCTACCGCACCCGCCTGAAACAACAACCGCCGGCGGAGTGGAAAAACCTGAGCGACGATGAACGCACGGCCAAACTCAAGGGCGGCGTGATCACGTTCTGGAGCAGCAGCGACGTGCTGTTGCGCCAGCTCGGTCAGGACCGCGCAAGCACCATCAAGGACTACCTGGTCGACAAAGGGCAGCTGGAAGATGACCGGGTGTACTTCGTCGACGCCAAACTGGGCCAGGCCGAGAAGGATGGCCGGGTGGTAACGCAGATGCATCTGGACGCCGAATGACCCCACGCGCCAGCGCAAGCTGGCGCCCACTTCGAAAGCATTCCTGGCCGGAATAGAACAGGCCCCGACACATGTGCCGGGGCCTGTAATGACCACATCCCTATGGTCGGTCGCATGAACCCGTGAGGTGCATTGAGTGGATATCTAACTCACTCGTTGCCGCCGCCGCCTAGTTCAGCGATTGGTTGAGCGTTATTCTGCTTTCAGGCCATCGGCCGATACAGCTTTCACGCCTTTGATTTTCTTGGTGATGTTCACCGCGGTAGTTTTCTGCGCTTCGGTCACTGCGACGGAAGAAGACAGGGAAACTACACCCTTGTTGGTTTCGACTTTGATGTCGGTACCCGGAATGCCTTTCTCGGTAACCAGGTCAGCCTTCACCTTGGTAGTGATCCAAGTGTCCGAAGTGGCCTCTTTGGATTTGTCGATGTTGTCGGCTTTTACCGCACCGCCAGCCAGCAGGCCGTCAGCGGATACAGCGGTCACACCTTTGATACGCTTGGTGATGGCGACAGCGGTAGCTTTCTGCGAGTCAGAGATGGCAACGGTCGAAGACAGGGAAACCACACCTTTGTTGGTCTCAACCTTGATGTCCGAACCTGGAATGCCCTTTTCGGTCAGCAGGTCAGCTTTGACTTTGGTGGTGATCCAAGTGTCCGAGGTGGACTCTTTGGCTTTGGTCATTTCGCCAGCTGCCAGCGTCATCGGCGCCTGCGCGGTTTGAGCGAAGGCAACGTTGGCCATGGCCATGGCCAGGGTCAGGGCGGTAGCAGTTGCGGTAGCGAGAGCGAACTTCTTCATACGAGTAACTCCTGTTTTATTAAAAGTCTGCAGTGTGTGAACCTTGATGCTGCAGCATTAACAGGACTATTGCAGGCACTGTGCCAAGTCGAACTCTTCAAATAAACCCTTTAAAAACAATTAGTTATAGATTGAGCGAATTTTCGGATTCGTGCAATTTGCATGAAGCAGAGCGTGCCTGCATGCAAGTTGCGGCTTTTGGCTGTGATTAAGCGTCTGATTTTTCGGCATTTTCCTGCGCGCATAAAAAAAGGACTCCGAAGAGTCCTTTTTTCAGCGTGAAGCCTGCGGGTATTTAAGCGCCCGAAGCCTTGGCTGCTGCCACGTCTTTGATGGACAGCTTGATACGGCCGCGGTTGTCCACGTCCAGTACCAGCACTTCCACTTCCTGGCCTTCTTTCAGAATGTCGGTCACTTTCTCAACACGAGCGTCGCTCAGCATGGAGATGTGAACCAGACCGTCTTTGCCCGGCAGGATGTTGACGAATGCGCCGAAGTCGACGATGCGCTCAACTTTACCGACGTAGATCTTGCCGATCTCGGCTTCGGCAGTGATGCCCAGAACGCGCTGACGCGCCGCTTCTGCAGCTTCCTTGGTTTCGCCGAAGATCTTGATCGAGCCGTCGTCTTCGATATCGATCGAAGCCTTGGTCTCTTCACAGATCGCACGAATGGTCGCGCCGCCTTTACCGATGACATCACGGATTTTGTCGGTGTCGATTTTCATCGCGATCATGGTCGGAGCATTTTCCGACAGTTCGGTGCGGGACTGACCAATGATCTGGTTCATCTGACCGAGGATGTTCAGGCGCGCTTCCAGGGCTTGGCCCAGAGCGATTTCCATGATCTCTTCGGTGATGCCTTTGATCTTGATGTCCATCTGCAGCGCGGTAACACCTTTAGCGGTACCGGCTACTTTGAAGTCCATGTCGCCCAGGTGGTCTTCGTCACCCAGGATGTCGGTCAGGACGGCGAACTTCTCGCCTTCTTTGACCAGGCCCATGGCGATACCGGCAACCGGCGCCTTCATCGGCACACCAGCGTCCATCAGTGCCAGGGAAGCACCGCAGACCGAAGCCATGGAGCTGGAACCGTTGGACTCGGTGATTTCCGACACTACACGGATGGTGTACGGGAACACGTCGGCGGCTGGCAGCATGGCCTGAACCGAACGACGGGCCAGACGGCCGTGACCGATTTCGCGACGACCGGCGCCACCCATGCGACCACATTCGCCCACCGAGAACGGCGGGAAGTTGTAGTGCAGCATGAACGGGTCTTTTTTCTCGCCTTCCAGGGTGTCCAGCAGCTGTGCGTCGCGGGCAGTACCCAGGGTCGCAACGACCAGGGCCTGGGTTTCGCCACGGGTGAACAGCGCGGAACCGTGAGTCTTCGGCAGAACGCCGACTTCGATGTTCAGCGGACGCACGGTGCGGGTGTCGCGACCGTCGATACGTGGCTTGCCGTTAACGATGTTTTCGCGAACGGTGCGGTATTCGATTTCGCCGAATGCTGCTTTGACGTCGCTGGCAGAAGGCTGGCCTTCTTCACCGGACAGCTTGGCAACGACCTGATCCTTCAGCTCGCCCAGGCGAGCGTAACGGTCGGCCTTGACGGTGATGGTGTAGGCCTGGGAGATCGCTTCGCCGAACTCGGCACGGATCGCGCCCAGCAGTTCGGTGGCTTCGGCTTGCGGAGCCCAGGCCCAGGTTGGCTTGGCGGCTTCGGCAGCGAGTTCTTTGACGGCGTTGATCACAACCTGGAACTCGTCGTGAGCGAACAGTACCGCGCCCAGCATCTGGTCTTCGGTCAGCTCTTTGGCTTCCGATTCAACCATCAGAACGGCTTCCGAGGTACCGGCAACGACCATGTCCAGGCTCGAGGCTTTCAGTTGCTCGTAAGTCGGGTTCAGCAGGTAGCCGGTGCTTTCGTGGAAAGCCACGCGCGCAGCGCCGATCGGGCCATCGAAAGGAATGCCGGAGATAGCCAGGGCAGCCGAGGTACCGATCATCGCAGCGATGTCCGGATCGGTCTTTTTGCTGGTGGAGACGACGGTGCAGACAACCTGCACTTCGTTCATGAAGCCTTCTGGGAACAGCGGACGGATCGGACGGTCGATCAGTCGGGAAGTCAGGGTTTCTTTCTCGGAAGGACGGCCTTCGCGCTTGAAGAAACCGCCAGGGATCTTACCGGCAGCGTAAGTCTTTTCCTGGTAGTGAACAGACAGAGGGAAGAAGCCTTTGCTCGGGTCTGCGGTCTTGGCGCCTACAACGGTCACCAGTACGGTAACGTCGTCGTCAACGGTAACCAGCACTGCGCCGGAGGCTTGACGGGCGATACGGCCTGTCTCGAGGGTAACGGTCGACTGACCGAACTGAAATTTTTTGATAACCGGGTTCACGGTGTCCTACCTTCTTTGTGGCTCTTGGGGAACTTGTCTTCTTGCGAAATTCTTGGGCAATGTCGGGAATCGGCCCAACCCTTGTCCAGGGGTAAAACGTGTATCCAGATAAAACTTGAGGCTGGAAGCCTGCCATGGGCCAGCGGGAATCCCACTGACACACGGCAAACAACCAACCTCTAGCGCAATCGCTTATTAGCGACGCAGACCCAGGCGACCGATCAGAGCCTGATAACGACCCAGATCCTTGCCTTTCAGGTAGTCCAGCAGCTTACGGCGCTGGTTTACCATGCGGATCAGACCACGACGGGAGTGGTGATCTTTACCGTTGGCCTTGAAGTGACCTTGCAGTTTGTTGATGTTGTGGGTCAGCAGTGCAACTTGCACTTCTGGCGAACCAGTGTCACCAACAGCTTGCTGATAGTCAGCTACGATTTGTGCTTTTTCTTGAACGTCGAGAGCCATGAGGCAATCCTTTTTTCAGGAAACCACCCAAAGGGCAGTTTCAACAGGCCAGGGACAAATCCCTGTATCTAAAAATGAGTAGTGACCGTGCCTGTTAACAGCCACCCTCGTTCCAGCTTGCGTAAAGGCTGATACGCTTTTACCACAAACTGGTTTCGGTCATTCTGACCGAATCAGTCGACGCGGCGCGATGCGCCCGTCTTCGCTCACTTCACCGATACCGATAAAGCGACCGTTATGATCCTGTACCCGCACCATGCCGAATTTCGGCGCGTCCGGGGCACGTACCGGCTGGCCGTTGAGCCAGTAGAACGCGCTGTGCTCCGAGAAGTGCAGCAATGGCCAATCGAGCAAACCGCTGTCCGATGGCATCAAGAAGCGATCGACCGCTTCATTGCCGCCTTCGGCGTGTACCGCTTCCAACTCTTCCAGCGTCACCGTCTGGGCCAGGCTGAAAGGGCCGGCCTGGGTCCGTCGCAGTTCTGCGACATACGCGCCGCAACCGAGCTTTTCACCGATATCTTCCACCAGGGTACGGATATAGGTGCCTTTGCTGCAGTCCACGGCCAGGCGTGCGGTGTCGCCTTCACAGGCGAGCAATTCCAAGCGCGCAATAGTAACAGAACGCGGTTCGCGCTCCACTACTTCACCCGCACGAGCCAGCTTGTAAAGTGGTTGCCCATCGCGCTTGAGCGCCGAGTACATCGGCGGTATCTGACTGATTTGCCCACGAAAAGCGGGTAAAGCAGCCTCGATATCAGCACGACCAACGGTCACGTCGCGAACCTGCAAAACATCACCCTCGGCATCGGCCGTGGTGGTGGTCTTGCCCAGTTGCATCAGGGTTTCGTAACCCTTGTCGGAATCGAGCAGGTATTGCGAGAACTTGGTGGCCTCGCCAAAGCACAACGGCAACACGCCGGTGGCCAGGGGGTCGAGGCTGCCGGTGTGCCCGGCTTTCTCGGCATTGAGCAGCCAGCGGACCTTCTGCAAGGCGGCATTGGAGGTAAAGCCAATGGGCTTGTCGAGCAGAATGATGCCGCTGACGTTGCGACGGATACGTTTGACCTGAGCCACCGCTTACTCCTTGGCGTCTTCAGGTGTGGACGGATGCTGATTATCCTCAGCCACGGCGCGTTCGATCAATGCCGACAGGTGCGCGCCACGCACGACGCTTTCGTCGTAGTGGAAGTGCAACTGAGGCACGCTGCGCAGCTTCATTTCGCGGGCCAACTGCATGCGCAGGAAACCTGCGGCCGAGTTGAGCACCTTGATGCTTTGCGCGATTTCTTCGCTGCTGTCCTCACCCATCACGGTGATGAAGATTTTTGCGTGACCTACGTCACGGCTCACTTCAACGGCGGTGATGGTGACCAGGCCAACACGAGGATCTTTGACTTCGCGACGGATCAGTTGGGCCAGCTCGCGCTGCATCTGATCGCCGATACGTTGGGTACGGCTGTATTCTTTTGCCATGTCTTGTTACCTGTTACTGCCACACGGTGAAACCCGTGGGGTCTGAAAGCGGCAAACGCCCGGCCTGACAAAAGCCAGACCGGGCGTTGCGTTTAGAGTCCGGACGTTGCGCGGGGCATTTGCATGCCCACACGCGGCGTGGCTCCTGAAGTGCGCGAGTTAGAGGCTGCGAGCAACCTGAACCTTCTCGAAGACTTCGATCTTGTCGCCAACCTTGACGTCGTTGTAGCTCTTGACGCCGATACCGCATTCCATGCCGGCACGTACTTCGGAAGCGTCATCCTTGAAGCGGCGCAGGGATTCCAGCTCGCCTTCGAAGATAACGATGTCTTCACGCAGTACACGGATCGGACGGTTACGGTGAACGGTGCCTTCGATAACCATGCAGCCGGCGATCGCGCCGAATTTCGGCGAGCGGAACACGTCACGCACCTCGGCGATACCCAGGATGTTCTCCCGGACGTCGCTGCCAAGCATGCCGGTGAGGGCTTTCTTGACGTCTTCGATGATGTCGTAGATGACGTTGTAGTAACGCATGTCCAGGCCTTCCTGCTCGACGATCTTGCGAGCGCCAGCATCGGCACGCACGTTGAAGCCGAACAGTACAGCGTTGGAAGCCAGTGCCAGGTTGGCGTCGGACTCGGTGATACCACCGACACCGCCACCGACGACACGCACTTGCACTTCGTCGTTACCCAGGCCGTTCAAGGCGCCGTTCAACGCTTCGAGGGAACCACGGACGTCAGATTTGAGGACGATGTTAAGCGTCTTCTTCTCTTCCTGGCCCATGTTCTCGAAGATGTTTTCCAGCTTGCCGGCGTGAGCACGGGCCAACTTGACTTCGCGGAACTTGCCTTGACGGAACAGAGCCACTTCACGGGCTTTCTTCTCGTCGGCAACCACGCTCATCTCGTCGCCAGCGTCCGGGGTACCGTCCAGGCCGAGAATCTCGACAGGGATGGACGGACCGGCTTCCTTGATGGACTTGCCGTTCTCGTCGAGCATGGCACGTACACGGCCATAGTTCGAACCGACCAGCACCATGTCGCCTTGGCGCAGGGTACCGTCTTGAACCAGAACGGTCGCCACCGGGCCACGGCCCTTGTCGAGGCGGGACTCAACCACAACACCACGGCCAGGAGCCGATGGCGTAGCGGTCAGTTCCAGGACTTCGGCTTGCAACAGAACAGCTTCGAGCAGTTCGTCAACGCCAGTACCGACTTTCGCCGAGACCGGTACGAATGGAGTGTCGCCACCCCATTCTTCGGAAGTCACGCCGTGAACCGACAGTTCGCTACGGATGCGATCGAGATCGGCGCCCGGCTTGTCGATTTTGTTCACCGCAACCACCAACGGTACGCCAGCTGCCTTGGCATGCTGAACGGCTTCGATGGTTTGTGGCATCACGCCGTCGTCTGCTGCAACGACCAGGATCACGATGTCGGTCGCCTTGGCACCACGGGCACGCATCGCGGTAAACGCCGCGTGACCAGGGGTGTCGAGGAACGTCACCATGCCGCGATCGGTTTCAACGTGGTAGGCGCCGATGTGCTGGGTAATACCGCCAGCCTCGCCTGCCGCAACCTTGGCACGACGGATGTAGTCGAGCAGGGAAGTCTTACCGTGGTCAACGTGGCCCATTACGGTCACGACCGGCGCACGGGAAACGGCTTCACCTTCGAACTTCAGGGACTCGGCCAGGGAATCTTCCAGGGCGGTGTCGCTGACCAGGGTCACTTTGTGGCCCAGCTCTTCGGCAACCAGTTGGGCAGTTTCCTGATCCAGTACCTGGTTGATGGTGGCCGGAGTGCCCAGCTTGAACATGAACTTGATGATTTCAGCTGCCTTGACCGACATCTGCTGGGCGAGATCGCCCACAGTGATGGTCTCGCCGATCTTCACTTCACGCACGACAGGGCCGGTTGGGCTCTGGAAACCGTGGGCGTTGCGTTTTTTCAGCTTGGCCTTGCCGCGACCACCACGACGGAAGCTGTCGCTTTCTTCGTCGGTGGTACGTGGGGCAACGCGTGGCGCAGGCGCTTTCTCTTTGACCGAAGCACGATGCGGAGCGTTTTTGCGCTCACCATCACCGCCGCCACCGCGACGACTGTTATCGTCGGCACGTGGTTTGTCCGGACGACGAGGTTCGTCGCGTTTACGCGCATCAGCAGCAGGTGCTGGTGCGGCGGCCACCGGAGCGGCCTCACGCACAGCTTCTACAGGCGCGGCAGCAGGAGCAGCGACCGCATCAGTGGCAGCAGGTTGCGCAGCAGCAGGCTGGCGACGCGCTTCTTCTTCGGCGCGACGCTTGGCTTCTTCTTCAGCCTTCTGACGAGCAGCATTTTCTACTGCGCGACGTTCTTCCAGTTCGCGTTTGCGCTCGGCTTCGATTTCTTCCGGGCTGCGCTGTACGAAGACTTTCTTCTTGCGTACTTCAACGCTGATGCTCTTGCTACCAGCAACACGCAGGGTGCTGGTGGTTTTGCGCTGCAATGTAATCTTGCGCGGTTCTTCCACTTTCGCCTTGTGGCTGCTCTTCAAGTGAGTCAGCAAAGACTGCTTCTCACTATCGCTCACACCTTCATCGGCGGCGGTGTGCGGCAGACCTGCCTCACGCATCTGCTGCAACAGGCGCTCTACCGGTGTTTTGACCTCATCGGCCAGTTGTTTCACCGTGACTTGCGTCATGCACTTCTCTCCTCAGGCCGCGCCTAATTACTCGAACCAATGGGCTCGGGCGGCCATGATCAACTTGCCGGCACGATCATCGTCAATGCCGTCGATGTCGAGCAGATCGTCAATAGACTGCTCGGCCAGGTCTTCGCGGGTAATTACGCCGCGCACCGCCAGTTCCATCGCCAAATCCTTGTCCATACCCTCAAGCGAGAGCAGGTCTTCGGCCGGATGGGCGTCTGCCAGCTTTTCCTCAGTAGCGATGGCTTTAGTCAACAAACGATCCTTGGCCCGAGCGCGAAGCTCGTTGACGGTGTCTTCGTCAAAGCCATCGATGTTGAGCATTTCTTCCAACGGTACGTAGGCAATCTCTTCCAGGCTGGTGAAGCCTTCATCTACCAGCACCTGCGCCAGGTCTTCGTCGACTTCCAGCTCGTCGATGAAGTTGCGCAGGATGTCACCGGTTTCAGCTTGCTGCTTAGCCTGGATGTCCGATTCGGTCATCACGTTCAGGGTCCAGCCGGTCAGTTGGCTGGCCAGACGCACGTTCTGACCACCACGACCAATGGCCTGAGCCAGATTGTCTGCGCCAACGGCGATGTCCATGGCATGGGCATCTTCGTCAACGATAATTGCCGCCACTTCAGCCGGCGACATGGCGTTGATCACGAACTGCGCCGGGTTATCGTCCCACAGGACGATATCCACACGCTCACCGCCCAACTCGCCCGACACTGCCTGGACGCGCGAACCGCGCATACCAATGCAAGCGCCCTGCGGGTCGATGCGTTTGTCCTTGGAACGGACCGCGATCTTGGCGCGCGAACCCGGGTCGCGGGACGCAGCCATGACTTCGATCAGGCCTTCGGCGATTTCCGGCACTTCGATGCGGAACAGTTCAATCAGCATTTCCGGCGCGGTACGCGACAGGATCAGCTGAGGACCGCGGTTCTCGGTGCGGATTTCCTTGAGCAGCGCACGCAGACGCACGCCGACACGGAAGGTTTCGCGAGAAATGATGTCTTCGCGGGCCAGCAACGCTTCGGCGTTGTTGCCCAGGTCGACGATCACGTTGTCGCGGGTAACTTTTTTCACGGTGCCGGAGATGATTTCACCCAGGCGCTCGCGATAGGCGTCAACGACTTGAGCGCGCTCGGCCTCGCGAACCTTCTGCACAATGACCTGCTTGGCAGTTTGTGCAGCAATACGGCCGAACTCGATCGATTCGATCTTTTCTTCGACAACATCACCGACCTTGGCGCCAGGGTGCGTTTCAGCGACCTTGCTCGGCCAGGTTTCGATGGCCGGATCATCAAGATCGGCTTCTTCAACGACCGTCCAGCGACGGAAAGTTTCATAGGCACCGGTGTGGCGGTTGATTTCCACACGCAGATCAACTTCGTCTTCAAAACGCTTTTTGGTCGCAGTGGCCAGGGCCAGCTCCAGCGCTTCAAAAATCACGTTTGCCGGTACGCCCTTTTCATTGGATACCGACTCAACAACCAGCAGTACTTCTTTGCTCATCGTACGCCTCGCCTTTCGCAAGCCATTGGATCCGCGGGATCCGCGTCTCAGTCAAAACTGGGAATAATGTTGGCCTTGTCGATCATATCGATCGGCAACAGGAACTCATGGTCTTCTACTTGCACCACGACATCCTGCTCTTCTACACCGCGCAGAAGGCCCTGAAAATTGCGTCGCCCTTCAAAGGGAGATCGCAGCTTGATTTTCACTTGTCCACCGGCAAATTTTGCAAACTGCTCGAGAGTGAACAGTGGGCGTTCCATGCCAGGCGAGGAAACTTCGAGGGTGTACTCAACGGCGATTGGATCTTCAACATCCAGGACGCCACTGATCTGACGGCTGACAATGGCACAATCGTCCACCAGCACGCCGCCCTCTTTATCAATATAAACGCGCAACATTGAGTGGCGACCTTGAGCCGAAAACTCAATACCCCAGCATTCATAGCCCAGGGCCACGACCACCGGGGCCAGCAAGGCCTGCAACTCTTCTAGCTTGCTCGACACCTGAACCCCCTCGTGCATGTATGTGCATGCTGTGCAAAATAAAAAAATGGGCGAAACGCCCATCCTTGAAACGCCGTCGAATAGCGGCGTTGAAAGTGTCCAGCTAACAAAAAGCCCCTTAATAAGGGGCTCCGCTAAAACTGGTTGCGGGGGCCGGATTTGAACCGACGACCTTCGGGTTATGAGCCCGACGAGCTACCAGACTGCTCCACCCCGCGACAAAGCTGGGGCGGAAGTATACGACCGATCCCTTACAGGGTCAATGTAACCTTCCACCTACAAGAAAGCCCGCAACAGCGGGCTCTCCTGATAATTGGTACCGAGAAGGGGACTCGAACCCCTACACCCTATGGGCACAACCACCTCAAGGTTGCGTGTCTACCAATTCCACCACCTCGGCAATACAGCGTTTACAACCCTTCTTACTTCTGCTCTTGAGCTGGAGGCACGTCAGTCGCTGGAGTAGCCGACTTTTGCTCTTGAAGCACCGGGACATCATCAGAAGCCGGTTTTGCTTTTGGTACTTCCAACACTGCTGGGTTTGGCAAACCTACTTGAGTCAGCACATGAGCTTTCTCTTTAGCAAAGTAACCTAACCCTAAGCTGGTTATGAAGAAACCTGCGGCAAGTATAGCAGTAAACTTACTAAGAAAGGTAGAGGAACCTTGGCTTCCGAACACAGTATTTGAAGCACCTGCACCGAAAGACGCACCAGCATCCGCACCTTTACCCTGTTGCAACAAAACCAGGGCAACTACGCCCAGGGCAGCCAACAGATGAAAAACGACTACGACTGTTTCCAGCATTTTTTCAGTTTCCCGCGGCGCGACAAATCGCACCGAACTCATCTGCATTCAGGGAAGCTCCACCAATGAGCCCCCCATCGATATCCGGCATGCCGAACAGTTCGACCGCATTGGCCGCCTTCACGCTGCCGCCGTATAGAAGCCGCACACCTTGTGCGACCTCAGAATTCTCTGCCGCCAACTGCGCGCGGATAGCTGCATGCACATCCTGCGCCTGTTGCGGTGTTGCAGTCAGCCCGGTGCCAATGGCCCAGACCGGCTCGTAAGCGATGACTGCCTTCGCAAACGCACCAACACCCAGCTCCTCGATGATGCTGCCCAGCTGACGCGAGACAACTTCAAGAGTCTTGCCCGATTCGCGCTGTTCAAGGGTCTCCCCTATGCACAACACCGGAATCAAGCCACAAGCCTGTGCCGCTGCGAACTTGCGATTGAGTGTCCCATCCCGTTCGCCCATCAACTGACGGCGCTCGGAGTGCCCGACAAGCACGTAGGAACAACCCGCATCAACCAACTGACTTGGCGAAATCTCACCTGTCAGCGCACCTTGCATGGGTTCCATTGCGCAATTCTGCGCGCCGACCTGAATCGACTTACCTTTCAAGCCATCAACCACTTGGTTGATATGCAAGCAAGATGGAAAAACCGCGACATCAACACCGCTCGGCAAGGCCAAGTGACGAAGGCCATTGATCAGCTCAGCGACACTGGCGCGGGTACCGTGCATCTTCCAGTTACCAGCTACCATAGTGCGACGCATGCTGTACCTCGTCGGTCAAAGTGGGCGCAGATGTTACCCAACCACACCATCACTGGCAAGCCGAATTCAGGAGCAAACTTCAGTTACTAGTTTTGCCAGGTCTTCGGCATGCCCGCGAACCAGGGTTTCGTCCTCACCTTCGACCATGACGCGCACCAGCGGCTCTGTGCCGGACTTGCGCAGCAACACGCGCCCACGCCCCGCCATTGCCAGGGTCACGCGCTCGCAGGCCGCTTTGACAGCCGGGTGTTCGATCGGGTTGTCGCCACCGGCAAAGCGCACATTGAGCAGCACTTGCGGGCACTTGCGCAGGGCTTGACGCGCCTGGGCCAGGCTTTCCTGGCGACGGCGCAACGCCAACAGCACCTGCAGCGCGGCGATGATCGCGTCGCCCGTGGTGGTGTGCTGGAAGCACACGACATGCCCGGAGTTCTCGCCACCGATCTGCCAATTGCGCTCCAGCAGTTCGGCAATCACATAACGATCCCCGACATTGGCACGCACAAAAGGAATGCCCAGCTCGCCCAGTGCCAACTCCAGCCCGAGATTGCTCATCAGCGTACCGACGACACCACCCTGCAAGCGGTTACGCTCATGCAGGTCGCGGGCAATGATGAACATCAAGTCATCGCCATCAACCACGGCGCCGGTGTGATCCACCATCAGCACGCGGTCACCGTCGCCATCAAAGGCAATACCCAGGTCGGCATGCTCGGCTAGGACGGCAGCCTGCAATTGCTCCATATGCGTGGAGCCGCAGTTTTCGTTGATGTTCAACCCGTTAGGCTGGGCCGACAGCACCGTCACTTCCGCACCCAGCTCCTTGAACACGCTCGGCGCCACTTTATAGGTCGCACCATGGGCACAGTCGACGACGATCTTCAGCCCGGCGAAATTGGTGCTGCTTGGCACACTGCTCTTACAGAATTCGATATAACGGCCAGAGGCGTCGTTGATCCGCGACACCTTGCCCAGCTTGCTGGACTCGACCACCGTCATCGGCGCATCCAGCAGCTCTTCGATCATCAGCTCGATCTCATCCGGCAGCTTGGTGCCCTGCCCCGAGAAGAACTTGATGCCGTTGTCATCATGAGGATTGTGCGAAGCACTGATCACAATGCCGGCTTCGGCATGGAAGGTACGCGTCAGGTAAGCGATCGCCGGGGTCGGCATCGGGCCCAGCAGCATTACATCGGCACCGGCGGCGGACAAACCGGCCTCCAGCGCAGACTCAAACATATAGCCTGAGATACGCGTGTCCTTGCCCACCAGGATGCGGCACGCGCCCATGCTGCGGAACGCCATGCCTGCCGCCCAACCCAGCTTGAGCATGAAATCGGGGGTAATCGGAAACTCGCCGACCCGACCACGGATACCGTCGGTGCCAAAGTATTTCTTTGTCATAAGTGCTCCATCATTCTTATTCGGCCGATTCTACTGCGGCAATCATGCGGACAACATCCACGGTCTCAGCGACATCATGCACACGCAAGATACGCGCACCCTTGGTCACAGCAAGTGCCGCCAGCGCCAACCCACCATAAAGCCGCTCGCCCACCGGGCGATTCAGCGCCAGACCTATCATGCTCTTGCGCGAAACGCCGACCAACAAAGGTCGACCCAGGGCATGCAAGGCTTCCATATGCTTGAACAGACTTAGATTGTGCTGCAGGGTCTTGGCGAAACCAAACCCCGGATCGAGGATGATCTTGTCGGCAGCGATCCCTACGGCGGCGCATTGAGCAATGCGATCAGCCAGGAACCCGCTCACTTCGCCAACCAGATCATCGTAGTGCGGATTGTCCTGCATGGTGCCGGGCTCGCCCAGCATATGCATCAGGCACACCGGCAGGCCGGTCGCCGCGGCGGCGTCCAGCGCGCCATCACGCTGCAACGAACGCACATCGTTGATCAGCCCCGCACCCAGGCGCGCCGTTTCGCGCATCACCGCCGGGGTCGATGTATCCACGGAAATGATCACATCCAGCTCGCGAGCGATGCGCTCGACGATCGGCGCCACCCGCTCCAGTTCCTCCACGGGAGAAACCACGCGAGCACCGGGCCGGGTCGACTCGCCGCCAACATCGATCAAGGTCGCACCCGCCGCCACCATCGCCTCGGCGTGACGCAACGCAGCATCGAGCTGATTGAAGCGACCACCATCGGAAAAGGAATCGGGGGTTACATTAAGAATGCCCATGACATGCGTATGGGCCAAATCAAGAACCCGGCTGCCGCAAGGCAACCGGGTGGAGGACGACGCAAAAGTCATTTCAAACCTTAGTGGTCAGCTGCAGGACCGCCGATCGGGTTTTCAGGGCGTTCGTTCTGAACCACTGGCGGCGTGCCAGAGGTGCCCGAACCACCTTCCCAATCGCGAGGTTCACGCGGTGTACGGCCCGCCATGATGTCGTCGATCTGATCGGCATCAATGGTTTCGTACTTCATCAGCGCATCCGCCATGGCATCCAGCTTGTCGCGGTTGTCGGTGAGGATCTGCTTGGCCGTGCCGTAGCACTGGTCAATGATGCTGCGCACTTCGGAGTCGATCAGCTTGGCTGTCTCACCTGAGAAGCTGGCACTTTGACCGCCACCGCCACGCCCCAGGAACACTTCACCTTCTTCCTCAGCGTACATCAAAGGACCGAGTTTTTCCGACAGACCCCATTTGGTCACCATGTTCCGCGCAATCTGGCTGGCACGCATGATGTCGTTGGAAGCACCGGTGGTGACACCGTCGAAGCCCAGGGTCATCTCTTCAGCAATCCGGCCGCCGTACAGCGAGCAGATCTGACTGATCAACGCACGCTTGGAGAGGCTGTAGCGATCCTCTTCCGGCAGGAACATGGTCACACCCAGCGCCCGACCACGAGGAATGATCGACACTTTGTAGACCGGGTCATGCTCAGGCACGACGCGCCCTACGATAGCGTGACCGGCTTCGTGATAAGCGGTGTTCTGCTTCTCTTTCTCGGACATGACCATGGATTTGCGCTCGGCGCCCATCATGATCTTGTCTTTGGCCAGTTCGAACTCTTTCATTTCCACGATGCGCTTGCCGGTGCGGGCCGCAAACAGCGAAGCCTCGTTCACCAGGTTGGCCAGGTCGGCACCGGAGAAGCCAGGCGTACCGCGGGCAATCACGGCCGGAGCGACGTCGTCGCCCATGGGTACTTTACGCATGTGGACTTTCAGGATCTGTTCACGACCACGGATATCCGGCAAGCCCACCACAACCTGACGGTCGAAACGGCCTGGACGCAGCAATGCAGGGTCCAACACATCCGGACGGTTGGTTGCGGCAATGACGATGATGCCGTCATTCATTTCAAAGCCGTCCATCTCCACCAGCAACTGGTTGAGGGTCTGCTCACGCTCATCGTGACCACCGCCCATGCCAGCACCACGATGGCGACCAACGGCGTCGATTTCATCGATGAAGATGATGCATGGCGCGTGTTTCTTGGCCTGCTCGAACATGTCGCGAACACGGCTGGCACCGACGCCGACGAACATTTCGACGAAGTCCGAACCGGAAATGGTGAAGAACGGCACCTTGGCTTCACCGGCAATCGCCTTGGCCAGCAAGGTTTTACCGGTACCCGGCGGGCCGACCATCAGCACACCGCGTGGAATGCGGCCACCCAGGCGCTGGAACTTGCCCGGATCACGCAGGAACTCGACCAGCTCACCCACTTCTTCCTTGGCTTCGTCGCAACCGGCGACGTCAGCCAGGGTGGTCTTCACCTGGTCTTCAGAGAGCAGGCGCGCCTTGCTCTTGCCGAAACTCATCGGCCCGCCCTTGCCTCCTGCACCGCCTTGCATCTGGCGCATGAAGAACATGAACACGGCGATGATCACCAGGATCGGGAAGCTCGCCACCAGGAGTTGAGTCCAGATGCTCTGCTGCTCAGGCAGCTTGCCTTCGACGATCACGTGGTTATCCACCAGGTCGCCGATCAGACCGTTGTCCTGGATTGCCGGACGAATGGTCTTGAAGCCGTCGCCATCGTTGCGCTTGCCGGTAATCACGTAGCCATCAACCGCTACGCGCTCGACCTTGCCATCCTTAACTTGCTGGATGAAGTCGGAATAGTTGAGGGTCTGCGGCTCGTTAGGGCTGGAGAAGTTGTTCATCACCGTCACCAGGACAGCCGCGATGATCAACCACAGGATCAGATTCTTTGCCATATCGTTCAATTAACTACCCTCTGAAGCAAGCTCCGCTACTGGCGCGCGCTTCGCATGATATTCACCGGCCTAACTTACTACATTACCTACAACTCTGGCAGGCGCCGTCTGTAACCCTTTGTGAAACTTTGACTACACAATATTCGTAAAGCTTCGTGACGAAAGCGATATAAAAAAACCTATCGACTCCCCTCAAACCTTCAAAGGCGCTCATCACTCGCTGCACCTTCGATACCGCGGAACCCCCGCGCCAGCAGATATTGCTCGCGAGACCGGTCCCGTGAGGAGTCCGGTTTACGCATCTGCACCTTATCGAACAGCTTGCGGATGTTCTTGTGGTACTCGTCGAAACCTTCGCCCTGGAAGACCTTGACCAGGAAATCACCACCCGGACGCAATACCCGCCCCGCCAGATCCAGCGCCAACTCGCACAGGAACATGGCTCGCGGCATATCAACAGCCGGTAATCCACTCATATTGGGGGCCATGTCGGAAATCACAAGGTCCACCTGCGAATTTCCCACAGCCTGCAGGATCTCAGCTAACACCGCATCCTGGGTAAAGTCACCATGGACGAAGGTCACATCCGGGATGCTGTCCATCTCCAGGATGTCGGAAGCGATCAACCGGCCTTGCCCGCCAATCAGACGACTGGCCACCTGGGACCAGCCACCCGGGGCGGCGCCCAGGTCGATCACGCTCATGCCGGGACGGAACAGTTTGTCCTTGTCCTGAAGCTCCAGCAGCTTGTAGCTGGCCCGGGAACGGTAGCCGTCCTTTTGCGCCTTTTTGACGTAAGGGTCGTTGAAATGCTCTTGCAGCCACTTAAGGCTAGTTTTGGAACGGGCCACGGGCCACCTCGAAAATAAAACGGGTCGTGATTAACTGGGCGGTCCCGGACTCGCTCGGGTAAACTGGCCGCCGCTTTTTACAAGATCAGACGCAGGGGTCAGATTATGCCGCTCACTCAAGAGCAGAAGAAACAGTACAAATCCATTGGCCACCATCTGAAACCAGTTTTGATCGTGGCCGACAACGGTTTGACTGAAGGTGTGTTAGCCGAACTTGAACGCGCATTGGGCGATCACGAACTGATCAAGATCAAGGTCAACATCCTTGACCGCGAAGCGCGCCTGGCCGCCATTGCAGAACTGTGCAAGGTTGGCAAGGCAGACCTGGTTCAGGTCATCGGCAAGATGGCACTGCTGTATCGCAAGAACTTCAGCGTCAACAAGCAACTGTCGAACGTTCATCGCTTCAAATGACAACAAGGGTCACGGGCGTGCTTCGCGCGCCCCGCCACTCCACCCAGGCGCCGGTTGCATCACCAGCACCAGGCCGGAAAACCCTAGCACAAGATAGCTGAATAGCTGCCAGCGCAACGCTTCCGGCAGCCACACATGCACGATGCAATACATTGCACATGCATACAGCGCCATCAACAGCAGTTGGCCGCGAATATCCCGCCACAAACTCCCCAAGCCTTCGGCCTTGATCAGCACCAGCGCCTGAAGCGTCACGCACGCCGCCGCAAAACCCACCAGCAGCGCACTCAGTAATCCATCGATCTCATCGATCAACAACGGCGCCAGGCCAATCAGGCCCAACGCCGGTAACACGCCAATATGCAACAACCACAGGCCGCCCACCCACAGCATCTGGGCAAACTGCCAAAGCATGGCGCCCGCACGAAGCGGGCGCCGCCTTTCAGACATGGCGAACTTCAACAATCTCGTACTCGATCACGCCACCGGGCGTTTTCACAACCACCACATCACCCTCTTCCTTGGCAATCAAGGCACGGGCGAGTGGCGAACCGACGGAGATCTTGCCGAGTTTGAAGTCAGCTTCGTCTTCACCGACGATGTGGTACACCACGCTTTCGTCGGTTTCGACATTGGCGATTTCCACCGTGGTGCCGAAAATCACTTTGCCGGTGTGCGGGATGGTCGTGACGTCGATGATGACCGCATTCTGCATACGGCCTTCGATGTCACGGATCCGCGCCTCGACCATACCCTGCTGCTCGCGGGCAGCGTGGTATTCGGCGTTTTCCTTCAAGTCACCCAGCTCGCGGGCCGTACCGATGTCCTGGCTCAGCTTTGGACGTACGACCTTGGTCAGATGGGCGTGCTCCTCTTCCAGGGCCTTGGCGCCCCGAACGGTCATTGGGTATTTGATCATGCCTTCAATCCTGCGTGTAGATCCTGCAAGCGACGCACGGTCTTTTCCGGACCGAACTTGAGCGCTTCGCAGATAGCTTCGCCAGCAGCAATGGTCGTGGTGCAGTAGATCTTGTGCTGCAAGGCATTACGACGAATGGAGTAAGAATCCGCAATCGACTGACGACCCTCAGTGGTGTTGATGATCAGAGTGACTTCGTCATTCTTGATCATATCGACCACATGCGGACGGCCTTCCGTCACCTTGTTCACGCGACGCACTTTCAGACCCGCCGCTTCAATCAGCCTGGCGGTCCCGGCGGTGGCCACGATCTCGAAGCCCAAGTTGATCAGATCACGGGCCACGCCTGCAACCAGTGGCTTGTCATCGTCGCGCACGCTGATGAAAGCAGTACCGCCGGTCGGCAGCACTTCGCTGGCGCCCATCTGGGCCTTGGCGAACGCTTCACCGAAGGTATCGCCCACGCCCATCACTTCACCGGTGGACTTCATCTCTGGGCCCAGGATCGGGTCCACGCCAGGGAATTTGGCGAATGGGAACACCGCCTCTTTCACACTGTAGAAGTTCGGAATGATTTCCTTGGTGAAGCCGATTTCCTTCAGGGTCTTACCGGCCATCACGCGGGCAGCGATCATGGCCAGGGACACACCGATGCACTTGGACACGAACGGCACGGTACGCGAGGCGCGCGGGTTGACTTCGATGACGTAGATGTCTTCGCCTTGCAGCGCCAACTGTACGTTCATCAGGCCGACCACACCCAGTTCCAGGGCCATTTTCTTGACCTGTTCGCGCATCTCGTCCTGGATGTGCAGCGGCAGCGAGTAAGGCGGCAGCGAGCACGCGGAGTCACCGGAGTGAACGCCCGCCTGTTCGATGTGCTGCATGATTGCGCCGATGACCACGTCAGTACCGTCGCAAACCGCATCCACGTCCATCTCGATGGCGCAGTTGAGGAAGTGGTCCAGCAGCACCGGGCTGTCGTTGGACACTTTCACCGCATCACGCAGGTAACGCTTGAGTTCTTCTTCTTCGTAGACGATTTCCATCGCCCGGCCGCCCAGTACGTAGGACGGACGCACCACCAGCGGGTAGCCGATCTTGCTGGCCGCACGCAAGGCTTCGTCTTCGCTGCGCACGGTAGCGTTCGGCGGCTGACGCAGGTTCAGGCGCTCGACCATTTGCTGGAAGCGCTCACGGTCTTCGGCACGGTCGATGGCGTCTGGGCTGGTGCCGATGATCGGCACGCCAGCGGCTTCCAGGGCACGGGCCAGTTTCAGCGGGGTTTGGCCGCCGTACTGGACGATCACGCCTTTAGGCTTCTCGACGCGCACGATTTCCAGCACGTCTTCCAGGGTGACCGGTTCGAAGTACAGGCGGTCGGAAGTGTCGTAGTCGGTGGAAACGGTTTCCGGGTTGCAGTTGACCATGATGGTCTCGTACCCGTCTTCGCGCAGGGCGAGGGCGGCGTGTACGCAGCAGTAGTCGAACTCGATGCCCTGGCCGATACGGTTCGGACCGCCACCCAGGATCATGATCTTGTCGCGACCCGACGGCGCAGCTTCGCACTCTTCCTCGTAGGTGGAGTACAGGTAGGCGGTGTCGGTGGAAAACTCGGCGGCGCAGGTGTCAACGCGCTTGTAGACCGGGAAGATGTCCAACTTGTGGCGATGAGTGCGCAGGTTTTTCTCAGTCACACCCAGCAACTTGGCCAGGCGCTGGTCGGAGAAACCTTTGCGCTTGAGGCGGAACATGGTGTCGCGGTCGATGCTGGCCAGACCCAGGGTCTTGACCTTCTCTTCTTCCTTGATCAGATCTTCGATCTGCACCAGGAACCACGGATCGATCATGTTCATGCCGAAGATGTCTTCGACGGTCATGCCGGCGCGGAACGCGTCAGCAACGTACCAGATACGCTCGGCGCCCGGCACGGTCAGCTCGCGCTTGAGCACGCTCATGCTTTCCGGATTGCTCAGGTCGAGCTTCTCGTCCAGGCCGCAAACGCCGACTTCGAGGCCGCGCAGGGCTTTCTGCAGGGATTCCTGGAAGGTCCGGCCAATGGCCATGACTTCGCCGACCGACTTCATCTGAGTGGTCAGGCGCGCGTCAGCCTTGGGGAACTTCTCGAAGGCGAAACGTGGCAGCTTGGTCACGACGTAGTCGATGGACGGCTCGAAGGACGCCGGGGTCTTGCCGCCGGTGATGTCGTTCGACAGTTCGTCCAGGGTGTAACCCACAGCCAGCTTGGCCGCGACCTTGGCGATCGGGAAACCGGTGGCTTTCGAGGCCAGGGCCGACGAACGGGACACACGCGGGTTCATCTCGATCACGACCATGCGGCCGGTGTTCGGGCAGATACCGAACTGCACGTTGGAACCGCCAGTCTCCACGCCGATCTCGCGCAGTACCGCCAGGGAGGCGTCACGCAGGATCTGGTATTCCTTGTCGGTCAGGGTCTGTGCCGGAGCAACGGTGATCGAGTCACCGGTGTGCACGCCCATCGGGTCGAAGTTCTCGATGGAGCAGACGATGATGCAGTTGTCCTTCTTATCGCGGACAACCTCCATCTCATATTCTTTCCAGCCGATCAGGGATTCGTCGATCAGCAGCTCTTTGGTCGGCGACAGGTCCAGGCCGCGGGCGCAGATTTCTTCGAACTCTTCACGGTTGTACGCAATACCGCCACCGGTACCGCCCATGGTGAAGGACGGACGGATGATGCACGGGAAGCCCAGGGTCTCGAGGACCGCATTGGCTTCTTCCATGCTGTGGGCGATACCGGAACGCGGGCACGCCAGGCCGATGGACTTCATCGCCTTGTCGAAGCGCGAACGGTCTTCGGCCTTGTCGATGGTGTCAGCGTTGGCACCGATCATCTCAACGCCGAATTTTTCCAGGATGCCTTCGCGCTCCAGGTCGAGGGCGCAGTTCAGGGCGGTCTGGCCGCCCATGGTCGGCAGCAGTGCGTCCGGACGCTCTTTCTCGATGATCTTGGCAACGGTCTGCCACTTGATCGGCTCGATGTAGGTGGCGTCGGCCATGGCCGGGTCGGTCATGATGGTGGCCGGGTTGGAGTTCACCAGGATGACGCGGTAACCCTCCTCGCGCAGGGCTTTACAGGCCTGGGCGCCGGAGTAGTCGAATTCGCAGGCCTGGCCGATCACGATCGGGCCAGCGCCGAGAATCAGGATGCTTTTTATGTCTGTACGTTTTGGCATGGGTTTGTCACTCAAATCCGCAGGTCAGT
This sequence comes from Pseudomonas sp. TE36184, assembly GCF_054060055.1. Classification (NCBI taxonomy): domain Bacteria; kingdom Pseudomonadati; phylum Pseudomonadota; class Gammaproteobacteria; order Pseudomonadales; family Pseudomonadaceae; genus Pseudomonas; species Pseudomonas sp. TE36184. Next base: position 5,585,360 of record NZ_JBSSCU010000001.1, on the reverse strand, counting down.
CGGCAAGCCGTCTTGAACAATCTTTGAAGAGCCTGCGGGGGCCACCGACAGTCGGGGCCGCCCGCAGGCCGCTCAGTCAGCGTCGCTTGGCCATCTCATTGATGAAACGGTCGAACAGCGGCGCTACGTCGTTCGGGCCCGGGCTGGCTTCAGGGTGGCCCTGGAAGCTGAACGCGCTCTTGTCGGTGCGCTCGATGCCTTGCAGGGAACCGTCGAACAGCGACTTGTGGGTCGCACGGACGTTGGCCGGCAAGGTCGTTTCATCCACCGCAAAACCGTGGTTCTGGCTGGTGATCATCACTACGCCGGTGTCCAGGTCCTGTACAGGGTGGTTCGCGCCGTGGTGGCCGTGCCCCATTTTCAGGGTCTTGGCGCCGGAGGCCAGAGCGAGCAGCTGGTGGCCCAGGCAGATACCGAACACCGGGATCTCGGTCTCCAGCACGTCCTTGATCGCCTTGATGGCGTAGTCACATGGCTCAGGGTCACCCGGGCCGTTGGACAGGAACACGCCGTCCGGCTGCAACGCCAGGACGTCGCTGGCAGGGGTTTGCGCCGGCACCACGGTCACGCGGCAACCGCGCTCGACCAGCATGCGCAGGATGTTGTACTTGATGCCGTAGTCGTAAGCCACTACGTGGTAGGGCAGATCAGCGGCGTCGATGGTCTCGTGGCTGTCGGTCTTCAAGTCCCAGACAGTGGAGCGCCAATCGTACTGTTGCTGGGTGCTGACGACTTTCGCCAGGTCCATGCCCTTCAGGCCAGGGAAGCCTTGCGCCGCAGCAATTGCCGCAGCCTCGGAGATATTCTCACCGACCATGATGCAGCCGTTCTGCGAGCCTTTTTCACGCAGGATGCGTGTCAGGCGGCGCGTATCGATACCGGCGATCGCCACAACGTTGTTGGCTTTCAGGTAATCGGACAGCGACATCGTGCTACGCCAGTTGCTCGCAACCAGTGGCAGGTCACGAATCACCAGGCCCGCGGACCAGACGCGATTGGACTCGACGTCTTGCGGCGTAGTACCGGTGTTGCCGATGTGCGGATAAGTCAGGGTAACGATCTGTTGGGCGTAGGAAGGATCGGTAAGGATTTCCTGATAGCCGGTCATGGCAGTGTTAAACACCACCTCTCCAACGGTTTGACCGTCGGCTCCAATGGCTTCGCCGCGAAAAATGCTGCCATCAGCAAGGGCGAGTATGGCTGGCTTAGTCAAGAAGACCTCCCGTAAATAAAGCCTGAAAGGGCGATCGCAGGTTGTAAAAAAGCGGAGTGACGTATGGACACGTCACCCCGCTTCTTCACTGAATTATTCTGCGCGCTTTTAGTGGACACACTAAAGCTGTAGCTTACAGAAAAAGGCTGTTTTGGTCCACCGCTAATGAGCCTTAAAGGCAGGAGAATGCGACAGGACGTCGCTTAGCGGGTAAAAACGGGGCCTTAGGATAATCCCGAGGCCCCATTTTAGCTACTGATTAGTGCAGATCCAGCACATCGCGCATGTCATACAGACCCGGCGCACACCCATCCAGCCACAGCGCGGCACGCACCGCACCCTTGGCGAATGTCATGCGGCTGGAGGCTTTGTGCGTGATTTCCAGGCGCTCGCCTTCAGTGGCGAACAGCACGGTGTGATCACCGACGACGTCGCCACCACGAACGGTGGCAAAACCAATGGTGTCACGCGCACGCGCGCCGGTATGACCTTCACGCCCGTACACCGCCACCTTCGACAAGTCGCGACCCAGGGCATCGGCGATAGCCTCACCCATGCGCAACGCGGTTCCCGACGGCGCATCGATCTTGTGGCGATGATGGGTCTCGATGATTTCGATATCCGCCTCATCGCCCAGCACGCGCGCCGCCAGATCCAGTAGCTTGAGCGACAGGTTCACGCCCACGCTGAAGTTGGCGGCAAACACGATGGGAATATCCTTGCCCGCCTCGACCAGCAACTGTTTCTGCTCAGCACTCAAGCCGGTGGTGCCGATCACCATGGCCTTGCCCGCCTTGCGGCAGAACGCCAGGTTTTTCAGCATCACGTCCGGCAGCGTAAAGTCGATCAGCACGTCGAACTCGTCCGCCACCTGCTCCAGGTTGCCGGACAACGACACGCCGATACGCCCTAGCGAAGCCAGCTCACCGGCATCGGCGCCGATCAGCGTACTGCCTGGGCGAACGATCGCCGCGGTCAGGCCGGAGGCCGGCGAGCGCTGCTGTACCGCTTCGATCAGGGTTTTACCCATGCGCCCGGCAGCGCCCATTACGGCTATACGTCGCATACTCAATTCCTTACAAGTCGCCGAAGAAGCGCTTCACGCCATCGAAGAAGCCCGTGGTTTTCGGCGAGTGGGAGTCGTCACCTTCCAGCGAACTGCGGAACTCTTCGAGCAACTCGCGTTGGCGACGGCCCAGGTTGACCGGCGTTTCCACCGTGACACGGCACATCAGGTCGCCCGCACCGCCACCACGCACCGGCGCCACGCCTTTGCCACGGATACGGAACTGCTTGCCGGTCTGCGTCCCCTCAGGGATCTTGAGCTTGACCCGACCATCCAGAGTCGGAATCTCCAGCTCGCCGCCCAGGGCCGCATCGACGAAGCTGATCGGCACTTCGCAGAACAGGTGCTTGCCGTCGCGCTGGAAGATCGAGTGCTCGCGCACATTGATCACCACATACAGGTCACCCGTCGGGCCACCCTGAGTCCCCGCCTCGCCTTCGCCCGACAGGCGAATGCGGTCACCGGTATCCACGCCCGCCGGCACTTTGACCGACAGGGTTTTGTACTCTTCGACACGCCCTTCACCGTGGCAGGAATCGCACGGGTCAGAAATGATCTTGCCTTGGCCTTGGCACCGCGGGCAGGTTTGCTGCACCGAGAAGAAGCCCTGCTGCATGCGGACCTGACCGATACCACCGCAGGTCGGGCAAGTGATCGGCGAGGAGCCTTTCTTGGCCCCCGAACCGTCGCACGGCTTGCAGTTGACCAGCGTCGGCACGCGGATATTGACGCTGGTGCCGCGCACGGCTTCTTCCAGGTTCAGCTCCAGGGTGTAGCGCAGGTCGCTGCCGCGCTGGGCACCGCCACGCTGACCACCGCGGCCACCGCCGAAGAAGTCGCTGAACACATCGCCGAAAATATCGGAGAAGTTCTGGCCGCCGAAGCCGGCACCGCCGCCACCCATGCTCGGGTCGACGCCGGCGTGACCGTACTGGTCGTAGGCCGCACGCTTGTTGGGATCACACAGGCATTCGTAGGCCTCGTTGGCCTCTTTGAACATTTCTTCGGATTCTTTGTTATCCGGATTACGGTCCGGGTGGTGCTTCATCGCCAGGCGACGGTAAGCCTTCTTCAGGTCCGCCTCGCTGGAACCGCGCTCCACACCCAATACTTCGTAATAGTCACGCTTTGCCATAAGTCTTTGCACTCTTAAGGACGTTCAGCCAGACCCTCCTGAGCCTTGCCGAACTCGTTGAGCCCCAATACAGGCCCGGACCCAACTCACGTCAATTCAACGATCCTGGTCATAACAGCTTTCAGCCAGGGACCCGGCCAAAAACGCGGTGACTGTCGCCGGAAAGCAGGAGCATTCCCGATCACACCGCCAGCATCCGAGCCTTGTCGCATGCTGTAAAAATTCGCATACCCCAGACACGCCAACGCGGGAGCAAGCTCCCGCGCGGCGACATCCTACCAGTCACCGCTTGATAGCGGTCAACCGGCCAAGCAGATTACTTCTGCTCTTTGACTTCTTCGAACTCGGCATCGACAACGTCATCGTGCTTGGCTTCAGGCTCTGCCTGATGCGCGGCACCGTCAGCTGGCTGACCTTGCTCGGCGTACATTTTCTGAGCAACCGGCGCGGAGACCTTCGACAGTTCCTCAACCTTGGCTTCGATGGCCGCCTTGTCGTCGCCTTTAACTGCGGCTTCCAGGGCAACCAAGGCCGCTTCGATTGCGGTCTTCTCTTCGGCAGTCACTTTGTCGCCAGCTTCAGCGATCATTTTGCGCGTCGAGTGAACCAGTGCGTCGCCCTGGTTACGGGCAGCCGCCAACTCTTCGAACTTCTTGTCAGCCTCGGCATTGGTTTCCGCATCACGAATCATCTGCTGAATTTCTTCATCAGACAGACCAGAGTTGGCCTTGATGGTGATCTTCTGCTCTTTGCCGGTAGCCTTGTCTTTGGCGCCTACGTGCAAGATGCCGTTGGCGTCGATGTCGAAGGTCACTTCGATTTGTGGCACGCCACGTGGTGCTGGTGGAATCTCGGCCAGGTCGAACTTGCCCAGGGACTTGTTCTGCGCCGCTTGCTTACGCTCACCTTGCAGCACGTGAATGGTCACGGCGCCCTGGTTGTCATCGGCCGTCGAGAACACTTGCGATTTCTTGGTAGGAATCGTGGTGTTTTTCTCGATCAGCGCAGTCATCACGCCACCCATGGTTTCGATACCCAGGGTCAGCGGGCTGACGTCCAGCAGCAATACGTCTTTCACGTCGCCGGCCAGTACCGCACCCTGGATGGCAGCACCCATGGCAACAGCTTCGTCCGGGTTCACGTCTTTACGTGCTTCTTTGCCGAAGAACTCGGTCACCAACTTCTGAACCAGTGGCATACGGGTCTGACCGCCGACCAGGATCACGTCGTTGATCGCACTCACTTCGATGCCGGAGTCTTTCAGCGCGATGCGGCAAGGTTCGATGGTGCGCTGAACCAGGTCTTCAACCAGCGCTTCCAGCTTGGCGCGCGAGATCTTCACGTTCAAGTGCTTAGGACCGGTAGCGTCTGCAGTGATGTACGGCAGGTTAACGTCGGTCGACTGAGCCGAAGACAGCTCGATCTTGGCTTTCTCGGCAGCTTCTTTCAGACGCTGCATGGCCAGCGGGTCACCCTTGAGGTTCATGCCGCTTTCTTTCTTGAACTCGTCAACGAGGTAGTCGATCAGACGGATGTCGAAGTCTTCACCACCCAGGAAGGTGTCGCCGTTGGTGGCCAACACTTCGAACTGGTGCTCGCCGTCAACTTCCGCGATTTCGATCACGGACACGTCGAAGGTACCGCCACCCAGGTCATAAACGATGACCGTGTGGTCGCCCTTGGCTTTGTCCATGCCGTAGGCCAGAGCGGCTGCGGTTGGTTCGTTGATGATACGTTTTACGTCCAGGCCCGCGATGCGGCCGGCGTCTTTGGTCGCCTGGCGCTGGCTGTCGTTGAAGTAGGCCGGAACGGTGATCACCGCTTCAGTCACCGCTTCACCGAGGTAGTCTTCGGCGGTTTTCTTCATCTTTTTCAAGATTTCAGCCGAGATCTGTGGCGGCGACATTTTCTGGCCGTTCACTTCAACCCAGGCGTCACCGTTGTCAGCCTTGGCGATTTTGTAAGGGACCATCTTGATGTCTTTCTGTACGACTTCTTCCTCGAACTTACGCCCGATCAGACGCTTCACCGCGTACAGGGTGTTGTGCGGGTTGGTCACCGCCTGACGCTTGGCCGACTGACCGACGAGGATTTCGCCGTCGTTGGCGTAAGCAATGATCGACGGCGTAGTACGCGCGCCTTCGGCGTTTTCGATGACTTTTGCAACGCCGTTTTCCAGCACGGAGACGCAGGAGTTGGTGGTCCCCAGGTCGATACCGATAATTTTGCCCATGATTTACTCTCCCGAAACTTGAATTTGGATGCCGCAGCAGTGGTGGCTAACTGCGGTAGCACTTAAACGCTTGACTTATAAATGGGGGCCTTGCGGCGTATTTCAAGCCTGCTCATCAATCGAAGGTGAAACCGGTGCAGGCGCCTTGCTGACCACGACCATTGCCGGACGCAGCAGGCGACCGTTGAGCTGGTATCCCTTCTGGAATACTTTCAACACGCTGTTTGGCTCAAGGTCATGACTTTCCTGCATCGCCATGGCCTGGTGATGCTCGGCGTTGAACGGCTCGCCGCCTTGCGGATCGACAGCCTCCAACTGATAACGCTTCAGGGTGTCCTGGAACATTTTCAGGGTCAGCTCGATACCTTCACGCATCGGGCGGATGTTTTCGTCGTCCGGGTTGGACAACTCAAGGCCGCGCTCCAGGCTGTCGATGATCGGCAACAGATCACCGGCGAATTTTTCCAGCGCGAACTTGTGGGCCTTTTCTACATCCTGCTCGGCACGGCGGCGGACGTTCTGCAGATCGGCGGCAACACGCAAAGATTGATCCTGCGCAGCGGCCAATTGCTCTTCGAGCACTTGCACACGAGTCGCCAGCTCATCACCGGCAGCCGAATTGGCGTCTGGAGTTTGCGTATCCTGCGTCTGTTCGTCAGCCATAGATTTCTCCTTTCAAAATCATGCGCGAACTCAACTCGCGCTTCTGTTCCGGTATATGGGGCCACAATTTCCAGGTTCAAGGGTGCGGGCGTCACCAAAAGTCTTTCATCTGATCCAGATCAATTCCGACCCATTCATTCCTCTTCGCACTAAAAAAAACATCGAAGCAAGCAAATCGAGCTAAGCGCCAGGATTGTCAGCCCGGAACAAAACACTGTATAAATAACCAGACCTAAAGCCTGGGAGCGGCCGTCATGCTCGTGCACCTGTCCGTACATAACTACGCCATCGTTGAACATCTGGATCTCGAACTGGATCGCGGGATGAGCGTAATCACAGGCGAAACCGGCGCCGGCAAGTCGATCATGCTCGACGCCCTCGGCCTGACCCTGGGCGACCGCGCCGACAGTGGCGTGGTACGCCCCGGCGCAGACAAGGCCGACATCCTGGCGACCTTCGATCTGGCGGACATCCCCGAAGCCGAAGCCTGGCTTGCCGAGCGCGACCTTAATAATGAAGGGCCGTGCATCCTGCGCCGGGTCATCACCGCCGAAGGCCGCTCCCGTGGCTACATCAACGGCACGCCCTGCCCGCTGGGTGACTTGAAGGCCCTGGGCGAGCTGCTGATCGATATCCACAGCCAGCACGAACACCAATCCCTGCTCAAAACCGATACCCATCGCCGCCTGCTCGATGAATACGCCGGCGCCACCGACCTCGCCCGCCAGGTCCAGCTCGCCGCCCAACGTTGGCGCCAGACCCGCCTGGAACTGGAGCGCCTCTCCAATTCCGGCGACGAGCAACGCGCACGCCACCAATTGCTCAGCTATCAACTCGAAGAGCTCGAAAGCCTTGGCCTCGGCGAAAGCGAGCTGGAACAGCTTGAGCAGGAACACAAGAACCTCACCAACGCCGAAACCCTGCTGGGTATTTGTCGCCAGGTGGTGGAGCAATGCAGCGAGAGCGACTCGGGCAATGTGCTCAATGCACTGACCGTCAGCCTCAATCGGCTGTCCAGCGTGAACAATGCGTCCGGCTCGCTGAATGAAGCCACGACCTTGCTGACCAGTGCGCAAATCCAGGTAGAAGAAGCCGTAGGCGAACTGAACCGTTTCCTCGATCACTTCGACGCCGACCCGGCACGCCTGCAGGAAATAGAAGAACGCCTGGACACCATCTACACCCTGGCGCGCAAACATCGGATCCAGCCGACTGAAGTGGCAACGATGCAGCAGAAGCTGCTGGATGAAATCGAAACCCTGAACGCGAATGACGAGTCCATTGAGCGCCTGGGCGACGAACTGGCTTCTTTCGCCCGCCATTACCAAGAGAAGGCCCGCGAACTGAGCGATCTGCGCCATCAAGCCGCCACGAGCCTGGCCAGCGCGGTCGAGCAGGAAATCCAGCGCCTCGGCATGCCCGGCGGCCGCTTCACCATCGAACTGCACAGCAATACCAGCGCCGAACTGCAGCCCCACGGCCTGGAACAGGTAGAACTGCTGGTCAGCGCCAACCCAGGGCAGCCGCTCAAAGCGCTGGCAAAAGTCGCCTCCGGGGGCGAACTATCGCGGATCAGCCTGGCGATTCAGGTGATCACCGCCCAAACCTCACGGGTTCCGACGCTGGTCTTTGACGAGGTAGACGTTGGCATTGGTGGCCCGACCGCAGAAATTGTCGGCCAACTGCTGCGTCGCCTGGGGGATCGCGGCCAGGTGCTGACGGTTACCCACTTACCGCAAGTAGCCGCCCAAGGGCATCAGCATTTGTTTGTACACAAAGTGCGGGGCAGCGATGCGACGCACACGGCGGTGTCCAAGCTGAACAAGTCGGAACGCGTGGAGGAAGTCGCGCGCATGCTCGGCGGCATCGACCTGACCAAGGAGTCCCTGGCCCACGCGAAAAAAATGGTGGTGGCGGCGAAGGCCTGACCGAACCGGCAATTTTCTCTCTTGTAGAAAGCACGAAGGCGACCCAGGGGTCGCCTTCAATCGTTCCGCAGAGCGAATCTGCGTCGATTTTTACTTTTTCTTACGTACGTAAAGAACCAAATTATGGTCCGACAGATCGTAGCCATGCTCCTCGGCAATTGCCTTCTGCAGCCGCTCGATTTCCGGGTTGGTGAATTCGATAACCTCACCAGTGTCCACGTCGACCATGTGGTCGTGATGACCACCATCAGCCAATTCGAACACTGCGTGACCGCCGTCGAAATTATGACGAACCACCAGCCCCGCGGCTTCAAACTGGGTCAGCACGCGGTAAACCGTGGCCAGGCCAACGTCCTCATTGGACTCCATCAGCGCCTTGTAAACATCCTCGGCACTCATGTGGCGCTGCTCAGCAGAATCGAGCATTTGTAGAATCTTGACGCGTGGCAGAGTCACTTTAAGACCGGCTTTGCGTAGTTCGCTATTTTCAACCATGGTTAGCTTTCTCGCGGATGCTGCTTCGCAGCTTCTCTTAATACGGGTATGATCGGCGTTTACGTTGTCCCAGCCAAGATAGTGGAAGTCGCCCACCGATGCAAAACACCAAGCTCTTGCTAACCAGTTTCACCTTTGTGGGACTGCTCGCACTCGCCGGTTGTTCATTCCCCGGGGTTTACAAAATCGACATCCAGCAGGGCAATGTCGTCACGCAGGACATGATAGACCAGTTACGCCCGGGAATGACCCGACGGCAAGTACGGTTTATTATGGGCAACCCCCTGCTGACTGACACTTTCCACGCCGATCGCTGGGATTATCTCTACAGCATCCAGCCTGGGGGCGGTGAACGCCAACAGGAGCGCGTCAGCGTCATCTTCAATGGCAATGATCAACTGGTCAGCCTGTCCGGCGATTTCATGCCCGGCGTAAGCCGCGATGAAGCCTTGCTGGGCAAGGATAACGGCACCAACGTGACTGCGCCTGCGCAGGAAGCCGAGAAGCCGAAATCCGAAGTACCGGCCAAGCCTGGCTCATTGCTCGACAAGATCCAGAAAGACGTCGACCGCGTACAAACAGTTCCAGTCCCGACGCCACAGCCTCTGGACACCAGCCCGCAGTAAGTTTGCGGCGCTCGATAAAAAGCCCGGCATGCCGGGCTTTTTGTTGCCTGCAGATTCGCCGGCCTATGAACGCTGTTGCTTGACCAACGCCGCCTTGGCCGCTCGCAGCCGCCGCACTTCTTTGGGGTCGGCCAGCAGCGGGCGGTAGATCTCGATACGATCACCTGACTGCACGGTGCAGGTATCGGGGTCGAGCACTGCCTTACCGAATACCCCCAACGGGCAATCAGCAAGGTTCACCTCAGGAAAGTGCGTAGCAATCCCCGACGCCTGCACCGCAGCCCGCAGGCTCGTCCCCGCTGGCACCGCGACCGCCACCAACACCTGGCGATCCACGCCGGCATACACCACTTCAATCTCAACCATGCAGTTGCTTGGCTCGCTGACAGAATGCGTCGACCAGGGTATTGGCCGCCTGATTGAACAAAGGCCCCAACGTCGCCCGCACAATGGGCCCCGCATAATCGAAGGACAGATCCAGGCTGATCTTGCAGGCTTTCTCGGTCAACGCCTTGAACACCCAGACACCATGCAATTGAGTAAACGGCCCTTCCTGCAGATTCATTTCAATGGACTTGCCCGGCACCAGGACATTGCGTGTCACAAAGTGCTGGCTGAGCCCCCCCTTGGCCACCCCGACACTGGCAACCATGTGCTCATCACTGCCTTCCAGCACCTCGGCGGTCGAGCACCAAGGCAGGAATTCCGGGTAACGCGCCACGTCGTTGACCAGGTCATAAAGCACCTGGGCCGGATAGGGCAGCAGGGCCGAACGTTGAATATGCGTCGTCATGTGAGCGTTATTTCCACAGCTGAGCGGCAAACATCGCGAAAGAACAACCCGATCCGCGAGAGAAAAAAACCAAAGAACTGCCGGTATTGTCCGGGATTCGTCCAACACGCTCAAGCACGCAGGTTGACCGTAGCCGACACGCTCGCAACGCCCTATAATGCCGCCCCTATGGCTAAACAAAAGAAACACCCCACAGGGACCATCGCGCAGAATAAAAAAGCGCGACACGATTACTTCATCGAACATCGGTTCGAGGCTGGTCTGGTCCTGGCCGGCTGGGAAGTAAAAAGTCTGCGTGCCAGCAAGCTGCAACTGGTCGACAGCTATGTGCTGCTCAAGGATGGCGAGGCATGGCTGCTCGGCAGTCATATCACCCCGCTGACCACCGCGAGCACGCACGTGATTGCCGACCCGGTACGCACGCGCAAGCTGCTGCTCAATGCCCGCGAACTGGACAAGCTCGCCGCCGCCGTACAGCAGAAAGGCTATGCCTGCGTCTGCCTGTCCTGGTATTGGAGCAAGCATCTGGTCAAGTGCGAGATCGCACTGGGCAAAGGCAAGAAGGAATACGACAAGCGTGACACCGAGCGCGAGCGCGATTCCGACCGTGAACTGCATCGCGCCGTGCGCAACAAGGGCAAGGAAGAATAATCCTTGTGCCGCTGTAGCCTAGGGCGCTTCGCCCCTGGCTACATGCCCTTGCGCCGCGCCGCCCGGGCCACGCGCTGAACTTCCTGACGTACCTCCTCCAACACCTCCTGCACATACAACAGGTGACGTGTTGAGACTTCCCGCGCTTGCTCGGCCCGCCCCTCGATGATTGCCAGGTACAAATCCCGGTGCTGACTGATCAGCATATCGCGGGTTTCCGTGCGCTGCTGGTACATGCCGCCAATGTTGGTCACCACGTTCCGCTTGAGCAGGTCGAACAACCCGCGGATGGTGTGCAACAGCACAGCATTGTGGCTGGCCTCGGCAATGGCCAAGTGAAACCGCGCATCCGCGGCGCCCTCCTCTGCGCGGCTGACCTTATCGTCGCGCGCGTAACAATCCTGTAGCGCTTCAAAGGCTGCCGTCAGCCGCTCACGGTCGACTTCGGTAGCGCGCAATGCCGCGTAATAGGCACAGGACGCTTCGAGGGTTTGGCGAAACTCCAGCAAATCACGCTGAGCCTCGGGATTGTTTTCCAGCAGGTGCAACAACGGATCGCTGAACGTCGAGCCCAACGAATCAGACACATAATTGCCACCGCCCTGGCGACTGACCAGCAACCCCTTGGCCGCCAGTTTCTGGATCGCCTCACGCAGCGAGGGGCGCGAAACGCCGAACTTTTCAGCCAACGCGCGCTCGGCCGGCAAGCGCTCGCCCGATTTCAGCGTGCCCTCAAGGATCATGCCCTCAAGCTGCTCGACAATATCGTCAGACAAACGGCGCTGACGCACCTGATCAAACCCCATAACTCTCTCTCCACGATCCCGACCACTCGCCGGGGCCTCTATTCTGGCCTATCGCAACGTTTGCAGCACCCATCAGAACATCTTCGATTGATGCGATCAGAGCGCCCGCCCTCCCGCTTAAGACCAAAGTTTCGCAGGCGGCAAATTGACACATCCCTGCCTAGGCTTTTACTCTAGCCAACAGCGGCTGTAAATTGGTATTACCAATTATCCAAGCCGACTAAAATGTGCCTGACCAACAACAATTAGGGGCCACCCCATATGCAAACCTGGCAACAGCTCTACAGCCCGCTCGGCAGCCTCGGCCTGTCCGCACTGGCCGCCGTTATTCCAATCGTATTTTTCTTCCTGGCTCTGGCCGTGTTTCGCCTTAAAGGCCACGTCGCCGGCAGCATCACGCTGGCGCTGTCGATCCTGGTGGCGATCTTTGCCTTCCAGATGCCGGTGGACATGGCACTGGCCGCTGCCGGCTATGGCTTTGCCTACGGCCTGTGGCCCATCGCCTGGATCATCGTCGCTGCGGTATTTCTCTACAAACTGACAGTCAAGAGCGGCCAGTTCGAGATCATCCGCAGCTCGGTACTGTCGATCACCGACGACCAACGCCTGCAGGTCCTGCTGATCGGCTTCTGCTTCGGCGCCTTCCTGGAAGGTGCCGCCGGCTTTGGTGCTCCCGTGGCGATTACCGCCGCGCTGCTGGTCGGCCTGGGCTTCAACCCGCTGTACGCCGCCGGCCTGTGCCTGATCGCCAACACCGCGCCCGTCGCTTTCGGTGCCCTCGGGATTCCGATCATCGTCGCCGGGCAAGTGACCGGCATCGACGCGTTCAAGATCGGCGCCATGACTGGTCGCCAATTGCCACTGCTGTCGCTGTTCGTTCCGTTCTGGCTGGTGTTCATGATGGACGGCCTGCGCGGCGTGCGCGAAACCTGGCCGGCCGCCTTGGTGGCAGGCTTGAGCTTTGCCATCACCCAATACTTCACCTCCAACTTCATCGGCCCGGAACTGCCGGACATCACCTCGGCCCTGGCCAGCCTGGTTTCCTTGACTCTGTTCCTGAAAATCTGGCAACCCAAGCGCACCGCCGGCGCGCAGATTGCCGGTGCGACCTCCAGCGCAACGATCACCGCCAGCGCCGGCGGCTTCGGCCTGCCACGCAGCACTGTCGCTTCGCCCTACAGCCTGGGGCGAATCTTCAAAGCCTGGTCGCCGTTCCTGATCCTGACGGTGCTGGTGACCATCTGGACCCTCAAGCCCTTCAAGGCGATGTTCGCCGCAGGCGGCTCGATGTACAGCTGGGTGTTCAACTTTGCGATCCCGCACCTGGACCAACTGGTGGTCAAGGTTGCGCCTATCGTGACCAACCCGACGGCCATCCCCGCGGTATTCAAACTGGACCCGATTTCAGCGACCGGCACTGCGATTTTCTTTTCCGCGCTGATCTCGATGCTGGTATTGAAGATCGACATCAAAACTGGTCTTACCACTTTAAAAGAGACCTTCTACGAACTGCGCTGGCCGATCCTGTCCATCGGCATGGTGCTGGCGTTCGCGTTCGTCACCAACTACTCGGGCATGTCCTCGACCATGGCATTGGTCCTGGCCGGCACTGGCGCAGCCTTCCCGTTCTTCTCGCCGTTCCTCGGCTGGCTGGGGGTTTTCCTGACAGGCTCCGACACCTCGTCCAACGCCCTGTTCAGCTCGTTGCAAGCCACCACCGCCCACCAGATCGGTGTCAACGACGTCCTGCTGGTCGCGGCAAACACCAGCGGCGGCGTGACCGGCAAGATGATTTCGCCGCAATCGATCGCTGTGGCTTGCGCCGCTACCGGCCTGGTCGGCAAGGAATCCGACCTGTTCCGCTTCACCCTCAAGCACAGCCTGTTTTTCGCCACCATCGTCGGGCTGATCACACTGGCCCAGGCCTACTGGTTCACCGGCATGCTGGTGCATTGAGACCACAGGTAATCACGCAATAACCGACGCCGAACCGCGATTTCGGCGTCAGCTCTCCACAACCCCTCTGCCGGGCCGCTGAACACGCTGCGGCCCTGACGGACGGACAACCGGGACCACCCGGAGAACGCGCCTGATGAGCGAGCTTTTTTACAACGCCGTGCCGAATGCCACCCGTGTCGCGCCGCCTCTGGCCGAGCCACGCGAATACCCCCACGAAAAACCGCAGAAGGTCTACCTGTTCGGCACCTGCGTGGTCGATCTGTTTTATCCCGAAGCCGGCATGGACGCGATCCACCTGCTGGAACGCGAAGGGATCTGCGTGGATTATCCCCAAGGGCAAAGCTGCTGCGGGCAACCGGCCTACACCTCGGGCTATACCGACCAGGCCCGACAAGTGGCACGCGCGCAACTGGCGCTGTTCGCCGGTGACTACCCGGTGGTGGTGCCATCCGGCTCCTGTGCCGGCATGTTACGTGAGCACTACGCCGACCTCTTCAAGGACGAACCCGACACCCTCAAACAAGTACAGGCCCTCGCGGCCCGGACTTATGAGTTGGCGGAGTTCCTGTTGTTCGTGTGCAAGGTGCAACTCAACGACAGCGGGGCGCCGGTCAAGGTCGCCCTGCACACGTCGTGCTCCGCGCGTCGGGAAATGAACACCCACCTTCACGGCCGCGAACTGCTGGCCCAATTGCGCAATGTCGAACGCGTCGACCACAGCCACGAAAGCGAATGCTGTGGCTTTGGTGGGACGTTCAGCGTGCGTATGCCAGACATTTCCGGCGCAATGGTGGCCGACAAGACCCGAGCCTTGCAGGACTCCGGCGCCCATCAAGTACTGAGTGCTGATTGCGGTTGCCTGATGAACATCAATGGCGCTCTGGAGAAACAACAGGCGGCCTTACGCGGGCAACACCTGGCCAGCTTTCTCTGGCAACGCACCGGGGGTGAACGATGAACGCCGCGCTGATTCCCACCGTCGAGGTGTCGGAAGACTTCCGCACCCGCGCCCACCAGGCACTGGGCGACGCGCAACTGCGAAACAACTTTCGCAATGCCATGGATTCCCTGATGAGCAAACGGGCGGCGTCTTTCAGCGACGCCCACGAACGCGAACACCTGCGCGCCCTCGGTAACGCGGTGCGCGCCCGCGCCCTGTCGAAGCTGCCCGACCTGCTCGAACAACTGGAAGCCAACCTGACCCGAAACGGCGTGACCGTGCATTGGGCAGAAACGGTTGAAGAGGCCAATGCGATCGTGCTGTCGATCATCCGCCGGCGCGAAGCCACGCAGGTGATCAAAGGCAAATCCATGGTCAGCGAAGAGATGGAGATGAACCACGTACTCGCCGCCCAAGGCATCGAATGCCTTGAGTCGGATATGGGTGAGTTTATTGTTCAACTCGACCATGAGAAGCCGTCCCACATCATCATGCCGGCGATCCACAAGAACGCCAGCCAGGTCGCGTCGCTGTTCCACGAAAAACTCGGCGTGGAGTACACCAAGGATGTCGACCAGTTGATTCAGATTGGTCGCCGCGTGCTGCGGGAAAAGTTCTTCGAAGCGGATATCGGCGTCTCCGGCGTCAACTTCGCCGTGGCCGAAACCGGCACGCTGCTGCTGGTGGAAAACGAAGGCAACGGGCGTATGTCGACCACGGTGCCACCCGTGCATATCGCCGTGACCGGCATCGAGAAGGTCGTGGAAAACCTGCGCGACGTGGTGCCGTTACTGTCGCTGCTGACCCGCTCCGCGCTCGGCCAGCCGATCACCACCTACGTCAATATGATCTCCGGCCCGCGCAAGGCCGATGAGCTCGACGGCCCCGAAGAAGTCCACCTGGTGCTGCTGGACAACGGACGCAGCCAGGCGTTTGCCGACAGCGAATTGCGTCAGACGCTCAACTGCATTCGCTGCGGCGCCTGTATGAATCATTGCCCGGTGTATACCCGAATCGGTGGCCATACCTACGGCGAGGTCTACCCCGGCCCTATCGGAAAAATCATCACACCGCATATGGTCGGCCTGGCAAAAGTACCGGACCATCCCAGTGCGTCTTCGTTGTGCGGTGCTTGTGGAGAAGTGTGTCCGGTAAAAATTCCGATCCCGGCCTTGCTGCGCCGTCTGCGGGAAGAGAACGTAAAAGCGCCGGATAGCCCACACCCCGTGATGCGCGGCCAAGGCAGCAAGTATTCGCGCCAGGAGCGGTTCATCTGGAACGCCTGGGCCAAGCTCCACAGCTCACCGACGCTGTACCGCCTGTTCACATTCGCCGCCACGCGCCTGCGCGCCCTCGTACCGAACAACGTCGGGCCATGGACGCAAAACCATAGCGCGCCTAAACCCGCTGCCCGTTCGCTGCATGACCTGGCACGCGAGCATTTGGCCAAACAGGGAGCGCGTTGATGAGCGCAAAGCAAAATATCCTCGGCAAATTGCGCCACAGCCTGACGGGCACAACACCAGTGCCCGACAACTTCGATGAGACCCTGGTCACACAGATCTACACCTACCCGCCAGAGCAGCGCATCGCACAATTGCGCAAGCTGATGGAGGCGGTGCATACCGAGATCCACCTGACCCGCGGCGCCGAATGGCCAGCTTTACTCGCGCAGCTGCTGCAAAAACGCGAGCTGCCCAGCCTGCTCATCGCGCCGACAACCGAGCATGGGCGGCGCATCGCCGAACACTGGTCGAACCATCCGCAATTGCCGCAGCTCAAAGCCTACGACCGCCCTGTGGAAGAATGGAAAGCCGAGCTGTTTAATGACACACCGGCCAGCCTGACCACGACCCTCGGCGCCATCGCCGCCACCGGCAGCCTGATTCTGTGGCCCACGCGGGAAGAACCGCGACTGATGAGCCTGGTGCCGCCGGTACACTTTGCACTGCTCAAGGCCAGCGAGATTTACGACAACTTTTATCAGGTCCAGCAGCAATTCGCCTGGGCCCAAGGCATGCCCACCAATGCCCTGCTGGTGTCCGGCCCGTCGAAGACCGCTGACATCGAACAAGTTCTGGCTTATGGCGCCCACGGTCCGAAGGACCTGGTGGTGCTGATCCTGGAGGACCAATGAGTCTGCCTGCCGCTTTCCTTGCTGACGTCGCACAGCTGATCCCGAAAATTCGTCGCTTCGACGACCCACTTTCCACCTTGGCATTTGGCACAGACGCCAGCTTTTACCGACTGATCCCACAGCTGGTGATTCGCGTCGAGTCGGAAGACGAAGTCGTGGCGCTGCTGAAACTGGCCCAGCGCGATCATGTTCCGGTGACCTTCCGCGCAGCGGGCACCAGCTTGTCCGGGCAGGCCATCAGCGATTCGGTGCTGATCGTACTGGGGGACAACTGGAACGGCCGCGAAATTCGTGGGCAAGGCACGCAGATCCGCCTGCAACCCGGCGTGATCGGCGCCCAGGCCAACGCCTGGCTGGCGCCATTCGGGCGCAAGATCGGGCCGGATCCGGCGTCGATCAACGCCTGCAAAATCGGCGGCATCGTCGCCAACAATGCCAGCGGCATGTGCTGCGGTACGGCGCAAAACACCTACCACACCCTGGCCGGGATTCGCCTGGTGCTGGCCGACGGCAGCCGCCTGGACACCGAAGATGCCGCCAGCGTCGCGGCATTTCGTCAGCAGCACGGCGCGCTGCTTGAACGCCTGGCCACACTCGGGCGGGAGACGCGGGCAAACGCTGAACTGGCCGCCAAAATCCGCCACAAATACCGTCTGAAAAATACCACCGGCCTGTCACTCAACGCCCTGGTGGATTTCGATGAGCCGCTGGATATCCTCAGCCACCTGCTGGTGGGCTCCGAAGGCACCCTGGGCTTTATCAGCGCAGTGACTTACGACACCGTCATCGACCACCCGAACAAAGCCTCGGCGCTGATCGTATTCCCCGATGTCGAGACCTGCTGCAATGCGGTGACCGTCCTGAAAACCCAACCGGTCTCAGCGGTTGAGCTGCTCGACCGACGCAGCATGCGTTCGGTGCAGGACAAACCCGGCATGCCCGCCTTCGTACAACATCTATCGGAAAATGCCTGCGCACTGTTGATCGAATCCCGTGCGGCATCGCCCTCTTTGCTCCAGGAGCAACTGGCGCTGATCATGGCGTCCCTGGCGGCGTTCCCAGTGGAAAAACAGGTCGACTTCACCGAAGACCCGGTGGAAAACGCCCGCCTGTGGGCGATCCGCAAAGACACCTTCCCCGCCGTCGGCGCCGTGCGCAAAACCGGCACTACGGTGATCATCGAAGACGTGACGTTCCCGGTCGAGCAGTTGGCCATCGGCGTTAACCGTTTGATCGAGCTGTTCGACAAACACCACTACGACGAAGCCATCCTTTTCGGACACGCTCTGGAAGGCAATCTGCACTTTGTGTTCACCCAAGGCTTCAACAGCAGCGAAGAAGTCGCACGCTACCAAGCGTTCATGGACGACGTCGCCCAACTGGTGGCCGTAGAGTTTGGCGGCTCACTGAAAGCCGAGCATGGCACCGGCCGCAACATGGCGCCGTTCGTCGAGCTGGAATGGGGCAGCGACGCCTATCAACTGATGTGGCAACTCAAACGCCTGCTCGACCCCAACGGTATTCTCAACCCGGACGTGGTGCTCAGCGAAGATCCGCAGATCCACCTTAAACACCTCAAGCCGCTGCCTGCCGCCGACGAGCTTGTGGATAAGTGTATCGAGTGCGGTTTCTGCGAGCCGGTATGCCCGTCGAAAGGCCTGACCTTGAGCCCGCGCCAGCGCATCGTGATCTGGCGCGATATCCAGGCGAAGAAACGCGCCGGCATCGACACCACTGAACTGGAAACGGCCTACCACTACCAGGGCATCGACACCTGCGCCGCCACCGGGTTATGCGCCCAGCGCTGCCCTGTGGGAATCAACACCGGCGACTTGGTGAAAAAACTCCGGGCCCGCGACGCCGACCATACGAAAACCGCCGAATGGTTGGCCACCCACTTCGCCACCGCGCTGCAAGGCGCGCGCTTTACCCTGCACGTCGCCAACGGCGCACGCATGCTGTTGGGCGCGCCGCGCCTGGCCAAGTTGTCGGCCACAGTGAGCAAGTTGTCCAAGGGACAAATCCCACAATGGACCAACGCCATGCCGCAACCGGAAAAAGCCATTCGCTTCAGCCCGGCAGTGACCGATGAGCGGCCACGCGTGGTCTACCTCGCGGCATGCGTCTCACGCGCCATGGGCCCGGCGGCTGGCGATAAAGAGCAAACGTCGCTGTACGACAAAACCCGCGGCCTGCTGGAAAAAGCCGGCTACCAAGTCGTCTTCCCCGACAACCAGGACAACCTGTGCTGCGGCCAGCCTTTCGCCTCCAAGGGCTATGCCGAACAGGCCGAACACAAGCGCCAGGAACTGATCGGCGCCTTGCTCCACGCCAGCCGCGGCGGCCTCGACCCGATCTACTGCGACACCAGCCCCTGCACCCTGCGCCTGGTGCAAGACCTGGGCGAAACACGCCTGGACCTGTACGACCCGGTACGATTTATCCGCACGCACCTGATGGACCGCCTCGACTTCACACCGCAGGAAGCACCGATCGCCGTACACGTCACTTGCAGCACCCAGCACCTCGGGGAAAGCCAGGCCCTGATCGACCTGGCCCGCCGCTGCGCGAAAACCGTGGTGATCCCGGAAGGCATCCACTGCTGTGGTTTTGCCGGCGACAAAGGCTTCACCACCCCGGAACTCAACGCCCACTCCCTGCGCTCGCTGAAAGACGCCGTGCAATATTGCAGCGAAGGCATCTCCACCAGCCGCACCTGCGAGATCGGCCTGAGCCAGCATGGCGGCATCGATTACCACGGGCTGGTCTACCTCGTGGACCGCGTAACCCGACCGAGGGCGCACTAATCCTGCATAAAAACAGAACCCCAGCGCAGCGGCGTAGTCATCTGCATAGGCCTCGGCGATCGAGGCTCATCAGTGATGTCGCTGGCAGCCCTTGAACGCCAGCAGCGTCGAGCCCTTTTTCGCAAGGAGATACCCTTATGAAGCATTCCGCTCTTGCTGGCGTGTTCATTACCGCTGCGATGCTGGCCTCACCGGCGTTTGCCGCCGGAAAAACCGACCAGCTTTGTCAGATTAATCTCGACAAAATCAACAACGGCAAAGCCCTGCTCGCCACCGACACCACTGGCAAAAGCGGCGAAATCGACACCGCCGTGTCTCAAGCCAAAGCCGCCCAAGCAGCAGGTGATGACAAGAGGTGCATAGAGATCACGTCCAAAGCCCTGCAAGACCTACAGAACAGCGACAAAGGCGCCAATCAGTAACACCCCGACGCTCATGGCCAACCTTCGGGTTGGCCTTCTGTGACCGTTTGGCGTACACTGCACAGGCTTGTCACTCACTAAGAAACAACGAGTTACAAGCACGGGGCCGTTTAGGATTCGACGCCGGTCGCGAAACTTTAGGTGCATGCCGAGTTGGTAACAGAACTCGTAAATCCACTGTTGCAACTTTCTATAGTTGCCAATGACGAAACCTACGGGGAATACGCTCTCGCTGCGTAAGCAGCCTTAGCCCTTCCCTCCTGGTACCTTCGGGTCCAGCAATCATCAGGGGATGTCTGTAAACCCAAAATGATTGTCATATAGAACAGAATCGCCGTGCAGTACGTTGTGGACGAAGCGGCTAAAACTTACACAACTCGCCCAAAGCACCCTGCCCGTCGGGTCGCTGAGGGTTAACTTAATAGACACGGCTACGCATGTAGTACCGACAGCGGAGTACTGGCGGACGGGGGTTCAAATCCCCCCGGCTCCACCAATTAAAACACCAGAGAAGCCCGCCCAGTGCGGGTTTTTCTGCATCTGTAGAATGATAAGTTTGACGGTTGTTGTGGACTGATGTGGATTCTCGCAAGGTTCAGCGGCTTTTCAGCCCCCCCCCCCCCCGGCGTCCTGCCGACTGAACACAAAGCCACAAAAATATCAGCCCTGACACACCTCGCGTTCGCTTATAGAATCCGGGCCGTTATCAATTTGCCCCAGGTCACGCGGAGAAAGAGAAGTCATGCAAGTCAAAACTCAAGCCTACAGGCCTGATACTGAGTTTTGACAAGAACTCCGGTTTCATTAGAATTGCGCACCTCACAATGCCAGATCGACCAAATGGCATGCGACTTCAAGGAAGGAGCGCTATCAGATGACCGATGTCCCCACCGCGTCCCCCCCACCCGAAACGCCAACTGAGACATCGGGGCCTACTAGCTACCGGCAAGCGCTGTCTGGACTGCTTGCTGATATCAAATGGTGGTTTCCCCTCGCAGCGACATTAATTTCAATTTCACTTCTAACCAAGTATTTGTGGCTTATCCATCACCCAGAATTGATTCTGAGCTCTCTGGGAAACCCATCAAACCTCGTAGCTTGGTTGTTTTTTGCTTTACTCGTTCTAGCTTCGCTGCTGCTAATCGTATCAGTGCCGTCGCTAGCCTTCATGATGTGTATTACGCAATGTTCGCCTGGGAGGGAGTTGGAAAAAACGCTCGCCTTTCGATTTAGTCTTATTGTCGGTGTAGGGTATGGACTCCTCTCGCTTAACCTACTGGGATCAACCTTTGATATAACCTTTGCTCATGGGTACTTTTTCATATTTGTGGCATTCGCTGCCGCTTGGGCCGCGTGGCATGTCCTCAGCAGCGAAGCGTCACTCAAGAGAAAGGTACTTGAGCTGTCACCTGGGCCTCGTAAACCTTGGCATAGAAAAGTCTATTGTACCGCCAGACTTGGCTGGCTCGGTGTATTGCTCGCTTTTACCTCAATGAGCGGAGTGTTTCCGGCTCAACTGGGCATCATGGCTTGGCGCGGCGGAGAGAACGGCTGGGAAGCGCGTGGAGCGATCGGCGTTTGCTTGTTGATCATGTGTCTTTACCTAGCTCCTGTTATGTTTTTCTATTTATCGGAAGGCACCGTGCTCCAACGCACTGGTCGAGCGGCTCTTGCTCTGCTGGTATGCGTTTTTGCCAATGCCGTTTTACTTCCTGCCATCTTAGATGTGTGGGTATATTCGGCTGGCAACCTGATTAAGATCAGGGACAATACCGAGCTGAGCTATGTTTTGGACGAAAAGGACTACCCACAGGAGATCTTTAAAAAACACCTCTGGCAGCTGGAGGCTTATGGAGGGCCCAATGGCCTGTACAGCGTGAGGGCATTCCGTCAGTTTCGCTTCGGGGACATATTGTTGATTTGCCCTGGCCGCTACAGAAATGTCAGTCTGAAGGAGATCGGTAACTACGCGCATCTGTGCGTTACGTTGTCTGATGCCAAGGTGAAAGTGGCGGCGCCTGTTGTCGGCAAGGACATCGCATTGCTCCCCAAGCCGGAGTGCACTTTGGCGGTTCAAACGCCTACACGTCCTCCGCTGCTGATTAAAAACACAGGGACGTGCCTGTACAGAAGTTTTTATAGGTAAACGTATCCGCCATGCGAATCAGGTACGAGTCGGGGCTCTGGCGTCAGCTTTAATCAGTGTCTTTCGCCTGATCTCAAGCTATTTTGTTGACGCTCGCCGTATTAAATTGCTTTCTACTGGTTTAACACAACCATACATATAAACCTTTATGAACCTCGGTCGATGTACATTTTGTACGGAGGGGCATTAACCACCGAAATCCAATCTTCCCCCGTGCCACTATCAAACAAGGTACATTTACGCCCATCGAGCATGATCAGCAGTGCCGGAATGGAGCGACCAGGCCGGCTTGAAAGGGAATTGGGGTTATGGACAAAAAGTCGCTTTCCGAGCGGGATATCTGCAGCAAGTACATCGCCCCAGCCGTTCAGCAAGCTGGATGGGACATGCACAAGCAGGTGCGCGAGGAAGTCAGCTTTACCAAAGGCCGTATTATCGTCCGAGGCAAACTTCACAGCCGTGGCGAAGCACGCCGCGCGGACTTCATCCTCTACCACCAGGTCAACCTACCTATCGCTGTGATCGAGGCAAAGGACAACAAGCACTCTATTGGCTCCGGTATGCAGCAAGCCCTGGGCTATGCAGAGGCGCTGGACGTACCGTTCGTGTTCTCCAGCAATGGCGATGGTTTCCTGTTTCACGACCGCAGTGGCACAGGCAGTCAGGTAGAAACCGAACTCACCCTTGATCAATTCCCCAGTCCTGCCGAACTTTGGAACCGCTACTGCCAGTGGAAGGGGCTGGATACAACAGCCCAACACAAGATCGAAGCGCCCTACTACGACGACGGCTCCGGACGCATGCCGCGCTACTACCAGATGAATGCCATCAACCGCACCGTCGAGGCTGTAGCGCGTGGGCAAGACCGTATCCTACTGGTTATGGCCACGGGCACCGGCAAGACCTACACAGCTTTCCAAATCATCTGGCGACTGTGGAAATCGAAACAGAAGAAACGCATCCTGTTTCTGGCTGACCGCAACATCCTGGTCGACCAGACCAAGAACAACGACTTCAAGCCCTTCGGCCAGGCGATGACCAAAATCGCCAGACGCCAGATTGATACCTCCTACGAGATCTACCTGTCGCTCTATCAAGCCGTCACCGGCACTGATGAAGAGATGAACATCTACAAGCAGTTCTCCCGCGACTTCTTCGACCTGATAGTGATCGACGAATGCCACCGTGGCAGCGCCGCCGAGGATTCCGCCTGGCGTGAAATCCTCGACTACTTCTCCAGCGCTACCCATGTTGGCCTTACCGCCACACCGAAGGAGACCAAAGAGGTATCCAGCATCACCTACTTCGGTGAACCGATTTACAGCTACACCTTGAAGCAAGGCATCGAAGACGGCTTTCTCGCCCCCTACAAAGTGGTGCGCATTGACTTCGACAAAGACCTGCAAGGCTGGCGCCCGCCCAAGGGCATGCTCGACAAAAACGGCGAACTGATCGAAGACCGCATCTACAACCTCAAGGATATGGACCGCACCCTGGTTATCGAGGCGCGCACCCAACTGGTGGCGCAGAAGGTCACCGAACTCCTCAAGGCCACCGATCCGTTTCAGAAAACCATCGTCTTCTGCGACGACATCAACCACGCCGAGCGCATGCGCCAAGCCCTGGTCAACCTCAACCCCGAGCGTGTGGCCGAGAATCGCAAATACGTCATGCGTATCACCGGCGATGACCAGGAAGGCAAGGCCGAGCTGGATAACTTCATCAACCCGGAAGAGCGCTACCCGGTGATTGCCACCACCAGCAAGCTGATGACTACCGGCGTCGATGCTCAGACCTGCAAGCTGATCGTGCTCGACCAGCACATCAAATCGATGACCGAGTTCAAGCAAATCATCGGTCGAGGTACTCGCATCAACGAGGAGTACGGCAAGTACTGGTTCACAATCATGGACTTCAAAAAGGCCACCGAGCTATTTGCCGACCCGGCCTTCGATGGAGACCCTGTGGTGATCTACGCGCCAGAAGGCGATGACTCCCCCGTACCGCCTGATGACCCGCTTGCCGATGAAGATGGCATCAGCGCAGGCAACGATAACGAGGGTGATGACCTGGATTTTACCGGCGAAGATGAGGGCAAAAAACGCATCAAGTACGTCATCGACAACGTCCCGATTTATGTCATCGCCGAGCGTGTGCAGTATTACGGCCCGGATGGCCGACTGATCACAGAATCGCTCCACGACTACACCCGCGCATGTGTGCAAAAGCAGTTTGCCTCGCTGGATGACTTCCTCCGGCGTTGGAGTGATGCCGAACAGAAGAAAGCCATCATCGAGGAGATGGCCGTCCAGGGCGTGATGTGGGAAGCCTTGGCCGAAGAAGTGGAAAAGAAACAGGGCAAGCCGCTCGATCCGTTCGACCTCATCTGCCACGTCGCCTTCGATCAGCCTGCCTTATCACGGCGTGAGCGAGCCGAGCAGGTGAAAAAAAGAAACTATTTCGCCAAGTATTCTGGCGCAGCACGCCAGGTGCTGGAGGCGTTGCTGGATAAATACGCCGATACCGGGATCGAGCATATTGAGGACATCAAAATCCTCCAGCTCGACCCTTTCAGCCAGTTCGGTGCGCCCATCGAGCTGGTCAAGGCTTTCGGTGGCAAGGCTGGCTACAACAAGGCTATCCACGAGCTGGAAGACGAACTTTACGCAAGCTAACGGCCAACTGCCGACGACCTGCCAAAGCAGCCGCCCCCACTATCCTGTAGAATTTCGCCCCCCTTGCGGTACGCGTTGAGAGAACTTCATGTCCATTAGCTCCACCATCAAGTCCATTCAGGACATCATGCGCAAAGACGTTGGCGTAGACGGCGACGCCCAGCGCATTGGCCAGTTGGTTTGGCTGCTGTTCCTGAAAATCTTCGATGACCGCGAGCTGGAGTGGGAGCTGATGGACGATACCTATCGTTCGCCCATTCCCGACAGTTGCCGGTGGCGTACCTGGGCTGCCGACCCAGAAGGCATGACCGGTGATGGGCTGAAGGACTTTATCGACAACAACCTGTTCCCTCAGCTCCAGAACCTGCACGAGTACAGCAACACGCCGTCAGCCTTCGTGGTGCGCAGCGTGTTTGAAGACGCCTACAACTACATGAAGTCCGGGCAGTTGCTGCGTCAGGTGATCAACAAGATTCAGGAAGGCGTGGACTTCAATAAAGCCCAGGAACGCCACGAGTTCGGCAACCTTTATGAGCAACTGCTGCGCGACCTGCAGAATGCCGGCAACGCTGGCGAGTTTTATACCCCTCGCCCGGTCACCGAATTTATGGTGCGCATGGTCGACCCCAAGCTGGACGAGAAGGTCATGGACCCGGCCTGCGGCACGGGTGGTTTCCTCACCTGCGCCATAGAACACAAACGCAGCCGCTATGTAAAAACCGCCGAAGACGAACGCACCCTGCAGGCCAGCATTTTCGGTGTGGAGAAAAAGCCGTTACCGCACCTGCTGGCCACCACGAACATGATCCTGCACGGCATCGAGGTGCCCAGCCAGATCCGCCACGACAATACCCTGAGCAAACCGCTGATCAGTTGGGGGCCGAGCGAACGCGTGCACTGCATCGTAGCCAACCCGCCGTTCGGCGGCATGGAAGAAGACGGCATCGAGACCAACTTTCCCGCTGCCTTCCGCACCCGGGAAACCGCCGACTTATTTCTGGTGCTGATCATGCAACTGCTCAAAGACGGTGGCCGCGCCGCCGTAGTGCTGCCCGATGGCTTTCTGTTTGGCGAAGGCATCAAAAGCCGCATCAAGGAAAAGCTGCTCACCGAGTGCAACCTGCACACCATCGTTCGCCTGCCCAACGGCGTGTTCAACCCCTACACCGGCATCAAAACCAACCTGCTGTTCTTCACTAAGGGCACGCCGACCAAGCAAGTGTGGTTCTACGAGCACCAGTACCCGACCGGGGTAAAGAATTACTCCAAGACCCGCCCCATGCGTATCGAAGAGTTCGCCGTCGAGGAAGCTTGGTGGGGCAGCGAGGCCGACGGCTTTGCCGCACGAGTGGAGAATGAATTTGCCTGGAAGGTCCGCGTCGAAGACCTACAATCGCGCAACTGGAATCTGGACTGCAAAAACCCGCATATCGGCGAGCAGATCAGCCACGACCCGGATGAACTGCTGCGCAACTACGCCAGCCTGCAAGGCGAAATCAGCGACCTGCGCGACCAGCTCAAAGCGGTACTGGCCGAAGCCCTGGAGCGCGATGTATGACGGCGTTACTCACAGACAACCTGCCACTGCTGGCCGGAGCGCCCAATGGCATCAAGAAGCTGCGCGAGCTGATTCTGGAGTTGGCGGTGCGTGGCAAGTTGGTGCCGCAAGATCCGAATGAAGAGCCGGCCAGTGAGTTGCTAAAGCGGATTGCCGAAGAAAAGGCACGGCTGGTAGCTGATGGGAAGATTAAGAAGCAAAAGCCGCTGACCGAGATTTACGAGGGAGCACAGCCATTTGAATTGCCAGCAGGTTGGAAGTGGAGTTCATTAGCGCAAGTGGCATTTGTTAACCCCCGCAATGCTGCAGCAGACTCACTTGAAGTTTCGTTTGTGCCTATGACTTTTATTGGCACACGCTTCGATGATCAGCATGCGCAAGAGCCCCGATTGTGGGGTGAGGTGAAGCAAGGTTTCACGCACTTTGCCGAGGGCGATATTGGTGTGGCGAAAATCACACCTTGCTTTGAGAACAGCAAAGCATGCGTCTTTTCCAATCTCGTGAGTGGTTTGGGTGCGGGTACGACTGAGCTGCACGTTGTTCGTCCTGTTACCGAAACTCTTGATCCTAGGTACGTACTGGCCTATCTGAAATCTCCGCAGTTCTTGCTTGTTGGAGAAAAAAAGATGACAGGGACAGCAGGTCAGAAACGATTGCCCAAAGACTTTGTTGAAGCAAATCCGTTTCCACTGCCCCCACTCGCCGAACAACACCGCATCGTCGCCAAAGTCGATGAGCTTATGGCCCTGTGCGACCGCCTGGAAACCCAGCAGGCCGACGCCGAAAGCGCCCACGTCCAAGTGGTGCAAGCGCTTCTGGACAGCCTGACCCAGGCCTGCAATGCCAAGGAATTTGCGCAGAACTGGCAGCGCTTGGCCGAACACTTCCACACCCTGTTCACCACCGAGCCCAGCATTGACGCCCTCAAACAAACACTGCTGCAACTGGCAGTGATGGGAAAACTAGTTTCGCAAGATCCCAACGATGAACCGGCGATAAAACTGCTCAAGCGCATTGCCGACGAAAAAGTGCGATTGGTGGCCGAAGGCAAACTCAAAAAGCAAAAGCCGCTGATGGAGATCGTTAAGGGTGAAAAATCGTTTCCGTTACCTGAGGGCTGGGAGTGGATTCGACTAGAGGAAATAGCGCAAGTAGGAACGGGTGCAACACCACTTAGGACAAATCCTAAGTATTTTGAGCCCGCAACGATTAACTGGGTGACTAGCGGGGAGACATCACAAGACTTTATCCATCAGACAGAGCAGATGGTTTCTTCTCTCGCGCTTAAGGAAACAAACCTAACCGTTTACCCACCGTATACATTGATCATCGCTATGTATGGCCAAGGGAAAACACGAGGGCAGATTTCTGAACTTTTGATAAATGCCTGCACAAATCAGGCGTGTGCTGCAGTTCAGTTGTTTGATCAAGATGAATCTCATCGACGTTACGTGAAGTACTTCTTCGTTAAAAGCTATGACGACATTCGCTTGCTTGCGGCTGGTGGGGCGCAGCCGAACCTAAATTTAGGGAAAATTAAAGAAACTGCGCTCCCGCTTCCCCCGGCAGCCGAACAACACCGCATAGTTGCCAAGGTCGATCAGCTAATGGCCCTCTGCGACCAACTCAAAAACCGCCTGACGCAAACCCGCCAGTTAAACGAACAGCTGGCCAGCACCTTGGTCGAGGGTGCGCTAGCCAAAGATGTCCGGCAGGCGCCCATCGCCACGGATCGTCAAGCAGCCCGCACCCTCCTCGCCGCAGAAGTCACTGATCGGCTGCATAGCCAACGCACCTTCGGCCAACGCAAGCTGCAGAAAGTGATTTACCTCGCCGAGCACGCGGCCAGGCTCACCGCCATTCAAGGTGCCTACCTGCGCGACGCCGCAGGCCCTCACGATCGCCAGTTGATGAATAAGGTCGAAGGCGAGATGCAAACCCTTCGGTGGTATGAGCGCATCGACCGCGAGACGGTTGGCCACGCCTATCGCCCACTCTCCCAAGCAGGCCAGCATAGACAGGCATATAACAGCGCCTGGTCGACCACTGAGCGCGCCACCATTGAAAAGGTGATCGAGCTAATGCGAGATTGGGATACAGATCGTTGCGAGATGACCGTGACGCTCTATGCAGCCTGGAACGATTTTATTCTCGAAGGCCGCCCAGTTTCCGATGAAGCCATCGTGGAGGAAGTCATGCATAGCTGGAACGACACCAAGCTGCGCTTTAGTAAAACCGGATGGTTGGCGGTACTCGCAGAGATGAAGAAGCACAAAATCCTGATGCCCTCAGGCTTTGGCAAACGCACCACAGGCGGCATGCTGTGCTTGCCCGGTTTCGAGTAAACAGATACTCCTCTGGGTAACTGGAGAATCAGGTTAGCAAGGCTGGTTTCCGACAGAGAAAACCACTTACCCGAACACCACGCAGGGCTTGCTTGCGGTGGATGGCTAATCGTTGTCTGGCGGGATCCTTACGCGATTTCGTGCCGGCTTACGCTGTCAACCCCGAGCTTTCTTGGCGCACAAAAATCTGCCCCATTTTTCCACTTTTCAAAGCAGCGACGACACTTACGACAAGCCCAAATTATGCATGCGGTCATACAACAGCGATGGCAGCGAAACAATCCATGACCGTGACAACTAAAACATTGCTATAGCTTTTCACTGCGCATCTGAAAAACCGTTCTGATGCCAATCTGATTATTACCAACGTACTAGCCAACCAACATGGAAGCGATTACAAAAAGTCTAGAAGTGCCACTCAGACACTAAATCGCGCCTCATAATAAATTTCGGGAAGCCTAGAAAGTCACCAATTTACTTCCAAAGCAAAGCATAACTTTTACAAGAAAACTTATACGGAAGCACCCATCTAGACATCCGACATAAATCAAGTTCGACGTGGCAGTTCCTGCACTATACTTTTCACATTCCGCGCCTTACTTCTCCAATACTCAATTTATCACTTAAGAAATTTTGCTGGACATCACAAGGCCTACCGTAGAATAATTTTACGCTGTCGTCACATACTCTCTAAATACGTCCCAGAAGGCACCCCATGACTTATTGCGTCGCTTGGAGAACACAAACCGCCACTTTCATCATTACAGACAGCGCAGCAACCAGTCTTAACCCTTTCGCTTATGAGCAAATGGGCAGCCACACTTCGTTTGGCGAGTTACAAGGAAGTGTCACAAAGAAAAACGAGTACGTATCAGAAAGCGCCTTTAAAATCTACACACATGAAAGCACGGCCATTTGCCTATCGGGAAATTCAAAGTTCGGCCATACTTTTATAGTTCTTCTGATTGATCATCTAAGATATGGAGCCACTCACCAAGAAGCTCTCGATCGTACAATCAACAACTTCCAAAATATTAGAAACGAACCGCAAATCAAGATCGCCATAGCCTTCCATTTAAACACTCCACAACTGATAATATTTGACAATAAACTTGAAGACTGCATTCAAACAGATATGGCGTATGTCTCTTTCGGCTCGCCGCCCGATGATCTAAAAAACTACACCAAGAGTTTCTGGCAGAGTTTCAAAAAAACCTGGTTCCAAGAGCAGCATCTTGGCGCTGAAGCCGATGAGCGCTTCTTGATGCGAATGCTGGGATTATTGCAAGTTTATGGAATTCACAACCCCACCATTAGCGACCGTATAGGCGGGGCTTACACCGGCGTTTATGTTTCACTTGATGGACTAAATACCCAACCTGATGTTTGTTATTTAATTTCCGGTGAGACTTTGGCGTTTGAAGCTCAACGCGTAGTCTCCATATGCGTAGAAGCAGACCACTTCTGTATAATCAGCAATGGCGAGCTCAACTTAATAATCACAAATAATACATGCTGCCCCAAGCAAGACGAGCTCAAGCTATCTGAATCTTTCGCCAACGCTGTTGATAAATTTGACAACGGAAAATTTGGCTACGTTATTTTTCTCAACACTGCGCGACACTCAGCAAGCATCGTACAAATGAACGACAACATTCATCATCAGTTGCTAAGCATTGACATCCACGGCAATGATCCGGAAACTTTAGGCTTCATCATCAGTGAAGCGCTGGTTAAGATAAATAACGACTACCACCAGCCCGTTGAGACACCGAAATACGCACTCATCACCCTCACCCCATACATTTCAATTTCCGCAGACAAGCTTAGCCTTGTGGAGGCCCAGTTAGAGAGACTGCGCGTCGAAAAAATCCATGGCGAAGCGATGGATACTCTCAAGTTCATAACCTACAAAAACTCTCAACCTAAAGAGTGGTTTTTTGGTACTCCAACGACATTATTACCTTTCATAAACCATTACAAAAATTCTGAGCTAATTAGGGTGGTTGACTTATCTTCTGACTGTGTTGTTCTCGAATATAGCTCGGGGAAAATAATCTTTCCCGAGCCTGAACTAGACCTAAATAACATCTTCGAAAAAATTGTAAAAAAAACCAGAAACGAAAATCTTTATCTCTTTGAAGTATCACCAACGCAGACCATCCAAGAGAGCTACGAGCTGAGTGTATTTTCATCAACTTTTGAAGGTGCAGAAGAGAAAGCCATACAACAAGCCAGCTTTAACTTTGATCACTTCAGTCTAACATTCATCGGCGTACGATTTTATCACCCTGCCTATGTTTTCTGACTATGTTGGAGGGTGAGTTTTTCAATTTAAAGTCCCCCGC
Organism: Pseudomonas sp. TE36184; assembly: GCF_054060055.1. Classification (NCBI taxonomy): domain Bacteria; kingdom Pseudomonadati; phylum Pseudomonadota; class Gammaproteobacteria; order Pseudomonadales; family Pseudomonadaceae; genus Pseudomonas; species Pseudomonas sp. TE36184. Next base: position 5,554,414 of record NZ_JBSSCU010000001.1, on the reverse strand, counting down.
CAGGCATTAAAAATAACCTGCATGACGATCATGACGTGTGAAAACCTGACTTGGACTCTCATTTAAAAACGACAAACGCCATATCGGCGCCTGTTTTCACCTTGCGTGCTTGCCATTTGGCAATTTTTCGTACAAACACCATACACCTGTACCAATCCAGTCAACGGGGGCATTCCAAATGGTATTCCAGGAAAATATCGAACTTGCCATTCCTTTTTACTATCAGCAGGATAGATATTCGATTCAACTTACCCCGGCCCACCACTTCATCATCTAAAGACGTCCACAGACGTCTTTTTTTGCACCTTAAACCCAACAAAATCAAATCCCTATAGGCCATCAGCATCCCTAGACATCCGCCCCCCCCCACATTACCGGGTACTCCAAATAGTACCAGTGGTCATTTTTGGAACACCAATTAACGCCATGGAACACCTCATGTGCGCCCAAGCCCCCGCCTCTCTGACCGCCAGCTCAAAGCGGTGAAACCGAAAGACACGGACTATCTCTGCGCCAAGACGCAGCGCGCGGGTGATTTGGCGACCATTAGCCCAGGGCCAGAATCTTCCATTTTTAAACTCATGCACCGGTTTTCGGGGCAGTTGGGTCAAGATTATTCAGAGACTTCAAAAACGGCCTTCTGTTTCAACATGGCCAACAACCTTTCAGCGGCAACTGACAGTTGCCGACCCGCTCGGACCATCAGGTGTGCCTCGGCACTTTCGAATACTTCGCTGCGGGTCCTGAGCGCTACAAGCGTACCTTCTGCGATTTCATTGGCTACTGCGTGCGAGGACAGGAAGGTCACCCCGAGATGGGCTTTTACATAGCTCTTGAGGGTGGCGATTGAGTTGGTGACCAGATTGGATTCGAATTGAATGCGATCGTGGAATTGCGCCAGCTTAACCAGATTGCTTAAGCCAAAGCCGTTGGACATCAAGCCCACCGGATAGGGGCAAACATCACTCAATGCCAGTGGCTGCGGCTTCTCGGTAAGGGGATGGCCGGGCCAGGTGATGACGCACATTGGCTGTTTGCGCAACATCACCGTACGCACGGCGGGATCGATAGGCGGACGGTAGGCCAAGCCGATGTGAGCCTGATCACTTGCCAGCATCCGCACTGTGTCGACGGCATTGGCGAACTCCAGCGTAACCACCAGCTTGGGGTGCTGCTGGCTGAAGTCCTGAAGCACCCAGCGGACTAATTCCTCGCGGAAACCCTCGCCCGCAACAATGTGAATCTCACCTCTCTCCAGACCCTTGAGTTCGGAAATCTGAGTCAGCAGCAATGCTTCGCTTGATCGCCGCTCACGACAATGGTTGATCACCAGTTTGGCAGCTTCCGTAGGGACGATACCCCTGCCGTGGCGCTGTAGGAGTTGCACCCCCAACTCGCTTTCCAACTGGTGGATTTGCCGGCTGACAACTGAGGGCTCGATATTCAGACGATCCGCTGCGCCTCGGATCGAGCCGGCTTCTGCGACCTCTGAAAAATAGTGAAGTCGCCGTTCATTAAGGCCGATTTTTTGCAATTAGGGCTCTCCTGTCTGTTGACTTAAAGTCAACACTCGCAAGCGAAGATCGCTATTGTTTGAAGTTTCTGCGCTCCCCATACTTTCTGTCAATTGGGCGATGCCAAGCTCATTTAATAGACACAATAAAAAAATGCGGAACTTGTGAGGACTTCACTATGGCTCAGGCCGCAATACTGATTACACCGACCTCCCCCGATGACCTCGCCCTACGCAAGATGTATCGCAAAATCAGTTGGCGCCTATTGCCCTTTCTGTTGTTGTGCTACGTCCTCGCCTATTTAGATCGGGTCAATATCAGTTACGCCAAGATTGCGATGCAGCAGGAATTCGGTCTGACCGATGCAGCTTATGGATTGGCGGCAGGGATTTTCTTTATCGGTTATGTAATGTTCGAAGTGCCGAGCAATCTCTGGCTGGCGCGGGTAGGAATACGTAAGACGCTCAGTCGCATCATGTTGTTGTGGGGGGTGGCTTCAACCTCGATGCTGTTTGTCCATGACAGCACTACCTTTTATGTCCTGCGGTTTTTTCTAGGGGTGTTTGAGGCTGGATTTGCTCCGGGCATGATCCTCTATCTGACCTTCTGGTTTTCAGGTAAGCGTCGCGCTCAAGTAATGGCGTGCGTCCTGTTGGCAGGGCCAGTCTCGAACGTCATCGGTGGACCATTGTCGACCTGGATTATGGGGACTTTCGCCGACATTCATGGTTTGGCGGGATGGCAGTGGATGTTCATCCTCGAAGGGGCGCCTTGCATTCTTTTGGGTATCGCGGCGTTCTTCTTTTTGAGTGACTCGCCGGAACAGGCCCAATGGCTGAGCAAAGAAGAGAAACGGCTGCTGGCGAATGATCTGGAGCAGGTGCAGGCGTCAAAACAACATACTTTCGCTGCAGCCTTGAAAGACTGGCGAATTTACCTGATGGCCCTCATTTACTTCTGTCTGATCTGCGGTCTGTATACCGTCAGTTTCTGGCTGCCGAGCATACTGCGGGACGCTGGCGTAAAGAATATTTTCGAGATCGGGCTCTATTCAATGATCCCTTACAGCGCCGCCATTTTCGCGATGCTGATCAATGCTCGGAGTTCCGATCGCCTGGGCGAGCGCCGCTGGCACGGCGCAGTACCCGCCTTTCTGGGCGCAATCGGCTTAGTGCTGACCGGTTTCAGTTCCGGCAACCTGACGTTGGCGCTGTGCAGTATTACCCTCGCAACGCTATCCACATACTCGGCCTATGCCGTGTTCTGGGCTGTGCCCTCCAGCTACCTCAAAGGTACTGCCGCCGCTGGAGGCATAGCCCTGATCAACAGCATCGGTGCCTTCGGTGGCTTTGTCAGTCCTTCCATCATCGGTGCTCTGAAGACCTTCACCGGCTCGTTCGCTGCGGGGATGGCCGTAATGGCCGTCCTTTTAGTGATCGGCGGTCTTTGCACGTTGGCACTGCGTTTACCGGCCCAGGCTCAACCGTAGGAGCCGGGGATGCATCCCAACTGACGGCACTCCTGCACTCCATTATTCACCGCTAGGAACTCACTGTGATGAAGACTGAACCTCACTACTGCAAAGTCGATGATTTACGCCCTCAAACTGAGGAGCTGACACGTATTCGCCGCCATATTCACCAGCATCCGGAAATGGCCTACGAGGAGTTTCAAACCGCCAAACTCGTTGCAGAGCGCTTACGGGCCTGGGGGTTCAGCGTAACCGAAGGCGTTGGTGAGACCGGTGTGGTAGGCAGCCTGACGGTAGGCGCCGGCAAGAACATTGGCATACGAGCAGACATGGATGCTCTGCCGTTGACCGAGCAGACCGGCTTGCCTTACGCCAGTGTCCATCAGGGAAAAATGCATGCCTGCGGCCACGACGGCCATACCACCATGCTGCTTGGGGCCGCTGAATATCTGGCGCGCACACGAAACTTCCGCGGAACGGTGCACCTCTATTTTCAACCCGCGGAGGAGAAGGGCTTCGATAGCGGTGCGCAACGCATGGTAAATGATGGCTTGTTCGAACGCTTTCCCTGTGATGCCGTGTTCGGAATGCACAACCACCCCGGCGAGGCTCCGGGCACCTTCCTGTTTAGAAGCGGACCGTTCATGTCGGCGAGCGACAAGGTCGCGATTACCATTCATGGTCTCGGAGGCCATGCGGCTCGCCCACACCTTACGGTAGATCCGGTTGTGGTGGCGTCCAGCATTGTCATGTCGCTGCAGACCATTGTCGCGCGCAATATCAACCCTGTTGAACCCGCTGTAGTCACGGTCGGCTTGCTTCAGGCGGGGGTTGCTAACAATGTGATTTCCAGCAGTGCCTACCTTGAGCTGAGCATCCGCTCGTTCAGCAAGCGGGTCCGTAGCCAGTTGAAAGAGCGCATCGAAGCACTGGTCCACGCCCAAGCAAACAGCTATGGAGCAACGGCCACGATCGACTATATGGAAGGTTACCCGGTGATCGACAACGACCGAGCGCAAACCGAATTTGCTCTGCAAGTAGCACGGGAACTGGTGGGTGATGAGCATGTGATTGCCCATGCCGATCAGCTCATGTCCAGCGAGGACTTCGCTTACATGCTTGAGCAGCGGCCAGGTTGTTTTTTACGCCTGGGCAATGGCGTTGGCGAAGATGGTTGTATGGTTCATAACCCGGCCTACGATTTCAATGACAAAAACTTGCCAATCGGTGCTGCCTACTGGGCGCGCCTAGTGGAACGGTATCTAAACTAAAGCAAAAAACCAGCCCCTCGTCTTGGGCGATCCAGACTCGCCCAAGCCCGGTAAATCTATAGCAAGTCGCCGCGGCGGCTTAAATCACGTATTCATGCTGTTCACTCGTTGTAATGCGTTGGAAGCTTGAGCATGCAGCGCAATGCTGCCCACACATCAATGACCAGCGACCACTTGGCTGGACTGCCTGTCACCTTGCGCAAAGCCGTGGACCCGCGCTCTAGATGCGATGAACAGACTTAGGAGTAGCAGTATCAATAACACCCAGGGAAAGGAACCCACTCCCCACTGGCCGAGTAACACGCCACCCAAGAGTCCCCCGCCAGCGACAGCGCTGTTCCAGACGACGACGTTCATGGAGAGAGCAACATCGGCGCCCTTGCCTGCGGCGTCGGCAAGCGCGGTTTGTAGAAGCGTCGCGGCGCCACCAAAGGTCAGGCCCCAGATAAAGACACCTAGATAAATCGCCACGGCAGAGCCTGAAAACAAGCCGAAGAAAACCGAAACGGCTGCGAAGGTTGCGAGACTGGCCAACACTGTCTTGCGCAGATGCCGATCAACCAGCCGCCCCGTTATCCAGATGCCCGCCAAAGCGGCAACACCAAATACCAGCAGAACCAAACCAACCTCATCGGCCAACCCAGCCCTGGAAACAAACGGCGCGACGTAGGTATAAAGAATGTTGTGAGCCAGCATCCAGGTGAAGACGACCCCCAGCACCGAACGTACACCAGGTGTGAAAAAGACCTGACGCAACGCCATGCGCTGTGAGGAGGATTGGCCAGGGTAGTCCGGCACCTTGATCAGCACCCAGACAATCAACAGCAAGGTCATCCCGGACATCAATCCGAACGCCATGCGCCAGCCCATGAATCCCCCCAGCCAGGTTCCCAAAGGCACGCCCAGCGACAATGCGATGGGCGTTCCCACCATCGCGACTGCCAATGCGCGTCCCTGCAATTGTGGAGCAACCATCCGTCGCGCATAGCCCGCAATGAGGCTCCAGGCCAGTCCCGCAGAAACGCCGGCAAAAAACCGCGCAATCAAAGTAAGCCAATAGTGGGAAGACAGCGCCGTGAGGGTATTGAATACCAGGAAGCCGACAACTGTTAGCAGCAACACCGTCCTGCGGCGCCAGCTTTGCGTGGCAATAGTCAGCGGAATCGCTGCCAGCAGTGACCCCAAGGCATAAACGGTCACCATCTGCCCAGCCAAAGATGCCGAAATACCAAGCCCGCTGCTGATCTCGGGCAACAAACCCGCGGGCAATGTCTCAGTCACAATGCAAATGAAACCTGTCATCGCCAGTGCCAGTAATGCTCCAAGCGGAAGTTTCCCGCTCTGCGGCTCATCTGTAGTCATTCGATCACTCCCACTAATATACTGATCGGTATAAATATAGGGAGAGGCCGCAGGGTAGTCAATAACTTATGTATCGATTAGTATTTAAGTAACTCTGGAGGAGATCCGACATGGCACAGATGGGACGCCCGCGCACGTTTGACCGTGACCTGGCAATCACTCAGGCACTGCATTTATTTTGGGAGCATGGATACGATGCGACATCCCTGAGTCAGCTTAAGGCTAATATTGGTGGAGGCATCACCGCGCCGAGCTTTTACGCGGCGTTTGGCTCCAAGCAAGCCTTGTTCAACGAGGTAATGGAGCGCTACCTCACTACGCACGGTCGGGTCACCGACAGCCTGTTTGATACGACCCTGCCACCCAAGGAGGCGATTGAACTCACCCTTCGCCGGTCAGCGAAAATGCAATGTGAGCCCGATCATCCCAAGGGCTGTCTGGTGTCGTTGGGCCTGATGAGCGCTTGCTCGGACGAAAGCAAGGCCATTTCAGAACCTCTCGCACAGGCCAGGCGCTTAACCCGCGCAGGCATGGTTGCCTGTATTGAACGTGCTATCGCTGAGGGCGTGCTACCGGCGACCATTACCCCAGACACCCTCGCCGCGGTGTTCGACAGTTTCCTTCTGGGCTTGTCTACATTGGCGCGCGATGGTCTTCCACATGCCACACTGGATGCCGCAGTGACTCAAGTGATGGGGATATGGGATAGCCTGTGTATTGTTCCCGACGGTCAATGAGCCAGACTCTCAAACGTCAGGAACCTTCCACGTGGTGATGGGCAACTTCGCCTGCAACTGAACACTTAGGTTCTGCTGACCAGCTTCAATTCATAACCGCCTGCGCAACAGGTGTGGACGTGTCCAATTCCCGTTACGTGCGGTCCCGTCACCAGCATGTCCTCCTGCGCGAGCCGCTCCAGCAATCGAACTCTCGTGTCGAGGGCCTGGACTGGGTCCATGTCAAAACCGATGCTCCAATGCGGATAGCGCAATTGCAAGAGTGTCGAATGTATGACATCTCCCCAGATCAGCACACGCTGGCCACCGTTCTCAATCTGGATGCCACTGTGACCTGGCGTATGCCCGTGAAGTGGGATCAAGCTGACGCCAGGAATGACGTGTGCATCGGCAGGTAGTGCCTTGATACGTGGCGCATAGGCCGTCAATGCCGAGTTTGCCAATTTGAACAGGCCAGCCTGCGACATCTGAGGATGTTTTTCAGGAGCCGTCGAGTCGGTCCAGAACGCCAACTCCTCGTGCGAAAGAAAGAGCGTCGCGTTGGGATACAACGCACTACCGTCCTCTTTGATAAGACCGCCAACATGGTCCTCATGCATATGAGAAATAATAACGCCTTGAATCTGGTCAAGCGCGTAGCCAGCAGACAGCAACGCCGCCGATGCTTTTCCGAAGCGAGGTCCCAGCTCGCGACCACAACCGGCATCGATCAACCAAAGCTCGTCGTTTTTCTTCAAAAGGAATGCGTTGATCGGCTCAGGAACCGGCCCCGATGCGGGGAGACCTGCACTTTTGAATAATGCAGCCCCCTCTTCCGAGGCCGCGGCTTTAATCATGTCCGTACTGCATAGAAAAATTCCGTCCAGTAACGTGACTAGTGTGAATTCACCGATAGTGTGCTCTTCAATCATTTCTTTATTCTCCAGATTGACCAGGGTAGGTACGCCGCAAGCGTCTTTACGCTCGCGCTCCAACCTTTGAGTGGTGGGTAAATTGCACGAGCAACGCAGCTGCGGAAGCGATCAAGGCCATGGCCATCACCGCGGTCCAGCCGCCGGACTGCCAGCCGATGCTGCCTGCGGCGGAACCGATGGCGCCGAAGGCGAATTGGGAAGCCATGAAAATGGTGTTGAAGCGGCCTCGGGCGGTGCCGGCGAGTGCGAGGATTCGCGACTGGTTGTAGATAAGAGACATCTGCAAACCGGTCGTCATCAGAATGGCTCCGACGCTAAGCCCCACCAGATTCACGAACGCGATCATTACGACAAAGCTCGCCACGACAAGGCCGATACCGACGTGACCGGCGTACTGGCCAGCAAGGCGCAACCCCAGTGGGGCAAGCATCACCCCGCCGAGTGCCACCACGCCGAAGAGCCCCGCAGTCCCACTGTTCAACCCAAACCCAGGGCCTTGCAGCAGGAGCGTGAGAATTGTCCAGAACGCACTGAAGCCGAAGAAAACGAGGCTTTGCACCAGTGCGGCCTGGCGAAGTTCAGCGCCATCGCGCACGACCCCAAACAATGAAACAAGCAACTCAATGTATGAAGCGCGGGATTGCGGTTGGCTGGTTGGAAGTTTCGCCGCGAGCCCTGCAAGCATCATCAGAGAAAGCACAGCGCCCAAGAGGAACATCGCGCGCCAGCTGAAATAGGCGCCCACGAAGCCGCTGATCACCCGAGCCAGCAATACCCCAACAAGCAGCGCGCTGGTGATTGATGCGAGAACTCGTTCCCGACTGCTTGGCGGGGATAATTCAGATGCGAGCGGGATGATGTGCTGGGCAATCGTCGCGAACACTCCAATCATGATGGACGCCATTGCAAGGCTATACAGCTCGGGGGCCGCGCTCGCGCAAAGCGTCGCTACCGTGAGCCCTATGCATTGAATGAGGATGAGCCGTCGACGGTCGATCTTGTCGCCTAGTGGCACCAACAGAACCAAGCCCAACGCGTAACCAATCTGTGTCGCAATCGCGACGAGACTGACCTTGGTACCTATCCCGAAGCCGGCCGCAATCAGTCCGAGCAAAGGCTGGTTGTAATACTGGGTGCCTACTGACAAGCCGGTCGCTGCGGCAAGTAACAGTACAAGCCCCCGGCTCATGCCTGCGCCCTCAGTTTCCTGCTTGAGCTCTATAGATGGGGCGTTCATAACATGATCCTCCAGGCAGCGGGGTGCCATTACCTGAGGTAAAACTCAGGCAAGCAAAAATTCGGGGTATGTGGATTGTTGCGCTTACAGCCTTAGCGGCGGCTGAGAGGCATGCCGAACAAAACTCGTTTGTCCGCAGGATTTATCGATACATCATCAAGGCCCAGGTCAGTTCCGGTGCGCCACTCGCGCGGCCGCCCGTCGCACTGATCAGGACGCCCTGCCGCAACGCGGCCTGCCAATGGGTCCTGGAAGACTGTGATCGGCCCTCGCTGCGACTTCCGACCAATTCGTAGCGGACAGCGCGACGCCTTGGTAATCGTCAAGAATTGCTACTTTCATCACGTCACGTTCCTATATCCGATTTGGTCCGCAAGTACGCCTAAGCCAAGGCTCCATACCAACGGCTGGGTGCGATGCGTGAGATATTGACCGATCGATACATATCTGACAAATTGCTGTTCGTGATGGCATCTATCTCTGCGAGAGATGTAAATGACAACCCTTCGGACCCTCGATCTAAATCTCCTGCATGTGTTTTCCGTGCTCATGGAGGAGAAAAGTGTCAGTAAGGCCGCTGCACGACTATTTATTGGCCAACCGGGTCTTTCGGGCGCGCTGCGACGCCTGCGAGAGACGTTGGACGATGAGTTGTTTGTACGTGTTGGACGAGGTCTGCAGCCAACGCCCAGGGCACTCGCGATTGCACCGGAGATCGCCAAGGCGTTATCTACCATCGAACACGCAGTGCGGGCGCCAGGGGTGTTCGATCCCGCCACATGGGAAGGTGAATTCCGCATTGGCATGTGTGACAACTTCGAGGTAGCACTACTTGGGGCCCTCGCGGCTCGAGTCCGCGAACTCGCACCGCGCTCGCGCGTATTGGCAGTCGCTTCGACGAAGCGCGATTCGGTTCAACTTTTAGAGCAGGGCGCTTACGACGTCAGCGTTTCCGTTCACGAAAACCCACCTTCGTGGCACATGTGTGAGTTGCTATTCCAACAACGTCTTGTCTGCCTTTATGACCCCAGGCAGCTAAAACTGACATTGCCGCTGAGCATCAAAAGCTACGCGAAGGCCCAACATGTCATCGTGTCGTCGGAAGGCGACGGCGCGACAAACTTGGACAGTGTGCTCAGCACTGCCGGGGTCAGGCGCAACATCGTCGCAGGCGTGTCGAGGCACGCGTCAATTGCGCCGTTATTGCTGTCGGTACCGGCGATTGCAACTGTTCCCGAGATCACGGCTTATTGCATGGCGCCGCTTTACGGCCTTGAGGTCACCGCCGCGCCCTTCGAACTGCCTATGGAGCAAATCTCGATGTTGTATAGGCGCACTGATCAAATGGATGGCCGCTCTATTTGGTTCCGGAATATTCTTAAAGAGGTCATATCAGAGACATTAACAAGTCGCACGACGCTGGATGCAGTCGTGCGACTGTCTCGACTTGATCGTCCCCTCTGGACGTGCAAGGACGCGTATCACGATGTCTGAGCATTTTCTCCCTAAGCTCTTGCTCAAAGGTTTGTGATAGCTGCCAGCCATCCGGCGATGGTTGGAGAGTATCTAGAAAACCCGGGGCGATTCAGACCTCACCAAAACCAATACGGCAAAAACTTGGGTGTCGGCTCATTGGCCAACTCCAAATGGTAAGTAACGGAGTTAAAGAAAAACATGTCCAATATAAGGAAGGCGACAGCACCAAAAGAGAAAATCACAAATTCACAATGTGGATGCACGCTGAAACGTGTCACCATCCAAGGCTTAACGGCAACAAGGGCAATCAACCCCATGGACGCACCGAGATAGTTCGGCTGAAGTGGAGTCGTCGCATACAGACCATGAATAAACGCGAGCAGTAACACTCCCAGGCCAACCACTGGCAGGTTTAAGCAAAACCGCAGCAGTTTGTCTCGGATACTTGCAAAGAGAGCGCTGCGATCCACGAAGATGTAGGCAGCCAACAAGGAAATAGCGGGTGTAATTGAAAGTATGTAACGCGCCTTCTTGGAGCTTGGAATCGTGAACAGTACGATCACCACAAGGAGCCAGCCCGAGAGATACAAGAGCATGTTCGTGGCTGGATCAGGTGAGCGTTCAAAAAAGCACTTCCCCTTCTTGGCGATAACGCTCAAAGCGATAAGAGCTGTTACGCCATAGGTCAGCAAGCCGGCAGAGAAATAGAAGTAATAACGAGGCGCGTGGTCACTGCCAAACCGCCCCAGCCCTTGCATGATCAATACCTCTTGTAGAAACGCGTCTCCACCTTGTACGTAGGCAGCCCATGTCAGCACCGCAATGCCTGTGGCCAGGACCAAGCCTGCCAGCAAGCAAAACACAACCAGCATGCGCCATTGCTTGCTCAAAAAATAATAAGCGGCGACCACACTGGCGGGGCCGATCAGACCAATGGGGCCACGAAATGCAAAGCCCAGCGCAAGGCCTGCGAGCACAAGCAGCAAGCGGAAACGTTGTTTGTATACCTCTCCCGTGTAGGCCAGATAAAAACACACCACTGTAAAAAGCGCGGGGTATATATCCAGTGCCAAGGAGTTCACGCCGTCCAGAAATGACCAGGTGAACAGGGCAAACACAACACCATATGCGCCCCATTTTTTCTCATGCAATGCACCGAGCTTGTAAACAAACACCAGCATCAAGGCCGCGGCAACACAGAAGGGAAGGCCCATTGAAAGAATCGATACACGACCAAACGGCAAAGAAACCAGATAAACAAGGAGCGTATTGATCACCGTGTAATCGGGATATGGCCGCAGATCATCCGCAATTGGAAACAGCGTCACCCCATGCGCGAGCATATATTGAGCAAAATCGACAAAGCGCGTTGTGTAATTGAGCACAGCAGGCTTGTATTGCAGCACTGCAAACACGAGAAATGTCAATATAAAAATAAATGAGCATGGCTTTTTTACAGCCATTTCCTTTAGCACTTTCATGTGGACCTGCTATCCCAAAAAACTCGCAGGCTAGCATTTTGCTTTTTGCGCCATCCAGACAAAAACAGTGAAAACTTGTTAAACACATGCGACCTATTGACTCAACTAATCAACTAGCATGCGAGTTCTGAACATCAGCTGAACACACTCTAAAAACATGCAAACAGCCCAGCGCCGGTATTGACTCTCTCACCAATAAACTCTATGGATTCGCCAATTTCGAACTATCGAGCACGGACTAGCACGTACATCGGCGTCATGTTGCATCCAGGGAAATCCCCCGCCGTCGGGTGATATTCGTCATTGCCCGTGTTGTAACCCACCGCACGGTCTATGGCAGCGCCGACCACCGTGGGCTCCAGATCATCAAGATAGAACGGGCCCTCCAGGCCAATGCATCACCAGTTCACAATCATCGGCAACCCGGGACGGAAATCGTGTGCCTGGCCGCTGGCGCCATGATCGATTTCCAGTAAGAGCAGGTGTTCATCACCCTGAACAATTTCAAATCCTTTCAGCTGGTTTGCGCAGGTGGCAGCGGTCGAAAACGCGTGGTGGTCGGGCGTGATAACGCGCAACGATGTCATCTCGCGAAAGCCGTTGGGATGTTCAAACGGCTGCGCTCGCTCAGCAGGCGCCTCATCTGGCCTCTTGGCAAACGAAAGAAAAAACCACATCGGTATTAATTCCCTTTAATCCCAGGCGTTGATTGCCCAACCATGCGGCCACAGGTTAACAACCTCACTCGCCCGCTGCATCGGGTCAACTCATGTCCAGTTCGAGCAATTGACTGGCCATGTTCAGGAAGTTGGCAAGCGTCGGTGTCGTATCGTCGCGTCGGTAAACCAGGCCGGTTTCCAGATGTGGCGCATTTTCCTCCAAAGCGAGATAGCACACCCCCGAGCGAGCGAGATGGCGCAATGACGCCGGCACCAGCGCGATGCCCATGCCTGCCGATACCAAGCTAATGATCGTCTGCATCTGAATAGCGTGCTGGGCAATATGCAGGCTACCGCCGCACGCGGCGTAGTAGCCGGTGACCAGGTCATAGAACGCCGGTGCCGCACGCCTGGGAAAGACCACCAGCGGGCAAGATATCATCGCGTCCGAAGATAACCGGCCCTCCACATCGACCAGGCGCCCGTCCGCCATCCACGCTTGCGGCACAGCGGCAATCAGTGGCTCGACGACCAAAGACCGGTAGGCCAATTGATCGGGGATCGTGGCCCACGGGTTGGCAATGACAATGCCTGCGTGCCCCTTGCCCTCGAGCAGCGCAGCGATCTGAAGATCACTGGTAGCCTCCATCAACGAAAGCTCCACCGCCGGGTACAGGCTGCGGAACCGTTGGACCAGCACGGGAAGAATGCTGTAGTCAGCGGTACTGACAAACGACAGTTCCAACCCGCCGGCATCGCCGCGAAGGATGGCTTGCGCTGTATGACCCAGCGCATCGATAGCCCCCAGCGCGGCCCGCACCTGAGGTAGCCATTGCTCGGCGAACGGGGTCAGCGCCACGCTGCGTTTGGTCCGTACAAACAGCGAGGCACCGACTTCGCGCTCCAGCGCCATGATCGACTGGCTCAACGGCGGCTGGGTCATGCACAGGCGTTGCGCTGCCAGGCTGAAATGCAAAGTCTGGGCGACAGCGACAAAATGCCTGAGCTGGCGAACATCCATTTCTTATACCTCCAGAGACTTAATAATCATTAAATAATATATTTCACAGCCTTCCAACCGATCTTTAGCCTGAGTCCATACCGTCAGCCCAGGAGGACTCAATGCCCGCTTATCGTTCGAGAACCACTACCCATGGCCGCAACATGGCCGGTGCCCGCAGCCTGTGGCGCGCCACAGGCATGACCGATGACGACTTCGGCAAACCCATCATTGCCATCGCCAACAGCTTTACGCAGTTTGTTCCAGGCCACGTACACCTCAAGGACCTCGGCCAACTGGTTGCCGGCGAAGTGATGGCGGCCGGTGGCGTGGCGAAGGAGTTCAACACCATCGCCGTCGACGACGGTATCGCCATGGGCCATGACGGCATGCTTTATTCACTGCCCTCGCGGGAACTGATCGCCGATGCCGTTGAATACATGGTCAACGCGCATTGCGCCGATGCGCTGGTGTGCATCTCCAACTGCGACAAAATCACCCCCGGCATGTTGATGGCTGCCATGCGCCTAAACATTCCGACCGTGTTCGTTTCTGGCGGGGCGATGGAGGCTGGGAAAGCGGTAATCAAAGGCACGCGCCAGTCTCTGGACCTGATCGACGCGATGGTGATCGCCGCCGATGACGCCTATAGCGACGAGGAAGTCGCCGCGGTCGAACGCGCCGCCTGCCCCACCTGCGGTTCATGCTCCGGCATGTTCACCGCCAACTCAATGAACTGCCTGACGGAAGCGCTTGGCCTGGCATTGCCCGGCAATGGCACGGTGCTGGCGACTCATGTTGAGCGTGAGGGCTTGTTTCGCCAGAGCGGGCGGCTGATTGTCGAGTTAGCCAAACGTTGGTATGAACAGGACGACGCACGCGCGTTGCCGCGCAACATTGCCAACCGCGCGGCGTTTGCAAACGCCATGAGCCTGGACATCGCCATGGGCGGCTCGACCAACACGGTCCTTCACCTGTTGGCAGCTGCGCGCGAAGGCGGCGTGGCGTTCAACATGGCCGACATTGACCGGCTGTCTCGCCAAGTCCCGTGGCTGTGCAAAGTCGCGCCCGCCTGCAGCGATGTACACATCGAGAACGTGCATCGCGCCGGTGGCATCATGGCGATACTTGGCGAGTTGGACCGCGCAGGCTTGATCGACACAAGCCTGCCGACAATCCAAGCGCCCACCTTGAAAGATGCGCTGGATCGCTGGGACATCGCCCGTAGCCCAGACCAGCAAGTGCAGACATTTTTCCGCGCAGCGCCAGGCAATGCCCTCACCCAGCGAGCCTTCAGTCAGTCAGCGCGCTGGGATGACCTGGACACAGACCGGTCAACGGGCGCGATCCGATGCGCTGAACAGGCTTTCAGCAAGGACGGCGGCCTCGCGGTGCTGTTTGGCAACCTGGCGCCGGAGGGCTGTATCGTCAAAACAGCCAGCGTCGCCCCCTCCATGTTGGTGTTCGAAGGCAAAGCGGTGGTTTTCGAAAGTCAGGAGGCGGCGGTGGCTGGCATCCTTGGCGACCAGGTGGTGCCTGGCGATGTGGTGGTCATCCGCTACGAAGGCCCCAAGGGCGGCCCTGGCATGCAGGAAATGCTCTACCCCACCAGCTATCTCAAATCCAAAGCGCTGGCCAAGTCCTGCGCGCTTTTGACCGACGGGCGATTTTCGGGCGGCAGCTCGGGCCTGTCCATCGGCCATGTCTCACCGGAAGCGGCGGAAGGTGGACTGATAGGCCTGGTGGAAACAGGGGACGTGATCAAGATCGATATTCCCAACCGTTCCGTTGAACTGAGGGTCGATGAGGCAACGTTGAACCAGCGTTACCACTCGATGGATGCCAAGGAAGGGCAAGCCTGGCAGCCCGCCGCACGGGCGCGAAAAGTGTCGGCGGCACTTCAGGCCTACGCGGCACTGACATCGAACGCGGCTCGTGGTGCGGTCAGGGATGTGACGCAGGTTCAGCATCGAGCTGGCGGCAGGCGAGCATCCCCCCCTGCCCCACCGCGAATCGCAACACTACCGCCAACCGTTTTTCTCGACAGGGACTGAAACAACCGACGGTTCGACCGGGGGACGAATAAGCGTACAGGTGTACGCTTTCTGGCGGGCGCCTATCGTTAGTCAGCGAGATGTCCGTATCCGGCTGCACGGGTGAAGTCGGCCAAATGCCAGATATCACCGTTCGCCCCCCACGTTCCGTCGACAACCTCCTCGATCTGTATCGAGCTCAGCAACCGGCGCTGATCCCCCGCCGCCAGGTTCGATTGTAGGGCGCCATGCAGTTCACTCACGTAGCGCTGGCGCATCGGTGCATCAAGGACGCCGGCGGGCACCTTGACGATGACCATGCACGGGACAACCTGGGCATGAGGAGCAACGCCTCCGCACAGCCATTGATCGGCCTGCACTTCCTCAATCAACACCCAGCACAACATACGTTGCTGAGGGGCATCGCCCATGTGTTCATTAATCATCGCCACGTCGCTCACGCTTCGAAGCAACTGGTGGCGCTGTGGCAGGTTGAAAGCGCCGGTAGGCACCTTGATCAGGATGTTTGGCATGGCGAAACCTCGCGGTTAACTGGAGGCGCCATTGGGCCAGTTATCCCTTCCCTCGATAAGTGACCGATTCGTCTTCTTTCGGGCATAATCGGACAATGTACGATTTCACTGTCCTCGTCTTTCCCGGGGCGTTCGCCTCGAGCGTCGCAGCCACCCTGGACATCCTCGGCACCGCCGCAATACTTGCGCAGCGCCGCGGCCTTGCCGTGCCGCGCTGGCGCGTGTGTGGGCCGCAGCCAGGGTTGAGTACGCTGGGCCAAGGCATGCTGCTGCAGGTTGACGCGCTGACCACAGATGTCGAGGACAACTCCTGCTGGGTCATTCCGGGCCTCGGCATCAGCGACTTCGACGTGCTGCGGCAGCGGCTTGAGGAAGACGTGGTCCTTCAGACCCTGCCAGCGCTGAAGGCACATGTGAATCAAGGCAAGGAGATTGCCGCCTCATGCTCGGCGGTCTTTCTCCTGCATGCCGCCGGGTTGCTCACGGGGCGACGGGTGACGACTTCCTGGTGGCTCGCCCCTTGGCTGTCGAGCATGGCGCCTGACTGCATTGTCGACCCCAACGTCATGGTGCTCCGCGATCCGCCGCTGACGACCGCCGGTGCAGCCTTCGCACAAACCGACTTGATGCTGCACCTGCTGCGCAGACGTCTGTCGCCGGAACTCGCCGACGCGGTGGGCAAGGCCCTGCTGCTCGATGGCCGGCAATTGCAGTCCCCCTTCATCAACCCGGCAATCATGGCCCAGGGCAATACGCTGGTCGCCAACCTCACCGCCTACATCGAAGCACGCCTGCCCCATCCCCCCAGTGTGCCGAGCCTTGCGGCATACGTCGGCATGTCTGAGCGAACGCTGTCGCGGCACCTTCGAAAAGCAACCGGTCTTTCAACTCGCAATCTGATCCAACGCGTGCAATTGAACAGAGCCCGCGTGCTGCTGGAAACCAGCAGGCACTCCGTTGAATCTATCGCCGCGCAGGTGGGATACCAAGATGCCACGGCCCTGCGGCGACTCATGCGCCGCCTGTTGAACGCCTCGCCAAAACAACTGCGCCAGTGAGTTCTAACCGCTGGCAGCCCTTGAGTGCCGCACTCCTCCGCTGCATGGCGCCTTACTCAATCCGGTCAGCCATGCACCCAAACCGCTGACGCATGCCCGCGCTGGCCGCGGGTCCGGCCTGCACGCTGCACTGGTCCAGGGGCACAAGACGGCCATCGGCGATATCCGCCATCACCGGCAGCACCGGCCGCCCCGTCTCCCGCTCGACAATCTGCACGCTTTCCCCTTCTGGCGCGTAATGGCGATTGCCCCAGGCCACGAAGGCCATGAGCACCACGCGGAAATCTTCGCCCTTGGCCGTCGGCACGTACTGGTAGCGCAACGGGCGCTGACTGTAAGGCTGACGCTCGAGCAGGCCCGCCTCCACCAGCGAGTTCAAGCGTCTGGTGAGCATGTTCGGGGCAATATCCAGGCTGCGGGAAAACTCCTCGAAGCGTCGCAGGCCATGCAGGGCGTCGCGCATGATCAAAATGCTCCACCACTCGCCAACCCGTTCCAGGCTACGGGCGATCGGGCATTCGGCATGAATGAGGGTCTTGCGCTGCATGACAGTTCCTTACGGGGTTCGAACATTTGGTGGCCAGGCATGTTACTTTCATAATGATAGTGACGTCCATATGTCGTTACCCCTCCCTTAAGCACAAAGAACTGGATCATCATGAACAAACGCATCGTCGTTACAGGCATGGGCGCGCTGACCCCACTTGGCTGCGGAGTCGAGCAAATATGGCAACGCCTGCTGGCAGGGCAGTCGGGGATCCGCCGGTTGCCACCGGAGCTGATCGGCGATCTGTCGATCAGCATCGGTGGCCAGGTTCCCGACCGCATCCAAGACCCGGAGGCCGGCTTCGATCCGGATCTACTGCTGGCCCCCAAAGAACAGCGCAAGATGGACCGCTTCATTCTGTTCGCCCTGGCAGCGGCCCATGAAGCGTTGACACAGGCCGGCTGGGCGCCGCAAACCCCAGAGGCGCAGGAGCGCACCGCCACCATCATCGCTTCGGGCGTGGGCGGGTTTCCGGCGATTGCCGAAGCCGTGCGGACGACTGACAGCAAGGGGCCACGGCGCCTGTCACCCTTCACCATCCCGTCATTTCTCAGCAATATGGCCGCCGGTCATGTCTCCATCCGTCATGGTCTCAAGGGGCCACTGGGGGCTCCGGTGACCGCATGTGCGGCGGGCGTCCAGGCCATCGGCGACGCTGCACGGATGATTCGCGCGGGGGAAATCGACGTAGCGCTCTGCGGCGGGACGGAGGCGGCCATTCACCGAGTCAGCCTGGCTGGCTTCGCTGCCGCACGCGCCCTCTCGAGCGATTACAACGACACCCCGGAGCGCGCCTCGCGCCCCTTCGATCAGGCCCGCGATGGTTTCGTCATGGGTGAAGGCGCCGGCCTGTTGGTCATCGAAGAGTTGCAACATGCCTTGGCACGCGGCGCCACACCCATCGCCGAGCTGGTGGGCTATGGCACCAGCGCCGACGCGTACCACATGACCGCCGGGCCCGAAGATGGCGACGGCGCCCGCCGCGCCATGCAACAGGCATTGCGCCAAGCCGGCGTGGACGCATCCCAGGTTCAGCACCTGAATGCCCACGCCACCTCGACCCCGGTGGGCGACAAAGGCGAACTCGCGGCAATCAAAGCCCTGTTCGGCACAGACAGCGGCCTTGCGATCAGTTCGACCAAGTCCGCCACTGGCCACCTGCTGGGCGCTGCGGGGGGGATCGAGGCGATCTTCACCGTACTTGCGCTGCGCGATCAGGTAGTTCCGGCGACACTCAATCTGCAAACTCCGGATGCCGCTGCCGAAGGCCTGAACCTGATTCGCGGCCAGGCCCAGCACCTGCCCATGGAATATGCGCTGTCCAATGGCTTCGGTTTCGGCGGGGTCAACGCCAGCGTGCTGTTCCGACGCTGGATCTAAAACCGGATATTGCGTCCGGCTTCAGTGTGGTTGAGGTCTCGGCACCGAGAGGTCGAGACCTCAACATCGGGTGTCGCCAAGCTCCCCGCTGAGCGCTGGATGGCTATGCCGCAATGGTGAACGAAGCTCAGCTCGTGCGAAACTTCACCGACTCACGAATCACGAACGGTGTTGAAATGGTGCGTTTGCTTGCTGTCTCGGGAAGTCTGCGTCAGGCCTCTTCCAACTCAATTTTGCTACGCGCAGTTGAGCATCTATGCCCCGAAGGGGTACAGGTCGCACATTACGAAGGCATCGCTGAATTGCCTCACTTCAACCCGGACCTGCTCGAGGATCCCCCCGAGTCAGTCTTGGCGTTGCGCGCAATTATCGGGCAGGCGGATGGGCTGTTGGTTTCGTGCCCCGAGTACGCTCGAGGTATTCCCGGCGCATTCAAGAACATGCTCGATTGGCTGGTGAGCAGTGAAGAGTTTCCGGGCAAGCCTGTCGCGCTGTTCAACGCATCGCCCAGAGCCAGCCACGCGCAAGCGGCATTGCGGCTGGTCCTGGAAACGATGTCGGCGAGCATCATCGAGCAAGCGTCAATCACGGTTAACCTCCTGTCCAGCCAGTCGAGCGCCGAGGGCATTGCCGCCGACCCGGTGATGGGCCCGTTGATCACTACTGCGCTCGGCGCGTTTAAACGGCGTCTCGAAACTCAGGAGCCTTGAGGCTCCAACATCGCTTGTCGAGTGGTTGCCCGCACGCGTTGATTGCCAACGCTGGCCGCCAGTGCATTCACTGGCTGGCTCTGGCGTGAACCCACGCGTTTATCGTTTCAAGGGCGCCTGGGGCGTAGGCAAGACGACCTTCCATGAGGAACCTCATCGTGGTGAACCAGGACCACTCGCTGGTGAGTTGCGTGTTGTAAGCCGCCGCCTTGAGCAGCCCATGGGTTGCATCCGGTATGACTTCAATCCGGTTGGCGGGATGGTTGCCGCCGAGCGCCTTTCGGTAGAGGGCTGCGCTGGCTTCGGGATCGACATTCAGATCGTCCGCGCCCCACAGCGCAAGCAGTGGAATGTCGAGTTTTTCCAAGGCACCGGTTGCATCTTCGTGAAGATTGCGCCGCACAAACGCCCATCGCTCTGCACTCATGCCGTCCAGAAGGGCAACCGGCGGCACCTGTGCAGCGGCAAACAAACGCTCATCGGCGGCGGCGATCCGAGCCATCGTTGCGTCGATGTCGGGCTCGGACATCCCCGTGCGTTGCAACCGTGTCCGCGTGTAATAGTCACCTTGCCGTTGCCAGGATACCGCGCCCCCGACAAGCACCAGAAAGTCCGCATCCCCCGACGCCAGGCGGGGCAGTACCCAGCCGGCTTGTGAAAACCCAAGCGCACCGACAGGGATTGCTGGCAACTTACTGCGCAGGGCAGACAACGCGCTGCGCACGTCCACGTAGCGGTCCGTCATCGACTGGCTGAGCCAATTCCCCGGCGAATCCCCAATGCCCGGTTTATCCCACGAAACAACCGCAATGCCGGCATCGAGAAGCGCGTTGATGAGTGGATCGTAACCCTGCTGCGACGTGCGATCCTGGGGGCCATCCCCGTGAACCAGAACCACTGCCGCTGTTGCTGCGTGGTCGGGCAGCCAGAGCGTGCCGGCCAGGCGCAGTCCATTTGCGTCGAATGCAAACGGTTCGCTGGCTCTGCGATCCAGACCATAAGTGTCAAGCCGCGCGAGAACAAGCAACGCGATAGCCACGATAAGACAAACGACGGCAATCAACTTTACGCGGTAACGTTTCATCCAGATTTCTTTATGCATAGTCACTCCTTTTTTCCTTTAAAGAGTCCCGGCTGACAGGCCCGAATCTCAGTGCCAATCCCTGACGCAGTGCATGCATTTCGCAACGCCCCGTAGCGCCCTAGCGGCGCTGCTGGCTTCTCGGACGATTAACTGAACTGGCTCGCAAGCATTTCCCTGACGGCCCCGACCAAGGGCGATTCGCCAGGGCGAGGGGGCAACAGGCTAAACTCAACATCCGGCAATCCCGGTAAATGGTGCGCCGACTGGCAGACCTGCGCGCCCATCGGTACTGCGGACGCATTCAGACAAGCGACGCCCAAACCTGCCAATAACGCTGATTGCAGCCCCGCGACGCCGGACGCCGAATGCGCAACCACATAAGGCACCTCGTGAGCCTCCAAGGTCTCTCTGGCGAGGCGCTGCAGGCTGCATCCCTGCGGCAGTACCAAAAGTGGCAACGGGGTGTTTCCCTCCCGCTCAGCCTCGAACCCCGCGACCGACACCCAACGCAACGCCTCCTGTCGCACCGGCAAGCCCTCAGGCAGGCTGCGCCCGTCGAGAATTCGCATGGAAAGGCCGATATCGAAGTCGCCTGAATCTGCCCCGCTCTCGATGTGCATGCTCTTGCGTACCGACACATGCAGGCGAAGGTGCGGATAGCGCACTCGCAGTTTCTTCAACAGGTCGGCGATCGAGCTGGGCAGAAAGTAGTCGGTGATGGCCAGCCGCAACTCGCCGACAAAGGTCACGCCACGCACGCTTTCAAGGGCACGCTCACTCAAGGCAAGCATGTCGCGTGCGTGGACCAATAAGCGTTCGCCAGCCGGTGTCGGCCTGACGCCTTTTTTACCCCGCTCCAGCAACGTAACCCCGGTGAAGGCCTCGAGCTTGCGCAATTGCTCGCTTAACGCCGACTGCGACCGACACAACTTAGGCGCCGCCTGCGCGAGGCTGCCCGACTCCATCGCAACGGCGAAGGCTCGCAAAAGTTCCAGGTCAAAGGGGCGCATGCTCATCCTGCCGTTTTTCCGAAGGATACGATCATATCTTCCGGCTTTTCAGCACTCAAGCCACTCCTTACTCTGAGCCAGACATTTACTCCCGACGAGGACTCCAACATGCCCGGCATCACACTCAAAATCTCTGGCCAACCTGACCTTGCGCGAGTCCAGGGGATCGTTTCCCAGCTCACCGCGCTAACCTGCGATGTGCTGGAGAAACGCCCGGAGCAGACGCTGGTGATGGTGCATTTCGTGCCTCATGAGCAATGGTTCATCAACAGTTGCTCGCTGGCCGAACTGGGTTACAACTCGTTCCGGCTGGAGGTCACCATCACCGATGAGACAAACACCAAAGCGCAGAAGGCGCGCTTTCAGCGTGAGGCTTTCGCGCTATTGGCCGAGGAAATCGGCAACCTGCATCCACACTCCAACATCCACCTCATTGATTGCAGGGCCAGTGCGTATGGGTATGGCGGCGTGAGCCAGGAATACAAACATCACCATCCCTGAGCCCCAAACCCGCGACACCGGGAATGACGCGTGACCGAAGACGAGTCTTCCGATCGGTTGAGGCCGTTGAGCATCACGCGGTCTTTCCTCGTACTTCTAGGCAGCCCCGAACGCTCCCGGCGCCTGCCGAACTGACACGACTCAACCTCGTACAGTTCGGCAATCGCTCGTGGATCAGTGCTCAGCAATGGAGGGCGCGTTCATAGGCGGCCAACACGGCCTCATGCATGGCTTCGGACATCGTCGGGTGCGGCAGGATGCTTTCGATCAGTTCGGCCTCGGTGGTCTCCAGGCCTCGCGCGATGGTGTAGCCCTGGATCATTTCGGTGACCTCCTCGCCGACCATATGCGCGCCGAGCAACTCGCCGCTGTCTGCGTCGAACACCACTTTGACGAAGCCCTCCGTGGCGCCCATGGCAATCGCCTTGCCGTTGGCGGCGAAGGGGAACTTGCCGACCTTGAGGGTCTTGCCGGCACTGCGCGCCTGGGCTTCGGTGTAGCCGACACTGGCGACTTGCGGGTGGCTGTAGGTACAGGCCGGCACGCTGCGGGGGTCCAGTGGGTGGGGGTTCTGACCGGCGATCTTCTCGACACAGATCACGGCTTCGTGGCTGGCCTTGTGCGCCAGCCACGGCGCCCCGGCCAGATCACCAATGGCGTAGACACCCGGCTCGCCCGTGCGGCAGAACTCATCCACTAACACATGGGTGTGCTGCACCTTGACCCCTGTGCCTTCCAACCCCAGCTCCTCGACATTGCCGACAATGCCCGCGGCCACCAGCACCACGTCAGCCTGCAGCGTCTCGTTGCTGTTGCCTTCGAGGCGCAACTGCACGGCGCCCTGCTCCACCTTGCTACCTTGCAGCGCACAGCCGGTGTACAGGCAGATACCGTCGCGAACCAGGGCCTGCGCCACATGGGCGCTGACCTCGTGGTCTTCTACCGGGAGGATCCGCTCCGCCATTTCCACCACGCTGACCTGGGCGCCCAGCGCGTGATAGAAACTGGCGAACTCGATCCCGATCGCACCGCCGCCGATGATCACCAGCCGCTTGGGTACGCTGTCCGGCACCAACGCCTGACGGTAGCTCCAGAAATGCTTGCCATCCGGCTCCATGCCCGGCAGCACTCGGGCCCGGGCCCCGGTGGCGAGAATAATATGCGGCGCATTCAGGCTCAGCTCGCCTTGCTCCCCACTGACTTTCAGGCGCTGCGGCCCATCCAGCCGCGCATGCCCATTGAACACCTGGATGCGGTGCTTTTTCATCAACCCGCTGACCCCACGGTGCAACTGGGCGGCGACATCGCGGGAGCGCTTGACGATGGCCTTCAGGTCCGGCCTGGCCGGCCCGACTTCAATACCAAAACTGCCTGCGCTGCCGATCAGGCGCAACACGTCGGCACTGCGCAACAGGGCCTTCGTCGGAATGCAGCCCCAGTTCAGGCAGACCCCACCCAGTTGCGCCTTTTCCACCAACGCCGTGCGCAGCCCCAACTGGCTGGCGCGAATGGCCGCCACGTAACCGCCGGGGCCGCCACCGACGACGATCAGATCAAATTTCATTTCGCTCATGGGTACTCTCTCAAATCAGCATGCCCAGCGGGTTTTCCATCAGGCCCTTGAACACCGCCAACCATTGCGCAGCGAGTGCGCCATCCACGGCCCGATGATCCACCGACAACGTGCAACGCAGTACCGCACCGACCTTCAGCTCACCGTTTTCAACCACCGGTTTTTGCTGCGTCGCACCCACCGCCAGAATCGCGGCGTGGGGTGGATTGATGATCGCGCTGAACTGCTCGACGCCGAACATCCCCAGGTTGCTGATGGTGAAACTGCCGCCCTGGTATTCCTCGGGGCGCAGACGTCCGTCGCGGGCGCGCCCGGCCAACTCCGCCACCTGCGCGCTGATCTGCGAAAGGGCCTTGCTGTCGGCATTGCGCACCACGGGGGTGATCAGGCCGCTCTCGGTGGACACCGCCACGCAGACATCCGCCTGGTGGTAGCGGCGCAGCGCCGTCTCGGTCCAGGTCACATTCATCGCCGGTACTTGCTGGAGGGCGACAGCCGCCGCCTTGACGATGAAGTCGTTGATCGAAATCTTCCTCGCTGCGGTCCGGTTGACCTGCTCGCGCAGGGCCAGCAGAGGTTCCATCCGGCATTCCACATCAAGATAGAAATGCGGGACCGTGGCCTTGCTCTCCACCAGGCGGCGGGCAATGGTCTTGCGCATGCTGCTGTGGGGGATTTCATCAAAGTCGACGGTCGACACGGGCGTCGGTGCGGCCACCGCAGCGGCAACGGCGACCGCCTCGACGTCGCGTTTGACGATGCGCCCGTTCGGCCCGCTGCCCTTGAGGCTCGCCAGGTCAAGCCCCTTGGCCGCTGCCAGGCGGCGGGCCAGAGGGCTGGCGAAGATCCGCCCGCTGTGCGCGTCAATCGCAGGCGCCACCTCGGCCCGAGGCTGGAGCACCGGTGCGTCATCCACCACCGGCTCATTGGCCGCCGCCAGCGCACCGGCCTTGGCCAACAGCGCGGCAATATCGACATCGGTTTCGCCTCTGGCAAACAGCACCCCGATCGGCGCGCCCACTTCCACTTCGCGCCCCGGTTCGACCAGGATCTTGCCCAGCACCGCATCTTCCTCGGCGGCCAGTTCGACCAAGGCCTTTTCGGTCTCGATCTCGGCAATGCAATCACCGGCGCTGATGGTGTCGCCTTCCTTGAGGGTCCAGTTCTGGATCGCGGCGTGGGTGGCGTTGGCCGACACTTCCGGCATATGTAAGAGCTTGGCCATCAGGCGCTCCTGTCGCTGAACAGATCGGGACGGTAGGCGGCGATATCGGCGTACTCCACCAGTTCCAGCACGTTGCCCTCCGGGTCGCGGCAGAACAGCGCCTTCACATCGGGGCGCAGTTGGATCGGGGCAGCCTCGGCGCAGAAGCTCGCACCGGCATTTTTCAGGTCGTCCACCAGGCTGGCGATGTCTTCGACGATGAACGTCAGGTAACTCGCATTCTGCCGGTCGAGAATCAGCCCCGGTTCAGGCCGGACCGGCGCCCGCTCAGGCGCCAGCAACTTGATCCGTTCACCGTAAGGCGTCTGCAGGCGCACCACGCTGTAGCCGCCTTCGCTCAGGCCCACCAACTGCGCGGCGGCGGCCGGCATTTGCACCTGTGCGACAAAGGTGAAACCCAGCACGTCCTGATAGAAACGGCTGAGGGCCGGGAGATCGACGCAGCAAATCCCCACTTCCATTGGAACCAGCATCTTCACGCTCATTGGTGTGCCCCTTTTTCACGGATGACCTGTTGCAGGCCTTCGATCACTTCCTCGGTGCGGGCACAGGCGGCGCGCTCCAGGACTTTGGAAATACTCGGTGAGCCTTCGCCACCGGTCACGCGCTGGATCGGCTGGTCGAGCCAGTCGAAGCAACGGCGCTGCAGTTCATCGGCCAGCCAACCGCCATAGGACGTCCCTCGGGCGCCCTGCTCGACGATCAGCACATTATTGGTCTTGCGAATACTCGCCTCGACCGTGGCCCAGTCGAAGCTGGCGCGGTCGAGGAAACGCAGGTCAATGACTTCGGCATCGATGCCGGTCTGCTCCACGGCTTCCAGGGAGTGTCCGACCATGCTCAGGTACGTGAGGATGGTCAGGTCACGGCCTTCTCGGCGCACGGCGGCGGTCCCGAATGGAATCTGATAGTCCAAGTCGTCCACCGGCACTTCGCCGCTGTGGCTGTACAGGTCGACGTGCTCGATCACCAGTACCGGGTCCTTGCAGGCCAACGCGGTGTTCATCAGGCCGATGTAGTCGAACGGCGTGGACGCGGCAACGATGCGCCAGCCCGGGTTGGTGACGTAGATGCCGGCCGGGTCCATGGAATGCTGCGAGCCGTAGCCGGTGCCCATGGCGATCTTGGTGCGCAGCACCAGCGGCACGTCACTCTGCCCGCCGAACATGTGCCGCGCCTTGCCGATCTGGTTGAACACCTGGTCGGCGGCGACCCACATGAAGTCGGGGTACATGAACTCCACCACCGGTTTGAAACGCCCGTCCAACGCCATGCCGCCACCCAGCCCGCAGAAGGCGTTCTCGCTGATCGGGGTACCGAGGATGCGCTGCGGAAAACGCTCTTTCAGGCCGCGCGTGGCGCCGTTGGTACCGCCCTTGAGACGGTGTACGTCCTCACCCATGACCACGATGCTGTCATCGGTTTCCATGCGCCGGTTCATCACGTCGGCGATGGCATCGATGAACTTGCGTTGCTGCAGGCCGCCGCGATAGGTCGCCAGTTCACAGGTCCGGGCCGTGGCCAGTTCACTGAGGTCGCCACGAATCCCGACATCGCGAAAGTCCGGCGAAGGCCACAACTGGGGACGGATCCGTCGCTTGCCCGGTTTGCCCGCCGGGTCGGCTTCAAGCAATTCAGCCGCCGCCTGGGCCATGGCCAGCTTGATGGTTCCACGCAGATCGGCCAGGCCGGCGTCGTCGATCAGGTCGCGCTTTTTCATTTCGCGGGCCAGGCGTTCCAGCGGATCACGGGCGCGCCAGCTCTGCTCTTCTTCCTTGCTGCGGTAACCGAATGCGCTGCCGGGAAACGGACCGTTCTGATGGAAGAACCGGTACACATCGGCCTCGATGACGGTCGGTCCGTTGCCGGCGCGCATGTGCGCCAGGGCTTGCTGCATGGCCAGGTAAACCGCCAGCGGGTCCATGCCGTCGACCTTCCAGCTCGGAATATTGAAACCCAGCCCGCGTGCCGACAGGCGCGGCTCGGCAGTGGCTTCCTCAACCGTGGTGGACACCGCGTACAGGTTGTTCTCGATGAAGAAACACAGCGGCAGTTTCCAGGCCGCCGCCAGGTTCATGGTCTCCAGCACCGAACCGATGTTCACCGCGCCGTCACCGAAATAGGTGACCGCCACGGTGTCGGTCCCGGCATGCCGGTGTGCCCAGGCGGCACCGGCCGCCAGCGGCACACCACCGCCCACAATGGCGTTGGTCCCCAGGGCGCCGGCCTCGGCCCACTGCAGGTGCATCGAACCGCCCCGGCCTTTGCAGAACCCTTGGGCCAGGCCGAGAATTTCCGCCAGGGTACGTTGCAGCAGATCCTGGATGGGTGCAGTGACCGGCGCTTTCGGGTCGATACCCTCGGGCATCAGGTAGACCAGCGCCTTGGCCAGGAACTGGTGATGACCACGGTGCGAGCCGTTGACTTCATCCGCCGCGCCCAGCGCAACGATCGAACCTACCGCGCCCCCTTCCTGACCGATGCTCGAATGCGCCGGACCATGCACCAGGCCTTCTCCGGCCAGTTCCAGCACGGTCTCCTCGAAGGCGCGGATCAGGTGCAACTGGCTGAGCATCGTGCCCAGCAACGCAGGGTCGGCCTGCTTCCAGTCGGCATCGGTGGAACTGAGCTCGACCCACGGCGAGGCCGGCGACAAGGCAACACTTTTCGGCATTTCACTTCTCCACAAAGAACTCGAATCGACGGGCCACGGCGGGCCGCCACAACGAAGGCGAACTAGAAACCGTTGGCGGTCCAGCCGCCGTCCGACACGTAGATCTGCCCGGTGATGAACGTCGCGCTGCTGGACGCCAGGAACAGCGCCAGCTCGGCCATCTCGCCCGGCTCACCGAGGCGTTGCAACGGCGTGCGCTTGCGCAGGGCCTCGACGTCCAGGCGTCCGGCCCGTTGCAGTTCTTCCACCAACGGTGTGCGGGTATAGCCAGGGCCGATGGCGTTCATGCGGATGCCATGGCGGGCCCATTCCACTGCCAGGCACTTGGTCATGGAGACCACGGCGGCCTTGGTCGCGCAGTACGCCGTGCGATCGGCGGAGTGGGACACGCCCCACATCGACGAGGTGTTGATGATCACGCCCGCCTGCTGCTCGATCATGTGCCGGGCCGCCGCCTGGGCGCAGAAGAACACGCTGTTGAAGTTGATCTCGACGGCCCGACGCCATTCGGCCGGGCTGATATCGAGCGACGGTTTGTTGATCGATACGCCGGCGTTGTTAAGCAGCACGTCGATACGCCCGAAACAGGCCTTGGCGTGGGCAAAGGCCGCTTCAACCGCGTCTTCGTCAGCAACCGAAGCCTGGAAGCATTCGACTCGACTATTGGGGAAGGCTTCCTGCAACTCGCCCTTGGCGTCGGCCATGGCTTGAGCGTTGATATCGATCAGCAGCAAGTGCGCGCCGTTGCGAGCAAAACCTTTGGCGAGTGCCAAGCCGATACCGCTGCCACCACCGGTGACCACCACCACCTTGTCGTGGATGCCGGCATAGGCGCTGTGCTGGAAAACAGCCGTTTCAGGCTGTGGTTGTACGGACGCAGGTGCTGAGCTATCTGAGTAGGACATGAGGTTCTCACTTATTTTTGTAGCTGGTCATACATTTAAAACAACTTGTCTGACCAGCTCAGAAAAACTAACCCGCACTGCGGGGTCTGTCAAAGGAAATTGTTACCGGAATAGTCGGCATATCGATCAGAACAGCGCCAGGCTGTAGCTGACGATGAGTCGGTTATCGTCGACTGACGGACCGAAACTGGAACGCACCATGGCGTTTCTCCAGCGCAGGCCCAGGTTCTTCAGCGCGCCGCTCTGGATCACATAGGACACGTCAAAATCGCGCTCCCATTCCTTGCCGTCGTTGCTGCCCGCCACCAGTACGTTGTCGCCACTGACGTAACGCACGAAGGTCGTCAGCCCTGGCACCCCCATGGCGGCAAAGTTGTAGTCGTATCGCAGCTGCCAGGCTTTCTCTTGGGCGGAGGCGAAATTGCGCACCTGGATATCACTGGGCAGCACGGTGGTGGTCGGGCTTAGCCAGATGGTCCCGTCTTCGCCGTACATGCGCTGCCAGGCGGCCATCAGCGTGTGCCCGCCATGTGCCGCGCTGAGGGTGCTGTAGAACGAGCGGTTGTCGATTTTGCCGGCCTTGGCCTGGCCTTGTTCCTCGGAGTCGAGCAGGCCGACGGTGGTCCCAAGCGTCCAGGCACCGACCGGTTGCTTGTGGGCGAACTGGACTAAGCGTTGGCGATAGATATCCTCCAGTTCTGCGCCCCAGAGGCCGAGCATGGTCCGCTCCTGGTTGAAGCGGTACTCGCCACCCAGGTAGTTGTAGCGGTCGGACGTGGCGAACGAGCGGCCATCAATAAACAGGTCTTCGCGGTTACTGGAGTTGCGCTGAGTGAATGAGCGCATCTGCCCGGCATTGAGGGTCAGCCCGGTGATTTCTTTCGAAGTCAGCATCGCCCCCTGAAAGGTTTGCGGCAGCAACCGCGCATCGTTGTACTGGAGGATGGGCAGGCTCGGCAGCAGCTCCCCGACTTTCAGCTCGGTCTTCGACAGTTTCAGTTTGAGCGCAGCGCCCAGGCTGGAAAAATCATCCGCCGAGCCTTTGCCGTCCGCCGGCAACAATAGGCTGCCAGCACGCCCACTGCCGCTGTCGAGTTTGACCCCGAGACGGCCGATCAGATCGACGCCGACACCCACGGTGCCTTGGGTGTAGCCGGACTGTGCGTTAAGCAGAAAGCCCTGCGCCCACTCCTCGCTCTTGGCCTGGGCGGCACCGCTGTCGCGAAAGTCACGGTTGAAGTAGAAGTTGCGCATCAGCACGTTGGCCGTTGCGCCTTCGATAAAGCCCTGCTCCTGGGCCAGGACCAGGCCCGGCAAGACGCTGAGCAACAGCAGGGGTTGTACGGTGATGTAGTTAGGCAGGCTCATTTTTATTGTTTTTCCCGGTGGATTTAAAACGCAGAACCCCCTGGCAAGCACACGTGCTGCCACACAATCGGGGGGGAAATTGGCAGGCGAACCTGCCGGGTTGAACACGCTGGCGGTCGGTCTAGACCGCCAACCATTCCTTCATCAAATTCGCATCGTCGGTCAGCGCCTGCGGCGTGCCCTCGAAGACAATCCGCCCATGCCCCATCACGCAGACTCGCGACGAGACCTTAAGCGCGATGGTCAGCTTCTGTTCCACCAGCAGGATCGAAACCCCACGTCGGTGGATCTCGCGAATAGCCTCGGCGACGACGGCCACAATCTTCGGCGCCAGGCCTTCGGTGGGTTCATCGATCAGCAGCACTCTGGGGCAGCCCAGCAACGACCGGCACAGGGTGAGCATCTGCTGTTCGCCCCCCGAAAGGTTGCCCGCGCCAGTGTTACGGCGCTCGCGCAGCCGCGGGAAAAACTCGAACATCTGCTCGACGGTCCACGCCGTGGCGCCGTCGGTGGGCGCTTGCTGGCCCATGCGCAGGTTTTCCTCGACGCTGAGGTTGGCGAAGACCTCACGTTCCTCCGGGACGAACCCGATGCCGGCACGGCTGATGCGATAGGGGCGCAGCCCGGTCAACTCGCGCCCGGCCAACTGCACGCTGCCGGCACTGGGCGGCACCAGGCCCATGACCGCTTTCATGGTGGTCGAGCGCCCGGCGCCGTTGCGCCCGAGCAGGCTCACCACCTCGTTGTGACCGATGTGCAGATCGACCCCATGCAATACATGGCTCTTGCCGTAATGCACATGCAGGTCGCTGATCGACAGCAGGTTTTGCGAAGTAGGGTTCATGCACATTGCTCCTCACCCAGGTAGGCTTCCTGCACCCGACGATCTGCGCGGATCTGGTCCGGTGTACCGGTGGCGATGACTTCGCCGTAGACCAGCACACTGATGCGGTCGCACAGGGAGAACACCACGTCCATGTCATGTTCGACGATCAGCAGCGAACGCCCCTGGGTCACCTCGCGGATCAGGTTCAGGGCGTAATCGGTTTCTTCATGGGACATGCCCGCCATCGGCTCGTCGAGCAAGATCACCCGAGGGTCACAGGCCAGGGTCATGCCGATCTCCAAGGCGCGCTGTTCGGAGTAAGAGAGTTCGGCCGCGCACACCGTTTGCTTGTCCTGTAGCCGCACCTGTTCGAGCAATTGCTCAGTCTGCTCGCGCACCTCGGGGTAACGCTGGACGGAGCGCCAGAAGTGGTATTGCATCCGGTGCTTGCGCATCACCGCGATGCGCAGGTTTTCGAACACCGAGAGCCCGGGAAAAATGTTGGTGATCTGGAACGAGCGCGACAACCCCAGGTGATTGATGTGCTGTGGCGAGTAGCCCTGGATCGCTTCCGCGCCCAGGAGGATCTGCCCGCTACTGGGCTGCAACTGCCCGGAGATCAGATGGAACAAGGTCGATTTGCCGGCCCCGTTGGGACCGATCACCGCATGACGTTCACCGGCACGCAATTCAAGCTGCGCACCCCGAATGATGTGAGCCTCGCCAAACGACTTATGCACATCGCGTAACTGCAGGATCGCATCGCTCATGGTTGTTCTCCTTCGACCCGAGGCCTGAGTGCGGCGGCGTTGACCACCGGTTCGTCGTCCAGCAGGCGCAGCCATTGGTGCCGGGCCAGTTTCAAGACCAACAGCCCGGCCACCCCCAAGAGCAACGGCGTGGCCCAGGTCAGCAGCGCGCCCGGCAGCCATTCACGGCCGAACAGACTGATCGCCGGCCAGGCTTGGTCCGTCATCAACAGGGCCTGATAGTCCTGGCTGAATACGCGTTGCAACGTCTCGATCAAAAACACCACCGCCAGGCTCAACACCCCAGCGCCAAGCAGCGCCGAGAACGCCGCCGGGATGATCGCCAGCCAACCGCGCCGACGGATCTGCGCACTCCAGCACAGCACCAGCCCGGCCAGGCCGCTGGGCATGAACATCATCACCAGTACGAACAACAGGCCCTGATACAGCAACCAGGATTGCGTGAGGTCAGAGGCGGCGTTGCCAAAGAACGTCATCAGGGCAGCGCCGAGCACCGGCCCGAGGAACACGTTGACGCCGCCGATGTAGGTGTTGAGTACCACTTCGGCAGAAAAACGCATGTCGAACAGCACGTAGTTGGCCGACTCCAGGTTCAGTGCTTGCAAGCCACCGGCAATACCGGCAAACATCGCCGACAA
This sequence comes from Pseudomonas sp. TE36184, assembly GCF_054060055.1. Lineage (NCBI taxonomy): Bacteria > Pseudomonadati > Pseudomonadota > Gammaproteobacteria > Pseudomonadales > Pseudomonadaceae > Pseudomonas > Pseudomonas sp. TE36184. Next base: position 5,522,457 of record NZ_JBSSCU010000001.1, on the reverse strand, counting down.
GGCAAACACCAGCACTCGCAAGCGGTGAACGTTGTAGCCCAGGAACTGCAGGCGGTGGCCGTTCTCGCGCAAGGCGAACGTCAGGCGCCCCATGGGCGTCAGCGTGAAGGCGTAGAGCAAGGCAATCGACAGCACCACCCAACCCAGCGTCAGGTAATACACTTGGGTCGCGTCACCGAAATCCAGGCCCCAGGCAGGGGCGCGCATGGACGAAATACCCGCCTCGCCGCCAAACAGCGTATTCAGGTGCGGGGCCAGGGAATGCAGCAACTCGGCCAGCGCCAGGGTGATCATGGAGAAGTAGACGCCCGCCCGTTTAGTGGCGAACCAACCGGCGCAGAGGCCGCAGATAAAGCCGCCCATGGCACCGATCAGCGGCAGCAACGGTGTCGGCAGCAGGCCTTGACCATTGAGCGCACTCATCGCATGCAATGTAGCGAACGACCCCACGCCGAAGTACGCCGCATGACCGAACGAAAGCATGCCGCCCTGCCCGCACAACAGGTTGAAGGCACAGGCAAACAAGGCCGCGATAAGCATCTGGATGGCCGCGTTGACCATCGCCGCCGGCAGGATGGCGGGCAGCACCAGCAGGGCCAGCAACAGCACCGCCAGGAGGATATTCGTCAGTTTCATGGTTTACCCCTTCTCGCCCATCAACCCGGACGGCCGGATCAGCAAAATCAGCAGCATCAGCGCAAACGGAATGGTTGCCGCCACACTGGATACCTTGAGGGTCATCAACCCGCCCATCTGCTGCGCCCAGTCACCTGCCCCCAGCAAACCCAGGAGTGAAGCCAGGCTGAGGTCCACACCCACCGCGAACGAAGAAATCAGCCCGATCAGCAGCGACGCGATCATGGCCCCGGCCATCGAACCCAGGCCGCCAACCACCACCACGACAAACACGATGACCCCCAGCTCCAGGGCCATGTTCGGGTTGGTGGTGTAGAACGCCCCAGCCAGAGCCCCGGCCAGGCCGGCCAGTGCCGCGCCGATGCCGAACACGGCCATGAACACCAGCGGGACGTTGTGCCCCAGGGCCTCGGCCATTTGTGGACGATGAATCGCCGCCCGCACCACGATGCCGACCCGAGTGCGGGTCAACAGCAGGTAGATCAGGCCGAACACCAGCAGCGAGACCACGCCCATCAACAAGCGATAGAACGGATAGTCGGTGCTGAACACCTGGAAGGCGGCAAAGTTGAGGAACTCTGGAACTCGGTATTCGACGGAAAAGTTGCCGTAAAACAACTTGATCAGTTCAGCAATGATGAACGTCAGGCCGAAGGTGAGCAGCAGTTCATGAGCATGGCCATGTTTGTGTACGCGGCGCAGGAAGAAGCGCTCGACGATCACGCCGAGCAGGCCCACGAGCACGGTCGAGAGCACTACCGCAGTCGTGAAGCCGACAACCTTCTGCAGGGTGTAGGCCAGGTAGGCGCCCACCATATAGAAGGAGGCATGGGCGAAATTGAGCACGCCCATCATGCCGAAAATCAGCGTCAGGCCGGCGGAAACCATAAACAGCAGCAGGCCGTAGATCACGCCGTTAAGCAGTGAAACTGTGAGAAATTCCATAGGCGACTCCAGCGTTCGCGATGGGCAGGAAGGCGTGCCGCTCGGCACGCCAGGCGGCGTCACTCGGGTCGTTGCATCCGGCAGGCATCCTGGACAGGCGCTGCGGCTTGATCGGCACTGAACGACTTGATCGGCACAAAGCCCATGTCGGTGCCGTCAACCTTGTAGCGCGCCTCCTTCGACACCACCGACACCACGAACGGCATCAGCAGTTGGTGATCCTCGGCACGCATCCGCACGTCACCCAATGGGTTGCGGTCGCTGGCCTGTTCCAGGGCCAGGGCGAAACTGCGGGTATTGAGACGGCCATCTTCGGCCGGCAGCTTCTTCAGCACATTGCCGACCATCTGCAAGGCAAATACCGTCTGTGGCTCGATGTAGGCTGGCAGGTGCCCGGTCTTGGCCTGATACTCGCTGGCAAATTTTTCGCCCTGCTCGCCCGCCGCCTCAATGTTGAACGGGTGGGAAACGTAGTGCCCCAGCGCGACATCGCCGGCGTTGGCGAGGTTGCCCGGCTGATCGAGAAAGGCCGTGCCGAAGCGCAGCTTCAGGCCGGCGGCGCGGCTGGCTTTCATCAGCAGCAACAGGTCGTTGCCCCAGTTGCCGGTCAGCACGGTTTCTGCGCCGGAGGCCTGGATGCGAGCGATATAGGGCGAAAAATCCTGCACCTTCTGCGTGTCGTGCAGGCTTTTACCCACCAACTGATAACCGCCAGCCGCGGCGTTTTCAGTGATGGATTTTTCCATGTCCTGGCCCCAGCTGTAGTTCTGGTTCATGGAATAGACTTTGCTGCCCAGGGTGCCCGCCTCTTTCATTGCCGCGACCAGGGTCTTGACCCGGATCGGTGCGTTACCGTTGAAACGGAAGTGATAGAAGTGGCATTTGCTGCCGGTCAGTTCAAGCGCTTCACCGCCGACGTTGAGGAACACCACCTCCTTGCCCTTATTGCGCAGGTTGTACTTGCGCACGTCTTCGGTGATCTGCCCGGCAGCCACTGACGAAGCCCCTTGGACAATCATTTGCGCGCCGCTGCCAATGGCGGCCTTGAGTTTCTCGGAGGCGCCCGCGGGGGTCCCCTGGCTGTCGAACTCGAGGAGCTGGATCGGTTCGCCGTTCCAACCGCCCTCGGCATTCAGCCGTTCGATCTGAAAACGCGTGGCGGCGCGGAACATTTGCCCGGTGGCGGCCGACGGCCCCGACAGGGTCTCGACCAACGCCACTTTCAAAGGATCAGCGCAGGCGATACCGGCGAACAGGGTCGTGCCGAGGGTGAGCAGACGCAGCGTGGTCTTGGTGTGCATGGAAACCTCGAATTTTTATTGTTATTTGCAATCTGGTAGTACATCAGCAAGTACATGTCTGACCAGTTGGCGAAAATTACGTCAAGCCTGCCGCGAAGTCAAAGCACTCCTACCACGATTTATGCATTTATTTTTTATAAATGCACCTGCGGGCCTTTAAAACAGACAACTCCACCCTGGATTATTTTTTCAAACACTTGTAAGACCACAGCTCAATCCGTCACTATCAACAGCTCATCACATCAATGCCCGCACCCGTGCTGCCCCCTGGCAGAGGACCGAACCATGAAAAGCGACAACGCGCACCCCAACCAGCCCCTGCCCATGGAAATCGTTCACTGGCTCAGTGGCGAGATCCAATCCGGGCGGCTGGCCACTGGCGATCAACTGCCCAGCGAACGGCAACTGTGCGAACAGTTTTCGGTCAGCCGGGCGGTGGTGCGCGAAGCCTTGTCGCAGCTCAAGTTCGAAGAGCTGATCACCACTCAGCAAGGCAAGGGTGCCTTCGTCGCCAAGCGCGGCGAGCGCCATGCGTTTCGCTTGAAAGCAGTCTCGCTGGGTGAAGGGGACGCATTGCTGCATATCCTCGAATTCCTGATCACCATTGAAGTGGGCGCCACACGCCTGGCAGCCTTGCGCCACACCCCCGAAGACCTGAAGAAGATTCGCCAGGCACTGGTTGGTATGGAATACGCCATGGTCAATGATCAACTGGGGGACGAAGAAGACTATGCCTTCCACCAGGCGATTGTCGCGGCCACGCACAACCCGCATTTCAAATCGCTCAACGAGTACCTCGACCACAGCGTCCGGCGCCTGATTCGCGAAGCTCGCAGCAACACCGCCGAAATCTACAACGAGCTGATCCAGGACGTGCAGGACGAGCACCAGGCCATCTTCCAGGCCATCCAGGCCCGTGATCCGGTGTTGGCCGGCGAAGCCGCCGAGCGCCATCTGCGCAATGCCGCCAAGCGGATGAACATGTACCTGCAGGCCTGATTCCCGGCAGCACCCTTGACACCGAAAAGCGAAGCCTTCTACCATCCTGTCAGACAACAATAAAATATGTCAGACAGGTTACTGCTCATGAGTTCTATCAGCGCACTGTTACAAGCATTGGCTTCATTGATCCGCACCTCCGACACCCCTCCTGCCCTCGGCACGACCGCCCACCCCGCGGTATTCCAGCTTCCACTCGATCCCTTTTTCGGCCCGGCTCTTTATGAGAAGCGCCTCGGCACGACCGCCCGTACCCACTCCTACCGTTGAGGTTTCCCATGCACATCAGTGGCCAGACGCAACTGATCGGCATCGTTGCCGATCCGATCGCCCATGTAAAAACCCCGCAAGTGATCAACCACAGTGCTGCCAACCAGGGCCTCGACCTGGTCTGCGTGCCGCTGCACGTGCAAGGGTCGAACCTGCACAAGGTGCTGCTCGGCGTATCCGGCATCGCCAATTTGCACGGCCTGGTAGTGACCATCCCGTACAAGGAAAGCATCGTTGAATACTGCGACGAACTGACCGAGACCGCACGCCAGGTCGGCTCGGTCAACGCGGTGCGGATCGACCCCGAGAGCGGCCGCTTGATCGGTGGCAACTTCGACGGCGAAGGCATGCTCGCCGGGCTGCATCAGCAAGGTCATAGGCTGGAAGGCAAACGCGTGCTGCTGGTGGGCGCCGGGGGCGCCGGCAAGTCGATCGCCGCAGCGATTGCCCGGCAGGAACCGGCACGGCTAGCGATCTACAATCGCTCCCCTGCCCGCGCCGAAGCGCTGTTGGAACGCCTGAAAACGCAGTTCCCCAAGGTCGAGCTAAGCACCAGCGACGGCAATGCGCAGGACTTCGACGTGATCATCAACGCCACCTCCCTGGGCCTCAAGGACGACGATGCCCTGCCGCTGGACCCCAGCACTCTGCGGGCTGATGCCCTGGTCTGCGAAGCCGTGATGCGCGCCGGCGACACCCCCCTGTTGGCCGCGGCTCGACTGCGCGGCTGCCGCGTTCACCATGGGCAACACATGATCTATGGCCAGATCGTGCAGATCTGTCGTTTTCTCGGCGTTGACCTGCAACACGAACATCTGGCGCGCATTCTCGGCCCATGAACCCAGGCACTCTTTCGGAGACAACGACCATGTACGATTTCAACAATCGCGTCCTGCTGCTGACGGGTGCCAACGGTGGCATCGGCCGCGAAGTGGCAAGGCTGTTCTATCAGTACGGCGCCTCGATGGTGCTCGCCGACCTGGACGGCGACGGCCTGGCGGATTTCGCCCGGGAACTGGACGCCAGCGGCGAGCGCGTCGCCACCCTACGGATGAATGCGGCCGACCCTGCCGATTCGGCCAAGGCTGTGCAACTGGCCGTCGAACGCTTCGGCGGCATCGACTTCCTGGTGCCATCGGCCGGTTTGTACCAGTCGCAGCCGATTCGCCAAATGACCGATGAGCAATGGCGCCAAACGCTGGGCATCAACCTCGACGGCGTGTTCTACCTGTGCCAGCGGGCAATCCCGGTACTGCGTGCCAACAGCGCAATCGTCAACCTAACCTCGGTGGCCGCACATCGGGGGGCGTTCTCTAACGCGCACTATGGCGCCTCCAAGGGCGGCCTACTGAGCCTGACCCGCGCTCTGGCGCGGGAGTTGGGGCCGCAGACCCGGGTGAACGCGGTGTCCCCCGGGATCATCGAAACCCCGATGACCCAGCACCTGATCGCGAGCCGCGGCAGCGATTCGGTGGAGCAGACCCCGCTCAAACGCCTGGGTCAACCGAGCGAAATCGCCTCGGTGATCGCCTTTCTATGCAGCAACGGCTCAAGTTTCATGACCGGCGAAGTACTGCACGTGAACGGCGGGCTGTACATCGCCGGATGAGCCTTGCGCGCCTCGTTTTTTTGCCCGTTGAGCGGTCAAGCGAGAAATGAGCGCGCGCCCTTCAGGGGCGCGGGCTCATGGGGCCAGCGGCCGCACTTACGCGCTGGCAACCTGCAAAGAGCTACGCACCTTGCCTGGGCTGCTGCCGGTGATGCGCCGAAACCAATGACCAAAGGAATCCCCCGACGCAAATCCCAGGTGCTGCGCCAGGGTCTCGTTGGAGTGTTCGCCTGCCAGGCCTCGGTATGCCTCCACGAGGAGCAGGCGGTTGTGCCAGTCCGTGTAGCGCAATCCGGTATCCTTGCGAAACAGCCGCGCCAGCGTCCGCTCCGTAGCGCCTACCTCGTGCCCCCATTCGGTCAGGCTCTTGCGCATCCCAGGCCTGGCGATCAGTTGCTCGGCCACACGCTTGAGCCGTGCGTCGCTCGGCAAAGGCAGGACCATGTTGCTGGGCACCCGCTCTTCGATCTCCTCGAACAACAACTGCAACATGCAGGCGCGCCGTTGTTCGCAAAGCGGTCGAGTGCCCTGCTCGGCCAACCGCTCGCACAGGGCGATGATCAGCGGGGATGCATCGATCAGCTTGACGCTCGGGGAGATGTGTTTGCACAGGTCAGGGTCAAGGTACAAGACCGTGAGGTCCACCGGGTTATACGCCTCGCCCGAGTGCAAGGTCTGTGGCGGAATCCAGACCGCCATTCCCGGTTTGAGCAACCAGCGTTGCTCGATGGCGTTGCCATGAAGCACACCGTTTTTGACTAACACAAACTGCCCGAAGGGGTGTTGATGAGCATGACGCTCCGCCTCGGGCAGCTTGGTTAACTGCCGTTCAACAACCAGTGCGGTGTGATCCAGGTCGACGAAACTCATTGCGACTCTGCTTACCCTTTCTGCGGTCCACCGCGCGCAGGCAGCTTGAAGGCAAAGAGTAAACCGAGTGCCATCAAAAGACCAAGCAACAGGAACGTGTCCGGGTAGGACTGGTCTGGCGGCAGGTACAACGCAACAGCCACCAGTGCATTGACGCCAAACGCCGCGCCAAGGTTGCGCAGAAACTGCACCGTGGAGGTATAGGCTCCCAACTGATCAGGCGGGGCGCTGTTCTGTGCGAGTACCAGGGTCGTTGTGGCTGTAAAGCCCATACCCAGCCCGACCAGAATCTGACCGATGCCCATCAGCAGCCACTGCGAGCAGTGCAACCCCGCAGCCACCCCCAGACAACCGAGCATCAGCATGGCCATCCCAACGATAGCCATGGACTTGAACCCGACATTCGCCAGACGCTTGCCACAGACGGTGGCACCGCCTACCCAGCCCAACGCGGCCAGCATGATCAGCCCGCCGGTCGACAATGCGCTGCCCGGCGAATGGCTCAGGGCAATTGGCAACACGCTGACCGTGGCGTACAAGCCGATACTGGAGATCACCACCAACGCCATGACCGCTCCCAGTGCAGGCCGTTCAAAGAAACCAAACGGCACTGGGCTACCGGCAGGTACCTGACGCACGCGAGCTATCAGCGCGACCAGACTGATGAGCACCACAAACGCCAGCGTCGCTATCGGGTATGGGATCATATCCAGACGCTGACTGCTCAACATGAACAGCCCCGCACAAGCAGCAATGGCCAAAAGGCCCTGCGCTATCGGGTCTACCGTCCTGGTCGATTGACCTCGACCGATAGCAGGTGTGAAACACAACACCGCCAATGCCAAACAGCCCAGCGGCAGATTGAGCCAGAATACCCAGCGCCAACTCAGGGTGTTGCCCAGCACCGTACCGGCAACCGGGCCCAACACAGCCGCCAGCCCCCAGACACTGCTGAGCATGCCCTGCATGCTGGCACGCTTGGGCCCGTCGAAGAGCGACGCCAGCATCGAGTAGGAAAGAACGATGATGCCACCCGCCCCGACGCCTTGCAGCGCTCTGCCGGCAATCAGCATGACCATGCTCTGGCTAGCGGCAACCAGCGCCGACGCGGCGATGAAGATCAGCAGGCTGACCTTCATCATCGACGAAACCCCGAACCGATCCGCCAGTGCGCCAGCCAGCGGGGCAATGAGTGCCAGGGGTAGCAGGAAGCCTGAGACCACCCAGGGATAGAGCGTCGCGTCCTGCATTTGCGCATTGATCTGCGCCAGTACCGTGCTGACAGCAGTACTGTCCATCGCCGCGAGAAACAACACGACGAGCACCGCCAGAACGCTCAGCGAGCGTTGGCGCTGCACATGATCATTCTCATCTCGCAAAGAGGCGCGAGTAACACTCTTCATAACCGATCCCTTCACGGCATTTACCTGGGATCAGGTTACGTAACCGCCTGGATGAGCGAAATGTTCCGTCAAGACAACTCATCGACTGAAACGGACGAGAACCATCAGCGGTGCCTCTTCGCGATCCGCACTACGACGTTGTCAGCTCGCCCTTTGATGCGTGCCGACGCAGAGGACTTCGAGCAATACCTGCTCCAGAATGTCGAAGAAACATCTGATGTGCGCCTGTTTCAACGCCTGAGGCCGGGTTACCAGATAGACCTCCATCTCTGGAAGTTCCAGCTCCGGGAACAACTCCGTCAGGCCCTTCGCCAGAATACGCGGCAGTACAGCCACGCCCATGCCTTGCCGCACCGACTCCAGTTGGACGGCGAACGAGTTCACGCTGATTTGCGCACGGTCCAGGCCCGCAGCCTTTGCGGCACGCATTTGAGGCAACATATCCAGCGGAGGAAGCAAGGCGATGTTGACCGCCGTAGCCAGGGTCACCCCGGGAGATCGCTTCAGGTACCCGGCCTCAGCGAAGACGCCATAGGCGAGCTTGCCGATGGGTCGATAAATCAACGATGGCTCGCCCAGGTGCGCTGTGCGTATGGCGATATCCGCCACCCCGCGGACGATCTTGTGAAAGTCGGTGGCGACCAGTAACTCCACGGAACAGCGCGGATGCAGGGCCGTAAACCGGCTCGCGGCGTCCAGCACACAAGAAGAAAACCCCTCGCCGGCACTGACCAGCACGCTGCCACATAGCGCTGCATGTTCCCCGGACAACTCCGCCGCCGTCTGACGCCTCAAGCCCGCCTCTGCTGCCACCGCGACGTCCACCAGGGCTTGGCCCCGCGAGGTCAACCAGCAGCCTTCAACGCCGCGTTCAACGAGCGGCTCACCCAGGGCCGCTTCCAGCTGGGTCAGGCGACGGGACACGGTAGACGCCGCGATCCCCAGCAGTTGGCCGGCTTGAAGAAAACTGCCACGCCGCGAGACCGCCAACAGCAGACGAAGATCGTCCCAATTTGCCTGCAACGCCATACCTCCCATCCTCCAGGGTTTGCATATATGCAAAGCCATTATGCAGTAGTCGCTGTTTTTCAGGCGCAGCCTCAACGGTATATCTACCGGCCTTCGAAACGACTGGAATGAAATGTATGACTATGGACCCCATGCGCAACGCATTCGTCACTGGCGCAACCGGCTTGCTGGGCAACAACCTGGTGCGGGAACTGGTCGCACACGGCTACGCCGTCAAAGCCCTGGTCCGCTCACGGGCCAAGGGTGAGCAGCAGTTCAACGACCTGCCGAGCGTGGAACTGGTCGTTGGCGATATGGCCGACACCGACGCGTTCGCAACATCGTTGCAAGGCTGCGATACGGTGTTTCATACCGCAGCGTTCTTTCGCGATAACTACAAGGGCGGCAGCCACTGGGAAGCGCTCGAAAAGATCAATGTCGCCGGTACGCAAGCCCTGCTTCACCAGGCCTATCGCGCGGGGGTCCGCCGCTTCGTGCATACCTCGTCGATTGCCGTGCTCGACGGAGCCCCCGGCACCTCTATCGACGAGACATGCCTGCGGGCCGAAGCCGATGCGGATGACTACTATCGCAGCAAGATCCTCGCCGAGCGTGTCGTCTTGACGTTCCTTGAAACCCATCCCCAAATGCATGCCTGCATGGTGCTGCCCGGCTGGATGTGGGGCCCGGGCGATATGGGCCCGACTTCCTCCGGACAATTGGTCAAGGACGTGATCAACGGCAAGTTACCCGGGCTGATCCCCGGCACCTTCTCCGTGGTCGATGCCCGCGATGTGGCATGTGCCCAGATCGCCGCCGCCAAACATGGGCGGCGAGGAGAGCGCTACCTCGCGGCCGGTCGCAACTTGACCATGCGCCAGTTGGTACCTGTGCTGGGGCGTATCGCGGGCGTCAAAACCCCTGTTCGGCAACTGCCAGTACCCGCGCTGTACCTGTTGGCGGCGGTGCAGGAGGTTTACGCGCGCGTTACCGGCAAGCCTATTTTGCTGAGCATGGCGACGTTGCGCCTATTGATACGAGAGGAGCACCGTACCTGTTTTAACCACCACAAGAGCGAACAGGAGCTTGGCCTGAGTTTTCGAGTGCTGGAGCAGACTGTTTCTGACACTGTGGCGTGGTATCGGAAACATGGCGTGGTTAAGCCAAACAAGGACGAAAACACACGATGAGCAAAACCATCATCCTGATGCGTCACGGCCAGCCCAAGATGGCCGCGCGCGAAAGAATCTCGATGTTCGAGATGAAAGACTGGATCGAGCAATACAACCAATCCGAAATCATCCGCCATCCGGCTCCGGACGCCAGCCAGCAACTCGCCGCAGCCGCCACCCTGGTTGTTTCAAGCAGCGCGCCTCGTGCGCTGACCTCGGTCGAGGTGCTCGGGCTGAAGCCTGCTGTCGTCGACGCGCTTTTCTGCGAAGCGCAACTGCCTTATGGCCGTTGGCGATTGCCCCGGCTATCGCCGTTTACCTGGGCATTTATCTTCCGGGTCTTATGGCTGTGCGGTTACTCACGCAATATCGAATCCGCTGGCGCCGCAAGGTTGCGCGCCAACACGGCCGCTCAACGACTGCAGTCCCTCGCCGGTGAAGGGCCGGTTCTGCTGCTCGGTCATGGCGTGATGAATCGAATGATCGCCAAACACCTGCTCGCAGACGGTTGGACCCGCCAACAGCACAATGGCAGCCAATATTGGAGCGCGACGGTGTATCAATACGCTGGTGTATAGACGGTGATCGGCTGAGCGCACGCAACCGTCCAGGTGGCACACCGCCCTGATACAGTGTCTTTGCTACGCGTGTGAAGTGCAGTGCTTCGGCTACGGCCAAAAGGAGCCTCACTCTCAGAAGCGCGGACAACGCTCCCGTTATGCCTGGAACGTGAATAACGCGGCTTCACGCTCTATGGTGGGATGCGAACAAGGACGTCATCGAGGCGGCCGAGGGACTCAGGCACTCTTTCAAGAGGATCACGCGCATGGCATTCACCACCCTGATACTGGACGCCCCTGGCCCGCCGCTGCTATTTGAGGAAATCGACCGATTCCTTGAACTGGGGCTGGCCGTCACCCTGAACCTTCATTATTTCACCGACCAGGACAGCATCAGGAACCACTACGGCGAGCGCATTCAATACGCCCAGATCAATTGCCACGACAAGTCCGCCTTCATCGCGGCGGTAATCCAGGCCGGGGGCTACAGCGTGTTCAAGACGCGCCTGAACATCCCCCTCGATGGCGAACTGATCAGCGCCGCCGCCTCCCCTGCCTTGGCAACACCGTTGCGCGCCATCGCCCAGGCAGGCGTGGGGCTTAACCACATCGACCGGCAAGAGGCCGAGCGCACTGGCGTGACGATACTGAACACACCAGGTTCCAACGCCACGGCCGTCGCTGAATACGTGGTGGCCCAAGCGGTGTTTTTATCCAGGGACCTCAGCCACTACAACACCGAAACCCATAAAGGCCACTGGTCCAAGGGCAGCCTACCTCCCGGCCAGGAGTTCTCCGAGCTGACGCTGGGGCTGGTGGGCACTGGCGGCATTGCCCAACAGGTCGCTCGCAAGGCGCGGGCACTCGGCATCAAGGTCATCGCCACCGGTTCGGAGCGCTTTACCGATCAGGTCGCACGGGACCTTGGGCTTGATCGAAGACCAACCCTCTCGCAGTTGCTCGGCGAAGCCGATGTCGTCTCGATCCATACACCACTCACGCCGCTCACACGGGGCCTGTTCGGCAGTACAGCGTTCAGCCAGATGCGCCCGGGCTCGATCCTGATCAATACCGCCCGCGGTGGCATCGTCGACGAGGACCAACTGGCAGCGTTCATGACCCGCTTTCCCGGGCATATCAAAGCAGTCGCCATCGATACCTTTGCCCAAGAAAAGGACCGCTTCAACTCACCGCTGGCAGGCATTGCCAACGCACAACTGACGCCGCATATCGCGGGCAATACCGCAACGGCAATCAGGACGGCTTCACGCCAGATCGTCGACAAGATCCACGCGTTCAGCCTGTAGCTGTCGACGCCTAGCGCCGCGCCACACACTCCGCCAGCGCTGCCTCCAGCCAACCGGCCGCGCGCATTTTCAGGGCTGTGCTTCCGCATTTCGGACAGCTCGCGAACCAGTCGCCGGGCATCAGCGCGTCACTGCGCGGCGCAATGGTTTTCTTCCACTTGCAGTCTTCACACACAAAGGTGAAGGGTCTGGGTTTTATCGGCATGAATGGGTTCTCCTGGATGGCGATACTGCGGATTATTCTGTGACCGGGAGCAGCGCTTGCAGCAATTCCAGCTTGCGCTGCAACTGCGCGACGTGTTCTCGCTCGGCGCGCAACGCCGACCGCAGCTCGCGGTTTTCCATGTCCAAGATCTGCGCCAAACGCAGATCCTTCTGATAATGGGCAAGCATTTTCCAAAGCTCGCTCAACTTCAAACAATGCTGTACCAGCACCAGCAGGATGATCCCCATCACCGCCAATGCCCCCGTCGAAACCACTTCCGACATACTCATGTTCACATCCTTCCATCCCTTCGAGATATTCCGAAGACAGCGACACGATATGTAGTGATTTACGACAGGTCTAGAATGTAGACTTATACAGGTAAAGTATTCACGCACATGGAGCAGGTATGAAACGCAAGCAATCCATCGAACAAGTGCGCTGGGACCTGGCACTTCGCTATCGTTTGATCGAGACCGTCGCCTGGTGGGAAGGCCGCCTGACCACGGGGCACTTGATCCAGAGCTTCGGCATCAGCCGCCAGCAAGCCTCCAAGGACATCAATACCTACATCAATGAACATGCGCCCCGAAACTTGACATATGACAAGCAACGCAAGGGCTATGTACCGAGCAAACACTTCAAGCCGCTGTTCATCGATGACAGCGCCAGTGCCTACCTGCACCTGCTTTACCAGAACAATGAACGGGCGCCGCACATCGAAGGCCTGGCCCTGGCATATGCCCATACCAAGGTGCTCGAAGTGCCGGACCGGCCGATCCGGCCAGAGATCCTGCGCCCCTTGCTCGCGGCATGCCGCGACGGTCTGCGCCTGGAGACCGAGTACGTATCGCTCAATACCCCGAACGTGGAAATCCGCCTGATTGCCCCTCACACCCTGGTGTACACCGGGATGCGCTGGCATGTGCGCGCTTACTGCGAGAAGAATCGGCAGTACCGCGACTTTGTGCTGAGCCGCCTGCGCGGTGAGCCGGACCTGCTCGACGCGTCGCAGAACACACGGGAACTGGACGAAGACTGGAATACCGAAGTGCCGATCATCTTCGCCCCCGATGGCCGCTTGAACGCGGCGCAGCAGGCCATCATCGAAACCGACTTCGGCATGACCGACGGGCAACTGGTGGTGTCCAGTCGCAAGGCACTGGTGAAGTACGTCTTGCGCCGCTATCAGGTCGACCCGCGCAACCAGGCGACCAACCCCGAGGCCCAGCAGATCGTGGTCACCAATCTCAAAGAGTTGAGACCGTGGTTGATGCATGATTGAGGCGCATGTCCTGCCAGAGGCGCAGCGCACGCAGGCAATTGTCGATCTCGGCCGCGAGTAAGCGCTGTGCCAGTTCATGCTGGCCGTTGAGCAGAGCAATATTGCGCAGCGTATTGCCCTGGTGATTCTTCGCGCCCAGATCAAGACCGAACGTCATGGCGCGGTCGATGAAGTACCGCGCGGCCTTCAAGTGACCATTGAGCAGCAGCCAATGCAGTGGCGTGTTCCCCAGCCCATCGCGGTCATTGAGGCTGGCACCCAGGCGGTAGCGGGCTTGCAGGGTTTTGACATTGCCGTATCGCGCAGGCAGGTGGATGTATTTGTCGTGGGGCATGAAGCTGCCCAGGCCGGCCCAGCCGCGAATCTGCGGGTTGCCCTGGGCGCCGAGTGACTCCAGCGTGTCGATCAGGCCGCTGCGGTTCAGCCGGTAAGCCATGTCCAGCGGCGTGTCACCCGCCAGGTCGCGCTGATTCAAGCCGGACGGATCGAGAGGCGGCGCCTCATCGAACAGCACGCAGAGGTGCCAGTCGCTGAGGCCAAGCTCGGCGCGATCATCGATGCGCTCAAACAGAGTGATCGGCCGCCCCCCACACAACGTCGTGAGCGTCACGCCTCGAGCGAACATGCACCGAAGAAACGCTCGAAGAGCGGCGTAGGCAAATGCTTGTCGTCCAGCAGACCGAAGTGCTTGCCCACGTTGCGCCCCAGGGCCATCAGTGTGTTTGCGCTGTTTTTCGTGCCGGCGTACCCGGCGCTCAAGATCGACTCGACGCGCGCGTCACCGGTCGACTCTCGCTGATACGCCCGCCCCGTGATCATGACGTCTACCAGACACACGCTGACGCGCTCATCGCCCATGGTGAAAGGCTCCAGCGCCTCGCTCGCCAAGACGGCACGCAAGCCGTCCTCGCCACCGGCGACAATCCGCTCCAGCGCTTCAAGGGAGCGGTCGAAGAGGTCGAACTCCTGCATCGAAAACGCAAAACAGTAGTCCTGAGCGGTAGCCCGCGAGATCGGACGCGCGTGGTGCGGATGAGTCGACAACCAGTCAACGAACGAGGCTTTATCGCTTTTTCCACCCTGGCGACGGAACAGCAGATAGTCGTTGATGACCTGACTGAAAGGGTTCCCCGTCGGCACCCAGCCCGTGCTGTCACGTTCTTCGGGTTCCGGCAGGTCAACCACCGGCACGGCTGACTTAGGTGTCCACCCAAAGCACCGCAGGTCATAGCCAAGCACAAACAGGCTGGCCTCGAACGCATGGCACCGCGCAGGCAGCGCGCCTTGCTCGGCGAACCAGCCGGTGCGCTCGAGCACGGCGCGGATAATCCAGCCCAACCGCACTTGCCAGCGGGCCCATGTCTCATAGCTGATCGAAGAGAACTGAGGCGCGGCCAGGCCGTTCAAAAATGCTCCGGGGTTGCGGATCTGGCTGCCACGAGCGGCTCCGGACGGGAAAGCCAGCAAGGGTTTGCCGCTCCCGGTCCATTGCTGGCGAAACAGTGAATACAGCATGCCTATCGCTGCGCCGACACGGCTGTCATAGATGGGGGAGCCCGACGAATCAAACAACGCATGAATCTTGGTCAGGCCCGCATCGAAACGCTCGACGCTGATCGCATCGAGATCATCCAGGTCATTTTTGCCGTCGAGCGACATCAACCCGGCCATCTTTTGCAGATAGCTCGACAGCTTGCCGTTTGCGGCCAGCCGGTGCAAAAACGGAATGGCGCCCCGCACACCGCCCCAACGAAGAATCTGCAGGCAGGCCTGAAGCGCTTGCTGGTCATTCCCCTGATTGACCGCACTCGTCAGCCATTCGCGAAGTTGCCCGAGAGAGCGTTGGGTTTCAGCCCAGGTGCGTGAATCCACCGAGCATTGGTGAGCATCCTGCCAGCTTGCCTTCCAGCGATAGTGCCCCAGCACCTGCTCGATGCCCTGGACATCAGCCGTCAAACCGCCAGGCACGAATTTGCTCGACTTGAAGCGCAGCTTGAAGGTCAGCGTCGGCAAATTCGCTGCAAGCCATGCGATGAAGGACTCAATTTCAGGTTGCGCCAGGAACTGTTCGCGCTGCATGCAGACCACCTTGCCAGTAATATCGAATGGCCACACCCTAAGCAAAATCAGCGACCCCGTCCACGATGTTTGTCCGTACAGGTAAACAAATGGAGCAGGTTCTCAGGCCCAGGCTAGACACTTCTCGACCATCGCCAGGGTTCGGCCGAAACAGACATATGAACGGTTCAGACACCCCGCTTCTGTTTACACGCGGCCCATCGACTTATGCATCGGCGTGCCTTTGCAACGCATGCGCGAGATCGATGTGCCCGGCACCCGCAAGGATCATCAGCGGCGGTCATGCCTCGACTCCGACTTGGGCTATATGAATTATCGAATGTTGCAGATCATCTAAAACCTTCGATCTAAATCATTCTCAACAATAACAAACAATAAGTTAGCCAACTAAGCATTTAAAACAACTGTGCGAAAAGACATTCACCTGACTTCATATCGTTTTAACGACAAACCCTGGCATTCTTTTATTTTCACATATATTTTACATCCCCCTACATATGCTAATGTCATTACGACATCAGCGCTGTTCAACCAGGTTTAAGGAGTGTGTATGACCGGTGTACTGGCCTCCGTTAACAGCCGCACACAACTGGTCGGGCAGAACAGGCTTGAACTGTTGCTGTTCCGTTTCAACAACCACCAACTGTACGGGATCAACGTATTCAAAGTTCGTGAAGTTATCCGCTGCCCGAAGTTATCTTCGATACCAAAGTCGAATAGCAACATTTGTGGCGTGGCCAATATCCGAGGTGTCTGCATCCCTATTCTTGACCTGGCCATGGCAACGGGACTGCCCGGAGTCGAGGATCAGGAAAGCGCTTTTATAATACTTACGGAGTACAACAATCGCGTTCAGGGTTTCCTCGTCTACGCGGTCGAACACATCGTCAATCTGAACTGGGAAGACATCCATCCGCCGCCCAAGGGCAGTGGTGAGAACAATTACCTGACGGCCGTCACCCGCACGGACGACCGCCTGGTCGAGATCATCGATGTTGAAAAGGTGCTGACAGAAATATCGCCATCGTCCGAGGAAATATCCAGCGGCGTAATCGATCACGAAGTCACCCAGCAGGCGCGACACCTGCGGGTGTTGACCGTGGACGACTCGATGGTCGCGCGCAAACAGGTGACCCGCTGCCTGGAAACCGTGGGCGTCGAGGTGGTGGCCTTGAACGATGGCCGACAAGCGCTGGACTACCTGCGCGCCATGCTCGACGAAGGGCGCAAGCCGGATGAGGAGTTTCTGATGATGATCTCCGACATCGAGATGCCGGAGATGGATGGCTACACCTTGACCGCCGAGATCCGCAACGACCCGCGCATGGCCAACCTGCACATTGTGCTGCACACCTCGCTCTCGGGGGGCTTCAACCAGGCCATGGTCAAGAAAGTCGGGGCCGACGACTTCCTGGCCAAGTTCCGCCCCGATGACCTGGCCGGCCGCGTCGTCTCACGTATCAAAGCCGTCAACACGAACTGACGCTCTACGACAACAACACTCAAGCCAAGGAGGCTGCAAGGAAACGAATAAGAACAAAATCAACAGAGGGCAAATCATGTTGAAATGTAATGAGCTCTATCATCTGGCGCCAGACAGCAGCGAGGCCAGGCCCTTCTGGCAAGGCCGCGCACGCGACACGCAGGCGGATATCCAATGCGCCATGGGCTGCGGCGCGCAACTACCCGAGACACCCCAGTCAGCAGAGCCGTCCCCTGCGCCCGCAGCGGCGACGATCACTCCCACCTGCATGAACGACGAGCTCGTTGCCGCCCAGGAAATCTGTGCCCGCGCCAAGACCGCCGTGGTCGAGATGTTCAGCCATGTCCGCATGGGCCGCGCCCTGGAGTTGGAGAATATCAGCGCACTGGTCGACGACATTTCCGCGTCGATCGCCCGCCATCCCAACGCCTTTATCAGCCTGGCACGCCTGAAAAGCCTCGACGATTACACCTATATGCATTCGGTCGCCGTGTGTGCATTGATGATTGCCCTGGGCAACCAGTTGAACCTGCCCGCCGTGTTGATTCGCCGGGTCGGGATGGCCGGCCTGCTGCATGACATCGGCAAAATGGCCATACCGGGCGCGATCCTCAACAAGCCCGGGCGCTTGAGCGGTGACGAATTGCAACTGATACGCACGCACCCGCTGGAAGGTGAGAAAACCCTGCTGGCGACTTCGCAGATGTGCGACATGGTCGTGGATGTCTGCCTGCATCACCATGAGCGGGTGGACGGCAGCGGCTACCCCCATCAGTTGGTCGGCGACCAGATCAGTCTTTTTGCGCGAATGGCCGCCGTTTGCGATGTCTACGATGCAATCACCTCGGATCGTTCCTACAACCAAGGCTGGGACCCCGCGGTCGCCATCCAGCAAATGTCGACATGGGACGGGCATTTCGACGACGAGGTGTTCCGCGCGTTTTTGAAGTCCGTGGGTATTTATCCGGTGGGGTCTATCGTTCAGTTGAAAAGTGGCAGTATCGGCGTGGTGATCGAACAACACCCCGACTCTTTATTGACGCCAAAGATTAAGTTGTTCTTCGTGCCGGTGTTGAATATTTATATCACCCCAAAAATAATCGACCTGAGTGATCCCGAACAAACCGATCGCATCATTGCGCGCGTGCCGTCACAGCGTTATGGCTTTAAAAACACCGAACGTCTCTGGCTCGACGATGAGGCGTCCGAGCAGAACTAAGCGACGCCCCAGCTGTACTGCATTTATATGCTCAAGCAGCCCATGATCAAGCAGTAAGCCTTGCGAACAAAAAAAACTGAAATGCCGCCATCCAATTATGTCGGCAACTACTAGCGTGGGCAGGAAATACCATGAAATTCAACTCATTACAGACTCGGATTTGCTTCACCGCCGGACTCTGCCTGTTAATCTCTTGCGCAAGCCTGGTGTTATATGGGTTGTACTCCTCAACCGCCAATCAAGCCTACGTGGGCACCGAAGTTTCAACATTGATCGAAAGCGGCACCATTCGCGAAGTACAAAACCTGGCGGAGTCCCGTGCCAATGCGATCAGGGCGAAACTGCAAAATGCCTTGGACTCGGCACGCACGCTGGCCAATACGCTG
This sequence comes from Pseudomonas sp. TE36184, assembly GCF_054060055.1. Classification (NCBI taxonomy): domain Bacteria; kingdom Pseudomonadati; phylum Pseudomonadota; class Gammaproteobacteria; order Pseudomonadales; family Pseudomonadaceae; genus Pseudomonas; species Pseudomonas sp. TE36184. Next base: position 5,503,720 of record NZ_JBSSCU010000001.1, on the reverse strand, counting down.
GGCGCGAGTAAAAGTGCGCAAAGCCCGCTGGCACTGGGCCGCGATCAAATCAATACAATGTTGCTCAGCGTGCTCAAGGACAACCCCGACTTCAACGGCACGTATTCGTGCTGGGAGCCGGATGCGGTGGACGGCCAGGACCAAGCGTTTCGTAACAACGAAGGCGGCAACAACCCCTTGACCGGCCGCTTCACGCCCTATTGGACACGCGGCTCGGACGGCCATATCGCCGTGCAACCGCTGGTCGAATACGACTCCGATGCCCGCCACCCCAATGGCGTGCTCAAGGGCGGCTGGTACAGCGGCCCCCGGGACACCCTGAAAGAAAGCGTGCTCGACCCCCTTCCCTACGTGGTGCAAGGCAAAAATGTGTGGCTGACCACGCTCTCGGTGCCGATCACCGCCAATGGCAAGTTTTACGGCGTGGTCGGCGCAGACTTCGACATCTCGTTTATCCAGAAACTCAGCGAGCAAATGTCCGCCGACCTCTACGGCGGCAAAGGTTCGGTGTCGATCCTGAGCAACCAGGGCTTGGTGGTCGCCGACAGTAAACGGCCGGAACTGATCGGCCAGTCATTGAAGGCATTGCTACCCGACACCTGGGACAAGGTGCTGGCCAATGTGCAAAAAGGCCAGGGCGACAGTCGCCTCAACCAGGACTCCCAGGAAATCGAAGTACAGATGCCGATCATCCTGGGCCGCACCGAAAAACCCTGGGCCATCTTGATCCACCTGCCCAAGACGGTGGTCATGAGCCAGGCGATTGCCCTGGAGAAGGAACTGCAATCCCGTGGCGTCAGCAGCAGTATCTGGCAGGTCTCGGTCGGCCTGGGTATCTCGGTACTGGCATTGCTGGCGCTGTGGTTCGCCACCGCAAAAATCGTCGGGCCGATTCGTGAAGCCGCCGCCTTGGCTGCCAACATCAGCCTGGGGGATTTCTCGTGTCGCCTGGTGCAAAAATCCGACGATGAAGTCGGCCAGTTGTCCTTGGCCTTGAACGAGATGTCCGAAAGCCTGCAGCGTCAGGTCCGTGTGGCTGAACGTATCTCCGAAGGCGATCTGGACCTGGAAGTGCGTTTGTCCTCCCCCAACGACACGTTGGGCAAGTCCCTGGAAAAAATGGTCGGCAACTTGAACACCTTGATTTCCCAGGTGCAGGCCAGCGCCACGCAAATCACCGGCAGCTCCGCACAGGTCACCGAGTTGAGCCAGTCGTTGTCCGATGGTGCGTCCAACTCGGCGTCGTCCATCACTGAGATCAGTGCCGTCATGACGCAAATGGCCGCGCAGACCACCGACAACGCCGCCAACGCGAAAAAGGCCGACGAACAATCCCAGGCCTCACGCGCCGACGCCGGGGAAAGTGACAAGCTGATGAGCGAACTGATCGCCGCCATGACCGAAATCGACAACTCGGGCAAAGACATCACCGCGATCATCACCACCATCGACAACATCGCCGCCCAGACCAACCTGCTGGCCTTGAACGCGGCGATCGAGGCGGCACGCGCCGGCGAATTGGGCCGTGGCTTTGCCGTCGTCGCCGATGAAGTCAGGAGCCTCGCCGCCCGCAGTGCCGAAGCGGCCCAGCAAACCGCGGCGCTGATCGCCGACTCGTCGACCAAGACACAGCGCGGCATGGTCATCGCCGGTCGCACGGCCGACTCGTTGCGAAACATCGTCACCGGCACCAGCACCGTTTCCAGCCTGGTGTCGCTGATCTACCAAGCCTCGAGTGAACAGGCGTCCGGCTTGCAGCAAGCCAGTATCGGCCTGGAGCAGATCGACGAAGTCACCCAGCAGAATCAGGCCAACTCCCAACAATGCGCGGTGGCTGCCCGCGACCTGTCGGAACGGGCCAGCTCCATGCAACAAGGGTTGAGCCGGTTTAAAGTCAAAGCGACATAACCCCCATCCGCACTGAAGCCGGGGCGGAAATAAACCACCGCCCCGGTCCCCCTGCACAAACCTCGTACCCATTCATGAAATATTAAGAATCGCCCCCCTATACTCACCGATTGCGAGCCGTTCCCTCGAACGGCCCCCTGCCCCGGTAACCAGCCCCCATGACGCGTCCCGTTCCTCTGCTGCTCCTGCTTGCTGGCCTGTTGTTCTTCTTCGCCCTTGGTAACCATGAACTGCAAGGCTCCACTGAAGCCCGCGTCGGCGGGATCGCCATGGCCATGCACCTGGACAACGACTGGGTGGTGCCACGGCTGTTCCGTGAGCCGTTCCTGGAAAAACCGCCCCTGAGCCTGTGGCTCGACGCCGGCGCGATCCGCCTGTTTGGCGGCACGCCCGGGGCCGTGCGCCTGGCCTCGGCGTTCGCCGGGTTGTTCAGCGTGATGCTGCTTTACGGGATGCTGCGCACGTTCGGGCGGCCAAAGACACTGGCGTTCTGCGCGGCGCTGATCCTGGCGACCATGGCCAGTTACTGGAGCAATGTGCGCGGCGTCGGTGAAGATGCATTGCTCAGCCTGGGTGTGACCACCGCGCTGCTGGCGTTCTACCAGGCCATGCGGCCGGCGGCCGAGCGCCAGGGCTCAACCGCCTGGGCGTGGGCCCTGTTCACGGCCGGGATGGTGATCGCCACCCTGAGCAAAGGCGTGCTGGGCCTGGCGATGCCGGGCATCGTGATCTTTGTGTACCTGGCCTGCACCAGTTGGATGGACAAACGCCTGCGCATCGGCGACTGGCTGCGGCCGGCACTGTTTACCCTGCTGGCCTTGGTGCCACTGCTGATCTGGCTGGGGTTTCTGTTCCAGCGCGGCGGGCTGCAGGCGGTGGGCGAAGTGCTGTGGACCAACAGCGTCGGGCGGTTCAGCGGCTCGTTTGTCGAAGCCGGGCACTACGAACCCTTCTACTACTACATCGCCAAACTGCCCGAAGCCTTTTTGCCGTGGAATATCCTGGTGTACCTGGGGTTGTGGCACTTCCGTAAAAGCCTGGTGCGCAACCGCTACCGTCTGTTTTTCTGCGTCTGGCTGGTGGCGCAATTCACCCTGCTGACCCTGGCTTCCAGCAAGCGCACCGTATACCTGATGGCGCTGACGCCAGCCGCCGCCGTACTGGCTGCGGAATATGCGCAGGTGCTGCTGCACTGGCTGAAAGATCACAAACCGGCGCTGTATAAGCGGCATAAAATCGTGATTGGCGGCGTGTTCACCGTGCTCATCGCCTGCTACCTGAGCGCTGCTTTCTGGTTCGCGCCAAAAGCCGACAAAAAACAGTCCTTCGTGCCCGTGATGAGCCAGATCCAGGCGCTACAGGCCGAAGGCAAAAAGGTCGCGTTGTTCCGGCCCAACGAGCGCATCGACGGCGCCAGCGTGTTCTATCTGCAGGCCTACTTGCCGATTCTGCAAACCGAGCCCGAACTGCACAGTTACCTGGCCGCCGCCCCCGGCAACGTCGCGCTGCTGGATAACACGGAGCAACTGACCGGCAAGGTCACGGTGATCAAGGAGATGGCAATCAATCGCCAGCCTTACTACTTCATCGGGCAGTAAGGCCGGCGCGGGGGATCAGTGCTTGGTGAGCTTGTCCAGGTAACCCATGGCGAACGCCGAGACCACAAAGGTCATGTGGATGATCACGTACCACATCAAATGCTGTGGATCGACGTTCTTGGCATCCATGAAGATGCGCAGCAGGTGGATGGAGGAAATCGCCACGATGGAGGCGGCCACTTTCATCTTCAGCGAGGAAGAGTCCATGGTGCCCAGCCAGTTGAGCTTTTCCTTGTTTTCATCGATGTCCAGCTGCGAGACGAAGTTCTCGTAGCCGGAGATCATCACCATCACCAGCAGGCCGCCGACCAGTGCCATGTCGATCAACGACAACAGCAGCAGGATCACTTCCGATTCGAGCATGCTGAAGATATTGGGAACGACGTGAATGATTTCCTGGAAGAATTTCAATGCCAGGATCAACAAGCCCAGGGACAACCCCAGGTAGATCGGCGCCAGCAACCAGCGCGAGGCGTACATCGTATTTTCGATAAAGCGTTCCATTGAATCTCACACAGCGTGGTTAGAAATGACGGCGAGTATACCAGCCGCTACCCAACACCTGTGACCGCGAGAAAACTGACCTGAGTGGCATCTGTAAGAGCGTTTTTCTGCTAGTGTCGAGGCCATCAACTCGGCTCAAAGACGTCGGACAGGAAAACTCAAGATGATGGATGTGCGTTCCCCTTGGGCCAGCATCGGCCTGTGTGCGGCATTGCTGCTGGCCGGTGGCTGTTCTCCCAGCGACGAGCAAAAGCAGACCACCCTCGAAGAGAAAACCAAGCAGTTCGAACAGTCGCTCGACAGTATCCAGGACCCCAAACTGCGCGACGCCATCGCCGACCTCGGCGGTTCGCTGTTGTTGCTGGAACGGGCGCGGGTCAAGCTCGCCAGCAAGCCCATCGAAGCCGAATACGGCGAAGACAGCCTGGCCCTGCTCAAGCACTACCCCACGCCCCAGGCCCTGGTCGACACCTACATCAACGGCCTGTTCGTGCTGCGCAAGACCTCCCACTCCGACTACCTGACCGATCTGCAGCCGGTGTTCCCGTTCAACTTCAACACCCCCGACCAGTTCCCGTTCCCCCACGGCCTGGAATGGCAGTCGGTGACCTTGAGCAACAGCAAAGTCATCCCCTTCCAGCCGGAATGGTCGGAAACCGATCCCGGCATCCAGTTGAGCCCCAGCAGTTCCAACCTGACCAACCCCGATGACCTGACGGTGACCTACCCGTTCATCGACGGCATCGAGACCGACAACAAGAGCCAGCCGCAGCCCGTCAGCCTCAAAGGTACAGTCGAGGTGGTCGCGCCGGGCAAGGTGCTGACGTTCGACCTGTCGAAAAAAGACCTCGGCCACCCACGCACCGAGGGCAATATCACCCTCAACCTGCTGAGCCTGGAAAAAAACTACGCCGAGATCGAACTGACCAACCACGAACCGCTGGCGGCGGAGGTCGGCGACGAATCACCGGACCCGTTGCTGGTGCAGGCCCGCGACAGTACCGGGCAGTTCCTCACGCGCTCGGGCTCGATCAACGAAAATGCCGCGCAGGTGGCGTTCTACGAGAAACAACTGGCGCAGATGCAAAAGCAGAAAGCCTGGTCGGACGCGTTTGAGAAACAACTGACGGACGAGCAGAAAGCCTTCGAACACCAGCAAAGCAGCCATTACGCCAAGGTCTACTTCAATGGCCTGATCGACACGCTGCAGGTCGACGTGCTGGACTTTTCCAAGGCCACGCTGACCCGCAAGGACCTCGACCTGCCCGTATTGCGCTTCGACAAGAACAGCCTGCAGAAAACCGTGCAAGCCTTGCCGATGGCGGTAACGGTGTACGACGACAGCACCGCCAGTTGGCTGAAAACCGCGACGATGACCGAGGACCAGCTGAAAAACAGCGTGACCATCAGCCAGTCCGTCGAAGATGCCAGCGCCGCGCATATCGTGTTTGACCACCCCTACACCTTCAACGACGAATTGGCGGGCACCGAACGCAACAGCGACGAAGCCCCGGTGACGTTTTTCACAGCCAATGAAAAAGGCGAGCGCGGCGAGCCCATCGAGTTGCCGAGCGAAGCCTTCGAGCTGAACCCTGCACGCGGCACGCTCACCTACGACCTCAACCTGTTCCCGGAGAACCCGGCGTTTGTGGTGGGCTCGATTCCGCTGTTCCTGGCCAGCATCGACCAAGCCACGATCGACGTGGCCAAGCTGCCCAAGGGCCTGTCGCTCAAGGACAACGCGCTGATCGTCGACCAGGCGCAGTTCCCGTCCGACAGCTGGCGCTTCTATGCCAAGGACGCCAGCGGCAACTACCTCAAGGAAATCCTCGGGGTCAGCCACCACGCCGAGGAATACGGCACGGCGTTGTTTGATGTGCACTACTTCTACGGCCAGCCGACCCAGCTGGAAAGCTACCAGCGTACCAACCTGAGCACCGTGCAATACGGCTTCGAGGTCAAGCTGGACAAGCCCGAAAGCAAATAACCGGGCCTACAGGGCCAGGCATTCCTGCCCGTTATTGAGCTGGCGCAGGTGGGCCTGCAGATGCAGGCACCAGATCTGCGGCTCCTGCGCCAGCTCGTAGCCTTGCTGGGTCAGGTTTTCGACGATCGATTGCAGGAAGGTTTCGGCCACGAACGGCCCGGGAAACGGTCCCTGGGATTTGATGGTCGAAGGCTGCTCACCGGTCATTCCAGCGGCAAACAACAACGTCCACATCCCGTTATCCCCCGCAAGAGGGCGAATGGAGCATTCGATGCGAGTGCCCAGGCCCAGGCACTGGCGGGTCAGGCAAAGGTTGCGCGGCATGGCGGCGACCCTCGGTAGATCGGCGTTCAGCCTCAAGCACGGCGAGACTGTTTCTATCCTGCGACTCCGGTGGATATCCCTAGTGCTCAGAATAGAAGAAAAACGCGATAAACCAAGGTTGTAGGGACCAACGGGCGTTGGCCCCCAACCTGGAGTCAATTTAGTGGCGGGCTAACCGATCAGCTCGGTTTGGCTTCCGCCTGCGCGTGCAGCGCCAGTTCCTTTTCAGCTTCCTTCAAGTCTTCCTCGCTGATCATCTCGGCAATCGCGCGCAAACGCTCGACCACACGCGCATTCACCGTGCCTTCGGGGAATTGCCCTTCTGCGTCCGGCTCACCGGCCGGCTCGCCGACCAGCAGGCTCAACGCCTCATCCGCCTGGCGCACCGCATAGATATGGAATTGCCCGGCGCGCACGGCCTGCAACACCTTCTCATCGAGCATCAGCGTGGCGACGTTGGCCTGCGGAATGATCGCGCCTTGTTCGCCGGTCAGCCCACGCGCTTCGCAGAGGCGGAAGAAACCTTCGATCTTCTCGTTGACCCCGCCCACCGCCTGCACTTCACCAAACTGGTTGATCGAACCGGTGATGGCAAAACACTGTTTGAGCGGGGTTTTCGACAAGGCCGAAATCAAGGTACAGGCCTCGCCCAGGGACGCGCTGTCGCCGTCCACATAACCGTAGGACTGTTCCAGCGCGATACTCGCCGAGATCGCCAGCGGGAATTCCTGGGCATAACGGCTGCCCAGGTAACCGGTGAGGATCATCACGCCCTTGGAGTGAATCGGCTGGCCGAGGTTGACCTCACGCTCGATGTCGACGATGCCGCTGCCGCCCGGGTACACCGTGGCGGAAATCCGCGCCGGCACGCCGAACGCCGAATCGCCGACTTCCAGCACCGTCAGCCCGTTGCACTTGCCGACCGCCGCGCCGGCGGTGTCGATCAGGATCACCCCGGCGAGCATGTCGTCGAGAATCCGCGCCGACACCCGCCCGGTGCGCGTGGCCTTGGCCTTCAGCGCACGTTCGATGTGGCCGGCGTCGGTCATTTCGTCGCCCGCCAGGTGGCGAATGAAATCCGCCTCGCTGACCAGCTGGAACAAGTCGCCAATGCGCGCCGACAACCGCCCCTGGTGTTCGGCCAGGCGTGCGCTATAAGTGGCCAAGCGCGCCACCGCGTCCGAGGTCAGCGGCGCCATGCCCTCTTCCGAGGTGCGGGTTTTCAGCAACTGCGCGAACTGCTCGAGGCTTTCGTCGACCATCGGGATGTCTTCGTCGAAATCCACCAGCACGCGGAACATTTCCTGGAAGTCCGGATCGGCGTCCTGCAACGCGTAGTACAGCTGGCGGGAGCCGATGATGATCACCTTGACCTGCAACGCAATCATCTGCGGGTTGAGCGTCACCGTGGCCAGGCGGCCCAGTTCGCCCAGCGGCGACTCCATCTTCAGCTTGCGCGACTGCAGGGAACGCTTGAGGGCGTCCCACACAAACGGCTCGCTGAGCATCTTCTCGGCTTCGAGGATCAGGAACCCGCCGTTGGCCCGGTGCAAGGCGCCCGGACGCAACTGACGATAGGTGGTGTAGAGCGCGCCCTGATCGGTGCTGTATTCGATCCGACCGAACAGGTTGTCGTAGGTCGGGTGCGGTTCAAACACCACCGGGGCGCCGCCGTTGACCGGATGGCCGACCACCAGGCTCGGGCAGTACTGTTCTTCGAGCAGCTTGCGGGCCTGGGCGTCGGTCTTGGCGTCGTCCACCAATTGCTCGACCACGGTTTTCAGCAAGTACACCTGCATGGCTTGCAGGTAACCGCATACAGCGGCGTTTTCTGCATACTTTTCCGACAACGGTGACAGCAATGGCTGTAGGGCCAGGGTGATGGTTTCTTCGTTGAACTGACGCAGTTGGTTGTTCGACTCACGCTTCCACTGCGGCAGGCTGGCCAGCTCTTCGTTGAGGCGTTCTTCCAGTTCGGAAATATCGGGTGTGGAAGCGCTCGCGATCGACTTCCGGCAGCTGCGAGAACTCGGCCTCGTCCAGCGCCTTGCCGTCGAGCATCGGGGTGAACGCGATGTTGGAACTGTCGCGGTACAACGCCACGTCCTTTTCCAGGGCCAGGCGTTCGATCACGTCCAATGCCTTGTCGTAACGCTGGTTGAACGCGCGGTCGATGGCGCTTTTGCGTTGTTGATACGTCGGGTGTTCGAACACTGCCGGGAAGGTCGCCACCAGGTTGTCGATCAAGCCGTTGATGTCGCTGATGAACGCCGCGGCGCCGCCTGCCGGCAGTTCCAAGGCGCGGGGTTCGCGGGGCTCATCGAAATTATTCACATAGACCCAGTCCGACGGGGTCTGCAGGCGTTTGCCTTCGGCCTTCAGGTAGCGTTTGACGAACGAAAAGCGGCCGGTGCCCGGCTCGCCCATGACAAACACGTTGTAACCGGGGCGTGGCATGGCCACACCGAACTGCAAGGCTTCAACCGCACGTTCCTGGCCAAGCACACCGCGAAAGGGCTCCAAATCATTGGTGGTCGAGAAGCTGAACTGTTCAGCGGAGAAAGGGCGAGTCAGCGCTTCGGGCGCTAGACGCAAGCTGGCAGCAACAGGATCAGGCATCGGGCTTCCTTACATCAGGCGGGGCAGATGGCGGCATTCTGGCTCTCTGTTACGCGCTCTGGCAAGGCGCGCCTGAGGTAAAGCATAGACACGGGCTGCGTCCTACAAAAAAATCGAGATATCTCTGATTGTTTTATTAAAAATCACGGAACCCCTGGAACCTGCCTAAACTCCAAACTGCGCGGGCTGGACTAATAACCAGCCCCTAAGGCACGTTACTGCGCCTGAACCCTTGTCCATTGGTTTGCACACAAAGAGAACAAAGCTATGAAACGGATCCTTCTCGGTACTCTCTTCACCGTCGTTTCCCTCAACGCAATGGCTGAATCACCCGGTGGCCCGAACTGCGGTTGGGGCAACATGCTGTTCGAAGGCCAGCGCGGCACGCCGGCGCACTTCCTGGCGTCCACCACCAACGGCACCTCGGGCAACGCTACCTTCGGCATGACCTCGGGCACCAACGGTTGCAGCACCAACAGCGCCCTGACCTACGGCGGCAAATCGTGGATCGCCATGAATGGCATGATGAACGAGCTGTCCGAAGACATGGCCAAAGGCAATGGCGAGGCGCTGACCACCTACGCCGTGGTACTGGGCGTTGCACCAGAAGATCGCGAGCACTTTGCTGCCGTGACCCACGAGCACTTCCAGCAAATCTTCAGCAAGGCCGACGTGACCGCTGACGATGTCCACAACAACACCCTGGCTGTACTGAAAAGTGATGCCCGCCTGGCGAAATACGCAACCCAGGCTTAAGCTCGAGCCGCCCGCGCCCTCCAAGGCGCGGGTCTTATTTTTGGACCCGCCTCCCCGCTTGGGTCTCACTTTTTCCGACTTAAGTTGCCCCTATGCTCAAACGCCTTGCCTGGATGGCACTCTTCGCCTGCGCCCCGTTGTATGCGGCGCCGCATCTTGATGATCAACGTTTGCAGCAATTGGCCAACGATCCGTTCTGGTTGTCCTTGGGCCATTACGAAGCCGGCAAAGTCAGTGGCTGGCGCAGCTATGTCAGCGACAAAAAATTCTTCCTCGCCGCCGATGGCGCCCATCACCCGGATGCCGAACTCAAGGCCACCGTCGACGCGCTCTACGCGCCGGCCAGCCTGGGTGAAAAACACGCACAATGCGTTTACCCCGCACGTACCCGCTGGCTCAAGGACCGGTTGCAACTGACCGACCTGCCCGCCGTGGGCTGCAACGAATTCAAGCAATGGTTCAAGGACGTCGCGCCCCATAGCGCGGTGATGATCTTCCCGGCGGCCTACCTCAACAGCCCTTCATCGATGTTCGGCCACACCCTGCTGCGCATCGACCAGGCCGACGTGCAGAGCAACAACACCGCGCTGCTCAGCTATGCGATCAACTTCGGCGCGTACATCGAAGGCTCGGACAACAGCATCCTCTACGCCTGGAAAGGCCTGATGGGCGGCTACCCCGGCCTGTTCGCCCTGGTGCCCTACCAGGAAAAACTCTCCGAATACCGCAGCCTGGAGAACCGCGACCTGTGGGAATACCGCCTGAACCTGACCCAGGTCGAGACCGAGCGCATGGTCGAGCATGTGTGGGAACTCAAGCAGATCCAGTTCGACTACTTCTTCTTCGACGAAAACTGCTCCTACCGCCTGTTGGAGTTGCTGCAAGTGGCCCGCCCCGGCCTGCGCCTGACCGAGCAATTCCCGCTCACTGCGATCCCCACCGACACGGTCAAGGCCGTGAAAGACGCCGGCCTGGTCGAGAAGATCGACTATCGCCCGTCCCGTGAGCGCGAGTTGCTGGAACGCGCCAAACCGCTGGACAGCGACGAGCAGCAATGGGTGCTGAAAGTCAGCGACGACCAGAAACAATTGCAGGCGCCCGCGTTTAAAGCGTTGCCGCGCGAGCGCCAGGCGCTGATCATCGACGCCGCCTACCGCCTCGGCCGCTACCGCGCCAATGGCCTGGAGCGCGACACCGAACGCTCCCAACGCAGCTTCGAACTGCTGCGTGCAATCAACCAGAACCCCGCGCCCGACCTGAAGATCACGCCCCCAGGCCTGCCGGAAACCGGCCATGAATCACGCACCTGGCAAGCCGGCATCGGCACGCGTGGCGACAAAGCCTTCGGCGAATACGGCCTGCGCATGGCCTACCACGACCTCAACGACAACGCCGAAGGCTTCCCCCTCGGCGCGCAGATCGAGATCCTGCAAATGAAACTGCGCCAGTACGAAGGCAACCACTGGCAACTGCAGCAACTGGACCTGGCCACCATCCGCTCCCTGACTCCGCGCAACGCGTTGCTGCAACCCTGGTCATGGCAAGTCACCGGCGGCCTGGAACGCGTGCCGGGCAAACACGACGATGAAACCCTGGTCGCCCACGTCAATGGCGGCGCCGGCGGCACCTGGCAACTGCGCGACGACATGCTCGGCTTCGCCCTCGGCACCGTGCGCGTGGAACACAACAACGACTTCAGCGAAGCCATCTCCCCCGCCGCCGGTTTCAACACCGGCGTACTGTGGAAAAACCCGCTGGGCAACCTGAGCCTGGAAGCCAAGGGAGATTTCTTCACCAATGGCGAAGTACGGCGCAGCATCAGCCTGAACCAGCAGTGGGAATTGTCGCGCAACCTCGGCCTGCGCCTGAGCGCCCAACGCGAGTACAGCCACTTGTCGACGCCGGTGAATGAGGTAATGCTTGAGATGAAGTGGTATCACTACTGACCAAGCCCAACCAGAATCAGGAGTTCACTCAACATGGCCGTTACCTGCACCACCCTTGAAGAAGTTCGAAACAACATCGACCGCCTCGACCAGCAAATCGTCAGCCTGTTGGCCGAACGCGGCCACTACGTTTCCCAGGCGGCACGCTTCAAAAAAGACACCGACGGCGTCAAGGCACCACAGCGCGTCGAACAGGTGATCAGCAAAGTGCGCGACCTATCCCACACGATCGGCGCCAATCCCGACGTCACCGAACAGGTGTACCGCGCGATGATTGCGGCGTTTATCCAGCAAGAATTGGCTGAGCATGCTGCGCTGGCAGGAGTTGACAGATCATCCGCCTAGACTATCCGTCTACCTATCCAGAGTTTTCAGACTTTTTGTCCTGCACACACAAATTTGTCGCACACCTGCAACCTATTGATAAATAGATAAGAAATTTACGAACTTTTTTAGCTTTTTTTCAATTAAAGACAAACAACCTCTTACCGCATTTTCTTTATGGTTTTTTGTGTCTAGTATCAGATGGCTGTCAATTTGCCACCACATCTATACACGGAACCGAATAGGTAAGAGGTTTATATGGAATTTTTTGAAAAGCTCACCAGCCTGGCAGCCAAAGTTCGACTGCAAGGCCCCGCCATCCAAACAGAAGAAGCTACAAAAAATGCTTTTGTAATGCCTTTTATCAACACGGTGCTGGGCTACGACGTGTTTGATCCACAGGAAGTGATGCCAGAATTTGTCTGCGATGTCGGGACAAAGAAAGGTGAAAAAATCGACTACGCCATCATGAAAGACGGTGAGGTTCAGATACTTATCGAATGCAAAAAAATCGGTGAGTCATTGAGCATCAATCACGCCTCTCAGCTTTTCCGTTACTTTCATGTCACAAGCGCAAGAATATCAATTCTCACCAATGGTCAGGTCTATAGATTTTTTACTGACCTAGACGCCCCGAACAAAATGGACGAGAAACCATTTTTAGAATTGGATCTGCTAGACATTGATGAATACTCCGTGCCGGAGCTGATAAAGCTGACTAAGTCGGCCTTCGACGTCGACTCAATCATCAACGCCGCGGGAGAGCTGAAATACGTTAGCCAAATCAAGAAACTCATCGGCGCTCAAGTCAGCAAGCCAGAAGATGACTTCGTAAAATTCTTCGCATCCCGCGTTTATGAGGGAGTAATCACGCAGAAAGTGCGTGAGCAATTTTATGAGCTGACTCGAAAAGCCTTAGCCCAGTTTCTAAATGACCAGATCAACGATCGCCTGAAGTCAGCGATGAGCGGCACGATCCAACCGATAATGACATCGATGCCCGTCACAAACAGCGCAAACGCAGATACGCAGGATAGAGACGAGTCAGGAGACAAGATCCTGACTACGCTGGAAGAACTGGAGGGTTATCACATCGTTCGGGCCCTTGTCCGATCAGTAGTCGATGCCAAACGGATTGTTCAGCGAGATACCCAAAGCTATTTTGGGATATTGTTGGATGACAACAACCGCAAACCAATTTGTCGTCTTCACTTCAACCGAAGCCAGAAGTACCTCGGGATTTTTGACGAAGAAAAAAACGAGACCCGTCATGCGATCTCCTCCATTGATGAGATATACGAGTACGCAGATCAGCTGAAAAAGACCGTGGGTTATTACGCTTGATGGTTGCAGGGTGATAGCGGGAAGCCTCTTACAAGGCTATCGATAAACCTGTGGCAAGTGGGGTTACCCGCTCGCCATAGGAACAGTGTCTACCTTTAGGCTGCGGGCGTTAGCGCCTGAGTCAGATCGTCCACTACAGCCTTGCCCATCTCACATAAAAAATGCGCAGCCCAGGCATATTGTTCGCCACGGACATCCATGGCGGCTTCCATTGCAAGTTTCTTAGAGTAGTAAAGCAGGGTGGAGGCGTGCTCTAGCGCTTCATCAATGGGCATGCCGGCATTGACGCGAAACAACGGTTTTTCGTTTTCGCCGTAGTCGCCGAACGTAACGACGCCTAGGGTGGTGATTGAGGACTGTGGTGGATCGGGCACGACTTTAGTCATGATGCACCTCTAAGTGAAATAAAGGACCACCACAACACGTCGCTAAACATGAAGGGGTGGCAGCTGTACGCAGGTTAGCGAACCGGTCACCTAGACACCCGGCAGATCCGAAGATCTCCCACGCACAGCCGCCATAACACGATATCGACGAACGTAAAAACCGCCTGCCTAATGTGTACAGAGGATGCGTCTCGGTGGTTCGGGTCGCTAAACCCGGTCACTGTTTTCACAGCGAAGTCAGGAGGCTAGTGATCCAAACCCTAAGGCGCAATAGGGCAGAGATTCTCTAGGAATCGTCCTGCAATTTAAAGAGAATCGTCATTGATGGCCCTTTAACCCAACACCTTTCTCACCCCCCTTTCACATCCCCCCGACGAATCCCCTTCTAAACTTCCCCTATCAGCCGTGAAACGGCCAGGGAGCAAGTAATGTGGCGGTATGCAGTAATGCTGTGTGCGGTGCTGGGGTTGTCGGGTTGCCAATCGACCCATCAGGAGTTGCTGGCCAAGGGCTATCCACCGGCGTTTGCCGATGGTTTCGATGACGGTTGCAGCAGTGGTCGCCAGGCCGCGGGGGTGATCACCGGGGAGTTTCGCAAGAATGTGCCGCGTTATCTGAAAGACCGCGTATACGCCGAAGGCTGGGAAGATGGCTTTCGCCAGTGCAAGGCCATGCGCGAAAACGAGGAGTTACGCGATTACAAAGATCATCACTGGGACGAGCGCGAGCGCGCCTGGCAGCAGGAGAAGGATCGCGACGCAGCCAAGGCTTATCGCTCGCAATAGGTCGCTTTCAGACATTCGTCGAAACTTAAGTGCGGCGAACATGGCCCAAACGCTTATAGAGGGAGCCTGTCATGAGCCGAGCTTTTGTGAATGAAGACAGCGCCGCCGCCCAGGCCGACCCACCGGTCGAGCGTCAGGTCAGCGAGCAACCCAATCGCCTCACCGCGCGCGGGTTGGCGCAGTTACAGGCCAAGGTCGCGCAGTTGCAGCAGGAATACAGCGTCGAATCCGCCAAGGGCGAACAGGCCGACAAACAGCGCCAGGCCGACCTTGAGCGGGATTTGCGTTACTTCAACCAGCGGCTACAGAGTGCCCAGGTGGTGGCGCCGGCTGTGTCCACCGACAAGGTGCAGATCGGCAGTTGGGTGACCTTTGCCAATGAGCAGGACGAGCAACAGCGCATTCAGTTGGTCGGTGAAGACCAGGCCGATGCCGGTGCGGGCCTGATCAACTGGGGTTCGCCCCTGGGTCGGGCGCTGCTCGGGGCGCGGGTGGGCGACGAGGTGCTGTGGCAGCGCCCCGTCGGCGATCAGTTGATCGAAGTGCTGCGCATCGAGGCCGAGACCTAGACGATGCCTTGGGCCAGCATCGCGTCGGCGACTTTGACGAAGCCGGCGATATTCGCGCCTTTCACGTAGTTGATCCGGCCGTTTTCCTCACCGTAATGCACGCACGCGTGGTGGATCGACTGCATGATGTTGTGCAGTTTGCTGTCCACCTCACCGGCGGTCCACAGCAGGCGCATGGCGTTCTGCGACATTTCCAGGCCACTCACCGCCACGCCGCCAGCGTTGGACGCCTTACCCGGGGCGAACAGAATGCCTGCGTCGATAAAGATATCCACAGCCTCCAGGGTGGTCGGCATGTTGGCGCCTTCGGCCACGCAGAGGCAGCCGTTGCGCAACAGGGCGCGGGCAGCGTCGGCGTTGAGTTCGTTCTGGGTGGCGCATGGCAGCGCGATGTCGCACGCCAGTTCCCACGGGGTTTTACCGGCGCGGAACTCCAGGCCGTAACGGGCCGCCAGTTCGCTGATGCGACCGCGCTGGACGTTTTTCAGCTCCAGCAGCGCCGACCATTGCTCCTCCGTCAACCCGTTTTCGGCGTACAGGGTGCCTTCGGAGTCGGACAACGAAATCACCTTGCCGCCCAGGTCCATGACCTTGCGCGCCGCGTATTGCGCCACGTTGCCGGAGCCGGAGACCGCCACGCGCTTGCCCTCGACCCGCAGGCCATCGCGCTTGAGCATTTCTTCAGCGAAGTACACGCAACCAAAACCGGTGGCTTCGGGGCGGATCAAGCTGCCGCCGTAGGTCATGCCTTTGCCGGTCAGCACGGAGGTGAACTGGTTGCTCAGGCGCTTGTACTGGCCGAACAGGAAACCGATCTCGCGGGCGCCCACGCCGATATCGCCGGCCGGGACGTCCACGTCCGCGCCGATATGGCGGTACAACTCGCTCATGAACGCCTGGCAGAAGCGCATCACTTCGGCGTCGCTCTTGCCCTTGGGGTCGAAGTCCGAGCCGCCTTTGCCGCCGCCCATGGGCAACGAGGTCAGGGAGTTTTTGAAGGTCTGTTCGAAGGCGAGGAATTTCAATACGCCCAGGTTGACCGACGGGTGAAAGCGCAGGCCGCCCTTGTACGGGCCGATGGCACTGTTCATCTGGATACGGAAACCGCGGTTGACCTGAACCTTGCCGTGATCATCGACCCACGACACCCGGAAAGTAATCGCACGTTCCGGCTCGCAGATGCGCTCCAGGATGCCCGAGGTCAGGTAGTGAGGATTGGCTTCAAGAAACGGCCACAGGCTGCGTAGGACTTCTTCTACGGCCTGGTGGAATTCCGGCTGGTCGGGGTCGCGTTTCTTCAGGCGGGCAAGGAAGGATTCAACGGATTCGATCATGAAAAGTCTCGGCAAATTTATTGTCGTTAAGGGCGATTGAGCCGGACTTTATCAATTCATGTCGCACCGCGACAGGGCAAAATGTCGCCTTTGTGAATTTAAATGGTGCATTGGATATAAATAAACCTGAAAAACAGGCATTTATCGCACCTAAAAGGGGATTTCAAAACGGCGCCATGCACCAACTGAAAAACCGCTATCGGAGGCAAGCCTCCTCCCACATTTGATCGATGTTCGTCAGGAAGTCATGGGCAAAAAAAACGGAGCCCGAAGGCTCCGCTTTTCCAAACCGACCCGAATCAGGCCAGTTTCTTGTGACGTACACGGTGCGGCTGGGCAGCGGCTTCGCCCAGGCGTTTCTTGCGATCCGCTTCGTACTCGGTGTAGTTACCTTCGAAGAACACCGCCTGCGAGTCATCTTCATACGCGAGGATGTGGGTCGCGACGCGGTCGAGGAACCACCGATCGTGAGAGATCACAATGGCGGCGCCCGGGAAGTCCAGCAGGGCTTCTTCCAGGGAACGCAGGGTTTCAACGTCGAGGTCGTTGGACGGTTCGTCGAGCAGCAGGACGTTGCCACCCTCTTTCAGGGTCAGGGCCAGGTGCAAGCGACCACGCTCACCACCGGACAGGTCCTTGACGAACTTCTGCTGGTCGCCACCCTTGAAGTTGAAACGGCCGACGTAGGTGCGCGACGGGATTTCATAGTTGCCGATACGGATCTGGTCGGAACCGTCGGAAATCTGCTGAAACACAGTTTTGCTGCCGTCGAGGTCTTCGCGGCTTTGGTCCACGCAGGCCAGTTGCACGGTTTCACCGACTTCGATGGTGCCCGAGTCCGGGGTTTCCTTGCCCATCAGCATGCGGAACAGTGTGGATTTACCCGCACCGTTACCGCCGATAACGCCGACGATCGCGCCTTTTGGCATGGAGAACGACAGATTGTCGATCAACACGCGGTCGCCATAGCCTTTGGACACGTTCTTGAATTCGATGACCTTGTCACCCAGGCGCGGGCCGGCCGGGATGTAGATCTCGTTGGTTTCGCTGCGCTTCTGGAATTCCTGCGACTGCATTTCTTCAAAGCGTTGCAGACGTGCCTTGGATTTGGACTGGCGGGCCTTGGCGCCTTTGCGCACCCACTCCAGTTCTTCCTTCATGGCTTTTTCGTGGGCCGATTGCTGCTTGGATTCGGCAGCCAGACGGTCGGACTTGGCTTCGAGCCAACCGGAGTAGTTGCCCTCGTAAGGGATGCCGGCGCCACGGTCGAGTTCGAGAATCCAGCCGGCGACGTTGTCCAGGAAGTACCGGTCGTGCGTGATCGCAACCACGGTGCCCGGGAAGTCGTGAAGGAAATGTTCCAGCCAGGCGACGGAATCAGCGTCCAAGTGGTTGGTCGGTTCGTCGAGCAGCAGCATGTCGGGAGCCGACAGCAGCAGGCGGCACAGGGCCACACGGCGCTTCTCACCACCGGACAGGTGTTCGACCTTGGCGTCCCACGCCGGCAGGCGCAGCGCATCGGCGGCGACTTCCAGCTGGCGATCGAGGTTGTGACCGTCGCCAGCCTGCAGGATGGCTTCGAGCTTGGCCTGTTCGGCGGCCAGCTTGTCGAAGTCGGCATCCGGTTCGGCGTAGGCGGCGTAGACTTCGTCCAGCCGGGCCTGGGCGTCCTTGATCACGCTGACGGCTTCTTCGACCACTTCGCGCACGGTCTTGGCCGGGTCCAGGATCGGTTCTTGCGGCAGGTAGCCGATGTTCAGATCGGGCATCGGGCGGGCTTCGCCTTCGAACTCGGTATCGACGCCGGCCATGATTTTCAACAGGGTGGATTTACCCGAACCGTTGAGGCCGAGCACGCCGATCTTGGCGCCGGGGAAAAAAGACAGCGAAATGTTTTTCAGGATTTCCCGCTTCGGCGGAACAACTTTGCCCAGCCGATGCATGGTGAAGACGTATTGAGCCATGGTGAACCTAGCGTCAGTGACTGATGAATTGAGCGGGCGAAGCCCGTGCCAGACCATGCGCCGCGCGGGCCGTTGACCTTGATCAATGCCTGCGAGCGGAAAAAGCCTGATTGTCTGGGGCTGGAACGCCCCCGCGTAACCGGCAAAGCTACCTGAATGCGCCAGGGCAGTCCAGCCAGGCAGGACTGGCACTTTGCCACAAGTCAAGGCATGCTAGCCGCCCTCCGGGCGTCCGGCTTATAGTGCATGTCGCGCGCCAGTCCAGCCAAACCGCAGGATCACAGTTTGTCCAACGTCACGCCGCCTACTCCCCTGCGCGCCGCTCACATAGCGCCGGGAGCGCCCCTGCACGGCACCCTCAAAGGCGCATTGGCGACGCTTGTCCTCATGTTGCTCGCGTTATTGTTCTGGCAACTGCTCGACCAACTGCAGCAGAACCAGAAAAACCAGCAGCAATACACCATCGACTACAGCGCCGACCTGGCGGAACAGATCAGCCTGAACATGGCCCTGAGCGCACAGATCGCGCTGAATCTGCTGCCGATGGTCGAGCCGCCGCGCAACGACGAACAGCAACAGGCGTTGATGCTCAGCTTGCAACGCTCTCTGCCGGAACTGCGCAGCTTCGCGCTGCTCGCCCCCAGCGGCGCGATAATCCGCGACACGGCCAAAGACAGCCAGGACAGCGACTTCCTCGAGGAACTGGTCAAGCGCAGCCATTCCCAGCCCTACTACCTGAGCAACGACAACAACGGCACCATCATTTATCTGCTGCTGCATCAGCCCAGTGGTGATTCGAAAATGTACTGGGCGCTGCGCCTGGCACCGAACTACCTGGCCAACCTTACCCGCCAGGATGGCCAGGGCCAGAGGCCGATGTGGGCCGTCGAGAATCGCCTGAACCACCACGTGGTCAGCCGTGACAGCGGCATGCCGACACAATTGGCCGCAGCCCTGACCCCGGACGAGTTGAAAAAAAGCGTGCTGGTCACGCCACTGAGCAAAAGCGACTGGCAACTGCGCGGCCTCTTCGACCGTAACGCCGTGCTGGAACAATTGCTGCCGGCGTTTATCGGCAAGTGCCTGCTGGGCCTGGCCTTCTCGTTGGTGCCGGTGATCGTGCTGTTGAATATGCGCCGCCGCCAGCGCCAGGTGAACGAAGGTCGGCGGCGTTATCAGGATATTTTCGAAGGCACCGGCGTGGCCCTGTGCGTGCTTGACCTGTCGGGGCTCAACGCGTTCTTCGACAAGGCCAAGATCCGCACGCGCGAGCAATTGCACGGGTGGCTGCAGGGCAACCCCGAAGCGCGTCGCCAGTTGCTCAAGGAACTGCGCGTCACCGAGGTCAACCAGGTGGCGGTGCGCCTGTTGAACGTCAGCTCGTGCGAGCAAGCCTGGGAACGCCTGATCGATGACTGCCCACGCAACGCCACGGCCATCGGCTATCAGGTGCTCGAGGCGGTGCTGACCCAACAGAACCAGTTGGAACTGGAAATCCAGCTCAACGATGTGCTCGGCAACAACCAATACCTGTGGCTGGTGATGCGCCTGCCGGAACAGCGCGACGACTTCAAGGCGGTGATCCTCAGCATCAGCGACATCACCAGCCGCAAGCTGATCGAACTGTCGCTGGTGGAGCGCGAAAGTTTCTGGTCGGACGTGGTGCGAACCGTGCCCGATCACCTGTATGTGCAGGATGTGATCAGCCAGCGGATGATTTTCAGCAACCACCACCTGGGCCACACCCTCGGCTATAACAAGGCCGAATTGCAGCAAATGGGCGAGTACTTCTGGGAAATCCTGCTGCACCCCGAGGACGCCGAGCATTACCACGACTTGCGCCAGCAGCAGCGCCAGGCCGGTTATTCGAGCCAACTGCAATGCCAGTTGCGCTTTCGCCACCGCAACAATCAATGGCGCCGCTTCGATATCCGCGAGCAAGCCCTGGCCGGGGACAAGACCGCGCAGGTCACGCGCATCATCGGTGTGGCCAAGGACATTACCGATCAGATCGAGGCCAGCGAATCCCTGCGTGACAGCGAACAGCGCTACCGCATGCTGGCCGAAAGCATCAGCGACGTGATCTGCTCCACCGACAGCCGCCTCGCCCTCAACTACATCAGCCCCTCGGTCAACGCCGTACTGGGGTATGACGTGGACTGGGTGTTCAAGAATGGCTGGCAGTCGATCATCGCCAACCCGCAGCAATTGGCCGGCATCTACAGCCTGGTCGAGCAAGTCAGCCGGGCCTTGGGCGACGCCGAGGCGCTGGCCAAGCTGCGCGATGACATCCACACCCAACTGTACCTGTTCGACTGCCTGCGCGCCGACGGGCGTAAAGTTCCGATCGAGCTGCGCCTGGTGCTGGTGTGGGACGAGCACGGCGCCTTCGAGGGCATCCTCGGCGTCGGCCGCGATATCAGCCAGCAGCGCCGCGCCGAGAAAGACCTGCGCATGGCCGCCACGGTATTCGAGCACTCCACGTCGGCGATCCTGATCACCGACCCGGCCGGCTATATCGTGCAGGCCAACGAGGCGTTCAGCCGCGTCAGTGGCTACGCCGTGGCGGACGTGCTCGACCAGTTGCCGAACATGCTCACCGTCGACGAGCAGCAGGAAGCCCACCTGCGCTACGTGCTCAAGCAGTTGCACCAGCACAGCACCTGGGAAGGCGAAGTGTGGCTCAAGCGCCGCAACGGCGAGCATTACCCGGCCTGGGTCGGCATTACCGCCGTGTTCGACGATGAAGGCGACCTGGCCAGCTACGTCTGCTTCTTCAGCGATATCAGCGAGCGCAAGGCCAGCGAACAGCGCATCCACCGCCTGGCCTATTACGACGCCCTGACCCACCTGCCCAACCGCACGCTGTTCCAGGACCGCCTGCACACCGCGCTGCAGTCGGCCGAACGGCAGAAGTCGTGGGTGGTACTGATGTTCCTCGACCTCGACCGCTTCAAACCGATCAACGACTCCCTGGGCCACGCCGCTGGCGACCGCATGCTCAAGGAGATGGCTACCCGCCTGCTCGGTTGCGTGGCCGAAGACGACACCGTGGCGCGCATGGGCGGTGACGAGTTCACCCTGCTCCTGCAGCCGCGGATCAGCCGCGAAATGGCGCTGAACCGCGCGATTCACGTGGCCGAGCAAATCCTCGCCAGCCTGGTCAGACCGTTCGTGCTGGAAGGCCGCGAGTTTTTCGTCACCGCAAGTATCGGCATCGCCCTCAGCCCGCAGGACGGCAACGAGCTGAGCCAGTTGATGAAAAACGCCGACACTGCGATGTATCACGCCAAGGAGCGTGGCAAGAACAACTTCCAGTTCTACCAGGCCGACATGAACGCCAGCGCCCTGGAGCGCCTGGAGTTGGAAAGCGACCTGCGCCACGCCCTCGACCAGAACGAATTCGTGCTCTATTACCAGCCGCAATTCAGCGGCGACGGCAAACGCCTGACCGGCGCCGAAGCCTTGCTGCGCTGGCGCCACCCGCGCCGTGGCCTGGTGCCGCCAGGGGACTTCATTCCAGTGCTGGAAGAGTTGGGCCTGGTGGTGGATGTGGGCGACTGGGTGATCAGCGAAGCCTGCCGCCAGCTCAAGAGCTGGCACCAGAACAAGGTGCGGGTGCCGAAAGTCTCGGTGAACATCTCGGCGCGGCAATTCTCCGATGGTCAGTTGGGTGAGCGCATCGCCAGCATCCTTGAGGACACCGGCCTGCCGCCGGCGTGCCTGGAGCTGGAGCTGACCGAAAGTATCCTGATGCGCGAAGTCAACGAAGCCATGCAGATCCTCGCCAGCCTGAAAAACCTCGGCCTGAGCATTGCGGTGGACGACTTCGGCACCGGTTATTCGTCGCTCAACTACCTCAAGCAATTCCCCATCGACGTGCTCAAGATCGACCGTACCTTCGTCGACGGCCTGCCGTCCGGCGAGCAGGATGCGCAAATCGCCCGTGCGATCATCGCCATGGCCCACAGCCTCAACCTGGCGGTGATCGCCGAGGGCGTGGAGACCCATGAGCAACTGGACTTCCTGCGCGAGCATGGCTGCGATGAGGTGCAAGGTTATCTGTTCGGGCGGCCGATGCCGCCGAATCGGTTCGCGGCGCAGTTCAGCAATGATGCGCTGTTCATGTTCGACTGAGAGTTTGTGGTGAAGCCGGCGGCCTCATCGGGAGCACGTCGAATCGTCGCACCGCCCCTCCCACACTTCGATTTGTGAATACATTCAAATGTGGGAGGGAGCTTGCTCCCGATGGCGGCGGCACAGTCCCCCACGCCAGATGAACACCACTTGTCCGCGACATGACGTCCTTTCATATGCCATCTAAAACCCATTAGGTTAGAATGCCTTCCTTTTCTGCCCCCCGATCCTTGAGGACCGCCATGTTCAGCCGTGATTTGACCATTGCCAAGTACGACGCCGATCTCTTCGCCGCCATGGAGCAAGAAGCCGTGCGCCAGGAAGAGCACATTGAGCTGATCGCTTCGGAAAACTACACCAGCCCTGCGGTAATGGAGGCTCAAGGTTCGGTTCTGACCAACAAGTACGCCGAAGGCTACCCAGGCAAGCGCTACTACGGCGGCTGCGAATACGTCGACGTGGTTGAGCAACTGGCCATCGACCGCGCCAAGCAACTGTTCGGCGCCGACTACGCCAACGTCCAGCCACACGCCGGCTCCCAAGCCAACAGCGCCGTGTACCTGGCCCTGCTGCAAGGCGGCGACACCATCCTGGGCATGAGCCTGGCCCACGGCGGTCACCTGACCCACGGCGCCAGCGTTTCGTCCTCCGGCAAGCTGTACAACGCCGTTCAATACGGTATCGATGCCAACGGCCTGATCGACTACGACGAAGTCGAGCGCCTGGCGGTCGAGCACAAGCCAAAAATGATCGTGGCCGGTTTCTCTGCCTACTCGCAGATCCTCGACTTCCCACGTTTCCGCGCCATCGCCGACAAAGTGGGCGCGTACCTGTTCGTCGACATGGCCCACGTGGCCGGTCTGGTCGCCGCTGGCGTCTACCCGAACCCGGTGCCGTTCGCTGACGTGGTCACCACCACCACCCACAAGACCCTGCGCGGTCCGCGTGGCGGCCTGATCCTGGCGCGCGCCAACGCCGAGATCGAGAAGAAGCTCAACTCTGCGGTATTCCCAGGCTCCCAAGGCGGCCCGCTGGAACACGTGATCGCCGCCAAAGCGGTCTGCTTCAAAGAAGCCCTGCAGCCTGAGTTCAAGACTTACCAGCAACAAGTGGTAAAAAACGCCAAGGCCATGGCCGAAGTGTTTATCGCACGCGGTTTTGACGTGGTATCCGGCGGGACTGAAAACCACCTGTTCCTGCTGTCGCTGATCAAGCAGGACATCTCCGGTAAAGATGCTGACGCCGCCCTGGGCAAAGCCTTCATCACCGTGAACAAAAACTCCGTGCCGAACGACCCACGTTCGCCGTTCGTCACCTCGGGCCTGCGTTTTGGCACCCCGGCCGTGACCACTCGTGGCTTCAAGGAAGCAGAGTGCAAGGAACTGGCCGGCTGGATCTGCGACATCCTGGCTGACCTGAACAACGACGCCGTGATCGACGCGGTCCGTGAGAAGGTCAAGGCCATCTGCAAAAAGCTGCCGGTGTACGGCGCTTGATTGCAGTTGCTTGAATAAAAAGCCCGGCTCTTGAGCCGGGCTTTTTTATGCAGATCAGGATTTGGAATACCGGCCAATGTGGGAGGGGGCTTGCCCCCGATGGCGGTGGGTCAGTCGACACATGTATGGCTGACACACAGCTATCGGGGGCAAGCCCCCTCCCACATTTTTGATCGCATTTCCAAGTTAGGCTTGATAGACCTTCGCAAAACCCTCGCGAATCTTGTCTTCCGGCAACTCATCGGCAATAAACACGATCACACTCTCTCGCGTTTCGCCCTCGGCCCATTCGGTATCCCAATCGAAGCCGTAGAGCTTCAGCACGCCCTGGAACACCATGCGCCGGTCTTCCCCGGCGATGTTCAGCACGCCCTTGTAGCGCAGCAGTTGCTTGCCGTGGTCTTCCAACAACTCGTTCATGAACTCGCTGAGGCGGTCGATATCCAGCGGCTGTTCGGTGCGCAGCACCAGGCTGGAGATGCGGTCGATGGACGGCGCGGTGCTGACCGGGCGCAGGTTCATGCCGGCGTTGAGGTTGAAGCCGCGCACGTCGAGCAGCTCGGCCAGGTCGATGGCGCCGTGGTCGACCACGCGAATCGGCGCGCGGCGGTTGATGCGGGTCAGGCGCTGGCTGAGGGCATCGAAGCTGGCGTCGTCCACCAGGTCGCGCTTGCTCACCAGCAGGCGGTCGGCAAACCCGATCTGTGCCTGGGCGATGGTTTGGGTCAGGTGGTGCTCGGCGTGGGCCGCGTCCACCAGGGTGATGATGCCGTCGAGGATGTAGCGCTCGCGCAGCTCTTCATCGATGAAAAAGGTCTGGGCCACGGGGGCCGGGTCGGCCAGGCCGGTGCATTCGATCACCAGGCGGTCGAAGGCGATTTCGCCGCTGTCCAGGCGCTCCAGCAGCAGGTACAGGGCTTTGGTCAGGTCGGTGTGGATGGTGCAGCACACACAGCCGTTGGACAGGGTCATGACTTGCACGGGCTCGTTGCCCAATAGCTGGGTGTCGATACCGGCGTCGCTGAATTCGTTTTCGATCACGGCGATTTTCAAGCCGTGCTCGGCTTTGAGCAGGTGACGCAGCAACGTGGTCTTGCCGGCGCCGAGGAAACCGCTGAGGACGGTGACGGGAATGGGAGAGGACAAAGACAGTTCTCCTGAAAATGGGGAGGTAAAAACAACTGTAGGAGCGCGCTTGCTCGCGAAGAACGTCAACGATAACCCGTGCTATCTGGATGCACGTGGTGTCCTTGCGTTGTTCGCGAGCAAGCTCGCTCCTACAGGTAAAGCGGTTTTACCAACTTAGCAGCACTTGGGCCCACCCTTGCCGCCGTAACGGGCTTCCTGGCGTTCCCGGAAGAACGTCTTGTAGTCCATCATCGGCTTGTCCGGGTGTTTGGTTTGCATATGCTCGACGTAAGTGTCGTAGTCGGGCATGCCGACCATCAGGCGCGCGGCCTGACCGAGGTATTTACCGAGGCGACTGATGTCATTGAACATGGCTGCAATCCTCGATCATGCGTCCGGTACGGCCTGGAACGGGGCTTCTTTATCCGTGCGCTCTTTGTTGCCCCAGGCGGCGACGCCGACTTTGAGCGCATAGAACAGGATACTGAAGACCACGAACAGGAACAGCGCCGTCAGCGTTGCGTTGGTGTAGGCGTTCCAGATCACATGCTGCATCTGGTCGATGCTCTTGGCCGGGGCGAGGATCTGGCCGTTGGCCAGCGCATCGCTGTACTTCTTCGCCAGCGACAGGAAGCCGATCGCCGGGTTGGCGTCGAACAGCTTGATGAAGCCCGCCGTGGTGGTGCAGATCAGCAGCCAGACGGCCGGCAGCATGGTCACCCAGATGTAGCGTTGACGCTTCATTTTGATCAGCACGACGGTCGCCAGCATCAGCGCGATACCTGCCAGCATCTGGTTGGAGATACCGAACAGCGGCCACAAGGTGTTGATGCCGCCCAGCGGGTCGATCACGCCTTGATACAACAAGTAACCCCACATCGCCACACAACCGGCGGTCGCGATCAGGTTGGCCGTCCAGGACTCGGTGCGCTTGAGCGCCGGCACGAAGGAGCCCAGCAGGTCCTGCAGCATGAAGCGCCCGGCACGGGTACCGGCGTCGACAGCCGTCAGGATGAACAGCGCTTCGAACAGGATCGCAAAGTGGTACCAGAACGCCATGGTGTTTTCACCCGGCAGCACACTGTGCAGGATCTGCGCGATACCCACCGCGAGCGTCGGCGCACCGCCGGCACGAGCCAGCACGGTAGTTTCGCCGATGTCATGGGCAACGGCCGACAGCGCCTCAGGCGTAATCGCAAAGCCCCAGCTGCTGACGGTTTGAGCGACGGTAACCACGTCCGAGCCGACGATCGCCGCCGGGCTGTTCATGGCGAAGTACACACCCGGCTCGATCACCGAAGCGGCAACCATCGCCATGATGGCCACGAACGACTCCATCAACATGCCGCCATACCCGATGTACCGGGCGTGGCCTTCACTGGCCAGCAACTTCGGCGTGGTGCCCGAAGCGATCAGCGCGTGGAAGCCCGAGACCGCACCGCAGGCAATGGTGATGAACAGGAACGGGAACAGACCGCCCTTCCACACCGGGCCGGTGCCATCGATGAACTGGGTCAGCGCCGGCATTTTCAGGTCGGGCATGGTCACCAGGATACCGATGGCCAAGGCGACGATAGTGCCGATTTTGAGGAAGGTGGACAGGTAGTCACGCGGGGCCAGGATCAGCCACACCGGCAGTACCGCCGCGACGAAACCGTAGCCGATCAACATCCAGGTGATCTGGATGCCAGTGAAACTGAAGACCTTGGCCCAGACCGGGTCGGCGGCAATCTGCCCGCCCAGCCAGATCGAACCGAGCAACAACAGCACGCCGACGATCGAAATTTCACCGATGCGGCCCGGGCGGATGTAGCGCATGTAGATGCCCATGAACATCGCGATCGGGATGGTCGCCATCACCGTGAAGATGCCCCACGGGCTTTCGGCCAGGGCCTTGACCACGATCAGCGCCAGCACCGCGAGGATGATGATCATGATCAGGAAGCAGCCGAACAGCGCGATGGTCCCGGGAATGCGACCCATCTCTTCGCGGACCATATCCCCCAGGGAACGGCCGTTACGACGGGTAGACAGGAACAGCACCATGAAGTCCTGCACCGCACCGGCCAGTACCACGCCGGCGATCAGCCACAGGGTTCCGGGCAGATAACCCATTTGCGCCGCCAGCACCGGGCCGACCAAGGGGCCTGCACCGGCAATCGCCGCAAAGTGGTGACCGAAAAGGATGTGTTTGTTGGTCGGTACGAAGTCCAGACCGTCGTTATTGACCACTGCGGGGGTGGCCCGTCGTGGATCGAGTTGCATCACGTTGTTGGCGATGAACAGACTGTAGTAGCGATAGGCGACCAGATAGATCGCCACTGCTGCGACGACGATCCACAAGGCATTGATCGCCTCGCCGCGGCGCAAGGCCACTACGCCCAGAGCGCACGCACCTACTATGGCCAGTACCAGCCAGGGTAAGTGGCGTAGCAGGCTATTATTATTTTTCATTTTTTGTATTCCAGCCAGGGTGGACAGAAAGGACAACCAGCTCGAGTTTAGCGCTACTGGCCTTAAAGGCCAGCCCCCTACATTGGTCTAGAGCCTTCCCATGGCAAAAAAAGCAGAAATAAAGCCTCAATAATGGCGTAGGGCTACAATCCCTTCATCCACAGAGGGTTTCACCATGACCGAGCATGCGTCTGATCGTCGTCGTTTTCGCCGGATCGCCTTTGATGCCAAGACCAAACTCCGGCAGAACGGTCGGGAATGGTCGGTGCAACTGGTGGACTTATCGCTGAAGGGCTTGTTGGTGCAGAAACCGACGCCCTGGCTCGGCATCGGTACTGAGTCGTTCGATGTGGATATCCACCTGGATGCCAATACCGATGTGCAGATGCGGGTCAGGCTGACCCATGACCAGAACGGTCACCTGGGGTTTGAATGCGAGCACATCAGTCTGGAATCGATCAGCCATTTGCGCCGCTTGATCGAGTTGAACCTGGGAGATCAGGCAGAACTGGAGCGGCAGTTGGGCGCGCTGCTGGAGCACTGACCACCGGTGGGAGGGGGCTTGCTCCCTCCCACATGTGTACTGCGGTGTTGCGGGCTACTCGAAAAGTGCATCCAACGCCTGCTCCAGCCGCGTCACTGCAATCACCTGCAACCCCGGCGGCGCTTCCTTCGGCGCGTTGCCCTTGGGCACGATCGCACGCTTGAAGCCGTGTTTGGCCGCTTCTTTCAAACGCTCCTGACCGCTGGGCACCGGGCGCACCTCGCCCGACAGGCCAACTTCGCCGAACACCAGCAGGTCGTGGGGCAGCGGCCGGTTGCGCAGGCTGGACATCACCGCCGCCATCAACGCCAGGTCGGACGCGGTCTCCAGCACCTTGACCCCGCCCACCACGTTAAGGAACACGTCCTGGTCATGGGTCGGGATGCCGCCGTGCCGATGGAGTACCGCAAGCAGCATTGCCAGGCGGTTCTGGTCCAGGCCCAGGGTCACTCGACGTGGGTTGGCCAAATGGCTGTCGTCCACCAGCGCCTGGACTTCCACCAGCATCGGGCGGGTGCCTTCCCACGTTGCCATCACCACACTACCGGGGACTTCTTCCTGGGCACGGGTCAGAAAAATCGCCGAGGGGTTGGAGACTTCTTTCAGCCCGCGGTCGGTCATGGCGAATACGCCCAGCTCGTTCACCGCACCGAAGCGGTTCTTCACGGCGCGCAGCAAACGCAAACGGCCGTCGGACTCGCCTTCGAAATACAGCACGGTGTCGACCATGTGCTCCAACACCCGTGGCCCGGCCAGCGCGCCTTCCTTGGTCACGTGACCGACCAGGAAAATCGCCGTGCCGCTCTGCTTGGCATAGCGCACCAGCAGCGCCGCGCTCTCACGCACCTGGGACACGCCGCCCGGGGCCGATTGCAGTTGTTCGGTGAAAATCGTCTGGATCGAGTCGATCACCATGACCTTGGGCTTTTCGATCCGCGCGGTGGCGATGATGCTTTCGATGCAGGTTTCGGTCATCACCCGCAGTTGGTCCTGGGGCAAGCCCAGGCGGCGTGCGCGCATGGCCACTTGTTGCTGGGATTCTTCGCCGGTGACGTACAACGCCGGCATGCGGCTGGCGATGCTGCACAGGGTTTGCAACAGGATGGTCGACTTGCCGATACCGGGGTCGCCGCCGATCAGCACCACCGAACCGTCCACCAGGCCGCCGCCCAGCACCCGATCGAGCTCACCGGACGCGGTGGAGAAACGCGGGACTTCCTCGACGCTGACTTCGGCCAGGGTCTTGATCTGCGCCTGTTGCCCGGTCCAGCCGGCACGGCCGCTGGGGGCCGCGGCGCCGCCGCTTTCGATCATGGTTTCGGTGAGGGTGTTCCACGCCCCGCACTCGGTACACTGGCCGGCCCACTTGGGAAAGGTCGCGCCGCACTCGGTGCAGCCGTACATGCGCTTGGCCTTTGCCATTTGAGAAACTCCAACCGAAAAACCGCGATGATAGCTCAGCGCGGCGCCGGGGTCCGGATTTCACCGCTGGCCAATCGTGAAGCACTGTTGCCGATCGGGTCTTCGGCATTCAGGTCGGCGCCTTTGGCCTTCAATTCGTCGAGCAGTTCGAGACGCTTGAACAGCCCGGCGTACATGGCGGCGGTCTGCCCGGCGCCGTTGCGCTGGTCGGGGTTGCAGTCGGTGGCCAGCAGGCGCTGGGCAATCTTCAGCTCGCCCTTGAAAATCGCGCCCATCAACGCAGTGTTGCCGCGCTTGTCCTGCACACAGGCATCGGCGCCGGCGGCGAGCAGACGTTCAACGTAGGCGCTTTCGCCATGGTAGGCGGCGAGGATCAGTGCGGTGTAGCCCTTGTCGTCCTGGGTATTGAGGGGGAAGCCGGCGTCGATGAAGGTATCGAGCATGGGCAGGTCGCCGCGACGTGCGGCATCGAAATAGTAGCCTTGCAATTGCGCCTTGAGCGCCGCTGCGTCATTGGGCGCAGGCTGCCCGGCAACCCCGCTCAGCGACCAGCAGGCCAGCAGCGCGCCGATGAAGGTACGCATTGATTCAACTCCTCTACAAAACCCTTGTAGGAGCGAGCTTGCTCGCGAAAAACGTCAACGATGACGCGTGCATCCTGGATGCACGCGTTGCCTGGCAGATCTTCGCGAGCAAGCTCGCTCCTACAGGGGGGGTGGGGTTAGTCGGTGAGTTTTTGTGCCAGCGCTTTCACGCGGGCCAGGTCACCTTTGGCGACCTTGGTCACGCCGGCGCCGTATTCCGGGTCGGCTTTATAGAGGAAGGACAGGATGATGTGCTTGCTCTCGTCGTCGGTGGTGGCCAGGGAGCCGCCGAAGTTGTCGATCAAGTCCTGACGTTCTTTCTTGCTGTAGGAGCGATACAGATCACCGGCCTGCTTGAAGTTCTGCTCACGCTGGATCTTCGCCTGCTGGGTACTGCCCGCCAGCGGCGACTGGCTGTAGCGCGCGGTTTGCGGCTCTTCCCGTGGCAGCAGGCGGCTTGGCTGGTAGTTCACGCCGGTGCTGGTCTTGCCGGAATTCATCGCGCCGTCCTGGTTGCCGTTGTTGACGGTGACCCGTGGCGCGTTGATCGGCAGTTGCAGGGCGTTGGCGCCCAGGCGGTACATCTGCGTGTCGGCATAGGAGAACACCCGGCCTTGCAGCAGGCGGTCTTCCGACGGCTCGATGCCTGGCACCAGATTGGCCGGGGCCATGGCCACTTGCTCGGTTTCCTGGAAGACATTGGCCGGGTTGCGGTTCAACACCATCTGCCCGACTTTGCGCTCGGGTATGCCGGGCCAGATCTTGGTGGCGTCCAGCGGGTCGAAATCGAACTTGGCCAGTTCCTCAGGTTTGAGCACCTGTACGTACAAGTCCCACTTGGGGAAGTCGCCCTTGTTGATATGGGTGACCAAGTCATTCGTCATATGGCTGTAGTCACGGCCCTGTACGTCGGTGACTTGCTTGGGATCAAGATTCTTGATGCCTTGCAGGCTCTTCCAGTGGAACTTGACGTAATGCACTTCGCCCTTGGCGTTGATCAACTTGTAGGCATGTACGCCGTTGCCGTCCATTTCGCGGTAACTGGCCGGCGTGCCGGAGTCGGAGTACAGCTCGGTCAGGGTGCGGGTGGCTTCGGGAACATGGGAGAAGAAGTCGAAACGACGCGAGTCATCATCCAGGTTAGTGCGCGGGTCGGGTTTGAAGGCATGGACCATGTCCGGGAACTTGATGGCGTCTCGGATAAAGAACGTCGGGAAGTTGTTGCCGACCAAGTCCCAGTTGCCGTCGGCGGTGTAGAACTTGGTGGCGAAGCCGCGAGGGTCGCGCAGGGTTTCCGGGGAGTGATTGCCGTGTACCACCGCCGAGAACCGCACGAATACCGGGGTTGCCTCACCGGCGGCGAAGACTTTGGCCTTGGTCAGGTCGCTGAGGTTATCGGTGACGGTAAACGTGCCGTGAGCGCCGGTGCCACGGGCATGTACCACGCGCTCGGGGATGCGTTCGCGGTCGAAGCGTTGCAGCTTCTGAATCAGTTGCACGTCTTGCAGCAGCACCGGGCCGTTGGCGCCCGCGGTTTGCGAGTTCTGGTTGTCGCCGACGGCGGCACCATTGTCGCGGGTCAGGTTGGCGGCCTGCACAGACAGCGAAAGCAGACTGACGGTTGCCAGCACCAGCGCATGTCGCGCCAGAACGGGCGCGCGGCTCATTGGGTTGTTCATCGAGGTTTCCTCTGGTTTTTTTTAATGCACATTCAGTTGTGCTTGCCAGAGGCTAGTGACCCGCGAGTCAGAAGATAAATAGAAAAACCCCACCGGGTCGATTGAGAAAATAATCTGGTAACTCACTGAAGTCGCGGGTATTTCGCGCGCGATTGATGGCACTTTGCAAACTATTTGCGATTTAATGTGTCGATAAAAACCGACAGTGTTAACAGTTGTGTCAGGCAAGCCCGCTACGACTGACTTACACTGACTTCCACCCTTCTCATCTGTAACAAGGAATAACCTATGGGCGTGATCAGTGAGTTCAAGGCCTTCGCGGTCAAAGGTAATGTGGTCGACATGGCCGTCGGGATTATCATCGGCGCCGCCTTCGGCAAAATTGTTTCCTCGTTTGTAGGCGACGTGGTGATGCCACCGATCGGTCTGTTGATCGGCGGTGTGGACTTCGCTGATCTGGCGGTGACGCTCAAGGCTGCGCAGGGCGATGTCCCGGCGGTCGTGCTGGCCTACGGCAAGTTCATCCAGAGCGTGATCGACTTCCTGATCGTCGCGTTTGCGATCTTCATGGGTGTGAAGGCCATCAACCGCCTGAAACGCGAAGAAGCCGTGGCCCCCAGCCTGCCGCCGACGCCGAGCAAGGAAGAAGTGTTGCTGGGTGAGATCCGCGATCTGCTCAAGGCACAGAACGACAAACCGCAATAAGCCGTATCGGTTTGAACGAAGGCGCCTCCAGGGGCGCCTTTTTTGTTACCAGTAGTTCTCCACCGCCACCTGGCCGGGGCGCCGGGACAGGCTCAATTGCATATCGCGTTGTTTGAGCAACTGACGGGTGTCGTCGATCATCTGCGGGTTGCCGCAAATCATCACGCGCGAATGCTCTGGGGTCAGCGCGACGCCGGCTGCGCGCTCCAGCTCGCCATTCGCGATCAGGGTGGTAATGCGCCCGTGCAGGGCGCCGGGGTGCTGCTCGCGGGTGACCAGCGGCAGATAGGTCAGCTTGTGGGCGTACTCGGCCAGGTACTCACGCTGCGCCAGCCCCTGGATCAGCGACTGATAGGCCAGCTCCCTGGCTTCCCGGGCGCTGTACACGAGGATGATGCGCTCGAATTTTTCCCAGACCTCGAAGTCCTGCAGGATCGACAGGAACGGCGCCACTCCGGTGCCAGTGCCCAGCAACCATAAGTCACGACCGTCGACAAACCGGTTCAGGGTCAGGAAGCCTGTGGCCTGACGCTCGACCATCAACGTATCGCCGACGCGCAGACGGCTCAGCTCGCTGGTGAACTCGCCACCAGGCACCACGATCGAGAAAAAATCCAGGTACTCATCAAACGGCGACGACACCACGGAGTACGCGCGCCATACCGTGCTGCCATCGGCCTTGGTCACCCCCAGGCGCACGAACTGGCCGGCGGTGAACCGAAAGCCCGGGTCACGGGTGGTGCGCAGGGTGAAGAGGCTGGGGGTCAGCGATTGCACGTCGAGCAGGGTCTGGCGGGTAAATTTCTCAGCACTGGCCGTCATGGGGAGCTCCGTTCTACAGGTGCCCTAGTGTCCCCCAAAGTCACGTGCGGAAACACCCGCAGTCGGTAGTGGCATTGTGAATAGAGCAAAAAAAACCACAAGTTGATGGCTATTTAATTGCACTACTAAACATTTGGCTATTAGTCCAAGACACATCACAACATCGCCCCATAGTGCGATTGTCAGTGACGCATTACAGACGCTAAAACCCACTAAAAAAGGGCAAACCTTCGCAAAAAGTTGCGGACGGAAGTTGCACACCTGCTTAAAGAGTCTTAGAACACGACGAACAAGAACGAAAATTTCCGCTGCAAGTGTAGTCCGTGTCCTACACTAATTTGCGTGCAACATTGGGGGCCAGGACGTACCCAAGTCACAAAGAACTCCATGGAGAGCTTCCGATGGTCAACTGGCGCAATACACGACTCCCTAAACTGGAAGGCGAGGACAAGATCACCAGTGTATTTGAAATGGTCATCAACAAAACCTACGAGCTTGGCTTCCAATTCTGTTCCTTCACGATGAGTTCACAACGACCCACACACCCATGCAAACCGATTTGCCTCAACAACTACCCAAATGAATGGAACTCCCTGTACGACCAGGCCCACTTTTTCGACGTAGACCCGGTTGTCACCCACTGCAAACGTTGCGTACTACCGATTGTCTGGGAGGAAAAAGTGTTCGGCGCCGCGCCGAATTTGTGGGAACTGGCCCGGTCCTCTGGCGTGCATCTTGGATGGACCCAGGCGGTCCACGATTTCCAGGGCGTGTTCAGCATGCTGACTCTGGGACGCAGCAAGGGCGAGGTCAGCCCGGAAGAGCTGTACGAAAAGGCCGGCCAGGTATTGTGGCTCTGTCATGCGATGCATGCGGTGGTCGCACAGAAATATGCCGACAAGCCCAACGCGCCTTCGGCCTGCAAATTGACACCACGGGAGACAGAAATCCTCAAATGGTCAGCCCTGGGCAAAACGGCTGCCGATATCGCCGCCATACTGTGCCTGTCGGAACGCACCATTGGTTTTCATCTCAAAAGCATCTTCACTAAAATGGGCGTCAATAACAAAATCGCTGCGGTGCTCTGTGCCTCGAAAGCAGGCTTGTTTTAACCCGCTTTGAAACACCGCATGTAATCACTCCAAAAAAAAAGTAACATTTACGGCCAACTCTGAGTGTTGACGCAGCCCCTCGGTGCCGCCTCGCAGTTCACTCAGACGGTTCCGCCGGCCGCCACAGCGCCTGTCGAACACCCATCGATTACCCAGAGCCTCCCCCGCCATGCCCCTGCTCGAAAGCCCGTTCGCCCAGCTCGATCTGATCCGCCAACCCGAGCAGCACAATGATCCGCTGCAGGCCTTCGACGCCGCCGACGAGTATCTGCTCAGCTACCTGGCCGAACAGCAACCGAACGCCGCAACTCGCGTGCTGGTGCTTAACGATAGCTTTGGCGCATTGGCCGCCAGCCTTGAGGGCCATGTGCAGGTGACATCCAGCGGCGACTCGTTTCTCGCCGCCCAAGGCCTGGAAAAAAACCTGCTGCGCAACGGCAAGGCGTTCGATGCGGTGTCGTTCATCCCCGCCAGCCAAGTGCCTGTCGGGCCATTCGACCGGGTGCTGATCCGCGTACCGAAAACCCTGGCGCTGCTCGAAGAACAGTTGATCCGCCTGCAGGGCCAACTGGCGCCGGGCGCTGAAGTTATCGCCGCAGCGATGGTCAAGCATCTGCCACGGGCCGCCGGTGAATTGCTGGAGCAGTACATCGGGCCGATGCACGCGTCCCTCGCGATCAAAAAGGCGCGGCTGTTGATCGCCACCGTTGGGGAGCGCCCGGCCGCCGTCTCGCCCTACCCCACCCGTTACGCCTTGGACACTCCAGCCATCGCCCTGCTCAACCACGCCAACGTGTTCTGCCGCGAAAGCCTGGACATCGGCACCCGCGCCTTCCTGCCACACTTGCCCACGGGCCTTGGCAGTGCGCGAGTCGCCGACCTGGGTTGCGGCAATGGCGTACTGGCGATTGCCAGCGCCCTGCTGAACCCGGACGCGCATTACACCTTGGTGGACGAGTCCTACATGGCCGTGCAATCGGCCGCCGAGAACTGGCAAGCGGCCCTGGGTGATCGCGAGGTCATCGTCCGCGCCGACGATGGCCTGGCCGGGCAGGCACCGCAATCGTTGGATGTGGTGCTGTGCAATCCACCGTTCCACCAGCAACAGGTGGTCGGCGACTTCCTCGCCTGGCGCATGTTCCAGCAGGCGCGCGAAGCGTTGGTGGTCGGCGGCGCCCTGTATATAGTCGGCAACCGTCACCTGGGTTATCACAGCAAGTTGGCGCGGCTGTTCCGGGGCGTCGAGCAAGTGGCCGCCACGCCCAAATTCGTCATTCTCAAAGCGCGCAAATAAAAAAAGACCCCGCCCCTCCAAAGAGGGGCAGGGTCAAAAAACCGTGCCGCAAGGCAACGGGATGGGATGTCAGTGCGTGGTCAGGCCGGCCGCGCTCATGAACAGGCGCATCAGGCTGGCCACGATGAACAGGGCCAGCACGCTGCCGCTCCAGATCATCGCCAACCAACCAAGGCGCCGCCACAGCGGTTGCTTCTCAGCCTGTTCAATCTCGTGCAACGAAGGTTTGCCGGACATGAAACGACCCTCCTAGTGATAACCGTCTTCATGGGTGACCTTGCCGCGGAACACGTAGTAGCTCCAGAAGGTGTAGCCCAGGATGAACGGGATGATGAACAACGTGCCCACCAGCATGAAGCCCTGGCTTTGCGGCGGCGCGGCAGCGTCCCAGATCGATACCGACGGCGGGATGATGTTCGGCCACAGGCTGATCCCCAGGCCGCTGTAGCCGAGGAAGATCAGCACCAGCGTCAGCAGGAACGGCGTATAGTGCGCGTTGCGCGCCACGGCGCGGATCAGCCCGTACATGGTCACCAGCACCAGGATCGGCACCGGCAGGAACCAGAACAGGTTCGGCAGGGTGAACCAGCGCGAGGCGATTTCCGGGTGCGACAGCGGCGTCCAGATA
Source organism: Pseudomonas sp. TE36184 (assembly GCF_054060055.1). Classification (NCBI taxonomy): domain Bacteria; kingdom Pseudomonadati; phylum Pseudomonadota; class Gammaproteobacteria; order Pseudomonadales; family Pseudomonadaceae; genus Pseudomonas; species Pseudomonas sp. TE36184. The sequence goes on along the minus strand of NZ_JBSSCU010000001.1, from coordinate 5,467,367 downwards.
CTCACGATACCGATCACCGCCAGCACCACGAAGGCCAAGGGCCGCGCCAGGTCGTGCATCTGCTCTTGCAACTTGCCTTCGGTCTTCATGATCAGCCAGGTGCAACCGAGCAACGCGTAGGCCACGATCAGCGCCACGCCGCAGAACATCGTGAACGGCGTCGCCCAATCCAGTGAGCCACCGGCAAACTGGCGATCGACCACCGGGATGCCGTCGATGAACGCACCCAACGCGACGCCCTGGAAGAACGTGGCCGCCAGCGACCCGCCGATGAACGCCTTGTCCCACAGGTGACGCTTGTGGTCCTTGGCCTTGAAGCGGAATTCAAAGGCCACGCCGCGAAAGATCAGCCCGATGAGCATCAGCATCAGCGGCAGGTACAACGCCGACAGCACCACCGAATAGGCCAGCGGGAACGCGCCGAACAATGCCGCGCCGCCCAGTACCAGCCAGGTTTCGTTACCGTCCCAGACCGGGGCGACGGTGTTCATCATCACGTCACGGTCGGTCTTGCCGGGGATGAACGGAAAGAGGATGCCGATGCCCAGGTCGAAACCGTCCATGACCACGTACATCATGATGCCGAAGATGATGATCACGGCCCAGATCAGCGGAAGATCAATACCCATCTCAATGCCCCTTATGCTGGAGGTCGACGTGATCGTCATCGCTGCCGTCATCGGCCGCCGACAACGGCCGCGCCGGTGTGCGTTTCTGGCCTGGGCCACCGTGGGTTGGCTCGATGCCGTCGTGGGCCACCGGGCCTTTGCGCACCAGGCGCATCATGTAGCCCAAACCGGCGCCGAACAGCGCGAAGTACACCACCACGAACAGCACCAGGGTGATGCTCATCTGCGCCAGGCTATGCCCGGAGGACGCATCCGCAGTCCGCATCAGCCCGTAGACCACCCACGGCTGGCGGCCGATCTCGGTGGTGAACCAACCGGCGAGAATCGCGATCAAGCCGGATGGGCCCATCCACAACGCCAGGTACAGGAACGGCCGGGACGTATACATCTTGCCGCCCCGACGCAGCCAAAGGCTGAACAGGCCGGTGAAGATCATCAGGAAACCCAGGCCGACCATGACCCGGAACGACCAGAACACGATGGTCGAGTTGGGGCGGTCCTCAGGCGGGAACTCCTTGAGCGCCGGTACCTGTTTGTCCAGGGAGTGGGTCAGGATCAGGCTGCCGAGGTAGGGGATTTCCACCGCGTACTTGGTTTTTTCCGCCTTCATGTCGGGCCAGCCGAACAGGATCAGCGGCGTCGGCTCGTTGCCGATGTTTTCCCAGTGGCCTTCGATCGCGGCGATTTTCGCCGGTTGGTGCTGCAGGGTGTTGAGGCCGTGGAAGTCACCGATCACTGCCTGGATAGGCGCGACAATCAGCGCCATCCACATGGCCATCGACAGCATCTTGCGGATCGCCGGGTTGTCCTTGCCACGCAGCAAATGCCAGGCCGCCGAAGAACCGACGAAGAACGCCGTCGCCACAAACGCCGCCGTGGCCATGTGCATCAGGCGGTAGGGGAACGAGGGGTTGAAGATCACGGCCAGCCAGTCCGTGGGGATCACGCGGCCGTCGATGATTTCAAAGCCCTGGGGAGTCTGCATCCAACTGTTGGAGGCGAGAATCCAGAAGGTCGAAATCAGCGTGCCGACGGCCACCATCACGGTCGCGAAGAAGTGCAGCTTGCGCCCCACCTTGTTCCAGCCGAACAGCATCACGCCGAGGAAACCGGCCTCGAGGAAGAAGGCCGTGAGCACTTCATACGTCAGCAGCGGCCCGGTGACGGAGCCGGCGAAGTCCGAGAAGCGGCTCCAGTTGGTGCCGAACTGGTACGCCATGACCAAGCCGGAGACCACGCCCATGCCGAAGTTGACGGCAAAGACCTTCGACCAGAAATGGTAGAGGTCACGGTAGGTATCGTTATGGGTCTTGAGCCACAAGCCTTCCAGCACCGCAAGGTAACTCGCCAGGCCGATGGTGATCGCCGGGAACAGGATGTGGAACGAGATAGTAAACGCGAACTGAATTCGGGCGAGATCTAGCGCCTCCAAACCGAACATAAGTCTTCCTCTGTCAGGTAATACCGAATGCTGGCTGGAGGCCGCATCCACTGCCCCCACGGATATGGAGTGTGGCGAATTTCAATTCGTTTCTTTTTTTACCAACCACGTAGGGAGTCAGGCCTTGCGGCCGCCAGAACAAATCCTGAAATAGCTTTGATCTGGATCAATCACAGTCAAAAGAGTAGTCCCATTTTGGTAATTGGCCTGTGTGGTCTTTTGCCGCGTGACAGCTTGCCTCAGCGCAGTTTCTGCAACTGTTTGTTACAGCTTGATGCTAATCTCGGGTTTCCCTACCGCGCTGGCCCGAACTCCCGATGCCCAATGAACCCGCGTTGCTGTTGCGTCACCACCGCCCTTTCATCGCGTTCTGGCTGGCGCGGATCTTCACCGCCAGCGGCTTCCAAATGCTCACCGTGGCCATCGGCTGGAACCTCTATCAACTGACCGGCAACGTGCTGGACCTGGGCCTGGTCGGCCTAGTGGAATTCGTTCCCCGCGTGCTGTTCATGCTGCACACCGGGCATGTGGCCGACCGCTATGATCGGCGCAAGGTGGCGGCTATCTGTCAGACCGTGCAGGCGCTGATTGCCGTGTCCCTGGCCATTGGCGGCCTGACCGGCAATGTGACCCGCGAGATGATCTTTATCCTCGCCTTCCTGCTCGGCGCCGCGCGCTCCTTTGAAATGCCCACCACCCAAACGCTGCTCCCGAGCATCGTGCCCAGCACGCTGTTCCCGCGCGCCGTGGCCTCGTCGCAATCGGCCCAGCAACTGGCAACCATCGTCGCCCCGGCCCTCGGCGGTTTGCTCTATGCGTTCGGCAGCGTGTGGGTGTATGGCCCGACCGTGGTGCTGTACCTCATTGCCTGCACGCTGACCCTCAACCTGCCCGCGCGCCAGACGCCGCTGAACAAGGCCAAGGCCACGATGGACTCGCTACTGGCGGGGATTCGCTTTATCCGCAGCCGCCCGGACATCCTCGGGGCTATTTCCCTCGACCTGTTCGCCGTGCTGCTCGGCGGTGCCACCGCGTTGCTGCCGGTGTTCGCCAAGGACATCCTGCTGACCGGCGCCTGGGGCCTGGGCCTGCTGCGTTCGGCGCCGGCGGTGGGCGCGCTGTTGATGTCGTTGTGGCTGGCGCGCTTCTCGGTCGACCGACACGTGGGCCGTGTGATGTTTACCGCCGTCGGGGTGTTCGGGGTGGCGACCATCGCTTTCGGCCTGTCCACCTCGTTCTGGTTTTCCCTGGCGGTGCTGGTGGTGCTGGGCGCCGCCGACATGATCAGCATGGTGATCCGCGCATCCTTCGTGCAATTGGAAACCCCGGACGACATGCGCGGGCGGGTCAGTGCGGTCAACGGCCTGTTTATCGGCGCGTCGAATCAACTGGGCGAGTTCGAATCCGGGATCACCGCCCACTGGTTCGGCACCGTGCCCGCCGTGGTCATGGGCGGGATCGGCACGTTGGTGGTGACCGGGACGTGGATCAAACTGTTCCCGACCCTGGCTCACCGCGACCGCATGCATGTGCCGCTGGACGAAGCCAAGGGCTGAACCTCACCACCAGCCGGTGCGGATATCCGTGACGTTCAGGGCCATTGATCAGCGGATATTGAGCTGGGTATTCAAGGTATTTCGCGGCGCGTTGATCGACGTGTTGCTGTATTCGAACCAGCCTTGGGCTTCGACATTCAGGTCGAACACATAGATGTAGCCCATCAACGTGCCCGCGCCATTGCAGGCCTGGCTGACGTTGCCGACCTGGCACACCGCAGTGCGTTGCCCGTTGAGTACTGCGCCATTGAAGCGACCCATCGGGTTGTTGCCCAGGCCAACCTCCATCACCGACACCTGGGTGGGCCCACGGTGCGTACACATCTGTGTGCTCTGGGAGCGCTCCGGAATCGTTTCCACACACCCGGCCGACTCGACCTTGAACACCCGCACCTCGCTCAAGGCCGGTGCAGTCGCGCCCCACGCCGGTGCCGCGCCTAACCACGCGCTGATACAAGCGATCAGAGCTAGACTCCACGGGTTGGCTTTTTTCATGCTGTCGATGACCCTGAATTAAACATCGGCGCAGTATGCCTCAAGGCCATGATTCACAGCCATGCGCCACAAAGCCAAGCCCGTGCGCCACACGGCCTCGGCTGCTGGTATGATGCGCCGCTTTTTCCGATCCTCTCTGAAACCACAGGCGCTTGGCGCAATTTGTGCTTTGACTTAGAGGTCAACAAATAACGACGCAACATAGCGTCACAGGGAGCAGGCATGCTGGAAAAGCTGTTTCAACTCAAAGCACACAACACGAACGTGCGAACCGAGATCCTCGCGGGCATCACGACATTCCTGGCCATGGCCTACATTTTGTTCGTGAACCCGAGCATCCTCGGCGAAACCGGCATGGACAAGGGCGCAGTGTTCGTCGCCACCTGCCTGGCAGCGGCCATCGGTTCGACCGTGATGGGCTTGATCGCCAACTACCCGATCGCGCTGGCGCCGGGCATGGGCCTCAATGCCTTCTTTACCTACACCGTGGTCCTGCACATGGGCCATACCTGGCAAGTGGCGCTGGGGGCGGTGTTCATTTCGGCGGTGCTGTTCTTCATGCTGTCGATCTTCCGCATCCGTGAATGGATCATCAACAGCATCCCCCTGCCCCTGCGCTCGGCGATTGCTGCCGGTATCGGCCTGTTCCTGGCGCTGATCGCCCTGCACAACGCCGGGATCGTGGTGAGCAACTCGGCCACCATGGTCGGCCTGGGCGACCTGAAACAACCGGCGCCGATCCTCGCCGCCCTCGGTTTCGCGCTGATCGTCGCGCTGGAAGCCCTGGCGGTACGCGGCGCGGTGCTGATCGGCATCCTGGCGGTGACCATTGTCTCCATTCTGCTCGGCGTGACCCCGTTCGGCGGCGTGACCTCGATGCCACCGTCCCTGGCCCCGACCTTCCTGCAGCTGGATATCAAGGGCGCGCTGGACATCGGCCTGGTCAGCGTGATCTTCGCGTTCCTGTTCGTCGACCTGTTCGACAACTCCGGCACCCTGATCGGCGTGGCCAAGCGCGCCGGGTTGATGGACAAGGATGGCCACATGCCAAAAATGGGCCGTGCGCTGATCGCCGACAGCACCGCCGCCATGGCCGGTTCGCTGCTGGGCACCTCGACCACCACCAGCTACATCGAATCCGCCGCGGGCGTGAGTGCCGGTGGCCGCACCGGTTTGACCGCGGTCGTGGTCGCGATCCTGTTCCTGCTGGCACTGTTCTTCTCGCCACTGGCCTCCAGCGTACCGGCCTTCGCCACCGCTCCGGCGTTGCTGTTCGTGGCCGTGCTGATGACCTCGGGCCTGGCGGAAATCGACTGGGATGACATCACTGTTGCAGCGCCGGTGGTGATCACCGCCCTGGCGATGCCCTTCACTTACTCCATCGCCAACGGCATCGCCTTCGGTTTCATCGCCTGGACCGCCATCAAGCTGCTTTCGGGCCGCTACCGTGAGCTGAACCCGGCGCTGGTGATTCTGTCGATTCTGTTTGTGATCAAGCTGGGCTGGTTCAACGCATGACTTTTGACGCCGCAAGCTACACCGTTCAACTGCAAGACAAGGTCACGCGCTTGCGTGACCTGCTGGCACCGTTCGACGCGCCACAACCTCAGGTCTTCGACTCGCCCCTGCAGAACTTCCGCCTGCGCGCGGAATTCCGCCTGTGGCGCGAAGCAGGGGAACGCCACTACGCAATGTTCTCCCAGGACGACAAGCGCACGCCGATCCTGATCGACGAGTTCCCCATCGCCAGCCAGCGCATCAACCAGTTGATGCCGCAGCTCAAGGCCGCCTGGCAAGCCAGCGCCGCCCTGAGCCACAAGCTGTTCCAGGTGGAGTTCCTGACCACCCTGGCCGGCGACGCGATGATCACCCTGTGCTATCACCGCCCGCTGGATGAGCACTGGCACACCGCCGCGAACCAACTGGCCGCCGACTTGAACGTGAGCATCATCGGCCGCTCCAAGGGCAAACGCGATGTGATCGGCCATGACTATGTGGTGGAAAAACTCGACGTCGGTGGCCGCACGTTCAGCTATCGCCAACCCGAAGGCGCTTTCACCCAGCCCAACGGTACGGTGAACCAGAAGATGCTCAACTGGGCATACGACGCACTCGGCGATCGCCCGGACGATCTGCTGGAGCTGTACTGCGGCAACGGCAACTTCACCCTGCCGCTGGCCACCCGCGTGCGCAACGTGCTCGCCACCGAAATCAGCAAGACCTCGGTGAACGCAGCCCTGAGCAACCTCGATGAAAACGCAGTGGATAACGTCACCCTGGTGCGCCTCTCCGCCGAAGAACTCACCGAAGCGCTGAACGACGTGCGCCCGTTCCGACGCCTGCACGGCATCGACCTGAAAAGCTACGAATTCGGCAGCGTCTTCGTCGACCCGCCGCGCGCCGGCATGGACCCGGACACCTGCGAACTGACCCGGCGCTTCGACAACATCCTCTACATCTCCTGCAACCCGGAAACCCTGGCGGCGAACATTGCGCAACTGCATGACACGCACCGGATTACCCAATGCGCGATGTTCGACCAGTTCCCATGGACGCACCATATGGAGTCCGGGGTGCTGTTGACCCGTCGATAACCGCCCTTACGGTTCCTTGCGCGGCCGACCGCCCTTCTTGCCATTGGCTCGGGCGGCGGCGGATTTGGCCGCGCTGCTTTTACGGCCGTTGTGCGACGCCACCAGGCTCACGGCCAGATCCATCAAGGGCTGGCTGGTCGCAATCAGGCCGGTGATGGAAACATGCAGGTCGCGGGCTTCACAGCACAGCGCCTTGCCGCCAAAGCCGACCTCCAATTGCTCGAAGTCCTGCGCGGAAAACCCTTCGAACTCCGGAAGACCGGCCACCGGCAACATGATGCGACTGCCATCGCTGAAGCCGATGGAGATGCAGTCATCCTCGTAACGCACCGAGCAGGCATTGGCGTACACACGCTTCAGTTTGCGCCCCCGCACTATGGCCTTATCGATATCGGCCTCAGTGATCGGTACATCGGGCAAGCTTTTGGCTTTTACGATTTTCATAGATCAATCTCCACACAATCTGGCGCCCTGACCAGATTCAAAAGGGTTCGTTGCCCCGCCACATCGTGTCGGGCGTTTGCAATCACATAGACGCCACGCCGAATGATCAACCCCGGCACCACCTCGTCGGCATCCCAATCCCAGGAATGGTTCTCCAGGCAAACCGTTTGCAGTTTTTCCCACCAGATCCTTCGTACACGAGCCAGGACGTGTCGCTGCATCAACGTCTGGCGAATGCCCTCCAGAATCCCGGGGGGTGGCCGCCGCCGTTCGGGGTCTACATCCCAAAGCTCCACTCGCCCATCCAGAAAGCTGAAACGAAAACGCGCATCCCATTGCTTTCCCCTGACATGCACGTGAGGCGGGCAATGCTCATCCCTGAGAAACACCGCAATCACATGTCCTTTGTATGTGCCTATTTTCATCTTAACCCATCCGTTAGGTTATTTTCCGCCGGGTAACACTTTTCCATACATCACCCGACAACCGGCTCCTTGATCAGGGCGTTTTTCACAGCGTAGTAACGGCGGGCAAACCGTCGAATACGGTCTTGTAACGACTCATGGCAGCACCTGGAAATGCCCGGTCTCACTGATTAACGGTTCGATAATCGAACACATCTACCGCCATCGATTGACCAAATTAACCATTCAGTACATTTTATCCGCACAACGAACAATAACTGTGGAGATCCCCTTATGCCGCCCATCGTGCTGGTGCTCAACGGCCCCAACCTCAACCTGCTCGGCACCCGTGAGCCCGCCACCTATGGCCATGAAACCCTGGCCGACATCGCCGCGCTGTGTGGCCGCAGTGCCGAGCAACTGGGGCTGACCATCGAATTTCGCCAAACCAACCACGAAGGCGAATTGCTCGACTGGATTCACGGCGCCCGCGCCCGTTGCGCCGGTATCGTGATCAACCCGGCGGCCTGGACCCACACCTCGGTGGCGATTCGCGATGCGCTGGTGGCCAGTGAAGTGCCGGTGATCGAGGTGCATTTATCCAACGTGCATGCGCGCGAGCCGTTTCGTCATCACTCGTTCGTGTCGCCCATCGCCAAGGCGGTACTCGCCGGGTTTGGCAGCCACGGCTATCACCTGGCCCTGGAACATTTCAGCCGCACGGTGAAAGGATGAGCCCGATGAAACCGCGCGTCCTCGCCGGCCTGATCGGCGCCGGCATCCAGGCCTCCCGCACGCCCGCCCTGCATGAACAGGAAGGTGACGCCCAAGGCCTGCGCTACCTGTATCGCCTGATCGACCTGGAACCGCTGCAGCTGGACATCAATGCCCTGCCCGACCTGCTGCAGGCCGCCGAGCAGATGAACTTCACCGGGTTGAACATTACCTACCCGTGCAAGCAGGCGATCCTGCCTTTACTCGATGAATTGTCCGACGAGGCCCGGGGCATTGGGGCGGTCAACACCGTGGTGTTCAAAGCGGGCAAACGCATCGGCCATAACACCGACTGCCTGGGGTTCGCCGAAGGTTTCCGGCGCAACTTGCAGGATGTCGTTCGGCGACGCGTGGTCCAGATGGGCGCCGGCGGCGCAGGCGCGGCGGTGGCCCATGCGCTGCTGGCGGAAGGCGTTGAGCACTTGAGCATTTTCGACGTGGACGCCAGCCGTGCCCAGGGCCTGGCGGATAACCTCGCACACTGTTTCGGCCCGGGACGGGCCCAGGTCGGCACCCATCTGGAAAACGCCATGGCCGAGGCCGACGGGTTAGTGAACACCACGCCGATGGGCATGGCCAAACTGCCCGGCACGCCCGTGCCACCGGCCTTGCTGCACGCGCAATTGTGGGTCGCGGAAATCGTGTATTTCCCACTGGAAACCGAACTGCTGCGCAACGCGCGCGCCTTGGGTTGCCGCACTCTGGATGGCGGCAACATGGCAGTATTTCAGGCGGTGAAGGCGTTCGAATTGTTCAGTGGCGTGGTGCCGGATGCACACAGGATGTTGGCGCACTTCCAGAGCATGAAGAGCTGACGGCCGAAACCGCATCCCAATGTGGGAGGGTGTTTGCCCCTCCCACCGTGAATCCGCGCCAACCTCAGGTTTGCAGGTAACGCAGCACCGACTCGCAAATCATCTGTCGATGCCGCTGCTTAACGGCCTCGTCCGACAGTTCGATCTGAAAAATCTCACTGAACGTATGGCGGTTGGATACGCGATAAAAACAGAATGAGTTGATCAGCAGGTGAACGTCCAGCGGCTCCAGCCCCTCACGGAACAGCCCCATTTCGGCGCCACGGCGCAAGGTCGTGCCCAGCGCATCCAAGATGTTGCTGTTCATCGCCTTGATTGAATCGGAGCGCTTCACGTACTCGGCATTGTGGATATTTTCGATGCAGACGATACGCACGAAATCCACGTTCCGGTCGTGGTGATCGAAGGTGAATTCCACCAGCCGACTGATCGCTTCGCGCGGCTCCAGGGCCGTGAGGTTCATGCGTGATTCGGTGTTGCGGATATCGCCGTAGAGCTTCTCCAGCACCTCGACGTACAACTGCTCCTTGCTGCCGAAGTAGTAATAGATCATGCGTTTGGAGGTGTGGATACGCTCGGCGATCGCATCCACGCGAGCGCCGGACAGGCCCTGCTGAACAAACTCGACAATGGCTTCTTGCAGTATGTTTTCGCGGGTCTTTTCCGGGTTGTTCTTGCGACTCTTGCGCGGTGCGTCTGACACTGCGGAGAGATCGGGAGTCAAGGTCATGGTGCGCTCACGGCCGTTTTTTATTGTGCAGGCCGCGATTATGGGCCGCGGCGCGCCCCGAAGGAAGCACCGGCCCTGCCGTCACAACCGTGCCTGGCGTACCGCACCACTGCGCGACTTGGCCATCGCCGCCAGACGCACCGCCACATTGGCCGCACCGTAGCCGGCGTAGCCATGCTTGCGCTGGATGATCTCGAAGAAAAACCGCCCTTCGAACGGCTCGGTGTACACATGAAACAACTCACCGCCCTGAGCGTCGCGGTCGTACAGCACGTTGTAGTACGCCAGCTCGCTCAGGAACTCGTCGTCGAAATCGAAGCGCGCCGCCAGGTCGTCGTAGTAGTTGAGCGGGATATCCAGCAGCGGCACACCCGCCTCCTTGGCCCGGCGTACTTCGGCGAAAATATCCGCGCAGTCGAAGGCAATGTGATGCACACCCGAGCCGCGATAGCTCGACAGTGCGTGGGAAATCGCGGTGTTGCGGTTTTCGGAAATATTCAGCGGCAAACGAATCGAGCTGCAACGGCTGCGCAGCGCACGGCTTTTCACCAGGCCATACGGATCAGGCAGCACCACTTCGTCATCGGCCTCGAAATCCAGCAAGCTCTTGTAGAACAGCACCCAGCTGTCGAGGCTGTCGGCAGGCAAGGCCATCGCCATGTGGTCGATGCGCAAAAGCCCGCCGCTGGTGGCAGCGCCCGGTTGCAGATTGAAATCGGTGTCGTATACGCCTTCGCTTGGGTCCACCAGGTAAATCAGGCTACCGTCCGGCGCGCGCACCGCCGCCAATTCCAGTTCATTCGGCCCGACCAGGCCACGATACGGCTGGCCCTTGTAGGCCACCGCCCGTTCCAGGGCCTTGGCGCTGTCCTTGACCCGAATCGCGGTGGCGCACAGCGACGGCCCATGCGCCTCGAAAAAGTTGTGGGCGAAGGAGTAGGGCTCGCAGTTGAGGATCAGGTTGATATCGCCCTGACGCAGCAGGCTGACGCTCTTGGAGCGATGCTGGCCGGCCTTGACGAAGCCCAGGCGCTCCAGCCATTGGGTGAGCTTGGCGCCAAGGTCTTCGTCCACGGCAAACTCAAGGAACTCGATGCCGTCGTATTCGCTGGCGGGCGGGGTTTCGAAGAGAATATCCAGCGGTGCGGCAGGGCGTTCCTGCTCCAGGCGTTGGCGGGTTTTCTCTTCGAGGTAGAGCAGCGAGCGCAGGCCGTCCGCCGCGTTGGCTCGGGTTGGCGCGGCGCGGAAGCCGTCGTTGAAGATTTCCAGGGACAGCGGCCCGGTATAGCCGCTCTTGATGATCGGCGCGAGAAAACCCGCCAGGTCGAATTCGCCTTGGCCGGGGAAGCAACGGAAGTGTCGGCTCCACTCCAGCACATCCATGGCCAGGATCGGTGCGTCGGCCATCTGCACAAAGAAGATCTTGTCGCCGGGGATCTCGGCGATGGCGCTCGGGTCGCCCTTGAGCGACAGGGTGTGGAAGCTGTCGAGCAACACCCCGAGGCTAGGGTGATCGACCTGACGCACCAGGTTCCACACCTGCTGCCAGGTGTTCACATGCCGGCCCCAGGCCAGCGCTTCATAGCCGATGCGCAAGCCACGGCGGCCGGCGTGTTCGGCGAGCAGGCTGAGGTCATCGAGTAGAATACGTTCATCGCCCACGCAATCGGCCGAGGCGTTGCTGCACACCAGCACCAGGTCGGTGCCCAGCTCGTGCATCAGGTCGAATTTACGCTCGGCGCGCTCCAGGTTGCGCGCCAGACGGTCGCGGCGGCAGCCTTCAAAGTCGCGGAACGGCTGAAACAAGGTGATGGCCAGGCCCAAGTCAGTGCATATTTGCCTGACTTCCCGCGGGCTGCCGTCGTAATACAACAGGTCGTTCTCGAAGATCTCGACCCCATCAAACCCGGCGGCAGCAATGGCTTCGAGCTTTTCCGGCAGGGTGCCGCTCAAGGAAACAGTGGCGATGGAACGTTGCATGGGGCGACTCCCGGCAATTGTTATTTACAGTAAATTATTCGCCCCCTAGCCTAATGCAGCAATTGAAATGTACGAACCAGTTAGTTTTCAGGGCGATTATCGAACACAATGGGCATTGGCGAATTGACGATTTTTTAGCCACTGCGCACCATCGATTCCGTAACAAAACCCAGAACACACCATAAAAATTTCAAAAACGGGTAAACCCTCATGCCTTCGCAAAACTCAGTCCTGGCTGCGCGCCCGGCCAACCCGCACGCCGGCATCGGCGACAAGATCCGCGGTGCAATGGCCGTCGGTAAAACTCGCTGGGGCATGCTGGCCCTGGTGTTCTTCGCGACCACACTCAACTACATCGACCGCGCCGCCCTCGGCGTGATGCAACCGATCCTGGCCAAAGAAATGAGCTGGACGGCGATGGACTACGCCAACATCAACTTCTGGTTCCAGGTCGGCTACGCGATTGGCTTTGTGCTGCAAGGCCGGCTGATCGACCGCGTAGGTGTCAAGCGCGTGTTCTTCTGCGCGGTGCTGCTGTGGAGCGTGGCCACCGGCGCCCACGGCCTGGCCACCTCGGCCGTCGGCTTCATGGTTTGCCGCTTTATCCTCGGGCTGACCGAGGCCGCCAACTACCCGGCCTGCGTCAAGACCACCCGCCTGTGGTTCCCCGCCGGCGAGCGCGCAGTGGCCACCGGCATCTTCAACGCCGGTACCAACGTCGGCGCGATGATGACGCCGATGCTGCTGCCGTTGATCCTGCACGTATGGGGCTGGCAAGCGGCGTTCCTGTGCATGTCGGCACTCGGTGGGATCTGGCTGCTGTTCTGGGGCTTGAAGTACTACAACCCGGAAGAGCATCCGACGGTTAAGCAGTCCGAACTGGACTACATCCAACGGGAAGTCGAACCGGAACAGCCCCGCGTCCCCTTCAGCCGCATCCTGCGCATGCGCGGTACTTGGGCCTTCGCCATCGCCTACTCGCTGACCGCGCCGGTGTTCTGGTTCTACCTGTACTGGCTGCCGCCGTTCTTGAACCAGCAATACAACCTGGGCATCAACGTCACGCAGATGGGTATCCCGCTGATCATCATTTACCTGACCGCCGACTTCGGCAGCGTGGGCGGTGGGATTCTGTCGTCGTTCCTGATCGGCCGCGGGATGAATTCGATCAAGGCGCGGCTGCTGTCGATGCTGCTGTTCGCCTGCTGCATCATCGGGGTGATCATGGCCGCCGGCTCCAGCCAGTTGTGGGTCGCGGTGTTCGCCATCTCCCTGGCGATTGGCGCACACCAGGCCTGGACCGCCAACATCTGGAGCCTGGTGATGGACTACACGCCCAAGCACATGATGAGTACGGTATTCGGCTTCGGCGGCATGTGCGCGGCCATCGGCGGCATGTTCATGACCCAGATTGTCGGCCACATCCTGACCGTGACGAACAACAACTACACCGTGCTGTTCACCCTGATCCCGGCGATGTACTTCATCGCGCTGAGCTGGATGTACTTCATGGCACCGCGCAAGATTCCCAGGGTCGACGCCTGATTCAGCGCCGCCGCTGCTGCCAGGCAGCGGCCAACCCGCTCATGCAGATCACCCCGATGCCGACCACCGTGGTCAAGTCGGGGGTATGCGCAAACACCAGCCAGCCCAACACACCCGCAAACACGATCTGGCAATAGCCGAACGGCGCCAGCAAGGCCGGCGCCGCGAAGCGGAAGGCCTGGGTCAGCAGCAAGTGCGCGGTCATCCCGCAGGTGCCCAACGCCAGCATCAACACGCCGTGCCACAGGGTTGGCACTTGCCAGAAGAACGGCACCATCGCACTCATCACCAAGGTATTGCACAGGCCGGCGAAGAAGTTACTGGTGGTGGGCGTGTCGTATTGGCTGAGGATGCGCGTGAGCAGTTGGTAGAAGCAGAAGAACAACGCCGAGCACAGCGGCAGCAGCACCGCCGGGGTGAACAGTTCACCGCCCGGGTGGATGATCACCAGCACCCCGACAAACCCGCAGATCACCGCCAGCCATTGGCCACGCGTCACGTGTTCACCGAGCAGGGGCACCGACAGCGCCGTCACCAGGATCGGCGCGAGGAAGTTCACTGCGGTGGCTTCCGCCAGCGGGATGTAATGCAGCGCGGCGGTAAAAAACAGGCTGGTGCCCAACAGGCACAAGGCCCGCACCACCTGCATCCCCGGCCGTTTGCTGCGCAGCACGCGCAAGCCCGATTGCGGCAGGAAAATCCCGGCCATCAACAAGGTATGCACCAGGTAACGCGCCCACACCACCATCACGATCGGGTAGAACCCGGCCAGGAATTTGGACAAGGCGTCGTGGCTGGAGAACAGAAAAGTCGCCACCACAATCAGCAGAATGCCTTTGAAGGGATGGTTGACGCCGGAAAGTGGGGTGCTGACAGTCATTGAATTCTCTTGCGTGGCGGGCTGAACGCGGTGGTACTCAACCCGTTAATCTAGCAGTCGGGCATGCGTCTGCCCCAAGAGCATAACCAAACACAGTGCGAACAGCGCACTAAATCACTGCAATCGAGTCCAACGCTGCACGTTCGCCCCGGCGTTGCACACTTTTTAACCAAGGCCTTGCCGCTATGAAAAAAACTGTCTTTCTTCTGTCTACCCTTGCCCTGCTCGCCGCGTGCAACCAAGAGTCCAAGGCGCCCGCCAAACCGGCGCCGCCTTCCGTGCAAGCGACCCTGGTGCCGCAAACCCCACCCACCGACAGCTGGGTTGGCAAATGGATCGGCGTCGAAGGCTTGCACCTGACCATCGCCAAGGACGACAGCATCGGCCGTGGCCACTACCTTCTTACCATGCAATACGGCCTCGACGCCGACGACGCCGGCACCTTCAAAGGTGAAGCGGCCGAAGACGGCATCGCCTTCACCCGTCCCGATGGCCCGCAACAGCTGCGCGCCGGTGACGGTGCGGCAACCGGGTTGAAATGGCTGGCGGATAAAAAGAACTGCCTGATCGTCGCCACCGGCGAAGGCTATTGCCGTTAATCACGACCATAATCAATCACGCTTAGCACACAGAGGATTGCCCCATGCTATGGAAAAAAGGCCGACGCAGCGACAACGTGGTGGATGCCCGCGATGACAGTGGCGGTGGTGGTGGCGGCATGCGTTTTGGCGGCGGCAAGGGCCTGAGCCTGACCGCGATTGTGTTGATCGTCGGCATCGGCTGGCTGACCGGCCAGGACCCGCTGCAGAGCCTCGGCCAATTGACCGGCCAGTTGGAGCAGGCGCCCTCGGTGAGCACCCCGTCGCGCCAGGCGCCGCCGGCCAATGATGAGCAAACCGACTTTGTCCGTGCAGTGCTCGGCGATACCGAAGACACCTGGGCCCAGGTGTTCCAGGAAAACGGCTTGGCCTACAAGAACCCGAAACTGATTCTGTTCCGTGGCCGGGTCAATTCCGCCTGCGGTGGCGCCACGTCCGCCAGCGGCCCGTTCTATTGCCCGGCGGATCAGCAGGTGTACCTGGACCTGGATTTCTTCCGGGAAATGTCGCAACGCTTCCAGGCCGCCGGCGATTTTGCCCAGGCCTACGTGATCGCCCACGAAGTCGGGCACCACGTGCAGACCTTGCTCGGCATCTCGTCGAAGATCCAGGCTGCACGCCAGCAAGGCCGGCAGATGCAAGGCGACGGCGGCCTGCTGGTGCGTCAGGAGCTACAGGCCGACTGCTTTGCCGGCGTGTGGGCCAACCGCGCGCAAAAACGCCTGAACTGGCTGGAACCCGGCGATATCAAAGAAGCGCTGAATGCGGCCAACGCGATTGGCGATGACCGTTTGCAGCAACAGGGCCAGGGCCGTGTCGTGCCGGACTCGTTCACCCACGGCACCTCGGCGCAGCGCGTGCGTTGGTTCAAGACCGGCTTTGCCCAAGGCCAGATCACTCAATGCGACACCTTCGCGGCCAAGAGTCTTTAAATGCATACGCGATTGCGAATGCTGCTGGGTGTGCTGGTCGCCTGCAGCGCCTCCACCTGGGCCGCCGAGCAGGGGGTCAAGGCGGTCAGCCCCGAGCGCTTTCACCTGACGGCCGGCGACCTCAGCCTCGGCTTGAGCCAGGACTGGAGTAACCCCCTGCCCAACGTCACCCGTGCGTTGATCATCGTGCATGGTCGCCTGCGCAACGCACAGACCTACCTGCAGAGCGCTGAAGACGCCGCCGAACATGCCGGGGTTGGCGGCACGACGCTGGTGGTCGCGCCGCAGTTTCTCAATGACTCGGACGTGAAACGCCATCACCTGGCCCCGCAAGTGCTGCGCTGGAACGGCAATGACTGGATGGCCGGCGAGCCCTCCACGGGCCCCGGCCAGGTCAGTTCCTACGGCGCCCTGGACCAGATTATCGAGCACCTGGGCAACCGCACCGTGTTCCCGGCACTGAAAGAGATTGTGGTGGCCGGCCATTCCGGCGGCGGCCAGGTGGTGCAGCGCTTCGCGCTCACCGGCCATGCTCAACCGAGCCTGCAAAGCGCGGGCATCCGCCTGCGCTATGTGGTGGCCAACCCGTCGTCCTACGCCTACTTCAGCCCGCAGCGCCCGGTGCCGTTCAAGGTCGCCGACTGCCCTGGCTTCAATGACTGGAAGTACGGCATGCAACACCTGCCCGCCTATGCCGAGGGGCAAAGCGCCGAGCAACTGGAACAGGCCTATGTGTCGCGTGACATCACCTACCTGCTGGGCCGGCAAGACACCGACCCGAACCACCCGGCGCTGGATAAAAGCTGCGAAGCCGAGACCCAGGGCGCGTACCGCCTGATTCGCGGGCACAACTATTTCGACTACCTCAAGCAGCGCCACCCGCAACTGACCCAGAAGCTGGTGGAAGTGCCGGGGGTTGGGCATAACGGCGATGGGATCTTCACTTCGCCTGAAGGGCAGAAGGCACTGTTCTCTCAGTAATACCTGCAGAAACCGGCTCAACCTGTGGGAGGGGGCAAGCCCCTCCCACATTTGATCTCTATTGCCCGGGCTGGATCATCCGGCGCAGTACCGCGCAGTCTGCGGCATGCCAGTCAGCCAGCTCGGGCCACGGGTTCTCCGGCAGGTTGACCAACACCGTTCTGGTCCCCGCCGCCCGGCCGCAATCCAGGTCAAAGCGGTAATCCCCCACCATCACCATCGCACTGGGCGATACATCCCAGGCCGCCGCCAGTTTCAGCAGGCCGCCTGGGTCGGGCTTGGGCGGCGCATCATCGCGCCCCAGTACATCCTCGACGGCAAAGCAGTCCGCCAGGCCAATCGCTTCCAACGTCACATGCGCCAGCTCCCGCGCGTTGCGGGTCAGGATGCCCAGGCGACAACCCCGCCCGGCCAATTCCCGCACCAGTTCCACCGAGCCTTGCGCCGCGACCGAACCCAGCGCCAGCTCGCGCTCATGCTCCAGCAACCAGGCATGTTTGGCCGCCGCGACATCCGCCGGCAATGCTGCGAGGTGGGTGAGGATGTCATCCTCGGGCGGAATATCCAGCGCTACGCGAATGGCCGCGAAATCATGCACGGCCACCGTGAGGGTGCCGTCCATGTCGAACACCCAATGTTTAATCTGCGCCAGGCTCATGCCCAGTCCTTACGGTGGCGGATCAGGCCTTCCTGAGTGACCGAGGCCACCAGTTGCCCAGCGCGGTTGTACACGCTGCCCCGCGAAAAACCACGGGAATTGCCGGCCCACGGGCTGTCCATGGCGTAGAGCAACCAGTCATCGGCGCGCAGGTCGGCGTGGAACCACAGCGCGTGGTCGAGGCTAGCGACCTGCATGTCTTTCTGCCACACGGTCTTGCCATGGGGCAGCAGCGACGTGGTCAGCAAGCCGAAGTCCGAGGCGTAGGCCAGCAGGTACTTATGCAGCGCCGGCGTGTCGGCCAAAGCGCCGTCGGCGCGGAACCACACGTACTTGACCGGGTCGGACGGCTGCGGGTTGAACGGGTCTTTTTCGGTCACCGGGCGCACTTCGATCGGCTTGGGGCACAGCAACTTGTCGCGCATGTGCTCGGGGATCAGGTGGACGCGCTGCTTGGTCAGCTCCAGCTCCGACGGCAGGTTTTCCGGGCCGACCACCGCAGGCATGCTGGTCTGGTGCTCGAAGCCGGCTTCGTCGTACTGGAACGACGCGCTGCAGGTAAAAATCGGGTGGCCCTTCTGGATCGCCGTCACGCGGCGTGTGCTGAAGCTGCCGCCATCGCGCACGCGGTCCACCGAATACACCACCGGCAATGCGGCATCGCCGGGGCGCAGAAAATAACCGTGCAAAGAATGCACGTGCCGCTCGGCTTCTACGGTCTGGCTGGCAGCCGACAGCGACTGGCCGAGCACTTGCCCGCCGAACAGTTGGCGAAAACCCAGGTCCTGGCTGCGGCCGCGAAAGAGGTTTTCCTCGATCGGCTCCAGGGTCAGCAAGTCCACCAGATCTTCCAATACTTGGCTCATAGAGCAACTCCTACAATCTATGGGGCATTCCGGGCTGCTTATCCGTGCAGCGTGTCCAACCATTGGGCGCGGGTGATGCGGTACAAAACATGCGGGCGCAGCGGGTCATCGGCCGCGACCTTGGGGTGTTCAAAATCTGCCTGGGGATCGTAATGCATCCCGATGGCTTGCATGACTTTTTGTGATGGCAGATTGGTTTGGGTGGTGAAGGCAACGATTTCGTCCAACTGCAGGCGGTCGAAACCACAACGCAACGCGGTCCATGCCGCCTCGCTGGCATACCCCAGGCCCCAATGCTCACGCGCCAGGCGCCAGCCGATTTCCACCGCAGGGGTGAAGGCGGTTTCAAAGCTGACATTCTGCAACCCGGTCAGGCCGATGAACTCGCCGCTGTCCTTGCGCTGCAAGGCCCACAGGCCGAAGCCGTATTCGGCGAAATGCCCACGAATCCGGCCGATCAACGCGGCGCTTTCCAGGCGGTCCAATCGGGCCGGGAAATAACGCATCACCTGCGGGTCGGCGCACATGTGCGCAAACGCCGGCAGGTCGGCATCGCGCCATTGGCGCAGCACCAGGCGTGCGCTGTGCAATTCCAGTATCGGCTCCATGGGTCCCCCTCCCTTGCCATGTGCGTGAGTGTACCGCGCTGTTAAGATCCGTCGCAGGTTCCCGTCAGAAAATCCCATGCCTTTGCCATTGATCTACCACGATGATTACAGCCCCGAGTTCCCGGCGGACCACCGCTTCCCGATGGACAAGTTCCGCCTGTTGCGTGACCACTTGGTGTCCACCGGGCTGACCCAGGACAGCCAATTACTGCGCCCACCGCTGTGCCCGGCGGACATTCTGGCCCTGGCCCATGAACCTGGGTATATCGAACGCTACATGAGCGGCGAGTTGTCCCGCGAAGACCAACGGCGCCTCGGCCTGCCCTGGAGCGAAGCCCTGGCGCGGCGTACCGTGCGCGCGGTGGGCGGTTCGATCCTGGCGGCGGAGCAGGCGCTGGAGCACGGCCTGGCCTGCCACCTGGCGGGCGGCACCCATCACGCCCACTACGATTACCCGGCGGGCTTTTGCATCTTCAATGACCTGGCCGTGATCAGCCATTACCTGCTGGCCAGCGGCCGGGTCAACCGCGTGCTGATCTTCGACTGCGACGTCCACCAGGGCGACGGCACCGCGCGCATCCTCCACGACACGCCGGACGCGATCACCGTGTCGCTGCACTGCGAAAAGAACTTCCCGGCGCGCAAGGCCCAGAGCGACTGGGACATCCCGCTGCCCATGGGCATGGGCGACGCCGATTATCTCAAGGTGGTGGACGACGCGCTCAACTACCTGCTGCCGCTGTACCAGCCGGACCTGGTGCTGTACGACGCGGGCGTCGACGTGCATAAGGACGACGCCCTCGGCTACCTCAAGCTGACGGACGAAGGCGTCGCCGCCCGCGATGAGAGCGTGATGCGCCATTGCCTGGGCCGCGACATTCCGGTGATGGGCGTGATCGGCGGCGGCTACAGCAAAGACCGTGTGGCCTTGGCCCGCCGCCACGGCATCCTGCACCACAGCGCGCAACGGGTGTGGACGTCATCATGTTGTCATTGAAATATGGGCGTTACCCACAATGCCTGTGGAACGGCCTGTGGATAACTTGAGCGTAAACGTCTGAAAGCCAGTAACCGCATAGGCTGTAGGAAGCTGTACGTTTTTTGATCAGGAACTTGCGCCGTCCTCGGGTAGAATGCTCGGCCTATTCACGCGACCGTAGCCCTGCCCATGCCTCAGACCCCTGCCCAACACGTCACCATTATCGGCGGCGGCCCTGCCGGCCTGATGGCCGCTGAAATCCTGAGCCAGGCGAGCCTGCGGGTGGACGTGTACGACGGCATGCCCTCGGTGGGGCGCAAGTTCCTGCTGGCCGGCGTGGGCGGGATGAACATCACCCATTCCGAGGCTTACCCGGCGTTCCTGTCACGCTACGCCGAACGTGCGCCGCAGATGGCGCCGTTGCTGCGTGCGTTCGGTGCGCAAGCACTGTGCGAATGGATTCATGGCCTGGGCATCGACACCTTTGTCGGCACCTCCGGCCGGGTGTTTCCCACAGACATGAAAGCCGCCCCGCTGTTGCGTGCCTGGCTCAAGCGCCTGCGCGACCACGGCGTGGTTATCCACACCCGCCATCGCTGGCTGGGCTGGAGCGCGGACGGCGGTTTACTTATCCACAGCCCGGACGGCGAAAAAACCATCCACAGCGACGCCGTGCTGCTCGCCCTTGGCGGCGGCAGTTGGTCGCGCCTGGGCTCCGACGGCACCTGGCTCAAGCGGCTGGAAGCTAAAGGCGTGCCCTGCGCGCCGTTACAGCCGAGTAATTGTGGCTTCGAGGTGTCGGCCTGGAGCGAACTGATGGTCAGCAAATTCGCTGGCGCACCGTTGAAAAACGTCGCTATCGGCCTGGGAGATGACAAACCGCGCCTCGGCGAATGCGTGATCACCGCCAGCGGTATCGAGGGCAGCCTGATCTATGCGCTGTCGGCACCGATTCGTGAGGCGATAAATCGCAATGGCGCCGCCACGGTGCATATCGACCTGCTGCCGAGCAAGCCGCTGGACAAGGTCCTGGCCGCCTTGGCCAAGCCGCGTGGGTCGCGTTCGATGAGCAAGCATCTGCACAGTCAGTTGGGGTTGGATGGGGTCAAGGCGGCGTTGTTGCGTGAGCTGGCACCCGCCGAACACTTCAACGACCCGGCGCAATTGGCTGTGGCTATCAAAGCATTGCCCCTGAGCCTGGTGAAAACCCGGCCGATGGATGAAGCGATCAGTACGGCGGGCGGTGTGCCGTTTGAGGCGCTGGATGAGCGGTTGATGCTCAAGCAATTACCAGGGGTGTTTTGTGCGGGGGAGATGCTGGACTGGGAGGCGCCGACCGGCGGGTATCTGCTGACGGGGTGTTTTGCCAGTGGCAGAGCGGCCGGGCGGGGGATGTTGGAGTGGCTTAAGCGTTGAGATCTGCGGTGAATTCAAAGCCGTCATCGGGGGCAAGCCCCCTCCCACAGTTTTGATCTGTGAATACATTCAAAATGTGGGAGGGGCGGTGCGACGATTCGACTTGCCCTCGATGAGGCCATCAGCAGCGCCGCAAAATCACTTCCTCTTACGCGGCCCAGTATTGAACACCGGCACCTTGCGCACCGGCTTGATCGACGGCTCGGCAGGCGCGACCTCGCCACTGTCCACCCACTTGCCCAGGTTGCGCTTGCCGCCACCACCGGAAGCCTTGGGCTTCTTCGGCTTTTTCGGTTTCTTCACCACCTGCCCACTGGCATCGGTGTCCGGCACGCGGTGTTCCGGCTCGAAATCCTGTTCCATATGCCGGGTCAAGGTCTGACGGGTCAGCATCTCGATGGCCGACAGCATGTTCACTTCATCGGCGCACACCAGGGAAATCGCTTCGCCGGTGTTGCCCGCGCGGCCGGTGCGGCCGATACGGTGGATGTAGTCTTCAGCCACAATCGGCAGGTCGAAGTTGACCACCAGCGGCAGGTCTTCGATATCCAGGCCACGGGCCGCCACGTCGGTGGCCACCAGGATCTGCACGTCGCTCGACTTGAAGCGGTCCAGCGCACGTTGACGGGTCGCCTGCGGCTTGTCGCCGTGGATGCCATCAGCATTGATGCCCAGGCCCTGCAGCTTATCCACCAACGCGTCCACGCCGTTACGGGTCTTGGCGAACACCAGCACCTGCTTCCAGCGGCCCTTGCGCATCAGGTGGACAAACAGCTCCGGCTTGCGCTTCTTGTCCACCGGCACCACCCATTGCTTGACGGTATTGGCGGCGACGTTGCGCGGGCTGACTTCGATGCTCAGCGGGTCGTTGAGCATTTGCCCGGCGAGCGTGCGGATTTCATCGGAGAAGGTCGCGGAGAACAGCAGGGTCTGGCGCTTTTTCGGCAGCATGCGGTAAATATTCGCCAGCTCCTCGGAGAAGCCCAGGTCGAGCATGCGGTCGGCTTCGTCGAGCACCAGGGTTTGCAGCTGATTGAGTTTCAGCGCGTTCTGGCGAAACAGGTCGATCAGGCGGCCAGGCGTGGCGACCAACACGTCGACGCCTTTGCGCAGCTTCATCATCTGCGGGTTGATGCTCACGCCGCCGTACACCGCGTAGGTGGTGAGTGGCAGGTGCTGGGCATACTCAGCAACGCTGGCGTGAACCTGCTCGGCCAGCTCGCGGGTCGGGCACAAAATCAGCGCACGCGCCGAGTTGGCGGCGACTTTCGGCCCTTCCATGGTCAGCAGTTGCAGGAGCGGCACGGCGAAAGCGGCGGTCTTGCCGGTGCCGGTCTGGGCAGCGGCCATCAGGTCGCGGCCGGCCAGCACCGCCGGAATGGCTTGCGCCTGCACCGGCGTCGGGGTCTGGTAGCCGAGCGTCTCAAGGGCGCGCTGCAAGGGTTCGATCAGGCCAAGGGTGGCGAAAGTCATGTGGTTACCGTAGGGGAAATTCAGCGCCTAAGCGGGTAAAAAGGCGTTATGCGCGGCAGTTTACCTTATTTTCGGCCCAGGCTTTCGCCACTGGGGCAGGCTGATCAACAGCACGGCGCTGATGATCACCAACATGGCCAGTGCCTCTTCGATGCCGATGGACTCGCCGACAAACACGATCCCCAACAACACCGCCACCGCTGGGTTCACATAGGCATAGCTGGTCGCGGCAGCCGGACGCACGTGCTTGAGCAGGTACATATACGCGTTGAAGGCGATGATCGAACCGAACACCGTCAGGTAGGCCAGGGCCAGCCAGCCCTCCAGCGGCGGCATGGCTTGCAGGTGCTCACCGGACACCGCGCTGCCGAGCAACAGGGCCGCACCGGCCACCAGCATCTCCGCCGCACTGGCCATCGCGCCCTGGGGCAGCGGCAGTTGCCGGCTCCACACCGAACCGAACGCCCACGAAGCGGCGGCGAACAGCAGTAAAGCCGCGCCGATCGGGCTCGATTGCAAGGTGCTGCCCATGTTGAGCATGGCAATGCCGATAATGCCCAGGATCACCCCCGCCCACTCCAGACGGGTATTACGCGCGCCCCAGAAATAACCGCACAGCAAGGTGAACAGCGGCACGGTCGCCACGGCCAGCGCAGCGACACCGGACGACACCCCCGCGTGCTCCGCCAACGTGACGCCGCCATTACCGAAAGTGAGCAGCAAAATCCCGATCATCCCGGCAGACTTCCATTGCACCCACGTCGGCGCCGGCACTCCACGCCAGCGCAAAAACGCGTACATCAGCGCCCCCGCCGTACAGAACCGAATCCCCGCCAGCAACAGCGGTGGCCAGTACTCCACACCGATCCGGATCACCAGGTAGGTAGACCCCCAAATCACATACAGCGCAAAAAAGGCGGCGATCAACGGTAAGGGAAAGCGACGTGGGCCAGGCATTGGGCAGCTCTGCGGCAGAAAAAGAGAGGCTTATTCTAAAAAGACAGGTGCATAAACATAAGTTACAAAACCTGTTTAAACCGCCCATACACTTTTCAAAGCATGGTTATGAGGGCTATAAACCATGCTTTCGAAAGCCACCTGACGCTGGAGCCTTTTCATGGACAAATACGACCGCATGCTCCTCAGCGCCCTGCTCGAAGACGGCCGCGCGTCCTACGCGCAACTCGCGCGCACGGTCAACCTCTCCGCCCCCGCCGTGGCCGAGCGCGTGGCCAAGCTGGAAGCCAGCGGCGTGATCACCGGCTACCAGGCCAAGGTGGACCTGTCCAAAGTGGGTTTGCCGATCCAGTGCGTGATCGAACTGCGCCTGACCAACCATGGCAGCCAGAAGGTGTACGACGCCCTGGCCGAAATCCCCGAACTGACCGAATGCCACCGGGTCACGGGCGATCCGTGCGTGATCATGCAAGCGGCGGTAGGCACCATGCCGGAGCTGGAGAGTTTGATTAATCGGATAGCGAAGTTCGGGTTCAGCAAGACCTCGATCATTTTGTCGAGCGCGATAGAGCGGCGGGTGCCGTTGGGGCAGTTGGAGGGGAATGGGAAAAGTGGTGGCTGATCCAGCGCCATCGGGGGCAAGTCGAATCGTCGCACCGCCCTTCCCACAGTTTGCATGTATTCACACATCAAAATGTGGGAGGGGCGGTGCGACGATTCGACTTGCCCCCGATGGCGTCAGAGGCCGCACTGCAGATTTGAACGCTGAACGATCAAGTCGACAATTTGCTCAAGGGTGGTGATGTGATCCCAATCTGCCTGCGTCGCGCGCAGTTTGAATTGCCACTTGATCTGCATGACAAAGCAAGTCAAATCGTCATCGATGATCTTGAAGTCATGGATGAAATCCGTTTGTTCCGTCACCTGGCTGCGGTCGATGAAGCCGATGATATCGACGAACAGTTGAATGACCTTTTCGCTGATCTCGGCTCGGGTCAGATTACTTTCCATTTCTTGCCTCGTAGGCACACTTACCAATGCTGATTAGATCAAAGACAGCCAACCCCGCAGCCACGAAGGGAATGCCTCGCCCGATAATGCCAAATACCCTGACAGTTCCAAATGTTGCTTTCGCCATTCTGGCCACGGTTGGCTGCCTGATCAATGTACGAGGGAAGAAGCGCATTCCGATGAGGCTAGCCAGGTTCGTCGTTTTGCTGGAGCCGACTTGAACCCAAGTGCCCACGGCAATTTTGCTTATCGGTATGCCCGCCGCACCAGTGAGAACCGTTGCAGCCGTCAAGCCGTAGTGTTGCTTTGTACACTTCCAGAGTTCGTCAAAAGTAGTGCTCGGCACCGAGGATTCCGCATGAATGGGCTTGAGTAACTGATAACTGGCGCCATGGGTCCAGCCTGGCGAATTAGGCAAAGCCATGACTGCCGGGCAGCTTGTCATTGTGTTTCCCATATGAAACGCCATGCTTGAAGTTGAGCCGAAATCGATGCCCTTGCTTTCGAGCTCAAACTTGCTTCGCATGATTGCTGTATGAAGATCGCTTTCCTGCATGCCGTAGTCCCTGTACGTAAATGACAGGCGGATAGTAAGTTTCAGCAAAGGGCGATTGGTGGTTGGCGGGAAAAACCAGAAAGGTCCGACGAAGCAGTAGCGCTTAGCCTACTGACGTTTCAGAAGACCGCTAAAAGCCTCCACAAAGAACTGATGTTTTAGTGGCAAGCAAGACCAATCCCTTTCATTTGCGGGACGTTTCCTAGAGAATTCCACGGCCTTGCGCCCCTCGGATCAGGTAGCTAGTCTCGCCTCGTCATCGAATCATCGATGATCGGACGTGCAAGTCCGGTTCGCAAAGGTGCACTAGCGCCCTACATCTCAACGCCTGGTTTTTAGTGGTCGGCGTTTATCTGTTATGGCGGCTGTGCGCTGGAGACCTTCGGGGTCTGCCGGGTTTCCTTTGCCCCGGTCTTGCACACCTGCGTACAGCTGCCACCCTCATTCGCGTGCAAGCGAACGGTGACGGCCTCTTACTTCAGAGGAATTACACCATGGTCAAAGTCACCCCCGATCCACCAGACTTCTTGAGCGAAGACGCCCTGCTCAACCGCCGCGCCATCGACTACTACCTCAAAGCGTCCGCCCCGGATGCGCCCACCTTCATCCTGAATGACAACCTGAGCCTCGAAGATGCCCTCGCCCATGCGGCGGACTTGCTGCATTGCGCGGTGAAAACTGCGCACTTGCCGGGTGAGGCGATGAACGCGCAGCAACGGGCGGTGATGCATTTGGTGGAAATGGCGAAGGGAGTGGTGGATCGGGCGCTGGAGTGTGTGCAACCTCGTTGAACCACACATAACGAATGTGGGAGGGGGCTTGCCCCCGATTGCGGTGGGTCAGCTACACATAAGCTGACTGATCCACTGCTATCGGGGGCAAGCCCCCTCCCACATTTTGAACGGCGTTGTTCTATCAGAACCCGCGATGCTTCTTCAAATGCTCATTGATCTTCGCCGCCGGGACTTTCTGCAAGGTACACAGCAGGTCGTGGGACAGCTCGCGCAAGCCATGGGTTCGCCGCAGTTGCTCGGCCAGGTGCGCCGTCAGGTTAGCCGCCATCTCCGCATCGGCCATGGCCCGGTGAGCCTGGCCGGTGTGGGGCAGTTGGGCGTAGCTGTTGAGGGTGCCGAGTTTGTGGTTGGGTGCAGCAGGCATGAGGCGGCGGGCCAATAGCAGCGAGCAGGCGAATTTTTGCAGGCGGGTGCGGCGGATCAGGCCCAGTTCGAAGTCCCAGAACTTCTGGTCGAACGCGGCGTTGTGCGCCAGCAGCGGTGTGGTGCCGACGAACTCGTTGACTTCGTTCATCACCCGCTCGGCCGGCGGCGCGCTGCGCAGCATGGCGTTGCTGATGCCGGTGAGCTGTTCGATAAAGCCCGGCACGCGCACGCCGGCGTTCATCAGGCTCTGGTAGCGGTCCACGATCTGGCCACGTTCGAGGATGACCACCGCGATTTCCGTGGCCCGGCAGTGGCTGCTCGGGGTGATGCCGGTGGTTTCAAAGTCGATGACCGCTATACGTTCCAAACCTGTTCCAACTCCGTCTAAGCATTTATCTATTGAACCGCAGCGCTTATTTGAGCAGCAACGCGCCTTCGATCGGCACGTAGCGGCTGGCGGCGCGTATCAGTGAGTTGGCCGTCAGCCCCGGCACGCCGTAGGCCACGGCTTCGACACCATGCTTGTGGATGATGCGGTCGAGCAGCATGTCGAAATCACCGTCGCCGGAAGCCAACACCACTTCGTCGACGTTAGCGGCGGCGTCCATGATGTCGATGGTGATACCCACGTCCCAGTCGCCCTTGGCCGAGCCGTCGCTGCGCTGGATGTAGGGTTTGAGCTTCACGGTAAAGCCCAGGTTGCGCAGGATCTGCTGGAATTGCTGCTGCTTGCTGTCACCACGGTCGATGGCATAGGCATACGCCTCGACGATCTGCCCGCGCGAGCTGATGTCAGCCCACAAGGCGGCGTAGTTGAAATGGCAGCCATACGCCTGGCGCACGGTGTAGTAGAGGTTTTGTACATCGGCGAACACTGCAATTTTCTTCACCGCACTTCCCCATGACTGCCGCTTGGACCCCGGACGCGAAGGTCCGCAAAGGTTGCCAGTATGCCAGCCACGGGAAAGTTTCCGGGAAAAATCAGCCCGGGGCGGCAAAGCGCCCCGGCCTGGATGCGTCAGACGAAGGAATCGTCGTCGTCGAAGGAGGACGAGTTGTCGGAATAATCACTGTCCGCGAAGCTGTCGGAATTGTTGCTGCCCCAGTTGTCATTGCCAGCAAACTTCTGGTCATCGTTGCCCCAGTTGCTGTTGTCACTGGCAGGCGCGGGCACTTCACGGATGATTTCTTCCACCACTTGCGGCTGTTGCGAGTTGTGGTTGAACAGGCTGCTGATACCTTCCGCCAGCATCACACCACCGGCCACACCCGCTGCGGTTTTCAGGGCGCCACCGAGAAAGCCACTGCCGATGGGGGCGGCGGCGGGTTGTTGCGGCTGTTGGTAATTCTGCTGTGGGGCAGCGTAGTTTTGTTGCGGCGCAGGCTGTCCGAAAGACGGCCGAGCCGGTTCACGCCAACCGCCGCCGGATGAGGCCGGAGCGCTCTGTGGCGGTTGCGCGTCACGGGAACCGCCGCCGAAAATGCTCGACAGAAAGCCACCGCTGCTCGGCGCCGGTTGTGCCGCCTGGGACTTGGCCCGCTGCAACTCGTCCTGCAATTGCTGGATCTGTTGCGCCTGCTGCTTGTTCTGCGCGTCGAGGTTCTTGAGCGCGTGTTCCTGCACCAGGATCGACTGGGTCATGTAGTACCCGGCCGCCGGTTGGCGCGTCATATGCTCCTTGATCCGCGCTTCGGCCTGCGCGTCGCGGGGGGCTGAGTCCGTTTCGGCCTGTTGCAGCCGTGAAAACAGTCCATCGATCAGGGTTTGCTCTTCGCTGTTCATGGCGACCTCGTTAGATTGCCGGTAAAAATCATGGTCCGGCCTGTGATCAGGCTCGGTCCTGCTAGTTATGGGGGTGTTACCAGTTGTTTCAATGGTCTTTACTCAAGGTTTACGTTTGCTTGCTCACGGCACCTATCGGTTAAAGTGTGCCCCTGCTTTTTTTCGGCCTGTGATGACTCTGATGAATCCGTTAGATGTGCTGCGCGACTCCCTCCGTTTCACCCAGCGCAACCTGGGCGCCATCGTCCAGCTGTGCCTGCCGCTGGTGATCCTCGAAGCCCTGCTGCAACAGGTGCTCGACCACACGCTCGGCCCGGATGCCTTCCCCGGCTACAGCGTGGTGGTGGGGTTGCTGGTGTATCCGCTGTACACCGGGGCGCTGATCCTGTTTCTCGACGCCCGCACCCGTGGCGAATCGCCGCGCACCAAGGATGTGTGGGCCATGGCCCTGACGCTGTGGCCGCGCTTCGCCCTGCTGACGGCGATGAGCACCCTGCTGATACTGCTCGGGCTGTCGCTGTATTTCCTGCCGGGCCTGTGGCTGATGGTGGTGCTGGCGTTCGCCGAGTACCTGCTGGTGCTGCGCGGCATGCCTGCACTGGCGGCGATGAAGGAAAGTTTGCGCCTGACCCGCGGGCATTTCTGGCGAATCCTGGTGTGCCTGCTGTGCGTAATGACGCCACTGTGGCTGCTCAAAGGCGCCAGCATGGCGGCGTATCCCGAGCCCGCGCCGTTGCTGGGCGTGCTGATCGACAGCGCGCACAGCTTCCTGCAGCTGTTTACCAGTGTGGTGCTGTTCCGTTTATTTATGCTGATCGGTGGCGACGCCGACGTGCGGTGATATGCTCCGTGTCACCCCTGACACGCTATAAGCCGAGCCGATGACCCGTTTATTGCGCATCACCTTGCTGGGCCTGCTGATCATCGCGGGCCTGCTGACGGCCCTGATCTACAGCCTGACCTGGCGCCCCGCCGACAAGCAAACCCTGCCCGTGAGCTGCATCGCGCCCCGTGCGCCGACCCTGTTGCCCGGGCAGGCGCTCAAGGTGATGACCTGGAACGTGCAGTACCTGGCCGGCAAGAACTACGTGTTCTGGTACGACACCGCCGACGGCAGCGGCCCGGACGACCGCCCCACCGTCGAAGACATGGCCTTCAGCCTCGACGAAGTGGCCCGGGTGATTCGCGACGAACAGCCCGACATCCTGCTGTTGCAGGAACTCGACGAAGGCGCCAAGCCGTCCCACTACCAGGATCAGGTGGCGCTGCTGCAAGAGCGGCTCGTCGATCTCTACCCCTGCAGCGCCCAGGCCTTCGACTGGAAAGCCGACTTTATCCCCAACCTGCATATTTTCGGCAGCGTCGGCCGCAAGCTGGTGACCCTGAGCCGCTACCAGATCGAACACGCCGAACGCCTGCAACTGCCCGTACCGCCCGCGGATTTCATCAGCGGTCAGTTCCAACCCAAACCGGCGTTGCTGCTGACCTATCTGCCCTTGAGCGACGGCGGCCAACTGGCGGTACTCAACACTCGCCTGGAGGGCGACGCACCCGGGCGCAGTGCGGTGCAAGCACAAGTCCAGGCCACGGTGAAACTGCTGGATAAGTTCGAAAGCCGCGGTACGCCGTGGTTGATCGGCGGGGATTTCAATTTACTGCCGCTGGGGCAATTCCTGCGCCTGGATGCCGGTAAACGCGGGCAGTATTCACCGGACAGCGAACTGCATCTGCTGTGGGACAAATACCCGATGATCCCGAGCAACAGCGAATCCAGCGGGATTGATCGTGAGCAGTGGCTGACGCACTTTCCGAATGACCCGAGCCTGGACGGGCCGGATCGCACCGTCGATTACCTGTTTTACAGCTCGCGGATCAAGCGTGTAGAAGCCAAGGTGCGCCAGGCGGATACGTTGCGCATTTCCAACCATCTGCCAGTCATCGCCCGCTTCCTGCTGCCCGCCGCGCAATAACCGCCCCTCCCACATTTGAGTCGCGGTCACGCTTACTTGCGGGGTTTGATTCGGGCGGTGGCCTCGGCCACCAACGGGTCATCCGGCCAGTAATGTTTGGGATAGCGCCCTTTCAGATCTTTCTTCACCTCGGCGTAGGTACTGCGCCAGAAGTTCGCCAGATCCTGGGTCACCTGCACCGGCCGTCGCGCCGGGGAC
Organism: Pseudomonas sp. TE36184; assembly: GCF_054060055.1. Taxonomy (NCBI): domain Bacteria; kingdom Pseudomonadati; phylum Pseudomonadota; class Gammaproteobacteria; order Pseudomonadales; family Pseudomonadaceae; genus Pseudomonas; species Pseudomonas sp. TE36184. The sequence continues at coordinate 5,436,933 of NZ_JBSSCU010000001.1, read as the reverse complement.
AGCAGGTGCAACTTGACCACCTGGCGCCCGCCGGCAATGCGCGGTGTATCCGCCAGGCCGAACAATTCCTGCAGGCGCACCGCCAGAATCGGCGGATGCTCGCTGTAGTCCAAGCGCACCGACGAACCCGACGGCACTTTCAAATGGTGCGGTGCCAGTTCGTCCAGGCGTTGGGGCAACGGCCAGGGCAACAGGTTGTGCAGGTAGCTGGAAATATCCAGGTTGGCGAAATGACTGAGGCGCGAGACCTTGCCCAGGTAAGGCATCAGCCAGTGCTCCAGGCTGGCGAGCAAGGCGCTGTCGCTGACGTCGGGCCATTCGCTGGTGGTGCCGGTGTCCAGCTGGCGCAGCAACATCACGCGAGCCTGCCATTGGCGCAGTTCCGGCGTCCAGGGCAACAGCTCCAGGCCTTTGCGCCGAACCAGGTTGACCAGCGCCTGGCTGCGAGCGTTTTCGTCGAGGCCGCTGAGGGGTTCGCGGCTGAGCACCAGTTCGCCGACTTTGCGCTGGCGCTCGGCGCGCAGCACGCCTTCGCGCTCGTCCCAATCCAATTGGTCGACGGTGCGTACTTGTTCGGCGAGGACCGTGTCGAACAGCGCCGGATCAAAATCCGCCGCCAGGTAGATGCGTTCTTCGCGCTGGCCCTGGCGGCTGCCCAGGTCGGCAATCACCAGCCAGGCTTGTTTCATCAGGCTATCGGCCTCGGCGAACAAGGCGGCGCGGCCATTGGCCAGGCGGTATTCGGCGCCGCCGGGGCGGCGTTGTTGGGCCACGCGGTCGGGATACGCCAACGCCAGCAGCGCGCCGAGCCAACGCGGGTGATCGGGGTCGGCCACCGGCCTGGTCGCCTGGCCGCGCAAATAGCCGCGATATTGCCGGGCCAACTGCTTGGCGCGCTGAACACCACCCTGAGTGCCCCGCGCGCGTTCTTCACCGGACAATAACGCCAGGCGACTGTGCAGATCCGCGCCGCCCCCGCGCAGGATGTCGCGCTCGCCCAGCAGCGCGGCGACATCACACGCAGTGGCCGCCAGCCCCAGATCCTGCCCGCGCAGCAGCAGATGGGCGATGCGCGGATGGGCCGGCAGCTCGGCCATCTTCTGGCCGTGGGCGGTCAGTTTGTCGTCATTCAAGGCGCCGAGGCGTTGCAGCAGGTCCTGAGCCTGGGCATACGCGGCAGCGGGCGGCATGTCGAGCCACACCAACTGCGCGGGCGCAACGCCCCAACGCGCCAGTTGCAAGGCCAGCCCGGCGAGGTCGGCGGCGAGGATTTCCGCGCTGCCATAGGCGGCCAGGCCTTCGTGCTGGTCCTCGGACCACAAGCGATAGCACACGCCCGGTTCCAGGCGCCCGGCCCGGCCGGCACGCTGGGTGGCGCTGGCGCGGGAGATGCGCTGGGTGTCGAGGCGGGTCATGCCGCTGCCGGGGTCGAAACGCGGCACACGCGCCAACCCGGCGTCGATCACCACGCGCACGCCATCGATGGTCAGGCTGGTCTCGGCGATGTTGGTGGCCAGCACCACTTTGCGCTTGCCAGCGGGCGCCGGGTCGATGGCGGCACGCTGGGCGTTCAGGTCGAGTTCGCCATGCAGCGGGCAGAGCAGCACATCGCGGCGATCACCGAGCGCGTCCGCCAGTTGCTGGTTGACCCGGCGGATCTCCGCCTGGCCGGGCAGGAACACCAGCACGCTGCCGGTTTCGTCATGCAAAGCGTCGAGGATGGTCTGCACCAGGCGCGGCTCGATGAATTCACCGGCCTGGTACGGCCGCCCCCAGCGCATCTGCACCGGGAACATACGCCCTTCGCTGCGCAGGATCGGCGCGTTGTCCAACAGCGCGGCCAGGCGCTCGCCTTCGAGGGTGGCGGACATCAGCAGGATTTTCAGCGGCTGCTCGTCGCGAAACAGGTCGCGGCCATTCAGGCTCAGGGCCAGCGCCAGGTCGGCGTCGAGGCTGCGTTCGTGGAATTCGTCGAAGATCAGCAGGCCCACGCCGTCCAGCGCCGGGTCGTCCTGCAGGCGGCGGGTGAGGATGCCTTCGGTGACCACTTCGATGCGCGTGTTGGGCCCCACTTTACTGTCGAGGCGGATGCGATAGCCGACGGTTTCACCGACCTTTTCCCCCAGCTCGCTGGCCAGGCGCTCGGCGGCGGCGCGCGCGGCCAGGCGTCGGGGTTCGAGCATCAGGATGGTCTGCCCGGCCAGCCAAGGCTCATTCAACAAGGCCAAGGGTACGCGGGTGGTTTTACCGGCGCCGGGCGGTGCTTCCAGCACGGCTTCATGGCGATTCGCCAAGGCGTCACGCAGGGCGGGTAAAACATCATCGATCGGCAACGAATTCATACTGGCTCCAAAGCAGAGCGGCGAGTATAACGGCGAACTGTCGGATACCGGTGGTGGTCTCCCGTAGGCGCGAGCCTGCTCGCGAAAAATCACAGAGCACCACGCACATTCAGGCAGCACGCGGTATCGTTAACGTCTTTCGCGAGCAAGCTCGCTCCTACAGTGACTGACAGGAGATTTTCCATGCGTATCGCTTCCCGTGTCATCGGCGGTGTCCTCGCCGTCACTCTGCTGAGCCAACTGACGGCCTGCGGTTCGATTTTCTATCCCGACCGCCGCGGCCAGATCGACGGCAAGATCGACCCGACGATTGCCGTGCTCGATGCCGTGGGCCTGCTGTTCTACGTGATCCCTGGCCTGATCGCCTTCGGCGTCGACTTCGCCACCGGCGCGATCTACTTCGAACCGGGCAAGACCGCACAAGTCGCCCCGGAGAAACTGCAGCAAGCCATCGGTGCCGACGGCAAGGTCGACACCGCCAAGCTGCAGACCATCATCCAGCAGGAAACCGGTCGCACGCTGCCGCTGGACGACCCGCGCATGATCCAGTTCAAGGGCAGCGTGCAACAACTGGCGGCCCTCGGCTTACAACCGTCCGCCTAAGGATCTGACCCGCTTATGACCAGCAGTCCCGAACACGCCCGGCTCTTGCGCCTGGCCACGCGCGCCTCGGTGGGCGTCGCCTCTGTGCTGATTGTGACCAAGGCCATCGCCTGGTGGCTCAGCGGCTCGGTGAGCATGCTCGCCGGGTTGACCGATTCGCTACTCGATGGCGTGACCTCGCTGCTCAATCTGCTGGCGGTGCATTACGCCCTGCGCCCGGCCGATGACGATCACCGTTACGGGCATGGCAAGGCCGAGTCGCTGGCCGGGATGGCGCAGGCGCTGTTTATCGCCGGCAGTGCGGTGCTGATTGCGTTGCAGGCATTCGAACGGATCAAGCATCCCGAGCCGGTGGGCGCGCCGTGGCTGAGCATTGGCGTGATTATCTTGTCCCTGGCGCTGACCGTGGCCCTGCTGGTCCTGCAACACCACGTGGTGCGGGAAACCGGCTCAAGCGCCGTGCGCGCCGACTCGCTGCACTACCGCTCGGACCTGCTGCTCAATGGCAGTATCCTGATTGCGCTGATCCTGGCCGGTTTCGGCTTCCATCAGATCGACGCCTGGTTTGGCCTGGGCATCGCGGCCTACATTCTGTGGAGCGCGATCCAGATCGCCCGGGAAAGCTTTGCCGTGCTGATGGACGAAGAACTGCCGCCGGACGTCAGCCAGCACATGCTGGAATTGGCGCGTGGTGTACCCGGCGTGCTGGGCGCACACGACTTGCGCACGCGGATTTCCGGCAACCACTGGTTTGTGCAGTTGCACCTGGAATTGCCGGGGGAATTGACGTTGTCTGTCGCCCACGGCATCAGCGACCAGGCCGCCGATGCCATTCACAAAGCCTACCCGCGGGCCGAAGTGCTGGTACACGCCGACCCGTTGGATGTGGTGAGTGGCGCCCAGGCCTAGTACTGCACCTGATAGCCGCGACTGCTCAGGCAGTTGCCCTGGGCCTGGCGGTAGGCTTGCACCACTGCCGGGGCCGGAGCGTAGGTGACCGCTTGCGGGTCAAAGCCACTTTGCTGCACGGCCCAGCGATAACAGTCGTAACCATCCTGCTGCACCTGCGCCGGTGACTGGCCGTTGGCGGGATAGGCCACCACGTCATAACCGTTACCCTGGGGCGCTGGCTGCGGTGCCGGTACGGCGGTCGGCGGTTCCACCACCACGTACTGCTGGGTACTGTTTTCGTAGGTGTAATAGGCACCCGCCGCGAGGAAAAACAGCGCACCGCCCACCCACACTTCGCGCGCGTAGTCCGGCAAGTAATGCACGCGGATGCCATACGGCGGCGCCACCACTACATAGCGCGGGCCTTGCGGGCGATACCAGTAGCCGCCGGAGAAGAAATAATCCTGGCCACGGTAAGGCACGCGGTAATTACGCTCGGGAAAACGATCCACCATATACCCTGGGCGATACTGCGGACCGGGGCCCCAGCCGTTGCCGTGCCCATCGGGGCGACCTGGCCAGCGATTATCACCGGGACGCTCATTGTGGTAACCGCCGTCGTTGCCTGGACGTGAACCGGGGCCACCGGCCTCCCAATGTTGATTGCCGTCGTTGCGGCGCGGGATATCGCGGTAGTAACCCTCACGCGGTTCCTGGGTCTGGCGCACCGTATCGGGCCGCCCCTGGATCGGCAGGCTGTTCGACGGTTGTGGCTGCGGTGCCGGGCGACCCGGCTCATTGCCCTGGGGCCGGCCTTGCCCCTGACCGCCGCCGTTCGGGCCGCCGCGATCAAAATGCGGGTTCTCCGGGCGTGGCTGATTGTTCTCAGGCCGAGGCGGCGCGATCTGCGGGCGCGGCTGATTATTCTCGGGCCGCCCGCCACCTTCAGGGCCGCGTTCATGCTGCCCGCCGCCCTGCGGCCGCTCGGGTGAATTATCGCGCTCGTCCGCTGTTACCTGCGCGCTGACGCTGACCACCAACAAACCAACACCTGCCATTCGCCAGATGCGCTTCATGCTCTTCCTCACTGCGGTTTAGGGCTTATCAATGAGACTGGAAAAGCCTCGCCCGGTTCTGGAACAGGTTATCAGTCACGAGAACTATTTTCTTAAGGCAAAAAGAAAGGGGCAGCCCGTCGGCCGCCCCTTGAGAACTTCGTCCTGGCTCAACGCTTATGACGTTGGCTCACCTCACGCCGTCTTGTGGACAGTGTGCAGCCTGGAGGCCGGCTCAACCCTGCTGGGGTGGCGGCCGCAGCGGGCCTGATTGGGCGAGCTGCAGTGGACTATGTCCAGGCGGTGATTCTGTTGGTAATCATAGGCGCAGCACCCCGGCAGATGATTGCGAAGATTGCGTCAATAAACAGTGCTTGCGCAATTTTTAACCCTTAAGGGATAATTCACCGCAATAGTTACGACAAAGGCCAGCCCCATGAGCAAACTTGACCGATACGACCTGAGTATTTTGGCGGAATTGCAGCGCGACGCGAGGATCTCCAACCAGGAGTTGGCCGAGCGTATCGGGCTGTCGCCGTCGCCCTGCTCGCGCCGGGTCAAGCAATTGGAGGACGACGGCTACATCGCCCGCCAGGTCGCGCTGCTCGACCGCAAGATGCTCGGCCTGAGCCTCACCGCCTACGTGCTGATCGGCATGGACCGCCACACCCCCGAGCGCTTCGAGAACTTCGAAGCCGCCATCCGCACCCTGCCGCAGGTGCTGGAATGCAGCCTGGTGACCGGAATGGATGCCGACTATCAGTTGAAAGTGGTGGTGCCCGACATGGATCACTACCAGAAGCTGCTGCTGGGCCACCTCACTCGGATCGAAGGCGTGACCAGCGTGCGCTCGAGCTTTGTGCTGAACCAAGTATTGAACAGCACCGAGCTGCCGCTGACCCACCTGCGTACTTGAGATCGGTGACGGTCAAAGGTGGGACGGGGCTTGCTCCCTCCCACATTCAGCCTGTGTTTCAACCGTGAAGTCTGCCTGCGACGCACCGACGCAGGTCAATGCCCAGCCCGAGCACTGCCGTATACTTGCCGCCTGCCCTGTCGGAAAAATTACCGAATGAACTCGATTGACCCCGCACTATTCGAAGAATGGATGATGACCGGCCTGGTCACGATTCTGATCATTTTCATGGGCTTCATCGTCTGGGACCTGGCGAAAAAATCCAAGGCCGGGCGTTTTGGCTCGTTCATTCTGTTTTTCGTGCTGGGCCTGGGCGTGGCCGCGTTCGTCATCAAGAGCGTGGTGATCGGCCTGATCGAGTCCGGCGCCTTATAAGCGCGCCGGTACGGCCTTCCATTGGCCCTGCTCCAGGCCGTCGATGGACCAATCGCCAATCCGCACGCGCACCAGGCGCAAGGTGGGCAACCCCACCGCCGCGGTCATGCGCCGCACCTGGCGGTTTCGCCCCTCACGAATCACCAACTCCAGCCAGTGGGTCGGCACGCTTTTGCGAAAACGCACCGGCGGGTTGCGTGGCCATAACTCAGGCTCGTCCAGTTGCCGGGCTTCGGCGGGCAAGGTCATGCCGTCGTTGAGCTCCACCCCGTCGCGCAGGCGTTGCAGTTGTTCTTCGGTGGGTTCGCCTTCCACCTGCACCCAGTAGGTTTTCGCCAGCTTGTGCTTGGGGTCGGCAATCCGCGCCTGCAATTGACCGTCGTTGGTCAACAGCAGCAGGCCTTCGCTGTCACGGTCCAGGCGGCCCGCCGGGTAGATGCCGGGGATGTCGATAAAATCCTTGAGGGTCGCCCGCCCGCCTTCGTCGCTGAACTGGGTCAGCACGTCGAACGGTTTATTGAACAGGATCAGCTTCGGCTCGGCCGGTGGCGCCTTGGCGACGCGACGGGTTGCGGAATACGGGGCTTTCACGCCAGGGCGACGCGAATCGGGACGGCTGGGACGGGACATGGCGAAAGAACATCTAACGGTCAGGACCGACAATGCTAGTGGCCTGACCGCTAAATGACCATCCCAACCGCTTAGCGGAACGGCGGCTCGTCGAAGCTGCGCAGTTTGCGCGAGTGCAGCGAGTTGAGCTCGGTGCGCAACAGGTCGACCGCCTCGATGCCGATCTTCAAGTGCTGGCTGACCGCCCGCTCATAGAACGCGTTGGCCGAGCCCGGCAGCTTGATCTCACTGTGCAACGGCTTGTCCGAGACACACAGCAACGTGCCGTAAGGCACGCGCAAACGGTAGCCTTGGGCGGCGATGGTGCCGCTCTCCATGTCCACCGCGACGGCGCGGGACAGGTTGATCAGCGGCCGTTCCTGGGCCCAGCGCAGTTCCCAGTTGCGGTCGTCGTAGGTCAGCACGGTGCCGGTGCGCAGGCGCTTTTTCAGCTCTTCGCCTTTTTCGCCGGTGACGTTGGCCGCCGCTTGCTGCAAGGCCATCTGCACTTCGGCCAGGGCCGGGATCGGGATGTTCGGCGGCACTACGCGGTCGAGAATGCCGTCACGGCGCATATAGGCGTGAGCCAGGACATAGTCGCCGATGGTCTGGGATTGGCGCAGGCCGCCGCAGTGGCCGATCATCAGCCAGCAATGCGGACGCAGCACGGCTAGGTGGTCGGTGATGTTCTTGGCGTTGGACGGGCCGACACCGATGTTGACCAGCGTCACCCCGTGGCCGTCAGTGGCCTGCAGGTGGTAGGCCGGCATCTGGTAACGGTGCCAGACCACGCCTGCGGCAATGGCGGACGCTTCGCCGTGGTCCATGCTCTTGTCGATGATCACGTTGCCCGGCAACACCATGCGGATAAAACGCGGGTCGCTGCGCAGTTGCTCCAGGCCATGCACGATGAACTGATCGACATAACGGTGGTAGTTGGTCAGCAGGATCCACGGCTGTACATGGCGCCAATCGCTGCCGGTGTAATGCACCAGGCGGCGCAGGGAAAAGTCCACGCGGGCCGCGTCGAACAGGGCCAGGGGCAGCGGGTCGGTGTTTTCCCAGTCGTACAGGCCGTCGGCGATGCCATCGGTGGCGGCCGACAGGTCGGTGCTGGGGAACACCCGCGCCAGGGTCGCGGCGGTCACGCCGGAGCCGGCCAGTTCGTCGCCCTGCTCGACCACATACGGGTAAGGAATATTCTGCTGACTGACGCCGACTTCCACCGTCACGGTGAAGTCGTGCATCAGCGGCACCAATTGCTCCAGCAGGTATTTACGGAATGCCGACGGATGGGTGACGGTGACGCTGTAAGTCCCCGGCAGTTGGACCTTGGCATACGCCCGGGTGGTCTGTGGGACTTCGCCATGGCACTGGTAAGTCAGGCGCAGCTCCGGGTAACGAAACATCGCGCGTTGTTCGGCGTCGGGCTCGACGCGGTCCTTGAGGTATTGCTTGAGGGCCTGATTGAGCGCGCCGGTAGCACGCTCATGCAGAGCCGCCAGCCGGTCCACGGCTTCTTCGGCGGTTTGAACGACAACAAAAGCTTCGGTCACGGTAAGCATCCTGTGTGCTGACTTGCAGACCTTTATCTTGCCTGTATCCCGGCCAGACGCAAACTTTGAATTGGCATGCCTACTCAAGAAGAGCTCAGTCCCTGTGGGAGGCTGGCACACCGCGATCGCAGGCAAGCCAGCTCCCACATGTTGACCGCGTGTATTCAAAGGGCCTGTGGCGTGGACCGCGCGACAATCGCCTCAACATCCACGCCACGCGGCAAGGTGCCATACACCCGTCCCGACGACTGGCCCAAACGGCTGGCGATAAACCCATCGCTGACCGCCGCGTTCCCGGCCTCCAGCAACAACTTGGCCTGCAACGCTACGGCAATGTCCTCGGTCAGTTGCCGCGCGCGGTACTGGATATCCTGGGTGTCCATGAACGCCGATTTCAGTTGCTCGACATGCCGCGCCAACTGCCTGTCGCCATGCCCGTCGCCCAGCTCGACGAACAGCGCTTCCAGCACGCCCGGTTCTTTGGACAAGGCGCGCAGCACGTCCAGGCACTGCACATTGCCGGAACCTTCCCACGTCGAATTCACCGGCGCCTCACGATACAAGCGCGGCAGGATACTGTCCTCCACATAACCGGCACCGCCCATGCACTCGGCGGCTTCGTTGATCATCGCCGGCGCGCGCTTGCAGATCCAATACTTACCCACCGCCGTCACCAGCCGGGAGAACTTGGCTTCCTGCTCATCGCCCAAATGATCGAGGGCGCGGCCCATGCGCAGGCTCAAGGCCAGCGAGGCCTCGCTTTCCAGCGCCAGGTCGGCCAGCACGTTTTGCATCAGCGGCTGCTCGCTGAGTACGCGACCGCCGACCGAACGATGGGCGCAATGATGGCTGGCCTGGGTCAGCGCCTGGCGCATCAAGGCGCTGGAGCCGACCATGCAATCGAAGCGCGTCATGGCGACCATCTCGATGATGGTCGGCACGCCACGGCCTTCTTCGCCGACCATCCAGGCCAGGGCGCCGCGGAACTCGACTTCGCTGGACGCGTTGGAGCAATTGCCGAGTTTGTTTTTCAGACGCTGGATATAGAACTGGTTGCGCGTGTCGTCCGGACGGTGCCGAGGCAGCAGGAAACAGGTGAGGCCCTTGTCGGTCTGGGCCAGGGTGAGGAACGCATCGCACATCGGCGCCGAGCAGAACCACTTGTGCCCCACCAGCTCATAGGCTTGGCCGGGACCGCCCGCGCCCACGGGGTAAGCACGGGTGGTGTTGGCGCGCACGTCGGTGCCGCCCTGTTTCTCGGTCATCGCCATGCCGATGGTGGCACCGGCCTTGTGGGCGATGCCGACGTTGCGCGGGTCGTAGTCGGTGCTGAGGATTTTCGGCAGCCAGGTCTGCGCCAGATCCGGTTGCAGGCGCAGGGCCGGGACGCAGGCAAAGGTCATGGTCAACGGACAGCCGGTGCCGGCCTCGGCCTGGCTGTGCAGGTACGTCAGGGCAGCACGGGCCACATGGGCGCCGGATTGTGGATGAGCCCACGGCAGCGACGACAGGCCATGCTCGACGGCGGTGTGCATCAGCTCATGGTAGGCCGGGTGAAACTCCACCAGGTCGACACGGTGACCATAGCGGTCATGGCTGCTGAACTGCGGCTTGTTCTGGTTCGCCAGGAACCCGGCCGCCATCAGCGGCCCACCGGCCAACGCGCCATAGGCATCGAAGCGCGGTGCTGCCCAGCCGGCACCGAAGCGGTGCGACCAGTCTTGCAGCGGCACATCGATGCGGTACAGGTTGATGCCGTCCAGGGAGGGCGGCTGGTTGGTGACGTCGTGGGTTTCGGCGAACTGGTGCAGGTTCATGACGGGCCTCCTGGAAAAAAGGCCACCTGGAGTTGCGGCCCGAATTTCAGTTAAGCACCGTCATCTCGCTTAAAAAAGTGGCATACGCGCCGAATGTCCGGCGCTTTCGCCCTCTGACGGACACAGCAGCCGACGTTCCAGCAGCGCTTGCAGCGCGTCGAAACGTACCGGCTTGACCAGGCGATCGGTGATGCCGATGCCATGGCAGCGCTCGCGTTCGGACACATTCAACGTAGTGCTCAGGGCGATCACCGGTAACTCGCCGCAGCCGGGCAACGCGCGAATCTGACAGCACAACGAGAAACCGCCTTCCGGTATATCCAGCAACACTGCGTCGAAGGTTTCCCCCTGCAACGCCGTCAACGCCGCCGGCCCGCTGTCGACGGTTTTCACCCGATAACCGAGCTTGAGCAACATGCCGCGCACCACCAACTGGCCGACGCTGTTGTCGTCCACCAGCAGCACCGCACACTGCGCAGGCGTGCGTGCGTGCGCGGGGCTTGCCGGGCGTGGCTCGGGCTGCAGCGGGGTGACCGCCAGTTCCAGCTGAAAACGACTGCCCTTGCGCGGTTCGGAATGATGGGTGAGACGCCCGCCGAGTAATTCGATCAGTTGCCGGCAGATTGCCAGACCAATCCCCAGGCCACCGTATTCGCGGGTCGTCGAGCCATCGAGCTGGAAGAACCGCTGGTACAGAGTGGCCTCGTCGAGGAACGCAAAGCCGATGCCCGTGTCGGTGACGATAAAACTCAGGCGCACGGTGCCATCGCTCAGGGGCACGCCGACCACCCGCAGACGCACGACGCCTTCGTGGGTGAACTTGAAGGCGTTGTCCAACAGGCAATCCAGGCACTGGCTGAGTTTGTCGGCATCGCCGCGCAGGCGATCGGGCAAGTCGTCGGCGATATCGATGGAAAAGGCCAGGCCTTTGCTCTGGGCGCTGGCGCTGAACTGCTGGCGCAAGGTGTCGAGCACGCCGCGCAGGCTGAACACCTTGGGCTGGGCACTCAGGCGCCCGGCCTGCAACTCGGTGAGGGTGAGGATGCCATTGACCATCCGCATCATGTCCCGCGCCGAGCCGGCGGCGGTTTGCTGGTAGTTCGCCAGGTCGTCGTCCAGGGGCACGGTCTGCATCAACTCCAGGGAGCCGATCACCCCATTCATCGGCGTGCGCAGTTCGTGGGTCAGGGTGGCGAGGAATTCGTCCTTGAGCCGGTTACTGCGGGCCAACTGCTGGTTGAGCACTTCGAGCTTCTGGCTCGCATCGTAGAGGATCTGCGCCTGTTGCTCGCGCATGGCGTTGATGCGGTCCGCCAGGGCCAGGGACAACAGCGCCACTTCGATCGCCGAGCCGATCTGGCTGGCGTACATGGTGAGGAACACATTCGGCAGGTAACCCAGCACCATCAAGGTGTTGACCACGCCGCCCAGCAGGAACGCCGACCAGGCGATGATGAAATAACGCGCCACCCGCTGGCCGCAGTACCAGGCCTTGATGGCGGCGACGAAGATAGTCACGGTGAACACCAGCGCCAGGCCGGTGGCCAGGCGCAGCGCGAGGGCGTAGCTGGTCATCAGTGAGAGCAGCATCACCACCGCGCCACAGGCCACCAGCGCCAGCAACAGGCGATTGATCCAGCGGCTGTGCTGGGCGGTGTGCAGGAAGCTGCGGGCGAACAAGCTGCCGAACAACGCCGCCGAGCCGATCATGAACGGTGTCGCGGCATTCGCCCACCAGGGGTTGTTCGGCCAGAAATACTCCACCGCCGCACCGTTCACCGACAGCTGGTACAGACCGAACGAGGCGATATAGAAGATGTAATAAAGGTAGCTGGTGTCGCGCACGCTGAGGTAGATGAACAGGTTGTACACCAGCATCCCCAGCAACACGCCATAGATCAGGCCCAATACATATAGGCGCAGCGGTTGTTGTTCCAGGTAGGCAGTGCTGGACCACAGCGTCAGCGGCGCCTGGATCGAACCTTCGCTTTGCAGGCGCAGGTAGACGGTCTTGGTTTCGCCCGGCGTGAAGTCGACCTTGAACAAGTAGTTGTTCTGGCGAATCTCGCGGCTGGAGAACGCCAAGGCATCCCCGGTGCGACCGGCCAGGCGATAGTTGCCGGTGCTGTCGGGCAAGTACAGGTCAAGGTGGTCGAGGGGCGGATAGGCCAACTCCAGCAGCCAGGTGCGCTGGGTTTCAGGCGGCTTGGGCTGGTAACGCAGGTTGACCTTGAGCCAGAACACCGAGCGCGAATAGCCGGCGTTGAGGGTGTCTTTGTCGTGGGGCTTGAACTGTGTGGCAGCGGCGGGAGCGCTCACATCAGCGATGGTCAGGGTGTTGGTCGGGTCTTCGAGCACTTGCATGGCCCGGCCCAGCGGCAGGCTTCGCGTGTCTTGGGTGAACTCAATGGCGTCGGCGAGCAGCGGTAGCCCGCACAATAATAAAATCAGCAAATAACGCATAGAGCCCCAGCGTGACCTGTCCGGTCATGTCAAAAAGCCCCCCATTCCTTTTGAGAAGACGTATACCGGCGATACAGTAAGTTGTTTCGAATCACTTTAGCATAGCTGCTAAAGGCCATTAGACACCATTGATATAATTTTTCTAAAGGCTCTAGAACAAGGCTTTCAGCGGACTTCACAACTAAAATCCGATACTAGCAAACAGCCACAACCGCCCATGGATCCGGGCAAAATTCAGCCATCGCCAGACGGCCACGCCAAAAGCGTTTGGTGGTAAGCTCGCGCACCATGAATATCTACAGCTCTCGCCCCGTTGTCCTCTGTCTCTCCGGCCATGATCCCAGTGGTGGCGCCGGCTTGCAGGCAGATATCGAAGCCCTGCTCGCCCAGGGTTGCCATGCGGCCCCGGCCGTTACCGCGCTGACGGTGCAGAACACCGTCAACGTCAGTGATTTCCGCGTGCTCGACCGCGAGTGGGTGCTGGCCCAGGCCAACGCCGTGCTCAGCGATTCGCCAGTGGCGGCGGTCAAGCTGGGCATGCTCGGCTCCACCGCGATGGTCGACACCGTGGTCGAGCTGCTGCAGGCGCACCCGCACCTGCCGGTGGTGTGCGACCCCGTGCTGCGCGCCGGTGGCGGCGGCAGCCTGGGCAAGGACGAAGTCGGTTACGCCATGCGTGAGCGGCTGTTGCCGTTGTCGCTGATCGCCACGCCCAACCTGCCTGAAGCACGCATCCTTGCCGAACTGCCTGAGGGCACGGCGGACGAATGCGCGGAAAAGCTGTTGCCGTTTATCAAGCACCTGCTGATTACCGGCGGCCATGGCGATGAGCACCAAGTCCACAACCGCCTGTACAGCCGCGACGGCACGCGCCAGACCTTTACCTGCCAGCGCCTGCCCGGCAGCTATCACGGTTCGGGGTGTACGCTGGCCAGCGCGCTGGCGGGCCGGATCGCCCAGGGTGAAGGCCTGGTCAGCGCCGTGCAATCGGCCCTCAACTACACTTGGCGCACCCTGCGTGACGCCGAACAACTCGGCCAGGGCCAGTTCGTGCCTCGCCGGCTGCCGCTGGATTTCTGCTCGTAACACCAAGAGGCCTGCCCGATGAAACTACGTGGCCTTTATGCCATTACCGACAGCCAATTATTGGCCGGCAAATTCCTCGCCTACGTCGAAGCGGCGCTGGATGGCGGCGTGACCCTGCTGCAGTACCGTGACAAAAGCAGCGACGAGGCCCGGCGCCTACGTGAAGCGGAAAAACTCCGCGAATTGTGCTCGCGCTACAAGACCCAACTGATCATCAACGATGACGCCGAACTGGCCGCGCGCCTGGGCGTCGGCGTCCACCTGGGCCAGACCGATGGCCCCCTGACCACGGCCCGTGCGCTGCTGGGCTCCAAGGCGATCATCGGCGCCACCTGCCACAGCCAGATCGAACTGGCCGAACAGGCCGCGAAAGAAGGCGCCAGCTACGTCGCCTTCGGCCGCTTCTTCAACTCCAGCACCAAGCCCGGCGCCCCCGCCGCCAGCCTCGAAATGCTGGCCCAGGCCCGCGCGCGCCTGCAGTTGCCGATCTGCGTGATCGGCGGCGTCACCCTGGAGAATGCCGAACCGCTGGTAGCCCACGGGGCCGACTTGCTCGCCGTGGTACACGGCCTGTTTGGTGCCGACAGCACCCAGGAAGTCACGCGCCGCGCCCGCGCTTTCAACGATCTTCTTAAATCTTCAGTTTAGAGAGCCCGATCATGTCCCGTTCCGAAACCCTGTTTGCCGATGCCCAGAAACACATCCCCGGCGGTGTGAACTCCCCCGTGCGTGCGTTCAAGAGCGTCGGCGGCACGCCGCTGTTCTTCAAGCATGCCGAAGGCGCCTACGTCACCGACGAAGACGACAAGCGCTATGTGGACTACGTCGGTTCCTGGGGCCCGATGATCCTCGGCCACAGCCACCCGGACGTACTCGACGCCGTGCGCCAGCAGTTGCAACACGGTCTGTCCTACGGCGCCCCGACCTCGATGGAAACCGAGATGGCCGATCTGGTCTGCTCGATCGTGCCGTCGATGGAGATGGTGCGGATGGTCAGCTCCGGCACCGAAGCCACCATGAGCGCGATTCGCCTGGCCCGCGGTTTCACCGGCCGCGACAGCATCATCAAGTTCGAAGGCTGCTACCACGGTCACTCCGACAGCCTGCTGGTCAAGGCCGGGTCCGGCGCGCTGACCCAGGGCGTGCCAAGCTCGGCCGGTGTGCCAGCAGACTTCGCCAAACACACCCTGACCCTGCCGTTCAACAACATCGCCGCCGTCGAGCAGATGCTCAATGAAGTGGGCCAGGAGGTGGCGTGCATCATCGTCGAGCCGGTCGCTGGCAACATGAACTGCGTACCGCCGACCCCGGGCTTCCTCGAAGGCCTGCGCGCACAGTGCGACAAGCATGGCGTGGTGCTGATTTTCGACGAAGTGATGACCGGCTTCCGCGTGGCCCTCGGTGGCGCCCAGGCGCATTACGGCGTAACGCCGGACCTGAGCACCTTCGGCAAGATCATCGGTGGCGGCATGCCGGTGGGCTGCTTCGGCGGCAAGCGCGAAATCATGCAATACATCGCGCCGCTGGGCCCGGTGTACCAGGCGGGCACCCTGTCCGGTAACCCGCTGGCCATGGCCGCCGGCCTGACCACTCTGCGCCTGATCAGCCGCCCGGGCTTCCATGCCGAGCTGACCGACTACACCTCCCGCCTGCTCGACGGCCTGCAACAGCGCGCCGATGCCGCTGGCATTCCGTTTGTCACCACGCAAGCAGGCGGCATGTTCGGCCTGTATTTCAGCGGCGCCGACGATATCGTCACCTTTGAGGACGTGATGGGCAGCGACGCCGGCCTGTTCAAGCGCTTCTTCCACCTGATGCTGGACGGCGGCGTGTACCTGGCACCGAGCGCCTTTGAAGCCGGCTTCACCTCGATCGCCCATGGCGACGCCGAGTTGAAACTGACCCTGGATGCTGCCGAGCGCGCCTTCGCCGCCCTGAAATAACCGGCACAGCATTCTGACGTCGCCCCCGGCGGCGTCAGATTTGCTACTTTGCTTACAGACTTTTCCTGGTTTTCTCGAGAAATCACCTGCAATCCGGCAGATAACTTGCCCAACCGGCAGAAAAACGAGTAAAGACTTTGTAAGCAGAGGTCTGCTTATTTCATAATGCGCGCTTATTGGACCCCCGAGGGTCCGCGTGCCCCGTCAGAGGTAAGTCGATTCCCATGAAACGCACCGGCCGCACCCTGGTCCTGGGCTGCCTGTTGCTCCTTCAGCCGCTGCTGGCACATGCACAAGCAGGCGGCAACTCGTTGTTAATCCCAGCGATGGGTCGTTGCACCCTCAATACCCAGCCAGACAGCCAGGCCGAAGCCCTGAGCGCGTGCCAGAAACAGGCCGACGGCGGGGATGCGCAGGCGCAATACGAGTTGGGCGAGTACTACCACGACGGCAAGAACCCCGCGCGCGACCTCAACAAAGCGTTGAACTACTTCGAAAAAGCCTCGCTGCAGGGCCACGCCCAGGCGCAATTCCAGCTGGGCACCATGTTCTTCAAAGGCGAAGGGGTGCCGGCCAATAACGTCCAGGCGTATATCGTGCTGAAAATGGCCGCGGTCAACGGCGCCGAAGACGCACTGGACACCGCCGACGAAGTTGCCGAACACATGCAGCGCGATGAGCTGGAACTGGCGACCCAGGTGCTGGGCCAGATCTTCCGCAATTATCTGCAGGAACTGCAGAGCGCGGATGGGCGCTCGCCGTTCTCGCCCCTGCCCTGATCGACCGGTGACGAGGGAGCCAGCGCCCTCGCTACAAACGCCCTACTTCTCAGGCATCGGCATCGGAAACGGCATGACATTGCTCGTGCCACGCGCTTCGCTGATCTTCGGCGTGCCCAGGCGCTCGACTTCATCGATACGCACGATCGAATGCATCGGCACAAAACTGCGCACCACGCCTTCGAACTGGGCCTTGAGTTTTTCCTCGCCCGGGTCGACGACCAGCTGTGTGCGCTCGCCAAAGACGAACTCTTCCACTTCCAGGAAGCCCCACAGATCACTTTGATAGATCTGCTTGGCGTACATTTCGAACACCTGGCCCTGGTTGAGGAAAATCACCTTATAGATTGGAGCTTCACGTTTGGTCATGGTGGGCGGGGAACACATCGGGGATATAAAAGAGGGCGCGAACTATAGCATGGCACCCGATGCACAGTGCTAGGAACCGATGGACATGACCCCTATAATGCGCGGTTCTTTACCACCAGTTGACGATTCCCATGGCCAAGAAGCTCTACATTGAAACCCACGGTTGCCAGATGAACGAGTACGACAGCTCGCGCATGGTCGATCTGCTGGGTGAACATCAGGCCCTGGAAGTCACCGCCCGCGCCGAAGATGCCGACGTGATCCTGCTCAATACCTGCTCGATCCGCGAACGGGCACAGGACCGCGTGTATTCGCAGCTGGGCCGCTGGCGTGAATTGAAACTGGCCAACCCGGAGATGGTGATTGCCGTCGGCGGCTGCGTCGCCAGCCAGGAAGGCGCAGCCATCCGCGACCGCGCGCCCTACGTGGATGTGGTCTTCGGCCCGCAAACCTTGCACCGCCTGCCGGAAATGATCGACGCCGCGCGCCTCACCAAGCTGCCCCAGGTCGACGTCTCGTTCCCGGAAATCGAAAAATTCGACCATCTGCCCGAGCCGCGCATCGATGGGCCGAGCGCCTACGTGTCGGTGATGGAAGGTTGCAGCAAGTACTGCACCTTCTGCGTGGTGCCCTACACCCGTGGTGAAGAAGTCAGCCGGCCGTTTGACGATGTAATGTCAGAAATCATCCACCTGGCCGAAAACGGCGTGCGTGAAGTGACCCTGCTGGGCCAGAACGTCAACGGCTATCGCGGCCAGACCCACGACGGGCGCCTGGCCGACCTCGCGGAGCTGATCCGGGTTGTCGCCGCGGTGGATGGCATCGAGCGCATTCGCTACACCACCTCGCACCCGCTGGAGTTCTCCGACAGCCTGATCCAGGCCCACGCCGAAGTGCCGGAGCTGGTCAAGCACCTGCACTTGCCGGTGCAATCGGGTTCGGACCGCATCCTGTCGGCGATGAAACGCAACCACACCGCCCTGGAATACAAATCCAAACTGCGCAAGTTACGCGCGGCAGTGCCGGGCATCTGCATCAGTTCGGACTTTATCGTCGGCTTCCCCGGCGAGACCGAGAAAGACTTCCAGCAGACCATGAAGCTGATTGAAGACGTCGGTTTCGACTTTTCCTACTCGTTTGTCTACAGCCAGCGCCCCGGCACGCCTGCCGCCGACCTGCTGGACGAGACCCCGGAAGAGCTGAAAAAAGAGCGCCTGAACGCCCTGCAACATCGCCTGAACCAGCAGGGGTTCGAGATCAGTCGACAAATGGTCGGGTCCACCCAGCGCATCCTGGTCACCGACTACTCGAAAAAAGACCCGGGCGAACTGCAAGGGCGCACCGAGAACAACCGCATCGTCAACTTCCGTTGCGACAACCCGACCCTGATCGGCCAGTTCGCCGATGTCCACATCGATGCGGCGCAACCGCACTCGTTGCGCGGCTCTCTGGTGTAATAAATGTGCGAGGGGGCTTGCCCCCGATTGCGGTACATCAGCAGCACATGAGCTGCCTGACACTCCGCTATCGGGGGCAAGCCCCCTCCCACACTGGATCGGGTTGGATAAGTGCTTTCGCACACTGGCGCGTGGCGTTATCCTCTCTTTCACCTCAACAGCCAAAGGGCGGCTAAAAGCGACCTTGAACGCACCCATCGAACCCCATCGTTTTCTCCTCGAGCCGTTTGAGGCTCGCCGTTTCGCCAATTTGTGCGGACAGTTCGACGAGCACCTGCGCCTGATCGAACAACGCCTGAGCATCGAGATCCGCAACCGCGGCAATCAATTCGAGCTGATTGGTGAACCCCAGCACACCACGTCTGCAGAAAACCTGCTCCGCCGCCTCTACCGCGAAACCAAGGGTAGTGAGCTGTCGCCGGAAACGGTCCACCTGTACCTGCAGGAATCGGCCGTGGAAGACCTGGCCAACAACCCGGTGGCCGAAGCCAGCGTGGCCTTGCGCACCAAAAAGGGCATGATTCGCCCACGCGGCTTGAATCAGCAGCGCTACGTCAAAGAAATCCTCGGTAACGATATCAACTTCGGCATCGGCCCCGCCGGTACCGGCAAGACCTACCTGGCCGTGGCCTGTGCCGTCGACGCCCTGGAGCGCGAGCAAGTGCGCCGCATCCTGCTGGTGCGCCCGGCGGTCGAGGCCGGCGAAAAGCTCGGCTTCCTGCCCGGCGACCTGGCACAGAAAATCGACCCGTACCTGCGCCCGCTCTACGACGCGCTCTACGAGATGCTCGGCTTTGAATACGTGGCCAAGCTCATCGAGCGCCAGGTGATCGAGATCGCCCCACTGGCCTACATGCGCGGCCGGACGCTGAACAACAGTTTCATCATTCTCGACGAAAGCCAGAACACCACCGTCGAACAGATGAAAATGTTCCTCACCCGTATCGGTTTCGGCTCCACCGCCGTGATCACCGGCGACGTCACCCAGGTCGACCTGCCCAAGGGCACCAAGTCGGGCCTGGCCCAGGTGATCGAGGTGCTCAA
Source organism: Pseudomonas sp. TE36184 (assembly GCF_054060055.1). Classification (NCBI taxonomy): domain Bacteria; kingdom Pseudomonadati; phylum Pseudomonadota; class Gammaproteobacteria; order Pseudomonadales; family Pseudomonadaceae; genus Pseudomonas; species Pseudomonas sp. TE36184. The sequence goes on along the minus strand of NZ_JBSSCU010000001.1, from coordinate 5,417,628 downwards.
AGACGTGCCGGGGATCAGCTTCACGCACTTCATGCCCAAGGACGTCGTCCGCCACCCGCTGGTCCAGCGCATTGTCGAAGCCTACGAGCGCTTCGAGCACCGCGACGACGCCCCGGCCAAGGACACCCGCCGCGATGCTTGAGCTTGACCTGCAACTGGCAACCGACGCGCACGCCCCCAGTGAAGAGCAGTTCCGTCAATGGTGCGCCCTGGCCCTGCGCCAGCGCACCGCCGACTCGGAGCTGACCATCCGCCTGGTGGACGAACCCGAAGGCCGCGAACTGAATCACACCTGGCGCCAGAAGGATTACGCGACCAACGTGCTGTCCTTCCCCGCCGACGTACCCGACGAACTGCTGGATATCCCGTTGCTGGGCGACCTGGTGATCTGCGTCGAAGTCGTCGAGCGTGAGGCGCAGGAACAAGGCAAGGCCCTTGAAGCCCATTGGGCACATCTGGTCATCCACGGCTGCTTGCATCTGTTGGGTTACGACCATATAGACGATGACGAAGCCGAAGAAATGGAAGCACTGGAACGATCGTTGCTTGCAGAATTGGGTCACCCTGATCCGTATGCAGATGACGAAAACTGATCAACACTCAACTGAAACATCAAAGGATTTAGAGTAATCGCTATGAGCGAAGACCGATCGAGCAACGGGCAAAAGTCATGGCTGGGTAAACTGACCCAGGCTTTTGCCCACGAGCCGAAAAACCGCCAGGAGCTGCTGGAGCTGCTGCGCGAGGCCCATCAGAACAAGTTGCTGGACAGCGAAGCGCTGGCCATCGTCGAAGGCGCCATCCAGGTGGCTGACCTGCAAGTTCGGGACATTATGGTCCCGCGTTCGCAGATGATCAGCATCAAGGCGCCCCAGACCCCACGGGAATTCCTCCCGGCCGTGATCGACTCGGCGCACTCGCGCTACCCGGTGATCGGCGAAAGCCATGACGACGTCATGGGTGTCCTGTTGGCCAAGGACTTGCTGCCGCTGATCCTCAAGGAGAACGGCGACAGCTTCAACATCAAGGACCTGCTGCGTCCGGCCACCTTCGTCCCCGAATCCAAGCGCCTGAATGTGCTGCTGCGCGAGTTTCGCGCCAACCACAACCACATGGCCATCGTGATTGACGAATACGGCGGCGTCGCCGGCCTGGTGACCATCGAAGACGTGCTGGAACAGATCGTCGGCGATATCGAAGACGAGCACGACGTCGAAGAAGACAGCTACATCAAGCCGCTGCCGAGCGGTGATTTCCTGATCAAGGCGTTGACGCCGATCGAGAACTTCAACGAGTTCTTCGACAGCGAATTTTCCGACGACGAGTTCGACACCGTCGGCGGCCTGGTGATGAGTGCGTTCGGGCACTTGCCCAAACGTAACGAGACCACCGAGATCGGCGCTTATCGCTTCCGCATCCTGAATGCCGATAGCCGCCGGATTCATCTGATTCGCCTGACACCTATTGCCCGTTAAGGACTGACATGCGCCGTTTCATCGCTCCCGGCTGGCCCGGCAACTTGTTGGCCGTGGTGGCTGGCGCCATCACCACCCTGGCGCTGGCGCCATTCGATCTGTGGCCGCTTGCGCTGGTCGCGGCCGGATTGTTCTATATCGGGCTGCGCGAGCTGTCCCCACGCCAGGCCCTCGGCCGTGGCTGGTGTTTCGGTTTCGGCCTGTTTGGCGCCGGCACCAGCTGGATCTACTACAGCATCCACCACTTCGGCGGCGCTTCGGTGTTGCTGGCTGGCTTGCTGATGCTGGCGTTCACCGCCGCCATTGCCTTGTTCTTCGCCCTGCCCGCCTGGTTGTGGGCGCGCTGGCTGCGGCGCAATGAAGCGCCACTGGCCGATGCCCTGACGTTTGCGGCGCTGTGGGTCGGCCAGGAAGCGTTCCGGGGCTGGTTCCTGACCGGTTTTCCCTGGTTGTACTCCGGTTACAGCCAACTTGACGGCCCCCTCACCGGCCTCGCGCCGCTGGGTGGGATGTGGCTGATTTCCTTCGCCCTGGCCCTGACCGCCGCCCTGCTGTGCAACCTGCCGCGCCTGCTGGCGACCCAGCGCAACGCCTTCATCGGCGCTGGCCTGTTGCTGCTGGTGGCGCCCTGGGCCATCGGCCTGGCCCTCAAGCATCACGCCTGGACCTCACCGTCCGGCGACCCGCTGAGCGTGGCGGCGATCCAGGGTAACGTCGAGCAAAGCATGAAGTGGGACCCCGAGCAGCTCAATGCACAACTGGCGCTGTACCGCGACATGAGCTTCAGCTCCAAGCGGGTCGACCTGCTGATATGGCCGGAAACGGCCGTGCCGGTGCTCAAGGAGTCCGTCGAGGGCTACCTCGGGATGATGGGCAAGTTCGCTGCCGAACGGCACACCGCGCTGATTACCGGCGTGCCGATTCGCCAGGAAGTGCATCACCAGAAGCGCTACTACAACGGCATCACCGTCGTGGGCGAAGGTGACGGCACCTACCTCAAGCAGAAGCTGGTGCCCTTCGGCGAGTACGTGCCGCTGCAGGACATGCTGCGCGGCTTGATTGCCTTCTTCGACCTGCCCATGTCGGACTTCGCCCGCGGCCCGTCCGACCAGGCGATGCTACAGGCCAAGGGCTATCAGATTGCGCCGTTCATTTGCTATGAAGTGGTCTACCCGGAATTCGCCGCCAGCCTCTCGGCCCAGAGCGACTTGCTGCTGACCATCAGCAACGACACCTGGTTCGGCACCTCCATCGGCCCCTTGCAGCACCTGCAAATGGCGCAGATGCGTGCGCTGGAAGCCGGCCGCTGGATGATCCGCGCCACCAACAACGGCGTGACCGGGCTGATCAACCCGTATGGGCAGATCACCGCGCAGATCCCGCAGTTCGAGCGCGGCATCCTCTATGGCGAAGTGGTGCCGATGCACAACCTCACGCCGTACCTGCAATGGCGTTCGTGGCCGCTGATCGTGGTGTGCCTGGTGTTGTTTGGCTGGGCGCTGCTGGCCGGCCGAATGTCCAAAACCGTCTAACAGAATCAAATGTGGGAGGGGGCTTGCCCCCGATAGCAGTGTGTCAGTCAGTAGATTTGATACTGATACACCGCAATCGGGGGCAAGCCCCCTCCCACATTTTGATTTGCGGTGCTATCGGTAGAACAACCGATACCCCACCTGCCCCACCGCCTCATTGAGCAACTGCCCGCTCTGCCACACCGACTTGAACTCCGGCATCCAACCGCCCAGCGGCCGCGCGTTATCCTCGCCGAGGAAGCCGACCGGCGCCGGCACCACGCTGAAACCGGCTTTTTCAAAGCTCCAGACCGCACGCGGCATATGCCAGGCCTGGGTCACCACCACGACGCGCTTGACCCCCTCGGGCAACAGAATCTCGGCACTCATCTGCGCATTTTCCCAGGTGGTGCGGCTGCGCTCTTCCTTCCAGCGCACCGCCACATCGAAGTCGTCCCGCATCGACACCGCCATCAACTCAGCTTCGCTGGGCGGTGTGCCGTAATGCAAACCGCCGCTGGTCAGCACCGGCAGCCCGGAGGCCTTGGCCAATCGCGCGGCGTAGCGCTGACGCTCCAGCCCGATGCCGGTTGGCTGGTCCGAACCCCAGGCCGGGTCGCCACGCTCGCGCCCCGAACCCAGCACCACAATGGCATCGGCGCGTCGGGCCAGGCTCGACCAGTCCTCCCGGGCCAACGGCGGCGCCGTCTCCAGGGCGCGCGCGCCCCACTGCACCATGATCGGCAGGCTCATCAGCCACATCCCGCCCAGGCCGAGGGCAAAGCAGCAGCCGGCCAGGCGCGGGCGGCTGCGGCGAAACCACCAGGCAAGGGCCAGCAACAGCAAGAGAATGCCGGGCGGCAACAGCAGTTGTTTGATGAAATAACGAATAGGCATCGAGCATCTCCATAGATGCCCGAAGCCTAAGGTGTAACGGGGTTTAGCGACAATCTTTACAAGAACGAAGCAGTGTCAGCGATGATCAGGAAACTAAGGGGCATGTATTACTTGAACCGCACGGACCGATGTTTTTCCGGGCCGCGAGCGGCTGACACATCCTTGAGCCACACCACCTTGGCCGACCGCACGGGCTCGTTGGGCGGCGTGCTCGCCACGCCGGTAAAGGCCGAACGTTCGTTCCTTGCCAGGTAAGCCTTGATCAGTTCCAGCTCCGCGTGGCTCAAGCCTCGCAGTTCCAACTCGACGGGCTGCTCATCACGCAATCGACCCGCCGTACTTGCTGCATCCAATGCACGACCCAAACGGTCGATGAGCCCTTGGTACACATCCGGTTTAGATAACATTCGCTGCGATTCCACCATCCCCTCACCTCATTGAAGATAAGACTCACTCCCCAATAAACAGCGTAGCCCCCATGGCTGCGCCTGCCCGGCGCCGCGACAGACGGCCTCGACCGCGCAATCAGGGTTTCCCTCGATAGAGTGGGGTCATGTATGCTACGGCGCTTCCTGTAACTCCACTTCCCGCAGGGTTTGGGCACGGACACGGCGCTTTATGGTGTCGGCCAGCTCGGACAATGCACCGAAGAGGATTAGGCCACCCCTATTCAGTTCAAAAGTAGCCATGCACGAACAATATCAGCCCCGTGAAATAGAAAATGCCGCCCAAACCTTCTGGGACGAGCAAAAGTCCTTTGAAGTCAGTGAACAGCCGGGCAAGGAGACGTTCTATTGCCTATCGATGTTCCCTTACCCCAGCGGCAAGCTACACATGGGGCACGTGCGTAACTACACCATCGGCGACGTGATTTCCCGTTACCAGCGCATGCAAGGCAAGAATGTCCTGCAACCCATGGGTTGGGACGCCTTCGGCATGCCGGCGGAAAACGCCGCGATGAAGAACAACGTAGCGCCCGCCAAGTGGACCTACGAAAACATCGCCTACATGAAGACCCAGCTGCGCAGCCTGGGCCTGGCGGTGGACTGGTCCCGCGAAGTGACCACCTGCAAGCCGGACTACTATCGCTGGGAACAATGGCTGTTCACCCGCCTGTTCGAAAAAGGCGTGATCTACCGCAAGAACGGTACCGTGAACTGGGACCCGGTCGACCAGACCGTGCTCGCCAACGAGCAAGTGATCGACGGTCGCGGCTGGCGTTCCGGCGCGCTGATCGAAAAGCGCGAAATCCCGATGTACTACTTCAAGATCACCGCCTACGCGGATGAACTCTTGTCGAGCCTCGACGACCTGCCGGGCTGGCCTGAACAGGTCAAGACCATGCAACGCAACTGGATCGGCAAGTCCAAGGGCATGGAAGTGCAGTTCCCGTACAACGTCGATTCGATCGGCGAAGCGGGTACCCTCAAAGTCTTCACCACCCGTCCGGACACCCTGATGGGCGCGACTTACGTCGCCGTGGCCGCGGAACACCCGCTGGCCAGCCAGGCCGCACGCAACAACCCTGAGCTGCAGGCGTTCATCGCCGAATGCAAAGGCGGCAGCGTGGCGGAAGCCGACGTCGCCACCCAGGAGAAAAAAGGCCTGCCGACCGGGCTGTTCGTCGAGCACCCGCTGACCGGCGAAAAATTGCCGGTATGGGTCGCCAACTACGTGCTGATGCACTACGGCGATGGCGCAGTAATGGCTGTGCCGGCCCACGACGAACGCGATTTCGAATTCGCCACCCAGTACAACCTGCCGATCAAATCCGTGGTACGCACCAGCTCGGGCGACACCAACCCGGCCCCGTGGCAAGACGCCTACGGCGAGCACGGTGAACTGATCAACTCCGGCGAGTTCGACGGCCTGGACTTCGCCGGCGCCTTCGACGCCATCGAAGTCGCGCTGATCAAGAAAAACCTCGGCGCCTCGCGCACCCAGTTCCGCCTGCGCGACTGGGGCATCAGCCGCCAGCGTTACTGGGGCTGCCCGATCCCGATCATCCACTGCGAAACCTGCGGTGACGTGCCGGTGCCGGAAGACCAGTTGCCGGTGGTCCTGCCGGAAGACGTGGTGCCGGACGGCGCCGGTTCGCCTTTGGCGCGCATGCCTGAGTTCTATGAGTGCAGCTGCCCGAAATGCGGCCAGCCAGCCAAGCGCGAAACCGACACCATGGACACTTTCGTCGAGTCCTCGTGGTACTACGCCCGTTATGCCTCGCCGCACTACGAGGGTGGCCTGGTCGAGAAATCGGCGGCCGACCACTGGTTGCCGGTGGATCAGTACATCGGCGGTATCGAACACGCCATTCTTCACCTGCTGTACGCGCGCTTCTTCCACAAGCTGATGCGCGACGAAGGCCTGGTCAGTTCCAACGAACCGTTCAAGAACCTGCTGACCCAGGGCATGGTGATCGCCGAGACGTATTACCGTCGCGAAGCCAATGGCAGCTACACCTGGTTCAACCCGGCGGATGTCGAGCTCGAGCGCGACAGCAAAGCCAAGGTCATCAGCGCCAAGCTGATCGCCGACGGCCTGCCGGTGGAAATCGGTGGCACCGAGAAGATGGCCAAGTCGAAGAACAACGGCGTCGACCCACAGTCGATGATCGACCAGTTCGGCGCCGACACCTGCCGCCTGTTCATGATGTTCGCCTCGCCGCCGGACATGAGCGCCGAATGGTCCGACTCCGGCGTCGAAGGTTCGCACCGTTTCCTCAAGCGCGTCTGGCGCCTGGCCCATGCCCATGTCAGCCAGGGCCTGCCGGGCAAGCTGGATGTGGCCGCCTTGAGCGACGAGCAGAAAGCCATTCGCCGCAGCACCCACCTGGCCATCAAGCAAGCCAGCCAGGATGTGGGCCAGAACCACAAGTTCAACACCGCCATCGCCCAGGTGATGACACTGATGAACGTACTGGAAAAAGCCCCGCAAGCCACCGAACAGGAGCGTGCGCTGGTGCACGAAGGCCTCGAGACGGTCACCCTGCTGCTGGCCCCGATCACGCCGCACATCAGCCACGAACTGTGGCACCGCCTGGGCCACAGCGAAGCCGTCATTGACGCCCGCTGGCCGGTGCAGGATGACAGCGCGCTGGTTCAGGACACGCTGCAACTGGTAATTCAGGTCAACGGCAAACTGCGTGGCCAGATCGACATGCCGGCCAGCGCCAGCCGCGAAGACGTCGAAGCGGCCGCGCGCTGCAACGAGAACGTACTGCGCTTTACCGAAGGCCTGACGATCCGCAAAGTGATCGTCGTGCCGGGTAAACTGGTCAACATCGTCGCCAGCTAAATCGGATCGGGCGCAGGGCTTGAGCGCTGCGCCGAACTAAACCTTCAGGGCCTCGATAAGGCCCGCATGGTTTCAAGGGGAGCAATAAAATGATCAAACGCAATTTGCTGGTGATGGGCCTTGCTGTGCTGCTGAGCGCTTGCGGCTTCCAGCTGCGCGGTACCGGCACCAATGAACTGACCATCAAGGAATTGGACGTCAGCGCCCGCAACGCCTACGGCGAAACCGTTGTGCAACTGCGCGACACCCTGAAAAACAGTGGCGTACACGTCTACACCGGCGCGACCTACAAGCTGTTCCTGGCCGACGAGAAAGAAACCCAGCGTAACCTCAGCTACGCCAGCGCTGGCCGTGCGTCCGATATCGAGCTGATCACTTCGTTGACGTTTGAAATGCAGGGCCGCGACCATCTGCCGTTGATGGGTGACAAGATCGAAGTGCAAAAGGTCGTGAGCCACGATGGCAACAACCTGGTGGGCTCGGACTCGGAAATGACCCAGGTGCGCAAAGAAATGCGTCGTGAGCTGGTCCAACGTGTGATGCTGCGCCTGCAACAGCTGACGCCGGAAAAACTGGAACTGCTGCAACAGACCGCCGACAACAAGGCCAAGGCTGACGCCGACGCCCTGAAAGCCGCGCAAGAGTACGAAAACAACACGCCGAAACAATCGCCTGTTGAAGTCCCTGTAGACTAAGCCAGACGGGGCGCCCCAGGCGCCCCGTTCATCGCGCCTATGAAACTCGCCCCCGCCCAACTCGCCAAACACCTGCAAGGTGCTCTCGCGCCTGTCTATATCGTCAGCGGCGATGACCCGTTGCTGTGCCAGGAAGCGGCAGACGCCATTCGCACCGCCGCGCGCCAGCAAGGCTTCGACGAACGCCAGGTGTTCAGCGCCGACGCCAGTTTCGACTGGGGCACGCTGCTGCAAGCCGGCGCGAGCATGTCGCTGTTTGCCGAAAAACGCCTGCTGGAACTGCGCCTGCCGTCGGGCAAGCCCGGCGACAAGGGCGCGGCGGCCTTCATCGAGTACTGTTCGCGGCCTGCCGAAGACACGGTGTTGCTGATCAGCCTGCCCAAGCTCGACGGCAGCGCGCAGAAAACCAAGTGGGGCAAAGCGCTGGTGGAAGGGGCACAGACCCAGTTTATCCAGATCTGGCCGGTGGACAGCAATCAGTTGCCGCAGTGGATTCGTCAGCGCCTGTCCCAATCGGGGCTGTCGGCCACGCAGGACGCCGTGGAACTGATCGCCGCCCGGGTCGAAGGTAACCTGCTTGCCGCCGCCCAGGAGATCGAAAAACTCAAGCTGATGGCCGAAGACGGGCAGATCACCGTCGAAACCGTGCAAGGCGCGGTGGCTGACAGCGCGCGTTTTGACGTGTTCGGGCTGGTGGACGCCATCCTCAACGGCGAGCCTGCGCACGCCCTGCGCATGCTCGAAGGGTTGCGCGGTGAAGGCGTGGAACCGCCGGTGATTCTCTGGGCGCTGGCTCGCGAGTTGCGGGTACTGGCCAATATTGCGCTGCAATACAGCCAGGGCACGCCGTTGGACAAATGCTTCAGCCAAGCCAGACCGCCGGTCTGGGACAAGCGCAAACCGCTGATGAGCAAAGCCCTGCAGCGGCACTCGGCGCAACGCTGGGCGCAACTGTTGCTCGAAGCCCAGCGCATCGATGCGCAAATCAAGGGCCAGGCAGCGGGTTCGCCGTGGATGAGCCTGAGCCGTTTGTCACTGCTGATGTCTGGCCAGCGCCTGACATTACCTGCCGAATAACCCCCCCCTCTTAAAAACACCGCAAAACCAATGCGGGATGGGGCAAGCCCCCTCCCACATGTTGGCTGCATTTGTATTTCAAAAAACTTGTCGGGCTTTACAGCGGCCAGACTTCGGCAGATGATTTGCACCGCTGCATCCCACCTGAAGAGAGTAACGACCATGAGCAAAAAGCCATCTAAGCATGGCCCCAACAAGGCCAAATCCATCATCGCCCAGCCACTGTTCCGCAGCCGTCAGGAACGCGCCGGCAAGGGCAAAGGCAGCTACCGCCGCGAAGCCTTCCAGTCTAATAGCTGGGAGGCTTCTTACTTTCTGGCCGCCTGAAGGCAAGCGCCCCTCCGGCATGATAAGGTCAGCACTTGATTTGTAATCCCTGGACCTGTGCATGCCCTCTAGTCTTTCCCGTCGTTGGCACCTTCGCCAATTGATCGCTGCCTCCAGCCTCATTCTGCTTGTCGCCTGCGCGGAAAAACCTACCGCCGCAGATGCTCAACCCTTGCCGACACTGTCGACCGCACCGGTCGTAGCGCCCGCTGTCGTGGCCCCGCTGGCTGTGGATAACCTGGACATCCAGCCCACCCAGACCTTTGCCGAATGGCAGGCCGGTTTCCGTGCGCAAGCCTTGAAGGCCGGCATTACCCCAGCCGTGTTTGATATCGCCTTCGCCAACGTCACCCCGGACATGGCGGTGATCCGCGCCGACCGCAGCCAACCGGAATTTTCCCGCCCGGTGTGGGAATACCTCGACGGCGCCCTGTCGCCAGTACGTGTGCGTAATGGCCAGGCACTATTGGTCAAGTACGCCGACATCCTGCAAAGCATCGAGCAACGTTATGGCGTCGACCGCCAGGCGCTGGTCTCGGTGTGGGGCATGGAAAGTAACTTCGGTCAGTTCCAGGGAAATAACTCGGTGATCCGTTCCCTCGCGACCCTGGCCTACGAAGGCCGGCGCCCGGCCTTTGCCCAGGCGCAATTGCTTGCGGCGCTGCAAATCATCCAGCACGGCGATATCCAGGCCGACCAGATGCGCGGTTCGTGGGCCGGCGCCATGGGCCAGACCCAGTTCATCCCGACCACCTACAACACCCACGCCGTGGACTTCGACGGCGACGGTCGCCGCGATATCTGGAACAGCCCGGCCGACGCCCTCGCCTCCACCGCGCATTACCTGCAAAGCTCCGGCTGGCAGAAAGGCCAGCCGTGGGGTTTCGAAGTCAAACAACTGCCGGCCAACTTCGATTACACCCTGGCCGACGGTGGCGTGCGCAAGACCGTCGCCGACTGGCTGAAGCTGGGTATCCAGCTGCCACCGGGAGCGAGCATGCCGCCTAACGTCGACCAACTCTCCGCCGCCCTGCTGCTGCCAGCGGGTTACCGTGGCCCGGCGTTCCTGGTGCTGGATAACTTCCGCGCAATCCTCAAGTACAACAACTCGTCGTCCTACGCACTGGCCGTGGGCCTGCTGTCGGAACGGTTCGGCGGAAGTGGTGTGATTCGTGGCGATTGGCCGAAAGATGAACTGCCGCTGAGTCGTTCCCAGCGCATTGACCTGCAGACCGTACTCAGCAGCAATGGCTATGACGCGGGCAACCCGGACGGGATTATCGGCGCCAACACGCGCAAGGCGATCCGTGCGGCGCAACAGTCACTGGGCTGGCCGGCGGATGGTTATCCGACGGTGAAGTTGCTGGAGTCGTTGCAGAACCGTTAGATCGGCTTATGGCGACTACCGCTATCGGGGGCAAGCCCCCTCCCACATTTTGACCGCGTACATCCTTTGAAATGCGGTCAAAATGTGGGAGGGAGCTTGCTCCCGATAGCGGTTTAGCAGACGACAGATTCAGCGGTTGAACACCACATCCTGTTCCAGCACCAGCCGCTGCTCCCCCGCATCCAACCGCACACGCGCGCCCATCGGCAGCGTCACGTTCGGATCGCAATGCCCACTGCGCCAGCCAGACAGCACCGGAATGCACAGCGGTTCGAAGGTCTGCTTCAGCAGCCGCTCCAGCGCGGTGCTATCCACCCCCGCCACGTCCCCCACCAACACACCCGCTACCTGAGCCAGCTTGCCGGTCAGGCGCAGATGCGTCAGCAAGCGGTCGATGCGGTAGATCGGCTCATTGACGTCTTCGATAAACAGGATGATGCCCTCGGCATCGATTTCGTAGGACGTCCCCATCATGGCCGCGATCATCGATAGGTTGCCGCCGAGCAAGCGCCCACAGGCGATACCGGGCTCGATCGTGGTCAATGGGTAGGCCACCGGGTGCGCCAGCACGCTGCCTGCACCTACCTGGCCACGCAGCATGTTGAACAACGACGACTCGGTGGGTGGCTGCTTGTCGCCGAGCAGGTCGGCATTCAGCATCGGGCCGTGGAAGGTCACAAAACCGGCATAGCGGTTGATTGCCAGGTGCAACGCAGTGATATCACTGTAACCCACGAAAGGCTTGGGGTTGGCGCGCAGCAGGTCGAAGTCCAGGCGGTCCAGCAGGCGGGGCGTGCCGTAGCCGCCGCGCAGGCAGAAGATCGCATCGATATCAGGGTTGGCGAAGGCGGCGTGCAGGTCGCGCAAGCGCACGTCATCGCTGCCGGCCAGGTAGCCGTCGCGTTCATATACTCCGGGGAAGATGCGTAGCTCATAGCCACGGGCGCGCATCCACTGCCCGGCTTTTTCCACGTCCAGCGCGGCAGGGCCGGCGGGTGCGATCAGGCCGATGGTGGCTTCAGAACGCAATGCAGGTACGGCGGCGGCTAGTCGACTGGTCATCCCTGATTCTCCCTATATGACGCGGAACGAAATGTGGGAGGGGGCTTGCCCCCGATAGCGCTGAATCAGCCAGTACCTGTAGCGACTGACACACTGCCATCGGGGGCAAGCCCCCTCCCACATTGGATCTGCGGTGTTGCGCAGATCTGTATTACGAAATCAGGCTAGCCTTGACCAGCTTGGCCTGCTCATCGGCGTGGTACGAGGAACGTACCAGCGGGCCCGACGCGACGTTCTTGAAGCCCATCTTGTAACCTTCCTCGGCGAACCAGGCGAAGGTGTCCGGGTGAACGAAACGCTGTACCGGCAAGTGGCTGCGCGATGGTTGCAGGTATTGGCCGAGGGTCAGCATGTCGATGTCGTGCTCACGCATGCGCTGCATGACTTCGATCACTTCCTCGTCGGTTTCGCCCAGGCCGAGCATCAGGCCGGACTTGGTCGGGATGTGCGGCATCATCTGCTTGAATTTCTGCAGCAGGGTCAGCGACCACTGGTAGTCCGAACCTGGACGCGCCGCCTTGTACAGGCGTGGCACGGTTTCCAGGTTGTGGTTGAACACATCCGGCGGCTCGGCGGCGGTGATTTCCAGCGCGACGTCCATGCGGCCACGGTAGTCCGGCACCAGGGTTTCGAGCATCACGTCCGGCGACAGCTTGCGGATTTCGCGGATGCAGTCGGCAAAGTGCTGGGCACCGCCGTCACGCAGGTCGTCGCGGTCGACAGAAGTGATTACCACGTACTTGAGTTTCAGGTCGGCGATGGCGATGGCCAGGCTTTCCGGCTCGTTGACGTCCAGCGGCTTCGGCCGGCCGTGGCCGACGTCGCAGAACGGGCAACGACGGGTGCAGATGTCACCCATGATCATGAACGTGGCAGTGCCGCCGGAGAAGCATTCGCCCAGGTTCGGGCAGGACGCTTCTTCGCACACGCTGTGCAGCTTGTGCTTGCGCAGCAACGCCTTGATACGGTCGACTTCCGGCGAGACCGGGATACGCACGCGAATCCAGTCAGGTTTTTTCGGCAGTTCGGTGGTCGGGATGATCTTGACCGGGATGCGTGCAACCTTCTCGGCGCCGCGCAGCTTGACGCCGGCTTCCACCTTGGCACGCGGGGCCGGGGCCGAACGTTCGGTGACGTCCAGCGTCGGGATCATGGTTTGCACTGCATCAGTAGTCATAATCAGTCGATTCCGCCCGTAAGGGTCGTCTGCTCAGCATAGTCGAGGTGTTTGACGAGCTGCGCACGCAGCCGGGCACTTACCTCGGCAAATTTAATCGGTGTGGCGTGGTCGCTCAACTGGGTCATCGCCAACCCGGCATAACCGCACGGGTTGATGCGCCGGAACGGCGCCAGGTCCATGTCCACGTTCAACGCCAGACCATGAAACGAACAACCGTGGCGAATGCGCAGCCCCAGGGAAGCGATTTTCGCACCATCCACATACACACCGGGTGCATCGGGCTTGGCCACGGCGCTCACGCCGTAACTGGCCAACAGCTCGATCAGGCAAGCCTCCATACGGTTCACCAGGTCGCGCACGCCAAACCCCAGCTTGCGCACATCCAGCAGCAGATATGCCACCAGTTGACCGGGCCCATGGTAAGTCACTTGACCCCCTCGGTCGACCTGCACCACCGGAATATCACCCGGAAGTAGCAGATGCTCGGCCTTGCCGGCCTGGCCCTGGGTGAACACCGGCGGGTGTTCCACCAGCCAGATCTCATCGGGTGCCGAGGTGCCGCGCTCGTTGGTGAAGCGCTGCATTGCATGCCAGACGGGCTCGTAGTCCATCCGGCCGAGCTCGCGAAAGCCCAGGACCTGTGGCATCACAGCACCATATGTACGAAGCCGGTGGCCCGCAGTTCGCTGTTGATGTCGTAAAGCTGGTCTTGACCGGTCGCAACGATGTGCAACTGGATCGTGGTGTACTTACCGTTGGTGCTCGAACGCTCATCCACACGGTTGTCGTTGATCGTCGCGTGTTTACGCACGATGTCGAGAATCTTGTCCTTGTTGCCCACACCGGTATCGCTGATCACCTTGACGGGATAATCCGTCACCGGGAATTCGATCTTTGGCGCCTTTACTTCTTTATCGGTCATGGCGTAACGGCCTCGTAAGCGTAAGCCGTGGCGACGGGCAAAGCCCCGCGTCGGATCAACACGGGGCTTTGCAGGTGCACACTTATCAGTTGAACAAGCTGTAGAAGAACAGGCGGATGCTATCCCACACGCGGCGGAAGATACCACCCTCGTCGACGGCATCCAGGGCGATCAGGTCGGCACTGTGTACCACTTTATCGTCCAGCTTCACTTCGACCTTGCCGATCACGTCGCCCTTGGCGATTGGCGCAACCAGGTGCGGGTTCATGGTCATGCTGGCCGCGAGCTTTTTCAGCTGACCTTTAGGCATGGTCAGGGTCAGGTCTTCAGCCAGGCCGGCCTTGACTTGCGAGGTTGCGCCTTTCCATACCGGCGCGGTCGCCAGTTCAGCACCCTTCTGATAGAAGGTCTGGGTTTCGAAGAAGCGGAAACCGTAGGTCAGCAGTTTTTGCGTCTCGGCCGCACGGGCCTGCTCGCTGTTGGTGCCGAAGACCACGGCGATCAGGCGCTGGCCATCACGCACGGCGGACGACACCATGCAGTAGCCGGCTTCTTCGGTGTGGCCGGTTTTCAGACCGTCGACGGTCTTGTCGCGCCACAGCAACAGGTTGCGGTTAGGCTGCTTGATGTTGTTCCAGAAGAATTCCTTCTGGGAGTAGATCGCGTAGTGGACCGGGTCGACACGAATGATCGCGCGCGCCAGGATCGCCATGTCGTGAGCCGACGAGTAGTGCTCTGGGTTCGGCAGACCGGTCGGGTTCATGAAGTGACTGTTGGTCATGCCCAGGTCGGCCACGGTTTTGTTCATCATGTCGGCGAACGCGTCTTCGCTGCCAGCGATGTGCTCGGACAGGGCGACGCTGGCGTCGTTACCGGACTGGATGATGATGCCGTGCAGCAGGTCGCTGACCGTCACCTGCGAGCCGACCTTGATGAACATCCGCGAACCACCGGTGCGCCAGGCGTTTTCGCTGACGGTCACCGGGTCGTTTTCGCCGATCTGGCCGCGACGGATTTCCAGGGTCGCGATATAGGCTGTCATCAGCTTGGTCAAGCTGGCGGGCGGCAGGCGCTGGTCACCGTTGTTTTCCACCAGCACGTTGCCACTGGCGGCATCCATGAGGACCCAGGCCTTGGCGGCCAGTTGCGGTGAAGCCGGCACCATTTCAACCGCCCAGGCGGCCGGGGTGATGATCAGCGAGATAAGCAGGCACGTGCGTTTGGCTAAGGTGATGATGTTCATCCGTCTCTCGAAATTACGTATGGAAACTTGCCCTCGCGGGCAAAACTTATTCAGACAGCCCGTTACCGGTCTGTCGCGTGTTCGGTTGCCTGCTCACCCCTTGCCCCTGGGTTTTATTGTTCAACGAGCCAACAACCAGGGCCCAGGCCCGCGCACGGACCTGAACCATCAATCCTTTACGGTTTATTCGGCGCTGACCACGCTGGGTTGCCCCAGGTTGGCCAGGCGCACGCTGTTCTGCACTTGCGCGACCTCGCTCGGCGAACCGATCGGGCCCATACGCACACGGTGCAGAGTCTGTTGATTACGCACGATGGAACTGATGAAGACCGGCGCATTGACCATACTGCTCAGCTTGGACCTTAACAGCTCTGCCGCATCCGGGTTGGCGAAAGCGCCCACCTGCAGGTATTGCCCACCGGCAGCCGAAGCACCCGGTGCGGCGCGAGGCACCACGACCGTGTCGGGCGCGTGCTGTTGCGCGGGTGGCGTCCACTGCTCGATCTTGCCGGTCGAGGCTGTGACTTGCGGTTGCGCGGCTTGCGGTTCGTTGAGCATCAACGGCGCCGGTTTGCCACGCTGGGCCCAGTATTGCGCGGGGTCGATCCCTTCGACCTTGACCCGCGCGGTGCCGGTTTCGGCATAACCGAGTTTCTTCGCGGCGGCGTAGGACAAGTCGATGATCCGGTCCGAATAGAACGGCCCGCGATCGTTGACCCGCAGGATCACCGTGCGGTTGTTGTCCAGGTTGGTCACTCGCACATAGCTGGGCAGCGGCAGGGTCTTGTGGGCCGCGCTCATGCCGTACAGGTCGTAGACCTCGCCATTGGCGGTGTTCTGGCCATGGAACTTGGTCCCGTACCACGACGCCGTGCCCGACTGCACGTAGGTCTTGGAGTCCTGCAGCGGAAAGTAGCTCTTGCCCAGCACGGTATAGGGGTTGGCCTTGTACGGGCCTGTGTGCAGGGTCGGCGTGGCATCCGGGATTTTCGACACGTCGACGTCCCACCACGGCGCACCGTCTTTATGCGCGCGGTTGATGTCCAGCCCCGGCTGGGAACGAATAGCGGTGCCGCCGGACTTTTGCGTCGGCGCGCGACTGGTGGAGCAACTGACAACCAGCAAGGACAACGCGGCAAACGCCACCAGCTTGAGCGGTTTTTTCAACGGCGATGCCCGCATTACTTGTTGCCCCGTGCTTGGACCAGCATGTCAGACAGTTGATGCACGGCCATGGCGTACATCACACTGCGGTTATAACGCGTGATTGCGTAGAAATTCTTCAGGCCCATCCAGTATTCAGGGCCGTTTTCGCCTTCCAGGCGGAAAGCCGTGACCGGCATATCATCGCGCAGCGCATCATGACTTGACCAGCCCAGCGCCCGCAACTCCCCGACCGTCTTGGCCGGCTCGATGCCCTGGGTCAGGCCTTCATCGGCGCGCTCGCCGCTCACGTCGGCACGGCTGACGACCGGTTCGCCGCTCACCCAGCCATGGCGCTTGAAGTAGCTGGCCACGCTGCCGATGGCATCGTCCGGGTTGCTCCAGATATTGATATGGCCGTCGCCGTCAAAATCCACCGCGTAGGCGCGAAAACTGCTCGGCATGAACTGCGGCAAACCCATCGCACCGGCGTAGGAGCCTTTGAGGGTCAGCGGGTCGACCTGCTCTTCGCGGGCCAGCAGCAGGAATTCACGCAGTTCCTTACGGAAGAATTCAGCGCGGGGCGGGTAATCGAAGCTCAAGGTCGACAAGGCATCGATCACCCGGTAACTGCCGGTGTTGCGCCCGTAGAAGGTTTCAATGCCAATGATCGCGACAATCACCTGGGCAGGCACGCCGTACTCCTGCTCGGCGCGAGCCAACGCGGCTTCGTGCTGGCGCCAGAAGTCCACGCCCCGGGCCACGCGGGCGTCGGTCAGGAACATCGGGCGATAGTCCTTCCACTGCTTCACGCGCTCGGCCGGGCGGGAGATGGCATCGAGGATCGCCTGCTTGCGCTGGGCCTCGCGGAACACGCCCATCAGCTGTTCACCGGCGAAGCCATAGTCACGGGTCATCTCACCGACGAATTCGGCGACCTGAGGTGAGCCATCGTAGTCACCGGCCTGCGCTTCGTGCATGGCGCCCAGCAGCCCGATCAGGCTCATCCAGGACGCATGCCGAGTCGCCCAGCCGCGCAATACTTGCATTGACATCTTCACCTTATTCAAACCTGTGCGATCCATTTGCGATGCGTGTGAATCGACATCAAAACCCCAAACGCTGACATCAATGTCACCAGCGAAGTTCCGCCGTAGCTAATGAACGGCAACGGCACCCCAACCACCGGCAAGAGGCCACTGACCATACCGATGTTGACGAAAACGTAAACAAAAAAAGTCATGGTCAACGAGCCCGCCAGCAATTTGCCGAACAACGTCTGCGCCTGCGCGGTGATCACCAGGCCACGCCCAATCAACAGTAAATAGATCAGCAGCAACGCGCAAATGCCCACCAGGCCGAACTCTTCGCCCATCACCGCAATAATGAAGTCGGTGTGGCTCTCGGGCAAAAAGTCCAGGTGCGACTGGGTGCCCATCAGCCAGCCCTTGCCAAAGACACCGCCGGAACCGATGGCCGCCTTCGACTGGATGATGTTCCAGCCGGTGCCCAGCGGGTCGCTCTCCGGGTCGAGGAACGTGAGAATCCGCTGCTTCTGGTAGTCATGCATAAAGAAGAACCACATGGCCACGGCCACCGGCACGGCAGCGGCGAGCACGCTGAGAATCCAGCGCCAGCGCAAGCCACCCATGAACAGCACGAACGCACCGCCCGCCAGGATCAGCAGCGATGTACCGAGATCCGGCTGGCGCACGATGAGGATGAACGGCACGCCGATCAGGATCAGGCTGATCCCCACATGCTTGAGTTGCGGCGGCAAGGTGCGCTTGGACAGGTACCAGGCGATGGTCGCCGGCATCAGGATCTTCATGAATTCCGACGGCTGGAAGCGAATCACCCCCGGAATGTTGATCCAGCGGGTCGCGCCCATGGCGTTGTGGCCCATCACGTCCACCACCACCAGCAACAACACGCCGGCGACGTACCCCAGCGGCACCCAGCGCGCCATGAAACGCGGCTCCAGCTGGGCAATCACCACCATCGACAACAGACCCAGGCCGAACGACGACGCTTGCTTGATCAGCAGGTCCCAGTTCTTGCCGCTGGCCGAATACAGCACGAACAGACTGCCGGCGGCCAGGGTCAGCAGCAGAATCAACAACGGGCCATCAATGTGCATGCGCTGCAGCAATGTCGCGCGGCGACGCATCACATCCTCACTGGAGAGGATGCGGTCAAAATTACTCTTCACTGGCCGTAACCTCGGTGCTTGAAGGGGGGCCGCCATATTCGGGCTTGAGCTTGCCGTCGTCGGTCAACAGCCAGGCATCCATCACTTGACGGACCACCGGCGCGGCGACGCCCGAACCGGACTCGCCGTTCTCGACCATCACGGCGACCACGATCTTCGGGTCGTCCGCCGGAGCGAAGCCGACAAACAGGGCGTGGTCGCGGTGGCGCTCCTGGACTTTGGAACGGTCATATTTTTCGCCTTGCTTGATCGCGACCACCTGGGCCGTACCGCTCTTGCCGGCAATGCGATATTGCGCGCCGATCGCCGCCTTACGCGCCGTGCCCCGGGCGCCGTGCATCACCTGCTGCATGCCGTGGTTGACCTTGGTCCAGTCCGACGGGTCACGCAGCACAATGTCCGGGATCGGGTTTTCATCCACCGGCTTTTCGCCTTCGATGGTGCGGGCCAGGTGCGGACGGTTCCAGATGCCTTTGTTGGCCACCAACGCCGTGGCCTGGGCCAGTTGCAGCGGTGTCGCCTGCATATAGCCCTGGCCGATGCCCAGGATCAGAGTCTCGCCGGGGAACCACGCCTGGCGGCGGGTGGCACGCTTCCATTCGCGCGACGGCATCAGGCCTGGGGATTCTTCGAACATGTCCAGGGAGACTTTCTGACCCAACCCGAACTTGCCCATGTAGGCCGACAGGCGATCGATCCCCAGCTTGTGGGCCAGGTCGTAAAAATAGGTGTCGTTGGACCGCATGATCGCGGTGTCCAGATCGACATAGCCGTCACCGGTGCGGTTCCAGTTACGGTATTTGTGGTCGTAATTAGGCAGCATGTAGTAGCCGGGGTCGAACACGCGACTCGACGCCGTGACCACGCCCGCGTCCAGGCCGGCAATCGCTACCGCCGGCTTGATCGTCGAACCCGGCGGATACAGGCCGCGCAACACCCGGTTGAACAGCGGCCGGTCGATGGAATCGCGCAGCTCGGCGTAGGCCTTGAAGCTGATCCCGGTCACGAACAGGTTGGGGTCGAAACTGGGCTGGCTGACCATGGCCAGGACTTCGCCGGTACTCGGGTCCAGCGCCACCACCGCGCCACGGCGCCCGCCCAAGGCCATCTCGGCCGCTTCCTGCAACTTGATGTCCAGGCTCAGCACAATGTCCTTGCCCGGCACCGGATCGGTACGCTTGAGCACCCGCAACACGCGGCCGCGGGCGTTGGTCTCGACCTCTTCGTAACCCACCTGGCCGTGCAGCTCGGGCTCGTAGAAACGCTCGATACCGGTCTTGCCGATATGGTGGGTGCCGCTGTAATTGACCGGATCGAGGCTTTTCAGCTCTTTCTCGTTGATCCGCCCCATATAACCGACGGAGTGCGCGAAGTGCGGCCCTTGCGGGTAATGCCGCACCAACTGCGCCACCACTTCCACGCCCGGCAGGCGGAACTGGTTCACCGCGATCCGGGCGATCTGCTCTTCGGTCAGCTCGAACAGGATCGGCACCGGCTCGAACGGCCGACGCCCCTGTTTCATGCGCTTTTCGAAGATCGCCCGGTCTTCCGGGGTCAGTTGCAGCACGTCGACGATCACATCGAGAACCTGCTGCCAGTCGCCGGAGCGTTCGCGGGTCATGCTCAGGCTGAAGCTGGGCCGGTTATCCGCGACCACCACGCCGTTGCGGTCGAAAATCAGGCCACGGGTCGGCGGAATCGGCTGCACATGCACCCGGTTGTTTTCCGACAGAGTGGAGTGATAGTCGTACTGGATCACCTGCAGGAAATACAGGCGCGCGATCAACACCCCGATCAACGTCACCACCATGATCGCGCCAAAAACCACGCGCGAGCGCACCAGACGTGCGTCTTTCTCGTGGTCCTTGATGCGGATCGGCTGAGTCATCGGGAGGGGCGCAGACTATTTGTGGTAAGGGTGCCCGGACAGAACTGTCCAGGCGCGATACAGCTGTTCACCGATCAGGATCCTTACCAGCGGGTGCGGCAACGTCAGCGCCGACAGCGACCAGCGTTGGTCCGCCCGCGCGCAGACTTCCGGCGCCAGCCCCTCGGGGCCGCCGACCATGAAGTTGACGGTGCGCGAGTCCAGGCGCCAGCGATCCAGTTCCACCGCCAATTGCTCGGTGCTCCAGGGTTTGCCGTGGACTTCGAGGGTGACGATGCGCTCGTTGGGACCGACCTTGGCCAGCATGGCTTCGCCTTCCTGACGGATAAAGCGCGCCACGTCGGCGTTCTTGCCCCGGGTATTGAGCGGAATTTCCACCAGCTCAAGCGACAGCTCGGCGGGCAGACGCTTGGCATATTCATGCCAGCCTTCTTCCACCCACTTGGGCATGCGTGAACCGACAGCGATCAGACGCAGGCGCACAGCCGTTCCTTATTCCTGGTCTTTGTTGAGCTTGTCGAAGTGCGCGTGGCCCACTTCCGGGCTGTGGTGCTTGCCATCAGCGGCACGGCTCTGTTCGGCGCCTTTCCACAGACGCTCCAGGTCGTAGAACTGACGGGCGTTGGAGGTCATCATGTGAACGATCACGTCGTCCATGTCCAGCAGCACCCAGTCGCTGTCGCCCTTGCCTTCTTCACCCAGCGGCTTCACGCCCTGCGCTTTGACGGCTTCGCGCACTTTGTCGAGCATCGCGCCGATCTGGCGGTTGGAGGTACCGGTGGCGATGATCATGAAGTCGGTGATGCTCTGCTTGTCGCGCACGTCCAGCACCTGGATGTCCTGGGCCTTGACGTCTTCCAGGGCCGCCACGGCGACTTTCACCAGTTCTTCGCCAGCCAGTTCCGGGCCAACGTGGGCTTCAACCGGCAGTGGCGCGCTCTTGAAGGTGCCTTTGCGCTTAACTTTGCTTACGTCTTTGTTCGTCATATAAAACTCGTTTTGCTCGTATGTTCGGGCGCTCGCTGCACGACTGTTCGTGCGTTCAAGCGCGCCTTTTCAGTTCGACGCACGGTAAAGCCCGTGCGCATCGATGTAGGCCAGGACCGCGTCAGGCACCAGGAAACGTACCGACTTCCCGCTGGCCAGCAGTTGACGGATCTGGGTGGCGGACACCGCAAGCGGGGTCTGCCAGACGAATGCAATATTCCCGTTCGGCCCGGTCAGGGCCAAGGGGTCACTTACCGACCGCGCGGCCAGCAGGTTGCGCAAGGCATCCGGCGGTTCGCTGTCGGCATCCGGGCGTTGCAAAACCAGGATGTGGCAATGCTGGAGGAGTTCCTCCCAGCGATGCCAAGAGGGCAGGCCGCAAAATGCGTCCCAGCCCAAAAGCAGAAACAACTGGTCGTCCGCGGCCAACTCGGCACGCATCAGTTCCAGGGTGTCGACAGTGTAGGACGGTTTATCGCGCTTGAGCTCGCGGTCGTCCACCACCAGCGGCGGTATGCCAGCTACGGCAAGGCGCACCATTTCCAGGCGCTGCTGCGCTGACACCTGCGGCGTATCGCGGTGCGGCGGCCGGGCATTGGGGGTCAGGCGCAATTCATCCAGCGCGAGGGCATCCGCGACTTCCAGGGCACTGCGCAAATGGCCGATATGCACGGGGTCAAAGGTGCCGCCGAGCAACCCGATGCGTTTACCCATCAAGCGCGCACATGCCCGTCGCCGAACACTACGTACTTCTCGCTGGTCAGGCCTTCCAGGCCAACCGGGCCACGTGCGTGGAGCTTGTCGGTGGAGATACCGATCTCCGCGCCCAGGCCATACTCGAAGCCGTCGGCAAAACGCGTCGAGGCGTTGACCATCACCGAAGCGGAGTCCACTTCGGTGAGGAAACGCCGGGCATCGCTGAAATGCTCGGTAACAATGGCATCGGTGTGCTTGGAGCCGTATTTGTTGATGTGCTCGATGGCCTGATCCAGGTCGTCGACGATGCGGATCGACAGGATCGGCGCCGTGTACTCGGTGTACCAGTCTTGCTCGGTGGCTTCGATCACGTCCGCGCCGAGCAGCGCACGGGTGCGCTCGCAACCGCGCAGCTCAACGCCCTTGTCGCGGTAGATGGCAGCCAGCGGCGGCAGCACGCGATCGGCAATGCCGGCGTGCACCAGCAGGGTTTCCATGGTGTTGCACGGCGCGTAACGGTGGGTCTTGGCGTTGTCGGCGATGCGGATCGCCTTGTCGATGTCGGCGGCGATGTCGATGTAAACGTGGCAGACGCCGTCCAGGTGCTTGATCACTGGCACCTTGGCATCACGGCTGACGCGTTCGATCAGGCTCTTGCCACCGCGCGGCACGATCACGTCGACGAATTCCGGCATGGTGATCAGCGCGCCGACGGCGGCGCGGTCGGTGGTTTCCACCACTTGCACCACTTCGGCCGGCAATTCGGCCACGGCCAGGCCCTGCTGGATGCAGGCGGCAATCGCACGGTTGGAGTGAATCGCCTCGGAACCGCCGCGCAGGATGGTGGCGTTGCCAGACTTGAGGCACAGGCTCGCGGCGTCGATGGTCACGTTCGGGCGCGACTCATAGATGATGCCGATCACGCCCAGGGGCACGCGCATCTTGCCGACCTGGATGCCGGACGGCAGGTAACGCATATCGCGGATTTCACCGATGGGGTCAGGCAGCTTGGCCACCTGACGCAGGCCTTCGATCATGTCGTCGATACGTGCCGGGGTCAGCGCCAGGCGGTCGAGCAACGCCGGTTCCAGGCCATTGGCGCGGCCGTTGGCCAGGTCCAGTTCGTTGGCGGCGGTCAACTCGGAGCGCGAAGCATCCAGAGCATCGGCGGCGGCCAGCAAGGCACGGTTTTTCTGCGCGGTGCTCGCACGGGCGATCAACCGCGAGGCCTGACGGGCAGCGCGACCCAGGCGGGTCATGTAGTCAAGAACGGACTCAGTCATGGTCAGGGAGTCTTGGCAAAGAGGAAAGCGGCAGATTATAGCTGTGACGCCGCCCGACTGACAGCGGTGAGGGGCGGATGGTCGAAATGAACTGTAAAAACCTGGGGTTCAGCCGTAATTAAGGTGGGAGTTGTTATTATTCCGTCACATTTAGCCGTATTAACCCTGAAGGCCATGTCGAGTTTCACCCCCCAACTCCCTGCCAGCGCCCTGCCCGACCGCTTCTTCGACCGCGATGCACAACTGCTTGCGCGGGAATTGCTCGGCAAAATCATTCGTCATCGGGTCGGCGATCTCTGGCTTTCGGCGCGGATTATTGAAACCGAAGCGTATTACGTGGCCGAAAAAGGCAGCCATGCCTCACTGGGCTACACAGAAAAACGTAAGGCTTTGTTTCTGGATGGCGGTCATATCTATATGTACTACGCCCGTGGCGGCGATTCGCTGAACTTCAGCGCCCAGGGCCCGGGCAATGCAGTATTGATCAAATCCGCCTATCCCTGGGTCGATGAGACCTCCGGCCCGGCCAGTTTGGCGCAGATGCTGCTGAACAACCCGGACGCCAATGGCAGGCCACGCGCCTCGCAGAAGCTCTGCGCCGGCCAGACCTTATTGTGCAAGGCGCTGGGCCTGAAAGTGCCAATGTGGGATGCCAAGCGCTTCGACCAGGAGCGGCTCTATGTAGAAGACGTCGGCCAGGTGCCGACGCACATTATCCAGACCACCCGCCTGGGCATTCCCGGCGGCCGGGACGAACACTTGATGTACCGCTTCGTCGATGCAGGCTATGCGCCTTATTGCACGCGGAACCCGCTGCGCCGGGGCCAGGTCGAAGGCCGCGACTATTTTTTGATTTGAAACGGTGACGAGGGAGTGAAGAAATATGGGCCAATGGCTCGATAGCATCACCGGCTGGCTGACCCTGAACCCCCAATGGCTGGCGGCGGCGGTGTTTATCGTGGCGTGCGTGGAATGCCTGGCCATTGCCGGTTTGATCGTGCCCGGCACCGTGCTGCTGTTCGCCATTGCCGTGCTGGCCGGCAACGGTGCGCTGTCGCTGAGTGAAACCCTGCTGCTGGGTTTTCTCGGCGGCCTGGTGGGCGATGGGGTGTCCTACTTCCTGGGACGCCATTTCCACCAGAACATCCGGCGCCTGCCTGGCCTGCGGCATCACCCTGAATGGATGAACGGCGCCGAGACCTACTTCCACAAGTACGGCATCGCCAGCCTGCTGGTCGGACGTTTCATCGGCCCGTTGCGCCCCATGCTGCCGATGGTGGCTGGCATGTGCGACATGCCGTTCCCACGCTTTGCCCTGGTCAGCATTCTCGCGGCGGCCGGCTGGACAGTCGCGTACCTGCTGCCGGGCTGGGCGACCGGCGCGGCTTTCCGCCTGCCATTGCCGGCGGGGTTCTGGCCCGAGGCGGGAATTGTCGCGGCATGCCTGGCGGTGTTGCTGGGGCTGAGCTTGAACAGCAGCCTGCGCTGCCATCGCCGCGCCACAGGGTGGATAGGTTGCGCCAGCCTGACCCTGTTGATCGCCCTGTTTATCGGCTACCCGCACCTCAACGACTTCGACCAGGGGCTGAGCGCCCTGGTGCAGGAGCATCGCAGCGCCTGGCTGGACGAGACCATGGTGAGGCTCACCCAACTGGGCGAGTTCAAGAATATGTTTGTCGCCAGCGCCCTGTTCACCGGCCTGTTGTTACTCGCACGACAATGGCGTCACGCGCTGTTTGTCGGCATCACGCTGGGCATGGCCGCAGTGATCAATACCGCCACCAAGCTGTTTTTTGCCCGCGGTCGCCCGGAAGTCCTCACCGACCCACTGAGCAGCTTCAGCATGCCCAGCGGCCACGCCTCCGGCGCATTCGCGTTTTTCCTGGCGTTAGCCGTATTGGCCGGGCGCGGGCAGCCCACGCGCCTGCGCCTGACCTGGCTGCTGCTGGGCTGCATCCCCGCGGCATTCATCGCGTTGTCGCGGGTTTACTTGGGCGTCCACTGGCCCACCGACATCCTCGCCGGAATGTTGCTGGCGATGAGCGTGTGTGCATTGAGCCTGGGCGCAATCCAATACCGCAGCCCGCTGCCGCCGATGTCGCAGAAAGCCTGGTGGCTGGTATTGCCTGCCCTGGTAGCGGTGCTCGGTTTCATCGCCTTCAGCGACACCTCGCAGGCCCTGTTCAAGTATGCCTACTGACCCTTGGCCGGGCCGATCCAATCGATTGGCGCGGTTCGGCGCTCAACGCAACGTTCGCGCCGCTCCAGCAGCATTTCATCGGCAATTTCTGCGGCACGCTCGGCGATGTATTCCGGGCCGCGCTGTGCATCCTGCGCGAGCAGTTGTGAGGTAATGCTGACAAAAAAAGCGTCCCAGGCCGCCTGCTCCGATTGCGCTAGCCGAATCATGTTCATCCCCTGATCAGTGGTTGTGTGATCGGAAACTATTTCAGCCCGCGCGATGGGAGCAACGCAGAAATGTCTGAAAGCAGCACCAGACAATTCTGAAGATCAGGTGAACAGTTCACCTTGCAGTTCATCCAGCAGCCTCTGGATCGCATCCAGCCGTTGTTGCGGATCGTCGAGCTGCAGCAGGTCGATCTTGTCGGCCTCGGTGAACGGCAGCAAATACGCCAATTGATTGCCCAGGGCCTGCTGGCCGTCGGCATCGGCGCCCATGTCCAGCGAGGCCACCATCGGGTGTTCGGCCAGGGCCTGGAGCAAGGCCTGCAGGTCGGCGTCCGCCTCTTCCAGCGCGTGGTCCGGCCGCTCTTCCAGCCATTGCACCTCGGCCACCAGCAACTGGTCCTTCTGCACCTCGGCATCGCGGACACGGAAGCGCCGCCCGCCCTCGACGCGAATGCCCAGCAGGCCGTTATCCTGCTGTTTGAAGTCGCGAATCAGCGCTTCACAGCCGATCAGCGCGTAGCCATCCGGGGCCGCGCCCACCTCTTTGCCGTCGAAGATGCACACCACGCCGAAACTTTCGCCCTTTTTCATGCAGCGGCTGATCATGTCCAGGTAGCGCGCCTCGAACAATTGCAGATCGAGGGTGCAGCCAGGGAACAGCACGGTGTTGAGCGGGAACAGCGCCAGACTCATAAAGGTTTCCTTAACCCTGGTTCAAACAATCACCGACACGGCCAGCGGCAGGAACACCGCCGTCGCCACGCCCATCAGACTCATGGCCAGCGCCGCAAAGGCGCCGCACTCTTCGCTTTCCTGCAGGGCCACCGACGTGCCGACGGCGTGAGCGGTCATGCCCAGCGCCATACCGCGCGCCTCGGGGCTGTGGACGCCCAGGCGCGACAAGTACGCCGGGCCGATCATTGCGCCGATCACGCCGGTGATCAGCACGAACACCGCGGCTAACGCGGCCACGCCGCCGATCTGCTCGGCCACCAGCATGGCAATCGGCGAGGTCACCGACTTGGGTGCCATGGTCATCAACATCCTGTGTTCGGCACCGAACCACCAGCCCAGCAACACACACAGGCCGGTGGCCAACACACCACCTATCACCAGCGTAGTAAAAATCGGCCAGAACAATTGACGAATCCGACGCAGGTTCAGATAGAGCGGCACCGCCAGGGCCACGGTCGCCGGGCCCAGCAGGATGCTCATGATCTCGGTGCTCTTGCGGTACTCGGCGTAACTCAGGCCACAGGTGAGCAGCACGCCGATCACCAGCAGCATGGACACCAGCACCGGCTGCAGGAAGATCCAGCGGGTTTTCTCGAAGCCCGCGAGCACCAGCTGATAGGCGCCGAGGGTGATGCCGATGCCGAACAGCGGATGATGAATCACCGCCGCCCATGCGCCTTGCCAGTCGAAGGTCATGATTGCTCCTCCTGCTGCGCCTGGCGCTTGACCAGTTTTTGCATCAGCACGCCGACGACCCCCATGGCGATCACCAGCGACAACACCAAGGCGCCGACGATGGCCCAGAAGTCTGCGGCGATGTCCTTGGCATACACCATCACCCCGACCGCCGGCGGCACCAGCAGCAAGGGCAAGTAACGCAGCAGGCTGCTGGCCGCCAGGCTCAGCGGCTCGCCGACTTCGCCGCGCCACACCAGGTAACCCAGCATCAGCAGCAGACCGATGATCGGCCCCGGCAACACCGGCAGCAGCAAATGGTTGATCGCCGTGCCGATCAATTGAAACAGCACCAGCCATGTCAGACCGCGTAATAGCATCCGTCCTTCCCCCCTCAAGACCGACCCGCATTATAAGCATGCCCGCGCTATGCTCCGGCATTCGTCATATGCATGGTGGGTTGACCGGGCTGGTTGCCCATGATGATCTAACATGGTTCTCGCACATCAATAAAAACCGATGAACCAAGGAGAGACGCAATGCCCTATGTACCCGTAGCGCAGCTCAAAGATTATGTCGGCAAGGAACTGGGACGTTCCGACTGGCTCACCATCGACCAGGCCCGCATCAACCTGTTCGCAGAAGCCACTGGCGACCATCAGTTCATCCACGTCGACCCGGTCAAGGCCGCGCAAACCCCGTTCGGCAGCACCATCGCCCACGGTTTCCTGTCGCTGTCGCTGATGCCCAAGTTGATGGAAGACATCCTGATCATGCCCGAAGGCCTGAAAATGGCGGTCAACTACGGCTTGGACAGCGTGCGCTTTATCCAGCCGGTGAAGGTCAATTCCAAGGTCCGCCTGAACGTGACCCTCACCGACGTCACCGAGAAAAAACCCGGCCAATGGCTGTTCAAGGCCACCGCCACCCTGGAAATCGAAGGCCAGGAGAAACCCGCTTACATTGCCGAGTCGTTGTCGCTCTGCTTCGTGTAACCGCCTCCTTCCTCCCTGTAGGAGCTGGCTTGCCAGCGAAAAACCCCCAGACGCCACATTCCCCCTGAATGCCCGCGTTTTCGTTGACCACCTTCGCCGGCAAGCCGGCTCCTACAGGTCATCATTCCCCAACAGACCACTAGGTATGGCTCCTTCGCTGCGGCATACTCGGCGCTCAATTATCCGGATCCCGCTATGCGCCCACTCGCTCCCCTTGCCCTTGTCCTGTTGCTCACCGCTTGCGGAGACGGCGAATCGCTGTTGCCGCCCGATGCGCGCCTGCCCGACGGCGGCCGTTACCGGGGTGATGTGGTCAATGGCTTGCTGCAAGGCCAGGGCCGCGTGGACTACCCCAACGGCAGTTGGTACGCCGGCCAGTTCGACAAAGGCCAGTGGCACGGCCAGGGCGAATGGCATGGCAGCAACGGCGAAGTCTATAAAGGCCAGTTCCAGCAAGGCCTGTTTGACGGCCAGGGCAGCCTGACCACTGCGGGCAGCCACTACGTCGGTGGCTTCAAGCAAGGCCGGCGCAACGGCGAAGGCACCCTCAAAGAGGGGCAAATGACCTATCGCGGCGAATTCAAGGACGACCAGTATTCCGGCCTCGGGCGCCTGGAGCTGGCTGACGGCAGCCAATACCAGGGCCAGTTCGCCCACGGCAAGCCCAACGGCGAAGGCCAGCGCAACGACGACAGCGGCAACCAGTTCAGCGGCCACTTCGTCGATGGCCAGTTGGAAGGCAACGGCACCTTCAACAGCGCTGACGGCGACATCTACGTCGGCCAGTTCAAACAGAACCAATTGAACGGCAAGGGTCGCTACGAAAACGCCGACGGCGACGTGTGGATCGGCCAGTTCAAGGAAGGCGCCCTCAGCGGCAAGGGCGAGTTGATCGGCATCGATGGCAGCCACTACATTGGCCAGTTCAGCGATTGGCGCTTCAGCGGCGAAGGCCGCCTGAACCTCACCGACGGCAGCTTCTATATCGGCGGTTTCGACAGCGACAACTACCAGGGCCGCGGCACCCTGGTGCTCGCCGACGGCACCGTGCAAGCCGGCACCTGGGTCAACGGCATGCGCGTGCGCGACGCCGACGGCAAGCTGTTGCCCGACCCGTTGGAAATCGGCGTGCTGGCCCAGGGCCGCCTGCTCGATGCTGCCCTCGCCGCCGTGCCTCCTTCGACCCCCGCCGTGGAACTGTACACCCTGGTACTCGCGGGCGACGGCAAACAGAGCGTGTTCCTGCGCGAAGCCGATTACGTCAGCAATATGCTCGCCAGCCGCTTCGGTGCGCGCGGGCAGATTCGCCTGGTCAACCACCGCGACCATATCGCCGACCGCCCGCTGGCTACCCGCGAAAGCCTGCGCCGTGCCGTGCAGACCCTGGCCGAACGCAGCGGGCCGGAGGACCTGGTGTTTATCTACCTGACCAGCCACGGCACCCACGAAAGCGAACTGGTGCTCGACCAGCCGCGCATGGAGCTGGCCGACCTGCCGGCCGATGAGCTCGCCGCAGTACTCACGCCGCTGAAGAACCGCGACAAGGTCGTGGTGATTTCCGCGTGCTACTCCGGCGGTTTCATTCCCGCGCTGAAAGACGAGCACACCTTGATCATGACCGCTTCCCGCGCCGACCGCGTGTCGTTTGGCTGCTCCGAGGAAGCCGACTTCACCTACTTCGGCGATGCCCTTTTCGCCCAAGCCTTCAACCAGACCGACGACTTGCAGCAAGCCTTCAAGCTGGCGCAACTGCACGTGACCGAACGCGAACAGGCGGACAACTTCGAAGCCTCCGAACCGCAGATCTGGGCCCCCAAAGGCGTGATCGCCCATTGGCAACTATTACGCAAGCAGCAAGCACGAAAGGCGCTCGAAAGCGTCTCAATGAATAGCAAGGAAGCTAAAGGCAACTAAGCTGTAACGTGTAACAAAGGGGGAAACACCATGTACCTGACGCCTCAGCATATCTTGCTCGCAGGAGCCTCTGGCCTGACCGGCGAACACCTGCTCGATCGCCTGCTCAACGAACCCACCGTGACCCGTGTGCTGGCGCCCAGCCGCAAGCCGTTGGCCGAACATCCACGCCTGGAAAACCCAGTGGGCGACCCGGCGGTGGTCCTGCCGCAACTGCGTGGCCAGGTCGATATCGCCTTCTGCTGCCTGGGCACCACGATCAAGCAAGCCGGCTCCGAGGACGCCTTTCGCGCGATCGACCTGGACCTGGTCGTGGCCTTTGCCAAGCGCGCGCGGGAAATGGGCGCGCGGCACCTGATTGTCATCAGCGCGATTGGCGCCGACCCGAAATCCTCGATCTTCTACAACCGGATCAAAGGGCAAATGGAAGACGCCTTGAAAGCCCAGGGTTGGCCGCAACTGACCATCGTGCGGCCTTCGCTGTTGCTGGGGGAGCGCCTCGAACCGCGCCTGGCCGAGCAATTGGCCGGGCCGTTGTCACGGCTGATTCCAGGCAAGTACCACGGCATCGAAGTGTGCGAACTGGCACGCGCCATGTGGCGCCTGGCGCTGGAAGAGCAAGATGGTGTGCGTGTGGTCGAATCGGATGAGTTGCGCAAGCTGGGTAAATAAACCCGCCAACCGAGCTGCCAGCTCAACATGTGGGTTCAGATGGGGCCTGAGCGCGGAGTCACAGCCCACCCGTGGCGTTGAACCCTACCCCCAACACCGTCAACACCGACAGCGGCAACAGCAGGGTATCGAGCAACGCGCTGGCTGGCAGGTCGACGCCGGGATAGCTCGGCGCCTCGGCGCCAAAACGGTCCATCGCGCAACAGCCGCCGTTCATCGCATACAGGTCCAGCCGCGTGCCTGCGTACACCACCGGCGCGCCGGGCTTCGCCGCATCCAGCGTGCGCGCGGTGGCGCAGCCCGCCAGTTGCAACGCCAGTAACACCAACAGCGCCTTATTCATCGCTGCTCAAATGGTGCTCACCCCAACGCGGAAGCATGTCCTGGGGAATGTTCAGCAGGTTGAGAATCCGCGCCACCACAAAATCCACCAGGTCATCGATGGTCTGCGGCTGGTGATAGAAACCGGGCGACGCCGGCAAGATGGTCACGCCCATGTTCGACAACTTGAGCATGTGCTCCAGGTGAATGCTCGAATACGGCGCCTCACGCGGCACCAAAATCAGCTGGCGCCGCTCTTTCAACGTCACATCGGCGGCCCGTTCGATCAAATTGTTGCAGGCGCCCGTGGCAATCGCCGACAACGTACCGGTGGAACACGGCACCACCACCATCGCCGCCGGCGCGCCGGAGCCGGAGGCCACCGGCGACATCCAATCCTCTTTACCGTAAACCTTGATCTGCCCCGCCGCCGCACCGGTGTACTCGGTGAGGAACGCCTGCATCATCTGCACCTTGGGCGGCAGCGCGACATCGGTCTCGGTGGCCATCACCAGTTGCGCGGCCTTGGAGATCAGGAAATGAACTTCACGCTCCTCGCGCACCAGGCAGTCGAGCAGGCGCAAGCCATAGGGCGCGCCGGATGCGCCGGTCATCGCCAGCGTCACGCGCTCGGGCCCGCTCATTTCAGGGCCTCGGCCAATTTGCCGTGCAGGCCGCCGAAGCCGCCGTTGCTCATGACCACCACGTGGGTGCCGGGCGTGGCCTGTTGCTTGACGTGCTCAATGATGCCTTCGATCGAATCGCAGACCGTCGACGGCACGTGACACAGCGCCGCAATGGCGGGCAGGTCCCAGCCCAGGTTGGCCGGTGCGTACCAGACCACTTGGTCCGCATCATTGACGCTCTCCGGCAAGCCATCGCGGTGCGCGCCGAGCTTCATGGAGTTGGAGCGCGGTTCGATAATCGCAATGATCGGCGCATCACCAACCCGCTTGCGCAGGCCATCAAGGGTGGTGGCAATCGCCGTTGGGTGGTGGGCAAAGTCGTCGTAGATGGTAATCCCATTCACATCGGCAACCTTTTCCATGCGCCGTTTCACACTTTTGAACGCACTCAGGGCCGCGATGCCCATGGAAGGCACCACGCCAACATGCCGTGCCGCCGCCAAGGTGACCAGGGCGTTGGCAACGTTGTGCTGGCCGGTCATGTCCCAGTCGACCACACCCTGGGCCTCGCCTTCGAACAGCACTTCAAATGTCGAACCGTCTTCACTGAGCAACCTGACCTGCCACTGCCCGCCCGCGCCGGTGGTTTGCACCGGCGTCCAGCAGCCCATGTCGATGACGCGCTGCAAGGCCGGCTCGGTGGTCGGGTGGATCACCAGGCCCTCACTCGGGATGGTGCGTACCAAATGGTGGAACTGCCGCTCGATGGCCGCCAGATCGGGGAAGATATCCGCGTGATCGAACTCCAGGTTATTCAGGATCGCCGTGCGCGGGCGGTAGTGGACAAACTTGGAGCGTTTGTCGAAGAACGCGCTGTCGTATTCATCGGCTTCGATCACGAAGAACGGCGTATCGCCCAGGCGCGCCGACACCGAGAAGTTCTGCGGTACGCCGCCGATCAGGAAACCCGGGCTCATGCCCGCGTGCTCCAGCACCCAGGCCAGCATGCTGCTGGTGGTGGTCTTGCCGTGCGTACCAGCCACCGCCAGCACCCAGCGCCCTTGCAGCACATGGTCGGCCAGCCATTGGGGGCCGGACACATACGGCAAACCTTTGTTCAGTACGTATTCGACCGCCGGGTTGCCCCGAGACATGGCGTTGCCGATCACCACCAGGTCGGGGACCGGATCGAATTGGGATGGATCATAGCCCTGGGTCAATTCGATGCCCTGGGCTTGCAGTTGCGTACTCATGGGCGGATAGACGTTGGCATCGGAACCCGTCACATGGTGGCCCAACTCCTTGGCCAGAACCGCCATCGAGCCCATGAAAGTACCGCAAATACCGAGAATATGAATGTGCATGGTCGACCTCGTAAAACATCGAGGCAGGTTAGCGCAGGGAGGGGGAAATCGCACTCTTTTAGCGGTACACGCCAGTTCAATCGTCTGAATTCGGCCGGCAGTGCGGTCGTTGAGCCCGGTGCCGGCACCCGCCGTGACTGCACCGGACTCAGCGTATACGAGGGGTCACTATGGGGTGTCAATTAACGGCCTCCCCTGCATAACCCGCATCAGACAAACTGCATCGAGGATGGCGGCCCCTTCGGCTCCAACACCGTATTGATACGGGAGATCTGGTTTAAAACAGCCTGATTGCGTCGATCCAATGTTTCAAGGCGGCGCACAGGGTCTTTCTCGGTGGCGGCGGTATCACTTTTAAAGGGCCTGAATATAAAATCATTTTCCTTAGCGATTAATTCCAAGTTCGACTCGACGGTGTTGTATTGCTTTTCCAACATATCAAGTCGGGCAGTTGTCTCGGTTGGCCAATCGGGGCTTTTATCCAAGGCTTGACCCTCGCTCCCTTCGGTATAGGCCTGGATCGTATTACTGACCAAGAGCAGTTTTAATTCTGCATTGTCCAAGTGCAACGCCAGGTCTTGCGGCGATGAAGGACTCGGCGCCGATCCCGCCACACCGTTCTGTTGACTCGGCGCGGGCTGGTGCGCGGGAGGAAGTAAGGGGGTATTGGCGCTGAACGCCCCCTTGATCTGCTCGCCACTCCATACGGAGCCTGCGTAAGTACCAATACTCAATGGCGTACTGACCAAGCCGTTGACTGCGGCATTCACGAAAGCGTCCCGTGTCACGGTTTTCAGATCTGGCCCGGTCTTGAACACGCCAGCCTTGACCAGGCGATCGGCAGTGACGAGGTTTTGCGCCACCTCGCCAAACGTCTTGGGAACGGGGTGAGACCTGGAAGGAAGGGTAGAGCCCCCGAACCGGTTGTTATTAATCAGATCTCGAAAGGGCTTATTAGATGCATGAGTGGAAGGTGGGTTTGAGAAAAACGGTCCCTTATTAACCTGATTATATTGACCGGGCGTCCCAGACGGCACGCGGGAAGTGCTATGCGTCGGCCTGCGGAAAAAACGTCCGAAATCAATTCCCCTTTTGCTACGAACCTGCGTGTCCGAGTTCAAACGTTCAGCATCATAAGTAAGCTCGGAGCGATCATTTTGCCAAGTAGCCGAAGCGGCGTTGCGCGGGTTACCGGTCGATCCAGTATTATTGGCAGCTTGAGTAACATCAGCTGAAACGTCACTGGACGGTACTGTAGTATAAGTTGGAACACCTGTAACATTCATAATCATCACCTTAGTCAGTCAATAAAAACTTGCATTCACTGGGTGACAAAAATATCTATCTCAGTTCCACCGAAACAACATTACATGCATTTACTTCCGCGCCAGCCAGGACACACTTTCTCAACAATTAACCCACAAAAGCAAAAACAGTAAATCCCCCTACAATCAACAATTAAAAACCGCGCCCACACACTCGACAACAACTTACGAATTACAACGCCGAACGCAGTTCAATGCCATGTTTGCGTAACTTTCGATATAACGTGTTGCGGCTCACCCCCAACCGTTCAGCCACAAGGGTCATATGCCAGCGCTGCTGCGTCAGAACCTTCAACAATGCCAGGCGCTCGGCATCCTCAAGCAGCGACAGCGGGGGGACATCCGCAGCAGGCGTAGTCAAGGACGCCGGGCGGATCATCGGCGGCAAATCATCGACACCGATCAACGCGCCGTCACACAGTGCAACCAGGGTACGCAACACCGTGCGCAACTGCCGCACATTGCCCGGCCAGGCGAACGCCAGCAATGCCTGACGCGCGCCGGCATCGAGCGTTATCGTCTGCTCCCCGGCTTCCTGGGCCAGCAGAAAATCCAGCAATTGCGGCTTATCACTGCGCTCGCGCAACGGCGGCAAGCCGATTTCGAGGCCATTGAGTCGGTAGTACAAATCTTCACGAAAGCTGCCTGCCTGCACACGCTGCAACAAATCACGGTGGGTGGCGCTGATGACTCTAACGTTTACCGCCTGGGGCTCGCCGCCGATGGGCACCACCAGGCGATCCTCCAGCACCCTCAAGAGCCGGGTTTGCAAAGCCAGGGGCATGTCGCCGATTTCATCCAGGAACAACGTGCCCCCATCTGCCTGTTGCAGCTTGCCGCGCATGCCTTCCTTGCGGGCACCGGTGAAACTGCCGCCGCGATAGCCGAACAGTTCGCTTTCGATCAGGCTTTCCGGGATGGCGGCGCAGTTGAGCGCAACAAAAGCCTTGTCCGCACGCTGGCTGGCCTGGTGTACGGCCTTGGCGAAGGCCTCTTTGCCGGAACCGGTTTCACCGTTGACCAGCAGCGGCACATCACGTTCGAACACGCGCAACGCCTTGCGAAAATCGCTTTGCAACGCGGAATCGCCCAGGCAGATACCGAGCAGACGCTCGGGCTTGGCGGCAACCACCGGCTGCGGCGGTACGGGCACCGGCACACTGCGCGGCTGGCCGCGCAACGCGGCAAACAGATGTCGACCGTCCCGCGTCCGCAGCGGCCAACTCGCTGTGGCATTGGCGCTGGCGCGGCCCAGCAGTTGATCCAGGGTGCATTCGAAAAGCACTTCCACAGGCTGCCCCAGCAAGCCACCACGCATCTGCCCCAACAGGTTCAGGGCACTTTGGTTGACTGCGCAAATGCGCCCTTCGCCGTCGAACGCCAGCAGCCCTTCACTGAACAAGCCCACGGACTCCGCCTGCAAGTGAAAACGCAGCAGCCAGTGGTGTTCAAAGTGACGCAGGAAGTAACAACTCTCGATCATCTTCGCCGACAGGTTGACCAGCG
The DNA here is from genome assembly GCF_054060055.1 of Pseudomonas sp. TE36184. NCBI lineage: Bacteria > Pseudomonadati > Pseudomonadota > Gammaproteobacteria > Pseudomonadales > Pseudomonadaceae > Pseudomonas > Pseudomonas sp. TE36184. The sequence continues at coordinate 5,381,807 of NZ_JBSSCU010000001.1, read as the reverse complement.
CCATGGTGTGGAACTGGCTCTGACGCGACACCGCTTCCCGCGCCGACGACACGTCCAGCACCGCCAGCAACTCACCATGGGGATCGAACACCGGGCTCGCCGAACAGGTCAGCCCGGTGTGGCGCCCGCGAAAATGCTCATCGCGGTGAATGGTCAACGACTGGCGCTCCACCAGGCAGGTGCCGATGCCATTGGTGCCTTCGCAGGCCTCGCTCCAGTCGGCGCCGAGCCACAACCCGGCGCGCTCGAAAATCTTGCGCTCGGACGGCGCGGTGACGCAGTTGAGGATCACCCCGCGCGCGTCGGTGAGCAACACGGCGTGACCGGCGCCCGAAAGTTGCTGATGCAGGCTGTTCATCTCGCCGCCAGCGATGTGCAGCACTTGCTGCAGGCGCTCGCGGCTTTCCAGCAGACGGCCATGTTCGAGCACGGTGGGGGCGATGCTCAGCGCAGGGTCGAGGTGATAATCCTCCAGGCAACGCAGCCAGGAGCGGGCGATGGACGGGTCGCTGCCGGGGCCCTGGGAAAGGTCTTGCCCACGGGTCACGGTCAAGACTTGCTGGGCATGGCGACTGAAATGATCGTGATGCATGTTCTTATTATTCTCCCTGCGTGAGAACGTCCAGCATCCCCCAGCCACCCGGCCATTGCAATCCCGCGCCGACCCACCGGTCACAGGTTGTACCGTGCATGGCACAAACTGTCACACAGACTGTACCAAGGCTGGCACAGCCGCACTTTTTGGCTCTCGCCAACCCCCTGATTTAACTGGCTTGCAAGGCAGTGGCCCGACCTTTGCTCTACGCTTTATCAAGCGCTTGCCGCGCTGCACTCCAATAAACATAAAAAGCCAGGAGATACCCACCATGCGTTACGCACACCCCGGTACTGAAGGCGCCATCGTTTCGTTCAAGGCCAAGTACGGCAACTACATCGGCGGCGAATTCGTGGCGCCGATCGATGGCAACTACTTCACCAACACTTCCCCGGTCAACGGCAAGCCCATCGCCGAATTCCCGCGTTCCACCGCCAAAGACATCGACAAGGCGCTGGACGCCGCGCATGCCGCCGCCGACGCCTGGGGCAAAACCTCTGCCCAGGACCGCTCGCTGGTGCTGCTGAAGATCGCCGACCGCATCGAACAGAACCTCGAACTGCTGGCCATCACCGAAACCTGGGACAACGGCAAGGCCGTGCGTGAAACCCTCAACGCCGACATCCCGCTGGCCGCCGACCACTTCCGCTACTTCGCCGGTTGCATCCGCGCTCAGGAAGGCAGCAGCGCCGAAATCAACGAACACACCGCCGCCTATCACTTCCACGAGCCGCTGGGCGTGGTCGGGCAGATCATTCCGTGGAACTTCCCACTGCTGATGGCCGCCTGGAAACTCGCCCCGGCCCTGGCCGCCGGCAACTGCGTGGTGCTCAAGCCGGCCGAGCAAACCCCGCTGGGCATCAACGTGCTGATGGAAGTCATCGGCGACCTGCTGCCGCCGGGCGTGCTGAACGTGGTCCACGGTTTCGGCAAAGAAGCCGGCGAAGCCCTGGCCACCAGCAAGCGCATCGCCAAGATCGCCTTCACCGGCTCTACCCCGGTGGGCGCGCACATCATGCATTGCGCCGCCGAGAACATTATTCCGTCCACCGTTGAATTGGGTGGCAAGTCGCCGAACATCTTCTTCGCCGACATCATGAAAGCCGAACCGCAATTCATCGAGAAAGCCGCCGAAGGCTTGGTGCTGGCGTTCTTCAACCAGGGCGAAGTGTGTACCTGCCCATCCCGCGCGCTGGTGGAAGAGTCGATCTACGACGACTTCATGAAAGTGGTGATGAAGAAGGTCGCGTCGATCAAGCGTGGCGACCCGCTGGACACCGACACCATGGTCGGCGCCCAGGCGTCCGAGCAGCAGTTCGACAAGATCCTGTCGTACCTGGAAATCGCCAAGGGCGAAGGCGCCGAGTTGCTGGCCGGCGGCAAGGTCGAGAAGCTGACAGGTGATCTGGCCACCGGCTATTACATCCAGCCGACCCTGCTCAAGGGCACCAACAAGATGCGGGTGTTCCAGGAAGAAATCTTCGGCCCGGTGGTGAGCATTACCACCTTCAAGGATGAAGCCGAAGCTCTGGCGATCGCCAACGACACCGAGTTCGGCCTCGGCGCCGGCCTGTGGACCCGCGACATCAACCGCGCCTACCGCATGGGCCGGGCGATCAAGGCGGGCCGCGTGTGGACCAACTGCTACCACCTGTACCCGGCGCATGCCGCGTTTGGCGGTTACAAGAAGTCCGGCGTCGGTCGTGAAACCCACAAGATGATGTTGGATCACTACCAGCAGACCAAGAACCTGCTGGTGAGCTACGACATCAATCCATTGGGCTTCTTCTAACCCAACACCGCCGGGGCGATAACCGCCCCCGTAGGAGCGAGCTTGCTCGCGAAGAACCTCAACGATTACGCGGATAGCCTGGCTCTGCGCGGTGCTCTGAAGTTTTTCGCGAGCAAACTCGCTCCTACATTACCCGGCGACAACTTGTCGGGACCAAAACAATAAGAATGAAAGGTACTTTCCCATGCCTAGCGAACCCACTGGATCCTCCGTCGACTTCGAAAAAGTCGATTCCCAATACTTCCAACAACGCGAACTGAAAAAAGGCGCCGCCGGCTGGGTGCTGCTGGTCGGCCTTGGCGTTGCCTACGTGATCTCCGGCGACTACGCCGGCTGGAACTTCGGCCTGGCCCAGGGTGGCTGGGGCGGCATGTTCCTCGCCACATTGCTGATGGCCACCATGTACCTGTGCATGTGCTTTTCCCTGGCCGAACTGTCTTCCATGATCCCTACTGCCGGCGGTGGCTACGGTTTTGCCCGCAGCGCCTTTGGCCCTTGGGGCGGGTTCCTGACGGGCACCGCGATCCTGATCGAATACGCCATCGCCCCCGCCGCCATCGCGGTGTTCATCGGCGCCTATTGCGAGTCGTTGTTCGGCATCGGCGGCTGGATGATTTACCTGGCGTTCTACATCATCTTCATCGGCATCCATATCTTTGGCGTGGGTGAAGCCTTGAAGCTGATGTTTGTCATCACCGCCGTCGCCGCCATTGCACTGGGCGTGTTCCTGGTGTCGATGGTGCCGCACTTCAACGTCGCCAACCTGCTCGACATCCCGGTGACCGACGCCAAGGGCGCCAGCACCTTCCTGCCATTCGGCTACGTCGGCGTGTGGGCAGCGATTCCCTATGCGATCTGGTTCTTCCTGGCAGTCGAAGGCGTACCGTTGGCCGCCGAAGAAACCAAGAACCCGAAGCGCGACCTGCCCCGCGGCCTGATCGGCGCCATTGTGGTGCTGACCAGTTTTGCCCTGCTGATCCTGGTGATTGCACCGGGCGGCGCTGGCACCTACGCGCTGATCAAGTCCGGCAACCCGCTGGTTGAAGCGTTGGCGCTGTCGTATGGCGGCTCGACCTGGATGGGCAGCTTCGTCAACCTGGTCGGCCTGGCGGGCTTGATCGCCAGCTTTTTCTCGATTATCTACGCCTATTCGCGACAGATCTTCGCCTTGTCCCGCGCCGGCTACCTGCCGCGCAAACTGTCCCAGACCAACAAAAGCAAGGCGCCGGTCCTGGCGCTGGTGATCCCCGGCATTATCGGTTTCGGCCTGTCGCTGACCGGCCAGGGCGACCTGCTGATTCTGGTGGCGGTGTTTGGCGCGACCATTTCCTACGTGCTGATGATGGCCGCGCACATCACCCTGCGCATCCGTCGCCCCAAAATGGATCGTCCGTACCGCACGCCGGGCGGCATCTTTACCTCCGGCGTGGCCCTGGTATTGGCCTGCGTGGCCGTGGTGGCGGGCTTTCTGGTCGACCCGCGAGTGGTGATTGGCGCTGCAATCATCTATGGAGTATTAATTGCTTACTTTGCTTTCTACAGCCGGCATCACTTGGTAGCAGGCACGCCGGAAGAAGAGTTCGCGGCGATCCAGGCCGCAGAGGCCGCCTTGCACTGACTGCCGTAAACCTCGACGCGGGCGCCTTACCCATATTTGCCCGCGTCATCAAGGAGACACTGTATGGCAAGTTTTTCCCACGCGGTGGGTGCATCGACCTACCGCTTCGACAGCCTCAAGGACGTGATGGCCAAGGCCAGCCCCGCCCGTTCAGGCGACTTCCTCGCTGGCGTCGCCGCACAGAACGATGGCGAGCGGGTGGCGGCGCAAATGGCCTTGGCGAATATCCCGCTGAAGCACTTCCTGCAAGAGGCGCTGATTCCCTATGAAAGCGACGAAGTCACCCGGCTGATCATCGACACCCACGATAAACAGGCGTTTACCGCCGTCAGCCACCTGACCGTCGGCGGCCTGCGCGACTGGCTGCTCAGTGACGCAGCCGATGAACAATCCCTACGCGCCTTGGCGCCAGGGCTGACACCAGAAATGGCCGCCGCCGTGTCGAAGATCATGCGCGTGCAAGACCTGGTGCTGGTCGCGCAGAAGATCCGCGTGGTCACCCGGTTTCGCGGCACCATGGGCCTGCGCGGCCGCTTGTCGACCCGCCTGCAACCCAACCACCCCACCGACGAACCGGCGGGCATCGCGGCGAGCATTCTCGACGGCCTGTTATACGGCAACGGCGACGCCATGATCGGCATCAACCCGGCCACCGACAGCATCGCCTCGATCTGCGCCATGCTGGAGATGCTCGACGCGATCATCCAGCGTTACGAAATCCCCACCCAGGCCTGCGTGCTGACCCACGTCACCACCTCCATCGAAGCCATCAACCGTGGCGTGCCGCTGGATCTGGTGTTCCAGTCGATCGCCGGCACCGAGGCGGCCAACGCCAGTTTCGGCATCAGCCTGAGCGTGCTGCAGGAAGGCTACGAAGCAGGCCTGAGCCTGAACCGTGGCACCCTCGGGCAGAACCTGATGTATTTCGAAACCGGCCAGGGCAGCGCCTTGTCGGCCAACGCGCACTTCGGCGTCGACCAGCAAACCTGTGAAACCCGCGCCTACGCCGTGGCCCGGCACTTCAAGCCGTTCCTGGTGAACACCGTGGTCGGTTTTATCGGCCCCGAGTACCTATACAACGGCAAACAGATCATCCGCGCCGGCCTCGAAGACCACTTCTGCGGCAAGCTGCTGGGGGTGCCGATGGGTTGCGACATCTGCTACACCAACCACGCCGAAGCCGACCAGGACGACATGGACACCCTGCTGACCCTGCTGGGCGTGGCCGGGATCAACTTCATCATGGGCATTCCCGGTTCCGACGACATCATGCTCAACTACCAGACCACCTCGTTCCACGACGCTCTGTACGCCCGCCAGACATTGGGTTTAAAGCCGGCGCCGGAGTTTGAACAGTGGCTGGCGAACATGGGCATTTTCACGCAAGCCGACGGCAAAGTGCGCTTCGGCAACAGCCTGCCACCGGCGTTTCGCCACGCCTTGGCGCAATTGGGATGAAGGAGCCGCCCGTGCAACCAGACTTACCCGAAAACCCGTGGCTGGAACTGCGTCGCCTGACCCCGGCGCGCATCGCCCTGGGCCGTACTGGCACCAGCATCCCCACCAGCGCACAGTTGGACTTCCAATTCGCCCACGCCCAGGCGCGGGACGCGGTCCACCTGCCCTTCGACCACGTCGGCCTCAGCACTCAGCTCGCCGAACGCGGGCGTGACAGCCTGCTACTGCACAGCGCCGCCGTCGACCGCCACAGCTACCTGCAACGCCCGGACCTGGGGCGGCGTCTGAGCGATGAGTCGGCCCAGGCCCTGCGCGACCATGCGGCGGCTAACCCCGGCGGCGTCGACCTGGCCGTGGTGGTGGCCGATGGTCTGTCGGCGTTGGCGGTGCATAAACACACGTTGCCGTTTCTCACGCGCATGGAGGAACAGACCCACGCCGAAGGCTGGTCCTTGTCACCGGTGATCCTGGTGGAACAGGGCCGCGTCGCGGTGGCCGATGAGATTGGCCAGCTACTCGGCGCCAAGATGGTGGTGATCCTCATCGGTGAACGACCGGGGCTCAGTTCGCCGGACAGCCTGGGCCTGTATTTCACCTACAACCCCAAGGTTGGCCTCACCGACGCGTACCGCAACTGCATCTCCAACGTGCGCCTGGAGGGTTTGAGTTATGGCATGGCGGCCCATCGCCTGCTGTACTTGATGCGGGAGGCCTGCCGTCGGCAGTTGTCGGGGGTCAACCTCAAGGATGAGGCGCAGGTTCAGACCATCGAGTCAGATGACCCGGACTTGGTGAAAGGCAATTTCCTGCTCAGCCCGCCCACCGACTGATCCCCGCACGATTGCGCTTTTTCACGTCTTTAGGCAGCATCGAGTCACGGCCGCTCGCGTGGTCATATACCATCTGGAAGTTGAGGCCTGGCATGCGGATCACTCAAGCGACCCTGGAACACCTGGACCTGTTGACCCCGTTATTCGTCAAATACCGCGAGTTCTACGGGGCGCTGCCGTTCCCGGACTCTTCGCGGGCCTTCCTGGAAAAACGCCTGCGCCGCAAGGAATCGGTGATCTACCTGGCCCTGGCCGATGACGACGACAAACGCTTGCTCGGGTTCTGTCAGCTGTACCCGAGCTTTTCTTCGTTGTCGCTCAAACGGGTGTGGATCCTCAACGACATCTACGTCGCCGAAGACGCGCGCCGGCAACTGGTGGCGGACAACCTGATGCGCGCGGCGAAGAAGATGGCCAAGGAAACCCATGCAGTGCGGCTGCGGGTGTCGACCAGCAGCAACAATAACGTGGCGCAGAAGACGTATGAGTCGATGGGTTTTCGCGAAGACAGCGAGTTCAAGAACTACGTGTTGCCGATCAGCGAAGACTGACCCCATCTCCCAAGCCCGCCAAAATTCCTGTGGGAGGGGCTTGCTCCCGATAGCCGTGGCCCCGTCAGACTATTTATAACTGGCACGACCCGATCGGGGGCAAGCCCCCTCCCACATTTGGTTCTGTGGTGCTCTGGGAGCCGAGTGCCATGACATCACCCGCTACAAAACCCACACACTCTTTTCACTTCTCAATCCGTATAATGCCGACCTTTCAGGATTGTAAGAAGCGCGACAAATACTTGTAGCCTTATTACCCGAGCCTCCGCACAGGCCTGCTGAGTCGGGCCATTCACACAGGTGCCATCCATGGATTTCAACCCGCTTGACCTTATCCTGCATCTCGACGTCTACCTCGACCTGCTGGTAAAAAATTACGGTCTGTGGATCTACGCCATTCTGTTCCTTGTAATCTTTTGCGAAACCGGCCTGGTGGTCATGCCGTTCCTGCCGGGTGATTCATTACTGTTCATTGCCGGCGCGGTGGCGGCGGGTGGCGGCATGGACCCGGTCTTGCTCGCCGGTCTATTGATGTTGGCGGCGATCCTCGGCGACAGCACCAACTACGTGATCGGGCGAACAGCCGGCGAACGCCTGTTCAGCAACCCGAACTCGAAAATCTTCCGCCGCGACTACCTGCAAAAAACCCACGACTTCTACGACAAGCACGGCGGCAAAACCGTGACCCTGGCGCGCTTCCTGCCGATCCTGCGCACCTTTGCGCCGTTCGTCGCCGGTATCGCGAAAATGCCCTACCCGCGCTTCTTCGGCTTCAGCGTGCTGGGCACCGTCTTCTGGGTCGGCGGCCTGGTAACCCTGGGCTACTTCTTCGGCAACGTGCCGTTCATCAAGAAAAACCTCTCGCTGCTGGTGGTGTTCATCATCCTGCTGTCGCTGGTGCCGATGATCATCAGCGTGTTCCGCAGCCGCTTTGGTCGCACGTCTTCCGAAGCCAAGTCGCAGTAACCTGCGATGTGGTCCCTCAGCGCCTGGCGTCGCCGGCGCCTGTTGGCCAGGCACCCGATTGCCGATGACACCTGGCAGCGGGTGCGCGAGCACCTGACCTTCCTCGACGGCATCAGCGCCGAGCAAGACCAGTGGTTGCGCGAAGCCTGCGTGGTGTTTCTCGCCGAAAAACACCTCACCGCCCTGCCCGGCGTCGAGCTGCACCAGGAACAACGCCTGCTGCTCGCCGCCCAGGCGCAACTGCCACTGATGAACCTCGGCGACCTCGACTGGTATCAGGGCTTCCACGAGATCGTGCTGTACCCCGACGACTTCCTTAGCCCGCAACGTCATCGCGACGCCAGTGGCGTCGAGCACGAGTGGGACGGCGAGCACAGCGGCGAAGCCTGGCAACAAGGCCCGGTGATCCTCGCCTGGCCCGGCGTGCTGGCCAGCGGCAACTGGGAAGGCTACAACCTGGTGATCCACGAACTGGCGCACAAGCTCGACATGCTCAACGGCGACGCCAACGGCCTGCCGCCCCTGCACCACGACATGCGCGTGCAAGACTGGGCCCGCGTGATGCAAGGCGCCTACGATGAGCTTAACCGCCAGTTGGACGCCAACCCCGACGCCGAAACCGCCATCGACCCCTACGCCGCCGAAAACCCGGCGGAATTTTTCGCGGTCACCAGCGAATATTTTTTCAGCGCGCCAGATTTATTGGTGGAAAGTTATCCACAGGTGTACGCCCAACTCAGTCATTTTTACCGCCAGGACCCTCTGGCCCGCCTCGCGCAGCTGCAAGCGCACGACCCGCGTTATCAGCCACAAGACGAATGACTGTACGACGTCTGGTGCATGGCATCGGCGTCAGAATATGCCTATAATCGCCGCCACTTTTAGGCCAATCCGGCCATGTACATGGCCAACTACGGGGGCAACGCCCAATGAGCTACAGCAAGATTCCGGCTGGCAAAGACCTGCCGAACGACATCTACGTCGCCATCGAGATTCCGGCCAACCACGCGCCGATCAAATACGAAATCGACAAAGACAGCGACTGCCTGTTCGTTGACCGGTTCATGGCCACCCCGATGTTCTACCCGGCCAACTACGGTTTCATCCCCAACACCCTGGCTGACGACGGCGACCCCCTCGACGTGCTGGTCGTAACCCCTTACCCGGTTACTCCAGGCTCGGTTATCCGCGCGCGTCCAGTCGGCATCCTGAACATGACCGACGACGGCGGCGGCGATGCCAAAGTCATCGCAGTGCCCCACGACAAGCTGTCCCAGCTGTACGTGGACGTGAAGGAATACACCGATCTGCCGCCACTGCTGCTGGAACAGATCAAGCACTTCTTCGAGAACTACAAAGACCTCGAAAAAGGCAAATGGGTGAAGATCGACGGCTGGGGCAACGCAGATGCCGCCCGCGCCGAGATCATGAAGTCGGTCGCCGCCTACAAAGGCTGATACCGACTCCTCATTGCCCCGGCAATCAAAAAAGCCCCGATCATTCGGGGCTTTTTTTATGGAAAAATTTAAACACCAAGTTCAATTATTAACACTCTATGTTGAACTAAGCAGCGCCAACGAAAGATCAGGCTACAACTAAGTAAAAACCTACACCGGCAATTGAACGCATAGTTTATTTGATCTATTTTCCCGGCCAGTAAACTCAGCGTTTATGAATACATCAGGTGATCGCTTAAAAGCGCTATTACGGGAAGTTCATCTTTCCGCTTCCGACTTCGCCAAGAACCGCGGCGTCACGCCTCAGCACGTGAACAACTGGTTCAAACGCGGTGTTCCCATGGGCCGACTCAACGAAATCGCAGAACTGTTGTGCGTCTCCAGCCGCTGGCTGCACGCCGGTGTAGGCCCTAAACACCCACCGGCCAACTTCCTGTTGGACGCTCAAGATGCAAGGAAAGCATTGCCCACCCGCGAAGAAAGCGGCAAATACCTCACAGGCCCCGCCCGTTCCCCGGAAACAATCGATGTGGAGATCACCCTCCATCCGTCCTTCACCTCAACCGAACGCATCCGCCTCTCCCGTCACACCCTCGAGACCTTAAACGTAAACCCCGACCGCGCCCTCGGCGCCTACATGGTCGATAACAGCATGGTCGACATCATCCAACAAGGCGCCACGCTCGCCATCGACCGCGGCCGCACTCAAATCATCGACGGCGAAATCTACGCCGTCGAACACGACGACATGCTGCGCATCAAATACCTCTACAACCGCCCCGGCGGCGGCCTGCGCATGCGCAGCCACAACGCCGGCGAACACCCCGACGAATACCTGACCTTCGATCAACGCTTCGAACAGAACTTCCAGATCGTCGGCTGGGTGTTCTGGTGGTCCACCCTCAACAACCGCCGCCCACCCGTGCCGCTGGATGAACACCTGCTGGGCTGGGAAGGCTCTAAATCGGATACGGAGGTGGGCAACTGAGGTGAATATGGGTATCATGCGCCGCACATTTGGCAGGGGCTGGTTTTAGGCCATTCACCCTGCCAGGCGATGCGGAAAAACTCCCGCGGATGCCCCGACTATTCAGCCAGACGCGATGTTGGCTGAGCGATTTGAAGGCTGGTGAGGTTTGTCAAAAACAAGCTGAGGCGGTCCCCGAGAAGCCGGCCACAAGCCGGCTTTTTAATTGTCCGAAATAATCCTATCCATTCTGAGAAATCAACTGATAGCGTCTCTATTCAGAGGCCATAAGGTATTTCTCTGTCCAATGGGGTTTAACGCCACCTAACCTCATCCGGCGATGTGATGGGCGAGGATCAGCCTCCATCCATCTGCGCAAGCATCCGGCGAAAACGCTGCAACGAAAGTGCGAACAGCACGCTGCCGATGAGTAATAGCGCAAGAAGTTGAACCCACACCACGTCCAGCCCCGCGCCGCGGTACAGCACGCCTTCTCCCAACTGCACCAAGTGGGTGGTGGGTGCGGCCAGCATCAGGTACTGCACCAGCGTGGGCATGCTTTCGCGCGGAGTGGCGCCGCCGGAGAGCAGGATCAACGGCAACAGCACCAGCATCAGCAACAGGCCGAACTGCGGCATGCTGCGGGCCACGGTGGCCAGATAGATGCCCAGGGCGGTGTTGGCGAACAAGCTCAGCGCGGCGCCGACCAGGAACAGCCAGATCGAGCCTTCGATGGGTACGGCGAGCAACCCGCGTACCACGAACTGCAACGACAACGCCGCCGCCACCAGCACCACCGTGCCCATCGCCAGGACCTTGGCCAGCATGATCTGCGTGGGGGTGACCGGCATCACCAGCAGGTGTTCGATAGTGCCGTGCTCGCGTTCGCGGATCAGCGCGGCTCCGGTCAAAATGATCGCCAGCATGGTGATGTTGTCGATGATCTGCAGCAGGCTGCTGAACCAAGTCTTGTCCAACGCCGGGTTGAAACGTGCGCGCAGCGCCAGTTCCACCGACGGGGCCGAATTGCCGCGATAACGCTGCACGAAGGTCTTGACCTCATCGGTAACGATCTGCTCGACATAGGCGCTGCCGCTGAAGGCTTGATCCATGCGTGTGGCATCGACGTTGAGCTGCACCTGCGCGGGACGACCCGCCAGAACATCGCGCTGTAGGTTGGGCGGCATGTACAGCACGAAGGTATAGCGGCCGGAGTCCAGACCGGCGTCCATCTCGGCAACACTGATGTGCTCTGGTTGCGTGAACTGAGGCGGGTAGAAAGCGGTGGCGACGCGCTGCGACAGGGGCGAATCATCTTCGTCGACGAAGGCGATCGGTGCGTTGTTCAGGGTATCTGGAATGGCCGAGGCGGCCGTGTAGACCATCGCCGTGAAGCTGAAGACGATCAGCAGCAGCATGACCGGATCGCGCCACAGACTGCGAAGCTCCTTGACGCCCAGTTGCCAGATATTGGAAAAAGTGCGTTTCATCTCAGCGCTCCTGTTTGTGCAGCATCGCAATCGCCAGACCCATCACCAGCGGTAGGGCCACCAACAAGGCAATGAAGGACTGCTGCAGATCAGCCAGCCCCAAAGCCTTCGCGAATACGCCACGGCTGATGAGAAACATGTGGGTGGCCGGGTAGGCTTCGCCGATCAGCTTGCCGATGCCCTCCAACGAGGAAACGGGTGTAGTCAGCCCGGCGAACTGGGTGGCAGGCACCAGCGTGCCGATCAGCGCAGCGAACATCGCGGCGATCTGACTGCGCGTGACGGCCGATGCGACCAGCCCCATGCCGGTGGAGATCACCAGAAACACCAGGGTGGCCAGCGCCAGGGTGGCAAAGCTGCCCTTCATGGGCACGTCCAGTACGGTCACCGCCAGCACGCTCATCAACAGGAAGTTCAGCATTCCCAGCGCCACATAGGGCAGTTGCTTGCCAAGCAGGAACTCGGTGCGGGTGACAGGGGTGACGTAGAAGTTGATGATCGCGCCCAGTTCCTTCTCGCGCACCACGGCTAGCGCGGTCAGCATCGCCGGCAGCATCAACAGCAGCAATGGCACCACCGCCGGGACGATGGCGGGCAGGCTCTTGATGTCCGGGTTGTAGCGAAAGCGCGTCTGCACTTCGACCGGGTTGGTGTAGGTTTTGCCGTTCAATCGCTGGGATTTTTGCGTCAGCCAGAGCAGGTGCATGCCCTGCACATAGCCTTGCACGGTTTCGGCGCGGCTGGGCATGGCGCCGTTGATCCAGGCACCGACCTGGGCGTTGTGCCCCAGCGTCGCGTCGCGGGCAAAGCCGGACGGGATCTCGATGACCAGACTCAGTTCGCCGGTCTGCATGCGTCGGTCCAGCTCTGCGTAACTGTGCAACGGCGGGCGCTCAAGAAAATACGGCGAACCGGAGAGCGCCAGGGTGTAGTCATGGCTCAGGCCGGTCTGATCACGGTCAAGCACGGCGTAGCGCAGGTCATTGACGTCAGTGCTGATGCCATAGCCGATAACAAACATCAGCAGCAGCGATCCCAGTAGCGCCAGTGTGGCGCGTACCGGATCGCGCCGCAGTTCCAGCGACTCGCGCCAGGCGTAGCTGAGTAGACGCTGCAGGCTGAACGACTGAGCCTGTTCGGCTGCTGTTGCGGCCGTGCCGTGCTGTGTGGGCGCGCTCTCATCCGGCACATGCGCGGCATTGTTATCGGCCTCGATCAGATAACCGATAAAGGCCTCTTCCAGGCTGGCGGCACCGCGTTTTTCCACCAACTGCATTGGCGCATCACTGTCGAGCACCTTGCCCGCATGCATCATCGACATGCGGTCGCAGCGCTCGGCCTCGTTCATGAAGTGGGTGGAGATGAAGATGGTCACATGGTCGCGCCGCGACAGTTGCACCAACAAGCGCCAGAACTTGTCGCGCGCCACCGGATCGACGCCCGAAGTCGGCTCGTCCAGAATAAGCAGTTCGGGCTTGTGAACCATCGCCACGGCCAGCGATAGGCGCTGGCGCATGCCCATGGGGATGCTAGGCGGCAGGCTATCCATGACGTCCAGCAATTCAAAACGCCCGGCCATTTGCTGCACGCGAGCGTCGATCTCTGTGGCGGGCACATGGAATAGTTTGGCATGCAGGACCAGGTTCTGCTTTACCGTCAATTCGTTATAGAGCGAGAACGATTGCGACATGTAGCCTACGCGACTGCGTGTGGCAAGGTCGTGAGAGTCGATCTCCTTGCCGAACAGCCAGGCACGGCCTTCGCTGGCGGGTAGCAGGCCGGTGAGCATTTTCATCGTAGTGCTCTTGCCGCAGCCGTTGGAGCCGAGAAACCCGAAGATTTCTCCGCGACGGATGCGAAAGCTCACGTGATCCACAGCCGTGAAGTCGCCAAAGCGCATTGTCAGCCCCTGGGCTTGGATGGCGATATCATCCGGGTCGGTCTGCAAGGGAGGAATGACCACGGGCTCATGGTCTTGCTTTTTCTCGTCCGGCAGCAAACTGATGAAGGCCGATTCCAACGAATCGCAATGGGTGCGTGCGAGCAGTTCGGCAGGCGTGCCGGTGGCCCGCACCCGACCTTCATCCATGACTGCCAGCCAGTCAAAGCCTTGAGCTTCATCCATGTAGGCGGTGGCGACGATCACGCTCATGCCGACTCGCTGGCGACGGATACGGGCGATCAGTTCCCAGAACTGCGCGCGCGCCAGCGGATCGACACCCGTAGTGGGTTCGTCGAGGATCAGCAGGTCGGGATCATGGATCAGAGCGCAGCACAGGCTCAGTTTCTGCTTCATGCCTCCCGAAAGCTTCCCGGCGGGTCGCGCAAGAAATGGATACATGCCGGTGCTACGGGTCAAATCGTCGATGCGTCGGCGCCGTTCGCTGGCGTTTTGACTGAACAACCGTGCGATGAACTGCAGGTTTTCTTCCACTGACAGTGTGGGGTACAGGTTCTTGCCCAGGCCTTGGGGCATGTAGGCAATACGCGGGCAGATCTGGTCGCGGTGGGCCTTGCTGGCGATGTCGGCGCCCAGCACCTCTACTGTGCCTTGCTGTACCCGACGCGCGCCGGAGAGCAACGACAGCAGACTGGACTTCCCTACGCCATCCGGGCCGATCAGCCCTACCATGCAACCGCCAGGGATGTCCTGGGTGATGCCCGACAGCGCCTGGGTCTTGCCGTAGTGCAGGCTTACGTCCCGCAGGCGAACCACGGGCTCAGCGAGGCTGTTCATGGCAAGTCCCTAAGCTGCAAGGCTTCAGGCCATTGGGCCTGTGGATCGGTCCTGATCCAGGCAACGCCGGGCAGGCCGGACTTTACATAATCCTGGTACTTGCTCAGCAATGCTTTGTCGATCCGAGCCTTGACCCGGAACATCAGCTTCTGCCGCTCATTGGCAGTCTCCACGAATTTGGGGGTGAACTGGGCCTGGCGCGAGACAAAGGTGACCGTGGCGGGTATCGGCAAGTGCGGCGCGGTGTCCAGCACGACGCGCACTTCACTGCCCAGGGCCACTTGCCCGGCGGCTTCGGTGGGCAAGAAGAAGCTCATGTAGACATCTGACAGGTCGATCAGGTTAAGCACCTTGCCGCCATCGCTGAGCATTTCGCCGGGCTGGGCCAGGCGATACTGCACGCGGCCACTGCGCGGGGCCTTGAGAGTGCTGTCGTCCAACTCGGACTGGATGCGCTCGACCGTGGCCTGCGCTGCCGCGACGGTCGATGTTGCGCCGGTGACTTCGGCATCGCTGGCTTCGATGGCCGATCTGGCGGCGTTAGCCTGCGCGCGCGCGGCATTGAGCGCGGCGCCGGTATTCGCCACTCTGGCGCGGTCATCGTCCAACTCCTGGCCTGTTGTGGCGCCGTCCTTGACCAATACCTCGGTGCGTACCAGTCGACGCTGGGCGGCATTCAGTTCCGTATGGCGCTGAACCACGACAGCCTCGGCGGCGGCCTGCTCGCTGCGGCGCATGCTCACCTGCGCCTGAGTGGCCTTCACGGCATGTTCTGCCCGTTGCAATTGCGCCTGGGCCTCGCGCATCTGGGCCAGCAGCGAATCGATATGCATGTGTGCCAACACCTGCCCAGCCTGCACCTCGTCACCTTCATCGGCCAGGATCTGCGCGACGCGCCCACTAAATTTGGCGGCCACGTCCACCTCCGTGGCTTCAATGCGTCCATTGCTGACCATCAGACCGTCCGGCACAGCACGTTGATCGAACCAGTCCCAGCCGATCCAGGTCGCACCGGCAATGGCCGCCACGATGGCAACTGCGGTGATTTTCTTCTTGATGGAGGCGCTCATGGCTGGGTTATTCCTCTGCGATATCTGAAAACAGGGTGGATGACGGCTGGTCGAGTAACGGGGCGTTCGGCACATGCCGTGAGCCGCCACCCAGTGCGGCATACAGCGCCACCCGGTTGCGTAGCAGTGCGTGTTGCGCTTGTACCTCTTGTTGCTGGGCCTGCAGACGATCACGTTCGGCGTCAAGCACCTCCAGGAAACTGGAGCGGCCACGGTCATGGCTCAGGAGCGCCAGCCGACTGCGTTCCTCCTGGATCTCGACGGCTTGCTGCTGCACTGATAGTTGCTGTTGCAGCCAGTGCTGGTTGGCCAGGGCATCCGCTACGTCGCGAAAGGCGCTCTGGATGGTTTGCTCGTACTCAACGACGGCAAGGTGTTTGCGCACATTCGCCAAATCCAGGTTGGCCTGGTTCAGTCCGCCATCGAAGACCGGCAACGACAGGCTTGGCGCGAAGTTCCAGGCACGGCTGCTTGCGCTGAATAAGTCACTCAGTTCTGCGCTGGCCAGGCCGCCGAAAGCGGTCAAGCTAATGCGCGGGAAGAAGGCCGCGCGGGCCGCACCGATATGGGCGTTGGCGGCACGCAGGCGATGCTCTGCTGCGACGATGTCCGGGCGGTTGATCAGCAGGTCGGATGGCAGGCCGGCATCCAGGGGCTGGACCAGGGTCTGATCGGCGACAGGCCTGTAGTTGGCATCGACGAGGTCAACCTGTCCGACCAGCAGATTCACGGCATTGTGTTGCAGGTCACGTTGCTGTTGCAGTTGCAGCGTCAATGCCTCGGCCTGGGTCAGCAGCGTCTGCACCTGGGTCAGTTCCAGCTTGGTCACTGACCCCATCTCGAACCGACGTGTGAAGATGCGCAGCGATTCGCTCTGGTTGGCCTGAGCGACATTAGCCAGGTGCAGGCGCTTATCCAGCTCGCGAAGGCTAATCCAGGCGTCGGCCACCTGCGCCACCAGGCTGATCGTCACTGCCTGATGCCCGGCCTGGGTCGCCAGGAATTGCTGCAAGGCTTCTTCGTTCAGGCTGGTGATACGTCCCCAGAAGTCGATCTCCCAACTGCTGATACCCACACCTGCCTTGAATTCGTTGCCCGTCGAGGTCTGACCGATTTCCGTCAGATCTGCAGGCGTGCGCGAGCGTTTCGCATCGACTCCCAGGGCAACCGTGGGCGTCAGGGCGCTGCGCTCGATGCGGTAGGCCGCCTGTGCTTGCCGAACCCGCAAAGCGGCACTGCGCAGGTCGTGGTTGTGAAGCAGCGCCTGGCGGATCAAAGCCTGTAGATGAGGATCGGGAAAATAGCTCTGCCAGGTTTTATCGGCCGCCAAGGTTAGTGCGGCATCCTCGGATTTTTTACCGCTCCCTTGCTGGTAATGCGCAGGCAAGGTGCTGTTGTCGGGGGTTGTATACGGCGGTATTAGCGTAGTGCAGCCTGATAGCAGCACCACCACAAATGCTGCATTGCACTGTCGTGACATGGCGTGAAGTTTCCGATCCAGAGGAGGCATGGAGGGAAGTGTGCTCTTCACGCGTCAATCGTCTTTCAAGGTTTAATCAAGATTTCATCAAGTGCGGCCAAATACCGGTCTGCGGAACAGACGCCCACGGCGCAACCTTGCCTTGAGCGTCTGAGATTATTTTGGAGGCTGTAGCGGTGTCGTCAGCACTGAAATGGGCGGCTCGCTCATGAGCAGCCAAGCGCCCGCCACCAATAACAAGACTGCCGCCACGGTGCAGGCCAACCAAATCAGTTTCCGGCACCCTGGCCTCCGCGCCGGGATGAGCTGTCTACGTAAGCGCACGGTGGATGTCTATTCGCCTCAGAATGAATAGTGCAATGAGGCAAAACTGGTGACGCCGGTTTTTTCTTCCACCACAGGACTTTTGTTCGCCTCTTCGCGGAACTCCATGACATTCAACCCGACCAACATCGCCCAATGCTGATTGAATTTATGTTGCCAGTCCGCTGACAACGAGTAGGCATAGACGCCGGAGTCGGCATCGAAACGAGAGAACCGGGAAGCCTGGGCCTGGGCATCGCTCACCCCGAAGTAGGTGCGGTTGTAGCGCTTATCCCCGGCATGCACGTTCATGCCAAGGGTAATCACATCACCTGCCGTTTTCAGTACGGTGCTTTCCAGGCCCAACCGGTAACGATTACCACGCTTATAACCAGCAACGCGCAGCTCTGCTTCACCCTTGATCGACAGCCAGGAGGTCAGATCCTGTGCCAGCTGAAACGTGGCAGTGGTCGCGCCTGTGACTTCACCCATCCCCTGGAGTCGCTTGGAGCCCGGGCGCCAAACGCTGTCTTCATCAGTACGGCCAAAGTCGTAGCCGATTGCCACGCTGGAGTAAAACCCGCTCTGAGTCAGGTATTCCGCGCCAAGGCCGCGCATGGAATCAGCAAAGAAAATGCCGCGATAAATACTCAGTGTCGGCACCAGCATGGCTCGCGATTGTTTTGCGCCCAGATAGCGAGGGGTATAGGCGGCACCCAGTCCCACCGTGACCTCGGTTTTTTCGCCAAACAAGCGGGTGGATACGTCAGCGACTTGCTGCTGGGCCTGGCTTTTCAGCGGCATCAGCAAGCAGAGGCTGCCGGTAATGAAAACCGAGACAGCGCTGGTCATGTGTTGCTTGTGTTTGTATCGAGAAACGGGCTTGCTCATGGCGGTTCATCCTTTGAGGTTCAGTACCCCGGTAGTGAGCCGCCTTCGATTCAAGGTCGCGCCAAGAAACGGTGAAGACTTCGTCAAGGACAACGGACCAGGTTTTGCCTGCGCCCGCTTTCAGGCTGGCGCAGCCTTCGCCTTGAGTCAGCCTGGCAACTCGATATGGATGCGACCGCCGCCCTCGGCACGATTATGGACACTCAACTTGCCACTATGGGCTTGGCAGATAGCGACTGCCACCGACAGCCCCAGCCCGCTGCCGCCTGCATGGCGAGAGCGCGAATGTTCGGCACGCCAGAAACGGTCGCACGAGCGCTCGATATGCTCCGGTGCGAAGCCCGGGCCAGCATCCTCGACGTCGAGCAGCACCCGGTCTTGCCGCTTGCTGGCCCGCAGCGCCAGATACCCCCCGGATGCTGCGTAGCACAGGGCATTGTCGAGCAGGATCGACAGTACCTGGCCTAAGCGGTCGCGATCGGCGATCAACATCAAACCGTCCGGACAGTCGAGGACGATGTTCACCGGTTGCTGTTGCAAGCGTGGTGCCGCCCAAGCCACTCGCTCTTCCATCAGGGACTTGAGTGCAAAGCTTGAGGGCATCAGCTGCAACTGGTCGGCTGTGGCCAGCGACAATAAGTACAGATCATCAATGAGCCGATTGAGCTGATCAAGCTGTCGCATGATCATGACCAACTGTTGCGGCGAGGCCTCGAATACGCCATCGATCAGACCCTGTAGCCGCCCCTTGGCAGCGGTGAGGGGCGTGCGCAGCTCGTGGGCGATGGCGGCGCTGGATGCCTGTAATTCCCGCTCCTGCCGCTCCAGGCGCTCAGCCATGTGGTTGAAATCGGCCATCAGGCTATACAGCGCTGCGGGGGCATCGCGCACGTTGCCTGCTCGTGACCGGAAGTCTCCGCCAGCGATGTGCATTGCCGAGATCGCAACGGCGCTGAGTTGGCGCGACAGGCGCAACGAGACCCAGATGCCGCCGCCGATAATCAGGGGGAGCGCAATCAGCGCCAGCCCGCTGAACCACAGCAGATCCGCCCGGAGGACCTCTGGCGTGAAGTAATCGCCATAGAGGTATTGCCCATAGATTTCACGCAGGCGCTCGGCATTGGCGGCATGGTCGACTTCCAGGACCTTGAGTTCCTGGCGCACGGCCTCGGGCAGTGCGTTTCGCAGTTTGGTTTCCCACGAGAAGAAGCGTAACCACATGCCAGCCCCCACCACCAGCATGGCCGCCAGTGCCAGGCCGATCATGCGCAGGCTGATCCAGTACCAGAGTTGGCGGGAGAGTCCGTTCTTTGCCGTGCTCATGCCGGATTGCTGAAGCGATACCCCAGCCCCCGCACCGTCAGAACGACATCGTGAATGCCTACTCGCTCCAGCTTGCGTCGCAGGTTGTACAGGTGGGCATCGACCACTCGCTCCATCGCATCACTTTCGGGCAGACAGTTGGCGAGCAGCTCGGCACGTGTGTACATGCGCGATGGCGCGGCCATCATCATGGACAGTAGATTGAACTCGGTGCGCGTCAACTCCAGGGGTTGATTGGTGCCATTGATTTCAATGGTCGCCAGTGCCGCATTCAAATCAATGACCAAGTGATTATGCCGTAGCAAGGTCGACTGACCCTGGCCACCCCCACGCCAACGCCGCAGCACCGCATGCACGCGAGCAACCACTTCCCCTGGGTTGTAGGGTTTGACCACATAGTCATCAGCACCGTACAGCAGGGAGTTGATGCGGCTGGGTTCGTGCCCAACAGCGGTCACCATAATGACTGGGGTCGCTGAGTGTTGGCGAATGGCAGTCAAAACCTCGTTGCCGCTGAGTCCCGGCAACATGATGTCCAGCAGCACCAGATCCGGCCGCCAACGCGCGTGGTAGTCCAAGGCTTTATGGCCATCTGCTGCATGTCGCGTCTGGAATCCATCCCGGCCAAGATAGGCCTCCAGTACTTCAGCCCCATCGAAATCATCCTCGACGATCAGTACTCGTCCTAAACTCACAGGTCACTCCTTCATGCGATCTTGATGGCTTGTTGATCGTTACTTGATATTTCGGTGCAACGATAATTGCGCTTCTGAATGCGGCCGTAAATCGTTGAGACGACTAAACGCTACCACTTGAAACAAAATCGACAAGCTTATTTTTTGCAATTTGTCAAGTTCTATCAAGTGTTGGCAATCAGGATGAATGGAGGAGGGACATATGGAAATATCACCAAATGTGGATCGCTGGGGTTTTCAGCGCTTCGTTGAGTCGTCGGTGTCAGAAGGGTTCCTGCGCGAGCCGGTCCTGATGGAAGGAATGTCTGGTTCGCGCATCACGCGCAATGGCCTGCCGTATGTGAATTTTTCGGGGATCAACTACCTCGGCTGGCAACAGGACCCGCAAGTGCTCGATGCGTTCTGTGAGTCGGTCAAGCGCTATGGGCTTTCCACCGGCGGGTCGCGGGCGACGCAGGGTGTCTGCGAGCCACATTTCCGATTGGAAACGTTGCTCAGCGAGCATCATGGCAAAGACAAAACACTCACGTTTGCCTCAGGCATGCTAGCCAACCTTGGCTTCATCAATGCCATGACAGCGAAGTTCAATTTCTCCCCCAGCAGCGGCATTGACAACCGCGATGCCGTGCTGATCTTTGACCGTGATTGCCACTGGAGTCTCTGGAAAGCCGCCGCGCACCTTAAGTACGGCGAATCGCTGCTGTCGTTCAAGCATAACGATGTGGCCGACCTTGAGCGTGTTCTGCAAAATATCGGAGATCGAAAGGCCATTGTGGTTTTCGAAAGTGTCTACTCCTCCGACGGGAGCGTGGCGCCTATCGGTACGATCCTGGATCTGTGTGAACGATTCAATGCCCTGAGTTATATCGACGACGCCAATGGTTTCATGGTGTATGGCGAGCCGCAGCGCAATTTCTACGAAGAGTTCCAGCACCTTCGCCGCGCCGATTTCATCATGATCTCATTATCGAAATCAGTAGGCCTGGAAGGCGGCGCGATCAGCGCCAACGCGGAGTACATCGACGCCTTTGAAGTACTGAGTGGAACGTCGATCTTCACAGCCGCCATTCAACCGCCAACGGCAGACGCAGCGGCATCCATCATCGAGCGCCTCAAGCGCGACCCTTCCATCATGGATGACTTCCTGCGCAGAAGCCTGGCGTTTCGCCTGCGATTGCTTGACGGTGGCCTGCAGCTCAATAGCACACCGTCTTACATCACCTCCGTGTTGATCGGCAAGGACAGCAAGGCCGAGCAAGTTCGGGAGCAGTTGGAGCAACAAGGCTTCTGCGTGCCGATCTTCCGCTATCCGGCGGTCAAGCCCAATCAGGCACTGATACGGCTGATCCTGCACCGGCACCACACCGACGCGGAAATCGAGAGGTTTGCCCAAAGCCTGGAAAATCTGCTCGGTTGCGATGATTCATCCAGTCGATTGGGCGAGAGCCTGCTAGCGGCAGCGAACTAGGTCAGGAAGTCGCATATGACACGCATGGAACAGGTGGTGCGGGTCGGCTTGCCGGCCAGCACAAATGACACCACTTGGGCGGCGGAACATATTGAAATCAAGGACTCGATTGCGACGATTGACCGAACGTCCTGGAATCAACTGTGCAAGCCTCATCAGTTTTGCAGCCATGAGTATATGGCTGCCCTGGAGGCCAGCGGCCTGGAATGCCAGTACCTTTATGCGCTGGCCATTTCAAACGGTGAACTGGTCGGCGCTGCTGTAGCCACCCTATGGCGGATTCATCTGCCATATGGGATGTCATTGCGCGTCACAACCCTGGGAACGCCGGTCAATACGGGGTTGCCGCTGATGTTAGCGGTGACTGCGAATTCCATAAGCCTGCGATATGGTCTGGTGGCTGCGCTGGAGCGGGCGTCAATCAAGCGCGGCGTCCGACTGTTCGTCGGGCGGGATTTTCCGACAGCCGACTACCTCCACAAGCAGGCGCTCGACAAGCTCTACAGCTGCGCGCATTTGGAGCTGCCCTGGACAGACTTTGAGCAGTATCTGGAGCAGCACCCCAAGCGCAAAAGCATACGCCGTGATCTGCGGTCGCTTGAAAAGGCAGGCTACTGTCTCGACATTCGCGAGGGTCAGGCACTGTCGACTGATGAAGCGCAGCGCTTGCACGCCTTATGGTTACAGCTGTATCGCAAACATCACTCGCCTGACCAGATCATGGTCACCGAAGATTTCTTTCTGCAAATGAGCCAGCTCGACCATGCGGTGTGGTTGCT
Organism: Pseudomonas sp. TE36184; assembly: GCF_054060055.1. Classification (NCBI taxonomy): domain Bacteria; kingdom Pseudomonadati; phylum Pseudomonadota; class Gammaproteobacteria; order Pseudomonadales; family Pseudomonadaceae; genus Pseudomonas; species Pseudomonas sp. TE36184. Next base: position 5,359,337 of record NZ_JBSSCU010000001.1, on the reverse strand, counting down.
GCTGCGCAAGGAAGGACGCATTGATGCGTTCGACCTCTGTTTTGTTCTGGGCGACCATCTGGAATCCACCTATTGCGGCGTGGATCTGGAGGCAACGAGTCGCCTGTCCATCCACCGCGCAATGGGCTACCACATCGTTCGCCACGCCATCGGCAAAGGACTGCGCAGCATTAACTTTGGTATTTCCAACGAGCAGGGCAAAGTCGAAATGGGCTGTCGCCTGCAAGCCTGTTACGCCTGGATGCAAGCCAATCCCAAGTGGCTCGGACGACTGCTTCGCATGATCCTGCATCGATTTGTGCTCAAGCACGACCAGGACAAGCTCGCGCAGGAAAACCTGACCGTGGAAGACCAGCGGTGAAGCGGCTGCTACACAAACATGGCGCCGGTCTTTTGCTCTTGACCGGTCTGCAATGGGTGATTTCGGTGGCGGATTGGATGCTGATCGTACTGCTGCAGATCGTGGTATTCGATCTGACCCAGTCGGCGTTCAACATCATGTTGCTGGTCATATGCGAGTTGATCCCGATGCTGCTGTTCGGCGCATGGGCCGGTGCAGTGGCCGATCGCACCGATCTCAAACGGGTACTGGTCTGGGCCTGTGTGGCGCGTCTGTTCATCATCCTGGCACTCTTGCTGCCGGCGATGCGTGGGCAGCTTATCCCGATCCTTGCCATTGCTGCCCTGGCGGCGACATGCAACCGGTTCTTCGTGCCGGGTGCCAGTGCCTTGTTACCCAGCCTGGTTTCGGCAGATAGGCTACCCGCTGCCAACGCCATCATCATGGCCGCGCGCATGTCAGGGATGGCCATCGGTACGCTGTTGGCTGGCATGCTGGCCAGCCACTACGGGCATGTGCTGGCGGTTGTGGTAATTGGCGTGCTGCTGCTCATCGCCAGTGTCTTGTGTGTGTTGTTGCCCTCGTCCCATGTCAAGCGGGAGCAGGCCGATGAAGTAGGTATCTGGCGCGATTTGCGCACGGCGGTTTCACGCTATGGAGCCCGCCTGATACTGCCCATGACGGCCAGTATGCTGGTGATGCTGGCCCTTGGCAGTTTTGAGATTCTTGCGCTTGTCTATGTGGTCCAGGTGCTGGAGCGTCCACCGGCCGATGTCGGGTTGCTGTTCGGCGCCTATGGTGTCGGCATGCTGGCTGGACTTGCTTTGTCGTCATGGCCCCGTGTCGGGCAGCAATATGGCGCATGGATGTTGATCAGTCTGACCCTGATATGTGCCTCTATCTGGGTTGTATCGAAAGTCGACAGCCTCGGTTTGGCATTGCCGTTGGTGGCTGTGACGGGGCTGGCGGAGGGGCTGGTCATTACCCTGAGCCTGTTGCGCATCTATCAGCAGGTTGCTGGGGATTTCTATGCCCGTGTGATTGCATTGCTGGATACCGGCACAGGCGCGGCCTTTCTTGTTTCGGTCATGCTGACAGGCGTCGTGGCCGATAAGGTACCGGCAAACATCTTGCTGCAAGGGCTCGCCATGACGCTCACCGGCTTGCTGCTGTTGGGGGTCATTGTGATGAAGGTGAGTACTGCCTGGTTTCACCTGAAAAAGGTGGAGCTCGAATAGAACACCGTTAATCACGCAGAGCACTGACGTCCGCTCTTTTGAAGAACACCCTCATACCGCTCCTGGAGTTCTCTAGGAAACATCCCGCAAGTGAAAAGGACCGATACTGCGGGTAGCTCAACCAATTGTCCCTTCTAAGTTGACAGTAAGACGCCTCCCAGCCGATTTATCCCCCACGTCCCGCCCATTAATCTGTGCCCATGTTGAACGCAACGCCCAACCCACTTAAACAAAAAAGGATTCAACCATGAGCACGCCAACCTACAACCGCTTGAACAAAGACGACGCCGTAGTCCTGCTGGTCGACCACCAGACCGGTCTGATCTCCCTGGTGCAGGACTTCTCGCCCAACGAGTTCAAGAACAACGTGCTGGCCCTGGCGGACCTGGCCAAGTTCTTCAACCTGCCGACGATCCTCACCACCAGCTTCGAGCAAGGCCCTAACGGCCCGCTGGTGCCGGAGTTGAAGGAGATGTTCCCGGACGCGCCGTACATCGCTCGCCCTGGCCAGATCAATGCGTGGGACAACGAAGACTTCGTCAAGGCGATCAAGGCCACCGGGCGTAAGCAGATCATCATTGCCGGTGTGGTGACGGATGTGTGCGTGGCGTTCCCGACGTTGTCGGCGCTGGCGGAGGGGTTTGATGTATTTGTGGTGACGGATGCTTCGGGCACCTTCAATACCACGGTGCAGCAGGCCGCGTGGAGCCGGATGACGCAGGCCGGTGCGCAGATGATGAACTGGTTTTCGGTGGCGTGTGAGCTGCATCGCGACTGGCGCAACGATATCGAAGGCCTGGGCAATCTGTTGTCCCAGCGTATTCCGAACTATCGCAACTTGATGAATGGTTATGCGGCGCTGACGGCGCAGCAGAAGTAAGAAAACTGCCGTCAACGATAAGCCTGCTTGAAAAAGCAGGCTTGCTTCGTTAGGTGCTGCGATGGACGGTGCGGCGCCCGCACTTTACTCAGTAGAAATAGTTGGACTCGGCTTTTTTATCGAGCCCCACCAAAACACTCTGAGCAATTCGGCAGGCCGTCGGCGCGGCGTTGGGGCCCCAGTGCTGGCAGTAGTAACGACCTTCGTTCACCGATTTACCCTCCTCGGTGAAGACTTCGATCACTGCATTCCAGAGTGACACCCGTGGGGCGTCACTGGTGGGGTCGAGGCACAGCAGGTGGGTGATTTGTAATTCATCGTCATCGTTTGCCTGGTAACCCTGATAGCCGATAACCAGCAGCCAATGCGCCGCCAGGCCGTCGTCCCAATCGACACAGACGATCGGGATTTTGCGGTTGTCGACGGCGTCGGCAATATTGCGGATGGTCGTCTGTCGTCGCGGCGCTGCATCCAGCACTTCGGTCACAACCCCGGCGTGCTTGAACACATCAACCAGCCAGCTCACATCGAAATCGTCGGTGCCTTCCGACACCAGAGCGCCGAAGGCCAGTAGGCTTTCGCGAAAGCGACCCAGTCGGGTTCGGCCATCGTAACTGTCGAGTGATTGAGCCTGCTCGCGGGACATAACGCCCAATGCGATCAAGGTCATCGCCACGCAGTAAGGTCCACAGGCACCATCCATTTCGCCTTGGCGTAAATGAACATAGTCATGTGCGCGGGGGTGAGCACAGGTCACCGGGCCGTTGGGGGATACCGACAACCAAGGGCTTACAAACATTCGATTCATGCAGCGTCATTCCTTTGCAAAAAAAAGCAGCCGCCCAGCATGAGCGGCGTCACGATAAGAAGACAGGTTCAACTCAGGCGTTCAGGCTCGACGTAGCTCAACACGGTGGTTTCCCGAGCATCCGACACGGCGAACTGCTCGCGCGCCACGAGGGCGTTGAGCAAGGAGCTCTTGCCATGGTTGTATTTGCCGATCACCGAAACCACCGGCAGCCGTGCGTCAGCCAACAAGTACTGCAAGCGGCTTATCTCGGCCGCGTGGTCTGGCAGCACCGCATAAATCGAATCGAAGCCCATGGTTAATGCTCTTCCTTAAATAGCGCTGATGCAGCCCGTGCTTAGAAAATGCCGAACAGTTTGGGCCTGATGAAGACGCGTCCCGTTAGATGACTGGCGAAGAAGTTGTCGTCCTCGGCATATTTGACGAAGAGCCTGTCGAGTTCTGCGTGGACACGGCCAAAACCGTCATCCAGCCATTCAATCATGGTCGATTTCAACGTCAGGATGATTTTTGCCGCCTCATAGAGCGCGCCCACCTTGCGCAGGAGGCTATCGGACTCGAACCCGTCTTCGATCTCTTTGAAGCGGCCCTCCATCTCTCGCTGGAAGTCGTCAAACACACGGGTCACTGCGTTTTCCAGCTCATCGCTGGTCTCCCAGTCCCCCATGAAACCAAAGGATGAGAGGTAGTCATCGAAGCCTTTCAGATCGGAAAACACCTCATCAAAATCGGGCAACTCGATTTCCGTATCCAGATCGAGGTCCGCGATTCTAAAGATGCTGAGGTCTGCCTTTTCGATCTTGGCAACGACCGTATCGCGCATTTGGCGAAGCACACCTTTGAAGTTCAAGCAGCTCATCGCAGCCAGACGCTTGCTGAGAAAGGCATGCGACTGTTCCAGGTAGAGCGAAAGCACTTCATCGCGACCAAAGGCTTGCGTCGACTGACCACCACGCCTACGTACCGATACCGAACACAGCGGCGTCACCGATACACCCGGGCATAGTTGGTGAATTTCTCGCTCGAGGGCCTCGACCTTATCGCCCGCAACGTCGGCATTGGTCAGGATGACTTGCAGGGGAATCCTGGCATCCAGTCCGAGCCGTTTGATCAGATTCACATCCACCGGTTCCAGCCGTGCGGAGCTGGCGTTGATCACATAGAAGGCACCATGAATCCAGGTTTCCGGTTCCATCGGGCGCGCACGATGTTGCTGCATGAAACGGTCGAACTGTTGGAGCCATCGCTCATAGTTGTCAGCTTCCAGGCCAACGCTGTCGAACACATTCAACAGGTGCCCCTGGTGCTCGAAGGTGTGCGACTGAAAATTTTTCTCCCAGGAGGTGACGGGCTTGCCACTTCCCGTCTCAAACAAACCCACCTGGTCAAAAAGATAGTTGCAGAAGCTGCTTTTGCCGACGCCGCTTTTACCCAGCACGATGATGTTGATCGCGAACTGATCCATGTCTCTCTAAACCCTGAACCGCTGAAGGGGGATGAAGGCCTGCCTAGAAACAGATCTGTCTCTCGCCACGGCCTTCAGAGTGCGCCAAGTGGCTTCAAGCTTTTTGATTGCCCCATTTCCCCAGCGCAATCTTGAACGCCTGCATGAACTGCTCGTTAGAAAAGAGGCGAGCCCAGTCCGGTGACTTGCCTGTCTTCAGGTAGCCGTCCACGGCGCGTTCATAGACCTCGACCAGGGCCAAGCCCAGCGCTCCGGTGATCGCCCCGGCAACAGCGGCGTTAATGATCTGCCCAAGCACGGGGATCATCTTGGTCAGGCTGGCTGCCAACTGACGCCCCACCAGGCTGAGGATCTGGCCCTTGAGCAGGCTGACGGCCATTTCACCCATCGAGCCAAACCCGTAGAGCTTGGCCAGCGATGCCGCCATCGCCATCTGCTGAGGCACAATGAGTAACGCGTCCGACATCGGCACCGGGTTAAGTCCGGCGCTGGCGGCGGTGGTGCCGCTGTAGGTCATGATGATGGTCATCGCCTCGCTGCGTTTGGCTGGTAGCGACGCGATCTGGGCAGCCACAAAGGACTGGCGTAGCGCATCGTCCTTGAGTGATGCACTCGACCAGGCGATTAACTTTTCGAGGTCCAGTTTCAGCTCTGGATCGTGGCTGGGGTTATTTGCACAGGTCTCGAAAACCTCACAATGAATACCGTGCTCGCGCAGCACGTTGCGAAACGCCCGGGAAGTCTCACCGTTGCCGTCATCGTCAATGGGTTCGGCATCGCACTGGGTGAGTACCACAGCCACCGGAATATCCAGTTCACCGGTAATCAATCGCAAGTTGTCCAGGTCAAAATCAGTAACCCGGTGGTTGGCTACGCTGAGGCAGTACCAAATGAGATGGATCTGTTCATCCAGCGCCTTGAACTTGCGCTGTTTGATCTCCGGGATGATTTTTTCCCGAAAGTTGCCTGTCGAGGGTTTGCCTTCCGTCACCTCATAACCTTCGGTATCAAAGATGACCAAAGGGATGTTGGCGTCTTCGTAGCGATGACAACCCCGAGTGACAGGCTGCCCGGTACCGACCTTGGCAATCGTTTTGCCGAAGATATGATTGATCAGGCTGCTCTTTCCAACACCGGTGCCGCCAACAATCATCAGGTTCGGGCGTTTGACCGACGCCATTTCCTTATCGAACTGCTCTTCCAGTTGAGCTTCCATACTTGCCATTGTTCTATTCTCCGTCGCTACGCGGCGCTCAAAAGAGGGCGCGCTAAAAAAAAGGTTATCGCCCCGGACCCAAAATCCTAAAGCCTCAATCGCACTTTGCCACTATCCCTGTCAAGCGCAGCGGTTGGGAGGATAGGCTCCAACGGGTATTGTTTTTGACGCTCCTGCTCTCGTCTGAAAAGTGATCAGCGAGACATCCTTCTCTACCTATTCCTCCTGCGCAGTCACCCCCCCTTGCAAAAGCCCGACTTTCCTCTGCAACTGCTTGATATGCGCCTTCTCAGCGCGCAGCGCAGAACGCAACTCCCGGTTCTCAGCCTCATAGATCCGCCCCCAGCGCGCGTTCCGGCGGCAGGTAAGCGCCATTTTCCAGAGTTCACGCAGCCTCAAGTATTGCAGCAGGAGCACCAGCAGGATGCTCCCCAACACTACCAATGCCCCTGTCGACACTGCTTCTGCCATAGTCATGCGTACTTCCTTGCGTATACCCAATTTGTTTAAACGACAGCCACACGATATGTAGCAATAGACGACAGGTCTAGAATGTAGACTTATACAGGTAAAGTATTCGCACACGTCACGAGGGGATGGAACGCATGCATTCCATTGAACAGGTTTGCTCGGGACTGGCACTTCGCCACTGCTTGATCGAGATTGTCGCCCGGCAGGAGGGCCGGCAGACCACGGGGCACGTGATCCAGAGCGTTGGTAGCAAACGCCGGCAGGCCGCCAACGACATCAATATGCACATCACCGAACATGCGCCTCAAAACCTTACACATGACAAAAAAATAACCGGCTACGTGCCAAGCAAAACGTTCCAGCCGCTGTTCATCGGTGACGAATCTCAAGCACTTGAGACCGGGGTTTTATGAGTAACCGGGCAAAACGTGGGGCAAGCCGCATCGCGCTATTCCCCTTGACTCTCCCCTATACGGCAGCCCCTACCCTGCAACCCCGTTTCAGGACTCATCCCCATGGCTCAGCGCATTCTGGTCATCCTCGGTCATCCCTCCAGCACCAGTTTCTGTTCGGCACTGGCGGACACCTACATCCAATCGGCCAAAAACGCCGACCATGAAGTACGCGTCCTACGGCTGGGCACGCTGGCTTTCGACCCGGTGCTGCATCACGGTTACACCGACATTCAAGCCCTGGAAGCCGATTTGCTCGGTGCCCAGGCAGATATCCTGTGGGCCACCCATTTGGCGTTTGTCTTGCCGATTTGGTGGGGTGGTATTCCGGCGTTGATGAAGGGCTTTATCGATAGAGTTTTCCTACCCGGCTTCGCCTTCAAGTACCGTGCAGGCAAGGCATTTCCTGACAAGCTGCTGCATGGCCGAACCGCGCACTTGCTGGTGACGCTCGATACGCCGCCATGGTATTACCGCTGGTTCTACCGCATGCCGGGCATTCATCAGATGCGCAAGACGACGCTGGCGTTTTGCGGCATAACGGTGACCAAGACCTTGTTGCTCGGGCCGGTGCTGGGTTCCACGCCCGCGCAACGCGCTCGTTGGCTGACGCGGGCCGGCGGATTATTTGGAAAAGGGCGTTTTCATGTTCATCGGCAAAGCGGCGCAACTGTCGGGCACGACCATCAAGGCGATTCGTCACTATGAAGCGATCGGCCTGCTTCCCAGCCCGCAGAGAGCGGGGCGGTATCGGGTCTATTCGGCGCAGAGTGTCGAGCTGCTGATGTTGATCAAGTGTGCTCAGCAACTGGGTTTCAAGCTCAAGGAGCTACAGGCCATTTTGCACGGGCACCAGGGCGACGCGCTGCCCTGGGAGCGCGCGAGCCAGGCGATTGCCCGCAAGCAGGAGGAGCTGGCGCTGCAGATGGCGGCACTGCAGAAGATGCAGGCCGGGCTGGTCGAGTTTGACGCGATGCTTAAACACTCAAACCAGAATTGCACGATAAGTACAAATTAGACAATAAATACAAATCAGGTTAGTGTCGCGCTTTCGTCCCGTTGATATTCAGGAGCGCGCCATGACCACACTCTCGGACTTCAAGCTTAAAACCTGCTTTCCCCCGCAGGAGCGTGCGTGATGAGCGCGGTGCCACTGGCGGTTTACGAACTCAGTGCATTGCGCGCCGCGCTGTCGCGCCAAGACATGCTGCACGCGGTGGAACAGGCATTGATCAGTCACGCCGACGGCCGCATCGTGGCCCCGCCGCCGGGGGTGTTGTTGTTTGAAAACCCGCCGGGGGACTGTCATATCAAGTCCGGCTACGCGAAAGACGGTTCGGTGTTTGTGGTCAAGCTGGCCATGGGCTTTTATGAGAATCCTTCCCGCGGCCTGGAGACCAATAATGGCCTGGTGCTGGTGTTCGATTCTCACACCGGCAAGACCCGCGCCATCCTCAACGACGAAGGCTGGCTGACCAGTTGCCGCACTGCCGCCGCCGGTGCCTTGGCCGCACGGGCCGGGGCGCCCGCACGGGTGAGCGCGTTAGGCATTCTCGGCAGCGGGCATCAGGCGCAACTGCAGGCGCGCTGGACCTGCGAACTGCTCGGAATCGAGCGTGTGGTGATCTGGGGACGCGCTCCCGAGCGGGCACAACACCTCGCCAACGCGCTGCAGCAAGCTGGGTTGAAAGCCCAAGCAGCCGACAGCGTTGAGGCTGTTTTCGCACAGTGCAATCTGGTGATTACCTGCACGCCGTCGACCCAGGCAATCGTACCGGCCGACGTGGTGCGTAAAGGCACTCATATTGTCGCCCTGGGCGCAGACAGCCCAGGCAAACAGGAACTGGACCCGTTGCTGCTGCAGAGGGCACAGGTGCTCATGACCGATGACCGGGCCCAATGCCTGGACCATGGCGAAATGAGCCACGCAGTACGGGCCCATTTGATCAGCGACCAGGCCGACGTTTCCCTCGGCCATGTGCTGGCCGGTAAGGCACGCGGGCGTTTCCGCGACGATGACCTGACCATCGCCGACCTGACCGGCCTGGCCGCTCAGGACATCGCACTGGCGACCCTCGCGGTGCAGCGCATGCAGGCCGTGGACTGACAACTGTTCGGACGCCTGCGTACAATCACCGTTCCTTTTTCCAGTGCCCGGTTAACCCATGGTCGATATCGCATTCATCAAGGCAACCGCCAACGGCATCGCCGCCCTGCTCTATCCGGACCTGGAAGCCGTGGTACACGACCTGCACACCGGGCGTATTGCACACATCGCCAATGGCTTTTCCCGACGTCAGGTCGGGGATGAATCGCTGATCACTGACCTGGCTGAGTTGGCTGCCGGACCCGACACCGTCGGGCCGTATGAAAAGACCGGGATCAACAGCCGTCAGTTGCGTTCGATCTCCCTCGTCGCCCGTGCCGCCAACGGTGAACCCTGCGCCTTGCTGTGCCTGAACTTCGATGTGACCGCCCTGGCCCAAGTGCAGAAACTGATCAGCGGCTTTGCCGTGGGCCAGCAGTCCCAGGGGCGCCCAGAATCGCTGTTCAGCGGCGATTGGCGGGAAAAACTCAATGAGATCATCGAAACCCTCGCCGCCGAAAATCATTTGAAACCCGCCGATTTCGGCCGTAGCGAAATCATCCAGGTGCTGGTGCAGGCGCGGGAGCACGGCCTGCTGGATGTGCGTAACTTTGTCGACTACGTCGGCGACTACTTCAAGATTTCCCGGGCCAGTGTGTATAACTATTTGCGCGCCGCGGCGGCGCAGTAACAGGCGACCGCGCAATCGGCTCAGTCGCCCCGTTCATTTGCCCCCATCCCCCATGTCTGCTAGTGTCGCGCCGGTTTACCGTCTACCGGAATAGCCGCCATGGCCCGCAAAAAAGTTGCACTCGATTTCGAACAATCCCTCGCCGACCTGCAAACCCTGGTCGAGCGTCTGGAGAACGGCGAGTTGTCGCTGGAAGACTCGCTGACGGCGTTTGAACAAGGCATCGGCCTGACCCGCGACTGCCAGAGCGCGTTGGCGCAGGCGGAGCAGAAGGTCCAGGTGTTGCTCGAACGCGACGGGGAGTTGGCCGAAGAACCTTTCGATGCGGAACAGCCCGAATGATCGACGCGTATCAGGCCAGTAGCCAAGCCCGGGTCAATGCGGCGCTGGAGCCCTTGTTTGTTGCGCCAAGCCCGGAAATGAAACGGCTCTACGAGGCCATGCGCTACAGCGTGATGAATGGCGGCAAGCGGGTGCGCCCGTTGCTGGCCTATGCGGCCTGCGAAGCCCTCGGCGCGCCTGCCGAACAGGCCAACGGCGCGGCCTGCGCGGTGGAGTTGATTCACGCCTATTCCCTGGTGCATGACGATTTGCCGGCGATGGACGACGATGACCTGCGTCGCGGCCAGCCGACCACCCATAAAGCCTTTGACGAAGCCTGCGCGATCCTCGCCGGCGATGGCCTGCAAAGCCTGGCGTTCAGCGCATTGCTCGACCCGAGTTTGAGCAGCGTGAATGCCGAGATCCGCTTGCGCATGGTCACCACCCTGGCGGTGGCCGCAGGCCCCGCCGGGATGGTCGGTGGCCAGGCCATCGATCTCGGCTCGGTGGGCCAGAAGCTCGATCAACAGGCCCTCGAACACATGCATCGGCACAAGACCGGCGCCCTGATCGAAGCCGCCGTCCACCTGGGCGCCCTGGCCAGTGGGCGTGCCGAAGCCGCGCAATTGGCGGCCTTGCAGGTTTACTCCGGGGCCATCGGCCTGGCGTTCCAGGTGCAGGACGACATTCTCGACGTAGAAAGTGACACCGCCACCCTGGGCAAACGTCAGGGCGCCGATATCGCACGGGACAAACCGACTTATCCTGCGCTGCTCGGGCTGGATGCCGCCAAGGCCTATGCCCTGGAACTGCGCGACCAGGCCCTGGCCGCCCTGCGACCTTTCGACGCAGCGGCCGAGCCCCTGCGAGACCTGGCGCGGTACATCGTCGAACGTCGTCACTGATAACCGCGGCCATTACAGCCACATATCGGTCAAGTTCGGTGCTCTGCGTGGGCAGTTTGCGATGCTTGAGGTAAACTGCCGCCTCTTCTATACCTATAACGATTCGCCTGATGCCCACGACGTTTCAAGAGATTCCCCGCAAACGCCCGTCCACGCCTCTGCTCGACCGTGCTGTCACGCCGGACGGCCTGCGTCGTCTGGGTGAAGCCGAGCTGGTAACCCTGGCCGATGAATTGCGCCTGGAATTGCTCTACACGGTCGGCCAGACCGGTGGGCATTTCGGTGCCGGCCTGGGCGTCATCGAGCTGACCATCGCGCTGCATTACGTGTTCGACACCCCGGACGACCGGCTGGTGTGGGACGTAGGCCATCAGGCGTATCCGCATAAAATCCTCACCGGCCGTCGCGAGCGCATGAGCACCCTGCGCCAGAAGGACGGCATCGCCGCCTTCCCGCGTCGCTCGGAGAGCGAGTACGACACCTTTGGCGTCGGCCACTCCAGCACCTCGATCAGTGCCGCGCTGGGCATGGCGATCGCCTCGCGCCTGCAAGGCAGCGATCGCAAGGCGATTGCGGTGATCGGTGACGGCGCGCTGACCGCCGGCATGGCTTTCGAAGCGCTGAACCATGCGCCGGAAGTGGACGCCAACATGCTGGTGATCCTCAACGACAACGACATGTCGATCTCGCGCAATGTCGGCGGCCTGTCCAACTACCTGGCGAAGATCCTTTCCAGCCGGACCTACGCCAGCATGCGCGAAGGCAGTAAGAAAGTGCTGTCGCGCTTGCCCGGCGCGTGGGAAATCGCCCGCCGCACCGAAGAATATGCCAAAGGCATGCTGGTGCCCGGCACGCTGTTCGAAGAGCTGGGCTGGAACTACATCGGCCCCATCGACGGCCACGACCTGCCGACCCTGATCGCCACGCTGCGCAACATGCGTGACCTCAAAGGCCCGCAGTTCCTGCACATCGTCACCAAGAAAGGCAAAGGCTTCGCCCCGGCGGAAGTCGACCCGATCGGTTACCACGCGATCACCAAGCTCGACCCCCTCGACGCCCCCGCCGCCGTGCCGAAAAAAGCCAGCGGGCCAAAGTACTCCGGTGTGTTCGGCGAATGGCTGTGCGACATGGCCGCCGCCGACCCGCGCCTGGTGGGGATTACCCCGGCGATGAAGGAAGGTTCCGACCTGGTGGCGTTCAGCGAGCGTTTCCCGCTGCGCTACTTCGACGTCGCCATCGCTGAGCAGCACGCGGTGACATTCGCCGCAGGCATGGCCTGCGAAGGCGCCAAGCCGGTGGTGGCGATCTACTCCACCTTCCTGCAGCGCGCTTATGACCAGTTGGTGCATGACGTCGCGGTGCAGCACCTCGACGTACTGTTCGCCATCGACCGCGCCGGACTGGTCGGCGAAGACGGCCCGACCCACGCCGGCAGCTTCGACCTGTCCTACCTGCGTTGCATCCCCGGCATGCTGGTGATGACGCCGAGCGACGAAAACGAACTGCGCAAGATGCTCAGCACCGGCCACCTCTACAACGGCCCGGCCGCCGTGCGCTACCCGCGCGGCACCGGCCCGAACGCGGTGATCGAAAAAGACCTGGCGCCGATCGAAATCGGCAAGGGCATTGTGCGACGCCAAGGCAGCAAGACCGCGTTCCTGGTGTTCGGCGTGCAACTGGCCGAAGCCCTGAAAGTCGCCGAGAAGATCGACGCCACCGTGGTCGACATGCGTTTCGTCAAACCGCTGGATGAAGCACTGGTGCGCGAGATCGCCGCCGGCCATGAACTGCTGGTGACGGTCGAAGAAAACGCCATCATGGGCGGTGCCGGTGCGGCGGTCAGCGAGTTCCTGGCGCGCGAGAACATCCTCAAGTCGGTGCTGCACCTGGGCTTGCCGGATGTGTACGTCGAACACGCCAAGCCGGCGCAGATGCTCGCCGAGTGCGGGCTCGACGAGGCGGGTATCGAGGCGTCGGTCCGCGAACGCATGACACTCCTGGGTTTATAACCCCCCGAGACTTCTGTAGGAGCGAGCTTGCTCGCGAAAAACGTCAACGATGACGCGTGCACTCTGTATGCACGCGGCGTCCTCAGGTTTTTCGCGAGCAAGCTCGCTCCTACAAAAAGCTATGGACCGCTCTATGAATCACCTGCGCCTTGCCCTGCCCTTGCTGCTTCTGCCAGCCCACGACCTGCTCGCCGACAGCCGCGACGCCGCGCTGAAACTCCCCGACGTGGTCATCAGCGCCAACCGCCAGGTCCAGGCGCGCAACGACAGCAGCGCCGCCAACACCGTCTTCACCCGCGACGACATCGACCGCCTGCAACCCACCAGCCTGACCGACCTGCTCAGCCGCGTGCCCGGCGTGCAAGTGGCGCCCACCGGCGGCCGTGGTAGTTTGCCGGGCATCTACCTGCGCGGCACCAAGTCCGCGCAAAGCCTGGTGCTGGTGGATGGCCAGCGCATCGCCAACGCCACCTCCGGCGACAGCGGCCTGCAATACCTGAATGTGGACCAGATCGAGCGCGTCGAAGTGCTGCGCGGCTCGCGCTCGGTGATCTACGGCAGCGATGCGATTGGCGGGGTGATCCAGGTGTTTACCCGGCGCAACGCCGAACAGGGCCTGCAGCCGCGCCTACGGCTGGGCTTCGGCAGCCACCAGAGCTGGGAACGTAGCCTCGGGCTGTCCGGCGGCGACGAACACACGCGCTTCAACCTGGGCGCGAGCCTGGATGAAAGCGCCGGCATCAACTCGACACACACCTCGTTTCCCAGCGATGGCGACCATGATGCCTACCGCAACCAGTCCGTCAGCCTGAACCTCAGCCACAGTTTCAGTGACGCGTTGGAAGCCGGTTTCAACCTGCTGGATAGCCGCGGCAAGTCGGAGTACGACAACAGCTTCGGCCGCTACGACGTCGCCACCGGCCAGAGCGTCGGCCAGAAACCCTACACCGACTACGCCGTGAGCAGCGCCAGCGGCTATGTCGACGCCCGCCTCAGCGAACGCTGGCAATCGCGCCTGGAACTGGGCCACAGCGAGAACCGCGACACCAAGCGCGATACGCTCAGCGATGACTTCAGCGTGTTCAACACCTACCGCGACTCGCTCAACTGGCAGAACGACCTGACCCTGAATGAGCGCAACAGCCTGATCCTCGGCGGCGACTGGTACGAAGACCGTTTCCACGGCTCCACCACGTTTACCGAAAACAGCCGCTGGAACCGCGCCGCCTTTGTCCAGCATCGTTTCCGCAGCGAGTGGTTTTCCACCGAACTGGGCCTGCGCCATGACCAGAACCAACAGTTTGGCAGCCAGAACAGCTGGAGCGGCACCCTCACCGTGCCGATCAACCCCGACAACGATGTGCTGCTCAGCTACAGCGAAGGCTTCCGTGCGCCGACCTTCAATGACCTCTATTACCCGGACACGCAGTACAGCAACCCGAATCTTCAGCCCGAGACCTCCAAGAGTTACGAGCTGCAATGGCGCAGCCAGCTCGGCGACCACACGCGCCTGGAAACCTCGCTGTACCGCACCGACTTGAGCGACGCGATCATTCTCGACGGCGGCAAACCGCAGAACGTCGCAGCGGCGCGGATCAATGGTTTTGAAGCCGCGCTCAAGCACGAGCTGTTCGGCTGGCAGGGCAACCTGGGCGTTTCGCTGATCGACCCGCGCGACCGCGACAGCGGCCACACCCTCGCCCGCCGTGCGCGGCGCACCCTGAACCTGGACCTGGATCGGCAATTCGATCAACTCGGCGTCGGTGCGAGCTGGCAGGCGATCAGCAGCAGCTACGACGACGAAGCCAATCGCAATCGCCTGGGCGGTTATGCCTTGCTCGGGCTGCGCAGCAGTTGGGCGCTCAGCCGGGAAGTGGCGTTGTCGCTGAAAGTCGATAACGTGCTGGACAAGACTTACGCTCGGGCACGTTACAGCTATGACGATCCGGCGTTCCTGAACAATCAGGACTATCGGGAAGAAGGTCGGGTGTGGAGGGTTGGCGTGACCTGGACGCCGACGCTCTGATAGAAACGTCGGCGTGCCTGCGATTGCGTCAGCGGTTCGGCGCAATCACCTGACACAACCGCGCCAAGGCTTCCAACATCTGCCCGCTCGGCCGTTCCAGGCCTTTGTCCGGCACCAACAGCAAACGCCCCTGCGCCACCGCCGCCAGCTGCGGCCAGGCTTTCCAGGCATCCAACTGCGGTTGATCCGCCGCCAGAATCACCTCGGGGTTGCGCTGCAGCACCGACTCGACGCTGACCTGCGGCGCAGGCAGCGTGAGGTCGTCGAACACATTGCGCGCGCCGCACACACTCAGCGCATCGCTGATGATCTGCCCACCGCCCACGGTGTACAAAGGCGGGCTCCACACTTGGTAAAACACCCGCAAGGGTTCGGCACGCTGATAGCGCTGGCGCAACCCGGCCAGGCGCTGGCGCAACTGCGCAGACAATTGCCGGCCGGCGTCGGCGCGCCCCAGTTGCTCGGCGATGGCCTGGACCTGCTGGGTCAGTTGTTCGAGGTTATGGGGTTCGGCGACGTAGACCGGGATATTCAGGCGCTGCAACTGTTCACGCTGGGCCGGGCCGATGCTGCCGGGCCAGAGCAGGATCAGGTCGGGCTTGAGGCTGAGCAAGCGCTCGATGTTCAATTGCCCATAGCGCCCGACCGACGCGACCTTCGCCAGCGCCGCTGGCCGCTCGCCGCCATCGAGCACGCCCACCAACAGGTCGGCAGCGCCCAGTTCAACCACGATTTCCGACAGCGACGGCGCCAGGCTGACCACCCGCTCGACCGCCAGGGCCTGGGCAGCGAACGCCAGCAGCAGGAGCGCCAGCCAGCGAGGCTTCATCCCAATTGACGCGGGATGCGGTAGAGGTAAAACAACACCAGGGTCGACAACGCCAGCAGGAACAACGGCACCGCTTCCAGGCCGACGAATACCGCCAGCGCACCGATCCAGGCGGGCACGGAGGCAATCAGCAACGCCGTGCGCCGACGGGCGGCGAGGGTGATCCAGGCCGCCGGCTCTTCTGCGGTATCGAGGGCTTTAGAGGTGGCGATCAACGCATGTTTATAGCCATGAAAATAGCGCAGGCTGAGAAACATCGAGGCCACGCCCGCAATGAAGAACGGCATGGCCAGCACCGGCAACAGCGGTTCGGCCTGAGCGAACACCAGGTTGATCACGAACAATGGCAGCAACGCCAGCGCCAGGTACTGCCACCAATTGAAGGACAGTCGCCGTTTCACCTGGCCTCGAGTCACGCGCGGTCGACCTCGCCCTGGTGTTCGTTGCCCATCATGTGGTCGAGCTTGCTGGCTTTGGTCGCCAGGTAGAGCTTGTTGTGCGGGTTGTGCCCGGTGTGCAGCGGCACGCGCTCGGCGACGGTGATGCCCATCTCGGTCAAGGCTTTGACCTTGCGTGGGTTGTTGGTCATCAAGCGCAGGGATTTCACGCCCAGGTGCTCCAGCATCGGCAGGCAGATGCCGTAATCACGCTGGTCGGCGGCAAAGCCCAGGCGCTCGTTGGCTTCAACGGTGTCGGCGCCGCCGTCCTGCAACTCGTAGGCGCGGATTTTATTCAGCAGGCCAATGCCACGACCTTCCTGGCGCAAGTACAGCAAGATGCCGCGGCCTTCATGGGCAATGGCGCGCATCGCCGCTTCCAGTTGCGAACCACAGTCGCAGCGCTGGCTGAACAGCGCGTCGCCGGTCAGGCACTCGGAGTGGATGCGGCCCAGTACCGGCGCGCCATCGGCGATATCGCCCAGGCTGAGCACGACGTGCTCGCGCCCGTTGGCTTCTTCGAGGAAGCCATGCATGGTGAACATGGCAAAAGGGGTAGGCAGCTTGGAAGCAGCGACGAAAACGACGGGCACCGTGTGCTCCTGATTTCAGATTTCACAGAGGCGGGCATTGTAACAGCACGTTCCTACAGACGCTTAAGCTGAATTATCGTTGATAAAGATCAATCGGCTCGATTGGCCTTCGTCTCGGTTCTATGCAGGTCAGAATGCTGACTCAGGGCGTCTCGCGAAAATGTTGATAACCGCGAACGGCCGGGGTGATGTCGCGCCCGTTCGCGTCGAGCAGCGTCACCCCCTGCCCCGCCTCGACCCGGCCGATCACATGCACCGGCCAGCCGCCCGCCAGCAATGGTGCCAGCCCGGCCGGTGGCAGGGTGAACACCAACACATAGTCGTCGCCGCCACTCAAGGCCGCCACCCGCGCCACGTCATCGCCGACAAACGCGAGCAAGGCCTTGGATAACGGCAGTCGCTGGCGCTCGACCAGCAGGCTGACAGCCGATGCCTTAGCGATATGCCCACAATCGGCCAGGAGCCCGTCGGAAATATCCATTGCAGACGTCGCCTTGCCCCGAAGGGCAACGCCCAGGGCCAACTGCGGTTGCGGCGACCAGTAATGCGCCAGCAGCGGGTCGGCGATGCTGGCCTCGGCGCTGCGCTGGCCCAGCACCAACGGCAGCGCTCCCGCCGCGTTGCCCAATTCCCCGCCCACACACAGCAAGTCACCCGGCCGCGCACCGCTGCGGGTCAACGCTTGCCCGGCCGGTACACGGCCGAACACGGTCATGGTCAGGCTCAGCGGCCCGCGCGTGGTGTCGCCGCCGACCAGGCCCACGCGGCAGCTCTGCGCCATGGCGTTCAAACCCTGAGCATAGCGTTGCAGCCAATCGGCATCGACGGTGGGTGTTGTGAGGGCCAGGGTAAACGCGATGGGGTCGGCGCCCATGGCGGCCAGATCGCTCACCGCCACGGCCAGCGAGCGCTGGCCGAGCAGGAACGGATCACAGGGGTCGGCGAAATGCACGCCGGCCACCAAGGTATCGGTGGAGATTGCCAACTGCTCCCCGGCGGGGAGCGCCAGCAAGGCGCAGTCATCGCCGATCCCCAGGGCAATGCCCTCGCCGCCCTGCGCACAAGGCGCGGCGGCGAAGTATTTGCGGATCAGCTCAAACTCGCCCATCGGGAACTCAAGCGCGGATCAGCGCTTGTGTTCCTTCACTTCGGCTTCGCGCAGGCGCGGGGCCAGCTTGTCGAGCACGCCGTTGACGAACTTGTGACCGTCGGTCGAACCGTAGACTTTCGCCAGTTCGATGCCTTCGTTGATCACCACGCGGTACGGCACGTCGACGCGCTTGAGCAACTCCCAGGTGGACAGGCGCAGTACGGCCAGTTCAACCGGGTCCAGCTCGTCGAGGGTCAGGTCCAGGCACGGTGCCAGCGCGATGTCGATTTCGGTCTTATTGGCCGGGACGCCGTGCAGGATGTCGTGGAAGTAGCTGGCATCGACGTCGCTGAAATCGTTGTCGACGCGAAATTGCGCCTCGATTTCGTTCAGCGAGGTTTTCGCCATGTGCCACTGATACAGCGCCTGGGTCGCAAGCTGACGCGCTTCGCGACGCTTGACGCTCTTGGACGGCTTGCCAGCGTCGGCTGGGCGTGGGTCACGCGGGTTGAAACGATCGCTCTCGTCGGAAATCACTTGGCCTCCAACTGCGCCAGCAGGCTGACCATTTCCAGGGCGGACAGGGCAGCTTCAGCACCTTTGTTACCGGCCTTGGTGCCGGAACGTTCGATGGCTTGTTCGATCGAATCCACGGTCAGCACGCCGAATGCAACCGGTACGCCGAACTCCATGGACACCTGGGCCAGGCCCTTGGTGCATTCGCCAGCCACGTATTCGAAGTGCGGCGTACCGCCACGAATGACCGCGCCCAGGGCGACGATCGCCGCGTATTCACCCCGTTGCGCAACTTTTTGCGCAACCAGTGGAATTTCGAAGGCGCCAGGGGCACGGATGATGGTGATGTCGCTCTCGCTCACACCGTGGCGAACCAGGGCGTCCACGGCACCGCTTACCAGGCTTTCAACCACGAAGCTGTTGAAGCGGCCAACCACCAGGGCATAGCGGCCTTTGGGGGCGATGAAGGTACCTTCGATGGTCTTCAGGGTCATTCGACAAATCTCTTAAAGAGCCGGGACGCGAAAAGTGCGTCCCTCAGTGATGATTTAACCGCGAACAAGGGGCGAAAATCGCCAGCCTTTATTCGGAGGGCACGTATTCTACAACTTCCAGGTCGAAACCGGATATCGCATTAAATTTCATCGGTGCGCTCATCAGGCGCATTTTGCGCACGCCGAGGTCACGCAGGATCTGCGAACCGGCACCGACGATGCTGTAGGTGGTCGGCGTTTTGACCTGGGCCTGCTCGGCGGTTTCGCGGATATGCGCGAGCAAGACGTCGCCATCCACCGGGTTGCCCAACAGCAATACCACCCCGCTGCCGGCCTCGGACACCGCGGCCATCGCGGCGCGCAGGCTCCAGCGCCCGGGTTGCTTGACCATCAACAGGTCGCGCAGCGGGTCCATGTTATGCACGCGCACCAGGGTCGGTTCGTCGGCGCAGATGGTGCCCAGGGTCAGCGCCATGTGAACGTCGCCTTCCACCGAATCACGGTAGGTCACCAGGTTGAATTGGCCCAGTTCGCTGTCCAGCGGCTGCTCGGCAATCCGCTGAACGGTACGTTCGTGGATCATCCGGTAGTGAATCAGGTCGGCAATCGTGCCGATCTTGAGGTTGTGTTGGGCGGCAAAGGTTTCGAGTTCGCTACGACGGGCCATGGTGCCGTCGTCGTTCATCACTTCGCAGATCACCCCGCTCGGCTCGAAACCGGCCATGCGCGCCAGGTCGCAGGCGGCTTCGGTGTGGCCGGCGCGGGCCAGGGTGCCGCCCGGCTGGGCCATCAGCGGGAAGATGTGGCCCGGGCTGACGATGTCTTCGGCCTTGGCGTCTTTCGCGGCGGCCGCTTGCACGGTGCGCGCACGGTCGGCGGCGGAGATCCCGGTGGTCACGCCGGTGGTGGCCTCGATCGATACGGTGAACTTGGTGCCAAACCCGGAACCGTTGCGCGGCGCCATCAGCGGCAGCTTGAGCAACTCGCAGCGTTCGCGGCTCATGGGCATGCAGATCAACCCACGGGCGTGCTTGGCCATGAAGTTGATGTGCTCCGGCTTGCACGCCTCGGCGGCCATGATGATGTCGCCTTCGTTCTCACGGTCTTCGTCATCCATCAGGATGACCATCTTGCCTTGGCGGATATCTTCAACCAGTTCTTCGATGCTATTGAGCGCCACAGGGCACCCCCTTGGTCAGGATTTCAGGTAGCCGTTAGCGGCCAGAAAACTTTCGGTGATGTTACTGGCAGGCTTTTGTCGAGAGTCAGACTCTGCGGCCTTATCGCCCATAAGCAGGCGCTCCAGGTAACGGGCAAGCAAGTCGACTTCCAGGTTCACCCGGCGACCTGGCTGGTACGACGCCATGATGGTTTCGCTCAGGGTGTGGGGAATGATGGTCAGTGCGAATTCGGCGCCATCCACGGCGTTCACGGTCAGGCTGGTGCCATCGACGGTGATCGAGCCTTTGTGGGCGATGTATTTGGCCAACTCCTTGGGCGCGCGGATGCGGAACTCCACGGCGCGGGCGTTTTCGCTGCGCGCCACTACTTCGCCGACGCCGTCGACATGGCCGCTGACCAGATGACCGCCCAGGCGCGTGGTCGGGGTCAGGGCTTTTTCCAGGTTGACCGGGCTGCCGGCCTTGAGGTCGCTCATCGCCGTGCAGTCCAGGGTTTCGCGGCTGACATCGGCGGCAAAGCCGTTGCCCGGCAAGTCGACGACGGTCAGGCACACGCCGCTGACGGCGATGCTGTCGCCCAGCTTGACGTCGCCCAGGTCGAGCTTGCCAGTGTCAACCAGCAGGCGCACGTCGCCGCCCTTGGGGGTCATGGCACGGATGCTGCCGATGGATTCGATAATGCCGGTGAACATGGCCTTCTCCTGGAAAACGGTGCGGGCGTTTGAGCGCCCGGTCAGAATTATACGCTCGCTGCTGGCACAGGGATGGCAGTGACTCGCCAGTCATCGCCCACAGCGCGCATTTCAGTGATCTTGAGTTGGGGCGCGTCGGCCAGTTTCTCAAGCGGCCAGTCCAGCAAAGGCCGGGCTGCGGAGCCGAGGAACTTGCCGGCGACGAAAATCACGTATTCGTCCACCAGGCCCTGCTGGGCGAACGCGCCCGCCAGGCTTGGCCCGGCTTCCACCAGCACGTCGTTGACGCCACGGGCCGCCAACGCCACCAGCGCCGAGCGCAGGTCGACCTGGCCATCGACACCGGGCACCACCAGGCACTCGGGGCCACGGGGGAACTGGTTTTCCGCAGTGACACAGGTGATGACCAGCGCCGGGCCGGCCTTGAAGAACGGCGCATTGAGCGGCACCCGCAGGCGGCCGTCGATCAATACGCGCAGCGGCGGACGCGACATGGCCAGCGCGGTGGTTTCTGCGTCCAGGCCGAGTTCGGCGGCGCGCACGGTCAGGCGCGCACCATCGGCCAGCACGGTGTCGGCGCCGGTCAGCACTACGCTGGCCTCGGCGCGCAGGCGCTGCACGGCGGCGCGGGCGGCGGGGCCGGTGATCCATTGGCTCTCGCCGCTGGCCATCGCGGTGCGGCCGTCCAGGCTCATCGCCAGCTTGACACGCACAAACGGCAGGCCGTGTTCCATGCGTTTGAGGAAACCTTTATTGAGCGCCCGCGCTTCCACTTCGAGCACACCGCTGCGCACTTCGATGCCGGCCTGGGCCAAACGCTGCATACCGCGCCCGGCGACATCCGGGTTGGGGTCCTGCATCGCCGCGACCACCCGCGCCACCCCGGCACTCACCAGCGCATCGGCGCACGGCGGGGTATGGCCGTAATGGCTGCAGGGTTCCAGGGTGACGTAGGCCGTGGCGCCACGGGCTTTGTCAGCGGCTGCGCGCAAGGCATGCACTTCTGCATGGGGCTCGCCGGTACGTACATGCCAACCTTCGCCGACGATCTGCCCATCGCGCACAATCACGCAACCCACACGCGGGTTGGGATGGGTGGTGTACAGGCCGTTGCGCGCCAGTTCGAGGGCGCGGGCCATGTAATGGGCGTCGAGGATGGCCTGTTCAGCAGACGGTGGGTTCATTTTTTGATCGGCTCACGGGCCAGGCGGTCGATCTCTTCGCGGAACTCATTGAGGTCCTGGAAACGTCGATACACCGAAGCGAAACGGATATAGGCGACTTCGTCGAGCTTTTGCAGCTCGCCCATCACCAGCTCTCCAACCACCAGGGACTTGACCTCGCGCTCGCCGGTCGCGCGCAACTTGTGCTTGATATGCGCCAGCGCCGCCTCCAGCCGCTCGACACTCACCGGGCGTTTTTCCAGGGCGCGCTGCATACCGGCGCGCAATTTGTCTTCGTCGAAAGGCTGGCGGCTGCCGTCGGATTTGATCAGGCGCGGCAATACCAGTTCGGCGGTTTCGAAGGTGGTGAAACGTTCACCGCAGGCCAGGCATTCGCGCCGGCGACGCACTTGATCGCCCTCGGCGACCAGACGCGAGTCAATGACCTTGGTGTCGTTGGCACCGCAGAAGGGACAGTGCATGGTGGCAGGCAACAAAAAAAGGGAGGGCCATGGTAGCGCATCCCCGTGGCAAGACAAGCCATAGCCTTTACGGTATATAGGCTGACGATTATGTTTCCTGTTTTTTAAGCCACGGATTTTGTCCTTTCTGGAGCCGTACATGCAGTTACGACCACTCGTTTTACTCACCTTGTTCGGTTTTCTGGTCGCCTGCAGCAGCGAAGCCCCAAAACCTTCGACGCCGCAGCCTCAGCCGGCGCAAGAGAAAAAAGTCCCCGGCATCGAAGACCTCGGCCCGCTGCCGGCCTACCAGCGTGAGATCAACGGCAGCCTGACCAACGTGCCCGCCGGCGCCGAAGTCGAAATGGCGCTGTTGGTGATCGACGACCGCAGCCGCCCGCAACAACTGCTCGCCAGCAGCGTGCTGAGCGGCAACGGCAAGCCCCTGGCCTTCCGCCTGCGCTTCAGCCCCGACGCGTTCCCGGCCGGTGCGCGGGTCGAACTGCGCGGGCGCGCCAGCCAG
Organism: Pseudomonas sp. TE36184; assembly: GCF_054060055.1. Classification (NCBI taxonomy): domain Bacteria; kingdom Pseudomonadati; phylum Pseudomonadota; class Gammaproteobacteria; order Pseudomonadales; family Pseudomonadaceae; genus Pseudomonas; species Pseudomonas sp. TE36184. The sequence continues at coordinate 5,336,450 of NZ_JBSSCU010000001.1, read as the reverse complement.
TCCGGCCAACTGATCCTGCACCTGCCCGCGGTACGCATCACCCAGGCCATCACCCAGACCACCGGCCCCCTGCAACTCGTCAAGGCACCATGACGCCACCGCTCGACCTGCAACGGGCGCTGAGCGCCCTGATCGGCGACGCACAGCTGGTGCCCTGCCCGTTGCCGGGCACCGACCTGGCGTTGTGGCTGCTCGACGCCGACAACATGGACCGCGCCTTCAGCCCCGAAGAAACCCGGCGCATCCTGCATGAGCCGCCCTACTGGAGTTTTTGCTGGGCCAGCGGCCTGGCACTCGCACGCTACCTGGCGGCGAACCCGGAATGGGTCGCGGGCAAGCGCGTGCTGGATTTCGGCGCCGGCTCCGGCGTCGCCGGGATTGCCGCCGCCAAGGCCGGCGCGCTGGAAGTGGTGGCCTGCGACCTGGACCCACTGGCATTGGCGTCCTGCCGTGCGAATGCCGAACTCAACGGGGTTGAACTGGGCTATTCGACGGACTTTTTCGCCGAGGCCGACCGCTTCGACCTGATCCTGGTGGCCGACGTGCTCTACGACCGCGCCAACCTGCCGCTGCTCGACCAGTTCCTCACGCGCGGGCGTGAAGCACTGGTGGCGGACTCGCGGGTGCGGGACTTTCAGCATCCGGATTATCAGCGCCTGGCGATACTCGATGCCCTGACATTGCCGGACTTGGCCGAGCCTTGGGAGTTTCGCAAGGTGAGCCTGTACCATTCGCGGCGCCAGCCCTTATAGTTGCCCCATTCCCGCTTTATTCGAGACGCCCCATGAGTGAGCCCACGCCGTATATCTTCGACGCCACCACCGCCACGTTCGACCAGGCGGTGATCCAGAACTCCTTCGAAAAGCCCGTGCTCGTGGACTTCTGGGCCGAGTGGTGCGCGCCGTGCAAGGCGTTGATGCCGATGCTGGCGAAGATCGCCGAGAGTTATCAGGGCCAATTGCTGCTGGCCAAGGTCGATTGCGAGGCCGAGCAGGACATCGTTGCGCGCTTTGGTATTCGCAACCTGCCGACGGTGGTGCTGTTCAAGGACGGCCAACCGGTGGACGGGTTTGCCGGGGCGCAGCCGGAGTCGGCGGTACGGGCGATGCTCGAACCTCACGTGCAGATGCCGCCGCCGGCTGCGGCGGACCCGCTGGAGCAGGCTCAGGCGCTGTTTACCGAGGGCCGTATCAGTGAAGCCGAAGCCGTGCTGGTCGCGCTGCTGGGCGAAGACAACAGCAACGCCGGCGCGCTGATTCTGTACGCGCGCTGCCTGGCCGAACGCGGTGAATTGGGCGAAGCCCAGGCCGTTCTCGACGCCGTCAAGAGCGACGAGCACAAGGCCGCCCTCGCTGGCGCCAAGGCGCAAATCACCTTCCTGCGCCAGGCCGCCGACCTGCCCGACCCCGCCGACCTGAAAAGCCGCCTGGCGCAAAACCCGCAGGACGACGAAGCGGCCTATCAGTTGGCCATTCAGCAACTGGCGCGCCAGCAGTACGATGCCGCGCTGGAAGGCTTGCTCAAACTGTTCATCCGCAACCGCAGCTACAGCGAAGGCTTGCCGCACAAGACCTTGCTGCAGGTGTTCGAACTGCTGGGCAACGATCACCCGCTGGTGACCGCGTACCGCCGCAAGCTGTTCGCCGCGCTGTACTAATCGCCCTGTAGGAGCGAGCTTGCTCGCGAAAAACTCAAGGACACCGCATTCATTCAGGATGGGCGCGTTGTGGTTGACGCTCTTCGCAAGCAAGCTCGCGCCTACAACGGGTCAATCCAGGTATAGAGCGGCGTATCACCGCCGCTGCTGACCTTGACCTGGCCGCTATGGCGCAGGCGCACCAGCAGGCGCTTGCCCGCTGCGGCGTCGCCGGCCAGTCCTTCCAGTTGATCGAGCAATTCCAGCCCGTTGAGCTGGCCGGCGGCGCGCAACAGGTCCTGGGCGTTCTGCCACAGGTCATCGTTCTGCTTGACCGCAACGGCCGGCGCAGCGGTGGCGCTGGGCACCGGCGTCGTCTGCAACTGCGCGCGCAGGCGTGCCCAATCAGCGTCATCCAGCTCCAGAGTCAAGTCCACCGGCAGGTCGCCGACAGTTCCACGAATCCGCAACATCGTCCCTACTCCTGCATTTTTTCCGACGGGCATGCTCCCATGCGGCTTGCGCAACGCCAAGCGGACGGTCAAACTCTCGACACTATTGTTATAAGATCACATAACATAAATTTCATGTTCTGGAGCTTCCCCATGCGCCGTCTGCTGCTTGCTTTGCCGTTTGCCCTGCTGCCACTGGCTATCGCCCACGCCGCTGACGAGCATGATCATGAGCATGCCAGCCTGGGAGCCCATGAACATGGGGTCGGCCGTCTCAACGCGGTGCTCGACGGCCAGGCCCTGGAGCTTGAGCTGGACAGCCCGGCGATGAACCTGGTGGGGTTCGAACACCCGGCCACCAGCGCCGCCGACAAAGCCAAGGTCGCCGCCGTGCGCAAACAGCTGGAAAACCCAGCCGCCCTGTTCAACCTGCCCAAGGCCGCCGGTTGCGTGGTCAGCACCCAGGAACTCAACAGCCCGCTGTTCGGCGACAAGCCCGAAGCCGAGCATGATGACGACGATGACGACCACGCCACCGCCGACAAAGACGCGGCCGCCCACGAGCACCATCACGACCACAGCGAAATCCACGCCCACTACCAGTTCACCTGCGCCACGCCGACGGCCTTGAGCAACCTCGACCTGAGCCAAGTGTTCAAGACCTTCCCCGCCACCCAGAAAATTCAGGTACAACTGATCGGCCCGAGCGGCCAGCAAGGTGTGGAAGCGACGGTCACAGCAGCCACCCTGAAGTTCTGAGTAGCCATGAGCCACGCATTGATCGAACTGTCCGACCTGGGCTTCAACTGGCCCGGACACCCGCCGTTGCTGGACATCCCCGCGTTCCGCCTGGAACCGGGGGAGACCCTGTTTCTCAAGGGCCCCAGCGGCAGTGGCAAGACCACCCTGCTCGGCCTGCTGGGCGGCGTGCAGACACCCGGCCGAGGCAGCATCCGTCTGCTCGGCCAGGAACTGACCGAACTCTCGGCCAGTGCCCGCGACCGTTTTCGCGTCGACCATACCGGCTACATCTTCCAGCAGTTCAACCTGCTGCCGTTCCTGTCGGTGCGCGAAAACGTCGAGTTGCCGTGCCACTTTTCCAAGCTGCGCGCGCAGCGGGCCAAGCAGCGCCACGGCAGTGTCGACCAGGCCGCCGCGGCGTTGCTGGCGCACCTGGGGTTGAAGGACAGCGCCCTGCTGGAGCGCCGCGCCGACTCGCTGTCGATCGGCCAGCAACAACGGGTGGCCGCCGCCCGTGCGCTGATCGGCCAGCCGGAGCTGGTGATCGCCGACGAGCCCACCTCGGCGCTGGACTACGACGCCCGCGAAGCCTTCCTGCAACTGTTGTTCGCCGAATGCCGCGAGGCCGGCGCCAGCCTGTTGTTTGTCAGCCATGACCAGAGCCTGGCCCCGCTGTTCGACCGTCACCTGTCGCTGGCCGAACTCAATCGCGCCGCCACGCCCGCAGAGGTTTGAGATGTATCTGTTCCGTCTAGCCATGGCCAGCCTGGCTAACCGCCGCTTTACCGCGATCCTCACCGCCTTCGCCATCGCCCTCTCGGTGTGCCTGCTGCTGGCGGTGGAACGGGTGCGCGTTGAAGCGCGCAACAGTTTCGCCAGCACCATCAGCGGCACCGACCTGATCGTCGGCGCGCGTTCCGGCTCGGTCAACCTGCTGCTGTATTCGGTGTTCCGCATCGGCAACGCCACCAACAATATCCGTTGGGACAGCTACGAACACTTCGCCGCCAACCCGCAGGTGAAATGGGCGATTCCGATCTCCCTCGGCGACTCCCATCGCGGTTACCGGGTGATGGGCACCAACGAATCCTATTTCGAGCACTACCAGTACGGCCGCAAGCAACACCTCGAACTGGCCAGCGGCCGCGCCTTCGCCACCGATCCGTTCGAAGTGGTACTCGGCGCCGAAGTGGCCGAAGCGCTGCACTACAAGCTCGGCGATCAGTTGGTGCTGGCCCATGGCGTGGCGGTGGTGAGCCTGGTCAAGCACGATGACAAACCGTTCACCGTGGTCGGCATCCTCAAGCGCACCGGCACCCCGGTGGACCGCACGCTGCATATCAGCCTCGGCGGCATGGAGGCGATCCATATCGACTGGCACAACGGCGTGCCGGCCCAGGGCAAAGGCCGCATCAGTGCCGATCAGGCGCGCAACATGGACCTGACCCCGCAAGCGATCACCGCCTTCATGCTCGGCTTGAACAACAAGATCTCCACCTTCGCCCTGCAACGCGAGATCAATGAATTCCGTGGCGAACCGATGCTGGCGATCCTGCCCGGCGTGGCGCTGCAAGAGCTGTGGAGCATGATGGGCACCGCGGAAAAAGCGCTGTTCGTGATCTCGCTGTTCGTGGTGCTGACCGGTTTGATCGGCATGCTCACCGCGATCCTCACCAGCCTCAACGAGCGCCGTCGCGAAATGGCGATCCTGCGTTCGGTGGGCGCGCGGCCGTGGCATATCGCGACGTTGCTGATCTTCGAAGCCTTCGCCCTGGCGCTGTCCGGTGTGATCGCCGGCGTGGGTCTGCTGTACGTGTGCATCGCCGCTTCACGCGGGTACCTGCAGGCCAACTACGGCCTGGACCTGCCGATGGCCTGGCCCAGCGAGTATGAATGGAGCTTGCTCGCCGGTATCCTCGCGGCGGCGCTGCTGATGGGCAGCGTGCCGGCGTGGCGGGCCTATCGACAATCCTTGGCCGATGGCCTGTCCATACGTTTATGAGGAAGGCTTCGATGCGTCGTGCCCTGTTTGCCCTGTTGTTGCTGCTGGCTGCGCCCGCCTGGGCGGAGGATCAGCCCAAGGATTTGTCCTGGCAGGAGATGATCCCGGCGGACGCGCCGCCGGAAATCCCCAATATGAAACCGCTGCACGACCTGTCGAAAATGGCCGATGCGTTATCGGTGGAGGCCGCGCCAGCGGCCAAGCAGGACTTGCCCAACGCACCGGTGGTGCCAAGCCTCGACGGCCGGCATATCCGCCTGCCGGGCTATATCGTGCCGCTGGAAGTCAGTGAAGAAGGCCGTACCACCGAGTTCCTGTTGGTGCCGTATTTCGGCGCGTGCATTCACGTACCGCCACCGCCGTCGAACCAGATCGTGCATGTGAAAAGCGAAGTCGGCGTGAAGCTCGACGAGCTGTATCAGCCGTATTGGATCGAGGGCGTGATGCAGGTCAAACCGTCCTCCAGTGAGTTGGCCGACGCCGGCTATCAGATGGATGCCGAGAAGATTTACGTCTACGAATTGCCGGAATAGCGCTTATCACCCATTCATTGAGCTGCGTCAAAAGACCGAACGGAACGATCTTTACCATTGGATGTACAACCTTTAAACGTCCTCTGGAGCTCCCATGAACAATAAGTCTCTGCTCGGCGCGTCACTCTTCGCGCTCGCCCTCGCCGCCCCCGTTGCCCACGCTCACGAGGCCGGTGACATTCTGGTTCGCGCAGGTGCAATCACCGTGAACCCGAATACCGACAGCGGCAGCGTCAAAGTTGACCAGGGCCCAATTGCCGGCACGAACCTGGGCGGCAAAGCGACCTTGAGCAGCGACACGCAACTGGGTCTGAACTTCGCCTACATGTTCACCAGCCACTGGGGTATCGAACTGCTGGCGGCCACACCGTTCTCGCATGACGTGAAGCTCAAGAATACCGCTTTGAGCCCAGCCAACGGTAAACTCGGCTCCCTGAAACAACTGCCGCCAACCCTGAGCGTCGTGTACTACCCGCTGGACAGCAAATCGGCGTTCCAACCGTATGTGGGTGCCGGTATCAACTACACCTGGATCTATGACGAGAGCGTCAGCGGCAGCGCGAAACAAAACGGTTTCAGCAACTTCAAGGCCGAAAACTCCTGGGGCTGGGCCGCGCAGATCGGCGCCGACTACATGATCAACGACAAGTGGATGATCAACGCCCAGGCGCGCTACATCGACATCAACACCAAGGCCACAGTGAACTACAACGCCGTGCCTGGCACTCGCGCCAAGGTCAATGTTGACGTTGATCCATTCGTTTACATGGTCGGTATCGGCTACAAGTTCTAAGCGATATTTCACAAACACCGCAAAACCAATGTGGGAGGGGGCTTGCCCCCGATAGCGCGGCGTCAGTCAACAGATTCATTGACTGAGCCACCGTTATCGGGGGCAAGCACCCTCCCACATTTTGCTTTGGGGTGTTTCAGCTACGGCGGTAGAACCGATCCAGCAACGCCGGCAACCCTGCTCGCCACGCCCGCGGCTTGATGCCGAAGGTGTGGAGGATTTTCTTGCAGGCCAGCACCGCGTGTTGCGGTTCTTCACCGGCATCCGGCCGAGCCGCATGGGCCTGGGCGGTGGGGGCTTCGATCACCAGCGCACGGAAACTGCGCGCTTCGGTGAGGATCGCCTGGCCCAGAGCCAACGGCGTGGTCGCCTCGTGACCGGCGTAGTGATAAGTGCCCCACAGCGGCGCCGCGCAATCGAGTTGCTTGAGCACGGAGATGATCACCCGTGCCGCATCGTCCACCGGCGTCGGATTGCCGCGACGGTCGTCCGCCATCAGCAGTTCTTCAGTCTGCTCGGCCCGCGCCAGGAAACGCCCGAGGGTGCCGTCGACACTGTCATCCAGCAGCCAGCCAAAGCGCAGCAACACATGCTGCGGGCAGGTGGCGCGCACGCTCTGTTCGATACGCCACAACGCCTGGCCGCGCAGGCCCAGGGGCACCGGCTCGTCCTTTTCGCTGTAGGCAGTGGCGCGGGAGCCATCGAACACGCGGTAGCTGGACGGTTGCAGCAAGGTGATGCTGTGGTGCTGACACAGTTCGGCCAGGCGTTCGATCGCCGACTCCTGGGCGGCCAGACGGCTTTCGCTGACCGTTTCGGCCTGGAACCAATCGAAATAGTAGGCGAGGTTGATCAACGCATCGGGACGGGTGTCGTCGAGCAATTGGGTAAGGCTCGCGGCATCCCAGCCGTCTTGGGGCGGTTTGGGGGCGAGGAAACCGATGTCTTCCTCTGCACCGAGGCGAATCAGCGCCTGCCCGAGGGCATTCCCGCCGCCCAACAACATAAGGCGCATTCGCATAGATTGAGCTGGCCCGGTCTGTTTGGAACGATGGTTAGTATCGACAGGCGTTTGAGCCTTGCCGTGGGTATTTGCCAGAATCGTTGCATTTTGCGGGTTTGTAGCGCAACCGTCACGGACAAAGTGCGGGCTTGCAACTTGGCCCGGGCGGTTGCATATAGGGATCATGAACCTTCCTGAAACAACCGATACGGTCTTGAACGGCTTTCACCCCGCCGTCAGCGCCTGGTTCCGCAGCACCTTCCCCTCGGTGACCCACGCCCAGGCCCAGGCGTGGCCGCTGATCCGCCAGCGCCGCTCGACGCTGATCGCCGCGCCCACCGGCTCCGGCAAGACGCTGACGGCCTTCCTCGCGGTGCTCGATGACCTGGTTCATCAAGGCCTGGCCAACGGCGGGCAACTGCCGGATGAAACCCAGGTGGTGTATGTGTCGCCGCTCAAGGCGCTGTCCAACGATATCCAGATCAACCTGCAAACCCCGCTGACCGGGATCACCGCGCATTTACAGCAACTGGGCCTGCCACCGCTGGCGATCCGCACCGCCGTGCGTACCGGCGACACGCCGCAAAAAGACCGCGTGCTGATGCGCAAGCGTGCGCCGCATATTCTGGTGACCACGCCGGAATCGCTCTACGTGCTGCTGGGCTCGGACTCCGGCCGGCAGATGCTCGCCAGCACGCGCACGGTGATCGTCGATGAGATCCATGCGATCGCGGCGAGCAAACGCGGCAGTCACCTGGCCCTGAGCCTCGAACGCCTGCAAGGCTTGTGCGCCGAGCCGTTGATACGCATCGGTCTGTCGGCCACGCAAAAACCCATCGAGGCGGTGTCGCGTTTTCTGGTGGGCACGGCACGTCCGTGCGCGATCGTCGACATCGGCCATGCGCGCCCGCGTGACCTGGATATCGAAGTGCCGCCGGTGCCGCTGTCAGCGGTAATGGCCAACGACGTGTGGGAATTGGTCTACGACCGCCTCGCCGCCCTCGCCCGCGAACACAGCACCACGCTGATTTTCGTCAACACCCGGCGCCTGGCCGAACGCCTGGCGCGGCATTTGAGCGAGCGCCTGGGCAAGTCCGCCGTGGCCGCGCACCACGGCAGCCTGGCCAAGGAGTTGCGCCTGGACGCCGAACAACGGCTCAAGGCTGGCGCGCTGCAAGTGCTGATCGCCACCGCATCCCTGGAGTTGGGGATCGATATCGGCGAGGTCGACCTGGTGTGCCAGATCGGCTCGCCCGGTTCCATCAATGGGTTTCTGCAAAGAGTCGGCCGCTCCGGGCACCAGGTCGGTGGCACGCCCAAGGGGCGCCTGTTCGCTACCACCCGCGATGATCTGATCGAATGCGCCGCCCTGCTCGACTGCGTGCGCCGGGGCGAGTTGGACACCTTGCACATCCCGGTCGCGCCGCTGGACGTGCTGGCCCAGCAAATCGTCGCCGAAGTCAGCGCGCGGGAATGGCCGGAACAGGCGCTGCTCGAACTTATCCACCGCGCCGCGCCCTATACCAAGCTGGATGAACGCCATTACCAGGCGCTGGTGCAGATGCTCTGCGACGGCTACAACGGCCGCCAGGGCATCCGCAGCGCCTACCTGCACCGCGACGCCGTGACCGGCACCCTGCGCGGCCGTCGGGGCGCCAGGCTGACCGCCGTGACCAGCGGCGGCACCATCCCCGACAACGCCGACTACAGCGTGTTGCTCGAGCCTCAGGGCCTGAACATCGGCAGCGTCAACGAAGACTTCGCGGTGGAAAGCATCGCCGGGGATGTCTTCCAGCTCGGTAATACGTCCTACCGGATCTTGCGGGTCGAAGCCGGCAAGGTGCGGGTCGAGGACGCCCATGGCCAGCCGCCGACCATCCCGTTCTGGCTCGGCGAAGCGCCGGGGCGCAGCCGCGAACTGTCGGCGGCGGTCGCGCGTTTGCAGGGCCAGTTGGACGAACTGCTCGGCGCCACGCCCGGCGATCTGCAGCCCACCCTCGCCTGGCTCACCGACACCCTGGGCCTGAACCGCGCCAGCGCCGAACAGATCGTGGATTACCTGGCCCGCGCGCGCCTGGCGCTCAGCGCGTTGCCGTCCCAGGACACGCTGATCATGGAGCGGTTTTTCGACGAGTCCGGCGGCACCCAACTGATCATCCACACGCCGTTCGGCAGCCGCATCAACCGCGCCTGGGGCCTGGCGCTGCGCAAGCGTTTCTGCCGCACCTTCAACTTCGAACTGCAAGCGGCGGCCAGCGAGAATGCGATCGTGCTGTCGCTGTCCACCAGCCACAGTTTCGCGCTGGATGAGGTGTGGCGTTATCTCAACAGCCAGACCGCCGAGCACCTGCTGATCCAGGCCGTGCTCGACGCGCCGTTGTTCGGCGTGCGCTGGCGCTGGAACGCCGGGGTGGCCCTGGCGTTGCCGCGTTTTACCGGCGGGCGCAAGGTGGCGCCGCAGATCCAGCGGATGAAAAGCGAAGACCTGATCGCCAGCGTGTTTCCCGACCAGATCGCGTGCCTGGAAAACCTCGCCGGCGAGCGCGAAGTACCCGACCACCCGCTGGTCGAACAAACCCTGGATGACTGCCTGCACGAAGCGATGGACAGCGACGCCTGGCTGGCCCTGTTGCGGCGCATCGAGCGCGGCGAGGTACGCCTGATCAGCCGCGACCTGCCGGCGCCCTCGCCCATGGCCGCGGAAATTCTCAGCGCGCGGCCCTACACCTTTCTCGACGACGCGCCGCTGGAAGAACGCCGCACCCAGGCCGTGCTCAACCGGCGCTGGAGCGACCCGCAGAGCACCGACGACCTTGGCGCGCTGGACGCCGACGCCATCGCCGGCGTGCGCGAAGAGGCCTGGCCGGCGCCCCATGGCCTGGATGAAATGCATGAAGCCTTGATGAGCCTGGCGTGCATCGTCGACAGCGAGGTTACGCCGCAATGGCAGCAGTGGTTGCAAACGCTGGCCAAGGGCGGACGCGCCTGTCATCTGCCCCAAGGCCAGTGGGTGGCGGTGGAACGCCTGAGTTGCTTGCGGGCGATTTACCCCAACGACTTGCCGCTGTTGCCCGGCTTCGATGAGCCCTGGACCTTCGATGACGCGCTGGTGGAAGTGCTGCGCGCGCGCCTCGGGGGGTTCGGCCCGCTGAGCCTGATCGAAATCGCCGCGCCCCTTGGGCTGCCGGTGACCGACATCGCCCAGGCCCTGGCCCGCCTGGAGCAGGAAGGCTATGTGTTGCGCGGGCGTTTCAGCCCCGGCGCTCGCGAGGAACAATGGTGTGAACGGCACCTGCTGGCGCGGATTCATCGCTACACGGTCAAGCGCCTGCGCCGGGAAATCGAGCCGGTGGCGTTGCAGGACTTCATGCGCTTTCTGTTCGATTGGCAGCACCTGTCCGACGGTACGCGTGGCCAGGGCAGCGCGATGTTGCCGCAGATCGTCGCCCAGTTCGAAGGCTACGCGGCGGCCACCTCGGCCTGGGACAGTGACTTGCTCAGCGCGCGGCTCAAGGATTACACATCAACCTGGCTCGACGACCTGTGCCGCAGCGGCAAGCTGGTGTGGACACGCCTGAGCAACAAGCCCGGCGCCACCGCCCTGCGCAGCACGCCCGTGGTGCTGCTGCCACGCAGCCAGGTGCCGCTGTGGAGCGGGCTGACCGAACAGACCGACAGCACGACGTTGTCGCCCAAGGCGCAGAAAGTCCACCAGACCCTGCGCGAGCACGGCGCGTTGTTTTTCGATGAGCTGGCCCACGAAGCCCATCTGCTGCGCAGCGAGCTGGAAACGGCGCTGCAGGAGCTGGTCGGTGCCGGCCTGGTGAACGCCGACAGTTTCGCCGGGCTGCGTGCACTGACCACTCCCGCGAGTAAACGCCAGGCGCGCAGCAGCCGGCGCGGGCGCGGTGCATTTGTCGGCGGCATGGACGATGCCGGGCGCTGGGCGCTGATCCGGCGCCCGTCGACCGCCGCCGGCCCGCACTCGGCCGAAACCCTGGAGCATGTGGCGATGACCTTGCTGCGCCGCTACGGCGTGGTGTTCTGGCGACTGCTGGAGCGCGAGGCGGATTGGCTGCCAAGCTGGCGCGAACTGTTGCGCACCTTTCACCGCCTGGAGGCACGCGGGGAGATTCGCGGCGGGCGGTTCGTCAGCGGGTTGGCGGGCGAACAGTTCGCCTTGCCGGAAGCGATCCCGCTGCTGCGTGAGGTGCGGCGGCGGGCCCATGATGGAAGCCTGATCGCGGTGTGCGGGGCTGATCCGCTGAACCTGGTGGGCACGCTATTGCCGGGCAGCAAAGTGCCGGCGGTGAGTGGTAATCGGATTGTGTATCGCGATGGGTTGCCGGCGGCGGTGATGGTCGGCGGCAAACAGCAACTGTTGGTGGAGGGGGATCAGCGGGCGGTGTTGGAGAAGTTGATCAGGCATTGAGCCGGGTGACTTTGAAGGCCTCATCGGGGGCAAGCCCCCTCCCACATTTGATTGTGTTCACAGATCAACATGTGGGAGGGGGCTTGCCCCCGATGAGGCCAGAACATCATCAGGCCTATAGGAAGCTGACGAGGCGAGCGAGGGCGGTGACGACGAAACATTCTTCACACACCAAACCGGCTGCGATACTCGCTGGGGGCCAGGCCGGTGATTTTCTTGAAGGTGGCGCGAAACGCGCTGGGGTCCTGATAGCCCACGGTCCAGGCGATATGGTCGATGGTGCCGTTGGTGAACTCGAGCATTTGCCGGGCTTTGCCCACTCGCAGGTGTTGGCAGTATTCGGTGGGTTTCAAACCCGTCGCGCCGCGAAAGCGCCGCAGGAACGTGCGTTCTTCGAGGCCGGCCTCCTGCGCCATCGCCGCCACCGAGACATCCACCGCGCCACTGGCTTGCAACCAGTGCTGCACTTTCAGGATCGCGCCGTCGCCATGCCCGAGAATCGGCGCAAAGTTGCTGCCGCACTGGCTGGCGCTGTCGCTGTGTTCGATCACCAGAAAGCGCGCCGTGTCCGCCGCAACGCTCGGCCCCATGAGGCGGTCGACCAGACGCAGGCCCAGTTCGGACCACGCCATCAGCCCGGCGGTGGTGATCAGGTCGCCGTCATCGACGATCGGTTTATCCGCTTCCAGACGCACCGCAGGGTAATGCTCTGCGAACGTACTGGCGGAAGACCAATGGGTGGTGGCGCTGCGCCCGTCCAGCAAACCACTGCGCGCCAGCATGATCGAGCCGATGCACACGCCACCGAGCACGGTACCCGCCGCGTGTTGTTGGCGTAGCCATTGCAACAACGCGGGTGGCGTCTGTTGCTCGGTGAATTCGCCAATCGACGGTGGCACCAGCACGGCCATCAGCGGTTGGCCGGGGCCGGGATGGCTGGCGAATACGCGCGCGGGCGTACCATCTGCCGCCACCTGCCAATGGCTGACCCGCAGCAGCGGCAATTGCGCGGATTGGTGCGCGGCGGCGATCCGGTTGGCCACCCCGAACAGATCGGTCAGGCCATGCACCGCCGCCAGCTGCGCGCCCTGATAGATCAACACACCCAACTCGATGATCGAGCGTTCCACGGCCATTGTCAGTTTTCCCCCTGTTATTGTCGGTGCAGCCAATCCCCGGTCGGTGCGCCAGCTACGATACTGGCGCCCATCAACCCATCACGAGGCAACACACATGGCCAAGCAAGCGCTCATCCTAATCGATATCCAGAATGACTACTTCCCCCACGGCAAGTGGCCACTCGACGGCGTGGAAGCCGCGGCAGACAAGGCCGCGCAGGCGCTGCAGGCATTTCGCCAGGCGGGCGATGCGGTGATTCATGTGCGCCATGAGTTCACCTCGGAAGATGCGCCGTTCTTCACCCCAGGCTCCGAAGGCGCGCATCTGCATCCCAAGGTGCTGAACGAAGGCAGTGAGCCGGTGGTGCTTAAACATTTCGTGAATGCGTTTCGCGAAACCCAGCTGCGCACCGTGCTGGAACAACGCAGCATCACGGACCTGGTGGTGGTCGGCAGCATGAGCCATATGTGCATCGACGCCGTGGTACGGGCGGCGGCGGACCTCGGTTACAAGGTCACCGTGCTCCATGACGCCTGCGCCACGCGGGATCAGGAGTTCAACGGGCAAGTGATTCCGGCGGCGCAGGTGCATGGGGCGTATATGGCATCGCTGGCATTTGGGTATGCGAGCGTGGTGTCGACGCAGGAATACTTGCAGGCGCAAGCGGCGGCCTGACCGCCACGTGCGGGCGTGGGGCTAGCGGGTTGCGATGATGAACAGGCGCGGGAAAGGCAGCAGCACGGTGCCATCAGCCAGGGCCGGATAAGCCTGGGTAATTCGCGCCTGATAGTCCTGCAGGAAAGCGGCTTTTTCGTCGTCACTCAACGGTGCGAGGAACGGCCGCAATGCCGAGGCCTTGAACCACTCCACCACAGCCGCGTGATCCGCCAGCGGGTGCAGGTAGGTGGTGCGCCACACATCGACAGCGCTGCAGTGTTTGCTCAGCAGTTCGTAGTAATAGCTCGCCGTGTGCCGTTCATTGTGTTTGACCGCGCCGATCCTGGCGGACCATGGGCCATCGGCGGCGACTTCACGCGCCAGCCGATGGGCGGGCTCGTCGAGGTTGTCCGGGGTTTGCACCGCCAGGGTTCCGCCGGAGGTCAACTGGCTGACCAGGTGCGGGTAAAGCGTGGCGTGGTCCGGCAGCCATTGCAGGGAAGCATTCGCCAGGATCACATCGAACGGTTGCGCCGGGCTCCAGGCGCCGATATCCGCCCGTTCGAAGTTCAGCGTCGGCAGGCGCTTGCGGGCGTCGGCCAGCATGTCGTCGGAGCTGTCCATGCCGGTGACGCGAGCCTGCGGAAAACGTTCGGCCAACACTTGCGTGGAATTACCGGGGCCGCAGCCCAGGTCGACGGCGGTTTGCACCGCGGTATTGGGAATGGCCGCGACCAGATCACGGACGGGGCGTGTGCGCTGTTGTTCGAACAGCGTGTATTGCTTGGCGGACCAGGTCATCGCGGCGTTCCTTGTGTTTAAAGGTTGATCACAGCCTAAATGTTGTGAGCCGTGGGAACAAATGTCGGGGCTGGCAATGTGAGCTTCGACGGAGGCCTGATCAACGGACATAAAAAACCCCCGCGGCCTACGCCAGCGGGGGTTCTTGTGTATTGCTCGTTTTGGGTCTTGGACCTAGAACGGAATATCGTCATCAAAGCTATCAAAATCCGCAGCCGGTTGCGGAGCGGCCTGTTGTGGCGCTGGGCGCGACTCACGCTGTGGTTGCTGGCTTGGCTGCGGACGCGACTGCTGTGGACGCGGTGCCGAGTTGGACATGCCGCCCTGGCCCTGTTGGTCGCCCTGTGGACGGCCGCCGAGCAGTTGCATGGTGCCTTGCATGTCGACCACGATTTCAGTGGTGTAACGCTTGATGCCGTCTTTTTCCCACTCGCGGGTCTGCAGTTTGCCTTCGATGTAGACCTGCGAACCTTTGCGCAGGTATTCACCGGCGATCTCTGCCACTTTGCCGAACATCGACACACGGTGCCATTCGGTTTTCTCGACCTTCTGGCCGGTCTGCTTGTCGGTCCACTGTTCGCTGGTCGCCAGACTCAGGTTGGTCACGGCGTTACCGTTAGGCAAGTAGCGAACTTCGGGATCCTGGCCGCATGTACCGACCAATATGACTTTGTTAACCCCACGGGCCATAACGTTCTCCTAAGCTGGGCGCGCTGTCGGCACTGGGTTGACCAGTTGCTCGAGCGTCGCGCGATCCAATAATTCGGTGTCCAATTTGATGTAGATGGCGGCTTCTTCAGCAATAACCACAGCATCGGTAACCCCTGTAACGGCCTTAAGGCGCTCGGCCAAGCCAGCTTCGCGTATCGCTTCAGGCGATAACGGCAAGCGCAGACTCGTCACATAGGGAGGTTCACGCATGGTAACAGCAAAGGCTAGCCAGAGGGCAGCCAGACCTGCGCATCCGAGGAACACAACCGACAAACCGCCGTGCTGAAACATCCAGCCACCCATGATGCCGCCCAGTGCAGAGCCCAGGAACTGGCTGGTGGAATACACCCCCATCGCCGTGCCCTTGCCGCCGGCCGGTGAAACTTTACTGATCAGCGAAGGCAGCGAAGCCTCCAGCAGGTTGAACGCGGTGAAGAACACCACCGTACCGATTACCAGCGCCCGCAGGCTGTCGCCGAACTGCCAGAAGAATAGCTCAGTGAGCATCAGCGTCACGACGGCGCCGAGTAAAACTCGTTTCATTTTGCGTTTCTTCTCGCCATAGATGATGAACGGGATCATGGCGAAGAATGAAATCAGCAGCGCGGTCAGATAGACCCACCAGTGCTGTTCCTTGGGCAGCCCGGCTTTTTCCACCAGGGCCAGGGGCAAGGCCACGAAGCTGCTCATCAGCATCGCGTGCAATACAAAGATACCTAAATCCAGGCGCAGCAGGTCCGGGTGCTTGAGGGTAGGCAGCAGCGCCTGACGCGCGACGCCGGATTCACGGTGCTGCAGAGTGCCGGTGGAACGCGGCACCATGAAGGCCACGATCACGATACCGAACAACGCCATGCCGCCGGTGGCCAGGAACAGCCCGTGCAAACCGAAGGCGCGGGTCAGCAACGGGCCGACCACCATCGCGACGGCGAACGACAGGCCGATGGTCATGCCGATCATGGCCATGGCCTTGGTGCGGTGTTGTTCGCGGGTCAGGTCCGACAGCAAGGCCATGACCGCTGCGGAAATCGCGCCGGCGCCCTGTAGGACACGCCCGGCAATCACGCCCCAGATCGAATCGGACTGGGCCGCGAGTACGCTGCCGAGGGCAAACACGATCAACCCGAGGTAGATCACCGGGCGGCGGCCGATGCGGTCGGAAATGATCCCGAACGGAATCTGGAAAATTGCCTGGGTCAGGCCATAAGCGCCAATGGCCAGGCCGATCAGGGCGGGGGTCGCGCCTGCGAGATCCATCCCGTAGGTCGCCAGCACCGGCAACACCATGAACATGCCAAGCATACGGAAGGCGAACACCAGGGCCAGACCGCTTGCTGCTCGGGTCTCGCCGCTACTCATGCGTTCGCTGTGGGGATCGTGCATGGAAAAACCTCGTGTGAACCGGCGGCGATTCTACCAGTCCCATCGATTGAGAGGGTATATGCGGCGGTTTGCCGCGCAGGTTTCATGTAAGGCTGCACCTGGCACCTTGACAGTGTATATTCATCCAGTCTTTAGCCGTATACTCCGGCATTATTTACGCCCGCCGTGCGAGGCCATCTTGGACAAGATCCTGATTCGTGGGGCTAGAACCCACAACCTGAAGAACATCGACCTGACCCTGCCCCGGGACAAACTGATCGTCATCACCGGTTTGTCCGGGTCCGGCAAATCGTCGCTGGCGTTCGACACGCTGTACGCCGAAGGCCAGCGGCGCTATGTCGAGTCGCTGTCGGCCTATGCCCGCCAGTTTCTGTCGATGATGGAAAAACCCGACGTCGACACCATCGAAGGCCTGTCGCCGGCAATTTCCATCGAGCAGAAGTCGACTTCCCACAACCCGCGCTCCACCGTGGGCACCATCACCGAGATCTACGACTACCTGCGCCTGCTGTATGCGCGCGTCGGTATCCCGCGCTGCCCGGACCACGACATCCCGCTGGAAGCCCAGACCGTCAGCCAGATGGTCGACCTGGTGCTGGCCCAGCCGGAAGGCGCCAAGCTGATGCTGCTGGCGCCGGTGATTCGCGAGCGCAAGGGTGAACACCTTTCAGTGTTTGAAGAACTGCGCGCGCAAGGTTTCGTGCGTGCGCGGATCAACGGCAAGCTGTACGAGCTGGACGAAGCGCCGAAGCTCGACAAGCAGAAGAAGCACTCGATCGATGTCGTGGTCGACCGCTTCAAAGTCCGCGCCGATTTGCAGCAGCGTCTGGCGGAGTCCTTCGAGACAGCCCTGAAGCTGGCGGACGGTATCGCCCTGGTCGCGCCGATGGACGACGAACCGGGCGAAGAGATCATTTTCTCCGCACGCTTTGCCTGCCCGATCTGTGGCCACGCCATCAGCGAGCTGGAACCCAAGCTGTTTTCCTTCAACAACCCGGCCGGCGCCTGCCCGACCTGCGATGGCCTGGGCGTGAAGCAGTTTTTCGACATCAAGCGCCTGGTCAATGGCGAGCTGACGCTGGCGGAAGGCGCGATACGCGGCTGGGACAGGCGTAATGTCTATTACTTCCAGATGCTCGGCTCATTGGCCTCGCACTATAAGTTCAGCCTGGAAGTACCGTTCAACCAACTGCCGGCGGATCAGCAGAAGGTCATTCTCAACGGCAGCGGCTCGCAGAACGTCGACTTCAAATACCTCAACGACCGTGGCGATATCGTCAAACGCTCGCATCCGTTCGAAGGCATCGTACCCAACCTCGAACGCCGCTACCGCGAGACCGAGTCGGCGAGCGTGCGGGAAGAACTGGCCAAGTTCCTCAGCACCCAGCCCTGCCCGGATTGCCGTGGCACCCGCCTGCGCCGTGAGGCGCGGCACGTATGGGTTGGCGAGAAGACCCTGCCGGCGGTGACCAACCTGCCGATCGGCGACGCCTGTGAATATTTCGGCGTACTCAAGCTGACCGGACGCCGTGGGGAGATTGCCGACAAGATCCTCAAGGAGATTCGCGAGCGCCTGCAGTTCCTGGTCAACGTCGGCCTGGATTACCTGTCGCTGGACCGCAGCGCGGATACCTTGTCGGGCGGTGAAGCCCAGCGCATCCGCCTGGCCAGCCAGATCGGCGCCGGTCTGGTGGGCGTGTTGTATATCCTCGATGAGCCGTCGATTGGCTTGCACCAACGCGATAACGATCGCCTCCTGGGCACGCTGAAACACCTGCGGGACATCGGCAACACGGTGATCGTGGTCGAGCACGACGAAGACGCGATTCGCCTGGCCGATTATGTGGTCGATATCGGCCCGGGCGCTGGCGTGCATGGTGGGCATATCGTCGCCCAAGGCACGCCTGCCGAAGTGATGGCTCATCCAGACTCGCTGACCGGCAAGTACCTGTCCGGGCGCGTGAGGATTGAAGTGCCGTCCAAGCGCACGCCACGCAACAAGAAGATGGCGTTGCACCTCAAGGGCGCGCGCGGCAACAACCTGCGCAATGTCGACCTGGAAATTCCGCTGGGTCTGCTGACCTGCGTGACGGGTGTTTCCGGCTCGGGCAAGTCGACGCTGATCAACAACACGCTGTTCCCGTTGAGCGCCACCGCCCTGAACGGCGCGACCACGCTGGAAGCGGCAGCACATGACAGCATCAAGGGCCTGGAGCTCCTCGACAAAGTGGTCGATATCGACCAGAGCCCGATTGGCCGTACCCCCCGCTCCAACCCGGCGACCTATACCGGGCTGTTCACGCCCATTCGCGAGTTGTTCGCCGGCGTGCCGGAATCCCGCTCGCGGGGCTACGGGCCGGGCCGGTTCTCGTTCAACGTCAAGGGCGGGCGCTGCGAAGCGTGCCAGGGCGATGGCTTGATCAAGGTAGAGATGCACTTCCTGCCGGACATCTACGTGCCGTGCGATGTGTGCAAGAGCAAGCGCTACAACCGCGAAACCCTTGAGATCAAATACAAGGGCAAGAACATCCACGAAACCCTGGAGATGACCATCGAGGAAGCGCGGGTGTTCTTCGACGCGGTTCCGGCGTTGGCGCGCAAGCTGCAGACGCTGATGGATGTGGGCTTGTCGTACATCAAGCTGGGGCAATCGGCGACCACGCTGTCCGGTGGTGAAGCGCAACGGGTCAAGCTGTCCCGTGAGCTGTCCAAGCGCGATACCGGTAAAACCCTGTATATCCTCGATGAGCCGACCACGGGCCTGCACTTCGCGGACATTCAGCAATTGCTGGATGTGTTGCACCGCCTGCGCGACCACGGCAACACCGTGGTGGTGATCGAGCACAACCTGGATGTGATCAAGACCGCCGACTGGCTGGTCGACCTCGGGCCGGAAGGCGGTTCCAAGGGCGGTCAGATCATCGCGGTAGGTACGCCGGAGCAGGTCTCCGAGATGCCGCAATCGCACACGGGTTACTACTTGAAACCGTTGCTCGCGCGCGACCGGGCCTGATTTATCCGGCCCAATAAAAAGCCCCTGTCACTTCAACGGTGACAGAGGCTTTTTTACAGCCGGGAATCAGAACTGCGATTGCAGGTAATTCTCCAGGCCGACCAGCTTGATCAGGCCCAGCTGCTTTTCCAGCCAGTAGGTGTGATCTTCTTCGGTATCGGCCAACTGCACGCGCAGAATTTCACGGGTGACATAGTCGTTGTGCTGCTCGCACAGCTCGATGCCCTTGCACAGCGCGGCACGGACCTTGTTCTCGAGGCGCAGGTCAGCGGCGAGCATCTCAGGCACCGTTGTGCCTACGTCCAAGTCGTCGGGACGCATGCGTGGCGTGCCTTCGAGCATCAGGATACGGCGCATCAGTGCGTCGGCGTGCTGGGTCTCTTCTTCCATCTCATGGTTGATACGCTCGTAGAGCTCGGTAAAGCCCCAGTCTTCATACATACGCGAATGAATGAAATATTGGTCACGAGCCGCGAGTTCGCCCGTCAGCAACGTGTTGAGGTAATCGATTACGTCGGGGTGACCTTGCATCGCCCTACATCTCCCTGCTTGAAAGTCTTTAGTTTGAACCATGCTGACCCATAGGTCACGGAGCCAACGGCTGAAAAGTGAAGATTTCCTGAGAAAAACAGCTGATTTAACGCAAAAACCGCCCAAATGAGGGCGGTTCTGCTTATCGTTTAGAGTCAGTTAATCGATACACCCAGCGCCTTTGCGATTGCTTCTCCATAAGCCGGATCGGCTTTGAAGAAGTGCTGCAACTGACGCTGGACCACATCACTGGAAACCCCCGCCATGGCGCCGGCGATGTTGCCGGTGAGCAAGGCTTTCTGCTCATCGTTCATCAGGCGGAACAGCGCACCGGCGTGGCTGTAATAGTCGGTGTCTTCGCGGTGATCGTAACGATCCGCGGCACCGCTCAGGGCCAATGCGGGCTCGGCGTACTGTGGCGCTTGTTTCGGCGCGTCGGCGTAGCTGTTTGGCTCATAGTTGGGCGCCCCACCGCCGTTGCTGCCGAAGGCCATCGAGCCATCACGCTGGTAGCTGTTGACCGGGCTACGTGGGGCATTCACCGGCAATTGCTGGTGGTTGGTGCCGATACGGTAGCGGTGGGCATCTGCGTAAGCGAAGACGCGACCTTGCAGCATGCGGTCCGGCGACAGGCCAACACCCGGGACCATGTTGCTCGGGCCGAACGCCGCTTGTTCCACTTCGGCGAAGTAGTTCTGCGGATTACGGTTGAGCTCCAGTTCACCGACTTCGATCAGCGGGAACTCCTTCTGCGACCAGGTTTTGGTCACGTCAAAGGGGTTCTCGTAATGTGCGTTGGCCTGGGCCTCGGTCATGATCTGAATGCAAACGCGCCATTTCGGGAAATCCCCGCGCTCGATCGCACCAAACAGATCGCGCTGTGCGTAATCAGGGTCGGTACCGGCCAAACGTGCCGCCTCGGCCGGTGCCAGGTTCTTGATGCCTTGCTTGGTCTTGTAGTGCCACTTCACCCAGTGCCGCTCGCCCTTGGCGTTGATCAAGCTGTAGGTGTGGCTACCGAAGCCGTGCATGTGGCGGTAACCGTCAGGGATACCACGGTCCGAAAACAGGATGGTGACCTGGTGCAGCGCCTCCGGGGAGTGCGACCAGAAATCCCACATCATCTGCGCGCTTTTCAGATTGCTTTGCGGCAGGCGTTTTTGAGTGTGGATGAAATCAGGGAACTTGAGTGGGTCGCGGATGAAGAACACCGGGGTGTTGTTACCGACGATGTCCCAGTTACCTTCTTCGGTGTAGAACTTCAAGGCAAAGCCGCGAGGGTCGCGCTCGGTATCCGCCGAACCACGTTCGCCACCAACCGTGGAGAAACGCAGAAAGGTCGGCGTTTGTTTACCAACGGCCTCGAACAGCTTGGCGCTGGTGTACTGAGTAATGTCCCGGGTAACGGTGAACGTGCCGTAAGCACCCGAACCTTTGGCGTGTACGCGACGCTCAGGGATGTTTTCGCGGTTGAAGTGAGCGAGCTTCTCGATCAGGTGAAAATCATCGAGCAACAACGGGCCACGCGGGCCGGCGGAACGGGAGTTCTGGTTATCCGCCACGGGAGCGCCGCTGGCGGTGGTAAGAATTTTGTTCTGGCTCATGTTCAATCTTCCTCAGGTCGGACTTGGAACTGCCGGCTAATCGGCTTGCAGTGAGTATTGATCATCAACATGACGTCTACAAATTCATTAAATTGTGGACATCAATAGAAAATCACTACCAATACACCCGACGCCCATAATGCCGCGGCCAGATCGATGCACGCTTGTATCCATGGCGCTTTTCTTACGCGCACAAAAAACCGGGCGCTAGGCCCGGTTCTTCGTTACAGACTGTCGTCTTACTCGGCGCTTACAGCTTCGCCGGCAGTAGCACGATCAACCAACTCGACATACGCCATAGGCGCGTTGTCGCCAGCGCGGAAACCGCACTTGAGGATGCGCAGGTAGCCACCCTCACGGGTAGCGTAACGCTTGCCCAGGTCGTTGAAGAGCTTACCAACGATAGCTTTCGAACGAGTACGGTCGAAGGCCAGACGGCGGTTAGCCAGGCTGTCTGTCTTAGCCAAAGTGATCAGCGGCTCAGCAACGCGACGCAGTTCTTTAGCTTTCGGCAGTGTAGTTTTGATCAGCTCGTGCTCGAACAGCGACACCGCCATGTTTTGGAACATGGCCTTACGGTGCGAGCTGGTACGGCTCAGGTGACGTCCACTTTTACGATGACGCATGGTTCATTCCTTACCAAACTCACGTTCGGTGATTACGACGATCAGGCAGTCGCCTTGTCGTCCTTCTTAAGACTTGCAGGCGGCCAGTTGTCGAGGCGCATGCCGAGGGACAGACCGCGGGAGGCCAGAACGTCCTTGATTTCAGTCAAGGATTTCTTGCCCAGGTTCGGAGTCTTCAACAGTTCTACTTCGGTACGCTGAATCAGGTCGCCGATGTAGTAAATGTTTTCCGCCTTAAGGCAGTTAGCCGAACGTACAGTCAGTTCCAGATCGTCAACCGGGCGAAGCAGGATCGGATCGATCTCGTCTTCCTGCTCGATTACCACTGGTTCGCTGTCGCCTTTGAGGTCGACGAACGCAGCCAACTGCTGTTGCAGAATGGTTGCAGCGCGACGGATAGCCTCTTCAGGGTCCAGAGTACCGTTGGTTTCCAGATCAATAACCAGCTTGTCCAGGTTAGTACGCTGCTCGACACGGGCGTTTTCCACCACGTATGCGATGCGGCGAACCGGGCTGAACGAAGAGTCAAGCTGCAAGCGACCAATGCTGCGGCTTTCGTCTTCATCGCTCTGACGCGAGTCGGCCGGTTCATAACCACGACCACGAGCTACAGTGAGCTTCATGTTCAGGGCGCCGTTAGACGCCAGGTTAGCGATTACGTGATCGGGGTTAACGATCTCGACATCATGATCCAGCTGAATATCGGCAGCGGTAACCACCCCCGAACCCTTCTTCGACAAGGTCAGCGTAACTTCGTCACGGCCGTGCAGCTTGATAGCCAGACCTTTAAGGTTCAACAGGATTTCAATTACGTCTTCCTGTACACCTTCGATGGCGCTGTACTCGTGGAGCACACCGTCAATCTCGGCCTCGACTACTGCACAGCCGGGCATTGAGGACAACAGGATGCGGCGCAGCGCGTTGCCCAGGGTGTGGCCAAAACCACGCTCGAGAGGCTCGAGTGTGATTTTGGCGCGGGTTGGACTGACAACCTGCACATCAATGTGGCGGGGTGTCAGGAACTCATTTACCGAAATCTGCATGGATGCACCTATTTTCTAGCCCTTACTTGGAGTAGAGCTCGACAATCAGGCTTTCGTTGATGTCGGCGGACAGATCACTGCGAGCTGGAACGTTCTTGAAAACGCCCGACTTCTTCTCAGTGTCTACTTCTACCCATTCTACGCGGCCACGTTGGGCACACAGATCGAGAGCTTGGACAATGCGAAGTTGGTTTTTTGCTTTCTCGCGAACAGCGACCACGTCACCAGCACGAACCTGGTAGGACGGAACGTTTACGGTCTGGCCGTTAACGCTGATCGACTTGTGCGATA
Source organism: Pseudomonas sp. TE36184 (assembly GCF_054060055.1). Classification (NCBI taxonomy): domain Bacteria; kingdom Pseudomonadati; phylum Pseudomonadota; class Gammaproteobacteria; order Pseudomonadales; family Pseudomonadaceae; genus Pseudomonas; species Pseudomonas sp. TE36184. The sequence goes on along the minus strand of NZ_JBSSCU010000001.1, from coordinate 5,313,079 downwards.
CCAGCTGACGGGATTCGGCACGAGTAGAACCAAAGCCCATACGGTATACAACGTTGTCCAGACGGCATTCGAGCAGTTGCAGCAGGTTTTCACCGGTTGCACCTTTCTTGCCAGCAGCTTCTTTGTAGTAGCCGCTGAACTGACGCTCGAGAACGCCGTAGATACGACGGACCTTCTGCTTTTCACGCAGTTGGGTGCCGTAATCGGACTGGCGACCGCGGCGTTGGCCGTGGATACCAGGTGCTGCTTCAATGTTGCACTTCGATTCGATCGCGCGCACGCCGCTCTTCAGGAAGAGATCGGTGCCTTCGCGACGAGCGAGTTTGCATTTTGGACCAATGTAACGAGCCATTCTTTACAATCTCCTGGATTACACGCGGCGCTTCTTCGGCGGACGGCACCCGTTGTGCGGGATTGGCGTCACGTCGGTGATGCTGGCGATCTTATAGCCACAGCCGTTCAAAGCACGGACAGCGGACTCACGACCTGGACCTGGACCTTTGACGTTAACGTCGAGGTTTTTCAGGCCGTATTCCAGCGCAGCTTGACCAGCACGTTCAGCAGCTACTTGAGCAGCGAACGGGGTGGACTTGCGGGAACCGCGGAAACCCGAACCACCGGAGGTAGCCCAAGAAAGCGCGTTACCTTGACGGTCGGTGATGGTCACGATGGTGTTGTTAAAAGAAGCATGGATGTGGGCGATGCCATCAACCACTGTCTTTTTAACTTTTTTACGAGGACGAGCAGCAGGTTTTGCCATGATAATTTTCCTGTCGATTCGCGGGGGCGATTACTTGCGGATCGGCTTACGCGGACCTTTACGGGTACGCGCGTTAGTCTTGGTACGCTGACCGCGTACTGGAAGACCACGACGATGACGCAGACCGCGATAGCAACCGAGGTCCATCAAACGCTTGATTTTCATGTTGATTTCGCGACGCAGGTCACCTTCAGTGGTGAACTTCGCCACTTCGCCACGCAGCAATTCAACCTGCTCGTCGCTCAGATCCTTGATCTTAGCGGCTGGGTTTACCCCAGCGACCGCGCAAATTTTCTGCGCAGTAGTGCGACCAACACCATAGATGTAGGTCAGCGAGATAACAGTGTGCTTGTTATCTGGAATGTTAACGCCTGCAATACGGGCCATTCAGTGGGACTCCAATTGACAGCTACCTACGCCCCGGAAGCCAAGAAATAGGGCGCGAGATAATATCGCTGTAATAACAAATAATCAACCCGGCAGCGCACTAGCTGCCGGGCTTCAAGCGGATCACACTCAGCCTTGGCGCTGTTTGTGACGCGGTTCCGCGCTGCAAATTACTCGAACAACACCTTCGCGGCGAATAATCTTGCAGTTACGGCACAGCTTTTTCACCGATGCACGAACTTTCATCACCAACTCCTCGAACCTTATGGGTACTCAGCGCAACATGCCGCTGCCGTAACCCTTCAGGTTGGCTTTCTTCATCAGGGATTCGTACTGGTGCGAAACGAGGTGCGATTGTACTTGGGACATGAAGTCCATCACAACCACGACCACGATCAGCAACGAGGTCCCGCCAAGGTAGAACGGAACGTTTGCTGCAACCACCAGGAACTGGGGCAACAAGCACACGGCCGTCATATATAGAGCACCGAACAGGGTCAAACGAGTCAGAACGCCATCAATGTAGCGTGCAGACTGCTCACCTGGACGGATGCCCGGAATAAAGGCACCGGACTTCTTCAGGTTTTCCGCTACGTCTTTCGGATTGAACATCAACGCCGTATAGAAGAAGCAGAAGAAAATAATCCCTGCACTAAACAGCAGAATATTCAACGGCTGACCAGGAGCGATCGACTGAGAGAGGTCCTGCAGCCAGCCCATGTTTTCAGACTGACCAAACCAGGTACCCAACGAAGCCGGAAACAGCAAGATGCTGCTCGCGAAAATCGCCGGAATAACACCGGCCATATTCACTTTCAGCGGCAAGTGGCTGGTCTGCGCGGCAAAGACCTTGCGGCCCTGCTGACGCTTGGCGTAGTGAACAGCAATACGACGCTGGCCACGCTCAATGAACACCACAAAACCGATAATCGCTACTGCCAGCAAACCGATGGCAACCAGGGCGAAAATGTTGATATCACCCTGACGTGCAGACTCGAAAGACTGCCCGATCGCTCTCGGAAGACCGGCGACGATACCTGCGAAAATCAACATCGAGATACCGTTACCAACACCACGCTCAGTAATCTGCTCACCCAGCCACATCATGAACATCGCACCAGCCACAAACGTGGATACCGCGACGAAATGGAAGCCAAAGTCACCAGTGAACGCAACACCCTGCCCCGCCAGGCCAACGGACATGCCGATAGCTTGAACCAGGGCGAGGATGACAGTGCCGTAGCGGGTGTACTGGCTAATCTTGCGACGGCCAGCTTCACCTTCCTTCTTCAACTGCTCCAGCTGCGGGCTGACGGCGGTCATCAGTTGCATGATGATCGATGCCGAAATGTACGGCATGATCCCCAGTGCAAAGATGCTCATCCGTTCCAGCGCGCCGCCGGAAAACATGTTGAACAAGCTAAGAATGGTCCCCTCATTCTGTCGAAACAGGTCTGCGAGTCGGTCCGGGTTGATACCTGGAACCGGGATGTGTGCGCCTATTCGGTAGACGATAATCGCCAGGAACAGAAAACGCAGACGAGCCCAAAGTTCAGACATACCGCCTTTGCCGAGCGCTGAGAGAGCACCTTGCTTAGCCATTTATTCCTCGAACTTGCCGCCAGCTGCTTCGATAGCCGAACGCGCACCTTTGGTGGCGCCGATTCCCTTGCCGATAGTGACAGCGCGAGTCACTTCACCGGACAGCATGATTTTCACACGCTGTACGTTGACGTTGATCACGTTGGCATCTTTCAGGGTCTGCACAGTAACGATGTCGCCTTCCACTTTAGCCAGCTCGGACAGACGCACTTCTGCGCGGTCCATGGCTTTCAGGGATACGAAACCGAACTTAGGCAGGCGACGATGCAGCGGCTGTTGACCGCCTTCAAAGCCTGGAGCAATGGTGCCACCGGAGCGGGAGGTTTGACCTTTGTGGCCACGGCCACCAGTCTTACCCAAACCGCTACCGATACCACGGCCCGGACGATGCTTTTCGCGACGGGAACCCGGCGCTGGACTCAGATCATTGAGTTTCATCGATTAACCCTCGACACGCAGCATGTAGTAAGCCTTGTTGATCATCCCGCGATTCTCGGGAGTATCCTGGACTTCTACAGTGTGACCGATGCGACGCAGACCCAAACCCTTAACGCACAATTTGTGGTTAGGGATGCGGCCGGTCATGCTTTTGATCAGCGTTACTTTAACGGTAGCCATGATCAGAAGATCTCCTTGACGCTTTTGCCACGCTTGGCGGCAATGGATTCAGGAGACTGCATTGCTTTCAAACCCTTGAAAGTGGCGTGAACCACGTTTACTGGGTTAGTCGAGCCGTAGCACTTGGCCAGAACGTTCTGAACGCCAGCAACTTCGAGGACAGCACGCATAGCGCCGCCAGCGATGATACCGGTACCTTCAGAAGCAGGCTGCATGTACACCTTCGAAGCGCCATGGGCGGACTTCATTGCGTACTGCAGAGTGGTGCCGTTCAGATCAACTTGGATCATGTTGCGACGAGCAGCTTCCATTGCCTTCTGGATCGCAGCAGGCACTTCACGTGACTTGCCACGGCCGAAGCCAACGCGCCCTTTACCATCACCCACCACGGTCAACGCGGTGAAAGTGAAGATACGGCCGCCTTTAACGGTTTTGGCTACGCGGTTAACTTGAACCAGCTTCTCAATGTAGCCTTCGTCGCGCTTTTGGTCGTTATTTGACATAACTTAGAACTCCAGCCCAGCTTCACGAGCAGCATCAGCCAGCGCCTTGACGCGACCGTGATACTTGAAGCCAGAGCGGTCGAAAGCCACCTGCGAGACGCCAGCGGCTTTAGCACGCGTAGCGACCAGCTGGCCAACCTTAGTGGCCGCGTCGATGTTGCCGGTGGCACCATCACGCAGTTCTTTATCCAAAGTCGAGGCGCTTGCCAGGACTTTGTTGCCGTCGGCCGAGATGACCTGGGCGTAGATGTGCTGCGACGAGCGGAACACGCAGAGACGCACGACTTCGAGTTCGTGCATTTTCAGGCGTGCTTTGCGAGCGCGACGCAGTCGAGTAACTTTTTTGTCGGTCATTTGCTATGCCCTACTTCTTCTTGGCTTCTTTACGACGGACGACTTCGTCCGCGTAGCGCACACCTTTGCCTTTGTACGGCTCTGGTGGACGGAAGTCGCGGATCTCAGCGGCCACCTGACCTACCAGCTGCTTATCGATGCCCTTGATCAGGATATCGGTTTGGCTAGGGGTCTCAGCGGTGATGCCTTCCGGCAGTTCGTAATCCACTGGGTGCGAGAAGCCAAGGGCCAGGTTCAAAACCGTGCCTTTTGCTTGCGCTTTGTAACCAACACCGACCAGCTGGAGCTTACGCTCGAAGCCTTGGCTTACGCCTTGGACCATGTTGTTTACCAACGCACGCGTGGTACCGGCCATTGCGCGAGTTTGTTGATCGCCATTGCGAGCAGCGAAACGCAGCTCACCAGCTTCTTCAACGATCTCAACGGACGAATGGATGTTCAGTTCAAGAGTACCCTTGGCACCCTTCACCGAAAGCTGTTGGCCTGCGAATTTTACTTCGACACCGGCTGGCAGCTTAACGGGGTTCTTAGCGACGCGAGACATGCTTATCCCCCCTTAGAACACAGTGCAAAGAACTTCGCCGCCGACACCGGCAGCGCGCGCAGCACGATCCGTCATCACACCTTTGTTGGTGGAGACGATAGACACGCCAAGACCGCCACGAACTTTCGGCAGATCTTCAACGGACTTGTACTGACGCAGGCCTGGACGGCTAACGCGCTTCACTTCCTCGATGACCGGACGGCCTTCGAAGTACTTCAGCTCGATGGACAGCAGTGGTTTGATTTCGCTGCTGATCTGATAACCCGCAATGTAGCCTTCGTCTTTCAGGACTTTGGCAACAGCTACCTTCAACGTGGAAGATGGCATGCTTACGACGGACTTTTCAGCCATCTGGGCATTACGGATACGAGTTAGCATGTCCGCTAACGGGTCCTGCATACTCATGGGCTAGACGCTCCTAATACAAAAAATTAGCCTTGCGGCTACATATGTCGCTGAGTATCTCCGGGCATAGAAAACACGGGCTCAGGCGAGCCGGGTATTCTAGACACACTCCGGAAATGAAACAAGCCCCAAAAGGGGCTTGTTCCAGATTCAAGGTACCGGCGGTCAGTATCTTGCGATTCAGACCGTCCGGACTTTGAAAGTACTTACCAGCTGGCTTTAACCAGACCTGGTACGTCACCACGCATTGCCGCTTCACGCAGTTTGTTACGGCCGAGGCCGAACTTGCGGTAAACGCCGTGTGGACGACCGGTCAGGCGGCAGCGGTTACGCATGCGCGAGGCGCTTGCGTCACGTGGCTGCTTCTGCAGAGCTACTGTGGCTTCCCAACGTGCTTCTGGACTTGCGTTCAGATCAACGATGATTGCTTTCAGTGCTGCACGCTTCTTGGCGTACTTGGCAACCGTGAGCTGACGTTTCAGCTCGCGGTTTTTCATGCTCATCTTGGCCATAGTCCTACTCCAATCAGTTGCGGAACGGGAATTTGAAAGCACGCAACAGGGCGCGACCTTCATCATCGTTCTTGGCAGTGGTGGTCAGGGTGATGTCCAGACCGCGGAGAGCATCGATCTTGTCGTAGTCGATTTCCGGGAAGATGATCTGCTCTTTCACGCCCATGCTGTAGTTACCACGACCATCGAAGGACTTGGCATTCAGGCCGCGGAAGTCGCGGACCCGAGGCAGGGAGATCGACAGCAGACGATCCAGGAATTCGTACATACGCTCACGGCGCAGAGTCACTTTGACGCCGATCGGCCAACCTTCACGGACTTTAAAGCCAGCGATGGATTTCCGAGCGTAAGTCACAACGACTTTTTGACCGGTGATCTTTTCCAGGTCAGCAACAGCGTGCTCGATGACTTTTTTGTCGCCGATCGCTTCGCCCAGACCCATGTTCAGGGTGATTTTGGTAACGCGCGGAACTTCCATCACGTTCCCGAGCTTAAGTTCTTCCTTAAGCTTGGGGGCGATTTCCTTCCGGTAAATCTCTTGTAGTCGTGCCATGGTCTTATCTACCTAGCAGTGTTCAAGCATCAACCGCTTTTTGGGTCGACTTGAAGACACGAATTTTCTTACCGTCTTCTACTTTGAAACCAACGCGGTCAGCCTTGTTGGTTTCGCCGTTGAAGATGGCGACGTTAGAAGCGTGCAGTGGCGCTTCTTTCTCGACGATACCGCCTTGTACGCCCGACATAGGGTTAGGCTTGGTATGACGCTTGACCAGGTTCAGACCACCGACGACCAGACGGTCGTCAGCGAGAACCTTCAGCACCTTACCGCGCTTACCTTTGTCTTTGCCGGCGATCACGATGATCTCGTCGTCACGACGAATCTTTTGCATGTCGGATCTCCTTACAGCACTTCTGGGGCGAGCGAGACGATCTTCATGAACTTCTCAGTACGAAGTTCACGGGTCACTGGCCCAAAGATACGGGTGCCGATCGGCTCTTGCTTGTTGTTCAGAAGAACAGCAGCGTTGCCATCAAAGCGGATAATGGAGCCATCTGCACGGCGAACGCCGTGACGAGTGCGGACTACAACAGCAGTCATCACTTGGCCTTTTTTCACTTTACCGCGAGGAATTGCTTCCTTCACGGTAACTTTGATGATGTCACCGATACCAGCGTAACGACGATGGGAGCCACCCAGCACCTTGATGCACATAACACGGCGAGCGCCGCTGTTATCGGCCACATCGAGCATGGATTGAGTCTGAATCATATAATTTCTCCGACCCCTAGTCCTTAGACTTCCACAGCGCGTTCGAGAACATCAACCAGTGCCCAAGACTTGGTCTTGGCCAGCGGACGAGTTTCACGAATAGTGACTTTGTCGCCGATGTGGCACTGGTTGGTTTCGTCGTGCGCGTGCAGCTTAGTCGAACGCTTAACATATTTACCGTAGATCGGGTGCTTAACGCGACGCTCGATCAAAACGGTGATGGTTTTGTCCATCTTGTCGCTGACAACACGGCCAGTCAGCGTACGGACAGTCTTTTCGGCTTCAGCCATGATCACTTACCTGCCTGCTGGTTGAGCACAGTCTTCACGCGAGCGATGTCACGCTTAACTTGCGAGAGCAGATGAGACTGCCCCAACTGGCCAGTTGCTTTCTGCATGCGCAGATTGAACTGGTCGCGCAGCAGGCCGAGCAGTTGCTCGTTCAGCTGCTGTGCGGATTTTTCACGAAGTTCATTCGCTTTCATCACATCACCGTCCGTTTAACAAAGGCGGTGGCGAGCGGCAGCTTTGCAGCAGCCAGGGCAAAAGCCTCACGCGCCAGCTCTTCAGTTACACCCTCGATTTCATACAGGACTTTGCCTGGCTGAATCTGGGCTACCCAGTATTCCACGTTACCCTTACCTTTACCCATCCGAACTTCGAGGGGCTTTTTGGAGATCGGCTTGTCCGGGAATACACGGATCCAGATCTTGCCGCCACGTTTTACGTGACGGGTCAGAGCACGACGCGCTGACTCGATCTGACGAGCGGTGAGACGACCACGAGCTACAGACTTCAGCGCGAATTCGCCGAAGCTGACTTTGCTACCGCGCTGAGCCAGACCACGGTTGTGGCCTGTCATCTGCTTGCGGAACTTCGTACGCTTTGGTTGCAACATTTGGCGTACCCCTTACTTAGCAGCTTTTTTACGAGGCGCTGGTGCTTGTGGTTTCAGTTCTTCTTGGCGACCACCAATTACTTCGCCTTTGAAGATCCAAACCTTTACACCGATCACACCATAAGTGGTGTGAGCTTCGTAGTTGGCATAGTCGATGTCGGCACGCAGGGTGTGCAGTGGCACACGACCTTCGCGATACCATTCAGTACGTGCGATTTCAGCACCGCCGAGACGACCGCTCACTTGGATTTTGATGCCTTTGGCACCAATACGCATGGCGTTCTGTACGGCGCGCTTCATAGCGCGACGGAACATGACGCGACGCTCCAGCTGCTGAGCTACGCTCTGCGCAACCAGCATACCGTCGAGCTCCGGCTTGCGGATCTCTTCGATATTGATGTGCACAGGCACACCCATTTGCTTGGTCAGGTCCTGACGCAGTTTCTCAACATCTTCACCTTTCTTCCCGATAACGATACCTGGACGAGCGGTGTGGATGGTGATACGTGCAGTTTGTGCCGGACGATGGATATCGATACGGCTTACGGACGCGCTTTTTAGTTTGTCTTGGAGATACTCACGCACCTTCAGATCAGCGAACAAATAGTCCGCATAAGTCCGACCGTCTGCGTACCAGACGGAGGTGTGCTCCTTGACGATTCCCAGGCGAATGCCAATGGGATGTACTTTCTGACCCATCTCTTCGACTCCGTTACTTGTCAGCAACCTTGACAGTGATATGGCAAGACCGCTTGACGATGCGATCAGCACGGCCTTTGGCACGCGGCATGATACGCTTCAGCGAACGCCCTTCGTTGACGAAAACGGTGCTGACCTTCAGGTCATCAACGTCTGCGCCTTCGTTATGCTCGGCGTTGGCTACGGCCGACTCCAGCACTTTCTTCATGATCTCGGCGGCTTTCTTACTGCTGAAAGCCAACAGGTTGAGCGCTTCGCCCACCTTCTTCCCGCGGATCTGGTCGGCGACCAAGCGGGCTTTCTGGGCGGAGATTCGAGCGCCCGACAACTTAGCGGCTACTTCCATTTCCTTACCCCTTAACGCTTGGCTTTCTTGTCTGCCACGTGCCCACGATAAGTGCGGGTACCGGCAAACTCGCCTAGTTTGTGGCCGACCATGTCTTCGTTAACGAGAACTGGGACGTGTTGACGACCGTTGTGTACTGCGATGGTCAGACCGACCATTTGTGGCAGGATCATCGAACGACGCGACCAGGTCTTAACTGGTTTGCGATCGTTCTTTTCCGCCGCCACTTCGATCTTCTTCAGTAGGTGAAGATCAATAAAAGGACCTTTTTTCAGAGAACGTGGCACTGTCGTATCCCTCTATTTACTTGCGACGACGGACGATCATTTTGTCGGTACGCTTATTACCACGAGTCTTCGCGCCCTTAGTCGGGAAGCCCCATGGCGATACCGGATGACGACCACCAGAGGTACGACCTTCACCACCACCGTGTGGGTGGTCAACCGGGTTCATGGCAACACCACGAACGGTTGGGCGAACGCCACGCCAGCGTTTGGCACCAGCTTTACCCAGCGAACGCAGGCTGTGCTCGGAGTTCGAGACTTCACCCAGGGTCGCGCGGCATTCAGCCAGCACTTTACGCATCTCACCAGAACGCAGACGCAGGGTCACGTAGACACCTTCACGAGCGATCAGCTGAGCCGAAGCACCAGCGGAACGAGCGATTTGCGCGCCTTTACCTGGCTTCAATTCGATGCCGTGTACGGTGCTACCAACTGGAATGTTACGCAGTTGCAGAGCGTTGCCCGGCTTGATCGGTGCCAGAGCACCTGCGATCAGCTGGTCACCAGCACTCACGCCTTTAGGGGCGATGATGTAGCGACGCTCGCCATCTGCGTACAGCAGCAGAGCGATGTGAGCAGTACGGTTTGGATCGTATTCGATACGCTCGACAGTGGCAGCGATGCCATCTTTGTCGTTGCGACGGAAGTCGACCAGACGATAATGCTGTTTATGGCCACCACCGATGTGACGAGTGGTAATGCGACCATTGTTGTTACGACCACCAGTCTTCGATTTCTTCTCGAGCAGCGGTGCGTGAGGAGCGCCTTTATGCAGCTCCTGGTTGACCACCTTGACCACAAAACGGCGGCCAGGGGAAGTCGGTTTGCATTTAACGATTGCCATGATGCACCCCTTCCTTACTCAGCACTGCTGCTGAAATCGAGATCTTGGCCTGGCTGAAGGGAGATAACTGCCTTCTTCCAGTCATTACGCTTGCCCAGACCGCGAGCAGTGCGCTTGCTCTTACCCAGAACATTCAGGGTAGTAACACGCTCTACTTTCACGCTGAACAGGCTTTCGACGGCCTTCTTGATTTCCAGCTTGGTTGCGTCAGTTGCAACCTTGAAAACGAACTGGCCTTTCTTGTCAGCCAGAACCGTAGCCTTTTCGGAAACGTGCGGGCCAAGCAGAACTTTAAATACGCGTTCCTGGTTCATCCCAGCAGCTCCTCGAATTTCTTCACGGCCGACACGGTGATCAACACCTTGTCGTATGCGATCAGACTAACTGGATCGGAACCTTGCACGTCACGTACATCAACGTGTGGCAGGTTGCGAGCAGCCAGGTACAGGTTCTGATCAACAGCTTCAGACACGATCAAGACGTCAGTCAGGCCCATGCCGTTCAGCTTGTTCAGCAGATCTTTGGTTTTCGGTGCTTCAACAGCGAAGTCCTGAACCACGACCAGACGATCAGTACGCACGAGTTCAGCAAGGATGGAGCGCAGTGCTGCGCGGTACATCTTCTTGTTGAGCTTCTGAGTGTGATCCTGCGGACGAGCTGCGAAAGTGGTACCGCCGCCGCGCCAGATTGGGCTACGGATAGTACCGGCACGAGCACGGCCAGTACCTTTCTGACGCCAAGGGCGCTTACCGCCACCACGAACGTCGGAACGGGTCTTTTGCTGCTTGCTACCTTGACGGCCGCCGGCCATGTAGGCCACGACTGCTTGGTGAACGAGCGTCTCGTTGAATTCGCCGCCAAATGTCAGTTCGGAAACTTCGATCGCTTGAGCGTCATTTACATTTAATTGCATGTCAGCTTCCCCTTAACCGCGAGCCTTGGCCGCTGGACGTACAACCAGGTTGCCGCCAGTAGCGCCAGGAACAGCACCCTTGACCAACAACAGATTGCGTTCAGCGTCGACGCGCACTACTTCGAGGGACTGCACGGTCACGCGCTCAGCGCCCATATGACCGGACATTTTTTTGCCCTTGAATACACGACCAGGAGTCTGGCACTGGCCAATAGAGCCCGGGACGCGGTGGGAAACGGAGTTACCGTGAGTGTTGTCTTGGCCACGGAAATTCCAACGCTTGATCGTACCCTGGAAGCCTTTACCCTTGGACTGACCGGTTACATCAACCAGTTGACCAGCGGCGAAGATTTCAGCGTTGATCAGATCGCCAGCCTGGTAGTCGCCTTCTTCAAGACGGAACTCCATAACAGTGCGACCAGCTGCAACGTTTGCTTTAGCGAAGTGACCTGCTTGAGCAGCAGTCACGCGCGAAGCACGACGCTCGCCGACAGTGACTTGCACTGCACGATAGCCATCGGTTTCTTCAGTTTTGAACTGGGTGACGCGATTCGGTTCGATCTCAATGACCGTGACCGGAATGGAGACACCTTCTTCGGTGAAAATACGGGTCATACCGCATTTACGACCGACTACACCAATAGTCATGTTGTAAACCTCATGAGTGTACGGGGCTTTCACCCGCTATGGCCGCCCATTTCAGAGCGTTACACGACTAAGACCCAAGTCTTAGCCGAGGCTGATCTGTACTTCCACACCGGCCGCCAGATCAAGCTTCATAAGTGCATCAACGGTTTTATCCGTTGGCTGGACGATGTCCAGTACGCGCTTATGAGTACGGATCTCGTACTGGTCACGCGCGTCTTTGTTGACGTGCGGGGAGACCAGAACGGTGAACCGCTCTTTACGGGTAGGCAGTGGAATTGGACCACGCACTTGAGCACCAGTACGTTTCGCGGTTTCCACGATTTCCTGGGTGGATTGGTCGATCAGGCGATGGTCAAAAGCCTTCAACCTGATACGGATTTGCTGATTTTGCATTGGATTTCAGACTCCGGCTGCTATTCCCAGCGAGCGCAATACGCCCGTTAAAAGGAGGCGCAATTCTATAGACGCCCCAGATAGGTGTCAACCCAATAAAAAAAGCCCCCGCTGAGCGGGGGCTTTTTCAAAACCTCGAAGCTAACTCAAAAAAGAGCTTACTCGATGATTTTAGCTACAACGCCAGCACCAACGGTACGGCCGCCTTCACGGATAGCGAAGCGCAGACCGTCTTCCATTGCGATGGTTTTGATCAGGGTAACAGTCATTTGAATGTTATCGCCTGGCATTACCATTTCAACGCCTTCTGGCAGTTCGCAGTTACCAGTCACGTCAGTAGTACGGAAGTAGAACTGTGGACGGTAGCCTTTGAAGAACGGAGTGTGACGACCGCCTTCTTCCTTGCTCAGAACGTAAACTTCTGCGGTGAACTTGGTGTGCGGCTTAACGGTACCTGGCTTAACCAAAACCTGACCACGTTCAACGTCATCACGCTTGGTGCCGCGCAGCAGTACGCCGCAGTTCTCGCCAGCACGACCTTCGTCGAGCAGCTTGCGGAACATTTCAACACCGGTGCAAGTGGTAACGGTGGTGTCACGCAGACCAACGATTTCCAGCGGGTCTTGAACGCGAACGATACCACGCTCGATACGACCAGTCACAACAGTACCGCGACCCGAGATCGAGAATACGTCTTCGATTGGCATCAGGAATGGCTTGTCGGTCAGACGAACTGGTTCTGGGATGTAGCTGTCCAGAGTTTCAACCAGTTTACGAACGGCAGTGGTGCCCATTTCGTTGTCGTCTTTGCCTTCCAGCGCCATACGAGCAGAACCGATGATGATCGGAGTGTCGTCGCCTGGGAAGTCGTAAGTGCTCAGCAGATCGCGCACTTCCATCTCAACCAGTTCCAGCAGCTCAGCGTCGTCTACCAGGTCAGCCTTGTTCAGGAAAACCACGATGTACGGAACGCCTACCTGACGGGACAGCAGGATGTGCTCACGGGTTTGTGGCATCGGACCATCAGCGGCCGAGCAAACCAGGATCGCGCCGTCCATCTGGGCAGCACCAGTGATCATGTTCTTCACATAGTCAGCGTGACCTGGGCAGTCAACGTGAGCGTAGTGACGAATCTTCGAGTTGTACTCGACGTGCGCGGTGTTGATGGTGATACCACGAGCTTTTTCTTCTGGTGCGCTGTCGATTTTATCGAAATCAACGATTGCGGAACCGAATACTTCGGAGCAAACGCGAGTCAGAGCAGCAGTCAGAGTGGTTTTACCGTGGTCAACGTGACCGATGGTGCCAACGTTGACGTGCGGTAGGGAACGATCAAATTTTTCTTTAGCCACGACAATTAACTCCTTGCCTAAAGGACTGAATCAGCCTTGTTTTTTGGATACAGTTTCAGCGATGTGCGCCGGAGCTGTGTTGTATTTTTTGAATTCCATAGAGTAGCTTGCGCGACCCTGGGACATGGAGCGAACGTCGGTCGCATAACCGAACATCTCACCCAACGGAACCTCGGCGCGAATCACTTTGCCGGAAACCGTGTCTTCCATACCCAAGATCATGCCGCGACGACGGTTAAGGTCGCCCATGACATCACCCATATAGTCTTCAGGTGTAACAACTTCTACCGCCATGATTGGCTCAAGCAACTCACCACCGCCCTTCTGGGCCAGTTGCTTGGTTGCCATGGAAGCAGCCACCTTGAACGCCATCTCGTTGGAGTCGACGTCGTGGTAAGAACCGTCAAAAACGGTTGCTTTCAGGCCGATCAGCGGATAGCCGGCGACAACACCGTTCTTCATCTGCTCTTCGATACCCTTCTGGATAGCAGGGATGTATTCCTTAGGAACAACACCACCTACTACTTCGTTCACGAATTGCAGACCTTCCTGACCTTCGTCAGCAGGAGCAAAACGGATCCAGCAGTGACCGAACTGACCACGACCGCCGGACTGACGAACGAACTTGCCTTCGATTTCACAGTTCTTCGTGATGCGCTCACGATAGGAAACCTGAGGCTTACCGATGTTGGCTTCGACGTTGAACTCACGGCGCATCCGGTCAACCAGGATGTCCAGGTGCAACTCGCCCATGCCGGAGATGATCGTTTGACCAGTCTCTTCATCAGTCTTGACGCGGAAAGATGGATCTTCCTGAGCAAGTTTGCCCAGAGCGATACCCATTTTTTCCTGGTCATCCTTGGTCTTAGGCTCTACGGCAACCGAAATAACCGGCTCCGGGAAGTCCATGCGAACCAGGATGATTGGCTTAGCAGCGTCGCACAAAGTTTCACCAGTGGTGACGTCCTTCATGCCGATCAGGGCCGCGATGTCACCAGCGCGCACTTCCTTGATCTCTTCACGGGCGTTTGCGTGCATTTGCACCATACGACCCACGCGCTCTTTCTTACCTTTAACCGAGTTGATCACGCCGTCGCCGGAGGCCAACACGCCCGAGTAAACGCGGACGAAAGTCAAGGTACCCACGAATGGGTCGGTTGCGATCTTGAACGCCAGAGCCGAGAACGGCTCGCTGTCATCGGCGTGACGCTCCATCTCTTCTTCCTCGTTATCAGGGTTGGTACCCTTGATAGCAGGAATGTCGGTTGGAGCAGGCAGGTAGTCGATAACGGCGTCGAGAACCAGGGGAACACCCTTGTTCTTGAAGGAAGAACCACAAACAGCCAAGACGATCTCACCAGCGATAGTACGCTGACGCAGAGCGGCCTTGATTTCCGCGTTGGTGAGCTCTTCACCTTCGAGGTACTTGTTCATCAGCTCTTCGCTGGCTTCGGCAGCAGCCTCAACCATGTTGTTACGCCATTCGTCAGCCAGCTCCTGCAGTTCAGCAGGGATAGGCTTACGAACAGGAACCATACCTTTGTCGGCGTCATTCCAGTAGACGGCTTCCATGGCGATCAGATCGATCTGGCCCTGGAAGTTATCTTCGGAACCGATTGCCAATTGAATTGGCACCGGAGTGTGACCCAGACGCTGCTTGATCTGACCGATCACGCGCAGGAAGTTGGCACCAGCACGGTCCATCTTGTTTACGTAAACAAGACGTGGAACGCCGTACTTGTTGGCTTGACGCCATACGGTTTCCGACTGAGGCTCAACACCCGAGGTACCGCAGAACACAACGACAGCGCCGTCGAGTACACGCAGGGAACGTTCAACTTCAATGGTGAAGTCTACGTGGCCTGGGGTATCGATAACGTTGAAGCGGTGCTCGTCTTTGTACTGCTTCTCGGAACCTTTCCAGAAGGCGGTAATAGCAGCAGAAGTAATGGTAATACCACGCTCCTGCTCCTGAACCATCCAGTCTGTGGTCGCGGCGCCGTCATGCACCTCGCCCATCTTGTGACTTTTGCCGGTGTAAAAAAGGACGCGCTCGGTGGTGGTGGTTTTACCAGCATCCACGTGAGCAACGATACCAATGTTACGGTAGCGATTAATCGGTGTAGTACGAGCCATAAAGCCCTCGCAAATTGAGTGACGCTGGATTTAGAAGCGGTAGTGCGAGAAAGCCTTGTTAGCTTCAGCCATACGGTGCACGTCTTCACGCTTCTTAACAGCAGCGCCTTTACCTTCAGCAGCGTCCAACAGTTCGCCAGCCAAACGCAGAGCCATAGACTTCTCGCCACGCTTACGGGCGAAGTCTACCAACCAGCGCATTGCCAGGGCGTTACGACGGGACGGACGAACTTCAACCGGAACCTGGTAAGTAGCACCGCCTACACGGCGCGACTTCACTTCGACCAGCGGAGCGATGGCGTCGAGAGCTTTCTCGAAGATTTCCAGGGGGTCGCTGTTCTTGCGTTCTTTAACCTTTTCCAGCGCGCCATAAACGATACGCTCGGCAACGGCTTTCTTGCCGCTTTCCATCACGTGGTTCATGAACTTGGCCAGGATTTGGCTTCCGTATTTTGGATCGTCAAGCACTTCGCGCTTGGCTGCTACGCGTCTTCTTGGCATGGATAAGCCCTCAAACGGTCTTCAGGTTCGCTCGGAATCGGTGCCCTTTCGGGACGCCTCCGACCTTACTCTTATCGACTCAGAAAATAAGATGATTCAGTTTTACAAAAAGCCGCTACTACTTAGGCTTCTTGGTACCGTACTTCGAACGACCCTGGTTACGACCTTTAACGCCGGAAGTATCCAAGGAGCCGCGTACGGTGTGGTAACGAACACCTGGCAAGTCTTTTACACGACCGCCGCGGATCAGTACCACGCTGTGCTCTTGCAGGTTGTGGCCTTCACCGCCGATGTACGAGGAAACCTCGAAACCGTTGGTCAGACGCACACGGCATACTTTACGCAGTGCCGAGTTAGGTTTTTTCGGCGTAGTGGTATACACGCGAGTGCATACGCCACGACGTTGCGGGCAGTTCTGCAGCGCAGGTACGTCGGATTTCTCGACGATACGCTTACGCGGCTGACGTACCAGCTGGTTGATAGTTGCCATCTACTAGCTCCACTGTTGTCTTGCGACGCTATTGTCTTGCAAGAAAAGCAAAATGGCAGGAACGAATTCCCGCCAAATTTAGGGGTACAAGAGTCTAAAGAGGATCTTGCCCCCAGTCAAGGCAAGGCCCCGACCTCCCCTCTCAACGAACCGGGGCAAAACTGCCTCGATCCGACGAATGGGGGCTGCCAGGGCCCAGACTTATTTATCGCAGAACTCAGTTACCGCTTGAGTTCAGCGCTTCGGTCAGTGCAGCTTCCACTTCACTGGCGCTTACGCGCAACGGCTTGTCAGCATCACGGCGGCGCTTGCGCTCGCTGTGGTAAGCCAAACCGGTACCGGCTGGGATCAGACGACCCACAACCACGTTTTCTTTCAGGCCGCGCAGGTAATCGCGCTTGCCGGTTACCGCTGCTTCGGTCAGTACGCGAGTGGTCTCCTGGAAGGAGGCCGCCGAGATGAACGACTCAGTGGACAACGACGCCTTGGTGATACCCAGCAGTACACGAGTAAATTTGGAAACAAATTTCTCGTCGGCTGCCAGACGTTCGTTTTCTACCAGTACGTGAGTCAGTTCCATCTGGTCGCCCTTGATGAAACTGGAATCGCCGGATTCAGCGATTTCAACTTTACGCAGCATCTGACGCAGGATGGTCTCGATGTGCTTATCGTTGATCTTCACGCCTTGCAGACGGTAAACGTCCTGGATCTCGTTAACGATGTACTTGGCCAGCGCACTCACACCCAGCAGACGCAGGATGTCGTGTGGATCGCTCGGACCGTCGGAGATAACTTCGCCGCGGTTTACCTGCTCGCCTTCGAACACGTTCAGGTGACGCCACTTCGGAATCAGCTCTTCATACGGATCGCTACCGTCGTTCGGGGTAATGACCAGACGGCGCTTGCCCTTGGTCTCTTTACCGAACGCGATGGTGCCGCTGACTTCAGCCAGAATCGACGCTTCTTTCGGACGACGAGCTTCGAACAAGTCGGCAACACGCGGCAGACCGCCGGTGATGTCACGGGTCTTCGAAGTCTCTTGCGGGATACGCGCGATAACGTCACCGATCGCGATCTTCGCACCATCCGCCACACCGACCAGGGCGTTGGCTGGCAGGAAGTACTGAGCGATTACGTCAGTGCCTGGCAGCAACAGATCCTTGCCGTTGTCATCGACCATCTTCACGGCAGGACGGATGTCTTTACCGGCAGCTGGACGATCTTTCGCGTCGAGGACTTCAATGTTGGTCATACCGGTCAATTCGTCAGTCTGACGCTTGATCGTGATGCCTTCTTCCATGCCCACGTAGGTCACGGTACCTTTCATTTCGGTAACGATTGGGTGAGTGTGCGGATCCCACTTGGCCACGATTGCGCCAGCGTCGACCTTGTCACCTTCTTTAACCGAAATCACAGCACCATACGGCAGCTTGTAGCGCTCACGCTCACGACCGTAGTCATCAGCGATTGCCAGCTCACCGGAACGGGACACCGCAACCAGGCAACCATCCACTCGCTCAACGTGCTTGAGGTTGTGCAGGCGGACGGTACCGCCGTTCTTCACCTGAACGCTGTCGGCTGCGGAGGTCCGGCTTGCCGCACCACCGATGTGGAATGTACGCATGGTCAGCTGGGTACCCGGCTCACCGATGGACTGGGCAGCGATAACGCCGACCGCTTCACCGATGTTCACCTGGTGACCACGAGCCAAGTCACGGCCATAGCACTTGGCGCAAATGCCGAAGCGGGTTTCGCAGCTGATCGGCGAACGAACGATCACTTCGTCGATGCTGTTGAGTTCGATGAACTCGACCCACTTCTCGTCAACCAGGGTGCCGGCAGGAACGATAATTTCCTCGGTGCCCGGCTTGAATACGTCACGGGCAATAACACGGCCCAATACGCGCTCACCCAGCGGCTCTACAACGTCACCGCCTTCAATGTGCGGTGTCATCAGCAGGCCGTGCTCGGTGCCGCAATCGATCTCGGTTACAACCAGATCTTGTGCAACGTCTACCAGACGACGAGTCAGGTAACCGGAGTTAGCGGTTTTCAACGCGGTATCCGCCAGACCTTTACGAGCACCGTGAGTAGAGATGAAGTACTGAAGTACGCTCAAACCTTCACGGAAGTTCGCAGTAATCGGCGTTTCGATGATGGAACCGTCCGGCTTGGCCATCAGGCCACGCATACCGGCGAGCTGACGGATCTGCGCAGCAGAACCCCGTGCGCCCGAGTCGGCCATCATGTACATCGAGTTGAAAGACTCTTGATCGACTTCTACGCCATGACGGTCGATAACCTTCTCTTTCGAGAGGTTAGCCATCATCGCCTTCGACACTTCATCGTTGGCCTTGGACCAAAGGTCGATCACTTTGTTGTACTTCTCGCCCTGGGTTACCAGGCCGGAGGCGTACTGGCTTTCGATCTCTTTCACTTCATCGGTGGCAGCACTGATGATGCGGGCTTTTTCATCCGGGATAACGAAGTCGTTAACACCGATGGAAACGCCGGAAATGGTCGAATAGGCAAAACCGGTGTACATCAACTGGTCAGCGAAGATCACGGTCTCTTTCAGACCAACCACGCGGTAGCACTGGTTGATCAGCTTGGAGATCGCCTTTTTCTTCATCGGCAGGTTGACGACGTCGTAAGACAAACCTTTTGGCACAACCTGGTACAACAGCGCACGGCCGACAGTGGTGTCGACGATACGGACATTGCTCACGCTGCCGCCGTCACGGTCGTTCACGGTTTCGTGAATCCGCACTTTGACCTTGGCGTGCAGTGCGGCTTCGCCGGCACGGAACACACGGTCAACTTCCTGCAGGTCAGCGAACACACGACCTTCGCCCTTGGCGTTGATCGCTTCACGGGTCATGTAGTACAGACCCAATACAACGTCCTGCGACGGAACGATGATTGGCTCACCGTTAGCTGGCGACAGGATGTTGTTGGTCGACATCATCAACGCACGCGCTTCCAACTGGGCTTCCAGTGTCAGCGGTACGTGCACGGCCATTTGGTCGCCGTCGAAGTCGGCGTTGTACGCAGCACAGACCAGAGGGTGCAGCTGGATAGCCTTACCTTCGATCAGTACCGGTTCAAACGCCTGGATACCCAGACGGTGAAGGGTCGGTGCACGGTTGAGGAGAACCGGGTGTTCGCGGATCACTTCAGCGAGAACGTCCCAAACCTCTGGCAGTTCGCGCTCGACCATTTTCTTGGCCGCTTTGATCGTGGTCGCGAGACCGCGCATTTCCAGCTTGCCGAAGATGAACGGCTTGAACAGCTCAAGGGCCATCTTCTTAGGCAGACCGCACTGGTGCAGACGCAGGGTCGGGCCTACGGTAATTACCGAACGACCGGAGTAGTCAACACGCTTACCGAGCAAGTTCTGACGGAAACGACCTTGCTTACCCTTGATCATGTCAGCCAGGGATTTCAGAGGACGCTTGTTCGAACCGGTGATAGCGCGGCCACGACGACCGTTGTCGAGCAGGGCATCGACGGCTTCTTGCAACATACGCTTTTCGTTGCGCACGATGATGTCCGGAGCGGACAGATCGAGCAGGCGCTTCAAGCGGTTGTTACGGTTGATCACGCGGCGGTACAGGTCGTTGAGGTCGGACGTCGCGAAACGACCACCGTCCAACGGTACCAGCGGACGCAGGTCTGGCGGCAGAACCGGCAGAACGGTCAGCACCATCCACTCTGGCAAGTTGCCGGAACCCTGGAAGGCTTCCATCAACTTCAGACGCTTGGACAGCTTCTTGATTTTGGTTTCGGAGTTGGTTTGCGGAATTTCTTCACGCAGACGGCCAATCTCGTGTTCCAGGTCGATAGCGTGCAGCAGTTCGCGGACAGCTTCGGCACCCATGCGGGCATCGAAATCGTCGCCGAACTCTTCCAGCGCTTCGAAGTACTGCTCGTCGTTCAGCAGCTGACCTTTTTCAAGGGTGGTCATGCCTGGATCGATAACGACATAGCTCTCGAAGTAGAGAACGCGTTCGATATCACGCAGGGTCATGTCCATCAGCAAGCCGATACGGGACGGCAGCGATTTCAGGAACCAGATGTGGGCAACCGGCGAAGCCAGTTCGATGTGCGCCATGCGCTCACGACGAACCTTGGCCAGTGCAACTTCAACGCCGCACTTCTCGCAGATCACACCACGGTGCTTCAAGCGCTTGTACTTACCGCACAGGCACTCGTAATCCTTTACCGGGCCAAAGATCTTGGCGCAGAACAGGCCGTCACGCTCGGGTTTGAACGTACGGTAGTTGATGGTTTCCGGCTTTTTAACTTCACCGAACGACCACGAACGGATCATCTCAGGCGATGCCAGTCCAATACGGATGGCGTCGAACTCTTCGACTTGACCCTGGTTTTTCAGCAAATTCAGTAGGTCTTTCAAGGCCTTTCCTCCTGGCGGAGCAGAGAGCGGGCCAAATAGCCCCGCTCTCGATTCGCGTCACGTGTTATTCGGTTTCCAGATCGATATCGATGCCGAGGGAACGAATTTCTTTGATCAACACGTTGAAGGACTCGGGCATGCCCGGCTCCATACGGTGATCGCCGTCCACGATGTTTTTGTACATCTTGGTCCGACCGTTCACATCGTCCGACTTCACTGTGAGCATTTCTTGCAGAGTGTAAGCAGCACCGTATGCTTCCAGTGCCCAGACCTCCATCTCCCCGAAACGCTGACCACCGAACTGAGCCTTACCACCCAGCGGCTGCTGGGTAACCAGGCTGTACGAACCGGTAGAACGAGCGTGCATCTTGTCGTCTACCAAGTGGTTCAGCTTCAGCATGTACATGTAGCCAACAGTAACCGGGCGCTCGAACTTGTTGCCGGTGCGGCCGTCGAACAGCTGCATCTGGCCGCTTTCGGGCAGGTCTGCCAGTTTCAGCATGGCCTTGATTTCGCTTTCCTTGGCACCGTCGAACACCGGGGTAGCCATTGGAACGCCGCCGCGCAGGTTCTTCGCCAGATCCAGGATTTCCTGGTCGGAGAAGGTATCCAGCTCTTCTTTGCGGCCGCCGATCTCGTTGTAGATCTCGTGCAGGAACTTGCGCAGGTCAGCAACCTTGCGCTGCTCTTCGATCATACGGTTGATCTTCTCGCCCAGACCTTTGGCCGCGAGGCCCAGGTGGGTTTCGAGGATCTGACCAACGTTCATACGCGAAGGTACGCCCAACGGGTTGAGGACGACGTCGACCGGGGTGCCATTGGCATCGTGCGGCATGTCTTCAACCGGCATGATCACGGAGACCACACCCTTGTTACCGTGACGACCGGCCATCTTGTCGCCCGGTTGGATGCGGCGACGGATTGCCAGGTAAACCTTGACGATTTTCAGCACGCCTGGAGCCAGGTCATCGCCCTGCTGCAGTTTGCGCTTCTTGTCTTCGAACTTGTCGTCCAGCAGACGGCGGCGATCGACGATGTAGGCCTGGGCCTTCTCGAGCTGCTCGTTCAGAGCGTCTTCAGCCATGCGCAGTTTGAACCACTGGCCGTGCTCAAGACCGTCGAGGACTTCGTCGGTGATGTCCTGACCTTTCTTCAGGCCCGCGCCGCCTTCGGCCTTGTGGCCTACCAGAGCGGAACGCAGACGTTCGAAGGTCGCGCCTTCAACGATACGGAACTCTTCGTTCAGGTCCTTGCGGATCTCGTCGAGCTGGGTCTTCTCGATGGACAGTGCACGAGCATCACGCTCAACGCCGTCGCGGGTGAAGACCTGTACGTCGATGACAGTACCTTTGGTACCGGTCGGTACGCGCAGGGAGGTGTCTTTAACGTCGCTGGCTTTTTCACCGAAGATGGCACGCAACAGCTTCTCTTCCGGAGTCAGTTGGGTCTCGCCTTTCGGAGTGACCTTACCGACCAGGATGTCGCCTGCGCCAACTTCAGCACCTACGTAAACGATACCGGCTTCGTCCAGCTTGTTCAGTGCAGCTTCACCCACGTTCGGGATGTCTGCAGTGATTTCCTCTGGCCCAAGCTTGGTATCACGCGCCACACAGGTCAGTTCCTGGATGTGGATCGTGGTGAAGCGGTCTTCTTGAACCACACGCTCGGACAGGCAGATGGAGTCTTCGAAGTTGAAGCCGTTCCATGCCATGAACGCGATACGCATGTTCTGGCCCAGCGCCAGTTCACCCATGTCGGTGGACGGGCCGTCAGCCATGATGTCGCTGCGCTGAACGCGATCACCCTTACGCACCAGCGGACGCTGGTTGATGCAGGTGTTCTGGTTCGAGCGGGTGTATTTGGTCAGGTTGTAGATGTCGACACCGGCTTCGCCAGTTTCAACTTCGTCATCGGCAACACGCACCACGATACGGCTGGCATCAACGGAGTCGATCACGCCGCCACGACGAGCCACGACGCAAACGCCGGAGTCACGGGCTACGTTACGCTCCATGCCGGTACCTACCAGCGGCTTGTCAGCACGCAGGGTCGGTACAGCTTGACGCTGCATGTTGGAACCCATCAACGCACGGTTGGCGTCATCGTGCTCCAGGAACGGGATCAGCGACGCGGCGACCGAAACTACCTGCTTGGGCGATACGTCCATCAAGGTGACGTCTTCCGGCGCCTTGACGGTGAACTCGTTCAAGTGACGAACAGCTACCAGCTCGTC
This sequence comes from Pseudomonas sp. TE36184, assembly GCF_054060055.1. NCBI lineage: Bacteria > Pseudomonadati > Pseudomonadota > Gammaproteobacteria > Pseudomonadales > Pseudomonadaceae > Pseudomonas > Pseudomonas sp. TE36184. The sequence continues at coordinate 5,289,971 of NZ_JBSSCU010000001.1, read as the reverse complement.
GACCAGGACTTTCTTCTCGTTCATCGTGGCCGAAGCCTGAGCGATCACGTGATCGGCTTCTTCGATGGCGGACAGGAATACGATCTCGTCGGTGACCAGAGCGTCTTTCACCACACGGTACGGGCTCTCAAGGAAGCCGTACTGGTTGGTGCGCGCATAGGCGGCCAGGGAGTTGATCAGACCGATGTTCGGACCTTCCGGCGTTTCGATCGGGCAAACACGACCGTAGTGCGTCGGGTGTACGTCACGGACTTCGAAGCCAGCACGCTCACGGGTCAGACCGCCCGGGCCCAGTGCAGATACACGGCGCTTGTGGGTGATCTCGGAGAGCGGGTTGTTCTGGTCCATGAACTGCGAGAGCTGGCTGGAACCGAAGAACTCTTTCACCGCCGCAGCCACTGGCTTGGCGTTGATCAGGTCTTGCGGCATCAGGCCTTCGCTTTCAGCCATCGACAGACGCTCTTTGACCGCACGCTCAACACGTACCAGGCCAACGCGGAACTGGTTCTCGGCCATTTCGCCTACGCAGCGAACACGACGGTTACCCAGGTGGTCGATGTCATCGACGATGCCTTTGCCGTTACGGATGTCGACCAGAGTCTTCAGGACCGCAACGATGTCTTCCTTGCACAGCACGCCCGAACCTTCGATCTCGGTACGACCGATACGACGGTTGAACTTCATCCGGCCGACCGCAGACAGGTCATAGCGCTCAGGGCTGAAGAACAGGTTGTTGAACAGGGTTTCGGCAGCGTCTTTGGTCGGTGGCTCGCCAGGACGCATCATGCGATAGATCTCGACCAGCGCTTCCAATTGGTTGCTGGTGGAGTCGATCTTCAGGGTGTCGGAGACGAACGGACCGCAGTCGATATCGTTGGTGTACAAGGTCTCGATGCGAACAACCTGGGCCTTGGCGATTTTTGCCAGGATCTCGGTGTTCAGCTCGGTGTTGCACTCAGCCAGGATTTCGCCTGTGGCCGGGTGAACGATAACCTTGGCGGTCGTGCGACCCAGGACGTAGTCCAGAGGCACTTCCAGCGACTTGATACCGGCTTTTTCGATCTGGTTGATGTGGCGCGCAGTGATACGGCGGCCGGCTTCAACGATGACCTTGCCATTTTCGTCCTGGATGTCCAGGACAGCAATTTCACCACGCAGACGCGAAGCGATCAGTTCCAGGCTGAGGGTTTCGTCCTTCAGGCTGAACACGTTGGTGGTGTAGAAAGCATCAAGCACTTGCTCAGTGGTATAGCCGAGCGCGCGCAGCAGTACCGAGGCCGGCAGCTTGCGACGACGGTCGATACGCACGAACACGCAGTCTTTCGGGTCGAACTCGAAGTCCAACCACGAACCACGGTACGGAATGATCCGCGCGGAGTACAGGAGCTTGCCGGAGCTGTGCGTCTTGCCGCGGTCGTGGTCGAAGAACACGCCCGGGGAACGGTGCAGCTGGGAAACGATAACACGCTCGGTACCGTTGATAACGAAGGTACCGTTTTCAGTCATCAGTGGGATTTCGCCCATGTAGACTTCTTGCTCTTTGATGTCCTTGATCGCTTTGTTCGACGATTCTTTGTCGAAAATGATCAGACGGACTTTTACCCGCAAAGGTACGGCGTACGTAACACCGCGCAACACGCATTCTTTGACATCAAATGCCGGTTCGCCCAGGCGATAACCGACGTACTCCAGCGCAGCATTGCCGGAGTAGCTGATGATCGGGAAAACGGATTTGAAGGCCGCATGCAGGCCCACGTCGCGGAACTGATCTTTGGTCGCTCCCGCCTGCAAGAATTCACGATACGAATCCAGCTGGATAGCCAGAAGGTACGGGACATCCATGACGTCCGGCAACTTGCTAAAGTCCTTGCGGATACGTTTTTTCTCAGTATATGAGTAAGCCATCAGCGTTCCCCAGCTTGGTCACCTGCTTGTTTGGCCCTCCCGACGGGAGCAGCCAGAAAATCTTGCAAACCCCTTGGTTTGCACCACCGCACCGGGTGGCTACAGCACGTTAATGGCGGCGACCGAGTCGACAGCCAAGAACGGAAAAAGGCCGGTGGCAAGAGCCACCAGCCATCAGCCTTCAGCTTAACGCTTGGGCTGGAGACGCAAGGTCGATGCTTACTTCAGCTCGACTTTAGCGCCTGCTTCTTCCAGAGATGCTTTGGCTTTGTCAGCTGCGTCTTTGGCAACAGCTTCCAGAACCAAGGCAGGAGCGCCGTCAACTACAGCCTTGGCTTCTTTCAGGCCCAGACCGGTCAGTTCACGAACTGCCTTGATCACGTTTACTTTCTTCTCGCCAGCTTCCAGCAGCATGACGTTGAATTCGGTTTGCTCTTCAGCAACAGCAGCAACAGCGGCTGGGCCAGCGGAAGCAGCGGCAGCGGAAACGCCGAATTTTTCTTCGAAAGCTTTGATCAGCTCAACAACCTGCAGAACCGACATTTCAGCTACGGCGTTGAGGATATCTTCTTGGGAGATAGACATTACTGTATTTCCTGAATTGGGGGACGGCCTACGCGGCCATCGAAATAAACAAAAATACGCGAGAGAAAATGCTCAGCCTTAGGCTGCGGCAGCTTCTTTTTGCTCGCGAACTGCAGCCAGAGTACGAGCCAGCTTGCTGGTAGCGCCTTGAATCACGCTCATCAGTTGCGAAATAGCTTCGTCACGGGTCGGCAGTGTTGCCAGTACGTCGATTTGGTTAGCTGCGAGGAACTTGCCCTCGAACGCAGCTGCCTTGATCTCGAACTTGTCCTGACTCTTGGCGAACTCTTTGAACAAACGGGCAGCAGCGCCTGGATGTTCTTTGGAGAACGCGATCAGAGTCGGGCCGGTGAACACGTCGTTGAGGACACTGTATTCAGTGTCAGCAACAGCGCGCTTGAGCAGGGTGTTACGTACAACACGTACGTATACGCCAGCTTCACGAGCCTCTTTACGGAGTCCGGTCATAGCGCCTACTGTCACACCACGGGCATCAGCCACGACAGCGGACAGAGCAGCTTTGGCAGCCTCGTTGACTTCAGCGACGATGGCCTTCTTGTCTTCGAGATTAATTGCCACGGGTTTAACTCCTGCTTGTTACCGTTTCATCTGGCCGAAGCCGGATGTCGTTTTGGTGTCTGATTCGGTAAGGAACCGGGAGCACCATCTGCGTAGGCTTGAGGTTTAAGACTTGCGTCGCCTACGGTCTTGGATAGCCCCCGCCAGGCAGGGACCCCAATTTTTTCAATTGGCGCGATCGCTCACGCCAACTTGTGTCTTATACGTCCAGCGAGCCTTGGTCGATGACCAGACCTGGGCCCATAGTGGTGCTCAGGGTAACGCGCTTGACGTAGATGCCTTTCGAGGAAGCTGGTTTGATACGCTTCAGATCAGCGATCAGGGCTTCAACGTTTTCCTTCAGCTTGACGGCATCGAAGCCGACTTTGCCAACGGAAGTGTGAATGATGCCGTTTTTGTCGGTGCGATAACGAACCTGACCAGCCTTGGCGTTTTTAACCGCGGTAGCGACGTCTGGGGTTACGGTGCCGACTTTTGGGTTAGGCATCAGGCCACGTGGACCAAGGATCTGACCCAACTGACCTACAACGCGCATTGCATCCGGGGAAGCAATAACGACGTCATAGTTCAGGTCGCCGCCTTTCATTTCGGCAGCCAGGTCGTCCATGCCAACGCGATCGGCGCCGGCGGCCAGAGCAGCTTCAGCTGCTGGACCTTGGGTGAAGACAGCAACACGTACAGTCTTGCCAGTACCGTGTGGCAGCACAGTAGCGCTACGAACGACCTGGTCGGATTTACGTGGGTCAACACCCAGGTTCACAGCAACGTCAACCGACTCGCTGAACTTGACAGTCGACAGCTCGGTCAGCAGGGCAGCAGCGTCTACAAAGTTGTAGGCCTTGCCTGCTTCGATTTTGCCGGCGATAGCCTTTTGGCGCTTGGTCAGCTTAGCCATTACACACCCTCCACGTTAAGGCCCATGCTACGAGCAGAACCGGCGATGGTACGCACGGCTGCATCCATATCAGCTGCAGTCAGATCCGCGTTTTTGGTTTTCGCGATTTCTTCCAGCTGAGCACGAGTCACGGTGCCAACCTTAACGGTGTTAGGACGAGCGGAACCGCTAGTCAGACCAGCAGCTTTCTTCAACAGAACCGAAGCCGGGGTCGACTTGGTTTCGAAGGTGAAGCTACGGTCGCTGTATACAGTGATGATCACTGGAGTCGGCAGACCTGGCTCAAGACCCTGAGTACGGGCGTTGAAGGCCTTGCAGAATTCCATGATGTTCACGCCGTGCTGACCCAGAGCTGGACCGACGGGTGGGCTAGGGTTGGCCTGAGCGGCCTTCACTTGCAGCTTGATGTAAGCGGTAATCTTCTTGGCCATGAGGCACTCCAATTACGGGTTCGAACGCCTCGAAAGGCTCCCCGGTTACTTGCGCGTTTATCCCAGTGACGACAAAACCCCACAGCCTAGGCTGCGGGGTTGGGATGCTTGCTCAGTTAGACCTTTTCGACCTGACTGAACTCCAACTCTACCGGAGTAGAGCGTCCGAAAATGAGCACTGCCACTTGGATCCGGCTCTTTTCGTAGTTAACTTCTTCGACGGTGCCGTTGAAATCAGCAAACGGACCATCGGTGACACGAACAACCTCACCTGGCTCGAACAACGTCTTCGGCTTAGGCTTGTCGCTACCGTCAGCAACACGACGCAGAATCGCTTCTGCTTCTTTGTCGGTGATCGGAGCAGGCTTATCGGCAGTACCGCCAATGAAGCCCATGACACGAGGGGTATCCTTGACCAAGTGCCAAGTACCTTCATTCATGTCCATCTGAACCAGCACGTAGCCTGGGAAGAACTTGCGTTCACTCTTGCGCTTCTGCCCATTCCGCATTTCAACCACTTCTTCAGTGGGAACCAGAATTTCGCCGAAGCCATCTTCCATGCCTGCCAGCTTTACGCGCTCCAGCAAAGAGCGCATAACATGCTTCTCGTAACCCGAGTAAGCATGCACAACGTACCAACGCTTAGCCACGGGACACCCTTAGCCAACAATCAAGGAAACAAGCCAGCCGAGCAGGGAATCAAGCCCCCACAACAGCAACGCCATAACCAGAACAACAGCCACAACAATCAACGTGGTCTGCGTGGTTTCTTGGCGAGTCGGCCAAACGACTTTACGAATTTCGGTGCGAGCTTCCTTTACCAGGACCGCGAAAGACTTGCCTTTGGCAGTCTGCAGGCCTACAAAGGCAGCTACAGCAGCGAGGGCGAGCAAAGCGAGTACGCGGTACAGGATCGGCGAAGCAGAATAGTACTGATTGCCAACAACGCCTACGACCACCAATGCGACTACAGCGAGCCACTTGACCAGATCGAAACGAGAGCTTTGAGCTTCAGCCTTAGGAGTCATCTATGAAGATCCTGTGAAAAGAAAGCCAGATACACCACGTGAATCTGGCAGGTCAGGAGGGAATCGAACCCCCAACCTACGGTTTTGGAGACCGTCGCTCTGCCAATTGAGCTACTGACCTAAAACAAAATCAGGCCGACCATTATGCAGGCCTGAAAAAGACTTTACAACAGCCAACCCCTAGAGACTTGAAACCAACCGGCGAAAACGCCCGTTACAACAGAATCAAGCCGAGATAGCCGTTAAAACAAAGGCAGATATTTTCATATCTGCCTTGTTATATGGAGCTCTTGAGCGGATTTGAACCGCTGACCTCACCCTTACCAAGGGTGTGCTCTACCAACTGAGCTACAAGAGCAAAACACGCTGCACAACCTGCAAACTTGGAGCGGGTAGCGGGAATCGAACCCGCATCATCAGCTTGGAAGGCTGAGGTTCTACCACTAAACTATACCCGCGGAGCTTGCAGCTCACGCTAAAAATGGTGGAGGGGGAAGGATTCGAACCTTCGAAGTCGTAGACGTCAGATTTACAGTCTGATCCCTTTGGCCGCTCGGGAACCCCTCCTAAGCGAGCCGGCATTCTACATCATGCCAGCCTTCTGTCAAGCATTTTCTCATTAAAAATATGAGGTTAGCTGCGTTGACCTTCGCTTCACACTGTAGGCCTTAAAGGTCTTCACTGCGAAGCGGGCGCCATTCTATGCAAACTATTCGAGAGTTGCAATGCCTTCGCACAGCATTATTTTATGTTTTAACTCATTGAATTCCTTAGCAAGGTTTTCAAACGGCAGATCCTCAGCCAGACGCCGGCTTTCAGGGGCCACACGAAGCCAGTAACCGGACGCCTCAGGTGTGCTCAACAGTTGAACCTTGACCTTTATATCCAGGCTCGTGAGGCGCTGCTCAAGCGACTGCGCCTGGCGCTGGTCGGCAAAGCCGCCGATGTATAAGCAGGTATTCTGCGCCTCGGGCGCTTTTGCTCGGTCACGCCGGGACACCGAGTCCGAGGACTCGCTTAGCAGCCGAATATCCTGCTGAGGGCCACGATACAGACTCAGGGGCGTGACATCCTTGGCGCGCAACGGCGCCTCTTGCTGATGCCAAACGTAATAGAAGGCATTAAGAACGAGTAAAAGTAAAAACAGCCAACGCATAAACACCTCAGGACAATGGACACGCCATGGCCAGACCAACGAAAACCAGGTCCGGGATCAACCGCGCCTGCGGCACGGCGTCCGAGACCAGATCAGCATCCCCACCCGTCAGGAATACGGTGAAATCATCACCCCAGTAGCTTCGGGCCAACTCGAGCTGGGTCAACACGAAGCCCCTGAGCATCAGCGTACAACCACGCTCGACAGCCTCCGCGGTCGTGCGCCCGGGGGAGAGCCGCTCCAGGGCACGCTCAGCCGCCGCGTCGTCGTAGCGTATCTTGCGGGTGTGCGTGCGCAACTGGTTGCGCATCAACGGCATGCCGGGGCAAATGAAGCCGCCCAGGTGCTGACCGTCTGCCGCGATGAAATCGGCGGTGGCTGCGGTACCAAAATCGAGTACCAGGCACGCGCCCGAAGCCAACTTGAAGCCACCCAGCATCGCCAGCCAGCGATCAAGACCAAGGCGTTCGAAGTCTTGGTAGCCATTGCGCACGCCAGCCATCTCACGCGCGGGGACAGCACAGGAGACGACAACACCGAAAGCCCCTTGCAAAGCCTCGACCAGCTTATTGGTCTCTTCTGAAGCCCGAACACTCACCAATCGGCAACGCGCCAACGACAGGCCTGGTAGCGCTGCCAGGCTTTCGATCAATGCGAGGTCCGACCCCACAACACCTTCGGCGCAAGCTTTCGCCTGATCCGATTCAAGTACGCGCCATTTGATAAAGCTATTCCCACAGTCGAGCTCAAGAATCATCACGCAACCTCAGGCTTAGCTCACCACCGCTGTATATTTTTTCAACACCATCGACGCTCAAACGCAACGCACCCTGGCGGTCGACCCCCAGAACCACCCCGTCAACCTGATTGACTCCAGCAATGAGGGACACCGCCCTGCCCTGCCACAAGTGATTCTGCTCCCACTCCTCCTGAAGCGCCGCAAAGCCGGAGGCGGCGTGTCGCTCCAAGTAACGTTGCAACTGCAGCCCCAACCGCGCCACCAGTAGATTGCGATCTACGGGAGAGCCCGTTTCAAGCTGCACCGACGTCCACTGCTGATCGATTGCCGCGACTTTCTGCATATTTACGTTGATGCCGATCCCGAGCACAACGTGGCAGATATCAGCAGGATCGCCGACCAACTCCAGCAGGATACCGGCAATTTTCTTCTGCCCCACCAAGACATCGTTTGGCCATTTCAAGGCGGCTCCTTGCACGCCCGACTCGCGCAAGGCCTGCATGACCGCAAGCCCCACAACCAGGCTCAACCCCTCTAGCTGCCGCAGACCGCCTTCGATGCGCAGCACGAGGCTGTAATACACATTCTGAGCGAACGGGCTGACCCACTTGCGCCCCCGTCGACCTCGCCCGGCGCTCTGCTGCTCGGCGAGCACCAGGAATGGTGCCGCGCAACCCGCATCGACAAGGCGCAAGGCTTCAGCATTGGTGGAGTCAATGGAATCGGATATGTGGACGGGCCACGCCAGAGAAGGCGCCTTCAGCGCGATGTCTTCGGCATTCAAGAACACCAGCGGCGATGCCAATTGGTACCCCCTGCCACGCACTTTGTGGATGGGCAGGTTTAACTCAGCCTCAAGATGCTGAAGCTGCTTCCATACAGCACTGCGACTGACGCCCAGGGCAGCGCCCAGCGCTTCCCCGGAGTGGAATCGACCATCTTTCAGAAGTTTTAACAACGTCAGCATGCAAGTATCGCCTCACAATGAGGCACGCATGATAGCCATGCGCAGGGTCATTGCATAGAAAGGCCGGGCCTTAGCACTGACGTCCGTCGCAAAGAGCCACTTGACCTTTTCGACCGCCCAAAACAAAACCCCTGTCTGCGTGAGCAAACAGGGGTTCTGGAATTTAATCTTGACGATGACCTACTCTCACATGGGGAAACCCCACACTACCATCGGCGATGCATCGTTTCACTGCTGAGTTCGGGATGGGATCAGGTGGTTCCAATGCTCTATGGTCGTCAAGAAATTCGGGTACTGAGTCGTGGCCTATTGGCCTCGCTTCAGCAAATTGGGTATGCGATAGTTTTCGGTGTTTTGTAAGAGTCGAACTTTCGGTTCGTTTCGTCTTCACACACCGCAATCTGGTCTCTTTCGAGTTCGCAAATTGCTTGGGTGTTATATGGTCAAGCCTCACGGGCAATTAGTATTGGTTAGCTCAACGCCTCACAGCGCTTACACACCCAACCTATCAACGTCGTAGTCTTCGACGGCCCTTCAGGGGACTCAAGGTCCCAGTGAGATCTCATCTTGAGGCTAGTTTCCCGCTTAGATGCTTTCAGCGGTTATCTATTCCGAACATAGCTACCCGGCAATGCCACTGGCGTGACAACCGGAACACCAGAGGTTCGTCCACTCCGGTCCTCTCGTACTAGGAGCAGCCCCTCTCAAATCTCAAACGTCCACGGCAGATAGGGACCGAACTGTCTCACGACGTTCTAAACCCAGCTCGCGTACCACTTTAAATGGCGAACAGCCATACCCTTGGGACCGGCTTCAGCCCCAGGATGTGATGAGCCGACATCGAGGTGCCAAACACCGCCGTCGATATGAACTCTTGGGCGGTATCAGCCTGTTATCCCCGGAGTACCTTTTATCCGTTGAGCGATGGCCCTTCCATACAGAACCACCGGATCACTAAGACCTACTTTCGTACCTGCTCGACGTGTCTGTCTCGCAGTCAAGCGCGCTTTTGCCTTTATACTCTACGACCGATTTCCGACCGGTCTGAGCGCACCTTCGTACTCCTCCGTTACTCTTTAGGAGGAGACCGCCCCAGTCAAACTACCCACCATACACTGTCCTCGATCCGGATAACGGACCTGAGTTAGAACCTCAAAGTTGCCAGGGTGGTATTTCAAGGTTGGCTCCACGCGAACTGGCGTCCACGCTTCAAAGCCTCCCACCTATCCTACACAAGCAAATTCAAAGTCCAGTGCAAAGCTATAGTAAAGGTTCACGGGGTCTTTCCGTCTAGCCGCGGATACACTGCATCTTCACAGCGATTTCAATTTCACTGAGTCTCGGGTGGAGACAGCGCCGCCATCGTTACGCCATTCGTGCAGGTCGGAACTTACCCGACAAGGAATTTCGCTACCTTAGGACCGTTATAGTTACGGCCGCCGTTTACCGGGGCTTCGATCAAGAGCTTCGCGTTAGCTAACCCCATCAATTAACCTTCCGGCACCGGGCAGGCGTCACACCCTATACGTCCACTTTCGTGTTTGCAGAGTGCTGTGTTTTTAATAAACAGTCGCAGCGGCCTGGTATCTTCGACCGGCATGAGCTTACGGAGCAAGTCCTTCACCCTCACCGGCGCACCTTCTCCCGAAGTTACGGTGCCATTTTGCCTAGTTCCTTCACCCGAGTTCTCTCAAGCGCCTTGGTATTCTCTACCCAACCACCTGTGTCGGTTTGGGGTACGGTTCCTGGTTACCTGAAGCTTAGAAGCTTTTCTTGGAAGCATGGCATCAACCACTTCGTCATCTAAAAGATAACTCGTCATCAGCTCTCGGCCTTAGAATCCCGGATTTACCTAAGATTCCAGCCTACCACCTTAAACTTGGACAACCAACGCCAAGCTGGCCTAGCCTTCTCCGTCCCTCCATCGCAATAACCAGAAGTACAGGAATATTAACCTGTTTTCCATCGACTACGCTTTTCAGCCTCGCCTTAGGGACCGACTAACCCTGCGTCGATTAACGTTGCGCAGGAAACCTTGGTCTTTCGGCGTGGGTGTTTTTCACACCCATTATCGTTACTCATGTCAGCATTCGCACTTCTGATACCTCCAGCAAGCTTCTCAACTCACCTTCACAGGCTTACAGAACGCTCCTCTACCGCATCACTTACGTGATACCCGTAGCTTCGGTGTATGGTTTGAGCCCCGTTACATCTTCCGCGCAGGCCGACTCGACTAGTGAGCTATTACGCTTTCTTTAAAGGGTGGCTGCTTCTAAGCCAACCTCCTAGCTGTCTAAGCCTTCCCACATCGTTTCCCACTTAACCATAACTTTGGGACCTTAGCTGACGGTCTGGGTTGTTTCCCTTTTCACGACGGACGTTAGCACCCGCCGTGTGTCTCCCATGCTCGGCACTTGTAGGTATTCGGAGTTTGCATCGGTTTGGTAAGTCGGGATGACCCCCTAGCCGAAACAGTGCTCTACCCCCTACAGTGATACATGAGGCGCTACCTAAATAGCTTTCGAGGAGAACCAGCTATCTCCGAGCTTGATTAGCCTTTCACTCCGATCCACAGGTCATCCGCTAACTTTTCAACGGTAGTCGGTTCGGTCCTCCAGTTAGTGTTACCCAACCTTCAACCTGCCCATGGATAGATCGCCCGGTTTCGGGTCTATTCCCAGCGACTAGACGCCCTATTAAGACTCGCTTTCGCTACGCCTCCCCTATTCGGTTAAGCTCGCCACTGAAAATAAGTCGCTGACCCATTATACAAAAGGTACGCAGTCACCTAACAAAGTAGGCTCCCACTGCTTGTACGCATACGGTTTCAGGATCTATTTCACTCCCCTCTCCGGGGTTCTTTTCGCCTTTCCCTCACGGTACTAGTTCACTATCGGTCAGTCAGTAGTATTTAGCCTTGGAGGATGGTCCCCCCATATTCAGACAAAGTTTCTCGTGCTCCGTCCTACTCGATTTCATGACTAAGAGATTTTCGCGTACAGGGCTATCACCCACTATGGCCGCACTTTCCAGAGCGTTCCGCTAATCTCAAAGCCACTTAAGGGCTAGTCCCCGTTCGCTCGCCACTACTAAGGGAATCTCGGTTGATTTCTTTTCCTCAGGGTACTTAGATGTTTCAGTTCCCCTGGTTCGCCCCTTACACCTATGTATTCAGTGTAAGGTAACCATCTTATGATGGCTGGGTTCCCCCATTCAGACATCTCCGGATCAAAGTCTGTTTGCCGACTCCCCGAAGCTTTTCGCAGGCTACCACGTCTTTCATCGCCTCTGACTGCCAAGGCATCCACCGTATGCGCTTCTTCACTTGACCATATAACCCCAAGCAATCTGGTTATACTGTGAAGACGACATTCGCCGAAAATTCGAATTTCTCAATTAAGAGAACTCACAAATTTTACCTTAGCCTGATCCGTTACCAGTGAAAGTAACGTTCAGTCTATCTTTCTATCACATACCCAAATTTTTAAAGAACGATCTAATCAAAGACTAGAAATCAACATTCACCATCATCACGATGGAATGCTCATTTCTAAGCTTTCAACTTCCAGAAGCAGTAGTGGTGGAGCCAAACGGGATCGAACCGTTGACCTCCTGCGTGCAAGGCAGGCGCTCTCCCAGCTGAGCTATGGCCCCGTATTTCTACAGGTTCCCACACAAAATTGGTGGGTCTGGGCAGATTCGAACTGCCGACCTCACCCTTATCAGGGGTGCGCTCTAACCAACTGAGCTACAGACCCAATTTCGGGCTGCTTCTTATCGTCTTCTTCAATGAATCAAGCAATTCGTGTGGGAACTTATGGAGCAGCTGATGTCGTCGATTAAGGAGGTGATCCAGCCGCAGGTTCCCCTACGGCTACCTTGTTACGACTTCACCCCAGTCATGAATCACACCGTGGTAACCGTCCCCCCGAAGGTTAGACTAGCTACTTCTGGTGCAACCCACTCCCATGGTGTGACGGGCGGTGTGTACAAGGCCCGGGAACGTATTCACCGCGACATTCTGATTCGCGATTACTAGCGATTCCGACTTCACGCAGTCGAGTTGCAGACTGCGATCCGGACTACGATCGGTTTTCTGGGATTAGCTCCACCTCGCGGCTTGGCAACCCTCTGTACCGACCATTGTAGCACGTGTGTAGCCCAGGCCGTAAGGGCCATGATGACTTGACGTCATCCCCACCTTCCTCCGGTTTGTCACCGGCAGTCTCCTTAGAGTGCCCACCATTACGTGCTGGTAACTAAGGACAAGGGTTGCGCTCGTTACGGGACTTAACCCAACATCTCACGACACGAGCTGACGACAGCCATGCAGCACCTGTCTCAATGCTCCCGAAGGCACCAATCTATCTCTAGAAAGTTCATTGGATGTCAAGGCCTGGTAAGGTTCTTCGCGTTGCTTCGAATTAAACCACATGCTCCACCGCTTGTGCGGGCCCCCGTCAATTCATTTGAGTTTTAACCTTGCGGCCGTACTCCCCAGGCGGTCAACTTAATGCGTTAGCTGCGCCACTAAGAGCTCAAGGCTCCCAACGGCTAGTTGACATCGTTTACGGCGTGGACTACCAGGGTATCTAATCCTGTTTGCTCCCCACGCTTTCGCACCTCAGTGTCAGTATCAGTCCAGGTGGTCGCCTTCGCCACTGGTGTTCCTTCCTATATCTACGCATTTCACCGCTACACAGGAAATTCCACCACCCTCTACCATACTCTAGTCAGTCAGTTTTGAATGCAGTTCCCAGGTTGAGCCCGGGGATTTCACATCCAACTTAACTAACCACCTACGCGCGCTTTACGCCCAGTAATTCCGATTAACGCTTGCACCCTCTGTATTACCGCGGCTGCTGGCACAGAGTTAGCCGGTGCTTATTCTGTCGGTAACGTCAAAACAATCACGTATTAGGTAACTGCCCTTCCTCCCAACTTAAAGTGCTTTACAATCCGAAGACCTTCTTCACACACGCGGCATGGCTGGATCAGGCTTTCGCCCATTGTCCAATATTCCCCACTGCTGCCTCCCGTAGGAGTCTGGACCGTGTCTCAGTTCCAGTGTGACTGATCATCCTCTCAGACCAGTTACGGATCGTCGCCTTGGTGAGCCATTACCTCACCAACTAGCTAATCCGACCTAGGCTCATCTGATAGCGCAAGGCCCGAAGGTCCCCTGCTTTCTCCCGTAGGACGTATGCGGTATTAGCGTCCGTTTCCGAACGTTATCCCCCACTACCAGGCAGATTCCTAGGCATTACTCACCCGTCCGCCGCTCTCAAGAGAAGCAAGCTTCTCTCTACCGCTCGACTTGCATGTGTTAGGCCTGCCGCCAGCGTTCAATCTGAGCCATGATCAAACTCTTCAGTTCAAACATCTTTGGATTTTTAAGAAACCCTAAACTTGGCTCAGCAATCGTTGGTTACATCTTTGATTTCTCGCGGAGTAACTTGTGATGCTGATAATCTTGTTGACTATCAGTCTGACTCCACAAGCACCCACACGAATTGCTTGATTCAGTTGTTAAAGAGCGGTTGGTTAAGATCTTTCGTCTCAACCGAGGCGCGCATTCTACAGCAGCCTCATTTGCTGTCAAGTGATTATTTCAAGAAGTTTTCAAAGTTTCCTTTGTAACTTCAACCACTTGCGCTTCCGATCTCTCGTTAGCGGGAGGCGAATTCTACAGCGTTACACGCTGCTGTCAACACCTCTTTTTCTCCGCTTTCGACCGAGAAGATCGAAACGTTAATAGAGCCAAACAACACTGCTCTACCAACTCCTTCCAGGCTTCGATGAACTGAAGCAGGCCGCTGTCGAATCTTGCGTAACTCTTTGTTTACCAAGGAGTTTTCCGTTTCGACTGCGCCGGAAGTGGGGCGAATTATAGACAGATATAAATCGCCGTCAACAGTTAATTTCAGACTTATTCGGATTTGAGCGTAATACGCGCAAATGCCTTCTTCCCAGCCTGGCAAACATGGGTCGCACCCAGCGCGTATATAAAGGTGCGATCAACCACTTCACCATCGATACGCACACCACCGGAACCCAAGAGGTCACGCGCGACCGCCGAGTTCTTCACCAGGCCTGCCTTATTAAGGACGGCCGCGATCGGCATTGCCTCGGCAGCAGTCAGCTCGATCTCCGGCAGATCATCCGGCAGCTCACCATCCTTCATCCGGTTGCCCGCCGCACGGTGAGCGCTGGCCGCAGCCTCCTCGCCATGGAAACGCGCAACAATCTCTTCAGCCAGCTTGATCTTCACGTCGCGAGGATTGGCACCCGCCTCGACATCCGCACGCAGCGCATTGATCTCATCCATCGAGCGGAAGCTCAACAGCTCGAAGTAACGCCACATCAGCGCATCCGGAATCGAAACCAGCTTGCCGTACATCACGCCCGGCGCCTCCTGGATACCGACATAGTTGCCCAGGGACTTGGACATCTTCTTGACGCCGTCCAACCCTTCCAGCAACGGCATGGTCAGAATGCACTGAGCCTCTTGCCCATACGCACGCTGCAGCTCACGCCCCATCAGAAGGTTGAACTTCTGATCGGTGCCACCCAACTCAACGTCAGCGCGCAACGCCACCGAGTCATAGCCCTGGACCAGCGGGTACAGGAACTCATGAATCGCGATCGGCTGGTTGGTCGAATAGCGCTTGTCGAAGTCATCGCGCTCAAGCATGCGCGCCACGGTGTACTGGGATGTCAGACGAATGAAGTCCGCCGGCCCCATCTTGTCCATCCAGGTGGAGTTGAACGCCACCTCGGTCTTGGCCGGATCGAGAATCTTGAACACCTGGGTCTTGTAGGTCTCGGCATTCTCGAGAACCTGTTCACGGGTCAGCGGTGGACGCGTGGCGCTCTTGCCGCTTGGATCACCGATCATCCCGGTGAAATCCCCTATAAGGAAGATCACCTGATGCCCCAGGTCCTGGAACTGGCGCAGCTTATTGATAAGCACGGTATGGCCCAGGTGCAGATCCGGCGCAGTCGGATCAAAGCCGGCCTTGATACGCAGGGGCTGGCCACGCTTGAGCTTTTCGATCAGCTCCGCCTCGACCAACAGTTCTTCCGCACCACGTTTTATCAGCGCTAGCTGCTCTTCAACCGACTTCATAACAGACCCGCAAGGCTCAGATTCAAAAGGGAACCAACCATACAAGATCAGGGACTAATTACAAGTTTTGCCCTGCGCACGGACACCGTTCAACAAGCCCGGCGTTCGCGAGCTTGCGTCACAGATGATTTGGTTATATTTTATACAGTTATTTCATCTTCATCATGTCAGTCATCTTTTCCATTTCATCTTCAAAGTCAAAATTACCTATGACCACAGAACCGTCTAAAGCGCCGCCGCTTTACCCAAAGACCCACCTGCTCGCTGCAAGTGGTATCGCCGCCCTTCTGAGCCTGGCACTCCTGGTATTCCCTTCCAGTGACGTAGAAGCCAAACGAACATCCCTGAGCCTTGACCTGGAAAGTCCCGCAGAACAACTGACACAAGATCAAGACGCTTCCGACGCGCAACAAGCCACAAATGCACCCGTCGATTCGCCGTTTGCCCAGATCGAAAGCGCCCCGGACGAAACCGACAAAACCGCCCAGCAGCAGGCTGCACCTGCCGTAGCGCAGGCCAAGAGCCCTCAGCATCGCGAGGTGCTCGTCGGCAAGGGCGACACGCTTTCCACCCTGTTCGAGAAGGTCGGCCTACCTGCCACTACGGTTAATGAGGTCTTGGCCAGCGATAAACAAGCCAAGCAATTCACCCAGCTCAAACGCGGTCAAAAACTCGAATTCGAACTGACCCCAGATGGCCAGCTGAACACCCTGCACAGCAACCTCAGCGACCTGGAAAGCATCACCCTGACCAAGGGTGCCAAGGGTTTCGCGTTCAATCGCATCACCACCAAGCCAGTGATGCGCTCCGCCTACGTACATGGCGTCATCAACAGCTCGCTGTCGCAATCGGCCGCCCGTGCCGGCTTGTCCCACAGCATGACCATGGACATGGCCAGCGTGTTTGGCTACGACATCGACTTCGCCCAGGACATCCGCCAGGGTGACGAATTCGACGTGATCTACGAGCAGAAAGTCGCCAACGGCAAAGTGGTCGGCACCGGCAATATCCTCTCCGCGCGCTTTACCAACCGCGGCAAGACCTACACCGCCGTGCGCTACACCAACAAACAAGGCAACAGCAGTTACTACACCGCTGATGGCAACAGCATGCGCAAGGCCTTTATCCGCACACCTGTGGATTTCGCCCGCATCAGCTCGCGCTTCTCCATGGGACGCAAGCACCCCATCCTGAACAAAATCCGCGCCCACAAAGGCGTCGACTATGCAGCGCCGCGCGGCACGCCCATCAAGGCCGCAGGTGACGGCAAGGTACTGTTGGCCGGACGTCGCGGCGGTTACGGCAACACCGTGATCATCCAGCACGGCAACACCTACCGCACGCTGTATGGCCACATGCAAGGCTTCGCCAAGGGCGTACAGACCGGCGGCAACGTGAAGCAGGGCCAGGTGATCGGCTATATCGGCACGACCGGCTTGTCCACCGGCCCACACTTGCACTATGAATTCCAGGTCAATGGCGTACACGTCGACCCGCTGGGCCAGAAACTGCCGATGGCCGACCCGATCGCCAAGGCCGAACGCGCGCGTTTCATGCAACAAAGCCAACCGCTGATGGCACGCATGGATCAGGAGCGCTCCACCCTGCTGGCTTCGGCGAAGCGCTAAGGTATGCCGCTCTATATAGGTGTGATGTCAGGGACCAGCCTCGATGGCCTGGATATCGCCCTGATCGAACAAGAGGCGGCGATCAAGCTGATCGCCACTCACTACATCCCCATGCCAGACAGCTTGCGCGCGGAGCTGCTTGGCCTGTGCGCCAGCGGCCCGGATGAGATCGCCCGCTCGGCAATGGCCCAGCAGCACTGGGTGACACTCGCCGCCCAGGGCATCCATGCCCTGCTCGACCAGCACAACCTCAAGCCCCAGGACATTCGCGCGATCGGCAGCCATGGGCAGACTATCCGCCATGAACCGGCACGCGGCTTCACCGTACAGATCGGCAACCCTGCCTTGCTCACCGAATTGACCGGCATTACCGTGGTCAGCGACTTCCGCAGCCGCGACGTTGCCGCAGGTGGCCAGGGTGCGCCATTGGTACCGGCCTTTCATGAAGCACTGTTTGACGAACGCAGCGGGAATCGTGCGGTTTTGAACGTCGGAGGTTTCAGCAACCTCAGCCTGATCGAGACCGGCAAACCCGTAGCCGGCTTCGATTGCGGCCCGGGCAATGTCTTGCTGGATGCCTGGATTCATCAACAGCGCGGCGAACACTTTGATCGCGAGGGTCAATGGGCCGCCAGCGGCAAAGTCGAACCTCAGTTGCTCAACGCGCTGCTCAGTGACCCTTTTTTCTTGACCAAAGGCCCGAAAAGCACCGGGCGCGAAGTGTTCAACCTGGGATGGCTGCAACAGCACCTGGCGCGCTTGCCCGCCTTCGCCCCCCAGGACATCCAGGCCACGCTGCTGGAACTGACGGCCCTGACCATCGTCGAGGCCCTGCAAACCGCCCAACCCCAGACAAACACCCTGCTTGTCTGCGGCGGCGGCGCGCATAACCGCACGCTGATGAAGCGCCTGGCCACGCTATTGCCATCGACCCAGGTCAGCAGCACCGCCACCTGCGGCGTAGACCCCGATTGGGTCGAAGCCATGGCCTTTGCGTGGCTGGCCCATTGCTGCCTCGAAGGCATCGCCGCCAACCGCCCCAGCGTCACTGGCGCACGCGGGCTACGGGTGCTGGGCGCGATCTACCCCGCCTGACTGCCCGCCAGAATCCGCAGACAGCAAAACGCCGCTTGGCCGATCAAAGCCAAGCGGCGTTTTTATATCCGCTACCGATCAGATCGAGAACGAAGACCCGCAACCACACGTAGTCGTGGCATTAGGGTTCTTGATCACGAAACGCGAACCCTCCAGACCTTCCTGGTAATCCACCTCGGCGCCTGCCAGGTATTGGAAACTCATGGGGTCCACAACCAGGCTCACGCCCTCGCGCTCGACGATGGTGTCGTCATCGGCCACTTCTTCATCGAAGGTAAAACCGTACTGAAACCCTGAACAACCGCCGCCCGTAACAAATACGCGCAGCTTCAAGCGATCATTACCCTCTTCATCGACCAGGCTCTTCACCTTGTGCGCAGCACCGTGGGTGAATTGCAAAGCCGTGGGGGTGAAGGACTCAACGCTCATGCTGATAATCTCCCGGCGTACCGCCGCCATATGCGTAATGGTCGGTATTATCCGCTTCTCCTAGAAAAGCGGTCAACTATTGTTACGGTATATCAATCTGCGCAGCCGCCATTAAAAACACAAAAGGCCCGATCGACGGGCCTTCTGCTTGGCGACCTGACAGCCTTACGGCAGCATGCCTGCGTGGGACAAGCCCAGCTTCTCATCCAGGCCGAACAGGATGTTCATGTTCTGCACCGCCTGGCCCGAAGCGCCCTTGACCAGATTGTCGATCACCGACAGCACCACCACCAGATCACCGTCCTGCGGCCGATGCACGGCAATCCGGCACACGTTGGCGCCGCGCACGCTGCGGGTTTCCGGATGGCTGCCGGCCGGCATCACATCGACGAACGGCTCGTTGGCGTAACGCTTTTCAAACAGCGCCTGCAAATCCACCGAGCGATCCACCACCGTCGCATACAGTGTCGAGTGAATACCACGGATCATCGGAGTCAGGTGCGGCACGAAGGTCAGCCCCACATCCTTACCGGCGGCGCGACGCAGCCCCTGGCGGATTTCCGGCAGATGACGATGCCCTTTTACCGCGTAGGCCTTCATGCTTTCCGACGTCTCGGAGTACAGCGACCCCACCGCCGCCCCACGCCCGGCGCCGCTGACGCCCGACTTGCAGTCGGCAATCAAGCGCGAAACGTCGGCCAGCCCGGCTTCGAGCAATGGCAGGAAGCCCAACTGCGTCGCGGTCGGATAGCAACCCGGCACGGCGATCAGGCGCGCTTGCTTGATCTGCTCACGATTGACTTCCGGCAGGCCGTACACCGCCTCTTCCAACAGCTGCGGCGCGCCGTGTGGCTGGCCGTACCATTTGGCCCACTCGTCGGCATCCTGCAGGCGGAAGTCCGCCGACAGATCGATGACCTTGGTGCCCGCGGCCAGCAACTCGCCGGCCAGCGCATGGGCCACGCCGTGGGGGGTGGCAAAGAACACCACGTCACAGGCGCCGAGGGTCTTGATGTCCGGCACGCTGAACGTCAGGCCGTCGTAATGGCCTCGCAGGTTCGGGTACATATCGGCCACAGCCAGGCCGGCCTCGGATCGGGAAGTGATGACCACCACCTCAGCTTGCGGATGCTGCGCCAACAGACGCAGCAATTCGACACCGGTGTAACCCGTGCCGCCGACGATACCGACCTTGACCATAAACCTGCCCTCAAAGAACCCACTGGAAAGCCGTCGATAATAGGGGCCGCATTGTCCTGCGACAACCGCCAAGGTGACGTAAGGACGCATGAGCCACTACTATCTTCAGTTACCGTGAACCTGGGAATAACTAAAAATGCTTTATCTATGGGTCAAAGCCTTCCATATCGTCAGCATCGTGTGCTGGTTTGCCGGGCTGTTCTACCTGCCGCGCCTGTTCGTCTATCACGCCCAAAGCGAAGACACCGTCAGCAAGGAACGCTTCAGCGTCATGGAGCGCAAGCTGTATCGCGGCATCATGGGCCCGTCGATGCTTGCCACGCTGGTCTTCGGCATCTGGATGATCGCCCTCAACCCCGGCCTCTTCCATATGGGCGCCTGGCTCCACGTCAAGCTGACCCTGGTCGTTCTGCTGATCGGTTACCACCACATGTGCGGCGCACAGGTAAAACGCTTCGCCCGTGGCGAAAACACCCGCAGCCATGTCTTTTATCGCTGGTTCAATGAATTCCCGGTTCTGATATTGCTGGCTATCGTAATTCTGGTCGTGGTCAAACCGTTCTAACGTCAATGCCTCGGGGTACCTCCAATGTCGCTGCCCGCTTTGCTTGAACAACATCTGCGCCTGCCCGTCGTGGCCGCGCCGATGTTCCTGATTTCCAATCCGCAACTGGTCCTGGCGTGCTGCCGCAATGGCGTGGTCGGAAGTTTCCCGGCACTGAACCAGCGCGAAAGCAGTGGTTTCAAGGCCTGGCTGGAGGAAATCGAAGCGGGCCTGGCGCAGTTGAGCAACCCTGCGCCCTACGCCGTCAACCTCATCGTCCACCACAGCAACCCACGGTTGGAGGCAGACCTGGCGATCTGCGTCGAGCACAAGGTGCCAATCGTCATCACCAGCCTCGGCGCGGTGAAGGCGTTGGTCGATGCGGTACACAGCTACGGCGGCCTGGTCTTCCATGACGTCACCACTCGACGTCACGCCGAGAAAGCCGCCGAAGCCGGGGTGGACGGCCTGATCGCCGTGGCCGCCGGCGCCGGTGGCCATGCCGGCACCTGGAGCCCGTTCGCGTTGATCGCCGAGATTCGCCAGTTCTTCGACAAAACCCTGCTGCTGGCCGGCTGCCTCAACCACGGGCACGAGATCCTGGCCGCCCAGTTACTGGGCGCGGACCTGGCGTATCTGGGCACGCGGTTTATCGCCACCGCCGAAAGCCACGCGCCGGATGCGTATAAAGAGATGCTGCTCACATCAGGCGCCGTCGACATCGTGCACACTGCCGCAGTCTCCGGCGTGCCCGCGAGCTTCATGCGCCAGAGCCTGGCAAACGCCGGTTTCGACCTGGCCGCCCTGCAAGGCAAAGGCGAAGTCAATTTCGGCGCCAAGCTCAAGCCGCTGAACGACGAGGCCAAGGCCTGGAAGACCGTATGGTCTGCCGGCCAGGGCGTCGGTGAAATCGATGATTTGCCCGGCGTCGATGAACTCGTTGCGCGCCTGGATGCCGAATACCGCGAAGCCCGCGAGAAGGCGGCACAGTTGCGCTGGCCGCGCTGATACACTTGCCGGACCCGCTCATTGAAGCGGGCCTGCCCCCCACCCCTGTAACATGACAAGGATGCCCGCATGAGCGACAACCGTTTCAAGATTGTGTTTGATGGAGCCCTGCTCCCGGGTGTCGAAAGCACCACCGCTAAACTGAATCTCGCCGAATTGTTCAAAAGCAACGTTGAGGCCATCGAGAAGCTCTTTACCGGTCGCCCCGTCGCCCTCAAGCGCGACCTCGCGCGCCCCGATGCCGAAACCTACCTCACCGCGCTGAAGAACGCTGGGATCGACGCGCGTATCGAAGCCGAACAGCCCGTGGCCTTCAGCCTTGACGAAACCCACGAGACCGAGCCCTCTGCCCGCCCTGCCGCCTCCCCGTATGCACCACCGCGTGCCGCAGTAGGCGACGATTTGCCGGAGTACGCCGAGCTCAAGATCTTCACGATCCATGGCCGCATCGGTCGCCTGCGCTACCTGGCCTGGACGCTGGTACTCACCGTCGCGATGCTCGTCGCCTCGGGCATCCTCGCCACTGCCGGCTTCGCCGTGGCGACCGCTTCGCCGACGGCGGGCATCATCCTGGGCTCGCTGCTGGGTTTCGCGCTGTTCGTGGCGATTGTCTGGGTCAGCGTGCAAATCGGCGTGCAGCGTCTGCACGACCTGGGCTGGTCCGGCTGGCTGTACCTGCTGAACCTGGTGCCGCTGGTGAACAGCATTTTCCCGCTGCTGCTGCTGGTGTTGCCAGGTAACACCGGCGCCAACCAGTACGGTGCGCCGCCACCGCGCAACTCCACGGCAGTGAAAGTCCTGGCCTCCCTGTGGCTGGCATTTATTCCGTTGATGCTCATCATCTTGATGGCCTTGGGGATGAACGGCTACCTGGACCAACTCGAAAGCAACGTGGACAGCAGCTACGAAAGCAGCTCCATCACCTCCGATGAAGACGCCGATCAAAGCGTGATCGTCAATGAAGAAGACGTGCAAAGTGCTGACGACGCGGCCGAACCTGTAGACTCTCCAGAACAGTGAAAAAACGCCCGCCGCCTGTGATGCCTCTGTCACAGGTCCGGCGGCGTTGCGATGGAGAAAGGCATGACCCGTTACGCTCTGATCACCGGTGCCTCCAGCGGCATCGGCCTGGCCTTGGCCGAAGCACTGGCCCGGCGTGGCCGCAGCTTGATTCTGGTGGCCCGCCAGCGTGATCAGTTGGAAAGCATTGCAATCGAATTGACGCAACGCTTCGGCGTCGAGGTGCTGTTCCGCGCCTGCGACCTGGGTGAGCCGCTGCGTTTGTCCGGGTTCCTGTTGGAGCTTGAGGAAGGCGAGCGGCAGATCGACTTGCTGGTCAACTGCGCCGGCATGGGCACCAGCGGGCCGTTCCTGGCCCAGGACTGGATGACCGAGCAGGACCTGATCGAAGTCAACATCCTCGCCCTGACCCGTATGTGTCACGCCCTCGGCAATGCCATGGCCCTGCATGGCGGCGGGCAGATCCTCAACGTCGCCTCGATCGCCGCATTCCAGCCCGGCCCGTGGATGAGCAGTTACTACGCCAGCAAAGCCTATGTATTGCACTTCTCCGAAGGTCTGCGCGAAGAATTGAAAACCTGCGGCATCAAGGTCTCGGTGCTGTGCCCCGGCCCGACGCGCACGGCCTTCTTCGGCACGGCGCAAATGGACACCGCCAAGCTCGAGCGCAGCGCGCACTTGATGAGCCCGGAAGAAGTGGCGCTCTACACCGTGCGCGCCCTGGAAAAAAACCAAGCCATCATCATCCCCGGCCGCCGCAATCGCTGGCTCGCCTTCAGTCCGCGCTTGAGCCCACGCTGGCTGACCCGCAAGCTCGCCGGCGCGATCAACAAGGCCTATTG
Organism: Pseudomonas sp. TE36184; assembly: GCF_054060055.1. Lineage (NCBI taxonomy): Bacteria > Pseudomonadati > Pseudomonadota > Gammaproteobacteria > Pseudomonadales > Pseudomonadaceae > Pseudomonas > Pseudomonas sp. TE36184. The sequence continues at coordinate 5,266,791 of NZ_JBSSCU010000001.1, read as the reverse complement.
CCCGCGCTGAAGGCCTGAGTACACTCACCCTGCACATTCACCATGGAGAAACAGCTTTGGATACTCTGTTCACCAAGATCATCAACAGAGAAATACCCGCGAAGATCATCTATGAAGATGATCAGGTCCTCGCCTTCCACGATATCGCCCCACAAGCGCCGGTACATTTTCTGGTTATCCCGAAAAAACCGATCCGCACCCTGAACGATCTGACCGAAAGCGACAAAACCCTGGCTGGGCACATCCTGTTCACCGCTCAGCGCCTGGCCCTGGAACAGGGCTGCGAGAAGGGCTTTCGTGTGGTGATGAACTGCAATGAAGACGGTGGACAGACCGTTTACCATATCCACATGCATGTGCTGGGTCAGCGCCAGATGAACTGGCCGCCGGGCTGATACGCCTGACACACGGGTCGCCGGCCTCCCGCATGCGACCCCATGCCCTTGACTCAACGCAAACGCTTCGCCCTCTCTTGCGGTAAACTGGCCGCCGAGATTCTTCCCGGAGGTCAGCATGACTACCCAACGTCACTACTCGCCAATTGACCGTCTGTTGTTGCAAGCCGACACGGCCATACGCACGCTGCTGCCATTCAGCGGCCAGCCGTATCGCCCGTCGCCCGCCATCGTGCAGCCCGATGCACAGATGAACGAGACCGACACCCGCCACGTCGCCGGCCTGATGCGTATCAACCATACCGGCGAAGTCTGTGCCCAGGCGCTGTACCAGGGCCAGGCGCTGACCGCCAAGCTGCCGCAAGTGCGCGCAGCCATGGAGCATGCCGCCGAGGAAGAAATCGACCACCTGGCCTGGTGCGAGCAACGCATTCGCCAATTGGGCAGCCATCCCAGCGTGCTGAACCCGCTGTTCTATGGCCTGTCGTTTGGGATTGGCGCCGCAGCCGGCTTGATCAGCGACAAAGTCAGCCTGGGGTTTGTCGCAGCCACGGAACAGCAAGTATGCAAGCACCTGGATGAGCACCTGGAACAGTTACCGACCGAAGACGAAAAGTCCCGGGCGATTCTTGAACAGATGCGTATCGACGAAGAACACCACGCAGAAAGCGCACTGGACGCCGGTGGTTTCCGCTTCCCGGCGCCGGTGAGGTTTGGCATGAGCCTGATGGCCAAGGTCATGACCAAAAGCACCTACCGCATCTAACCTGCAAAAAAGGGCGCTATCAAAGCGCCCTGTCTTTATTGCCGACGAATCCCTGGATCAGCCCAACTCAATGATTTCGTAATCATGGGTAATGGCGACACCGGCCGCGCCCAGCATGATCGACGCCGAGCAATACTTCTCGGCCGACAGCTCGATGGCACGTTTGACCTGGGCTTCTTTCAGCGCCCGGCCCTTGACCACGAAATGCATATGGATCTTGGTGAACACCTTGGGATCTTCAGTCGCACGCTCGGCTTCGAGGAAGGCTTCGCAGCTTTCCACGGCCTGGCGGGACTTTTTCAGAATGCTGACCACGTCGAAATTGCTGCAACCGCCTACACCAAGCAGGAGCATTTCCATCGGGCGTACGCCCAGGTTGCGGCCACCGGCTTCCGGCGGACCGTCCATGACCACGACATGGCCACTGCCCGACTCACCGAGGAACATGGCTTCGCCCGCCCATTGGATGCGTGCCTTCATCGCCCAGACTCCACTGCTAAAAAAGGGTCGCCAGCTTAGCACACGACCCGCGGCCGGCAGCTTTTGCGCGTAAAGCCATCAATCGCCACAGTTACCCGGTAAATTGGCTAATCGAGTCACAATGTGTCTGGTAAGCTGGCGCCAAATGAATGGCGCATTGCCATCCTTTGTACAACGTGTATCAATGCAGATACAGCTGGATAAAAACAATTCCAACCACCCTGTGCAGTCTTTTTCGGGATACAACCATGGTTGCTTTTACTCCCATACCCAAGATCAAGAATCTCGACAGACTGCTGACGCATTGCCAGAGTCGTCGTTACCCGGCCAAGCACAACATCATCTGCGCAGGCGAACGCTCCGAAACACTGTTCTTCATTATCAAGGGCTCGGTCACCATCCTGATCGAGGATGAAGACGGCCGCGAGATGATCATTGCCTACCTCAATACCGGCGATTTCTTCGGCGAACTGGGGTTATTTGAACAAGCCGGCAAAGAACAGGAGCGCAGTGCCTGGGTGCGGACCAAAATCGAGAGCGAAGTGGCCGAGATCAGTTACACGAAGTTTCGTGAACTGACCCAGCACGATCCCGACATCCTCTATGCACTGAGCGGCCAGATTGCCCAGCGCCTGCGGGACACCACGCGCAAAGTCGGCGACCTGGCATTCTTTGATGTCACCGGCCGTGTGGCCCGCTGCCTGTTGGAGCTGTGCAAGCAGCCCGACGCGATGACTCACCCCGATGGCATGCAGATCAAAGTCACGCGCCAGGAGATCGGGCGCATTGTCGGTTGTTCACGGGAGATGGTCGGTCGCGTGCTCAAGGATCTGGAAGAACGCAACCTGGTAGACGTCAAAGGCAAGACGATGGTGGTGTTCGGCACCCGTTAAACCGGCAGGAAGCTGGCCAGCATCTGCCGGTACAACGCATCCAGCCGACTGAGCGCGTCCGGTGCGGGGAAAGCTTCGTGCAGGGCGATATGGCTGTCGGCGCGAACGCGCTGTTCCAGGCCGCAGGCTTGATTGAAGCGATTGACCGCCGCGATCAGTTCTTCGCGATCGTTGTCCAGCAACAAGGCTCCGTGTACCAGCCCCACCGGACGGCCACCACTTTGACGCCAGCGCTGGGCGGTGCCGACCATTTTGCGGCCATTGAGGTTGACGTTGTAGCGGCCGTCGCAGAACGCGCCGTCGATTTCGCCGACGGAAGCATCGCCGCCCAGTTCGATCAGCAAGTCACAGATCGGCTGGCACAAACGCAGGTAGCCGGTTTCGATGCGCCCCTGATCGCCTTCGCTGCGCGGCGGTGCGTAGACCAGGGCGATATTGACCGTGGCGTTTGATTGCGGCACCGGCTCGCCGCCGGTTTCGCGTAACAGCACCGGCCAGCCGGCCTGCGCCGACACCTGGCTAGCCAGCTCGAACGCCGGCAAGCGGCTCAAACGACGCGGCATCACCAATGCCTGGTCGCTGGGTTGCCAGAACAGCAGGCCAAACGCCTGCTCCCCTGCACAAACAGCCGCCAGCAGGTTTTGCTCGGCAGCAAGCCCGGCTTCGACGCTCATCGATACTGGCTGGATCATCGAACACCTACCTCGCTGAATAAACACAAAACCCAATGTGAATGTGGGAGGGGGCTTGCCCCCGATGGCGGAGTGTCAGTCAGTACATCTATCAACTGATACACCGCCATCGGGGGCAAGCCCCCTCCCACATGTTGACCGCACTTCAAATACTGACCCCGGTTTGATCAATCCAGGGTCGAACCGCTGACTGCCACACCACGCTCCGGGAAGAACAGGCGTTGCAGTTCGGCGCCCGGGTTCTCGGCGCGCATGAAGGTCTCGCCCACCAGGAACGAATACACGTCGCTGATTTCCATCAGTTCTACGTCGGCGCGGTTAACAATGCCGCTTTCGGTAATCACCAGGCGGTCGCGCGGGATACGCGGCAGCAGGTCGAGGGTGTTTTCCAGGCTGACTTCGAAGGTGTGCAGGTTGCGGTTGTTGACCCCCACCAGCGGTGTGTCGAGGGTTTTCAGCGCACGTTCCAGCTCATCGCCGTCGTGGACTTCCACCAGCACGTCGAGGCCGACGCTTTTGGCCACGGCCGCCAGCTCGGCCATCTTCACGTCATCCAGCGCGGAGACGATCAGCAGCACACAGTCGGCGCCCAGGGCACGGGCTTCAACGATCTGGTATGGATCGATCATGAAGTCCTTGCGGATCACCGGCAACTTGCACGCGGCGCGGGCCTGTTGCAGGAACAGGTCGGAACCCTGGAAGAAATCGACATCAGTCAGCACGGAGAGGCAAGTCGCCCCGCCTCTCTCATAGCTGACGGCGATGTCGGCCGGTACGAAGTTTTCGCGGATCACGCCTTTGCTTGGCGAGGCCTTCTTGATTTCAGCGATGACAGCCGGCTGCTTGAGCTTGGCCTGGGCGATCAAGGCCTTGGCGAAGCCACGCGGCGCATCGGCGATTTTCGCCTGGCTTTCCAGCTCGGCCAGGCTCACGCGGGCACGGCGTTCCGCGACTTCTTCGGCTTTGCGGGCCAGGATCTTTTCCAGAACGGTCGGCACACTCATCCTTCATTCTCCATCTTGAACACCGCAGTAAAGGCCCCCAGTTCTTCGAGCTTCTCGCGGGCAAGGCCGGTGTGCAATGCATCATGCGCGAGGGCCACGCCTTCGTTAAGACTATAGGCGTGATCGGCGGCATAAAGCGCGGCACCGGCATTGAGCACAATCATTTCGGCGGCTTTCTGGCCGTTTTCGGTCTTGCGACGCCCCAAGGCGTCCTGAATCAGCGCCAGGGAGTCCGCCGGGCTTTCCACTGCCAGGCCGTGCAGGCTCTGGCTCTTCATGCCGAGATCTTCAGGCTCGACCCAATATTCGGTGATCTGATCATTCTTCAGCTCCGCCACAAAGGTCGGCGCCGCCAGGCTGAATTCGTCCAGGCCATCTTTGGAATGCACCACCAGCACATGCTTGCTGCCCAGGCGCTGCAACACTTCGGCCAACGGCCGGCACAACGCCTGGCTGAACACGCCGACTACCTGATGCTTCACACCGGCCGGATTCGTAAGCGGGCCGAGCATGTTGAACAGGGTGCGCAGGCCGAGATCCTTGCGCGGGCCGGCGGCGTGTTTCATCGCGCCGTGGTGGGACTGCGCAAACATGAAGCCGATGCCCACGTTGTCGATGCAGCGCGCCACTTGTACGGGGGTCAGGTTCAGGTAGATCCCGGCCGCTTCGAGCAGATCCGCGCTGCCGCTTTTGCCGGACACCGCTCGGTTGCCGTGTTTGGCCACGGTGCAACCCGCTGCCGCGACCACGAAGGAGGCCGCCGTGGACACGTTGAAAATATTCGCACCGTCACCGCCGGTGCCGACCACGTCGACCACGCCGTCGAGGGTCTTGAGCTCGACCTTGTCCGCCAGCTCGCGCATCACCGACACGGCGCCGACGATTTCGTCGATGCTCTCGCTCTTCATACGCATCGCCATCATGAACGCGCCGATCTGCGCGTCGGTGCATTGACCGGTCATGATCTCACGCATCACATCGCTCATTTCCGCGGTGCTCAGGTCCAGATGGCCGACGATACGGCTCAGGGCAGTCTTGATATCCATGAAAAGTCCTTAGCGCGTGCCGCCGCTCTGCTTGAGAAAGTTGGCGAACAGCTCGTAGCCCTGCTCGGTCAGGATCGACTCGGGGTGAAACTGCACCCCTTCGATGTTCAGTGTCTTGTGGCGCAAGCCCATGATCTCGTCGACCGAGCCGTCTTCCAGCTGGGTCCAGGCGGTCAATTCCAGGCAGTCGGGCAGGGTTTCGCGCTTGACCACCAGCGAATGGTAGCGCGTCACGGTGACCGGCAGGTTGAGGCCTTCGAACACACCGAGGTTTTTATGGAACACCGGGCTGGTCTTGCCGTGCATCACTTGGCGCGCCCGCACCACCTCACCGCCAAACGCCTGGCCGATGGACTGGTGGCCCAGGCACACGCCGAGGATCGGCAGCTTGCCGGCGAAGTATTTGATCGCCTCCAGGGAGATGCCCGCCTCGGTCGGCGTGCAGGGCCCCGGCGAAACCACAATGCGCTCCGGGTTCAGGGCGGCGATTTCGGCGACGGTCAGTTCGTCGTTGCGCACCACCTTGACCTCGGCACCGAGTTCGCCCAGGTACTGCACAACGTTGTAGGTAAAGGAGTCGTAGTTATCAATCATCAGCAACATGGGGGAAACCTCAAGAATTCTTAGCCCTGGGGGGTCTGTTCAGCCAACGCCACTGCACGGAACATGGCGCGGCGCTTGTTCAGGGTTTCTTCCCATTCGAGGGCCGGCACCGAGTCGGCGACGATCCCGCCACCGGCCTGCACATGCAGTTCCCCGTCCTTGATCACCGCCGTGCGAATCGCAATGGCGGTGTCCATGTTGCCGTTCCAGGCGAAATAGCCCACGGCGCCGCCGTAGACACCGCGCTTGACCGGCTCGAGCTCGTCGATGATCTCCATCGCGCGAATCTTCGGCGCGCCCGACAAGGTGCCCGCCGGCAGAATCGCCCGCAGCGCGTCCATCGCGGTCAGGCCGGCCTTCAATTCGCCAGTGACGTTGGAGACGATGTGCATCACGTTGGAGTAGCGCTCGATGACCATCTTCTCCGTCAACTTCACCGAACCGATTTCCGAGACGCGCCCGGTGTCATTGCGGCCCAGGTCGATCAGCATGAGATGCTCGGCGATTTCCTTGTCGTCGCTGAGCAGCTCTTCTTCGAGCGCTAGGTCCGCTTCCTCGGTCGCGCCACGCGGGCGAGTACCGGCGATCGGGCGCACGGTGATCAGGTTGTCTTCGACGCGCACCAGCACTTCCGGCGAACTGCCGACGACGTGGAAGTCGCCGAAGTTGAAGAAGTACATGTACGGCGTCGGGTTGAAGCAACGCAGCGCGCGGTACAGGTCGATCGGCGCGGCCTTGAAGTCGATGGACATGCGTTGCGACGGCACCACCTGCATGCAGTCTCCAGCGAGGATGTATTCCTTGATGGTATCGACCGCCCGCTCGTAGTCATCCTGGGTAAAGCTGGAGCGGAACACCGGGTCGGCCGCCGGCGGACGGCGCAGGTCCAGGCCGCGACGCGGGGTGATCGGCTGGCGCAGTTTTTCCAGCAGGGCTTCGAGGCTGGCCAGGCCTTGCTCGAACGCATCGCTCTGGGCGGGGTCGGCCAGCACGATTGCATGCATCTTGCCGGCGAGGTTGTCGAACACCACCACGGCGTCGGAGACCATCAGCAGAATGTCCGGAACGCCCAATGGATCGGGGTTCGGGCATTTACCCAGGCGTTTTTCCACATAACGCACGCAGTCGTAGCCGAAATACCCGACCAGGCCGCCGTTGAAACGCGGCAGCCCAGGGATGGTCGGCACGTTGTAGCGCGCCTTGAAGGTTTCGACGAAGGCCAGTGGGTCTTCGACGTCATGGCTTTCGATCTCGACGCCGTCATGGGTGATGCTGACGTGATGGTCGTACACGCGCATGACGGTGCGGCACGGCAGGCCGATGATCGAGTAACGGCCCCACTTCTCGCCGCCCTGTACCGATTCAAGCAGGTAGGAGTTTGGCGCGTCGGCCAGCTTCAGGTAGATCGACAGCGGCGTGTCGAAGTCGGCCAGGGTTTCGCAGGCCAGAGGGATACGGTTGTAGCCGGCAGCGGCCAAGCGCAGGAATTCTTCGCGGATCATGAGGTGCCTCGTGGCATGAGGGTCTAACGGTCAGGTGTGCAAACGTGCCGCAGCGCGGCCAGGATTCAGTCAGGCGCGCCAACGCCAGCGGGCCAGGGCCTTGATAACTTTCATCCAGAGTTTGCGAGTGACTACCACGATGGTATTTCCAGAAGGGGATGGATCGGTGTCGGCCAACGTTATCTCAGCGCCCGCTCCCAAGCAACCGGGGATTAGTCGGCGCAGGTCATCAATTACCAGCGCGGGCGACTCTTCGGCGATCGGCCGACCGTGGTTATAGCCGTAACTCAAGGCCACGCACTGCACGCCCGCCGCCTTGGCCGCCAGCACATCGCTGCGCGAATCGCCGACAAACAACGACTGGGACGCCGGGATATTGGCCATTTTCATCACGAAAAACAGCGCCGCCGGGTCGGGTTTCTTCTGCGGCAAGGTATCGCCACCGATGATCCAGCGGAAATAACGGCCGATTTTCATCTGGTCCAGCAACGGCGCGACGAAGCGCTCCGGCTTGTTGGTGATCAGGGCCATTTCCACGCCCTGCTTGCTCAGCCATTTGAGGGTGTCGCGCACGCCGGGGTACACCACGGTCAGTTCGTGGTGGTCTTCATAGGCGAGGTTGAACAATTCCAGGGCGTGTTCGGCCTCGACATCATCGACCCCCTCGGCCTCGATGTGGTTGGCCAGCGCCCGGCGTACCAGTACTTGCGCGCCGTTGCCGACCCATTTGCGCACCGACTCGATGCCGACCGGCTTGCGCCCCAGCTTGAGCAGCATCTCGTCCACCGCCGCCGCCAGGTCCGGCACCGAGTCGATCAACGTACCGTCCAGATCGAACATCACCAGCCGTGGCAGTTTGCCGGGGAACAGCCGCTCGAAGCCGCTCATGGACGCGCCAGCGCCAGTTCCGCTCGCATCTTGGCGATGACGTCCTGGTAGTCCGGCGCATTGAAGATCGCCGAGCCGGCGACAAAGGTGTCGGCGCCGGCGGCAGCGATTTCGCGGATATTGTTGACGTTGACCCCACCGTCGATTTCCAGGCGGATCTCACGCCCCGAGGCATCGATCAGCGCACGGGCTTCGCGCAGCTTGTCGAGGGTGCCGGGGATGAACTTCTGCCCGCCGAAACCTGGGTTGACGCTCATCAGCAGCACCATGTCGACTTTGTCCATCACGTACTTGAGCACGTCCAGCGGGGTGGCCGGGTTGAACACCAGGCCCGCCTTGCAGCCGCCTTCGCGGATCAGTTGCAGGGTGCGGTCGACGTGCAGCGAGGCTTCCGGGTGGAAGGTGATGTAAGTCGCGCCCGCTTCAATGAAGTCCCCGACGATGCGGTCTACCGGGCTGACCATCAGGTGCGCGTCGATCGGCGCGGTGACACCGTACTTGCGCAACGCCGCGCAAACCATCGGGCCGATGGTCAGGTTGGGGACGTAGTGGTTGTCCATGACATCGAAGTGGACGAAGTCGGCACCGGCGGCCAACACGTTGTCCACTTCCTCACCCAGACGGGCGAAGTCGGCGGAGAGAATCGATGGAGCGATAACGAAGGGCTGCATGACGCACCTTTTTTGAGCTAAATCACAATGGCGCGCATTGTATACCTCATGCTTTGCCCAGCGCACCGTGACCTAACTCAACGGCTAGTACGCCGCCCGATAGATTTTCTCGATATCGGCAGCGCTGAGTTGGCGCGGATTGTTGCACATCAGGCGCTCGATGCCCGCCGCTTCCACGGCCATGGCCGCGAGGGCGTCTTCGGGGATACCGAAGCTGCGCAGGCCCGATGGGATCTCCACCGCGGCGCACAGTCGCGTCATCGCCTCGACCGCCTGGTCGGCGGCGTCATTGATGCTCAGGCCGGTGACATTCACGCCCATGGCCTGGGCAATGTCCTGCATGCGCTCGACACACGCCAGCTTGTTCCAGTGCATGACATACGGCAGCAACAGCGCATTGCTCACGCCATGGGCGATATTAAAGCGCCCGCCCAGCGGATACGCCAACGCATGCACCGCGCCGACCCCGGCGTTACCGAACGCCATCCCGGCCATCAGACTGGCGGTGGCCATGTCGTCGCGGGCCTGCAGGTTGGCCGGGTTGGCGTAAGCCTTGGGCAACGCCTTGGCAATCAGCTTGATCGCGCCGATGGCCAAGGCATCGGTAATCGGCGAGGCGTTCAGCGACAGGTAGGACTCAATGGCATGCACCAGCGCATCCACGCCACTGGCGGCGGTGACGCTGCGCGGGCAGGTCAGGGTCATCTGCGGGCTGATGAGTGCGACGTCCGGCAGCAGGAAGTCACTGACGATGCCCTTTTTCAGTTGCGCGGCCTTGTCGGAGAGGATCGCGACGTTGGTCACTTCCGAGCCGGTGCCGGCCGTCGTGGGAATGGCGATCAGCGGCGGGCCCTTGCGCGGCACCTGATCGACACCGAACAGGTCCGCCAGCGCGCCGTGGTATCCGGCATAGGCCGCCACGCTCTTGGCGATATCGATCGCACTGCCGCCGCCCAGGCCGATCAGGCCGTCATGCCCGCCTTCGCGGTAGGCGCGCATGCAGTCTTCGACAATGGCGATTTCCGGGTCGGGCAGCACCCGGTCGAAGATCTCGTAGGAGCGCTCGCCCAAATGCGCCAGCGCCAGCGCCACGGTGCCGGACTTGACCAGCGCGGCATCGGTGACGATCAGCGGGTTGTCGACATCCAGCCGCGTCAACTCTGCGGCCAATTGCTCGATGGCGCCGGCGCCAGTCAACAGTTTGTGGGCGATCTTGAATGAGGAAGTACTCATGTGCGCGGCCTCTTGTCGATTGTGGGCTGGCACAAGAGTAGCTGACGGAGATCGGTTGTCTTCCATTCAACAGCTGAATGGTCACAGAGCCGATTGTGGGAGGGGGCTTGCCCCCTCCCACATTTAGACCTGGGCGGTGCGCAACTTCTCGCTACGGCCGCGCAGCCATTCCAGGGTCAGCAGCAGCAACACCGAGAAAGCAATCAGCAAGGTCGCCGCGGCGGCAATCGTCGGGCTGAGGTTTTCGCGGATACCGCTGAACATCTGGCGCGGCAGGGTCGCTTGCTCGGGGCCGGCGAGGAACAGCGTCACCACCACTTCGTCGAACGAGGTGGCAAACGCGAACAGCGCCCCGGAAATCACCCCCGGCGCGATCAGCGGCAAGGTCACCCGGCGAAACGCGGTCAACGGCGATGCCCCCAGGCTGGCCGCTGCCCGCACCAGGTTATGGTTGAAACCCTGCAAGGTCGCGGACACCGTGATGATCACAAACGGCACGCCCAATACGGCGTGGACCACAATCAGCGAAAAGAAACTGTTACCCAGCCCCAGCGGCGCGAAGAACAGGTAACTGGCCACGCCGATGATCACCACCGGCACCACCATCGGCGAAATCACCAGGGCCATCACCAGCGCCTTGCCGGGGAAATGCCCACGGGTCAGGCCGATCGCCGCCAACGTGCCGAACACCATGGCCAGCACGGTGGCCGCCGGGGCGACGATGACGCTGTTCTTCAGCGCCCGCATCCATTCGGCCGAGGCGAAAAAGTCCTGGTACCAGTGCAGCGAGAAGCCTTGCAGCGGGTACACCAGGAAGCTGCCGCTGTTGAACGACAGCGGGATGATCACCAGCACAGGCAGAATCAGGAACAGCAGGATCAAGCCGCAGAGGATCCGCAAGCTGTAGAACCACACCCGCTCCACGGGCGACATATAAGGGCTCAGCATCGCAAGGTCTCCTTAGCTCAGGCGCAGGCGACTGGCGCCCACCAGCCGGTTGTAGATCAGGTACAGCAGCACGGTGGCCAGCAGCAGCAAGCCGCCCAACGCGGTCGCCATGCCCCAGTTGATGCTGGTGTTGGTGTAGAAGGCCACGAAGTAGCTGACCATCTGGTCGTTCGGGCTGCCCAGCAAGGCCGGGGTGATGTAGTAACCAATCGCCAGGATGAACACCAGCAGGCAGCCTGCGCCCACACCGGCGTAGGTTTGCGGGAAGTACACGCGCCAGAAGCTGGCGAATGGGTGACAGCCCAGGGAAATCGCGGCGCGCATGTAGGTCGGCGAGATGCCTTTCATCACGCTGTAGATCGGCAGAATCATGAACGGCAGCAGGATATGCACCATGGAGATGTAGACCCCGGTGCGGTTGAACACCAGCTCCAGCGGCTTATCGATCAGGCCCATGCCCATCAGCGCGCTGTTGATCAAGCCACCGGACTGCAGCAGCACGATCCACGCCGCCACGCGCACCAGGATCGAGGTCCAGAACGGCAGCAGCACCAGAATCATCAGCAGGTTGCTTTGCCGTGCCGGCAGGTTCGCCAGCAGGTAGGCCAGCGGATAGGCCAACAGCAGGCAGACAAAAGTGATCACCAGGCCCATCCAGAAGGTGCGGGCGAAGATGTCCAGGTAGATCGCCTGGTCCGGCGTGGCCGGGGCCACTTCGCCGAGGTCGTCGATACGGTGATCGACGGCCGCCAGCAGATAGTACGGCGTCAGGCTGCTGGTATTGCGCCGGATCGCCTGCCAGTACGCCGGGTCGCCCCAGCGTTCGTCGAGGGTTTCCAGCGCTTCTTTATAAGAGGCCGGCGCTTCGGTAAACGGCAGCGCCCGCGCGGTTTTGGTCAGCAGGCTGCGATAGCCGGCCAGTTCCATGTTCAAGCGTTTCGACAGATCGCCGAGGGTCTGGTTCTTGCGCGCTTCGCCAAGGTCTTCGCTGAGCGCCTGGTACACCGGCTCGCCAGGCAAGCCGCGACCGTCCCAGGTCTTCACCGCCACCACCGTGCGCGGCAGGCCGCCCACGACTTCCGGGTTGCCGACACTTTTGTACAACAGCGCAACGATCGGCACCAGGAACACCAGCAGCAAAAACAGCACCAGCGGCGCAATCAAGGCCTGCGCCTTCCAGCGATTAAGCCGCTCGGCACGCGCCAGGCGCTGCTTGAGGGTGGGGCTGTTGACCTCGGTCGAGGGAACGGCGATGGCCATGGCTAACTCCGAAACTTGAAAATGAATGCACTCTGCCAAACGCAGCAGATCCCCTGTGGGAGGGGGTTTGCTCCCGATGGCGGTGTATCAGTTGATAGATGTTCTGACTGACACTTCGCTATCGGGGGCAAGCCCCCTCCCACATGGCTTATTTGGCAGCCCAGGAATTGAAGCGCTGCTCAAGTTGCTCGCCGTTATCCGCCCAGAAGCTCACATCGATCTGCACCTGGTTGGCGATGTTCTCAGGCGTGGTCGGCATGTCTTTGAGCACGTCCTTGGCCAGCAACGGTACGGCTTGGGTGTTGGCCGGGCCGTAAGCGATGTTTTCCGAGTAGATCTTCTGCTGCTGCGGCTGCACCGAGAAGGCGATGAACTTCTTCGCCGCTTCTGCGCGATCCTTGGCCAGGCCTTTTGGAATAGCCCACGCGTCGAAGTCGTAGATGCCACCGTTCCAGACCACTTTCAGGTTGCTCTCTTTCTGTACGGCAGCGATGCGACCGTTGTAGGCCGAGCTCATCACTACGTCACCCGAGGCGAGGTACTGCGGCGGTTGCGCGCCGGCTTCCCACCACTGGATCGACGGCTTGAGTTCGTCGAGCTTTTTGAACGCACGGTCCTGGCCGTCTTTGCCGGCCAGCACTTTGTACACATCCTTCGGCGCCACGCCGTCAGCCATCAACGCGAATTCGAGGGTGTATTTGGCACCCTTGCGCAGGCCGCGCTTGCCAGGGAATTTCTTGGTGTCCCAGAAGTCCGCCCAACTGGTCGGCGCGCTGCTCAGCTTGTCAGCGTTGTAGGCGAGTACGGTCGACCACACGAAGAAGCCCACGCCGCATGGCTGGATCGCGCCTTTGACGTAGTCAGCGCTGTTGCCGAACAGTTTCGGGTCCAGCGGCTCGAACATGTCTTCGTCGCAACCACGGGACAGTTCCGGCGATTCCACTTCCACCAGGTCCCAGGACACGCTCTTGGTGTCGACCATGGCTTTGATCTTGGCCATCTCACCGTTGTACTCGCCGGCGACGATTTTGCCGTTGCCTGCACTTTCCCACGGTGCATAGAAAGCCTTGACCTGTGCGGCCTTGTTCGCGCCACCAAAGGACACGACCGTCAGATCCGGGCCGGCCATGGCCTGGGTCGCGCCGATCAAGCCGATCGCCAGTGCGGAATACTTAAGGGATCTCAACATTGTTGTTCTCTCCACGTGCAGGGTTGGTGAAGCCATGGGGGCGATTATTTCGCCTCTAGAAGTGGGTCGAGTGCGCGAACGTGCTCGACTTGCCAGCCAATCGGTACCACGTCGCCGACCGCCAGTGCCGGGTCCAGCTCGGCGATCGGTTGTTTCACAAAAAAATCAGTCATGCCGCAGACTTCCAGGCGCACGCGCACGTGGTCGCCCAGGTAGACAAATTCCGCTACTCGCCCAGAGAAGCGGTTCACGCAACGTTCGCTGGAGCCATTGAGGCTGACGCGCTCAGGCCGCACCGACAAGGTCACCGGGCCGCCAACCTGGCCGACGTTCACCGCCAGCGCCTCGACTTTCTCGCCGCGCGCCAGTTCCACCACGCAGCGGTCGCCGGTGTGGCTGTGCAGGCGACCGTTGAGGCGGTTGTTTTCGCCGATGAAGTTGGCGACGAAGGTATTTTTCGGCTCTTCGTACAGGGTACGCGGCGCCGCGATCTGCTGGATCTCGCCCTGATGGAACACGGCCACCCGGTCGGACATGGTCAAGGCTTCGCCCTGGTCGTGGGTCACATACACCACGGTCACGCCGAGGCGTTGGTGCAGGTGCTTGATCTCCATCTGCATGTGTTCGCGCAATTGCTTGTCGAGGGCGCCGAGGGGTTCGTCCATCAGCACCAGCTGCGGTTCGAACACCAGCGCCCGGGCCAACGCCACACGCTGTTGCTGGCCGCCGGAGAGTTGCGCCGGGTAGCGTTGGGCGAAGGCGTCGAGCTGGACCATACTCAGCACGCGCTTGACCCGCTCGCTGATATCGGTCTTGCTCAACCCTCGCACCGACAGGGGAAACGCCAGGTTCTCGGCCACGGTCATGTGCGGGAACAACGCGTAGTTCTGGAACACCATGCCGATATCGCGCTTGTGCGGCGGCACGTGGTTGATGGCACGCCCGGCCAGCTGGATTTCGCCGGCAGTCGGCGTTTCGAAGCCGGCCAGCATCATCAGGCTGGTGGTCTTACCCGAACCCGACGGCCCTAGCAGGGTGAGGAACTCGCCCTTGCGAATCTCCAGGTTGAGGTCCTTGACGATCAGGTTCTCGCCGTCGTAGCTCTTCTGCACGCCACGAAAGCTGACCAGCACATCATTTGAATCCGCCTCGCTCATACCCGCACCTTTGTATTTTGGACTGCTGTGGCACAAGCGTAGTCCAGGGGCGGGGCCCCGGAAATCGGGGGCCAGGAGAGAATCACATCAGCCAGATGGAAGGTTGGGGGTAGGGAACGCCCTACAGCGATGGCGGGGATAGAACAGCGCCGCTATGAGCGCCAGCCTGCAAGCGCCGAGAACGGGCAAATGGCGCTCTGAAGGAGGTCGCAAACAGGCATGTCGTCAGAGCAGCTTGTGCTCCATGGCGTACTTCACCAGTTCGGCCAGGGAGGTGATATTGAGCTTTTGCATCAGGCGTGCCTTATGGGTGCTGATGGTCTTGCTGCTCAACGCCAGTTGCTGGGCGATGTCGTTGACGTTGGCGCCCTGGGCCAGGCGTTCGAACACCGAGAACTCGCGTTCCGACAGCAGCGAATGCAAAGGTCGCGAATCGGTCAGGCCGACCTCGAAGACCATGCGATCGGCCAGGTCCGGGTCGATATAGCGCCCGCCAGCCGCGACCTTGCGAATCGCCATCAAGAGCAG
Organism: Pseudomonas sp. TE36184; assembly: GCF_054060055.1. Classification (NCBI taxonomy): domain Bacteria; kingdom Pseudomonadati; phylum Pseudomonadota; class Gammaproteobacteria; order Pseudomonadales; family Pseudomonadaceae; genus Pseudomonas; species Pseudomonas sp. TE36184. Next base: position 5,251,536 of record NZ_JBSSCU010000001.1, on the reverse strand, counting down.
GGCCGGGTCGCTGTCCTTGGTGGCATAACCGGCCGCGCCTACCTTCAGGGCCCGCGCGGCCATCTGCGCTTCATCGTGCATCGACAGCACCAGGATCGCCGGCGGATTGCTCAGCGCACGAATCCGCGCGATGGCTTCCAGGCCGTTGACGCCAGGCATCGAGATATCCAGCAACACCACCTCGCAAGGCACATGGCGCAAGGTCTCCAGCAACTGCTCGCCATTGCCCGCCTCGCCCACCACCAGCAAGTCTTTGGCTAGGCCGATCAATTGCTTGATGCCTTCACGCACGATGGTGTGGTCTTCGGCTACCAGTACACGGATCACAGGGGTTTCCTCTTATTGTTATGCATCCAATGGCACCGTCACACTCAGGGTGGTGCCCTCCCCCGGCTGGCTGTCCAGGTTCAACTGCCCGCCCATGATCAGCACGCGCTCACGCATGCCGACCAGGCCGAACGACACCGGGCGCCCCTTGGCCTCGATGAAACCGACGCCGTCGTCGCTAATGGTCAGCCGCAGTTGCTTGCCCTCCACCGCCAGGGTCAGCTCGACAGTATGCGCCTGGGCATGGCGCATCACATTGGTCAGCGCCTCCTGCAGGATACGGAACAGGCCAATGGCCTTGGCATCGCTCAAGGCCGGCAGGTTATCCGGGACTTGCACCAGGCAGGGAATCTGCGTGCGCGCTTCGAAGCGCCGCGCCTGCCACTCGATGGCCGAGGCGATCCCGGCGTCGAGAATCGGCGGGCGCAACGCCGTGGCCACGTCGCGCACCAATTGAAACAGTTGGGCGATCAGGCGTTTCATGCTGTTCAAGCGCTCGTTCAGGCCGGGGTCCAGTTGCGCATAGGCCAGCTCGCACATGGAGGTTTCCAGCTTGAGTACGGTGAGCATTTGCCCGAGTTCGTCGTGTACTTCGCGGGCGATGCGCGCCTTTTCTTCTTCACGCACGGTTTCCAGGTGCGCCGACAGTTCGCGCAACTGCGCTTCGCTTTGCAGCAACGCAGCCACATAACGGCGACGTTCGGTGACGTCATTGAGGTAGACCACCAGGTATTCGCCGTCGGCAAACCGCAGAAAGCTCAACGACACCTCGGCCGGCAGGATGCTGCCGTCTGCGCGCAGGCAGTCGGCGGCGAAATGCTGTGGGCCCTCTTCGCTGGCACGCGCGCGTTTCCACAGGTTCAGCCAACGGTCCATGCTCAGGCTCGGGTCGAAATCGGCCAGCGGACGCTCGATCAGCGCGCCGGGGCCATAACCGAGCATGGTTTCCGCCGCCAGGTTGGCGTAGCGCACATGGCTGTCCCAATTGACCCAGAGGATGCCGACGGTACTTTGATCGATGGAAAACTGCGTCAGGCGCAGCGCTTCGGCACCGGCGGCGCGTGCGGCGCTTTCTTCGCGAGCGGCGAGCAGTTTGTGTTCCAGCACTCGTTGCTGGCGACGCTGCCAGAACACCACCGCCAGGCTGGCGAGCAGCAGCAACCCCAGCAGCAGGCTGAGGTTTTGCCACAGGCCGGGAGACTCGGACAGACGCGGGTATTTGGGTTGCAGCCAGCGGTTGTGCAATTGGTCCAGATCGCGGGCGGGGATGGCGCGCAACGCGCTTTCCATGATGCCGGACAGTTCCGGCCAGTCGCGGCGGGTCGCCACCCGCAGCAATTGCGGCAGGCCGATATCGCCGACCACCGCCAGCCCGGAGAACTCAGGCTCGCCCGACAAGCGGCTCAGTTGCGCCTCATCCACCACGGCGTAACGCGCCTGCTGACTGACCAGCAACTGCAAGGCCTGGCGCTCCATGGGCACGCCTTGCAGGTTGAGACCGGGATAGGTGCTGCGCAGGTAATCGGCCACGGCGCTGGGCATACGCACGGCGACGCGGGAATGTTCGTCGAGTTTTTCCAATTCCACCGCACCGCCGCCCTCACGCACACCGACGATACGCTGGGGCACGCGCATGTACGGGTCGGTGAACAACCACAGGCGCAAACCGGCCGGGGTTTGCTGCAGACCGGGGGCGATGTCCACCTCGCCGTCGCGCAGGGCGGCTTCCAGTTGCTCCTGAGTGGGGAAATTGCGCCACGTCAGCTCGATGTTCAGGGCCTTGGCCAGCCATTGCATCAACTCGACATTGGCCCCCGACAAACGCTGCAGGCGCCGGTCGTATTGCGCATACGGCGCCTGCAAGACCAGCCCCACCCGCAACTCCGGGTGCTGCGCCAGCCATTCGCGTTGCGGCACAGAGAGCTGCGCTTGCGCAGCGACAGGCACGGGCGCGGCCCCCGCCATCAAGGCAAAGCACATACAGCCGATAACCAGCAGACAGCGAAAACCCATGATCCACGTCTCACATCACTGACAAATACTGACCAACCCATTAGGCTGCTGGAATCACTTCTGGCCGGGAATTAACGATGCCCTATCGAAACCGTTCGGCACTGCCAGCATTGTGCCTGTCACTCCTCTTTACCGCCGTCTTTTCTGCCCAGGCCGCCGACGCGCCTGCGCCGGTTGCGGAAAAACCGCTCGAACGCCAGCCCCTGCCGGAGCGGAGCCGGGAAGAAGCCAGCGCCCTCGAACGCCAGATCCCACGCGAAGAACAGCAACAGCTGCAGGCCGGCAGCGATTCATTCCTGGCCCTGTGGAAACCGGCCAACAGCGCCGAAGCCGAAGGCGTGGTGATTATCGTACCTGGCGCGGGTGAAAATGCTGACTGGCCGCAAGCAATTGCACCATTGCGGCGTAAATTGCCGGATGCCGGCTGGGGCACCCTCAGTCTGTCACTGCCGGACGTGAACCTGGACACCTTGCCACCACGGGTGATCGAAGCGCCCAACGCGGCCGTCGACACCAGCAGCAAAGACGGCAGCACCGCCGCCAAACCGATCGAGCAAGCCGCCAGCGCGGAAGCCGAAGGCACCGACCCGGCCGTGGTGCCGGGCGCGGACGAACAGGACAAGACCGATGCCAAGCGTATCTTCGAGCGCATCGATGCCGCCGTCGCTTTCGCCCAGACCCAAGGCGCCCGCAGCGTGGTGCTGCTTGGCCATGGCAGCGGCGCCTGGTGGGCCGCGCGGTACTTGAGCGAGAAACAACCGAGCCAGGTGCAGAAGCTGGTGATGGTGGCGGGCAAGGCCCCCGTGGGTCGCCAACCGGACCTGCAACAACTCGCCCCGGGCTTGAAAGTCCCCACGGCGGATGTCTTCTACCAGGACCTCGCCCAGGACCGGAACACCGCACGGGAGCGCGCCCAAGCCGCCAAACGCTTGAAGAATGGCGGCTACAAGCAAGTGTCGCTCAAGACCTTGCCCGGCAACAGTTCGGCCGAGCAGGAGCAGTTGTATCGGCGGGTGCGCGGGTGGTTGAGCCCAGAGCCAAAAGACAGCTGAGCGCCCGCGCCCAAATGGGATGACTAACGGAAATCCCGCCGCTCGCGAATCAACGTATAGGCGTTATGCAGTTCGCGGGTTCGCTCGGTGGCCTCACGCACTTGCGCGGGGCTGGCGCCGCTACCGGCGATCTTGTCTGGATGGTGGCGGCTGAGCAGGCGGCGGTAGGCGCGCTTGATCGCCGAGGGCTCGGTGGTGCTGGTCACCCCCAGAATCCGCAACGCCTCCTGATACGCGGCGCCACGGCTGGCCACCGGCTTGCGCTCCGGCGCGTAATCGGCGGCCAGCGCCTGAAGCTGTTGCGGCGTCCAGCCCAACCACTTGCCCCACAAGTTGATCAAGTCGCGCTCGGCATCATCCGCGCGGCCATCCGCCCAGGCCATGCGCCAACAGGCGCGCAACACGCCTTCTGACGCATGGGGCTGGGACTTGAGGACGCGCAGGTAGGCGCGCACCCGGTCAGAGCCGGATTTACCGCGGTTGAACGCCGCAATCGCCCGACGCTGGGCCGGTTCGGTCATGTCCAGCGCGCGCATTTCCTGGCGTGCCTGCTGGATATGCCCGTCCGCCACGCGGCCATTGCTTTTGGCCAGGCGGCCCAGCAGCACAAACAACAGTTCGTCATTGCGCAACGCCGGGCGCCCGCCCAGGCGCTCACGCAACTGTGCCCAGCTGTGCAGTTGCAGGCGGCGATCCAGCGCCTGCCCAAGCAAGGCTCCCAACAAGGCCCCCGGAATACTGGCAATGGCAAAGCCAGCCCCGGCGCCGATCAGCGTCCCAGGCCACAACATCTTAGCGCCCCGCTGTCAGCAGGGTTTCGACTTGCGCCAGGCGCTCCAGCGTGCCGACATCGATCCAGCGTCCCGTCATGTGTTCTCCCGTTACTTGACCTTGCGCCATGGCCGCGCGCAACAGCGGCGCCAGCTTGAAGGCACCGGTGCTGCACCCCGCGAACAACTTGGGGTCGAGCACTGATATGCCACTGAAGGTCAGGTTATCGGCACCGGGCGCCGCATCATGAAGCACACCATGATCCAGGTGGAAATCCCCGCCCGAGGGGTGATGCGCCGGGTTATCGACCATCACCAAGTGGGCCAGGCCCTGGAGCGGGCGCTGGAGTTGGGCGAAGTCGTAATCGGTCCAGATATCGCCATTGACCACCAGAAAGGGTTCATCCCCCAGCAACGGCAGCGCCTGGAAAATCCCGCCGCCGGTTTCCAACGGTTCGCCCTCGGGGGAGTAGCGGATGCGCAGGCCAAACTGCGCACCGTCGCCCAGGTAGTTTTCAATCTGCTGGCCGAGCCAGGCATGGTTGATCACGACATCGGTGAACCCGGCCCTGGCCAGCGCCTCCAGGTGATACTCGATCAGGCGCTTGCCGCCCGCCTGCACCAGCGGCTTGGGCGTGTGCAAGGTGAGCGGGCGCATCCGCTCGCCTTTGCCGGCCGCCAGGATCATCGCCTTCATACGCTCGCCTCGGCGGGTTGGCGCAGGCTGGCCAGCAGCTCAGCCAGTTCGCCCAACTCCGGACGGTCCGCCAGTACCGCGTCTATATAGGCAAAGAAGCGCGGCACGTCGGCCAGGTAGCGTGGCTTGCCGTCGCGGTGGCAGATACGCGCGAAAATACCGATCACCTTGAGGTGACGCTGCACGCCCATCAGGTCGCTGGCGCGCAGGAAGTCATCGAAATCCGCCTGCACCGGGATGCCCAGGGTTATGGCGCGCTGCCAATAACCGCGCTGCCATTCGCGCACGCGGGCCTGGGGCCAACTGAGGAACGCGTCCTTGAACAGGCAGGTGATGTCGTAGGTCACCGGGCCGTAGACCGCGTCCTGGAAATCCAGCACGCCGGGGTTCGGTGCGCTGATCATCAGGTTGCGCGGCATGTAGTCGCGGTGTACCAGCACTTTCGGCTGGGCCAGGGCGCTGTCGATCAGGCGCTCGCTGACACGCTGCCAGAGCGCCTGCTGGTGCGCGTCGAATTCGATCCCCAGGTGGCGGCGCACGTACCATTCGGGGAAGAGTTCCAGCTCGCGGCGCAGTAAAGCGACGTCATAGCTGGGCAGCGGCGCGTCCATCGGCAACTGCTGGAAAGCCAGCAAGGCGTCGATGGCATCGGCGAACAATTGATCGGCATTTTGCTCGTCAATCACGTCCAGGTAGGTTTTTCTGCCCAGGTCGTTGAGCAAAAGAAAGCCGCGCGGCAAATCTTCTGCATAAATTTTTGGCACATTGATTGCCGATTTCGCCAGTAAATCGGCGATATCGACGAAAGGTTTGCAGTTTTCCTGGGGGGGTGGAGCGTCCATCACCACGAAAGTATGCGCCCCGCCTTCCCAGCGGAAGTAGCGCCTGAAACTCGCGTCGCTACTGGCCGCGGTCAATGTGGCCGGGGGTACGACGCCCCAATCCTGAGCGTTGAAGAGGATCGGCAACTGCTCATCCAGCCAGACTTTCAGCTGTTGTAAACGTAGATCTTGCTCGGGCATTACAAGGGTCTCCGACGGCGCTAGCCGTCAAGCGGGTCATGCTTTATTATCACGCATCTTGTGCGACACGCGTAGCGTGTCTCCAGGTTGGCGGTGAGACGTCACCGTCAATGGTTTTCCCCAAGAAAACCGATAGCCCGGTAGCCAATCCGGGAAACAAAACAGCCCAGGGGTCCCACTGCTTAGAAGGACTCGTTGTCGCTGCGGCGACAATAGCGAACCCCAAAGCCGCTTAGCACTCAGAAGCGCGGCTATGGTCCGAATTTCGGACTGGGAGTGCCTACTTCACTACTGATGAGGTCTCTATGCGGAAACGTCTAGCCCTTAAAGCTGATGTATCGGCAAGTCAGACAGATATCTCCAAAGCTCTCGATGACGTCTTGTATCGACTGACTTGGAAATTTGCGGGAATGATATCGGCCTTTACGGTCGTCATTATTTGCGCCGTCTTCTACATCAGATAGCGAATCCACTCAGGCCCTAGGCCTACCCTTGCGGGATGAATCCCCGCAGGGATTCCTCCTGCCTTAAAACAGGAGGAAATACTCTTTGAGCGTGCTGCCTTGCAGTCCTCCGCTCACATCAAACCGGAGACACGAGCGAAAACTCTGTCTGTCATTGTCCAACTATCTTAGTTTGAGATAGCAGCGGACTCGTTGTGCGACCAACGATAGCCTAGGAAAACATGCGTCACTGGTAACGGTGGGGTGTGAAGCTTTTCCGACAATGTAGTCCCCATCAGGGTGTGCTTTTGCCGTGAGGCAAAGTACAGACGCTCGGAGCAGTACCGGGTCGAGACGCTAGGCTGGTTGGCATGGGTAACGTAAGTGAACTGCTGATAAACGCCGTAATGATAAACATGCCAAAACTGCTGTCAGGCATGGACCAAAAGGTATGGGGCCAGTTATTCCTGTGGGATGTGGGAATACGTCGCTACAAGGCCTCCGGTGAAAAGGCAGACCCTAAACCAATCGTGTGACAGGTAGGGAACGTGGTAAGCCCGTATGGCCGCCTTCGGGCAGGTGAACCGCAAGGGGATCTGTTGGCTGTGCGGGTATGGGATCGCAGAAAAAGCGAACGCCGAGCTGTAATGGCGCGGATAGGGGTTGGAACATTACCCCACGGGAAACCGGGCAGACTTCTGCGTGGTCTTTTATCGCATGAACGCTGAGTAAACCTGTCTCAATCATCTTCGAAGTCCGGCAGTAATGGGCTTCTTATTCATCCACTCCTGACGGGAGCGTCCATTCCCGTCAGGGGATGCGTACGTCTTCTGCTCGGGAAACTTGAGAGGAAGGCAGCATGTTAGTACCTAGCCAACTGGCCGGGTCTGCGCCTTCCGGCGTTCCGCAGCATTGGCATGACATCGATTGGTGTCGTGTGCAGCAGAACGTACGGGCGATGCAGATACGGATTGCGAAGGCTTGTCGGGAAGGCAACTGGCGCCGGGTGAAAGCCCTGCAACGGATGTTAACCCGCTCTCGTTCGGCCAGATACTTGGCCATACGGCGAGTCACTGAAAACCAGGGCAAGCGCACGGCGGGAGTCGACCGCGTGCTCTGGGATACACCCGATGCCAAATGGAAAGCGGCAAATGGGTTGAAGCGCCACGGGTATAAGCCACGGCCACTACGGCGTGTGTTTATCCCGAAATCGAATGGAAAAGAACGCCCTCTGGGCATTCCAACCATGACTGACAGAGCTATGCAGGCGCTATACCTGCTAGCCCTGGCACCTATCGCTGAGACCACCGGCGATCCAAACAGCTACGGCTTTCGGATCGAACGCTCCACGGCGGATGCGATGGGACAGTTGTTCGTTTGTCTATCCAAGAAGGCTTCGGCCCAATGGGTATTGGAAGCGGACATCAAAGGCTGCTTTGATCACATCAACCATGACTGGCTGATCGAAAATGTCCCAACGGACAAAGAAATCCTCCGAAAATGGTTGAAAGCTGGAGTGATTCACAAAGGCCAGCTACAGGCAACGAATGCCGGTACACCACAGGGCGGGATTATCTCGCCCACCTTGGCTAATTTGGTGCTGGATGGACTGGAATCACAGCTCAAGCAACATCTGGGCGTGACGAAGGCGAAGAAGCTGAAAATTAACGTGGTGCGATATGCGGATGATTTTGTGATTACCGGTAGCTCGAAAGAGATGCTCGAAAATGAGATCAAACCTTGGGTTGAGCAGTTTCTCGCGGTGCGAGGATTGCAGCTGTCGCTTGAGAAAACCCACGTCGTCCACATAGATGAAGGCTTCGACTTCCTTGGTTGGAATTTCCGCAAATACGGCGGAAAACTCCTGATCAAACCTGCCAAAAAGAACGTGAAAGCGTTCTATAGGAAGGTAAAAGAGGTCATCAGCACTAACAAAGCGGTGAAACAGGAGGAGTTGATCCGCCTGCTTAATCCGATACTGCGAGGCTGGGCGCTGTATCACCAGCCTGTGGTCGCCAAGAAGGCGTACAGCCGCATGGACCACCAAATATTCCAAGCGCTTTGGCGTTGGGCGAAAAGGCGGCACCCAAACAAAAGTCTCGATTGGGTAAGGGAGAAGTATTTCCAAACCTACGAAAATCGAAGCTGGGTGTTTGCCACCACGGTCATAACGGAGTCAGGAGGCAAAGAGGCAATTCGGTTATACGCCCTAGAAACCACGCCGATTGAGAGGCACAGGAAGATCAGCGGGGATTTCAATCCGTTTGATCCCTCTATGGAAGAAATGGGAGAGGCATTGCGGATGTCCCGGATGCTCGGGAAATTGAAGTACCGCAAACAAATTCTTCATCTATTTCAATCCCAAAAAGGACTGTGCGTACTATGCAAAAGCCCAATATCTAGGGAGACTGGGTGGCACGACCACCACATCATTTATCGCTCACAAGGCGGTGGTGACTCGCTGGACAACCGGGTACTATTGCATCCCATTTGCCACCAGCAGCTTCACGCTCGTGGACTAACAGTGTACAAACCGGCTCCCCCAAGGGGGGGCTTCGTAAAGACTTGAGCCGTATGCGCTGAAAGGCGCACGTACGGTTTTTAGGGGGGAGCAGACCAGAAATGGTCTGTTCCTACCCAACTTTCAGACCATCGAGAGGCGTGCGGCCCACACCGCGGGCAGATGGCACGCAGGAAGCCCGGACTAATAAGATGGCATTGAAATCCCCCGCGTTTCGTAGAAAATTTCCGTTGCTGGTAACCGGCAGTCTGCTGGCCATGCAACCTTTCGCCACCTCATTCGTGGTCGCCGCGGAACAGTATGACTGCTCAGTCTCTGCTTCGGGTGCCTGGGATTGCGCGCCGAAAACCGCCGCCGCCCCATTGCCACCGCGCCCGGTGCATGACGGTGCAGCCGTCAGCTCGGCCAACGGCACGGCGCAAGCCAACGCTGAAGGCGGCACCGAGGCCGAGCCGAAGACCATGCTGGTCACCGAATCCAAGGGCCGTGGCCTGCGTTCGCGCAGCGCCGACTACAGCCACTTGGACTGGGTGCCTCGCGAGAAGCTGACCGCCGCCCAACTGGCGGAAACCGGTCCTTATTGCTCCGGCGCGTACATCGAGCCGATTCGTCCTGGCATGAACGACAAGACGAACCAGAGCGATGCGCCGACCTTCATCGGCGCCAAGGCCTCGCGTTACGAGCAGGAACAGCAGGTCGCGACCCTGGCCGGTGACGTCGTCATGCGCCAGGGCAGCATGCAGCTGGAGTCTGAAGAAGCCAGCCTGTACCAGGCCGAGAACCGTGGCGAGCTGAACGGCAACGTCCGCCTGCGCGACAACGGCGCCCTGATCGTCGGCGACCACGCCCAGGTCCAGCTCGATACCGGCGCGGCACAGATCGACAACGCCGAATACGTGATGCACAAGTCACGCATCCGCGGTAACGCGCTGTACGCCAAGCGCGCCGAAAACGCGATCATCCGTCTCAAGGACGGTACGTACACCACCTGCGAGCCAGACAGCAACGCCTGGCAGCTCAAGGGCAACAACATCACGTTGAACCCGGCCACCGGTTTCGGTACGGCCACCAACGCGACGTTGCGGATCAAGAACATCCCGATCCTGTATACCCCTTACATCTATTTCCCGATCGACAACCGTCGTCAATCCGGCTTCCTGCCGCCGAGCTTCAGCACCGGCAGCGAGACTGGCTTTACGCTGGTGACGCCGTACTACTTCAACCTGGCACCGAACTACGACGCCACGTTGTACCCGCAATACATGACCAAGCGCGGCTTGTTGATGGAAGGCGAATTCCGCTACCTCACCAAATCCAGCGAAGGCCAGTTCGGCGGCGCGTACCTGAACGACGACAGCAACGAACGCAGCAAGCAGACCGATTACGAAAAAACCCGTTATATGCTCAATTGGCAGCATAAGGGCGGGCTGGATTCGCGCCTGACGACTCAGGTGGATTACACCAAGATCAGTGATCCGTTCTACTTTCAGGATCTGAAGTCATATGAAGAAGGCGTAGAGAGCCGAGACTTCCTCAACCAACAAGGCTCTTTGACCTATCGTGGCGACTCTTACCAGGCGCGCCTGAACGTCCAAGCGTATCAATTGGCGACGATCTCCCAAATCACGCCTTATGACCGACTGCCTCAGATCACTTTTAATGGCGCTCTGCCGTATCACCCCGGCGGCCTGAACTTCTCTTATGAGACTGAAGCTGTACGGTTTGATCGAGACCTCAGAAGCGGCAATGTCACCAATGAAGATGGTGGCCCGTTCAATGCGGATGGTACGGTAGGTGAGCGTCGTCTGGACACCTACGTCACAGGCCTGACCCGTGCAAACGGTACGCGCTTGAACGCGGCTCCCGCCGTCGACTACCCGATGAACTGGACCTACGGCTTTATTACGCCGAAGTTGAAGTACGTCTATACCAAGTACGATCTCGACCTTGACGGTACGGGCAAGACGCAAATGGCTGCAGCCGGCCAGACGTTCAAGAGCTCGCAAGATCGCACTGTGCCAATCGCCAGCGTCGACAGTGGCCTGTACTTCGACCGCAACACCAACTGGTTCGGCAAAGACTATCGCCAAACCCTCGAGCCGCGCGCGTTCTACCTTTATGTACCGAATAAAGACCAGAGCGACATCCCGGTTTTTGACAGCGGCGAATACTCGTTCAGCTATGCCTCGCTGTTCCGTGACAACCGCTTCAGCGGCACAGACCGGATCGGCGATGAGAACAAGCTGTCCCTGGGCCTCACCAGCCGCTGGATCGAAGAGAACGGCTTCGAACGCCAACGCGTCAGCGTCGGCCAGGCCCTGTACTTCAAGGACCGCGAAGTTCAACTACCAGGCGTCCTGGCAGCCGACCGCGCCGACGCCCAGAGCGACGTTTCGCCGATCGCGCTGGACTACGAGTTCCGCTTCAACCGCGACTGGCGCGCCACTGCCGATTACAACTGGGACACGGAAAGCCACGCCCCACGTTCCGGCAGCGCGATGTTCCACTACCAGCCGGAAGACAACCCGAACAAGATCGTCAACCTCGGTTATCGCTATCGCAACGACCAAGTGGTCTACAACCAGCTGACCGGCAAATGGCAGTTTGGTGGCGACTACGGCACGGAAGGCCAACCAAACTTCGTGAAGGATTACTACAAAATCCAACAACACGACTTCTCGATGATGTGGCCGATCATTCCCCAGTGGAACATGATTACCCGCTGGCAGTACGACTACGCCCGCAACCGTACCCTGGAAGCCTTCGGTGGTTTCGAGTACGACAACTGCTGCTGGAAACTGCGCGTCATCAACCGTTACTGGGTTTCCAACGACGAATACAGCCAGATCGCCCCGCTTAACGAAAAGGGTGACCACGGGCTCTTCTTCCAGATCGTCCTCAAAGGACTCGGCGGCCTGACCGGCGCCAAGGTAGAGAGCTTCCTCGACAAAGGCATTCAAGGTTATCGTGAACGTGAAGATCAAGCTTTCTGATTGTCTGCGCCCGCTCGTGCTGGGCGCGCTGTTCCTGGGTACCGCATCGGCGCATGCCGCGGTTCAACAGCTGGATAAGGTCGTGGCCATCGTCGATAACGACGTGATCATGCAGAGCCAACTGGACCAACGGGTCAAGGAAGTTCAGCAAACCATCGCCAAGCGTGGCGGTGGTGTGCCGCCGACCAGCGTCCTGGACCAACAGGTGCTGGAGCGCCTGATCGTCGAAAACCTGCAATTGCAGATCGGCGATCGTTCCGGCATCCGTATTTCGGACGAAGAACTGAACCAGGCTGTCGGCACGATCGCGCAACGCAACAACATGAGCATCGATCAGTTCCGCGCCGCCCTGGCCCACGACGGCCTGTCCTATGAGGACGCGCGTGACCAGATCCGCCGCGAAATGATCATCAGCCGTGTGCGTCAGCGTCGTGTGGCCGAGCGGGTTCAGGTGTCCGAGCAGGAAGTGAAGAACTTCCTCGCATCGGACCTGGGCAAGATGCAGCTCTCCGAAGAACTGCACCTGGCCAACATCCTGATCCCGACCCCGGACAGCGCCAACTCTGAGCAGCTCAATGCAGCCGCCGCCAAAACCCAGGCTATCTATGATCGCCTGAAGGCCGGTGCCGATTTCGCCCAGATGGCAATCGCCCAATCCGGCAGCGACAACGCCCTGGAAGGCGGCGATATGGGCTGGCGTAAAGCCGCTCAATTGCCACCGCCGTTCGACCGTGAGCTGAGTGCCATGGAAGTGGGAGGCATTACCCAGCCAGCCCGCACCCCAGGCGGCTTCATCATCCTCAAGTTGCTGGAACGTCGCGGCGGCGAGACCTCGCTGAAAGACGAAGTCCACGTTCGTCACATCCTGGTTAAACCAAGCGAAATCCGCACCGAAGCGCAAACCAAGGAACTGGCCCAGAAGATCTATGACCGCATCGAAAGCGGCGAAGACTTTGCCACCCTGGCCAAAAGCTTCTCGGAAGACCCAGGTTCCGCCCTCAACGGTGGCGACCTCAACTGGATCGACCCGAAAGCATTGGTGCCGGAGTTCCAGGAAGTGATGGCCAAGACCCCGCAAGGCGTACTGTCCAAACCGTTCAAGACGCAATATGGCTGGCATGTACTGGAAGTCCTTGGCCGCCGCGCCACCGACAACACCAGCCAGGCCCGCGAACAGCAAGCCCTGACCGTCCTGCGCAACCGCAAGTACGATGAAGAGCTGCAAACCTGGCTGCGTCAGATCCGTGACGAAGCCTACGTAGAAAACAAACTGCCAGGCGCCGAGCAAACAGGCACCAACCAGGCAAACCAGTGAAACCCCAGCGTTTCGCGGTGACACCCGGCGAGCCGGCCGGCATTGGTCCAGACCTGTGCCTGCTGCTCGCCTCGCAGCCCCAGCCACACCCCCTGATCGCCATTACCAGCCGCGACCTGCTCCTTGAGCGGGCCGCGCAACTGGGCGTGGCCGTCAAGCTGCTGGACGTTGCGCCGGGTAACTGGCCCGACCTGCCGGCTCCTGCGGGCAGCCTGTATGTATGGGATACCCCGTTGCAGGCCAAGGTGGTCGCCGGGCAACTGGACAAGGCCAATGCGGCCTTTGTGCTGCAAACCCTGACCCGTGCCGGGCAAGGGTGTATCGACGGCGACTTCGCCGGCATGATCACCGCCCCCGTACACAAGGGTGTGATCAACGAATCCGGCATCGCCTTTTCCGGCCATACCGAATTCCTCGCCGAACTGACCCACACCCCCCAAGTCGTGATGATGCTGGCCACACATGGCCTGCGCGTCGCCCTGGTGACCACGCATTTGCCGTTGCGCGACGTGGCCGATGCCATCACCGTCGAACGCCTGGAGCGCGTCACGCGCATCCTGCATGCCGACCTGCAACAGAAATTCGGCATCGCCCAACCGCGCATCCTGGTCTGCGGGCTCAACCCCCACGCCGGTGAGGGCGGCCACCTGGGCCATGAAGAAATCGACATCATCGAACCCACCCTGGAGCGTCTGCGCCAAGACGGCATGGACCTGCGCGGCCCATTGCCCGCGGACACTCTGTTTACCCCCAAATATCTGGAGCACTGCGACGCAGTGCTGGCGATGTACCATGACCAGGGGCTGCCCGTGCTGAAATACAAAGGCTTCGGCGCCGCAGTCAACGTGACGCTGGGCCTGCCGATCATCCGCACTTCCGTCGACCATGGCACCGCCCTGGACCTGGCGGGCAGCGGCAAGATCGATACCGGCAGCCTGCGCGTGGCCCTGGAAACCGCCTATCAGATGGCCGAGACCCGTATATGACCGAGCATTACCAACACCGGGCGCGCAAGCGCTTCGGGCAAAACTTCCTGCACGACGCTGGCGTGATCGACCGCATCCTGCGCTCCATCCATGCCAAGCCTGAAGACCGTCTGCTGGAAATCGGCCCGGGCCAGGGCGCACTGACCCAAGGCCTGCTGGCCAGCGGCGCGCAACTGGATGTGGTTGAGCTCGATAAAGACCTGATCCCGATCCTCAATCAGCAGTTTGGCGGCAAGTCCAACTTCATCCTGCACCAGGGCGATGCGCTGAAGTTCGACTTCACCAGCCTCAATGCCGCGCCCAACAGCCTGCGGGTGGTGGGTAACCTGCCGTACAACATCTCCACGCCGCTGATCTTCCACCTGTTGAACAACGCAGGGATCATCCGCGACATGCACTTCATGCTGCAGAAAGAAGTGGTTGAGCGCTTGGCCGCCGGCCCTGGCGGCGGCGATTGGGGCCGCCTGTCGATCATGGTTCAGTACCACTGCCGCGTCGAACACCTGTTCAATGTTGGCCCAGGCGCGTTCAACCCGCCGCCGAAGGTCGATTCGGCCATCGTGCGCCTGGTGCCTCACGCCGTGCTGCCGCACCCGGCCAAGGATCACAAACTGTTGGAGCGCGTCGTGCGCGAAGCCTTCAACCAGCGCCGCAAGACCCTGCGCAATACGCTCAAAGCGCTGTTGAGCAACGCCGAGATCGAAGCCGCTGGCGTCGACGGCAGCCTGCGCCCGGAACAACTGGACCTGGCCGCATTCGTGCGCCTGGCCGACCAGCTTGCGATCCAGCCGCCGCCCGTCGCGGACTGAAGCCCGCCCTGCACCAGGCCCGACAGCATGTCTGGCCTAGTGCCCGCCTCTTGGCCTAGACTGATCCGCATCTGCTGTCCTCCGCTTTTGCTTTTAAGGCCTCTTGCATGTCCGATCCTCGCTACCAGATCGACGTCAGCGTCGTTACCCGCTTCCTGGCGGACCAATCGCAACCTGAACACAACCGTTTCGCCTTTGCCTACACCATCACGGTGAAAAACAACGGGCTGGTGCCGGCCAAGCTGCTGTCACGCCACTGGGTGATCACCGACGGTGACGGTCAAGTGGAGGAGGTGCGGGGTGCCGGCGTGGTCGGCCAGCAACCGCTGATCGATATCGGCGCCAGCCATACCTACAGCAGCGGCACGGTGATGACGTCCAAGGTCGGCACCATGCAAGGCTCGTATCAGATGAAAGCCACTGACGGCAAACTGTTCGACGCGATCATCAAGCCATTTCGCCTGGCCGTGCCCGGAGCCTTGCACTGATGGCAACCTATGCGGTCGGCGACCTGCAAGGCTGCCTGCAACCCCTCAAGTGCCTGCTCGAACGCGTGGCCTTCGACCCAGCGAACGATCGCCTGTGGCTGGTAGGCGACCTGGTCAATCGTGGCCCCGAGTCCCTGGAGACCCTGCGCTATCTATATGGCCTGCGCGATTCCCTGGTGTGCGTACTGGGCAACCACGACCTGCACCTGCTCGCGGCCGGCAGTAACATCGAGCGTCTGAAAAAGGCCGATACCCTGCGGGAAATCCTCGAGGCCCCGGATCGCGCCGACTTGCTGGACTGGCTGCGCCGGCAAAAGATCATGCACTACGACGAACAGCGCGACATGGTGCTGGTCCATGCCGGCATTCCACCGCAGTGGACGCTGAAAAAAGCCCTCAAGTGCGCCGCCGAAGTCGAAAGCGCCCTGGCCGATGACAACCTGTACATCGCCTATCTCGACGGCATGTACGGCAATGAACCGGTGAAATGGGACAACGACCTGACGGGCGTCGCCCGCCTGCGCGTGATCACCAACTATTTCACACGCATGCGCTTCTGCACCGCCGACGGCAAACTGGACCTCAAGAGCAAGGAAGGCGCCGACACCGCGCTGCCCGGCTACAAACCGTGGTTCGCCCACAAGGAACGCAAGACCCGCGACACGAAGATCATCTTCGGTCACTGGGCGGCCCTCGAAGGCAAATGCGATGAACCCGGCGTGTTCGCCCTCGACACCGGCTGCGTGTGGGGCGGCGCCATGACCCTGATGAACATCGACACCGGCGAGCGCCTGAGCTGCCAGTGCCCTTCCCCTCTTCCCGTGACCCCGTCGGTTGCCGCGAAGCGCTAGACGCCGCTTGCAGCCAAACCCAAGGAGCCCGCCATGAGCGAATTCAAACGTATCCCACCCGAACAAGCCCAGGCCCTGCGCGAACAAGGCGCGGTGGTGGTGGATATTCGTGATCCGCAGACCTACGCCCTGAACCACATCAAAGGCGCCCGGCACCTGGACAACCACAACATCGCCGATTTCATCCGCGCCGCCGACCTCGACGCGCCGGTGATCGTGGCCTGCTATCACGGCAATTCCAGCCAGAGCGCGGCCGCCTATCTGATCAGCCAGGGCTTCTCCGACGTCTACAGTCTGGACGGTGGCTTTGAGCTGTGGCGTACGACCTATCCTGCAGAAATTGCCTCCGGCGATTCGCAATAATTTTTTTCACACCCCGCCACCCCGCGTGACGCTTGGGCTTGCGCCGTTTCTGACGAACGGCGCACCCAAACTAATTGCGTATCCCTCCTTTACCTCGCGGATTCCGAACTATCCTTAAGCGCAGGCCATCCGAATCAGGGGAGAGCCGGTACACCGGCGTGCGGGTCATCGGTAGCGTTTCAGGGTGTTCTGGGGGGAAAACGGCCATTGGCGTTCGTCAATGACTGCCAGCATCGACTGATTGATCCGGCGTCGGCTCCACGTATCGAGCGAGGTGACGACGTCATGAGTATTTTTAGCCACTTCCAACAACGCTTCGAGTCCACGCAGCAGGAAGAACTCACACTGCAAGAGTATCTCGACCTGTGCAAGCGTGACCGCAGCACCTACGCGTCTGCCGCCGAGCGTTTGTTACTGGCGATTGGCGAGCCGCAGTTGGTGGACACCTCCAACAATTCGCGTCTGTCGCGAATCTTCTCGAACAAGGTGATCCGCCGCTATCCGGCCTTTGAAGACTTCCACGGCATGGAAGAATGCATCGACCAGATCGTCTCCTACTTCCGGCACGCCGCCCAAGGCCTGGAAGAAAAGAAACAAATCCTCTACCTGCTCGGCCCGGTTGGCGGCGGTAAATCGTCCCTGGCCGAAAAGCTCAAACAACTGATCGAGAAAGTGCCCTTCTACGCCATCAAGGGTTCGCCGGTCTTCGAGTCGCCCCTGGGCCTGTTCAACGCCACGGAAGATGGCGCGATCCTCGAAGAAGACTTCGGCATCCCACGGCGCTACCTCAACACCATCATGTCGCCCTGGGCGACCAAGCGCCTGGCCGAGTTCGGCGGTGACATCAGCCAGTTCCGCGTGGTGAAACTCTACCCGTCGATCCTCAACCAGATCGGCGTGGCCAAGACCGAGCCGGGCGATGAGAACAACCAGGACATCTCGGCGCTGGTGGGCAAAGTCGATATCCGCAAACTGGAAGAATTCCCACAAAACGACGCCGACGCCTACAGCTACTCGGGCGCACTGTGCCGGGCCAACCAGGGCCTGATGGAATTCGTGGAGATGTTCAAGGCTCCGATCAAGGTCCTGCACCCACTGCTCACCGCCACCCAGGAAGGTAACTACAACAGTACCGAAGGCCTCGGCGCGATTCCGTTCACCGGGATCCTGCTGGCCCACTCCAACGAATCGGAATGGCACACCTTCCGCAACAACAAGAACAACGAAGCCTTCATCGACCGGATCTACATCGTCAAGGTGCCGTACTGCCTGCGGGTCAGCGATGAAATCAAGATCTACGACAAGCTGCTGTTCAACAGCTCCCTGGCCAAGGCCCATTGCGCGCCCGACACCTTGAAGATGCTCGCGCAATTCACCGTGCTATCGCGCCTCAAGGAGCCGGAGAACTCGAATATCTATTCGAAGATGCGCGTGTACGACGGCGAAAACCTCAAGGACACCGATCCCAAGGCCAAGTCGATCCAGGAATACCGCGACACCGCCGGCGTGGACGAGGGCATGAACGGCCTGTCGACGCGCTTCGCGTTCAAGATCCTGTCCAAGGTGTTTAACTTCGACCCTCACGAGATCGCCGCCAACCCGGTCCACTTGCTCTATGTGCTGGAGCAGCAGATCGAACAGGAACAATTCCAGGCCGAAACCCGCGAACGCTACCTGCGCTTCCTCAAGGAATACCTGGCGCCGCGCTATATCGAGTTCATCGGCAAGGAAATCCAGACTGCCTACCTGGAATCCTACAGCGAATACGGCCAGAACATCTTCGACCGCTACGTGCTGTATGCCGACTTCTGGATTCAGGACCAGGAATACCGCGACCCGGAAACCGGCGAAATCCTCAACCGCGTAGCCCTCAACGAGGAACTGGAAAAGATCGAAAAACCCGCCGGCATCAGCAATCCGAAGGATTTCCGCAACGAAATCGTCAACTTCGTGCTGCGCGCCCGCGCCAACAACAACGGCAAGAACCCCACTTGGCTCAGCTACGAGAAGCTGCGGGTGGTCATCGAGAAGAAAATGTTCTCCAACACCGAGGATCTGCTGCCGGTCATCAGCTTCAACGCCAAGGCCAGCAAGGAGGATCAGCAAAAACACAACGACTTCGTTACACGGATGGTCGAGCGTGGCTACACCGACAAACAGGTACGGTTGCTCTCCGAGTGGTATCTGCGGGTGCGCAAATCGCAGTAAGGCAGCGACGGGCGTGTACTGCCGGGCCCATGGCCTGGCAGTCGACCGCTTGTCTCTAAGCTTCCAGCTCGCGGCTTGAAGCTTGTAACGTGAAGCTGCCCGGAGGGCTCCCCATGAGCTATGTGATCGACCGACGCCTCAATGGCAAGAACAAGAGCACGGTAAACCGGCAACGTTTCCTGCGGCGTTACCGTGACCACATCAAAAAGGCCGTTGAAGAGGCCGTCAGCCGCCGTTCCATCACCGACATGGAGCATGGCGAACAGATCAGCATTCCCGGACGGGACATCGACGAACCGGTGCTGCACCACGGCCGGGGTGGCAAGCAGACTGTCGTGCATCCGGGCAACAAGGAGTTCACCACCGGCGAACACATCCAGCGCCCCCAAGGCGGTGGCGGCGGCAAGGGCCCCGGCAAGGCGGGTAACTCCGGCGAAGGCATGGATGAGTTCGTGTTCCAGATCACCCAGGAAGAATTCCTCGAATTCATGTTCGAAGACCTCGAACTGCCCAACCTGGTCAAGCGCAACCTGACCGGCACCGACACGTTCAAGACCGTGCGCGCCGGGATCAGCAACGAAGGCAACCCTTCCCGGATCAACATCATCCGCACCCTGCGTTCGGCACACGCCCGGCGCATCGCCCTGTCCGGCAGCAGCCGCGCCAAATTGAAGGAGGCCAAGGAAGAGTTGGCGCGCTTGAAACGCGAAGAACCGGACAACTTCGGCGATATCCAGGAAATCGAGACAGAAATCGAGAAGCTCAGCGCGCGCATTCACCGCGTGCCGTTCCTCGACACCTTCGACTTGAAATACAACCTGTTGGTCAAACAACCCAACCCAAGCTCCAAGGCAGTGATGTTCTGCCTGATGGACGTGTCCGGCTCCATGACCCAGGCCACCAAAGACATCGCCAAGCGCTTTTTCATCCTGCTGTACCTGTTCCTCAAGCGCAACTACGACAAGATCGATGTGGTGTTCATCCGCCACCACACCAGCGCCCGGGAAGTCGATGAGGAGGAATTCTTCTATTCACGGGAAACCGGCGGCACCATCGTCTCCAGCGCGTTGAAACTGATGCAGGAAATCATGGCCGAGCGCTACCCGGCCAACGACTGGAACATCTACGCGGCGCAGGCCTCCGACGGCGACAACTGGAATGACGATTCGCCGATCTGCCGCGACATCTTGATCAACCAGATCATGCCATTCGTGCAGTACTACACTTATGTCGAGATCACCCCCCGTGAGCACCAGGCGCTGTGGTTCGAATACGAGCGCATCGGCGAAGCCTTCGCCGATACGTTCGCCCAACAGCAATTGGTCTCGGCCGGCGATATCTATCCGGTCTTCCGTGAACTCTTCCAGCGCAGGTTAGTGACATGACCGCCAAAGAGCATAAACGCCAACCCATTTCCACGGGGTCTGAGTGGACCTTTGAACTGATCCAGGCCTACGACCGGGAAATCAGCCGCATCGCGGCCGGTTATGCCCTGGACACCTACCCCAACCAGATCGAAGTGATCACCGCCGAACAGATGATGGATGCCTACGCTTCGGTAGGCATGCCCCTGGGTTACCACCATTGGTCCTACGGCAAACACTTCCTCAGCACCGAAAAGTCCTACAGTCGCGGCCAAATGGGTCTGGCCTACGAGATCGTGATCAACTCCGACCCTTGCATCGCCTACCTGATGGAAGAAAACACCATCTGCATGCAGGCGCTGGTGGTGGCTCATGCCTGCTACGGGCATAACAGTTTCTTCAAGGGCAACTACCTGTTTCGGACCTGGACCGACGCCAGCTCGATCATCGACTATCTGGTGTTCGCCAAGCAGTACATCATGCAGTGCGAGGAGCGCCACGGCATCGATGCGGTGGAAGACTTGCTCGACTCCTGCCATGCCCTGATGAACTACGGCGTCGATCGCTACAAACGCCCGTATCCGATTTCCGCCGAAGAAGAACGCCTGCGCCAGAAGGAGCGCGAGGAACACCTGCAGAAGCAGATCAACGACCTGTGGCGCACCATTCCCAAACGCGCCGATAAAAACAGCGACAAGGACAATGCGCGCTTCCCCGCCGAACCTCAGGAAAACATCCTGTATTTCCTGGAAAAGCACGCGCCCCTGCTGGAGCCGTGGCAACGGGAAATCGTGCGTATCGTGCGCAAGATCGCCCAGTACTTTTACCCACAGCGCCAGACCCAGGTGATGAACGAAGGCTGGGCGACGTTCTGGCACTACACCCTGATAAACGACCTGTACGACGAAGGCCTGGTCACTGACGGCTTCATGATGGAGTTCCTCACTTCCCACACCAGCGTGGTGTTCCAACCCGGCTTCGACAGCCCGTACTACAGCGGCATCAACCCGTATGCGCTGGGCTTTGCCATGTATCGCGACATCCGGCGCATGTGCGAAAACCCCACTGAGGAAGACCGCCACTGGTTCCCGGAAATCGCCGGCACCGACTGGCTTTCCACCATCAAGTTCGCCATGAGCAGCTTCAAGGACGAGAGCTTCATCCTGCAGTACCTGTCGCCCAAGGTGATTCGCGACCTCAAGCTGTTCAGCATCCTCGATGACGACCTCAAGGACGACCTGGTGGTGCCGGCCATCCACGACGAGCCCGGCTACCGCACCATTCGCGAAACCCTGGCGGCGCAGTACAACCTGGGCAACCGCGAGCCCAACGTGCAGATCTACAGCATCGACGTGCGCGGCGACCGCTCGCTGACCCTGCGTCACCAGCAGCACGACCGCAAACCCCTGGGCGACTCCACCGAGGAAGTACTCAAGCACCTGCATCGGCTGTGGGGGTTCGACATCCACCTGGAAACCCTGCAGGGCGATCAGGTGATGAAAACCCACCACGTCCCCCCACGCAGCGATCACAACGATAACGACTACGGCCGCCTGGACCTGGCCGTCGTTCATCTCTGAAACGGCAAAGCCTCCATTGGCCGGGCACAGGCGTTATCCTGTGCGGCTAATGGAGGCTTTTTCATGAAAATCTACAAAGTCGGCGGCGCGGTGCGTGACCGCCTTCTGGGCATCAAGGTCACCGATATCGACCGTGTCGTCGTCGGTGCAACGGCCGAGGAAATGCTCGCCAAGGGCTATAAACCGGTGGGCGCGGACTTCCCGGTATTCCTCGACCCGAAAAACGGCGACGAGTACGCCCTCGCCCGTACCGAGCGCAAGAGTGGCCGGGGCTATGGCGGCTTTGTGTTTCACGCCAGCCCGGACGTCACGCTGGAAGAAGACCTGATCCGCCGCGACCTGACCATCAACGCCATGGCAGAGGACGACGACGGCAGGCTGACCGACCCCTATCACGGCCAGCGCGACCTTGAAGCTCGCATTTTACGCCACGTTTCCCCGGCGTTCGCCGAAGATCCCCTGCGCGTATTGCGGGTTGCGCGCTTTGCTGCGCGCTACGCCCACCTGGGTTTTACAGTGGCGCCGCAAACCCTGGACCTGATGCGTCAACTCAGCGAATCCGGTGAACTCGAAGCCCTGACGCCGGAGCGCAGTTGGAAGGAAATTTCCCGTGCCCTGATGGAAGACCAGCCCCAGGTATTCATCCAGGTGCTGCGCGATTGCGCCGCACTGAAAACCTTGATGCCGGAAGTCGACGCCCTGTTCGGCGTGCCGCAGCCCGCAGCCCATCACCCCGAGATCGACAGCGGCGTTCACACCTTGAGCGTGCTCGAACAGGCCGCCTTGCATCACCAGCCGCTGACAGTGCGCTGGGCCTGCCTGCTGCATGACGTCGGCAAAGGCCTGACGCCTGTGGATAAGTTGCCACAGCATATTGCCCATGAGCAGCGCGGCCTGAAGCTGATCAAGGCGGTCAATGAACGCTTCAAGGCGCCGAGGGACTGCCAGGAACTGGCGCTGCTGGTGGGCCAATACCACACCCATGGCCATCGCGCACTGGAGCTTAAAGCCTCGACATTACTGGAGTTGCTGCAGAGTTTTGACGTTTACCGGCGGCCGCAGCGCTTTGAAGAGTTCGTGGTCGCCTGCGAAATGGACGCCCGCGGCCGCAAGGGCTTGGAACAACGCAGTTATCCACAGGCGGATTATTTACGCGGCGCCGCAAAGGCCGCGCGCGAGGTCGCGGTGGCGCCGTTGCTGGAGAAGGGTTTCAAGGGCCCCGAACTGGGCGAGGCCCTGAAGCGCGAACGGCTCAAGACCTTGAAAGCCTACAAGGAACAGCACGCCCTATAGCAGCGCGCTCGGCGTCAGTTGCTGGCCCCGCCATTCGAATCCGACGGGCGCCAGCACCTGATCGATCTGTGCATCCCGCCACAGCTCAGCCAGCGTCTTGCCCACTTCAGGATGTACACGATCCGGCGCCATCATCGACAACGGCCACAGCACGAAGGCGTTTTTCAGGATTTCTGCACGCGGCAGGATCAGGCCATCGAAGTTGCCCACCAGATCGCCATACAGCAGCACGTCGATATCCAGCGGCAGGCCCTTGCGATCCGGCGCGTAACGGCCATTGTCGGCCTCGATGGATTTCAGCCGGCGATCCAGCTCCATCAACGACAGGTCGGTATAGGCCGACACCACCAGATTGAAGAACAGCCCGCTCTTGATGCCCACCGGCTGGCTCTCGAACACCGCCGAGCAGCGCATGTCGATCAAGAAGCCCGCGAGTGCATCCAGGCCCGCGCATAGATGGGGCTCGCGCTCGATATTGCTGCCAAGACCAAGGTAAACCTGAGTTAGCGACATCCGCGCTCGATCTCCACGCCCACGCCCTTGGCGGCCGGCACGGCCCCCGGCTTGGTCAACTTGAGGTGCAGCCAGGGAATCTGGAACTCGCTCATCAGCACTTCGGCCAGACGCTCGGCAAAGGTTTCCACCAACTGGTACTGCGACTGCTCGGCAAAGGCCTGGATACGCGCGGACACACTGGCGTAATCCAGTGCCAGGGTGAGGTCGTCACCCGCAGCGGCCGGGCGGTTGTCCCAGGCGAAACTCAGGTCCAGGCGCAAGCATTGCTTGATGCCGCGCTCCCAGTCGTAGGCCCCGATCACGGTGTCGACTTCCAGGCCTTCGATAAACACTCTGTCCAAGCTCTTCTCCGCAGCACGACAAGGGCGCGATGCCCCGTTAGAATCAGGGCGTCCTCGCCCGGAATAGTTAGCATGTTTTGGTCACTGGCGATTTTCGCCTACCTGCTCGGCTCGCTGTCCTTCGCCATTTTGCTCAGCCGCCTGACGGGAAATCCCGACCCGCGAATGGGTGGCTCAGGCAATGCCGGCGCCACCAACATGCTGCGCCTGGCCGGCAAGAAGCTCGCCGTGCTGACGCTGCTGGGCGACGTGTGCAAGGGCCTGTTGCCCGTACTGATCGCCAGCCTCGCCGGCCTTAACCTGCAACAGCAAGCCTGGGTTGGCGTGTGCGCCGTCCTCGGCCATCTGTTTCCGTTGTACTTTCGTTTTCGCGGCGGCAAGGGTGTCGCCACGGCGGCCGGCATGCTGCTGGGGATCTACCCTCCGGCGGCGCTGCTGGCCATGCTCGCCTGGCTGCTGACCTTCTACCTGACCCGCACCAGCTCGCTGGCCGCGCTGATCGCCACGCCGCTCACCCTACCGTTGCTGGCCTGGCAGGAACCGGCGGCGCTGTTGCCGATGAGTGTGCTGACCCTGCTGATCGTCTGGCGCCATCGCGGCAATTTACGCGACCTGTTTGCCGGGCGCGAACGGCATTTTTAAATCCGGCCGATGAATTCCGCTCACCTTGAGCGCCTACAACGGTGACAACTGCTCCATCGGCCAGCGTGCCTGCACGCTGATCGCCAGGCTTTCGTGCTGCCCGGCCTGCAGGCGCTGGCAACCGGCATAAGCGATCATCGCGCCGTTGTCGGTGCAGAATTCAGGGCGCGCATAGAACACATCGCCCTTCATGTCGCCGAGCATTTTTTCCAGGGATGCGCGCAAGGCCTTGTTGGCGCTGACGCCGCCTGCGATCACCAGGCGCTGCATGCCCGCCTGTTTCAGGGCGCGCTTGCACTTGATGGTCAAAGTCTCCACCACCGCCTGCTGGAACGCCAGCGCGATGTCGCAACGGGCTTGCTCACTGTCGTCCCCGGCGCTGACGCTGTGCTGCCAGGTATTCAGGGCAGAGGTCTTCAAACCGCTGAAGCTGAACATCAGCCCCGGGCGATCACACATCGGACGCGGGAAGGTATAGCGACCGGCGACGCCTTTTTCGGCCAGGCGCGCGATTTCCGGACCGCCGGGATAATTGAGGCCCATCATCTTCGCGGTCTTGTCGAACGCCTCACCGGCGGCATCGTCCAGCGACTCGCCCAATAGCGTGTATTGACCGATCCCATCGACCTGAACCAGCTGCGTATGGCCACCCGAAACCAACAAAGCGACGAACGGGAACTGCGGCGGTGTTTTTTCCAGCATCGGCGCCAGCAAATGGCCTTCCATATGGTGTACGCCGAGGGCCGGAATGTCCCAGGCAAATGCCAGCGCCTGGGCGCAAGAAGCCCCAACCAGCAGGGCTCCGACCAATCCGGGGCCGGCGGTGTAGGCGATCGCATCGATCTCGGTCGGCACGCAGCCGGCCTCGTCCAGCACCTGCCGAATCAACGGCAGCATGCGTTTGACGTGATCACGGCTGGCAAGCTCCGGCACCACGCCGCCATAGGCGCGATGCAAGTCGATCTGACTGAACAGCGCATCGGCCAAAAGCCCGCGTTCACTGTCGTAAAGTGCGACACCGGTTTCGTCGCAGGAGGTTTCAAGTCCCAGTACTAGCATGGGTTTGCGCCTTGTAGAGGCTGAATTCGAAGGCGCGCATAATAGTCGCCACTCCCCCTCCCGACTAGCGGTTTTCGATCAGAGGCTTTGCATTCCTGGCAATGAGGGGTTAACATCCGCAACCCTTAAAAACCGACGACCTCAGCCGCGAATTTTTTGCGACGAGAACGTTGATTCCCGGTAATGAAAGAAGGTAGCTCTGGATGCCAGCCGTCAAAGTAAAAGAGAACGAACCCTTCGACGTAGCTCTGCGTCGTTTCAAGCGCTCCTGCGAAAAAGCCGGTGTTCTGGCTGAAGTTCGTAGCCGCGAATTTTACGAGAAGCCAACTTCTGAGCGTAAGCGTAAAGCAGCAGCCGCTGTTAAGCGTCACGCCAAGAAAGTTCAGCGCGAGCAGCGCCGCGCCGTTCGTCTGTACTAATACACAGACGTTCGTAGCAAGCTTCTGCCAAGCCCGGCCCTAAGCCGGGCTGTTGGCATTTGCGGATATCGCTTGATGCTTCACCGTCGACGCCGCCCACGCGACCGAGACACTGCTTCACACGTCAGGACTGGCTCTTCTGCCAGCGGTGCGCGTCTCTTCTGACGAGTCTAACAAGGCTACTGACGAGCACACTTATTTCTTCAAGCAGACGATCGACTGTGTCGGCTGTGCCCATCGATGCGCTTCCGAGGCCCGCCATTGGCCAAGACCGGACGCCGGGGCAACATTTCTTCGCCGAACAGACTGAGTAGAAATTAACGTCAGTGGATGTTCGGCAGATACACTTCCTGACAGCCCAAGCAGACGATTGATGGTCGAGCCATACGATACGTGCGCTTGAGCACTTCACGGGCCCTCATTTCCACGCAGTGATGACGAGAACGCCATGGCCGGGCTGATTCCCCAGAGCTTTATTGACGACCTTCTGAACCGCACCGACATCGTCGATGTGGTCAGCTCGCGCCTGCAAATGAAGAAGGCGGGCAAGAACTACACCGCCTGCTGCCCGTTCCACAAGGAAAAGACCCCGTCGTTCAGCGTCAGCCCCGACAAGCAGTTCTACTACTGCTTCGGCTGCGGCGCGGGCGGCAACGCCCTCGGCTTTATCATGGACCACGACAACCTGGACTTCCCCCAGGCCGTCGAGGAACTGGCCAAAGCCGCCGGCATGGAAATCCCCCGCGAAGAAAGCGGCCGCCCGCACAAACCGCGGCAACCCACCGATTCGCCGCTGTACCCGCTGCTGACCGCCGCCGCCGACTTTTATCGCCAGGCGCTCAAGAGCCATCCGCAGCGCAAAGCCGCCGTCGACTACCTCAAGGGGCGCGGCCTCACCGGCGAAATCGCCCGCGACTTCGGCCTGGGCTTCGCCCCGCCGGGCTGGGATAACCTGTACAAACACCTGAGCAGCGACACCCTCCAGCAAAAAGCCATGATCGACGCCGGCCTGCTGGTGGAAAACGCCGAGACCGGCAAGCGCTACGACCGCTTCCGCGACCGCGTGATGTTCCCGATCCGCGACAGCCGTGGCCGGATCATCGCCTTCGGTGGCCGGGTGCTCGGGGACGACAAGCCCAAGTACCTCAACTCGCCGGAAACCGCAGTGTTTCACAAGGGCCAGGAACTCTATGGCCTGTTCGAAGCGCGCAAGAACAACCGCAACCTCGACGAAATCATCGTGGTTGAAGGCTATATGGACGTGATCGCCCTCGCCCAGCAAGGCCTGCGCAATGCCGTGGCGACCCTGGGCACCGCCACCAGCGAAGAACACTTGAAGCGCCTGTTCCGCGTAGTGCCCAGCGTATTGTTCTGCTTCGACGGCGACCAGGCCGGCCGCAACGCTGCCTGGCGCGCCCTCGAAGCCACGCTGCCGTGTCTGCAGGACGGGCGCCGCGCACGCTTCCTGTTCCTGCCCGAAGGCGAAGACCCGGACACCCTGGTCCGCTCCGAAGGCACCGACGCCTTCCGCGCGCGCATCAACCAGCATGCACAGCCGCTGGCGGACTATTTCTTCCAGCAACTGACCGAAGAAGCCGACCCGCGCTCCCTCGAAGGCAAGGCGCACATGGCCACCCTCGCAGCGCCGCTGATCGACAAAGTGCCGGGCGCGAACCTGCGCACCCTGATGCGTCACCGCCTGCTGGAAATCACCGGACTGAGCGGCGAAGCGGTCAGCCAGCTGGTCCACAGCGCACCGCAAGATGCGCCGCCGGCCTACGACCCAGGCATGGATTACGACGCCATGCCGGACTATTCCGACTTCCACCAACCGCAGGAGGCCTACACGCCCCAGCAGGAGTGGACACCGAAAAAGCCCGGCGCCGGCGGCAAGAAATGGGACAAGAAGCCCTGGAACAAAAACGGCAAGCGTGGTGACCGCGACGAGGCCTACGCCCCGCGCACCCCGGTGGCCGTAGAGGCGCCGACGCTGATTGCCCTGCGCACGCTCATCCACCATCCGCAATTGGCGGGCAAGGTCGAGAGTGCCGAGCACTTTGCCAACGAGAGCAATACCTATGCCCAGGTACTGATCGCGCTGATCGAGGCGGTGCAGAAAAATCCTAAGCTAAACTCCATTCAGCTGATGGCTCGCTGGCATGGCACCGAACAAGGGCGGTTGTTGAAAGCACTCGCGGAAAAGGAGTGGCTAATTGACGGCGATAACCTTGAACAACAGTTTTTAGACACCATTACTAGGTTATCCGCGGGTCAGCACACGCAGACCCTCGATGAACTCATCAAGAGAGCGAGGCAGCCGGGATTATCGGCTGAAGAGCAAATTCAGATAGCAAAACAGATGCGTGACCTCTTAAAACAGAATGTTTCCGCATCAAACCCGACCTCAGCTGGCGCGTGAGGTCATAGCTCGGGTATAATCCTCGGCTTGTTTTTTGCCCGCCAAGACCTTCAGTGGATAGGGTGTTATGTCCGGAAAAGCGCAACAGCAGTCTCGTATCAAAGAGTTGATCACCCTGGGTCGTGAGCAGAAGTATCTGACTTACGCAGAGGTCAACGATCACCTGCCTGAGGATATTTCAGATCCAGAGCAGGTGGAAGACATCATCCGCATGATCAACGACATGGGGATCCCCGTACACGAGAGTGCTCCGGATGCGGACGCCCTTATGTTGGCCGACGCCGATACCGACGAGGCAGCCGCTGAAGAAGCCGCTGCCGCGTTGGCCGCGGTGGAGACCGACATCGGTCGCACGACTGACCCTGTACGCATGTATATGCGTGAAATGGGTACCGTCGAGTTGCTGACACGCGAAGGCGAAATCGAAATCGCCAAGCGTATTGAAGAGGGTATCCGTGAAGTGATGGGCGCAATTGCGCACTTCCCTGGCACGGTTGACCACATTCTCTCCGAGTACACTCGCGTCACCACCGAAGGTGGCCGCCTGTCCGACGTCCTGAGCGGTTATATCGACCCGGACGACGGCATTGCGCCACCTGCTGCCGAAGTGCCGCCGCCTGTCGACCCGAAAGCCGTGAAAGCGGACGACGATGCCGAAGACGACGATGCCGAAGCCAGCACCGACGACGAAGATGAAGTCGAAAGCGGTCCAGACCCGATCATCGCTGCCCAGCGTTTCGGTGCGGTTTCCGATCAAATGGAAATCACCCGCAAGGCCCTGAAAAAGCACGGTCGCTCCAACAAGCTGGCAATTGCCGAGCTGGTGGCGCTGGCTGAGCTGTTCATGCCGATCAAGCTGGTGCCGAAGCAATTCGAAGGCCTGGTCGAGCGTGTTCGCAGCGCCCTTGAGCGTCTGCGCGCACAAGAGCGGGCGATCATGCAGCTCTGTGTGCGTGATGCGCGCATGCCGCGTACCGACTTCCTGCGCCAGTTCCCGGGCAACGAAGTTGACGAAAGCTGGACCGACGCTCTGGCCAAGGGCAAGGCGAAATACGCCGAAGCCATTGGTCGCCTGCAGCCCGATATCATTCGTTGCCAGCAGAAGCTGACCGCACTTCAGACCGAAACCGGCCTGACGATTGCCGAGATCAAGGACATCAACCGTCGCATGTCGATCGGTGAGGCCAAGGCCCGCCGCGCGAAGAAAGAGATGGTTGAAGCGAACTTGCGTCTGGTGATCTCCATTGCCAAGAAGTACACCAACCGTGGCCTGCAATTCCTCGATCTGATCCAGGAAGGCAACATCGGCTTGATGAAGGCGGTGGACAAGTTCGAATACCGTCGCGGCTACAAGTTCTCGACTTATGCCACCTGGTGGATCCGTCAGGCGATCACTCGCTCGATCGCCGACCAGGCCCGCACCATCCGTATTCCGGTGCACATGATCGAGACGATCAACAAGCTCAACCGTATTTCCCGGCAGATGTTGCAGGAAATGGGTCGCGAACCGACCCCGGAAGAGCTGGGCGAACGCATGGAAATGCCTGAGGATAAAATCCGCAAGGTATTGAAGATCGCTAAAGAGCCGATCTCCATGGAAACCCCGATCGGTGATGACGAAGACTCCCATCTGGGCGACTTCATCGAAGACTCGACCATGCAGTCGCCAATCGATGTAGCCACCGTTGAGAGCCTTAAAGAAGCGACCCGCGACGTACTGTCCGGCCTCACTGCCCGTGAAGCCAAGGTACTGCGCATGCGTTTCGGCATCGACATGAATACCGACCACACCCTTGAGGAAGTCGGTAAACAGTTTGACGTGACCCGCGAGCGGATCCGTCAGATCGAAGCCAAGGCGCTGCGCAAGTTGCGTCACCCGACGCGAAGCGAGCATCTGCGCTCCTTCCTCGACGAGTGATCCCAGAACCCCCGGCCCAGGCCGGGGGTTTTGCTTTCTACCGATTACTTTTTATAGATTCACCGCTGCGCCCTCCCTCCCCCGCAATGCCCGTCTACACTCGAAACATTCCCCGTGCCATAACGAGACCGTTATGCCCAGATTGCCGACCGTGCTTTTGCTGTCGCTGCTGACCTGGACCGCAACGGCTGGCGCCTTGACTCTCACGGAGGATGAGCGTGGCTGGTTGGCGGACCATCAGGAGCTGCGCCTGGGGGTGGATGCCTCCTGGCCGCCCTTCGAATACCGCGACGAGAACGGACGCTACCAAGGCTTGGCGGCGGATTACGTGCGCCTGATCCAAGACCGCCTGGGCGTCCGGATCAAGCTGATCGAGCCGGTGAACTGGAGCGCCGTCCTCGAACAGGCCCGCAACAACCAGCTCGACCTGCTGCCGGGCATCATGTCCACCCCCGAGCGCCAGGCCTACATGGCGTTCACGCGGCCTTACCTGGACTTCCCCATCGTCATCCTCGCCCATGAAGGCGGTGCACAACCGCACAACCTGAAGGACCTCTATGGGTTGAAGATTGCCGTGGTGGAAAACTACGCGCCCCATGAATTGCTGCGCACCCACCACCCCGACCTCAACCTGGTGGCCTTGCCGAATGTCAGCTCGACCCTGCAGGCGCTGGCCACCGATGAAGTGGACGCAGTAGTCGGCGATCTGGCTTCGAGCGTATGGAGCCTGCGCCAACTCAAGCTCGATGGCTTGTACGTCAGCGGTGAAACGCCCTACCGCTACCAACTGGCGATGGGCGTGCCTCGTGAAAACAAAATGCTGGTAGGGATTCTGGACAAGGTCCTCGCCGACCTCAGCCCGGACGAAACGCAAGCGATCCAGCGACACTGGGTCGGCAGCCTCACCGATCACCGCACGTTCTGGACGGATCTGCTGACGTATGGCCTGCCCACGGTACTGCTGCTGAGCAGCGTATTGGTCGTCGTGATTCGGATCAATCGTCGGCTCAGTTCGGAAATTTCCCGCCGCGTCGCCCTCGAGCAGGAATTGCGCAGCAGCGAATATCACTATCGCGGCCTGGTGGAGAGCTTGTCCGCCATCGCCTGGGAAGCCAGCATTAGCGATTTCACCTACAGTTACGTGTCGCCGCATGCCGAAGAACTGCTCGGTTACCCCCGCGCCCATTGGCTGATTCCAGGCTTCTGGCGCAGCATCATTCACCCCGCCGACCTGACGCGCACCGAAGCCTATTGCTACCGCGAAACCCGCGCCAACCGTGATCACAGCGTCGATTACCGGGTGATCACCGCCGACGGCCGTTGCCTGTGGGTACGCGACATTGTCAGCCTGATCGAACACGGCCATGAACCGGTGCTCCGTGGCTTGATGATCGACATCAGTGACGCCAAGCGCACGGAAGAGGCGCTGCAATTGTCCGAGCAAAAATTTGCCTCGGTGTTCCAACAGTGCCCAGACATTCTGGTGATCGCACGAATGTCCGACGGCTGCCTGTTGGAGGTCAACAAAGCGTTTGAGGACCAGGTGGGCCTGAAGGCCGAGGACGTGATCGGTAAAACCGCTACTTCGCTGAATATCTGGGGTATCCCGGGCATCGGTCCGGACCTGCTGCAACGGCTGCAGACCACCAGCATCCGCAACCTGGAAATGCGCTTTCTGCGCAGCAACGGCCAAGCCTTTACCGGGCTGATTTCCGCCGAACCGTTCCAACTCGACACGACCGAAGCCCTGGTAATTGTGGTGCGAGACATCACCCAGCTCAAGGAAACCCAGCAACAGCTGCAAACCTCCGAAGAGAAATTCGCCAAGGCCTTCCATGCCTCGCCCGACGGTTTGCTTTTGAGCCGTCAGAGCGATGGCCAACTGATCGAGGTCAACGAAGGGTTCAGCCGCATTACCGGCATTGCCAGCGTGAGTTCCCTCGACCAGTCAACCCTGGACCTGGGCATCTGGGTCGACCTCAACGAACGCAAACACATGCTGGAGCTGCTGCAACGCGACGGGTTTGTCCGCGATTTCATCTGCCATATCCGCCGCAGCGACGGGCAGATCCGGCTCTGCGAGTTGTCCAGCCGTCCGCTGCCCATCGGCGATGACGACTGCATGCTGACCATCGCCCGGGACATTACCGAGCGCCAACAGATGCAGGAAAAACTGCAACAGGCCGCTACCGTCTTCGAAAGCACCGCCGAAGGCGTGTTGATCACCGACACCCGGCAAAACATCAGCGCCGTGAACCGCGCCTTCAGCGAGATCACCGGCTACAGCGAAGCCGAAGCCCTCGGCCATACCCCGCGCCTGCTCGCCTCCGGCCTGCATGACAGCGCATTCTATGCCGCGATGTGGCACCAGTTGACCACTCACGGGCATTGGCAGGGCGAGATCTCCAACCGTCGCAAGAATGGCGAGGTCTACCCCAGTTGGCTGACCATCAGCGCCGTGCGCAACCGCGACCAGGCGATCACGCACTTCGTCGCGGTGTTTGCCGACATCTCCAGCCTCAAACACGCCCAGGCCCGCCTCGACTACCAGGCCCATCACGACCCGCTGACCGGCCTGCCCAACCGCACCCTGTTTGAA
This sequence comes from Pseudomonas sp. TE36184, assembly GCF_054060055.1. NCBI lineage: Bacteria > Pseudomonadati > Pseudomonadota > Gammaproteobacteria > Pseudomonadales > Pseudomonadaceae > Pseudomonas > Pseudomonas sp. TE36184. The sequence goes on along the minus strand of NZ_JBSSCU010000001.1, from coordinate 5,218,528 downwards.
AACCGGCTACAGGCCGCGCTCAACAATCAACAGGAGAGCGGCCACCAGGGCGCCGTGCTGTTCCTCGACCTGGATCGCTTCAAACACATCAACGACAGCCTCGGCCACCCGATCGGCGACCTGCTGCTCCAGAACATCGCCGTGCGCCTCAAGGAGCAACTGCGCGACATCGACACCGTCGCCCGCCTGGGCGGCGACGAATTCATCATCCTCCTGCCCGGCCTGCAGCAAGCCAGCGACGCCCAGCACCTGGCCAATAAACTGCTGGCCTGCTTCACCCCGCCGTTCCAGGCGGGTGAGCACGAGTTTTTTATCAGCGCCAGCATCGGCACCAGCCTGTACCCCCAGGACGGCATGGACGTCGCCACCCTGGTCAAAAACGCCGACGCCGCGATGTACCGCTCCAAGGCCAAGGGCCGCAACCGCGTCGAAGGCTACACCCGCGACCTGACCGCCCAGGCCAAAGAACGCGTGGCGCTGGAACATGAACTGCGCCGGGCCATCGAACGCGATGAGCTGAGCCTGTATTACCAACCCAAACGGAGCCTGGAGACCCAGGAACTGATCGGCGCCGAAGCGCTGATCCGCTGGCACCACCCGACCTTCGGCGACGTACCGCCCGAACACTTCATCGCCCTGGCCGAAGAGAACGGCATGATCCTGCAGATCGGCGATTGGGTCCTGGAGCAGGCCTGCCAACAAATGCACGCCTGGCAAACCGTCTTCGATCACTTCGGCCCGCTGTCAGTCAACCTCGCCGGCGCACAACTGCGCCAGCCCAACCTGCTGTCACGCATCGAACAGCTACTGCGCGATTACCGCCTCGAACCGGGCTGCCTGCAACTGGAGATCACCGAAAACTTCATCATGAGCCAGGCCGAAGAAGCGCTGGACGTGCTGCACCAACTCAAACGCCTGGGCGTACAACTGGCGATCGATGATTTCGGCACCGGCTATTCATCCCTCAGCTACCTCAAGCGCCTGCCCCTGGACTTCCTGAAAATCGACCAATCCTTCATCCGCGGCCTGCCCGACGACCCCCACGACGTGGCGATCGTGCGCGCCATCATTGCCCTGGGCCACAGCATGCAATTCACCATCATCGCCGAAGGCGTAGAGACCCCCGCCCAACAAACCTTCCTCGCCGCCGAGGGCTGCGAACAGATGCAAGGCTACATCGTCAGCCTGCCCCTGCCCCCGGAGCTTTTTGCCGCGACGTTTCTTCGTATGAGGGTTCAGGATTTTTCGGATAGCACAGCGGAGAAACCATCGCTATAATCCGCGACCTGTTAAGGGCCTATAGCTCAGTTGGTCAGAGCAGAGGACTCATAATCCTTTGGTCCACGGTTCAAGTCCGTGTGGGCCCACCAACTCCAAAGCCGCGCATTGCGCGGCTTTTGTGTGTCTGTCGCTGCCGTTTTAGCCAGCGCCCTCGCCCTCAGGCTCACGTCGCAAACAACTGCCCGATATCCCGGAACGCCTTGAACTCCAACGCGTTACCGCAGGGGTCAAACAAAAACAGTGTCGCCTGCTCCCCCACCTGGCCTTTGAAGCGAATGTGCGGTTCCAGCACGAACGCGGTCTGCCGTGCCTGCAAGCGCGCCGCCAGGGCATGCCAGTCGTCCCAGCTCAATACCACGCCGAAATGCGGCACGGGGACGTCGTGGCCGTCGACTGCGTTGGTGTGCGCCGCAGCCTGGGAGGCTGTTTTGGGGTGTTCATGAATCACCAGTTGATGGCCGAAGAAGTTGAAGTCGACCCAGCGGTCGCTGGAGCGCCCCTCTTGCAGGCCGAACACGTCAGCGTAGAAATGCCGGGCAGCGGCCAGGTCGAATACCGGAATGGCCAAGTGAAAAGGTGCCAGTGTCATCAGGTCAAACCTCTGCGGGTCGTGGAGAGGCTCGAGTTTAGCCTTGCTGCTGGCGATGAAAAGACGATAGTTTTTGCGCCGAGCTCAAATAATTTCGATGAGTTGAGGCGCCCATGCTGCGTGAATTGAAGACCTTTATCGCGGTAACACGCCACGGTACGTTCGCCGCGACGGGCATGCATATCGGGCTGACGCAATCGGCGGTCAGTGCGCAGATTCGTCAACTGGAGCAGGCGCTCGGGGTGGCGTTGTTCGACCGCACCGGGCGCCAGGCTACGCTGAATGCCGCAGGCGTTCGCGCCTTGCCGCTGGCCAAGGAGATTCTGGAGACGTTCAACCGCATGGCAGTGCCGGTGGAGGCCAATGAATACCGGGGCGAGCTGAAAGTCGGGGCGATCAGCACTGCGCAGACCGGGTTGTTGCCCCAGACCCTGGTCCGGTTACGTCAGGCCGCGCCGACCGTGGAATGCAAGTTGGTGCCCGGCGTGTCCCTGGAATTGCTGAGCCAGGTGGACGCCGGCGAGCTGGACTCGGCGATTATCATTCGACCGCCTTTTGACTTGCCTAAGGAGCTGCACGTACAGGTGCTGCGCAAGGAGCCTTTTGCGCTGATCGTGCCGCATGCACTGGCGGGCGATGACCCCTTGCAGTTGCTCGGCAGCCAACCCCATGTGCGCTACGACCGGGCGTCGTTTGGCGGTCGATTGGTCAGCCGGTTTCTGCGCGAGCAGAAACTCGAGGTGCAGGTGGCGCTAGAGTTGGATGAGCTGGAAGCCATCGTCAAGATGGTCGAGTGTGGCCTGGGGGTGTCGCTGATTCCTCAGGCGGGGCTGTGGCTCGAACGCTCGCCCCTGGTACGAATTATTCCGCTAGGCCAGCTGACCTTTTACCGGGAGATCATCCTGCTCAGTCGCTACAACCACCGCAACCTGCCCGTGCCGCAACTGTTTGCCCGCTGTCTGTTGGCTGACGCAAGCCTGTAACATATGCCCCCTATCCGTCCGCACCGGAGCTGCCCTTGCCTGTCCTCGATGAAATCGACCGCCAACTGATCGCCGCGTTGCAGATCAATGCCCGTGAAAGCGTCGCCATGCTGGCACGGCAACTCGGCATTGCGCGCACCACGGTGACGTCGCGCCTGGCTCGTCTGGAGAAAACCCAGGTGATTACCGGTTATGGCGTGCGCCTCGGCCAGCGTGTGGTGGATGGCGGGCTGCAGGCGTATGTCGGCATCACCGTGCAGGCGCGCTCGGGCAAGGACGTGCTGCGCAAGCTCAGCGCCATGGCCCAGGTTCAGCAACTGTGCGCGGTGAGCGGCGAGTTCGATTACGTGGCATGGCTGCGCACCGATTCGCCAGAACAGCTCGATCAATTGCTGGACCAGATCGGCAGCGTCGACGGCGTGGAAAAAACCACCACGTCGATCATCCTCAGCAACAAACTCGATCGCAGACAACCAATCTGACCGCCAACCTCGTCACTTTGACTGAAAACAATTCAATTCGACGACACTTTGCGTCTTATTAACGAACGCTACGCTCCCTAAACTGGCTGCCATCTTTTCCTATACTCAGCGGGTACGTCCCGCGAGCCGCTAGTAAGGTCAGCCATGAGCATTCCGTCCAGCAGCATCAGCAAGACCAATCGCCACCCCGCCGACGGTAAAAAACCGATCACCATCTTCGGCCCGGATTTCCCCTTTGCGTTTGATGACTGGATCGAACACCCCGCCGGCCTGGGCAGTATTCCGGCCGCCAACCACGGCGCCGAAGTGGCGATCGTCGGCGCCGGGATCGCCGGCCTGGTGGCCGCCTACGAACTGATGAAGCTGGGCCTCAAGCCCGTGGTGTACGAGGCCTCGAAGATGGGCGGCCGTTTGCGCTCCCAGGCGTTTGAAGGCGCCGAAGGGATCATCGCCGAGTTGGGCGGCATGCGTTTCCCGGTGTCGTCCACCGCGTTCTACCACTATGTCGACAAGCTCGGCCTGGACACCAAACCCTTCCCCAACCCGCTGACGCCGGCTTCCGGCAGCACGGTCATCGACCTGGAAGGCCAGACCCACTACGCACAAAAACTGTCCGACTTGCCTGCGCTGTTCCAGGAAGTGGCTGACGCCTGGGCCGACGCCCTGGAAGCCGGCTCGCAGTTCGGCGATATCCAGCAAGCCATCCGCGACCGCGACGTACCACGCCTCAAAGCGCTGTGGAACAAACTCGTGCCGCTATGGGACGACCGCACCTTCTACGACTTCGTCGCCACCTCCAAGGCCTTCGCCAAGTTGTCGTTCCATCACCGCGAAGTGTTCGGCCAGGTCGGCTTCGGCACCGGCGGCTGGGACTCGGACTTCCCCAACTCCATGCTGGAAATCTTCCGCGTGGTGATGACCAACTGCGACGACCATCAACACCTGGTGGTCGGCGGCGTGGCGCAGGTGCCCATGGGTATCTGGCGCCATGTGCCGGAGCGCTGCGCCCACTGGCCGGCGGGCACCAGCCTGAGTTCGCTGCACAGCGGCGCGCCACGGGCCGGAGTCAAGCGCATTGCCCACGCGCCCGGCGGCCGTTTCGCCGTGACCGACAACTACGGCGATACCCGCGAATACGCCGCCGTGCTGACCACCTGCCAAAGCTGGCTGCTGACCACCCAGATCGAATGCGACGAAACCCTGTTCTCGCAAAAGATGTGGATGGCCCTGGACCGCACCCGCTACATGCAATCGTCGAAGACCTTCGTGATGGTCGACCGCCCGTTCTGGAAAGACAAAGACCCGCAAACCGGCCGCGACCTGATGAGCATGACCCTCACCGATCGCCTGACCCGTGGCACTTACCTGTTCGACAACGGCGACGACAAGCCGGGCGTGATCTGCCTGTCGTACTCATGGATGAGCGATGCGCTGAAAATGCTCCCGCAGCCCATCGATAAACGCGTGAAGCTGGCCCTCGACGCACTGAACAAGATCTACCCGAAAGTCGACATCAAGGCGCGCATCATCGGCGACCCGATCACCGTGTCCTGGGAAGCCGACCCGCATTTCCTCGGGGCCTTCAAAGGTGCGTTGCCCGGTCACTATCGCTACAACCAGCGGATGTACGCGCACTTCATGCAGAAGGACATGCCCGCCGAGCAACGTGGGATTTTTATCGCCGGCGATGACGTATCCTGGACACCGGCCTGGGTCGAAGGCGCGGTGCAAACCTCATTGAACGCGGTGTGGGGCATCATGACCCACTTCGGCGGCCACACTCACCCAGAGAACCCGGGGCCGGGTGATGTGTTCGATGAAATCGGGCCAATTGCCCTGGCCGATTAAGGAGCCAAGCCATGCGTGTCGCCCTGTACCAATGCCCGCCGCTGCCGCTGGACGTGGCCGGCAACCTCGAGCGCCTGCACCGACTCGCGCATGAGGCATCCGGCGCCGACCTGCTGGTGCTGCCGGAGATGTTCCTCACCGGCTACAACATCGGTGCCGAAGCTGTCGGCGCATTGGCCGAGGCGCAGGATGGGGAGTCGGCGCGAACGATTGCCGAACTGGCGCGAAGTGCCGGGCTGGCAATCCTGTACGGCTACCCGGAGCGCGCCGCGAACGGGCAGATCTATAACGCCGTGCAGTTGATCGATGCCCACGGCCAGCGCCTGTGCAACTACCGCAAGACGCACCTGTTCGGCGACCTCGATCATTCGATGTTCAGTGCCGGCGGCGATGATTTTCCGCTGGTGGAACTCAACGGCTGGAAACTGGGCGTGCTGATCTGTTACGACCTGGAGTTCCCGGAAAACACGCGACGCCTGGCCCTGGCCGGCGCCGATCTGATCGTGGTGCCCACCGCGAATATGGTGCCGTTCGACTTTGTCGCCGACGTCACCGTGCGGGCGCGGGCTTTCGAGAACCGGTGCTACGTGGCCTACGCCAATTACTGCGGGCACGAAGGCGAGATTCAGTATTGCGGGCAAAGCAGCATCGCCGCGCCGGATGGGCAGCGAATCGCCCAGGCCGGCCTGGATGAAGCCTTGATCGTCGGCACGCTGGAACACCAATCGATTCTCGATGCCCGCGCCGCCAATGACTACCTGCAAGACCGCCGCCCCGAACTGTACGGCACGCTGCACAAGCCCTGATCTGGAGGGTTTGCTAGCATAGGCACTTCCCTCGTATCGGAAGTGCCCATGCCTGCGCCGGCCCAGCCCCATCACCTTCACCTTCACCTGACCCTGGCCAACGGCCTGCGGGTTTCCCTGCGCCATACCCCGCGTTTAAAGCGTTGCGCCGCTGTTTTGCGGGTGGCGGCCGGCAACCATGACGTGCCGTTGGCGTGGCCCGGCCTGGCGCACTTTCTGGAACATCTGTTGTTTCTTGGCACTGAGCGTTTTCCGAGCGATGAAGGGCTGATGACCTACGTGCAGCGCCACGGTGGCCAGGTCAATGCCAGCACCCGCGAGCGCACCACGGATTTCTTCGTTGAACTGCCGTTGTCGACCTTTGCCGATGGGCTCGAACGCCTGGCCGATCTGCTGACCCATCCGCGCCTGGCGCTGGACGATCAACTGCGCGAGCGCGAAGTGCTGCACGCGGAATTCATCGCCTGGTCCCAGGACGCCAACGCACAACAACAGGTCGCGCTGCTGGAGGGCTTGGCGGCCGATCATCCGCTGCGCGGCTTCCATGCGGGCAATCGCGACAGCCTGCCGGTGGAACGTCAGGCGTTTCAGCAAGCATTGCGGGATTTCCACCAGCACTTCTATCAGTCGGGGCAAATGACGTTGAGTCTGGCCGGCCCACAACCGCTGGCAGAACTGGAACGCCTGGCGCGGCGCTTCAGTGAGCAACTGCGCGCAGGCCCGCGACACCCGCAGGCGGCCCCGCCGGCGCTGATGCCCGCTCATACACAGCATTTCCAACACAGCGCCGACGGCCATCTGCATCACGTCATCAGCGTCGACGCCCCCAGGGAAGCCCTGGATTTCCTCTGTTTCTGGCTCAACGCCTCGGCGCCCGGAGGGTTGCGCGCAGAACTGCAAGCGCGGCAATTGGCGAGCACCGTGCAGGCCTCCGTGCTCTACCATTTCGCCGGGCAAGCGCTGCTGGATCTCGACTTTACCCTCGGAACTCATAGCGACGCGGCGACACAGATCGAAGCGTTGTTGTACGACTGGCTGAGCTTTTTCGCACACAGCGACTGGACATCTCTGCGCGAGGAATTCGCCCTGCTCAACGCACGCCAACAGCAGGTCCAAGGCGCCCTCGCGTTGGCGCGGCATGACAGCGAAGAACTCGAAGCGCCGGTGTCGGAGCAGCACGTTGCCGCCCTCAAGACCCTGCTCGACGCCCTGCCGCTGCAAGCCTGCCGACATGCGTGGCAACTGCCGCCCAACAACCCGTTCCTGCACCCACCCGTGAAGGACGAACGCGCCGGCCTGATTCGCGGCCAGACCAGCGCCCACCGGGGCCTGCGCACCTTTGCCCAGGACCGTTCCCGAGGGCGGCGAGAGCTGTCGGCGTTGTCGTTCAGCCCGGCGTTGGCCGATGCCCATGAGGAGGGCGCGCTCTACCTGCGCTGGCGGCTGGATTGCGCGCGCCCATCGACGCTGGAAAACACCCTGGCACCGTTGCGCGAAAATGCCCGCCAGGCCGGCGTCGACTTATCCTTCGACGCGATCGGCAATGACTGGCTGGTGAAGATGGTCGGTCTTCACCAACCCATGCCGGCGATACTCGATGAACTCGCGCGCAGCCTGAACCTGCTTGAGGAGGATCGGCAACACGCCACTGCCGGCACACCGCCGATTGCCATCCGGCAATTGCTCAAGGCGCTGCCGGCGTGCTGTGTCGGCGTTCGACCAAACCCGCCTGCGCCCTCGCTGTCGTGGACCCACGCACGCTGGGAAGGCCTGGGCATTGGGCTGCCCGCCCACTGCGAAGCGGCGCTCAGATCCGCCGCCACCCGCTTGCCCGGGCAACCGGCCATTCTTGAATCCGAATGCCCCAGCCTCAACGGCCAGCGTCTATGGCATGAGGTCCACACCGATGCCCTCGATGCGGCCTTGCTGCTGTTCTGCCCGACGCCGACGCGCTCCCTGGCAGATGAAGCCGCATGGCGCCTGCTGGCGCACCTGCTCCAAGGGCCGTTCTACCAACGCCTGCGGGTAGAACTGCAAATCGGCTACGCGGTGTTCAGCGGTATCCGACAGATCAATGGGCAAACCGGCCTGCTGTTTGGCGTGCAGTCGCCCAGCGTTTCCCTTGAGGGCATCATGCAGCACCTGCGCACCTTCCTCACGCAATTACCGGCATTGATCGACGCCAGCGACGACCTCGGCCACCCAGCGCTGGCGCAACAATTCACGGCGCAGGCGCTGCCCCTCGCCCAGGCCGCCGAACTGTTGTGGCAGGCGCGCCTGGCCGGCCATCCAGCAGATTATCTGGCGCTGCTTCAACACCAGATTCAAGCCCTGACGCACGCGGATCTACAGCGCGCCGCCCAACAGGTGCAGGACGCCGCGGGCGGCTGGCGCTGCATCGCCAACGGCCCGCGCAGCGGCGGTGACTGGCAATCGGCAGACTGATCGTTGCCGCTGCCGCAATAGGCTTTTTCCACCAAGACAGCGCTAACTTGGAAAAAAATGCGTAATATTCATAGGCACACATCTGAACATCTCCGACTGGAGGTGGACTATATGTATTACTTGGTAGTAAACGTCCCATCCCTTCGTAGGAGTAAGAATATGACTTGGTCCAAACCTGCTTACACTGATCTGCGCATCGGTTTCGAAGTGACTATGTACTTCGCCAGCCGCTGATTGGCTGGGTAAGACAACGCCTCGGCTCGTCCGGGGCGTTTTTGTTTTCAGCTTTGTTTGATGGAGCGGCCATGTTTGTCCAGATTCTAGGTTCCGCCGCCGGCGGCGGCTTCCCGCAGTGGAACTGCAACTGCGCGAACTGCGCAGGCTTTCGTGATGGCAGCCTGCGAGCGCAGGCGCGTACCCAGTCATCCATCGCGATTTCCGACGATGGCGTGAATTGGGTACTGTGCAATGCCTCGCCGGATATCCGCGCACAACTGCAGGGCTTCGCGCCGATGCAACCCGGCCGCGCCCTGCGCGACACCGGCATCAGCGCGATCATCCTGATGGACAGCCAGATCGACCACACCACTGGCCTGCTGAGCCTGCGCGAAGGCTGCCCGCACCAGGTGTGGTGTACCGACATGGTCCATGAAGACCTCAGCAGCGGTTTCCCGCTGTTCACCATGCTCACCCATTGGAATGGCGGCCTGGCCTGGAACCGTATCGAGCTGGACGCCAGCTTCACCATCCCGGCCTGCCCCAACCTGCGTTTCACCCCGCTGCCGCTGCGCAGTGCCGCACCGCCGTATTCGCCGCACCGCTTCGACCCGCACCCCGGCGACAATATCGGCCTGATCGTCGAAGACCTGCGCACCGGCGGCAAACTGTTCTACGCCCCAGGGCTGGGCAAGGTGGACGCGCCATTGCTGGAAATCATGGCCGGCAGCGACTGCCTGCTGGTGGACGGCACGATGTGGGACGATGATGAAATGCAGCGCCGTGGCGTCGGCACCCGCACCGGCCGCGAGATGGGCCACCTGGCGCAGAACGGCCCCGGTGGCATGCTCGAAGTGCTGGAGCACCTGCCGAAGCAGCGCAAGGTACTTATCCACATCAACAACACCAACCCGATCCTCGATGAAGATTCTCCCGAGCGGGCCGAGTTGGTGCGGCGCAATGTCGAAGTGGCTTACGACGGCATGAGCATTGAACTGTAGGAGCGAGCTTGCTCGCGAAAAACGCAAAAACACCGCAGATACTCAGGGTGCACGCGTCACCGTTAACGACCTTCGCGAGCAAGCTCGCTCCCACAGGAGACCCATATGACTGATATACCGATGAGCACCGATGCATTTGAAAAAGCCCTGCGGGCCAAGGGCGCCTTCTACCATATCCATCACCCGTACCACGTGGCGATGTATGAAGGCCGCGCCACCCGCGAGCAGATCCAGGGCTGGGTCGCCAACCGCTTCTACTATCAAGTGAACATCCCGCTGAAGGACGCCGCGATCCTGGCCAATTGCCCGGACCGTGAAATCCGCCGCGAGTGGATTCAGCGCCTGCTCGACCACGACGGCGCCCCCGGCGAAGACGGCGGCATCGAAGCCTGGCTGCGCCTGGGCCAGGCCGTCGGCCTCGACCCGGACCAACTGCGCTCCCAGGAGCTGGTGTTGCCCGGCGTGCGCTTTGCGGTGGACGCCTACGTCAACTTCGCCCGCCGCGCCTGCTGGCAGGAAGCCGCCAGCAGCTCGCTGACCGAACTGTTCGCGCCGCAGATCCACCAATCGCGCCTCGACAGCTGGCCGCAGCATTACCCGTGGATCGACCCCACCGGCTATGAATATTTCCGCACCCGCCTGGGCCAGGCCCGCCGCGATGTCGAACATGGCCTGGCGATCACCCTGCAGCACTACACCACCCGCGAAGGCCAGGAGCGTATGCTGGAAATTCTGCAGTTCAAACTGGACATCCTGTGGAGCATGCTCGATGCCATGAGCATGGCCTACGAATTGAAACGCCCGCCCTATCACAGCGTGACCACACAGCGGGTCTGGCATAAAGGGATCGCCCTATGAGCTTTGATCGCAGCAAGAAACCGACCTGGCGCCAGGGTTATCGCTACCAGTACGAGCCCGCGCAAAAAGGCCATGTACTGCTCTACCCCGAGGGCATGATCAAGCTCAATGAAAGTGCCGCCTTGATCGGTGGACTGATCGACGGCGAGCGCGACGTCGCCACGATCATCGGTGAGCTGGATAAACAATTTCCCGGTGTGCCTGAGCTGGGCAATGACGTAGAGCAATTCATGGAGGTCGCCCGTGCCGAGCACTGGATCACCCTTGCCTGAAAAACCAGCCATCGGCCTGCCCTTGTGGCTGCTCGCCGAGCTGACCTATCGCTGCCCGCTGCAGTGCCCGTATTGCTCCAACCCGCTGGATTTCGCCGAGCAGGGCAAGGAGCTGAGCACCGAGCAATGGTTCAAGGTATTTCGCGAAGCCCGTGAGATGGGCGCCGCGCAGTTGGGCTTTTCCGGCGGTGAACCGCTGGTGCGCCAGGACCTCGCCGAACTGATCGCCGAAGCGCGCAAGCTGGGCTTCTACACCAACCTGATCACCTCCGGCATCGGCCTGACCGAGCAGAAGATCAGCGACTTCAAGAAAGCTGGCCTGGACCACATCCAGATCAGCTTCCAGGCCAGCGACGAACAGGTGAACAACCTGCTGGCCGGCTCGAAAAAGGCCTTCGCGCAAAAGCTGGAAATGGCCCGCGCAGTGAAGGCCCATGGCTATCCGATGGTGCTGAACTTCGTCACCCATCGGCACAATATCGACAAGATCGACCGCATCATCGAGCTGTGCATTGCGCTGGAAGCGGATTTTGTCGAACTCGCCACCTGCCAGTTCTATGGCTGGGCGCAGCTCAATCGTGTGGGGTTGTTGCCGACCCAGGAACAGTTGGTGCGCGCCGAACGCATCACCAACGAATACCGCGCCAAGCTCGAAGCCGAAGGGCACCCGTGCAAGCTGATTTTCGTCACCCCGGATTACTACGAAGAACGCCCGAAAGCCTGCATGAACGGCTGGGGCAGCATCTTTCTGACCGTAACTCCGGACGGTACCGCCCTGCCCTGCCACGGCGCCCGACAGATGCCGGTGCAGTTTCCCAACGTGCGCGACCACAGCATGCAGCACATCTGGTACGACTCTTTCGGTTTCAACCGCTTTCGCGGCTACGACTGGATGCCCGAGCCGTGCCGTTCATGCGATGAAAAGGAAAAGGACTTCGGCGGCTGCCGCTGCCAGGCGTTCATGCTGACCGGGGATGCGAGCAATGCCGACCCGGTGTGCAGCAAGTCCGAGCACCACGGCATCATCCTTCAAGCACGGGAAGAGGCCGAACACGCCACCCAGACCATCGAGCAACTGGCCTTTCGCAACGAGCGCAACTCACGACTCATCGCAAAAAGCTGAGAGCCTCAGCGCTTGGCGATGATGTACACCGCGTGAATGATGCCTGGGAAGTAACCGCACAAGGTCAGCAGAATATTCAGCCAGAACGCGCCGGCGAAACCCACTTGCAGGAACACACCCAGTGGCGGCAACAGAATGGCGATGATGATACGAATGATGTCCATGGGTTCAGCTCCTGAAAATCGGCTCGTGTGAGCCGTGTAGCTAATCGACCTTGGACGTTCGTGAGGGTTCAGTAGGATCTGGCACCGCGACCGTCGTTCGCTGCACAAAAAAAAACGCCCCCAGCCAAAAAAAACAAGCTGGGGGCGCCGCGTATACCGCGAGACGGTTCAGGAATAAGGGGTCAGACGGCGATGCCCTTGCGGCATTGCAGTTGTGCGGTGCGTACCCGGGAAAAGGCGTGCCCCAGGCGCAGGAGCATTTCGTCGATGTTGCTTTTGCTCACCGTCAGGGCCGGGGTGAAGCGCAGGCAGTTGGGTTGCGGGGCGTTGAGGATCAGTCCTTCGTCCAGAGCCGCTTTTACTACGGCATCCGCAGAATCATCCGATAACGTCAGGCCCCACATCAGGCCCTGGCCGCGCAGTTGACCGTGGCCATAGCGATAAGCCAGGCGCGCCAGACCTTCGCCGAGGTAACAACCAGACTCACGCACATGCTCGAAGAAACCATGCCCCAGCACAGCATCGAGCACCGCCCCTCCGGCGCAGGCCATCAGCGCATTGCCATGATGGGTGCCTTCCAGCTCACCGACTTCAAAGCAACAAGCCTTGCCACGCGCCAGCAGTGCCGCCAGCGGTACACCACCGCCCAGGCCTTTGCCGAGCGCAATGATGTCGGCGCGTACACCGTAGTACTCTTCGGCGAGCAAGGTGCCGCAACGGCCGATGCCGGTTTGCACTTCGTCGAGGATCAGCAGAATGCCCAGCTCGCGGCACAGCCGCTCGACACCCTTGAGGTAATGCTCGGTCGCCGGGATGACGCCGGCTTCGCTCTGGATCGGCTCGAGCATGATGGCAACGGTTTGCGCGTCAACGGCGGCGTGCAGCGCCGCCAGGTCGTTGAGCGGGACGTGACTGAAGCCCGGCAATTGCGGTTCAAAGCGGTTTTCACGGCTGCTCGCCGAGGCCGACATCGCCGCGAAGCTGCGCCCATGGCAACCGTTGCTGGCGCTGATGATGCGATAAGCACCGCCGCGATACAGCTGGCCCCACTTGCGCGCCAGTTTGATCGCCGCTTCGCAGGCTTCCGCGCCGCTGTTGAGCAAATACGCCTGGTCGCTGCCGGTGCGGTGGCACAAACGGTCGACGAGGTTGAGTTGGGGACGGTTATGCAAGCCGTTACCAGGATTGATCAGCGCCTGGGCCTGATCGGCCAGGGCCCGGATCAATACCTGCGGGCTGTGGCCGAGGCTGTTGGCCGCGCAGCCCTGGCTGAAGTCCAGATAGGCACGATCATCGCTGTCCCACAACCAGGAACCCTGGCCGCGCACGAAGACCTGCGGGGGGCGCGCTACGGTAGGCATCAGGCATCCACTGGGAAAATCTTCGCCACAAGCATCCAGGATCAGGTCATCCAGACTGGCCGCCGAGCGGCGCAAATTGAACAGGTTCACACTTTTCCTCCCATGGCAACCATGCCGTGGTCGGTGTACCCCGCAAAACCTACCTGGAGGTTTTTTGACTTGCCTATGCAAACACCATCAACATAAACGCTAATCATCGCCCGATCTGGCCCTGTAAGCCTTGTGGATAGGCGCTAGACTAGGCGTCTTGGGGGCCAACGGCCATTTCGATTTTCCAGCTTTTTCGATAAGAATTACTTATGGATTTTAAGCAACTGCGTTATTTCGTCGCGGTGTATGAGGAAGGCCACGTAGGCCGTGCCGCTGAGCGTCTGTCGATCTCCCAACCGGCCCTGTCACAGCAGATCCGCCAGCTCGAACAAAACCTCGATGTGAGCCTGTTCGAACGCAGCAGCAAGCGCCTGCTGCCGACCCTCGCGGCCCATACGTTATACAACCACGCCTTGCCGTTGATCGATGGCATGCAGCAAGCCGTGGAGGCGTTGCGCAACTTCAAGGGCCAGGCATTGCGCACCTTGGCCATCGGTGTGTTGCAAACCGTACACACCAGCCTGGTGCCGCAGATGCTGGAGCGTGTGCGCAAGGCCCAGCCGCACCTGGTGGTGCAAATCTACGAACTGACCGGGCTGGAGATTGAACGGCGCCTGCTCAATGGTTCGCTGGACATCGGCATCAGTTACCTGCCGCCCCGCCAGCCGGGGTTGCACGGCGTGCTGCTGTATGAAGATGAGCTGAAGGTGGTCATCCCGGAGGATCACCCCCTGCGTGAATTCAAGAAAGTCTCCCTGACACAAGCGGCCGAGTTGCCGATGTTGCTGCTCGGGGAGGAGTTTCAGATCCGGCAGATCTGGCAGGGCCAGCTATCCAACCTCGGGCGGCGCCCGCAGGTGCAGGCGGAGTTGAATACCATGGTGGGGATTCTCGACAGCCTGCCGCATACCAAACTGGCCACGGTACTGCCGGGACGTTCCCAGGACCAACACAACAGCCAGGCGCTGCTGTGGAAACCCTTGAGTGAACCGAGGGTGCCGCTGAAAGTCGGGTTGGTGTGCCGCGATGTGCAGCGCCAGCAAGCGACGTTGGCGCTGCTGCGCACCTTGCTGGAGGACGTGATGAACGCTCCGCAGGTGCCGGGCTGACTTTTTCGCGGGCAAAAGAAAACCCCGCCGAAGCGGGGCTTTGCAGACTGTTTCCCTGACATCCATTTCACTCCGCCATCCTGGCAGAATCCTACGTGTCCGTGTTGTTGCTTTGCGCTTCCTGCGCGACGTCCATGTGAAGTAGATTATCCGTGGATCCAATTTGGCGATAGAGGACGATTAGCAGCACGTCATGTAAGATAATGCTTACAAAGCCTCTACACCCTTAGAACAGGGCCTCATCCAGCAAGAACAGCGATTCGCTACCGGCTTTTACCGACGCGCTCAACGACTGAATACGCGGCAGCAGACGGGCAAAGTAGAAACGTGCGGTGCCCAACTTGCTGGCGTAGAAACCTTCCTCGGCTTCTTTGCCCAGCGCCGCCTTGGCCATCCTTGCCCACATGTAGGCGTAGGCCATGTAACCGAATGCATGCAAATACTCCACCGAGGCCGCACCGATTTCATTCGGGTTGCTCTTGGCACGGTCCAGCACCCAGGCCGTCAACTCATCCAGGCTATCCACCGCGGCATTGAGCGGCGCGGTGAACTCAGCCAGCTCCGCGCCCGCGGTGGCGGTGAACTGGCGGATCTCGTCAGCGAACAGGGTGTAGAACGCGCCGCCACTGCCGACAATCTTGCGTCCCATCAGGTCCAGGGCCTGAATGCCGTTGGTGCCTTCGTAGATCTGGGTAATGCGTACATCACGCACCAATTGCTCCTGACCCCACTCGCGGATGTAACCGTGGCCGCCAAAGATTTGTTGGCCGAGCACCGTGGTTTCCAGGCCCAGATCGCTGAGGAATGCCTTGGCCACCGGGGTCAGCAAGGCCACCAGGTTATCCGCGCGCTCGCGGGCGGCGGCGTCTTCGCTGAACTTGGCGATATCCAGCTGCATCGCCACATATGTGGAGAATGCACGGCCGCCTTCGTTCGACGCCTTCATGGTCAACAGCATGCGACGCACGTCGGGGTGGACGATGATCGGGTCGGCGACTTTGTCCTTGGCCTGGGCACCGGTCGGCGCACGGCTCTGCAGGCGGTCGCGCGCATATTCAATCGCGTTCTGGTAGGACCGCTCACCGGACGCCAGGCCCTGGATGCCTACGCCCAGACGCTCGTAGTTCATCATGGTGAACATTGCCGCCAGGCCCCGGTTAGGCTCGCCCACCAGGTAACCCACGGCTTGGTCGAAGTTCATCACACAGGTCGCCGACGCTTGAATCCCCATCTTGTGTTCGATGGAGCCGCAGCTCACCGGGTTACGCGCGCCCAGGCTGCCGTCGGCATTGACCATGAACTTCGGCACCAGGAACAGCGAAATGCCCTTCGGCCCCGCAGGCGCATCCGGCAGTTTGGCCAGGACCAGGTGGATGATGTTCTCGGTGAGGTCGTGTTCGCCGCCGGTGATGAAGATCTTGGTGCCGCTGATGGTGTAGGAACCGTCCGCCTGAGGCTCGGCCTTGGTGCGGATAATGCCCAGATCGGTGCCGGCATGGGCCTCGGTCAGGCACATGGAACCGGCCCACTTGCCGGAGTACATATTCGGCAGGTAAGTGGCCTTGAGTGCTTCATTGGCGTGGGTGTTGATCGACACGCAGGCGCCGGAAGTCAGCATCGGGTACAGGCCAAACGCCAGGCTCGACGAGTTGATCATCTCTTCGACTTGCGCCGACACCGCCTTGGGCATGCCCATGCCGCCAAACGCCGGATCGCCGCCTACGCCCACCCAGCCGCCTTCGGCGTAGGTGGTGTAGGCCTGTGGAAAGCCGTCCGGGGTGCTGACAACCGTGTCGGCCCAGCGGCAGCCCTGTTCATCGCCGCTGCGGCTGAGCGGGGCGATGGATTTGGCGGTGACTTTACCGGCTTCTTCGAGGATTGCCTCAACGGTTTCGGCGTCGACAGTGTCTGCCAATGCCGGCAATTGGGCCCAAAGTGTGGCGACCTCAAAAACTTCGTTGAGGACGAAGCGCATATCACGCAACGGCGCTTTGTAATCAGCCATGGCAAACCTCGTGAGAACGTGAAAAGTAATTCGATAGGGTCGGTTTTACAGGCGCCGAGTGTACCCGAACAACTTTTCAGACACATAGGGTCCACTTTTGACTGATTGGTATTTTTAAGTCATCAGCCGCCGAATGCCTCCGCAGGCAGACTCATCAGGCACTCGCTGCCCGCTTGCACGGCAGCCCGATGGGTGGCAGTGCGCGGCAGCAGGCGCTTGAAGTAAAAGTCGCAGGTGGCCAGCTTGGCCTTGGCGAAGTCGGCATCGTCGTGGGTCTGCGCCGCGATCGCCATGCGCAGCCACAAATAGGCGAGGACGATGTAGCCGCTGTACATCAAGTAGTCCACCGCGGCGGCGCCCACTTCGTCAGGGTTTTTCATCGCGGCCATGCCGACCTCGGTCGTCAGCTCGCCCCATTGCCGGTTCAGTTGATCGAGCTGCGCCACATACGTCTTGAGCTGCGCATGCTCGGCATTCGCCTCACAGAACTTATGCACAATCCGGGTAAAACCGCGCAGCAGCTTGCCCTGGCTGCCCAACACCTTGCGCCCCAGCAAGTCGAGCGCCTGGATCCCGTTGGTGCCTTCGTAGATCGACGCAATGCGGCAATCGCGCACCAACTGCTCCATGCCCCACTCGCGAATAAAACCATGGCCGCCGAACACCTGCATGCCGTGGTTGGTCACTTCCAGCCCGGTGTCGGTCATGAAGGCTTTGCAGATCGGCGTGAGGAATGCCAACAGGTCTTCGGCCTCCTGGCGCTGGCCGGCGTCGGCGCTCAAGTGCGCGGTGTCGAGCAGTTGCGCGGTGAAATAGGTGAGCGCCCGGTTGCCTTCGTTGAACGCCTTCATGGTCAGCAGCATGCGCCGCACGTCGGGATGGACGATGATCGGGTCGGCGGCTTTTTCAGGGGCCTTGGCGCCGGTCAGCGCGCGCATTTGCAGGCGGTCGTTGGCGTACCTGATCGCGCCCTGGAAGCTCGCTTCGCCGTTGCACAGCCCTTGCATCCCGGTGCCGAGGCGCGCGTGGTTCATCATGGTGAACATGCAGTTGAGGCCTTTGTTCGCCTCGCCGATCAAAAAGCCCTTGGCCCCATCGAAGTTCAGCACGCAGGTGGCCGAGGCCTTGATCCCCATCTTGTGCTCGATGGAACCGCAATGCACCGCGTTGCGCTCGCCCGAATCGGCATGGAACTTGGGCACGATAAACAGCGAGATGCCTTTGGTGCCGGCCGGGGCGTCCGGCAGCTTGGCCAGTACCAGGTGGATGATGTTGGTGCTCAGGTCGTGCTCACCGGCAGAGATGAAGATCTTGCTGCCGCTGACCGCATAGCTGCCATCCGCCTGGGGCACGGCGCGGGTCTTGATCAGGCCCAGGTCGGTGCCGCAGTGGGCTTCGGTCAGGCACATGGTGCCGGTCCATTCGCCAGCGGTGAGTTTGCTCAGGTAGGTGGCTTTCTGTTCGGCGCTGCCGTGGGCGTGGATCGCCGACATCGCGCCGTGGGTCAGCCCCGGGTACATGCCCCAGGAAGTGTTGCTGGAGCCGATCATTTCGCTGAGCACCAGCCCCAGGGATTGCGGCAGGCCTTGACCGCCGTAGGCCGGGTCGGCTGCCACGCCGTGCCAGCCGCCTTGCACATACTGAGCGAAGGCTTCCTTGAAGCCCTTGGGCGTGGTCACCACGCCTTTGTCGAAATGGCAGCCTTCTTCATCGCCGCTGCGGTTGAGCGGCGCGAGCACGTTCTCGCAGAATTTCGCACCTTCTTCGAGGATCGCGCTGACCATGTCCGGGCTGGCGTCCGTCGCGCCAAGGGCGGCGTAGTGAGCGTGGAAATCAAACACGTTGTCGATCAGAAAGCGCATGTCGCGCAGGGGAGCTTTGTACTCAGGCATGGCGATGTCTCCGGCAGCAGATGGTTTCAACCTACTGCCGGCCACCGCCCCGGACAATCACTGTAGCGCCGCTGAATACAGCACCATCACTCAACCGGCAGCACTCTGCGTGCGTACCGCGCCACGGCGGGTTTGCCCGGCCGCAATCACGCAGTTACGCCCCGCGCCCTTGGCGGCATACAGCGCCTGGTCGGCGGATTTGAGCACCTCTTCGGAGGTGCGGTGCTCGGCCTGGCGCTCGGCCACGCCGATGCTGACGGTCACCGAGACACTCGACGCACCGCTACCCGCGCGCCGCTGGCGACCTTGCAGGTCATCCTGCGGGCGGTCCGGGTTGCGCAGCTTGATGTCGTAGTTGGCGATGATCTCGCGGATTTCTTCCAGGTGCGGCATGCATTCATCCAGGGTCTTGCCGGCAAACACCACGGCGAACTCTTCACCGCCATAACGGTAGGCGCGTCCGCCGCCATTGACCTTCGACAGCTTGCTGGCGACCAGGCGCAGCACCTGGTCGCCGACATCGTGGCCATGGGTGTCGTTGAAGCGCTTGAAGTGATCGACGTCGCTCATCGCCAGCACATAGTTGCGCCCCAGTCGCTGCATGCGCTCATTGAGTGCGCGACGCCCCGGCAGGCCGGTCAACTCGTCACGGAACGCCATCTGATAGGCCTCGTGGGCCACCGCGGCCGCAATCATCAGCATCACCTGGCTGCACATGATGTTCAGAGTGAACGGCAGGATAAACGTCTGCGGCAACATCCAGAACAATCCCACCAGCCCCACCATCTGCGCCGCGTGCAGCGGGCGCGGCTGGTACCAGTATTGCGCCGCCAGGGTCAGGAAACCGATCAGGAACATCGGGTACGACAGCTGGATCAGGCTCATCCAGGCGCCATGCAGCGCCGGCCAGCGAATTTCCGCCAGCCAGTTCAGCAGCGCCTGGGGATAACTTTGCTCCAGCGCCAACGCGACGCTGCCGACCGCCAGCAGCACCGCACAGCGCGCGACAAAATCACGGAACAAGTGGGTTTTTTCCTGCCACAGCCCATAGAGGCCGAACAGCAGCGGCAGCAACAGGCAGCACAAGTGGAACACCACCGCGGCGTCTTCGCGCACGCGGCCGTTGTCGCGGTAGTAGTCGGTCTGGGTGTCGAGCAGGAAGTAGGCGATGTACACCGTGATCATCAGGAACAGTTCACGCTGGCGACGATAGACCGCGCAATACGAACCGCCGAGCAACAGCACCAGGGTCGGCAACACGTTGAACAGCGAGGTGAAGAAGACGTTGAGGTCCTTGACATACGCAGCCGAGAGCCCGGCCAGTAACAGCAGCAATGAAGGGAGGAAATGACTGAAACGTAAAGCGGACGCGCGTGACAAGGGTAAAACTCCGACCCGCCAGGAATGATGGCACTGTGCCTTACTCCAGACAGTTAAACATACCCTGCCCGGCCTGTATCACATTGCCATCACTGTAACGGCAGCCAATCGCAATCCCTGAGCGCCCCGCTGCGTTTTTTATCGGCAAAAAAAAAACCGTCGCCCCCAACAGGAGCGACGGTTTTTCAAGTGGGCTCGGTGAGGCTTAGTAAGCCAGGCCGAAGTCCTCTTCTTTCATGTCCATCAGGTTGTTGGCGCCCGACAGCATGGTGGCCACATGAGTACGGGTACGCGGCAGGATGCGCTGGAAGTAGAAGCGCGCGGTCTGCAGCTTGGCGGTGTAGAACGCCGCTTCGCTGGTGCCGGCGGCCAGTTTTTCGGCCGCCAGGCGTGCCATGTCGGCCCAGAAGTAAGCCAGGCAGGCGTAACCGGAGTACATCAGGTAGTCCACCGACGCGGCACCGACTTCTTCACGGTCTTTCATCGCCGCCATGCCGACCTTCATGGTCAACTCGCCCCACTCTTTGTTCAGCGCGGCCAGCGGTGTCACGAACTCTTTGACCGCTTCGTTGCCTTCGTTGGCCTGGCAGAACTTGTGGACGATCTTGGTGAAGCCCTTCAGCGCTTCGCCTTGAGTCATCAGCACTTTACGGCCGAGCAGGTCCAGCGCCTGGATGCCGGTGGTGCCTTCGTACAGCATCGAAATGCGGCTGTCGCGCACGTTCTGCTCCATGCCCCACTCGGCGATGAAGCCGTGACCGCCGTAGATCTGCACGCCGTGGTTGGCGGACTCGAAGCCGACTTCGGTCATGAACGCCTTGGCGATCGGGGTCATGAAGGCCAGCAGGCCATCGGCCTGTTTCTTGGCTTCGTCGTCGGTGCCGTACTTGACGATGTCCACTTGCTTAGCGGTGAAGTACACCATCGCACGGTTACCTTCGGCGAAGGCTTTCATGGTCAGCAGCATGCGGCGCACGTCGGGGTGGACGATGATCGGATCGGCCGCTTTGTCCGGCGCTTTCGGGCCGGTCAGGGAACGCATTTGCAGGCGATCGCGAGCGTATTTCAGGCCGCCCTGGAAGCCGATCTCGGCGTGGGCCAGGCCTTGCAGCGCGGTGCCCAGGCGAGCGGTGTTCATAAAGGTGAACATGCAGTTCAGGCCTTTGTTCGCCGGGCCGATCAGGAAACCGGTGGCTGCGTCGAAGTTCATCACGCAGGTGGCGTTACCGTGGATGCCCATCTTGTGTTCCAGGGAACCGCAGGTCACCGCGTTGCGCGCACCGATCGAGCCATCGGCGTTCGGCAGGAATTTGGGCACGATGAACAGCGAGATGCCTTTGGTACCGGCCGGTGCGTCCGGCAGGCGGGCCAGGACGATATGGACGATGTTGTCGGCCATGTCGTGTTCGCCGGCCGAGATGAAGATCTTGGTGCCGGAGACTTTGTAGGTGCCGTCGGCCTGAGGCTCGGCCTTGGTGCGCAGCATGCCCAGGTCGGTGCCGCAGTGAGGCTCGGTCAGGCACATGGTGCCGGTCCATTCGCCCGACACCAGCTTGGTCAGGTAGGCGTCTTGTTGCTCGGGGGTGCCGTGCTCGGAGATGGTGTTCATCGCGCCATGGGACAGGCCTGGGTACATGCCCCACGACCAGTTGGCTTCGCCGACCATTTCGCTGACCGCCAGGCCCAGGGATTCCGGCAGGCCTTGGCCACCGTGCTCCACGTCGTGGGCCAGGCTCGGCCAGCCGCCTTCGACAAACTGTTTGTAGGCTTCTTTGAAACCACTAGGGGTCTTAACGCCTGACTCGCTCCAGGTACACCCTTCGATGTCACCCACGCGGTTCAACGGTGCCAGTACTTGCTCACAAAACTTGGCGCCTTCTTCAAGAATGGCGTCAACCATGTCCGGAGTAGCGTCCTGGCAAGCCGGCAGGCTTTGATAATGCGCTTCATAGCCGAGCAGTTCGTCACGAACGAAGCGAATATCACGCAAGGGGGCCTTGTAGTCAGGCATAGCGATAAACCTCTGCTGATGTGTCTGGGATGAACAACCGCGTGGGATTTGTTATGGCGGTCAAACAGGTGTTTGAAACATACGTTTACCACCTGGGGATGTCAAGCGTCGTCCCGCTGCCGTTTGTCATGACACCGCTCAAGAGCGCGCACGACGATGCCTGCGGCGAGGCGCCACAAGGGTTATCGGGAAAAAGGCGAAGGTGCAGGCGCGAGCGGTGTGCCTGGCACACCGCGTTGCTTCAGGGGGTCAGGCGAAGGTGTCGATCAACGTGCCGAGCATTTCATCGGAAGCCTTGGCGACTTTCGCGCCCAGCTCCACCTGAAACTTGCCTTGGGCCATTTCGACCATATTGCTCGCCGAGTTGGTCGGCTGGGCGCGGTCATTGGCCTGCAGCAGGTCGCTCTGGGCGTCCGACGGCTGGGTAGTGGCGGCGCTGGCAATCCTGCCGGCGGCCTGGTCGACGCGGCTCTGCCCGGCCTGAATGGTGCTCAGGCCTGAATAAAACGCGCTGCTGCCAGAGATTTCCATGGCGTGGACCTGCTGAGAGAATCGTGAAGTTGAATTGAAACAGACATCCGGGCAAAAGGCCCGTCAAAAACACTAATGGCATAATGCCTTATCGATAGCCAAAATCAGTCAAGCAAGTCCAAGTGCAGGTACTCAGCCACCGCGGCGCTGCTGGCGTGCTTGAGTTTGGGCACCCGGCCCAGGCACGGCGCGGGCAAGCGTTCGGCCAGGGTGGCGAGGTTTTCTTCCAGACGAGAGGTCTTCGGCTCGATGATATTCGCCACCCAACCGGCCAGCGGCAGGCCATCGCGCGCGATCGCTTCGGCGGTGAGCAGGGCATGGCTGATGCACCCCAGGCGCACGCCCACCACCAGGATCACCGGCAATTGCAGCGCCATGGCCAGGTCGGACAGGTTGTCCTGGTCGGCCAACGGCACGCGCCAGCCGCCCGCGCCTTCGATCAGGGTGAAATCCGCTTTTCGCGCCAGGATCTGTTGCATGGGTTTGAGCAGCGATTGCACCGTCAGCGCAACGCCCGCCTCGCGCGCGGCCAGGTGCGGCGCGATGGCCGGCTCGAACGCCACCGGGTTGACCTCGGCATAACTCAACGGCAACGAACACTCGGCCAGCAGTGCCAGCGCATCGGCGTTGCGCAAGCCTTTGGCGGTGACCTGGCAACCGGAAGCCACCGGCTTGCCGGCGGCGGTGCTTTTGCCGGCCAGGCGCGCGGCATGCAGCAGGCCGGCGGCGATGGTGGTCTTGCCGACATCGGTATCGGTGCCGGTGATGAAATAAGCGGCGTTCATAGAGGCTTCTCCAGTACGGCGTACACCACTTGGTAGGTGGCCGGCAGGCCCTGGGCCTGGCGGAACTGCTCGTAGGCGTCGATCAGTGCAACAATCCGCGCGCGGCCCGTCAACCCTCCCGGCCGCCCCGGGTTGAGATTGTGCGCGCCAAGCGCTTTCAATTCGTGGGTCAGGCTGCGCACATCCGGGTAATGCAACACATGAGCACGCCGCTCCAGGCTCCGCACCTTGAAGCCACTGGCCGCGCACAGCTGTTGATAGGCTTCGAAGCTGCGGAAGCGGTTGACGTGGACCCGCCCGTCCACCGCCCGCCAGCTTTCGCGCAACTCGTCCAATGTGCCCACGCACAAGCTGGCGAACGCCAGCACGCCGCCCGGCTGCAGCACGCGATAGGCTTCGCTGAGCACCGCCGCGAAATCCGCGCACCATTGCACCGCCAGGCTGGAGAAGATCAACCCGCAGCTGGCCGCCTGCAACGGCAGGCGCTCGGCGTCACCGGCGATGAAATGCTGCGCGCCGCCCAACGGCCGCGCATGGTCGAGCATGCCTTGGGCAATATCCAGCGCCACGCCTTGGCCGGCCGGCAGCCGTTCGCCCAGCACGCGGCTGAAATAGCCGGTGCCGCAGCCCATGTCCAACCAGCGCTGCGCACTGCAGGCCGGCGGCAGACGGGTCAGCAATTCATGTCCCACCGCGCGCTGCAACTCGGCCACGCTGTCGTAACTGGCGGCGGCACGGGAAAAGGAGGCCGCCACCTGGCGCTTGTCCGGCAACGCGCCTGGCAGGCAGGCATGGGCTAAATCAGTCATCAACGCACTCGTGCAAAAAAACCTGGATGGCCCCCGCTACACCGTGGGGGTCCTCCAGGAGAAAAGCGTGGCCGGCCTGTTCAATCAGGCCGATTTCGACATCGGGCAGCAGGCTCAGCAGGTCGCTGGCGGCTTCGGCGGGCACCAATTCATCCAGGCCCGCGAACAGGTGCAATTGCGGGCCGCGGTAGGCCACCAAGGCGTCGCGAGTATCCAGTTGGGCAAGCAGCTCGAGGCCGCTCATCAACACGTCCGACGGCGTCTGTGGTGCCGCGCTGGTCAGCAGACGCGCCAACCCGCGCGGGTCCGCGGCGCCTTTGGCGCACAACAGGCCGAAGCGCTTGAGGGTGACCGGGGCGTCGGCGTGGTAACCGGCGAGGAACGCCTCGAAAGTTGCGCCGGGCATCGCGTTCGGCCAACTATCACGGGCGACGAAACACGGGTTGCTCGCCAGGGTCAGCAACCCACAACAACGCTCGCCGCGCCGCGCGGCCAGCTCGGAAGCGAGCATGCCGCCCAACGACCAGCCACCGAGCCAGGCGTTGTCCGGCAGGCTCGCGTCGAGTTCGTCGAGCCATTCATCCAGGTCGCTGGAGGCCAACGCTGGCAACGGCTCGACCTGTACGCGCAGGTGTTCGTTCAGGCCGTGCAGGGCGGCGGCCAACGGCTCCAGCGGCGACACGCCGAGGCCCCAGCCGGGCAGCAGGATCAAGCGATCACGCATGGTCGGGCTCCGTCGTACCGGACAAGCGGAAACACGCTTCCAATGCGTTTAACAATAGCTGCACCTGCGCCGCGCTGTGGGCCGCGGTCAGCGTCACGCGCAAACGGGCGCTGCCGGCGGGCACGGTGGGTGGGCGGATCGCGGTGACCATCAGGCCGCGCTCGCGCAACATCCGCGACAACGCCATGGCCTTGGCACTGTCGCCGATCAGGATCGGCTGAATCGGCGTGAAGCTGTCCATCAGCGTCAGGCCGATCTGCTCGGCGCCGTGGCGGAACTGGCGGATCAGGCCGTTGAGGTGCTCGCGCCGCCAATGCTCGGTGCGCAGCAGCTCCAGGCTTTTCAGGGTGGCGCAGGCCAGGGCCGGGGGTTGGCTGGTGGTGTAGATGTAGGGCCGGGCGAACTGGATCAGGCTTTCGATCAAATCGTCACTGCCTGCGACAAAGGCGCCCGCAGTGCCGAACGCTTTGCCCAGGGTGCCGACCAGCACCGGCACATCCGCCTGGCTCAGGCCGAAATGCTCGACGATACCGCCGCCGTTCGCGCCCAACGGGCCGAAACCATGGGCGTCGTCCACCATCAACCAGGCGCCTTTGGCCCGCGCTTCACGGGCCAGCGCCGGCAAGTCGGCGAGGTTGCCGTCCATGCTGAACACGCCATCGGTGACCACCAGGGTATTGCCGGTGGCTTTCTCCAGGCGCTTGGCCAGGCTGGCGGCGTCGTTGTGCAGGTAGCGATTGAAGCGCGCCCCGGACAGCAGGCCGGCATCCAGCAATGAAGCATGGTTGAGGCGGTCTTCCAGCACCGTATCGCCCTGCCCCACCAGCGCCGTGACCGCACCGAGGTTGGCCATGTAACCGGTGGTAAACAACAACGCACGCGGGCGTCCGGTGAAGTCGGCCAGGGCTTCTTCCAGCGCATGGTGCGGCGTGGCATGCCCGACCACCAGGTGCGAAGCGCCACCGCCCACGCCCCAACGGGACGCACCGGCACGCCAGGCCTCGATCACCTGCGGGTGATTGGCCAGGCCCAGGTAATCGTTACTGCAGAACGCCAGTAGCGGTTGACCGTCCACCACCACTTCCGGACCTTGCGGGCTGTCCAGCAGAGGGCGTTGGCGGTAAAGGTGTTCGGCACGACGGGCAGCGAGACGCGCGGCGAGATCGAAAGACATGCAGGCCTCGGCAGATCAGAGAAATGTAAGACAGGGCGCGATCCCCTGTGGGAGCTGGCTTACCTGCGATAGCGGCAGGACTGTCACCACCGAAGTGTCAGAAAGACCGCTATCGCAGGCAAGCCAGCTCCCACATTTGGATCGCCGTGGTGCTTTAAACCGCGGCGTTGTAGAACTGCTCGCTGCTTTTCTGTTCCACCAACGCTTGCTCGATCGCCGCCTGGTGGACTTCGTCGGCGTGCTCTTCCCGCGCTTCCGGCAAGATGCCCAGGCGCGAGAACAGTTGCATGTCCTTGTCGGCCTGCGGGTTGGCGGTGGTCAGCAGTTTGTCGCCGTAGAAAATCGAGTTGGCGCCGGCAAAGAACGCCAGGGCCTGCATCTGCTCGTTCATCGCCTCACGGCCGGCCGACAGCCGCACATGGGACTGCGGCATCAGGATGCGCGCCACCGCCAGCATGCGGATAAAGTCGAACGGGTCGATCTCCTCGGCGTTTTCCAGCGGCGTGCCGGCCACCTTCACCAGCATATTGATCGGCACCGATTCCGGATGCTCCGGCAGGTTGGCCAGCTGGATCAGCAGGTTGGCGCGGTCGTCGAGGGACTCGCCCATGCCGAGAATGCCGCCGGAGCAGATCTTCATCCCCGAATCGCGCACATAGGCCAGGGTTTGCAGGCGCTCGGCGTAGGTGCGGGTGGTGATGATCGAGCCGTAGAACTCCGGCGACGTGTCGAGGTTGTGGTTGTAGTAGTCGAGGCCGGCCTGGGCCAGGGCTTCGGTCTGGTCCTGGTCGAGACGGCCGAGGGTCATGCAGGTTTCCAGGCCCATGGCCTTCACGCCTTTGACCATCTGCAGCACGTAGGGCATGTCTTTGGCCGACGGATGTTTCCACGCCGCGCCCATGCAGAAGCGGGTCGAACCGATGGCCTTGGCGCGGGCCGCCTCTTCGAGGACCTTCTGCACTTCCATCAGCTTTTCTTTTTCCAGGCCGGTGTTGTAGTGGCCCGACTGCGGACAATATTTGCAATCTTCCGGGCAGGCGCCGGTCTTGATCGACAGCAGGGTCGACACCTGCACACGGTTCGCATCGAAATGCGCGCGGTGTACGGTCTGCGCCTGGAACAACAGGTCATTGAACGGTTGCACGAACAGTGCTTTGACTTCGGCCAAGGACCAATCGTGACGCAGGGTGGCAGTGGTGCTGGCGCTCATGGGCGATTCCTTGATTATGCTTTGGCAAACGCTGTGGGAAGGGCAATACCCACAGGCACGACACGGATGCTCGGCATATTTAAGGAAGATTCATGCACTGTCAACCTGGATACAAACACCAAGTTTACATATGGTCAAAAAACGTACAGAACTGTTTAATCTGCGATGAAGCCACTGAGTCGGCCGATTGTGTGTGCAACGCCTGCGAAACCGAGCTGCCCTGGCTGATGGAGCAGTGCGAGGTCTGCGCCCTGCCCCTGCCGCTGGACGGTCTGATCTGCGGCCAATGCCAGAAACACCCGCCAGCCTTTAAACAGGTCATTGCCGCCTGGCGCTACAGCTTCCCCGTCGATAGTCTGATCAGCCGCTTCAAGCATCAGGCGCGCTGGCCCCTCGGGCATCTGCTGGGGCGCTTGCTGGGACGCCACCTGCAACACCGCTTCGACAACGCCGAACTGCCGCGCCCCGACTGCCTGCTGCCGGTGCCCATGGCGCGCAAACGCCTGCGCGAGCGCGGTTATAACCAGGCGTTGATGCTGGCACGCTGGCTCAGCGCCGAACTGCACATTGCCTACAATGAACACCTGTTGTTACGCCCCAGTGAAACCGTCGCGCAACAGGCGCTCGACGCCAAGAGCCGCCAACGCAACCTGCGCGGCGCCTTCGCCCTGGCGCGCGACATACCGGTACACGACCGCCACTTTGCGCTGGTCGACGACGTGCTCACCACCGGCGCAACCGCCCATAGCCTGGCACGTCTGTTGATGGAGGCCGGAGCGCGACAGGTCGACGTGTACTGCCTGGCGCGCACGCCCAAACCGGGTGCCTGACTTGACTCCGGCCGGCCTTGCCCGCAACGTTCCGCTCATCTCATCGAAGCGTAACCCCATGTCTCTGCCGACCTCCCTCAGCCAACACATCATCCGTCGCCCGCAGCGCATCGCTTTGCTCGCGCATATCGCCGAGCAGGGCTCGATCACCCGCGCGGCGAAAAGCGCCGGCTTGAGCTACAAAGCGGCCTGGGACGCCATCGACGAACTGAACAACCTCGCGCAAAACCCGTTGGTGGAACGCAGCGTCGGCGGCAAGGGCGGCGGCGGCGCCAGGCTGACGGCCGAAGGCGAGCGCGTGCTGCGCCTCTATCAGCGCCTGCAAGTGTTACAGGCCGAAGTGCTCGGCTCGGACGAAGCCGCCAGCGACTTCAACCTGCTGGGCCGCCTGATGTTGCGCACCAGTGCGCGCAACCAACTGCATGGCCAGGTCGTCGCCATCGAGCGTCACGGCCGCAATGATCTGATCCGCCTGCAACTGGCCGGCGGCCTGAGCCTGAGCGCGCAGATCACCCACGACAGCACGCAACGGCTGGAGCTGGAAGCCGGTGTTGAAGTGGTCGCCCTGATCAAGGCCGGCTGGCTGGAGGTGTGCGCCAGCCAGCACCCAGAAACACCTGGACACAATTGCCTGATCGGCAGCGTCGACGCCATTCTCGACGCCGAGGACGGCCCCAGCGAAGTGCGAATCGCCCTGCCCAACGGCCAGGTACTTTGCGCCCTGGCCCAGCCCCACGCGCTCAAGGCCCTGGGTGCCGCCGAAGGCCAGCCGATCCAGGTGCAATTCGCGCCGAGCAATGTATTGCTCGGCACGCCCGTCTAAGCGCCGGGCCTGCTGCGCCCGCCGTCAAACTGCAACAATTTCGTCATGCCCGCTCCTTATGGTGTCTGCAAAAACCGCAGGGAGCCTGACATGAGCCTATTAGAAGAAAACCAAGCCACCGACCTCGAACAGATGGTCGGCCTCACCCGCCGCCGCTTCATCGGCGCCGGTGCCCTGTGCGGAGCCGCGATGTTCCTCGGCGGCAACCTGCTGACCCGCAGCGCGCTGGCCGTGAATGCCGCCAACGCCAGCCCGCTGCTGGGGTTCGCCAGCATCGCCGCCGCCGCCAGCGACAGCATCACCCTGCCGCCCGGCTACAGCGCCTCGGTGCTGATCAGTTGGGGCCAGCCGCTGCACAAGAATGCCCCGGCGTTCGACCCGTCCGGCAACGGCACGGCCAAGGCCCAGGAGCAGCAGTTCGGTGACAACAACGATGGCATGAGCCTGTTCGCCTTCCCCGGCGACGACAACCGCGCGCTGATGGCGATCAATAACGAATACACCAACTACCGCTACCTCTTCGCCCACGGCGGCGCGCCGCAATCGGCCGAAGACGTGCGCAAGGCCCAGGCCAGCGAAGGTGTGTCGGTGATCGAAGTGCGCCGCCAGGGCGACACCTGGCAGTTCGTCCAGGACTCGCGCTACAACCGGCGCATCCACGGCAACTCGCCGATCCGCCTGAGCGGCCCGGCGGCCGGCCATGACTGGCTGAAAACCAGCGCCGACAAATCCGGCAAAAAAGCCCTCGGCACCTTCCAGAACTGCGCCAACGGCAAGACGCCGTGGGGCACTTATCTGACGTGCGAAGAGAACTTCACCGACTGCTTCGGCAGCAGCAACCCACAACAAACCTTCGACGCCGGGCAAAAGCGCTACGGCGTGGTGGCGGCGAGCAAAGAGATCAACTGGCACCTGCACGACCCGCGTTTCGATATGGCCAAGAATCCCAACGAGCTCAATCGCCATGGCTGGGTGGTGGAAATCGACCCGTTCGACCCGCATTCCACCCCCGTCAAACGCACCGCCCTTGGCCGCTTCAAGCATGAAAACGCAGCCCTCGCGGAAACCCGCGACGGCCGCGCCGTGGTGTACATGGGCGACGACGAGCGCGGCGAATTCATCTACAAGTTCGTCAGCCGCGACCCGATCGACCACCAGAACCCCAAGGCCAACAAAGACCTGCTCGACCATGGCACGTTGTTTGTGGCGATCTTCGACGCCGGCGACGGCAACGCCGACCACCCCAAGGGCAACGGCCAATGGGTCGAGCTGACCCATGGCAAGAACGGCATCGACGCCAGCACCGGTTTCGCCAGCCAGGCCGAAGTGCTGATCCATGCACGCCTGGCTGCCAGTGTGGTGAAAGCCACGCGCATGGACCGCCCGGAATGGATCGTGGTCAGCCCCACCGACGGCCAGGTCTATTGCACCCTGACCAACAACGCCAAGCGCGGCGAAGACGGCCAGCCGGTCGGTGGGCCCAACCCACGCGAGAAAAACGTCTACGGCCAGATCCTGCGCTGGAAGCCCAACGCCGATAACCACGGCGCCGCCGATTTCACCTGGGATCTGTTTGTGGTCGCGGGCAACCCCGGCGTGCATGCCGGTACGCCGAAGGGCGGCTCGTCGAACATCAACCCACAGAACATGTTCAACAGCCCCGATGGCCTGGGTTTCGACAAAGCCGGGCGCCTGTGGATTCTGACCGACGGTGACTACAGCAACGGCGGCGACTTCGCCGGCATGGGCAATAACCAGATGCTCTGCGCCGACCCCAACACCGGCGAAATCCGCCGTTTCATGGTCGGGCCGGTGGCGTGCGAGGTGACGGGGATCAGCTTCTCGCCGGATCAGAAGACCTTGTTCGTGGGGATTCAGCATCCCGGCGAAACCGGCGGTTCGACCTGGCCGGAGCATCTGCCCAATGGCAAGCCGCGTTCGTCGGTGATGGCGATTCGGCGGGATGATGGTGGGATCGTGGGCGCCTGACAGACCGCTATCGGGGGCAAGCCCCCTCCCACATTTTGATTTGTGAATACCTTCAACTGTGAGAGGGGGCAAGCCCCCTGCCACATGTTGATTTGTGAATACCTTCAACTGTGAGAGGGGGGCAAGCCCCCTGCCACATTTTGATTTGTGAATACCTTCAACTGTGGGAGGGGGCTTGCCCCCGATAGCAATGGCACAGCCGCCCCCTATCTCAGGCCCGGTGCGTTACCATACCCGGCCGGACGCGGCGCCCTGCTGCGCGCAGGAGTTCGCATGGCCCATCCGTTTGAAACACTCACCCCCGACCTGGTGCTCGACGCTGTCGAAAGTATCGGCTTCCTCAGCGATGCGCGCGTATTGGCGCTCAACAGCTACGAAAACCGTGTGTATCAAGTGGGCATCGAAGACGCCGAGCCGCTGATCGCCAAGTTCTACCGACCGCAGCGCTGGAGCAACGAAGCGATCCTCGAAGAACACAGCTTCACCTTCGAGCTGGCCGAGTGCGATGTGCCGGTGGTCGCGCCGATGATCCATAACGGCTCAAGCCTGTTCGAACACGCCGGGTTCCGCTTCGCTCTGTTCCCGCGCCGTGGCGGCCGAGCGCCGGAACCGGGCAATCTGGACCAGCTCTATCGCCTTGGCCAGTTGCTCGGGCGCTTGCACGCGGTCGGCGCGACCCGCCCGTTCGAACACCGCGAAGCCCTGGGCGTGAAGAACTTCGGCCACGACTCCCTGACCACCCTGCTCGAAGGCAACTTCATTCCCAAAAGCCTGCTGCCGGCCTACGAGTCCGTGGCCCGCGACCTGCTCAAGCGTGTGGAAGAGGTGTACAAGGCCACGCCGCACAAGAACATCCGCATGCACGGCGATTGCCACCCCGGCAACATGATGTGCCGCGACGAGATGTTCCACATCGTCGACCTCGATGACTGCCGCATGGGCCCGGCCGTACAGGACCTGTGGATGATGCTCGCCGGCGACCGTCAGGAATGTCTGGGCCAGCTGTCGGAGTTGATGGACGGCTACCAGGAATTCCACGATTTCGACCCACGCGAACTGGCGCTGATCGAACCGCTGCGGGCCTTGCGCCTGATGCACTACAGCGCCTGGCTGGCGCGGCGTTGGGATGACCCGGCGTTCCCCCACAGCTTTCCGTGGTTCGGCAGCGAGCGGTATTGGGGTGATCAGGTGTTGGCGTTGCGCGAACAGTTGTCGGCGCTCAACGAAGAACCGCTGAAACTGTTCTGACGGCGTTGCTTCCTGTGGGAGGGAGCAAGCCCCCTCCCACATAAAGCACTGCAGGCCCCACGAGCGGACAAATATCCTTACAATCGCGCTTTGTTAGCTGCCTAAGCAAGGATTCTGCAATGCACGCCGCCAACCCCCGCAAGGGCTACATCCTGGGCCTGAGCGCCTATGTCATCTGGGGTCTGTTCCCGCTCTATTTCAAAGCCATCGCCAGTGTCCCCGCCGCCGAAATCATCGTACACCGCGTGCTCTGGTCGGCGCTGTTCGGCACGCTGTTGCTGATGGTCTGGAAACACCCCGGCTGGTTCCGCGAACTGCGCGATAACCCGCGGCGCCTGGCGATCCTGGCGCTCAGCGGGGCGTTGATTGCGGCTAACTGGCTGACCTATGTGTGGTCGGTGAACAGCGGACGCATGCTCGAAGCCAGCCTGGGTTACTACATCAACCCGCTGGTGAACGTGTTGCTCGGCATGCTGCTCCTCGGCGAACGCCTGCGCCGCCTGCAATGGCTCGCCGTCGGTCTCGCCGCCGCGGGGGTGGCGCAACAGGTGTGGCAGGTGGGCAGTTTGCCGTGGGTGTCGCTGGCGCTGGCGCTGACCTTCGGTTTCTATGGCCTGATCCGCAAGCAGGCGCCGGTCAAGGCACTGCCGGGGCTGGTGGTGGAAACCTGGATGTTGGTGCCGATCGCCGTCGCCTGGTTGCTGTTCAACCCGTCGGCGCACAGCGCGCAGTTGGCATTCTGGAGTACGTCCGAAGCCTGGTGGCTGGTGGCCGCCGGCCCGGTGACGCTGATCCCACTGGTGTGCTTCAACGCCGCCGCACGGCATTTGCCCTACACCGCCCTGGGCTTTTTGCAGTACGTGGCGCCGACCCTGGTGCTGCTCGAAGCGGTGCTGCTGTTTGGTGAACAACTGGCAACCAGCACGCTGATCGCCTTCGCCTTTATCTGGGCCGGCCTGGTGGTCTACAGCCTGGACGCCTGGCTGACCGTGCGCAAACGCTGATCAAATAACGTACAAACCTCTGCAAGCCACGGCCCGCATGGCTTGCAGAGATCCACCCCAAGGTTATCCACAACCTGATCCCCGCCATTTGTGTACAAGCCCTTGAAACTGCTCGTTTTTTGCTCAGGTGATGGAGAAGCACGGCCGGCGTGGCCTGGCGCCGGGTCTCTACAGGTTATCCACAGGCCCATGCAAGATTTCCATGCATAACCTTGTGGGTGGTTATTCCTCGCGGCGCAGTTCCAACTCCACCATCAAGTCGTCGGCCAGGGTTTCCAGGGCCGCTTGCAGGGTGTCCAGCGCCAAGCCAGACGGCACCGCCAGTGATGCATCGGCGTGGAACAGCGGATCGCCGCTCATCGGCGCCGGGCGCACGTCGGTGCTCAAGCGTTCGAGGTTCACCCCCTGCTTGCTCAACAGCGCGGTGATCTCACGCACGATCCCCGGCCGGTCGTTGCCCACCAGCGTCATGGTGATCGGTTTGGACGCCGCCGCCTGCCCGGCGCCGCTCTCGCCCACCAGCACGCGGATACCGTGTGTGGATAAGTCCTCCAGCGCATTCACCAGGGCCTGACGGTTCTCGGCGGGAACGCTGACCCTCAGAATCCCGGCAAACTGCCCGGCCATGTGCGCCATGCGGCTCTCCAGCCAGTTGCCGCCGTGGGCCGCGATGTTCTGCGCAATGCGTTCAACCAGGCCGGGTTTGTCGGCGGCAATGATAGTGAGTACAAGATGGTCCATGGCGAAGCCCTCTGGAATTCAATCTACAAGGTGGACGCAGATGCCCCCGAAAACAAATCGTGTACCATTTTTATATTTATCTGGAACAATCCATCTGTTTCTTGAGAACATCCAAGACCCCACTGTGACCATACGACCAAAGTGGGTCGCTAAACGACGTATTTAGTCTAATTTTCACAAGCGCAAGTCATCATGTAGTATGCGCAATCGCGCACTACATAACGTTGGGTCGATGTCTGCCACGGCAACCATGCTCCGCGACACAGCCTGCCCAGCCGCCTTCACAGGCATGTACCGGCGCAGCGTGCCCGCGGTTTAAATGGCCAGAGGCTTCATTGGTAAATTGAAAAGCTGAAAAGCGCATAAGCTCCGCAGAGTGAGGCAAGCAATGACTGAACACGTTCAAGTCGGTGGCCTGCAGGTCGCCAAAGTCCTGTTCGACTTCGTGAACAACGAAGCCATTCCCGGTACCGGCATCACTGCCGACCAGTTCTGGGCCGGTGCCGACAAGGTCATCCACGACCTGGCACCGAAGAACAAAGCCCTACTCGCCAAACGCGACGATTTCCAAGCGCGGATCGACACCTGGCACCAGACTCACGCCGGCCAGGCGCATGACCCGGTGGCCTACAAAGCCTTCCTGCAAGATATCGGATACCTGCTGCCAGAAGCCGCAGACTTCCAGGCCTCGACCCAAAACGTCGATGACGAAATCGCCCGCATGGCCGGCCCCCAGCTGGTTGTGCCGGTGATGAACGCCCGTTTCGCCCTCAACGCCTCCAATGCGCGCTGGGGCTCGCTGTATGACGCGCTGTATGGCACCGACGCCATCAGCGAAGCCGACGGCGCCGAAAAGGGCCAGGGCTACAACAAGGTGCGCGGCGACAAGGTCATCGCCTTCGCCCGCGCCTTCCTCGACGAAGCCGCGCCGCTCA
The DNA here is from genome assembly GCF_054060055.1 of Pseudomonas sp. TE36184. Classification (NCBI taxonomy): domain Bacteria; kingdom Pseudomonadati; phylum Pseudomonadota; class Gammaproteobacteria; order Pseudomonadales; family Pseudomonadaceae; genus Pseudomonas; species Pseudomonas sp. TE36184. The sequence goes on along the minus strand of NZ_JBSSCU010000001.1, from coordinate 5,183,809 downwards.
GCGCCGGCAGCCACGTCGATTCCACTGGCTACAAGATCGTTGACGGCAAACTCGTGGTCAGCCTCAAAGGCGGCAGCAACAGCGGCCTGCGCGACGATGCCCAGTTGATCGGTTTCCAGGGCGACAGCGCCCAGCCGATTGCGATCCTGCTCAAACACAACGGCCTGCATTTCGAAATCCAGATCGATGCCAGCACCCCGGTCGGCCAGACCGACGCGGCCGGCGTCAAAGACGTGCTGATGGAAGCCGCGCTGACCACCATCATGGACTGCGAAGACTCCGTCGCCGCCGTCGATGCCGACGACAAAGTGGTGATCTACCGCAACTGGCTCGGCCTGATGAAAGGCGACCTGGCCGAAGAAGTGGCCAAGGGTGGCAAGACCTTCACCCGCACCATGAACGCCGACCGCGTCTACACCGGCGTGAATGGCCAGGACGTGACACTGCACGGTCGCTCGCTGCTGTTCGTGCGCAACGTTGGCCACTTGATGACCATCGACGCGATCCTCGACAAAAACGGCAACGAAGTACCGGAAGGCATTCTCGACGGCCTGCTCACCAGCCTGGCGGCGATCCACAGCCTCAACGGCAACAGCAGCCGCAAGAACAGCCGCACCGGTTCCGTGTACATCGTGAAACCGAAAATGCACGGCCCGGAAGAAGCGGCGTTCACCAACGAGCTGTTCGGCCGCATCGAAGACGTGCTGAACCTGCCGCGCAACACCCTCAAGGTCGGGATCATGGACGAGGAGCGCCGTACCACGGTCAACCTCAAGGCCTGCATCAAGGCCGCCAGCGAGCGCGTGGTGTTTATCAACACCGGCTTCCTCGACCGCACCGGCGATGAAATCCACACCTCCATGGAAGCCGGCGCGATGGTGCGCAAGGCCGCGATGAAGACGGAAAAATGGATCGGCGCCTACGAAAACTGGAACGTGGATATCGGCCTCGCTACCGGCCTGCAAGGCCGTGCGCAGATCGGTAAAGGCATGTGGGCCATGCCCGACCTGATGGCGGCGATGCTCGAACAGAAAATCGCCCACCCGCTGGCCGGCGCCAATACCGCCTGGGTGCCGTCGCCGACGGCGGCTGCGTTGCACGCGTTGCACTACCACAAGGTCGACGTGTTCGCGCGCCAGGCCGAACTGGCCAAGCGCGAGCGCGCGTCGCTGGACGATATCCTGACCATCCCGCTGGCGAACAACCCTAACTGGTCGGACGAAGAAATCCGCAACGAGCTGGACAACAACGCCCAGGGCATCCTCGGTTATGTGGTGCGCTGGATCGACCAGGGCGTCGGCTGCTCGAAAGTGCCGGACATCAACGACATCGGCCTGATGGAAGACCGCGCCACCCTGCGCATTTCCAGCCAGCACATCGCCAACTGGCTGCGCCACGGCGTGGTCACTCAGGATCAGGTGATGGAAAGCCTCAAGCGCATGGCGCCGGTGGTAGACCGTCAGAATGCCGGGGATGCGTTGTACCGCCCGCTGGCGCCGGACTTCGATAGCAATATCGCGTTCCAGGCGGCGGTGGAGTTGGTGATTGAAGGCACCAAACAGCCTAATGGTTATACCGAGCCGGTGTTGCATCGCAGGCGTCGGGAGTTCAAGGCTAAAAACGGCCTGTAAATGAAAAAGCCCTGGTCTTGCGATCAGGGCTTTTTCTTTGAGGCTTGTGGTGTCCGGAATGGCCTCATCGGGGGCAAGCCCCCTCCCACAGGATGTACGCGGTCAACTGTGGGAGGGGGCTTGCCCCCGATGAGGCCTTTACATACACCGCAAAAATCAGGACCTCATCCCCAACTCGCGCTTGACCATCTTCGCCAACTTCACGCTATCAATCGGCTTGAGCAGAAAGTCCACCACGCTCAAATGCATCGCATCGATCACATCCAGCGCTCCGGCGTTCCCGGACACGACGATGATCGGCAGCGCCGCGCGCTCGGATTCGCGCACTTCGCGAATCAACTGGAGGCCGTTGCTCGGCGCCATGCGCAGGTCGGTGATCAGCAACCCAATGGAGCGGCTCGACTTCAAGAGTTTCAAGGCTGCCTCACCACTCTCGGCGGTCATGCAGCGAATCCCGTCCAGGCCCAGGATTTCCGCCAGCAGTTCGCGCGCATCCTTGTCGTCGTCGACGATCAACACGCGTTGTGGCGGTAAATCAGGCTTCAGCATCACAGCGCTCAGCGCTTCGCGCTCGGCATCACTCAAAATATCGTGGTCGGACATACGGTTCTCAGCTAGCTCTCATCAATCTCCCAGCACACTCGTCAGACATCTGCGGAAGGGCGAACAATGTGCACTTCGTCGGAAAGTTTGCCTAGTGGGCGTTCTACGGGGTTTGGACGATCGTCATGTAAGGTTTTTCCCTAGTTATGCGCCGTTTTCATCGACCTAGACTTACGTCCAATGGGCACCCGCCGTGCAGGAGTCGACCATGCAGGACGATAACGACAAAAACATCGCGGTCATAGTTATGAGTAAAGCTGATGCATTCGCCCAGGCGGGAAAAACTGCGGTGTTGCAGAACATCCACGGCACCTTGCAGTTCCTGCAACGCTTCCCGCCGTTCAACCAAATGGAAAACGCGCACCTCGCGTTCCTGGTAGAGCAGTGCCAATTGCGCTTTTATGGCCCCGGCGAAAGCATCCTCAAGCCGTCGGCCGGGCCGGTGGAGCACTTTTACATCGTCAAGCAGGGCCGGGTCATCGGCGAACGGCCGGATTCGGCCGAACCCACCTTTGAGATTGCCACCGGCGAGTGCTTCCCCCTTGCGGCACTGCTGGGCGAACGTGCGACGCGCACCGAGCACAAGGCCGCCGAAGACACCTTCTGCCTGCAACTGAACAAGCCGGCGTTTATCAAGCTGTTCGCGCTGTCCAGCGAGTTCCGCGATTTCGCCTTGCGCGGCGTCAGCAGCCTGCTCGATCAGGTCAACCAGCAAGTGCAGCAAAAAGCCGTGGAAACCCTCGGCACCCAATATTCCTTGAACACCCGCCTCGGTGAGTTGGCCATGCGCCACCCGGTGACGTGCAGCCCGGCTACACCGTTGCGCGAAGCGGTGACGCTGATGCACGAGCAACAGGTCGGCAGCATTGTGATCGTGGATGAGCACAAGGCGCCCCTGGGGATCTTCACCCTGCGCGATCTGCGCCAGGTGGTGGCCGACGGCACCAGCGATTTCACCCTGCCGATCGACGCACACATGACCCATGCGCCGTTCTTCCTCACCCCGGACCACAGCGCCTTCGACGCCGCCATCGCGATGACCGAGCGGCATATCGCCCACGTGTGCCTGGTCAAAGACCAGCGTCTGTGCGGCGTGGTGTCCGAGCGCGACCTGTTTTCCCTGCAACGCGTGGACCTGGTCCACCTGGCCCGTACCATCCGCAACGCGCCCAAGGTGGAAAACCTGGTGGCGATACGCGGCGAGATCGGCCAGTTGGTGGAGCGCATGCTGGCCCACGGCGCGTCGTCGACCCAGATCACCCACATTATTACCCTGCTCAACGATCACACCGTGTGCCGGGTCATCGAGCTGACCCTCGCCGACAAAGGCGACCCCGGCGTGCCGTTCACCTGGCTGTGTTTCGGCAGCGAAGGCCGGCGCGAGCAGACGCTCTACACCGACCAGGACAACGGCATCCTGTTCGACGCCAAGGACGCCGCCGAAGCGGCTGAGATCCGCGCGCGCCTGCTGCCCCTCGCGCAGCAGATCAACCAGAGCCTGGCGCAGTGCGGCTTCACCTTGTGCAAAGGCAACATCATGGCCGGCAACCCCGAGCTGTGCCTGTCGCGGGCCGAATGGGCGCGACGGTTTGCGGCGTTCATCCGCGAAGCCACGCCGGAGAACCTGCTGGGGTCGACCATCTATTTCGACCTGCGGGTGGTGTGGGGCGATGAACAGGGCTGTGAACAACTGCGCCAGGGCATTCTCGACCAGGTCGCGGATAACCGCCTGTTCCAGCGCATGCTGGCGGAGAACGCCTTGCGCCAGCGCCCGCCGGTGGGGCGCTTCCGCGATTTCGTGCTGACGCGCAAAGGCGGCGAAAAAGCCACCCTCGACCTCAAGGTGCAAGGCCTGACGCCCTTTGTCGACGGCGCGCGCCTGCTGGCCCTGGCCAACGACGTCCACGCCATCAACACCCTGGAGCGCCTGCGCCAGTTGGTGGTCAAGGAAGTGATCGAGCCGCTGGATGGCGCCGCCTATGAAGAGGCGTACCACTTTATCCAGCAAACCCGCATGCAGCAGCACCAATTGCAGATGCGGGAAAACCAGCCGTATTCCAACCGCGTCGACCCCGACAGCCTCAACCATCTGGACCGGCGCATCCTGCGCGAATCCCTGCGCCAGGCCCAGCGCCTGCAAAGCAGCCTGACCGTGCGGTATCAGCTGTGAACTTATTTGGTTGGTTGCGCACGGCCAAACCCCATCTCGACGCAACACAACAGCAGCGCCTGGCGCAGTTACCCCAGCCGGTCGCGCTGGGCGACGCGGCATTGCGCAGCCAGCGCTGGGTGGTGCTGGACCTGGAAACCAGCGGCCTGAACCTCAACCGCGATCAGGTGTTGTCCATCGGTGCGGTGGTGATCGAGGACGGCGCGGTGGATTTTTCCCAGATGTTCGAGCGCACCCTGCAACGCGCCGAAACAAAACTCAGCCCCAGCGTGTTGATCCACGGTCTCGGCCCCAGCGCGATCGCCGCCGGCAGTGACCCGGTGGACGCGTTGCTGGATTTCATGGAGTTCGTCGGCGACAGCCCGTTGCTGGCCTTCCATGCGCGGTTCGATCAACACATGCTGGCCCGGGCGCTCAAGGACAGCCTGGGTTATCGCCTGGCCCATACCTTCCTCGACGTGGCCGACATCGCCCCGCTGCTGTACCCCGAGGCGCTGCTGCGCGAAGCCGGGCTGGACGACTGGATCGACCACTTCCACCTGCAGGTGGGCGAACGCCATCACGCCAGCGCCGACGCCCTGGCCACTGCGGAGCTGATGCTGATCCTGCTCAGCCGCGCGCGCCAGCAGCACATCGACACACCGCGCGCCCTGCAAGCACGTTTGAGCCAATGGAAACGGCGCAAGCAGGCGCCATCGTTTTAATAGCACCGCCGGACAGACGCCAATTGCGCCCGCTGCACGCCTCTGACACAATCGCGAATAATTCTCGTTAGTTTAAACTTGTTTATTCGGTGATGCCTTGTCGTCGGTCCAGACCCCACACAGTGAGCTTGTCGGTGCGTTGTATCGCGACCATCGCGGCTGGCTGCTGGCCTGGCTGCGGCGCAATGTGGCCTGCCCGAGCCGCGCCGAAGACCTGAGCCAGGACACCTTCATGCGCCTGCTCGGCCGCGACGGGTTGCGCGAACCCCGCGAGCCCCGCGCCTTCCTGGTGGCGATCGCCAAAGGCTTGCTGTTCGACTACTTCCGCCGCGCCGCCCTGGAACAGGCCTACCTCAGCGAATTGATGCTGATCCCGCAAAGCGAACAGCCGTCGCCGGAGGACCAGCAACTGATCCTCGAAGACCTCAAGGCCATCGACCGCCTGCTCGGCACGCTGTCGAGCAAGGCCCGCGCCGCGTTCCTCTACAACCGCATCGACGGCCTGGGCCACGCCGACATCGCCCGGCGCCTCGGCGTGTCGGTGCCGCGCGTGCGCCAGTACCTGGCCCAGGGCATCCGTCAATGCTACATCGCGTTGTATGGCGAGCCGCTGTGAGTGCGATCAGTTGCAAACCGGTGTCGGCCCGGGTACTGGATGCGGCGATTGCCTGGCAGCTGTCCCTCGACTCAGGGGACGGCAGCGCCGTGGAACAGGAGGAGTTCGCCAAATGGCTGGCCAGCGATGCAGAACATGCCCGCGCCTGGCGCCAACTGGGCCTGCTCGACCAGCGCTTCAGCGTGGCCTCGGGCCCGGCGCGGGCGGCGTTGTTGCAGTCACGCGAGGGCATTCGCCAGCGCGTGCGCAAACTCGGCAGCGGCCTGGCGAGTATCGCACTGGTCTGCGGCCTGGCCTTGTTTGCCGGGGAACGTTATGTACCGCTCCACTATTGGCTGGCCGATCAACGCACCGCCACCGGCGAACAACGCACGCTGACACTGGCGGACGGCACGCAGATCAACCTCAACACCCACAGCGCCATCGATGTGCGCTTCGATGAAAAACGCCGGCTGATCGTGTTGCAGGAAGGCGAAATCCTCGTCGAAACCGGCCACAACGATGCGCGCCCGTTCTATGTGCAGACCCGCGACGGCAGCCTGCGCGCACTGGGCACGCGGTTTATCGTCAAGCGCGAGGACGCCGCCACGCGCCTGAGCGTGCTGCAATCGGCGGTGGCCGCACAACCCGAGGCGCTGCATCAGGAACAGATCTTCAAGGCCGGCCAGCAAGTGCTGATGCGCAGCGACAGCCTCGGCCCGCTGCTCGCCGTCACCCCCGCCACCGACGCCTGGACCCGCGGCATGCTGGTGGTGGACAACGCCCGCCTGGGCGATGTGGTCGAGGAACTGAGCCGTTATCGCCGCGGCTACCTGGGTGTGGATAACGCCGTGGCCGACCTGCGCATCACCGGCAGCTTCCCGCTGCACGACACCACCCTGGCGCTCAACGCACTGCTGCCGACGCTGCCGGTGCGGATCGAACAGCGCACGCCGTGGTGGGTGACGGTGAAGGGTAGGCCCTAGGTCCGGCGGTGTCGGGGATATTGCTATCGCGAGCAAGCCCGCTCCCACCTTCGACCGCGTTGTATCAGGCTGAACGCGGTCGAATGTGGGAGCGAGCTTGCTCGCGATGACGCCCTCCAGAACACCAAATATCCCCAGACCACAATTATTTTCACCCCGCCCTATCACTTTTCGAATCTCGCTCGGCACATGGGTAATTGCGAATTACTTCCATTCAGGAGCCGCCCCATGTCCCGCACGCTAGACACCTTGTTGCGCCCCAGCCTGTTAGCCGTGGCCATTGCCCTCAGCACCCCGCTGACCAGCAGCGTGCTGATCGCCGCCGAGCAAGCGTCCAGCGTGCGCGCGTACAACCTGCCCGCCGCGCCATTGGCCGCCACCCTGAACCAGATCGCCAGCCAGGCCGGCCTCGCACTGACCCTCAGCCCGGCACTGGCCGCGGGCAAAACCTCGGCGCCGGTCCAGGGCCAGTTCGACGCCCCGGGCGCACTGCGCGAGGCACTGCGCGGCAGCGGCTTGCAGGTGGAGCAGAGCAGCGCGGGGACTTACACGCTGGTGGCGATTGCGGACGGGGTCGTGGCGTTGCCGCAAACCAGCATCGTTGCCCAGGGCAACACTGAAAGCGCCTGGGGCCCGGTGCAGGGCTACCTGGCGACGCGTACCGCCGCCGGCACCAAGACCGATACCGCGCTGGTCGAAGCACCGCGCTCGATCTCCGTCGCCACCCGCGAGCAGATGCAGGACCGCAACGTCCAGAACCTGGATGACGCCGTCAAATACATGCCCGGCATTGTGTCCGCCAGCTACGGCAGCGACACCCGCTACGACTGGATGCGCGTTCGCGGCTTCGAACCGACCCAATTCCTCGACGGCCTGCCGTTGCCACGCGGCGTGTACGCCAACCCCAAGGCCGAAACCTGGAACCTGGATCGCCTCGCCCTGCTGCGTGGCCCGGCCTCCTCGGTCTATGGCCAGACCCCGCCGGGCGGCCTGCTGGACATGGTCAGCCGGCGCCCCAGCGCGGAGTCGAGCCATGCCATTCAAGTGCAATACGGCAGTGACAACTATCGCCAGATCAATTTCGCCAGCACCGGCAAGATCGATGATGAAGGCCAGTTCCTTTACGGCGTCAGCGGCGTGGTCCGGGATGCTGGCACCCAGGTCGACCACATCGACAACAAGCGCTACAACATCGCCCCCAGCCTGGTCTGGAACATCGACACCGACACCAAGCTGACCCTGCTCTCGCAGTTCACCCGCGACGATACCGGCACCACCAGCCAGTTCCTGCCGATCCAGGGCACCAAGATCAAATCGCCGCTGGGCGAGGTCTCCCACCACAAGAACCTCGGCGATCCGGACTACGAGTTCTACGACCGCACCTACTACGCGCTGGGCTATGCGTTCGAGCATCGCTTCAACGATACATGGCAGTTCCGCCAGAACCTGCGCTACACCAAGTCGGAGCTGGCGTTCCAGCAACTGACCGTGGGCTCACTGATCTACGGCCCTGCCGACGCTGCGGGCAACATCGGTCGTTCGTCGACCAACGTTGACGAAAACATCGGCCAATTCGCAGTCGACAACCATTTCCAGGCTGACTTCAACACGGCTGACATCACGCACACGCTGTTGCTGGGGCTCGATCATCAACGCACCGACACTTCGTATCTGTCGATTTTCGGCAGCGCCGGGACGACCAATATCTTCAACCCGACCTACGGCCAGACGATCGTCCGCCCGCCGCGCTCCGACGCGTACTACGACTACAACCAGAAAACCATACAGACCGGCCTCTACGTGCAAGACCAGATGGCCTTCGACAAATGGCGCCTGACCCTCGGCGGGCGTGAAGACTGGGTGCATCAGGGCACCACGTACTTCAACAAGGACGACGCGACCAACACCGACCGCAGCCGGAACTTCAGTGGCAACGCGGCGCTGAGCTATGTCTTCGATTCGGGCTTCGTGCCGTACCTGTCCTACGCCGAGTCCTTCCAGCCGGCGAGCAATGCCAGCGTCGACCCGGTCAAATCGTACAAGCCCACGCAGGGCAAGCAATGGGAACTGGGGGTCAAGTATCAGCCTCCCGGCTCCAACACATTGCTCAGCGCAGCGGTTTACGACCTGACCCAGAAAAACGTGCTGGTCACCAGCTTCGGCGCCGGGGGCGAATCGGTGACCGACCAGACCGGCGAAGTGAAGGTCAAGGGCCTGGAACTCGAAGCCGTGTCTGACGTGAGTGAAAACCTCAAGCTGATAGCCGCCTACACCCTGGCCAAGTCCGAAGTGCAAAAAGGCCAATACAAGGGCAACCGCCTGCAGCTGATGCCGAACCAGCAAGCCTCCCTGTGGACGGACTACACCTGGCACAGCGGCATGCTCGACGGTTTCGGCATTGGCGCCGGGGCCCGCTACACCGGCAATACCTATGGCGACCAGGGCAATACCTGGACGGGCAAGGCCAACGCCTACACGGTGTTCGACGCCGCCGTGCATTACGACCTCGGCCGCCTGGACAACAGCCTCAAAGGCGCCTCGCTGAAACTGAACGCGACCAACCTGTTCGACAAGGACTACCTCTCCACCTGTGACGGTTCCTACTGCTACTTCGGCGACCAGCGCAGTGTGGTCGCCAGCGCCACCTACCAGTGGTAAACGACTGAGTTGACCTCCCGGCCGCCCCCAGGGGCGGCTTGGGTGTGTCTGAAGGCCAACAAATGAAAAGCCGAACCATCCGCCGCTGGTCTTTTATCCACACCTGGACCAGCCTGATCTGCACCTTGTTCCTGCTGTTGCTCGCCCTTACCGGCCTGCCGTTGATTTTCCACCACGAGCTCGATCACCTGCTGGGCAACGAACCCGAGTTGCAGCAGATGCCCGCCGACACACCACAGCTGAACCTCGAGCAACTGGTGGCCAAAGCCCAGGCGCATCGCCCTGGCGAAGTCATGCAATACCTGGCGTGGGACGAAGACGACCCGCACGGCGTGATCGCGATCATGGCCGCCACCGCTGGCACCGAACCCAATGCGTCGCACACGTTCATGCTCGACGCGCGCACCGGCGCAACCGTGGAGATGCCGTCGGCCAACGGCGGCTTGACGCTGTTCCTGCTGCGCCTGCATGTGGATATGTTCGCCGGCCTGCCGGGCAAGTGGCTGCTGGCGTTCATGGGCCTGTTGTTTGTGCTGGCGATTGTCTCGGGCACGCTGCTTTACCTGCCGTTCATGCGCCGCTTGACGTTCGCCACCGTGCGCCAGGACAAATCCACCCGCCTGCGTTGGCTCGACCTGCACAACCTGATCGGCGTGGTCACCCTGACCTGGGCGCTGGTGGTCGGCGTGACCGGCGTGATCAGCGCCTGCGCCGACCTGATCATCGCCGCCTGGCGCAACGACAGCCTCAGCGCAATGATCGAACCGTACCAGCACGCCCCGCCGCTGACCCTGCGCGCACCGGCCAACGATCTGCTCAAGATCGCCGCCGCAGCCGCACCCGGCATGCAGCCGAACTTCATCGCCTTCCCCGGCACGCGCTTTTCCAGTGAGCACCATTACGCGGTGTTCATGAAGGGCAGCACCCACCTGACCTCGCACCTGCTCACGCCGGTGCTGATCGACGCCAGCAGCCTGGCCGTCACCGCGATCGCCGAGCGGCCGTGGTACATGGACGCCATGGGCATGTCGCAGCCGCTGCACTTCGGCGACTACGGCGGCATGCCGATGAAAATCCTCTGGGCGCTGCTGGATGGGCTGACCATCGTCGTGCTCGGCAGCGGTGTGTACCTGTGGTGGGTGCGGCGCAAGGCGGGCAAGGCATGAGGCCGCGTCAATCGAGTTTCTGGAAAGTGTTCGGCATTCCGCTGGGGATCGGCCTGCTCAGCGCCGTCGGTTTGTTTGCCGCGTTGCTGGGGGATGGGCTGTGGGATGCGCTGAGTTGGGTCGGGTTGGGTATTCCTGCGGTCATTGGGACTTGGGCGTTGTTCAGGCGGCGTGGCTGAGGACGCCATCGGGGGCAAGCCCCCTCCCACATTTGGAATGCATTCCCCTGTGGGAGGGAGCTTGCCCCCGATGAGGCCCTCAAGAACCACAGGAATCCCCCTCGCCAGCCACCGCGCAACCCACTAGGCTAGCGACTGCCCATCCCATCCAGAGGGATTGGCTGTGGGATGCGCTGAGTTGGGTCGGGTTGGGTATTCCTGCGGTCATTGGGACTTGGGCGTTGTTCAGGCGGCGTGGTTGAGGACGCTATCGGGGGCAAGCCCCCTCGCACATTTGGAATGCATTCCCCTGTGGGAGGGAGCTTGCCCCCGATGAGGCCCTCAAGAACCACAGCCCCCCCTCGCCAGCCACCGCGCAACCCACTAGGCTAGCGACTGCCCATCCCATCCAGAGGGATTGGCTGTGGGATGCGCTGAGTTGGGTCGGGTTGGGTATTCCTGCGGTCATTGGGACTTGGGCGTTGTTCAGGCGGCGTGGTTGAGGACGCTATCGGGGGCAAGCCCCCTCGCACATTTGGAATGCATTCCCCTGTGGGAGGGAGCTTGCCCCCGATGAGGCCCTCAAGAACCACAGCCCCCCCTCGCCAGCCACCGCGCAACCCACTAGGCTAGCGACTGCCCATCCCATCCAGAGGGATTGGCTGTGGGATGCGCTGAGTTGGGTCGGGTTGGGTATTCCTGCGGTCATTGGGACTTGGGCGTTGTTCAGGCGGCGTGGCTGAGGACGCCATCGGGGGCAAGCCCCCTCGCACATTTGGAATGCATTCCCCTGTGGGAGGGGGCTTGCCCCCGATGAGGCCCTCAAGAACCACAAGAATCCCCCTCGCCAGCCACCGCGCAACCCACTAGGCTAGCGACTGCCCATCCCATCCAGAGGGATTGGCTGTGGGATGCGCTGAGTTGGGTCGGGTTGGGTATTCCTGCGGTCATTGGGACTTGGGCGTTGTTCAGGCGGCGTGGTTGAGGACGCTATCGGGGGCAAGCCCCCTCCCACATTTGGAATGCATTCCCCTGTGGGAGAGGGCTTGCCCCCGATGAGGCCCTCAAGAACCACAGCCCCCCCCTCGCCAGCCACCGCGCAACCCACTAGGCTAGCGACTGCCCATCCCATCCAGAGGGATTGGCTGTGGGATGCGCTGAGTTGGGTCGGGTTGGGTATTCCTGCGGTCATTGGGACTTGGGCGTTGTTCAGGCGGCGTGGCTGAGGACGCTATCGGGGGCAAGCCCCCTCCCACATTGGAATGCATTCCCCTGTGGGAGGGGGCTTGCCCCCGATGAGGCCCTCAAGAACCACAGGAATCCCCCTCGCCAGCCACCGCGCAACCCACTAGGCTAGCGACTGCCCATCCCATCCAGGGGGATGGGCTGTGGGATGCGCTGAGTTGGGTCGGGTTGGGTATTCCTGCGGTCATTGGGACTTGGGCGTTGTTCAGGCGGCGTGGCTGAGGACGCTATCGGGGGCAAGCCCCCTCCCACATTGGAATGCATTCCCCTGTGGGAGGGGGCTTGCCCCCGATGAGGCCCTCAAGAACCACAGCCCCCCCTCGCCAGCCACCGCGCAACCCACTAGGCTAGCGACTGCCCATCCCATCCAGAGGAATGCCTATGTCCGCTCCCAGCATGACCTTGTTCCACAACCCCGCTTCGCCGTTCGTGCGCAAAGTCCGCGTGCTGCTGGCCGAAACCGGCCAGCAGAACCGTGTGGCCCTGCAGCTTTGCATGCCGACACCGGTCAACCCGGATGTGCAACTGGTCAACGAGAACCCGGTGGGCAAGATCCCGGCCCTGCGCCTGGCCGATGGCACGGTGTTGCACGACAGCCGGGTGATCCTCGATTACCTCGACCACCAGCACGTCGGCAACCCGCTGATCCCGCGTGACGGCTCGGCCCGCTGGCGTCGCCTGACCCTGGCCTCGATGGCCGACGCCATCATGGATGCCGCCGTGCTGGTGCGTTACGAGAGCGCCCTGCGCCCGCCGGAAAAACACTGGGCGCCGTGGCTCGACGAACAGCGCAACAAGATCCGGCGCACCCTGGCGGAGCTGGAAGCGGATGCAATTGCCGAACTGGCCAGCCACTTCGATATCGCCGCGATCAGCGTGGCCTGCGCCTTGGGTTACCTGGATTTCCGCCACCCGGACCTGCACTGGCGCGACGCCAACCCCCAGCTCGCCGCCTGGTACGCCGAAGTCAGCCAGCGCCCTTCGATGCTTGAGACACAGCCGCCGGTTTGACCCTGCGCATAGGTGGCGCAGGAAACAACGCCACAATCCTCGCCACCAACTGCGCTCGCTCCCGCTGGTCCTCACGCAACCCGATCATTGCACCGCCTCCAGATCGAATGCCAAGGGCTCGGCCACCTTGCGTTTGCCCACGCCGTACCAATCCAGTTTGCGTGTCAGCACCATCACCGTCCCCAGCAGGCCGAACAGCAACAGCGAGCCCATCAGCAGCGCGTAGTCCTCGGCACTCAATAGCCCGTACAACAAGCCATACAACGCCGCCAGCCCGGCCGAAAACCCCAGGCCGTGGGCGACGCTGCGCAGCACATGGCACACGTAGAAACCAATCAACAACACACAGGCACTCGCCGAAATCAGGTACGCCAAGGCAAAGCCCAGGTGCTCGGACAACGACAGCAACAACAGGTAGAAAAACGCCAGGGCGAACCCCACCAGGGCGTACTGGATCGGATGCACCGCCAAGCCCTTGAGCACTTCGAACAGGAAGAAACCGGCAAAGGTCAGGGCGATGAACAGCAGCGCATATTTGATCGCGCGGTCGCTCTTGAGGTACTGGTCCACCGGGTCGATGAAGTTCACCCCGAAGCTGCGGTTGTTGAAGTCGTCACAGCCGCGTTCGTCCAGGCAGCCGCGCAGGGCTTCTTCGAGGTTGGTGGAGAAGAATGAGGTCTGCCAGTTGGCGCTGAAGCCCTTGTCGGTGACTTCCCGTTGCGCCGGCAGGAAGTTGCCGATGAAGCTCGGGTGCGGCCAGTTGGAGGCCAGTGTGACCTGGCTGGTCTTGCCCACCGGTACCACTTGCAGTTGCTCGGTGCCTTGCAGGCGCAGGTCGAAGGCGAAGTCCAGCGCGGCCGGGGTTTTGCTGTCCAGCTCCGGCAGCGCCACATGCACCCCCTCGCCCAGCCACTCGACGTGGGTGCCTGGCGCAAACTCCAGGCGCTGGCTGCCCAGCTCCAGCTTCAGTGCGTTTTCGATACCGCGAATATCGCTGATACCCACCGCCAGAAACGCCGGCTCAAAGCGGTAATCGGTGAAATTTTCCTTGATGCCCCATTGCTCCGGCAAGACGAAGCGTCCGCTGATGCGGTTGTCGGCGTGGAACAGCCGGGCCTGGTAGATGCCACGCGCGCGCAGTTCGGTCTGCACCCGCCCGTCGAGCTCAAAACGCTCCGGCAGGAAATACAGACGACCGCGCACTTCACGGGTTTCCTCGTAGCGCTTGTTGAGTTTTTCATTGAGCTTCCACTCGCGGACAGTCTTGCGGTACGGCACCACCATCACCGGGCCGGTGAGGCGCTGGCTGTAGCTGGAGCTACGGGCGATATCCATCAGGACACTGTCGCGAGTGTATTGGCGGTCGGCGATGAGGCCGTTGATCATCAGCAATGGAATCAGCAATAGCAGGATCAATAGCGCAATCGCGCCAAGTTTGAAAAGCAGGCTGCGGTTCATGGGGCTCTCCCTGTTTTGATGGGGAAAGCGTGAGCCGCGCATGTGGGAAATTTATGTGGGCAGTGTGGAGACTGTGTGGAGATGCAGCACCACTTGCACGCCACCGTGTACGTTGCCGATCTGCAACGTGCCGCCATGCAGCTTCATCACTTCCTCGACAAAGTTGAGGCCCAGGCCGGTGCTTTTGCGCCCGCTGGCCGGACGCGGCAGCGAGTAGAAACGCTCGCTCAGGCGCGGCAAGGCGTAGTCGGGAATCGGCGCGGCCTGGTTGAACAGGCTGACCTGCACAGCGTTGTGCCGGGTCTGTGCGCTGAACCGCAACACCCCGCCCGCCGGCGTGAAGTCCAGGGCGTTGTCGAGCAGGTTGCCCAGGGCCTGGCGCAGCAGGAACGGTTCGCCGAAGACCTTCACCTCAGCGCCGATCGTTTGTTCGATGCGCAAGCCGGCACCTTCGATGCGCGCGCATTGGGCCTTGAGCACATCGTCCACCAGCGCGGCCAGCGGCAGGCTGGCTTGCGCCTCCAGGCCCTGGCGTTGCTCGACCTGGGCCAGGTTCAGCAAGCGCTCGATCAACTGCTGCAGGCGGGTACTTTCGCTGTCGATATTGCCGACAAAGCGCTGTTGCTGCTCGCGGCTCATGTCGCCCTGCAACAGCTCGGCCGCGCCGCGAATCGCCGCCAGCGGGCTCTTCAATTCGTGGGTCAGGGTGTGGACGTAATGCTCCACATAAGCCTTGCCCTCCAGCTGTGTCCGCATGTGCTCCACAGCGGTGGACAACTGCTTCAGCTCGCCGCCACGGTAATGCGGCAATTCGGCGCGCCGCCCCTCGCTGACCGCCTCGGCATACGCGGTAAGCCGGCGCAGTGCCACGCTCAACCACCACGACAACAGCGCGCCGAGCAGCAGGCCGAGGATCACCAAGCCGGCGCCGTACCACAGCAACCGGTGCTCGGTGCGATCGACATAAGGCTGCAGCGAACTGTTCGGCTTGGCCACCGTGACCACGCCGATGATCTGCCCGTTGTCGCGAATCGGCGCGCCCACGTGCATCACCGACGAGGCCGGATCATCCGGCGCGCTGCGGGTGGAACGCGCGCCGTACTCGCCGCGCAGGGTCAGGTACACGTCGTTCCATTTGGAGTAGTCCTGGCCCACGGCTTCGCCGCTGGAGTCGAGCAACACCATGCCGTTGGCGTCGGTCACGTAGATGCGGTGGTTGACCTGGTTTTTCGGCAGGCCCCAGATGGTCGCGCCCGGCTGACGGGTGCCGTAGGCCTTGAGCAGCTCCGGCCAGTGGCTTTGGGCGAGGGTGCCGTTCTTGACGTCGTTGCGCAGGATTTCCGCCAGCAGGTTGGCGGTGTCCACCAGGGTTTCTTCGGTGGACTGGCGCACGCCGGGGCGGATTTCCTTCATCACGGTGTTTAGCACGAAGTAACCGGTGAAGCCGATAAACAGCGCGTAGACCAGGAAAAACCGCAGCCCCAGGCGCATCAGCTGTGGCTCGGGCTGTAGCTGTAGCCGAGGCCGCGATGGGTCTGGATCGGTTCGGCCTGCGCCGCCACGCTGCGTAATTTGCTGCGCAGGCTTTTGATATGGCTGTCGATATTGCGCTCATAGCCGGCATCGGCCGGCACGCCGACCGCGTCCAGCAGTTGTTCGCGGCTGAACACACGCTCGGGTTGTTCCAGCAGGCTTTGCAGCAAGCGGAACTCATGGCGGGTCAGGCTCAGTGCCAGGCCACGGTAGGTGATCTGCATACGCTCCAGGTCGACCTGGAACAACGCCGGAGCGACGCCAGGGCCGACGCGCTTGAGGATCGCCCTGACCCGCGCCGCCACTTCCCGTGGGCTGAACGGCTTGACCACATAATCGTCGGCGCCGATCTCCAGCCCGACCACGCGGTCGATCTCGCTATCGCGGGCACTGAGAAACATCACCGGCACTTCGCTGAAACGCCGCAGTTGCTTGCAGGTTTCAAAGCCGCTGATGTCGGGCAGGCCGATGTCGAGGATGATCAGGTCGGCCGGGGTCTGGCGCTGGTGGGCCAGCGCTTCCTGGCCGAGGCTCAGCCAGGTGGTGGTAAAGCCCTCGCCTTGCAGGGCGAAAACCAGTGTGTCGGCTATCGCCGCTTCGTCTTCGACAATCAGGATGTGCGGCATGGCGGTCCGTCAGCAGTCCGGCTTGTCGGCGGTGTAGCGACGCGCCGGGTTCACCGCGGCGCCGAACTCACGCAGGGCCTTGGCGCCGATCAGCAGCGGGTAGTTGAAGCTGCTGCGGTCGGTGAGGTTGACCTCGACGGTGCGCTTGACGTTGCCCAGGCACATTTCCAGGTCGATCACCGGGCGCGTGGCCACGGTGGCTTCTTCCTTGTCCTCGTCTTCGTCGGCGCGGCTCTTGATCTTGCTGATGCGCGCCACCTTGTGTTCGTAGACTTTGTTGCCGGCGTCCTTGCCGCCGACGCGGAAGCGCACCCAATCGTCGCCGTCACGGGTGAAGGTCTCGATGTCACGGGCCGACAGCGAGGCGGTCAGCGCGCCGGTGTCCATCTTGGCCTTGAAGGTTTCGCCGATCTCCGGCAGTTGGATGTATTCGTAGCGGCCGTAAACGGTCGGTTCGGCGGCCATGACGGGCAAGGCCGCCAGGGCGAGCGAGGCAAGGAGCAGTTTCACGAAGTGATTTCCTCGGAAAGAAGTAGGCGAATTCTAGACCGCAAAGGCAGCACTTAGTTAGTTCGGCAACCATACCCGGCATATTGTGAAACATTCGTCGGGCGATTTGCGATTTGGCCTCTAGACGCCGCTCTCTTATTATGTCCCGCCCACAGGATTCCAAGAGTTACTTATGCGCCGCCTGCTCACCGGCTGTTTCGTCTCGCTGCTGCTCCTGCTCAACACCCTGGTCCTGATCGGGCCGCTGACGGTGTTTGCCCTGCTCAAGCTGGTGGCCCCCGGTCGCTATCGCGATTACGCGTCATGGGCCGTGATGTGGATCGCCGAGACCTGGGCCGAAATCGACAAACTGATCTTCGCGCTGTGCATCCCGACCCAATGGGACATCCGCGGCGCAGACGACCTGCGCGGCGACACCTCGTACCTGGTGATCAGTAACCACCAATCCTGGGTCGATATCCCCGCGCTGATCCAGGCCCTCAACCGCCGCACGCCGTTCTTCAAGTTCTTCCTGAAGAAAGAACTGGTCTGGGTACCCTTCCTCGGCCTGGCCTGGTGGGCGCTGGATTATCCGTTCATGAAGCGCTACACCAAGGCGTTCCTGGCCAAGCACCCGGAACTGGCGGGCCAGGACTTGAAGATCACCCGCCAGGCCTGCGAGCTGTTCAAGCGCCAGCCGGTGACGGTGGTCAACTACCTGGAAGGCACCCGGTTCAGCGAGGCCAAGCGTGCCCAGCAAAGCTCACCGTTTGCCCGCCTGCTCAAGCCCAAGGCCGGCGGCGTGGCGTTTGTGTTGGCGGCACTGGGCGAACAACTGGATGCCGTGCTCGACGTGACCGTGGTCTATCCGCAAGCGAAGACGCCGGGGTTCTGGGATCTGATCAGCGGGGCGGTACCGAAGGTGATCATCGATATCCGCACCCGTGAGCTGGACCCGGCGCTGTGGCAGGGCGACTACGAAAACGACCCGGCGTTTCGCCAGGTCGTACAGAACTGGGTGAACCGGCTCTGGATGGAGAAGGATCAGCAGATTCAGGAACTGCGAGGCGAAACCGCTGGGGCCTTATGGGCAAAGTAACCGTTACGGGCGCTTAGGCCACGTGGCCGAATCGTCACCGGTACGCCACCCGTGCGCTATCTCGATGGTGTCGTGACTGCTCACGGTATCAGCCTGCTCCTGGCTGGCGTCGTGGGGCGCTTTTCCTTGCTCTGCGGCAGCGGGCTTGTGGGTCGCGGCGTGATACGAAGCGCTAGCGAGAGCGTTGTAGGTGTTGACGATGTTCATGGAAGACTCCTACCTGACCGGATTGAAGAATCCACCCCAGGAGGGTTGGTTTTCCTGGGGCAGTCCCCGTAGGTGGTGAAACATCCCACACAGTTCCTCGGGAGTTGTTGCGCAGCATTGCCAAACGAGGGGCTGACTCAATCCTCGGCTACCCGCGCCCCACGCCTGGACCCGCTTGCCCTGCAGCGAACCCGCGATAGGGCATCGTCTGAAAACGCATAAAAAACTGTCAGAGTTAACAGTTCCGCCCGCCTTGGGCGGCTGATTAGGCTAAGGACTCCATCTCAGTCGAGTGCCCTGATCATGACCATCAAAGTCCTCTTCGCCGGCATAGCGTTACTGACAGCAGCGAACATTGCCCATGCAGAAATGGCCACGTGCCCCGCAGTCAGTTCAATAAAAGCTACGCCGTATACCGACCCGGACCTTCCTCCGGACTTCAACCAAGGCTTCAAATACGAAGCCCCCGGGCCCGGTGGCCAGATGTGGGAGGGCCAGTCCACGGCCACAAGCGAGACCTACCTCGAACCTAAATACAACCTGATGTTAGTCAGTGCCGAAATGATCCACGGGAAAATACTCTGCAGTTATGGCGGTACAACGCAAAGAGAAAACGCAGAGCCGGTAAACAACGTTTCCAAACCCTATGTTCAACTGGGCCTGCCGTTTAACAACCCGAAGGCCGCGACCGGTACAGCATGGAAAGGAACCAGCTGCGGGAATCAAGGCGGCGCTGTATCGATCGACGCCTCCCAATGTACTTTTGAGTACCAACCGTAACGCTGTTCCCCGCAACCTGCCGGCCACTTCAAAGCGGGGTCGAACCCGCTTTGAAGGACCACGGCCTTAGCTGCCGGTGCCCCAAGCCTGGCCCAGTTTGCCCAGCAGCGAACTGTTGGCACCCTGGCCGCCCAGGTATTGCAGGATCACCGGGGCGAATTGGCCGATCATGCCGCTGTCCATGCCCAGCGCGCTGAACGCGGTGTTCAGGTCGTTGGTGTTCTTCACGTTACCCAGCAGGCCGTCGAGGCCGCTGGTCTTGCTGCCGCCGCTCTGGCCGAGCATCCCGCTCAAGGCGCCGAGGCTGCCCAGCGCATTGCTGCCCGACAGTTGATCGAGACCCGGCACGCTTTTCCCCAGTTGCGAATAGTCGCTGCTGCTCAGTTGGTTCCTGGCCAGGCCCAGCATGGCGCCGGTGCCGCCGACGGCTTGCTCGGGGGTGACATTCAATTGTGAGGTCAGGGCACTCAGCAAACCGGCCGTTTCGGACGACGGCGCAACGGCAGCGGCTTTGTTGTTGCCGCCCTGCATACCGGAAATCGCATTGGCCGCATCGCCAAGGCTGAACCCGGCGGCGAATACCGGGCCGGCTGCCAGGGTCATCAGGCAGGAAAGGGCGAAACCGCGTGAAATCTTCATCGAAACAACCTCTGGATGTAGGGGTGAAAGCAGGCGTTTGACTGGCCTTTTCGTCACTTGTTCCAAACCCGCTCCGGAACCCAACTGCGATAAGCCGGTCCATGAACTGACTATACAATTTGTCAGGAAGAGACTTATGACGACGATCCACCCCCAAGTGATTGATCACAAGCCTTCATTCTGGAGCCGCCCGCGCCTGTTCATCGGCGCCTGCGCTGTAGTGGCCGTCGGTATCGGCGGCGCGCTCTACACCCAGGACAGCGTCAAATCCGCCGCCACCCTGGTGACCACCACCCAGCAGCCGGCAGCGCAGATCATGGCCCACAAGGACTACCTGGAAGTGCAGCCGATTGCCTCCACGGCCCCCGCCCCTGATCAGAGCCTGGAACTGTGGGCCATCCCCGAGGACGGCACGCCGGTATCCCTCGGCCTGTTGCCGGAAGATGGCAAAGGCATCATCGGCTTGAACCCACGCCAGCAGGAATCCATCAGCAAACCGGTGGGTTTGATGGTGAGCTCGGAAACCAAGGGTGGATCGGTGAGCAAGCAGCCGACCGGGCCGACGGTGTATCAAGGCGCGCTGGCAATTCGCTAAGCCACGGGCACCGCGGATTTCGCAGTGCCCTGCTGCTCCGGCATCCAATCAACCCCGTTCGTACACCGCCAATGGCAATGGCAATGGCAATGGCAAAACGTGGTCAGGGTTCAGGAGGCTAACGGAAAGCTATTCTGCAACTATGGTGGAAAAACACTTGAAGTACAGACGGAAAATGAAGAGGGCAAGCCAGAAACTATAAAATCGACCGCTAACCTTCGACTCTCGGCCCCACTCTAATTGATAAGGGCGCCCGTCGAGGCGCCCTTGTTTTTTGCTCTAGCGTTTACGCCGCGCTGAACAACTTATGCGGATCAATCACAAACTTCTTCGGCACGCCCGCATCAAACTCGCCATACCCACGCGGCGCGTCATCCAGGCTGATGACTTCGACCCCGACGATGTCGGCAATGTGAATGCGGTCCCACATGATCGCCTGCATCAACTGGCGGTTGTACTTCATCACCGGCGTTTGCCCGGTGTGGAAGCTGTGGGATTTGGCCCAGCCCAGACCAAAACGGATGCTCAGGCTGCCCATCTTCGCGGCGGCGTCGACGGCGCCAGGGTCTTCGGTGACGTACAGGCCGGGGATACCGATCTTGCCCGCCACGCGCACCACGCCCATCAGTGAGTTGAGCACCGTGGCCGGGGCTTCGTGCTTGACGCCGTCATGCCCGTGGCCGCGTGCTTCGAAGCCCACGCAGTCGACGGCGCAGTCCACTTCCGGCTCACCGAGCAAGGCCGCAATCTGTTCGTGCAGCGGCGTGTCGGTGGACAGGTCGACCACTTCAAACCCTTGCGCCTTGGCGTGAGCCAGGCGGATGGAGTTGACGTCGCCGATGATCACCACCGCCGCGCCCAGCAGGCGTGCGGAAGCGGCAGCGGCCAGGCCGACCGGGCCGGCACCGGCGATGTAGACGGTGCTGCCAGGGCCAACGCCGGCGGTGACGGCGCCGTGGTAGCCGGTGGGCAGGATGTCGGAGAGGCAGGTCAGGTCGCGGATTTTCTCCATGGCCTTGTCGCGGTCCGGCAGTTTCAACAGGTTGAAGTCGGCGTAAGGCACCAGCACGTATTCGGCCTGGCCGCCGGTCCAGTCGCCCATGTCGACATAGCCGTAGGCGCCACCGGCACGGGCCGGGTTGACGGTGAGGCACACGCCGGTGTGTTGCTCTTTGCAGGAGCGGCAGCGGCCGCAGGCAACGTTGAAGGGCACGGACACCAGGTCGCCGATTTTCAGGTTCTCGACGTCGCTGCCCTTCTCGATCACTTCACCGGTGATCTCGTGACCGAGCACCAGGCCGGTCTGGGCAGTGGTGCGGCCGCGCACCATGTGTTGGTCGGAGCCGCAGATGTTGGTGGAGACCACGCGCAGGATGACGCCGTGCTCAATCTTCCTGCCACGGGGGTCCTGCATTTTGGGATAGTCGATTCTCTGTACTTCGACCTTGCCGTTGCCGAGATACACGACACCACGATTACCAGACATGCTTTCACCTCGCTGTTGTTTTTATGAAAGCGCGTTGCCCGTGGGTGGGCAGCGCGTTGAGTGCTCGGGTACAGATGCTGTTTCTTGTGTTGTTTGTTAGGGCCTCATCGGGGGCAAGCCCCCTCCCACAGTTGGATGTGTTCACAAATCAAAATGTGGGAGGGGGCTTGCCCCCGATGGCGTCAGTCAGAGCACCACCGTTCTATTGGCATTCAAAAACACCCGCCGTTCAATGTGATACCCCACCGCCCGGGCCAGGGTCAGCCCTTCGATATCGCGCCCCTTGGCAATCAGATCCTCAGGGTAGTGGCTGTGATCCACCACCTCCACACCCTGGGCGATGATCGGGCCTTCATCCAGGTCGTTGTTGATGTAATGCGCCGTCGCGCCGACCAGCTTCACGCCCTTGTTGTACGCCTGGTGATACGGCTTGGCGCCCTTGAACCCCGGCAACAACGAGTGGTGGATATTGATGGCCTTGCCATCCAGCTTGCGGCACAGCTCCGGCGACAGCACTTGCATGTAGCGCGCAAGGATCACCAGTTCCGCGCCGGTGTCTTCAATCACTTGCCACACCTGACGCTCCTGGGACGGTTTGTCGTTGGGGTCGAGGGCGAAGTGGTGGTAGGGAATCTGGTGCCAGTCGGCCAACGGTTTCAGATCGGGGTGGTTGGACACCACCGCGACCACGTCCATCGACAGTTGGCCGATACGCTGGCGGTACAGCAAGTCGTTCAGGCAGTGATCGGCCTTGGACACCATGATCACCACTTTGGGCCGATAGTTCGGCGCCGTCAGTTCGAAGACCATGCCAAAGGCTTCCCCGCGCGCGGCCAGGCCATCGCGGAACGCTTGCTCATCGAAACCCTCCGGCTGACGAAACTCCACGCGGATAAAAAAGCGCCCTGACAGCCGGTCATCGAACGAGTGGTGCTCGGTGACGTAGCAACCCTGCTCGAACAGGTAGCGGGTGACCGCGTCCACCGTGCCGAGCACGCTGGGGCAGTCGGCGGTCAAAATCCATGTATCGGGTGCGCGGCTCATGACAGGTCACTCCTCAAGCAAAGCCCGGCCTCACCCACCCCTGTAGGAGCGAGCTTGCTCGCGAAAATCGTCAACGATAACGCGGGCATCCTGGATGACCGCGGTGCCCTTGAGGCTTTCGCGAGCAAGCTCGCTCCTACAGGGTGGCGGGTGAAGGGGGTGGGGGTCATATCAGGCTTGAACGCTCAGGCCGAATTCGGCCGAGGCATCCTGCAACCACAACCACCAGTAATCCGAGAAGCTGCGACGAATCACCAGCTCCCAGGTGTCTTCGGCGGTATGGCGGATCACCAATTGCGACTTGGCGAACACCGTGCCCACCGCCTTGCCCACCGGGAAGTTGTTGGGGTGTACGTCGTAGCTGGTGGACTTCATCAGCACGTCGCGCACGTTCGGGCCGCGCAGTTCGAGGATCTGTTGGCCGCCGCTGACATTGACGATCTGGATGTGCAGATCGCCCAGGGCGGCGCGCAGGTTTTGTTCGGCGGCGAATTCTTCACCGCTCGGCACCACCAGCAGCCACTCGTCCGGGCCGAGCCATTGCAGGCTGGTGTCGCCGTTGACAATCACCGTCAGCGCGCCGGGCAGTTCGATGCCCAGGGCCTTGTGGACGCCAGCGGCGAAGGCGGCGTCATGGCCGTCGCCGCGAATAGTCAGGTGGCCGAGCAGTTTCTTTTCACGCACGGTCACGCCGGCATTCTTGCGGCCCTTGCCGATCAGGCTGGCGAGGTCGGCATGGTGCAGCGACGACTCGGCCTTGGCCCCGGTGGTGGGGCGTTGTTGGTATACGTTGGCTGCTGTCATAGAGCACCTTTGCTGAATTCTGTTGTGTGGCTACTGGCGTCATCGGGGGCAAGCCCCCTCCCACATTTGGAATGCATTCCCCTGTCTCCCGATGGCGCGCCTCGGTCTATCAGATGTTCTGGCGGTCGCCTTTCGGATCAAAGAACACCGAGGACACAATCTCCGCCTCGATCACGCTGCCATCCGCTTGCGGCGAAAACACCCGCTCGCCGATGCGCTTCAAGCCGCCCTTGACCACCGCCAGCGCAAACGAATAACCGAGGGAGTTATGCGCGTAGCTGGAGGTGACGTGGCCGACCATCTTCATCGGGATCGTCTGCTTGGCGTCGAACACCAGTTGCGCGCCTTCCGGCAGCCACACCGCTGGATCGATCGGCTTGAGGCCGACCAATTGCTTGCGATCTTCGCGCACGCAGTCTTCGCGGTTCATCCCGCGCCAGCCGATCCACGAGAACGGCTTGGTACGGCCGACGCACCAGCCCATGTTCAGGTCGTCCGGGGTCATCGAGCCGTCGGTGTCCTGGCCGACGATGATGAAGCCCTTCTCGGCCCGCAGGACGTGCATGGTTTCGGTGCCATACGGGGTCAGGTTGTACTTTTTGCCGGCCTCGACGATTTGCTCCAGCACGCCCATGGCGTAGTCGGCCTGCACGTTGACTTCATACGACAGCTCGCCGGTGAACGAGATGCGGAACACCCGCGCCGGCACACCGCCGACCAGGCCTTCTTTCCAGGTCATGAACGGGAAGCCGTCCTTGTCCAGGTCGATGTCGGTGACTTCGGCCAGCAGCTTGCGGCTGTTGGGGCCCGACAGGGTCATGGTCGCCCAGTGGTCGGTGACCGAGGTGAAGTAGACCTTGAGGTCCGGCCATTCGGTCTGTTGGTAGATTTCCAGCCATTGCAGCACACGGGCCGCGCCGCCGGTGGTGGTGGTCATCAGGAAGTGGTTGTCGGCCAGGCAAGCGGTCACGCCGTCGTCGAAGACCATGCCGTCTTCCTTGCACATCAGGCCGTAGCGCGCCTTGCCCACGTCGAGCTTGGTCCAGGCGTTGCTGTAGATGCGGTTGAGGAACTCGCGGGCATCCGGGCCCTGGATGTCGATCTTGCCGAGGGTCGACGCATCCAGCAGGCCGACGCTGTCGCGCACCGCCAGGCATTCGCGCTTGACCGCCGCGTGCAGGTCTTCACCGTTGCGCGGGAAGTACCACGGGCGTTTCCACTGGCCGACGTCTTCAAACTCGGCGCCATTCTTCACATGCCAGGCGTGCAGCGCGGTGTAGCGAACGGGTTCGAAGATGTGCCCACAGTGCCGCCCCGCAACCGCGCCGAAGGTCACCGGCGTGTAGTTGGGGCGGAACATAGTGGTGCCCATCTGCGGGATGGTCACGTTCAGCGAACGCGCCGCAATGGCCAGGCCGTTGACGTTACCCAGCTTGCCCTGGTCGGTGCCGAAGCCCAGCGCGGTATAACGCTTGACGTGTTCCACCGACTCGAAACCTTCGCGGGTCGCCAGTTCGATGGCGGCCGCGGTGACGTCGTTCTGCAGGTCGACAAATTGCTTGGGCGCCCGTGCAGTGGCTTTCTCGTGAGGCACCTGGAACAACGCCAGCGTCGGCTCTTCCAAGCGGTTCAAGGCTTTGGGCAGCGTGCCTTCCACCGGGCTAAAACCGGCTTCGCTGGCGGCGCGCACGCCCCCTTCAAAACCGTCCGCCAGGGAATCGCCCAGGCCGTAGACGCCGTTGATACCGCCAACGCACACGCGCTTTTGCGGTGCTTCACCCGGTACAAAACCGAGGATGTCTTCGCGCCAGGTCGGCTTGCCGCCCAGGTGCGAGGCCAGGTGGACCACCGGGCTGTAGCCGCCGGAGCTGGCCACCAGGTCGCAGTCCAGCCACTCGCCGGGGCTGGTGACGGTATGCGCTTTGACATCGATGGCGGCAACACGGGCGCCGCTCACATGTTTGCTGCCACGGGCTTCGATCACGGCGCTGCCGGTGAGGATACGAATGCCTTTGGCGCGGGCTTCTTCCACCAGCGCGCCGCGTGGGTTATGGCGGGCATCGGCCACGGCCACCACTTTCAGGCCGGCTTCCAACCAGTCCAGGGCGACGCGGTAGGCGTGGTCGTTGTTGGTCGACAGCACCAGTTTCTTGCCCGGCGCCACGCCGTAACGGCGCACGTAAGTCGAGACTGCACCGGCGAGCATATTGCCCGGCACGTCGTTGTTGCCGTACACCAGCGGACGCTCGCACGCACCGGTCGCCAGCACCACGCGCTTGGCACGCACACGGTGGATACGCTGGCGCACCTGGCCGATCGGCGCACGGTCGCCGAGGTGATCGGTGAGACGCTCGTGAATGGTCAGGAAGTTATGGTCGTGGTACCCGTTGACGGTGGCGCGGGGCAGCAGCACCACGTCCGGCAGGGCTTTGAGTTCGGCGATGACGCTGGCGACCCACTCGGTGGCCGGCTTGCCGTCGAGGCTTTCGCGCGAATCGAGCAACGAGCCGCCGAACTCTTCCTGCTCATCGGCGATGATCACGCGGGCGCCACTGCGCGCAGCGGCCAGTGCAGCGGCCAGACCGGCCGGGCCGGCACCGACCACCAGCACGTCGCAATGCCGGTTGAAGTTGTCGTAGGTGTCCGGGTCGTTCTCGGTCGGCGAGCGGCCTAAACCTGCTGCCTTGCGGATGTACTTCTCGTAGGTCATCCAGAACGACTGCGGGTACATGAAGGTTTTGTAGTAGAACCCCGGCGGCATCAGCTTGCCGCCGACTTTGCCGAGAATGCCCATCACGTCGTTGTTCACGCTCGGCCAGCCGTTGGTGCTGGTGGCGACGAGGCCCTGGTACAACGCCTGTTGCGTGGCGCGCACGTTGGGAATCTGGGTGGCTTCGGTGGCGCCGATCTGCAGCACCGCGTTCGGCTCTTCGGCACCGGCAGCAAAGATGCCGCGTGGGCGCGAGTACTTGAAGCTGCGGCCGATGATGTCGACACCGTTGGCCAGCAGCGCGGCGGCCAGAGTGTCGCCTTCGAAGCCTTTGTAGGTCTGGCCGTTGAAGCTGAAGGTCAGGACTTTGTTACGGTCGATCCGGCCACCGTTGGACAGGCGATTGATCTGGCTCATACCTTCGCTCCAGCAGCCTTGGCGGTGAATTGCGGCTTGGTGCCGATTTTGTAGGTTTCAAGAATTTCGTAGGTCAGCGTGTCGCGGGTCGCGTTGAAGTACTGACGGCAACCGGCGGCGTGAATCCACAGCTCGTGGTGCAGGCCGCGGGGGTTGTCGCGGAAGAACATGTAGTCGCCCCACTCTTCATCGGTGCAGGCGTTGGGGTCCAGCGGGCGTGGGATGTGCGCTTGGCCGGAGGCATGGAATTCCTCTTCGGAGCGCAGTTCGCCACAGTGAGGACAGAAGATATGCAACATAGGGAATTTCTCCTGTTAGTGGGCGACGGCCGCAGCGCCGTGTTCGTCGATCAACGCACCGTTGTGGAAACGGTCGATGGAGAAAGGTGCGGCCAGCGGGTGCATTTCACCCTTGGCCAGGCTCGCGGCAAACACGTTGCCTGAACCGGGAGTGGCCTTGAAACCGCCGGTGCCCCAACCGCAGTTGAAGAACATGTTCGGCACCGGGGTCTTGGAGATGATCGGGCAGGCGTCCGGCGTGGTGTCGACGATGCCGCCCCACTGGCGGTTCATACGCACGCGTGAGAGCACCGGGAACATCTCGACGATGGCCTGGATGGTGTGTTCGATCACCGGGTACGAACCGCGCTGGCCGTAGCCGTTGTAGCCGTCGATACCGGCGCCGATCACCAGGTCGCCCTTGTCGGACTGGCTGATGTAACCGTGTACGGCGTTGGACATGATCACGCTGTCGATAATCGGCTTGATCGGCTCCGACACCAGTGCTTGCAGCGGGTGCGATTCGATCGGCAGGCGGAAACCGGCGAGCGAAGCCATGTGCCCGGAGTTACCGGCCGTGACCACACCGACGCGCTTGGCGCCGATAAAGCCCTTGTTGGTCTCCACACCGATGCACACGCCGTTTTCCTTGCGAAAGCCGATCACTTCGGTCTGCTGGATCAAATCCACTCCGAGGGCGTCGGCGGCGCGGGCAAAGCCCCAGGCCACGGCATCGTGACGGGCCACGCCGCCGCGCCGTTGCACGGTGGCGCCCATCACCGGGTAGCGGGTGTTCTTCGAGCAATCCAGGTACGGAATCTCGTCCGCGACCTGTTTGGCATTGAGCAGTTCGCCGTCCACGCCGTTGAGGCGGTTGGCGCTGACGCGACGTTCGGAATCGCGGATGTCCTGCAGGGTGTGGCACAGGTTGTAGACGCCGCGCTGGGAGAACATCACGTTGTAGTTCAGGTCCTGGGACAGGCCTTCCCACAGTTTCATCGCGTGTTCGTACAGGTGCGCCGACTCGTCCCACAGATAGTTGGAACGCACGATGGTGGTGTTGCGCGCGGTGTTACCGCCGCCCAGCCAGCCCTTTTCGACCACGGCCACATTGGTGATGCCGTGCTCCTTGGCCAGGTAATAGGCGGTCGCCAGACCATGCCCGCCACCGCCGACGATGACCACGTCGTACACCTTTTTAGGGGTCGGCGTGCGCCACATCTTCTGCCAGTTTTCGTGGTGGCTGAGTGAGTGCTTGAAGAGGCCGAAGCCCGAGTAGCGTTGCATAGTCATTACTCCAAAACCGCGCTCAGCGATAAACCGGGAAATCAGCGCACAGGGCCGACACGCGCTTGGCCACGTCGGCCTCGACATCGGCGTCGCCGAGGTTGTCGAGGATGTCGCAGATCCAGCCGGCCAGCTCGATGCATTGCGGCACCTTGAAACCGCGCGTGGTCACCGCCGGCGTGCCAATACGCAGGCCCGACGTCACGAACGGCGACTGCGGGTCATTCGGCACGGCGTTCTTGTTGACGGTGATGTGGGCGCGACCGAGAGCGGCGTCCGCGTCTTTACCGGTGAGGCCCTGGCGAATCAGGCTGACCAGGAACAGATGGTTATCGGTGCCGCCGGACACTACATCGTAGCCGCGTTTGATAAACACGCCGGCCATGGCCTGGGCGTTGTCGATCACTTGCTGCTGATAGGCCTTGAAGCCAGGCTCCTGGGCTTCCTTGAAGCACACCGCCTTGCCGGCGATGACGTGCATCAGCGGGCCGCCCTGGGCGCCAGGGAATACAGCGGCGTTGAGTTTCTTTTCGATCGTTTCGTTGGCACGCGCCAGAATCAGGCCGCCACGCGGACCGCGCAGGGTCTTGTGGGTGGTGGTGGTGACCACGTCGGCGTAAGGCAGCGGGTTCGGGTACAGACCGGCGGCCACCAGGCCGGCGACGTGGGCCATGTCGACGAACAGCAGCGCACCGACCTTGTCGGCGATCTGACGAAAGCGTGGGAAATCCAGGGTCTTGGAGTAGGCGGAAAAACCGGCCACCACCATCTTCGGCTGGTGCTCCACGGCCAGGCGTTCGACTTCGTCGTAGTCGATCAGCCCGGTGTCGGTGTTGATGCCGTATTGCACCGCGTTGTACAGCTTGCCCGAGGACGACACTTTGGCGCCGTGGGTCAGGTGGCCGCCGTGGGCCAGGCTCATGCCGAGGATGGTGTCACCGGCGTTCAACAGCGCCAGGTACACCGCGCTGTTGGCGGATGAGCCGGAATGCGGCTGCACGTTGGCGTAGTCGGCGCCCGAACAACTGCTTGGCGCGCTCGATGGCCAGGGCTTCGACCTTGTCCACATGCTCGCAGCCACCGTAGTAGCGCTTGCCCGGGTAGCCTTCGGCGTACTTGTTGGTCAGGCCGCTGCCCTGGGCTTGCATCACGCGCTTGCTGGTGTAGTTCTCCGACGCGATCAGCTCGATATGATCTTCCTGCCGCTGCTCCTCGGCATTCATCGCCGCGAGCAGTGCATCGTCATAACCCTGGATCTGGTCTTGTTTGCTGAACATCGCGTCTCTCCCAGCCTTTCGTATTGTTAAGGCCCGTGCAGGGCCCTTTGATGCGATGGTAGGGCTGGCGCCGGCAGCTCAAATGCCTACGGACGCCACGCAAAGGTGCGTTTACGACATTGCTGGAACAACGCAGAACAAATGTGGGAGGGGGCTTGCCCCCGATAGCGGTGTGTCAGCCACGGCATGTGCAAGCTGATCCACCGCTATCGGGGGCAAGTCGAACCGTCGCACCGCCCCTCCCACACTGGTTAGGCGATGATTTGACGGACGAGTAGCAGCAGCAGGAAATGCACAGGATAGAGGGCATAGGCCCAGCGCCGCATTGCCGGCGGCGTGGCGTTTTTGACATGTCGCAACAGAACCAGGCCGGCCAATGGCGCGATCAGGCATGCCGCCAACCCCATCCATGCCACCGGCGTGCCGCTATCGAGCAGAATCTGCCATTGATTGGCAGCCACGCACAGCAATCCCGGAAATACGCTGAAATACCATCGCCGACGAAACACCAACACCATCGCCCACGGCAGCAATACACCGAAGAAACCGAACATCAGCTGCGTGGAAAACACAGCGCCTATCGCCAGGGCAATCAGCGCCAATCCTCGATCAACCAGCGCCTTCTGCTGCCATCCTCGGGCAACCAGCAAGCCCAACGCCAAGGTGGGCAACACATTCAACGTATCGGCATCTTCGATGAACAGCCGGTACGGCACTTCACTGATCAGGCTGAACAACAGCAACCAGCCCAGGTAACGCCAGCGGCCGCTCACTGGCGCGTCTCGCACCCGATGCACATTCGCCGCAATCGCCAGGCAAAACCACGGGAACGCCAGGCGCCCCGGCACATACAGGCCATCCAGGCTCAACCCGACATAACGCAAGTGGTCCAGCACCATGCTCAGCAGCGCCAGCCACTTGAGCAAATCCAAGGCGCCATCGCGGACACGTCCGACAGGAATCGTTTCAGTAGCGTGCATAATTCCCCAGTGACTTTGCATTTACAGTGCGTGTGCACCCCGGACAATCTTGGTTAAAGTGTGCACCAACATCGACCACAGGAATGGGCCATGACCGACAAGAGCCAACAATTCGCCAGCGATAACTATTCCGGCATCTGCCCGGAAGCCTGGGCTGCCATGGAACAAGCCAACCACGGCCATCAGCGCGCCTATGGCGATGACGAATGGACCCACCGCGCCGCCGACGGTTTCCGCAACCTGTTCGAGACCGACTGCGAAGTGTTCTTCGCCTTCAACGGCACCGCCGCCAACTCCCTGGCGCTGTCGTCGCTGTGCCAGAGCTACCATAGCGTGATCTGCTCGGAAACCGCCCACGTCGAGACCGACGAATGCGGCGCACCGGAGTTTTTCTCCAACGGTTCCAAGCTGCTCACCGCGCGCACCGAAAACGGCAAGCTGACCCCGGAATCGATCCGCGAGATCGCCCTCAAGCGCCAGGACATCCATTACCCCAAACCCCGCGTGGTGACGCTGACCCAGGCCACTGAAGTCGGCAGCGTGTACACCCCGGACGAAATCCGCGCCATCAGCGCCACCTGCAAAGAGCTCGGCCTGAACCTGCACATGGACGGCGCGCGCTTCGCCAACGCCTGCGCGTTCCTCGGCTGTTCGCCGGCCGACCTGACCTGGAAAGCCGGGGTGGATGTGTTGTGCTTCGGCGGCACGAAAAACGGCATGGCCGTGGGCGAAGCGATTCTGTTCTTCAACCGC
Source organism: Pseudomonas sp. TE36184 (assembly GCF_054060055.1). NCBI lineage: Bacteria > Pseudomonadati > Pseudomonadota > Gammaproteobacteria > Pseudomonadales > Pseudomonadaceae > Pseudomonas > Pseudomonas sp. TE36184. Next base: position 5,152,420 of record NZ_JBSSCU010000001.1, on the reverse strand, counting down.
GCACTGGCCGAAGACTTCGACTACCGCTGCAAACAGGCCGGCCAGCTCGCGTCGAAGATGCGCTTCCTCTCCGCGCCGTGGGTGGGCCTGCTGGAAAACGACGCCTGGCTCAAACACGCGCGCCACGCCAACCACTGCGCGCAGTTGTTGAGCAGCCTGGTGGCGGATATTCCCGGCGTGGAATTGATGTTCCCGGTGCAGGCCAACGGCGTGTTCCTGCAACTCTCGGAACCGGCGATCGCCGCGCTGACGGCCAAGGGCTGGCGCTTCTACACCTTCATCGGCAAAGGCGGCGCGCGCTTCATGTGTGCGTGGGACACCGAGGAAGAACGCGTGCGCGAGCTGGCGGCGGATATTCGCGAAGTGATGGGGGCCTGAAACGACGGCCCGCGTCGCAGACTCATGACCTGCGACGCGGGCCGGCGGTAACTGGCGGGCTTACAAGGCCTTCGGCTGAAGCGCTTGCCATTCATCAATGGGGCCGCGGTTCGTGAGAAGGGTCCCACCGTTGAATTTCACCGCCAGTTTATTCACGGCGTTCAAGGCCGTCGTCACCGCCCCTTCCGCCCAGCCACCCGTCCACGAAACGTCGTCACCCGCGAGAATGAACCCATCGGGGTTCAAAACCGACACTCCGTTCATGAACTGCGAAAACAGCAAGCGCTGGTACTCGTACTGCCCCGGCAGGTTCATTTTGAACGCGCACAGGAAAAACGGCTGCTCCTCCCAGTTGATTTCGACAAAGGGGTTGGTCATGCCGAACTCCGCGGCCAGATTCAACTGATGTGGGGCATACACGCTATCCAGCAGGGTCGTGCATAACTGCACGTGGGACGGTAGCGGCGCACCACGATCACCGAGGAATTTGAGGGCGTCATCATTCCAGGTGTAGGACAAAAACAGGCCACAGCCTTTGTAAGGTCCCTGGCTCTGAGCATAGTCCAGCAGGTAAGTGCCACGGGTGATTCGTTCCGACAACGTCACGCTCATCCTGTATTGCAAATCAGTCCCCACATCGGTCCAGAACGGCCGTTTGGTTTGCGCGAAAATTTTGGCTGACTGCATGTAATGGGTGTACATCACCGCTTCCCATTCCTTGGGGGATAGCAGGTCATTCATCTGGTTAAAGCGGGCAGCGCCATCCATATAACGGAATTTATCGAGGACCCGTTTGTGAGGGGTATAGACCACGGCAGGAAAGGTGTATGAGTGCTCGCTTCCCAGAGTGCGATCAAACACCCACACATCGAACTCGCCATCCGACCGACGCACGATCTGTCGCACTTCCTGGTTCAAAGGCTGAGAGATGACCTGGGTGGTCAGGCCTTCGACGGTGGTCCCCGCAGGCCAATGGACCATGGTGTCGCCGAAGGTATCCGGGGCGCGCCTCCAAAGCCGGCCCGGCAGCTCGCTGGAGCCGTCATACATCAGCTTGTGGTTGGTATCCAGCCCGGTATACAGCACCCGCAGCACTTCCAGGAAACAGTTCGGGTAATCGGTGTTCCAGCCGCCCGTGCCGAAGCCGATCTGGCCGAACAGATCGATATCTTCGCGACTCCACCCCGCCTGCTCGACCATCGCGGCAAAAAAACTCAGGTTGTCCCAACCCGCATCAAGAATGGCGTTCCACAAGGCTTTGATCTTGACCGGATCAAGGCTGTCCTCGGACATTGCGGTTTCCATCTCCGTGAACTTGATCGGGTCCTGTTCAAGAAACACTTCGAATAGCTTGCGCTCGATCTCGGCGTATTCAAACGGCAGATTATCGCCTTCGTAATAGACCTGTTTTTGCTGATAGTCGACGACCGTGCTGGGAGTAAAAGGCGACCCCGGGTTGGGAAAGTCTGTCGAATTGGCCGTCATGCCAACTTTATTGAAATAGTGCATCAACGCTTTGCCTGAAACAGGAAAGCGCATGGCACCCTTTTCGCAGATAACACAGTTAGCAGGATCTTGCGGATCACCCGCCACATAGGAATACAGTCGCCCACCGATGCGGTCACTGGCCTCCACCACCACCGGGTGCAACCCCATACGCATGGCTTCATAGGCCGCGACCATTCCAGCGACGCCGGCGCCGACGATCAAGACCTGCTTGCCATAGGCCTGGCGGGATACCTGCGCCAACGGCGTGCCTAAACTGTCAGCCGTTTCAAGAAACCGGGCGTAATGAAAAGGAAAGTCCGGAACAAGTGCAGTGACATTCTTGGCAAGCAAGCGCGCTGCGCCTTTACTGCGGGAGGGGATAGCAGACATGGCAATCGTCCTTGGTATGTAATCAGGACGTCCACCTACTGCTTCAATGCGAAGGGCGAATACGACGTATGTGCTGCTCAGCGTAGATAATTGTAGGAAATGGCTCTATATCACTTGGAAATAAAAAGCCAATGCGTAATACAAGCCTTGCTTCAGAAGGCTTCAGGCAATCAGTTCAGAAATTCGTGAAGTGATTATTTGCAAATGCCGATTCAATAATCTTTTTAGTTACAAGACTCTTCATAGTCTCACTTAATAAAAACAGACCGTGATGCCTATGAACACGCCCCCCAACCGTTCGGCTGCTCCGCCATCCACCACACTGAAAATCGAAACCCGCTCCATTGACTACGTGCCGCGTAATGAGCGCCACGGCAAGGTCTGGCATCAGGCACCGTTCTGGTTCACCGGTAACTTCGTACTGACCACCCTGGTCACCGGGTTTACCGGCGCAGCCTTGGGGCTGAGCCTGGTGTATGCGATCCTGGCGATTGTCATCGGCGTGTGCCTGGGCACGTTCGCCATGGCGTTCCACGCCAACCAGGGGCCGCGCATGGGTTTGCCGCAGATGATCCAGTCGCGGGCACAGTTCGGCCTGCGCGGGGCAATCGTGCCCTTTATCGCAGTGGTGTTCGTGTATATCGGCTTTAACGTGTTCAACGTGATCCTGGCGACCGACGCCATCAATACCGTGCTGCCCGGCAACCGCGCACCGTGGTACGCCTTGATGATCCTCCTGGCCGTGGTGATTGCCGTGATCGGCCACGACCTCCTGCACACCGTGCAACGCTGGCTGACCTACGTGATGATCAGTGTGTTCGCGGTCCTCACGGTTGCTGCCGTGATGAACCTGCAGGCCGACATGGCGGTGGCCAACGCCCATTTTTCCTGGCCGGCTTTTCTGATCCAGCTTTCAGCCGCCGCGGGTTACCAGATCAGCTACGCCGTCTACGTCTCGGATTACTCGCGCTACCTGCGCCATGACACGCCGTCGCGCAAAGTCATCGCCTGGACGTACCTGGGCGCCGCCGGCTCGGCGCTGTGGCTGATGTCGCTGGGGGCCTTTCTCGCCTCGGCGCTGCCCTCACCCGACGCCATCGGCAGTGTGCAGGCTGTGGGCAACCAACTGCTTCCGGGGTTTGGCACCTTTACCGTATTGATCGCAGTGCCCGCACTGGTTGGCATCATGGCCGTCAACTGCTACGGCGCCATGCTGACGGGGATCAGCGCGATTGACGGCTTCGTGTCGATCAAACCGGGTATCAAAGGGCGCATCGTGGGAATCAGCCTGGTGGGCGGCGCGATTTTCGCCATCGCTTTGAGTATCCCGCAGAGCTACCTGGAGAGTTTCAATACCTTCGTCTTGCTGATGCTGTATTTCCTCGTGCCCTGGACCGCCGTCAACCTCGCGGACTTCTATGTTGTACGCAAGGGGCAATACGCAATCAGTGACATCTTCAACCCGAACGGTATCTACGGCCGCTGGTCGGGTGCCGGGCTTATTTCCTATTTCCTGGGCCTGGGGGCGATGACACCGTTCATCTCCCTGGGGTTTTACCAAGGGCCCATCGCGACGGCTTTGGACGGGGCCGATATTGCATTCGTGGTCGGCCTGGCAGTTTCTGCAATCGCCTACTGCCTGCTGTCATGTACACGTGACCTGACCGCCGAGCAACGCGCAATTGAAGCCAGCGACCGCCTGTTTGAAGGCGAAGAGTCATGACACCGGTACGCGTTGTCTGTCATCAACTGGAACCGCACCTGGGCGACACCGACTACAACCGTCGTCTGAGTGAAACGGCGATCCGCAGCGCCGCCGCCCTGGGCGCCCATGTGGTGGTGCTGCCCGAACTCATGCAAAGCGGCTACGCGTTCAATGACCTGGCAGAAGCCAGAGCGGTGTCGGAACCGCTCGACGGCCCGACGCTGTGTCTGTGGAAAGCCCTGGCTATCGAGTTGGGCTTGATCGTCGTCGCCGGCTTCTGCGAGCGCCTGAGTGCCGGCCGAGTTGCCAACAGCGCCGCGTTGATTGAGCCCGACGGTAGGCTGACGGTGTATCGCAAGGCGCATCTGTGGGACCGTGAAAAGCTGATCTTCACCGCCGGTGATGCGCCGCCACCGGTGGTCGACACCGCCGTCGGGCGGATCGGCATGATGATCTGCTACGACCTGGAGCTGCCCGAGTGGGTACGCCTGGCCGCGCTGGCGCAAGCCGACTTGCTCTGCACCCCGGTGAACTGGCCGGACGGCCCGCGCCCCGTGGGTGAGCGGCCGGCAGAGATCGTGCGAGTCCAGGCCAATGCGGCGGTCAACCGCATGTTCATCGCGGCGTGCGACCGCCATGGCGAAGAACGTGGCGTCAACTGGGTGGGCGGCTCGGTCATCGTCGACGCCGATGGCTACCCGCTGGCCGGAGCAAGCGCCCACCCGACGGAACAACAATTGGTGGCTGACTTGCCCTTGGCGCAGGCCAGGAACAAGTCAATCAGCGAGCACAACCACGTTCACCGGGATCGTCGGCCTGGGCTGTACTGAGCGTCAGAACTCAATCCGCACGTCGCCCTTCGGCACGCTGCAGCACGACAGGATGTAGCCCTCGGCTTCGTCTTCCTCGGTAATCCCGCCGTTGTGGTCCATCTCGACCTCGCCGCCCAGCTTGAGCACCTTGCATGTGCCGCAAATCCCCATGCCGCAGGCCTTGGGAATCAGCAGGCCGAGCTTGGCCGCAGCGGCGTGGACGGTTTCGCCCGGCGCCACGCGGATGCTCTTGCCCGAGGTGATGAACTCGACCTGATGCAGGTCCGCCAGGTCGATTTCCGGCGCATCGGCGGCTTGTTCGGCCTGTTCCACCGCATCGGCGCGGGCTTCCGCTGGCGTCGCGCCGAAGGACTCTTCGTGATAACGCGTCATGTCGAAACCGGCGGCTTCCAGCAGGCGCTTCACTGCGGTCATGTACGGCGTGGGGCCGCAGCAGAACACTTCGCGCTCCAGGAAGTCCGGCACCATCAATTCGAGCATCTTGTGGTTCAGGTAGCCGCGATACCCGGCCCAGGGCTCGCCCAGGCCGTGCTTCTCGCAGATCAGGTGCAGGCTGAAGTTGTCGATCCGCGAGGCCATGTGCTCCAGCTCGCGGTGGTAGATGATGTCTTTGGGCGAGCGCGCGCTGTGGATAAACGTCATGTCGACGTTGGCGTTGGTGTCGTAGAACCAGCGCGCCATGGACATCACCGGGGTAATGCCGACGCCGCCGCTGAGGTACAGCACCTTGGGGCTTGGGAAGTCGATGGCATTGAACAGCCCGACCGGCCCGTGGACCGCCAGCTCCTGGCCCTCGTGCAGGGTGTCGTGCAGCCAGTTGGAGACCTTGCCGCCCGGCACGCGCTTGATCGTCACCGAGAAGCTGTAAGGCACCGACGGCGAGCTGGAGATGGTGTAGGAACGCATGATCGGCTGGCCGTCGATTTCCAGCTCCAGGGTGACGAACTGCCCCGGCTTGAAAAAGAACAGGATCGGCTGGTCGGCCATGAAGCAGAAGGTGCGAACGTCCCAGGTTTCCTGGATGACTTTGACGCAACGGACAATGTGCCGACCATTGGCCCAGGTCTGGGTGGTTACCGGATTCAGGAAGTTGCTGGACATGCTGTTCTCCACCGCCGAGGCTCGGCCTTATGGTGGCGATTCTGCGTAACGCGAGAACCACCCATTTACCTATCTGCGACATTCACATACTTATCGCGACCAGCCCCCAACGACAGGGGGTTGCGCGTCGGGAACAGATTGGGCCATGTCGCCCATGGATAAGGTTCACCGCAACGGCGGCCGCACACTCGCTGCCAACAACGACACTTTCTTTACGCCTTGCACTGCACTAACCGTAGCCACTTTCGCCGGCCACACAGAATGGCCATGAGGACACACACGATGGACGTCACCGCAACCTTAAGCTTGGGCGATCCGCTGGAACCCGCACGCAAGGCCACCGCGCAGATGCTGCAAGAGCGCGAACGCACGTTCTCGCTGCCACAGCCGTTCTACTCTGATGAGCGGTTGTTTGATATCGATATGCAGGAGATCTTCCAGAAAGAATGGTTGATCGCCGGCATGACCTGCGAGATCCCCACCAAGGGCAACTTCCTGACCCTGCAAGTGGGCAAGAACCCGATCATCGTGATCCGTGGCGCCGATGGCGTGGTGCATGCGTTCCACAACGTCTGCCGCCACCGCGGTTCGCGCTTGTGTACCAGCGACAAAGGGCAAGGTCGCCAAGCTGGTCTGCCCGTATCACCAGTGGACCTACGAACTGGACGGCCGCCTGCTGTTCGCCGGCACCGAGATGGGCGCCGACTTCGACATGAAGCAGTACGGCCTCAAGCCGATCAACGTGAAGACCGCCGGCGGCTACATCTTCATCAGCCTGGCGCAGAACCCGCCGGCCATCGATGACTTCCTGTCGACCCTGAACCACTACATGGAACCCTACGACATGGAGAACACCAAGGTGGCGGTGCAAACCACCTTGATGGAAAAGGCCAACTGGAAACTGGTGCTGGAAAACAACCGCGAGTGCTACCACTGCAACGCCTCGCACCCCGAGCTGTTGAAAACCCTGCTCGAGTGGGACGACGTCACCGACCCGCGCGCCGACCAGGCCTTCAAGGACCACGTGGCCGCCAGCGCCGCGGCCTGGGAAGCCGAAAAAATCCCTTACGCCCACGCCAGCTTCGGCCTGCGCAACCGCATCGTGCGTATGCCGCTGCTCAAGGGCACCGTGTCGATGACCCTGGACGGCAAACAGGGCTGCAAGAAGTTGATGGGCCGCATCAAGAACCCGGACCTGGGCTCGATGCGTATCCTGCACCTGCCACACTCGTGGAACCACTGCATGGGCGACCACGTGATCGTGTTCACCGTGTGGCCGATCAGCGCCCAGGAAACCATGGTCACCACCAAGTGGCTGGTCCACAAGGACGCGGTCGAAGGCGTGGACTACGACGTGGAGCGCATGCGCCAGGTATGGGACGCCACCAACGACCAGGACCGTCGCCTGGCCGAAGAAAACCAGCGCGGGATCAACTCCACCGCCTACCAGCCGGGCCCCTACTCCAAGACCTATGAGTTCGGCGTGGTGAACTTCATCGACTGGTACAGCGAGCGCATGCTGAGCAACCTCGGCGCGGCGCCGGCGCCCTACCTCAAAGGCGTGGCCGCCCAGTAACCATCCCTGTGGGAGCGGGCTTGCTCGCTCCCACATTGGGTTGCGCACTGATCAAAATTTGTTCAAGCACACTGAAGCCCTCTCGCCGCCTGCCCTCCAGCCTTTGCCCAACAACTTATCCACAGAGCCACCCACAGCAATTGTGCGCAAGTGCGCCTGCCCGTCGAAATTAAATCAAGAAAATCCGTGACTTATTCGACTTGGCCGTTTTAAGGCGCCACTGATCAATTTTTGAACAACTCCGTGTAAGCCATATGAACCGTGCCCTGTAGCGGTACGCGAACACCTTATCCACAGAAGCACCAACAGACTTTGGGGGCAACTTTGACGCGGCTGTGGAAAACCCCTTCAAACCTTCATAAACCGGGCTATCCACGCGTTTCAGCGGGCAAATGCGCGCAATTGATCAAATTTCGATCAACCTAGCGTAAGCCTTTATTTATAATGGCTGCAGCGGTAAGCGAACATCTTATCCACAGAAGCGCCAACAGACTTTGGGGGAAACTCGGCGCGGGGTAATGGCTGTGATCACACAGAAACCCAAGGAAAAACCGAGGGTTAGCCTGGTCGTTTTTTGTACGGAGGGCTGCAGGGCTTGATTTACAGGGGGTGTGGACAACCGCGAACAGGTTATCCACAGACGGGTCAACAGGGATTGTGGGTAAGCCACTCTCCCCGTTGCGACTCAGCGAACCACACCTTCCTCAAGCAACAACTTGAGAATCGCTTCAGCACCCGCTTCAGGGCTGAGGCCCTTGAGTACCTGCCCGCCGCCGCCACTGGCCTTGGCCGTGGCCGCCTTCATCCGGTCCGCACCGCTCTTGGCCTTGATCACCTTGAGCCGCTTGGGGCGTGGCTTGGCCGGTTGCAGCACGGCGCCTGTGAATAACTCGTCCGCTTCAACCTCGACCTCGTGGGCCGCCAGTTCGCCGCGTTGCGCCGGGCCATAGGCGCTCTGCCGAGGCTTGGGTGCGGCGTTATCCACCGTGGCCAGAAACGGCAGGCGCACCTTCAAGCGCCGCCGCTGCCCACGGGGCAAGGCTTGCAGCACCAGGGCCACGCCGCTCTCGATGGACTCCACCTGCGCCAGCCCGACAATCAGCGGCCAGCCCAGGTGTTCGGCGAGCAGGAACGGCAACATCCCCGAACCTTCGCCGGTTTCGGCCTGGCTACCGGTGAGTACCACCTGGGCACCGGCGTCGCGCAGATACTCACTGAGCACCGGCAAGGCATCGGCGCCAGGCGGTTGTTCGAGCACATGCAACTGCGCCAGCCCCATGCCCAGGTAGCTGCGCAGCGTGGGTTCGGCGATGTCGCCGGCATGCAGCACCTGCAACTTATCCCCAGCCATTTGCAGGCCCAACTCGACCGCGCGCGCATCCTGCTCGGCGCGGCGCGGGCGCCCGGAGGTGGGGTGGGCGCCGATGGAGACCAGACTGATTACCTGCGTGTTCATGCCCTTATCCTTTGCTTAAGCCGCATCGCGCTTGGCGCCGTGGCGGTAGGCCTCGACCGCGGCGATCAAGGCTTGCAGAATCGCGGCGCTGTCGCCGATCACCGACAGGTCGGCACGCTTGATCATGTCGCAGCCGGGGTCGAGGTTGATCGCCACCACCTTGTCGCAGGCGCCGATGCCTTGCAGGTGCTGGATCGCCCCGGAGATACCGACGGCCACATACACCCGCGCCGTGACCCAGGTGCCGCTGGCGCCGACCTGGCGATCGCGGGCCATGAAGCCATCGTCCACCGCGACGCGCGAGGCGCCTTCGGTAGCGCCCAGGGCGGCGGCGGTCTGGTGGAACAGCGCCCAGTCCTTCACGCCGTTGCCGCCGGAGAAAATAAACTCGGCTTCAGCCATCGGAATCGCCGCCGGGTCCACCGCCACCGCGCCGAGGTCTTCGATACGCGGCAGGCTGCGCGCCAGGGCTGTGGATAACTCCACGGGCAGCACTTCATGCCGAGTGTCGCTGACCGGATCGGCGCATTCGGCGGCGGCCAGGATCAGGCGCGGCAACGGCCGGGCCACGTCTTGCTGACCAGCACCGGCACGGCCGATGCACTGCTCGCCCTGGATCTGCCAGACCCGCGTGGCCGGGCGCTCGTTGAGGCTGGCGGCAAAACGCCGACCGAGTTCACCGCCACCGCTGCGGCTGTCCGGCAGCAACCAATGGCGCGGCTTGAACTGGTTATCCACAGCCCGCAGGCCCTGCACGCGTTGCTCCGGTGAATAACCGTCGAAGGCATGGCCTTCGAGCACCAGCAGGCGGTCGACGCCGGCCGTGGCAAATGCGTTTTCCTTGTGTTCGCCAAACACCACGGCCAGCACCGCACCGTCGCTGCCGGCGAGTTGCCGGGCCAGGCCGAGCAGGTCACGGTCGTGGCTGCTCAGGCGGCCGCCGACCATGTCCGGCACCACGTTGATGTAGAACGCGGGCGCCGCCACCTGATGCAGCGGCAACTGCACCGCCACCGCCGCCGTGCGCTTGGCCGCCCCGCCCTGCTGGGCGCCGCTGCGGTCGATGCGCTTGATGCCGTTGGGGCCGATAAAACCGACACCATGGACGTTCTTGCGGATGACGCCGTTGGGCCCCATCCAACTGTGTTGCACCGGCTGCATCGCCGCATGCAGCGGGTGCAGGCGGTTACGGGCGATCCATTCGGCGCGTGGGTCGCGGCGGATAATGTCGCTCATCAGTGTACCTCCGCGGGTTCACGCGTGATCGGGGCTTTGGCCGGCGCCGGCTCGTCGAGCAAGGCATCGGCCACCAACTCGGCGATGTCCTTGATCAGTGGGCGCGGTTCGACCACGCCTTCGAGCATCGCGGTGCATTGCGGGCAGCCCACGGCCACCAGTTCGGCGCCGGTTGTGCGGATGTCGTCCATCCGCATATCGGGGATGCGTTGCTTGCCCGGAATGTCGGTGATCGGCGCGCCGCCACCGCCACCGCAGCAGCGTGAACGGTAGCCCGAGCGTTGCATCTCCTTGACCTCGATCCCCAACGCGCGCAGCACCTGGCGCGGCGCCTCGTATTCGCCGTTGTAGCGGCCCAGGTAGCACGGGTCGTGATAGGTCACGCTGCTGCCTTTGTGCTGGCCCAGGTTCAGCGCGCCGTCGCCGATCAGCTCGGCCATGAAGGTGCTGTGGTGCTGTACGACATAGTCACCGTTGAAGGCGCCGTATTCGTTTTTCAGCACATGGAAACTGTGCGGGTCGCAGGTGACGATGCGCGTGAAGTTGTACTTGGCCAAGGTCTGGATATTGCGCGTGGCCAGCAGTTGGAAGGTCGCTTCATCGCCCAAGCGGCGGGCGACGTCGCCGCTGTCGCGCTCTTCCAGGCCGAGCACGGCAAAGTCGACCTTGGCCGCTTTCAGCACTTTGACGAAGGCGCGCAGGGTGCGCTGGTTGCGCATGTCGAAGGCACCGTCGCCGACCCAGAACAGCACCTCGCAGCGACCTTTTTCGCTGAGCAACGGCAGGTTCAGATCCGCCGCCCAGTTCAGCCGACCGCCCGGTGCGAAGCCGCCGGGGTTGTCAGTGGCGATCAGGTTTTCGAGGACTTCGGCGCCCTTGTTCGGCGTGGCGCCTTTTTCCAGGGTGAGGTGGCGGCGCATGTCGACGATGGCGTCCACGTGCTCGATCATCATCGGGCACTCTTCCACACAGGCGCGGCAGGTGGTGCAGGACCACAACGTGTCGGCGTCCACCAGGCCGTTGACGATCGGTTGGTGCGGGTTGCCGCGATGTTCACCGATCGGTTTTCCAGGATAAGCGCTGCCGGCGAACTTGGCATCGGTGCCGCCGGCCAGGCCGACCACCATGTCCTGAATCAGCTTTTTCGGGTTCAGCGGCTGGCCGGCGGCGAACGCCGGGCACGCCGCTTCGCACTTGCCGCACTGCACGCAGGCGTCGAAGCCGAGCAGTTGGTTCCAGGTGAAGTCCTTGGGTTTTTCCACGCCCAGGGGCGCGCTTTTATCGTTCAGGTCCAACGGTTTCAAACCGGTGGAACGGCCCCCGCCGAAACGCTCGGCGCGGCGGTGCCAGGCCAGGTGCAAGGCACCGGCGAAGGCGTGCTTCATCGGCCCGCCCCAGGTCATGCCGAAGAACATTTCCGACACGCCCCACAGCACACCCACGCTCAACAACGCGGCCAGCAACCAGCCGCCGAAGTCGGCGGGCAGCACCCCGGCCACCGGCAGCGTCACCAGGAAGAAGCTCACAGAAAACGCCATCAGGCTTTTCGGCAGGCGCATCCACGGGCCTTTCGACAGGCGCGACGGCGGATTGCGCCGGCGCAGATAGACAAACGTGGCGCCGACAAACATCAGTACCGACGCCAGCAGCAAGGCAACGCCGAGGATGCGGTTATGCAGGCCGAAACCATGCACCAGGACCGCCAGCAGCGCCGACAGCACAAAACCCAGCGCCGTAGCGACGTGGGTGTTGGCGATGTATTTGTCGCGGGCGACCACGTGGTGCAGGTCGACCATGTAGCGCTTGGGCATGGCCAGCAGGCCTTTGATCAAGTCGACCTTCGACGCCCGCCCACGGCGCCACATGGCTGCCCGCCGCAGTGCGCCCAGAACAGCAAGGCCCAGCGCCGCGAACAGCAGAATCGGAAGAAGAGTATTCAACATGGTGAAGCTCCCACAGACCACACGGATCTACTGTGAAACCGGGTCTGAATGTGGGAGGGAGCTTGCTCCCGATGGCGGACTGTCAGTTGATACAGCTGCAGCTGACCCACCGCCATCGGGGGCAAGCCCCCCTCCCACATTTTCAGACCGAGTACACATTGGTTCGGTGTCGGGTCAGAAATCCTTGCACAAGCGCAGGGCGTCATAGATCGCGGCGTGGGTATTGCGCTGCGCCACACAGTCACCGATGCGGAACAGCAAGTAGCCCTCGCCCGCTTCGCTCAGGCACGGTTGCGGCTTGATCGCGAACAGCGCTTCGATGTCCATCTGCCCCTTGTTGCGCGAGCCGGGCTTGAGGGCGTAGTAGATCTCCTCATCGGGACGCACGCCGTTTTCCACCACCACCTGATCGACCACCCGCTCCTCTTTGGCGCCGGTGTATTCGTTCTCCAGCACCGCCACCAGCTTGTCGCCTTCGCGGTAGACCTTTTCCAGCATCATGTCGCCGGTCATGATCACTTCCTTGGGGTACATGCTGCGGTAGTAGGTCGGGAACGACGTACCGCCGATGGCCACGCCGGGCTTGATGTCGTCGGTGACGATCTCGACCTGGCTGCCCTTGTCCGCGAGGAAATCGGCCACCGACATGCCAGTGAATTCGCAGATGGTGTCGTAGACCAGCACGTTCTTGCCCGGCGCGACTTTGCCGTCGAGCACGTCCCAACTGCTGACCACCAGGCCTTCGGCCGCGCCCCAGTGTTCGTTCTGCTCCAGGAACGGATGCCCGCCCACCGCCAGCACCACCACATCCGGGCGCAGGTCGAGGATGGCCCCCGCGTCCGCCGCCACGCCCAGGCGCAGGTCGACGTTCAACCGCGCCAGTTCCAGTTGGAACCAGCGGGTGATCCCGGCGATCTGGTCGCGCTGCGGGGCTTTGGACGCGGTAGTGATTTGCCCGCCGATAAAGGCTTTTTTCTCGAACAGGGTCACGTCGTGGCCACGCTCGGCGGCGACGCGCGCAGCCTCCATCCCCGCTGGCCCGGCGCCGACCACCACCACCTTGCGCTTGGGCCCGGTGGATTTTTCGATGATGTGCGGCACGCCCATGTATTCGCGGGAGGTCGCGGCGTTCTGGATGCACAGCACATCCAGGCCCTGGTACTGACGGTCGATGCAATAGTTCGCGCCGACGCACTGTTTGATCTGGTCGATCTGGCCCATCTTGATCTTGGCGATCAGGTGCGGGTCGGCGATGTGGGCGCGGGTCATGCCGACCATGTCCACATAGCCGCCTTCGAGGATGCGCGTGGCCTGGTTCGGGTCCTTGATGTTCTGCGCGTGCAGCACCGGGGCCTTGACCACTTCCTTGATCCCGGCCGCCAGATGCAGGAACGGCTCCGGTGGATAACTCATGTTCGGGATGACGTTGGCCAGGGTGTTGTGGGTATCGCAACCCGAGCCGACCACACCGATAAAATCGAGCATGCCGGTGTCGTCGTAATACTTGGCGATCTGCTTCATGTCCTCGTGGGACAAGCCGTCCGGGTGGAACTCATCGCCGCACAGGCGGATGCCGACGCAGAAATCCGGGCCGACTTCAGCCCGCACCGCCTTGAGCACTTCCAGGCCGAAACGCATGCGGTTTTCAAAGCTGCCGCCCCATTCGTCGGTGCGCTTGTTGACCCGCGGGCTCCAGAACTGGTCGATCATGTGCTGATGCACCGCCGACAGTTCCACGCCGTCCAGGCCACCGGCTTTCGCCCGGGCTGCCGCGCTGGCGTAGTTGCCGATCACGCGCCAGATCTCTTCCGGCTCGATGGTCTTGCAGGTCGCACGGTGTACCGGCTCGCGGATGCCCGAGGGCGACAGCAGGGTCGGCCAATGCTCGCCGTCCCAGCGCGAGCGGCGGCCCATGTGGGTAATCTGGATCATGATCTTGGCGCCATGCTTGTGCATGGCATCGGCCAGGTTCTGGAAGTGCGGGATGATCCGGTCGTCGGCCAGGTTCACCGATTTCCACCAGCCTTGCGGGCTGTCGATGGCCACGCTGGAAGACCCGCCGCAGATGGCCAGGCCGATCCCGCCCTTGGCTTTCTCTTCGTAGTACTTCACATAGCGGTCGGTGGTCATGCCGCCGTCGGTGGCATACACCTCGGCGTGGGCGGTACTGAGCACGCGGTTGCGGATGGTCAGTTTGCCGATCTGGATCGGCGCGAACATTGCTTCGAAAGCCATGGCAGGGTTCCTCGACTTACAACGGCTTGACGGTGAACAGGCCGTCGTCATGGCCCTCTTCGGAGCCGCCGTAGACTTGTTCGGCCACGGTGCGAATAGTGCTGCCGCGCGCTTGCAGGATCTGGTCCATGGCCCCGGCAAACCAGCCGGTGAACATGTAGTCGACCTTGCGCCCGACCTTGCCGTACACGTAGACAAACGCCGAGTGTTCGAGCTTGACGCTGGCGGTGCCTTTGTCGAGGTCGATGTCCTGGATCTTGAACAGGCCCCAGCCGCGTTGCGACAGGCGCTTCATGTAGTGCTCGAACACCGCCACGCCTTCAAGGCCATGGCATTCGGCTTCTTTTTCACACCAGTGCCAGGCGGATTTGTAGCCGGCCTTGTAGAGGATCGCGGCGTAGGCCTCGGCACCGAGTACCTCTTCGATGCCCATGTGGTTGTTGACGAAAAAATGACGCGGTACGTACAGCATCGGCAGGGCGTCGGAGGTCCAGACACCGGTTTCGCTGTCGACTTCGATAGGCAATTGCGGGGCGATCTTGGCCATGGAAACTTAACTCCAGAAAATTCGTAGTGGTGTTGCCCGTGGGTGTTTGGCTTATTCGCCCCACACGTCCTTCAAGACGTTGACCCAGTTCTCGCCCATGATCTTGCGCACCACGCGTTCGCTGTGGCCGCGCTTGAGCAGGGTCTCGGTGAGGTTGGGGAACTCGCCCACGGTGCGGATGCCCAGCGGGTTGATGATCTTGCCGAAGCTGGTCAGGCGGCGGGCGTAGCCCTTGTCATGGGTCAGCATTTCGAAGAAATCCTGGCCATGACCCTGGGTGAAGTCGGTGCCGATGCCGATGGCGTCTTCGCCGACGATGTTCATGGTGTACTCGATGGCTTCGGCGTAGTCGTCGATGGTCGAATCGATACCCTTGGCCAGGAACGGCGCGAACATGGTCACGCCGACAAAGCCGCCGTGGTCGGCGATGAACTTCAGCTCTTCATCGGACTTGTTGCGCGGGTGTTCCTTGAGCCCGGAGGGCAGGCAGTGGGAGTAGCACACCGGTTTTTTCGATTCGAGGATGACTTCTTCGCTGGTCTTGGAGCCGACGTGGGACAGGTCGCACATGATGCCGACGCGGTTCATCTCGCCGACGATCTCGCGACCGAAGCCCGACAGCCCGCCGTCGCGTTCGTAGCAACCGGTGCCGACCAGGTTCTGGGTGTTGTAGCACATCTGCACCACACCGACGCCGAGCTGCTTGAAGATCTCGACGTAGCCGAGCTGGTCTTCAAACGCGTGGGCGTTCTGGAAGCCGAAGATGATGCCGGTCTTGCCCTGTTCCTTGGCCTTGCGGATGTCGGCGGTGGTTTTCACCGGGATCACCAGGTCGCTGTTCTCGCGGATCAGGGTCTGGCTGGCGACGATGTTATTGATCGTCGCCTGGAACCCTTCCCACACCGACACGGTGCAGTTGGCGGCGGTCAGGCCACCTTTGCGCATGTCCTCGAACAGCTCGCGGTTCCACTTGGCAATGATCAGCCCGTCGATAACGATGCTGTCGGCGTGTAATTGCGCTGGGCTCATCAGGCGTCCCCTTATTGGCGATTCGTGCGCCGAATCGTCTGCCGGCGCTTTGGGGCCAGCATATGCCGAGGGGCCGAGCGGACCGGGTGCAAAAACGACAGGGGAATTGCCGAAAGCGTCAATCCGCGACGAAGGTCGCTAAGACAGGTCTGTCTGGCGGCTGTTCTTTGTCTTACGCTTGGGCCAGAATTCCCGCATCAACCGATATGAGACGGCGCAATGAAATCGATTTTCCTGGCTTTGGCACTCATCGCAACCGGCGTCCACGCGGCCGAAGACACCGACAGCACGCCGTGCGACGGCATCGAAAACGACAAGCAAACCCTGGAATGCGCCACCTACAACAAAACCACCGCCGAGCAATTGCTCAAGGATAACTATCAAGGGTTGCTGGAGCGCATGGGTTCGACCTATGGCAGCAACAAGTCACAGCTGGCAGACATTACCGCTCGTCTGAAGGATGCCCAGCAGAAGTGGGAAAAATTACGCGACGCCGATTGCGCGGTGGACACCTTCCCGGCGGCGACCGGCACCAAGCCCTATGCGATCGAACTGAACGATTGCCTGGCGCGGATGAGTGATGAGCGGTCGGAGTTTTTGGAATCGATCGGCCAGGAGTGAAGCATTCCCGCGCATTGAACGCGGGAACGCTTCACAGGCGTCAGGCCATGAAGGGCGACTTGAACGGGCTTTTCGTCAATGGGCGGCTGGGCGCATAGCTGTAGCCCAGCGCGGCTATATCCATCACCTCACTGATCCGGCGGGTCCAGGGATTAATCACATCATCATAGTTGTGGCCCGGCGGACCGTCCTGCATGGGGCAATAGTGCGGGGCCAGGTCCGGCTCATCCAGGCGCTTCTGCGACTGCCATTCCGCCCAGATCTTGTCGATGAAGCAGTGATGCAGGAAGAACACCGGGTCATCCGGTGAGGTCATGGGCAACATATTGCCGCCAATCCACAAATGCACACGGTTATGCAGCTGCGAACCGGAGGTTTTGACAGCAGGATCGCCGCGCTGGGTGATCCAGCCTTCCAGGCGGTTTCTGAAACCGCGGATGAAAGGGCTCGAGTTGTAATTGGGTTCGTCATACAGGCTTTCGTTCATCGCCACTCGCAGGTCGTCCTCGGTTGGCAGTGAGCTGATCACTTGCCCGAACTGGCGCTTGAGGCCTGGCCCGGGCAAGCCCTCCTCGTCATAGGGCGGCACGGGCCAGTTCCCGTATTTGTGGGCAAAGACCCCATCCTGCACGCGAAACTGATCGGCTGGGTCGCCATCACCTCCCAGGAAACCCTGGCGCCAGACCGGCGATTGTTCAGGGGCGGCCGCATCCTGCGTCCAGTCCCAATAAGGCAGCGTCACGCCGACGTTGATCGCTTGTAGATCCGCCTCGAACTGCATCAACATTTCACGGTGCCACGGCAGAAATGCCGGCCCCCGGTGAGCACCGTTACGGTAGTTGGGATCTTGGGGTTCGTTCGGGTAGACCGTGGCCTTCATGACGGCGTGATGCCAATGAACATACTTGTCGTAGACACCGGAACGCTTCATCGCCAATAACGTGTTGATAAACTCCAGTTGTTCCGTTGCGGTCAGTGCGCGAATTTCCTTGCGAATATTCATTGCATAACTCCCTTGTCGGAATAGCCATGGAACAGGCCGGAACCCTCGGCAGGCTCCTTCAGGGAATCTATGAGACCGGGCACGCGGCGGTCTACTGTCAAAAATAACAGGTCAAGCACGTTCCCGACGGGTGGACGGCGGCCGTCTCAGCCCTCGACCCTGATACTATTGCGGCCTCTCTTTTTTGCTCCAAGGCGACCCAATGACTCTCTGCGGCATCGAAATCAAAGGCAGCGAAGCCATCATCGCCGTTGCCTCCCTGAACAATCAGACGCTGACCCACGTCGCCCTGGCCACCAAGAAAATCGCCCTCGAAGACGACGATGAAGCGGCCAACGTCAAAGCCTTCGCCGCCCAGGTGAAGGCGTTCGTGCAGGACAACGCCATCGAACGCATCGCCATCAAGAAGCGCAGCAAAAAAGGCGAATTCGCCGGCGGCCCGACCACGTTCAAGATTGAAGGGGTGTTTCAACTGCTGGAGGGGGTTGAAGTGACGCTGCTGTCGCCGCAGACCATCAATGCGCAGAACAAGAAGCACAATTTCGATCTGCCGGCGACGCTGAACAAGTACCAGCATGAAGCCTTCAAGGCAGCGTGTTCGGCCCTGATAAAGCAATAGGCACACCGACAATTTACTGTGGGAGGGGGCTTGCCCCCGATGGCGGTGTGTCAGCCACTCAGGTGCCGCAGATCCACCGTCATCGGGGGCAAGCCCCCTCCCACATTTGATCTTGGTCGCTTACAGGTGAAGGGGTGTAGTACCAGCATGAAGCCTTCAAGACGGCGTGTTCGGCCCTGATAAAGCAATAAGCACACCGACAATTCACTGTGGGAGGGGGCTTGCCCCCGATGGCGGTGTGTCAGCCACTCAGGTGCCGCTGATCCACCGTCATCGGGGGCAAGCTCCCTCCCACATTTGATCTTGGTCGCTTACAGGAGAAGGGGTGTAGTACCAGCATGAAGCCTTCAAGGCGGCGTGTTCGGCCCTGATAAAGAAATAGGCACACCGACAATTCACTGTGGGAGGGGGCTTGCCCCCGATGGCGGTGTGTCAGCCACTCAGGTGCCGCTGATCCACCGTCATCGGGGGCAAGCCCCCTCCCACATTTGATCTTTGTCGCTTACAGGAGAAGGGGTGTAGTACCAGCATGAAGCCTTCAAGACGGTGTGTTCGGCCCTGATAAAGCAATAGGCACACCGGCAATTTACTGTGGGAGGGGGCTTGCCCCCTCTCACATTGGCTGTGTGGTGTGTTTAGCCGGGTGTACGGTGCTTGTGCAGCAGCCAGTCGCCGAAGGACTTGTCTTCCAGGGCATAACCGCCGCGGCTGGACTTCCATACCAGTTCCTTGTCACGCAGGGCATCGATACACGCCTGGATGGTCTGAGTGCCGGGCACCACGTCGCTGCCCATCTCCTCCAGCGCCTTGCTGACCGCAATGAGGGTGCTGTCGGTGAACGGGGCGAAGGGTTGATTGTGTTGCGAACGCTCCACCATCACTTGCAGCACGGCACGTTGCGCAAGGGTGAGGGCGTTCCAGGCGCTTTCGAATTCGTTCCAGACGCCAGCACGCAGCACTTCCGCGCGGCTGTGCAGCAACTGGCCCAGGTTGCTTGCCTCGCCCAACTCCAGGGCCACTTCACCGATGATGGTGCGCAGCATCTCGGGGCGCCGGCCTACCAACTCAAATGCTTCGTCGATATCCGCCGCGTTGAATTGGTTGGTCTTGGCCAGGTGCGCGTTGAGATGCGCGGTGTAAGCCTGAGTGAACGCCTTACCCAGCAACGGAAACGGCGTGATGCTGGAGCCGAAGAACGGCTGGCTTTTGCCCAGCACCAAATGAGCGAGCTTGTCGCGGTTGGAGCCGGTGAACACCAGGTGTAAGCCACTGCCCTCGCCTTCGCGGCCCTGGTTGAGCTGGTCGCGTGCGGCCTTGAGGGCGAACATGGCGTTGATGCCCGCTTCGGTGGTGAGCGCGTGCTGGGCTTCGTCAATCACCAGCACCACGGTTTTTTCGGCGGCGCGGTGAAGTAATTCCAGTGCTTGCGTAAGGGTCGCGCCCACGGGCAGTTGAGGCTTGGTGAAGTCCCAGGACAAGGTGCGCAGGAAGCTGAGTTTTTCGATGCCGATGTTCTTCGCCAGTTTGCGGATGCCCTTTTCGAAAGGCACCAACGCACCGGCAATGGCGCTGGAAATCAGCTCGGCGGGATCTTTCTCCTTGTCGGCCCACAGGTCCACATACACCGTCAGCCAACCCCGAGCCTGGCACTCGGGGAGAAGGTCTTCGCGCAGAAAAGTACTTTTGCCGGTACGACGCGGCGCCGCGAGAAACAGGCCAGAGGTGAAATCCTGGATACCCACGCCCACCAGGCCATCGGCAATACTGCTTGCCAGGGTGGGGCGGCGGAACACAAAACCGCTGGGCTTGGACATGCTTTTATACTCAATTATTGAACTAACTATAAATTATAGCCGTGAGTATAATTGACTATAATCGCCGATCAAACCACCTCCCGTCGCCGATCCTCCCGCGGACACTTGGCAAATCGCGCCCGATAACTGCGGGTGAAATACGACGGCGACTCAAAGCCGCAGGCAAGGCTCACCTCCAGCACGCTCATGTCGCTCTGGCGCAACAACTGCCGCGCTTTTTCCAGGCGCAGGCCGAGGTAGAAGTTGCTCGGCGTGTCGTTCAGATGCAGGCGAAACAGCCGCTCCAACTGACGCCGCGTGACTTTGATCGCCTCGGCCAGGGCCAGGGTGCTCAACGGCGGTTCGGTGTGTTGTTCCATCTCGCCGATCACCTGCACCAACTTCTTGTTGTTGATGCCGTAGCGCGTGGCGATCTGCATGCGCTGGTGGTCTTTGCGCGGGCGGATGCGCCCGAGCACGAATTGCTCGGAGACCTGGATCGCCAGGTCGGGGCCGTGGGCCTGGGCGATCAGGTCGAGCATCAGGTCGATGGAAGCGGTGCCGCCGGCGCAGGTGATGCGGCGGCGGTCGATCTCGAACAGTTCCTGGGTCACGCTCAGGTGCGGATAGGCTTCCTTGAAGGCGTCGATGGCTTCCCAGTGCAGGGTCAGGCGGTGGCCGTCGAGCAGCCCGGCCTCGGCCAGGATGCAGGCGCCGGTGTCGATGGCGCCGAGGGTCACACCATCATGGTCGAGGCGGCGCAGCCAATGTTCGAGGGCCGGGGTGGCGAATTCAAGCGGTTCGAAACCGGCGACCACCATCAGCGTCGCGCCTTTTTTCAGCGGCTCCAGCGCCGCGTCGGCGTTGACCGACATGCCATTGCTCGCCAGCACCGCGCCGCCGTCCGCGCTCAACACATGCCAGCGGTACAACTCGCCACGAAAGCGGTTGGCCACGCGCAGCGGTTCGAGCGCGGAGATAAAGCCGATGGCCGAGAACCCCGGCATCAGCAGAAAGTAGAAATCCTGGGACATGGTGCGCTCTCGTAGGACCGGCAGCGTGGTCACTGTGATACGCCAGTTCAACGGCCCATTCAAGAGCACAGGTCGCTGCAGTGCAAGAGCGGGTCGCCGCCGTGCGTTTTGTCGCCCCTCAAGCTGCGTAACGTGACCCCACGGCGCACAAAGACGCCGGCCCCCACAATAACGACCTGCCGAGGGAACCACCATGAACCGACTGATCAGCCGCTGCGTGCTCGCCTTCAGCGCCAGCGCCATCTTGAGTACCAGCGTCTTCGCGGCCGACGCGCCATCCTGCCAGAACGTGCGTATGGGCGTGGTGAACTGGACCGACGTGATCGCCACCAGCGCCATGACCCAAGTGTTGCTCGATGGCCTCGGCTACAAGACCAAACAGACCAGCGCGTCCCAGCAAATCATCTTCGCCGGCATCCGCGACCAGCGCCTGGACTTGTTCCTCGGCTACTGGAACCCGCTGATGACCCAGACCATCGCCCCGTTCGTCGACGCCAAGCAGGTCAAGGTCCTCGATAAACCGAGCCTGGAAGACGCGCGCGCGACCCTGGCGGTGCCGACTTATCTGGCCGACAAAGGCCTGAAAACCTTCGCCGACATCGCCAGGTTCGAGAAAGAACTGGGCGGCAAGCTCTACGGCATCGAGCCGGGCTCGGGCGCCAACACCCAGATCAAGGCGATGATCGCCAAGAACCAGTTCGGCCTGGGCAAATTCCAGCTGGTGGAGTCCAGCGAAGCGGGCATGCTCGCCGCCGTCGACCGCGCGGTGCGTCGCAAGGAAGCCGTGGTGTTCTTCGGCTGGGCGCCGCACCCGATGAACGTCAACATCGCGATGACCTACCTCACCGGCAGCGAAGACGCCCTGGGCCCGAACGAAGGCATGGCCACCGTGTGGAGCGTCACCTCGCCGACCTACGCCGAGCAGTGCCCCAACGTCCACAAGCTGCTGACCAACCTGACCTTCACCGCCGCCGACGAGAGCCGAATGATGCAGCCGTTGCTGGAACACAAGGACGCCTTCGAGTCCGCCAAGCAGTGGCTCAAGGATCACCCGCAAGACCAGGCGCGCTGGCTCGAAGGCGTGACCACCTTCGACGGCAAACCCGCCGCCGCCAACCTGCAACTGACCAGCAAATAACGGTATTCGACGCACCGTTTCGCGGTCGTGCCTGACCGCGAACGGCCTCGCTACGCCTTGAAATCACGCCTGTAAGGAACCTGCCCCATGAACCACGACGTCATCATCACCTGCGCACTCACCGGTGCTGGCGACACGAGCGCCAGAAGCCCCCATGTACCGGTCACCCCCAAACAAATCGCTGCCGCCGCCGTGGAAGCCGCCAAGGCCGGCGCCACTGTCGTTCACTGCCATGTGCGCAACCCCGAGACCGGCAAGTTCAGCCGCGACGTCGCCTTGTACCGCGAAGTGATGGAGCGTATCCGTGAGGCCGACATCGACATCATCGTCAACCTCACCGCCGGCATGGGCGGCGACCTGGAGATCGGCGGCGGCGAGACGCCCATGGCATTCGGCCCCAACACCGACCTGGTCGGCCCGCTGACGCGCCTGGCCCATGTGGAAGCGCTGTTGCCGGAAATCTGCACGCTGGACTGCGGCACGCTGAACTTCGGCGATGGTGACACCATTTACGTGTCCACCCCGGCGCAACTGCGGGCCGGCGCCAAACGCATTCAGGCACTGGGCGTAAAAGCCGAGCTGGAAATCTTCGACACCGGCCACCTGTGGTTCGCCAAGCAGATGATCAAGGAAGGCCTGCTCGACGACCCGCTGTTCCAACTGTGCCTGGGCATCCCGTGGGGCGCGCCGGCCGACACCACCACCATGAAAGCCATGGTCGACAACCTGCCTGCCGACGCGGTGTGGGCCGGCTTCGGCATCGGCCGCATGCAAATGCCGATGGCGGCGCAGGCGGTGCTGCTCGGCGGCAACGTGCGGGTCGGGCTGGAAGACAACCTGTGGCTGGACAAAGGCGTGCTGGCCACCAACGGTCAACTGGTGGAACGCGCCAGTGAAATCCTCAGCCGCCTGGGCGCGCGGGTCATGACCCCGGCCGAAGGGCGCCTGAAAATGGGCCTCAAAAAACGCAGCTAACCCCCCTGCCCAAACCGGATCAAAACCTGTGGGAGGGGGCTTGCCCCCTCCCACAGGGGAACATCACCTTATTCAGGAATGTCGCCATGCGTTTTATTACAGATATCAAAACCTTCGCCGCCCTCGGCAGCGGTGTGATCGGCAGCGGTTGGGTGTCCCGCGCCCTGGCCCACGGCCTCGATGTGGTGGCCTGGGACCCGGCGCCCGGTGCCGAAGCCGCGCTGCGTCAACGCGTCGCCAATGCCTGGGGCGCACTGGAGAAACAAGGCCTGGCTCCCGGCGCATCGCAGGACCGCCTGCGTTTTGTCGCCACGATCGAGGCGTGCGTGAAAGACGCCGACTTCATCCAGGAAAGCGCCCCGGAACGCCTGGAGCTGAAACTGGAGCTGCACAGCAAGATCAGCGCGGCCGCCAAGCCGAATGCGTTGATCGGCTCCAGTACCTCGGGCCTGTTGCCCAGCGAATTCTATGAAGGCTCGACCCACCCTGAACGCTGCGTCGTCGGTCACCCGTTCAACCCGGTGTACCTGCTGCCGCTGGTGGAAGTGGTGGGCGGCAAACACACCGCGCCCGAGGCGATCCAGGCGGCAATCCAGGTGTATGAATCCCTCGGCATGCGCCCGTTGCATGTGCGTAAGGAAGTCCCCGGTTTTATCGCCGACCGCCTGCTCGAAGCCCTGTGGCGTGAGGCGCTGCACCTGGTCAACGATGGCGTTGCCACTACCGGCGAGATCGACGACGCAATCCGTTTTGGCGCCGGCTTGCGCTGGTCGTTCATGGGCACGTTCCTGACCTACACCCTGGCCGGCGGCGATGCCGGGATGCGGCACTTCATGGCACAGTTCGGCCCGGCGTTGCAGTTGCCGTGGACCCACCTGCCGGCGCCGGAGCTGACCGACAAGTTGATCGACGATGTGGTCGACGGCACCCGCGAGCAGTTGGGTAACCACAGCATTTCGGCGCTGGAGCGCTACCGTGATGATTGTCTGTTGGCGGTGCTGGAAGCGGTGAAGACCACTAAAGCCAAGCACGGCATGACCTTCGCCGAATAAGGAAACCCCCAGCATGCCGGCACTGACCACCTACACCACCCAGGTCCACCCCGACTGGGTCGACTACAACGGCCACCTGCGCGACGCGTTCTACCTGCTGATCTTCAGCTACGCCACCGACGCGCTGATGGACACCCTCGGCCTGGACAGCGAAAACCGCGCCGCCAGCGGCCATTCGCTGTTCACCCTGGAGCTGCACCTGAACTACCTGCACGAAGTGAAACTCGGCGCCGACGTGGAGGTGCGGACCCAACTGATCGCCCACGATGCCAAGCGCCTGCACCTCTATCACAGCCTGCACCTGGTGAGCGACGACAAGGAACTGGCGGGCAACGAACAGATGCTGCTGCACGTCGACCTCGCCGGGCCGCGCTCGACGCCGTTCACCGAGGCGACACTGGAACGCCTCGCGGCCATCCGCGCCACGCAAGTCGACCTGCCCACTCCCGCCCTCCTCGGCCGCGTCATTGGCCTGCCCGCGCCAAATGGCCCGAAAACGACCTGTTCATAGCCATCCGAGCCATTCATGCATTCTGCCCTTGCCGACCGCCTGGTCGGCTACCAGAATCCAAATCGATCCCCCCGCTCCCTTCACCAGGATAAACGTCATGATGCATGCGGATTTGATTGACCAGGATGACCTGCTGAGCAAACTGCGCTCGCTCGGTTTCGAGGTGTCCAGCGGCGCCAGCGCCGAGCAGGCCTGTGAATGTGCGGTACGCGGTTTGAGCGAAGCGCGGGCCAAGGCGCTCAAGGGCATGGTCGAGCAGATGTACAGCGGCAGTGCGACGATTCTGCCGGCGGTGCGGCAGGCGATCGACAGGCAGTTATTGCCGGCGCTGATGCAGTTCAAACAGAACTCCGGCGTCTGACAGACCGCTATCGGGGGCAAGCCCCCTCCCACACTCGAATTGTGAATACAGTCAAATGTGGGAGGGGGCTTGCCCCCGATGCAGGCGACTCGGTCTAGAGCCTCACACTGGCAAACGTCGACTCATTGCGCGCCTGGCTCAACGCCGACATCGGCCCCGACAACGGGGACAACACCAACGCCGGCGGAATCGGCATCATCGCCACCTGCTGGGTGGTGTTGGAACCGACGCGCTCATCCCGTGGCGGAATACCGAAGTATTCGCGGTAGCACTTGGAGAAGTGTGGCGTGGACACGAACCCGCACACCGACGCCACTTCGATGATCGACATCGGCGTTTGCTTGAGCAACTGCCGTGCGCGAATCAGGCGCAGCTTGAGGTAGTAGCGCGACGGCGAGCAGTGCAGGTATTTCTGGAACAGCCGCTCCAGCTGGCGCCGCGACACGGCGACGTACACCGCCAGCTCATCCAGGTCGATCGGTTCTTCGAGGTTGGCTTCCATCAGCGCGACGATTTCCTGCAACTTCGGCTGGTTGGTGCCGAGCATGTGCTTGAGCGGCACACGCTGGTGATCCTGTTCATTGCGGATGCGCTCGTACACGAACATCTCGGAGATCGCCGCCGACAGTTCACGGCCGTGGTCGCGGCTGATCAGGTGCAGCATCATGTCCAGCGGCGCGGTGCCGCCGGAGCTGGTGAAGCGGTTGCGGTCGAGGGTGAACAGGCGGGTGCTCATCGACACGCGCGGGAAGGCTTCCTGCATCGACGCCAGGCATTCCCAGTGCACGCTGCAATCGAATCCATCGAGCAGCCCGGCGCAGGCCAGGGCCCAACTGCCGGTACATACCGCGCCGAGGCGACGGGACTGACGCGCCTGGCTTTGCAGCCACGACACATGTTCACGGGTGACGGTGCGCTGGATACCCACGCCGCCGCACACGATGACGGTGTCCAGGGCCGGGGCTTTGTGCATGGCGGCATCGGGGGTGATTTGCAGACCGTCGCTGGCCCACACCTGGTTGCCGTCGACACTCAGGGTTGTCCAGCGATACAACTCGCGCCCGGACAACTGGTTGGCCATGCGCAGCGGTTCCACTGCTGAAGCCAGGGAAATCAGCGTGAAATTGTCCAGCAGCAGAAAGCCGATGGATTGAGGCGCACGGTTCTGGGGTTGGGCCCCGGAGTTGAACGACGTCATCGCGGTATCTCCTCACACAAAGCGGGTGATGGCCTCAGGCGAGGCTCTTGTTATTGCGCTCGTCTCTGATGCAGAGAGAGGCGTTGAGTTGATAGAGCAATTGCCATGCCTAAATTTGAATGGCCATTCAATAACTCCTGAAAACGACCTCTTGATGTGTCTAGACAAGCCCCTGTACGAAGTGCGGAATATGCCCCGAATCGGCGGCGCAAGCGGCCCCATTCAAGGGCTGTGAGCAGATCGGTAGCACTTGTGGGTAGGCGCTTTGAGGGCGAAGCAAGCGTCTGTCACCGCAGGCACGGGTGACGGGTGGTCGGAGGGGAAATCGTTTGGGGGCTACTTATCTGTTTGCGACGCGCTAAAAGGTGGCGCTTTTGGTTTTGGTGTTCACTTTATGAGCAGGGTTGTTTGGACTGGCGCTATCGGGGGCAAGTCGAATCGTCGCACCGCCCCTCCCACATCTGAAATGCGTTCCCCTGTGGGAGGGGGCTTGCCCCCGATAGCGGCGACGCGGTCTCAACACTCAACCGCACTGACCGCCAACCCACCCCGCGACGTCTCTTTGTACTTGTCATGCATGTCCGCCCCCGTATCGCGCATGGTGCGGATCACCCGGTCGAGGGAGATAAAGTGCTGGCCGTCGCCGCGCAGGGCCATCTGCGCGGCGTTGATCGCCTTCACCGCGGCAATCGCGTTGCGCTCGATACACGGCACTTGCACCAGGCCGCCCACTGGGTCGCAGGTCAGGCCGAGGTTGTGTTCCAGGCCAATTTCGGCAGCGTTGCACAGTTGCTCCGGGGTGGCGCCGAGGATCTCCGCCAACCCCGCCGCCGCCATGGCGCAGGCTGAGCCGACCTCGCCCTGGCAGCCGACTTCGGCGCCGGAGATCGAGGCGTTCTTCTTGCACAGAATGCCCACCGCCGCCGCGCTGAGCAGGTAGTCGACCACGTTGGCTTCGGTGACGTCGTCGCTGAACTTCATAAAGTAGTGCAGCACCGCCGGGATGATCCCCGCCGCGCCATTGGTCGGCGCGGTGACCATGCGCCCGCCGGCGGCGTTTTCTTCGTTGACCGCGAGGGCGAACAGGTTGACCCACTCCATCGCGCTCAAGGTCGAGCCGATCACGTTGGGCTTGCTCAACTCCAGCAAACTGCGGTGCAACTTGGCGGCGCGACGGCGCACATTCAGGCCGCCGGGCAGGATGCCTTCGTGCTTGAGGCCCTGCTCGACGCACGCCTGCATGGCGCGCCAGAGCGTCATCAGGCCGCTGCGGATTTCATCTTCGGAGCGCCAGACTTTTTCGTTGGCCAGCATCAGCTCGGCGACGCGCAGGTTATGGCTCTTGCACAGTTGCAGCAGCTCCACCGCGCTGGAGAATTCATAGGGCAATGCGCTGCGGTCCATATCCGCCACGCCGCTTTGCGCCTGGGCTTCATCCACCACAAAGCCGCCGCCGACGGAGTAGTAGGTGTCGCGGTGCAACTCGCCGTCAGCACCGAACACCACTAGGGTCATGGCATTGGGGTGGAACGGTAGGTTTTCGTCGAGCAGGCGCATGTCCCGCGTCCACACGAAAGGCACCGGTAAACGCCCGTCCAACAGCAGCGTGTCGGTCTCGCGCAGGGTGTGGATACGCAGGCCGATCTGCGCCGGATCGATTGCGTCCGGCCACTCGCCCATCAGGCCCATGATGGTTGCGGTGTCGCTGCCGTGGCCGATGCCGGTGGCCGACAATGAGCCGTAGAGCTGAACTTCGACGCGCCGCACCTGTTCCAACCATTCACGTTCACGCAACCGTTGAACGAACAACGCTGCGGCGCGCATGGGGCCGACGGTGTGAGAACTCGAAGGCCCGATGCCGATCTTGAACAGGTCGAAAACACTGATAGCCATTGCCGTGGAACTCCTCGATAAGCACAGGCCAGGCTTGAACGAGGTGCTACGCTCAGATCGCCCAGATGGCGGCATCATCAGGCTTTTATCTGCCATCACGGCGTCTCACACCGACGCAACCATGCTCATCAGCGTCGCTCACGAGCAAGGGCCTGTTTTGGGCGTTTTTAGCGGTGCAGATGGGTAAAAACAGCGGTTTTTCCTTAGGAAAAATCTGTAAACGACGTCACCGACACTGGATGCGACCCTGCCTGTACTGGATACGACGCCCCCTGTAGGCGTCAGATTTTCACTGGTACATGATCAGTCTCGACTCGTTGGCAAGGCACCGTGCCGCCGCCTCAAAGCACGTTCCAACCGCAACACTTATAAAGCGCGGCGAATGCCGCCAGAAAGTACACAGGAGTCTAGCCCCATGAAAGGTTCACCCTCGTTGTTGTTGGCCGCCATGCTGAGTCTGCCAGTCCTGGCGCACGCTGCAGAACCGGCACAATGTCAGACCGTCAACTTCTCCGATGTCGGCTGGACCGACATCACCGTCACGACCGCGACCACCAGCGAAATCCTCAAGGGCCTCGGCTACAAGCCGCGCACCACGATGATTTCGGTGCCGGTGACCTACAAGTCCCTGGCCGACGGCAAGAACATGGACATCTTCCTCGGCAACTGGATGCCGACCATGGAAAACGACATCAAGGCATACCGTGATGCCGGCACCGTGGAAACCGTGCGCGCCAACCTGGAAAACGCCAAGTACACCCTGGCCGTTCCCGAGGCGCTGTATGACAAAGGCCTGAAAGACTTCGCCGATATCGCCAAATTCAAGGATGAGCTGGAAGGCAAAATCTACGGCATCGAACCCGGCAACGACGGCAACCGCACCATTCAAACCCTGATCGACAAGGACGCGTTCGGCTTGAAGTCGGCCGGTTTCAAAGTCGTCGAGTCCAGCGAAGCCGGGATGCTGTCGCAGGTCGAACGCGCCACCAAGCGCGGCAAGGCCATCGTGTTCCTCGGCTGGGAACCGCACCCGATGAACACCCGCTTCAAGATGAAGTACCTGACCGGGGGTGACGACTCGTTCGGTCCCAACTACGGCCAGGCCACCATCTACACCAACGTGCGCAAGGGCTACACCCAGGAATGCAGCAACGTCGGTCAGTTGCTGAAAAACCTGTCGTTCACCCTGAACATGGAAAGCACCCTGATGGGTAACGTCCTGGACGACAAGATGAAACCCGACGCCGCGGCCAAGGCCTGGCTGAAGAAGAACCCGCAAGTGCTCGATACCTGGCTTGCCGGTGTCACCACCGTCGATGGCAAACCAGGTCTGGAGGCCGTCAAAGCTTACCTCGCCAAGTAATCCCTGCTGACCCCGGGCTGGTGCGCTGGTCCGGGATGTTTTCCCCTTCGCATGTGGACATTCACTACCATGCTGACTGAACAGAAAATCCCACTAGGCCAGTACATCGCTGCCTTCGTCGAATGGTTGACCCAACACGGTGCCAACTACTTCGACGCAATCGCATCGACCCTGGAAACGATGATCCACGGCGTGACGTTCGCGCTGACCTGGTTCAATCCGCTGGCATTGATCGGTCTGATTGCGCTGCTGGCTCACTTCATTCAACGTAAATGGGGCCTGACTGTTTTTGTCATCGCCTCCTTCCTGCTGATCCTCAACCTGGGGTACTGGCAGGAAACCATGGAGACCCTCGCGCAGGTGCTGTTCGCCACCCTGGTCTGCGTGGTCATCGGCGTGCCGCTGGGCATTGTTGCCGCGCACAAACCGATGTTCTACACCCTGATGCGGCCGGTGCTCGATCTGATGCAGACCGTACCGACCTTCGTCTACCTCATCCCTACCCTGACCCTCTTCGGGCTGGGTGTGGTGCCCGGGTTGATTTCCACGGTGGTGTTCGCGATTGCCGCGCCGATCCGCCTGACCTACCTGGGTATCCGTGATGTACCGCAAGAGTTGATGGACGCCGGCAAAGCCTTCGGCTGCTCGCGCCGTCAATTGCTCTCGCGCATTGAACTGCCCCACGCCATGCCGAGCATTGCTGCCGGCATTACCCAATGCATCATGCTGTCGCTGTCGATGGTGGTGATCGCCGCCCTGGTGGGTGCCGACGGCCTCGGCAAGCCGGTGGTCAACGCACTGAACACCGCCGACATCGCCCTGGGCTTTGAAGCCGGCCTGGCGATCGTGCTGCTGGCCATCATGCTCGACCGCATCTGCAAACAACCCGACGCCAAAGTAGGGGGTGATGCATGAGCATTATCCGATTCGACAATGTCGACGTGATCTTCTCCAAAGACCCACGCGAAGCGCTCAAGCTGCTGGACCAGGGCATGAGCCGTAACGAGATCCTGAAAAAGACCGGCCAGATCGTCGGCGTTGAAAAAGCCAGCCTGGATGTGGAAAAAGGCGAGATCTGTGTGCTGATGGGCCTGTCGGGCTCCGGCAAGTCGAGCCTGCTGCGCTGCATCAACGGCCTCAACACCGTCAGCCGTGGCCAGTTGTTCGTCGAGCATGAAGGGCGCCAGATCGACATCGCCTCCTGCACCCCGGCCGAGCTGAAAATGATGCGTACC
Organism: Pseudomonas sp. TE36184; assembly: GCF_054060055.1. Classification (NCBI taxonomy): domain Bacteria; kingdom Pseudomonadati; phylum Pseudomonadota; class Gammaproteobacteria; order Pseudomonadales; family Pseudomonadaceae; genus Pseudomonas; species Pseudomonas sp. TE36184. The sequence goes on along the minus strand of NZ_JBSSCU010000001.1, from coordinate 5,121,707 downwards.
AAACGCATCGCCATGGTGTTCCAGAAGTTCGCCCTGATGCCCTGGCTGACCGTGCGCGAGAACATCAGCTTCGGCCTCGAAATGCAGGGCCGCCCGGAGAAAGACCGGCGCAAGCTGGTGGACGAAAAGCTCGAACTGGTGGGCCTGAGCCAATGGCGTAACAAGAAGCCGGACGAACTCTCCGGCGGCATGCAGCAGCGCGTCGGCCTGGCGCGGGCGTTGGCGATGGACGCCGACATCCTGCTGATGGACGAACCCTTCTCCGCCCTCGACCCGCTGATCCGCCAAGGCCTGCAGGACGAGTTGCTGGAGCTGCAAAGCAAGCTGAGCAAGACCATCGTGTTCGTCAGCCACGACCTCGACGAAGCCCTCAAGCTCGGCAGCCGCATCGCGATCATGAAAGACGGCAAGATCATCCAGTACAGCGTGCCGGAAGAAATCGTGCTGAACCCGGCGGACGATTATGTGCGTACCTTCGTCGCACATACCAACCCGCTGAACGTGCTGTGCGGGCGCAGCCTGATGCGGACGCTGGACAACTGCAAACGCATCAACGGCTCGGTGTGCCTCGATCCGGGCGGCGACTCGTGGCTCGACCTGGCCGAAGGCAACACCATCCGGGGCGCACGCCAGAATGGCGCGGTGATGAACCTGCAGAACTGGGCACCGGGGCAACCCGTGGAAGGCCTGGGCCGCCTGCCGACACTGGTGGACTCGAATATCGGCATGCGCGATGCGCTGCAGATCCGCTACCAGACGGGCAACAAGTTGGTATTGCACGACAACAACCAGGTGGTGGGGATCCTTGGCGACAGCGAGCTCTACCATGCCCTGCTGGGCAAGAACCTGGGCTAACAAACACCGCATAACCCATTGGAGAAACAGGGTCAAAATGTGGGAGGGGGCTTGCCCCCGATAGCGGTGTATCAGTAACAGACGAGCTGACTGACACACTGCAATCGGGGGCAAGCCCCCTCCCACATTTTTTGCCCCAGTGGTGTCAGTGGGGACACCACCAGGCTTCAACCATCAGCTATAGACACGGCCAAGGAGCTGCCGATGGCTTTCAAACTGATCGAGCACGTCCCGGGTGATCTGCTCCTGGGCGAAGCCCATCAGGTCGTACTCCTGAGGCCCGTTGTGCAGGTACACCTCGGCCCGGTAGTAACGGGCGCGCTCCGCCTCGGGCAGTTCGTCCGACGCCACCGCGTAGCCGTCCAGGCTCACTTCGTAGACAAACGGGTTGCCCTCTTCCATCTCGATACGCACGCCGATGCAACGCTTGGATTTGCCCAACAGGGTCTGCACCTCCAGCCCCTGGTCGCGCAACGCTTTCGTCGCGTCTTCCAGTGCCGGCGTGACGTGCTTGTCCATAAAGCGCTGCACCGTGGCCTGGCTCGGTTGCAGGTCCAGGGCGGTCAAGCGCTCGCTGAAACCACGACGGCCACGCTCGGCCAATTGCGCCTGCTCCAGTTCCGTCGCCATGTCCTGGCGCATCGCCTTGTGCAAACCGAACATAAAGACAATCAGCACCACCGAGAACGGCAGCCCCGCCAGCACCACCATGGTTTGCATGGCTTCGAAGTTACCCGCAAACAGCAGGCCGATGGTCACCAGGGTGATCACCGCCGACCAGAAGATCCGCAGCCAGTGCGGCGCGTCTTCGTCCACGTTGCCGCCTTTGCAGGACAGGTTGGCCATCATCACCGCGCCGGAGTCCGCCGGGGTCAGGAACAGCACGAAGCCGACAAAGATCGACACGCCGATGACGATTTTCGACGCAGGGTAATGCTCCAGCAATTGGTAGATGGCCATCGACGGTTGTTCCAGCGCCGTCTTGCCCAACGCCACCGCGCCCTGGTTCAACACCAGGTCCAGCGCCGAGTTACCGAAGATCGACAACCAGGCCAGGGTGAAGCCCAGCGGGATCAGCAGCACGCCGGCCACCAGTTCACGCACTGTGCGGCCCCGGGAAATCCGTGCGATGAACATGCCCACGAACGGCGCCCAGGAAATCCACCAGGCCCAGTAGAACAGGGTCCACAGGCCCATCCAGCGTTCGGTCTTGTCGGCGTCGCCTTCGTACACATACAGGTCGAAGGTTTTCAGGAGGATGCCGTTGAGGTAGTCGCCAGTGTTCTGCACCAGGCCGTTGAGCAGGTGCAGGGTCGGGCCGAACAACAGCACGAAGATCAGCAAACCGCTGAACAACACGATGTTGAGGTTGGACAGGCGACGAATGCCGTTCTCCACCCCCGACACGGCGGCAATGGTCGCCACAGTGCTCATCACGATGATCACGATCAGCAGGTTGGTGTTGCTGTGCTGCATGCCAAACAGGTTTTCCAGGCCGGACGACACCTGCATCGCGCCGATACCGAGGTTGGTCACCAGGCCCAGCAGGGTCACGAACATGCCGAACCCGTCCACCGCATGGCCGGCCGCGCCTTTGACCCAACGCTCGCCCACCAGCGGGTACAACGCCGAGCGCAGGGCCAGTGGCTGGTTATGGCGGTACGCGAAGTACGCCACGGCCAGGCCGACCAGCGCATAGATCGCCCAGCCGTGCAGGCCCCAGTGCAGGAAGGTCAATTGCAGCGCCTGGCGCGCCGCGCCGTTGCTGGCGGCCGCGCCTTCGGGCGGGTTGAAGTAATGGTCCAACGGCTCCGATGCGCCGAAATACAGCAACGAGATGCCAATACCCGACGAAAACAGCATGCCGGCCCAGGCGCCGTAGCTGAAGTCCGGGGTGTCGTCCTTGCTGCCCAGTTTCAACTTGCCGTAGGACGAAAACGCCAGGCCGACCACGAACACCAGGTAGGCCGCGATCACCAGCATGTAGTACCAGCCGAAGCTTTTCGATAACCACGCCTGCGCCACGCCGAGCATCCGGCCGGCCTCTTGCGGGGCGATGATCAAAATGGCGGTCAGCAACAGAATCAGTGCGGTGGAGGTGTAGAACACCCAACCGTTGACCCGCACCTTTTCCGGTGGGGTTTTTATTAGAGAGGCAGAACTCATGGCGCAGATGCTCCAGGCAGTGCGAGAGAGAAACACAAGGCAGCGGTGATCCCGTGCTCATCGATTTTTCGGCAGTCGACGGACGGGTGTTATAAAGACACCCCGAAAATTCTTGAGCCCGCCGAAGCGGTGTTCAGGCTCTGAAATGGCCTGTTTCAAGGGTTTTCACAGGTGTCAGATGTCGCCACCTACCTGTAGGAAATACCGGCAGGCAGCGACCATTTGTCGCAGAGCTTATTCTTTGTTGATTGAACGTTCAATCAAAACAAAATAGACTGGCCATCGAGTCGACGGACGTCATCGCCCGCCGGCAGGCCTGAGGAGAGGTACTCCATGCCCAAGGTCGGTATGCAACCCATACGCCGCCAACAACTGATCGAAGCCACGCTGACGGCCATCGATCAAGTCGGAATGGGAGATGCCAGCATTGCGCTGATCGCCCGTTTGGCCGGCGTTTCGAACGGCATCATCAGTCACTACTTCAAGGACAAGAACGGCCTGATCGCGGCCACAATGCGGTACTTGATGAATGTGCTGATCGAGAACGTCCACGAGCGGCGACAAGCGTTGACGGAGGACACGCCACGGGCGCACCTCCAAGTGATCATCGGCGGCAACTTCGACGCCAGCCAGGTCAACGGCCCGGCAATGAAAACCTGGTTGGCCTTCTGGGCGACCAGCATGCACCACCCGTCTTTGCACAGGTTGCAGCGGATCAACGATCACCGCCTGTATTCCAACCTGTGCTGCCAGTTCCGCCGCGTGTTGCCGCTGCCGGATGCACGCAGCGCAGCCCGAGGCCTGGCGGCCTTGATCGACGGTTTGTGGTTGCGCGGCGCCCTGTCGGGAGATGAATTCGACACGGCGCAGGCGCAACGGATCGCTTACGAATACATGGATTTCCAATTGGCCAAGCAGGTGAGTTAGAGCACACATAACCGCTCAACCCCTGAACCTCCACTGATCGGTGTTGCCAGACTCTTATTGGCCACCCCTCAGTGGTTAACGCCAACCACTTATGCACTTGCGAGGACTTTATGGCCCGTTTCGACCTGCAAAAACTCTACATTGACGGCGGCTACAGCGACGCTGGCAGCGATGCCACCTTCGAAGCCATCAACCCGGCTAACGGTGAAGTTCTCGCCCAAGTGCAACGCGCAACGTTCGATGACGTTGAACGTGCCGTGGTCAGCGCTGAAAAAGGCCAGAAAATCTGGGCCGCCATGACCGCCATGGAGCGTTCGCGCATCCTGCGTCGTGCCGTCGACATCCTGCGCGAGCGCAATGACGAACTGGCCGCCCTGGAAACCCTGGACACCGGTAAATCCTTCTCCGAAACCAAGTACGTCGACATCGTCACCGGCGCCGACGTGCTGGAATATTACGCGGGCCTGGTGCCAGCCATCGAAGGCGAGCAGATCCCGCTGCGCGACACCTCGTTCGTCTACACCCGCCGCGAGCCGCTGGGCGTGGTCGCCGGTATCGGCGCGTGGAACTACCCGATCCAGATCGCCCTGTGGAAATCCGCACCGGCCCTGGCCGCCGGTAACGCGATGATCTTCAAACCCAGCGAAGTCACCTCGCTGACCACCCTGAAACTGGCGGAGATCTACACCGAAGCCGGCGTTCCGGCCGGTGTGTTCAACGTATTGACCGGCAGCGGCCGCGAAGTCGGCACCTGGCTGACCGAGCACCCGCGCATCGAGAAAGTCTCGTTCACCGGCGGCACCGACACCGGCAAGAAAGTCATGGCCAGCGCCTCCAGCTCTTCGCTCAAGGAAGTGACCATGGAACTGGGCGGCAAATCGCCGCTGATCGTGTTCGAAGATGCCGACCTGGACCGCGCCGCCGACATCGCGATGATGGCCAACTTCTACAGCTCCGGTCAGGTCTGCACCAACGGTACTCGCGTGTTCGTGCCCAAGCACCTGCAAGCCGCGTTCGAAGCCAAGATCGCCGAACGTGTTGCGCGCATCCGCATCGGCGACCCGCAGGACGACAACACCAACTTCGGCCCGCTGGTCAGCTTCGCCCACATGGAAAGCGTGCTCGGCTACATCGCCAAGGGCAAGGCCGAAGGTGCTCGCGTGTTGTGCGGCGGCGACCGCCTGACCGACGGCGACTTCGCCAAAGGCGCCTTTGTTGCCCCGACCGTGTTCACCGACTGCACCGACGAAATGACCATCGTCCGTGAAGAAATCTTCGGCCCGGTGATGAGCATCCTCACCTACGAGACTGAAGAAGAAGTGATCCGCCGCGCCAACGACACCGACTTCGGCCTCGCCGCCGGCCTGGTGACCAAGGACCTGAACCGCGCCCACCGCGTGATTCATCAACTGGAAGCGGGCATCTGCTGGATCAATGCCTGGGGCGAGTCCGACGCGAAAATGCCGGTCGGTGGCTACAAGCAGTCGGGCGTGGGCCGTGAGAACGGGATCAGCTCGCTGAACAACTTCACCCGCATCAAATCGGTACAGGTCGAGTTGGGCGATTACGCCTCGGTGTTCTAAAGCCTGAGCCTTGCGTTGCCTGTGAGGCCGCTATCGGGGGCAAGCCCCCTCCCACCCTTGACTGTGTAAACCCGATCAAATGTGGGAGGGGGCTTGCCCCCGATGAGGCCCGACCTGACCACACTTCAAAGAGGGTGCATTCAATGTCCCAAGAATACGACTACATCATTGTGGGTGCCGGCTCCGCCGGTAACACCCTGGCGACCCGTCTGACCGAAGACGAAGGCGTCACCGTCCTGCTGCTGGAAGCCGGCGGCCCGGATTACCGTCTCGACTTCCGCACCCAGATGCCCGCCGCCCTGGCGTTCCCGCTGCAGGGCCGTCGCTACAACTGGGCCTACGAGACCGATCCAGAACCGCACATGGACGGCCGTCGCATGGAATGCGGGCGCGGCAAGGGCCTGGGCGGTTCCTCGCTGATCAACGGCATGTGCTACATCCGTGGCAACGCCATGGACTACGACAACTGGTCGAAACTGCCCGGCCTGGAAGACTGGACCTACCTCGACTGCCTGCCGTATTTCCGTAAAGCCGAAACCCGCGACATCGGCCCCAACGACTACCACGGCGGCGACGGCCCGGTCAGCGTGACCACACCCAAGGCCGGCAACAACCCGCTGTTCCACGCCATGGTCGAAGCCGGCGTACAGGCCGGTTACCCGCGTACCGAAGACTTGAACGGCTACCAGCAGGAAGGCTTCGGCCCGATGGACCGTACCGTCACGCCAAACGGCCGGCGCGCCAGTACCGCACGCGGTTACCTGGACACGGCTAAAAAGCGTTCCACCCTGACCATCGTCACCCACGCCCTGACCGACAAAGTGCTGTTCGAAGGCAAGCGTGCGGTCGGCGTGCGTTACCTGATCGGCGCCGCCGAAGAACGCGTCGAAGCCCGTGCGCGTAAAGAAGTGCTGGTGTGCAGCGGCGCCATCGCCTCTCCGCAACTGCTGCAACGCTCCGGCGTCGGCCCGGCCAAACTGCTCGAAAGCCTCGACATCCCAGTGGTCCACGACCTGCCCGGCGTCGGCGAAAACCTGCAGGACCACCTTGAGCTGTACCTGCAATATGCCTGCACCCAACCGGTGTCGCTGTACCCGTCGCTGCTCTGGTACAACCAACCGGCCATCGGTGCCGAGTGGCTGTTCAACGGCACCGGCATCGGCGCCAGCAACCAGTTCGAAGCGGGCGGTTTTATCCGTACCCGGGAAGACTTCGATTGGCCGAACATCCAGTACCACTTCCTGCCGGTGGCGATTAACTACAACGGCAGCAACGGCGTGAAAGAGCATGGTTTCCAGGCGCACATGGGCTCCATGCGTTCGCCGAGCCGTGGCCGCGTGCAGTTGAAGTCGAAGAACCCTCGGGACTACCCAAGCATTCTCTTCAACTACATGGCCACCGAGCAGGACTGGCAGGAATTTCGCGATGGCATCCGTCTGACCCGCGAAATCATGCAGCAGCCGGCGCTCGACCCGTTCCGTGGCCGCGAAATCAGCCCGGGCATCGAGGTGCAAACCGACGAGCAACTCGACCAGTTCATCCGCGAACACGCCGAGACCGCGTTCCACCCGTCCTGCTCGTGCAAGATGGGCAGCGACGAGATGGCCGTGGTGGATGGCGAAGGCCGCGTGCATGGCATGCAGGGCCTGCGGGTGGTCGATGCGTCGATCATGCCGATCATCACCACCGGCAACCTGAACGCGCCGACGATCATGATCGCCGAGAAAATCGCCGACAAGATCCGTGGCCGCAAGCCACTGCCGCGCAGCACCGCGGACTACTACGTGGCAGGCGATGCGCCAGTGCGGGGCAAGCCGATGCGTGAAGTGGGGCCGACTGCGCAGTAACTGGAAGACCGTGTCGCCCTATCGGGGGCAAGCCCCCTCCCACACTTCGATTTGTGAATACATTCAAAATGTGGGAGGGGGCTTGCCCCCGATAGGGCCCGACCCAACACCGCAAACCTTACGCCTACACTCTCCTTGATCCGCTCCCCAGCCCAGGCCTACTCTGTTCGTCTGCCCGCGCTGAGCCGCCCACAAGGAAGGCCCCATGTTCGAACACCACGCCACACTCAAAAAGCATTTCAGTGCCCTGCGCACCACCGCCGAGTTTTTCTCCCTGCGTTACGTGCGCGAATCCGGCCACTACCTGTCGGTGCGCAAGAACGTCGCCGCACCGCCGCACCTGAACCACGACGAAGGCGCCATGCTCACCGTGCGCGTCAACGGTGTCGAAACCTACGCCGCGACCCACGATATTTCCCTGCCCGGCCTGCAAGCTGCGCTCGAGCGTGCCGAACAGCAAGCACGCCTGATAAAACCCCACGCCCTGCTCGACCTGCGCGAGCAACACGTGTCCAGCGACGTCGCCGATTACCTGTCGCCCCACCTTGAGCAAGCCTTCCCCTCCTTGAGCGACTGCTACCAATTGCTCGGCGCTGAATCCGCAGCCGTGCCCCGGGACGAGCGCCTGGTGAACTGGGAAGTCAGCCTCGGCCTGAGCCACGTCGAACAGATCTACCTCAACAGCGCCGGCGCGGAACTGCGCCAGGCCCAGCGTTTTGTGTTCCCTGGCGTCAACGTCACGGCCTACGACGGCAACGACAGCCAGTCGCGCACCCTCGGCGGCAGCAACTTCGGCCAGCAAGGCGGGTTTGATGTGATCGAGCGCTTCGGCCTGGTCGGCGCCGCGCCGCGCATCGCCGACGAAGCCCTGCAACTGCTGCTGGCGCCGAACACGCCGCAGGGCCCGCGCGACCTGCTGTTGATGCCCGACCAGATGATCCTGCAGATCCACGAATCGATCGGCCATCCGCTGGAACTCGACCGCATCCTCGGTGACGAGCGCAATTACGCCGGCACCAGTTTTGTGAAGGCCAGCGACTTCGGCCACCTGCAATACGGCTCCAAACTGCTCAACGTGACCTTCGACCCGGACATCCCCGAACAACTGGCCAGCTACGGCCACGACGACGACGGCACCCCGGCCAGCAAGCAATTCCTGATCCGCGAGGGGCTGCTGCTCAAGCCGCTGGGCGGGGCGTTGTCGCAATTTCGCGCAGGCATGAGCGGCGTCGCCAACAGCCGCGCCAGCAGTTGGAACCGCCCGCCGATCGACCGCATGGCCAACCTGAACATCGAGGCCGGCGACCAGAACCTGGCGCAACTGATCGGCGGCATCGAACACGGCATCCTGATGTCGACCAACCGTTCGTGGTCCATTGACGACGCGCGCAATAAATTCCAATTCGGTTGCGAATGGGGCCAGTTGATCGAAAACGGCGAACTCAAAGGCGTGGTGAAAAACCCCAACTACCGCGCCATTTCCGCGCAGTTCTGGCGCAAGCTCAGCGCCGTGGGCGACGCCAGCACCTTCCAGGTGTTGGGCACGCCGAACTGCGGCAAAGGCGAGCCCAACCAGGTGATCCGCGTCGGCCATGCCTCGCCCGCCTGTGTATTCAGCCATGTCGACGTATTTGGGGGAGACGCCTGATGAACAACTTCAAGGCATTGGTGGAGTGGCTCAAGCAGGCCCTCACCGACAAAGAACAATTTCACCTGGGCTACGCCGCGGAATCGTCCGAATTCGTGCGTTTCAACCACGCCAAGGTGCGTCAGGCCGGGCAGGTGCAACAGGCCAGCCTGACCCTCAAACTGATCAACGATGGCCGCCACGCCGACCTCGGCATCACCCTCGGCGGCGAGCCGGAGCTGGACCGCCAGCGCCTCGCCGCTGGCCTGCAACAACTGCGCGAAACCTTGCCGTTGCTGCCACACGATCCGTACCTGTTGCTGAACCACAACGCGTGGCAGAGCCAAAACGAACAGGCCCGGCCGCTGCCCGAGCTGGGCCAGGTGCTGGAAGACATCAGCCAGGCGGCACACGGCGTCGATCTGGTCGGTTTCTACGCCGCTGGCCCGATCAGCCGTGGCTTCGCCAGTTCGGACGGCGCGTTCGGCTGGCATCAGGCCAATAGTTTCAACTTCGACTTCAGCCTGTTCCACGCCAACGGCGAAGCGGTCAAAGCCAGTTACGCCGGCAATGAATGGAACAGCGCCGAGTTCGCCCGCCGCTTCCAGCAGGCTCGCGAACAGCTGGAATTCCTCGGACGGCCACTGCACAAGCTGGCGCCCGGCGAGTACCGCGCCTACCTGGCGCCGGCGGCCCTGGAAGAAATCATCAGCATCATCACCTGGGGCGGTTTTTCCGCCCAGGCCATCGCCAGCAAAAGCAGCTCGCTACAGCGGCTGTATGCCGGCGAGCAGGCGTTGAGCACGCTGGTGACGGTGGATGAGCACATCAGCGGCTCGCTGAGCCCGGCGTTCTCCAGCGAAGGCTACCCGTGCAGTGACGTCACGCTGATCAACGCCGGCCAGGGCGCCGGCCAACTGGTCAATTCGCGCAGCGCCGCCGAATACGGCCTCAGCACCAACGGAGCCAGCAGCGACGAATCCCCCAGCGCGTTGCAGATGGCGGCGGGCAGCCTGGCCCAGGCCGATATCCTCAAGCAATTGGGCACCGGGCTGTACATCAGCAACCTGTGGTACCTGAACTATTCCGACCTGCCGGCAGCGCGCCTGACCGGCATGACGCGGTTCGCCACGTTCTGGGTGGAAGACGGCGAGATCAAGGCGCCGGTCAGCACCATGCGCTTCGATGACAGCGTCTACAGCCTGCTCGGCTCACAACTCGAAGCGCTGACCGCAGAGCGCGAACTGTTGCTGTCGGCCAGTACCTACAGCCAGCGCAACACCGCGTCCAATCTGTTGCCGGGGGCATTGGTCAAGCGCCTGACCCTGACCCTCTGACCGACAGTAGTCTGCTTGTGGGAGGGGGCCCCCTCCCACATTGTTTTGTGTTGATTTCAGACATCTTGTTTCGACATGTCCTACAGCTAAATCAGACCTCTCTCACCGCCCGCCCAAGGCCGGTTGTCGCCTGTAAAAAACCCCGTTATAACGGTTAGTGGCACCCCGCCACCTAACCCACGTGCCCGCACGTGATGCATGACCTCGCCCGGGAAAAGGCAAGCTGGAGCATTGACATGAACCATGGAAGTTTTGTCATAGAAAAGCTGTTCAAGCACTACAACGTTCATGTTGAGCAACTAGGTCACCATCCGCAAAAGAAAACCGTGCTGATGGTCAATGGCGCGCTATCCACCACGCGCTCCTTCGCCCGCACCAGTAAATGCCTGGCCGAGCATTTCAATGTGCTGCTGTTCGATTTACCGTTCTCCGGCTATTCACGCGAGCACAACACCGACCTGGACCTGGTGACCAAGGACGACGAAGTGCAAATCCTGCGGGCGCTGGTGGAGCGCTTCCAGGTCAACCACCTGGTGTCGGCCTCGTGGGGCGGCATCTCCACGCTGCTGACCCTGGCACACAACCCGCCCTCCATCGAAAGCTCGGTGGTGATGGCGCTGGCGCCGAACCTCAACCAGGCGATGCTCGACTATGTGGAGCGGGTGCGCGTGCTGATCGAAGCCGACGACAAATCCGCCGTCGGCCACTTGCTCAACGACACCGTGGGCAAATACCTGTCGCCGCGACTCAAGCGCAATAACCATCGGCACCTGTCGAACATGGCCACCACCGAATACCGCCAGGCGCGCTTTCATATCCATCAGGTGCTGGCGCTGGGCGATGGCAACTACCTGCCACAGCTCAGCCGGATCGAAACACCGGTGCATTTCCTCAACGGCACGCTGGACGAATACACCCCGGCCGCCGAGGCCCGACTGTTCCAGCACTACGTAGGCCGCAGCAGCTTTGCCGTCGCCGAACATACCGGGCATCTGCTCGACCTGGAGTCCCGCGAAGCGGCGCGGGCGGTACATCGCGCGCTGCTGGACTTCCTGGTGGGCGAGCACGCGATGTTGTCGGATGTAGACGAACCTTCAGTGGGAAAAGGAGCGACGAATGGCGCATAATCGCCGACACATAGCCTCCTAACAAAAGGGATCCCATGCCAAATCGCGCCCCTCTCGATGCCAAGACCGCCCGCTGGCTCCCCTGGGTGGTCGCGATTGCCTTCTTCATGCAATCGCTGGATGGGACGATTCTCAACACGGCACTGCCGGCGATGGCCCGGGACCTCGCGGAAAACCCGCTGCGCATGCAAGGGGTGGTGATCGCCTACATGCTCACCGTCGCCTTGCTGATCCCGGCGTCGGGCTGGATCGCCGACCGCTTCGGCACCAAGAAAATCTTCTTTGGCGCGATCATGCTGTTCAGCATCGGCTCGCTGCTGTGCGCGCTGTCCAGCAGCCTGACCATGCTCGTCGGCGCGCGGGTGGTCCAGGGCCTGGGCGGTGCGCTGATGCTGCCGGTCGGCCGGCTGGTGGTGCTGCGCGCTTATCCGCGCTCCGAGCTGGTGCGGATCATGGGCTTCATCACCATCCCAGGCCTGCTCGGTCCGTTGCTCGGCCCGACCATGGGCGGCTGGATGGTGCAATACCTGACCTGGCACTGGATCTTCCTGATCAACCTGCCGGTGGGCATGATCGGCTGCTACGCCGTGTGGAAACTGATCCCCGACCTGCGCGGCAGCGAGCGCACGCGGTTCGACGGCATCGGCTTCCTGCTGTTCGGCGCGGCGATGGTGTTGATCACCATCGCCATGGAAGGCCTGGGCGAATTGCACCTGCCGCACCTGCGGGTGATGTTGCTGCTGTTCGGCGGGCTGGCCTGCCTGGCGGCCTATTGGCTGCGCGCCGGGCATATCGATAACCCGCTGTTTGCGCCGGCGCTGTTCAAGACCCGTACCTTTGCGGTGGGCATCCTGGGCAACCTGTTCGCACGCCTGGGCAGCGGCGCCTTGCCGTTTCTGGTGCCGTTGCTGTTGCAGGTGGCCTTGGGCTATTCACCGTCCCAGGCCGGGATGAGCATGCTGCCCCTGGCGGCGGCGGCGATGCTGGCCAAGTCGGTTGCACGGCCGTTGATCGAACGCCTGGGCTACCGCGTGGTGCTGACCGGTAACACCCTGGCCTTGGGCCTGATGCTGGCGAGCATGGGCCTGGTCAGCGAACAGACGCCCTACCCGCTGCTGCTGGGCATGCTGGCGATACTCGGGGCGATCAACTCCTTGCAGTTCACCGCGATGAACACCGTTACCCTGATCGACCTCGACGATGCCCAGGCCAGCAGCGGCAACAGCTTGCTGTCGGTGGTGGCACAACTGTCCCTGAGCCTCGGCGTAGCCTGCGCCGGTGCGCTGCTCGGCGGGTTCACCGCCGAATCGGGCAATGACGGCGTGAGCACGGTACTCGGCGCCTTCCAGCTGACCTTCCTCACCGTGGGCATCATGGCAATGCTGGCGGCGGCGATCTTCCTGCAACTGTCGCCAAAAGACGGCAAACGCATCGGCAGCCGCGAACACGACATCGAACACTAGCAGGCGTCTCGTCGAGAACTTGCAGGGAAAATCCCACGGGACTGCTACACTGCGCGACATTTTGTTTTTGCAGAGCCAGTCCCGTGACCACCATCGCCACCGCTTTTAATACGTTGCCGCTCTCCGCCGCCATGCTGGCTAACCTCGACTCGCTGGGTTATGCCGAGATGACGCAGATCCAGGCGCAGAGCTTGCCGGTGATCCTCAAGGGGCTGGACCTGATTGCCCAGGCCAAGACCGGCAGCGGCAAGACGGCTGCGTTCGGCATCGGCCTGCTGAACCCGATCAACCCGCGCTACTTCGGCTGCCAGGCCCTGGTGATGTGCCCGACCCGCGAGCTGGCCGACCAGGTGGCCAAGGAAATCCGTCGCCTGGCCCGCGCCGAAGACAACATCAAGGTGCTGACCCTGTGCGGCGGCGTGTCCCTCGGCCCGCAGATCGCCTCCCTGGAACATGGCGCCCACGTCATCGTCGGCACCCCGGGCCGCATCCAGCAACACCTGCGCAAGGGTTCGCTGGTGCTCGACGGCTTGAACACGCTGATCCTCGACGAAGCCGACCGCATGCTCGACATGGGTTTCTACGACGCCATCGAAGACATCATCAGCAAGACCCCGGCCCGCCGCCAGACCCTGCTGTTCTCGGCCACCTACCCGGTGAGCATCAAGCAGTTGGCCTCGAAATTCATGCGCGCGCCGCAGCAAGTGAAGGCCGAAGCGTTCCACTCCGACGACCAGATCGAGCAGCGTTTCTACGAGATCTCGCCGGAAGAACGCATGGAGGCCGTCACCAAAGTCCTCGCGCACTTCCGCCCGGCCTCGTGCGTGGCGTTCTGCTTCACCAAGCAGCAAGTGCAGGAAACCGTCGACCACCTGACCTCCAAAGGCATCTCCGCCGTCGGCCTGCATGGCGACCTGGAACAGCGTGACCGCGACCAGGTGCTGGCGATGTTCGCCAACCGCAGCACCTCGGTACTGGTCGCCACCGACGTCGCCGCCCGCGGCCTGGACATCGATTCGCTGGACATGGTGATCAACGTCGAACTGGCCCGCGACTCGGAAATCCACATCCACCGCGTCGGCCGCACCGGCCGTGCCGGTGAGACCGGGATCGCCATCAGCCTGGTGGCGCCGTCCGAAGCGCACCGCGCCCAGGCCATCGAGCAACTGCAGAAGTCGCCGCTGAACTGGGACCAACTGGACAACCTCAAGCCACAGAGCGGTGGCCCGCTGCTGCCGCAGATGAGCACCCTGTGCATCGCCGCCGGCCGTAAAGACAAGGTCCGTCCGGGCGACATCCTCGGCGCACTGACCGGTGAAGCCGGTATTCCGGGGGCCCAGGTCGGCAAGATCGCGATCTTCGATTTCCAGGCGTTTGTGGCCGTGGAACGCAGCGTCGCCAAGCAGGCGCTGCAGCGCCTGAACGACGGCAAGATCAAAGGCCGCTCGCTGCGCGTGCGGATCCTGTAAAAAACCCACCACCCTTGTAGGAGCGAGCTTGCTCGCGAAAAACCTCAACGATCACGCTGCGCTATCAGGTAGCCCGTGTCGTCTATGGGGTTTTCGCGAGCAAGCTCGCTCCTACAGGGATCGTACTGATTCATAGATGAGGACACCGTTTTGCGCTCGACCGAAGTTGTGATCATTGGCGCCGGCGCCGCAGGCTTGATGTGTGCTCTGACCGCCGCCGGACGTGGGCGCAAGGTGATGCTGATCGACCACGCGAACAAGGCCGGCAAGAAGATCCTGATGTCCGGCGGCGGTCGCTGCAACTTCACCAATATGTACACCGAACCGGCGAACTTCCTCTCGCACAACGCGCACTTCTGCAAGTCCGCCCTGGCCCGCTACACCCAATGGGACTTCATCGGCCTGGTGGCCAAGCACGGCGTGCCGTACCACGAGAAGAAGCTCGGCCAGTTGTTCTGCGATAACAAATCCAGCGACATCCTCGGCATGCTGCTCGACGAGTGCATCCAGACCGGCGTGAGCCTGCACCTGGACACCTCGATCGAAACCATCGCCAAGCTCGACAGCGGCTACCAGTTGCAGACCACCCTGGGCGAGCTGCGCTGCGAATCCCTGGTGATCGCCACCGGCGGCCTGTCGATCCCGACCCTCGGCGCGACCGGCTTCGGTTACCAGGTGGCCAGGCAATTCGGCCACGAACTGCTGCCGACCCGCGCCGGGCTGGTGCCGTTCACCATCACCGACCAGCTCAAGGAGCTGTGCGGCGAGTTATCCGGCACGTCGGTCGATTGCCTGGTCAGCTGCAACGGCCAGAGCTTTCGCGAGAACCTCCTGTTTACCCATCGCGGCCTGAGCGGGCCGGCGATTTTGCAGATTTCCTCCTATTGGGAGTCCGGCGACACGGTCGAGATCAACCTGCTGCCCGACCACGACGCCCACGCCTGGCTGCAACAGCAACAAGCCGAGCGTCCCAACAGCGAGCTGAAAACCCTGCTGGGTGAAATCTTCACCAAGAAGATGGCCAACCTGCTGGCAGAAACCTGGTTCGTGTCCAAGCCGATGAAGCAGTACACCCACGCCGAACTGGCCGACATCGCGCAAAAACTGGCGAGCTGGCAATTGGTACCGGCAGGCACCGAAGGTTATCGCACCGCCGAAGTGACGCTGGGCGGCGTGGATACGCGGGAAGTGTCGTCCAAGACCATGGAATCGCTGAAAAGCCCGGGCTTGTACTTCATCGGCGAAGTGCTGGATGTGACCGGCCACCTCGGCGGCTTCAACTTCCAGTGGGCCTGGGCGTCGGGCTACGCCGCCGCGCAATACGTCTGACACAACGCGGTAAAAATGTGGGAGGTGGGGCAAGCCCCCTCCCACATTTTGATTTTCAGTGTGCCCGGGAGAAATTTTGTGCAGTGATGTGATCACCACCCTTGCCGCAGCGTCCTTGATAGCTCAATTTAGCGGCATCGTCCCGGAAGACTCCAGCCTTCATGTCATCGACCTCGTTCAAGCAGTCCATGCGGCGCCTATGGGCACTGGATAAATTCAGTTACAGCGTTCGGGTATTCATCGCCCTCACCGGCAGCATGACGCTGTGCTGGTATCAGGATGAAATGACACTGCTGATCCCGCTGTTCCTGGGGATTATCGCCAGTGCCCTGGCCGAGACCGACGACAGTTGGCAAGGCCGCCTCAACGCCCTGGCGGTGACGCTGGTGTGTTTCAGCATTGCCGCGCTGTCGGTGGAGCTGTTGTTCCCCTACCCCTGGGCCTTCGCGGTCGCCCTGGCCCTGGCGAGTTTCGGCCTGACCATGCTCGGCGCCCTCGGTGAGCGTTATGGCGCGATTGCGTCGGCCACCTTGATCCTGTCGGTCTACACCATGATCGGCGTGGACCAGCGCGGCGGTGCCGTCACGGACTTCTGGCACGAACCGCTGCTGCTGGTGGCCGGCGCCGCCTGGTACGGTGCGCTGTCGGTGCTGTGGCAGGTGCTGTTTTCCAACCAGCCGGTGCAGCAGAGCCTGGCGCGGTTGTTTCGCGAACTGGGGCATTACCTCAAGCTCAAATCGTCGCTGTTCGAGCCGATCCGCCAGTTGAACGTGGAGGCGCGCCGCCTGGAGCTGGCCCAGCAAAACGGCCGGGTGGTGGCCGCGCTGAATGCGGCGAAGGAAATCATCCTGCACCGCGTCGGCAATGGCCGGCCGGGCTCCAAGGTCAGTCGTTACCTCAAGCTGTATTTCCTGGCCCAGGACATCCACGAACGCGCCAGCTCGTCGCACTATCCCTACAACGCCCTGGCCGAGGCCTTCTTCCACAGCGATGTGCTGTTCCGCTGCCAGCGCCTGCTGCGCCAGCAAGGCAAGGCCTGCGAGGCCCTGGCCGAATCGATCCAACTGCGCCAGCCGTTCATCTATGACGCCAGCTTCGCCGAAGCCTTGGGCGACCTGAACGCCTCCATGGAACACCTGCGCATCCAGAGCAACCCGGCCTGGCGCGGCCTGCTGCGTTCCTTGCGTGCGCTGGCGGCCAACCTGTCGACCCTCGACCGCCTGCTGGGCGACGCGAGCAACCCGGACGCCCTGGCCGACGCCAGCGACAGCAACCTGCTTGACCGCGCCCCACGCAACCTCAAGGAAATGTGGACGCGCCTGCGCACCCAGCTCACGCCGACTTCGCTGCTGTTCCGCCACGCCTTGCGCCTGGCCCTGGCGTTGACCATCGGCTATGGCACCCTGCATGCGATCCACGCTTCCCAGGGCTACTGGATCATCCTCACCACCCTGTTCGTCTGCCAGCCCAACTACGGCGCCACCCGGCGCAAGCTCGGCCAGCGGATCATCGGCACAGCCATCGGGCTCACCGTGGCCTGGGCGCTGTTCGACCTGTTCCCCAGTGCCTTGGTGCAGTCGATGTTCGCCATCGCGGCGGGCCTGGTGTTCTTTATCAACCGCACCACCCGCTACACCCTGGCCACCGCGGCGATCACCCTGATGGTGCTGTTCTGCTTCAACCAGGTGGGCGATGGCTACGGGCTGTTCCTGCCACGCCTGTTCGACACCTTGATCGGCAGCGTGATTGCCGGCCTGACCGTGTTCCTGTTCCTGCCGGACTGGCAAGGCCGGCGCCTGAACAAAGTGCTGGCCAATACCCTGACCTGCAACAGCATCTACCTGCGCCAAATCATGCAGCAATACGCCGCCGGCAAAAGCGACGACCTGGCTTACCGCCTGGCCCGACGCAACGCGCACAACGCCGACGCGGCGCTGTCCACCACCCTGGCGAATATGCTGATGGAGCCGGGGCAGTTCCGTAAGGAGGCCGACGTGGGCTTCCGCTTCCTGGTGCTGTCCCACACCTTGCTCAGCTACCTGTCGGGGCTCGGCGCGCACCGCGAAACCCAACTGCCGGCCGACGTGCGCGAGCACTTGATCGACGGCGCGGGGAAAACCCTGGCGGCGAGCATCGACGAAATCGCCACGGGGCTGGCCAATAAACAGCCGATCTCGATTCAGAGCGATGCCGAGGAAGCCTTGGCTGCGGAGCTGGAACAGATGCCGGAAGAGATCGATGAGGGGCAACGTCTGGTGCAGACGCAACTGGCGTTGATTTGCCGGCAGTTGGGGCCGTTGCGCACCCTGGCGGCCCACCTGATCAAAGACACCAGCGCGGCGTAGGCCACTACATGCCGTGCTGCTTCATCAACCGCGCATAACTGCCATCGGCCTTCATCTTGGCAATCTCGCGGTCAAAACCGGCAACGATCTGCTCATGCTCGGGGTGCTTCAGGCTGACCAGAATATGCAGGCTGTTTTCACTCAACGGCTGCGGCAAAAACTCCACCGCATTGCGCACCCGCGCCGACTCCTGCGCCAGGTAATAACGGGCAACGAATTCGTCCTCCACCGTCAGGCGTACCCGGCGCGCAACGAGCATCCGCACCGCCATGGCGAAGTTGTGTACCGGGACTTTCTGTAACTGCGTGTCCTGGTCGAACGCCGCGGAATACGCATACCCCCGCACCACGGCGATGGGATAGTCGTGCAGTTGCTCAAGGTTCTGGAACTCGATGGGATCGTCGCGACGCTTGATAAAAACCAGGCGGTTGATCAGGTATTCAGCGGAAAACTGCCCCAGGCGCGTGCGGGCCTCGTCATACCAGGCGTTGACCACCACGTCGTAGCGCCCATCGCCGACGCCCATCAACGCGCGAGCCCAGGGCACCTGCTCGAAATCACTGGCATAACCGGCGCGGGCCAAGGCTGTGCTGACAATATCGGTAGCCAGCCCGCCATTGATCAAGGTGGCATCGGTAAAGGGTGGCCAGGCATCCGCCACCAGGCGCAGACGCTGTGCGAACGCCGGCTGGGCCAGCAACAACATTCCAATCAAAGCAACGGCACGAGAAAATCGCGGCATGCTTAAAGTCCTTGGCAGGCAGGCGGTGGCCCTGGCTCAGGCGGTACCTGAGGATGTAACAGTAGCTCAGATTACACAAAGAACCCGCCGCTGAATGCATACAATGATGGCAGATTGACGTCACTGTTCCAAACAACCGATTTAGACAGAAGTGCCCGCCGCGCTTACTATCCGGGACAGACACTTCCAAGAGAATCACACCATGACAGTCGAATGGGTCTGCAAACATCACAACGACCTGGGCAAGGAGCAGCTGTACGCCATTCTGCGCCTGCGCAGCGAGGTCTTCGTTGTCGAGCAAAAGTGCGTCTACCAGGACATCGACGGGCAGGACCTGCAAGGCGATACCCACCATCTGATGGCCTGGAAAGGCGATGACCTGGTGGCCTACCTGCGCCTGCTGGACCCGGAGACCCAGGCCGGGGATGTGGTGATCGGCCGGGTGATCGTGGCACCGATGGCACGCGGCACCGGGCTGGGGCATCTGCTGATGGAAGAAACGCTCAAGCAGATTGACGATATCTGGCCAGAGACGCCGATCTTTCTCTCAGCCCAGGCGCATTTGCAGGGGTATTACGCGCGGTATGGTTTTTTGGTGGCGGGTGAGGAATACCTTGAGGACGACATTCCGCACATCGGCATGCGGCGCGCCTGATGGCCCCACCGCGTCAGCCCAGCGACCGCCAAGCCTCAGGGATAACCCAAGACCTGTTTGATCGACGCCAGATTCGCCTCGATCCACCGCCGATCGATCGCGCCCCAGTCGCGAATCCGATAGCACCCCGCATGATTGCGCGCGCCGTCTTCCTGCTCGAACTCGCAGACGATATCCAGATCCGCCAATGCCGCAATCGTGTCCTGCGCGGTGCGCCGGGGCATGCCCGTCACCTCGGTCAGCGCCGGCACGCTGCTGGCCTGCTCGCTGTCGATCAGATACGCCACGTACAGGCGGCGGTAGAAGCTGCTCTTGGTCTTGCTCACATCCATGGTCAACCGCCTTGGAAAGTCAGGGTTTGCCCTGCAGGTCGCGATACGTGAGGTACACGCGCAGGTCGAATTCCACCTGATGGTAGCCCGGCATCATGTACTCACAGAGTTTGTAGAACGCTTTGTTGTGGTCCGATTCCTTGAAGTGCGCCAGTTCGTGTACCACGATCATGCGCAGAAATTCCGGGGCGGCCTCCTTGAACAGCGCGGCGATCCGGATTTCTTTCTTGGACTTCAGATTGCCGCCCTGCACCCGCGAAATCGTGGTGTGCAGGCCGAGGGCGCGGTGGGTCAGGTCGAGGCGGTTATCGAATAGCACTTTGTCGATAGCCGGCGCGTTGCGCAGGTGCTCCTGCTTCAAGGCCAGCGCGTAGGCATACAGGGCCTTGTCGCTCTGCACGGCGTGACGTTCGGGGTAACGCTGCTCCAGGTAGGCGCCCAACTGGTCCTTGGCGATCAGTTGGCGCACTTGCTCCTGAAGGGCAGCGGGATAGGCCTGGAGGTATTTCAGCGCGGTCATTGAGGTCTGCAACAGGGTTCGAATGGGCGCCAGTGTAGCGAATTCAGCAGGAACGGGCGCGCAACCAGTCGACCACCGCCCCGGCCATCAACGGTGGGGCCGCCCATGGCCCCTGGACAAACGGGCAACCATTGGCCTTGAGCCACTGGGCTTGCTCCAGCGTCTCTACGCCCTCGGCGACTACCAGCACGCCGAAATGCCCGCACAACTCGATAATGCTGCGGGCCATCGCCGCATCCCGCGCCGAGCCCGGCAGGCCCGCGACCAATTGGCGGTCCAGCTTGAGCGTGTCGAATGGCAGGTCGCGCAGATGGGCCAGGGAACAGTGGCCGGAACCGAAGTCATCCAGGGCGATGCGTACCCCCACCGCGCGCAGTAACTTGAACTGCTTGGCGGACGCTTCGAGGTTATGCATCAGGCTGTCCTCGCCGATTTCCACCTCCAACTGGCGCCCCTGCAACCCATGTCGGTCGAGTACCTGCTGCAGTTGGCTCGCCAGGTTGGGCATGTTGAACTGGCTGCTGCTCAGGCTCACGCTCAACACCAGTTCATCCTCGAACATGGCTTGCCACACCTGACGCTGAGCGGCGACCTGGTGGTAGATCCAGGCACTCAACTGGCTGATCAGCCGCGCCTCTTCCAGCAGCGGCAAAAACAGCCCCGGCGGTACATCGCCGACACTCGGGTGCTGCCAGCGCAACAACGCCTCGACGCCGCGCAGATGGCCGTCCTCCAGAGACACCTGGGGCTGGTACACCAGGGTGAAATCCTTGTTCTGGATGGCGTTGCGCACGCTGTCCTCGAGCATCAGCCGCGAGCGGGCGCGACCGTTCATTTCCTGATCGTAATAGCGATATTGCTGACGCCCCGCACGCTTGGCCTCATACATGGCGATATCAGCCGCACGCAACAGGCCGCCCAAGTCCGAGCCGCAATCCGGAAAAGTCGCGATGCCGATGCTGACCCCGAGCATCACCTCCAAGCCATCCACCTGTTGGCAAACAGACACCCGCTCGATCAGTTTTTCCGCAATCTTCGCCGCCTGTTCGGGGAACTCCAGCTCCAACAACGCCGTGAATTCATCCCCGCCCATGCGTCCGAGAATGTCGTAGGAACGCAGGCAGCTCTGCAACTGTTCCGAAACCCAGCGCAGCACCCGATCACCCGCGTCATGCCCCAGCGAGTCGTTGACCCGTTTGAAGCCGTCGAGGTCCAGGTACAACAAGACCAGCGACTGCTCGGTGCGATCGCTGCGCAGCAGGGAGTTTTCCACGGCCTGGTAAAAGCCACGGCGGTTCAACAACCCGGTCAGCGGGTCGGTCACCGCCTGGAACTCCAGTTGCTGATGCAGGTGGCAGACCTCGGACATGTCCAGCACGGTCACCACCATGGCCTTCTGCTCGGCGGGCAACGGCGCACAAGAGAGCGCCACCGGCACCTGCTGACCGCGGCCGGTACGCAAGATCGCATCATGCAAACGCCAGGTTTGGCCTTGACGGAAACCGGCGTACATCTGCGATTCCAGCCAGGCAGGCACATGGGGTTTTTGCAGGAAACTCAAAAAATCCTTGCCCTTGAGCTCATCGTGCGTGGCATTGAGCAGGCGCGAAATCGCCGGGTTGGCGTACTCGATCACGCCCGCATCACTCACCACAAGGATGCCTTCGGCGGCGTTGTCCAGCACCGAGGCATTGAAGGCGCGGGCGGACTCCAGGTCATGGCTCAGGCGCTGCAACGCCCGACGGGTGCGCTGCTGCTCCAGCAACGCCTGGACCTTGGGTTTGAGGATATGCGGGTCGAAGGGTTTAAACAGGTAATCGATGGCGCCGCTGGCATAACCTTCCAGCACGGCGGCCGGCGATTGCGCATTCGCGCTGAGAAAGATGATCGGCGTCATGCGCGTGCGCTGGCTGCCGCGCATCAGGCGGGCGACTTCAAAACCGTCCATGCCGGGCATCATCACGTCGAGCAGCACCAGGTCTACCTCGTGCTGGAGCAACAGTTCCAGAGCCTCCAGGCCGGAACCGGCGGTCACCACCTGCCAGTCATCACGTTGCAAAAGGGCGCGCATGCTAATCAGATTTTCCGGGTAGTCATCGACCACCAGAAGAACCGAACCGCCATCGCCTTGGTGTGGAGCGCATTCCATGCTACGTCTCTTCCTTAAGGTGCCGCACCGGTCAGTTCTGACAGAAAACCCGGGCAAGCACTGAGGTCTCACTCTAGCCTTGGTTCCCAAAAATCAGAAGTGAAGCGGGTGCCATCATCGCACCAAAGACTGCTAAGCCGACTAACGGTCAACCCCTGCAGCCCACGGTTCATGGGGAACATGGCTTTTTGACATTCCCTTGGCGCCAATAACTTGCCAGGCATTCATTAACAAGCGGCGGACTACCGCCTATAAAGATGCTGTCTGGCCCAAGGGCCAAAGCCTATACCTATCTGTAAAAAGGCCTACGCCATGATTGATCTTTCCACCTGGAACCTGAGCATTCCGGTCGGCTCGCCTCCCGCGACCATCGACACCCCGAAGCTGATGAGCGGCTTCAATGACCAATATTTCCAGGCCGAAGGCAGCAACGTGCAATTCTGGACACCCGTCACCGGCACACGCACCGAGAACGCCATTTACCCCCGCAGCGAACTGCGCGAAACCTACGCCGACGGGCGCCTGCGCAACTGGACCTACCCCGAAGCCGACAATTATCTGCGCGCCACGCTGGCCGTCAACCAGGTGCCCTCCTCCGGGAAAATCGTCATCGGCCAGATCCACGCCTACGACAGCCAGAAACCCTTGATCAAGGTGGAATACCAGTTCAAGGAAAAAACCCAGACCGGCAACATCGTCGCCAAGGTCCGCATGCGCCCGGACGACGATGAAAGCCGGGTGATCATCGTCGCCTCCAATGTGCCGCTGGAGAAGAGTTTTACCTACGTGATCAACCTCAACAAAGCCGGGTTGCTGAGTGTGGAAGCCGCCGACGGGCAGTGGAACGAGCGCATTGGCGCGGCCTGGGGCAGCAAGCCGCTGTATTTCAAGGCGGGGGCGTATGTGCAGGACAACAGCGGGGATAGCAAGGAAGGGGCGAAGGTGACGTTTGCGAAGTTGGATATTGATCACGAGTGAACGGATTGGCCTCATTACGAGCACTGGTAAACGCCGTTCCCCTGTGTAGCCTTAGGACTCGGTGCTGGTCCTACGCGCCTGCAAGCTGATCAAATTCCAGCCGCAAAAAAAGCCCGCATCGCTGCGGGCTTCTTTTTAAACGCTTGAGGCTCAGTTCACCTTAGCGTTCAACTCACCTTTCAGGTAACGCTGGTACATCGCTTCCAGGGAGATCGGCTTGATCTTCGAAGCATTGCCCGCAGTACCAAACGCTTCATAACGTGCGATACACACATCGCGCATCGCAGTCACGGTGGCGCCGAAGAATTTACGTGGGTCGAATTCGCTCGGGTTGGTGGCCATCAGGCGACGCATCGCGCCGGTGGATGCCAGGCGCAGGTCGGTGTCGATGTTGACCTTGCGCACGCCGTACTTGATGCCTTCGACGATTTCTTCAACCGGTACGCCGTAGGTTTCTTTGATGTCGCCGCCGTACTGGTTGATGATCGCCAGCCACTCTTGCGGCACCGAGGAAGAACCGTGCATCACCAGGTGGGTGTTGGGGATGCGCTTGTGGATTTCCTTGATGCGGTCGATGGCCAGCACGTCGCCGGTAGGCGGCTTGGTGAACTTGTAGGCGCCGTGGCTGGTGCCGATGGCGATGGCCAGGGCGTCGACCTGGGTCTTCTTGACGAAGTCGGCGGCTTCTTCCGGGTCGGTCAGCATCTGGCTGTGATCCAGCACGCCTTCGGCGCCGATGCCGTCTTCTTCGCCAGCCATGCCGGTTTCCAGGGAACCCAGGCAGCCCAGCTCGCCTTCAACCGAGACGCCGCAGGCGTGAGCCATGGCCACGGTTTGTTGGGTGACGCGCACGTTGTACTCGTAGTCGGTCGGGGTCTTGCCGTCTTCGCCGAGGGAGCCGTCCATCATTACCGAGCTGAAGCCCAGTTGGATGGAACGCTGGCACACGTCCGGGCTGGTGCCGTGGTCCTGGTGCATGCACACCGGGATGTGCGGGAATTCTTCGATCGCGGCGAGGATCAGGTGACGCAGGAACGGGGCGCCGGCGTATTTACGCGCACCGGCCGAAGCCTGGACGATCACTGGGGAGTCAGTCTTGTCAGCGGCTTCCATGATGGCGCGCATCTGCTCAAGGTTGTTGACGTTAAAGGCTGGGACGCCGTAGCCGAACTCGGCTGCGTGGTCCAGCATTTGACGCATGCTGATAAGTGCCATTGTGTTGTCTCTCCCGGTCGAGGGTCGTTAATCGTGCAAGCCTGCCGTAGCGGCGGCTGCTATTCAAGTTATTGCCGGTCAGGCTTTGCATACCTGGCCTGCTGAATCGTTTTTTCACTATCCGGTTCACCGCCTGTATCACTTTGGAACCGGATCAATGTGGGAGGGGGCTTGCCCGCGATGGCGATTTACCTGTCGACATCGCGGGTGGCTGACCCAACGCTATCGGGGGCAAGCCCCCTCCCACATTGGGATCTCATTAATGTTGAGACCGTGTTCTTTTACTGGGCCTTGCAGCCACGTCCGATCAAATCGTCGGTGGCCACCCAGTAAACCAGGCCTTCCTCACCTTTTGTGTGAAACGCCAACTGATCGTTGCTGTAGAGCACACCCGATGCCGCCACGTCCTGCTTGAGGCGGTAAACCTGGGTCGAGCCGCCGAGGCGGACATCCACTTCGGTGCGGGCCGGGTTGGCAAAGCGCCAGTTGACCTCGGCCTTGCTGTCGCAGGTCCAGGTCGTCCATTTGTCGGCAGGCTCTGCCTTGTTGAACATGTTCATGCTGCTGCAACCGGCCAGTAACGCCAGTGCTACCAGGGCGAAAACGCCTTTCATTGCCAATCCTCGCACGCAGGCCTTGGGCCTGCGTTGCAGTCGGTTAGTTGATCAGACCCTTCAAGGGCAACCCTGTTCCTGACCGTTGGGCGCAGAGTCGTATTTCTCCAGCCGTTCGTTGCCCATGCGCTTGTTGATCACCGGCATGGTCTCGGCTTGCCAATCGGCTTGGTAGCAGCTTTTTTTCTGCGCCGGCAGCGCCTTTCCAGGTGCCGGCGCCGCGCTCGGCGTGCTGCCGCAGCCGGCCAACAGGCCCGCTGCGATCACCAGTGCCAACGACTTGATCATGGGAATGCTCCTTTTCCTGATCTGCCTCAGCCTTTGGCTCGGCTTTCCAGGACTTCAACCGCCGGCAGGACTTTGCCTTCGACGAATTCGAGGAACGCGCCGCCACCGGTGGAAATGTAGGAGATCTGGTCGGCAACGCCATATTTATCGATGGCCGCCAGGGTGTCGCCGCCGCCAGCGATGGAGAATGCCGAGCTTTCGGCAATGGCCTTGGCCAGCACTTTGGTGCCGTTGCCGAACTGGTCAAACTCGAACACACCGACCGGGCCGTTCCACAGGATGGTCCGGGAGGCTTTCAGCAATTGCGCGAAGTTGGCTGCGGTTTGCGGGCCGATGTCCAGGATCATGTCGTCAGCGGCCACGTCATCGATGAGTTTGACGGTGGCTTCAGCGCTTTCGGCAAATTCCTTGGCCACGACCACGTCCACCGGCAGCGGCACGCTGACCTTGGCCGCGATGGCGCGAGCGGTGTCCAGCAGGTCCGGCTCGTACAGCGACTTGCCCACCGGGTGACCGGCTGCGGCCAGGAAGGTGTTGGCAATGCCGCCGCCGACGATCAACTGGTTGCAGACCTGGCTCAGGCTGTTGAGTACGTCCAGCTTGGTGGAGACTTTGGAACCGGCCACGATGGCCGCCATTGGTTGGGCCGGCGCCTTCAGGGCCTTGCCCAGCGCGTCCAGCTCGGCAGCCAGCAACGGGCCGGCGGCAGCGACCTTGGCGAACTTGGCCACGCCGTGGGTCGAACCTTCGGCGCGGTGGGCGGTGCCGAAGGCGTCCATCACGAACACGTCGCACAGGGCGGCGTATTGCTGGGCCAGTTCGTCACTGTTCTTTTTCTCGCCCTTGTTGAAGCGCACGTTTTCGAACAGCACGACGTCGCCGGCTTTCACGTCGACGCCGCCGAGGTAGTCAGCCACCAGCGGCACGTCGCGGCCCAGGGCCTTGCTCAGGTAATCGGCCACAGGCTTGAGGCTGTTTTCGGCCGAGAACTCACCTTCGGTCGGACGACCCAGGTGGGAGCAGACCATCACGGCCGCACCTTTTTCCAGGGCCAGCTTGATGGTCGGCAGCGAGGCCAGGATTCGCGCATCGCTGGTGACAACACCGTCCTTGACTGGGACGTTGAGGTCTTCGCGAATCAGTACGCGTTTACCTTGCAGATCGAGGTCGGTCATCTTCAACACGGTCATGGGTGGCAATTCCTGAGGCTAAAGTTTTGGAGAGGCTGTTTGCAGATAGTGTTCTGCGACGTCCAGCATTCGGTTGGCAAACCCCCATTCGTTGTCGAACCAGGCCAGGATATTCACCAGCCTCGGGCCGGAAACGCGGGTCTGGCTGGCATCGACAATCGCCGAATGCGGGTCATGGTTGAAATCACAACTGGCGTGGGGCAACTCAGTGTAGGCCAGCAAACCTTTGAGCGGGCCGCTGGTGGCGGCGTCGCGCAGAATCCGGTTGACCTCCACCGCATCGGTGTCGCTGACGGTTTGCATGGTGATGTCCAGGCATGAAACGTTCACCGTCGGCACCCGCACGGCTTTGGCCTGAATTCGCCCGGCAAGTTCCGGCAACAGCCGTTCGATGCCACGCGCCAGACCGGTGGACACCGGAATCACCGACTGAAACGCCGAACGCGTGCGGCGCAGGTCTTCATGGTGATACGCGTCGATCACCGGCTGGTCGTTCATCGCCGAGTGGATGGTGGTGATCGACACGTAGTCCACGCCGATCGCCTGGTCCAGCAGGCGCAACAACGGCACGCTGCAATTGGTGGTGCAGGAAGCGTTGGACACCAGCCGCTCAGCGCCAGTCAGGCAATCCTGGTTGATGCCGTAGACGATGGTGGCGTCGACATCCGCCTCGCTGGCCATCGGCTGGGAAAACAGCACACGCGGCGCGCCGGCATCGAGAAAACGCTGGCCGTCGGCACGGGTGTTATAGGCACCGGAGCATTCCAACACCAGGTCGACGCCCAGCGCCGCCCAGTCGATGCCCTCGGGGGTGGCACTGCGCAGCACTTTCACGCAGTCGCCCTTGATATGCAGACAATCGCCTTCCACCCGCACTTCGCCGGGGAACCGGCCGTGGGTGGAGTCAAAGCGTGTCAGGTATTCGATGCTGGCCATGTCGGCCAAATCGTTGATCGCGACAATTTCAAACCCGGCCGCCGCCCCTCGCTCGAACAGAGCACGCAAGACGCAACGACCAATACGGCCGTAGCCGTTGAGTGCAACTTTGTAAGGACGCGGTTGGGGCATGGGGTTCTCGCAGTGTGGGCGACACAAACCATCTAACCAATGTAGGAGCGAGCTTGCTCGCGAAGATCGTCAACGATAACGCAGCGTCTCTGGTTTGACGCGGCGCTCTCTCGTTCTTCGCGAGCAAGCTCGCTCCTACAGTGGGTGCGATGGGCAGTCGCCACCGCACATCTGTGTGCAGCAGCCAGTTGGCCACCGCGTTCGCGCTTTTAGTCTTCCAGCAGCTCTTCAGCCTGACCCAGGATGTTTTCCAGGGTGAAACCGAACTCTTCGAACAAGGCTGGTGCCGGCGCCGACTCACCGTAGGTGGTCATGCCGATCACGCGGCCTTCCAGGCCCACGTACTTGTACCAGTAGTCGGCGTGAGCCGCTTCGATGGCGATACGCGCGCTGACCTGCAGCGGCAATACCGATTGCTTGTAGTCGGCGTCCTGGGCTTCGAACACGCTGGTGCAAGGCATGGACACCACGCGCACGTTGCGGCCCTGGGCAGTCAGCTTGTCGTAGGCCTGAACGGTCAGGCCGACTTCGGAACCGGTAGAGATCAGGATCAGCTCCGGCTCGCCGATGCAGTCCTTGAGCACGTAGCCACCACGGCTGATGTCAGCGATCTGCGCGTCAGTGCGAACCTGATGTTGCAGGTTCTGACGGGAGAAGATCAGCGCCGAAGGGCCGTCCTTGCGCTCGATCGCGTGTTTCCAGGCCACGGCGGATTCGACCGCGTCGGCTGGGCGCCAGCAATCCAGGTTCGGCGTGGTGCGCAGGCTGGTCAATTGCTCGACCGGCTGGTGGGTCGGGCCGTCTTCGCCCAGGCCGATGGAGTCGTGGGTGTACACGTGGATCACGCGTTTCTTCATCAGCGCGGCCATACGCACTGCGTTGCGCGCGTATTCCATGAACATCAGGAAGGTCGCGCCGTAAGGCACCAGACCGCCGTGCAGGGACACGCCGTTCATGATCGCGCTCATGCCGAATTCGCGCACGCCGTAGTACATGTAGTTACCGCTGGCGTCTTCGGCGGAGACACCTTTGCAACCTTTCCACAGGGTCAGGTTGGAACCGGCCAGGTCAGCCGAACCGCCGAGGAACTCAGGCAGCAGCGGGCCAAAGGCGTTCAAGGTGTTCTGGCTGGCTTTACGGCTGGCGATGGTCTCGCCCTTGGCCGCGACTTCGGCGATGTAGGCCGAGGCTTTTTCCGCGAAGTCGGCAGGCAGGTCACCGGCGAGGCGGCGTACCAGCTCATTGGCAAGCTCCGGGAATTCGGCGGAGTAGGCGGCGAAACGCTGGTCCCACTCGGCTTCGGTGGCCAGGCCTTGTTCCTTGGCATCCCATTCGGCGTAGATGTCGGCCGGGATTTCGAACGGGCCGTAGTTCCACTTCAGCGCTTCACGGGTCAGGGCGATTTCCGCGTCACCCAGCGGGGCGCCGTGGCAGTCTTCTTTGCCTTGCTTGTTCGGCGAGCCGAAACCGATGGTGGTCTTGCAGCAGATCAGGGTCGGCTGCTCGCTCTTGCGGGCGGTGTCGATGGCGGTCTTGATTTCTTCCGGGTCGTGGCCGTCGACGTTGCGGATCACCTGCCAGTTGTAGGCTTCGAAACGCTTAGGGGTGTCGTCGGTGAACCAGCCTTCGACTTCGCCGTCGATGGAGATGCCGTTGTCGTCGTAGAAGGCAATCAGCTTGCCCAGGCCCAAGGTACCGGCCAGGGAAGCGACTTCGTGGGAAATGCCTTCCATCATGCAGCCATCACCCAGGAATACGTAGGTGTGGTGGTCGACGATGTGGTGGCCGGGGCGGTTGAACTGCGCGCCCAGGACTTTTTCAGCCAGGGCGAAACCGACGGCGTTGGCCAGGCCTTGGCCCAGGGGACCGGTGGTGGTCTCGACGCCTGGGGTGTAGCCGAATTCCGGGTGACCCGGGGTACGGCTGTGCAACTGGCGGAAGTTTTTCAGATCGTCGATGGTCAGATCGTAGCCGGTCAGGTGCAGCAGCGAGTAGATCAGCATCGAGCCGTGGCCGTTGGACAGCACGAAGCGGTCACGGTCGGCGAAAGACGGGTTGGTCGGGTTGTGTTTCAGGTAGTCACGCCAGAGTACCTCGGCGATATCCGCCATGCCCATCGGGGCACCGGGATGGCCGCTGTTGGCTTTTTGCACGGCATCCATGCTGAGGGCACGAATGGCGTTGGCACGCTCACGACGGCTGGGCATCGCTGTTCTCCTGAGGGTTGAATAAAAGAAACGGAAAAAAGGACCGGCATTTTCCCTCAGCCACCGCCTGCGGGCAATGACAGATAGTCACTTGAGGGCGTTTTTCCTGTGGTTTGCGCGGCAATCGCCTGCAGAACCCTGCCGCCGCTTCGTCTAACGGGAATAGCGCTCGCTTATAACCGCCACTTATCGACCAATATCAAAACTTTTTGATATTGGCCTTGCGATGATTTCCACCCGTCACTAGACTGCTGGCCTTATGAACTTACCCGTGCCCTCCCTGCGTCCCGACGATGGCGATGAACTGGCTGCCTTATGCAAGGCCGCTGGCGATCCGTTGCGCCTGAACGTCTTGCGGGTGCTGGCCAACGATTCCTTCGGCGTGCTGGAACTGGCGCAGATTTTCGCCATCGGCCAATCGGGCATGAGCCATCACTTGAAGGTCCTGGCCCAGGCCGACCTGGTGGCCACCCGCCGCGAAGGCAATGCGATTTTTTACCGCCGCGCCCTGCCCCACACCGAGTTGCTCGGCGGCAAGCTGCACAGCGCGCTGCTGGAAGAAGTGGACAACTTGAGCCTGCCCGGCGACGTGCAATCACGCATCGGCCAGGTTCACGGGCAGCGCGCGGCGGCCAGCCAGGACTTTTTCTCACGGGTCGCCGAGAAGTTTCGCGCCCAGCAAGACCTGATCGCCGGCTTGCCGCAATATCGCGAAAGTGTACTGGCGTTGTTGGACAAGCTGAGCTTCAGTCATAAAGCGACGGCCCTGGAAGTCGGGCCTGGCGATGGCGGCTTTTTGCCGGAACTGGCGCGCCGCTTTCAACAGGTCACGGCGCTGGACAACAGCCCGGCGATGCTCGAACTGGCACGCCAGCTGTGCGAGCGCGAGGCCTTGGGCAACGTCAGCCTGCAGTTGGCCGATGCCCTGAATGACACCAGCCTGCGGGCCGATTGCGTGGTGCTGAACATGGTCCTGCACCATTTCGCCGCCCCCGCCGACGCCCTCAAGCAGATGGCGAATTTGCTGCAACCCGGCGGTAGCTTGCTGGTTACAGATTTATGCAGCCACAACCAGAATTGGGCCAGGGAGGCCTGCGGTGATCTCTGGTTGGGTTTTGAACAGGACGATCTGGCCCGTTGGGCCACCGCTGCGGGACTCGTTCCCGGGGAAAGCCTCTATGTAGGTTTACGTAATGGTTTCCAGATCCAGGTCCGCCATTTTCAGCGACCGGCTGGCGACACTCACCATCGGTAAATATCAGGAAAACATCGAGATGAGCGAATACTCCCTTTTCACCTCCGAGTCCGTGTCTGAAGGGCATCCGGACAAAATCGCCGACCAGATTTCTGATGCGGTGCTGGACGCCATCATTGCTGAAGACAAGTTCGCCCGTGTGGCGTGCGAGACTCTGGTGAAAACGGGCGTGGCGATCATCGCCGGCGAAGTCACCACCACGGCCTGGGTCGACCTGGAGCATATCGTCCGCGAGGTGATCACCAACATCGGCTATAACAGCTCCAACGTCGGCTTCGACGGCGCGACCTGCGGCGTGATGAACATCATCGGCAAGCAGTCCCCGGACATCAACCAGGGTGTCGACCGCGCCAAGCCAGAAGACCAGGGCGCCGGCGACCAGGGCCTGATGTTCGGCTACGCCAGCAACGAAACCGACGTGCTGATGCCAGCGCCGATCACCTTCTCGCACCAACTGGTGCAGCGCCAGGCCGAAGCCCGCAAATCCGGCCTGCTGCCGTGGCTGCGTCCGGACGCCAAGTCCCAGGTGACGTGCCGTTATGAAGGCGGCAAAGTGGTCGGTATCGATGCTGTCGTGCTGTCGACCCAGCACAACCCGGACGTTTCCTACGCCGACTTGCGCGAAGGCGTGATGGAGCTGATCGTCAAGCACGTGCTGCCGGCTGAACTGCTGAACAAGGACACCCAGTTCCACATCAACCCGACCGGCAAGTTCATCATCGGTGGCCCGGTGGGCGACTGCGGCCTGACCGGGCGCAAGATCATCGTCGACAGCTATGGCGGCATGGCCCGTCACGGCGGTGGCGCGTTCTCCGGCAAAGACCCATCCAAGGTTGACCGTTCGGCGGCCTACGCCGGTCGCTACGTGGCCAAGAACATCGTCGCCGCTGGCCTGGCCGAGCGTTGCGAGATTCAGGTGTCCTACGCCATCGGCGTGGCCCAGCCTACGTCGATCTCGCTGAACACCTTCGGCACCGGCAAGATCAGCGATGAC
This sequence comes from Pseudomonas sp. TE36184, assembly GCF_054060055.1. Lineage (NCBI taxonomy): Bacteria > Pseudomonadati > Pseudomonadota > Gammaproteobacteria > Pseudomonadales > Pseudomonadaceae > Pseudomonas > Pseudomonas sp. TE36184. Next base: position 5,089,425 of record NZ_JBSSCU010000001.1, on the reverse strand, counting down.
AAGATCGTCAAACTGGTGCGCGAGATCTTCGACCTGCGCCCTTACGCGATCACCACCATGCTCGACCTGCTGCACCCGATGTACCAGGAAACCGCGGCCTACGGCCACTTCGGCCGTACCCCGGCGCAGAAGACGGTCGGCGACGACACCTTCACCACCTTCACCTGGGAAAAAACCGACCGCGCCAACGACCTGCGTATCGCTGCCGGCCTGTAATCGCTTGCGCTACCCAAAGCCCTGCCGGGTTCGCCCGGCGGGGCTTTTTATTGTCGGGCGATTCGCGTCGGTGTTCACATTTTTTGGATCCAAACCTTGCAGGCTAAATAATGGCCCACTAGAATCCGCGCCCTCTCGGGCCCTCCACCTTATTCTGGATATTGCACTGCGCCGGCCCGGGACTCATCAGCGCGCAGGCAATCGGACATTGAGGTTTTCATGCATATTTCCAAGCTCGCCCCTGCCGCCCTGCTGCTCAGCCTGTTTGCCCTGCCGGTGAACGCCGCCGACCTGAGCGCACTGAGTGGCGCACTGAGCTCCCAGCTCGGTGGCGGCAACTCCGGCGACTGCCAGCAGCATGCCAAAGACCTGCAAACCAAGATCGACGCGGCCAATGCCAAGAATGACACGTTGAAAGTGAAGGCCTTCGAAGCCGCGCTGGAGCAGGTCAACAAAGGCTGTAACAAACTCGCCGAGTCCCAGGCCAACGTCGATGCCAAGCAGCAAAAGCAGCAGGCCAAGGCAGAAAACAACGATGCCGTGAAAGCCCTGGGTGGTCTGTTCAAGTAAGCAGAAACACCCGGTAAAAAGCCCCGCTCTGTCGGGGCTTTTTTGTGGGCGCTGTCCCGTCCTGAATAAGGTTTACGCCTTCTGACCTATCTTCAGGAGGACTCAATGGATACGGGCAAAAGGCGCAGCCAGCGCGACTACACGTTAGCTTTTAAATTATCGGTCGTAGACCAAGTCGAAAAAGGCGAGTTAAGTTATAAAGAGGCTCAACGGCGCTTTGGCATTCAGGGCCGGTCCACGGTACTGGTTTGGTTACGCAAGCATGGCCGACAGGACTGGAGCCAAGGCGCATCAATTCGAGCGCCGCGGAGCAAGCCAATGACCGACCCCAACCTCCCGCTAACACCCGAACAGCGGATCAAAGAGCTTGAAGAGCAACTGGCACTGAGCAATCAGAAAGCCCAGTTCTTTGAGGCTGTCGTGAATGTCTTGAAAAATGACTACGGTGTTTCCATCGTAAAAAAGCGACCCGGCAAGTCCTCTCGCAAGGGCAAATCCAAAACCTGAGCATTACCAGGGCTTGCCTGTTCATGGGTATTTCGCGTCAAGCGTATTACAAACGCAATCGAGTTTTTGATGCCCGAGTCCGCCAGGACCAGGAAGTGGTGGACTTTGTTCTGGAAAAGCGTCGACGCCAACCCAGGCTAGGAACGCGTAAGCTGCATTACCTGATGAGCATTGAGGCTGGTGCGGCATTAAGTGTCGGCAGAGACCGCCTGTTTGCCATCTTGAGAGAGGCGCGAGCGCTCGTTCCACGCAAGCGGGCCTACCATAAAACCACTCATAGCCATCATCGTTTTCGCCGCCATCCAAACCTGCTCAAAGCAGGTCCGGAACAAGTCGTAGCCAGCAGGCCCGAACAGGTTTGGGTCGCAGACATTACCTATCTACCAACGCGGGAAAGTGTCGCCTACGTCAGCCTGATAACGGACGCGTACTCACGCAAGATCGTAGGTCATCATGTGCATGAAAGCCTGCATACGGAATCGGTGATCAAAGCGCTGCAGAAAGCGGTTAGCCAGCGAAGCTCCAAGGAGCCGCTTGTCCATCACTCAGACCGCGGCGCCCAATACTGCTCCGACTTATACCAGCGGATGCACATCAAGCACGGGATCAGGTGCTCAATGACCGACGGTTATGATTGTTATCAGAACGCGATGGCCGAGAGGATAAACGGGATTTTGAAAACTGAATTTTTGCTACATCGCCCCAAAGACTTGGCAGACGCAGTAAAAATGGTGGATGAGTCGGTGCGGATCTACAACGGGGAGCGACCGCATTTCTCCCTGAAATACAAAACGCCCGATGCGGTGCACCGGGCGTTTTGAGACTGAAATAGGTGTAAACCTATTTCAGGACTAGACACGCGAAGATCCCTTAGGCTGAACGCCCCTTACCGAGCAAGGATGCTCCCGATGCGCTTGCTGATCGTTCTTTTACTCAGTGTTCTAACCGGGTTGGCCAGGGCTGAAGAGTGCCCCGATGACGCACGGGCACAAATCGGCCCGCTGGCTCGGCAAATCAGCCTCTGGGACGACAGTTACCACCGGCTCGGCCATTCGCCCATCAGCGACGAACTCTACGACCAGGCCCGCCAGCGCCTGGCTCACTGGCAACGGTGTTTCCCGCAACCGGCGGCGGTGGCCGACAAGCCTCTGGCCAGCTCACGGGGCACCTCGCCGCACCCGGTGGCCCATACGGGCCTGGACAAATTGCTCGACGAACACGCCGTCGGCGAATGGCTCCAGGTTCGCCAAGATGTGTGGGTCCAGCCCAAGGTCGACGGTGTCGCCGTGACCCTGGTGTACCGCCAGGGGCGCCTGCACCAAGTGATCAGCCGGGGCGACGGCTTGCTCGGCCAGGACTGGTCGGCCTGCGCGAAAAAAATCCCCGGTATCGTCCAGCAACTGCCGGAGCCCATCGACCTGGTGCTGCAAGGTGAGCTCTATTGGCGTCTCGACGACCATGTGCAATCAAGCCTGGGCGGGCTCAATGCGCGCAGCAAGGTGGCCGGTTTGATGAATCGTCGACGGTTGAGCGACGCCGAGGCCGCCGGGATCGGTCTGTTTGTCTGGGCCTGGCCCGATGGCCCGGCGGACTTCACCGAGCGCCTGGCCACCCTGGCAGGCTGGGGCTTCATCGACAGCCAACGCTACAGCCGGCCCATCCAGGACATCGTCGGCGCCGCCCGCTGGCGCACCTACTGGTACAACCATCCACTGCCTTTTGCCAGTGATGGCGTCGTGCTGCACCAGGCCACGCGCGCACCCGCCAAGCGCTGGCAGGTCAGTGCGCCTTACTGGGCAGTCGCCTGGAAATACCCCGCCGCCAAGGCTCTCGCACTGGTACGCAAGGTGCAGTTCAACATCGGCCGCACCGGGCGCATCACCCCTATCCTGGAACTCGAACCGGTGCGCCTGGACGACCGGCAGATCAGCCGCGTCAGCACCGGCTCCCTGCAACGCTGGAAAACCCTGGATATCCGTCCCGGCGACCAGGTCGCCATCAGCCTCGCCGGCCAGGTCATCCCGCGACTGGACGAGGTGGTCCTGCGCAACGAGACCCGAGTGGACATCCAAGTCCCCAACGCCCGGGACTTTCACGCCCTGAGTTGCTGGCAACTGGACCCTGGCTGCGAAGAACAGTTGCTGTCGCGCCTGACCTGGTTGAGCGGCAACCAGGGCCTGGGCCTGCCGCATATGGGCCGGGAGACGTGGAACGTATTGATCCAGGCCGGTCTAATCGCAGGCTTCCTCGATTGGTTGACCCTCGATGCGGCAGAGCTTGCTAACATTGAGGGCTTCGGCGATCGCAGCCGTGCGCGGGTGCTCGACAGTATCCAAAGCGCGCGGCAACGGCCTTTCGCTCAATGGCTCAAAGCCCTGGGTGTACCGCCTGCGGCACGCAATAACCTGGAAGGCGACTGGCAGGCGCTGGTTGCCAAGGACACCCAAGCCTGGCTGGCCCTGGATGGCATCGGCCCGGGCCGCGCGGCGCAACTCAGCGCTTTTTTTCGCGACCCGCAGATACAGGCTTTGGCTGAGACACTACGCGTGGCCGGAATAGACGGGTTTTGAACCCGACCCGGCCATCAGATTGCGACTTTGGAGCTCCATATGAAATTTTTAGCCCCTTTTGCCCTGCTGACCGTCGCATGCTTCATGGCGACGCCGCTGCTGGCAGCCGAAGAAGCAACCCCGCTGACCGGCTGCGCCGCCAAGCGCCAGGCCATCAGCACCCAGATCGAACAGGCCAAGGCCCATGGCGACAGCGCACAACAAGCCGGCCTGGAGAAAGCCCTGAGTGAAGTCACGGCCAACTGCAACGACGCGACCTTGAAAAAGGAACGCGAAAACAAAGTGCTCGACGCCAAGCATGACGTCAGCCGCCGTCAGGCCGACCTCGACAAGGCGATGAAAAAAGGCGACGCGGACAAGATCAACAAACGCAAGGACAAACTGGCCGAGTCGCGCAAAGCACTGCAGGATGCGGTGGAAGAACTCGACCAGTAAACCGGTCAGTGGTCCCGGAACTGCTTATGACAGGCGCTGCAGGCATCTTCGACTTTCTGCACTGCAGGCGAAAGGTTACTGGCCTTGTAAGGCTGCACCTGGCTTGCGATCACCAATTCACCGGTGGCCGCTTCGAGGTCGCGGGCCATTTGCTGGAATTGCGCCTGTTTTTGCCAGACGTCGTCCTTGGCGCTGGTGTGGTCTTCCTCACGCACGCTCGGGAAATGCTTCCATGGCTCATGGGACAACGCATCGAGCTTGACCGCGCCTTCGGCGAACTTCGCGCCGTCGAACGGGATGCGCCCACGCAACATGCCACCCAGGTCTTCGCCGGTCTTGAGCATTTGCTTGAAGATCGCTTTGCGCTGGCCCAGGGGCGAATTCGGATCAACGCCGCCACAGGCGGACAGCGCCAGGCAGGCCAGCAGTACAACAGTCAGTTTTTTAAAAGTCATGGTGGCTTCGAGGTCACGGGAAACGGCGGCCAGTATCCTCGCCCCACCCGCAAAGACCAATAGCCCTATTAACGATAAGGGTTGCCCAAACGCGTCGACGCACGGGCAATCGCTTCAGGAATTGCTTGTATGAATATCGCTTTGAAACCCTGGAGCCGCCGTCTGGCGTGGGCTCTACCGATGATCGCGGTGCTGGCCGGCTGCGATGCGGGCAAGGACACGCACAAAGATGAAACAATCAAACCCCATGCGGTGGCCACCTATGTGAACGCACCGTGGGAAGCCCTGCCGGCGGTGTCCGACAGCGAACTGCTGGCCGGGTTTGAGTCCTGGCGCAGCGCCTGCCAACGCCTCAAGGCTGACCCGGTGTGGGGCGCGACCTGCGCGGCGGCAACGGCGGTGCCAGGCGATGCCGCGGCGGTTCGCGGTTTTCTCAAGGAACGCCTGGACGTATTCGGCCTGCGCTCGGCCGACAACACACCGAACGGCCTGATCACCGGCTACTACGAACCCGTCTACCCCGGCAGCCTGACCGAAACCCCCACCGCCCATGTGCCGGTGTACGGCGTGCCGGACGACCTGATCATCGTCAACCTCGAAAGCATCTACCCGGAACTCAAGGGCAAGCGCCTGCGCGGCCGCCTGGAAGGTCGTGTACTCAAGCCGTATGACGACGCCAGCACGATCAACGGCCAAGGCTCCACCGCCAAGCCGATCGCATGGCTGACTGACCCGATGGACCTGCAGTTCCTGCAGATCCAGGGTTCGGGGCGGATTCAACTGGCAGGCGGGCGCCAATTGCGCATCGGCTATGGCGACCAGAACGGCTACCCCTACCGCCCCATCGGCCGCTGGCTGGTGGAGCAAGGCGAGCTGAAGAAAGAAGACGTGACCATGGGTGCCATCGGCGCCTGGGCCAAGGCGCATCCGCAGCGCATTCCGGAACTGCTGGCGAGCAACCCCAGCTACGTGTTCTTCAGCGCCCGCCCCGACAGCAACGAAGGCCCTCGCGGCTCGCTGAACGTGCCGCTGACCGCCGGCTACAGCGTGGCGGTGGATCGCAAGGTGATTCCGCTGGGCAGCCTGTTGTGGCTGTCGACCACACGCCCGGACGGTGCGCCGATCGTGCGCCCCGTCGCCGCGCAGGATACCGGCGGCGCAATCACCGGCGAAGTGCGCGCAGACTTGTTCTGGGGCACAGGGGCGGCCGCAGGCGAACTGGCAGGGAATATGAAGCAGCAGGGGCAGATCTGGATGTTGTGGCCGAAGGGCGCCGCATTACCCCAGGTACCGGATGCCCCGGCCGGCACCTGACAGACGCTGACCGACAGTGTGGGGCGAGCCAGCCCCCACACTGCGGCAAGCGTTAGATCGAGACGAAGAAGAAACTCGCAATCAGCGCCATGCCCACCGCCCACACCAGCGAGCGCAGGATGGCCCAATCCGCCAGGTAGCAGATGATGTACAGCAGGCGGCTGGTGATAAACAGCACCGCGAGGACATTGATCGTGACCAGTTCGGCGGTGCCGGCCAGGTGCGCGATGATCACTGCGGCAGCAAACGCCGGGGTCACTTCAAAGCTGTTGAGTTGCGCGTTATGGGCACGTTTGGCGAAGCCTTCCAGGGTATCGAGGAAGGCACGCGGGTCATGGTTCTGCCGTGGCCCGAACTTGCCGCCACTGAATTTGGCCACACCGGTACACAGGTACGGCAGAAAGATTGCGATCAATACACACCAGAAAGCGACAGTCATCACTCATTCCTTTTTTGGTTTTATCAAGGCGATCAACGCTTTATCACGAACATGCCGACCCGCATCCAGCCACAGGCTCTGCGTCCAACCGCATGGCCCAAAGCACCCAAGCGTAGCTCATCAAAACGCACACCCCCAACCGCCATGGGTTCCGTGTCGGCAGCGCGTTGATTCTGCCGCTCACTGATCCTTATTGATCCGCTGCGGATGCCTCGGGTCCGCTGCAACCTTACCCGGCAAGCTGCTTTCGCTGCGGATCTGCGCATGACTGATCAGCGCAAAGATACAGCTGCCGCCAATGATATTGCCGGCCAGGGTCGGCCCGGCGAATATCAGCCAGAAATCCTTCCACGGCAGTTCACCGGCAAATACCAGGTAAGACACTTCCGCCGAGCCGACCACGATGTGGGTGAAATCCCCCAGCGCCATCAAGTAGGTGATCAGGATGATGATCCAGAGCTTGGCGCTTTCCATCGACGGAATCATCCACACCATGGTGGCGATCATCCAGCCGGAAACGATGCCCTTGGCAAACATCTGGCCGGGGGCGTTTTCCATGACTTTGCGTCCGATCTCAAGGAAGGCCTGGTCGGTCCTGGTATCGAAGATCGGAAGGTGCAGCATCACATAAGCCACCAGCAAGGTGCCGCACAGGTTACCCACCAGCACCACCGTCCACAGCCGCAGCAAGCGCCCGGCATTGGCCAGGGTCGGTTTGCTCATCACCGGCAGCACTGCGGTCAGGGTGTTTTCGGTGAACAACTGCTGACGCGCGAGAATCACCGCCAAAAAGCCCGCGCAGTAACCGAAACTGGCAATGACTTTGAACCCTTCACCGTCCGGCAGGCGCGAGTTGAGCAGGCCCATGCCCATCAGTGACAGGCCCATGGTCAGGCCGGCCGCCAGCGCCGACCACCACAATGCCGCCACCGTGCGCTCCAGTTCCTGGTCGCCCTGGGTGCGGATGATTTCATGCAGCACCGCCGCGCGGGGTGGCTGGTTCTTGTCGACGTCGTGCTGCTCTTCCTTCGACAGGTTGGGGGTCTTGCCGTCGTCGTGCGTGGCCATGATGCTCCAGAGTCCAAGGGGTACCTGTAGCTACGACAGGCTGGAGCGATGGCTGTTCAGTGGCCTGGCAACTAAACCGGTATGCGCCAGGCCTTGGCCATCTCCACCGTGGTCGAGCTGAACGGTTTTGACCAGGGCTTGTTGCGTGCGCCGTAGTGCCGAATGATCTCGTCGAGCACCCGGTTGAACGCCGCGGGGGTGGTCGCCTTGGCCAAATCCGCCGCAGCGCGTTGCAGCAAGTCGACATTGGCGTCGGTCTGGCCCGGCCGGTACAGCGATGGGTAGATGACCTCGCGGGTGAAATTTTCGGCCTTTACCGCGATGTCGCGCCGTTTCATTTCGGCGACCGCACTGGCCATGACGCTGGACATCGGCGAGGCGCCCGAAGCCTGCTTGGCCGCCACCTGCAACAACTGCTGAAAATTGCGCTGCCCCGCAGCATTCAATCGACGCCCCAGCCACTCGACGTGCTCAGGCCGGCTGGCGAGCACATCCAGGTTACGCAGCGCGGCAGACAGCTCAGGTGTGAAGATCAGGGTGTCGTGGGCCTGGTTCACCTTGGCAATGGCACTGTCCAGGGTTTGCAGCGCTTGTTGTGCGTTCTGTCTGAACATCAACACCGCGGCGGCGGCCGGGTCTTTCTGCAAGGTTGCTTGCGCACTGGCCAGCATCGCATCGTCCATTGCCAGCACCGCGTCATCCAACGAGGCGAACGTGTGATGCTCGCGCACCGTGTCGCGTTGTTCCAAGTGCGCCGCCACGGTTTTGCGCGCCTGTGCCTGCAGATGCTGCTTGTCTTGCGCGCTCATGGTGAAATTCACGGTGCCGTTGAGCGTGCCGCGAAAGTCCCCCTTATCCGTCTTCAGCGGCAGGACCACGGTCTGCTCGGCAAACGCCTTGAGCCGCTCATTTTGATAGGCCTCGGCGGACGCATGGGGCGTTCCGGTCAGCTTGTCGACGAGGCTGCTGAAAAAACCGCCGCTTTTTTTCGGCGTCGCTGCGTCTTCGGCTTCAAACTTGACGATCAGAGACTCGTGCTGGCTCAACGGGCTTTCTGCAAACGAGGGCTCGATCACCCCGGGGGCCGGCGTGTTGAGCAGCAGGCCACCGTCCTGGAATGCAGTGGCTTCGGCGGTTTCCTGGAAGGCATGCCCCTGCTCGGCAGGGCGCTTGAAAAGCACCGGCAACGACGCCGAAATGTGTGCGGCGCGGGCGATGTCCATGTCCGGGGTCAGGCTGGCGTTGAACGTCACCAGTTGCGGGCGGCCGTCGAACATCCCAGTGCCGGTGATATTGAGCGGTTTGATCGCCGGGATATGTCGGTTCAACACCTCAAGATCGCGAAACGTCGGAGCCTCGCCGGCGCTGAGCCGGTCGGCGATTTTCATGACTTCACCAGGCCGGGTGGCCCTTGGCGTAGCGGCGATATGGGCAAGGACCGATTGGCGCGACTCATTGCGCAGCAATTGTTCCAAGGGACGCGCCTCGGTTTGCAGGCGCGGCATCATGGTCAGCAACAATTGAGAGATATTGCCCGCCGGGCCTGGCAAGCGCCGGGTGAGTTTGCCCAGGCGAGCACTGGCCTCTTGTAGCCAGGCCGTCAACGGGTCGTCGCTGTTCAACAGGCTCGGCAGGTCGATGCGGTTCGATAGCTTGCCGAAGACCTCGGCGTTCATGCCGCTGGCGAGCAACGAGGCAGAAATCGCGCCGGCGGATGAGCCGGAAATAACCTGGATACCTTGTAGCTTCCCACTGTCCTCCAGCGCCTGCACCATTCCCGGATAGGCAATGCCTTTGGCACCTCCGCCGCTGAGCACCAGATGGCTGGGCGGTGGCGGCGACAACACCACCTCCACCTGGCCGTCAATATTGCGGGAAAGACTCAGTTTGCGCGGTCCCGCGGCCTCAACCAACGTGGTTTTCACGTCTTGGCTGAGGGGGGCTTGCGATGACTGGAGCGAAAGCGGCTGCATCTGCTCAGCCGGATTGGACGACACTTTCATACATAGGCTCTCGATACAGAACGTAGTCCTGAGTCGTGAGAAAGCCTGGGAAAGATCCACGCGGAATGATTTGGTAAAGCAATCAAACCGCTGTGCGGTTACGCAGGAGGGCTGTCTTCCTTGAACTGGTCTTTCACGTATTTGATCTCGGTCCGGCCGTGAGGCGCGGGCAAACCGTCTTCGCCGAGGTTGACGAAGACCATTTTTTCCACGGTGAGGATGCTTTTGCGGGTGATCTTGTTGCGCACTTCACAGGTCAGGGTGATGGAGGTGCGGCCGAAATCGGTGGCGGTGATGCCCAGCTCGATGATGTCGCCCTGGCGCGAGGCGCTGACGAAGTTGATTTCGGAAATGTACTTGGTCACCACGCGCTGGTTGCCCAATTGGACAATCGCGTAGATGGCTGCTTCCTCGTCGATCCAACGCAGCAGGCTGCCACCGAACAGGGTGCCGTTGGGGTTGAGGTCTTCAGGTTTTACCCATTTGCGGGTGTGGAAGTTCATGGTCACTCCAAAGCGTCTTGCCGAATGATGGGCAATATCATGGCAGAGCCTGGGCGCAAGCTCTATGCGCCATTGCCTATCGCCCCCATGCGGGATCTTCATATCGCCGACAGAAAGGCTTGGGAAGTGCCGCATACACAGCTATAATCGCACCCGCTTCAAAACGGTCATCTTCAGTTGATACCGTTCTCCCGCCACCTGTCCGAGGGGCGCTGCAGCAGGTTAGACCTGTCAGGCTCGGATGGGGCGTTGTCCGGCCTGGTTGTCCTGGCCTGATACTAAACGCACAACGGCGCCCATTCGCACACTACGAATGGAGGCTCTTCATGAGCGCTGTAATTACGCCTGCAGATTTCAACGACTACAAAGTCGCCGACATGTCCCTCGCTGCCTGGGGCCGTCGCGAAACCTTTATCGCCGAATCCGAAATGCCTGCCCTGATGGGCCTGCGTCGCAAGTACGCCGCCGAGCAACCGCTCAAGGGCGCGAAGATTCTCGGCTGCATCCACATGACCATCCAGACTGCCGTGCTGATCGAAACCCTGGTTGCCCTGGGTGCCGAAGTGCGTTGGTCGTCCTGCAACATCTTCTCGACACAAGACCAGGCCGCCGCCGCCATCGCTGCTGCCGGTATCCCGGTATTCGCCTGGAAAGGCGAGACCGAAGCAGAGTACGAATGGTGCCTGGAGCAAACCATCCTGAAAGATGGCGCGCCTTGGGATGCCAACATGGTCCTCGACGACGGCGGCGACCTGACCGAGCTGCTGCACAAGAAGTACCCGCAGATCCTCGACCGCGTCCACGGCGTGACCGAAGAAACCACCACCGGCGTACACCGCCTGCTGGACATGCTGGCCAAGGGCGAGCTGAAAATCCCGGCCATCAACGTCAACGACTCGGTGACCAAGAGCAAGAACGACAACAAGTACGGCTGCCGTCACAGCCTGAACGATGCGATCAAGCGCGGCACCGACCACCTGCTGTCGGGCAAGCAAGCCCTGGTGATCGGCTACGGTGACGTGGGCAAGGGTTCGTCCCAGTCCCTGCGCCAGGAAGGCATGATCGTCAAGGTCTCCGAAGTCGACCCGATCTGCGCCATGCAAGCATGCATGGACGGTTTCGAAGTGGTTTCGCCGTTCATCGATGGCATCAACGATGGCAGCGAAGCGAGCATCGACAAGGCCCTGCTGGGCAAGATCGACCTGATCGTCACCACCACCGGTAACGTGAATGTCTGCGATGCCAACATGCTCAAGGCCCTGAAGAAGCGCGCCGTGGTGTGCAACATCGGTCACTTCGACAATGAAATCGACACCGCTTTCATGCGCAAGAACTGGGCATGGGAAGAAGTGAAGCCACAGGTACACAAGGTTCACCGTACCGGCTCGGGCGATTTCGACCCGCAGAACGACGACTACCTGATCCTGCTGGCCGAAGGCCGCCTGGTAAACCTGGGTAACGCCACTGGCCACCCAAGCCGCATCATGGACGGCTCGTTCGCCAACCAGGTACTGGCGCAGATCTTCCTGTTCGGCCAGAAGTACGCCGACCTGTCGCCGGCCCAGAAAGCCGAGCGTCTGACCGTGGAAGTGCTGCCGAAGAAACTCGACGAAGAAGTGGCCCTGGAAATGGTCCGCGGCTTCGGCGGCGTGGTGACTCAACTGACCAAGACCCAGGCCGACTACATCGGCGTGACCGTCGAAGGTCCGTTCAAGCCGCACGCTTACCGCTACTAAGTAACCAGCTCCACCTGCTCTAACCTGTAGGAGCGAGCTTGCTCGCGAAAAACCCAACGGCACCGCGTACAGCCTGTTTGACGCGTTATCGTTGACGTTCTTCGCGAGCAAGCTCGCTCCTACAGTGCAGGTGGGTTGCACAGTCGGCTTCTGAGTTTCCAAGGGTATTACCATGTCCCAAGACCGTCGCTACAGCTTCGAGTTCTTTCCGACCAAGACCGATGCTGGGCATGAAAAACTGATGGCGACTGCCAAGCAGTTGGCCAGCTACCACCCCGACTTCTTCTCCTGCACCTACGGCGCTGGCGGCTCGACCCGTGACCGCACGATCAACACCGTGTTGCAGCTGGAAAGCGAAGTCAAAATTCCCGCCGCGCCGCACTTGTCGTGCGTGGGCGACAGCAAGGCCGACCTGCGCGCCCTGCTGACCCAATACAAAGGCGCCGGCATCAAGCGCATCGTCGCCCTGCGCGGTGACCTGCCATCCGGCATGGGCATGGCCAGCGGTGAGCTGCGCTACGCCAACGACCTGGTGAGCTTCATCCGCGAAGAAAGCGGCGATCACTTCCACATCGAAGTGGCCGCTTACCCGGAGATGCATCCACAGGCGCGCAACTTCGAAGACGATCTGCAGAATTTCGTGCGCAAGGCCAACGCCGGCGCCGACAGTTCGATCACCCAGTACTTCTTCAACGCCGACAGCTACTTCTACTTCGTCGAGCGTGTACGGGCCATGGGTGTGAACATCCCAATCGTGCCGGGCATCATGCCGATCACCAACTACAGCAAGCTGGCGCGCTTCTCCGACGCCTGCGGTGCTGAGATCCCACGCTGGGTGCGTAAGCAACTGGAAGCCTATGGCGACGACGTCAAAAGCATCCAGGCATTCGGCGAACAGGTAATCAGTGAGATGTGTGAACAATTGTTGCAAGGTGGTGCGCCAGGGCTGCATTTCTATACCCTGAACCAGGCTGAACCTAGCCTTGCCATCTGGAACAACCTCAAGCTGCCACGCTGAAGTTTGCCCGGCTGTGCCAAGGCCCTCGTTTCTACGAGGGCCTTTGTCGTTTTACATGCCCACGGAACCCAGCAGTCCATGAATACAGTCCCCACGACTTCCCGCCCGCAACTGGTGTATCTGGTTTTCGGTGCCCAGACCTACCATCAGGAAGCCGTCTTCAGTATCGCCAGCGCCTTGGCTTTTCTGCAGGACACCCCGGACGCCGTCGTGGACATCCAGGTATTCAGCGACAACCCCGAACCCTATCGCCTGCTGCCGGTACGCGTGCGCCCGCTGGACGACGCCACCCGCAAACGCTGGAGCGAGCCCCATGGCTATCACTTCCGCACCAAACACGTGGTGCTGCGCCAGGTGCTGGAAGAGTCGTCGACAGCCCTGCTGATCGACACCGACACCTTCTTCCACCATTCGCCCACAGCCCTGTTCGAGCGCGTGCAACCCGGCACTCTGCTGTGCAACGCCTTCTACACCAAGTACGGCGACAATCACGAAAGCATCCTCTATAGCGCCCTGCACCAGCGCCTGCTGGACATGGGCGTGGCCGACGATGACATGATGACCCTCAACTCCGGCGTCATCGGCCTGACGCAACAGGACGCGCACATCCTCGATCGCTCCATCGAGTTGATGGACGAACTGTTCCCCCACGCCCAGGGCGCCTACACCCTGGAAGAGTTCTGCCTGTCGATCGCCGCCTACCGCACCGTGAATGTGCGCGAGTGCCCGGACCTGATCCACCATTACTGGAGCCGCAAGCAGCTGTTCCGCGCCAAGGTCAAGGCGTGGATCGCCAAGCATGCGGCCGCCCCCACCAGCGCGCAGGCCCTGGCCGACACGCGTCAGGTTTCCTCGCACCTGCCGCGCCCGCCGCGCTTGCAGCGCCTGATGTACAAACTGATCACCCTGCTCTTGCCCAAGCACCAGCAGCAGTTCATCCGCGAAGTTCTCTACGGTTGCTACGAGCACGAGAACGAGTTCGACCAGGCGTGTGGCCCGGTGTGGTGGGACAAGGCGCGGCAGAATCAGGAAGAGCGCCAGCAACGTCCGCTCGACGCCCACCAACTGGAGCACTGGTTCGCCAACCCGGTGGTCAGGCTGATTCTGGGCGAGCGGCGCAGCGCGATCTACGAACACTTGATAACCTCGCCCGTCAAATAACGATCCTTGCAGATGCGCGTGCCAGAGCTTCTCTTTCATTCAGGAGCATCGTAACCTCAGGCCATGTCCGCCCTTCTGAAGCTGTTGACTGCGACTCTTTTTACTTGCCTGAGCCTGGCCGCTCACGGCGAGAAATTGCGCATCGTCACCGAACCGTGGGCGCCTTACGTGTATGACGACAACGGCACGATGCGCGGGCTGGACTATGAAACCACGGTGATCGTGTTCCAGCGCCTGGGCGTCGATGTGCAGTGGCAATTCCTGCCGTGGAAACGCTGCCTGGCGATGCTCGAACAAGGCCACGCCGACGGCGCGCTGGACATTTTCCACAGCCATGAACGCGATGCCCTGCTGCTGTACCCCAGCGAACCGCTGTCGGAAGTGGAGTTCGTGCTGTTCTATGCCAATGAGCGGCCCCACCCGGTCCAGACCCTTGACGAGTTGCGCGGGCTGACCGTGGGCACCTCGCCGGGTTACCTGTACGGCGCCGAATTCAGTGAGTCCAGCGTGTTCCAACGCGAGCCGGCGCCGAGTCATGAAGCGAACTTCGGCAAATTGCTGCTTGGCCGCATCGATCTGCTGGTGACTGACCGCCGGGTCGGCCAGCATGTGATCGCGGCCTTGGGCCTGGAAGGCCAGGTCAGCCAGGCGCCCGCCGTGATCCGCCGCCAGCAGCAGTTTCTCGCCGTGCGCCGTGGCGCGGGCATGGACCTGCTGGTGCAGCGCTTTGCCGCCGAACTCAAGCGCTTCAAGCAAGAGCCGGCCTACGCCGCCTTGAGCGCCAAATATGGTGGTATTCAAAGCGCAGCGGCGCCGATTACACTGCACAAACACACCGTTGAGCAGCAGGAAAGCAGCGCGCGGTGATTGCTCTGTTATACTCGGGCCTTCCCGCCAGGCTTACGCCCGGCCGCTGAGGTCTTGAAAAAGACACCCAACCCAGCTACTGCGCAGCTTTGCGGCCCGCGCGAGCCATTGGAGTGTCCGCCAGACGCAGCAGGACCGGACGGGGTTGCGCTCCCCTAAGCGCCATTCACGCCCGGCAAGATTATCCCTTTGGGCCAAGCCCTAACTAAAACAGGATTACTCATGTCCTTTGCTTCCCTCGGTCTCTCCGAGGCTTTAGTCCGCGCCATCGAGGCAGCGGGCTATACCGAGCCTACTCCGGTGCAACAGCGGGCTATTCCCGCCGTGTTGCAAGGTCGCGACCTGATGGTTGCGGCTCAGACAGGTACTGGTAAAACCGGCGGCTTCGCCCTCCCGATTCTGGAGCGGTTGTTCCCCAATGGTCACCCGGACAAGTCCCAGCGTCATGGCCCGCGCCAACCGCGCGTACTGGTCCTGACCCCTACCCGCGAACTCGCCGCCCAAGTGCACGACAGCTTCAAGCTGTATGCCCGCGACCTGAAGTTCGTCAGCGCCTGCATCTTCGGCGGCGTCGGCATGAACCCACAGGTTCAGGCCATGTCCCGTGGCGTTGACGTCCTCGTCGCCTGCCCGGGTCGCCTGCTCGACCTGTGCGGCCAAGGCAGCGTCGATTTGTCCCACGTGGAAATCCTCGTGCTCGACGAAGCCGACCGCATGCTCGACATGGGCTTTGTCCATGACGTGAAAAAGGTCCTCGCCCGCCTGCCGGCCAAACGTCAGAACCTGCTGTTCTCGGCAACGTTCTCCAACGACATCACCGCCCTGGCCGGCAAGTTGCTGCACAACCCGGAGCGCATCGAGGTCACGCCGCCGAACACCACGGTCGAGCGTATCGAACAACGCGTGTTCCGCCTGGCCGCCAGCCACAAGCGTTCGTTGCTGGCGCACCTGATCACCCACGGCGCGTGGGAACAGGTGCTGGTGTTCACCCGCACCAAGCACGGCGCCAACCGCCTGGCCGAGTACCTGGACAAGCACGGCCTCACCGCCGTCGCCATCCACGGCAACAAGAGCCAGAACGCGCGCACCAAAGCGCTGGCCGACTTCAAGGCCGGTGAAGTACGCATCCTGGTGGCCACCGATATCGCCGCACGCGGCCTGGATATCGACCAACTGCCGCACGTGGTCAACTTCGAGCTGCCTAACGTCGACGAAGACTACGTACACCGTATCGGCCGTACCGGCCGTGCCGGTCGTTCGGGCGAAGCCATCTCCCTGGTTGCGCCGGACGAAGAAAAACTGCTGAAAAGCATCGAGCGCATGACCAAGCAGAAAATCGCCGACGGCGACCTGATGGGCTTCGATGCCAGCACCGTTGAGGCCGAGAAGCCTGAGGTGCGCGAGCGTCCGGACGTGCGTAACCCACGCAACCCACGCGGTCCGAAGGGCGATGGCCCGAACGGCGGCGGTGGTGGTGGCGGTCGTCGCGACAAGGGCAAGGACAAGGGCGGCAAGGAAAAAGCGCCGACCAACGGCCGCGGCGAACGCCCGGCCCGCGAGCAGAAGCCCCGCGAAGGCACCCCGGCCCGCGAACAGCGTCAGCCGAGCCAGCCAAGCCAGCCGCCACGCGCCAGCGCCGACCGCGCGCCGGACGAGTTCCTCGACGACGATGTGGATAACTTCGGTAACCGCGTCGACTACGTGCCCCAGGCCAAACCGGCCCAGGGCCGTGGCCGTCGTCCAGGCGCTCCGGCTCCGGGCGCTGGCACTGGCGCACCGCGTGGCGGCCAGCCACAGGGCGCGCGTCAGAATGGCCCGCGCAACAGCAGCGGCGGCACCACCGGTACGCCACCGGCCAAGCGCAGCGGCCCGCGTAACGGCGCACCGCGTGATGGCCAGGCGCGTCGCGAAGACTCGCGCAGCAACAACCGCCGCCCGGCCCGTGACGACCAGCCACGCTTGTCCGAGCCAGCGGTGCAGAACCCGCGCGGCGGCCCCGCGCCGAAGATCATCCACAAGGAGTCGAAAGCCGACCGCTTCCCGACACCGGAGCAACTGGATCAGTTGCCAGGCCGTCCTCGTGGTGAAAAACCAGCGCTGCTGACCCGCAACCGCGAAGCATAAAAAAAAACCCGTATCGCGAGATACGGGTTTTTTTGCCTGTAGGAGCGAGCTTGCTCGCGAAGGTCGTCAACGATAACGCTGGCAGCCTGAAAAAACGCGGTGTCTCTACGTTTTTCGCGAGCAACCTCGCTCCAACAAGTGAAGCGTTACTTCGCTTTCACACCTTCAAACGTCACGTACAGCTCAACATTGTTGGACGCTGGGCCCAGGTCCATCTGCTTGCCGAAGTCTTGGCGATTGAAGCTGGTGGTACCTTCAAAACCGGCACGGTAGCCGCCCCATGGATCCTTGCCTTCACCCAGGAAGGTGGCCTTGACGACGATCGGCTTGGTCACGCCGTGCAGGGTCAGGTCGCCGGTCACGTCGGCAGTGACTTGGCCCGCAGCATTCTTACCGGTGGTTTTAACACTGGTGGAGACGAACTTGGCATCGGCAAACTTGCCAACGTCCAGGAAGTCTTTGCTGGAGATGTGCTTGTCACGTTCAGCGTGGTTGGTGAACACGCTGGCGGTGCGGACGTTGAACTCAATCTTGCTGTCTTCAGGCTTGGCGGCATCGAAGCTGAACTTGCCGTCCAGGTCCTTGAACGTACCGGTGATGAAGCTGTAGCCCAAGTGGCTGATCTTGAAGTCGACGAAGGCGTGCTGGCCTTCTTTGTCGACAACATAGTCAGCGGCCATCACCTGGCCTGCGGACAGCAGAGCAGAACCGATTGCCAGAGCAGCGAGTGTCTTTTTCAACATGCTTTCTATTCCTTGTGAGTCGAGGTTGAACATCAGGCTTTGCGCCCCAGCATTCGCGTGAGGGTCGCATCACGATCGATAAAGTGGTGTTTCAACGCGGCCACGCCGTGCAGGCCGGCGAAAACCACCAGCACCCAGGCGAGGTACAGATGCACCACGCCTGCGGTGTCTGCCTGGTCCGGCAAGCCGGAAACCAAGGCAGGTATCTCAAACAGGCCAAACACCGGGATACCCACACCGTCCGCAGTGGAAATCAGGTAACCGGCGATCATCACGGCAAACAAGCCGACATAAAGGAACCCATGGCCAAATGCAGCACCGATCCGCGTCAGCCGGCTGTAGCTGGCCAGCGCCGGTGGCGGCGGGCTGATCAGGCGCCAGACGATACGCACCAGCATGATGGCGAACAGCGTGATGCCTATGCTTTTGTGCAGATCCGGCGCGTCTTTGCGCCATGCGCTGTAGTAGTCGAGACCGACCATCCACAAGCCCAGGGCGAACAGACCAAACACCACCAGGGCCACGCCCCAGTGCAATACCATGCTGACCCAGCCGTAGCGGGCTGGTGAGTTACGTAGCTGCATGTACTTAATCCCGTAAGAACTGTGCTCAAGACTAACGATTTACCTATCGAATTAAAGCGCAATTTTTTGCTTTGAAATATCGAGAAATATGATCATAAGCCTAGGCACAATACGTTAACGAGGGATTAAGACTATTCCTAAGAAACGTGACAGACCGTCCTGTGTTTACTGCGAATTGCCCCACAATGGCTTGTGACACGGGCCTCCATTGCATAGGCTTGCGCGATTGTTTCACCTGCGCCGGGCGCAGGACCGCTTCGAGGAGATAGACGATGGGCTTGAACAACCAGTGGATGCAACGCGACCTTGCGGTGCTGTGGCATCCCTGCACCCAGATGAAAGACCACCAGCAACTGCCGCTGATCCCGATCAAGCGCGGTGAAGGCGTGTGGCTGGAAGACTTCGAAGGCAAGCGCTACCTCGATGCCGTCAGCTCCTGGTGGGTCAACGTGTTCGGCCACGCCAACCCGCGCATCAACCAACGCATCAAAGACCAGGTCGACCAGCTGGAACACGTGATCCTCGCCGGTTTCAGCCACCAGCCGGTGATCGAACTGTCCGAGCGCCTGGTGGCGATGACGCCCGCAGGCCTGACCCGGTGCTTCTACGCCGATAACGGTTCGTCGTGCATCGAAGTCGCGTTGAAGATGAGCTTTCACTATTGGCTCAACCGCGGCCTGCCGAACAAAAAACGCTTCGTCACCCTGACCAACAGCTACCACGGCGAAACCATCGCCGCGATGTCGGTGGGCGACGTGCCGCTGTTCACCGAAACCTACAAAGCGCTGCTGCTCGACACCATCAAGGTGCGAAGCCCGGACTGCTACCTGCGCCCCGAGGGCATGAGCTGGGAAGAACACTCGCGCAACATGTTCCTGGCCATGGAACAGACCCTGGCGGACAACCACGACACAGTCGCCGCCGTAATCGTCGAACCGCTGATCCAGGGCGCCGGCGGCATGCGTATGTACCACCCGGTATACCTCAAGCTGCTGCGCGAAGCCTGCGACCGCTACGGCGTACACCTGATCCACGACGAAATCGCCGTGGGCTTCGGCCGCACCGGCAGCATGTTCGCCTGTGAACAGGCCGGCATCCGCCCGGACTTCCTGTGCCTGTCCAAGGCCCTCACCGGCGGCTACCTGCCGCTGGCGGCGGTGGTCACCACCGAAGATGTCTACAGCGCCTTCTACGACGACTACCCGACCCTGCGCGCCTTCCTGCATTCCCACAGCTACACCGGCAACCCGCTGGCGTGCGCGGCGGCCCTGGCGACCCTGGATATTTTCGAAGAAGACAACGTCATCGAAAACAACAAGGCCCTGGCCCAGCGCATGGCCACGGCCACCGCGCACCTGGCGGACCACCCCCATGTGTCGGAAGTGCGCCAGACCGGCATGGTGCTGGCCATCGAGATGGTCCAGGACAAAGCCACCAAGACCGCCTACCCCTGGCAGGAGCGCCGTGGCCTGAAGGTGTTCGAGCACGCCCTGACGCGCGGCGCGCTGCTGCGGCCGTTGGGCAGCGTGGTGTACTTCCTGCCGCCGTATGTGATTACGCCGGAGCAGATCGACTTTTTGGCGGAAGTGGCCAGCGAAGGGATCGATATCGCCACCAACAGCAAGGTGAACGTTGCCGTGCCCAAAGACTTCCACCCAGGCTTTCGCGATCCAGGTTGATTTGCCCTTCAAGCTTTGTATTTTTTCCAGAGAACAGACATGAGACTGTCCCGCTTTTTCACCGACACCCCGCTGAGCCTCGGCGATCACGAATTGCCTGAAGCCCAGGCGCACTACATCAGCCGCGTGCTGCGCATGGGCGAAGGCGATGCCGTGCAATTGTTCGACGGTTCCGGCCAGGAGTTTCGCGGCACGTTGCTGGAGGTCGGTAAAAAACACGTCAGCGTGCAACTGACCGAGCAATTCGCCGGGCAGGCCGAATCGCCGCTGCACATTCACCTCGGCCAGGGCCTGTCCCGCGGCGAGCGGATGGATTGGGCGATTCAGAAAGCCACCGAACTGGGCGTCAACGCCATCACGCCGATTTTCAGCGAACGCTGCGAAGTTCGCCTCAAGGACGAACGCGCCGACAAACGCCTGCTGCACTGGCGCCAGGTGGCGATCAGCGCCTGCGAGCAATGCGGGCGCTCGACGGTGCCGGTGATTCATCCACCGCTGCTACTGGCCGATTGGCTGAAGCAGACCGAGGCGGACCTGAAGCTGGTGCTGCACCCGGTGGCAGAGCCGATGGTCAGCCATGCCAAGCCATCGAGCCTGGCGTTCCTGATCGGGCCCGAAGGCGGCTTGACCGACCCTGAAGTCGACACCGCCCAAGACGCCGGCTTCCACGCCGCCCGCCTCGGCCCGCGCGTGTTGCGCACCGAAACCGCGCCGGTCGTCGCGCTGGCCGTCGCCCAACAACTGTGGGGCGACTTCTGACCGGCCCGAGGAGCGGGTTTATTCCACCGGGTCGCTGACCGGGGTGGCGAAGATCGCCTTCAACTCGGCGGTCATCGGAAACTCCAGGTTCAGGCCCTTCGGTGGGATCGGCTGTTCAAACCAGCGCCGGTAAATCCCGTTGATCTCACCGGTACGGTACAGATCGCCCAAGGTGTCGTTGACCACCGCGAGAAACTGCGGATCGTCCTTGCGCACCATGCAGCTGTAGATCTCCCGCGACTGCTCCTCGCCCACCACCACCCAGCGATGTGGGTCCCTGGCCTTGGCGCGCTCGCCGTAGAGCAACGCATCGTCCATATAGAACGCGGCTGCGCGGCCGGTCTCGAGCATCTTGAAGGCTTCGCCGTGGTCCTTGGCGCTGATCACCGACAGGTTGCCGTTGTGCTCGGCGCTGTAACTTTTGAGAAAGCGTTCGTTGGTGGTGCCGGCGGTCGTCACCACGTTCTTGCCCTTGAGGTCGGCGAAGCCTTGGATGCCGCTGTCTTTCGCCGTCAGCAGTTGCCCCTTCACGTAGATGAAGCCGTAGGAAAACGCCACCTGCTTCTGCCGCTCGGCGGTCACCCCGGTAGAACCGCACTCCAGGTCGACGGTGCCGTTCTGCACCAGCGGGATACGGGTCTGGGAAGTCACCAGGTTGTACTTCACGCTAAGGTTGGCCACCCCGGTTTTCTGTTGGATGCGCTCGACAATCTTGTTGGCCAGGTCCACCGAATAGCCCATGGGCTTGCCGCTCTGGTCGCCCACGTAGGAAAACGGCACCGACGCATCGCGATAACCCAAGGTGATGGACTTGGTGCTGGCGATCTTACTCAACGTGCCCTCTGTCGGCGGTTCATTCGCCTGAACCGGCGCGCCGAACAAAAGCCCCAGGGTGCAACCGATCAACAGGATTTTTCTCATTGTTATTCTCCGTTGGTGTGTGACGATTCAAGCGGCGCGGGGCGCCAGGCCCTGCATATCAATTGATGGCATGTGCTGGCCGATCAGTTCGGCCAGCAGTTGGCCGCTGCCGCAGGCCAGGGTAAAACCGAGCGCGCCATGGCCCAGGTTCAGCCACAGGTTGCGATAGGCACTGGCGCCGATCAGCGGCACCCCGGTCGGCGTGGCGGGACGCATGCCGGCCCATTCGACCGCGTGGGCGTAGTCGCCGGCCAAGGGGAATGTCTCGACCGCCTGGCGCCTGATCAACGCGAGCCGCTTGGGCTCGAGGCCGGCGTCGAAACCGACGATATCGACCATCGCCGCCACCCGCAATTGCTCGCCGATCCGGGCGTACACGATCTTGCGGTCGTAGTCGGTGATGCTCACATTCGGCGCCCGATGCTGCGCGCCAATCGGCACGCTCAGGCTGTAGCCCTTGAGCGGATACAGCGGCAGCGCCAGCCCCGGCAACCCCAACTCAGCGCTGCGATGCCCGGCGGCGAGGACCAGTTGCTCGACCGGCATCACCTCCTCGCCCAACTCGATGGCCTGCACCGCACCGGCGCTGTGACGGATCCCGGTGACCTTGCGCCCCAGCAAGAAGCGGCAATGCCCCGACGCTTGCAGGCGCGCCGCCAGGCGTTGGCAGAAGGCGTGACAATCGGCCACTTCCTCGTTCGGCGTGTAGATCCCACCGACAAAACCACCGCTCGCCAGCGCCGGCTCCAGGCGGGTGCAATCGGCCGCCGACAGCACCTGCTGTTGCAGGATATCCGTGACCTTGCGGCGCGCATGCTCGAAGGTGTCGGCGTTGCGAAACGTCACCAGCTTGCCGTTGCGCCGCCAGTCGAAGCCGTCCAGGCGATCATCCTCGCGCCACTGCTCCAAGGTGGCCTGGCTCAGGCTCGCCAGGCGCAGCAAGTGGGCGGCATTGCGCCGGTTCACCGAGCCACGGCAGGCGCCGAGGAACGCCGCCATCCAGCGCCATTGCTGCGGGTCGAGGCGCGGGCGCAGCTTCAATGGCGAATCACCGCGCAGCAGCCAGCCAAGCGCTTGCAGCGGCACGCCGGCATCGGCCAGCGGCGCAACGTAGCGATACGACAACTGCCCACCGTTGGCGAAACTGGTTTCGCTGCCCAGGGTGTCGCGCGCGTCGATCAGCGTCACGTCATGCCCGGCGCGCACCAGCGCGTAGGCGCTTGCCAGGCCGATGACCCCACCCCCGATGATACAAACCTGCCTGGCCATCCCCGCTCCTCGCCGTTGAATAAGACGGCTCAAGCGTAGGGGCAGGTGACAGGCCCGCGACAATGAATAAAGATGGGTCACCTATAAGCAAAGGTTATGGACTCGCCATGCGCTTGCGTCATATCGAAATCTTCCAGGCCATCCGCCAGACCGGCTCCATCAGCGCCGCCGCGCAATTGCTGCACGTCTCGCAGCCGGCGGTGAGCAAAGTGTTGCAGCACGCCGAGTTGCAACTGGGCTTCCCGCTGTTTCTACGCGTGCGCGGCAAATTGCAGCCCACGCCGGAAGCCCTGGCACTGGAACGCGAAGTCGAGAAAGTCAGCGAAAGCCTGCAAGGCGTAAGGCGCCTGACCAAGAGTCTGCGCCGGTCGCCGGCGCAGAGTGTGCGGATCGGCGCGATCCCGGCGCTGGCGCTGTCGTTGCTGCCACCGGCGATTCTGCAGTGGAAGCGCGCTTACCCGGACATCGCCTGCGAACTGTCCAGCGACCATAGCCGCGAGTTGGTGCAGAAGCTGTTGATGCGCGAAATCGACCTGGCGCTGACCCTCAACTTCGCCGGCCACCCGGGGCTCACCACCCAAGTGCTGGCCAACGGAGCCTTGGTCGCGCTGGCGTCCAAGGGCTATTGGAGCGACGCGCAAACCCGCCAGCCGCTGCCGTTGGCGGAGCTGGCGGGAGCGCCGTTGATTGGCCTGTCCAGCGCCGACCCGTTGGCGGCAAAGCTCGACAGTTACCTGGAGAAAGTCGACCCGCCACCACGGGTGAGCCTCTCGGTGCAGACCTACTCCCTGGCTCGCGCGATGGTGGAATCCGGCGCCGGCCTGACCGTCATCGACCCCTTCACCGCCCTCGGCGCGTCGACGGCGACCACCTGCATCCGCACGCTCACACCGCCGCTGCCGATCACCCTGTACGCCCTGACCCGCGCCGACGAACCGCCGCCGCACATGTTGGCCAACCTGCTGCAGATCTTCGGTGAACGTGCCCGGGAGCTGCTCGAACGCCTGTAGTCAGCGCCCTCAACCTCTCTGAAGAACCAATGTGGGAGGGGGCTTGCCCCCGATGGCTGTGGTTCAGCCAGCATATTTGCCAACTGACACACCGCCATCGAGGGCAAGCCCCCTCCCACATTTTTTAGACCGCGTCGTGCGTTAGAGCACGTAATGCATGATCGCCACGAAATGCAGCAAACTGCCGCCGATCACAAACAGATGCCAGATCCCATGGGAATGCCGCAGGCGATCCTCCAGGGCGAAAAAGATAATGCCGACGGTGTACAACACCCCGCCCGCCGCCAGCCAGATAAACCCCGCCGTGCCCAGCGCGGCGATCAGCGGCTTGACCGCCACCAGCACGATCCAGCCCATCACCGCATAGATCACGATCGACAGAACCCGTGCTTCAGAACGCGGTTTGATCTCCTGCAGAATGCCGATCACCGCCAGCCCCCACACGATCCCGAACAACGTCCAGCCCCACGGCCCTCTTAAACTGACCAGGCAAAACGGCGTGTAACTGCCGGCGATCAACAGGTAGATCGAAAAGTGATCGACCTTCTGCATGATCGCTTTTCGCCGCCCCTGCACGCTGTGATACACCGTCGACGCGCTGTACAGCACCATCAACGTAAACCCATAAATCGCCACGCTGACAATCTTCCAGGGGCTGCCGTCCAGGCTCGCCACCACCAACATCCACACCGCGCCCACACACGCCGCGACTGCACCGAGCAAATGGCTCCAGGCGTTGAATCGTTCCCCGTGGTACATCTGTCACTGACCTCCCGTAACCGTTGACCGCTGGCTGACAAGCGTCCCGCCTTGCGCATAAGAGTGCAAGGGCCTTATGACGTTCCGGCGACGCCGCACGGTTTTGCGGGCACAATCGGCAGCATTCGAACAAGAGCCACGGCCATGTTGATCGACGAAGAGTTCACCCTCAAAAAGCTGGAAATCTTCCTGGCCTTCATGCGTACCGGCAACCTGGCCCGCGCCGCTGCCGAGCTGCAAACCAGCAACGTCAGCGTACACCGCGCCATCCACTCCCTGGAAAACGCCCTGCGCTGCCCGCTGTTCAAGCATGAAGGCCGCAACCTCACCCCGCTGGAAAGCGCCTACGTGCTCGAAGAGCGCGCACAAAAGCTGGTGCAGGACGCAGTCGACAGCATCCGCCTGACCCGCGAAGCCGCCGGCTTCTCCGCCGAACGCTTCAAGCTCGGCTCGCTGTATTCGCTGACGGTGAAAACCGTGCCGCAACTGATCATGGGCCTGAAACTGCGCCGCAGCGAACTCAACATCGACCTGATCCTCGGCTCCAACTTCGACCTGCTGTATAAGCTCAAGAACATGGAAGTCGACGCGATCCTGATCTCCCTCGACGAACGCGCCAACGACCCCGATTGCGAACAGATCGCGTTGTTCTCCGACGACATCTTCCTCGCCACGCCCGCCGACTCGCCCTTCGACCGCGACCAGCAGATCGACCTGGCCGACGTGCGCGACGCCACGTTCATCACCCTCACCCAAGGCTTCGCCACCCACCAGGACGGCAACCGTGTGTTCAAGCAAGCGGGGTTCGAGCCGAAGGTGGCGATGCAGGTCAATGACATCTTCACCCTGCTGAGCATGGTCAGTTCGGGGGTCGGTTATGCGCTGCTGCCGGGGCGGATTGCGGCGGTGTATGAGAACCGCGTGAAGCTGATACCGCTGCAACCCCGGTATCGGTTGCAGCAGCATATCGGGGTGGTGTTCTTGAAGGTCAAGGAGCGTGATCCGAATTTGCTGGCGTTGTTGGCCGAATGTCGGATGTATGCCAATCGGCAGGTGACAGCCTGACAGACCGTCATCGGGGGCAAGCCCCCTCCCACATTTGGAGTGCGTTTCAATGTGGGAGGGGGCTTGCCCCCGATAGCGCCAGCCCAATCACCGCAAAACCCCAAAGTCAGCCCACCAACCCTCGCACAATGAAGTACAGCAACGAAGGCCCGAGCAAACAGCCAAGCCCGGTGTGGAACGTCGCGGTCAGCGCGCCATACGGCACCAGGCGCCGATCCGTTGCCGCCAGCCCCGCCGTCACGCCACTCACCGTACCGGCCAGCCCACCGAACACCATCGCCGAACGCGGGTTATCCAGGCCCATCCAACGCGCCGCAACCGGCGTGCCGACCATCACCAGAATCGCCTTGATCAAGCCAGTAGCAATCGACAGCGCCATCACATCCGAGGTCGCGCCGATCGCCGCACCGGTCACCGGGCCGACGATGTAGGTCACGGCGCCGGCGCCGATGGTGGTCATGCTGATCGCATCGCGATAACCGAACACCCAGGCCATGCTTGCACCGACGATAAACGGCAGGATCGTGCCCAGCAGCAGCGCAATCACACCGATCATCCCGGCCTTGCGCGCTTCGGTGGCTTGCACTTCAAACGCCGTGGCGACGATGGCGAAGTCGCGCAGCATCGCGCCGCCCATCAGGCCGATGCCGGAGAACAGCGATATATCCGCCAGGCCTTTTTGCCCGCCGGTCATGGTGCCGCCGACCCAGGCCAGCACCAGGCCGATCACGATGGCAATCGCCGAGCCGTGAACGCGCCCGAACGTCAGACGCTTGGACAGCACCACAGAAATCCACATCACCACGCCCACGAACGCAAAGGCAGTGACCA
This sequence comes from Pseudomonas sp. TE36184, assembly GCF_054060055.1. Lineage (NCBI taxonomy): Bacteria > Pseudomonadati > Pseudomonadota > Gammaproteobacteria > Pseudomonadales > Pseudomonadaceae > Pseudomonas > Pseudomonas sp. TE36184. Next base: position 5,062,819 of record NZ_JBSSCU010000001.1, on the reverse strand, counting down.
GGCCGTTATGCTCCAAACCCTTTTCAATGAGAGCCCACATATCAGCGGCCTCCCACGACAGGTGTCGGTGTGATCAGCGGTTCTTCATCGGGCAGCGGTTCGCCCTTGTGCGTGCGGCTGATCAACGCGATGGTGCAACCACACACCACCACCGAACCAATCGCCGCGAGTACCGCGACGGGGCCGCCGTGCAGAGCGGTGACCACATTTTGTTGCGCGGCCATCGCCACCACCACGGGGATGTACATCGCGCCCCAGAAGCCGACGCCCATTTCGCAATCCTTGGTCATGCCGCCGCGTTTGTGCATCCACAGCCGTGCGCAGATCAGCAGGATCATCGCGATGCCCACCCCGCCCACGTTGGATTTGACGCCGAGCAACACGCCAAGCATGTCGCCCATGATCACGCCCGCGAGCGTGCAGATCGCCAGCAATGCCACACCGTAAATAATCATTGTTGTTGTCCTCAAAGTGCTCGATCGATTTTTTGTTGTTGTGCTTCGAAAGCCTTGGGTGGTGCTTTATCGGTGGCGGCGCTCCTCCTCTTCCAGCAGGGCCTGCAAGGTGTCCAGGCGCGCACCTTCGCAGGCGATCACCGTGCCGTGTTCGAACACGCGGCGTGACAAGCCGGTGAGAACGGCGCCGGGGGGCAGTTCGATCTGCAGGCGCACGCCGCGCTCATAGGCGCTTTGCACGGTGCCGCGCCAGTCGACGACGCGACACATGTTGAAGGCCAGGTCGTCGCGCAGTTGCGCAGGGTCGCGGATCGGCCGCGCCCGGGTGCTGCTCAAGTAGCTGAGGCGCGGAGCCTTGAGCGTGACGAACGCTTCAGCCAGCACCTGGGCCGGGCGCTCCAGCAGCGCGCAATGGGACGGCACGCTGACAGCCAGGCGCTTGGCGATGCCGTTGCCTTTGACGCGCTGGGCGACACGCTGCATCGCTTCATCGCTGCCGGCGATCACCGTCTGGTTGTCGGCGTTGATATTGGCCAGGTACACCGGGGTTTCGGGGCTATGGATGTCGGCCAGTAGGGTTTCGACAGTGGATAAATCCGGGCCGATCAGGGCGGTCATGCCGTAGCCCTGTGGATAAGCCTGCTGCATCAGTTCGCCACGCAGGCTGACCAGCCGGACGGCGTCGGCAAAGTCCAGGGCACCGGCAATCACCGCCGCCGGGTAAGCGCCGATGGACAAACCCGCCACATAGTCCGGCGTGCGCGCCAACAGGCGCGCATGGGCCACACCCGCAATCAACAGGCACAACTGCACAGCGCGGGTACTGACCAAGGCCCGCGCAGAGTCGAGTGGGCGAACGTCTTCAGCCAAGGCCTCGCTGGCTTCGTCCAGCACCGACGCGGGCAAATGCCGAAGCATGCCAGGGCGTTGCGCGCCCTGCCCCGGAAACACCAGCAGGCTGCTCATATCAGCGCCTGCCAGGGATCGATGACCAGGTGCGCGCCGCTGGCGGTTTTGAGTAATACGCGACGTGACGAGCCGGCCCATTCGCGCAAGGCGACGGCGCCAAACGGGGTTTGCAGTTGCAGGTCCACGGCGCAGACCGCCGTGTCCAGGATCGCCAGCAAGTCCCCGGCGTCGCGTCGCCCCAGCGGCTCGGGGGTGTGCAGGATCAAATCCAGATCGCTGGCGTCATGCAGCGCTTCGATGCCCGTGGCCAATTCAAAACCCGCACTGCCGCTGACGCCCCAATCCTTCTGCGCCAGCAGCGGCCGCAGTTGAGCCAGCGCCCGCAATGCCGGCAAATCCCGTGGCGATGTCACCCCGCGCAGGGCTTGCGGCGTCACGCGCCGCCGCACCAGCGCCAGCGGCATCTGCGCGGCGAAACGCTGCTCGCGCAAACGCCCGCGCACGCCGACCGCCACCAGGCCCGGTTGCGCAATGGCGCGGCGGACCACCACCGGCTGCCCGGCACCGAGCGCCTCCAGCACCCAGGCCGGCGCATCGGCAGGCACATGCGCCGGGGTCATGCCCCAGAGCAGGTCGTGGGCGTTCACCATTGCGCCCGCAGCAGTTGGCGCACATGGCTGGAGGCGGCGCGATGGGGCGCACCCAGGCGACCGCTCAAATCACGGCCATCGACATCCTTGATCGCACTGACCAGGCAATCGCTGACCCGCGCCACATCGTCCTTCGTCGGCTGTTCAATCTGGCTGACCGACAAGGTCTCCCAGAGCAAACCGAGGCTGGCATAACTGTCGATGTCATAGGCCATCGGCGGCACACTGGCGGCCAGGGCTTCGAGCTCTTCGACGCTGCGCAGGGTCACCCGCGCCGCCGAGGCCTTGCCCATGGCGTGAACCATCACGCCGGGGTCGCGCAGGGCGATCAGGCGGTTGGCCTGGTAACCGTGGGCGAGGAACGCGCCGGACATGGCCTTGCCCACCAACAACCCGATCACCGGGTGCCCGGCCAGACGGGCCCGAGCGTAGCTGTCGACCGCGGCGGCCAGGGCTTGATGGATGCCGAGGGCTTCTTCGCGACGGCCATAGGCCTGGCTCGGCACATCGACGATGGCGATCAACGGGCGCTGGTCGCCGGTCGCAATGGCTTCATCCACGGCTTTGGCCAACCCCCAGCCTTCGAGCAGGCCGACTTCGCCATTGCGTGCGCGGGGGAAGCGGTTTTGCGCGTCAGGGACCACGGCGATAAAGCGCACCTTGTGTTCACCCAATACGCCATCGGCGACTTTCAGCGAGTCCGGCAACCCTTCCACGGGTTGGGCGCCGGCACTCAACGCGTTGAACCACTGCAAGCCTCTCATGAGCGTTCTCCCTGATACAGATCGCGAACCGTCGCCGGGTCGATTTGCGGTTCGGCGTCCAGTTCAGCCAGGCGCGCCAGATAGAAGTCGGCGCGGCGACTGCGTTGTTGAGCGGGCAAGCCGAGCTGCAATAGCGCGCTGACGGTCTGCTGAATCTGCGCGACATCATCCGCCACGTAACGGTCGGCCAAGCCGCTGTTGAAGCGTTGTTCGCCACCGGTCAGGCTCCAGATAAAGGGCCGGTCGCGGGAATCGTATTCATCCAGGCCGGCTTCCTGCTCGATCACCTGCGGACCGTTCAGGCCCAGGCGCGCTTCGCGGGTCACCAGCAGATAGCTGCACAGCCCGGCGGCGATGGACATCCCGCCAAAGCAACCGACGCTGCCCGCCACCACGCCGATCACCGGCTGATACTGGCGCAGATCGACAATCGCGGCGTGGATATCGGCAATCGCCGCCAGGCCTAGGTTGGCTTCCTGCAGGCGCACGCCACCGGTTTCCAACAGCAGCACGGCGCGGGTCGGGATGCCGTTGCGGTTGTCTTCGGCCGCCAGTTCAAGGGCGCCGGCGATTTTTGCGCCGCCGACCTCACCGAGGCTGCCGCCCTGGAAGTTGCCTTCGATCGCGGCGATCACCACCGGCTTGCCGGCGATGTTGCCTTTGGCGATCACCACACCGTCGTCGGCCTGGGGCACCACGCCCTGACGGCTGAGCCAGGGCGACATGACCCGTTCGAACGGGTCGACCAGTTCACGGTAAGAACCTGCGTCCAACAAGGCCTTGGCCCGCTGCCGTGCGCCCAGTTCGACGAAGCTGTGTTTGCTGAGCAAGTCAGTCATGGCCGATCTCCTCGAAGCCTTGTTCCAGGCGCAGGCGCACCACGCCGGGCGTGGCACCGAAGTCGTGGATATCAATGTTCAACGCGGGCGGCGTGTGCTCCTGGAAGATCCGCTCGAACAGGTGCTGCCAGCGCTGTTCGGCGCCATTCACCGAGGTCTGTACCTGAATGCTCAGGATGCCGGGCGTGCCCGGTTCCAGCAGCACTTCGAGGTCGCCCGAACCGACACACCCCACCAGCGCGCGACCTTTGGGCGGCTGCCCGGCGGGAAATTCAAAGGATAAGGTTTCCATCAAAACGCTCCATCGAGGCGGTCGATAAACAGGCAGGCGGCCAACAGGTCAGCGGCGCCGCCGGGGGAGGCATTCAGGGCCAACAGCTGTTGGTCGAGTTCGTGCAAATGGCGGCGACCGGCCAGGGTCGCGCTGCCGCCTGCGTCGAGCACCGCTTGGGCGCCGTGTTGCATGGCGTGCAGGCCCGCAGTGCCGGCGCGGTAAAGCACGCAGGTGTCGGCCAGGTCGGTCATGATCGCGAGCAACGCATCCAGGCGCGCGTTCTGTTCACCGGCCTGTTGCTGGCGGCTTTGGTGCAGTTGCGGCAGGCCGCGTTGCAGCACCGAGGGGAAACCCAGTTGGGCTTCCTCACGGGCACCGCGTGCGCCGTAGCGTTGCGCCACCTGCGCGCCATGGCTCATGGGTTGCGGGGCATGGCGATCATCGAGCAGGGCCAGTTTTGCCGCTGTCAGGGTTACGGCATTCGGGTGAAGGGATTGGGGTTCCAGTGCCGCAGCCGCGGTGAGTAAGCCGAGGGCCCAGATCGCACCGCGATGGGTGTTCACGCCGAGGGTGGTGACGAGCATCGCCTGTTCACCCTCACGACCGATGCGACCGAGGGCTTCGCGCAGGGGCAAGCCGACTTCACCGATGTCGCGGGCGGCTTCGGCCATTGCCAGGAACATCGGCCACAGCGACAGCGCCGAGGCATGCATCAGGCCCAGGTGCAAATCGCGGTGGGCGCCGTTGCCACGACGGTCCACCAGGGCCGGTTTGGGCGACAGGTCGGCTTCGTCGATCAGGGCGTCGACGGCCAGGTCCGCCAGGCGTTCGGCAACGCTGAGTGGGTGCAGTTTGAGGGCGCGCATTTACCAGCTCCTGAACTTGGCGGGAGGGTTGTACAAACCGCCGGACCACTCCACCAGGTCGGCCACGCTCTTGGCGGCCAACAACTCACGGGTGGCGTCGGTGCGGCGGATGCCGAGGTCTTCGGGCCAGGCGATCAGGCCCTCACGGCGCATGCGCGCGGTGTCTTTGGGGTTATGGCGCATGCCGATGGCGGTCACCCCGGCGACGGCGGCGATCATCGCCTGGCGCTCTTCCAGGGAGCGCGCCTTGTACAGGTAGGCGATGCCTTCTTCGGTGAGCAAGTGGGTGACGTCGTCACCGTAGATCATGATCGGTGCCAGGGGCATGCCGCTTTTGCGCGCCACCTCCACCGCGTCGAGGGTGTTGACGAAGGTCGGTTTGCCGCCTTCCTGGAACGTCTCGACCATTTGCACCACGAGCTTTTTGCCGCGCTCCAAGAGTGCTTCGGGAGCATCCTCGTGACGCATGTCGAGCCAGGCCGGGGTGCCATGGCGGCGGCCACGCGGGTCGTGGCCCATGTTCGGTGCGCCGCCGAAACCGGCGAGGCGCCCGCGGGTGACCGTGGAGGAATGCCCGTCGCCGTCGACTTGCAGGGTGGCGCCGATAAACAGGTCCACCGCGTATTGGCCGGCCAGTTGGCAGAACATGCGGTTGGAGCGCATGGAACCGTCGCGGCCGGTGAAAAACACATCCGGGCGGGCGGCGATGTAGTGTTCCATGCCCAGTTCAGTGCCGAAGCAATGCACGCTTTCGACCCAGCCGCTTTCAATGGCGGGGATCAGCGTGGGGTGCGGGTTGAGGGTCCAGTTGCGGCAGATCTTGCCCTTCAGGCCCAGGGATTCGCCGTAGGTGGGCAGGATCAATTCGATGGCGGCGGTATTGAAGCCGATGCCGTGGTTGAGCGACTGCACGTTGTGTTTTTCGTAGATGCCGCGGATCGCCATCATCGCCATCAGCACATGCACCGGCTTGATGTGGCGCGGGTCACGGGTGAACAGCGGTTCGATGTAGAACGGCTTGTCGGCCACCACCACGAAGTCGACCCAACTGGCCGGGATGTCGACGCGGGGCAAGTCGGTGACGTCATCCACCAACTGATTGACCTGCACGATGACAATGCCATCGCTGAACGCTGCCGGCTCGATCAGCGCCGGGGTGTCTTCGGTACTCGCGCCGGTGTAGATATTACCGGCGCGGTCGGCCATGAAGCCGGCCGAGAGCACCACATTGGGGATCAGGTCCACCACCAGCCGGGCGTAGAGTTCGATGTAGGTGTGGATCGCGCCGATTTCCAGCAGGCCGTCTTCCAGCAACTGGCTGATGCGCAGGGATTGGGTGCCGGCGAAAGAGAAGTCGAGCTTGCGCGCGATGCCCTTTTCAAACAGGTCCAGGTGCTCGGACCGGCCGACACTGGGCATGATCATGTGCAAATCGTGGAGCTTGGCCGGGTCAGCCTTGGCCAGGGAGCGCGAGAGGAAATCCGCCTGCTTCTGGTTATTGCCCTCCAGCACCACGCGGTCGCCGGGGAGGATCAGGGCTTCGAGGGCCTCGACGATTTTGTCGCTGGGCAGCACGGCCCCATCCGCATACTGCTTGACCAGCCCGAGCCGCCGCTGCTTCTCGTCGCGCCGCCGCGTCCAGCGCGAGTCGGGGGTAATTATTGTTGTCATGGTCGCTCCACGGGTTTGCTGTCGTGGGCTGTACCTTAGGAGTGATTCAGAGGGGCATCAATCAAGCTGGGCGGCGAATCGTTACGGCTGGAGTAATGAATCGACGACAGACACGGGGTCAAGCCTAATGGGGAGCAACGTGCCCCCCAAAGCAGCCCACGGCGCTACTCGAAGCGAGGTAAATGCGGAACCACCGTCGGCTTTTGCGCACTCACCCATGCGTCGAACCCTCCGGTGATCGATGTTACGTGCAGGTAGCCCATATCAAGCAGCGATACAGCCGCGAGTGCTGCACGCCCCCCCGTTTTGCAGTACAGCACGACCTTAAGGTCTCGCGAACTGAGTGCGGTATCGTTGGACAGTTTAAATTCCAGCATTCCGCGCGAGGCATGCACAGCGCCCAAGATATGACCTGCGGCATACTCGTCGGCTTCACGTACATCAATAAGTACATCCGCATTCTGGATAGCCAGGTCAACGTCTTCGATGGCAACTTCTTCGATACGGGCTTTAGCGTCTACTACAAGATCGTGGGCAGTTTTAATCATGGTATTTGGGAAGCCTCCAGTTGGGAGAGTTAGCCGACGTTCAAAGCGGCGCCGCAACACCTGCGCGGCTGCCATCGGTATTAATCATGTGGTCGGCCATTTCGGAAAACATACGTTGCAGCTTCGCATTCAGGACTGCGTCATCCACCTGCTCGTTGATTGCCTGACGCATGCACAGCATCCATTCGTCGCGCTCGACAATACTGACTGCAAAGGGCGCATGTCGCATGCGCAAACGCGGGTGGCCACGTTCCTGTTGAAACAGTGGCGGGCCGCCAAGCCAGCCACTCAGGAACTTGAATAGACTGTCGGCGCTGCCGGCAAGACTCGGCGGGTGCATCTGGCGCACTCTTCGCGCCTCGCACAGCACCTCCATCAATTCGTAAAAGCGGTCGACCAGTTTATGGATACCCGCCTCTCCCCCTAACTGGAGATAAGTACTGGTGTTGTTCTTATGCACGGTACTCAATAGTTCAGTCATATCGTCAGCACTCAATGTTGGAACTTTATCCCGCCCGCAAGCACATGCGTCACACAGCACTGCCATTGGCAGATAACGCCGCCGTCGTTTATCGCAACGGGCCATGACCAGGCAGTTAGCACGCGCCATGCCAAGAGCGGAAATGTGTTTTTTATTGATTGATAACAAATACTTAACTATTCGAGCACGAAGATGGCAGATGCGTTGGCAGTCACATCTTCTGCCAATCGGCTATGACGGCAGTGGTTGGCAGTCAGGGTGCGGGCGAGCGCCTACGACGTGTGGCAGGCCGAGCATTGGGAGCAGCGGATTGATTGAGCTCTGAAGACGAGCGCTAACCTGTGTGGGAGGGGGCTCGCCCCCGATAGCAGTGGCTCAGTTACAGATACTGAGACTGACACACCGCCATCGGGGGCAAGCCCCCTCCCACATTTGTTCGGTGATGTCTTTTAAATAGCGGTCCCCAAAAGGGAGTGATCAGTCGCTGTTTGGGAACGTTTCAAGATGCTGGAGAAGGGCTGACTTGATCCCGCGCTCTGTCGACCAGCAACTGCCCCAAAGCCGCCATTTGCTGGATTCCGAGCATGATTGCGCGCTGCGAGCGACACGTTCATGCAGGGCGCAAAATATTGCAGGAAGAATCCGAACGCTGACTCATCACAACTCCATCACCACCTTGACCGCTCCAAGACCTTCGAGGGCGTAGCTGTTGTACTCATACACGCCCCCCTGAATATCCAACCGAAGCACGCCCTCATGCTCACTTACTTGCACATCGGGTTCTTTGGTTTTCAGAAATGGATGAGCCGACACCAACCCTGTGAGTATTTCCTGATCACTCCCCAGGTCCTTATGAACGTAGTACCTGTAGGAAAAGCCCACCGTCGCACCACCCTGCCCATCCCGCGCGCCGTAGATTGAGGTGCCGTTGCCCAAGGAATGTTTCAACACCACCTCATCCAGATCCGGTGTCCCGGGCGACATGACCCAACTGCCCGCGATATAAATCAGGCAGACCACTAACAGGCAGTTACGCAGGATCGGTATGAAGCCTTCAGTGGCCTTGAGAAATCGCATACTCAATACCTCTCCTTATCCAATATTGATCTCGCGGGTCATCACCAAAAGGATCACCTCCCCACCATGATCCAAAATCCGGATGGGTGGTTTTTGCGATGGTCTGAGCAACACCAGCGGCGCGCAGCAACACGTGCTCAGGACTGCCCAACACCGTACCAGTTGCACCGTAATTGAAGTTACCAAAAGCCTCGTATTGGCGCCCTCGCTTCTTGTAGTTCCATGGCCCGGCAGCTCTGACCTGAGAATAAAACCAGGAGTAGGCGAACGCCGAGCCTGACTGGAGATGAACACGCTTGCATTTGGCTATTGCCATATTTTCTAGAAGTGAAACACCAGGCGGCATTAACGGTACGGCCATGTGCCGGTCCTTGTTGGCAGTGAGGGGTGCTGAAATTGGCATCCCACTCAGGCCAGAAAACCTGCCCAATCAAAGTAAAGAAATTGCCTACATAAACAACATCCCATTCCGACAGAGGCTCGCCCCCGATGGCAGTGGCTCAGTTACAGATACTGAGACTGACACACCGCCATCGGGGGCAAGCCCCCTCCCACATTTGTTCGGTGGTGTCTTTTAAATGGCGGTCCCCAAAAGGGAGTCCCATTCAGGCCAGAAAACCTGTCCAATCCAGGCAAAGAACTTGCCTACATAAACAACATTTAATTCTGACATCAGTGCGCTCAACGCCAACCTGTGTGGGAGCAAGCCCCTCCCACATCGGGATCATCGCAAGGCTTATGTTCAGGCCAGGCCGGATTCAACCAGCAGGGCTTCTAACCCCATCAAATCCGGCACTTTTGCCACATGCTCCCCCACCTGCACCGCCGCCAGTTCCAGCGGGCACAGCGGCACATCCACGTAGCTCAACTGGCTATCGAGTTTGTAGGAGCGGGGAATCCCCTGGATCACCATCGCAATGAACTTCAATGACGGCCGCCCGCCCAGGGCGTTCAGCACGACGATGCGCGAGCGCTCGCCGGTCACGCTGGCTTCACCGCAGGCCGCTTCGAAGCTGATCAGCGGCAATTGCCGGTCGCGCCAGGTCACTTGCCGCAGGTACCAGGGGGGTGCGTCGCTGGCCGGTTCGCCGCGCTGGAAGTCGATCAGTTCAGCGATGGCGACGTTGGGCAGCACCAGGTGGCGGTCGGCCAGGGGCAGGAGCAGGCCGGTGAGTTGGCTGGTGCGGTGGTCAAGCATGGGACTTGCTCCAATAGGCGATGCTTTCCAGCAGCACCGACTCCTGATACGGCTTGCCGAGGTAGTCGTTGACGCCGATGGCCATGGCGCGGTCGCGGTGTTTCTGGCCGGTGCGGGAGGTGATCATGATGATCGGCAAGCGCATCAGCCGTGGGTCGTTGCGCACCTGGATGGCCACTTCGAAACCGTCCATGCGCGGCATCTCGATGTCCAGCAGCATCAGGTCCGGGGTGTGTTCTTCCAGCACGGCCATGGCGTCGATGCCGTCCTTGGCGGTGAGGACGTTCATGCCGTTGCGCTCGAGCAGGCGGCTGGTGACTTTGCGCACGGTGACCGAGTCGTCCACCACCAGCACCAGCAGCGGGCGCTTTTTCAGCGGCGCGTTGAGCAGCAGCGGGACATCCACCACCTGCGCCGGCAAGGCCGGTTGCCGGGCGCGGATGTGGGCGAGCAGGTCGATGATCAAGACCACGCGGCCATCGCCGAGAATGGTCGCCCCGGAGAGCCCCTTCACCCCGGCAAACTGCGGCCCCAGGCCCTTGACCACGATTTCCCGGCTCCCCGCCATGCTGTCCACCTGCACCGCCACGTGCCGTTCGTTGTACTGCACCAACAGCACCGGCAACGGTTGGTACTGGCCCAGCAGTTTCGGGCGGGCGACCGTGTGCAACAGGTCACCGAGGTAAAACAGCTCATAGCGCTGGCCGGCGTATTCATAACGCGGCGGGTCCAGTTGATAGTGCCCTTCCAGCTCATGGGGCAACACGCGCACCAGGCCTTCGATGGTGTTGAGCGGCATCGCGTATTGATCGTCCGCACACTGCACCATCAGCGCACGGTTGACCGACACGGTGAACGGCAGGCGAATACGAAAATGCACGCCCGCCCCCGGTATCGAATCGATAAACATCGAGCCGCCAAGCTGGCGCACTTCTTCATGCACCACGTCCATGCCCACGCCACGCCCGGAAATCTGGGTGATCTTTTCCGCGGTGGAGAACCCCGGCTGCAGGATGAACTGCAACACGTCATGGTCGCTGATCTCTTGATCAGCGGCGAGCAGGCCGCGCTTGATCGCCTTGCGCCGTACCGCATCGAGAGACACGCCGGCACCGTCGTCGCGCAGGTCGAAGACGATATCGCCGCCTTCGTGGGTCAGGTCCAGGGTGACGCGGCCCTTCTCGGGCTTGCCGGCCAGCAGCCGCGCCTCGCGGGACTCCAGGCCGTGATCGACGGCGTTGCGCAGCATATGTTCCAGCGGCGCGACCATGCGTTCCAGCACGTTGCGGTCCATCTCGCCCTCGGCATTGCCGACCACGAATTCCACGTCCTTGCCCAACTCCTGCGCGACCTGGCGCACGATGCGCTTGAGGCGCGGCAGCATGCGTTCAAAGGGCACCATGCGCGTTCGCATCAGGCCTTCTTGCAATTCGGTGTTGATGCGCGCCTGTTGCTGCAACAGGTCGTGGGCATCCTGGTTGCGGCGTTCGAGGGTTTCCTTGAGGTCGAGCAAGTCGGAGGCAGACTCGAACAACGCCCGGGACAGTTGCTGCAACTGTGAATGACGGTCCATTTCCAGCGGGTCGAATTCGTCATAGTCCAAGCGCTCGGCTTCGGCCTGCTGACGGCTGAAGAGGCGGCCCTGGGTTTCGCTGTCGAGCCGACGCAGTTGGTCGCGCATGCGCTCGAGGGTGGTTTCCACTTCGTTGAGGGCAACCTGCGCGTCGTTGACCTGCTGTTCGATTCGGCCACGGAAGATCGAGGTTTCACCGGCCAGGTTGACCAGGTCGTCCAGCAGGTCGGCGGAGATTTTCACCATGTCGGCCGTCGGTTCGACAGCCGCTTCGGCCTTGCCCGTCACCAACGCCACCGCCGCCACCGGCTCATCGCTGGGGTGGACCAGGCTCTTGATGCGCTCGATGAGTTTGTCCACCGAGCCCACCGGCAAGCCCGCCGCCACCGCATCGATCATCTGCGCCAGGCGGTCGTGACAACCTTGCAGCAAGGCGAACAACTCAGAGGACGCCACGAGCAAACCGGAGGACAAGCCTTCGTAGAGAAACTCCAGCTCATGGGCCAAGTCGCCGATCGGGCCGATCTCGACCATGCGCGCACCGCCCTTGAGGGTGTGCAGGTCGCGCAGCAGGGTTTCGACTTCCTGGCGGTTATGGGGCTCAGCCTGCCAGCGCAGCAACGCCGCGCCCGAGCTGTCGAGAATGTCGGCGGCTTCTTCGAGGAAGATATCCAGCAATTCAGGGTCGATGCCCAAGGTATGCGCGGCCGCGGCCGGCGCTGCGGGCGGGCCGCTGTGGCGCAACGCCCGGACTTTGGCGATCAACTCACTGGAATCGCTCAGCGCCTGATGCTCTTGCAACTGGTCCAACTGCAACGCCAAGTGCTCATGACTGGACATCAGTACCTGGGACAGCTCGCCGGAATAGCTGTAGCGGCGGTCCGCCAGGCCTTCGTAAAGCCCTTCCAGCTCGTAGGCAAGGTCGCCGACCGGCCCGATTTCGGCCATGCGCGCGCCGCCCTTGAGGGTGTGCATATCGCGCTGCAACGAGGTCAACGGCGCTACGCCCTCGGGTTCCAGCAACCAGCGTTTGAGGGATTGCCCGGCGCTGTCGAGGATATCCACGGCTTCTTCGAGGAAGATCTCGACGATCTCATCATCTACCACCGCGTGCCGATCCAGGCGGGCCGTCGCGGCGCCCAGTTCGGAGATGCTCAGCACACGGCTGCCGTCGCTTTTGATCAGGCCGGTGGCGGACGGGTCGAGGGCGCCATCCAGCAGCTCGCGCAAGGCTTGCATGCGCGTCGGGGCCGGGCTGATTTCCTGGCCGGCGGCCAGTTCGTCGAGCATGTTGATCAGCGCTTCGTGGGCCTGTTCGGCCTCCTGGAAAAACCGCTCGCTGACCGCCAGGCTGCTTTCTTCCACGGCGCCGTAAAGGTCGAGCAGGGCTTCGCACAGTTCGTCGATGGCGTGCAGGTCGGCGAGGTGTGCGCCCTGCCCCAGGGTAGTCAATTCATCCAGCAGCGCAGTCAGTTCCTGGCGTTCGCCGGGGTGTTGTTGCCAGCGGCGCAGCAGGCTTTCGGCGTCGAGCAGGATGTCCATGCCCTGGGCCAGGAAGTTGTTGATCAACTGCGGATCACGCTTGATCCGCAGCCCGGTGCTCGGCGCTTCGAGCTGGGCTTGAAGCTGCTGATCGAGCAGGCTTTGGGTGCGACCGATCAGGTCGGCGGCCCCTTGGATCGGCATCAGCGGGTCGCCGTTCAACTGGCGCAAGCCCCGTTGGAACAGGCCCTCGGCCTCCAGCAGCAGTTCCACTTCATCCAGGTCCAACGGCAGGCGGTGGGCCTTGTACTCGCGGGTCAGGTGATCGAGCGGGCGCGCCAGTTCGGCGATCGGCAGCACGCCGGCCATGTAAGCGCTGCCTTTGAGGGTGTGCAAGGCGCGTTGCAGCTCATCGCTGACTTGCAGCGGCACATGCTCGGCGGCCTGGCGCAGGAAATGGTTGAGGCTGTCGAGGTGGCTCTGGACTTCGTTGCGGAAGATCTCCAGCAGCATCGGGTCATGGGGTTCGGCAGCCGCCACGGCAGCGCCGCTGGCCAACGCGTGGGCGCGCGCGGCCAGGGCGTCGACCGCGTCCCGCTGGCGCTGGGCACCGGCGGCGAAGTCGGCGATCAGTTCCGGCAGCAGGGCCACTGCTTCATCCAGCACCTGTTGCACCTCGGGGCCGGCGGCCACGCTGCGCTCCAGCACGCGGTTGAGCAGGTTCTCGACGGCCCAGGCCAGTTCCGCCAGCACCAGGGCCCGCACCATGCGGCCGCTGCCTTTGAGGGTGTGGAAGGCTCGGCGCATTTCGCCGAGGGCGGTTTTATCGACGCCGCTCGGTAGATGGTGGTGCAGCACCTCGAGGACTTCGGCGGTCTCTTCGAGGAACACTTCACGCAGTTCGTCGTCGATCGGCTCTTCACCGGCCGGCGGCGGCAGCAGGCTGCCGGGGCGTTGCAGGGCGGGCGGGTTCAAGCGCGAAGCGGGATTGGCCAGCGCGTCGAACTGGGACTGGCTCGGCGTGCTTTCGCTCGACAGCGCACCATCCGGCGCCACCAGCGCCTGGCGCCAGGGCTTTTCGGCAGGCAGGTAACCCAGCGCGGCCAGGCCCCGGGTGGCCAGCTCCAGCACCCGTTCGCCAGCGGCGTCGGGGTCTTGGAGCATGCGTTCCAGGTAGTACTCCAGGCCGCTGATCACGTCGGCGAAATGCTCCAGCTGCTCTGCGGACGGCACTGCGTCGTTGATCATCAGTTGTTCATCGACGTAATCGGTGCAACCGCGCATCAGGCTCGCTGCGCGTGGCAGTGGAATCATCGCCAGGGCGCCGCGCACCTGGCTCAACAGCTCCGGCAGGGACTCCAGGCGCTGGCGCTCCCACTGGGCGTCGATGCAGTCGATCACCAGCTCTTTGGCTTGCTTGAGGCACTGGCAGGACTCGCGGATCACCAACTGATGAATCTGCGTCAGGTCGGTGGTGGGCAAACGGCTCTCTTCGCGGTTTTCCGGCTCGACCGTGCCCGCCATCCCGGCCAGCGTGGCTTCGACGTAGAGCAAGGCGCCGGCGACATCCATCAGCACCGCATCGTTGGGTTCGCGCTGGCCCTGGGCCAGGCTCAACACCACCGCAAGCTGGTCGATGATGACTTTGCGCGGCTGGCCAAAGCCCAGCACCGCGAGGGTGTCGGCGATTTGCCGCAGCGGCGCCAACAGCGCATCGAGGTCGCTGGTGTGTTGACGGTCGCTGCGCACGAACAGGTCGAGGCGTTCCTTGACCCGCACCAGCTCCTCGCACAACGCGCCGAGCACCGAGCCCATCGCATTGCGGTCCGGCCCGGCCAGGCGCGCCCGTTCGGCATCGACCACGGCGCTGTCGGGCAAGGCTTCATCGAGGCCGTAGCGTTCTTTCAGGCTTTGCATGCGCGGCGTTGGCCGGGTGACTTTGGCGACGTAGAACAGCAGGCTCTTGAGCAGTTCATCCGGCGCCGGCTGGTTGATGCCGCCAATGCCCTGGACGAGCAGGCGCTTGAGTTGCTTGTCGCTGGCCTTGAGCAGGCTGCGCAGCGCCGGGCTGTTGGCGATCACGCCGGTCAACATGCCCTCGACCAGCGCCGAGGTGACTTGCCACAGCGGCAACAGCGGCGCGCCCTGGCACAGCGCTTCGAGGCGCGCGAAGACTCGCGCCATGTCTTCCAGGTTGCTCGGGCCGTGATCTTCGCGCAGCAACCCGGCCAGGGCTTGTTGCAGCAGCAAGTGCCACTGGCGCACCTGCTCGTTCAGGTCCGGCGGCGCGCGTTGCGCCAGCGTTTCTTCGGACAACGGCGCAATCGACAGCAGTTGCGGGCTGAACAGGCTGGTTTCGGACAACAGGCTTTCGCCGCGCGCACTGCGCAGGTCGTTGAGCAGCGGCAACACCACCAGCGGCAAGTCGCGGCGCGCGCTGTGAATGCGGTCCAGGTACAGCGGCAATTGGCCGAGGGCTTGTTGTAGCAGGCGGATGCTTTCATCGCGCTGGCTGACGCGCCCGGCCTGCAGGGCCAGAGCCAGGGCTTCGATTTCTTCGGCGAGCAGCGCCGCGCCGTAGAACTCGACCATTTGCAAGGCGCCATGCACTTGATGGATGCACGCCAGGCAGTCGCCGAGGGTGTCGTTGTCGGTGGTTTCGACAAACGCGTCCAGCGCCGAACGGGCCTGTTTCAGGGTTTCGGCAATGTCGCCCTTGACCCATTCGAGGGCCACGTAGTCGTGCCGATCAACCATAACTGCTCCGCTTAGAATTCATGAGTTGCTGGTGTTCTTGAAACAAAGAGCGAGATCACATGTGGAGGGGGCTTGCTCCCGATGACGGTGTATCAGTCACCTGATTCATTGACTGACCCACTGCCATCGGGAGCAAGCTCCCTCCCACATTTGGATTGCATTTCAATCATCAGCCTGCTTAGCAGCCGGGAGGGTGAAGCCCGATACTGAGCGGCGCAGCTGGCTGGCCATTTTCGCCAGGTTGCCGATGCTCTCGGCGGTGGCGGTCGAGCCCGATGAGGTCTGGCTGGTGATCTGCTGGATGACGTTCATGGTCAGCGAGATCTGCCCCGCCGACGACGTCTGTTGCTGCGCCGCGTTGGAAATACTCTGGATCAGCGCCGCCAGGGTTTTCGACACGCCTTCGATCTCTTCCAGCGCCACCCCGGCGTCCTGGGCCAGCCGTGCGCCACGCACCACTTCAGTGGTGGTCTGTTCCATCGAGATGACGGCTTCGTTGGTGTCGGCCTGGATCGCCCGCACCAGGGTTTCGATCTGCCGCGTGGCCGCCGAGGAGCGTTCGGCCAGGCGTTGCACTTCATCGGCAACCACCGCGAAGCCGCGCCCGGCATCCCCGGCCATGCTTGCCTGGATCGCGGCGTTGAGCGCAAGGATGTTGGTCTGGTCGGCGATGTCATCGATCAGGCTGACAATGTCGCCGATCTCCTGGGACGACTCGCCCAGGCGCTTGATGCGCTTGGCGGTGTCCTGGATCTGCTCGCGAATGTTGTCCATGCCGTGGATGGTGTTGTGTACCACTTCATTGCCCTTGTTGGCGATTTCCACCGAGCGCTCGGCCACCGCCGAGGATTCAGCCGCGTTCGCCGACACCTGATCGATCGACTGGGCCATCTGCTTGATCGCGGTGGAGGCCTCGGCGATCTGCTGGGCCTGATGCTCCGAGGCCTGCGCCAGGTGCATCGCGGTGGCCTGGGTGTCCTGCACCGCGCCGGCGACCTGGCCGGCGGTGAGGTTGATGGTAGCGACAAGGTCGCGCAGTTGGTCCACGGAATAGTTGATGGAGTCGGCGATGGTGCCGGTGAAGTCTTCAGTCACCGAGGCCGTCACGGTGAGGTCGCCGTCGGCCAGGTCTTCGATTTCATCCAGCAGGCGCATGATCGCGTTCTGGTTGCGCTCGTTCTTCTCGGCGGTTTCCCGCAGTTGCTGGTTGGTGGCGCGGACCATCACCAGGCCGATCAGGATGATCGAGGCCAGCGCCAGCAAGCCCAGCACATAGCCGCCGATCGTGTCGAAGCTGCGCCCGCCGGCGAGGTTTTCAAAGCCGGTGGCCAGGTGCGAGGCTTCATCGAGCAGGGTTTGCGAGAGGTTGAAAATATTGCTCGCCGAGGCCCGGACCTGGAACAGTTGCGGCGAGGTTTCGAGGATCTCGTCCACGGAGCCGGAGACAAACTCGAACAGCTCGGCGATTTCCGCCAGGCGCGCCCGTGCGTCGTGGTCCTCGACCTGGGTGATGCGCAGCCCAGGGTTGCCCTGGAGCATGCCGGTGAGCACCTGGCCGAAGCGGTTGGCATCGCGGCCAAAGGCATCGGCGGCCTGCGCGGCGGTTTCGTCACCGGCCAGCACGGTGTTGACCGCCCCCAGGATCCGCTCGGCCAGCAGCGACTGGCGCTGGGCCAAGGCCACCTGGCTGGCCGGGGCGCCGCGTTGCAGCAGGATATCCACGACCTTTTCCGATTCCATCTGCAGTTGCGGCACGGTTTCGGCCAGGGTCGCGGCAACTTGATGCAACGACAGCACGGTCTGTTCGCTGGCGAGGATCGCGTCGGTGTTTTTCAGCAGCGCTTCCCAATCAGTCTGCACCGCCCGCATCTCTGCACGTACCGCACTGGGCGCGGCGGGCAGGCCGGTGTCCGGGTCGCCCTTTTTCAGGTAACCCCAGCGCCGGGCAAAGTCATTGCGCGCTTCCGCCAGCAACTTGAACGCCGCGGCCTTGCCGGCGGCGGCTTCGGTGGCGTTCTTGGCGATACGCTGGGACAGCACCCGCAACTCGCCGGCGTGGCCGATGTACTGCTTGTCGTAGGTGGACTGGGTGTTGAGGTACGCGAAGTTGGCGAACAGCAACATGATGAACACGATCAGCGCAATAAACAGCACGATGATCTGCGAGCGGCTGCGTGAGCCTGCCTGGGGTTTGGGCGTGGTAGCGGTGGTCATGCGGCAACATCCATGAAGCCAGGGGCCTGGGCCAGAGCGAAGGGGCTGAAGACCTGCCACTGCTGATCAGCGTCGAACCGGCCACTGATAAAGGGCACGCCGGGGGTGGCGCTGGGCAACAAGGCGTCTTGTGCGAAATGCTGCATACCCACCACCTCGTCCACCAGCAGCCCGATAAATATGTCCTGGTATTCCACGACCAATACCCGCCGCTGCTTGTCTGCCTTGGACAGCGCATGGCCGAGGAACCCGCCGAGATCCATCACCGGCAGCAGGCGCCCACGCAGGTTAGCGACTCCTCTGATCCAGGTCTTGACCCCGGGCATTAAAGTGCAGCGCGGCTCATGCAGCACTTCGGCGACTTCGCGCATGGGCGCGACAAACCACTGTTCGCCCACGCGAAAGCCGATCCCGCTCCAGCCTTGCAGGCGGGTTTCCTGGGACGGCAGGTCAGCGGCCAGCAGGCGACAGCGGCGGTCGATGTCCAGCAGCAGCTCGAAGGCGGTTAGCGACTCGGTCATGATGGCGTGCCGTCAGCGGGCCAAGACCTTGTTCAGGGTGGCGATCAGCGTGGCTTCGTCCACCGGCTTGGTCAGGTAATCCTTGGCGCCCTGGCGCGCGCCCCAGATTTTGTCGGTTTCCTGGTCCTTGGTGGTGATGATGATGATCGGGATGCCATTGGTTTCCCGCTCCTTGGACAGCTGGCGGGTGGCCTGGAAGCCATTGAGGCCCGGCATCACGATGTCCATCAAGACCGCGTCGGGCTTTTCCTGGCGGGCCAGGGCCACGCCGTCGGCACCGTTTTCCGCTTTCAAGACCTGATGACCGTGCTTTTCCAGCATGCCGGTCAGTTTGTACATTTCGGTCGGCGAATCGTCGACGATCAGAACACGTGCCATGGTTTTCCCCACTACATTGGAAGACGCACGCCCTTGTGAGGTTGCGTCAGTGTGCTTGTTCTACTGCGGCGAAACCCGGCACGTAGGCCTTGATCGCGCCCAGCAGTTCTTCCTTGCTGAAAGGCTTGGTCAAAAACTGATCGACACCGACGATACGCCCCTTGGCCTTGTCGAACAGGCCGTCCTTGGAAGACAGCATGATCACCGGGATCGACTTGAACGCCGGGTTGTTCTTCACCAGGGCGCACGTCTGATAGCCATCCAGGCGCGGCATCATGATGTCGACAAAGATAATGTGCGGGTGATGATCCACAATCCGGGCCAGGGCATCGAAACCATCGATGGCCGTGATGACATCGCAGCCCACGTTCTTCAACAGGGTTTCGGCGGTGCGGCGGATCGTTTTCGAATCGTCGATCACCATCACTCTCAAGGCGTTGGAATGCTGTTCCATATCTGCTCTACCATCGCCACAGCGAATCGGTTTTCGGTGTGTACGGCCTGATACTGCCCAGGATGAGCGTCACAAGCCTTGGAATTCAGGGGCTGCTGCGCCGTGGCAGTCTTTTTAGCACAGTCTCGTGGAGCAATCTATCGAGCGACCCGCCAGGTGGTTTTTCCTTGACCCACAACAGTCGCAGCGCCACTCTGACGCCACTTTTATGCGCCCTAATTTGCTAGAGGAAATCCCCCATGAGCGTTCGCGTCGGCATTGTCATGGACCCTATCGCCAGCATTTCCTATAAAAAGGACAGCTCGCTGGCCATGCTCCTGGCCGCCCAGGCCCGCGGCTGGAGCCTGTTCTATATGGAACAGCGCGACCTTTACCAGGGCGACGGCGAGGCGCGTGCGCGGATGCGTCCGCTCGAGGTGTTCGCCAACCCTGAAAAGTGGTTCGAGCTGCAAGACGAAATCGACAGCCCCCTGAGCGACCTGGACGTGATCCTGATGCGCAAGGACCCGCCGTTCGACATGGAATTCGTCTACTCCACCTACCTGCTGGAGCAAGCCGAGCGCGCCGGCGTGCTGATCGTCAACAAGCCGCAGAGCCTGCGCGACTGCAATGAGAAGCTGTTCGCCACGCTGTTCCCGCACTGCACGCCGCCGACCGTGGTCAGCCGCCGCGCCGATGTGCTGCGCGAATTCGCCGCCAAGCACGGCGATGTGATCCTCAAACCGCTGGACGGCATGGGCGGCACCTCGATCTTCCGCCACCGCGCCGGCGACCCGAACCTGTCGGTGATCCTCGAAACCCTGACCGCCCTGGGCACCCAGCAGATCATGGGGCAGGCTTATCTGCCGGCGATCAAGGACGGCGACAAGCGCATCCTGATGATCGACGGCGAACCGGTGGATTATTGCCTGGCGCGCATCCCGGCAGCCGGCGAGACCCGCGGCAACCTGGCGGCCGGCGGTCGTGGCGAAGCCCGGCCTTTGTCGGACAAGGACCGCTGGATTGCTTCCCAGGTCGGCCCGACCCTGCGGGAAAAAGGTTTGCTGTTCGTAGGCCTCGACGTAATTGGTGAACACCTCACCGAAATCAACGTCACCAGCCCGACCTGTATTCGCGAGATCGACAATGCATTTGGCACGAACATCGGCGAAATGCTGATGGCCGCGATTGAGCGCAAGCTACAAGCCAAGTGACATAGAACAGCCGGACACCCGCCAACATTGCGTTATCATGCGCCACCTGTGAAACACGCGATGTTGGTTTTCTTGTCATGACACTCCCGTCCGATCTGCCCTTCGAACCCTCCCCCAGCGGCGTGCGCCCGGCTGATCGGCTCGGATTTACCCTGTTTCTCGCGGCATTGATCCACCTGGCGCTGATCCTCGGCGTGGGTTTCACCATGGTCGAACCCAAGCAAATCACCAAGACCCTGGAAATCACCCTCGCCACGTTCAAGAGCGAAAAGAAGCCCGAGAAGGCCGATTTTCTCGCCCAGGACAATCAGCAGGGCAGCGGCACGCTGGACAAGAAAGCCGTGCCCAAGACCACCGAAGTGGCACCGTTCCAGGACAACAAGGTAAATAAAGTCTCCCCGCCACCGACGCCCAAGCCCGAAGTCCCCCAGGCCGCGCCCAAGCCTGTGGTGACCACCGTCGCGCCGAAACCGCAAAAAGCCGCGACCCAGCGCGAGAAAACCAAGACCGAACCGCGACCCGAGCCCGTCAAGCCGGCGCCGACCTTCGACAGCTCGCAGCTCTCCGACCAGATCTCCAGCCTCGAAGCCGAACTGGCCAATGAGCAACAGCTTTACGCCAAGCGCCCGCGCATCTACCGCCTGAACGCGGCGTCCACCATGCGCGACAAAGGCGCCTGGTATAAGGACGAGTGGCGCAAGAAGGTCGAACGCATCGGCAACCTCAACTACCCGGATGAAGCGCGCCGCCAGCAGATTTATGGCAATTTGCGCTTGCTGGTGTCGATCAACCGCGACGGCACGTTATATGAAGTGCAGGTACTCGAATCGTCCGGCCAGCCGCTGCTGGACCAGGCCGCCCAGCGCATCGTGCGCCTGGCTGCGCCCTTTGCGCCGTTCAGCGGCGACCTGAATGACGTGGACCGCCTGGAAATCATCCGCACCTGGCGGTTTGCCAAGGGCGATCGCCTGTCCAGCAACTGATAACCCCAATCAACACCAATCACTGTAGGAGCGAGCTTGCTCGCGAAAAACTTGAGAGCGACGCGGTTCTACCTGGAGCACTTCGTTATCGTTGGCGTTTTTCGCGAGCAAGCTCGCTCCTACAGAAAAGGCGACGGCGCTGTATTCGGATCACTCCCAGCTTGTCAGTTCGCCCCTCCAACGCCACACTAGCGGACATGAAAAATGTCAGCCCGACCTACCTCAAGCACCAATTCCTGATCGCCATGCCCCATATGGCCGACCCGAACTTTGCGCAGACCTTGACCTACATTGTCGAGCACACGGCCAATGGTGCCATGGGGTTGGTGGTGAACCGCCCGCAAGAGCTGAACCTGGCCGATATCCTCGAGCAACTGCGCCCGGAGATCGACCCGCCAGCCCGCTGCCAGGGCGTGCCGATCTATATCGGCGGGCCGGTGCAGACCGATCGCGGCTTTGTGCTGCACCCGACCGGGCCGAAGTTCCAGGCCACGGTGGACCTCGACGGCGTGTCGCTGTCCACATCCCAGGACGTGTTGTTCGCCATCGCCGACGGCGTCGGCCCCGAACAGAGTGTGATCACCCTCGGCTACGCTGGCTGGGAAGCCGGGCAACTGGAGGCCGAGCTGGCCAGTAACGCCTGGCTGACCTGCCCCTACGATGCCGACATTCTGTTCAACACTGCCGCCGAGCTGCGCCTGGACGCGGCAGCGGCCAAGCTGCGGGTCAACCTCAGCCTGCTGACCAGCCAGGCGGGGCACGCCTGATGGCCTTGCGTCTGATCCTCGGTTTTGACTACGGCACCAAACAGATCGGCGTCGCTGTCGGCCAGGTCATCACTGGCCAGGCCCGCGAGCTGTGTACCTTGAAAGCCCAGAACGGCATACCGGACTGGAACCAGGTCGAAGCCCTGATCAAGGAGTGGAAGCCCGACGCGGTGGTGGTCGGCCTGCCCTTGAACATGGACGGCACCCCCAGCGACATGTGCCTGCGCGCCGAAAAGTTCGCGCGCCGCCTCAACGGCCGCTACAACCTGCCTTTTTATACCCACGATGAGCGCCTGACCACCTTCGAAGCCAAGGGTGAGCGCCGCGACCGTGGCGGGCAGAAAGGCAGCTACCGCGACAACCCGGTGGACGCCATCGCCGCGGCCTTGCTGTTGCAGGGTTGGCTGGATGAAAACACCGCGTTATTTGAATCCTGACTGACGCGGCTTGCCGCGTCTTTTTACGTTTGAGCCCGGTCCTTGCTGGCAAACCCTGCCGCGCAAGGCCTTGAAGGAGCGACCATGAGCCTGCCAAACCCCGCCGAACTGATCAGCCAGATGGCGATTCGCCTCAAGGCCCACCTGAAACACCGTGGCATCAGCGAGCCGCGCTTCATCGGCATTCGCACGGGTGGCGTGTGGGTGGCCCAGGCGCTGCTGCAAGAGCTGGGCAACGATTCGCCGCTGGGTACGCTGGATGTGTCCTTCTACCGCGACGACTTCAGCCAGAACGGCCTACACCCGCAAGTGCGCCCGTCGGCCCTGCCGTTCGAGATCGAAGGCCAGCACCTGGTGCTGATCGACGACGTGCTGATGAGCGGCCGCACCGTCCGTGCCGCGCTGAACGAGCTGTTCGACTACGGCCGCCCCGCCAGCGTGACGCTGGTCTGCCTGCTGGACCTGGACGCCGGCGAGCTGCCGATCAGCCCGGATGTGGTCGGCGCGACCCTGTCGCTTTCAGCCCAGCAGCGGGTAAAATTGTCCGGTCCCACGCCGCTCGTACTCGAACTGCAAGACCTTGCCCTTTAACCCGCCTTGTAAAGAGTCCCCGCGATGACGCCTCTAGATGCCAAGCGCCCGCTGCAGCTCAATGCTCAGGGCCAGCTGCAACACTTCTTGTCCCTCGACGGTTTGCCCCGCGAACTGCTCACCGAAATCCTCGACACCGCCGACTCGTTCCTCGAAGTCGGTGGCCGCGCGGTGAAGAAGGTCCCGCTGCTGCGCGGCAAGACCATCTGCAATGTGTTCTTCGAGAACTCCACGCGCACCCGCACCACCTTCGAACTGGCGGCCCAGCGCCTGTCGGCCGACGTGATCACACTGAACGTGTCGACCTCGTCGGCGAGCAAGGGCGAGACCCTGCTCGACACCCTGCGCAACCTCGAAGCGATGGCCGCCGACATGTTCGTGGTGCGCCACGGCGACTCCGGCGCCGCGCACTTCATCGCCGAGCACGTCTGCCCGCAGGTGGCGATCATCAACGGCGGCGACGGCCGTCACGCCCACCCGACCCAGGGCATGCTCGACATGCTCACCATCCGTCGGCACAAAGGCAGCTTTGAAAACCTTTCGGTGGCCATCGTCGGCGACATCCTGCACTCGCGGGTAGCGCGCTCGAACATGCTGGCCCTGAAAACCCTGGGTTGCCCGGATATCCGCGTGATCGCGCCGAAAACCCTGCTGCCGATCGGCATCGAGCAGTACGGCGTGAAGGTCTACACCGACATGACCGAAGGCCTCAAGGATGTGGACGTGGTGATCATGCTGCGCCTGCAACGCGAACGCATGTCCGGTGGCCTGTTGCCGAGCGAAGGCGAGTTCTACCGCCTGTTCGGCCTGACCACCACGCGCCTGGCCGGAGCCAAGCCGGATGCCATCGTGATGCACCCGGGGCCGATCAACCGAGGGGTGGAGATCGAATCGGCGGTGGCCGACGGCAACCAGTCGGTGATTCTCAACCAGGTGACCTACGGCATCGCCATACGCATGGCGGTGCTGTCCATGGCCATGAGCGGGCAAACCGCGCAACGTCAATTCGAGCAGGAGAAGGCCCAGTGAAGCTCAGCATTCTCGGCGCCCGCGTCATTGATCCGGCCAGTGGCCTGGATCAAGTCACCGATCTTCATCTGGAAGCCGGCAAGATCATCGCCATCGGCGCTGCGCCCGCTGGCTTCAGCGCCAGTGAGACCCTCGACGCCAAGGGCCTGGTGGCCGCGCCTGGCCTGGTCGACCTGAACGTCGCCCTGCGCGAGCCGGGTTACAGCCGCAAAGGCAACATCACCAGCGAAACCCGCGCCGCCGCCGCCGGTGGCGTCACCAGCCTGTGCTGCCCGCCGCACACCAAACCGGTGCTGGACACCTCGGCCGTGGCCGAGCTGATCCTCGACCGCGCCCGCGAAGCCGGCAATTGCAAAGTGTTCCCCATCGGCGCCCTGAGCAAAGGCCTGGAAGGCGAGCAACTGGCCGAACTGATCGCGCTGCGCGATGCCGGTTGCGTGGCCTTCGGCAACGGCCTGGAGAGTTTCCGCAGCACCCGCACGCTGTGCCGTGCCCTGGAATACGCGGCCACCTTCGACCTGACGGTGATCTTCCACTCCCAGGACCGCGACCTGGCCGAAGGCGGCCTGGCCCATGAAGGCGCCGTGGCCAGCTTCCTCGGCCTGCCGGGCATCCCGGAGACCGCGGAAACCGTGGCCCTGGCCCGCGATCTGCTGCTGGTGGAACAAAGCGGCGTGCGCGCGCACTTCAGCCAACTGACCAGCGCCCGCGGCGTGGCCCTGATCGCCCAGGCCCAGGCCCGCGGCTTGCCGGTGACGGCGGACGTGGCGCTGTATCAGTTGATCCTGACGGACGAGGCGCTGATCGACTTCTCCAGCCTGTATCACGTACAACCGCCGCTGCGCACCCGTGCCGACCGCGAGGGTTTGCGTGCGGCGGTGAAGTCCGGTGTGGTGTCGGCGATTTCCAGCCATCACCAGCCCCACGAGCGCGATGCCAAGCTGGCACCGTTCGGCGCGACCGAGCCGGGTATCAGCAGCGTCGAGCTGTTGCTGCCGTTGGCGATGACGCTGGTGGAGGATGGCTTGCTCGACCTGCCGACGCTGCTGGCGCGCCTGAGTGCAGGCCCCGCCGAAGCCTTGCGCCTGCCAGCGGGCAAGTTGGCGGTGGGGGCGGCGGCGGACCTGGTGCTGTTCGATCCGGCCAGCTCGACGATTGCCGGCGAGCACTGGCTGTCCAAGGGCGAAAACTGCCCGTTCATCGGCCATAGCCTGCCGGCGAGCGTGCGCTACACCCTGGTGGACGGACGCATCAGCTACCAGGCCTAAAGCGGGCTCGGTAAAAAATGTGGGAGGGGGCTTGCCCCCGATAGCAGTGGGTCAGCTACAGATAAGCTGACTGGTCCACCGCCATCGGGGGCAAGCCCCCTCCCACATTTGCTTGTCTGTATGGCTGAGAGATTCAGCGCCCGCCTCTTAGCTCGGCGTTACGGATCGATATCTGCGTATTCAACGTCCAGAAGTCATACAGCACCCCCACCAGGAACAGGCCGCCGGTCAGCAGGTACAGCAGGCCGGTGATCCATTTGCCCTGGTACATCCGGTGTACACCGAACACCCCGAGAAACGCCAACAGAATCCAGGCCACGTTGTATTCGATCGGGCCTGCGGTAAAACGCAGGTCGGCTTCACGGTCCATCGCCGGAATCAGGAACAAGTCGATCAGCCAGCCGATCCCCAGCAAGCCCAACGTGAAAAACCAGATCGTCCCGGTGACGGGTTTGCCGTAATAGAAGCGATGCGCCCCGGTAAAACCAAAAATCCAGAGCAGGTAACCGATCACCTTGCTGTGGGTG
Organism: Pseudomonas sp. TE36184; assembly: GCF_054060055.1. Taxonomy (NCBI): domain Bacteria; kingdom Pseudomonadati; phylum Pseudomonadota; class Gammaproteobacteria; order Pseudomonadales; family Pseudomonadaceae; genus Pseudomonas; species Pseudomonas sp. TE36184. Next base: position 5,036,913 of record NZ_JBSSCU010000001.1, on the reverse strand, counting down.
TCTTGCTGCGAAACATCCTGTCGATAGGTGTTCATGGCGTACCTCTTTTGCTGCGATAGATAAATTTTTTCACTTTCTTTGTGACTTTTTTACATGCGCCCGACGTATGGCCGATGGTATCTTCGCTCCCCTGAAAGCCTGATGCCACCTGACTTGTGTAGGACAATTGCGGCGATTCGTCGCGTATTTCCTGAGTTTGACCCCAAGGTTCAGTCGACAAACGGCCTGAGAACGACACAAAAAGCTGTTATAAAGTTGCGCGCAAACCCATAAGAGCCACGCCTAATGCGACCATTTTTCAAGACATGGCTAACCATTTGCCTATTAATGCCACTGGCCGCCCACGCCACCAATCGTGAGCAACGACTTCCTAACGTCAACGGCTTCACCCCGAAAGTCCACAGCACACCCAGCACGGCCAAATCCGTAAAGCCCACCGTCAGCCGCCCGACTCAACTGAGCAAGGCCCACGGTAAGGCAACACCCGGCCTGATGGCGGGTAACACCAAGCAAAGCAGCACCGTCCTCAGCCGCGCCGTGAATGTGCTCGGTACACCTTATCGTTGGGGCGGCAGCAGCCCAAGTAAAGGGTTCGACTGCAGCGGCCTGGTAAAATATGCATTCAACGACGTTGCCGCGGTGGATTTGCCACGCACCTCCAACGCCATGGCCGCCGGCCACGGGCAGAAGGTTGACCGCAAGGACTTGAAGCCGGGCGACCTGCTGTTCTTCAAACTGAAGAGCCGCCGGGTTAACCACGTTGCCATCTACCTGGGCAACGACCGCTTTATCCACGCACCGCGTCGCGGCAAGTCGGTCAGCATCGATACCCTGAAGAAGCCGTTCTGGGACAAGAACTACGTGATCGCCAAGCGGGTTCTGCCGAAAGAACAGAACAACCTGCGGATCGTCCAACGCTGATCTGAAGCTGGAATACAGTACCCATGTGGGAGGGGCTTGCCCCCTCCCTCATTTGATTTCATTGCCCACAAGATCTCATATGTCTGTCGGCACCCTCGCCTTCTCCCGCGCCGCCTCCCGGCTGATCACGCCCTGCGTGACCAAGGCCTTCAAGCGCATATCCAACGTCTGCATCCCCGATGCGCCACCGGTCTGAATCGCCGATACGATCTGCGCCACCTTGTCTTCGCGGATCAAATTGCGAATGGCAGGCGTACACAGCATGATTTCATGGGCCGCCACGCGCCCGCCGCCGATCTTCTTGACCAACACCTGGGACACCACCGCCTGCAGCGACTCCGAGAGCATCGAGCGGACCATCGGCTTTTCTCCCGCCGGAAACACGTCCACCAGGCGATCCACGGTCTTGGCCGCCGACGCAGTGTGCAGGGTGCCGAAGACCAGATGCCCGGTCTCAGCCGCCGTCAGCGCCAGGCGGATGGTTTCCAGGTCACGCAGTTCACCCACCAGGATCACATCCGGGTCTTGCCGCAGTGCCGAACGCAAGGCCGCCGAAAAACTGTGGGTGTCGCGGTGCACCTGGCGCTGGTTGATCAGGGCCCGGCAGGGCTGGTGGATGAATTCGATGGGGTCTTCCAAGGTGAGGATGTGCTGGCGCCGGTGCTGGTTGAGGTGATCGATCAGCGCCGCCAGGGTGGTCGACTTGCCCGAACCCGTGGGCCCGGTCACCAGCACCAGGCCGCGCGGCAGTTGGGCGATACGTTGGAACACCGCGCCCAACCCGAGGTTTTCCAGGCTCTGGACCTGGGCGGGGATGTTGCGAAACACCGCGCCCATGCCACGCGCCTGCTGGAACACATTCACCCGGAATCGCCCGACACCGGGCAGCTCGAAGGCGAAATCCGTTTCAAGAGATGTTTCGAAATCCTTTTGTTGGTACTGGTTGAGCAAAGGGCTGAGCAAATCCGCCACATGCGTGGGTGACAGCACTGGCCCATCCAGGGACCAGACCTCACCATCCATCCGCAGCATCGGTGCGAGGCCGGCCGACAGGTGCAGGTCGGAGGCGCCCCGGCGCACGCTGTGCGTGAGTAATTCAGTGATATCCATAGGGCTTTCCATTTCCAGTAGAATGCCGCGGACTCCATATCCACGGGCGCATCTTGAATGTCGACGATAGCAGACAACATTGGCCAGGTTCGCCAGCGCATCCGCGCCGCAGCCGACGCCGTGCAACGTGACGCAAACAGCATCCACCTGCTGGCCGTGAGCAAGACCAAGCCCGCGCAAGCCGTGCGCGAAGCCTATGCCGCCGGGATGTGCGATTTCGGCGAAAACTACCTGCAGGAAGCCTTGGGCAAACAGGCCGAATTAACCGACCTGCCCTTGAGTTGGCACTTCATCGGCCCCATTCAATCGAACAAGACTCGCGCGATCGCCGAGAACTTCGCTTGGGTGCATTCCGTGGACCGCCTGAAAATCGCACAACGCTTGTCCGAACAACGCCCGGCCGACCTGGCCCCGCTGAACATCTGCATCCAGGTCAACGTCAGTGGCGAAGCCAGCAAGTCCGGCTGCACGCCCGCCGACCTGCCGGCGCTGGCCAACGCGATCAGCGCCCTGCCGCGCTTGAAGTTGCGCGGTTTGATGGCGATCCCTGAACCGACCGAAGACCGCGCCGCACAGGATGCAGCGTTCGCCGCCGTCCGCGACCTGCAGGCCAGTTTGAACCTGCCGCTCGACACACTTTCCATGGGCATGAGCCACGACCTCGAGTCGGCCATCGCCCAAGGCGCCACCTGGGTGCGGATCGGTACCGCCCTGTTTGGCGCCCGCGACTACGGTCAGCCGTGAAATGGCCGACTTCCCACTGAATAAGGACCTGTCATGAGCAACACGCGTATTGCCTTTATCGGCGCCGGCAACATGGCGGCCAGCCTGATCGGCGGCCTGCGGGCCAAGGGCCTGCAAGCCCAACAGATCCGCGCCAGCGATCCGGGCGCCGAAACCCGCGCCCGCGTCAGCGCCGAACACGGTATCGACACCTTCGCCGACAACGCCGAGGCCATCCAGGGCGTCGACGTGATCGTGCTGGCGGTCAAGCCGCAAGCCATGAAAGCCGTGTGCGAAAGCCTGCGCCCGAGCCTGCAGCCGCACCAGTTGGTGGTGTCCATCGCCGCCGGCATCACCTGCGCCAGCATGAACCGCTGGCTCGGCGCCCAGCCCATCGTGCGCTGCATGCCCAACACCCCGGCGCTGCTGCGCAAAGGCGTGAGCGGTTTGTATGCCACCGCCCAGGTGAGCGCCGAACAGCGCGACCAGGCCCAGGAACTGCTGTCCGCCGTGGGCATCGCCCTGTGGCTGGAACAGGAAGAGCAACTGGACGCGGTGACCGCCGTCTCCGGCAGCGGCCCGGCCTACTTCTTCCTGCTGATCGAAGCCATGACCGCCGCCGGCGTGAAACTGGGCCTGAGCCGGGACATCGCCGAGCAACTGGCCGCGCAAACCGCCCTGGGCGCCGCGCAGATGGCCGTGACCAGCGACGTGGATGCCGCCGAACTGCGCCGCCGCGTGACCTCCCCCGGCGGCACCACGCAAGCCGCCATTGAATCGTTCCAGGCCGGGGGCTTCGAAGCCCTGGTGGAAAAAGCACTGGGTGCCGCGGCACATCGTTCGGCCGAGATGGCCGAGCAACTGGGCAAATAGTCGTCCCCAACCTGCAACTGGACTAGATAGGAATCGAACATGCTCGGAATCAATGACGCTGCCATTTTCATCATCCAGACCCTGGGCAGCCTGTACCTGCTGATCGTGCTGATGCGCTTTATCCTGCAACTGGTGCGGGCGAACTTCTACAACCCGCTGTGCCAGTTCGTGGTGAAGGCCACCCAGCCGCTGCTCAAGCCCCTGCGCCGGGTGATCCCGAGCCTGTTCGGGCTGGACATGTCCTCGCTGGTGCTGGCGCTGCTGCTGCAGGTCCTGCTGTTCGCGGTGATCCTGATGCTCAACGGCTACCAGGCCTTGACCCTGCTGCTGCTGCCATGGGCGCTGATCGGGGTTTTCTCGCTGTTTTTGAAGATCCTCTTCTGGTCGATGATCATCAGCGTGATCCTCTCGTGGGTCGCACCCGGCAGCCGCAGCCCTGGAGCCGAGCTGGTCGCGCAGATCACCGAACCGGTGCTGGCGCCGTTCCGCCGGTTGATCCCCAACCTGGGCGGTCTGGACATCTCGCCGATCTTCGCATTTATCGCGATCCAGCTCCTGCAAAGCTGGGTGATCCCGCGCCTGGCGTTCTATGCGTTCATGCCCAAAGAGCTGTTCGGGTTGATCTGATTCAGCCCCGCTTGCGTGTCAGGGCCGGATAACCTCCGGCCTTTGCTTGCCGCTAGGGGCAGCGGTCTTTAGACTTACGCCTCATTTAAACGAGAGCAGGGTCGATGCCAGCTGCCTTTCCCCCCGATTCTGTTGGACTGGTCGTGCCCCAAATGGCGCACTTCAGCGAACCGCTGGCCCTGGCCTGCGGACGTTCGCTGCCAGCCTACGACCTGATCTATGAAACCTACGGCCAGTTGAACGCCACGGCGAGCAACGCCGTGCTGATCTGCCACGCCTTGTCCGGCCATCATCACGCCGCGGGCTTCCACAGCGTCGACGAGCGCAAGCCCGGCTGGTGGGACAGCTGCATCGGCCCCGGCAAGCCCATCGATACCAACAAGTTCTTTGTGGTCAGCCTGAACAATCTCGGCGGCTGCAACGGCTCGACCGGCCCCAGCAGCCTCAACCCGGAAACCGGCAAGCCCTTCGGCGCCGACTTCCCGGTACTGACCGTGGAAGACTGGGTCCACAGCCAGGCGCGCCTGGCCGACCGGCTGGGCATCCAGCAATGGGCCGCCGTGATCGGCGGCAGCCTCGGCGGCATGCAGGCCCTGCAGTGGACCATCACTTACCCCGATCGCGTGCGCCATTGCCTGGCCATCGCCTCGGCCCCCAAGTTGTCGGCGCAGAACATCGCCTTCAACGAAGTGGCGCGCCAGGCGATCCTGACCGACCCGGACTTCCACGGCGGCTCGTTCCAGGAAGCCGGCGTGATCCCCAAGCGCGGCTTGATGCTGGCGCGGATGGTTGGGCATATCACCTACCTGTCCGACGATTCCATGGGCGAGAAATTCGGCCGCGGCCTCAAGAGCGAGAAGCTCAACTACGACTTCCACAGCGTCGAGTTCCAGGTGGAAAGCTACCTGCGTTATCAGGGCGAAGAGTTCTCCGGGAGGTTTGACGCCAACACCTACCTGCTGATGACCAAGGCCCTGGACTACTTCGACCCGGCCGCCAACTTCGACGACGACCTGGCGAAAACCTTCGAGGGCGCGTCGGCCAAGTTCTGCGTGATGTCGTTCACCACCGACTGGCGCTTCTCGCCGGCCCGCTCGCGGGAACTGGTGGATGCCTTGATGGCGGCGAAGAAAGACGTCTGCTACTTGGAAATCGATGCTCCGCAAGGCCACGACGCCTTCCTGATCCCGATTCCTCGTTATCTGCAGGCGTTCAGTAACTACATGAACCGCATAACTCTGTGAGAACGCCATGAGAGCCGACCTGGAAATCATCCAAGACTGGATACCCGCCGGCAGCCGCGTGCTCGACCTTGGCTGCGGCAATGGCGAACTGCTGAGCTGGCTGCGCGACAACAAGCAAGTCACCGGCTATGGCCTGGAAAACGACCCGGACAACATCGCCGAGTGCGTGGCCAAGGGCATCAACGTGATCGAGCAGGACCTGGACAAGGGCCTGGGCAACTTTGCCAGCAACAGCTTCGACGTCGTGGTGATGACCCAGGCCCTGCAGGCGGTGCATTACCCGGACCGCATCCTCGACGAAATGCTGCGCGTCGGCCGCCAGTGCATCATCACCTTCCCCAACTTCGGTCACTGGCGCTGCCGCTGGTACCTGGCCACCAAGGGCCGCATGCCGGTGTCGGATTTCCTGCCGTACACGTGGTACAACACGCCGAACATCCACTTTTGCACCTTCGAAGACTTCGAAGCCCTGTGTGGCGAGCGGGAAGCCAAGGTGATCAACCGCCTTGCCGTCGATCAACAGCACCGCCACGGCTGGGCGAGTAAACTATGGCCCAACCTGTTGGGTGAAATCGGGATTTACCGGGTCAGCAGCCCGGGCCTGACAGACCACAAGATCGCCGTCTAACTATTTTCGAGGAAGACGAATATGAGACGCCTGGCTGTATTTCTACTCACCGCGTGCCTGGGCGTCAGCGCCATGGCCGCCGATGCCATCGACAGTAAGCGCCAGAAGGAATTTGGCGATATCACCGTACACTACAACACCTTCACCTCCAGCTTCCTGCAACCCGATACGGCCCAGGCTGTCGGCGTGGTACGCAGCAAGAACAAGGGCTTGATCAACGTGACCGTGATCAAGGGCGTGACGCCCGTGGCCGCGCAAGTGACCGGCACGATCAAAGACCTGAGCGGCAGGAGCGAAATCCTGACGTTCAAGCAGATTACCGAAAAAGGTGCGATCTATTACCTCGCGCCCTACAACGTGCCGCAACAGGAAGTGCGGGTTTTCACCATCAACGTTGAAACCGGCGGCAAGGCCCATGGTTTCCAATTCAACCAGGAACTGTTTCCGGCGGACTGATGAACCTGACTCAACTCGTGCTGGCCAGCCATAACGCCGGCAAACTCAAAGAACTCCAGGCCATGCTCGGCGAGTCCGTGCAACTGCGCTCGATCGGCGAGTTCAGCCAGGTCGAGCCCGAAGAAACGGGCCTGTCGTTCGTCGAGAACGCCATCCTCAAGGCGCGCAATGCCGCGCGCCTGTCCGGCCTGCCGGCGCTGGCGGACGACTCGGGCCTGGCGGTGGACTTCCTCGGCGGCGCCCCCGGTATCTATTCGGCGCGCTATGCCGACGGCAAAGGCGACGCGGCGAACAACGCCAAGCTGCTCGACGTGCTCAAGGACGTGCCGGATGCCGAGCGTGGCGCGCAGTTCGTCTGCGTGCTGGCCCTGGTGCGACATGCCGACGATCCGTTGCCGATCCTCTGCGAAGGCCTGTGGCACGGGCGCATCCTGCATGCGGCCAGCGGCGCGCATGGGTTTGGCTACGACCCGCTGTTCTGGGTGCCGGAGCGCGATGTCTCCAGCGCCGAACTGAGCCCGGCCGACAAAAACCAGATCAGCCACCGCGCCCGCGCCATGGCTTTGCTGCGCCAGCGCCTGGGCTTGAAATGACCCAGAACACCTCCGCGCAGCCGCTGATCCACGGCGGCGCGCAAACACCACGGGCGGCCCTGCCCCATCTGCCGCCCCTGGCGCTGTACATCCACATCCCGTGGTGCGTGCGCAAATGCCCTTATTGCGACTTCAACTCCCACACCGCCAGCCCCGTGTTGCCGGAAGAAGAGTACGTCGATGCGCTGCTGGCCGACCTCGATCAGGACCTGCACGCGGTTTATGGCAGGGAACTGAGTTCGATCTTCTTCGGTGGCGGCACGCCGAGCCTGTTCAGTGCCGCCGCGCTGGGCCGTCTGCTCAAGGGCGTGGAAGCACGTATCCCGTTTGCCGGCGACATCGAGATCACCCTGGAAGCCAACCCGGGAACGTTCGAGCAAGAGAAGTTCGTGGCGTACCGCAAGCTGGGGATCAACCGCCTGTCCATCGGCATCCAGAGCTTCCAGCAGGAAAAACTCGCGGCCCTGGGCCGTATCCACAACGGCGATGAAGCCGTGCGCGCCGCCGGCATGGCGCGCCAGGCCGGGTTCGACAACTTCAACCTGGACCTGATGCATGGCTTGCCCGATCAGTCCCTGGACGACGCCCTGAGCGACCTGCGCCAGGCCATCGCGCTCAAACCGACCCATTTGTCGTGGTACCAACTGACCCTGGAGCCCAACACCGTATTCTGGAACCAGCCGCCGACGCTGCCGGAAGACGACACCCTGTGGGATATCCAGGAAGCCGGCCAGGCGCTGCTGGCCGAACACGGTTACGCGCAATATGAAGTCTCGGCCTATGCGCAACCGGGGCGAGCGGCGCGACATAACCTCAACTACTGGAGCTTCGGCGACTTCATCGGCATCGGTGCCGGCGCCCATGGCAAGCTCAGCCACCCGGACGGGCGCATCGTCCGCACCTGGAAGACCCGCGCACCGAAGGACTACCTCAACCCGGCCAAAAGCTTCCTGGCCGGCACGAACGCGCTGACCAACGAAGAGCTGCCGTTCGAGTTCCTGATGAACGCCCTGCGCCTCACCGAAGGCGTCGACGCCAAGCTCTACGCCGAACGCACCGGGCTGGCGCTGACAAGCCTCGCGCAAGGCCGCACCGAGGCAGAACAAAGTGGCTTAATGCAGGTCGAACCGTCACGCCTGGCGGCCACCGACCGCGGGCAACTCTTTCTCAATGACCTGTTGCAGAAGTTTTTGAGCTGATCGCTCTTAAGGAAATCGAATGGATTTGGTACTCGACCTGCTCGCCACCGTATCCCGCTGGAGCCGCAGCAACCTGTCGGAAATCTCCCTGGCCCTCGTCGGCTGCCTGTTGGTGCTGTTCGGCGCCGATATCAAAGGCTGGGTCGAGGCCCGCCTGGGCAGCATCGCCGGCGCCTTGCGCGTACCGTTGATGGCCCTGCTGTGCATGATCGGCAGCGGCGCGGCGCTGATCTACGCCACGCCGTGGATTGTGCGGGGGCTGAGCCAGTTCAATAACTACAGCCTGGCGCCGGTATTGGTGGTGGTGCTGGTGTTGATCGGCGTCGTCGCCGACCGCCGCTGATCCCAAACCCAACACAAAACCAATGTGGGAGGGGGCTTGCCCCCGATAGCAGAGTGTCAGTCAACCACTCTATGACTGACCCACCGCTATCGGGGGCAAGCCCCCTCCCACATTTTTGACCGCATTCCAAGTTACTGGCTGATCAGTCGACTTTCTCGAACTTCAAATCCCACACCCCATGCCCCAACCGCTCGCCGCGGCGTTCGAACTTGGTGATCGGGCGCTCGGCCGGGCGTGGTACGCATTTGCCGTCTTCGGCCAGGTTGCGGTAGCCAGGGGCGACGTTCATCACTTCCAGCATGTATTCCGCATAGGGTTCCCAGTCGGTGGCCATGTGCAGGATACCGCCGACTTTCAGCTTGCTGCGCACCAGCTCCGCGAAAGACGCCTGGACGATGCGGCGCTTGTGGTGACGGCTTTTGTGCCATGGGTCGGGGAAAAACAGCATCAGGCGATCGAGGCTGTTGTCGGCGATGCAGCGGTTGAGCACTTCAATCGCGTCGCAGTCGTAGACCCGCAGGTTGGTCAAACCCTGGGTCAGCACGCCATTGAGCAGCGCGCCGACACCCGGGCGATGGACTTCCACACCGATGAAATCCTGTTCCGGCGCGGCTGCGGCCATTTCCAGCAGGGAGTGGCCCATGCCGAAGCCGATTTCCAGGGAGCGCGGGGCCGAACGACCGAACACTTGGTCATAGTCCACCGGCGCGTCGGCCAGGGGCAGGACGAACAGCGGCGTGCCTTGCTCCAGGCCCTTTTGCTGGCCTTCGGTCATGCGACCGGCGCGCATCACAAAGCTCTTGATGCGGCGGTGCTTGGACTCGTCGCCCTGTTCCACGGTGTTCGGCGTTTCGTTTGATTCAGTCATCAATGGCTCTTACTTGATCAGACCATCCAGCGGCGAGGAGGCGCTGGCGTAGAGTTTTTTCGGCATGCGCCCGGCGAGGTAGGCCAGGCGGCCCGCGACGATGGCGTGTTTCATGGCTTCGGCCATCATGATCGGCTGTTGGGCATTGGCGATGGCCGAATTCATCAGCACCGCTTCGCAGCCCAGCTCCATGGCGATGGTCGCGTCGGAGGCAGTGCCCACGCCCGCATCCACCAGCACCGGGATCTTGGCTTCTTCGAGGATGATCTGCAGGTTGTACGGGTTGCAGATCCCAAGGCCAGTGCCGATCAGGCCGGCCAGCGGCATCACGGCGATGCAGCCGATTTCGGCCAGTTGGCGGGCGATGATCGGGTCATCGCTGGTGTAGACCATCACATCGAAGCCTTCCTTGACCAGGGTTTCGGCGGCCTTGAGGGTTTCGATCACGTTGGGGAACAGGGTTTTCTGGTCGGCCAGCACTTCCAGCTTCACCAGGTTGTGGCCGTCGAGCAGCTCACGGGCCAGGCGGCAGGTACGCACAGCTTCGATGGCGTCGTAGCAGCCGGCGGTGTTCGGCAGGATGGTGTAGCGGTCCGGCGGCAGGATATCCAGCAGGTTCGGTTCGCCCGGGTTCTGGCCGATGTTGGTGCGGCGCACGGCCACGGTCACGATCTCGGCGCCCGAGGCTTCGATGGCCAGGCGGGTTTCTTCCATATCGCGATACTTGCCGGTGCCTACCAGCAGACGGGACTGGTAGGTACGACCGGCCAGGACGAAGGGCTTGTCGCTACGAACGATGCTCATGGGAAATCCTCGAGGTGGGGTGAGGTTCTGCAGAATCCGGGGTGGCGCGCCTGGGCGCCGGACGACTAGCCGCCGCCGATGGCGTGGACCACTTCGACCTGGTCACCTTCGGTGAGCGCAGTCTCGACGTGTTGGCTACGCGGGACGATATCCTGGTTGAGCTCCACTGCGACGCGACGCCCGGTCAGGTCCAGACGGGTCAGCAGGGCCGCAACGGTTTCACCGTCGGGCAGTTCAAAGGGTTCGCCGTTCAACTGAATGTGCATGCCATGGGCCGCCATCGTTTTTAGGGGCAAGCATTCTAGCCCGATTGGCGTAGCTGGCCCAAGACCCTTTGATCAGCAGCGCGCTTCAGGCCGCCTGCTGCAAGCGCCACGCCGCCAGCCCCAGGAGGAACCAACCGAGCAGAAACGCCAGGCCACCGAACGGCGTGATGATGCCGAGCTTGCTGATGCCAGTCATCGTCAGCACGTACAGGCTGCCGGAGAACAGCAGGATGCCGACGACGAACGACACGCCCGCCCACGTGACCAGGCGGCCCGGCAGGTGCGCCGCGAGCAACGCCACGCCGAACAGCGCCAGGGTGTGGACCAGTTGGTAGGTCACGCCGGTATGGAAAATCGCCAGGTACTCGGCGCTCAGGCGGTTTTTCAAGCCGTGGGCAGCGAACGCACCGAGGGCGACACCGGTGAAGCCGAAAAAAGCAGCCAGCATCAGAAAGCCACGCAGCATGAGGAACTCCAGTCAGACTCATTGGGCAGGGTCTGTATAATGGCCCGCTCAACGGGTTCGGCCAAGCCATCTCTATGCTGCGTGTCCTCTTCAATCGTTTTCTCAAAGCCGTGAAATGGTTTGCCATCGGCAGCGTGTTGCTGGTGCTGCTGTTTCGTGTCGTACCGCCGCCGTTCACGGCGCTGATGGTGGAGCGCAAGATCGAATCCTGGTTTGACGGCGAACCGATTGACCTGCAGCGCACCTGGGTGCCGTGGGATGAGATCTCCAACGACCTCAAAGTGGCGGTGATGGCGGGTGAAGACCAGCGTTTCCCACAACATTGGGGCTTCGATTTCGGCGCGATCCAGGCGGCGCTCCTGCACAACGAGCGCGGCGGCTCGATCCGCGGCGCCAGTACGCTGAGCCAGCAGGTATCGAAGAACCTGTTCCTGTGGTCCGGCCGCAGTTATCTGCGCAAGGGCCTGGAGGCCTGGTTTACCGGGCTGATCGAGGTGCTGTGGCCCAAGCAGCGGATCCTTGAGGTGTACCTCAACAGCGTGGAATGGGACGAAGGGGTGTTCGGTGCGCAAGCGGCGGCGCAGCATCACTTCGGGGTGAGTGCCAAGGCGCTTTCTCGGCAGCAGGCCAGCTACCTGGCGGCGGTGCTACCCAATCCACGGGTATGGAGCGCCAGCCATCCAACGGCCTATGTGGCACGGCGGGCGGCATGGATTCGCCAGCAGATGAGCCAATTGGGTGGGGATGGCTATCTGGTTGAGTTGAACAATTCGCGCAAGGCGCCTTGGTCCGACTGACACAACACAGAAATAAATGTGGGAGGGGGCTTGCCCCCGATAGCAATGGATCAGTCACCTTGATGTCGACTGACACTCAGCTATCGGGGGCAAGTCGAATCGTCGCACCGCCCCTCCCACAGTTTTAAGCGGCGATCGACAGCTTCAGCTTGTTCATCGCGCTCTTCTCAAGCTGACGAATCCGCTCGGCCGACACGTTGTACTTCTGCGCCAGGTCGTGCAGCGTGGCTTTTTCTTCGGCCAGCCAGCGCTGGTAGAGGATGTCACGGCTGCGGTCGTCCAGCACTTCCAGCGCTTCGTGCAGGTTGTGGTTGGAGTTGTCGCTCCAGTCGGCGTCTTCCAGTTGACGCGCCGGGTCGTACCGGTGGTCTTCCAGGTAGTTGGCCGGCGATTGGAAGGCGCTGTCGTCGTCCGCTTCGGCGGCCGGGTCGAAGGCCATGTCATGGCCGGTCAGGCGGCTTTCCATCTCGCGCACTTCACGCGGCTCCACACCGAGGCTTTCGGCCACGCGGTGGACTTCTTCGTTGTTCAGCCACGCCAGGCGTTTTTTCTGGCTGCGCAGGTTGAAGAACAGCTTGCGCTGGGCCTTGGTGGTCGCGACTTTCACGATGCGCCAGTTGCGCAGGATGAACTCGTGGATTTCCGCCTTGATCCAGTGAACGGCGAACGACACCAGGCGCACACCCATTTCCGGGTTGAAGCGCTTCACTGCCTTCATCAGGCCGACGTTGCCTTCCTGGATCAGGTCAGCCTGGGCCAGACCGTAGCCGCTATAGCTACGGGCGATATGTACGACAAAACGCAGGTGGGCGAGCACCATCTGCCGAGCCGCCCCCAAATCCTGCTCATAGTAGAGACTCTCGGCCAGTTCACGCTCCTGCTCCGGCGTCAGCAATGGAATGCTGTTGACCGTGTGCACATAGGCCTCCAGGTTCGCACCCGGGACCAAGGCATAAACAGGTTGCAAAGAAGTGGTCATACGAAAAAACCTCCGACTCACATAACTCGTGCAGTTCAGCACTGCGAAAATTGACCGGGAACCGTAGGACAAGTTCCCTAAACCACTGATACGGTCAATACAAACGAAACCACATTAATCTGACATTAACTACTTCGGTGCCAGCTCACGTAAATGCCGTGCGACCGCAATCCACGCACCGATATACCCCAACAAGACCGCGCCAAGCAAGAGCGACAGACCATCGGCGACCGGCACCCCGGCCAGGGCGAAATCACTGCCGTACAAGCCGGCCAGCCCGATGACCGCATCGTTCAGCCAGTCCAGGCCGAACGCCAACAAGCCCCAGGACAAAATCCCCGCACCGAAGCCATAAAGCGCGCCCATGTACAGAAAAGGACGACGCACATAGCTGTCCGTGCCGCCGACCAGTTTAATCACTTCTATCTCGGTGCGACGGTTTTCAATATGAAGACGAATGGTATTACCTATCACCAAAAGTAATGCAGACACCAACAACACCGTCAGGCCGAACACAAAGCGGTCGCCCAGCTTGAGAATCGCCGCCAGGCGCTCTACCCAGACTAGATCAAGTTGCGCCTGTTGCACCTTGGGCATCTCTGCGAGTTTTTGTCGCAGGGCTTCCAGGGCCGGTTTGTCGACTTCATTCGGCGTCACCAGCACCACGCCCGGCAGCGGGTTCTGCGGCAGCTCCTTGAGCGCCTCGCCCAGGCCGGACTGTTGCTGGAATTCCTCGAGGGCCTGATCGCGGCTGATGTACTCGGCATCCGCCACCCCCGGCAGGTTCTTGATCTCTTCGCGCAGGGCCTCGCCGTCTTTGGCGCTGGCATCCAGGTTCAGGTACAGCGAAATCTGCGCGGCGCGCTGCCAGGAACCGCCCAGGCGCTCCACATTATTAAGCAGCAGCGACAAGCCCATGGGCAGGCTCAAGGCCACGGCCATCACCAGGCAGGTGAAAAAGCTGCCGATCGGTTGCTTGCCCAGGCGACGCAGGCTGTCGAGCAGGCTGGCACGATGGCTTTCGATCCAGGCACGCAGCAGCGTGGCGAAATCCGGGCCGTCGTCCTCGTCGTGTTTTTTCTTTTTCGGTTGCGGGTCGGCCGGTTTCGGCGCCACGCGCTCGGAAACCTTGGGGCTGCGTGTCGCACTCATACGCCAGCCTCCCCGTCGCCGATCAGGCGACCGCGTTGCAGGGTCAGCATGCGATGGCGCATGCGCGCGATCAGTGCCAAGTCGTGACTGGCGATCAGCACGCTGGTGCCCAGGCGGTTGATGTCTTCGAACACGCCCATGATCTCGGCCGCCAGGCGCGGGTCGAGGTTACCGGTGGGTTCGTCCGCCAGCAGCAAGGCCGGGCGGTGGACGATGGCGCGGGCGATGCCGACGCGCTGTTGCTGGCCGGTGGACAGGTCGCCGGGGTAGAGGTCGGTCTTGTCCGACAACGCCACGCGCTCCAGCGCCGAGTCCACGCGCTTGATGATTTCGGCCTTGGACAGCCCAAGGATCTGCAACGGCAACGCAATGTTATTGAACACCGTGCGATCGAACAGCAACTGGTGGTTCTGGAACACCACGCCGATCTGGCGGCGCAGGAACGGAATCTGCGCATTGCTGATGGTGGCCAGATCCTGGCCGGCCAGCAGCAGCTTGCCGGTGGTCGGGCGTTCCATGGCCAGCAGCAGGCGCAACAGGGTACTTTTGCCGGCACCCGAATGGCCGGTGACAAACAAGAATTCGCCGCGACGCACTCGAAAACTCAGCTCATGCAAGCCGACATGCCCATTGGCATAGCGTTTACCGACCTGTTCGAATCGAATCATGAACGCTCCCGCTCGGCAAACAGTGCCTGGACAAAGGGTTCGGCTTCAAAGGTGCGCAGGTCGTCGATACCTTCACCGACGCCGATATACCGAATCGGCAACCCGAACTGCTTGGCCAGGGCGAAGATCACGCCGCCCTTGGCCGTGCCGTCGAGCTTAGTCAATGCCAGGCCGGTCAGTTGCACCGTCTGGTGGAATTGTTTGGCCTGGCTGATGGCGTTCTGGCCAGTACCGGCGTCGAGCACCAGCAGGACTTCGTGCGGAGCCTCGCCGTCGAGCTTGCCGATCACGCGGCGCACTTTCTTCAGCTCTTCCATCAGGTTGTCTTTGGTGTGCAGACGACCGGCGGTATCGGCGATCAGCACATCAATGTTGCGGGCCTTGGCGGCTTGCACGGCGTCGAAGATCACCGAAGCGGAATCGGCGCCGGTGTGCTGGGCGATGACCGGGATCTTGTTGCGCTCGCCCCAGACCTGCAACTGCTCGACGGCGGCGGCGCGGAAGGTGTCGCCGGCGGCGAGCATGACTTTCTTGCCTTCCAACTGCAGCTTCTTGGCCAGTTTGCCGATGGTGGTGGTCTTGCCGGCGCCATTGACGCCGACTACCAGGATCACGAACGGCTTCTTCGGAGTAATCACCAACGGCGCTTCGACCGGCTTGAGCATCGCGGCCAGCTCGGCCTGCAGGGATTTGTACAGCGCATCGGCGTCGGTCAACTGCTTGCGCGCGACCTTCTGGGTCAGGCTCTGGATGATCACGGCGGTGGCTTCGACACCCACGTCGGCGGTCAGCAGACGGGTTTCGATGTCTTCCAGCAGTTCGTCATCGATGGTCTTCCGACCCAGGAACAGGCTGGCCATGCCTTCGCCGATGGTCGCGCTGGTTTTGCTCAGGCCTTGCTTGAGGCGGGCGAAGAACCCGGTTTTGCTCGGTTCGGCGGCAACCACGGGCGACGGCGCGATCACGGCGGGCGCCGCGGCCACAACAGGCGCGGGAGTCGGCTCGACCGCCACCGGCTCAACCTGCGGAATCGGCGGCGTCACATGCTCGGCCTGCACATCTTCGACCAGTGCCACGGGCTCTTCGGCCACCGGCAGTGCCAGCCACGGTTTGTGCTCAGGCTCGGCTTGCGCCACCGGCGCGGTCGGTTCGGCACCTACCAAGGGCTCAGGGATCGGCTCAGATTGAACCTGCGGCTGTTCGACGACGGTTTCCTGCGGCTTTTTGCGCAGCCATCCGAACAGGCCTTTTTTCTCGCCAGCCGCAGCTGGGCTCTTCTTGTCGTCGTTGGAACCAAACATGGAGGACGGCTATCTCAAGGTAGCGACGCGCCAAGGGCGCCTCGGTAAATAAAAATTCGATGCAGAACAGACTGCTTTAACGCTCGCTCGTTCATGCGCAACATTTTGTAAGGCGTAAATAAAGGCCTCAACAAATCGATTCAATATGGAATTGAAGCGACAACATCGGCGAAAATCTGAAGATTGTCGGGGAAAACCGTAGCAAACTTCAAAATTCCTACAACTGAATCCAGAACGGTATGACGACCGCAGTGGCCGTCCCCAAATCGGATCAGTATCCTAGCACCTCCTCGCCCGCCGACGCTAAGACCAAGCGGGCAGCCCAACAGGTTTAAAAACGAATGAATGCTCTAGCCCGCCGCGCCGCAGGCCTGCTGCTCAGCACAGTTTGTCTGCCCCTCTCAGCCTTGGCTGCCGACCCACAACCCACCCATGAATTCACCCTGGATAACGGCCTCAAAGTGGTCGTGCGCGAAGACCATCGCGCGCCGGTGGTGGTTTCCCAGGTCTGGTACAAAGTCGGTTCGAGCTACGAAACCCCGGGCCAGACCGGTTTGTCCCACGCTCTGGAACACATGATGTTCAAGGGCAGTTCCAAGGTCGGCCCCGGCGAAGCCTCGCTGATCCTGCGCGACCTGGGCGCCGAAGAGAACGCCTTCACCAGCGACGACTACACCGCCTACTACCAAGTGCTGGCGCGTGACCGCCTGGGTGTCGCCTTCGAACTCGAAGCCGACCGCATGGCCAGCCTGCGCCTGCCGGCCGACGAGTTCAGCCGCGAGATCGAAGTGATCAAGGAAGAACGCCGCCTGCGCACCGACGACAACCCGATGTCCAAGGCCTTCGAGCGCTTCAAGGCCATGGCCTTCCCGGCCAGCGGCTACCACACGCCGACCATCGGCTGGATGGCCGACCTCGACCGCATGAAGGTCGAAGAACTGCGCCACTGGTACCAGTCCTGGTACGTGCCGAACAACGCCACCCTGGTGGTGGTCGGCGACGTGACCCCGGACGAGGTGAAGAACCTGGCCCAGCGCTACTTCGGCCCGATCCCCAAACGTGACGTGCCACCGGCGAAGATCCCGCTGGAACTGGCCGAGCCCGGCGAGCGCCTGCTGACGATGCATGTGCAGACCCAACTGCCGAGCGTGATCCTGGGCTTCAACGTGCCCGGCCTGGCCACCGCGCCAGACAAACGCTCGGTACAAGCCCTGCGCCTGATCTCGGCCCTGCTCGACGGCGGCTACAGCGCGCGCATTTCGGAACGGCTCGAACGCGGTGAAGAGCTGGTCTCCTCCGCCTCCACCAACTACGACGCCTACACCCGCGGTGACAGCCTGTTCACCCTGAGCGCCACACCGAACCAGCAGAAGAAAAAGACCATCGCACAAGCCGAAGCCGGCCTGTGGCGCCTGCTGGAAGAACTCAAAGCCAAGCCGCCGACCGCCGAGGAGCTGGAGCGTATCCGCGCCCAGGTCATTGCCGGCCTGGTCTACCAGCGCGACTCGATCACTAGCCAGGCGACCGCCATCGGTTCCCTGGAAACCGTCGGCCTGTCCTGGAAACTGATGGACACCGAACTGGCCGACCTGCAAAGCGTGACCCCGGACGATATCCAGAAGGCCGCACGTACCTATTTCACCCGCGAACGTCTCAGCGTCGCCCATGTCCTGCCTGAGGAGACCGCTCATGAGTGATCGCAAAAGCAGCCGCCTGATCCTGCCCGGCCTGATCGCCGTCACCCTGATCGCGGCGAGCGCGGTGTATTTCCTGCGCCCAAGCGAATCCGTCGCCAGCCCGGCGCTGGAAAAAGCCCAGTCGACCCACACACTGCAATCCCTGGCGGAACTGGACGGCAAGGCGCCGACCAACCGCAAGCTCGACGTGCAGACCTGGAACACCGCCGAAGGCGCCAAGGTGCTGTTCGTCGAAGCCCACGAACTGCCGATGTTCGACATGCGTATCCTGTTCGCCGCCGGCAGCAGCCAGGACGGCAACGTCCCCGGCGTGGCGCTGATGACCAACGCCATGCTCAACGAAGGCGTGCCGGGCAAGAATGTGAGCCAGATCGCCAGCGGCTTTGAAGGCCTCGGCGCGGACTTCGGCAATGGCGCTTACCGCGACATGGCGCTGGTGTCCCTGCGCGGCCTGAGCGACAGCGACAAGCGCGACGCCGCCCTGGCGCTGTTTGACCAGGTGATCGGCAAACCGACCTTCCCCGCCGACTCCCTGGCGCGCATCAAGAACCAGATCCTCGCCGGCTTTGAGTATCAGAAGCAGAACCCCGGCAAACTGGCGAGCCTGGAGCTGTTCAAGCGCCTGTACGGCGACCACCCGTATGCTCACCCGAGCGAAGGCACGGCCGAGAGCGTTCCGAAAATCACCCAGGCACAGTTGCAGGCATTCCACGCCAAGGCGTATGCCGCGGGTAACGCTGTGATTGCCGTAGTGGGCGACCTGACCCGCGCCGAGGCCGAAGCCATGACTGCCAAGGTCTCGGCCTCGCTGCCCAAAGGCCCGGCCCTGGCGAAGATCGCCCAGCCGACCGAGCCCAAGGCCGGTTTGAGCCATATCGAGTTCCCGTCCAAGCAGACGCACCTGCTGTTCGCGCAACTGGGCATCGATCGCGCCGACCCGGACTACGCCGCCCTGTCCCTGGGCAACCAGATCCTCGGCGGCGGGGGCTTCGGCACCCGCTTGATGAGTGAAGTGCGCGAGAAGCGCGGCCTGACCTACGGCGTCTACTCCGGTTTCTCGCCGATGCAAGTGCGCGGCCCGTTCATGATCAACCTGCAGACCCGCGCGGAAATGAGCGGCGGCACCCTGCGCCTGGTGGAAGACGTGCTGGCCGACTACCTCAAGACCGGCCCGACGCAAAAGGAGCTGGATGACGCCAAGCGCGAGCTGAGCGGCAGCTTCCCGCTGTCCACCGCGAGCAACGCCGATATCGTCGGGCAGCTGGGCGCCATGGGTTTCTACAACCTGCCGCTGAGCTATCTGGAAGATTTCATGAAACAATCCCAGGCCCTGACCGTAGAACAGGTCAAAGCGGCTTTGAACAAACACCTGAGCGCCGACAAGATGGTCATCGTGACCGCCGGCCCGACGACTGCGCAAAAGCCACTACCGCCCCCCACTGATAAACCTGCCGAGCAGCCGCTCGGGGTTCCGGAGCATTAATGGCCAGTTCATCTCGCCCGAAAAAACCTGTCCACAACGTGCATAACGGTGTGGGCCAACTGCGCATCATTGGCGGTGAATGGGGCAGCCGCAAGCTCAGCTTCCCCGACGTCGTGGGCCTGCGCCCAACGCCGGATCGCGTGCGTGAAACCCTGTTCAACTGGCTGGCACCCTACATCGCCGGGGCCAAGGTACTCGACCCGTTTGCCGGCAGCGGCGCGCTGTTCCTCGAGGCGCTGTCCCGTGGCGCGGCCCAGGCACAGGCGCTGGATGCCAGCAATGTGGCGGTGTCCAGCCTCAAGGAACACCTGGGCACCCTGCGTTGCACCAACGGCCAGGTGCAGACCGCCGACGCGCTGCGCTACCTGGAAACCCAGGCCGCCAGCGAATACGACGTGGTGTTCCTCGACCCGCCGTTCAACCAGAACCTGCTGCCGACCGTGTGCGCGTTGCTGGAAGAGCGCCAATGGCTGGCGCCGGACTCGTGGATCTACACTGAAAGCGAAAGCGCGCCATCCAGCCTGGGCCTGCCCGGCAGCTGGCGCCTGCACCGGGAACAGAAATCCGGGCGGGTGTATTACGCATTGTGGCAACGTTCGGTACAGCCCTCGGCCTGAACGGGCTTTTGTGGCGAGCAAGCTCGCTCGCCACAGTGAGTCCGCGTGCCACAGAGAGTGTCATGACCCCCTCTTCAGACCTGTTCAAACCCGCCTTCGGCCTCGGCAACCCTCACCTGCAAACGTTGTGGGGGCCGCTGTGGCGCCCGACCACGCACCTCGAACGCCCACGCGAACGCCTGTGGCTGGACGACGGCGACTTTCTCGACCTCGACTGGCATGGCCCCCATGACGCGCAAGCGCCGTTGGTGCTGGTACTGCATGGGCTGACCGGTTCGTCCAACTCGCCTTACGTGGCCGGCCTGCAAAAAGCCCTCGCTGCCCAGGGCTGGGCCAGTGCGGCCTTGAACTGGCGCGGATGCTCGGGCGAGCCGAACCTGTTGGCGCGCAGCTACCACTCGGGCGCCAGCGAAGACCTGGCAGCAGCGATTGCCCATCTGCGCGTCAAGCGGCCGTTGGCGCCGTTGTATGCGGTGGGTTATTCCCTGGGGGGCAACGTGCTGCTCAAGCATTTGGGCGAAACCGGCGCGAATTCGGGGCTGCAAGGCGCGGCCGCGGTGTCGGTGCCGTTTCGTCTGGATCAGTGCGCCGATCGCATCGGCCTGGGCTTTTCGCGGGTGTACCAGAAGCACTTCATGCGCGAGATGGTGGCGTATATCCGTGTCAAACAAAGCCGCTTTTTACAGGATGGTCGTGCTGAAGGGCTCAAGGCCCTGGAGGCACTCGGGTCTCTGGAGAAGATGCACACGTTCTGGGACTTCGACGGCCGGGTCACCGCGCCGCTGCATGGTTTCCTCAGTGCCGAAGACTATTACCGCCGCGCGTCGAGCCGTTACTACCTGGGCGATATCCGCACGCCGACCCTGATCATCCAGGCGGCCGATGACCCGTTTGTCTTCGCCCATAGCCTGCCCGAAGCCAGCGAGTTGTCGGATTGCACCGAGTTCGAATTGCTGGCCAAGGGTGGGCATGTGGGGTTTGTCGACGGTTCGCTGAAGCGCCCCGGTTACTACCTGGAGCGGCGGATTCCGCAATGGCTGCTGACACAACCCCGTTAAACAAGGTGGGTTTACACGCAGGACAACTCAGTCGCCCGTCGCGATTTCCCGCGTTGGATCGGTAATCCACTCGCTCCACGAGCCCGCATACAACTTACCCAACGGGTAACCCGCCAGGCTCAGGGCGAACAGGTTGTGGCACGCCGTCACGCCCGAACCGCAATACGCCACCAACTCATCCGGCGAACGGCCTTGCAACTGGGCGGCGAAGCGCTGCTTGAGCTGCTCGGCCGGCAGGAAACGCCCATCGCTGCCCAGGTTTTCGGTGAACGCCGCACATTGCGCGCCGGGAATGTGCCCGGCAATCGGGTCGATAGGCTCGACATCGCCGCGAAAGCGCGGCTGGGCGCGGGCGTCGAGCAGGGTCAGGCCCGGTTGGCCCAGGCGTTTTTGCAGCTGCTTGGCATCCAGCAACAGGCGATTGTCCGGCGTGCCGACAAAGGTGCCGCGCTCGATCACCGGCGCATCCAGGCTTAACGGGAAGCCGGCCGCGTGCCAGGCCTTCAAGCCACCGTCCAGGATAAACACGCCATCACGCTTGCCCAGCCACGCCAGCGACCACCAGGTGCGGGCGGCATAAACACCGGGGCCGTCGTCGTAGAGCACCACATCGGTATCGGCATTGATGCCCCAGGCACGCAGTTGCTCGGCGAGCGTCTGCGCCTGCGGCAACGGGTGACGCCCGGTCACGCCCTTGGTCACCGGCCCACTGAGATGGCGCTCCAGGTCGGCATATTGCGCGCCTTCGATATGCCCTTCGGCGTAGCTGCACATTCCGTAGTCCGGGTCTTCCAGGGCAAAGCGGCAGTCAAGTATCACCAGAGCGCCGCGCTGTTGGCGCTCGGCCAGTTGCTGGGGGCTGATCAGTTGGGCAAGTGGCATGACAGACTCCTGTGAACAAATTCGGGAAAGATCCTACTTCACTTCTTCCAGTGCCTGGTTCAACGGCACGTAAAACTCTTTGAACAGTGCATCCACCGCCGCTTTGGCCTGCGGCGTGACAAACCCCGCTTCCAGCACCAGCACCTGATACACCCCGCGCTTGATCGCTTCGGCGCTCAGATGTGTGGATTTTTCATTGGTGGTACACAAAAACCGCACCCAGGAGGTAAGGATGATCCAGGCGTTGAGGGTCAGCGCCTCGGTTTGCACCGGATCCATATTGAGAATGCCGGCATCGACAAACCCTCGGTAAATGGCGCCACCCTGAATCAGGCAACGCTGGGAAAAGCGCCGGTAGCCGGTGGCCAGTTCCGGGTCGCTCTCCAGCAGGTGTTCGAGGTCACGGTGCAGGAAACGGTAGCGCCACATGCCGGCCAGGACCGCCTGCAGGTAGAAGCGCTTGTCCTCCACCACCATGGTGCGACCCTGGGGCGGGCGCAGGAAACTGTCGACCAAGGCTTCGTATTCGCGAAACAGCACGGCGATGATCGCCTGCTTGTTGGGGAAGTGGTAGTACAGGTTGCCCGGCGAAATTTCCATATGGGCGGCGATATGGTTGGTGCTGACACTGCGCTCGCCCTGCTGGTTAAAAAGCTCCAGGCTGGTTTGCACAATGCGCTCGCTGGTCTTTACTCGTGGTGCCATAGGGGATCAGCTTCTGTACACGTGATCGACCATCTTACGGCCTAACCTTGCCGGGATAAATCCAGTTATGGCTGCAATGCCATTTGACAATTTAGAGCAATAACTCTAAAAATCCAGGCAGACCAATAACAATCCGGAACTGCACCATGTCTGCCAACGTTGCCTACCCGCAAGATTCCCAGACACTGGATCAACTCCAGGGCCTGTTCGACGCCCAACGCCGCGCCTATGCCGCCAACCCGATGCCGCCGGCCGCGCAACGCCAGCAATGGCTCAGGGCCTTGCGCGAAGTGCTCAGCGACGAACGCCAGGCGCTGATCGATGCGATCAGCCAGGACTTCAGCCATCGCAGCGCCGACGAAACCCTGTTCGCCGAACTGATGCCCAGCCTGCATGGCATTCACTATGCGAGCAAACACCTCAGTGGCTGGATGAAACCTTCCCGCCGCGCTGTAGGCATTGCCTTCCAGCCCGCCTCGGCCAAAGTCATCTACCAACCGCTGGGCGTGGTCGGGGTGATCGTGCCCTGGAACTACCCGCTGTACCTGGCCATCGGGCCATTGGTGGGCGCGTTGGCCGCGGGCAACCGGGTGATGCTCAAACTCAGCGAATCGACCCCGGCCACCGGCGAACTGCTCAAGACTCTGCTGGCGAAGGTCTTCCCCGAAGACCTGGTGTGCGTGGTGCTGGGCGAGGCCGACGTCGGCATGGCATTTTCCAGGCTGCGCTTCGATCATCTGCTGTTCACCGGCGCCACCAGCATCGGTAAACATGTGATGCGCGCGGCGGCCGAGCATCTGACCCCGGTCACGCTGGAACTGGGCGGCAAATCGCCGGCGATCGTTTCCGCCGATGTGCCCCTCAAGGACGCCGCCGAACGCATCGCCTTCGGCAAGGCCCTGAACGCCGGGCAAACCTGCGTGGCGCCGGACTACGTGCTGGTGCCGGAAGATCGCGTCGAGGGTTTCGTCGAGGCCTACAGCAAGGCGCTTCGCGGTTTTTACCCGACGCTGACCAACAACCCGGACTACACCGCCATCATCAACGAACGGCAACTGGCCCGGCTCAACGCCTACGTGAAGGACGCCACCGACAAGGGCGCCACCCTGATCCCTCTGTACGACCAGGGCCAGGCACGGCGCATGGCCCACAGCCTGCTGTTGAATGTCAGCGATGAAATGACAGTGATGCAGGACGAAATCTTCGGCCCGGTGCTACCGATCGTGCCTTATCGCGGCATCGACCAAGCCTTTGCCTACATCAATCAGCGGCCTCGCCCACTGGCCCTGTACTACTTCGGCTACAACAAGCGCGAACAGAACCGCGTACTCCACGAAACCCACTCCGGCGGCGTATGCCTGAACGACACGCTGCTGCATGTGGCTCAGGACGACATGCCTTTCGGCGGCATCGGCCCATCAGGCATGGGCCACTACCACGGTCATGAAGGGTTCCTCACGTTCAGCAAGGCCAAGGGCGTGCTGGTCAAGCAGCGCCTGAACGCCGCGAAGTTGATCTACCCGCCCTACGGCAAATCGATCCAGAAGCTGATCCAGAAGCTGTTTATCCGCTGATACCGCCACCCTCGGGATAACCATAACAATGAACCCTAGCCTGACTGATTCACCCGCGCTGTCGCGGCGCGGCGTCCTGAAAATCGGCCTGTGCGCCAGCGCCTTCCTGGCCACCGCCGGGCTGGGCGCGAGCCTCAGCGGTTGCTCCAGCAGCACTCCGGCCAGCGGCTTTGCCCTGTTGCGCAGCAGCGACTTGCCGTTTCTGCGCGCGGTGATCCCGGTGCTGCTGGAAGGCGTGGCCAGCGCCCAGGAAGTTGCCAGCGGGATTGAAGACACCCTGAAAAAACTCGACTACAGCCTGCAGCACCTGTCGCCGGAGATGTTCAAGCTGACCCAGCAATTGTTCGACGTGCTGGGCATGGGCATCACCCGCGGCCCACTGACCGGGGTCTGGGGCAGTTGGGAAAACGCCAGTGGCGAACAGATCCGCAACTTCCTGCACCGCTGGGAAAACAGCTACCTGAACCTGCTGCGCATGGGCCAGGGTTCGTTGCTCAAGCTGGTGATCATGGCCTGGTACTTCCGGCCGGCGTCGTGGGCCCATTGCGGCTACCCCGGGCCGCCGAAGATCTGATTCGCATCCCCCCAATAAAAACAAGAGACGACCCCGATGCCTGTACCCGATCTGTTCCGCGACGGCCTGGCCCGCGGCTGGAAAACCCACAATGGCGCCGCCCTCGACCGCGACCTGACGCTGGAAGCCGACGTAGCGATCATCGGCAGCGGTGCCGGCGGCGGCACCACTGCCGAAATCCTCAGCGCCGCCGGCTACAAAGTGCTGCTGATCGAAGAAGGCCCGCTCAAGACCAGCAGCGATTTCAAGCTGCTCGAAGACGAGGCCTACGCCAGCCTGTATCAAGAAGGCATCGGCCGCATGAGCAAGGACGGCGCCATCACCATCCTGCAAGGCCGGGCCGTGGGCGGCACCACGCTGATCAACTGGACCTCCAGCTTCCGCACCCCGGACGCCACCCTCAGCCACTGGGCCAGCGAATATGCGGTCAAGGGCCACAGCAGCGCGGACATGGCGCCATGGTTCGAAAAAATGGAACAGCGCCTGGGTATCGCTCCCTGGGCCATGCCGCCCAACGCCAACAACGACGTGATCCGCAAAGGCTGCGAACAGCTGGGCTACAGCTGGCATGTGATCCCGCGCAACGTGCGCGGCTGCTTCAACCTGGGTTATTGCGGCATGGGTTGCCCGGTCAACGCCAAGCAGTCGATGCTGGTGACCACCATCCCCTCCACCCTGGAGAAAGGCGGCGAGCTGCTGTACCTGGCCCGCGCCGAACGCCTGGTCTACAGCGGCGACCGCATCAATAGCCTGGAATGCGTGGCCATGGACGAACGCTGCGTGGCGCCGACTGGACGCAAGATCACGGTCAAGGCCAGGCATTACGTGCTGGCCGGCGGCGGCATCAACAGCCCGGCGCTGCTGATGCGCTCGGCCGCCCCCGACCCGCATTCGCGGCTGGGCAAGCGCACCTTTTTGCATTTGGTGAACTTCTCCGCGGCGCTGTTCGACGAGGTGATCAACCCGTTCTATGGCGCGCCGCAGTCGATCTATTCCGATCACTTCCAATGGCTGGACGGCACCACCGGCAGAATGTCGTACAAGCTCGAAGCGCCGCCGCTGCACCCGGCGCTGGCCAGTACGCTGCTCGGCGGCTACGGCACCCAGAACGCTCTGGACATGAGCCAATTGCCACATACCCACGCAATGCTTGCCCTGCTGCGCGACGGCTTCCACCCCGACAGCCCCGGCGGCAGCGTGGAACTGCGCGGCGACGGCACACCGGTGCTCGATTACCAGGTGTCGCCTTACGCCTGGGACGGCCTGCGCCGCGCGTTCCACAGCATGGCCGAGATCCAGTTCGCGGCGGGCGCCAAGTCGGTCAAGCCGCTGCATCACGATGCGCGCTACGTGAAGACCCTGGCCGAAGCACGCAGCCTGATCGACGGCCTCAACCTGGAATTGCACCGCACCTGCCTGGGCAGCGCCCACGTGATGGGCGGCTGCGCCATGGGCGAAGAGCCGAAAAATGCGGTGGCCGACAGCCTCGGTCGCCATCACCAGTTGCGCAACCTGTCGATCCACGATGGCTCGTTGTTCCCCACCAGCATTGGCGCCAACCCGCAGTTGTCGGTGTACGGATTGACCGCGCAACTGGCGAGCGCATTGGCCGAACGTCTGAAAACGGCATGAAAAAACAGGGTATTTCGCGGGTCTATCTGCATAAGTCGACTTGGCCGACCGGGACGGCTGCGATACCATCCGGTTCCCCAACGGACTCCGCCAGGACGACGCGATGAACCGAGTGTTGTACCCAGGTACCTTCGACCCGATTACCAAAGGCCATGGCGATCTGGTCGAACGCGCCTCGCGCTTGTTCGACCATGTGATCATCGCGGTCGCTGCCAGCCCCAAGAAAAACCCGCTGTTTCCCCTGGAACAGCGCGTGGAGCTGGCGCGCGAGGTCACCAAGCACCTGCCCAACGTCGAAGTGGTGGGTTTCTCGACGCTGCTGGCACATTTCGCCAAAGAGCAGAACGCCAATGTGTTCCTGCGCGGCCTGCGCGCGGTATCGGACTTCGAATACGAATTCCAGTTGGCCAACATGAACCGCCAACTGGCGCCGGACGTGGAAAGCCTGTTCCTCACGCCGTCGGAGCGTTATTCGTTCATTTCCTCGACGTTGGTCCGTGAAATCGCGGCCCTGGGCGGGGATATCACCAAGTTCGTGCATCCGGCCGTGGCTGATGCGCTGACCCTGCGCTTCAAGAAGTAAGACCGCTCACTCGGCGCCCGCTCGCACTGCGGGCGCCAATGCGGCACAATTGCGCGCATTAGTTTTCCAGATGCCTTGGCTGACTGCCCTGGCAGGAGTTTCCATGTCCTTGATCATCACCGACGATTGCATCAACTGCGACGTCTGCGAACCCGAGTGCCCGAACGCCGCGATTTCCCAAGGCGAAGAGATCTACGTGATCGACCCCAACCTCTGCACCCAGTGCGTCGGCCACTACGACGAACCGCAGTGCCAGCAGGTGTGCCCGGTGGATTGCATTCCACTGGATGAAGCCCATCCGGAGACTGAAGCGCAGTTGATGGAGAAATACCGGAAGATTACCGGTAAGGCTTGAGCCTGGTGGCGTCTGTGAAGGCCTCATCGGGGGCAAGCCCCCTCCCACACGTTGATGTGTGAATACATTCAAATGTGGGATGGGGGCTTGCCCCCGATGGCGATATCCGCCATCACACAGCAATCAGCTCTGGCACTTAGGGCAAAACACACTCGCCCGCTGCCCCAGCACCACATTGCGCAACTCGCTCCCGCAGACCTTGCACGCCTCGCCGCCCCGGCCGTAGACGAACAGTTCCTGCTGGAAATACCCCGGCTGCCCGTCGCCGCCGATAAAGTCGCGCAAGGTGGTGCCGCCGCGCTCGATGGCGGCCGCCAGAATGCGCTTGATCTCGATCGCCAGCTTCAGATAGCGCCCGCGTGAAATGCCACCGGCCTCGCGGCGCGGATCGATCCCCGCCGCGAACAGCGCTTCGGTCGCGTAGATATTGCCCACGCCCACCACCACCGCGTTGTCCATGATGAACGGTTTGACCGCCATCGAACGCCCACGGGACAGTTTGAACAGGCGTTCGCCATCGAACAGGTCGGTCAACGGCTCCGGCCCCAGGCGGATCAGCAGTTCGTGGTTATGCGGGTCCTGGCTCCAGAGCATCGCACCAAAACGCCGAGGGTCGGTGTAGCGCAGGGCCAGGCCCGACTCCAGCTCGATGTCCACATGCTCATGCTTGGCCGCCGGCAGGCCGACTTCCACCAGGCGCAGGTTGCCCGACATGCCCAGGTGGCTGATCAGGGTGCCCACTTCGGCGTTGATCAACAGGTACTTGGCCCGCCGCTCCACCAGCACGATGCGCTGCCCGGACAGGCGTACATCGAGGTCTTCCGGGATCGGCCAGCGCAGGCGTCGCTCACGCACCACGACGCGGCTGACCCGCTGGCCTTCCAGGTGCGGCGCAATCCCGCGCCGAGTGGTTTCGACTTCTGGTAACTCGGGCATGTGTGCCTCGTGAGGTAAGGGTCAGTGCGCGCCCAGTTCGCGGATCGACAACTTCATGCTTTCGAAGTCGTAGTCCGACAGGCCCACGTAGTCCAGCACCAGATGGCCAATCGCGTCCCACTCATAGTCGACCGGCTGGTTGCCCAACACCCGGTACGACGCGCAGATGTGCTCGGCCATTTTCAGGATCGCCAGCAGGTTCTTGAGCTGCGGATTGCGCGGCGACTCATCGCTGAAGATCGCCAGGGCGTTGTGATGGTTGGCAATGGCGTCGGTCACATGCTCCGGCAGGCGCCAGGACTTGGCGGTGTAATAGCCGACCACCGCATGGTTGGTGTTGAACGCATTGTTTTCGGTGTCGACCACTCGGCAGTCGGCACCGGCATTGGCGTAGGACTCTTCGAGCACCACCATGTAATTGGGGAAGCGCTTGAGCATCAGCGGCACGCCGCAATCGTGGAACAGCCCCAGGGCATAGGCTTCGTCCACCGCCTGGGCGCCAGTGCGCTTGGCCAGGGTGAGGCAGGTCATGGCCACGTCTTGGGCAGTGTCCCAGAAACGGTTGAGGGTGACGATGGTGTCGTCGCTCATCTCGCCCTTGATCGACAGGGCGTTGATCAGGTTGATGATCGAACGGCTGCCCAGCAGGTTAACGGCGCGCTGGATCGAGGCGATCTTGTTACTCAGGCCGTAATACGACGAGTTGACGATCTTCAGCAGCGCGCCGGACAGGCCCGGGTCCTGGGAAATCAACCGCGCGATCACTTCCAGGTCCGGGTCGGGCATGTACTGTTCCATCTGCAAATCCACCATGATTTGCGGCTGAGGCGGCACACTGATGCCTTGCAGGGCCTGCTGGATCTGTTCGGCGGAAAGCTCTTGGGACATAAGTACACACTCTGGGCGAGAGGGGGATTCTAACCCCGATGGGAAGCTGACCGACACCTCAAAAAACCAAATGGCACTCCTATCAAATGGACGCCACAGCACGCGCCCCCCCTGCAACCCATCAGGCCAAGCCACGAAATGTAATGCAACACGGTATACTCCCGCTCTTTTTTCCGGAGCGACGTCATGTCCCTGCCAAGCCTGCGTCTCAAAGCCAACGCCGATCGTCGTTTGCGCAACGGCCACCTGTGGGTCTACAGCAACGAAATCGACGTGGCCGCCACCCCACTTCACGGCTTCCAGGCGGGCGACCAGGCCATCCTCGAAGCGGCCGGCGGCAAGACCCTGGGCATCGTGGCCATGAGCCCGAACAACCTGATCTGCGCGCGCCTGCTGTCGCGTGACATCAAGTTGCCTTTGGACAAGTCGCTGCTGGTACACCGCCTGAACGTCGCCCTGTCCCTGCGCGACCGCCTGTTCGACAAGCCGTTCTACCGCCTGGTCTACGGCGATTCCGACCTGCTGCCGGGCCTGGTGGTCGACCGTTTTGGCGACATCCTGGTGGTACAGATCGCCTCGGCGACCATGGAAGCGCATAAAGAAGACGTGATCGCCGCCCTGACCCAAGTGCTCAAGCCGAGCGGCATTCTGTTCAAGAACGACTCCGCCGCGCGCGACGCCGAAGGCCTCAACCGTTACGTCGAAACCGTGTTCGGCCTGGTGCCGGAGTGGGTCGCGCTGGAAGAAAACGGCGTGAAATTCGAAGCCCCGGTGATCCAGGGCCAGAAAACCGGCTGGTTCTATGACCACCGCATGAACCGCGCACGCCTGGCCCCGTATGCCAAAGGCAAGCGCGTCCTCGATCTGTACAGCTACATCGGCGGCTGGGGCGTGCAAGCCGCGGCCTTCGGCGCCACTGAAGTGTTCTGCGTCGACGCCTCGGCCTTCGCCCTCGACGGCGTCGAGCGCAACGCCGCGCTGAACGGCGTCGCCGAGAAAATGACCTGCATCGAAGGCGACGTCTTCGAAGCCCTCAAAGAGCTGAAAGCCAGCGAAGAACGCTTCGACGTGATCGTCGCCGACCCACCGGCCTTCATCAAACGCAAAAAAGACATGAAAAACGGCGAAGGCGCCTACCGCCGCCTCAACGAGCAAGCCATGCGCCTGCTCAGCAAGGACGGCATCCTGGTCAGCGCCTCGTGCTCGATGCACCTGCCGGAAGACGACCTGCAAAACATCCTGCTGACCAGCGCCCGCCACCTGGACCGCAACATCCAGATGCTCGAACGCGGCGGCCAGGGCCCGGATCATCCGGTGCACCCGGCGATTGTCGAGACGCGCTACATCAAGAGCATCACCTGCCGGTTGCTGCCAAATAGCTAAAGACCAAAACCGTCCCCCTGTAGGAGCGAGCTTGCTCGCGAAAAACGCATAGACGACGCGAGCTACCTGATAGCGCTGCGTTATCGTTGACGTGCTTCGCGAGCAAGCTCGCTCCTACAGGGGCGGCGTACACCAATATGGGACGCTTCGCACAATAGATTTGATTGAATTCCATTTTTCGCAGACTAGTATCGGTTTCTGGTTTTACTCCGGAAATGACCACTCATGTCTGAGCCCTTCTGCTCTCCCGCCCTCAGTGGCGAGGTAAAACGCCAACAACTTTCCCGCTTCATCCTGATCACCTGCATTGCCCTGATCAGCTTCTTCCCGATCAATATTCTCCTGCCGTCGTTCCCCGCCCTGGCCGCCCAATTCGACACTCCGACGGCCGACGTCGCGCTCTCGATCAGCCTGTTCACACTGGTCTTCTCCATCTCCCAACTGATCGCCGGCCCGTTGTCGGACAAATGGGGGCGCAAGGAAGTGCTGCTCGGCTGCATCACGCTGTCGATTCTTGGATCGCCGCGCAGGTGTTCGCCTGCTACTTCGCCTTGATCAGCGTGACGCCGCTGATTTTCATGGACGCGCTGAAGCTTTCCGAATATCAGTACGCGCTGGTGATGATGGTGTACGGCGCGGCTTATCTCCTCGGCGGGGTGGCAGCCTCGTACCTGCAAAAACGTATCGCGCTGTCCCGGCAAATCAATATCGGTCTTGGGTTGTTGCTGGTCGCGGGTGTGCTGCTGGCGCTGATTATCATCTTTGAAGCCATTACCACAGTGACCCTGCTCATCCCGATGCTGATCAGCGCACTGGCGGTCACCCTGGTTCGTCCCGCCGCAATTTCGGCGGCGATGCTGTTGTTTTCAAGCAGCGCGGGCACAGCAGCGTCAGCAGGAAATAGCATCATGTTCTTCACCGCCGCCGTCAGCAGCGCAGCGCTTGCGCAAACCGGCAGTCATTTGCTGATAGCGATTGCCGTGAGCTTTATCATTTTCAGCCTGTGGGGTTGGCTGACCAATGCGCGGGTCGGACACTGACACTTCCCCCCTGTAGGAGCGAGCTTGCTCGCGAAGAACGTCAACGATAACGCAGCGCTATCAGGTAGCCCGCGTCGTCTATGCGTTCTTCGCGAGCAAGCTCGCTCCTACAAGGGGGAAGAGGTCACAACCAGATGGCGTCCCATAGCGGGTACTGGCCGATATGCTTGACCAGCCCTGCACGCAAGGGATTGGCCACGATATAGCGGGCCATTGCTTTCAAATCTTCCTCCCGACGCAGTGCGCGGTCGAAGTAACCTTTTTGCCATAGGGTCCCGAACGAACACCTGGCCTGGTTGATGGCACGGGCACTTCGCGACTTGGTGATTCGCATCAGCCTTGGCAAGTCGCCGT
Organism: Pseudomonas sp. TE36184; assembly: GCF_054060055.1. Taxonomy (NCBI): domain Bacteria; kingdom Pseudomonadati; phylum Pseudomonadota; class Gammaproteobacteria; order Pseudomonadales; family Pseudomonadaceae; genus Pseudomonas; species Pseudomonas sp. TE36184. Next base: position 5,005,134 of record NZ_JBSSCU010000001.1, on the reverse strand, counting down.
TATGCAACTCGACCAGCCAATGGAAATGGTCAGGCATGACCACCCAGGCCAGCGAAGTCGCCTCACCCTCGTCCTGAGCCTGCCTGAACTCACTGACAAGCAGGCGGCCGATGCGCCAGTCCTGAAAGATCAATTGCCGTTGATGGGTAACCGCAGTGATCAGGTAAATACGGCCCGACTCCGAACAGCGTCCGATGCGCAGCCGATGTGCACGTTGCTGGGTGGACATTCCTTCGTCCTCTTCTGTGAGTGAAAGAGAAACGGTAGGCGCAGCGACGTCAACCGGCCTCTAAACAGTGGTTCTGAATATGTCCCTCCCCTGTAGGAGCGAGCTTGCTCGCGAAGAACGTCAACAATAACGCCGTACTATCAGGAGGCCCGTGTCGCCTGTTCGTTTTTCGCGAGCAAGCTCGCTCCTACATCAGATTGGTTGATCCGGGCATGCGTCGCCACGGCGCTTTTCGCCATTCCCTCCAGCCGCCAGCGGTGTAGAATCGGCCTATTCATCGCCAGTCATCCCCCGGCGGGTTTATGAGCTCGAGGCCAAAACGCACGGCGATCCCGTAACGTTTGCGGCAACGTCCGGACACCACGGCCATTTTTCGGGTGTTCCAGACGTCCATAGAAGCTCACTCCCCTTAGCACCTGATTAGTTTTGATTAGCCGCCCGGAGGGCTCAAATGCCAGATTACCGCTCGAAAACATCCACCCATGGCCGCAACATGGCCGGCGCCCGCGCACTGTGGCGCGCCACGGGGATGAAAGATGACGACTTCAAGAAGCCGATCATCGCGATTGCCAACTCGTTCACCCAGTTCGTCCCCGGCCACGTCCACCTCAAGGACCTGGGCCAACTGGTCGCCCGCGAGATCGAACGCGCCGGCGGTGTCGCCAAAGAATTCAACACCATCGCCGTGGACGACGGCATCGCCATGGGCCATGACGGCATGCTGTATTCCCTGCCGAGCCGCGAGATCATCGCCGACTCCGTGGAGTACATGGTCAACGCCCACTGCGCCGACGCCATTGTCTGCATTTCGAACTGCGACAAGATCACCCCCGGCATGCTGATGGCCGCCTTGCGCCTGAACGTCCCGGTGATCTTCGTCTCCGGCGGCCCGATGGAAGCTGGCAAGACCAAACTTGCCTCCCACGGCCTCGACCTGGTCGACGCCATGGTCATCGCCGCCGATTCCAGCGCTTCTGACGAGAAGGTCGCGGAATACGAGCGCAGCGCCTGCCCGACCTGCGGTTCATGCTCCGGCATGTTCACCGCCAACTCGATGAACTGCCTGGTGGAAGCCCTGGGCCTGGCCTTGCCGGGCAACGGTTCCACGCTGGCCACCCACAGCGACCGTGAGCAACTGTTCCTGCAGGCCGGCCGCACCATCGTCGAGCTGTGCAAGCGCTACTACGGCGAGAACGATGAGTCGGTGTTGCCGCGCAACATCGCCAACTTCAAGGCGTTCGAAAACGCCATGACCCTGGACATCGCCATGGGCGGGTCCACCAACACCATCCTGCACTTGCTGGCCGCGGCCCAGGAAGCCGAGATCGATTTCGACCTGCGCGACATCGACCGTCTGTCCCGCCACGTGCCGCAACTGTGCAAAGTCGCGCCGAACATCCAGAAGTACCACATGGAAGACGTGCACCGCGCCGGCGGGATCTTCTCGATCTTAGGTTCCCTGGCGCGCGGCGGCCTGCTGCACACCGACCTGCCGACCGTACACAGCAAGTCCCTCGCCGAAGGCATCGCCAAGTGGGATATCACCCAGACTGACGACGAAGCCGTACACACCTTCTTCAAGGCCGGCCCGGCGGGCATCCCGACCCAGACCGCGTTCAGCCAGTCGACCCGTTGGGACACCCTCGACGTCGACCGTGAAAACGGCTGCATCCGCAGTGTCGAGCACGCCTATTCGAAAGAAGGCGGCCTGGCCGTGCTGTACGGCAACATCGCCCTCGACGGCTGCGTGGTGAAAACCGCCGGTGTGGACGAGTCGATCCACGTGTTCGAAGGTCGCGCCAAGATCTACGAAAGCCAGGACAGCTCGGTACGCGGCATCCTCGCCGACGAAGTCAAAGAAGGCGACATCGTGATCATCCGCTACGAAGGCCCGAAAGGCGGCCCGGGTATGCAGGAGATGCTCTACCCAACGTCGTACCTGAAATCCAAAGGCCTGGGCAAAGCCTGCGCGCTGCTGACCGACGGCCGTTTCTCCGGCGGCACCTCGGGCCTGTCCATCGGCCATGCTTCGCCTGAAGCCGCTGCCGGCGGCGCGATTGGCCTGGTACAGGACGGCGACAAGGTACTGATCGACATTCCGAACCGCTCGATCAACCTGTTGATCAGCGACGAAGAACTGGCCGCGCGCCGGGTCGAGCAGGACAAGAAGGGCTGGAAGCCGGTGGAGAAGCGTCCGCGTAAAGTCACTACCGCGTTGAAGGCTTATGCGTTGCTGGCGACCAGTGCCGACAAGGGTGCCGTGCGTAACAAGGCAATGCTCGACGGCCTGTAAGGCCCGCCCATGAAAATGCCCCGCCAAGTGCGGGGCATTTTTTTTGCTGGGAGAAAACCTCAATAACCATGAGGATCAAATGTGGGAGGGGGCTTGCCCCCCGATGGCAGAGTGTCAGTCGATACATCCACAGCTGACCCACCGCTATCGGGGGCAAGCCCCCTCCCACAGCTTGACCGTGTGAACCCAATCAAGTGTGGGAGGGGGCTTGCCCCCGATAAGCAAGCGACTCGGTCTTACTGGATCTCGTCAGGCTTGACGATCACCCAGTTCTTGTCCGCCGTCACCGGCAAGCCTTCCTTGGCCTGGGCGGCCGCGTGCTTGGCCATCATGCCGTTGAGCTGGGTCATGTATTTGTCTTTGCGGTTGACCCACAGATGAATGCCGCCCTTGGCCACGTCCACATCGTGGAACAGCATGTAGCCGTCGCTGGTCGGGGTATCGCCGCCGACGATCACCGGTTTTTTCCATTCGTCGATGTAGGTCAGGATCGCGGCGTGCTTACCGGCCATCCAGGTCGCCGGGGTCCACAGGTAGGGGGTCAACTCCAGACCGAGGTTGGCTTTTTCGTCGTATTTGCCGGCAGTGATCTGCTTGCGTGCGGTGGTCAGTTCGCCGGTCTTGCGGTCCTTGAGCAGGGTGCTCACGCCGATGACGTTCTGCGGTTTGACGTTGTAGCCGTACTTCGGATCGGCAGCGACCATGCGTACCAGCTCTTCCGACGCGGCGGTCATCACATACACCTCGATGCCGTTTTCCATCAGCTTGTTGTACAGCTCAGCCTGACCGGTGAAGACTTTCGGCGGCTGGACTTCGGAGTTCTTCACCGCGTCGCCTTCGAAATAGCTGACCGGCACTGGCTTGCCGGAGGCCATCAACTCATCGACCTGGACCTTGAGCTCCTTGAGGGTAAAACCTGCAAACACCTGGGCCACCCACGGGTAGCAGACCATGTCGTCCACTTCGCAGAGGCGATAGTAGTAACTGAACAGACTTTCCTTATGCTCGGCGGTGTCTTTGAAGGGCATAAGCTTGAGCGATGGGTCGAGGCTGTCGCGGGTGATCAGGCCCTTGTTTTCCATGTAGGGCAGCAGGGACTCTTCGAGGTCGTAGCGGTAGCTGGTGTTGTCCATGTCGAACACCGCGAAGTTACCCTTGTTGGCGTTGGCGGCGATCATTTCGTTCAGTTGCTTGGCGGCCGGGGCCGGCCAGTGTTTCAACTCGGTGGCGGCGAACGCCTGGCCGGCAAGTGCGAGGCAGAATGCGGCGGATACCAGTAGTTTCGGCGCGAGCTTCATAGGCGTTGTCTCCCTGAGTGAAAGACATCGACGCTAACAAATCCCTGTGACAGTTTTCGCCCGGTCGCGACCGCTTGCGTTCTGATTCCGCCATTGCCATGTGCCTGAGCGCCAACTACTTATTCCAAAAACGACAGACACCATTCCATATTGGTATTAAATCAATATATATCAAGCTGTTAGGCTTCCCGGTTCGCAATCGCAGGCTCACGCGATTGGCAACACTCTCAACGGAGCTTCAATGAATCTGCCCCTGATTCTCAACTTACTGGTGTTCGTGGCCCTGTTGCTGGGCCTGGCACAAACCCGTCGAACGAACTGGAGCCTCGCCAAGAAAGTCCTGTTCGCCCTGATACTCGGCGTGGCGTTCGGTACGGCCTTGCACGCCATTTACGGCGATGGCAACCCGGTCCTCAAAGCCTCTATCGGCTGGTTCGATCTGGTCGGCAACGGTTATGTGCAGTTGCTGCAAATGATCGTGATCCCGCTGGTGTTCGCTTCGATCCTCAGCGCCGTGGCACGTCTGCACAACGCCGCGTCCCTGGGCAAGATCAGCTTCCTGACCATCGGCACCCTACTGTTCACCACCGCGATTGCGGCGCTGATCGGCATCGGCCTGACCAACCTGTTCGGCCTCACCGCCGAAGGCCTGGTGGCCGGCACCCAGGAAATGGCGCGCCTGCAAGTGATCCAGAACGACTACGCGGGCAAGGTCGCCGACCTGAATATCCCGCAGTTGCTGTTGTCGTTCGTGCCGCAAAACCCGTTCGCCGACCTGGCCCGCGCCAAGCCGACCTCGATCATCAGCGTGGTGATCTTCGCCGCCTTCCTCGGCGTGGCCGCGCTGCAACTGCTCAAGGATGATGTGGAAAAGGGCCAGAAAGTGCTCAACGCCATCGACACCCTGCAAGCCTGGGTGATGCGCCTGGTGCGCCTGGTGATGAAGCTCACGCCCTACGGCGTATTGGCGCTGATGACCAAGGTGGTCGCCGGCTCCAACCTGCAAGACATCATCAAGCTCGGCAGTTTTGTCGTGGTCTCGTACCTGGCGCTGGGGCTGATGTTCGTGGTGCATGGCCTGCTGCTGTCGCTGGCCGGGATCAACCCGCTGCGCTTCTTGCGCAAGGTCTGGCCGGTGCTGACGTTCGCCTTCACCAGCCGCTCCAGCGCGGCGGCGATCCCACTGAGTATCGAAGCGCAGACCCGCCGCCTGGGCATCCCGCACGCCATCGCCGGTTTCGCCGCCTCGTTCGGCGCGACCATCGGCCAGAACGGTTGCGCCGGTCTCTACCCGGCAATGCTGGCGGTGATGGTCGCGCCGACGGTCGGCATCAACCCGTTGGACCCGCTGTGGATCGCGACCCTGGTGGCGATTGTGACCTTGAGTTCGGCGGGCGTTGCCGGCGTGGGCGGCGGGGCGACGTTTGCCGCGCTGATCGTACTGCCAGCGATGGGCTTGCCGGTGTCACTGGTGGCGCTGCTGATTTCCGTGGAGCCGCTGATCGACATGGGCCGTACCGCGTTGAACGTGAACGGTTCGATGACAGCCGGGGCGATTACCAGCCAGATCATGCAGCAGACGGATAAAGAACGGCTGAATGCGGATGAGCATGCCGAGTTGGCGCAGGCCTGATAGACCGCTATCGGGGGCAAGCCCCCTCCCACATTTGACCGAGTGAATGCGGTCAGTGTGGGAGGGGGCTTGCCCCCGATGCTTTTAGGCTTTTTCCCAAACTTCGAAGTTGTAAGCCGGCTTGTCACCTTCGGCTGGGTTCTGCAGATTGGAAACCAACTTCCACTGGTTCTCATCAAACGCCGGAAACCACGCATCCCCTTCCGGGCTCAGCGCCACCCGCGTCAGGTACAGGCGATCCGCCTGTTCCAGTCCCTGCGCATAAAGCTGCGCGCCGCCGATCAACATCAGCTCATCCACGCCCTGCTCCAGCGCCCACGCCTGCGCGCGTTCCACCGCCGCTTCAAGCGACGGAAAAACTTCCGCACCTTCCAGCGCCAGGTCGGTCTGACGACTGACCACAATGTTCAAGCGCCCCGGCAGCGGTCGACCCAGGGAATCCCAGGTCTTACGCCCCATGATGATCGGCTTGCCCAGGGTGGTGGCCTTGAAATATTTGAAATCCCCCGGCAAATGCCAGGGCATGCTGTTGTCGACGCCGATCACACGGTTTTCACCGAGGGCTGCGATCAGGCTTAGAGGGAGAGTTTTTTTCATGGCGACGAGAATACCAGAGCCACGCGAAGCGTACCCCAACCGGCTGCACAGCGGTTATGCTCTAGGCTCACTGACACAACAGGACGGCGCGTGACTGCACTGACCCCCCTGCAAACACTCTGGCTGACGGAAACCGTGCGCCTGCGCGAAGAACACGCCGGCCCGCTGGAAGATCAGCAAGCCAATCGCCTGGCCCGCACGGCCGGTGGCGACCTGCCGACGCGCATTCAACAGCGCGCCCTGCACCTGGCCGAGCGCGATGGGCTGACAACCGCCCTCATCCGCTGGCTGCAAGGTGCGCGTTTGGCCCTGATACTGCTGGCGATAGTCGCGGTGATCAGCGGTGCGGGCCTGGCCTTTGCTGCGCTGGGTAACGGCCTGACCCCGGTGAATGTGTTCTGGGCGCTGGGCAGCCTGCTCGGCTTGAACCTGATCCTGCTGATCAGTTGGGCATTGGGCCTGCTGTTTGCCGGAGAACACAGCGCCAGCCTTGGCCGGCTGTGGTTGTGGCTCAGCGAAAAACTCGCGCGTGACGCCAAAGCCGCGCAACTGGCGCCGGCGTTGCTGCTGCTATTGCAGCGCCAGAAGCTCAATCGCTGGGCCGTCGGGGTGCTGGTCAACAGCCTGTGGTTACTCGCATTGCTCAGCGCGCTGGCGATCCTGCTGACACTGCTCGCCACCCGGCGCTACGGTTTTGTGTGGGAAACCACCATCCTCGGCGCCGACACCTTCGTCGCCGTGACCCAAGCCCTCGGCGCCCTGCCCGCCCTGCTTGGTTTCAACGTCCCCACGGTGGAGATGATCCGCGCCAGCGGCGATTCCGCCCTGAACATCGACAGCGCCCGCCAGGCCTGGGCTGCCTGGCTGGTGGGCGTGCTGCTGATCTACGGCCTGTTGCCGCGGTTGATCCTCGCCCTGCTGTGCCTGTGGCGCTGGAAACGCGGACGCGCCGCCCTGCGCCTGGACCTCAACCTGCCCGGCTACAGCCAACTGCGCGAACGCCTGATGCCGAGCAGCGAACGGCTTGGGGTCAACGATGCGGCACCGGAGCAGTTGCACGCCGTCAGCGGCGGCGTCAGCGAACTGCACAGCGACGGCGCGCTGGTGGTCGCCATCGAACTCGACGACCAGCACCCGTGGCCGCCGAAGCTGCCGGGCAACGTGCAGAACGCCGGCATCCTCGACAGCCGCGAATCACGCCACAAACTGCTGGAACAACTGACCCGCTTCCCGCCCGCGCGCCTGGCCATCGCCTGCGACCCGCGCCGCTCGCCCGACCGGGGCAGCCTGGCGCTGATCGCCGAACTGGCGCGCAGCGCCAGCGCCACCCGCGTGTGGCTGCTGCAAGCGCCACCCGGCCAGGCGCTGGACGCCGAGCGCCTGGGCGATTGGCACACGGCGCTGCAACAACTGGAACTGCCCTTCGCCGATTGCGCGCCGTTGAACTGGCTGGAGAGCGGCCATGACTAAACCCCTGAAACTCGCCGTGGTCGGCCACACCAATGTCGGCAAGACCTCGCTGCTGCGCACCCTGACCCGCGATGTCGGTTTCGGCGAAGTCTCCCACCGCCCCAGCACCACGCGGCATGTCGAAGGCGCGCGCTTGTCGGTCGAGGGCGAAGCCCTGCTGGAACTCTACGACACCCCCGGCCTGGAAGACGCCATCGCCCTGCTCGACTATCTGGAGCGCCTCGATCGCCCCGGCGAACGCCTCGACGGCCCGGCACGCCTGGCGCGTTTCCTGGAAGGCAGCGAAGCCCGCCAGCGTTTCGAACAGGAAGCCAAGGTGCTGCGCCAACTGCTGGCCTCCGACGCCGGCCTGTATGTGATCGACGCCCGCGAGCCGGTGCTGGCCAAATACCGCGACGAACTGCAAGTGCTGGCCAGTTGCGGCAAACCGTTATTGCCCGTGCTCAACTTCGTCAGCAGCAACGATCATCGCGAACCGGACTGGCGCGAAGCCCTGGCCCGCCTCGGCCTGCACGCACTGGTGCGGTTCGACAGCGTCGCGCCGCCGGAAGACGGCGAACGCCGCCTGTATGAAAGCCTCGCCCTGCTGCTGGAAAACGCCCGGCCCCAACTGGAACGGCTGATCCTCGACCAGCACGCCCAACGCCAGGCCCGCCAGCAAAGCGCCGCGCGGCTGATCGCCGAACTGCTGATCGACTGCGCCGCGTGCCGGCGCAGCGTGGTCACTGAAGAGGAACCGCAAGCCATCGGCGATTTGCGCAAGGCCGTGCGCCAGCGCGAGCAGCGTTGCGTGGAAGCCTTGCTCAAGCTGTTCGGCTTCCGCCCGCAGGACGCCGCCGCCAGCGACTTGCCGCTGCTCGACGGGCGCTGGGGCGATGACCTGTTCAACCCGGAAACCCTCAAGCAACTCGGCGTGCGCGTCGGCGGCGGGATTGCCGCCGGCGCGGCCGCCGGTGCCGGGGTCGACCTGCTGGTGGGTGGGTTGACCCTTGGCGCCGCCGCGCTGGCGGGCGCCATTGCCGGTGGCGCGCTGCAAACCGCGCGCAGCTATGGCGGGCGACTGCTGGGCAAAATCAAGGGCCAGCGCGAGCTGACCGTCGACGACAGCGTGCTGCGCCTGCTGGCCCTGCGCCAACGCCAATTGCTCAAGGCCCTGAACCTGCGCGGTCATGCGGCGATGCACAGCATCAAGGTCGACACGCCGCAGGACAAGACCTGGCGCGAAGGCAAACTGCCCGACGCCCTGCACAAGGCCCGCGCCCACCCGCAGTGGTCGTCCCTCAACCCTCACGCCAAATTGAGCCAGGCCGAGCGCCAGGAGCAGGTCGAAGCCCTGGCCGCCCGGCTCGATGAAGCCTGACCCCGCTTATTGACGCGCGTACCACTCAAAGCCCAGAAAGGTCGTACACAACGTGCGGATCAGCTCTTTATCGGCCTTGTCCGCAATACCGTCGCGGTCGATGTCACTGTTGGTAAACGATTCCAGCACCCCGTCGCCATCGCCGTCATAGGCGGAGGCCTTGTAGATCAGCGAGCCCTTGCACTGCGGCGCCGTGCGCTCTTGGAATTCCAGCTTGACCGCGTTGGGCGTGCCGGCCTTGGCGTAATGATCGACGTACAGCGTCAACGTGCGCTGCCAGTGGCTGCGCCGATTGAACCAGTTCAACTTCAAAAAGCAGTCGGCGAAGGTGTCCACCCGCTGTTTTTCCAGCCGACAGGGACGGGTGACCGGGTTCAGATCGTCCGCCCATTGCAGGTCGACCCGGCCGTCCGCGCTCATGTCCACGGCGAAGATCTCGTGGATCAGTTCATCGGGACAGCCAGCCTGCTGCTCATAGAAGTGCAGGATGACTGTGTCCGCCCGACCGTTGCCGCTCATGTCCTGGGCCGTCACTTTTAAGTAGCGCATCAGCGTTGCTCCTTGGATTGAAGAAGCAAGCCACCTTAGTGATCCGACCTCAGGGGCTCTAGGCGGCGCATCTGCGTTTGGCGTAAGGCCAATCTACGCAACCAGTAGCCGCGCGGCCTTGGCCTTGAGTACCTGCAGATCGAGCACCGGCACCTGCGCTTGCTTGGCCTGTTCGTCCCAGTGGCGCAGACGCAGGCTGATGGCGTAGAGCGGGTCTTGCTCGAACGCCCGCGCTTCGTCAGGCGTCATTGCCCCGCCTTGATACGCCAGCGTGCGGCGGCTGGCTTCGCTCAACCGGGCGTAGTAGTCCGGCTGGCTGAAGGTCAGGTAGCGCTTGGCCTCGACGTGATATTCCACCAGCCGCGCCAGGCGCTCGCTGAAACCGACGCGGCGCAGGTAATCGGCGCCCAGCCGCTCATGGCTGACCACGCCATAGCCGCCCATGTTCGCACCGCCCTGGCCGCAAAGATGGCCGATATCGTGGAAAAACGCGGCCAGCACCACTTCATCGTCGAAGCCTTCGGCCATGGCCCACTGCGCGGCCTGGGACATGTGTTCGAGCTGCGACACCGCCTCGCCGATGTAATCCGCCGTGCCGTGTTGCTCGTACAGGCCGAAAACCTCGGCAATCACCTGCTGCGGATTCATCATGCCGCCCCCCACAGTGCGCTGATATTGCGCTCGCCCAGCGCCGGCCCCACGCTCATGCCCACGCCGGTATGCATCAACGCGGCGCTGACGCCGGGCGCCACGCGCAGGAACGAGAACGGCACCCGCCCGCGTGCGCCGTAGACGCCCTGCCAACGCTCGACCACCTGGACCTTGCAACCCAGGGTCTGCTCGGCCAGTTCGAGCATCCAGTCATCGACCTGCTCGGCGTTGAACGGCGACGCATCGCGGCCGTAGTCGTGGGAGTCGCCGATGATCAGTTCGCCATGGGGCGTCGGGCTGATCAGCAAGTGAATCCCGTGCTCATGCAGGTACGGTGCCTCGCGCAGGATCTGCGCCTGCACCGCCGCCGCTTCCGGCAGGTCGGCAAACGCGCCGTAATGCACGCAACTGAGGCCGGTGAGCAAGGCGTGTTGCAGGTTCAGGTTGACCGCCGGCCGCGCGCGCAGCATTTGCAGGCGGCAGATATGCGGGTCGAGTTCGGCAATCGCTTCGGCCAGCAGCGTTTGGTAGTCGTGGCCCGAGCAGACCACGATCTGCGCGCCACGAAAACTGCCCGCCGTGCTGTGCAACTGGCCCGGCTCGACGTCGCGCACCAGGGTCGAAAAGTGAAACTCCACCTGCAGTTCCTCGCGCAGGTAATCGATCAGCGCCGGGATCGCCTCGCGCGAATACAGCTGCTGATCGTCCTTGCCGTGCAACGCTGCGCGGTGATGACGGAATTGGCCGCCGTACAGATCCCGCAACGCCGCGCCCTGCAGCAGTTCGACGTTATAGCCATACGCCTGGGCGCGGCCGGCGCAGAAGGCTTCCAGCAGGTGTTCTTCGGCTTCGCTGCGGGCGAACAGATACGAGCCGTTGCGCTTGAGCTGCAAGCCGGCCAGCCGCGCCCATTCGCCCCAGATATCGCGGCTTTGCCGCGCCAGGTCGAGCATCGGGCCTGGCGGTTGGCCGGTGACCAGGGCCTGGCCGAAGTTGCGTACCGAGGCGCCCAACGGCGTGGCGCTGCGCTCGAACACCTTGACCTTGAGCCCGCGCTTGGCTGCCGCGTAGGCGTGGGACAGGCCGAGGATGCCGGCGCCGATGATCAATAAATCTGTCATGACATACGTAACCCTCTGTAGGAGCGAGCTTGCTCGCGAAGCACGTCAACGATAACGCAGCGCTATCAGGTAGCCCGCGTCGTCTATGGGTTCTTCGCGAGCAAGCTCGCTCCTACAGGTAGAGGTGAAATTTATTGTTTTTCCGACTTGCCGTCATAGCGCTTGCGCCACTCAGTCAGAATGCTGTCGCGGTTTTTCGAGGCCCAGGTGAAGTCGTTCTTGATCAGCCGCTGCTCGTAGTCCGCCGGCAATTCGGTCTGTGGCTTGGCGATGCCCGGCTGGGCGAGCACGGCGAAGTTGTCCTTGTACAGGTCCATCGCCGCGGTGCTGGCGGAGAAGTCGGCGAGTTTCTTCGCCGCGTCGGCGTGGGCGCTGCCTTTCATCACCGCCGTCGCTTCGATGTCCCAGCCCAGGCCTTCTTTTGGCAGGATGATGTCCAGCGGCGCGCCCTGGCGCTTCAACTGCACGGCCGGGTATTCGAAGGAAATACCGATCGGGAATTCACCCGAAGCCGCCAGCTTGCATGGCTTGGAACCGGAGTGGACGTACTGGCCGATGTTCTGGTGCAGGTCGTCCATGTACTGCCAGCCCTGCTTCTCGCCGAAGGTCTGCAGCCAGGCGCTCACATCCAGGAAACCGGTGCCCGAGGACGCCGGGTTGGGCATCACGATCTTGCCCTTGTACTCAGGCTTGGTCAGGTCTTGCCAGCTCACCGGTTTGCTCAGGCCCTGCTTCTCGGCTTCGACGGTGTTGAAGCAGATCGTCGCGGCCCAGACGTCCATGCCGACCCACGCAGGCGGGTTGGCGGCGTCACGGTAGTGTTTGCCGATCTTGTCCAGGCCCTTGGGCGCGTAACTTTCGAGCATGCCTTGCTGGTCGAGGATCGCCAGGCTCGACGCGGCCAGGCCCCAGACCACATCGGCTTGCGGGCGGTCTTTTTCCGCGAGCAGCTTGGCGGTGATGATGCCGGTGGAGTCACGCACCCATTTGATTTCGATGTCGGGATTGGCCTGCTCGAAGGCCTGTTTATAGGTCTTCAATTGCTCGGCTTCGAGGGCCGTGTACACGGTCAATTCAGTCTTGGCGAAGGCATTCAGGCTGAATGCAGTGAGTACGGCAGCGACCAACGCGAGGGGCTTGAACATGGCATACCTCCTTCAGGGTTATTGGCCCGGCGCGGTCTGGCGCCAGGCTTGGGAGCGGCGCAACGCGCCACGTGAGGCCCACGCCAGCAGCAGCGAGACGCCGGCCGAAGTGAACAGAATCAAAGTGGACATGGCCGCCGCGCCGCCTACATTGCCGGCGTCGTCCATGTTCAACACGGCGACGGCGGCGAGGATGGTGTCGGGGCTGTAGAGGAAGATCGCCGCCGAGACAGTGGTCATCGCCGACACAAACAGGTAGCGCACGATGTCCAGCAGCGCCGGCAGGCAGATCGGCACGGTGACGCGCAGGTAGTGGCGGTACAGCGGCGCCTTGAGCGACAGCGCGGCGGCTTCGAACTCGGCATCGAGCTGGCGCAGCGCGGTGGTGGCGGTCATCTGCGCGGTGGTCAAATAATGAGCGATGGTACACACCACCAGCAGCGTCATGGTGCCGTAGAACACATGCAGCGGGTTGCCGCTGAGGTTGAAGAAGAAGACGTAGCCCAGGCCCAGCACCAGGCCCGGCACGGCCATCGGCACGAAGCTGAGCATGCGCAGCGCCAGGTTGAGGCCCTTCTGGCCCTGGGTCTTTTCCATCAGGTACGCGCCAGTGAAGATCAGCACGCTGCCGATCAGCGCCGTACACAGCGCCAGGGTCAGGCTGTTGCGGTACGCCAGCCAGCCGCCGCCGGCTGTGTCTTCGAACTGGTAGTGGTTGAGCGACAGCGACAGGTTGTAGGGCCAGAACTTCACCAGCGACGAGTACACCGCCATGCCGAACACCAGCAGCAACACCGCGCAGATCAGCAGCACGATGGCCAGGTAACAGGCATCGCGCCGCCGCGACGGGGCCGGCTGGAACACCTGGGCACGGCCGCCCATGGCATCACCCTGGCGCCGACGCAGCCAGGTATCGACGCCAAAGCTGAACAGCGCCGGCAGCAGCAACACCATGCCGATCAACGCCCCGCGCCCGAACTGTTGCTGGCCGACCACGGCCTTGTAGGCTTCCAGCGCCAGCACCTGATAATCGCCGCCGACCACCACCGGTACGCCGAAGTCGGTGATGGTCAGGGTGAACACCAGGCAAAACGCGGCGAACACCGCCTGGCGCGTGGCAGGCCAAGTGATGCTGCGAAATGCCCGGGCCGGGCTGGCACCCATGCTCGAGGCGGCATCGAACAAGCGCGCATCCGCCAGGGAAAGCGCCGACAACAGGATCATCAAGGCGTGTGGGAAGGTGTAGATCACCTCACCGAGGACAATGCCCCAGAAGCCGTAGATATTCTCCGACAACAAACCGCGCAGCAGGCCCTGGTTGCCGAACAGATAGACCAACGCGATCCCCGGCAGCATTGACGGCGCCATCAACGGCAGCAGCGACAGGCCGCGCCAAAGCGCCTTGGCCGGGATCAGTGTGCGTTGCAGCGCGTAGGCAAACAGATACGCCAGCGGTACGACAATGACCGCCACGCTGAGGGAGACTTTCAGGCTATTCCCAAGCAGCCAGTGGAAGTTGGCGCTGCTGACCAGTTCCCGCGCCGCCACCAGCCCGCCGCCCTGCCCGGCTTCGCTGCTGAAGCCGCGCCAGAAGATCGCCAGCAGCGGCAACAACACCGCGATACCCAGCAGGCACAGCCATAGCCATTTGCCGCCCAGCACGAAAAGGCGGTCGCCCAACTCGGCGCGGGACACCCGGCGTGCAATGGGCAGCGTCATCAGCGCACCCATGTCAGGCAAACACCTGCAGGCTACGCGGCGGCAACGCGACCCAGATGTCCTGGGCCCCCAGGCGCGGCATGGCTTCCGGAGCCAGTTCGGCCAGCAGCGGATGACCGGGCAGTTGCGCCAGTTCAAAGCTCATGCGGCAACGGTTGCCGAGGAAGGTGATCTCGCGGACCTTGGCCGCAAACAGGTTCTCTTCATGCACCAGCGGGTTGACGCTGATCGCTTCCGGGCGGCAGAACAGGCGCCCGGAGGTGGCCGCGCCAGCATCATCGGCCAGGCGCATGTGCATCCCGCCGACCTGGGCGTGGCTCGCGCTGCTGCGGCTGAACGGCAGCCAATTGCCCTGGCCGACGAACTCCGCCACGAACGGTGTGGCCGGGCGGTCGTAGATCTCTTGGGGCGTGGCGTATTGCTCGACCTTACCGTTGTTCATCACGGCAATGCGGTCGGCCATCAACATGGCTTCGTCCTGATTGTGGGTGACCATCAGCGTGGTGACGCCCAGGCGCCGTTGCAGTAGGCGCAGTTCGGTACACAGGTGCTCACGGACGCGGGCGTCGAGGGCCGACATCGGCTCATCGAGCAGCAACAGCGAGGGTGCCGGCGCCAAGGCGCGGGCCAGGGCGACCCGTTGTTGCTGGCCGCCGGAGAGTTGGCCGGGGTATTTCTTTTCGCTGCCCAGCAGGCCGACCAGTTCGAGCATCTGACCGACACGCTTGCGCACTTCATCGCGACCGCTGCCGGTGAGGCCGTAGCCGATATTCGCTTCAACGCTGAGGTTGGGGAACAGCGCGTAGGACTGGAACAAAATGCCGTAGTCCCGCGCCTGCGGCGGCAGCAGGGAAACATCCCGCTCACCCAGGTAAAGCTCTCCACTGTCCTGGCGCTCGAGGCCGGCGATGCAGCGCAGCAGCGTGGTCTTGCCGCAACCGGACGGGCCCAGCAGGCACACCAGCTCGCCGGCGGCGACGTCCAGGGACACGTTGTCCAGCGCGGTAAAGGCGCCGAAGCGTTTCTGGATACCGCGCACCTTCATTGGCGCGCCGGGTTGGGTCAGGGCTGTGTTCATGGAGGCACCTCATCAAACAGATGAGGGCCATGCTAGGCAGGCAATGCGTCCCTGATGTGGCAGAAAGGCAAAACGTGGCGATAGTGGTATTGGTGGATTTGGGTAGGGGGGTGCCAGGTCTGGCGCTATCGGGGGCAAGCCCCCTCCCACATTTTGACCGCATTCTCATGTTGGAACTCGGTCAAGTGTGGGAGGGGGCTTGCCCCCGATAGCGCCCTCAAGGCCACCACCGGATTTCAGATCGGCGACATTTCCTGCGCCAACCCGAGAAAAGCAGCTGGCAGGCGAGCGCCTTTTCTTTCCTTGAGGCAGTAGAGGTACTCAGCGATCTGCGGCGCGTTCTCGATGGTCAGCACTCGCAGTTGCGGGTCATGGGGCACTTCCTGGCGGGCGATGATGCTGATGCCGATATTGCGCAGCACCGCTTCACGAATCGACTCGCGGCTGCCGATTTCCAGCAGCGGCCCGTAACTCACGCCGGCACCCTGCAGCAGCTGTTCCGTCAGGCGTCGCGTGGTGGAGCCGGCTTCACGCATCAACAGCGTATGCCCGGCCAGCGCGGTCAACGGCACATGATCGAGCGTCGCCAACGGGTGGTTCCGATGCACCGCCAGCACCAGCGGATCGGTGCCCAGCACACGGCGAATCAGACGCGGGTCTTCCAGCAGTTGCGAGGACGCGGCGACGTCGACGCGGTAATCATCCAGGGCTTCGAGCACCTGTTGGGAGTTGCCGATTTCCACCGACACTTCCACCTGGGGCAAACGCTCGCGGAAGGCTTTGACCAGGTCGAGGATGTAATACGGCGCCGTCGCAGCAATCCGCAATGCGCCCTGGACCTGGCCACTGTTACGCAGGAAAAACTCGATATCCGCTTCCTGCTGCAACAGCGTCTTGACCATCGGCAGCAGGCGCGCGCCTTCGTCGCTGACCGTCAGGCGGCGGCCCCCGCGATAGAACAGCTCGACGCCGTACTGGCTTTCCAGGTTGCGGATCTGCGTGGTGACGGTGGGCTGGCTCAGGCCGAGTTTTTTCGCCGCCTGGGTAATGCTGCCCAGGCGGGCGACCATAAAAAACGCCTTCAACTCGGCACTCAGCACACCACCCTCACATCATCTATTTGCGCAGCAGGCGCAGGCCATTGAACACCACCAGCAGGCTTACGCCCATGTCGGCGAACACCGCCATCCACATGGTGGCCATGCCCAGGAAGGTGACCGCAAGGAAGACCGCCTTGATCACCAGCGCCAGGGCGATGTTCTGCTTGAGGATACTCGAGGTTTGCCGCGACAACCGAATGAAAGCCGGAATCTTGCGCAAATCATCGTCCATCAAGGCCACGTCGGCAGTTTCGATGGCAGTGTCGGTGCCTGCCGCGGCCATGGCAAAACCGATCTCGGCGCGGGCCAACGCCGGGGCGTCGTTGATGCCGTCGCCGACCATGCCCACGCGCCGGCCTTGGCCGTAAAGGGCTTCGATGGCTAGCAGTTTGTCGGTGGGCAACAGGTCGCCCTGGGCCTGGTCGATGCCAACCTGGGCCGCAATCGCCTGGGCAGTGTGGGTGTTATCGCCGGTGAGCATCAGGGTTTTGATGCCCAGCTCGTGCAACTGCTGGATCGCTTCGCGGCTGCTGTCCTTGACCGTGTCGGCCACGGCGAACAGCGCCAGCGGGCCGGATGTGTCGAGCAGCAGCACCACGGATTTGCCTTGTTTCTCCAGGGCGAAGAGTTTGTCTTCCAGCGCGGGCGAGCACAGGCCGAGTTCTTCCACCAGGCGGTGGTTGCCCAGGTGGTAGGTTGTGCCGTTGATATCACCGCGCACACCGCGACCAGTCAGGGCAGTGAAGTTATCCACAGCATGGCGCGGCAGGTTTTTATCCACAGCCGCGTTGGCGATGGCCAACGATACCGGGTGGTCGGAACGCCCGGCGAGGGCGGCGGCCAACGCCGGCGCACTGTCTTCGACATTCGGGAACAGTGCCAGGTAGTCGGTTTGCACCGGTTTGCCGTGGGTGATGGTGCCGGTCTTGTCGAGGGCCAGGTAGTCGAGCTTGTAACCGCCCTCCAGGTACACGCCGCCCTTGATCAGGATGCCTTTGCGCGCCGCTGCGGCCAGGCCGCTGACGATGGTCACCGGGGTGGAGATCACCAAGGCGCACGGGCATGCGACCACCAGCAGCACCAGGGCGCGGTAGATCCAGTCGAACCAGACGCCAGCCATGAACAGCGGCGGGATCAGCGCCACGCCCAGGGCAAACAGGAACACCGCCGGGGTGTAGATCTTCGCGAAACGGTCGACAAAACGCTGGGTCGGCGCGCGGGCGCCCTGAGCCTGTTCCACGGCGTGGATGATCCGCGCCAGGGTCGAGTTGCTGGCGGCCGCCGTGACTGCGTATTCCAGGGAACCGGCCTGGTTGATGGTGCCGGCGAAGACTTTATCGCCCACGGTTTTTTCAATCGGCAGGCTTTCGCCGGTGATCGGCGCCTGGTCGATGGTCGACTGGCCGGCGGTGACTTCGCCGTCCAGGCCGATGCGCTCGCCGGGGCGAACCCGCACGATGGCGCCCAATTCCACACTGTTCACTTCCCGTTCGGCCCAACTGCCGTCGGCCTGGCGCACTGTGGCCCGTTCCGGGGTCATCTGCATCAAGCCGCTGATGGCATTGCGCGCGCGGTCGAGGGACTTGGCTTCGATCAATTCGGCCACGGTGAACAGGAACATCACCATCGCCGCTTCCGGCCATTGGCCGATCAGGATCGCGCCGGTCACGGCGATGCTCATCAGCGCGTTGATGTTCAGGTTGAGGTTTTTCAGGGCGATCCAGCCCTTTTTATAGGTGGTCAGGCCGCCGCTGAGGATCGAGACCAGCGCCACCAGGGCAATCACCCAGGTCGGGGCCGCGTTGGTGAAGTGGATCACTTCAGCGGCCAGGGCGCCGACGCCGGACAACGCCAACGGCCACCAGTGTTTCTTCGCCGGCGGTGCGGCAGCCGGGGTGCCCTCTTCGATCGGATCGGCCTGCATGCCCAGGGACTTGATGGCGTCGATGATCGGCGCGGTGCTCGGCAGGTCATGGGTGACACCGAGGATGCGGTTGATCAGGTTGAATTCCAGCTGCTGCACACCGGCAAGCTTGCCCAGTTTGTTCTGGATCAGGGTCTGCTCGGTGGGGCAGTCCATGGCTTCGATGCGGAAGGTGCTCAGGCGCGAATCGGCGCTTGGCGCGGCGCTCAGTTGCACCAACGCCGGGGCTGGCGTGCCGGAGCAGCAGGCACCGGCGTGGCCGTGGTCATGCACCGGTGTCAGTTTTTTCGGCGCATGAGCGTGGTCATGCGCGTGATCGTGCGTGTGCGGGGTGTGCGGGGTGTGATGGGAGTCGCTCATCTGGTCGCGTCCGTAAGGTGCCTGTTGCCAAGTAAAGACCCTGTAGCCACTATAGGGTCAAGCACCCATTTGGAGATTGTTGCGATGAAGATCGGCGAATTGGCCAGGCTGACCGACTGCCCGGTGGAAACCATCCGTTATTACGAGAAGGAAGGCTTGCTGCCACCACCGGCACGCACCGAGGCCAACTACCGCGTGTACACCCAGGCGCACACCGAGCGGTTGGTGTTTATCCGCAACTGCCGCAGCCTGGACATGACCCTGGAAGAAATCCGCAGCCTGCTGGGCTTACGAGACAGCCCGCAGGACCAATGCGAAAACGTGAATGCGCTGATCGACGAGCATATCCACCATGTCAAAGCGCGGATCGACGGCCTGTTGGCATTGCAGGAGCAACTGATCGACCTGCGCCAGCGCTGTGGCAGCGGGCCGGAGCTGGATCAGTGCGGGATATTGCAGCGGCTGGAGGTCAGCGGCAGTGTCGCCGCCAGCGAGGCTGAGCCTTCGCATGTGGGCAGAAGCCATGGACATTAATTCAGCCTGATAACCGAATCAAAGTGTGGGAGGGGACTTGCTCCCTCCCACACAAGCCCACACCTTTAGACTGAGGCAGGCTTTAGATGGCGACGTCGGCTTTAATGCTTGGGTCAGCGTTGTAACCGACGATTTCGAAGTCTTCGAACTTGTAGTCATAGATCGACGCAGGCTTACGCTTGATCACCAATTCCGGCAGCTTCTTCGGCGTGCGCGCCAGTTGGGTCTGGATCTGTTCCATGTGGTTGCTGTAGGCGTGGGTGTCGCCGGTGGTGACGATGATCTCGTGGGGGATCAGGTCGCACTGCTGGGCCAGCATGTGGGTCAGCAGCGCCAGCGCGGCGGTGTTGTACGGCAGGCCGAGGAATACGTCGGAGCTGCGGATATACAACTGCATCGACAGATGGCCGTCATGCACGAACGCCTGGTACAGCAGGTGGCACGGCGGCAGGGCCTGCTTGCCGTTGCGCGCATTTTCCTGGGGGCTCTTGGTCTCGTCCGGCAGGTACTCGACGTTCCAGCCGTGGAACAGAATGCGGCGGCTGTTGGGGTTGGTCTTCAGCGTCTCGACCATGTAGTCGATCTGATTGATCGTGCCGCCGTCCTTGGTCGGCCAGGCGGTCCACTGCTCGCCGTACACCGGGCCCAGATCACCGTCTTCGGTGGCCCACTCGTCCCAGATACGCACGCCGTTCTCGTTCAACCACTTGATGTTGGTGTTGCCGCTCAACATCCAGATCAATTCGTTGGCGATGCTTTTGAAGTGAAGCTTCTTGGTGGTCAGCAGCGGGAAGCCGTCGGCCAAGTTATGCCGATACTGACGGGCAAACACAGCCTTGGTGCCGGTGCCGGTGCGGTCGCCCTTGGTCAGGCCATTGGTCACGACGTCGTTCAGTAGTTCGAGATATTGCTTCATGTCATTACCCGTATCGGTGCAGCCGAGACCTCGCAGGCCTCGGCATTCGAATTCAAAGCGCGGTGTTCTTCAACGGTTGCGGACGGTTGTACGCCCACCACAGCAGGCCCAGGCCGACGATGATCATCGGCAGACTGAGGATCTGGCCCATGGTCACCCAACCGAACGCCAGGTAGCCCAGTTGCGCATCCGGGACGCGCACGAACTCGACGACAAAACGGAAGATGCCGTAGAACAACGCGAACATACCCGACACAGCCATCGTCGGCCGTGGCTTGCGTGAGAAAATGTACAGAATGAGGAACAGTGCCACACCTTCCAGGGCGAACTGGTACAGCTGCGACGGATGACGCGGCAATTGCGCCGGGTCGCTGAACGGCGGGAACACCATGGCCCACGGCACGTCGGTCGGCTTGCCCCACAGTTCGGCATTGATGAAGTTACCGATACGCCCGGCGCCCAGGCCGATCGGCACCAGCGGTGCAACGAAGTCCATCAGTTGGAAGAACGACTTGCCGTTGCGACGGCCAAACCACCAGGCGGCGAGCATCACGCCGATAAACCCACCGTGGAAGGCCATGCCGCCCTTCCATACCTCGAAGATCAGCGTCGGGTTGGCGATGTAAGCGGGCAAGTCGTAAAACAGCACATACCCCAGGCGTCCGCCGACGATGACCCCCATCGACAACCAGAACACCATGTCGGAGAGTTTCTCCTTGGTCCAGGTCGGGTCGAAACGGTTCAGGCGCCGGGAAGCCAGCAGCCAGGCGCCGCCGATGCCGATCAGGTACATCAACCCGTACCAGTGGATTTTCAGCGGACCGATGGCCAGGGCCACCGGGTCGATCTGCGGGTAAGGCAGCATTGCGACTCCTCGTTAAATCATTCGTTATGGCGACCGGGACCATGCCCGGGCGCGATTAAGGCTGCGTTACAGCAAGAAATTCAAACCCACGCAAAACAGCAGCCCGGCAAACAGGCGTTTTAGCAAGCGCGGCGACAAACGGTGCGCCAGGCGCGCGCCGAAGCGGGCAAACACCATGCTGGTCAGGGCAATGCCCAGCAGCGCCGGCAAATACACGAACCCTAGACTATGAGCGGGCAGCAGCGGGTCATGCCAGCCCAGAATCATGAAACTTAATGCACTGGCCAGCGCAATCGGCAGCCCGCAGGCCGACGAAGTGGCCACCGCTTGCTGCATCGGCACGCTGCGCCAGGTCAAAAACGGCACGGTCAGCGAACCGCCGCCAATCCCGAAAATCGCCGAGGCCCAGCCGATCACCGTGCCCGCCAGGGTCAGACCGAGCTTGCCCGGCACCGTTCGACTGGCCTTGGGCTTGACCTCCAGGGCCAACTGCACGGCGATGATCAGCGCGAACACGCCGATGATCTTCTGCAAGTGGGGGCCGGAAATCGCCTCCGCCGTCAGCGCGCCAAAACCGGCGCCGATCAGGATGCCCACGGTCATCCACACAAAGATCGGCCAGCGCACTGCGCCCCGTCGATGGTGCTCACGCACGGCGTTGATCGAGGTGAAGATGATCGTCGCCAGGGACGTGCCCACGGCCAGGTGGGTCAGCACCTGCGGGTCGAAGCCCTGCAAGGTGAAGCTGAACACCAGCACCGGCACGATAATGATCCCGCCGCCCACGCCAAACAGCCCGGCGAGCACCCCGGCACAGGCGCCCAGCAGTAAATACAGCAGAAATTCCATGGGAGCCCCCAAACCAAGTCCGGCATGTTAACGGATGGAAGGCATGCGACCCAACTGGATACGATGGAACGCCCGCGCCAGTGTAGGTAGAGTGGCCAAACACACAAAGGGAGATCGCCTGATGTGCCTGATTGTTTTCGCCTGGCGGCCGGGCCATGCCCAACCGCTGATCGTCGCGGCCAACCGTGACGAGTTCTACGCCCGCCCCAGCCTGCCGCTGGCCCAATGGCCGGATGCGCCTGCCGTCTATGCCGGCCGCGACCAGGAAGCGGGCGGCACCTGGCTGGGGGTGAACGCCGACGGACGGTTTGCCGCCCTGACCAATATCCGCGACCCGCATCAACCGCCGGCCCGCAAGTCGCGTGGGGAATTGGTGGCGCGGTTTCTCAGCGGTTCGCTGCCGCTTGAGCAGTATTTGGCGGAGATCAACGGCCGCGCGATTGAATATGCCGGGTTCAACCTGTTGGTGGGCACGCGGGATGAACTGTGGCATTACAACGCCCGCGACAGCGTGCCTACGCAACTGCCCGCCGGGGTGTACGGCCTTTCCAATGCAGGGCTCGACACGCCATGGCCGAAATTGCTCAAGGCCAAGGCAGCGCTGGGCGAGGTACTGGAGAACCCGCAGCCGGAAACCTTGCTGGATATCTTGAGCGACCCGCAGACCGCGCCGTTTGCCGACTTGCCGGACACCGGCGTGGGCTTGGCGACCGAGAGTTTGCTATCAAGCGTATTTATCGCCAGCCCCAGTTATGGGACACGGGCGAGTACAGCGCTGATTGTGAATGCGGACGGCACGCGGCAGATGGTGGAGCGCAGTTTTGGGCCGCACGGTGGGCGGCTCGGCGAAGTCGAACTCTCGCTCTAGACACACCACAAAACCAATGTGGGAGGGGGCTTGCCCCCGATTAGGGTGTATCAGCCAAAAGTGTGCTGACTGACACTCCGTAATCGGGGGCAAGTCGAATCGTCGCACCGCCCCTCCCACATTTTTGATCGGCGCCAGGTTTTAAAGGGTTTTGGCAGAGGCCGGGTTGATCATCCGCGTCAACCCCAGGTTCTTCAGCGCCAGTTGCAGCGAGCTGTGGATAACTTGCGGGTTGTCGATGGTCATCAGCTCGGCCAGCAGTTCCTTGGCCATGCTCAGGTTGACCTGGCGCAGCAGCCACTTCACCTTCGGCAAGTTGGTGGCGTTCATCGACAGGCTGTCAAAGCCCATCGCCATCAACAGCACCGCTGCCGCCGGATCGCCGGCCATTTCCCCGCAGATGCTCACCGGCTTGCCTTCGGCATGGGCGTCGCGCACCACATGTTGCAGCGCTTGCAGCACCGCCGGGTGCAGGTAGTCGTAGAGGTCGGCCACCCGTGGGTTATTGCGGTCCACGGCCAGCAGGTATTGGGTCAGGTCGTTGGAGCCCACGGACAGGAAGTCGACCTGCCGCGCCAGTTCCTTGGCCTGGTACACCGCCGCCGGAATTTCGATCATCACGCCGATCGGCGGCATCGGTACGTCGGCGCCTTCGTCGCGCACCTCGCCCCAGGCGCGGTGGATCAGGTGCAGGGCTTCTTCCAGCTCATGGGTGCCGGAGATCATCGGCAGCAGGATGCGCAGGTTGTTCAGGCCCTCGCTGGCCTTGAGCATGGCGCGGGTTTGTACGAGGAAAATTTCCGGGTGGTCGAGGGTGACGCGAATCCCGCGCCAGCCGAGGAAGGGGTTGTCTTCCTTGATCGGGAAATACGACAGTGACTTATCGCCGCCAATGTCCAGGCTGCGCATCGTCACCGGCAACGGATGGAAGGCGGACAGTTGCTCGCGATAAATCGCCAGCTGCTCCTTCTCGCTCGGAAAGCGCTGGTTGATCATGAACGGCACTTCGGTGCGGTACAGCCCCACCCCTTCGGCGCCGCGTTGTTGCGCGCGGGCCACATCGGCGAGCAGGCCGGTGTTGACCAGCAGCGGCACGCGATGCCCGTCGAGGGTCACGCAGGGCAGTTCGCGCAAGGCGTCGAGGCCCTGGGACAGCTGGCGTTCCTCTTCCACCACCTCGGCGTACTGCTTGCGCATCACTTCGCTGGGGTTGGTGAACACCTCGCCACGGTTGCCGTCGACGATCATTTCGATGCCGTCGACCTTGGAATACGGCAGGTCCACCAGGCCCATCACCGTCGGAATACCCATGGCCCGGGCCAGGATCGCGACGTGGGAGTTGCCCGAACCGAGCACCGAGATCAGGCCCACCAGTTTGCCTTCCGGCACTTCGCCGAGCATGGTGGCGGTCAGTTCTTCACTGATCAGGATGGTGTTGTCGGGGTAGACCAGGTTGGTGGAACGGTCTTCCTGCAAGTAAGCGAGCAGACGGCGACCGAGGTCGCGCACATCCGAGGCGCGCTCGCGCAGGTAGGCGTCGTCCATCAATTCGAAACGGTTGACGTGATCGGAGACCACCTGGCGCAGCGCGCCCTGGGCCCACTGGCCGGTCTTGATCACGTTTTTGACTTCGCTGCCCAGCGACGCGTCATCCAGCATCATCTGGTACACCTCGAACAGCGCTCGCTCTTCGGGGCGCAGTTGGGTGGCGAGCTTGTTCGACAGGTTGCGCATGTCGGCGCGCACGCCTTCCAGGGCGGTCTTGAACAGTTTGATTTCGGCGTCGATGTCGCTGACGGTCTTGTCCGGCACCACATCGAGGTCGGCCGGCGGCAACATGACCACGGCCGTACCGACGGCCGCACCTGGCGAGCCCGGTACGCCGACGAACTTGGCTTCCTGGATGCCCTTGCCCTGGCGCCCCAGGCCGCGAATCGAGCCGGTGGCTTCGGCATGGGCGATCACCCCGGCCAATTGCGCGCTCATGGTCACGAGGAAGGCTTCTTCGCCTTCGTCGAACTGGCGGCGTTCTTTCTGCTGGATGACCAACACGCCGACAACGCGGCGGTGGTGAATGATCGGCGCGCCGAGGAACGAGGCGTAGCGCTCTTCGCCGGTTTCGGCAAAGTAGCGATAACGCGGGTGATCAGCCGCGTTTTCAAGGTTCAGGGGTTCTTCACGCGTCCCTACCAAGCCCACCAGACCTTCATTGGGCGCCATGCTGACCTTGCCGATGGAGCGCTTGTTCAAGCCCTCGGTCGCCATCAGCACAAAACGGTTGGTCTCGGGGTCCAGCAGGTAAACCGAGCAGACCTGGCTGCCCATGGCTTCCTTGACGCGCAACACAATAATCCCCAACGCCGCCTTGAGATCCTTGGCGGAGTTAACTTCCTGGACGATCTTGCGCAGCGTATTGAGCATGGCTCGGGGTCGAACTCCGTCGTCAGTCGCGCGTTAAAAGGCGCGGGGCAAGCTCTTTGAGAGCGCGACGATAAACCTCGCGCTTGAATGTCACCACCTGGCCCAACGGATACCAATAACTGACCCAACGCCAGCCATCGAACTCCGGTTTACCGGTCAAATCCATCCGCACCCGCTGCTCGTTGGAGATCAGGCGCAGGAGAAACCATTTCTGCTTCTGGCCGATACACAGCGGTTGGCTGTGGGTACGCACCAGGCGTTGCGGCAAACGATAACGCAACCAGCCACGGGTACAGGCCAAAATTTGCACATCTTCGCGCTCAAGGCCGACTTCTTCGTTCAACTCGCGGTACAAGGCGTCTTCAGGGGTTTCGTCAGGGTTGATCCCACCTTGAGGAAACTGCCAGGCATCTTGGTTGATTCGGCGAGCCCATAGGACCTGTCCGGAATCATTCGTAAGAATAATCCCGACATTAGGACGGAAACCATCGGGGTCGATCACGGCAACAACCTCGCAAACGCATGTCGTCGCATTGTTCCACAAAGGTTGTTCCAGCGGCAACGAGGCTTCTTAGCTTATGTGCAGTCTTGTGAAAAGACCGTATTCTGGACGCCTTTTTACAGACTTTTCAGCGGGTAACTGTAATGCGCCTGGCTTTATTCGACTTGGACAACACGCTTCTGGGGGGTGACAGCGATCACGCCTGGGGCGATTACCTCTGTGAACGCGGATTTCTCGACCCGGTGACCTACAAGGCACGCAACGACGAATTCTATCAGGACTACCTGGCCGGCCAGCTGGATAACGCGGCCTACCTGAATTTTTGCCTGGAAATCCTCGGCCGCACCGAAATGGCCCAATTGGAGGCATGGCACAACGACTACATGCGCGACTGCATCGAGCCGATCATGCTGCCGCAGGCATTTGAACTGCTGGCCAAGCACCGCGCCGCTGGCGACAAGCTGGTGATCATCACCGCGACCAACCGCTTCGTCACCGCGCCAATTGCCGCACGCCTGGGCGTAGACGCCCTGATCGCCACCGAATGCGAGATGGAAGACGGCCGCTACACCGGGCGCAGCACCGATGTGCCGTGCTTTCGCGAAGGCAAGGTGACGCGCCTGAACCGTTGGCTGGAAGAAACCGGGCACAGCCTGGAAGACAGCTACTTCTACAGCGATTCGATGAATGACTTGCCGCTGCTGGAGCAGGTGACGTATCCGATCGCGGTAGACCCGGACCCGAATCTGCGGGCTGAGGCCGAGAAGCGGGGCTGGCCGGTGATTACGCTGCGGAGCTGATGGCCCTATCGGGGGCAAGCCCCCTCCCACATTTAACTGCATTTCAACGGATGTACGCGGTTAAATGTGGGAGGGAGCTTGCTCCCGATGCAGACAACTCGGTCCCAAGCCTTAAACCGGCTTGGCCCCCATCAACCCCGCAATCGCCACAAACCCCACCAGGCTGACCACCGCCAATGCCAAGGTGAAATTCAGGCTACCGCCCTCGCCCTTGCGCAAGCGATTGAGCCGCGCCACCAGCCAGAACCAGCACAGCGCCGCGACGGTGTAGAGCAGGCTGGAACCCAGGATCCAGGTCTGCCCCAGCGGCCAGCCGACCAGATGCACCAGCCACCAGCCGGTAAACGGCATGCTGATCAGGCAGATCCCCATCAACAACCATACGAACGCCCACGGGCGCTGCACGGTGATCGCCGGGCCGGCGCTGCGTTTGCGCCAGGCCAGCAGCGCCAGGCCGAGGCCGCTGAGCAGCAGCAACACAGTCGCCGCCATGTGGATAACTTTGAGGGTGGTCAGGGTTTCCATGTGTCGTCTTCCTTAAAGGCCGCCCCAATCAGCGTAGTCGCTCAACCGAGGAACAGTTTGTAAGCCGGGTTATCGCTTTCATCCCAGTACGGGTAGCCGATGGCTTCAAGGGCTGCCGATACCAGATGGCGCTCGTCCGCCGGGACTTGCAGGCCGGCGACCACGCGGCCGTCGGCTGCGCCGTGGTTGCGATAGTGGAACATCGAGATGTTCCAGCGCCCGCCTAATTTGTTAAGAAAGTTGAACAAGGCGCCCGGCCGCTCCGGGAATTCGAAGCGAAACACCACTTCATCGCTGACCTTCGCCGCGTGCCCGCCAACCATGTGGCGGATGTGCAACTTGGCCAGTTCGTTCTCGGTCAGGTCGAGCACCGGGAAACCCTGGCTGGTCAGGCTGGCGATCAATGCGCTGCGCGGATCGTTTTCCGGATGGGTCTGCACGCCGACGAAAATGTGCGCCTCGCGGCCGGAGTGGTAGCGATAGTTGAATTCGGTGATCTGGCGCTTGCCCACGGCCTCGCAAAACGCCTTGAAGCTGCCCGGCTTCTCGGGGATGGTCACGGCGATGATAGCTTCGCGGCCTTCACCCAGCTCGGCGCGCTCGGCCACATGGCGCAGGCGGTCGAAGTTGACGTTGGCGCCGGAGTCGATGGCCACCAGGGTTTGCCCGGTGACGCCACGGCTCTCGACATATTTCTTGATGCCCGCCACACCCAGGGCGCCCGCTGGCTCGGTGATGGAGCGGGTGTCGTCATAGATGTCCTTGATCGCCGCACAGATTTCATCGGTGCTGACGGTGATCACTTCGTCCACATAGTCTTTGCAGATGTCGAAGGTGTACTGGCCGATCTGCGCCACCGCCACGCCATCGGCAAAAATCCCCACGGTCGGCAGCACCACGCGCTCGCCGGCGGCCATGGCGGCCTGCAGGCAGTTGGAGTCGTCCGGCTCGACGCCGATGATCTTGATCTCCGGACGCAGGTATTTCACATACGCCGCGATACCGGCGATCAGCCCACCGCCGCCGACCGGCACGAAGATCGCGTCCAGCGGCCCAGGGTGCTGGCGCAGGATCTCCATCGCCACGGTCCCCTGCCCGGCAATGGTGTGCGGGTCGTCGTAGGGGTGAATGTAGACGTAGCCTTTTTCGTCGACCAGTTTCAGCGAGTAGGCCAGGGCTTCCGGGAACGAATCACCGTGCAGCACCACTTTGCCACCACGGGAACGCACGCCTTCGACCTTGATTTCCGGGGTGGTCTTGGGCATCACAATAGTGGCCTTGACCCCCAGCACCTTGGCCGCCAGGGCCAGGCCCTGGGCATGGTTGCCCGCCGAAGCGGTGACCACGCCGCGCGCGCGCTCATCGGCCGTCAACTGGGTCAGCTTGTTGTACGCGCCGCGAATCTTGAACGAGAACACCGGCTGCAGGTCTTCCCGCTTGAGCAAGACCTTGTTGCCCAGCCGCTCGGAGAGCTGGCGGGCGGCCTGCAACGGGGTTTCTATGGCAACGTCGTAAACGCGCGAGGTGAGGATCTTTTTGACGTACTGTTCAAGCATCGGCAGGCATCACTGGGCGGAGTGGGCAGGGTCGACGAGTCTAACTCAGCGTTTGGCCGGGCGACCACACGAATCCAAAGGTTTTGATGGGTTATACTCGCGCCCTCTCTACTCCCCGCCCGTTCCGGAGCCCGCATGACCCAGGATCAACTCAAACAGGCAGTGGCCCAGGCCGCCGTCGATTTAATCCTTCCTAAACTCGATGACAAGAGCATCGTCGGCGTCGGCACCGGCTCCACTGCCAACTGCTTCATCGATGCGCTGGCCAAGCACAAGGGCGCGTTCGATGGCGCCGTGGCCAGTTCCGAAGCCACCGCCGCGCGCCTCAAGGGCCATGGCATTCCGGTGTACGAGCTCAATACCGTCAGCGACCTGGAGTTCTACGTCGACGGCGCCGATGAAAGCGACGCGCACCTGAACCTGATCAAGGGCGGTGGCGCGGCCCTGACCCGCGAGAAGATCGTCGCGGCCGTGGCCAAGACCTTTATCTGCATCGCCGACGCCAGCAAACTGGTGCCGGTACTCGGCGCCTTCCCGCTGCCGGTGGAAGTGATCCCGATGGCCCGCAGCCACGTGGCCCGCGAGCTGGTGAAGCTGGGCGGCGACCCGGTGTACCGCGAAGGCGTGTTGACCGACAACGGCAACATCATCCTCGACGTGTACAACATGCAGATCACCAACCCGGTGGAGCTTGAGACGCAGATCAACGCCATCGTCGGCGTGGTCACCAACGGCCTGTTCGCCGCACGCCCGGCTGACGTGCTGCTGCTGGGCACCGCGGAAGGCGTGAAAACCCTCAAGGCCTGACGCACAACCGAATGTGGGGTCGGCGGTGTGTTCAGGATTCTGGTTTCTTGAACACGTAGAACAGGTTCGGCTCGCTGACCAGGTACAACGTACCCGCGTCATCCATGGCGATCCCTTCGGCCTGCGGCACCCGCGCATTCAGGCCATGGCGCCCGTTAAGCAGCGACAAACTGCTTAACGGGCGACCGTCGATATCCAGCTCCAACACCAGGAACGACTCATCCGACAGCGCCAGTAAATGGCCGCTGCGTTCGTCGTATTGCAGGCTCGACAGGTCGCGCACGAACAGCCCGGCATCGCGTTTGGGGTTGTTGATGACGTGGACCGAGTAGGTTTTTTCCGGTTTGAAATGGGGAAACCCGTGAACCTCATAGATCACCATCGGGTCGCGTTCCTTCGCCACGAACAGGCGCTTGCCCACCGAGTCGTAGGCAAGCCCTTCAAACCCCTTGTTGCCCCCCACATGCACACCCAGGGTCATCTGCTCCGCGTCGGCGGCGTCGAGAAACTGCGTATCGTCATCCACATGCACCTTGATCAGGCGCTGTTGGCGCTCATCGCTGATGACATAGATGTTGTCGCTGATAAATTCCACGGCCTCGGCATCCCCGAAGCCGACCAGGGGAATCCGTCGCAGAATCTTGCCAGCGAGAGACAGTTCGACCAGCTCGGCGTTTTTGTTGGTGACGGTAAACAGGCTTTTACGCACCGGGTCGTAGGTCAGCGCGGAGACGTCGTCTTCCAGGCCTTCGATCACCTGGCCCTCGACGCTGACCCGGTAATCCGCCAGGCCAATGGCGCGTTCGTCA
Organism: Pseudomonas sp. TE36184; assembly: GCF_054060055.1. NCBI lineage: Bacteria > Pseudomonadati > Pseudomonadota > Gammaproteobacteria > Pseudomonadales > Pseudomonadaceae > Pseudomonas > Pseudomonas sp. TE36184. The sequence continues at coordinate 4,975,155 of NZ_JBSSCU010000001.1, read as the reverse complement.
ACAGGCTGGCCCCACACCTGCCAATTGAACCAGGCCCGTTCGAACAGACGAAACTGTTGTGCGACAACGCCCGCGCCCATCAAGGCGATCAGCACCAGTATGAAAAAAGCCGGTTTGGGGCGGGCAAGTCGACGCATCGGGCGGGCTCAAAGTCAAAAATGGCGAATGAATATCACGCCCGCCTGAATTTAAACTTAAACGCGTCCGGTGTGTGGCGTATGCCGCGGATAGAGAAATATCCGACGTAATCGGTTGTTATTTCTGTTTTTCGAAACGATAGAACAGGTTCGGCTCACTGACCATGTAGAGGTTGCCGTTCTCGTCCAGGGTCACGCCTTCGGCACGCGAGATCGTGTTCTTGAGGCCGTTGAAGCCGCCGAGCAAGGTCATGAAGCTGACTGGCTCGCCCTTTTCATCCAGTTCCAGCAGCAGGTGGGACTCGGCCGACAGCGCCAGCAGGTGCCCGGTGCGCAGATCGATGGCCAACGCCGAGAGGTTGCGCATGTCGAGCTTTGTATTGGCGAGCTTTTGCTTGTCACCGACCAGGGTCTGGCTGCCGTCGCTTTTCCAGGTGAACAGCGCCGGCGGGCGTTCTTCGCCGAGCACGAACTGCTGGTTGCGCTTGTCCCAGGTGACGCCTTCAAAGGCTTTGTTCTGGTCTTTGGACGGGCCCAGGTCGTAACTCGGGAAGTCGGCCTTGTTCAACGCCGTGGTGCTGGCGTCGACCTTGACGATGGTCAGGCTGTGCTGGCGCTCATCGACCACGGCCATCAGGCCGTTTTCCATCACCGTCACACCTTCCGGGTTGTTCCAACCGTTAAGGGGCATCTTGCGCAGCACATCGCCTTGCAGGGTCAACTCGACGAGGAATGGATTTTTGCCCATGACGGAAAACAGGGTTTTCGTCTGCGGGTTGTAGGACAGGTCCGAGGCCTCGTCCTTCTCCATACCGGGCAGCCGCTTGGCGTCGATGACGGCGCGGTAATCCGGGAGCCACACGCTCGCTTGGCGTTTGGCCGGGCTTTCAAAACGCTCCACGACCCACAACACACCGCGGTCGTCCCAATGCATGGCCCAGGCAACGCCATACACGATCGCCCCAACCAGAAGCAGCCAGGAATACCAGCGCAGAGCAAAACGAGAGCGTGGCTTGGAGGTAAAGGTAGGCAGGGACACGGCCATTGGGCGCTTTTTCCGGAAAGTCAGCGTTAGGTGAAAGCACAGGAATAACCGGCCCGCGCGCTAGAGGCTGAAGATTATCCGGATGGGGTGTGAAAAAAATGCAAACAACCGAAACGGGTGCGGGACCTGTGGCGAGCGAGCTTGTTCGCTCGCCACAGGGTTGTGCCGAAATTAGCGAACGCTGCTTTCGAAGCGGGTCACACCGGACAGTTCCAGCACCAGCTTGTCACCGACATTCAACGGCCCAACGCCAGCGGGGGTGCCGGTGAGGATCACGTCGCCGGCCTGCAGCGAGAAGCAGCCGGCCATGTACTGGATCATCGGGATGATCGGGTTGAGCATGGCCGCGCTGTTGCCATTCTGGCGCACTTCGCCGTTGATGCTCAGGCGAATGCCGATATCGGTCAGGTCCGGGAAGGTGCTGCCGACCACGAACGGCGCGATCACCGCCGCGCCGTCGAAGGACTTGGCGATTTCCCACGGCAAGCCCTTGGCTTTCAACTCGGCCTGCTTGTCGCGCAGGGTCAGGTCCAGGGCCGGGGCGAAACCGGAGATGGCATCGAGCACTTCTTCGCGGCTGGGCTTGGTCGACAGGGGTTTGCCGATCAGCACCGCAATTTCCGCTTCGTAATGCACCGAACCACGTTCGGTGGGAATGCTGAAACCGCCTTCCAGCGCCACAACGCAGCTGCCCGGCTTGATGAACAGCAACGGCTCGGTCGGTACCGGGTTATCCAGTTCCTTGGCATGTTCGGCGTAGTTGCGCCCAATACACACCACTTTACCCACCGGGAAGTGGATGTTGGTGCCGTCGACATACTTGTGCTGGTAGCTCATGGAACGACTCCTTCAGGGGCGGTTAAACAGCGAAGATCTTGCCGGGGTTCATGATCCCGTTCGGGTCAAACACCGCTTTCACGGCCTTCATGTATTCGATTTCAACCGGCGAGCGGCTGTAGGTCAGGTAGTCGCGCTTGGTCATGCCCACGCCGTGTTCGGCGGAGATCGAGCCGTTGTACTTCGCCACGGTTTCGAACACCCACTTGTTCACGGTGGCGCACTTGGCGAAGAACTCATCCTTGCTCAGGTTTTCCGGCTTGAGGATGTTCAGGTGCAGGTTGCCGTCGCCGATATGGCCGAACCAGACGATTTCGAAGTCGGGGTAGTGTTCGCCGACGATCGCGTCAATTTCCTTCAAAAATGCCGGCACTTTCGACACCGTGACCGAAATGTCGTTCTTGTACGGCGTCCAGTGGGAAATGGTCTCGGAGATGTACTCGCGCAGTTTCCACAGGTTGTGCAGCTGGGTTTCGCTCTGGCTCATCACGCCGTCCAGCACCCAGCCCTGCTCGACGCAGTGCTCGAAGGTTTCCAGGGCGTGGTTGGCGACTTCTTCGGTGGTGGCTTCGAATTCCAGCAGTGCGTAGAACGGGCACTCGGTCTCGAACGGCGCCGGCACGTCACCACGGCCGAGGACTTTGGCCAGGGCCTTGTCAGAGAAAAACTCGAAAGCGGTCAGGTCCAGCTTGCTTTGGAATGCGTGCAACACCGGCATGATCGCGTCGAAGTCGGTGGTGCCGAGCACCATCGCGGTGAGGTTTTTTGGCGCACGGTCCAGGCGCATGGTGGCTTCCACGACAAAACCCAGGGTGCCTTCGGCGCCGATGAACAGCTGGCGCATGTCGTAGCCGGTGGCGTTCTTGATCAGGTCGCGGTTCAGTTCCAGCACGTCGCCTTTGCCGGTGACGACCTTCATGCCGGCGACCCAGTTACGGGTCATACCGTAGCGAATGACCTTGATCCCGCCGGCATTGGTGCCGATATTGCCGCCAATCTGGCTCGAACCGGACGAAGCGAAGTCCACCGGGTAGTACAGGCCGTGCTCTTCGGCGACGTTCTGCAATTGCTTGGTGACCACGCCCGGCTGGCACTTGGCAGTGCGGTCGGTGAGGTTCACCTCGAGGATCTGGTTCATATAGTCGAACGAGACGACCACTTCACCATTGGCCGCAACGGCGGCAGCCGACAGGCCGGTACGCCCACCGGACGGCACCAGCGCGACCTTGTGCTCATTGGCCCAGCGCACGATGGCCTGCACCTGTTCAACCGTCTTGGGGAATACGATGGCAGTCGGGGCCGGGGCGAAGTGCTTGGTCCAATCCTTGCCGTAAGCCTCCAGGGAGTCGGCGTCGGTCAGCACTTTGCCGGGCTCAACCAGGGTCTTTAGCTCATCAATCAGGGCAGGATGGGTCATCGACAGAACTCTCGAACAATTCATGGTCATCCTGAGAACGCTTCACGTCGCAGGAATAGGTGTTTAGCGGGGCGCGTATGCTAGCATACCGCCCCCGTAGGACAGAGCCCAAGGGCGTTCTGCGGTGACGGCTTTCCTGCCGTCCGGGTCAGCTCTGTGCCCTGATTTACCAATACGTTTCTGTTTGACGAGTGGCTGTTGTCGTCAGGCAAGGCGCCGCGACGACTCATAGCTCTGGCTACGGGGAGGAGCGGCAACGCAGCATGACGGCAACAGACGCCGTCAAACGGGAACAGTATTGGTGAATCAGGACACATCCGGCGATCCGATTCCCTGCCATTTTTCTCCGGGATACAGGTTTACGCAGATGAGCAAGACTTCTCTCGATAAGAGCAAGATCAAGTTCCTTCTTCTGGAAGGCGTCCACCCATCGGCTGTCGAAGTTCTGAAAGCCGCCGGGTATACCAGCATTGAGTACATCACCAGTTCTCTGCCGGAAGCCCAGCTCAAGGAAAAGATCGCCGACGCGCACTTCATCGGCATTCGCTCCCGCACTCAACTGACCGAAGAGGTCTTCGATCACGCCAAGAAACTCGTGGCGGTCGGCTGTTTCTGCATCGGCACCAACCAGGTCGACCTTAACGCAGCGCGCGAGCGCGGCATCGCGGTGTTCAACGCACCGTACTCCAACACCCGTTCCGTCGCGGAGCTGGTGCTGGCCGAGGCCATCCTGCTGCTGCGCGGCATTCCGGAGAAGAATGCCTCCTGCCACCGTGGCGGCTGGATCAAGAGCGCAGCCAACTCCTTCGAAATCCGCGGCAAGAAGCTGGGGATCATCGGTTACGGTTCGATCGGCACTCAACTGTCGGTCCTGGCCGAAAGCCTGGGCATGCAGGTGTTCTTCTACGACACCCTGACCAAGCTGCCACTGGGTAACGCCACGCAAGTGTCGAGCCTGACCGAGCTGCTGGGCATGTCCGACATCATCACCCTGCACGTGCCGGAAACCGCTGAGACCCAGTGGATGATCGGCGAGAAGGAAATCCGCGCGATCAAGAAAGGCGGCATCCTGATCAACGCCGCCCGCGGCACCGTGGTCGAGTTGGACGCCCTGGCCGACGCGATCAAGGACAAGCACCTGATCGGCGCCGCCATCGACGTGTTCCCGGTGGAGCCACGCTCCAACGACGACATCTTCGAAAGCCCGCTGCGTGGCCTGGACAACGTGATCCTGACCCCGCACATCGGCGGCTCCACCGCTGAAGCCCAGGCCAACATTGGCCTGGAAGTCTCGGAAAAACTGGTCAAGTACAGCGACAACGGTACGTCGGTGTCCTCGGTCAACTTCCCGGAAGTGGCCCTGCCGGCTCACCCTGGCAAGCACCGTCTGCTGCACATCCACCAGAACATCCCGGGTGTGATGATGGAGATCAACAAGGTCTTCGCGGAAAACGGCATCAACATTTCCGGTCAGTTCCTGCAGACCAACGAGAAGGTCGGCTACGTGGTGATCGACGTCGACGCCGAGTACTCGGACCTGGCGCAACAGAAGCTGCAACACATCAACGGCACGATTCGTTGCCGCGTGTTGTTCTAACGCTTCAAACGCCCTACGAAAAATGGGAGGCCCGCAAGGGTCTCCCATTTTTTTGTCTGAACAAATCTTACTTGACGTTAACCGTGATCACTTTCGACGCTACAGTCGGGTTGAACTGCATGTGCAGTTTATCGCCGGCGACCAGTTGCAAGGTGTGCTTGCCAGGGGTCAGGGTCAGCTCGGTTTCGGTCTGGGCCTTGCCGAAGTGGATTACGCTGTCGGTGGCCGGGATCGGCACGCTGGCGTCGGGCAGCGCCTTCTGGTCGACCAGCAGGTGATGGTGGCCGGTGCCTGGGGTCTGGTCGGTGGCCGGGGCCAGTTTCAGACCTTCCATGCCGAACTTGACGGTGAAGGTTTTATCGACGGTGGCGCCGTCTTTCGGCGAAACGATAAACACTTTGGCATTTTCAGGTGGCGCGCTGCGAGGGATGCCGTCTGCGGCGGTCACCAACATCGAAGCACCCAATAGTACGCCGGCAATCGTTACACGAGACAAAAGGGCTTTCATTCGCTTCTCCACTTTTCTATGAAATTTGTAGGGTTATGACAACTTAGCGACTAATTGCTGTCCAAGGCACTCAACACCATAACAAAGCGATGCTGAACCGCGCCTCGCACATTCGAATTATTTAGGAGTGACCATGCGCTTTTCGCCTGGCCTGTTACTGCTGCTTCCTCTGATGAGCCCCTTGGCTCACGCCGAATTGATCGATGATGTGTTTGACCGCGGTGAACTGCGCATCGCCCTCGAGGCCAATACCCCGCCCTTCAACTTCAAGGACGGCGAGAAACTCACCGGTTTTGAAGTGGAACTCGGTGAACAACTGGCCAAAGAGATGGATGTGCGCCCCTCGTTCATCACCACCGACGACAGCGACATGCTGCCCGGCGTGGCAAGCGGCAAGTACGACGTGGCCATCAACCATATCGCTATGACTGCCGAGTTGCAGGATCAGTTCGATTTCAGTGAGCCTTATCGCGACAAGCCGGCGCTGGCCATTCCGTTCCAGAAGGGCAACCCGGCGTTCAAGGCGAGCCTGGACAATGCGCTGCAACGGGTGAAAGCCGATGGCCGGTTGAAGGCGCTGGGGCAGAAGTGGCTCGAAAGCGACACGGCGGAAGTCAAAGCACAGTAAATCAAAATGTGGGAGGGCTTGGGAGACGGGCCAGGGCTTGCGCCGCCTCAAGCAACTCCAACTCACTGAACACCCACACCCCATGGCGCTTGAGCAGCGCCGCCGTGACACCCTCGCCGCTCACCTTCACACCGCTGAAAGTGCCGTCATAGGTCAGCACATTGCCACAGGACGGGCTATTGGCCTTGAGCACGGCGATACGGATATTGTGGCGCTGCACCAGCGCCAACGCCTGGCGGGCGCCGTCGAGGAAGGCGGCGCTGAAGTCCTCGCCCGCGGCGGTCAGCACCTGGGCGCGGCCCTCCCACACGTCGATACCCTGCCCGCCCGGAATCTCGGCGGAAGGCCTGGGCGTGGGCAAACCGCCCGCCACTTCCGGGCAGATCGCAACCACGCGGCCTTCGGCCTGCCATACCGCCAGTTGATCGAACGGCCCGCTGGCGCCGCCGTCGTAGCGCACTTTGTGCCCGAGCAGGCAGCGGCTGACGAGAATTTTTTCCATGCTTAAAACGGCTCGTTACCGCGCCGACGAAACCAGCCGGTCAGCGACAGGCGCTCGCGGGTAGCAGGCAGCACTTCGTGGGGCACTTCGCCGGACAGGAACACCACCAGGCAACCTCCGCTGGGCACCACGTCGAGTTCGACGCCGTCCTTGAGGTACATGCGCAACTGGCCGCCGTGTTCCGGCAGCCACTCGTCGTTCAAGTAGATCACCGCCGAGACCGTGCGCCGGTCGTCGTCGCGAAACCGGTCCAGGTGCCTGAGGTAAAACGCCCCCGGCGGGTACATCGCGAAATGGCTTTCGAAATCTTCCAGGCCGAGGAACAAGCTGCGGTTTATCGCCAGGCGCAGGCTGTCCATCACCGTCATATAGCGGTCGCAGACGACGGCGTCGCCCTCCTCCAGCCACTGGATATGGTCGCCACGAATACCCTCGCGAATCTCCTGGGCCGGCCCGCGCCCGACCGCCGCCGGGGCCAGCTCACCTTCAGCCGCACGTTTACGGCACTCAGCCGCCAGTTCCAGGGTCAGAGCCTGGGGCAGGAAGCCGTTTTGCTGCGACCAGCCCTTTTCGGCCAGGTCGTCGACAATGCGTTGCAGCAATGGGTGATCGTGGGATATTTGCATGGCGCGCATAGTATCCATACGCCTGTGAATCCGACAGAGCCGCTGAGCGTCTGAACGCACTTTAGTCAGGTGACTGATAGGACTTCTCGACAAATCCTACGCCCGACACGGACAATAGTGGCCGACTGACAGGAGTCCATATGCGTCGTTTGTTTTTTTCCTTGCTGATGTTCTGCGTTTTGCCCGCTTGGGCAGACGGCCATGACCAGTTGTACAAGGTCGCCGGCTGGGCCGAACAACGCGCGCATTTCAATGACGCCCTCAGTGCCGCCCAGCAACGCTACCGCAACAGCCTGCCGCCGGCGGTGTACCAGGCGCTGGTCGACAACAGCAACAAGCGCTTCGCCGCCCAGGCCGTGGACCGGCGCGCCGAAGCCCAGCTGCGCAAGCACCTGGCGGACCCGGCACCGGCCCTGGCGTTTTTCCAGTCGCCACTGGGGCGCAAGATTGTCGCTGCCGAACTGCTGGCCACCCGCCGCGACCAGCTGGCAAAAAATGCCCAAGGCCTGCCGCACATCGAAGCCGACGCCACCCGCAGCCTGATCATCGGCCACCTGGCCCAGGCCCTGCCCGCCCGCGAAGCCGGCGCCGAAGTCAGCTTGGCGATCGCCGGCGTGGCGGCCGACAGCTTGAGCCAGATGATCCCCGGCCTGTTGGGCGGCGGCCAGGCCCAGGGCATGCTGGATGGACAACGCGAACGGCTGATGCAACAGATCGGCAATGACCTGAACAACACGTTGCTGTACGTCTATCGGGATTTGTCCGACCCGGAACTGGAAGAATTCGCTACGTTTGCCGAGTCACCGCAGGGGAAGGCGTATTACCAGGCGGCGCTTGCGGCCGTGCGCGCAGGGCTGGCGGTCGGTCAAAGCACCTCAAGCCTGGCGCAGTAGGAAATGTGGGAGGGGGCTTGCCCCCGATAGCGGTGGGTCAGTATCAGATGTGCTGACTGACACCCTGCTATCGGGGGCAAGCCCCCTCCCACATTTGTACCGCGTTATTTCAGGTGGTCGGTGAGGTACTTGAAGTATTCCTGGCGGATCTCCGGGATCTCATTGGCCAAGTGATGCCGGCCGCGCTTGAGCATCAACACCTCAGGCTGATCGAACTTGCCCCGCAGCACCTGCAGGTTGTGCTGCCAATCCACCGTCATATCCTCTTCGCCCTGCACAATCAGCGGCCGCCGCGGGCTGCGCGGTGCGGCTTCGATTTGCCTGACCCAGCGCGCCAGTGCCCCGACCCAGGCGGTCGGCAATTGGCGCGGCTGCAAGGGGTCGGCTTCGAGGAACGGCTTGAAGGCCGGGTCATTGGTGTTTTCGCTGAACCGTCGGGCGATGCCTTTGACGAACGGCCGCAGCAGGTAATAGCTGACCTGCGACCAGCCCCACCCACGCGGACGCACCAGGGGTGAAAGCAGAAAAGTCTTACCCTGGGCCGGGCTGTCGGCGCCATGGTTGAGCAAGTGATCCACCACCACCGCGCCGCCGGTGCTTTGCCCGAACAGATGCCAGGGCCGTGGCAGGTGCAGCGCTTCGGCCTGGGCGAACAGCGCCTGCACCACGTCCTGGTACACCGCAAAATCATCGATACTGGCCCGCGCGCCGCTGGACAAGCCATGGCCCGGCAGGTCGCAGGCGATCACCACGAAACCCTGGTCCAGTGCCCAGTCGACGACGTGGCGGTACAGCCCCATATGGTCGTAGAACCCGTGGAACATGAACATCGTCGCCACCGGCACCGGCGGCCACCACACCTGGGCGACCACCGCGAACCCATCGACCTCGAACCGGCCAAGGCGGCTCACCGCCGGCACCTGGCGCGCGCGCAGGTCCAGCCCATAGAAGCGCTGATAGACCCGCGCCTCGGCGCTGAGCGGCTGCGCATCCACCAGGGGCCGCAAGCTGTCGCGCAGGTGATCGGGGTCAAAGGTGACGGGCATAAGAGGTTCCAGACTTGGGGCTTCACGCGCTGCGCAGAGGAATATCGAGCTGCGATATTCATCTGTCGGGGCAAGCATGGCAAGCTACGCGTCCTTCGAGGATTGATCTGAATGCGACAGCCCTACCGCACCACCCTGTTCGCCAGCCTGCTGCTGATCCTCTGCGCCGGCGTGTTATGGGCGGCGTATGACTGGTTCCAAGGCCGCTACCTGCGTGCCTTCAGCGAACACACGGCGGTGTTTTCCGGCGACGCGCTGCGCCTGCCCGACGACCTCGCCGGCCCCGGCCCGATCCGCCTCGTGCATTTCTGGGACCCGGCCTGCCCGTGCAACGTCGGCAACCAGCAGCACCTCGGCGAATTGATCGAGCACTACGCGCCCCAGGGCGTCGAGTTCTACGCCCTGCAGAAACCCGGCAGCCACGGCCAGTTGCCCGACAACCTGCGCCAGATGAAAATCCTCAGCAGCCTGCCCGGCGCCGATCAGATACCCGCGACCCCGGCCGTGGCGATCTGGGACCGCAGCGGCAAGCTCGCGTATTTCGGGCCCTACAGCGAAGGGCTGACGTGCAACGCCAGCAACAGTTTTATCGAGCCGATCCTCAAGGCCCTTGCAGCAGGCCGCGCAGTGAATGCCACTCACACCCTGGCGGTGGGCTGCTATTGTTCGTGGCCAACCGGTTCGTAGCCCGTCGCCCCACTCTTGGTAAGGAATGTTCATGAAGCGCCTCTTGCAGGTTCTCGCGGTGCTGCTGGCGCTGGTCGCCGTCGGTGCCGGCTGGTACGTCTACAGCAAGCAACCCACCCGCCAGGGCGCCGTGACGCTGGCGAACCTGCAAGGTTCGGTCACGGTGCGCTACGACGAGCGTGGCGTGCCGCATATCCGTGCCGAGAACGAGACCGACCTGTACCGCGCCCTGGGCTACGTGCATGCCCAGGACCGGCTGTTCCAGATGGAAATCATGCGACGCCTGGCGCGCGGCGAATTGGCCGAAGTGCTCGGCCCCAAGCTGCTGGACACCGACAAACTGTTCCGCAGCCTGCGCATTCGCGAGCGCTCCGCCACTTATGTGGCGCAGTTGGACCACGAATCGGCGCACTGGAAGGCCCTGCAAGCCTATCTGGACGGGATCAACCAGTATCAGGACAACCACGCCAGCCCGATGGAGTTCGATGTGCTGGGCATCCCCAAGCGGCCGTTTACCGCCGAGGACACCATCAGCGTCGCCGGGTATATGGCCTACAGCTTTGCTGCGGCGTTTCGTACCGAGCCATTGCTGACCTATGTACGCGACCAATTGGGCAGCGATTACCTGAACGTGTTCGACCTCGCCTGGCAACCCAAGGGCGCGCTCAACCTGGCCGCCAGCGACTGGCAAAACCTCGGCGCCATCGCGGCCCTGAGTGAACAGGCCCTGGCCGACAACGGCTTGCCGCAGTTCGAAGGCAGCAACGCCTGGGCGATCAGCGGCAGCCGCACCCAGAGCGGCAAGCCGTTGCTGGCGGGTGTGACCCGCATATCCGCTTCTCAGTGCCGTCGGTGTGGTACGAGGCGCAGCTGTCGGCGCCGGGCTTTGAGTTGTACGGCTATCACAACGCGCTGGTGCCGGTGGCGTTCCTGGGGCACAACCTGGATTTCGGCTGGAGCCTGACCATGTTCCAGAACGACGACCTCGACCTGATCGCCGAGCAGGTCAATCCGGACAACGCCAACCAGGTCTGGTACCACGGCCAATGGGTCGACATGACCCGCAGCGAGCAACAGATCGCGGTCAAGGGCCAGGCACCGGTCACCTTGACCCTGCGTCAATCGCCCCACGGCCCGATCATCAATGACGTGCTCGGCGAGAACGCCGGCAAGACGCCGATCGCGATGTGGTGGGCGTTCCTCGACACCCAGAACCCGATCCTCGAAGGGTTCTACCAGCTCAACCGCGCCGACACCCTGGCCAAGGCCCGTGCCGCGGCGGCCAAGGTGTCGGCGCCGGGGCTGAACATTGTGTGGGCGAATGCCCAGGGCGATATCGGCTGGTGGGCGGCGGCGCAGTTGCCGATCCGCCCGGCCGGCGTCAACCCCGGGTTTATCCTCGACGGCAGCACGGCCCAGGCCGACAAGCTGGGCTTCTACCCGTTCAGCGCCAACCCCCAGGAAGAAAACCCGGCGCGTGGCTATGTGGTGTCGGCCAATGCACAGCCGGTGTCGCCCAGCGGCATGGAGATCCCCGGCTATTACAACCTGGCCGACCGTGGCCAGCAGTTGAACGCGCAGTTGAGCGACAAGCGCGTGAAGTGGGACGTGAACAACAGCCAGGCCCTGCAACTGGGCACCACCACCGCCTTCGGCCCGCGCCTGCTGGCACCGCTGTTGCCGGTGCTGCGCGAGGTGGTCAAAGACCCGGCGCAGTTGCAGCTGGTGGAGCAACTGGCGGCCTGGAAAGGCGATTATCCGCTGGACTCCACCAGCGCCACGCTGTTCAACCAGTTCCTGTTCAACCTGGCTGACGCGGCCTTCCACCCGAAACTCGGCGACGCCATGTTCAAGACCCTGCTCAGCACGCGGGTGATCGATGCGGCGTTGCCCCGCCTGGCCGCGAGCCCGGATTCGCCCTGGTGGAACGGCAAGCGTGCCGACACCGTCAAGCTCGCCTGGGACAACAGCCTCGCGCACCTCAAGGCGACCTTCGGCGATGACCCGGGCCAATGGCAGTGGGGCAAGGCCCATACGCTGACCCACGGCCACCCGCTGGGCTCGCAGAAACCGCTGGACCGGCTCGTCAACGTCGGCCCCTTCCCCGCGCCGGGCAGCCACGAAGTGCCGAACAACCAGTCAGCCAATATCGGCCCGGCACCATGGCCGGTGACCTACGGCCCGTCGACCCGGCGCCTGATCGACTTCGCCGACGTGCCCCACGCGCTGACCATCAACCCGGTAGGGCAAAGCGGTGTGCCGTTCGACAAGCACTATGGGGACCAGGCGGAAACGTATATCGAGGGCGGCTATGAGCAGGCGCATTTCAGCGACGAGGAAATCACGGCCAATACGCGCGGTACGCTGAAGCTGCTGCCAGCCCGCTGACCGCCTGGAACGCGGTCAAAATGTGGGAGGGGGCTTGTATCTGCGGTGTTGCCCCTACACCGGCGCGGCGAAGTTGAGCCGGAACTGTTGCGGCGTCACCCCCAGTCGGCGGTTGAACACGCTGCGCATGTGCTGGGCATCGCGAAACCCGCATTGATAGGCCACGGTCTTGAGCGGTGCGCGGCTGCTTTCGAGCATCACCCGCGCCGCATCCACCCGCGCCCGCTCGACGAACTCCGCCGGGGTGATCCGCGCTTCACGGGCGAACACCCGGGAGAAGTTGCGCGCACTCATATTGGCCGCGTTGGCCAGGTCCGCGATGGTCAGATCGCCGGTCAGGTTCGCCAGCACATACACTTGCACCAGCGCCACCGCCGAAGTGGTTTCGGCGTGGGGCGTGAGGAACGGGCTGAACTGCGACTGCCCGCCCGCACGCTGGGTGAACACCACCAAGCGCTTGGCCACGCTCAACGCCACTTCCGGCCCGTGATCCTGGGCCAGCAGGTACAGCGACAGGTCGATCCCCGCCGTGACCCCGGCCGAGGTGTAGAGGTTGCCGTCCTGCCTGTAGAGACGGTCGGCCTCGACCCGGGCGCTGGGGCACAACCGCGCCAGGTCGGCGGCATCGCCCCAATGGGTGGTGACGGTTTTCCCGTCGAGCAGGCCGGCGCGGGCCAGTATGAAAGCGCCGTTGCAAATCGAACCGAAGCGCTGCGCCCGCGCCGCGGCCCCGCGCAGCCAATCATCGAAGTGCGCGCCGAATTCCTCGAAAGGCAGCTGCGGCCCGCCGGCGACCAGAAGCAGGTCATAGGCTTGCAACGCTTCGCGGTAATGCCGATGGGCCTGCAACGACAGGCCGTTGGAACAGGCCATATTGCCGTGGTCCAGGCCGATCACGTCCAACTGGTACTGGTCGTCGGGCAACAGGAAACGGTTCGCTTCGCAGAACACATCCAGCGGGCCGGTCACGTCCAGTGACTGGACGCCGGGGAAAATCAGAATGCCGACGGTCTTGCTCATGAACAGGCACACCTTTACCTAACCGGATAAACACAGAACCCTTGTGGGAGGGGGCAAACGCCCTTCCACCTTTGGATTTTCGCAGGCTTCAAGGGCGATATCGCCAGCTACACCCTAGCCGACTTTCACTTGGCACGATGTAGCAGCACATTGGCCGACATCGCACCCTCGCTGCGATAGCCCCTTCCCCGGCGCGCGACCAGACTGGCTGCCTCGGCGCCACCCTGGCGCTTTCTTGCGGAGAACGACCATGAGCACCAGCATCGCCGGCATCAAGATCCCGGACAGCGCCCTGGCCAGGGCCACCACCGACTACATCCGCGATATCGAATCCGACCTGCTCTACCACCACTCGCGCCGGGTGTTTCTGTTCGGCGCGTTGAGCGGTGAGCGCAAGCAACTGACCTATAACCCGGAGCTGCTCTACGTCGGCGCGATGTTCCATGACCTGGGCCTGGTCGAAGGCCATCGCAGCGACGACCAGCGTTTCGAAGTCGACGGCGCCAACGCGGCGGCGGACTTCCTCAAGCCGCATGGGCTGAGCGATGACGACATCGAACAGGTGTGGCTGTCCATCGCACTGCACACCACGCCGGGCGTGCCACAGCATCTGCGGCCGACCGTGGCGCTGGTCACCGCCGGCGTCGAGATGGACGTGCTGGGCATGGACTACGCCGCATTTACCCCCGTGCAGCGCGAAGCCGTGGTGCATGCACATCCACGCGGTGAAGGGTTCAAGGAATGCATCATCTGCGCGTTCGCCGACGGCTTGCGCCATCGCCCGCAGACCACGTTCGGCAACGTGAAGACCGATGTGCTGGTGGATCAGGAGCCGGGGTTCAAGCCGATGAACTTTGTCGAGGTGATTCGCCAGTCGCCGTGGACGGCCTGATCAACCTGGAATGCGGTCAAAATGTGGGAGGGGGCTTGCCCCCGATAGCAGTGGATCAGTCACAGCTTCAGTGACTGACACTCTGCTATCGGGGGCAAGCCCCCTTCCCACATTTGCACCGTGTCGGCCATTAGACCGGCGCAGGCGCCCGACGCTTGTCCGGCTGCTGCCAGCCATCGGCGGCCGCTTCTTCGATCGACAGGTCCAGCTCGCGCAAGCGCGCCGACACCACCACCGCCACATACGCCGCGCAGAACGTGGTGTGGGTGATCCAGATGTGGACGGCCTGATCAACCTGGAATGCGGTCAAAATGTGGGAGGGGGCTTGCCCCCGATAGCAGTGGATCAGTCACAGCTTCAGTGACTGACACTCTGCTATCGGGGGCAAGCCCCCTCCCACATTTGCACCGTGTCGGCCATTAGACCGGCGCAGGCGCCCGACGCTTGTCCGGCTGCTGCCAGCCATCGGCTGGCCGCTTCTTCGATCGACAGGTCCAGCTCGCGCAAGCGCGCCGACACCACCACCGCCACATACGCCGCGCAGAACGTGGTGTGGGTGATCCAGATGTGGACGGCCTGATCAACCTGGAATGCGGTCAAAATGTGAGAGGGGGCTTGCCCCCGATGGCGGTGGATCAGTCACAGCTTCAGTGACTGACACTCTGCTATCGGGGGCAAGCCCCCTCCCACATTTGCACCGTGTCGGCCATTAGACCGGCGCAGGCGCCCGACGCTTGTCCGGCTGCTGCCAGCCATCGGCTGGCCGCTTCTTCGATCGACAGGTCCAGCTCGCGCAAGCGCGCCGACACCACCACCGCCACATACGCCGCGCAGAACGTGGTGTGGGTGATCCAGATGTGGACGGCCTGATCAACCTGGAACGCGGTCAAAATGTGGGAGGGGGCTTGCCCCCGATGGCGGTGGATCAGTCACAGCTTCAGTGACTGACACTCTGCTATCGGGGGCAAGCCCCCTCCCACATTTGCACCGTGTCGGCCATTAGACCGGTGCAGGCGCCCGACGCTTGTCCGGCTGCTGCCAGCCATCGGCTGGCCGCTTCTTCGATGCTCGCGCAAGCGCGCCGACACCACCACCGCCACATACGCCGCGCAGAACGTGGTGTGGGCGATCCAGATGGTGACGGCCTGATCAACCTGGAATGCGGTCAAAATGTGGGAGGGGGCTTGCCCCCGATGGCGGTGGATCAGTCACAGCTTCAGTGACTGACACTCTGCTATCGGGGGCAAGCCCCCTCCCACATTTGCACCGTGTCGGCCGTTAGACCGGCGCAGGCGCCCGACGCTTGTCCGGCTGCTGCCAGCCATCGGCGGCCGCTTCTTCGATCGCTTGCTGGATCGCCTTCTTGCGCATCTCTTCGGCACGTCGGCTGAAGAACCACACCAGGAAAGTCACCAACGACACCGCCAGCAGAATCAGGCTGGCCACGGCGTTGATCTCCGGTTTGACCCCCAGGCGCACCGCCGAGAAGACTTCCATCGGCAACGTGGTCGAACCCGGGCCCGACACGAAGCTGGCGAGTACCAGGTCATCGAGGGACAGCGCGAAGGACATCATCCCACCCGCCGCCAACGACGGCGCGATCATCGGGATGGTGATCAGGAAGAACACCTTCCACGGCCGCGCGCCCAGGTCCATCGCCGCTTCTTCGATCGACAGGTCCAGCTCACGCAAACGCGCCGACACCACCACCGCCACATACGCCGCACAGAACGTGGTGTGAGCGATCCAGATGGTGACAATGCCACGCTCCTGGGGCCAACCGATCATCTGCGCCATCGCCACGAACAGCAGCAACAGCGACAGACCGGTGATCACCTCGGGCATGACCAACGGCGCGGTCACCAGGCCGCCGAACAGCGTGCGGCCCTTGAACTGGCTGATGCGCGTCAGCACGAACGCCGCCAATGTACCCAGCGCCACGGCCGCTATGGCCGTGTAGCAGGCGATTTCCAGGGAACGCGCCACCGAGCCCATCAACTGGGTGTTGTCCAGCAGGCCCACGTACCACTTGATCGACCAACCGCCCCACACCGTCACCAGCTTGGATTCGTTGAACGAGTAGATCACCAGGATCAGCATCGGCAGGTAGATGAACAACAACCCCGCCACCAGCATGAAGCTTGAGAAACTGACGCGCTTCATATCTTGCCCTCCATCTCTTTGGCTTGGCTGCGGTTGAACAGGATGATCGGCACGATCAGGATCGCCAGCATCACCACCGCCAGGGCAGAAGCCACCGGCCAGTCACGGTTGTTGAAGAATTCTTGCCACAACACTTTACCGATCATCAGGGTTTCCGGGCCGCCGAGCAGTTCCGGGATCACGAACTCGCCCACCACCGGGATGAAGACCAGCATGCAACCAGCGATGATGCCGTTCTTGGACAGCGGCACGGTGATCTTCCAGAAGCTGTTGAAGGTGCTCGACCCCAGGTCCGAGGCAGCTTCCAGCAGGCTCTGGTCATGTTTCACCAGGTTGGCGTACAGCGGCAGGATCATGAACGGCAGGTACGAATAGACCACGCCGATATACACCGCGATGTTGGTGTTGAGGATCTGCAGCGGCTCGTTGATCAGCCCGATGGACATCAGGAAGCTGTTGAGCAAGCCGTTGTTGCTGAGGATGCCCATCCACGCGTACACGCGGATCAGGATCGCGGTCCAGGTCGGCATCATGATCAGCAGCACGAGGACGGTCTGCATCTCTTTGCGCGCACTGGCAATCGCATAGGCCATCGGGTAGCCGATCACCAGGCACAGCAGGGTGCTGAAGAACGCCATCTTCAGCGAGCCCAGGTACGCGGCGATGTACAACTCATCGTCGCCGAGCATCGCGTAGTTGGCCAGGTTCAGCACCAGTTGCAGCTTCTGCTCAACGAAGGTGTAGATCTCGGTGTAAGGCGGGATCGCCACGTCGGCTTCGGCAAAGCTGATCTTCAGGACGATGAAGAACGGCAGCATGAAGAACAGGAACAGCCAGAGGAAAGGGATCCCGATGACCACATGCCGGCCACCGGGGGTTATTCGTTGCAGCTGGCGCTTGAATTTTTTCATGTTCATGAGCGAAGTACCACGCCGCTGTCGTCTTCCCACCACACGTACACCTGATCACCCCAGGTTGGGCGCTGGCCACGGCGTTCGGCGTTGGCGACGAAGGATTGCACGAGCTTGCCGCTCGGCAACTCGACGTAGAACACCGAGTGGCCGCCGAGGTAGGCGATGTCGTGGACCTTGCCGCTGGACCAGTTGTGCTCGCAGGTCGGCATTTGAGTGGTGACCAGCAGTTTTTCCGGGCGGATGGCGTAGGTCACCGACTTGTCTTCCACCGAAGTGGCGATGCCGTAGCCGACGTAGATGTCGCGGTCCAGGTCCGGGCACTTGAGCACTGCGTGGCCTTCAGCGTCGTCGACCACCTGGGTGTCGAAGATGTTGACGTTGCCGATGAACTCGCACACCAGGCGGCTGGTCGGCGTCTCGTAGATGTCGACCGGGCTGCCGATCTGCGCGATCCAGCCCAGGTGCATGATCGCGATGCGCTCGGCCATGGTCATGGCCTCTTCCTGGTCGTGGGTCACCATCACGCAGGTCACGCCGACGCGCTCGATGATTTCCACCAGTTCCAGTTGCATCTGCGAACGCAGTTTCTTGTCCAGCGCCCCCATCGGCTCATCGAGCAGCAGCAGTTTCGGGCGCTTGGCCAGGGAACGGGCCAGGGCCACACGCTGGCGCTGGCCACCGGACAACTGGTGTGGCTTGCGCTTGGCGTACTGGCTCATCTGCACCAGCTTGAGCATCTCGGCCACGCGGGCGTCGACTTCGGCCTTGGGGATCTTGTCCTGTTGCAGGCCAAACGCGATGTTCTGCGCCACGGTCATGTGCGGGAACAGCGCGTAGGACTGGAACATCATGTTGATCGGCCGCTCGTAGGGCGGCATGTCGGTGATGTCCACACCGTCGAGGTAAATGCGACCCTCGGTTGGGCGCTCGAAACCTGCGAGCATGCGCAACAAGGTGGATTTGCCCGAACCCGAACCGCCGAGCAAGGCGAAGATCTCGCCTTTCTTGATTTCCAGGGACACATCGTCCACGGCAATCGTCTCGTCGAACTTCTTCGTGACCCGGTCGATTTTGACCAGCACCTTTTTCGGTGTCTGGTCGCCCTCGAGGGCTTTCTTATAGGCGCCGGAGGCAACTGCCATTTACGAAACTCCCAAAAAAAAGAGTGCAGTTCGCCCGACGCGGGCGAACCCAGGATAGTTTGAGCCTTACTTGCCCGTCTTGACCTTGGTCCAGCTACGGGTCATTAAACGCTGCACTTTCGGGGGTAGCTCGAAGTTGACAAATGTCCGGTCGAGAACCGCCTGCGGTGGGTAAACCGCTTCGTCGGTGCGTATCGATTGCTCCATCAGTGCGTCCGCCCCTGGGTTAGGGTTGGCATAACCGACGTAATCACTGACCTGAGCGATAACCTCAGGTTGCAGTAAATAGTTGATGAAGGCGTGGGCTTCTTTAACGTTGGTCGCGTCCTTGGGGATCGCCAGCACGTCAAACCACAGGTTGCCGCCTTCTTTCGGAATCGCGTAGGCGATGTTCACGCCCTTGCCCGCCTCGGCTGCGCGGGCCTTGGCCTGGAACACATCGCCGGAGAACCCGGCCGCCACGCAGATGTTGCCGTTGGCCAGGTCGGAGATGTATTTGGAAGAATGGAAGTAGGTCACATAAGGCCGCACTTTCAGCAGTTTCGCTTCGGCCTTCTTGTAGTCTTCGGGGTTCTCGCTGTTGGGGTTCAGGCCCATATAGTTGAGCACCGCCGGCAGCATTTCATCTGCCGAGTCCATGAAGGACACGCCGCACGTCGCAAGCTTTTTCATGTTTTCCGGCTCGAACAGCACGGCCCAGGAGTCGATCTTGTCGACGCCCAGCACTTCTTTGACTTTATCGACGTTGTAACCGATGCCGTTGGTGCCCCACAGGTACGGCACGGCGTATTGGTTGCCCGGGTCGTTCTTTTCCAGGCGCTTGAGCAGCGCCGGGTCGAGGTTGGCGTAGTGAGTCAGCAACGACTTGTCGAGCTTCTGGAACGCCCCGGCCTTGATCTGTTTGCCGAGGAAGTGATTGGACGGCACCACCACGTCGTAACCGGTACGTCCGGCCAGCAACTTGCCTTCCAGGGTTTCGTTGGAATCAAACACGTCATACACAGGCTTGATACCGGAGGCCTTTTCAAAGTTGGCCAGGGTGTCGGGGCCGATGTAGTCCGACCAGTTATAAACATGCACAGTCGATGCGGCCTGCACGCTGACAGCCAGCGTGATACCTGCACCTACCAGCAAGGCTTGGCGAAATAAAGAAAATGGCAAGTGGAGGTCCTCTTAAATAGTTGGGCCCAAAGTTGTTGCCCGGCAACAAAACCGGCGCGCAACTTACCCTCGATAAACCGATCCGGCAAAACTTTCTGTCATTTAATTACTGTACGGCTGCCGCTCTTTGTAGGAGCGAGCTTGCTCGCGAAGAACTCACAGGCAACGCGGGCGACCAGAGGCGCTGCGTTATCGTTGACGATTTTCGCGAGCAAGCTCGCTCCTACAGATTACCTCGCTTATTTGCCCGATTTGATTTTGGTCCAGCTACGGGTCATTTCACGCTGAGTCGCTGCCGGCAAGTCGGCAATGGCATACAGCTTGGCTTGCACGTCCGCTGGCGGGTAGATGCCTGGGTCGCTGGTGATGTCTTTGTCGACCAATGCGGTGGCTTTCTCGTTACCGTTCGGGAAACGCACGCTGTTGGTGATCGCAGCCATGACTTTCGGCTCGAGCAGGTAGTTCATGAACTTGTAGGCCGCTTCGACGTTTTCGGCATCTTTAGGGATGGCGACCATGTCATAGAAACTGCCGGCGCCTTCCTTCGGAATGTCATACGCCACTTTCACCTTGCCACCGGCTTCAGCCGCGCGGGATTTGGCCTGCTGGATGTCACCCGAGTAACCCACGGCTACGCAGATGTTGCCGTTGGCCAGGTCGGAGATGTACTTGGACGAGTGGAAGTAGCCGATCGAAGGACGGATCTTCAGGAACAGGTCTTCAGCTTGCTTGAGGTCGGCTTTCTTCTGGCTGTCGGTCGGCAGGCCCAGGTAATGCAGCGCGATCGGCAGCATTTCGGTTGGCGAATCGAGGAAGCTCACACCGCAGCTCTTGAGCTTGGCGATGTTTTCCGGCTTGAGCAGGATGTCCCACGAATCGATCTTGTCGACACCCAGCGCGGCCTTGACCTTCTCCGGGTTGTAACCGATGCCGATCGAACCCCACATGTACGGGAAAGCGTGCTTGTTGTCCGGGTCGCTGACCGACACGGCCTTGAGCAGCGACGTGTTCAGGTTTTCGTAGTTGGACAGCTTGGACTTGTCCAGCTCCTGGTAGACGCCGGCCTTGATCTGCTTGGCGAGGAAGTTGTTCGACGGTACGACGATGTCGTAACCGGACTTGCCTGCCAGCAACTTGGCTTCAAGGGTCTCGTTGCTGTCGAATACGTCGTACACCACTTTGATGCCCGACTCTTTTTCAAAGTTGGCGATGGTGTCCGGAGCAATGTAGTCGGACCAGTTATAGATGTGCAGCACTTTATCGTCTGCCTGGGCCGCGCCCGCCATTGCGCCCATCAGGGACAACGCGAGGAGGGTCTTGCCAGCGTTCTTCAAACCTAATGCCTTCATTTGGTGATGCTCCAATTTTCTTTTTTGGGCCGCAGCATGCTTCATCGATATACAGCTGTTCGGCAGCCCGTCGAAGGGCAGCAAAACAGGACTACAGTCTGGCAAGTTAGGGGGCCGGCTTTCAACTAACCCCCCACTTTTATAACTGCCCGAACGCAGCGCCCGAGAGTCACTGCGTTCTGAGCCTAGCACTTAGCCCTGCAATGCCGCCAAAGTCAGGTCCAGGCAATGACGAGCCTTGGTCACCAGCTCGTCGATTTCGGTCTTGCTGATCACCAGCGGCGGCGAAATGATCATGGTGTCACCCACGGCGCGCATGATCAGGCCATTCTCGAAGCAGAAGGTTCGGCAGATCATGCCAACACCGCGGCCTTCGTAACGCTTGCGCGTCGCTTTGTCCTGAACCAGTTCAATCGCACCGAGCATGCCGACACCACGCACTTCACCCACCAACGGATGATCAGCCAGCTCCCTCAGACGTTTCTGCAAATACGGTGCCGTTTCATCATGCACACGCTTAATAATTTGTTCATCGCGCATGATGCGGATGTTTTCCAGAGCGACCGCCGCGGCCACCGGGTGACCGGAGTAGGTGAAGCCGTGGTTGAAATCGCCGCCTTCATTCAGCACCGCCACCACCTCGTCGCGCACGATCAGGCCACCCATCGGGATGTAGCCCGAGGTCAGGCCCTTGGCGATGGTCATCATGTCCGGCTTGAGGTCGTAGAAATCGCTGCCGAACCACTCGCCGGTACGGCCGAAACCGCAGATCACCTCGTCGGCGACGAACAGGATGTCGTACTTGGCGAGGATTTCCTTGATGCGCGGCCAGTAGCTGTCCGGCGGCACGATCACACCACCGGCGCCCTGGATCGGCTCGGCAATGAAGGCGCCGACGTTGTCCACGCCCAGTTCCAGAATCTTCGCTTCCAGCTGGTTGGCGGCCCACACACCGAACTCTTCGGGGCTCATGTCGCCGCCTTCGCCAAACCAGTACGGCTGGGCGATGTGGACGATGCCCGGGATCGGCAAGTCGCCCTGCTCATGCATATAAGTCATGCCGCCGAGGCTGGCGCCGGCCACGGTGGAGCCGTGGTAGCCATTCTTGCGGCTGATGATGATTTTCTTGTTCGGCTGGCCCTTGATCGCCCAATAGTGGCGGACCATGCGCAACATGGTGTCGTTGCCTTCGGAGCCGGAACCGGTGAAGAACACGTGGTTCATGCCGGCCGGTGCAACGTCGGAGATCGCCTTGGCCAGTTCCAGCACCGGCGGGTGGGCGGTCTGGAAGAACAGGTTGTAGTACGGCAGTTCTTTCATCTGCTTGGCGGCGGCGTCAGCCAGTTCATCGCGACCGTAACCGATCGCCACGCACCACAGGCCGGCCATGCCGTCGAGGATCTTGTTGCCTTCGCTGTCCCACAAGTAAACGCCGTGGGCTTTAGTAATGATCCGTGGGCCTTTCTCTTTCAACTGCTTGAAGTCGCTGAACGGCGCCAGGTGGTGATCACTGCTCAAGGCTTGCCATTCACGGGTTTGCGGGTTGTTGCTGGACATACCAATCTCCTAGACTTTTCAGTGGAGGGCGCGCCGTTCAACGGGCGCGCCCGGCGCATCAGACGGCGAAGAGCAGGAACTCCCGCTCCCACGAACTGATCACGCGCTTGAAGTTTTCATGCTCGGCCCGCTTGACCGCGACGTAGCCAGTGATGAATTTGTGACCCAGGTATTTCTCGATGGTCTTGCTGTTTTCCATGCGTTCCAGGGCGTCTTCGATGGTCAACGGCAGGCGCAGGTTGCGCCGCTCGTAACCACGGCCGACGACCGGCGCGCTTGGGTTGTGCCCTTCGACCATGCCGATGTAGCCGCACAACAGGCTGGCGGCGATCGCCAGGTACGGGTTGGCGTCTGCGCCCGGCAGGCGGTTTTCCACGCGACGGTTCTGCGGGCCGGCATCCGGTACGCGCAGGCCGACGGTGCGGTTCTCTTCGCCCCACTCCACGTTCACCGGCGCCGAAGTGTCCGGCAGGAAGCGGCGGAACGAGTTCACGTTGGGGGCAAACAGCGGCAGCAATTCGGGGATGAATTTCTGCAGGCCGCCAATGTGGTTGAGGAACAGTTGGCTCATGGTCCCGTCTTCATTGGAGAAGACGTTCTTGCCGGTGGCGATGTCGATGATGCTCTGGTGCAGGTGCATCGCGCTGCCGGGCTCGCCGGTCATCGGCTTGGCCATGAAGGTGGCGGCCACGTCGTGCTTAAGCGCGGCTTCACGCATGGTGCGCTTGAACACCAGGATCTGGTCGGCCAGGGACAGCGCGTCGCCGTGACGGAAGTTGATTTCCATCTGCGCCGTGCCGTCCTCGTGGATCAGGGTGTCGAGGTCCAGCTCCTGCAGTTCGCACCAGTCGTAGACGTCCTCGAACAGCGGGTCGAATTCGTTGGCCGCTTCTATAGAGAACGACTGCCGACCGGTTTCCGGGCGCCCGGAACGGCCGATCGGCGGTTGCAGCGGGAAGTCCGGGTCTTCGCAACGCTTGGTCAGGTAGAACTCCATCTCCGGCGCCACGATCGGCTGCCAGCCTTTGTCGGCGTAGAGCTTGAGGACTTTCTTGAGCACGTTGCGCGGCGACAGTTCGATCGGGTTGCCTTGCTTGTCGTAGGTATCGTGGATCACCTGGGCGGTAGGCTCGATGGCCCACGGCACCAGGAACACCGCGTTCTGGTCGGGGCGGCAGATCATGTCGATGTCGGCCGGGTCGAGCAATTCGTAATAGATGTCGTCTTCGACATAGTCGCCGGTCACGGTCTGCAACAGAACGCTCTCGGGCAGGCGCATGCCTTTCTCGGCGATGAACTTGTTGGTCGGCGAGATCTTGCCCCGGGTGATACCGGTGAGGTCGCCAATCATGCATTCGACTTCTGTGATCTTGTGGTCTTTCAACCAATCGGTGAGCTGGTCGAGGTTGTTACTCATAAATGCCTCTGGGCTGGGTTTCCTGACGTTCATTAAAGGTCAGGCGTCGGTTGACGCATCGGCGTCGCTGGTTCATCAGAGTGGGAGCTTAACCGCCATTTGGGGTGCCGTTGCACTCCTAAAGCAAAAGGCTTGCCTCCCGTGCAGGATAATGAGCGGCAACCGCAAAAAAGGCAGGACCGGCGTCATGAAAAGGGTGAGTACAAGAAAATGAACGGGGCACGCGAACAGCGTCCTGGCCGTCAAGAATAATGGCCGGATCGAAGGGGCTTATCGGGGATGGAATCATCAATGGGAATGCGCGTTCGCAACATTCGACACGGATCTGAAAAGCATGCAGACCGACCTGTTTCGCGCAGGTGGTGATGCCGATTAACGGCAGGCCAGACATGAAGCACCCCGGTATTATTGCTGTTATGGGTTTAAATCGAGCTTAGCCTTGTTCATTTTTTTACACAACACCCCCGTAAAAAATACAACACGGCCCGCTCAAGCCTGCTAGTCCCAAGCCGGGCAACCGAGCAAAACCGCCCCAAAAAGCCCCAAAAAAGCCCTCATGGCGCTTTTTTGGGGCAAAAAAGGCCTCGCTTGACTTCGGCATGCCGTTCGGGTTGACTGAAACCTGAAAAGATCAATGATTGATATTTTTAACAACAAAGGTGTTGCATCATGTCGGTACCCCCGCGTGCCGTTCAGCTTAACGAAGCGAACGCGTTCCTTAAGGATCATCCTGAGGTTCTGTACGTAGACCTTCTAATTGCGGATATGAATGGTGTGGTGCGCGGTAAGCGCATCGAACGCACCAGCCTCCACAAGGTTTACGAGAAAGGCATTAACTTGCCTGCCTCTTTATTTGCCCTGGATATCAACGGCTCAACGGTGGAAAGCACCGGCCTGGGCCTGGACATCGGTGATGCTGACCGAATCTGTTATCCAATCCCCGACACCCTGTGCAATGAACCTTGGCAAAAGCGCCCGACCGCGCAACTGCTGATGACCATGCACGAAATTGAAGGTGAACCTTTCTTCGCCGATCCGCGCGAAGTACTGCGTCAGGTTGTAAGCAAATTCGACGACCTCGGTCTGACTATCTGCGCTGCCTTCGAGCTTGAGTTCTACCTGATCGACCAGGAGAACGTGAACGGCCGCCCACAACCGCCCCGCTCGCCGATCTCCGGCAAACGCCCGCACTCGACACAGGTCTACCTGATCGACGACCTCGACGAATATGTCGACTGCCTCCAGGACATCCTGGAAGGTGCCAAAGAGCAAGGCATCCCGGCTGATGCCATCGTCAAGGAAAGTGCCCCGGCGCAGTTCGAAGTGAACCTGCACCACGTGGCCGACCCGATCAAGGCCTGCGACTACGCGGTACTGCTCAAGCGCCTGATCAAGAACATCGCCTACGACCATGAGATGGACACCACCTTCATGGCCAAGCCTTACCCAGGCCAGGCAGGCAACGGTTTGCACGTACACATTTCGATCCTGGACAAGGACGGCAAGAACATCTTTGCCAGCGAGGATCCCGAGCAGAACGCCGCATTGCGTCACGCGATCGGCGGTGTGCTGGAGACCCTACCCGCCCAAATGGCGTTCCTGTGCCCCAACGTCAACTCCTACCGTCGTTTCGGCGCACAGTTCTACGTGCCGAACTCGCCGTGCTGGGGCCTGGACAACCGCACCGTGGCGATCCGCGTGCCGACCGGCGCGGCCGACTCCGTGCGTATCGAACACCGCGTGGCCGGTGCCGATGCCAACCCCTACCTGCTGATGGCTTCGGTCCTGGCGGGCGTACACCACGGCCTGACCAACAAGATCGAACCGGGCGCGCCAGTGGAAGGCAACAGCTACGAGCAGAACGAACAAAGCCTGCCGAACAACCTGCGCGATGCCCTGCGCGAGTTGGACGACAGCGAGGTGATGGCCAAGTACATCGATCCTAAATACATCGATATCTTCGTCGCCTGTAAGGAAAGTGAGCTGGAAGAGTTCGAACACTCCATCTCCGACCTTGAGTACAACTGGTACCTGCATACCGTGTAAGCGCTGGTTGCACTGAAAAAACGTCGCAGGCCTTTGGTCTGTGGCGTTTTTTTATGGGTTGCTTTTGGTAGACCGAGTTGGCCGCCATCGGGAGCAAGCTCCCTCCCACATTTGAACGAGTTTTCCTGAAGAAACCGGTTCGAGTGTGAGAGGGAGCTTGCTCCCGATGGCGGCCTGGCAGACAACACCGGCTCCTGCTCATACAATGCCCGCTGCCTTGTAGGAGACTTCCATGACCACCCGCCCCGCCGCCCCTCGCAAACCCCGCGCCCGCAGCCAGGCCCGGATCGACGCGATCCTCGACGCCGCCCGCACGTTGCTGGCGTCCGAAGGCGTGGCCGGTTTGTCGATCTACAGCGTGGCCGAGCGCGCACAGATTCCGCCATCGTCGGTGTATCACTTTTTCGCCAGCGTGCCGGCGCTGCTGGAAGCGTTGACCGCTGACGTCCATGCGGCATTCCGCGCCGCAATCCAGGCGCCCATCGCGCATGATTCACTCAAGTATTGGCGCGACCTGTCTTACATCGTCGAACAGCGCATGCTCACCATCTACAGCAACGACGCCGCCGCCCGCCAGCTGATCCTGACCCAGCACGGGCTGACCGAAGTGAATCAGGCCGACCGCCAGCACGATCTGGAGTTGGGTGACTTGATGCTGGCCGTGTTCAACCGGCATTTCGAAGTGCCGACCCTGCCCACCGATGTGGACGTGTTCGCGCTGGCGCTGGAATTGAGTGATCGCGTGTATGCGCGTTCGGTGCATCAGCATGGGCTGATCACGCCGCGCATGGCTGAGGAAGGCATGCGCGTGTTCGATGCGTATGTGGGGCTTTATCTGCCGGCGTATTTGCCCAAGCGGGGCGTCACTGTCTGATGGATGTGTTGTCTGGCAGGGCCTCATCGGGAGCAAGCTCCCTCCCACATGTGATCGAGCTTTCCTGAAGAAACCGGTTCGAATGTGGGAGGGAGCTTGCTCCCACATGTGATCGAGCTTTCCTGAAGAAACCGGTTCGAATGTGGGAGGGAGCTTGCTCCCGATAGCGCCCTCAAGTGATCACAACTTGGCGATCGACACCTCGGTGGATTTGACGAAGGCAATCACCTCGCTGCCGATCACCAGCTCCAACTCCTTGACCGAACGGGTGGTGATCACCGACGTCACGATCCCGGACGCGGTCTGCACGTCGATTTCCGAGAGCACGTCGCCTTCGACGATTTCCTTGACGGTGCCTTTGAACTGGTTACGCACGTTGATGGCTTTGATAGTCATATCGTTTTTCCTTCATGGGACAAGTGAGTTATTGCGCCCACCGCAATTGCGTAGGCAACGGTGAAACAGGTTCGGGTTCCGGCGGGGTGCCGGGCAGCGACAGCACACGGTTGAGCACCTGCGCTTCGAGCGCGGCCAGGCGATGCGAGCCTCGGGCGCGTGGACGCGGCAGGTCGACAATCAGGTCGAGGCCGATTTCGCCGTCTTCGATCAGGATCACCCGGTCGGCAATGGCCACGGCTTCGCTGACGTCGTGGGTTACCAGCAACACGGTGAAACCATGCTTCTGCCAGAGGCTTTCGATCAGTTGCTGCATCTCGATGCGGGTCAACGCATCCAGCGCGCCCAACGGCTCATCGAGCAACAACAGACGCGGCTGATGAATCAACGCACGCGCCAGGGCCACACGCTGCTTCTGGCCACCGGACAAGGCCGCCGGCCACTCATTCGCACGCTCGGCCAGGCCGACTGCTTCGAGCGCTTCCAGCGCCTTGGGACGCCAGTTGCCCTTGAGGCCGAGGCCGACGTTGTCGATGATCTTTTTCCACGGCAGCAGACGCGCTTCCTGGAACATCAACCGCGTGTCTTCGATCGCCGCGCCAAGCGGCGCGGAGCCGGCCAGCAGCTCACCGCTGCTGGCCTTGTCGAGGCCGGCGAGCAGGCGCAGCAAGGTACTTTTACCGCAGCCACTGCGGCCGACCACGGCAACGAACTGGCCCGCCGGAATATGCAGGTCGATGCCCTTGAGCACTTCCCGCGCGCCAAAGGCCTTGCGCAATTTGCGCACCGCCAGGAGAATCCCCTTCAGCAGGCGCGGAGGTTGTTGAGCGGTCATGCCGCACCTCCTTTATTCACTTGATAAGCCGGATGCCAGCGCAGCCACACACGCTCCAGGCCGCGCGCTGCGAGGTCGGCCAGCTTGCCGAGAATCGCGTACATGACGATGGCCAGCACCACCACGTCGGTTTGCAGGAATTCACGGGCGTTCATCGCCAGGTAACCGATACCGGAACTGGCCGAAATGGTTTCCGCCACGATCAGCGTCAGCCACATGAAGCCCAGGGCAAAACGCACGCCCACCAGGATCGACGGCAGCGCGCCCGGCAGGATCACCTGGCGGAACAGGCTGAAGCCGGACAAGCCGTAGCTGCGCGCCATTTCCACCAGCGCCGGGTCGACGTTGCGGATGCCGTGGTAGGTGTTGAGGTAGATCGGGAACAGCGTGCCGAGGGCGACCAGGAAAATCTTCGCGGTCTCGTCAATGCCGAACCACAGGATCACCAGCGGGATCAACGCCAGGTGCGGCACGTTGCGGATCATCTGCACCGAGCTGTCCAGCAGGCGCTCGCCCCACGTCGACAGGCCGGTGATAAAGCCCAGGGCCAGACCGATGCTGCCACCGATCACAAAACCCAGGCCCGCGCGCCAGCCGCTGATGGCCAGGTGCGTCCAGATTTCACCGCTGCGTACCAGGTTGACCCCGGCCTCGATCACCGCGCTCGGCGCCGGCAGAATCCGCGTCGACAACCAACCCGCCGACACCGACAACTGCCACACCGCCAACAGCAACACCGGCAGCACCCAAGGCGCCACGCGATGGCTCAGTTTTTCCACATTCATGGCGCCACCTCAGCTCTGTGACGCCGCTTTGGGAAGGATGTCGTTGGCGACCATCTCGCCGAACGGGCTCACGTACCCAGCACTTTTCGGCAACTCGGGACGTTCGATATCCAGGTGCGGGAACAGCAACTCGGCGACGCGATACGATTCTTCCAGGTGTGGATAACCGGAGAAGATAAAGGTGTCGATGCCCAGCGCCGCGTATTCCTTGACCCGCGCCGCGACCGTCGGGCCATCGCCCACCAGCGCGGTGCCGGCCCCGCCGCGCACCAGGCCGACGCCGGCCCACAGGTTGGGGCTGACTTCGAGGTTGTCGCGGCTGCCACCATGCAAGGCCGCCATGCGCTGCTGGCCGACCGAATCAAAGCGCGCCAGCGAGGCCTGGGCGCGGGCGATGGTGTCGTCGTCCAGGTGCGAGATCAGTTTGTCGGCGGCTTTCCAGGCTTCATCGTTGGTTTCGCGCACGATCACATGCAGACGAATGCCGAAGCGCACCGTGCGCCCGAGTTTCGCGGCCTTGGCCCGCACCTGTTCGATTTTTTCCGCGACCGCGGCCGGTGGCTCGCCCCAGGTCAGCACCATGTCCACCTGTTCGGCCGCCAGGTCCTGCGCGGCTTCGGAAGAGCCGCCGAAGTACAGCGGCGGACGCGGTTGCTGGATCGGCGGGTAAAGCAGTTTGGCGCCTTTGACGCTGATGTGTTCGCCGTCGTAATCCACGGTTTCGCCTTCCAGCACACGACGCCAGATGCGGGTGAACTCCACCGAGGCCTGGTAGCGCTCCTCGTGGCTGAGAAACAGACCGTCACCGGCCAATTCTTCCGGGTCACCGCCGGTCACCAGGTTGAACAGCGCACGGCCGCCGGACAGGCGATCGAGGGTCGCGGCCTGACGCGCGGCCACCGTCGGCGAAATGATCCCGGGGCGCAGCGCGACCAGGAACTTCAGACGCTGGGTCACCGGGATCAGCGAAGCGGCCACCAGCCACGAGTCTTCGCAGGAACGCCCGGTGGGGATCAGCACCCCGCCGAAGCCAAGGCGGTCGGCCGCCTGGGCCACTTGCTGCAGATAACCGTGGTCGACGGCGCGAGCGCCTTCGGCGGTGCCAAGGTAATGACCGTCGCCGTGGGTAGGCAGGAACCAGAAAATAGTGAGGCTCATGGAGTTGTCTCCTGAAGAAGTCGGATTACGGCGCGTTGGCCACGGCGGCAGGTGGCGTCCAGATCACGTCCTTGATGCTCAAGGGTTTGGGGATCAATTTGAGTTGGTAGAAGCTGTCGGCAATCTTCTGCTGCGCGGCGACCACCGCCGGGGTCAGGAACAGCGCGCCATAGCCCTGGCGTTTCACCGAGGTCAGGGTGATGTCAGCCGGCAGGCCGAGCAGCGGGCGCGACCTGTTCGGTGACTTGCTGCGGGTTGGCCTTGGACCACTCGCCCACCGCGCGCACTTCTTCCACCAGCGCCTTGATCACTTCGGGGTGTTTTTCGGCGTAGGGCCTGGTGGCCAGGTAGAACTGGTGGTTGTCGGCAATCCCGCTGCCGTCACGCAAGGTGCGGGCTTGCAGTTGTTTCTCGGCGGCGGCCTGGTACGGGTCCCAGATGACCCAGGCGTCTACGCTGCCACGCTCGAACGCGGCACGCGCATCGGCGGGCGGCAGGAACACGGTCTGCACATCGGTGTATTTCAGGCCGGCATCTTCCAGGGCCCGCACCAGCAGGTAGTGAACGTTGGAGCCCTTGTTGAGCACGACTTTCTTGCCCTTGAGCTCGGCCACCGATTTGATCGGCGAGTCTTTCGGCACCAGGATCGCTTCACTGGTCGGCGCTGGTGGTTCGTAGGCCACGTAGAGCAGATCGGCACCGGCGGCCTGGGCGAATACCGGCGGGGTTTCGCCAGTGACGCCGAAGTCGATCGAGCCGACGTTCAGGCCTTCGAGCAATTGCGGGCCGCCCGGGAACTCGGTCCACTGCACCTGCACACCGTCGGCGGCCAGGCGCTTTTCCAGGGTGCCCTTGGCCTTGAGCAGCACCAGGGTGCCGTATTTCTGATAGCCGATCCGCAGGGTTTCGGCAGCGTGGGCTTGAACAATGGCGCCGAAGGACACAGCCGCAGCAAACAGTGCGACCAGACCACGACGCAAGATGACAGTGAGCATGGCGCTCTCTCCAAAAATGCGATTGGGGGGTTGGCTGCACCTGCTTGGCCGTTGGCGGCTGAGTAAGGTGAGTACTTCGTGAATCGGTAAGGCTTAAATGCTCCAGCGAGCACTCAACAAACGTTCATTCAACACATGCGGGTCCAGCGGTTTCGGGCGACGGGCCATGGCGGCGTAGAAAGTTTCCAGAGCCTCGCTCAAGCGTTGTTCGAGGACCGGCACCAGTTGCGCCTGGGCACTGCCTTCGCCGTAAGCGATCTGGCTGTCTTCGGCAAAGATCCCGTGGAGCAATTCCTGGGCTTTGAGCGCCGACAGTACCGGCTTCAATGCGTAGTCCACCGCCAGCATGTGGGCGATGCTGCCGCCGGTGGCGATGGGCAATACCACCTTGTGGGCCAGGGCGCGTTCGGGCAGCAGGTCGAGCACGGTTTTCAGCGCGCCCGAGAACGAGGCCTTGTACACCGGCGTGGCGATCACCAGGCCGTCGGCATTGGCCACTTGTTGCAACAAGTCGATGACTTTGGGGCTGTCGAAGCGCGCATGCAGCAAGTCTTCGGCCGGGAAGTCCCGTATCTGATAACTCACCACTTCCACGCCCTGCTGTTGCAGCCACTGACGGGTTTTATCCAGCAAGACCCCAGAGCGGGAACGCTGGCTGGGACTGCCTCCAAGTGTTACGACCAGCATGTAGGAAATTCCTTTAGCAAGTGTCGGCGGTTCGCTGTGTGGCGATGGCGCCAAGATGGAACAGACCATATCAGCAGATTTATATATCTATAAATCTTATTTTTTCATTTGTTTATTCCTTAAAAGAATAAACCATCCATCAATCGCCAGGCGAAAAAAAGGCCGTCGAAACGGCCTCAAAACCCCTGCCATGTGAGTACACAGCGTCTATCTGTAGGAGCGAGCCTGCTCGCGAAAACCGTCAACGATGACGCAGGCTTTCTGGATGTCCGCAGTAACCGCGCATGCTTCGCGAGCAAGCTCGCTCCTACAGGTAATTCAGCGATTGGGTTGCGGTGTCAGCCGCAGATAGGGCTTCACCGCCCGGTACCCTTTGGGAAAGCGTTTCTTGATTTCTTCCTCGTCCTTGAGCGACGGCACGATCACCACCTCATCGCCGTCCTGCCAGTTGGCGGGCGTGGCGACTTTGTAGTTGTCGGTCAGTTGCAACGAGTCGATAACCCGCAGGATTTCGTGGAAGTTGCGCCCGGTGCTGGCTGGGTAGGTGATCGTCAGGCGGATCTTCTTGTGCGGGTCGATGACGAACAAGGAACGCACGGTGAGGGTGTCACTGGCGTTTGGGTGGATCAGGTCGTAGAGGTCCGAGACCTTGCGGTCGGCGTCGGCCAGGATCGGGAAGTTGACGAGCGTGTTCTGGGTTTCGTTGATGTCTTCGATCCACTTGAGGTGCGAGTCCACCGGGTCTACCGACAGGGCGATGGCCTTGACGCCACGCTTGGCGAATTCGTCCTTGAGTTTGGCGGTGAAGCCCAGCTCGGTGGTGCATACCGGCGTGAAGTCCGCCGGGTGGGAAAACAGCACACCCCAGCTGTCGCCCAGCCACTCGTGGAAACGAATCTTGCCGGCGCTGGAATCCTGTTCGAAGTCGGGGGCGATGTCGCCCAGTCTTAGGCTCATGGTGTGGCTCCTGATGAGTGCTTATGGAGCCCACTGTGCATGGATTACGGATTATTTAAAAAGAATAAATATCGATTTATTTAGACGATATAGGAATATTAAAAATGTGTTCACTGGACCTTGGAACAGGCGAGAGTCAACATTCGTTTCAAGGTTCGAGAAGGCCTTGAGACGCTGTAAAAAAGAGGGGGTCAGGAAGGGCTTGCGGGGGTTGAGCCCGACTTGATTGAACGTGAGAAAAACCTCGCGGTAACGCGAGGTTTTCCTTATCCAGCCTTACAAGAAGCTGTAGGAGTAGCTGAAGATCAGGCGTGTCTGATCCTGGTCCTGGATACCAGTGCCGCTGCCACGGTACGCACCGTGCCGCAGAGTGGTGCCAAAACCTTTGAGCGCGCCGGCCTGAATGGTGTAGTCGATACGCATATCGCGTTCCCACTCGGACTGATCACTGCCACCGCCCACGGCTTTGATGTTGTCGCCGTGCAAGTAGGCAATCGAGGTTCGCAGACCTGGAACACCCAGTGCAGCGAAGTCGTAAGAGTACTGACCGAAGGTGGTGTTTTCACCCGCGCGGACGAAGGAGTTGATCATGCTGTCGGTGAA
The DNA here is from genome assembly GCF_054060055.1 of Pseudomonas sp. TE36184. NCBI lineage: Bacteria > Pseudomonadati > Pseudomonadota > Gammaproteobacteria > Pseudomonadales > Pseudomonadaceae > Pseudomonas > Pseudomonas sp. TE36184. Next base: position 4,941,893 of record NZ_JBSSCU010000001.1, on the reverse strand, counting down.
CAGGTAGAAGCTCGACCCGCCGGCACCTTCGTTACGACCATTACCATCCACAACGCTACCCTGGTTCAGCCAGACGAAACCACCGTCATCGTTGACACGCTGGTGACCGAGCATAACGGCGCTGCCACCCAGGGTGTAGGTGAACATGGCGCTCCAGGTCTTGTTATCAACCTCGCCTGCGTTCTTCGCGTAACCACCGTTGTTGTTGAAGCGATAGCCGGCCTGACCGTTCTTGCCATCAGAACTGCTGTCGAAGTAGCGCAGGTCGGTCTTGAAGGACTGACCTTCGCTGATCGGGTATACGTGCAACAGGCCCAGGAAGTGCTGCTTATAGTAGTCTTCGAGGTTTGCGTAGTAGTACTGCAGGGTCAAGTCTTTGGTGACCTTCCAATCAGCGCCACCAAAACGGAACTTATTGCTTTCCTCGGTACCGCCGTTGACGGCCAGGCCAGTGCTGTTGCTTGAAGCACGACCAGTGGCATGTTCGAGTTGACCGGCGTTGAAGGTCACATTGTCGATTTCTTTGGAAGTGACAGTGCCGCCTTCAAAGGTTTGCGGCAACAAACGGCCGTCGCTGGCGATCAGGATTGGAAGGTTCGGCGACAGCGCACCACCCAGGTGTGCTTCAGTCTTGGAGAAGCGGGCCTTGGCGTTAGCACTCGCACTGCTCCAGTTGCTTACGGCAGACCCATCGGAGTCACTTGGAACGAAGGAGTTGTTGTTTGGGTGATGGCCCCGACCACCATCCAGGTGAATACCTACCAATGCCTGGGCGTCGATACCAAAACCAACGACACCTTGAGTGAAGCCGGACTTGTAATCGAACTTCAGGCCGGTGGCTGTTTCGCGCTGATCAGCACCGCCATCACGCTGATCGTTATCGAAATACAAGGTACGCGAGCTGACACTGGCCTTACTGTCTTCAATGAAACCGGCTGCTGCAGCTTGCTGGGCGATTGCCGCCAACGCTATAGCCAACGCCAATGTGGACTTCTTCATGTACCGCTCCTCTCATTTCTAATTTTTGTATTTCTTTGGTCCTGGGTCTAACGCCCGAGATCCACAGATGCGCGATTAGCGCCAGATAGTGACTACCAAGTCAATCGTAACCTTGTGTGTCTACTACCTTCGTCTAATCGCAGTTTGTTTGGTCCCTGCAGGGTAATGAATTTTTCATACACCCAAAAAGAATTATTTCATTCTTTTTCATACGCTTTTGGAATAAGCCTCTGCATGAAACAAGACGCGTCAGCATAGACGAACCTTTGCATAAGCTAATTTCTAAAAGGCATTTCTTGATCGCTTTTTAGATCTTTTTAGCTGAACGCACCGTCATATACGTCACCCAGGATCAAAAAGGCGACGCCATCATGGCCAAACGCCCATCTTCCCGTCAATTTGTTACAGTTTTTGTATCACTAATATTTCATGCCGGCCTGAGAGCCGCCGATCGAGCCGTCTGGCAGCGAAAGCTTCGCGCAATTTATCCCTCTACGCCTTGATCGTATCGGCTCAAAATCAAGAATCCTTAAACTTTAGTAGGGGGCACGGGTGGCACGATGACGCACCCCGGGGTTTGATCGGCCACGTCATCGCTACGCCCTTCGCCCGTGGGACGTACCGATTTTCGAAGTGACAAGCTGGTTTGGCGGCGAACGCATCACCTCGGGTTAACGCAACGACCGAGGCCTGCATCGCAGGCAAACCAGCTCAGAGGCTGGGAGGGCGGGGTATTACAGGGCCTTCTCGAAAATCTTCGAGTTACGCTGATAGTTGTACAGCGATGCCCGCGCCGAAGGCAGGCGATCCACGCTGCTGGGCACAAAGCCGCGCTCGCGGAACCAGTGCGCCGTGCGCGTGGTGAGCACGAACAGGGTCTTCAACCCCTGCGCCCGGGCGCGAGCCTCGATGCGCTCGAGCAGTTCATCGCCGCGCCTGCCGTGGCGATACTCCGGGTTGACCGCCAGGCACGCCAGCTCCCCCGCGTCCGAATCGGCGATCTGATACAGCGCCGCGCAGGCGATGATCATGCCTTCGCGTTCGACCACGCTGAACTGCTCGATCTCGCGCTCCAGCACTTCCCGCGAACGGCGTACCAGGATGCCCTGCTCTTCCAGCGGGCTGATCAGGTCGAGCAAGCCGCCGACGTCTTCGATCGCCGCCTCGCGCACCAGCTCGAATTGTTCCTGGGCCACCAGCGTACCGCCGCCATCACGGGTGAACAGTTCGGTGAGCAGCGCACCGTCTTCGACATAGCTGACGATATGGCTGCGGCCTACCCCGCCCCGGCAAGCTTCGGCAGCCGCATCGAGCAATTCAGCCTGGTAGTTGCTGCCCAGGCGTTGCAGGTGCGCCGGCACTTGTTGCGGGCGCAGTTCACGCACCAGGCGGCCATTTTCATCGATCAGGCCAGGATCGGCACCGAACAGCAGCAACTTATCGGCGGCCAGGTCGATGGCGGCGCGGGTGGCGACGTCTTCGCAGGCCAGGTTGAAGATCTCGCCGGTGGGCGAATACCCCAGGGGCGACAGCAGCACGATGGAGCGCTCGTCCAGCAGGCGATTGATGCCTTTGCGGTCGACCCGACGCACTTCGCCGGTGTGGTGGAAGTCCACGCCTTCGAGCACGCCGATCGGGCGCGCCGTCACCAGGTTGCCGCTGGCCACGCGCAAGCGCGAGCCCTGCATCGGCGACGAGGCCATGTCCATCGACAGGCGCGCTTCAATGGCGATGCGCAGATGGCCGACCGCATCGATCACACACTCCAGCGTGGCGGCATCGGTGATGCGCAGGCCGTTGTGGTAAACCGGGTTGAGCCCGCGCGCTTCAAGGCGCGCTTCAATCTGTGGGCGCGAACCGTGGACCAGCACCAGTCGCACTCCCAGGCTGTGGAGCAGCACCAGGTCGTGGACGATATTGCCGAAGTTCGGATGATCCACACCGTCGCCGGGCAGCATGACCACAAAGGTGCAGTCGCGGTGGGCGTTGATGTAGGGCGAAGCGTGACGAAGCCAATTGACGTAGTCGGGCATGGAACCTGGGCCTGTAATAAAAAGCAGCCGAAAAAGGATGAGTCGTGAAAACGCACAGCAGGCTGATGGTTATCGTCGGAACAGGCTTGGCAACACGCTCGCTCTCCTTATGTACGCATGGGCAGGGATTAATTTATGCAGGTGTCAGGCAGTAATGTTCGATCAGTTCCCGCAATAGACGCACTGTAGGCGTCAAGCGTGACATTTCGAGGTACTCGCCCGGCTGGTGGGCGCAGGCAATATCGCCAGGGCCAAGCACCAGGGTTTCACAACCAAGGCGCTGAAGATAAGGCGCTTCGGTGCCGAACGCTACTGCTTCGGCGCGATGACCGGTCAATCGTTCGGCGACCCGCACCAGCTCTGCGTCTTCGGCCTGCTCGAACGGCGGCACTTCGGCGAACAGCGGCGCATAGTCGATCTTCACCTTATGGCGCTCGGCCACTGGTTCGAGTTTCTGCCGGATCGCCGCGCGCAGCACCTGCGGGTCCATGCCGGGCAAGGGCCGCAGGTCGAACTCCAGGGAACACTGGCCGCAGATGCGGTTGGGGTTATCGCCGCCGTGGATGCAACCGAAATTCAGGGTCGGTTGCGGCACGCTGAACTGCGGGTTGCGGTACTCGCGCTGCCAGGCCAGGCGCAGGCCGCGCAGTTCGCCGATGGCGTCGTGCATGGCTTCCAGCGCGCTGTGGCCCAGGCGCGGGTCCGACGAATGACCGCTGCGGCCGAGGATGTCGATGCGCTCCATCATCACACCTTTGTGCAGGCGGATCGGCTTGAGGCCGGTCGGCTCGCCGATCACCGCCGCACGCCCCAGCGGACGCCCCGCCGCCGCCAATGCACGGGCGCCGGACATCGAGCTTTCTTCATCGCAGGTGGCAAGGATCAGCAACGGCTGCTTGAACGGTTGGTCGAGCAGCGGCAACACCGCTTCGATGGCCAGCGCGAAAAAACCCTTCATGTCGCAGCTGCCCAATCCTACCCAGCGACCGTCGACTTCCGTCAGCTTGAGCGGGTCGGTCTTCCACAGCGCGGCGTCATACGGCACGGTATCGCTATGACCGGCCAACACCAGGCCGCCGGGGCCCGTGCCGAAACTGGCGAGCAGGTTGAACTTGCCGGGGCTGACGGGCTGGATGTCGATGGCGAAGCCCAGATCGCCCAGCCAGCCGGCGAGCAGGTCGATCACCGGGCGGTTGCTCTGGTCGAGAGACGCTTGGGTGCAACTGACCGACGGTGTGGCAATCAAGGCGGCGAATTGCTCTTTCATGGACGGTAACGGCATGCGCGGTCTCCCTACTTCCCGGATGAACCTCACTATAGAGGCATCTGCACGACACAATAAACCGTTGCGGCGCGTTGCCGGGCTCAGTCCTGTACACTGCACGACCTTGGCAGCCACTCTTTTTCCCGGCTGCGCTCCCGATCCTGGATTTTCCGGCCATGCAGAAAGAAACCGAAATCAAGCTCCGCGTCAGCCGCGAAACACTCGCCGCGCTGCGTGAGCACCCGCTACTGAAAAAACGCAACAAAAGTGGCTGGGAACGCCGTGAGTTGATGAACCAGTACTTCGACACCCCCGAGCGCGACCTGGCCAAGGCCAAAGTCGCCCTGCGTTTGCGCAAGGACGGTGACGACATTATCCAGACCCTCAAGACCCGTGGCCAAAGCGTCGCCGGCTTGTCGGAACGTAACGAATACAACTGGGAATTGCCCAAAGCCAAGCTCGACGTGAAGAAACTCGACGGCGAATGCTGGCCCGAGGAACTCGCCGAGCTGGACAAAAAGACCCTCAAGCCGATCTTCACCACCGACTTCGTGCGCGAACGCGCCGAAATCGCCTGGGGCCGGGGCAAAGCCAAAGTGGTGATCGAAGCCGCACTGGACCTGGGCCATGTAGTGGCCGGCAAGCAGAAAGAAGAAATCTGCGAACTGGAACTGGAACTGCGCGAAGGCGAACCGGCCGCCCTGCTGGAACTGGCCGCCGAACTGGCCGCCACCCTGGCACTGATGCCATGCGACATCAGCAAGGCCGAACGCGGCTATCGCCTGTATGACGCCAGCAGCTACTCCCTGAGCCTGCCGGCGCCGCAACTGCACGCCGAAATGCCGTTGGACGACGCCTTCGCCGCGATCATGTGGCACCTGCTGGGCAGCAGCCAGCGCCTGGCCGAGCAATACCGCTTCAATGGCCACTGGCGCCTGTTGCAGGACTGGGTCGACAACCTCGGCGAACTGCGCGCCCTGCTCGGCAGCCTCGGCCAGGCCGCGCCGCGTCAATCCACCAGCGAACTGCGCAGCGCACTCGATGCCCTGCTGGAAGACTGGCGCCCGCTGGTCCAGGCCGGTGACGACGATGAAGACATTCGCAAAGCCGCGCCGGAGCAATTCGCCGAAGAATTGACCGACGTGCGCTGGGGCCTGTTCTCGCTGAACACCTCCCGCTGGCTGCTGAACCGCACCTGGACCGCCGACCGCAACGTGCGCGGTAACCGTCAGGGCGCTGCGCAAATCACCAACTGGTTGCCACGCCTGCTGGCCGAAGACGCCGTCGCCCTGCAACTGCCGCGCTATCAGCAGCAACCGGAAGACCTCGCCGAGCAACTGCCGCGCATCGAGCGCATCCAGGCCTGGCTGCACCACGCACGCCAGGTGGTGGACATTGCGGAACTCGACCGCCTGTACGGCGAGCTGAACAAGCTGGCGCAACTGGCCAACCAGCCGATCACCGATGAATCGCTGGATGCGCGCATGCATCAGGCGATCGCGGTGTATCAGAACCGTGCCTGGAAGACCCTGCTGCGTCTGTAATATCGCCATCGGGAGTAAGCCACTTCCCACTCCAATGTGGGAGGGGGCTTGCCCCCGATGAGGCCAGCCCTGTCAGCCCAATACTGGCAGGCTAGTGGTGGACTTGATCTCCGACAACGCCACGATCGAATTGACCTCCTGAATCCCCGGCACCATCGACAACTTCTCGAAGAAAAACCGCTCGTAAGCCTCGATGTCCGACGTGACAATGCGCAGCAGAAAATCCACCGCCCCCATCAACACATAACACTCCAACACTTCCGGAAAACCGCGGATCGCCTCGGTGAACTCGGTGAAGTTGGAGCGCCCGTGGGCATTGAGTTTGACCTCGGCAAAAATCTGCGTATTGAGGCCGATCTTCTTGCGGTCCAGCAGCGTGACCTGGCTGCGGATCACGCCCTCGTCCTTCAGCCGTTGGATACGCCGCCAGCATGGCGATTGAGACAGGCCGACCTGCTCGGCGATCTGCGCGCTGGAGAGCGAGGCATCCTCCTGCAGCAGGGCCAGGATACGGCGGTCGTAGACGTCCAGCTCGCTGCGCATAGAAATACCTTTAATACGGGTTGTCTTGAATTGATTTGTGCATCTATCGACGAATCAGGCTCATCTTAGATAAGAAATCTCCTTTCGCGAATGTAAGAATTTCTCCAATCGAATCTGGAGAGTCCGCATGCACGCCGTCGAAACCACCTGCCCTGTTACCCGCGTCGATGCGTGGGCCGTCGACAGTGCCCATTGCCAGGCCCATTACCAGATCGTCGCCGAGGCCGAACCCGATGTGCTGTGCCGGGTGCTCAACTATTTCGCGCTGCAGTTCCTGACGCCGCGCCAGGTCAGTGTGAATCGCCAGGACGATGTGCTGACCGTGGATATCGTGATGGATGGCGTGAGCTGGCACCGAGCCCAGGTGATCGGTGAAAAGATTCGAAACCTGATCAGCGTGTGCTCGCTGGAGATGTGGTCGGCTGATTCTGTGCGGCCTCAGGCGCTGGCGGCCGGCGCCCAGTAAAAGCCTGCAATACACGCGCAAGGCTGCGGGTCAGGGGCTGACTAGCCTGGGTATACACCCGGCGCCCCAGGAAAACCTCAATGCCTGTTGATCAGCGATTGGAATTGCCCCCGTTGTTACCGGCCCTGGTCGAGCAGGGCGTGATCACCCTCGATGTGGCTCGGCGCTTGTCGACGCTGCCGGCCAGCCACACTCAGCATCCCCTGGAATGCATCGCGGCCCAGGGGCCTTGCCTGGAAACCCTGACGCAATGGCTGGCGCGGCACAGCGGGCAGCCTTACCTGCGTATCGACCCGCTGAAGATCGATGTGGCGACGGTGGTGCCGCTGATGTCCCACGCCTTCGCCCAGCGCCACGGCATTCTTGCGGTGGCCGTGGATGCGCAGAGCGTCACGGTCGCCAGTGCCGAGCCTTACGTCACTGCCTGGGAAGCCGGGCTGGCGCAGGTGCTCAAGCGTTCGATCAAACGCGTGGTCGCCAACCCACAGGCCATCCAGCGCTGCATCGGCGAGTTTTATCGCCTGGCGAAGTCCGTCAGCGGCGCCGATCAAACAACGCCCGCGCCGGCACATTTCGAGTTGCTCAACCTCGGCGCCGGCGACCAGGCGCCGGACGCCAACGACGCGCATATCGTCAATATCGTCGACTGGCTGTTGCAGTACGCGTTCGGCCAGCGGGCCAGCGATATCCATATCGAGCCGTGTCGCGAGCAGGGCCGCGTGCGTTTTCGCATCGACGGGCTGCTGCATGACGTCTACCAGTTTCCGCCCCAGGTCACGATGGCGGTGGTCAGCCGCCTGAAAAGCCTGGGCCGGATGAACGTGGCGGAAAAACGCAAACCGCAGGACGGGCGGGTCAAGACCAAAAGCCCGGCGGGCGCGGAAGTGGAATTGCGCCTTTCAACCTTGCCCACGGCGTTCGGCGAGAAACTGGTGATGCGGATTTTCGACCCCCAGGTCCTGCTCAAGGACTTCGACCAGCTTGGCCTGTCGGCCCAGGACCAGCAACGCTGGCACAGCCTGACCCGCCAGAGCCACGGCATCATCCTGGTCACCGGCCCTACCGGCTCCGGCAAGACCAGCACCCTCTACACCACCCTCAAGCGCCTGGCGAGCCGCGAGGTCAACCTGTGTACGGTGGAAGACCCGATCGAGATGGTCGAGCCAGCATTCAACCAGATGCAGGTGCAGCACAATATCGACCTGAGCTTCGCCAGCGGCATCCGCGCACTGCTGCGCCAGGACCCGGACATCATCATGATCGGCGAGATCCGCGACCAGGAAACCGCCGAGATGGCGATCCAGGCCGCGCTGACCGGGCATCTGGTGCTGTCGACCCTGCACACCAACGATGCGCCGAGTGCGATCAGCCGATTGCAGGAACTGGGCATTGCTTATTATTTGATCAAGGCCACACTACTGGGAGTGATGGCGCAGCGCTTGGTGCGGCTCTTGTGCCCACGCTGCAAACGCACAACCAGCAGCAACGACACTGAAGCCATCGGGTGCGCGGAGTGCCGTGACAGCGGTTATCGCGGGCGCGCCGGGGTCTACGAAATCATGGTGCTGGACGACGCGCTCAAGTCGCTGATCACCCCCGGCACCGACGTGCAGGCCTTGCGCCGGGCGGCGCTCCAGCAAGGGATGTGCAGCCTGCGAATGGCCGGCATGCACAAGGTCGAAGCCGGGTTGACCAGCCTGGCGGAAATCTTGCGCGCCACGCCTGGGGATTCAGAAACAAATCCGTTGGCTGTCGGGCGGTGAAACCCTTCTTATCGCAGACAACCCCGTTACAATCGGCCGAACGTCGTTTCACTGACATCTTCAGATAGGGAATCGCTATGCAGATCGGAACCGTACTGCTTCTTTTCGTGGGATTGGCCATCGCCATCCTGTTCATGGGCTTCAAAGTGGTGCCCCAGGGCTATCAGTGGACGGTCGAGCGCTTCGGTCGCTACACCAACACGCTCAAGCCCGGCCTCAACATCATCATCCCAGTCATGGACCGCATCGGTCGCAAGATCAACGTGATGGAAAGCGTGCTGGATATCCCGCCCCAGGAAGTGATCACCGCCGACAACGCCACCGTGCAGATCGACGCCGTGTGCTTCTTCCAGGTGGTCAACACCGCCCAGGCCGCCTATGAGGTGAACAACCTCGAACACGCCATCCGCAACCTGTTGCAGACCAACATCCGTACCGTACTCGGTTCCATGGAACTGGATGCGATGCTCAGCCAACGTGACGGCATCAACGAAAAACTGCTGCGCACCGTCGACGAAGCCACGGCGCCGTGGGGCATCAAGATCACCCGGATCGAGATCAAGGACATCAGCCCGCCCGCCGACCTGATGGCCGCCATGTCGGGCCAGATGAAAGCCGAGCGGATCAAGCGCGCACAGATCCTCGAAGCCGAGGGCCTGCGGGCATCGGCGATCCTGACCGCCGAAGGCAAGAAGCAGGCGCAGATCCTCGAAGCCGAAGGCGGACGTCAAGCCGCGTTCCTGGAGTCCGAAGCCCGCGAACGTCAAGCCGAGGCAGAGGCCCGCGCCACCCAGGTAGTGTCCGAAGCGATCGCCACCGGTAACGTGCAGGCCATCAACTACTTCGTCGCCCAGAAATACATCGACGCGCTGGGCAAACTGGCTTCGGCCAACAACAGCAAGGTGATCCTCATGCCGCTGGAAGCCAGCCAGGTGATCGGCGCTGTCGGCGGTATCGGCGAAATCGTCAAAGCGACTTTCGACAACAAGAAAGGCTGAGGCCATCGCCATGTGGGATTTCCTGCAGCATCTTTCGTTTTGGGACTGGCTGGCACTGGGCACGGTGCTGCTGATTCTTGAAGTGTTCGGCGCCGGCGGCTACCTGTTGTGGATGGGGATCGCCGCGGCCGCCGTGGGCGTGATCAAGTTCCTGGTACCGCCGCTCGGGCTGGAATGGCAACTGCTGCTGTTCGCCGTGTTGTCGATATTGACGGCGGTGTACTGGTGGAAACGCCAGCGCAGCAGCGCCAAGGCCAGCGACCAACCGGGACTCAACGAGCGCGGTTCAGAGTTGATCGGCCATACGTTTGTCGTGCATCAGGCAATTGTGGATGGTCGCGGCAAGATAAAAGTCGGTGATGGCGTGTGGATCGTGACCGGCCCGGACACCCCCGTAGGCGCTCATGTATGCGTGGTTGCACAGGAGGGGACGGTTTTGCAGGTTGAAACTGTTTAGTCAGTGATGGAACTCGATTGGGCTAACTACAATCATAGAGTACAGATAACCCACCCGGAGTCACCCGCCATGCGTCTCAAATATGCTGTCGCCACCCTCGCTGTGCTTTCCCTACCTGTCGGCTCAGCCATGGCCGATAGCTTCTGGCGTAATGTCATCTCATCGGGCGCCACGACCGGCTCGACGTACCTGACCTTCAAGGACCACAAGCTGGTGGTTGCCGCCCAAGACGACGCAGGCAGCTTCGTTGCCAGCGACGGCGGCATCCGCGGCCCGTACCTGGAAGCCGCCATGCAGAAAGTCCGCGCCGATAACCCTGGCCTCCAGGCCACGGACATGGAATTGGCCAACGCCATCCTCGCGAAAAACGCTGTCACCGAGTAATCCTCGCCCCATAAAGAATGCCGCTTCCCAGCGGCATTTTTTTGATCATTTCCTACAGTCATCGCCCCCGGGCACTACGCAGATAGTCTATTTTTTCCAGCCGCGGGCAGAGAAGTCCTGTCGAGCCCTCAAGAGCCAGGCAACAAGCTAAGGATTCCTTTTCCATCGAGCGAATCCCTTCCATGCAAAAACTCGCCTACGCGCTGCTGTTCTCTGTGTTCTTTACCCCCCATGCCCATGCAGAAAACGGGTACGGATCGTTGAAGCTCAACCACGCCCGTCAGAACCTCTCCAGCGCCCTGCTGACCAGCCCACGCGTCACCGAACGGGTGGAGGCGCCCGACAGCAGCAAGTCAATCGTCGCCTCTTTCGCCGTGGGTTATGCGTTTGCCGATGGCTGGCGCCTGGAAGGGGAATACACCATGCCGAAGCATTCGACCTTCAAATCCTACTGGGCGCCCTTCAATGCCAACGTCAACAGCCAACAGGTCCACAGCCAGCGCTTGATGCTCAATGGCTACAAGGACATCCCGCTCAATGATTGGCTGTCGTTTTACGGCATGGCCGGCGTGGGGGTGGCGCGGATCGACGCCGAGGGCTACCAGACCAACGAGACCCGGCGCTTTGCCAGCCATCGCCAGCACAATTTCGCCTACAGCGTCGGCATGGGGCTGGAGGCCAAGGTCAGCGAACAACTCACCCTCGGCGCGGGTTACCGTTACACCGCCATGGGCGATGTGGAAACCGGCTACAACACCTTCGCCAACCGCGTGAACGCACGGGATGAGCAGCTCAAAGGCAAGCTCAAAGAGCAGAATATGTTTCTGGAAGCGCGCGTGTCCTTCTGACTCGCAGCAGAAAATGCCGCGCTCAATGCGGCATTTTTCACCGTTTGGGTGACGTTTCGTTCACAGAAGACAGGCTATATTCAGTCACGCCGTGCAACCATGCCGGTACTGATATGCCTTCTCTCATCGTCTATCTGAAACGGATGCCTTCGTCGTCATGAGCCAACAGCCCTTTCTGCCATTTTCCAAACCTACCATTGATGAAGCCACCATCTCGGCGGTCGGTGATGTACTGCGTTCGGGCTGGATCACCAGCGGGCCGAAAGTGCAGGCATTCGAAGCGCAACTGTCGGAATACTTTGGCGGGCGACCGGTACGCACCTTCAACTCGGGCACCTGCACCATGGAGATTGCCTTGCGCATCGCCGGTATCGGGCCGGGCGATGAAGTCATCACCACGCCGATCTCCTGGGTTGCCACGGCCAACGTGATTCTGGAAGTCGGCGCCACGCCGGTGTTTGCCGATATCGACCCGGTAACCCGCAATATCGACCTGGCCCAGGTCGAAGCGGCCATCACCCCGCGCACCAAGGCGATCATCCCGGTGTACCTGGCCGGCCTGCCGCTGGATATGCCGATGCTTTACGCACTGGCCAACAAGTACAACCTGCGTATCGTTGAAGATGCCGCCCAGGCCCTGGGTTCGAGCTGGGACGGTGAACGGATCGGCGCCACCGGCGACTTCGTGTCGTTCAGCTTCCAGGCGAACAAGAACATCACCTCTTCCGAGGGCGGCTGCCTGGTGCTGAACAACGCCGACGAAGCACGCCTGGCAGAGAAGTACCGCTTGCAGGGCGTGACCCGCACCGGCTTCGACGGCCTGGACGTGGATGTGCTGGGCGGCAAGTTCAACATGACCGACATCGCCGCCGCCATCGGCCTGGGGCAATTTGCCCATATCCAGGAGATCACCGCCCATCGCCAGAACCTGGCGCGGCACTACTTCAAGTGCTTCGGCAGTGATTTTGAAGAGCAATACGGTGCGCAACTGCCACCGGCGGATTTCGAAAACAGCAACTGGCACCTGTTCCAACTGGTCCTGCCGGAGCGCCAGGACGGGCTGCCGGCCCGCGCCACGTTCATGGAGCAGATGCAGGCCCACGGCGTCGGCATTGGCTATCACTACCCGCCAATCCACCTGTTGAGCCTGTATCGGGCACGCGGGTTCAAGGAAGGCATGTTCCCTGTAGCAGAACGTGTTGGGCGTTTGATCGTGTCGTTGCCGATGTTCACAGCAATGACAGAGGCAGATGTGGAACGCTCGGTAGCGGCGGTGAAGGCCGTGCTGAAGCGCTGAAAGGCTGTTGCAGGAGCCGGATGACCGGCTCCTGCAGCGGGATCACTCGCCGATGGCGGCTTTGTAGCCGGCGGCATCGAGCAGTTTTTCCAGGTCGGCCGGGTTGCTGGGCTTGAGCTTGAAGATCCAGGCGCCGTAAGGGTCGCTGTTCAACAACTCAGGGCTGCCGCTCAGTTCCTCGTTAACAGCAATCACTTCGCCAGCAACTGGCGAGTAGATGTCCGAAGCCGCTTTAACCGACTCCACGACACCCGCCGCGTCCCCCACCGCAAACGCTTTGCCGATTTCGGCCAACTCAACAAACACCACATCACCCAAGGCTTCCTGGGCATGGTCGGAGATGCCGACGGTCACAGTGCCGTCAGCTTCCAAACGGGCCCATTCGTGACTTTCGGCATAACGCAGGCCGGCAGGGATATCGCTCATAGTCTATGTCCTCAAGAAGAAATGTCAGCGGCCACTGGCCTGCCGGAATAGTTAGATCAAGGTTTTACCATGGCGCACGAAGGTCGGTTTGACCACTCGAACCGGATACCACTTGCCGCGGATCTCCACTTCGGCCCGATCGGCAGTCGCCGTCGGTACACGCGCCAAAGCAATGGATTTACTCAGCGTAGGAGAGAAACTACCACTGGTGATCTCCCCTTCGCCAACATTGGCGATACGAACCACCTGGTGAGCGCGTAAAACCCCACGTTCTTCCAGTACCAAACCGACCAATTTGGTCTGCACCCCGGCCGCCAGTTCGGCTTCCAGCGCGGCGCGGCCGATGAAACGGCGCGCGGCCGGTTCCCAGGCAATGCTCCAGGCCATGTTGGCCGCCAGGGGCGAAACGTCCTGGTGGATATCCTGGCCATACAGGTTCATGCCGGCTTCCAGGCGCAGGGTGTCGCGGGCGCCGAGGCCGATGGGGGAAATCCCCGCGCCCACTAGGTCGTTGAAAAAACCCGGGGCCTGATCGGCCGGCAGGACAATTTCCAGGCCGTCTTCGCCGGTGTAGCCGGTGCGGGCGATAAACCAGTCGCCATCGGCCTGGCCTTCGAAGGGCTTGAGCTGGTGGATCAGGGTGCCACGCGACTGGGTCACCAGTTCGGCGATTTTTTGCCGGGCGTGGGGGCCTTGGATAGCGAGCATGGCCAGTTCGGAGCGCTCGTGCAGTTGCACCGGGTAAGTGCCCAACTGCGCCTGCATCCAGGCCATGTCCTGGTCACGGGTGGCGGCGTTGACCACCAGCCGATAACCGGCTTCGGTACGGTAGACGATCATGTCGTCCACCACCCCGCCGTGCTCGTTGAGCATGGCGCTGTACAACGCACGGCCGCAGCCGTGCAAACGGTCGACGTCATTGGCCAGCAGGTACTGGAGCCATTCCTTGGCCTGGGGGCCGGTGACATCGATCACGGTCATATGAGATACATCGAACACCCCGCAGTCGCGTCGCACCTGATGGTGTTCTTCAACTTGCGAGCCATAGTGCAGAGGCATATCCCAACCGCCAAAATCGACCATTTTCGCGCCGAGGGCGAGATGCAGGTCATACAAAGGCGTGCGCTGTCCCATGGGTTTCTCCTTCCGGGCTTGGCGAAGGTACGCAGGGCTGCAGGATGGGCTTAACCCCTTGAATCAAAGGGCTTACAGCCACATCCGACGAGCCGGTCCGAAACACGGAGCGTACCGAATGCCGCGCATTGTAGCCTCAAGCCGTAGGACTGGCACCTAACCGATTTGCCGAGCGGAACGTCGTATCAGCCCGACCACCGGCAACAGGCCCACCAGCACCAAGGTCAAGGCCGGCAATGACGCCCGCGCCCACTCCCCTTCACTGGTCATCTCAAAGATCCGCACCGCCAGGGTGTCCCAGCCAAACGGGCGCATCAGCAGGGTCGCCGGCATTTCCTTGAGTACATCGACGAACACCAGCAACGCTGCGCTCAGGGTGCCCGGCAGCAACAGCGGAAGATACACTTTGCAAAACAGTCGTGGACCGCTCACCCCAAGACTGCGCGCCGCTTCGGGCAACGATGGACGGATACGCGCCAGGCTGTTTTCCAGCGGCCCGTAAGCCACCGCCAGGAAACGCACCAGATACGCCAGCACCAATGCCGCCAAGCTGCCCAGCAACAAGGGCTTGCCCGCGCCACCGAGCCAGCCCGACAACGGCACCACCAGCTCACGGTCCAGGTAGCTGAACGCCAACATGATCGACACCGCCAGTACCGAGCCCGGCAAGGCATACCCGACGCTGGCCAGGCTGATGCCGGAACGAATTGCCCGGGTCGGCGCCAGGCGGTTGGCGAAGGCCAGTATCAGGGCCACGCTGACCGTGACCAGCGCCGCGATACCGCCCAGGTACAGGGTGTGGACGATCAGGCCGGTATAGCGCTCGTCCAGATCGAAACGGCCGCGCTGCCAGAACCAGGCGAGCAGTTGCAGCATCGGAATGACAAAGGCACAGGCAAACACCAGGCCGCACCAACCACTGGCCGCCGCCGCCTTCCAGCCGCGCAGGTGATACAGCGCCTTGCCGCGCGGCCGCTCATTGCTCGGCCGACTGGCACCGCGGGCACGACGCTCGCCGTAGAGCACCAGCATCACCACCAGCAGCAACAGGCTGGCCAGCTGGGCCGCGCTGGACAGGCTGAAAAAGCCGTACCAGGTCTTGTAGATCGCGGTGGTGAAGGTATCGAAGTTGAACACCGAGACCGCACCGAAATCCGCCAGGGTCTCCATCAGCGCCAGGGCCACGCCGGCGCCAATCGCCGGCCGCGCCATGGGTAGGGCCACGCGCCAGAAGGCTTGCCAGGGCGATTGCCCCAGCACGCGCGCCGCTTCCATCAAGCCCTTGCCCTGGGCCAGGAACGCCGTGCGCGCCAGCAGGTAGACGTAGGGATAGAACACCAGCACCAACACAATGACCACCCCACCGGTGGAACGCACGCGGGGCAGGCGCAAACCGCTGCCGAACGCGTCACGCAGCAGGGTTTGCACCGGCCCCGAGAAGTCCAGCAGGCCGACAAACACAAACGCCAGCACATACGCCGGGATCGCGAACGGCAGCATCAGCGCCCAGTCGAGCCAGCGCCGCCCGGGAAATTCGCAGAGGCTGGTCAGCCACGCCAGGCTCACACCCAGCAAGGTCACGCCGACGCCGACGCCGAGCACCAGGGTCAGGGTATTGCCCAGCAGGCGCGGCATCTGGGTTTCCCACAGATGGGACCAGATCTGCGCGTCGATGCTTTGCCAGGACAGCAACAGCACGCTCAGCGGCAGCAACACCAGGGCGGCGACGCTGAAGACCGGCAGGTACCAGCGGCGTTGGGCGGGGTGGGCCAAGAGCAAATTCCCTGGGAATGGATGATCTACAGACAGACACAAAACAGTGTGGGAGGGGGATTACTCCCTCCCACAGACACATTCAGTTCCAGCCGGCCCGATCCATCAGGCGAATCGCCTCGGCCTGGCGCTTGCCCGCCACTTCCACCGGCAAGGTGTCCGCCACAAACTTGCCCCAACTGGCCACTTCAGCCGACGGCGCCACCACCGGGTTGGCCGGGAATTCCTGATTCACGTCGGCAAAGATCTTCTGCGCCTCAGGCGTGGTCATCCATTCCACCAGCGCCTTGGCTGCTTCCGGGTGCGGCGCGTATTTGGTCAGGCCGATGCCGGACAGGTTCACATGCACGCCACGGTCGCCCTGGTTCGGCCAGAACAGCTTCACCGCCAGATTCGGCTTCTGCTTGTGCAGGCGGCCGTAGTAGTAAGTGTTGACGATGCCCACGTCGCACTGCCCGGCGTTGATCGCTTCGAGCACGGCGATATCGTCGGAGAACACATCGGTGGACAGGTTATTGACCCAGCCCTTGACGATTTCTTCGGTCTTGGCCGCGCCATGGGTTTCGATCAGGGTGGCGGTCAGCGACTGGTTGTAGACCTTTTTTGCCGTGCGCAGGCACAGGCGGCCTTCCCATTGTTTGTCGGCCAGGGCTTCGTAGGTGGTCAGCTCGCCCGGTTTCACCCGGTCGGTGGAATAGGCGAGGGTCCGCGCACGCAGGCTCAAACCGGTCCAGGCGTGGGTAGACGAGCGGTATTGCAGCGGAATATTGGCGTCGATCAGCTTGGAGGTGAACGGTTGCAGGATGCCCATCTGCTCGGCCTGCCAGAGGTTGCCGGCGTCGACGGTGAGCAGCAGGTCGGCGGTGGCGTTCTCGCCCTCGGCCTTGATGCGCTGCATCAGCGGGGCTTCCTTGTCGGTGATGAACTTCACCTGCACCCCGGTTTTCTGGGTGTAGGCGTCGAACACCGGCTTGATCAGTTCATCGATGCGCGAGGAGTAGACCACGACTTCGTCGGCCGCCTGCACGGTGGTGCTGCCGATGAGGGTGAGTGCCAGGGCAGTCAGGAGGCGCTTGGGTGCCGACATGGGTGCGGTCTCTCGTGAACAAAAGAGTACAAATGATAAGGACTCACATTTAGCATCTCAATCACTCACTCGAGTGAGGCGTTACGAGATGTTGCAAAGCCGCGTTCGGCACTGCGACGTATCGCCTCATCGCGGGCAGGCCCGGGCTGCAGGGTGTGTCAGGGCCTGGCCAGTTCCGGCAGATCCCCGCTCAAGCCAAGGGCCTGGCGCACGAAGATCGCCTTGGCTTCCGGCATCTGGTCGACCACCTTCAAGCCGGCATTGCGCAGCCAACGCAACGGCAGTTGGTCGGCCTGGAACAAGCGCTCAAAGCCTTCCATCGCTGCCATCAGCGCCAGGTTGTGCGGCATGCGTCGACGCTCGTAACGGCTCAGCACTTTCACATCCGCCAGGCGTTCGCCGCGTTCGCTCGCCGATAACAGCACCTCGGCCAGCACCGCCGCATCGAGAAAACCGAGGTTCACCCCCTGCCCCGCCAACGGATGGATCACGTGGGCCGCATCGCCGATCAACGCCAGGCCTTCGGCCACATAACGTTTGGCGTGGCGCTGGCGCAGGGGCACACACACACGCGGGTCGGCGCTGAGCACCGTGCCCAGGCGCCCTTCGAAGGCACGCTCCAGCTCACGGCAGAAGTTTTCCTCATCCAACGCCATCAGGCGCGCGGACTCAGCCGGCGTGGTCGACCAGACGATCGAACACCAGTCCTCCTGCCCATCCCGCACCAGCGGCAAAAACGCCAGCGGGCCGGTGTCGGTAAAGCGTTGCCAGGCGGTGCGCCGGTGCGGTTGGCTGCTGCGCACGCTGGTGACGATAGCGTTGTGCAAGTAATCCCATTCGCGGGTCGCGGTGCCGGTCAGACGGCGCACCGCGGAGTTGGCGCCATCGGCGGCGACCACCAGCGGCGCACGCAGTGTGCGGCCGTCGGCCAGGGTCAGCAGCCAGTCATCGCCGGAGCGGCGCATCTGTTCCAGGCGCGCATTGGCCAGCAGGCCCAGGTCGCAGTCGTGCAGGCGATCGAGCAAGGCATCCTGGACCACGCGGTTTTCGACGATATGCCCGAGCACTTCGGCATGCACGCTGGCCGCCGAAAAATGGATCTGCCCGGTGCCGCTGCCGTCCCACACCTGCATCTCGCCATACGGGCTGGCGCGCCGTGCGACGATACCATCCCACACGCCAAGGCGCTCAAGGATGCGCTGGCTGGCGGCCGACAAGGCGCTCACCCGCGGCTCGAAAGCCGCGTCACGCTCGAACGGCTTGACGCTCAGCGGGCTGCCGTCGAGCAGCAGCACCTGCAGGCCACTGCCCTGCAACGCCAGCGCAAGGGCGCTCCCGACCATTCCGGCCCCGACAATCAGCACATCTGCGCGCATATCCATGCTTTAAGCCTGTCTCGCTGGCGGCTTGCGCCGCACGTAAAGGGTTAATCTCATCCCGTCCCGAACGATGTAGTCGCGGCTACGCATCGGGACGCGTGCCCAGGCCCATGGCTTGACGGGCGAACCAGCGTTTCGCCGGCGGCAGCAGGTCGAGGCCCAGCAGGCCCATGTTGCGTCCCAGCGCGACCAGCGGCTGGGCGCTGCCGAACAGGCGCGTGACCTGATCGGAGAAACCCACGGTCAGCGTTTGATCCATGCGCTGCCGCTCGCGATATGCCTGCAAGGTCGCCAGGTCACCCGGCACCGCCGGCCCGGCCAGCAAGGCCTCGGCCAAGGCATTCGCATCGCGCAGGGACAGGTTGAAGCCCTGCCCGGCAATCGGGTGCAGGCTGTGGGCGGCATTACCGAGGATCGCCAGGTGCGAGCGCACTTGTTCTTCGGCTTCCACCAGGGTCAGCGGGTACAGATGCCGCGCACCGACCTGCTTCAAGGTGCCCAGGCGGTAGCCGAACACGCCCTGCAATTCACTGAGGAAACTGCGCTCATCCAGGTTGGCCAGGCGCTGGGCGTCCATACCGGCACGGGTCCAGACCAGCGCGCAGCGGTTGTCCGGCAGCGGCAGCAGGGCCATCGGGCCTTCATCGGTGAAGCGCTCGAAGGCTTCGCCGTTGTGGGCTTCGCTCGGGGTGATATTGGCGATCAGCGCGCTCTGGTTGTACGGGCGGGATTTCACGCCGATCCCCAGTTGCTCGCGCAGGCCGGAGCGACCGCCGTCGGCCAGCACCGCCAGGTCGCACTCCAGCACGGTTTCGTCGTTGAGGGTCAGGCGATAGCCATCGGGCAGCGGCTCCATGCGCGTGACTTCGGCCGGGCAACGCCAGCTGACCACGTCCTTATCCAGGCCTTGCCACAGGCATTGGCCGAGCCAGGCGTTTTCCACCACGTAGCCGAGGGCCGGCACGCCCTCTTCCATGGCGGATAAGCGCGCAGTGGAGAAGCGCCCGCGGTCCGACACGTGGATCTGCTTGATCGGCTCGGCGCGGCGGGAGATGGCCTGCCACAAACCCAGACGCTGATAGATCTGCCGCGCGCCATAGGACAGCGCCGAAGAGCGTGCGTCGTAGCTCGGCTGGTAGCTGTCGCCCGGTGCGAAGGGTTCGATCAGCAGGATCTTCCAGCCCCGCGCCTTGGCCCCGTCCTGCAGCGCCAACGCCAGGCTCGCGCCCACCAGGCCGCCGCCGATAATGGCCAGGTTGACCCGGCTCATCGGGCGGCCGCCATCAACGCTTCGATGTCGGCGACGGTCTTGGGCACGCCGCCGGTCAGAATGTCACAGCCTTGCTTGGTCACTACCACGTCGTCCTCGATGCGTACGCCGATGCCACGCCATTTCTTTGCCACGCTCTGGTTGTCCGGCGAAATATAGATCCCCGGCTCCACGGTCAACGTCATGCCGACCTCCAGCACACGCCATTCACCGCCCACTTTGTACTCGCCGACATCATGCACATCCATCCCCAGCCAATGGCCGGCGCGGTGCATGTAGAACGGTTTGTAGGCTTCGCCGGCGATCAGTTCGTCAACGTCCCCTTGCAGCAACCCCAGCCTCACCAGCCCGGCAGTGATGACCTGCACGGTGGCCTCATGGGCCTGGTTCCAATGCTTGTTCGGTGCAATCTCGGCGAAGGCGGCTTCCTGGGCGGCCAGCACGACTTCATAGATCGCCTGTTGCTCGGGCGAAAACTTGCCGTTGACCGGCCAGGTGCGGGTGATGTCGCTGGCGTAACAGTCGATCTCGCAACCGGCGTCGATCAGCACCAGGTCGCCGTCCTTGAGCAGCGCGTCATTCTGCTGGTAATGCAGGATGCAACTGTTGCGCCCGGCGGCGACGATGGAGCCATAGGCCGGCATCTTCGCGCCGCCTTTGCGGAACTCGTAATCCAGTTCGGCTTCGAGGCTGAACTCACGCAAGCCGGCGCGGCTGGCCTGCATGGCCCGCACGTGGGCGGCGCAGGAAATCCGCGCAGCTTCGCGCATCACCTTCACTTCCGCCGCCGATTTATACAGACGCATATCGTGGAGCAGATGATCCAGGGCAACGAATTCGTTCGGCGGCTGGGCGCCCAGGTGCGCTTTGGAGCGGATGATGTTGATCCACTCCATCAGGTGCCGATCGAACTCGGCATTGCTGCCCATCGCCGAATACACCCGGTCGCGGCCTTCGATCAGGCCGGGCAGGATGTCGTGGATATCGGTGATGGGGAAGGCATCGTCGGCGCCGAAATCACGGATCGCGCCTTCGGTACCGGCGCGCAAGCCGTCCCACAGTTCGCGCTCGGCATTACGTTCGCGACAGAACAGCACGTACTCGCCGTGCGGGCGACCGGGCATCAGCACGATCACCGCTTCGGGCTCGGGGAAGCCGCTCAGGTACTGGAAATCGCTGTCCTGGCGGTAGACATGTTCGACATCGCGATTGCGGATGGCCACCGCGGCGGCCGGCAGGATCGCGATACTGTTGGGTTCCATCTGCGCCATGAGCGCCTTGCGGCGACGGGTGTATTCCGCTTTCGGGATATGGATCATGGGCAGACGGGCTTCCTTTCTCAGTGCAGCGACGGCTTGGGGGTGGCCGGTTCAGCGGACTTCTTGGTCTCGGTGAACAGCAGCAGCGGCGCGACGCGCAGGTATTCCATGACTTCCATGTAGTCGCCTTCGCCGTCTTCGGATTCTTCCAGGGCATCTTGCACCTGGGAGATGGCCGCCAGGTCCTGCAGCACTTCCTTGGCGTCGGTGCTCAGCTCCAGGCCGCCGGCATTCACGCCAAAGCCATGGAGGAAGCCCTGGCACCATTGGCCCAGCGCGGCAGCACGTTCGGTGAGCGGTGCATCGTCGGTCGGCAGCAGCAGGACCACGGTGACGTCATCACCGGTCAGCTCGCCCTTGACCATTTCCTGCAAGCCGATCAGCGCGTTACGCACGTTCTCGGAGGGCTCGGTTTCCAGCAGTTCGGCCACATCGGCCAGCCAGTTGTCGGCGTCAAAGCCAACACCGGTGCAACTGCGGCCCAGCAACACGCCGTGCAGTTCGGCGGGCGAGCAAGGATGACCGCTGGAGCTCAGCAGTTTGGTAAAAGCGTCGTACGGGGAGTTCTGAATGGGCATGGTGAGCTAGGCGCCAGACGGCGCAATGTCTAGAATGAAGCGCTGTATCCTAGCACCGGCAGACGCACCAGACTATCAAGGGCGTCAGATCGTTTATCCTGCAGTTGCCATTCATCAGACAAATCCAGTGGAACCCAATGGAAGACACCGACCTGCAAGCGCTGATGGCCAGACTCGAATTGCTAATTGATCGGGTCGAGCAACTAAAGAGGCAAAACGGACTCCTATTAGCTCAGGAAAAGACCTGGCGCGAGGAACGCGCTCACCTCATTGAAAAAAACGAAATCGCCCGGCGTAAGGTCGAGTCGATGATTTCGCGCCTGAAGGCCCTGGAGCAAGACTCATGAGTTCAAGCAATAGCGTCACCGTGCAGATTCTCGACAAAGAATATTCGATCATCTGCCCCCAGGAAGAGCGCAGCAACCTGGTGAGCGCCGCCCGCTACCTGGACGGCAAGATGCGTGAAATCCGCAGCAGCGGCAAAGTGATCGGCGCCGACCGCATCGCCGTGATGGCTGCGTTGAATATCACCCACGATCTGCTGCATAAGCAGGAACGCCCGGACGTGCAGGCCAGCGGCTCGACGCGCGAGCAGGTACGTGACCTGCTGGAGCGTGTGGACCTGGCACTGTCCAACGATTCCGACACATCCAAGGGCTGATTGCCGCATCTGTTTAAGGTATACTCGCCCCACTCCCTGGCGTGCTTGCCAGTCGGCGATGTCCCGGAGCCGATTCGCACTACCCTGGAAGTTGCACGTTTGGCTGGTGTGCATGTCCGCTAGACGGAAAGCCTTAAAGCCTACTGCTTCTTCCACCTTGAACTTTCGGGTTCAAGGGCTTAGTCGACAGCGGTTCTGTCGGGGAGCCTGAATCCCAAACTCAATGCCAGTCCCAGGACTGGCATTGTTTTATGAGCCGAAAAACCATGACCGAACCTGCGCCGCTTTCCCGTCCGCAACTTCGACGCATGTTGCGCAACGCCCGCCGCGCACTCACGCCAAACGAGCAGCGAAAAGCCGCCCAAGGCGTGTATCGGCAACTGGCACAGCACCCGCTGTTTCGCCGGGCCAAGCATATTTCCCTGTATCTGCCGACGGACGGTGAAATCGATCCGCGCTTGCTGCTGCGTGCGGCTCAGCGGCGGGGCAAGGCCACTTACCTGCCGGTGCTCAGCGCCTGGCCACGGACCAAGATGGTGTTCCAGCGCGTTCGCCCCGGGGAGACGTTGCAGCCCAATCGCTTTCGCATTCTCGAACCACGGGTGAATGTTCGCCGCCAGCGCAAGGTCTTGGCGCTGGACCTGGTGCTATTGCCGTTGGTGGGGTTCGATGACGCGGGGGGACGGCTGGGCATGGGTGGCGGTTTTTATGACCGCAGCCTGGCTTACCTGGCGCGCCGCCAGCACTGGCGCAAGCCGACGCTGCTGGGCCTGGCCCATGAATGCCAGAAAGTCGAACGGCTGGTGCAGGCGAGTTGGGATGTGCCGTTGGCGGGCACCGTCACCGATAAGCAGTGGTATATCGCACAGGCGTCGCTGGAACCCGCGACGCCCTGAAGAAGGGTTAACGCTTGAACGGTTGTAGCGGCTGCTGGGTCAGTTCAACGGGCGCATCGGTCTTGTTCGACCATAAGCTTTGCGCATACCCGGTGGTCACGACGCCCAGACCAAACAAAATAACCAGTATCCATAGTAAATCCGGTTTGCGTTGCATCGATTGCCCCCCTTCAGGCACCTCGTACACGATGACAACAACGTTCCAAAGTAGTCCGTTGCAGCTGCGTCAAGCTTAAAATCCCGGCATTCTGCGTTAACGTGAACCAACACGCAAACCTTGACGCCAACCGACCGTCGGTTTGTCATGCAATTGCCCCACAACCTGTCCAACGCCTTTTTCAGGAGCCCCCCAATGGCCTACTGGCTGATGAAATCCGAGCCCGACGAACTCTCCATCACCGGCCTGGAACACCTCGGCGAAGCGCGATGGGACGGGGTTCGCAACTATCAGGCACGCAACTTTCTGCGTGCGATGGCGGTGGGCGATGAGTTTTTCTTCTACCACTCCAGCTGCCCCGAGCCTGGCATTGCCGGCATCGGCAAAATCGTCGTGGCGGCGTATCCCGACCCCACCGCGCTGGAACCTTCCAGCCACTATTTCGACGCCAAGGCCAGCCCGGACAAAAACCCGTGGAGCGCGATCGACGTGGCCCACGTCCAGACGTTTCCCAAGGTGCTCGGCCTGGGTTATCTGAAGCAGCAAACCGCCCTGGCCGAACTGCCCCTGGTGCAAAAAGGCAGCCGTCTGTCAGTGATGCCGGTGACCGCCGAGCAATGGTCGGCGGTCCTCGCGCTGGGCTGAACCGCAGAACCTTGCAGTCACGCGCCCGACGCATGCATCTGCAGCGCAACCGGGTTAGGCTTGCGCTTCATTTGACCCGCATCAAGCGCCCTCGGGCCGAACCCGTCAGACTAGGACGCTAACACCGCAGGAAGCATCTATGTCCACGAACCACCGCACCTCCCAGCTGTTTGCCACCCTCCTGATTGTGTTGCTGCTCGCCGCTGGCGGTTTCGGTTACTGGAAATCCACCCAGGACCGCCTGCCCGAAGGCTTGAGCATGGGTAATGGCCGCCTGGAATCCACCGAAGTGCAGATCGCCGCCAAGATCCCTGGGCGTCTGGAAGAAGTGCGGGTGGATGAAGGCGACAAGGTACTCAAGGGCCAACTGCTCGCGCGCATGGACACCCGCACTCTGGAAGCCCAGCGCGCCCAGGCCGAAGCCGAAGTGCTGCGGGCCAGGGAAAACCTCGCCGCCGCAGAGGCCAATGTGCAATTGCGTCAGAGCGAACAACTGCTTGCCCACCAGGAACTCCAGCGGACCCAGGAGCTGTACAAACGCGGCTTCGCCAGTGGCCAACTGATCGACCAACAGCAGGCCCGCCAGAACACCGGGAATGCGGCCGTGGTCGCCGCCCAGGCCCAGGTCAATTCGGCCAAGGCCGCCATCGGCGCCGCCCAGGCCCAGGTGGCGCAGCTCACCAGCGAAATCGACGACAGCAGCCTGCGCGCGCCCATCGACGGCATTATCCAGCTGCGCCTGGCCGAGCCGGGCGAAGTGCTCGGCGCCGGCGGGCGCGTATTGCTGCTGATCGACCCCGAGGATCAGTACATGAACCTCTACCTGCCCGCCTCGGTGACCGGCGCCCTGACCGTCGGCAGCGATGCGCGCATCCTCCTCGACGCGCTCCCCGGCCAATCGCTGCCGGCCAAAATCAGCTTCGTCGCGGCCAAATCGCAGTTCACCCCCAAAGAGGTGGAGACCCGCGATGAACGCCAGAAACTGGTATTCCGCGTCAAATTGCGCCTGACCCAACCCAGCGCCGTGCCGCAGGCCAAACCGGGCATGCCCGGCGCCGGCTACATTCGCACGGCTGACATCCCATGGCCGGCCAACCTGCAATGACCGATCTGGCGCTGCACGCCACCGGCATCCAGCACCGCTACGGCAAACAACAGGCGCTGGTCGATATCGCCTTCAGCTTGCCCGCCGGCACGCGCTGCGGGCTGATCGGCCCGGATGGCGCCGGCAAGTCGAGCCTGCTGGGCTTGATCGCCGGGGTTAAAAAACTCCAGGACGGCCAACTGGAGGTGCTCGGCGGCTCCATCGCCAACCGCCGCCACCGCAACAGCCTGTACCCGCGCATCGCCTTCATGCCTCAAGGCCTGGGCGGCAACCTGTACCCCGAACTGTCCATCCGCGAAAACATCCGCTTCTTTGCGACGCTGTTCGGCCTGTCCAAAGCCGATTGCGACCAGCGCATGCACAACCTGCTGCTGGCCACCGACCTCGAGCGCTTCGCCGAACGGCCGGCTGGCAAACTCTCCGGCGGGATGAAGCAGAAACTCGGCCTGTGCTGCGCGCTGATCCACGACCCGGACCTGCTGATCCTCGACGAGCCCACCACCGGGGTCGACCCGCTGTCCCGTCGGCGCTTCTGGGAGCTGGTCGAAACCGTGCGCAGCGAGCGCCCGCAACTGACGCTGCTGGTGGCCACGGCCTACATGGAAGAGGCCGAGCAGTTTGAACATTGCCTGATGCTCGACCGCGGCAAACTGATCGCCGACGGTTTGAGCAGTGAGCTGGCGGCAGTGACCCCCAGCGGCAAACTGGACGAAGCCTTCACCCACTTCCAGGGCGACAGCGCCCATGACAACCAGCCGCTGGTCATCCCGCCGCGCGCAGGCAACAACACCGATATCGCCATCGAAGCCCACGACCTGACCCTGCGCTTTGGCGACTTCACCGCCGTCGATAAAGTCAGCTTCGCCATCGGCCGGGGCGAGATCTTCGGTTTTCTCGGCTCCAACGGCTGCGGCAAGACCACCACCATGAAAGTCCTCACCGGCCTGATGCCGGCCACCGAGGGCAGTGCCACGTTGCTGGGCAACCCGGTGAACGCCAAGGACCTGGCCACCCGCAAGCGTGTGGGTTTCATGTCGCAGAGCTTTTCGCTGTATGGCGAACTCAGCGTGCTTCAGAACCTGGTGCTGCACGCGCAGTTGTTCGATTTGCCCAAGGTCGACAGCGGCAAGCGGATCGACGAGTTGATCCAGCGTTTCGACCTCAGCGAGGTGGCCGAACAGCCGTCGGGCGAACTGCCCCTCGGCTTGCGTCAGCGCTTGTCGTTGGCCGTGGCGGTGCTGCATCGTCCTGAAGTGCTGATCCTCGATGAGCCGACCTCGGGCGTCGACCCGGCGGCGCGGGATGACTTCTGGCGGCTGCTGATCGAACTGTCGCGCGAACAAGGGGTGACGATCTTTCTGTCCACGCACTTCATGAACGAAGCCCAGCGTTGCGACCGCATCTCCCTGATGCACGCCGGCAAGGTGCTCGCCTGCGACACGCCCGACGCGCTGCAGCAGCAATTCCACGGCGACACCCTCGAAGCCGCGTTCGTCACGTGCCTGGAGCAAGCCCAGGACGAGGCCGAACCTACCGCGCCCACCGCCACCGTCAGCGAAACCAGCGCGCCGCCGGTGAGCAAGCGCGGCTTCAGCCTGTCGCGCCTGCTGGCCGTGGCCAGCCGTGAAGGCAAGGAACTGCTGCGCGACAAGGTGCGTATGGCCTTCGCCCTGCTCGGGGCGATGTTCATGATGGTGATCTTCGGCTACGGCATTTCCCTGGACGTGGAAAACCTCGCCTTCGCCGTCTACGACCAGGACCAGACCCCGCAAAGCCGCGCCTACCTGGAGGCGTTTCGCGGCTCACGCTATTTCGCCGAACAAACGCCGATCCAGGATGCCAACGAACTGCACCGGCGCCTGCAACGTTCGGAAATCAAACTGGCCCTGGAAATCCCGCCCGGTTTTGGTCGTGACCTCTACGCCGGCCGCCAACCCAGCGTGGCGGCCTGGCTCGACGGCGGCATGCCGTTTCGCGCGGAAACCAGCCGGAACTATGTAGAAGCGGTCCACCAGGCCAACCTGCAGCAACTGGCCGAGCTGAGCAGCCAGCCGCAGAACAGCCAAGGCGCGGCCAAGCTCGAAACCCGCTTTCGCTACAACCAGGATGTGGTCAGTGTGAACGCCATCGGCCCAGGCGTGATGGCACTGATCCTCGCCTTCATCCCGGCGATGCTTACCGCCCTGGGCATCGTGCGCGAAAAGGAGCTGGGTTCGATCACCAACTTCTACGCCACGCCCCTGACCCGCCTGGAATTCCTGCTGGGCAAACAGACGCCGTACCTGGCCGTGAGCCTGATCAACCTGGCGGTGCTGGTCGCGATGAACCGCTGGCTGTTCGGCGTGCCGTTCAAGGGCAGCGGCCTGACCCTGGCGTTCGGCGGCCTGCTGTACGTGATCGCCACCACCAGCATGGGCCTGCTGATTTCCGCGTTCACCCGCACCCAGATCGCCGCGATCCTCGGCACCATGATCATCACCAGCCTGCCGACCATCCAGTTCTCCGGGCTGATCGTGCCGCGTTCGTCCTTGGAAGGTGCGGCGGCGGTGATGGGCACGCTGTTTCCGGCGGGGCACTTTCTCGATATTGCGGTGGGCACGTTCACCAAGGCCCTCGACCTGCGGCAACTGTGGCCGCAGTGCCTGGCGCTGTTCGGGTTTTTCCTCGGGTTTACCGGGCTTAGCCTGATCATGCTGAAGAAGCAGGAGGCTTGATGCATAAGTTCGCGCACATCCTGCGCCTGGGGATCAAGGAACTGACCAGCCTGCGCCACGACAGCGTGCTGCTGCTGTTTCTGTTCTACGCCTTCACGGTCGCGATCTACATGCCCGCGGCCGGCTCGGTGATTGGCGTACACAACGCCAGCGTGGCGTTTGTCGACGAGGACCACAGCGCGATCTCGCGGCAGATGGCCGAGGCGTTGCAGCCGCCCGAGTTCCAATCACCCGTGCCGTTGGCATATGACCAGTTGGATAAGGTCATGGACAGCGGCCAGTACACGTTCGTGATCAACGTACCGGCGAATTTCCAGGCCGACCTGTTGGCCGGTCGCGAGCCCGATGTGCAGGTGAACGTCGATGCCACGGCGATGAGCCAGGCGTTCATGGGCGCCGGCTACATCTCACGGATTTTCCAACGCGAGCTGCTGACCTACAGCGGCCAGGCCGACTCCGCCAGCAAAGCGCCGGCGCTGCTGACAACGCGGGCGCTGTTCAATACCAACCTGGAGGGCGGCTGGTTCCTCGCGGTCATCCAGATCGTCAACAACATCACCATCCTCGCCATCGTGCTCACCGGCACCGCGCTGCTGCGCGAGCGCGAACATGGCACCCTCGACCATTTGCTGGTGCTGCCGCTCACGGCGCTGGAAATCATGCTGGCGAAAATCTGGAGCAACCTGCTGGTGGTGGTGCTGTGTACCTGGGTGTCACTGGAAGTGGTGGTCAAGGGCATGCTCGGCGTGCCGCTGGCCGGGTCGCTGAGCCTGTTTCTGTTCGTGACCGCGCTGTACCTGTTTGCCAGCACCGCCCTGGGGATCTTCCTCGCCACCCTCGCCCGCTCGACGCCGCAGTTCGGCTTGCTGGCAATCCCAGTGATCATCCCGATGCTGTTGCTCTCCGGCGGCAGCACGCCGCTGGACAGCATGCCCGAATGGTTGCAGTGGGTGATGCAGGCCTCGCCGTCGACGCACTTTGTGAGCCTGAGCGCGGCGATCCTGTTCCGCGATGCGGGCATGAGCGTGGTGTGGCCGGACATGCTGGCGCTGGCGGGAATTGGCTTGCTGTTCTTTTTGGTGGCGCTGGCGCGGTTCCGCAAGAGCCTGGCGTCTTGAGGTGCCTGCCCGGCCGCTATCGCAGGCAAGCCTGCTCTCACAGGTGGAACACATTCCCTTGTGGGAGCGGGCTTGCTCGCGATCGTCGCGCCGTGACTATTGGATGATCAGGTTGTTGAACAACAGGTCTTCCACCACCGGCTTGCCGGTTTCGTCGTTCATCACTTGCTGGGTCTGCTTCAGGGCTTCCTGACGCAGTTTTTCCTTGCCCTCAACCGTGCTCATGGTCTCGTTGGTTTGCTGGGTGAACAGCGCCACCAGTTGATTACGAATCAACGCATCGTTGGCTTTGATGGCGGCGGCCGCGTCGGTGCCGGTCACACGCAGAGCGATATCGGCCTTGTACACCTTGAGCTTGGACGTACCGTCCAAGCCATAGTTGCCCACGAACGGCGGGGCCAGGCTGATATAGCTGACCTTCGGCGCCTCGCCTTCTTTCGCCTCTTGCGCCTGGGCTGCCATTGGCAAGGTCAGGGCCAGCATCAACAGAATCCACGCTTTCACAGTTCATTCCTCACATTCGGTAGCCCAGTAGCATAACGCTAGCAAGGCAGAGCACAAGCTTATGGCGACTTATCAGGCCCGGGCATGCTCGTTGACCCACGGGCATACCCTCCTACACTTATCGGCCACGACACCAAAAGGAATAGTCCGATGAAAGCTGTGCTGTGCAAAGCCTTCGGCCCCGCCGAAACCCTGGTGCTGGAAGACATCGCCAGCCCGGCGATCAAGAAGAACGAAATCCTGTTGGACGTGCATGCCGCCGGGGTCAACTTCCCGGACACGCTGATCATCGAAGGCAAGTACCAGTTCAAGCCGCCGTTCCCGTTCTCGCCGGGTGGCGAAGCGGCGGGCGTGGTCAGTGAAGTGGGGGAAAAGGTCAGCCACCTGAAGGTTGGAGACCGCGTGATGGCCCTGACCGGCTGGGGCAGTTTTGCCGAGCAGGTCGCGGTGCCCGGCTATAACGTGCTGCCGATCCCGCCCAGCATGGGCTTCAACACCGCCGCCGCGTTCAGCATGACCTACGGCACCTCGATGCATGCGCTGAAACAACGGGCCAACCTGCAGCCCGGCGAAACCTTGCTGGTCCTCGGCGCCTCCGGCGGCGTGGGCCTGGCTGCCGTGGAAATCGGCAAGGCCATGGGCGCCCGGGTCATCGCCGCCGCCAGCAGCGCCGACAAACTGGCGGTGGCCAAGGCCGCCGGCGCCGATGAGCTGATCAACTACAGCGAAGCCAGCCTGAAAGATGAGGTCAAGCGTCTGACCGACGGGAACGGCGCCGACGTGATCTACGACCCGGTGGGCGGCGACTTGTTTGACCAGGCCATCCGCGCCATCGCCTGGAACGGCCGCCTGTTGGTGGTGGGTTTTGCCAGCGGGCGCATTCCGGAGCTGCCGGTGAACCTGGCGCTGCTCAAGGGCGCGGCCGTGGTCGGAGTGTTCTGGGGCGCGTTCGCCCAGCGCCAGCCGCAGGACAATGCGGCGAACTTCCAGCAGCTGTTTGGTTGGTATGCCGAGGGCAAGTTGAAACCGCTGGTGTCGCAGGTGTATCCGCTGGAACAGGCAGCCCAGGCGATCAATGACCTGGGGCAGCGCAAGGCGGTGGGTAAGGTGGTCGTGCAAACCCGCCTGCCGAGGTGAAATGCGCTTGAATGTGGGAGGGGCGGTGTCCTCGACCATCACCTGTCTATTCGCGACATGTTCGTAAAGAACATGCATTTGCTCATATTTCCTGCGTTTGGCGCGTTAATCGCCTGAGCAATCCTTGGCACAACGCTTGAGCCGCGCCTCCAGGTTTTTGTCTGGCATGGCGTGGCTGCGCAGGGCGTTGACGGTCTGCTCGACATAATCGCGCGTCGTGCCGTAACGCCCGCAAGCGCTTTGCAGCACGTGGCTGAGCACGATGTCGGGCAGATTGCCAGCGTAGCTCGGCAGGTGCCGCTCCAATACAAACCCCAATGCCTGCACCCGACTGCCATCTTCCAGACGGCAACTGAGCCAGTGCGGCCGATAGGAGGGGTAAGGCATTTCGCGCTGCCACAAGGCGTACAGCGAGGCTTCTAACTGATCTTCCGGCAGGCGGTAGGCAAACCCGCTGCACGAGCCGCCACGATCCAGGCCGAACACCAACCCGGGCAACTCCGGCGTACCCCGATGCTCGTGGGACCACAGGTACAAACCACGGTGATAGCCATGGACTCGCGCCCGAACCCGCTCGGTCGATGAACATTCCGGCCGCCAGATCAGCGAACCGTAAGCGAATAGCCAGACCGGCCCGCCCTTATGCCGGGCCATGGTGGCCTGCATCGAGTTCATCAACTGTTCGTGCGTGAGTTGCGGTCCCAGATCGAGCCGCGGAGGGTAAGCCAATTGCAAAAGATCGGATTCGATGGCGGTCATGGCGAAAAGTGGCTCGCCTCCTATGTGTTACCAATTGTTAGCAACTCTACCGTAATAAAACGCGCTGCTGTGACCATACGGCAAAAAAGTACAATAGGCTGAACGACCACCGCATTCTCCAGAAGCAATCCCAGTATTTTCAGCTCCGGTTCAGCCCGGCAAAGCGCTTGACCGTCAAAATAGCGCAGCTGGCACGACTCAGTCGGTCACCCCTCACACCGATTACTCGAGGTCGCACCTATGAAAAAATTACGATTGCCGGGCCTGCTGCTCCTGGCCCAGGCCACCACCGCTCTCGCTGTCGAAACCCCGCCCGTCGACGATGACAAGGGCTTCTGGTATGCGCAGACCAGCGTCTACACCCGGCACTTCTCCCCCGACCCGGACCACAACAACAACCAGGATTTGCTTGGCCTGGAGCGCAATGAAGCGTCAGGTTTGGTGTATGGGGCGGCGACGTTCCGCAACTCGTTCAGCCAACGCTCGTACTACGTCTACGCGGGCAAACGCTATGACATGACCGACTATCCGGTGTATCTGAAACTGACCGGCGGGGCGATCCAGGGCTATCGCGGCAAGTACCGCGACAAAATCCCGTTGAACCGTTTCGGCGTGGCGCCGGTGATCATACCGTCCGTGGGCACCCATTACGGGCCGGTGGCGGCGGAGTTGGTGCTGCTGGGGTTCAATGCGGCGATGATCACGACCGGCGTGCGTTTCTGACAGCAACGCCAGCTCCTCCACCAGAGCCGGCGCAGGTTTCAGGGCCGCGGGGCGTAGGCGAATACGTCGGCGCGCATCTGGTGTGCATCCATGCCCGCAGCCACCAGCGCATCCAATGTGCCGTAGATCATCGCCGGTGAACCGCTGGCGTAGACATGCACGCCTTTGAGGTCGTGGATGTCTTCGCACACCGCTTCATGCAACAGCCCACAGCGTCCTTCCCAGCCGCACAGGTCACTGACCACTTTGTGCAAGAACAGGTTGGGCAGCTGCAGCCATTGATCCCAATGCTCGATCTCGTAGAAATCTTCCGGACGCCGCACGCCCCAATACAGATGCACCGGGTGTTTGAAGCCGGTGGCGCGGCAGTGCTCGATCAGGCTGTGCATCTGCGCCATGCCGGTGCCCGCAGCGATCAGCACCAACGGCCCATCGGGCAGCTCGGCCAGGTGGGTATCGCCAAACGGCAGCTCAATGCGGGCCATCCGGTTGCGCTGCAATTGCTCGATCAGATTGCGCGCGCTGTCCTCGCGGGCCAGCACGTGCAGTTCCAGTTCGCGTCCGGCGTGGGGCGCCGAAGCCAGGGAAAACGCCGACTTCTCGCCGTTATCCCGTTCAATCATCAGGTATTGCCCGGCGTGGTAACGCACGGCCTTGCCGGCCGGGGCGAGCAAGCGCACGCGCCATACATCGCCACCGACTTGCACGCATTCACTCACTTGGCACGACAACTTGCGCAACGGCAACTCTCCCGGCGCCAGCACGCCATCCCACAACACCACACAATCCTCCAGCGGCTCGGCGATGCAGGTGTAGAACTCCCCGTGGTCGCGTATTTCACCGGACTGCCGCACCCGGCCGTCCACCAACAGCGCCGCGCACACATGGCACACGCCATTGCGACAGGCTTGCGGGCATTCGTAGCCCAGGCGGCGCGCACCTTCGAGGATTCGCTCACCGGGGACCAGCTCCAATACGGCGCCGGAAGGTTGCAGGGTCACACGCATCAATCTATTCCCAACTCTTTCCAGATCGCATCGACACGCGCCGTCACGGCTTCGTCCTTGACGATCACCCTGCCCCACTCGCGGGTGGTCTCACCCGGCCATTTGTGCGTGGCATCCAGGCCCATCTTCGAGCCCAGGCCCGAGACCGGCGAGGCGAAGTCGAGGTAGTCGATCGGCGTGTTGTCGATCATCACCGTGTCGCGCTTGGGGTCCATGCGCGTGGTGATGGCCCAGATCACGTCGTTCCAGTCACGGGCGTTGATGTCGTCGTCGGTGACGATAACGAACTTGGTGTACATGAACTGTCGCAAAAACGACCACACGCCGAGCATGACCCGCTTGGCATGGCCTGGGTACGACTTCTTCATGGTCACGATGGCCATGCGGTACGAACAGCCTTCCGGCGGCAGGTAGAAGTCGGTGATTTCCGGGAACTGCTTCTGCAGGATCGGCACGAACACTTCGTTCAGCGCCACACCGAGAATCGCCGGCTCATCCGGCGGACGGCCGGTGTAGGTACTGTGGTAGATCGGCTTGATCCGATGAGTGATGCGCTCGACGGTGAACACCGGGAAGCTGTCGACTTCGTTGTAGTAGCCGGTGTGGTCGCCGTAGGGGCCTTCGTCGGCCATTTCGCCGGGGTGGATCACGCCTTCGAGGATGATTTCCGCGGTGGCCGGCACTTGCAGGTCGTTGCCACGGCACTTCACCAACTCGGTGCGGTTGCCGCGCAGCAGGCCGGCGAAGGCGTATTCGGACAGGCTGTCCGGCACCGGGGTCACGGCGCCGAGGATGGTGGCCGGGTCGGCGCCCAGGGCCACGGAGACCGGGAACGGCTTGCCGGGGTGCTTTTCGCACCATTCACGGAAGTCCAGCGCGCCGCCGCGGTGGCTCAGCCAACGCATGATCACCTTGTTGCGGCCGATCACTTGCTGACGGTAGATGCCGAGGTTCTGGCGATCCTTGTTCGGGCCCTTGGTGACGGTCAGGCCCCAGGTGATCAGCGGGCCGACATCGCCGGGCCAGCAGGTCTGCACCGGCAGCATGCCCAGGTCGACGTCATCACCTTCGATGACCACTTCCTGGCACACCGCGTCCTTGACCACCTTGGGCGCCATGGCAATGATCTTGCGGAAGATCGGCAGCTTCGACCAGGCGTCCTTCAAGCCCTTGGGTGGCTCGGGCTCCTTGAGGAACGCCAGCAACTTGCCGATCTCGCGCAATTCGCTGACCGACTCGGCGCCCATGCCAAAGGCCACGCGATCGGGGGTGCCGAACAGGTTGCCGAGCACCGGGATATCAAAACCGGTCGGGTTCTCGAACAGCAGCGCCGGGCCCTTGTTGCGCAGGGTACGGTCGCAAATCTCAGTCATTTCCAGCACCGGCGAAACCGGCACGTGGATGCGTTTCAACTCTCCGCGCTGCTCAAGTTGCTGCACGAAATCCCGAAGATCCTTGAATTTCATTAACCATGCCACCCGTAAAATAGGCGTACATCCTACCTGCTCTGAGGACGGCTGGCAGCTTAATTGGCCGTCAGCCCCCGTGATTGCAGCGAACGGAACAGCGGTTCCAGGAACGCCTGGACGTGTCGCGCGCCGACGTCGGAGAGGTGGTTATCGTCGGTGTACAGCGCGCGGCCGTCGAGCTCGACCCGGCACAGGCCGTCGGCGCCGCACAGCAGGGGCGCGGGGTCCAGCACGGTGACGCCACTGTCGGCGGCGGCCAGTTCGTCAAACAGTCGAGTGATAAAGGCCTGGCGCTTCTCGTGCTCCGCCACGGGGAGCCCTTCGCCGTCCACCGGCCGGTGCATCATGGCCAGGCGACTGAGGCGGTACGGCACGATGATTTCCTGCAGCGGTGCTTCCTTGATCAGCCACACATGGTGCCCGGCGGCGCGCAGCCCCTGGATGCGTTCACGCAGGCCCTGTTCGAAACGCTGCTCGGCCACGGCACGCACGTACTTGCCGGTGCCCGGGTCTTTGAGCGCATGTTCCTTGTCGCCCGATATCTGCCCATAGAGGTACAGGCTCCAGCGCGCCGCCAGCACCACATCGCTGAACGACTGTGCGGCCAGGGCCTGCTCGACGCGCTGGTTGAAATGCGCGCACTGGGTGATGTTCTCCAGACCGTCCAACGGTACGCAACCGGCGAAACTGGCCTGGACCAGACTGATATCGTGCCGTTTGGCCGCATCCTTCAGCGCCGGAATCAATGCGGTGGCGTGGCTGTCGCCCCAGACCAGCGCGGACACCGAGTGGCTTTGTGGGCCGAAATGGCAGAACAGCCGCTCATCCGGGGTGTTCTTGTCCGCCAGGCAGGCCGTCAGCTCCGGGCTCCACTTCTTCGCCTGGGCATAACGCAATGCCTGTTCGGAAAGGCGCCACGGCACGCCATCGGCTTCCCGCAATGCCAGGCCAGTAAGGCCGAGGCACAAAATGCCGGCCGCGGCGCCAGCCAGGATCGCCTTGCGCCCGGCCAGCAGACGTTTTTCCCGGAATGGCGCCTCCACGAAGCGCCAGGACAAATAACCCAGCACCAGGCTCAGCAGCATCAACCCGGCCAATTCAGCCACGCTCAAGCCATCAACCGCTGCGTAGTTGGCGTACACGAACACCGGCCAATGCCACAGGTACCAGGAATAAGAAATAAGCCCCAGGCCCACCATCAGCCGCGAACTCAGCAGCCGCCCGACCCAGGTGGCTTGCTGCCCATTGGCCCAGATCAACCCGACCACGCCCAGCACCGGCAGCAAAGCGGCCGCGCCAGGGAACGGTGTATGCCGGTCGAAACCGAATATGGCGGCCAGGATCAATGCCAGGGAAGCCAGGCTGACCGCTTGCGCCAGGGGCGGCGAGGCGCGCCACTCAACCTTCGGCATGACCGCCAGCATGGCGCCGGCCAGCAATTCCCAGGCACGCATATGCAGCAGGTAGAAGGCTTTCTGCGGCTGATGGGAAACCGCCCAGACACTCATGCCAAACGACACCAGCAGCACCGCGAACAACGCCAGGCGCCAGTGTTTCAAACGGCTTGAAAGCAGGGCCAGCAGCAGCGGGAACAGGATGTAGAACTGCTCCTCCACCGCCAGCGACCAGGTGTGCAGCAAGGGCTTGATGTCGGAGGCAGCATCGAAATAACCGTGCTGGCGTGAAAACAGCAGGTTAGAGGTGAAGATCACCTGGTAGTGCGCCGACCGCCCCAGCTCTTCATAGTCCTTGGGCGCCAGCAAAAACCAGCCCACGGCCAGTGTCGCGGCCATCATCACGAACAACGCCGGCAAGATACGCCGGGCACGGCGCGCCCAGAAGCCCACGAAACTGAAACGCCCGGCCTGGCGTTCGCGCCAGATGATCGAGGTAATCAGGAAGCCGGAAATCACAAAAAAAACATCGACCCCCACAAAGCCGCCAGTAACACCCGGAACGCCAAAGTGGAACAGCACGACTGCGAGGACAGCGACAGCACGCAAGCCATCAATGTCTCTTCGGTAAGCAAGAATGGTCATAAATCCAGAGTCAGCCAGAAACGAATGGGAACGAGCGTAGCCTCGCTCATCCTTTTGTTTCTTAACTGACACTTTAAGCGCTCAAACCTCCCTTTCTAGATACAAAAAAAATGGCGCCCCGAAGGACGCCATTTTTTTGGACCTGAAACGTCGTATTACTTACGCTTCATCGACAGGAAGAACTCGTCGTTGGTCTTGGTGGTTTTCAGCTTGTCGATCAGGAACTCGATGGCCGCGACTTCATCCATCGGGTGCAGCAGCTTGCGCAGAATCCACATGCGCTGCAGTTCGTCGTCGGCTGTCAGCAACTCTTCACGGCGGGTGCCGGAGCGGTTGATGTTGATCGCCGGGAACACACGCTTTTCAGCGATACGACGGTCCAGGGGCAGTTCCATGTTGCCGGTACCCTTGAACTCTTCGTAGATCACTTCATCCATCTTCGAGCCGGTTTCAACCAGCGCGGTGGCGATGATGGTCAGCGAGCCGCCTTCTTCGATATTCCGCGCCGCGCCGAAGAAACGTTTCGGTTTCTCCAGGGCGTGGGCATCGACACCACCGGTCAATACCTTGCCGGAGCTCGGGATCACGGTGTTGTAGGCACGGGCCAGACGGGTGATGGAGTCGAGCAGGATCACCACGTCTTTCTTGTGTTCGACCAGGCGCTTGGCCTTCTCGATCACCATTTCGGCAACCTGCACGTGGCGGGTTGGCGGCTCATCGAACGTCGAGGCAACCACTTCGCCGCGCACGGTGCGCTGCATTTCGGTCACTTCTTCCGGACGTTCATCGATCAGCAGCACGATCAGGTGAACTTCAGGGTTGTTACGTGCGATGTTCGCTGCAATGTTCTGCAGCATGATGGTCTTACCGGCTTTCGGCGGTGCGACGATCAGGCCGCGCTGGCCCTTGCCGATCGGGGCGCACAGGTCGATCACACGACCGGTCAAGTCTTCGGTGGAACCGTTGCCGGCTTCCATCTTCATTCGCACGGTCGGGAACAGCGGGGTCAGGTTCTCGAAGAGAATCTTGTTTTTCGCGTTCTCTGGACGATCGAAGTTGATCGTGTCGACCTTGAGCAGGGCGAAATAACGCTCGCCTTCCTTCGGAGGACGGATCTTGCCAACGATGGTGTCACCGGTGCGCAAGTTGAAGCGGCGGATCTGGCTCGGCGAGACGTAGATATCGTCTGGGCCGGCGAGATAGGAAGCGTCTGCAGAGCGGAGGAAGCCGAAGCCGTCCTGGAGAATCTCCAGCACGCCATCACCGGAGATTTCCTCGCCGCTTTTCGCGTGCTTTTTGAGCAAGGAGAAAATCACGTCCTGCTTGCGCGAACGGGCCATATTTTCTATGCCCATCTGTTCGGCCAATTCGAGCAGTTCGGTAATCGGCTTTTGCTTGAGTTCAGTCAGATTCATATAGGAATGACGTAATCATTTATGGAGGGGGGAAATTAAGCTTTTGGCTTAATGAGGCCGCGCCGCAGAGAAGGCGACAGGATCGCGTACTAATCGAAAAGGAATGCGTCGGCGACGGCTTGCAGGGGGCAGTGGAGAAACCAGTGCGGGGCCGAATGTACCACCTGAGTTTCGGAGCGTCTAGCCCTGTTTCACGAAAAAGCCCCGCAATTTGCGGGGCCTTTTTGACGGCGCTTAGAGGTTCACGTCGATGAATGCCTTCAACTGGGACTTCGACAGCGCGCCCACTTTGGTCGCTGCGACTTCGCCGTCCTTGAACAGCATCAGGGTCGGAATACCACGCACGCCATGCTTGGTCGGGGTTTCCTGGTTTTCGTCGATGTTCAGCTTGGCAATGGTCAATTTGCCGTCGTACTCGGCTGCAATGTCGTCCAGAACCGGAGCGATCATTTTGCAAGGGCCACACCATTCAGCCCAGTAGTCAACCAGCACCGGGCCAGCAGCCTTGAGTACTTCGGCCTCAAAGGTCGCGTCGGTGACGTGCTTGATAAGATCGTTGCTCATGGATGTCTCCGGATTGTAAGCAAAAAAAACGTGGCCCATCATAGCTGCCCTTCCCTCGTTCAGGAAGCCGCCTCTGATTGAGTCTTGCTATGGTGGCGCATGAGTTTGGGTATCGCCTCGCTCACGGCGCTACGGGAGTCACGAAAGCAATCCCGGTGCGCAACGCCGCATTACGTACATGTTCCTGCATGGTTTTCTGCGCCGCCGCGCTCGCGCGCCGGGCCAGGGCGCGCAAGACTCTGCGGTGCTCCTGCCAGGTTTCCATGGCCCGCTCTGGCCGGATGAACGGTAGCTTCTGGCTCTCCAGGAACACCTCGGCGCTGGCACTCAGGATGCTGACCATCGCCTGGTTGCCGCTGGCGAGGAGGATGCGCTGGTGGAATTCGAAGTCCAGCCGCGCGGCCGCTTCGAAGTCGCCGGCCTTGAGCACCTTGCGCATGGCTTCGACATTCTCTTCCAGGCTATCCAGTTCATCAATGCTCAGCGTAACGGCCGCCAACCCTGCCGCAAACCCTTCCAGGGCATAGCGCAACTGGAAGATATCCAGCGGCGTCGCCTGGGCCGCGAAGGGCCACGCAAACCCCGGCGGCTCCTGTGCCTCTTGCACGAACACGCCTTTGCCCGGCTGCACGCTGACCACCCCCAAGGCACTCAGGGACGACAACGCTTCGCGCAATGACGCCCGGCTCACGCCCAACTGCAGCGCCAGGTCGCGCTGGGACGGCAGTGCGTCGCCCGGCCCGAAGCCTTGCTCCTTGATCAGTTTGCGGATGGCCTGCAAGGCCGCTTCCGGTACCGCTTGGGCGATGGAATTCATAAAAAACTCAAGGTTCCAGACAACTGAGCGGCTAGTTGTAAAGCTATTCGTGCCCGGCGGCAAGCCACGCCCCAAAGGGGCTCGCGCGCTTTGGGCGGCGCTCGAAAAAGGTGCGAAAGCCACGCTCACTGTTCAGACCAGTAAGACCACCGAAGCTCAACAAATCCCGGCCTTGCAGACGAACCGAGCCGGGATGGCATGGGCTGTGCACTGGGCAAAAACAGAATGCCCCTTCGCCCTTCTCGGAGAGTTCCCATGACCAAGCGCTACAGCGCCCTGCTCACCGCCCTGTTTGCCAGCCTGATGCTGAGCCAGGCACCCGCCCAGGCCAACGGTCTGGACGATATCGTTGCCCGCGGCACCTTGAAGGTCGCCGTGCCCCAGGACTTCCCGCCGTTCGGCTCGGTCGGCCCCGACATGAAACCACGCGGCCTGGACATCGACACCGCCAAGCTGCTGGCCGACCAGCTCAAGGTCAAACTGGAGCTGACCCCGGTCAACAGCACCAACCGCATCCCATTCCTCACGACCGGCAAGGTCGACCTGGTGATTTCCAGCCTGGGCAAGAACCCCGAGCGGGAAAAGGTCATCGACTTCTCCAAGGCCTACGCGCCGTTCTACCTGGCCGTGTTCGGCCCGCCTGACGCCGCCATCAGCAGCACCGACGACCTCAAGGGCAAGACCATCAGCGTGACCCGCGGCGCCATCGAAGACATCGAGCTGACGGCCGTCGCGCCCAAGGAAGCCACGATCAAGCGCTTCGAAGACAACAATTCGACCATCGCCGCCTACCTGGCCGGCCAGGTCGACCTGATCGCCAGCGGCAACGTGGTGATGGTTGCGATCAGCGAGCGCAGCCCGAAACGCGTGCCAGCGCTGAAAGTGAAGCTCAAGGATTCGCCGGTGTACGTGGGCGTGAACAAGAACGAGCCGGCGCTGCTGGAGAAGGTCAACCAGATCCTGGTGGCGGCCAAGGCTGACGGCAGCCTGGAAAAGAATGCAATGCAGTGGCTGAAAGAACCTCTGCCTGCTGATCTCTGAAGCCCGCGACGGAGCTGATTCATGGCCTATCAATTCGACTTTGTGCCGGTGCTGGCCAATACCGACCTGCTGTTGCGCGGCGCCCTGTTCACCCTTGAACTGACGGCGATCGGCGCAATCCTGGGGGTCGCCCTGGGCACCGTCGGCGCAGTGGTGCGGGCGTGGAAAATCCAGCCGTTCGCCTGGTTCTTCGGGGTGTATGTCGAGTTGATCCGCAACACGCCATTTCTGGTGCAGTTGTTTTTCATCTTCTTCGGCCTGCCCTCCCTGGGGCTGAAAATCACCGAGTGGCAAGCGGCGGTATTGGCGATGGTGATCAACCTGGGCGCCTATTCCACCGAGATCATCCGCGCCGGCATCCAGGCGATCCCCAGTGGTCAGCTGGAGGCTGCCGCCGCCCTGGCGATGACGCGCTTCGAGGCGTTCCGCCATGTGGTGCTGCTGCCAGCGCTGGGCAAGGTGTGGCCGGCCCTGAGCAGCCAGATCATCATTGTGATGCTCGGCTCGGCGGTGTGTTCGCAGATCGCCACCGAAGAGCTGAGTTTTGCCGCCAACTTCATCCAGTCGCGCAACTTCCGCGCCTTTGAGACCTATGCCCTGACCACCCTGGTGTACCTGTGCATGGCGTTGATGATTCGCCAGTTGCTCAACTGGATCGGCCGCCGGTTTGTCATGAGGAACAGCCGATGAGTGATTTTTCCTTCTGGGACATCGTGCGCAACCTGCTCGTCGGCCTGCAATGGACACTGTTGCTGTCGCTGGTGGCGTTTGTGGGCGGTGGCCTGATCGGCCTGCTGGTGATGACGATGCGTATCAGCCGCAAAGCCTTCCCGCGCAATGTCGCCCGCACCTATATCGAACTGTTCCAGGGCACGCCGCTGTTGATGCAGCTGTTCCTGGTGTTTTTCGGCGTCGCCCTGCTCGGGGTGGATATCTCGCCCTGGCTGGCGGCGGCGATTGCCTTGACCTTGTTTACCAGCGCCTACCTCGCCGAGATCTGGCGCGGCTGCGTCGACTCCATCGCCCACGGGCAGTGGGAAGCCTCGGCCAGCCTGGCCCTGAGCCCGCTGGAACAGCTGCGCTACGTGATCCTGCCCCAGGCCCTGCGGATTGCCGTGGCGCCTACCGTGGGGTTCTCGGTGCAAGTGGTCAAAGGCACCGCGGTGACCTCGATCATCGGCTTCACCGAACTGACCAAGACCGGCGGCATGCTCGCCAACGCCACGTTCGAGCCCTTTATGGTCTACGGCCTGGTGGCCCTCGGTTACTTCCTGCTCTGCTACCCCTTGTCCCTCAGTGCGCGCTACCTGGAAAGGAGACTGCATGCCTCTGCTTAGAATTTCCGCCCTGCATAAGTATTACGGCGATCACCATGTGCTCAAGGGCATCGACTTGACCGTTGAAGAAGGCCAGGTCGTCGCGATCATCGGCCGCAGCGGCTCGGGCAAGTCGACCTTGCTGCGCACCCTCAATGGCCTGGAGTCGATCAACGACGGCGTGATCGAAGTCGACGGCGAATACCTCGACGCCGCCCGCGCCGACCTGCGCAGCCTGCGGCAGAAAGTCGGCATGGTGTTCCAGCAGTTCAACCTGTTCCCGCACCTGACGGTGGGCGAAAACGTCATGCTCGCGCCGCAGGTGGTACAGAAAGTGCCCAAGGCCAAGGCCGCCCAGTTGGCGCGGCAGATGCTGGAACGGGTCGGCCTGGGCGAGAAGTTCGACGCCTTCCCTGATCGCCTGTCCGGTGGCCAGCAACAACGCGTCGCGATAGCCCGCGCCCTGGCCATGTCGCCCAAAGTACTGCTGTGCGACGAGATCACCTCGGCGCTGGACCCGGAACTGGTCAATGAAGTGCTTAGCGTGGTGCGCCAACTGGCCAAGGACGGCATGACCCTGATCATGGTGACCCACGAAATGCGTTTCGCCCGCGAAGTCGGGGACAAACTGGTGTTCATGCACCAGGGCAAGGTGCATGAAGTGGGCCCGCCCCAGGCGCTGTTCGCCAACCCCCGCACCCCCGAACTGGCCAACTTCATCGGCTCGGTGGGGCAGCCGGGCTGACCAGCTCGAAGGTGCCCCGCCCCTCCAGCCGCGTTTCATCGCGGACCTGCAGGGCATCGGAAGGCAGGTCGATATCGACATCGACCTGGGCCGTCAGGCGCTGGCCGACCAGCGCTTGACCTGCTGCGCGTGCCACCAGGACCTGGCCCGGCAACAACGCCCCGCTGACGGTTTCACCGGGCAAGTGCGCCACCCCCCACTCGACGGCGCGCCCATCGACCTGGGCATGCTTGAGACTCAGGCGCATACGCCCCTGGCGGTCAAACCGGAAACCTTGCCCATCCGCCGCACCGATGAAGCGCAACGCTATCATCGAAGGCTGCGTACACACGACGTTCAGGTGCAGCGTGCGGGTGCCGAGGGCCACGGAGGTGCTTTGGACGACGGCCTCCCTGCGAATGACGCCATAGTCGAGGCGCGGCTGGCTCACGGACAACCGGCAGTTTTCAGCGCGCACGCCCTGGGCCATCAACAGCGCGCAGAACAGGACGACGCCCGCGCTTCTCCACTTAGCGGCCATGGCACACCGCCGTCGTGGTCTCATAGAACTTGTCATGGTCAGGCTGGGTTCCGGGGTCAAGGCTCAGTTGGCAGGTGGAAGAGTCCGGCAACGAAACCCGCAGGCTTTGCGACTCATTGACGTCATTCAGGAAAATCATGCCCTCGCCCACCACACTGGTGAGGAAGCGGCCATCCTGGCCGAATACCGACGCGCCCTGGGGCAACCGCTGACCGTGCTGATCGCTGGCGGTGAGCAACACGCGGCGCACTGTCACCACATCGAACGCGACGGTATT
The DNA here is from genome assembly GCF_054060055.1 of Pseudomonas sp. TE36184. NCBI lineage: Bacteria > Pseudomonadati > Pseudomonadota > Gammaproteobacteria > Pseudomonadales > Pseudomonadaceae > Pseudomonas > Pseudomonas sp. TE36184. The sequence goes on along the minus strand of NZ_JBSSCU010000001.1, from coordinate 4,898,702 downwards.
GAAGGACCCGCGACCGGCGGCGAGCACCTGGGTGCCGTTCTTCAGGTCAACCCGCCTGGGCAACGACTGCGTCTGCACTTCGACGCGGCTGTTGGCATACGCGGGCAAGCCGGCAATCACGGCCTGCCCGGTGAAGTCGGTCCACACCGGCCCCTGGGGGGTTTCGACTTTCGCGGAGCCGATATCCCCCACGGAGACGATGCCGAACGTGTCCTGCACGGGATAGGGCGAGAAGGTCAGGCCGTTTTCGTGCGCGACGATGCCGCCTTGCAGTTGCCCCGTATAACCGGTGCCCTGGGCATCTCGGCTGACGCCCAGGCCGACGCGGGTGTAGCGCGGCAGCAGGTCCACATGGCCGCGAACCGCTTGTTCGCGGGCGCTGAGGTCGCGCTCGACACCCACCTCGTAATTCACATAGTCATTGACCCGTTCGCTGAGTGCCGTGCCAGCGCGGGACTGGTTACCACGCCGGCTGACGTAGCTGTTCACACGACGATCACCGCCCAGCGGCACGCTGATCTGCAACCGTACCGACAGATCATTGTCCACCGTGCTATCGCGCCGGCCGGCGGCAACGCTGGCGTCACGCCGTGGCCGCGTGCCGCCCACCTGCGAGTCGGCGATCAAAGCAACATCGACGTGACTGAACGACTTGTTCCACGAAGCAAACACATGTTCGGCCGTTTGCCGGTCAAATTGCGCGCTGCGCGAATAACCCAGGGAGAACGCGCCCAGGGTTGGATCGGCCCAGCTCATGCCCGCCGTGTACTGGTTCTTGAAGCGCGAACCCAACTCGTCGGCCTTGAACGAGCGGCCCGCTTCAAGCACCTCGCGATACCCCCGGGTCTGGGTGGTGGCGCTGAAGTTGACGTCTATATTGGCGTAGACCGGGCTGCTCACGGACACGCTGCTACGCGAACCCGACACCGCGTTACGGCCGTCTCGGGACACATTGTGGCGAGCGCCAACCGCAACCCGTTGGAAAAAGACGCTGCTCAGGGTGCCGCCTGCCGACCAGTATTCATCGGTGCTCAATAAGCCAAACCCCGCCGACGAATCACGCCCCAGGCCCCAGGTGCCGCTGCCCATGGCGACCACCGGCGACGGCGCCTGCGCGTCGTTGTTTTCGCGCACCTTGCCGAGCGAAAAATAGTAGCCGGGCGCCGCCGGGGCTGCCCCCGCGAACGAAGCCGCCGGCACCACGAAACTGCGCTTGGCGCCGCGTACATCGATCACGCTGACTTCGAGGTCGCTGGTGCCATTGAGCAAAGGCAACCCGGTCAGCCGGAAGGGGCCTTCGGGCACCAGCGTGCTATGGATCAGCACGCCGGACTGGCGCACTTCAATCCGCGATTGACTCTGGGCCAGCCCCTCGACCACCGCATTATTGCCGCCCGCCGGCACCCGCGACTGGCCATCGGGGGAAAACTGCACACCGGACAACTGGATGCCGCCAAACAGCGGATTGTTGCTGGAGAGCTGGCCCACCTGGAACGTCGATCGCAGCGCGGCCAGATCCCGCTGGGCGAAGGCGTACAGGTGTTCGGTGCGCGCGTCGCCATTGTCGGACACATAGAATTGGCGGCTGCGGACAATCCAGTCGCCCAGGTTGAAGCCTGCTTCGGTGTAGGCCGACACGAACCGGCTGGACTCACTGCGCGAACGGTTATCGAAACCCAGCACGTCATAGTTGAACATCGCCGCTGCGCCACCCTGGGCAAAGTCCCCGGCCTCCCACTGGGGTTCACGCAATGACTGGGTCGGCACCACCAGTGCCACCTCATCGATGCCGGGCCGGAGCCGAACCATCGTCGTCGGGAAGGCGCCCAGAAAGTCATGGCAGGCCTGGTCCGGTGACGCGCCTTTGCGGACAACGGCGCGGGGCTGCACCAACCCGGCTTTCTCGAGCAAGCCCGGGGTGAAACACAATTGCCCCTGTGCGTCGAACCGCGCATCGACTGACCCGAGCGGGTTCCCGTTGACCCGCAGCCCCACCACCTGGACGCCTTCGCGAAAACGCGCCGCACTGCGGAAGTAGTCGGAGACCTTCGGGTCAATACCGTGGGTGGTCAGTGCCGCGAGGTCGAAACCCTCGCCCAACTCGAGCGCTGGAGCCAGGCCGGGCAAGCTCCACAGGGTCGCAAACCCGATGAGCAGCGTGGGGCGGCGAGACCGGATGGAAACCGCAGGCGTATTACTCGACAGGTTTTTCATAAGCCGCTCAACCCCCATCGGTACTGATCGGGGCGCGGTAACTGTCCACCGAAAACCCATAAACCGTGGCGGGCTGGATCTCGACTTCGGCCAAGCCGTCCAATGTTCCGTCAACCTTCGCCGTCAACGCCTCCCCCGGCAAAATGTAAGCACGCGGCAACGTCGCCAGAACCCGTTGGGGCAGCAACTGCACCTCCGGCGCCAGGCGCACCACATAAGCACTGTCGTTGTGAACAGCGAGCCTCTCTCCTGCCCGCCGCCACTTCAGCAGCTCCCAGGGCGTGTGATGTTGAGGCAAGCCTTTGGGGTGCAGGATCAGCGGCAGATTCTGCCGAAGGGTGATACCGATGGTCGCACCCCCTGCGGCACGCGCCTGCGGAATACCCTCGAAGGACACACGCTTCAAGCGCTGGGTCTTCAGCGGTGCTTCCAAGGTGCTGATGAAACGCACCAACTGGGTTTCACCGGGTTCCACACGCGCAATAGGCGGCGTGACAATCAATAGGGGCTCTACGTCTTCGGGCACGTTCAGTACGACTGAATGAAGCAGCGCCGGCCCCGAATCGGTGTTCTTGATATTTATCGTGGCCTCGCCTTGTTCCTCATAAAGAACCACAACCGAGGTTTCCGGCAACATTCCGTCCGCCAATACAATGCCGGTAAAACACAGACACACACTTGCACACAACAACAGCAGATTATTTATTACTGAAAGACTACGCACTCAGTGTTCCCCGCAGACCATGAAGTTGGCAATTGATAGCCAAGCACCCACATGAAAACAGCCGATCAGAACGCGTGCGTTCTTTGATCGGCTGTATTTCAGCCGCTTAGAGGTAAACCAAAGTAAGCGTTGCGCGACCATCAAGAGTAACGTCGCGAGCCAGGTTCAAGTCTTGGCCTTTGTTGATCACGGCCCGTACTGCAATAGTCCCGGTCAGTTGAGAGAGTTCGGCCGGAATGAGCGAAGTGCCACTGCGCCACGAAGATTGGTTAGGCGATTTCGCGACTTTGCCATCACTGCTCTGCCAGGCCGCGCCTTCGCCGACACGTGTAATAGCCGTCAGCGTTTTGCTCGGCGACCTGAGGTCCCTGAGCGTAACCGCATAGCCACCGGTATTTTTGCCAGCGACCGAACCCAAGCCGAAGTTATGCACCTCGGTATAGCCTGCGCCAAGGGCACTGAGGATGCCCGTTACCCTGCTGCCGGCCTGCAGGTCGGTGAATGTCAGCCCGAACGGAGCGCTGCCGGTGCCGCAATTGACGGACAGGGGCGTGGTCATTTCCCGAAGCGGGTTGAACGCCGTCTGGGAGAGTTGGCCCGAAGGAATATCGCCGTAATTGATAATGCCGCCGCCAGTCATGCTCAGGTTGCAGGCAGCGGGTTTGATCGTGCCCCTGACGACCAGTTCGGCACTGGTGGATGCGTTAGCACTGATGGCCGCAGCCAGGCAAGCGAGACCGAGAGTCAATCCAACAATTTTTTTCATATTCGACCTGTCACTGAAAGTTATCAGGCGTTCTTTATTTATCTCTTGGCAAGTCCAGCGCCAAACGGCTTATTTCTCCGGACCTGCACGACTATAAATAAATAACACCCAGGCAATATTGCCGGGTGACAGTCTGTCGCTTTGGCACTTCATTAAAGAATCAGATAACACATCAGTTAGTGTGGGAGCCGTAAAAACAAAGAGTCGCCTTTACCCGACCGCGAGGTAGTCCTAAACAAAAAAACCAATGGAACATCAACAAGCACTCTGTAGGGAAAATCATAAAAAGCTTTACAACAACAACTAGTTAAAAACTCCTACAAAACTAAAACCTCATTCAGTGGATATTTAGAAACCCACCCTACATTTCCCACAAGAATTCCTCGCAGACACCCTTAGGAAAATTACCGGAGCGCTACGCGTTGGCTCCAGCGGTCGATCGTGGCACGATGGTCAGGTTATCGACCGAGACCCTCTAACCATGCCGCAATCCCAAGCCAAGAATCTGTCCCTGATCGCCGCCATCGACCTGGGCTCCAACAGCTTTCATATGGTCGTGGCCAAGGCCCAGAACGGCGAAATCCGCATCCTTGAGCGGCTAGGCGAAAAAGTCCAACTGGCTGCCGGAATCGACGACGCGCGCCAGCTCAATGAAGAATCCATGCAGCGCGGGCTCGATTGCCTCAAGCGGTTTGCCCAGTTGATCAACGGCATGCCCCCGGGTGCTGTGCGAATCGTCGGCACCAACGCGTTGCGCGAAGCCCGTAACCGGGGCGAATTCATCCGCCGCGCCGAGGAGATCCTCGGGCACCCGGTGGAAGTCATCTCCGGACGCGAAGAAGCGCGCCTGATCTACCTCGGCGTGTCCCACACCCTGGCCGACACCCCCGGCAAGCGCCTGGTGGCGGACATCGGCGGCGGCAGCACCGAATTCATCATCGGCCAGCGCTTCGAGCCGCTGCTGCGCGAAAGCCTGCAGATGGGCTGCGTCAGCTATACCCAGCGTTATTTCAAGGACGGCAAGATCACCCCGGCGCGTTATGCCCAGGCCTACACGGCGGCGCGGCTGGAGATCATGAGCATCGAGCACGCCCTGCATCGCCTGTCGTGGGATGAAGCGATCGGCTCGTCCGGCACCATCCGTGCCATCGGCCTGGCCTTGAAAGCCGGCGGCCATGGCACCGGCGAGGTCAACGCCGAAGGCCTGGCGTGGCTCAAGCGCAAGCTGTTCAAGCTGGGAGATGCCGAAAAAATCGACTTCGATGGCATCAAGCCCGACCGCCGCACGATTTTCCCGGCGGGCCTGGCGATTCTCGAAGCGATCTTCGACGCCCTCGAACTGCAACGCATGGACCACTGCGACGGCGCCCTGCGCGAAGGCGTGCTTTACGACCTGCTCGGCCGTCATCACCATGAGGACGTGCGTGAGCGCACCCTCAGCTCGTTGATGGAGCGCTATCACGCCGATCTGGAACAAGCGGCCCGCGTGGAACGCAAAGCCCTGCATGCCTTCGACCAGGTGGCCGCGGACTGGGACCTGGAAGACGGTGTATGGCGCGAACTGCTGGGCTGGGCGGCCAAGGTGCATGAAGTGGGCCTGGATATCGCCCACTACCATTACCACAAGCACGGCGCCTACCTGATCGAGCACTCCGACCTGGCTGGTTTCTCCCGGGAAGACCAGCAGATGCTCGCGCTGCTGGTACGCGGCCATCGCCGCAATATCCCCAAGGACAAGTTCGCCGAATTCGGTGACGAAGGCATCAAGCTGATCCGCCTGTGCGTGCTGCTGCGCTTTGCGATCCTGTTCCACCACATCCGTGGCACCCAGGAAATGCCCCAGGTGACCCTGCGCGCCAGCGGCGACAGCCTCGACGTGGTGTTCCCGGAAGGCTGGCTGGAGGAAAACCAGCTGACCCAGGCGGACTTCGCCCAGGAAGCGGAGTGGCTGACGCGGGTGGGGTTCAGCCTGAACGTGCGCTAAAGAACACCGAAAATACATGTGGGAGGGGCGGTGCGACGATTCGACTTGCCCCCGATGGCGGTGTGTCAGTCACTTGGTACTTTGACTGAACCATCGCCATCGGGGGCAAGCCCCCTCCCACATTAGGTCGGTTAATTCACTGCGAGAATCGGGCTACCCAGCCTTTCCAGCAAGGTGGCCTGGGCGCTGCGCGGGTTCTGGTTGCCGGTCGGCGTGTTGCGCACGTAGCGGCCGTCCGACTGCAGGCTCCAGCTGTGAGTGTTATCGGTGAGATAACTTTCCAGCTCTTTCTTGACCCGCATGATCAGCTTCTTGCCTTCCACCGGGAAGCACGTCTCCACACGCTTGTCGAGGTTGCGCTCCATCCAGTCGGCGCTGGAGAGGTACATCTGCTCCTCCCCGCCGTTGAGGAAGTAGAACACCCGCGTGTGCTCCAGGAACCGCCCGATGATCGAGCGCACATGGATGTTGTGCGAGACCCCGGCGATGCCCGGCCGCAGGCAGCACATGCCGCGTACCACCAGGTCGATACGCACGCCGGACTGGCTGGCCTTGTACAGCGCGCGGATGATCTTCGGATCGGTCAGCGAGTTGAACTTGGCGATGATGTGCGCCGGTTTGCCGTCGAGCGCGAACTGGGTCTCGCGGGCGATCATGTCGAGCATGCCCTTCTTCAGGGTGAACGGCGCATGCAGCAGCTTCTTCATGCGCAACGTCTTACCCATGCCGATCAACTGGCTGAACAACTTGCCGACGTCTTCACACAAGGCGTCGTCGGAGGTCAGCAGGCTGTAGTCGGTGTAGAGTTTGGCGTTACCGGCGTGATAGTTGCCGGTGCCCAAGTGCGCGTAACGCACGATCTCACCGGCTTCGCGGCGCAGGATCAGCATCATCTTGGCGTGGGTCTTGAACCCGACCACACCGTAGATCACCACCGCGCCGGCCGCTTGCAGGCGGCTGGCCAGTTGCAGGTTGGACTCTTCGTCGAAGCGCGCGCGCAGTTCGATCACCGCGGTGACTTCCTTGCCGTTACGCGCAGCGTCCACCAGGGCGTCGACGATCTCCGAGTTGGCGCCGCTGCGGTACAGGGTCTGGCGCACGGCGAGTACATGCGGGTCCTTGGCGGCCTGGCGCAACAGGTCGACCACCGGGGTGAAGGACTCGAACGGGTGCAGCAACAGGATGTCCTGCTTGCTGACCACGCTGAAAATGTTTTCGCTGTTTTGCAGCAGTTTCGGGATCTGCGGCGTGAACGGCGTGTATTGCAGCTCCGGGTGGCTGTCCAGGCCGGTGATGCTGAACAGACGCGTCAAGTTGACCGGGCCGTTGACCTGGTACAGCTCGCTCTCGCCGAGGTTGAACTGCTTGAGCAGGTAGTCCGACAGATGTTTCGGGCAGGTGTCGGCCACTTCCAGACGCACCGCATCGCCGTAGCGCCGCGAGAACAGCTCGCCACGCAGGGCGCGGGCCAAGTCTTCGACGTCTTCGGAGTCCAGCGCCAGGTCGGCGTTACGGGTCAGGCGGAACTGGTAGCAGCCCTTGACCTTCATGCCCTGGAACAGGTCATCGGCGTGCGCGTGGATCATCGACGACAGGAATACATAGTTATCGCCAGCGCCCCCCACCTCTTCCGGTACCTTGATGATCCGTGGCAGCAGACGCGGTGCCGGGATGATCGCCAGGCCGGAATCGCGACCGAAGGCGTCGATACCTTCAAGCTCAACGATGAAGTTCAGGCTCTTGTTGACCAGCAACGGGAACGGGTGAGTCGGGTCGAGACCGATCGGCGTGATGATCGGCGCGATCTCGTCGCGGAAGTAGCGACGCACCCAGGTCTTGATCTTGGTGGTCCAGTGGCGACGACGGATGAAGCGGACCTGATGTTTTTCCAGTTCCGGCAGCAGGATGTCGTTGAGGATCGCGTATTGGCGATCCACATGCCCGTGTACCAGTTCGCTGATGCGCGCCAGGGCTTGATGCGGTTGCAGGCCATCGGCGCCGGCTTGTTCACGGGCGAAGGTGATCTGCTTCTTGAGGCCGGCGACGCGGATCTCGAAGAACTCGTCCAGGTTGCTGGAGAAAATCAGCAGGAATTTCAGGCGTTCCAGCAACGGATAGGACTCATCCAGCGCCTGTTCCAGCACGCGGATGTTGAATTGCAGTTGTGACAACTCACGGTGAATGTACAGGCTGCTGTCATCCAGGTTGGTCACCACGGCAGGCGCTGGCGCCGGGGCCGGCGCTTCGGCGACCACCACCGGCGGCGCCGGCTCCGGCACCGGCGGGGTCTCGGCGACGGATTCGACCACCGGGTGGGCGTCTTTTACGGCAACTTCTGAGAGTCCTTCGGTATTCATCGAGTGTTCCTGTGAGGGCTATTGTTGCTCTCTAAGCAATTGGGCAGCGCGGGCGGCGAAGTAGGTCAGAATGCCATCAGCGCCAGCACGTTTAAAGGCTGTCAGGGATTCGAGGATCACCCCTTCACTCAACCAACCATTCTGGATCGCGGCCATGTGCATGGCGTATTCACCGCTGACCTGATAGACAAAGGTCGGCACCTTGAATTCCTCTTTGACCCGATAAAGGATGTCCAGGTAAGGCATCCCGGGCTTGACCATCACCATGTCGGCGCCTTCGGCCAGGTCGGCGGCCACTTCGTGCAGGGCTTCATGGCTGTTGGCCGGGTCCATCTGGTACGAGGCTTTGTTGGCCTTGCCCAGGTTCAGGGCCGAGCCCACCGCATCGCGGAACGGACCATAGTAGGCACTGGCGTATTTGGCCGAGTAGGCCATGATCCGCACATTGACGTGGCCGGCCAGCTCCAGGGCTTCGCGGATCGCCTGGATGCGGCCGTCCATCATGTCCGACGGCGCGACCACCTGGGCCCCGGCGGCGGCATGAGACAAGGCTTGCTTGACCAGCGCGTCGACGGTGATGTCGTTCTGCACGTAGCCGTCTTCATCCAGGATGCCATCCTGCCCGTGGGTGGTGAACGGGTCCAGGGCCACATCGGTGATCACCCCCAATTCCGGGAAGCGCTCACGCAACGCACGGGTGGCGCGCTGGGCGATCCCTTGCGGGTTCCAGGCTTCGGCTGCATCGAGGGACTTGAGTTCAGCAGGCGTGACAGGGAACAGCGCCAGCGCCGGAATCCCCAACTCGACCCAGTTCGCCGCCTCTTCCAGCAGCAAATCAATGGTCAAGCGCTCGACACCCGGCATCGACGCCACGGCTTCCCGACGGTTTTCCCCGTCCAGCACAAAGACCGGCAGGATCAGATCATTCGTGGTCAGTACGTTTTCACGGACCAGACGGCGAGAAAAATCATCACGACGGTTGCGACGCAGACGGGTCGCGGGAAACAGGCGATTGGCAGGGGTAAAGCTCACGACAGACTCCTGAGCCCGCGTTTACGGGCGAGTGTTGCAGTTATAAGCGGCCATTATGACGAAGGTATGACAGTTGTGCTTAACGATGCGACCTGTAGTCGCATTCGGCGTTTCTGTAGGAATTGTTCACTTCGTGACACATCTCGATACTTTCACGAATGATCGCGAAGGCGTAGGCTGCGCGTTCATTTCGCCAGCACCCAGACCATGCTTCAACAATTTCTGCATGACTTCGGCTACTTTGCCCTCTTCCTCGGGACGTTCTTCGAAGGCGAGACCATACTCGTTCTCGCAGGCTTCCTGGCGTTCCGTGGGTACATGGATATCAACCTGGTGGTGGTCGTTGCTTTTTTTGGCAGCTACGCCGGCGACCAGCTTTGGTATTACATGGGGCGCAAGCACGGCCGCAAACTGTTGGCACGTAAACCGCGCTGGCAATTGATGGGCGACAAAGCCCTGGAACATATCCGCAAGCACCCGGATATCTGGGTGTTGAGCTTCCGCTTTGTCTACGGATTGCGCACGGTGATGCCCGTGGCGATTGGCCTGTCCGGCTATCCGCCCTTGCGCTACCTGTTACTCAACGGCATTGGCGCGGCGGTCTGGGCGGCGGCACTCGGCGCGGCGGCGTACCATTTCGGCGCGGTGCTGGAAGGCATGCTGGGTAGCATCAAGAAGTACGAGCTGTGGGTGCTGGGTGCGTTGTTACTGCTGGGCCTGGTTCTCTGGCTGCGGCGGCGGTTCAAGAACGCGCGCATCGCCCGTCAAGCCTGTGCCGACGCCAAGGCCCGACTGGCGGCCGCACAATTGAGTGAGACCAGCCCGGCCGAGCCGCCTAAGACGCCAGTCGAGTAAGCCGGCCTCGGCAGCAGTAGAGGCCAATCAGGCTCAGCAAGCTGTAGCTCAACAGACCCGGCCAGCCCAGGTGGCTGGCCGGCCAAAGCCCGACCAGCGGCGCCAGCCATACCAACGGCACATTCAGGCCCAGGCGCACCAGTTCCGCCTTCAACGCCCACGGGCGGTTCTCCAGGGCGACGCCCAGGCTGAACAGGCCCAACGCCATTGCACTCCAGCCCAGCACCAACGCCGCCGTGGGCAGCCCTTCGCCGACGTTCATCAGATAACTGCCAAACCCCACATACACCGCGAATTGCAGGGCGACGTACACCTGTTGCCGCGTATCCAGCGGCACCTCGAATTTGCGGAACTGGCTCAAGTCCGGCTTGGTCAACGGGTAGTTGGCCTTCACGTCGGCCGGCCGCCAGCCGGTACGCATGAACCAGATGCGCAGCTTGTCCCAACGGCTTTGCGTGCGCCGCGCGTCACTCCACAACTGCGCATAGAACTGCAGGTTGGCCCACAGCGGGTTCCAACTGGCCAAGGGGGTGGTGACGCCAAAGATCACCGGCTCGTTTTCGTCTTCTTCCTGAAACGAGCCAAACAGCCGGTCCCAAATAATGAACACCCCGCCGTAGTTGCGATCCATGTAGAGAGCGTTCTGTGCATGGTGGGCCCGATGATTGGACGGGGTGACGAAGAACCACTCGAACCAGCCGAGCTTGGGCACATGGCGGGTGTGGACCCAGAATTGATACAGCAGGTTGAGCGAAGCTACGCTGATGAACACCACCAGCGGCACGCCGAGCACGGCCAGAGGCAGATAGAAGATCCAGCTCAGCAGAAAGCCGGTGCTGGTCTGGCGCAAGGCGGTGGTGAGGTTGTAGTCCTCGCTCTGGTGATGCACCGAATGCGCGGCCCACAGGATATTGCGCTCGTGACCGCAGCGATGCAGCCAGTAATAGCAGAAGTCGTAGAACACAAAGGCGAACACCCAGGTCCAGACGCTCTCGGCCGACAGCTCGATCAGCGCCAGGTGCTTGAGGGCGAATGCGTAGGTCAGCAATCCCACGCCCTTGGTCAGCAGCCCGGTGGTGGTGGACAGCACGCCAGTGCTGAGGCTGTTGATGGCATCCGCCACCCGATAATTGCGCGCGCCGCGCCAACGGTCTACGAGCAGTTCAACCACGATCAAGGCGATGAAAAACGGTACCGCGTAAGGCACGAAGTCCATGGGCTAGTCCGGTCTGTTTTTATTGCATCAAGATTAGGGGCTGCGGCGAGAGTTCCCATTGGCAACAGATGACAAATTAGTAGACATTTAACGCCATGAATCAGGAGAAATGCCCATGAGCAAAAAGATTGCAGTGATCCTTTCCGGCTGTGGCGTGTACGACGGTGCAGAAATCCACGAAAGCGTGATCACCCTGCTGCGCCTGGATCAGCGCGGCGCTCAGGTCCAATGCTTTGCACCCGACATCGCACAGTTGCACGTGATCAACCACCTCACGGGCGAAGAAATGCCCGAGTCGCGCAATGTGCTGGTGGAGTCCGCCCGCATTGCCCGGGGCGACGTGAAAGACATTCGTGAAGCCAACGCCGAGGATTTCGACGCGCTGATCGTGCCTGGCGGGTTTGGCGCGGCGAAGAACCTGTCGAACTTTGCCAGCGCAGGCGCCGGTTGCAGCCTCAACCCGCAGGTATTGGCGCTGGCCGAAGCCTTTGTCGAAGCGGGCAAGCCGCTGGGACTGATCTGCATCTCGCCGGCCCTGGCCGCGAAGATCTATGGCCCGGGAGTGACCTGCACCATCGGCAACGATGCCGACACCGCCGCCGCGCTGGACAAGATGGGCGCCCACCACCAGGCATGCGCGGTGGACGATATCGTGGAAGACACCGCGCGCAAGCTGGTCAGCACTCCCGCCTATATGCTCGGCAAGAACATCAGCGAAGTCGCGTCAGGCATCAACAAGCTGGTGGATCGGGTGCTGGAGCTGACCCACGAAAACGACTAACCGGCCCGCATCAAGCGTGTGAGCAGGCGGTCGAGTGCGTTGGCGAACGCTTGCTTGTCCTTTTCCCCATGGGGCGGTGGACCACCGCCCATCTGGCCTTGCTCGCGCAGATCGGTGAACAGGTTACGCACCGCCAGCCGCTCACTCATGTTCTGCGGGCTGAATTCCTTGCCGCGCGGGTCGAGAGCCGTCACGCCGTTCTTCACCAGGCGGTCAGCCAGGGGCACGTCGCTGCAGATCACCAGCTCACCGGGCACCGCGTGCTCCACCAGGTAGTCATCCGCCGCGTCCGGGCCGCTGGGCACCACGATCAGCTTAACGCAGGCAAAGGCCGGCTTGATCTGGCTCTGCCCGGCCACCAGCACCACCTCGAACTGACGCTTGAGGGCGAACTTCACCACCTGGTCCTTGGCCGCGCGCGGGCAAGCATCGGCGTCGATCCACACGCGCATGCTTATGCCGCCAGCCGGCGCTTGTCGGCGATCCGACTGCGGCCATACATCACCATAATCGCCAGGATCGCCACCACCTGCGCACTCAGCGAGTAGGCATCGGCGTGGATACCCAGCCAGTCGAAGTCAAAGAACGCCACCGGCCGCGTGCCGAAGATGCCGGCTTCCTGCAACGCCTTCACGCCGTGCCCGGCGAACACCACCGACAACGCACACAGCAGCGCCGCGTTGATCCCGAAGAACAGCGCCAATGGCAGCTTCGCCGAACCGCGCAGGATCACCCACGCCAGGCCCACCAACAGCACCAGCGCCGTGGCGCCACCCCCCAGCACGGCGTTGTGCCCGGCCGGGCCGGCTTGCAACCACAGGGTTTCATAGAACAGGATCACTTCGAACAGCTCGCGGTACACCGAGAAGAACGCCAGCAGCGCGAAGCCGAAACGGCCACCGCCGCCCACCAGGCTGCTCTTGATGTAGTCCTGCCAGGCCGCTGCGTGGCGCCGGTCATGCATCCACACGCCGAGCCACAGCACCATCACACTGGCAAACAACGCCGTGCAACCTTCGAGCAATTCGCGCTGGGCGCCGCTCACATCGATCACATAGGCGGCCAACGCCCAGGTGGCCAAGCCGGCCAACAAGGCCAGGCCCCAGCCGACATGGACGCCGCGCACCGCCGATTCCTGGCCGGTGTTACGCAGGAAGGCGAGGACCGCCGCCAGCACCAGGATCGCTTCCAGACCTTCGCGCAGCAGGATCAGCAAGCCTGAGATAAAGCTCAACGACCAGCTCAGGCCATCGCCACCCAACAAGCCGGCAGATTCGGTGAGCTTGCCCTTGGCGGCGTCCAGGCGCTGCTGCACCTGTTCGAGCGGCAAGCCGTCCTGCAACGACTGCCGATAGGCCATCAGGGCCTTCTCGGTGTCTTTGCGCACGTTGGCGTTGACGTTGTCCAGGGAGCTTTCCACCAGCTCGAACCCTTCCAGATACGCCGCTACCGACAGGTCGTAGGCTTGCTCATGGTCACCGCTGCGGAACGCCGCAAGGCTCTTGTCGAGGGTCGCGGCGGTGTAGTCGAGCAACTGCGCCGGGCCGCGCTTGACCTGCGGCGGCTGGGCACGCTGGGCGCGGAACGTCGCAGCAGCGGCCGGGCCGTTGGCGGCCAACACTTCATTGGGGGTCTGGCGGGCCAGGTCGGCGAGGTTGAACGGTTGCGCGCTCTTCGCGGCAGCCGGGTCGGCCGTGAAGCCGGCGATGTAGGTGGCCAGGTCCCAGCGCTGGCGGTCGTCCAGTTGGTCGGCGAAGGACGGCATGTCCGTGCCTTCGACACCCAGGCCCAGCGTGTTGTAGATCGCATAGAGGCTCAGGCGGTCCAGGCGCTCCGCGTTCTGCAGGTTCGCTGGCGGCGGCGTCATGTCGACGCCCGCCGGGCCATCACCGGCGCCGGCCGTGCCGTGGCAGACCGAGCAGTGCTGGGCATACAGTGGTGCGCCGCGAGTCGGGTCGGGCGTAATCGCCGGGGCCTGGCTGACTTCATACGCCGCCGCCAGCTTGGCGCCCAACTGTCGGGACTGGCGGGCCACGCTGGCACCATCCTGACGAGCGGTCACGGCCGCGACCAATTCATCGACCCCTTTGACCAATTCCGCGCGCTCGGGCTTGGACGGCAGCTCAGCCACCAGGCCCTGCAATACCCCCAGAAATTCCACCTGCTCACGGTATTCCGATTCATCGACGACCTTGCCCGCCGCTACCGTCGGCGGATAGTCCGCGCCGATGTAGTCCAGCAAATGCAGGGCTTTCGTGGCGCCCTCGGCAGGCGCGGCCAACAGATTGAAGCTGCACGACATCAACGCCGGCAATAGCAGCCAGGCGAGAAAACGGAAGGGGGCAGTCATGAACGAATCTCAAAGGGAAATACGAAGTAACACATTGTTGAGCTTTATGAGATTTGACTCAAGGTGTAAGTGATTTGTATTTTGAGTAACAGAGCAGATTGAGCTGTAGCAATGACGCCACGCCCGACGATTCTGCGCTGCCCCCAACGCGCACAGGCAACGCAAAAACAATGTGGGAGCGGGCTTGCTCGCGATAGCAGTGGGTCAGCCGACTGACTCGGTGACTGACACTCCACTATCGCGAGCAAGCCCGCTCCCACATTGTCGATCCGGTTTATTCAGCCCGGTCCGGGTTCAAGCCGTCGCACGATGCAAGCTGGCGAGGAAGCCCGCAGCCCCCACGAACAACCCGGCAAACGTGCGGTTCATGCGTTTTTGCTGCTTGGGCGTGCGCAACAGGCGCAAGACTTTCGACGCCAGGCCGGTATAGCCCGCCATCACGATCATATCGACGCTGATCATCGTCGCGCCGAGGATCAGGTATTGGATCAGCAGCGGCGCCTGCGGGTTCACGAACTGCGGCAGCACCGCGAGCATGAACACCAACGCTTTGGGGTTGCTGGCGTTGACCAGAAAGCCACGGAACATCATCGCCATCGGCTTGCCGATCGGCCGTACTGCAGCGTCATCGGTCATGTCCATGGGCAACGCGCGCCATTGCTTGACGGCCAGGTACACCAGGTACGCCACGCCAAACCATTTGATCGCATAGAACGCGGTGGACGACGCCGCCAGAATGGCTCCCAACCCGCCGGCGACCACGGCGATCTGCATCGCCAGGCCGATTTGCAGGCCGATGGCGTTCCAGTAACCGCGCAGGAAACCGTATTGCAAGCCACTGGACATCGAGGCGATGGCGCCTGCGCCAGGAGAAAGGGAAATGATCCAACTAGCGAGGAAAAAAGCCAGCCATGTGTCGAGTGCCATTGCACACCTCAGCAGCGAGTTTGCGGTTGTGCCTTAAGCTAACGCTGCCGACCGAAGGCTGGCTATAGTTTTTTGCAAGATGTGAACGCTAGCGCTGGCCCGGGAGGACAGCACTGTCGCGCCAGCGGCGCACCGAGCGTTGGAAGAACAGGCTATTGGGCACCTGCACCGTCACGCCGCCGGTCCCCGCCTCTTCCACTTCGATCAGCGTGGTGTAAAGCAGGTTGATCGCCACTACCCGGCCTTTGACGCCGGGCTTGTCGACGGTGTCCACCAGCTCGACCACATCACCGAGGCGGAACGGCCCGACGGTGAAGATCAGGATCGCGCACAACAGGTTGGACAACACCGACCACATGGCGAAAAACGCCACCGCCGCCACCGCGACAAACCCCGACAACGCGGTCCACAACACCGTGGCGGACACGCCCAGGCGCTCCAGCACGAAGATCAGCGCACTGCCCATGATCAGCCAGCGCAAGCCGCCACGCAGCGGCATCAACAGCTGCGGCGGGAAGGGGTAGTGCTCGCCGAGGCGGGTCAGGCCTTTGGCGACAAACCGCTGTGTCAGGTAGCCGGCCAGCAGGATCAGCAGGATTTGCACGCCGATCCACACGGGGGCGACCCATTGCGCCGGCAGCGGCAGTTGCAGCGCGTCCATCAGGACAGCGCCTCCAGCTCCGCTTGCAGGCTTTCGAGCAGTTCGAGGGCTTCCATCCAGCTTTCCTCCAACTGCCCTTCACGGACCTTGAGCTTGGCCTGCTCGGCCAGCAGATCGCGCAGTTCATCCTTGCGCGCGGCTTCGTACACGGCACTGTCGCCCAGGCTGGTTTCGATCTTGGCCAGGCGCTCGTGGACCTTGCCCAACTCCGCTTCCAACTTGTCGGCTTCGCGCTTGTGCGGCGCCAACTGCTGGCGCAGGGCGGCGGCGGCCTGGCGCTGGGCCTTCTTGTCGGTTTTGTCCGGGTTGACCGGGGTGTTGCTGGTCGGCGCGTTGCGCAGGCGGTATTCCGTCAGCCAGCGCGCGTAGTCGTCGAGGTCGCCGTCGAACTCTTCGACTTTGCCGTCGGCCACCAGCAGGAAGTTGTCGGTGGTGCTCTTGAGCAAGTGGCGATCGTGAGAAACCACCAGTACCGCACCGCTGAACTCCTGCAAGGCCATGGTCAGCGCCAGGCGCATTTCCAGGTCGAGGTGGTTGGTCGGTTCGTCGAGCAGCAACAGGTTCGGCCGGTCCCAGGCGATCAACGCCAGGGCCAGGCGGGCTTTTTCGCCGCCGGAGAAATTCAGCACCGGCTCATCGATGCGCGCACCACGGAAGTCGAAGCCGCCGAGGAAGTCGCGCAGGGGCTGCTCGCGTTCGGTCGGCGCCAGGCGCTGCAGGTGCAGCAACGGGCTGGCCTTGGCGTCCAGGGAGTCCAACTGATGCTGGGCGAAGTAGCCGACCACCAGGTTCTCGCCACGGGTCAGGCGCCCGGCCAGGGGTTGCAGCTCGCCCGACAGGTTCTTGATCAGCGTCGACTTGCCCGCGCCGTTCGGCCCGAGCAGGCCAATGCGCGCACCCGGCGTGAGTTGCAGCTTGACCTTCTCGAGGATGGTTTTCTCGCCATAGCCCAGGCGGGCATCGGACAGGTCGAGCAACGGGCTGGAGATCTTCACCGACTCGCGGAACACGAAATCGAAAGGCGAATCGACGTGGGCCGCCGACAGTTCTTCCATGCGCTCCAGCGCCTTGATCCGGCTCTGGGCCTGCCGGGCCTTGGTGGCCTGGGCCTTGAACCGGGCGATGTAGCTTTCCATGTGCGCGCGCTGCGCCTGCTGCTTCTCGAACGCCTGCTGTTGCTGGGCCAGGCGTTCGGCGCGGGCGCGTTCGAACGCGGTGTAGCCGCCACGGTAGAGGGTGATTTTCTTCTGTTCGACGTGAGCGATGTTGTCGACCACGGCGTCGAGGAAATCCCGGTCGTGGGAAATCAGCAGCAAGGTGCCCTGGTAGCTCTTGAGGAAATCCTCCAGCCACAGGATCGCATCGAGGTCCAAGTGGTTGGTCGGTTCGTCGAGCAGTAACAGGTCCGAGGGGCACATCAGTGCCTGGGCCAGGTTCAGGCGCATGCGCCAGCCGCCAGAGAAGTCGGCGACCGGGCGGTCCATCTGTTCGTTGGTAAAGCCAAGGCCGGCGAGCATCTTGCGCGCACGGGCGTCGGCGGTGTAGCCGTCGGCGCTGTCCAGTTCCGCGTGCAGGCGGGCTTGAGCGGCGCCGTCCTGGGCTTTCTCGGCCGCGGCCAGGTCGTGTTGCACCTGGCGCAGACGCAGGTCGCCATCGAGCACGTAGTCGATCGCGATGCGGTCCAGGGTGTCGATCTCCTGGCGCATATGGGCGATGCGCCAGTCGGCCGGCAGCAAGCAGTCCCCGGAGTCCGGGGTCAACTCACCCAGCAACAGGGCGAACAACGTGGATTTGCCGGCGCCATTGGCACCGATCAGGCCGGCTTTGTGACCGGCGTGCAGGGTCAGCTCGGCGTCTTCGAGAAGACGTTGCGGGCCACGCTGTAATGTTAGGCTTTGAAGTCGGATCATAATGGCGGCGGAGTCTACCAGCTTCGTTGGCCGCTGGCTTGGGTGTGAATATGTGCGCTGACCTATGGAGCTTTGCCCTCTCGACTTACGCCCGCCCGGGCGTCGAGGCTGCGTGCCTGCGCGTGCAGGAACAAGGCGCGGATGTGTGCCTGTTGCTCTGCGGGGCGTGGCTGGAACAGCGGGGCGTGGCGCTGACGCGTGAACGCGCGCTGGCGCTGAGGCAAATCGCCGAGCCCTGGCAATCGCAGGTGGTTGAACCGTTGCGACAGGTACGCCGGCAATGGCGGGCCGTGGCGCAGCAGGATGCGCCCTTGGCGGCGTTACGGGAGCGGGTCAAAGCCCTGGAGCTGGACGCGGAACGCGAGTTGCTGGCGCGCCTGGAAGCGCTGGCAACGACATGGCTGACAGGCGAGGCGATGGGTCAACGATGGTTGGAAGGCCTGGCGGCTGAGGGAGCCGCCAACCTTGACCACGACGCGCTGCAGCAGCTGCGCGTCGCAGTCACCGGCACTTAGGAAGCGCTGGTTGGAGTGCTGTTGCTTGGCGCGACCGACGCAGGGGTGCTGGTCGATGCGCTTGGCGCTGCTGGGGTAGCAACCGATGCTGCCGGGGTGGCTGGCTTGGCCGGTGCTGGTTTTGCAGCAGCAGCTTTAGCCACTGGCTTGGCGGCTGGTTTTGCAGCAGCGGCTTTAACCACTGGCTTGGCAGCTGGTTTGGCAGCAGCGGCTTTAACCACTGGCTTGGCAGCTGGTTTGGCAGCAGCGGCTTTAACCACTGGCTTGGCAGCTGGTTTGGCAGCAGCGGCTTTAGCCACTGGCTTGGCAGCTGGTTTTGCAGCAGCAGTTTTGGCAACTGGCTTGGCGGCCGGTTTTGCAGCAGCGGCTTTAGCCACTGGCTTGGCGGCTGGTTTGGCAGCGGCCGTTTTGGCAGCTGGCTTGGCAGCCGGTTTTACAGCAGCGGCTTTAGCGGCTGGCTTGGCGGCTGGTTTGGCAACAACGGCTTTAGCCACTGGCTTGGCGGCTGGTTTTGCAGCAGCCGTTTTGGCAGCTGGCTTGGCGGCCGGTTTTGCAGCAGCGGTCTTGGCAACTGGCTTGGCAGCTGGTTTTGCAGCAACAGTCTTGGCAGCTGGCTTGGCGGCGGCCTTAGCCGGCGCTTTGGCGGCAACGGCTTTTGCCGGTGTACGAGCGCCCAGCACTTTCGATACAGCTTCCTTCACACGACCAACGCCCTGGGCCAGTTTCAGGCTTTCTTGAGCATCTTTTTTGAGTTGGGAAATGTAGGTGCGGGTTTCGGCTTGGCGATCCTTGAGGGCGTCCAGCAGGTCCTCAAGTTCTTTGACTGCGTCTTTGGCTTTGGCTTGAGCCTTGGCTTTGCCGGCAGTGGCGGCGTCTTGCAATTTGGTGCGGGACTTATGCAGTTTTTCTTGCGCTTTACCGCGTTGCTTTTCCAACTTGGCGAGCAGTTTTTCTGCATCAGCCAAGGCTTGGGAACACGCGCTTTCCAAATGTTCGAGCAGACTGCCCGAGAGTTGTTGGAGTAAGTGCAACGGGGTATTTACAGGCTTCTGTTTGGCCGACATGGTTTACCTCCTGGCTGACGTGGGTGCGGCTCATACTAGCCCTCTGCTCTTACCGCCGCTAGGGCATGTTGACAGTATCGTTTGCCTTGCGTTGCACCGTGCGAAAAATCTTATCGATATAACGAAAAACCACGCCACTTTTTACCCTCTCACACTGGCATAATCCGTCGCACTTTCGGCTGGAGAAGACCCATGTCGCGTTACCTTTTTCTTGCGCTTGGTTTGGCGATTTCCGTGGCCAATGCAAGCGAGCCAGCGTCATCCAAAACCACTGCCCCGGACGCGCACGACCTCGCGTACAGCCTGGGCGCCAGCCTCGGTGAGCGGCTGCGCCAGGAAGTCCCCGACCTGCAGATCCAGGCGTTGATCGAGGGTCTCAAGCAAGCCTATCAAGGTAAACCGCTGGCACTGGATAACGCGCGCATCGAACAACTCCTGGCGCAGCATGAAGCGCAGGACGAAGCCGATGCTCAGGTACCGCAAAGTGAAAAAGCACTGACGGCCGAACAGCAGTTTTTGACCCAGGAAAAAGCCGCGAGCGGCGTGCGCGAATTGGCCGATGGCGTTCTGCTCACGGAACTCACGCCCGGCAGCGGCAACAAGCCGTTGGCCAGTGATGAGGTTCAGGTGAAATACGTGGGGCGATTGCCCGATGGGACGGTGTTCGATCAAAGCACCCAGGCGCAATGGTTTCGTCTGGACAGTGTGATCAGCGGCTGGAGCAGTGCGCTGCAACAGATGCCGGTGGGCGCGAAGTGGCGCCTGGTGATTCCATCGGCGCAGGCCTATGGCGCCGACGGTGCTGGCACGTTGATCCCGCCTTACACGCCTCTGGTATTCGAGATCGAATTGCTCGGCACCCGGCATTGATCCAATAAAAAACGGCGCGTCATACGCACCGTTTTTTTATCTCATCAGCAACGGTCAGGCCGGGGCGACAGCCACATCCCGGTGAGCATTGTGCAGCACTTCGATCAGGCAATCCTCCAACTCGAAACGCTCATGGAGCAGGCCGCCCAGCTCTTTGAATTTCTCGGCAACACACTTGCCGGCATCACACAGGTCATTGAACGCCAGCAGCTTCTCGGTGATCACATCGATGCGTGGGTAGAGGGTCTCGGCCAATTCAAGACCACGCTGATCGTCGAAGGCTTCCGCCTCCTTGGTCAACTGTTCGTAGACGCCGAAATGACCGGCAGACACGTAGTCCACCAAGACACCGCAAAACGCCTGCAGCGGCTTGCGATTCATCGCTAATGCTTCGGGCTTCTCGCCGAGAGCATCAAACGCCCGAACCAGTTCGTGGCGTGCCTTCAACCAGCTGTCGATCAGCTTGTGCACCCCACCCCAGCGTTCCTGAGCATTCTGACAACTTTCCAGCATGATGATCTCTCTTCCCTATAGGGGGCGCTGCCGCTGTGTGCCCGCGCAATACTTCAAAGATAAAGCGGCAGCCGGACAAAGCCGCATCTGACAACGGTTTCAATAACGCATGCGGGCCAGATTATGCCCGCATGACTATGGCTTCAAGGTACGCAGGAGAGAAAGTTCATACAAGTGTTTAATCCCGTCCTACAACTTGCGACCACTTTTCAGCGTGTCGACAGGCGCAAGCGTTGGCTGAATATCAGCCGTGAAAACTGCATGAAACCCAGGATCAACATCGCCACGAAAAACAACAGACTCCACTCCGGGAGGCTCAAATCGAACAGGGTCCAGGTGATTTCCACGCAGTCGACGGTACCGTTGAAGATCGAGCGCAGCGCCTGCGAGAACGACAGGTTTTCGAGCATGTACTGCAAACTGGGCCAACAATCGCCAGCCTGATCAGACGCAGTGTTCTGCAGCAACACCTGGCGCACCGCGGTAATTGCGCCTAGCGTGGCACAGCCCATGCTCACCAACCCGTACCCATAGATGCCGTAGCGCTTGGGGTTATGAACAGCCGCGACCAGGTTGATCAACGTAAAGGTGGCGAGGAATAGCCGCTGAACCTGGCACAGAAAGCAGGGCCGCAGCAGCGCGCCATATTCCAGGTAGAAAGACGCACCCAACGTCAGCGCACCGGCCATGAACGCCAGGAAAAACAAGGAGCGTGAGGGGGCCAAAGACATTGTTTATCCGTACCGCGAGAGATAGGCCGTTACGGTAGAGGAAAGGCCTGACCCCTTTCAATACGCGTTAGAGCAGACGATTCCGTTAAAACGTAGGGACATCCCGCCAGAGCTTGGAGGACATAACCTGACGCAACGTAGGAATGTATTACGAACCCAGTTAAATCGAGTCTTTACACAGAACCCAAGGGTTGGCTGTCGGATGCATCCGAGCCAACCCTCGTACCTGTTCCTGCTTCAACCCCGCACCGGCGCGGGCAACGGTGAGGCGAGCAGACGGTTGTCCAGCAGGCCCAGGCCTTCCTGGAACAGCTGGTTGCTGCGCTCGGTGTCACCCAACTGGGCCAGCAGGCGTGCCAGTTCGGCACACGCCTCGGGGTTACGCTGCACCTGCAGGCTGCTTTCCAGATAGTCCCGCGCCTTGCCCCACAGACTGTTTTGCAGGCACAGGCGCCCGAGGGTCAACAGCAAGCTGGCATCACCGGGATGATCCTTGAGCCAGCCTTCGGCAAACTTCAACTGACGGGCCGGGTCACTGCCGCGCAACAGGCCATACAGGCGGATCAGGTGGCTGTCATACGCACGCTTGAGCGCGCCGCGCAGCACCTCTTCGGCCTTGGCATCGGCGCCCAGCTGGCGCAGTTGCTCGGCGTAGGCCAGCACCAACGGCGGCTCCTGGCGCTGGGCGGACGTCAGTTGCTGCCAGGCGCGCTCAAGCGCCTGCAACCCCGCTTCGCCCTGCTCTTCACGCTGGGCGGCCAGGCTCAGGTTTTCACCCCAGGCGCGGCGCTCCAGTTCGGCCAATTCGCCGGCCGGCAATACTTTGTCCTTGCGCAGCTCAGGCAACAGACGAATCACCGACGACCAATCGCCCCGCTGCTGATGCAAGCGTTGCAACTGGCGCAGCACCTGGGCGTTATGCGGATGACGCTCGTGCATGGCCTGCAAGGTGGTCAGCGCGCCGTCGGTGTCGCCACGGTCCGTCTGCAATTGCGCATGGCTCAAGGCAATCGCCAGTTCGGCCTGGGGCTGTCGCTCGAGGGCGCGCTCCAGCAGGCCGTCGCACTCTTCATATCGCCCTTGCTCGTTTGCCGCCCGGGCCGCGCCAAGGTAATACAGCAGCGGCTGGCGTTCGGCTTCGGCGGCACGATGCAGGTGACGTTCGGCACTGGCCCAGCGGCCTTCGGCGAGGTCCATCTGGCCGTGCTCGATCGCGATCTGCACGCGACGGCTGCGGTTACGCCGCGACCATGGGTTGACCACGCCGCCCGAGGTGCTCAACAGGCTCAACAGCACACGAATCAGGTAGATCGCCAGGCCGATGACAAATACCGCCACCAGGGTAGCCCACAGGCTCGACTCGTAATGCAGCAGATGGGGATAGGTAATCAACACGTAGCCGGTGTGTTTCGAAATGCCCACGGCCAGCGCCAGGGCGACCGCGATCGCCAGCACCAGGATCACATAGAAACGCTTCATCGGCTCTACTCCTGGCTCGCCGGCGTGCCGGCCGAAGCTTTGGCTTCTTCGGCAGGCAAGTGACGACGTTCAAGGTATGCCTGCACGGCGGCCAGGCTGGCGGCCAGGTCCGGAGTCACGACCGAGACGGCCTTGGGCTCAAGCTCGGCGATACGCGCGAGCATCGCTTTGCTCTGCGGGTTGTCCTGGTTGAAGTTGTCCTGCAACACGCTGCGCGCTTCACCCAGCGAACGGCTGTACACCGCCGCCTCGCCATTGAGCGCAGCCCATTGCGCCTGCTCGAGGGCCAGGCTCAGGGCCAGGCGAACCTGGTTCAGGCCTTGGCCGGCGAGCAGTGGGCGAATGTTGTCATCGGGGTTGAAGTCGATGCGGAAGT
This sequence comes from Pseudomonas sp. TE36184, assembly GCF_054060055.1. NCBI lineage: Bacteria > Pseudomonadati > Pseudomonadota > Gammaproteobacteria > Pseudomonadales > Pseudomonadaceae > Pseudomonas > Pseudomonas sp. TE36184. The sequence continues at coordinate 4,875,377 of NZ_JBSSCU010000001.1, read as the reverse complement.
AACGCGAGAGCTGCTCCCACCATTGGCTCAAGCGGTTTTCCGTATCGGTGGTCGGACGCCCATGGGATGTCGGCTCCTGAAGCTGGTACTCCGGCGCAATCGCCGCCAGTTGCACGACTTGATCGCGCAAGGCCGCCAATTGCAGGTAGAGCCCGGTACGGTCCGGTTGTTCGGTACTGCGCAACGCGGCAAGGCTCTTGGCCAATTGCTCGCGCGCGGCGTAGGAACCCGGATCGCTCTGCTCGCGAAGAATCTCGTCGGCGCCCTGGACCAGCGACTGCGCACTGTTGATGTCCTGCAGGGCAGACAAGCGCAGGCTCGCCAGACGAATCAAGTGTTCGGCTTCTGCCAGGCGCCAGTCCTTGCGGCTGGCCCCGAGCACGGTTTCCAGGCGCTGGCCCAAACGCTGCTGGTCGCCCTGCAACTGGGCCAGCAAGCGGCGGCGCTCCTCCAGCTCGTCCGCGCCCGGCAATTGCGCCAGGCGTGCAGCCAACTGTTGCTGGCTTTGCTTGAGGGTCTGGGACTGGTCGTCGAGGCTCTTTACCTGGCTCAGCTGTTGCTGGTTGCTGGCTTGCAGGGTGCGGACCTGCCAGATCCCCCACCCGCCGGCGGCAACGCCCGCAGCACCCAGCAGCAAGGCGACGATTGCCAGGCCATTGCCACGGCGCGGCGCAGTGACCGGTGTCTGGCCCGGCGCATCGAGCGCGGGCTGAGCTTCATCTTTAGGCAAGGCTGTTTCGCTCACGTATCCATCCTTTGCGTATCAGAGAGTGGGAACGGAATGGCTCCGTAACGCCACTAACAAAGCCGCGGCACTCGCGCCGCGACAATCCACAACTTTTTCTGCGCCAGCCGCCCGCGCCATCTCATAGACTCGCGGGCTGGGCACGAACAACGGCAGCCGGGCCACCTGTGGCCAATCCGAACCGGCCAGGGCCTGCAGGTGCAAAAAACCCTGCCCACTGCTGACCACCAGGCCGTTCAAGCGTTCCAACTGGATGCGCTGCATCAGTACACCCGGGTCGTAGGCCGGAAGGAAACGGCGATACAACTCCAGATAGTCGACACTAGCACCTTGCTCGCGCAAACGCTCCGCCAGCAGCTCTCGCCCGCCCTCGCCGCGCAGGATCAGCACCCGCGCATCGGTGCGCGCAATGGCCTCGCGCAAGGCGGGCAAGGCCAGCAAGGCCTCGCTGTCGTCGCCGCTGGGCGGATAATGAACGTCCAGGCCCTGATCGGCCAGTACCTGGGCGGTGGCGGCACCCACGCTGAACCACGGCAACCGCGGCCAGTGTCGCTCCAGGCGTTGCACGCCAAGGCGCGCCGCCGGTTTGCTGACCACAATTACCGCGCAATAGCGGCCCAGGTCAGCCCAGACCGCCTGCTGCTCAGGCGTGACCGGCAAGGCTTCGATCTGCAGCAACGGCAGGCTGCTGCTGAAAATCCCGACATCGGACAACGACGCCGCCAACAGCGCAGACTCCTCGGCAGGCCGCGTCAGCAGCACACGCCAATCGGTCACTGCGGGCCGGCCTCGCCGTAGACTTTTTGCAGGATGGCACCGGCGCCCTGGTCCAGCAGCTCTTCGGCGACCTGGATCCCCAGCGCCGTCGCATCACGCTGCGGCCCGCGCACTTGCGCGGTGATCAAGTTGCCGCCTTCCGGGTCGCCCACCAGGCCACGCAACCACAGGTTTTCGCCTTCGAGCACGGCGTAGCAGGCGATCGGCACCTGGCAGCCACCATTGAGGTGTTTGTTCAGGGCGCGTTCGGCGGTGACACGGACGTCGGTGTCGTGGTGGTCGAGCGGTTTGAGCAAGGCGTGGATTTCACTGTCGGCGGTGCGACATTCGATGCCCACTGCGCCCTGCCCGCCGGCAGGCAAGCTGTCTTCGACGCTGATGACCGAGGTGATGCGGTCCTCGAAGCCGAGCCGGATCAAACCGGCCGCCGCGAGGATGATCGCGTCATATTCACCGGCATCGAGCTTGGCCAGACGCGTGTTGACGTTGCCGCGCAGGAAGCGGATCTGCAGATCCGGGCGACGCGTCAGCAACTGGGCCTGACGACGCAGGCTGGAAGTGCCGACGATGCTGCCCAACGGCAGCTCATCCAGGGACGCGTAGGTATTGGACACAAAGGCATCGCGCGGGTCTTCGCGCTCGCAGATGCAAAACAGGCCCAGGCCTTCGGGGAAGTCCATGGGCACGTCTTTCATCGAATGCACGGCGATGTCGGCTTCGTTTTCCAGCAGCGCGGTTTCCAGTTCCTTGACGAACAAACCCTTGCCGCCGATCTTCGACAGCGGCGAGTCGAGCAGCTTGTCGCCGCGACTGACCATGGGCACCAGGGATACCTGGAGCCCAGGGTGGGCCTGCTCGAGACGTGCTTTGACGTATTCGGCCTGCCACAAGGCCAGGGCGCTTTTACGGGTGGCGATGCGGATTTCGCGAGAGGACATGGATCAATCCGTACTGAATAGATACGGCAGATAATAACAGCTCAGGCAAATTCGCTTTGATTTGAATCAGCAAGTGCGGGGCCTCCCTGGCCACAGCGCACCGGGATCACGACGATAAAGCGCGCTGCAGCCCTTGGACTAAAGCTGCTGCATCATCTTGCGCACGCCGGCGACATGGCGGCGGCTGACGATCAAAGCATCGCCGTTAAGCCCTTTCAGGAACAACTGAAAGTGCCCCAGGGGCGTGCGTTGCAGGCGCTCGATGCGCTCGCGGGCCACCAGCGCGTTGCGGTGGATACGCACGAAACGGTCGCCGAATTCATCCTCAAGGGCCTTGAGCGGCTCATCGAGCAGCACTTCGCCAGACTCGTGACGCAGGGTCACGTACTTGTGATCGGCGATGAAGTAGATCACCTGGCTCAGCGGGATCAGTTCGATACCCTTACGGGTGCGCGCGCTGATATGGCTGCGCGGCCCGTTACCGCTCTGGGCGGCGGGCTGGGTCAGGGCGGCGAGCTGGACGCGATTGGGGCGCTCGGCTTTTTTCAACGCCTTGAGCAACACCTCGGCAGTCACCGGCTTGGCCAGGAAGCTGACACCGCTGGCTTCCAGGGTTTCGGCAGGGAATTCTTCCTCGGCGGCACACAACACCACGGCCGGCGGCGATTCGCGCTCGCTCAGGCGGGCGGCGACTTGCAGGCCATCCAGGCCCGGCATGCGGATGTCGAGCAGCACCACATCCGGCTTGAGGCTGTCGATCAACGTCAACGCCTCCTCACCCGTGCTGGCGCTCGGTTCAAGGACTGTATAACCCTCGAGTTCGCTGAGCAGACGGCTCAGTCGCTCGCGGGCTTGGGGTTCGTCATCAACGATCAGGACATTCATATTGCGCTGGATTCCTGCGTGAGTCTCGCACAAGGATAGCGTAGACAGGTGCGGTGACTTGCGTCACAGCGATCCACGCTAAGACTAGCGCGAGCGGCAAAAAGTGCCCTGAGAGTGGCACTCATATTTATCCGGACCTGTTCAATAGCGCCCAAAACCTGCCGCCCTTGGGCATCGTCGTAGGGTTTGCTGATACACAATCCGAATACCCCCCTTGTTTAATGGTAGTCAGGGTTATGACCGCATCACCTGACTTTGGTGCATTCACACACTACTCAGTCCAACTGTAGACGCTCGCCGAGACGACATTGCTCATTCGTCAAATATCGTTTCAATAAGCACCTCTGCCCAGTCTCTTCCCGGACGCGGTCGGCGGCAAGGCACTTAGCCATGCTTGGCACAAATAAAATGCCGACCACCCGCAGCACCGCCTCCACGGGCAACCCTGTTATTATCGTCGGCACACCTCCACGCCTCTTTTAAGCAGATCACGAGCGAATCCATGAGCACCGACAAGACCAACCAGTCCTGGGGCGGCCGCTTCAGTGAACCCGTCGACGCCTTCGTCGCCCGCTTCACCGCCTCCGTCACCTTCGACCAGCGCCTGTACCGCCACGACATCATGGGCTCGATCGCCCACGCCACGATGCTGGCCAAGGTCGGCGTGCTGACCGACGCCGAGCGCGACAGCATCATCGACGGCCTGACCACCATCCGTGGCGAGATCGAAGCCGGCACGTTCGACTGGCGCGTCGACCTGGAAGACGTGCACATGAACATCGAAGCCCGCCTCACCGATCGCATCGGCGTGACCGGCAAGAAACTGCACACCGGGCGCAGCCGTAACGACCAGGTGGCCACCGATATCCGCCTGTGGCTGCGTGACGAAATCGACCTGATCCTGGCCGAAATCACCCGCCTGCAAAAAGGGTTGCTGGAACAGGCCGAGCGTGAATCGGACACCATCATGCCCGGCTTCACCCATCTGCAGACCGCACAACCGGTAACCTTCGGCCACCACCTGCTGGCCTGGTTCGAAATGCTCAGCCGCGACTACGAGCGCCTGGTGGACTGCCGCAAGCGCGCCAACCGCATGCCGTTGGGCAGCGCCGCGCTGGCGGGCACCACCTACCCGATCGACCGCGAGTACACCGCACAACTGCTGGGTTTTGACGCCGTGGGCGGCAACTCCCTGGACGGCGTGTCGGACCGCGACTTCGCCATCGAATTCTGCGCCGCCGCCAGTATCGCGATGATGCACCTGTCGCGCTTCTCCGAAGAACTGGTGCTATGGACCAGCGCGCAATTCCAGTTCATCGACCTGCCCGACCGCTTCTGCACCGGCAGCTCGATCATGCCGCAAAAGAAAAACCCCGACGTGCCGGAGCTGGTACGTGGCAAGAGCGGCCGCGTATTCGGCGCGCTGATGGGCCTGCTGACCCTGATGAAAGGCCAACCCCTGGCCTACAACAAGGACAACCAGGAAGACAAGGAACCGCTGTTCGACGCCGCCGACACCCTGCGCGATTCGCTGCGTGCCTTTGCCGACATGATCCCGGCGATCAAGCCCAAGCACGCGATCATGCGTGAAGCGGCGCTACGTGGGTTCTCCACCGCAACCGACCTGGCGGACTACCTTGTGCGCCGTGGCCTGCCGTTCCGCGACTGCCACGAAATCGTCGGCCATGCCGTGAAGTACGGCGTGGAAAGCGGCAAGGACCTGGCGGAAATGAGCCTGGAAGAACTGCGCCAGTTCAGCGACCAGATCGAGCAGGACGTGTTTGCCGTGCTGACCCTGGAAGGTTCGGTGAATGCGCGCAACCACGTGGGCGGTACCGCGCCGGCCCAGGTCAAGGCCGCCGTCGTGCGCGGTCAGGTCCTGCTCGCCAGCCGCTAGGTCGAAAATGTGGGAGGGGGCTTGCTCCCTCCCACATTGATCACTTCTTCGCCGCCACCATCGCCATGAACGCCGGCATCGCCGCTTCCCTGTCCGCCGCCACCTTCAGGGCGTTAGGCATGGCGTGCAAACGCTCCAGCAATGCCTTGGCCGTCGGCAATTCAGCCAACAGGTCCAGGCCGAACAGCTTCTCGGCCACGCCGCAGGCGAGGTTCAGGCTGTACATGAAATACAGATCGGCAATCGTAAAGCTCTCCCCCGCTACGTAAGGCGCGAACTTGCCGTGCCGACCTAACGTCCCCACCCCCAGCAGCAACTCGGCCCGGGCTTTGTCCTTGATCGCCTCCGGCACCGGCATGCCGAAATACGCTTCGGCGAAACACGCACGGGCGGGCAGCTCGATGTACAGCTCGATTTCCCGGCACAATGTCAGCACCTGAGCGCGCTGAAACGGTTCGGCCGGCAGCAGCGAGGGGCCCTCCTGGGTTTGCTCGATGTATTCGAGGATCACGCTGGTTTCGTTGATAAAGCCCTGTTTGACACCCAGCACCGGCACCTTGCCCCGCGGACTGATCGCCAGGGCGGCGGGTGTTTGCCCGGCAAAAAAAGGCACCTCTTCGAATGCCAGGCCTTTCTCCAAGAGCGCCAGCTTGACCATGTTGTAGTAATTGCTGACCGAAAATCCGTAGAGCTTGAGCATCGCAAAGCCTCCAGGCCATGTGCGGGGTTGGCTGCATGAGTTATAGATCCGCCCGACCAACCTGGCTAGCAGCATCACCTGCCTGAATGGGGGTAGACTGGCGCCCTTTTCTTGAGGAGCCTGCCATGAGCGAGCCGACCGATATCGACAACGACGAAGAAGCGTTCACCGAAAGCACGCTGACCCAGGCCATCGAAAACCAGATCGAAAGCGACAATCCGCCCGCCGCCAAGGCCACGTTCAACAAGCTGACGCTGGTGGGTTACGAGCGCGAAGTGATTTTGAACATGATGGCCCATGTGCTGGCGGTGGAAATCGACAAGATGCTCGACGAAGACCGCGCCTTCGATACCCAATGGTATGAATCCGCCTTGCGCGCACTGCCCGAGTTGCCGCCTGAAAACGCCTGAAGCGAGCGCCCGTGTGGCCGGGAAGCCTGCTTCCTCGCCACAACACTGCGCCATATCAACAGCCGCGAGTTTCCCACTGGACAGCCCGCCAAAGTACGTTCACCTTAGGGCCTGCTAGCCTCTAACAAATTCTTAGAAAGTCTGGAGTCCCTATGTCGTATACCCCTGAGTTGGTTGCCGAACTGGAAATCCTTGCACTCTTCAACCTGGACAGCTCCCAGGAAGGTCTGAAAGTCCATCAGACTGCCGCACCGACTGCTATCGCCGCCGCCAAACGCCTGTTCGAGAAAAAACTGATCGACCAACCGGACGGCGGTTACCTGACCAGCCTTGGCCGGGACGCTGCAGAACAAGCCCAAACCCTGCTGACCATCCTGACCACCGCCGCAACCAAAGAAGCTGCCTGATTCCGGATACTGCCCATGGAGTCCGCCGCGGCGGATTCCGAGGGCATTGCCGCGAACCGGATAAAATTCTGACGCCAAAAACCGTTTCCCCTCTAAACCTCCTACGCTTCTGAATGTAAACTCCTACACGGCCGCCCATGTCGGGCCTTGCGCGCCGCCGAGTTCGACATGACCCGCACCCATGAGATCCGCCCCGACCTGGACGAAGGCATCGACCGCAAGGTGCTGGCCCAACTGCGCGCGCGGTTCATGGCGCTTAACGCAGGGCGCATGGCCCGGGCCCTCGAAGGGCTGACGCCACGCCAGCAAAGCGTATTGACCCTGCTGCCGCTGTTTTTCCACGTCAATCACCCGCTGTTGCCCGGTTACGTGTCGGGCAGCACCCCGGCCGGGCTGTCGAATTTCGAACCCGACGCGCAGGCCCTGAACGAAGCCCAACGCCTGACCCGTTCGTTCTCCTACAAACCACGCCACGGCAACCCGCCGCAGCCGATCCATGGCCTGTTCCTGATGGGCAGCCTCGGCACACTGGCCCAAGCCGACCAGAGCGACATGGACGTGTGGGTATGCCACGCCCCCGACCTGAGCGACAACGAACTGGTCGAGCTGCGCAAGAAATGCCAGTTACTGGAAGCCTGGGCCCAGAGCATGGGCGCCGAGGCGCACTTCTTCCTGATCGAGCCGAGCCGGTTTGTCTTGGGCGAACGCGACACGCAACTGAGCTCCGACGACTGCGGCACCACCCAGCATTATCTGTTGCTGGATGAGTTCTATCGCACCGCTATCTGGCTCGCCGGCCGCACACCGATCTGGTGGCTGGTGCCGGTGTATGAAGAAGTGCGCTACGCCGAGTTCACCCACACGCTGATTTCCAAACGCTTTATCCGTGCCGATGAAACCCTCGACCTCGGCCACCTGGCGCGCATCCCGCCCGGCGAGTTCATTGGCGCCGGGCTGTGGCAATTGTTCAAGGGCATCGAATCGCCCTACAAGTCGCTGCTCAAGCTGCTGTTGACCGAGGTCTACGCCAGCGAGCACCCGAACGTGCAGTGCCTGAGCCTGCGCTTCAAACGGGCGGTGTTCGCCAACCGGATGGACCTGGACGAGCTGGACCCTTACGTCGTGGTCTACCGGCGCATCGAGGAATACCTCAACGCGCGCAACGAGCCGGAACGCCTGGAACTGGTACGGCGCGCGCTGTACTTGAAGGTCAACCGCAAGCTCAGCGCCGGCCAGCGCACCGTCGGCTGGCAGCGCCTGTTGCTGGAACGCCTGGCCCATGAATGGGGTTGGGACCAGCGTCAACTGGCGCTGCTCGACAGCCGCAGCCAATGGAAAGTACGCCAGGTCGCCTCCGAGCGCCGCGCCCTGGTCAATGAGCTGAACTACAGCTATCGCTTCCTGACCCAGTTCGCCCGCACCGAACAGACCGTCAGCCTGATCAACAAGCGCGACCTCAATGTGCTTGGCCGTCGCTTGTACGCGGCGTTTGAACGCAAGGCCGGCAAGGTCGAATTCATCAACCCCGGCATCGCCCCGGACCTGGCCGAAGACACCCTGACCCTGGTGCAATCGGCCAACCGCAAGGAACCGGGCCAGCATCATTGGGGCCTGTACAACGGCAACCTCACCGCCCTGGAATCGGAGCACTTCGCGCCGATCAAGCGCAGCCGCGACCTGCTGGAAATGCTCACCTGGTGCCACCGCAACGGCGTGATCGACAGCAGCACGCGCCTGGCGCTGCACCCAGGCGTCAGCGACATGACCGAATTCGAACTGTTCAACCTGCTGGGCAGCCTGCAACAGACCATCGCCCTGCCCCTGGCCAGCGTCGATGAAGAGCGCCTGCTGCGCTCGGCGGTGCCGGAAGAAGTGCTGTTGCTGATCAACGTCGGCGTCGACCCGCTCAAGCACCATCGCGACCTGAACATCCTGATGACCACCGAGCGCACCGACTCCCTGAGTTACGCTGGCGTGCGCGAAAACCTGGTGCTGACCCTCGACCAGGTCACGCTCAACAGCTGGAACGAGGTGATGGTCAGCCGCTACGACGGCCCCCATGCCCTGCTCGACTGCCTGCGCGACTACCTCAACCAGTTGCCGTCGGACCACCTGCCACGCCTGCGGGTGCGCTGCTTCTGCCACAACCGCGCACAGTTCATTGCCCAGCGCGTGGAAGAAATCTTCGACACCGCGCAGAACCTGCTGCTGGGCCAGGGCAACCATCGCTACTTGCTGCAGGTGCAGCAGCACTATCACGTGATGGAGCTGATGCCCGGCCAGGCCACCCACGTCTCACTGGCGACCCAGGACGCGCTGATCGCCTACCTCAGCGAAGAACTGGCCAGCTACAGCCCGTTGCACCTGGACGCCATGGCCCTGGAAGACCACGACCTGGCGCTGCTGCTGCCGATGGGCATGGCCGAATGCGTGCAGGTGTTTTACCGGGTCAACGAAGGCTTCGCCGAGCTGTATGTGCTGGATGAGTTCAACGCGCTCTGGCAGCAACGCTTGCCGTTCCATGATGAACAGAGCCTGCTGGCGCCGTTGCAGCGTTTTCTGCAGTCGATCATCTATCGCCGGGACGCGCTGTCGCCCCTGGACCCGCAAGAACCGCTGGGCGCGGTGCAAACCTTGTATTACCAACTGTTGCCGTCGGGCAGCAATCGCGCACGCGGTATCGAGCCTCGGCCGGCCCCGCAAAACCCGGCCAACAAGCCGTTTTATGACGTGCAGGCGATTATCGGCAAGGCGGCGCCGGGCCAGGTGGGGATCACCCTGTACTGCAATCAGCGGGAGTTTTCCGAACTGGAGTTTGGCGACCAGCTGTTTGCAGTGGTCGCCCGGGAGATCGTCGGGCAGCGCCGCGAAACCGAGCGCTACCGCTGCTATATCACTGATCTGGATCTCTCGGGCCTGCTCGGCGACGTACAAAGCCCGAGCAATCTGTACCTGCGTTACAAGGCCGAGCTGGAACAGGCGCTCAATGACGCGCTGAAACAGATTTAAAGCGAGAAGGCGCCGCCGTCTTTGGGCTGGCCTTCAACACTGAGCAGTTCGAGCTTGAGGGTCTTGCCGCCGGGTGCCGGCCAGTCGATGTGCTGGCCCACTTTCAGGCCGAGCAACGCGCTGCCCACCGGCGCCAGGATCGAAATCTTGCCCGCGTCGGCATTCGCATCCTTGGGGTAAACCAGGGTCAGGTGATAGTCCTTGCCGCTGCCTTGCTCGCGGCAATGCACGCTGGAGTTCATGGTCACGACGCTTGCAGGCACTTCATCGTGGCCAACCACTTCTTCGGCGCGGTCGAGTTCGTGCTGCAGGGCTTCTACACCTGGCGAATTCTCGCCGACACGGTCGATCAGTTGCTCAAGACGCTGCACGTCGAGACGGGTAAGAATGATGGAAGGTGCGGTCATGATTCAGGCAGACTCCTTTTTTCTGCACAAAAAAGCAAAACCCCGCCAGGAAAAGGCGGGGTTCTCACGGACCTCGATGAGTTGAGGTGTACCCGGACACTACCACAGCACCGCAAATAAACAAGACGGGCTCAAGGCCCGACTTTGCGCCGCTCGGCCTGGGCCACGATCACGCGTCGCCGCTGATCATCGGCGGAGCGCCATTCACGGATGTCTTCCACATGGCGAAAGCAGCCAAGGCAGACTTTTGCCTCGTCCAGCCGACACAAACTGATACAAGGTGATGGCACCGCCGGGCTGACATTACTGAACAACGGCTTGGGCGGACGCACGATTGCAGGCTGGCTCACCATCAATTCTCGTCGGGGTTCAGCTCATCGAAGCCGAGCTCGACGCCGGCTTGTTCCTGAACCAGCCGCGCGAGCATTTCGCTGAGCAGCTCATCGCTGGTATCGCACTGCCAATTGCGGTCTTCTTCGTTGTAATCGAAGTGAAAACCACCGGAACGTGCCGCCAGCCACAGTTGGCGCAGCGGTTCCTGGCGACTGAAGATCAGTTGAGTGCCGTTCTCGAACTTGACGGTCAGCACCCCGGCCGAGCTTTCCAGGTCCACATCCAGGCCGCTGTCGTCGAAAATATCTTCCAGCGCGTTCTGGGTCGAATCCACCAGGTCGTGAAAACGGGCTTCGGTCAAACTCATTGCGGCAACCTCAAAAGTGTCTGGTTTTGCTCAAGCGCCGCACGATACGGACGCGCTCCGCCGATTGCAAAGGATACCGAGTTCATTACCGATGGCGGTAAGAAATATCCCTGACTAGCGTAGCCAGCTTCGCAGTTATGTCGGCAAACCCCCGCCGGACGGGTATTCCGGCGCATAGGCAAGCTGGCGGGTGGTCGGTATACTCGGGCGCAATTAATGCATATTCAAGGATTTCGCCATGAAGCGCCTGATCTCTTCCCTTGCTGCGCTCGTCGCGGTCGCTTGCCTCGTTAGTGCCTGTGGTCAAAAAGGCCCGCTGTATCTGCCCGATGACAGCAAAGACCCGAATGAACAGGCGCAATCGTCGCAAAAGCCTGCCAAAGCGCATAAGCACGACACTTACTAAGGGAACTCCATGGACGCTTTTAACTACCGGAACGGCGAGCTGTTCGCGGAAGGCGTGGCGCTGTCCGCAATTGCCGAGCGCTTTGGCACCCCGACCTATGTGTACTCGCGCGCGCATATCGAAGCCCAATATCGCTCTTTCACCGACCCGTTGAACGGCGTGCCGCACCTGGTGTGCTACGCGGTCAAGGCCAACTCCAACCTGGGCGTGCTCAATGTCCTGGCGCGTCTGGGCGCCGGTTTCGACATCGTCTCCCGCGGCGAGCTGGAACGTGTCCTGGCGGCTGGCGGCCAGGCTGACAAGATCGTCTTCTCTGGCGTCGGCAAGAGCCGCGAAGACATGCGCCGTGCCCTGGAAGTCGGCGTGCATTGCTTCAACGTCGAATCCACCGACGAGCTGGAGCGCCTGCAAGTGGTCGCCGCCGAGATGGGCGTTCGCGCGCCGATTTCCCTGCGCGTCAACCCGGACGTCGACGCTGGCACCCACCCGTACATTTCCACCGGCCTGAAAGAGAACAAGTTCGGCATCGCCATTGCCGACGCCGAGGACGTGTACATCCGCGCTGCCCAATTGCCGAACCTGGAAGTGCTGGGTGTCGACTGCCATATCGGCTCGCAACTGACCACCCTGCCGCCGTTCCTGGATGCCCTCGACCGTCTGCTGGCGCTGACCGACCGCCTCGGCGAGTGCGGCATCTACCTGCAGCACATCGACCTCGGTGGCGGCGTGGGCGTGCAGTATCGCGATGAAGAGCCGCCGCTGATCGGCGACTACATCAAGGCCGTGCGCGAACGCCTGGAAGGCCGCGACCTGACGCTGATGTTCGAGCCGGGCCGCTACATCGTCGCCAATGCCGGCGTGCTGCTGACCCAGGTCGAGTACCTCAAGCACACCGAATACAAGGATTTCGCCATCGTCGATGCGGCGATGAACGACCTGATCCGCCCGGCGCTGTACCAGGCCTGGATGAATGTCACCGCCGTAACGCCTCGCGACAGCGCAGCGCGCGCCTATGACGTCGTCGGCCCGATCTGCGAAACCGGCGACTTCCTGGCCAAGGATCGTCAGTTGGCCCTGGAAGAAGGCGACCTGCTGGCCATTCATTCGGCCGGTGCCTACGGGTTTGTCATGAGTTCCAACTACAACACCCGCGGGCGTGCCGCCGAGGTGCTGGTGGACGGTGATCAAGCGTTTGAAGTGCGTCGCCGCGAGACGGTAGCCGAGTTGTATGCTGGCGAAAGCCTGCTGCCGGAGTAAGCCATGCTGCTGCGTTTTACCAAGATGCACGGGCTGGGCAATGACTTCATGGTCCTTGACCTGGTCAGCCAGCACGCGCACATCCTGCCCAAGCACGCCAAACAGTGGGGCGACCGTCATACCGGCATCGGCTTCGACCAGTTGCTGATCGTTGAGGCGCCGAGCAACCCGGAGGTGGATTTCCGTTACCGGATCTTCAACTCCGACGGTTCCGAAGTGGAACAGTGCGGCAACGGTGCGCGCTGCTTCGCCCGCTTTGTGCTGGACAAGCGCCTGACCGCCAAGCGGCAGATTCGCGTCGAGACCAAGAGCGGCGTGATCGAGCTGGATGTCCGCAGCGACGGCCAGATCAGCGTCAACATGGGCGCGCCACGCCTGGTGCCGGCGGATATTCCGTTCCAGGCTGCCGAGCAGGCCCCCAGTTATACCGTCGATGTGGACGGCCAGGCTGTCGAACTGGCGGCGGTGTCCATGGGCAACCCCCATGCGGTGCTGCGGGTCGACGACATCAATAATGCGCCGGTGCACGAGCTGGGGCCGAAGATCGAACATCACCCGCGCTTTCCGGCACGGGTCAATGTGGGCTTCCTGCAGGTGATCGACCGCTCCCGCGCGCAATTGCGCGTATGGGAACGCGGCGCCGGCGAAACCCAGGCCTGCGGCACCGGTGCTTGCGCCGCTGCCGTGGCCGCGATCAGCCAGGGGTGGATGGATTCGCCGCTGCTGATCGACCTGCCCGGCGGACGTTTGTCCATCGAATGGGCAGGCCCCGGCCACCCGGTGATGATGACCGGGCCGGCCACGCGCGTATACGAAGGACAGGTCCGTCTATGAGTGAGCCAAGCAAATGACCGATAAGCCTCAAGTACCCGCACAAGCATCCCCGAGCGAAAGTCTGGAGGCCGCTGCCGTCGCGGCGTACCTTGAGGCTAACCCGGACTTCTTCGTCGAACACGAAGAACTGCTGCCGGCCCTGCGCATTCCCCACCAGCGTGGCGACACCGTGTCGCTGGTGGAGCGGCAGATGAAGATCCTGCGCGAGCGCAACATCGAAATGCGCCATCGACTCTCGCACTTGATGGACGTCGCCCGCGATAACGACCGCCTGTTCGACAAGACCCGTCGCCTGATTCTGACGCTGATGGACGCCACCAGCCTGGAAGAAACGGTGATCGCCGTGGAAGACAGCCTGCGCCAGGACTTCCAGGTGCCCTTCGTCAGCCTGATCCTGTTCAGCGACAACCCGATGCCGGTCGGGCGCTGGGTCAGCGGCGGCGAAGCGCAAACGGCGATCGGCGGCCTGCTTTCCGAAGGCAAGACCATCAGCGGCACCTTGCGCGAGCATGAACTGGACTTTTTGTTTGGCGCCGAGCAGCGCAAGCAGATCGGTTCGACCGCCGTGGTCGCCCTCAGCCATCAAGGCCTGCATGGGGTACTGGCCATCGCCAGCCGTGATCCTGCGCACTACAAAAGTTCGGTGGGCACGTTGTTCCTGACCTACATCGCCGAAGTGCTGGGCCGCGTATTACCGCGCTTCACCACCGCCCTGCGCGCGGTGCGCTGACCATGGAACGGCAACTGGACGCTTACTGCGCACACCTGCGCAGCGAGCGCCAGGTGTCGCCCCACACCCTGGAAGCCTACCGACGGGACTTGAACAAGGTCCTGGCCTACTGCGAAAAGCAGCAGATCCCCAGTTGGAAGGCCTTGGACATCCAGGGCCTGCGCAGCCTGATCGCGCGCCTGCACCAGCAGGGCCAATCCTCGCGCAGCCTGGCGCGCCTGCTGTCGGCGGTGCGCGGCCTGTATCACTACCTCAACCGCGAAGGCCTGTGCGACCACGACCCGGCCAATGGGCTGGCCCCGCCCAAGGGCGAGCGGCGGCTGCCCAAGACCCTCGACACCGACCGCGCCCTGCAATTGCTCGATGGCGCCGTCGAGGACGACTTCCTGGCCCATCGCGACCAGGCGATCCTGGAGCTGTTCTATTCTTCGGGCCTGCGCCTGTCGGAACTGACCGGACTGAACCTCGATCAGCTCGACCTCGCCGACGGCCTGGTGCAAGTGCTCGGCAAAGGCAGCAAGACCCGCGTGCTGCCGGTGGGCAGGAAGGCCCGGGAAGCGCTGCAACTGTGGCTGCCCCTGCGCGCACTGACCAACCCGGCGGACGACGCCGTATTCGTCAGCCAGCAGGGCCGGCGCCTGGGGCCGCGGGCGATTCAACTGCGGGTCAAGGCGGCCGGCGAGCGCGAGCTGGGGCAGAACCTGCATCCGCACATGCTGCGGCACTCGTTTGCCAGCCATTTGCTGGAGTCGTCCCAAGACCTGCGCGCGGTGCAGGAACTGCTCGGCCACTCTGATATCAAGACGACACAGATCTACACCCACCTGGACTTCCAACACCTGGCAACGGTGTACGACAGCGCCCATCCACGGGCCAAACGCATCAAGGGCGGCGACTCATGAGTATCAAGCTGATCACCTTCGACCTCGACGACACCCTCTGGGACAACGTCCCCGTCATCATCAGCGCCGAAGCGTCGATGCGCGAATGGCTGGCCACCCATGCCGCCAAGGTCGGCGAACTGCCCCTGGAACATTTCGCCAGCCTTCGCCAGCAGGTGCTGGAACGCCATCCCGAACTCAAGCACCGCATCAGCATGCTGCGCCACCGCGTACTGATGCACGCGTTTGAAGAGGCCGGTTATCCACAACCTGAAGCGACGGAAATGGCCGATGTGTGCTTTGAAGCGTTCATTCATGCGCGCCACCAGCTCACCGTATTCCCCGAAGCCGAGCCGATGCTGCAAGCGCTGCGCAAACACTTCCTGCTGGGCGTGATCACCAACGGTAACGCTGACGTACAGCGCGTCGGGTTGGCGGACTACTTCCACTTCGCGTTGCGCGCCGAAGACATCGGCATCGCCAAGCCGGATGCACGGTTGTTTCAGGAAGCGCTGCAACGGGGCGGGGTGGACGCCAGCGCGGCGGTGCATATCGGCGATCATCCCGGTGACGACATCGCCGGAGCGCAACAGGCGGGGCTGCGTGCCGTGTGGTTCAACCCGACAGGCAAGGTCTGGGAAGGGGATAAACTCCCGGATGCGCAGATTCGCAGCCTGACGGAACTGCCTCCGCTGCTCAAAAGCTGGCAGTAAGTGGGAGGGGGCTTGCCTCCCCTATATTGGCAGGCGGTGAGCCGTAGGAATTTGTTTCAGGCATGAAAAAGCCCGCAGCGACGGCGGGCTTTTCCAGCAAGCCAGAAGCAGACCTCAGATAGGTCGGCTGCCGTACTTGTTATCCGGCTTCTTGGGTGGATCTGCCACCACGTTGGCCTCGACTTCCTGCACTTTGCCGCCTTTAGCGAGGAATTCCTCCATCGCACGGGCCAGCGCGTCGCGCTCTTTGTTCTTGGCTTCAACACTTGGCAGCTCATCGACCGAAACAGCGGCCTTGGCTTTGCCTTTGGCAGCCGGAACAGGAACGTCATCGCCACCGTCGTCGTCAGCAACGTCTTCCGCTGCCGCCTCAAGACCTTCTTCGGTGTCGTCTTCGTCGCCTACTTCCAGTTCGTCGTTTTCCAGATCATCGTCGCTCATGTTCTACCTCATGACTTGCGAAAAGCAGATTAGTTATAGCCCAGCTTCACCATCTGTCGAAGGTCGCCGGAAAAAAATCAACATCCACCGGATAACCAGTGGCTTATGCCCCATCACCGTGCAAAGTGGCGAGGACTTTACGAGCACCGCCATGATCACGGTGCTCGCCCAGATAAACACCTTGCCAGGTCCCCATCGCCAAGCGGCCGGCCTTGACCGGCAAACTCAGCTGGCAACCCAGGAGACTGGCCTTGAAGTGCGCCGGCAGATCGTCCGGGCCTTCGTCGTTGTGTTCGAACCCGGCTCGGCCTTGCGGCACCAGCGAGTTGAAAAAACGCTCGAAGTCACGACGAACCGCCGGATCGGCATTCTCGTTGATGGTCAACGAGGCCGAGGTATGCTGCAACCACAGATGCAACAGGCCCACGCGACACGCCTTCAATTCAGGCAAGCCGGCAAGCAACTCGTCGGTTACCAGGTGAAAGCCCCGGGGCTTGGCCCGCAGGGTAATCAGGGTCTGTTGCCACATACAGTTCTCCGCCCATCGGCGCGCATTCTAGCGCGCTCAGGGAAAAAACAAAGTGCCGAATACGCCTACATGCCTGTAAGACATTCGCACCCGGAAAAGCGCGGTGTGCGCGCCATCACACATGCGACGCAAAAAACCGGCACCCCGTGTCCTGACGGACAAATGCCAGACAAAAAAATGCCCGGCAAGCCGGGCATGTTTTTTTCGCCTACTTACAAGTTGTAGCCGCGTTCGTTGTGTTGTGCCAGGTCGAGGCCGACAGCCTCTTCTTCGTCGGTAACCCGCAGGCCCATGACCATATCCAGCACCTTGAGGATGATGAAGGTCACGATGGCGGTGTAGATCACAGTGAAGCCGACGCCTTTGCACTGAATCCATACTTGGGCCGCCACGTCAGTCACGGTGCCGAAGCCGCCCAGGGCTGGGGCTGCGAAAACGCCCGTGAGGATCGCACCGACGATGCCACCGATACCGTGTACGCCGAACGCGTCCAGGGAGTCGTCGTAGCCCAGCTTGCGCTTGAGGCTGGTGGCGCAGAAGAAGCAAATCACACCGGCAACCAGGCCGATCACCAGAGCGCCCATCGGGCCCACGGTGCCTGCCGCAGGCGTGACGGCGACCAGGCCAGCCACCACACCCGAGGCGATGCCCAGGGCACTTGGCTTACCGTGGGTGATCCACTCGGCGAACATCCAGCCCAGCGCCGCAGCAGCTGTAGCGATCTGGGTCACCAGCATCGCCATACCGGCAGTGCCGTTGGCCGCAGCAGCGGAGCCGGCGTTGAAGCCGAACCAACCGACCCACAGCATGGCCGCACCGATCAAGGTGTAACCCAGGTTGTGAGGGGCCATCGGGGTAGTCGGGTAGCCTTTACGCTTGCCAAGCACGATGCACGCCACCAGACCAGCCACACCCGCGTTGATATGCACCACGGTGCCACCAGCGAAGTCCAGCACGCCCCAGTCCCACAGCAGGCCACCATTGCCGCTCCAGACCATGTGTGCGATCGGCGCGTAAACCAGGGTGAACCAGATAGCCATGAAGATCAGCATCGCGGAGAACTTCATGCGCTCGGCGAACGCACCGACGATCAGCGCCGGGGTGATGATGGCGAAGGTCATCTGGAAGGTGACGAACACCGCTTCCGGAAACAGCGCCGCAGGCCCGGTGATGCTGGCCGGGGTTACGCCCGCCAGGAACGCCTTGCCCATGCCGCCAAAGAAGGAGTTGAAGTTTACAACGCCCTGCTCCATGCCGGTCGTGTCAAACGCGATGCTGTAACCGTAGATGACCCACAGAATGCGTGATCAGGCCAGTGATGGCAAAACACTGCATCATCACCGACAGAATGTTTTTCGAGCGAACCATACCGCCGTAGAACAGCGCCAGGCCGGGAATGGTCATGAATAGCACCAGCGCGGTGGATGTAAGCATCCACGCGGTGTCGCCGGAATTGAGGACTGGAGCAGCCACTTCGTCTGCCGCCATGGCCAGGCTTGGCATTACGATGGACAACAGGGCTCCGAGCCCTGCGAATTTACGCAGAGTCATATTGTTTTCTCCTGGGGCGTTGGGTTTGGCGGCTTAGATTGCGTCGGTATCGGTTTCGCCGGTACGGATGCGAATAGCCTGTTCCAGATTGACCACAAAGATCTTGCCGTCACCGATCTTGCCGGTGTTGGCGGCCTTGGTTATCGCCTCGATAACCCGATCAAGATCCTTGTCGTCAATGGCGACATCAATCTTCACCTTCGGCAGGAAATCAACCACGTATTCCGCGCCGCGATACAGCTCGGTGTGACCCTTCTGCCGCCCGAAGCCTTTGACCTCAGTAACGGTAATGCCCTGCACGCCGATTTCGGACAACGACTCGCGTACATCGTCCAACTTGAACGGCTTGATGATGGCAGTGACTAGCTTCATGAAAACTCTCTCCCGAATTGGTGGACTTGCCCCAGGAAAACAAACCCGTCTCAAGTCTAAGCGCAGCGCCTGGCTTTGTAACGCGTCGTCGCAAGAGCAGTTGCCATTGCGACGCCAGCGAACCACTGGTGACGAAACCTGTACCCCTGATCCGTCGGCGCACTGCATTCGTCACAGCGACTGCATCAGTGCATGGGTCATGTTCGTCTAAGCAGAAACCTTGCCAGCTCCGTAAAAACCACTGAAATCAGTCCCTTGCCCACTTATGCCCACCTGCGGGGCTTTTTGGCGGGGTGATTGCGCACGAAAACGGTGCGCTACCGCCCGACACCCTGCGCGAAAAGCGTGCGCTCGAGGTCGTGGAAATGACTATAGACGCTGCGTGATACACTGCCGGCCAACAGTTTTCCGGAATATTTCCCATGCTCGCGCCCAAAGACCTCCTCGACGCCCTGAGCGGCCATGCCTCCCGCCTGTTCAGCGGCGAGACCCCGCTGTCCCGCAATGAAATCGAAAGCCAGTTCAAGGCCTTGCTGCAAAGCGGCTTCAGCAAGCTCGACCTGGTCAGCCGGGAAGAGTTCGACAGCCAAATGGTGGTGCTGGCCCGCACCCGAGCACGCCTGGAAAGCCTGGAGGCGAAAGTGGCGGAGCTGGAAGCACGGTTGACCCCGGCAGCCTCCGAATAACCCCCGGCCAATGTAGGAGCTGGCTTGCCTGCGATGGAATCACCTCGGTCCCTCTGATACGCCTGACCGCCCCTATCGCACGCAAACCAGCGCCCCCACTTGTTCTGCGTCACTCTGCGGATACGTTCTGTAAAACCTCCCGCGTCCCGCTCCACCCCACCTCGTCTACCCTTGAAAAACCGCAGGAAGCGGCCCGCCCTTTCAAGGAATGAGCATGTCCCTCGCCATCGTCCACAGTCGCGCCCAGATCGGCGTCGAAGCCCCTGCCGTCAGCGTCGAAGTACACATGGCCAATGGTCTGCCATCGCTCACCCTGGTGGGTTTGCCGGAAACCGCCGTCAAGGAAAGCAAGGACCGCGTGCGCAGTGCCATCCTCAACTCCGCGCTGCAATACCCGTCCCGCCGCATCACCCTCAACCTCGCGCCCGCCGACCTGCCCAAGGACGGCGGGCGTTTTGACCTGGCGATAGCCCTCGGGATTCTCGCGGCGAGCGTGCAGGTGCCGACGCAGATGCTCGACGACGTGGAATGCCTGGGGGAATTGGCGCTATCGGGCGAGGTACGCGCAGTGAAAGGTGTGTTGCCGGCAGCGCTCGCGGCGCGCAAGGCCGGGCGCAGCGTGATCGTGCCCCGGGCGAATGCCGAAGAGGCCTGCCTGGCATCGGGGTTGAAGGTGATTGCGGTGGACCACCTGCTACAGGTGGTGGCGCACCTGAATGGGCATGTGCCGATCGAGCCCTTCAAGTCTGACGGTCTGCTGTACTTGAACAAACCTTACCCGGACCTCAGCGAAGTCCAGGGCCAACTCGCCGCCAAACGCGCACTGCTGATCGCTGCGGCAGGCGCGCATAACCTGTTGTTCAGCGGCCCGCCCGGCACCGGCAAGACCTTGCTCGCCAGCCGCCTGCCGGGTTTGCTGCCGCCGCTGAGTGAGCACGAAGCGCTGGAAGTGGCAGCGATTCAATCAGTGGTCAGCCTGGCGCCCCTGAGTCATTGGCCCCATCGGCCGTTTCGCCAGCCGCACCATTCGGCCTCCGGCCCGGCGCTGGTGGGTGGAGGGTCAAAGCCGCAACCGGGGGAAATCACCTTGGCCCACCATGGCGTGCTGTTCCTGGATGAGCTGCCGGAGTTTGATCGCAAGGTGCTTGAGGTTTTGCGCGAGCCACTGGAGTCGGGGCATATCGTGATCTCCCGCGCCCGCGACCGCGTGAGTTTCCCGGCGCGCTTTCAACTGGTCGCCGCAATGAACCCCTGCCCTTGCGGTTACATGGGCGACCCCAGCGCGCGCTGTCGCTGTACGCCGGAGCAGGTCCAGCGCTATCGCAACAAACTCTCCGGGCCGTTGCTGGACCGGATCGACCTGCACCTGACCGTCGCTCGCGAAATCACCGCGCTGAACCCGGCCCCGCAGCCCGGCGACAACACGTCCACCGCCTCGGCACTGGTAGCCCAGGCCCGGGACCGCCAGCAACAGCGCCAGGGCTGCGCCAATGCGTTCCTCGACCTACCGGGGTTGCGCCAGCATTGCGCGCTGTCGAGGCCGGATGAAGCCTGGCTGGAAAGCGCCTGCGAGCGCCTGACCCTGTCCCTTCGCGCAGCCCACCGCCTGCTCAAGGTCGCCCGCACGCTGGCGGATCTGGAACACACAGACAGCATCCGCCGCAGCCACATTGCCGAAGCCCTGCAATACCGCCCCTCAGCCTCCAGTCAGGTCGACAGCGCCAACGTTTAGAAGGGAAAAGTCAGCGATAAACCGGGTGTCGGCGGCACAGCGCAATCACCTGTTCACGCACCTGCAGCGCAACGCTATCGCTCTCCCCGCGTTGCAGGGCGTCCAGGACATCGCACAGCCAAGCGGCCAGTTGCTCGCACTCGAACACGCCGAAACCGCGGGTGGTGACGGCCGGCGTGCCGATGCGCAGCCCCGAGGTGACAAAGGGGGAGCGCGGATCGTTGGGCACCGAATTCTTGTTGGCGGTGATGCCGGCGTTGCTCAAGGCCGCATCGGCGTCTTTGCCGGTGTAAGGCCGGTCGGACAGGTCGATCAACATCATGTGGTTATCGGTGCCACCCGAGACAATCCTGTAACCGCGCCGCTGCAACACGGCCGCCATGGCCCGGGCATTGACCACGACCTGAGCCTGATAGGTTTTGAACTCGGGCCTCAAGGCTTCCTTGAAGGCCACCGCCTTGGCGGCAATCTGATGCATCAACGGCCCACCCTGAACACCCGGGAACACCGCCGAATCGAGTTTTTTGTAAAACGCTGCGTCCTGGCCCTTGGACAAAATCAACCCGCCTCGCGGGCCACGCAAGGTCTTGTGCGTGGTGCTGGTGACCACGTGAGCGTGCGGCAACGGGTCCGGGTACTCGCCAGCGGCGACCAAGCCGGCGACGTGAGCCATGTCGACCCAGAAAATCGCACCGACCTTGTCGGCAATCGCCCGCATGCGCGCCCAGTCTTTGTACCGCGAGTAGGCCGAAAACCCGCCGATCAGCATCTTCGGCCGCGTTTCCACAGCGATGCGCTCCATCTCGTCGTAGTCGAGCAAGCCCGTCTGCGGGTCGAGCCCGTAAGGCACGATGTGGTAATGCCGGCCCGAGAAGTTGGAGGGGTTGCCGTGGGTCAGGTGCCCACCCTGGGCCAGGTTCATGCCCATCACCGTATCGCCGGGGTTGATCAAGGCCAGGAACACCGCGGCGTTTGCCTGGGCGCCCGCATGGGGCTGCACGTTGGCGTAATCGCAGTCGAACAGGGCCTTGACCCGTTCGATGGCCAGGCGCTCGGCCACATCGACGTATTCGCAGCCGCTGTAGTAGCGCTTGCCGGGGTAGCCCTCGGCGTATTTGTTGGTCAGTACCGTGCTCTGGAGGCTCATGACCAGCGGGCTGGCGTAGTTTTCGGAAGCGATCAGCTCGACATGGTCTTCCTGACGGCGCTCCTCGTTATGAATCGCCTCACACAGCTGCGGGTCGAAGCTTTCAAGTGTCAATGTTGAGTCGTACATGATGAACAGGTCCTTGCTGAAAAAGTCAGGTCGTTGACGGTTGATCGGCGCTCGGCCAGTAGTAGTCATCCGGCATGGCGCGGGCGCCGAAGATGGCCTGGCCGACGCGGACAACGGTCGCGCCTTCCTCGATGGCAATCTCGAAATCCCCGGACATGCCCATCGACAATTCCTCCAGGCTGACGCCCGCCGGGGCGTGATCGCGCAGGCGCTCGCGCAGTTCGCGCAGCCGCACAAAGCACGGGCGCACGCGGGCCACATCGGCCGAAAACAGCGCCAGCGTCATCAGCCCGCGAACACGCAAGGCCGGGAACGCTGGCAGGGCCTGCAGAAAACCCGCGACGGCGTGCGGCTCCAGGCCGTATTTGCTGGCTTCCCCGGAGGTATTCACCTGCACGAACACATCCAGTTGGCGCCCTTCGATCTGCAGGCGACGATCCAGCGCCTCGGCCACTCGCAGGCTGTCCAGCGCCTGGAACTCACTGGCAAAGCGCGCGACCTGCTTGGCTTTGTTGGTTTGCAGGTGGCCAATCACCGACCACTGCAGATCGGCCAGATCGCTCATGGCCTGCCATTTGCGCTGGGCTTCCTGCACCTTGTTCTCACCCAGCAGCCGACAGCCCGCCGCATACGCCAGGCGCAGGTGCGCCTCGTCAAAGGTTTTGCTGACCGGCAACAAGCGCACGCTCGCCGGGTCGCGCCCGACCCGCCCACAGGCACTGGCGATACGTTGCTGTACGGCCGCCAGATTGCGCCGGAAATCCTCCACGCTGGTGGCCTGCGGGTAACGCCCATGACGCGCATGCAGGGTGGCGCTGGCTGGCGGTTCGGCGCGCATCATTGGGCCGCTCCCTTGGCCGCAGCCACTGCCTCGGAAGCCGGCGCACGGCGACGTGGCAAGCGGCCGTTGAGCAACGCATACGCAGCCAACCCGATCAACAACCCCCAAAACGCGCCGCCGATCCCGAGCAGGTTGATGTTGGCGGCGCACGCCAGAAAGGTGATCAGCGCGGCTTCACGCGACCTGACGTCCGCCATCGCGTTGGCCAGGCTGGCGCCGATGGTGCCCAGCAGGGCCAAGCCGGCCAGCGTGGTGATGAATGCCGGCGGGAACGCCATGAATACGGCGGCCAGCGTTACCCCGAACACCCCGACGAGGATGTAGAACACCCCAGCGGCAACCCCGGCGACCCAGCGCTTGGATGCGTCCTCCGAGGCTTCCTTGCCCGTGCAGATGGCCGCCGTGATGGCCGCGACGTTGAACGCGTGCGAGCCGAACGGCGCCATCAACAGCGACCCCAACCCGGTCACCGTCAGGATCGGGTTGGCGCTGGTCTTGAAACCATCGTTGCGCAACACCAGCATGCCCGGCATGTACTGGCCCGTGAGGGTGATCAGAAACAGCGGCAGCGCCACACTGAGCAACGCATTGAGCGAAAACTCGGGCCGGGTGAATACCGGCGCCGCCAGTTGCAGGGACAGGCCCGACAGGTCCACCCGCCCCTGCACCAGCAGGAATCCCAAGCCCAGCAGCAGAATGCCGACGACCGCGTAGCGCGCAGTAAAGCGCTTGAGCCCGACGTAAGCGGCGATCAACACGCCGACCAGCACCGGGTCGAGGCTCATGCCACCAAACGCGCCGATACCGAACTGCAGCAGAATCCCCGCCAGCATGGCCGCCGCGATGCCCGGCGGAATCAGCCGGATGACTTTTTCGAAACAGCCGGACAGCCCCAGCAGCACAAACGCCACGGCTGAAACCATGTACGCGCCGACTGCCTCGGCGTAAGGCGTGGCAGACAGCGCGACCACCAGAAACGCCGCAGCGGGGGTCGACCAGGCGGTGATGATCGGCTCACGGCTCACCCAACTGAGAAACAGCCCGGTCACCCCCACGCCGATCGATACCGACCAGACCCACGAAGCCGTCAGCTCGGGGCTGAGCCCGGCCACCTTGGCCGCCTGGAACACCAGAATGAACGTACCGCCATAATTGACGATGACTGAAATCAGCCCGGCCACGATGGGGTGCAACAGGTCGCGCGGGCGCAGCGGCGACGGCGATATTGACGAAGACATAGGGACTTTGCTCCTTGCCAGACGAGGGATTGAGCCTCGTGTGATGGGTCATTGGCCGGCGTGAAGGCAGTGGCACAGGTGAAAGTCTACGGATAGACTGGCCTGCTATTACCGGCCAATTCTTCAGGACGAGGCAGACCGCATGGCGAAATCCTTCGCGCTGGAAACCCTGCAGATGCGCCTCAACGACGCGCAATTCCAGCAGTTGGGCCTGCACCAGCGCATTCAACGCGCGCTGCGCGCCTTGATCCTCGACGGCGCACTCTCGCCGGGCCTGAAGCTGCCGGCGACGCGGGTGTTGGCCACGTCGTTGGGGGTCGCGCGCGACACGGTGGAGAACGCCTACGTGCAGTTGCACCGCGATGGTTTTATCGTGCGGCGCGAGGGCTCCGGCAGTTACGTGTGCGAGGCCATCGGCACCGAATTGCGCGGTGCCTCGCGTCGCCGCATCAAGGCGCAGGCCGTCAAAACCAGCCAGGCCGCACCGGGCGCCGGCTTGAGCCTGCGCGGGCGGATGATCCTCGACAGCGGCGGCGTGAACGATCAACAGGTGATCAAGGCATTCGCCACGGGCCTGCCCGAAACCCGCTCGTTCCCGACCGATGTGTGGGAGCGCCTGCAGCGCCAGGTGATGAAGGACTATCGCAGCAGCGTGCTGTTGCACGGTGACCCACAAGGAGCCGAGTCGTTACGCAAAGCCATCGCGACGTACTTGAACCTTGAGCGTGGGGCGAAGTGCTCGCCCGACCAGGTCCTGGTGCTGAGCAGTACGCGCCAAGCGCTGTTTCTGTGTGCGCAACTGCTGGTGGACGTCGGCAAACCGATCCTGCTGGAAAACCCAGGCTACTACGGCGCCAGGAAGGCCTTCGAAACCGCCGAGGCCAAGGTCGTGCCCATCGATGTCGATGCGGCGGGCATCCGCACCGACCTGCTGCACGCCGACCGCAGCGGCGCCCATTGCGTGTATGTCACGCCGTCTCATCAATACCCGACCGGCGCCACGCTGACCCTGGAGCGACGTCTGGAGTTGATCAACTGGGCCGCGGAAAAAGGCAAATGGGTCATCGAAGATGACTACGACAGCGAGTTCCACTACGAAGGCAAACCCACGGCCTGCGTGCAGGGCCTGGACAAGTACCAGCGCACGCTGTACCTCGGCACCTTCAGCAAGACCCTGTTCCCCGGCCTGCGCATGGGCTACATGGTGCTGCCCCCTGAACTGGTCAAGGCCTTCACCTATGCGCGCAGCATGATGGACGGCCACACTCCGCAAATCCTGCAACTGACGCTGGCGCGCTTCATGGAGGACGGGCATTACAACGCCCATGTCCGGGCGATGCGCAAACTCTACGCCGGGCGCCAAGCCATCATGCTCGACGCCATTGGCAAGTACCTCGGCGATGTGGTCACGGCATGCCGGCCCCAGGGCGGGCTGCAAATCCCTTGCGTGCTGCATGAGGGGTGGTCGGAAGAAAAAACCATCCGCCAGGCCGCCAGCGCGGGTGTGCAACTGTCCGGCCTCAGCCGGTTGTATGCCGGTGCGGCCACGCAACAGGGATGGTTATTGGGCTACTCGTCCTTGACCGCCCATGAAATCGAAACCGCCATGCAGCGCCTGGCTAACGCGCTCAAGACGCGCTAGCCGCTCCAGGCGCGCCTTCAACGAAACCGATCGACCTCTTGGCGCAAGCCTGCCGCCAGCGTCTCCAGCTCCTTGGCGGTAATCGCCAGGTTCGACACCACTTCGCGTTGCTCGCTGTTGGCCAGCGCAATGCTCTGCAGGTTGCTGCTCAGCAACGTCGCCGTGCTGCTCTGCTCCTGGGTGGCGGTGGTGATCGCGGCGAATTGCTGCCCGGCCGAGCGGCT
Organism: Pseudomonas sp. TE36184; assembly: GCF_054060055.1. Taxonomy (NCBI): domain Bacteria; kingdom Pseudomonadati; phylum Pseudomonadota; class Gammaproteobacteria; order Pseudomonadales; family Pseudomonadaceae; genus Pseudomonas; species Pseudomonas sp. TE36184. Next base: position 4,849,149 of record NZ_JBSSCU010000001.1, on the reverse strand, counting down.
CTGCTCATCGATGCGTGCCAGGGCCGACGCCACGTCGGCGTTGCGTGACAGGCCTTCCTGCATCAACGCATTGCCCTGTTCCATGGTGCTGATGGCGTTACCGGTTTCCTGCTGGATGCTTTGGATCATCCCGGAAATCTCATCGGTGGCCTGGCGGGTGCGCGAGGCCAGGTTGCGCACTTCGTCGGCGACCACCGCAAACCCACGGCCCTGCTCGCCGGCGCGGGCGGCTTCGATGGCGGCATTGAGCGCCAGCAGGTTGGTCTGTTCGGCGATCGACGTGATCACGCCAACGATGCCACCGATTTCCTGGGAACGCTGGCCCAAGGTGTTGATTACCGTGGCCGTGCTGTTCAGGGCGGTGGCGATGTGTTCCAGGGACGACGACGCCTCCTGCATCGAGTTGCGGCCGATGCGGGTCTGCTGCGCGTTTTCCTGGGCCAGGCGTTCGGTGTTGCCCATGTTGTCGGCGATGTTCAGCGAAGTGGCGCTGAATTCCTCCACCGCGCCGGCCATGCTGGTGATTTCGCCGGACTGCTGCTCCATGCCTTCATAGGCACCGCCGGACAAACCGGACAACGCCTGCGCCCGGCCGTTGACCTCTTCGGCGGCCCTGCGGATGTGCGACACCATGGTCGACAGCGCTTCCCCCATCTGGTTGAAGCTGCGCGCCAGTTGGCCGATCTCGTCATGGCTCGACACGTTCAGGCGCGCGCTCAAATCACCGCCGCCCAAGGCTTCGGCCTGGCGTACCAAGTCGCTCAACGGCGCCAGTTTGCTGCGCAACAACCACACCGTTGCGCCCACCGCCAGCAGCATCGCCAGCATGCTGCCGATCACCAGGCGAATGCCCACCGACCACGTGACCGCGCGGATCTCGGCTTTCGGCATGCTCGCCACCACCGACCAGGGGCCGCCGGCAAACGGCACCGAGACGCTGTAGAAATCTTCCTGCTTGTCGCTCCAGAAGCGGCCCTTGCCGGGCGCCTTGGCCAGGTCCAGCATCACCGGCACAGCCTGGTCCGGCGCCTGCACCCCGGCCGGCGGTACCAGCCAGTGTTTCTGCTCATCCAGCAGCGCCAGCGAACCGGTCTGGCCGATGCGGAAGCGCTTGAGGTTGTCGAACTGGGCATTCTGCTCATCGGTGTAGTCGAAGCCGATGAACAGCACCGCGATGACTTTGCCGCTGGCGTCGCGCACCGGGCTGTACTGGGTCATGTAGGAGCGATCGAACAGCACGGCGCGGCCGATGTACGTCTGCCCACCGACCACCCGCGAGTAGGCCGGCCCCTGGCGATCCAGCACTGTGCCGATGGCACGGCTGCCGTCCTGCTTGGTCAAGGACGTGCTGATGCGGATAAAGTCGTCGCCGCTGCGCACGAACACCGTGGCCACGCCGCCGGATATCTGCTTGAACTCGTCGACGTCACCGAAGTTGTTGTTCAGCAGCGCCTTGCCCAGGTACAAGCTCGGGGTCTGCACGCCGGCCACGGCGACCGGCTGATCCGCCTGCACGCTCAAGCCGGCGCCGAAGCGTTTTTCAAACAGCCCGCTCAAGCGCTGGGTGCTCTCGCGCAAGGTGCCGTGGAAGGTACTGAGTTGATCGGCCAGCAGCCGCGCCTCGCTGGCCAGATGTTCTTCCCGGGTATCGAGGTTGGCGGAGTCGAGGGAACGCAAGGCAAAAACCGTACTGCCGCTGATGACGACAGCCAGAATCACGGCTAACGCGAGGCCTAGCTGGGAGGCGATCCGAGCACGAGGTTGAGACATGACAGCTCCTGGCCGAGGCCTGGATCATCCTGATCTCATAGCGTTGCTCGGCAAATTATCTAGTGAGATTCGTTGGTGCACGATAGTTCCAACACCCCTACTTCGGCGGCGCCGGGCAATACTTGAGCGAAGTGCAGGGGTATCACGCAAACGATTGCTCTCTCACGCTGAAGCGATTCAATCGAGACGCTCGACGACAGGCAACACCATGGCCTGCACTTCGCCCTGCAGAAACTCCGCCAGCCGGCGCAGACGCTCGCCGCCCGGGCGGGTTTTCGGCCACACCAGGTAATAATTTTCCCCACTGGCGACGGCGGTCGGCCACGGCAGGCTCAAGCGCCCCTGGGCCACGTCTTCGGCGACCATCAGCAGATCGCCCATGGACACGCCGTAACCCCGGGCGGCGGCGATCATGCCCAGCTCCAGGGTATCGAACACCTGCCCGCCCTTGAGCGACACCTGGGCGGACAGCCCCATACGCTCCAACCAGTTACGCCAGTCGCGGCGGTCGGGGGTGGGGTGCAGCAACTCGGCGCTGGCCAGGCGATTGACGTCCCATGGGCCGTCGCTCAACAAATTGGGCGCGCCGACTGGAATCAACAGTTCCGGGAACAGGTAACTGGCTTCCCAATCCGCCGGAAAGTGCCCGTCGCTCAACAACACCGCGCAGTCAAAAGGCTCCTGGTTGAAGTCGACTTCATCCACGCTCATCCACGCGCTGGTGAGTTGCACTTCGTTGCCCGGCTGCAAATGCCGGAAACGACTGAGCCGCGCCAACAGCCAGCGCATGGTCAGGGTCGAGGGTGCCTTCATGCGCAAGATGTCATCTTCGGCGTTCAAGGTATGACAGGCCCGTTCCAGCGCGGCAAAGCCCTCGCGCACCCCGGGCAGCAACAGGCGTGCGGCCTCGGTGAGCTGCAGGTTGCGCCCGCTGCGCAGGAACAGGCGGCAGGCGAAATGCTCTTCGAGGGTGCGGATATGCCGGCTCACCGCACTTTGGGTGATGGACAGCTCCTGCGCCGCGCGGGTGAAGGAATTGTGTCGGGAAGCGGCCTCAAAAGCCCGTAGCGCATAAAGCGGAGGAAGACGACGAGACATAAGGAAAGCTCCGACAGCACGATGCTGAAACCCTACCAGAATCAATCAGGCATGAGTTTTAATCATGCGACCAATCGCTTTTATCCCTTTGTGCAATGAGCTGAGAGCGCCGAGAATCGACGTTCTCCCCCTCCTCCGAAAATTTGAGCGTGATGATCATGCAACATCCGGCACGTACCGAACTCTGGGCCATTCTGCGGCTGTCAGGGCCGTTGATTGCCTCACAGTTGGCGCACATGCTGATGGTGCTGACCGACACCCTGATGATGGCCCGCCTGAGCCCCGAGGCCCTGGCCGGCGGTGGCCTGGGCGCGGCGAGCTACTCGTTCGTGGCGATTTTCTGCATCGGCGTGATTGCTGCCGTGGGCACCCTGGTCGCCATCCGCCACGGCGCGGGCGATATCGACGGCGCCACCCGCCTGACCCAGGCCGGGCTGTGGCTCGCCTGGCTGATGGCCTTGGCGGCGGCGCTGCTGCTGTGGAACCTCAAGCCGGTGCTGCTGATGTTTGGCCAGACCGAGACCAACGTGGACGCGGCGGGGCAATTCCTTACGATCCTGCCGTTCGCCCTGCCCGGCTACCTGAGTTTCATGGCCCTGCGCGGCTTCACCAGCGCGATCGGCAAGGCCACACCGGTGATGGTGATCAGTCTCGGCGGCACAGTGGTCAACTACCTGCTCAACCACGCGTTGATCGAGGGCATGTTCGGCCTGCCGAAACTCGGCTTGATGGGCATCGGCCTGGTCACGGCCATCGTCGCCAATGGCATGGCGCTGGCACTGATGGCGTACATCCGCAGTAACCGCGCGTACTCGGCCTACCCGCTGAGCGCAGGCCTGTTGCGTCTGAACACCCACTACTTGCGCGAGCTGTGGCGGCTGGGCCTGCCGATTGGCGGCACCTACGCGGTGGAAGTCGGGTTGTTTGCCTTCGCCGCGCTGTGCATGGGCACCATGGGCAGTACGCAATTGGCGGCGCATCAGATCGCGCTGCAAATCGTCTCGGTGGCGTTCATGGTGCCGGCGGGAATGTCCTACGCGGTGACCATGCGTATCGGCCAACACTATGGCGCCGGGCAACTGCTGCAGGCGCGCATGGCGGGGCGTGTCGGCATCGGCTTTGGCGCGGCGGTGATGTTGGGATTTGCCGCGGTGCTGTGGCTGTATTCCGATCCGCTGGTCGGGCTGTTCCTCGACCATAACGACCCGGCATTCCACGAGGTGATCGTGCTCGCCGTCAGCCTGCTGGCCGTGGCGGCCTGGTTCGAGCTGTTCGACGGCGTGCAGACCATCGCCATGGGCTGCATCCGTGGGCTCAAGGACGCCAAGACCACCTTCCTGGTGGGCCTGGGTTGCTATTGGCTGATCGGTGCGCCAGCGGCTTGGTGGATGGCCTTCACCCTGGGCTGGGGGCCGACCGGCGTGTGGTGGGGCCTGGCGCTGGGCCTGGCCTGTGCGGCGATCAGTCTGACCTGTGCGTTCGAGGCGAAGATGAAGCGCATGATTCGGCAGGAGCCAGACGCTCAACGCTCATTCCATGCCGCGCAGACCGACTAGAAGTCTTGCGCGGTTGAAATGTGGGGGCGGGTTGGCAAGAAAAGGATGAGCTAGCCCAACAAAGCCTGCTGGTCCTTGCCGAACGTCAGGTAGTCCACCAACTCCGGCAATGGCAGCGGTTTGCTGATCAGGTAACCCTGGGCCTGGTCGCAACCGAACAAACGTAACAGCGCCAGTTGTTCCGCGGTTTCCACGCCTTCGGCCACCACTTCCAGGTTGAGGTTGTGGGCCAGGTTGATCATGGCGTGGACCAGCTTGCGGTTTTCTTCACGCTCTTCCATGCCGCCGACGAAACTCTTGTCGATCTTCAACAAGGCAATCGGCAGGCTGTTGAGGTGGACGAACGATGAGAAGCCGGTGCCGAAGTCGTCGAGGGAAAAGCGCACACCGAGGCGACCGAGGGCGTCCATGGTCTGCTTGACCAGGTCACTGCGGCGCATCACGGCGGTTTCGGTCAGCTCGAATTCCAGCCATTGCGCATCCACCCCGCGCTCGACAATCAGCCGGCTGAGGGTCGAGAGCAGTTGGCTGTCCTGGAACTGGCGAAACGACAGGTTGACCGCCATATGCAGCGGCGGCAGGCCGCGTTCGCGCAGGTCCTGCATGTCGCGCAGGGCCCGGGAGATAACCCAGTAACCCAGCGGTACGATCAACCCACTCTGTTCGGCCAGCGGCACGAATTCGCTGGGCGGCAACAGGCCGCGCTCGCCATGGCGCCAGCGCACCAGGGCTTCGAGGCCGACGATATGGCCGTCGTCCAGGTCGAGGCGCGGCTGGTAGTGCAGTTCCAGTTCGTCGCGACGCAGCGCGCGGCGCAATTCGCTTTCCAGGTCGGCCAGGCTGCGGGCGTTGCGGTTGATGCGTTCGTTGAAGATATGAAAGGTGCAGCCCTGGGTGCTTTTGGCTTGCTGCATGGCGATATGGGCATGCCACATCAACGGGTCGGCGCCGGCACGCGCGCGGGCATGCGCGACGCCCAGGCTGCAACCGATCAGCAGGCTCTCGCCATCCACCCAATACGGTTCGGCCATCGCTTCGGTGATGCGCTCGGCCATCCATTCGGCACGCTGGGGCGCGCGGCGGGTGTCGATCAGCAAGGCAAACTCATCGCTGCCCAGGCGCGCCAGTTGGTCGCCGGCTTCGAGCTGGCTCTTGAGCCGCGAGACCACTTGCAGGATCAGCCGGTCGCCGGCCTGGTGGCCGAGGGCATCGTTGGCGTGGCGGAAGTTGTCGAGGTCCAGGTGGCCCAGGGCCAGGCCGCGCCCTTCGTTGTCTGCCAGGCGTGCGGCCAACAGGGTCTGGAAGCCCTGGCGGTTGGCGATACCGGTCAGCGGGTCTTGTTCGGCCAGGCGCTGCAAGGTGTTTTCCAGCACGCCACGTTCGCGCACATGGCGCAGGCAGCGGCGCAGGGTGTCGGCGTCCATGGCAAGACGGATCAGCCAGTCACTGACTCCCAGGGGCGCCACCAACGGCTCCTGTTCCAGCAACAACACGCACGGCAAGCTGCAACGGCCCGGGCCGGGTTGCAGGTTGGGCGTGGTCAACAGCACGGCGCTGTGGTCGTCATCGAACAGACGACTCACCGAGTCCCAGTTGGGCGCGCTGATCAGCACAGCCCCGTCGCCCATCGGCACCAGGCACTCGCGCAACAATGCTGCCCACTCAGGCGTATCGGCCAGTAGCAGCAAACGCAAGGGTTCGACAGGCGTGGACAAGCTAGCTCCCTAGACTCTGCAAGATTTCGTTGGCGGCAAGTATTATGACGTCAGGTCGAGCATTCACAAATGATAAAAGTTATCAAATACGAGCAGTACGCACAAAAGTCGCAAATACCCCCACATCCTGCGGCAAAGTAGCAAAAGCGGCAAATTTAGATCGAGTGGTACGTCACACCGTCGATCCAAGGCAGCAGAATCTCACCAGCCTGTTAAAATGCCCGCCCTTTTGAACAACGACTCCCTGAACTCTGTATGTCCCGACTCAATCCCCGGCAGCAAGAAGCCGTGAACTACGTCGGCGGCCCTCTATTGGTGCTCGCCGGTGCTGGCTCCGGCAAGACCAGCGTGATCACCCGCAAGATCGCGCACCTGATCCAGAACTGCGGCATCCGCGCCCAGTACATCGTCGCCATGACCTTTACCAACAAGGCGGCGCGGGAAATGAAAGAGCGGGTCGGCACCCTGCTCAAGGGTGGCGAAGGCCGCGGCCTCACTGTGTGTACGTTCCACAACCTGGGGCTGAACATCATCCGCAAGGAGCATGTGCGGCTGGGCTACAAGCCGGGTTTCTCGATCTTCGACGAGACCGACGTCAAAGCCCTGATGACCGACATCATGCAGAAGGAATACGCGGGCGACGACGGCGTCGACGAGATCAAGAACATGATCGGCGCCTGGAAAAACGACCTGGTCCTGCCGCCCGAAGCCCTGGAAAACGCGCGCAACCCCAAGGAACAGACCGCCGCCATCGTCTACACCCACTACCAGCGCACGCTCAAGGCGTTCAACGCGGTGGACTTCGACGACCTGATCCTGCTGCCGGTGAAGCTGTTCCAGGAACACGCCGACATCCTCGATAAGTGGCAGAACAAGGTACGTTACCTGCTGGTGGACGAATACCAGGACACCAACGCCAGCCAATACCTGCTGGTGAAGTTGCTGATCGGCAAGCGCAACCAGTTCACCGTGGTGGGCGACGATGACCAGTCGATCTACGCCTGGCGCGGCGCCCGCCCGGAAAACCTGATGCTGCTCAAGGACGACTATCCGTCCCTGAAAGTGGTGATGCTGGAACAGAACTACCGCTCCACCAGCCGCATCCTGCGCTGCGCCAACGTGCTGATCTCGAACAACCCCCACGAGTTTGAAAAACAACTGTGGAGCGAGATGGGCCATGGCGACGAGATCCGCGTGATCCGCTGCCGCAACGAAGACGCCGAAGCCGAGCGCGTGGCCGTGGAAATCCTCAGCCTGCACTTGCGCACCGACCGGCCCTACAGCGACTTCGCGATCCTCTATCGCGGCAACTACCAGGCCAAGCTGATCGAGCTGAAACTGCAGCACCATCAGGTGCCGTATCGTCTGTCCGGCGGCAACAGCTTTTTCGGACGTCAGGAAGTCAAAGACCTGATGGCCTACTTCCGCCTGATCGTCAACCCGGACGACGACAACGCCTTCTTGCGTGTGATCAACGTACCGCGTCGGGAAATCGGCTCGACCACCCTGGAAAAACTCGGCAACTACGCCACCGAACGCAAGATCTCGATGTACGCCGCCACCGACGAAATCGGCCTGGGCGAACACCTGGACACGCGCTTCACCGATCGCCTGTCGCGCTTCAAGCGCTTCATGGACAAAGTGCGCGAGCAATGCGCCGGCGAAGACCCGATCAGCGCCCTGCGCAGCATGGTCATGGACATCGACTATGAAAACTGGCTGCGCACCAACAGTTCCAGCGACAAGGCCGCGGACTACCGCATGGGCAACGTCTGGTTCCTGATCGAAGCGTTGAAGAACACCCTGGAAAAAGACGAAGACGGCGAAATGACCGTCGAAGACGCCATCGGCAAGCTGGTGCTGCGCGACATGCTCGAGCGCCAGCAAGAAGAGGAAGACGGCGCCGAAGGTGTACAGATGATGACCTTGCATGCGTCCAAGGGCCTGGAATTTCCCTACGTGTTCATCATGGGCATGGAAGAGGAAATCCTCCCGCACCGCTCCAGCATCGAAGCCGACACCATCGAGGAAGAACGGCGCCTGGCCTACGTGGGCATTACCCGCGCACGCCAGACATTGGCCTTCACCTTTGCCGCCAAGCGCAAGCAATACGGCGAAATCATCGATTGCGCCCCCAGCCGGTTCCTCGACGAACTGCCGCCGGACGACCTGGCCTGGGAAGGCAACGATGACACCCCGACCGAGGTCAAGGCCGTTCGCGGCAACACCGCCCTGGCGGATATTCGCGCGATGTTAAAGCGCTAGAATCGACTATTTTTTAATCTACTTTCGGCGCACCGTGCGCCATTAGAGGAAGCGTTCCGTGGAAGCACTGCACAAGAAAATTCGCGAAGAAGGCGTCGTGCTTTCCGATCAGGTACTCAAAGTCGACGCCTTTCTGAACCATCAGATCGACCCGGCACTGATGAAACTGATCGGCGACGAATTCGCCGCGCTGTTCAAGGATTCGGGGATCACCAAGATCGTCACCATCGAAGCCTCGGGGATCGCCCCGGCGATCATGACCGGCCTGAACCTCGGCGTGCCGGTGATCTTCGCCCGTAAGCAACAGTCCCTGACCCTGACCGAAAACCTGCTGTCGGCAACGGTGTATTCCTTCACCAAGAAAGTCGAAAGCACCGTAGCGATCTCGCCGCGCCACCTGACCAGCAGCGACCGCGTGCTGATCATCGATGACTTCCTGGCCAACGGGAAGGCGTCCCAGGCGCTGATCTCGATCATCAAGCAGGCCGGCGCCACCGTTGCCGGCCTGGGGATCGTGATCGAGAAGTCGTTCCAGGGCGGGCGTGCCGAGCTGGATGCGCAGGGTTATCGGGTTGAATCGCTGGCGCGCGTGAAGTCGCTGAGCGGTGGTGTCGTCACCTTCATCGAGTAATCGCTGACGGAACCCGGTTAAAACTGTGGGAGGGGCGGTGCGACGATTCGACTTGCCCCCGATAGCGGTGTATCAGTCACCAAATGTGTTGGCTGATCCACTGCTATCGGGGGCAAGCCCCCTCCTACATTTAGTGCGCGGTGGCCTGGAGGCCGGCGAGCAACAGCCGCTGATACACGTCCTCTTTTAGCCCTTCCGGCTGGTCCAACCCCATCCGCTTCAGATGCTCGGGAAACGCCTCCGGCTCCGGTGCATCCAGCGCCGCCTTGCCCAAGTCGAAAATCTCGCTCAGCTTGAATTTGCTCTTGAGCCAGTTCAACCCCCGCAACAGGTCCCGTTCGACATCCGTGAAATCGGTGCCCAGCGGATACTCCGGAAACAACCGGCGATGCCGGGCCTGAAGGCTCTGGAGCCGCTGCGGAGTGTTGTCGGTAAAGCGCGGGTCCAGCTGGAAATCCCGGGGTAGCTTGCCGGCCTCTTGCGCCTGCTCGATCAAGTCGCCCTGGAACCTGGAGTCGGTGATGTTGAGCAACGCCTCAATTACCTTGGCATCGGTCTGACCGCGCAAGTCGGCAATTCCGTATTCGGTGATGACAATGTCCCGCAGGTGCCGTGGGATCGTGCAATGGCCGTATTCCCACACGATATTGGAACTGACCTCCCCCGCCGCCTCGCGCCAGCTGCGCAACATCAGGATCGCGCGCGCGCCTTCCAGCGCGTGGGCCTGGGCAACAAAATTGTACTGCCCGCCCACGCCACTGAGCACGCGGCCACCTTCCAGTTGGTCGGCAACCCCGGCGCCGAGCAAGGTCACCACGATCGCGCTGTTGATGAACCGCGCATCCAGACGCTGCAAACGCTTGAGTTCTTCCTGCCCGTACAGCTCGTTGATGTAGCTGATGCGCGTCATGTTGAACGCCTGACGCTTGGCGAGGGTCATGTCCTGCAAGCGTTGGTAAAAACTACGCGGGCCAACGAAAAAACCGCCATGGATCGAAATGCCGTCGGGCTGGGCCGCATCATCGAGCAGGCCGGCGTTTGCCTGTTCCTGGGTCGCCACATCCGGGTAGACCTTGCGCCGCACAATCCCCGCATCCGCCAGCACCAGCAGGCCGTTGACGAACATTTCGCTGCAACCATAAAGGCCTTTGGCAAACGGCTCGACGCCCCCTTCACGGCTGATCAGCGCCGCCCAGCGGTACACATCGAGGTCGGTCAGCAGCAGCCGATAGGCTTCGTTATCGGCCTGGCGCGCAAGCAAGGCGGCGGTCAGCGCATCGCCCATCGAACCGATACCGATCTGCAAGGTGCCGCCATCGCGCACCAGGGTGCTGGCATGCAGGCCGATAAAATGGTCCTGGAAACCCACCGGCATATTCGGTGTGGAGAACAGCGTGCTGCTGTCCTTTTCATCGAGCAGGTAGTCGAACGCATCCATGCTCAACTCCGAATCCCCAGGCATGTAGGGCAAATCGGTGTGGACCTGGCCGACCATCAGCACGGTTTCCCCAGCGGCGCGACGCTTGGCGATCATCGGCAGCAGGTCGAGGGTGACATCGGGGTTGCAGCTCAGGCTCAGCCGGTCGGGGTGCTCGGCGCTGCTGGCCACCAACTGCGCCACCAGGTTCAGGCCGGCGGCGTAGATATCGCGAGCGGCATGGCTGTAGTTGCTGCTGACGTAGTCCTGTTGCGCGGATTGGCTGTGAAGCAGGCTACCGGGCTGCATGAAAAATTGCTGGACGTGGATATTCGCCGTCAGGCTGTCCTTGTGCAGATCGGCGAGATAATCCAGCTCGGGATAATCGCCAAATACCCGCTCGGTAAACGGTTCCAGGAAGCGCTTCTGCAAGCCATCGCCCAACGCCGGGCGACCCAGGCTCAAGGCGGTGTAAATCGTCAGCGCCCGCTCCGGCAGCTTGGCGATACGTCGGTACAGCGCGTTGACGAACAGATTGGGCTTGCCCAGGCCCAGGGGCAGGCCCATGTGGATATGCGCCGGCAAGCGCGCGAGTACGTCGTCAACGGCTTGCTCGATTGAACATAACTGCACCATCCGACCCTCCTGAACATTTGATGATTAGGGGTTGGATAGAGAGTGGCCCGTCTTGGTTGCAAAGAACAGCCTCAACCCTCGATCGCAGGCACAAAAAAGCCGCTCGTAAGCGGCATTTTTGACGAAGATCGCTGGATTACAACCCGGACATCTTCTTGATCGCGCCTTTCAGATCAGCATCCGTGCAATCAGCACAGGTGCCTTTTGGCGGCATGGCATTGATACCCGTGATCGCCTTGGCCAGGATGCCGTCGAGGCCGCCCTGGTGGTCGGCGCGGTCTTTCCAGGCGGCGGTGTCGCCGATTTTCGGAGCACCCAACAGGCCGGTTCCGTGGCATGCATTGCAGTGCTTGGCAATGATCTCATCCGGTGTTTTCGCACCGCCGCCGCCGCCCGCTGTTGCGGCGACTTCCATCCCCTTGCACTCCTGCCCCTGCACACACACTTGGCCAACAGGCTCCAAGCGCTTGGCAATGTCATCATTGGTCGCAGCTTGAGCGCTGACAGCCCATAGGGCCAGTACGGTTGCTGGTGCAGCCAGCATTTTCATAATTAGGTTCACGCGTTCACCCTCAATGGTGGCTATTCACGCCTGCGGCCACGGTTTCGCAGGCGGCGAAAGTATAACGGTTAGCCCGTCTGGCTGAAACAACCCTATTAAGCAAAGGGAGATTCAGTCTCACGGAATACGCTGCGGGAGTCTCTGCAATGCTGGCAGGACGCCTCTTCTGTCAAAAGTTCGCGGGCGTGGCTGCGCTGATTAGTCGCGCCGGCACATCGAACGGATTACGAAAACGATGGGGCTTGGTGCTTTCAAAGTAGTAGCTATCGCCAGCTTCGAGCACAAAAGTTTCAAGACCGACGACCAATTCCAGGCGACCTTCCACCAGAATCCCGGTTTCTTCGCCTTCGTGGGTGAGCATTTCTTCGCCAGTATCGGCGCCAGGCGGGTAAATTTCGTTGAGAAACGTGATCGCCCGGCTCGGATGTGCGCGACCCACCAGTTTCATGGTGACGGCGCCGTCGGAGATATCAATCAGCTCGTTGGCTTTATAGACGACCTGGGTCGGTATTTCCTGGAGGATTTCCTCGGAAAAGAACTCGACCATCGACATGGGAATGCCGCCCAGCACCTTGCGCAAGGAACTGATGGAAGGGCTGACACTGTTTTTTTCGATCATCGAAATGGTGCTGTTGGTGACACCCGCACGCTTGGCGAGCTCGCGCTGGGAAAGACCCTTCAGTTTACGGATGGATTGCAGTCGTTCGCCGACGTCCAATGCGGGAGCCTCCTAGGATTCAGGCTTTGTTGTAATTGAGCGTTATCATGGCGACAGCGTTCAGTATTTACAACACTTGGGCCTAAATCCTCCCCCGCACCGTTCGTAGAGGCCGATCAAGCCCCGGAATAGAGCCTTGGCACGCGGCGCAGGTTGCAGAAGATCTGGTAGGGGATGGTCTCGGCGGCGGCCGCGACGTCACTGGCGAGGATGTTCTTGCCCCACAGCTCCACGGTGGAACCGAGGCCGGCCTGGGGCACGTCGGTGAGGTCGACGCACAGCATGTCCATGGACACGCGGCCGAGCAATTGGCTGCGCTGCCCCGCCACCAGCACCGGCGTGCCGGTGGGGGCGTGACGTGGATAACCGTCGGCATAGCCCATGGCAACCACGCCGACCCGCATCGGTTTCGGCGTGATGAATTTGGCACCGTAGCCCACCGGCTCGCCGGCCGGCAGTTCGCGCACGCAGATGACTTTCGATTCCAGGGTCATTACCGGCTGCAAGCGCGCGGCGATGGCCTGGTCTTCACCAAACGGCGTCGTGCCGTACAACATGATGCCGGGGCGTACCCAGTCGCTGGGCACCTTCGGCCAGCCCATCACCGCCGGCGAATTGCGCAGGCTGACCTCGGCCGACAGCCCCTGGCGCGCCGCTTCGAACACCGCCACTTGTTCATTGCTGCGCACGCAATCGAGCTCATCGGCGCGAGCGAAGTGGCTCATCAATACGATCTTCGCCACCTTACCGCTGGCGAGCAGGCGCTGGTACGCCTCGTGGTAGTCCTTGGGATGCAGGCCGACACGGTGCATGCCCGAGTCCAGTTTGAGCCACACGGTGAGGGGCTTGCGCAAGGCCGCCTGCTCGATGGCCTCCAGTTGCCACAGCGAATGCACCACGCACCAGAAATCATGCTCGACGATCAGCGGCAACTCGTCGGCTTCGAAAAACCCTTCCAGCAGCAATACCGGCGCGCGGATACCGGCAGCCCGCAGCTCCAGTGCTTCCTCGATACAGGCCACGGCAAAACCATCGGCCTCGGCTTCCAGCGCCTGGGCCACACGCACCGCGCCATGGCCGTAGGCATCGGCCTTGATCACAGCGAGGGCCTTGGCCCCCGTGACTTCACGGGCCAATTGGTAATTGTGGCGCAGGGCTTGGAGGTCGATCAGGGCACGGGCAGGACGCATGGCGGCAGGCTTCTAGGCGGCAGAGTGAAAAAAAACCGGCACCGACCAACCGCATCGGTACCGGGAGAGGGATCGTTGCTTAAGGCAGGGCGGCCACGACGGACAGCTCCACCAGGATTTGCGGCTCGCACAGTTTCGCTTCAACCGTGGCGCGGGCCGGGGCGACGCCTTTGGGCAGCCATGCGTCCCACACCGCGTTCATGCCGGCGAAGTCGGCGTCGATGTCTTTGAGGTAGATCGTCACCGACAGCAGCTTGCTTTTGTCAGTGCCGGCCAAGTCCAGCAAGCGCTCGATATTGGCCAGGGTTTCACGGGTCTGTTGTTCAATCCCGGCACTCAGGTCGTCGCCGACTTGCCCTGCCAGGTACACGGTGCCGCCGTGGGCAACGATCTGGCTCATGCGCTCATTGGTGAGCTGGCGCTGGATTGACATGTTTTGCAGACTCCTGGTGGTTGCCATAACGGGAAATATCGAGGCCTTCGGCACTGATCTGCGGCGTTTTCTTGGCCATCAGGTCAGCCAGCAAACGACCGGAGCCGCACGCCATGGTCCAACCGAGGGTGCCGTGGCCGGTGTTCAGGAACAGGTTCTTGAACGGGGTGGCGCCGACAATCGGCGTACCGTCCGGTGTGGTCGGACGCAGGCCGGTCCAAAAGATTGCTTCGGTCAGATTGCCGCCCTGAGGATAAAGGTCGTTGACGATCATCTCCAGGGTTTCGCGCCGACGTGGGTTCAGCGACAGGTCAAAACCGGCGATTTCAGCCATGCCGCCGACACGGATGCGGTTGTCGAAACGGGTGATCGCGACCTTGTAGGTCTCGTCGAGAATGGTCGACGTCGGCGCCATCGCCGGGTTGGTGATCGGCACGGTCAGCGAGTAGCCCTTGAGCGGGTACACCGGCGCCTTGATCCCCAGCGGCTTGAGCAACTGTGGCGAATAACTGCCGAGGGCCAGGACGTAGCGGTCGGCGGTTTCCAGCTTGCCGTCGATCCACACACCGTTGATGCGATCACCGGCGTGGTCGAGGCGCTGGATGTCCTGTTCGAAACGGAACTCCACGCCCAACTGCTTGCACATGTCGGCCAGGCGCGTGGTGAACATCTGGCAGTCGCCGGTCTGGTCGTTCGGCAGGCGCAGGGCACCGGCGAGGATGTCGGTGACACTGGCCAGGGCCGGTTCGACGCGGGCGATGCCGGCACGGTCAAGCAATTCGAACGGCACGCCGGACTCTTTCAACACGGCGATATCTTTGGCAGCGCCATCGAGCTGCGCCTGGGTGCGGAACAGTTGGGTCGTACCGAGGCTGCGGCCTTCGTAGGCAATGCCGGTTTCAGCGCGCAGTTCGTCGAGGCAATCGCGGCTGTACTCGGACAGGCGGACCATGCGCTCCTTGTTCACCGCATACCGGCTGGCGGTGCAGTTGCGCAGCATCTGCGCCATCCACAGGTATTGATTGATATCGGCGGTGGCCTTGATCGCCAGCGGCGCGTGGCGTTGCAGCAGCCACTTGATGGCCTTGAGCGGCACACCCGGCGCGGCCCATGGCGAGGCGTAGCCTGGAGAGACCTGGCCGGCGTTGGCGAAACTGGTTTCCATGGCCGCGGCTGGCTGGCGGTCGACCACGACCACCTCAAAACCGGCTCGCGCCAAATAGTAGGCACTGGTCACACCAATGACGCCGCTACCCAAGACCAGAACGCGCATTTTTATATCCTCATCGCGGCTTGACCGCCGACGTGTGTTGTTCGAGCAATGATGTGAGCAGTATAAAAAGCAATCACCAGTGCATTTCACTATATAAATGCCTATATTTGGCGACAATTCTTGGCAACAACCCTTTTCACAGAGGCGTATCCCCTATGCGTACCAACACCCAGACCAAACGGGAGCTGGACAAGATCGACCGGAACATCTTGCGCATCCTACAAGCCGACGGGCGCATTTCGTTCACGGAGCTGGGGGAAAAGGTCGGACTGTCGACCACCCCCTGCACCGAGCGCGTGCGCCGCCTTGAGCGTGAAGGGATCATCATGGGCTACAACGCACGCCTCAACCCCCAGCATTTGAAGGCAAGTTTGCTGGTATTTGTCGAGATCAGCCTCGACTACAAATCCGGCGACACCTTTGAAGAATTCCGCCGCGCCGTGCTGAAATTGCCCCATGTGCTGGAGTGCCACTTGGTCTCGGGGGACTTCGACTACCTGGTGAAAGCGCGGATTTCCGAGATGGCCTCGTACCGCAAACTGCTCGGCGACATCCTGCTCAAACTGCCCCATGTGCGGGAGTCCAAGAGCTATATCGTGATGGAAGAGGTGAAAGAGAGCCTCAATCTGCCCATCCCCGACTGACTGACACAACCGGGTCAATGTGGGCGGGGGCTTGCTTACTCCCCCATTTAGACCAGCACCTGCCGGGTACTCGCCATGTATTCGTGGATCTGCTTCTCCACCCGCGGGTGAATCAGCTCCACCGGCCGCCGTCCATTGGGGCACGGCAAGGTCTTTGTGGTGCCGAAAAGCCTACAGATCAGCGGGCGCTCGTCATACACCGTGCAGCCATTGGGCCCCAGGTGTACGCAGTTCAACTCGTCCATGGCAGCTTCCTGTTCGGCAGCGGTCTTACGCGGCAGGCGCGACATTTCCTCGGGTGAAGTCGTCACCGGCCCACAGCAATCGTGGCAACCGGGGACGCACTCAAACGAGGGAATCTGTCGGCGCAATGCGCTGATTTTCTGACTGTTGCAACTCATCGAAACACGTACCGAACGGCGAATAGGCGTGGATTCTGCCGCAAAACCCCGCGGTGAGACAGCTTCGTCCGACCGCTGTATCCTGCGTCAAATTTTCCAAACGGGGATGTTCCCATGACTGCCAGCGCCCGGCACACCGCTTCCTACTACGCCGCCAGCAGCCTGCCGCAACCCGACTATCCGGCGTTGGCCGGCGAAACAGTGGCCGACGTGTGCGTGATCGGCGGCGGTTTTTCCGGGCTCAACACCGCGCTGGAACTGGCCGAACGCGGGTTCAGCGTGGTGCTGCTGGAAGCGCGCAAGATCGCCTGGGGCGCCAGCGGGCGCAATGGCGGCCAGTTGATCCGCGGCGTTGGCCATGGCCTGGAGCAATTCACCAACGTGATCGGCACCGACGGCGTGCGCCAGATGAAACTGATGGGCCTGGAGGCGGTAGAAATCGTGCGCGAGCGCGTCGAGCGTTTCCAGATCGCCTGCGACCTGACCTGGGGCTACTGCGACCTGGCCAACAAACCCCGCGACCTGCTCGGCCTCGCCGAAGACGCCGAAGAATTGCGCAGCCTGGGCTATCGCCACGAAGTACGCCTGCTGCAAGCCAGCGAAATGGGCAGCGTGATCGGTTCCGAGCGCTACGTGGGCGGCATGATCGACATGGGCTCGGGCCATCTGCACCCGCTGAACCTGGCCCTCGGCGAGGCAGCTGCCGCCCAAAAACTCGGCGTGCAACTGTTCGAACACTCCGAAGTGACGCGCATCGACTACGGCCCCGAGGTCAACGTACACACCGCCCGCGGCAATGTGCGCGCCAAGACCCTGGTGCTGGCCTGCAACGCCTATCTGAAGGGGCTCAACCCACTGCTGAGCGGCAAAGTGCTGCCGGCCGGCAGCTATATCGTCGCCACCGAGCCGTTAAGCGCCGCCCAGGCGACCCAATTGCTGCCGCAAAACATGGCGGTGTGTGATCAGCGGGTGACGGTGGACTACTTCCGACTGTCTGCCGACCGTCGTCTGCTGTTCGGCGGCGCCTGCCACTATTCCGGGCGCGACCCCAAGGACATCGGCGCCTACATGCGGCCGAAGATGGTGCAGGTGTTCCCCCAACTGGCCGACGTGAAGATCGACTATCAATGGGGTGGCATGATCGGCATCGGTGCCAACCGCTTGCCGCAGATCGGCCGATTGGCAGATCAACCCAACGTGTATTACGCCCAGGCCTACGCCGGTCATGGCCTCAACGCGACACACCTGGCGGGCAAGCTGCTGGGCGAAGCCATCAGCGGCCAGCAGCAGGGACGTTTCGATCTGTTCGCCCAGGTGCCGCACATCACCTTCCCCGGCGGCAAGCACTTGCGCTCGCCGCTGTTGGCGCTGGGGATGCTCTGGCACCGGTTGAAAGAACTGGTGTGACTCAACTGCGCCAGAACGGCTTCAAGCCTTCCTGGCGCGCCTGCTCGGCGGTCAACCCGATATCCCGCAGTTGCTCGGCAGTCAGCTCCAGCAGCACCTTGCGCGTGTGGCGACGGTGCCAGAACAGGCTCCAGCGGTTGCGGGTCGGGGCCGACATCGCCCGCGCCTGCCCCGCTTCCAGTTCCTGGCCGTGTAACGTCAGCCGCACATCGCTCATGCCGTTCATTTTGTCGTCCTCATTTGCTGGTTGCCATGAGTGACTAGAATGAGCGAGTGGACAAAACCATTACAGATTCAACCAATTTTTATTAAATCCATACAGATACTGCTCACGAGTGGCTGAATCCTGTATTTTCCCAGAATCTGTACTGGTCCCCTGGGAGTGATCACCGTGACCCTTTACGTCAACCTCGCCGAATTGTTGGGCACCCGCATCGAACAGGGCTTCTACCGCCCCGGTGACCGGCTGCCTTCCGTAAGGGCCTTGAGTGTCGAGCACGGGGTCAGTTTGAGCACCGTGCAGCAAGCGTATCGCATGCTGGAAGACAACGGCCTGGCGATGCCGAAGCCCAAGTCCGGTTACTTCGTGCCCGTCGGCCGTGAGCTGCCGGCCTTGCCCGAAGTCGGCCGCCCGGCCCAGCGCCCGG
Source organism: Pseudomonas sp. TE36184 (assembly GCF_054060055.1). NCBI lineage: Bacteria > Pseudomonadati > Pseudomonadota > Gammaproteobacteria > Pseudomonadales > Pseudomonadaceae > Pseudomonas > Pseudomonas sp. TE36184. The sequence goes on along the minus strand of NZ_JBSSCU010000001.1, from coordinate 4,830,786 downwards.
TGGAAATTTCCCAGTGGGACCAAGTGCTCGAGTTGATCCGCGCGGTACCGCGTAAAGATGTCGTACAGCTGGGCCGCGGCATGCCGGATGTGTTGTCGCCCACCCTCAAGCCGCTGCTGCGCAGCCTGGCCCGCGTCAGCCGGCGCCAGGACCTGCCGGGGCTGTATTACGACAATATCCTCGGCTGTATGGAGTTGCGCGAACAAATCGCCCGACTGTCATTGGATTCCGGCTGCCAGTTGACCGCCGAAGACATCGTGATCACCACCGGCTGCCATGAAGCGCTGTCTGCCAGCATCCGCTCCATCTGCGAGCCGGGGGATATCGTTGCGGTGGACTCGCCGAGCTTCCACGGCGCCATGCAGACCCTCAAGGGCCTGGGCATGAAAGCCCTGGAAATCCCCACGGACCCGCTCACCGGCATCAGCCTCGAAGCCCTGGAACTGGCGCTGGAACAGTGGCCGATCAAAGTCATTCAACTGACCCCCAACTGCAACAATCCTTTGGGCTACATCATGCCGGAGGCACGCAAGCGGGCGCTGTTGACCCTGGCCCAGCGCTTTGACGTGGCGATCATCGAAGACGATGTGTATGGCGAACTGGCCTACAGCTACCCGCGCCCGCGCACCATCAAATCCTTCGACGAAGATGGCCGCGTATTGCTCTGCAGCTCGTTCTCGAAAACCCTGGCGCCAGGCCTGCGGATTGGCTGGGTCGCGCCGGGCCGCTACCTGGAGCGGGTGTTGCACATGAAATACATCAGCACCGGCTCCACTGCGACCCAGCCGCAGATCGCCATCGCCGAATTTCTCAAGGGCGGCCATTTCGAACCGCATTTGCGGCGGATGCGTACTCAATACCAACGTAATCGCGACATGATGCTCGACTGGGTCAGCCGTTATTTCCCCGCCGGCACCCGCGCCAGCCGACCTCAAGGCAGCTTCATGCTGTGGATCGAGCTGCCGGAAGGTTTCGACACCCTCAAGCTCAACCGGGTGTTGGTGGAACAAGGCGTACAAATCGCCGTGGGCAGTATCTTTTCCGCGTCCGGCAAGTACAGGAATTGCCTGCGCATGAACTACGCTGCCAAACCTACGCCGCAGATTGAAGAGGCGGTGCGCAAAGTCGGCGCCGTCGCGAGCAAGATGCTGGCCGAGGCCGCCGACTGACCTTTCCGGGAAAATAGCCGTCCTATGTCGACAACCGCCCTGATCTGGAAACGGTGCCCTTGATGACTCGACGGCTTTTAGCGTTTTTCCTGTTGGGCGCCCTGGCCCTGGGCGGCTGCGCCACGGTGAATGTGCCGCGCATCCCCAGCGATGCCCTGCCGGCGACGCAGTCGTCGTTCGGCCGTTCGATCCAGGCCCAGGCCGCGCCGCATCAGGGCCGCTCCGGCTTTCGCCTGCTGCCCAACAGCAGCGAGGCGTTCATGGCCCGCGCCGAACTGATCCGCAACGCCCAGACCAGCCTCGACCTGCAGTACTACATCGTCCACGACGGCATCAGCACCCGCCTGCTCGTGGATGAACTGCTCAAGGCCGCCGACCGTGGCGTGCGTGTGCGTATCCTGCTGGACGACACCACCAGCGACGGCCTCGATCAGGTCATCGCCACCCTCGCCGCCCACCCCAACATCCAGATTCGCCTGTTCAACCCGCTGCACCTGGGGCGCAGCACCGGCGTGACGCGCGCCATGGGGCGCCTGCTCAACCTGTCGCTGCAACATCGACGCATGCACAACAAACTGTGGCTGGCGGACAACAGCGCGGCCATCGTCGGCGGGCGCAACCTGGGCGACGAGTATTTCGACGCCGAACCCAACCTTAATTTCACCGACATCGACATGCTCAGCGTGGGCCCGGTGGCCGAGCAACTCGGCCACAGTTTCGACCAGTATTGGAACAGCGCCCTGAGCAAGCCCATCAATGAATTCATCTCCAACCTGCCGTCCAAAGGCGACCTGGCCAGCGCACGCCTGCGCCTGGAAGAATCCCTGGCCCAGTCGCGCCAACAGAACCACGCCTTGTACAACCGCCTGCGCACCTACAAGACCGAACCGCGCCTGGACATCTGGCGGCGCGAGCTGATCTGGGCCTGGAACCAGGCGTTGTGGGACGCCCCGAGCAAGGTACTCGCCAAGAATGATCCGGACCCGCGCCTGCTGCTGACCACCCAACTGGAACCGGAACTCGAAGGCGTCAACCATGAGTTGATGATGATTTCGGCGTATTTCGTGCCGGGGCAGCCGGGCCTGGTGTACCTGACCGGTCGCGCGGATGCGGGCGTCTCGGTGAGCCTGCTGACCAACTCCCTCGAAGCCACCGACGTGCCGGCCGTACACGGCGGCTACGCGCCCTATCGCAAGGCGCTGCTGGAGCACGGCGTGAAACTCTATGAGTTGCGCCGCCAACCCGGCGCGCCCCGCACAGGCAGCGGCCCCCACCTGTTTCGTCGCGGCCTGTTCCTCGGCTCGGATTCCAGCCTGCACAGCAAGGCGATGATTTTTGATCGACAGAAATCGTTTATCGGCTCGTTCAACTTCGACCCGCGTTCGGTGCTGTGGAATACCGAAGTCGGCGTGCTGGTGGACAGCCCTGAGCTGGCCGAGCACCTGCGCAATCTGGCGCTGCAAGGCATGGCGCCGGCATTGAGCTACGAGGCGAAATTACAGGATGGCCAGGTGGTGTGGACCACCGAGGATAACGGGCAACCGCACACCCTGACCCGCGAGCCGGGCAGTTGGTGGCGCCACTTCAATGCCTGGTTCGCCACCTCCGTCGGCCTGGAGCGCATGCTGTAGGAGCGAGCTTGCTCGCGAAGAACGCAAGAACACCACACTTAACCAGGCCCGCTAACGCCTTCATCCCCTCGCGCCTAAACAGGCTGCGCGGCGCCAAACGCCCCCTGGCGCAACAACAGCACCACCAACCCCAGCGCCCCGGCCGCCATCAGCCACGGCAATGCATGCCCGCTGATCCACTGGCTGCCCGCACCGGCCACCAGCGGCCCGATCAGGCAACCGATGCCCCAGAGCTGCGCCACGTGGGCATTGGCGCGCACCAGCGCATCGTCGCGGTAACGCTCGCCGATCAGGATCAACGACAAGGTGAACAAACCGCCCGCACTCGCGCCGAACAGCACCCACACCGGCCAGATCAGCAGCGTGTGCATCAACAACGGGACCGCCAGGCTCGCCCCCAGCAACAGCAGCGCGCAGCTCAAGAACAGCGTGCGCCGCGGCAGGTAGTCGGCCAGCGCACCGATGGGCAGCTGCAACAACGCATCGCCCACCACCACCGTGCTGACCATCGCCAGGGCGATCTCGGCCGTGAAGCCTTGCTGCAGGCAATACACCGGCAGCAGCGTCAGGATCATCGCCTCGAACGCCGCGAATAACGCCACCGCCCAGGCAATCGCCGGCAGGCTCCGACAGAAGCGCCACAGCTCGGCAAACGTCACGCTGAAGGACTCGGCGGTCGGCGCCCCGGAACGCCCCAGCAACAGCAACGGCGCCAGCGTCAACAGGCCCACGCCCACCCAGAACCCATAGTCATGATCGGTGCCCAGCACGCCCAACAGCAGCGGCCCCGACAGCTGGCTCAGCGCATAGGTGCAGCCATACAGCGCCACCAGCCGGCCGCGCCATTGCTCTACCACCAACTGGTTGATCCAGCTTTCGCCAAGAATGAACACGATGGTCAGGATCACCCCGATCATCAGCCGCAGCACCAGCCACACCGGGTAGCTCGGCAGGATCGCCAACAGACCGATGGACACCGCCCCCGCCCACAGGCACAGGCGCATCAGACGCGCAGTGCCCAGCCAGGACGCCAGCCGACTGGAAACCTTCGCCCCCAACAGCACGCCGAAGGCCGGCATCGCAGCCATCACTCCAATGGCGAAGCTGCCGTAGCCCCAGCCTTCCAGGCGCAGGGACACCAGCGGCATGCTGACGCCCAACGCCAGACCAACGCTGAGCACCGAGGCCAGCACGGCGAAATAAGTCGCCCAACGCATTTCCACGCTCCTGTGGATAGTTTTTTCAGGGCTGTAAACGAACAGTAGGAGCGAGCTTGCTCGCGAAGAACGCCAACGATAACGCGTGCTGTCTGGTTGAACGCGGTGTCTTTGAGTTCTTCGCGAGCAAGCTCGCTCCTACAGGGGACCTGCGGTGTTGCTTAGAGCTTGATCCAGGTCGCCTTCAGCTCGGTGTACTTGTCGAACGCATGCAGCGACTTGTCGCGACCGTTGCCCGACTGCTTGAAGCCACCAAACGGCGCGGTCATGTCACCGCCGTCGTACTGGTTGACCCACACACTACCGGCGCGCAGCGCTTTGGCGGTGAGGTGCGCCTTGGAGATATCCGCCGTCCACACCGCCGCGGCCAGGCCGTATTGGGTGTCGTTGGCGATGGCGACGGCTTCTTCGGCGCTGTCGAAAGTGAGCACCGAGAGGACCGGGCCGAAGATTTCTTCGCGGGCGATCTTCATGGCGTTGGTCACTCCGTCGAAAATCGTCGGCTCGACGTAAGTGCCACCGGTCTCTTCCAGCGTGCGCTTGCCGCCCGCCACCAGCTTGGCACCGTCGGCATGACCGGCTTCGATGTAGGACAGCACGGTGTTCATCTGTTGAGTGTCTACCAGCGCGCCGACGTTCGTGGCCGGGTCCAGCGGGTTGCCTGGCTTCCAGCCCTTCAGCGCGGCGATCACCAGCGGTAGGAATTTATCCTTGATGGAACGCTCCACCAGCAGGCGCGAACCGGCGGTGCAGACCTCGCCCTGGTTGAAGGCAATCGCGCCGGCGGCGGATTCGGCGGCGGCTTGCAGATCCGGAGCATCGGCGAACACGATGTTCGGGCTCTTGCCGCCCGCTTCCAGCCATACACGTTTCATGTTCGATTCGCCGGAGCGGATCAACAGCTGTTTGGCGATTTTGGTGGAGCCAGTGAACACCAGGGTGTCGACATCCATGTGCAGCGCGAGCGCGTTACCCACGGTGTGGCCGTAGCCCGGCAGCACGTTGAACACGCCTTTTGGAATACCGGCCTCAACGGCCAGGGCCGCGATGCGGATGGCGGTCAGCGGGGATTTTTCAGACGGTTTGAGGATCACGGAGTTACCGGTCGACAGCGCCGGCCCGAGTTTCCAGCAAGCCATCATCAGCGGGAAATTCCACGGCACGATGGCGGCAACCACTCCGACCGGCTCACGGGTCACCAGACCCAGCTGATCGTGAGGGGTGGAAGCGACTTCATCGTAAATCTTGTCGATGGCCTCGCCGCTCCAGCTCAGGGCATTCGCCGCGCCGGGTACGTCGATATTCAGGGCGTCGCTGATCGGCTTGCCCATGTCCAGGGTTTCCAGCAGCGCCAGCTCTTCGGCATTGGCCTTGAGCAACGCGGCGAAACGGATCATGGTGGCCTTGCGCTTGGCCGGCGCCAGGCGCGACCAGACACCGGAATTGAACGTGGCGCGGGCATTTTCCACGGCGCGCTGGGCGTCGGCGACGTCACAGCTGGCAACGCTGGTCAGCAGGCGGCCATCGACGGGACTGATGCATTCGAACGTGTCGCCGGAAACGGCGGCGGTGTACTCGCCATTGATATAGGCGCGGCCTTCGATCTTCAGATCCTTGGCGCGTTGCTCCCAGTCGGCACGGGTCAGGGTGGTCATGCGAGTGTCCTCCTCTTATTGAATACAAGGGCCAGGCGATGTACCCCGGCAGCCTCAAAGAATGCTTGCCCCGCCAGCCAGTTGTTCGGCTCAAGGCAACTGCCACCCTAAACCAGCGGCTGGGGATGTATCAATATATTTGACATAACGCCGGTAAACGCCCTTGCGATGTTCATTTTAATAAACATAGACTTTGGGCTCTCCAACCGCAGGCCAGACGGGACACGCACATGAGCATCCAGGACATCGTCGACTTCAGCCAAGCCAACACCGCCCCCGATCGCTACCTCCCTGCCCCGGAAAAAATCCTCAAGGGCAATCCCGAGCAAACGATCTACAACCACTACAACAGCCCGTGCGGCCAGATGAGCGCCGGCGTCTGGGAAGGCGACGTCGGGCAGTGGAAGGTCAACTACACCGAACATGAGTACTGCGAGATTGTGCAGGGGGTTTCCGTACTGCGCGATGCCGAGGGCAACGCCAAGACCTTGCGCGCCGGCGACCGCTTCGTGATCCCGGCCGGCTTCAGCGGCACCTGGGAAGTGCTCGAGCCCTGCCGCAAGATCTATGTGGTGTTCGAACAGAAGGCCTGATCAGTAAATCCTGCGCAAAAAAAAGCCCGAATCGTGAGAAACGGGCTTTTTTTCACAAGGAAGAAAATCAATTACTTGATTTTGCCTTCTTTGTAGATCACGTGCTTGCGAACGCGCGGGTCGAACATTTTCTTTTCGAGCTTGTCCGGGGTAGTACGCTTGTTCTTGTCGGTAGTGTAGAAGTGACCAGTACCGGCGCTAGAGATCATTCGAATCAATTCACGCATGATAGAGCTCCTTAGATCTTGCCAGCGGCGCGGATTTCGGCCAGCACGACAGTGATGCCACGCTTGTCGATAATGCGCATGCCTTTGGCAGATACGCGCAGACGCACAAAACGTTTCTCTTCTTCAACCCAGAAGCGGTGATGCTGCAGGTTCGGCAGGAAACGACGACGGGTTTTGTTATTTGCGTGGGAAATGTTATTCCCAGTCACCGGACCCTTACCGGTAACTTGACAGACTCTCGACATGCCTCAGCCCTCTAAAACCACATGCCCAACCCGGCATGGGTTGGCCGCTTAATCTCTCAGTCATTTGGCGCCAGGCGCCGCGTTTCTTTAGGGTCTTACCGGCTACACCTACAAGCGAAGGAACCGGGCCCCTAGAAAAGAGCGCTGCTTTATACCAGAAAGACCCAAGTGCAACAACAGCCCGTGTGTTTTTACCGGCGTAAATCTCGGCGACAGATGGCCGAACCGTTGCCAGGAGGGGCCGCTGCAATAGCCGACCGCTCGTCGCACAGAATGATTTACAACGCCCGCAAGTACCAAAAAGTACAAGGCGAAACGCGCTGAGGCGCCATCAAAACAGCATTTGAGCCAAAAGCACAGGCAAAAATGGACTAGTCATTTATCAATCAGACCACTACGGTAGGACTTTTCCAGACTGCACTCGCAGATGGGCCTTCGATCTGCACAGGAAACCGAACATGCGCCTCGCTGCCCTACCGCTTTTGCTAGCCCCTCTGTTTATCGCGTCGCAGGCCCTGGCGGCCACCAATCTGAGCGTGTGTACCGAAGCCAGCCCCGAAGGGTTCGACGTAGTGCAGTACAACTCGCTGACCACCACCAACGCCTCGGCCGACGTGCTGATGAACAGCCTGGTGAACTATGACGCAGCCAGCGGCAAGCTGGTGCCAAGCCTGGCGGACAGCTGGGAAGTGTCGCCGGACGGCCTGACCTACACCTTCCAGTTGCACCCCAACGTAAAATTCCACCGCACCGACTATTTCACCCCGAGCCGCACCCTGACCGCCGAGGATGTCCGCTTCAGCTTCGAGCGCATGCTCGATCCGGCCAACCCATGGCACAAGATCGCCCAGAGCGGCTTCCCCCATGCCCAGTCGCTGCAATTGCCCGCACTGATCAAGAAGATCGACGCCCTTGACCCGCTGACCGTGCGCTTCACCCTCGACCACCCCGACTCGACCTTCCTCGCCGCGTTGAGCATGGGTTTTGCCTCGATCTACCCGGCCGAGTACGCCGACAAGCTGCTCAAGGCCGGCACCCCGGAGAAGCTCAACAGCCAGCCCATCGGCACCGGCCCGTTCATTTTCACGCGATTCCAGAAAGACGCCGTGGTGCGCTACAAAGCCAACCCGGATTATTTCGCCGGCAAACCGGCTGTGGATAACTTGATCTTCGCCATCACCCCGGATGCGAACGTGCGCCTGCAGAAACTGCACCGCGACGAATGCCAGATCGCACTGTCGCCCAAACCCCTGGATGTGGGCGAAGCCGAGAAAGATCCCGCACTCAAAATAGAAAAAACCGCAGCATTCATGACTGCATTCGTCGCGATCAACAGCCAGCACCCACCGCTGGACAAGCCCGAAGTGCGCCAGGCGATCAACCTGGCCTTCGACAAGGACAGCTACCTCAAAGCCGTGTTCGAAGGCACCGCCGAAGCCGCCAACGGCCCCTACCCGCCCAACACCTGGAGCTATGCCAAGGAGTTGCCGGGTTATCCACAGGACATCGCCAAGGCCAAGCTGCTGCTGGAGCGCGCCGGGCTCAAGGACGGCTTCAAGACCACGATCTGGACACGCCCCACCGGCAGCCTGCTGAACCCCAACCCCAACCTCGGCGCGCAACTGCTGCAGGCGGACCTGGCCGAGGTCGGCATCCAGGCCGAGATCCGCGTGATCGAATGGGGCGAGCTGATCCGCCGCGCCAAGGCCGGCGAACACGACCTGCTGTTCATGGGTTGGGCCGGCGACAACGGCGACCCGGATAACTTCCTGACTCCGCAGTTCTCCTGCGCGGCAGTGAAATCCGGCACCAACTTCGCCCGCTATTGCGACCCGGCCCTGGACAAGCTCATCAGCGCCGGCAAGACCACCAGCGAGCAAGGGGTGCGCAGCAAGCTGTATCAACAGGCCCAGGCGCAGATCCAACAGCAGGCACTGTGGCTGCCGCTGGCGCACCCGATGGCGTTCGCCCTGATCCGCAAGAATGTCGAGGGGTACCAGGTGAGCCCGTTTGGGCGGCAGGATTTTTCGAAAGTCAGCGTCAAGCCCTGAGCTGCAAGCTGCAAGCCCCCTTGAGGCTTGCAGCTGCAACCTTGCAACTGCTGCCCCTCCTACATCCACCCGTATTCCGCCATCGACAATGGATCACCATCGCCCACGATGATGTGATCCAGCACCCGCACATCCACCACTTCCAAGGCTTTTTGCAGAATCTTGGTCAATTTTCGATCAGCCGCACTCGGCTCCACGCTCCCCGAGGGATGGTTGTGGCACAGGATCAACGCCGCCGCGTTATACGCCAGGGCGCGCTTGACCACTTGCCGCGGGTAAACCACGGTGGCGTCGATGGTGCCCTGGAACAACGCCTCGAACCCCAGCACCCGATGCTTTGAATCGAGAAACAGGCAGCCGAAAATCTCGTGAGGCTCATGGCGCAACAGCGCCTTGAGGTAGTCACGCACAGCGACCGGGCTTTCCAGCACCGAGTCACTGCGCAGTTGTTCGGCCAAGTGGCGCCGGGACATTTCCAGTACCGCCTGCAGTTGGGCAAACTTCGCCGGCCCCAGCCCCAACTGCTGGCTGAACAGCACCTGGCTGGCCTCCAGCAGCGGGCGCAAGCCACCGAACTGCGCCAACAGATGCCGCGCCAGGTCCACCGCACTCCGCCCGGCCACGCCGGTGCGCAGGAAGATAGCCAACAGTTCGGCGTCGGACAGCGTTGCGGCCCCCCATTCCAAAAGCTTCTCCCGCGGCCGCTCGGCCACCGGCCAATCACGAATACTCATCCCGCCTCCCTGTGCATGTGCGCCGCTGTTGCCTGGCGGACGCTGTGTTATCGTAGGCCCTCTTTTTTGCATGCGATTTCACCTGGGGAGGGGGCATCGCAGGCGTCACTGAACTGGCTTCACTGAACTGGAAAGGCAAACCAATGCAGCGTCTGTATCGGAAACGCATCGTTCTCGGCGTCGGCGGCGGCATTGCCGCCTACAAGAGCGCAGAGCTGGTTCGCAGGCTTCTCGACCAGGGCGCCGAAGTGCGCGTGGTCATGACCCGCGGCGGCAGTGAGTTCATCACCCCGCTGACCATGCAGGCCTTGTCCGGCCACCCGGTTCACCTGGACCTGCTGGACCCGGCCGCCGAAGCCGCCATGGGCCATATCGAACTGGCCAAATGGGCCGACCTGGTGCTGATCGCCCCGGCCACCGCCGACCTGATCGCCCGCCTGGCGCAAGGCATCGCCGATGACTTGCTGACCACGCTGGTCCTGGCCACCGACGCCACTGTCGCCATCGCCCCGGCCATGAACCAGGCCATGTGGCGCGACCCGGCCACCCAAGCCAATACGCAGCTCCTGCAAAGCCGTGGCCTCAAGGTGTTCGGCCCGGCCTCCGGCAGCCAGGCCTGCGGCGACGTCGGCATGGGCCGCATGCTCGAAGCCACCGACCTGGCACTGTGCGCCGCCGAGTGCTTCCAGCACCTGGCCCTGACTGGCAAGCACGTGTTGATCACCGCCGGCCCGACCCAGGAAAACATCGACCCGGTGCGCTACATCACCAACCATAGCTCAGGAAAAATGGGCTTTGCCCTGGCTGAAGCGGCGGTCGAGGCAGGCGCGCGCGTGACCCTCATCACCGGCCCGGTGCATTTGCCGACGCCCGATCGTGTCACCCGGATCGACGTGGTCAGCGCCCGGGACATGTTGGCGGCCTGTGAGGCGGCCATTCCCTGCGACCTGTTTATCGCCTCGGCAGCGGTTGCGGATTACCGTCCGGAAGTCGTCGCCCCGCAAAAGCTCAAGAAAGACCCTACCAGCGGCGACGGCCTGCTCCTGCAAATGGTGCGTAACCCGGACATCCTGGCCACCATCGCCAGCCGCCCGGACCGTCCGTTCAGCGTCGGTTTCGCCGCCGAGACCGAGCACCTGCTGGACTACGCCGCACGCAAATTGAAAGACAAAAACCTCGACCTGATCGTTGCCAATGATGTCGCCAACCCAAGCATCGGCTTCAACAGTGAGGAAAACGCCTGCAGCGTGATCGATCGCGACCTGCACGCCACCCTTTTCGCCCAGACCAGCAAGGGCAAGATTGCCCGCCAACTGATCTCTTTTATCGCCCAACGGCTGAACCAGGTTTAATTTACATGCACGCTTTGCAAGCCAAGATCCTCGACCCCCGCATCGGCACCGACTTCCCCCTGCCGGCCTATGCCACACCGGGCTCCGCCGGCCTGGACCTGCGCGCCATGCTCAAGGAAGACACCGTCCTCGAGCCGGGCCAGACCCTGCTGATTCCGACCGGCCTGTCGATCTATGTCGGCGACCCGGGCCTGGCGGCGCTGATTCTGCCGCGCTCGGGCCTCGGCCATAAGCACGGCATCGTGCTGGGCAACCTGGTCGGCCTGATCGACTCGGACTACCAGGGCGAGCTGATGGTGTCGTGCTGGAACCGCGGCCAGACCGCCTTCAACATCGTCGTCGGCGAGCGCATCGCGCAGCTGGTGCTGGTGCCGGTGGTGCAGGCGCACTTCGAACTGGTACAGGAATTCGACGCAACCCAACGCGGCGCAGGCGGTTTTGGGCATTCCGGCAGTCACTGACCACACCAAACCGGGGCGGACGCTACCGTCCGGCCCGGTTAGATGCCACCGCATGGCCTTTCAGGATGAAGAATGCGCGGACCTGACGAGCGACATTTTCCAAGTAAAATCAATGCATTACGCAAACATAAGCGCGGAGCGGATGCTCCGATGGCCTTTTTGCACCACGAACTCTGCACCGAAAACGCCGTCATACCCTTCAGTTTAAGCCTGCCGGTCAGCCACATTAAGGCCAGCCTTGTCTCTTTCAGATGGAGTTTCCCCCCGCGATGAGTACCGCCGCCCGAGTAGCCCCGACCTTCCCCGACAGCATCTTCCGCGCCTATGACATCCGTGGCGTGGTGCCCAAGACCCTGACCGCCGAAACCGCCTACTGGATTGGCCGCGCCATCGGCGCCCAAAGCCTGGCCCAGGACGAACCGAACGTTTCGGTCGGCCGTGACGGTCGCCTGTCCGGTCCCGAGCTGGTGGAGCAATTGATCCAGGGCCTGGCCGACAGCGGTTGCCATGTCAGCGACGTCGGCCTGGTGCCGACCCCGGCGCTGTACTACGCCGCCAACGTGCTGGCCGGCAAATCCGGGGTGATGCTCACCGGCAGCCACAACCCGTCGGACTACAACGGCTTCAAGATCGTCATCGCCGGCGACACCCTGGCCAACGAACAGATCCAGGCCCTGCACACACGCCTGAAAACCAACGACCTGACCAGCGGCAAAGGCAGCATCACCAAGGTCGACATTCTTCAGCGCTACTCCGACGAAATCACCGGCGACGTCAAACTCGCGCGCCGCCTGAAAGTGGTGGTGGACTGCGGCAACGGTGCGGCCGGCGTGATCGCCCCGCAACTGCTCGAAGCCCTGAACTGCGAAGTGGTGCCGTTGTTCTGCGACGTCGACGGCAACTTCCCCAACCACCATCCAGACCCGGGCAAGCCTGAAAACCTGGTGGACCTGATCGCCAAGGTCAAGGAAACCGGGGCCGACGTCGGTCTGGCTTTTGACGGCGACGGTGACCGCGTGGGCGTGGTGACCAACACCGGCGAAAACGTGTTCGCCGACCGCCTGCTGATGCTGTTCGCCCGTGATGTGGTGGCGCGCAACCCGAATGCCGAAATCATCTTCGACGTAAAATGCACCCGTCGCCTGACGCCGCTGATCAAGGAATATGGCGGTCGCCCGCTGATGTGGAAGACCGGTCACTCGTTGATCAAAAAGAAAATGAAGGAAACCGGTGCGCTGCTGGCCGGCGAAATGAGCGGCCACGTGTTCTTCAAGGAGCGTTGGTTCGGGTTTGACGACGGCATTTACAGCGCCGCTCGTCTGCTGGAGATCCTCAGCAAGGAAAAATCCACGGCGCAGGAGCTGTTTCAGACCTTCCCGAATGATATTTCTACGCCAGAGATCAATATCCATGTGACCGAAGAGAGCAAATTCAGCATCATTGACGCATTGCACGATGCGCAATGGGGCGAAGGCGCCAACCTGACCTCCATTGATGGTGTGCGAGTCGATTACGCCAAAGGCTGGGGCCTGGTTCGCGCGTCCAACACCACACCGGTGCTGGTGCTGCGTTTCGAGGCGGATACCGAGGCTGAGTTGCAGCGCATCAAGGACGTGTTCCACGTCCAGTTGAAACGTGTTGCCCCTGATCTCCAATTACCGTTCTGATTTTTTTGCACCGGAGCCCTGAATGACCCTCGAACGCGAAGCCGCTGCCAACACCGCCAAGGTCCTGTCCGAAGCGTTGCCCTACATTCGACGCTACGTCGGCAAGACGCTGGTGATCAAATACGGCGGCAATGCCATGGAAAGCGACGAGCTGAAAACCGGCTTTGCCCGCGATATCGTGTTGATGAAAGCCGTGGGGATCAACCCGGTGGTGGTCCACGGCGGCGGCCCGCAGATCGGCGACCTGCTCAAGCGCCTGTCGATCGAAAGCCACTTCATCGATGGCATGCGAGTCACTGACGCGCAGACCATGGACGTGGTGGAGATGGTCCTCGGCGGCCAGGTGAACAAAGACATCGTCAACCTGATCAACCGCCACGGCGGCAGCGCGATTGGCCTGACCGGCAAGGACGCGGAGCTGATCCGCGCGAAAAAACTGACCGTAACCCGTCAGACGCCGGAAATGACCCAACCGGAAATCATCGACATCGGCCAGGTGGGCGAAGTGATCGGTATCAACACCGACTTGCTGAACCTGCTGGTCAAAGGTGATTTCATCCCGGTCATTGCGCCGATCGGCGTGGGCGCCAACGGCGAGTCCTACAACATCAACGCCGACCTGGTTGCCGGCAAAGTGGCCGAAGCGCTGAAGGCTGAAAAGCTGATGCTGCTGACCAACATCGCCGGCCTGATGGACAAGCAAGGCAAGGTGCTGACCGGCCTGACCACCCAACAAGTGGACGAGTTGATCGCCGACGGCACCATCTACGGCGGCATGCTGCCGAAGATCCGTTGTGCGCTGGAAGCGGTACAGGGCGGTGTCGGCAGCTCGCTGATCCTTGATGGCCGCGTGCCGAATGCGATCCTGCTGGAAATCTTCACCGACACCGGTGTGGGTACGCTGATCAGCAACCGCAAGCGTCCTTAAACACAAAAAGCCCCACCCTCTGTAGGAGCGAGCTTGCTCGCGAAAAACGTAAAGGCGCCGCGTTCATCCAGAATAAACGCGTCATCGTTGGCGTTCTTCGCGAGCAAGCTCGCTCCTACAGAGGGTGGGGCTTTTTGTTGTGCGGCGTTTACTGGACGCCGAACTGCTCGCGGTACGCCCGTACTGCCGGCAAGTGCTGCTTGAGCTGCGGATCATCTTCCAGGAACTGCAACACCTGGTTCAACGACACGATGCTCACCACCGGGATGCCGAAATCGCGTTCCACTTCCTGGATCGCCGACAACTCACCATTGCCACGCTCCTGGCGGTTCAAGGCGATCAGCACGCCTGCGGCCTTGGCACCCTCCTGGGAGGCGATGATCTGCATCACTTCACGGATGGCGGTGCCGGCGGTGATCACGTCGTCGATGATCAGCACGTTGCCTGTGAGCGGTGCGCCCACCAGGCTACCGCCTTCGCCATGGGCCTTGGCTTCCTTGCGGTTGAAGCACCACGGCAGATCGCGCCCATGGTGTTCGGCCAACGCCACGGCCGTCGCGGCGGCCAGGGGGATGCCCTTGTAGGCCGGACCGAACAGAACGTCGAAGGAAATACCGCTTTCAACGATGGCAGCCGCGTAGAAACGCCCCAGCTGAGCCAGGGCCGAACCCGAGTTGAACAAGCCAGCATTGAAGAAATACGGGCTGGTGCGCCCGGACTTGAGGGTGAACTCACCGAAGCGCAAAACCCCGCGATCGATGGCAAAACGAATGAAATCGCGTTGATACGCCTGCATGAAAAAAGCCTCAGATACCACGGATTTAGCTAATTAGGTAGACGGCGTGTATCATACACGCACGCGATTTTTGGGGCCATTTATGCGGATCATCAGTGTGAACGTTAATGGTATTCAGGCTGCAGTCGAGCGTGGTTTGCTCAGTTGGCTGCAAGCCCAGAATGCCGACGTCATCTGCCTGCAGGACACCCGCGCCTCCGCCTTTGAACTGGACGATCCAGCCTTCCAACTGGATGGCTACTTCCTTTATGCCTGCGATGCCGAAGTGCCCACCCAAGGTGGCGTGGCTTTGTACTCGCGGTTGCAACCCAAGGCGGTCATCAGCGGCCTCGGCTTCGAGACAGCCGACCGCTACGGGCGCTACCTGCAAGCCGATTTCGACAAGGTCAGCATCGCGACCTTGCTGCTTCCTTCGGGGCAGAACGGCGATGAAGACTTGAACCAGAAGTTCAAGCTAATGGACGACTTCGCCCGTTATCTGGATAAACAGCGACGCAAACGTCGCGAGTACATTTATTGTGGCTCGCTGTACGTGGCGCAACAGAAGCTGGATATCAAGAACTGGCGCGACAGCCAGCAATCCCCGGGTTTCCTGGCGCCGGAACGGGCCTGGATGGACGAGATTGTCGGCAACATGGGCTATGTCGATGCCCTGCGCGAAGTCAGCCGCGAAGGCGACCAGTACAGCTGGTGGCCAGACAACGAACAGGCTGAGATGCTCAACCTGGGCTGGCGTTTCGACTACCAGCTGCTGACCCCGGGCCTGCGTCGCTTTGTGCGCAGCGCACGCCTGCCACGCCAGCCGCGCTTCTCACAGCACGCGCCGCTGATCGTGGACTATGACTGGACACTGACCATCTGAGGTCTTTGCCCAGGCACAAAAAAAACCGACATCGCTGTCGGTTTTTTTGTGCGCGCCTGGTTACTTGATCAGCCGCCAGGTCCATGGGTAGCGGTAGGCCGTGCCGTTGTTGGCCTTGATCCCGCCAATGATCGTCAGCACCAGCGCCGCGACCACCAGGATCAACATCAACAGGAAGCCGATCACCACGAACCCCAGCACCATGCAGACCAGCCAGGCAATGGCCACGGTGATCTGGAAATTCAGGGCTTCCTTGCCCTGATCATCGATCAGCGGGTCCATGTCCTTCTTGATCTGCCACAGGATCAGCGGCCCCAACAGGCTGCCGAAAGGGAACACCAGGCCCAGAAACGCCGCGAAGTGACACAACATCGCCCATTGGCGGACTTCCTTGGACGGTGCCGGAACCGGCAGTTGACTGTCACTCATGGTGTTTCTCCTTGAAGCCGGTTCAGTCGGCCAGCGCGGCGTTCTGCAGCTCGAAAATCTCGGTCATGCCTTTCTGCGCCAGCGCCAGCATGGCATTCAGCTCAGACGGCTGGAATGGCGCACCTTCGGCGGTGCCCTGCACTTCGATGAAACCACCGGTGCTGGTCATCACCACGTTCAGGTCGGTCTCGGCGGCCGAGTCTTCCAGGTAATCCAGGTCCAGCACTGGCTCGCCCTGGTACATACCCACCGACACAGCGGCGATCATCTGCTTGAGCGGGTCGCCGGCTTTCAGGCCGCCACGCTTCTTGATCACTTTCAACGCGTCGACCAGCGCAACCATGGCACCGGTGATGGAGGCAGTGCGCGTGCCGCCGTCGGCCTGGATCACGTCGCAGTCGACGTACAGGGTCACGTCGCCCAGCTTGGACATGTCCAGGGCAGCACGCAGCGAACGGCCGATCAGGCGCTGGATTTCCAGGGTGCGGCCGCCTTGCTTGCCACGGCTGGCTTCACGCTGGTTACGCTCGCCAGTGGCGCGCGGCAGCATGCCGTATTCGGCGGTCAACCAACCCTGGCCCTGGCCCTTGAGGAAACGCGGCACGCCGTTTTCGACGCTGACGGTGCAGATCACCTTGGTATCGCCAAACTCGACCAGTACAGATCCCTCGGCGTGTTTGGTGTAGTTGCGGGTGATGCGGATCGAGCGGAGCTGATCGGCAGCGCGACCACTTGGACGTTTCATAGGGGATACCTGTACGGAGGACGAAAAACTGCCGAGCATTATAGAGCCGCGAGCCGATTCGGGGCACGTCTAAAAAATTCGGTTACGAATCGTCGACTGGCGGTGCTTTGTCAGTGCCAGGGTTTGGGGCCAATCGCCCCACTGCGCTACACTCCTGCGCCTTCGCAGCCTGTCGGCTTCAATTTACCCATCAGCCCGCCATCGCGGGACTGCAACGCGAGGTACCTCCATGGTGCACAGCATGACCGCCTTCGCCCGCGTCGAAAAAGCCGGCGCGCAAGGCACCCTGAGCTGGGAACTGCGCTCGGTCAACAGCCGCTACCTGGAGCCGCACCTGCGCCTGCCGGAATCGTTCCGCGACCTCGAAGGCGCGGTACGTGAAGCGCTGCGCCAGGGCATTTCCCGCGGCAAGCTGGAATGCACCCTGCGCTTTACCGAGGAAACCACCGGCAAACCGCTGCAGGTCGACCGCGAGCGCGCCGCGCAACTGGTCGCCGCCGCCGAAACCATCGCCGGCCTGATCAAGCAGCCGGCCGCGCTGAACCCACTGGAAGTGCTGGCCTGGCCCGGCGTGCTGGTGGCCGACGCCAGCGACCCGCAAGCCCTCAACGCCGAAGCCCTCGCCTTGTTCACCCAGGGTTTGAAGGAGCTCAAGGCCGGCCGCGAGCGCGAAGGCGCCGAGCTGGCCCGCCTGATCAGCGAGCGCCTGAGCGCGATCGAAGCCGACGTGGTCACCTTGCGCGAGCTGGTGCCGCAGATGCTCGCGACCCAGCGCCAGAAGGTCCTCGACCGCTTCACCGACATGAAGGCCGACCTCGATCCGGTACGCCTGGAGCAGGAAATGGTCCTGTTGGCGCAGAAGAGCGACGTCGCCGAAGAGCTCGATCGCCTGAGCACCCACATCCTTGAAGTACGCCGCGTGCTCAAGTCCGGCGGCGCCGCCGGTCGGCGCCTGGATTTCCTGATGCAGGAACTCAACCGCGAAGCCAATACACTGGGCTCCAAGGCGTTCGATCCGCGCAGCACCACGGCGGCGGTCAACCTCAAAGTGTTGATCGAGCAAATGCGCGAACAAGTACAGAATATTGAGTAAGGCAACTTCCATGACCCACAGCACCGGCACCCTTTACATCATTTCCGCCCCCTCGGGCGCGGGCAAGAGCAGCCTGGTCAAGGCCCTGACCGACGCTGACGAACAGATCCGCATCTCGGTGTCCCACACCACCCGCGCCATGCGCCCGGGCGAGGTGAACGGCGTTCACTATCACTTCGTCGAGCGCACCGAGTTCGTCAAGATGATCGAGCACGGCGCCTTCCTTGAGCGCGCCGAAGTGTTCGGCAACCTCTACGGCACCTCGCAAAGCCACCTGCAACAGACCCTGGACGAAGGCCACGACCTGATCCTGGAAATCGACTGGCAGGGCGCCGAGCAAGTGCGCCAGCTGATGCCCAAGGCGCGGTCGATCTTCATCCTGCCGCCGTCCCTGGAAGCCTTGCACCAGCGCCTGACCAACCGCGGCCAGGACAGCGACGCGATCATCGAAGGCCGCATGCGTGAAGCCGTCAGCGAAATGAGCCACTACGTCGACTACGATTACCTGATCATCAATGACGATTTTGCCCACGCCCTGGACGATTTGAAGGCGATTTTCCGCGCCAATCAGCTCCAGCAAAAACGCCAACAACAGCGTTTCGGCAAGTTATTGGCCGAACTGCTCGGTTGATCAGCTCTTCCCAAAACCGCTGCGAGGGCCTTACATTGGCACTTGCAGCGGTTTTGCGAGAGCCTGGGAAAAATCAGCGCTTCCCTAAACGCTGGTGATTTTTTAAACTGTTTAGTCCGCTCGCCCAACCGGGCAGCGCGCATCTTGCATTCGCTCCGAGGAATACCATGGCCCGCGTAACCGTTGAAGACTGCCTAGAACACGTGGATAACCGCTTTGAGCTGGTCATGCTCTCTACCAAGCGTGCCCGTCAACTGGCCACTGGCGGCAAAGAGCCCCTGGTCCAGTGGGAAAACGACAAGCCTACCGTTGTCGCTCTGCGCGAAATCGCTGAAGGCCTGATGAGCTACGAGTTCATCGCCAACGCCGAGATCGTTGAAGACGAACCGCTGTTTGCAGCGTTCGAGGACGAGTCCAACGAGGCCGTCTAAGCCTATGCCTGGTCGACGTAGCACGGCGCGGTGTCAACGCACGCGGCAGGAGTCCATCCTTTGCCGAGCATAGACGCCCTCGCCGATCGCTTATCGACCTACCTCGGCCCAGACCAGGTCAACCTGGTCCGCCGAGCGTATTTCTACGCCGAACAAGCCCACGACGGCCAACGCCGCCGCAGCGGCGAGGCGTATGTCACCCATCCTCTTGCGGTGGCCAATATTCTCGCCGACATGCACATGGACCATCAGAGCCTGATGGCCGCGATGCTGCATGACGTGATCGAAGACACCGGCATCGCCAAGGAAGCGCTCAGCGCGCAATTTGGCGAAACCGTGGCCGAACTGGTCGATGGGGTCAGCAAACTGACCCAGATGAACTTCGAGACCAAGGCCGAAGCCCAGGCGGAAAACTTCCAGAAGATGGCGATGGCCATGGCCCGGGATATCCGTGTGATCCTGGTCAAGCTGGCCGACCGGCTGCACAACATGCGGACACTGGAAGTGCTGTCCGGCGAAAAACGCCGGCGCATCGCCAAGGAAACCCTGGAAATCTACGCGCCCATCGCCAACCGGCTGGGCATGCACGCCATTCGTATCGAATTCGAAGACCTCGGCTTCAAGGCCATGCACCCGATGCGTTCGGCGCGCATCTACCAGGCAGTCAAGCGCGCCCGGGGCAACCGCAAGGAAATCGTCAACAAGATCGAAGAGTCGCTGAGCCATTGCCTGGCGATCGACGAGATCGAGGGCGAGGTCAGCGGGCGGCAGAAGCACATCTACGGCATCTACAAGAAGATGCGCGGCAAGCGCCGGGCCTTCAACGAGATCATGGACGTGTATGCGTTCCGGATCATCGTCGACAAGGTCGACACCTGCTACCGCGTATTGGGCGCTGTACATAATTTGTACAAACCCCTGCCGGGCCGCTTCAAGGACTACATCGCCATTCCCAAGGCCAACGGCTATCAGTCGCTGCATACCACGCTGTTCGGTATGCATGGGGTGCCGATCGAGATCCAGATCCGCACCCGGGAAATGGAAGAGATGGCCAACAACGGCATCGCCGCCCATTGGCTGTACAAATCCAGCGGCGACGAGCAGCCCAAAGGCACCCACGCCCGCGCGCGCCAGTGGGTCAAAGGCGTGCTGGAAATGCAGCAACGTGCGGGCAACTCCCTGGAATTCATCGAGAGCGTGAAGATCGACCTGTTCCCGGACGAGGTCTACGTGTTCACGCCCAAGGGCCGGATCATGGAGCTGCCCAAAGGCTCCACGGCCGTCGACTTTGCCTACGCCGTACACACCGATGTCGGCAACAGCTGCATCGCTTGCCGCATCAACCGGCGCCTGGCCCCGCTGTCGGAACCGCTGCAAAGCGGCTCCACCGTGGAGATCGTCAGCGCACCGGGCGCCCGGCCGAACCCGGCGTGGCTCAACTTCGTGGTCACCGGCAAGGCGCGCACCCATATTCGCCACGCCCTGAAACTGCAGCGCCGCTCCGAGTCCATCAGCCTGGGCGAACGCTTGCTGAACAAGGTGCTCAACGGCTTCGACAGCGCCCTCGAGAAAATCCCCGGCGAGCGCGTGCAAGCGATGCTCAGCGAGTATCGCCAGGAAACCATCGAAGACCTGCTGGAAGACATCGGCCTGGGCAACCGCATGGCCTATGTGGTCGCCCGTCGCCTGCTCGGCGAAGGCGAGCAATTGCCAAGCCCGGAAGGTCCGCTGGCGATTCGCGGCACCGAGGGCTTGGTGCTCAGCTACGCCAAGTGCTGCACGCCGATCCCGGGCGACCCGATTGTCGGGCACCTGTCGGCGGGCAAAGGCATGGTGGTCCACCTGGACAACTGCCGCAATATCAGCGAAATCCGCCACAACCCGGAAAAATGCATCCAGCTCTCGTGGGCCAAGGATGTCACCGGCGAATTCAACGTCGAGCTGCGGGTCGAGCTGGAGCACCAGCGCGGCCTGATCGCCCTGCTGGCCAGCAGCGTCAACGCGGCCGACGGCAATATCGAGAAAATCAGCATGGACGAGCGCGATGGTCGCATCAGCGTGGTCCAACTGGTGGTCAGCGTACACGACCGCGTACACCTGGCCCGCGTGATCAAGAAACTGCGCGCCTTGACCGGTGTGATCCGCATCACCCGCATGCGTGCATAGCCCACCTCTTACAAGGAGTCATTCATGACCAAGACTGTTATCACCAGCGACAAAGCCCCAGCCGCCATCGGCACCTACTCCCAGGCGATCAAGGCGGGCAACACCGTCTACATGTCCGGCCAGATCCCACTGGACCCAAAGACCATGGAACTGGTTGAAGGCTTCGAAGCACAAACCGTACAGGTCTTCGAAAACCTCAAGTCGGTCGCCGAAGCCGCCGGTGGTTCGTTCAAGGACATCGTCAAGCTGAACATCTTCCTCACCGACCTGAGCCACTTCGCCAAGGTCAACGAGATCATGGGCAAGTACTTCGAACAGCCTTACCCAGCCCGCGCCGCTATCGGCGTTGCTGCCCTGCCAAAGGGCGCACAGGTTGAGATGGACGCGATTCTGGTCATCGAGTAAAACACCCGGCGCAGCCTCCATAGGCTGCGCCGACTTCGTTTTAAAAGGATTTCATGATGCGCAAAGCGCTTGTAGCCTCTTCGTTGCTCGCCCTGTTGCTCGGCGGCTGTGCCAGCAACCCCGCCGACCTGGATGTGAGCGGCACCTGGATCAACCAGGTTGCCATCGACGCGGCAGCCAAGGGCGGCCCTTTGCGTGAAGCACTGCAGAGCTTTGGCCCGAACCTCGAGTGGGACGTCAACACCAAGGCCCTGCAGGCCCGCTACTACAACGGTTTTGAAGTAGCGGAAGGCAAGTTGCTCGGTGAGAAGCCCGGTGCCTGGAGCGTCGACTTCTACGGCAGCGCCGCCACCGATCTCAAGCGCAAAGGTCGGCAACTGCTGCAAGTGGCCAACGACAACGAACCCGAACAGCTGTTTGCCCGCGCCAAGGAACCTGCACCGGAAGGCGCGCCATTGGGCGCCAACTTCGAGCGCGCGCTGTACGCCGCTTATATGGGCGGCGACTGGAAAATCGCCAACGGCAATGGCGAAGGCGCCACCGTGCAGTTCCAGGCCAACGGCCAAGTGGCCGGCCTGCCGGGTGCCGATCGATATTCGTTATGCCTGGCGGGTGATTGCGCCTCCATGAGCGGCGGCTACGACAGCATGTGGTTGCAGCGCAACGGCGTGGGCAATGCGTGGATCTTTGCACGCAAGGGCAAGCAGCTGGAAATCTTCCAGGCGATCAATACCTCGCAGGCCGACGAAGTGCCCTCGTTTACACCGGGGCCACGCCAGTGGCTGCTTGAAAAACAATAACCGTCATCCCACAGACCTGAATGTGGGAGGGGCGCTGCGACGATTCGACTTGCTCCCGATCGCGGTGCATCAGCCACTACAACCGTGGCTGACAAAGCAAACCCCCTCCCACCTTTTCTAACCGCGGCTCAGCCCTTCAGGATGGCCGCGTAGCCTTCGCGATAACTCGGATACGTCGGCACCCAGCCCAACGCCTTGGCCCGGGCGTTGCTGCATTGCTTGCTCCCGGCGCGGCGCACACTGGCGTCATCGGACCATTGCGTCACACCCAGGTACTCACGCAACCAGGCCACCACCTCGGCCAACGGCGCCGGTGCGTCATCGACACCGATATAGATCCGATCCAGCGAACCGCCCTGCTCCACATGCCGCAACAAAAACGCCAGCAGGCCAGCCGCATCATCGACGTGGATCCGGTTGCCATATAAAGGCGGATCAATCGCCACGCGATAACCCTGGCGCACCTGCGTCAGCAGCCACTCGCGACCCGGCCCGTAAATCCCGGTCAAGCGCACGATGCTCGCCGCAATGCCGCTGTTCAGCGCGATTTGCTCGGCTTCCAGCATCACCTGCCCGGAATAGCCCTTTGCCTGGGTCTCGGACGTTTCGTCGACCCATTCGCCCTGCTGCTGCCCATACACACTGCTGCTGGACACAAACAGCAGATGCTTGGGCTCCTGGCCGTAATCCTTCAACCACTCCAACACATGCTGCAACCCTTGCACGTAAGCGGCGCGATAACCGGCTTCGTCGTGATCCGTCGCCGCCGCGCAATACACCAGGTAATCCACCCCGCCGATCGGCCAGGTGTCAGGGCAATCCTTATTGAACAGGTCACCGGCAATGCCGATCACGCCATCGGGCAGGCGCGAAATATCACGCCGCAGGCCATGAACCTCCCATTCCGAGGCGAGCAATTGGCTGGCCAGCCGACTCCCCACATCGCCACAACCGGCAATCACAACAGAAGGCGCAGACATCACAAAACTCCGTACTGAAAGGTCTAGATTAGCCGTCGCAGGAGACCAGCGGCCAGAAAAAGGACAAATAAAGTTACTGTATTACTTCTGTTAACAAGAATTACTTGCAATAATAACGACCCATTTGTCCTCGACCTCGCAGGGTCTGGAAGGACGATCACTCATTTTTTTCTCTCAGGTCCGGCCAGCATGACACGTAATACACACCCCGCTTCGCCAACCAAGCTTCACAGTCCATCCCGCGCCTGGCGTGCGATTGCGGCGTTGCTGTTCAGCGTACTGCTGGCACCGACCGCCGCATTCGCTGATGCCACCGCGCCGGCGGCTCCTGCTGCCGCCGAACAGAATGCCACCGCCGCCCCTGCGGTGCCGGCCGCCACAGACCCAGCCCAGGCTGCAGCGCCGGCCACCGCCGACGAGCCCGGCGTGGTGCTGGAAGAAAACAACACCCTTGGCATGGCCCACGACCTGTCGCCATGGGGCATGTACCAAAACGCTGACGTGGTGGTAAAAGCCGTGATGATCGGCCTGGCCATCGCCTCGATCATCACCTGGACCATCTGGATCGCCAAAGGCTTCGAACTGCTGGGCGCCAAGCGCCGCCTGCGCAGCGAGATCGTCCACCTGAAAAAGGCCACCACCCTCAAGGAAGCCAGCGAAACGGCGACCAAGAAGGGCACCCTGGCCAATACGCTGGTACACGACGCGCTGGAAGAAATGCGCCTGTCGGCCAATACCCGCGAAAAAGAGGGCATCAAGGAGCGCGTGGCATTCCGTCTCGAGCGCCTGGTGGCAGCCTGCGGTCGTAACATGAGCAACGGCACCGGCGTGCTGGCGACCATCGGCTCCACCGCGCCGTTCGTCGGTCTGTTCGGCACCGTGTGGGGCATCATGAACAGCTTCATCGGCATCGCCAAAACCCAGACCACCAACCTTGCCGTCGTCGCTCCCGGCATCGCCGAAGCCTTGCTGGCAACCGCCCTGGGCCTGGTTGCCGCGATTCCCGCAGTGGTGATCTACAACGTCTTCGCTCGTTCGATTGCCGGCTACAAGGCCCAGGTATCGGACGCGTCGGCAGAAGTCCTGCTGCTGGTCAGCCGCGACCTCGATCACCTGCCTTCCGAGCGCAGCTCGCAACCGCACATGGTGAAAGTGGGGTAATCGGCCATGGGCCTGCATTTGAATCAAGGCGACGACGAACTCGTCGAGAACCACGAAATCAACGTCACGCCGTTTATCGACGTGATGCTGGTGCTGCTGATCATCTTCATGGTGGCGGCCCCCTTGGCCACCGTGGATATCAAGGTCGACCTGCCCGCGTCCAGCGCCAAACCCGCGCCGCGGCCGGAGAAGCCGATTTTCCTCAGCGTCAAGGCGGACCAGCGCCTGTTCCTGGGCGAAGAAGAAGTCAAAGCTGAAACCCTGGGGCCGGCGCTCGACGCCAAGACCCAAGGCAAGAAAGACACGACGATCTTCTTCCAGGCCGACAAAGGCGTGGACTACGGCGACCTGATGAGCGTGATGGATGCCCTGCGGGCAGCCGGCTACCTCAAGGTCGGCCTGGTCGGACTTGAGACGGCAGCCAAAAAATGATCACGACGCGCCACAAACTGACGCGTTATGGCACCAGCCTCGCCGTCGTGCTGGGCGTGCATGCCATCGCGATTGCCATCGCGCTCCACTGGTCGGCGCCGCGCACGGTCCAGCTGCCACCGGCGGCCATGGTCATCGACCTGGCGCCGATGCCCGCACCGCCGCCGCCGGCACCGCCCAAGGTGGTCACGCCGCCGCAGCCGCCCGCCCCGGTGGAAGAGCTGCCGCTGCCGAAACTGGCCGAAGCGCCCAAGCCGACGATCCAGGTGCCCAAGCCGGTCAAGCCCAAGCCGAAACCCCAGCCGCCCAAACCGGAGGAGAAAAAGCCCGAGCCGCCCAAGGAGAAACCTTCCGAGACGCCGCCAAGCGACACGCCGCCGACCAATACACCGGCGGAGAAATCGGCCCAGCCCGCACCGGGCCCGTCGCCGCAACAGGTCGCCGCCAAAGCCTCCTGGGAAGGCGCCCTGCTGGCGCACTTGCAGAAGTACAAAAAGTACCCGCAAAGCGCGCAGAACAGTGGCAAGGAAGGCATGAATCGCTTGCGCTTCGTGGTCGATGCCGAAGGCAATGTGCTGTCCTACGAGTTGGTGGGCCGCTCCGGCAACGCCGACCTGGACCGCGCCACCCTGGACATGATCCGTCGCGCCCAGCCATTGCCCAAACCACCGGCCGACATGGTGAAAAGCGGCAGCATCGAGATCGTCGCGCCGTTCGTTTACAACATCGAGAAGCGTCGCCGCTAAAGGCACACGCCGGGCTATGTGAGAGGGGGCTTGCTCCCGATGACGGTACATCAGTCGACACGTCCTCGACTGACCCATCGCCATCGGGAGCAAGCCCCTTCCCACATCGGGTTTTATCGCTTCAGCAAAATCTCGCACATTCCCCGCTCAATCCTTATCAAAGTTCTGATAACGTGTGTCTATCGATTGCAGCCGGTATGCTTGGCTCGCAACCTCATGGACGCCCGCTATGACTCTTACAGAATTACGCTACATCGTGACCCTCGCCCAAGAACAACACTTCGGCCACGCGGCCGAGCGTTGCCACGTCAGCCAGCCGACGCTGTCGGTGGGCGTGAAAAAGCTTGAAGACGAACTCGGTGTGCTGATTTTCGAGCGCAGCAAAAGCGCCGTGCGCCTGACCCCGGTCGGTGAAGGCATCGTTGCCCAGGCCCAAAAGGTCCTGGAGCAAGCCCAAAGCATTCGCGAACTGGCCCAGGCTGGCAAAAACCAGCTGACCGCGCCGCTGAAAGTCGGCGCCATCTACACCGTCGGCCCGTACCTGTTCCCGCACCTGATTCCGCAACTGCACCGCGTCGCGCCGCAGATGCCGCTGTATATCGAAGAAAACTTCACCCACGTGCTGCGCGACAAACTGCGCAACGGCGAGTTGGACGCGATCATCATCGCCCTGCCGTTCAACGAGGCTGACGTCCTGACCCTGCCGCTCTACGACGAGCCGTTCTACGTGCTGATGCCGGCCTCGCACCCGTGGACGCAGAAAGACAGCATCGACGCCGGCCTGCTCAACGACAAGAGCCTGCTGCTGCTCGGTGAAGGCCACTGCTTCCGCGACCAGGTGCTGGAAGCCTGCCCGACCCTGACCAAGGGCCACGACGGCGCCAAACACACCACCGTGGAATCCAGCTCCCTGGAAACCATTCGCCACATGGTCGCCTCCGGCCTGGGCATTTCGATCCTGCCGCTGTCGGCGGTGGACAGCCATCACTACGCCCCGGGCGTGATCGCCGTGCGCCCGCTCACGCCGCCGGTGCCGTTCCGCACCGTGGCGATCGCCTGGCGCGCCAGCTTCCCGCGGCCCAAAGCCATTGAGATCCTGGCCGACTCGATCCGCCTGTGTTCGGTGGCCAAACCGCCTGCTGCGAGCTGAGCCACTGTATGACTGAGCTGTCGCAGGTGTCGGTGACGGCACTCAAGGGTGTCGGCGAAGCCATGGCTGAGAAGTTGGCCAAGGTCGGCCTGGAGAACCTTCAGGACGTGCTGTTCCACCTGCCTCTGCGCTATCAGGACCGCACCCGCGTGGTGCCCATCGGTCATTTGCGCCCTGGGCAGGACGCGGTGATCGAAGGCACCGTCAGCGGCGCCGACGTGGTGATGGGCAAGCGCCGCAGCCTGGTGGTGCGCCTGCAGGATGGCACCGGCGGCCTGAGCCTGCGCTTCTACCATTTCAGCAACGCGCAGAAGGAAGGCCTCAAGCGCGGCACCCGCGTGCGCTGTTACGGCGAAGCACGCCCCGGCGCCTCGGGCCTGGAGATCTACCATCCGGAATACCGCGCCATTACGGGCGACGAGCCGCCGCCGGTCGACACCACCCTGACGCCGATCTACCCGCTGACCGAAGGCCTCACCCAACAACGCCTGCGCCAACTGTGCCAGCAGACCCTGACGATGCTCGGCCCGAAAAGCCTGCCCGATTGGCTGCCCGTGGAGCTGGCCCGCGACTATCAACTGGCGCCGCTGGACGATGCGATCCGCTACCTGCATCACCCACCGGCCGACGCGGACGTGGACGAACTGGCCCTCGGTCATCACTGGGCGCAGCACCGCCTGGCCTTCGAAGAACTGCTGACCCACCAACTGTCCCAGCAACGCCTGCGCGAGAGCATGCGCTCCCTGCGCGCCCCGGCGATGCCCAAGGCCACGCGCCTGCCCGCGCAGTACCTGGCGAACCTCGGCTTTGCGCCGACCGGTGCCCAACAGCGCGTGGGCAATGAAATCGCCTACGACCTCAGCCAGCCCGAACCCATGCTGCGCCTGATCCAGGGCGACGTCGGCGCGGGCAAGACCGTGGTCGCCGCCCTCGCCGCCCTGCAGGCACTCGAAGCCGGTTACCAGGTGGCGCTGATGGCGCCCACTGAGATTCTCGCCGAGCAGCACTTCATCACCTTCAAGCGCTGGCTCGAACCGCTGGGCCTGGAAGTGGCGTGGCTGGCGGGCAAACTCAAAGGCAAAAACCGCACAATCGCGCTGGAGCAGATCGCCAGCGGCGCACCGATGGTGGTGGGCACCCATGCGCTGTTCCAGGACGAAGTGCAGTTCAAGAACCTCGCGCTGGTGATCATCGACGAACAGCATCGCTTCGGCGTGCAACAGCGCCTGGCCCTACGCCAGAAAGGCGCGGGCGGGCGCATGAGCCCGCACCAATTGATCATGACCGCCACGCCGATCCCACGCACCCTGGCCATGAGCGCCTACGCCGACCTCGACACCTCGATCCTCGACGAACTGCCGCCCGGCCGCACCCCGGTCAATACCGTGCTGGTCACCGACTCCCGGCGCGTGGAAGTCATCGAGCGCGTGCGCGGCGCCTGCGCCGAAGGCCGCCAGGCGTATTGGGTATGCACGCTGATCGAAGAGTCCGAAGAGCTGACCTGCCAGGCCGCCGAAACCACTTACGAAGACCTCACCAGCGCCTTGGGCGAACTCAAGGTCGGGCTGATCCACGGGCGCATGAAACCGGCGGAAAAAGCCGCGGTGATGGCGCAATTCAAGGCCGGCGACCTGCAACTGCTGGTGGCCACCACGGTGATCGAGGTCGGGGTGGACGTGCCCAACGCCAGCCTGATGATCATCGAAAACCCCGAGCGCCTGGGCCTAGCGCAACTGCACCAGCTACGTGGCCGCGTCGGCCGGGGCAGCGCGGCCAGCCACTGCGTGCTGCTGTATCATCCGCCGCTGTCGCAGATCGGCCGTCAACGCCTGGGCATCATGCGTGAAACCAACGACGGTTTTGTCATCGCCGAAAAAGACCTCGAACTGCGCGGCCCCGGCGAGATGCTCGGCACCCGCCAGACCGGCCTGCTGCAATTCAAGGTCGCCGACCTGATGCGCGACGCCGACCTGCTGCCGGCAGTGCGCGATGCGGCCCAGGCCCTGCTCGAGCGTTGGCCGGATCACGTCAGCCCGCTGCTGGATCGCTGGCTCAGGCATGGGCAGCAATACGGCCAAGTGTGACGCCTGTTTCACTTATCCGACCAACATTTGTATCAAGCTGGTTATACTCCAAAGACTGTACGAATTTGGATCAGGCCATGTCAGAAGTTGCCCACGCCGCCGCACCACTGACCGCCCCGCCGGTTATTCGGGCGCTGCTCGCGAAACTCTCCATCAGCTACACGGAAGTCGCCGAACATCCGGGCCTGAACCCTGCGCGAAAGATCCAGGCGGTGCTGCTGGAAGATGCGGTGGGCGCGCTCATGGTGCTGTTCCCGCAGAACCAGTTGCTCGACCTCAACCGCCTGACCGAACTCACCGGCCGCCGCCTGACATCGGTGTCGCCGGAACGTATCGAACGCATGCTGGGCAAGCATGACCTCAGCCTGCTGCCCGGCCTGCCGGCGCTGACCAGCTCACCTTGCCTGTATGAAGGCAGCCTGCTCGATGAGTCGAGCCTGCTGGTTCACTCGGGCGAAGCCGGTTTGCTGCTGGAGATCGCCAGCGCCGACTTCAAGACCATGCTGACCAAGGCCAGCGCCGCTCAATTCGGCGAGCCGCTGAGCAACATCCGGCCCAACCTCGACCGGCCCCATGATGACCGCGAGGAAATCACCCAGGCCATGCAGGCGTTCACGGCCCGGCGCATCCAGCAACGCCTGGAAGCGACCATCGAGATTCCGCCGCTGGCCGACACTGCGCAGAAAATCATCAAACTGCGCGTCGACCCCAACGCCACCATCGACGACATCACCGGCGTGGTCGAAACCGACCCGGCGCTGGCCGCCCAGGTGGTCAGCTGGGCCGCGTCGCCCTATTACGCCTCGCCGGGCAAGATCCGCTCGGTGGAAGACGCCATCGTGCGGGTGCTGGGCTTCGACCTGGTGATCAACCTGGCGCTGGGCCTGGCCCTGGGCAAAACCCTGAGCCTGCCCAAGGACCACCCGCACCAGGCCACGCCGTACTGGCACCAGTCGATCTACACCGCCGCCGTCATCGAAGGCCTGACCCGCGCCATGCCGCGCGCGCAACGCCCGGAAGCCGGCCTGACCTACCTGGCCGGTCTGCTGCACAACTTCGGTTATCTGCTGCTGGCCCACGTGTTTCCGCCGCACTTCTCGCTGATCTGCCGACACCTGGAGGTCAACCCGCACCTGTGCCACAGCTATGTGGAGCAGCATTTGCTGGGTATCAGCCGCGAACAGATCGGCGCCTGGCTGATGCGCTACTGGGACATGCCGGACGAACTGTCCACCGCCCTGCGCTTCCAGCACGACCCGTCCTACGACGGCCAATACGCCGAGTACCCCAACCTGGTGTGCCTGGCCGTGCGCCTGCTGCGCAGCCGGGGCATCGGCTCCGGGCCGCACGAAACCATCCCCGACGAGCTGCTTGAACGTTTGGGCTTGAGCCGTGACAAGGCTGAAGAAGTCGTGGCCAAGGTGCTGGATGCCGAGGTGCTGTTGCGCGAATTGGCCTCGCAGTTCAGCCAGGGCTGAATCGGTAGCTTGTTAGATCGCTATCGGGGGCAAGCCCCCTCCCACATTTTGATCTGCGAACACGGTCAAGTGTGGGAGGGGGCTTGCCCCCGATGAATCCACCTCGGTCTACTGCTTTTTCTTCGGCTTCAAATACTTGGTCAAGCCCTGGAACCAGATCACCAGCGCCGGGTTGCCCTTGATCTGGATCGACTTGTCCTGAATCCCCGTCATGAACGCCAGGTCTTTGTCACCCAACCTACGACGGCCAATACGCCGAGTACCCCAACCTGGTGTGCCTGGCCGTGCGCCTGCTGCGCAGCCGGGGCATCGGCTCCGGGCCGCACGAAACCATCCCCGACGAGCTGCTTGAACGCCTGGGCTTGAGCCGTGACAAGGCTGAAGAAGTCGTGGCCAAGGTGCTGGATGCCGAGGTGCTGTTGCGCGAATTGGCCTCGCAGTTCAGCCAGGGCTGAATCGGTAGCTTGTTAGATCGCTATCGGGGGCAAGCCCCCTCCCACATTTTGATCTGCGAACACGGTCAAGTGTGGGAGGGGGCTTGCCCCCGATGAATCCACCTCGGTCTACTGCTTTTTCTTCGGCTTCAAATACTTGGTCAAGCCCTGGAACCAGATCACCAGCGCCGGGTTGCCCTTGATCTGGATCGACTTGTCCTGAATCCCCGTCATGAACGCCAGTTGCTTGTTCTTCGCCTGCATCGTGGCGAAGCCATAGGCGGCGTCTTTAAAGGCAATGGCGAAGGCCGGCGCAGGGTGGACACCCGAGCGGCTGGTGATGCGCTGGTCTTTGACGATGAAGTGACGGGCAACCTTGCCGTCGAGGGTCTGCAACTGGAACGCCAGGTCTTTGTCACCCAACTGCTGCTGGAACGCAGGGTTGGTGCGGCTGGCTTTGCCCATCATCAGGCCCAGTACCCAGAGGAGAAGACGAAATTTCATGCACACGGCCTCGGTGTAATTATTGAGTGGCCGCAGCAGTGTAACGAATTGCCGAAAGAACGCCACCGATCTCGCGCTTTAGCCGGAGATCGGTTGGCGTTTACCGCTTATAGCAACAACTTGCTTATACGTTAGGGCACGGCACCGGCGCCCAGTCGGCCAGGTTCGGATCGCGGCAAGTGCCTTCGATCTGTGCTTTACCGGCGCTGGCGACCTTCTTGCTTTCATCTTGCTTGGTCTGGGCAGTCTGGAAGGTTCTTTCGGTGGCGACCGCTTCTTTCGGCACCACAGGCAGCGGCGGACGCTTGGTCACGACTTTGCTGGTCAACTTACCTTTCTTGGCCGGTACGACCGCCGGAGTGGCATCCGCTGTCGCCACGGTGACCACGTCGTTGCGCTGCACGCCCACCTGTTGCAGGTCTTTCTCGTAAGCCTGGGTGTAGTTGTTCAGGTCTTCGCTGGCCTTGCCGTTGACCGCGACGATCAGGTCATTGGATTCCTTCAGGCCGGAGACGATTTCCGCCAGGCGCTTGCGGCCTTCGGTGTCGTTGACGGTCTTGGCTTTACGGTCGGCCACCAGCTTGGTGAACGCGCTCTGGTAGCACTGCTGGGAGGCCTTGGCGTAGGCGGTGCTGCGGTCGATGTCGGAGGCGCTTTTATTGACGTCGGCTGCGTAGGAGCCAATACGCTGGTTGTCATCGGCGATCTGCTTCTGACGCTCGGTGTAGTAACCCGCCGCGCCGCCAGCCAGGGCGCCGCCCGCGGCACCGATTGCGGCGTTACGGCCGCGCTTCTCGGAGTCGCCGGTCAGGGCGCCGAGCAATGCACCGCCGGCAGCGCCGATGGCCGCGCCGGTGACGACCGACTTGGTCATGTCCGAATCGGTCGCGCGCAGGTGCTGCACCGGCTCGTAGCAGTTCGGGTAATACTCGACCTTGGTGCTCGACGCGACTTTGGACGTCGGCGACGTGGCACAACCAGTCAACACGGTGCTGAAACCGGCTGCGATCAGCAGCAAGTGACGCTTGGAAACCGCCTTACGGGAAAAAAGCATAGGTGTGTTCTCTTTTAAGTTTGACTTGCCCAGCACGGCCCACCGCCGCCTGAGTCCCTTCCAAGCTCGCTCTATAGCCAGCGATCAAGACCGCTGACCACTGGCTGCGAGCAATTCCTTCAAGATCGTTGCCGGGTCGGCCCGCTGTTGCTTGCGGTAGTTGCCGACATGGCGAACGAACAGTGTCGCGCGCGTCACCAGGCTTTTGCCGAGCACTGGCTTGCGATCCAACTCTTCCTTGATCCGTTGAAACTGCGCCTGGATCACCGCATCGGTGTAACGCGTGCCGGTGGCCAGGTTGTCGATATAGATCGCCACTGCACCGTCGAGGGCGCTGCGCCCGTTGGCAATGGCTGCGGCAAACAGCTGCGCGCTGGCCTCGTCCTTGGCGTCCACGGCCTGCTGGCGGCTCTTCTGCAAATTGGTCAGGCGGATGTTGTAGTTATTGATGGTCTCGGCCACCAACGCCGCCGACTGAATCAGGTTGCCCGCCGCTTCTTCGCGTTGCTGGGCGATCAGCGAGACGTTGCGCTTGAGCTCTTCGTTGACCAGCCCCAGCTCGGCTTGCAGGCGTGGGTCGACGCTGGCGGCGATGATGCTGTCCAGGCGCTTGGTCGGGTCCTGGGCGTCATCGATGGCATCGGTCAGCGAGGCCAGGCGGCCTTCTTTCTGCCACTGCGCGAACAGCTCCTTGTAGCGCGAACGCGGTGCCGACAGCGCGCCGATCGCCACGCGAAAGCCGGTGGTCTCGTTGCTTTGCTCGGTGCCGTCGGCGGCGAACAACGGGTACTCGCGGCGCATGCCGGTGAACAGCGTGCCTTCGCCCTCCAGGTAATTGCCGCCCTTGACCACAAAGCCGCCATAGGCGCCCTGGCGACGCCCGGCGTGTACCAGCTGGAAGGATTCCTGGACCATTTCCGCCGCGTTGCCGATCACATCGAACAGGCCGATCGGGTTGGGCAATTTGGTGCCGATGGGCATCAGCCGCGCGGCCTGGCCGGTGCCGCCGGCGACTTGGTTGAACACCGCCCAATCGGCCAGCGGGCCGTCGCTTTCGCTGCCTTCGATGCGCCGCGGGAACAGGCGCCCTTCCAAGTCCTGGCGGCTCACGGCCTGGGCCCCGCGTGCGGCGAACTCCCATTCCACTTCGGTGGGCAGGCGCACAAAACCCAGGCCGCCGTCGTCCGCCGAAGCGCCACGCCCGCTCACCGGCAGCAACTCGCGGTGGTATTTCATCAGCCAGGCGCTGTACACCGCCGAGAAGCGTTCGGCTTCAAAGCGCGACAGCTTGACCTTGGGCAAACGCCCGGCCATGCCACTGGGCGCATCGCACGCGGGCGCCGGTTCGCCACTGGCCAGCGATTGCGCCTGGGACATCACCAGGGCGTATTGGCGCGCGGTCACTTCGTACTTGCCGATGAAGTAGAGCATCGGCTTGAGCGGGGTCTTGGCGTCGGTCTTCGGCATCAAGGGCGTGATGACGTTGTTCCAGTCTTTCGGCAGGTCCTTGAGGCTGAACTGGCCGTTGATGAAGT
Organism: Pseudomonas sp. TE36184; assembly: GCF_054060055.1. Classification (NCBI taxonomy): domain Bacteria; kingdom Pseudomonadati; phylum Pseudomonadota; class Gammaproteobacteria; order Pseudomonadales; family Pseudomonadaceae; genus Pseudomonas; species Pseudomonas sp. TE36184. The sequence continues at coordinate 4,796,940 of NZ_JBSSCU010000001.1, read as the reverse complement.
CGCGGCGATAGCCGGAAATGAACGACTGCTGATAGCCCGCCTCGCCTTCGGCAAAGGGGTAGCCGAGGCTGATCTCGCGGTCGTCCAACGTGCCTTGGGCCAGCACATAGACGTAACGGAACACCATGTTGCCTTCGCACGGCAGCGGCAGGCTGACGTCGTCCGGCAACGGCTTGGGGTTGTCGAGCTTATCGCTTGCCTCATCGGCCCACGCCAGCGAGGCGAGGCTCAGCGCCAAGGCGGCGCCCAGTAACTTATACATCTCGGATTCCTTCAGAAGCCTGGATACGCGCCACGCGCCAACCACCACACGCTGCCGCCACGGCGCTGACGCCGAGCACAGCCACCAGGGCCAGGCCGTAATGACGCGCCAGCAGGTGGCTGGCGTGTTCGCCCGGCACCTGCACGAATAATTGATTCAAGCCCGCCTCGGCCAGGCCATACAGACCCGCACTGAACACAGCGGCCAAGCCGGCGCTGTAGAGCGCCTGCAGCACCACAAACAGCAACAGCGCGGCGGTGGAAAAGCCCAACAGGCGCAACACCGACAACTCCCTGCGCTTGCGCGCCACGGCGGCCAGCGCCCCGGCGAAGATCGCCGCGAACGCCCCCGCCAAGGCCAACCCGGCGATGATCCAGAACACGATCGACAGGTTGCGGCTCAACGACTGCACCTGGGCGATGCTCAATGCCTGGGTCGCCACCAACAGATTCTGCCCGGCGAAAAACACCCGCAGCGGCTCCACATCGGTGAGGTTGCGCGCATACAGGCGAAACGCCGGGTACACCCGCTGCTCGCCCGCGCCGACCGCGTCGCCGTCCCAGCCCAGCGCTGGCACGGCACGGCCGTCGCGGTAGTCTTCCACCGCTTCCAGCAGGCTCAATTCAGCAAACAGGCCGTCGCGGGCGAAGGCTTCCAGCGGCAGTACCGCGAGTACCTGCAAACGTGTGCGCCGGGTTTCGACGCGCCCCGCGACCTGGCGCGCAAAGCCGGTTTCCAGCCAATCCCCGGGCCGCGCCGCGAGCTTCTCGGCGGCGGTGTGGCTCAGCACGATCTGCGCCAGGCCCTGGGGCATCGGCAAACCGTTGAGCAGTGGATCGCCCGGCGCAGTCGGCAGCATTTCCAGGGTCAATGTGCCCACCTGCGCGGTCGCCGCGATCTGCCGCGTGCGCGGGATGGCGAACGCCACGTCGCCGCGCTGGCCCAACTGCTCGACAAAGGCGCGGCTGAATCGACCACCGCCCAACGGAATAATTTCACGGGTGGCCGGGTCGTTCTCCAGGCGCTCGGTCAGACTGCTGACCAGCCCGAACTTCAGGCCGAACAACACCAGCAACGGCGCGACGACGGCAACCAGCGCAAGCACCGCGCAGGCCGACAGCCACGCATCGTTGCGGTAATCCTGCCAAGCCAGGGAAGCCACCAGACCGAGGCGCATCAGCACACCTCCCCGAGGGTGGCGGTGATGCCGCCATCAGTGTCGCGACGGCAAGCGATACGGCGCACCTGCAAGCCGCTGGCGCGAGCCAGGGGTTCGTCATGGGTGGCGATCACACAAGCGGCGCGGTGTTCGCGAGCGCGGGCCAACAGCGCTTGCATCACCCGTTCGGCGTTAAGCGGGTCGAGGGACGCGGTCGGCTCATCGGCCAAGACCAATTGCGGCGCATGGGCCAGGGCGCGGGCGCAGCTCACGCGCTGGCGTTGGCCGACCGACAGCGCCGCCGGCTTCTTGGCCAGTTGATCGCTGATTTCCAATTGCTCGGCCAGGCGCGCCACGCTGCCATCGTCCTTCAACCCCAGCAGTTGCCGGGATAAGGCGATATTGCTGCGCACATCGAGAAAGCCCAGCAAGCCGCCGGTTTGCAGGACGTAACCGAGGTGCCGGCTGCGCAGCTCGGCCAGGGCGGTCTGCCGATCAGCGCGCCACAACCCGCCGATATCGGTCTGATTGAATTCGAAGCGGTCCACCTGATCCGGCGCAAGCACCAGGGCCAGCAGGTCGAGCAAGGTGCTTTTGCCGCACCCGCTCGGCCCGACAATCGCCACTTGCTCCCCCGCGCGCAGGTGCAACGCCGGAATCACCAGGCTATAGCGCTGGGCACCGACGCCCCGGCTCTTGTGTACCGCGTTCAGGTTCAGCATTACGGCAGCGTCGACAAAGGGACGCGGTACAACGCATCGCCCGGCTCGGCAGCGCCGAAACGGACCCAGTTGGCCAGGTCATTGTGGAAGGTTTCATAGAGGCGGATCTTCGAATCCAGCTCGTCGATAAAGTCCTCCTGCTCGGCCACGCTCAACGACAGCCACAGGTCCTGGGTCATGTTCAGCGACTTGCTGCGGTACGGCAGGCCTTCCAGGTATTCGCCGAGAATGCCGCCATCGGCCAGGTTGCCACCCTTGCGCAGGGCCTGCGGGTCGCGGCTCATATAGGCCGAGGCGCTGGCGATTTCCTGGAAGAAGTCTTTGGGCGAGGTCTGGGTTTTGCGGGCGGCGTCGACGATCAGTTTCAGCGACTGCTGCAGGTCGTTGAGCTGCAATTTGGTCAACATCACGCACACCTGGAACGCCGGCAGCGCCGGGTTGGTCAGGTCGCGGTCGGCGGTCCAGGCGCTAACCAGTTGCGGCGCCTGGCTCGCGGCTTTGCGCCCGAGGAAGTCCATGTGCATGGCGTAGCCGATGGCGGCGGATTTATCCGCCAGGCTTGGCGCGGCGCTCAGCAAGGGCAGCGGCTGCGGCGTGTCATTGCGTACCTGATGCACCAGGTTGGCGAACACCGTGCCGATCTCATCGACGCGCTCGCCCAGCTTGCGTACATCGCCACCCGGCACCTTCGTATACAGGTCGCCGATCTGCGGGTTGGCGTCGGCGGTGAGGATGCGGTACTGGCTTTCGGCGCCGGCGTGGGTTTTCTTGCCGGCGTCGGTGCGCAGGTGCAGGGCGTAGATCTTGATCTGCTTGCCCAGCGCCGCCTGGCGCACTTCGGCTTCGTTCATCTGGGTGGCGGCGAACGGGTCGTTCTTGCGCAGCGCGCCAGCGTCGGTGACCAGCAGGATGATACGGCCGCCGTAGCCGGACCAGTCCATGCCTTCGACAGCCTGCATCACTCCGGCAAACGCGTCCTCGTTGAAAGAGTGACTGGACACAGTCGATGCCTTGACCCCGCGCGCCAGGTCGAGGAAGCGCTGCGGGTCGCGGCCCTGGTCGAGGGTGATCAGGGTCTTGGCCACGTATTCCAGGCCCGGGGTTTTCTTGATGCTGTTGCGAAAACCCACCAGGCCGAAGCTGACGCTGTCCAACTCGCCGCGTTCGGCGATGCGGGTTTGCAGCTCGTGGACCACATCGCGGATCTGGTCGATATACGGCTGCATCGACACGGTGGTGTCGACCACCAGCACCACCGCCGTGCGGAAGGCATCGGCATTGGCGTTGATCAGCGCGGTCGCGGGCTTGGCGACCGCGCTGCTGCCAGGGTCGATGGACGCGACGTTGAGCAACTGCACCGGCTGGCCGTTGTCGTCGAAGCTCTCTTTGGAGTCGAAGATCGGCAGCAGGTAGAACTGGTTCTGCGGCACCGCGCTGGCGGCCGGCTCCAGGGCCAGCACCTGGCCGTTGTCGTCGCGGTTGTTCTGCGCCTTGGCCAGCACGCCTTTGGCAGCGGCGGGGTCGGCCAGCAGCTTTTCCACTTCGCCGGATTGGCGCAGGAACATCACCGGCGCCCGGCCGGAGCGTTCGGTGAACTTGAGCACCAGGCTTTGCTTCCAGTCGCTGACCTGGGCGGCCGGCAACCAACCGTCGCTGCGCCCATCGGTGGCGGCGCCGACGCGTAGCCATGGGCTGCCGTCGACGTCCTTGCGCTGATACACATAGAGCACGGAAAACGCCGGCAGGGCTTTGCCTGGCGCGCTGCCGGCAGCGCTGGCGAGTTTCGCGCCGGGTTTGCTGAGCACGCGCTGGAACAGGGTTTTCTTGCCCGCCATCAGCAAGGGCCGTTGACCGCCGTCCACTTCGGCGACCGCCACCGGTGGCGTCACTGATGGTGTCACCTTGGGCACTGTCGCAGCCGGTGGCTTGGCGGGCTGATCACTGCCGCTCAACCACCAGTAACCCGCGCCACCTATGGCCAAGGCAACCGCCACCGCCACGGCGGCCAACGCCAACACCGGCCCGCGGCGCTGCTCGGACACCGTGTGCCGTGGGGTTGGCGGCACCACCGGCTGGCGCGCCGGTTGCGGCTTGTCGGTCGGGATCTCGATGGATTGCGGAGTGATGCCGGCCAGATCGAAACTCAGCGGAATCGGCAACGGCCGCACCTGCGTGGCGTCCGGCGACTCGGTCGGCAGTTGATCCAGCGCCAGCAGCAACGCCGCCGCATCCGGGAAGCGCTCATTCGGGTCCTTGGCCAACAGTTTGCGCAGCACGTCCTGATAACGCCCGTGATGCAGCGGCAGTTCCGGCAGCGGCTCGGTCAGGTGGGCCAAGACCGTGGAGAGCGCGTCGGTGCCGTTATAAGGCAGCTTACCGACGAGGATTTCATAGAGCACCACGCCCAGCGCATACAGGTCTGCGCGGCCATCGATTTCCTGGCCACGCGCCTGTTCCGGGCTCATGTAGCTCGGCGTGCCCACGGCGAAACCGGCCTGGGTGAACTGGGTGCGGTCGTCCAGGGATTTGGCGATGCCGAAGTCCGACAGCACGGCGGTGCCGTCGGCGCGGAACAGAATGTTCGCCGGCTTGACGTCGCGGTGGACCAACCCCTGCGCATGGGCATAACCCAGCGCCGAAGCGATCTGGCGGATCAGCGTGAGGCCCTGCTCCGGAGTGAGGCCGGCGGCGATGCGCTCCTTGAGCGTGCCGTTGGGCAGGTACTCCATGGCCATGTAATACAGCTCGCCGACATTGCCGATGTCATGGATGGTCACCGTGTGCGGGTGCGACAGCCGCGCCAGGGTCTTGCCTTCGCGCAGGAAGCGCTCGCAGAAACTCGGGTCCGCCGCCAGCGCCGCCGCCATCACCTTGAGCGCGACCTTGCGCTCCAGCGAGCGCTGGGTCGCCAGGTACACGCTGGCCATGGCGCCTTCGCCGATCTCGCCTTCGATGTCGTAGCCCGGGATCACGATGTTCATGCCGATACCTTCACGACGATGGCGGTGATGTTGTCCGGTGCGCCGCGGTTCAGCCCCAGGTGGACCAGGCTGCGCACGATTTCATCCGGGGCGTCATGGCTGAGCACCTCGCGAATCTCGTGGTCCTCGACGGTCTTGTTCAGGCCATCGCTGCACAGCAGGTAACTGTCGCCGGGGGCGATCAGCAGGTCGACCACCGCCAGTTCCAGTTGGGCTTCCACACCGATGGCGCGGGTGACGATGTTGGCGCGCGGATGCACACGGGCATCGGCCTCGCTGAGCAGGCCGCTGTCTTGCAGGTCTTGCACGTAACTGTGGTCGCGCGAAATGCCGTCGAGCACGCCGTCGCGCAGGCGATACAGGCGACTGTCGCCGGCCCACAGGCACACGCCGCGCAAGCCGCGTGCGGCGAACACCACCACGGTGCTGCCCATCATGGTCACGCCACGGTTGGCGGTTTCTTCACGCACGGCCGCGTTGATGCGGATCAGGTCGTTGCGCAAGGCCGCCGAGTATTCCTCGAGGGAACGCCCCAGCGGCACACTGCGCAGGCTGTCGACGATCAGGCTGCTGACGTAATCCCCCGCGGCGTGCCCGCCCATGCCGTCGGCCACCACCCACAGGCGATTCTCGGGCAGGTCCAGGCACGCGTCTTCATTGACCTGGCGAACCATGCCCACATGGCTTTTGCTCGCGGATTTGTACGTCGACCCCATCTACATCACACCTTCTTGTCCGAGCAAAAACTGCGCAAAATCGCTGGTGGCGGGCAGGCCCTGACACCGCAATAAACCAGGGGAAATCGTCTGCGAACCACGCCCCCACCACAGGCTGGCGCCTTCGCAGGCCTGTTCGGCGAGTGCGGTCATGCGCGCATGAGGTTCCGTGGCGGCTACCCGCTGCAGCCCGGCGAAACGGCTGTCCACCGCGCGCGGTTCCGTCGCCGGCAAGCCCAGGCAGTCGAGGCCGGCGTTGAAATTCTCGAAGGTGGCACCGGCATCCAGGGTGCCGAGCAACAGCTCTTCGGCCTCTTCAAACCAGCGGTCCGGGCCGCCCACCAGGGACGCCGGATTGGTGTCGTGATCGAGCAACGCGACCACGGCCAGCGGAAAATACCGCCCGACCCGGTCGATGCTCGGCATCACCACGCCCGCCGCCGCGTTCGGCCCGCACACGCCGGGCGCCAGCACAAAGCGCCACAGCGGGCTGACCAGATACACGTTGAGCCAACCGGCGCCGAGGCTGTGTTGACTGGCGAGCAGGCCCGCCGCCAGCCAGCTGTCCCACGGGCCGATAAAGCTCTGCGGCAAGGCGCGGCTGACAAAATCGCCGCGACTGGCCAACTTGCCGTAGAAGCCCAACGTCGTCATAACCGCTCCGGCAGGCTGAAGCCACTGAGCACGCGGCTCTTGAACGGGTTGAAGGCGCTGTTGGCACGCAATTCGTAGGCGATGCTCGCACCGTCGACCCGCAGGCGCAGGTTGAAGCGGTCCGGCGCATTGCCGGGCGTGAGGTCCGATTGTTCCAGCAGGCGGAACCAGGCCCACGGGCCGTCCAGGGTCACGCCGGAACGACCGCTGGCCGACGGCGGCATGATCGAAATACGCACCACGCCAATGCTGCCGGGGTTCGGCCATTGCATCGCCACCGGGCGGCTCGGGCCGTGGTCGTAGCTCAATTGCTGGCCGTCGAGGTCGAGCAGGAACTGGGTGATGCTGGCGTCCATCGCCACCGGCTTGAGCTCGAAACGCACGATCGGCTGAGTACCGCCTGAGCGAAAGAACGCATCGCGGATCGTCGCCGCGCGCTGGAAGGTTTGCAGCACACCCGGCGCAATCCCGAGTTTCTGCGCCGCGCCCGGCTGCCAGCGCCAGGTCTGTGCGGAGGTATCGACGTAGGGCTGCAGGTATTTGCGGAAGTAGTTATCCATCACCCCGCCCACGCCGAAGAACTGGCCGAAATCATCCAGAGTGGCGTCACGCGCGCTGCCCGGCGACATCGGATAACGCCCGGCCAGGGACTGGCGATACACGTTCACCACTTCGCTGACCCAGGCCGCGTTCAGCTGGTTGCGCACACCGCCCATCATGCTGTTGGTGGTCGAGTTGACCACCGACTTGACCATGCCCTGCACCAGCGGCGGCTGGCGCTCGGCGTTCAGGCTGACCCGCGTGGCCGCCGCTGCGGCCTGGTTCTTGGCCTCACCGAGCAAGGCATCGCCGCTGGCGCCGACCATGGCGCTGACTTGCACGTACAGCGCGTTCATATCCGCCAGCAGACCGTCGATGGCCGCCGGTTCGCCTTCGTTCTTGCTGACGATGCTGTTGAGCTCGGCGAAGTGCGCGGTCACCGGGTCGTCCGCAGCAGCCGGCGCATCCGCGTTCGGTTGCGCCTGGCCGAGCAGGTTGCCCAGGCGTTCCTTGAGCTTGTCCACGCCGCCTTCGACCGGCACGCCCTTGGCCGCCAACTGGCGTTCCTCTGCCTGCAAGTCGGTTTCCCTGGCCACCGCCACCAGCAGTTTTTTCAGCGGCGAGGTCGGCCCGGAAATCACCCGCAGCACGTCCGCCGCCTGGGCCACGCTGGTGATCGGCACAAAGTCGATGTCGGCAAGCAACGCATCCCACTGGCGCTGGTAGTCCTGGAAGTACAGGCGGCGCACGTCGGCGGCCAGGCTGACCACGTTCTGCTGGTCGGCCTGCTCATGGCCGAGCACCCATTGCTCTTCGGCCAGGGTGCCGGTCTGGTTCAGGCTGCTCAGCAGGAACGCCTGGCGATAGCCCTTGGCGGTGAAGAAACCACTCAGCGGCTCGCCCAACGGCTTGCCGCTTTTGCGGCTGAACACCAATGCGGCGTCGCGGCCGGCGGCTTCGTTGAGGCGGAAGTCCGGAATGCCGTCGGGCAGTTTCTGGCGTTTGACCCGGTCATACACGCGCTGGGCCACCGGCAGTTGTTGCAACTGCCGACGCAGGTCGTCGATCAAGCGCGCATCGAGGCGTGCGCTCGGCGGGTGACGTTCGAACAACGCCTGCAAGTGTTCGGCCAGCGCCTGGCGCTGATCGGCGGGCAGGTCGCGCGGCAGGTTGCGGTCCCAGTCGAGGGCGATCCAGGCCTTGATGAAGTCCGCGTCGTAATGCTCGGTGTCGGCGAGCATCAGGTAAGCCTTGAGGCCCTCGTAAAGGAAGTCGGAGTTACCGCCGCCGTGCAGTTGCTCCTCGATGCGCGTCACCAGGCGCGGCGCGAAGACGGCGATCAACAGCTTGCGATAGACGCTGGCGGATTCGGCTTCGAGCATATCGCCCTGATACAGGCCCAGGCCCTCGGACCAACTTGGCGAATCCCCGGCGAGGTGTTTCACCGCGTTGAGCAACGGCAACACGGCGAGCACTTCGCGCTGTGCCGGGCTGAGGTTCTGTACGGCCTGGCCCAGGGGCGCGACCTTCTGGTCGACCTGGGCGATATACGCCTGGTTGGCGCGATAACTGACCCACCACAGGCTGCTGACCACGATCACCAGCGCCACGGTGGCCGCGAGCACGCCGCGTGCGATCCATTTGCGCCGCCGCTCGACCTGCGGGTTGACGCCCACCAGCCCGCGCTCGGCAAAGGCGACCGCGCTGAACAGTTTCTCGATGAAATAACTGCGCCCGCTGCCGCTCTGGCGTGCCAGGTGCTGGCGGTCCAGGTTCATGCTCTGGGCCATGGTGCCGATCAAGCGATCGATCGGGCTGCCTTCCTGGGTGCCGCTGGTGAAATACACGCCGCGCAGCAAGACGCGCTCTTCAAAGGCGTTGGGTTTGAACACGCCTTCGAGGAAGCTTTGCAGGCAATCTTTCAATGCACCGAACTGCTGCGGGAAGCCGTAGATCAGGTCGCGCCGCGCCGGGTCGCGTTCCTGTTGCAGGCGTTCGACCAGGCGTTCGTTGAGGCGCTGTTCGAGGCCGGCGAATTCGCTTTGCAGGTGCGCCAGGGGGCTGTCGCTGTGCTTGCCGTCGTCCAGGGCAAAGGTCATGCCCCACACCTGGGCGCGTTCTTCCTTGCTCAGGTTGTCGAAGAACTCCATGAAGCCCGGCACCAGGTCGAGCTTGGTCAGCATCAGGTAGATCGGGAAACGCACGCCCAGCTGGGTGTACAGCTCCTGGATACGCAGGCGAATCGCCGCCGCGTGGGCAGCGCGTTCGGCTTCGCTGCCCAGCAGCAGGTCCGACAGGCTGATGGCGATAAAGGCGCCATCGATCGGGCGGCGCGAGCGCTGCTTTTTCAACAGGTCGAGGAAGCCCAGCCAGGCGGCTTTGTCCACCGGGGAGTTGCTGTCCTGGGTGGTGTAGCGGCCGGCGGTATCGAGCAATACGGCCTGGTCGGTAAACCACCAGTCGCAGTTGCGCGTGCCGCCGACACCCCGCACCGCCCCGGCGCCCAATTGGGCAGCCAGCGGGAAATGCAGCCCGGAATTGACCAGCGCGGTGGTCTTGCCCGAACCCGGTGGGCCGATGATCACGTACCACGGCAGCTCGTAGAGGTTGCGCCGCTCATCCCCGCCGAGCTTGGCTTTTTTCAGCAGGGCCAGGGCTTCGTCCATGCGCTGGCGCAGGCTGGTGAGTTCTTCGGCGGTGGCGACGCTGTTGGGGTCGGCCGGGGTTTGCGCGGCCAGGCTGCGCATCACTTCGGCGGCCTGGCGACGGGCCTGGAGGATGCGGAACACACGGTAGGCGAGCCAGGCCGCAAACAGCAGGACGATCAGCGCCCAGCGCCGCCCTTCGGGCACCAGCACGTCGAGCAGGGGCCCGACAAACCAGATGATCAGGCTCAGGGCGATCAGGCCCAGCAACGGGATCACCCAGCGAATCATGAAACTGAAAAACGCCTTCACTCGACGCCCTCCGCGAGTACGGTGATTTCAACCCGACGATTGCGGGCACGGCCTTCGGCGGTGGCGTTGGTCGCCACCGGCTCGGTGTCGCTTCTGCCCTCGGCACTGAAGCGATCGCCCTGGCCGGTCTTGGCCGCGAGGATCTCCAGCACCGACTTGGCCCGCGCTTCGGACAAGGCCCAGTTGGACGGGAAGCGCAGCGTGGCAATCGGGCGGTTGTCGCTGTGCCCGGTGACGCGCACCTGGCCCTTGACCTTGCGGATCGCGTCGGCGATGCGCAGCATCAGCGGCTGGTAGTCGTCGACGATGCTGGAGCTGGCCGACGCAAAGAGCTCATCACCGCGGATCGTCACGACGGAACGGTCGACCTTGTCTTCCACCGCGACGCGACCGGCCTTGATGTCTTCCACCAGAAAACCGGCCAGGCGCGGGCGCTCGATCACTTTCGGCTGCGCCACGGGGCGGTCGATGGCCTGCACCGGGATCTCGCCCAGGGCATGGATATTCTTGAACACCGGCTCGGCGTCTGCGGCCAGCTTCAGGCGCAGGCCGAACAGCAACGCCAGCAGCAGCGCCAGGCCGATGGCCACGGCGATCCACGGCGGCATGAACTGCGCCAGGCGATCGCGCGCCACGGTCACGCCGCGCCAGTGCGGCGACAGCTCGCGTTCGTGGTCGCCCCGGGCGCTGCGAATCGCCGCGGCGGTACGTTCACGCAGGGCTTCCAACTGGCTGCGACCATCGTTCATCACGCGGTAGCGGCCTTCGAAACCCAGGCACATGCACAGGTACAACAGTTCCAGCAGGTACAAGCGCTCGCGTGGGCTTTGCAGGCAATGGTCGAGTAGCTGGAAGACCTTTTCGCCGCCCCAGGCTTCGTTGTGAACGGTGATCAGCAGGCTCTGCTTGCCCCAATCGCTGGTGCTGCCCCACGGCGTGCTCAACACCGCCTCATCCAGTGCGGTACACAGGGCGTAACGCGCCAGCAGCACTTCGTTGCGCGCCACGCCAGCAGCTTCGGCGCGCTCTTCGAACTGGCGCAGATAGGCCAGCAACTGCGCACGCAAACTGGCCGGCGCCGGGTGGGCGATGGTGTTGCGCAGGCGTGTCAGCAAGGCCAGCAGCGGGCCGGCGGCGCTTTCCAGCGGGTTCAGGCCGTGGCTTTTGCCGGTCAGGATCGGCGCGGCCGGCATCGACAGCGGCGCCGGTTCGGCACGCACGGGTTCGGGCGCACGGCCACCCGGGCGCGGCATGAACTGGGTGCGGTCATCATCATTGGGGTGCATCGCGGATTATCCTCGGATCGCCCAGAAGGCCAGGTTCAAGCCCGGGAACTGCCCGGCGATATGGAAGGCGAAGCCGCCGGAATTGCTCAACTGCTGCCAGTGCTCGCTGCCCCGGTCCAGCTCGTAATAGGTCGAGCCTGCGTGGTACGGCAGTTGGCGCGGCGCCACCGGCAACGGCAGCAGGCCAATGCCGGGCAGTTGCAGGTTGACCAGGTCGCGAATGTGCTCCACCGAGCCGACTTTGCTCTGTTGGCCGAAGCGCGCGCGCAGGGTCTCGCCGGGCACATCGGCGCGTACCACGAGGATGAAACTGGCGCTGTCGATCAAGGTTTTGTCGGCGAGCATGGCCACGTGGATGCCGTAGGCTTTCTCGACGATCGGGATCGGCGTGGCCTTGCTGTCGATCAACATCGACAGCGCTTCACGCAGGGCCTGCATCACCGGGGCAAAACTCAAGGCCAGGTCGTCGTGCTGGTACTGCGGGTATTCCTGGGGGCGCCGGCCGGTGGTGGAGAAGGTAGCGAACTCACCGGCCAGGCTGACCAGTTCGCTGAACAACCGCTCCGGGTGCAGCGGGCTCAGTTGGCTGAGGTGCTGGATCAGCGGCTGGGCACGGTTGACCAGTTGCAACAGCATGAAGTCGGCAATCTCCGACGCGCCGCCCGCGCCCGAGGCGACCACACGCCCGGCCAGGGCTTCGCCGCGCTGGTGCAGCAGGCCGAGCAGTTCGCTGCGAAACGCGGTCAGCGGTTTGCTCGCGGCCACATCGAGGACTGGCGGGATGTAGCTGTCGTCGAGGACCAGCGCACGGTCGGCGCGTTTTTCCTTGATACGCACCAGGCCGATCGCGGCGTAATCGCTGATGCCGTCCTGCGCGGTCAACAGGCGCAGCGCACGGGAGCCGACGGCCACCGGGGCGCGGTTCTCGAACGGTGCGTTGTCGTCACGCACTTCGCGCACCTGGCTCACGTAGCGGGCGGCGCCAAGCGCTTCGCCGTCGTCGACGGTGTCGCGGGCCCCTGCGCGCTTGAGCGGCAAGGCCAGGTAGACGAGGCCGTCACGCAGGCTGTCGTCGATATTCAGCGGGCTGGGCGCCAAGTCATCCTGGGGGATATTGAACGGCGTGCCGTCGGGCAGCAGGCCGCGTGCCGACACAATCGCCAGCTTGCCCTGGGCCAGCAGGCCCTGATCGATCAGCAGCTCGGAAAACCCCCAGGCCCCGGCCGACAACGGGCGACTGCGGGCGTCGATCAGGTTTTCCAGGTAACGGTCATGCTGCTGGAAGTGCTGCGTTCCGATGAACATGCCTTCCGACCAGACCACGCGATTGTTCCAGGACATGGGGGCTCCGATTGCTTGTTATTGGGCTGGGCTGGATGGGGAAACCACGACGTCCGCACGCACGGCGCGCACATCGAGGCTGATCTGGTATTCGGTGTATTGGCGCGGCGGCACGTTGAGCACCGTGCGCCATTGCGCGCGGTCCAGCTCGCGGTAGCCCACCAACAGGCCGATCTGGCGGGTGGACGGGTCGAGGTCGCGCTGGATGCTCAACTGCTGGCCGGGCTGCACCATCACTTCGTCCTGGTCCAGCAGGTCGAGACCGAGGGTGGATTGCGCACGGTCAGCCAGGGCGAAGTAATCCGAACGGCCGAAGGTGGCGGCGTTTTTCAGTTCGAAAATCCGCACCCGCACCGGGGCGGCCTGGCCGTTGGCGCCGGGGTTGAGCCCGGCAATCGCGTGAAAGTGCAGCTCGACGGCAGCGGTGTTCGCTTCAACCTCGGCGGCGCTGGCCTGGGGTTCGGCGACATCCTTGGTACACGCCGCCAGCATCAGCAGGCTGGCCACCGCGAGTAAAAACCTGGGAATCATCCTTCGTCCTCAATGACGTACTTAGCTTTCCGTTTTATCCATGCGTTGCGGCTCAGCGACGCTGGCGTGCGCTGTGCTCTTCGTAGGCTCGGCTGAATTCGCGGCCGAACAGGTCCTGGAAATCTTCCTGGGCCTCGCGGGAAATATTGCTGTAGAGCTCGGTGAACTGCTGCCAGTACTGGGCCTGGCGCGAGCCGCTGAACAGGCTCGACAGCCCGCCGGGCTTGCCCATGCGTTCTTCCAGCTGCGCCGGTTCGAAGCGGCTGAGCAGGTGTTTGATCGCCGCTTCCACACCGGCCATCACCGCCAATTGGTGAGCGCGCAGGTCGTCGAAACTGTCGCGCACTGCGATGTCCGGTGCCATAAACGCTTGGTTGCCATGACGCAGCAGCAGCTGTAGCGCTTCGTCGGCATTCGGGGCGAATTTCAACGGATTGTTTTCCGCGGGCTGAATCATCGTCTGCTGCATGCGGAATTCGCCCTTGAGGCTGGCGCGGGCACGCAACACGTCGATCAGGCCTTCGACCATCAGCCGGTAGCTGCGGCCGATGCTTTCCATCTGGGCTTCGGCCTGGGCCTTGTCCAGGCGCAATGGGTCCAGGCCGGCGCCGCGCAGGAAGGCGTGCAAAAGATCGGGTTGCTGGGCGGCGGCCACCGGGAGCACAGGCTCGACCACAGGTGGCGGCGCGATCACCGGCGCAGGCGGTGGCGGTGGCGGTGGCGGTGCGCTGACCACCGGCGCCGGTGTGTCGCCAAACAGGTCCCAATCCTCGGGAATGACCGAGCCCGACGCGGCAGGCGGCTCGACCACCGGCACCGGCACGGCCACCGGGGTCGGCGGGCGGAAGTCGTGTTGCTCGGACGGCACATGATCGGCCACGGTCGGCGGCGGCACGGCGGTCGGGCTGAGAAAATCGAAGAGGTCCGGCAAGGTGTCCATCGACGACGCGCCCTGGAACTGCGGCGCGATCACTGGCGTGGCTACCGGCTTGCTGGCGACGGCGCCCATCAGCGCTTCAAAACTGTTCGGGGAATCCCCGGCAAACGCCTGGCTATCCACGGCCTGTACGTTGAAATCGATGCGCGCCTGGATTTCGTAATCACCGATGCGGATCAGCTCGCCATCCTGCAACGGCTCGCTATTACCCCGGCGCAGACGGATGCCGGCGTTAACCAACTCCACGCCGTTTGTACTGTTATCGGTTAAATAATAACGACCATCTTTGTATTGAATTACGCAATGTTTCGAGGACACCAGACGCTCAGGATCAGGCAATACCCAGTCATTATCCGAGCTGCGGCCGATAGCCATCGAGCCCTGGTTCAAGGACTTTTCGGCACACTGCCCAGGGGTAATCTTGTGATAACTAGTGATAGTCAAACACAGCGACATCTTGCCTCCTTGCTGATACTTCGCGCGCAATCGATTCCCGGCGAGCGCCTTTCCCGAGAGATCGCGCCAGGCGACGCAAACCACGGTCATAATCTGCTTTTTGCCAGCATGATCGCAGATCTTAACTGGCCTCAATGACAAAAACCCTATCGTGGAACACCACTCGACTCACCAGTCGCGCAGGTTGTTAAGTACCGCACATCTGTCACAGAGGGCGAATAGCTTACCTTGACAAGCCATAACTACTACACCAAAAATGCACAACTTCTTGAATACCAGTGATGGCACATTAGTGGCGCCACACGTATATGACCAAGAAAACATGCAAAGTTCATCACGCAACTAATGCATGAATTGCCCGTCATCTAACGGGCCGATAGGGAGATCGATTTCAGTGGATGTGCCGTTGCTGCTCGCCGCCGTTTCCGCGACTTCGCCATGTGGCGAAGACATGGAATATGACGCGCAATTTCTACAACTGGAGCGTGATGCCAAGGGGCAGCCCGAGCGCAGCATGGGCGACGCCATCCTGCCTGCCGAACCGCCGGACTGGCGCAGCATCCAGCAGCAAAGCCTCGACCTATTGCAACGCAGCAAAGACCTGCGCATCACCCATTTCCTGCTGCAAAGCGCCCTCGCCCTCCAGGGCGTGGTCGGGTTGGCCGACGCGCTCACGCTGATCAACGCGCTGCTGCGCGAATACTGGGCCGACCTGCACCCGCGCCTGGATGCCGACGACGATAACGACCCCACCGTGCGTATCAACGCCCTGTCCGGCTTGACCGGCGACGCGACGATCCGCCTGCTGCGCGAAAGCATCCTCACGCGCTCGCGCACCTTCGGCGCCGTGAGCCTGCGCGCCGCGCTGAACGCCAGCGGCCTGATGAGTTTTCCCGATGAACAACTCGGCGCCCAGCAGCTCAACGCCGCGTTCCTCGACAGCGACCCCGAGCAACTGCAAGCCACCCGCGACGCCTTGAGCACCGCGCGTGCCGCCTGCGAAGCCATCGAACAACAGGTCAGCGACCAGGTCGGCTCGGCCCAGGGCGTCGACCTCAGCCTGTTGAAGCAACCGCTCAAGCAGGCGCTGCAGATCCTCAGCCAATTTGTACCGAACGGTGAGACCAGCAGCCGCGAACCCGAGGCCGTCAGTGACGACAATGCCCCCTCGGCCGACTTCGCCGCCGCCCCCACCGCACCGCGCCCCAGCGGCGACATCGCCAACCGCGATGACGTGCTGCGCAGCCTCGACAAGATCCTTGCGTACTACACCCGTCATGAGCCTTCGAGCCCGCTGCCGGTGCTGTTGAACCGCGCAAAGCATCTGGTGCACGCCGACTTCGCGGCCATCGTGCGCAATCTGATTCCCGACGGCATGTCCCAATTTGAAAACCTGCGTGGCCCGGACGGCGAGTAAGCCGCCCGACTGCGCAGTAACAACACCGTCGCTCAAGCGACCAGGAGCAGCAACGTGGCGAAGCAAAGTTCTCAGAAATTCATCGCGCGCAACCGCGCGCCTCGAGTGCAGATCGAGTACGACGTCGAGCTCTACGGCGCCGAGAAAAAGGTCCAGCTGCCCTTCGTGATGGGTGTGATGGCCGACCTCGCCGGCAAACCCGCCGAGCCCCTCGCGCCCGTGGCCGACCGCAAGTTCCTTGAAGTGGACGTCGACAACTTCGACTCGCGCCTCAAGGCCATGCAACCGCGCGTAGCGTTCCACGTACCCAACGAGCTGACCGGCGAAGGCAACCTGAGCCTGGACATCACTTTCGAAAGCATGGACGACTTCAGCCCGGCCGCCGTGGCCCGCAAGGTCGATGCGCTGAACAAGCTGCTCGAAGCCCGTACCCAGTTGGCCAACCTGCTGACCTACATGGACGGCAAGACCGGCGCTGAAGAAATCATCATGAAAGCGATCAAGGACCCGGCATTGCTGCAGGCCCTTGCGAGCGCGCCGAAGCCGGCAGGGGAGCAGTAATCATGACCGAGAATACCGTGCGCGAAAGCGCTCAGAACCTGGGCGCCACCGAAGAAACCAGCGAGTTCGCTTCGCTGTTGCTGCAAGAGTTCAAACCGAAGACCGAGCGTGCCCGCGAAGCCGTGGAAACCGCCGTGCGGACACTCGCCGAGCAGGCGCTGGCACAGACTGACCTGGTGTCCAACGACGCGATCAAGTCGATCGAATCGATCATCGCCGCCATCGACGCCAAGCTCACCGCCCAGGTCAACCAGATCATCCACCACCCGGATTTCCAGCAGCTGGAAAGCGCCTGGCGTGGCCTGCACTACCTGGTCAACAACACCGAGAGCGATGAGCAGCTGAAGATCCGCGTGCTCAACATCTCCAAGCCGGACCTGCACAAGACCCTGAAGAAATTCAAGGGCACCGCCTGGGACCAGAGCCCGATCTTCAAGAAGATGTACGAAGAAGAATACGGCCAGTTCGGCGGCGAACCTTACGGTTGCCTGGTCGGCGACTACTACTTCGACCAGTCGCCACCGGATGTCGAGCTGTTGGGCGAATTGTCCAAAGTCTGCGCCGCCATGCACGCCCCGTTCATCGCGGCCGCTTCGCCGACCGTGATGGGCATGGGCTCGTGGCAGGAACTGTCGAACCCGCGCGACCTGACCAAGATCTTCACCACCCCGGAATACGCCGGCTGGCGCTCGCTGCGTGAATCGGAAGACTCGCGCTACATCGGCCTGACCATGCCGCGCTTCCTCGCGCGCCTGCCGTATGGCGCCAAGACCGACCCGGTGGAAGCCTTCGCCTTCGAAGAAAACACCGACGGCGCCGACAGCTCCAAGTACACCTGGGCCAACGCCGCTTACGCGATGGCGGTGAACATCAACCGTTCGTTCAAACACTACGGCTGGTGCTCGCGCATCCGTGGCGTGGAGTCCGGCGGTGAAGTGGAAAACCTGCCGGCCCACACGTTCCCTACCGATGACGGTGGCGTGGACATGAAGTGCCCGACCGAAATCGCCATCAGCGACCGTCGTGAAGCGGAGCTGGCGAAGAACGGTTTCATGCCGCTGCTGCACAAGAAGAACACCGACTTCGCCGCGTTCATCGGCGCGCAGTCGCTGCAGAAGCCGGCCGAGTACGACGATCCGGACGCCACCGCCAACGCCAACCTGGCCGCACGCCTGCCGTACCTGTTCGCCACCTGCCGTTTCGCGCACTACTTGAAGTGCATCGTGCGCGACAAGATCGGTTCCTTCAAAGAGAAGGACGAAATGCAGCGCTGGTTGCAGGACTGGATCCTCAACTACGTCGACGGCGACCCGGCGCACTCCACCGAAACCACCAAGGCCCAGCACCCACTGGCGGCAGCCGAAGTGATCGTGGAAGACGTTGAGGGCAACCCGGGTTACTACAACTCCAAGTTCTACCTGCGCCCGCACTACCAGCTCGAAGGGCTGACCGTGTCGCTGCGCCTGGTATCGAAACTGCCGTCGGCGAAAAGCGCGTAAAAAATCGGGACTGGCTCGCTCCCTGTAGGAGCGAGCTTGCTCGCGAAAAACTTGAAGGCGCTGCGTTCATCCAGGATGCCCGCGTCACCGTTGACGACCTTCGCGAGCAAGCTCGCTCCTACAGGGGGCGGCGGCGTTAACAAATACAGTGGCTGAGTCCACACAGGGAGAAAACATGGCTGTTGATATTTTCATCAAGATCGGCGACATCAAGGGCGAGTCCATGGACAAAGCCCACAAGGACGAAATCGACGTACTGAACTGGAGCTGGGGCATGTCCCAGTCCGGCAACATGCACGTAGGCGGTGGCGGCGGCGCGGGCAAGGTGAACATCCAGGACCTGTCGCTGACCAAGTATGTCGACAAAGCCTCGCCGAACCTGATGATGCACTGCGCCAGCGGCAAGCACATCGACAAGGTCAAGCTGACCGTGCGCAAGGCCGGTGGTGAAAGCCAGGTCGAATACATGGTGATCAACCTGGAAGAAGTGCTGGTCACGTCCCTGAGCACTGGCGGTTCGGGCTCCGATGATCGCCTGACCGAAAACGTCACCCTGAACTTCGCCCAGGTGATGGTCGACTACCAACCGCAGAAAGCCGACGGCACCAAAGACGGCGGCGCGATCAAGTTTGGCTGGAACATCCGTTCCAACACCAAGCGCTGATAGCCCTGGCGGCCGTGGCCCAGCGCCACGGCCCCAGGCACTTTGTCCCTCTCGCAACCCGTCCGTGGAGCTGCTTTGGTGGTAACTGAAATCGCTTCCCGCGACCGTCTGCAACCGTCCCTGTTGGACCGGTTGACCGACGACGACCCAACCAACCCGAAGGAAAGCGCCGACAAGCGCGTGCTGTCCCTCACCCAATTGAAGGCCTCGGTGCTGCGTGACCTGGCGTGGCTGCTCAACACCACGTCGCTGCTCGATGCCGATGCCACCCTGCACACCCCGGCCGGCACCTCGGTGGTCAATTACGGCCTGCCGGCGCTGGCGGGCAACAGTGTTTCCAGCGTCGACATCAAGGCCCTGGAAGCCCTGATCTACCAGGCGATCGCCACCTTTGAGCCACGTATTCTGCGCCACACCCTGCGCGTCAAAGCCCGTGTCGGCCATGGCGAGATGAACCACAACGCCCTGAGCTTCGAGATCGAAGGCGACCTGTGGGCGCAGCCGGTGCCGTTGCGCCTGCTGCTGCAAACCGACCTGGACCTGGAGTCGGGCCATGTACGCGTGGTCAACGCCGACCAGCGGAGACGCCCATGAACCCGCGCCTGCTGGAGCTGTACAACCAGGAACTGCACCACGTGCGCGAAAGCGCCGCCGAGTTCGCCAAGGAATACCCGAAGATCGCCAGTCGGCTGAGCCTGTCCGGCATGGACTGCGCCGACCCCTACGTCGAACGTCTGCTCGAAGGCTTTGCCTACCTCACGGCCCGCGTGCAGCTCAAGCTCGACGCCGAGTACCCGACCTTCACCCACAACCTGCTGGAGATCGCCTACCCGCACTACCTGGCGCCGACCCCGTCGATGACCGTGGTGCAACTGCAGACCGACCCGGATGAAGGCTCCCTGGCCAGCGGTTTCCCGTTGCCGCGCGACAGCGTATTGCGCGCCGCGTTGGGCCGCGAAACCCAGACCTGCTGCGAGTACCGCACCGCTCACCCGGTGACGCTGTGGCCGTTGCAGGTCAGCCACGCCGAGTACTTCGGCAACCCAGCCGCCGTGCTCGGGCGCCTGGCGGCCAGCGAACCGAAAGCCAAGGCCGGTTTGCGCCTGACCCTGCGCACCGGCGCCGAGTTGCCGTTCAACAGCCTCGCGCTGGACAACCTGCCGCTGTACCTCAGCGGTGCGGATGAGCAACCGTTCCGCCTCTACGAACAATTGCTGGGCAATGCCTGCGCGGTGTTTGCGCGCAAGCCGGGGGGCGATTGGGTCGAGCGCCTGCCACCAGACGCGCTGCGCTCGCGCGGTTTCGACGACGCCGACGCGGCCATGCCCGTGGTGGCGCGGGCGTTCCAGGGCTATCGGTTGCTGCAGGAATACTTCGCCCTGCCCCACCGCTTCCTGTTCGTCGAGTTCGCCGAACTGGGCCGTGCGGTCAAGCGTTGCGACGGCCAGGAACTGGAACTGATCGTGCTGTTCGACCGCCACGAACCGAGCCTGGAAGGCAGCGTCGGTGCCGCGCAGTTCCTGCCGTTCTGCACCCCGGCGATCAACCTGTTCCCGAAACGCGTGGACCGTATCCACTTGTCCGACCGGGTCAACGAACACCATGTGATCGCCGACCGCACGCGGCCGATGGATTTCGAGATTCACTCCCTCGACGGCATCACCGGCCACGGCACCGGGCCGGAGCAGCCGTTCCTGCCGTTCTATGCGGTGCGCGACCCCTCGCGTTATGGCCGCGACCAGGCGTACTACACCGTGCGCCGTGAGCCACGGGTGCTGTCCAGCGACCAGCGGCGCAACGGCCCGCGCTCCACCTACGTGGGCAGCGAAACCTTCGTCAGCCTGGTGGACAGCCAGCAAGCGCCCTATCGCCACGACCTGCGCCAACTCGGCGTGAGCGCGCTGTGTACCAACCGCGATTTGCCGCTGTTCATGAGCGTGGGCAATGGCAAGACCGACTTCACCCTCGCCGACAGCGCCCCGGTGCTGGCCGTGCGCTGCGTCGCCGGGCCCAGCCGCCCGCGTGCCAGCCATGCCCATGACGCCAAGGCCTGGCGCCTGATCAGCCAGCTGTCGCTCAACTATTTGTCCCTGAGCGAACAGGGCCAGGGCGCGGGCGCCTTGCGCGAGCTGCTGCGCCTGTATGGCGACAGCAACGACGCCGCCCTGCAATTGCAGATCGAAGGCCTGCGCGAAGTCAGCAGCAAAGCGGTGACCCGGCGCCTGCCGATGCCCGGCCCGATCGTGTTTGGGCGCGGCCTGGAAATCACCTTGGAATTCGATGAAAACGCGTTTCGCGGCACCGGCGTGTTCCTGCTCGGTGCGGTACTGGAACGCTTCCTGGCACGCTACGTGTCGATCAACAGTTTTACCGAGACGGTGATCCGTACCACCGAACGCGGCGAGATCATGCGATGGAAAGCCAAGCCCGGACGTCGTCCGACCCTGTGAGTACCCTGGATGCGATGCACCAGGAGCCCTGGGAATACGATTTCTTCCAGGCGCTGCGGCGTATCGAGTGCGAATCGCCGGACCTGCCGCGCCTGGGCCAGTCCCTGCGCCTGGCGGACGACCCGCTGCGCCTCGGGCAACAGGCCGACTGCACCTTCGCCCCGGCCACCCTGGCCTCGGTCGACCCCGCTGGCGAGGGCAAGCCAGCGCGGCTGCAGCAGTACTTTTTCGGCCTCGGCGGCCCCAACGGCCCGCTGCCGCTGCACATCACCGAGTACGTGCGCGAACGCCAGCGCAACAATGCCGACAGCACCAGCAAACAGTTCCTGGATATCTTCCACCATCGCCTGTTGAGCCTGTTCTACCGGGCCTGGGCCGAGGCGCGGCCGACCGTCAGCCACGACCGCCCGGACGATGATTACTGGTCGGCGCGCCTCGCCGCCTTGAGCGGTCGGGGCATGCCGAGCCTGCTCAACCAGGGGCTGATCCCCGACACGGCAAAGCTGCATTACAGCGGCCACCTGTCGGCGCAGACCCGCTACCCGGATGGCTTGAAGGCGATCCTTGGCGAGTACTTCGGCCTGCCGGTAGAGATCGAAGAATACATCGGCCAATGGCTCGAGCTGCCCGAGCGCAGTCGCGTCGGGGTCAGCGCCAACCGGCTCGGCGTGGACTTCTGCCTGGGCAGCCATGTGTGGGACCGCCAGCACAAATTCCGCATCCGCCTGGGCCCGCTCGCGCTGGACGACTACATGGGCATGCTACCCGGCAGCCAGCCGTTCAACGAGCTGGTGGCCTGGGTGGCCGAGTACCTGGGCCATGAATTGGACTGGGACTTGAACCTGGTTCTGCAACAACCCGAAGTCCCGGCGCTGCAACTCAACGGCCGGTTCCGCCTGGGCTTCAATACCTGGCTCGGCCGCCCTGCGGTTGATGCCAACGACCTAATCCTGGCCCGGCATTACGCCGATCACGCCACCACCTCAAGGAATCCAGAGCATGGGTGAAATCAGTCGCGCCGCACTGTTCGGCAAACTCAACAGCGTGGCCTACAAAGCCATCGAAGCCGCCACGGTGTTCTGCAAGCTGCGGGGCAATCCGTATGTGGAACTGGCCCACTGGTTTCACCAGTTGCTGCAACTGCAGGACTCGGACCTGCACCGCATCATCCGTCAGTTCAATGTGGAACCGGCGCGCCTGGCCCGCGACCTGACTGAAGCCCTCGACCGCCTGCCGCGGGGCTCGACTTCGATCACCGACCTGTCCTCCCATGTGGAAGAAGCCGTAGAGCGCGGCTGGGTCTACGGCAGCCTGATGTTCGGCGAAAGCCAGGTGCGTACCGGTTATCTGCTGCTGGGCATTCTGAAGACGCCGAGCCTGCGCCATGCGCTGTTGGGTTTGTCGGCGGAGTTCGACAAGGTCAAGGCCGAAGCCCTGAGCGAACGCTTTGACGAGTACGTCGGCGACTCGCCGGAGAATGCGTTGACGGCCAGCGACGGTTTCAACGCCGGCGCCGTTCCGGGCGAAGCCAGCGGTGCGATGGCGCCGAGTGCGATGGGCAAGCAGGAAGCGCTCAAGCGTTTCACGGTCGACCTGACCGAACAGGCACGCAGCGGCAAGCTCGACCCGATCGTCGGCCGCGACGAAGAGATCCGCCAGTTGGTGGATATCCTCATGCGTCGACGCCAGAACAACCCGATCCTCACCGGTGAAGCCGGCGTGGGCAAGACTGCCGTGGTCGAAGGCTTCGCCCTGCGCATCGTCGCCGGCGACGTGCCGCCCGCGCTGAAAGACGTGGAACTGCGCAGCCTCGACGTCGGCCTGCTGCAAGCCGGCGCCAGCATGAAAGGCGAGTTCGAACAGCGCCTGCGCCAGGTCATCGAAGACGTCCAGGCCTCGCCGAAGCCGATCATCCTGTTCATCGACGAAGCCCACACCCTGGTGGGTGCCGGTGGTGCCGCCGGCACCGGTGACGCAGCCAACCTGCTCAAACCGGCCCTGGCCCGCGGCACCTTGCGTACCGTGGCCGCGACCACCTGGGCCGAGTACAAGAAACACATCGAAAAAGACCCGGCCCTGACCCGCCGTTTCCAGGTAGTGCAGGTGGCCGAACCGTCGGAAGACAAGGCGCTGCTGATGATGCGCGGCGTGGCCTCGACCATGGAGAAACACCATCAGGTGCAGATCCTCGACGAAGCACTGGAAGCCTCGGTGAAGCTGTCCCACCGCTACATCCCGGCGCGCCAGTTGCCGGATAAATCCGTCAGCCTGCTGGACACCGCCTGCGCCCGCGTCGCCATCAGCCTGCATGCGGTGCCGGCCGAAGTCGACGACAGCCGTCGCCGCATCGAAGCCCTGGAAACCGAGCTGCAGATCATCGCCCGCGAGCATGCGATCGGCATCGCCATCGGGGCGCGCCAGAGCAACAGCGAAGCCTTGCTGAGTGCCGAGCGCGAGCGCCTGGCCAGCCTGGAAAGCCGCTGGGCCGAAGAGAAAACCCTGGTCGATGAGTTGCTCGCCACCCGCGCCACGTTGCGTGAAAAAGTCGGCGTGGTCGACAGCGGCAACGATGAGTTGCGTGCGCAATTGGTCGACCTGCAGCAGCGCCTCACCGCGCTGCAAGGCGAAACCCCGCTGATCCTGCCGACCGTGGATTACCAGGCGGTGGCCTCGGTGGTCGCCGACTGGACCGGCATCCCGGTCGGCCGCATGGCGCGCAACGAACTGGAAACCGTGCTCAACCTCGACCAGCACCTGAAGAAACGCATCATCGGCCAGGACCACGCCTTGCAGATGATCGCCAAGCGCATCCAGACCTCCCGCGCCGGCCTCGACAACCCGAGCAAGCCGATCGGCGTGTTCATGCTGGCCGGCACCTCCGGCGTGGGCAAGACCGAAACCGCCCTGGCCCTGGCCGAAGCCATGTACGGCGGCGAGCAGAACGTCATCACCATCAACATGAGCGAGTTCCAGGAAGCCCACACCGTGTCGACCCTCAAGGGCGCGCCACCGGGCTACATCGGCTACGGCGAAGGCGGCGTGCTGACCGAAGCGGTACGGCGCAAACCCTACAGCGTGGTGCTGCTGGACGAGGTGGAAAAAGCCCACCCGGACGTACACGAGATCTTCTTCCAGGTGTTCGACAAGGGCGTGATGGAAGACGGCGAAGGCCGGGTCATCGACTTCAAGAACACGCTGATCCTGCTGACCACCAACGCCGGCACCGAGTTGATTTCCCAGGTCTGCAAAGACCCGGCGAACATCCCCGCGCCGGAAGACATTGCCAAAGCCCTGCGCCAGCCGCTGCTGGAAATTTTCCCGCCCGCACTGCTCGGCCGACTGGTGACCATCCCGTATTACCCGCTGAGCGACGAGATGCTCAAGGCGATCACCCGCCTGCAACTCGAGCGCATCAAGAAGCGTGTGCAGAACACCCACAAAGTCGCCTTCGATTACGACGACGCGGTGGTCGATTTGATCGTCTCGCGCTGCACCGAGACCGAAAGCGGCGGGCGCATGATCGACACGATCCTCACCAACAGCCTGCTGCCGGACATGAGCCGTGAATTCCTCACGCGCATGCTCGAAGGCAAGGCGCTGGCGGGTGTGCGGATCAGTAGCCGGGATAATGAATTGCACTATCAGTTCAACGATTGACCTGAAGAAACATAATCAAAAATGTGGGAGGGGGCTTGCCCCCGATGGCGGTGAATCAGTCACCTGATACATCAACTGACACACTGCTATCGGGGGCAAGCCCCCTCCCACATTTTGATTGGGTTCCTTCAGCTATTAGGGTACTTCGATGCTATTCAACCAAACCTCACGCCTGGCCAAGATCACCAGCCCCCTCGGGCCGGACGTGCTGTTGCTCAATCAAATGGGTGGCGGCGAAGAGTTGGGTCGGCTGTTCGCCTATGAGCTGCAACTGACCTCCCTGGACGCCAACATCGACCTCAACCAGTTGCTGGGCAAGCCGATGAGCGTCGGCGTGCAATTGGCGGACGGCGGCGAGCGGCACTTTCACGGCATCGTCGCGCAGTGCAGCCAGAGCATCGACCAGGGCCAGTTCGCCAGCTACCAGGTGACGCTGCGCCCGTGGCTGTGGCTGCTGAGCCGCACGTCAGACTGCCGGATTTTCCAGAACCTGAGCATCCCGCAGATCATCAAGCAGGTGTTCCGCGACCTCGGCTTTTCCGACTTTGAAGACGCCCTGAGCCGACCGTATCGCGAGTGGGAATACTGCGTGCAGTACCGCGAGACCAGCTTCGATTTCGTCAGCCGCTTGATGGAACAGGAAGGCATCTACTACTTCTTCCGCCATGAACAGGACCGCCACGTGCTGGTACTGGCCGATGCCTACGGCGCCCACGCCACGGTGCCGGGCTACGTGTCGATTCCGTACTACCCCAAGGACGAGCAGCAACGCGAACGCGACCACCTGTACAACTGGCACCTGGCCCAGCAAGTGCAGCCGGGCTCGCTGGAGCTCAACGACTACGACTTCCAGCGCCCCAGCGCGAGCATCGACGTGCGCTCGGCGATGCCACGCCCGCACGCCGCCGGCGACTACCCGCTGTACGACTACCCCGGCACCTACGTGCAAAGCGCGGACGGCGAACACTACGCGCGCACCCGCATCGAAGCCCTGCAAACCCTGCATGAACAAATCGAATTCAACGGCAACGCCCGCGGCCTCGGTTCCGGCCATCTGTTCAGCCTCACCGGCTTCAGCCGCCAGGACCAGAACCGCGAATACCTGATCGTCGGCTGCCGCTATTACATCGTTCAGGAAAGCCTGGAAAGCGGCGGCGGCTCCAGCTCGGCGCAGTTCGACAGCAGCCTGACCTGCATCGATGCCCAACAAAGCTTCCGCCCGCTGGCCAACACCTATCGCCCCATCGTCAAAGGCCCGCAGACCGCGCTGGTGGTCGGCCCCAAAGGCGAGGAAATCTGGACCGACCAGTACGGCCGCGTGAAGGTGCATTTCTACTGGGACCGCCACGACCAGTCCAACGAAAACAGCTCGTGCTGGATACGCGTATCGCAATCCTGGGCCGGCAAGAACTGGGGCTCGATGCAGATCCCACGGATCGGCCAGGAGGTGATTGTGAGCTTTCTGGAAGGCGACCCGGACCGGCCGATTATTACTGGGCGGGTGTACAACGCGGAGCAGACGGTGCCCTACGATTTGCCGGAGAACGCGACCCAGAGCGGCATGAAAAGTCGTTCGAGCAAGGGCGGCACGCCAGCCAACTTCAATGAAATCCGCATGGAGGACAAGAAGGGGGTGGAACAGTTGTATATCCATGCCGAGCGCAATCAGGACATCGTCGTCGAGGTGGATGAGAGCCATTCGGTGGGGCATGACCGCAACAAGAGTATTGGGCACAACGAGACGGTGACGATTGGCAACAACCGCCTGCGCATCGTCAAGCAGGAAGACATCCTCTCGGTGGGCCAGAGGAAGACCGACAGCATCAGCCAGAGCTACGTCATCGAAGTGGGCGAAAACCTACGCCTGGTCTGCGGCGAAAGCATCCTGGAGTTGAACGCCAGCGGGCAGATCAACCTCACCGGCGTGCAAATCAGCTTCTACGCCAGCGGCGATGCCGAGTTCAACACCGGCGGCGTGCTGCACCTGAACAATGGCGGCGGCCCCGGCGCGACGCCCGATGGCCAAGGCATAAAAGCCAGCATCGACGCCAACATCAAAGCCGCGTTCCCCGCGCCTAAAAGCTCCTGACGAGACCTGTCTTCCATGACGTACCGAATCAACGAATTCCAGTTCCAACTGCCGGCCGGCGAGCTGCAGGACGCGTCGATCAATATCCTCAAGTTCCTCGAACTGGGCACTTCCCTGATCGTCAGCCGCAGCCTGCTCGCCGAAGGCGAAACCCCTGCACAGCAACTTCGACGACCAACTCAAGCGCCTGGAAAAACAGGTGCAGGACTTGCGCTGCCAACCGAGCGTCACCGTGCGCTTGGGCGCCGCCCAAGAGGTGGAAGGTATCGAGCTGCGCAGCCAGTTCAACAAGGGCAATGACAAGGTGTTCCAGTATCAACTGGCGTTGGTGTTGCCAGGGACGCGCAAGATGCTCGCCTTGAGTTACGTCAAGGCAGACACGCTGGGGGATGCCGAGGCGGCGCATTGGGCTTTGATCAAAAACTCGCTGTCCTTCGACATGCCACAGTGACGACGCGCCTCAATGTCTGACGCACTGCTCTGGGCCGCACGGTTGGGGGATGGCTTGTCCCATACCTCAGTGATGGCCGACATCCTTGGCGGTGTGCTCGAGGTCGCGGCTAACGTGGCGATAACGGCGTTGGCCACGGCTGCGGTGGTGGCGGCGACCGGTATCACCGTTGCGACGGGGGGGCTGGGCGCGTGCGTGTTGGGTGCCGTCGTCGGCGTGGTTGTCGGCATCGCCATGAGCAAAACCGGTGCCGACAAAGGCTTGAGCACGATGTGCGAAGGCATCGGCAACGCGCTGTTCCCTCCCGCCGTCATGGCGACGATTGTCAGCGGCTCCACTGACACCCTGATCAACTCAACCCCCGCTGCACGGGCAGCCGGCACGGTGCCATCCCATGTCGCCCCCTCCGGCACCGAAGCCGAAGAACCACCGTCGAAGCCGGAACACAGCGAAGAGCCCAGCTACCTGGATATGGCCAAGGGGTTCTTTTCACAAATGTGGCGCCCTACCGTCGCCACCCCGGCCCCCGGCGCAGTCCCCAAACCGTTGGACCTGGTGACGTGCATGAAGCATCCTCCGATGCCGCCGCAGTTTCTCGCCGAGGGCTCGGAAAAAGTCACGATCAACGGTCAGCCCGCCGTGCGCAGCGGCGACCGTAGCACTTGCGACGCGACGGTGGTGTCGTCGGGGCTGATCTCGCCGAACGTGACCATCGGCGGTGGCTCAGTGGTGGTGCGCGAGATACGCAGCGGCAAAACACCGGGTGTAGGCCTCGCCGTTACCGCCTTGATGATGCTCAAAGGGGGCAAAGGCAAGTTCCTCAGCAACCTGCCTTGTATGCTGCTCGCAGGCGTCAATTCGTTTGTGGTCAGCCAGGCCATGGGCGCCCTGGCCAATGCGACCATGGGCTCGCCTAACCCTGTTCACGCCAGTACCGGAGCCAAGGTACTCGGCGGTTCCGAGGAATTGGATTTTGCCCTGCCTGGCATCATGCCCATCGACTGGCAACGTTTCTACAACAGCCGGGACGAGCGCCAGGATGGCTTGTTCGGTGCCGGCTGGAGCCTGTCCTATGAGGTCAGCGTCCACTTGCTGCGCCACCCGGAAGGCGGCGAACACCTGGTGTACGTCGACGAGCAAGGCCGACGCATCGACATGGGATCGATCCCCTTGGGCGGCGCCGTGTTCAGTGCTGGCGAGGGGCTCAGCGTCAGGCGCCACCTGGGCGGTCAGTTGCTGATCGAAAGTGCCGACGGTCTGTATCGGTTGTTCGACCCGGCGCCACAGAACGCTACCTTGCTGCACCTTAGTCAATTAGGTGATCGCAACGACAACCGTATCTACCTGGATTATGACAACGACGGTCGCCTGCTGCGGCTTCGGGACACCTTTGACCTGGTCAAGGTTGAACTGGCATACGACGCAACCTGGCAGCGCCGCGTCAGCCAGATCGAGCGGCTTTACCCCGACCAGCGCCGCGAAGTGCTGATGCATTACAGCTACGACAGCCGTGGCGATCTGGCTTGTGTACGTCAATCCGACGGCCAGGTTAAACGTCGATTTGTCTACGATGCCGGGCAGCGTATGGTCGAGCATCAATTGCCCACCGGCTTGCGCTGTTTCTACCAGTGGGCCCTGGTGGAAGACCGTGAGTGGCGTGTGGTCCGGCACTGGACAGACGCCGGGGACACCTACGATTACCACTACGAACTGGACGCTGGCATCACCCGCATCACCGACGGGCTGGAGCGAATCAGCATCCGCCGATGGGATCAACAGCATCAGATCATCGAGTCTATCGATGTGCTCGGACGTACCTGGGCCTTCCAATGGAATGATGAAAGCCAACTGCTGGGCGCCACCGATCCCAACGGCGGGCACTACCAATTCAGCTACGACGAAGCCGGTAACCTGAGCGAGACGCTCGACCCCTTGGGACGCAGCGAATCGACCTTGTGGCTGGAACATTGGGCACTACCGCTGGCAGAAACCGACGCCGCAGGCAATACCTGGCAATACCGTTACGACTCGCGCGGCAATTGCGTCAGCGAAACCGACGCTGCTGGGAACGTCACGGCCTATCGTCATGATGCCCACGGGCAAGTCGTGCAAATCACCGATGCCAGTGGCAAGAGCAAAACCCTGCGCTGGACGCCGCTCGGCCAGTTAAGCGAGCACACCGACTGTTCGGGAATGACCACTCGCTTGAGCTACTGCGAGCGCGGCCTGCTGCTGACCAGCACCGATGCACTGGGCGAGCGCACGGTGTTCAGCTATGACGATCAAGGCCGACTCACCCGCAAGCAATTGCCCGACGGCCGCAGCGAACACTATGAGCACGACGCCTGTGGTCAGGTCATCGGCTATCGCGACCCCGCTGGCAACACTACCTACTTCCAGCATGCCCTGAGTGGCCAGTTACATCAGCGCATTGACGCCCATGGCCGCCGCGTGACGTTGAACCATGATGCTTACGGCCGCCTGCAAAGCCTGACCAACGAGAACGGTGAACGCTACCGGTTCGACTGGGACGCCGGCGACCGGTTGACCCAGGAACACCGCCTGGACGGCAGTCTCAAGCGCTACGCCTACGACCCACTGGACAACGTCACGCAGGTAGAGACGATCGCAGTACACGGCACCGAGACAGCCATCATTCACGACCTGGAACGGGATGCCGCAGGTCGGCTGGTCGCCAAGAACACCCTGGATGGGCGCACCGAATATTGCTATGACGAGCTGGATCAAGTCACATCCATCACGTTCACCGGGCGTGACGGCCAACAGAGTCTGGGATTCGGTTATGACGTCCTCGGCCAACTGGTTCTCGAACACAGTGCCGCCGGCAGTTTGGAACACCGTTACGACGAGCTGGGCAATCTGGTTCAGACCCAGCTTCCTGACGGCCGTTGGCTCAACCGCCTGCGCTACGGCAGCGGGCATCTGCACCAGATCAATCTTGATGGCAGGGTCATCAGTGATTTCGAGCGTGATCGGTTTCACCGGGAAGTCCTGCGCACCCAGGGCCGTATCAGCACCCGCAGCGAGTACGACCGCAGCGGACGACTCCGCGCCCGTCAGCGTCGGCAACAGGACCAGTCGCTGCTGGTGCCAGCAACGCAAACACGCTTTGGCTATGACGACAGCGACCAGTTGGTCGAGCGCTTTGTCAGCCACCCGGGCACGACACACCGCCAACTGCTGCACTACGATGCCACCGGTCGCATTCTCGCCAGCCAGGACAACCTTCTGGGTCAACGTGAAGCCTTCGCCTACGACCCGGCCGCCAATTTGCAAGATGGCCTCGGGCATGTGGCCCACAACCGGTTATTGACCTATCAGGACAAGCGTTACCGCTACGACGGTTTCGGCCGCATGGTCGAAAAATACAGCACCCAGCGCGGCACCCAACGCTTCAGCTATGACGCCGAGCAGCGGCTGGTGCAGGTGAACAACAACGACGGCTCCACGGTCAAAATGACCTACGACCCGCTGGGCCGACGGATCGCCAAAACATTGTTTGACCGTAACGGTGTCCAGCAGAGCCAGACGCTATTCACCTGGGACGCGATGCAGTTGTTGCAGGAGCGCTGCAACCAGCGGACCAGCCTCTATATCTATGCCGACGAGGGCTACGAACCCGTCGCACGCGTCGATGGCCTCGGGGCTCTGCAAAAGGTTCGCTACTATCACAACGACCCCAATGGCCTGCCCGAGCAGCTCACGGAAAGCGACGGCCATACGGTATGGAAGGCGCGTTATGAAGTCTGGGGCAATACCGTCGAGGAAACCCGCGAGCCCTATTACATCGAAGAACAGAACCTGCGCTTTCAGGGCCAGTACCTGGATCGAGAAACCGGGCTGCACTACAACACGCTGCGCTTTTACGATCCGCAGATCGGACGCTTCACGACGCCCGACCCTATCGGCCTGGCCGGCGGCCTTAACCTCTACCAGTACGCACCCAACCCCCTGAGCTGGATCGACCCGCTGGGCCTGATGAAGTGCTCAAGCCCACCCAAGGGGCGTAAGGTCAATCGCACGGTGTATCGATTCGAGGAGCCCGGACGCATCGGTACGACCTGGCAGGCACACAAGTGGAATGTGGAGTCCCGACACCGGTACACGGCCAGGGGACTGGGTGGCGTGTATGGCGCCAACTCGCGAAAGACCGCATTGGGCGAAGTCACCCACTGGGATGTCGACCTGTCCACACGGGTACTGGTCAGCAAAAAGGTGCAGCTAAACAACGTGCTGGACTTAACGCGCGCCGACGTGCGCAAACAGTTAGGCGTATCACTCAAAAGCATTACGGGTAACAAATACACCGAAACTCACCAGATCGGCAGCTGGGCAAAAGCCAATGGCTATGATGGGATTCTTGCCCCATCCGCGCGAAACCCGACCGGCAGCAACTTAATATCATTTGCAGGATTCTGATCATGCCACTTGAAGATGAATACCCCGGCGATGCCGACTGGCAAAGCATGGTAGCGCTGTACAAAGAAGACTATCTGGACGAAGACGCGCGCACCCTGGCGCAAGCATTGGCCGGCGACCTCGACGTGGCCGTTGTGCTGCGAGGCAAGCGAGGGCTCAAGGAAGGGCTGTGGTGGATCGAACGCAAAGTTCCCGCTCTCGACAATGTGCGGCCTGTCGACTGCCTTGAAGATCCGCGGCTGATCAAACGCCTGCGAACAGCCTTGATGAGCATGCCGTAACCAGACGAGGGAGCAACTGATTGACTATGGAAGGTCTCAAGAAAATCGCCACGGCCCTGGGCACCGCGTATGTCTGACGCACTCTGGGCCGCTCGCATGGGCGATGCGCTGGCCCACACCTCGATGATGGCCGACATCCTCGGCGGTGTGCTGGAGGTGGCTGCCAATATCGCGATCACTGCCGTGGCGACTGCTGCCGTTGTCGCTGCCACAGGGATTACCGTCGTGACCGGCGGGTTGGGGTGCTTCCTGTTGGGCGCGGTAGTGGGCACGATTGTTGGCCTTGCCATGAGCAAGACCGGTGCAGACAAAGGCCTGACAAACTTATGCGATAGCTTCAGCAATGCCCTTTTCCCGCCCACGGTACAGGCGAATATTCTCACCGGCTCAACCGATACCCTGACCAACAACATCCCTGCCGCCCGGGCCGCCGGGGCGATCAGCTCTCATGTGGCGCCGGCAGGCACCGAACTGGAAGCACCCGAGCCGGAACCCGAGGCCAGTTATCTGGACATGGCCGAGAGTTTCTTCTCGCAGATGTGGCGCCCCACGGTTGCCACTCCGGCGCCAGGCGCCGTGCCAAAGCCGCTGGACCTGGTCGCGTGCATGAAGCATCCACCGATGCCGCCGCAGTTTCTCGCCGAAGGTTCGTCCAAGGTCACGATCAATGGCCAACCAGCGGTGCGCAGCGGCGACCGCAGTACGTGCGACGCCAGCGTGGTGTCTTCCGGGCTGATTTCACCCAACGTGACGATTGGCGGCGGCTCAGTGGTGGTGCGGGAAATCCGCAGCGGCAAGACACCCGGCGTCGGGCTCGCAGTCACGGCGTTGTTGATGCTCAAGGGCGGCAAGGGCAAGTTCTTCAGCAAGCTGCCGTGCATGCTGATCGGCGGCGCGACTTCGATGGCGGTCAGCAGTGCAATGGGCGCGATGGCCAACGCGGCCATGGGCTCGTCCAACCCGGTGCATGCGGCGACCGGCGCGAAAGTGCTGGGCGATGTCGAGGAGCTGGATTTCGTGCTGCCCGGCATCCTGCCAATCGACTGGCAACGCATCTACAACAGCCGCGACGAACGCCCCGGCAGTCTGTTCGGCGCGGGCTGGAGTGTCGCCTATGAGGTGTGCGTCGAGATCCGCCCTCATCCCGACGGCGGCGATACGCTGGTCTACACCGATGAGCAGGGCCGACCGATCGACATGGGCTCGATTGCCCTGGGCGGCGCGGTGTTCAGCGCCGGTGAAGGACTCTCCGTGCGGCGCCACCTCAACGGGCAATTGCTGATCGAAAGTGATGACGGCCTGTACCGGCTGTTCGAACCGACCCCGACCAATGCTGGCTTGCTCCGCCTGACTCAGCTCGGTGACCGCAACGACAACCGTATCCACGTCGACTATGACACCGCCGGGCGCCTGGTGCGCCTGCGCGATACTTTCGATCTGGTGCAAGTCGAACTGGTGCGCGAGCGTGAACGCGTCACTCATATCGAACGCATCTATCCCGATCAACGCCGCGAAGTGCTCGTCAGCTATACCTACGACACGGCGGGAAATCTGGCTGAGGTACGCGATACCACCGGCCAGGTGCAGCGGCGCTTCGCCTACGACGCCGGGCGCCGGATGGTGGAGCATCAGTTGCCCACCGGGTTGCGTTGCTTCTATGAATGGGCGCTGGTCGAAGACTTGGAATGGCGCGTGGTCCGGCACTGGACCGACGAGGGTGACGCCTACCAGTTCGACTATGACTTGAAAGCCGGCCTCACCCGCATTACCGACGGCTTGCAACGCGTCAGCAGCCGCCACTGGAATACCCAGCACCAGATCATTCAATACAGCGACAACCTCGGCCAGACCTGGTTGTTCGAGTGGAACGACGAACGCCAATTGCTCAGTGCCACCGATCCACAGGGTGGGCGCTACGCATACAGTTACGACGAGGCCGGCAACCTGATCGGCGATTCCGACCCGCTGGGCCGCAGCGATTCGACGCTGTGGCTGGAACATTGGGCCTTACCGCTGGTGGAAACCGACGCCGCCGGCCGCAGCTGGCAGTATCGCTACGACCCGCGCGGCAACTGCATTGCCGAAACCGATCCGCTGGGTCATATCACTCGCTATCGCTACGACGCCCATGGACAGGTCGTGGAAATCGTCGACGCCACGGGTAAACGCAAGAAGCTGCGGTGGAATCCGTTCGGGCAACTGGTCGAGCACATTGACTGCTCGGGTTACCCCACGCGCTTCAGCTATGACGAGCGAGGCTATTTGCAGGTCATCACCGACGCCCTCGGCGAACGCACTCAATTCAGCTATGACGCCAACGGGCGTTTGCTCAGCAGCCAACTGCCGGACGGACGCATTGAGCGCTATCAGCGCGATGTCAGCGGTCAGTTGGTGGGCTACACCGACCCGGCCGGGCACACCACGCTCTACCAGCACAACCGTCGTGGCCAGGTACGCCAGCGCACCGACGCCCATGGACGACAGGTGCAATTCGGCTATGACAGCTACGGGCGGCTGCAAGCGCTGGTCAACGAGAACGGCGAAAGCTATCGGTTCGCGTGGGATGCAGGGGATCGGCTGACCCAACAACAAGACCTCGACGGCAGCGCCAAGCGCTACACCTACGACCAACTGGATAACATCACGGCAGTGACCGCCGTTGCGGCGCCTTATGGCAATGGCTTGGCGGTGGTTCCCGAGATGCCAGCGCCCCCCATCGTTCATCGGCTGGAGCGCGATGTGGTTGGCCGGTTGATTGCCAAGACCACCGACGATGGCCGCACCGACTACAGCTACGATGCGGTGGACCAGCTAACCGCCGTCACCTTCACCGACTTGCAGGGCAATACCCAGGCTCTTGGTTTCGCTTACGACGCCCTTGGCCAGTTGCTTGCCGAACAGAGTTCAGCGGGCAATCTGCACCACCACTACGACGAACTCGGCAACCTGATCCAGACGCAACTACCGGACGGCCGCTGGCTCAATCGCCTGTACTACGGCAGCGGCCACCTGCACCAGATCAACCTCGACGGCCAGGTCATCAGCGACTTCGAACGCGACCGCCTGCACCGCGAAGTGCTGCGCACCCAAGGCCAACTCAGCACCCGCAGCGAATACGACCGCAGCGGCCGCCTGCGCGCACGCCAGCGCCGCCACGCCAGCCAGCCCTCGTTGATGCCAGCGGCCACGCAAAAACACTTCGAGTACGACCCCGCCGACAACCTGATCAGCAAACTCGACCAGCAACCCGCAGCGCAACATCGCCAACTGCTGCACTACGACGCCACCGGCCGCATCATCGCCAGCCAGGACAACCTGCACGGCCAGCGCGAAACCTTCGCCTACGACGCGGCCGCCAACCTGCTCGACGGCCCGCAACCCGGCGCCGGGCTGGTGGTGCATAACAAGCTGCTGACCTACCAGGACAAGCGTTACCGCTACGACGCCTTTGGCCGCATGATCGAAAAACGCAGCGCCAAACGCGGCGTGCAGCGCTTTGCCTACGACGCCGAAAGCCGGCTGATTGAAGTACGCAATGAAAACGGCAGCGTGCTCAGGATGACCTATGACCCGCTGGGCCGGCGTATTGAAAAAACCGAGCATGGCCGCGACGGCTATCCGCTGGGCGAAACCCGGTTCATGTGGGATGGCCTGCGGTTGTTGCAGGAGCATAAACACAGTCAGACGAGCCTGTATGTCTATGAAGACGAAGGCTACGAACCCTTGGCCCGAGTCGACGGCATCGGCCCGCTGCAGAAAATCCGCTACTACCACAACGATCTGAACGGGTTGCCGGAGCAACTGACCGAAACAGATGGAGAAACGGTGTGGCGCGCGACGTATCGGGTGTGGGGCAACACACTGGAGGAGGTGCGCGAGCCTTATTACATTGAAGAGCAGAATTTGCGGTTTCAGGGGCAGTATCTGGACCGGGAGACGGGGCTGCATTTCAATACGTTTAGGTTTTATGATCCGGATGTGGGGCGGTTTACGACGCCGGATCCGATTGGGTTGACGGGGGGAATCAACCTCTACAAATACGCACAAAATCCCATCTCTTGGATTGACCCATGGGGACTTCTTAATCTCAACACCAACGGCGCTGCAGGTAATTTCGGTGTGTACGAAATTCGAATAGACGGTGAGCTGTACAAGTACGGCAAGGCCGATATGAACCGTGTAACAAAATCCAGCGGCAACCCGACCAGACTTCACCAACAAGTAGAAAAATTAGAACGGCTGAATCCTGGTAAAACGATTAAGGGTACCGTTCTAGAAAGCGGCATAAGCACGACCCAGGCGGCCAAGACCATCGAAACTGCCAAATTGGATGCACATTACAAAAAAACTGGCGGACTGATTCCTGAAGGAAACAAAAAGAGCTATAAAGGCCCTAAATCGCTATGTGGCAAATAAGAGAGGACAAATAATGCGCAACCCATACCCTATCGCCATAAGCGGACTTTTCCCAGATCCCGCTGCTGTTTTTTATGTATCGCACCATGTTAGCCGAATTATTCGAGAACAACTCGAACGCCAGATAATAAACACCGAAGTGTTCGATAAAAAATATGGTGACAATTATTGGCTGAGCCTGAGGGACTCAAGCGTGTCTGGGCTACTGGACCTAAATGTTACAGGCCCCGAGGTATCTAAGAGAAATAAAGCAGTGAGCTACTCCTTGAGAATGCCCAGCCAACCTATCAACAAAGACCCTACAGGCTATGAAAAATACCTTGAGTACCACGAAAAAGGTGTAAAAGAGGTCTTTGATGCATTAAAGATCCAGATGTCGGAGCCAATCGATAGCATTTATAACGCTATACGTAAGGAAGTTCGAAAATTGCCTCCGGACAAACTCAAGAATCCGGAATAAACATCGACGAACTTCAACTATATCACATGAGGCAAACTTATTTAAAATCACAGATCAAATAAATACCCCGCTTAATAAACCCAGGACTAACAGCAAGTTTCTATATTGATATATGGCAGGAATCCATCCTATTAGCTCAATTAAAATCGCACGTCGCCAGATCTACGATGAGACTTTTGAATTGGAGGCGCAGCAGCGGAAATTTTCCGTTTGTTGCCAAAGACAGCCACGGCAAACCACATATATTTGAAGTGAAGCACGGTGCTGGGAAGTTGACCCCAGACACAGGGCCTGGCAGGTAACGTATCAGATATGGGGTAACACGCTAGATAGAGGCGCGCGAGCCTTATTACATTGAAGAGCAGAATTTGCGGTTTCAGGGGCAGTATCTGGACCGGGAGACGGGGCTGCATTTCAATACGTTTAGGTTTTATGATCCGGATGTGGGGCGGTTTACGACGCCGGATCCGATTGGGTTGGACGGAGAGCTTAATCTCTACCAATACGCATCAAATCCGATTGCATGGATCGATCCATGGGGATGGAAAACTTGCGGCGCTGCAAACGGAAATTCCAGACAAAATAACAAGGTAAATCATGTATACGTCATTCGTAACAAAACGACTGGGCAGGTGTACAAATATGGTATCAGCGGTGGGAAATTTCCAAAAATGGGAAATCTTACCGAGCGCAGTCGCAGGTACGCAGACTTAACAGGGGGAGCTCTGATAAATACGAGTCCGCCATAATCAGAAAAAATGTAACACGCACCAAGGCTCTTAAAGTTGAACAAGGTAGAGTCAATGGCTACTCAGTAGCCGCTCAGCGAGCAGGTCAAACACCTTCATTTCCAAAAGTCGGGATTAATCCTGTGGGCAACTCACTGCCAAATGCGACGAGATAGAAACTCTGATGAGCAAATATTTATCAACACTCGAAATTATTCCAACTACAGACCGCCTGCAGGCTCACAGCGTTCGAGAGGCCGCCGTACTCTATATTTTTCTTCTAACGACCACTTGCAAGCTTTCTACTGGTGGAGTTGCCAAAGTGGTTCTTCAGCAAGCGCCAGAGGAAGCAGAGCTGACACTTACAAATGTTTGCACCTACTCTCATCCTTTCAAGCGCTTACAGGACCTGCCGACGGAAGCTACAGACGCCGTTATTCGCCAGTGCTTAATCGACGATATCAATGAGGCGCTCCTATCATTAGCAACTCTCAAAGGTTGGGATACCGACCCAATACATAAACTTCATGCAGCGATTGTCAAACGTGGCTATCAGTTTTCCGGTACTTCAGGCCGCTCACTGAAAAACCCAGCTAAAACGCTCACGGCGTCAGCCGCCTGGCGCACGGATCGATACATTAATATCGGCGTCTTGGTGCAAGGCCCCAAAAACACACCAACCGAGTTTTTTACTGCCACACGAATTGGCATATCGCTGGGACTTTTCGAATCACTGCTAGGCGCTGTTGAATGGGTGGACGATCAAACCATTCGCCTTTTCCAAGCAAACAAGCGCGACTATTGGGAAATTGATACGATCTCTAAAGAGGTGAAATTCCACTTCCCCAGAGCTGAGTCCGGTGATGCCCATGGAGAGTTTGATCTGGGTAAAATGTACGTTGATGGATGGATAGTCGAACAGAATTTTGAACAAGCCCGGCAGTGGTTGGAGCGCTCCGCTGCTCAAGGTTTCTCGCGAGCAGTCAAACTTTTGCAGCGCATGAATGACGGCGACACAAACCTCGCGGATCCGGTGATGAACAGCAAAAAATGATTCCGGGGTATATTCCTCTTGCATCCCGATTACTGGCTGCTCCTCATACACTCTGCGACCTGACAGAGCAATATTGTTACGACTAACCGCACGTGTACCTGCGCTCACGCCACCGTTGCCTACACCGGCACAAAAGCAGTTCGAGCATGCCGCCGCCAACCTGCTCGACGGCCCGCAACCCGGCGCCGGGCTAGTGGTGCATAACAAACTGCTGACCTACCAGGACAAGCGTTACCGCTACGACGCCTTTGGCGGCATGATCGAAAAACGCAGCGCCAAACGCGGCGTGCAGCGCTTTGCCTACGACGCCGAAAGCCGGCTGATTGAAGTACGCAATGAAAACGGCAGCGTGCTCAGGATGACCTATGACCCGCTGGGCCGGCGTATTGAAAAAACCGAGCATGGCCGCGACGGCTATCCGCTGGGCGAAACCCGGTTCATGTGGGATGGCCTGCGGTTGTTGCAGGAGCATATGGACCGGGAGACGGGGCTGCATTTCAATACGTTTAGGTTTTATGATCCGGATGTGGGGCGGTTTACTACGCCGGATCCGATTGGGTTGGAAGGTGGCCTCCATCTTTACCAATACGCGCCAAACCCAATTGGATGGGCCGATCCATGGGGCTGGGCGTATGCAGGGGTGGACTTTACTGGCAGCAGTGACCTGTATCCGATAAAAGGCTCACACAGAAATATCGTGACGATCAAGATGCAAGGCTCTAGATCGCGCGACTTTACTCAAGCCTACAAAGAACCAGGTATTCCTAGAAGCGCCAAGAAACACTATACCTGGCACCAGGTTGATGACTTCGACGCAAAATCCGGCAATACAACAATGCAGCTTGTCAGAAAATCTACCTATGAGGCTACGTACCCACATGGCGGTTCAGTTGCACAGTATGAAAAATACTTCAAAGTTAAAGGGCGGACTTGCCTAAACAAATCCGCCACTCTCCACTCTTGAATCAAGAGTTTATCAAAACTACGTTACATCCGATTCTACAAGCGTTATCAATCTTTTAATCATTCTGTTCATGTGCTTGTGGCGCAGTTCAATCGCATCCATACGAGACTTGTCAGTCGGTGCATCCGACGACTTCGGCGCTTCATACGGCTTATAAACAAGGTCGTATCGTGTACCCAGGTCTTGCAACTGGGCTTCTATGCCATCCATGGTTTTTTCTTGATTGGTCAAGCGCCCGGCTGTGTCTTTTGGTGCATCCGATTTTTTACTAACCGCATTAGCCTCAGATCCTTCGTTAATGGAAAGGATCTGGTTGACCATCAACTCTGTTTTTATTTCACTGTCTTCGAGGCGCGCGTCTATTTTTTGCTTTTCTGTTGCTGCCGGGTCTACGGTCGTGGTCGTGCCGTCCGCGTTCTTTTTTGCCGCGCCTGGCATTGCAGCTTGCGCTTCGATTCTATCGATGATGGCTTTGGAAGCCAAATGTTCCCCCACATTCAAGGGGATATTCACCAGTGAATTTACCCCCCCACTGATAAGTGAGTTGCGCGCGCTGGACGCCAGTTCAGAAGAGAGCGGCGAGAACCCATTTTTATCGTGTAGATCGTTAATATTTTGCGTGGTCTTTAAAGAATCCTTAATACCAGGTGACGCGGCTTTGGGGTTTGGCAGAGGATGGGAGCCTCCTTGTTTATTTGACCGAGGATTGGAGCCCCCTGATCCATTTGCGTGAGAATTCGGACCTCCTTGCCCATTTACGTGAGAATTTGAACCTCCTTGCCCATTTGCCTGAGAATTCGGACCTCCTTGCCCATTTACGTGAGAATTCGAACCTCCTTGTCCATTTGCCTGAGAATTCGGACCTCCTTGCCCATTTACGTGAGAATTCGAACCTCCTTGTCCATTTGGCGGAGTACCGGATCCACTTCCGGAACCTCCACGTCCACTTGACCCTCCCCCCCTGCGTCCTCCGCCAGCCTTAGTAGCGCCACTTAACTCAGAAGCACCTATTTTCTCATTACTCGTCGTGGGATATTCAATACCCCCTCCGTTACCCGCATTCGAACCATATACAATCTTCGAGGAGTCAGCCGTTTGCTGCCCATTACCCGACGTCAACGGAACTGAGTTTCCTGGCACAGTTGGCTGAGGTGATGGAGTATTTGGAGGAATATAAGTTAGATCAGTGAGTTTCATTGAGACACCTCTTTAAAATAGTCTTGAGCGCGTCCCTGCAATCTCGACTAATAGGTGGCGCCTCGTACCCATTAAGTTCCAGTGCGTAAGTAATCGTCCTTTACAAACAATAAAAAACTCTGCCCCGCTAATACTAATAACTGTATAAGCCGTGAGCCCCCTCCTTGCGCCTCGATTGCTTTTCCACGCGCACAAAAAATGGGCACCCGACCCAGTCGGCGTGCCCACTTTTTCTACCTCCCCGCCCCCTTCGAGACGATACCGCTATTACGGGTTGACGCTGTCTTTGAGCGACTTGCCCGGCTTGAACGCAACGGTATTGCTGGCCTTGATTTTCACAGGCTCACCGGTTTGCGGGTTTTTGCCGGTGCGGGCGCCGCGGTGGCGTTGCAGGAAGGTGCCGAAGCCAACCAGGGTGACGCTGTCCTTGCGGTGCAGGGCGCCGGTGATTTCTTCGAGAACGGCGTTGAGGACGCGATTCGCCTGTTCTTTGGTGAGGTCCGCTTTTTCAGCGATGGCGGCTGCGAGTTCTGGTTTACGCATAAGTGAAGCCTCTTTGACGGTTTTTTGTTGTTATGTCCGTGCTGCTCTCTAATGGAGCAGCGCCCAAGGCGCCGCAGGCTCTACTCTGCGGCAGACGGGAGTGAGGATGGCATGCCCTCGGACGCCGCGCCAGTCTCGTGGCGACCTTTCTAGGGTGAAAAATAGGGTTATTCCGACAGAACGACCGGTATTTACGCCAGCAGCGGCGGAAGTTCTTTGTTCAACGCCAGTTTTTCCATCACGGCGCTGCCGGTCAGCGCGTAGCCCAGCAGGCGGCCGCTGGCATCGCGGCACAGGGCCTTGATGTCGGCGCCCTGCCCTTCGACGCTCCACACGCCTTCGGTGCCCCGTGGCGGTGGCGAAACCACCAGCGGGCAGACCGGGGTTTTCACGGTGACCGGCATCGGCCCGTAGCTGACGGCCGTGGCGTTGCCCGCCAGCGTCTGGGCCAAGGCGCGGGCGCAGCTCATCAGCGGCATGACGTACAGCAGGTTCAGGCCATCGACCTCGGCGCAGTCGCCCAGGGCATAGATGTTGGCGTGGGAGGTCTTGAGGTGGCGGTCGACCACGATCCCACGGTTGACCTGCAAGCCGGCAGCCGCGGCCAGGTCGACACGCGGGCGCAGGCCGATGGCCGAGACCACCAGGTCGCACTGGATCACTTCACCGTCCGACAGGTGCGCTTCCAGACCTTCGGCGCTGCGTTGCAGGCGGTTGAGCACCGGGCCCAGGTGGAAGCGCGCCCCAAGGCCTTCCAGCCCGGCTTGTACCGCTGCGGCCGCCGCTGGGTGCAGCAGGGTCGGCATGACTTGCTCGCACGGTGCCACCAGGTCGATTTCGTAGCCGCCGAGGATCAGGTCGTTGGCGAATTCGCAGCCGATCAGGCCGGCGCCAAGCAGCAGCACGCGGCGTTTACCGACGGCTGCCGCGCGAAAGCGGGCGTAGTCTTCAAGATCGTTGATCGGGAAAATCAGCTCCGCGGCGTCGCCTTCGACCGGCACGCGCACGGTTTCCGCGCCCCAGGCCAGGACCAGGTCGCGGTAAGTCACCGCTTCTTCGCCGATCCACAAGCGCTTGTGGCCCGGGTCAATACCGGTGATACGGGTATGAGTGCGTACCTCGGCCTTGAGTTGCTCGGCCATGGCGCCGGGTTCAGCCATGCTCAGGCCATCGGCTTCCTTGTTCTTGGCAAAGCCGGTGGAGAGCATGGGCTTGGAGTAGGAGCGCCCATCATCCGCGGTGATCAGCAACAACGGGGTATCGCTGTCGAGCTTGCGAAACTCGCGGGCCACGTTGTAACCGGCGAGCCCTGTGCCGACGATCACGACAGGTGCGTTCATTCCTTTCTCCTTGTAGTACGTTTCTTAAATTCGCGATTACGCGATTTCAATCATTTCGAAATCCACTTTGCCCACGCCGCAGTCCGGGCACAGCCAGTCTTCCGGAACGTCCTCCCACAGGGTACCCGGAGCGATTCCGTCGTCCGGCCAGCCGTCTTTCTCGTCATAGATCAGGCCGCAGACTATGCATTGCCACTTCTTCATTTACTTGCTTCCTCAGGGTCCAGGCAGGTTGGCCGACGGTCGATAGATCCCGCGTTGCCGTGCGGCTCAGCGCGTTTTGTACTGATCGGGGCCTGCAGATGCAAGTACGATCGACACAAGGCACCGGTTCAGCCCGGCAAAAGAGCCGGACGCCATGGTAAGCTCGCCACCTCTTTTGCTGCCAATATTGACGCACCGTGCCGCACTCAATCGCCCTTCCCGATGCTTGCCAATGGCTGACCCAGAGCCTTCTGAGCCCCCTGCCCGCGCCGTTGACCCTTGACTGGCTGTTCGACGAGGGCTCGCTGACGCGGCGCCTGACGGGGCTGTCCAGCGACAGTTTCAGCGTGACGCCGCTGTGCGAAGGCTGGCAGCCGTTGCGCGACGATGAGTGCGCGGCGCTTGACCTGCCCCAGGCCAGCATCGGTTGGGTGCGCGAGGTGTATTTGCGCGGGCATGGCCAGCCGTGGGTGTTTGCCCGCAGCGTGGCGTCGCGCAGTGCGTTGCAAGGCGACGGGTTGCATATGGACGAGCTGGGGAGCCGCTCCCTGGGCGAGCTGCTGTTCTGCGACCGCGCCTTCACGCGCCGGGCGATCGAGGTCTGCCATTACCCGCGCCCATGGCTGCCCCCCGCGGATCAGCTCGACGGGCTGTGGGCGCGCCGCTCGCGGTTCGATCGCGGGGCGCTGAGCGTGCTGGTCGCCGAAATCTTCCTGCCGAGCCTGTGGCACGCGGTGCATGACCACCCGGAGAACCGCTGATGTATCAACGCCTGCTCAAATCCTTGAACCGTCTGAACCCCAGGGCCTGGGATTTCATTCAGTTGACGCGCATGGACAAACCCATCGGCATCTATCTGCTGCTGTGGCCGACGCTGTGGGCGCTGTGGATCGCCGGCAAGGGCTCGCCGTCCTTGATCAATATCCTGATTTTCGTGCTCGGCGTGGTGCTCACTCGCGCCGGCGGCTGCGTGATCAACGACTGGGCCGACCGCAAGGTCGACGGCCACGTGAAGCGCACCGAGCAACGCCCACTGGTCAGCGGCAAGATCAGCTCGAAAGAGGCGCTGGTGTTTTTCGCGCTGCTGATGGGTGTCAGTTTCCTGCTGGTGCTGCTGACCAACGCGACGACCATCCTGCTGTCCCTCGGCGGCCTGGCGCTGGCGG
Organism: Pseudomonas sp. TE36184; assembly: GCF_054060055.1. Classification (NCBI taxonomy): domain Bacteria; kingdom Pseudomonadati; phylum Pseudomonadota; class Gammaproteobacteria; order Pseudomonadales; family Pseudomonadaceae; genus Pseudomonas; species Pseudomonas sp. TE36184. The sequence continues at coordinate 4,752,817 of NZ_JBSSCU010000001.1, read as the reverse complement.
CGAGCTATCCGTTCATGAAGCGCTACACCTATTACCCGCAAGTGGTGCTGGGCGCGGCGTTTTCCTGGGGCATGCCGATGGCGTTCACCGCCGAAACCGGCAACCTGCCTGCCGCCGCGTGGCTGCTGTACATCGCCAATGTGCTGTGGACGGTGGGCTACGACACCTATTACGCCATGACCGACCGCGACGACGATTTGAAGATCGGCGTGAAATCCACCGCCATCCTGTTTGGCGACGCCGACCGGGCGATCATTCTGACCCTGCAAGGCCTGGCGCTGGCGTGCCTGTTGCTGGCCGGCGCGCGGTTCGAGCTGGGCGGCTGGTTCCACCTGGGGTTGCTGGCGGCGGCGGGCTGTTTTGCCTGGGAATTCTGGTATACCCGGGACAGGGACCGGATGAAGTGCTTCAAGGCGTTTTTGCACAACCACTGGGCCGGGTTGGCGATCTTTGTCGGGATTGTCGCGGATTACGGCTTTCGATGAGGGGCCAGGCCCCTCATCGCGAGGGCCCAACTAAGGCTTGGCGACTTTCCAGGCCCCGTCCATCTTGCCTTCACCGGTCATGTCGCCGGCCTTCTTGTCCATGACGAAGGTGTAGAGCGGCTTGCCGCTGTAGGCCCACTGACTCTTCTGGTCGTCACGGGTGATCACGGTCCATTTGCCCATGGGCTTGTCGGTGGACGCCGCCGTCAATGGCGGCCAGTTGGCGGCGCACTTATCGTTGCACATGGATTTGCCATTGGCGTCCTTGGCGAAGGTATAGAGCGTCATGCCGTTGTGATCGACCAGTATCCCGTCTTTGGTCGTCGCGGGGTCCGCCGCGAATGCCAGGGTCGGCAGCGTCAACGCCGCCGTGACCAGCAGGGCTTTCCAGGAAAAAGTACTGTAAGTCATCGGAACCTTCCTTTTGTGGTTGTCAGGATTCGGACCCAAAGCGTAGTCCACGCAGGCGGGAATTGCGCGAGCAGCTAAATTACTGTCACACGACTGCAATAATTCCGTTATCTAATGCGGCGCAAGACAGTTAAATGACAAGAGGATTTTAGGCATGGTTGGCAGGAGCATTCTGATCGTCGACGACGAAGCGCCCATTCGCGAGATGATCGCCGTCGCGTTGGAAATGGCCGGCTATGACTGCCTGGAAGCGGAGAACTCGCAGCAGGCCCATGCCATTATCGTCGACCGCAAACCGGACCTGATCCTGCTCGACTGGATGCTGCCCGGCACCTCCGGCATCGAACTGGCGCGGCGCCTCAAGCGTGACGAGCTGACCGGCGACATCCCGATCATCATGCTCACGGCCAAGGGCGAAGAAGACAACAAGATCCAGGGCCTGGAAGTCGGCGCCGATGACTACATCACCAAGCCGTTTTCCCCACGGGAACTGGTCGCACGCCTGAAAGCCGTACTGCGCCGCGCCGGCCCGACCGATGGCGAAGCACCGATCGAAGTCGGCGGCCTGTTGCTGGACCCGATCAGCCACCGCGTGACCATCGACGGCAAGCCCGCCGAGATGGGCCCGACCGAATACCGTCTGCTGCAGTTCTTCATGACCCACCAGGAACGCGCCTACACCCGCGGCCAGTTGCTGGACCAAGTGTGGGGCGGCAATGTGTACGTGGAAGAGCGCACCGTGGACGTGCATATCCGTCGCCTGCGCAAAGCCCTGGGCGATGCCTACGAGAATCTGGTACAAACCGTGCGCGGCACCGGCTATCGGTTTTCCACCAAGGGCTGAGCCAGCCGGTTTCTGAACGCAAGAGCCTGACTTAACAGCTGACAAGGACGCATGTTCAAGTGAACCAAAACTGGCATGGCACGCTGATCCGCCACCTGCTGCTGTTGATCACCGGCTGCTTGCTGGTAGGCCTGATCAGCGGCCAATACGGCTGGAGCCTGGCCGTCGGCATTGGTCTGTACCTGGGCTGGACCCTCAAGCAATTGCTGCGCCTGCATGAATGGCTGCGCCAACACAAACCCGATGAAGCACCACCCGACGGCTACGGCCTGTGGGGCGAGGTGTTCGACAGCATCTATCACCTGCAACGCCGCGACCAACGGGTACGCGGGCGCCTGCAAGCGGTGATCGACCGGGTGCAGGAGTCCACCGCCGCGCTGAAAGACGCAGTGATCATGCTCGACAGCGACGGCAACCTCGAATGGTGGAACCGCGCCGCCGAGACCCTGCTGGGCCTCAAGACGCCCCAGGACAGCGGCCAACCGGTGACCAACCTGGTCCGCCACCCGCGCTTCAAGGAATACTTCGAGCAGGAAAACTACGAAGAAGCCCTGGAAATTCCCTCGCCCACCAACGACCGCGTACGCATCCAGTTGTACCTGACGCGCTACGGCAACAACGAACACTTGATGCTGGTGCGCGACGTAACCCGCATCCACCAGTTGGAACAGATGCGCAAGGACTTCGTTGCCAACGTCTCCCACGAGCTGCGCACCCCGTTGACGGTGATCTGCGGCTACCTGGAGACGCTGCTGGACAACGTCGACGAGATCAACCCGCGCTGGAGCCGCGCCCTGCAGCAGATGCAGCAGCAAGGCTCGCGCATGCAAACCCTGCTCAATGACCTGCTGTTGCTGGCCAAGCTGGAGGCGACCGATTACCCGTCGGATAACCACCCGGTGGCGGTGCAAAGCCTGTTGCAGACCATCAAGAACGACGCCCAGGCCCTCTCCGGCCAACGCGGGCAACAGATCACCCTGGAAGCCGACCCGTCGGTACTGCTCAAAGGCAGCGAAGGCGAATTGCGCAGCGCGTTTTCCAACCTGGTGTTCAACGCCGTGAAGTACACACCGGACAAGGGCAATATCCGCATCCGCTGGTGGGCCGACGCCCAGGGCGCGCACCTGAGCGTGCAAGACTCCGGCATCGGCATCGACGCCAAGCACCTGCCGCGCCTGACCGAGCGCTTCTACCGCGTCGACTCCAGCCGCAACTCCAACACCGGCGGCACCGGGCTGGGCCTGGCGATCGTCAAGCACGTGCTGCTGCGCCACCGCGCACGCCTGGAAATCAGCAGTGTGCTCGGCCACGGCAGCACCTTTACCTGCCATTTTCCGCCGCCCCAGGTAACCCGTTCGCGGATGGTCGTGAATGATGAATAACCCGGACACAATACAACGCTAAATGTGGGAGCAAGCCCCCTCCCACATTTGGAATTGCATTGTTCCAAAGCAGGTATTCCTGGCTCCACCAGGCAGCAACCACTAGGCAAGCGCCGCGCCAGCCGCTACATTGGCCGACTTGTGTCCGCCTTTCAGGCGCTCCTGTCACCCCTATTGAACATACGGAACCCGCAAAACCCCATCATGGACCCTTCCCCAGGTATCACCCTCGCCACACTCTTCGCCGATTTCGGCATGATTCTTTTTGCACTGATCCTGGTACTGCTCAACGCGTTCTTCGTTGCGGCGGAGTTTGCCATGGTCAAACTGCGCTCCACGCGGGTCGAGGCCATCGCCCACACCAATGGTTGGCGCGGGCAGATCCTGCGCACCGTCCACCGCCAGCTCGACGCCTACCTGTCGGCCTGCCAGCTGGGTATCACCCTCGCCTCCCTGGGCCTGGGCTGGGTCGGCGAGCCGGCGTTTGCGCATATCCTCGAGCCGCTGCTGGGCGCCGCTGGCGTCGAGTCGCCGGAAGTGATCAAAGGCGTGTCGTTCTTTTCCGCCTTCTTCCTGATTTCCTACCTGCACATCGTGGTCGGTGAACTGGCGCCCAAGTCCTGGGCCATTCGCAAGCCGGAACTGCTGTCGCTGTGGACGGCCGTGCCGCTGTACCTGTTCTACTGGGCCATGTACCCGGCAATCTACCTGCTCAACGCCAGCGCCAATGCCATCCTGCGGATCGCCGGGCAAGGCGAACCCGGCCCGCACCATGAGCACCAGTACAGCCGCGAAGAACTCAAGCTGATCCTGCACTCCAGCCGTGGCCAGGACCCCAGCGACCAAGGCATGCGCGTCTTGGCCTCGGCCGTGGAAATGGGCGAACTGGAAGTGGTCGACTGGGCCAACTCGCGGGAAGACCTGGTGACCCTGGACTTCAACGCCCCGCTCAAGGAAATCCTTGCGCTGTTCCGTCGCCACAAATTCAGCCGTTACCCGGTGTATGACGCGCAGCGCAACGAGTTTGTCGGCCTGCTGCACATCAAGGACCTGCTGCTGGAACTGGCGAACCTGGACCATCTCCCCGAGTCGTTCAACCTGGCCGAACTGACCCGCCCGCTGGAGCGCGTGTCGCGGCACATGCCGCTGTCGCAGTTGCTGGAGCAGTTCCGCAAAGGCGGCGCGCACTTCGCCCTGGTGGAAGAAGCCGACGGCAAGATCATCGGCTACCTGACCATGGAAGACGTGCTCGAAGTGCTGGTGGGCGATATCCAGGACGAACACCGCAAGGCCGAGCGCGGCATCCTCGCCTACCAGCCGGGCAAACTGCTGGTACGCGGCGATACGCCGCTGTTCAAGGTGGAACGCCTGCTTGGCGTCGACCTCGACCACATCGAAGCGGAAACCCTGGCCGGGCTGGTCTATGACACCCTCAAGCGGGTGCCGGAAGAGGAAGAAGTCCTCGAGGTTGAAGGCCTGCGGATCATCATCAAGAAGATGAAAGGGCCGAAAATCGTGCTGGCCAAGGTCCTGCTGCTGGACTGACCGTCAATTGCCCAAGGCAAAATTGGGCAATACCCCCACGGGCTGGTTGAACTCATACGGGATCGATACCAGCCCCGCCTCGGTCCGCTGCTGCACCACAAAGTGCAGGTGCGGCCCGCTGCTGTTGCCGGTGTTGCCCGACAACCCCAGCGCACTGCCCACCGCCACCCGCTGCCCCGGCCTGACGCTGACCGAACCTTGCTTGAGGTGCAGGTACACGCCCTGGGTGCCGTCATCGTGCAGCACCCGCACGAAATTCCCTGACGCATCGTTGCCGCGCCCGGCCTGGTCATTCTCGATCTTCACCACCCTGCCGCTGCGCGCCGCAATGATCGGCGTGCCTTCGGGCATGGCAATGTCCATGGCGTAGCGGCTTTTGGCGTCGGTATGGCTGAAGCTGCCGTTGGGGCCTTGGCTCAGGCGAAACGGCCCGCCGCGCCAGGGCAAGGGGTAGCGGTAGGCCTGCTGGGGATAACCGGGCCTTGGCCGGTCGAGCACCGGCCGTTGCACGCGCACGGCCCCCCGCTCCCGGATCACAAACGCCTGGGCGCCGGGGGTTTGCCGGTCGCTGAAAAACACCTCGCCATTGGCGTCGGTGGATTTGTACAGGGTCATGGCCGGGGTCGACGTGGCGACCGCAGCCAGCCCACAGAACAGCAATAGGCGAAGGAGCATGGCGCGAACCTGCCGGGGGGACTGAATGGCAGGCTAGCAAGGCTTGATGACAAGACCGTGTGAGATTTACCCGATACTGAAAACAACGAACTTCACATGTAGGAGCGGGCTTGCTCGCGATTGCGGTAGTTCAGCCAACGAAGATGTTGAATGAAAGACCATCGGGAGCACGCCCCCTTCCACAGAGGACAGGTGGCGTTCTGTGAATCAGGCACCCGGCACAAAATGCTTCTGCGCCGTACCCCGCGCGATCAGCCGCGAGATGTAGTCCAGTTTCTGCGCATCCTGGTCGATAAAGCGGAAGGTCAGTTGCAGCCAGTCGCTGTCGGGCTTGGGCTCGAAGGCGACGACGGCGTGCAGGTAGCCGTTGAGGCGCGCGACTTCGGCGTTGTCGCCTTGCTCAAGGTCGAGCACCGCGCTTTCCAGTACCTGAGGCAGGACCTCACCGCGACGGACCACCAGCAGCGCTTCCTTGATGCTCAGGCCCTTGATCACGCATTGCTGGGTGCCGCTGGACAGGCGCAACTGACCCTGCCCGCGACCACTGGCGGGCGCAGCGGCGGCAGCCGCCTTCACGGGCGGGCTGTTGAGCAGGCCTTTGCTCGGTGCAGCCGCCGCGACAGGAGCGACCTTGACCGCTTCGGGCTTGCCACCGGTCAGGGCGCTCAGGGAGTCGTTGCCGAACGCTGAGTTCATCTTGGTCGGTGCGCTGGCGACCAGGGCGTCGAGGCGCCCGACCTTGTGCAGAGCGTGCTTGACCTTGGTCAACAGCTGTTCGTTGGTGAACGGTTTGCTGACGTAGCCGGAAACCCCGGCCTGGATCGCCTGCACCACGTTCTCTTTGTCGCCGCGGCTGGTCACCATCACGAACGGCATGGCTTTGAGCTGCGGTTGCTCGCGGCACCAGGTCAACAGCTCCAGGCCGGACATCTCGGGCATTTCCCAGTCGCACAACACCAGATCGAAGGTTTCGCGCATCAGGATGGCCTGGGCCTTTTTGCCGTTCACCGCATCTTCAATCTTGATCCCGGGGAAGTAATTGCGCAGGCACTTCTTCACCAGGTCGCGAATAAACGAGGCGTCATCCACCACCAATACACTGACTTTACTCATCGACCCTTTATCCTATAAAAACGCGGCACGCAGAACGCCTGACTGATGGCATTTTGCCAAAACTCTGTAGTTGTGTTGGGACTTTCTTTCACCCCACGCACAAAAAAATCAGCGCCCACAAACGAAAACGCCCGACCAAAGGCCGGGCGTTAATATCTCGGGCAACCTTACTTATCGTCAGATTCGCCCGGAACATTAGGGATTTGATCGGTAGATCCTTCAACTTCGGCTTTCATGCGCTTGAGGCCCATGTGCCGCACGTCGGTGCCACGCACCAGATAGATCACCAACTCCGAGATATTGCGCGCGTGGTCGCCGATCCGCTCCAGCGAACGCAGCACCCAGATAATGCTCAAGACCCGCGTGATAGAGCGCGGGTCTTCCATCATGTAGGTGGCCAGCTCGCGCAGGGCGGTCTTGTACTCACGGTCGATGATCTTGTCGTACTGGGCCACCGACAACGCCAGTTCGGCGTCGAAACGGGCAAACGCGTCCAGGGCATCGCGCACCATGTTGCGCACCTGGTCACCGATATGCCGCACTTCCACATAACCGCGCGGCGCTTCGCCTTCTTCGCACAGTTGGATGGCGCGGCGGGCGATCTTGGTGGATTCATCGCCGATACGCTCAAGGTCGATCACCGACTTGGAAATACTGATGATCAAGCGCAGGTCGGAAGCCGCCGGCTGGCGACGGGCGAGAATGCGCAGGCATTCTTCGTCGATATTGCGTTCCATCTGGTTGATCTGGTCATCGATCTCGCGCACTTGCTGGGCCAAGCCCGAGTCGGCCTCGATCAGCGCGGTGACCGCATCGTTGACTTGCTTCTCCACCAGCCCGCCCATCGCCAGGAGGTGGCTGCGCACTTCCTCAAGCTCGGCATTGAACTGCGCGGAGATGTGGTGGGTAAGGCCTTCTTTGCTAATCATGTTGGCGTCCTTGGAGCGTCCGGAAAGGTGCGGAGAACCGCAGCGTCAATGCAATCTGAACCACAGCTTCCTAGCCGTAGCGACCGGTGATGTAGTCTTCGGTCTGTTTCTTCGCCGGATTGGTGAACAGGGTATCGGTATCGCCGAACTCCACCAGCTTGCCCATGTACATGAACGCGGTGTAGTCGGAAACCCGCGCCGCCTGTTGCATGTTGTGAGTCACGATGACGATGGTGAACTTGGACTTGAGCTCGTAGATCAGTTCTTCGACTTTCAACGTCGAGATCGGGTCGAGTGCCGAGCAAGGTTCGTCGAGCAGCAGCACTTCCGGTTCCACGGCGATGGTACGCGCGATCACCAGGCGTTGTTGCTGGCCGCCGGACAGGCCGAGTGCGGAGTCGTGCAGGCGGTCCTTGACCTCGTCCCACAGCGCGGCGCCTTTAAGCGCCCATTCGACCGCTTCGTCGAGGATGCGCTTCTTGTTGATGCCCTGGATGCGCAAGCCGTAGACCACGTTTTCGTAGATGGTCTTGGGGAACGGGTTGGGCTTCTGGAACACCATGCCCACCCGGCGACGCAGCTCGGCCACGTCTTCACCCTTGCGGTAGATGTTGCTGCCGTAGAGGTTGATCGCACCGTCCACGCGGCAACCGTCGACCAGGTCGTTCATGCGGTTGAAGGTGCGCAGCAGCGTGGACTTGCCGCAGCCCGACGGGCCGATGAAGGCGGTCACGCGCTGCTTGGGGATGTTCATGCTGACGTCGAACAGCGCCTGTTTGTCGCCGTAGTACAGGCTCAGGCCCGGCACTTCGATGGCCACGGTTTCCTGGGCCAGGCTCAGGCTCTGCTTGTCACGACCCAGGGCAGACATGTTGATGCCATGGGAATGGGTTTCTTGTTGCATGGGATGCTCCCTGTGCTACCAATTCGTGTTGTTGAACCGCCGGGGGCGGTTTACTCAAATTCTGCGTATATCGTGGTCTAGTGTGGGAGGGGGCTTGCCCCCGATAGCAGTGTGTCAGCCAGCATATGTGTTTCTGATACGCCGCTATCGGGGGCAAGCCCCCTCCCACATTGAGTCCGCGTCACTTCAATTAGCTATCCAACGCTTTATATTTTTCGCGCAGGTGGTTACGGATCCACACCGCCGACAAGTTGAGCGTGGCGATCACCAGCACCAGCAACAGCGCGGTGGCATATACCAGCGGCCTTGCGGCCTCGACGTTGGGGCTCTGGAAACCGACGTCATAAATATGGAAGCCCAGGTGCATGATCTTCTGGTCAAGGTGCAAGTAAGGGTAGTTGCCGTCCAGCGGCAGCGACGGGGCCAGCTTGACCACGCCCACCAGCATCAGCGGCGCTACTTCACCGGCGGCACGGGCCACGGCGAGGATCATGCCGGTCATCATCGCCGGGCTGGCCATCGGCAGCACGATCTTCCACAGCGTTTCCGCCTTGGTCGCGCCGAGTGCCAGCGAGCCTTCGCGCACAGTGCGAGGAATCCGCGCCAGGCCTTCCTCGGTAGCCACGATCACCACCGGCACCGCCAGCAGCGCCAGGGTCAGCGACGCCCACAACAGGCCCGGCGTGCCGAAGGTCGGGGCCGGCAGGGCTTCGGCGAAGAACAGGCGGTCAACCGAGCCACCCAATACATACACGAAGAAGCCCAGGCCGAACACGCCGTAAACGATGGCCGGTACGCCCGCCAGGTTGTTCACGGCGATGCGGATGATCCGCGTCAGGGCGTTCTGCTTGGCGTATTCACGCAGGTACACCGCCGCCAGCACGCCGAACGGGGTCACGATCATCGCCATGATCAGGGTCATCATCACGGTGCCGAAGATGGCCGGGAAGATCCCGCCTTCGGTGTTGGCTTCCCGTGGGTCGTCGCTGAGGAACTCCCAGACCTTGCTGAAGTAGAAGCCGATCTTGGTCATCGTGCCCATGGCGTTCGGCTGATAGGCGTGGACCACTTTGCCGATGCCGATTTCGACTTCCTTGCCGTTCGCATCGCGGGCAGTCAAGGCGTCGCGGTTGAATTGGGCGTGCAGGTCGGCCAGGCGCGCTTCGATGTCCTGGTAACGGGCATTCAGTTCGGCGCGGCCCGAGTCCATGTCGGCCTGGGCGGCGGCGTCGAGCTTGCCTTCCAGTTCCAGCTTGCGACCGTGCAGACGGATACGTTCAAGACCGGCGTTGATCGCGCCGATGTCGGACTTCTCAAGGGTCTTGAGCTGGGCCGCCAGCTTGTTCACGCGGTCGACCCGAGCCTGCAGCTCCGGCCACGCAGCCTGGCCTTCGGCGATGACCTTGCCATCCTGCTTGACGTTGACCAGGGTGCCGTAGAAGTTGCCCCACTCACGGCGCTCGATGGTCATCAATTCCAGCGGTTTGGTCTGGTTCTTCAGCCATTCGCCGACGATCCATGTGAAGTCGTTGCCGTTCAGATCGCGGTTACCGACTTTGATCAACTCGCGAGTCATGAATTCCGGGCCCACGTCGGGCACGGGCAGGCCAGCGCTTTTCAGGCGCTCGCGCGGCACTTCTTCTTTCTGTACCACTTCGCCGATGACGATATGGTTTTCTTGGCCCGGGACATCGTAGTTGGCCTGGATCAGGTCAGCCGGCCAGAAGTGGCCCAAACCACGCACCGCAATCACAGCCAGCAAACCAAGGGTCATGATGACCGCGATGGACACCGCGCCACCGCTGATCCAGACGCCGGGGGCGCCGCTCTTGAACCATCCATTCAGGGAGTTCTGTTTCACAGACTTCTACCTTTCTTAAAGCGACGAGTATTTCTTGCGCAGACGCTGACGAATCAGCTCGGCGAGGGTGTTCATGATGAAGGTGAACAACAGCAGCACCAGCGCCGAGAGGAACAGCACGCGGTAGTGACTGCCGCCCACTTCCGACTCGGGCATTTCCACCGCGACGTTGGCCGCCAGGGTGCGCAGGCCTTCGAACAGGTTCATCTCCATCACCGGGGTGTTACCGGTGGCCATCAGCACGATCATGGTCTCGCCCACGGCGCGGCCCATGCCGATCATCAGCGCCGAGAAAATCCCCGGGCTGGCGGTCAGGATGACCACGCGGGTCATGGTCTGCCACGGCGTGGCGCCCAGGGCCAAAGAGCCCAGGGTCAGGCCGCGCGGCACGCTGAACACGGCGTCTTCGGCGATGGAGTAGATGTTCGGGATCACCGCGAACCCCATCGCCAGGCCGACGACCAGGGCGTTGCGCTGGTCATAGGTGATGCCCAGGTCATGGGAGATCCACATCCGCATGTCGCCGCCGAAGAACCAGGTTTCCAGGTATGGGCTCATGTACAGCGAGAGCCAGCCCACAAACAGGATCACCGGGATCAGGATCGCGCTTTCCCAGCCATCGGGAACCCGCAGGCGAATGGACTCAGGCAGGCGGCTGAAGATAAAACCGGCCACCAGGATGCCAATCGGCACCAGCATCAGCAGGCTGAAAATCCCCGGTAGATGCCCTTCGACATACGGCGCGAGGAACAGGCCGGCGAAGAAGCCGAGGATCACCGTCGGCATCGCTTCCATCAGCTCGATCACCGGCTTGACCTTGCGGCGCAGGCCCGGCGCCATGAAGTACGCGGTGTAGATCGCTGCGGCAACGGCCAGCGGCGCGGCCAGCAACATGGCGTAGAACGCGGCCTTCAGCGTACCGAAGGTCAGCGGCGCGAGGCTCATCTTGGGTTCGAAATCGGTGTTGGCGGCGGTCGATTGCCAGACGTATTTAGGCTCGTCGTAGTTTTCGTACCAGACCTTGCTCCACAGCGCGCTCCACGACACTTCCGGGTGCGGGTTGTCCAGCAGCAACGGTTGCAGCTTGCCGTCGGCTTCGACGATCACACGGTTGGCCCGTGGCGACAGGCCGAACACGCCCGGGCCATCGACCACCGGGTCCACCAGCAGGGTGCGGTGGGCGGTGCTGTGGAACACGCCGAACTTGCCGGAAGCGTCGAGGGCGGTGAAGCCTTTGCGACGTTCTTCGGCGGTGATTTCAACGATGGGCGCAGTGCCCATCTCGAAGGTGCGGATCTGCTTCAGGCGCTGTTCGCCATCCGGGTCACGGGCCATGAACCACTGGGCCAGGCCGCCCTTGGAGTTACCGACGATCAGCGAGATACCACCCACCAGTTGGGTGCTGGCGGTGATTTCGGCGTCGCCGTCTTCCAGCAGTTTATAGCGACCGTTGAGGCTCTTGTCGCGCAGGCTGAACACATCCGCCAGGGCACGGCCGTTGATCACGTACAGCCATTGCTGGCGTGGGTCGATGAAGATCGCCTTCACCGGCTCGGTCATCTGCGGCAGCTCGATACGCTTCTGCTCGCTGGTGACTTCGCCGGTCATCATGTTTTCTTCACGGCTCAGGGACAGCACGTTCAAGTGCGAACCGGCCGAACCGGCCACCACCAGCGAGGTGTCGGTGACGTTCAGCGCGACGTGTTCCAGCGGGCGACCGGCGTCATCCAGCACGATCGGCGTTTCGCCGTAAGGGTATTCGATGGCCGGGCTGATGGTCTTCTTGCCGTCCGGGTAGGACACCTTGTAGGTGTGGCGGAACACCAGGGACTGGCCATTGGACAAACCGAGGATCACCAGCGGGCTGCCCGGCTGGTCTTTACCAATCGACACGACGCTGACGCCGGCCGCCAGCGGCAGGTCGATGCGCTTGAGTTCGGCGCCGGTGCTCACGTCGAAGAACAGCGCCTGGCCTTTGTCGGAAACCCGCATGGCGACTTGGTTCTGTTCTTCCAGCGAGATCATCAACGGCTTGCCCGCGTCTTGCATCCACGCCGGTGTCAGCGCGGCTTCCTTGGTCAGCGAGGCGCCCTGGAACAAGGGCGCGACCACGTAGGCCAGGAAGAAGAAGATCAGAGTGATAGCGCCGAGGACGGCGAGGCCGCCGATCAGCACGTACCAACGGGTCAGGCGATCCTTGAGCGCGCGAATGCGGCGCTTGCGTTGCAACTCAGGCGTATTGAAGTCAATACGCTTGGGGGGAGAAGTCGTCGTCATAGTGGAATTGGCCAGATCATTCATGCGCACACCCTAGCGGTCCTGTATGACAGAAAGATGACAATGCAGTGACGCAAGAAATCCGCCGCATGGCAAAGCCGGCAGCGGACTAAAAATTAGGAGTTTCTGTAGGAGCGAGCTTGCTCGCGAAGAGCGTTAACGATAACGCGCTGCTTCTGAATAAACGCAGTGCTCTATCATCTTTCGCGAGCAAGCCCGCTCCTACAGAACGGCCGGTTTTACCCGGCCCAGCAACTTAGTTGCCTTCTTTCAGACCCAGGTCAGCCAGTGCCTTGGCGGCAACTTTGGCTGGCAGTGGGATGTAGCCGTCCTTGACCACAACTTCCTGGCCCTGCTTGGACAGAACCAGCTTCACGAACTCGGCTTCCAGCGGTGCCAGCGGCTTGTTCGGGGCTTTGTTGACGTAAACGTAGAGGAAACGCGACAGCGGGTATTTGCCGTTCAGGGCGTTTTCTTCGCTGTCTTCGATGAAGTCAGTGCTGCCTTTCTTGGCCAGGGCCACGGTCTTCACGCTGGCGGTCTTGTAGCCGATGCCCGAGTAACCGATGCCGTTCAGCGAGGAGCTGATCGACTGCACGACCGAAGCCGAGCCTGGTTGTTCGTTCACGTTAGGCTTGTAGTCGCCTTTGCACAGGGCTTCTTCTTTGAAGTAGCCGTAGGTGCCGGATACCGAGTTACGACCGAACAGTTGCACTGGCTTGTTGGCCAGGTCGCCGGTCACACCCAGGTCGCCCCAGGTTTTGACGTCGGCTTTGGCACCGCACAGGCGAGTCGAGGAGAAGATCGCGTCGACTTGTTCCATGGTCAGGTGCTTGATCGGGTTGTCCTTGTGCACGAACACGGCCAGGGCATCCACGGCAACCGGGATAGCGGTTGGCTTGTAGCCGTACTTCTGCTCGAAGGCCGCCAGTTCGGTGTCCTTCATCTTGCGGCTCATCGGGCCCAGGTTGGAGGTGCCTTCAGTCAGCGCAGGTGGCGCAGTGGCAGAACCAGCAGCTTGAATCTGGATGTTGACGTTCGGGTATTCCTTTTTGTAACCCTCGGCCCACAGGGTCATCAGGTTAGCCAGGGTATCGGAACCGACGCTGGACAAGTTGCCCGACACACCAGTGGTCTTCGTATAAGCCGGAATAGCCGGGTCAACACCAGCGGCCACCGCGTGGGCAGTCGCAACGCCAGCAGCGACAAAAGTCATTGCCGCCATCAAACGCTTCAGTTTCATGCCTTACTCCTAGCAGATAGGGATAGTTGGATCGGGGCCAAGTATTGATAGGCCGTGTGAACACTCTATGTCTGGAATATGACAATTAGATGAAAGGCCAGTATTGGGGGAAAAAGCGGCCAGAAGCGGCAAGTGCCGAAAAAACGGGGGTGGCGAGGACGTCGAGGCGGTTGAAACGATGATTCGGAAACACTCTGTAATTTATGATCGCTCCTACGCAACTGCGTAGGAACGATCTTCAGATAGCTGATTACCTGCCGCGCTTCCACAGATACCCACCCACCCCCATCCCCATCACGCACAGGACGGCAACGTAGTAGGCCGGGCCCATCGGGCTTTCTTTCATCAGCAGCGACACCGCCAACGGCGTCAGCCCGCCGAACACGGCGTAGGCCACGTTGTAGGAGAACGACAACCCGCTGAAGCGCACCACCGGTGGGAAGGCTTTCACCATCACGTAGGGCACCACGCCGATGGTGCCGACAAACAGGCCGGTCAGGGCGTACAGCGGGAACAGCCAGTCAGGGTGGTCCAGCAGGCTGTGATACAGCGTCCAGGAGGTCGCCAGCAACAGTGCGCAACCGACCACCAGTATGCGGCCGGCACCGAAGCGGTCGGCCAGGGCGCCGGAGGCAATGCAGCCCAGGCTCAGGGTCACGATGGCCAGGCTGTTGGCTTGCAGCGCAACGGTCGGGCTGAAGTGGTAGAGGGTCTGCAGCACGGTCGGGGTCATCAGGATGACGACTACCACGCCGGCCGACAGCAGCCAGGTCAGCAGCATCGACAGCACGATGGCGCCACGGTGGTCGCGCAGCACCGCGCGCAGCGGCAGTTCGGCGGCCAGAGCCTTGCGTTGCTGCATCTCGGCGAAGATCGGCGTTTCATGCAGCCAGCGGCGCAAGTACACCGACAGCAGGCCGAACACACCGCCGAGCAGGAACGGGATACGCCAGGCGTAATCGGAGACCTGCTCCGGGCTGTAGAGCGTGTTGATGGCGGTGGCCACCAGCGAACCCAACAGGATGCCGGCGGTGAGGCCGCTGGTCAGGGTGCCGCAGGCGTAGCCGATGTGGCGTGGCGGAACGTGTTCGGAGACGAACACCCAGGCGCCCGGGACTTCGCCGCCGATCGCCGCGCCCTGGATCACGCGCATCAACAGCAACAGGATCGGCGCCCACAGGCCGATCTGCGCGTAGGTCGGCAGCAGGCCCATGATCAGGGTCGGCACGGCCATCATGAAGATGCTCAGGGTGAACATTTTCTTGCGCCCCAGCAGGTCACCGAAGTGCGCCATGATGATGCCGCCCAGGGGCCGCGCCAGGTAACCGGCGGCGAAGATGCCGAAGGTCTGCATCATGCGCAGCCACTCGGGCATGTCGGCGGGGAAGAACAGTTTTCCGACCACGGTGGCGAAAAACACGAAGATGATGAAGTCGTAGAACTCCAGCGCCCCGCCCAAGGCAGACAGCGACAGGGTTTTGTAGTCGTTGCGGGTCAGCGGGCGCGACGGTTGCGCACTGCTTGCGGGCACGGAGGACATGGCAAGGCTTCTCTTATAGTAATCAGCGTAATAAAGACGGCACGCCCTGGACTTGCGGCGGTCTGGCAAGATAGCAAATCGCCGGAAAAAGCACAGCGTCGAACGGTTGATAGCGCAGCGCGGTGAACTATTCACGGCGCAGGGAGTCGGTCAACCAGGGCAGGAGAACAGTTGCCGGAAAAAGCTCCGTTACAGCGTCTATTTACCGACCAAATGAGCGCCGAGAGGTCGTCGCGACGCCAGCGTCTCGATATACTCGGCCCTTGCAAGCGCCAGACCCGCAGTCTTGAGGGGCTGCTGTGCCAAAACGCCGTTGGGTGCCATCCAGCCGGTTTGGCAGAGTTTCCCTTTAGTACGCCTTACGAGAAACACAGCTCGCGTCGTGCGTTGGTGCTGAAATGTTTTTCTACAAGACGGCTATCCATTTGAAACACCCATGAAGCGTCACGGCTCAGAGGCACCCTCGGCATGATCGAACTCGAACAAGAAGATCCCATCCCACAAGGCGATCTCGCCCTGCAAATCACCGCGCTTCCGCGTGAAACCAACGGTTTCGGCGATATCTTCGGCGGCTGGCTGGTCTCGCAGATGGACCTGGCCGGTACGGCCATGGCCAGCAAGGTCGCAGGCGGGCGTGTCGCCACCGTGGCCATTGATCGCATGGCGTTCCTGGTGCCGGTGGCCGTGGGCGCGCAATTGTCCTTCTATACCCAGGCCCTGGAAATCGGCCGCAGCTCGATCCAGATGATGGTCGAAGTGTGGAGCGACGACCCGCTGTCCAGCGAATGGCGCAAGGTCACCGAGGCGGTGTTCGTGTTCGTCGCCATCGATGGCAGCGGCCGCACCCGTTCGGTACCGTCGCGAGCGCGTTAAACCTCGCCGGGTTTTGACGGTCAATTGCCCCATTGCCTGCTATTAAGAGTGCTTTGTTATGCCGACGCCCCACGTTGAATCCGTGAAAATCGACGAGCTGGACTGCTGGCGCATCCGCCACAACGGCGCCGAGCTGATGGTGGCCCAACAGGGCGCGCACCTCTTCAGTTACCAACGCGCAGGCGAACAGCCGCTGATCTGGCCGAACAAGGCAGCCGTCTTCAAGGCTGGCAAAGGCATCCGCACCGGCGTACCGGTGTGCTGGCCGTGGTTCGGCGTGTTCGATCGCAACCCACACAGCGTGCAGGCCATGCGCCAGAGCGACCAGCCCGCGGGCGCCCACGGTTTCGTGCGTACTGCACTCTGGGAATTGGCCGCCACCGAACTCGAAGGTGACACCCTGCGCGTCGACCTGGTGCTCCCCGTACCCGCGGGCGGCTTCCCCGGCTGGCCGCATCAGGTCGACCTGAAGCTGAGCCTGCGCCTGGACGATCACCTGCACATCGGCCTGACCAGTCATAACCGTGGCACCGACACCGTGACCCTCAGCCAGGCGTTGCACACCTACTTCGCCGTGAGCGATGTGCGCAACGTGCAGGTCGAGGGCCTGGACGGGCTTGCGTATATCGATACCGCCGACGGCTGGGCCACCCGGCAACAGGCTGGGCCGCTGCACTTCGGCGCCGAGACCGACCGCATCTACCTCGACACCCCCGCGCAGTTGCACATCGTCGATAACGACTGGCAGCGGCGCGTCCGGCTCAGCAGCGAAGGCTCCCACTCGACCGTGATCTGGAACCCCTGGACCGAACGTGCCAAGGCCTTCGACGACATGGCCGACGACGGCTGGCAGGGCATGCTGTGCATCGAGACGGCGAATGTGCTGGATGACGTGGTGACGCTGGCGCCGGGCGAAAGCCACACCTTGGGCGTGAGCATCACCAGTAGCGCTTTGTAAACCCAATCAAAATGTGGGAGGGGGTGTTGCTCCCTCCCACATTGGTCGGTGTTGTGGTTTAGAGATCCGACTCCTTCACCGCCCGCACCTTGCCCGCATCCAGCGCATACGCCGCATCGGCCAGGTCGTTATTGACCGTCTCCACCTTCAACGTGCCCGTGACCCACAGCGGCGTGTAGATATCATCCAGCTTCAACCCCTTGGGGTAACGCACCAGCACCAATTGGTTCGGCGGCGGTGGCGGCACGTGGATGCACGCGCCTGGGTACGGCACCAGGAAAAACAGGGTGCTGCGGCCCTTGGCGTCGGTTTCCAAGGGCACCGGGTAACCGCCGATGCGGATGTTCTTGCCGTTCATGGCGGCCACGGTCTTGGTCGAATACATCACCGCCGGCAACCCTTTGCTCTGCTTCAAGCCACCTTTGTCGGTAAAGGTGCCCTGGGCTTCGGGGGAGTTGTGGTCGATTTCCGGCATTTGTTCGAGGGCTTTCTGGTCCGACAGCGGCATCAGGTCGAGCCAGTCGGTTTCCGGCAGTTCGCCAGCATGAGCCAGGCCTGGGCCCAGCAGGAGAAACATCAAGAGGAGACGGCGCATGGAGGAGCTCGACAAGGTAAACAGTGCTGGCATTCTAGCCCTCTGCGCCTGCGCAGCGCAGAGGACTTTGTCGCTCGATTAGTTCTTTTTGATCAGGCCGTAGATCACCAGCAGCACAATGGCACCCACCAATGCGCCGATGAAGCCAGCGCCCTGGCCTGCCTGGTAGATACCCAGTGCCTGACCGCCGTAGGTGGCGGCAAGGGAGCCGGCGATACCCAGCAGGATGGTCATGATCCAGCCCATGCTGTCGTCGCCGGGCTTGAGGAAACGCGCCAGCAGGCCGACGATCAGGCCGATAAAGATGGTTCCGATGATACCCATGGCATTTCCCTCTGATTGAATGTGAGTCATGAAAAAGCCTAGCCAGGCTTTATCATCCTGCAATCAGAGAGACGGCGGCCACCAATGGTTCCCGCCGCCCCCGGGATTATTGCTCGGCGATCAACGCTTCGACCTTGAGGATCTGCGCTTGCAGCGTCGCGCGGTCCTGGCAACGCAGGTTGGCGTGGCCGACCTTGCGCCCGGTCTTGAAAGCCTTGCCGTAGTGATGCAGGTGGCAGTCGTCGATGGCGATGACTTTTTCAACCGGCGGGACCACGCCGATGAAGTTGAGCATGGCGCTCTCGCCCACCTTGGCTGTGGAGCCCAGCGGCAAGCCTGCCACCGCGCGCAGGTGGTTCTCGAACTGGCTGCACTCGGCGCCTTCGGTGGTCCAGTGCCCGGAGTTGTGCACACGCGGGGCGATTTCGTTGGCCTTCAGGCCACCGTCGACTTCAAAGAACTCGAACGCCATCACGCCGACATATTCCAGCTGCTTGAGCACACGGCTGGAATAGTCTTCGGCCAGGGCCTGCAACGGATGGTCGGTGCTGGCCACGGACAGTTTGAGAATGCCGTTGTCGTGGGTGTTGTGGACCAACGGGTAGAAGCGGGTCTCGCCATCG
Source organism: Pseudomonas sp. TE36184 (assembly GCF_054060055.1). Lineage (NCBI taxonomy): Bacteria > Pseudomonadati > Pseudomonadota > Gammaproteobacteria > Pseudomonadales > Pseudomonadaceae > Pseudomonas > Pseudomonas sp. TE36184. The sequence goes on along the minus strand of NZ_JBSSCU010000001.1, from coordinate 4,734,235 downwards.
CGGGCACGCACGGCGATCAGCGAAACTTCGCCGGTGAACGGCACGAAGCCTTCCAACAGGCAGGCCACTCTGCCCAGTTCGGCGAAGGTGCCGACCACATCGGCGGCGGTGCGCAGGACTTTCTGGCCCTTGCCGTCGTAACCCAGGGTACGGGTTTTCAGCACGGCCGGCAGGCCGATGCTGGCGACGGCGGCGTCCAGGTCCGCCTGGGACTGGATATCGGCGAAGGCCGGGGTCGGAATGCCCAGGTCCTTGAACATGCTCTTCTCGAACCAGCGGTCACGGGCGATGCGCAAGGCTTCGGCGCTCGGGTAGACCGGCACGAACTGCGAGAGGAAGGCCACGGTTTCGGCCGGGACGCTTTCGAACTCGAAGGTCACCAGGTCGACTTCTTCGGCCAGTTGGCGCAGGTGGTCCGGGTCGCTGTAGTCAGCGCGCAGGTGTTCACCCAACGCGGCCGCACAGGCATCCGGCGCCGGGTCCAGGAAAGCGAAGTTCATCCCCAGCGGCGTTCCCGCCAGGGCCAGCATGCGACCCAGTTGGCCGCCACCGATTACACCGATTTTCATCGTCAACAACCTCAGGCGATACGTGGGTCTGGATTGTCCAGCACGCTGTCTGTCTGCTCAGCACGGAATTTTTTCAGCATCGCGTGGAACTGCGGGTGCTTGGCGCCCAGGATGCTGGCGGACAGCAAGGCGGCGTTGATCGCGCCGGCCTTGCCGATCGCCAGGGTCGCCACCGGGATACCGGCCGGCATCTGCACGATGGACAACAGCGAATCCACGCCCGAGAGCATCGACGACTGCACCGGCACGCCGAGTACCGGCAGGTGGGTCTTGGCCGCACACATGCCTGGCAGGTGCGCTGCACCGCCGGCACCGGCGATGATCACCTCGATGCCACGGGATTCTGCTTCATCGGCATACTGGAACAGCAAATCCGGGGTGCGGTGGGCAGAGACCACTTTCACTTCATACGGAATGCCGAGTTTTTCCAGCATATCGGCGGTGTGGCTAAGGGTGGACCAATCGGACTTGGAGCCCATGATCACGCCAACCAATGCACTCATCGTCGTGCCTCTTCTCTCTGGGCGCCCGCAGGCGCGTCAAAAAACAACAAGCCACGCGGGAAATCCGGCGTGGCTTGGTGTACGAAATTTGGCCGGTTGGACCGGCCGAAGGCCGCGCAGTATACCGTAATAACGCAGATAAACAGCCCCTGGAATGACCATCTGTCTAGCGGCGCAAACCGGCGGTTTTATTGACTTAAGAGTCAGCGAAAACCCCACAAAACCCCTTCCACAGTTAAGCGGTGCTGGACTCACGTATTCTGCGCGGCTCCACCTTCCAGCTTGCGCCACAACAACCGCACGTTTGCCTTACGCACCAAGGCACAGCGGTACAAACGAATCTCCAATGGCACATGCCACTGCGGACCGCCGCAGACCACCAGCTCACCCCGGGCCAACTCGGCACGCACGCTCAGTTGCGGCACCCAGGCGATGCCCAGGCCTTCCAGGGCCATGCTTTTGAGGCTGTCGGCCATCGCGGTTTCGTAAACCGTGGTGAAGCGCAGGGCACGTTGGCGCAACAGCAGGTTCACCGAACGACCCAGAAATGCCCCGGCGCTGTAGGCCAGCAGCGGCACACTGCCTTCACCTTCCAGGTCGAACAGTGGCTTGCCCTCGGCATCGGCGGCGCACACCGGGAGCATTTCGGTATTGCCCAGGTGCAGTGACGGGAAGATCTCCGGGTCCATCTGCATTGCCGCGTCGGGGTCGTAGAACGCCAGCATCAAATCGCAGCCGCCTTCGCGCAGGGCATGCACGGCATCACCGACGTTGGTGGCGACCAGCCGGGTGGCAATGTTCAGGCCTTCGTTGCGCAACTGCGCGATCCAGCGCGGGAAGAAGCCCAGCGCCAGGGAGTGGGCCGCCGCCACTTGCATGACTTCGCCCTGCCCGCCTTCCAGATGGTGCAAATGGCGCAGTACTTCACCGAGCTGCTCGACCACCGTGCGCGCGGTCACCAGAAACAACTGCCCCGCGGCCGTCAATTCCACCGGCGTGCGCGAGCGGTTGACCAGGGTCAGGCCCAGCGCGGCTTCGAGGCTGCGGATACGTCGACTGAACGCCGGCTGGGTGACAAAGCGCCGCTCAGCAGCCTGGGAAAAGCTGCGCGTCGCCGCCAGGGCGCTGAAGTCTTCCAGCCATTTGCTCTCAAGGTTCATCAGTTCCTCCCACGGGTATGCACCATTTTGGCACACACGCCCGCCATGATAGCCGGGTCACACGCCTATTATGCCGTTTGTGCATAGGCCAGTGTTTAACAGCATTGGCCCAAAAACTTCCACAAGCCTAGCATTCACAGCGTTCCGGCCAGTTCCGGGTCCATATCGAGATGATTTCCGTCATGTCCTCCGCTGCATCATTCCGCACAGAAAAAGACCTGCTTGGCGTACTCGAAGTACCTGCTCAAGCGTATTACGGCATCCAGACCCTGCGAGCGGTGAATAACTTCCGCCTCTCGGGCGTTCCGATTTCGCATTACCCGAAATTGGTGGTCGGCCTGGCAATGGTCAAGCAAGCCGCCGCTGACGCCAACCGCGAGTTGGGCCAGCTCAGCGAAGCCAAGCACGCTGCGATCAGCGAAGCCTGTGCCCGCCTGATCCGCGGAGACTTCCACGAAGAATTCGTGGTGGACATGATTCAAGGCGGCGCTGGCACTTCAACCAACATGAATGCCAACGAAGTCATCGCCAACATCGCGTTGGAGGCCATGGGCCACAACAAGGGCGAGTACCAGTACCTGCACCCGAACAACGACGTGAACATGGCGCAGTCGACCAACGACGCCTACCCGACCGCGATCCGCCTGGGTCTGCTGTTGGGCCATGACGCGCTGCTGGCCAGCCTCGACAGCCTGATCCAGGCGTTCGCCGCCAAGGGTGTCGAGTTCAACCATGTACTGAAAATGGGCCGCACCCAGTTGCAAGACGCCGTGCCGATGACCCTCGGCCAGGAATTCCGCGCCTTTGCCACCACCCTCAACGAAGACCTGGCCCGCCTGAAAACCCTGGCGCCGGAGCTGTTGACCGAAGTGAACCTGGGCGGCACCGCCATCGGCACCGGCATCAACGCCGACCCGCGCTACCAGGCCCTGGCCGTACAACGCCTGGCCACCATCAGCGGCCAGCCGCTGGTGCCGGCGGCGGACTTGATCGAAGCCACCTCCGACATGGGCGCCTTCGTATTGTTCTCCGGCATGCTCAAGCGTACCGCGGTGAAGCTGTCGAAGATCTGCAACGACCTGCGCCTGCTGTCCAGCGGCCCACGTACCGGCATCAACGAGATCAACCTGCCGGCCCGCCAGCCTGGCAGCTCGATCATGCCTGGCAAGGTCAACCCGGTGATCCCGGAAGCCGTCAACCAAGTGGCCTTCCAAGTGATCGGCAACGACCTGGCCCTGACCATGGCAGCCGAAGGCGGCCAACTGCAGTTGAACGTGATGGAACCGTTGATCGCCTTCAAGATCTTCGACTCGATCCGCCTGCTGCAACGGGCCATGGACATGCTGCGCGAGCACTGCATCGTCGGCATCACCGCCAACGAAGCCCGCTGCCGCGAGCTGGTGGAGCACTCCATCGGCCTGGTCACCGCGCTGAACCCGTACATCGGCTATGAAAACGCCACCCGCATCGCGCGTATCGCCCTCGAAAGCGGCCGCGGCGTGCTGGAACTGGTGCGCGAAGAAGGCTTGCTCGACGACGCCATGCTCGACGACATCCTGCGCCCCGAAAACATGATTGCTCCACGTTTGGTCCCGCTGAAGGCCTAAGCGTTTGTTGCACCGCTCACCAGGTTGAGGGACTAGACACCTCTCACCTTTTGAGGGCCTGAAGGCTCGTTCTTCAGGCCCTTTTTTTTGCCTCAAGGTTGTGAAATGACGCCCATAAAAATTCCAATATCGCCCCTGCCCGCCACGCCCTGGCTGAAACCTTTAATCAGCCCAGGCAGACGGATCACGTTCGCCTAGGTATAGTGCCGCCCCTCTTCGCGCCAGCGGCCATCGGTAACGAGGCCCGGACACACGCGAAAACGCATGAATAACAACACCCGCAAAAGGATCGGGTCGAACCGTCGCGCACTGCCTGGTGCCAAGTGACAGCGTCGAACCGTCCTGCGTTTGCCATTAGAAAAATCAGCGAGGAACACTCCATGCTCGAAGTCATCAACGACTTCCTCTCAGGGAAAGTACTGATCGTGCTCATTGTCGGGCTCGGCGGTTATTTCACGATCCGCTCGCGTTTCGTTCAGTTGCGTCACTTTTTCCACATGTTTTCGGTGTTTCGCGACAGCCTGAAAAACAGCTCCGACCAGCTCAGTTCGTTCCAGGCGCTGATGCTCAGCCTGGCCGGCCGCGTCGGTGCCGGTAACATCGCCGGCGTCGGCATTGCCGTGACCCTGGGCGGCCCCGGTGCCGTGTTCTGGATGTGGGTCACCGCGTTGGTGGGCATGTCCTCGAGCTTTATCGAGTGCTCCCTGGGCCAGTTGTACAAGCGCACCGACGCCGAAGGCACCTTCCGCGGCGGCCCGGCTTATTACATCCAGCACGGCCTGCACAAGCGCTGGCTGGGCATGGTGATGGCGTTCCTGCTGCTGGTGACTTTCGGTTTTGCCTTCAACGGCCTGCAAGCCCATGCCGTGACGCATTCGCTGAACAACGCCTTCGGCCTCGACACCACCTACACCGGCCTGGCCCTGGCGGCATTGCTGGGCCTGGTGTTCATCGGCGGGATCAAGCGGATCGCCTCGATCGCCGACCTGCTGGTGCCGGTCAAGACCCTGGTCTACATCGCCGTGACCCTCTACGTGATCGTGCTGCAATTCGACCACGTACCGGCCATGCTCGCGACCATCGTCAAGAGCGCGTTCGGCCTCGACCAAGCCTTCGGCGGCCTGGTGGGCAGCGCGATCATCATGGGCGTGAAGCGCGGCGTGTTCGCCAACGAAGCCGGTTTGGGCAGTGCGCCTAACGTGGCGGCAGTCGCGTCGGTGGAACACCCGATCGCCCAAGGTGTGGTGCAAGCGTTCAGCGTGTTCCTCGACACCTTCGTGATCTGCACCTGCACCGCCTTGCTGATCCTGCTCTCCGGTTTCTACACCCCAGGCTTTGAAGGCGACGGCATTGCCCTGACCCAGAACTCCCTGGCGGCCGTGGTCGGCGACTGGGGCCGGATGTTCATCTCGGTGGCCCTGGCGTTGTTCGTGTTCACCTCGATCATGTACAACTACTACCTCGGCGAGAGCAACCTGCGCTTCCTGGTCGGCAACAACCGCAAGGTGCTGATGGGCTACCGCGCGTTGGTGCTGGTGCTGATTTTCTGGGGTTCGATCGAGAACCTGAGCACCGTGTTCGCCTTCGCCGACATCACCATGACGATGCTCGCTTTCGTCAACCTGTTCGCCCTGGCGTTCCTGTTCAAGATCGCCATGCGTATCCTGAATGACTACGACAACCAGCGCGCGGCGGGGATCAAGACCCCGGTGTTCGACTCCAGCCAGTTCCCCGACCTGGACCTGGACCACAAGGCCTGGCCGGCCAACCCGGTGAAACCGGAGCCTGCCGCTAAAGCGCCTGCTGAATCGATCGCACTGTCGCAACGCTAAGCGCAGATGACACGCCGCCTGGCCTTGGGCATGCTCTGGGCTTGGCGGCGTTTTTCGTTCAGGAGATTTTCGATGCAAGCAGCTAACAACGTCATGGTGCTCTACACCGGCGGCACCATCGGCATGCAAGCCAGTGCCAACGGCCTGACCCCCGCATCCGGTTTCGAAGCCCGCATGCGCGAACAGCTCGCCAACCAGCCAGTGCCTACATGGCGCTTCCGGGAAATGTCGCCGCTGATCGACAGCGCCAACATGACCCCGGCCTACTGGCAGCGCCTGCGCACTGCCGTGGTCGAAGCCGTGGACGACGGTTGCGACGCGGTGCTGATCCTGCACGGCACCGACACCTTGGCCTACAGCGCAGCCGCCATGAGCTTCCAACTGTTGGGCCTGCCGGCGCCGGTGCTGTTCACCGGCTCCATGCTCCCGGCCGGCGTACCCGACAGCGATGCCTGGGAAAACGTCAGCGGTGCGCTGCTGGCCCTGGGCCAAGGCCTGGCGCCGGGTGTGCAGTTGTACTTCCACGGCACGCTGATGGCGCCGACACGCTGCGCGAAAGTCCGCAGCTTCGGGCGCCACCCGTTCGCCGCGTTGCAACGCCAGGGCGGCGTGGCCCGCGCCGCGTCGATTCCTGCAGCGCTGGACTACCGTCAGCCCAAGGCCCTGGCCAATGTCGGCGTGCTGCCGTTGGTGCCGGGTATCGGCGCGCCCCAACTGGACGGTTTGATCGGCAGCGGCCTGCAGGCGCTGATCCTGGAATGCTTCGGCAGCGGCACCGGGCCCAGCGATAACCCCGAGTTCCTCGCCAGCCTCCAGCGCGCGCAGGCGCAAGGCGTGGTCGTGGTCGCGATCACCCAATGCCATGAGGGCGGCGTGGAACTGGACGTGTACGAAGCCGGCAGCCGTTTGCGTGCAGCGGGCGTGCTGTCCGGTGGTGGCATGACCCGTGAAGCGGCGTTCGGCAAACTCAACGCGCTGCTCGGCGCCGGGCTCGACACCCAGACCATCCGGCGCCTGGTGGAACTCGATCTGTGCGGTGAACTGGCCTGAATCGTACAGCCGAACCCGCGTAAAAACCCTCGGCCAACTATATAGTTAGCCTCCTCCCTGCCTTGCCGCTTTCTAGCATGCCGAAGCTGTTCTTCCGGCAGCGTCCATGAAATGGCAAGGCAGGAACCCATGAGCCAACAAACCTCCACCCTTCGTTACAACCCCTCCGATACGCTGGTCACCCAACTCTGCGTCGGCCCCGCCTTCCGGGAAGCCGCCAGCACGCTGTTACGCCGCTCGTTGCAAGAACTCTACCCGGACCTGGGCATCGACCCGGACATCGCCATGGTCGGCACGCCGACATGGGGCATTGTCGACGATGAAATCGTCGCCGGCCCCACCGCGCACCAAACCCTCACCGACATCCTCACCAATCAGGCCATCTCAGGTGAACCCGCGCTCTACATCGAAGGCGCGCACTACCTTATCCAGCCGAAAAACCAGCAACCCACCGCGCACTTGCCGGTACGCATCACGCAGATCGCCACCCTGATCAACCTGCTGGCGCCAGTGATGCTCACCGCCTACCAGGAACAACAAGTGGCGTTCTGGAACTCCAGCAACGGCACCTCCGGCCCCCATTGGCAAGCCTTGTCCAGCACGCTGCGCTCGGTGTGGAACGTGACCCGCGTCGACGGCTGGGACGAGCAGGACTGCGCCATGGCCCGCACGCTGTACGCCGCGCCGGAACTGACACGCCGCCAGAGCGACGATGCGTTCGCCTGCCGCGCCTACCTGGTGGACGTCGATCAGGTCGATGGCGCAACCGTCACCCACCTGGGCCTGCTGTCGATTGCCGTACTGATCGGCAACCACGACGGCGAGACGCTTATCCTCACGTACTCCCTGTTCAACGGCTACGAGAAATTCGCCACGCTGGAGCAACTGGGCCAGAGCTTGCCCGGCTACGTAGGTCGCCATGCACCCACTGACATCCAATGGCGACTGTTCGAACCCACCGGGCATTTTTTCGATCACCAGGCTTGCACGCTGATTGCCCAACAGCTTGCGTTCATCGGGCAGCTCGACACTCAGCAACTGCGGCGCACCGCCCCCAGCGAATCCTCACTCAACCTGCCACCGGCCACCCAAGAGCTGGTCGGCGAAAAGCAACCCGACCTCAAACCCTACCTCGACGCACTCCCGTCCTGGCTGACATCCGCCTCCACCACCGACCTGAGTCTCTACGCACGCTACCTGAAAGACCTCGCCGCGCTGCACAGCCTCAACGCGGGCAAGTCCTACGACGATGACATCCCGCACATCCAGACCTACGCGCTCGACAGACTGCGCGCCGAAATGCTCAAGGACCACACCGACGCGGCGAACCTGCGCCTGGAGAACATCGAGATTCAGGTACGCAGCCCGATTGTGTGGGGCAGTTTCACCCTGCCGGGCAAGGTCGACACCACCACCTTCAGCCTGGCCGACCTGGCCCTGCAAAACCTGATCGGCCTGCCCCTCGGCGACAAAAGCGTGCGCTTGCGCAACAGCAGCACCGTGCCGGCGTGGCTGACCATGGCATACATCGAAACGCTGATCCGCAAGGTGGACGTCGGCCAACACTACCCGGCCCTGGCCAAAAGCAAGTTGCTCGACAACCCGCTCGAATCCAGCCGCCGACGCGCCCTGTACAGCAGCCATTTGCGCATCCAACTGCCGCTGCAAGCCTTGCAATACAAGATGAGCCGACACGCCGGGATCGACGAACTGGGGTATCGCTACGTCGCTGCCGTGCTGGCGCCAGAGGCAGCGGACCGTCAGGTCGACGGGCAAGCCATCGTTCTTCGTCCCCTGGCCTTCCTGCCGAAAAACCGCAGCGCCGACACGCAAGACGTGGTGAGCAACATGTTTGTGATTGGCCCCCAGGACACGAACGCCGGGCCCTGCCTGTTGTATCGCCCGATGGCGGAATTACAACTGCTGCAATATCCGTCACCGGCCGACCTGCTGTATGCGATCCGCCAATCACGCCACCTGCGCGACTCGGTCCTGGCCTGGCTGCCGGACAACGTGCGCGACGACTACGCACGCTACGCATTCCCTGGCGAACTGCCGTCGCCCTGGGCAGTCGTGACGTTGCTGGCGGACCCGGTCAAACTCGTGATGATGAGCGGGCCCATGGACCTGGGCACGCAAGTGCTCAGCGGTGATCTGCCCGGCGAGCTGTTCAAGGCCAACGCCAACGCGCTGATCACGCTGGCCGACCGTCAGTCGGCGTCGAATGCCGAAAGTCGCTGGGCCTCGCTCAAGCAGGCGGGCTGGCTGATATTCAACGCAGCCCTGCCGTTCCTGGGCCGCACCGTAAACACCGCCGCCTGGATCTGGCAGATCCTGGATCAGGTGCAAGCGGTCGTCGACGCGCAACAGCAAAAGGACAAACCGGCCGAATGGTCCGCCCTGGCCGGGCTGTTGCTCAACCTGGGCATGGTGTTGACCCTGCACATCGCCAGCCGCGACGCGCCGTCAGCCCCCGCCTTGAGCAAGGACGAGCCGGCGCCGAAACCTGCCGCCCGGCCCGAGGTGATCGCCAAGCCCGTGACAGTCAAACAATTGGCCAACCTTTCGGCAGTTGAGCTGCCAGGCAATCACCCGCATGCACTGCCACACCCTGGCCGCGATCAACCGCAGCCCCAGCGACCTGGGCAGCCTGCTGGACAGTTTCAAGGTCGAAAAGCCGAAGGTGCGCAACAAAGCCTCATCGCGCATCGGCCCCCATCGCCACCTCTACCCGCTGCTCGATAAATGGTACGCACAGGTCGGCGAACGCTGGTTCGAAGTGACGGTGGATGAGAATGACGAAGTGCAGATCACCGATCCCCAACAACCCGCGCGCAACGGTCCCTTTCTGATCGGCAATCTCAAGGGCGAGTGGTTCATCGACACCCGGCTGCGCCTGCGTGGCGGCGGTTCAAGAAGCCGGGAGCGCAAAGCCCGGGCGCAAGCCGAACGCCAGGCCAGCCAACTGCGCAGGCAGATCACCGCCTTCGAGCAACAGAAAAAGACCGCCCAGGACACCCTGGAAAAGACTTATCAGGCACTGGTCGACGCACCGCCCACTTCGGCCCAGGCCGCGCAAAGGGCTTACCTCGATCAACTGGAGGCCCAACGCACAGACTACGAGACCGCCCTGAAAAACCTGAAAGAATTGAATGTACTTGCCCCCACGCCGGACTACCTGCACAGCGCCGTGGGGTATCTCAAGGCTCAGTTGAGCCTGAGCTGGGCCGGGCTCAACGAAGTGCTCAAAGCCTTTACGCCCAAACTCCGCACAATCCTCGACCACATCGCGAAGCAGGCCGCCGATGCCCGCGTGCGCAACATCCCCGACGCGCGGCAAATGAACGCAATACTGCACGGCATGATCGAGCGCCTGGACTACTTCGAAACGCGGTTCAACGAACTGCGTGACCTGCCCGGCGAAGGCCTGCGCCTGATCAAGAACACCAAAAGCCTGCTGCCTGCCTACAGCAGCGGCGACCTCAAGGCGTTGCAAGTCACCTTGGCCCGCAACCTGTGCCTGCGCGAAACCACCACCCTCAGCGCACCACTGGCATGGGCCGCCATCGACCATATTGTCGACGCCTGCGACATCGCCATCCAGGCCCTGCGCGACACCCTGCGCGAGCGCAGTGACAAGCGCATCGACGAACAGATCGAAACCCTGAGCAGCCTGATCGAACAGTTCACGGTGCTGGGCGAGCGCCTGCAGGACTTTCCCACGGAATTCCCCAGCGTCTCCCTGACGGAACCGTTGACCCGCCTGCGCGAGCAACTCGGCGAGTACACCAAACACGCCAGCACCCATCTTGCGCAAATGGCCGACCGACGCACCGCGCTGAGAGCCACCCCCAGCCCGCCGCCCGTCCCGCCACACCCGCAGAAAAAATTCATCCGCACCCGTTACCACGGCATGGTCGTCGGTGAGCCGCAGGTGTCCGCCACAGGCCTGGACACCGGGCTGGTGGATGTTCGCTCGCCCCTGTCCAACACCGTGGTGGCCACGTTTCACGAGAAACCAGACGGCTTTTGGGTGCAACGGGCCAGGAGCGAACAAACGGTGAACACGCCCATCGACCTGCAAACCAGCGTGGACGCCGGCCAGAACCTGCTCGACGGCCTACCGGACTTCAAACAACGGATCACCGGCCTGGCCAGCCAAGCCCAACGCACGCCCATCGGCATCGAATACTTGTACCATCAACACGCCCAGCGCCTGGAGCAAGCCACGCGCAGTATCGAGCAAGCCCTGAGCCAGAAGAACCTCGCGCAAGGCGACGTGGCCCTGGCCAGCACCGTCAAAAAGACCCTCAGCGACGCCACCACAACCCTCTATCAACAATCCGTAGACAATGTGCTGAGGATGACCCAACAGCACCCGCCGACACCCTCCGGCGTGCAATGGCTGAAGGCCCGCAACGCGATAAGCATCAAAAAAACCATCAGCCGCCGACGCATCAAATCCGCCCGGCCGGATTACCTGGACGAATACACCATCACCGACCGCAGCACCCATAAGGTGCTGTGGTCTGCACACTTCCACTACTCGACCGACTGGACCACGCCCAGGGCGTTTATCAACGCGCGCCTCAAGACACCGCAGGAACACAGCCTGGGCGCGGCAGCCGACACCACCAAAGGCCTGAGCAGCGCACAACGCGTGGCATTCCACCGCAGCGAGATCAACGAGAGTCAGGCCAGTACGCTGTTTTTCAACCTCGCCTGACACACGGCCGACGGCACACAACTTGCTCTTTCACCGTACCTGACACGTTGGAGCCGTCGATGCTGCACGCTCATCTCACCACCCTCAACGCGGTGTCGCTGGTGCTCGACACCTTCAAGGCCCAAGGGCTGCCCAGCGAGGCCTTGCTCGCGGGCAGCGGCATCTGCGCGGCGGACTTGAGCCGCGCCGACACGCGCATTACCACCAATCAGGAAATGCGCGTATGCGCCAATGCCGTGGCCCTGCGCCGGGATGTCGGCCTGGCGCTGGGCCGCCAGATGCATGTATCGGCCTACGGCATGCTCGGTTACGCGCTGCTGACGAGTGCCACCTTCGGTGACGCTTTGCGCCTGGCGCTGCGCTATCCGGCGCTGCTGGGAACACTTTTCAAGCTGAGCCTGGAGGCGGACGGCGAGCGCATCTGGTTTACCGCCGCTGACTATCGCGAAACCCCGGCCATGCAGATGTTCAACGTCGAACTGTGCCTGGCCTCGCTGAAGGTGATCTGCGACGACCTGCTCGGCCAGCCGCTGGCGCTGCTTGGCGCGCGCTTTGAATACAGCGCGCCGGATTATCGCGCGCGCTACAGCGAGTGTTTCGCCTGCCCGCTGCAGTTCGACGCCGGCACCAACGCCTTCGCCTTCGACAAGCGCTGGCTGGACCAGCCCCTGCCCCTGGCCGACGCCGTCACGCACCAGGCCATGGCCGAGCGATGCCGCAAACAGAACCTGGAGTTCACCGGCCGCCAGGCGTGGCTGGGCAGAATCCGCCAGTTGCTCACCAGCCAACTCGGCGCCGCGCCGGGGATCGAAGGCCTGGCCGCACAGATGAACTGCTCGCCGCGCACCCTGCGCCGCCACTTGCACGACCTGGGGTGCAGTTATCAGGAACTGCTCGACGAACTGCGCTTCGAACGCGCCAAGCAATGGCTGGCGGCGGATGAACTGCCGATCTACCGCATCGCCGAGCAACTGGGTTTCAGCGAAACCGCCAGCTTCCGGCATGCCTTTGTGCGCTGGAGCGGCGTGGCGCCGAGCCAATTTCGTGCATGACGCCCCATTGATGGGCGAATTGCGGACACATAATTTGGCCCGATTTATCCCCTTTTGGCCGCTCCTGCCGTTCTCATAAAGCGCCCCGCCCGCAAGACTGCAGGCACCGATACCGCCTGCGGAGAACAACAAAATGCTGACGATCTACTCGGACGATCACCACCTGCACCACGGCCGCTGTGAACTGATGGACGGGCAACTGATGCCCTGCTTCGAAATGCCCTCGCGCGCCGACCACGTACTGCAACGGGTCAAAGCCCGTGGGCTGGGCCCGGTCCTTGCCCCGCAGGACTTTGGCCTCGCGCCGCTGCAACGTGTCCATAGCCGCGACTACCTGGACTTCTTCAAAGGTGCCTGGCAACGCTGGACCGCATTCGGCGAGGACGGCGACCTGTTGCCCTACACCTGGCCCGCCCGCACCTTGCGCCGCGTGCTGCCCACCAGCCTGCACGGCCAGCTCGGTTACTACAGCTTCGACGGCGGCGCACCGATTACCGCCGGCACCTGGCAAGCGGCCTACAGCGCCGCCCAGGTCGCGTTGACCGCACAGCAAGCGATCCAGCGCGGCGCCCACTGTGCGTTCGCGCTGTGTCGCCCGCCGGGGCACCACGCCGCCAGCGACTTGATGGGCGGTTATTGCTACCTCAACAACGCCGCCATCGCCGCCCAGGCGTTTCTCGACCAGGGCCACCGCAAGGTGGCGATCCTCGACGTGGACTACCACCACGGCAATGGCACTCAATCGATCTTCTACGCACGCAACGACGTGCTCTTTACCTCGATCCATGGGCATCCGGAGGCGGAGTTCCCGTTTTTCCTGGGCTACGCCGATGAGCAGGGAGAAGGCGCCGGGGAAGGCTTCAACTTCAACTACCCGTTGCCGGCCGGTTCCGGGTGGGCGCGCTGGAGCGCGGCGCTTGACGAGGCATGCAGGGAAATCGAGCGCTATGACGCCGACATCATCGTCGTGTCGCTGGGTGTGGACACGTTCAAGGACGACCCGATCTCGCAGTTCAAGCTCGACAGCCCGGACTACCTGGCCATGGGCGCACGCATCGCGCGCCTGGGCAAACCCACGCTGTTTGTGATGGAAGGCGGCTACGCCGTGGCAGAAATCGGCATCAACGCCGTCAACGTTCTAGAAGGTTTTGAGGGGTCCATCCAATGAACATGCTCAAGTCGCTCGTCCTCTGCGCCGCCGTTCTCGGTGGCGCGGCCCATGCCGAAGAGAAAACCCTGCGGGTCTACAACTGGTTCGACTACATCACGCCCAAGGCGCTGGAAGACTTCAAGGCGCAGAACCCCGACGTCAAACTGGTGTACGACATCTTCGACACCAACGAAGCCCTGGAAGCCAAGCTGCTCACCGGCAACTCCGGGTATGACGTGGTGGTGCCGTCCAACGTGTTCCTCGCCAAGCAGATCGAAGCCGGAGTATTCCAACCCCTGGACCGCAGCCGACTGCCGAACTGGAACCACCTTGATCCCAAGCTGATGAAGCTGCTCGAGGCCAACGACCCCGGCAATAAGTTCGCCGTGCCCTACATGTACGGCACCATCCTGATCGGCTTCAACCCCGACAAGGTCAAGGCCGCGCTGGGTGCCGATGCGCCGGTGGACAGTTGGGACCTGATCTTCAAGGAAGAAAACATCAGCAAGCTCAAGCAGTGTGGCGTCGCACTGCTCGATTCGCCGTCCGAGATCCTGCCGCTGGCCCTGCAGCACCTGGGCCTGGACCCCAACAGCAGCAACCCCAAGGACTATGAAAAAGCCGAAGCGCTGCTGATGAAAGTCCGCCCGTACATCACCTACTTCCACTCCTCCAAGTACATGGCCGATATCGCCAACGGTGACATCTGCGTGGCCGTCGGTTATTCCGGCAGCTTCTCCCAGGCCGCCAACCGCGCCAAGGAAGCCAAGAACGGCGTGATCGTGGACATGCGCCTGCCCAAGGAAGGCGCGCCGATCTGGTTCGACATGCTCGCCCTGCCCAAAGGCGCGAAAAACCCGCAGGACGCCTACACCTTCATCAACTACCTGCTGCAACCGCAGGTGATCGCGCCGATCAGCGACTTCGTCGGTTACCCCAACCCGAACAAAGACGCGACGGAACTGGTTGACCCAGCGATCCGCCACAACCCCAACCTGTACCCCACCGAGGCGGCGATGGCCACGCTGTATACCCTCAAACCCCTGGGCCGCGACGCCGAGCGCGCCCGGACGCGGGCGTGGACCAAGATCAAGTCGGGGACATAGGGGCCGCCCGCTATCTAACTACCACCTCCGGACGGGCACGCGCCCTAACGTGGTCGAGGTCCTGGGTTGCCGTCGGCAACCCGCCTCACCTCGCCCGTCAGGAGCCCGCCCTTGCCCTCATCGCCTCCCAGTGCCAACGACCTGTTGACTCAACTGACCACCGGCCCCTCCTTGCGCGAAGTCGCGGCCGCCACCCTGCGCTCGAGCTTGCGCGAGCTGTACCCGGATCTCGACATCGACCCCGATCTGACCCTTCTGGTGACGCCGCACTGGCAGATCACCGCCGAGGCGATCCTGCCCGGAGCCCCGCGATTTCAAACACTGACCGGCGCGTTGTGCCGCAGTGCAACATCCGGCGCACCTGTCACCTGGCTCGACAGCGAGCACTACCTGATCTATCAATCCGCCACCGGGCCGAACGTGCATCTGCCGGTCAAGGTGGACTCCGTCGGCCGCCTGATCAATGAGCTGGCACCGTTGCTGTGCGTCGCGTACCAAGAACAGCAACTCGCGTTCTGGAATGCCAGCAACCACCCGAACGGCCCACGCTGGCGCACCTTTGCCAACGCCTTGCGCGCGATCTGGAATGTCGACAGCGTGGAGGGTTGGGACGAGGATGAATGCAACGTTGCCAGGGCGGTTTTTCACACGCCGGATTACGCCCAGCGCTTGCCCCAGGACAAATACGCGACCAAGGCTTATCTGATCGACGTCGACCTGGAATACGCCACACAGGTCAAACACCTCAACCTGTCGGCATTGGCGGTACTGGTCGGGCGCCTCGGCGAGCGCGACATCATCCTCAGCTATTCGATCGCCGACGGTTACGCCGCCTTCAAGAGCCTGCAAGCGCTTGGCGACGCCCTGAGCATTCAAGTGGCCACTCCACAGGCGACCAAGCTCCACTGGCGACTCTTCCAACCCTCAGGGGACTTTTTCGAGCAGCAGGCCTGTGCGTTTATTTCCCTGCAGATTCAGGCAATCGGCGCAATCGCGTTCAACAGCGGTGAGCTGATCCCGACCATGGCGCACGACAAGCCAGGCAGCGAAATCGCCCCCCGCGCCCCGCTGAATCAAGACCGAATCGGCTGGGTACATCGCGCCTTGCCCGACTGGATACTCACCGCGTCCTCGTCGGATCAGGCCACCTACGGGCGCTACATGATGGACCTCGCGGCCCTGCACCTGCGGCACGCGGGTAAAGCCTTTGATGACGGGATCAAGCACATCGGCGATTTTGCCCTGGATGCGATCCACACCCTGATGGTCAAGGACCACCCCGGCGTGGCCCGCACGACGCTGGACAGCGTGCGGATCAGCGTCACCAGCGTGCAAGCCTGGGGCACCCTGATCGTGCCGGGAAACACCCAGACCCAAACCTTTACCCTCGCCGAGTTGGCCCTGGAAAACCTGATAGCCCTGCCCTTGGGCAACAAAACCGTCGATTATGAAAACGGCAGCGCGGTGCCCGCCTGGATGACGGCGGCCTACCTGGAGCACTTGATTACCCAGGCGAACGTCGGCATGCGCTACCCGGCCCTGGTCAAACGCACGCTGCTTGACGACGCTGCCGAGTCCCTGCGAAGGCAACGTCTCTACACCGCTCAATTACGCCTGCAACTGCCGCTATTGGCGTTGCAGTACAAAGTACGAGGTGTCCACGACCTGAGCGAACAGGGCTATCGCTATGTCTGCGCGGCGATGCATCCAGACAGCGCAGCCCGTGTGGTCGACGGCGCGGCGGTGGTCATCCGCCGCTTGTCCCTGCTCCCCAAACGCCGTCTGGGCTCGGCCGTCGACGTCGTCGGCAACATGTTCGTCATTGGCCCTCAAGACCCGAAAAAAGGTCCTTGCCTGCTCTATCGCCCGCTGTCCAACCAACCGTTGATGCAGTTCCCGTCACCGACCAACCTGCTGTACGCGATCAAACAAGACACGCCATTGCGCCAATCGGTCCTGGCTTGGCTGCCCGATAAGGTGCGAACGGCTTACGCGCAATTTGTGTTTCCCGGCAGCCTGCCCTCGCCGTGGGTATTTACCAGTGTGCTGAACGACCCGCTGAATGCACTGGTGATGACCGGCCCCGTCGAACTGGGGCGGGAAGTGCTGCCAAACGACGACTTCGCCACACTGTTCCGAGCCAACGCCGACGCGCTGGTCACCCTGGCCGACCGCCAATCGGTGTCCAATGCCGAGGCGCGCTGGGAGAGTTTCAAGCACGCCGGGTGGCTGATGTTCAATACCGTGCTGCCGTTCATGGGCCGCGCCGCGGGCGCCGCGACCTGGATCTGGCAATTGATGGATGACCTGCAACAAATGGTCGACACCAATGAGGTCGGTGACCGTTCCGCCGGGCTCTCGGCGCTGGTGGATATCTTGCTGACGCTCGGCATGGTGTTAACGACGCATGTCGCCACGGCGCATCGGCCCGAGTCGTCCATCGGGAAGCCCGCCAAGCCGCGCGCATTGCCGCCGCCGGAGGTCAAGGTAGAGGTCGTCCAAAAGCCGGATATCGCGACGGCAGAGCTGCCCGTCGACCACGAACACACCCTGCACATCAGTGGTGCCCTGAACCGCAGCGCGCAGAACCTGGGCACGTTTCTCGACAGCTTTGCGCAGGCCAAGCCCGATCAATTGGGTACGCAACAGACCGTGGAAGGCCCTCATCAGCATCTCTATGCCAAAGCCTCACACTGGTACGCCCCGGTGGGTACACGATGGTTTGAAGTGACGGTCGACGAAAACGACACCGTGTTGATCATCGATCCGCGCCAACCTGGCCGGCGCGGCCCGCCGCTGATCGCCAATCGCCTGGGGCAATGGTTCGTCGACACGCGCTTGCGCCTACGCGCAGGCGGCCTGCGCAGCCGGCGCAAAAAAGGCGAAGCCCTCAGGCCGCCGAAAATCACCGATTTACGCCGGCAACTGGCAACCTTCGACAGCGAGCAAGCCCAGCGCCAGCACGGTCTTGAAGCCTTGCAAGGCGCCATCGACCGCACGGCGGGTGACGCCAAAGCCGCGGCCAGAACCACCTTTCTCGAACAGGTGGATACGCGTCTCAAAGAATTCGACGTACCGATTTCCCAGCTCAAATCCCTGAATATTCTCGACACGGTGCCCAACTATCAGGACGCCATGGTCGGCTACCTGGAACATCAGCTGTTTCTGGCGCGCTCCGCCATCAGCGAACAACAGATCCCGTTTCGCGAACGACTGGAAGCCATACAGGGCCACCTCGACATCGAGGGCGTTGAAGAAGAAGCCTTGCCCACCGTTCACTACCGCAACATGTATACCGCGACACACGCCATGGCGGAGCGCCTGGGCTACCTTCAGGCACGCTTCAAGGAGGCTCGTGCCCTGGGTGCGCGCGGGGTCAGGCTGATCCAGCAGCATGAGCCGCACCTGCCCGCTTATGCCCTTGATGATCTCAAGGCGTTCAAGATTACCCTGGGCCACTTCCTGTGCGTGGCCGAAGGCGCATCGGCCACACGCGACGACGCCAGGGAAGCCTTGCGCCGTATCGTCGATGTGGCGGAGCTGGCGGTCCAAAGTTTCAGAGAGGCCGCACAACCGCGCAACATGGTGCCGCCGGAGCAGTTGATCGAAACCCTGGACAGCCTGATGGATCAGTTTTCCAGGGTTGACCAGAACCTGGTGGATCTGCCGGCCGAGTTTCCCAATGACCTCAACAAGCCCGACCTGGAAAACCTGCGCAAGCAAGTGGACGAGTTCGCTCGGCTCGCAGAGAAACAACTGACAACCCTGCTTCGCGAACGCAGAGCCATGGAGCCCACCGCGGGCCCGTCGCGCACCGTCCCCAGGGCGAAGAAAAAATACATCAAGACGCGCTTCAAGGGGATGGTGGTCGGCGAAGAGCGTGAAAGCCCCGACGAAGACGGCAAGACGCTGGTCGACGTAAAGGAACCCCTGACCGGCAAAGTGATTGCAACCTTCCATGAGAAGGAGCCGGGGGTTTGGGTCGAACGCGAGCTGACGCCCAAGCCCGCTTCCCGCAGCCAGGCGCGTAACCTGGCAAACAGCATCAGCGACGGTCAGGCGCTGGTCGATGGGGTCGAAACCTTTATCGCCAACAAGGAAGCCTGGGCGAAGGAAACCCGGCAACTGCCGGTGGAAATCGAAGAGCGCTTCCACCAGCACGCCAAAAAACTGCAACGGGCCAACCAGGATATCGAAGAGGCGTTGACCTCCAGCAACCAGACCGAAAGCGCCTCGCCGTCAGCTGCGTTGACTAACCGCCGCCTTGATGAGGCGATCACCCAGCTTTACCGGGCAGGCAAACGGATCAAGCTCGAGGTGCTCAAGCGCCGACCACCGGAGGCGGCGCACGTCGAATTGCTGTTGCGCGAGGGCGCCGTCACGGTAGACCCGCCTGTCGGCGCCCGCACCCGACTCAGGGGGCGCGACAAGGGTTTCCTGCAGGAGTATGCGGTGGTGGACGTCAACACGAACCGTCCGTTGTGGTACGCACACTTTCACTACCCCACCCTCACCGGGCCGGAAGAAGCCTACACCGCCGCCCACCTGAAAAACCGCCAACAGCGCCTGATGGGCGGCCGGTTCGAACCCTTGAGCGACATCGCCGTGTACCGCAGTGAAATCGGTCTGCATCTGGCCCGCTCGCTGTTCCTGAAAGCCAAGCCTCAGCCCTCAGCCTGACCGGTCCAGGCCTGGCGCAACCGCGCGAGCGCCTGGCGGATCGCCGCCTCGGGCACTGCGGCGAAGCCCAGCACCAGGCCGGCGCGTTGATCGTCCGGTGGCCCGGCCTGCGCCAGCCAATAGCTGCTCAGGCCATTGACCTCCACGCCCACCGCGCGGGCCTGCGCCACCAGTTGTTGTTCGCGGGCAAGGCTGTCCACCCGCACGGTGAGGTGCAGGCCCGCCGCACTGTTCGGCAGGCTGCCGACCCCCGGCAGCTCGTCCGGCCAGCCGTTCAACAGGACGTTGCGTCGACTGAGCGCAGCGCGACGCATGCGCCGGATATGCCGCTGAAAGTGCCCCGCCGCCATGAACTCCGCCATCACCGCCTGGGTGCTGACCTCCGAGTGCCGCACGTCCACGGCGCGGCGCTGGGCGAATGCGTCGACCAGCGTCGGCGGCAACACCAGGTAACCCAGGCGCAGCGCCGGGAACGCGACCTTGCCGAACGTCCCCACATACAACACCCGCCCGCTGCGATCCAGGGCCGCCAGCGGGGCCAGCGGCGCGCCGCTGTAACGGTACTCGCCGTCGTAGTCATCCTCGACGACCCAGCCACCGCTGCGTTCGGCCCAGGCCAGCAACTCCAGGCGCCGGGCCAGGCTCATGACCACGCCCAATGGGTACTGATGGGACGGCGTGACATAGGCCAGGCGGCAGTTGTCGAGGCCGCTCAACACGCTGCAGTCGATCCCCTCGCTGTCCACCGCCACACCTTGCAACTGCGCACCGGCCAGGGCGAAGGCATGACCGGCGGCGCGGTAGCCGGGATTTTCAATCGCCACGCCATCACCTGGGCTCACCAGCAACTGTGCACAAAGGCTGATTGCCTGCTGCGCGCCACTGGTGATCACAATTTGCTCAGCCGTACACTGCATGCCCCGCGAGCTGCGCAGGTAGGCGGCAATCAGGCTGCGCAAGCGCTCGTCCCCGGCCGGGTTGCCATAGCACAGTTGCTTGAGGTCCGGCTTGCGCCAAAAAGCCGCATTCAGCTTGGCCCAGACGTCAAAAGGGAACAGGTCGAAGGCCGGAACCCCCACCCGAAATGCCCGTGGAGGCCCCGTGGGCGGCAAGGGCAAATGGTTGTTTTCGAGGCGCTCCAGCGCCGCGCTGTGGATAACTTTTTCGCTCGAAATATCGGCGTTTTTCAGCTCGATTGTGGATAAGGCTGGGGATAAGCCTGTTGAAAACCCTGTGGACAGTTTTGTGGATAGTTTTTTTGAACTGGGCAGTTGGGCGACATACGTCCCGTCGCCGACCCGGCTTTGCGTAAAGCCCTCGGCATACAGCTGATCGTAGGCACGCACCACGCTGTTGCGCGAAATCGACAACGCCGCCGCCAGGTCGCGCGTGGCGGGCAAACGCGTGCCGCCGGCCAGTCGCCCGTCCAGCACGCGTTGGCGCAAGGCTTCGTACAGCTGGCGGGTCAGCCCCTGACGACGATCCAGCTCGATTCCCGCAGGGTTGAACGACAACGGCGGCGCAAGGGACGACATTGGGCAGGCTCCGGAATTGGACCCATGAAATGGGTCATAGATGGCTCTTACAACGAACCATTAGCCTGCCTAGGATGCAGGCATTCGCCAAGGAATACTTTTATGTACACACCACGCGCCTTTGCCCTCGACGATTTGCCCGAACTGCAGCAACTGATCCAGCACACGCGCCTGGCGCAGGTGGTGACCGTGGGTGAACACGGCCTGCTGGCCAGCCACCTGCCACTGCTGCTCAACCCCAACGAAGGCCCGAACGGTACGCTCTACGGCCACATGGCCAAGGCCAACCCGCAGTGGCACGACCTGCAGAACGGCGGCGAAGCGCTGGTGATCTTTGCCGGGGCCGACGCCTATGTCAGCCCGGCGTTTTACCCGAGCAAGGCCGAGCACGGCAAAGTGGTACCCACCTGGAATTACCTGGCCGTGCATGCCTACGGCACGGCCGACGTGTTTACCGACGCCGAGCGCCTGCTCGGCGTGGTCAGCGCCCTCACCGACCGCCACGAAGGCCGCCGCGCCCAGCCCTGGAAGGTCAGCGACGCCCCGGCCGACTACATTGAAGGCATGCTCAAGGCCATCGTCGGTTTCGCCTTGCCCATCGAACGCCTGATCGGCAAACGCAAACTCAGCCAGAACCGCAGTGCCGCCGACATCCAGGGCGTGCGCGAGGGGCTGGCCGCCAGCCTCGACGTGCGCGACCAGACCCTCGCCCGTTTCATTCCCCAAGGAGCCCCAGAATGAGCCCGATCGACATCCGCCCCGTCACCGCCGCAGACCACGCCGCCTGGCTGGCGCTGTGGCACGCGTACTTGCAGTTCTACAACACCGAACTGCCAGACGCCGTCACCCAGAGCACCTGGCAACGCCTGATCGACGCCCATGAGCCGACCCACTCCGCGCTCGCCTGGCAGGACGGCAAAGCGGTAGGCATGGTCAACTTCATCTACCATCGCTCCAACTGGAGCATTGAAAACTCCTGCTACCTGCAAGACCTGCTGGTGGCGCCGGCCCAGCGCGGCGGCGGCGTGGGCCGCAAATTGATCGAACACGTCTATGCCACGGCCAAAGCCGACGGCTGCTGCGAGGTCCATTGGCTGACCCACGAGACCAATGCCACCGCGATCCAACTGTACGAACGCATCGCCGAACGCCCTGGTTTCATCCAATTTTGCAAAGGTCTTTAAGGAGCGCAGCATGTCCACCTCTCTCGCCGACTGGCAAGGCGCCCCGGCGCCCACGGTCCAACTGCTCGAAGGGCGTTTCATCCGCCTGGAAAAACTCGACCCGGCGCGCCACGCCGACGGTCTGTGGCAAGCCCTCGAAGGCCCCGGCGCCGACCCCAAGCTGTGGGACTATTTGCCGTATGGCCCGTTCAGCGACCGCACCGCGTTCGATGCCTGGCTGAATAACCATGCCCAGCACAACGAGCCGTATTTCTTCAGCGTGATCGACCGCGCCAGCGGCGATGTGCAGGGCATCCTCAGCCTGATGTCCATCGTCCCGGCCCACGGGCGCATCGAAATCGGCCACGTCACCTTCGGCGCGCCAATGCAGCGCTCGCCGAAAAGCACCGAGGCCGTGTATCTGTTGGCCAAGCATGCTTTCGAACTGGGCTACCGCCGCCTGGAATGGAAATGCAATAACGGCAATGCCCGCTCCAAATACGCCGCCGAGCGCCTGGGGTTCAGTTTTGAAGGGGTGTTCCGCCAGCACATGGTGGTCAAGGGGCAGAACCGGGACACGGCGTGGTATTCGATTCTGGACTCGGAATGGCCGCCGATCGGGGCAGGGTTTGAGCACTGGCTGTCGGAAGCCAATCAGGCAGGTTCAGGCCAATTGAAAAGCCTGGCGGAGTGTCGCGCCTAAATCCCACAGACAGCGCAGCACCAGAATATGAGCGCGGGCTTGCCCGCGAGGCGGTGGGTCAGTCGAGATTGATTTTCGACTGGTCTACCGCTATCGCGGCGTAGGTATCTACACATCCGATGACGCTGAAAACCCCGGTCGTATCGCGAGCTGTTGCTTTGCTGTTGCTCTGTTTTTGCTCTGTTTTTGATTTTGATCTTAGGCGCCCCGTTAACCACGCTGGCCGAACGCAGGCTTGAATCCGTGGGCAACCCGGCAGGACGCCGGGTTAGCCGTCCTGGGCCAGGGATGGCCCATGACGGCGGCCCACGGATTCAAGCCTGCGTTCGGGCATGCCGAGCCTAAGCGAGGCACCGAGTGGTGGGGCAAGAGCGTTTTGCTTACTTTTGCGCTTTTCAAAAGTGAGCCGCCGTAAGGGCGGAACCCATAGCGGCCGTCACCTGAATAATGGATATGTACTCATTCCAACCCGAGCGAAGGGTCGGCCCACAGGCCGCCACGGGAGCAAGCCCCCTCCCACACTCGATCCTCAGTGCAATCCGCACTGGGTGTCAGTCGGCAAGCTGCTCGGCCAACACCGCAATATGCTCCGGTCCGATCCCGCAGCAACCGCCCAAATGGCTGGCGCCGCGCTTCTGCCAATCGGCAGCCCATTGCAGGTAGCCCGGCGGGTCGAGGTCGTCGCGCAACGGGTCGAGGCCGTCGTTGGCCGTGGCCTCCTTGGGCTGTGGCGGGAAGGCGTTGGCATAGGCGCCGATCTGGATCGCCACCCCCAGGCGCTCGAAGGTCTGGCGGGCCGCGTCAATCGCCGCGCCGATCACCTCCGGCTGGCTGCAGTTGAACAACAACACCTGCACGCCCAGTTGCGCAGCCGCTTCGGCCGCCTCGGCCACCGGCTCGCCGGAACGCAGGCGCGGCACCTCGTCGGTGTCTTCGTCCTTCAAGGTAAACGACAGCCAGAACGGTTTGCCGTCCGCCGGCAGACCGGCATGAATGGCCCGCGCCTCGACGATCGAACTCTGGGTTTCCGCCAGCCACAGGTCGACATAAGGCGCCAGGCCGTTCACCAGGGGCGTCAGCAGTTCGCTGACCCGGTCGGCCTCGAACAGGTCGGGCCGATACGAGCCGAACAGCGGCGGCAGGGAGCCGGCCACGCGCACTGCTTGGCCGGACGCCACCACCGCGCGCCGCGCCAATTCACCGGCCAACGCCGCCAGGGCCTGGCCCTCGGCGGCAAACCGCGCTTCGCCGATATGAAACGGTACGACGGCATAGCTGTTGCTGGTGATCACGTCGGCACCGGCCTGGATGTAAGCCGCGTGTACCGCTTCCACCGCCTGCGGCGCTTCGCTCAACGCCAGCGCCGACCACTCCGGCTGTCGGAACGGCGCGCCGCGGCGTTGCAGTTCGCGGCCCATGCCACCATCGAGAATTACTGTGCGTACTGCGGCCATATGCTTTTTACTCATAAGCTTATGAAAATAACTCACTATGAGAGTCGCTCTTATAACTATTTAATACGGTAAATTCGCTTCATAACAACTTCTTTTTTATTCGGGTGCCTCTCTTGAAACTCAAACCGCTACTGGCCCTGGGCCTGACCATGCTGGCTGCCTCCACCCAAGCCTTCGGCGGTGCAACCCTGGACCGGGTTGAGCAAAACCACGAATTGGTCGGCGTGCTGATGGAAAGCTATCCGCCTTTCTCGTTCCTCAACGAGCAGAACCAGCTCGACGGTTTCGACGTCGACGTGGCCAAGGCCGTCGCGCAAAAACTGGGGGTCAAACTGCGCCTGGAAACCCCGTCCTGGGACGTGATCGCCGCCGGCCGCTGGAGCGGGCGCTACGACATCTGCATCTGCTCGATGACCCCAAGCAAGGCCCGCGCCGAAGTGTTCGACTTCCCCGTGGAGTACTACGCCTCGCCTGCGGTGATCGTGGTCAATGCCAAGGATGAGCGCATCCACGGCGCCAAGGACCTGAGCGGCAAGAAAGTCGGCCTCACCAGCGCCTCCAGCTACGAGAGCTACCTGAACAAAAACCTGGTGATCGAAGGCGCCGAAGACACCCAACTGCAATACCCGTTCGAGAACGTGCAGATTGCCCCCTACGACACCGACAACGTGGCCTTCCAGGACCTGGGCCTGGGCGCCGGCGTGCGCCTGGATGCGATCCTCACCAACCTGGTCACCGCCCAACCGCGCCTGAGCCAGGACAAGCGCTTCAAGCTGGCCGGCGAAGCGCTGTACGCCGAGCCCAACTCGGTGGCCATCGAAAAAGGCGACCCGCAGTGGGACAGCAAAGTGCGTGAAGTCTTCGCGCAGTTGAAGCAGGACGGCACCTTGAGCAAGCTGTCGCAAAAATGGATCGGCGCCGACATCAGCCAATGACCGCGTTCCCCACCCCACCCAAACCACCGATCAGCGCGTCGCGGCTACAACGATTCTTCGGTTTTCGCACGCGCCTGTACCTGACCTGGGCCGCGCTGTTCTGCCTGTTCGCCAGCTTCTTCCTGAGCTTTGACCTGAAGTTCTCGATCATCCTCGACAAGCTGCCCAATCTGGTCGGCGTGCATCTGGCGCCCAACGGGTTTCTGCAAGGCGCGGCGCTGACGGTGTTCCTGTGCCTGTGCTCGATCGTGGCGTCATCGATACTGGGCTTTATCACCGCCCTGGGGCGCCTGTCGAAAAGCGCGGTAGCCTTTGGCGTCGCGAGTTTCTATGCCTCATTCTTCCGTGGCACACCGCTGCTGATCCAGATCCTGCTGATCTACCTGGGCCTGCCGCAACTGGGCCTGGTGCCGGGGGCCATCGTCGCCGGGATCATCGCGCTGTCGCTGAACTACGGCGCCTACCTGAGCGAAATCTTCCGCGCCGGCATCCTCGGCGTGCCCCACGGCCAACGGGAAGCCGCCCTGGCCCTGGGCATGCGCGACAGTGCGATCTTCTGGCACGTCACCCTGCCCCAGGCCATGCGTACCATCGTCCCGCCCGCCACCAACCAGTTCATCTCGATGCTCAAGGACTCCTCCCTGATCTCGGTGATGGGCGTGTGGGAAGTGATGTTCCTCGCGCAATCCTACGGCCGCTCCAGCTATCGCTACATCGAAATGCTCACCACGGCGGCGATCATCTACTGGGTGATGTCCCTCGGCCTGGAACTGATCCAGGCGCGTATGGAGCGGCATTACGGCAAGGGGTATGTGCGACGGGGGTGAGGACTCAGTCAGATGCGTTTTTAATCGCACCGCACTACAGACAACTCCCGCAAACCAGGGGTCGATAGCCTGACAGTTATCGCCCCGCCATCTCGCTAAATTTCCGGCCTCATTCATCAGAGGTTGGGATCACATGCCCTTTACACCCCCACGATTTGCACTTGTCATGGCGCTTGCGATCAGCGCCGCCAGCCTTCAACACGCCCAGGCGCGGGGCGATATCGAATACCGGCCGTACCATTTCCAACCCTATGAGGCGCTTGATAATGAGTGGGCCGACGCAGCGTCTGAAAAAGCCGAACCCATCGACGGCTACCTCACTCAGCGCGCCACCACGCACAATGGCCTGCAGCTCGCCAAGGCCCTGGAACCTGCGCTGGTTCAGTTGCTGGAGTCCGGCGAACTGACCTCCGAACAGATCAAAGCCCTGGAAAAATTCGCCGACGCGCTGGACAAGCAGCCCGGCGGCATCGGCGCGGCCCTTGAGCAATTGGCTGCCAGCCAGAACGCCAACCTCGCCGCCGCGACCCAGAACACCACGCAGCAACTGAGCAGCCAACTGTTGTCGATCCTGCGCACCCTGCCCGCCGACGACGCTGGCCACTTCTGGGTGCAAAGCCTGGGCAACGACGGCACGCTCGACAATAAAGGTGGCAGCGCCGGTCTGAAACATGGCACCCAAGGCCTGTTGCTGGGGGCCGATTGGGCGCTGGACCACGCCTGGCGTGTCGGCGTGATGGGCGCCAAATCCAGCAGCCACCTCGACGCCGCGCGTTTTTCCGCCGACCTCGACAGCTGGCACCTGGGCAGCTATGCCGTGCGGCAGGACGGCCCGTTGGCCCTGCGCCTGGGAGCGATCTACAGCAGCCATGACGGGCAGAACAAGCGCAGCGTCAAGTTGCTCGATTACACCGAGCAGCTCAGGGCCAATTACAACGCCAACAGCCAAACCGTCTTCTCCGAAATGGGCTACCAATTGGGCACTGCGGATTTGAGCGTGGAACCCTTCGCCGGCCTCGGTTACCAGCGCTATCACCGCGACGGTTTCAAGGAGCGGGGTGGCCTGACCGCGCTGAACGTCGGCTCGCAAAACCAACAGAACCTGAGCAGCACCTTCGGTCTTCGCCTGGCGTCGCTGTATCGGTTCGATAACCAGATGAGTCTGACCCCCCACCTCAGCGCCAGTTGGAAACACCTGTACGGCGACGTCGACAGCCGGGTCAGTCAATCCTTTCGCGCTGCGCCGGGGCTGATTGACAGCTTCACTGTCCAGGGCACGTCGCTGGACCGCGACAGCCTGAACGTCCGAGCCGGCCTGGACCTCGCACTCTCGCCGCAACACACCGTGGGCCTGACCTACGCCAGCGAAACAGGCAACCATAGCCGCAACCAGGGCCTGATGGGCCAATGGCAAATGCGGTTCTGACCCCACGCTGCGCGCGCCGGCCAAATTACGGGCGAAAAAAAAGGGGAGCACCTGCTCCCCCGAGGATTAAACGGTAGTGTCGAAGGCTGGATCAGCCTTCGATTTCAATCAGGATTTCGCCAGGGTTCACCCGGTCGCCCTTGGCTACATGAACGGCGGTCACCTTGCCGGCAATCGCGGCCTGCACTTCGGTTTCCATCTTCATTGCTTCGGTGATCAGCACCGCCTGGCCGGCCTTGACGACGTCGCCTGGCTTGACCAGCACGTCGACGATATTGCCCGGCATCGTGGTGCTCACATGGCCTGGCTCGGTGGCTTGCTTGCGCTTGCTGCCGCCACCGCCGACGAACTCGTTGAGCGGTTCGAACACCACTTCTTCGGGCATGCCGTCGATGGACAGGTAGAAGTGACGCTTGCCTTCAGCTTTCACGCCAACACCGGTGATGTCGACGCGGTAGCTTTCGCCGTGGACGTCGATGACGAACTCGGTCGGTACGCCTTCGCCACCCGCACGGGCCACGCCGCCGGCTTCCGGGATCGGCAGCAACACTTCCGGAGTCAGGGTGCCGGCGTCGCGCTCTTCGAGGAACTTGCGGCCAATGTCCGGGAACATGGCGTAGGTCAGCACGTCTTCTTCAGATTTGGCCAACGCACCGATTTCGCCGCGCAGCTTGTTCATTTCCGGCTTGAGCAGGTCGGCCGGGCGCACGTCGATCACGTCTTCGCTGCCGATGGCCTGGCGACGCAGTTGCCCGTTCACCGTGCCCGGCGCTTTGCCGTAGCCGCCTTGCAGGTAGAGCTTCACTTCGTTGGTGATGGTCTTGTAGCGCTCGCCGGCCAGCACGTTGAAGAACGCCTGGGTGCCGACGATCTGCGAGGTCGGGGTGACCAGCGGCGGGAAGCCCAAGTCTTCACGCACCCGCGGAATTTCAGCCAGCACTTCGCCCATGCGGTTGAGTGCGCCCTGCTCTTTGAGCTGGTTGGCCAGGTTGGAAATCATCCCGCCCGGCACTTGGTTGACTTGCACGCGCGTGTCGACCGCGGTGAATTCGCTTTCGAACTGGTGATACTTCTTACGCACGGCGTAGAAGTACAGGCCGATTTCCTGCAGCAGTTCCAGGTCGAGGCCGGTGTCGAATTCGCTACCTTTAAGGGCGGCGACCATCGACTCGGTGCCCGGGTGGCTGGTGCCCCAGGCGAAGCTGGAGATCGCGGTATCGATGTGCTCGGCACCGTTTTCGATGGCCTTGAGTTGGCACATCGCTGCCAAACCCGCCGTGTCATGCGAGTGGATGAACACCGGCAGGCTCTGCTCGGCTTTCAGTGCCTTGACCAGCTCGCCGGTGGCGTATGGCGTGAGCAGGCCGGCCATGTCCTTGATCGCCACCGAGTCGCAGCCCATGGACTCCATTTGCTTGGCCTGGGCCACAAACGCGTCGATGGTGTGTACCGGGCTGGTGGTGTAGGCGATGGTGCCCTGGGCGTGTTTGCCGGCGGCCTTGACCGCTTCGATGGCCACGCGCAGGTTACGCACGTCGTTCATCGCGTCGAAGATGCGGAACACGTCGATACCGTTGACGGCGGCCTTGGCGACGAAGGCTTTGACCACGTCGTCGCTGTAGTGGCGATAGCCCAACAGGTTCTGGCCGCGCAGCAGCATTTGCAGGCGGGTGTTAGGCAACGCAGCGCGCAATTTGCGCAGACGCTCCCACGGGTCTTCTTTCAAAAAGCGCACGCAGGCGTCGAAGGTCGCGCCGCCCCAGACTTCCAGGGACCAGTAGCCGACTTTGTCGAGCTTGTCGCAGATCGGCAGCATGTCGTCGGTACGCATGCGGGTGGCCAGCAACGATTGGTGAGCGTCGCGCAGGATGGTGTCGGTGACAAAGATCTTCTTGCTCATTGTTATATTCCTCACAGGCCTGCGTGGGCGGCGATGGCGGCGGCGATGGCCAGGGCCAGCTCTTCGGGTTTGCGCTTGATCGAGTAGTTGGTCAGCTCAGGGTGGCTTTCCACAAAACTGGTGTTGAACTGGCCGCTGCGGAATTCCGGGTTGCGCAGGATTTCCTGGTAGTAGGCGGCGGTGGTCTTCACGCCTTGCAGGCGCATGTCATCCAGGGCACGCAGGCCGCGGTCCATGGCTTCTTCCCAGGTCAACGCCCACACCACCAGTTTCAGGCACATGGAATCGTAGAACGGCGGGATGGTGTAGCCGGTGTAGATCGCCGTGTCGGTACGCACGCCGGGGCCGCCGGGCGCGTAATAGCGGGTGATCTTGCCGAAGCTGGGCAGGAAGTTGTTCTTCGGGTCTTCAGCGTTGATCCGGAACTGCAACGCAAAACCACGGTGCTGGATGTCTTCCTGCTTCACCGAGAGCGGCAGGCCCGAGGCGATGCGGATCTGCTCGCGAACGATGTCGATCCCGGTGATTTCTTCGGTGATCGTGTGTTCCACCTGCACCCGGGTGTTCATCTCCATGAAGTACACCTCGCCCTCGGCGAGCAGGAACTCCACGGTGCCAGCGTTTTCGTAACCCACGGCCTTGGCTGCGCGCACCGACAGGTCGCCGATGTAGGCGCGCTGTTCAGGGGTCAGTTGCGGGCTCGGGGCGATTTCGATGAGCTTCTGGTTACGGCGCTGGATCGAGCAATCGCGCTCGAACAGATGCACCACGTTGCCAAAGCTGTCACCGAGGATCTGCGCTTCGATGTGCTTGGGGTTGACGATGCATTTTTCCAGGAACACTTCCGCCGAACCGAAGGCCTTGGTGGCTTCGGAGATCACGCGGGGGAAGGCTTGTTCGAGTTCTTCACGGCTGTTGCAACGACGAATGCCGCGACCGCCGCCACCGGAGGTGGCCTTGAGCATCACCGGGTAACCGATGCGGTCGCCTTCGGTGAGGGCTTCGGCGATGTCGGCGACGTTGCCTTCGGTGCCGGGGGTGACCGGTACGCCGGCCTTGATCATGCTGCGGCGCGCTTCGGTCTTGTCGCCCATGCGGCGAATCACTTCCGCGGATGGGCCGATGAATTTAATCCCACGTTCGGCGCAAATGTCCGCCAGTTCCGCGTTTTCCGAGAGGAAACCGTAACCGGGATGCAACGCATCGCAACCGGTTTCCACGGCCAGGTTCACCAGCTTGCGCGGGTTCAGGTAACCGGCAAGGGGCTCGGCCCCGATGCTGTGGGCCTCGTCGGCACGCTTGACGTGCAACGCGTGGCGGTCGGCGTCGGAATAGACCGCGACCGAGCGAATGCCCATCTCGGCGCAGGCACGCACGATTCGCACGGCAATTTCACCACGGTTGGCGATCAGGATCTTTTTTATCACTTGGAAATTCCCTTGAGCCGATTGCTGCGTTCTTCGACCCGCTAGACTCGGGTCGGCGCGTGACTAAATGTTTCAAGCCAGTCGCGAGGCACACACTAAGCCTGCTGAGGGATTAACAAAAATCAATAATTATTGGGTCATGCATAAGTAAAGACTTATAGTTTGCGGACCGGACGCCGCCAAGAGGCTTGAAAAAATGCGTAAGTCATTGATGAGACTGACATTACGTCAACTGCAGATCTTCAATGAGGTGTGTGATTTGCGCTCCTACAGCCGGGCGGCCGAGGAAATGTCCCTCACCCAGCCGGCCGTCAGCCTGCAAATTCGTCAGCTGGAAGAGCTGATCGGCCAGCCGTTGTTCGACTATGTCGGTAAGAAACTTTACATGACCGAGGCGGCCGAAGCGCTGCAACGGGCCAGTCGCGATATTTTCGGACGCCTGGAAAACCTCGATATGCAGCTGTCGGACATGCAGGGCTCGCTGCAAGGCCAACTGAAACTGGCGGTAGAGTCCAGCGCCAAGTACTTCGTGCCGCACCTGTTTGCCGCGTTCAAGCGCCAGCATCCGGAGGTGCAATTGCATCTGACGGTGGTCAACCGCGCCCAGGTGATCCGCCGGCTGTCGGACAACCGTGACGACTTGGTGATCATGTCCATGGTGCCCCAAGACATGGGCCTCGAATTCCTGCCGTTCCTCAACAACCCGATCGTCGCCGTGGCGCTGCCCGACCACCCCTTGAGCCAGCAAGGAGCGCTGCGCCTGCGCGACCTGGAGCCTTACACGCTGTTACTGCGCGAACCGGGTTCCGGCACGCGGCTGGCTTGCGAGGAGTACTTCAAGGAAAAACGCGTTCACTTCAGCCAGACGGTGGAAGTCGCCTCGGCCGAGGCGCAGCGTGAATGCGTGTTGGCCGGGTTGGGCGTGGCCTTGTTGACACGCCACGCCCTGAACCTGGAACTGGCCACCGGCGGGCTCAAGGAGCTGCCGGTGGAAGAGCTGCCGCTGTACCGCAGTTGGTGCCTGGTGCAGGCCAAGGCCAAGCGCCTGTCACCGGTGGCCCATGCGTTCCTGGGCTTTATCCGCAGCGAGCGGGTGCAAATCAGCGCGCTGGCTGAGCGCTTCGCTGGGCAGCCGCGGGTGCCTGCCAGTGCAGTTCCGGGTAGTCCGTGATGCTTTGCAGCAATTGGCGTTGATCACAGCGGTCTTCGATTGCGCGACGGAACGCCATGCGGCGCTGGTCTTCCTGCTGACGACGGGTCTTGACGGAGCTGTTGCTATCTTCGTAGGGCCGGGCCATTTGGAGTCTCCCAATGCGAGTGCGGGGAGTTCAGAATGGGCGCGAGGGATGACGGTTTGGCGGCGCGGGGATGACAGGACGATGAATCTTCTGGACAGGTGAGACATGCACATGTGGGAGGGGGCTTGCTCCCGATAGCAGAGTGTCAGTCGATGCATATGCGACTGAACCACCGCTATCGGGAGCAAGCCCCCTCCCACATTTGGATCGCTGTATCGCGCTCAGTCGTCGAGGGCTTTGACGGACTTGGGCGACAGACGAAGGCTGCGCAGGCTGCGCTTGACGCTCTTGAGGTGGTTGACCAGGCTCGGCCCGCGCGCCATGGCCACGCCCATCGCCAGCACGTCGATCACCACCAGGTGGGCGATGCGCGAGGTCAACGGGGTGTAGATTTCGGTGTCTTCGTGGACATCGATCGCCAGGTTGACCGTGGACAGTTCCGCCAACGGCGTCTGGCTCGGGCACAGAGTGATCAGCGTGGCGCCGCTTTCACGCACCAGGTTGGCGGTGATCAGCAAGTCCTTGGAGCGGCCGGACTGGGAAATACAGATGGCCACGTCGGTCGGCTTCAACGTCACGGCCGACATCGCCTGCATGTGCGGGTCGCTGTAGGCCGCCGCCGTAAGCAGCAGTCTGAAGAATTTGTGCTGGGCATCGGCCGCCACCGCACCCGACGCGCCAAACCCGTAGAACTCGACACGCTGGGCCTGGGACATCGCCGTCACGGCCTTTTGCAGCGCCACCGGGTCGAGCTTCTCGCGCACTTCCATCAGGGTGTGCAGCGTGGTGTCGAAGATCTTGAGGCTGTAGTCGGCGACGGAATCGTCTTCGTGAATCGCAAACTGCCCGAAGCTCGCGCCGGCGGCCAGGCTTTGGGCCAGCTTGAGTTTCAGGTCCTGGAAGCCGGAACAACCGATGGCACGGCAGAAGCGCACGATGGTCGGCTCACTGATGCCCACGCTGTGGGCCAGGTCGGCCATGGAACTGTGCATTACGGCCGCAGGGTCAAGCAGCACGTGGTCGGCAACCTTGAGTTCCGATTTGCGTAACAGGTGGCGCGACTGGGCGATATGTTGCAACAGGTTCAAAGGACAGGACTCTTGTTATTGGCAGACGCCAGGGATGTAGCAAGCTTGTAGTTATACTACAAGAATTGCCGTTTTGCCCGTCCGATGCATCACTAAATCGCCCTGCTGCCCTTTGAATCTAAGGGCAGCCAAGTTGTAGCCACAAAGGCTGAAGGCACGCCTCTAGGAAAAATCCGCATTCTTCCGTAACAAATCTGCCAGCCCTTCGGCCTTCATCGGCCGGCTGATCAAGTAGCCCTGCACCTCATCGCAACGCTCCCGGCGCAGGAAATCCAGCTGCTGCTGATCTTCCACGCCTTCGGCCACCACCTTGAGCGCCAAACCGTGGGCCATGGCGATGATCGCACGGGTAATGGCCGCGTCTTCCCGCCCCTGGCCGAGGCCGCGGATGAAGGTCTGGTCGATCTTCACGTAGTCCACGGGAATGCGCTTGAGGTAACTGAGGGACGAATAGCCGGTGCCGAAATCGTCGATGGCCAACTTCACCCCCAGGTCGCGCAGTTGCTGGAAGGTGGCGATGATGTGCTCGACACTGTCGAGCAGCTGGCTTTCGGTCAGCTCCAGCTCCAGGTATTGCGGGTCCAGGCCGGTTTCTTCCAGCACCTGGCGCACCAGGCTGACCAGCTTGCCTTGACGCAGTTGATGCACCGACAGGTTCACCGACACACGTATCGGCGCCAGCCCCTGACGCTGCCACTCACAAGCCTGCCAGCAGGCCTGGCGCAGGACGAATTCGCCCAACGGCACGATCAGGCCGGTTTCTTCGGCCAGGCCGATGAAGTCGCTTGGCGGCACCGTGCCCCACTGCGGATGCTCCCAACGAATCAACGCCTCGGCGGCGTTCAGTTTGCCGCTGGCCAGGCACAATTTCGGTTGGTAGAACACCGACAGCTGGCGCTCGTCGATGGCCTTGCGCAGCTGGTTTTCCAGCTGCAAACGCTCCAGGGTGCTGGCTTGCAGGCTGTCGGTGTAGAACTGGAAATTATTCCCGCCCAGGTGTTTGGCGTGTTGCATGGCCATGTTCGCCTGGCTGACCAACGCCGAAATTTCCCGCGCATTATCCGGAAGCAGGCTGACGCCCATCGAGGCGCTGACCACCAATTCATGCCCTTCCACCGTCACCGGCACGCGCAACTTGGCCAGCAGGCGCGTGGCCACCCGCGCCAGGCTTGAGAGGTTGCCGTAGGCATCGAAAAGCACGGCGAACTCATCCCCGGACAAACGCGCGATGGTGTCGGCCTCAGGCAGGGCATTGATCAAACGTCGCGCCATTTTTTGCAGCAATTGGTCGGCGACGTCATGGCCCAGGCTGTCGTTGAGCAACTTGAAACGGTCCAGGTTGATATGCAGCAACGCCAGGCTGCGCCCGCCCTGGCGCACCCGCTGATGCGCTTCGCGCAGCCGCTCGCGAAACAGCGAGCGGTTGGCCAGGCCGGTCAACTCGTCATAGTGCGTGAGGTAGCGCATGCGCTCCTCGGATTCGCGCCGCGCCGAGAGATCGGCGAAGAAGCCTACGATATGGCTGACGTTTCCTCGAATATCGCGCACCACGTTCAGTTGCAGCCACTGCGGGTACAACTCGCCGTTCTTGCGCGTTTCCACCAACTCGCCCTGCCAGGTACCGTGACTGAGCAGCGCCTGGCGGATCAGCGGAAAGTGCCGCCGGGCGTCGCGGCTGCACGGCAACTCCACCACATTGCGCCCGAGCATGTCGTCGATATCAAAGCCGGTGACGCGACTGAAGGCCTGGTTGACGGCGAGCAGCGCGTAGTCCGGGTCGAGGATCACAATACCTTCGCTGGCCGCTTCGAATACGGTCGAGGCCAGGCGTTGCTGTTCCTCCAGCGCCTTGCTTGCGCTGATGTCGCGGCGCGTGCCGAGCATGCGCGTGACGCGACCGCTGGGCGCACGCTCCACGGCGCGGCCGCGGTCTTCGATCCACACCCAGTGGCCATCGCCATGGCGCACCCGGTATTCCACCAGATAGTCCTCGCTGCGGCCCTTGAGATGCTCCACCAGGGCACGCTTGAGCAGCGGCAAGTCGTCGGGGTGCAGGCGCGGTTTGAGGTGGCTGAGCATCGCCGTGACGAACTCGGGCTCCAGGCCGAACAGTTCCTTGAGCTGGGTGTGGTGGACCTCGTCGGTTTGCAGATTCCAGTCCCACAGGCCCAGTTCGCTGGCTTGCAGAGCCATCGCCAGGCGCGCTTCGCTTTTATTCAGGGCCAGGCTGGCGGCGTCCAGTTCCTGGCTGCGTTGCGCCACGCGGTCCTGCAGGCCGATTTGCGCTTCGCGCAGTTCCTGCTCGACCTGGCGGCGTTGCTCGACTTCGCGCACCAGCTCCTGATTCAACTGTTCACTGCGCTGCTGTGCCTGTTGCAGATGCTCGATCAGCGCCTGGTTCTGAAAGCGCCGCAACAGCCCGTGCTGGATCAGGCGGTTGACCTGCCACGCCACCACACTCAAGGACGCCAGCAGGATCAGGCCGAGTACACCCCAACCCTGTTGCTGCGCGGCGCCGTTCCAGAAGAGATAGACAATGGCCGGCACCAGGCACGGCAGCGCGAATGACAGGAACGCCGGCAGGCTCACCGCATAGGCAACGCTGGCGGACAACGTCGCCGCGCCGATCAGGCCGAACACCCAGGCTTGCTGCATAAAGCTGTCTGCCGGCACCAGGGCGATGGCGGCGATGGCCAGGGTCAGGCCGCTGACCGCCGAGCCGAGCATGAACATGCGCCGCCAGATCGGTTGGGCCTGGCGGCTGGGCATCGCCGAGTCGAAGGCGGCCACCTGGATCACGCGCAGCGCGACCAGCGCCAGCAGCCAGACCAGCCAGATGCTGTCGAGCAGGTAATGTTTGGGGTTCCAGATCAACCAGGCGCAGACCAGGCCGTTGACCAGCATCAATAAGGTCGGCAGCAGCGAACCCTGGTAGAGCAGACGCGTGCGTTCGACCGCCATCTCGGTAGCGTAGTGTTTTCGGATAACCTGCGCGGGCGCCGCCATGGGGCTAAACAGGTCGGTGCTGAGGGTCATAGGCAGTGTTCTTATAATGGTGAGCCCGAAACGTCGACGGAGCATACACAAGCAAGCGCTCGGGCCAAACTGCTGCGCGTCATAAAAACCAGCGAGGCGTACCGCGCAAACCTCGGGGCCAGACGGCTTGAGCGAGACGCGGCGCGGCCTGTGGCCCATGACCAACCAGTCATCAGCCCCGCCGGAACGCGTGCCCGCCCCGGCACGCGCCGCAGGTTTTCCGTCGGCCATCCGCCAATGGGATTTGCCCCACTCCCCCGCGGGCCATAGAATGCGCCGATGCGCGATGATCTCTCCCTTTTGCTGAATTCCCTCAACGATGCCCAACGCCAGGCCGTAGCGGCCCCCGTTGGCCGTCAGTTGGTCCTGGCCGGTGCTGGCTCCGGTAAAACCCGAGTGCTGGTACACCGTATCGCCTGGTTGATCCAGGTCGAGAACGCGTCCCCGCATTCGATCCTGTCGGTGACCTTCACCAACAAGGCCGCTGCCGAGATGCGCCACCGCATCGAGCAGTTGATGGGCATCAGCCCGGCCGGCATGTGGGTGGGCACCTTCCACGGCCTGGCGCACCGCCTGCTGCGGGCGCATTGGCAGGAGGCGGGCCTGGCCCAGACCTTCCAGATCCTCGACAGCGATGACCAGCAACGCCTGGTCAAGCGCGTGATCCGCGAGCTGGGCCTCGACGAACAGCGTTGGCCGGCGCGCCAGGCCCAGTGGTTCATCAATGGCCAGAAAGACGAAGGCCTGCGCCCGCAACATATCCAGGCCAGCGGCGATTTGTTCCTGGCCACCATGCGCAGCATTTATGAAGCCTACGAAGCGGCCTGCGTGCGCGCCGGCGTGATCGACTTCTCCGAGCTGCTGCTGCGCGCCCTCGACCTGTGGCGCGATAACCCCGGCCTGCTGGCCCATTACCAGAAACGCTTCCGGCACATCCTGGTCGACGAGTTCCAGGACACCAACGCCGTGCAGTACGCCTGGTTGCGCCTGCTGGCCAAGGGCGGCGACAGCCTGATGGTGGTGGGCGACGACGACCAGTCGATCTACGGCTGGCGCGGCGCGAAAATCGAGAACATCTACCAGTATTCCGAAGACTTCCCGGACGCGGTCACCATCCGCCTGGAGCAGAACTACCGCTCCACCGCCGGGATCCTCAAGGCCGCCAACGCCTTGATCGCCAATAACACCGGGCGCCTGGGCAAAGAGCTGTGGACCGACGGCGGCGAAGGCGAAGCGATCAACCTGTACGCGGCGTTCAACGAGCACGACGAAGCGCGCTACGTGGTGGAAACCATCGAAAGCGCATTGAAAACCGGCCTGGCGCGCAGCGACATCGCGATTCTGTACCGTTCCAACGCCCAATCGCGGGTGCTGGAAGAAGCCTTGCTGCGCGAGCGCATCCCGTACCGTATTTACGGCGGCCAGCGCTTCTTCGAGCGCGCCGAAATCAAGAACGCCATGGCCTACCTGCGTTTGCTGGAAGGTCGCGGCAACGATGCGGCGCTGGAGCGGGTGATCAATATCCCGGCCCGCGGCATCGGCGAAAAAACCGTTGAAGCGATTCGCGACCATGCGCGCCACGCCGATGTGTCGATGTGGGAAGCCATGCGCTTGCTGATCGCCAATAAAGGCCTGACCGGCCGTGCTGCCGGGGCGTTGGGTGTGTTTGTCGAGCTGATCGAGAACCTGACGGCCAAGTGCGCGGACATGCCCCTGCATTTGATGACCCAGACCGTGATCGAGCAGTCCGGGCTGATTGCCTATCACGAAGCGGAAAAAGGCGAGAAAGGCCAGGCCCGGGTGGAAAACCTTGAGGAACTGGTCAGCGCCGCCCGCGCGTTTGAAAACACCGAGGCCGATGAAGAACTGACCCCGCTCGCCGCGTTCCTCGGCCATGCGTCGCTGGAAGCCGGTGATACCCAGGCCGATGAGCATGAAGACAGCATCCAGCTGATGACCTTGCACAGCGCCAAGGGCCTGGAGTTCCCGTATGTGTTCCTGGTGGGCATGGAAGAAGGCCTGTTCCCCCACAAGATGAGCCTGGAAGAGCCCGGCCGCCTTGAGGAAGAACGCCGCCTGGCCTATGTGGGCATTACCCGGGCGATGCAGAACCTGGTGATGACCTACGCCGAGACCCGTCGCTTGTATGGCAGCGAGACCTACAACAAGGTGTCGCGCTTCGTGCGGGAAGTGCCGAAGGGGCTGATCCAGGAAGTGCGCCTGTCCAACAGCGTCAGTCGCCCGTTCGGCGGCGGCCAGCAGCAGAACTCCAGCAGCCTGTTTGCCGGTTCCGAGATCCCGGAAACCCCGTTCAGCCTTGGCCAGCAGGTCAAGCATGCGATCTTCGGCGAAGGGGTGATCCTCAACTTCGAAGGCGCCGGCGCCCAGGCACGGGTGCAGGTGAACTTCGCCGAGGGCAGCAAGTGGCTGATGATGGGTTACGCGAAGCTCGAAGCGGTCTGACACGCTGACCCCTTCCCCCTGTAGGAGCGAGCTTGCTCGCGAAAAACCCTCAGACAACGCGTCTCATCCAGGATGCCCGCGTTATCGTTGGCGATCTTCGCGAGCAAGCTCGCTCCTACAGACAGAAGGACGGTTCAGCATGAAGGTTTCGCGTCCACCCTTGTTTTTGATGCGCGCGGGCCAATATCTGTAACTAGTCCTACAGACCCTTCGGATTCTGTCTTACGCAAAAGCCCGAAACATTATGTCGCTAGCCACTGTCACGACACCTGTGCAACATGGCGCGCGTGCAATCCACAAATGGGAATTCCCTTTATGAAACGTTTTCTTAGCATCGCCATGGCGCTGTGCATTGGCCTGACGATGAGCCTCGATGCCAACGCCAAACGCTTCGGTGGCGGCAAAAGCATAGGCTCGGCACCAACTCACCAGACCAGCCAAATGGCTCCGTCCGCTGGCGTCGGCGGTGCTGCCGCCACTGCAGGCGCGGCCGGTGCTGCAGGCGCAGCCGCCAAGGCCGGCGGTGCTTCGCGCTGGTTGGGCCCTCTGGCCGGTATCGCCGCCGGTGGCCTGCTCGCATCCATGTTCATGGGCGGCGGCTTCCAGGGCATGCAGATCTTCGACATCCTGATCATGGCGGTCATCGCCTTCCTGATCTTCCGCTTCATCGCCGCCCGTCGTCGCAAGCAACAGGAGCACATGGCTCCAGCCGGCGCGCCGATGCAGCGTGAAGTGTTCGAGCAGAAGCCAGCCATGGGTTCGATCTTCGGTGGTTCGGCCGCGCCTGCTGCTGCCCGCCCGGTGATCAATGCGCCAGCCTGGTTCAACGAAGAGCGTTTCGTCGAAGCGGCCCGCAGCCACTTCCAGTCCCTGCAGCAGCACTGGGACGCCAACGAAATGGATAAAATCTCCGAGTTCGTGACCCCGCAACTGCTCGAGTTCCTCAAGCGCGAACGCGCCGATCTGGGCGACGGCTTCCAGTCGACCTACATCGACGACCTGCGCGTGCAGCTCGAAGGTGTGGACGATCGCGCCGACAAGACCATCGCCACCCTGACGTTCAGCGGTGTGTCGAAGACCTCGCGTTTCGACCAGGGCGAAGTGTTCAGCGAAAGCTGGAACATGGAACGCGCCCAAGGCGACAACCAGCCTTGGCTGGTCGCCGGTATCCGCCAGAACGGCTGATAGCCACACGCTTGAACAAGCCGTAAGCAAAACCCCGGACATGTTCCGGGGTTTTCTATTTCACGGTTGCACTTATAGCGAGCTACTGTATAAAACGCCCCTGTAAACCGCGCCATCTAGCAAGAGGATCCCGGCCGTGGAAGAAGTCATCGAACAATTGCGTGAAGCCAACGAACCGGTTCCGGTTCCTCTGGAACTGCCTGATGAAGACCAACTGGTGGAAATCGAGGAACAGCTGTTCATCGACATCCCGTTTGTCTTCCGCGAATTCCTGCTAACCGTCAGCGACGTGGTGTACGGCAGCCTGGAGCCGGTGACCGTCACCGACCCGCAGTCCCACACCTACCTGCCGGATGTGGCGGCCAACGCCTGGGATGCCGGTGTTGACCGCAGCATGATCCCGATCTGCCAGGACGGCGACGACTACTACTGCGTCGAAGAAGACGGCACCGTGGTGCTGTGGTGCGCCGAAGAAGAACTCGTCACCGAAGAAACCTGGGAGTCGGTGTGGCACTGGGCACGGGACGTCTGGCTGGAAAGCTGACACCTGCGTCCTGCTCGCGCGGGGCGGCCCAGCCTCCTCAGTGTTCCGGCGTATCCTTGTGGTTATCCAGAGTCTCCAGCAAAGCGACCTGCATCCGCGTATGCACGCGGATGAACCACCGCCAGAGCACGGCCGCCACCGCCGCCGCGACCACGGCGATCAGCACCAGCAACTTGTTGGTCGGCAGAATACTCGCCGACAACGCCGCCAATAGCAGGAAGATCACCAGCAGCGACAAAATCGGGATCACCTCGGCGATCACCCGACGCACGCGCTGGGTATGCCGCCCGGCCATTTCCGGCTTGACGCTCATCTCCGCCAGCAGCATCGACAGCGCCTTGAGCTTGCGGTACGCCGCAATCAGGAACGGCAGCGACAACAGCAACGCCGCGCCCCAGATCAACGCCTTCTGCCAGCTTGGATCACTGATCCAGCCCTCCAGATACCCGCCGATACGCAGCGCGAAATAACTGCCGGTAAAGAAGATCGCCACCACCAGCGCCAGGTTCACCCCCACTTGCAGCACGATTTTGCGGATCATCGACGCTAGCAGCGCCCCCTCGCCGTGGGGCTGAATGCTGCGCAGCCATTCGCCATAGAGGCCAAATACCCGGCTCATGCGCTTGGGCATCACGGCGGCAATCTTCAGCGACAATGGGTCGGCGCCGCGAATCAGGTATGGGGTGAGCAATGTGGTGATCGCCGACACCGCGACCGCCACCGGGTAGAGGAAGTCACTGGTCACCTGCAAGGTCATGCCGAGCGCCGCGATGATGAAGGAAAACTCACCAATTTGTGACAGCCCCATCCCAACGCGCAACGACGTGCGGCCGTCATTGCCGGCGATAAATGCGCCCATGCCGCAGGACAACATCTTGCCCAGCACCACGGCCACGCTGATCACGGCAATCGGCCAGGCATATTGCAGCAGGATCTGCGGGTCGATCATCAAGCCAATGGCGACAAAGAAGATTGCGCTGAACATGTCGCGAACCGGCTCGATCAGGCGCTCGATCTTAATCAACTGGCGGGATTCGGCCATGATCGCGCCGATCAGGAACGCCCCCAGCACCATGCTGTATTCCAGCTTCACCACCAGCAGGCAAAAACCGAAACACAGGCCCAGCACGGTGATCAGCAGCATTTCATTGCTGTCGAACCTGGCCACGTAGGCCAGCAAGCGCGGCACCAGCAAAATCCCGATGACCAGCGCGACGATCATGAACAGCGAGAGCTTACCGACCGTGGAAAACACCTCACCGGAGCTGACCGTGCCACTGACGGCGATGCTCGACAGCAAGGCGATGATGCCGATGCCGAGGATATCCTCGACGATCAGCACGCCGAAAATCAGTTGGGCGAAGCGCTGGTCTTTCATCTTCAGGTCGTTGAGCGCCTTGACGATGATGGTGGTCGAGGAAATCGCCAGGATCGCGCCGAGGAACAGCGAGTCCATGGTGTTCCAGTCGAACCAGCGGCCGATCTCGTAGCCGATCCAGATCATCAGCACGATTTCCAGGAAGGCCGCGATAAACGCCGTGGCTCCCACCTTGAACAGCTTGCGCAGGCTGAACTCCAGGCCCAGGCAGAACATCAGGAAGATCACCCCCAGTTCGGCGAGGGTCTTGATGGTGTCTTCATCGTGGATCAGGCCGAACGGCGGCGTGTGGGGGCCGATGATGAACCCGGCGACGATGTAACCGAGCACCACCGGCTGCTTGAGGCGATGAAACAGGATAGTCACGACCCCAGCCACCAACATGATCACGGCCAGATCCTGGATAAAGCTGATGGCGTGCATGGCGAGGGGCTCCTTGAGGGTACTGGCGCTTTTCCCACGTCCACCGCACCTTTGAAACTTCGTAAAGAGCGGAAGGAAAAGTCTGCCTTGATCGTAAGAAATGCCCTTAGAAAGGCTTTTGAAGGTTAACACCGCGACTTCCGCCGAAAAGCCGGTGCAATATATGGAAACAGATCGCTGCAGGCGTGACGGCAAGCCGCCTACCGGCGTCCCGTAAGAGATGGCGCTGCAATGACTCGAGCATCCACAGAGGTGCCTCCCCACCAATGCCTAACCCGTGAGTGTGCTATGGAACCCGGAAACGCCCAGCTGTCGATGACGGTACTGATGACCCCTGATATGGCCAACTTCTCAGGCAATGTCCATGGCGGCACCCTGCTCAAGTACCTCGACGAAGTGGCCTACGCCTGCGCGAGCCGTTATGCCGGGCGTTATGTCGTGACCTTGTCGGTGGACCAAGTGATTTTTCGCGAACCGATCCACGTCGGCGAGTTGGTGACCTTCCTCGCATCGGTCAACTACACCGGCCACACCTCGATGGAGGTGGGCATCAAGGTGGTGACCGAAAACATCCGCGAGCGCTCTGTGCGCCATACCAACAGTTGCTTCTTCACCATGGTCGCCGTGGACGACCAGCGCAAACCCGCCGCCGTGCCGCAACTGCAACCGCACAACAGCGAAGACCGCCGCCGGTTTGCGCAGGCGCAGCAACGCCGGCAGATCCGCCAGGAGTTGGAAAAGCGCTACCAGGAAATCAAAGCCGACGCGCTGTAAGCACCAGGCTGTATACCCAAGCAAAATGTGGGAGGGGGCTTGCTCCCTCCCACGTTGGGTTTTGTGTAGTTACAGGCCGATCGGCGTGGCCTCGAAACGCACGCGGGGATGGGCGATGCGATCCTGGGCACGTACCAGCTCCAGTTCATAACTGGCGCAGGCCTGGGTTTCCAGCAGCACTTCATGCACCGCCGCCGCGGTGAACTCGAAAGCGGCCACCAGGCTGTCGCCCAACAATACCCGCGCCAGGAACAACCCTGAGGTCAGGTCGCCCACGCCCACCGGCTGGCGGGGAAACGCCAGCAGCGGCCGACGCAGGTGCCAGCTGCCTTCGGCTGTCACCAGCAGCATCTCAAAGCCTTCCGGCAATTTGCCCGGGTAATCCAGGTGCTTGACCAGCACGGCCTTGGGCCCGCGTGCCAGCAGGGCTTTGGCCATGCCCAGGCAGTCGAACAGCGATTGCGGCTTGCGCCCGGAAAAGCTGTCCAGTTCCAGCTGGTTGGGGCACAGGAAGTCGGCCATGGCAGCGGCTTCGTCCAACAGAAAATCACTGACTTCCTGCGGCACGACGCAGCCCTTTTCCGGGTGGCCCATCACCGGGTCGCACAGGTACAGGGCCTTGGGGTTGATCGCCTTGATCCGCGCCACGCCGGTGAGGATCGCCCGGCCCTGGGCCGCGCTGCCCAGGTAGCCGGAGAGAATGGCGTCGCAGTTGCCCAATTCACCGATGGCCGCAATACCCTCCACCAGCGCTGGAATCTGCTGCGGCGCTAACACTTCGCCCGTCCACTGGCCATACTGGGTGTGGTTGGAGAATTGCACCGTGTTGAGCGGCCACACGTTCACCCCGACCCGCTGCATGGGGAACACGGCGGCGCTGTTTCCGGCGTGGCCAAAGACCACATGAGACTGGATCGCAAGCAGATGAGGTGTGCGTTTCATGCAGGGGATTTCCGTAAAACCATTGAAATTCTGGTCGCGCAGTATGCGACCAAACACAGCCTGTACGACAGGCTAACGACACAGTTAAGCTGCTCTCACTTCGTTGGAGTTTTTTTCGCATGCTGACCCTGGGAAACATCTTCGTGTTGATGCTGCTGGCGACCGGCGCCGCCTGGGTATGGCACAACCACGGCCTGCGCGAGCGCGCGTTGGAGCGGGTCAAGCAGCATTGCGCCAAGCTCGATATCGAGTTGCTCGACGGTGCCGTGGCCTTGAAGCGCATCGGTTTTGTGAAGGATGCCAAAGGACGGCGACGCCTGGCGCGCATCTACAATTTCGAATTCACCGTGACCGGCGAAACCCGCCACCCCGGGACCATCACCCAGTTCGGCGCCCACAGCGCGCAGATCGAACTGGCGCCCTACCCGTTCGAAATCAAGACGCCGCTACCCAGCGCCGACGTGATCGAACTCAGCCAGTGGCGCCAGGACCACGCCAAGCACCGTCAATGACGGCAGGCGGCCAGCGCCTGCTGTAGCGCGGCCACGTCCTGTGGCGCGCTGAAAATCAGTTCGATACGCGAATCACGCCGCCATTCGCTGGGTTGCCAGACGAGTGGGCTGTTATCCACAGCGTTGCCGGAGATCCAGCCGTCGGTGCTGTGGATAACCAGTTTGGCGCGGCGCCAATCCAGGTGTGTCAGCCATTGCGCCAGGCGCTGGTGATCGAATGACTGGCTCGGATGCCAGCGCCAACCGATGCTCCAGCCGCCCTCCTGGGCCTGGCTCAAGCAGATCGGCAACGCAGGATCGCTCCACACCGCCGGCATTTGCGCCACGCCCTTGGGCGCCACGAAGTTATCCACAGCCGCTGCAGCCTGTGCGTTCAGGCCTGGCAAAAGCTGCAGTGGCA
This sequence comes from Pseudomonas sp. TE36184, assembly GCF_054060055.1. Classification (NCBI taxonomy): domain Bacteria; kingdom Pseudomonadati; phylum Pseudomonadota; class Gammaproteobacteria; order Pseudomonadales; family Pseudomonadaceae; genus Pseudomonas; species Pseudomonas sp. TE36184. The sequence continues at coordinate 4,689,387 of NZ_JBSSCU010000001.1, read as the reverse complement.
ATTGCGCCTGACGCGTCCAGTAAAACGGAACCTCGACTAACTGCCGTTCGATCGCCTCGCGCTGTGCGGCGTCCAACGTCTCATCCTTGTTCAGGACCAACAGGCCGGCGCTGGCGAGTGCTTCGCGCTGCGCCTCCGGCAATGGTTTGCCCGCCGCCAGGGCTTGCGCATCCAGCACCAGCACGCAGGGCTGAACCGCGAGCACATCCTGCCATGGCGCCTCGCGCAATTGCTTGAGCACCTGCACCGGGTGCCCGAGCCCCGAAGGTTCGATAAACAGGCGGTCCGGCTTGGCCTTACGCAGCAAGCGGCCCAGTCCGACCTGGAACGGCGCACCATTCACACAGCACAAGCAGCCACCCGCCACTTCGCCCAGGGCAATGCCGTCGTCGGCCTGGGTCAGCAAGGCCGCATCCAGACCGATCTGCCCGAATTCGTTGATCAACACCGCCCAGCGCTCGTTGGCCGGGCGTTGGGCGAGCAGGTGTTTGATCAGGCTGGTCTTGCCGGCGCCCAGGGGCCCGGCAATCACATGAGTAGGAATGTTCTGCAGCATAGAGGGCATCATTCAAGCCGTGTAGAGCGTTTGATCCTACGCGGTTATGCCAGCCAATCCAGCGTCAGAATTAACCGTCGCTCATCGGCTTTAAGCTGCGGCGAGCGGTGAATCAGGCCGTGAGCTTCGTTGCCATGCCACTTCGTCCCTTTGAGCAACGCCACTTCGCCGCAGTGAATCTGCTCGATACGCTCGCTGGGCTCGGCATCCGCCTGGCCCAACTGGCGGCGGTCCATCACACCTTCGCGCAACCATTGGCTGCCGATGCCGGCATACGTGGTGATCAGGCGCACGGGCACATGGTCGACGTGAAAGCGCGGGCACATGGCTTTGTCCAACAGGCGCAAACGCACGCCGATCCGACGGGCGCCAAGCAGGCAGGCAAACGCGCCGATCAGCCACGACACATCGGCGATAAACCCTTCGTAACCCTCAAGATCGCGGCAGCAGGCGGCTAATCCCTGCACGTTCGGCACCGCGTCGTCGCTGGCCAATTCGATGACCAGCGACTCGGCCAACGGCTCGTCGAGCGCCACCAGCAAGGCGCCGAACTCGGCGATGTGCAACGGCAATTGGCGCTGCCACAGCGCCAGGTTGACGCCGTCTTCGAGAATCTCGGACAGCGCCAGCGGGGTGTCGCCGCAGGTCTGGCGGATCACCGGGCGCAGGGGGATGAGCGGTGCCAGCATCAGGCGGCCGCCTCTTCATACCAAGGGCCAAAAGGATCGGCCAGCAAGCGCCATGCGTCGACGCCCAGGGCCATTTCTTCATCGGTCAGCAGGCAGGCGTCCAGTTCGGTACGCATCTGCGCGAAGTCGATGTTTTGCCCGATGAACACCAGTTCCTGACGGCAATCGCCGGTGCTTGCTTGCCAGTGGCCCATGATCGCGGCGACGCTTTCTTCGTCCTGCGGCCACTGGCTTTTCGGCACAAAACGCCACCAACGTCCGGCAAAGCCATGGCGCATCAGGCCGCCGGCCTGGGACCAACTGCCGGCGTCCTGCGGCTTGCTGGCCAGCCAGAAAAAGCCCTTGGAGCGCAGGAGTTTGCCGTTCACCCAAGGGCGGTCGATAAACTCGAAAAAGCGCTGCGGATGGAACGGACGGCGCGCGCGGTAAGCCGTGGAGGCGATGCCGTACTCTTCGGTTTCCGGCACATGCTCGCCGCGCAATTCCTGCAGCCAGCCGGGGGCCTGGGCGGCGCGTTCAAAGTCGAAGCGGCCGGTGTTGAGGATTTTGTTCAGCGGCACTTCGCCCATGACCATCGGAATGATCTCGGCCTGGGCATTCAGGCGTTCGAGGATGGCCATCAGTTCCTCACGTTCGTGGCGGCCGATCAGGTCGATTTTGCTGATCAGGATGACGTCGGCAAATTCGATCTGCTCGATCAACAGGTCGGTGATCGAGCGTTCGTCTTCTTCGCCAAGGGTTTCGCCCCGCGATGCGAGGCTTTCGGCGGCCTGGTAGTCGAGCAGGAAGTTCATGCCGTCGACCACAGTGACCATGGTGTCCAGGCGCGCAATATCGGCCAGGCTCTGCTCGTTTTCATCGCGAAAGGTGAAGGTTTCGGCCACGGGCAACGGCTCGGAGATGCCGGTGGATTCGATCAACAGGTAATCGAAGCGGCCGTCCCTGGCGAGTTTTCCGACCTCTTCGAGCAGGTCTTCACGCAAGGTGCAGCAGATGCAGCCGTTGCTCATCTCTACCAGTTTTTCTTCGGCGCGGTTGAGGGTGACGTCGCGCTGCACCTCACCGCCGTCGATGTTGATTTCGCTCATGTCGTTGACGATCACCGCCACCCGCAGGTTGTCGCGGTTGCGCAGGACATAGTTGAGCAGCGTACTTTTACCGGCGCCGAGAAAGCCGGACAACACGGTAACGGGGAGACGATTGGGCATCAGGTCATTCTCATCAGGCCGCCCGTTCAAGCCGGGCTGTACTTAATGTTATATTATAACAACACAAATAAGCCAATCCCCCGCTTGCTCATCATGACCAACGGAGCAATGCTGGCGCTTGTCTACGTCGAGAAACCCTATGAAATATCTACTGTGCAGCCTGCTGTTGCTCATCACGACCCAGGCCTGCGCCCAAGTGCCGCGCCTGTCGGCCAATTGCACGCGCAGCGCCAACCTGCTGGCCTGCGTCGATCCGCTGGGCAATGCCTACAGCGTGGCGACGGTTGGCAGCACCACGTATCTGCGCGGTTTCGAGGCGATCGGCAGGCGCTATTGGGCGCAAACCAACAGCCGCTACGGGCAACTGACGTTCTTCACCGGCTTGGCCTCGGACGGTGAAGCGTGGGTCGGCTACACGCGGCGTGTGGGCTGGACCACAATCAACCGGTTTTCCAGCTCCGGTGGCGCCAGCGCCACGTTCACCTGCAGCCGTGTGACCGGCTGTTAGGCCTGGTTGTGTTTCTGTTCCTGGACCCAAGCCATGTAGCTGTTCACCGGCGGGTTCTTCTGGAAATAGCGCTGCAGGCCGAGGAACAAACCCTCCGCCACCGCCTGTTGATGCCGCGCCGTGACCAGCCGCGCACTGTCCCGCGCATTGGAGATAAACCCGGTCTCCACCAGGATCGACGGTACATCCGGTGACTTGAGCACCGCGAACCCGGCCTGTTCCACACGCTTTTGATGCAACGAGGTGATGCCTTCCAGGCTACCCAGGATCGAGCTGCCCAGTTGCAGGCTGGAAGCGATGGTGGCGTTCATCGACATGTCGAGAATTACCCCGGCCAGCATCGGGTCCTTGTCCTTGAGGTTCAGCAGACTGGTGGCGCCCAGCAGGTCGGCGCCGTTTTCCCGTTGCGCCATGAACCGCGCCGTGGCCGAGGTGGCACCGCCTTCGGACAAGGCATACACCGAAGCCCCCGACGCGGTGATCCGTGGTGCCGCATCCGCATGCACCGAGATAAACATGTCGGCGTTGTGTTTGTGGGCGATCTCCACGCGCTTGCGCAGCGGCACGAAGAAGTCATCGTTGCGCACCAGCTTCACATCGAACCCTTTCTCGCGCTTCAAGCGTTTGGCCAGCAATTGGGCAATGGACAGCACCACGTCTTTTTCGCGCTGGCCCTTGGAACCAATAGCGCCGGGGTCCTTGCCGCCGTGGCCGGGGTCGACCACCACGATGATGTCGCGCTTGGGGTGCGCCCTGTCGACCAGCGGCCGGGGTGCGGCCGCTATCGGGTGAGGCACCTGGGTGGCGCTGGTGAGATCAAGCACCAGGCGGTGCCCTTGCCCATCCCCTGGCGGCAACAAAAAGCTGGTGAGCTGCATCGGCGTGGCGAGGTCCAGCACGATGCGCGTATCCGCCTTGCCGAAGTGCCCGGAGCGAATCGAGGTGATCCCGCTGTTTTTCAAGACCAACTGAGAGAAGTCGCCACTGAGCCCGGCGCCGCTCAGGTCGATGATCAGGCGCTCCGGCGCGGTCAGGGAAAAAGTCTTGTAGTTCACCGGGCCACTGAGGTCGAACACCAGCCGCAGCTTGTCGTCCGAGCGCCACAGGCGGGCGTTGCGAATCTGCGTGGCCGACGCGGTGAAGGGCAAGGTGAACAGCGGGCTGACCAGGAGCAGGTTGAGGAGCTGACGTCTGTGCATGACAAATACCGCAAATAAAGGAGCGTCCTTACTCGACATGACTGAAAAAAGGCCGGAGCAGAAAATTCATCGTCGACTCAATAGTTATAATATAACATGTCTTTTTTATCGCCAACGATGGACCTGCTCATGAATGCGCTGACTCTGCCGGATATCGCCGCGCAGGCTTCACGCCAAGCCTTGCCGCTCGATTGGGTGGGCATGTGCGGCATCGCCTTGCCTATTTTGATCGACGACCAACGCCTCGCCGCCACGGCCGATGCCGGCGTCAGCCTGGACGACGGTGCCGCCCGTGGCATTCATATGTCGCGCCTGTACCTGGCGCTGGAGATGCTCGACCAGCAGCCACTGACTCCGGCACTTCTGCGTAAGGTACTGCAGCGTTTTCTCGACAGTCATGAAGGTTTATCTAATAACGCCTACCTGCGTATCCACACCGATCTGCTGCTCAAGCGCCCGGCATTGGTCAGCCCACTGGCTGGCTGGAAGGGCTACCCGGTGAGTATCGAAGCGCGCGTGGAAAACCAGATGTTCCACGTGGAACTAAACATCGAGGTGACTTATTCCTCAACCTGCCCGTGCTCGGCGGCCCTCGCCAGGCAGTTGATTCAGCAGCAATTTCTCGAAGATTTCGGCAACACGCCGTTGCAGCATGCCGATGTGCTGACCTGGCTCGGCAGCGCCAACGGCATCGTCGCCACGCCCCACAGCCAGCGCAGCAGCGCGCAACTACGTGTCCAGTTGCGCGGCGAGCAGCTGGCGCTGACCGAGTTGATCAATACCGCCGAAGCCGCCCTCGGCACCGCCGTGCAAACCGCGGTGAAACGTGCGGACGAACAAGCCTTCGCCCTGGCCAACGGACAGAACCTGATGTTCTGCGAAGACGCCGCCCGCCGCCTGAACCTCGCCTTGAAACGCTCGGATGCCGTCCAAGCCTTCCACCTCAAAGTGATCCACGCCGAAAGCCTGCACGCGCACGATGCCGTGGCTGAAAGCCGTTGGACGAGACACTCAGCATGATCACCTGCACCGCTTTGCGCTGGGGTGCCCCCGGCCAACCCCTGACACCCGCCGTGGACTTCACCCTGGAAACCGGCAGCCTTACTGGCGTGATCGGCCCCAACGGCTGCGGTAAAAGCAGCCTGCTCAAAGTCATCGCCGGCCTGCAAAAACCGCTGGCGGGCAAAATCCGCGTGGATGTGCCGCGTCGCGGCGGCGTGTCCTTCCTGCCCCAGCAACAACACCTCGATCGGCAGTTCCCCATCAGCTTGCAAGAGCTGGTCGCCGCCGGTTTCTGGGGCACCCGACTCACCCCGCAACAACGCAGCGAACGCCTGCACGCCGTGTTGGAAGACTGGTGCCTCAGCGGCCTGGAACAGCGCCCGTTGATGGCCTTGTCCGGCGGCGAACTGCAACGCGCCCTGCTCGCCCGCATGAGCCTGGCCGAAGCGCCGGTGTTGCTGCTCGACGAACCCCACGCCGCCCTCGACGAAGACGGCCAGGCCCTGTGCTGGAAACATATCCACGCCTGGCATGACGAGGGCCGCACGGTGGTCGTGGTCTGTCATGACTTGGCCTCCGTGCGTCAACACACCCAGCAAGCGGTGCAGATCAAAAGCACGGGCTGCCTGTTCGGGCCGAGCAAAGAACTGATCCGCCCGCAACCGCACATGCAGGTGGCCTGATGCACTTCACCGCCCACCTGTGGATGCCGTTTCTCGACTTCGTGTTCATGCGCCGCGCCTTGATCGGCGGCCTGGTACTCGCTTGCAGCACCGCGCCGCTGGGGGTGTTCCTGATCCTGCGGCGCATGAGCCTGATCGGTGACGCCGTCGCCCACGGCATCCTGCCCGGTGCCGCCCTGGGTTTCTGGTTCGCCGGCCTGAGCCTGCCCGCGCTGACCATCGGCGGCCTCGGCGCCGGCCTGAGCATGGCGGGGTTGGCCGCGTGGATCACCCGTCGCACCGGCCTGCGCGAAGACGCCAGCCTGGCCGCCATCTACCCCATCTCCCTCGCCGCCGGTGTGCTGATCCTCGGCCTTGCCGGCAAGCGCCTGGACCTGCTGCACCTGCTGTTCGGCTCGGCCCTGGCCGTCGACGAAACCACCTTGACCGGCATGCTCTGGGTCTCTGGTTTCAGCCTGGTCGCCATGGTGCTGATCTACAAACCGCTGCTGCTGGACACCCTCGACCCGCTGTTCCTGCAAACCGTCAGCCGCCTCGGCCCATTGGCCCACGGGATGTTTTTGACCCTGGTGGTGCTGAACCTGGTGATCGGTTTCCAGGCCATCGGCGCACTGATGGTGGTGGGTTTGATGATGTTGCCGGCCATCGCGTCCCGCTTCTGGAGCCGGCGCTTGCCGGTGCTGATCGCGGTATCGGCAGTGCTGGGATGCCTGTCGGTGTGGCTTGGCTTGTTGCTGTCGTTCTACTACTCACTGCCCAGCGGCCCGGCGATTGTGCTGGTGGCTGGCGGTGGGTACCTGCTGTCCGTGATCTTCGGTCCGGTGCATGGCTTGCTGCGCCGCCCGCCCTTGCTGTCATCCCAATGAGGTGTCTCCCGATGCGCGCTCTACTCGTGTTGTTCAGTCTGCTACTGCCGTTGTCCATGGCCCAGGCCGCCGACAAACTCCAGGTGGTGACCAGCTTCAGTATTCTCGATGACATTACCCACCAGATCGGTGGCGAACACATCCAGATCAGCAACATGGTCGGCCCCGACGCCGACGCTCATACCTACGAGCCGACCCCGGACGACGCCAAGGCGCTGCTCAAGGCCAAGCTGATCATCAAAAATGGCCTCGGCTTCGAGCCGTGGCTGGACCGCCTGGTGACCAGCACCGAAACCCGCGCCACCGTGGTTACCGCCAGTAAAGGCGTGATCTCCCACACCATGGAAGAAGACGGCGAAACCATCCCGGACCCGCACGCCTGGCATAACCTGGCCAACGCCGAAATCTATGTGAACAACATCACCAAGGCGCTGGTGGCCGCCGACCCGGCCAACCAGGCCGACTACCTGCGCAACAGCCAGGCGTACCTGAAAGACATCTACCGTTTGCTCGCCGAGGCCAAGGCCAAGTTCGGCGCGCTGCCAGCAGGCAACCGCCGCATCGTCACCTCCCATGACGCGTTCGGCTACCTGGGCCAGGCCTATGGCATCCAGTTCCTCGCGCCTCAGGGTTTGTCCACCGAGCGTGAGCCTTCCGCCGCCGAAGTCGCCGCGCTGATCACTCAGATCCGCAAGGACAAGGTCAAAGCCGTGTTCATTGAAAACATCAAGGACTCGCGCCTGCTCAAACAGATCGCCAGCGAAAGCGGCGCGCAGATCGGCGGCACGCTGTATTCCGACGCCCTCGCCGCAGAAGGCCCGGCCAGCACCTTTCTCGGGCTGTTCGAATACAACCTCAACACCCTGTGCGCCGCGTTGGGCAAACCATGATCCGCAAGAACCCATCCGGTGATCTGCCGGTGATTGCCGAATCGGCCTACGTCGATAAAACCGCGATCATCTGCGGCAAGGTCATCATCGGTGAGAACGTATTCGTCGGCCCCTACGCCGTGATCCGCGCGGACGAGGTCGACGCCAGCGGCGACATGGACCCGATCACCATCGGCGCCAACTCCAATATCCAGGACGGCGTGGTGATCCACTCCAAATCCGGCGCGGCGGTGACCATCGGCGAGTTCACCTCCATCGCCCACCGCTCCATCGTCCATGGCCCCTGCAGCGTCGGCGACCGCGTGTTCATCGGCTTCAACAGCGTGTTGTTCAACTGCGCCGTCGGCGACGGCTGCGTGGTGCGCCACAACTCGGTGGTCGACGGCCGCGACTTGCCCGCCGCGTTCTACGTGCCTTCGACCACCCGCATCGGGCCCAACACCGACCTGTCGCAATTCCCGCCGGTGAGCGTCAGCGCGTCGGAGTTTTCCGAGGACGTAGCGCGTACCAACGTCGATCTGGTGCAGGGTTACAAAGCCCTGCAAAACGAGTTCTGAACCATGAGCCGCCTGTTGATCCGCAACGCCCGACTGGTGAATGAAGGCCAGGTATTCGACGCCGACGTGCTGGTCGCCCACGGCCGTATCGAGAAGATTGCCAGCAGCATCACGGGGCACACGGCGCCTGTGGAAATCGACGCCCACGGTCAATGGCTGCTGCCGGGGATGATCGATGACCAGGTTCACTTTCGCGAACCCGGCGCGCCGGACAAAGGCGGTTTCTACAGCGAATCCCGCGCAGCGGTGGCCGGCGGCATCACCAGTTTCATGGACATGCCCAACACCCGGCCGGCCACCCTCACCCTGGAAGCGCTAGCCGACAAAAAACGCCGCGCCGTCCAGCACTCGGTGGCCAACTACGGTTTTCACTTCGGCGTCAGCAACGACAACCTCGACACCGTCGCCGCGCTCGACCCGCGGCAAGTGGCCGGGGTCAAAGTATTCATGGGCGCGTCCACCGGCAACATGCTGGTGGACGATCCACGGATTCTGGAGCGCCTGTTCGCCGATGTGCCGACGATCCTGCTGGCCCACTGCGAACACACGCCGAGTATCCAGGCCAACGAACAGCGCTTGCGCGAGCGTTTCGGCGACAACATCCCTGCCGCCGCCCATCCGCTGATCCGCGATGCCGAAGCCTGTTATCGCTCGTCTTCACTGGCGGTGGAACTGGCCAAGCGCCACGGCACGCGCCTGCATGTGTTACACCTGAGCAGCGCCCGCGAGTTGGCGTTGTTCGAAGACCAGCCGCTGGCGCAGAAACGCATCACCGCCGAGGTCTGCGTCCATCACCTGTTGTTCGACGACCGCGACTATCACCGCCTGGGCCACCAGATCAAATGCAACCCGGCGATCAAGACCCGCGCCGACCGCGACGCCTTGCGCCTGGCCCTGCTCGGCGAGCGGCTGGATGTGATCGGCACCGACCATGCGCCGCATACCTGGGCGCAAAAGCAGTTGGCGTATGGTGAGGCGCCGTCGGGTTTGCCCCTGGTGCAACATGCGTTGCCGGCGTTACTGGAGTTGGTGGCCGATGGGCTGCTGCCGCTGACCACCCTGGTGGCGAAAACCAGTCATCGCGTTGCCGACCTGTTCGCGATCCCGGACCGTGGCTACCTGCGCGAAGGCTATTGGGCCGATCTGGTGCTGATCAAACCCGAACCCGAAGGCAAGCCGGTCCGCAGCCAGCCGATCCTGGCCCGCTGCGGCTGGACACCGTTCGCCGAGCACCGCTTTCGCCACAGCGTCAGCACCACTCTGGTGTCGGGCCAGTTGGCCTGGCACAACGGCCAGGTGGTCGACAGCTGCCAGGGCCTGCCCCTGCACTTTCAGCGTTAAGCGCGTGGTTTGACGCTGCCGCAGTTTTCCCCCAGCCACTGGGCGTGACTGTCCAGGCTGCCCTTCTGCTGAATGCCGGTGGCATTGAAGGTGCCGTTGACCGTGGTGGTGAATTCCTTCTGGCTCTGGAAGGTGGCAACGCCGGTGCCCTGGGCTTTCGGGCAGCTGAAACGGAATTTCCACTGGTTGCCGCTCTTGTCGGTCACTTGCTGTTTGCAGCCCGACTGCGGATCGGTCAGCGGGATCGCGTCGGAGGCGACCTGGGCGGGGGTGAGGCACACCTGCACGCCTTTACCGGCCATGGTGATGCCTTGTTTTTCCAGCATGGCGCGCTGTTCGGGGGTCATTTGTTGCTTGAGCTGACCGAGGATCAATGACAAATCCGGCAGGTCCTGGTTATCCACTTTCATGTTGCTCGTGGTCAATTCCCACAAACCAGGCGCCAGCATCTGCGCCTGGGCCGCCACGGGCAGCGACAAACCAATAACCATGGCCAAACCTAGCAGACGAGCATTCATCGGGTAACTCCTGGATAATTGTGGGCATTAGACGCCACAAAAGCGCCAGTGTTGCACGGCAAATAAAATAGCGACATTCCTGACCGAACATGGTCTGTTAGGCACTGGATTGCCTGGAGTACCATCGTCCATGGATTTTTTTGGCCCGCACCTGCTCGCCTACTTCATCGCCACCCTGCATTTTCTCGGGACGCTCGCCGCGATCCATGCAGTGCTGACCGTCAGGACCGCCCAAGGCTCGATTGCCTGGGCGTTGTCGCTGATGTTCATACCCTACCTCACGCTGATCCCGTACCTGATCTTCGGCCGCAGCACCTTCGATGCGTACATCCAGGCGCGGCGCCAGGCCAACCAGGAAATGCACACTGCGATCAACGAGCTGAACTGGCGCCCGTGGGTCGAGGAAGCCCTGGCCGCCCGCAACTCCAGCGCCTACGCCTCCTTGCGGGCGATGCCGAAGCTGGGCCGCATGCCGTGCCTGGCGAATAATGAAGTGCGTTTGCTGATCAATGGTGACGCCACCTTCAGCGCGATCTTCGAGGCAATTCGCCGCGCCAAAACCGCCGTGCTGTTCCAGTTTTTCATCATTCATGACGACGAGCTCGGTCGGCAGTTGCATGCCTTGCTGAAGGAAAAAGCCGCCCAAGGCGTCGCCGTCTACGTGCTCTACGACCGCATCGGCAGCCACGCCCTGCCCTCTCACTATGCACAAACGCTGCGCGACGCCGGGGTGCAGGTCAAGGCGTTCGCCACCCGCAGCGGCTGGCTCAATCGCTTCCAGGTCAACTTCCGCAACCACCGCAAGATCGTGGTGGTGGATGGCATCACCGGGTTTGTCGGCGGGCATAACGTCGGCGATGAATATTTGGGCAAAAAACCGCCGCTGGCGCCGTGGCGCGATACCCATGTGCAGGTCACCGGCCCGGTGGTGGCGTGCCTGCAGGAATCGTTTGCCGAAGACTGGTTCTGGGCGGCGCGGGAACTGCCGCCGCTGATCCTGCCGGACACCTACCCCGAAAACGGCGTGCTCTGCCAATTGCTCGCCAGCGGCCCGGCCGACCCTTATGAAACCTGCTCGCTGTTTTTTGTCGAAGCGATCCACGCCGCGACCGAGCGGGTGTGGATCACCAGCCCGTATTTCATCCCGGATGAAGCGGTGTTTGCCGCCCTGCGCCTGGCGGTGCTGCGCGGGGTCGACGTGCGCCTGCTGCTGCCGTCGCGGCCCGACCACCGCATCGTGTATGCCGCCTCCAGCCTTTACGCGATCGAAGCGGTGCGCGCCGGGGTGCGGGTGTTCCGCTATACGCCGGGGTTTCTGCACCAGAAAGTGGTGTTGGTCGACAGCGAAATCAGCGCCATCGGCAGTGCGAACATGGACAACCGTTCGTTCCGCCTGAATTTCGAGGTGATGTTGCTGACCGTCGATGAAGCCTTCGCCCAGCAAGTGGAACACATGCTGCTCGATGACTTCGCCCTGGCCCATGAAGTCAGCCAGGAAGAAAGCCGCGAAACCCGCCGCCTACAACAACTGGGCATGCGGGTCGCGCGGCTTATCTCACCGATTCTCTAACAGACACTGCTGTAAAAAGTGGGAGGGGGCTTGCCCCCGATAGCGGTGAATCAGTGCCCAATCCGCTAGCTGACACACCGCAATCGGGGGCAAGCCCCCTCCCACATTTGGATCTGCGGGGCTTCGGGAAAATGCTTCAGCGGTAGATATCTTCCCGTGTCCACGGCAGTTCATGGCTGCCATCGGCGAAGGGTTTTGCCGCCAGTATGCGGATCCCACGGCGTGTTTCACCGCTGCACCAACAGACGCTGCGGTAAAAATGTGGGAGGGGGCAAGCCCCCTCCCACATTTGGATCTGCAGGGCTGTGGGAAAATGCTTCAGCGGTAGATATCTTCCCGCGTCCACGGCAGTTCATGGCTGCCATCGGCGAAGGGTTTTACCGCCAGTATGCGGATCCCACGGCGTGTTTCACCGCTGCACCAACAGACGCTGCGGTAAAAATGTGGGAGGGGGCTTGCCCCCGATAGCGGTGAATCAGTGCCCAATCCGCTAGCTGACACACCGCAATCGGGGGCAAGCCCCCTCCCACACTTGGATCTGCGGGGCTGTGGGAAAATGCTTCAGCGGTAGATATCTTCCCGCGTCCACGGCAGTTCGTGGCTGCCATCGGCGTGGGGTTTTACCGCCAGGATCTGGTGCAGGTTAATCCAGCCCCGCGCAAACGCGTAGGCGCAACCGGCCAGGTACAACCGCCAGATGCGCAACGCCTGCGCCGGCACCATCTTCGCCGCCGCTTCCAGGTTGTCTTCCAGGCGTTCGCTCCAGTGGTCCAGGGTGCGTGCGTAGTGCAGGCGCAGGCTTTCCACGTCGACCACTTCGAGCCCGGCTTCGCTGAGTTCGGCGGTCATCATCGCCAGGTGCGGCAGTTCGCCGTTGGGGAAAACGTAGCGCTCGATGAAATCCCCGGCGCCGCGGCCCACGGGGCGCCCGTCGGTGTGCTTGGCGGTGATGCCATGGTTCATCACCAGCCCGCCTTCGCGCACCGCGCCAAACAGGGTTTTGCAGTACTGCGCCAGGTTGGCGTGGCCGACGTGTTCGAACATGCCCACGCTCACCACTTTGTCGAAACGACCGTCCTGGGGCAGGTCACGGTAATCGAGCAGTTGCAGGTCCACCTGATCGTCCAGGCCCTCGGCTTTCACGCGTGCCTTGGCCAGGGCCAGTTGCTCCTTGCTCAGGGTGATGCCGAACACCTTTACCCCGAACTCCCGCGCCGCATACCGCGCCAGCCCGCCCCAACCACAGCCGACATCAAGCAAATACTCCCCCGGCTGCAAGCGCAACTTGCGGCACAGGTGGCGGAATTTGTCTTGTTGGGCCTGATCGATGGATTCGCTGCCGGTTTCGAAATAACCGCAGGAATACGCCATGTCCTGGTCGAGCCACAGCTGGTAGAACTCGTTGGACAGGTCGTAATGGTAGGAAATCGCCGCTGCGTCAGTGGCCTTGTCGTGGAACGAGCGCACCGGACGATTGCCCCCATCGTCATCGACCAGGGCGTGACTCAACTCGTCACACACCCGGATCACCTCGGAGATGGAGCCTTCCAGCTCCAGTTTGCCCTCGACGAAGGCTTCGCCCAATGAATCGAGCGTGGGATGGGAAAGCTTGGACACAATCGTGGGGTCCTTCACCACGATGGTCACACTGGGCTCAGGGCCCAAGTTGAATTCATGGCCGTCCCAGAGTCGAAGACGCAGCGGTAGCTGAAGATTCTGTAAGGCCGGTGGAAGTTGCGCGAGCATGAGTAGTCCCCCCTTGTTTCAGACGTCTGGAAAGAGGGTAGACCATCCGACGACCGGGTAGGAAGCTATCGATCTGATAACCTGCGCTTATGGAATCCGGCGTTCGAGCAAACCGTCCTGAACCCACTGTTTCAGCCATGAGACTGCTTGCAGGGGCGCACCCTCTCCATGACTGACCGCCAAGCGTTCGCACAGTTCTGAAAAACACCAGCCGGTGCTCACCATGCCCGCCAGGGCGCAGGTTTGCGCGGGTTCCAGGCTGCGGTAGCGGCATATCTGCTGATCGCGCCACACCAGGCAGACCTGCGGCGCGTCCAGAGGCTGGCCGGCGTGCAAGGCCGATTTAGCCTTGGCGGCACGCCAGGTTTCGACGGTATTGAAGCGGCAGAATATCTGCTGAACGGTCGGCGCCAGGGTGACCTGCAAGCCCGGCCAGTCGGGCGGCGGCAGTCGCGCCATGTCGTCCAGGGTCAGCGGCGTGCCCGGCGGCGCATCGAACGCCAGGGTAAACGCCCACTCCAGCCGTGCCAGCTCGGCCAACGGCGCGCTTTGTTCAGCCACCAGGTGCTCCTGGATAAACCCCGCAAACCGCTCGCCCAGCCAGCGCAGGCTGTAATGGGCGGACGGATAGCGACGCACGTAGGCCTCGGTCAGCGAGGCGAATTCGTCATCGCCCAGCCAATACCAGAGGGCGCCGAAGTCCTGCCGTAATACGTCCTGCAAGCGCGACAGGTAGGCGTTGTGATAAATCGCCAGGCCGGTTTCCACATCCAGCGTAGGACCACCCAGCAAGGTGGCGGCAAAGCCAGTACCGGCCACGGGCGTTTCGGCTAATAAATGCTCTTCGAAAGCCCGCTGCCAATCCGTCAGGCGCATAGCGTTCTCCTGAGCAAGGCGCTCGCCCCCAGCGACCGGGCCTTGTCCAACTCGCTGAGCAAGTCTTCGAACGGCGGGAAATGGTCGTCGCGCTCGAGCAACGTCGAGACCGGGCCCAGGTGCTCCAGGGTCTGTTGATACAGCGCCCACACCGGATCACACACCGGGTGGTCATGGGTATCGACCACGTAATCGCCGTAGTCCATATGCCCCGCCAGATGCAGCTGGCGGATGCTCTGCGGCGGCAGGTTGTGAATGAACGTCCAGGCATCGAAGCCATGATTGCGCGAGCTGACGTACACATTGTTGACGTCCAGCAGCAACTGGCACCCGGTCAAGTGGGTCAGCGCGTTGAGGAATTCCCACTCGGTGAATTCATCCGCCTTGGCGCGCACATAGCTGGAGACGTTTTCCAGCACCAGCGGGCGCTGCAACACATCCTGTACCTGAAGCACGCGACTGGCCACGTGATACAAACTTTCTTCGGTGTACGGCAGGGGCAGCAAGTCATGCAATTGGTGCGCGCTGCCGCGGCTCCAGCACAGGTGATCGGAGATCCACGCCGGCTGGATGCGTGCGGCGAGTTGCTGGAGCTGCTTGAGGTAATCGGTATCGAGCGGATGGGGCCCGCCGATGGACAGGGACACGCCGTGCATCACCAGCGGGTAGCGCTCGGCGATCGCGTCCAGGTAGTACAAGGCTTTACCGCCCTGCACCAGGTAATTCTCGGAGATCACTTCGAACCAATCCACGGCCGGCGATTGTTCAAGGATCTGCTGGTAGTACTCACTGCGTAGACCCAGGCCGTAACCCAGGCTCGGAAGGGATGTAGACATCAGGCACTCCTGGGCAAAAGTGTCCGCAGCGGTGACGGCGACCGCTGCGGGGTACGCGGGGCCGATTACGCGCCGACTTTGCCACCGGCCGCGTCGCACGCGGCCTTGGTCATGGCCTTGAAGCCATGACCCTTGCAGACCGCCTGGCCCTTGCAGGCGTTTTCAGCGGTCTTGCAGTCATTCATGCCTTTGCAGGAGGTTACGCCGTAGCAATGAACCGGAGCGTCGGCGGCCTGGACCTGGGTGGTGACACCGGCAAACAAGGCGGCGGCAGCGAAAGCCAGGGCAGCACCGGAAACGACGTTTTTGATGGTCATGGGGTCATCCTCATAAATCGTGGTTAGGTCGGCTGAGCGGAATGCTCAGTCGCGACATAGCACTAGAGTGAGGTGCCCCCTTGCCGTTACAGCGCCATCGAAAAAAACCTGGAATTTATTCCTCCAGCTTCGACAGCGGCTCCTGAAACCGCAGCAACCGCCCGGCATTGCCCAGCACCAGCAAGGTGCTGAGGTTGTGCAACACCGCCGCGATCATTGCGCCGGCGGCGCCCAACCAGCCAAACGCGGCGAACACCACGATCGCCAGCGTCCAGCCCAGGCCGATGATCACGTTGACCTGCAACGTCTGCCGGCACCGTCGGCTCAAGCGCACACAGGTGCCCAGGCGGCGCAAGTCGCTGCCAATCAACACCACATCCGCCGAGGCCAACGCAATGTCCGCACCGCCCGCGCCCATGGCCACGCCGACCACGCCGGCTTTGAGCGCCAGGGAGTCGTTGATGCCGTCGCCCACCACCATCGGCCGGAAACCGCTGCTGATTTCACCCAACACGCGGTTGAGCTTGTCTTCCGGCAACGCCTGGGCTTCGACATCGCTGATGCCCACGTCGAGGGCCAGGCTGTCGGCCACGCTTTGGCGGTCGCCGGTCAGCAGCAGTTGCCGCCCCAGGCCCAGGTCGCGCAGCTCTTGCAGGGCCTGGCGGGCTTCCGGTTTGACGCTGTCGGCCAGCAACAGCCAGGCGAGGAACGCACCGTTCAACGCCAGCCCGGCAATCGGGCCATCATGGTCGGGGACGCGGGTAGTGACGATGCCCAACTGCTCGAACAACTCCGGCCGGCCCAAGGCCGCTTCGCCCTGCGCGGTCTGGGCCACCACGCCGAGGCCTTGGCGTTCGCGGATGTCGGTGAGCACCAACAGCTGTTCCTGGCTCGCCAACCCGGCCAACGCGCGGCTGACCGGGTGGCTGCTGGCCGAACCGAGGCTGGCCGCCAGGTTCAACAACCCTTGGCGGTCCGGCGCGGTGGTTTGGATGGACTGCAGACGCAGAGTGCCGAAGGTCAGGGTGCCGGTCTTGTCGACCACCAGCGAGGTCAGGTCCGCCAACTCTTCGAGGAACGCCGAGCTGCGGATCAGAATCCCATGCCGCGCCGCCACAGCGATCCCGGCAATCGCCGTGGCCGGGGCCGACAGCACCAGGGCGCATGGGCACGCTGCGACCAGCACCGCGAGCATCGCCTGGGCGTCATTGGTGACAAACCAGGTCACCGCCGCCAGCAACAGCACCAACACCATATAGCTGCCGGCGTAACGCTCCAGCAGCCGCGTGATCGGCGGCTTGGAACGTTCGGCGTTCTGCATCAGGGCGATGACTTTGCCCAGGGTCGACTCGTTGCCGGTACGCGTCACTTCCAGGCGCAACAACCCGTCGAGGTTGATCGCACCGCCGAACACTTGCACGCCGACACTGGCTTCCAGCGGCACCGACTCGCCGGTGATCGGCGCCGTGTCGAGGCTGGCCTGGCCGGACAGCACCACACCATCGGCAGGCACGCGGTCGCCGGCGCGCACTTCGACGATGTCGCCGCTGTTCAGCGTGCCGTTGTCGACTTCGCTGATGCTGCCGTCCGCCTGCACCAGGCGTGCGTGGCTGCGGGTCAGTTTGCCGAGGGCGTGGATCGCTTCCTGGGAGCCGATCACGCTGCGCTCTTCGAGCACATGGCCGAAGATCATGATGATCGGCAGCAACGCGGCGGTCAGCAGATCGCCCGTGGCCCACGCGCCGAGCATCGCCAGGGCGATGAGTTGGTCGGTGATGCCATGCAGGCTGGGAAAACGCAGGCTGTACCAGGCCGAGCGCATCACCGGCACGGCCACCAGCAGCGAGGCCACGCCGAGCAGCAACTGGCTGACGCCGCTCTGGTCCGGCGCCAGCCAGCGCCACACCAGGCCCAGCACGAGCAAGCCGAGGGCGAGCATGGCCAGGGTCAATTGCCGGGCGGCGCTGCGCTGCTCGGCGGATGTCAGCATGGGTGCGCTCATTGTTCGGCTCCCTGAATGATCAAGCGGGAGTCGTCTTTGGGATCGACCGTGGTCACGGAACCGGCCTGGCCGAGAATCTTCGGCAAGCGCTCGCGGTACAGGCGCAACAGCAAGCCGGGGTCTTTGACCTGGGCCAGGCTGGCGACGGTGGCGGTTTGCGCCTGCGCGTTGGCCAGGCGTTCGCTGGCCTGGGCGTGGGCGACTTGCACCAGGCGGTCAGCCTGCTGGTTGGCGGTCTGGGTGAGCTTTTCCGCGTCGGTGCGCGCATTCGCCACCGCTTTGTCGGCTTGCTGGCTGGCGGTGAGCACCGCATTGAAGGCATTCACCGCCGGGCTCGGCAGGCTCGATTGCACATCGACGCGGGTGACTTCGATGCCCACCCCCAAGCCGCTGGCGGTCAACTCCGCCAGGCGCTTGTTGATGCCTTGCACCAGGTCGCCGCGCAGTCGTTCACGGCGCTCGGCGGCGCCGTTGTCGCTGCCGATCAATTCGGGGCGCGCCACCAGGATGGTGTCCAGATCCCGCGCCGCCGTCAGGGCCACGGCGCTGCGCGTCACCAGGCGATCCAGCGCCGGCAGCACGTGCTCGCCCTGCAGCACAAACGCATAAGGCTCGGTGACTTTGTAGAACACCCGCACATCCAGCTGCACCACGCCGGCATCGCCGGTCAGCAGGTAGCCGGACCCGGCCAGGGCATCGCTCAACGGCGTGGCGAAGCTGGCCACGCGATCGGCCTGCACCGCGGCATCGGAACGCAGCAGGTTGCCGACCCGCCGCTCGATCACCCGGTCTGCCGCCGGCAACAGCACGACTTGCTCGAACGGCTGCGGCCACGCCAGCAACAGTCCGGCATTCTGAACCCGATCGAGTGCGCCGAAGTGCAGCACCACGGCGCGATTCTGCGGGTCGATCTGCCGCACATTGGAAAACGCCCAGGCCAGGGCGGCCAACACCGTCACCGCGTACAGCGCCATGAACGTCAGGCGCCCGGCCTGAATCCACGGGCTGTCCGGGCTGTCACGCTCGGTCATGGCTGGACGTCCTTCGGCCCGTCCACCAGCGCGCGGAACGGCGCGGCGTCGGTGCGCAGGATGATCTTGGTGCCCGGGGTGACCACGGTGCCCAGGGTATCCAGGGAACGCAGCAGGTTGTACAGCTGGGGATTGCCGGCGTAGGCGCGACCATAGATCTGCGCCGCTTCGACCCGCGATTGCGCTTCGATGTCGGCGGCTTTCACCGTGGCATCGGCCTGCACGATGCGCGCATCGCGCTCGGCGGCGGAACGGATCTGCGCCGCCTCACGCTTGCCCACGGCGGTGCGTTCGGTGGCGATGGTTTCGCGCTCGGCGCGCATGCGGTCGACGGTGGCGGTGAGCGTCACCGACGGCAAGGTCAGCCGCTCGATGCCCACCTGCGCCACGCGCACGCCATAGGTGGTGAGCAATTGTTGATCGATCTGCTGGCGCAACTGCGCTTCGAAATCGCTGATGCGTACCTGGCTGGCGTCGGTATTGATCAGGCTGGACAGGTCGAAGCTGGCCGCCGTGGTTTCCAGCGCCGAACCGACAAACGTCCGAATCTGCCGCGCCGCTTCATCCGGCTGGTTCTGCACCGCACGCATGAAGCGCTGCACATTGTCGGCATCGCCCTGCACCTGCCACGCCACATAAGCCTGCACGATGATGCGCAGGCCATCGCGGGTACCGACATCCTGCAAACCGCTGGAGGTGGTGCGCAGGCGCAGGTCCACCGGGATCGCCGCTTCGAACGGCGCCGGCCAGCGCCAGCCCAGGCCCGGTTCCAGCAGCACCCGCGACGGGTTGCCGAAACGGGTAATCACCGTGGCTTCGCCGGAGCGCACTTGCACCAGGCTGGCGGCCGCTACTGCAAACAACACCAGCAACACAGCCCAGGCCATGCGCCGCCAAGGGAATGGGCCGGCGGGCTGTTCGTCACCATGGTGGTGATGATGGTGGCCGTGGTGGTGGTGACCATGATCGTGAGAATGAGCGCTCAACAGACAGACTCCTTATTGAACGGCTTTACGCGGCACCGAAGGATCGGCCGGCAAGGTAAAAGAACGCAGATCGATCGTCGGCGCACTGTCGGCGCCCAGGCGATGATCCAGAATCAACAGCTTGGCGTGAGCCAGGCCCTGGGTCAGCTGGCCGAGGTACTGCTCCAGCACGAAGGCTTTGCCCGCGCTGGCGTAGGCTTTTTGTTCGGCGGCAAAACGCAGGTCCGCCGCCCGGGCCCCGGCATTGACCTCGTGCGCGGTGGCCTGGGCCTGGTCGCGGACGGTGCTGGCTTGCAGCAGGGCCTGGTTGGTTTGTTCGCTGGCGGCGCCGCGTTCGCGGGAGATCAGCGCCTGGGCGCCGATCTGCGCCGCTTGCACGCCGTGGTAGGCGTTGGCGGCACCGGACGGCGGGTGGATGGCTTCGACCACCGTGGCGAGAATCTCCACGCCGCTGTCGAGTGTATGCAGGTCCGCTTGCACGGCGCGGCCGATCTCGTCGGCCAGGCCGGTGCGTTGTTCGCCGAGCAACTCGTCGAGGGTACGCGAGGCAAAGTCATGCACGAGGATGCGGCTGGCGGTGCTGCGGATCAGGGTCGGCACATCCGCGCTGTTATAGGTGGCGGCCAGTGCAGCCTGGTCGGTCAGACCGATACGGTAGACGAAGCGCACATCCATATTGACGATCTGGAAGCTCTGCTTGTCGCCACGGCTGCTGGCGATCACCTGGGACTTGTCATTCACATGGCTGGCGTCCCACAACCGGTTGGCGATCAGCGGCGCCGGGCCTTCGGCCGCCGCGAGTTCCGGGCTGGCGGTTTCGCTGACGCTGGTCGCCAGCTCATGCACCACGCCGTTTTCCACGTTCAGCACGCGGCCCAGCGGCCACGGCAACCCGGCATGCAGGCCAGGGCCGAAGACTTGCACCGGTTTGCCAAAGCGCTCATAAATCCCACGGCCTTGCAGGGGCACTTCATGCACCCCCGTCAGCGCCCAGCCGACGGCCAGTACCACCAGCAGCACCGGCAGGAATGCCCGACGCATGTAGGTAAACGCCCAGATCTGGCGCAGGTCGATGCCGAAGCGGTTGTGCAATTCGTGCTGCAAGGCCTGCAGCGGTTGCGGCGGCCAGCGCAGCAGCCCGGCGACAAAACTCTGCGCCATCAGGCGTGGTTCGAGGCGCGGTTGGCGCGGGCTGAACAGTGACAGCGCGGCCCGTAACAGAAACTCCAGCGCGACCAGCGCCGGCAACAGCCCGACCAGCGTCGCCAGGCGCAGCGGCCACACCGACCCGGCACTGGCAAACAGCAGGCAAATCGCGCTGATCACCAGGCACGCAATCGCCACCCGGCTCAGTTGCGCCAACTGCGCGGCTTCCGGCCATTGCGCGGCGGTTTCCTGGGCCAGGCGCCGCTCGAACACCAACAGGCCAAAGGCCAATGCCAAGGCCAGCGCAGCGCCGATACTTGCGCCTTGGCCGACCGCTGCCGCGGGCAAGCCCAGGTTCCAGAACTCGACAATGCTGACCAGCGCGAACAACGACCAACCGCCGAGCCACAACACCGGCGCGCCGATCTGGGCCAGCAACCCTCTGCCGAAACGCCCTACCAGGCGCGCCTGCCAGCCAGCGGGTTCACTCTCTGCTTCGAGTAACTCAGGTGCCGACGCTTCCAGCGCCTGGGCACGCCAATCGGCCACCCACCACGCCGACTGCAACCCGGCCACCAGCACCAGCAACGCAGACGCGCAATTGATCAACACCACCGGCCAGATCGACAACGGGGCGAACAGCGCGACGAACAACGCCAGCACCCAGCCGCTGATAGCCACCGCAGTCAGGCTGATACCGGCCTGCCTCAATCGACGGGCATGGAACAGCCCTTGCTGAAAACGCGGCAGTCCTTCAACCGAAGCGCCGTCAGCTTCTAGATCCACTTGCATCCACTCATGCCCGTTCACACATAATTCGTTACGATATAACACATGGCGTGAAATTTTTGTTCGTTAAACACCGTATTCACCTGCAACACAGACCCACTGTGGGAGCGGGCTTGCTCGCGATGGCGGTGGGTCAGGTGATACATGGGTTGGCGGGGCCGCCGCCATCGCGAGCAAGCCCCCTCCCACATTTGTTCTGCATCGCGCTCCGGAACGTGACTAACCCCCCATAAACACGTGCCATCACTGGTGCAGGCCACGATTAATCGGCACACTTCAGGCCAGTTTTTCGCGGGCTTACGGACAAGGAAACGTCACTCCCATGATTTCGATCTATCAACTCAAACCGCGTTTTCAAAACCTGCTGCGCCCCCTCGTGCAGCGCCTCTACGACAACGGCACCACCGCCAACCAGATCACCGTGCTGGCCGGGGTCATCTCCCTGCTGGTCGGCCTGCTGATCGCCGGCTTCGCCCAACACCTCTGGCTGTTCGCGCTGATCCCGCTGTGGATGATCCTGCGCATGGCCCTCAATGCCATCGACGGCATGCTCGCCCGCGAATTCGGCCAGCAGTCGCGCCTGGGCGCCTACCTCAATGAACTGTGCGACGTGATCGCCGACAGCGCGCTGATCCTGCCCTTTGCGTTGATCCCCGGCGTCAGCCTGGCGCCGGTGCTGCTGGTGACCTTACTGGCAGTGTTCAGCGAATACGCCGGGGTGCTCGGGCCGATGGTCGGCGCGTCGCGGCGCTACGACGGGCCGATGGGCAAGAGTGATCGGGCCTTCGTCCTCGGCGTGCTGGCCAGCGGCGTGGCGCTGGGCTGGCTCGGTGCCGGCTGGGTCGACACGGTGATGTGGCTGGTCGCCGCCCTGCTCGCCTACACCGTGGTCAACCGGGTGCGCCAGGGCCTCAAAGAAGAACAACACATTTCCCCTTCTGCATAAGGATTTTGCGATGCGCGAACAGCGAGAACACACCTTCAGTACCCATGATGGCGTCGAGCTTTTCTACCGGCACTGGCCCGCCACCGCCCCGGCAGGCGGCGAGCCGCGCAAGGCGATCCTGCTGTTCCATCGCGGCCATGAGCATTCGGGGCGCATTGCCCATCTGGTCGATGAACTGAACCTGCCCCATTTCGACTTCTTCGCCTGGGACGCCCGTGGCCACGGCCAATCCCCCGGCGAGCGCGGCGACAGCCCCAGCTTCGCCACCAGCGCCCGCGACGTGCAGACGTTCTGCGAACATATCGGCGCCACTTACGGCGTCGAGGCGGAAAATCTTGCAGTCATCGCCCAAAGCGTCGGCGCGGTGATCGCAGCCACCTGGGTTCACGACTACGCACCGAAAATCCGCGCCCTGGTGCTCGCCTCCCCGGCGTTCAAAGTCAAACTGTACGTGCCCTTCGCCCGGCCGGGCCTGGCGCTGATGCGCAGGTTTCGCGGCAACTTTTTCGTCAACAGTTACGTCAAGGCCAAGTTCCTCAGCCACGACCCGGAGCGCGTCGCGTCCTACGACAGCGACCCGCTGATCACCAAGGCGATTTCGGTGAATGTGCTGCTCGGGCTGTACGAAGCGGCCGACCGGGTTGTCGCCGATGCCCAGGCGATCCAGGTGCCGACCCAACTGCTGATCTCCGGCTCCGACTTCGTGGTCCACCGCAAACCCCAACAACAGTTCTTCGACCGCCTCGGCAGCCTGAAAAAAGAGCTGCATATCCTCCCCGGCTTCTTCCACGACACCCTCGGCGAGCGCGACCGTGCGGTGGCCGTGAGCAGCGCCCGGCGTTTTATCCTGCAGAATTTCGCGCACCCGCTGGACCGCGCCTCGCTGCTCGATGCCGACAAACTGGGCGCGACCTGTGCCGAATCCGAAGCCCTCGCCGCGCCGCTGCCGCGCAATTCCCTGCGCGACCTGTACTGGCGCCTGACCCGCGCCAGCATGGGCCTGGGCAAGAACCTGTCGGACGGCGTCAAGCTGGGCTTCGACACCGGTTTCGACTCCGGTAGCACCTTGGACTACGTGTACCGCAACACGCCCACCGGCAAAGGCGCGCTGGGGCGGATGATCGACACCAATTACCTCAACTCCATCGGCTGGCGCGGCATTCGCCAGCGCAAGCTGAACGTCGAAGAGCTGCTGCGCCTGGCCATGGCCACGCTGCGCACCGATGATCGCGAAGTGCGTATCGTCGATATCGCCGCCGGCCACGGTCGCTACATTCTCGAAGCCTTGCAGGGCGTTTCGCCGCTGCCGGAATCGATCCTGCTGCGCGACTACAGCGACATCAACGTGCGCGACGGTGGCGCGTTGATCCGCGAGAAAGGCCTGGGCGAGATTGCGCAGTTCATCAAAGCCGACGCGTTCGACCGTGCGGACCTGGCAGCGCTGGCGCCCAAGCCGACGCTGGCGGTGGTCTCCGGGTTATATGAACTGTTTGCCGACAACGCCATGGTCGGCGGTTCGCTGGCGGGCCTGGCCGAAGCCGTGGAGCCCGGCGGTTATCTGGTCTACACCGGCCAGCCATGGCACCCGCAGTTGGAACTGATCGCCCGCGCATTGACCAGCCATCGCCAGGGCCAGGCCTGGGTGATGCGCCGGCGCAGTCAGGCGGAAATGGATCAACTGGTGCAAGCCGCCGGTTTCCGCAAGATCACCCAGCGGGTGGATGAGTGGGGCATCTTTACCGTATCCCTGGCACAGAAGATCTGAACATGCGCGAACCCGGCCTGTTAAAGCCCGCGTTCCTGTGGCTGTTGCTGTTGGCGCCGCTGTTTTTCAGCACCTACGGCTTTGCCACATGGGTCACCAGCCAGCGCAGCGACGTCGGCACACTGGTGTTCGATTGGGAAACCCACATGCCGTTCTGGGCCTGGACCATCGTGCCCTACTGGACCATCGACCTGCTCTACGGTTTCTCCCTGCTGCTGCCCAACAGCCGCCATGAACTGAAGCAACATGCGCTGCGCCTGCTGAGTGCGCAGCTCATCGCCGTGAGTTGCTTCCTGATCTGGCCGCTGCGCTTCACCTTCGAACGGCCGGAGCTGGATGGCGTGTTCGGCTGGCTGTTTGCCGTGCTGGCCGGTTTCGATAAACCGTTCAACCAGGCGCCGTCGCTGCATATCGCGCTGCTGGTGATCCTGTGGATCATGTACCAACGCCACACCCAGGGCGCCTGGCGCTGGCTGGTGCATGGCTGGTTCGGGTTGATCGGGGTTTCAGTGCTGACCACTTATCAACACCACTTTATCGACTTACCCACAGGTGCCCTGGCGGGTTGGCTGTGCGTGTGGCTGTGGCCGCTGGAACATCCGAGCCCGCTGCTGAATGCGCGGCTGACCCGTGATTCCACGCGCTGGCGCCTGGGGTTGCGCTACGGCCTGGGCGCGCTGGTGCTGTTCATCATCGCGCTGACTTACGGCGGGTGGTGGCTATGGCTGCTGTGGCCGGCGCTGTCCCTGGGGCTGATCATGGCGAATTACGTCGTCCTCGGCGCGCCAGGTTTCCAGAAGCGTGCCGACGGTCGACTGACCCCCGCGGCGCGCTGGCTGTATGCGCCGTATCTGGCAGCGGCGTGGCTCAATTCACGGCTGTGGACGCGCACGCATCCACAGCCCGACCTGATTGTGGATAACGTCTCGCTCGGTCGGCTTCCTACCGTGCGCGAGCAAGGTTCATTCAAGGCCATCGTCGATCTGTGCGCGGAATTGCCGATTAATCCACAGGGCCGTGCCTATCAAAGCGTCCCCGTCCTCGACCTGATCGCGCCGACCCCCGCCGAATGCCTGCAAGCCGCGCAAGCCATCGAACGCCTGCGCGCCAGCGGCCCGGTGCTGGTGTGCTGCGCCCTTGGCTATTCGCGCAGCGCCACCGCTGTGGCGGCCTGGCTGCTGCACAGCGGGCGCGCCGCCACGGTGGATCAGGCACTGGCTATTATTCGTACAGCGCGGACCGAGGTGGTCCTGCATCCCGCTCATCGCCATGCTTTGGAGGCCTTGCCCCATGCCTGCTGATATGGAACTCCAGGTCGTCGCCAGCCTGCTGCGCCGCGGCCGCTCACTGGATCAGTTATCCACAGGCCTGACGCTGCTGGGCGTATTGTTCGGCCTGGCGCAACTGCTGATGGCCAGCATCGCGCCGATCTGCCTGCTGCTCAGCCTGTGGATGATTATCCTCGGCCTGCTGCAAAAGTACTGGGCGCTGCGCGTGGCCTTCGATGCCGACCTGTTCGCCCTGCTCGCCCGTAACACCGAACGCACCCCGGACCTCGACCAGGCCCTGCAAACCCTCGGCCTGCAGTCGCCCAAACGCGCCGGCCGACCCTGGACCGAACGCCGTCGCGGCGCCCTCAAACTGCTGCGCAAGCAAGCCTGGCTGCTGGGCGCGCAAGTGCTGTTGACCCTGGGCGTGATTCTCGCCAGCCCTTGGCTACCTTTCGCCGGATAAGGAATTCCCATGTTCGAACCCGTGGTCGCCACCCTGATTACCTCGATGGCCCGCACCGTCACCGGCGCCCGCAGCCTGTGGCTGGGCTGCGCGCCGGTGCCGGTGCAACGCATCTACTTCGCCAACCACAGCAGCCACGGCGACTTCGTGTTGCTGTGGGCATCGCTGCCGCAGAACCTGCGCAAATTCACGCGCCCGGTGGCCGGCAGCGACTACTGGAACAACAGTGCGCTGCGCCGCTACATCATCCACCGCGTGTTCAACGGCGTGTTGATCGACCGCGAGCGCAAAGACCCTGTGGATAACCCCTTGCAGCCCATGCTCGCCGCACTGGAAGGCGGCGACTCGCTGATCATCTTTCCCGAAGGCACGCGCAATCTGGAAGACGGCTTGCTGCCGTTTAAAAGCGGCCTGTATCACCTGGCAAAAAGTTACCCACAGGCCGAATTGATCCCCGTGTGGATTGCCAACCTCAACCGCGTCATGCCCAAGGGGCGCGTCCTGCCGCTGCCTCTGCTGTGTACCACCAGCTTCGGCGCGCCACTGCAATTGGAAGAAGGCGAAGACAAAGCCGCCTTCCTAGCCCGCACCCGCGACGCCCTGCTCGCCCTCGCCCCGGAGCATTCCTGAGATGGATAGCCAAACCCTGATGCTGTTCGGCGGAATCGGCGCGATCCTGGTACTCGCCTCGCTGATCGGCCTGATCCTCAAGCTGCGCAGCCGTGGCACGCCGAATGCGGTGATCGACAACCTCAACGCCCGCATCAACGCCTGGTGGGTGATGGTGGTGATGATCGGCATCGCCTTCTGGCTCGGCACCGGCGCGGTGATCGTGCTGTTCTATGCCGTGTCGTTCTATGCCCTGCGTGAATTCCTCACCCTCACCCCGACCCGGCGCAGCGACTACCCGGCGCTGGTGGCCGCGTTCTACCTGGCGCTGCCGCTGCAATACCTGCTGATCTATGCCGACTGGTACGGGCTGTTCTCGATCTTCATCCCGGTGTACGTGTTCCTGCTGCTGCCGATCCTCGCCTCCCTCGGCGGCGACAGCACACACTTCCTGGAGCGCGCCTCGAAGGTGCAATGGGGCTTGATGATCGCAGTGTTCTGCGTGTCCTTCGTGCCCGCCCTGCTCACCCTCGACATCCCCGGCTATGAAGGCCGCAACCTGCTGCTGATCGCCTACCTGGTGATCGTGGTGCAACTGTCGGACGTGTTGCAGTACGTGTGCGGCAAGCTGTTCGGCAAACACAAGATCGCGCCCAACCTGTCGCCGTCGAAAACCGTCGAAGGCTTTGTCGGCGGCATCCTGCTCTCCTCGCTGATCGGCGCGGCGCTGTGGTGGACCACGCCGTTCAACCCGTGGCAGTCGTTTCTGATTGCGCTGCTGATCAACTTGCTGGGGTTTGCCGGCGGCATTGTGATGTCGGCGATCAAACGCGACCGTGGCGTGAAGGACTGGGGGCATATGATCGAGGGGCACGGCGGAATGCTCGATCGGCTGGATTCGGTGTGCTTTGCGGCGCCGATTTTCTTCCACCTTGTGCGCTACTGGTGGACCTGACCGACACCGCCCTCAAGCCCGACGAAGATCAACATATGAGGGCGGGCATGCTCCCGCACGCTCGGCATTGATGTGACGTATCGCCCTCATCTTTTGTCGCAAAGACGCGTGTAAGATACGCCGCACTTAGCCAGGGATGCTCACCATGTTCGACACGTTAAAAACGATCTTTCGCCGTTTGTTCGGTGCGTTAATAACTGTGGTGGGTGCCCTGTTTGGCCAATGGCAGCCGCCGTTCTGGCTACGCGCCATCGGCCGGGGCGTGCTGAACCTGGGCAGCAAGGCCCGCGCTTACCCGCGCCGGGCCGGGGGCGGAGTGTTGGGCCTGGTGCTGCTGGCCGCCGCCGGGTTCTACGGCTGGCAGTGGTACTCCAACCTGCCGCAGCCGCACACCGTGGGTTATTCGCTGCACAAACCCAACCTGACCGACTACACCCAGCAACCCGCGGTTGTGGATAACTTGCAGGTGCGTTTTGCCGAGTCCGTCGCGCCCCTGGCGGCGATCGGCAAGCCGGTCACCGCCGGCATTACCCTTAAACCCGCTGTAGCCGGGGCCTGGCGCTGGTCTGATGACCGCACATTGCTGTTCACGCCGGAAAAAGACTGGCCCATCGACACCCATTACACCTTCGATCTGGCGAAGAAAAACCTGCTCGCCGACGGCGTATTGCTCAGCCAGTACAGCGGCCAGTTCTCCACTCAACCGTTCCGCGCCAGCCTTTCGCAGAACGAGTTGTATCAGGACCCGTCCAACCCGACGCTGAAACAACTGGTGGCGACTTTCCGTTTTTCCCACCCGGTCGACGAGGAAAGCCTACGCAAGCGGGTTTCGATCATTCTCGGCAAAGGCCTCGCCTACCGCGACGCCCAGTTACCCAATCGCCCGGAAATCAGCTTCGACGAGACCAAGCTCAACGCCTATGTACGCTCCGCCGCCCTGGCCACCCCGCTGGAAAGCACGCCCGTCAGCGCCAAGCTCGACGAAGGCATCAAGGCCCGGGACGGCGGCAACGCCAGCAACGCGCCATTGGTGGCCGAAGTCACCGTGCCCGGTCGCTATCGCCTGACGTTTACTGCTGCCGAAGTGAGCTTTGTCGACAACGAACGCGGCGAACCCGAGCCGGTGTTAATGTTCAGCAGTTCCAGCGCCGTAGCCGATGACACCATCGCCGGTAAGGTCCAGGCCTGGTTGCTACCGGAAAAAGCCGAGGACGACACGCGCCCCTATAACAGCAACGACATCGACGATGCCCTGCTGGCCCGCAGCACCAAGGTCAACCTGACCCACGTGCCCAGCGTCGAACCGCTCAACACCCTGCACGCATTCAAGTTCAAGGCCCCGGCCGGTCGTGCGCTGTATGTGCGCGTGCCCGCCAACCTGGAAGCCATCGGCGGCTACCTGGCGAAAAACCCCACAGCGTCGCTGATCAGCATGCCGGCCTACCCGCGCACGTTGCAGTTCCTCTCCGACGGCGCCTTGCTCAGCCTCACCGGCGAAAAACGCCTGGGTTTCATGGCCCGTGGCGTGCCCGGTGCCCATGTGGAAATCGCTCGCCTGCTGCCCAACCAGTTGCAGCATTTGGTGGACCAGAGCAGCGGCAGCTTTGCACGGCCGAACTTCGGTAATGAGTACTTCGATCGCATGGTCGAGCGTCAGTCGCTGGATATTCCGCTGTCGTCCAACGACCCGGCGAAAACCGTCTACGACAACGTCGACCTCAGCCATTACCTGACCGCCAACGGCGGCCGACGCGGTATTTTCGTACTCAAGCTCAGCCCACAGGATGACCCGGCCGAACGCACATTCGACTACTCCCGCAGCAGCACCAGCGACCTGCGCTTTATCGTGGTGACAGACCTCGGGATCATCGCCAAGCGCTCCAGCGACGGCAGCCATGACGTGTATGTGCAGTCCATCGGCAACGGTTCGCCGGTGGCCGACGCGCAAGTCGACATCATCGGCCGTAACGGTCTGCCGGTCGCCAGCGGCCACACCGACGCCGAAGGCCACGCGCATTTCGCCAAACTCGATGAACTGCGCCGTGAGAAAACGCCACTGATGTATGTGGTCAGTCGCGGTAATGACCAATCCTTCCTGCCGATTGCCCGTCAGTCCCAGCAGTTGGATCTGTCGCGCTTCGACGTAGGCGGTTTGCAAGAAGACGGTGCGATCGATCGCCTTAGCGCCTACCTGTTCACCGACCGTGGCTTGTACCGGCCCGGCGAAACCGCGCACCTGGGCATGATCGTGCGCAGCGGCAACTGGAAAGGCGCCCTGCAAGGCTTGCCGGTGGAGCTGCAAATCACCGACCCTCGCGGCCTGGAAGTGATTCGCCAGCCGCTGAAGCTGTCCGCCAGCGGTTTTGAAACCTTTGATTTCCCCAGCAGCGAAGTGGCCCCGGCCGGGGATTACACCGCGACCTTGCAACTGATCGGCGCGAAACAGACCCGCACCGACCTGGGCAGTGTCAGCTTCAAGGTCCGCGACTTCGAGCCGGACCGTATGAAAGTCAGCCTGAGCCTGCACGACACGCCAGTGCCGGGCTGGATTCCACCGGAGCAGGTGGTGGCCAAAGTCAGCGCAATGCACCTGTTCGGCGCCCCGGCGGCCGGCCGTCGCGTGACCGCGAAGATGTCCCTGAGCCCGACGCTCGCGGCGTTCGAGCGTTACCCCGATTACCGCTTCCGCCTCAACGATGCGCTGGAAGAGGCCAGCACCGAAGACCTGGCCGAGACCACCGTCGATGACAACGGCCAGGCCGTGCTCGACCTCAACCTGCAACGCTTCGCCAACAGCACTTACCGCCTGCAGGTAATGACCCAGGTGTTCGAGGCCGAAGGCGGGCGCAATGTGGCGGCGCAAAGTGCGTTGCTGGTGTCGTCTGCGCCCTACCTGGTGGGTGTGAAAAGTCAGGACTCGCTGTCGTATGTCGCCAAGGACGCCCCGCGCCAGGTGCAATGGTTGGCCGTCGCGCCGGATCTCACGCCGCTGGCGGTGGACGGGCTGACCAGCGAAGTGGTCGAGCACCGCTACGTCTCGGTGCTGGTGAAGCAGTCCAACGGCACCTACAAATACGAATCGCGGATCAAGAACATCAGCCAGCCCGCCTCGCCGCTGGTGATGACCAAGGACGGCGCCAAGCAAACCCTGAACACCGCCACCCCTGGCGATTTCACCCTGCAACTCAAGGACGCCAACGGCAAGCTGCTGAACCAGATCGACTACAGCGTGGCCGGGCGCGGCAACACCTCGCGCTCCCTGGAGCGCAACGCCGAGCTGCAACTGCGCCTGGATAAACGCAGTTACGCAACGGGGGATGAGATTGCCATCAGTGTCCGCGCGCCGTACACCGGGGCGGGCCTGATCACCATCGAGCGTGACAAGGTCTACACCCAGCAGTGGTTCAAGGCCGACAGCACCAACAGTGTGCAGCATATCCGCGTGCCCGCAGGGCTTGAGGGCAATGCCTACGTCAACGTGCAGTTTGTGCGCGACATCGGTTCGTCCGAGGTCTACATGAGCCCGCTGTCCTACGGCGTGGTGCCGTTCAGCATCAACCTGGATGCGCGGCGCATGCCATTGAAGGTTGACGGCCCGGCGCAGATCGAACCGGGGCAGACTCTGGATATCAAGGTCAACGCCGACCGCCCGGGCCGTGCGGTGGTGTATGCGGTGGACGAAGGCATCCTGCAGGTGGCGCGCTACCAGACGCCGGACCCGCTGGGCTTCTTCTTCCAGAAACGTGCGCTGGAAGTCGGCACCAGTCAGATTCTTGACCTGATCCTGCCGGAATTCAGCCGCCTGCTCAGTGGGGCCGCGCCCGGTGGCGATACCGAAGGCGCGTTGGCTAATCACCTCAACCCGTTCAAGCGTAAACACCAGCCGCCTGTGGCCTGGTGGTCCGGGCTGGTGGACTTGCCAGCCGGTGAAAGCGTGCTGCATTACCAGGTGCCGGACAGTTTCAACGGCAAGCTGCACCTGTTCGCGGTGGCGGTGGATGCCGACAGCGTGGGCGTCAGCGAGGCCACTACCGAGGTGCGCGGGCCGCTCGTGATCACGCCAAACGTACCGGCTTTCGTCGCGCCGGGGGATGTGTTCAACGTGAGCGCCGGGGTGTTCAGCAACCTCGACGCAGCGGCGGATGTGAAGTTTGAAGTGCAGACCAGCAACGGCCTCAACGTGCAGGGCGACAAAGGCAGCACCTTGTCGCTGCAACCGCGCAAGGAAGGCACCGCCGAGTTCAAGATCAAAGTCGGCGACACCCTCGGCTCGGCAGATCTGCGCTTTATCGCCGTGTTGCCGAATGGCAAGCGCATTCAGGTGGCGGAAACCACCTCGATCCGCCCTCTGAGCGAACACCGCGTGGCCCTGAGCCTGGGCCGTTTCGACAGCGCCAGCAAAGAGCTCAAGCCCACCCGCGAACTGTTCAGCCAACTGCGCGACGTGCAACTGGGTGTGGCGGCGTCGCCACTGGTGTGGGCCAACGGTCTCAAGCATTACCTGGATGACTACGGCTACGCCTGCACCGAACAGTTGGTGTCCAAAGCCATGCCGGCGTTGATCTGGGGTGGCAACGCGCCCGAGGCCGAACAGGCCTTCGCCAGCGCGGTGCGGATGTTGCGCCAGCGCCAGAACCAGGCCGGCGGTTTCGGTTTGTGGGCGGCCAATCCGGATGTAGCGCCATATGCCAGCCTGTACGCCACCGACTTCCTGATCGAAGCCAAGGAACGCGGGCTGCCGGTGCCGGAAGACCTGCTGGTACGGGCCAATACCTATCTGACAGACCTGGCCAACGGCCCCAGCGAAGGCCTGTCGGAATTGCGCAACCGTGCCTACGCCAGTTACCTGCTGAGCCGTCAGGGGATTCTGGTGAGCGGCGCCTTGAGCGATATCCGTGAGCGCTACGAGCGCTACTTCAAGGACACCTGGCAGAACGACCTGGGCGCCGCCTACCTGGCCGCCAGCTACAAGCTGCTCAAGCAGGATCGCCAGGCGGATACGCTGTTCCGTAAGATTCCATGGCGTTCGCTTGTGGATAAGTGGAACAACGACGGTCTGTATTACGACCCGTTGGTGCATGACGCCGAACACCTGCACTTGCTGGCACGGCATTTCCCCGAGCTACTGGACGAGGTGCCGGCGGCGCTGCTGGATAAACTCGGCAAGCGCCTTAACGAGCAACGTTACAACTCGCTGTCGGCGGCGCTGTTACTGCGCGCCCTGGATAACTACGGCCAGCGCGCACAAAGCGACATGACCCTCAAGGCCAGCGCGTGGTTGGGCGACAAACAGCAACAATTGCTGGAGATGGCCGGCCAACCGCCGCGCGCCGCAGTGCCGAGCGCCACGCAAAAATTGCTGATGGAAAAATCCGACGGCCCGGCAGCGTTCTACATGCTCAGCGAAGCCGGCTTTGATAAAGGTGCCAAGCTCAAGCCGATCACCAACGGCCTGGAGATTATCCACGAGTACCTCGACCTCAACGGCGAGCCGGTAAACACAGTCGCGGTGGGTGATGAGTTCCTGGTGCGCCTGCGCCTGAGGGCGACCGACCGCGATCAAGTGCAGCAAGTGGCGGTGGTCGACCTGCTGCCCGGTGGCGTCGAGCCTGTGTATAACTTGCCGCCGGAGCCGGAGGCCGCCAGCACCGATGACAGTGAAGGCGAGGAAGCGGAATACGTAGAAGACAGCGAAACGCCTGACGCCTGGCAAGCGCCGATCGGCGAAACCGAGCTAAGCAACTGGCAGCCAGACTACGTGGACGTGCGCGATGATCGGGTGGTGTTGTACGGCACCGCACTGCGTGACGTAGGCACTTTCGTGTACCGCGTGCGCGCCACCAACGCCGGTACCTTCAATACGCCACCGGCCTACGCCGAAGGCATGTACGAAACCACCCTGCAAGGGCGCGGCAAAGTAGGCCAGCTTGAAATTACCAAGCCTTAAACGCCTGACGCCGCTGCTGGCAGCGGCGGTACTGCTGGCGGGGCTGCGGCTGTGGCCACATGCTCCGCTGGAACAGGCGGTGACATCCTCAAGGGTGGTGCTGGCCGATGACGGCTCGCTGTTGCGCATGACCTTGGCGGATGACGGGCAATACCGCTTATGGCTACCGCTGGAGAGGTTTTCTCCGTCATTGATCGAGGCCTTGCTGCTCAAGGAAGACCGTAATTTCTACTGGCACCCGGGGATCAATCCCCCGGCGTTGCTGCGTGCGGCCATGGCCACTTACAGCGGCGGCCAGCGCCAGGGCGGCTCGACGTTGAGCATGCAACTGGCGCGGCGCTTGTGGGATCTGAACACCCGCCAGGTGCCG
The DNA here is from genome assembly GCF_054060055.1 of Pseudomonas sp. TE36184. Classification (NCBI taxonomy): domain Bacteria; kingdom Pseudomonadati; phylum Pseudomonadota; class Gammaproteobacteria; order Pseudomonadales; family Pseudomonadaceae; genus Pseudomonas; species Pseudomonas sp. TE36184. Next base: position 4,655,745 of record NZ_JBSSCU010000001.1, on the reverse strand, counting down.
GGCAAGCTGCAACAGATGGCCTTGGCCTTGTGGCTGGAAGCGCGCTACAGCAAGCACGACATCCTTGAGGCCTACCTGAACCTGGCGCCCATGGGCGGCAATATCGAAGGCGCCGAGGCGGCGAGTCGCATTTACTTCGGCAAGGCGGCGGCGCAGTTGTCATTGTCCGAAGCGCTGGCACTGGCGGTGATCCCCCAGCAGCCGGGGCGACGCGCGCGCTTCGGGCCCTCGTTGCAAAACGCGCGACAGCGCTTGATGAACGACTGGCGCGCAACTTATCCACAGGACCCGCGCAACGACAGCCTGCTGGACGTGCCCCTGGAAGCGCGCAACCGCCAGCAGATCGCGTTTCTGGCGCCGCACTTGAGCGAACAGTTGCTCGCGTCCCAGCCCGGCAACGAGCTGAACAGCACCCTCAACCTGCCCTTGCAACAATTGCTCGAACGCTTGATCAGCGGCTTTATCGCCGAGCGGCGCGGCACGGGGGTGGAAAACGCCACGGCGATCCTGATCGACAGCCGCGACCAGAGCGTCAAGGCACTGGTGGGCTCGGCGGATTACTTATCCACAGGCATCCATGGCCAGGTCAATGGCGTGCTGGCGCGGCGTTCGCCGGGGTCGACGCTCAAACCGTTCCTCTATGGATTAGCGCTGGACCAGGGGGTGATCCACCCCATGAGCATCCTCAAGGATTTACCCAGTAACTTCGGCTACTTCCAACCGGAGAATTTCGACGGCAGTTTTGTCGGGCCACTGACGGCGCGCGATGCGTTGATCCGTAGCCGCAATATCCCCGCCGTGTGGCTCGCCAGCCAGGTGAAATCGCCTTCGTTATACGGCTTGTTGCAACGCGCCGGCATCAAGGGCCTGCGCGGTGAAAGCCATTACGGCCTGGCCCTGGCCCTCGGCGGCGGCGAGATGACGCCCGAAGAGCTGGCGCGGCTGTACCTGATGCTGGCGGGCGACGGGCACCTGCGGCCGTTGCGCTATTTACAGGAACAGCCCCAGGCCAGCGGCCCCGCGCTGCTGACGCCTCAAGCCGCCTTCATGGTGCGCGACATGCTGCGCCGCAACCCGCGCCCGGATGGCCTGCCCGGCCGGCACTGGCGCACCGCCTGGAAAACCGGCACCTCCTGGGGCTTCCACGATGCATGGAGTGCCGGGCTGGTCGGCCCCTACGTGCTAGTGGTGTGGGTCGGTAACTTCGATGGGCGACCGAACCCGGCGTTCATCGGCGCCAAGACCGCCGCGCCGCTGTTCTTCCGCATCGCCGACGCCCTGCCCCTGGCCTTGCCCAACGTGCAGATCAAACCCGACAAGCCGCCGCCCGGGCTGATCCGTATCGACGTCTGCGCGGCCTCCGGCGAATTGCCCAACCGCTGGTGCCCGCAGACCCGCAAAACCTGGTACATCCCCGGCGTCTCGCCGATTCGCGTGTCCAACCTGCACCGCCCGGTGCTGATCGACACCCGCACCGGCAAAGCCGCCTGCCCGCCGTTCGACCCGCAGTACACCCGCGAAGAAGTCTTCGAGTTCTGGCCCAGCGACGTACAACGCCTGTACCGCGCCGCCGGCCTGGCGCGACGCACGCCGCCCACGGTGATGAAAAACTGCCAGCCCAACCGCATCGGCGACCAGAGCGAAGCCCCGCAGATCCGTTCGCCGCTGACCCAGGTGAGCTATCAATTGCGCCTGTCCCAACCGCAGGAAAGCATTGCGCTGAATGCCAACGCGGCCAGCGACGCGACGACGTTGTACTGGTTTGCCGACCAGACCCTGATCGGCCAAGGCCCGCCGCAATCCACGCTGAATTGGCGACCGGGCAAGTCGGGGGAGTACCGATTGCGGGTCAGTGACGATCAGGGCCGCAGTGCGAGCCGGGCGCTGCGGGTGGAGTTTGTGCCGTGAGCGGGCGAACGCGCCTGACCGCTAGGCGCTGATCTCCACGTAACTCGACTCCCCACCGCCCGTCGCGCCCGACAACCATCCCCAAACGAAGCTCAAGGTGGTACGCCCGGCCTGATCCACACCCACCGTGCCACGCGACCAGCCGGCCAGCAGCTCGCCCTCAAGCGTCAGGCATTGATACAGCAACTCGATGGTATCAGCGCCTGTCACACGCCCGACCTGCGTGCCCACGCGGATTCGACCGCCTTGGTAAGAGCCGGAGATGGCCTCCCCTTCGACAAGGTAATGAAACACCGTGCCGGTACCGGATAGCCCGTGGGCATTGTTCGCGACCGTAAAGCGACGATTGTTCAAACGTGCGTGGATTGGGCAGAAGGGAGTGTCCATGAATGTCGCGTCCTTTCGTAGGGGGCTTCCGTTCCGGGTCGAGCCTGGAGACCCGGCGGTGGATCTAGAGAATTAAAACACTCGCAATCTACTTGGTTGTTTGCTGGGAACCAATACGCCCGTCTTCAGCTTGTCAGATGCGAATGACCTGGTGAATCACCTGATCCACAACCATGAAGGCTTCAGCATTCTCGATCAGCTCCTGGAGGCTGCAGACACCAATGTCGAAGCTGGCGCAGTAGCATCTGGCAGCCCTCTCTTGCTGCTCTACTCTTCCTTTACATCACTGAACGGGATGATTTCTATTGGTGGTGTCACTGCACAAAGTGGTTTGCGCCAATAACCAACGCTATGCCATTGACCGTGCTTGTACCCAACCTCAGGGTACGTGCCGATATGGGTAAAACCGAGCGCTTCATGGATACCGATGCTCCCCGCGTTGGGTAAGGCAATGCCGGCGTAGGCCGTATGAAACCCCTGTTTCTCGAGGAGCGGTAGAAGCCGCTGATAAAGCGCACGACCAACCCCTTTTCGGTGTACGGCAGGGTCGACATAGACGGTGACATCTACCGACCAGCGATAGGCTTCTCTAGCGCGATGCTGGCTTGCATAAGCGTATCCAACGACATCGCCATTCATCTCGGCTACCAGATAGGGATACATCGGCAGTGTTGCGGCGATCCGCTCTGCCATTTCATCGACAGTTGGTGGCGTCAGCTCAAACGAGATGGCTGTGTTCAAAACCATCGGCGCATAGATAGCCTGAATGGCAGAGGCATCAGCGGGTGTAGCGACCCTCACGTTGTAATTCATGGCGACCAAGTACTCCATTCTCTTTCTCTTTGAGTTCAGGCACGACGATTCGGTGGCTCGAGATCGCCGTTGGTTTTGTAGGCGTTCGAAATTAAGGCGATATCAGCAGAAGAACCGCCAGACCGATCAATGCTTGTAGAACTGAACCGGCGGTCATCAAACGCATATACCTGCCGGTGCTGTATTCGGGAAAGGCGTCCGATTTGACCAGCCAGTAATAGCTGTCGTTAGGGAGAATGGCGACGAACGATCCCAGACAGACGGCGAATGTGACGCTCATCAAGTCCACCGCGCCAGACGCAAGGATTGGAGAGAGAACAGGAGGGATGGCGGCAAAGGTCGCAAGGGAAGAGCCATTCAGTGTTTTGAATACCGCAGCCAGCAGGAACACCCCCACCAAAATATGCGTGGTGCTGCCCGACGCGCTGAACGCATGCTGAATCAGTTCCTTGGGAAGCACCAAACCGAGGGCTTGGCCCAAAGCAGACGCACAACCGATGGTGAACAATAACGGGCTGGTTCTACGCATCGCTTTGGACAGCAGATCTTGAACCTCATCAGGTTTGCAGCTAAGCGCAATCAACAACGATGTGGCGATCAACGCACCGGCGGGAGTAGTGAAGAACTCGATGATGGAGTGCTGGTTCTTTGGAATGGCGTAGCCGGTGATCAGGAGCAGGAAAAATACAGCCAGAGGCAGGATCACCTTGATAACCGAGTCGTGAGGCACGGTGGGATCAGTCGAATCGTTGGGTGATGAACAATCTGTGCGGGTCGTCCAGTACGTCCAGACCGTCCCGACAACCCAGGTGACGACTGTCAGCAGCAACCCTAGATACAGAAACTTTGGGTCATGCGTGTTGGCCCCTAACCCAATCCCAATGATCAGCGGGCCCGCGGGCATTAACAGCTTGAATCCCGAGTAGCATCCGATTGCAATGAACTTGCGGTGTTGCCCTGCAATGGGAGCAAGAGACGCATAGGCTGTATCGGGACAAACCATGCCAGCACCCAGCAAGGGTGACAGAGAGATGCCGAATTTTCCGAAGGACGCACTTCCTTGCGTCGAGATCCAGCCGGCAATGAAAAACGCGCTCAGGATGACGATGGCGAAATAGCCAAGGTTGTTTGCGAATCCTTTGCTCAGCGATTGGAACACGTCACTGCTGTTGGTGCCGGCAAGAAGAGGGATCAGAATCGCACCCAGCAACATCGCGACAGGGAGAGGAATGGAGACACGGCTCCCCAGGTTCCGTAGCCGGGAGCGTGTTTTCGTCCTAAGCGCTTCTACCAACATCCATGTACCTCCCCGCGTTACCGGAACCGCCTCTGAAAGGTCTGCAAGTTGTGCCTGCACTTCACAATCGCAAAATACGTTGCGACCCGCAACTAATATAATTGAACAATTTCGCAGGCGCTTATGCCCAGAAAAATGTGTCGCTGCGCCTGCTAAGGTGGTATTAGCGTTTTCCCGGAATTGCGAGCCGAGTGCTATGCCAAACATTGATCAGATCGACCAGGATGCCGAACAGCTTTACGAAGCCCTGAGTCACTTGGTTAGGGTCTACCAGTTTCGTGACAGAGATCGCAGCTGCTGCGAAGGCCTGTCCGTCACTCAATGCTATGCGCTTGAGCATGTGATAAAGGCTGGGCCGGTTCGCGTTCAATCGTTGGCCAGTGAGCTTTTTCTCGACAAGAGCAACGCGAGCCGGTTAGTCGATTCGCTTGCAAAACAGGGGCTGGTTTGCCGCGTACCAGATGCCACTGACGGCCGCGCGCTGGCGATCACCGTGACGCCCGAAGGCGTGACGCTTTATGAAAGTATTCGATCGGATTTAGTCGCAGAGGCTCGCAATCTCGCATCTGACTTATCGAAAGAAGCCCGTGAGGGTGCAATCCAAATGCTACGTCGCTTCGCTAACGCCACCGAACAACGGTGCGGTCTCAAAGACTTCAGTGCTGACGAGGCTCTGCCCCGCAAATGCTGCTGAGGCTGTTGGCGCTGATGCCGAGTTGACCCAGTTGCCGAGATTTCACTGAGCCAGTCTGACTCCTCGTGAATCATTGTCTGTGCTCGATTGTTGCAGTTTTAGAGATGGGACAGTCTTGCGTCGGCAATTGGGTCAATCCGGGGTCAGCATCAACACCCTGATTGATCTGTGTCTCGGCTACACATTACTGGAAGACCTCAACCTCAATGTTTCACTACAGAACATGACGGACCGTTAGAACCCGGTTCGTCATGCCCTTCGCGTGATGGCACACCTGCCGATCACGCGAGCATCGGGGTTACATCGTCTGCACAATGATCTGGCTTTTCAGGTCATTGACCATGCCTTCAATCGTCGGCTTCATCGCCGCGAACTCCTCGGGCGTGCACAACACGTTCGGCTTGGAGAATGCATAGTGTCGCGTGATCAGGACCGTATTGGCTTTCTTCACATAGGTTGAGCGGTAGTCGAAGCCGTTTTGTTTCATCGTGACCGCCTTGGGGAGTGCCAGAATTTTCACGTTGCCGGGAAACGCCAGTCGCGCCTCCTCAGAGATTTCACCCGACATACAGGTAGAGGTTTGCGTGCGCTCGTTTTCGGCAATGAACGAAAACACGTTCTGGGCGATGCCGCCGGCCAGGCTGGAGAGGGTACGAACTCCGGTAGGGCCGGGCAGGCTCACCAGATTTTTGGTATGGCCGCTCATCGTCGACGTGAAAGTATTGGCGTTGCCTTCCATTGAATCGTTTTCGATTACACCACTGCCGGATTGCCCGTACATACTCAAAATCTGTTGCACCAACTGATCGCGGTCGGCTGGCTGCATGGCCTTGAATATGAAGCGACTGAATTCCGCCCCCCAACCTTGCGCAGTGGATGCATGGGTAAAATCGGCAGCGCCTTTGCCGTCGATCTTGAAAGACAGCGTTGTGTTCACGTTGCTTTGCTGATGGTATGGGGTATGGCCGCGTTCACCGCTCTGGGTCTGCAGCACCGGCTTGCCCAATTCCTGAATGGGCAAATAACCCGCCGCGATAGGCGTGGCAGTCGAGTCCAGATATAGGTCGAGGCTGGGCACGTAGGTAATCACGTGGTTGAGCAGGCCCAGAGTCGGCACCTTCGGCAGTACGTAGGCATTACCGAGGTTGATCAGCGCGGGCGAGCTTTCGATGGCGGCAGCCTTGAGCAAGGCTTCTAGCAAGACGACATGGTCTTTGCAGTCGCCGTAGCGATTATCCAGCACCGCCTGTGCGGCATGCGGCACTACGCCGCCCGCTCCAACGTAAACGGCCACGTAACGGATATTCTTGCGCACCCAATCGCTCAACGCCAGGGCTTTGGCGCGCGGGGTATCGAGGTTGGCAGTGAGCTCACTTGCCAGTTGCGTGATGGCTGGAGTCACGTCTACCTTTGCCCTAGCGGCGTAGGCTTGAGCAAATTGTTTGTAGTCGGTGAAGGTGGAAACGGCTAGCAATTGTCCGTAATCGGTGTAAGCCACGGAGCCTTCTTCCACGCGTTTTTTTTCACTAGCTTGCAAGTCCCAACGGTAGACGGTCCGCCCGTTAGCGGTGGTGGGGACGGATGCTTTGAACCCCCGGAAGTCGGCGTACAACTTCATCTCGGCGGGCATGTCGTAGGTGAAACTCACCTGCTCGTTGCGATAGAAGTCCGGTGAAAACAGGTCTTCGAACTGCCCAGGGAACAACGGCGTGTTGCGATAACGCTGATAGTGCATAACTATGCGATCACCCACCTGCAGCTCGGGGAATATCACCACCTTGACCCGTGAGTCTTGGAACATTGGCGCTTCAGTGGAGGCCTGCTCCTGCTGCTCCTTGATCCGGTCTGCGGCTACGACGACTTTGCGTCCATCCGGTTTCAAGGTGTAGGCGTCAACGATATCCAAGGTTTCCAGCGTGCGGTTGTAGCTTACTGAGTGCTGGGCGTTGGTTTTGATCGCGCGCTCTTCTTTGATCAACGAAACCAGCTCGACATCCAGTACGAAACTGCCGTCGGCATTCACTGCGTACGACCGGATGTTTTTTTCGTGAATCAGAGAAAGGTCGGTGTAATCGGCGCGGACCTGCGTCATGAACAGCAGGCCGATGATCACAACCAGTGCACCGTACAGGCGCGTCGAGGGGTGCATAAAGCTTTGCATAGAGATCCTTCTGAGCGATGAGGCGCGCCGTCTTCAAGGCGGTACGCGCTTCTGGTTAAACCGCTAAATGCGAAGCGTTATTATATAGAGCCGATAACGAGCTAGCTGATTTTTTGTTGTGAATCGCCCCGGATTCTCTAGACACCTTGCAATAAACGGGATAACGAATACTCAAAGCATGGGCAATTGACTGGAGGGTTGGTACCGGCAGGAGAGGAAATTGCTCACGTATATCCAGCACCTCTGGGGAAAACTCGGCTACGAGCAAATACCCGTATTCAAGATCTGACAGCAGATGATGAAGCCTATCAACTTTTACTCCGTGGACCTTACGTGAGCGGCCCTGAGATGGAACGTCCTGCACGCGCAGCCATGGCACATACAGCTCCTGACTTCCTTGCCCAAAGCCTTTTTCGATATGCCGATCAATATCGGACTGCATCTTCCACGCAAGCCAACCTCCCATGCCTTCTGCAGCCTCCACATATCCTCAAAATGGAATGTGTACAAAAAAGTCCTAGGAAATTATCTGCCCTGTGAATAAGTCTAATCACTGGTACCAGACTAAACCTTCAGCAGGATCACAATCCAAAATAGGGTATGTGGTGGAGACACATAAAAAAGAAAAGCCCCTGAGATCAGGGGCTTTTGGCAGTGATTGTCTGAAACCAGACGGTGTGACGAAACAATAAAGATCGTCACAGTACCCGTCGTAGTCCGCGGCCTGTAAGACATTACAGAGCCAGCGCTTTGAAAATAAAGCTTGTCACAAATCTCCAAATCTCCAAAACAATTGCTCTGCTGCAAACAATAAAGGTTGTCACAAATGTTGACTCCGATGTCGAATTGCCCCTGATACAAAATCGCATCAGTACCAACACGCTGCGCTAACATAGTGGCGGAAGGCCTTACTCATGCAGCAGAGGCCATTTGCTGGAACAGGGAATGAGATACCGATGGCCTTCACTAAATCGCCCGCGAAGTCATCCAATGGATGGCAGATTCAGCTTGTCCGAGGCAATCCCGATTGCGCGGCGTTCTACCAATGGATTCATACCGAGCTCACGAAGGCGACCAAAAACTGGCCACCGAAAATCACAAAGCTTACTACCGGCCGGAAGGGCAACCTTGGCGAGTTTCTATCGTACAAGATTGCTCATGCCAGTGGATTACGCGGGAAGGGCAACGGGTACACAGTGGCGCTAATGGGAGCCCTAACTCCGCTTCAAGATGGCGCCCCGACGGGGCTGGACATCACCATCCTCCACTTGGACCCAGGAGGCGACGAGAGCAAGGACTGCCTTTACATCATGGAGGTAAAGACTACTGGCGCCACCGTGTTGACCTACGCGACCGCACTAATTGACGACTACGACAAGCTTTTGGGGAAAACAACGGTCGCTGGGTCGTTAGGTCAGAGATTTAACTGGCTACAGGGTTACCTGATGGAGGTTCACGAGTTCGATGACGACGCGCTTGAGCGAGTTGGCAATCTTTTCATGCCCGAGGCGAAGGACTGTAAAGGCATTAAGTTGTTGCCCACGTTGGTGCACGACCGTGGTGTCGGTGATCAGGCGGCTGTTGACGCGTTAGACAATGTCGCCGTCAAGATTGAACAACAAGGCTGGGACAAGCGAACTATTGAGCCTTGGAGCATCGCGATAAGCAAGCTGACTCATTGCCTTGTGCATCTTTCAAACAACGGAAGTACGATGCCATGAACGGCCTCCCTGTTTCTGTCAGATTCCTCGAAAGTGCTGCCTCCTCCGCAGCAAAGGCCAGAGGGGTTGAGCCGGTGTTGCCGACCGCAGACCCATTCGATGTGGCGACGGCACTTAAGTGCATCAGTGCGTTCCAAGTTCGCGTGGGAGTGAAGGTGCTTGAGGCACTTGATGACGAGAGCAAAGCGCAGCCTCTTGTCGCAGCAGCTCGGATCTTGCAATCGACGGCACAATACCTGCGACGTGGAACAAATCCGCCGAACGTCGCTGATCTTGATGACTTGTCTTTTCATGCCGCGCTTGCCTTTGCTATGCACGGCAACTTTCCCAGTGCACGCGCTGCGCTTTCTGATGTGTCCTCAGGTTATATCAACGAAAGCTTAGTGTTCCGTATGGTCGCAGCGATATGCGACCCATCGAGTAGGAACGTTCGATACCGTTCGTTCGATATGGAATTCGACGAGTTTCGTTTCTGGTGGTACCGCGCCTTGCGTCGCTCTGGCAAGCGGAGACGTAGCGAAGCATTCGAAAATGCGCTCGAACTCTTCACTGAAGCTGCAACGGCAGGAACCATGGCGGAGGGTGCACTCTTGCTGGGTGGGCGGATGGCAGCTAACCAAGCGAGACGACTAGCAACAGTTAATCTTCTAGACGACGCTCCCGAAATTCCGAGATGGTTCATCCGGCAATCCATCAAAGCTGGCATGGTGACCCTACTGCCCCCGCAGCACATTCTTCTGAGCAAGAAACGAATTGCTAGGCATGGACGCAACACCCTATTAACGCTTCCCACAAGCACTGGAAAGACTTTTGTCGCTGAAGCTTGTATGGCTGCCGATTTAGCGGATGACGGTTTGTGTGTCTATGTCGCTCCCTATGTCGCCATTGGGGAGCAGGTGAAGGATTCACTTCGGAGGTGCTTTGGCGATGAGGTCCCTGTTGTTTCAATGTTTGGCGGTTTCCAATCTGAGGCTTTAAACAGCTTCGCCGAGCGTGAGGTTGTCGTCGCTACTCCTGAACGGTTTGACGGTTGGCTTCGTACTGGTGAAAACCTTGACCGACTGCGCACAATCATCTTCGACGAGATCCATATTCTTGAGAATGGATCTCGGGGTGCTCGGGTGGAAGGCATGGTTTCAAGACTTCGGCTCCTTCAGCGAAACAATCCAAAGCTTCGCATCATTGGGCTGTCAGCTGTGTTGACTGAGCCGCAGCGCGTCTGTACGTGGCTTGGCGTGCAAGAAATTGACCTTCATCAAATTGGCTGGCGACCTACCGCACGCCGATTAGCCATGTGCCTCGCGAACGGGGATATGTACTGGATTCATGGGAACGACGCGCTCCGTCCCTCGAACGAGGAAGCCACTTCGGCCGTGTCGGAACCGATCAAAGTCAAACTTCCGGGGAAAATTAAACCGGCGCAGTTTCCGAATGCTAACGAGAAGAGTGCAGCCGCCAATGTTGGTGCGATAGCGCGAGATCTTTTGACTCGACTAGGTTCGCCCGGTCTAATCGTGTGCCCAAGAAAGCTGGACACGCGGCTACTTGCCCGTGAGTTGCTGGAAGGCCGAGAGGAGGTTGAGAATGATAACGTTCTACAGACGGCAGCCAACATCCTTAAACGTTACCCCTACTTGAACTTCTTAGCCGAATGTCTTCGGTATGGAGTGTCGTACCACAACGCATCTCTGCCCTTTGATGTGCGACGCGATATAGAAGAATTAATTCGGGCGCGCGCGCTGTCAGCTGTTTGCGCAACCACCACACTCGCTGAAGGTGCGGACCTTCCGTTCCGATGGACCATCGTCGCTCACTGGCTCAGCAGCATGCGTGACGATGGTCGGGTAATGAAGTCGATGACTTTCCGTAACATTGCGGGCCGTTGCGGTAGAGCGGGTGCCTTTTCTGAGGGCGATACGGTTCTCTTCGAAAACTTGATGGGGCCCCCATCCTTGAAGCGGGGGCAGCGAAACAAACGTAGTTTAGAAGACGTCATGTTTGCGTCCTCACCGCTCCAGTCGACGCTTGGGGGTGAGTGGGACGAGACCCCTATCCAAGGGCAGAAACTGCTGGAGGCAACAATCAGTGCGCAATTGCTCGCGTGCATCGGAGAGCATCCCGACGCTGAAGATATAGTGTCAGAACTGACGGAGGCCTCTTATGCTGGGCAAACCGATGGCAAGCAAAACGTACGACGAATCTTGTCGGAGACCGTCAGCAGAATTTTAGACGATCAGGAGGCTGGCGGTGCAATGGCTGTCATGAACAGCCCAATCAGACTCACGGAGTTTGGCCAAGCTGCCAACCTCAGCGGCTTCTCACCAGGGACATGTCGGCTAATGGTGGAATTTCTGTCCGAGGAGTGCTTCGAAGCTGGCGCGGCGCTATACAGTGAGCTTCTGGAGCGGTTCAACGACGTTCCCGAGCAGTCGAATGAGACGTTAAAAAAAATCTTCTCAGGAGTGAACCACAGAAACGTGGTTAAGACTGAAAACATTGAAGAGATGCTCAAAAACTTGCTATTGCGCATGGACTTACGCCAGGTCTTTGAAGGGCTGCGCAGCAAGAAATCTGCGGCTAAGCCGGACACGGTTGAGACGATGTTCGAGGAGTTCGTATCGTTCATTAATGGTGTTGTGGCCAATTTCCTACCATGGATTCTTAGAGCTCTCGGGAAACTCAGCAAGTTCGGAAGCGAAAAGGCAGCTGCCACAGACTGGTCGAAAATGGCTAAGGCGATTGAGAGTGCTTTGAGCGCTAGAAGCGGCGATACAGAATTCGACGACTTGCTGATTCCAATTGAATAGCCTCGCCTGGTCACGGCGTTGATCGCCTTGGTTGTTGGCCTTCTGGCCACCAGGTATGTGTATCGTCCATCTGACTCGGCAGATATATAGAAATGACTGAAGTTGAAGAGAAAGTGTTCGCTGATCGTGTGCTGGGCAAGCTATATGGCTTTCCGCAATGCTGCGTTGACTTCTACGTCGGGAGCACTTCCGATGCCCTGCGACGCACGAAAGGATTTCCTGGCATTCGGTTGTGTGAAAAATGCCGGGACAAGGAACTTGAAGAGGTTGTCACCGACCTGAATAGCCGCCGGATTTGTCCGCAACCATTTCCGATGGGACCGACAGAGAAGGACTACCAGAGCCTGGTTGCTGATTCTCGATTCACTACGGACGAGCAGGCTTGGTTGCTGGCCAACAAGAATCGAGTCGTCCCGCCAGAAGATCCTTTCCATCAGCTGCTGTTGGACTTCCATCGGAGCATGAACGAGCTCAACGCAAACACTGAAGCATCCATCGCCGCAGAACCGCACCGAGAGAAATTTTTTCAAGCGGTGCGAGAGCTGAATGCAGACGATATGATCGGCCTGCTACTAACTCGGATACACAAGCCTATGCATGCCCGCGTGGTGGATCAAGTGAAAGCAGGGTATCTGAAGGTGTAGCGAGGGAGGGTGTTGCCGCTGACCGAAAACTGCCCCAGTAAAGGCTGTTCTGCCGACTGAAAACTGACCCAGGTGTTCAACTGCTTCTGTTCACTTTCCGAGCAGGAGAACACAGGGTGATCAGCATGGAAATGTTGGGAATAATCCGGCGGATGTACTTCCGCGACAAGCTCTCGCTGGCGAGGTGAACAAGGCAAGTCTTTACGCGCTTTTGTACCGCTGAGGCTTGCGCTCGGTGAGCGGAGGAACTCCTCTCTGCTAGGCTTTTGACTATCCATTAGAAAGCCGCTTAAGCAGCTCCACCGAGACAGGCACGGTATGGTCATAGCGCACCACAGATCTAAACGCAGCTTGTTGTCTACGCAATACCCGACCAGATCTTGAGTGATATCGGACGCGCTACTACCGTAAGCCACAGCAGCCAATACGCTATCCACCTGAACCGCATCGGACAGCACAGGCAGCATATCCCGCAGGTGTATTCTGTTAATTCGATTGGCGATCAGTTTGAACGTTGAATTCCTTCATAGCTATTCGCAAATCGCACTACCCGCCAAAGCGCTATCAAACGATAGTAATTCTCGTGGCTTTTCCCTCGTCGAGTAGGGTTTTCAAAGACTGCTGCGTTCTCTGCACCTCATCAATACTAATAAGGTTGATGTTTAACTGATCCGCATGTGTCCCCTTTACTATATCGCTCATGAATCCATGTCCGGCGCGGACTGCGCCGGCATCCGTGAGAAAATAGCGGTCATGGAAAAACTGATCGGGAGCTACTATCCACACCAAACCAACTCCTCTCCCATTAATAGTGAGATATTCACGTTCATACACTCGCAGAGGATCCGCGGCACCAATAGTGCTTACAACACAAATAGACCTAACCGATGTACTTTGCAAAGCAATAAGAATCTTAGAAAAAGTTTTGTTATCCGCGAGGCGAAAGTAAGGATCAATCAACGTTACTTCTGTAGAGAGCCGCAACAAGCCACGAACCGCATCAACGATAGCTTCAGCTGTACGAGGAATAGAAAGCGAAGCCGGAACACTCCACTCAGGATGACCTTCATTTATGGAGTTTATATCCAGACGGCCCTCATCAGCTGACTCAGAGATCGTCACATCAAACGGACGGACTTGGATCTGGCTATTGATCCACGCCGGCCAGAGCCGGTGGTCGTCTCTGGGTCTATCTGGTGCCAGTAAGAACTCATCACTATCTTTGGAGCGAGGCAGCTTGTTCAGATAGTTTTTAATCGACTGCTCGCGAATAACCGAAAGCTCAGCCTGCTTTACAGCAGCCATGGCCTCCTGCGCCCAAGCTCTCCGATCAGCTGCGACGTAGCGCCCTTTATCAAAGCCGAACTGCTGTTTGAGCAGCGAATAGTATTCAAAGCTTTGAAGGCAGCACGGATCAAAAGCGACTTCCTTATACATCAGAAAAGCTCCGCATCACGCTCATCAAAAAAGCCTCCTGGCCATTTTTGCTCAAAATCACCGTCAGACGTAACGTCTAGCCGTTTGACTATCACCCCGTCTGGCGAAGGAATCAGATACGTAATAGAAATCTGAACTGGGACCACTCCCAACCCATTGGAGTTCTCGTGATACTCACGCACTCGGCGCAGTAACCGAAGGATCATGTGTTCGCTATGGGTCTCTATGAGATAGGGATGCCGATCACAGGTGCTGATAAACAGATCCGCTAACTCAACCTGAAACCGTGGATGGATATGCAATTCAGGCTGCTCGACAGTAACCATAGTGGCTCGGTTATAGTGGCTAGCAACAATGATCGGCAGAACCTGAGAAATACCCGTACCTAGCTGATTCGCGCTGAGGCAGATACCCGTAAGCTGATCTTTGAACCATAAATGCCGCTTTTGCAGCAGACGGCCTATTTCAGGTGCCTGCGAGGTATGCTCAACCAGCATCTGATTAAGCGATTCATTTACGAGGGCGTAACCAGTATTGAGCTTATCGGGATTAGCCAGCCAGTCGTTCGTCTCTCTTAATAAGGCGCTGGTCGCACTTTGCCGCTCAGGATTTTGATGTAACAGGTCCCAAGCTGCAGCACCATCGACCCAGTCTGACTGCGTGGGGTGGGAGTTGGCCATGTAGTCCATATCAGGCACCAAACGCAGCGGCCCAATTTGAATGGTATTCTCCAAATAGTTAAGTATCTTATCTAATGGAAGAACAAATGCTTGACTCAAAGCTTGCTGTACAGCTAGGTAATTAAGATGCTCATCGGCGTGGTCAAATTCCTGGCCAAGAAGATTCGTAGAGGCCGGATTCCCCAACAAAGGTACCGCTCCCCATTGGCAATGCAGGCTGATTGGTGCCACTCGATTTACAAATTGCAGCCCAACTGTTTCAGCGTCGGGCACCACCGCCGTACTCACAGAGTTCGGGTTGAGCTGATCCAAAACTCGCTCAAACTCAGTAGGGTATTCACCCCGTTCATCATTTGGCACCCCCTCATCTTCCATCTGTTCCTGATGATCCAGAGGCACTAATAGCGGATGCAGCGTATTCAGCTCACGAATAGCCGTGTTGCGCAGATCATCGCTTGAATGGACACAACCTATGTAGCCCCCATTTATCCATACCCGATACTCACGGACATAAGCCCATTGATACCGGTCAGACCAAGCTATCTCCAACTCCACAGCGCCATGGGTGATGCTACCGCCAAAATCATCCATGAGCACGACGCTAGCCTGAACATGGTTGAGCATATCGCTGACTTCGGCATCATAGTAGCTGAAGGGGGTTAAGCCAGACTCAAAGTCCAGCCGAATACGAATGCTACGCGCAGTATCCTGTCCGTAGACCAATGCGCGGAACCCACCGATAGCTTTCCGTCCCAGAGCATCAAGATGCTGGGGATCGCAATGGCCATACCCGAGGATCTGCCGGACATAAGCCAGAGCCATCAAAATTGAGCTCTTACCTACGCTGTTGGGGCCAAACAGCAGAGTAACTGGAGCCAGCTCAATGGTTTGAGCCGTCCTAAAGGACCGAAAATTCTCAAGTGTGATTTTTGTAATACGCATTCAGTATTGTCCTTTACTTTAACGGAGATAGCACTATTCCACAATTTCCTTGAAATATAACCAGCGCCCCCACTCAAAGACTTGTAACTACTACAAACTCAGAAAACTTTAGAAAAAGCCTTTTGCGTCAAAGCGTCAAATAGATCCCCAGTTTTCAACCGTGATGACGACATCCTATCCACTAATGCTTGGACCTTCCAATAAACGTGTTTAAATTTTTTCTGGGATTCAACACAAGGAAAAATTGCGCCTATTTCTTCAAACTTGCCTCTGGAGATATTAAGCATTGATCCGCTTGAGCCCGTAGCTTGAGATGTCAACCTTTCCTTGAATTTTGGATGCGATAATAGATAATTCAAAAATTCCGGCAAAAGCTGATCTTGACTAGCTTCAACTTTCCAAAGTTTATCTGGCAAAAAAACATTATCAAAATCCGACTGAACAAGGCACGTTGCCGCAACTAACTCCCGAGTATTTGCACGACTGAATAATAAATCCCCTCTTTTAGGGAAAATTAACGGCTTCCCTTTCGGAATATCCTCGTGCGAAACTCTTTTATTTTCCTCGGGTTTGAAAACACCACTAGTAACAGCGCTAATTTTCAGAACCCCAATTTCTCCAACATCACAGGGAAAACTTTCACCGTTTGCACTCCAGCCCGCTTTAATTGATTTCAAACCTGAAGATAAAGGCCTCACATCCCATCCCATCGGATTGATCACAGGATCGCCGAACATGCTCAGAAACAAGGCGCGGAGAAAGTCGTCGGCGAGCTGGATGGAGTGATGGCGTTTGCGGCTGATTGCGTCGGCTTTGTCGAGGGTGGCGGCTATTCGTTTTTGTTCAGGCACGGGTGGGAGGGGGATCTCAAACTCTCTTAAATCTTTAGCTGACAAGTTGGGCTGTGCAGCCCCGTTCTCAAAGCGAGTTATTTCACGAGCACACAAAGTGCTTCGCAAGTAATTTTTTAAATATCCTTCATCAAGTCTACGGTCAGGTCTAATAATCACGAGCGATGATGCAATAGCTCCTTTAGGAACTGCTGAGTCGACTATAGCAAATTTGCCAAGCGAGCCTCGAAGGCAGAATAGAATATCCCCCTGCTGAACCTTGCCATTACTTAACAGATTATAAGTTTCTTCTGAAATATAATTTGCACCCGAACAAACTATCGAGTGATCTTTAGTTAGGTTTCCCGCATTTATGAAAGGTATACCTTTAGATAAAATGCTGTCCTTTGATGGGTAGTTCTTACCCCTATCACCATTTACCAGTTTGCAGACCACTCCTAATTTAACCACAGGCCAACTCACAACATCCCCTCCAGCTCTTCCAAATTCGCCATGATCTCGCCTTCAAGCGCCTTGAGCTTTTGCAAAATCACCATAGGGTCTTCGAACTGCTCCTGTTGGTAAACCACTTTCCTGTAGCGATTGATGGAGAGGTCGTAGTTATTGGCGGCAATATCTACTGCTGGTACGACAAAGGCCTTATTGGCCCTGTCACCGAACACGGTATTGATGGTGCTGCCGCTGATATTTGACTCGATCATCTGCCGGTAGCGCTGCCATTGGACGAGGGTATCGGGCAGGTCATTGCAGCCCTCGCCTTTCAGCTCGGTGCGCTTGTCATCCAGAGAGTAGCCGTCAGCCTGCAGGTCGTAGAACCACACCCGCTCGGTGCTGCCGCCTTTCGTGAAGATCAGGACGGCGGTGCTAACCCCTGCATAGGGTTTGAACACGCCACCGGGTAGGCTGACGATGCCTTCGAGCTGGTTGTTTTCCAGCAGCTCCTGGCGCAGTTGCTGGTGGGCTTTACTGGAGCCGAACAGCACGCCGTCAGGCACGATCACCGCGGCGCGACCACCGAGCTTGAGCGAACGCAGGATATGGGCAATGAACAGTAACTCGGTCTTCTTGGTTTTCACCAACGCAAGCACGTCGGCGTTGGTGTTTGTTTCGTCCAGACTTCCTTTGAACGGCGGGTTGGCCAGTACCACGTCGAAGAAGTTCTCTTCTTGCCGTGGGTAGTGTTCCTTGATGGATTTGCTCAGAGAGTCTTGATAACGGATGTTCGCCCCATTTACCCCGTGCAGCATCATGTTCATGCTGGAGACGCGTAGCATGGTGGTGTCGAAGTCGAAGCCCCAGTACATCTGGGTATTAATGTGCTGGCGGTAGGGTT
Source organism: Pseudomonas sp. TE36184 (assembly GCF_054060055.1). NCBI lineage: Bacteria > Pseudomonadati > Pseudomonadota > Gammaproteobacteria > Pseudomonadales > Pseudomonadaceae > Pseudomonas > Pseudomonas sp. TE36184. The sequence continues at coordinate 4,638,070 of NZ_JBSSCU010000001.1, read as the reverse complement.
CAAGCAGGTCGCCGGTATAGTGCAGGTTACCGTCTTCATCGCTGAAGGTGCCGGCCTCGCTGGAATTTACCCGGTTGAGGTATTCCATGGTGCGTGCAAGGAAACCGGCGGTGCCGCAGGCCGGATCGCAGATGACGTCCGTTGGTTGCGGGGCGATTAGCTCAATCATGGTGTCAATGATATGGCGCGGCGTACGGAACTGGCCGTTGATGCCGGCGGTGGTGAGCTTGCTCAGCAGGTATTCGTAAATATCGCCCTTGACGTCGCTTTGCGTCAGCGGCAGATCGTTGACCATTTCCACGGCGGAGGTCAACACCGACTCGTTCTTGATCTCCAGGTCGGCGTCCTGCATATACTCGCTGATGTGACTAAGTCCTTCACGCTCGTCGCCCTCACCGTCAGCGCTGCCCAGCTTCGCGAAGAAGGGGTAGACGTTATGCTTGAGGTGTTTGTGCAGCTCCTTGCCGCTCATGTTGCGGAAGTTTTTCCAACGCAATAACTGGCCTTCCGGCGTGTAGGGAAACAGGCGTTCGAAGGCTTTGCCGGTGCGGTTGGCTTTGCGCTCGGCAACGTCTTCTTGCATGTCGAGCATGCGAGCGAACATCAGATAGCTGATCTGTTCAATCACAGTCAGCGGGTTGGTGATGCCGCCCGTCCAGAACTTTTCCCAGAGCTTGTCGATATCGGTGCGGATTTTACCAGTGAGCATGCGAGGTACTTCTCTCGTTCGGAAATTTGGAGATCAGAGCTGGGCAGCCAACTCTTCTTCGGATGATTGTGTGGAGAGTAGCGTTGGATCCGGGGCTTCGTCGATGGCTTCAACAATCAGTGACAGCCGCTCGCTTTCGAAGTCCATGTGAGCAGGCTCCAGCGCCGGCAGGATTTTGCTGACTTTGGCTGAGAGCTTGTTGAAACGCTCCACTTTGCCGTAGAGACCCTGCTTACCGGCCAGCGCCTTGACGGTTTCGTTGTAGTGGTTGCTGACGGTATTGAGCGTGCCGCCGAGCTTACCGAGACGCTCAGCCACAGTGCAGACCTGGTTGTAGATCTCGCCAGCCTTCTCGCTGATTTCCCGCGCCTCAGCGTTGCTGCGTTCGATCATCCACAGGTTCGAGACCGTGCGCAGGATGGGAATCAGGGTGGTATGCGAGACCAACACGATGCCCTTCTTGTAGCCGTACTCAAACAAATCCTTGTTGTTCTTCATGGCCTCGATGTAGGCCGGCTCGATAGGCATGAACATCAGCACAAAGCTGGGGCTGCGCATGCCAACGAGGTTGGTGTAGTCCTTGGATGCAAGGTCATCAACATGCTTACGCACGGCTTTGATGTGGTCGGCCATGGCAAGCTGATACGCCTCAGGCGACTCAGCACCGACAGCACGATCATAAGCGTTCAGGGACACCTTGCTATCGATAATGATGTGCTTACCATCCGGTATTTTTACCAGGTAATCGGTTTGCTTGCTTTTACCCTCGGCATCCTTAAAGGCGCTTTGTACCTCGAAGTGTGCTTCTTCAATCAAGCCGCTCATTTCAAGCGTCCTGCGCAGCTGGGCTTCACCCCAAGCGCCACGCTGCTGCGAGTCGCCCTTGAGTGCTGAAGTGAGATTATTAGCCTCTTTGCTCATTTGCAGACCGATATCAAGAACCTTTTTGATTTCACCATTGAGGCTGGTGTTGCCCTGCTGAGACGCGTCGTGCACGTCGTTAATACGCTTCTGGAAACCCTCGATCTGCTCGCGAAAAGGCTTGAGAAGACCGTCGATACTGATCTGACTGGTATGGGTGAATGTCTTGCCTTTCTCTTCGAAGATCTTGTTGGCCAGGTTTTCAAATTCCTGGGTGAGCGACTTCTTGGTGTCAGACAGTTGGGTCATCTGCTCTTGAAAGTGCTCCTCGCGTTTCTGTAAGGTGGTCTTAAGCTCGGTATGGTCGGAACCGAGCTTATGCAGACGTTCCTGCAACTGATTGAAAGACTCTATCTGCTGGGCATGCGTTTGCTTGGCCTCTGCAAATTGCTCGCGCACTTCTCGTTCAGAGGTTTCTAGCGCCTTAGCCCGTTTGCCTTCGCTCGCCAGCTCGTCCTTCAGACCGTCGCGCTCAGTTTGCATGGACGCGTTTTTCGTTTCTGCAGCGGTAAGCCGCTCTCGCAGCTCAGCGACCTGCTCTTGAAAGCCCCGCACTTCAGCCTGGGCCGTTTCCAAGCGCTTGGCCGTCTCATGATGATGTTGGTTCGCCTCTTCCAGTTTCAGCTGCAATGCCGCGCCTGTGTCTTTGCTTGTTAGCAGGTCAGCAGAGAGGCGTGTCGCTGTATCGGCTGCAGCGTGCAGCTGTGTCTGCAGCTTGCCTTGCTCCACCTGCAGGTTATGGCATTGCGCTTCTTCTGCTTTTAGCTGGCCTTGCAGTGCGGTCTGTTGGGCATCAGCAGCCGCTTGGCCTTGCTGTGCCTGTTCTAGCTTCGCAGTCAGCATGCTGACCTGCCGCCCCTGCCGCAGGGCCGTGATGAAGTAGCCAATCACCGCACTGGCAATGGCGAGCACTACGCTGATCACGATAATTTCCATCGTCCATTGGCTGGCTAGCATGATTGCTCCTAGAGGGCACTTGGCGGGGTAGTTCCGCGCAAAAAGGGTTTGAGCACTGCCACCAACTCGGTGACATCAGTAGGTGCGAAGACGCCGTCGATACCCTCGTGTGAAATGCTGTCGAACGGCGGTTCGTAGAGTTTTTCCACTACGATGCTGCCGTGCTGAGCGATGTAGTTTTTAAGCAGGTTCATAAAACGTACCTGCTGGGCCGTGAGGCTTGGATGGGCATGGAGGAAGCTCTTGAAATGCTCCTCGATGGCTTGCGCATCCAGACCGATAATCTCGCGCACGGTTAGGTGCAGCTGATCGGCCGTGCGACCGTAGAACTCATTGAGCACTTCCAGACTGACGCCAGGGTGGCTCGTGAGGATGGTCGACGTGAGCGTTTTCAGCTCCGGTTCGGCAATGGGTTCGCCCTTGTGGATTTTCTGCAGGGTCGGGTTAGACGCGAGCATGCCGTCGAGAATGTCCTTGAGGCGACGGCGATAGATCATCGCTTCGCTGGCACCGGCGATGTACACCGCTCGCTCCCCGCCCTGCACGTTGTCATCCCTGGTTTTGGTGGTGTCTATGCCGTACCCCGTGCTGGTTCCTGTTTGCCGGTATTTCATGATGCCGCGAAGTTCTTTGCGCGCGTTTTCCAGTTTGTCGATGCTCGGGTTCTGCCAGAAACCGGCGCTGCGTACTTCGGCAATCAGCACATCCTTCTGACGCACGGCCTGGATGTTGACCGCAAGCTTGTCCAACTCGACCAGCAGGATGATCTTGCCATCATCGAAACAGCTGGCCTTCTCGACCAGGCAACGCTGGATACCAGCAATCAACTTGTCCAACGCCGTGGCGTGTTTGTCGCGCAGCACCCGGGCCGACATCAGCGGTGCAATGGTATTGCTGAGCAGGTGCTGGGTTTTGGCATCGAACTGTTGTAGCAGATTGGTTTGCTGCAACTGGTGGACGACACGGAGCTCGCGCTTCACCGCCACGCTGTTTTCCGGCAGGTCATTGATGTCTGCACGTAGCAGTTCAATGGCTGCGTCGAACGCTTCTGCATGATTCTGACGGAGTGCGGCCTGGACAAGCTCCAGACGAGCTTCGAAAGTGGTTTGCAGCAGGGATTTGCCGCCTGTGTCATCCGGTTCCTGGTAATCCTGCTCGAAGAAATCGAAGTTGCCGTAGTGATCGAAGATCAGGAACTCGCTTTTATGTTTACCAGTGCCGAACAGATTAGGCCTCAGACGCGTGCCCCGACCTATCATCTGCCAGAACTTGACCCACGATTTAACAGGCTTGGCGAATACCAGGTTGACCACTTCCGGAACGTCGATACCGGTGTCGAGCATGTCTACCGAAATGGCGATGCGGAAGTGGTTATCCGGTTTCTTGAATTCCTTGATTAGGGTGTCCACATGCGGAATGTCGTTGTGGATGACCTTACAAACCCTGGCCCCATACTGCGGGTAGAGCTTGCAGAAGAGCTTTTCCAGATGCTCGGCGTGGTCCTGGCGTTGGGCGAAGACGATGGTCTTGCCGACCAGTGAACCGGTCTCATCCTTGATGCCGTTGTTAATCAGATTTTCCAGGATAATGCGATCGGTGTCCTCACTGAAAATCTTGCGACCAATGTCCTTGCCGGCAATGGTGGTGCGCTTGGCCTCCTCCTCGCCGAGGTCATCTTCCAGCTGGCGCTTCTGCTCATCGCTTAGGTCGTTGTAATGGATTCCGTCGCGCAGGAAGTCGGTGGTGAGGTCACGTACACGGAACGGTGCCAGATAAGGGGGCTCGTTGTTGATGGCGGCATCCAAACCGAACTCGAAGGTTGGATCGGTGGTTTCACAGTCGAAAATATCAAAGGTGTTGCGGCTGATGAACTTCACCGGAGTGGCGGTGAGGCCAACCTGTATGGCATCGAAGTAATCGAACAGGTCGCGGTACTTGTTGTAGATGGTGCGGTGACTCTCGTCAGCAATGATCAGATCAAAGAAGCCCACATCGAGTTGAGCGAAGCGGTTCATCATGCCCGGGTAGGTTGCGATATAGATGCGTGCGGTTTGATCCACCTTGTTGGTTTCACCGATCACGCAGCGCGGCTCACTAGGCAGATTCTGCTTGAAGGCCTCATCAGCCTGCACGCGAAGCTCCTTACGGTCGCAGAGAAACAGCACCCGTTTGGCCCAACCAGTGCGCAGAAGCAGCTCGGCCAAGGCAATGGCCACACGGGTTTTTCCTGTCCCGGTGGCCTGGATGATCAGCGCCTTGCGGCGCTGCTTTTGGAAGTGCGCAGCAACAGTCTTGATTGCTTCAATCTGGTAGGGCCGGTCGGCAATGCTCAGCTCGGGGTTGTGCTTTTCCAGCTCGGCGATGCGGTACTGACGCTGGTAGTTCAGGTATTCAAGGCTGTCCTTACTGTAGAGACCGTACACCGGGCGATAGGTGTTGTACTGCTTGTCGTCCCAGATGAAGGTTTCGTAGCCGTTGCTGTAGAAAATCACCGGGCGCTGCATGCCCATGCGCTCGAAGCCGTCGGCGTACATACGAGCTTGTTCGCGCCCTGCCTGCAGACTGACATTGCCGGACTTCTTGGCTTCGATCACGGCCAGGGGCTGACCGTTGTCACCCCATAGTACGTAATCCGCACGCCCCTTGCCGGACGTGTTTCCGGGGAAGTCGACTTCCACTTCATGGCCGACCTGAGCCGGGTTACTGACATCCCAGCCGGCCTGCAGAAGCATGGCGTCGATCAGCAGTGCGCGGGTCTTGGCTTCATTCCATTGCAGGCTGTCGGCAACTTTCTGACTCTGCTGCTGACGCTTTTGTTGATCTGGCTTGGCAGGTTGAACCAGCTTGTCGAGGTTGCGGGTGCGCTCCTGCTCCAGCTTGTCCATAACTCGCTGCAGCTCTTCCTGCTGCTTCTGCAGTTCTTTCTCATAGCTGGAAACTGATTGCTGAAGCTGACTCAGCGCAGCGGTCGGATCCTTGACCTCAATGAATTCCGGCAGCGCCGCCTGAGTAACGCCGTAGTATTTTACAGCCATATACTTGGCAAGCTCATGCGCTGCATTCAAAGCCAGCTTGGCATTGCGCAAATCACCCTCGCCACCATGAGCAGCGTCGTTACCCTGAATACGCAGGAAGTTAATCTGATAAACCAGCGATTTGCTGACGCAATCATTGAACACGGGGTCTTTCACCAGCTCATAGAAGCTCGACTGCGGTATACGCGGCAGCAGTTCTTCTTTGTAGATGGTTTTGGTCAGCTCTTCGGCAAAGCTGCGCAAGCGGGTGAGCGCGCTGCCCGGGTCGATGTGCAGCACCGCTTCGGCAAGGCCAACCAAGTTGGCCAGCATCTGGTTGCCGGAGCGAAGGAATTCGAAGTTAATTGATTTCATAAAGGCGATTCTGTCCATATCGATCCTAATAGCGAGGATCGTGCCAGTTTTACTCGATGCCGTAGGTACAGCTTTTAACGTGGACAGAGTCGGGAGCCTCACCGCCTGAAATTGCGTTGAGATCATTTCCGCCAACCCAACTGGCCAACACGCGTTGCTTTGTCGCCACTTAACCCTGAACTCCCGGCCTTCCTGTTGCCCATTCGCAGGCTAGAAAAATGTGCTCAAGTTCGATCTAGATGGTAAACCATCAGTTGATGCGGGTCTTGAAACGACTAATAATCAGAAGGGGTTATGCATGCGATGAGGCTCAGCCCGTTCACACATACTGCAAATTGCCCCATTTGTCGAGATGTCAACGCTGAGCGGAGGAACTCCTCCCTAATACGCCAACATACAGAAAGGCTCTGTGCCCGCACAACGGTTTCGTGCGACCGGCTGTTGCGGAAGAAAAACTCAATTTTGTGTCTAGGATTAGTTGATCACTACACTTCCACGCCATGTATGACTAGCCCAGGTATAACCTCAGTGATAGCTTGGCTTAGTCATCTCGCTCATGGTCGCGACGCAGACTCAGCTAGCAACCTTGAACGAGGGCTTGAAGGTGACCGCAGCGAAAAACTACGAGAGGCCAGAGGAATTACATGTCGATGTTAGAAATGGATAGCGAACGCGCACCAAAGGAAGACCTATCCCAGATAGAAGATTTACTGCGTAACATCAGCAGCAAGGAACTAAAGAGACGTATTGAGTCATTCAACAAAAACTATAAAACCTTCGACTCTGACGACATCTATGAACGAATCAAAGATGTGATCTTGGTCCAGGTAGGCGCATTGCGTGCGGGAGCATTTCCTGTCCAAGAAAAAGAATATTCCCCAGAAGGAATATTTTACCGGGCAAGAATCTGGTATGAAGAATTTAAAGACTTACCTGAGTCGGATTTCTGGGCAGCACCCGGAGAAAAGATCAAATCCTACGGTCGCATCAACCGACCTTCTCAAGGCCTGCTCTATACGTCTGAAGGCCAGATACACACCACCTTTGAGGAAGTAAGAGCCAACCCGCAATCTAAAGTTCTCTTGATGGCTTATCAATCAAAAGACACATTGACGGTGGGTACCATGGGAAACAGGTTTGGTGCTGATCTGTCATCAGATGCGAAAAAGAAGCTCGCTCTCATTCGCAAATTTATCAACAAAAACCTATTGGCTGCCGGTGAGGGTGCATATTTGTTCAGCAGCGAATTCACCAACACAATGATGAATTTCAGCCCCGACGGCTGGGCCTATCCTTCAGCCCTTTGTCCAGGGGGCGAGAATGTGTGCTTCCGTCCAGAATCTCAGCAAAAGCTGGAGTTGCTTGAGGTCTTCGCATTCAGTGGTACGGAAAACGGGCAGCCTGCGCCTGTGGGCTTTTTCCTACGGAAGCTCGATGGACACTATGAGTATCAAGCCGATGCTGAAGCCGCAGCCGCGCGCTTGCGGGACTTTATTCTCAAACACCGACGATTAACTTTTTCAAATGATCGATCGACCTTGGAACAGCGGAAAACAGTGTGCACGACAACCAATTTGATTCCCTAGAGGCGGTCATGGACAAATCCTAGGTAGATCGGCCGCAAGCTGCCGACTGATATCAAATGCGTGTAGCAGAAATAGAAAAGCCCGCCTTGGGGGGCGGGCTTTCAAGTTTCTCCGAGGGGAGGCTATGGGCCAACAAAGTCCCGGAGCAAGCCTCTGAAGAATATGCAATCTACACAGGAACTGTAAGCCAGCTTCAACGAGCCCTTACCGATGCCCGAGCAGGTGCTCACTACGGTTAGCCTCACAGAGTGGTTTCAGCACGATCGAAGCGTTCAGGAGCTCTACGTTGAGCTGACCCCAGTTTGGGGCCCTGCTCCACTAGGAGCTCGATGGCAGGCCGACGATGACCTGACCATTGCCATCTAAAGATGATTTGGTATCTCGACCGTTAGAGGCACATGAAACCGCATCTTAACGGGTTCGAAACCGCAATGTTGTCAGGGACTCTCTGGCCAAGCCCAGGCGGCTGATCAGCCACATAGCCAAGCGGCAAGGCCATGAGCGTCTAAACTGGATATGAGGGTGCACAGAGGCCCGCTCGAAATGAAAATCACTGGTCGCGTGGAAGTGGAAGCAGTGACCGACGTACGTTGCGACGTATGCGGCTGCTCCACCCGTTTGGAAAGTGGCAACTTAGAGTACGGGATGCTCCAAGCGCGTTGGGGCTATGATGCGCTGCACGACGGCAAGCGCTATGAGATGCACCTGTGCGAAGCCTGCTTCTTTGCGACCATCGCTTACCTCAAACAAGAGCGAAGGACGGCAAATATGTTTGAGGATATGCCACATCCGCCCGATGAAGACTTCGGGTTGGTCGCCCAGGATGACTTTTTCCGTGATGGCCCATGACTAGCGGCCTTTGAAGCAGGCGCTCACTGCGGCGTGATCATGACTGGTGGACGTCAGCCGCAGTGACAGGAAGGCAGGATGGTTACGCGACTAATTGAAGCCGAGGGGCGAGCGCGAGGTAGTCTTTAGGCATTGTCGCCAGGATTCTTGCGACTTGGGCTTGTGGGAGCTTGGCAGAAAGCAGCACCTCAAGCTTTTCAATACGCTCTTGGACTGCCCGGGCACGATCCCACTGAACGCTGAACCTCTTGGCCGCTACTTTCTGTTCTACGAGTACAAGATGACGGTTGCGGTCGTAAGTATAGCGCATCGTGACTTTGCTCGGGGCTCCCTCCTCGACCGACTCCGTGAAGATCAGCTCAAAGATCAGCCCGTCTGAGTTCTTGCGTGCGGAGGATTCGACATACTCATCCTCAAAGAGGTTGTCGATCAGCTCACTGGGCTGAACGCCACGGGTTACGTGGAGGGTCGTGAGCTCGTCAACAAGCGATTTGATGGATTCGAGACTCATTTCAACATCCCCCTCAGTTCAGCCATGATTATCTCGACATGCTCGATGGACCTGGACAGCGCGTTAGTGTCCCGTTCAACGACCTTACCGAATTTCTTCACGAGCTTGGCGTTAATAAATCTCACCAGTATACCGTCGTTAGGCATGCTGGATTGAATTCCCACAAGGTGGCGGCTGAATTTCGGATAAAGAGTAGACGCTTTCTCGTCGATCCCGAGGTCGCTGAGCAGCGTCGCGACTTCATCTTGGGCCTTTTTTGTGAGTATCTCGCGAAGTTGCTTGCGGGCGATTTCAGGCCGCTTTGCCACAAGATTGGGGTCAATTGTCTGAGCAGCCTTCCTGGTTTCTGCATTGATGATGAGGCTCTTGAACTGCGCCAAGGTGGCTTCATCGTAATCTGCGAGAGCAGACATGGCCTGCAGCTTTTGGGTCGCGATGGAGTCGATTTCAGCCCGTTTTTCGGAAAAAATCTTGTTGAAATCGAGGTCATCGAGATAGGAGTCTTGATCGCTCACGAACGCATCAGATGAGGTGACGCCGGCCAGGGAATGTTCTTTCCGCGTGTACTCTGTGTCGGTGATGGTGTACTCACGCGTTCGCTGATGCTGGGCGCGGTCCACTTCCTTCTGAAATGCGCTCCACATTGAGTCCAGGCCAGTTTCCTCGTGGTAAATCACCACCGCATTGTTGTCCACTTCGAAGGCCGATATCTCCTCTGCCGGAATAGCTCGAAGCACGCGGCCGACGATCTGCGCAAACGCATTGATACTGCGATAAGGACGGAACAGGGCAAGGACTGTGAGGTAACGATGGTCGTAGCCCTCCATCAACATATTCACCGAAATGACAACGTCGCACTCGTGGTTGTCGATCGCCCGGAATGCCGCATCGATATCCGACTGCTCCATGTCGCTGTGCACGATAGCCGCAGTCAGGTTCTTGGACTGGTACCATTTCTGGAGATCTACCGCATGGGCAATGCTGCACCCAACAGCCAGGATCTTGTGCGGCACCTTTGGTGATACCTTGCGTAGCTCGCTGAGGTTGGCGATGCTTCGCTCAATCACATCCATCGAGCACTCAGGCGAGAGCGCTACGCTTCGCTCTAGCCACTCTTTGTCCTTTAGCGCAAGAACCTCATCCTTTGACAAGCGAACACCCGGTTGATCCGCCAGGGTGAAGTAGAGTTCGTACGCATTGACGGTCTCTTTCCTCAACCACTTGACGTACCGATCCCGCATGACTTCGGACAGAGGCGTTTCATGGATTAGCTTTCCAGGAACCTCTTGTTTGTCACCACGGAACGGGGTGCCAGTGATGAAAATCTTTTTGGCCTTCGCGAAATATCCAATTGTTCTTTGCCACGTATCGGCCGGAGCGTGGTGACCCTCATCGATGATGATGAGATCGAAGAAGTCGGGCGATACACGCTTGGTTAAGCACCCCGCCCGCTCGCTGTGGACCTGCTGAATGTTTGAGTAGACGAAGTGACTCTGCTCTAAGCTAGAGGAAAGGGTTTTGGAGTTGTACTCGCAAATAACTGGGAGATCATCAGCATTGAAAATAATGTCCTGATTGATCCAGAAATTGTCTTCCAAAAGCTCTTGGGTCTTGCGAATGCTCTGCTTCGTTACGAGGTTAGGGGTTACGATCAGTACTCGTCCCTTGGCCAGCCCAAACGGTACGATGGAGATCAGCCCACTTTTCCCTGTTCCGGTCGGTAGCACTATCAGCGCGTCTTCGTCGGAGCTAGCGAAGTGGTCCTGCGCTTTGATGTAGGCCTCGATTTGGGGCGTACGCAGCTTATTGTTGCCAAGGATATTGGCTGCCGTTTCGATGAAGTAATTCATGGACAGTCGTGATTCCTATAGGCGGCGCGCGCCAAAGTGCCCGCACACCGAGCGGTTGCTCGGTGACCGGCGAACAGAGGTATGAGGGGTTTAAGTGCAGCAGACAAGGGCATTGAAATATCCATATTTCGGGCCCGCTGTCATCAGTGATCCTGACAGCTGAGCGAGTAGGCTACCGATGATTGTAGCCCAGTGACATCACTCTATGGGCCCTGACTTCATTGAAAAATGCCGTAGTCACTGCCATCGGCGAGGTAAAAAGCGCGGTTCCAACTGAGCTCTCACCTACGCTACTGGTCCACCTACTAGCTACCTTTCCGTTTGCGTGCAGCTGACTGCGGCAATCCCTCTCGGCTTCCTGCGAGTAGTCCGACGGGTTCCTCAATCGTCGTCTGAGCAGCGGTAGGGTAAAGAAGCGTGGTCGCCGATGCCCTATGCGCAAGAATTAATCGGGCGTCTTTAGCAAATTGCGCCATCATCAGCCACTTGTCCGTTTTGGCCTTTCGACGTCCCTTCATCTCCTACCTCCCTCTACCAGATATGCCTACGCCTCTCTCGACTACGTTATCTGAATAATAGGGATCATCATGAAAAGTCATTGATATATACCCAACTCGATTCTCTCCAAGTAATGTCTCACTGCTTGGAAGCCAATCGCGTTTTCAATCAGATCTAGGGGAATTAAGCCAGACAGATATTTGCATGGCCGACTAAGCCATTCTTCAGCAATCATCTGTGTCCCGAAAACAACAGTAGCCTGCTCCAATGCCTTCGCATATTGGAAAGCAATAGCACTTTGACGTGAGTTCAAGCGAGTTGGATGCGCCAGGTCACGCTGTCTTCGCGTCACCCGGGCGGGTGTCCCAATGATCCGCTCGGTTATTTGGGGGGTTGAGTAAAGTTTGGACAATGAAATCATGGCGTGGACGTCGTCAATTTCAAACCCTCTGATAATCAGAGAGACAATGCTAGATTCGCTCAGCTGACCCAGCTGCCCCTTTATCAAGCATTCTGTTGCGGTAAGAGCTGGATTTATTGATGTAGACTCATCAACACGACTTTTGATCATTCCAGATGCTCCTAAAATAGGCTAAACCTCATAAATTATAGCCGGTGAGCCCGAGATGCTAGCTTCGAGAGCGGTGCCAGCTGCTGAAAAGCCGCGATGAGAAACCAGCCGTTCCAGATACTCCACTCCTTGTCAGAGAACATATTTTTTGAATATTTCTAACTTGGCCACTGTCGCATGGCATTCAATGAAATCTAATGCCATCGCCGGGCTCGTGAAAACCGTTTGATATTGCATATCTTGGCTCTCTGTCACCATAGAGGAGCTAATCACCAAATTTTTTCCTTGAATAAATCCCGTCACAATATCCCGAAATCGCGGTTCAGTATGGCGATATTCGGATGTATGAATGGTGGTCAACTCCCCGGTTCCGGGGGACGAGTCGAATAACTGCTGTTTCTGATCCATCAGTTCGGCCACTCCCGAACGCCGACATGCCTCATAAAAATCATGACGTAAGCTCGGAGCCCGACCTGTTACACAGGCTGAATATCCAAAGTCCGTACTACTTCCATCGGCCCGCAAGGCATGGAAGCATGCTTGTGGGATGATTTGGTGATTTGTTTCTGAAAAAAGCTCGGACTCCTGCACCAATCTTTTGATCTGCATCCGGATGGCGATGTAGTAGTTCGTACAGGATATCTTCGTCGTCAGCATCCAGAAACTCTCCATCCGTGTAACGCGCAAGCATATCTTTGAAAAAGACTGTCGCCTCGCCTTGCTTAGCGAATGTCCTGCTGGGCAGCACCACGGGTTTAGCAGGCGTACAAACGTCCTCCTCAGTGCGTCGGGGATGGAGCCATGCATGGCACCACCACATTACCACACACCTTCCTGGTACGATGTTTCGAGCCCGCTCGCAGGTAGTGGAATCAGTCGGTTCGAACACGCATTGCCCACTCTAGACAGGTTGAGCTTCGGCCCCCGACGCTTGACATTGAGGGGGGTCTTGTCGGAGTTTTCTCATGATATCAGACTGATAGCGATGGCTTGCGAGGTGCTGGAGGCATGACCGAAGACCGTCGACGCCTACAAGAATAAGACCATCTGACAGGGCCACTAGTGATCTTAAACTATGAAAATTTTTACGCCGTTGCCAGGTGAGTACATTGCTTCAGCACTGAAACGAGGAAACGAATTGCTAGGTGTCGCGTCTCTAGCGACAGAAGATTTTTATATAAAGCCCGTACCAAGAGCTGGTTACGGAAAAAGCGGATCGCTTCTGCCTGTAACGGTAGAAGAGCGCGAGCATGCAGTATTCGACTTCCCAAAATTCCTGACTGAAAATAATATTGCCGAAGATGTATTAACCAAACACACTTTGTACCCTATAAATGCAGCGCTGGGCCGTTCACGCGCATGCAGTAAGGTCACCCCGAAGGTTTGGGCAAGAATTTGCCCAGAATGCGCAGTGGAAGACCTTGAAACCTATGGCAGTACTTATATACATACTAGGCATGTCCAAGCCTATGTTAAGGTATGCAATGTTCACGGATCTAAATTATTAGAAGCTTGCCCACATTGCTCTATCCCAATAAGCCGCCACGCCGTGGCTAAATTAGGTTACTGCAACCAAAAATACAAAACTTCAAAAAGATCTAGACGCCAACTAAATTCACCACCACATCAGTATGCATCATTCATCGCAGAACTTCTCAACTATCGCGGCCCAATGGTTAATCGATATCTTGCTGATTTTATAGCACACATCAGTATATTCAAGCATTATGCCAAAGACCTAGAACGCCCACACAACAAGTTAGACATGACCTATATTATAGAGCACGAACTCGGGCTTTCAGTTAAATATAGTAGATCCGATAGTCCACTAGACAACAAGTTTTCGATTTATGCTTTCATAGGCTGTAGGACTGCTGATAAATATTTTGAACTACTAAGCAACAAGGAACTTAGAGATTCATTAAGAGATACTATTCATTACTCAAACCTCCTGCATTGGCGACTTCATTAATACCTAAGAACTACTAAGTAGGTTTATGACTTCGCTATCAGACACCAGAGAAACTCTGATTCCAGCAAAACGGTATACGACGCTTATCGCACACCTTTCGTTCAGAAAATAGGTTTTGGCTGCCCATTTTATTTTACGAACTTGATAGTCATGAGTAGATTCAAGTAGGTCATCCACCAATGCGATGCTAATGGGAAAATGGTTTGGCTGTCTCAAAAAATCATAGCGATTGGCTACAAGGCCGCAGAGCGCACCACGTGTGACCTTCTGTGGTTTGCCCTCCGCAAACATTATCCGGTCATTAGCTTCCATAAGCTCTCGCGCAAGGTCAGCGTCCCGACCCTCCCAATCGATCAAGGCAGTTTGCGGCCTGATGAAAGGATGTGCAGACACATATTGCTTCAACCAATCCCTATCGTGACGGTACAGCCAAAGATAGCCACGCTTTTCGTGACATCTCAGATTGGCACTGTTGCAAAACGCTGACCGGCGCTCCTCAATGTCGCCCTCATTAGCAGAGTTCACTGCATGATTGCCGCCCGGCAAATCGCCACTGAGATACTCGGCTTTTGGCCGAAAAAGTTTGAGTTGTTCAAGATCTAAACCAAGCAGCCAACAAAGAAGGTAAAATTTCAAAGGCTGCACTACTCCACGTGGACGCAAGACTCGCAGGACCCACTCAGTGGAGCCCGTAATCTCCTGAAACTCAGTCGCGTCAGGAATGCGGAGAAGATGCGAAGCCAGGAAGGCTGCTAGCAGTTGCTCTCTGATCCGGCCAGACTTGATAAACCCCATCTCATCAAGGCGGTACCTTAGAAAATTCCCTGCGAAAAGTGCATGCACCTCCCTTGGATGCCCGAGTCCCCAGAACTGCATTTCAGCAATACTTGCAGCTGCTGTTCTGCCAGGAGAGCGTATTACCGGCGTTCCAGCTGCTTCAGCCGGTAGGAGCATGCAGCGCCAATCGGCGCCATTCGGAAATATCAGTGCGTGAAGCACTTCTCCGTGGTGCGGGCAAATACAGGTCCCTGCAGCTTGATGAATTCGGTGCCAGTAGGCAGAGCCGAATTTCAGGACGTCTTCTCTGACGCACCTGTCGCAGTATCTGAAAGATGCGTGTTTAAGAAAGCGAGAGGCGGTGATGCCCAGACTCATCTTGAGGCCAGTACCATCGCTGCCGGCCATCGTGATAATGGAAGCTCTGTACTTCGTATCGTTCAAAAATGGCCGATAGAGCGGCAAAAGCGTGAAGCGCTCGATCAACTCGACTACCGGATAGACTGCACCAAGCCTTTGAGACAGAGCCCCCAAGCAACACGGTAGAATGGAGCCACAGGTCCTGGAGTAAGTCCCGAACAGTTCTTGGCTTGTGAGGCGATAGCTGCGATTCGCCGCCAGCCTATGATAACGGACAGCCAAGCTGTAGAGAGACTCATCAGGAAACGGCTGAGGAAAGAAAAAAAGACTCTCCATACGCCTCCCCCCCCCCCCGCGAATCAGTCACCAGGCAGAGTCCTTATCCACCCAGCCGCGCTGTTCGAGTTGAGTTTGCACGTCTTCGTCTTTTGAAAAATGTGCGCTTTTTAAGGACCCATCGGCGACCGGGACTATCGGCCAACTGGCAACCTTGGCGACTGGACTAGCAATAGATTCTGCAGGAGAGGCAAACGAAGCCTGAGTAAGAAGCGAAAGATGTGTCCTATCGGCTCGCCGCGCCAGATCGTAACTCATCATCTGAGCGATCTGGTCCTTTGTAGGCATCATGTCCTCGAAGTCCGCAATTTGCAGAGGATCACCGCTTCGGAGGGCCTCAATGGGCTTGTGCAGAAGCCTCATCTGGGTGTCATACACCTGCTGCAATACCGCTGAAGTAATCGAATCAATGCCCTCCCAAATTACGTGCCGCTGGGTAAGCATGAGAAGCTTGGCCAAGAAGTCCGTGTTGCCTTGAGTGAGGTCGTAAATCGTAGCCAGGAGCTCATCTGTCAGCGGAGCACAGGAAGCTGTCCAGTCATAGGCCCAGAGCTGCGATACCAGATGTGACCAATATGGATCGTTCTCGCTGAATCGGTCAAAAGCGATCGGGCCCATCCCCGCAGCTCGCCGGGCGTTTCGCAAAACTCCGGAGAATAGCGGCAGCATTGCGTTTGTTCCGACGTAGACCAGCGGAACGCCGGTGTCGTTTGACAGCGTCACGAAAAAATTGAGCAACTTCTCGCGGTCTTGCCCGCCCCGCGACGAGCAAAGATGTTGCATCTCATCAATGATCAATGCACCGATATAGAAAGTTTTGCACAACTGACTGAGGTGCTGAAGCATCAAACTGATACTGTTGCCTGCGCCACCTTTGCGCGAGTATTTGTCAATTCCTAGCGCTACATCCAGTGCCGAGAAGAACGCGGAGCAAAACCCTCGTAGTGAACCGTCGTGCGGGCACTCAATCTTGAGCCAGACTACTTGGGTCTCGACGAAGATTTGCTCTTTGTATCTACTATGGCTGATCACCTGTGGGTAAAGCTTCGCTATGGAATTAAGGGCGGTTGTTTTACCCATACCGCTCAGCCCAATGAGCGTCATCGTTTCCGCCGTGGACATGAAGCCTTGGCGTTGAATCTCGGCAGATGAAGGCATCCGATGCCTGACGGATGAAACGAGTAGCGGGTTGCGACCTGTATACCCGTACCGGATCAACTGACTGAACAAATCCTCAAGCCGAAGGTGGATCTCAAAAGGAACGACGACATCCTTCAGTCTGTTGATCCCGTGTCCACGAAGCTTGGGGTCCAATGTCCGCTCCGCTTCGTCAGGCCTCATGGGATGATTACCAACACGCCTGACGACATCGATATCCGAAAGAATCCTGGGCAGGCACTCGATCAACGGATTACCGTCGTATTGAGGCATCCCGGTTGGAGTGTAATCAGCGGGCGCAAAACTGAAGTCACTCATTGGTCTCTCCACCGGCATTGAGCACCAGTTTCAGGAAGGCAGCGCTTCTCGCAGAATTGGGCTTGCTTACAGCTAGTTTGGGATTTTCCGCCGTAACAGGCGGGTTATCCACAACGCGAAGCTGATTCAGATCAGCGGAATGGAGGTCGCGCTCACTCTGAGCTTCTGTGGCTCGCTTGGAGCGTTTGTCCCGTTTGAAATCAGCGTTCGATTTCGGCTCGCCTTGAGCTACACGCTTGGTTTTAGCTCGGTAAAGGATGTCCTCCTGGCGACCTTTTAGTCGTGCCGCGATGTTGTCAGCTTCATATCGAGCGTCCGGCGAGACCTGATTCATGATCTTGATGATATCAAGCACCTCCTCCATACGGAGTCCGCCGTATTTTTGCGATTGTTGCGGCACTATCGTGAGCGGCTCGAATCCCGCTTCAGATTTAACCCAGCAATTCTCTATAGAGTTGGGATCATAATAAACCCTAACGTATTTCGTTTGAAAATTATGCGAGCGCTCTAACCACTCCTCGCGAACTGCTGTTTGACAAGTATATTGGACACCTTGGAAATTAATTCCGCCTCGGCTGATACGGCACTCCCGCGAAGGCAACAAGGCGATTTTGAGCTCAGCAGGAGAAACCGCCTTAGTATTGAGCATGCTGTTTTCCATGGACCATTTCCAGAGTTCTATTGGAGTAGGTTCTATTCCTGCCGCAATCATCTCGCGATTGAGAAGATGAGGCACCCGAAGACTTTTGTTGTGTGCCAGCACTCCCACTATTACCATTTCGGTAAATTCATCGATATCAAGGATTGCATCCAACTGGTAGTCTCGGTCACCTCGTTCCATTTTTCGGGCGTCCACGCCACCTGGCACAAACTTTAGGTCCAACTTTTCGTTTATCAACCGAAAGCGGCTTTCAATGATACTTTTCCAGTCTGGCCTAAAGGGTGGCAAAATTTTAACGGTAGTACCCAGGACCTTCGTCATCGCCTCACCGGCCTCGCTTAAAAGCTCAGCGCGGTCCGCAACGAGCTCAACCGGCAGATGAGAGCACGGCCAGTCAAACTCGTCGATATCAACGCCGTACCGCTTGCAGAAATCTACTTTAGGTGTACAGGCATTATAAATAGCATGCCTAGCTCCATTCCAACTTGGCCCCTCAAGACCAACGTGGATGCCAACAATCATTCTGGTGAACGTATCTACAACAACGTAGAGCACAGGTCGGCCAATAAGCCACAATCTGTTGACCCGGTGCACCAGATAAACATCGGCAATAGTTGAATCTATTTCATAGCGATGGCCAGCACCAAACAACCCCGTAGATGCTGACCCAACGAGCGAACGATGATCTTTGTTATAGCGAATGGCACCTCCGCGTTTCTTCAACTTATAAAGAGCATCGAAAAATAATTTTCCATTATGTCTAAGCTGATGGATGGATGGGTAACTGCCTTGTACCACATCCCCTTTAGAGCCATCGGTTAGCCTTTCCCTGTAGAATTTATTCAACATCCACTTATGTGCGTCTTGAAGCGTACCGCACCTGCCACTAGCAACCCGCCCATAAGCAAGGCGGATGTGGGCCAGATGCCGGCTCTCAAGCATGATAGCGCCATCTTCGCTCAGCGCGACGCCGAGATATTTGGCCGGCCTCCCAGGAATGACTCCAGAGACGCGGCTTTTCTTCTGCCCTCGACCGCCACATGCACTGGTGTTCCACAAGAATGCGTTGCGAGTTTGCCCCATGCTCCAGTATCTATAAAGAAGCCTATAGATTTGCTTGCGATCTAGTCCCATCGTCATAGCATGATTCGAAACGAGCGCACCGAAATTCGAAGTCAAGATATCTAAGGCAGTTTGATTTTCCACCAAATCCCGAACAAGGCTCCAGTTTCTATCTCTACTATTTCTTTCATTCTCACTTATCTGATCTTCAGTTCTAAGCAAATGCATAGGCACCCTTTCCGGGCTTAACACAGACGCACCGGAATCAATCTCTTCCAGCAAAAGTGATTTATTCATCCTCCAAGGCTTCGTCGGATTTGTGGATAGCTCTATCACTAAGACGTCATCATCTTTTTGACCCAAAACTCTAACTGGCCTCTGCAACAGGCTAGAGCCTTCACCTGGAGAAACGATGCAGTTAACTCGCAGATTTAGCATCATTGGATACCCCGATTGGTGCCGTAACAGCCGAACGCGATTCACTAATCCATACATGTAACGGCTGAGATAGGCTAATCACCTTTGATGTGAGATCCATTTCCAACCGACCGGCCCATAAAAGGTAATGAAAAAGTCGCTTTAAGTCCATGTAGTTTATATGTACATACTTTGAAGCTTTATCTAGTAGCAACTTAAGTACGATCTGATCAGTTTTGCACCGCTGTATGAACACAATTAAATTATGTATGTTCTTTTCTGTAGGCAGCGAAGGATGAATGTTCGCATAGGTGCGCAGAATGGTGAGATTTGCTATCTTGTTTCGCGACAAATTTTCGTGCAGAACTAGCTTCCACTCTACATTCCTCATCGACCAATACTTTTCTTCGATAGCAAGTTTCTCAGCCATTCGATTCCGCACGCCAATATCTGCATCCTCGAACTCCTTCCGGTATTTGACCGAGCGCGCAGCCAGCCTGACTTCGCCTGATGAATCTAGGAAGGTGATTAGGAAGTCAGTCGTTATGACTACAGGAACATGAGTCCCTGGGTAGACCGGATGGCGATAATCAAGACTGGTGGCTATAGCCTGGGTTTCGACTTGTGTTAAGAGAGGGTACTGCTCGCGGATATCGATTACTGAATTATCACGTTCCAGAACGGTGAGATAATCGCGCTCAGCGTTGGATAGGAGGTGATGAGTGCGTTGGATTTTTACTCCCGATACTAGGTGGGAAACACCCTTGGATTTGATGTCCCAAACCCTGATCCAAGGTTCATAGGATTCTCTCACGCCGCTACCACGACCAGATTTGATTCTTCTATCGATTCTCTGCTGAGTCATCAGCTTAGAGGAAACAGGCTTAGCAGGCGCAGCGGGAGCAGCGGGAGCAGATGTCATTTCGAGTCGCTCTTCGTTAGGCGACCGCTCGCGAGAAACGGCACAGGAGGGACGTGGCATGGAGAAGTCAAGAGTGACCTCAGCCAGGACAGCAATCACAAGTCCATAGAGGATCATGATCCTAATTTCACAGACCTGCTCCTGCCCCGATGTACGGTCGGAGCAGGGGATTGTGACAACCTTTATTAAGTTGTGACAACCTTTATTGTTTTGTGACAGCCTTTATTGTTTGGAAACAGACGGGCCTTCCGGCGCCAGCCGTATTACTCCACCGTCACCGACTTCGCCAGGTTGCGCGGCTGGTCAACGTCGGTGCCCTTGAGCACGGCGACGTAGTACGACAGCAATTGCAGCGGGATGGTGTAGAGGATCGGCGACAGGGTGTCGTGGATGTGCGGCATGTTGATGACGTGGGTGCCTTCGCCATTGACCATGCCGGCTTTCTCGTCAGCGAAGACGATCAGTTGGCCGCCGCGGGCGCGCACTTCCTGCAGGTTGGACTTGAGCTTCTCCAGCAGTTCGTTGTTCGGCGCGACGGTGACCACCGGCATGTCGTCATCCACCAGGGCCAATGGGCCGTGTTTCAGTTCGCCGGCCGGGTAGGCTTCGGCGTGGATGTACGAAATTTCCTTGAGCTTCAGGGAGCCTTCCATCGCCACCGGGTATTGCGCGCCACGGCCGAGGAACAGGGTGTGGTTCTTGTCGGCGAACAGCTCGGCGACTTTTTCTACGGTGCTGTCCATCGCCAGCGCTTCGCCGAGGCGGGTCGGCAGGCGGCGCAGTTCTTCCACCAGGGTGGCTTCGACGCCGGGGGCCAGGGTGCCGCGCACTTGGCCCAGGGACAGGGTCAGCAGCAGCAGGCCGACCAGTTGGGTGGTGAAGGCTTTGGTGGAGGCCACGCCGATTTCGCGACCGGCCTGGGTCAGCAGGGTCAGGTCGGACTCACGCACCAGGGAGCTGATGCTGACGTTGCAGATCGCCAGGCTGGCGAGGAAGCCCAGCTCTTTGGCGTTACGCAGGGCGGCCAGGGTGTCGGCGGTTTCGCCGGACTGCGAGATGGTCACGAACAGGCTGTCGGGCTGCACCACCACCTTGCGGTAGCGGAATTCGCTGGCGACTTCGACCTGGCACGGGATGCCGGCCAGTTCTTCCAGCCAGTAACGCGCAACCATACCAGCGTGGTAGCTGGTGCCGCAGGCCACGATCTGGACATTGCGCACCTTGGCGAACAGCTCGGCGGCTTGCGGGCCGAAGGCGTTGACCAGCACTTGCTTGTCGCCAAGGCGACCTTCCAGGGTGCGTTGCACCACGGCCGGTTGCTCGTGGATTTCCTTGAGCATGAAGTGGCGGAACGCGCCCTTGTCGGCCGCTTCGGCGCCGTCGCGGTATTGCACGGCTTCGCGCTCGACGGAATTGCCGTTTACGTCCCAGATCGCCACGCTGTCACGGCGGATGTCGGCAATATCGCCTTCTTCCAGGTACATGAAGCGGTCGGTGACCTGGCGCAGGGCCAGTTGGTCGGAGGCGAGGAAGTTTTCCCCCAGGCCCAGGCCGATCACCAGCGGGCTGCCACTGCGTGCGGCAACCACGCGGTCGGGTTGGCTCGCGCAGATCACGGCCAGGCCGTAGGCGCCGTGCAGTTCCTTGACCGTGGCCTTGAGGGCGGCGGTCAGGTCGTTGTGGTCCTTGAGCTTGTGGTTGAGCAGGTGGGCGATGACTTCGGTGTCGGTGTCCGAGGTGAACACGTAACCCAGGCTCTTCAACTGTTCACGCAGCGCTTCGTGGTTTTCGATGATGCCGTTGTGTACCACGGCCACGTCGCCAGAGAAGTGCGGGTGGGCGTTACGTTCGCACGGCGCACCGTGGGTGGCCCAACGGGTGTGGGCGATGCCCAGGCGACCGACCAGCGGTTCGCCGGCCAGGGCCTGGTCCAACTCGCTGACCTTGCCCGGACGACGCAGGCGCTCCAGCTTGCCGGCGTTGGTGAAGACCGCCACACCGGCGCTGTCATAGCCGCGGTATTCCAGGCGTTTGAGGCCTTCGATCAGGATGGGGGTGATGTTACGTTCAGCGACTGCGCCAACAATGCCACACATGGTGTTTCTCCTAGATGATTGCCGCGCATATCAGCGTAATGCCGCGGGCTTGGATCTGGTCGCGGGCCTCATGCGGCAGGCGATCATCGGTGATCAGGGTATGGACGCTGCTCCAGGGCAGTTCCAGGTTGGGAATCTTGCGGCCGATCTTGTCGGACTCGACCATTACCACCACTTCACGGGCAACCTCGGCCATCACGCGGCTCAGGCCCAGCAGTTCGTTGAACGTGGTGGTGCCGCGCTGCAGATCGATGCCGTCGGCGCCGATGAACAGTTGATCAAAGTCGTAGGAACGCAGCACCTGCTCGGCAACCTGGCCCTGGAACGAGTCCGAATGCGGGTCCCAGGTGCCGCCGGTCATCAACAGCACCGGCTCGTGTTCCAGTTCGCTCAAGGCGCGAGCCACGTGCAGGGAGTTGGTCATCACCACCAGGCCGGGCTGGTGGCCCAGTTCGGGGATCATGGCGGCGGTGGTGCTGCCGCTGTCGATGATGATGCGTGCGTGTTCGCGCAGGCGCATCACGGCGGCACGTGCGATGGCGCGCTTGTAGACCGAGATCGGCTGGGCAGGGTCGCCGACGAGCTCCTGGGGCATGGTGATCGCACCACCGTAACGGCGTAGCAGCAGGCCGTTGCTTTCGAGGGCGGCCAGGTCCTTGCGGATGGTGACTTCCGAGGTTTCGAAACGCTTGGCCAATTCATCCACGCTGACTTCGCCCAGTTGATTGAGCAAGGTCAGGATGTTGTGGCGTCGTTGGGGTGTATTTCGTTTCGACATGGTGACTTTATGTTTCGTTTCGAAAGATAACGAAGGCAATAAAAACCTATTGGCGAAAGATCGTCAAGCAGCATGCCGCAAATTTTTGAAACTGGCGAAGGGCTAATGTGGGAGGGGGCTTGCCCCCGATAGCAGTGTGTCAGTCATTAAGTGCTTTGACTGGACCGTCGCCATCGGGGGCAAGCCCCCTCCCACATTGGCTATTTGTTGCTGATAAGACTGTGGATAACTCAGCTCTTTTTGATTTTCACCGGGCGTTTCCAACCGTCGATGTTGCGCTGACGGGCGCGGGCCACGGCAAGCTGGGACTTATCCACATCCTGATTGATGGTTGAACCCGCTGCGGTGTTTGAGCCATCACCGATGGTTACAGGTGCAACCAGCGAGTTATTGGAGCCGATGAATACGTCTTCACCAATCGTCGTCTGATACTTGTTGGCACCATCGTAATTGCAGGTGATGGTGCCGGCGCCGACGTTGGTCCGCGCGCCGATCACCGCATCGCCCAGGTACGTCAGGTGGCCGGCCTTGGCGCCTTCGCCCAGATGGGCGTTTTTCAATTCGACAAAGTTACCCACATGGGCCTTGGCTTCCAACACGCTGCCGGGACGCAGGCGCGCAAACGGCCCCGCATCGCTGCCCTCGCCCATCACCGCACCGTCGAGATGGCTGTTGGCCTTGATCACCACGCCCTTGCGCAGGGTGCTGTCCTTGATCACGCAGTTCGGCCCGATCACCACGTCGTCTTCGATGATCACGCGGCCCTCGAGGATCACATTGATGTCGATCAGCACATCCCGGCCCACGGTGACTTCACCGCGCACATCGAAGCGCGCCGGGTCGCGCAGGGTCACGCCCTGGGCCATCAGGCGGCGGCCTTCGCGCAGTTGGTAGTGACGCTCCAGTTCGGCGAGTTGCTTGCGGTCGTTGGCGCCCTGCACTTCCATCGGGTCGTGGGGCTGTTCGGTGGCGACCAGCAAGCCATCGTTGACGGCCATTTCGATCACGTCGGTCAGGTAGTACTCGCCCTGGGCGTTGTTGTTGGACAAACGGCTCATCCAGTCCGCCAGGCGATTGGCCGGCACTGCGAGAATCCCGGTGTTGCCTTCGGTGATGGCGCGTTGGGCGTCGCTGGCGTCCTTGTGCTCGACGATAGCGGCGACCTTGCCGTCGGCGTTGCGCACGATGCGGCCGTAGCCGGTAGGGTCATCCAGTTCGACGGTGAGCAGGCCCATCTGGCCGGGCACGACGTGCTTGAGCAGGCGCTGCAGAGTTTCCACTTCGATCAGGGGCACGTCGCCGTAGAGGATCAGCACCGTGTCGGCTTTGATGAACGGCACGGCTTGGGCGGTAGCGTGGCCGGTGCCCAGTTGCTTGTCTTGCAATACGAAATTCAGGTCATCCGCGGCCAGGCGTTCACGCACCACATCGGCACCGTGGCCGATGACGACGTGGATGCGTTGCGGGGCCAGTTGCCGGGCGCTGTGGATAACATGGCCAAGCATGGAGTTACCGGCCACCGGGTGCAGCACTTTGGGCAAGGCCGAACGCATGCGGGTGCCCTGGCCAGCGGCGAGAATGACGATTTCTAGAGACATGAATGGCTACCAATCCTGGGCGGTCCGGCTTCAGACCAGAGAAGTGTTTTGCAAAAAAAGAAAAAGGGTAGCCGAGGCTACCCTTTTTAATCAATCACGCATGAGGCGTAACGGCTTAGCCGCCAAACTTCTTGCGGATCTGCTGGACGGTACGCAGCTGAGCTGCGGCCTCGGCCAGACGAGCGGCAGCAGAACCGTAGTCGAAATCTGCGCCTCTTTCGTTCAGGGCCTTCTCAGCAGCCTTGACGGCAGCCTGAGCGGAGGCTTCATCCAGGTCAGCAGCACGTTGCACGGTGTCGGCAAGTACCGTGACCATGTTCGGCTGAACCTCGAGGAAACCACCGGAGATGTAAAACACCTCCCGTTCCCCGCCTTGCTTGGTCAGAGTGATCGGACCTGGCTTCAAACCGGTGATCAATGGCGCGTGGCCCATGGCAATACCCAGGTCACCGAGTTCGCCGTGTGCAATCACCATTTCTACCAGACCGGAGAAGATTTGCCCTTCCGCGCTGACGATATCGCAATGGACTGTCATAGCCATCTGATTGCCTCAACCTGATGAGCGCCCGTTGCCGGGCGCCGGGATTACAGTTTCTTGGCTTTCTCGATCGCTTCTTCGATGCCGCCGACCATGTAGAACGCTTGTTCTGGCAGGTGGTCGTAGTCACCGTTGAGGATGCCTTTGAAGCCAGCAATGGTGTCTTTCAGGGAAACGTATTTACCCGAGGCACCGGTGAAGACTTCAGCCACGAAGAACGGCTGCGACAAGAAACGCTGGATCTTACGAGCGCGGGATACCAACTGCTTGTCGGTTTCCGACAGCTCGTCCATACCCAGGATCGCAATGATGTCCTTCAGTTCTTTGTAACGCTGCAGCACGTACTGAACGCCGCGAGCGGTGTCGTAGTGCTCCTGGCCGATCACGTTCGGGTCCAGCTGGCGCGAAGTCGAGTCGAGTGGATCGACCGCTGGGTAGATACCCAGGGAAGCGATGTCACGGGACAGAACGACGGTGGCGTCCAAGTGGGCGAAGGTGGTCGCTGGCGACGGGTCGGTCAAGTCATCCGCAGGTACGTATACCGCTTGGATCGAAGTGATCGAACCTTCCTTGGTCGAAGTGATACGTTCTTGCAGAACGCCCATCTCTTCAGCCAGGGTCGGCTGGTAACCTACTGCCGAAGGCATACGGCCCAGCAGTGCGGATACTTCAGTACCGGCCAGGGTGTAACGATAGATGTTGTCGACGAACAGCAGAACGTCGTTACCTTCGTCACGGAACTTCTCGGCCATGGTCAGGCCGGTCAGTGCTACGCGCAGACGGTTTCCCGGCGGCTCGTTCATCTGACCGTAAACCAGTGCCACTTTGTCCAGAACGTTGGAGTCCTTCATCTCGTGGTAGAAGTCGTTACCCTCACGAGTACGCTCACCCACACCGGCGAACACGGAATAACCGCTGTGCTCGATGGCGATGTTACGGATCAGTTCCATCATGTTTACGGTCTTGCCTACACCGGCACCACCGAACAGACCGACTTTACCGCCCTTGGCGAACGGGCAAACCAGGTCGATAACCTTGATGCCGGTTTCCAGCAGGTCGTTGCCGCCAGCTTGTTCCGCGAACGAAGGTGCTGGACGGTGAATGCCCCAGCGCTCTTCGGTGTCGATCGGGCCAGCTTCGTCAATCGGGTTACCCAGAACGTCCATGATCCGGCCCAGGGTCGCTTTACCGACCGGTACGGAGATGGCAGCGCCAGTGTCCAGAACACCCAGACCGCGCTTCAAGCCCTCGGTGGAACCCATTGCAATGGTACGAACCACGCCGTCGCCCAGCTGCTGCTGAACTTCCAGAGTGGTGCCTGCATCGCTTTGTACTTTCAAAGCGTTGTAGATGCTCGGTACGCTGTCGCGTGGAAATTCCACGTCGATAACGGCGCCGATGATTTGAACGATACGTCCGCTACTCATAGCTGGATCCTCTGAATATTTGAACCGTTAAACCGCGGCAGCGCCGCCGACGATTTCCGAGATCTCTTGGGTGATCGCAGCCTGACGCGCCTTGTTGTAGATCAGCTGCAAATCGCTGATCAGATCACCGGCGTTATCGGTAGCGTTTTTCATCGCGATCATCCGCGCCGCTTGTTCAGCTGCGTTGTTCTCGACCACCGCCTGGTACACCTGCGACTCCACGTAGCGCACCATCAAGCCGTCAAGCAGCTCTTTGGCGTCTGGTTCGTAGAGGTAGTCCCAGTGGTGCTTGAGTTCCTGATCCGGAGTCGCCACCAGTGGAATCAATTGCTCCACGGTAGGCTGCTGGGTCATGGTGTTGATGAACTTGTTGGATACCACGGACAGGCGGTCAATCCGGCCTTCCAGGTACGCATCCAGCATCACCTTCACACTGCCGATCAAATCATTGATCGACGGCTCTTCACCCAGGTGGCTGATAGCTGCAACGACGTTACCGCCGAAGTTGCGGAAAAAGGCCGCACCCTTGCTACCAACTACACACAGATCGATCTCGACGCCGTTTTCGCGGTTTACCGCCATGTCCTTGACCAGGGCCTTGAACAGGTTGGTATTCAAACCACCGCACAAACCACGGTCACTGCTCACTACCACATAACCCACACGCTTAACTTCGCGGTCGATCATGAACGGGTGGCGGTATTCCGGGTTGGCGTTGGCCAAATGCCCAATTACCTGGCGGATACGCTCCGCATAAGGACGGCTAGCCGACATACGCATTTGTGCCTTGCGCATTTTGCTGACCGCCACTTTTTCCATGGCGCTGGTAATTTTTTGCGTGCTTTTGATGCTCGCAATCTTACTGCGAATCTCTTTTGCGCCTGCCATGTAACACCTATCAGGTTAGCAAGCGGGAGCCTTGCGGCTCCCGCTGCGGCTTACCAGGTTTGGGTGGCCTTGAACTTCTCGATACCGGCTTTCATGCCAGCGTCGATATCGTCATTGAAGTCACCCTTCACGTTGATCTTCGCCATCAATTCGGCGTGATCGCGGTTGAAGTAAGCAATCAGCGCTTGTTCAAAGCTGCCGACCTTGGCGATTTCAACGTCGGTCAGGAACCCACGCTCAGCGGCATACAGCGACAACGCCATGTCAGCGATCGACATCGGGGCGTATTGCTTCTGCTTCATCAGCTCGGTAACGCGCTGACCATGCTCAAGTTGCTTACGGGTCGCTTCGTCCAGGTCAGAAGCGAACTGGGCGAATGCCGCCAGTTCACGGTACTGAGCCAGAGCGGTACGGATACCACCGGAGAGCTTCTTGATGATCTTGGTCTGAGCGGCACCACCCACACGGGATACCGAAACACCGGCGTTCACTGCAGGGCGGATGCCCGAGTTGAACATGGCCGATTCCAGGAAGATCTGACCGTCGGTGATGGAAATCACGTTGGTCGGAACGAACGCGGAAACGTCGCCAGCCTGGGTTTCGATGATCGGCAGTGCGGTCAGGGAACCGGTTTTGCCGGTCACTGCGCCGTTGGTGAACTTCTCTACGTATTCTTCCGAAACGCGGGATGCGCGCTCCAGCAGACGGGAGTGGAGATAGAACACGTCGCCTGGGTAGGCTTCACGGCCTGGTGGACGGCGCAGCAGCAGGGAAATCTGGCGGTAAGCCACTGCTTGCTTGGACAGATCGTCATAAACGATCAGCGCGTCTTCACCGCGGTCACGGAAGAATTCACCCATGGTGCAACCGGAGTACGGTGCCAGGAATTGCAGCGCAGGAGATTCCGAAGCACTGGCAGCCACGATGATCGTGTTGGCCAGGGCGCCGTTTTCTTCCAGCTTGCGAACCACGTTGGCGATGGTCGATTGTTTCTGACCGATGGCTACGTAGACGCAGAAAATGCCGCTGTTCTTCTGGTTGATGATCGCGTCGATCGCCAGAGCGGTTTTACCGATCTGACGGTCACCGATGATCAGCTCACGCTGGCCACGGCCGACTGGGATCATGGCATCGACAGCCTTGTAGCCAGTCTGTACAGGCTGGTCTACCGACTTACGCCAGATCACGCCTGGAGCAACTTTCTCGACCGCATCGGTCTCGGTGTTGTTCAGCGGACCTTTGCCGTCAACTGGGTTACCCAGTGCGTCGACTACGCGACCCAGCAGTTCCTTACCAACCGGAACCTCCAGGATGCGGCCGGTGCACTTGGCGCTCATGCCTTCAGCCAGACTGGTGTACGCGCCCAATACAACGGCACCTACGGAGTCTTGCTCCAGGTTGAGGGCCATACCGTAGACGCCGCCCGGAAACTCGATCATCTCGCCGTACATGACGTCGGCCAGACCGTGAATCCGCACGATGCCGTCAGATACGCTGACGACAGTGCCTTCGTTACGGGCTTGGGAGGTCACATCGAGCTTGTCGATGCGGCCCTTGATAATTTCACTTATTTCGGAAGGATTGAGTTGCTGCATTGCTCTGCTGCCCCTTCAAACTCAAGATTTCAATGCTTCGGCAAGGCTCGCGAGTTTGCCGCGAACCGAGCCATCGATAACCAGGTCGCCGGCGCGAATGACAATGCCCCCAATGAGGGATTTGTCTTCCGCAACTTGCAGGCGCACTTCCCGGTCGAGTCGTGCACTGAGAACCTTGGCGAGTTTGTCTTGCTGTTCTTGGTTCAATGCAAAAGCACTGGTCACTTCAACGTCTACCGACTTCTCTTGCTCGGCCTTGAACAGGTCGAACAGAGCGGCAATCTCCGGCAGAAGCGGGAGACGGTCGTTTTCGGCAACGACGTGAATGAAGTTCTGCACTTTCACATCGAACTTGTCGCCGCACACGTCAATAAACGTGGCGGCCTTGTCTGCGCTCGTCAGGCGCGGGGCCTTGAGCACGCGCTGCATGGTGTCGTCTTGCGACACTGCTGCAGCCAGGCCGAGCATGGCTGACCAAGAGGCCAGCTGCTGGTGGGCCTGGGCGTGCTCGAAGGCTGCCTTAGCGTAAGGTCGGGCCAACGTGGTCAGTTCTGCCATGATCGCCCTCGCTTAAATTTCAGCAGCCAGTTTATTAACCAGCTCCGCGTGCGCGTTTTGATCGATTGTGGCACCGAGGATCTTCTCGGCACCGCCGACCGCCAGAGCACCCAGTTGGGCACGCAGCGCGTCTTTGACGCCGTTCAGTTCCTGTTCGATCTCGGCATGAGCCGAAGCCTTCACACGATCAGCTTCGACGCGGGCTTTTTCAACAGCCTCTTCGACGATCTGGTTGCCGCGCTTCTTGGCTTGCTCAATGATTTCAGCTGCCTGTGCTTTAGCATCGCGCAGTTGATGACCCACTTTCTCTTGGGCCAACTCCAGGTCGCGAGCTGCACGGCTGGCAGCGTCCAAACCATCCGCGATCTTCTTCTGACGTTCGTGCAAAGCCGCGATGACCGGAGGCCACACGAACTTCATGCAAAACACTACAAAAATGAAGAACGCAACGGATTGGCCAATCAGGGTTGCATTAATGTTCACGCCAACACCTCGCTCATTCGTTGTCCATCACCCCAATCAACTCGAAAATTCGAGTGATTAGCCAGCGAGTTGACCAACGAAGGGGTTCGCGAAGGTGAAGAACAGAGCGATACCAACGCCGATCATGGTCACGGCGTCGAGCAGGCCGGCGACGATGAACATTTTAACTTGCAGCATTGGAACCATTTCTGGCTGACGCGCTGCGCCTTCCAGGAATTTGCCGCCAAGCAGGCCGAAACCAATGGCAGTACCCAGGGCGCCCAGGCCGATCAACAGTGCAACAGCGATAGCGGTTAGACCAACTACAGTTTCCATCTTTCCTCCCGACTTTTACGTCGTATGGTTTAGGTTTTTTAGATTTTAAAGCGGTAAAACAAATCGTTTCATAGCCCTTTCAGGCCACCTTCCCGTTTTACCGGGAAGGACATCAGACTAGTCGAGACTGGCCTTAATGGTTCTCTTCGTGCGCCATCGACAGGTAGACGATGGTCAGCATCATGAAGATAAACGCCTGCAGGGTGATGATCAGGATGTGGAACACAGCCCACGCCCACTGCAGAACAACGCCCAGGCCGCTAAGCCAGAGCAGACCGCTGCCGAACATCACAGCGATCAGAATGAACACCAGCTCGCCGGCATACATGTTGCCGAACAGTCGCAAGGCCAGGGAGATCGGCTTGGCGACCAGAGTCACGAATTCCAGCAGGAAGTTCACCGGGATCAGCAGGGCTTGAACGAAGATGTTCTTGCTGCCGAACGGGTGCAGGGTCAGTTCGCCGATGAAGCCGCCGATGCCCTTGACCTTGATGCTGTAGAAAATGATCAACGCGAACACCGACAGGGCCATGCCCAGGGTGGCGTTAGGGTCAGTGGTGGACACCGCACGGAATGGAATGTGGTGATCGCCAGTGATCAGGATGGCCAACTGAGGAATCCAGTCGACCGGAATCAGGTCGACGGCGTTCATCAGGAACACCCAGACGAAGATGGTCAGTGCCAGCGGTGCAATCACCGGGCTACGGCCATGGAAGCTGTCTTTCACGCTGCCATCGACGAATTCGACCAATACTTCAACGAAGTTCTGCAGGGCACCCGGTTGACCGGAAGTCGCCTTCTTTGCCGCCATGCGGAAAATCAGGACGAAAATCAGACCCAATGCGACCGACC
The DNA here is from genome assembly GCF_054060055.1 of Pseudomonas sp. TE36184. Taxonomy (NCBI): domain Bacteria; kingdom Pseudomonadati; phylum Pseudomonadota; class Gammaproteobacteria; order Pseudomonadales; family Pseudomonadaceae; genus Pseudomonas; species Pseudomonas sp. TE36184. The sequence continues at coordinate 4,607,118 of NZ_JBSSCU010000001.1, read as the reverse complement.
AGCCCAGAGTATCCAGGTGGAAAGCCCAGAAGCCCATTTCTTTGGCTTCTGCTGCGGTGTGGGCGAAGCCCCAGCCGCCGTTGGGAAGCTGACCGAAGGTCAGGTTCTGCAAGTGGTGCTGGATATAGCCCGAAGCGGTTGTTTCTGCCATGGTTGCCTCAAACGCCCTAAGGTTTCGAAAGTCTTGTTTTCATTAGCAGGGGAGCGAACCAGCTGACCAGTTGGGTCAACACGAAGACGCTGAATACAGCCAGCGGCGCCAATGGCTTCACACCTGCAAAGGTCAGTGCAAACAGCACTGCCGTCAAAATCAATTTCCCCGCCTCGCCGGCATAAAAAGACCGGACGATGGCCTGGGCTGCTCGGGCGCCGGAAAACCGAAAGGCCCTGTGAGCAAAATACATATTGGGCAGCAAGGCTATCAGGCCTCCGCAGAGTCCCGAGTATCCCGCTACGACTCCATGCCAATACCAAAGCGCCAGTGCGGCGATCAGCAAAATGACAAATTGCGCCAATAGAACCGGGAAAACGGCCAAGCGATGGAACGACGACGTGTTTGGCGTGCGGGTTTCCACCACTCTTGCTCCTCAATGGTCGGCTGCCGGAAATCAATAACTTGGCATAATTTGTGCCGACAAAATGCGCGCAGAGTATAGGGGCGGTTCTGCCCCTATTCAACTGTCAGGTAGTGATTTCCGATCACACGCTACATAAGCAATTGTTTCAGCGGATGTGGGCAAGAACACCCTGAAGCTCATCTAGCGAGTTATAGCCGATGACCAGTTGGCCTTTACCCTTCTTGCCATGCCGAATTTGCACCGCAGAGCCCAGGCGCTCGGCCAGGCGCTGTTCGAGACGCGCGATATCCGGATCAGTTTTGACCGCTTCGACCGGTGCAGGTTTACCACTGAGCCACTGTCGAACCAGGGCCTCGGTCTGACGAACGGTTAGGCCTCGTGCGACAACGTGTCGCGCCCCTTCAACCTGTTGATTTTCCGGTAAACCGAGCAAAGCACGCGCATGCCCCATTTCGAGGTCGCCATGGGAAAGCATCGTCTTGATGACTTCCGGCAGTGCGATCAGGCGCAGCAGGTTGGACACGGTCACGCGGGATTTACCCACGGCATCGGCCACTTGTTGCTGGGTCAGCTGGAATTCCTGCTGCAAACGCTGCAAAGCGATCGCTTCTTCGATCGGATTGAGGTCTTCGCGCTGGATGTTCTCGATCAACGCCATGGCGATGGCGGTTTCATCCGGCACATCGCGCACCATCGCCGGGATGGTTTCCTTGCCGGCCTGTTGGCTCGCGCGCCAGCGGCGTTCGCCGGCGATGATTTCAAAGCGGCCGGCGCCAATCGGGCGGACCACGATCGGCTGCATCACGCCCTGGGCCTTGATCGAGTTGGCCAGTTCTTCCAGCGCCTGCGGGTCCATGTCCCGGCGCGGCTGGTATTTGCCGCGCTGGATCAGGTCCAGCGGCAGGTGCTGCAGCTCGCGCTCGTCGGCCTGTACCGCTTGTTCTTCAAGGGTCGTGACAGTCGGACCACTCAGCAGTGCATCCAGTCCACGTCCGAGACCTCGTTTCTTGACGGCCATGGGGTTTCCTTAAGTTGGCTGGGCTGCAGCGGTACGGGAGTTGCGGCGTTGACGACGAACCATCTCGCCGGCCAATGCCAGGTAGGCAATGGCGCCACGCGAGGACTTGTCATACGCCAGCGCGGGCATGCCATAGCTTGGCGCTTCGGCCAGGCGGATGTTGCGTGGGATCACGGTGTCGTACAGCTGATCGCCGAAGTGTTCCTTGAGCTGCGCCGACACATCGTTCATCAGGCTCAGGCGCGGATCGAACATGGTCCGCAGCAGGCCTTCGATCTGCAGGTTCGGGTTGAGCAGTTCGGCGATGCGCTTGATGTTATCCACAAGGTCGCTCAAGCCTTCCAGTGCGTAGTACTCGCACTGCATGGGGATAATCACGCCATCGGCGGCCACCAGCGCATTGAGCGTCAGCATCGACAGCGACGGCGGGCAGTCGATCAAGATGTAATCGTAATTCTCGCGGATCGGCGCCAAGGCGCTGCGCAGACGGCTTTCTTTCATCTGCATTTCCAGCAGCACCACTTCCGCCGCCGTCAGGTCGCGGTTGGCCGGCAGCAGTTGATAACCGCCGTGTTCAGAATAGTGCATGGCCTGGGCAAGGTCGCACTCGCCGATCAGCAAGTCGTAGACCGAGTTTTCCAGGCCGTGTTTATCCACACCGCTACCCATGGTGGCGTTGCCCTGTGGATCGAGATCGATCAACAGCACCCGGCGCTTGGTCGCGACCAGGGATGCTGCGAGGTTGATGCAGGTGGTGGTTTTACCCACGCCACCTTTCTGGTTCGCTATCGCGAATACCTTAGCCATTCTTGCTTGTGTTCCCAATCATGCCGTGCGGCGCAGTATCAGCAGATGGCGTTGGCCTTGGCAACCGGGTACGGCCAAGGCGTGTTCGCTATCGAGGTGGAAGTCTGCCGGCAATGCTAACAGCTCGTCGCTTGGATGAACGCCCTTCATTGCCAGCCAACGTGTGTCGCGGTCGCCTAAGTGGCGGGTCCAGTTGCTGAAATTCTCCATGCTGCTGAAAGCCCGGGAAACAATTCCGTTGAAAGGCTGCGGCGGCGTGAAGGCTTCGACGCGACTGTGGATAACTTGCAGGTTGTCCAGCTTCAGTTCGAGTTTGACCTGGGTCAGGAAGCGGGTCTTCTTGCCGTTACTGTCCAGGCAGGTCACTTGCGACTCGGGAAACAGGATAGCGAGCGGAATGCCAGGCATCCCGCCGCCGCTGCCGACGTCGAGCCAGCGGCCGTTTTCGATGAACGGCATCACGCTCAGGCTGTCGAGCAAGTGGCGCGAGACCATTTCGTCGGGGTCGCGCACCGCCGTCAGGTTGTAAGCCTTGTTCCATTTGATCAACAGGGCCAGGTAGCCGAGCAGCAACTCGTGCTGGGCGGGGCTCAGGTCGACACCCAACTGGCGTGCTCCTGTGGATAACTCTTCGGCGTGTTGCGAGGTGACCAACGAACTCAAGCGCTTTGCTCCAACTGACGGCCCGCGCCGCGTTTTTTCAAATGAATCATCAACAGCGAAATGGCTGCCGGGGTGACACCGGGGATCCGTGAAGCCTGGCCCAGGGTTTCCGGGCGAGTTATCCCCAGCTTGCTTTGGATTTCTTTCGACAGCCCGGAAATCCCGGTGTAATCGATATCCACAGGCAGCTTGGTGTCTTCACTGGCGCGCAGGCGAGCGATCTCGTCCTGCTGGCGATCGATATAACCGGCGTACTTGGTTTTGATCTCGACCTGTTCGGCGACCTGCGGATCGTCTGCGCCGCCGCCGGTCACTTCAATCAGACCAGCGTAGTCGATTTCCGGACGGGACAGCAGGTTCAGCAGGTTGTACTCGTGGGTCAGCGGCGTGCCGAATTTTTCGGCGATCGCGTCGCCCTGCTCGGTACCCGGGCGAACCCAGGTGCTTTTCAGGCGCTGCTCTTCCAGGTCGATACTTTCGCGTTTCTTGCAGAAAGCCGCCCAACGCGTGTCATCCACCAGACCCAACTCGCGGCCTTTTTCGGTCAGGCGCAGGTCGGCGTTGTCTTCGCGCAGGATCAGACGGTATTCCGCCCGCGAAGTGAACATCCGGTACGGTTCCTGGGTACCCAGGGTGATCAGGTCGTCGACCAACACGCCGATATACGCTTCATCGCGACGCGGGCACCAGCTGTCTTTGCCCTGCGCGCGCAACGCGGCGTTGGCCCCGGCCAGCAAACCTTGGGCGCCGGCTTCTTCGTAACCGGTGGTGCCATTGATTTGCCCGGCGAAGAACAGACCGCCGATCACTTTGGTTTCCAGGCTGTATTTCAGGTCACGCGGGTCGAAGTAGTCGTACTCGATGGCGTAGCCGGGACGCACGATGTGCGCGTTTTCCATGCCGCGAATCGATTGCACGATCTGGATTTGCACGTCGAACGGCAGGGAAGTGGAAATCCCGTTCGGGTACAGCTCGTGAGTGGTCAAGCCTTCGGGCTCGATGAAGACCTGGTGGCTTTCCTTGTCGGCAAAGCGGTGGATCTTGTCTTCGATCGACGGGCAGTAACGCGGGCCGATGCCTTCGATCACCCCGGAATACATCGGCGAACGGTCGAGGTTCGCGGCAATGATTTCGTGGGTACGCGCATTGGTGTGGGTAATCCAGCAGCTCACCTGTTTCGGGTGCTGCTCTTTCGAACCCATGAACGACATCACCGGAATCGGCGTATCACCGGCCTGCTCGGTCATCACCGAGAAATCCACCGAACGCCCATCGATCCGCGGCGGCGTCCCGGTTTTCAGGCGACCGACCCGCAGCGGCAGTTCGCGCAGGCGTTGTGCCAGGGCAATCGACGGCGGATCGCCGGCGCGGCCACCGGAATAGTTCTGCATGCCGATGTGGATAAGTCCACCGAGGAACGTGCCGGTGGTCAACACCACGGATTCAGCGAAGAAACGCAGGCCCATCTGGGTAACAACACCGCGGACCTGGTCTTGTTCGACGATCAGGTCATCGGCTGCCTGTTGAAATATCCACAGGTTCGCCTGGTTTTCCAGGGTTTCGCGTACCGCCGCCTTGTACAGGATGCGGTCGGCTTGTGCCCGGGTCGCACGCACGGCTGGGCCTTTGCGGCTGTTCAGCACACGAAATTGAATACCCCCTTTGTCGGTGGCCATGGCCATCGCGCCGCCAAGGGCGTCGATTTCCTTGACCAGATGGCTTTTGCCGATGCCGCCAATGGCAGGGTTGCAACTCATGGCACCAAGGGTTTCCACGTTGTGCGTCAGCAACAGGGTTTTTGCACCCATGCGTGCTGAGGCCAGTGCTGCCTCGGTACCGGCATGACCGCCGCCGATGACGATCACTTCAAAACGGGAAGGGAAATCCACCACGCACCTCGTGCCTGCTTATGTAGGTAATTAGGAATTGATTGATTGAGCTGGTTTTAGAGCTTTGGCGGCCAGTATAGGGACTTAGCCCTTCCTAAAGAACCCTTTGCACAAAATTTAACCAGCTGTGGATGAATCACAGACAATAGAAATTAAAAGAGAGAAAGATATTAAATCTTTGTTTTTATGTTTATTTATACTGAGCCTACTTTCTGTGGATAGATTGCTACAGCCCTTTATTTACGTAATGTACAGAGATTCAAAAGTCTGTGGTCATGTGTCCATGAGCGGCGTGGATAAGTGCTTTAAACCTGTGGATTAAACAGGCGGTTATCCACAGAGGGGTTTTCGCTCAGGTTTCAAGCCCTGTTATCAACCGGGCACAGGCGCGGTTATTCACAGGGCTTAATCCACAGAAATTGCTGCGCCAACGCAAATCGCGCCCACGGCGAGGCCACCAATGGCTGGCTCAGGAGTGCAGAAAGAGAGGAAATCGGCTGAAACAAGAGAAACAGACAGGCACGAATGGCCTGTCTGTGGACAACGAAGGTCTATTTACCGATACAGAAGCTGGAAAAGATCCGCCCCAGCAGGTCATCCGAGCTGAATGCCCCGGTGATCTCGCCCAATAGCTGCTGCGCCTGGCGTAAATCCTCAGCCAGCAGCTCACCGGCGCCAGCCAAGGTCAGCTGCGCCCGACCATGCTCCAGGGCCGCGCTGGCATGGCGCAGCGCCTCCAGGTGCCTGCGACGGGCGCTGAAGCTGCTTTCCGACGTCTGCTCATAGCCCATGCAGGCTTTGAGGTGTTCGCGCAGCAACTCCAGGCCATCCCCGGCCGACTTGGCACTCAGGCTGATCGTGACGTGGCCATCCTCGCTGGTTTCCATGGCAATGGCTTCGCCGGTCAGGTCGGCCTTGTTGCGGATCAAGGTGACTTTGGCCGGGTCGGGCCGTTGCTCGAGGAATTCCGGCCACAGGGCGAAAGGGTCCACCGCCTCCGGCGCAGTGGCGTCTACCACCAGCAGCACGCGGTCGGCTTCGCCGATGGCCTTGAGGGCGCGTTCCACGCCGATCTTTTCCACCTGGTCGTCGGTGTCACGCAGCCCGGCCGTATCGACGACGTGCAGCGGCATGCCGTCGATGTGGATATGTTCGCGCAGGATATCCCGGGTGGTGCCGGCAATCTCGGTGACGATCGCCGCTTCACGGCCGGCCAGGGCATTGAGCAGGCTGGATTTGCCCGCATTGGGGCGCCCGGCAATCACCACGGTCATGCCGTCGCGCAACAACGCGCCCTGCCCGGCTTCGCGCAGTACTGTGGATAACTCGTCGCGGACTTTATCCAGCATCGCCAACACATGGCCATCGGCGAGGAAGTCGATTTCTTCTTCCGGAAAATCAATTGCCGCCTCCACATAGATGCGCAGGCTGATCAGTTGCTCGGTCAAGTTATGCACGCGCTGGGAAAACGCGCCCTGCAGTGAGCGCAAGGCGTTGCGCGCCGCCTGTGCAGAACTGGCCTCGATCAAATCGGCAATGGCTTCGGCCTGGGCCAGGTCGAGTTTGTCGTTGAGGAATGCACGCTCGCTGAATTCTCCCGGCCGGGCCAGGCGACAGCCCAGTTGCAGGCAGCGCTGCAGCAGCATATCCAGCACGACGGGGCCGCCGTGACCCTGCAATTCAAGGACGTCTTCACCGGTAAAGGAATTCGGCCCCGGGAAATAGAGGGCCAGGCCTTCGTCCAGCACCTGGTTATCCGCATCCAGAAACGCGCCGTAATGGGCGTAGCGCGGTTTCAACTCACGACCGCTGATGGCCTTGGCAGCCATGCCGGCGAGCGGCCCGGAAATTCGAACGATACCGACACCGCCGCGACCTTGGGCGGTAGCGACAGCAGCGATGGTTTCACGAGGAGCGCTCATCAGCAGGTTCCAGAACAAAAGTGACGGAAAGCAAAACGCCCCACTAGGGGGCGTCTTGAGTGGTTATCCACAGAGTAAGTTACGCCGCGGCTTTTTTGGTAGCCGCTTCGATCTTACGTGTGATGTACCACTGTTGAGAGATCGACAACACGTTGTTGACCACCCAGTACAGCACCAGACCAGCCGGGAACCACAGGAAGAAGAAGGTGAAGATGATTGGCATCATTTTCATTACCTTGGCCTGCATCGGATCCGGCGGAGTCGGGTTCAGGCGCTGCTGGATGAACATGGTCGCGCCCATGATGATCGGCAGGATAAAGAACGGGTCTTTGATCGACAGGTCAGTTATCCACAGCATGAACGGTGCCTGGCGCATTTCCACGCTTTCCAGGAGTACCCAGTACAGCGACAGGAATACCGGCATCTGCACCAGAATCGGCAAGCATCCACCCAGCGGGTTGATCTTCTCTTTCTTGTACAGCTCCATCATGGCCTGCGACATTTTCTGCCGGTCGTCGCCATGTTGTTCTTTCAGCGCGGCCAGTTTCGGGGCCACGGCACGCATGCGCGCCATCGACTTGTAGCTGGCGGCCGACAGTGGGAAGAAGATCCCCTTGATCAGCATCGTCAGGAAGATGATCGAGAAGCCCCAGTTGCCGACGATGCTGTGGATATGTTGCAGCAGCCAGAAGATCGGCTGGGCAATGAACCACAGGATGCCGTAATCCACAGTCAGTTCCAGACCTGGGGATAACTCTTTGAGCACTGCCTGGCTTTTCGGGCCGGCGTACAGGGTCGCGGTGGTTTCAGCCTTGGCGCCTGGAGCAACGGTCAACGTCGGGCCAGTAAAGCCGATGATGTAGTTGCCCTGGCTGTCCTTGCGGGTTTGCACCAGGTTGGCTTCACCCTTGTTCGGGATCCACGCGGTCACGAAGTAGTGTTGCAACCAGGCAACCCAACCACCCTGCACGGTTTCTTTCAGCGCGCCCTTGTCGATATCTTTCATCGACACTTTTTTGTACGGCTCGTTACTTGTCCACAGGGCGGCGCCCAGGTAAGTCGCGGTGCCGGTGGCGGTGCTGGAAGAAGGATCGGCGCTGCCATCACGCTTGAGCTGGGCAAACAGGTTGCCGCTCCACGCTTTGTCGCTTTCGTTGTCGATCAGGTAAGTGACCTTCAAGTCGTACAAACCGCGGGTGAAGCTGAAGCGTTTGATGTAATTGACGCCGTCGAGGCTGAATTTCAGGTCGACGTTCAACTGGTTCTGGCCGTCAGCCAGTTGATAAGTCTTCTGTTCGGTCGAATAAACCGGACGACCGGTAGCACGCGCATCCGGACCGTTGGTGCCGGTCAGGCCGCTTTGTGCCAGATAAACGCGTTCGCCGCCGTTATCGAACAGCTGGAACGGAACATCCGGATGGTCTTGGCGACGTGGATACAGCGGCAGTTTCAGCTGCGCGATATCACCACCTTGTGGATCGATAGCCAGGTCGAGCACATCCGTTTTCACATGGATGAGGTCTTTATTGGTGACAACTGGCGTTTCTACAGGGGCGCTTGTCTCGCCATTCGCGCTGGGAACATCGGCACTCGCGGACGCATTGTTACCCAGCGGGGTGTCCGGAATAGCCGGCGCAGCCTGATTGGCAGCAACATTCTGAGTCGGCAGGGCAGCTTGGCCGTAGTCCTGGTTCCACTTAAGAACCATGACGTAGGACACGATTGCCAGGGCGACGATCAGGATCGTGCGTTTAATATCCATGATTACTCGGCCATCGAAGAAGAACGGGAGGTAGGGATAGGTGGAACCGGGTCATAACCACCGGGATTCCACGGATGACAGCGACCTAAACGACGAAAGGTCAGCCAGCCACCGCGCAGAAGACCATGATTTTCTATGGCCTCTAACGCGTAGCAGGAACAACTGGGGTAGAAACGACAGTGGTTGGCCATCAGAGGACTAATGGCATAGCGGTAAAACTGGATCGGAACGAGTGCCAGTTTACGCATCAAGGCTGTCTACCCCTACAGTTTCGGTGCTGACTGCTGGTGCTGGTTTGTTGGTACGCGCCAGACGTTTCCAGAGCTTGCCGAAATGCTGAATCAATTCGGGGTTTTCTACGTCCCCCAAGCCTTTGCGCGCGACGATAACAATATCCCAACCAACCAGAGTGTCCTGGTGGAGGCGAAACGATTCGCGCATCAGACGCTTGAGGCGATTGCGCTCAACGGAGAGCTTTACGCTCTTCTTGCCGATCACCAACCCGAGACGGGGGTGATCCAGATCGTTGTTACGCGCAAGGAGCAGGAGATTTTTCCCCGGAACCTTGCCGGTGGGGGAGTCAAAGACTGCCTTGAAGTGCCGGGGGGTAAGCAGACGCTTTTCCCGACTGAAGTCCTGACTCACCACCAGTACCGGATTATCAAACTGCCAGACGCGCACGACCTTTGGCGCGGCGACGCGACAGGACAGCACGGCCGTTCTTGGTAGCCATGCGAGCACGGAAGCCGTGGGTACGGGCGCGTTTGATGGTGCTTGGTTGGAAAGTACGTTTCATGGCGTTGTTACCTGGTTCGTCCACAACGGGCCGGAATGGCCCCCGTTTTAAGAGACCGGCGATTCTAGAGAAAGCAAGCCTCTAGGTCAATTTCCAACCAGCTTTTCCTTCAATTAGATCTTTACAGGCAATCCGCCCTTTTTTGTCCAGCGAGCTTCCAAGGGCAATGCCATAGATATAAAAATAAAGAAGGAAGTTATTTAAAGCTTTTCTGTAAAGCTTATAAAAGCTAGGCAGGCATTCCTCTGTGGATAACTGCCTTAAGGCCTTATTCCACGTGATGTACAGAGAATGACAACACGGGGGAGAAACGGTGCTCTGCCTGTGCTGCGCTGTCGGATAAGCTGTGGGTGGAATGGGTTGTTATCCACAGGCCAGTTACCCACAGACTTTCGACCCCACTTGTGCAACGAGCTCAGGGGCGCTTATCCACAGAGCTTATGCACAGACCATTGGTCGCCTTTATTCACGTTAAGGCGTTGATTTTGGCTGGCCTGTGCGCAACCTACATGTGGATAAGTGGGCGGCCGACCGCTACAATGGCGGCTGTTTTTGCCTCACCGGCTTTCAACTTAGGGGATATCCGTGTCAGTGGAACTTTGGCAGCAGTGCGTAGAGCTTTTGCGCGATGAGCTGCCTGCCCAGCAATTCAACACCTGGATCCGTCCGCTACAGGTCGAAGCCGAAGGCGACGAGTTGCGCGTCTACGCACCCAACCGTTTTGTTCTCGACTGGGTCAACGAGAAGTACCTGAGCCGCGTTCTCGAATTGCTCGATGAACATGGCAACGGCCTCGCGCCCGTGCTCTCCTTATTAATAGGCAGCAAACGTAGCTCCGCGCCTCGCGCTGCGCCGAATGCGCCATTGGCGGCTGCCGCGTCGCAAGCCCAGGCGGTGACGGCTCCGGTCAACCACGCGCCGGCTCCCGCGCCGACGCCTTCGAAATCGTCGGCCCAGAAAAACGCGCCGGCCAATGAAGAGCCGTCCCGCGACAGCTTCGATCCGATGGCGGGTGCCAGTTCCCAGCAAGCACCGGTTCGCGCCGAGCAGCGCACCGTGCAGGTCGAAGGCGCGCTCAAGCACACCAGCTACCTGAACCGCACCTTTACCTTTGAGAACTTCGTCGAGGGTAAATCCAACCAGCTGGCCCGCGCGGCCGCCTGGCAAGTCGCCGACAACCCCAAGCACGGTTACAACCCGCTGTTCCTTTATGGTGGCGTTGGCCTGGGTAAGACGCACTTGATGCACGCGGTGGGTAACCATCTATTAAAGAAGAACCCGAATGCCAAGGTCGTGTACCTGCACTCGGAGCGCTTCGTGGCTGACATGGTCAAGGCCCTGCAGCTCAACGCTATCAACGAGTTCAAGCGGTTCTACCGTTCCGTGGATGCCTTGCTGATCGATGACATTCAATTCTTCGCGCGCAAGGAACGTTCCCAGGAAGAGTTTTTCCACACCTTCAACGCCCTGCTCGAAGGCGGCCAGCAGGTCATCTTGACCAGCGACCGCTACCCGAAGGAAATCGAAGGCCTGGAAGAACGCTTGAAGTCGCGCTTCGGCTGGGGCCTGACCGTGGCGGTCGAGCCACCGGAGCTGGAAACCCGCGTGGCGATCCTGATGAAAAAGGCCGATCAGGCCAAAGTCGATCTGCCCCACGACGCCGCGTTCTTCATCGCCCAACGCATTCGCTCCAACGTGCGTGAGCTGGAAGGCGCGCTCAAGCGGGTCATCGCGCACTCGCACTTCATGGGCCGCGACATCACCATCGAGCTGATTCGCGAATCCCTGAAAGACCTGCTGGCTCTGCAGGACAAACTGGTAAGTGTGGATAACATCCAACGCACCGTGGCCGAGTACTACAAGATCAAGATTTCCGATCTGCTGTCCAAGCGCCGTTCGCGCTCGGTGGCACGTCCGCGTCAGGTGGCCATGGCACTCTCCAAAGAGTTGACCAACCACAGCCTGCCGGAAATCGGCGATGTCTTCGGTGGTCGCGACCACACCACGGTCTTGCACGCATGCCGCAAGATCAACGAGCTTAAGGAATCCGACGCGGATATTCGCGAGGACTACAAGAACCTGCTGCGTACACTGACTACTTGATGACACCAGCGCAGCTTATTAAGGCAAGGGACTAGACCATGCACTTCACCATTCAACGCGAAGCCCTGTTGAAACCCCTGCAACTGGTCGCAGGCGTCGTCGAGCGCCGACAGACCTTGCCGGTGCTTTCCAACGTATTGCTGGTTGTCGAGGGCCAGCAATTGTCCTTGACCGGCACCGACCTGGAAGTCGAACTGGTGGGTCGCGTTCAGCTGGAAGAGCCCGCTGAACCTGGCGAGATCACCGTGCCCGCGCGCAAGCTGATGGATATCTGCAAAAGCTTGCCCAACGACGCGCTGATCGACATCAAGGTCGATGAGCAGAAGCTGGTGGTCAAGGCCGGCCGCAGTCGCTTCACCTTGTCGACGTTGCCGGCCAATGACTTCCCGACTGTGGAAGAAGGCCCGGGTTCGCTGACCTGCAGCCTGGAGCAAAGCAAACTGCGCCGTTTGATCGAGCGCACCAGCTTCGCCATGGCCCAGCAGGACGTGCGCTATTACCTCAACGGTATGTTGCTGGAAGTGTCGGAAGGCATTATTCGCGCCGTGGCCACCGACGGTCACCGCCTGGCCATGTGTTCGATGAAGGCCGATATCGGTCAGCCGGACCGTCATCAGGTGATCGTGCCGCGCAAAGGTATCCTTGAACTGGCGCGTCTGCTCACCGAGCCGGACGGTATTGTCAGCATCGTCCTGGGCCAGCATCACATCCGCGCCACCACCGGCGAGTTCACCTTCACCTCCAAGCTGGTTGACGGCAAGTTCCCGGATTACGAGCGTGTACTGCCTAAGGGTGGCGACAAGCTGGTGGTCGGTGATCGTCAGGCCCTGCGTGAGGCGTTCAGCCGTACTGCGATTCTGTCCAACGAAAAGTACCGGGGTATTCGCCTGCAATTGGCCAACGGCCAACTGAAAATCCAGGCCAACAACCCGGAACAGGAAGAAGCGGAAGAAGAAGTGGGCGTCGACTACAACGGCGGTTCGCTGGAAATCGGCTTCAACGTGAGCTACTTGCTCGACGTGCTGGGTGTGATGACCACCGAACAGGTTCGCCTGATTCTGTCCGACTCCAACAGCAGTGCGCTGGTGCAAGAATCCGATAACGATGACTCGGCTTACGTTGTTATGCCGATGCGTCTGTAATCATGCTCAGCAGAAGCTAGATGTCCCTCAGTCGCGTCTCGGTCACCGCGGTGCGCAATCTGCACCCGGTGACCTTCTCCCCCTCCCCCCGCATCAATATCCTCCACGGCGCCAACGGCAGTGGCAAAACCAGCGTGCTGGAAGCCATCCATTTGTTGGGGCTTGCCCGGTCTTTCCGCAGTGCCCGCCTGTTGCCGGTGATTCAGTACGAACAACTGGCGTGTACGGTGTTTGGCCAGGTCGAGTTGGCTGAAGGTGGCCATAGCAGCCTGGGGATATCCCGTGATCGCGGGGGCGAGTTTCAGATCCGCATCGACGGGCAAAATGCTCGCAGCGCGGCGCAGTTGGCGGAAATCCTGCCGCTGCAACTGATCAACCCCGACAGTTTCCGTTTGCTCGAAGGCGCGCCGAAAATCCGTCGGCAGTTCCTCGATTGGGGAGTGTTCCACGTGGAACCGCGCTTCATGGCCACTTGGCAGCGCCTGCAGAAGGCCTTGCGGCAGCGGAACTCATGGCTGCGGCATGGTACACTTGACGCCGCGTCGCAAGCAGCCTGGGACCGGGAACTGTGCCTGGCCAGCGACGAAATAGATGAATACCGCCGCGCCTATATCAAAGCCTTGAAACCAGTCTTTGAGCAGACCTTGAGTGAGCTGTTGGACCTCGAAGGGCTGACGCTGAGCTACTACCGCGGTTGGGACAAAGAGCGTGAACTGAGTGCAGTGCTCGCCACGTCCTTGCAGCGGGATCAGCAAATCGGCCACACCCAGGCCGGCCCCCAGCGCGCTGATTTGCGTCTTAGGTTAGGCGCACATAATGCCGCGGATATCTTGTCCCGCGGCCAGCAGAAGCTGGTGGTATGTGCATTGCGTATCGCCCAAGGGCATTTGGTTAGCCAGGCCCGGCGCGGTCAATGTATTTATCTGGTGGATGATTTGCCGTCAGAACTCGACGAGCAACACCGCCGAGCGTTATGCCGCTTGTTGGAAGACTTACGCTGCCAGGTGTTTATCACCTGTGTAGACCACGAATTATTGAGGGAAGGCTGGCAGACGGAAACGCCAGTCGCTTTGTTCCACGTGGAACAAGGCCGTATCACCCAGACCCACGACCATCGGGAGTGAAGGCATGAGCGAAGAAAACACGTACGACTCGACCAGCATTAAAGTGCTGAAAGGTTTGGATGCCGTACGCAAACGTCCCGGTATGTACATTGGCGACACCGATGATGGTAGCGGTCTGCACCACATGGTGTTCGAGGTGGTCGACAACTCCATCGACGAAGCTCTCGCCGGTCACTGCGACGACATCAGCATTATCATTCACCCGGATGAGTCCATCACCGTGCGCGACAACGGTCGTGGCATTCCGGTAGACGTGCATAAAGAAGAAGGCGTTTCGGCGGCAGAGGTCATCATGACCGTGCTCCACGCCGGCGGTAAGTTCGACGACAACTCGTACAAAGTATCCGGTGGTTTGCACGGCGTAGGTGTTTCCGTAGTAAACGCCCTCTCCGAATTGCTGGTGCTGACTGTGCGTCGCAGCGGAAAGATTTGGGAGCAGACCTACGTTCACGGTGTTCCGCAGGAACCGATGAAGGTTGTTGGCGAAAGCGAAACTACCGGTACCCAGATTCACTTCCGTCCTTCTGACGAAACCTTCAAGAACATCCACTTCAGCTGGGACATCCTGGCCAAGCGGATTCGTGAACTGTCCTTCCTCAACTCCGGTGTCGGCATCGTCCTCAAGGATGAGCGCAGCGGCAAGGAAGAGCTGTTCAAGTACGAAGGCGGCCTGCGTGCGTTCGTTGAATACCTGAACACCAACAAGACTCCGGTCAACCAGGTGTTCCACTTCAACGTCCAGCGTGAAGACGGCATCGGCGTGGAAATCGCCCTGCAGTGGAACGACAGCTTCAACGAGAACCTGTTGTGCTTCACCAACAACATTCCGCAGCGCGACGGCGGTACTCACCTGGTGGGTTTCCGTTCCGCGCTGACGCGTAACCTGAACACCTACATCGAAGCCGAAGGCCTGGCCAAGAAGCACAAAGTTGCCACCACCGGTGACGATGCGCGTGAAGGTCTGACTGCGATTATTTCGGTGAAAGTACCGGACCCTAAGTTCAGCTCCCAGACCAAAGACAAGCTGGTGTCTTCCGAAGTGAAGACCGCCGTGGAACAGGAGATGGGCAAGTACTTCTCCGACTTCCTGCTGGAAAACCCGAACGAAGCCAAGCTGGTTGTCGGCAAGATGATCGACGCAGCGCGTGCCCGTGAAGCCGCGCGTAAAGCCCGTGAGATGACCCGCCGCAAAGGCGCGCTGGACATCGCCGGCCTGCCGGGCAAACTGGCTGACTGCCAGGAGAAGGACCCTGCCCTCTCCGAGCTGTACCTGGTGGAAGGTGACTCTGCTGGCGGTTCCGCCAAGCAGGGCCGTAACCGTCGCACCCAGGCCATCCTGCCGTTGAAGGGTAAGATCCTCAACGTCGAGAAAGCACGCTTCGACAAGATGATTTCCTCCCAGGAAGTCGGCACCTTGATCACGGCATTGGGCTGCGGTATCGGCCGCGACGAGTACAACATCGACAAGCTGCGCTATCACAACATCATCATCATGACCGATGCTGACGTCGACGGTTCGCACATCCGTACCCTGCTGCTGACCTTCTTCTTCCGTCAGTTGCCGGAGCTGATCGAGCGCGGCTACATCTACATCGCCCAGCCGCCGTTGTACAAAGTCAAAAAGGGCAAGCAAGAGCAATACATCAAAGACGACGACGCCATGGAAGAGTACATGACGCAGTCGGCCCTGGAAGACGCCAGCCTGCACTTGAACGAAGAAGCGCCGGGCATTTCCGGTGAGGCGCTGGAGCGTCTGGTCAACGACTTCCGCATGGTCATGAAGACGCTCAAGCGTCTGTCGCGCCTGTACCCTCAGGAGCTGACCGAGCACTTCATCTACCTGCCGGCCGTGAGCCTGGAGCAGTTGGGCGATCACGCAGCGATGCAGGATTGGCTGGCCCAGTACGAAGTGCGTCTGCGCACCGTCGAGAAATCCGGCCTGGTGTACAAAGCCAGCCTGCGCGAAGACCGTGAACGTAACGTGTGGCTGCCCGAGGTCGAATTGATCTCCCACGGCCTGTCCAACTACGTCACCTTCAACCGCGACTTCTTCGGCAGCAACGACTACAAAACCGTCGTCACCCTGGGCGCACAACTGAGCACCCTGTTGGACGACGGCGCTTATATCCAACGTGGCGAACGCAAGAAGCAGGTCAGGGAATTCAAGGAAGCCCTTGACTGGCTGATGGCCGAAAGCACCAAGCGTCACACCATCCAGCGCTACAAAGGTCTGGGCGAGATGAACCCGGATCAACTGTGGGAAACCACCATGGACCCCGCTCAGCGCCGTATGCTGCGCGTGACCATCGAAGACGCCATTGGCGCAGACCAGATCTTCAACACCCTGATGGGTGATGCGGTCGAGCCTCGCCGTGACTTCATCGAGAGCAATGCTTTGGCGGTGTCTAACCTGGATTTCTGATCGGGTTGTCGATGGGCACATTAAGTGTCGCAAGTGGGCGGGTTATTGTCGTCCACTAAAACAAACCCCGGCCTGAGTGTCGGGGTTTGTTTTGTGGAGAGTAAGCCATTATATGGCTGAGCATGGTGAAGGTCTCGTCGAAACGAACTGCGCCCTTGATTGGCTGAATGGCTGCTATGTGTTGGTAAAGTTATTTGCGCTTTCGGCTTAGACGATCAATAGCCCCTGGTAACACTATTGCCGGGGGCTTGCTCTTTAATCTTACCCCTAGGCATAGAGTGATAGCTTGTGATGGCATATTGCCTTTAATGTGGCTTTTGAGTGTGAAGAGAACCCACCGCATGGCAGAGTGGCACTGTTAATATCTACATCTGTTCAGAAATTATCGCAGCGCCCACAGGGACGCCAGGGTTCAGCATGCTCAAGCTCGAAGACATTAAGAAGGACGCACAGGTTAAGGGTATCCAAGCAAGCGAAATCGTCCGTGTGGTTACGGTTGAGCCTGTTGGCGACAATGCCATTACCGTTTACTTCAAAGACAGCCAAGGTCGATTGGGCGAGCAGATGTTGTTCCGTTCTGACGAAGTTCGTCTGGCGCTAGCTCAAGTAGGTAGACCTTGGTCATTTGATGCTCCAGGTCCTGATTTCAAACTTGGATTGGAAGCCTACCGTATCAGTCTGGCCTATCTGTTCGATCCAATGATGGCGGTTCACACGTCCAATGTAGATCCACTACCCCACCAGATCTCTGCTGTTTATGAGTCGATGCTTCCGCGTCAGCCTCTGCGCTTCGTTCTTGCCGACGATCCGGGCGCGGGTAAGACAATCATGGCTGGTTTGCTGATCCGGGAGTTACTGATGCGGTCGGATGCCAAACGCATTCTGGTCGTTTCTCCCGGCTCCCTGACCGATCAGTGGCAGGATGAACTTCTTGAGAAGTTTGGCGTTAGGTTTGAGATATTCAGCCGAGAGAAGCAAGAACAATGTGCCTCGGGTAACTACTTCGAAGAAACCAATCTGCTGATAGCGCGTCTCGATCAGTTGTCACGCAGTGAAGAATTCCAGCAGAAGCTAAAGAACACTGAATGGGACCTGATCATCGTTGATGAGGCACACAAGCTTTCGGCTAACTATTTCGGCAGCAAGGTCAACAAGACCAAGCGTTTTGAGTTAGGAGAACTACTCGGCTCCATTACGCGCCACTTCTTATTGATGACGGCAACGCCGCACAACGGCAAGGAAGAAGATTTCCAGATTTGGCTCTCCCTGCTCGACGGTGACCGGTTCTACGGTAAATTCCGTGAAGGTGCACATAAGGTCGATGTGTCTGACATGATGCGTCGCATGGTAAAGGAGGAGCTGCTGAAGTTTGATGGGACCCCCCTCTTCCCCGAGCGTCGTGCCTACACAGCCAATTACGAGTTGTCAGACCTAGAGGCTGCGCTGTACCACGATGTTACCGAGTATGTGCGCAACGAGATGAATCGTGCCGACCAGCTCGACGGCAAGCGTAAAGGCACAATTGGTTTCGCACTAACACAACTCCAACGTCGTTTGGCGTCGAGCCCTGAGGCTATTTACCAATCGCTTCAGCGTCGCCGTAAGCGCATGGAAAATCGCCTCGGAGAGACCAAGCTTCTGGCTCGTGGTCTAGGCGTTGCCAGCACCCTGGGCGAATATAACGTAAAGAGACAGATCGATCTTCCAGACAATCTTGATGACCTGGATGATGAACTGAGCGCCGACGAATACGAACTCTATGCAGAGCAGGTGGTTGACCAGGCTACTGCTGCTGAGACCATTCCAGAGCTTGATGAATCGCCCCGGATTCTCTAGACACCTTGCAAGCTCATTGCGTAACGCTTTTCAAACTCTACCGGTGACAGCTGCTTGTTGAAACCATGGCGGCGTTTTACGTTGTAGAACATCTCGATGTAATCGAACACATCACTCCGAGCATCTTCCCGCGTGGTGTAGATTTTTCGCTTGATCCGTTCCCGTTTCAGAAGCTGGAAAAAGCTCTCGGCCACGGCGTTGTCATGACAGTTGCCTCGGCGACTCATACTGGCAACCAAATTGTTTGCCTTTAAAAAGCTGCGCCAATCGGAGCTGCTGTATTGGCTGCCTTGGTCGGAATGAACCATCACCTCTTGCTTCGGTTTACGCCTCCAAACCGCCATCAACAACGCATCAATGGCCAAATCACTGGTCATCTGCGACTTCATTGACCAGCCAACGACCTGACGAGAAAACAGATCCAGCACCACCGCCAAATACAACCAGCCTTCATAAGTACGAATGTAGGTGATGTCGGTGACCCAAACCTTGTTGGGTTCCACGACATCGAACTGGCGCTTCAACAAATTGGGTGAGGCGACCGCTGGCTTACCGCCGTACTTTCCTGGGCGGCGTCGGTAACCTGTCTGAGAGCGCAGCCCTTCAAGACGCATCAGCCTTGCCACGCGATGGCGCCCGCAAACTTCACCGACCTCGCGCAGATCGTCATGGATTTTGCGATAGCCATAAACGCCACCACTTTCCAGCCATGAATGCTTGATCAAACCCAGCAGTCGCTGGTCGTCTTTGGCGCGTGCAGATTGCGGCTCAGACAACCAGGCGTAATAGCCACTGGGATGGACTTTCAGCGTGAGGCAAAGCCGTCGAATGGAATAGTCGCCGGCGCGCTGCTTGATAAAGGCGTACTTCAGCCGCACTCCTTGGCAAAGTACGCGGCGGCCTTTTTTAATATGTCTCGCTCTTCAGTAACGCGCTTTAGCTCCGCTCGCAGACGACGCAGTTCAGCGTGCTGGTCATCATCCTGCTGCCGTTCTTCTTGAGGTTTGCTGTAGCGCTTTATCCAGGCATAGAGGCTATGCGTTGACACGCCGAGACGGGCCGCTACCTCAGCGACAGGCAGCTTCTTTTCGGTCACTTGATTGACTGCTTGGATTTTGAATTCTTCGGGGTAACGCGGGTTGCTCATGGCACCTCCTAATTGGCCTCAGTTTAAGGCAAAGAGGTGTCTACGAAACCCGGGGCGATTCATTATGCCTGCAAATGAGTTGTTCATACGTCTCGGGCACAGCATGCCCCTGATGTTCCGTAGCGGCACTGCGCTCAAGCGGTTGAAGATTATGACGGGGGCAGGTACACGAGCCCCTGAAGGCGTCGAGTCACCAGCCAAGGTTTTTGGGCGGACGATGAGGACCAATCTCATATCGCCTTTGAAGAATTTCGCCCATTTGTATCGGCTTGCGCTGGAATCGGAAGCAGCATTATTCCCAGAGCCATTAGTGGCCGCTCAAGTACTTGGACGCCTGCGGGAAAATACTCTGAGCGATGATGATATTGATCTATTGCTCTGTCTTGCCCACGACATCTCGATTGGCTCGAAATCAAAGTCGTTACCCGTCGGGCTCCACGCTCCTATTTACTACCAAAGCGTGTTTGTGGATGAAGTACAGGATTTTACCGAGCAACAGATTTATCTAATGACGTCTTTGGCTGATCCAGAGTACAGCGCAATTACTGTCGTAGGTGACCGATCACAGCAGCTCCTGCGCAATGAGCCGATGCGTATTGACGATTGCTTCCCCGTGGGGCAACGGCCAGAATTTATTCGATTGGAAGAAAACTTACGTCAGAGAAGTCGGCCGTCGCTCGCCGCATTTACCAAGACCTTGCGGCAATTATTCGAGCAGGGGGGAGGCATGGACCTCCAATTGTTAAATGAGGGTCTGCTAAACCTCCAGGATGACGATCAAGGTGCCTACACACTGAGGAGAGTGTCATCTCGTGAAGCTGAGTTCGAATATCTCAGTGAGGTTATCGCTAGCATTCCTGAAGATCAGACAGTTGCTATCGTGCTGCCTGATCAGGACACCGCGCGTGAGTTGCACAATTACTGCGAGCAACGTCTTGTGGGAAGTTTTCGCAGGATGAGCATGTCGGAACACATCGATCTTGAGAAAAAATACCTTGTGCATTTCACGTCTGTTTTAAACGTGAAGGGACTTGAGTTTGATGTGGTATTGCTTCCGATGATTGATAGCTATGACCTTGCTCAGCCTATTTTCAGAAACCGTCTGTATGTGGGCTGTACACGGGCGAGAAAACAATTGGTGATGAGCAGGTTGTTACTGCAAGTGTAGGTTTGTATATCGAGAACAGTTAATTGAAATAGTTGAAGATTTTTAATTTGTTGTTTGTGTTATTTGGGGGATAAAGTGGAATATGATCAAGAGGCCATGGCGGCTAAACGTAAACAATTGGAAGATTTTGTAAAATTAGCTTTTGATGGGCATGGGGAAAGTTATTCGCAAGTTGCTATAAGGGCACTAGATGCTTTTACAATGCTTTCACCTCCTGTGGAGTCTGAGCAGTACATTCAGTATATTGCTGTTGGTTCTTCGAGAGGTAGTGGGGGAAGTTCGCGCAAGCCAGGAAACCTGTTACTTAACTGGAAGAAGTTGATGGATATCATACCTGATATTTCCATCGCGTCAGCTGGCGTCGCAGGGTCTCAAACTTGGCTTGCCGCTCTAATTGGTTTGTATGTTTGGAACAAAGTTTGGAGGGGGGCGGAAGAGCCGCTTTCTGATATAGAGGCTACTACTATTCTGGCATTATGGAAAAGTAAGGATGCTAGGAGGAGAATCTCTGAAGAGATGGGGTTGGAGAAAACCAACGAATGGAGGCAGATCTTGAGCCTGCCCCCTCTGACAACTGATCAATACCGTGAAGTGATTAATCGTTTGCTTAAGATGCAGTGTATAAAAATGGATAATGGCATTATTTGGTTGTGTGAATGGGTAAAAGTCGGGTATCGGTAGGAGTAGTGTGGTGAAACTCTCAAATAAAAAACAATTCTTGTAGAACAAAAAATAATCAGTATTGCTCATTGCTAGTTTGATAGTTAACCCTGACAAGAGGCCCTTCCGATGGCTTCCTGTCAGGGGCACTCCGTTTGGGCGAGATTCTAGATTGACTGGAAACGATTTGTGATGCCGTGGGCGAACCGACCATGCACCTATGTTTTTTCGAGTTTTTGTGACGAAAACGGCTAATAGACTATAGTGGCTTGGTGCCTCCAAATATTTTCCACAATTATCTGGCAGAAAGGAACTTACCCAGTGCCTGCCCATATTTTTCGTACCCTGATTGTCAAAGCCATTAGATACAAAGTCACTCGGTCTACCCCTGAAGGATGGATTCGCCCGCTGATACAGGACGAGATGCGCAACGTCATGGCCAAGACCAGTAGTATTGGGATGAGGCATTTCCCAGATCCGGGTATCAGAATCGAAAAGGGACAGTCGTGCTATTTTATTAATTCGATGAAAGATTTGGGGGCGGATGGCGTTTTTTTCACTGTCTGCTCCTATCAGCATGGCCACGTTCCCGAGTCGATCACCCCTGACCTGACGTCCGCTGAGGCGGAAATCAAAATTATCGAGCTTAAAGATGAGGATGGTAAGGCTGGTGAGCTAGTCCACAGCTATCGATGCATTGCGCTTGGAGAGGTAATTATCATTGAGTCAGTTATGGGCAGCGGTGGGGCTGCGGGTCTAGAGAAACTACTTGGCCAGCTCTTCCGGCGCTATCGTGATCAGGCCCATCCTCTGGTCGACTTTTCCGATATTGCATCGACCGATCTGCGAGAATTAATAGATCTACACGGCGGCGTTGAGCGGATTACCGCTCGTTTGGCGGTAGACAGCAAACATCAAGGAACTCAGTTCGGCGGCTTGCTTGCCAGCCTGCTGCAAAAAATTCCCGGTGCTGCGCAATGCAACGTCAGCTGGGAGAACAAGGATGGAACCTTGGACGAAAATCAGGCGATAGCGCTGCTGGAGGAAGCTGACGGTCAAGCGTTAGCAGGCGCCACGCTTCACTTTAAAAATGGTGGTAGCGTCAACAACCTGAGCGAGTATCGGGAGCGCAAGCCTGTTCAAATCCAATTAACACCAGAAGGCCGTCCTGCCATTACAGAAATCGAAATTGCTTTGAAGACCTACCTCGGTGAATTACGAGATCCTGGGCATAACGGGCCAGTTAAAACTGATGGTGTTTTGAAGTCTGTGAAATTGTTGGGAGAATGAGGATGAGGGTGCGTGACTGGCTGTTGCCAGACGAAGTTCAGAGTGCCGCAACAGCTGGTGCTGAAATGCTTCGTGTGGTTACCCAAACGTCACATTTTTGGATCAAACAGACGGTAGCGGCTGTTGTCCCGATTTCTGTCGGCGCGGCTTTAGGCTATTGGTTATCTGATGGTGCTGCTACGGGAAACCAGGCAGTTGCAATGAAAGACATCATGACAGGGATCATGACGTTCATTTCTGTGCTCGCTGGTTTCATGGTCACCTTGATGCTGTTCACTGGGAGAAGTGGTGGCTCCAAGTTGCTAACCGTCGATCAAGCACCCCTCTATGTTGAAAAAATTACCTACCTCCTTTTTTCCCAAGCAGTGACCCTGGCGGTCCACATCGCCTGCATCCTTGCTTGCCTAATCTGGCTGATCGTCCAAAGTCACGGTGAGGCGGTAGCTGTCGGGCAATGGCTATTCGTCTTGAGCATTGGATTGCTGATTCTATCAATGTTTAGAACCCTTCTTCTGCCATTCCAGATTTATGAGGTCCACCATTTCGAATTGACCGCGATGGTGGAGGAGAAAAATGAGGAGTTCCGGAGGGCGATACGCGAGCGACAGGGGCTGTGATCGGTCTCTGGGTTGGGTTGCGATTGATGAACGGAAACGACATTTAATAGTGTCAAAAAACTGCGGGATGACACTAATTGCGGCTCATCCGCGACATTTATAGTGCCCATGTTTCACGTGGAACGCTGATTCCACCTAGGGCACGCATGACACTTAATATGCCCATCGACACGGGTGTAGGCACTCACAAAAGCAGCTGACGTTCACACTATGCTGCTTTCGCCGCGCTACAAAAAAGGCCAACCCCTGCGGGTTGGCCTTTTTTTGCCCGTATGTCCAGGAACGCGCGAGAGCTCTGCCAATTGGATTCACAGCGAGAGTTGCCGTAGTAGCGTAAAGGCCTGCTTCATTTGGTCTTCACTGACAACGAACGCACGTAGCTGCCCTGCCATGTCCAGACCTTTGGCTATAAGCCCCTGTGCCTCAAGGCTGATCTGCCATTGCAAGTCCTTGCGGCTGGTTTCTCCGGCCAGGTGCAGCGGCATTTCCGGAGTCTTGACCTTCACCAGCATCGCCGGGAACTTAACTTCCTCATTCCCACCCAGCACATTACGCGCCAGGGTCATGGCGCTTACCTGAATAGGTTGCAGAAACGGCAGTAGCTTGCCCTGGATTTGCGCGCAATCGCCAACGGCGAATATGCGTGGGTCAGAGGTGCACATGCGTTCATCAACTTCAATGCCACGGTCCACTCGTAAGCCAGCCTGTGTGGCTAACGTCGTATCGGGTTTCAACCCAATTGAGGCAACGATCACATCGGCGCTGATGTGTCGGCCGTTGGACAACGTCGCCAACAGGCCATCGTTTCTCTTTTCAATGGATACCAACGCCTGGTTAAACAGCATCTCCACACCCATCTGGCATAACCGGTGCTGCAGGCGGCTGCTCACCTCAACAGGAAGCAACGATGCGAGCAGGCTGCAGGACTTGTCCATCAGCACCACCTGCTTTCCGGCACGATTGATGTCCATGGCCAGTTCACTGCCAATCAAGCCGGCCCCGAGGATCAGTACGCGCTGTGCAGCCCGCAGTGCATGTTGTGCATGACGGTATTCCTGCTGGCTGTTCAGAGTCACCATCCACTCCCGCCCGGGAATCGGCGGAACCATGGCTTGCGCCCCCGTGGCGAGAATCAGTTGGTCGTAGCTGAATGCCTCATTACCGGCGCTAACACGCTGGTTTTCGCGATCAATCGCAGTGAGCTGGCAGCACGAGTTCAGGGTCAACCGATACATCTCGGCAAACTCTGCCGCAGGCTGGCGAGTCATGTCGTCGGCAGTCTGATTGAGACTGACGACGTGACTCAGGTCGGGCTTGTTGTACTCATCGCAACTGTCTGCAGCGATCAATCGAATGGGCACCGCCGCATCGAGCCGGCGCAAGTTCTTGACCACCTGACGAGCCGCGAAGCCGGAGCCCACAATGACGATTTCCCGGTTCATGTCGCCTCCGAAGGCAGCTCATCGAATACCGATTTACCCATTGAACATTCAGGGCACAGGAAGTAATCAGGCACATCACACCAGGCCGTACCGGCCTGCACATCCTGCATCGGCTCGCCGATCGCGGGGTCGTAAATCCATTGGCAGACACTGCATCGCATGCGCAGGCCGTTGTCCGCGATGGGGTCTGCCTGGGCAGTTGCGGTGGCTGCAGCGGGTACGACATGTGCAGCCGTCGATGGATGCAGCGCCCATTGCCGAGCGATTTCGCGGCCATGAGCCCGGCAAACCTCAAGCGCGCCACCGTCGGGCCGCCACTTGGCTTTGAGCGCCAATGTGGTTTCAAAACCAGCGTCCATCAAGCGCGTCTGGATACGGTCTACCGCCCCGCCATTCCAGCCGTAACTGCCAAACGCCGAAGCCTTTTTGTCACGAAAACGCAGCCCGGTTATTTCCTCCAGCAGTGCGGCGACTTTAGGCATCATCACGTTGTTCATGGTGGACGAGCCCACCAAAACGCCTTTTGAGCGGAACACGTTGGTCAGAATTTCATTCTTGTCGTGGCGCGCGACGTTGAAAATCTTCACCGCCACACCTGGATCGACTTCGTGAATACCCTGCGCGATGGCATCGGCCATCATGCGGGTGTTGTTCGACATGGTGTCGTAGAACAGGGTGATGCGATCCTCCTGATAGTCCGCTGCCCATTCCAGATAGCGGTGCACGATCTGCGTCGGATTATCACGCCACACCACGCCATGAGCGGTGGCAATCATATCGACCGGCAGGTTGAAACCGAGGATCTCGGTAATCTTGGCAATGACCAGGCGGCTGAATGGGGTGAGGATATTGGCGTAGTAGCGTTGGCACTGTTCGAACAGTTCGTTTTGATCCACTTCATCATTAAACAGGTGTTCGTCGCAGTAATGCTGGCCAAAGGCGTCGTTACTGAACAGAACGGCATCGCCGGTCATGTACGTCATCATGCTGTCCGGCCAATGCAGCATCGGGGTTTCCACGAAAACCAGCTGTTTGCCATTGCCGACATCCAGGGTGTCGCCGGTATGGACGACGTGGAAATTCCATTCAGGATGATGGTGATGACCGTTGATCGAGTCCACGCCATTGGCGGTGCAATAGATCGGCGTATTCGGGATCAGCGACATCAACTCTGTCAGCGCTCCTGCATGGTCCTCTTCCGCATGGTTGATGACGATACAGTCCAGCGTGTTCAGGTCGATTTCCATCGCCAGGTTCTGTATGAACTCCCGACTGAACCTGTGATCAACCGTATCAATCAGTACGGTCTTTTCTTCACGGATCAGGTAGCTGTTATAGCTGCTACCTTTGTGGCATTTGTATTCTGTGCCATGAAAGTCTCGCACTTCCCAATCGCGCTGACCGACCCAATGAATGTTGTTTTTGACGTGAATTGACATGACCTACCTCGGTATAGAAATGATGTTCTACACCGAAGATGGCAACCTTCGTGCCACATAATAAACCGTTGATTTAAAAGGAAAAATAAAACAATGATTGTCAATATGACATTGCCCGACTATTGTCTTTATGACTAATTCATTGTCAAAGTGACAAACCATGAGTCTCTCCGTTGAATCCCTGGCACGCATCGCTATTGAGCTGCAAAGCGGCATTTCCCATCAGGACCGCTTTCAACGTCTGATCAATACCCTGCGCCAATTGCTCGGTTGCGACGCCTCTGCCTTGTTACGTTATGAACAGCGACTGTTCCGTCCGCTGGCGATCGATGGCCTGGCACCGGATGTTCTGGGGCGCCGCTTCAGCCTTGATGCACATCCGCGTCTGGAAGCCATCGCTCGCGCCGGTGACGTGGTGCGCTTTCCGGCAGAGAGTCATTTGCCTGATCCCTATGACGGCCTGATCCCGAGCCGGCAGGACCTCAAAGTACATGCCTGCATCGGGTTACCGTTGTTCGCGGACCAGACACTGATTGGCGCGCTGACGATCGATGGCATGGACCCGGCACAGTTTGATCACTTCAGCGACGAAGAGCTGCGACTGGTGGGCGCCCTCGCTTCTGCTGCCTTGACCAATGCGTTGCTGGTCGAGCAACTGGAAAGTCAGACCATTACGCCTCTCTCCATCAGTCATGTCCCGGCGGGCAAACCCGGCACCGAAATGGTCGGGCTCAGCGAGGTCATGCAACAGTTGAAAAGAGAGATCGAAATGGTGGCAGGTTCCGACCTGAACGTTTTGATCACTGGAGAAACCGGGGTCGGCAAGGAACTGGTCGCCAAGGCGATACATGAAGGTTCATCACGCGCCAGTCACCCTGTGGTCTATCTAAACTGCGCTGCGCTGCCGGAGTCAGTGGCTGAAAGTGAGTTGTTCGGCCATGTCAAAGGTGCCTTCACCGGGGCGATCCATCATCGCACCGGCAAGTTCGAAATGGCCGATAACGGCACACTGTTCCTCGACGAAATCGGTGAACTGTCGCTGAGCCTGCAAGCAAAACTGCTACGGGTATTGCAATACGGCGACCTGCAACGGGTCGGTGACGATACCGTCTTGCGGGTCAACGTAAGGGTGCTTGCCGCGACCAATCGTGACCTGAAGCAGGAAGTGCTGAACAATCGCTTCCGGGTCGACCTGTTCCACCGTTTAAGCGTGTTCCCTGTGCATGTGCCGCCACTGCGTGAGCGTGGGCAGGACATCACATTGCTAGCGGGTTTTTTCTGCGAGCAGAGCCGGGTACGCATGGGATTGCAACGGGTGGCGCTGGCTGCCGGTTGCCTGTCGTTGCTCAAGCAGTACTCGTGGCCAGGAAACGTTCGCGAACTGGAACATGCTGTTTATCGAGCGACAATCCTTGCTCGTGCGACCCAGCAAAGTGAAGAGCTGCTGCTGGAAGCACAGCATTTCAATCAAGTCCCAGAACAGCTGGCGATACTGCCTGTTGCTGTGGATGTTCCTTCCAGCAGCGTTGGCCAATGCCTACGGGACGCGACGGATAGCTTCCAGCGTCAGCTGATTGAAAACACGCTGAAAAATTGCGCAGATAACTGGTCTGCCTGTGCGCGAATGCTCGATATGGATGTGGCCAACCTGCACCGACTGGCGAAGCGGCTCGGTTTGAAATAACACTCGCGGCCGATCAGGGCTCAATGCAGGTCAGTCATGCTGACCCACATGTCGCCCTCGCCGCCAAGCTGTCCAGCATAAAACGCTATCGGATCTCGGGGGGAAGGCCGGCGCCCAGCGGTTGAGACGGCGGTTTCTGAATCTGCAGGTGTAGAGAAGAAAACCCACCGGCAGGGAAAAACGCGTTCACTGGTTCTTTATCCGGCGCCAGCGTAATCCGGCTGGTGCGTCCAAGCAGTTCCTCCATCACGATCCGTAGCTCCAGTCTGGCAAGCGGCGCACCGGGGCAGACATGAATGCCGGCGCCATAGAGCAGGTTCAGCTCGGGATCGCGATCGAGGCGCAATTCATCGGGATCTCCAAAGACCGCTTCGTCCCGATTGGCGGACGCCCAGTTGAGGGCAATACGCGAACCCTTCGCCAGCGTGCGCCCGCCCAGCGTGACCTCTTTCGTAGTCACCCGACGGTTCATGATCAGTGGTGCATGAATACGCAGTATTTCATCAATGGCGACAGGTAACAGCGCGGGTTGTTCGCGCAATCGCTGCTGCCACCCGAAGTTGGTCGCCAGATAGTGCGCAAGAATGCCGACCGAGGCGGAAATGGTTCCGAGTTCGCCGACTGTCCAGTTACGTAGAATGCTGACGATCTCGTCGTCCGTCAGGGGCCTTCCCAAGGACTGGTCGCGTAGCAAGAGGGTCGTGATGTCATGCGACGCAGCAGCGCCAGCGGTACGGCGCACGTCCAGCAGATCCTTGATGTAACCGTCAAACTCAAGGGCCACGGCACTCAGGGCCGCCTCGTCTCGGGACAGCGTGGCCGAGTGATTCTTCAGCGTCCACAGGCGCAGCGGTTCATGAAAATCCGCCGGCCAACCCAGCCAGGCACACTGGATCTGCAACGCAAAGATCTGGGCAAATTCGCCGATCAGTTCTGCACGGCCTTCATCCGGTAACGCCTGCACCAGACGAACCGCTATATCACGGCACGTCGGCGCAAAGGCATCCATATGCTCCGGGCTGAAATAACGCTCGATGAGGTTCCGGTACGCCGTATGTTCGGGCGGATCCATTCCGTTGGGGACCGCGGGGAAACGCGAGACGGCATTACTGAAGGTTTCATGATCGTTAAGTACGCGCAGCACATCCGCATGCCTGAATAACGACGTATAGCCATATTGACTGTGTGCGACCGGGCAACGGTGGCGCATGTCGTCATAGGCTGTCGTCTGATCCTTTAATACGGCTTCAGACCTGGGATCCCAATCCGGTAGCGATTTCTTGTCCATCGTTTACTCCATAAACCCGTCCCGCTGAGAACCCGGAAACAAGGAAGCAAGGTTTGTCGGCCTACTTGTACTCGGTCGGGACATGTAGGAAATACCCGCTAGACTGAAACCATGCACGACGTCCCTACGTCGGCATCACTTGGGTGAAGTCTGTACGGGCTTATAGGGAAAATCGGCTATTAGCTAGCCAGGGGGTTGTGATGAGTAAGCTTCAGCAGTGGGTAAACTCGCAGGGCAGCACTGCGCTGTGGGTGGTGTTCTGGCTCTACGGGGTGGTGCTCAGCAATGTACTGTTTGGCCTGATTCTGGTCGCCTTCAACAAAGTTGCACCCTCCCTGTTTGGTCTAATGCTGCTGGGTTTTGTGGCCTACACCGCGTGCATGCTCAATGCGGTATGGCGCAATGCGGATAATGTCAGTGACCCCCTCTACGGTCAGATCGCTCGTTTCCTCACGGTGGCCTGGTCGATCAACGCGGTATTGGTTTCGGGCTTTCTCTTCCTGGGCCATCTGAATGCCGTTGCCCTCCCCCTGCCGCTGCCTTTTTGATTCCAGATAACCTGGGCCCTCAATGTGGGGTTTGAACGTTAGAGCCCAGGTCATTGCGCCGCTGCGATTATCGCGCCAATTGATTGTCTGCATAGTTGATCAATATCAATTCCATTATTTCTGTCGATCGCCATCACCGTTTCAACGCTATCTCAAGTGCAACAACTCGATCTTCGCTCATGACGCAAAGCGGCTCTGTAGAGCGTTGAGCACTGTTCAACCCCTCCCTTCAACAAATTGCCTCAACTGGCGATAGGAAGTCATATTGACTATTCCTTTGTCATTATGACCTTTTTAGAGTTAGGTCATAATGACAGTGTTGTTATTTAACTAGTTGATATTAAACAATAAAATTGTTGGCCCGGTTTGTGTATTAGGTAATGAACTTAACGCAAACCCCAAAGGGACAATCTCATGACTCGTACCATCGCGCTCAGTTTCACCCTGTGTACACTGCTGTCTCCGCTATGCCAGGCAGACCAGATAATCCGTGTAGTCCCCGACACAACCGCCGGCAAGGGGGTCGGCGTTTTGACCGGAATGATGGTTGGCGCGGTAGGCGGCCCGATTGGAGCATTAGTCGGCGCAGCTGGCGGTTTTTTTGCCGGCAGTGCGGTACAAGGAGGCATTGGCAAGTCTGAAACCGCTTATGAAGTGAAAAACGCGCAAGGCGAGATTAGTACGGTGCGCTCACCCAATGGGCGTTTTGAAGTCGGGCAACAGGTCACGCGTAAAGGTGTGCGACTGGTGGCATCTGAGGAGTAAGAGCCTCCCGTCTGCGTCTTCCCAAGCATTCCAGGCCCTCCGTGGAGTTGCACACATAGATGGTTCGGCTAATCCTCACCGATTAGCTGAACATCACGAAAAGAGCCCGCCAAATCGCGGGCTTTTTTTTGCATTCGATCCGGGTTTTTATTACGTGACCTTCCCCGCTCCAATCTGCCTGATTGGGGTGTTTTTCTGGATTATTCATCCAGTCATCCACGGTTTATCGCCGCGTTGAAGCGGCCTAATCTCGATTCTCCATCGATTCGTGAAGGAGATTCTCCATGGCAGACCATTCCATTAAAGGCAAAGTCGTTCTCATCGCGGGTGGCGCGAAGAACCTTGGCGGTCTCATCGCCCGTGATATGGCCGCGCAGGGTGCCAAGGCTGTCGCGATCCATTACAACAGCGCCGCGTCCAAGGTTGATGCCGATGCCACGGTTGCCGCCGTTCAGGCCAGCGGCGCACAGGCCGTCGCGCTGCAGGGGGATCTGACGACGGCCGGCGCCATCGAGAGGTTGTTCGCCGATACCATCGCCGCGGTCGGCAAACCCGACATCGCCATCAACACCGTTGGCAAGGTGCTCAAGAAGCCGATGGCCGAGGTGAGTGAAGCCGAATACGACGAGATGAGCGCGGTCAACTCCAAGACCGCTTTCTTCTTCCTCAAGGAGGCGGGCAAGCACCTCAATGACCATGGCAAGATCTGCACGATAGTGACGTCGCTGCTGGGCGCCTTCACGCCGTTCTATGCCGCTTATGCCGGCACCAAGGCGCCGGTCGAACACTACACCCGAGCGGCCTCCAAGGAATTGGGCGCGCGCGGTATTTCGGTGACAGCGGTCGGTCCGGGGCCGATGGATACGCCGTTCTTCTACCCGGCCGAAGGCGCCGACGCGGTGGCCTATCACAAGACCGCCGCCGCGCTCTCGCCGTTCAGTAAAACAGGCCTGACCGACATCGAGGATGTGGTGCCTTTCATTCGCCATCTGGTCAGTGACGGCTGGTGGATCACCGGCCAGACCATTCTCATCAATGGTGGGTACACCACCAAGTAAATCCATTATCCGCAGTGTGATCTTCGTCGCCATCCGCTGCTGGGGCGCCGTACAATCGACGCAAAGCAGGCGCCCCTGGGCAGGCTGACGTCGGGACCATCGGCAGGGCAGATACATGGACAGATTCGACCAGTACCGCGTATTCGCCAAAGTGGCCGAGATGGGCAGCTTCATCAAAGCTGCCAACGCGCTGGAGATGCCACGAGCGTCGGTGTCTGCGGCCATCCAGCAGTTAGAGGCTCAACTGGGCGTGCGCCTGCTGCATCGCACGACGCGGCAGGTACGGCTGACACCCGATGGGGAGCAATTGCTCAGCCGTGTACGCCCGGTGTTGTGCAACGTCGAAGACATCGACCAGTTATTCCAGGCCAGCCAGCGGCAAGTTTCCGGTCGGCTGATCATCGATGTGCCCAGCCGCATTGCCCGCCGCGTCATTGCGCCAGCGCTGCCCGGCCTGTTGCGTTGTCATCCCCTGCTTCAATTGATTTTGGGTTCGACCGACCGGGCCATCGATCTGGTGCAGGAAGGTGTGGACTGCGCGGTGCGCGTTGGCGCGCTGCATGACAGCAGTCTTGTGGTGCGGCCGCTGGGTCAGATTGCCTTGATCAATTGTGCGAGCCCGGCCTATTTGCTTGAGCATGGAGAGCCTCAGCAGCCTGCGCAGCTACTCGATGGACATTGGACCATCGGCTATGCGTCGCCGAAGTCGGGCAAGGAACTGCCTTGGGAATACCTGTCCGGCGACGGCAGCGTGCAGCGGTTCGACGTGCCGAGCCGGGTGATCGTGAACAATGCCGAAAGCTATATCGCTTGCTGCCTTGCAGGGTTGGGGTTGATCCAGATCCCGCGCTTCGACGTCCAACACCTGCTGGACTCACGACAACTGGTGGAGGTCATGTCGAGTTACTGTGCCGCTTCGATGCCGGTATCCCTGCTCTACCCGCACCGCCGGCAGCGTTCGCAGCGACTGGATGTGTTCCACGAGTGGTTCGAGGCATTGATGCGGCCGTATTTGGATAGCCGCCACGTCTCTCTGCATCAATAAAGCCAAATGCTCCACGTGGAACATCGGCATTTTTAACCCGCTGAAGCGGCCGCCACACTCTCCAACCGGTAGCCGTATCCATAGATCGTCAACAACTGCCAACCCCGATCCGCGGTTAACCCCAGCTTGTTCCGCAGCCGATAGATATGTGTGTCCAGCGGCCGCGACGAGACCATTTCTTCATGGCTCCAGAACCGCTCATACAGATACTCGCGAGACAACGGCCGCGCCAGGTTGGCGAACAGGCAACTGGCCAGGCGGTATTCGCGTTCGGTCAGGTTGATCGGTTTGCCCGCACGGGTGACGGTCAGTTCGGCGTCGTCAAAGGTCAGGTCGTTGAAACTTTGCACTTCAGACGTCGCCGACTTTTGCAGACCGTGGCGGCGCAGGACGGCGTTGACCCGGGCTTTGAGTTCATTCGGGCGAAAGGGTTTACTGACGTAATCGTCGGCGCCGCTGTTCAGGGCGGTGACGATATCGCTTTCGGCATCGCGGCTGGTAAGCATGATCACGGCCGGGGGCGATTCCATGTGTTCACGGGTCCAGCGCAGCAAGGCGATGCCGCTGATGTCGGGCAGCTGCCAGTCGAGGATCAGCAGGTCGAAGGTTTCCCGGCGCAGTTGGCGCAGCAGGTCCTCACCGCGTTCGAAGCAATGCACAGACCAAGGCTGTTCCAGGTTGCTGGGGATCTGTCGCAGTGTCTGTTCCACCCGCTGCAATTCAGCGGGTTCGTCATCCAGTATTGCGACACGCATGGGTGGGTCCTTTCTACTTGGAAATATTTCAGCTGTCGGCCGGTCGAAGAGCGGGCGTCCTTGCTGCGCAGATGCCAGTCATTGAATCTGAAGAATTGTGCTCAGATTCAACGACCCTTTGGATCTCTCGGTACGCTGATATCAAAGGGCCGTTAACGCTTTGAAAAACCATGCGACTCAGGGGGAAAGATACCGACTCCCGTGCGTAAGGAAAAGGATCAGTGCCGCTGGCATTGCATAGCCGTGCGGGTAGCTGATACTGCGCCCCGATGTACGGTATGTTTCAACGAACGCATTCAGGAAAAACCCCGGGGCGATCAAAATGAGCTTCACTGGGTTCAGCACCACACCGCGCACCACCTGGAGGGAGAAACCGGGTCTATGACATCTTCAACTGTCCATTTTCAGCAGCGGTGCGGGTTCCTGGCGGTCGCCCCGTGATGCTGTGGCGCAAGGCCGAAAAACGCCAGCCCACCCAGGCGCAGTTGTTGTTCCATGGCCTGTTTCGGGAGTGGCTGTGGATTGGCCTGGTGTTGCTGCCCTTTACTGCATATTTGTCCTCAAGTGCGGGCCTGGCCTTCAATAACCCGCTGTATGACGGCCTGCGCCGCCTGACCCCTCTGCCGGTCGATCCACGCATTTTGCTGGTGACCATCGATGACCAGAGCCTGAAAAAGCTCGGCCAATGGCCATGGCCGCGCAGCCTGCATGCCGACGTCATCAACCGTCTGAGCGCTGCCCAACCCGCGGGTATCTTGTTCGATGTGATCTTCAGTGAGCCGCGCAACGCCACCGATGACCAGCGCCTGGCCAATGCCGTGTGCAACGCCGGGAATGTTTTGCTTCCCCTGGAACGCGATGGCGGCGCGAGCCAGCCGGGCGAACAGCTGTTGCCGCTGCTCAATTGCGCCAAGGGGCTGGGCCATATCAACGTCGAAGCAGACAGCGACGGTGCCGTCCGCAGCCTGTATCTGCGTGAAGGCCCGCCCGGGAACACCCTGCCGCAGTTGGCATGGCTGGCGTATACGTTGAGCGGGCAAACCGCGCAAATGCCGGGACGCAGCGAACAACCGAACAGTCAGCGCTGGCATCGGGAATATAGAGTTCGCGTCCCGTCCACGTCTGAGCCGCATGGGTTTCCTAGTGTGTCCTACGCCAGCGTATTGCACGGCGAAGTGCCGGCCGAATTGCTGCGCGACCGCCTGATCCTGGTGGGCGCCAGCGCCTATGGGCTGGGGGACCGTTTTGTGACGCCGCTCTCCTCCACTCCGGATACCACCGCCGGTGTGGAAATCCAGGCCAATGTGCTCAACGGTTTGCTGCAGGAGCGCAGCATTGTCGACCTCCCCGGCTGGCTCGCGGCACTGATCGCCACTGCCTGGGTGGCGTTGTTGCTCGGCCTTTTGCTGTACCGCCCACGCTACGCACTGTGGATGACCTTGGCTTGCATGGCCGGCGCGTTGCTCGGCGCGTGGGCGCTGTTACGCCTTGGCCATTGGTGGTCGCCCGCGGCCTGCCTGATCGGTATGTTGCTCAGCTACCTGATCTGGAACTGGCGCCGCCTGAGCGTGATCCTTGCCTACTTTGGCTGGGAACTGGCGCGCCTGGACAACGAACCCAAGGTGCTGCCCGAACGCCGCCGAGCGCCCGCGAACAAAGGCGATGTGTTGCAAGGGCGCATCTTTGCCCTGGAGCAGGCCGTCAGCCGCACCCGTGACACCCGACGCTTCATGGCCGATGGCCTCGAATGCCTGCCGGTGGCGACCCTGATTACCGATCCGCGGGGCAACATCCTGTTGGCCAACCGTATTGCCCGTGAAGTATTCGGCAATGATCTGGTCAACCAAAACCTGCTCGAACAGCTCGCCGACCTGGGTTATCCACCCTTGCATAACGGCGTGCGCCCTGCCTTGTCCGCCCTGGAAATCGTCGAGTTCCGGGACATCCACCAACGCAGCCTGCGCATGGAAATCGCACCCTTGCTGCCCGCCGAAGGCGATGTCGCCCTCGGCTGGCTGCTCAGCCTGACCGACTTGAGCAAGGAGCGCGAAGCCCAGCAACACCGCGAAACCATGCTGCGCTTCCTGTCCCACGACCTGCGCGCGCCGCACTCGGCGATCCTCGCGTTACTGGATGTGCATAACGCGGAGTCGCCGGTGTTTGCCCAGATCGAGCAGCAGGTTCGACGCGCCTTGAGCCTCACCGAATCATTCGTACAACTGGCGAAAGCCGAGGCTGACGGCTACCACTTCCAGCCAAGCCTGTTTGCCATGCTGGTGATGGATGCGTTCGATCAGGTGGCGGTGATTGCGCAGCTCAAGGGTATCCAGTTGATCCACGACCTGGATGAAGCGGATGAAGGCATGGTGTCGGCCGATCAATCCCTGCTCACCCGCGCGTTGTTCAACGTGCTGGAGAACGCGATCAAATACTCGCCGGCCGGCACCACCGTGAGGTTGAGCCACGGCAGCGCGCAAGGTTGGCTGGAGTGTCGCATCAGCGACCAGGGCCCGGGCATTGCGGCAAAGGACTTGCCGGAACTGTTCAGCCAGTACCGCCGCTTCGATTCTGCCCAGGGCAGCGAAGGCCTTGGGTTGGGCCTGACCATGGTCAAGGCCGTTGTGGAGCGGCACGGTGGCCGTATCTGCTGCGAAAGCGTGGTGGGCAAGGGCACCACATTCACCCTGCAGCTGCCCCAGTTGGAAGACTGACAAAACGTGCTTTTGCGCTGTGTATAAAAAACCGGTCTCAAGGACCGGTTTTTTTATCCAAAAAAAACTTATGCACGTTTTTAGTATTTTTATGAGTTCAGGAAATATCTAATAAAATCATCTTGTTATGAAGAGAAAATGCCATTTTGCCAACAAACCGTACACAGGTTATCCACAGATGATCAGGCCACCGGCGTGTCCACCGCTACCGGCTCCGGCGGCAGCGAACCCATGGCGCGTTGCTGGGCTTCATTCCAGGCGGCGGCGCGGTCATTCAGTGCGGCAATTGCACGCGGTCCTTCACCTTCGGCGTACATCGGTTCCCCGATCACCACGGTGATGGTGCCAGCACGTTTTGCCCAACCGGTTTTTGGCCAGTACTTGCCGGCATTATGTGCAATCGGCAACACGGGCAGGTGGGCGTTGACGGCCAATGCCGTGCCGCCGCGTGAGAACTTGCCGACGGTGCCGTAGGGCACACGCGTACCTTCCGGAAAGATCAGCACCCAGACGCCGTCCTTGAGCAGCTCGTCGCCCTTTTTGGCCACGTGCTTGAGCGCCGCCTTGGGGTTGTCGCGGTCGATGGCGATCG
This sequence comes from Pseudomonas sp. TE36184, assembly GCF_054060055.1. Taxonomy (NCBI): domain Bacteria; kingdom Pseudomonadati; phylum Pseudomonadota; class Gammaproteobacteria; order Pseudomonadales; family Pseudomonadaceae; genus Pseudomonas; species Pseudomonas sp. TE36184. The sequence goes on along the minus strand of NZ_JBSSCU010000001.1, from coordinate 4,570,847 downwards.
GGCGCAGCATCGCCATCGCCCAGCCGAAGAACGGCACATACAGCAGCTCGCGCTTGAGCACTTGGCTCAGGGGCGAGAAGTACGCCGAGAGGAAGAACGTCTCCCACGTGCTCTGGTGGTTCGACAGAATCACGCAGGGCTGATCCGGGACGTTTTCCGCGCCCTTGACCTCGAAGCGGATGTTCAGGAACACCTTGGTCAGCCACAGCGCGCAGCGGCACCAATAGACGTTGATGAAGCGATAGCGCGCCTTGAACGGCAGAAAAGGCGCGATAAAAAAGCTCAGGGTGCACCAGAGAAACGAACTGGTGCCCAACAGCAGGTAAAAGAAGAAGGTTCTGATGGCCTGCAAAATCGACATGGCGGCATTTACCGTTGCGGGACACAGCCCGCCTGTTGAAGGCGCACTCCCGAACAGTCCTTGGTCAGGCAGTCGAGGGCGGCTAGTTGTTGATAAGTTCTGCGGCAACCGCCGCCAGATCGTCAAAAATCAAGGTGCCTACCGGCAGGTTTTTCGCCTGGGTCTTTTCGCCTTTCCCGGTCTTTACCAAAACTGGCTGAGAGTCGACGGCTTTGGCCGCCTCCAGGTCACCGAGGCTGTCCCCGACGAACCATAGCCCAGCCAGGGGCACGTTGTAATGTTCTGAAATAGTTTTCAACATGCCAGGCTTGGGTTTGCGGCAATCGCAGCCCTCATCCGGCCCGTGGGGGCAGTACACCACCAGCCCCACCTCACCGCCCTGCTCCGCCACCAACGTGCGCAAGCGCGCGTGCATGGCGTCCAGGGTTGCGATGTCGTAGTAGCCGCGGGCGATGCCGGACTGGTTGGTGGCGACGGCCACCGTCCAGCCGGCCTTGCTCAACTGCGCGATGGCCTCGATCGCGCCGGGCAGTGGGATCCATTCCTCCACCGACTTGATGTAAGCGTCGGAGTCGTAATTGATCACCCCGTCCCGATCGAGAATCAGCAGTTTCAACATGATCAGCCCAATACGGAAATGTCAGCGATGTTGATGAACAGACCGCGCAGACGCGCCAGCATGGCGTAGCGGTTTTTCCGCACGCCGGCATCTTCGGCATTGATCATCACCGCTTCGAAGAACGCATCCACCGGCTCGCGCAAGGTGGCCAGGCGCGCCAGTGCTTCGGCGTAGTTGCGTTCGGCGATCAGCGGTTTCACCGCATTTTCCGCCTTGGCGATGGCCGAGTTCAGCGAGAACTCCTTGGCATCGGCGAACAGGCCTGGGTCGACATCGGCATTGCCGAGGTTGTCGGCCTTGCTCAACAGGTTCGACACGCGCTTGTTCACGGCGGCCAGGGCGTCGGCTTCCGGCAGTTTGCGGAAGGCCTGCACGGCTTGCACGCGTTGGTCGAAGTCCAGCGCCGAACCCGGTTGCAGGGCACGTACCGACAGGTACACCGAAACGTCCACGCCTTCGTCTTCGTAACGCGCACGCAGGCGGTCGAACACGAACTCCAGCACTTGCTCGGCCAGGCCGGTTTGCTTGACCTTGCCGCCGAACTGGCCGACCGCGAACACCACGGCCTGGGTCAGGTCGAGGTCGAGCTTCTTGTCGATCAGGATCCGCAGTACGCCCAGGGCCGCACGGCGCAGGGCATACGGGTCTTTACTGCCGGTAGGCAGCATGCCGATGCCGAAGATCCCGACGAGGGTATCCAGCTTGTCGGCAATGGCCACGGCCGCACCGGTCAGGGTGGTCGGCAACTCGGCGCCAGCACCGCGCGGCATGTACTGCTCGTTCAGGGCCAGGGCGACATCGTCCGGCTCGCCGTCGTTGAGGGCGTAGTAGTAACCGGCAACGCCTTGCATTTCCGGGAACTCGCCGACCATCTCGGTGGCCAGGTCGCACTTGGACAGCAGGCCTGCGCGCGCAGCCCAGGCAGCGTCACCACCAATGCGCGGGGCAATGTAGGCGGCCAGTTTGGAAACGCGCACAGCCTTGTCGTAGACGCTGCCGAGTTTTTCCTGGAACACCACGTTTTGCAGGCGCAGGTTGAAGTCTTCGAGCTTCTGCTTCTTGTCTTGCTTGAAGAAGAACTCGGCGTCGGTCAGGCGCGGGCGCACGACTTTTTCGTTACCGGCGATGATCTGCTGCGGGTCCTTGCTTTCGATGTTGGCCACGGTGATGAAGCGCGGCAGCAACTTACCGTCCACGTCCAGCAGGCAGAAGTACTTCTGGTTGTCCTGCATCGTGGTGATCAGCGCTTCTTGCGGCACATCGAGGAAGCGTTCTTCGAACGAGCACACCAGCGGCACCGGCCATTCAACCAGGGCGGTCACTTCGTCCAACAGGCTTGGCGGCACGATGGCGGTGCCTTCCTGCAGGCGGGCCAGCTCTTCGGTGCGCTTGCTGATCAGCTCGCGACGCTCGTTGGCGTCGGCCAGCACATAGGCGGCGCGCAGGTCGTTGAGGTAGTTGGCCGGCGCGGTGATACGCACGCTTTGCGGGTGGTGGAAGCGGTGACCACGGGAATCGCGGCCGGCTTTCTGGGCAAGGATGGTGCAATCGATGACCTGGTCACCGAGCAGCATCACCAGCCACTGGGTCGGACGCACGAACTCTTCCTTGCGCGCACCCCAGCGCATGCGCTTGGGGATCGGCAGGTCGTTCAGGGAGTCTTCGACGATGGTCGGCAACAAGCTGGCAGTCGGCTTGCCTTTGATGACCTGGCTGAAACGCAGTTTCGGGCCGCTCTGGTCGATCTCGCTCAGCTCGACGCCACACTTCTTGGCAAAACCCAGCGCTGCTTGGGTCGGGTTGCCTTCGGCGTCGAAAGCGGCCTGGCGTGGCGGGCCGTCGAGGTTGATGCTGCGATCCGGCTGCTGGGTTTCCAGCGCGGTCAGCAACACCGCCAGGCGACGCGGCGCGGCGTAGACTTTTTTCGCCTCGAACTTCAGGCCGGCGCTTTGCAGGCCTTTTTCGATACCGGCCAGGAACGCATCGGCCAGGGTGTTCAGTGCCTTGGGTGGCAGCTCTTCGGTGCCCAGTTCAACCAGAAAATCTTGAGCACTCATTGTGCAGCCTCCAGCTTAGCCAACACTTCATCACGCAGGTCCGGGGTTGCCATCGGGAAGCCCAGCTTGGCGCGAGCCAGCAGGTAGGCTTGGGCGACGGAACGCGCCAGGGTGCGAACACGCAGAATATATTGCTGGCGCGCAGTCACCGAGATGGCGCGGCGGGCGTCCAGCAGGTTGAAGGTATGGGACGCCTTCAACACCATTTCATAGCTCGGCAACGGCAGCGGCTGGTCCAGTTCGATCAGGCGCTTGGCTTCGCTTTCATAGAAGTCGAACAGTTCGAACAGCTTCTCGACGTTGGCGTGTTCGAAGTTATAAGTCGACTGCTCCACTTCGTTCTGGTGGAACACATCGCCGTAGGTCACTTTGCCGAACGGGCCGTCTGCCCACACCAGGTCGTAGACCGAATCCACGCCTTGCAGGTACATGGCCAGGCGCTCGAGACCGTAGGTGATCTCGCCGGTCACCGGGTAGCACTCGATGCCGCCCGCTTGCTGGAAGTAGGTGAACTGCGTGACTTCCATGCCGTTCAGCCAGACTTCCCAGCCCAGGCCCCAGGCGCCCAGGGTCGGCGATTCCCAGTTGTCTTCGACGAAACGGATGTCGTGGACCAACGGGTCGAGGCCGACATGTTTCAGCGAGCCGAGGTACAGCTCCTGGAAGTTGTCCGGGTTCGGCTTCAATACCACCTGGAACTGGTAGTAATGCTGCAGACGGTTCGGGTTTTCGCCGTAGCGGCCGTCAGTCGGGCGCCGACTGGGCTGCACATAAGCGGCGTTCCAGGTTTCCGGGCCGATGGCCCGCAGGAATGTAGCGGTGTGGAAAGTGCCGGCGCCTACTTCCATATCGTAGGGCTGAAGTACCACACAACCTTGCTCGGCCCAGTACTGCTGGAGGGCGAGGATCAAGTCTTGGAAGGTACGCACGGCTGGCGTAGGCTGGCTCACGAAATTCACCTGTTACTTGGGCTGCGATTTAAAGAGCGGGAGTATACCCGATTCGGCCGCGCCACCATCCCCTGGAGCCTTATGCCACGCTGCTTTTGGTGTTCTGAAGATCCGCTGTACATGGCTTATCACGATCAGGAGTGGGGAACGCCGCTGCGCGATGCGCAGGGTTTGTTCGAGTTACTTTTGCTCGAAGGGTTCCAGGCGGGCCTGTCCTGGATCACCGTTTTACGCAAACGCGAGCATTATCGAAAGGTCTTGTTCGGTTTTGATGCACAGCGCCTGGCGCGGCTGAGCGATGCCGAGATCGAAGCGTTGATGCTCGACCCAGGCATCGTGCGCAATCGTCTGAAGCTCAACGCCACCCGCCGCAACGCCGCGGCCTGGTTGGCGCTGGAGGACCCGGTGGGGCTGCTGTGGTCGTTTGTCGGCGGCGTGCCCAAGGTCAATCACTTCAAGGACCGCAGCGAAGTCCCGGCGATTACCGCCGAAGCCGAGGCCATGAGCCGCGCGCTGAAAAAAGCCGGTTTCACCTTCGTCGGGCCGACTATTTGCTACGCGTTCATGCAGGCCTCGGGCATGGTCATGGACCACACTCAGGACTGCGACCGTTACGCGGACTTGGCCAACGCCGGTTAGAATGCGTGCTTTGCGCACCACACACGATCAGGAGTGACCTGTGGAAAAGTTTAAAGGCGCCTTGCTGGTAGGCGCTCTCCGGTTGTTTGCCCTGCTGCCCTGGCGCGCCGTGCAAGCCGTAGGTTCAGCGATTGGCTGGATCATGTGGAAAACCCCCAACCGCTCCCGCGACACGGTGCGGATCAACCTCTCAAAATGCTTCCCGGACATGGACCCGGCCGAGCGCGAGCGCCTGGTGGGCCGCAGCCTGATGGACATCGGCAAGTCCCTGACCGAAAGCGCCTGCGCCTGGATCTGGCCGGCCCAGCGCTCCATCGACTTGGTGCGCGAAGTCGAAGGCCTGGAAGTCCTCCACGAAGCCCTGGCCTCGGGCAAAGGCGTGGTCGGTATCACCAGCCACCTGGGCAACTGGGAGGTGTTGAACCACTTCTATTGCAGCCAGTGCAAACCGATCATTTTCTACCGCCCGCCGAAGCTCAAGGCGGTGGATGACCTGCTGCGCAAGCAACGCGTGCAACTGGGTAACCGCGTGGCGGCGTCCACCAAGGAAGGCATCCTCAGTGTCATCAAGGAAGTGCGCAAGGGCGGCCAGGTGGGCATTCCGGCCGACCCGGAGCCGGCTGAATCGGCGGGGATCTTCGTGCCGTTCTTCGCCACCCAGGCGCTGACCAGCAAGTTCGTGCCGAACATGCTCGCGGGCCACAAGGCGGTCGGTGTATTCCTGCATGCCCTGCGCCTGCCGGACGGTTCAGGCTACAAAGTGATCCTGGAAGCAGCGCCGGAAGACATGTACAGCACCGACACCGCCACCTCCTGCGCGGCGATGAGCAAGGTGGTGGAGCGTTATGTCGGCGCCTACCCGAGCCAGTACATGTGGAGCATGAAGCGCTTCAAGAAACGCCCGCCGGGTGAGGCGCGGTGGTACTGACTCAAGGGCAACCCAAAACAATGTGGGAGGGGGCTTGCCCCCGATAGCAGTGTGTCAGCCAATGCATATTTGACTGAACCTCCGCTATCGGGGGCAAGTCGAATCGTCGCACCGCCCCTCCCACATTTGAGTTCCGCTTAGGCCTTGCGGTCGAGTTTTTTCAGGAACACAGTCATCTCTTTTTCGGCCTGCTTGTCGCCATGGGCCTGGGCCGCTTCAATGCCCTTCTCCCAGGCCTGTCGCGCAGCGGGACGGTCACCCAATCCGGCGTGCGCCTTCCCCAACAGCTTCCACGCCGCCGAATACTTCGGATCAAACTCGACACACTTGTGCAGATGCTCGGCGGCCTTGGCGTTGTCCTTCAGGTCCAGATAACCCTTGCCCAGCCCAAAGCGCAGCAGGGCGTTATCCACACCCTTGGCCAGCATTTTCTCCAGGGATTCGAGCATGTCGGTGTACTCCGTTTGATCAGAAAAAGCTCAACCCCACGTGGAACAGCTTCTCCACATCGCGGATATGTTTTTTATCCACCAGGAACAGGATCACATGGTCGCCGGTGGCAATTACCGTGTCGTCGTGGGCAATGATCACTTCTTCATCGCGAATGATCGCACCGATGGTGGTACCCGGCGGCAAGCCGATGTCGCGGATGGCCTTGCCGATCACCTTGCTCGACTTCGAGTCGCCATGGGCGATCGCCTCGATGGCTTCCGCCGCGCCGCGGCGCAGGGAGTGGACGCTGACGATATCGCCACGGCGCACGTGGGTGAGCAAGGTGCCGATAGTCGCCAACTGCGGGCTGATGGCGATGTCGATATCGCCGCCCTGGATCAGGTCGACATACGCCGGGTTATTGATGATGGTCATCACCTTCTTCGCCCCCAGCCGCTTGGCCAGCAGCGATGACATGATGTTGGCTTCGTCATCGTTGGTCAGGGCCAGGAAGATATCGGCGTCGGCGATGTTTTCTTCCATCAACAGGTCGCGGTCCGAGGCGCTGCCTTGCAGGACTACAGTGCTGTCGAGGGTGTCGGACAAATGCCGGCAGCGCGCCGGGCTCATCTCGATGATCTTCACTTGGTAGCGGCTTTCGATGGCCTCAGCCAAGCGTTCGCCGATCTGCCCGCCACCGGCGATGACGATGCGTTTATACGTCTCATCGAGACGGCGCATTTCGCTCATCACGGCACGAATATTCGCTTTGGCGGCGATGAAGAAGACTTCGTCGTCAGCCTCGATCACCGTGTCGCCCTGGGGCAGGATCGGCCGGTCACGCCGGAAAATCGCCGCGACGCGGGTTTCCACATTCGGCATGTGTTCGCGCAGTTGGCGCAGTTGCTGGCCGACCAACGGCCCGCCGTAATAGGCCTTCACGGCGACCAGTTGCGCTTTGCCGTCGGCGAAGTCGATCACCTGCAACGCGCCGGGAATCTCGATCAGGCGCTTGATGTAATGGGTGACCACCTGCTCCGGGCTGATCAGCACGTCCACCGGGATCGCGTCGTTGTCGAACAGGCCGGCGCGGGTCAGGTAGGCGGCTTCACGCACTCGGGCGATCTTGGTCGGGGTGTGGAACAGCGTGTGGGCGACCTGGCACGCGACCATATTGGTCTCGTCGCTGTTGGTCACGGCCACCAGCATATCGGCATCGTCGGCACCCGCCTGACGCAGCACCGTAGGAAACGACGCACGACCCTGCACGGTACGAATGTCCAGGCGGTCGCCCAGGTTGCGCAGGCGCTCGGCATCGGTGTCGACCACGGTGATGTCGTTGGATTCGCTGGCCAAATGCTCGGCCAGCGTGCCACCGACCTGCCCTGCCCCGAGGATGATGATTTTCATCCGGTCACTCCCTTTGAACCGTTCAGCCGCGTGCGGCGGCGATCTTGATCAGTTTGGCGTAGTAGAAGCCATCGTGTCCGCCTTCCTGTGCCAGCAATTGGCGCCCGTGGGGCTGCTTGATGCCGGCTGCGGTGGCGAGGTCCAGCTCGCGCGCGCCGCTGGTACGGGCGAGGAAGGCTTCGATGACCTCGGTGTTCTCGGTGGGCAAGGTGGAACAAGTGGCGTAGAGCAGGATGCCGCCGACTTCCAGGGTCGGCCACAACGCGTCGAGCAGTTCGCCTTGCAGCACGGCCAGGGCGGCGATGTCGTCGGGTTGGCGGGTCAGCTTGATGTCCGGGTGGCGACGGATCACGCCGGTGGCGGAGCACGGCGCGTCGAGCAGGATGCGCTGGAACGGCTTGCCGTCCCACCAGGTGGCGGTGTCGCGGCCATCGGCGGCGATCAGCTCGGCGCTCAGGCCCAGGCGTGCGAGGTTTTCCCGCACGCGCACCAGGCGCTTGGCTTCCAGGTCGACGGCGACGACGCCGGCGAGGTCTTTTTCGACCTCCAGGATGTGACACGTCTTACCGCCGGGGGCGCAGCAGGCGTCCAGCACGCGCTGGCCTGGGGCCAGGTCGAGCAGGTCGGCCGCCAGTTGCGCGGCTTCGTCCTGCACGCTGATCCAGCCCTCGGCGAAGCCCGGCAGGCTGCGCACGTCGGTGGCGGCTTCGAGCACGATGCCATCGGTGCTGTACACGCACGGCGCGGCCGCGATGCCCGCGTCGGTCAGCAATTGCAGATAAGCATCGCGGCGGTGATGGCGACGGTTGACCCGCAGGATCATCGGCGGGTGTGCATTGTTGGCCGCGCAGATGGCTTCCCATTGCTCGGGCCAGAAGGCTTTCAGGGATTTTTGCAGCCAGCGCGGGTGAGCGGTACGCACCACCGGGTCATGTTCCAGCTCGGCCAGCAGCGCTTCGCTTTCGCGCTGGGCGCGGCGCAGCACGGCGTTGAGCAGGGCTTTGGCCCAGGGTTTTTTCAGCTTTTCGGCGCAGCCGACGGTTTCACCGATGGCGGCGTGGGCCGGCACGCGGGTGTAGAGCAATTGATAGAGGCCTACCAGCAGCAGCGCTTCTACATCGGCATCGGCCGCCTTGAACGGCTTTTGCAGCAGCTTGGCTGCCAGCGCCGACAGCCGTGGCTGCCAGCGCGCGGTGCCGAAGGCCAGGTCCTGGGTGAAACCGCGATCACGGTCTTCGACCTTATCCAACTGGGTCGGCAGCGAACTGTTCAGCGAAGCCTTGCCGTTGAGCACGGCGGCCAGGGCCTTGGCGGCGGCCAGACGCGGGTTCATTGGGCGGCCACCCCGAGAAGCGTGCCTACGGCAAATTTCTCACGACGGCTGTTGAACAAATCGCTGAAACTCAGCGCCTTGCCACCGGGCAATTGCAGACGCGTCAGACACAGCGCCTGTTCACCGCAGGCGACCAGCAGGCCGTCCTTGCTGGCACCGATGATTTCACCGGGGGCGCCCTTGCCGTCGGCCAGGGTGGCAGCCAACACCTTCAAGGCTTCGCCGTTGAGGGTGCTGTGGCAGATCGGCCACGGGTTGAACGCGCGCACCAGGCGCTCCAGTTCCACGGCCGGGCGGCTCCAGTCGAGGCGCGCTTCGTCCTTGTTCAGTTTGTGCGCGTAGGTCGCCAGGCTGTCGTCCTGCACCTCGCCTTCGAGGGTGCCGGCAGCGAGCCCGGCAATCGCCTGGATCACGGCCGGCGGGCCCATCTCGGCCAAGCGATCGTGCAGGCTGCCGCCGGTGTCTTCGGCGGTGATCGGGGTGCTGACTTTCAACAGCATCGGGCCGGTATCCAGGCCCGCTTCCATACGCATCACGGTCACGCCGCTTTCGCTGTCGCCCGCTTCCACGGCGCGTTGGATCGGTGCCGCACCGCGCCAGCGTGGCAGCAGCGAGGCATGGCTGTTGATGCAACCCAGGCGCGGGATGTCCAGGACCACTTGGGGCAGGATCAAGCCGTAGGCCACCACCACCAGCAGGTCCGGTTTCAGCGCGGCCAACTCGGCCTGGGCCTCGGCGTTGCGCAGGGTCGGCGGTTGCAGCACGGGAATGTGGTGCTCCAGCGCCAGTTGCTTGACCGGGCTCGGCATCAGTTTTTGCCCGCGACCGGCCGGGCGATCCGGCTGGGTGTACACCGCGACGATGTCATAAGGGCTGGCGAGCAGGGCCTTGAGGTGTTCGGCGGCAAATTCGGGTGTGCCGGCAAAAACAATGCGCAGTGGCTCGGTCATGGGCGTTCTCGGTTAAAAGCAGTCACAAAAGAAAAAGGCTTGCCGCAGCAAGCCTTTGGAAGAAGGGCATCAAGCTTGCTGGCGGTGCTTTTTTTCCAGCTTCTTCTTGATCCGGTCACGTTTGAGCGTGGACAGGTAATCGACAAACAGCTTGCCGTTGAGGTGGTCGCATTCGTGCTGGATACACACCGCCAGCAGGCCTTCGGCAACCTGCTCGAAGGGCTTGCCGTCGCGGTCCAGGGCCCTGATCTTCACGCGCACCGGGCGCTCGACGTTCTCGTAGAACTCCGGCACCGACAGGCAGCCTTCCTGGTATTCGCCCATTTCGTCGGTCAGCGCTTCGAACTCGGGGTTGATGAACACCCGTGGCTCGCTGCGATCTTCGGACAGGTCCATCACCACGACACGCTGATGCACGTTGACCTGGGTCGCGGCGAGGCCGATGCCCGGGGCTTCATACATTGTTTCAAACATGTCATCGACCAACTGACGAACCTTATCGTCCACTACGGCCACCGGTTTGGCGATCGTGCGCAGGCGCGAGTCGGGGAATTCGAGGATGTTCAAAATAGCCATAAGCGTAATTGCTGCACATGTGAGGTAAAGGCAAATCGGCGTAGGGATGGACCCGCACGGCCGGTGTGGAACGCTCGGAAGCCGCGAAGGCTATGGCGTTTCACGCGAACGTACATAATAAAGGAGATTCACCCCATGAGGAAATCGCTACTCGTCTTGCTGCTCTGGGCGCCGTTCGCCCAGGCCCTGCTTCCATCGCCCGGCCCGCGCCTGGATCAACCGACGCAACAGGCCATCCAGCGATTTTTGTTACACAATCGCATCCTCGATTCGCCCCTCGATCTCGATAACGCGCCCTACGTTGTCGCGGCAGAGGCCGGGCGCGTGCTGGGGGCCAATGGCGAGCGCGTGCATGCCCGCGGCGTCCTGGACCCGGCCCAGCCAAGCTATGGGATTTTCCGCCGAGGCAAGGTCTACACCGACCCCAAAACCCAGGAGTTACTGGGTATCCACGCCGACGACATCGGCACCGCGCACTGGGTGATGGCCGGCGACCTGACCACCCTTGCCGTACATCGGGTTACCCAGGAAGTGCGCCCCGGCGACCGCTTGCTGCGTGCCGAACCGCCGGTTGCGCTGGCCAGCCTGGAAGGCCCGCAGGCCGCGCCGTTTATCGAAGGGCGCATCATCGACGTGCCCAAGGGCGTGACGCAGATCGGCGTGCTGGATGCCGTGACCCTGAATAAAGGCCGCCGCGACGGCCTGGTCGACGGCCAACGGCTGAATGTGATCAAGACCGGCGCCACGGTACGCGACGCTCTCAGCGGCGCTCCGGTGAAGCTGGCCGATGAGTACGGCGGCATGCTGCTGGTGTTTCGCACCTACGAAAAACTCAGTTACGGCCTGGTCCTCAATGCCTCGCGGCCACTGGCGGTGATGGACCGTTTCGAGACGGCCCGTCAAACGCAATAAATAGGCTGCTAAATAAGTTACCAACAGAGTTATCCACAGCTTGTTCCGGTCAAGGATGATCAGATGTATCCGATAAACAGCAGTGAAATTTCCCCGGCAGAACTGGAAGCCCGGCTACGCTTGCACAGGCTGCCGGAGCTGGGCCCGAAGCGTTTTCGCCGGTTGATCGACGCGTTCGGCTGCGCCTCGAAAGCGCTCAGCGCTCCGGCCAGCGCTTGGCGTTCGCTCGGCTTGCCCGCCGTCAGCGCCGAGGCTCGGCGCAGCCATGAAGTCCGCGAGGGCGCGAGTGTCGCATTGGCCTGGCTGGCGCGCCCGGCCCAGCATTTGCTGATGTGGGACCAGCCTGAGTACCCCGCACTGCTGGCCCAGATCGATGACGCACCGCCGTTGTTATTCGTCGCCGGCGACCCTGCGATCCTGGAAAAACCCCAGTTGGCCATAGTCGGCAGCCGCCGCGCATCGCGCCCCGGCATGGACACCGCCGCCGCCTTTTCCCGCAGCCTGGCGAGTGCTGGGTTTGTCATCACCAGCGGCCTGGCCCTGGGCATTGACGGCGCGGCGCATCAAGCGGCCCTGGAGGTCGGCGGGCAGACCATCGGCGTACTCGGCACCGGCCTGGAAAAGTTTTATCCACAGCGCCACCGACGCCTCGCGGCCGCGATGATTGCCCAGGGCAGCGCGGTGGTTTCCGAGTTTCCGCTGGACGCCGCGCCCCAGGCCGGCAATTTCCCCCGGCGCAACCGCATCATCAGTGGTCTGTCGCTGGGCGTGCTGGTGGTGGAAGCCGGCATCGCCAGCGGTTCGCTGATCACCGCGCGGCTCGCCGCCGAGCAAGGGCGCGAGGTGTACGCGATTCCCGGCTCGATCCATCATCCCGCAGCCAAGGGTTGTCATCAGCTGATCCGCGACGGCGCGGTGTTGGTGGAAACCATCGAGCACATTCTTGAAGGCTTGCGCGGCTGGCAGGCGCTGCCGTGTCCGGTGCCGCTGCCGGCGACTCATCCACTGGTCGCACTGCTGCATGCGGCGCCCCACACCAGCGAAGCCCTGGCGATTGCCAGCGGGCGGCCGTTGTCCCAGGTGCTGGCGACCCTCACTGAGTTGGAGCTGGAAGGCCAGGTGATCTGCGAAAGCGGGCGTTGGCTCGCGCGCTGCTAGGTTTTGCAGGGAAGATCGGTAAACTGCGCAGAGCTTTAGTCCGGAGAGTGAGTAATGGTCAACAGGTGGCGTGTGCTGGAAGCCGCACGAGAAATTCGCGCAGGCGCGGTGATTGCCTATCCGACCGAGGCGGTCTGGGGCCTGGGCTGTGACCCGTGGAACGAAGCGGCGGTGGACCGGCTGCTGGCGATCAAGAACCGCTCGGTGGATAAGGGCCTGATCCTGGTCGCGGATACTATCCGCCAGTTCGATTTTCTCTTCGAAGACTTCCCGCAGGATTGGATCGACCGCATGGCCAGCACCTGGCCGGGGCCGAACACCTGGCTGGTGCCTCATCAGGACCTGTTGCCGGAATGGGTCACGGGGGAGCATGACACCGTGGCGCTGCGGGTCAGCGACCATCCGCTGGTGCGCGACTTGTGCTCATTGGTCGGGCCATTGATTTCCACCTCGGCCAACCCCCAGGGCCGCCCGGCCGCCCGCACGCGGATTCGCGTCGAGCAGTACTTCCGTGGCCAGGTCGATCTGGTGTTGGGTGGCGCCCTCGGTGGGCGCAAGAACCCGAGCCTGATTCGCGATCTGGTGACGGGTGAGGTTGTGCGGCCGTCCTGAGACCGCGGCGTGGCTATCGCGGGCAAGCCCGGCTCCTACATTCGATCGCTGTCCGTCATGACAACACGGTCAAATGTAGGAGCCCGGCTTGCCCGCGATGGCGCCCTTAGCCACGCCGAAATCCCAAGCCTTACGGCAACAGAATGGTCGACCCGGTCGTGCGCCGCGCCGACAGCTCGGTCTGTGCCTTGGCCGCTTCCGCCAGCGAGAAGCGCTGGTTGATATCGATGCGTACCTTGCCGCTCTGGATCATCGAGAACAGATCATCGGCCATGGCCTGCAAGTTCTTGGGGTTGCTGGCGTAGGTCGCCAGGGTCGGCCGGGTGACGTACAGCGAGCCCTTGGCCGCCAGAATCCCCAGGTTCACCCCGTCCACCGCGCCCGAGGCGTTACCGAAACTCACCACCAACCCCCGGGGCGCTGCGCAGTCCAGCGAGGTCAGCCAGGTGTCCTTGCCGACGCCGTCGTACACCACCGGGCATTTCTTGCCGTCGGTCAATTCCAGCACGCGCTGTGCGACGTTTTCCTTGCTGTAGTCGATGGTTGCCCAGGCGCCGTGGGATTTGGCCACAGCGGCTTTTTCCGGCGAACTGACCGTGCCGATCAGCTTCACGCCCAGGGCCTTGGCCCACTGGCAGGCCAGGGAGCCCACGCCACCGGCTGCGGCGTGGAACAGGATGGTTTCGCCGCCCTTCAACTCATAGGTCTGGCGCAGCAGGTATTGCACGGTCAGGCCCTTGAGCATCGCGCCGGCGGCTTGTTCGAAGCTGATGTCGTCCGGCAGGTGAACCAGGTTGGCTGCGGGCAACACGTGCAGTTCGCTGTAGGCACCCAATGGCCCGCTGCCGTAGGCCACGCGGTCGCCGACCTTGAATTGGCTGACCTCGCTGCCCACGGCGTCGACCACACCGGCACCTTCGGCGCCCAGGCCCGACGGCAAGGCCGGCGGCGCGTACAAGCCGCTGCGATAGTAGGTGTCGATGAAGTTCAGGCCGATGGCCGCGTTGCGCACCCGAACCTGCTGTGGGCCAGGTTCTGCTGGCGTGTAGTCCACATACTCAAGCACCTCGGGGCCGCCATGGGCGCTGAACTGGATACGTTTGGCCATCTGCACTTCTCCTGGGTTCGAATTCGGGTAGCGCCCTATCGGACTCCTAAGCTTGATCTTCGTCAACTGCGACGGAGTTGAGTGCGGTGGTATCCTGTGCGCCCATTTGCCGCCGACGCCCAATGGCCTCGCGTAGCTTTGCCCGATTCAAGGTGATGCCATGACTACCCGCACCGAGGCTGTTAAAGCCTATCTGCTTGATCTGCAAGACCGTATTTGCAGCGCCCTGGAAACCTTCGAGACGGACACTCGCTTTATCGAAGACGCCTGGACCCGGCCAGCCGGCGGCGGCGGTCGCACCCGTGTGATTGAAAACGGTACGGTGATCGAAAAAGGCGGCGTCAACTTTTCCCACGTGTTTGGCAGCGGCCTGCCGCCGTCCGCCAGCGCGCATCGCCCCGAGCTGGCCGGGCGTGGGTTTGAAGCGCTGGGGGTGTCGCTGGTGATTCACCCGCACAACCCGCATGTACCGACTTCCCACGCCAACGTGCGCTTTTTCATCGCTGAAAAAGAAGGTGAAGAGCCGGTGTGGTGGTTCGGCGGCGGCTTCGACCTCACGCCCTATTACGCCAACGAAGAAGACTGCATCCACTGGCACCGCGTGGCCGAACAGGCCTGTGCGCCGTTCGGCGCCGACGTTTATGCGCGCTACAAGGCCTGGTGCGACACCTACTTCTACATCAAGCATCGCAACGAACCGCGCGGCATCGGCGGCCTGTTCTTCGATGACTTGAACGAGTGGGACTTCGACACCTGCTTCGCCTTCATCCGTGCCATCGGCGATGCGTACATCGACGCCTACCTGCCGATCGTGCAGCGCCGCAAGGCCCAGGCCTATACCGAACAGCAGCGCGAATTCCAGGAATTCCGCCGTGGTCGCTACGTTGAATTCAACCTGGTCTACGACCGTGGCACCTTGTTCGGCCTGCAGTCGGGCGGGCGTACCGAGTCGATCCTGATGTCGCTGCCGCCCCAGGTGCGCTGGAGCTACGACTGGAAAGCCGAGGCCGGCAGCGAAGAAGCGCGCCTCACCGACTACTTCCTGCAAGACCGCGACTGGCTCGGCGTGGCTGCGCCCAAGGCGGCGGTCTGATGGACCGTTATGTGGTGTTCGGCAACCCCATCGGCCACAGCAAGTCGCCGTTGATCCACCGCATGTTCGCCGAGCAGACCGGCGAGCAACTGGACTACAGCGCTCTGCTTGCGCCGCTCGAGGATTTCATCGGGTTTGCCCGTGAGTTTTTTCAACAAGGCCGTGGCGCCAACGTCACGGTGCCGTTCAAGGAAGACGCCTACCGCCTGGCCGACACCCTCACCGCACGCGCCGAGCGCGCCGGGGCGGTGAACACCCTGAGCAAGCTGGCCGATGGCAGCCTGCTGGGCGATAACACCGACGGCGCCGGCCTGGTGCGCGACCTGACGGTGAATGCCGGGCTGCACCTGCAAGGGCAACGCATCCTGTTGCTCGGCGCTGGCGGCGCAGTGCGCGGGGCGTTGGAGCCGTTACTGGCCGAGCGGCCGGCGTCGCTGATCATCGCCAACCGCACCGTGGAAAAAGCCGAAATGCTCGCCGAGTTGTTCGACGATTTGGGCCCGGTGTCTGCCAGTGGTTTCGACTGGCTGTGTGAGCCGGTGGACGTGATCATCAATGCCACCTCCGCCAGCCTGTCAGGCGATGTACCGCCGATTGCAGGCAGCTTGATCGCGCCGGGCAAAACGTTTTGCTACGACATGATGTATGCCAAGGAACCGACCGCATTCTGCCGCTGGGCCACGGAACATGGCGCGGCGGTGGCGATGGATGGCCTGGGCATGCTGGTGGAGCAGGCGGCGGAAGCGTTCTTCCTGTGGCGCGGCGTGCGTCCGGATTCGGCGCCGGTGTTGGCCGAACTGCGCCGCCAATTGGCTTGAGGCAACTCGAAAGGTGGGAGGAGCAAGCCCCCTCCCACCTGTTTGACCACATTCAGTCTTCGAAATGGATGGGGCAATTGTCGGCGCCTTCCAGCTTTTTCAACTCCTCGACGACCTGCGGCCTGGCCCGGCGCAAGGTCAGGCTACGGCCCATCGTCCTTAGTCGCCGCGCTTCCTGGTGCAGCATCTCCACCCCGGAATAGTCGATAAAGTTGATCTGCTGCGCTTCGATTACCACCCGCTCACTCTGCAGGCTTTGCAGGCGAACTTGCAGGTAATGGCTGGCGCCGAAAAAGATCGAGCCACCGACCCGCAACACCTCTTCCTCGCCGTCGCGCCATTGCTGAACCCGCGGCTGCGAGGTGCGCTTGAGGTAGAAAAACAGCGAGGCCAGCACTCCGGCGTAAATCGCGGTTTGCAGCTCCAGCAGCAACGTGGCGATGCAGGTCAGGCTCATCACCACAAACTCGGCGCGACTGACCCGGAACAACGCGCGAATGCCCCGATGATCCACCAGGCCCCAACTGATCAGCAGGATGCTCGCGGCCATGCTCGGGATCGGTATATGTGCGATCAGCGCTGCACCAAACAGTGCGAACAACGCCACCCACAGGGCGGAAAACACCCCCGCCAGCGGCGAGCAGGCGCCTGCTTCATAGCTGAGGCCGGAGCGCGTAAAGGAACCGGCCGACAGGTAGCCGGAGAAAAATCCGCCGACGATATTGGACAAACCCTGCGCTCGAACTTCCTGGTTGGCGTCGAGCAATTGCTGTGAGCGCGCCGCCAGCGAGCGCGCGATCGACAGGCTGGTCACCAGCCCGAGCATACCCACCGCCACGGCGCTGGGCAGCAGGCGCAAGAGCATGTCCAGGTCCAGCGGCAACGGGCTGAATGGCGGCAGCTTGCCGATAAACGCACTGACCAGCGCCACCTGCCCGAATATCGCCGGCCACAGCCAGGCGGCCAGGCTGCCCAGCGCCAGCGTGATCAACAGCGTCGGCCAGCGCGGCAGCAGGTACTTGAGCAGCGCGCCCGCCAGCAAGGTGCCGAGCCCCAGGGCGAGTGAGGCGTGGTCCCACTCGCCGCCGTGCTCGATCAGTGCCATCAGGCTGTTGATCGCCGTGGCCTGGCTCGGCAAATCCAGGCCCAACAGGTTGGGCAGTTGGCCGAGGGCAATCACCACGGCGGCGCCGAGGGTGAACCCCAGCACCACCGAATGGGAGATGAAATTCACCAGCGCGCCGAAGCGCAGCAGGCCGAGCAACCACTGGAACACCCCGGCGAGGAAGGTCAGCAGCAGGATCAAGGTGATGTAGTCCTGTGAACCCGGCACGGCCAGGGGGCTGACGCTGGCGTAGAGCACGATGGATATCGCCGCCGTGGGGCCGCAGATCAGGTGCCAGGACGAACCCCAGAGGCACGCGATCAGCACCGGGATGATCGCGGCGTACAGGCCGTATTCCGGTGGGAGACCGGCGATGAGCGCGTAGGCAATCGACTGCGGCAAGGCCAGCACCGCGCCGCTGAGGCCGACGATCGCGTCCCGGCCGACGCTGGCGCGGGTTTGGCGCGGCAGCCAACTGAGGAAGGGGAAGAGTGTGTGGCGGTTGGGCCGGGGCATCGCAAACTCGGGTTGAAAGGTTTGGCTCAGGGTATCAGTACACACCGGCTTTTTGTGGGAGGGGGCTTGCCCCCGATAGCGGCGAACCAGCCGCCGAAGATGTCGACTGACACTCACCTATCGGGAGCAAGCTCCCTCCCACATTTGGATAGTGGTGGGCTTTAGAGCTTGGCTTTTACGGCGGCCAACGCGTCCTGGCCGTCCACGGTTTTCACGCCGTCGAGCCACTGCTCCAGTACCGCCGGGTTGGCCTTGATCCACGCCTTCGCCGCATCCGCATTGCTGACCTTGTTGTTGACCACCGCGGCCATGATGCTGTTCTCCATCGCCTGGGTGAAACTCAGGTTGGTCAGCAGTTTTCCTACGTTCGGGCAGGCTTGTGCATAACCCTTGCGCGTCAGGGTATACACGCTGCCGGTGTCGCCGAAGTACTTCTCGCCGCCCTTGAGGTAATGCATTTTCAACTGCACGTTCATCGGGTGCGGGGTCCAGCCGAGGAAGGTGATGAAGCGCTGTTTCTTCACCGCCCGTGAGACTTCGGCGAGCATCGCCTGTTCGCTGGACTCGATCAGCTTCCATTGGCCCAGGTCGAAGTCGTTCTTCTTGATGATCTCCTGCAGCGAGAGGTTCGCTGGCGCGCCGGAGCCGATGCCGTAGATCTTCTTGTCGAACTTGTCGGCGAATGAGTTGAGGTCGGCAAAGTCATGCACCCCGGCGTCCCACACATAGTCCGGCACAGCCAGGGTGAATTCGGTGCCGTCGAGGTTTTTCGCCAACTGCACCACATCGCCGTTGGCCACGAATTTGTCGTAGAAACCTTGCTGCGCCGGCATCCAGTTACCCAGGAACACATCCACCTGGCCGTCCTTGAGCCCGCCGAAGGTGATCGGCACCGCCAGGGTGTCGACCTTGGGCTTGTAACCCATGCCCGTCAGCAGAAAACCGGCGACGGCATTGGTGGCGGCAATATCACTCCAGCCGGGATCGGCCATCCTCACCGTCTCACAACCGGCGTCTGCATACACGGTGGCGCTGCTCAACGCCGCCATGCCCATTACGCCCAGCACCACAGTCAATTTTTGCATGGCCTTCCCTCTGTTTTATTGGTTTTGGCAGGGTTGTGGATAACGTGCCTTGCGCTCCAGGTCGTCGAGGTCGATATGGTTGCGCATGTATTGCTGACTGGCGTCCACCAGCGGCTGGTGATCCCAGCTCTTCAGCTTGCCCTGGGTCAGCGCCTGATAGACCAGGCGGCGACGGCGTTGACTGGCGAGCACCTGCTGGTGGATCGCCGGGATGTCCCATTTGGCCCGCGCCTCAAGCAGAAAGGCGGCAAACAGCGCCCGATGCTGCGGCGATTGGCTGAGTTCTTCCTGCTCGCGCGGGTCGTTGTGTATGTCGAACAGTAGGCAGGGGTCGTCTTCGCTGTAGATGAATTTGTAGGCGCCACGGCGAATCATCATCAGCGGGCTGAGGGTGCCTTCGGCCATGTATTCGCCGAACACTTCGTCGTGCCCGCCCTGCCCTTGCAGGTGCGGGACCAGCGAGCGGCCGTCCATGGGCAAGTGCGGTTCGAGTTCGCCGCCGGCCAGTTCCACCAGGGTCGGCAACAGGTCGGCGGTGGAGACCGCCTGGGTCACACGGCCCGCCGCGAACTGCCCCGGCGCGCTGATCAGCAGCGGCACGCGGGCGGCCATTTCGAACCAGTGCATTTTGTACCAGAGGCCGCGCTCGCCGAGCATGTCGCCATGGTCGCCGGAGAAAACGATCAGGGTGTCGTCGGCCAGGCCGGTGTCTTCCAGGGTCTGCAGCAGCTTGCCGACATTGCTGTCGATGTAACTGCAGGCGCCGAAGTAGGCGCGGCGCGCATCGCGGATCTTGTCCACTGGCAGCGGCTTGTCCCACAGGTCGTAGACCTTGAGCAGGCGCTGGGAGTGCGGGTCGAGATCGCCCTGGGCCGGGGTTGTGGGCAACGGGATGTCGCTGTCGTCGTACAGATCCCAGAACGGTTTGGGAATGGTGTACGGGTCGTGGGGATGGGTCATCGACACGGTGAGGCAGAACGGCTGGTCGCCGCCCTCGCGAATGTGGTCGAACAGGTACTGCTGGGCCTTGAACACCACCTCTTCGTCGAAATCCAGTTGGTTGGTTCGCACGCACGGCCCGGCTTGCAGCACCGAGGACATGTTGTGGTACCAGGTGGGGCGCACGTCCGGCTCATCCCAGTTCACCGCCCAGCCATAGTCGGCGGGGTAGATGTCGCTGGTCAGGCGCTCTTCGTAACCGTGCAACTGGTCTGGCCCGCAGAAATGCATCTTGCCCGACAGCGCGGTGCGGTAGCCGAGACGACGCAGGTAGTGGGCATACGTCGGCACATCGGCGGGGAAATCTGCCGCGTTGTCGTAGGCGCCGATCTTGCTCGGCAACTGGCCGCTGACCAGGGTAAAGCGCGACGGCGCACACAGTGGGCTGTTGCAGTAGGCGGCGTCGAACACCACGCCTTGTGCGGCGAGGCGACTGAGATTCGGCAACTTGATCGGGGAAGGTCCGTAGAACGGCAGCATCGGCGCGGCCATTTGATCGGCCATGATGAAAAGAATGTTCTTGCGCTTCATGGGTCTTCGGCATTCCATAGGCGGTGTTTATGCGAATGAGCATGCAGCCCATGGAAAATGGGGTAAAGCCCATGAAAGGCAATGTCTAGGATAAGTACAGCTTATGTATAAAGCCTTCGGCGACGTATCCCTCGATCTGCTCCGGGCGTTCGAAGCGGCGGCGCGCCACCGCAGTTTTACCGCTGCGGCGATGGAGCTGGGCACCACCCAACCGGCCATCAGCCAGCAGATCAAGCGCCTCGAAGAGCAATTGGCGATCCGCCTGTTTGATCGCATCTACCGTGGCATCGAGCTGACCGACGCCGGCGCGCTGCTGTTCGAACATGTCCAGGGCGGTTTGCAGACCATCAACCAGGGCCTGAGCGCGATCACCCAGCAGGACCAGCACGAAGTGCTGCAAGTGGCCACCGACTTCGCCTTCGCCGCCTACTGGCTGATGCCGCGCCTGCATCGCTTCCATGCGGCCAACCCCCAGGTCGACGTCAGCCTGGTGACCAGCGAGCGCAATCATGCCACGTTGCGCAGCGATATCGACGTGGCGGTGCTGTTTGGCGACGGCCGTTTCAAGCAGGGCGACAGCCTGTGGCTGTTCAATGAGGAAGTGTTCCCGGTGTGCAGTCCGCAATGGCTCAAGGACCAGGCCACGCCGCTGACCGTGCAGACCTTGCCCGACTGCCCCTTGCTGCACCTGCGCCAGGAACACACCAGCCAGTGGTTCGACTGGAGCGGCGTGTTCCGCGAACTGGGCATTACCAGCACGCCGACCCCCGGCCAACTGCGCTTCGATAACTACACTCTGTTGATCCAGGCCGCGATTGCCGGCCAGGGCGTGGCCATCGGCTGGCGCCACTTGGTGGACAACCTGCTGGAACAGAAGTGGCTGTGCCGGCCGATCAGCGACACGGTGATCTCACGCTTCGGCTACTACGTGGTGCAGCCGCAGCGCAAACGGCGGGGGCAGTTGGTCGAGCGGTTCGTCGACTGGCTGGTGGCGGAGCAGGCGCGCAGTGCACAGTCGCTGACCGGGCTGGCCCTGCCGTCGATTGCGGTCTAGGGGGCGATGACCTGAAGGACCACACCGAGTACGCGATCTGGATGGGTGCGATACGCGAACTGAATCTGTCGGTTTTTTAACCTCTCTTATCAGATAAAGCCTGGCCGTTCCCGCAGTAAAAGGCGGAGTGGTTGTAGGATTTATCTCGATTCATTCCAATATATGGGATTGATATTTATATATTGAGATATCGCCGAGCATAGGTTTATATTCGCCCATCTGCTTTTTTCAGCACCCACTCATTTCAGGTGAAGCGATGCCGGCGCAATTGATCGCGCTCGATTGGGGAACCAGTTCCCTTCGTGCTTATAAACTCGGCCCCGCAGGCGTGGTGCTGGAACAACGTGCGTTGGCGTCGGGGATCATGCACCTGCCCAGCCAGCCCCGGGAGATTGCCGGCGTTTGCTGCAGCGATGGCTTCGAGTTGGCGTTCGACGCGGCCTGTGGCGATTGGCTCGACGCGCAACCGGGCTTGCCGGTGATCGCCTGCGGCATGGTCGGCAGCGCCCAGGGCTGGAGCGAAGCGGCCTACCGCAACACCCCGGTCGACGTCGCCAGCCTCGGCCAAGCATTGCACCGCGTGCGCAGTGTGCGCGGCGTCGATGTGCATATCGTGCCCGGCGTGATCGAGCAGGTCGGCTTGCCCAACGTGATGCGCGGCGAAGAAACCCAGGTACTCGGCGTGCTGCAAGGCCTTGGCGCCGAGGTCTTGATCGGCCTGCCCGGCAGCCATTCCAAATGGGTCGAGGTGGTCGATGGCTGTATCACCCATTTCGACACCTTCATGACCGGCGAGCTGTTCGCGGTGCTGAGCAAGCACAGCCTGCTCGGGCGCACCCAACAACCCGCCGAACACTTCCAGGCGGCGGCTTTCGACCGCGGCGTGCGCGTGGCGCTGTCGGCAGACGGCCAGCGCGGCGTGCTGTCGACGCTGTTCAGCGCACGCACCCTGGGCTTGACCGGCGAACTCGCCCCGGACCAGCAGCCCGACTACCTTTCCGGTCTGTTGATCGGCCATGAACTCGCCGGCTTGCCCGGTGCCGCCCAACATAAGCCGATCATCCTGGTCGGCGCCGCACCGCTCTGTACACGTTACCAGCGTGCCCTCGGCCTCTGCGGCTTCGCCCACGTCAGCCTGGCGCAAGAGGCCAGCGAACGCGGCCTCTGGCAGTTGGCCCAGGCCGCCGGGCTCATTCAACCAGCAATGGAGGCCTGACATGCTCAAGCAAGCACTCACGCAAAACGGTTTGATCGCGATCCTGCGCGGCGTGCGCCCGGACGAAGCCGAGGCGATTGGCCAGGTGCTGTACCGCGCCGGTTTTCGCGTGATCGAAGTCCCGCTCAATTCGCCGGACCCTTACACCAGCATCCGCACCCTGCGTGACAGCCTGCCCGCCGATTGCCTGATCGGCGCCGGCACGGTGTTGACGCCGGCGCAGGTCGAGCAGGTCAAGGCCGCCGGTGGCCAGGTGATCGTGATGCCCCACAGCGACGCCAAGGTCTTGCGTGCCGCGAAAGCCGCCGGCCTGTACCTGTCGCCAGGTGTGGCCACCCCGACCGAGGCGTTCGCCGCGCTGGCCGAAGGCGCCGACGTATTGAAACTGTTCCCCGCCGAGCAAATGGGCCCGGCGGTGATCAAGGCGTGGCTGGCGGTGTTGCCGGCGGGCACGCTGTTGCTGCCGGTCGGCGGCGTGAGCCCGGCCAACATGCAGGTGTATTTCGACGCCGGCGCCAGGGGCTTCGGCCTGGGGTCCGGATTGTTCAAGCCGGGCATGTCCGTGGCCGAGGTGGCGAGCAGTGCCCAGGCGTATGTCGCGGCCTGGAACGCCTTGAACTGATCGCAAGCTTTGCGCCTTGGGCGCTGCATCGACAAGAGAGATAAGAAGATGAAAATCACCAAACTGACTACCTTCATCGTCCCACCGCGCTGGTGCTTCCTCAAAGTGGAGACCGACCAGGGCGTCACCGGCTGGGGCGAACCCGTGGTCGAAGGCCGCGCCCACACGGTGGCGGCTGCGGTCGAGGAACTGTCCGACTACCTGATCGGCAAAGACCCACGCAATATCGAAGACATCTGGACCGTGCTCTATCGCGGCGGTTTCTATCGCGGCGGCGCCGTGCATATGAGCGCGCTGGCCGGCATCGACCAGGCGCTGTGGGACATCAAGGGCAAGGCCCTGGGCGTGTCGGTCAGCGACCTGCTGGGCGGCCAGGTGCGTGACAAGATTCGCGTGTATTCGTGGATCGGCGGCGACCGCCCCGCCGACACCGCCCGCGCCGCCAAAGAGGCCGTGGCCCGTGGCTTCACTGCGGTGAAAATGAACGGCACGGAAGAATTGCAGTTCGTCGACAGCTTCGAAAAAGTCGACCTGGCGCTGGCCAACGTCGCCGCCGTGCGCGATGCCGTCGGCCCCAACGTGGGCATCGGCGTCGACTTCCATGGCCGCGTACACAAGCCCATGGCCAAGGTGCTGATGAAAGAGCTGGACCCGTACAAACTGATGTTCATCGAAGAGCCGGTACTCAGCGAAAACTACGAAGCGCTGAAGGAACTCGCACCGCTGACCAGCACCCCGATTGCCCTGGGCGAGCGTCTGTTCTCGCGCTGGGACTTCAAACGCGTGCTCAGCGAAGGCTACGTCGACATCATCCAGCCGGACGCTTCCCACGCTGGCGGTATCACCGAAACCCCGCAAGATCGCCAACATGGCCGAAGCCTACGACGTGGCCCTGGCGCTGCACTGCCCGCTGGGCCCGATCGCGCTGGCCGCCTGCCTGCAGCTGGACGCGGTCTGCTACAACGCGTTTATCCAGGAGCAAAGCCTGGGCATTCACTACAACGAGAGCAACGACCTGCTCGACTACGTGCGCGACCCGGGCGTGTTCGACTATGACCAGGGCTTCGTGAAGATCCCCAACGGGCCGGGCCTGGGCATCGAGATCAACGAGGAATACGTGATCGAACGCGCGGCCATCGGCCATCGCTGGCGCAACCCGATCTGGCGCCATGCCGACGGCAGTTTTGCCGAGTGGTGATGTCTGCCTGAAAAAATGTGGCAAAAAATGTGGGAGGGGGCTTGCCCCCGATAGCTGAGTGTCAGTCGACATCTTCGGCGGCTGGTTCACCGCTATCGGGGGCAAGCCCCCTCCCACATTTGAGCTGGTTTGGTCAGTAAGTCCGTCCTCAATAAACATAAGAAGAGACAACCCCATGCACCCTGAATCCCTCACCGGGCAGGCTTCTTTAGTCACGCCTAGCAGAAAGCGCTACTTCATCATGGTGCTGCTGTTTATCACCGTGGTGATCAACTACCTCGACCGCAGCAACCTGTCGATCGCGGCCCCGGCCCTGACCAGCGACCTGGGCATCGACCCGGTGCATGTCGGGCTGATTTTCTCGGCGTTCGGCTGGACCTACGCCGCCATGCAAATCCCCGGTGGCTGGCTGGTCGACCGGGTGCCGCCGCGCATCCTCTACACCGTGGCCCTGCTGCTGTGGTCCATCGCCACTGTAATGCTCGGCTTTGCGGCCAGCTTCATCGCGCTGTTTGTCCTGCGCATGGCGGTGGGCGCCCTGGAAGCGCCGGCCTATCCGATCAACAGCCGCGTGGTCACCACGTGGTTCCCCGAGCGTGAGCGCGCCACGGCGATTGGCTTCTACACCTCCGGCCAGTTCGTCGGGCTGGCGTTTCTCACCCCGGTGCTGGCCTGGTTGCAGCACCACTACGGCTGGCACATGGTGTTTGTCACCACCGGCGGCGTCGGCATCCTCTGGGCGCTGATCTGGTACGCGGTGTACCGCGAGCCGAAGGACTTCAAAGGCGCCAACGCCGCTGAAATCGAACTGATCCGTGCCGGCGGCGGGCTGGTGGACATGCAGGCGCAAACCGCCAAGGCACCGTTCAGTTGGGTCGACCTGGGCATCGTGCTGAGCAAGCGCAAACTCTGGGGCATCTACCTGGGGCAGTTCTGCCTGAACTCCACGCTGTGGTTCTTCCTGACATGGTTCCCGACCTATCTGGTGAAATATCGCGGGATGGACTTCATCAAATCCGGCCTGCTCGCTTCCCTGCCCTTCCTCGCGGCGTTTGTCGGCGTGCTGTGCTCCGGGATTTTTTCCGACTGGTTGATTCGCCGCGGCGCATCAGTGGGCTTTGCGCGCAAGTTGCCGATCATCGGCGGGCTGTTGATTTCCACCGCGATCATTGGCGCCAACTACGTGGATTCGACGGCCTGGGTGATTGCGTTCCTGGCGGTGGCGTTCTTCGGCAATGGCCTGGCGTCGATCACCTGGTCGCTGGTGTCGACCTTGGCACCCGCTCGCTTGCTCGGCTTGACCGGTGGCGTGTTCAACTTCATCGGCAACCTGGCGGCGATTGCCACGCCGATCGTGATTGGCTTCCTGGCCAGCGGCGATTCGTTCGCACCGGCGATCACCTATATCGCAGTGCTGGCGTTGCTCGGGGCGCTTTCCTACATCTTGTTGGTGGGCAAGGTCGAACGGATCGAGTTGTAAAAAAACGGGCGACCTTGGGGTCGCCCGTTTTTATTTGCGGCTTACGGCACCGACATTTCGTTGTGGAATATATTCAGCGGGTCCCAGCGCTGCTTGGTACGCCGCAGCCGGCTTTCGATGATCAGGTCGGGGAAGAAAACCGTGTACCACTGGGGGTTCTTGGCGTTCGCCGGGTTGCCGCCGAGGTGCGTCATGTCGAGGTCGGGGTAATTGATGTAGCAGCCCTCGAACTCCGCGTTGAGCGGCACGCCTTGATCGTTGGCGAAGGCGTTGAAAAACAGCCCCTGAATCCAATCGGCATGTGCCTGGTCGGTGGCGGCACTGGCATCGCGCCAATAACACTGCGGTTGCCACTTGAGGAAAGAGCCGCGCTGGGCCGCAGACGATTCGCGCCGCACCGCCGGATCTGGCTGGTTGATGCGCCCGCCGAACGACTGGATCTGTATGAGACTTTGGGTCAACACGTTCGCCGGGTCGGGCCAGGTCAGTGTGGTCCAGATCGCGGATAACACCTGCGGCGTGAAAATGCCTTTCTGATAGGCCGACTTATAGCGCCCGCGCTGGTTGTCGCCGGAGCCGTTGAGGGTTTGCTGGCACGGCAGCCAGTCGAGGCGGCGCACGACGGCCCGCGCCGTGCTCAAGGAGTTGATGACACGCCCGGTGGGGTTGCTTCGCGGCAGGTGGATCACGTGAAACGGTGTCACCGATTCGCTGGCGGCAATGCCGATGGCGTCCAGCATCGTCGTGACAAAATCGTCGAAGGGCGCCTGATCGTTCAACTCGCCGTCTTTGTCCACGTAGTGAATGCCCAGCGTGACGTTGCCGGTGTGCTGGTGGCGCATTTCCAGCTTGGTCGCCAGGCCCCAGGTGTCCGGGTCGGCCTGATGTTGGGCGAACCAGGCTTGATAGGCCACCAGCAATCGGTCGAGCGCCGGTTTGGTCAGCATCGCCCAGTCCCATTCCAGTACCAGCCAAAGCACCTCCTTGGGGGCGTCCGGCAGGTCCTTGAAGTAATAACTGGTGATGATCCCGAATTGCCCGCCGCCGGCACCGCAGCACGCGGCAAACAGGTCCAGTTCGTCCGGGTCGGTGCTCTCCCGGCAGACATGACGCGCTGTCAGGCCGTTGCCCTGGGCGTTGGGCACCAGAATATCGACACCGGACAGCCAGTCGCACACCAGGCCGTGTTTGCGCGAGAGCAAGCCATAACCGCCACCGCAGATGTGCCCGCCCAGGCCCACCGAATAACACGAACCACCGGGCAGGGTCTTGTTGGCCAACGTGTACAGTGCGACGTAGGCGTCCCAGTTCTGCCCGCCGGCTTCCAGGCGAAAGCGGTAGCGATAGGGCAAGGTCGGTATCAACTGGGAGTGCAGTTGGCCGTCGGCATCGTAGTCCAGTTGCTTCATTTGCCCGATATCCAGAATCGCCAATACCTCATTGGGGTTGTTGGGCATCTTGTTGGCGACGAAACCTTCGTAACAGTGGCCGCCGCTGCGCACGGTAATCCGGCCATTGGCAACGGCCAGGGCCTGCGCCGCGGCGTCGATGATGTCCTGGGGGCTGTAACAGAGGTAAATCAGGTTGGCGCCGTTGGGGGAGGATTGGCCCTGCACGTTGCCCAACGGCCAGCGCAGGTTGAAGCCTTTTTGCAAGGTGGCGTGACGGCGGTCCGATTCGGTGATGAGATCAAATGCCATGATGTACTCCATAGAGCCAAGAATGACTTCTGATGCGGCTAACTTAACGACCGGGAGCGCAAGAAATACCGGGGCTTGCTGAGGTGGTTAGACGGCAATAGGCATGAAGTGCGTTAAGGGGGAACGAACGGTTCGCCCCTTAAGCCTAGCGGAAGAAATCGCGGAACCGTGGCGTCAGTTCAACACGCCTTCCAGAATCTCATAGACGATACCGGTGCCCACTGCGATCAGCACCACGTCCGGGCCTGAACGGCGCCATTCGTAACCCTCGTAGTACGGCAGGCGTGCCAGGGCGCGGTTGTCGAGGCGTTCGCCGTAGTAGCCGTGGGGCAGCGGCCGGCCACGGACCAGGCGCACATTCGGCGGCGGCGGCGCGCCACGGCCGAATTGGCCGTGGTTGTCGTGGATGATCTGGCGCACCGGGCCGAAGTCCTGGGGCGGGCCGCCGCGATGGTTGTCCTGCGGGCCGCGATGGTCGTCGCCACGTTGCTCGTGCTGGTCTTGTGGGCCGCCACGGTCGTCACCGCGCTGGTCAGGCGGCGCGGCTTGCACCAGGGCGCTGGCGGCAAGCACCAGGACGCCACAACCAGCAATCACGGATTTGCGCATTTTCATCGGGAATTCCTCGGGGCACGCATACAAAAAAGGGATTGCGAACACGGTTCGAAATCCCTTGGTCTTGTTGTTTAGGCCACGGTGTTGCCAGTTGATTCCTGTGTATCAGGAACTTTACCTACCGCATACGAGGCGCTTACTTACGTGCGTTACGGACACCTTCCGACAGCGCCGCGCACAGGCTCAGCACGCCGTCGATGGCTTGCTGGTCGTTGCTGGCGTTGGCGATGTGATCGATCAGCGCCGAACCCACCACCACACCATCTGCCAAGCGCGCGATGGCGGCCGCTTGTTCCGGCGTGCGGATACCGAAACCGATGCTGATCGGCAGGTCGGTATGGCGACGCAGGCGGGCCACGGCTTCTTCGACATGTTCCAGGGTGGCGGCACCGGCACCGGTCACACCGGCTACCGACACGTAGTACACAAAGCCCGAGCTGCCGTTGAGCACGGTCGGCAGGCGCACGTCGTCGGTGGTCGGCGTGGTCAGGCGGATAAAGTCGATGCCTGCCGCCTGGGCCGGGTCGCACAGCTCGCCGTTATGTTCGGGCGGCAGGTCGACCACGATCAGGCCGTCGACGCCGGCTTGCTTGGCGTCGGCAATAAAGGCCGGCACGCCGTATTTGTGGATCGGGTTGAAGTAACCCATCAGCACCAGCGGGGTGTCGCTGTTGTCCTTGCGGAACTCGCGCACCATCTGCAGGGTTTTCGCCAGGTTTTGCTTGGCGCTCAGCGCGCGGATGTTGGCCAGTTGAATGGCCGGGCCGTCGGCCATCGGGTCGGTGAAGGGCATGCCCAGCTCGATCACGTCGGCACCGGCGGCGGGCAAGCCCTTGAGGATCGCCAGCGAGGTGTCGTAACCGGGGTCGCCGGCGGTGACGAAGGTCACCAGGGCGGCGCGGTTTTGTTGCTTGAGTTGCGCAAAGCGGGTTTGCAGGCGGCTCATTTAGTGTTTCTCCTGCTGGGACTGTTCCATGTGGTGCATCACGGTCTGCATGTCTTTGTCGCCACGGCCGGACAGGTTGACCACCATCAGGTGTTCCTTCGGCAGGGTCGGCGCGCGTTTGAACACTTCGGCCAGGGCGTGGGCGCTTTCCAGTGCAGGAATAATCCCTTCCAGGCGGCAGCATTTGTGAAAGGCGTCGAGCGCTTCGTGGTCGGTCACCGAGGTGTACTGGACGCGGCCGATATCGTGCAACCAGGCGTGCTCAGGGCCGATGCCGGGGTAGTCGAGGCCGGCGGAAATCGAGTGGGCGTCGATGATCTGGCCATCGTCGTCCTGCAGCAGGAAGGTGCGGTTGCCGTGCAGTACGCCCGGTACGCCACCGTTGAGGCTGGCGGCGTGCTTGCCGGTTTCGATGCCAAAGCCCGCGGCTTCCACGCCGATGATCTCGACGCTGCTGTCATCCAGGAACGGGTGGAACAGGCCCATGGCGTTGGACCCTCCGCCGATGCACGCCACCAGGCTGTCCGGCAGGCGGCCTTCCTGGGCTTGCAGCTGGGTGCGGGTTTCCTTGCCGATCACGGACTGGAAGTCGCGCACCATCGCAGGATAAGGGTGCGGGCCGGCAACGGTGCCGATCAGGTAGAACGTGTCGTCGACGTTGGTCACCCAGTCGCGCAGGGCTTCGTTCATCGCGTCTTTGAGGGTGCCGGTGCCGGCGACCACCGGGATCACTTCAGCGCCCAGCAGCTTCATGCGAAATACGTTGGCCTGTTGGCGCTCGATGTCAGTGGTGCCCATGTAGATCACGCATTGCAGGCCGAAACGCGCGGCCACGGTGGCGGTGGCCACACCGTGCATGCCGGCGCCGGTCTCGGCGATGATGCGTTTCTTACCCATACGCCGCGCCAGCAGGATCTGGCCGATGCAGTTGTTGATCTTGTGCGCGCCGGTGTGGTTCAGCTCTTCGCGCTTGAGGTAAATCTTGGCGCCGCCGCAGAACTCCGTCAGGCGCTCAGCGAAATACAGCGGGCTTGGTCGACCGACGTAGTCGCGCTGGAAGTAGGCTAATTCCTCGTTGAACGCAGGATCAATCTTGGCCGCTTCGTACTCGCGGGCCAGGTCGAGGATCAACGGCATCAGGGTTTCGGCGACGTAGCGGCCGCCGAATGCGCCGAACAGGCCGTTGGCGTCAGGGCCGTTGCGTAGATCGGTCTGGGACTGAGTCATGGGACGCTCCAGGAAAAGAATTCGGGTGGGAAGCAATGACGCTCACTCTACCCCTGACGCCCAAGGCTGAAAACCGATAAGATCGCTGCAACCTGTCAGGAAAACTCACAGATGAGCCGAGACCTCCCGCCCCTTAATGCCCTGCGCGCCTTTGAAGCCACGGCCCGCCTCAACAGCGTGAGCCAGGCGGCTGAGCAGTTGCACGTCACCCATGGCGCCGTGAGCCGCCAGCTTAAAGTGCTGGAAGAACATTTGGGGGTCAGCCTGTTCGTCAAGGAAGGGCGCGGCCTCAAACTCACAGATGCCGGCGTGCGTCTGCGCGATGCGAGTGCCGAGGCGTTCGAGCGGTTAAGGGAGGTGTGCGCGCAAATTACCCAAAGCAGCGCCGATGCACCGTTCGTCCTCGGCTGTTCGGGCAGTTTGCTGGCGCGCTGGTTCATTCCGCGCCTGGGCCGCTTGAATGCCGACCTGCCCGATCTGCGCTTGCACCTGTCGGCGGGTGAAGGTGATCTGGACCCGCGCCGTCCCGGCCTGGATGCCCTGCTGTTGTTCGCCGAACCGCCGTGGCCGGCGGATATGCAGGTGTACGAGCTGGCCAGCGAACGCATCGGCCCGGTCATGAGCCCGCATTTCGCCGGTTACGAACGCCTGCGCGACGCCCCGGCCACGGCGCTGTGCGGCGAAGCGCTGTTGCACACCACGTCTCGCCCGCAGGCCTGGCCCAGCTGGGCGCAGCAACACGGGATCGAACCCGGTGCGTTAAAACTCGGCCAGGGGTTTGAGCATTTGTATTACTTGCTGGAAGCGGCGGTTGCGGGGCTGGGTGTGGCGATCGCGCCGGAGCCGCTGGTGGCGGAGGACGTGCGCGCCGGTCGCCTGGTGGCGCCGTGGGGTTTCACGCAAACCCCGGCGCACCTGGCGTTGTGGCTACCCAAGCGCGCCGCGGACGGGCGCGCTCGGCAATTGGCGCAATGGCTCAAGGCTGAGCTGTCGCGCCAGCCGGTATAGCCGGCAGATCAGTTACCGCGTTTGCACAAAAGGTAAGCCGCCAGCAGGCCCAGCGCGCCAACGGCAACGCCGGCGGTAGTCCATGGGTGTTCTTGTGCGTAGTCCCGGGTCGCCACGCCGGTTTCGCGGATTTTGACTTTGCTTTCTTCGTAGGCGTCGCTGATCAGGTGGCGAGAATGCTTGAGCGCGTTCTCGGCATTGCTTTTCAGGGCCTTCAGAGTCTTGAGCGACTCATCGGATGCGTCGTCCTTGAGGCTCTCAAGAGACTTGAGCAGGCTCGAAATCTCGGCTTCCATGCTTTCCAGCGACGCTTTGCGTAAAGAGGTGTTGGCCATGTGGACTCTCCTGAAGTGATTAGGTGGCGTGTGTAGATACCGACTACGGCCATTTCAGAAAGTGCAGTAAATCTGAACTTTCGAGTAGGAACGGTCGCCAGAAGCAGTATGAGCTTTGACTGCTAGGCTTTATTGACGACCCTCAGGAGAAACGCCATGTCTGATCATCACACTTACAAGAAAGTCGAATTGGTGGGTTCGTCCACCACCAGCATCGAAGAGGCGATCAACAACGCCCTGGCTGAAGCCAGCAAGAGCATCAAGCATTTGGAGTGGTTCGAGGTGACCGAAACCCGTGGCCATATCAAGGACGGCAAGGCTGCGCACTTCCAGGTTACGCTGAAGGTGGGGTTCCGAATTGCCAGTAGTTGATCGAAACCGTTGAACTTGCCGGCTGGCCGATTGCCATAACCTGCGCTACAACCAATGGGGGCCGATGCGACCAGCGTCGGCACGCTCGTTTCGATCAGCGCAAGGGAAGTGACGGATGAAGAAGTTCTTGTTAGCAGTAGGTTTGTTGAGCATGGCGGGCACCGTGCTGGCGGCGGGCAAGCCGTGTGAAGAGCTGAAAAGCGAAATTGCCGCGAAAATCGACGCCAAGGGTGCTTCGGGTTATTCGTTGGAAGTGGTGGCTAAAGGCGCTGCGGCTGACGGCAAGGTGGTTGGCACCTGCGAAGGCGGCACCAAGGAAATCGTCTACAAGCGCGGTTAATCGTGCGTTGCAGACATAAAAAACCGACGCGCGTGCGTCGGTTTTTTTTCGCCTGCCAGATTTAGCCCTTCATCAACTGCGCGAGCAGCTCGTAGGAATGAATCCGGTCGGCGTGTTCGTACAGGTCGCAGGTAAAGATCAGCTCGTCGGCGCCGGTCTGTTCGACCAGTACTTCCAATTTGGCGCGGATCTTCGCCGGGCTGCCGACCATCGCCAGGCCGAGGAAGCTGCCCACCGCGTCTTTTTCATGGGGTAGCCACAGGCCGTCCATGCTTTCCACCGGCGGACGCTGCACCAGGCTCTGCCCGCGCATCAGCGCCAGGATGCGTTGGTAGACGGAAGTGGCCAGGTAATCGGCCTGTTCGTCGGTATCCGCCGCGACCAACGGAAGGCCGAGCATTACGTAAGGCTTGTCCAGAACGGCCGAAGGCTTGAAGTGATTGCGGTACACACGAATCGCCTCATGCATCAAGCGCGGTGCGAAATGCGAGGCAAAGGCGTAGGGCAAGCCGCGCTCCCCCGCCAACTGTGCGCTGAACAGGCTGGACCCGAGCAGCCACACCGGGACGTTGGTGCCGGTGCCGGGAACCGCGATCACCCGCTGGTCGGGCGTGCGCGGGCCGAGGTAGGCCATCAATTCGGCCACGTCTTCGGGGAAGTCGTCGGCGCTGCCGGAGCGCTCACGGCGCAGGGCGCGGGCGGTCATCTGGTCGGAACCGGGCGCACGGCCCAGGCCCAGGTCGATCCGGCCGGGGTACAGGCTTTCCAGGGTGCCGAATTGTTCGGCGATCACCAGCGGTGCATGGTTGGGCAGCATCACGCCGCCGGAGCCGACGCGGATGGTCGAAGTGCCGCCGGCCAGGTAACCGAGCAATACCGAGGTGGCCGAGCTGGCGATGCCGTCCATGTTGTGGTGTTCCGCCACCCAGAAGCGGTTGTAGCCAAACTTTTCCACATGCTGGGCCAGGTCCAGGGAATTGCGCAACGACTGCGCGGCGCTGCCGTTGGCCCGCACGGGCACCAGGTCGAGGGTCGAGAACTTCACGTCGGACAGCGATTTCATAAGCCTGCTTCTCCAATAAGGGCGCAGGTTTCTTAGACGAACCAAAACCTGCCGCTTCATGTGCATGTTCTATGCAATGAGGGCATATACCCGAGATTCAATAGGTCGTGCGAAATTTCCTACTTTGTTGCTAGGTTTCTCTTACAAGTGAACTTTGCCAAAGCATCTATCCTCAGAACCCTTACTGACGCAAAACCATCGTTTGAGGAGACTGCTATGAGTATCGTTAAAAAAGCATCCGCGCATTGGGAAGGTGATCTGAAGACAGGCCTGGGTTCCATCTCCACGGAAACCGGCGTGCTGCGCGAAGCGCCCTACGGCTTCAAGGCCCGTTTCGAGGGCGGCAAGGGCACCAACCCTGAAGAGTTGATCGGTGCGGCCCACGCTGGCTGTTTCTCCATGGCGTTTTCCATGATTCTCGGCGACGCCGGGCTCAAGGCTGACAGCATCGACACCCAGGCCGAAGTGACCCTGGACCAGGTCGACGGTGGTTTTGCGATCACCGCTGTACACCTGATCCTCAACGCCAAGATTCCCGGCGCGAGCCAGGCGCAGTTCGATGAGCTGAGCAAAAAGGCCAAGGAAGGGTGCCCAGTGTCCAAGGTGCTGAACGCGAAAATCAGCCTGGACGCCACCCTCGTCGACTGACACAGCCTTAGGTGAGAGGGGGCTTGCTCCCTCCCACATTCAGTTGTGCGTTAAATCAGAACTCGTGTTTCCCCGATGTGGTCCTATAGCCTATGCAGCCATAGGCGCACATTCGTGCGCGTGCATTCAGGGAGCTTCACACATGAAACGTTTTGTCTTGGCGATCATCTGCGGTGTATTGGCCACATCGGCTGTGGCCGCGCCCAAAGACTGCGAAGAACTCAGGAAAGAGATCGAAGTGAAGATCCAGGCCAAGGCGATTCCGTCCTACACCCTGGAAATCGTCAGCAAGGAAGAAGCCGACAAGCACGATGTCGCCATGGTCGTAGGCACGTGTGAGAACGGTACCAAGGCAATCATCTACCAGAAGAACAATGACTGATCAGATGCAGTTCACGCTGCGCTCCTGCGCCAATAACTGACGCGCGGCGTTGTACAGCCGGATATTCGGTGTGTAGGACAACGAGCGCCCCTCCAGGCGATAACGCTGGCCTGCCTCGAAGTGGTCGTACTGCAAGGTCATGAAACAGGTCCGGTCCTGGGTCTGCGACAACCCGCCAAAGCTGCCGCCGGTCGGCACTTCGAAATCAAACCGCACCATCAACTCGTGACTGCCCGGCGGGACCTGGAAGAAGCGCCCGTCGTTGAGGTTTTTCCCATCCAGACGTTGGGCCATCACCAGCTTGGCCCCCGGTGTCGGGGTGGCGAAATCGACCCAGGCCTGTTGCGCGTCCATCGGCGGGATGGGTGGTAAAGCACAGGCGCTGAGCAACAGGGCGGCGATGGGAAGCACTAGCTGGCGCATGGCGGGCACTCAACACAAGGAGAGCCTTGAGTATAAACGCGCTACGCCATGGAAAAACGCCGGGCAGTCACGATAGGCTGGCGAGCCAATTACCCAGGAGCAGTCGCGGCATGATCAGGCGTTTTCTTCCAGGGTTGTGGTGGGTGCTGCTCAGCGGTTGTTCCAGCGTCGATTACTACGGCCAATTGGCCAGCGGCCAGTGGCAGTTGCTGCAGGCTCGGGAGCCGGTGGCCAAGGTGATTGCCGACCCGGCGCGGCCGCAACAGTTACGTGAGCACTTGGTGCAATCGCAAAAGGCGCGCACGTTCGCCAGCGAGCAGTTGCACCTGCCTGACAATCAGAGTTACCGGTTGTACGCCGATATTGGCCGGCCTTATGTGGTCTGGAATGTTTTTGCCACGCAGGAATTTTCCTTGTCGGCGCAAAATCACTGCTTTCCCATCGCTGGCTGTGTCGCCTATCGCGGTTATTACAGCCAGGGCGCGGCGCGGGGTGAGGCGGCGTTGCTCAAGCAACAAGGCATGGACGTGTCGATTGGCGGCGTCGAGGCCTATTCCACCTTGGGTTGGTTCAATGACCCGATCATGAGTTCGATGCTGGGCTGGGGCGATGAGCGCCTGGCCACGTTGATCTTTCACGAACTGGCGCACCAGCGCTTTTACGTGAAGGACGACACCGAGTTCAACGAGTCCTTTGCCACGTTCGTCGAGCAGGAAGGCACGCGCCAATGGCGCGCCGCCCGTGGCCTGGCGCCGATCGGCAGTGCGGCGCTGCAGCAGCGTGACCAATTTACCCAGTTGCTCCTCGATACTCGCAAACGTCTGGAAACACTCTACGCCCAGCCCTTGGCGGCCGATGCGATGCGGCGGGCCAAGGCGGCTGAATTCGAGCGTTTGCGCAGCGACTACCGGCGGGTGCGGGACAGTCAGTGGGGCGGCGACAAGCGTTATGACGCCTGGATGAACCTGCCGATGAACAATGCGCGGCTTTTACCGTTCGGGCTGTATGACCAGTGGGTGCCGGCATTTGCGGCGTTGTTCCGGCAGGAAGGCGGGGATTGGCTGAAGTTCTATGCGGCAGTGGAGCGGATGGGCCAACTGCCGGTGGCGCAGCGTAAGGCGGCGTTGAGGCAGTTGGAAGGTGTTGGCCGGTAGGGCCTCATCGGGAGCAGGCCCCCTCCCACATTTGGCCTGCGTACACGGATCAAAATGTGGGAGGGAGCTTGCTCCCGATAGCGCCCTCAAGGCCGCTGCAAAAACGCCTGATGCATCTGCGCCAGCGTCTCGAAATGCCAGGTCGGCGCTTCGGCACTCAGCTCTTCGAAACTGCCGAACCCATACCCGACCGCCGCCGAATCCAGCCCATTGCTGCGCGCCCCGATCAAGTCATGCTTGCGGTCGCCGATCATCAAGGTGGTGGCCGGGTCCAGGCGTTCTTCGCGCATCAAGTGGGCGATCAGCTCGACCTTGTTGGTGCGCGTGCCGTCCAGTTCGCTGCCGTAGATCACCTTGAAGTGCTTGGCAAAATCGAAATGACGGGCGATCTCGCGGGCAAATTCCCACGGCTTGGAGGTGGCCACGTACAGCTGACGCCCCTGGCTGTTGAGGGCTTCGAGCAGCGGCATCACCCCTTCGAACACGCGGTTTTCATACAAACCGGTGACTTTGAAGCGTTCACGGTAGAAATTCACCGCTTCCCAGGCCTTGGCTTCGTCGAAATCGTAGAACTGCATGAAGGCTTGCAGCAACGGGGGGCCGATGAAATGTTCCAGTTGGGTGATGTCCGGCTCATCGATACCGAGTTTGCCCAGCGCGTACTGGATCGAACGGGTAATGCCCTCGCGCGGGTCGGTCAGGGTGCCGTCCAGATCGAACAGTACGGTTTGATGGTGCAGAGTCATTGATCGAATCCCTCGGCCAGGTGCAGGTCTTTGAGCTTCACGTAGTTCGCTGCGCTGTAGGTGAAAAACGCGCGTTCCTTGTCAGTCAGTTCGCGGATCTGTTTAACCGGGCTGCCGACGTACAAGAAGCCGCTTTCAAGTCTCTTGCCCGGCGGCACCAGGCTGCCGGCGCCGATGATCACGTCGTCTTCGACCACGGCGCCGTCCATCACGATGCTGCCCATGCCGATCAGGATGCGATTGCCGACGGTGCAGCCGTGCAGCATGACTTTGTGGGCGATGGTCACGTCGTCGCCGATCAGCAGCGCAAAACCATCGGGATTGAACGGCCCGGCGTGGGTAATGTGCAGCACGCAGCCGTCCTGCACGCTGGTGCGCGCGCCGATGCGGATGCGGTGCATGTCGCCGCGGATCACCGTCAGCGGCCAAACCGAGCTGTCGTCGCCGATTTCGACATCGCCGATCACCACCGCCGAAATATCGACAAAAGCCCCGGCGCCCAGGGTTGGCGTGTGGTTCTGATAGGTGCGAAGGGTCACGATAGCCTCTCTCTCTTCTGCTGATAGCTGCGGTGGACGTTGATTGTAATTAAGATGGCCCCATCTTTGTTCTTACATGTTTCTTCAGCCAAGGTGCCAACCGTGAGCGCGAACAACCCTCTTCTGCAGCCCTATGACCTGCCGCCGTTCTCGGCGATCCGTGCCGAGCACGTTCAGCCGGCCATCGAACAGATCCTCGCCGACAACCGGCTTGCCATCGAAGGCATCCTGCAAAGCCAGGGGAAAAATCCGACGTGGGCCGGCCTGGTCCTCGCCATGGATGAGCTGAATGATCGCCTGGGTGCCGCCTGGAGCCCGGTCAGCCACCTCAATGCCGTGTGCAACAGCGCCGAACTGCGCGAAGCCTACGAGGCATGCCTGCCGGCGTTGAGCGCTTATTCCACCGAGATGGGCCAGAACCGCGAACTGTTCCAGGCCTTCGAAGCCCTGGCCAGCAGCCCGGAAGCCGGCGGTTTCGACGTGGCGCAAAAAACCATCCTGGAACACTCGCTGCGCGATTTCCGCCTGTCGGGTATCGACCTGCCGCCCGAGCAGCAAAAACGCTACGCCGAAGTGCAAAGCAAGCTCTCCGAATTGGGCAGCAAGTTCTCCAACCAGTTGCTGGACGCGACCCAGGCCTGGACCAAACACGTTACCGATGAAGCCACCCTCGCCGGCCTGACCGACTCGGCCAAGGCGCAAATGGCCGCCGCAGCCCAGGCCAAAGGCCTCGACGGTTGGCTGATCACCCTGGAATTCCCCAGCTACTACGCGGTGATGACCTACGCCCAGGACCGCGCCCTGCGCGAAGAAATCTACGCAGCCTATTGCACCCGGGCGTCGGACCAAGGCCCGAATGCCGGTCAGAACGATAACGGCCCGGTCATGGAACAGATCCTCGACCTGCGTCAGGAACTCGCCCAGCTGCTGGGCTACGCGTCCTTCTCGGAATTGAGCCTGGCCACGAAAATGGCCGACTCCAGCGACCAGGTGTTGAGCTTCCTGCGCGACCTGGCCAAGCGCAGCAAGCCGTTTGCCGCCCAGGACCTGCAGCAGCTCAAAGCCTACGCCGCCGAACAAGGCTGCGCCGACCTGCAAAGCTGGGACAGCGGTTTCTACGGTGAAAAACTGCGTGAGCAGCGCTACAGCGTGTCCCAGGAAGCCTTGCGCGCCTACTTCCCAATCGACAAGGTGCTTGGCGGCTTGTTCGCCATCGTGCAGCGTCTGTATGGCATCGAGATCGCCGAGCAGAAGGGCTTCGACACCTGGCACCCAGACGTGCGCCTGTTCGAAATCAAGGAAAACGGCCAGCACGTCGGGCGCTTCTTCTTCGACCTGTACGCCCGCGCCAACAAGCGTGGCGGCGCCTGGATGGACGGCGCCCGCGACCGTCGCCGCACCATCGACGGCGTGCTGCAAAGCCCGGTGGCCAACCTGGTGTGCAACTTCACCCCGGCCGACAGCGGCAAGCCTGCCCTGCTGACCCACGACGAAGTGACGACGCTGTTCCACGAATTCGGCCACGGCCTGCATCACCTGCTGACCCGTGTCGAGCATGCCGGCGTGTCCGGCATCAACGGCGTGGCCTGGGATGCGGTGGAATTGCCGAGCCAGTTCATGGAGAACTGGTGCTGGGAGCCGGAAGGCCTGGCGCTGATCTCCGGCCATTATGAAACCGGCGAGCCGCTGCCCCAGGACCTGCTGGAAAAAATGCTCGCGGCGAAGAACTTCCAGTCCGGCCTGATGATGGTGCGCCAGTTGGAGTTCTCGCTGTTCGACTTTGAATTGCATGCCACCCATGGCGATGGCCGCAGTGTGGCGCAGGTACTTGAAAGCGTGCGCGACGAGGTGTCGGTGATGCGTCCGCCGGCCTATAACCGCTTCCCCAACAGCTTCGCGCATATCTTCGCCGGTGGTTACGCCGCGGGTTACTACAGCTACAAGTGGGCTGAAGTGCTGTCGGCCGATGCGTTCTCCAAGTTCGAAGAAGACGGCGTGCTCAATGCCGAAACCGGACGTGCTTTCCGCGAGGCGATCCTGGCCCGTGGTGGTTCCCAGGCGCCGATGGTGTTGTTTGTCGATTTCCGCGGGCGTGCGCCGTCGATTGACGCACTCTTGCGCCACAGCGGCCTGAGTGAGGACGCAGCAGCATGAGTGACGTACCAGTGATTACCAAAAAGCAATTCATCGCCGGGGCTGTCTGCCCGGCGTGCAGCGAGCCGGACAAGTTGAAGATGTGGACCGAGGACAGCGTGCCGCATCGCGAATGCGTGGCCTGCGGCTATACCGACACCTTGAATGATCAAGGTTTGTCAGTGCCCAAGGAATTGGGCACGCGGGTCAACACCTCGGCGCTCAAAGCGCCGGACCCGACGGTGCAGTCGGTACAGTTTTTTCCTAATCCCAAGCTGAAGAAAGACTGAGACCCTGTCAGGGGGTTGTCAGCGTCAGCGTGCTTTTCTGAGGTTCGACATGGCTGTTGCCGGCTGTGTTGAACCAGCTTTTCACCGAGCACAGGGCAAACGCGCTGGTGCTGCAATCGCCATTGGCCAAGGCTGTGCGCAACTTGTCGATATCGGCCTTCATCATGTAGCGAACGCCGTCCTTGAAGCCCTTGCTGCTGCCGAAGCCGCCCAGGGTCATTTCGTTCAACGCCTCTTCCTTGCTCCAGCCCTGAACCACCACGCGATACATCGCCGCCATCAGGCCGGTGCGGTCTGAGCCATGCTTGCAGTGCATCAATACTGCACCGTTGGCTTCGGAGTCGCGGATCGCCCTCAGTGCGGCCAGCACGTCAGCGTCATCGACATGATTTGTGCGATAAATCAGCTGGATCTGTCGGATATCAGAATTTTTTAGCCAGCTGTCGTCGGACTCCGGCAGAAAGTTGATCACCGTGCCGACCTTGAGCTTTTCCAGCAGGGGCACGGCATTGCTGTCCGGCAGCGCGCTGCGGTAGAGGGTGGGCGTCATCTGGTGCAGGTTGTATTGATTGCCGACCGGCTGCGCCCATTCGGGGGAACGCAGGGATGTGCTGTCGTCCGCCCAGGTGTGAGCGCTGGTGAACAGTGCCAGGAACGCAAGGCCGAGGGCCGGTAGCCATTGATGATTGAACATGGGCGACGTAACCGATAGGGGGTTGGCGGGTGATGCCAAGAGTCGGCCAGGCGCGGTCAATGGGGTGTGAGGGGGGCGTCAAAGAAATGTGAATCACCGTCGATGGTGCAGTTTTGACGCTGAATCGATTCTCTTTATACTTAGCCTGCTATCATTTGTAACTATTGATTGCCGCTACGTTCTATCTGCTTGGATCGGTGGGGTCCACCTTGCTGCTGCCAAACCACAAGCTGCTCCTAGAGGCGGCTGATAAACCCGTGACCACATGATGAGGTACACCCATGTCTGATCAAGATCAAGACAACCCCCGGCGTGACTTTTTGCGCAAATCCTTGACCTTGATCCCGGTGGTCACGGTTGCCAGCAGCGGCCTTGGCGGTTCGATGCTGATGGCCGCGCCCGCACCGGCCCAAGCCAGCCCCGCTCCGCCGCCGGTCAGCGACAAGGCGTATGAGCCGAGCTATTTCAGCGCCGAAGAATGGGCATTCATCAACGCCGCCGTGGCGCGCCTGATCCCCGCCGATGCCCAAGGCCCTGGCGCCCTGGAAGCCGGTGCGGCGGAATACATCGACCGCCAGATGAACACGCCCTACGCCAGTGGCGCGCTGTGGTTCATGCAAGGTCCGTTCAACGCCGACGCCGCGCCGGAAATGGGCTGGCAGAGCAAGTTGGTACCCAAGGTCATCTATCGCCTGGGCATTGCCGCGACGGATGCCTGGTCGAAAGCGTTCAACGGCAAGGCTTTTGCTGCGCAAGACAGCGCTACCCAGGATGACATGCTGCGCCGCCTGGAGGCTGGCGGTAGTGAGGTGAGTGCCCATTTCGACGCGGTGCCGCCGAAGATGTTCTTCAATTTGCTGCTGCAAAACACCAAGGAAGGCTTCTTCTGCGATCCGATCCACGGCGGCAATAAAGGCCTGGTCGGCTGGACCATGATCGGCTTCCCCGGCGCCCGCGCCGACTTCATGGATTGGGTGGAGCGCAACGAGCAATACCCCTTCCCGGCGGTTTCCATTCGCGGCGAGAGGGCATAAACGTGGCGACCATCATGAAAAAAGTGGATGCGGTGATCGTCGGCTTCGGCTGGACTGGCGCGATCATGGCCAAGGAACTGACGGAAGCGGGCCTCAACGTGGTAGCGCTAGAGCGCGGCCCGATGCAGGACACTTACCCGGACGGCAACTATCCCCAGGTCATCGACGAATTGACCTACAGCGTGCGTAAAAAACTCTTCCAGGACATCTCCAAGGAGACGGTGACAATTCGCCATAGCGTGAATGACGTCGCCCTGCCCAACCGTCAGCTCGGCGCCTTTTTGCCGGGCAACGGCGTCGGCGGTGCGGGGCTGCACTGGTCGGGTGTGCATTTTCGCGTCGACCCTATCGAGTTGCGCATGCGCAGCCACTACGAAGAGCGCTACGGCAAACATTTCATTCCCAAGGACATGACTATCCAGGACTTCGGCGTCAGCTATGAAGAGCTGGAGCCGTTTTTCGACTACGCCGAAAAAGTCTTCGGCACCTCCGGCCAGGCCTGGACCGTCAACGGTCAGTTGGTCGGCGAAGGCCGTGGCGGCAACCCGTATGCGCCGGATCGTTCCAACCCGTTCCCGTTGGAGGCGCAGAAGAACACGGTGTCGGCGCAGCTGTTTCAGAAAGCAGCCACGGCAGTCGGTTACAAACCCTACAACCTGCCATCAGCCAATACCTCGGGGCCATACACCAACCCCTACGGCGCGCAGATGGGCCCGTGCAACTTCTGCGGTTTTTGCAGTGGCTACGTGTGCTACATGTACTCCAAGGCGTCGCCGAACGTGAACATCCTGCCAGCGTTGCGCCAGGTGCCGAACTTCGAGCTGCGGCCGAATTCCCACGTACTCAAGGTCAACCTCGACAGCACCAAGAGCAAGGCGACCGGCGTGACCTATATCGACGCCCAGGGGCGGGAATGCGAGCAGCCGGCCGATTTGGTGATTCTCGGCGCGTTCCAGTTCCATAACGTGCGCTTGATGCTGCTGTCGGGGATCGGCAAGCCCTACGACCCGATCAGCGGCGAAGGCGTGGTAGGCAAGAACTTCGCCTACCAGAACATGGCGACCATCAAGGCCTTCTTCGACAAGGACACCCACACCAACAACTTTATCGGTGCTGGCGGCAATGGTGTGGCCATCGATGACTTCAACGCCGACAACTTCGACCACGGGCCCCATGGCTTCGTCGGGGGCTCGCCGATGTGGGTCAACCAGGCCGGCAGTCGGCCGATCGCCGGCACCTCCAACCCACCCGGTACTCCGGCGTGGGGCAGCGCCTGGAAGCGTGCCACCGCTGATTACTACACCCATCAGGTGTCGATGGATGCCCACGGCGCGCATCAATCCTACCGCGGTAACTACCTCGATCTGGACCCGGTGTACCACGATGCCTACGGCCTGCCGCTGCTGCGCATGACCTTCGACTGGCAGGAAAACGACATCAAGATGAACCGCTTCATGGTCGAGAAAATGGGCAAGATCGCCGAAGCGATGAACCCCAAGGCCATTGCCGTGCTGGGCAAGAAGGTCGGTGAGCATTTCAATACCGCGTCCTATCAGACCACCCACCTCAACGGCGGCGCGATCATGGGCATCGACCCGAAAACCAGTGCGTTGAACCGCTACCTGCAGTGCTGGGATGTACACAACGTGTTTGTCCCCGGCGCGTCCGCTTTCCCACAAGGTCTAGGTTACAACCCTACCGGCCTGGTGGCGGCGTTGACCTACTGGTCGGCGCGAGCGATTCGCGAGCAGTACCTGAAAAATCCCGGCCCACTGGTTCAGGCATAAGGAACGATGACCATGAAAGCACGTGTTATCGCCTCCTTCGCGGCGTCCCTGGCGTTGCTCGGCAACTGCTCGGTGAGCGCCGCCGACGCCGACCTGATCAAGCAAGGCGAATACCTGGCCCGCGCCGGCGACTGCGTCGCCTGCCACACTGCCAAGGGCGGCAAGCCGTTCGCCGGCGGCCTGCCGATGGAGACCCCCATCGGCGTGATCTATTCCACCAACATCACCCCGGACAAGACCGGCCTGGGCGCCTACAGTTTCGCGGACTTCGACAAGGCCGTGCGCCATGGCGTCGTCAAGAGTGGCAGTACGCTTTACCCAGCGATGCCCTATCCGTCTTACGCCCGCGTCAGTGAAAGCGACATGCAGGCGCTGTATGCGTACTTCATGAAGGGCGTGGAACCGGTCGCCCAGGAAAACCGGGCCAGTGACATTCCCTGGCCTTTGAGCATGCGTTGGCCGTTGGCGGCGTGGCGCTGGATGTTTGCCCCGCCCGTGGCGGATACCCCGGAAGTGGCGGGCGCCGATCCGGTGATCAGCCGTGGCGCTTACTTGGTCGAGGGCCTCGGCCACTGTGGCGCGTGCCATACGCCGCGGGCGCTGACCATGCAGGAAAAAGCCTTGAGTGCGGCCGACGGCAGCGCTTTTTTGTCCGGCAGTGCGCCGCTGGAAGGTTGGATCGCGAAAAGCCTGCGTGGCGACCACAAGGACGGCCTCGGCAGTTGGAGCGAAGAGCAACTGGTGCAATTCCTCAAGACCGGCCGCAGTGATCGCAGCGCGGTGTTCGGCGGCATGAGCGATGTGGTCGTCCACAGCATGCAGTACATGTCCCAGGACGACCTGACCGCGATCGCCCGCTACCTCAAGAGCCTGCCGGCGG
Source organism: Pseudomonas sp. TE36184 (assembly GCF_054060055.1). NCBI lineage: Bacteria > Pseudomonadati > Pseudomonadota > Gammaproteobacteria > Pseudomonadales > Pseudomonadaceae > Pseudomonas > Pseudomonas sp. TE36184. Next base: position 4,526,769 of record NZ_JBSSCU010000001.1, on the reverse strand, counting down.
TGGACCCTCAAAACCCGCCGCACCAGTACGACAAGCAGGTGGCCGAAGCGCTGTGGAAAGGCGATGACAGCCGGCCGGGCGCGTCGGTGTATATCGACAACTGCGCCGCCTGCCATCGCACCGACGGTCATGGCTACACGCGGGTGTTCCCGGCGCTGGCGGGCAACCCGGTGGTGCAGACGGCGGATGCCACGTCGCTGATCAACATCGTGTTGAACGGCGGCACATTGCCGGCCACCCACACTGCGCCTTCCACCTTCACCATGCCGGCGTTTGCCTGGCGCCTGTCGGACCAGGAAGTGGCGGATGTCGTCAGCTTCGTGCGCGGTAGTTGGGGTAACAAAGGTGCTGCGGTGAAGGCCAGTGACGTGGCCGACCTGCGCAAGAATGACATGCACACGACGTCAGGCGACGACCTGGGGCAAGTCACGCAACCGCACTGACCGCCAAACGGCACTGGTCATCCAGCTTGCGCCCCTATACTGTATATAAAAACAGTATAGGGGCGTTTTCATGTCTGCACCTCTGCCGCCCCGTGGCCGGGGCACGGCGACCAACCTGCACAATCGTTTCGCGCCCACCGTCAGCGTGGCCGAGGACGACGGCTGGTACCAGGAGGTGCCGCCGACCCAGGGCACCGAAGTGCGTATCGAAACGGCCAAGACCATCATCACGCGCAACAACTCGCCGGACTTGCCGTTCGATCGCTCGATCAATCCTTATCGCGGGTGTGAGCATGGCTGCATCTACTGCTATGCGCGGCCCAGCCATGCCTATTGGGACCTGTCGCCGGGGCTGGATTTCGAAACCAAGCTGATCGCCAAGACCAACGCCGCCGACGTGCTCGAACAGCAACTGTCCAAGCCCGGCTACGTGTGTGCGCCGATCAACCTGGGTTCCAACACCGATCCGTACCAGCCGATCGAGCGCGAGTACAAGATCACCCGGCAAACCCTCGAAGTGCTGCTGCGCTATCGGCACCCGGTGACCATCATCACCAAGGGCTCGCTGATCCTGCGCGATCTCGACCTGCTCACCGAACTGGCGCGCCAGCGGCTGGTGGCGGTGATGATCAGCCTCACCAGCCTCGACGACGAACTCAAGCGCATCCTGGAGCCGCGCACGGCGGCGCCCAAGGCGCGGTTGCGGGCGATCCGGGTGATGCGCGAGGCCGGTATCCCGGTGGGGGTGCTGTGTTCGCCGATGATCCCGATGATCAACGACAGCGAGCTGGAGAGCCTGCTCACCGAAGCCCATGCAGCCGGTGCACAAAGTGCCGCGTATATGATGCTGCGCCTGCCGCTGGAGGTGGCGCCGCTGTTCGAGGAGTGGCTGGCGGCGCATTACCCGCAGCGCGCCGCCCATGTGATGAGCCTGGTACGCCAGGTGCGGGGCGGGGGCGTGTATGACAGTCGCTTCGGCGTGCGTATGCGCGGAGAGGGGCCGTTTGCCGATCTGCTGGCGCAGCGCTTCAGCAAGGCAATCAAGCGCCTTGGGCTCGACCGTCGGGAAGGCTTCAATCTGGATTGCACGGCGTTCTGCCCACCGGGCAGGCAGATGGCGTTGTTGTAGACTATTGGGCAAATACGCACTGTGATCGTAGAGGTGGTCGCGTTTTGACATCACTGAAACCCGCGATCTAGAGCGGTTGATTCAGTTTGAGTTAAGTTTCGACGGCTACTTTGTTCAGCGAGTGACTGACGAGTTGGCACCCGGCTTTGCGGCGTTCTAAAACTATTCCATCGGCCCGGCGTCGAATTGACCTGAACCCTCCCCTGCATTAATCAAGAGGATGAATCATGAGTGACAAGGATAAACAGCCGTTGGCTGCGTCGGCTTCAGCCGCTCAAGTGGCGGAGTCCGCCGATGCAGCGCTAAAGCACATCGTTGACGGCTTTTTGCATTTCCATCACGACGTCTTCCCTCAGCAAGAAGAACTCTTCAAGAAACTCGCCACGGCCCAGAACCCTCGGGCGATGTTCATCACCTGCGCCGACTCGCGCATCGTGCCCGAGCTGATTACCCAGAGCTCGCCCGGCGACCTGTTCGTGACCCGTAACGTCGGCAACGTGGTGCCCCCCTACGGGCAGATGAACGGCGGTGTTTCCACGGCCATCGAATACGCGGTCCTTGCCCTGGGCGTGCAGCACATCATCGTGTGCGGGCACTCCGACTGCGGCGCGATGCGCGCGGTGCTCAACCCCGCGAGCCTGGAGAAGATGCCGACGGTCAAGGCCTGGCTGCGGCACGCCGAAGTCGCCAAGACCATGGTTCACGACAACTGCGACTGCGCCAATGAAGGCGAGAGCATGAAGATGCTGACCGAAGAAAACGTCATCGCCCAGTTGCAGCATTTGCGCACCCACCCGTCCGTGGCCTCGCGCATGGCCAATGGTCATTTGTTTATCCATGGCTGGATCTACAACATCGAGACCAGTGAAATCCGCGCCTACGATGCGGAAAAGGCGGCGTTTCGACCGCTGAACGGCACCGAGCCAATCCCCTCCGCGACGCCTAAAGCGCGCTTCTAACACACTTCCCTGCCGGGTAGAGCGGTGGCTGCCATGGATGCAGCCAGGCTTTGCCGCGCCCGGCGAATGCCTCGGGAGAGTCATCATGCGTGCTGCTCAATTAAAAGCTGTGTTGCCTCGGGAGCTGCTGGCCTCCGTGGTAGTGTTTCTGGTCGCCCTGCCCTTGTGCATGGGGATCGCGATCGCTTCCGGCATGCCGCCGGCCAAGGGCCTGATCACCGGCATCATCGGGGGCCTGGTGGTGGGCTGGATGGCGGGGTCGCCGTTGCAAGTCAGCGGGCCGGCGGCGGGGTTGGCGGTGTTGGTGTTCGAACTGGTGCGCCAGCACGGCATGCCGATGCTCGGGCCGATCCTGCTGCTGGCCGGCTTGCTGCAACTGCTGGCCGGGCGTTTGCGCCTGGGCTGCTGGTTCCGTGTCACGGCGCCGGCGGTGGTCTACGGCATGCTGGCGGGGATCGGCGTGCTGATTGTGCTGTCGCAGGTCCATGTGATGCTCGACGGTGCGCCCCAGCCATCAGGGCTGGATAACCTGGCGGGCTTCCCGGCCGCGTTGGCAGCGGCGGTGCCTACCCTGGGCGGCGGCCTTGGCTGGCAGGCCGGTTTGCTGGGGCTGTCGACCATGTTGGTGATGTACCTGTGGGATAAGTTCCGCCCGCAACCGCTGCGGTTTGTGCCGGGCGCCTTGTTGGGTGTGGGCCTGGCAACGCTGGCCAGCCTGGTACTGGCGTTGCAGGTCAAGCGCGTGGAGGTGCCGGAAAACCTCGCCGACGCCATCGATTGGCTGCGCCCCAGCGACTTGCTGAACCTGGCCGATCCCCAATTGTTGATCGCCGCGTTCGCCGTGGCGTTTATCGCCAGTGCCGAAACCCTGCTCTCCGCCGCCGCAGTCGACCGCATGCACAGTGGTCAGCGTTCTGACTTCGATAAGGAATTGTCCGCGCAAGGCGTGGGCAACATGCTGTGCGGCCTGGTCGGCGCCTTGCCGATGACGGGTGTGATCGTGCGCAGCTCGGCCAACGTGCAGGCCGGCGCCACCACGCGCTTGTCGGCGATGTTCCATGGCGTGTGGCTGCTGGGGTTCGTGCTGTTGCTGTCGAGCGTGCTGCAAAGCATTCCGGTGGCGAGCCTGGCGGGCGTTCTGGTGTACACCGGGATCAAGCTGGTGGACGTCAAGGCGTTCCGCGCGTTGGGCCGCTACGGGCGGATGCCGATGTTTACCTACGCGGCCACGGCGCTGGCGATCGTCTTTACCGACCTGCTGACCGGCGTGTTGGTGGGTTTCGGGCTGACGTTGCTGAAACTGGCGTTCAAGGCTTCGCGCCTGAAAATCAGCCTGATCGATTTGCCCGGCCACGGTGAAATGGAATTGCGTTTGAGCGGCGCGGCGACTTTTCTGAAAGTGCCGGCATTAACCCGGGTGCTGTCGACGGTGCCGGCGGGAAACACCCTGCATGTACCGCTGAACAACCTCAGTTACATCGACCATTCTTGCCTGGAGTTGCTGGAGGAGTGGGGTCGGGCCAATGCGGCCAAGGGCGCGAAGCTGGTGATCGAGGCGCGGGGGTTGAAGCGTCGCTTGGAAGGTCGGGTGCGGACCACGACGGGGATCGGTTCGGCGCCGTTTACCAACTGACGGAACCGGATCAAAAATGCGGGAGGGGGCTTGCCCTCTCCCGCATGTGTTTAGCGTCAGGTCGAAGATTCAGGCCTGCTGATCCAGTTCCAACTCAATGCCCAACTTGCGCGACAGGCACGGCCAGCGCTTCCACGCTGCTTCCGTTGCCAGGCTTTTGAGCTGCTCGCGGTAGGCCTCGACCGATTCCAGCGCAAAGCTGTCTTCGCTGAGCATTTTATCTACCGCATGGTGTACGGCTTCGTCCAACTGGTTGGCAAAGGTTTCACCGATCAGTTGATGGGCAATCAGATTGGCCACGGTGGTGTCCGCTGGAATCAACGGTTGGCCGAAATGCGTGATATACAGGTCATTGACCTCTTCGACCAGGCGATGGGCCAGGTAGGCCTCGTCCAGCAGGCCGTCGAGACCGATATGGCCCGCCAGAATCGCTGGCGGTTGCAGGAAAAACTGCTCGGCAATCTTCAGTACCGGCTTGACCTGGCTTTCGATACCGGCCTCGCGGGCTACGTCGTTGGCGGCGTCCAGCAGGTCTGGGACGAGGTCGACGTAGGCAGTGACAAAGCGTGTCATGACGAGGTTACGATCACCCTCCGCCAGGGTAATGGCCGAATGCAGGTGCGGTAATTGTTTCTCGAGTTGCTGGGCCAGTTGGCCGGTGCTGGCTTCGTGTTGATGGGCACGGGAAATCTGCTCGCGCAATGCGGCGGTGTTCATGAAAGCTCCAGTGAAGCAGGCGTAGGAAAAGGGAAAGGACAAGGTAGTTCGTTTATACAAGCGTCTAAGACGCATTTGTCATAATTATTTCATGGTTATGCGCCGCTGTTATATCGAATTGCCATCGTTCGTCGGATAAACGATTCCGCCCCCCGGTCTTATGGGCCCCGTCCGTCTGTTTCAGCTCATTTGCCCCTGCACATTGCGGGGTGGCAGGTGCTGTCTATACTCGGTTTTGTACGCGATTAGCTGATGACGCCAGACTGCATAAGCAGGTGAGGCTAAGCGGTTGTAAGCAGTATGGAAGCCGCTCCCTTCGACGCAGGTGCACACCGGCGGGATAACAAGAACGATAAGGGGAACCCGCAATGACGCGACATCCACATGTTTGGATGGGCCTCCTGTTGTGGTCAGTATTCGGTCAGGCGCATGCCGCCTGGACAACGAATATGGCGCCAGGGGCGACAGAAGTCAGTCACGCCGTGTTCGACCTGCACATGACCATTTTCTGGATCTGTGTAGTGATCGGCATTGTCGTATTTGGCGCGATGTTCTGGTCGATGATCCTTCACCGCCGGTCTACGGGCCAGGTGGCCGCCAAGTTCCACGAAAGCACCACCGTGGAAATCCTCTGGACCGTAGTGCCCTTGCTGATCTTGGTGGCGATGGCCATTCCGGCGACCAAGACCCTGATCAACATCTACGACAGCACGGAATCGGACATCGATATCCAGATCACCGGCTATCAGTGGAAGTGGCATTACAAATACCTCGGCCAGGATGTGGAGTTCTTCAGCAACCTGGCCACTCCCGCCGAGCAGATCCACAACAAGGCCACCAAAGGCGAACATTACCTGCTGGAAGTCGACCAGCCGCTGGTGCTGCCGGTGGGCGCCAAGGTGCGTTTTCTGGTGACCGCCGCGGACGTGATCCACTCCTGGTGGGTGCCGGCCTTTGCGGTCAAGCGCGATGCCATCCCCGGTTTCATCAACGAGGCCTGGACCCGTATCGAGAAGCCCGGCATCTACCGGGGCCAGTGCGCCGAACTGTGCGGCAAGGACCACGGCTTCATGCCCATCGTGGTCGAGGTCAAGTCCAAGGCCGACTACGACACCTGGCTCGGCGAGCGCAAGGCTGAGGCCGCTCAGCTCAAGGAGCTGACCTCCAAGGAGTGGACGCTGGACGAACTGGTCGCCCGTGGCGACAAGGTCTATCACACCAGCTGTGTGGCCTGTCACCAGGCCGAAGGCCAGGGCCTGCCGCCGATGTTCCCGGCGCTCAAGGGCTCGCCGATCGCCACCGGAAGCAAGGAAGACCACCTGCACCGCGTCTACTTCGGCAAGCCCGGCACCGCCATGGCCGCCTTCGGCAAGCAACTCTCGGAAGTGGATATCGCCGCGGTGGTGACCTACGAGCGCAACGCCTGGGGCAACAACAAAGGCGACATGGTCACGCCCAAAGACGTGCTGGCTCTGAAACAGGCGGAAAGCAAATGACTCACTTCATTGCGAATGCGCTGAACCGCCCCGCCCACTCGTTTGCAGGAGAACGGCCATGAGCGCTGTGATCGATGACCATGGCCACGCCAGTGACCATGCCCACGGCCCCGCCAAGGGTTTGATGCGCTGGGTGCTGACCACCAACCACAAAGACATCGGCACGATGTACCTGTGGTTCGCCTTCACCATGTTCCTGCTCGGCGGCTCGTTCGCCATGGTGATCCGCGCCGAGCTGTTCCAGCCCGGCCTGCAGATCGTCGAGCCGGCGTTCTTCAACCAGATGACCACCATGCACGGCTTGATCATGGTGTTCGGCGCGGTGATGCCGGCGTTCGTCGGCCTGGCCAACTGGATGATCCCGCTGATGATCGGCGCGCCGGACATGGCCCTGCCGCGCATGAACAACTTCAGCTTCTGGTTGCTGCCGGCGGCGTTCCTGCTACTGGTCTCGACCCTGTTCACCCCGGGCGGCGGGCCGAATTTCGGCTGGACCTTCTACGCCCCGCTCTCCACCACCTACGCCCCGGAAAGCGTGACGTTCTTCATCTTCGCCATCCACCTGATGGGCATCAGTTCGATCATGGGCGCGATCAACGTGGTCGCCACCATTCTCAACCTGCGCGCACCGGGCATGACCCTGATGAAAATGCCGCTGTTCGTGTGGACCTGGCTGATCACCGCCTTCCTGCTGATCGCGGTGATGCCGGTGCTGGCCGGCTGCGTGACGATGATGCTGATGGACATCCACTTCGGCACCAGCTTCTTCAGTGCCGCCGGCGGCGGTGATCCGGTGTTGTTCCAGCATGTGTTCTGGTTCTTCGGCCATCCCGAGGTGTACATCATGATCCTGCCGGCCTTCGGCGCCGTCAGCTCGATCATCCCGACCTTTTCGCGCAAACCGCTGTTTGGCTACACCTCGATGGTCTACGCCACGGCGAGTATCGCGTTCCTGTCGTTCATCGTGTGGGCGCACCACATGTTCGTGGTCGGCATTCCGCTGGTGGGCGAGTTGTTCTTCATGTACGCCACCCTGCTGATCGCCGTCCCGACGGGGGTGAAGGTGTTCAACTGGGTCAGCACCATGTGGCAAGGCTCGCTGACGTTCGAGACGCCGATGCTGTTTGCGGTGGCGTTCGTGATCCTGTTCACCATCGGCGGTTTCTCCGGCTTGATGCTGGCCATCGCGCCGGCAGACTTCCAGTACCACGACACCTACTTCGTGGTGGCGCACTTCCATTACGTACTGGTGCCTGGCGCAATCTTCGGCATCTTCGCCTCGGCTTACTACTGGCTGCCGAAATGGACCGGCCACATGTACGACGAAACCCTGGGCAAGCTGCACTTCTGGCTGTCTTTCGTGGGCATGAACATGGCGTTCTTCCCGATGCACTTCGTCGGGCTGGCCGGCATGCCGCGTCGGGTGCCGGACTACAACCTGCAGTTCGCCGACTTCAACATGGTCTCGTCCATCGGCGCGTTCATGTTCGGTGCCACGCAGATCTTCTTCCTGTTTATCGTGATCAAGTGCATCCGCGGCGGCCCGCCAGCACCGGCCAAGCCGTGGGACGGCGCTGAAGGCCTGGAGTGGAGCGTGCCCTCGCCCGCGCCGTACCACACCTTCACCACGCCACCGGAGGTCAAATGAACCGGCTTCCACAAATCCCCTCCCACACTGTCGGGTGATCGCCATGGCTGACTCCGTGCCACTCAAGCGCCTGGTCACCCGCCTGTTGATCCTGGTGCTGGCGATGTTCGCCTTCGGCTTTGCCCTGGTGCCGATCTACGACGTGATGTGCAAGGCGTTCGGCATCAACGGCAAGACGGCCGGGCAGTATGAGGGCGAGCAGATCGTCGATCCGTCGCGGCAGGTGCGGGTGCAGTTCCTGTCCACCAATGCCATCGACATGGTCTGGGAGTTCCATTCCAAGGCCGATGAGATCGTGGTCAACCCCGGCGCGGTCAACGAGATGCTTTTTGTGGCCTACAACCCCAGCGATAAGCCGATGACCGCCCAGGCGATCCCGAGCATTTCCCCGGCTGAAGCGGCGATGTACTTCCATAAGACCGAGTGTTTTTGCTTCACCCAGCAAGTGCTGCAACCCGGTGAGCGCATCGAAATGCCGGTGCGCTTCATTGTCGATCGCGACATGCCCAAGGATGTGAAGCATTTGACCCTGGCGTACACGCTGTTTGATATCACCGCGCGCCAACCGCCCGTGGCTGTCCATAGCGGCGGCTAGCTACTGTTTGCCCGCTCAATCAGGAGAGCGAATACATGTCGACTCATGATACGTACTACGTACCAGCGCAAAGCAAATGGCCGATAATTGCCACGGTTGGCCTGCTGATCACCGTGTATGGCCTGGGCGTGTGGTTCAACGACCTGAAGGCTGCGCGCCCGGAATCCCACGGGCCGTGGATCTTTTTCGTCGGTGGCCTGTTGCTGGCCTACATGCTGTTCGGCTGGTTCGGCGCGGTGATCAAGGAAAGCCGTGCCGGGTTGTACAGCGCGCAGATGGACCGCTCGTTCCGCTGGGGCATGACCTGGTTCATCTTTTCCGAAGTGATGTTCTTCATCGCGTTCTTCGGTGCGCTGTTTTATGTGCGGCATATGTCGGCGCCGTGGTTGGCGGGCGAAGGCTCCAAAGGCATCGCGCATATGCTGTGGCCGAATTTCGAGTTTGTCTGGCCGCTGCTCAACAACCCCGATCCCAAGCTGTTTCCCGCGCCCGAAGGCACCATCAGCCCGTGGGGCCTGCCGTTGGTCAACACCATCCTGCTGGTGAGTTCCAGCGTGACCATCACCATCGCCCACCATGCGCTGCGCAAAGGCCATCGCGGTGCGCTGAAGCTCTGGCTGGCGATCACGGTGCTGCTGGGCCTGGGGTTTCTTGGGTTCCAGGCAGAGGAATACATCCACGCCTACAAAGAGCTGGGCCTGACGTTGGGCTCCGGCGTGTACGGCGCGACCTTCTTCATGCTCACCGGTTTTCACGGGGCCCACGTGACCATCGGCACGATTATTTTGTTCGTGATGCTGATGCGTATCTTGCGCGGGCACTTCAATGCCGAGCACCAGTTCGGTTTCGAGGCGGCCAGTTGGTATTGGCACTTTGTGGATGTGGTCTGGATCGGCCTGTTTTTCTTCGTGTATGTGCTGTGAGGCGCGCTACCAAGGCGCATGCGACACCAACTGGCCGCTGAAAAAGCCCCAGGCGATCAACGCCACGGTGATCACGGCCAGTACGACACGCACGGTCAAGGCGGTGACGAGGCGGTTGGAGTGGCCCTCGTCCTTGACCAGAAAGAACAAGCCACTGAACAGGCTCGCGACGGTCGCGATCAGCATCAGGGCAATGGCGGCTTTGAGCATGGTCTGGCTCCAGGGCTTATAGGGGAGGGGCGATGAAATCCAGTATAGCCAGTGCCATCCAGCGCTTTCGCCCCGGTATCGCGCCGACGTTGGTGGTGCTCGTGTTGCTGCCGCTGATGGTGGGCCTGGGGTTCTGGCAACTGTCGCGCGGCCATGAAAAACAGCTGATGGTGGACAGCTACGCCGAGCGCCGCGCCGCTGAGCCGGTGGGCAGTGCGCAACTCGACAGCATGGCTGATCCGGCCTTCCGTCGCGTGCATCTGCGCGGTCAATTCGACGGCGAGCACAGTGTGTTGCTCGACAACCGCATGCGTAATGGCAAGGCCGGCGTCGAGCTGCTGCAACCGTTTCACGACCAGGCCAGCGGCCTGTGGCTGCTGCTCAATCGCGGCTGGTTGCCCTGGCCGGATCGGCGCGCGCCGCCCGTCTTCAGCACGCCGGAACAGCCGGTGAATCTTGACGCCTGGGTGTATGTCGCGCCCGGCGAAACCTTCCAGTTGCACGCCGACCCGGCGACCGCGCACTGGCCGCGCCTGCTCACCGCGCTGCATCCGGCCACGCTGTGGGCCGAGCTGGGGCGCAGCGGTTTTGCCTACGAACTGCGCGCCGAAGCCGGCCCCGGCACCTACGACACCACCTGGCCCATCGTTGCCATGGGCCCGGAAAAACACCTGGCCTATGCGGTGCAATGGTTCGCCATGGCGCTGGCGCTGCTCAGCCTTTACCTCTACCTCGGATGGCACAACGCAAAGGAGAAGCACCATGGGAGCGGCCATGAATCCACTCAACATGTCTGATGCGCCAGCGACGCCCGACCGGCGCAAAGGCCGCTGGCAGCTGATCCTGATCCTGCTGATGGTGGTCGGCCCGATGGCGCTCGCCACCTTTATGTACAAGCTGCAGTTCTGGGTGCCGGACAGTCGCAGTTACCACGGCGAACTGATCGGCAACGGCCAGACCCGCGCCGATATCGGCGTGCAGGCGGACGAACAGCGCTGGCAGTTGCTCGTCACCGCGCCCAGCGCCTGCGCCGCCGAGTGCCGGCAACTGGTGTACCTGGCGCGGCAGCTGCAGATCGGCCTCGGCCGCGATGCGTCCCGGGCCAGTCATGCCCTGGCCAGTGCGCAGCCGGTCGGCGCCGATTACGAGGCCAGGCTCAAGGCCGAATACCCGCAATTGCAACGCTACCCGCTGGACTTGACGACCTTCGGCAAAGCCGCTGCCGCACCGGGCGAGGCGCAACTGTGGATCGTCGATCCCCACGGCAACCTGGTGCTGCGCTACGACACGACGGTCAAGGGCAAGGACTTGCTCAACGACCTGCGCCACCTGCTGAAACTGTCGAACATCGGATAAGGGCATCGTCATGGCCAAACCTGGATTTCGCCTCGCGCTGTTTGCCACCTTGCTGGCGCTGATTGTCGTATTGCTCGGCGCCTATACGCGCCTGACCCACGCCGGCCTGGGTTGTCCGGATTGGCCAGGGTGCTACGGCTTTATCAGCGTGCCGCAAAGCGATGCCCAGTTGGCCCATGCCGAGTTGCATTTCCCGGACACGCCGGTGGAGGCCGACAAAGGCTGGAGCGAGATGGTCCATCGTTACTTTGCCGGCACCCTGGGCCTGCTGATCGTGCTGCTGGCGGCGCGCTCGTGGCGGCATCGGCGCGACCCCGGCCAGCCGGTGAAGTTGCCGCTGTTCCTGTTGGCGGTGGTGTTCGCCCAGGCGGCGTTCGGTATGTGGACGGTGACGCTCAAGCTCTGGCCGCAAGTGGTGACCGGGCATCTGTTGGGCGGCTTTGCGACCTTGAGCCTGTTGTTTCTGCTGACCCTGCGCCTGTCCGGCGTGCTGCCCGCGCTGATCGTGCCCAAGCGCCTGCAATATTGGGCCACCGCCGGCCTGGTGCTGGTGATCGGCCAGATCGCACTGGGCGGCTGGGTGAGTTCCAACTACGCGGCGGTGGCCTGTATCGATTTGCCCACCTGCCATGGCCAGTGGTGGCCGGCGGCGGACTTTGCCAATGGCTTCCACCTGACCCAGCACATCGGCCCCAATTACCTCGGCGGCCAGCTCGACAGCGACGCGCGCACGGCCATTCACCTGACCCACCGCATCGGCGCGCTGCTGGTCACCCTGGTATTGCTGGGCCTGGCCTGGCAGCTGCGCGCGGTGGGTATGACCCGGCTCGCGGGCCTGCTGCTGATCGCCCTGGCGGCACAGATCGGCCTGGGCCTGAGCAACGTGTATTTCCACCTGCCGCTGCCGGTGGCGGTCGGTCACAACGCCGGTGGCGCAGCCTTGTTGCTGACCCTGGTACTGGTCAATTACCACGCCCGTACCAGCCTGGTCCGGGTGCGCCGCCAGATGCCGTTCGGCTGGCGCTTCAGCCCGCGTAAACACGTATCGGGCCTTATCACCCTCAAAGGAGAGATGCCATGGCGACCTTGATCGGCGCGCGTCACGGCCAGGCGATCTGGCGTGACTACCTGGAGCTGACCAAGCCGAAAGTGGTGGTGCTGATGCTCATCACCTCGCTGGTGGGCATGTTCCTCGCCACCCGCGCCGGGGTGCCGTGGGCGGTGCTGATCTTCGGCAACCTGGGGATCGCCCTGTGTGCCGGTGGCGCGGCGGTGGTCAACCACGTCGTCGATCGGCGCATTGATACGCTGATGGCGCGCACGCAAAAGCGCCCGATCGCTCAAGGGCGTGTATCGCCCGGGGCGGCGCTGGCCTTTGCTTTGTTTCTGGCTGTTGCCGGGTTGGCGCTGCTGCTGGCGTTCACCAACCCGCTGGCGGCCTGGCTGACGCTGGCTTCGTTGCTCGGTTATGCGGTGATCTACACCGGCTTTCTCAAGCGCGCGACGCCGCAGAACATCGTCATCGGTGGCCTGGCTGGCGCGGCGCCGCCGCTGTTGGGCTGGGTTGCGGTCACCGGGCATGTCAGCGCCGAGCCGCTGCTGCTGGTGCTGATCATCTTCGCCTGGACCCCGCCGCACTTCTGGGCCCTGGCCATTCACCGCAAGGAGGAATACGCCAAGGCCGATATTCCGATGCTGCCGGTCACCCATGGCGAGCACTACACCAAGGTGCATATCCTGCTCTACACCTGCGTCCTGCTGGCGGTGAGCCTGATGCCCTACGTCATCCATATGAGCGGCCTGCTGTACCTCGGATCTGCGCTGGTGTTGGGTGCACGCTTTCTGCAATGGGCCTGGGTGCTGTACCGTGGCGCTCAGCCGCACGCGGCGATCAACACGTTCAAGTACTCTATCTGGTACCTGTTCCTGCTGTTTATCGCCCTGCTTGTAGACCACTACTTACTGTTGAACCTATGACCCGAACTCAAAAAACTGTCTTCATTCTGGTGGCCATTGTCGCGTTGATCATGGGCCTGACCGTCAACAAAGTGCTCTCGGGCAAGGGCCAGGGCGACCCGACCGCCTTGATCGATGCCGGCATCATCCTGCTGCCGCAAAGCCGCCAATTGCCGCCGGTGACCATGACCAACCAGGACGGCCAGCCGGTGCTGGTCAACGAGTTGAAGGGTAAGTGGAGCCTGCTGTTCTTCGGCTACACCTTCTGCCCGGACATCTGCCCCACCACCCTCGCCCAACTGCGCCAGATCAAGAGCGAGTTGCCCAAAGAGGCTGTGGATAAGTTGCAGGTGATCCTGGTCAGCGTCGACCCGAACCGCGACACGCCGACTCAGCTCAAGCAATACCTGGGCTATTTCGACCCGCAATTCGAAGGCCTGACCGGCGCGAATGTGGACGATGTGCAGAAGGTGTCGAACGCGGTGAGCATCCCGTTCATTCCGGCGGACACGACCAAGCCGAACTACACGGTCGACCACAGCGGCAACCTCGCGCTGATCGGTCCGGATGGCACCCAGCGTGGGTTCATTCGTGCGCCGCTGAACAACCAGAAGCTGGTGGCGCAGTTGCCAGGGCTGTTGCAGCGCAAATAACAGGCAACACAAAACACAGGTGGGAGGGGGCTTGCTCCCGATAGCGGTGGGTCAGTCAACGTATGCATCGACTGAACTGCCGCTATCGGGAGCAAGCCCCCTCCCACATTGTTTGATCTGCGGTGTGTTGGGGAGCGAGTCGGATCAGAACGCCGGCTTGATCGCGCCTTTGTACTTCTCTTCGATGAACTTCTTCACTTCAGGCGTGTGCAGGGCTGCGACCAGCTTCTTCACGGCGTCCGAGTCTTTGTTGTCTTCGCGGGTCACCAGGATGTTCACGTAAGGCGAGTCGCTGCCTTCGATGACCAGAGCGTCCTTGGACGGGTCCAGTTTGGCTTCCAGCGCGTAGTTGGTGTTGATCAGCGCCAGGTCGACCTGGGTCAGCACGCGCGGCAACGTGGCGGCTTCCAGTTCGCGGAACTTGAGTTTTTTCGGGTTGGCGGTGATGTCCTTGATGGTCGACAGGATGTTGGTCGGGTCCTTCAGGGTGATCAGGTTGTGCTTGGCCAGCAGCAACAGCGCACGGCCGCCGTTGGTGGCGTCGTTCGGGATCACGACGTTGGCGCCGTCAGGCAGGTCGGCCAGGGTCTTGTACTTGCTGGAGTAAGCGCCCAGGGGTTCGAGGTGGACCGCGCCGACGCTCACCAGGTGCGTGCCCTTGGCTTTGTTGAACTCATCCAGGTACGGCTGGTGCTGGAAGAAGTTGGCGTCCAGGCGCTTTTCGGCCACTTGTACGTTGGGCTGCACGTAGTCGGTGAAGACTTTGACCTGCAAGTCCACGCCCTCTTTGGCGAGTGCCGGCTTCACGAATTCGAGGATTTCCGCGTGGGGCACCGGCGAGGCGGCAACCGTGATGGTCTCGGCGTGGGCCGAAAACGCGGCGACGGCGGCGAAAGCAACCAGTAGTTTTTTCATCCAGCAAGCTCCTTGTTCGGGCATTTATCGGCGTATAGCCGGCAATAGTCGTTATTTTCGAGAAAAATGCACCACCAGCTTGTCGCCGACGGTTTGCAGAATTTGCACCAGGATCAACAACAGCACCACCGTGACGACCATCACATCGGTCTGGAAGCGCTGGTAGCCGAAACGGATGGCCAGGTCGCCCAGGCCGCCGGCACCGACGACGCCGGCCATGGCGGTGTAGGACACCAGTGTAATCGCCGTCACCGTAATCGCCGCGAAAATGCCGGGGCGGGCTTCAGGCAATAAAGCATGGGTGATGATCTGGCGCGTGCTGGCCCCCATGGACTGGGTGGCTTCGATGATGCCGCGGTCCACTTCACGCAGCGCGGTCTCCACCAGGCGCGCAAAGAACGGCGTTGCGCCCACGACCAGCGGCGGAATCGCACCGGCCACACCCAGCGAAGTGCCGGTGATCAGCACGGTGAACGGGATCATCACGATCAACAGGATGATGAACGGCAGCGAGCGCAGGATGTTCACGCTCAGCGACAGCAACGCGTACAGGCCTTTTTGCTCGAACAGCTGGCGCGGGCTGCACAGAAACAGCAGCACGCCCAAGGGCAAGCCGAGCAGCACGGTGAAGAACAGCGAACCGAACAGCATGGTCATGGTGTCGCCGGTGGCGAGCCAGATTTCGGACCAGTCGATATTGGCGAAGAAACTCATCAGGACTTCCATTAGCGCAGCACCTCCATGTGGACGTCGGCGGCGGTGAAGCGGGCAAAGGCCGCTTCCATGTCACCGCCGGTGATGGCGAGGGTCAGTTGCCCGTAGGGGATGTCTTTGATGCGGTCGATACGCCCGGCGAGGATGCTGTAGTCCACACCCGTTTCGCGGGCGATGTTACCCAACAGCGGTGCGTAGGTCGCTTCGCCCTGGAACGTCAGGCGCACGATGCGACCCGGTACATGGGCGAAGTCATCGCGCTGCTCGCTTTCGTCGACCTGATCGGCTTCCTGGACAAAGCGCTTGGTGGTCGGGTGCTTGGGGTGCAGGAACACGTCGGCCACCGAGCCTTGCTCGACGATCACGCCGGCATCCATCACGGCCACCTGGTCGCATACGCGGCGGATCACGTCCATTTCGTGGGTGATCAGTACGATGGTGAGCTTCAACTCGCGGTTGATCTCGGCCAGCAGTTGCAACACCGAGGCGGTGGTCTGCGGGTCAAGGGCGCTGGTGGCTTCGTCGCACAGCAGGATTTTCGGCTTGGTCGCCAGGGCGCGGGCAATGCCGACGCGCTGCTTCTGACCGCCGGACAGTTGCGCCGGGTACTTCTTGGCGTGGTCCGACAGGCCGACACGCGCCAGCAGTTCGGCGACGCGCTGGTCGATGGCCTTGCGCGACAATTCGCCGGCCAGTGTCAGCGGCAGCGCCACGTTGTCGGCGACGGTCTTGGAGGCCAGCAGGTTGAAGTGCTGGAAAATCATCCCGACCTGCTGACGGAAACGGCGCAGGCCGTTGGCATCCAGGGCCGTGACTTCTTCGCCATCGACGTTGATCTGGCCGCCGCTGGGTTGCTCGAGGCGATTGATCAGGCGCAACAAGGTACTTTTTCCCGCACCGGAGTGGCCAATCAGACCAAACACCTGGCCGTTCTCGACGCGCAGGTT
Source organism: Pseudomonas sp. TE36184 (assembly GCF_054060055.1). Classification (NCBI taxonomy): domain Bacteria; kingdom Pseudomonadati; phylum Pseudomonadota; class Gammaproteobacteria; order Pseudomonadales; family Pseudomonadaceae; genus Pseudomonas; species Pseudomonas sp. TE36184. The sequence goes on along the minus strand of NZ_JBSSCU010000001.1, from coordinate 4,510,475 downwards.
GGTGGGGTGAAGCGCGGGGATTTCCTTACCGGCGACGCGGTAGGTTTTATGGACGTTATGAAACTCGATCACGTAGCGAACCTTGTGGGGCGCATGGAAAAGGGATCAGCGGTTAGCCGGGCGCGCATTTTAGCCTGTCCGTATAGCGGTTCTTAGCATTTATTTCGCATTCAACCAGTGATTTGGCAATAACGCGATCAAAGGTCATAAAAAAGGAACGGTGCAAATTCGTGTCAGTCACTACTTCAGCAACTCGATTTCCCGGGTGCCGTGCCTGGGGTTTTGCTCAAACGAGCCGGGGACCGCTCTGGCCACTTTGAATAAGGAGTTTTGTCTGATGAGTACCCACAAGCCAGCCATCCCGCCGAAGAGTGAACTGGCGGGCACCGATACCCTGGACCGTGGCAACACCAACGCCAAGCTGCAGGCCCTGGAGGCATTCCGTAGCGACGCGACCGGCCAGGCACTGCGTACCAACCAAGGCGTGAAGATTTCCGATAACCAGAACACCTTGAAAGTCGGTGCCCGCGGCCCCTCGCTGCTGGAAGACTTCATCATGCGTGAAAAAATCACGCATTTTGACCATGAACGTATCCCGGAGCGCATCGTGCATGCGCGCGGTACGGGCGCGCATGGCTATTTTCAGACCTATGAGAACCATTCGGCGCTGAGCAAGGCCGGTTTCCTGCGTAACCCCGAGCATAAAACCCCGGTGTTCGTGCGTTTTTCCACCGTGCAAGGCCCGCGTGGTTCGGGCGATACGGTGCGCGACGTGCGCGGTTTTGCCGTGAAGTTCTTCACCGAGGAAGGCAACTTCGACCTGGTGGGCAACAACATGCCGGTATTTTTCATTCAGGATGCGATCAAGTTTCCTGACTTTGTGCATGCGGTAAAGCCTGAGCCGCACAATGAAATGCCTACCGGAGGCTCGGCCCACGATACGTTCTGGGATTTTGTCTCGCTGCAGCCGGAATCGGCGCACATGGTGATCTGGGCCATGTCTGACCGGGCTATTCCGAAAAGCCTGCGTGCCATGCAGGGGTTCGGTATTCACACCTTTCGCTTGATCAATACCGAAGGTAAATCGAGCTTCGTGAAATTCCACTGGCATCCAACAGTCGGCACCTGTTCCCTGGTGTGGGACGAAGCGCAAAAGCTTGCCGGTAAAGATACCGATTACCACCGTCGCGATCTGTGGGAAGCGATTGAGGGCGGTGACTACCCTGAGTGGGAGTTGGGTGTACAGATCGTTGCGCAAGAAGACGAGCATAAGTTCGACTTCGACCTGCTCGATCCGACCAAGATCATCCCCGAAGAGTTGGTGCCGATTACGCCGCTGGGCAAGATGGTGCTTAACCGCAACCCCGACAACTTCTTTGCCGAAGTCGAGCAAGTCGCCTTTTGCCCTGGCCATATCGTGCCGGGTATCGACTTCACCAACGACCCGCTACTGCAAGGCCGCCTGTTTTCCTACACGGATACCCAGATCAGCCGACTCGGTGGGCCGAACTTTCATGAGCTGCCGATCAATCGGCCTGTAGTGCCTTTCCATAATGGTCAGCGGGATTGCCCAGCATCGCACTGTGATCGATAAGGGCCGGGCTGCGTATGAGCCGAATTCGATCGATGGCGGTTGGCCGAAAGAAACGCCGCCCGCGGCTCAGGAGGGTGGTTTCGAAACCTATTACGAGCGCGTCGATGCCAACAAGGTGCGCGAGCGCAGTGAGTCGTTTGGCGATCACTTCTCCCAGGCCACGCTGTTTTTTAACAGCATGAGCCACCATGAGAAAGAGCACATCATTGCGGCCTACAGTTTTGAGTTGGGCAAGGTGGAGCGCGAGGTTATCCGTGCCCGTCAGGTCAATGAGATTCTGGCCAACATCGACCTGGAACTGGCCAGGCGCGTTGCACAGAACCTGGGTCTGCCCGCACCGACCAAAGGCACGGTGCCGCCGCGCAAGGCGTCGGTGAAAGCGTCGCCGGCGTTGAGCCAGGTGAACCTGCTGTCGGGCGATATCAAAACGCGCAAAGTGGCGATTCTGGCGGCCGATGGTGTCGACGGCGCGGCAATTGCTGCATTGAAGAAAGCGCTGCAAGCCGAGGGCGCACACGCCAAGTTGCTCGGGCCGACCTCGGCGCCGGTCACCACGGCCGATGGCAAGCATCTGGCGGTGGATGCGTCGATGGCAGGCCTGCCCTCGATTGCGTTTGATGCGGTGTTCGTGCCCGGCGGTAAGGCGTCGATCAAGGCGTTGAGTGGGGACGGTGTGGCGTTGCACTACCTGCTGGAGGCCTACAAGCACCTGAAGGCGATTGCCGTGGCCAGTGACGCGCAGCCCTTGCTCGACCTGCTCAAGCTCGAGGCGGATGCGGGGTTGATCGTGGGGGCGGATACCAAGGCGTTCAAGGCGTTCTTTAAAGCGATTGCCCAGCATCGGGTCTGGGAGCGTGAGCCGAAGGCCAAGGCGGTTCCGGCTTAAGTCATCTGTTGTTGGTTAGATTGCCATCGGGGGCAAGCCCCCTCCCACACTTTGAATGTATTCACCGTTCAAAATGTGGGAGGGGGCTTGCCCCCGATGGCTTTATTCCGCCTTGCGCGGAATCAGCACAACCTGCGCCGGAATAGTCTTCAGGATCTGCCGGTGAATCGTCAGGTCGTAGCCCGAATCAATGCGCTTGACCCGTTTGCTCAGCAAGGTCGCCAGCCACGGGTAATCCTGGGTGCGCGGTGCCTGGATGGTCACATCGCACTGGTAATTCACCACGTCGGTGGCGATGGCATCCAGCTGATGGCGCAGCTCTTCGATGTCTGTGAGGTTCAGCGCCACGGTGGTGCTCTGCGCGGCCGGGTCGATGACCTTGGCGACGGGCTTGGTTTCGGCGGCCTTGAGGGCGGCCTCGGCTTTGTCCAGCTCGGCTTTGCGCGCGTGGGTGATGGCGCTGTTGACGCCACCGGTCAGCGCCGGAGCCTTGGGCATCAATGCGCGGGCGCGGCTGAGGGCGGTAGCGGCGGCGTTGACATCACCTTTTTGCAACACGATCTGACTGCGTTGCAGGTAGGCCTCGGCCAGTTGACGCTGGTAAGCCTCGAGCGCCGGATCGTTGGGCGACTGGGCTTGCAGCGCGGCCAGTTGGTCTTCGGCGGTGGCCAGCTCGCTGCTGGCCAGGTTTTGCTCCAGTTGCGCGATGGCGACAGCGCGTGCGTCCGGGGCCTCGGGGGCGGCGGGCGGGGTACTTTGACAAGCGCCCAGCAGCAGGGAAAATGCGGCAAGGAGCAGATAACGGGAGGTGAACGGCTTCATTCCTGCGACTCTCTATTTGCGCAAAAAGCGAGCAAGTCTACACCCCTCGACGGGGCAGGACAAAACTCAGCAGAAACAGGGCGGCCGCCGTGACCACAATCGACGGCCCTGCCGGCGTGTCCTTGAACCAGGACAGCGCCAGGCCCCCACACACTGCCAGCATCCCCAGTACGCTGGCGCCGATCGCCATCTGTTCCGGCGAGCGGGCGTGGCGCTGGGCGGCGGCTGCGGGAATGATCAGCAGTGACGTAATCAACAATACGCCGACAATCTTCATCGCGACAGCGATCACCACGGCGATCAACAACATCAAGGTCATGCGCAGCGCGGGCACGGGCAAGCCTTCCACCGTGGCCAGTTCTTCATGCACGGTGATTGCCAGCAGCGGGCGCCACAGCGTCACCAGCAGCACCAGCACGGCAGCGCTGCCGCCGAGAATCCACGCAAGGTCCGTGGGGCTGATCGCCAGCAGGTCGCCGAACAGGTAAGCCATCAGGTCGATGCGTACTTCATGCATGAAGCTCAGCACCACCAGGCCCAGGGACAGAGTGCTGGGCGCCAGGATGCCCAGCAACGTGTCGGAGGCCAGCGGCTGGCGCTGTTGCAGGGTCACCAGCAGCACCGCCAGCAGCAGGCAGCCGACGGTCACGGCGATGGCCGGGCTCACATCCAGCAGAAAGCCCAGGGCCACGCCCAGCAATGCGGCGTGGGACAAGGTGTCGCCGAAATAGGCCATGCGCCGCCAGACCACGAACGAGCCCAGCGGGCCCGCCACCAGCGCCAGAGCCAAGCCTGCCAGCAGGGCGTAGAGCAGAAAATCAGCCATGCTTGCAGCTATCTCCATGAACGTGAGTGTGGGGTGTGGCGGGATCGTCGACCACGGCGCCATGCAGGTCATGGGCGTGATCGTGATGGTGGTGATAAATCGCCAGGCTCTGCGCGTTCTTGCCGAACAGCTCGACGAACGCCGGGTCGCCGCTGACTTGCTCCGGATGGCCGGAGCAGCACACGTGGCGGTTGAGGCACACCACTTGGTCGGTGGTGCTCATCACCAGGTGCAGGTCGTGGGAGACCATCAGCACGCCGCAGCCAAGGCGGTCGCGCAGGCGGGTGATCAAGCTGTACAACTCGGCCTGGCCGGCGACGTCGACGCCCTGCACCGGTTCGTCGAGCACCAGCAGTTCCGGCTCGCGCAACAGGGCGCGGGCCAGCAACACGCGCTGCATTTCACCGCCGGAGATGCTTTGCACCGGGCTGTCGATGACCTGTTCGGCACCGACTTCCTTGAGCGCGGCTTGCGCGCGGGCGCGGTCCACGCCCGGCACCAGGCGCAGGAAGCGCAGCACCGACAAGGGCAGCGTCGGGTCCACGAAGAGTTTTTGCGGCATATAACCGACACGCAGCTTGGGCTTGCGCCACACACTGCCGGTGTCGGGCTTGAGCAGGCCGAGTACGGCGCGCACCAGGGTGGTCTTGCCGGCGCCATTGGGGCCGATCAGCGTGACGATCTGCCCCGGTTCGACGCTCAGCACGATGTTATCCAGCACGTTTTGCCCGGCGAACGTGACCCCGACCTGCTCCAGGCGGATTAACGCGTTGCTCATCAAGCCCCCTGGCAACCGGCGCAGAGTCCGACGACTTCGACGGTTTGCCCTTCCACCTTGAAGCCGACGTCGGCGGCGCTCTGGATGATGGCGTCGCTGATGCTGCTTTGCTCAAGCTCGATGGCGGCGTGGCACTTGCGACAGATCAGGAACTGCCCCTGGTGCGCGTGTTCCGGGTGGTTGCAGCCGACGAAGGCGTTGAGTGACGCGATGCGGTGTACCAGGCCGTTGTCCAGCAGGAAATCCAGCGCGCGGTACACCGTGGGCGGCGCGGCGCGGCGACCGTCCTGCTCGCTGAGCACGCCGAGGATGTCGTAGGCGCCCAGCGGCTTGTGGCTCTGCCAGACCAGTTCCAGCACGCGCCGACGCAGGGCGGTCAGGCGCAGGCCCTGCCGTGCGCAGAGGGTGTCGGCCTCCGACAGCGCGGTATGCACGCAGTGAGAGTGGTCGTGGGGACGGCTGGCAAGCGGTGTTATAGGCATGAGCGGCGACAGATATTTGATAGAGACGTTATTATGTTACCCGTTCCTACGCCATTGAGTGGTCATCGTGTCCCGACTTTTTCCCGTTTTTGTCGTATTTGTCGCCAGTTTGCTCACCGCGGGTGCCGCTCAGGCGGAGGTCAAGGTGCTGACCAGCATCAAGCCGCTGCAGTTGATTGCCGCGGCTGTGCAGGACGGCGTGGCGGTTCCCGAGGTGTTGTTGCCGCCGGGGGCCTCGCCGCATAACTATGCGTTGCGCCCATCCGACGTGCGGCGCGTGCAGTCGGTAGACCTGCTGTATTGGATCGGCCCGGACATGGAAGGCTTCCTGCCCCGCGTCCTGAAGGGGCGCAGCCTGCCGACGGTGGCCGTGCAGGATCTTCCGGGCATGAAACTCCGCCGTTTCGCCGAAGATAGCCATTCCCACGCCGACGATGCCGACGAACATGACCACGATCATCGCCCAGGCACTTTGGATGCACATCTGTGGTTGTCGACGCTCAACGCCCGGGTGATTGCCGCACGCATGGGCGCCGACCTCAGCGCCGCGGACCCGGCCAATGCCGAGCGTTACCAGCTCAACGTGAAGGCGTTCGTGAGCCGACTGGATGCGTTGGACGCGCGCTTGAAAGCGCGGATGGCCGGCATCCACGACAAGCCTTACTTTGTGTTCCACGAAGCCTTTGATTATTTCGAAGAGGCCTACGGCCTCAAGCACGCCGGTGTGTTCAGCGTGGCCGCCGAAGTGCAGCCCGGTGCCCAGCATGTGGCGGCGATGCGTACACGTTTGCAGGAAGTCGGCAAGACCTGCGTGTTCAGTGAGCCGCCGCTGCGTCCGCGCCTGGCGGAAACGCTGGTGGCCGGTTTGCCGGTGAAATTGGCGGAGCTGGATGCGTTGGGCGGGTACACCCCGGCTTCCGCTCAAGGTTACGAACAGGTGCTGGACAAGCTGGGCAATGACTTGGCGGGCTGCCTGGAGTCGCTCTGAAAGCCCAGGCATAACGTCTGTAGGAGGGAGCAAGAAGCCCCCTCCCGCATTTTAGAGCGCGAACGGCAGCTGGATCGCGACCTGCTGGCGCTGCGCCAGCCGATGCTCGAACTCCGCCGGGTCATGAATCAACACATCCTGCCCGGCAAACGACTCCGCCGCGATCAGGCGTGACAACCAGAACCGCACGCACGCCACGCGCAACATCGTCGGCCACAACTCGGCTTCTTTCGCGGTAAACGGGCGCAACCCCGCATAAGCCCCGAGCAGTGCGCGGGCGCGCTGGCCGTCGAGTACGCCGTCGGCGTCCGAGCACCAGTCATTCAGGGCGATCGCCACGTCGTACAGCATCGGGCCCGAGCAGGCGTTGTAAAAGTCGATCAAGCCCGTCAGGTGCGTGCCTTCGAACATCGCGTTGTCGCGAAACAGATCTGCGTGAATATTCGCGCGCGGCAGGGCGAGGATCTGCGCCTTGTGGGCCTCGATCTCATCCAGCGCGTCGCGCAGCAGGCGTTGCGGCGCTGCGTCCAGGTGCGAAATCAACTGCGCGCCTTCGCTGAGCATCCAGTCCAGCCCGCGATCGGTCTTGCGCTCCAGCACCTTGTCGCCCTGGGTCGCCAGGTGCAGATGGCCAAGCAGGTCGCCGACCTGGGCGCAGTGCTGGGCATTGGCGTCCTTGATGTGCTTGCCGGCCAGGCGCGGTTGCAGCAGCGCCGGTTTGCCGGCCAATTCGCGCAGGGCCACGCCGTCGGTGGTGCGCAGGGCGTAAGGCACCGGCAAGTCGGCGTCGTGGAGCACGTCGAGCAGTTCGATGAAGAACGGCATTTCCTGCACCGGGCCGCGCTCGACCAGGGTCAGGACGAACTCACCCTGTTCCAGGCTGATGAAGAAATTGGTGTTTTCGCTACCCGCGGCGATCCCCTGGAAATCAAGCAGGCGGCCGAGCCCGTAAGGGGCAAGAAAGGTTTCCAGCTCGGGCCGAGCCAGGGGGGTGAACACAGACATGGTTAAAACTGCCAGTACGGGCGCCGCGGTGTGCGGCGCCAATTGAAGTTAAGAAATCATTTCCATTCGAAGATCTTCCATGACGGGATCAGCATATCCGGTTGGTCAGAGCGGATGTAGTTCCCATCGGATCCGTCTGCGCGCACCAGGAAATATGGTGGGAAGCCTTTCTTCGTTATCTTGATTGCGTACAGGAAACCGTTTTGACGGTACTCCTGAATGGTTCTGTCGCCCTCTGTGCGAATGGTAACTTCCGGATCGCCCGGAGGTGCACTGTCTGCCGCCATGGCAACCATCGGAGCGAATGCAAACAAGCCGGTCAACAGCAGGCGATTGAATGAGCGCATGATAACCTTGTCCCTTTGTTGTCTGTGGTCCGGCTATTCTAGCGCCTGACCCGCCGAAAAGGTTGATCCTGCTCATGAGCCAAGCCCCCCTCGTCCTGGTGGACGGTTCTTCATATCTGTACCGCGCCTTCCACGCGCTGCCACCGCTGACCACTTCCAAAGGCCTGCCGACCGGTGCGGTCAAGGGCGTGTTGAACATGCTCAAGAGCCTGCGCAAGCAGTACCCGGACAGCCCGTTCGCGGTCGTGTTCGACGCCAAGGGTGGGACCTTTCGCGACGAAATGTACGCCGAATACAAGGCCAACCGCCCAAGCATGCCCGACGACATGCGCCTGCAGATCGAGCCCCTGCACCAGAGCGTGATCGCCCTGGGTTTCCCGCTGTTGTGCGTCGAAGGCGTCGAAGCCGATGACGTGATCGGCACCCTGGCCCGCAGCAGCGCAGCCGCGGACCGCCCGGTGGTGATCTCGACCGGCGACAAAGACATGGCGCAGCTGGTGGACGGGCACATTACCTTGGTCAACACCATGACCGGTAGCGCCATGGATGTGGAGGGCGTAAAGGAGAAATTTGGCGTCGCTCCGGAGCAGATTATCGACTATCTGGCGTTGATGGGCGATTCGTCCGACAACATTCCTGGCGTTCCGGGCATTGGTCCGAAGACCGCTTCTGGCTTGCTGGTGGGCGTCAATGGCGGCCTGAAAGAGCTGTATGAAAATCTGGATATTGTGCCGAGCCTGCCTATCCGTGGGGCCAAGACCCTGCCGGCCAAGCTGCAAGAGCATAAGGACATGGCCTTCCTCTCCTATCAACTGGCGACGATCAAGATCGACGTGCCGCTGGACGTGGGCCTGGATGATCTGCACCTGATCGAGCCGGATCGCGAAAAACTCCTGGAGCTGTACACCCTCCTGGAGTTCAAAAGCTGGTTCGAGGAAGTGCAGCGCGACGCCAAGCGCACCGGCTTGGAGGTGGCGGCTCCGGTCGCCGAGAATGCGCCGGTCGTCAGCACCGAGCTCAAGTACGAGACCATCCTCGATCAGGCGCGTTTCGATGTGTGGCTGAAGAAGCTCGGCGAGGCCAAGCTGTTCGCCTTCGATACCGAGACCACCGGCATCGATGCGCAGCAAGCGCAGCTGGTTGGGTTGTCGTTCGCGGTGCAGCCCTACGAAGCGGCCTACATCCCGCTGACCCATTCCTACATGGGCGTGCCGGAGCAGCTGGACCGCGACACGGTGCTGCGCGCGCTCAAGCCGATCCTCGAAGACCCGAGCAAGCTCAAGGTGGGCCAGCACGCCAAGTTCGATATGAATATCCTCGCCAACTGTGCCATCGGTGGCGATCAGAATTGTGGCATCACGGTGCAGGGCATTGCCTACGACACCATGCTCGAATCCTACGTCCTCGACTCCACCGCCACACGGCATGACATGGACAGCCTGGCTCAGAAATACCTGGGTCACACCACGGTGAGCTTCCAGGATATTGCGGGTAAAGGCGCCAAACAGCTGACCTTTGACCAGATTTCCCTCGAACAGGCCGGCCCTTACGCGGCTGAAGATGCCGACGTCACCCTGCGCCTGCACCAGACCTTGTTCGAAAAACTCCAGGCGATCCCCAGCCTGGTCAGCGTGCTGACCGATATCGAGATGCCGTTGGTGCCGGTGCTGGCGCGTATCGAGCGCCAGGGCGCGCTGGTGGATGCCAAGTTGCTCGGCGTGCAGAGCGTTGAGCTGGGCGAGAAGATGGTCGAGCTGGAGCGTGAGGCATTTGCCATCGCCGGTGAGGAATTCAACCTGGGCTCGCCCAAGCAATTGGGCGCGATCCTCTACGAAAAACTCGGCCACCCGGTTCTCAGCAAGACCGCCAAGGGCCAGGCGTCGACCGCCGAAGCGGTGCTTGCCGAACTGGCCGAGCAGGATTTCCCGCTGCCCAAGGTGCTGATGCAGTACCGCTCCATGAGCAAGCTGAAAAGCACCTACACCGACCGCTTGCCTGAGCAGATCAACCCGCGCACCGGGCGCATCCATACCTCGTATCACCAGGCGGTGGCGGCCACCGGGCGTTTGTCGTCGAGTGATCCGAACCTGCAGAACATTCCGATCCGCACCGCTGAAGGCCGGCGGATTCGTCAGGCGTTCGTCGCGCCAAAAGGCTACAAGCTGCTGGCGGCGGACTACTCGCAGATCGAGCTGCGGATCATGGCGCACCTGGCCAAGGACGAAGGCTTGCTGCACGCCTTCCGCAATGACCTGGACGTACACAAGGCCACCGCCGCCGAAGTATTTGGCGTGGAGCTGGGCGCGGTCACCACCGACCAGCGTCGCAGCGCCAAGGCGATCAACTTCGGCCTGATCTACGGCATGAGCGCGTTTGGCCTGGCCAAGCAGATCGGTGTCGATCGTAAACAGTCCCAGGCCTATATCGACCGTTATTTCGCCCGCTATCCGGGCGTGCTGGCCTATATGGAGCGCACCCGCGCCCAGGCGGCCGAGCAGGGTTATGTCGAGACGATCTTCGGTCGCCGCCTGTACCTGCCGGACATCAACGCGAAGAACCCGGCGCTGCGCAAAGGCGCCGAGCGCACGGCGATCAACGCGCCGATGCAGGGCACGGCGGCGGATATCATCAAGAAAGCCATGGTGGCGGTGGATAACTGGCTGACCGCGTCAGGCCTGGATGCCAAAGTCATCCTGCAGGTACACGATGAACTGGTGCTGGAGGTTCGCGAGGATCTGGTCGATCAAGTGCGTGACGAGATCCGCCAGCACATGAGCCACGCGGCGACGCTGGATGTGCCGCTGCTGGTGGAAGTGGGCGTGGGTGATAACTGGGACGAAGCGCACTGATAGCGCGGTTCTGCCACCGCCGAGGGTGGTGGCAGAACGCTTTAGACCCGAAAACGCCGTCGCTTATTGCAAATAGTTTTTTGTACCTGCCGGAACTTAACTCATGAAATGCCACTCAGAGTTACTGAATGGGTGGTGAAGCCCTTCAATGCTCCTATGTTGTGTTAAGTGTTGGCAGATATCTGGACCCCGCCCTAGCGGTCCGGAGCTTGAACCCCGAACTTCCCCTCCCCATACGAAGTCCGGGGTTTTTTTTGCCTGCGCAAAAGTCACTCCGCGGTTTCTGCGCCCTTGTCGGCCAATTCCATCCAGTCGGCCAGCACGGTGTAGGCTTCTTCCAGGCCCAGGCGCTTTGGCGCCGAGAACAGCTGGATGGTGATGGTGTCACCCCAACCTTTGCGGATTTCCGCCTGCACCTTCAACAGCGTGTTCTTGGCGGCGCCATAGGTCAGTTTGTCGGCTTTGGTCAGCAGGATATGCATCGGCATGCCGCTGGCGACTGCCCAGTCGAGCATCAGCAGGTCGAAGTCGGTCATTGGATGACGGATGTCCATCATCAGAATCAAACCCTTCAAACTCTCCCGGCCACCCAGGTAAGCCTCGAGGTGACGCTGCCAGTGCAGCTTCAGCGGGATAGGTACTTTTGCATAACCGTAGCCCGGAAGGTCGACCAGACGCCGATCATCGTCTAGCTTGAAGAAGTTGAGCAACTGCGTGCGGCCCGGGGTTTTCGAGGTGCGCGCCAGGCTGGCATGGGTCAAGGTGTTCAGGGCGCTGGATTTGCCCGCGTTGGAACGGCCGGCAAAGGCGACTTCAAAGCCCTCGTCATCGGGGCATTGGTCCACTTTGGCGGCGCTGAGCATGAAGGTGGACTGTTGGCACAGGCCGAGGATGGGGTTCTTGAGTTGCATGAGATTTCCGATATGGGCGGTGCCGAAAAAGGGTGCGGCAAGCGGTGTCGTTTCCGTTTCAGTAGCGCCAGTATATAATGCCGCAGATTTTGTGTGTGCTTTGTCCCAGCGAAGGATGAAGTTCACGGGAGCGATAGACCTTTATTGCGCATTAGAACGCAAAACGCTCCCAAACCCTGAAAAGGTCGATGTATGACCAGATGGTTGCTTGCTGTCGGTGTCTTGATGCCGCTTTACGGCGCTCAGGCTACACAGGAACCGGAAGCGGTGTACAACCGAGTTTGCGTGGCTTGCCATGCCGGCCAACTGCCGAACGCCCCGAAGCGGGGTGACCAGGCAGCCTGGGCGCCCAGACTGGCGCAAGGCATGGACACGCTGGTGCAACACGTGACCCAGGGTTTCAAGGCAATGCCGCCGCGTGGTTTGTGCATGGACTGCAGTACCGAGGATTACCAGGCCATCATTGAGTGGATGGTGAGTAAACCCGGTTAGATAACTCTTAAACCCTTAGCCGTAGTTGGATTAGCTGATGAACAAACTGATCGTGAGTCTGCTGTTGACCTTGGGCATCACCGGTGTTGCCCATGCTGCAGGCGACGCTGCTGCGGGTCAGGCGAAAGCCGCCGTGTGTGGTGCTTGCCATGGACCGGATGGTAATAGCCCGGCGCCGAACTTCCCTAAACTGGCCGGCCAGGGTGAGCGTTACCTGACCAAGCAGATGCACGACATCAAGGACGGCAAGCGCACGGTCCTGGAAATGACCGGCTTGCTGACCAACCTCAGCGATCAGGACCTGGCCGATATCGCGGCCTATTTTTCCAGCCAGAAAGGCAGTGTGGGAGCTGCTGATCCGAAGCAAGTGGCCCGTGGCGAAGAACTGTTCCGTGGCGGCAACCTCGACAAAGGCATGCCTTCCTGCATCGGTTGCCACTCGCCTAACGGCGTGGGCAACGCTGCTGCGGGCTTCCCGCATGTGGGTGGCCAGCATGCGCAGTACGTCGCCAAGCAACTGACGGACTTCCGTGAAGGCAATCGTACCAACGACGGCGATACCAAAATCATGCAGAGCATTGCCGCCAAGCTGAGCAACAAGGACATCGAAGCGGTTTCCCAATACATTCAGGGTCTGCACTGATCGAGGGCTGCGTTAACGCTCGATTAATCCGTTGATGCAAGCATAAAAAGGGTGGCCTAGGCCGCCCTTTTTTGTGGCCGGTGCCGTTACACTAACGAACTCATGCCCGCGCAGACCTGTCACAACAAAGGTCGCGTGAGGCGACTTTATTTGTCCAGGAGTAAAGCATGCGTAATCTGATCCTCAGCGCCGCTCTCGTCACCGCCAGCCTCTTCGGCATGACCGCACAAGCCGCCGATGTGCCGCTTGAAGCCGGTAAAACCTACGTGGAATTGGCCAACCCCGTGCCGGTTTCGGTGCCGGGCAAGATCGAAGTGGTGGAGCTGTTCTGGTACGGCTGCCCGCATTGCTACGCCTTCGAGCCAACCATCAACCCATGGGTTGAGAAACTGCCCAAGGACGTGAACTTCAAACGCATCCCTGCCATGTTCGGCGGCCCATGGGATGCCCACGGCCAACTGTTCCTGACCCTGGAAGCCATGGGTGTCGAGCACAAGGTTCACAACGCTGTCTTCGAGGCGATCCAGAAACAAGGCAAGCGCCTGACCAAGCCTGAGGACATGGCTGACTTCGTCGCGACCCAAGGTGTCGACAAGGACAAGTTCCTGGCCACCTTCAATTCCTTCGCCATCAAGGGCCAGATCGAAGCCGCCAAGAAACTCGCCGTGGCTTATGGCGTGCAAGGCGTTCCGACCATGATCGTCAACGGCAAGTACCGTTTCGACCTGGGCACCACCGGCGGTCCTGAAGCGACCCTCAATGTGGCCGACCAGTTGATCGCCAAAGAACGCGCCGCCAAGTAAGGGGCCTGCCATGCGTCGCTGGGGTACCGAACGCGTTGTCGGTCTGCATGACCCGCAGGTCAACGAAGCTCACCTGGAATCCACGGGCCTGCCGGCGGACAGCCGCCTGCGGCTGCTCAGCTTCAATATCCAGGTGGGTATCAGTACCGAGAAGTACCGGCACTACCTCACCCGTGGCTGGCAGCACTTGCTGCCCCACAACGGGCGGGCCGGCAACCTGCAGAAGATCGGCGACCTGTTGGGCGACTTCGACCTGGTCGCCCTGCAGGAAGCCGACGGCGGCAGCATTCGCTCCGGCTACATCAACCAGGTGGAACACCTGGCCCAGTTGGGTGCATTTCCCTACTGGTATCAGCAACTCAATCGCAACCTCGGGCGTCTGGCGCAGCACAGCAACGGCGTGCTCAGCCGCCTGAAGCCATCGGCCATCGAAGATCACCCATTGCCGGGCCCCAAGGGTCGTGGCGCGATCCTCGTGCGTTTTGGCGAAGGTTCGGAAGCCCTGGTGGTGGTGATGATGCACCTGGCGCTTGGGGGGCGGACCCGCAACCTGCAGTTGGCCTACGTGCGTGAGTTGATTGGCGGCTACAAGCATCAGGTGTTGATGGGGGACATGAACACCCATGCCATCGACCTGCTGCAGAATTCCCCGTTGCGTGACCTTGGGTTGCTGGCGCCGCAAGTCGAAGCCACGTTCCCCAGCTGGCGCCCGCAACGCTGTCTTGACCACATCCTGCTCAGTCCGACCCTCACGCTTGAAAGTGTGCAGGTGCTGGCGCAGCCCATCTCCGATCACCTGCCGGTCGCGGTAGAGATTCGTCTGCCGGGTTCGCTCACGGTGGATGCATTGCCCGCGTTGAGCCCCGGCCCTCGCGGACCCCTTGCATGAGCGACGAAGCCCAGCGCTGGAAAGAGAAATACCTTAAAAGCATCGATCAACAAGACAAACTCGAACGCCGCTGGGCCGCCCGCCTCGACCTGCTGCGCCGAGGCTTGGTGCGCAGTACGTTGGCCGCTGAAGGCACCGACCGCGCGGTCGATCAATGCATGAAGGAAATGCGCGACGTGGTGCGCAGCGACGACATGGATGCCGCCCTCGCCGCATTGCTGCCGCGCCTGGAAAAAGCCGTACTGGATTCGGAGCAGCGTCGCGAAACCCGGATTGACCAGATGAGCAGCGCGCTCACGGCCCTGGTTGCGCAGTTGCAGAAACTGCCGCTGCCCCGCGAGGTGGCCCGCCCGTTGAAAACCTTCGCCAAGCAGCTGGATAGCCGCGTGGGCCAGGCGCGCGAGATCCCGCTGTTGCTCAGTGAGTTGAGCAACCTGCAAGGGCAGGCGTTGAATAACCTGGAACCGGACGGCGAAACCCCACGCCCCGGTCCCGGCCTGCTGCAACGTCTGTTTGGCGCCAAGGAAGTTGCGAGTGAGGCGCCGACCGGCGAGCCCGCGCCGCCGCCTTCTGCGCCCTCTGCGCCCGCCGCCGCCGCCAGGCCGGTGCCCGAACCCGTCGCCGAAGCGGCACCGCCGCCCCAGTCCGACGAGTTGGCCCAGGCCCTGCGGGCGTTCGCGCCGTTGCCGCAAGGCTCGGCCCCGCCCCCGCCGGAACCGCCGGAACCGGTGGCAGCGGCCAAGGCGGCCACGGTGGCCACGGCGGCTGAGGTCGTGAGCCCGGTCGTCGCCCCCGAAGCCGCGCCCCAGCCCGTGCCGATCGCCCGGCCCGTCGAAGTGGCGGCGCCTGCCGCGCTTCCAGCAGCGGCGCCAGAACCTGGCGCCGAAAGTGCACTCGCCGCGCTTATCGAACCACCACCGGTTCAGGTCGATGCACCGCAACAAACCGTCATCGGCAGCCTGTCACTGCCGCCGGTGCTGGACGCGCCGGACCCGGACGAGCTGCTGGCGGACGCAATCTACGCCCTGCCCGATTCGCCGGAGCCGTCCTACAGCTCCGTGGCCAAACACATTGAAGACACCTTGCTTGGCCTGCTGGAAGACCTGTCCCTGCCCGAGCGCCACCGGCCCCAGGCCGAAGCCATGCGCGAGCGCCTGGCCCATGGTTTGAACTGGTACGAACTGCTGCCGATCCTCGATGACCTGGCCACGCTGATGCTGGCGATCACCGACAGCGGCCAGCATGAGTTCGAGGCCTACCTCAAGCAGCTCAACGAACGCCTCGAAGCGTTCCAGGGCCATCTGCAGACGGCCAGCGAAGGCTATGCCGACAGTCGCTCGGCCGCCCGCGAGCTGGACACGCAAATCCGCGAACAGGTCGACGGCCTGCAAAGCAGTGTGCAGGGCGCCGCCGACCTGGACAGCCTCAAGCAGGTATTGGAAAGCCACCTTGAAGGCCTGCTCGGCACCATGGACCAGCACCAGCAGCAGCGTGACCTGCGCGAGCAGGAAGTGGCGGAGCGCTTGAAAGGGCTCGCCGAACGCGTCGCCAATATGGAGCAGGAGGCCCAGGGTTATCGCGATCACCTCGAAGTGCAGCGCCAGAAAGCGCTGGTCGATCCGCTTACCGGCTTGCCCAACCGTGCCGCGTGGAGCGAGCGCCTGGACCATGAGGTCAACCTCTGGCATCAGCGCGGCAACAGCCTGTCGCTGGCGATGCTGGACCTCGATCACTTCAAGCGTATCAACGACGGTTACGGGCACCTGGCCGGCGACAAAGTGCTGAAAATCATCGCCAGCGTGCTGCGCAAGCGCCTGCGCCCCGGCGACTTCATTGCGCGCTTCGGCGGCGAAGAGTTTGTGTTGCTGATGCCCGACTCACCCCTGGCGAATGCCCTGAGCGCTGGCGAAGCGCTGCGCGCGGCGATTGAAGTCTGCCCGTTCCACTTCAAGGGCGAGCCGGTGACGATCACGGTGTCGATGGGCGTGGCGCAGTTCCAGCCCGGCGAGCGCAGCGACCTGGCGCTCAAGCGCGCCGACGAGGCGTTGTACCGGGCCAAGGCAGCGGGACGTAACCGGGTGCAGGCGGCCTAAAAGATGTTCCATTTTGTAATTTGACGTTCGGGCCACAAACGGTACGTTACACTGTTGCATTATCGTCTTCAGCGTAACGTTATCCGCCATGAAATCCGTGTACTTCGCCTTTGTGTTCCTCCTGCTCAGCGGCTGCGCCAGCGGCCCGCGCCTGGATACCAGCCACCCTTCGGTCAACCATGACAACCGCGTGCAGTTCGTGGTCGTCCATTACACCTCGACCAACCTCGAACGCTCCCTGGCGCTGCTGACCCATGGTCAGGTCAGCAGCCATTACCTGATCGGCGACGACGCTTCGGGCACCATCTACAAGCTGGTGGATGAAAGCCAGCGCGCCTGGCATGCCGGGGAAAGCGAGTGGATGGGCCGCACCTGGCTGAACTCCAGCTCCATCGGGATCGAGATCGTCAACCCAGGGTTCCGCGACACGCCGACGGGCCGCGTGTGGTACCCGTATTCCGAAGCGCAGGTGAAATCCCTGGAGGTGTTGCTCAAGGACATCAGCACGCGCAACGGCATCGACCCCCGAAACATCATCGGTCACAGCGACATCGCGCCGCTGCGCAAGCTGGACCCGGGGCCGTTGTTCCCATGGAAGCGCCTGGCCGAGAAAGGCCTGGGCGTCTGGCCCGACGCGCAGGCGGTGGCACGCTTCCAGGCGCAGTACGCCACGGACCTGCCGAGCATCACCTGGTTCCAGGAAGCGTTGGCGCACCTGGGCTACCAGACGCCGCAGACTGGTGAGCTGGACGTCGCCACGCGCCATGTGCTCGCCGCGTTCCAGATGCACTTTCGCCCTGCGCTGTTCGATGGTACGCCGGATGCCGAGAGTGCCGCGATCCTGCGTGCCCTCGACCGGCGTTAATCGCTACAGCGGCAACGCCATATAAAACTGCGTGCCCTGCCCCGGCCGCGAATACACGCCCATGCGGCCGCCGTGCAGTTGCACGATCTCCTTGCACAGCGCCAGCCCCAGGCCGGCGCCGCCTTTCTTGCGACCCACCTGCACGAAGGGTTCGAAGATGCGGCCTTGTTGGCCATAGGCGATACCTTCGCCGTTGTCCTCGACGCTGATGATCACCCGCTCGCCATGGCGCCGTGCCTGCAGACGGATCTGCCCGCCCTCGGCGGTATGGCGCAGGGCGTTGCCCAACAGGTTGTCGAGCACGCGTTCCAGTTGCGCCTGGTCGGCATACAGCCGAGGCAGGTCGGGCTGGGCTTCTACCAGCAGTTCGATGTGTTGTGCATTCGCCGGCTCGGCAAAGCGCGCCCGTGCATGCTCCAGCAGGTCGGTGACATCGCACGGGGCCAGGGTGAGTTTCTGCAGGCCGTTCTGGTAGCGCGAAAAGTTGAGCAAGTCGTTGATCAGTTGCATCAGGCGCTGCATTTCTTCATTGACCGTATCCAGCAGGTCCGCTTCACGGGACTCCGCAGGAAACTTCGCGCGTTCGCGGAACAAGCCGAAGGCCATGTGCATACCGGTCACCGGCGTGCGCAGTTCGTGGGAGGCGCGCAACACGAACTCGCTGCGTACCCGTTCAAAGGCGCGCTGTTCGGTGACGTCATGCAGCACCATCACGGCACCGAGGATATGCCCCTGGGTGTGGCTCACCGGCGTCAGGCTGTAGGTCAGCAGGCGCAGTTCGCCCTCGACTTCCACTTCCAGGTCATCCGGCGCGCGCTCCAGGCTGCCGCCACGCAGCACCAGTTGCAGCTGATCGTCCATTTCCGGGCGACCCAGCGCCTCGCCCAGGCCCTGGCCGAGACGTTCCTCGTCCCAGCCCAACTGGCGCTGTGCCACTGGGTTGAGGTGCTCCAGGCGGCCTTGCCGGTCAATCATCAACAGGCCGTCGTCGATACTGTCGAGCACCGCTTGCAGGCGCTGCTGGCCGGCGAGCAACTCATCGATATTGGTTGCCTGATGCTGGCGCAAGGCTTCGGCCATGATGCCGAAGCGTCGGGTCAGCTGGTTCATTTCCGCTGCCGAAGAAATGGGCAGGGTCACTTCAAAATCGCCTTGCCCGATCTTGTCGGCGGCCTTGGCCAGTGCTTCGATCGGCCCGCCAAACCGTCGGGCGATGCCATGGGCGGTAACAAAACCGATGATCAACACTGCGAGGCCAACCAACCCCAGCAGCCCGGCGATCAACAAGGCGCGCTCGCGGGATTTATGTTCGCTGGCGCTGATGTTTTCCAAGGCCTGCTGGTGCTCGGCGATCAGGCCGTTGCGCAGGACATTGAAGGTTTCGGTGATTTTCTCTTTGCTGCCGGGCGGTGGGGACGCTTGTTGAGACTCGTCAAAAGCCGCCAGCAAGCGCTGATAGTCGGCCCGGGCCCGGCTGAAACCGCTGCTGTTCCCGTCGCGCTGTTCATGCGCAATGCCTTGGTCGAGCAGCTCGAAGTAACGCTGTTCGGACGCTTGCAGCGCCTCGGGATTGGGGCGCTGTTCGAGCATCATCATCAACTGATCGCCCAGGCTCTGGCGCAGTTTGAGTCCCAGGTCGAGGGTGATGAAGTTGCTGCGGATCGACGACTCCTGGGTCTTGGCCATCTGCATCACGCTGACCAGGCCCAGGATCAACCCCAGCAGGGCGACGGTGATCAGCGCTGAGATACTCAGGAATAACCGAGTGCGCAATGTCATCGCTAACTTCATAGGGTGCCGCTCACAGGTTGTACTGTTTGCGTTTGCGGTACAGCGTCGACGCGTCGATGCCCAGGGTGCGGGCCGCCTGATCCAGGGTGTCGCTGGTGGCAAGTACCGCGCCGATATGCGCTTTTTCCAGCTCGTCCAGGCTCAACGCTGCACCGATACGGGGGGCATTGTTGGTCGGCTGTTCGGCCATCCCGAGGTGGCTGATTTCGACTTTTTCCTGCGGGCAGATAATGCTCGCGCGCTCCACCACGTTGCGCAGCTCGCGGATATTGCCCGGCCAGCGGTAGTTGAGCAGCGCTTCGCGTGCCTCATCGCTGAAGCCCCGCGCCGGTCGCGCGTATTCCTTGACGAAGCGGGCGAGGAAGCGGTCGGCCAAGGCCAGGATGTCTTCGCTGCGTTCGCGCAACGGCGGCAGGTGCAAGGTGATGACGTTGAGGCGGTACAGCAAGTCTTCGCGGAAGCGGCCGTCGCGCACCATGTCTTCGAGATTCAGGTTGGTGGCCGCGAGGATGCGTACATCGGCGCGCCGGGTGACCGGGTCGCCCACACGCTCGTATTCCTTGTCCTGGATAAAACGCAGCAACTTGGGTTGCAGAGTGAGGGGAAAGTCGCCGATCTCGTCGAGAAACAGCGTGCCGCCATCCGCCTGGTTGACCCGGCCCAAGGTGCTTTCGCTGGCGCCGGTAAAGGCTCCGCGGCTATGGCCGAACAGTTCGCTTTCCATCAGCTCCGCCGTCAGCGACGGGCAGTTGATGGTGACGCAGGATTTCTTCGAGCGCTTGCTCCAGCCATGAATGGCCCGCGCCAGCTCGCCTTTACCGGTGCCGGACTCGCCGAGGATGAGGATGTTGGCGTCAGTCCCGGCCACTTGGCGCGCAGTTTCCAGCACCGCCATCATCGCCGGGCTGTGGGAGTCGAGACCGTCTTTCGGTTGGCGCACTTCGCCTTCCAGTGCTTCCAGGCGCGCGGAGAGCTGGCGCACTTCCAGCTGTTTGGCGGTGGCCAGGCGCAGCTGGTCGGGGCTGCACGGTTTGACCAGATAATCAGCCGCGCCGGCCTGGATGGCATCCACCGCGGTGTCGACGGCGGAATGCGCGGTCACAATCACCACGCGCATCCACGGCGCCTGGATACGCATCTGCGCCAACACATCCAGGCCGTTGTCCTCGCCCAGGCGCAGGTCGAGGAAGCACAGGTCGAACACCTGGCGTTGCATCAAGGCATCGGCCTGGGCGGCGCTGTTGGCGGTGGCTACGGTGTAGCCCTCATCTTCCAGGCAATAACGGAAGGTACGAAGGATTGCGGATTCGTCGTCCACCAAAAGAATGCGGCCTTGAAGTTCCTTGGCTGATTCCATCTGTCCCGCGCTCCTTAATATGAATGATGGTGTTTAGTCCCGGAATAATCGGGCAAGTTGCATGGTTCATTCTGATCGATAAAACGCAACGTCGTGCAGCTATCTGCCTGCATTCCTACAAAGCCTGCGCCCAATGGCGTTTTCATGCCTTCTTGCCACTTCGGCAACGCGCGATTGGTTTTCTATCCGTCGATCCGACCGCTGGCGATCGTGCATTTCGCACGGCGCCCAGGCGGCCATCGTGCAGGATGCTGGGCTTTGCTCCGGTCGCATATATCTAACTGATTGATTTGGTTGAATATTATTTTGTAAAAAAACTGGCATGCGCTCTGCAATAGCTCTCCTAACGAATAATCAAAATGCGGGAGAAAGCAGCATGACTCGCCCAAGCCTCAGCTCACTGCATGTATCGCCACTGCGCTTGCAACAAGGCCTGTTCGCCAGCCTGGCCTTGATGGTCACGTTGATTGGCGGCCAGCAGTTGCAGCATTGGCAGCAGAGTCAGCATCAAACCCCGCATTTCGAACGTCCGGCGATGACCCAGACCCACTTTCGTTCCATTGATAGCCGTTCCGTTGGCAGCGTTTCTGCCGATGTAACCGTTCCCCAACTGCGGATGGTTGACCAGGCGTCTGCCCTGAATGAACTGCCATCCCAGGAACGTTGGGTGTTCTAGGCAATAAAAGGTCGCTTGAGTTGAGCGATTGCACGGCAGTACCGCTGTCACCCCCTATAAAAGCGTAAGGAGAATCACCATGTTGAGTTGGGCAATCACATTTCTGATCATCGCCATTGTGGCTGCAGTCCTGGGCTTCGGTGGTATCGCGGGCACCGCCACGGGTATCGCCAAGATCCTGTTTGTGGTCTTCCTGGTGATGTTCATCGCTTCGTTCTTCTTTGGTCGTCGTGGCCGAGGCTGAATATGACCCGTTTGTCCCTCAAAACCATGGCTGCCGTCCTGCTCCTGGGCGGCAGCGGCTTGGCGATGGCCGCTCACGACGGCCAGAGCCGCGCCAACGAATTGCTCGGCGCGGACCCGCAGTACCGTGAAACCTGGCAAAGCGTGGTGAAGAAAGAAGAGCGCCTGCCAGAATGGGTCATGAACCTGTCTGGCGCCGCCGAGCAAATGAATGCCGTCGAAGAAGGTGGCGACAAGTACTTGCTCGGGCCGCTCTGCGAAACCGCAGACACCTGCCGAAACAAGCGCCTGATCGTCGCCTTCAGTTACGACAAGGAAGATGCCTACGCCATGTTGGTGGAAGTCCCGGCCGGCCTGCCGGCGGACAAGTCCCCGACCCGGCACGCCGATTACCGGTTTATCGGTAAGCCGGACGCAGGCATGCAAAAACTGCTGATGGAGCAGCTTAAGAACGATCCGAATTGGTACTAGGTTCCGTCTGATGCATTTGTCGTCTACGGGACTGGCGTCCATAGAAAGAAGCCTGCGCGCTTCTTTCTGTTTGCATCGCTCGCCAAGGGTGATGCATGACCAGGGGGCCGGGTTGCTCTGATCCTTCGCGATCGGCGCGACCTACGGGGACAGGGAGTGCCTGCGCAAGGGCCGGGTCAGGTGAAAAGCTGCGCCGCAAGTCCACCCGCTCTCGAGCTTGCTGGATTTGCGGCGCGCTTATGACGTTCACCCCCGCCTCTTATGCCGCTCATAGCCGAGAGTCTTCTTTTCGCCCGAGCCCAATCATTACTGGGTATGTCGGGGCGACCATCTATCGAGAAAATTTTGCCTGCGCTATAGGACATTTCAGACAACAGGCCCCTGAATACACAGGCATTTTCGCGAATGCCCTGAGGTCTCCTGAATCTCTGAGCGAGCCTGATTTGACCGGTTCACGGCATATTCACCGGGCAACATGTCGCATTTGAACTGACCGTTCGGACAGTTATTCTTAAAAAAAGCCATGCCGATTCGGCATGGGGTAGGCGTTTACGGCATTAGACGTCGCCCCCTTGCATGGGAATAGTTGCGCCTTTTTTCGCCTGCCAGTAAGCCATTTCGGCCATGCGGCGATGACTTTCTACGGAGGCAGATGCACACACTTTTTCGCTTCCGAGCGTTGCAGCTGGCGCATTTGCCTTAAGTTCACTTGAAGTAAGGGTAATGACATGAAGAAGGCAAAGCTAAGCCTCGCCTGGCAGATCCTCATCGGTTTGGTGCTGGGTATCGCAATCGGTGCCGTGCTCAACCATTTCAGTGCTGAAAAGGCCTGGTGGATCAGCAATGTGCTGCAGCCAGCGGGCGATATCTTTATCCGCCTGATCAAGATGATCGTGATCCCGATTGTGATTTCTTCGCTGATCGTCGGCATTGCCGGTGTCGGTGACGCGAAAAAGCTCGGGCGCATCGGTGTCAAAACCATCCTTTACTTCGAAATCGTCACCACCATCGCCATCGTGGTCGGCCTGTTGCTGGCCAACGTGTTCCACCCCGGTACGGGCATCGACATGAGTACCCTGGGTACCGTGGACATCTCCAAGTACCAGGCGACCGCGGCGGAAGTGCAGCATGAGCATGCGTTCGTCCAGACCATCCTCAACCTGATCCCGTCGAACATCTTTGCCGCCGTCGCGCGTGGCGAGATGCTGCCGATCATCTTCTTCTCCGTGCTGTTCGGCCTGGGCCTGTCGAGCCTCAAGCCTGAGCTGCGCGAACCGTTGGTGACGATGTTCCAGGGCGTGTCCGAGAGCATGTTCAAAGTCACCCACATGATCATGAAGTACGCGCCTATCGGTGTGTTCGCGCTGATCGCGGTGACCGTCGCCAACTTCGGCTTCGCTTCCCTGCTGCCACTGGCCAAGCTGGTGATTCTGGTTTACGTCGCCATCCTGTTCTTCGCCTTTGTGGTCCTGGGCCTGATCGCACGCCTGTTCGGCTTCTCGGTGATCAAGCTGATGCGTATCTTCAAGGATGAGCTGGTGCTGGCCTACTCCACCGCCAGTTCGGAAACCGTGCTGCCGCGTGTGATCGAGAAGATGGAAGCCTACGGCGCGCCGAAGGCGATCTGCAGCTTCGTGGTGCCGACCGGTTATTCGTTCAACCTCGATGGTTCGACCCTGTACCAGAGCATCGCGGCGATCTTTATCGCGCAGCTGTATGGCATTGATTTGTCGGTCGGCCAGCAACTGATGCTGGTGTTGACGCTGATGGTCACCTCCAAGGGCATCGCCGGTGTGCCGGGTGTGTCCTTCGTGGTGTTGCTGGCGACGCTGGGCAGCGTGGGCATTCCCTTGGAAGGCCTGGCATTCATTGCCGGCGTCGACCGAATCATGGACATGGCGCGTACCGCGCTCAACGTGATCGGCAACGCCCTGGCGGTACTGGTCATCTCCCGTTGGGAAGGCATGTACGACGATGCCAAGGGCGAGCGCTACTGGAACTCCCTGCCGCACTGGCGCACCAAGCAAGTGCTGCCGGTCGGCGAGACCAGCCGCGGCTGAGGCCAGCCTGATGCGAACAAACCCCGGGAAATCCGGGGTTTGTCGTTTCTGCCAGCCCCGCTATCATTCGCCCCATCTTTCGGGGGATTCAACTGATGCTCAATGGCCTGTGGCTTGGCTTCTTTGTCGTGGCAATGGTGTCAGCACTGGCGCAATGGCTGGTGGGCGGTAACGCCGGGATTTTTGCGGCGATGGTGGAAAGCATTTTCGCCATGGCCAAATTGTCGGTGGAGGTCATGGTGTTGCTGTTCGGCACCCTGACGTTATGGCTGGGGTTTTTGCGCATCGCCGAAAAGGCCGGGATCGTCAATTGGTTGGCCAAGGCCCTGGGCCCCCTGTTCCGCCGGCTGATGCCGGAAGTGCCGGCCGGCCACCCGGCCATCGGCCTGATCACCCTCAACTTCGCCGCCAACGGCCTGGGCCTGGACAACGCCGCCACGCCCATCGGCCTGAAAGCCATGAAGGCGTTGCAGGAACTCAACCCGATCCCCAATACCGCGAGTAACGCGCAGATTCTGTTCCTGGTGCTCAACGCGTCCTCGTTGACGCTGTTGCCGGTGACCATCTTCATGTACCGCGCCCAGCAAGGCGCGGCCGACCCGACGCTGGTGTTCCTGCCGATCCTGCTGGCCACCAGCGCGTCGACCCTGACGGGCTTGCTCTCGGTGGCGGTGATGCAGCGCCTGCGGCTGTGGGACCCGGTGGTGCTGGCCTATTTGATACCAGGCGCACTGCTGCTGGGCGGCTTCATGGCATTGCTGGCGACCTTGTCCGCCACGGCGCTGGCCGGGCTGTCGTCGATCCTCGGCAACCTGACGCTGTTTGGTCTGATCATGCTGTTCCTGCTGGTCGGCGCGTTGCGCAAGGTGAAGGTGTACGAGGCGTTTGTCGAAGGGGCCAAAGAAGGCTTCGACGTCGCCAAGAACCTGCTGCCATACCTGGTGGCGATGCTTTGCGCGGTGGGCGTGTTGCGTGCGTCCGGCGCGCTGGACTTTGGCCTGGAAGGCATTCGTCATGTGGTGGCCTGGACCGGCCTGGACACGCGCTTCGTCGACGCGCTGCCGACCGCGATGGTCAAGCCGTTCTCCGGCAGTGCCGCACGGGCGATGTTGATCGAGACCATGCAGACCCAGGGCGTCGACAGCTTCCCGGCGTTGGTGGCGGCGACGGTTCAGGGCAGTACCGAGACCACCTTCTATGTGTTGGCGGTGTATTTCGGCTCGGTGGGCATTCAGCGGGCAAGGCATGCGGTGGGTTGTGCATTGCTCGCGGAGTTTGCTGGTGTGGTGGCGGCGATTGCGGTGTGCTACTGGTTCTTTGGTTAAGGCTTAGAGGGCTATCGGGAGCAAGCTCCCTCCCACATTTAACCGTATTCATCCTGACAAAACGCGGTTAAATGTGGGAGGGGGCTTGCCCCCGATGAGGCCCTCAGCGTTTCGGCGCAGTGTTGCCCTGCGCCACCACCCAATCCACCACCTGCTTGTTCAACTGATCCCCCGCCTGCCCAAACCCGGCCACCACCGCCGGCACTTTGCTGTCGCCGACTGGCTGGCGCACTTCAAACCGGCGGCTGGCAATGATCCGCTGATCGCTGCCGCGCACCAGCCGCGCATCCAGGCGGATCACCACCTCCACCGCGTTGCCGCGGTATTCGCTCTGGAACGCCTGTAATTGCCCGCCCAACTCGTAGTCGGCCTGCAGGTTGGTCTCGTCGCTGCTCAGCAGTGTCACCCGGCCATCGCGCTGGAAGCCATCCATGAAGCGGTTACGCAGCAGCACCGGCGCCGGGTCGCTCCAGCGTGAGTTGGCGTAGCTGCTGATCAGATCACCCTGGGGCACCACGGCAATGCGCGAGCTGTCGAGGAACTCGCTGGTCTGCGGCTTGGTCACGCGCAGCGACCAGGCTACCGGCGCCGCTTGGGTGGTCGCCGGGGCCGAGGCCAGGCGATAGACGTCGGACGGGTTGGGGCTGGGCAGGATCGAGCACGCGCTGACCAGCGCCAGGGCCACGGGGGCGATCAGTTGGTAAGCACGCTTCATGGCGTGAACTCCTTGTTCTTGTCGCTGCCCAGCAGGTAACCGCTGGGGTTGGCTTCCAGGCGGCGGGAGATGGCGCGCAGCGAACCGAGGGTTTCGCGCAGTTCGCGCACGGTCGGCGCCAGTTCGTTGAGGCCCTGCATGCCGCTGTTCACCGAGTCCTTGTTATCGGTCAGCAAGGTATTGATGGTCGCGGTGCTTTGCTCAAGGGATTTCATCGCTTGTTCGGCGCTGCCGAAGACCTGCTTGCCTTGATCGTTGAGCAGGCCGTTGGCATTGCGCATCAGCGCAGTGGTCTGCTCCAGGGCGGCACCGGCCTGCTTGCTGACCTGCATCAGTTGCTGCATCACCACCTTGATATCACCGCGCTGTTCGGCAATCGCGCCGGTGGTTTGTTCCAGGTGGTCCAGGGTGTTGCTGATGCGCTCGACATTCTGCGCGGAGAACATTTCGTTGGCGTTGTGCAGCAGCAGGTTGATGCTGGTCATCAGGTCGTTGCTGTTGGTCAGCAACCGCGCGATTGGCGATGGCGAGGCAATGATCTCCGGCAGGTTGCCGTCCTTGCCCTTGAGTTTCGGGCTTTGCGGTGTGCCGCCGCTGAGCTGGATGATCGATGTGCCAGTGATGCCGGTCAGCGCCAGTTTGGCCTGGGTGTCTTCCTTGATCGGCGTCTGCCCGGAGAGGCGGATGCGCGCGAGCACGCGGCGCGGGTCTTTGGGGTCCAGGCGCAGGCTGATGACATCGCCCACCTTGATCCCGCTGTACTGCACCGAGCTGCCCTGGGACAGGCCGCTGACCGCCTCGTTGAAAATCACTTCGTAATCCTGGAACGCGGTGTCGACGCTGGACTTGGCCAGCCACAGGCCGAACAGCATCGCGCCGACTACCACAATCACGCTGAACAGACCGATCATCACATGATGGGCTCGGGTTTCCATGTCATACCTCGTTGAGCGGTTGAGCGGCATCCAATGCCGCGCGGCCCCGGGGGCCGTGGAAATATTCGTGAATCCAGGCGTCGTCGGTTTCCGAGACGACATCGATGGCATCGGCCACCAGCACTTTCTTCTGCGCCAGCACCGCCACGCGGTCGGTGATGGTGTACAGCGTGTCCAGGTCATGGGTGACCAGGAACACACTCAAGCCCAGCGCATCGCGCAGGGTCAGGATCAGTTGGTCGAATTGCGCGGCGCCGATCGGGTCGAGCCCGGCGGTGGGTTCGTCGAGGAACAGGATGTCCGGGTCCAGCGCCAGGGCACGGGCCAGGGCTGCACGCTTGATCATGCCGCCGGACAGCGACGCCGGGTATTTGTCGGCCGCCGACAACGGCAACCCGGCCAGGGCCAGTTTGACCGCAGCCAGGTGCTCGGCGTCGGCGCGGCTCAGGCCGGCGTGCTCGATCAGCGGCAGCGCGACGTTCTCGGTCACCGTCAGCGAGGAAAACAGCGCGCCCTTCTGGAACAGTACGCCAAAGCGTCGTTCCACCAGGGAGCGCTCATGCTCCGGCAGGTTCGACAAGTCCTTGCCGAATACCCGTACCTCGCCTGCGCTGGGCCGGCGCAGGCCGACGATGCTGCGCAACAGCACCGACTTGCCGCTGCCGGAACCGCCGACCACGGCGAGGATTTCGCCCTTGTACAGATCCAGGTCGAGGTTTTCATGCACGCTCTGGCTGCCAAAGCGATTGCACAGCCCACGGACTTCGATCACCGCCTCGCTGGGCGCTCGGGGTCGGCGACTCACCAGCTCATCTCCATGAAGAACAGCGCGGCGACTGCATCGAGCACGATCACCACAAAAATCGATTGCACCACGCTGGAGGTGGTATGGGCGCCGACCGACTCGGCGCTGCCGCTGACCTTGAAGCCTTCCAGGCAACCGATGGCGGCGATCAGGAAGGCGAAGAACGGCGCTTTCACCATGCCCACCAGGAAATGCTTCACGCCAATGTCCGACTGCAGCAGCGAGAGGAACATCGCCGGCGAAATATCCAGGGTCAGCGCACACACCACCCCGCCGCCGACAATCCCCGAGAGCATCGCCAGGAACGTCAGCATCGGCAGCGACACCAGCAGTGCCAGTACCCGGGGCAATACCAGCAACTCCATCGGGTCCAGGCCCAGGGTGCGGATCGCGTCGATTTCTTCGTTGGCCTTCATCGAGCCGATCTGTGCGGTAAAGGCACTGGCGGTGCGGCCGGCGATCAGGATCGCGGTGAGCAAGACGCCGAATTCCCGTAGGAAGGAGAACGCCACCAGGTCCACGGTGAAAATTGTCGCGCCAAAGCTCTTGAGTACCGTGGCACCGAGGAATGCCACCACGGCGCCCACCAGAAACGTCAGCAAGGCGACGATGGGCGCGGCGTCGAGGCCGGTCTGTTCGATATGCGCAACCATCGGCGTCACGCGCCAGCGCTTGGGCCGGAAAATGCTGCGGGCGAAGGTTTCCAGGATCAGGCCGATAAAGCCCAGCAGTTGCTTGCTGTCCAGCCACACTGTGTCCACCGCGGCACCGATGCGCGCCAGCAACTGGATGCCGGCGGCTTCTTCCGGCGCTTTTTCCGGTACGCAGAAATCGTTCAGGGAGCGGTAGACGGTCTTGAGCAGCGCGCGGTCGGCGGCGGACAGGCTGCAATCGGTCTGCTCGGCGGATTGCTCGATGCGGTCCGGGCCCAGCAGCTCCACCAGCAGTGAGGCGCCGGCTGTGTCGAGGGCGCCGAGGCCATTGAGGTCGATGCGGGCGCCGGCGTCGTATTGGCCGTCGAGTTTGTCCGACAGTTTCTTCAGGTTTGTGTAGTGGGCAAGCGTCCAGTCCCCCGTAATCCTGAGTAACGGGGGGGCGGTGGACGTATCGAGGTGGGCTGTGCCGGCCGAGGTACGAGTGGTCATAAGCTCCGAGCTTGTCTGGCTATCCACAATGCCTACGTAATAGCACGATACAGCTTACTTTGGGTTGTCCGTTTGTGCTGTGTCAGTCACTTTGAAGCGCAGCACACCGATCACCTGCCCGTCCTCGGTCAGCACCCGGACTTGCCAGCGCCCCACGGAGTCGGCCGGGAAGTTCTGCTTGTGGGTCCAGGCGCGGTAGCCTTCCTTGCGCCCGCCGTGGATATCCAGGGCGATGCGGTCGACTTCCTGGCCGTTGAATTTCCACACATGGTAGATCCGCTCATCCAGTCCGCGCGGGGCATTGATCGCGGTATAGGCATACAGCCCGCCGCTGCGCAGTTGGGCGGCGCTGACCTCTTTGAGATCGTCGCCGGGTGTGCGGTCTTGCAACTGGGTGCTGATCGCCACTTCGGTCATCCACAAGGTGGCCGGTGGAACCCAACTGCGTAGGAACCATCCGGCACAGCCAATCGCGGCCGTGACCCCGAGCAGCATCGCCCAGCCTTTGACGCTGCGCAGCGGCAGGCTTACGGCCAGGCTCGGGATCGACAGGACCATGGCCACGCCGAGGGCCAGCTTGTAACTCTCGGCGGTGGTCAGGTGCAGGATGATCGGCAGCGCGGTGAGCAGCGCGGCGAACAGGGTCAAGGTGTGCAAGGCGAGGAACAGCGAGCGTTTGGGCGCCAGCCACTTGTAATACAGCGGGTCGGTGATCGACACCAGCGCCGCCGCGCCGAGCAGCCCGGTGAAGATCGATTGGCCGCTGTTCCAGGTGGTGGTGATGAAAAAGAACGGCAGCACGAAAAACAGACTTTCCTGGTGGATCATCTGGGTGGCGTAGCGCAGCAGCGGTTCGGGGATTTCGCGCTTGAAGAGTTTGGTGAACAGCTGGGTAAAGCTGTTTTCCAGCATCAGCCACAGCCAGCTCACCAGCATGATCACCGCGATCCAGCTGGCCATGCCCTGCTGGCGGTCCACTAGGATGAAGCTGCTCACCCCCGAGATGAAACCGCCGAGTGCAATCACCCCTGGGTAGCGCTTCATCAGTTCGAGGATGCGCTGGATGTAGTGGTTCAGGTTCGGCATTCGGCGGTCACAGTCTTTGTAGGAAAAATCCCAGACAGAATAACGTCTTAGCCCTGGGTGCGGTGCCTCATTACGCGATCCGTTTGCGATAACTGCGCACGCCGATCACTCCAATCGCGATCAGCCCGAGCACACCGGCGCCGATCCAGTTCAGCATGTCGTAGCTCAGCAGCGGTTTCTCGATGCGCCAGTAGCCCGGCTGCTTGAAGAGTTGGCGCATGGCCTGGTTGGTCTGCGCCAGGCTCACGGCCTTGATGCGTTTGACCGGGTCGCTGAAGTGACCGTTGTCATAGTCGCCCGAGGCGCTCCAGTAATAGTCGGCCAACGCGCTGTTGCCCTGCACGGCCCAGGCCTGGCGTGCGATGGCGGCGTTTTGCAGGCGGGCGAATGCCGCCGGGTCGAGGCCGTCCTTGAGCAGTTGGGCCGTGAGGTCTTGCAACACCTGTTCGGCTTCGGCGAGGTTTTCCCGTTCGAGGTCGGCATTCAGGCTGAGGAAACCGACGCCGCCGAGCACTTCGCGTTCGCTCCACGGGCCGTAGGACAAACCGTGCTTGAGGCGCAGTTGGCGATACAGCGCCCAGTCGAGGTAGTCCTTGAGCAGGTTGTAGGTTTCGTCATGCTGGTCGTCGAGTACCGGCTCGGGGAACAACCAGTGCAGTTTGGCGCCGTTGCCGACCCAGCCATGGATCAGATCGCGGCGGTTGGCGGCGGCGTGCTGGATTTCCGGCAGGGCCAGATGCTCGGTGGGCTCGACCGGGACAAGTTGGCCATAAGTGCGTTCCAGATAGGCCGGCAGCAGTTTGTCGAGGTCGCCGACGATGATCAGCGTCATGTTGTTGGGGGCGTACCAGTTTTTGCGCAGTTGCTCCAACTGGTCGCGGGTCAACTGGCCGGCCTCGGCGCGTTCGGCGCACTTGAGGCCCAGTTCGACCGCCAATTGGTTGCTGGCGGTGTGGCCCAGGTCCTGGCGGTCCAGCAGGCGTTGCAGGTGCGAGTAATGGCCGCCGTCTTCGCGCTCGACCACCTGCTTGGCGGCATTGATATGGGCATCGGTCAGTTCGGTGCGGGTGAGGATCGCCCGCAGCAGGTCCAGGACCTTGCGCTGGTTTTGCGCGGGCGCCTCGATCACGAAGGTGGTGTCGGCGTTGCTGGTGTAGGCGTTCCACTCGCCGCCCAGGGCTTGCATGCGTTCTTCGAGGTCGCCTTCGCCGCCGCCGTCGATACCGCTGAACAACAAGTGTTCGAGCAGGTGTGGCAGTTCCTTGTCTTCGCAGCGGAAGTCATCCAGGCCCACGCCGACCACTAGGCGAATCGCCACATGCCCGCGTTCGGTGCCCGGTTTGAGCAGCAGCTGCAGGCCGTTGGGCAAGGTGTAACCCTCGACGTGCAGGCGGTCAAAGGCAAAGGCATGTGCAGAGCCCATGAGCAGGCAGGCGAGTAACAGGCGACGCATAACTGGCTTCCTGGCGAGTGAGGTCAGTGTTAACTGACTTCAGCGGCCGTCTTACGTTCAGGGCGAATGTGTGATGTCGGCAATATCTTCGGCGGACAGCGCGCCGGTGTCGGACGTTTCCAAGACTACATAAGCACTGCTGCAAAACAATGAGTTCAAGCGTTTCATGTCGGCAATCAGTTCCAAATGCAGGGAACTGGTCTCCAGGCTCTGTACGATCTTGCGTTGCAGGCGGCTGACGTGGGCATGGGCCAGGCGCCGCTCCTGGGCGCGGAAGCGGCGTTTCTCGCGCAGCAATTGGCGCGCGCTTTCCGGGTCGGCACTGAGGAATACCGACAGGCCCAGGCGCAGGTTGGCAATCAGTTGGCTGTGCAGGCCGGTGAGTTCTTCCAGGCCCACTTCGGAGAACTGGCGACGCTGGGACGTTTTCTGCTGCTGGACTTTGCGCAGCATGCGTTCGATCAGGTCGCCGGCCAGTTTCAGGTTGATCGACAGCTCGATGATCTCGGCCCAGCGGCGGTTGTCCTGTTCGCTGAGGTCTTCGCGGGGCATTTGCGCCAGGTAGAGTTTGATCGCGCTGTAGAGCGCCTCGACGTCGTCGCTGAGGCTGCGCATTTCCTGGGTGATGGCCGTCTGTTTGCCGCGCAGCACTTCGAGCATCGCGGTGAGCATGTTGTCGATCAGGTCGCCCAGGCGCAGGGTTTCCCGCACCGCGTTGGCCAGCGCCAGGCTTGGCGTGGCCAGGGCGGCGAGGTCCAGGTGGCGCGGCGTGGCCTTGCCGTTGGCCTCTTCCCGTTCGGGCAGCAACCACGCGCAGACCCGGGCCATCGGGCCGATGCTCGGTAGCAGGATCAGGCAGCGACTGACGTTGTAGAGCAGGTGGAAGCTGATGACCATGCCTTGGGCGCTGTAATCCAGGCCGTCCATCCACAACACAAGCGGGTCGAGCACCGGGATGATCAGCAACAGGCCGATCAATTTGTACAACAGGCTGCCCAGGGCCACCTGGCGTCCGGCGGCGTTCTGCATGTTGGTGCTGAGGAAGGCGAGCACGCCGCTGCCGATGTTGGCGCCGATCACCAGGCCGATGGCCACGTGCAAGCCGATCAGTCCGGCGCCGGCCAGGGTGGCGGTCAGCAGTACGGCGGCGAGGCTGGAGTAGGAAATCATCGCGAACAACGCGCCGACCAGCGCATCGAGCAGGATGTCGCCGGTCAGTGAGGCGAACAGCACCTTCACGCCCTGCGCGTGGGTAATCGGCCCGGCGGCTTCGACGATCAATTGCAGGGCGAGGATGATCAGCCCGAGGCCGATTCCGACCCGACCCAGTTGCCCGGCCCGTGTCTGCTTGCGCGAGAGGAAGAAGATCACCCCGAGAAAGATCAGCAGCGGCGACAGCCAGGACAGGTCCAGGGTGAGCACCCGGGCCATCAGCGCCGTCCCGACGTCGGCGCCGAGCATGGTCGCCAGGGCAGGCATCAGCCCCATCAGGCCCTGGCCGACAAACGATGTGACCAGCATGGCGGTGGCGTTGCTGCTCTGCACCATGGCCGTCACCAGGATACCGGCGACGAACGCCAGCCAGCGCTTGGACATGTTTTGCCCGATGACGTGGCGCAGGTTGGAACCGTAGACCCGCAGGATGCCGGTACGGACGATATGCGTGCCCCAGATCAGCAGGGTCACGGCGGAAAGCAGATTGAGCAAGGTCAGCATGCTCGGCCCCCCGTGTGGGTGGGCTCCAACAGGAGCCAATGAGAATTGCCGCGTGCCGTTCTACGTCTTGTACTTAAGCTGTAGTTGGCGAAAGGGCTGTGCGCCAGCATCGCATAGCTAAAGTCGGGTTTGAAACAAAACTGTCATGAAACCAGTTTTGTGCAGATGAAAAAATGGGGCGCGAACGCCCCATTTCAGCAGCGGATCAAGATTATTGACCCGGAATGTCCTTGCGCAGTTTCACAGGGTCCTGCTGTTTCTTCTTTTTCGCGATGGCGGTACGCATCTTGATGTTCACCGCTTCCACCGCCAGCGAGAACGCCATGGCGAAGTAGACGTAGCCTTTAGGCACATGCACGTCGAAGGATTCGGCGATCAGCACGGTACCCACCACTACCAGGAACGACAGCGCCAGCATCTTCAGCGACGGGTGCTTGTCGATGAAGTCACTGATGGTGCCGGCCGCTGCCATCATCACCAGCACCGCGACCACGATCGCCGCGATCATCACCGGCACGTGGGACACCATGCCGACGGCAGTGATCACCGAGTCGAGGGAGAACACGATGTCGATGATCGCGATCTGGATGATGGTGTAGATGAACTTGCCACCGGCGCCTTTGGGCTCTTCGTGGGTTTCGTCTTCACCTTCCAGGGCGTGGTACATCTCCTGGGAGCTTTTCCACAGCAGGAACAAACCACCGAAGAACAGGATCAGGTCGCGCCCGGAAATGCCCTGGCCGAAGACCACGAACAGGTCGTCGGTCAGGCGCATGACCCAAGTGATGGACAGCAGCAACAGGATTCGCGTGACCATGGCCAGGGCCAGGCCGAAGATCCGGGTACGCGCCTGCATGTGCTTGGGCATGCGGCTGACCAGGATCGAAATCATGATGATGTTATCGATGCCCAGGACGATCTCGAGGGCCGTCAGGGTGAAGAAGGCAATCCAGATTTCCGGATTGGTCAGCCATTCCATGTGTATTCCTTTAAGCGAGTGTTAAACCGCGCCAGCTGCAGCGCCGCGCGGTGAGTCGGTACGATTATAGAGTGCTGAACAGCGGAAAAATCCCCATCAGCAACGCCGCGAACATTATGCACAGGCAAACCAGCACTGCCCACTTCAGGGTGAAGCGCTGGTGATCGCCGAATTCGATACCGGCCAGGGCCACCAGCAGGTAAGTCGATGGCACCAACGGGCTGAGCAAGTGTACGGGTTGGCCGACGATGGAGGCACGGGCCATTTCTACGGCGGTGATGCCATAGTGACTGGCGGCTTCGGCCAGCACCGGCAG
Source organism: Pseudomonas sp. TE36184 (assembly GCF_054060055.1). Taxonomy (NCBI): domain Bacteria; kingdom Pseudomonadati; phylum Pseudomonadota; class Gammaproteobacteria; order Pseudomonadales; family Pseudomonadaceae; genus Pseudomonas; species Pseudomonas sp. TE36184. Next base: position 4,476,129 of record NZ_JBSSCU010000001.1, on the reverse strand, counting down.
TACGCCATAGTAGAACGCATCGTTGGACATGAAGAAGGTGAACGGCATGCTCACCAGTGCGGTGATCACCGCCAGGTAAGGGCCCAGGGCTTCTGGAATGACCGCCAGCAGGCTCTTGGACATGGCGTCGACCATGCCGGTGCCCGACAGGATGCCGGTGAAAATCCCTGCAGCGAAGATCAACCCCACCACGGCCAGTACGCTGCCGGCATGGGCGGCGACGCGGTCTTTCTGCTGTTGCAGGCACGGGTAGTTGACGATCATCGCGATACTGAACGCCACCATGAACAGCACCGGCAGTGGCAACAGGCCGGCGATCAATGTACACATCAGCGCCAGGGTCAGCACGCCGTTGAACCAGATCAGCTTCGGACGGCGGGCATCCGGGTATTGCGACACGCTGATTTCGCTGTGATCGATCTCGTCGCCCTGCAGGTGCAGTTCACCCAGGCGCGCACGTTCGCGCTTGCCGTACATGTAAGCGATCACCAGGATCGCGACCACGCCGGCGGCCATGGCCGGGATCATCGGGACGAAGATGTCTGACGGGTCCACATGCAGCGCACTCGCGGCGCGAGCGGTCGGGCCGCCCCAGGGCGTCATGTTCATCACGCCTCCGGCGAGGATGATCAGGCCGGCCATGATCCGCGGGCTCATGCCGATGCGCTGGTACAGCGGCAGCATCGCGGCCACGCAGATCATGTAGGTGGTGGCGCCGTCACCGTCGAGGGACACCACCAAGGCCAGCACGGCGGTGCCGACCGAGACTTTCAGCGGGTCGCCCTTGACCATCTTGAGGATCTTGCGCACGGCCGGGTCGAACAGGCCGGAGTCGATCATCAGGGCAAAGTAGAGGATGGCGAACATCAGCATCACGCCGGTCGGCGCGAGCTTGGTAATGCCTTCGAGCATCATCGGGCCGATCTTCGGCGCGAAACCGCCGAACAGCGCGAACAGAATCGGCACGATGATCAGGGCGATCAGCGCGGACAGGCGCTTGGTCATGATCAGGAACATGAACGTGATGACCATGGCAAAGCCAAGGAAAGTCAGCATAGGAATACTCCAGGCGTAGCGCGGCTAAGGAATGGCGAACCGGGTGGGGTCAGCGCAGAACGAGAGGCACGAGGCTTACGGGTGGAGTGGGGGCGAACAGGCGGGAGCGAGCGGACATCGGGAATCACCATTGTTGTTGTTAACAGCCGGTCTGTTGCCGGCAGTGGGGGCGATCCTAGACGCGTAAGCTTTCAGCCAGCTTTCGTTGATCAAACAGGTGAGGTGGAAATGACACACGGTCTCCAGGCCTGCGCAGATCAACATGTGGGAGGGGGCTCGCTCCCACATTCAGCTGGTGTATGCGCAAATTTTCAGGGCAGTTCGAGGCCGCCCGCTGCTTTGTGCAGTTTGCGCAGATGTTCGCCAATCTGCTTGAGGTTAGCTTCACACGCGGCAATCTCGGCGGCGCGGGACGGGTCCAGCAGCGCCCTCACCTCTTTATCCAGTTCGCCGGTCAGGGATTGCAGCTGTTTCTGGCGCTCGGCACTTTCCGATTCCAGCCGCTTGGACTCCGAAGGTTGCGGCAAGCCATAGCCACCGCTGCCCAGCAGTTCTGCCGGGCGGCTGAGGAAGCCGCTGTTGGCGAGAATCTGCTGCAGCGTGGCGTTGGCTTTCTCCATGCCGCCATTTTTCAGCTCGCGGGCGCCGAGGTAGCGTTGTTTGACTTCGTCCTGGGCCAGCATCAATTGCTTGCGAAAGCTTGCCTGTTCCAGCAGCAGTAATGCGGCGCTGGTGCGCAGGTCGGCCTGCTCGAACCAGTGGCGGCGCTCTTGCGCGCTCAGGGACAGCCAGTCTTCGACCTGGGTCTGTTGGATCGGCAGGCGCTTGCGCAGCACGTCGAACATCGCTTGGTAGCGCTCGCGGAACGAGTCGAAGTGATAGCCCAGGCGCAGCGCCTCGCGCTTGTCGTTCAACACGCTGGTATCGGCCAGGCCGCGCGCCTGCAGGACCTCCAGCAGCCCGTTGGGCGTGATGTTGTCCAGACCGGTCAATTGCGGGTTGGCGCTGCCGCTGCGTAACAGTTTCAGGCCTTCGACCGCGCAGTTGTTGGACAGGAAGAAGTAGTTGCCGTCGTAGCTCCAATGCATTTCGGCCGCGTGTTCGACGGTGTCCTCGATCTCCCGGCGCGTCAGCTTCAGCGGCACCGAGGCGAGGCCGCGCAATTCGGTCTTGGTGTACTCGTCGATGACCTGGGCCAGCGGCAACACGAACAGCCGTGACGGGTACTTGCCCACCAGGCCATCCCAGCTCGACAGTTGTACGTCACCGACAAAGGCGCGGTAGGACAACACCAGATGCTGGTCCAGATCCAGCCGACAGTCCGGGCCGCGAGGGCGCCCCGGCGCGCAGATCACCAGGCGCAACATGCTGTGGCCCCAACGACTGACCAGGTTCTGGTTGGCTTCGGCGAGCAGGTAATCGATTTCGTAGACCCGTTCCGGGTCGACATGGCCCAGGGGCGTCTTGGCGAAATCGTTGCCGGCGTTGAGGAAGGCGTAGGTCTTGGCGCAGGTGTCTTGCGCGGGCGGCGCCCAGCCAAAGTGTTTCTTGTAATAGCGGAACAGCGCGGGGCGGCGGCAGGCGTAGCTCGGGTCGAGGAGGAAATATTCCATGTTGACCGCGACGAACTCCAGCGGGCTGCTGGTTTCGTAGAGGTCCGGGCTGCGCGCGACCTGGCGGTTGTGCTGCTCGCGCTCACCGCGGCGGCCGACGTATTGCGGCCAGCCGGCGAGGTCGAGCAGGCGCGGGTCGTCGCTGAGGGTGAAGCGGCGGTCGTTCTGGCCACGGCATTGATCGGGCAGGCCGACCAGGCCGGTGATGCTGTTCTGGCGGCTGCAGCGTCGGATCAGCGCGCGCTCGTCGCTGGGCCACAGGCGCGCACGGTCGTAGATGTGGGTCAGTTCATGCAGCACGGTGGCGAGCATTTCCCGGCGCACGGTACCGTGGGGGCGGTTGGTCTTGCGGGTGGCGGCGCTGCCGTCGGTCAGGCTGGCGAGCAGGTTGCGGTTGAGGTCCAGCTCGGACACCAGGGAGGCCTGGCCGTAGGCGTTGGCGGGCATCTTGTCGGTCCAGCCGACATCGATGCGCCGGTCCAACTGTTCGATGAAGCGCGGCGGCAGTGAGTGCAGCGCTTCATCGAGCAACGCCTGGCTGGCCTGCTGTTCGGCTGGGCTCAAACCTTCGGTAATGAGCCGCAGTTGCAGGCTGGCCTGGGCTGCGCCGGCACACAACAGCACAGCCCCGGCCAGGAGCCAGGCGATGAGACGCCTCACAGCGCGAGAATGGCTTCGGCGAGGGTCTGGTCGCTGGCATCACGGGCTTCCGGTACGCGGGTGCGCAGGGTGTCGAAGGCGGCTTCGAGTTGTGCGCCACGGATCTCGCCGTTGCTGGCGACGAAGCTGGCGGCGTCATCGTGGGCTTCGCGCACGATTTTGGAGTCGCGGATGGAGGTGGTGGTGTCCGAGGTGAAATCAATGGTGCGCGCGGAGGCGCGGACGATGATGTTACTGGTGGCCTTCAAGGTCTGCGCGTGGGCGACATCGGTCAACAACAGCAGGCCGAGAGCGGCGGCGATCAGCGGGCTACGCATGGAATGACTCCGAAATACAAAGATGATTATTGGACGAGAATTGCTTGCGCCAGTTCAAGGTCGCTGGCGTTAAGTTTTGGTTGGCTGCGGCGCAGACGATCCAGCGCTGATTCCAGCCGAGCCCCCCGCCATCGGCCGTCAGTGGCAATGAATGCGGCAGCGTCATCCTGGGCGGCCAGCACCCACTTTCGGTCAAACGGCGCGGAGGTCACTTTGCTGGTGGCATAAGCGCTCACCACAGTGCTCTGGGTGGACAGATCAAAGGCCGAAGCCAATGGCGACCAGCCGGCAGCAAACATCACGGGAACCAGCACTAGGCGGTATGAAAAAGCCATGGGACTCGACAACTGAAAGCGAGCGCCAAGGCTAGCGCAATGCCCGGGCGAGAGCCAGCGTCGAGGCATCCGGGAGCGGCTGGCGCTCCCTTGTTCCGACGGGTTTTCAGATGGCCAGAATGGCCTGGGCCAGTTGTGCGTCTGTCGCAGCGCTCAGTTGTGGCGCTTGCTGGCGGATCTGTGCCAGGGCGCTTTCCAGTTTGACCCCACGAATGGCGCCTTGGCTGGCGACGAAGCTGGCGGCGTCGTCACGGGCGGCGCGCACGACCTTGTTGTCACGCAGGGAGGAGGTGGCATCGGAACTGGCATCGGAGGTGGCTTTCAATGCGCCGACGATCGAGTCGGTCGTCACGATGAGGCTGGACGCATGGGCGTTGGCGGCGAGGGCCAACAGGGCGGCGGCACTCAGCAGGCGAAGACGGGACATGGGGTTACTCCTGTAGATGAACAAATAAGGTCACGCGCAGCGGCCACTGTGAAACGGATGTGGATGCCATTGAGCATCAGACGCCCGTTCTACACGGTTCGCCACGTGGTGACCGGATATTAAGCCGCGGCCTGTCCATTCGAAAAGCGTCTTGACTGTCTAGTCACGCCAGAACGGCTTGGACAGCTCGACCTGGCGCTCGCCGGGGCTGATACCCGCGTCGGACAGCTCTCGCGGGTCGAGCTGGGCCAGTTGGTGTCGTTCTCGGGCCTGTTGCCGCCACCTGGCGAGCGTGGCGACGGTGCGGCGTAACAACGTGGTGCGCGGGGTTGGTGGGTGCATGGGGAGCGCCTTACAGGGTCTTTTTTTTGGAAGACCATGTTGAGCGGATCGTTTCGACCGATACAGATACACCGGCACTCAATTGTACTGCTTAATTGTTATAATAATTGAACTGTACTGGTTGATTTGCAAGCGATCTGTTCGGGGCCGAAAACACCCGGGCCCAGACACAACAAAGCCCGCCTCCGGTGACCCGGGGCGGGCTTTGCTTAACGAATCAGGTTGCTGGCTGTGGACCCGGTGGGTCAGGGCCAGCGGGCGCTCATTAGCGCCAGAACGGCTTGCTCAGCTCTTCGTAGCGTTGTGCTTCGCTGATACCTGCGTCAGCCAGCAGACGCGAATCCAGACGAGCCAGTTGATGGCGGCTGGAGATGCGGCGCTGCCACAGCATCAGGTTGGCGATAACGCGCAGAGGCAGGGAAGCCTGGGTGCTTACAGCTTTTTCTTCAAAGAACAGATCGGAACTGAGTGTACGTTCCATGATGACATCCTTCCGCTTGTGGCGGGATTAGGTAGTGGTTTAACTGATGCCAATGATCCTCCTCCCGCGCAAGACTCTCTAGATACAGTTCACCTGTATTGTGAGGGGCCAGTTAACTGTTTATAGCGGCTGTACTGTACGGAAATGGGGCAACTGTACCTGTCCGCACTGAAACAGTGCAAAAATGGCATTTTAGAAGAAGGGTGTGGGATATTTCGGTAGGAAAAGACCGGTACAGCAGTACAGTTTTTTACAGAAAGGAGGGTGGTGCAACCGAGCTGATGAAACTGTGTGCATCAGCTCGGTTGTGTATCGATCAATCCTTGAGCATGTGCCCGGTTTCTTCCAGGTTAATGTGCCAGCTCAGGGCTTCGCGCAGGACGTGAGGGGTGTGGCCACCAATCGCGCAAGCGGCGTTGAAGTATTTGTTCAACGCATCGCGATAGTCCGGATGCACGCAGTTGTCGATGATCACCCGTGCGCGCTCCCGTGGCGCCAGGCCACGCAAGTCGGCGAGGCCCACTTCGGTCACCAGGATGTCGACGTCGTGCTCGGTGTGGTCGACGTGGCTGACCATCGGCACCACGCTGGAAATCGCCCCGGCCTTGGCAATCGACTTGGTCACGAAGATTGCCAGGTGCGCGTTACGCGCGAAGTCGCCCGAGCCGCCGATTCCGTTCATCATCCGCGTCCCGCACACGTGCGTGGAGTTGACGTTGCCGTAGATGTCGAACTCCAGCGCGGTGTTGATCGCGATGATGCCCAGGCGACGAACCACTTCAGGGTGGTTGGAAATTTCTTGCGGGCGCAGCACCAGTTTGTCCTTGTAGTGCTCCAGGTTGCCGAACACGTTGCTGTTGCGTCGCTCCGACAAGGTGATCGAACTGCCGGAGGCGAAGCTCAGCTTGCCGGCGTCAATCAGGTCGAACGTCGAGTCCTGCAGCACTTCCGAATACATGGTCAGGTCTTCGAACGGCGAATCGATCAAGCCACACATCACGGCGTTGGCGATGTTGCCGATCCCGGCCTGCAGCGGGCCGAGCTTGTTGGTCATGCGGCCGGCGTCCACTTCCTGCTTGAGGAAGTTGATCAGGTGGCTGGCGATGCCTTGGGTGTCGGCGTCCGGCGGCGTCACTGTGGAAGGCGAGTCAGCCTTGTTGGTGATCACGATGGCGACGATCTTCTCCGGCGGAATCGGGATCGCGGTGCTGCCAATGCGGTCGTCGACTTTTACCAGCGGGATCGGCGTGCGCGTTGGCCGATAGGTCGGGATGTAGATGTCGTGCAGGCCTTCCAGGTTCGGGTTGTGCGCCATGTTGATCTCGACGATCACTTGCTTGGCGAAAATCGCGAAACTGGCCGAGTTGCCCACGGAAGTGGTCGGCACGATATGGCCTTGTTCGGTGATCGCAACGGCTTCGATCACGGCAATGTCAGGCAGCTTGAGCTGGTTGTTGCGCAGTTGCTCGACGGTTTCCGACAAATGCTGGTCGATGAACATCACCTCGCCGGCATTGATCGCCTTGCGCAGGGTGCTGTCGACCTGGAACGGCATGCGTCGCGACAGTACGCCGGCTTCGGTCAGTTGCTTGTCGAGATCGTTGCCCAGGCTGGCGCCGGTCATCAGGGTGATTTTCAGCGGCGACGTCTTGGCACGTTCGGCCAGAGCTTGAGGGACGGCTTTGGCTTCACCCGCACGGGTAAAGCCGCTCATCCCGACGGTCATGCCGTCCTCGATCAGTGCGGCGGCATCAGCCGCGCTCATGACCTTGTTCAACAGCGAAGGCAAGCGGATACGATCACGGTACATGGATTGTTATCTCGAGATACGGAGGCAAGGTGCGCAGTTTAGTGATTTCAAAAGTTTTCGGCCCGCTACCATGGTCGAATGCCGGGCAGCGATTTAGGGCCTTTGGTCGGTTTTCATGCTGCAATAAAAAACCCTAGCCTACTGCAGGCCAGGGTTTCGGGTATTGCGCTGGCGCAGTGTTACTCGACAGCCTTGACCATGTCTTCGATAACCTTCTTGGCGTCGCCGAAGACCATCATGGTTTTGTCCAGGTAGAACAGCTCGTTGTCCAGGCCGGCATAGCCGCTGGCCATCGAGCGCTTGTTGACGATGATGGTCTTGGCCTTGAACGCCTCGAGGATCGGCATGCCGGCAATCGGCGAGTTCGGATCGTTCTTGGCGGCCGGGTTGACCACGTCGTTCGCGCCGAGCACCAGTACTACGTCAGCCTGGCCGAATTCGGAGTTGATGTCTTCCATCTCGAACACCTGGTCGTAAGGCACTTCGGCCTCGGCCAGCAATACGTTCATGTGTCCGGGCATGCGGCCGGCCACCGGGTGGATCGCGTACTTCACGGTCACGCCACGGTGGGTCAGCTTCTCGGTCAGTTCCTTCAGCGCATGCTGTGCCCGTGCCACTGCCAGGCCATAGCCCGGCACGATGATCACGGTATCGGCGTTGGTCAGCAGGAACGTGGCGTCGTCGGCCGAGCCGGACTTCACCGGGCGCGCTTCTTTCGAGCCGGCCGCCGCACCGGCATCCGGCGCATTGCCGAAACCGCCGAGCAGCACGTTGAAGAAGGAGCGGTTCATCGCCTTGCACATGATGTAGGACAGGATCGCACCGCTGGAGCCCACCAGCGAGCCGGCGATGATCAGCATCGAGTTGTTCAGCGAGAAGCCGATCCCTGCCGCAGCCCAGCCGGAGTAGCTGTTGAGCATCGACACCACTACCGGCATGTCGGCGCCGCCGATCGGGATGATGATCAGCACGCCCAGCACGAACGCCAGGGCCAGCATCAGCGCGAAGGCAGAGAGGTTGCCGGTGAACATGAAGGTCAGGCCGAGCCCCAATGTAGTCAGGCCGAGCACCAGGTTCAGTTTGTGTTCGCCGCCGAACTGTACCGGTGCGCCTTGGAACAGGCGGAACTTGTACTTGCCCGACAGCTTGCCGAAGGCGATCACCGAACCGGAGAAGGTGATGGCGCCGATGGCGGCACCGAGGAACAGTTCCAGGCGGTTACCGGCCGGGATCGCATCGCCCAGGTGTTTGACGATGCCCAGGGATTGCGGTTCGACCACGGCGGCAATGGCGATAAACACCGCGGCCAGGCCGATCATGCTGTGCATGAAGGCGACCAGTTCCGGCATCTTGGTCATTTCCACGCGCTTGGCCATGATCGAGCCGGCGGTGCCGCCGATCAGCAGGCCCACGATCACGTAGCCGATGCCGGCAGTGGCAAGCTCAGCGCCCAGCTTATAGATGAGGCCCACGGTGGTGAGCACCGCCAGCGCCATGCCGAGCATGCCGAACAGGTTGCCGCGCCGCGAAGTGGTCGGATGCGACAGGCCTTTGAGGGCCTGGATGAAACAGATCGACGCGATCAGATAGAGCGTCGTGACAAGATTCATGCTCATTACTTCGGCGCCTCTTCTTTTACTTTCGGGGCTTTCTTCTTGAACATCTCAAGCATCCTGCGAGTCACCAGGAAGCCGCCGAACACGTTGACGGCCGCCAGGGCCACGGCCAGGGTGCCCATGGTCTTGCCCAGCGGAGTCACGGTCAACGCAGCAGCCAGCATGGCGCCGACGATCACGATCGCCGAGATTGCGTTGGTCACCGCCATCAACGGCGTGTGCAGTGCGGGGGTAACGTTCCAGACCACGTGGTAACCGACATAAATCGCCAGCACGAAGATGATCAGGTTGTAGATACCGGGGGAGATAAGCTCTTCCATCGTCTGAATCCCTGCTTAGGCGTTTTTGCGGATGACTTGGCCGTCGCGGCACATCAGGCACGCGGCGACGATGTCGTCTTCGAGGTTGATTTCAAACTGCCCTTCCTTGTTGAAGACCAGCTTCAGGAAGTCCAGCAGGTTGCGCGCATACAGGGCCGATGCGTCGGCGGCGACGGCACCCGCCAGGTTGGTCGGACCGCAAATGATCACGCCGTTTTCCACCACCACCTGGTCGGCGACGGTCAGCGGGCAGTTGCCGCCCTGGGCTGCGGCAAGGTCGATCACCACTGAGCCCGGCTTCATCTGGGCAACCGTGTCGGCGCTGAGCAGGGTCGGAGCCTTGCGGCCCGGGATCAGGGCGGTGGTGATGACGATGTCGGCCTGCTTGGCGCGTTCGTGGACCGCCAGGGCCTGGCGTTGCATCCAGCTGGTCGGCATCGGGCGTGCGTAACCGCCGACGCCGACGGCGCATTCACGCTCTTCGTCGGTCTCATAAGGCACGTCGACGAACTTGGCGCCGAGGGATTCGATCTGCTCTTTCACGGCCGGGCGCACGTCAGACGCTTCGATCACTGCACCCAGACGTTTCGCCGTGGCGATGGCCTGCAGGCCCGCGACGCCAGCGCCGAGGATCAACACGCGCGCGGCTTTTACCGTACCGGCGGCAGTCATCAGCATCGGCATGAAGCGTGGGTAATGATGGGCGGCGAGCAACACGGCCTTGTAACCGGCGATGTTGGCCTGGGACGACAGCACGTCCAGGCTCTGGGCCCGCGAAGTCCGCGGCGCGGCTTCGAGCGCGAAGGCCGTGATGCCCTGCTCGGCCAGCTTGGCGATGGTTTCATTGCTGAACGGATTGAGCATGCCCACCAGCACGGTGCCGCTTTTGATCAGCGTCAGTTCGCTGTCGCTGGGGGCAACCACTTTGAGGATCAGCTCCGCGCCAAATGCATCGCTGGCGCTGCCAATGGTTGCACCTGCCGTTTCATAGGCACTGTCGACGATGCTGGCTTTAATGCCCGCCCCGCTTTGTACAGTGACCTTATGGCCCTGGCCGATCAGCTTCTTGATGGTTTCCGGGGTGGCAGCCACCCGCGTTTCACCGGTCTGGGTTTCGAGAGGAACACCAATGTGCACGTGAAATCTCCTGCATGATCTTTTTGCTTTTGATCTTATTGTAAAAAGGCCAGCGCACCGTGAGTGGCGCATCTGGGGCGGCCGATCAGCACGATCCCGCTGAAATGACAGCGGGGCGCGGCATTTTGCAGGCGAACTTTACGGCCTTCAAGGGATTATGACGGGTGACGAAAAATTAACTACAAGTCACCCTGTGACTGATTGTCGCAATGCCTTGAGATAACTTATTTAAATACAAGTGGTTAAAGGTGTATTTCGGTTTTTTTGTAGTTTCGCCCTCGCCGTTGTGAATAGTCGGGCATTAGCCGGTAATAGTCGCTACAAGCCATGAGAATCATGGCTTTTAGCCTCATTTTCGCCGAACAGGTACAGTTTGCTGGAATGCGACATTTATATATATCTGTAGGATTCTATTTTAACTGACTACATAGTCAACAAATGCCACTCCGTCCTTAGATTACTGGGCTATAGCGCTGGGACTGGTCGATCAGCCAGTCCCTGAAGGCGTGCAGGGAGGCCGATTCGACTTTCCTGTCAGGAATCATCAAGTAATACGCCTTCGAACTGCTCAGTGCTTCAGGGCTCGCGATCACCAGTTGGTGCTCGTTCAGTTCGCGCTGGATGAGGAACGGTGGAATCAGCGCAATGCCCATGTCATGCATGGCCGCCTGGGACAACATCGAGAATAGCTCGTAGCGGGGGCCTGTCATGTCGCGGGGTATGTTCAGTTGTTGCGCGTTGAACCACTGGCGCCAGGCATAGGGCCGCGTGGTCTGCTGCAGCAGCGGCAGTTCTGCGATTTCCTGGGGGCTGAAGTGTGTGCGGCTGCCGAGTAAGCGCGGGCTGCACACCGGGACCGGGTTCTCTCCCATCAGCCGGTGGGATTCGGTACCGGACCAGTCGGCATCACCGAAATAGATCGCGGCGTCGAATTCGGTGTCGGCAAACAGGAAGGGGCGCGTGCGGTTGGTGAGGTTGACCGTGACTTCCGGGTGCTGGCGCTGAAAGTCCTTGAGACGAGGGATCAGCCATTGGGTGCCAAAGGTCGGCACCACCGCCAGCTCGATGACGTTCGCGCCCTGCTGTCCCATGACGGACAAGGTGTCGCGCTCCACCGCGTCCAATTGCGTGGCGACACGACGGCTATACGACAGGCCCGCTTCTGTGAGCTTGACCCCACGCCGCGAGCGTCGAAACAGTTCGACACTCAAAAACTCCTCGAGGCTGGCGATCTGTCGGCAAATGGCGCCCTGAGTGATGGAAAGCTCCTGCGCCGCCTTGGTAAAGCTCTCGTGGCGGGCTGCAGCTTCAAAGCTGACAAGGGCGGTGGTGCTGGGGATTTTTCTGCGCATGTACCTTGTTCTCACTTATAAGGCGCGTTTGCGCCCTTCTCGGCCGTTACGGAGTGAGAAATTAGCACAAGCCTATGCAAAAACCTCGTTTGCCCTCTGCGCTTGCCGAGCCTAGTCTGCATCCACGACTTCTGATTTCTTTGCGAGGACTTATTCATGGCTGGCAAGGCAAGCTTCAACTGGATCGATCCACTGCTGCTGGATCAACAGCTCACCGAAGAAGAGCGCATGGTGCGCGACAGTGCTGAGCAATTCGCCCAGGACAAGTTGGCGCCAAGGGTGCTCGAAGCCTTCCGCCATGAAAAGACCGACCCGGCGATCTTCCGTGAGATGGGCGAAACCGGCCTGTTGGGCGCGATGATTCCCGAGCAGTACGGCGGCAGTGGCCTGAATTACGTCAGCTACGGGTTGATTGCGCGTGAGGTCGAGCGAGTCGACTCCGGCTATCGCTCGATGATGAGTGTGCAGTCGTCACTGGTCATGGTGCCGATCAATGAGTTCGGCACCGAAGCGCAAAAACAGAAATACCTGCCGAAACTGGCGTCGGGTGAATGGATCGGTTGCTTCGGTCTGACCGAGCCTAACCACGGTTCCGACCCGGGCGCGATGATTACCCGGGCACGCAAGGTGGATGGCGGCTACAGCCTGACCGGCGCCAAGATGTGGATCACCAACAGCCCGATCGCCGATGTGTTCGTGGTGTGGGCCAAGGACGATGCCGGCGATATCCGCGGTTTTGTCCTGGAGAAAGGCTGGAAAGGTCTGAGCGCTCCGGCGATTCACGGCAAGGTCGGCCTGCGGGCTTCCATTACCGGCGAGATCGTCATGGACAACGTGTTCGTGCCCGACGAGAACATCTTCCCGGATGTGCGTGGCTTGAAAGGCCCCTTCACCTGCCTTAACTCCGCTCGTTACGGGATCTCCTGGGGCGCGCTGGGAGCTGCCGAGTTCTGCTGGCATACCGCTCGCCAATACACCCTTGATCGGCATCAGTTCGGTCGGCCATTGGCGGCGACCCAGCTTATCCAGAAGAAGCTCGCGGACATGCAGACCGAGATCACTCTGGCCCTGCAAGGCTGCCTGCGCCTGGGGCGGATGAAGGATGAAGGCACTGCGGCGGTGGAAATCACGTCGATCATGAAGCGCAATTCCTGCGGCAAGTCGCTGGATATCGCACGCATGGCGCGGGATATGCTGGGCGGCAACGGTATCTCCGACGAGTTCGGGGTGGCGCGTCACCTGGTCAACCTGGAAGTGGTGAACACCTATGAAGGTACCCACGATGTACACGCCTTGATTCTGGGGCGCGCGCAAACCGGTCTTCAGGCGTTCTATTAATAGGAGCACGGGCATGGGCGCGCTTTCGCATCTGCGGGTACTGGATTTGTCGCGAGTACTGGCGGGCCCTTGGGCCGGGCAGATCCTCGCGGACCTTGGGGCCGAAGTGATCAAGGTCGAGCGGCCGGGCAATGGTGACGACACGCGTGCCTGGGGGCCTCCCTTCCTCAAGGACGCGTATGGCGAGAACACCAGTGAAGCGGCGTATTACTTGTCGGCCAACCGCAACAAAGAGTCGGTGACCATCGACTTCACGCAGCCGGAGGGGCAGAAGCTGGTGCGTGACCTGGCGGCCAAGTCCGACATCCTGATCGAGAACTTCAAGGTGGGCGGCCTGGCGGCGTATGGGTTGGACTATGCCTCGCTGAAGGAGGTCAACCCGGCGTTGATCTATTGCTCGATCACGGGGTTTGGCCAGACGGGGCCTTATGCGGCCCGTGCGGGCTACGACTTCATGATCCAGGGGTTGGGTGGACTCATGAGCCTGACGGGGCGGCCGGAGGGAGATGAGGGGGCGGGCCCGGTGAAAGTGGGGGTGGCGTTGACTGACATCCTTACGGGGCTCTATTCGACGGTGGCGATCCTGGCGGCGCTGGCTCATCGCGAGCGTGACGGCGGCGGGCAACATATTGATATGGCGCTGCTGGACGTGCAGGTGGCTTGTCTGGCCAACCAGGCGATGAACTACCTGACGACAGGCGTGCCGCCAAAGCGCTTGGGCAATGCACATCCGAATATCGTGCCTTATCAGGATTTTCCCACGGCCGATGGCGACTTCATCCTGACGGTGGGGAATGACGGGCAGTTCCGTAAGTTTGCGCAGGTGGCAGGTCAGCCGCAGTGGGCGGATGATCCGCGTTTCGCGACCAACAAGGTGCGGGTGGCCAATCGCGCGGAACTGATTCCCTTGATTCGCCAGGCGACGGTGTTCAAGACGACGGCTGAATGGGTGTCGCAACTGGAGCGAGTCGGCGTGCCGTGCGGGCCGATCAATGATCTGGCGCAGGTATTCGCGGATGCCCAGGTCAAGGCGCGCGGGCTGGCGATTGAGTTGCCTCATGCACTGGCGGGGATGGTGCCTCAGGTTGCCAGTCCTATACGGTTATCCAAGACCCCTGTGGAATACCGCAGCGCGCCTCCTTTATTGGGTGAGCATACGGTCAGGGTGTTGCAGGAAGTGCTGGGGTTGATGCCGGCGAATGTGGCTGCTTTAAAAGAAGCTGGGGTTGTCTGAGTCATCTCTTCTATATAGAGCGTCATTAAGGGCTCTATATAGAAGAAAGTTGGTTGTTTTTTAGCCAATCCTAACTATTGGATAGATAAGCGAAATTAAAGGTTGACGGCAAATCCTGGACGTCTATAATTCGCCCCACTTCCGGCGCAGTCGAAACGGAAAACTCCTTGGTAAACAAAGAGTTACGCAAGATTCGACAGCGACCTGCTTCAGTTCATCGAAGCCTGGAAGGAGTTGGTAGAGCAGTGTTGTTTGGCTCTATTGACGTTTCGATCTTCTCGGTCGAAAGCGGAGAAAAAGAGGTGTTGACAGCAGCGTGTAACGCTGTAGAATTCGCCTCCCGCTAACGAGAGATCGGAAGCGCAAGTGGTTGAAGTTACAAAGGAAACTTTGAAAACTTCTTAAAATAATCACTTGACAGCAAATGAGGCTGCTGTAGAATGCGCGCCTCGGTTGAGACGAAAGATCTTAACCAACCGCTCTTTAACAACTGAATCAAGCAATTCGTGTGGGTGCTTGTGGAGTCAGACTGATAGTCAACAAGATTATCAGCATCACAAGTTACTCCGCGAGAAATCAAAGATGTAACCAACGATTGCTGAGCCAAGTTTAGGGTTTCTTAAAAACCCAAAGATGTTTGAACTGAAGAGTTTGATCATGGCTCAGATTGAACGCTGGCGGCAGGCCTAACACATGCAAGTCGAGCGGTAGAGAGAAGCTTGCTTCTCTTGAGAGCGGCGGACGGGTGAGTAATGCCTAGGAATCTGCCTGGTAGTGGGGGATAACGTTCGGAAACGGACGCTAATACCGCATACGTCCTACGGGAGAAAGCAGGGGACCTTCGGGCCTTGCGCTATCAGATGAGCCTAGGTCGGATTAGCTAGTTGGTGAGGTAATGGCTCACCAAGGCGACGATCCGTAACTGGTCTGAGAGGATGATCAGTCACACTGGAACTGAGACACGGTCCAGACTCCTACGGGAGGCAGCAGTGGGGAATATTGGACAATGGGCGAAAGCCTGATCCAGCCATGCCGCGTGTGTGAAGAAGGTCTTCGGATTGTAAAGCACTTTAAGTTGGGAGGAAGGGCAGTTACCTAATACGTGATTGTTTTGACGTTACCGACAGAATAAGCACCGGCTAACTCTGTGCCAGCAGCCGCGGTAATACAGAGGGTGCAAGCGTTAATCGGAATTACTGGGCGTAAAGCGCGCGTAGGTGGTTAGTTAAGTTGGATGTGAAATCCCCGGGCTCAACCTGGGAACTGCATTCAAAACTGACTGACTAGAGTATGGTAGAGGGTGGTGGAATTTCCTGTGTAGCGGTGAAATGCGTAGATATAGGAAGGAACACCAGTGGCGAAGGCGACCACCTGGACTGATACTGACACTGAGGTGCGAAAGCGTGGGGAGCAAACAGGATTAGATACCCTGGTAGTCCACGCCGTAAACGATGTCAACTAGCCGTTGGGAGCCTTGAGCTCTTAGTGGCGCAGCTAACGCATTAAGTTGACCGCCTGGGGAGTACGGCCGCAAGGTTAAAACTCAAATGAATTGACGGGGGCCCGCACAAGCGGTGGAGCATGTGGTTTAATTCGAAGCAACGCGAAGAACCTTACCAGGCCTTGACATCCAATGAACTTTCTAGAGATAGATTGGTGCCTTCGGGAACATTGAGACAGGTGCTGCATGGCTGTCGTCAGCTCGTGTCGTGAGATGTTGGGTTAAGTCCCGTAACGAGCGCAACCCTTGTCCTTAGTTACCAGCACGTAATGGTGGGCACTCTAAGGAGACTGCCGGTGACAAACCGGAGGAAGGTGGGGATGACGTCAAGTCATCATGGCCCTTACGGCCTGGGCTACACACGTGCTACAATGGTCGGTACAGAGGGTTGCCAAGCCGCGAGGTGGAGCTAATCCCAGAAAACCGATCGTAGTCCGGATCGCAGTCTGCAACTCGACTGCGTGAAGTCGGAATCGCTAGTAATCGCGAATCAGAATGTCGCGGTGAATACGTTCCCGGGCCTTGTACACACCGCCCGTCACACCATGGGAGTGGGTTGCACCAGAAGTAGCTAGTCTAACCTTCGGGGGGACGGTTACCACGGTGTGATTCATGACTGGGGTGAAGTCGTAACAAGGTAGCCGTAGGGGAACCTGCGGCTGGATCACCTCCTTAATCGACGACATCAGCTGCTCCATAAGTTCCCACACGAATTGCTTGATTCATTGAAGAAGACGATAAGAAGCAGCCCGAAATTGGGTCTGTAGCTCAGTTGGTTAGAGCGCACCCCTGATAAGGGTGAGGTCGGCAGTTCGAATCTGCCCAGACCCACCAATTTTGTGTGGGAACCTGTAGAAATACGGGGCCATAGCTCAGCTGGGAGAGCGCCTGCCTTGCACGCAGGAGGTCAACGGTTCGATCCCGTTTGGCTCCACCACTACTGCTTCTAGAAGTTGAAAGCTTAGAAATGAGCATTCCATCGTGATGATGGTGAATGTTGATTTCTAGTCTTTGATTAGATCGTTCTTTAAAAATTTGGGTATGTGATAGAAAGATAGACTGAACGTTACTTTCACTGGTAACGGATCAGGCTAAGGTAAAATTTGTGAGTTCTCTTAATTGAGAAATTCGAATTTTCGGCGAATGTCGTCTTCACAGTATAACCAGATTGCTTGGGGTTATATGGTCAAGTGAAGAAGCGCATACGGTGGATGCCTTGGCAGTCAGAGGCGATGAAAGACGTGGTAGCCTGCGAAAAGCTTCGGGGAGTCGGCAAACAGACTTTGATCCGGAGATGTCTGAATGGGGGAACCCAGCCATCATAAGATGGTTACCTTACACTGAATACATAGGTGTAAGGGGCGAACCAGGGGAACTGAAACATCTAAGTACCCTGAGGAAAAGAAATCAACCGAGATTCCCTTAGTAGTGGCGAGCGAACGGGGACTAGCCCTTAAGTGGCTTTGAGATTAGCGGAACGCTCTGGAAAGTGCGGCCATAGTGGGTGATAGCCCTGTACGCGAAAATCTCTTAGTCATGAAATCGAGTAGGACGGAGCACGAGAAACTTTGTCTGAATATGGGGGGACCATCCTCCAAGGCTAAATACTACTGACTGACCGATAGTGAACTAGTACCGTGAGGGAAAGGCGAAAAGAACCCCGGAGAGGGGAGTGAAATAGATCCTGAAACCGTATGCGTACAAGCAGTGGGAGCCTACTTGTTAGGTGACTGCGTACCTTTTGTATAATGGGTCAGCGACTTATTTTCAGTGGCGAGCTTAACCGAATAGGGGAGGCGTAGCGAAAGCGAGTCTTAATAGGGCGTCTAGTCGCTGGGAATAGACCCGAAACCGGGCGATCTATCCATGGGCAGGTTGAAGGTTGGGTAACACTAACTGGAGGACCGAACCGACTACCGTTGAAAAGTTAGCGGATGACCTGTGGATCGGAGTGAAAGGCTAATCAAGCTCGGAGATAGCTGGTTCTCCTCGAAAGCTATTTAGGTAGCGCCTCATGTATCACTGTAGGGGGTAGAGCACTGTTTCGGCTAGGGGGTCATCCCGACTTACCAAACCGATGCAAACTCCGAATACCTACAAGTGCCGAGCATGGGAGACACACGGCGGGTGCTAACGTCCGTCGTGAAAAGGGAAACAACCCAGACCGTCAGCTAAGGTCCCAAAGTTATGGTTAAGTGGGAAACGATGTGGGAAGGCTTAGACAGCTAGGAGGTTGGCTTAGAAGCAGCCACCCTTTAAAGAAAGCGTAATAGCTCACTAGTCGAGTCGGCCTGCGCGGAAGATGTAACGGGGCTCAAACCATACACCGAAGCTACGGGTATCACGTAAGTGATGCGGTAGAGGAGCGTTCTGTAAGCCTGTGAAGGTGAGTTGAGAAGCTTGCTGGAGGTATCAGAAGTGCGAATGCTGACATGAGTAACGATAATGGGTGTGAAAAACACCCACGCCGAAAGACCAAGGTTTCCTGCGCAACGTTAATCGACGCAGGGTTAGTCGGTCCCTAAGGCGAGGCTGAAAAGCGTAGTCGATGGAAAACAGGTTAATATTCCTGTACTTCTGGTTATTGCGATGGAGGGACGGAGAAGGCTAGGCCAGCTTGGCGTTGGTTGTCCAAGTTTAAGGTGGTAGGCTGGAATCTTAGGTAAATCCGGGATTCTAAGGCCGAGAGCTGATGACGAGTCATCTTTTAGATGACGAAGTGGTTGATGCCATGCTTCCAAGAAAAGCTTCTAAGCTTCAGGTAACCAGGAACCGTACCCCAAACCGACACAGGTGGTTGGGTAGAGAATACCAAGGCGCTTGAGAGAACTCGGGTGAAGGAACTAGGCAAAATGGCACCGTAACTTCGGGAGAAGGTGCGCCGGTGAGGGTGAAGGACTTGCTCCGTAAGCTCATGCCGGTCGAAGATACCAGGCCGCTGCGACTGTTTATTAAAAACACAGCACTCTGCAAACACGAAAGTGGACGTATAGGGTGTGACGCCTGCCCGGTGCCGGAAGGTTAATTGATGGGGTTAGCTAACGCGAAGCTCTTGATCGAAGCCCCGGTAAACGGCGGCCGTAACTATAACGGTCCTAAGGTAGCGAAATTCCTTGTCGGGTAAGTTCCGACCTGCACGAATGGCGTAACGATGGCGGCGCTGTCTCCACCCGAGACTCAGTGAAATTGAAATCGCTGTGAAGATGCAGTGTATCCGCGGCTAGACGGAAAGACCCCGTGAACCTTTACTATAGCTTTGCACTGGACTTTGAATTTGCTTGTGTAGGATAGGTGGGAGGCTTTGAAGCGTGGACGCCAGTTCGCGTGGAGCCAACCTTGAAATACCACCCTGGCAACTTTGAGGTTCTAACTCAGGTCCGTTATCCGGATCGAGGACAGTGTATGGTGGGTAGTTTGACTGGGGCGGTCTCCTCCTAAAGAGTAACGGAGGAGTACGAAGGTGCGCTCAGACCGGTCGGAAATCGGTCGTAGAGTATAAAGGCAAAAGCGCGCTTGACTGCGAGACAGACACGTCGAGCAGGTACGAAAGTAGGTCTTAGTGATCCGGTGGTTCTGTATGGAAGGGCCATCGCTCAACGGATAAAAGGTACTCCGGGGATAACAGGCTGATACCGCCCAAGAGTTCATATCGACGGCGGTGTTTGGCACCTCGATGTCGGCTCATCACATCCTGGGGCTGAAGCCGGTCCCAAGGGTATGGCTGTTCGCCATTTAAAGTGGTACGCGAGCTGGGTTTAGAACGTCGTGAGACAGTTCGGTCCCTATCTGCCGTGGACGTTTGAGATTTGAGAGGGGCTGCTCCTAGTACGAGAGGACCGGAGTGGACGAACCTCTGGTGTTCCGGTTGTCACGCCAGTGGCATTGCCGGGTAGCTATGTTCGGAATAGATAACCGCTGAAAGCATCTAAGCGGGAAACTAGCCTCAAGATGAGATCTCACTGGGACCTTGAGTCCCCTGAAGGGCCGTCGAAGACTACGACGTTGATAGGTTGGGTGTGTAAGCGCTGTGAGGCGTTGAGCTAACCAATACTAATTGCCCGTGAGGCTTGACCATATAACACCCAAGCAATTTGCGAACTCGAAAGAGACCAGATTGCGGTGTGTGAAGACGAAACGAACCGAAAGTTCGACTCTTACAAAACACCGAAAGCTATCACATACCCAATTTGCTGAAGCGAGGCCAGCTGGCCACGACTCAGTACCCGAATTTCTTGACGACCATAGAGCATTGGAACCACCTGATCCCATCCCGAACTCAGCAGTGAAACGATGCATCGCCGATGGTAGTGTGGGGTTTCCCCATGTGAGAGTAGGTCATCGTCAAGATTAAATTCCAGAACCCCTGTTTGCTTACGCAGACAGGGGTTTTGTTTTAGTAGAAGTCCACGAATTTCACTGGAGCGTTGCCAAGGCAACGGTCTGGTACACAGAATTTCTTGACGACCATAGAGCATTGGAACCACCTGATCCCATCCCGAACTCAGCAGTGAAACGATGCATCGCCGATGGTAGTGTGGGGTTTCCCCATGTGAGAGTAGGTCATCGTCAAGATTAAATTCCGAAACCCCTGTCTGCTTGCGCAGACAGGGGTTTTGTCGTTTAAGAGGTCTGCTTCGGTCGCACATCCGCTCAGCTGACTCCCTGCATCTGATCGATGCTCATCCGTCCTGGAAAACTGCAAGACTTTGCAGTTTCGGACGCCTTGCTTGTACCGCCGGTCTGTTTCCCACTCAAAAAGAGGATCTTTCTGACAAAACCTTAAGATTCCACTTCATTTGGCCGAAAGCCTGACGAGCCATGCGTGCACCGATTTGGAGCAGATCAAGCGTCTGCCCAGGCGTTACATGGAATGTTCCACCCAGCACGCTCCCCCCATTTGGCAAAAGAAGTCGATGAAATGAATCTAAAGTTCAGTCATAAAATTCTGTTGGCCGCGTCAGGCGTCGTGGTCTTGGCCTTCGCGTTATTCACGTTGTACAACGATTACTTACAGCGCAGCACCATCAAACAGAACCTGGAGTCGTCCATCCAGCAATCCGGAGAACTCACCGCCAGCAGTGTGCAGAACTGGCTCAGTGGCCGTGTGCTGATACTCGAAAACCTGGCACAAAACATGGCTCACCAGGGCAGTGCTGCAGATCTTCCAGGCTTGGTTGATCAGCCCGCACTCACCTCGAACTTCCAGTTCACTTATGTCGGCCAAACCAACGGCGTGTTCACCCAACGCCCCGACGCAAAAATGCCCGATGGCTATGACCCGCGCCAGCGTCCTTGGTACAAGCAAGCCGTGGCGGCTGACAAACCGATGCTGACCCCGCCTTACATGGCAGCCGTGGGTGGGCAGATCGTGACCATCGCCATGCCGGTGAAAAAGAACGGCGAGTTGCTGGGCGTGGTCGGTGGTGACCTGAGCCTGCAAACGCTGGTGAAGATCATCAACTCGGTAGACTTCGGCGGCATCGGCCATGCGTTCCTGGTCAGCGGCGACGGTCAGGTCATCGTCAGCCCCGATCAGGGCCAGGTGATGAAGAACCTCAAGGACATCTACCCAGGCACCAGCGTCCGCATCGAGAAGCTTAACCAGGATGTTGTCCTCAACGGTCAGGATCGCATTCTGTCCTTCACCCCTATCGCCGGCTTGCCAGGTGCGGACTGGTACATCGGCTTGTCGATTGATAAAGACAAAGCCTACGCACCCCTGGGTAAATTCCGCACCTCCGCGCTGATTGCCATGCTGATTGCCGTGGTGGCGATTGCGGTGCTCTTGAGCTTGCTGATCCAAGTACTGCTGCGGCCATTGACCACCATGGGCGTTGCCATGCAGGACATCGCCCAGGGTGAGGGTGACCTGACCCGCCGCCTGGACGTGACCAGCAAAGATGAGTTTGGCGAGGTAGGCAGTGCCTTCAACCAGTTCGTCGAGCGTATCCACGCCTCGATTTCCGAGGTGTCCTCGGCAACACGCCAGGTGCATGACTTGTCCCAGCGCGTAATGGCGTCGTCCAACGCTTCGATCGTCGGTTCTGACGAGCAGAGCGCGCGCACCAACAGCGTAGCGGCGGCAATCAACGAACTGGGCGCCGCGACCCAGGAAATCGCGCGTAACGCCGCTGACGCTTCCCAGCACGCCAGTGGTGCCAGCGAGCAGGCTGACGATGGGCGCAAAGTGGTGGAGAAAACCATCCTGGCGATGTCGGAACTGTCGCAAAAGATCAGCCTGTCCTGCACCCAGATCGAAACCTTGAACGCCAGCACCGATAACATCGGCCACATTCTCGATGTGATCAAAGGCATCTCCCAGCAGACCAACCTGCTCGCGCTCAACGCCGCGATCGAGGCCGCCCGTGCCGGGGAAGCGGGTCGCGGGTTTGCCGTGGTCGCCGATGAGGTGCGCAACCTGGCTCACCGTACCCAGGAGTCGGCGGAGGAAATCCACAAAATGATTACTTCGCTGCAAGTGGGTTCGCGTGAAGCGGTGACCACCATGAACGCGAGCCAGACCTCCAGCGAAGAGAGCGTCGAAGTCGCCAACCAGGCCGGTGAGCGCCTGATCAGCGTGACGCAGCGGATTGTTGAAATCGACGGCATGAACCAGTCGGTCGCCGCTGCCACCGAGGAGCAGACCGCGGTGGTGGAAACCCTCAATGTCGACATCAACCAGATCAACCTGCTGAACCAGCAAGGCGTGGCCAACCTCAATGAAACATTGAAGGACTGTGACGCGTTGTCTCAACAGGCCAGCCGCTTGAAACAACTGGTCGACAGTTTCAAGATCTGACCTCAGCGGCATAGGAGCGAGGCCTCTCGCTCCTACTGCTTAGCCGAGCATTTGTCGGACATTTTCCAGGGCGCCGTCGGCGAAGTTCTGCATAAAGTGTTCGAACCCTTCCTGCGCGGTGTCGACCGGTTCGCCGATGAGCGTCCAGGTCGCTCTGGAGCATCCGCAGCCAAGTGGCTCCACACGCATTGCCGCCCACAAGCGGGCCACGCCCAAGGTGTTGTAGACCGTGGTCCAGGTCATGAACATGGCCTCTTCGTCACGGCTGTTGAGCTGCTCCACCGCACAATGGCCATCGTGGAAATACTTCGTGCGTAAAGCGCCTACGCCGGTGCCGGTCATTTCGATGTGCGACAAGGCGGGAATGAACGCATCAAAGCCTGCAAAGTCCCCCACCAAGCCCCACAGCCTGGGGGCCTCGCAGGTGACTACGACAGAGGCCACCACTGGTGTGCCCCGGGGGTTGCGGATCAATGTATCGGGTTGCAACGGTTTCATGAGGTTGTCCTGAGGCGGTTCAGAGAAAGCCGATGGCCTTGAGGTAGTCGCAGCCTTTGCCTAACAGCGCGGGGCTTTTCTCGGGGTACGGCTTACCCATTTCTTCCACGCCCCGGCGTGCGTTGTCGTGACGGATCATCGACGTATCGCCGATGTCTTCACCCAACCCGTCCAGGTAAAAACCCAGCACGCCAAACAGCGCATTTTCGCGGCCCACCGTTCGCAGTTGCCGTTGCTACTGCGCGACACTGACCCGCTCGAATGTGTAGCCGGCGTCGCTGAATGCATCGAGGTACTGCTCCCAGCTCAGGGGTTGTGGGTTATGCAGGTTGTACACGCTGCGCCCGGTTGCGAAACGAGCGCAGTGGAACGCGATGAAGCGTGCAAAAAAGTCCACCGGCATCAGGTCGAAGTTCACCGCTAACCGCGGAACCAGGCCCAACTGCAGCGAGCCCTTGAGCATCAGCATCAGGCGATTTTTCTGTGGTTGGCAAACACCGCTTTGGCTGTTGAAACTGATATTGCCCGGACGATAGATATTCACCCAGGCACCTTGCTCCAGCGCGCGCGCCGATAGCCGCTCGGCCACCCATTTGGACAGGTTGTAACCATTCTTGATGTAGATCGGCGGTGTCGCCGCAGCAGGCGACTCGAGGACCTGTCCCGCGGCGTCGATGGCGCTGCATGCCGAGAGTGTCGAGATGAAGTTGAAGACCTTTTTGCTGTGGGTTTCACACAGACGCACGCATTCCAGTACCGGGTCGACGTTGTCTTTCACCAGCGACGCGTAGTCCATCACATGGTTGACCTGCGCCGCGTTATGCACCAGCACGCCAAAGTCCCTGGCGAGGCGCTCGTACACCTCGGCGGCCAGGCCCAGGCCAGGCTGGCTGACATCGGCGGCGTACACCTGCACCCGGCTCCGGTCCAGATGTTCCAGGCGGTACTCCTGCAACGCCTGGGTGAACCGTACCGTTGCCGGCTGGTTCGGCAGTTCCCGCACCAGGCATGCCACTTCGGTCGCACCGCCGGCCAGCAAGGCTTCGACAATGTGGACCCCGATAAAACTGTTGGCCCCCGTCACGATCACTTTGCGACGATCACCGGCGCGGTCCTCGGGCAGCACCTCAAAAGCCGGTTCCCGCTGCGCGTCTTGAACCGCCTGGCCGACGGGTGCGGCAGCGCGCGGGCCGTCCTCCAGCAGTGCCGCGAGCGTGCGAATGGTCGGCATTTCAAAAAAGCTGTTCAGGGGCAGGCTGCGACCAAATTGTTCGCGAACCCGCAGCAGCAGGCTCGACAGCAAAATGGAGTGGCCGCCGACGTTAAAGAAGCTGTCATCGATGGACAACGTGCCCGTGGGAAGCTGCAACAACTCATGCCACAGCCCCAACAGCTCAACCTGTAGCGGCGTTTGCGCGGCCTTTACGGTGTGATTCGAAGGGCGCTGCACCGGCAGTTGCAACAAGGCCTGGCGATCGACTTTACCGTTGCTCGCGTAAGGCAGGCCGGCGAGTTCGATCCACCGCTCGGGTTGCATGTAATCAGGCAGCCACTGCCGTGCATGCTGCTTGAGGTCGTCCATCGTGGCACCCGGTTCCGGCTGGGCGACCACACCGCGAATCCTGCGATCACCGTCGATCACCACCGCCACCTGGCGGAACAGGCGGCTGGCACGCAGGCACTGTTCGATCTCCTGGGGTTCGACTCGAAACCCCCGAATCTTCACTTGCTCGTCCCGACGCCCGCCCAGCTCGATGCCGTCGCCGGTCCACTTTGCGTAATCGCCGCTGCGGTAGGCGCACACGGGTTGTCCTCCCGGCAGTACCAGTTCGACAAAAGGGTCGTCGTGCAGTTGTGTTGCGTTCAAGTACCCCAGGCTCACGCCCGGCCCGACGATGTACAGCTCGCCCATCACCTGTTCGTCCACTGGCTGCAAATGCTCATCGAGTATCAGCACCTGGCTGTTGGCGATGGGACGGCCGGCGTTGCGATTGCTGTCCCCGGGCCGCAACGTGCGATGGGTGACCAGCACCGTGGCTTCGGTGGGGCCATAGAGGTTGTGCAACTGGCATTGGCCGGCCAGTCGTTCGATCACATAGGGTTCACAGGCATCGCCGCCGGTCAGCAGGTGCGTCAGGCCCAGCGGTTGGTCCAGCGGCAGGATGCTCAGCAGCGCCGGCGGCAGGAAGGCATGGGTGATCTGCTGCTGGCGGATCAGTTCTACCAACTGCTGCGGGTCGCGTCGTTGCGCCTCGCTTGGAACAATTAACTCGGCGCCGGCAATCAGGCTGGGGAAGATATCCATCAGCGAGGCGTCGAAGCTCAACGAAGCGAACTGCAGTACTCGACTCTGCTCGTCCAGCCCCATGCAACCGCCGAACCAGGCGGTGAAATGGGCCAGGTTGCTCTGGCTCAGCAACACGCCTTTGGGGCGGCCGGTAGTGCCCGAGGTGAAGAGCACCATGCACGGTGCATCGGGGGAGGGGCGATGCTGCAGCAACGGTGACGTGTCGTGCTGATCGAGGGCACTGACATCCAATGAAACGAAGTGCTCGCGCAGTGGGTGGCCGCCATCATCCAGCAACAGCCTGGCTCCCGCGCTGTCCAGCATGGCCTGTTGGCGTTGCGCCGGATGATCCGGTGCCAGCGGCAGATAAACCGCGCCGCAGCCCAGCACCGCAAGAATGCTGGCATACAACGCCGTTGTTTTTTCCAGGCACACCCCGACCACCGGTGGTACCTCGAGGCCTTCCAGCAGTGGGCCGAGGCGTTGCTGGATCGCCCGTGCTTGAGCGTGCAATTGTCGGTAGGTCAGCACACGGCCGGCAATGTTCAGCGCCGGTCGTGCGGCGAAGGTGAGCAGGCTGGCTTGCAGTCGTTCGATCATCGGCACCTGCGCTGCCTGCAGCAATTGCACATCGGCGGTGTGATTGAACCGATGCACGAACGCCAGTGCCTCCAGCTTTTGCAAGCTGTGTTCGGGCCAGGCATTGGTGCCGGCCGCGGCGGGGCAATACTCCGGGTCGCGGGCGAAGCCGCTGACCAGCACGGCGACCCATTCCACCAGCGCGCTTGTCGCTTGCAGGCGCAGTCGCTGGCCATTGCCGCTGGGCGCGTCGGCAAGGTCCAGCACGGCCAGCAAGCATTGGCCGGCGGCATAAGCGCGTAACTGTAGCCGCGGCAACCCATGCTCCGTCAGCGGGCCGACGCCCAGGCGCAGGCTGATGCGTGGAGCGGCGGCCAGGTGCGCGGGCAGTGACTCGCTACCGTCCTCGATCACCAGGTCGGCAGCGTCATGCCCCGACAGATGACCATACTGTTCCAGCTCCACCCTCACCGCATCCAGGGCACGGCTGATACCCAACCATCCAATTGTCAGGCGCCTCATGCCGCTCTCCCGGCCACCGGCAGATAGTCGGCCAATGCCTGGGCCACACTCGGTGTCTGCAGCAAACCGCTGTGTTGCAGAAAGCCCATGATGTTGCCGATCAGCGGGTGGTGGCGGGTGATGGGGAACTCCAGTGCCGCCATGTCGGCCCGCAGCGCATGGCGAACGTCAGCGCTGACGTCCAACTGATCGATCAGCTGCAGGTCGAAGGATTTTTGCAGCTCGTTGGTCAGGTAATGCGCCAGAAAGATGGGCAAGACCGGCGCAATGCTATCGCGGTCAGCCGGGCTTGCCGCCTGCCAATAGAGGCGCACCAGGCGTGTCCAGAACTGCCCATGGCGCCCTTCGTCGAACAGGTGATCGGCCATCAAGCCACGGATGGAGGCCTTGACGCTGTCGTCCCTGGAAAACGCCGCTACGTCATGGGTTACGGTGTTTTCGGCAATGGCCACGGCAATCAATTCCACCGCATCGCGCAGGTGCGTCGGGGCCTGCGCCTGCGCCGCCGTCAGGGCGCGGCTCAGTTCGATCTGCCCGGGCAGATCCAGCGGTGATATACCGGTCATCTTCACGGTCTGTTGCAGGAAGTCCAGCGCGACCAGGGCGTGATAGTCCTCGTCCACCACGACGGTCATCGCGTCATAGCGACACACCAGGGGGAAGGGCAGGGCGAAACGGTTCTTGGCGATGTTGCGCGCGGTCCTGTCGACAATCTCGGTTTCGAAAATCACCACGTCATTGATGAATTTGTAGAAGCTTTGCAACAGCACGAAGTCGCGCCACTGCGGGCAATGTTCAAGAAAGGTCGCGCTGAGCACCAGAGGTTGGCGGCACAGCGGGTAGATCAGTTTGTCGTCGTTTTCCAGCAGGCGGCGAGGGCGTGTGCGGATGGTGGCGCGGCGTTCCCAGTCTTCGGCGATGGAGCGGTAGGCGCTGATGTTCATGGGCGCACCTGTTGCAGCAAGGTGTGTACGTCGTCCCAGAGCTTGATGCGGTTTTCCACGGCGTTGACCGCGGTTTCAGCCGCCTGTTGCTGGCGCTCGGGTGCGTTGTCGGTAAGGCCCTGGAGCATCCTCTGCGCCCCTGGCTCGTGGTCTTGGGTGTCCAGTTCGATGTGGCGGTTGAGGTACTCGCCCAAGGTTGGCGCCTGGCTTCTGATGATCTCACTGCCCTGCAACAGCCGTTCGAACATGCTCGGGATAATGCTTTCGCGGCCGTGCAGGAAGGCGGCGGCCACACAATGGGTGGGCGCATTCAACGCGATGTGCAACGTGCTGGCGACGAAGTGGGCCACGCCGGGCAGCACATCGACCTGGCCCAGGGCGGCATTGGCCTCGACGCCCCGACGTTGCAGCGTGATGAACGTATCGATGGCGTGGGTACTGGCGCCCACTTCGAGCATGGCTTCGCGGTACAGCTCGAAGTGGCTGCAATGACCGCGCCGGGGGTGTTCGTCCGACTCCTCGCCCAGCACGATTTCGTTGATCAGGCGGGCGGCTTGCGGGTCGGTCGGCGGGAGCCAGGGCAATTGCGTACAGGTCAGGTCCCGTTGCAGGCGTTTGGTGAGGCTCATGAAGTCCCAAACGGCAAATACATGGTTTTCCATAAAGATTTGTAACTTGCCAAGTGAAGTTATTTCTTCAAATAACGGATGGCTGCATAACTGCAGTTTTTTTTGTTTAAGTAAACCTTGATACATAGTTGATGCCTATAAGTTGTTGCGACTGCTCTGAAAACAGTGCTGGGCTTTTGCAGCCCAAAAGCGGACAGATAACGTTTAGCCAAGCAGCGCGCGCAGCGCTGCCCAAACAAGGGTTCGTGCAGGCTGTTGAGGTGCTTGGTTTATTGAAGAAAGATAATAAGCCGATTAAACGTTTGGGCGAGCTTATAAATGTATTAGATGTTTTTTCGAAAAGATTCCGGTTGTGGGTAAGTTATATTATTAAACGTGGGAAGTTTCTCGAGCATTAGCAGGCATTACGCAGTCGAATAGTTTTAACCGGGGCGTCTTGATGCAGGTTCTGCCAACAGCGAAGGTCGCCCCGCAATGCTTGATCGGTGAAGCAGGCTGGAAAAGTTCAGGTGCCGGTCGCCTCAAGGCCCTTGAGGTAAGTGCTGATGACCTCCATGCCTCGCATCAAGTGATTGCGCAACGTCAGGATACTTTCGTCGACCTTCTTCTGCGCCACCAGGCTCAGCAGTTCGCGGTGATCTTCCTGGGACGTCTCGCCGAGCCCCATCGCCTCAAGGTTGAAACGCAGGAAGCGCTCCTCTTCATTCAAACCGTGTTCGACTAGCGTGAGTAGCCGCCGGTTGGGGGCCTTGCCATACAGCGCCATGTGGAACAGGCGGTTGAGCCGGCCGATCTCGGTATAGTCTTTCTCTTGTTCCAGCGCCGTGATGAAGGCATCGGCCTGGGCAATGTCGTCTGCGCTGAGCAACGGAATCGACAAGCGCAGCGCTTCGGACTCCAGCAGCATGCGCAGGGCGTAGGTCTCGGCCGAATTGTCTTCGATCAGCGGTGCAACCACCGCCCCCTTGTGCGTCACGACGTGCAGCAACGACTGGGCTTCCAGCTGCCGAAGGGCTTCACGCACGGGCATGCGACTGACGCCGAACAGGCTGGCCAGCTCCTGCTGGCGCATGGCGGTACCACAAGGCAATCGGCCATCGAGGATGGCGTTGCGCAAGGTTTCTTCGATTACGGAACGAGCAAGATGGGCGGGAATAGGCCCGCTGACCTTGATACTGCTCAAAGGGCTCGGCTTTTGCGTCACGGCTACGCTAGCCTCCTCATAGAATGGCAATGGCTTATTGGATCCAATGCACACTAGAGATTGCCTACAGGCTTGTCAAACGAGCAAGGTTTTCGGCTTGTAAGCGGCTAAACACGCCACTCTGGGTGCCCACATCGAGCTTTTGCGGTGTCTTACACGGTGGTGTCGGATTGCCCTGCATTGAACACTTCACCGCCATCGTTTGTGCCATTCCCGCCGCCCAGCGCAGGGTTTCGTCGGTGCATTCCTGTCTATGCATATTCTCTAACGGTATTTAAAATACATTTCTTATATCTATAAAGTCACTCTCCTGTCCGATCGGGAGTGAATTCATGTCAGCCACCTCTACTGTTCCAGCAGCGATCCCTAACGCCCAAACCTTCGAGATTCGTCCACTCCCCGGCAGCGTGGGGGCCGAGATCATCGGCCTGGATTTGTCCCGCCCGGTCAATGACGAGGATTTCGCCCGCATTCACCGCGCGCACCTGGATCACCATGTGGTGGTCTTTCGCGACCAGCGCATCACCCCCGACCAGCAGATCGCCTTCAGCCGTCGCTTTGGCGTGCTGCAGATCCATGTGCTCAAGCAGTTCCTGCTGGCCAACCACCCGGAAATCCTGATCGTCTCCAACATCATCGAAAACGGCCAAGCCATCGGCCTGGGCGATGCGGGCAAGTTCTGGCATTCGGACCTTTCCTATAAAGAACTGCCCAGCCTGGGCTCGATGCTGCATGCCCGGGAACTGCCAGCCGAAGGCGGCGACACCCTGTTTGCCGACATGCACAAGGCCTGGGACCACTTGCCCGAGCACCTGCGCAACGCCGTACACGGCCGCAGCGCTGCGCATTCCTACACCGCGCGTTACAGCGAAACCAAATTCGAAGGCAACTGGCGCCCGACACTGACCCCCGAGCAGCTCGCCCAGGTCGCCGAAGTGGTCCACCCGATTGTGCGTACCCATCCGGAAACCGGCCGCAAGGCGCTGTTCGTCAGTGAAGGCTTCACCACCCGCATCGTCGGCCTGCCGGAGGACGAAAGCCGCGACCTGCTGGCCCAGCTCTACGCCCACAGCGTGCTGCCGGACAATATCTACCGCCACCACTGGCAGCCCCACGACTTGGTGTTCTGGGACAACCGCTCGCTGATCCACCTGGCTACCGGTTGCCCGAGCCATCTGCGCCGCAAGTTGTACCGCACCACCATCCAGGGCGACGCGCCTTTCTGATTCGGAGCATGACCATGTCCAGAAACATTCCATTTGCGCGGCTGGCCGCCACGTTCGGCCTGGGTATCAGCCTGCTGGCCGGCAGCCTCGTCGCCCCGGCGGTGGCGCAGGCTGAAGGTGAGATTCGCATCGCCGAGCAGTTCGGCATCGTCTACCTGTTGCTCAACGTGGTGCGCGACCAGCACCTCATCGAAAAATACGGTAAGCAGGAAGGCCTCGATATCCAGGTCGACTGGACCCAACTCTCCGGCGGCGCGGCCGTGAATGATGCGTTGCTCTCCGGTTCCATCGACATTGCCGGTGCCGGCGTCGGGCCGCTGCTGACCATCTGGGACCGTACCCGCGGCAAGCAGAACGTCAAGGCCGTCGCCTCCCTCGGTAACTTTCCCTACTATTTGGTGAGCAACAATCCCAAGGTCAAGACCATCGCCGATTTCACCGATAACGACCGCATCGCGGTACCGGCGGTGGGTGTGTCGGTGCAGTCGCGCTTCCTGCAATACGCAGCTGCCAAGCAGTGGGGCGACAAGCAATTCAATCGCCTCGATCAGTACACCGTCGCCGTCCCGCACCCCGACGCCACGGCGGCGCTGATCGCCGGCGGTACCGAGCTGACCGGGCACTTTTCCAACCCGCCGTTCCAGGACCAGGCCCTGGCGAACCCCAATGTGCATGTGGTGCTCAACACTTATGACCTGCTGGGCCCGAACTCGCCGACGGTGTTGTTCGCCACTGAAAAATTCCGTAACGACAACCCGAAAACCTACAAGGCATTCGTCGATGCGCTGACCGAAGCCGCGCAGTTCGCCCAGCACGACAAAGGCGCCGCCGCCGACACTTACATCCGCGTGACCAAGGCCAAGATCGACCGTGCCGAGCTGCTGAAAATCATCGACAACCCGCAATTCGAGTTCAGTGTCACGCCGAAAAACACTTACCCGCTGGCGGAGTTCCTCTACCGCGTCGGCGCAATCAAGAACAAGCCGGAATCGTGGAAGGACTACTTCTTCCAGGACGCCAAGCCCCTGCAAGGAAGCTGAGATGAACGCGCCCCTGCAAGGCCACACGGCCAGCAACCTGCCCACCGCCACTGCGCTGCTGGCGGTGGATAACGTCAGCCTCGAATACCGCACCCCCGAGCGCGTGGTGCGGGCCACGCACCAAGTCAGTTTCGACATCGACCCGGCCGACCGCTACGTGTTGCTCGGCCCGTCGGGTTGCGGCAAATCCACCTTGCTCAAGTCCATCGCCGGGTTTATCCAGCCTTGCGAAGGGGAGATCCGCCTGCTGGGGCAGAGGGTCGAACAGCCCGGTCCAGACCGCATCGTGGTGTTCCAGGAATTCGACCAGTTGCCGCCGTGGAAAACCGTCAAACAAAACGTCATGTTCCCGCTGCTGGCATCGAACACCCTCAAGCGGCGGGACGCCGAAGAACGCGCGTTGCACTACCTCGACAAAGTCGGCCTCGGCGCCTTTGCCGACGCCTATCCGCACACCCTCTCCGGCGGCATGAAAGCCCGCGTGGCCATCGCCCGCGCCCTGGCGATGCAGCCGAAAATCCTGTTGATGGACGAACCCTTCGCCGCCCTCGATGCGCTGACCCGCCGCAAGATGCAGGAAGAGTTGCTGCGGCTCTGGGAAGAGGTGCGTTTCACCTTGCTGTTCGTCACCCACTCCATCGAAGAGGCGCTGGTGGTGGGCAATCGCATCCTGTTGCTGTCGCCCCATCCCGGGCGCGTGCGCGCGGAAATCCACAGCCATCAATACGATCTGCACAGCCTTGGCGGTGCGCAATTCCAGGCCTCGGCGCGAAGGATTCATCGCCTGCTGTTCGATGAAGCGCCCGAAGCCGAACGTGAGTTGGGCTTCGCCGATATCCGCATCGCTTACTGAAGGGCCCCTCCCATGCGCCAGGAATATGAAGTCACCCTCGAACCGCTGCTCAGCGTCCCCGTGGAGCGCGAGCTGCCCCTGCGCCAACGCGTGTGGCAACAAGGCTGGTTGCGCAAAGGGTTGATCCTGATCGTGCTCGCGATCCTCTGGGAAGCGGTTGCGCGCTACCAGAACAATGACCTATTGCTGCCGAGTTTCTTGCAGACGTTTCACGCGCTCTACGACGGGCTTCTGAGTGGCGAGCTGCTGAGCAAAGTCAGCATTTCGTTGGTGGTGCTGATCAAGGGTTACCTGATCGGCATTGTGCTGGCATTTACCCTGACCACACTGGCGGTCTCGACCCAACTGGGCCGCGACCTGCTCAGCACCCTGACCTCGATGTTCAACCCGCTGCCGGCGATTGCGCTGTTGCCGCTGGCGCTCTTGTGGTTTGGCCTGGGCCAGAACAGCCTGATTTTCGTGCTGGTGCATTCGGTGTTGTGGGCGTTGGCGCTCAACACCTATTCGGGGTTTCTCGGCGTGTCCGAAACCCTGCGCATGGCCGGTCGCAACTACGGGTTGAAGGGCATGCGCTTCGTGCTGTTCATCCTGATCCCGGCGGCACTGCCGTCGATCCTCGCCGGCCTGAAAATCGGCTGGGCATTCGCCTGGCGCACGCTGATTGCCGCCGAGCTGGTGTTCGGCGCCACCAGCGGCAAAGGCGGCCTGGGCTGGTACATCTTCCAGAACCGCAATGAGCTGTACACCGATAAGGTTTTTGCCGGGCTGGCGGTGGTGATCCTGATCGGCTTGCTGGTGGAGAACCTGGTGTTCGACACGTTCGAGCGGCTCACCGTGAAGCGTTGGGGCATGCAGCGTTGATGCTGTAGCCCCACGCGACATCCCTGTTACGATTGCGCCCAGTTCACTCCCTATCGATCACGAGTGCTTGGCATGCAACTACCGGACATGAACCTGCTGGTCGCTCTCGACGCATTGCTCGACGAGGGCAGCGTGGTCGGTGCTGCGCGGCGGATGAACCTCAGCCCGGCGGCGATGAGCCGCACCCTCACGCGTATTCGCGAGGCGGTGGGTGACCCGATCCTGGTACGCGCCGGGCGTGGCCTGGTGCCGACGCCCAAGGCGCTGGCGTTG
Source organism: Pseudomonas sp. TE36184 (assembly GCF_054060055.1). NCBI lineage: Bacteria > Pseudomonadati > Pseudomonadota > Gammaproteobacteria > Pseudomonadales > Pseudomonadaceae > Pseudomonas > Pseudomonas sp. TE36184. Next base: position 4,442,875 of record NZ_JBSSCU010000001.1, on the reverse strand, counting down.
CAGGGCCAGGTGCGCAACGTAGTGGAACAGGCGGCGCTGCTGTTCCGTTCGGCGGATCAGGTCGACCTGAGCACCCTGCGCCGGCGCTTCAGCGTGCGGGCCAACGACTTTTTCATCGGTGTGTATGGCGGTCGTCTGTTCGACACCCTGGAGCGTTCGGCACCGTTATGCGAGCTGTGCTTCGTGCCCGAAGGCGATACCGACGACGAAGCGCTGCGCGAAGGGCGCCTGGACTTGCGGGTGAGCAATACCCTGCCCGCCAGTCCCGAAGTCAAGGTGCAGAACCTGTTCTCCACCACCTTCGTCGGGCTCGCGCGGGAAGATCATCCCTTGTTCGATGAGGAGATCACCGCTGCACGGTTCGCCAGCTATTCCCACATCAGCATCTCGCGACGCGGCATCGCCCGCGGGCCGATCGACACTGCGCTCAATGCCCTGGGCCTGGAGCGCCACGTGGCAATGATCGCCCCGGGTTTTCACGGCGCGATGTTCATGTTGCCCGACTCCGACCTGTTGCTGCCGGTGCCCAAGGAAGCGCTCTACAGCGTCAATCGCTTGAAGTTGCCGTTGCGTGTGTTCGCGTTGCCGATTTCCCTGCCGACCCTGGTCCTGGCCCAATTCTGGCACCCGCGTTTCGACAAGGACCCGGCCCACAAATGGCTGCGCGAAACCCTGCGCGAGAGTTGCCACGCCACCTGGTTGGAAGCCCAGCCTGCCCAGGCTTTAAGCATGCACGATCAAGGGTGGAAGGGGTGAGCCCAGGATTGCGTCCGGCGCACTTATAACCTTCCGATAAGTAACTTTTTGTCATGAATGTGCCCGATTAAACTGCTCGGGTATTTCTCATCCCGAGTTACCTGTTCATGACGTCCCTCGCTGCCCCGGCCCCCCTGGCCGCGGCCAAACCCACTGCCCCGAGCCCGCCCGTGTTCGGCCCGCGTATCATCGTTGGCCTGGTCGGCGTTTTGCTCGCGGTGTTGGTGTCCGGTCTCAACGAAATGGTCACCAAGGTCGCCCTCGCCGATATCCGTGGCGCGCTGTACATCGGTTTTGACGAAGGCACCTGGCTGGTCGCGGCCTACACGGCCACTTCCGTAGCGGCCATGGCGTTTGCGCCCTGGTGTTCGGTGACGTTTTCTCTGCGCCGTTTCACCCTGTGCGCCATCGGCCTGTTCACCGTGCTCGGCATCCTGTGTCCGTTTGCGCCGAACTACGAAAGCCTGTTGCTGTTGCGCACTGTGCAAGGCCTGGCGGGCGGCGCGTTGCCGCCGATGCTGATGACCGTGGCGCTGCGTTTTCTGCCGGCCGACGTCAAACTGTATGGACTGGCCGGCTACGCGCTCACGGCCACCTTCGGGCCGAGTCTGGGTACGCCGCTGGCGGCGTTGTGGACCGAATACGTCGGCTGGCAATGGGCGTTCTGGCAGATCGTCGGGCCGTGCCTGCTGGCAATGGCCGCCGTGGCTTACGGCCTGCCACAAGACCCGCTGCGGCTGGAGCGCTTCAAGCAGTTCAACTGGCGCGGCCTGCTGCTGGGTTTTCCGGCGATCTGCATGCTGGTGATCGGCCTGTTGCAGGGCAACCGCCTGGACTGGTTCGAGTCGGGCCTGATCACCGGCTTGCTGGGCGGCGGCGCATTGTTGCTGGTGCTGTTCATGTTCAATGAATGGTCGCACCCGATGCCGTTTTTCAATTTGCAGATGCTTGGCCTGCGTAACTTAGCGTTTGCCCTGATCGTGCTCGCGGGGGTGTTGATAGTGCTGACCTCAGTGATCATCATCCCGTCGAGTTTCCTTGCCCAGGTTCAGGGTTACCGGCCGCTGCAAACCGCGCCGCTGATGTTGCTGATGGCGCTGCCGCAATTGATCGCGCTGCCGCTGGTGGCGGCAATGTGCAACCTGCGTTGGGTCGATTGCCGTTGGGTGCTGGGGATCGGGCTGGGTCTGTTGGCGCTGTCTTGCATCGGCAGTGTGCACCTGACGTCGGCGTGGGTGCGCGACGATTTCTATGGCCTGTATCTGCTGCAAATCTTCGGCCAACCCATGGCCGTGTTGCCGCTGCTGATGCTCTCCACGGGCAGCATCCAACCGGCGGACGGGCCGTTCGCTTCGGCCTGGTTCAACACCGTCAAGGGGCTGGCCGCCGTGATCGCCACCGCCGTTCTCGATGTGCTGACCACCCGGCGCCTGCATTTCCACTCGACTGTGCTGGTCGACCGCCTGGGCAACTCGCCACTGGCCGACAGCGACGCGCCGGGCCTGGCCCAGCGCCTGCACGCGCAGGCCGTGGTGCTCACTTCCTCGGATCTCTATTACGTCATGGCGGTTGTCGCGGCGACGTTGATCCTGCTGATTTTCTGGATGCCCACGCGGATTTTTCCGCCCCGCGCGCCGACTTGATTGCTCACCGAGCCCTAAGGACTTTCCATGAAACGCAAAGACAAAATGGCTGTCTCCGCCATCGCTGTGTTCGCCGTCGGTGTGCTGCTGTACCAGGCTGTGCCGGGTCTGCTGGGCAGCCAGCGCCAGACCACCAATGACGCCTTCGTCGCCGCCGACTTCACCCTGGTCGCACCCCGTGTGGCCGGGTTTATCAAGGAGGTGTTGGTGGAAGACAACCAGCGCGTCAAGGCCGGCCAGTTGTTGGCGCTGATCGACGACCGCGATTTTCGCGCCGCTGCCCAGGCTGCCGATGCGGATATGTTGGTGGCCCAGGCTCAACTGAAAAACGCCACCGCCACCCTTGAGCGCCAAAGCTCGGTGATCACCCAGGCCCAGGCCACGGTGGCGGCAGAGCGCGCCGAAGTCGCCTTCGCCGAACACGAACTGAACCGCTACAACCACCTCGCCGGTGTCGGTGCGGGCACTGTGCAGAACGCCCAGCAAGCCAGGACGCGCATCGACCAGGCCACCGCGCGCCTGACCAATGCCACGGCGGTGCTGGCGGCCGAGCGCAAGCAGGTGGAGATCCTCAGCGCCTTGCGCGACGCCGCCGCCGGTGGACTGAAACGCGCCCAGGCCGCACTGGAAATGGCCAGCTATCAGTTGTCCTATACGCGCATCGTCGCGCCGCTGGATGGCATGGTCGGCGAACGCGCGGTGCGGGTCGGCGCCTACGTCACGCCGGGCAGCAAAATCCTCGCGGTGGTGCCGTTGGCCGAGGCATACGTGGTCGCTAACTTCCAGGAAACCCAGCTTCTCCATATGCATGCCGGCCAGGCCGTGCAGGTGCGCGTCGACAGCCTCGACGGCGAGTTGCTCGACGGTCACCTTGAAAGCCTGGCACCCGCGACCGGGGTGACGTTCTCCGCGGTCAAACCGGACAATGCCACCGGCAACTTCACCAAGGTGGTGCAGCGCATCCCGGTGAAGATCGTCCTCGAACCCCACCAAGCGCTGACCGAACGCCTGCGCGTCGGCATGTCGGTGGAAGCCAGCGTCGACACTCGGTCCGTCGCGCAACAGCGTGAGGTGGCCCAGCAATGAGACAGGTCGCCTGGCTTACCTTGAGCCTCATCAGCCTGACCGCCTGCAGCGTCGGCCCGGATTTTCAGCGGCCACAAGGCCTGCCCATGGCGCAATGGGCCGAACCCCAGGGCCGTCAGGCGGCCAGTCGCGCGGTCAGCGATGCGCTGCAAGAGCGCTGGTGGGACGTGTTCCATGACGAGCAACTGTCGGCCCTCACCCGTCGCGCCCTCACCGATAACCTGGACCTGAAACTGGCCAGCAGCCGCCTGCAACAAAGCCGCGCCATGCGCCAGGTGATCACCGCCGAACGTTACCCCAATGTCGATGCCACGGGTGGCTCTCAACGCAAACGCAACAGCGGCAAAGGCTTGAGCGACCCTTCCGGCGAAAATGGCCGCTCGGCATTCAGCCAATGGGACATGGGCTTCTCCGCCTCCTGGGAGCTGGACTTCTGGGGCCGCGTCAAGCGCGAAACCGAGGCCGCCGACGCCACCCTGCACGTCGCCGAAAACGACCGCCGCGCCGTGTTGCTGTCGGTGCTGGCCGAGACCGCCCAGGACTACATCCAACTGCGCGGCGTGCAGAACACCCGCGCCGTCACCGAACAAAACCTTGCCGTCGCCCGCCGCAGCCTCTCACTGTCGCAACTTCGCCTGGCTGACGGTGTAGCGACGGACCTGGACGTGGCTGAAGCCGCCGCCCAGGTTGCGGCCATCGAAGCGCGCCTGCCGGATTTGCAGCAACGCCAGGACCAGTTGATCAACGCTCTCAGCCTGCTGATGGGCGAACCGCCGCAAGCCCTGCATGCGCAACTGTCCAGGGACGCGGCCGTGCCGCAGACCCCGCGTCAGGTTGCCATCGGCCTGCCTTCGCAACTCGCCGAACGCCGCCCCGATATCCGCCAGGCCGAAGCGCGCCTGCACGCCGCCACCGCCAGCATCGGCGTGGCCCGGGGCGACTTCTATCCGCGCATCACCCTGTCCGGCAGTCTCGGCTCCCAGGCCATGCAACTGTCGGACTTCGGCTCCTGGGGCTCCCGCGCATTTGCCTTCGGCCCGCAATTCAGCCTGCCGCTGTTCAACGGCGGGCGCTTGCAAGGCATGTTGAACCTGCGCGAAGCCCAGCAGCAGGAAGCCGCGCTGGCCTACCAACACACCGTGCTGCGTGCCTGGCATGAAATCGACGATCAACTGACCCGCTACAACACCAGCCAACTGCGCCGCGACAGCCTCGCCGAAGCGGTGCGCCAGAACCAGATCGCCCTGTCCACCGCGCAACACCAGTACGTCGAAGGCGTGGTGGATTTCGTCAACGTACTCACCGTGCAAAGCGCGCTGCTGACCACGCAAGAGCAGTGGGTGGAAAGCTCTACCGGCGTGTCGTTGGCGATGGTGGGGTTGTATAAAGCGCTGGGCGGCGGCTGGGAGTCGGTCTACCCGTTGACGGACGTTCGACGCTGAAATGGGAAAATCTTCTCGTCATTTCCTGCGAGGCGAAGATTTAGAAAGGGGTCGAGGTTAGCCCGGGCCTCCGTTGGAGGAAGACGCATGGCTTCTTGCATATTTTAATTGGGCGTCAGGATTGATCAGGGATTGCGCAAAAACACCACATACCCGCGAAACCACTCACTCCCCTTCAAATACCCCGGCGCCGTCCATTCCCCGCCCTGGATCAAGCCGATCTTGAACGGCAGTCCCAGCCGATTCATCCGTGGCAGATACGCGGCGTAATCCGGGATGCTCTGGCGCCCCTGATACGTCTGCACCACCACCTCATCCACCACGCCGTTGAGCCGGGCGATGGCGGTTGGGTCGGCGTTGCTGCTCCAGTCCATCAGGCCGGTGATGCTCAGGCGCAGGTCGGCGGGCAGGCGCTGGCGCAGGTCGCGCAGGAAGTCGGCGTATTCGTGCAGGTACTGGGTGCGGGCGTCGAAGTCGATCTGGATGCCGATCACCGGGTTGCCGGCGTCGCGCCAGCGTTGTACCTGGCCGAGCAGTTGGGTGTAGACGCGGTCCGGCCAGCGCAGGGTGTGGGCGCGGTAGACCAGCCAGATGTCACCCTGGGTGATGCGCGGCACGCTTATGCCCTGGGCGATCAATTGCACGCCGCGTTGGGGCGCGCGGCGGGTGGCGTTGATCTGGCCCTGGAGGATGTACAGGGTGTTTGCCTGCTTGAGCACTGGCTGCGGCGTGACCCCGCTCCACAGCCAGAAGGCGTCATAGTCGCGGGCGTCGACCGCGCCGAAAGCCGGGCTTGCCAGCAACAGCAAGCCGAGCCACAGCGGTTTCACCAGTAGTACTGCAGGGATTTGCCCCACTGCGTGTCGGCAAAGCCCGTCTTGAGTTGACGGAACCAGGCCTTGCGCACGGCCGGTGCGACGTCTTCGCCGCCGCAGCTGTTATAGCCGGCGGGCGCGTAGCAGTTGATGGCGCGGAACAGCGCGTAGGCTTTGTCGGTTTTCGGCGCCTTGGGGTTGCCGATCACCTGTTGGTAGCCGTCGAGCCGCGAGAAGGTGTCACCCTTGAAGTCCGATGGCGTGCTGCCCAGGCTGCCGGCGGCGCGTGCCTGTTCAAGGGGCATGCCGTCGAGGTTGTTGCGCAGGATGAACTCGCCGAAGCAGTTCAGGCCTTGTGGGTTTTTCGCGTCGTTCTGCAAGGTCGCGGCGGTTTGCGCGATGCTCGGGCAGGCGTAGCCGGATTCGGCTTTTTCGCCGTTCCACTGGAACAGTTTCAACGTCTGGCTGGCGCTGTAGACATAACCCAGGCTGGTACCCAGCTTGTCGTCCGGGGCCGACGCCGGCAGTTGCTTGAGGTCGTCGTCGAAGGTGGCGAACTGGCCGCGCAGCAGGTCTTTATAGAGCAGCACGAATTGGGCGGTCTGGCGCTCCAGCGGGTCATGGGCCTGGGCGATCTGTTGGCGCAGCAAGTCCGGCCCGGCGATGTGGCGCAGCAGGATGTAGCGCACCTGTTTGGCGCTGATCGGCGAATCGGCGGCGAACACCTTGGCCAACTGGCCGCTGCGTTCGTAATTCATCGCCAGTGCCAGCTCCAACTGGTCGCGTTGCAGCGGTTGCTTGGCCAGCGGCAGCAGTTGCAGCCACAGGGTTTCGGCGGCTTTCCAGTCTTGCTTGGCTTCCAGGGCCAGGCCGCGCAGGGTCTGTTGGCTGAAGGCGAAGTAATCCGGGTTCGACGGCACGTCCTGGGGCAGGTGTTTCAACGCGTTGTCGGGTTGATGCTCGACGTACAGGGCATACGCCGCTTGCAGGTAGTCGAACAGCGCCGGCGCGTCGGCAAACACGGCTTTTTGCTGATCGAGGTCGGCGCGGCTGAGGGCCGGCGGCGTGTGAGCGCGCATCCGCATCAGGTCGCTGACGAGCAGGATCATCGGGTTCTGGACTGCCTTGCCGTTGACCATCAGCAGCTTGACGTCGGCTTCGGCCACCAGCTCATCCACGGACACATTGCGCTGGGCGTCGGTGGCCTGGGTCAGTTGCCAGGCATAGGCCTCGGCGAGCTTGGCTTGATCGTCCGCCAACCAATACACCCGGCGCAGCAGGCCACGGGCGGAGGCGACGTAATCACCCTGTGGATAAGTCTTCAGGTAACCGAGGAAGCCTTCTTCGGCGTCGCTCAGGGCGGACTTATCCACATGCTCGAGTTGCGGCATGCCGTATTCGTCGAAGGCGTCGGCCTGCGCCTGGTTCAGTGACGTCCGCGCGGTCATGTACAGCGCGGTTTCCTTCAGCCAGGGCACATTGCTGGTGCTGGCGCCGGCGAAACCGCGCTCGGCGTCGCTGAAACGGCCGCTATAGAAGTCGGCGGCGGCCTGCAGATAAGTGCGGAACAATTGGCCTTCGCTGGATTGGATCTGCTGTGCATCCAGCACTTGGCCTTCCCAAGAACAGGCCGTGAGCAATTGCAAACGCGCCTTCACCAGTAGCTCGCGTTCGGCTGCCGGCATGTCGGCCTTGAGCACCTGGCGGATAAACGCGGTGGCGCTGTCATCGTCGTTGCTGCGGCAGCGGCTGCCTTCGCCATTCAGGAAGTCAGCCCCCGCCGATTTGTATTCGTCGCGCTTGATGCCCAAAGGCTGGAGCAGGGTGTCGAGTTCGGCGCTGGGCGAGGTGTGCGATGTGTTATCCGCTTCGGCCGGCGCGGCGGCGATCGGCACCAGGCGGTACACCGGGAACGGCACCGGACCGAAGCCTTGGGACAGGTCGTCTTCGCTCAAGGCGTTCGGCGTCAGGGGCGCGGCTTTTTTGTCGGCCAGCAACAGGCGCAGGTTGGTTCGGCTGTCATTGCCGGGGCTCAGGAACGGCAGGTTGTTGCAGGTGTCCAGGCTGTCCCGCGAGACCCTCCAGTCGGGGTAGCACGAGTCGTCGGAGCTGGCGAGTGCCGGCAGGGAGAGACCGGCGAGCAGGGCCAGTGCCAGGGGTGACAGAAAACCGATGTGCATGACGTGTCCTTGATCCTGAGTCCTTGGAGGTCGGCAATCATAACGTGATCCGGCGAAGGCTTCGGCAAAGGCCTACAAAAAATGCTGATTTGTCTGACTGGGGGTAGTGGCAATTTAACTCCGCTGCCCTAGACTGCGCACATCGTCAGGGAGGTCGAGTGTATGAAGCAGTTATGTAGATCGGTACTGGGATTTTCCTGCTTGGTGGGCCTGGCGCCGATGGTCATGGCGGACGATCCGCTGTTGGACCACGCGCCCGCAGCGGCCGTCAGCGCCGACAGCGAAGCCCGTGGTGTATTGCGCGCCCGTGACCAGGCGATGCTTGCCAGTGAATTGTCGGGGCGGATTGTCGAACTGCCGTTCAGCGAGGGCGAGTCGTTCAAGAAAGGCGACACCCTGGCGCGTTTCGATTGCTCGGCCTACCAGGCCCAACTCAATGCCGCCTCGGCCGCCAGCCGTGGCGCCGGCGAAGAACTGGCCCACAACAAACAACTGGCGGCGCTGAATTCGGTCGGCCGGTTCGAAGTGGCCCGCGCCGAAGCCAAACTCACCGAAACCCAGGCCCAGTCCCAGGTCTATCAGGTGCAGGTCAAGCGTTGCAGCGTGCTGGCGCCGTATGACGGCCAGGTGGTGCAGCGCAAAGTCCAACGCTATGAAAGCGTCTCGGCCGGCGCACCGCTGCTGGAAATCGTCGACAACCGCAGCCTGGAGATCCACCTGCTGGTGCCGTCGCGCTGGATGGGCAAACTCAAGCCCGGGCAGACGTTCAGCTTCACCCCCGACGAAACCGGCCAGGCATTCAACGCCACCGTCAAACGCCTTGGCGCGCGCATCGACGAAGGCAGCCAGACCCTGTTGCTGGTCGCGACCTTGCCCAATGCCAATGGGTTGATGGCCGGCATGAGCGGCACCGCGCACTTTGCACAACTGCAATGAACGCACCGATGACGGGCAATGCCGAGCGGGTATTCGCGCAGTTTCTCGAGTTGGAACGCCAGACCCGCGCCGCCCAGAGCATTGAGCAATTGGCCTACAGCCTGGTCAATGATGGGCAACCGCTGTTCGGCTATCGCCATGCGGCGCTGTTGATCGCCGGCAAGGTGCGGGCGGTGACGGCGGTGAGCAGCGTCGACCCGAACGCGCCGTTTGTGGCCTTCGTCGAGCAGGCCGTGGCCCAATTGCACAAACACGGACTGGGCCAGACCGCCCGGGAAGTGCCGGCCGCGCAATTGAGCGCGCAACTGCAGGTCGACTGGCAGAGCCTGTCCGCCGGCCATGTGTTCTGGTTGCCCTTGATCGACCCGCAAGGCCGCGTGTTCGGCGGTGTGTGGCTGGCGCGGGATACGCCCTGGAACCCGGCCGAGCAAGTGCTGCTGGCGCAGTTGGGCGACACCTACAGCCACGCTTGGCGTGCGCTGCAACCGCGGCAGCCGTGGCGCCTGCGCCTGACCCGCAAACGCCAGGTGCTGGTGGTCGTCGCGTTACTGCTGATGCTGCTGATTCCGGTGCGCCAATCGGTACTGGCGCCCGCCGAAGTGGTGCCGTTGGCCGGCCAGGTGGTAGCGGCGCCGCTGGACGGGGTGATCGCCGAGTTCCTGGTCAAGCCCAACCAGACGGTGAAAACCGGCGACCTGCTGCTGCGCTTCGAAAGCACCACCCTCACGGCCCAGGCCGATGTGGCCGCGCGTGCCCTGGGCGTGGCCGAAGCGGAGCTCAAGGCCAATTCCCAGCGCGCCTTTGCCGATGCCGAATCGAGTTCGCGTATCGACCTGCTGGCGGCCCGGGTCGAGCAAAAACGCGCCGAGCGCGACTACGCCCGCGAACTGCTCAAGCGCAGCGAAGTACGCGCCGAGCGTGACGGTATCGCGGTGTTTGCCGACGCCGAACGCTGGACCGGCAAACCGGTACAGACCGGCGAGCGTCTGCTGCAGATCGCCGACCCCGGCCAGGCAGAGTTGCGCATCGAACTGGCGGTGGGCGATGCCATCGCATTGGCGCCCGACGCCCAGGTTGCGCTGTTCCTCGACAGCGACCCGTTGCAGCGCCACCTCGCCACCTTGCAACGCGCCGCCTACGAGGCGCAGCCCACGCCCGGCGGGCAACTCGCCTATCGCCTCGATGCGCGCTTCGATGAGGCACCGCCACGCATCGGCCTGCGCGGCACGGCGAAGCTCTTCGGTGAGCGCGCGCCCCTGGCCCTGTACCTGTTGCGTCGGCCATTGGCCGGCTTGCGCCAGAGCGTTGGCCTCTGATGAACCTGCCCCCACTGCGCGAAGACCTGCAACTGTCCAGCGCCGGCGCGGCCCTGGACGGCTCGCCGCGCTGGACCCTGGCCGACCCGGTGCGCGGGCGTTACTTCAAGCTCGGCGCCACCGCCATTCGGCTGCTGCGCCACTGGTCCCTGGGCGACCCGCAACACGTCCTGCAAGCCGCCAACCGTGAGCCGGGCCTGCCCCTGGGCGCCAGTGAAGTGGATGAGCTGCTGAGCTTCCTGCGCGCCCATGACCTGATCGCCGCGCTGGACCCGCAGCAACGTGCCAGTTACGCCTACAAGGCCGCCGCTCGTAAGCAAAGCCTGTGGCAAATCCTGCTGCACCAATATTTGTTCTTCCGCATCCCGCTGTGGCGCCCGGACGCGTTCCTCAACCGCGCCTGGCCGTGGCTGGCGCGCTTCGGGCCGGGGCTGTTGCGCTACGGTTTGCCGCTGACCCTGGGCCTGGGCGTGTTTCTGGTGGCGCGGGACTGGCAGCGCTTTCTGGCGACGTTCCCGCACCTGTTCAGCCTCGGCGGTGCCCTGGCGTTTGGCGTGGCGCTGTTCTTCGCCAAGCTGTGCCATGAATTCGGCCATGCCTTCATGGCCAAGCGCGCCGGGTGCCGCGTGCAAAGCATGGGTGTGGCGTTCATGGTGTTGCTGCCGATGTTCTACACCGATGTAAGTGATGCCTGGCGGGTCAATGATCGGCGTGCGCGATTGCTGATCGGCGCCGGTGGGGTGATGGCCGAGTTGCTGCTGGCCTGCGTGGCCTTGCTGGCCTGGTCGCTGCTGCCGGACGGCGCGGCGCGCACGGCGGCGTTCATGTTGGCCAGTGCGACGTGGCTGACCACCCTGGCGATCAACCTCAACCCGTTCATGCGTTTCGATGGTTATTTTTTGATCAGCGACCTGTGGGGCGTCGACAACCTGCAAGGTCGCGCCTTCGCCCTTTGCCGCTGGCGCCTGCGCGAGTGGTTGTTCGGCTATGGCGAACCGGCGCCGGAACCCTGGGCGCCGAACATGCAACGGCGCCTGCTGTGGTGGGGTTACCTGGCCTGGTTGTGGCGGGCGGCGCTGTTCCTGGGGATCGCCCTGGCGGTGTATCACCTGTTCTTCAAGCTGCTGGGGATCTTCCTGATGCTGGTGGAACTGGTGTGGTTCATCGGCCTGCCGATCTTCAAGGAGTGGCGCGAATGGTGGAGTCGCCGCAGCCAGGCCCATGCGCCGCGGGTGCTGCTCAGCGGCCTGGGCCTGCTGTTGATCGTGCTGGCCCTGGTGGTGCCGTGGCGCAGTGCCGTGGAGTTACCGAGCATGCTCGAGGCCGGGCGCGCCAGTGCCTTGCACGCGCCAGTGGCGGCGCGGGTGAAACAGTTGCGGGTGGTGGATGGGCAAGTCGTGACCCAGGGCCAGGTGCTGATCGAATTGGAATCGCCGGATTTGGATGCGCGGCAAAGCATCGTGCGCCGCGAAGTGGAGATCCTGCAGTTGCAGATGCGTCGCCAGGCCGGACGCAGTGAAACCGCGGCCGACGCCGGGATCAACGATCAGCGCCTGTCCCAGGCCCTGGCCGAATACCGCGGGCTTGCCGCCCAGCGCGAACGCCTGCTGTTGCGTGCGCCCCATGCCGGCACCGTGCGCGACGTGCTGCCGCAGTTGAGCGTGGGCCGCTGGCTGTCGCCTAAAGACGCGCTGGCGCGAGTGGTCGAGGAGGGCGCGCGCCTGCGCGGGTATCTGGCGGAAGCCGAGCTGTGGCGGGTGACGCCTGGGGCGAGCGGGCGCTTTATCGCCGATGACCCGATGCGCGCCGCCATCCCGGTGGTGCTGACCGATATCGATGCCAACGGCGTGGCCTATCTGGACCAGGAAGCCCTGACCTCCGACCACCACGGGCCGATTGCCGTGCGCCGCGACGAAAACCAGCGCCCGGCGCCGGTGCAGGCGCAGTACGGCGTGCGGTTGCGCAGTGCGCAACCGATCGCCACCCCCCATCAACCGCTGCGCGGCGTGGTGGTGTTGCAAGGGCGCAGCGAGTCGGTGCTGGGCGTGGCCTGGCGTCGAGCGGCGGCCTTGGGCGTGCGGGAAAGCGGATTCTGACAGGAGTGCAAAGGCATGTTGAACAAGGACGGCGCTTTGGCGCAGGGCCTGGTGGTGCGCCCGTCACGGCCCACCGACGGGCCATTTCTGCAAAGCCTCTACCGCTCGGCGCGTGCCGATTTGCAGTGGATCGACGGTGAGCAGGGGCTGGTCGAGGCGGTGATCGCGCAACAGTTTCAAGTGCAGGAAAACGGCATGGGCGAGCATTTTCCCGGGGCCTTGCATTATGTGATCGAAAAACTCGACACGCCCATTGGCGCCCTGAGTGCCGATTTCGGCCCGAATGAAATCCGTGTGCTGTACCTGGCGTTTATCCCCGCTGCCCGAGGCCAGGGTTTTGGCCGCGCAGTACTGCACGGCGTGCAACGGGCCGCGCAGCAGGTGTGTTGCCCGGTGGCCACGGTGGTGTGGGCGAGCAACCCCCATGCGCGCCAGCATTACCTGGCGCTGGGGTTTCGGTTGGAGGAAGAGACGCCCGCCGCGCAGCGGCTGGTGTGGTACCCGTCTCAGTTGAACACGATGCAGAAATAACCGCGGGCGTTGTCGCGGCCCATGGCGGGTTCGCGGGACACAAACACCTGCTCCAGGCAGGTCTGCGCCAGCGGCAAACGGCAGAGGCCGTCGACGAAATCCGTCGGCTCCAGGCTGTCGAGCAACACGCTGAAGGCCGTGCGCGGGCTGCCCGGCACGCTGGCTTTGGGCGCATCAGTCACCTGTTGGATCTGGATCGGCAGCGCCGACCCATCCGGCAGGTACAACACACTCGTGCGCGCAAGCAGAGGGCGAAAGTGCTCGGGGGTGACCAGGTTCAACATACATCGGCTCCGTGTCAGAGAGGCCGAGGCCCAAGTGCCCCGGCCCGGGTGCGGGTCAGTCGCGTGACGGGAAGACCCCGTTCAGGGCAATGCTGAAGTTGATCACCAGGAACGGGTTCATCGTGTCCATGGGCAACCCTTGGCCGGCCAAGGCCAGCGTGCCGGTCAAGCTTGTGCTGACGCCTTTGAGCGGTACCGGGCTGGCGCCCTGCTGGTCGGAAAAGATCGAGGCACTGCCCGGCCCGCCGCCGGAGGCGCCGATAAACGCGTTGGCGGCGCTCGGCGCTGTAAGCGGGTTGCTGGCGGTGGCGGCCAGTTGCACCGCCGCGCTGACTGCCAGCGCCGCCGTGCTATGGGTGTGCGTGGGTAGGTTGGCCTGGGTGGCCATCACACTTTCGACGCCGTCGACGTCGCCGATCAACCGCTGCGACAGGCCCGGGCCATTGCCTTGGCCGATGGGTAGGCGACCTTGCAGGTCAGGCAGCTTGAAGGTTTGCGTGCCGTCCCCGCCATATGTCGTGCCGATCAGCGCGTACAGCGCCTGGTATTGGCTGATGGGCAGGAGCTGGCCGGCGCAGAAGGCCCAGTTTCTTGGGGCGAAATTAAAGGCGAAAGGTTGGATGGTGCCGATGAATACTTCCATGAATCGTTCATCCTTGTGTGAGCTGTTCAAGGGGATATAAAGCCAGTCGATCCGGCTTCATCGCAGAGCGTAGACGCAGGTTTTGAGCGCTGCCTGCCGGTTGCGAAACAACGAGCGAATCCGGGGCTTTTGTCCTAGAGTGGCGCTTGTTTGCGCATGCGCAGGTTTGGCCCTGGAAATGGGCAGTGGCGGGGGAATCGGGGTGCGACGGTCTGTGGTAGAGCAAGACGACAACGTTGGGGTGATTTCTGCTGTCAATCGCCTCGCAAAGGGCCGTGACGGTGGCGATTGGTTGCGCCAGTTATGGTGGGTGCCGATTCTGGCGCTGGCGCTGGCCGTGCGTTTTTATGGCCTGACGGCCGCGGCGATCTGGGGCGACGAAGGCTCGAGCCTGCTGCTCAGCCAATATGCGGCGACCGACCTGTGGTTTCACGCCGCCCACGATGTGCATCCGCCGTTGTATTTCTTCTTGCTGCGCGGCTGGATCGAGCTGTTCGGCGACGGCATCTGGTCGATTCGCAGCATGAGTGCGATTCCCGGTGTGGTCGTGGTGGGCCTGGGCATCTGCCTTGCGCGGCAGTTGTCCACCCTTCGTGCCGCCGTGCTGGCGGGTGTGCTGCTGGCGCTGTTTCCCAGCGCGGTGCGCTACAGCCAGGAAGTGCGTATGTACTCGCTGCTCGGCGTGTGGCTGCTGGGCGCGACGCTGGCGTTGGTGTATTGGGTGCGCCAACCCGAGCGCACGCGCTACCTGCTGGGGTATGGGCTGCTGATGGCCGCCGGTTTCTATACCCATTACTTCACCGCGTTGTGTGTGTTGGTGCATTGGGCCTGGCTGGGCCTGTTGAGTGCGTCCCAGCCCCCCGGCCGGCGCTTGATCACGCGTCCGGCATGGTGGGCGGCCAACGTCGCGATCGTGCTGGTGTACCTGCCTTGGCTGCCGAACCTGGTGGGCCTGGTGCAGCATGTCGAGCAGCTCAAGGTCGGCGGCGACATCGGCTGGGAAGAGCCGATCAACCAGTTCTCCGTGCCGTCGATGATCTGGCAGTTCATGTTGCAGGACGAAGGTCTTGGCTTATCGCCTGTGCTGTTCTGGTCATTCCCGCTGCTGCTGGTGGCCGTGGTCGGCGTCTGCGCCTGGCGCGATCAGACGCGCTACCGGCCGGCCGGTCTGTTGGCGCTGTTTTTCTTGCTGCCGTTGCTGCTGGTGTACGGGGTGTCGTTTATCTCGTCGGTGTTTATCGAGCGTTACCTCACCGTCTATGCCCTGGCTTTGCCGATCATCCTGGCGCTGGCCATCGACCGCCTGCCCGGACGTCTTTCATGGCTGGGCGCGGCATTGTTCGTGCTGTGCGTCGGTGTGGAACTGCTGGGGGTGAAGAACAATGCCACCGTGGATGTGGATGATCAGTTCAACGTGCCGGTGGAGTTCGTCAATCGCAACTACCAGGAAGGTGACCGCATCGTCCTCAGCGACATGCTGTGGTACCTCAGCTACGTGTATTACGACCGGACCGACGCCCAATTGCAGCTTTACACCCCGCCCAAACCGGATGGCACGCCGACGCGGCCGAACTCCTATGGTTTTGGCACGCTGGTGGATCAGGACGGCGGGCGTATTTACCTCGACCGTTTGTCGGCATTACCGGCCGATACCCAGCGTGTCTGGCTGATCAGCAGCAACGAAGCACCGGACGATTTTGCGCCGCTACCGGACGGATGGCGTGAAAAAATGCAGCAGGACGGGGGCGGTGCCAGGGCGCGATTATTCGTGCTATGCCTCGGCCCAGAGCCTTCGCAGCCAGAGGCCTGCCGCTAATATCCATTTGGAATGAAGGGAATATCAAAACAGTGGCATTTGACCACTAGTGATCTCTTTAATCATCAGTTACGATTCGTATACAAATGGATTTTGTCCTACAAAAGTGGTGAAGGGATGCAGTATCACTTTATCTCCGGTTTGCCCCGCTCCGGTTCGACGCTGCTGTCTGCGATCCTCTTGCAGAACCCGCGCTTTCACGCTGGCATGAGCAGCCCCGTGGGCACTCTGTTCAACGGCGTGCTGGGGCAATGCAGTGCTGGCAGCGAGTTCGGCTCGGTCATCGATGCCAACACCCGGCGCCGCTTGCTGCGCGGGTTGTTCGATGCCTATTACGCCGACCGCGCCCCTGTGCCGGTGGTGTTCGACACCAATCGCCAATGGTGCGCCCGCATGCCGGCGCTGCACGACCTGTTCCCCCAGGCCAAGGTCATTGCCTGCGTGCGTAACGTGGCGTGGATCATGGACAGCCTCGAGCGTGTGTACCGCGCCAACCCCTTCGAAAACACCAAGCTGTTCAACGACGACGTCGAGCGCAACACCGTCTACAGCCGTGTCGAAACCCTTGGCCAGCGCAATCGCCTGGTGGGGTACGCCTGGTCGGCGCTCAAAGAGGCGTACTACGGTGAACACGCCGACTCGATGCTGGTGGTCGACTACGATTTGCTCTCCCAGGCCCCCGAGCGGGTCATGCGGCTGGTCTACGAATTTATCGGCGAGCCCTGGTTCGAGCACGATTTCGAGCACCTGAGCTACGACGCGCCGGACTTCGACGACGCCCTCGGTGTGAGCGGTTTGCATCGGGTCAAACCGAAGGTGGAACTGCAGCCCCGGCGGACCATCCTGCCGCCCGATCTCTTCGAGCAGTTCGCGCATATGTCTTTTTGGCGTGATGGCACTTCCAGCGCCGCCAATGTGATCCGTACCAAAGCCGATGCCGCGATCAGTTGATCGCGGTTTTTTTCATTGCGCAAATCAGCATTCGACCGACGGGTGAGCAGCATGTGGTGGAACAACCTTAAGGCACGGCCAGCAACAACCAATGCCAGCACCCTGGCGACGCCGATGATTATGTCCCTGGAACCGCGCATGCTGTTCGACGGCGCAGTGGCCGCCACCGTGGCCGATGCGGCCCAGGCCGACAGCCACGCCACCGCAGATGCTGCGGCCAAGGCGCCGACGACCACCGAACACGCCGCCACCGGTAGCGAAAGCCACCCGCAGTCCGACGCGCCCGCCACTCCCGCACCGGTTGCCGTGCCGGGGCAGAGCGTGGTGTTTGTCGATGCCCGCGTGAAGGATTCCGCCGAGCTGCTCAACGGCGTTGCCCCCGGCACCCAAGTGGTGCAACTGGACGCGAGCAAGGACGGCCTGCAGCAGATCGCCGATTACCTGGGCAGCCATCAGGGCGTCAGCTCGGTGCAGATCATCGCCCACGGCAATGCCGGTGATCTATGGCTGGGCAGCACCTATTTGTCCGCCGACAACGTCGCAGCCCGCAGCGAAGTGCTGGCGCAGATCGGCCAGGACATGAACGTGGGCGGCGATATCCTGATCTACGCCTGCAACACCGCCGCCAGCGACAAGGGCATCAACTTTGTCGACTCCCTGGCGCAACTGACCGGGCGCGATGTTGCCGCGTCCACCAACCGCACCGGCCTGGGCGGCGACTGGACCCTGGAAGTCGCCACCGGCTCCATCGAAAGTCATACGGCGTTGTCGTACCAGGCGATGTCGGCATACCAATACGGCCTGGCAAACATCACGGTGACCAGCGCCGCAGACAGCGGTGCCGGCACACTGCGCCAGGCCCTGACCGATGTGGGTGTCGGCGAGACCGTCACCTTCAGCACCCCGGGCATGACGGTCAATCTGGACACGCAGTTGGTCATCGCTAAAAACCTGACCATCGATGGCGACCTGAACAACGATGGCGTTGCTGATGTGACCCTCAGCGGGCAGCACAAGACCCAGGTGCTCAAGGTTAACAGCGGTGTCACCGCGACCTTGGACGGCTTGGTTATCACCCAGGGTCTAGCGGCTGGCAACGGCGGCAATGGCAGCGCCAATAGCAGCGGTGCCACCGCAGCCAATTTGTTGGGGGCGGGGATAAGTAACTTCGGTGTCCTGACCCTGAATAATGTCAGCGTGACAGCGAACGCGGCCTCAGGCGGCGGCGGTGGTGGTGGCGCGGGCGTTGGTAATGCCAGCGGTGGCGGTGGTGGTGGCGGCGCGTTGGGCGGCGGCATCGGCGGGACTGGCGGCAACTCCGGGGCCAACCTGTACGCCGGTATCGCAGGTTCAACCAACCTTGGGGGGGCAGGCGGGGGCGCCTACACCATGGGCGGTCGCGGCGGTTCGAGCGTCGGTGGCGCCGGCTCGACCGGTGTCGGGGGTTATACCAACGGCTCCGCGGGTGGCACAGCGAGCTCTGGCGCCTTGTCGATCGGCGGCGGCGGGGGTGGTTCCGGCTGGGATGGTGCTGGTGGCAAGGGCGGCGGAGCGGCTGGCGGTATCTACAACGCCAGCGGCGCCACCCTGACCATCGTCGGCACCAGCTCGATTACCGGTAACATCGGTGCCGGCGGCGGCGGCGGTGGCGGTTCGGCTACCGGCAGCGGCACTACTCTGAATGGCGGTGACGGTGGCCTGGGTGTCGGTGCCATCTGGAACAAAGGCACGGTATTGATCACGGCGGCCAACTTCGCCGCGCTGGGCGGTTCGGCCAACACCGGTGCCAGTGGTAACGGAGGCTTGGCTACCAACGCCTCGGCGGGCAGCAAACCCACAGCAGTCAACGGTCTGTTCAACGATATCGGCGGAACGGCGAACACCGCTTACAATCCGGCCCCGGTCGCGACCATCGTGGTCAGCAACACCGCGCAGCACATCGGCAGCACCTCGCAGGTGACCATTACCTTCAACCAGGCCGTGACCGGCTTTACCAGCGCCGATCTGACGATCAGCAACGGTACCCTGGGCACCCTGACTACCAGCGACAACATCACCTACACCGCGACCTTTACGCCGAGCGCGAGCGTGACCAGCGCCACCAACCAGATTGTCCTCGACAATACCGGCGTCACCGCCACGTCGACGGGGACACCAGGGACCGGCACCACCTCGTCCAACACCTTCAGCATCGATACCGTGCGCCCAACCGCGACCGTTACGGTCGTTGCGCCGACGTTGAGCACCACGGTCAACTCGACGGTGAACATTACCTTCAGCGAAGCGGTGAGCGGTTTCAGCCTTACTGACATGTCGGCGTCCAACGGCACCCTGAGCAACCTGACCACCAGTGACAATATCCACTGGACCGCGACCCTGACACCGAGCGCCAGCAACAGCAGCAGCGGCAATGTCGTTACCCTGGACAACACCCTCTATACCGATACCGCGACCAACGCCGGTACCGGCACGACCACGTCCAACACCTATGCGATCGACACGGTGCTGCCGACCTCGACCATTGTGGTGTCCGATACCGCACTGAGTATCAGCGGTAACACGTCCCTGGTGACCATCACCTTCAGCGAGGCGGTCACCGGGCTCACCGTCGGCGCCTTCACGGTCGCCGACGGCATCCTGAGCAACTTGGGCAGCAACGACGGTGGTCTCACGTGGACCGCAACCCTGACTGCGACCCCTGGGGCCTCCCATACCGGCAATGTCATCACCCTGAACAACACCGCGGTCAGTGATGGCGCGGGCAACGCCGGCAGTGGCACCACCAATTCCAACACCTATGCGGTCGACACCGCGCGGCCGAGCGCGACTGTCGTGTTCGCCAACACCAACCTGGGCATCGGCCAGACCTCGCTGGTGACCATCACCTTCAGCGAAGCCGTGACCGGGTTCACCAACGCCGACCTGATAGTGTCCAATGGCACCCTGAGCGCGGTCAGCAGCAACGACGGTGGTACCACCTGGACCGCCACCTTTACCCCGACGGCGAGTATCGTCAGCGCGAGCAACCACATCACCCTGGACAACACCGGGGTCCAGGACGTGGCGGGCAACGCCGGCAGCGGCACTACCACGTCGAACAACGTGGCCATCGACGGCGTGCGTCCGACCGCCACGGTGGTGGTCGCCAGCAGCACATTGGCGATAGGCCAGACCTCGCAGGTCACCGTGACGTTCAGTGAAGCTGTCGTCGGTTTCACCAACGCCGACCTGACCGTCGCCAACGGTACGTTGAGTGCGGTGAGCTCCAGTGACGGCGGTATCACCTGGCATGCGACTTTCACCCCAACGGCTAACATCACCAATACGTCCAACCTGATTACCCTGGACAACACCGCCTACAGCGACACCAGCGGCAACACCGGCACCGGCACCAGCGACTCCAATAACTACGTCATCGATACCGTGCGCCCCACCGCGACCATCGTGGTCGCCGACCCAGCGCTGACCGCTGGCGAAACGTCGCTGGTGACGATCACCTTCAGCGAAGCCGTGACTGGCTTCACCCTCGCCGACCTGACGGCAAGCCACGGCAGCCTGAGCAGCCTGAGCAGCGCCGACGGCGGCATCACCTGGACCGCGACCTTCACCCCAGGGACGAACACCAACAGCGCGAGCAACGTGATCACCCTGGCCAACACCGGCATCGCCGACCTGTCCGGCAACGCAGGCGCGAGCACCACCAACTCGGCGAATTACACCGTCGATACGGTGTTGCCTTCGGCGACCATCGTGGTGGCCAACCCGACGCTGAAAATCGGTGACTCCTCCCAAGTGATGATTACGTTCAACGAGGCCGTGACCGGTTTCAGCAATGCCGACCTGACGATCACCAATGGCACCTTGAGCGCGGTCAGCAGCAGCGACGGCGGCATTACCTGGGGCGCGACGTTCACCCCGAGCAGCGCGATCAGCGACGCCACCAACCAGATCACCCTGGACAACAGCGGCGTCCAGGCGGCGGTGTCGGGTAATGTCGGCGTCGGTACCAGCAATTCCAATAACTACGCCATCGACACCCAACGCCCGACCGCGACGGTGGTGGTGAACAACGACCACCTGGGGATCGGCGGCTCGTCGCTGGTGACCATCACTTTCAGCGAAGCAGTGACCGGGTTCAGCCTGGCCGATCTGACCACCGACAATGGCACCCTGAGCAGCCTGAGCACCAGCGACAACATCACCTATACCGCGACGTTGACGCCTGTGGCAGGCATCTCTCAGAACAACAATCACATTGTCCTGGATAACACCGGTGTGATCGATGGCGTCGGTAACGTCGGGTCTGGCACCACGTCGTCCAACGCCTATATGATCGACAGCCAGCGGCCAACGGCGACCATCGTGATGGCCGACCCTGTGTTGAGTGCCGGCGAAACTTCCTTGGTCACGGTCACGTTCTCGGAAGCCGTCAGCGGTTTTGACAACAGCGACCTGAACGCACCCAACGGCACCCTCTCGACAGTCAGCAGCGCGGATGGCGGCGTCACCTGGACGGCGACTTTCACACCGACCGGCAACGTCCGCGACACCACCAACCTGATCAGCCTGAACAACGCCGGCTACACCGACCTGGCCGGCAACGCCGGCAGCGGTGTCACCAACTCGGGTAACTTCACCATCGACACGGTGCAGCCGAGCGCAACCATCGTCGTCGCCGACAATGCCCTGAACATCGGCGACACCTCGCTGGTCACCATTACCTTCTCCGAAGCGGTCAGCGGTTTTACCAACGCCGACCTGACGATCGCCAACGGCACGCTGACCTCCGTCAGCAGCAACGACGGCGGCGTGACCTGGACGGCGACCCTCACGCCGAGCAGCGCGATCAGCGACACCAGCAACGTGATCACCCTGGACAACAGCGGTGTGCAAAACGGCTCCGGCAACAGCGGCAGCGGCACCACCGATTCGAACAACTACGCCGTCGACACCGTGCGCCCAACGGCCACCATCGTGGTCGCGAACCCGGCCCTCGGCGTGGGTGACAGCTCACTGGTGGTGATCACCTTCTCGGAGGCGGTCACCGGGCTCAGCAACGCCGATCTGACGATCAACAACGGCACTTTGAGCACCGTGAGCAGCGCGGACGGCGGCGTGACCTGGACCGCGACGTTCACCCCGACGTCCGGCATCACCGACACCAGCAACGTGATCACCCTGGACAACACCGGCATCGCCGATCTGGCGGGCAACAGCGACAGCGGCACCACCGACTCGAACAACTACACCATCGACAGCCAGCGGCCAACGGCGACCATCGTGATGGCCGACCCTGTGTTGAGTGCCGGCGAAACCTCCTTGGTCACGGTCACCTTCTCGGAAGCCGTCAGCGGTTTTGACAACAGCGACCTGAACGTCGCCCATGGCACCCTGAGCGCGGTCAGCAGCAGCGACGGCGGCATCACCTGGACGGCTCTCTTCACACCGGCGGCGGGTATCCGCGCCGCCAGCAACGTGATCACCCTGGCCAATACCGGCATTGCCGACCTGGCCGGCAACGCCGGTACGGGAACGACCGACTCGGCCAACTACAGCATCGACACCGTGCTGCCGACGGCGACCATCGTGGTCGGCGACACCGCCCTCAAGGCCGGCGAGACCGCCCCGGTGACCATCACCTTCTCCGAGGCTGTCAGCGGTTTCACCCTGGCCGACCTGAGCGTGGCCAACGGCGTGCTGAGCAACCTGGGCTCCAGCGACGGCGGCGTGACCTGGACCGCGACCCTGACGCCGACGGCCGACGTGACCGACACCAGCAACCTGATCAGCCTGGACAACAGCGGCGTACAGACCGCCGCCGGCAACGCGGGCAGCGGCAGCACCGATTCGAACAACTATGCGATCGACACCCAGCGCCCGACCGCGACCATTTCGGTGGCCAACGGCACCCTGGGCATCGGCCAGACCACCACCGTCACCATCGGCTTCAGCGAGGCCGTCAGCGGTTTCGATCTGTCTGACCTGAGCGTGGCCAACGGCGTGCTGTCCAACCTGGCCAGCAACGATGGCGGCAAAACCTGGACCGCCACCCTGACCCCGACGGCGGCGATTACCGATGCGACCAACGTGATCGTGCTGGACGCCGGCCAGGTCAACGATGCTGCCGGTAACGCCGGCAGCGGCATTGCGATCTCGAACAACTTCGCGATCGATGGCGAACGCCCGACGGCGACCATCACCATTGCCAACCCGAACCTGACCGTCGGCCAGACCACCACCGTCACGTTTACCTTCAGTGAAAAAGTCAGCGGCTTCGCGCTGGATGACCTCAGCGTGGCCAACGGCACCTTGTCCAACCTGGCCAGCAACGACGGCGGCAAAACCTGGACCGCGACCCTCACACCGACGGCCAACCTCAACGACCCGAGCAACTTCATCACCCTCGACACCGGCCTGGTGAATGACATGACGGGCAACGCCGGCAGCGGTTATGCCAATTCCAACAACTACGCGATCAACACCATTGCCCTGACCGGCGACCCGCTGTTCCGCGTCACCGAGCCGGCACCGCCACCCGGCGCGCCGGATGTGCCGCTGCAACCGATCGTGTTTGGCCGGCCCGTGGGCGACCTGGGTTCACCCATTGGCTTCCCGGCGTTGTTCGAACAGCGCGAGATGGGCGCGGGCTTGCCGCCTATCGGTAACATCTTCATTCGCAACGGTGCCTTGGCGCCCAGCTTCATTGCCCAGGTGTTCAACAGCGACAGTGGCGCGACCGGCGGCGCGCAGGGCTTCCTCGGTTTTGGCGGCGGCGATGGCGGGGTGTTTGGTTCAAGCACCTTGTCGGGGTTGTTCAATCGCGAGAGTGGCGGCGGGGACAGTGGCCTCAAGGCGTTCGACAGCCGAGCGATCCAGGGCGGCGGTGACGCAGCGCAAGGCCTGCGGGGCGTGTTCGGCGCCCCGACCCTGGGCCAGCAATTGCAGCAGATCAAAGACGTGGAACAGCGTCAGGTGATTGACCTGGCGAAGGCATTGCAACAGGTCGGCATCAGCGAAATGCAGGCCTGACACACTTAAATCAAGGCGCAGTAACAGGGGCAGTCCAAGGATGAATACAGTTCATAAGTTGTTCGGCGCCAGCGTGCTGGCGCTGGCGATCAGCGGTTGTGCGGTCACCAGCGAGCCGATTGAGCGCAGTGTCAGTGAGCAGCGAGCCCGCAGCGACCTGCACGGTATGTACACGGATCAGGAGCCATTGAACGGCCCGTTGACACTGCACCAGGCCATGGCCCGGGCGGTTAAATACAACCTCGAAGGGCGCTTGAAGATCATGGAGGAGGCGCTGGCCAAGCGCCAACTCGACCTCGCCAGTTTCGACATGCTGCCGCGCATGGCGTTGTCCGCCGGTTACGCCGGGCGCAACAACACCAACGCCTCCAGCAGCCAGAGTGTTCGCACCGGCACCCAGTCCCTGGAACCGTCGACATCCCAGGACCGCGACCGTCGCGTGGCCGACCTGACCATGGTGTGGAACGTCCTCGACTTTGGCGTCAGCTACATCAGTGCCAAACAGCAAGGCGACCAACGCCTGATCGTCCAGGAGCGGCGCCGCAAGGTGATCAACACCATCGTCCAGGACGTGCGCTCGGCCTATTGGCGGGCGGTCGCGGCCGAACGCCTGCTGACCCAGATCGACAGCCTGATGGCGCGGGTCGACCAGGCCCAGAGCAACAGCCAAAGCATGAGCGAGCAGCGTATCGGCGACCCGATCCAGGCCCTGGGCTACCAGCGCTCGCTGATCGAAGCCACGCGCCAATTGCAGGAACAGCGCCGCGCGCTCTCCCTGGCCAAGACTGAACTGTCGACCCTGATCAACCTGCCCATGGGCACCGACCTCAAGCTGGCCACGCCGGACGACTACGCCGTGCCGCAGCTCAAGGTCAACTTCGCCAGCCTGGAACAGGAAGCCCTGGCCAACCGCCCTGAACTGCGCGAGCAGGACTACCAGACCCGCATCAGCGCCGCCGAAACCCGCAAGGCCATGCTGCGCCTGCTGCCGGGCCTGGAATTCTCGGCCGGTGGGCATTACGACAGCAACTCGTTCCTGGTGGACAACCGCTGGGCCGACTACGGCGCCAAGGTCACCTGGAACCTGTTCAACGTGCTCTCCGCCCCGGCCGCCATCGACGTCGCCAAGGCCGGCGAAGAAGTCGCCACCGCACGGCGCCAGGCCATGTCCATCGCGGTACTGGCGCAACTCTACGTCGCCAACGCGAACTTCCAGGACGCCGTGCGCCAGTTCAAGACCAACGAACAGCTGGCCGACATCGACGGGCAGATCCTCACCCAACTGCGCAACCGTCACCAAGCCGCAGGCCTGGGCGAACTGGACCTGATCCAGGGCGAACTCAACACCCTGCAAGCCGACCTGCGCCGCGACCTGGCCTACGCCGACCTGCGCAACGCCTACGGCCAGATCTTCGCCAGCGCCGGGCTCGACCCGTTGCCGGAGCAGGTCGATTCCGACCGCGTGCAGTCCATCGCCACCGCGCTGGCCGGCCGCGAATCGGCATGGGCCGCCGGCAACATCGCCGCCCCGGTGCCCCGTGCCGCCGTCAAGTAACCTGGTAGCACCGACCGCGAGCATCACGCGTGCCCAGCGTGAGGCTCGCAACGGTCATCGCGGCGTCGCGATCCTGCTGACCGGCCTGCCGGCGTCGGGTAAATCGACCCTGGCCCAAGGGCTGCAGGCGGCGTTGTTCGAACAAGGCCGACACAGCATCGTGCTCGACGGCGATGCCTTGCGCGGCGGCTTGAACAAAGACCTGGGGTTTGCCGACGGCGACCGCCTGGAAAACATCCGTCGCGCCGCCGAACTGGCGGCGTTGCTGGTGGACAACGGGCAAATCGTGATCCTGGCGCTGATCGCGCCGTTGGTCGAATTACGCGCGGTGCTCGCCGAACGCCTGGGCGCGGACTATCGGGAAGTGTGGTGCAACGCCGCACTGGACATCTGCGAACGCCGCGACCCCAAAGGCCACTACGCCCGCGCCCGACGCGGCGAACTGCCGGGGTTCACCGGCATCGGCTCACCCTACGAACCGCCGCCGCAAGCCGCCCTGGTCCTGGAGACCGGCCAGCTATCCGTGCAGCAATGCGTCGCACAACTGCAGGCCTGGTTGCAAACCCTGTAGCGCAAGCTCGCGCCTGCCGTGGGTGAGGGCTAGACTCGGATAAACCCACCTATCCGGAGCTCATCATGCAATCGCCTGAACACAGCTTGCCCTCCCTGTTCAAACAACTCGGCCTGGCCGACGACCCCGTCGGCATCGAGCAGTTCGTCACCGCGCACTCACCGCTCAAGGCGGACCTGAAACTGGCCGATGCGTTTTTCTGGACGGATAGCCAGAAAGCGTTTTTGCGTGAGGAAATTCTGGAGGATGCGGATTGGGCTGAAGTGGTGGATGAGTTGAACCTGATGTTGCGGCGTAATTGAGAGGTGTAAAAAAATCTTTGATGAAATGCCGTAATGTAAAAAAATTGGTGTGCGGTAAAAAAAACTGGGCTGTAAGCGGCCCAGTTAATTTTTTCTGGAAAGCTTCGCACCATGGCAATCGACCTGCGCGCTGGGGCGGGTGATACACGAGGTTGGGAAATTTCCTATCGACTAATAGGAAGTGGATGATGGTGGGCAGAGTGAGGAACCCTTATCAACAGGGGCTGACTCCTTATTCTGAACACAATATGAAACGACTGATCCCCCGCGCTGAAATTGAACAATATGACCTCACAAAAATCGAGAGTCCCTATTTTGCCGACAGCAAAGTAAGGGAGTTTTTCGTGCGCCTTATGCGTTGCAGGGACTGAGTGAACTTCTTGGTGAATGCAATATTTCCCCTGTTTGTTGTTCTGGGGAAAAAAGATCAAAGGACGCAGGAAAATGACGCGCAAGCATGTTTTTTGGTTTTGGGGAGCCATGGATGCCCTTTATCTGATTCGCTATGCAGTGGCCAGCGCAATAGAGGGAAGGATTCCTTATTTAAGTGATCTTGAAAGTGCGTTATGGGTGCTGCGTGATCATAGCGTTGTGCAGTTATACATGTTCGGCTTTGCCATGCTGCTGCAAGTTTCCATCGTGATCTCGTGCCTGCTGTTCTTTCTTGGACGTGAACAGGTGAGATGGGTTACTTACCTTCAAACACCCTTGCGATTGGCTTTTATTGTGCCTTCTGTTTCGCTGTTGCTAGTGGGTGCTCAGCTTGTTCCCAACTACAACGTGGTGTTAATGGCTGCGTTAGTTGTTGTATCCGAGGCAGTGAAAGTCTGGAGCGTCTGGCGGTGGAGCAAAAGGTGCTGATATTTTCCGGCAGAGCCACTTAGGAGACTGAGCGGTCAATAAGCCGGTTGCACAGCAATCCTGAAGCCGACACCGATCCAAATGTGGGAGGGGGCTTGCCCCCGATAGCGGCAGATCAGTCAATCGTGTATTGCCTTCACT
The DNA here is from genome assembly GCF_054060055.1 of Pseudomonas sp. TE36184. Classification (NCBI taxonomy): domain Bacteria; kingdom Pseudomonadati; phylum Pseudomonadota; class Gammaproteobacteria; order Pseudomonadales; family Pseudomonadaceae; genus Pseudomonas; species Pseudomonas sp. TE36184. Next base: position 4,415,921 of record NZ_JBSSCU010000001.1, on the reverse strand, counting down.
CCGCTATCGGGGGCAAGCCCCCTCCCACATGGGTCATGCGGCGTTGTGGCTATCGTTGAAGATCCAACCCTCACACTGAAAGTCGCTTTACTTACCCACGCGCCGCCCGAATGGCAGGCCGCACAGCAATCCTGAAGCCGACACCGATCCAAATGTGGGAGGGGGCTTGCCCCCGATAGCGGCAGATCAGTCAACCGTGTATTGCCTTCACTCCGCTATCGGGGGCAAGCCCCCTCCCACATGGGTCATGCGGCGTTGTGGCTATCGTTGAAGATCCAACCCTCACACTGAAAGTCGCTTTACTTACCCACGCGCCGCCCGAATGGCAGGCCGCACAGCAATCCTGAAGCCGACACCGATCCAAATGTGGGAGGGGGCTTGCCCCCGATAGCGGCAGATCAGTCAATCGTGTATTGCCTTCACTCCGCTATCGGGGGCAAGCCCCCTCCCACATGGGTCATGCGGCGTTGCGGCTATCGTTGAAGATCCAACCTTCGTGCTGAAAGCCGCTTTACTTACCCACGCCACGCATCCGCTAAATTTGTTTCAAAACTTGACGCATCTAGCGCCATCCACCATATTGATAGTTAGCAAACTAACTGTATGCGAACGATCCAGTGCCCAAGACCCTCGAACAACTCCAGATGAACCTCAGCAGCAGCATGGTGGTGGGCGCCCGTAATTGGCGCAAAATCTGCCAGAACACGCTGGTGAGCTACGGTATTTCCGAAGCCTGCGCCGTGCCGTTGCTGATGATCGGCCGCCTGGGCGACGGGGTGCATCAAGTCAAAGTGGCCCAGGCTTCGGGGATGGAAAGCCCGTCGCTGGTGCGCCTGCTCGACCAACTGTGCAGCGGCGGCTATGTGTGCCGCAGCGAAGACACCCACGACCGCCGCGCCAAGGCCTTGAGCCTCACCGCGCGGGGCCGTGAGCTGGTACAGGCGGTGGAGGCGCAACTGGTGCGCCTGCGCCGCGACGTGCTGGCCGATATCGCGCCTGCGGACATGGAGGTTGCGCTGCGCGTGTTGCGCGCCTTTGAAGTCGCGCATCAATACCCTGTGGTTGCAGCATCTTGAGAGGATTTTTTACCGGCATGCCGCCGGCCAAGGACTGGTTCTACGGGGTACGCACGTTCGCGGCGTCGATGATCGCGTTGTACATCGCCATGCTCATGCAAATGCCGCGTCCGTACTGGGCGATGGCCACGGTGTACATCGTCTCCAGCCCGTTTGTCGGGCCGACCAGTTCCAAGGCGCTGTACCGTGCGATCGGCACCTTCATGGGCGCGGCGGCGGCGGTGGTGTTCGTGCCGATGTTTGTGCAATCGCCCTACCTGCTGGTGGTGGTGATTGCATTGTGGACGGGCACCCTGCTGTTTCTCTCCATGCATCTGCGCACCGCGAACAACTACGCCTTGATGCTGGCCGGCTACACCTTGCCGCTGATCGCCTTGCCGGTGGTGGATAACCCGCTGACGGTGTGGGACGTGGCTGAAGCGCGCACCGAGGAAATCTTTCTTGGCATCGCGGTGGCGGCGGTGGTCGGCGCAATGTTCTGGCCGCGGCGCCTGATGCCGGTGTTCGATGGCTCGGTGGCCAAGTGGTTTAGCGACGCCCAGGTCTACAGCCAGCGCTTTATGAGCCGCAACGTGGCGCGCGACGAAGTCAGCGCCTTGCGCGGTGGCATGGTCGCCACCTTCAACACGTTGGAATTGATGATCGGCCAGTTGCCCCACGAAGGCGCCCGGCCGCAGACGGTGCGCAACACCAAGGAACTGCGCGGGCGGATGATCCACCTGCTGCCGGTGGTGGATGCGCTCGACGATGCGCTATACGCCATCGAACACCGTGCGCCGGAGTTTCTCGAAACGCTCGCGCCGCTGTTGGAGGCCACGGATCAGTGGCTGCAAAGCACCTCCGAGTCGGCCCCGTTGGAACGCTGGCGCACCCTGCGTGACCAACTCGACGCGCTGCAACCGGCAGGCGAAGCGCTGGACGACCGCCACACGCTGCTGTTCTCCAACGCGCTGTATCGCCTGGGTGAGTGGATCGACCTGTGGCAAGACTGCCGCAGCCTGCAGGCCGCGATCCAATGCGAGAGCCAGGACACCTGGCGCGCCGTTTACCGCCACTGGCGCCTGGGCCGCCTGACGCCTTTTCTCGACCGTGGCCTGATGTTCTACTCGGCGTTTTCCACCGTCACTGCGATCATCGTCGCCTCGGTGCTGTGGATTCTGCTGGGCTGGACTGACGGCGGCAGCGCCGTGATCCTGGCAGCCGTCGCCTGCAGCTTCTTTGCGTCGATGGACGACCCGGCGCCGCAGATCTACCGGTTCTTTTTCTGGACCGCCATGTCGGTGCTGTTCGCCAGCCTGTATCTGTTCCTGGTGCTGCCCAACCTGCACGATTTCCCCATGCTGGTGCTGGCGTTCGCGGTGCCGTTTATCTGCATCGGCACACTCACGGTCCAACCGCGTTTCTACCTGGGCATGCTGCTGACGTTGGTGAACACCTCGTCGTTCATCAGCATCCAGGGCGCCTATGACGCCGACTTCCTCAACTTCGCCAACGTCAACCTGGCCGGGCCCGTGGGTCTGCTGTTTGCCTTTGTGTGGACGCTGATCGCGCGGCCCTTCGGTGCCGAGTTGGCCGCCAAGCGCCTGACCCGGTTCACCTGGCACGACATCGTCGGCCTGACCGAACCGGCGAACCTGGCCGAACAACGGTACCTGGCCGCGCAAATGCTCGATCGCTTGATGCAGCACCTGCCGCGCCTGGCCATCATCGGCCATGACACCGGCGTCGCCCTGCGCGATTTGCGCGTGGCGCTGAACCTGCTCGACCTGCTGGCCTACTCGCCACGGATCTACGGCGTACCGCGGGTGTTGCTCGGCCAAGTGGTGGAAGGCGTCGGCGCTTACTACAGGGCCTGCCTCAAGGCGGGCCGACGCTTGCCTTCGCCCAGCGGCCTGCTGATGACCCTCGACCGCACGCGCCGCGCCCTCAACGGCCAAGGCCTGCAAGACGAAGACGACACCCGCCTGCATCTGTTGCATGCCCTGGCGGGTCTGCGCCTGGCGCTGTTGCCCGGCGTGGAATTGATTGGCGGCACCGAGACCGAGGCGCCGCTGCCTGATGGAGCGCCTTTATGATCGGTGATCTGGATATCAGCGGGGTGTTCCTGCCCACGCTGCTGGTGCTGATGGGCATTGCGTACCTGTTGTTTCTGCTGGTGCATGGGTTGTTGACCCGTCTGCACTTTTATCGCCTGGTCTGGCACCGGGCATTGTTCAACGTGGGGCTCTACGCGCTGTTGCTGGGCGCGGTGGACTCACTCAGTCGATACCTGATGACATGAAAAAACCTTTTTTGACCATCGGCCGTGTCGTCCTGACGTTGTTGATCGTGAGCTTCGCGGTCGTCGTCGTATGGCGCATGGTCATGTACTACATGTTTGCGCCCTGGACCCGTGACGGCCACATCCGTGCCGATATCGTGCAGATCGCCCCGGACGTGTCTGGGCTGATCCAGCGCGTCGACGTGCGCGACAACCAACTGGTGAGCAAAGGCCAGGTGCTGTTCGCCGTCGACCAGGACCGCTTCAAGCTGGCCCTGCGCCAGGCCCAGGCCGCCGTGGCCGACCGCCAGGAAACCCTGGCCCAGGCCCAGCGCGAGTACAAGCGTAACCGTGGCCTGGGCAACCTGGTGCCGAGCGAGCAACTGGAAGAAAGCCAGTCCCGCGTCGCCCGTGCCCAGTCGGCCCTGGCCGAAGCGCAAGTGACGGTGGACTCGGCGCAACTCAACCTCGACCGTTCGGTGATCCGCAGCCCGGTGGACGGCTACGTCAACGACCGTGCGCCGCGCACGCAGGAGTTCGTCACCGCCGGGCGCCCGGTGCTGTCGGTGGTGGACAGCAACTCCTTCCATATCGACGGCTACTTCGAAGAGACCAAGCTCGACGGCATCCACGTCGGCATGGGCGTCGATATCCGTGTGATTGGCGACGGCGCCCGGCTGCACGGCCATGTGCAGAGCATCGTCGCCGGTATCGAGGACCGTGACCGCAGCAGCGGCGCCAACCTGCTGCCCAACGTCAACCCGGCGTTCAGCTGGGTGCGCCTGGCCCAGCGGATTCCGGTGCGTATCGCGTTTGACGAGGTGCCGGCGGACTTTCGCATGATCGCCGGGCGCACCGCGACGGTGTCGATCATCGGCGACAAGCCCAAGGACGGAGCCCAGCCATGAAGCAGATTTTGGCAACCGCGGCGCTGGGTGTGCTGTTGTCAGCCTGCCAGGTGGTCGGCCCGGATTATCGACTGCCGGACAAGGCCGCCATGAACCGTGGCGACCTGCAAGGGCAACTGGCGGGCGAGGGCGCCAACGTGGTCTCGGCGCCGGTGCCGGCGGACTGGTGGAAGCTGTACAACGACCCGCGCCTGGATGAACTGGTGCGCCAGGCCATGGCTTCCAACACCGACCTGCGCGTCGCCGCCGCCAACTTGCAGCGGGCGCGCTATCAGGTGCAGGAGGCTGAATCCGTCGGCGGCTGGAGCGCCGGCGCCAAGGCCGAAGCCCAGCGCCTGCAAGAGTCCGGCGAAGCGTTTTTACTCTCGGAAAAAGTCCCGGTGGGCGACATCGGCAGCGTGGGGATCACCACCTCGTATCAATTCGATCTGTTCGGCACCTTGCAGCGCGGCATCGAAAGCGCCCAGGCCAGCGCCGACGCAACCCAGGCCGCGGCCGATATTGCGCGGATCACCCTGGTCGCCGATGTGGTGCGTTCGTACACGCAAGTCTGCGCGGCCAACGAAGAGCTGGCGATCGCCAACGAATCCCTCGACCTGCAAGCCCAGAGCACGACGTTGACCCAGCGCCTGCGCGACGCCGGGCGCGGCGATGAAACCCAGGTCACCCGCTCGCAGACCCAGTACAAATCCTTGCGCGCCGACATGCCGCGCTACGAAGCTGCGCGCCAGGCCGGGCTGTTTCGCCTGTCGATGCTGCTGGCCAAGCCGGTGGCGCAACTGCCGGCGGGCACCGGCACGTGCGCCGAACTCCCGCACATCGCCCAACTGCTGCCGGTGGGCGATGGCGCAACGCTGCTCAAGCGTCGCCCCGATGTGCGCCAGGCGGAACGCCAACTGGCCGCGGCCACTGCGCGCATCGGCGTGGCCACGGGCGCGCTGTACCCGGACATCAGCATCGGCGCCTCGGTCAGCACGGTCGGGTTGCTCGAAAATCTCGGCACGCCGGCCACCAACCGCTGGGGCTTTGGCCCGATGATCAGTTGGACCGTGCCGACCAACGGCGCCCGCGCGCGCATCCACGAAGCCGAAGCGGCGACCCAGGGCGCCCTCGCGCACTTCGACGGGGTGGTGCTCAACGCCATCCGCGAAACCCAGACCGGCCTGGCGCAGTACACCGCGCAGTTACAGCGCCGCGATGCCCTGGCCGAAGCCGACGCATCGGCCAAGGAAGCCGCAGACCAGACCCACCGCTTCTTCCAGGCCGGCCGCGCATCGTTCCTCGCCGACCTGCAAGCCACGCGCACCTACACCGATGTGCGCGCGCAACTGGCGGCGGCCAACACCCAGGTTGCCATGAGCCAGATCGATCTGTTCCTGGCCCTGGGCGGCGGCTGGGAAAGCGGACGAACGCAAGCCTCACAGCCCGGCAAACCCTGAGCAGCTAGCTATGCTTTGACAAGCGGGCCGCCATGCTTTTTGACCGGCAGAGGGCCCGCCTGACACAGCTCGCGTTTGCTCATGGGGATTCCAATAATGAAAAACCCTTATGCTCCCGCTTTCTGGTGCGTGTGCTTCGCACTGGTGTTGTTATCGGCGGCCTACTTCTACGGTGTCATGCTCGCTCACCGAATCGACACGGCCATGGTGTTTCTCGACAGCGCCTGCCTGGTGATCGGCACCTTGTCCATCGGCGTCGTCGCCTGGGCGTCCTATCAAAACCAAAAGGTGAAGAAAAAACTCCTCGAACAAGGCAAGACCCGCGTCGCGATCTGGGACACCAAGGTCGCCCTGCGCCGGGTCGAAACCGTGTTCGACCGCTATTTCTGGGGCAGCTATTGGCAGCCCGGGCGCACCTTCCAGGAAGTCATGGGCGACCTGACCGGCACGCCCCTGGAAAAAAGCCTCGAGACCCTGAAAAAACAATGCGTGCTGCTGGATCGGCAGGTCGCCGACGGTAGGCATTGGCTGAATAATGCGCGGGAATTGTCCGATGTGGCCACGCAGATGGCCCGCGAGCGCTACCAACTGGACTTCTGCGACCCCAAGGTCGATACCCCCGGTAATGCCGTGATACACCGTGAATTCGAGGTGTTGGTGTACACCTGGACCGCCCGGTTGAAGAGTTTCGACCACCAGTTGGACGAGATCGAAACGGAATATTCCTGAACTTGCGTGGAACTGATCCCTCTGAAAGTCTGGGCCGTTCGCGGCCGCCAGTGCTAATCTTCCCCCCGTTTTTCGGCGGGCTTGAGCCAACCTCACTCGGGGTTCAAGGAAGACAGCCCACTTCTCACAGGATTTGATCAGGTCACCTCATGAATAAGCCAGCAGTCGTTCTTTTGGGTTTTGTTGTCGCCGTTGGCGTCGTCAGTGCAGGCGGCGCCTGGTACACCGGTAAGCAACTGGAACCGGTGCTGCAAACCGCGATCCAGAACGCCAACAAGGAACTGAAGACCTCCATGGCCGGCGTCGACGGCACGATGGCCCTTGAGCTGGTGTCCCTGGAGCGTGGCGTGTTCAGCAGCACCGCCCATTACCGCCTGAAAGCACAAGGTGCGGTCTTCGGCGAAGACAACCCGAACCCTGAATTGCTGTTCGTCGACCATATCGAACACGGCCCGCTGCCGTTGTCGCGCCTGGTCACGCTGAAATGGCTGCCGGTCATGGCCACCAGTCACTATGAGTTGGAAAAGAACGCCACCACCGAGAAGTGGTTTGCCGCCGCCAAAGACGTGTCGCCGCTCAAGGGCGTGGCCAACATCGGCTACAGCCTCTCGGTCAACGGCAACGTCGAATTGCTGCCCCTGGCGTTCAAGGACGACAAGTCGTCGGTGAGCTTCTCCGGTGCCAACCTGAACTTCGACAGCAGCGCCGAAGGCAAGAAGGTCAAGGCCGACGGTTACATGAACAGCCTCAAGGTCGCCGTCGTCGACGCCAATGGCTCGCCGTTCGAAGCCGAACTGGCCGGGCTGACAGTGGCCAGCAACCTGGAAAAATCCACGTTCGGTTTCTACACCGGGCAGAACACCGTGGAACTGACCGACACCAAGCTCACCATGGGCCCGCAGAAGGCCGTGCTGACCCTCAAGGGCTTCGAGCAGAAAGACACCAGCGACACCAAGGACAACAACCTGGCCGGGCGCGTCGATTACAAGATCGACGAGATCGGTTACCAGGGCAAACCCGTGGGTTCGGCCGCCATGGCCCTGAGCATGAAGAACGTCGACGTGCCGTCGATGCTGGTGCTGACCAAGCTCTATCAGGACAAGATGGCACCCGTGCAGGCCGCCGCTGCCGCCGGTGAACCGGTACCCGAGCTGCAACTGAGCGACGCCGAGCAGGCCCTGGCCGATACCAACGTCAACCAACTGCTGGCCGCCAAGCCGCAAGTGGCGGTGGAAAACCTGTCGCTGAAAACCACCCGTGGCGAAAGCAAATTCAGCCTGGTCGTGGACCTGGCCAAGCCAAGCAGCATGGAACTGCCACCGCTGGAGCTGGGCAAGCAGATCATCGCATTGCTCGATGCCAACCTGAGCCTGTCCAAGCCGATGATCGCCGACGTTGCCGCCCTGCAAGCGCAGCTCGGTGGTGTGACCGACCCTGAAGCCATCGAGCAGCAATCCCAGATGGCCAGCGAGATGATCAGCGGCATGGCCGTCGGTACGCAACTGGCGACCCTGGTCGGCAGCGACGTGGTGTCCAAGCTGCACTACGCCAACAACGAAGTGACGTTCAACGGCCAGAAGATGACGGTTGAGCAATTCCTCTCCTTCGTCATGTCCAAAGTCGGTGCGATGGGCGGCGCGCAGTAAAAATATTCTGCACCGGTCAGAAATAAAAAAAGCGGGGGCGGGTTTGCGGGTGAAACGGGTCAAATAGTCGCCATGGCGATTGGCTGAAGCCCCGTTATCTTCGGTAAGTCCGTCGCCACATTGATTTTTTTCAGGATGTCGGGCAATTCTGAACAATTGTTCTGAATTGGACTTTTTCCTATTTTCTTGAGGGATAGTTCCCACAGGAAAGCTAGGCCGGGTCCCGAGACGCCGGCACCCTGCAGCAAATTGCTCAGGACCACCTATCGTTACAGCTTTCCGTGTGTAAGGAAGCTCGCGATATGTTGCCAAACCCTCCACTCAGTGCATCAGGCCGGTTGCGACTGCTCATCGGGGTCGCCTTGTGCAGTCAGTTGCTGATGCCCACCTTCGCCGTGGCCGACCCGGCCTATGACGCCCTGATCATCCAGGCGCGCAACGGCAACTTCACCCCCGCGCTGACCCAACTGCGCCAGTTGCCTGCCGAACGGCAGACAGCGGGCCAGGTCAGCGACCATCTGGTGATCGCCGGGTGGGCCGGCCAGGACGCCGAAGTACTGAAGGTGTACGAGGCCCAGGGCCAGAATCGCAACCTCACGCCCCAGGCGCTCGCCACGGTGGCGCGCACCTATCGCAACCAACAGCAGTGGGCCAAGGCCGAGGCGGTGTATCGCCAGGCGTTGCTGCGTGAACCGAACAATACCGACCTGCAACTCGGCCTGGCGTTGACCCAGGCCGACGGCGGCCAAGCCAGCGAGGCCGTGCAGCGCACCCGCGCAATGGTCGCGGCCAAGCCCGACGACCCCAGCCGGCGCATGGCCCTGGGCTACGCGTTGACTCGCGCCGACTTGAACTACGATGCCCTGTTCGAGTTCGACCAAGCGTTTATCCGCGCCGGCGACAAGCCTGAAGTGGCCCGCGAATACATCGTCGCCCTGCAAAAGGCCCGACTGCCGGAGCCGGCGTTGCGTCTGGCGGCCCAGCGCCCGGGCTTGGTGGACGCCGTCACCCAGCGCCGCCTCGAAGGCGACCTGGCCGCCGAGCGGGTACGCATGGCCGAGTTCGCTACGCGCACCGAAAAAGAACGCTTTGTCATCGCTGACCGCGCGCTCGAAGCCTACGACAAACTGCTCACCCGCTGGACCCCGGACGCCAGCGCCCAAGACGACGTGGTGGTCTGGCGCATCGACCGCCTCGGCGCGCTCAAGGCGCGGGGCCGCACCGCCGAGGTGATCAGCGAATACGAAATCCTCAAGGCCGAAGGCGTGCAACTGCCGACCTACGCCGTGCGCTGGGTGGCTGCCGCCTACCTCGACCAGCGCCAGCCGGAAAAGTCTGTGCCGCTGTATCGCCAGGCGGTGACGGCTGCAGACGCTGACCCCGGTGATCATGTTAAAGACAGCTCGGCCTTGTTCTACGCCTTGTTGGAAAGCGACCAGGTGCCAGAGGCGCGCGCGGTCGCCAATAACCTGGCCAGCACCGAGAAACCTAGGGTTGAACTCAAGGGGCTGCCCATCGGCAACCCTAACGACGAGTGGATGGACGCCCAACAGTTGGCGGCTCAGGCCGGAACCTACGGCGATGACCTGAACGCCAGTGAAAAAAACCTCGAAGACCTGGGGAATAAAGCCCCAGGCAGCATCGGTGTGCGTTTGGCGCAGGCGGAGATGTACCGTGCCCGTGAGTGGCCAAGACGCGCTGAAGACTCACTCAAGGAAACGGAAAACCAAAGCCCGCGTGACGTTGGCGTGGAGATGTCTCAAGGCTTCACTGCGCTGGACCTGCAGGAGTGGCGCCAACTCGACCTGCTCACCGACGACGTCGTCGCCCGCGCCCCGGAAAACCGTCAGGTACAGCGCCTCAGTCGCCTGCGCGATGTACACGACATGGCCGAAGTGCGCGTGGAGGCCTACACCGGTAAAAGCTACGGTGGCAGCAATGACGCAGAATCCGGCGCGATAACGGGTAGCCGTGACTGGGGCATTGAAAGCGTGATCTATACCCCGCCCATCGACGAAGACTGGCGCTTGTTCGCCGGCGCCGGTTACGCCACCGCCGACTTTACCGAAGGCACTGGCCATCACCGTTGGCAGCGCGTGGGCGTGGAACGGCGTACCCGTGACATGACCCTTGAAGCCGAGGTCTCCAACCACTCCTACGGCTTTGGCTCCAAGCAAGGCGCGCGCGTATCGATTGCCCGCGACATCAACGACCACTGGCAATACGGCGGCAGCCTCGACTACCTCGCGGCGACCACGCCGTTGCGGGCGCTCAATACCGACGTCACGGCCAACGGCGGCAGCGGGTTCATCCGCTGGCGTGCCAATGAAAGCCGCGAGTGGAAACTCGCCGTGAGCCCGTCCCATTTCAGCGACGGCAATGACCGCCTCGAAGCCATGCTCACCGGCCGTGAAGGCGTCTACAGCTCGCCCAAGGTGCAAGTGGAGTTGGGCCTGGAAGTCAGTGCCAGCCGTAACAGCAAAGAAGACACGCTGTACTTCAACCCGAAGTCGGACGTCGGCGTGATGCCCACCGTCACCGTCAACCATGTGCTCTATCACCGCTACGAGACCCAGTGGAGTCAGCAGTTCCAGCTCGGTGCGGGGGCTTACCGTCAGCAGGATTACTCCACGGGCGGTGTCGGCTTGATCGGCTACGGCCAACGCTTTCGCTGGAACGACGTGCTGGAAGCCGGCGCCAACCTGAGCCTGGTCAGCCGAACTTACGACGGTGATCGCGAACGCGATCTGCGCCTGCTCGTCGACCTCACTTACCGTTTCTAGAAGAGCCTGACCATGACCCTCCTCAGCCGTTGCTTGTTGGTCCTGGGTGTATTGCTGGCCGCCGCCTGCGCCCAGCAACCCGCGCCATTCACTCCACCCGCCGAGCGCCAGATACTGGCCAACGAAGCGCCGTGGCCGAAAAACCATTTCCTGGGCATCGCCTACCACGACGTCAATGATTCCGACCCCGACCAGGCGGTGGTGGCGGTACGCACCGAGCGTTTGATCGAGCAGTTGGCCTGGCTGCGGGAGAACGGTTATCAGGCGGTCAGCGTGGACCAAGTCCTCGCCGCCCGCCGGGGTGGGCCGCCGCTGCCGCCCAAAGCCGTCATGCTCAGTTTCGACGACGGTTATTCCAGTTTCTACACCCGCGTGATGCCGATTCTGCGCGCTTACAACTGGCCGGCATTGCTGGCGCCGGTGGGCACCTGGATCGATACGCCGTTGACTCAGCCGGTGGACTTCGCGGGGACGCCACGGCCACGCGGAGACTTCCTGACCTGGCAGCAGATCCGGGAAGTGTCCCGATCCGGCCTGGTGGAAATCGCCGCGCACACCGACGCCAGTCACAAGGGCATCCTGGCTAACCCCCAGGGCAACCTGGAGCCGGCTGCCACCACGCGGCGCTTTGATCCAGCGACCAATCGCTACGAAACCGAGGCGCAGTTCCGGGAGCGGATGCGTGCTGATGTGGTCGCGATATCAGACAAGATCCGTGCGGTTACCGGCAAGGCCCCGCGGGTTTGGGTATGGCCTTATGGTGCAGCCGACGGCACCTCGCTCGCGGTCGTGAGTGAACACGGTTACGAGATGGCGCTGACCCTGGACGACGGCCTCGACGACTCGAAAAAGCTGATGAGCAGCCCGCGCTTTTTGGTGGACTCCGATCCGGACGGCGAGCACTTCGCCAGCAGCATGGTCTCAGTGCAGGCCAAGGCCCCACTGCGCGTGCTGCATGTGGACTTGGACCATGTCTACGACCCCGACCCGGCGCAACAGGCGCGTAACCTCGATGTGTTGGTACAGCGCGTGGTGGATATGGGCTCCGTGACGGTATTCCTGCAAGCCTACGCCGACCCCAAGGGCGACGGCCTGGTGCATTCGCTGTACTTCCCCAATCGCCACCTGCCGATGCGTGCCGACTTGTTCAACCGTGTCGCCTGGCAGTTGCACACCCGTGCCCGCGCCAGCGTGTTTGCGTGGATGCCGGTGCTGAGTTACGCCCTCGATTCCAAACTGCCGCGCGTGACACGTTGGGACCCGGAAACCGGCAAGGTCGGCCCCGATCCGGATCAATACCAGCGCTTGTCGCCGTTTGATCCGAAGGTGCGGCAGATGATCGGCGAGATTTATCAAGACCTGGCGAGCGGCAGCAACAGTGCCGTCGATGGTGTGCTGTATCACGATGATGCGCTGCTCAGCGATTTTGAAGACGCCAGCCCCGCAGCGCTCAAGGTCTACGCCGCCAACGGCCTGCCGAACAGCATCGCCGCCCTGCGCGCCGACCCGGCAGTGATGCAACGCTGGACCCGTTTCAAGAGTCGCTACCTGATCGACTTCACCAACGAGTTGACCGCCAAGTTCCGTGCTATCCGTGGCCCGCAGGTCCTGACCGCACGCAATATCTTCGCCGAGCCGATGCTCAACCCGCAGAGCGAAGCGTGGTTCGCGCAGAACCTCGACGACTTCCTCCAGACCTATGACTGGACTGCGCCGATGGCCATGCCGCTGATGGAAGGCGAGACACTCAAGAATTCCAACGCCTGGTTGGAAAAACTGGTCGCCACGGTCAAGGCACGCCCTGGTGCGCTGGAACGTACCGTATTCGAACTGCAAGCCAAAGACTGGCGGACCAAGGCCGCGCCCGATATCAGCGCTGAGCAACTGGCGGAATGGATGGATGTACTCAAACGCCAGGGGGTCACGAGTTTTGGCTACTACCCGGACAACTTCCTGGAAAATTCCCCGGACTTGAAAACCGTGCGTCCGGCCCTTTCCAACCAATGGAACCCTTGACCATGTTCGATAGAATCCTGGCTTTATTCGTACTGGCGTTGGTATTGGGCGTGCCCCTGGGCTTGATCTTCCTGATCACCGGGCAATTCCTGATGGACTTCGTGTTCTTCTACCCGCTGTTCATGTCGGCGCTGTGGATCGCCGGCGGCCTGTACTTCTGGCTGCACTGGGAGCGCCACTGGCCGTGGGAAGAAGACACGCCGGCGCCGACCCTGGCCGGCAACCCGCTGATCTCGATCATCATCCCTTGCTACAACGAAGGCGATAACGCCGCCGAGACCATTCATGCGGCGCTGGGCCAGGTGTACCCGAACATTGAAGTGATCGCCGTCAACGATGGCTCCAAGGACAACACGGCAGCGGTGCTCGATGCCTTGGCCTTGGAGCATCCGCGCCTGCGGGTGCTGCACCTGGCGCAGAACCAGGGCAAGGCCGTGGCCTTGCGCATGGGCGCCGTGGCGGCGCGCAGCGAGTACCTGGTGTGCATCGACGGCGATGCGCTGCTCGACAAAAACGCGGCGGCCTACCTGGTGGCGCCGATGCTCGACAACCCGCGCCTGGGCGCCGTGACCGGCAACCCACGCATCCGCACGCGCTCGACCTTGATCGGCCGCGTGCAGGTCGGCGAGTTCTCCTCGATCATCGGCTTGATCAAGCGCACCCAACGCGTGTTCGGGCGGATCTTCACGGTGTCCGGTGTGGTGGTGGCGTTCCGTAAAAAGGCGCTCGACCGCGTCGACTACTGGAGCACCGACATGATCACCGAAGACATCGATGTCAGTTGGAAGCTGCAACTCGATCACTGGAGCATCTTCTACGAGCCGCGCGGCCTGTGCTGGATTCTCATGCCCGAAACCGTCGGTGGCCTGTGGAAACAGCGCCTGCGCTGGGCCCAGGGTGGCGCCGAAGTGCTGTTCAAGAACATCCGAGGCATCTGGCAATGGCGGCATCGCTACCTGTGGCCGTTGCTGTTCGAATACTGCCTGTCCACCGGCTGGGCCTTCACCTTCCTGTTGTCGGTGATCTTCTGGGGGGTGGGCAAATTCATGGTCTTGCCCCAAGCGATTGCGGTGGACTCCCTGGTGCCGCCGGCGTTTACCGGGCTGGTGCTGGCGATGGTGTGCCTGGTGCAGTTTGCCGTGAGCATCCTGATCGACCGGCGCTACGAAAAAGACCTGTGGAAAACCCTGTTCTGGACCGTGTGGTACCCGATGGTGTTCTGGCTGATCAGCTTGTTCACCACGCTGGTTAGTTTTCCCAAGGTGTTGTTCAAACAGCATCAGAAGCGCGCACGCTGGGTCAGCCCGGATCGCGGTATCAAACCTGCCAATGAGGACGTGTGATCATGAAACTGGTCCGAACTCGTCAACACCCGGTGATGTGGGGCATCGATGTGCTCTTGACCCTGCTGGCCTGGGGCGGGTTGATTTGGCTGCTGATGCGCGGCATTACGTCGATGCTTGACAGCCATGGCGGCCCACGCCTGGAAGCGCCGATTTTCGCGGCGCTCAACACCCTGCAGATCTACCTGTGGATCGCCCTGTTCAACGCTGTGATCCTGATCAGTTGGGCGCGTTACCAGCAACGCAAGGGACGCAAGTTCGCCCAGCGCCGCGCCGAGGTCAACGGGCTCAGCGACAAGCACCTCAGTGAAAGTTTTAAGCTGGAGGAGGGGGCCCTGGAGCAACTGCGCAGGCCGGGTGTGCTGGTCATCCACAACGACGAGCACGGCGGCGTCGAGGACGTGAAGTCGCATGTCTCCCGCGACGTGGAACGCCCGCCGCTGACCCTGGTGCCCGGCCAGGAAAAAGGCAAGGACATCGGCTGAAGGCCAAACCACGCCGCTCTTTGTGGTCGCTGTGGAGCCCCGGCGAGGCTCTACAGCGCCTCCAGCGGTTCTGCAGCATCAGGTTTGCCGCTCGTCGCCAATCGGTTTGCCCTGCAATCTCGATAAATGAGCCCTGGTTCACAAAACTCCTGCGAACTTTTCCGTCTTTCCCGGTACTAACCTAACTCGGCAATAACTTGATGGCCAAGTAGTGGCAATTAATAAGTTATTCGCTGAATCAACATCAAAATAGTTGCCGTTTGTCGGAATAATATTTCCGGTGAGCGCTTGCTTATCTGTTTTGATTATTTTTATGGTTATAAATCAGTGTGTTGCAGAACTATCTAGAACTTTCGTGCAACTAATCCAGTCCCTTGGGTCAGCCGAAGTTCGATGTTAGTTTGCCGCGCCTTGATTTTCGACGGATCGAACATGTCTTTGTTATTGCCACGGACTCGGTATCTTCTGTGTACTTTGCTGCTCGCCTGGTTAAGCCTGAACAGCGCCACGGCCGCCCCCACGCCGGGCGATCAGGACCTGATCCGCGACCGCCAGAACCGCCTGCTCGACGAGCAGCGCCGGCGCCTCGACGAGCTCAAGGACCTGCCCGGCAAAGAAGCCAAGCCCCAGGCCCCGGCCACGCCCGCCGACAGCCGTTGCTTCCCGATCCGGGACATCACGCTCAAAGGCGCCGACAGCCTGCCCGCCACCGACCGCGAGCGCCTGCTCAAACCCTATGTCGGCCAGTGCCTGGGCGTGTCGCAGCTCAATGAACTGCTCAAGGTCATCACCGATTACTACATCGACAAAGGCCGGGTCACCAGCCGCGCCTACTTGCCGCAACAAGACCTTTCCAGCGGCCACCTCCAGGTGCTGGTGGTTGAAGGCAAACTCGAAGGACTCAAAGGCGCCCAAGGCAGCAGCGTGACTGATCGCGAGCTGGCCATGGCCTTTCCCGGCAAGGTCGGCGAGGCGCTCAACCTGCGCGAAGTCGAGCAACTGGTGGACCAGCTCAACCGCCTGCCCTCCAAGCAGGCGCAAATGGAACTGACCCCCGGCACCCAGGTAGGCGGCAGTGACGTCGTGGTCAAGAACACCCCGCAAAAGCCCTGGCGCGCCAGCCTGTCGCGCAACAACGATGGGCAGAAAAGCACCGGCGAACAGCAATGGGGCGCCGGCCTGGAGTGGGACAGCCCGCTCGGCCTGGCCGACCAACTGGTGCTGCGTGGCGGCCACGATGCTGTCAGCGACCACCAGAAAACCTCGAAAAACAGCATGCTCTACTACAACGTGCCGTGGGGCTGGTGGAACTTCAGTTACACCTACAACGAGAGCGACTACCGCACCTTTGGCGTGACCAACGACTACAAATTCAAGCAGAACGGCGACAACCAGAATCACCAGTTGCGCGCCGAGCGGGTGGTCCATCGTGACGATGTGAGCAAGACATCGCTGAACGTCGGCGTGGCGCACCTGCGCACCAACAACTACATCCTCGATACCCGTACCGCCTCGAGCAGCAACCGCCTCAGCGAATTGCAACTGGGCTTCAACCACGGGCGCCGCATCGGCAGCGGGTTCGTCAACGTTGACCTGGGCATGCAGAACGGCATCGGCTTGCTCGATGCCCAGGCCCAGGACGAGCGTGATGACGCTGGCAATCGGCAGCCCAACGCGCGCTATCGCAAATACACCGCCACCGCCAGCTTCCTGCAGCCGTTCACGCTGTGGGGCGAGTCGTTCAGTTTTTCCAGCCTGGCCATCGGCCAACGCAGTGAAGACATCCTGTTCAGTCCACAGCGCATCAGCCTCGGCGGCTCGGCCTCGGTGCGCGGCTTCAAAGACCAGCAACTGAGCGGCGACAGCGGCGGCTACTGGCGCAACGACGTGCGCTGGGCGCGCCCGGTGACGCTCGATTGGCTGCGCCCGGCCTTTGCCGAATACGGCGCCAGCGTCGGCTACGACCAAGGAGTGATCAGCCACGGTCGCTACAACGACGACGTACACGGTCGGGTCTCGAGCAACTCCCTGGAGCTGTTCGCCCGGGGCAAACACGTCAGCACCAGCGTGACGTTTGCCCATTCTTTGGAACGCCCGGCAGTGATGAGCGAGCGCGAAGCGCCGATCTACTTCCGCATGGATTTCTTCCTGTAATTCAACGCCCCGTTACATCGAGAATTTGAAAATGGATGTTCGCCAATTTGCCTTCCTGGCCCGCCAACCTTCTGCCGCCCTGAAGCCGCGCGACGCGTTCTTCGGCCTGCCCAAGCGCGGGCTGGCGTTGATCCTCGCCAACGCGCTGTTCTGGCAGCCGCTGCTGGCCCAGGCCGAGGGCATCGTGGTCAGCGCGCCCGGCACCACCGTCGGCGCCGCGGGCAATGGCGTGCCGGTGGTGAACATCGCCACACCGAACGGCAGTGGCCTGTCGCACAACCAGTTCAAGGACTACAACGTCGGCCCCAACGGCGTGATCCTCAACAACGCCAGCGGCGCGGTGACCAACACCCAGCTGGGCGGCTACATCGTCGGCAACCCCAACCTCAAGGGCGGCGCGGCCAGCGTCATCCTCAACGAAGTCAACGGCGGCAACCCCAGCCAGTTGCGCGGCTACACCGAAGTAGCGGGTCAGTCGGCCAAAGTCATCGTCGCCAACCCCTACGGCATCAGTTGCAACGGCTGCGGCTTCATCAACACCCCCAACGCCACCCTGACCACCGGCAAACCCGTCATCGATCCGACCGGTCAACTGAAAAGCTACCAGGTCGACGGCGGCGCGGTGACCATCGACGGTCAGGGCCTGAACGCGAGCAACGTCGACCGCTTCGAAATCATCACCCGCTCGGCCAAGATCAACGCGCAGATCAACGCGCGCCAACTCACCGTGATTGCCGGTCGCAATGACGTGGATGCACAAACGTTGAACGCCACCGCACGCGCAGATGACGGCAGTGCCAAGCCTGAGCTGGCAATCGACTCCAGCGCCTTGGGCGGCATGTACGCCGGCGCGATCAAACTGGTCGGCACCGAAGCCGGCGTGGGTGTGAAGCTCGACGGTACGTTGGCGGCGAGTGGTGGGGATATTCAGCTTGATGCCAATGGCCATTTGAGCATGGCGCAGGCAGCGGCCACCGGTAACGTCACGGTCAACGCGCAGAATATCGACCTTACCGATAGGGTCTACGCCACCGGCAATGTGCAAGTGACCAGCGCCCAGGCGTTGGTCAACCAGAAGAGTGTGGCGGCCGGTCAGCGTATCGAAATCAATGCGACGACAGTGACCAACCCCGGCATCATCGAAGCTGGCGTCGCCCCCGACAACAGCCGCAATGCCACCGGCGACCTGGTGGTCAACGCGCAAACTGTCAACACCACCGGCAACCTGCTGGCCAGCCGCACATTAGCGATCACTGCCGCGCAAACGCTGACCAATCAGGACGGCGTCATTCAGGGTAAAACCGTCAGCATCGATGCGGCCAAGTTGGTCAACCAGGGCGAAGTGGCACGGGTGTATGGCGTAAAAAGCCTGGCGATCAATGCGCCGGCCATCGTCAACCTGGGCGGTTTGCTCCGCTTCGGTGAAGGCCAGGCGGCGACCCTCGACAGCGCGTCCCTGGACAACCGTCAGGGCCGTATCGAAATGGCCGGTGGCAGCCTGGTGCTGAGCAGTGCCGCGCTGAACAACAGCGAAGGCAAGATCATTGCTAGCGACTTGACGGTCAACGCGGGCCGCGTCAATAACCAGAGCGGCCTGCTCGTCGCCAACACCGTGACAGTGACAGCCGACACGCTCGACAACAGCAACGGCACACTGGCCAGCCAACTCGGCAACCTGAAGCTGACTGTTAAAGCCCTGACCAACCGTGGCGGCAAACTGTTCGGCAAAGAATTGTTAACCTTCGACGGTGCCACCCTTGATAACAGCGCCAATGGCCAGATCAGCGGCAACCGACTGGACCTGACGGCTCGCGACACGCTCACCAACCGTGGCGGCCTGATCGAAGCCAGCCAGGGTCTGACCCTCGGCGGCGGCAATCTCGACAACAGCGCAGGCGGGCAAGTACGCAGCCTGGCTGGCACCAGCAGCAGCCTCGACTTCAGCGGGCAGGTGAGCAACCAAAAGGGCATTCTTGAGTTTGGTAGCCAGGCCTTCAGCCTCGACGCCGGGCACTTGAACAACCAAGCCGGTCAATTGCAGCACGCCGGCAGCGGCCTGTTCCGCGTCAAAACCGCCAGCCTCAGCGGCAGCCAAGGCGACATCAATGGCCTGGGCACCGCCGACTGGTCCTTCGGTACTGTCGATGGCCTCGGGCGTGTGCAACTCAATGAACGCCTCACTTACACAAGCACCCAGAACCTGACCCTCAAAGCCGGCGACCGCATGGCCAGCGCAAAAGGCCTGGTGCTTGACGTGGCCAGCCTCGACAACGGCGGCGAACTGCTCAGCGACGGCGACCTGAGCATCACCCTCAGCGGCGACATGACCAACAGCGGCCGCGTGTCGGCCCTGCAAAAACTCAGCGTGCAGGCCAATAGCCTCAGCCAGAACGGTGGGCGCCTGGCGGGCAACACCACCCAACTGAACCTGCGCGGCACCCTCGACAACCTCGGCTACCTCACCGCACGTCAGCAACTGGATATCGCCGCGCTGCAAATCAACAACCGTGGCACCCTCGGTGCACAGGGTGCAGTGAACCTCAGCGCCGTCAACGGCATCACCAATGGAGCGGATTCGCTGCTATTCAGCGGTGCCGACCTGACCTTGCGCGGCAACGGCTTCAGCAACGTTTATGGCGACGTTTACACCCAGGGCAACCTGACGTTTGCCGCGCGTGATGGTGGTCAGGCGGCAGTGTTCAGCAACCTGTCGGGCACGGTTGAAGCCGAAGGCTCTATCGGCATCAACGCCGCATTCGTGGAAAACGCCAAGGCCGTGTTCGAGCTGGGACGGACCGTGACCACCGGGAGTGTGTACTGGCAATGTGGCCAGCACTGCGACGGGGACTACTCGTACAAGCGCGGCGAGATACGCATCAACCAGACCTTCCTCGAATCCGCGCTCAAGGACTCGGCGCCCGCGCGCCTGGTCGCTGGCAAAGACATGCTGATCCAGGGCGACAACGTCCAGAACCGTTACAGCCTGCTGGCCGCCAACGGCAACCTCGGCATCGTCGCGAATAACCTGCTCAACCAAGGCGCGGGCACCCGCACTGGGCAGAACAGCATCGTTATCGGCACTCCGCGAAGAATTGACAAACATTACTGGGACCACGTTGAGTACGTCGAAGTCCCCGCGTTCAACGCCGCCGTTGCTGCCGGTCACTTCGACCTGGCGACGTTTGAAGCGCTCAAGGCGCGCTCCAGTGACTGGCGTTTTGCCGAGGCGAGTAACGTCACCACCTGGACCGTAAAAGATGCGCTTGTCTACAACGCCACCCTGCAAGCCGGTGGCACCGTCGACCTGTCCAAAGTCGTCAACACCGTGCAAAACGGCACGCTGCTGGAAAACCAGAAAGCGCAACTGACCGGCACCCTCGACAACGACCAGACTGGCATCCCCGTCGGCGGCATTAACATCAGCCTCAGCCAGCAGGCCAGTGCCCCTGGCTCGGCGTTCACCCCAGTCGACCCGACCACCTCGCCGTATTTCAAACTGCCCAAGGGCGAGTACGGCCTGTTCGTCAAAAACGCCGACCCTACCAGCCACTACCTGATCGAAACCAACCCCCAGTTTGCCAGCCTCTCGGGCTTCTTCAGCTCCGACTATATGCTCGACAAACTCGGCTTCAGCGCCGACACCGCCTGGCGCCGTCTCGGGGATGGCCAATACGAAACCCGCCTGATCCGCGACGCCGTGCTCGCGCAAACCGGCCAACGCTTCCTCACCAGTGCCTTGAGCAGCGACGCGGACCAATTCCGCTACCTGATGGACAACGCGCTGGCCAGCAAAGACGCCCTGCGCCTGAGCCTCGGCGTGTCCCTCACTAGCCAGCAAGTCGGCGCACTGACCCACGACATCGTGTGGATGGAAAATCGCGTGATCGACGGCCAGAGCGTCCTCGTGCCGGTGCTCTACCTGGCCCAGGCCGAGTCACGCAATGTACGCGGCAGCAGCCTGATCCAGGGCCGCGACCTCAACCTGGTCACTGGCGGCGACCTGCTCAACGTCGGCACCCTGCGCGCCAGCAACAACCTCTCCGCCGCCGCCGGCGGCAGTCTCTACAACGGCGGCCTGATCGAAGCGGGCAACAACCTGACCTTGCTGGCCCAGGACAGCATCCGCAACGCCATGGCCGGTGAAATTCGCGGTCCCCAAGTCAACCTCGCCGCCCTCAAAGGCGACATCACCAACGACACCACCGCGATTCAAGTGCGCGATGGCGCGGGCATGCGTACCCTCACCGACAACGGCACTAGCACCATCAGCGCCCGCGACAACCTGGTGATGGAGGCCGGTCGTGACCTCATCAATCGCGGTGCGCTTGCAGGCGGCAACGACGTCACCCTCACCGCTGGCCGCGACCTCAGCCTGCTGCCCGTCAGCGATACCCGCGTGAAGCACGAATTCAGCGACGGCGGGCACAAATCCAGCATCACCACCGACGTGAAAAACCTCGCCGCCAGCGTTACGGCGGGGGGCAATCTGAATATGAAGGCTGGGCAGGATGTAAACATCATCGGTAGCACGGCCACCGCTGGCAAAGACATCAATGTCGACGTCGGGCGCGATTTCAACGTGGTGTCGGTCAGCGATGTGCACAGTGTTGAAGGTAAGGAAAAACACGGCAAAAAACGCATCAAGACGACGGATGAGCAGACCACCCAAGTGGCCAGTGTGTTGACCGCGGGTGGGGATTTCAGAAGTCAGGCCGGGCGTGATACGACGCTGGTGGCGAGCAAGATCAGTGCGGGGAATGAAGCGTATTTGTACAGCGGGGAGCAGATGAATCTGCTGGCGGCTGAGAACAGTACGCATACCTTGTATGACATGAAGGAGAAGGGAAGCTGGGGCGCTAAAAAGGCGCAGATGGACGAAGTAACCCGCACGACTCAAGTAGGCACCGAGATCAAGGCGGGCGGAAACCTCACTCTGAAAAGTGGTGGCGACCAGTTGTACCAAGTCGCCAAGCTCAACAGCGGTAAGGACATCATTCTCGATAGCAGCGGTGCGATCGTCTTTGAAGGAGTCAAGGACCTGCACGATGAGAGCCACACCAAGAGCAAAAGCGACCTCTCCTGGTTCAGCGCCAAAGGTAAAGGCAATACCGATGAAACCCTGCGTCAGAGCGAGCTGGTTGCTCAAGGGCAGCTTGTTATCAAGGCCGCCGAAGGCATTCGCATCGATGTCAAACAGGTTGATCAGCAGACCATAAGCCAGACCGTTGATGCGATGGTAAAGGCTGATCCCAATCTGGCTTGGCTGAAGCAAGCTGAGGCACGTGGCGACATTGATTGGCGCCAGGTGAAGGAGATTCACGAGAGCTTCAAGTACGACAACTCGGGGCTGGGTGCCGGTGCCAAGATTGCGATTGCGATCATGATGGCGGCGATTATGGGCCCGGCTGGTTTTGGTCTAGGTGGCTGGCAACTGGCGGTCGCTACGAGCTTCTCTACTACGGGTGTTACCAGCACCATTAACAACAAAGGCAACCTCGGCAGGGCTTTGAAGGAAACCGTTAGTACCGACAGCCTTAAAAGCGCGGCGGTCGCTGGTTTTACGGCGGGTGCTCTGGAGTATGCCGACACTAATTGGTTCGCTGGTGCCGACAAAGCAGGTGCAAGTACTAGCACCGTCCAAGGTGTTAACCCGAGTGCGGGCTCAACCTTGGCGGTTACTAACTCCTCCAAAGATATTTTCACCTGGACGTCAGCGGGTGATATCGCCCTGCGCACTGGAGGTCGGGCGGTAATCTCTAGCGGGATTTCTACGGCCATCCAGGGCGGAAGTTTCGGCGACAATTTCAATGCTGCCTTGCTGGGAGAGGCTGGCAACGTTGCGATGGCTACCGGTTTTAATTGGGTGGGTGACTACGTCACGTTCCCGAATGGAAGCCCTCAAAAGATCATTGCTCATGCATTGATGGGCGGATTGCTGGCGGAAGCGACCGGCAGTGATTTCAAAACCGGGGCTGCGGCGGCTGGGTTGAATGAAGCGCTCATCAATCAATTAACTTGGGCCGCCCAAGGCAATAAAGACATCACTTTGATGCTTTCACAACTGACTGGGTTGTTAGCAGCGGCAGCGGTTGATGGTGATTTAGAGAAAGGCTCTCAGATTGCTCAGAAGGCGACGACGTTTAACTACCTTTACCACAAAGAAGTCGAGGAGATGCTTCGGGAGGTTGACAGCAAAAGTACGGAACAAGAGAAAAGGGCGGTTAGGGAGCGGTATGCGGCCCTTGATCAGCAGAGAAATGACGAATTGGATGCGCTCTGCGCGCGCGATCCGCAACGCTGCAGGGGTATTGCTATCTCGTTGGCGAACGATGATCAGAAACTCGTCGATCTGGTAGGTAAGCTTAGGTCCCAGGGGCAGGGTGGTGCTGCTTCTGCTGTAGGTTTTGTGATAGGGAGCAACCTAGACGCTTCCAGCAAAATTGCTGCAGATATCAGCTCTGCTGGCGGTGGGGTGTTGGTTAAGCTCGGGGCGGAGGCTATCAAGGCTGGAGTTGGAGTAACATTACCCTCGCGCTCTGGAGCAGGGAAAGGGAAGGGTAGTCAGGGTGAAGCTGCGGGTCCTGATGTACCGCAGGGTGCAAAAGCAAATGTGGGGTCCATTAGTCACATCTCTGGAGTGAATCTTCCTAAAAGTCAGTCTAAGATGATTGCTGATTTTGAAGCAGCAGGGTACCCAACAAAACCAGTAGTTTCTCCGACCAGCGGAAACGTGGTCGGAACTCAATACATCTTGCCTGATGGTTCGCGAGTTCGGGTGATGCAGGCGGATGGTCGAAGTCCCCAGCGCGCATCATTCGAGAACGCTAATGGCGGACCTGTTGATCCGACTACTGGAAAACCGCCGCAGCCCCCGCAAGGTTTATCGAAGGCTGAACGGAAGCAGTGGATTAGAGAGCGTACGCATATTGAACAGGTGGACTAAATGATGAATACACTCTTGCAGGCTGTGGCTCTTTTGTTGCCTATGAAAATTGAAAGAGTATTTTGGGATGGCGATACTTTGATGCTTTTTTCGGCGGGTTGGAGCTTTCGGACTGAGAGTGCGTGGCGTGTGTCTAAGGGGGGGGAGCTGCTGTTCGCTTGTTGGGATGACGATGCCCTTGACCATGTTTCTGAGCTTTTAGGCTTATCCATTGTTGAGGTAGGTTGGCTTATTGATGCTCAGCCAATTGATCCATTTTTTAAATTATCTGACGGCCGCGTCTTGAATGCATTTTGTTCGTCATCAACTGAGCCTTGGCTTATGGAGTTCTCGGACGGGGTCGTTTATTTAGGTAACACTTAATTTCATAAATTTTTCTTGGTGCAAAAGCAACTGGCGGTGCTGCAGAAAAGGTAGATGATGTTGTAGCTCCATCGTCTAAACCTGAATGGTTGCAACGGCTTGATGCGGGTAATGAGTTTAATAAGGTACAGTCTAAAAACTACCCGAATAACGAAGTTTATATTCAGCGACCTGACGGGAATGGCTATTATCGTGTTGATTCGTATAATCCCATAAAAGGCGAAATCGTCTCTCGTAAATTGACACAGCTTTCTGAGGTTTCAGAGGCGACAGCAAAGAGCTACATAAGTGAGGCCATTACGAAATACCCTTCTGGTGCGACCATTGCGAAAGTTCCATCTAGTGGGTCTTTGGGTGGTCAAAAATTGCAAGGTACTGTTATTCTGGAGGTTCCTCCACAGAATGGCGTGATTCCAAAAGCCATCTTGGACTCTGCCAATAAAGCAGGGGTTTTAATTAGAGATACTAATGGGAAGGTGTATTGATGGAGCTGCCTATTTATTATTGTAAGACTTGGTTTCGGATGAAGAAGTTTGCGATAGAGCCTATGGATGAATCTCTGGCACATTCTAGGCATCTCTCGGGTGAGTCATATACGGCTCTCATTGGCTCGGACTCTGCGCCATCTTGCTTTGTTGAGTTCTCCATAGATAAAGGAATGGTTGGTGTCGGTTTTTTAGATAAAAAATGTCGTGAGTACCTGACCTACCAATTTCAAGTAACAGATTCGGATAACTTATTTTTGACTATGGCGACTCATCGTGAGTTTGAAGGGGATGGAGACGAGGTCATAGGTGGGGAGTCCTATATTTTCAATGAGGAAGGCGGCCTTGTTATTAGGCGAGAAAAATTTAATCCTCATGAGGTTGAAGAGGCCAGATCAAGTTTCGAGCCGTCTCGAAATTATGAAAAACTTCCCAAGTTTGGTTGTTACTCTAATTTAACAAAAGCTGACAGATGAAAAAGACAGGTGAGTTCCATTATAAATTTTAAGGGGTCTGAGTTGATATGGCACCGGCCTTGCGCCGGTGTTTTTGCACCCTGATTGCACTCTTTTTGCATCCTACTTGCCTCCTTTCTGCAGTCAAGTTGCATCCCTTTTGCACCCACCCTGACGACCTACGGTCTAGCTGCTCAATACGCCCTTTTTGAGCATGATTTTTCGCCCCTTAACAGGAGCAAAATCTCAACAGAAATAGGGGTCAGACCACGTTTTGCATTTATGGAGTTTTTGTGACTATTGTTCAGTCCTTTAAAAAGAGAGTTATCCGAGGAGTGGTATGTCGTCCGAAGGCTGTTTTTTCTTAGTCTTATAATGGTGGTCTGACCCCTATTTCTCCCGCGCTTTCTTCCATGGCGGGTACCGCAGCGGCGAGCACTATCAACAACAAAGGCAACATTGGCCTGGTGCTTAAGGACGTGACGAGCCAAGACGCTCTGAAAGGGTATGCCACGGGTGCGGTAATCGCCGGCTTTGGCGCAGCCTTCACCGACGGTTGGGGCAGAGAGTTGACGTCTGAGGGCAACTATAAAACGGTGAGTTACGCGGAGCGGGTTAAAGCCTATACCGCGAATACGGCGTTGAAAGGCGTGCTGAGCGGCAAAGATAAAAGCTCTTGGCTGACGATCGCGGGCACTGGAGCGTTGACTGAAATTTATCAATATTCCGCTGGGCGCGGTCCGGATACACGACCGGGAGTCGACAGAGTGAAGGGGCCTGAATACGAGGTGTTACCTGATGGATTTGTTCCTCGTGGAGTCTACAACGGGGTAGACAGAGATGGTAAAAATATCGGTCTCAATCTAACCGAAGGCTGTGGCATATTTTCTATTTGTCATGGCACTCCAATTAGTAATGGGTTAAATCAAGTTCCTGGATTTAATTCTTTCGCGACCTTGCATGACACATGGATGAGTGATTTGGAAACGTACAAGGGAGATGAAATGTCGTTTCTTGAAAATATTGGAAGTATGCCCCCGGCGCTATTTGTTAACTATGGTGCGATCTATGACAAATATCGGCCTCAAATCGAAGCGGAGAAAAAACGTGCGCAGAATTAGTCTCTTTGTATTATTCGCCTTTTTAATCACAGGGTGTGCACCTTCTTACTCTGGATGGAAGAACAGTAAGGATGCTTGGGTGGGAACAACATTGGATTCGCATAATCACTCCATTTGTCAACGAGATTGTGGCGGGTCGCTATGGTCCCCGGTGAATAAAAATCGCGTGTTTGATCGTGTTGTTGCTGAAGGAAAAAATAAACGGATTTACATTACGTGGATCAGGGATTGCCATTACTCTGTGTTGGTTTCCGAGGAGGGTATCATTAGAGCGTGGCGGCCCGAGGGAAGCAGTGATGAAAATTGCTATATATACTAGTGGAAATAGGGGGCAGACCAGAATGGCACTTACTTAACCTTCTTCGGATGCCCATTCTTGCGTACCTCGGCCCTTGCCGCTCCTCGTGCCTGCATCAGCTTGGGGTAAGGTTTTGGCCTTCGTTTTACAGAAATAGGTAGGGGTCAGACCACGTTTTGCATTTATGGAGTTTTTGTGACTATTGTTCAGTCCTTTAAAAAGAGAGTTCTCCGAGGAGTGGTATGTCGTCCGAAGGCTGTTTTTTCTTAGTCTTATAATGGTGGTCTGACCCCTATTTCTCATAGGGCAACAGATATCCTTGTTGAGCAAAATATCAGAAATATTTCTGTAAGGGTGGCACCTTAATGACTAAATATAAGCTTGAATTTCGACATAGACCTAATTTTTCAGAGTCTATCGAAGATAGGCATAATAATTTTTTGAGAGCTGTAAGCGATTTGGGCGTTCCATGGGGTTTGAGCGATTCCCTTAAAGTTCCCCCTATTGGAAGCGAGTTGGTGACCTCGGCGTCATTAGATAAGCTACTTCCAGTCGGCGTTAAAGGTCGTATTTCATACGCCCTGCGAGATCAGAAGTATCTGGAAGATGATGCGCAGTTTGATGATACTCTATTTATTGAATTTACAGCTTCAAAAGTCGACTATTCAGATTTGTTGAAAGTTGTTTTTCCTAGATATATTAAGGCGTTTGGTTCCTATCGCTCGGCTTTGCATGATTGGAGTGTTACGAGAAGCGATTGGCCTTTAGTGGTAGAAGCTTGTGAAGCTACAAAGAAAGACGTCAATGGTAGGGATGGTGTTTTTCGTATAAATGCAGCGAATTATTTCGATAAGGAATTGTGTTTTCGTGCTTTTGGAAAGGGACCTCGTGAACTTGTTGATTTAATATGTGATTATGTAGAAGAAGTGCGTGAGTTTGAAGATGGAGTTTTGATTGTGATTAGTTATAATCCGCTATCTGCCGACGAGCTCCTCAGTGCGGGTGATCGACTAAAAAGCTTGGTGATTTGATTGTTTTTTTTGGTCAAAATGGTCGGTGTAGGGCTGTTTTGACTGGGCCTGGTAGAGTTGTTGGGAAGATTCTGCTTTTATGGTTCTTTAATAAAATTGTTTTATATATCGGCCGGGCAGTTATGGTTTAACTGCCCGGATTCTGCTTTAGATCTTCGAGTTTGATTTCCGTCCAATAACATCCAGCAGATCGCACCCATCCCGCAGCGGTATAGCCAGCAGCAGCGCAAAATCATGCAACACAACCGCATCACTGCTGATCTTTTCCCGAAATGCCAGATTCTCCAAAAACTGAGTCACCGCACGAATACGATACGCGGCAGCCTCATGGAGGACATCGAGGGGCGCTTGCGTGTCGATCACCAACGCGGGAATGGTTGAGTCGTGGCCTGTTAATGGCATGGGAAATAGGGGAAATAGGGGTCATAGGGAAATAGGGGTCAGACCACGTTTTGCATTTATGGAGTTTTTGTGACTATTGTTCAGTCCTTTAAAAAGAGAGTTATCCGAGGAGTGGTATGTCGTCCGAAGGCTGTTTTTTCTTAGTCTTATAATGGTGGTCTGACCCCTATTTCTCTAATTGGTTCGCTAGTGCCGACAAAGCAGGTGCAAGTACTAGCACCGTCCAAGGTGTTAACCCGAGTGCGGGCTCAACCTTGGCGGTTACTAACTCCTCCAAAGATATTTTCACCTGGACGTCAGCGGGTGATATCGCCCTGCGCACTGGAGGTCGGGCGGTAATCTCTAGCGGGATTTCTACGGCCATCCAGGGCGGAAGTTTCGGCGACAATTTCAATGCTGCCTTGCTGGGAGAGGCTGGCAACGTTGCGATGGCTACCGGTTTTAATTGGGTGGGTGACTACGTCACCTTCCCGAATGGAAGTCCTCAAAAGATCATTGCTCATGCATTGATGGGCGGATTGCTGGCGGAAGCGACCGGCAGTGATTTCAAAACCGGGGCTGCGGCGGCTGGGTTGAATGAAGCGCTCATCAATCAATTAACTTGGGCCGCCCAAGGCAATAAAGACATCACTTTGATGCTTTCACAACTGACTGGGTTGTTAGCAGCGGCGGCGGTTGATGGTGATTTAGAGAAAGGCTCTCAGATTGCTCAGAAGGCGACGACGTTTAACTACCTTTACCACAAAGAAGTCGAGGAGATGCTTCGGGAGGTTGACAGCAAAAGTACGGAACAAGAGAAAAGGGCGGTTAGGGAGCGGTATGCGGCCCTTGATCAGCAGAGAAATGACGAATTGGATGCGCTCTGCGCGCGCGATCCGCAACGCTGCAGGGGTATTGCTATCTCGTTGGCGAACGATGATCAGAAACTCGTCGATCTGGTAGGTAAGCTTAGGTCCCATGGGCAGGGTGGTGCTGCTTCTGCTGTAGGTTTTGTGATAGGGAGCAACCTAGACGCTTCCAGCAAAATTGCTGCAGATATCAGCTCTGCTGGCGGTGGGGTGTTGGTTAAGCTCGGGGCGGAGGCTATCAAGGCTGGAGTTGGAGTAACATTACCCTCGCGCTCTGGAGCAGGGAAAGGGAAGGGTAGTCAGGGTGAAGCTGCGGGTCCTGATGTACCGCAGGGTGCAAAAGCGACAGTTCAGGGACCTTTGGTTTCTAAAGGGTCCGATGTAACGCCAGAGATCATTCAAAAAGCATTACAAGGTAATCCTGCTATTAGCGGTCAAAATTTTGTTTCATTACCTGCGGTTCAGAGATACGTTGATCGTCTTCTTAAGGGTGATGTCGCTCCTCCAATTAAAATGGATGGAAATATAATTGTTGATGGGAATCATCGTTATATCGCTGCGAAAATATTAGGGCGAAGTCCAGAGGTGGCTCCAGGAACATTGTCACCGAGCAAAGCTGGACAAACCAAACCTGTATCAGATGTAAAAATTGATCCGGTAGATTGGGGGAATAGATGATAACTATTTACTTTGAGACAGGTGAGACTATGGACTTGCCTTTGGATAGTCTAGCTAATTCTATATTTAGTGGGTTGGAGCTTCATCGTGCAATTTTTGATAATTTTGATGTTTCTGGAGCAAATTTTACAAATTCGAATTTGAGAAATGCATCTTTTAATCACTCTATATTGAATGGGGCGGTAATGCATGGTGCCGCTCTTATGAATGCGACACTGGTTGGCGTACAGATGAAACGGGCGGATCTTTCAAGTGTTATAGCAGTTGGGGCTGACTTTACCGAGGCCGATCTTTCATCGTCTGGTCTGAAAAATGCGGATGTTTTTGGCGCTAGTTTCGTAAGAGCTAATTTATGCGATGTTAATTTTGACGTTAAAAGAATAGAAAACGCTTCTTTTTCTGGTGCTATATATAATGAAGGGACAGTTTGGCCTGAAGGTTTTGATCCTATAATGTTTGGTGCGACCAAAATTTAATTTTAGTCTCTCTATTCGGTGCAAAAGCTACTGGTGGCGCTGCTGGAAAGGTAGATGATCTTGCGTCAACTAAGGTCAAGTGGGTTGATGAGAATGCAGGTATGAGTTCGCGTGCCCGTGATTACAATGACTCAGCAACCGGTGCTCGCTCCAATCCTGCAACCCAATCTGGCCAAGCTCCTGCGCTAGAAAGAACAATGCCGGATGGATCAATAAGGTTGGTTAAATTCGATGGTGTGGATGGTGAAGTTTTAGTTGATCGCAAGATTTCGGTTGTAACGACGAGCAAATCGAAGGACCAGGCGCTTAGACAGTCTGACGAAAAATCGGGGTCAGACCACGTTTTGCATTTAAGGAGTTTTCGTGGCTATTGTTCGGTTCTTTAAAAAGAGAGTTGTCCGAGGAGTGGTGTGTCATCCGAAGGCTGTTTTTTCTTAGTCTTATAATGGTGGTCTGACCCCTATTTCTCCGGAATATCATTCCGACCCCCACACGCATACCTATGAATATGGTCCAGGCTATGGCTCCAATGGGAAAGAGACGAGGATCAATAATGATTAGTCTTCCAGAATTGAATGAATTGCTTGTTGCTCACAACTGCCTGCATGCGATTAGTATTCAGCTGAATGTTGACGGGATGGCTTATGATTTATCCTTATCGATCTCGGCCTCTGAAAAGGTAGGGGCTGATGTGGTGAGTATCAGATTCATTGATATTAGCCAATTTACGTGCCGTGATTTTGGCGGCGGATTAACTCAGCTGATGCACATGAACGTTAATAAGCTGGATTCTGGCTTCGATAGGATGCGTTATCAACTGAGTGATCTTGAGGATAAAAAGTTGTCGTTTTACTTCTCATCATTCTCGCTTGATTAGCTGGTGCAAAAGGCGCAGGTGAGGTTGCCTCTATAGGCGGAAAGACCTGGGAAATAGGGGGCAGACCACGTTTTGCATTTATGGAGTTTTTGGGGGAAATAGGGGTCAGACCACGTTTTGCATTTATGGAGTTTTTGTGACTATTGTTCAGTCCTTTAAAAAGAGAGTTCTCCGAGGAGTGGTATGTCGTCCGAAGGCTGTTTTTTCTTAGTCTTATAATGGTGGTCTGACCCCTATTTCTCTTCAACATCAATCTGAACTTGCAACACCTGGACAATTACAACGTTGGCTTTCATCGCCTAGTAACCGAGCGAAGCCAAACAGATAGCCTCGCCCCTGCTCATCCACTTTCACCGATCTTTTTTGATCTAAGACCTTTTATCAATCAAGCATTGAACCTGGTTTTAACTTCTCCACCACGCGCATAAGTCATCACAAACGAACTCCAATTTTCACCACGTCTGGTGGCGCACTCCCTCAACTCCTTCACCAAACGATAGAGGATTGCGCCATTGTAATCCGTTTCCGCATCCGTCACCCGAACCCCTTTGTTCTCGACAGTAAGAACAGTTTCTATATAACCCGCACCTACTGTTACCTCATAAAAAAAAGAGTCGTAGCCATCCACGATACCTGCATCTAGCAGCTCAAAAATCTGTTTCACTAACTGTACGTCTTGAGTAACCACTATATAACCTCCGGAATCTTATGAGCCTCATTTTCAAAGAAAACTTTTTCGGTCTTTCCATTTATCGTATAGGTCAACTCCATGTTATCAGGACGCGGGAAATAGGGGTCAGACCACATTTTGCATTTAAGGAGTTTTCGTGACTATTGTTCAGTCCTTTAAAAATAGAGTTATCCGAGGAGTGGTATGTCGTCCGAAGGCTGTTTTTTCTTAGTCTTATAATGGTGGTCTGACCCCTATTTCTCTTTAATGGTGGGGCCTAGAGTTGATTATCTGCACAAACCGGGGCGGCACTAAGGCCGCCCGATTTTATTCAGGTTGGATCGGCATTGAGCCTGCGGCTGATCACATCCAACAAATCACACCCATCGCGCAGCGGAATCGCCAGTAGATGGGCAAAGTCTTGCAGCACCACGGCATCGCTGCTGAGCTGTTCGCGAAAGGCTAGGTTTTCCAGCAGTTGGGTGACGGCTCGAATCCGGTACACGGCGGCGTCGTGGAGGACGTCGAGGGGTGCCTGAGTGTCGATGAGCAGGGCGGGTACGGTGCTATCGTGACCGGTTAGGGGCATGTATCGATTCATTTGAAGTCTCGTTTAGAGGGTATGAGATCTACCACCTAATCGTCGCCAAACGAATTAGGTGGCAGCTGTACGCAGGTTGGCGAACCGGAAACGAGTAACCGGC
The DNA here is from genome assembly GCF_054060055.1 of Pseudomonas sp. TE36184. Lineage (NCBI taxonomy): Bacteria > Pseudomonadati > Pseudomonadota > Gammaproteobacteria > Pseudomonadales > Pseudomonadaceae > Pseudomonas > Pseudomonas sp. TE36184. The sequence goes on along the minus strand of NZ_JBSSCU010000001.1, from coordinate 4,383,731 downwards.
AGACCCGAAGGCCTCCCACGCACAGCCGCCATAACAGCGACTCTGCGGGTGCAAAATGCCTGCAAAAAAACGCAGAACGCTTTTGCACTCGTTTACGGATCGCCAAATCCGATCGCCCGGTTGGGCGACGGCCGGACTATAAGCCCCCTGCCCAAAACCACGCAAGGTATAGCACCCCGCCACTCCCTCAAGCCCCGCAGCCCTCAAACGCCCCACCCGGTCGGGTTGCATGGATTGCAGCGTTTTCAAATGACATGAGTGGATGGGGTAATGCTCAAGGCGCGTTACGCGTTCCAAGCCAGAACGCCGCCGGGTCAAGGGCAAACACTGTACCTGTGGCGAGGGAACAAGCTCCCGCGCCACAGGTCGCTTTTCGAGCGTTGTGTTTTTTCACTGAGCAGCGTGAGGGCTGGCCTGCCCTCACAGCGACTTTTGACCTCAGAACAACTTGCGCTGCACCGCCTCATCCAGCGTGCTGCGCGTCAACGCCTCCACCACTTCCCGCGTGTCCGCCTGGAACGGGATGCCCACGATCAGCACCAGGTGCATCCAGGTGCGTACCGACTCACTCTTTTTCACGCGCCCGAGTTCTTTGCCGTCTTTGTCCTTGAACACGGTTTCCAGGGTGAAGGTGTTCTTCGCCGTGGACGGGATGATGAAGAACGTCACGCCAGTGATGATCGCCGAGGCCATGTTGAACTGTTCGTTGTTGTACAGGGTGGCGTCGGCGTAGATGTCCGAGTCGACCTTGTCGGTGCTCACCCGCGAGAAGCGGTTGGACTGGCGAAACGAATCCGCCACGGCCTTTTCCCACAACGCCGCCGGAGCGCCGGCTGCAGTGTTGCCCGGGCCGCTGTTGACCTGGCGGAGCGCGGTGGTACGCACGAACGCCGTGGGTTTTTGCGCCGGTGCGTTGGCGGTCGGCGGCCAGGTTTGCACGGGCGGCAGTTCGTGTTGCGAGTAAGACACGCAACCTGTCAGCAAGATGGCCGCGAGGACCAGGCTGTGTTTGATCAATCCTTTCATGTGTCGCTCCTTGAAATTACGGTTTGGCCAGCTTCGCGGTAGCGGTGTCGAGCAGTTGCGCGACCAGTTCGTTCAGTTGCTTGGCGCCCATGGTTGGGGCCCAGTATTCGCGACCGTAGAGGCCGACGTTGCGCTCGAACTTGACCTCGTGTTTGGCGCTCGCCAGTTCCTTGCCATCGCGATCGACGATCACCAGGTCGCCGGCCACGTCAAAGGTGTCGACGTAGATCGGGCCGTTGACCCAGATCCAGACCGTCAGCGTCAGCAAGGCGCCGGGGACATAGCCCGGGTGTATGCCACGGTGGCCCTTGAGGGAGGTCATGTTGAACTTGAGCGACACGTCCTGCTCGCCCAGGCGCACGGGGTATTCGGTGACCTGCTTGAAGTAGCCCGCAGTACTCACATACTGATTGAGCTGGGCGGTCAGCGAGCGGCTGATCGCGGTCTTGTTGGCGTCGTTGACGTCGGCGACGCTCACCGTCACATCGGCGACTTGTGCGCTGCGCGGGCTGGTGACGGCGGCAGGGTGGAGCGGGGCGCCAATGGGGCCGGTGACGGTGTAGGACACACAACCGGTCATCGACAGGGCGGCGATCAGGGTCGCTGCTCGGAAGAGGTTTTTCAACACGCAATATCCCTATTAATAAATGAGCCAGGCCACTGTCTCGACTGACGGGCCGAAAACTTGAGGAATGTGCGTCACCGCACGCGCTCCGACGAAACACCTTGAGAACCCCTCTCAACCCCGTAAAATGCTGCAGCCGTTGCGACCCGACATGTTCAGGGATGAAGTCAGTTACGCGCGAGTTCTTGCCTTTGCGCAGGCCAGCCTGCCTCCCTCCCTGAAACTGCCGCCCTTGGCCCGACGCCTTCGACCTCGAAGGGGTGGGTATCGCCTCGTGCCCGGTTTCTCGCTACACCGAACGCTGCTGATTTCCTCACTTTAGGAGCAACATGTGAAAACACTGTCCCAAATCCTGCTGTCCGGCGTTGCCGTCGCAGCGCTGCTGACCGTGGCCGGTTGCGCCACGGAGAGCAACCGCGCGATGCCGGTGGAACAAGTCGCCAGCGCCCACGTCGCCTATTCCGGCGTGCGCGTGCCGATTGCCGTGGGCAAGTTCGATAACCGCTCCAGCTACATGCGCGGCATCTTCTCCGACGGCGTCGACCGTCTCGGCGGCCAGGCCAAGACCATCCTGATCACCCACCTGCAGCAGACCAACCGCTTCAGCGTGCTGGACCGCGACAACATGGGCGAAATTTCCCAGGAAGCCGCGATCAAAGGCACCGTGCAGAAGCTCAAAGGCGCTGATTACGTGGTGACCGGCGATGTGACCGAGTTCGGCCGCAAAGAAACCGGCGACCGCCAGTTGTTCGGCATCCTCGGCCGTGGCAAGACGCAAGTGGCCTACGCCAAAGTCGCGTTGAATATCGTCAACATCAGCACTTCCGAAGTGGTGTATTCCACCCAGGGTGCCGGTGAGTACGCGCTGTCCAACCGTGAAGTGATCGGCTTCGGCGGCACCGCCAGCTACGACTCCACCCTCAATGGCAAGGTGCTCGACCTGGCCATGCGTGAAGCGATCAACCGCCTGGTCGACGGCATCAACGCCGGCGCCTGGAACCCGCGCAACTGATTGGCAACCCCTCAAGGAGTAGTACACGGATGAGCAAGGCAGTGAAGTTGGCGCTGATGCTGACAGCAATCGCGACGGTCGCCGGGTGCCAGACGGCGCCTCAACCCCTGTATCAATGGGAAAGCTACCAGCCGCAGGTTTACGAGTACTTCAAGGGCGAGCCCAAGGAAGCGCAGGTCGAGGCCCTGGAGCGCGATCTGCAGAAGATCAACGCCAGTGGCCGCAAAGCACCGCCGGGTTACCACGCCCACCTGGGCATGCTGTACCTGAGCATGGGCAAGGATGACCAGATGGTGCAGGAGTTCCGCACCGAGAAGGCGCTGTTCCCCGAATCCGCTGCGTACATGGACTTTCTGCTGAAAAACGCCAAGACTGGAGTCGCCACCAAATGAGCCTATTGAAACTCACCGGCGCCTTGCTGGCCCTGGCCTTGCTCGGCGGTTGCGCGGCACCGAAGACGATTGATTACACGGCATACAAACAGGCGCGGCCGAAGTCGATCCTGGTGCTGCCGCCGATCAATGAATCGCCGGAAGTGCAGGCGTCCTACAGCATGGTTTCGCAGGTGACCTACCCGTTGGCCGAAGCCGGCTACTACGTGTTGCCGATTGCCCTGGTGGACGAAACCTTCCGCCAGAACGGCCTGACCACCGCCAACGATATCCAGGGCGTGCCGCCGGCCAAGCTGCATGACATCTTCGGTGCGGATGCAGCGCTGTACATCACCGTCAGCGAGTACGGCACCCAGTACATGCTGATCTCCAGCAACACCGCGGTGACCGCCTCGGCCAAACTGGTGGACCTGCGCACCGGCACCACCCTGTGGACCGGCTCGGCGCGTGCGTCCAGTGAGGAAGGCAACAATAACAACGGCGGCGGCCTGGTGGGCATGTTGATCACAGCGGCGGTCAAGCAGGTGATCAACAGCTCCACCGACGCAGCGCATCCGATCGCGGGCATCACCAGTGCGCGCCTGCTCTCGGCAGGGCAGCGCACCGGGCTGCTGTACGGTCCGCGCAACCCGAAATACGGTACGGACTGATCTCAGCGAAGGTCAAAGGTGGGAGGGAGCAAGCCCCCTCCCACACTGATCGAGGTGTTATCTAAACCAGGAATCAGGCGGGGCAGCGCGCCGGGCTGAGTTAACCGTCTCGATTCTGGCACCACCGAAGATCAAAGGTGGGAGGGAGCTTGCTCCCGATGGCGGTGGGTCAGTCACCCGATGCAGTGGCTGACAGTTGGCAATCGGGGGCAAGCCCCCTCCCACACTGATCGAGGTGTTATCTAAACCAGGATTCAGGCGGGGCAGCGCGCCGGGCTGAGTTAACCGTCTCGATTCTGGCACCACCGAAGATCAAAGGTGGGAGGGAGCTTGCTCCCGATGGCGGTGGGTCAGTCACCCGATGCAGTGGCTGACGCTTGGTCATCGGGGGCAAGCCCCCTCCCACACTGATCGAGGTGTTATCTAAACCAGGATTCAGGCGGGGGAGCGCACCGGACTGAGTTAACCGTCTCGATTCTGGCACCACCGAAGATCAAAGGTGGGAGGGAGCTTGCTCCCGATGGCGGTGGGTCAGTCACCCGATGCAGTGGCTGACAGTTGGCAATCGGGGGCAAGCCCCCTCCCACACTGATTGAGGTGTTATCTAAACCAGGATTCAGGCGGGGCAGCGCGCCGGGCTGAGTTAATCGTCTCGATTCTGGCACCACCGAAGATCAAATGTGGGAGGGAGCTTGCTCCCGATGGCGGTGGGTCAGTCGCCCGATGCAGTGGCTGACAGTTGGCAATCGGGGGCAAGCCCCCTCCCACACTGATCGAGGTGTTATCTAAACCAGGATTCAGGCGGGGCAGCGCGCCGGGCTGAGTTAACCGTCTCGATTTTGGCACCACCGAAGATCAAATGAGGGAGGGAGCTTGCTCCCGATGGCGGTGGGTCAGTCGCCCGATGCAGTGGCTGACAGTTGGCAATCGGGGGCAAGCCCCCTCCCACACTGATTGAGGTGTTATCTAAACCAGGATTCAGGCGGGGCAGCGCGCCGGACTGAGTTAACCGTCTCGATTCTGGCACCACCGAAGATCAAAGGTGGGAGGGAGCTTGCTCCCGATGGCGGTGGGTCAGTCACCCGATGCAGTGGCTGACAGTTGGCAATCGGGGGCAAGCCCCCTCCCACACTGATTGAGGTGTTATCTAAACCAGGATTCAGGCGGGGCAGCGCGCCGGGCTGAGTTAACCGTCTCGATTCTGGCACCACCGAAGATCAAATGTGGGAGGGAGCTTGCTCCCGATGGCGGTGGGTCAGTCACCCGATGCAGTGGCTGACGCTTGGTCATCGGGGGCAAGCCCCCTCCCACACTGATCGAGGTGTTATCTACACCAGGATTCAGGCGGGGCAGCGCGCCGGGCTGAGTTAACCGTCTCGATTCTGGCACCACCGAAGATCAAATGTGGGAGGGAGCTTGCTCCCGATGGCGGTGGGTCAGTCGCCCGATGCAGTGGCTGACAGTTGGCAATCGGGGGCAAGCCCCCTCCCACACTGATCGAGGTGTTATCTAAACCAGGATTCAGGCGGGGCAGCGCGCCGGGCTGAGTTAATCGTCTCGATTCTGGCACCACCGAAGATCAAAGGTGGGAGGGAGCTTGCTCCCGATGGCGGTGGGTCAGTCACCCGATGCAGTAGCTGACAGTTGGCAATCGGGGGCAAGCCCCCTCCCACACTGATTGAGGTGTTATCTAGTCCAGGGTTTAACCCGAACACCCCACACCCTGCGTCTGACCTTGTGAACGGATCATTCTTTCACGAGGTTCAGTCCATGTCCCATCCTCTGCTTTTCCTGCGTCCTGCTGCCCAGGGCTTTGCGGTTACCTTGCTGGTGGCGCTGGCCGGTTGTGGGCTGTCTTCGTCCCCAGATTTAGCCAAACCGGCTGAGCCCGTCGCCGAGCTGCACAGCGCGCCGGTCCAGGGCGCGTTGGTCAAGCGCCAGGCGATGCCTGCACCGATGCGGATGCAGGAGTCGGCAACCCTGGATTACCAAAGCGAACCCCGCGAGCAGTACGCCAACCTGCCGGACAACCCGGTGCATCGGGTCGCCGAAACGCCGGTCTCGACCTTCAGCATCGACGTCGACACCGGCAGCTACGCCAACGTGAGACGTTTCCTCAACCAAGGCCGTCTACCGCCCGAGGGTGCTGTGCGACTGGAGGAAATGCTCAACTACTTCCCCTATCACTACGCCTTGCCCACCGACGGTTCGCCGTTTGGCGTGACCACCGAACTGGCGGCCACCCCGTGGAACCCGCGCACCCAACTGCTGCGCATCGGCATCAAGGCCTCCGACCGCGCCGTAGCGCAGCTGGCGCCGGCCAACCTGGTGTTTCTGGTCGATGTGTCCGGCTCCATGGACCGCCGCGAAGGCTTGCCGCTGGTGAAAAGCACCCTGAAATTGCTGGTGGATCAATTGCGCGAGCAAGACCGCGTGTCGCTGGTGGTCTACGCCGGCGAGTCGCGCGTGGTGCTCCCTCCCACCTCCGGGCGCGACAAAGTGAAGCTGCGCAACGCCATCGACCAACTCAGCGCGGGCGGCGCCACCGCCGGTGCTTCAGGTATCGAACTGGCCTACCAGATGGCCCGCGAAGGCTTTATCGAGCAGGGCATCAACCGCATCCTGCTGGCCACCGATGGCGACTTCAATGTCGGCGTCAGCGATTTCGACAGCCTCAAGCAAATGGCCGCGGAACAACGCAAAAGCGGTGTGTCGCTGACCACCCTCGGCTTCGGTGTGGATAACTACAACGAACACCTGATGGAGCAGCTGGCCGACGCGGGCGACGGCAACTACGCCTACATCGACACCCTGCGCGAAGCGCGCAAGGTGTTGGTGGACCAACTCAGCTCGACCCTGGCGGTGGTGGCGCGGGATGTGAAGGTGCAGGTGGAATTCAACCCGGCCCAGGTCAGCGAATACCGCTTGCTGGGTTATGAAAACCGCGTGTTGAAGCGTGAGGACTTCAACAACGACAAGGTCGACGCGGGAGAGATCGGCGCCGGGCACACGCTGACCGCGCTGTACGAAATTGTACCGAAGGGCCAGCAGGGCTGGCTGGAGCCGCTGCGCTATGCCGCCGCGCCTGCGGTGTCGGGCGCTTCCGATGAGTTGGCCATGTTGCGCGTGCGCTACAAGCCCGCGGCCGGTGGCGCGAGCCGCTTGATCGAGCGGCCGGTGAGCAACGCCTCGGCCAAGGCCAGCGACGACCTGCGCTTCTGCGCCGCCGTGGCCGCCTTCGCCCAGCAACTCAAGGGCGATGGCCGCTACACTGGCAGCATGAGTTTGCAGGACACCGCCGCACTCGCCCGCTCTGCCCGGGGCGATGACCCGTTCGGCTTGCGCAATGAATTCGTGCAACTGGTGGAAGTGGCGCAAAGCCTCAAACCTTGATCGTGAACACAACGACCAGAAAGGAGTTCGCCACCGACATGCCCGCTCCAGATGATTCACCCAGCGACGAATCGCTGCTGGCCCGCTACCGAAGCGGTGACGGCGCCGCGTTCGAAGCCTTATACGCGCGGCACCGCCAAGGTCTCTACCGCTTCCTGGTGTCCCTGAGCAACAAGGCCGAACTGGCCGAGGAAATTTATCAGGAGACCTGGCTCAGCCTGATCCGCAGCGCCACTCAGCCACAAGGCCGGGCGAGTTTTCGTACCTGGCTGTTCCAGATCGCCCGCAACCGCCTGATCGACTATTGGCGCAAGCACGGCATCCACAACCCGTTGCACGACAGTTACGATGAACAACTGCACGCCCAGCCCGACACCAGCGCCGGCCCCGAGCAGCATCTGAGCCTGAGCCGCGACCAGGCGCGTCTCGACGCCGCGTTGCAAGACTTGCCCGAAGACCAGCGCGAAGTCTTCCTGCTGCGCCTGCATGGCGACCTCGACGTGCCGCAGATCGCCGCCCTCACCGGCGCCCCGCTGGAAACCGTGAAAAGCCGCCTGCGTTACGCCCAGCAGAAACTGCGCCGCCTGCTGGCCGAGGAGATACCCGCATGACCGACTCCCGATACACCCCCGACCCCGACGACCTGCTCATCCAGCACGTGCGTCAACACAGCCGCGGCGAGCCACCGGCGTCCCTCGACGCCTTCATCCTCGCCACCGCCCGCCGCGAAACCCCAGCGCCGCAACCCAGCCGCTGGCAACGCTGGCTGCACGCCTGCCAACGCCCACGCTGGCAGATGGCATTCGCCACCGTCGCAGGGTTAGCGTTGATGATCGGCGTGGTCATGCGCTCGCCCGTGCCTCAACCCGACATCTCCCCGGCGACGTTCTCCGCGCCCCACCCAGAAAGCGCCCACCCGGCCCCCGCGCCGATGGCCCGGATGGCCGTCGCGCCCAGAGCCGAAAGCGCGCCGGTCCAAGCCGAAATCGCCGGTGCGTTGTCGGACAAATCGCCGGCCAGGCTCAGCAAGCGCGCACCGGTTGCACTGCCTTCATTGGAAGAGGGCTTGCAGGAAATCGTCAACCTGCGGGCGGCCGGGGACAGCCAAGCGGCGGATGAGAAGCTGCTGGCGTTGCACGCGCGCTTTCCCCAGGAGGACTTGCCGGCGCGCCTGGAGGTGTTGCGCAAGCGCTGAACGGCGGGGCGGGCGGTGAGACGCAACGTCTCGCCGTCTCATCGCCACCAGGTGTGGTCTGACATGGCGCGTCTCATTCGAACGCGATCGCGGCCGCCCCAGGGGTTCCAGCGGACCGCTCTAAGCAAGGCCTGTTCAGGTGCTTTTGCGGATCTGGCACCGGCCTTGCTCTGGCACTGGTAACCAGCCCGACTGGTGACCCAATAATAAAAACAGGTGCCCGATGTCCTGCCCAACTCCCTTTCCCGGTTCTGCCCGTGGCGGCGTCATGAGTCGCATGCCGCAACAGCTCAATCGACTGGTTCTGGACCTTGTGCTACCGCGCTGACGCCCCTCCTGGCGGACTCTTGCGGGGCGCCAGGGCCAATCGTTCCAAGGAGATTTCGCTATGACCCTTTCGATCAATCCGCAACGCAGCATGCGCGCCGCTGTCTGGCACGGCCGTCACGATATCCGCGTCGAAGACGTCCCGCTGCCCATTTCGCCGCCGGCCGGTTGGGTGCAGATCCGCGTGCAGTGGTGCGGAATCTGCGGGTCCGATTTGCATGAGTACGTGGCCGGGCCGGTGTTCATACCGGTCGACGCCCCGCACCCGCTGACCGGGATAAAGGGGCAGTGCATCCTCGGGCATGAGTTTTGTGGCGAGATCGTCGAACTCGGCGCCGGCGTGCAGGGCTTCAGCGTCGGCGAGCCGGTGGCGGCCGATGCGTGCCAGCATTGCGGCACGTGCTACTACTGCACCCACGGGATGTACAACATCTGCGAGAACCTGGCCTTCACCGGGCTGATGAACAATGGTGCCTTCGCCGAACTGGTCAACGTGCCGGCCAACCTGCTGTACAAATTGCCGGCGAATTTTCCCGCTGAAGCCGGGGCACTGATCGAGCCGCTGGCGGTGGGCATGCACGCAGTGAAAAAAGCCGGAAGCCTGCTCGGGCAAAACGTAGTGGTGGTCGGTGCCGGCACCATCGGCCTGTGTACCATCATGTGCGCCAAGGCGGCCGGTGCGGCGCAGGTGATCGCGCTGGAAATGTCCGGCGCCCGCAAGACCAAGGCCCGGGAAGTGGGCGCGACCCATGTGCTCGATCCCAATGAGTGCGACGCCCTGGCCGAAGTCCGCCGCCTCACGGGCGGGCTCGGCGCGGATGTCAGCTTCGAATGCATCGGTAACAAACACACGGCCAAACTCGCAATCGACCTGATCCGCAAGGCCGGCAAGTGCGTCCTGGTGGGGATCTTCGAGGAGCCCAGCGAGTTCAACTTTTTCGAGTTGGTGGCGACGGAAAAACAAGTACTCGGCGCGCTGGCCTATAACGGCGAGTTCGCTGACGTGATCGCGTTTATCGCCGATGGACGGCTGGACATTACGCCGCTGGTGACGGGGCGTATCCAGTTGGAACAGATCGTGGGGCAGGGCTTTGAGGAGTTGGTCAAGAATAAGGAGCACAACGTGAAAATCATCGTGTCGCCTGCTCGGGTCTGAAGCGAGCGATGAGCAGTACGCCACTCTTGCCACTTCGTTGTGAGTGGCAAGAGTGGCGTGCGGCTGATGGAATCTATCGACGGCCTCTCATGCCGTATTGCCGGAATTTGCCGACGAGTAGCGAGTCGCCACCGATCACCCGTCCGGCCTGGGCTTGTGGGTAAGCGCTGCATCAGCACATCCGCCAGACCGGCGTGCCGACATCAGCACGCATTTGGTCAAGTCATCTATCGAGGCGTGATATGCCCCAAGCATGAATTTCGCTCGGCGCCTTTTTCACACCGCGAATCGGTTAACCAACTGATTCAGGTTGACCGCCAGTTTTGACATCTCACCGCTTGCACTGGCCGTCTGGCTGGCACCCGCAGCACTCTGAGTTGCCAGCTCGCGAATACTGACCAGATTACGATCAACCTCACGCGCAACATGCGACTGCTCTTCAGACGCCGTGGCGATCATGAGGTTACGCTCATTGATCTGAACAATGGCGGTGGCTATTTGATCCAGCGAGGTACTGGCCTCTTGGGCGACACCAAGTGATTCGGTCGCTAGGTCTCTGCTCGTATTCATCGCCTTCACGGCGAGATCAGAATCGTTCTGGATGGCAGCAATCATCTGCTCGATTTCTTGTGTCGACACCTGAGTGCGATGGGCCAACGCCCTTACTTCGTCAGCAACTACCGCAAACCCACGGCCTTGCTCGCCTGCGCGTGCTGCCTCGATAGCCGCGTTCAAAGCCAGCAGGTTGGTTTGTTCTGCAATGGCCCGAATCACCTCGACAACTTTAGTGATGCTCTGGGCACGATCTGACAACCCCTGAATCTGTTCACTCGTGTTCTCAACGTTCCCGTTCAGCTTTTGAATGGACTTCAATGTCTGAGCCACTCGCTCCAAACCTATTTCGGTATAGCCCTGGGTACGCTTTGACTCTTCGGAAGCCGACTCCGCGTTACGAGCGACCTCATCAACAGCTGCGCTCATTTCTGTGACCGCTGTGGCAGCCTGATTGACCTCGTCATTTTGGGCGACAAGACTCCGACTCGACTCCTCAGTGACCGCTGTCATCTCTTCTGACGCAGAGGCCAGTTGGGTGGACGAATCGGATATCTGCATAATTGTAGTTCGCAGGTTTGTCTGCATCTGCGCGAGGGCTTTCAACAGTCGTCCAGCTTCATCAGTCCCGCTGACCAATACCTCTTTGGAGAGGTCGCTGGCCGCGATGCGCTCCGCGACAGACAGGGCATCTTTAATCGGAGAGGTAATACTTTTCGTCAACAGCAATGCCAAACCAACTGTCAGGACGACAACGGCAGCAATAAGGCCGACAACCAACCACAACCCATTGTTATAAAGATCGGTTGCGTTTTGCCCAGCCTGCGCAGCGCCGTCGTTGTTAAAGTTGGTCAAGTCTTTGATCTGCATTTCCATCGTGTTCGTCAGAGGGCGGATGCCGGTCTTCACCAGGCTGACCGCCGCCGCTACGTCACCCTGCCTCATCAACGGTTCAAGACTATCCATTAGTTTGGAGTAGGCATCGGCGCTGTTTTTTACCGGTGTATAAAACGAACGCTCCTTATCACTCGCTATCAGAGGCTCATAATTCGCCACCGCATCGTTGAACGCCTTACGGTAGCTGGCGAAGCTATCAATCGTCTTTTGTATCGACTGAGGGTCAGCAAGGCCACGCTGTGTTTCGAGCCTCAAGCGAAGGGCTGTACTGTTCATCAGCTCCGTTTGTCGGATGCTAGCCATCCAATTGAGTTCGACGTCTTTTTCGGAGTCCCTCAGCTTGCCCATTTGCACGACTGCGAATGCGCCGAGCACAAAAACCAACGCAATAATCAACGCGAAAAACAGGGCAGCGCGTGGCGCTACGTTGAGATTTCTAAGGTGCATACAAGATTCCTGTTTTCCAACGGTTGTTGATATGTTCAACAGGCTATCGACTCAAAGCCGGAAACTTTAAGGATGTCGTCGAAAGGCGATGTGGTTGGCGAACGCCTGGCCGGTGGAGCTTGCCTTGCTTCAATCTGCGGGGGGAGCCAGCTCCCGAAGCCGTCATGCACAAGGACTTTCATGCGAGTTGCGCGGTAACCGAATGGGCATTACAGGTTGCGTAACGGTAACCCGTTATGCGGCAACAACCCGGCGATCTTGCTGGCGCGCTGGCTAGTACATCCTTGAGATAACCAGATGGATCATGCCCATTGAGCTTGGCCGACTGGCTCAGGCTCATCAGCGCAGCTGCGTGTTGGCTGCCGAGACCCAGCCAAGACCGTTGTCCGTTAGGTTTCACGCTGAAGTAGAGGCCGTTCCCGTCTTGCTCGCGATAGGTAGCGTGGTCAGGTTCCGGGCCGGCGAGCGTGGTGTTTGCTAAGGGGCGGCTTTCTGTATGCCTCCAGTTATAGGAGTCTCAAGGCATGCATTGCGGGAAGTTATCGGGTTGGAGAGAGATGGAAAGCCAGAAACAAGGAAGCCCGCACGGGGTGGGCTTCTTGGGGTGTTTCGTAGACTGTCTGAGACAGCCCGAGACTGCTATATGGTGCACCCGGCGGGATTCGAACCCACGACCCCTGCCTTCGGAGGGCAGTACTCTATCCAGCTGAGCTACGGATGCTTGTGCGGGCGACATCATACCCATGTCGACCTTGGGCGTCCATGCTGGTTTTTGGCTGCTGGCGGGTGGGAATTGTCTGTGTTGGGGCCTTGCGTCGGGCGCTGTGGCTCGGTGGTGGGGTGCGGGGCTTGAGGTCGTTGATCTGATAAATCCGGCAAATAAGCGGTTTTCGTTCTTTTTTTCGAACATCCTATTGCCCTGTACCCCCTTTGATCCTAGGATTCGTTTGAGATTTCAAACGCTCTGTCTCCCGTGCGCTCTCCACTTGCTTGCACGCAGGGGCTGATTTCCCTGACGGCAGCCCCCAAAGGCGCCTTTCAACAACTCTAATTCGCTCCGCGCGCGCGCGGTGCTGTTAAGGAAAGCCGACATGCAGCTTAAAGATGCCCAGTTGTTCCGCCAGCAAGCCTTTATCGATGGGGCTTGGGTCGATGCGGACAACGGTCAGACCATCAAGGTCAACAACCCCGCCACGGGCGAGATTCTCGGCACCGTGCCGAAGATGGGCGCCGCTGAAACCCGCCGCGCCATCGAAGCGGCGGACAAAGCGCTGCCGGCCTGGCGTGCGCTGACCGCCAAGGAGCGCGCCAACAAGCTGCGCCGCTGGTTCGAGCTGATCATCGAGAACCAGGAAGACCTGGCGCGCCTGATGACCCTGGAACAGGGCAAGCCGCTGGCCGAAGCCAAGGGCGAAATTGTCTACGCCGCCTCCTTTATCGAGTGGTTCGCCGAAGAAGCCAAGCGCATCTACGGTGATGTGATTCCCGGCCACCAGCCGGACAAGCGTCTGATCGTGATCAAGCAACCGATCGGCGTGACCGCTGCGATCACGCCGTGGAACTTCCCCGCCGCGATGATCACGCGTAAAGCCGGCCCGGCCCTGGCCGCCGGTTGCACCATGGTGCTCAAGCCTGCCTCGCAAACGCCGTTCTCGGCGTTCGCCCTGGCTGAACTGGCGCAGCGTGCCGGCATTCCGAAAGGCGTGTTCAGCGTGGTCTCCGGCAGCGCCGGCGATATCGGCAGCGAGCTGACCAGCAACCCGATCGTGCGTAAATTGTCCTTCACCGGCTCGACCGAAATCGGTCGCCAGTTGATGGCCGAATGCGCCAAGGACATCAAGAAAGTGTCCCTGGAGCTAGGCGGCAACGCGCCGTTCATCGTGTTTGACGACGCTGACCTGGATAAGGCCGTCGAAGGCGCGATCATCTCCAAGTACCGCAACAACGGCCAGACCTGCGTCTGCGCCAACCGTCTGTACGTTCAAGACGCGGTGTACGACGCGTTCGCGGAAAAACTCAAAGTGGCGGTGGCCAAGCTCAAGATCGGCAACGGTCTGGAAGACGGCACCACCACCGGCCCGCTGATCGACGGCAAAGCCGTGGCCAAGGTCCAGGAACACATTGCGGACGCGCTGGCCAAAGGCGCCACGCTGCTGGCGGGCGGCAAGGTCATGGAGGGTAACTTCTTCGAGCCGACCATCCTGACCAACGTGCCGAAAAATGCCGCTGTGGCGAAGGAAGAAACCTTCGGCCCACTGGCGCCGCTGTTCCGTTTCAAGGACGAAGCCGAAGTGATCGCGATGTCCAACGACACCGAGTTCGGCCTCGCGTCCTACTTCTATGCGCGTGACCTGAGCCGTGTGTTCCGTGTGGCCGAAGCCCTGGAATACGGCATGGTCGGCGTCAACACCGGGTTGATCTCCAACGAAGTGGCGCCGTTCGGCGGTATCAAGGCTTCGGGCCTGGGCCGTGAAGGTTCCAAGTACGGGATCGAGGATTACCTGGAAATCAAATACCTCTGCCTGGGCATCTAAGCCCGGCAAGGCATTGCTGCAAACGCAAAGGGCACGAGAGCGCTGACCCTTTGCGTGTTTTACACCGTTATTCGTAGTGGCCGGGAACGCTGTGTCAGTCGATCATCGCATGCTGCCGTAGTTGCCCCCCGCCACGTATTCCTTGAACAACGCCACCCGATGAGTGGCGAATGAGGACTTTATGAGCAAGACCAACGCTTCCCTGATGAAACGCCGCGAAGCCGCTGTACCACGCGGTGTTGGCCAGATTCACCCGATCTTCGCCGAGTCCGCGAAGAACGCCACCGTGACCGACGTTGAAGGTCGCGAGTTCATCGACTTCGCCGGCGGTATCGCCGTGCTGAACACCGGCCACGTACACCCGAAAATCATCGCGGCCGTGACCGAGCAACTGAACAAGCTGACCCACACCTGCTTCCAGGTACTGGCCTACGAGCCTTACGTGGAACTGTGCGAAAAAATCAACGCCAAGGTCCCAGGTGATTTCGCCAAGAAAACCCTGCTGGTCACCACCGGTTCCGAAGCAGTTGAGAACGCCGTGAAAATCGCCCGCGCTGCCACTGGCCGTGCTGGCATCATCGCGTTCACCGGCGCGTACCACGGTCGCACCATGATGACCCTGGGCCTCACCGGTAAAGTCGTGCCTTACTCGGCCGGCATGGGCCTGATGCCAGGCGGCATCTTCCGCGCGCTGTACCCGAACGAACTGCATGGCGTGAGCGTCGACGACTCCATCGCCAGCATCGAACGTATCTTCAAGAACGATGCCGAGCCGCGTGATATCGCTGCCATCATCATCGAGCCGGTGCAGGGCGAAGGCGGTTTCTACGTCGCGCCTAAACCTTTCATGAAGCGCCTGCGCGAACTGTGCGACAAGCACGGCATCCTGCTGATCGCCGACGAAGTGCAAACCGGTGCCGGCCGTACCGGTACGTTCTTCGCCATGGAACAGATGGGCGTGACTGCCGACCTGACCACCTTCGCCAAATCCATCGCCGGCGGTTTCCCGTTGGCCGGTGTGTGCGGCAAGGCCGAATACATGGACGCCATCGCGCCAGGCGGCCTCGGCGGCACCTACGCCGGTAGCCCGATCGCTTGCGCCGCGGCCCTGGCCGTGCTGGAAGTGTTCGAAGAAGAGCACCTGCTGGATCGCTGCAAAGCCGTCGGCGAGCGTCTGGTCTCCGGCCTCAAGGCCATCCAGGCCAAGTACCCGGTGATCGGCGACGTGCGTGCCCTGGGCGCGATGATCGCGATCGAGCTGTTCGAAGGTGGCGACACCCACAAGCCAAACGCTGCTGCCGTCGCCGCTGTAGTGGCCAAGGCGCGTGAGAAAGGCTTGATCCTGCTGTCCTGCGGCCCTTACGGCAACGTGTTGCGCATCCTGGTGCCGCTGACCGCGCCGGACGAGCAACTGGACAAAGGCTTGGCAATCATCGAAGAGTGCTTCTCCGAGCTGTAAGCCCGGGCTGAACCGATCGATAGAAAAAACCCGCTTCGGCGGGTTTTTTTTTACCTGATGCAGCACATTCAGTGGTTGTTCATTGTACGTAGGCCGCCGCATTGTCTAAGGTGCAGGCATTGCAGATGGAGCGTGCAGGATGAGTGCTGTGGATTTACCCGCTGTACCCCGGGTGTTGATTGCTGAGGCAGACCCTTGGTCGCGGGACCTGCTCAAGCAGGTGTTGTTGAATGTGCGTTGCGACGCACGGCTGGATATGTGTGGCGATGGCCGGCAAGCGGCTACGCTGCTGCGCGACAAAGCCTACGACCTGATCGTGGCGGATTGGGAACTGCCGGGCATCGATGGCCTGAGCCTGTTGCGCAATGTGCGTCAGCAGCGTCGCTCGCCCGCGTTGCCGTTCATCCTCTTGAGCAGTCGCAATGACAGCGCCAGCGTGCGTGAGGCCTTGCCCTTGGCGCCCACGGCGTATCTGACCAAACCGCTGAACATGGACGGCCTGACCCAGCGCCTGCAAGACCTGCTGCTCAACGAAGGCGAAAGCGTGTACTGCGAAGTGCCGCGACTGGCGCCGGGCATGACCTTGCCGGTGTTCCTCGAGCGCCGCCGCGACGCCTGCGATGGCGCGCCGCTGTGGGTCGATGTGAAGGCCGCCGTGCAAGACAGCCTCGGGCCGGAGGGCCTGGACCTCAAGTGCCTGGAAGACCGCGTGTGTATGGACCCGCAGATCACCGCCGTGCTGATCGCCGCCGCCAACAGCGCCGGCCATCACGGCACGCCGGTGCAGACCCTGTCGGCGGCGTTGCACAAGCTGCAGGCCGGGCAAAGCATGAACCTGATACTCGGCCTGGCGCTCAAGCACAACGTGGTATTGGGTGATCCAGGCCTGGTGGCGTATGCCGAGCGTCACTGGCAGTTGTCCCAGGACACCGCCGACTACGCCCGCCGCCTGGCGCGCATGCTGGAGCTGGACCACGAGCGCTGCTACAGCGCGGGCATCCTGCATCGGCTCGGCGACCTGGCGTTGTTGAGCTGCCTGGAAGACTGGCGCCAGGGTGGCGGGGCGCTGGATGACGAAGCGATTGGCGAGTCGCTGCACGCCTTGGGTGCCGCCTACGGTTCGGCGTTGCGCACGCGTTGGCGCTTGCCGCTGGAACTGCGTCAGTTGATCGCGGCGATCTACTCCCTGGAAGGCGGGGTGTATTCGCGGGAGGCGCTGGTGATGAACCTGGCGGCGCAGATGGCGCGGTTGACCGAGCATGAAGGGCTGGAAGCGCTGGCCAGGAGCAAGACCGCGCGCTTGCTGAAAATGGGGCTGTCGGAGCTGATGAGGTTGCGCAAGGCCTAAAGGGTTATGAAGTTCAGATGTGGGCGGGGCAGGTTCCCTCCCACATTTGCTCTGTGTTGATCCTCTAGCCAGCAACCACGCGGTTTTTGCCCAGGCGCTTGGCCTCGTACATGGCGCCATCCGCGCGGGCGAACAGGCTGTTCAGGGTCGAGTCTTGCTCGTTGAGGTTGGCCAGGCCCTGGCTGACCGTCACGGTGAACGCGTGGCCTTCATAGCTGAAGCTCAACGCCTGGATTTCCTTGCCAAGCCGCTCAGCGACTTGCAGCGCCATCTCCGGCGCGCAACCCGGCAGCACGGCGGCGAACTCTTCGCCGCCAATGCGCCCGAACAGGTCGCCACGGCGCAGTACGCCACGACCGCTCTCGGCAATGCGCCGCAACACCTGATCGCCCTCCAAGTGGCCGTAGGTGTCGTTGACGTCCTTGAAGTCATCGATGTCCAGCAGCAGGAATGCCAGCGGCGCAGCCTGGGCGCGGGCGCTGTCGAAGGCCTGGTTGGCGCATTCGAAAAAGTGTCGGCGGTTGCTGCTCTGGGTCAGCACGTCGGTGGTGGCCAGGCGGTGCAGCTCCAGCTCCAACTGTTTCTTGTCGGTGATGTCCTCGGCCATGCCGACCACGATCAACGGCTCGCCCGGTTCGGCCTGCTGGTTGATGTAGCACTTGTCGCTGAGCCAGCGAATCTGCCCGCCGGCCGTGATGATGCGGTACTCGCGGTCTTCCACGGCGCCTTGTTCGAGTACGCGGGCCAGGCTGTGTTCGGCGTAGTCGAGGTCTTCGGGGTGAATGCTGTTGCGCCATTCCCGGTGGTCGGCCAGCAGCATGCCGGCGGAACGGCCGAATACCCGCTCATACGCCGGGCTCACATACAGCACGCGTCGCGACGCCCAGTCGATGGCCCATAGCACCGCATTCACGCTGACCAGCAGGGAACTGAGTAATTGCTCACGCTCACTCAGCCGCTCGACCTCGCCCTGGGCGTGCATCAACGCCAGCAAGGTTGCTGCGGCTGCGGGGCGTGGGGGTTCAGCGGTGGGGGGATCGGGCAGGTGCGTTTTTTCTTGGACCATCGGCACAACTCTCTCTGGGCGCGCCGCAGGGTTCAGCAGCGGTCACAACAAGGGGCCACCATGATGGCGAAGTGTTGTTTGAGAGGGGCGAATTGCGTCTAAGTTCCGTCATTGGGGGCGATTGTGACGGATTTATGGGTGTCTGGAGAATGGCGTCAAAAAAGCGATCAAAGGGGAAGGCAAGCCTTCCCCCTCCGCGTGTTCACACCGTTGCAGGGCGCAACGAGTAGGTCTTCAATTGGTGGGCAAAATCGCGCAGGGACTGGATGCCGCTGGCCTCGGCCTCATGCACCCATTCCTTGATCGCGGCCAGCATATCGTGGCCGTTGGAGCTGGTCTTGAGCCAGATCTGCTGCAGGGCCAGACGCTTTTCGTAGATCACTTTCAGGGCTTGGCTGTGTTCCAGCATGCTCTGGATACGCAGGTGGTGGCGGTCATCCAGCAGGCTGGTTTCCCGCGACAGCAGGCGCTTGGCACGGTGGAACTGATGGCGCACCGAGTGATCGACCTTCTCCAGTTCCTGCTTGACCAGCGGGCCGATCACCAGCTTGCGGTACTGGGCCATGATCTGGAAACGGTTGTTGAGGATCGCCATGGCGGTGTCCATGTCCAGGTGGCCCTTGCCTTCGACACGGTGGGCGATCGGCGCGACGCGCTGCACCTTGGCCAGGCGCAGCAGGCTGAACAGCTTGATCCACGCCCAGCCGAGGTCGAACTCCCATTTCTTCACCGACAGTTTGGCGGAGTTGGGGTAGGTGTGGTGGTTGTTGTGCAGCTCTTCGCCGCCCACGATGATGCCCCACGGCACCAGGTTGGTCGCCGCGTCCCGGCATTCGAAGTTGCGATAGCCCACGGCGTGGCCGAGGCCGTTGATCACACCGGCGGCCCAGAATGGAATCCACATCATCTGGATCGCCCAGATGGTGATGCCGATGGTGCCGAACAGCAGAAGGTCGATCACACCCATGATTGCCACACCCAAGAGCGGGTAGGGCGTGTAGAGTTTGCGTTCGATCCAGTCGTCCGGGCAGTTCTTGCCGTAGATGCGCAGGGTCTCGGGGTTCTCCGCTTCGGCGCGATAGAGCTCGGCACCTTTGCGCAATACGGTAGACAGGCCTTTAATGACGGGACTGTGCGGGTCGTCGACGGTTTCGCATTTGGCGTGATGCTTACGGTGGATGGCGGTCCACTCGCGGGTGTTCTGCGCCGTGGTCAGCCACAGCCAGAAGCGGAAGAAGTGTTTCAGGCCGGCATTGAGCTCCAGGGAGCGATGGGCTGAATAGCGGTGCAGATAGACGGTGACCCCAATAATGGTCACGTGGGTCATCAACAGGGTGACTGCCACCAGTTGCCAGGCTGACAGGTCAAGAAAACCGTTGTACCACATAGGCTGTATGGCCCTCAGAAAAAGAAAAAAACAGCTCACGCATTATCACTAAGCTCACAGAGAAAACCAGCCGACCTTTCAGATAGGAGTGACGGGATGTTTCTTATTCTATAATCCGTAACCTTTGTAGGGCGAATCTAGCTTTTTAGTAAGGATTACTGGCCATATGTTGTTCTCATACCGAGGTGCCCGGCGCGCGGGGTTGGTATATCTGCTGGTTTCGCTGCTGTGGGTTGTGCTTACTCACCGGGTATTGATCAAGTTCCTCGATGACCCGGTTGAGTTAGATCAGTGGCTGCAGCTGCGCGGCTATGTGTGGGTGGCCCTCAGCGCCCTGGTGATTTACCTGATTTGCGCGCGCTTTGCGCGCGTCAACGAATTGCAGCAACCGCTCAAAGAGAGTCGTGAGCGCCTGCGCCAGGCCGCTGCCGTGTTCGATTGCACCCGTGAAGGGGTGCTGGTCACCGATGCCAAGGGGCAGATCGTCCATGTGAACCGGGCCTTTATGGCGATCACCGGCTATCGGCGCGAAGATGTCATGGGCGAGCAACCCAGCTTGTTCAAGTCAGGCCGCCATTCGTCGAGTTTTTACCAGCAGATGTTCCTGGCCCTGGAACAAACCGGCGAGTGGAGCGGGGAAATCTGGAACCGGCGCAAAAGCGGCGAAATTTATCCACAGTGGCAAACCATCCGGGTGATTCACGACGACCTCGGCCATGTCAGCCATTACGTCGCGGTGTTTTCCGATATCAGCGCCATCAAGGATTCCGAGCACGAACTGGCGCACCTCGCGCACCACGACCCGCTGACCGACCTGCCCAACCGCCTGCTGTTCACCGACCGCGCCGAGCAGGCCCTGGCTTCGGCGCAAGTGCATAAACGCGGCTGTGCGTTGCTGCTGCTCGACCTGGACCACTTCAAGATCATCAACGACAGCCTGGGCCATAACGTCGGCGACCAGTTGCTCAAATTGGTCGGTGAACGCCTGAGAAGCCAATTCGGCACCGGCGTGACGCTGGCGCGGCTGGGCGGGGACGAATTCGCAGTGTTGGCGGAAAACTGTCCACAGGTGGTGCAGGCCGCCGCGCTCGCGCAACGCATGCTCGATGCGATGAAACTCCCGTTCAATTTCGACGGCCACCAATTGTTTATCAGTGCGAGCGTTGGCATCAGCCTGTTTCCCAGCGACGCGCTGAGTGCCCAGCAGTTGTTGCGTAACGCCGATTCCGCGTTGTTCAAGGCCAAGAGCGTCGGCCGTGAAGGCTACGCGTTGTACACCGAAGAGTTGACTGCCCACGCGCAGAACCGCGTGGAAATTGCCGGCGAACTGCGCCGCGCCCTCGACCAGCAGGAGCTGCGTGTCTACTACCAGCCGGTTCACGACCTGCACACCAGCCGCCTGATCGGCGTCGAAGCCCTGGTGCGCTGGCAACACCCGGAGCGCGGCCTGGTACCGCCGGTCGAGTTCATCCCCATTGCCGAACGCACCGGGTTGATTGCCGATATCGACGCCTGGGTCATGCACGAGGCTTGCGCCCAGATGTGCCAGTGGCTGGAGGACGGCGTGCCGTTGAGGTTTATCGCGATCAACGTGTCCAGTCGCTTGTTTGCGCGACGCGAGTTGTATGAGCAAGTCGCCAAGGTGCTGCACGACACTGGCCTGGACCCGGCTTACCTGGAGCTGGAAGTCACCGAAAGCGCGGTGATGGAAGACCCCGAAGTGGCCCTGGAACAACTGCACCGC
This sequence comes from Pseudomonas sp. TE36184, assembly GCF_054060055.1. Classification (NCBI taxonomy): domain Bacteria; kingdom Pseudomonadati; phylum Pseudomonadota; class Gammaproteobacteria; order Pseudomonadales; family Pseudomonadaceae; genus Pseudomonas; species Pseudomonas sp. TE36184. Next base: position 4,362,521 of record NZ_JBSSCU010000001.1, on the reverse strand, counting down.
CTGCGCGAGCTGGGCCTGCGCCTGGCCATTGACGACTTTGGCACCGGCTATTCGTCGCTGCTGCGCCTCAAGCGCCTGCCGGTGCAGAAGCTCAAGATCGACCAGGGCTTTGTCGCCGGGGTGCCGTGGGATGAAGACGACGCCGCCATCGTGCGCGTGGTGATCGCCCTGGCGAAAAGCATGGGCATGCAGGTACACGCCGAAGGGATCGAACAGGTGGAGCAGGCGCGGTTCCTGCTGGAGCAAAACTGCGACATGGGCCAGGGCTATTGGTTTGGCCGCCCGATGCCGGCGTGTGAAATCGACTGGGACCGGGCACCCGCCATCCAGAGTTGAAATGCAGTCAACTGTGGGAGGGAGCAAGCCCCCTCCCACAATTGGATATTCGCCAGGCTCGATTTTGGCACTTGGCCACAAAACGCCGTCGTAACCCCACGTCCGGCCAGAAAATTCTTTCTGGTTATATAAACATTCTTAAATAGTATTTTTAAGAATATCCGCGCTTATCTACTATCGCCCTCACGCCGCAAGCAGTGCCGCCACTGCGCGGCACTTTTCATTTCAGGAGCGAGACCATGAGCGCATCTCTACGTAGCGTCGACGGCCAGGACGAAGCAGCCATTTTGCGTGAGATCCAGAGCGCGTTGCGCGATCTGCGCTTTGGCGCGGTGGAAATCACTGTACACAACGCTCAAGTGGTACAGATCGAACGCAAAGAAAAATTCCGCCTGCAGAACCCGGGTAACAAACCGGCCTGAGCAAGAGCGGCGATAGACCCATCACTATAAAAAATGCCCCTGTAGGCGCGAGCTTGCTCGCGAAAAGCTTGAAGGCAACGCGTTGCACCTGATGTGCAGCGTTATCGTTGACGTTTTTCGCGAGCCAGCTCGCTCCTGCAGTCGTCAGCCAACACCCCGGAATTTCAGGAGCTTTCTATGTCGTCGATTCGCCGTTACGCCCTGGCTGCCTTGGCCAGCGCCGTGTTTGCCGGGTCTGCCGTTGCCAAGGACTACGAGTTGCTCAACGTCTCGTATGACCCGACCCGTGAGCTGTACCAGGACTACAACGCTGAGTTCACCAGCTACTGGAAACAGTCCCACCCCGGCGACAGCGTCAAGATCCAGCAATCCCACGGCGGCTCGGGCAAACAGGGCCGTGCGGTGATCGACGGCCTGCGTGCCGACGTCGTGACCCTGGCCCTGGCCGGTGATATCGACGAAATCGCCAAGTTGGGCAAGACCCTGCCGGAAAACTGGCAGACCCGCCTGCCGGATGCGAGCACCCCGTACACCTCGACCATCGTGTTCCTGGTGCGCAAGGGCAACCCCAAAGGCATCAAGGACTGGGGCGACCTGATCAAGAAAGACGTGGCGGTCATCACCCCGAACCCGAAAACCTCCGGCGGTGCGCGCTGGAACTTCCTCGCCGCCTGGGCCTATGGCCTGAAAGCCGGTGGCAGCGAAGCCAAGGCGCAGGAATACGTCAAAGAGCTGTTCAAGCACGTACCGGTCCTCGACACCGGGGCGCGCGGTTCGACCATCACCTTCGTCAACAACGGTCAGGGTGACGTGTTGCTGGCCTGGGAAAACGAGGCGTTCCTGGCATTGAAAGAAAACGGCGGCGCCGACAAGTTCGACATCGTCGTACCGTCCCTGTCGATCCTCGCCGAGCCGCCTGTGGCCGTGGTCGACAAGAACGCCGAGAAAAAGGGCAACACCGAGATCGCTACCGAGTACCTCAAGCACCTGTACAGCCCGGCTGGCCAGGAGATTGCGGCGAAGAACTTCTACCGCCCACGCGATGAGAAAATCGCCGCCAAATACGCCCAGCAGTTCCCGAAGCTGGATTTGGTGACTATCGACAAAGACTTCGGCGGCTGGAAAACTGCGCAGCCGAAATTCTTTAACGACGGTGGCGTGTTCGACCAGATCTACTCGGCGCAATAAAAACACCGCCCTCTGTAGGCGCGAGCTTGCTCGCGAAGAAGGTCCAGGCACCGCGTGCACCCAGAATGTGCGCGTTATCGTTGACGTTTTTCGCGGGCAAGCCCGCTCCTACAGAGCACGCATTCACCTGCGGGTTTTGTGTGTCAGACCTGCTAACCAAGGACTTTTATGTCGCGTCGTATTTCCCCCGTCATACCCGGCTTCGGGCTGACGCTGGGCTACACCGTGGTGTACCTCAGCCTGATCGTACTCATCCCCCTCGCGGCGATGTTTGTACACGCCGCTCAACTTACCTGGGATCAGTTCTGGAACATCATCACCGCACCGCGTGTGCTGGCGGCATTGAAGTTGAGCTTCAGCACCGCGCTGTACGCGGCGCTGATCAATGGCCTGATCGGCACGCTGCTGGCCTGGGTGCTGGTGCGCTACACCTTCCCCGGGCGCAAGATCATCGATGCGATGATCGACCTGCCGTTCGCCCTGCCCACCGCTGTCGCCGGTATCGCGCTGACCGCGCTGTACACCCCGACCGGCCTGGTCGGCCAGTTCGCCGCCGACCTGGGCTTCAAGATCGCCTACAGCCCCTTGGGCATCACCCTGGCGCTGACCTTCGTCACGTTGCCGTTCGTGGTCCGCACGGTGCAGCCGGTCCTCGCCGATATCCCCCGGGAAATCGAAGAAGCCGCCGCCTGCCTGGGCGCCAAGCCGTTGCAGGTGTTTCGCTACATCCTCGTGCCCGCGTTGCTGCCTGCCTGGCTGACCGGCTTCGCCCTGGCGTTTGCCCGTGGCGTCGGTGAGTACGGTTCGGTGATCTTCATCGCCGGCAACATGCCGATGAAGACCGAGATCCTGCCGCTGCTGATCATGGTCAAGCTCGACCAGTACGACTACCACGGCGCCACCTCCATCGGTGTGCTGATGCTGGTGGTTTCCTTCGTGTTGCTGCTGCTGATCAATTTGCTGCAGCGGCGCATCGAACACCCATAAGGAGGCGCGGAACATGTCCCAATCGTCTATCTCCGCCGCGTCCTCGGCCAACGCTGCCCGGCGTGGCAGTGCGCTGTCGCGGCGCATCCTGATCAGCCTGGGCTGGCTGGTGTTCTTCCTGTTCCTGGTGCTGCCGCTGTTTATCGTGGTGTCCCAGGGCTTGAAGAATGGCCTCGGCGCGTTCTTCACCGCGATCCTCGAGCCCGATGCGCTGTCGGCGCTCAAGCTCACGGTGGTCGCCGTGCTGATCTCGGTGCCGCTCAACGTGGTGTTCGGCGTCAGCGCCGCATGGTGCGTGAGCAAGTACTCGTTCCGTGGCAAGAGCATCCTGGTGACGCTGATCGACCTGCCGTTCTCGGTGTCGCCGGTGATCGCGGGCCTGGTCTATGTGCTGATGTTCGGCGCCCAGGGCTTCTTTGGCCCGTGGCTGCAGGCGCATGACATCCAGATCGTGTTCGCCTTGCCGGGCATCGTGCTGGCGACCATCTTCGTCACCGTGCCGTTCGTGGCCCGGGAACTGATCCCGCTGATGCAGGAACAAGGCACCCAGGAAGAAGAAGCCGCGCGGCTGCTTGGCGCCAATGGCTGGCAGATGTTCTGGCATGTCACCGTGCCGAATATCAAATGGGGCCTGATCTACGGCGTGGTGCTGTGTACCGCGCGGGCGATGGGTGAGTTCGGCGCGGTGTCGGTGGTGTCCGGCCACATTCGCGGCGTGACCAACACGTTGCCGCTGCACGTCGAGATTCTCTACAACGAATACAACCACGTCGCCGCGTTTGCGGTGGCGAGTCTGTTGCTGATCCTGGCGCTCTTCATCCTGCTGCTCAAGCAGTGGAGCGAGAACCGTATCAACCGCCTGCGCGCAGCTGCGGCTGAGGAATAATCCATGTCCATCGAAGTCCGTAATGTCAGCAAGAACTTCAACGCCTTCAAGGCCCTGAATAGCATCAACCTGGACATCCAGAGTGGCGAGCTGGTGGCGTTGCTTGGGCCCTCCGGCTGCGGCAAGACCACCTTGCTGCGCATCATCGCCGGTCTCGAAACCCCGGATACCGGCAGCATCGTGTTCCACGGTGAAGACGTCTCCGGCCACGACGTGCGTGATCGCAACGTCGGGTTTGTGTTCCAGCACTACGCGCTGTTCCGCCACATGACCGTGTTCGATAACGTCGCCTTCGGCCTGCGCATGAAGCCGAAAAACCAGCGCCCGAACGAAAGCCAGATCGCGGTCAAAGTCCACGAACTGTTGAACATGGTGCAACTGGACTGGCTGTCCGACCGCTACCCGGAACAACTCTCCGGCGGCCAACGCCAGCGCATCGCCCTGGCCCGCGCCCTGGCGGTGGAGCCCAAAGTGCTGCTGCTCGACGAACCCTTCGGCGCCCTCGACGCCAAGGTGCGCAAAGAGCTGCGCCGCTGGCTGGCGCGCCTGCACGAAGATATCAACCTGACCTCGGTGTTCGTGACCCACGACCAGGAAGAGGCGATGGAAGTCGCCGACCGTATCGTGGTGATGAACAAGGGCGTGATCGAGCAGATCGGCTCACCGGGCGACGTCTACGAAAACCCGGCCAGCGATTTCGTCTACCACTTCCTCGGCGACTCCAACCGCCTGCACCTGGGGGGCGACCAACACGTGCTGTTCCGCCCCCACGAAGTGTCGCTGTCGCGCCATGAACTGGAAGACCACCATGCCGCCGAAGTGCGCGATATCCGGCCGCTGGGGGCGACCACGCGGGTGACCTTGAAAGTCGAAGGCCAGAGCGACCTGATCGAAGCCGAAGTGGTGAAAGACCACGACAGCCTGATCGGCCTGGCGCGGGGCGAGACCTTGTTCTTCAAACCCAAGGTCTGGCAAAAAGCCTAAGGACACTACAACACCCAATGTGGGAGGGGGCTTGCCCCCGATAGCAGTGGATCAGTCAATATCTTCAGTGACTGACCCACTGCAATCGGGGGCAAGCCCCCTCCCACATTCAGACTTCTCTCGGCTTTAGATCGCGGCGAGCGACTGGCCCGGAGCGGCGTTCAATCTGCTCTTTGAGCTCATGCCGCAACCCCAGCAAAAACGCCAACTCCGCCACCACAAACAACGGCCCGACGATCAGCCCCGACACATCATCCACAAACGCCGGCTTCTTGCCTTCGTAGTAATGCCCGACAAACTGAATCACCCAACCCACCACGAACATACCGATACCGCCGCTGAGCCAGACCGTCGTGCTTTGCGCCGCCAGCACGTGCCCGGCCCACACCGACAAGCCCATCAGCACGCTCATCAGCACGCCCAGCGCGAGTTCCAGGCGCAGGTAGAACCACGCCGCAAGCAGCGCAACGATCAGCGCCGGCGACAGCCAGAGCCCGGCCAGCGGCCACTCCGGGCGTGAAAGCAACGCGGCGACGGCGACCACGATCAGCGGGATGCCGATAAAATGGCTGGCGATATTGCGCGGGTCGCGGTGGTAGGCGGCGTATTGACTGAGGTGGTCGACGAGGCTTTTCATTGTTATTCCTCCTGTAGGATGTTTGATCATGCCCTGTCAGCCTTCGCCTAACTGTCAGCTGGGCGACAATCTTCGGAGTTCTCATGAACGCAGAGCAATGGCGACCCCGGCTGGCTGCTGGGCACTGGTTCAGCCACTTGCCCGGCGCTTTTCAGCATAGTCTGCTGGCCCACGCGCGGCTGCGGCTGCTGACGGCGGGGCAATACCTGTTCAAGCGCGGTGACCCGCCCTGCGGCTTGTATGCGGTGCTCGACGGCAGTTTGCGGATCAGCGCGGTGAACGAGCAGGGCAAGGAAGCGCTGCTCAGCCTGGTGGAGTCGCCCTACTGGTTCGGTGAAATCTGCCTGTTCGACGGCCTGCCGCGCACCCACGACGCCTGTGCGGTCGGGCCGTGCAGGCTGTTGCAGGTGCCCCAGCAGGCATTGCTCGACATTCTCGATGAAACCCCGCAGTACTGGCGCGACTTGGCCTTGTTGATGAGCCAAAAGTTGCGCCTGAGTTTCATCGGCCTCGAACAGCTCAGCCTGATGCCCGCCTCGGTGCGGCTGGCCCATCGTTTGTTGATGATCATTGAAGGGTACGGCGACATCGAGCCCTCAAAACGCCGGCTGCAGTTACCCCAGGAAGACCTGGCGGCGATGTTGAGCCTGTCGCGCCAGACCACCAACGCCTTGCTCAAGGACCTGCAAGCCCAGGGCATCGTGCGCCTGGGCTATGGCGAGATCGAAATCCTCGATGCACAGCGCCTGCGTGAGGCGGCGCGCACCTGAGGGTGTTAGCCTGCAGGTCTGATCAATCGAGGTGTGTTATGCGCGTGCTGTTAGTGGAACATGAATCCGAAGAAGCACAGCGGATGGCCCAGGGTTTGAACGAGGCCGGTTATTCCGTGGAAGTCGCGGCCAACGGCATGGCCGCCCAGCGGTTTGTCGAGGGCAACGAGTACGACTTGGTGATTCTGGACGTGATGCTGCCGGGGCTGAATGCCTGGACACTGCAGCAGGCGATTCGGCACAAGGGCGAGACGCCGGTGTTGTTTCTGACCAGCCCGGGTGGGATCGAAGACCGTCTGCGCGACTTGGAATTGCATGAGGATGATTATTTACTCAAGCCGTTTGAAGACAAGGCGCTGGTCATGCGCGTGAAAAAACTACTGCGTCGCGATCGCGGGCGCTGATAGATGTGTGGCCTGGGCTCTCGCGATCGCGGGCAAGCCCGGCTGTTAAATGTGGGAGAGGGCTTGCCCCCGATGACGGTGGATCAATTGATGAATGCGCTAGCTGATACACCGCCCCTCCCATAGTTTGATTTTTTAGTTATTAATAAATAGCTTCTTATTCCTTAACGAATATAAACCCCGTCCCTATACTGTCCAGCAACGTTAAACGCTGCAGGAGGGCACACCCATGCACAGCGAATCGATTCGTTACCTGATCGTGCCGGGCTGGCAAGGATCGCCAGAAGATCATTGGCAAACGCATTGGCAGAACAGCCTGCCCAACAGCGCCCGGGTGGAGCAGGCCGATTGGCTGACGCCGCGTCGCGAAGACTGGGTGGCGGCGCTGGCCGAGGCGATCGCCGCCGACAGCACGCCAGTGATTCTGATCGCCCATAGCCTGGGCTGCATCACCGTGGCCCACTGGGCTGCCACTGCCCCGCTGCAATTTTTGCGGCAGGTGCGCGGGGCGTTGCTGGTGGCGCCGGCGGATGTCGAACGCCCGGCCTGTGCCCCCGCGCTGCGTAACTTCGCGCCGATTCCACGCGACCTGCTGCCGTTTCCCAGCCAGGTGGTCAGCTCCGACAACGACAGTGCCGTCAGCGCCCCCAGGGCCATGGAGCTGGCGCGCGAGTGGGGTGCTGAAGCCGGCATTTTGTCCGGCGCGGGGCATATCAATGTGAAGTCCGGCCACCAGCGCTGGGAGCAGGGTTTCGCGTATCTCTATCGCCTGCAAAGCCGCCTGGAGCATCACGCCCGGCGCACGGCCTGAACCTTTTTCAACGCCCCGTCCCTGAGCGGATTGGGGGCGGGAGCCTGCCATGAGTCTGCATGAAACCTTCGGTCAGCCGCTGCTGACCTTCCCCGACGCCGAAAAAAGCCCGCTGAGCATCCGCGCCAAGGCACTGGTGTTCGTCGACCCGCGTTCGCGGCAACTGCGCGAAGCGCTGGAACACCTCGCGCCCCGCGCCTTGCCGGTGTTGATCCGTGGCGAGACCGGCAGCGGCAAAGAGTTGCTGGCGCGGCATATCCATCGGGGCAGCGACCGCGCCGGGCTGTTTGTCTCGGTCAATTGCGGCGCGATCAGCCCGACCTATGCCGATGCCGAGCTGTTCGGCTACGCCGCTGGCGCCCACAGTGGCGCGGCGAGCAGCCGGGCCGGCTGGTTCGGCTCGGCCAACGGCGGCACCTTGTACCTGGATGAGATCGGCGACTTGCCGTTGCCGATCCAGGTCAAATTGCTCGCCGCCCTGGAAAACCACGAAGTCACCCGCGTCGGCGCGCAGCAACCAAGCCCGGTGGACGTGCGCCTGGTGGCGGCGACCAGCATCGACCTGGCCCAGGCCGTGGCCGCAGGCAAGTTCAATGAGCGCCTGTTCCATTACCTCAGCGAAGGCCAACTGGACCTGCCGGCCTTGCGCGAGCGGGTCGGCGACATCCTGTCCCTGGCCGAATACTTCCTCGGCATCTACAGCCAGCGCCTGGACCTGCCGGTGCCGCTGATCAGCGACGCGGCCCAGCGCGTGCTGGAACACCACAGCTGGCCGGGCAATACCCGCGAGCTGGAGAACGTCATCCACTTTGCCTTGCTGGTCAGCAGCGGCGACGAAATCTTGCCGGAGCATTTGAACCTGCCGACCGCCGGTTCGCCGCTGGAGCAGGTGCAGCGGATATTCGAAAGCGCCAGTGCGGCCGAGCGGGAAACCTTGCGCAAATTCCTACATGAACAAAATGGAATATCAACCTGAATAAAAGGTATTGTTCGGGAATAAAAAATCTAGGTATTGTCACTCTCACGCCGCGATAGCACTTCGCTGGCACTCCACCCCAATACGGTCGTCAGAGACGCCCCGGAATGTCGATAAGGACACTCATGAAAAAGGTTCTGTTGTTTACCGCACTGGCGGCTGCCCTGACTGCGGGCTTCGCCCAGGCCAACGAAAAGCTGATAGTGGCCGCTACCCCGGTCCCGCACGCCGAGATCCTCGAGCTGGTCAAGCCGACCCTCGCCAAAGAAGGCGTGGATCTGGAAATCAAAGTCTTCACCGACTACGTACAGCCCAACGTGCAGGTGGCCGAGAAGCGTCTGGACGCCAACTACTTCCAGACCCTGCCGTACCTGGAAAACTTCAACAAGGGTAAGGGCACCAACCTGGTTACTGTGGTGGGCGTACACGTTGAACCCTTCGGCGGTTACTCGAAGAAAATCAAAAACATTTCTGAGCTCAAAGATGGCGCCACTGTGGCCATTCCGAACGAAGGCTCCAACAGCGGCCGTGCCCTGTTGCTGCTGCAGAAGGCCGGTGTGATCACCCTGAAAGACCCGACCAATGCGCTGGCGACGCCAAAAGACATTGCCAGCAACCCGAAAAACCTGAAGTTCAAAGAGCTGGAATCAGCCCTGCTGCCACGCGTGCTGGACCAGGTTGACCTGGACCTGATCAACACCAACTACGCCCTGGAAGCCGGCCTCAACCCGGCCAGGGACGCGTTGATCATCGAAGACGCCAAATCGCCGTATGTGAACTTCCTGGTGGCGCGCCCGGACAACAAGGACAGCGCTGCTATCCAGAAACTGGCCAAGGCCCTGACCAGCCCGGAAGTCAAAGCGTTCATCGAGAAGAAATACAACGGCGCGGTCGTGCCGGCGTTCTGATCGAGCGGTAAAACCTTTCAAGGTTTAAACGCCGACGGCTTGCACAGCGTCGGCGTTTTTTTATGGGTGGAATTTGGAATGCGCTCAAAATTGTGGGAGGGGGCTTGCCCCCGATAGCAGTGGTTCAGTCAATGCATCGGTGACTGTCATACCGCTATCGGGGGCAAGCCCCCTCCCACATTTGATTTTTATCTTACAGTGGATTTTCAGCGTTTCACCGCACTCGGGCGTTGATCGCCCTGCGCAATGCCACCAACCATTTCACCAGCTCCTGCGGATCAATCGGTTTCGCTTCGTTCATTGTTCATTCCCTCGAATCACAGACCCCACAACCATAGCCGTCACTCGCCAACCCCGCGAATCTGGCAGCTATCGTGTTGGGCGATATCAATGTGATATTTCGGTATCAAAAATCGACGGTTTATGCCAATAAAGGCCGGGCTACCCGGCGTCTTGAGCGTGGGCATTCGTTTGGCTTCGGAACCATTGGCGTTGGGCGCCATCCATGCACATGGAACCCTGCTAAAAGGTCGTAGTCGCCTACACTCCGGCAAGTTGGCATCACGTAAAGGAGCCTGCATGGGCGGTCACCCTTCGACAGTTATTTTCGCACTTGGCCTGTTGGCGCTGCTGAGCGGCTGCGGCCAGGAAAAAGCCGAGCCCAAGCAGCATGCGCGGGTGTTCGTGCAGACCGTGCAGCCGACTGACTACGCAGTGGCCGTCACGCTGACCGGCGATATCCAGGCGCGGGTGCAAACCGATCTGTCCTTTCGCGTGGGGGGCAAGATCATTCAGCGCATGGTCGATGTGGGCGACCATGTCAGCGCCAAGCAAGTGCTGGCCAAGCTCGACCCCAAGGACTTGCAGAGCAATGTCGACTCCGCCCAGGCCCAGGTCGTGGCCGAGCAGGCGCGGGTCAAGCAGACCGCCGCCGCGTTCGTGCGCCAGGAAAAACTCCTGCCCAAGGGCTACACCAGCCGCAGCGAATACGACACCGCCCAGGCCGCGTTGCGCAGCAGCCAAAGCGCCCTGGCCGCCGCCCAGGCGCAACTGGCCAATGCCCGCGAGCAACTGGGCTACACCGCGCTGTTCGCCGAGGCCCCCGGGGTGATTACTGCGCGCCAGGCTGAAGTGGGCCAGGTGGTGCAGGCCACCGTGCCGATCTTCAGCCTGGCCCGCGAGGGCGAGCGCGACGCGGTATTCGACGTGTACGAGTCGTTGCTGGTGGAACCGCCGGCCGATGCGCCGATCACGGTGAGCCTGTTGGATAACCCCAGTATCAAGGTCCAGGGCCACGTCCGCGAAGTTACCCCGGCCGTCGCTGCCAATACCGGCACGGTGCAAGTCAAAATCGCTCTGGAGGCCCTGCCCGCGGGCATGCATCTGGGCTCGGTGGTCAGCGCTACCGCCAACGGCCCGGCCAAGCCCAGCATCGAGCTGCCATGGTCGGCGCTGACCAAAGACCTCAGCGACCCCGCCGTGTGGCTGGTGGATGGCGACGGCCTGGCGCAGCTGCGCAAGGTCAGTGTGGCGCGTTACCTCACCGGCAAGGTGATCATCAGTGACGGTCTGCAGGGCGGTGAAAAAGTCGTGGTGGCCGGCGGGCAATTGCTGCACCCCGGCATGCGCGTCGAAATCGCCCAGCCGCCCGACTCGGCCCAGGCCCAAGGAGTGCAACCATGATGCGCCTGACCGGCCTGCTCGCCGCCAGCCTATTGCTGCTGGCCTGCTCCAAGAACGACCCGCCACCCGAGCCCGTGCGCCCGGTGTTGTCCATGGAAGTGAAAGCCGAAGACCAGGAAACCCTCGGTCGTTTCGCCGGCACCATCCAGGCGCGCTACGAAAGCAACCTGGGGTTCCGCGTGCCCGGGCGCATTGCCCACCGCACCGTGGATGTCGGCGCCGAGGTGGAGAAGGGCGCGGTACTCGCCGTACTCGACCCCACCGACCAGCAGAACCAACTGCGCGCGGTCCAAGGCGACCTCGCCCGCGTGCAGGCGCAGTTCATCAACGCCCAGGCCAGCGCCCGTCGCCAGCAGGCGTTGTTCAACCGTGGCGTCGGCGCCCAGGCCCAGTTGGACGCAGCCCAGACCGACCTGAAAACCACCCAGGCCAGCCTCGACCAGGCGCAGGCCTCGGTCAACCAGGCCAAGGACCAGCTCAACTACGCCCGATTGCGTACCGACCATGGCGGCATCGTTACCGCCTGGAACGCCGAGGCCGGCCAGGTGGTCAGCGCGGGCCAGCAAGTGGTGACCCTGGCGCGCCCGGACATCAAGGAGGCGGTGATCGACCTGCCCGCCGGCCTCGCCGAGCGTCTGCCGCCTGATGTGGTGTTCCTCGTCGCCGGGCAACTCGACCCCAGCGTGAACACCACTGCCACCGTGCGCGAAATCGAACCCCAGGCCCAGAGCGCCACGCGCACCCGTCGCGCGCGCCTGACCCTGGCCGACACGCCGGCGGCTTTTCTGCTGGGTACGGCGATCAGCGTGACCTTGAGCTCGGCCATCCCACCGCGCATCGAACTGCCGTTGAGCGCCTTGCAGCAAATCGACGGCAAAACGCGGATCTGGCTGCTGGACACCCAAAGCCGGACCGTGCAGCCGCGTGAAGTCACGGTGCTCAGTCGTGACGCCGACAGCGTTTTGCTCAACGGCGGGGTCAAGCCCGGTGAGCGCATCATTGTCGCCGGTGTGAACAGCCTGCAACCGGGGCAAACAGTCAAGATCGACGAGGACAGCCCGCGATGAAAGGGAGCTTCAACTTATCCGAATGGGCCCTCAAGCATCAGTCCTTTATCTGGTACCTGATGTTCGTCGCGCTGCTGATGGGCGTGTTTTCCTACAAGAACCTGGGCCGCGAGGAAGACCCTTCGTTCACCATCAAAACCATGGTGATCCAGACCCGCTGGCCGGGCGCGACCCAGGAAGAAACGCTCAAACAGGTGACCGACCGCATCGAGAAAAAACTCGAAGAACTCGACGCCCTCGACTACGTGAACAGCTACACCCGGCCCGGTGAGTCCACGGTGTTCGTGTACCTCAAGGACACCACCAGCGCCAAGGCGATCCCCGAGATCTGGTACCAGGTGCGCAAGAAGATCGACGATATTCGCGGCAGCTTCCCCCAGGGCTTGCAGGGGCCGTCGTTCAACGATGAGTTCGGTGACGTGTTCGGCTCGGTGTACGCCTTTACCAGCGACGGCCTGTCGATGCGCCAGCTGCGCGACTACGTGGAGCAGGCGCGCGCCGAGATCCGTGCGGTGCCGGGCCTGGGCAAGGTCGAGCTGATCGGCCAGCAGGACGAAGTGATTTACCTGAATTTCTCCACGCGCAAACTCGCGGCCCTGGGGATCGACCAACGCCAGGTGGTGCAGAGCCTGCAGGCGCAGAACGCAGTGACCCCGGCCGGGGTGATCGAAGCCGGGCCGGAGCGCATTTCCGTGCGGACGTCCGGGCAGTTCGCCTCGGAAAAAGACCTGGCCAACGTCAACCTGCGCCTCAACGACCGCTTCTATCGCCTGGCGGACGTCGCCGACATCAGCCGCGGCTACGTTGACCCGGCGACGCCAATGTTCCGTTTCAACGGCAAGCCGGCGATCGGTTTGGCGATCGCGATGCAGAAGGGCGGCAATATCCAGTCGTTCGGCGAGGCCCTGCACACGCGCATGGACGAACTGACCGCCGACCTGCCGGTGGGGGTCGGCGTCTACAAGGTCTCCGACCAGGCGGAAGTGGTGCAAGAGGCCGTCGGCGGCTTCACCAGCGCGCTGTTCGAAGCGGTGATCATCGTGCTGGTGGTGAGCTTTATCAGCCTCGGCCTGCGTGCCGGGCTGGTGGTGGCGTGCTCGATCCCGCTGGTGCTGGCGCTGGTGTTCGTGTTCATGGAATACACCGGCATCACCATGCAGCGCGTGTCCCTGGGGGCGCTGATCATCGCGCTCGGCTTGCTGGTGGACGACGCGATGATCACCGTGGAGATGATGATCACGCGCCTGGAAAAAGGCGAAACCAAGGCGCAGGCGGCGACCTACGCCTACACCTCCACCGCGTTCCCGATGCTCACCGGCACCCTGGTGACCGTGGCCGGGTTTGTGCCGATCGGCCTCAACGCCAGTTCGGCGGGCGAGTACACCTTCACCCTGTTCGCGGTGATTGCCGTGGCGATGTTGGTGTCGTGGGTGGTGGCGGTGCTGTTTGCGCCGGTGATCGGCGTGCATATCCTCAGCGCCAACGTGAAACCCCACAGTGCCGAACCGGGGCGCATCGGCCGCGCTTTCAATGGCGGCATGCTGTGGGCCATGCGCAACCGCTGGTGGGCCATCGGCATCACCGTGGCGCTGTTCGCGGCGTCGGTGTTTTCCATGCAGTTTGTGCAGAACCAGTTCTTCCCGTCGTCGGACCGTCCGGAGATCCTCGTCGACCTCAACCTGCCGCAAAACGCTTCGATCAACGAAACCCGCAAAGCCGTCGACCGCCTCGAAGCGATCATCAAGGACGACCCGGATATCGAGCGCTGGAGCACTTACATCGGCCAGGGCGCGATCCGTTTCTACCTGCCTCTCGACCAACAACTGGAAAACCCCTACTACGCGCAGTTGGTAATCGTCAGCAAGGGCCTGAAGGCGCGCGGCGAGTTGATCGCGCGCCTGCAAAAACGCCTGCGTGAGGATTTCGTCGGCGTCGGCAGCTTTGTGCAGCCGCTGGAGATGGGCCCGCCGGTGGGGCGGCCGATCCAGTACCGCGTTTCCGGCAAAGACACTGACCAGGTGCGCAAGCACGCCATCGAACTGGCGACCTTGCTGGACAAGAACCGCCACCTGGGCGAGATCATTTACGACTGGAACGAACCGGGCAAAGTCCTGCGCATCGAGATTGCCCAGGACAAGGCGCGGCAGTTGGGCTTGTCTTCCGAAGACGTGGCGCAGTTGATGAACAGCGTGGTCAGCGGCGCGTCGGTGACTCAGGTGCATGACGATATCTACCTGATCGACGTGGTCGGCCGCGCCGAAGATGCCGAGCGCGGCACGCCGGAAACCTTGCAGAACCTGCAGATCGTCACGCCCAACGGCGTCTCGATTCCGCTGCTGGCTTTCGCCACTGTGCGTTATGAGCTGGAGCAGCCGCTGGTGTGGCGCCGCGACCGCAAGCCGACCATCACCCTCAAGGTGGCGGTGCGCGACGCGATGCAGCCGACCGATCTGGTCAAACAGCTCAAGCCCGAGATCGATGCGTTCAACGCCGGCCTGCCGGTGGGCTACAAGGTCGCCACCGGCGGCACCGTGGAAGAAAGCAGCAAGGCCCAGGGCCCGATTGCCAGCGTGGTGCCGTTGATGCTGTTTTTGATGGCGACCTTCCTGATGATCCAACTGCACAGTGTGCAGAAGATGTTCCTGGTGGCCAGCGTCGCGCCGCTGGGGCTGATCGGCGTGGTGCTGGCGCTGGTCCCCACCGGCACGCCCATGGGCTTCGTGGCGATCCTTGGCATTCTGGCGCTGATCGGCATCATCATCCGCAACTCGGTGATCCTGGTGACGCAAATCGAGGAATATGAACTGGCCGGCTACACGCCGTGGGATGCGGTGGTGCAAGCCACCGAACACCGGCGCCGGCCGATCCTGCTGACGGCGGCTGCGGCGAGCCTGGGCATGATCCCGATTGCGCGGGAAGTGTTCTGGGGGCCGATGGCCTACGCGATGATCGGCGGGATCATCATTGCCACGCTGCTGACGCTGTTGTTCCTGCCGGCGCTGTATGTGGCCTGGTACAAGATTCGCGAGCCGAAGAGCGAATAACGCGCCTCACAAGAACGCTCGCGCTCAGCTAGGATTCACCGTGCCACCCTTGTCGGATACAGCATTACCGCGTTTTAAAGGAAGGCGGAACACTCATGCAGTATGCGTCGACACTCATGGCTTGGAGTGTCGACCACGACAGGAGAGAGCGCTATGTTTCTCAGATCTGCGGTACTTGCCCTGAGTCTACTGATTGTCATCGCGTGTCAGCATCAGCCTCGACAAAGTGACCCACGGTTGCTGGTCGAAAACGCTTATATCCTCACCCTTGAACAGGGCCAGCGCGAACCGGTGAAGGGCTATTTGCTGGTTGACCACAAGGGTGTCATCAGTGAGTTGGCCGCTGGCAAACCGCCTGTTGGCCTGGTGGTACAACGCAGGCTCGATGCACAGGGGCAGTGGTTGTTGCCGGGATTTGTGTCGGCCCATAGTCACCTGTGGCAAAGCGGATTCTACGGTATTGCCGCCAACGATAATCTTGAAGGCTGGATTGACCGGCTCTATGGCGTGGAGGCGCCAAAGTTGGACGCTGCGCAGCTTTACCAGTTGACCCGGCGCGGTGCCACACAGCACCTGCAGAACGGTATAACCAGCGTGTTCAATTTCACCTACACCGGCGCCGATCGCAGCGGCGAAGTCGATCGCCAGCAATTACGCGGCGCGCTGGATGCCGGCTTACGCGTGGTGCATGGCCTCAATGTGCGTACAGTCAATGAAAGCTGGACGCCGGCAATGGCGCGTGAGCGCACGGCGGCCTTTCTGACGTGGGCCAGTGCTCAACCCGAGTCGGGGCGTTACCTGGGCACGATGTTGGCGGGCGCCGCCGGATATGTCAGCGCGACGCCGGGTCAGGCACAGGTCGAGGGCGACTTGATGCGTGAGTTTTTCCTGGGCAACCAGCAGCATTACCTGGAGTCTGTGGTGGACTCAGCGGGAGAGCGCGCCCGCTATCCGTTGCTCGAGCAGGCCGGTATCGCCGGGCCGCACTTGATCTTCGGTCATTTCATTCATTCCACGCCCGAACTGACCGCCATGGCGGTGCGGGCGGGGGTGGGTATGACCTGGAATCCAATGTCCAATGGGCGGCTGGGATCGGGAATGGCGGATGTGTTGGCCTATCGCGCGGCGGGCATGAAAGTCGGCATGGGCGTGGATGGCGAGGCCAGCGCCGACCGGGCCGACCCGTTTGAAAACATGCGTATGGGCTTGTATCAAGTGCGCGCCAGGCAACAACGTGCGGCGGCGATGCAAGCCTATGAAGTGCTGCGCTTGCACACCCTGGGCAGTGCCGAGGTGCTCGGTATTGATTCGCAGGTGGGGAGTCTCAAGGTGGGCAAGCGTGCAGACATGCTCCTGTTGGACCCACGGGCTTTCACGCCCTGGCAGGAACCTTACGCCGCGCTGGTGTTTGCCGCGGGCGTGAAGGATATCCGGGAAGTATTCGTGGATGGCGTGTCATTGGCCCGATGAAGCGGCCGGCTTGCGCCACACGCTGGCCAGCCAGGGTTGCTGTTCCCGGGGCAGGCCGGCGGGGCGATAGTAATGCTCCAACTCCACAAACCCGGCGGCAGTCAGCAGGGCTTGCCAGGCCGTGAGGTCGTGATAGGCACCGTAGCGCGGCCCATTCCAGCCTTCGCGGTTGTCACCGCGTGGATTGGAACTGAACAACACCCCGCCCGGTTTCAGCGCGCCATGCAGTTGCTTGAGCACACGCGGCAGTTCCTGCTTGGGAATGTGAAACAGCACCGCATTGGCAAAGATCCCGTCGAAGCGTGCGTTGGGTAGGTCCAGCTTCAGGAAGTCCTGCTGCAGCACCTCGCAGCCGCTGTCTTCGCGCGCCATCTGCGCAAAGCGCTCGGAGCCGTCGAGGCCCACGGCGATGTGGCCCATGCGCGTAAAGGTCTGCAAATCCCGCCCCGGCCCGCAGCCGAAGTCCAGCACGGTAAACGGCGCCGCGCCCTGGATATGCCGCAGCAGCGCGTCGATGTTCTGGCTCACATCGTGATCGCGGGTGCCTTCACGGAAGTCCTCGGCCACGCTGTTGTAGTGGTCGAGGGTAGTGACGGTGATCTGGTTGAGGTCGTCGGGGGCGAGTTTCATGGGGAGGCGCTTTGGAGGTGAAGTGCTGACTATATCCCATGTCCAGTTGACTGCCCCCTGAGACGGCTCTTCATTTGATGACTGCGCTTGAATTAATCAGTGAAATTTACGGAGTAGTACGACTCATTGGATAGGATTTGTAGACTCCGTAAAGAGGACATCAAGATGTAACTGTATTTGGGTTGGGGGATGTTGTTAACGATAGTTGTTGAATTTTGCCGGTGAAGCGGAGTTGCCGCTGCATCGCCAAGCGTGACGGCGGCCAGCGCCAACACCAGCGTCGCGCACCTGGCGCAGGTGGTTGTGGTTATAGTGGACATGGTATTCGCTCCTTGATTCGTCGCAGACGGTGTCGAGCCGATTAAAGCTGCATAAACCCCCTCCAACAACTGTCAACCTTGACAGGTCCAAACGAGTGCTCAGCGCGCCAACCGATCCCTACCCAACGATGGCCTACGCGATGATTGACGGGGTCATCATCGCCATGCTGCTGACGCTGCATGTGGCTTGGTACAAGATTCGCGAACCGAAGCAGGGCAGTTGAAAATGTGGGAGGGGGCTTGTATTACCAGGCCGTGACCGTCGAGGCCCGTGGCGATATGGTTCATGCGCGTAAAGGCGTGCCCTGAAGTAACGTCAGTATTGGACAAGCGATCTATAGAAAGTGCTAGCTTTCCAGTTAAAGATCGCTCCTTTGTTGAATGCGAAGGAGTTGTTAACGGTAGTTGTTGAATATTGCCCGTGAAGCGGAGTTGCCGCTGCATCGCCAAGCGTGACGGCAGCCAGCGCCAACACCAGCGTCGCGCACCTGGCGCAGGTGGTTATAGTAGACATGGTATTCGCTCCCTGATTCGTCGCAGACGGTGTCGAGCCGATTAAAGCTGCATAACCCCCCTCCAGCAACTGTCGACCTTGACAGGTCCAAACGAGTGCTCAGCGCGTGTTCAGCCCCCGCGCTTTGTGAATTAATCACAGTGATGAGTAAGGGTGAGGGTGGAAGTCCACTCACACTACATGTCAGTCAGTGTCTATTTGTATTGGAGCTTCTGTGTAAACACATTATTACTCCAGTTAAAGATCCCTCCTTTGTTGAACGTGAAGGAGTTGTTAACGGTAGTTGTTGAATATTGCCCGTGAAGCGGAATTGCCGCTGCATCGCCAAGCGTGACGGCGGCCAGTGCCAACACCAGCGTGACGCACCTGGCGCAGGTGGTTATAGTGGACATGGTATTCGCTCCCTGATCCGTCGCAGACAGTGTCGAGCCGATTAAACCCGCGTAAACCCCCTCCAACAACTGTCAACCTTGACAGGTACAAACGAGTGCTCAGCGCTTGTTCAGCCCCCGCGCCAAGCGGTCTCCGCCCAGCTGAATCACCGCCACCAGCAGCACCAGCAGCACAATCACCGTGAGCATGATCTGCGTATCAAAGCGCTGATAACCATAGCGGTAGGCAATATCCCCCAACCCACCTGCACCAATCGCCCCAGCCATGGCTGACGAGTTGATCATGGTCACCAGGGTGATGGTGAACCCGCCGACGATCCCCGGTAGCGCTTCGGGCAACAGTACGTGCCAGATGATGTGCCAGCGCCGGCAGCCCATGGCTTGTGCGGCTTCGATCAAGCCGTGGTCGACTTCGCGCAGGCTCACTTCGGCGATGCGCGCAAAGAACGGCGTCGCGGCGATGGTCAGCGGCACTACCGCCGCCCACACGCCGTAGGTGGTGCCGACGATCAGCCGGGTGAACGGGATCAGCGCCACCATCAGGATCAGAAACGGAATCGAGCGGAACAGATTGACGAACGCCCCCAGCACCCGGTTCAGCGCCGGAGCCTGGTAGATGCCGCCCTTGTCGCTGGTGACCAGGAACACCGCCAGCGGAATCCCCACCAGCAACGCGATCAGCGACGACACGCCGACCATCAACAGCGTGTCAATGGCGCCCTGCACTAAACGATCAAACCACATAACCCAACACCTCCACCTGTTGTGCCCAATGCCCGGCGCGGCTGCGCAGTGTGTCGGGGTCATGGGGCGAGCCATTCACCGCCAGCAGCAATTGCCCCAGGGCATGCCCCTGAATCCGTTCCACGCCGCCTTGCAGCAAGCGCACGCGCCCGCCGAGGGCGCCGAACAGCGCGGCCAGGTCGGGTTCATCGGTGGCGCTGCCGGTGAACTGCAAGCGCAGTACCAGCGCGGCGTCAGCCGAGGCCGGCGTGGGTTGCAGGCGGCTTTGCAGTTCTTCCGCCAGGCCGTGTTGCAGCGGCGCCAGCAGGGTTCGGCTGACCTCGTGCCGCGGGTTGCCGAATACTTCCCACACCGGGCCTTGCTCGACGATGCGCCCGTGTTCGAGCACCACCACGCGGTCGCAGATCTCGCGAATCACCGCCATCTCATGGGTGATCAACACGATGGTCAGGCCCAGCCGTTGGTTGATCTCGCGCAGCAGGCCGAGGATCGATTGGGTGGTCTCCGGGTCGAGGGCCGAGGTGGCCTCGTCGCACAGCAGAATCTCTGGGTCGTGGACCAGCGAACGGGCGATGCCCACGCGCTGTTTCTGCCCGCCGGAGAGTTGCGCCGGGTAGGCCTTGTGCTTGTCCTTCAGGCCCACCAGCTCCAGCAGTTCACGCACTTTCTGCTCGCGCTGCAACTTGGGGACGCCTGCGACTTTGAGCGGCAACTCGACGTTCTGCCACACGGTCTTGGCCGACATCAGGTTGAAGTGCTGGAAGATCATGCCGATGCGCCGCCGCAGCGCCACCAGGCGGTCTTCGTCGAACGCGCCGATGTCGACCTGATCGATCAGCACGCGCCCGCTGCTGGGTTGTTCCAGGCGGTTGATGGTGCGGATCAGCGACGACTTGCCGGCGCCGCTGCGGCCGATGATGCCGAACACTTCGCCGCGCTGGATGGCCAGGTCGATGCCTTGCAGCGCGTGTACCGTGCCGTCATAGGTCTTGCCCAGGTTGATAAAACGCACATGGGCGCGGTTGAGGTGCGGATGCAGTTCAGTCTGCTCGGCGTTCCTGGGTGGTGTGCCCAGGTCGCGCAGTTGGATGTTGGCGGCCGTCATGTTCAACCTTCCCAGCCGACTTGGTAGAGCTTGCCGAGGGATTTATCCAGGGCGGCGCGCACCACCGGCGAGTGCTGGTAGAGGTCGACGAACTTGATCACCCGCGGGTCGGTTTTGGCTTTCGGCTGGATCACGAACTGGATCACGTATTCCGGGTGGTCGAGGCCGTCGAACAGCAGCGCCGACTCGGCATCGAAGGTCTTGGACAGGCGGATATACGCCGGATAACCCTGCACCAGATCCGCATCGTCATAGGCGCGCACCAACTGCACGGCCTCGACTTGCAGGATCTTGAGCTGCTTCGGGTTGGCGATGATGTCTTCTTCGGTGGCCTTGTAACCCACGCCCGGCTTGAGCGTGATCAGCCCCGCCTTGGCCAGCAGTTGCAGGCCGCGCCCGCTGTTGATCGGGTCGTTGGCAATCGCCACACTGGCGCCTTGGGGCAGGTCGTTGAAGCTTTTGTATTTTTTCGAGTACAGCCCGACGTTGTTGATGATGCCCGGCGCATACGGCACCAGATCAAACCCGGCGGCGGCCTTGGCGTTTTCCAGGAAGGGGATGTGCTGGAAGTAGTTCACGTCGATATCGCCGGCGGCCAGGCTGACGTTGGGCGCGATCCAGTCGGTGAACTCCACCAGCTCGACGTTCAAGCCTTGCTTGCCGGCCTCGGCCACGGCGGCTTCCAGGGGAATTGCGAAGGCCGCGGTGGTGCCGACTTTCAGCGGCGTGTCGGCGGCGAACAGCGTCGAACTGAACAACCCGAAGGCCAGGGCCAGGGCTTTGACTGGGTGGGACAACAGGGTCTTTTTCATAGGTAGTTTCCAATGTGTAGGAGCGAGCTTGCTCGCGAAAAACTTGAGGGCGCTGCGGGGTATCAGGGGCCCCGCGTTATCGTTGACGATCTTCGCGAGCGAGCTCGCTCCTACAGGGGGCCGTGGCGGTAGGTGGAGCCGGTGTGTTGTTCGGGTAAGCGGGCGCCGCCGTGGAAGACTTTTTCCCGCAGCGTTCCGGTGTCGTAAGCGGTCTTGTACGACCCACGCCGCTGCAACTCCGGCACCACCAGGTCGATGAAGTCCACATAGCTTTCCGGGGTGACGATGCGTGTGAGGTTGAAGCCATCCAGCCCGGTTTCAGCGACCCAGGATTCCAGCTCGTCCGCCACTTGCTCGGGCGAACCGACCACGGTGATATAGCGCCCGCCGAGGGCGTGCTGCTCGAGCAATTTGCGGCGGGTCCAATCGTTGTTCTGCAGGTGCTGGGTGGCGGACTGGATCGCGTTGCTCTTCACGTACTGGATCGGTTCGTCGAGGGCGTACTGGGAAAAATCGATCGCCGTGGACGCCGAAAAATGCGCCACTCCGGCTTCCGCGCTGGCATAGCTCAGGTACTCGGCATGCTTGGCCCAGGCCAGTTCCTCAGTGGCGCCAACGATCACGTTGAGGCCCATGAACACCTTGATGTCGTGCGGGTTGCGCCCGGCCGCCACGGCGCTGGCGCGCACCTTGTCCACCTGGAGCCGGGTGCTGGCCTTGTCCCGCCCGCTGATGAACACGCACTCGGCATGCCGCCCGGCGAACACCAGGCCACGCGCCGAAGTGCCAGCCTGGAACAGCAGCGGTGTGCGTTGCGGCGACGGTTCGCACAGGTGATAACCCTCCACCTGGTAGAACTCACCGTGGTGCTCTACTTTGTGCACCTTGCCCGGCTGCGCATACACCCGCGCCTGCGGATCGTTGAGCACGGCGTCGTCTTCCCAACTGCCTTCCCAGAGCTTGTAGAGCACCTGCAGATACTCATCGGCCTGGTCGTAGCGTCGGTCATGTTCGACCTGTTCGGTCAGGCCCATGGCCTTGGCGGCGCTGTCGAGGTAGCCGGTGACGATGTTCCAGCCGACCCGACCACGGCTCAGGTGGTCGAGGGTGGACATGCGCCGGGCGAACAGATACGGCGGCTCGTAGGTCAGGTTGGCGGTCAGGCCGAAACCGAGGTGTTGGGTCACGGCGGCCATGGCCGAGAGCAGCAGCAACGGGTCGTTGACCGGTAGTTGGATCGACTCTTTGAGCGGCACGTCGATGGCGTCCTGGTACACGTCGTAGACGCCGACGATATCGGCAATGAACAACCCGTCGAACAGCCCGCGCTCCAGGGTTCGCGCCAGGTCGGTCCAATACTCGAGGGTTTTGTACTGGGTGGACGTGTCCCGCGGGTGCGTCCACAAGCCGTGATTGATATGCCCGATGCAGTTCATGTTGAAGGAATTGAGCAGGATTTTTTTCTTCGCCATTCAGATGGTCCCCCGCAGTGGCGGTTTTTCATCGTTGAGGTAGTAATTACCCACCGCGTGGTACTTCCAGCGCACCGGGTCGTGCAGGGTATGCACGCGGGCGTTGCGCCAGTGGCGATCGAGGCCGTGCTCGGCCAGGGTCGCCTGGCTGCCGGCCAGTTCGAACAGGGTGCTGCCGGCCGCCAGGGAAATTTCGGTACTCAGGGCGCGTGCTTCGGCGACCGCGATCGAGGCGGCGGCCACGGTCTCGGCGTGGCTGTCGGCCTGGGCGCGGTCGAGAAACTCGCCCGCGCGCTCCAGCAAGGCTTCGGCGGCGTGCAGGCGAATGCTCAAGTGGCCGAAGCTCTTCAGCGTCAGTGGGTCTTCGCTGGCCTTGTCGCTGCCGGAGTCGATCCACGGGCGGGTCTTGGTGCGTACAAAGTGCAGCGCGTCCTCGAAGGCGGCGCGGGCGATGCCGGTGTCGATGGCGGCGTGGAGGATCTGCGCCAGCGGGCCGACGGTGGTCGGGCGTTCGAAGGCGCTCTGGAACGGGAGCACGTCGTGCGCTGCGACCCGCACGTTGTCGAACACCACCGAACCGCTGCCGGTGGTGCGCTGGCCGAAGCCGCTCCAGTCGTCGATCACCGTCAGGCCCGCGCTGTCGCGGGGCACGAAGGCCAGGTGCTGGATGCCGTTCTCGTCCACCACGGAGGTCGGGATGCGTTGCGCGTAGATCGCGCCGGTGGCGTAGAACTTGCGGCCATTGATCCGAAAACCGTCGCCGTCGCGGGTGAGGCGGGTCACGCGGTCGTGGGCGGTCTTGGTGCCCAGTTCCGCCAGGGCGTTGCCGAAGCGCTGGCCGGCCAACACCTCGGCGTACAGGCGTTGTTGCTGCGCGGGGCTGCCGTTCACGCGCAGCACTTCGAGGGCGTAGAAATGGTTTTGCGGGATCTGGCCCAGCGAGGCGTCGGCCTGGGCGATCAGCGCGATGACCTTGGCCAGGGTGACGTTGGACACGCCAGCGCCGCCATAGGCTTTCGGCACGCTGATGCCCCACAGGCCGGAGCGCGAAAATACGTCCAGTTCGGGCAGCGGCAGGCGGCGCTCGCGGTCGCGCTGGGCGCTGTCGCGGCGCAGGTCTTCAGCCAGGTCGCTGGCGACAATCAGGGCTTGTTCGTCGCTGGTGATGAGCGCGACGTGGGTAGATAAAGTCATCGGTGTTCTCCAGAAGCGCGTGGAAAAAGTGTTCTGGGCGGTTAGATCCAGGAGTGACGAGCCGGCAATGTGCCGTTCAGGCGATAAGCGCCCACCGCGTGATACTTCCAGCGCACCGGGTCGTGCAGGGTGTGGACCCGGGCATTGCGCCAGTGGCGGTCGAGGTTGAATTCGGCGAGGGTGGCGCGGCTGCCGGCCAGTTCGAAGAGTTTTTCGCTGGCCAGCAGCGACACTTCGGTGGTCAACACCTTGGCCTCGGCCACGGCAATCGAGGCGCGTGCGGCGGACTGCGCGGTGATCGGCGCGGCGCTGACCTGGTCCAGCACCTGGCCGGCCTTGCGCAGCAGGGCTTCGGCGGCGTGCAGTTCGATCTTCAATTTGCCGATGTCGGCGATCACATACAGGTCATCGCTGGCGCGTTCGACCTTGGCGTCGATCCACGGGCGTGAGCGCTCGCGGACGAACGCAATGGCGTCATCCAGCGCGCCACGGGCAATGCCGGCGTCGATGGCTGCCTGGATCAATTGCGAGACCGCGCCCTGGATATTCGGGCTTTGGCCAAGGCGCCAGTTTTCGACCACCAGCTCTGCGTCCACCGGCACCCGGTCGAGCAGCACGGTGCCGCTGGCGGTGGTGCGTTGGCCGAAGCCGGACCAGTCGTCGACGATGCGCAGTCCTTGCGTGCCACGGCGCACAAATGCCATGACCTGCTTGCCGTCGTCGTTCAGCGCTTTCACCGCGACCCAATGGGCGAACAGGGCGCCGGTGGAGTAGAACTTCTGGCCGCTGATCACATAACCGTCGCCTTCGGCGCTGATCCGCGCCTTGAGCTCCAGGGTGTTTTTGGTGCCGCGCTCCGGGCCGCCGTTACCGATGCGCCAGCCGTCGAGCACGCTCTGGAACAGCTGTTTTTTCTGGCGCTCGGTGGCCGCGCCCTGCAGCAGGTGCAGGATGCCGAAATGGTTTTGCGGGATCTGCCCGAGGGCCGGGTCGGCCGCGCTGATGATCGCGAAGACTTCGGCCAGGGTGGTGAACGACACCTGCGGGCCGCCGTACTCGCGGGGAATGGAAATACTGCCCAGCCCACTGCGGGTGAATTGCTCGATCTGCGCCCAGGGCAGCTTGCGCTGCTGGTCGCGCTTGGCGGCCTGTACGCGCGCGGCCTGGGCCAACTCATGGGCCGCGCTCAGCGCTTGGGCATCGTTGCGCAGCACAACGGCCGGCAACAGCAGGGGGGCGACGTCCAGATCACTCTGGGGGGGTGTTAGAGCCAAGTTAGACATCAGCGCCGCTCCTTGGCTGCACGTAATGCCCTGGCGTTCTGCACCGGGGTAATTCTGACCATACCGACCTCGCATTCAATGAAATGGAAACAAAACAATCAGGAATGTCCGGTGGTCCGGTTTATATACCCTAAACGTGTTAAATATTTAAATAAACTAACTTTTAGGAATATGCATAGAAGGGCCGTTACCCACGCTTCAGGGGCGACGCGGTTGATAGATCTGCGCGGCGCTGGAAGGGCGCTTCGGCGTCGCCGGCACATAGGCGGCGATGCGCAGTGTGCGGGCCGGCGCCCAGCGTGAGTTATTGCCCACCCGATCGAGAATGCAGTACGTGACGTCCAGCCGGCTGTCGTCGCCGGCTTCGATGATGATCGCCGACGGCACCCACACCTGCACCGCGATGCCGACGGCTCGGGCCTGGATTTTCGGCAGGTCCAGGCGCGCATCCCCCCAGCGCAGGGTGATGGCGTCGCCGCGGGTCATGTTCAGGTAGGGTTCGATGGTCAGCGGAATACCGCGCCGCACCTGGCTGCTGTTGACGCCGTAGCGACGAATCATGTCGGGCAGGCCCACAGGGGCGAGGTTCTGGTTTTCGTCGCTGTACAGCGCGCTCGGTTGGCCGCCCGGGTAGTTGGTCTTGACCTGCACCGTGGTCACCGCTGAGCGTGCGGGGCCGTGGCCGATCTGCATGACCTGGTAGTGAACCCGCGCATGGCCGTCCTGCACAAAGCTTTCCGGCACCCGCAGTTGGGTGGCGGTGCCGACCTTGCACGCGGTGATACGCCGCGAGTCGGCAAAGCAGTTGTTCCAGAACAGCTCGATCAGGTCACCCTCATCCATGCCGGGGTAGGGCGCGATGTCGACTTGCAGCTGTGTGGCGGCCAGGGCGTTGATGCCGTTGCCAAGTGCCTGGGGCAGGGTCGGGGCAGTGAGCAGGGCCGGGGTTGCGGTGCGCGTCATAGTAATCTCCTTGATGCAGCCAGCAGCAATCGTTCCGGACCCTTGGCGCGGGAACGCGACGGGGGCCGAAAGGAACGATTCAGTGAAAAGCCGGGATAGGATCCAATCCTCTGGGCGCTAGATAAGAGCGTTGGCCGGAGGGCGTCAATGGCGGCAAAAGGCTAAACGGCGGGTTTGGGAAGATTCAGAACGGTCTGACTGGGCGCGGGAATTTCGGGGGTGGCGCAGGGGCTGTTTTACCCAGGCAGGCCGGGCGTGTGCGGGAGCGGGCTCCCCCACACGCGTTGTGCTGCCGGCGGGCGCGCGTCAATGCGCGAGAAACTTGCTCAGGAACTGTTTCGTGCGTTCTTCCCTGGGGTTGGCGAACAACGCCTTGGCCTCGCCTTGCTCCACGATCACCCCTTTGTCGAAGAAGATCACCCGGTTGGCGACATCCCGGGCAAAGCTCATTTCGTGGGTGACGATCACCATGGTGCGGTTTTCTTCGGCCAGGCTGCGAATGGTCGCCAGCACTTCGCCCACCAGTTCCGGGTCGAGGGCCGAGGTGGGTTCGTCGAACAGGATCACCTCCGGCTCCATGGCCAACGCCCGGGCAATCGCCACGCGCTGTTGCTGGCCGCCGGAGAGGCGCCGAGGGTAGGCGTCTTCCTTGCCGGCCAGGCCGACCCGCGCCAACAGCGTGCGGCCCAGGGCGGTCGCGGCCTCACGGGGCATCTTCTTGACCACGGTCGGGCCTTCGATGACGTTTTCCAGCGCGGTGCGGTGCGGGAACAGGTTGAAGTTCTGGAACACAAAACCCACGTGCTGGCGCAGACGCCGCACCAGGCCCTGTTGCTGGTTGAGCGGTTTGCTGCTGTCGATCTCGATGTCACCGACCTTGATGCGACCGCTGGTGGGGGTTTCGAGGAAGTTCAGGCAGCGCAGGAACGTGGTCTTGCCGGAGCCGCTGGGGCCGATGATGGCGACGACTTCGCCTTCCTTGACCTCCAGGTCGATGCCGTTGAGCACCACCTGGCCGTTGAATTGTTTGGTCAGTTTTTCAACCACGATCATGCTTCAAGACTCCAGGTCATGCCGGTTGACCCGGTCTTCCAGACGATTTTGAAAATGCGCCAGGATGCTTGCCAGGACCCAGTAGATCAGGGCGGCGGACAGATACATGGTGAAGATTTCGAAGGTGCGCGCCGACACCAGTTGCGCCTGGCGGAACAGCTCGGGCACCTGGATGGTGGCTGCCAGCGCGGTGTCCTTGACCAGCGAAATAAAGCTGTTGCCCAGCGGCGGCAACGCGGTACGCATCGCTTGCGGCAGGATGGCCCGACGCAGGGTCTGCGCGCGGGTCATGCCGATACTGGCCGCGGCTTCCCACTGGCCGCGCTCGATGGACGCGATGGCGGCACGCAGGATTTCACAGGCGTAGGCGGCCATGTTCAGCGAGAAGCCGATCATGGCGGCCGGGATCGGGTCCAGCTCGATGCCCACTTGCGGCAAGCCGTAGTAGATCAGGAACAGTTGCACCAGCAGGGGCGTGCCGCGAAAGAACGACACGTAGACGCGAGCGACGCCGCGCAGCAGCATGAAGCGCGACAGGCGCATCAAGGCCAGGCCGAAGCCCAGCAGCAAGCCGAAAAACATCCCGCCGAGGCTGAGGATTACCGTGAAATACGCGCCCTTGAGCAGAAAGGGCGCGGAGTCCAGCGCGAGTTGGAAACCTGCTTCCATTATTGAGTGACGTCAGCGTTGAAGTACTTCTCGGACAGCTTTTTCAAGGTGCCGTCGGCGCGCAGTTTGTCGAGCGCCTTGTTCACGGCCTCGAGCAATTCCGGCTCGCCTTTGCGCAGGGCAATACCGGCTTCCTGGCGGGAGAAGGCGTCGCCGGCGGCGGCAGTGTCCTTGGCTTTCTTGGCGTATTCGAGTGCGGCGAGGCGGTCGATCAGAATCGCGTCGATGCGGCCGATGCGCAGGTCCTGGAACTTGGTAGGGTCATCGTTGTAGGTCTTGATGATGGCTTTGGGCTGATTGTCCTTGAGCCATTGTTCGTAGTTGGTGCCCAGGCCCACGCCGACTTTCTTGCCGGCCAGGTCGTCGGCGGTCTTGATGGTGTCGACGTTTTTGGCCAGGGTCAGGGCCTGTATGCCGGAGACGGTATAAGGCTTGGAGAAGTCGTACTTCTTCTTGCGCTCTTCGGAGATGGTCACTTGGTTGACGACCGCATCCAGGCGCTTGGATTCCAGGGCGGCGAGGATGCCGTCCCATGGCGTGGCCTGCAGTTTGACCTTGACGCCCAGCTCCTTGGCCAGCGCCTCCGACAGCTCGACCTCGAAACCGCTGAGCTTGCCGCTTTCGTCGACAAAGCTGAACGGTGGGTAAGTGCCTTCGAGACCGATCTTGATCTCACCGGCTTTCTTGATGTTGCCCAACTGTTCGCCGGCCACGGCCTGGCCCAACCAACCAGCGCCGAGGGCCAGGCCCAGTGTGCCGACCAGCAATGTGCGACGGAATACAGAAATAGTCATGAAGAGCCCCTGTGTTGTTATGTTGAGCGAAGCAGGTGACGCGGTAGACGTATCCTGCCTTAAAGCGCGTAGCGCGTCTTCGCCTACGGCGCGATGATAAAGCCGGTTTTTAAGACTTGAAAATAATATAAATCTAAATTGATATTCTATTTTTGAATATGCACTTGATCCAATGTGGGAGGGGGCTTGCCCCCGATAGGGCCGTGTCAGCTTATGCATGTATCACTGACCCACCGCTATCGGGGGCAAGCCCCCTCCCACATGTTGATCCCTGTTTATTCAGTTAAATACGGCGTTGTAAGCAAACAACGCCGGCGCCCCACCGGTATGCAGGAAAATGATCGGGCCATCCTCAAAGCGCTGACGCCCGATACCGTCCAGCAAGCCGGCCATGGCCTTGCCAGTGTAGACCGGGTCCAGCAGCAAGCCTTCCTGGCTCGCCAATAGCTTGACCGCTGAAAGGGTGCCGGCGTTCGGTTCACCATAACGCGGGCCGAAGTATTCGTCCCACAGGATCACCTTGAAGGCCTCGGGGATGTCCACACCGAGCAACGCGGCGGTGCGCTCGGCCAGGCCCTGCACTTTCGGGCGTTGGGCTTCGTCGGTGCGCGACACGGTAACGCCGACGACCGGCAAGTTCGGCAGCACTTCGCTCAACGCCAGGGCCAGGCCGCTGTGGGTGCCCGCACTGCCCGAGGCCAAGACCACGGCGGCGAATTCCAGACCGCTGTCTTCGATCTGCGCGGCCAGTTCCAGCCCGGCCCGCACATAACCCAGGGCGCCGAGCGCGTTGGAACCGCCGATGGGCACCAGGTACGGCTTCTTGCCGTTGCTGCGCAGGCGATCGGCGAGGGCGTTGAGCTGGTCGTCGGCGTTGTCGAGGTTCTCTACCAACTCGACCTTGGCGTCGAACAGGTCCAGCAGCAGACGGTTGCCGTTGCCGAGGTAGTTGGGGTCTTCGGTGCCGGTGGGGTTCTCCAGCAGGGCGACGCAGCCCAGGCCCAGCTTGGCGGCCAGCGCGGCGGTCTGGCGCACGTGGTTGGACTGGATGGCCCCGGCGGTCACCAGGGTATCGGCGCCCTGGGCGATGGCATCGGCCGCCAGGTATTCGAGTTTGCGCAGCTTGTTGCCGCCCATGGCCAGCGGTGTGGTGTCGTCGCGCTTGACGTAGATGTCCCTGCCCAGCCAGGTCGACAGCCGCTCGAGTTTTTCCAGGGCAGTGGCGCCGCCCAGCAGTTCCAGGCGGTTAAAACGGTCGAGCTGTTGTTTGATCATGGCTACGCACGGTTGCTAAGTGATGGGGCGACTATAGGCAGGCACTTTTCATCGGGCAACCGCCAATCGTTTATGCTTGATGGTTCTTAGCATTGCACCATTGGTTCTTAAGAGCAGCCGGGGTGCCTATCGTAAAGTGATGGCCATTTTGTCAGGAGTGAATACCGTGAGTGAGCGTTCCAGTCATTGGCAATTACCCACCATTGTCAGCCAACTGCGCAGCGCGCGGGACCAGTGGCGAGCACGCAATGGCCGCATGAGTGGCGAGCACGGCGGTCGTGAGCTGCCTTCGCGCGATGCCGTGGCGCAGATCCTCGAAGCGCTGTGCGGCGCGCTGTTTCCGATGCGCCTGGGGCCGGTGGACCTGCGTGAGGAAAGTGAAGATTTCTACGTCGGCCACACCCTCGACGTCGCCTTGAATGCTTTGCTCGGCCAAGCGCGCCTGGAACTGCGCTACGCCGCGCGCCAGAGCGGCCAGGATGACAGCGAGGTCGACGCCCGCGCCATCCGCCTGATCCAGGATTTCGCCCTGGCCTTGCCGTCCCTGCGCAGCCTGTTGGACACCGATGTGCTGGCCGCCTACCACGGCGACCCGGCTGCGCGCAGTGTGGATGAAGTGCTGCTGTGCTATCCGGGGATACTGGCGGTGATTCACCATCGCCTGGCCCACCATCTGTACCGCGCCGGCCTGCCGTTGTTGGCGCGTATCAGCGCGGAGATCGCCCACTCGGCCACCGGCATCGACATACACCCCGGCGCGCAGATCGGCCCGAGTTTCTTTATCGACCACGGCACGGGTGTGGTGATTGGCGAAACCGCGATCATCGGCGAGCGCGTGCGTATCTATCAGGCGGTGACGTTGGGCGCCAAGCGCTTCCCGGCGGATGAGGACGGGCAGTTGCAGAAAGGCCATCCACGCCATCCGATCGTCGAGGACGACGTGGTGATCTATGCCGGGGCGACGATCCTCGGGCGGATCACCATCGGCAAGGGCTCGACCATTGGCGGCAACGTGTGGCTGACCCGCAGCGTACCGGTGGGGGCGAACATCACGCAGGCGAATCTGCAGCATGACGACGGCACCCAAAAGTAGCGCACGCCCTTAAACATCACACACAAACCTGTGGGAGGGAGCTTGCTCCCGATAGCGGTGGGCCGCTCAATGCATGTGCTGGCTGACCCACCGCTATCGGGGGCAAGCCCCCTCCCACAGGGTGACTGCGTTTCAAATGTGAACCGTATTTGAGCCTGCAACCGCTGGATGATTTGCCTCGTTCAATCACCTACCCCTCAGCCTTGCGGCTCATCCATGTTCAATTTATCAGCATGACGACGGCACCCAAAAGATCACACACAAACTTGTGGGAGGGAGCTTGCTCCCGATAGCGGTGGGCCGCTCAATGCATGTGCTGGCTGACCCACCGCTATCGGGGGCAAGCCCCCTCCCACAGGTTGACTGTATTTCAAATGTGAGCGGTATTTCAGTCGGCAACCGCTGAACGATTTGCCTCGCCCAGGCGTCATACCAGTCCTTGAGCTAGTGTAGGAATCACCTACCACTCAGCCCTGCGATTAGTCCAAAACCGCCTATCCATGTTTAACTTGAACGTTCGTTCAAGTTAAATCGGTGGTTCGCTGCCCGCTCACAACAGGAGGCTTACCTTTGCTGAGTCCGTTATTCACAGCCACATCTCACACCTCAGGGGTGCATCGTTCATGAGTGCATCGACCACCCCACCCAGCGGTTTGGTGCGTATGAATGCGCCCGTGTTCTATTTCGCCGCAAGCTTCATCCTGCTGTTCGGCATCACCGTCATCGCCATCCCGCAACAGGCCGGTGCCTGGCTGCTGGCGGCGCAAAACTGGGCGGCCAATACGGTCGGCTGGTACTACATGCTCGCGATGACTCTGTATCTGGTCTTCGTGGTGGTCACCGCGCTATCGGGCTACGGCAAGATAAAACTCGGTGCCGACCACGACGAGCCCGAGTTCAGTTACCTGTCCTGGGCCGGCATGCTGTTCGCCGCAGGGATCAGCATCACGCTGTTTTTCTTTTGCGTCTCCGAGCCGCTGACGCACCTGGTGCAACCGCCCCAGGGCGCGGCGATGAACGCCGATGCCGCGCGCCAGGCCATGCAGATCCTGTTTCTGCACTGGGGCCTGCATGGCTGGGGCGTGTTCGCCTTTGTCGGCATGGCCCTCGCGTACTTCGCCTACCGGCATAACCTGCCGCTGGCGTTGCGTTCGGCGCTGTACCCGCTGATCGGCAAGCGCATCAACGGCCCGATCGGCTACGCGGTGGACGGCTTCGGCATCATCGCCACGGTGTTCGGCCTCGGTGCCGACATGGGCTTCGGTGTGCTGCACCTCAACGCCGGGTTGGATTACCTGTTTGGCATTGCCCACACCCAGTGGATCCAGGTCGGCCTGATCACCCTGATGATGGGGGCGGCGATCCTGGTGGCGGTGGCCGGCGTGGACAAGGGCGTGCGCGTGATGTCCGACATCAACATGCTGCTGGCCTGTGCGCTGCTGCTGTTCGTGTTGTTCGCCGGGCCCACCCAGCACTTGCTCAACACCCTGATCCAGAACATCGGCGACTACCTCGGCGCACTGCCGACCAAGAGTTTCGACGTCTACGCCTACGACAAGCCAAGCGACTGGCTGGGTGGCTGGACCGTCTTCTACTGGGCCTGGTGGATTGCCTGGTCGCCGTTCGTGGGCCTGTTTATCGCGCGTATTTCCCGTGGCCGCACCATCCGCGAATTCGTGTTTGGCGTGCTGCTGATCCCGCTGGGTTTCACCCTGGCGTGGATGTCGATCTTCGGCAACAGCGCCATCGACCAGGTGCTCAATCACGGGATGACGGCGCTCGGCCAGTCGGCCATCGATGACCCGTCGATGAGCCTCTACCTGCTGCTGGAAACCTACCCGTGGAGCAAGACGGTGATCGCGGTCACGGTGTTTATCAGCTTCGTGTTCTTCGTCACATCCGCCGACTCCGGCACCGTGGTGCTGTCCACGCTGTCATCCAAAGGCGGCAACGCCGATGAAGACGGGCCGAAGTGGCTGCGGGTGTTCTGGGGCGCGATGACCGCGCTGGTGACCAGTGCCTTGCTGTTTGCCGGCAGTATCGATTCGCTGAAATCGGCGGTGGTGCTGACCTCGTTGCCGTTCTCGTTGATCCTGCTGCTGATGATGTGGGGGCTGCACAAAGCCTTCTACCTCGAATCGCAGAAGCAGATCGCCCAACTGCATTCGTTGGCCCCGGTGTCCGCGGCGCGCAAGGGCCGTGGCGGCTGGCGCCAGCGTTTGAGCCAGGCGGTGCATTTCCCGTCGCGCGATGAGGTGTACCGCTTCCTTGAGTCGACGGTACGCCCGGCGATTGAAGAAGTGACCGCCGTGTTCGTCGAGAAGGGCCTGAATGTGGTGACCCAGCCTGACCCGTCCAACGACAGCGTCAGCCTGGAAATCGGCCATGGTGAAGAGCACCCGTTCGTTTATCAGGTACAAATGCGCGGGTACTTCACACCGTCGTTTGCCCGTGGCGGCATGGGTTCCAAGGAGCTCAACAACCGTCGCTACTACCGGGCCGAAGTCCACTTGAGCGAGGGCAGCCAGGACTACGATCTGGTGGGCTATACCAAGGAGCAGGTCATCAACGATATTCTCGACCAGTACGAGCGCCACCTGCAGTTCCTGCACTTGGTGCGTTGATGTTCCAGGCCCTGCTCCCGCGTGGGCAGGGCGCGCTTTACCCCCACGCAAAGCCTCTATTACGGGGCTTTCTTAAACTTAATTTCATGTGCCCCCGCCGCGTTTTGACGCGCAACTGTCATCTAGCCACTGCGTAATTGTGTGAAGCGTTTGACGCTTTCATTTCAGAACAGTGACGGAGACCGGTAACAATGAAGACGTTATTAAGCCCCATGGTCGGTGTCGCCATGGCGAGCTTTATGCTGTCCGCCCATGCCGATTTTATCGATGACAGCCACGCCGATGTGACCCTGCTCAACCGCTATCTCAACCAGCAGGGGCGTGACGTGGTCGGCAGCAATGCCAAGGCCCACAGCATTCGCGATTGGGGCCAGGGTTTCGAGTTCAACTTCAAGTCCGGCTACACCGAAGGCCCCGTGGGTTTCGGCCTCGACTTGCAGGCGTTTTACGGTTTGAAACTGGACTCCGGCGGCGACCTCAATGACAAGAATCACCAGGGCCGCTACCCCGGCAGCATGTTCCCGCTGGACGACGGTAAATCCGCTGACCAGTTCGGCGTGCTGAGCCCAACGTTCAAAATGCGCTTCGCCAAGGATGAACTGCGGGTCGGTACGCTGTATGGCAACAACCCGGTGCTGGCCAACACCGACGGCCGCCTGTACCAGCAGACCAACACCGGTGTGCAACTGGTCTCCAAGGACCTCAGCGACTTCACCTTCACTGGTGGCGATATCTTCAAGACCAAGATCCGCAATGAAACCGGCGACCAGGGCATGATCACCGCGGGCGGCACCAAGGAAAGCGACCGCTTCCTCTTCGGTGGTGCCGACTACACCGGCTTGCCGGGCACCACCGTCAGCCTGTGGTATTCCAACCTTGAGGATTACTACCAACAGTTCTTCCTCGGTGCCAAGCGCCATGACGCGTTGTCGGTCGGTGCAATCGACACCGATGTGCGTATGTTCCGCAGCCTGGGGGTGGGCGGTAACGCCGATGGCGACAAGGATTATGCCGCGGCGGGGGTCTATGGCGATGGCGTGAACAAGGGCCGCATCAACCAGTCCACCGTCAGCCTGTTGGAAAGCTACAGCCTGGAAGGTCATACCGTCGGCCTCGGCATCCAGAAAAACAGCGGCAGCAGCGACTTCCCCTACCTGGATTCCGGCCTTAACAGCGGCGACAGCCGCCAGGGCCCCGGCTCGGGTGCCGACACCCCGGCGCTGACCAACATGCAGTTGAACAAATTCCAGCACGCCGGCGAACGCACCTGGCTGGCGCAATACAAATATGACTTCGGCAAACTGGGCCTCAACGGCCTGACGTTCTCCGCCGCCTATGCCCACGGCGATGACATCCGCACCGCACAAGGCACTACCAGCGAATGGGAACGCAACGTTGCCGTGGCCTACCAAGTGCCGACCGGCACCCTCAAGGGCCTGGGCGTGACCTGGAAAAACGCCCACGCCAGCCCAGACATTACCGGTGCCACTGTGCAGGATGAAAACCGCTTTTATGTCAGCTATGTCGTTCCACTCTGGTAGGAGTTTGCTGTAAAACGGAAAGGCAACGTTAAGCGATTCAGCTGCTTAAAAGGCCTGGGAATAGGCTTATTCCCAGGCCTTATTTGCCCCCGTCCAAGAGAGGATTCGATGACTTATATCGCTGCCGAAAACCGCTACGAATCTATTCCGTATCGCCGCGTCGGCCGCAGTGGCTTGGTGCTGCCGGCACTGTCCCTGGGGCTGTGGCACAACTTTGGCGACAGCACCCCGATCGACACCCAGCGCGCCCTGCTGCGCACCGCGTTCGACCTGGGGATCAACCACTTCGACCTGGCCAACAACTACGGCCCGCCCTATGGCAGCGCCGAGATCAACTTCGGGCGTTTGCTGCGCGAAGACTTCAAGCATTACCGCGACGAATTGATCATCTCCAGCAAGGCCGGTTGGGACATGTGGCCCGGCCCTTATGGCCAGGGCGGCGGTTCGCGCAAATACATCCTGGCGAGCCTGGACCAGAGCCTGCAGCGCCTGGGCGTCGACTATGTGGATATTTTCTACTCGCACCGCTTCGACGCCGACACCCCCCTGGAAGAAACCGCCAGCGCCCTCGCCACCGCCGTGCAGCAAGGCAAGGCGTTGTACATCGGTATTTCTTCCTACTCCGGGGTGAAAACCCGCGAAATCGCCGCCTTGCTCAACGAGTGGAAAGTCCCGCTGCTGATCCATCAGCCGGCCTACAACCTGCTCAACCGCTGGGTGGAAAAAGACCTGCTCGACACCACCGAAGCCCTCGGCGCCGGGGTGATCGCGTTCACGCCGTTGGCCCAGGGGCTGCTGACCGACAAGTACCTCAATGGCGTGCCGGCCGATGCACGGGTCAATCGCCCCGGCGGCGGTTCGTTGCAGGCCAAGCACTTGTCCGAAGCCAACCTCGCTCACGTGCGCGCGCTGAATGAAATCGCCAAGCGCCGTGGCCAAAGCCTGGCCCAACTGGCTCTGGCCTGGACCCTGCGTGACCCACGGGTAACCAGTGCGCTGATCGGCGCGAGCCGGCCGGAGCAGATCATTGAAAACGTCGGGGCGCTGAAGAACTTGAGCTTCACCGCCGAAGAACTGGCGGAGATCGATCGGTTCGCGTTGGAAGGCGGGATCAACCTGTGGGAAAAGCCATCGACGGCTGAATAACCCGGCACGACCCGGTCAATGTGGGAGGGGGCTTGCCCCCGATGGCGGTGGGTCAGTCAGTACATGCATTGACTGATACAGCGCCATCGGGGGCAAGCCCCCTCCCACATTTTGTCTTCAGTGTGGCGACTGTCGTGTTCGGCTCAGAACGGCACATCGCCGAGAATCGTCGCCCGGTGCATCACCCGCCGCTGTGGCCGGTAGTCGTCCACCGCGTAATGCTGGGTGATGCGGTTATCCCAGAACGCCACGTCATTCTCCCGCCAGCGCCAGCGAATCGTGAACTCCGGGCGTGTCGCGTGGGCGAACAGCAGCTTCAAGATCGCCTCGCTTTCCGCCGCTTCCAGCTCGTTGATTCTGGTGGTGAAGCCCTCGCTGACAAACAGCGACTTGCGCCCACTCACCGGGTGGGTGCGTACCACCGGGTGCGACAGCGGCGGGTTCTTCTTGCGGGTTTCTTCCCAGCGCGCCAGGTCTTCGGCAGTGTTGCCAAAACGCTCCAGCGGGAAGGACTTGGTGAAGTCGTGCGTGGCGGTGAGCCCGTCGAGCAGCCTCTTCAGCGGCTCGGACAGGGCCGCATACGCGGCAATCCCGCTGGCCCACAGCGTGTCGCCGCCAAACGCCGGCAGTTGCTTGGCACTCAGCACCGCGCCGAGGGCCGGGGTGGGCAGGAAGGTCACGTCGGTGTGCCACACGGCGTTGTCGCGCACGTCGGTGACGGCGGTGTCGAGGATCAGCACTTCGGGCTGTTCCGGCACGTTGGGGTAGATCGGATGAATGTGCAGATCGCCGAAGTTCGCCGCGAAGCGTGCTTGTTGCTGCGGCGTGAGCGGCTGGTCGCGGAAAAACACCACCGAATGAGTGAGCAACGCCTGTTCGATGGCGTCGCGCTGTTCGGGGCTCAGCGGTTGAGTGATATCGACGCCACTGATCTGCGCGCCGAGGGCGGTGCTTAATGGGGTAACGGTCAGGCTGCTCATTGGGTTCTCATCACTCAGTGTGCCTGGCCATGCCACGGCACCCATTTACGCTGCAGGGCCCGCAGGCCCATTTCCATGGCGAAGGCGATCAGTGCGATCACCAGAATCCCCAGCACCACGACATCGGTGACCAGGAACTGCGCCGCCGACTGCACCATGAAGCCCAGGCCGCTGGTGGCGGCGATCAGCTCGGCGGCGACCAAGGTCGACCAGCCAACTCCCAGCCCGATACGCACGCCGGTGAGGATGTCGGGCAGCGCGCTCGGCAGGATCACGTGGCGAATCAGCTGGGCGCGCGTGGCCCCCAGCGACTGCGCGGCGCGCAGCTTGGCCGGGTCGACGGTACGCACGCCGGTCGCGGTCGCGATGGCAATCGGGGCAAAGATCGCCAGGTAGATCAGCAGCACTTTGGACAGCTCACCGATGCCGCACCAGATCACGATCAGCGGCAGGTAAGCCAGGGGTGGAATCGGCCGGTAGAACTCGATCAACGGGTCGAGAATGCCCCGTGCGATACGGTTCGAGCCGATGGCAATCCCCACCGGGACCGCGGTCAGCACCGCAAAGCCCAGGCCCAGGCCGATGCGTTCGAGGCTCGCGCCGAGGTGCTGCCACAAGGTGGAATCCATATAGCCCGTGGTCGCCAGCAACCAGCCTTTTTGCAGCACGGCGGACGGTGGCGGCAGGAACAATGGTTCGATCAGTCCGCTGGCGGTCACCGCCCACCAGATCACCAGCAAGGCAACCAGCGTCAACAGGCTGATCCAACGCGTACTCAGGCTGCGCCGCAGCGGGATAACGGTGCGCGCCACCGGCTTGGCGACCGTGGCGGGAAGTTCGTAGCTGCTCATGCGGACACCTGCCGTTGGGAGAACACTTTGCCCAGCACGTGTTCGCGGGTTTCGATAAAGCGCGGGTCAGATTTGATCGCTCGCGCCGACTCGCCGGCCGCATAACGTTGACCGAAATCCAGGTGCAGGCGCTCGACGATCTGACCGGGGTTGGGCGCCAGCAGGATCAGATCGGTGGCAAGGAACACCGCTTCTTCGATGTCATGGGTAATCAGGAACACCGGCTTGGCCGTGCGCCGCCAGACTTGCAGCAGCAGCTCCTGCATCTGTTCGCGGGTGAATGCATCGAGGGCGCCGAAGGGTTCGTCCATCAGCAGTACACGCGGGGCCGCCGCCAGGGCGCGGGCCAGGCCGACGCGTTGCTTCTGGCCGCCGGACAGTTGCCAGATGCGCCGGCTGTCGAAACCGGCCAGGCCCACCAGCGCGAGCATTTCCCGGGCGCGCACTTCGCGTTGCGCCTTGCTCACGCCGGCCAGCTCCAGGCCGAAGCCGACATTGGCCAGCACGTCCTGCCAGGGCAGCAGGGCATCGTCCTGGAACACCACGCCGCGTTCGGCGCTCGGGCCTTTGACTGGCACGCCATCGAGGCTGATGCGCCCGGCAGAGGGCTCGACAAAACCGGCAATCAGGTTCAACAGCGAAGTCTTGCCACTGCCGGACGGGCCGAGGGCCACCAGCAATTGCCGGGGCCCAAGTTCGAGTGAAATATCAGACAGTACCGGTTCTGTGGCGCCTGGGTACCGTGCGCTGATGCGCTCCAGTTGTAGCAAGGCCATCGCGATGAACTCCTGATCAGTGGGTGATGAACTTGGCGCTGATGTAAGGGGCGTAATCCGGCAGCACCGCCTCGACCTTGCCTTGTTCCTTGAGGAATGCCGCGGTGTCGGTTACCGCCTTGATGGTCGGCGCGCCCAGCAGGGTCACCTGCTCAGCGGCCAGCGGGTAGACGTTGCCTTGCAGCAGCGCGGGGATGTCGCTGGCCTTGGCCCCGGAGAGTTTCACCAGCTTGTCGACGTTGCTTTTGTCGGCGAGCCAGGCTTGTGGGTCTTTGCGGTACGCGGCGTAGGCATCCAGGGTGACTTTGGCGAAAGCGCTGACGATTTCCGGATGCTTCTCGGCGAAGTCCTTACGCACGATCCACGCGTCGAAGGTCGGCGCGCCGAACGTGGCCAGCTCGCCGGAAGTGATCAGCACCTTGCCGTTTTCCTTGGCCACGCCCAGGGCCGGGTCCCATACGTAGGTGGCGTCGATATCGCCGCGCTTCCAGGCGGCGATGATGGCCGGCGGCGCGAGGTTGAGGATGGTCACTTTCGCCGGGTCGATGTTCCAGTGCTTCAGCGCGGCCAGCAGGCTGTAGTGGCCGGTGGATACGAAGGGCACGGCGACTTTTTTACCGATCAGGTCCTGCGGGCCATTGATCCCCGAACCGTTGCGCGCCACCAGGGCTTCGGCACCGCCGATCTGGGTGGCGACGAGGAAGGTCTGCACCGGCACTTTACGGGTGATGGCGGCGGTCAGCGGGCTGGAACCGAGGTAGCCGATCTGCACATCGCCGGACGCGATGGCGGCGATGATGTCGGAACCGTTGTCGAATTTGCGCCAGTCGATCTTGGCGTTCGTGGCTTTTTCATACGCGCCGTCGGCCTGGGCGACTTTCGCCGGGTCCACGGTGGTCTGGTAGGCGATGGTCACGTCCGCCGCCTGGGCGAACAGGCTGGCACCGGCCAGGGACAATGCCGCCAAGAGGCGGAGAGGGGAATGCAGTTTCAAGGGGAAGCTCCTCAATCAGGCGGCCGAGTGTCGGCGTGTGAGGAGACTAAATGATCTAAGAATGCGAAAATAAATAACTTTTTCGAATTAGCTTATGAGGAGAAGGGTGGGCGGGATTCTTCATCCCAGTGAGGGCAAATGTGGGAGGGAGCTTGCTCCCGATAGCGGTGGGTCAGTCACTGATCAGTTAACTGAGGACTGCTATCGGGGGCAAGCCCCCTCCCACATGAAGCTCATTTCCCTGGGGGAGTGAGTTCGTTTTTTAGTTGCTGATGGCCAGGATGCTGGCCTGGTACGAGCCGACGAACACATCGAAATCGCCCACTTCGTTCTGCTCCAGCTCCGCCTGTTGCGCCAGCGACTTACGTGCCAGTTCTTCAAAGTGCGCCTGCTCTTCGGCGGGCAACGGTTCGCTGCGGAAATACTCGGCATGCACCTCGCTCTGGTGCAGGGAGAACTGGGCGAAACTTTCCTTGCGCTCGGCCATCGCGGCCAACACCTGGGCCGATGGCGTCAGGGACGGGTCGTTGACCTTGGCCAACTGGGCGTCCAGTGCCTGGCGGTGTTCCTCGATGCCGTGGCTCTGATCGAGCAGGGCCGCCAGCGGCGCGATCTGCTCCAGCAGCTCGGTGGCCCATTCCTTCATGTCCACCGCCTGGCCCTTGCGCTGCAGTTGCAGGCCCGGACGCCGGCCTTCCTTGACCACGCTGAGGAAGTTCGAGGTGGCGTTGCCGCACTCGTTGTCGGCGAACAGCGGGCTGTCGTTCATCGCGCAATACAGCAGGAACGCGTCGAGGAAGCGCGACTCTTGCAGGTCGATGCCCATCGGCAGGAACGGGTTGATGTCCAGGCAGCGCACTTCGATGTACTGGATGCCACGGGCCATCAGCGCCTGGATCGGCCGCTCGCCGGTGTAGGTCACGCGCTTGGGGCGGATGTTGGAGTAGTACTCGTTTTCGATCTGCAGGATGTTGGTGTTGAGCTGCACCCACTCTCCATCCTTGTGGGTGCCGACTTCGACATAAGGCGCGTAGGGCGTTGCCACCGCTTCGCGCAGGCTGTCGGTGTAGCTGGCCAAATCGTTGTAGCACGGCGTCAGGCCGGCCTGGGCGTTGCTCTGGTAACCCAGGTCGCTCATGCGCAGGCTGGTGGCATACGGCAGGTACAAGGTGTCGGCATCCAGCACGTCCAACTGGTGCGAACGGCCGCGCAGGAAGCCTGCGTCCAGCGCCGGCGAGGCACCGAACAGGTACATCAGCAGCCAGCTGTTGCGGCGGAAGTTACGGATCAGGGCGATATAGGCGTCGGA
This sequence comes from Pseudomonas sp. TE36184, assembly GCF_054060055.1. Taxonomy (NCBI): domain Bacteria; kingdom Pseudomonadati; phylum Pseudomonadota; class Gammaproteobacteria; order Pseudomonadales; family Pseudomonadaceae; genus Pseudomonas; species Pseudomonas sp. TE36184. The sequence continues at coordinate 4,321,414 of NZ_JBSSCU010000001.1, read as the reverse complement.
CTGATAGTCGCGGTCGGTGCCGACGAAGCCTTCGCTTTCCTTGAGCAGCGGCCACAATTTTTCCGGCAGGGAAAAGTTGTAGTGGATGCCGGCAATGCACTGCATGGTCTTGCCGTAACGCAGGGCCAGGCCCTTGCGATACACGTACTTGAGCTGTCCGATATTGGAGGTGCCGTAGTAGGCAATCGGAATGTCTTCCTCGGCCGGCAACGGGCACGGCATCGAGGGGCTCCACAGGTATTCGCTGCCGAGCTTGCTGTAGGCAAAGCGATGGATCTTGTCCAGGCTGCTCAGGGTATCGGCCGGGTTGGGCAGGGCTGGGGTGATGAACTCCAGCAACGATTCCGAGTAGTCGGTGGTGATCTGTTCGTGGGTCAGCGCGGCGCCCAGGGCTTCGGGATGCGGCGTCTGCGCCAGGCGACCTTCATGGGTGACACGCAGGCATTCGCGCTCGATGCCGTGCAAGCAATGCTCCAGCAGGGAGAGGTGTTCGCGCTTGCCGAGCAGGGCCAGGCGGCGGTTGAGAAGTTCGCTCAAGTTGGATTCCTTCACGCGTCAGTCGCCCCAATATGGGGGTGGGCAGGACGGTCTACAAGGGTGAAGTTAAAACTGGCGTGATCGCCTGGTTTTGAGTCGATTTGACCCGCTTTGAAAAAGCCTACATCACTCCATGAATTGGGCTGTAGCGCAGCAAGAAAATTCCGACGCTGTTATCGCAGCGCCGAAATTAACTCAAATCGAGGGCGGGGAGCTATAGGACAGCGAAGGTGCCCTGCGCTTTTGCGACAAGTCTTTCACCCTGGTACACGTCGGCTTCGACCACCAACGTGCGCCGCCCGGGGTGAATCACTCGCGCGGTACACAGCACCTCGCCGTTTTCCACCGCGCGGATGTAGTTGATTTTGCATTCGATGGTCGCGCTCTGCTGGTCGAACCCGTGGGCGCTGGAACAGGCCAGCCCCATGGTGATGTCGACCAGGCTGAAAATCGCCCCGCCATGCAGCTTGCCTGCGCGGTTACGCAGTTGCGGCTCCAGGCTCAGGGCCACCTCGGCAACGCCCTGCTCCAGGCGTTGCAGGCGGCAGCCGATCAGTTCGCTGAACGCGCTTTGGGTCAAGCCGGCCGGAATCTCCATCAGCGTTTCTTCAACTGTTTGGCGTTGGCGAACAGCGAGGCCATGGCGTTGTTGCTCGGCGCTGCGGTCGCGGTTTCCTTGCGTGGCGCGTTGTTTTGCGACTGGCGCGGCGCCGAGCCTGGGCGGGCGCCACGGGCACCGTCGATTTTCTCGCCGGGGGTGTCGCTCATACGCATCGACAGGCCGACGCGCTTGCGCGGGATGTCGACTTCCATGACCTTGACCTTGACCACATCACCGGCCTTCACCGCTTCGCGCGGGTCTTTGATGAACTTCTCCGAAAGCGCGGAGATATGCACCAAACCGTCCTGATGCACGCCGATGTCCACAAAGGCGCCGAAGTTGGTCACGTTGGTCACCACGCCTTCGAGGATCATGCCCAGTTGCAGGTCCTTGAGGTCTTCGACGCCGTCCTGGAACTCGGCGGTCTTGAACTCGGGACGCGGGTCGCGCCCGGGTTTTTCCAGCTCTTGCAGGATGTCGGTGATGGTCGGCACGCCGAAGGTCTCGTCGGTGTACTTCTTCGGGTCCAGGCGCTTGAGGAACGCGGCGTCGCCGATCAGCGAGCGGATGTCGCGGTCGGTCTCGGCGGCGATGCGTTGCACCAGCGGGTAGGCTTCCGGGTGGACCGCCGAGGCGTCCAGCGGGTTGTCGCCGTTCATCACACGCAGGAAGCCGGCGGCCTGTTCGAAGGTTTTTTCACCCAGGCGTGCGACTTTTTTCAGCGCGGCGCGGGTCTTGAACGCACCGTTTTCGTCGCGGTGGGTCACGATGTTCTGCGCCAGGGTCGCGTTGAGGCCGGAGATCCGCGCCAGCAGCGCGACGGAGGCGGTGTTCACGTCCACGCCCACGGCGTTCACGCAGTCTTCCACCACCGCATCCAGGCCGCGTGCCAGTTTCAGCTGCGACACATCGTGCTGGTATTGGCCGACGCCGATGGATTTCGGGTCGATTTTCACCAGTTCGGCCAGTGGGTCTTGCAGGCGACGGGCGATGGACACCGCGCCACGGATCGACACGTCGAGGTCCGGGAATTCCTTGGAAGCCAGTTCCGACGCCGAGTACACCGAAGCGCCCGCCTCGGAGACCATGACCTTGGTCATCTTCATGGCTGGGTATTTTTTGATCAGTTCGGCGGCCAGTTTGTCGGTTTCACGGCTGGCGGTGCCGTTGCCGATGGCGATCAGGTCCACCGCGTGCTTGGCGCACAGGGCGGCGAGGATCGCGAGGGTCTGGTCCCACTTGTTGTGGGGCACGTGCGGATACACGGTGGCGTGGTCCAGCAGCTTGCCGGTCGAGTCGACCACGGCGACCTTGCAGCCGGTGCGCAGGCCCGGGTCGAGGCCCAGGGTGGCACGCGGGCCGGCCGGTGCGGCCAGCAGCAGGTCGTGCAGGTTGTGGGCGAAGACGTTGATCGCTTCGGTTTCGGCGCCGTCGCGCAACTCGCCGAGCAGGTCGGTTTCCAGGTGGGTGTAGAGCTTGACCTTCCAGGTCCAGCGCACGACTTCACCGAGCCACTTGTCCGCAGGACGGTTCTGATTCTGGATGCCGAATTGTTGACCGATCATGCCTTCGCACGGGTGCATGGTGCCCGGCAGTTCGTCGCCGACTTTCAGCGCGGAGCTGAGAATACCTTCGTTGCGGCCGCGGAAAATCGCCAGGGCGCGGTGGGACGGCATGCTCTTGAGCGGTTCGTCGTGTTCGAAGTAGTCGCGGAACTTGGCGCCTTCTTCCTCTTTGCCGGCGATCACGCGGGCGCTGAGGATGGCTTCCTGCTTCAGGTAGGTGCGCAGCTTTTCCAGCAGGCTGGCGTCTTCGGCGAAGCGTTCCATCAGGATGTATTTGGCGCCTTCGAGGGCGGCCTTGACGTCGGCGACGCCTTTTTCAGCGTTGATGAAGCGCGCGGCTTCGGTATCCGGGTTCAGCGATGGGTCGTTGAACAGGTCGTCGGCCAGGTCGCCGAGGCCGGCTTCCAGGGCGATCTGGCCCTTGGTGCGGCGCTTCTGTTTGTACGGCAGGTAGAGGTCTTCGAGACGGGTCTTGGTATCGGCGAGTTTGATGTCGCGTTCCAATTGTGGGGTCAGCTTGCCCTGTTCCGCGATGCTGGCGAGGATGCTGATGCGCCGTTCGTCGAGTTCTCGCAGGTAGCGCAGGCGCTCTTCCAGGTGCCGCAGTTGAATGTCGTCGAGGCTGCCGGTCACTTCTTTTCGGTAACGGGCGATGAAGGGCACCGTGGAGCCCTCATCCAGTAGAGCGACGGCCGCTTCGACCTGTTGGGGGCGTACGCCGAGTTCCTCGGCGATGCGGCTGTTGATGCTGTCCATAAAACCACCTGAAATTCTTAAAAGCAGCTCGCAAGCCCGGAAAACAAGGCCCGACGAGGCTGGTTGAGCGGCCCGACTGGCGCCGCTGCCTGGGTCAAGAGGCTGCCTATTGACCCTCGAAATCGTAAAAAACACGACAAGCGGGTGAAAAAAAGCCCGGCAGTAAACGGTAACGATCTGACGTTGCCCTGCACGAAGGCGCCGCATTATAACCAGCGTTCTGTCCTTGGGGGGGGACTGCGCCGCAGGTTGTAGGGCGTGGGTTCGCTGGCAGTAGAGGAAAAATCTGCTAACAATGCACACGGTGCGTATAACGGCAGCTAGGCCATAATGCGCGCCGAGATAAGAGGAGCATCCAATGAGCAGCACTGCACAAACTGCTGAAGGCGAAAAAATTCTCATCGTTGATGACGATCCGGGGCTGAGCAGCCTGCTGGAGCGTTTTTTCAACTCCAAGGGTTATCGTGCCCGCGCGGTGCCGAACACCGAGCAGATGGACCGCCTGTTGGGGCGGGAAGTGTTCAACCTGGTCGTGCTCGACCTGATGCTACCCGGCGAAGACGGCCTCACCGCCTGCAAACGCCTGCGCGGCGCGAACAACCAGATTCCGATCATCATGCTCACCGCCAAGGGCGATGAGCTGAGCCGCATCAAGGGCCTCGAACTGGGCGCTGATGACTACCTGGCCAAGCCGTTCAACCCGGACGAGCTGATGGCGCGGGTCAAGGCCGTATTGCGTCGCCAGGCGGCGCCGGTGCCGGGCGCACCGGGCAGTGAAGACGAAAGCGTCACCTTCGGCGATTACGAACTGTCATTGGCCACCCGTGAGCTCAAGCGTGGCGATGAAGTCCACATGCTCACCACCGGCGAGTTCGCCGTGCTCAAGGCGCTGGTGATGAACGCGCGCCAGCCGCTGACCCGCGACAAACTGATGAACCTGGCCCGTGGTCGGGAATGGGACGCTCTGGAGCGCTCCATCGACGTGCAGATTTCCCGTCTGCGCCGAATGATCGAGCCGGACCCGTCCAAGCCGCGTTATATCCAGACGGTGTGGGGCGTGGGGTATGTGTTTGTGCCGGATGGCACTGCAACCAAGTGACCGATGATTTGCAGGGGCGGGCATCCTGGCGTTTGGCTCCATGAGGGGCGACGGGATGTCCGGCGTCTGCAATTCTGCGAGCGCCGCTCGTTCCTGCAAGGTGTCTAGCTGTCTCCTATGAAAACCCCGCTGTGGTTCCCGCAAAGTTTCTTCTCCCGCACCCTTTGGCTGGTGCTCATCGTCGTTCTGTTTTCCAAGGCACTCACGCTGGTTTATCTATTGATGAACGAAGACGTGCTGGTAGATCGGCAATACAGCCACGGTGTCGCCCTGACCTTGCGCGCCTATTGGGCGGCCGACCCCGAGAACCGCGAGAAAATCGCCAAGGCGGCGACACTGGTGCGCGTGGCGGGTGCAGGTGTGCCGGAAGGCGAGCAGCATTGGCCCTACAGTGAGATTTACCAGCGCCAGATGCAGGCGGAACTGGGCGACGACACCGAAGTTCGGCTGCGTATGCATGTGTCACCCGCGCTGTGGGTGCGCGCGCCGAGCCTGGGGGAAGATTGGCTGAAGGTGCCGCTGTATCCGCACCCTTTGCGAGGGCAGAAGATCTGGAATGTACTGGGCTGGTTCCTGGCTATCGGCTTGCTTTCGACGGCGTCCGCGTGGATTTTCGTGCGCCAGCTCAATCAACCGCTTAAACGCCTGGTGTTCGCCGCCCGCCAGCTGGGACAGGGGCGCAGTGTGCGCCTGCCGGTCAGCGACACGCCCAGCGAGATGACCGAGGTCTACAGCGCGTTCAACCAGATGGCCGAGGACGTCGAACAGGCCGGGCGCGAGCGCGAGCTGATGCTTGCGGGCGTGTCCCATGACTTGCGCACGCCATTGACGCGTTTGCGGCTGTCCCTGGAGTTGATGGGCAACCATACCGATCTCACGGACGACATGGTGCGTGATATCGAGGACATGGACGCGATTCTCGACCAGTTCCTGGCCTTTATCCGCGATGGTCGCGACGAGGTGGTGGAAGTCGTCGACCTGACGGACCTGGTGCGCGAGGTGGTAGCGCCCTACAACCAGAATGGCGAGCAGGTGCGGATGCGCCTGGAGCCGATCCAGCCGTTTGCGTTGCGTCGGGTCTCGATGAAGCGCCTGCTGAACAACCTGATCGGCAACGCCTTGCACCACGCCGGTTCGGATGTGGAAGTGGCGGCGTATGTTTCCGGTGACAGTGCTGCGCCCTATGTGGTGCTGAGCGTGATGGATCGCGGGGCCGGTATCGACCCGGCCGAGCTGGAAGGCATCTTCAACCCCTTCACCCGTGGCGACCGTGCTCGGGGTGGCAAGGGCACCGGTTTGGGGCTGGCGATTGTGCGGCGGATTGCCTCGATGCATGGCGGCAATGTTGAATTGCGCAACCGCGAGGGCGGCGGGCTGGAAGCACGGGTACGCTTGCCGTTGGGTTTGATGTTGCCCCGAGACGCGGTATAGCTGCAGCGGCAAGCTGCACGTTTAGAGCTGCAAGAGAAAAGCAAACGGCTTCTGCCCTTCTCTTGCAGCCTGAAGCTTCAAGCTGAAGACTGCTCCTCTAGCCCTTGCCCTTGGTCCGGGTCATGTTCGGCCCGCCACTCTTCTCCAGATGCTGAATGATGATCCCCGCCACATCCTTGCCGGTGGTGGTCTCGATGCCTTCCAGGCCAGGTGATGAATTGACTTCCATCACCAGCGGGCCATGGTTGGAACGCAGGATGTCCACACCCGCCACGCTCAACCCCATGACCTTGGCCGCCCGTAGCGCGGTCATGCGCTCTTCGGGGGTGATCTTGATCAGGCTGGCGCTGCCGCCACGGTGCAGGTTGGAGCGGAATTCCCCAGGCTTGGCCTGGCGTTTCATCGCGGCAATCACCTTGTCGCCGACCACGAAGCAGCGGATATCCGCACCGCCGGCTTCCTTGATGTATTCCTGCACCATGATGTTCTGCTTGAGACCCATGAATGCCTCGATCACCGACTCCGCCGCCGTGGCGGTTTCGCACAGCACCACGCCGATGCCCTGGGTGCCTTCCAGCACCTTGATCACCAGCGGCGCGCCGTTGACCATTTCGATCAGGTCGGGAATGTCGTCGGGGGAGTGGGCGAAGCCGGTGACCGGCAGGCCGATACCCCGGCGCGACAGCAATTGCAGCGAGCGCAGCTTGTCCCGTGAGCGCGCGATCGCGACGGATTCATTCAGCGGGGAGACGCCCATCATTTCAAACTGGCGCAACACCGCGCAGCCATAAAAGGTCACCGAGGCGCCGATACGCGGGATCACCGCATCAAAGCCTTCCAGTGGTTTGCCGCGATAATGGATCTGCGGCTTATGGCTGGCAATGTTCATATAGGCACGCAACGTGTCGATCACCACCATTTCGTGGCCACGTTCGGTGCCGGCCTCGACCAGGCGGCGGGTGGAATACAGACGCGGGTTTCGCGACAGCACAGCAATCTTCATGCAGCACCTGGGGCAGAAATAGTGGAGACCGGGAACACCGGCTTGTCTTGAACGTACTTGACGCCGGGATTGACCACCAACTGGCCGTCAATCAGCGCCTTGGAACCGAGGAGCAGGCGGTAGCGCATGGCCTTGCGGCAGGCGAGGGTGAATTCCACCCGCCATACCCGGTCGCCCAGCGCCAGGGTGGTGCTGATCACATAGCGCACCTGCGCATGACCATTGGAGCTCTTGATGGTTTTCATCGCCACCAGCGGCGCTTCGCAGCGGCGGTGACGCAACTGCACAACGCTGCCCAGGTGTGCGGTAAAGCGCACCCATTTCTCACCGTCGCGCTCAAAGGGTTCGATATCGGTGGCGTGCAGGCTCGAAGTGCTGGCACCGGTGTCGATCTTCGCGCGCAGGCCTGCCACTCCCAAGTCGGGAAGTGCCACCCACTCACGCAGACCGACAACGGTCAAATGGTCAAATGTCTTCAATATGGGTAACCGGTCAATTCGCCCAGGCTTGAGGGGAAACCTCGGCCAGCGCGTTGAATGCGGGCTTGGCGAACCAGTAGCCCTGCATCAGAAATATTCCACAGTCGGACAGGAAGTCGCGCTCACCGGCACTTTCAATGCCTTCAGCGATGACAGTAACGCCCAACTGCTCACAGATTGTGACAATCCCCTGGACGATGACCTGGCGGACACGATCCTGGTCGACATCGCGAATCAGCGCCATGTCGAGTTTGATCAAGTCAGGTTGGAAATCGGCCAGCAGGTTCAGCCCCGAATAGCCCGCGCCGAAATCGTCGATGGCAGTTTTGAAGCCGAATTCGCGGTATTCACGCAGAATATTCGTCAAATGGCGATGGTTATCTATGTGTTCGCTTTCCAGTGTCTCGAAAATCAGCTGGTCAAGCGGAAAATTGTGCGTGCGGGCGGCCTCCAGGGTGCTGCGAATGCACAGCTCGGGTCGATACACCGCGTTGGGCATGAAATTGATGGAAAGACAGGTTTGCATCCCCAGGGCCGCGGCGCCGGCGATTGCCTGGGTACGGCAACGCTGGTCGAAACGGTAGCGGTTGCTATCGTTGACCTGGGCCAGCACCGACAACGCCCCTTCGCCCTGTGAACCCCGCACCAAGGCTTCGTGGGCAAAAACCGAATGGTCGCGAAGGTCTACGATCGGTTGGTAGGCGAATGCAAAATCAAAACCCAAGGGCTCGCTTTGCTGGCAGCCCACGCAATGCTGGTTGGGCGAGGTGAGTGAAGTCGGGAAGTCGGTCACAGGGTATCCTCGCGAAAACAGGGGGCTACCTGGCGTATCTTAGGTGAGCCTTGGGGTTTATGCGTCGAAGGGTTTCAACAGTAAAGTTGCGACATTTTTCAGAACGAGGAATTCAAGTGGCTCAGAAGCAGGCAGAGGAAGAAAAAATCCGTTTGGACAAGTGGCTGTGGGCGGCGCGTTTCTATAAGACCCGTGCCTTGGCCAAGGCTGCTATCGAGAGTGGCAAGGTGCATCATCGCGGCGAACGCTGCAAGCCGGGCAAAGAGCCGCGCGTGGGTGATGAGTTGCAGATTCGTATAGGGTTTGACGAAAAAACTGTCGTGGTTCAGGCGCTTTCCAGCGTGCGCCGCGGCGCGCCCGAAGCGCAGGCGCTGTATGCCGAGACCGAAGCCAGCGTCGCCAAGCGCGAAAACGCAGCGGCGATGCGTAAGGCCGGCGCCACAGGCATGACCACCGATGGCAAGCCGAGCAAGAAGCAGCGCCGCGACCTGTTCAAGTTTCGCGGCAGCGGTAATGACGATTGACCGCGCACATCGTCAGCGCAAAGCAGATCGATAGATGTGGGAGCGTCAGCAGGATGCGCGCATGACGCTCAATCGCCCGATCACCGGCAGCTTGGCGAGTAACCCGAACACCGGCGCGGTCAGCCGTAGCAACACCTGCGACACCTTTGCCGCAAACGGTGTGTAATAGCCCCATCCCAATGCCAGCAGTGCCAGCAACACTCCGCCGATATAATCGTCCTGCGCCCAATGTGCGCCCGCCACCAGCCGCGGCATCATGAACAACAACGCCAGGCCCCAGATCACCAGCACCTGGCCCAGCCGCTGGGCGAATACCGTCATGAACATTCCCCAGATCAGCAGCACCGAAGCATGATCCCCAGGGAAACTCTGGCTCGAACGGTCTTTCAACTCCCAGGTTTTCTCCAGACCCGGGAAATAGTCGCTCATCTGAATCGCGCCGCTGAGCACCATCGAAGGGCTGCTGTGTTGCCAACCCATCTGCGCCGCGAGTTTGGAAAACAGCATGCGGATAAACAGCAACAGCAGCAGAATCCCGAAGAAGCCAAGAAACGCCTGGCGCACCTGCGCCGCCTTGAACACCCAATCGCCGCGAATCAACAGCGTCAGCAGAATCACGCCGACCACCGCATCAAACGGCCGCAGGCTGGCCGCGGCCCACACATGCAGCCAGGTCGGATTGCTCGCCAGGGGGGCATTGAACAGGTGAAACAGCCACTCGTCGAAAAACACGCATAGCATCTGGCCTGCGGGCCACAGCCAAAAACACAGCAGCCCGAATGCGAGTAGATTGCAAAAAGCCCATCGCCGGAGGTTCCACTTGGCTTGGAACAAACCCGGATTGTTCATAAACTGTCCCTCTTTGCTCTATATAAGCTCTCTGTTTCCAGGAGAGAGCCGCACCAGAATGGTGCTAAAGCGTTCAATTTTATAAACGTTGTAACAATTTTGTCATCAATTCAGATACCTAGACCTATGACTGATTTACCGGATACCGACTTCACCCAACGCTTCATCTTCGACGAGAACGACGCCCGCGGCGAACTGGTCTCGTTGGAGCGCAGCTATGCCGAAGTCCTCGCCAAGCACCCCTATCCGGAGCCGGTCGCGCAACTGCTCGGTGAATTGATGGCGGCGGCGGCGCTGTTGGTAGGCACCATGAAATTCGACGGGTTGCTGATCCTGCAGGCGCGGTCCGAAGGTCCGGTCCCGTTGCTGATGATCGAGTGCTCCAGCGAGCGTGAGATCCGTGGCCTGGCCCGGTATGAGGCTGACCTGATCGCCCCGGACGCGACCCTGGCCGACCTGATGCCCAACGGCGTGCTGGCGCTCACCGTCGACCCGACCGACGGCCAGCGTTACCAGGGCATCGTCGACCTCGACGGCGAAAACCTGTCGGACTGCTTCACCAACTATTTCGTTATGTCCCAGCAGATCGGCACGCGCTTCTGGCTCAACGCCGACGGCAAGCGCGCCCGTGGCCTGTTGCTGCAACAACTGCCCGCCGACCGCATCAAGGACGACGACGAACGCGCCGAAAGCTGGCGCAACCTCACCGCCCTGGCTGGCACCCTGACCGCTGAAGAATTGCTGGCCCTGGACAACGAAACCATCCTGCATCGCCTGTACCACGAAGAGACTGTGCGCCTGTTCGACGCGCAGGGCTTGCGCTTCCATTGCAGTTGCTCTCGCGAGCGTTCGGCGAACGCGCTGGTCAGTCTCGGCCTGGAAGATGCGCAAAATCTGGTGGTGGAACACGGTGGTCAGATCGAAATCGACTGCCAGTTCTGCAACCAGCGCTACCTGTTTGACGCCGCCGATATCGCCCAATTGTTCGCCGGCGCCGGTATCGGTACCCCCTCCGATACCCGCCACTAAAACGTTTAAGCACAGGTAAATCACCTGACAAATGCCGGATTAGCGCTGTTCTGACGGGAGGGCCCTACTTTTTTTGGGCTTTTCTGGCATAATCCGGCCCACTTTTTTCGCGGTAGTAGTGCGCAACTTTCTACTACAAAACGTTTGGAGCACTCGGCCACAGGCCGACGGGGAACCTCATGACGCAAGCCAATAACGCCGTATACACCGATCTGAGTGTTGACGATCTGGTCAAAGAAGCCCTGCAGCGCGGTGAAGGCGTGCTTGCCGATACTGGCGCACTGGTCGTAGAAACCGGTCACCGTACCGGCCGTTCGCCAGTCGACCGTTTCATCGTTGAAGAGCCTTCGACCCAGGACGCCATTGCCTGGGGCCCGATCAATCGCAAGTTCCCGGCCGACAAGTTCGATGCCCTGTGGGCTCGCGTCGAGGCGTTCAACAACGCGCAAGAACATTTTGTTTCCCACGTGCATGTAGGGGCCTCCGAAGACCACTACCTGGCCGTGAAGATGACCACCCAGACTGCCTGGCATAACCTGTTCGGTCGTTGCCTGTTCATCAACCCGGCCCAGTACAACCCGGCCGGCCGTGACGAGTGGCAAGTGCTCAACGTGGCCAACTTCGAGTGCGTGCCTGAGCGTGACGGCACCAACTCCGACGGTTGCGTGATTCTCAACTTCGCCCAGAAAAAAGTGCTGATCGCCGGCATGCTTTACGCTGGTGAAATGAAGAAAGCCATGTTCTCGGTGCAGAACTTCCTGCTGCCGGCCGCCGATGTACTGCCGATGCACTGCGCCGCCAACATTGGCGAAGCAGGCGACGTGACCCTGTTCTTCGGCCTGTCCGGCACCGGCAAGACCACCCTGTCCGCCGACGAAAGCCGTTACCTGATCGGTGACGACGAACACGGCTGGGGCAAGGGCGTGGTGTTCAACATCGAAGGCGGTTGCTATGCCAAGTGCATCGACCTGTCGGAGAAGAACGAGCCGGTTATCTGGAAAGCCATCAAGCACGGCGCGGTGCTGGAAAACGTCGTCATCGACGAGGCCAAGCATGCCGACTACAGCGATGTCAGCCTGACCCAGAACAGCCGTGCCGCCTACCCGCTCGAGCACGTGGCCAAGCGTTCCGAGAAGAACCTCGGCGGCGAGCCAAATGCTGTGATCTTCCTGACCTGCGACCTGACCGGCGTACTGCCGCCTGTGTCGATCCTCAGCGAAGAACAAGCGGCCTACCACTTCCTGTCCGGCTACACCGCACTGGTGGGCTCGACTGAAATGGGTTCGGGCAGCGGCATCAAGTCGACGTTCTCGACTTGCTTCGGTGCGCCATTCTTCCCACGCCCGGCCGGCGAATACGCCGAGCTGCTGATCAAGCGCATCCGCGGCTTCGGCTCCAAGGTCTACCTGGTCAACACCGGCTGGACCGGCGGCGGCTACGGCGTCGGCCAACGCTTCAACATCCCGACCACTCGCGGCGTGATCGCAGCGATCCAGAGCGGCGCGTTGATCGGCGTTGAAACGCAACACCTCGACACCATCAACCTGGACGTGCCATTGGCTGTACCGGGTGTTGAGACCGGCCTGTTGAACCCACGTAACACCTGGGCTGACAAGGCTGCCTACGACGAAGCGGCGAAGGCGCTGGCGGGTCTGTTCATCGAGAACTTCAAGAAGTTTGACGTGAGCGATGCGATCAAGGCAGCGGGTCCGAAGTTGTAAGATTCGGTCGTTGTGAAAAAGCCGCCCCTTGTGGGCGGCTTTTTTGTGCGCGAACGGTCAGTTGGCGCCTGCCGCTGTTTTGTCGGTTAGCTCAAGTTTTCCAGCGTCTGCGTGTCCCAGCTGTGGGTTTTGATCGCCAGGTAAAGCATGCCGATAGTCAGCGGCACCTTTTCGCCACGCCCCTTGGCCCGCCGCTTGAGGAACACATCAAACACCGGTGGGTTGAAGTAACGATAAGTGTCGTAGTCGCCCAGATCGAGGGCGAATTCCTGTTCCAGCGCTTCCATGAGTTGCTTGGCTTCGCTGCCGTCGCAGCCCAGGTCGAAGTTGAGTGAGGTCTGCAGGCGAATGGTCTTGTGTTTGGGCAGGCCGATTTCTTCGTGCAGCAGTTGCAGGAGTTGCTGCATGACCGGGTCTTCGGGGAAGTTGGGGGCGAGGTTCATGGTGGGAGCACGCAGGAGTGGGTGAGGGGGACGGTCGCGTTTGAGGCGAAATTTGTTTCGGGTGATGAAGAGTGCCAAGCCTATCAAGAATAGAAAAACAGGCAGGAAGGGCATTCTAAGGATTACTGCTACGTAGGGTAGTAGGAAGGTGAAAATCAGGCCGGTTGCGAGAAATGTGATTGCCAAGCGCTTTCTGAGCGTGCAGTCGGTTATTTGGTAGTGCAGCACAAGGTAGAACCCGAGGAAACACATTGATTGCAGGTAGAAATTCATCGCTTCTGAGGTCCCGTCGCTTCGAGTGTTCGGGTATCCCAGCGTTTGGCTTTGACGGCTTGATAGAGCATGTGGATGGTTAGCGGGATCTTTCCCTCGCAGCCTCTTTCCACGAGTCGTAAGTACGCATCAAAACCTCGGTGCTTGAAGTAGCGGTTGTTTTTATAGTCGCCGAGGTTTATGCCGAAATATTGTTTCAGCGCTGCCATCAGTTGTTTTGCCTCGACGCCGTTACAGCCGAGATCATGGTTGATTGAGGTATTGATGGTTATGATTTGGTGTTTGGGCAGACCTACATCTTCATGAATTAGCTGCAGAAGATGGAGCATGACAGGATCGTCAGGAAAACCGGGGGCCAGGTTCAACGTTGGGGCGACGAGTAGCGGGTGAGTTGACCTGATTCGACTGTAGCGGTCGCGGTCCAAGAACAATCCTGAGCCTATTAGGATAGCGCCTATCGGGATGCTGGGAAGTTGGATTTCAGTTATCCAGTAAGGGAGCCATATTGAACAGATCAGCCCCGCAGCCAGTAGGGACAGGCCTGCGTATTTCCTGAGGTTATGGGATCTGATTTTTTTGACAAGGACAATGTCCAAAACGATAAAAACGATCCATTGAAGATATTCAATCATTGGGCTTAACCGCCTAGGAACGGGACGACAATGGCAGACATGGAGCGTTGAGGGCCTATCCCGCCTTCGACCTGGGCTTCAATTCCAATGACCACGTCGCCAGCGGGGTAGCTACGGATGATGCTTTTGATGATTAAGCCCACCGTGGTGCCAACGACGCGTGCTACAGGTTTTGAAAGCGGGTGAATGGGCGCACCGAAGGCCCCTGCCAATAATAAGGCGACGATGGTCCCGCGTTCGTTAAGCAGATCGGCTTGTTGCCGGGTCAGCGGCTTGGAAATCGCGACAGTCATCTTGCAGGGCAAATCACGAGCAAACATCTTTTCATAAAGATCCACTAGTCGATAGCGCACCTCGTTTGCTGAAGCACCGGCTTCTAACAAGCAAAGGTTTGCCAGAGCATGCTTGTGAGTGGGGAGAACGGTAAGGCGAATGACCGTGAAGGTGACGCCGTAGTGGCCGATGTGTTGAGTCCTTTCGATGTCCATGGGTTTTTGCCGAGGCAGTTGAGAGATCAATAGTTTCGGCCATGCGAAGGGGGGTTATGTAGAGGATTGGGCGGGTGTTTTAAGCAGTTTGGGAAGGGGACTACGCAGTAATAGATAGTTTCTTACGGAGGATTCCCGCATTTTCAATTTCACCGAGATTTGCAGGGCAAAGCCAATCAATTGTGGGAGTCGGGCTTACCCGCGATGGCGGTGGGTCAGGTATAGAAATATAGCCTGAAGTTTCGCCGTCGCAGGCAGGCCCACTCCCACAGTTTTAGCTGTGTGGCTGGCTTGGTTGTGTTTGCTTAATAGCTGGTTTAGCCGTTCGTGGTTCGATCAGGCACTGACAGGCCTACTGATACACCCTGGATGATTTTCGCCGCTTCCGGCGGGATGCGTTCCGGGGTGCAGAACAGTGTGCTGCCTTTCTGGATGTTGACGCTGCGCAACTCGCCAGCCCAGTCGTAGATGTCGTCGAACAGCGTGCGGTGGATGTGTTGCAGGCGGTCGAGGTCGTAGGGCGGTTACGCAGGACGCCGCTACCGGGGTAGCAAGGCTTGATTGTAGCGAAATAAAATCACCTCACATTTTGTATAAAAAGTCCGCAAGGGCTCTAAATTCAGCGTATGTTTCACCGCAAAATCTTGTAGGACGATCCCGTCCACTACTTAAAGGGAGTTAAGCATGGGTTTGCTTCGTGTCGCTTCGGCGATGTCATTGTGTGCAGTGGCTTTTTCGATCCAGGCCGAGCAGTTGCCGATCGAGGTGCTCAGTGCGGTGGTCAAGGACCAGAAAATCGCCGACGCCGAAGTCCTGCTGCAACGTAACGGCGCACAGAACGTAGTGGGCCGCACCAACGCCCAAGGCCAGGTGACCCTCACCAGCGAAGCGGCCGATGATGCCAGCAACCTGTTGATCATCAAGAAGCCCGGCTATTCCAACCTGGTAGTGAAGTGCCCCTGCGCCGGCATGACCTACGCCATCAGCCCGGTGATGGAAAACCTCGACGGCCTGCGTGTGGTGCTGACCTGGGGCAAGACCCCGCGCGACCTCGACTCGCATATGATTTTCCCCGGCAATAACATCTTCTTCCGTAACAAAAAGGGCACCGACGCTGAGTTGGATGTGGACGACACCGACAGCTATGGCCCGGAAACCATTACCCTGCAGAAGAAGCACTACGGCGAAAGCTACGTGTATGCCGTGCATGACTACTCCAACAGTGGTTATCCAAACTCGAACGAGTTGTCCAACAGTGAGGCCAAGGTGTTTGTGTACATGGGGCAATCCCTGGTACGCACCTACTACGTGCCGCAGAACCGCGCTGGCAACCTGTGGACCGTGTTCCGCATGACCGGTAGTGGCGACTTCCAGGACATCAACACGTTCACCGGTGTGAGAGTCGGTGCCGAAGACGTACTCAATGAGGTCAAGCCTCTGCTGGACGACAGCGTGGCCGTCACCGCAGTGGCTGTCAGCTCGTCGGTACAAGCGGATGCGAAGAAGCTGAACCTGAAGGGCGAAGCAGCCTACCAGGCAGGTAACCTGGACCAGGCCATCGACCTGTTCCGTCAGGCCATCGACCTGGACAATAGCTTTGGCAAAGCCTACGGCAACCTGGGTCTGGCGTATCAGAAGGCCGGCAACACCGCCGAGTCGATCTGGGCCAACCGCAAGGCCATCGCCCTGGCGAACGGTGCCACTGCCGCGACCGTGCGTGCCGGCGCCTACTACAATATTGCGCGGATCTACGAAGCGGCGGGGCAGTTCGCGGATGCGTTGCGTCACTACCAGTTGGCCAAGGAACAGAAGGCCAATCCGGTGTATGACACGGCGATCGAGCGTGTGCAGAACCGCTGATTTAGCTGTAGGGCCGTTCTAAGGTGTGGGAAGGGGGTTGCTCCCGATGGCGGTAATTCAGTCGGTTAATTTCTGACTGATACACCGCCATCGGGAGCAATCCCCTTCCCACATTTGGTTTGTGATGTTCCTACTTACACAGTCGAACTTGTCACATTTGGCCCAAGGCCATTGCCCCAGCCTGTGTATCATCCTGTCTCTTTTTTCCTTGCGACCTATCTCGATTCGCTGAGCGTCCCAGGCTATGTTTTTGAGCCACCTTCAGCGGTCAATGGAGTGACAGCTTATGCACGACACCCTCCAGCAGGTCTTTGGTTATCCACAATTTCGTTTGGGCCAGGAAGCCGCGGTCAGCGCCGTGCTGGCCGGTCGTTCGGCGGCAGCGATTTTTCCGACCGGGTCGGGCAAGTCCCTGTGTTACCAGCTGTCGGCGGTGTTGCTACCGCACCTGACGCTGGTGGTATCGCCGTTGCTGGCGCTGATGCAGGACCAGTTGGGTTTCCTGCAACGCCATGGCATCTCGGCCGGCAGTATCGATTCGGCGCAAAGCCGCGATGAGGCCAATGAGGTGATGGCGCGCGCGCGCTCGGGCGAGTTGAAAATCCTGATGATTTCCGTGGAGCGCTTGAAGAACGAGCGCTTTCGCAACTTCCTGCAGAGCGTGCCCATTTCATTGCTGGTGGTGGATGAGGCGCACTGTATTTCCGAATGGGGCCACAACTTCCGTCCGGATTATTTGAAGCTGCCGGACTACCAGCGTCAGTTCAATATCCCACAAGCGCTGCTGCTGACGGCTACAGCGACGCCCAAGGTGATTGCCGACATGCAGGCCAAGTTCGCCATTGCGCCTGACGACGTGATCACCACGGGCTTCTACCGGCCGAACCTCAACCTGTTGGTAGAGCCGGTGAGCGGCGCGGACAAGCGTCGGCGGCTGGTCCAATGGATGAGCGAGCGGCCCGGCCAGCCGAGCATCGTCTACGTCACCTTGCAGAAAACCGCCGAGCAGATCGCCGAGCACCTGAATCGCCATGGCATCCAGGCCGAGGCGTATCACGCCGGCTTGCCCCACGATAAACGCGAGGGCATCCAGCAGCGTTTCATGGGTGGGCGCTCCAATTGCATCGTCGCCACCATCGCGTTTGGCATGGGCATCGACAAGAGCGATATCCGCAACGTGGTGCATTTCGACCTGCCCAAATCCATCGAAAACTACAGCCAGGAAATCGGCCGCGCCGGGCGTGATGGGCAACCCTCGGATTGCCTGGTGCTCGCCAACCGCGACAGCCTCAATGTGCTGGAAAACTTCGTGTACGGCGACACGCCCGAGCAGGAGGGCATTTGCCGTGTGCTGGACGAGTTGCAGGCAGCGCGAGGGGACGGGCAGTGGGAGTTTCTGCTGCGCTCGCTGTCGGACCACAGCAACATCCGCGAGCTGCCCCTCAAGACGCTGCTGGTGCAGTTGGAACTCAAAGGCGTGATTGCGCCGCGCTACGCGTTTTACGCCGAGTACCGGTTCAAGTACCTGATCGAGCCCGATGCCTTGTTGGCGCGGTTTTCCGGGGAGCGGCAGGCGTTTGTCGCAGCGATCGTCCAGGTGTGCAAGCGGGCCAAGACCTGGGCGACAGTGGATTTCGACACGCTTTATCAACAGCACCAGGCCGAGCGCAATCGCGTGGTGAAAGCGCTGGATTACTTCCAGGAGCAGGGCCTGATCGAGCTGGAAAGCAAGCAGATGACGGAGGTCTACAGCCTGCTGAAGACCGATTTCGATCCGCAGGTGTTGAGCGCCGAGTTATACACAGGCTTCAAGCAACACGAGGTCACGGAAGTGGAGCGGATTCACGCCATGCTCGACCTGTTCGCCACCGAACACTGCCTGGGCCAGCGTCTGGCTCGCTATTTCGGTGATGAACATGCACCGCAGCGCTGCGGGCATTGTTCGGTGTGCCACGGCCATGTCGCGCATTTGCCGGCGCCGCCGAGCCTGGCGCCGCTTGTGGATAAAAACTTCATGGGGCTGTGCGGTGATTTTATCCACAGGCATCATGAGTACTGCGGCCAACTGCCCGGCGCCGAACGGCTGACGCGGTTCCTGGGCGGTATCAGCGTGCCGCTGTTCACCAAATTGAAGGCACGCGGCATCCCTGGTTTTGCTGCGCTGGAGGACTACCCCTACGCCGAGGTACGCGAGTGGGCCGAAATCCATTTGAATAACCTGTAAACCCACTTTGACGAGACGCGCCGATGCCTGACTCCATGCCCCAACGCGCCGATTACCGGCACTTCCAGCCGATCATTACGCGCTGGCACGACAATGATGTGTATGGCCATGTGAACAACGTGACCTACTACAGCTTCTTCGACACTGCGGTGAATACCTACCTGATCGAACACGGTGGCTTGGATATTCATGACGGCGAGGTGGTGGGGTTTGTGGTGAGTTCGGCGTGTGATTACTTTGCTTCCGTCGCCTTTCCCGAACGCATCGAAATAGGCCTGCGGGTCGGCAAGTTGGGCAACAGCTCGGTGCAGTATGAGTTGGCGGTGTTCAAGGCAGGCGAGGAGGACGCCTGTGCGGCAGGGCGCTTCGTGCATGTGTTCGTGGATCGGGGGACGAACCAGCCGGTGACGATTCCGGGGATGTTGCGCGAGGCGTTGCAGCGGTTGGTGGCCTGACTGTGGGAGGGGGCTTGCCCCCGATAGCGGTGTATCAGCCAGCACATGGGTGACTGAAACTCGGCTATCGGGAGCAAGCTCCCTCCCACAGTGTTTCTTCAGTGTTCTTTAGATCTGATCAATCACGGTAGTGATGCTTGTTCTTGCGATGGCCATAGGCATGGCCACGGCCAGGGTGACCATCCCGGTAGTAGCGACGGTCGTCACGGCCACGGTAACGACGGTCGTCGTCATCGCTCTTGTTGCCCATGTAGTTGCCCAGCGCGCCGCCCGCGCCGCCGCCAGCGGCTGCGCCGATCAGGCTGCCGGTGGTGCCGCCCATGCTGCGGCCTACCACGTTGCCGCCCGCTGCGCCCAGGGCGCCGCCAATGGCTGCTTCGCCGCGGCTGCGCTTGTCAGCGCCGACCGCACTGCCGCCCGCGCCGCCCAGGGCTGCACCGATGGCTGAACCGGTATTACCGCCGACCTGCTGGCCGACAACCGAACCGAGTACCCCGCCCAATGCGCCGCCTACACCGGCTTCGGTGGTGCCACCGGCCATGGCTGCGCCACTGACCAGGCCAAGGGACAACAAGAGAATCGAGGAGAACTTCATAGAGAGACCTCAAGAGGATGACGGCGCGATCCTGAGGCTGTGTCGACATTGTGACAATAGAAATCCGACCAGTAACACGACTTGTACACAATTCTCTAACTTACTGTTTTAGCTAGGGAACTTAAGTGATTTCGGCGGGTCTTTAGTTACTTCGGAACGGCCGCTTTTATGCAAAAGCGGCCTTTTTTGTGCCCGGGATTTACGCCGAGCGCGCCATGATCAGGCCATTGTCGCTCGCCGCTTCCAGACGGATCGCCACAAATTTTGACGTCGGCGTATGGCTGCCATCCCCGGTGCTTTCCAAGGGCACCAGCGGGTTCACTTCCGGGTAGTAAGCCGCTGCCTGCCCCGCCGGAATATCGAACGCGAGCAAGGTGAAGCCTTTTACGCGGCGCTCACGGCCGTCTTCCCACAGCGACACGATGTCGGCCTTTTGCCCTGGCTTGAAGCCCAGGCGGATGATGTCGGCTTCGTTGACGAACAACACGTCGCGTTGACCTTTGACCCCGCGATAGCGGTCGTCCAGGCCATAAATGGTGGTGTTGTACTGATCGTGGGAGCGCATCGACTGCATGATCAGGTCCGGCACGTGCCCGGTGGCGTGGGTGCGTTCGTGGATCAGGTCCTTGGGCAGGACGTTCGGGCGGAAGTTGGCGCGGCCCGAAGGCGTGTTCCAGCGACGTGCCCCGGCGGCGTTGCCCAGGTAGAAACCGCCCGGGTTTTTGATCCGCTCGTTGAAGTCCTTGAAGCCTGGGATGGTGTCGGCGATCAGCTCGCGAATACGTCCGTAGTCGGCCACCAGCCAGTTCCAGTCCACCGGTTGGCTGCCCAGGGTGGCGGCGGCGATGCCGGCGAGAATGGCCGGCTCGGATTTCATCCGGCTCGACAGCGGTTGCAGCTGGCCGTTGGAGCCGTGGACCATGCTGAACGAGTCTTCCACCGTCACCGCCTGCGGGCCTTCGGCCTGGATGTCGATGTCAGTGCGGCCCAGGCACGGCAGGATCAGCGCGTCTTTGCCGTGCATCAGGTGGCTGCGGTTGAGCTTGGTGCTGATCTGCACGGTCAGGTCGCAATTGCGCAGGGCTTCGAAGGTGCGCGGGCTGTCCGGGGTGGCTTGGGCGAAGTTGCCGCCCAGGCCGATAAATACTTTGGCGCGGCCTTCCAGCATGGCGTGGATCGCCTCGACCACGTTGTGACCGTTGGTGCGCGGCACCTGGAACTGGAAGCGCCGCTCCAGGGCGTCGAGGAACGCCACCGGCGGCCGTTCGTTGATGCCCATGGTGCGGTCGCCCTGCACGTTACTGTGGCCGCGCACCGGGCACAGGCCGGCGCCTGGGCGGCCGATATTGCCGCGCAGCAGCATCAGGTTGGCGATTTCCTGGATGGTCGGCACCGAGTGACGATGCTGGGTGATGCCCATCGCCCAACACATGATCACGTTCTTGCCTTTGGCGTACATGCGCGCCGCTTGCTCGATTTCCACCAGGGGCAGGCCGGACTGCGCGACGATTTCTTCCCAGGAGGTGTCGTCGATCTGGCCGAGGTAATCGAGCACGTGGGTGGTGTGTTCGTTGAGGAAGTCGTGGTCGAACACCGCTGCCTTGCCTTCGGCTTGGGCCTGGCGCTCCCACAACAGCAGGAACTTGGCCATGCCGCGCAGGATGGCCATGTCGCCCCCCAGCGCTGGGCGGAAGTATGCGGTGTTGGTCGGCTTGTCGCCGTTGGTGAGCATTTCCAGCGGGTGTTGCGGGTGCTGGAAGCGTTCCAGGCCGCGCTCTTTCAGCGGGTTGATGCACACCACCTGAGCGCCGCGTTTCACCGCTTCGCGCAGCGGTTCGAGCATGCGCGGGTGGTTGGTGCCGGGGTTCTGGCCCCAGACGAAAATCGCGTCGGCGTGTTCGAAGTCGTCAAAGGTCACGGTGCCTTTGCCGACGCCGACACTTTGCGCCAGGGCCACGCCACTGGCTTCGTGGCACATGTTCGAGCAATCCGGGAAGTTGTTGGTGCCGTAGGCGCGTACGAACAACTGGTACAGGTACGCCGCTTCGTTGCTGGCGCGGCCCGAGGTGTAGAACTCGGCCATGTCCGGGCTCGGCAGGGCGTTGAGGTGCTGGCCGATCAGCTCGAACGCCGCCTCCCAACTGATGGCCTGGTAACGGTCGGTCTGTGCGTCGTAGCGCATCGGCTCGGTCAGGCGGCCCTGGTATTCCAGCCAATAGTCACTTTGCTCCAGCAACGCGGTGACGCTGTGCTTGGCGAAGAACGCGGCATCGACGCGGCGTTTGGTGGCTTCCCAGTTGACTGCCTTGGCACCGTTTTCGCAGAACTTGACCATGCCGCTTTCCGGCGAGTCGCCCCAGGCGCAGCCCGGGCAGTCGAAGCCGCCGTTCTGGTTGGTCTTGAGCATCATGCGCAGGTTTTTCAGCGCGTTGTCGCTGGTCAGCCATGCCTGTGCCACGCTGATCAGCGCGCCCCAGCCGCCCGCCGCACCCTTGTAAGGCTTGTAGCGCGGGGTTGGGGTTTGGTCGGCTTGGTGGTGATTGCTCATGGCTGTTTCTCCATCGCAGGGCTGTAGACCCGCGGCGCACTTTTCTGCGGCAGGTGGATGAGATTGAGGTTGTGCCGGCGTGCCCATTGCAGGGCCAGGCCGGTGGGCGACGACAGGCTGACCAGGGTCTGGATGCCCGCGCGCAGGACTTTCTGGATCAACTCAAGGCTGCAACGGCTGGTGACAATGGCCAGGCCGCCTTCGCTTGGAATCCGTTGGCGGATCAGCGCGCCGATCAATTTATCGAGGGCGTTGTGTCGGCCGATGTCTTCGCGGCCCAGCAGCAGTTCGCCCTGGTTGTTCATGAACACCGCCGCATGCACCGCGCCGCTGTGCTGGCCCAGAGGCTGGAACGCGCTGATGCGCTGGCGCAGGCCGTCGAGCCACTCGGCCGGCGGCAGAGGCGCGCCGGGCAGTACCTCAAGGTCCGGCAGGGCGTGTTCCAGCGCTTCCACGCCGCACAACCCGCAACCGCTGGTACCGGCCAGTTGGCGGCGCTGCTGCTTGAGGTTCCAGAACGCGCGGCTGGAAATCTGCACCTGAGCGTACTGGGCAGAGCCCGTGCCGCTGAGTTTCAGGTCATAAATGTCGCTAACGTCGGCGATAATGCCGCTGCCGATACTGAAGCCTACAATGAAGTCTTCGAGGTCCGTCGGCGTCACCAGCATCACGGCCTGGCTGATGTCGTTATAGGCAATCGCCAACGCCACTTCTTCCGCCAACGCGGTGCTGGCGACTTCCGTGTGTTCGAGCGTGCAAAACTGGTAGCTCTGGCTGGCGGCGGGCGCGGGCGTTTGAACAGCGGGCGCCGCGCAGACTGGGCGCTTGGCGTTCATGAGGCAGTACCGACGGCGGATGGGTCAGTGTTTAGACTAGGCGCGACAAAGCGTCGCGTCTAATTGCCAGTACTGATCTACCGATAGATGACGTCGATCAAGACTCGGTTTGCGATTTCTGAAACAGCGCGAAACACGCTTCCGCCAACGCAGAGCGCGGGGCGCTGCGGCGCATGATCAGCCCCAGGCGCGCCAGGGTGTGGGCGTCTTCGATCGGTTGCAGGCGCAGATGCTCGGTCAGCGCGTCCAGGCCGCCGTCCAAGGGCATCACCGCACAGCACAGCCCGCCGTGGACCGCTTGTAACAACTGATGGACCGCGTCGGTCTGCAACAACGGTTGCGGGTGCAGGCCCCGGCTATGGAAGTTGTGATCGATGGACTGCCGGAAGTGCATGCCGCTGGTGAGCATGCCCAGCGGCAGTTCGATCAGGGCTTCCCAGCTCAGGGGCTTTTCGCCGAAGCTGAAATAGCGTTGGTCGTACAGCAGGCCCATGCGGGTTTCGCCGAGGGCCAGGGAGTCGAAGCGCTCGTTGTCCAGGCGGTCGAGGTAGGACACGCCGAGGTCCAGGCGATTGCTCGCCAATTGTTCGAGGATCTGTTCAGAGCTGAGGGCCGACAGCTCAAAGCGCAGGCTTGGGTGTTCTGTGTGCAGTTGCTGCATCAGCGCCAACGGATCGAAACTCGACAGCGGCACCACGCCCAGGCGCAACGTCCCCACCAGGTTGCCGCGACAGGCTGCGGCTTCGGCCAGCAGGCCGTCATACGCCGCCAGCACCGTGCGCGCCCAGGCCAGCACGCGCTCACCCGGGGCGGTGAAGCCTTCGAAGCGCTGGCCACGGTTGACCAGTGGCAGATCGAGTTCTTCTTCGAGGCTGCGCAGGCGCATCGACAGGGTCGGCTGGGTGATATGGCAACGCGCGGCCGCCTGGCCGAAGTGGCGCGTCTCGTCGAGGGCGATGAGGAATTTCAGTTGCTTGATGTCCATCTTCGCTCCAGGGCTTATTCCAATGGCGGGGGGATTCTAGCGTGTTTGGGTCTTTAGGCGGCTGGGAACCCAGATCTGTTGGGCTGGTCTAGTCTTTGGCATCTGGAACTCAAACCCAAGGAGAGAGCAGCATGAGTATTTTGAGCTTTGTTAAGGAAGCCGGCGAAAAGTTGATCGACCTGTTGACGCCGGGTAATGCGAACGCCAGCGAGCAGTTGAAAGAGCATGTGGCCAAGGTCGGTCTGGGTAATCCGAACGTACAGACCACGGTTGACGGCGACAAGGTGACCGTGACCGGCGAAGTCGCCAGCCAGGAAGAGAAAGAGAAGATCCTGCTGGCGCTGGGCAATATTGCCGGGGTCGCGAGTGTGGATGACCAGATCAAGGTCACCGACCCCGCACCGATTGTGGCGGCGCGTTTTGTCGTGGTGAAAAAGGGCGACACCCTCAGCGCGATTTCCCTGGCGATGTATGGCAACGCCAATCTGTACAACAAGATCTTTGAGGCCAACAAGCCGATGTTGTCGCATCCGGACAAGATCTACCCGGGGCAGACGCTGCGCATTCCCGAGTAGTACACGCGGTAAACCTGTGTGGGGGCTTGCTCCCACATGGGTTCAGAGTCCGACAATGAGATCCCGGTAATCCTCGACTGCCGCAAATTCCCCGGTGTCCTTTGGCCCTTTTTTGCTGTCCGGCTCTTTCACCGCCAGCAAATGCCCCACGCCGAAGTCCCTGGCGCTGCGCAGGATCGGCAAGGTGTCGTCGATGAACAGGCTGCGCGCCGGGTCGAAGTCGATATCGGCCTGCAGGGCGTCCCAGAACTGTGGGTTTTCCTTGGCGAAACCGTAGTCGTGGGAACTGATCATCCGCTCGAAATACGGCGCCAGCTCGATGCGTTCCATCTTCAATGACAGTGAATCACGGTGCGCGTTGGTGATCAGGATCACGCGCTTGCCGGCCTGTCGGATCGCCGCCAGAAACGTATCGGCATCCGCACGCAGGGCGATCAGGTGGGCGGTTTCCTGCTTGAGTTCGCGCACCGGGATTTTCAGCTCGGTACTCCAGAAATCCAGGCAATACCATTGCAACTGGCCGGCGTTACGCTCGAACAGAGGCTGCAACTCCATTTCGGCCATGGCACGGCTCACCCCGTGCAACTCGGCGTAGCGTTGGGGCAGGTGTTCCATCCAGAAGTGGTTGTCGTAATGCAGGTCGAGCAGGGTGCCGTCCATGTCCAGCAGAACGGTGTCGATGGCGTGCCAGGGCAAAGAGGGCATGGGGCGTTCTCACGTAAGTAAAGATATCCGACACAGACAATCGGAAAAGCCACGGTATAGTAACCCGATCACCCCAAGGAGCCGCTTATGCGCCAGAAACCCACCGTCCTCTCCCGCGAAATAGTCGCCAGTAGCCGTTTGTTCCGCGTGGAAGCAGTGCAATTGCGCTTTTCCAACGGCGTAGAACGGACCTACGAGCGCCTGGTGGGGCGCGGTGCCGGCTACGGCGCGGTGATGATCGTGGCGATGATCGACGCCGAGCATGCGTTGCTGGTGGAGGAGTACTGCGGCGGGACCGACGAATACGAGCTTTCGTTGCCCAAGGGTTTGATCGAACCGGGCGAGGATGTGCTGGCGGCGGCGGACCGTGAACTCAAGGAAGAAGCCGGCTATGGCGCGCGCCAGTTGGAGCACCTCACCGAGCTTTCGCTGTCGCCTGGCTACATGAGCCAGAAAATCCAGGTGGTACTGGCCACCGATCTGTATGAAGAACGCCTGGAAGGCGATGAGCCCGAGCCGATGCGTGTAGACCGGGTCAACCTGCGCGAGCTGGCGCAACTGGCGCAAAACGAGCAGTTCAGCGAAGGCCGTGCCCTGGCCGCGCTGTACCTGGTACGAGACCTGTTGACCCAGCGTGGAGTGTTCAGCGCATGAGCGAATTGTTTCTAGGCCACCCATTCATTGCCCCGGTGATCGAGCTGGCGCGCCAGGCCGGTGAAGTCATCATGCCGTTCTGGCGCGCCAATGTGGCCGTGACGTCCAAGTCCGATAATTCACCCGTGACGGCGGCCGACCTTGCCGCTCATCATCTGATTCTCGCCGGCCTTACCGCGCTGGACCCGAGCATCCCGGTGCTTTCTGAAGAAGACGCCGATATCGACCAGAGCGTGCGTGCCGGCTGGCAGCGCTGGTGGTTGGTGGACCCGTTGGATGGCACCAAGGAATTCATTTCCGGCAGCGATGAATTCACTGTCAACGTCGCGTTGATCGAACAGGGCCGCGTGGTGTTTGGCGTGGTGTCGATGCCCACCAGCGGTCGTTGCTACTTTGGCGGCGCGGGCCTGGGGGCGTGGCGCTCCGATGTGAACGAAGCGCCCAGGCCGATCCAGGTGCGCCTGGCCCCGGCCGCCGGCGAGGCGTTTACCGTGGTTGCCAGCCGCCGACACAGCAGCCCTGAGCAGGAGCGTTTGCTCCAGGGCTTGAGCGAAGGCTTGGGTGAGTTGAAGCTGGCGAATATCGGCAGCTCGTTGAAGTTTTGCCTGTTGGCCGAAGGCAGTGCCGATTGCTACCCGCGCCTGGCGCCGACCTCCCAGTGGGATACCGCCGCAGCCCAGGGCGTGCTCGAAGGTGCGGGCGGCGAAGTGCTGGAGTTGAGCGGCGAGCCGTTCAGCTATCCGGCGCGGGAATCGTTGCTGAACCCGTTCTTCCTGGCGCTGCCGGCCAAAGCCGCGTGGCGCGAACGCCTGCTCACCCTGGCCCGCGCTTAAGGCCTCAGCAGATCAAAATGTAGGGGGGGCTTGCACCCACTTTGTTTTGTGGCGCGGCGGCTAGCGGTGCAGGACGTACTGGCCGCTGAAAACCACCGCCCGCTCGTCACTGCCGTCATTCACAATCCGCGTTTCCAGGGTCAACCGCGCGCGGCCATGGCGCTTGTACGTCGCCACAAAGCGCTTCCACACTTTCTCCTCCGGCGCCTGGCAGATCACGGTCGCGTCTCGTGTGACGGGCAGCGGGTAACTGATCTGCCCTTCCTGGATCACGATATGCCCGTCTTCAATGCCTTCTTCGCGCAACTGCAAGTGCAGCCAACCCCAGCCCGCCAAGACCGCGCCGCAATACAGGCTGCCGCCGAACATGGTGCTCTTGTGGTTGATATTGGCTTGCAGGGGCAAGTGCAGTTGCAATTGGCCGTTTTGCCAGTCGAGCACCTTGAGGCCCATTTCCCGGGTGAGGGGGATGTCGTGGTGGAGGATAGATTCCAGGTAACGGCTGTCGCGGCTCATGGCGGCCTCTTGGCGGATAGGGTGGGTCATTCGTCGTCGCTGCTGTGGCTGGCGCTGTCGGCAAAGTTGAGGCCGTGCTTGCGCAGTTTGTCATGCAGGGTCTTGCGCGGTACGCCGAGGGCTTCGGCGAGGCTGCGCAGGGAACTGTGGGGGCGGCTCAGTTCGGCGGCGATCAGGCTTTTTTCGAACTGTTCGACTTGTTCGCTCAGGCCGCCGGGGGTGGAGGTCAGCAGGCCGGCGGAGAGATTGTCCGGGGTGTTGTCCAGCGCCAACTCCAGGCCCAGGGCGAAGCGCTCGGCGGCGTTCTGCAATTCCCGCACATTGCCCGGCCAACTGTGGCGCAGCAGCAGTGCGCGCTGGCCCGGCTGCAATTCGTGCAGCGGCAGGCCATGGCGGCTGCTGGCTTCGTCGGCAAAGTGCTGGAACAGCATCAGCGCATCTTCACCGCGCTCACGCAGCGGCGGAATGCGCAACGGCGCGACGTTGAGGCGGTAATACAAGTCGGCGCGGAAGCGGCCCTGGTCGGCGGACTGGCGCAGGTCTTCCTTCGTGGCGGCGATGATGCGGATATCCAGCGGGATCAGTTGATTGCCGCCCAGGCGCTCGACCACGCGCTCCTGCAGCAGGCGCAGCAGCTTGACCTGCACATCCAGGCTCATGCTTTCGATTTCGTCGAGGAACAATGTGCCGCCGTTGGCGAATTCGAATTTGCCGATGCGGCGTTTTTGCGCGCCGGTAAAGGCGCCCGGCTCGTGGCCGAACAGCTCACTTTCGACCACCGACTCGGCGAGCGCGCCAGCGTTGATCGCCACGAAAGGCCCGCTGCGCCGGCTCGACAAGTCGTGCAGTGCGCGGGCGACCACCTCTTTGCCGGCGCCGGTTTCGCCGAGGATCAGTACATCGGCCTTGGTTGCCGCCAGCGCGCCGATCTGCTCGCGCAGGCGCAGCATTTGCGGGGAATGCCCGACCAGGCGCGTGCTCAATTGCTGGCGATCGCTGAGGGCCAGGCGCAGGCTGCGGTTATCCAGCACCAGCCGGCGCAGGGCCAGGGCGCGGCGCACGCTGTCGAGCAGGGCGTCGCTGGCGAACGGCTTTTCGAGGAAGTCATACGCACCGGCACGCATGGCCTGCACCGCCAGCGGTACATCGCCGTGGCCGGTGATCAGCAGCACCGGCAGCTCCGGGTCCTGGCCGTGCAGCTCGGCCAGCAACTCCAGGCCGTCCATGCCGGGCATGCGGATATCGCTGACCACCACGCCCGGCCAATCCCGCGACAGCTGCGCGGTGAGGCCGGTGGCTTCGCCCAGGGGCAGGACTTTCAGCCCGGCCAGGTCCAGGGTCTGGCACAGGGCCTGACGCAAGTGTGGATCGTCGTCGATCAACACCACCTGAATCTGGTTATCGATACTCATACACTGCGGTCCTCGGACGGTTGCAGACTGACGCCCGGCGAGCCGGCACGCAATTTCAAGGTTAACAGCGCGCCGCCTTGCTTGTGGTTGGCAAACAGCAGTTCGCCACCAAAGGCACGCATCAAGGTGTCACAGATCGCCAGGCCCAGCCCGAGGCCCTGGGTGCGGGTCTTGGTGGTATAGAACGGCTCGCTGGCGCGTCCCAGGGCTTCCATGCAAAACCCCGGGCCGTTGTCGCGAATGTACAGGTTGACGCCCTGCTCGGTGGTTTCGGCACTCAGCCAGAGTTTGCGCGGCGGGCCTTTTTCGGTGAGGGCGTCGAGGGCATTGGCCAGCAGGTTGCCCAGCACTTGGCGTAGACGGGTTTCACCGGCCTCGACCCACAAGGTCGCCTCGGGCAAATCGCGGATCAGCTCGACTTCCATCGCGCGCCGCCGCTTGGCCAGCAACGCCAGCGCGTCGTCCAGCGCCGGTTGCAGGGCGACGCTTTCCGGCGCATGCCGATCGCGGCGGGCGAACGCGCGCAAGTGGGCGATGATCGAGGCCATGCGCCCGGTCAGCTCGCTGATCAGTTTGAGATTGCCGCGCGCGTCGTCGGTTCGCTCATGGTCGAGCAGGATTTCGGCGTTTTCCGCGTAGCTGCGAATCGCCGCCAGGGGCTGATTGAGCTCGTGGCTGATGCTCGCCGACATGGTGCCCAGCGCCGACAGTTTGCCCGCCTGCACCAGGTCGTCCTGGGCGCGCACCAGTTCCTGCTGCGCATGTTCGCGCTCCAGCACTTCCTGTTTCAGGCGCCGGTTGAGCCCTTCCAGGTCGCTGGTTCGCTCGGCCACGCGCATTTCCAGTTCGCGTCGGGCCTTGGCTTCGAAGGCGATGCGGTCCAGGTAGTGTCGACGGCGCTGCATCATCAGGCCCAGCAGCAACATCAGCACCAACAGCGTGGCGCCGCCCACCGCGACCACGGTGCGTACCGGGCGGTTGATCAACGATTGTGGCGCGAGGATCTCCACGTTCCAGCCGGTTTCGGCGATGGCCGTGGATTGGCGCAGCCAGGCCGTCGGGCTCAAGGCCAGCGGTTGCGGATCGCGGGTCGGGTAGGGCTGGATCGCGATGATCGCCTGGCGCTCTTCGTCTGTCAGTGGCCGGGTGGCGCGGAACCGCCATTGCGGGCGCGAGGTCAGGATCACGACGCCGTTGTGGTCGGTGACCAGCAGTTGCTCGGGGGTGTTGCCCCATAGGCTTTCGGTGTGGTCCAGGTCGACCTTGACCACCAGCACACCGATGACTTTCTCGCCATCGCGCACCGCGGCGGCGAAGAAGTAGCCGCGTTTGGCCGAGGTAGTGCCCAAGCCGAAGAACCGGCCCAGGCGCCCGGCCATGGCTTCGCTGAAATACGGGCGGAACGAGAAATTGCGCCCGACGAAGCTGTCTTGCTTGTCCCAGTTGGACGCAGCGAGGGTCTTGCCGGTGGTGTCCATCAGGTACATCACTTCGACCCCGGCCTGGGCGGCGACGTCCTTGAGCAACAGGTTGGCGTTGGCCAGGTTGGTACTGACCTGCGGTGCCGCCAGCGCGGTGCGCAGGGCTGGCAAGTCGCCGAGGATCTGCGGCAGCACTTCATAGCGGTGCAGGGTGCCCAGCAGGTTGGCGACGTACAGGTCGAGGGTCTGGCGGTTCTGCCCGGCCAGTTCGCTGCGGTAGTAGCGCTCGGCCAGGTGCTCCAGCGGCCACAGCAGCGGCGCCAGGCACAGCGCCAACAGGGCGAGGCTGCGCCAGCGGGGTCTTCGCGGGAGGGGTGGGGTCATGGGAGTCATGCGCCTGAGGGTACAGACGCATTATGCCTAGTGCTGCTGTGCAAGACACTCGCGCAATGCGTCTTGCCATAGCGGCTGGCTGACCTGCCACTGCTGTTGCAGGCGGCTGCAATCGAGGCGCGAGTTCAGTGGGCGCCTGGCCGGCGTCGGGTAGGCGCTGGACGGGATCGCTTCCAGGTCGGCGCAGGGTTTGCCTGTGGCGCGCAGGTGCTCGCCAATCGCCTGGGCGAAGCCGAACCACGACGTTTCGCCTTGGGCGGTCAGGTGATAGATACCCCAGTCGCCCGCTTGCCCGGCCTGCCAGCGCTCGATCAACGCGCGGGTGCTGTTGGCGATGGTGCCGGCCCAGGTCGGCGCGCCGATCTGGTCGGCGACGATCCGCATCTGCGGTTTTTCTTGCAGCAGACGCTGCATGGTCAACAGGAAGTTCTTGCCGTGAAGGGAGTAGACCCAACTGGTGCGCAGGATCAGGTATTCGCCCCCCACTGCCACGATCGCCTGCTCACCGGCGAGCTTGCTCTGGCCGTAGACGCCCAGCGGGTTGGGTGTGTCGGCTTCGGTGTAGGGCGCAGGTTTACTGCCGTCGAACACGTAGTCGGTGGAGTAATGGATCAGCGGCACGCCCAAGGCCTTGGCTTCCTCGGCGAGAACGCCGGGCGCGGTGGCGTTGATCGCGAAGGCCGCGTCCGGCTCACTTTCGGCCTGATCGACCGCGGTGTGGGCCGCGGCGTTGATGATCAGGTCGGGGCGATGGGCGCGCACTTGCTGGCGGATCTGGTCGACGTGAGCCAGGTCCAGCCTGTCGCGGCCCAGCACGATGAGTTCGCCCAGGCCCAGGAGTCGTTGTTGCAGCTCTTGGGAGAGTTGGCCGTGTTGGCCGGTGATCAGAATTTTAAGGCGGCTGCTCAAGGGAATAGCTCCGCGTCCCTCAGGTCTTTGCCGTTCTGATCCTTGGCGGACAATGTCGGTGTGCCGTCCAACTGCCAATCGATGTCGAGTTCAGCGTCGTTCCAGCGAATGCAACGCTCTGCGGCAGGCGTGTAGTAGTCGGTCGTCTTGTAGAGAAACTCGGCGTAGTCGCTGAGGACCACAAAGCCGTGGGCGAACCCCGGTGGAATCCACAATTGGCGGCAATTGTCGGCAGACAGGCGCACGCTGGCCCACCTGCCGAAATTAGGCGAACTGCGGCGAATATCCACCGCCACATCCAATACTTCACCCGCTGTCACGCGTACCAGTTTGCCCTGGGCGTGTTCGATCTGATAGTGCAGGCCCCGCAGCACGCCTTTTTGCGAGCGTGAGTGGTTGTCCTGCACAAATTGTGGTTGTAAACCTGTGGCCTGGGCAAAGTCCCGGGCGTTGAAACTTTCGTAGAAAAAGCCGCGCTCATCGCCAAAAACCTTCGGCTCGATGATCAATACACCGGGCAACTCAGTGGCGGTTACATTCATTCAGTATCCCCGGCGAGCGTGTACAAATATTGACCGTAGCCGGTTTTGCCAAAGTACTTGGCGCGTTCCAGCAGATGGTCACGATCGATCCAGCCATTCTCGTAAGCGATCTCTTCAAGGCAGGCAACTTTCAGCCCTTGGCGGTGCTCGATGGTCTGCACATAGGTCGAGGCTTCGAGCAGGCTGTCGTGGGTGCCGGTGTCGAGCCAGGCAAAGCCACGTCCAAAACGCTCCACATGCAAGTCGCCGCGCTTGAGGTAAGCGTTGTTCACGTCGGTGATCTCCAGTTCGCCACGGGGCGAGGGCTTGACCGCCTTGGCGATCTTGATCACGTCGTTATCGTAGAAATACAGACCGGTCACGGCATAGCTGGATTTCGGCTTCGCCGGCTTCTCTTCGATCGACAGGGCGCGGCCCTCTTTGTCGAAGTCGATTACGCCGAAACGCTCTGGATCTTTGACCCAATAGCCGAACACGGTGGCGCCGGACGGGCGTTCGGCCGCGGTGCGCAGTTGATCACCGAAGTGTTGGCCATGGAAAATATTGTCGCCCAGGATCAGGCACACCGGATCGTCGCCGATGAATGCTTCGCCAATGATGAAGGCTTGAGCCAAACCGTCCGGCGACGGCTGCTCCGCATAGCTGAAACGCACGCCGAACTGGCTGCCATCCCCCAGCAGATTGCGGTATTGCGGTAAGTCCACTGGCGTGGAGATCACCAGGATGTCCTTGATTCCCGCGAGCATCAGCACCGAGATCGGGTAGTAGATCATCGGCTTGTCATACACCGGCAACAGTTGCTTGGACACGCCCAGAGTGATGGGGTGCAAACGGGTGCCGGAGCCGCCGGCCAATACGATTCCCTTTGTCATGCAATCAGATCCTTCATGTCGGTATTGCCCAATCGTTCGCCCTGATAACTGCCGTCCTGGACCCTGCGGCACCATTCCAGGTTATCGAGGTACCACTGCACGGTTTTGCGCAGCCCGGTTTCAAAGGTTTCTTGCGGGACCCAGCCCAACTCGCGTTCGATCTTGCTGGCATCGATGGCGTAGCGCTGGTCGTGGCCGGGGCGGTCCTTGACGAAGGTGATCAGGTCGGCAAAGTGCGCGACACCGGCCGGGTGTTGCGGTGCCAGCTCTTCCAGCAGGGCGCAGATGCTGCGTACCACGTCGATATTCTTCTGCTCGTTGTGGCCGCCGATGTTGTAGGTCTCGCCGACCACGCCTTCGGTCACCACCTTGAGCAACGCACGGGCGTGGTCTTCGACGAACAGCCAGTCGCGGACCTGCAAGCCGTCGCCGTAGACTGGCAACGGCTTGCCAGCGAGGGCGTTGAGGATCACCAGGGGGATCAGCTTCTCGGGGAAATGAAACGGCCCGTAGTTGTTCGAGCAGTTGGTCAGCAATACCGGCAGGCCATACGTGCGCTGCCAGGCGCGAACCAGGTGGTCGGACGCGGCCTTGCTGGCCGAGTAGGGCGAGCTGGGTGCGTAGGGCGTGGTTTCAGTGAACAGATCGTCTACGCCGTGCAGGTCGCCGTACACCTCGTCGGTGGAGATGTGGTGGAAGCGGAACGCGCTCCTGGCCGGTTCTGCGAGCGTTTGCCAATACGCGCGGGCGGCTTCCAGCAGGCTGTAGGTGCCGACAATGTTGGTCTGGATAAAATCCGACGGGCCGTCGATGGAACGGTCGACATGGGACTCGGCCGCCAGGTGCATGATCGCCTGGGGCTCGAAGCGCGCGAGCACGGCGCTGACGGTGGCCTGGTCGACGATATCGGCCTGGACGAACTCATAGCGGCTGTTGGACGCGATGCTGGTCAGCGACTCCAGGTTGCCGGCGTAGGTCAGTTTGTCCAGGTTGAGCACTTCGTGCTCGGTGTGTTGAATCAGGTGGCGGATCAGGGCAGAGCCGATGAAACCGGCACCTCCGGTGATGAGAATACGCATGTCGGGGGGCCTTTTCCTTAGACGGACATTTAGCGAATGGGGCATAGCTTGAGTTGTGACGCGGATCTGTGCAAGCGCGGCACGTTGGGGGGTTGCTTAACCCCCATTAACAATGGCGATATAGGCGCCTGATAAAAACAGAGGTCCTCATCATGTTGCTTGCCACGTTGATCCATCGTACCAGCCTGCCTTGCCCGCAAGTGGGGCCCGATCAGGCTGCACACTTGCTTGAGCGGCATTATGGCCTTGGCGGCACATTGCAATCACTTGGCAGCCAACAAGACCTCAACTACAGCGTCGACACCAACCATGGCCGCTTTGTTCTGAAAATCTGCCTGGGCGACTACGCCGCCGTCGAATTGCACGCCCAGCATGCCGCGCTCCACGCCTTGCAGACGCAGGACGGGTTGCGCGTCCCCCGAGTCATCAAGGCCCTGACCGGTGAGGACCTGCTGACCGTGACCGTCGACGGGCAAACCCTGCACCTGCGGCTGTTGGATTACATCGACGGCCAGCCCTTGACCCACCTGCCTCACGTGGGCCGCGAGGTCATCGCAGGCTTCGGTGACTTGTGCGGGCGGATGAGCCAGGCGCTGGCCGATTTTGCGCATCCGGGCCTGGAGCGGACCCTGCAATGGGACCCGCGCCACGCGCAGGAACTGATCAGCCACCTGCTGGCGACCCTGCCAGACCTGCCCCACCGCGCGGCATTGGAGCAAGTCGCCGAGCAGGTCGGCGAGCGCATTCGGCCCCTGGCGGATCACTTGCCGTGGCAAGCGGTACACATGGACATTACCGATGACAATGTGGTCTGGCAGCGCGATGCCCTGCGTCATTGGCAGATCCAGGGGGTGATCGATTTCGGCGATCTGGTGCACACCTGGCGCATCGCCGACCTGTCGGTGACCTGCGCCGCCTTGCTGCACCATGCCCAGGGCGATCCCTTTGCCATCTTGCCGGCAATCCAGGCCTGTCACGCCGTTACGCCGTTACAGCGCGAAGAACTGCAGGCGCTATGGCCGCTGATCGTCGCCCGTGCGGCGGTGCTGGTGCTCAGCAGCGAACAGCAGCAACGCCTGGACCCCGATAACGACTACCTGTTGAAAAACGCCGAGCATGAGTGGGAAATTTTCCAGGTTGCAACGTCGGTGCCGTTTGAATTGATGGAGGCGGCGATCCTGCTCTGTGTCGGGCAGACGCTGCCACCGATCGCCAGCGAGGGGTTCGCGCCGCTCTTGCCGGGGCTGGTGGGACGCGAGTTCGCGCTGATCGACCTGGGAGTGCTCAGCCCACACTTCGAAGCGGGTAATTGGGAACAGCCGGGGATTGACCGGCGCTTACTGGACGAGGCTGCGGCGGTTCACGGGTTGGCCGCCAGTCGCTACGGCCAATACCGTTTGTCGCGCACCTGCCCGGACAGCGCCACGGAACCGCAGACGTTCCCGCTGCATGTCGAGTTGCACCTGCCCCACGATACAGCGGTGGAGGCGCCCTTCGCTGGGGTGCTGCGTGTCGGTGCCGATGGCTTGCTGTGCGTGCAGGATGGTCCGTTGAGCCTGCGCTTGTGGGGTGTAAGCACCTCATTGAGCGCGGGAGCGGCGGTGGTGGAGGGGCAAATACTGGGCGAGGTCCATGCTCCCCTGACCGTGCAATGGTGCCGCGCCGACGTTGAGCCACCGCTGTTCTGCACGCCGAGCCGGGCGTCGGCGTGGCAAGCGCTATGCCCGTCACCCTCGGCGCTGCTGGGGCTGGCCTGCGATGCCGAACCCGAGCTCGACCCCCAAGCCCTGCTGGCGCGACGCGATGCCAGCTTCGCGCGCTCGCAGAAGCATTATTACGTCGATCCGCCGCGCATTGAACGAGGCTGGCGCAACCATCTGATCGACATGCAGGGCCGCTCCTATCTGGACATGCTCAACAACGTCGCCGTGCTCGGCCATGGTCACCCCCGCATGGCAGCGGTGGCGGCGCGGCAGTGGTCGCTGCTCAACACCAACTCGCGCTTTCACTATGCGGCGATTGCCGAATTCTCCGAGCGCTTGCTGGCGCTGGCGCCGGACGGCATGGACCGGGTCTTCCTGGTCAACAGCGGCACCGAGGCCAATGACCTGGCCATCCGCCTGGCCTGGGCCTACAGCGGCGGGCGCGACATGCTCAGTGTGCTGGAGGCCTACCACGGTTGGTCGGTGGCGGCGGATGCGGTGTCCACGTCGATTGCCGACAACCCCAAGGCCCTGAGCAGTCGTCCGGACTGGGTTCACCCGGTGACCGCGCCCAATACCTATCGCGGTGAGTTCCGCGGGCAGGACAGCGCGCCGGATTACGTGCGAAGTGTGGAACACAACCTGGCGAAAATCGCCGCGAGCCAGCGCCAACTGGCCGGCTTCATCTGTGAGCCGGTGTATGGCAATGCCGGGGGCATCTCCCTGCCGCCGGGCTATTTGCAGCAGGTGTATGCGTTGGTGCGCGCCCAAGGTGGCGTGTGCATCGCCGATGAGGTTCAGGTGGGTTATGGCCGCATGGGGCATTTCTTCTGGGGCTTTGAAGAGCAGGGCGTGGTGCCCGATATCATTACCATGGCCAAGGGCATGGGCAACGGTCAGCCGTTGGGGGCGGTGATCACCCGTCGCGAGATTGCCGAGGCGCTGGAGGCCGAGGGGTATTTCTTCTCGTCATCGGGGGGCAGCCCGGTCAGTTGCCGGATCGGCATGGCGGTGCTGGATGTGATGGAGGAAGAAAAGCTCTGGGAAAACGCCCAAGTGGTCGGCGCGCATTTCAAGGCGCGGCTGGAAGCCCTGATCGACCGTCACCCGTTGGTCGGCGCGGTTCATGGGTCCGGCTTCTATCTGGGCCTGGAGCTGGTGCGCGACCGGCATACCCTGGAACCCGCCACCGAAGAGACCACACTGCTGTGCGACCGCTTGCGTGAGCTGGGGATTTTCATGCAGCCGACCGGTGATTACCTGAACATTCTCAAGATCAAGCCGCCGATGGTCACCTCCAGACGCAGTGTGGATTTCTTTGTCGACATGCTGTCGAAGGTGCTGGATGAACAGCTATAAATAATCGATTGTTATCGGTTAAATGCTGTCATCTTTATCGGCTATATTGTTTTGATGCTTTTAAGGCCGATTTTTATCGGTTATAAAGTCGGCCTTCACCCTTTCGGAGCCCTGATCGCCATGACTACCCTGCACAGCACACCTCGCGCCGATGGCTTTCATATGCCTGCCGAATGGGCGCCACAGACCCAGGCCTGGATGATCTGGCCCGAGCGCCCGGACAACTGGCGCCTGGGTGGCAAGCCGGCGCAGGCCGCGCACATGGCGGTGGCCAAGGCTATCGCGCGTTTCGAGCCGGTCACCGTGGCGGTTTCCGCCGGCCAGTACGAAAACGCCCGTGCCCGCCTCGACGTGCCCAATATCCGCGTGGTGGAAATGTCCAGCGACGACGCCTGGGTGCGCGACACCGGCCCGACTTTCGTGATCGACAACCGTGGTGAAGTGCGCGGCGTGAACTGGGATTTCAACGCCTGGGGCGGTTTTGACGGCGGCCTGTATGCGCCGTGGAACCGTGACGCGCAGGTTGGCGGCAAGATCCTCGAGATCGAGCGTGCGCCGCGCTACCGCACCGAAGGGTTTGTGCTGGAAGGCGGCTCGATTCATGTCGACGGCGAAGGCACCCTGATCACCACCGAAGAATGCCTGCTCAACCGCAATCGCAACCCGCATCTCGACCGTGCAGCCATCGAGGCGGTGCTGAGCGCCAACCTGGCTGTGGATAAGATCATCTGGTTGCCAGACGGCCTGTTCAACGACGAAACCGACGGCCATGTGGATAACTTCTGCTGCTATGTACGCCCGGGCGAAGTGCTGCTGGCCTGGACCGACGACCCGCAAGACCCGAACTACTCACGCTGCCATGCCGCCATGGACGTGCTGCAAAGCAGCACCGATGCCCGGGGCCGCTCGTTCACAGTGCATAAAATGCCGATTCCGGGGCCGCTTTATGCCACCGAAGCAGAGTGCGCGGGTGTGGACCCGGTGGACGGCAGCCAGGAGCGCAACCCTTCCGTGCGTCTGGCCGGTTCCTACGTCAACTTCCTGATCGTCAACGGCGGCATCATCGCGCCGAGCTTCGACGACCCGCTGGACAACCAGGCCCGCGAAATCCTGCAGAACCTGTTCCCGCAGCACGAAGTAGTGATGGTGCCGGGCCGCGAACTGTTACTGGGTGGGGGCAATATCCATTGCCTGACCCAACAACAGCCTGCCCCGCAGAAAAACTGAGTGCGGTTGTAACAACGTCGGAGCGACGACCGGGCGCCACTCGGTTCTAGCGTTCACAGCAAGCCCGCGGCCCCGTAAGGCCGTGGGCTTTTTTGTGTCCAACTGCCTATAAATACTGCACATTGGCATAGCTCTTGTATTGGTATTGTCACAGTGGCCCACGGTGATGACTGCGCAGTTCTGTCATAAACCTTGAGTAAGTTAGCCGCTCATGCAGTAGGAGAGAGCGCTGAAATGAATGTCGATATCAACTTGATGCACACGCGCACGTTCCACCCCGTGCGAGTCAACAGTGACGAAATCCATGCGCTGGCGCTCTGGTTGAAGGCACATGGCTCACGGCAGGTCAGGCAGCCGCCTGATTTATTCAGTGTGATGAGTGAGCGCTACCCGGCAGGCTTGTTCAGCGACGAAGAAATGCACGCATTGTGCGAATTGATGAATAACTGAGAACTCGCCGATCAACCATCGGCGAGGGAGCATGTTCGCCATTGCGGTGTGCCCTTCACTGAATAAGTGATTGAGCTATACCTGTCGCGAGCAGGCCCCCGTTTAAAGTCGGTTCAGTCTTAGAAACGGCAGGTTCCCCTCACCATGATGTGACGACAGATCTTCGGGCTGAATCTGCGTCACATGGTTCGCTTAAGCGCATAAGACCTTACTTGAGAATAATGACAATTATTTGCATTTGTGCGCGTACCTGTTCCCACGCGTTCGACTTATAAAATATGTTAGTGGGGCCGTATTTTTTCTGTATGGATAAGATTTCCAGGCGATGGCCGAAGCGCTGTAGGCCGTGGCTTAGAATTTTTTTGCCTAAATACAGACGATTCGCGAAATTGACACATAGTTCAACGCAAGACTAGCATTGCGTCCAACGCCTGTGGCTAACAGCCATGACTCAACCAATAAGAAAAGGCCTGCGGCAGTTCAGTCGTCCGCGGGCTTTGTTTTTTTCGGAAAAAGTCGACACCAAAACAGCAATATGGAGCCTGGTGTCATAGCGCGTACTCAACCAGTAATAAGGAATATAAGAAATGTTGAAACAACGGATGAGTCTGATCGCTCTGGGGATTTTGAGCGCATCGACAGCCATGGCAAACGACCAGGAGCAATCCAAGGGTTTCGTTGAAGACAGCCACCTGAACATCGCCGCACGTAACGCTTACATCAGCCGTGACTACAAGAATGGCAAGCAAGACAAAGCCGAATGGGGCCAAGGCTTCATCGGTAAGTTCGAGTCCGGTTTCACCCAAGGCACCGTCGGTGTGGGTGTGGACGTGATTGGCCAGTACGCCATTCGCCTGGACGGCGGTAAAGGCCGCAGCGGCGCGGGCGGTATCGACTTCTTCAAGCAAGGCGACAGCGGCTCGGCCGCCAACGACCTGGCCAAAGGCGGCGCGGCGGTGAAGTTCCGCCTGTCCAACACTGTGCTCAAGTACGGCGACCAGTTCCCGAACGTGCCCGTGCTGGCTTACGACAACTCTCGTCTGTTGTCGGAAACCTACACCGGTACCTCGATCGTTTCCAAAGAGATCGAAGGTCTGCAACTGGACGCGGGTCACTTCACCAAGGAAGCGCGTAAGAGCGCTGAAGGTACCGACAGCGGCCGTCTGAAAAGCATCGATTACATCGGTGGTAGCTACAAATTCACCGAAAGCCTGTCGGCAGCGCTGTACGCCTCCGACATGCAGGACGTGCTGAAGAAGCAATACGTCAACGTCAACTACGTACTGGCCCTGCCGGAAAAGCAGTCGCTGACGTTTGACTTCAACGGCTACAAGACCAAGCTGGATCGCAGCTTCGCCCTGGAAAACCAAGGTGATGCAGACGCGCGCGACAACAAAATCTGGAGCCTGGGCGCCACGTGGGCTGTTGGTCCGCACAGCTTCACCGTCGCTCACCAGCGCAGCACCGGCGACACCGGCTACCTGTACGGCGGCTACCGCAACGATGGCGGCATCGGAGACGGCGGCAACACCATCCTGCTGGCCAACTCCTACTGGTCCGACTTCAACGGCAAGGACGAGCGTTCGTGGCAAGCGGCCTACGGCATCGACTTCGCTACCTTCGGCATGCCTGGCCTGACCTACAACGTGGCCTACGTGCGCGGTACCAATATCGACGACGGCAGCGGTCGTGGCGATGGCACCGAGCGTGAAATCTGGAACCAGTTCAAGTACGTCGTTCAGAGCGGCCCGGTCAAAGACCTGAGCCTGCGTGCTCGTGCCTCGTGGTTGCGCGTTTCCAACAACGCCAGTAACTACAACGTAGGCGGTAACGAGTTCCGCCTGTTCGCCGACTACCCGATCAACGTTTTCTAATTGATCCGGCGTCGCGCCTGATTGCAGGCGATAAAAAACCCCGACTGGTTCGGGGTTTTTTTATGTCGCGGGTTCAGTCCTGCCGGTTTTGCAGAATCTTGCGGGCGAGGGATGCGTTGACGTAGTCGGTCATCAGCGTCAGGCCTTCATAGGGTTCGATCTTCTTGTTGTCGATGCACAGCTGCGCCATCTGCAACAGCACCTGACGTTTCTTGCGGTTGACCCGCGCACCGGGTACGCCGAATGCGGTTTTGCGCAGTTCGGGTAACGGCGCCTCGGGCGTCAGTTCGACGGTCACCCAGATGCCTTGGACAAACTGCAGCGTGACAGTGGCGATGTGTTCGATGGGCAGCGGTTGCGCCAGATTGGCAAACACGAAATGTTCCGGCGTCAGGCGCAACGCGGTCTGCGGCGCGCGTTTGAACCGGCGGATGCCCAGCCACAGAAATATCAGCGCAATGCTGGCAATCCCCGCCCCGGCACCCACGGCGGACAGCGCCGTGCCTTTCAAGCGCTCCGGGGCAAGCCAGGGCTCGCTCATCATCGCCAGCCCCAGCAACATAAACGGCAGCGCCAACACCGCCATTAACACGGCACGTCGGCGACCGCCTTCGTGCAGGGCATGTTCGCCTTGCGCCGAGGCGGCCAGGGTTTCCAGCAGATGAGTGTGAGCTGTTTGTTCGCAGGCCGCTGCGGCGATCAGGTCGTGGGACAGTTGCTCACGCAGCGGGTGCGCCGCGCTGAAAAGGGCATCGATTTGCCGGCTCGCAGCCTCTGCGTCCACGCCACGGGTGGCGCTGTGCATGGCGTCGGCCCAGGGCACACGCAATGCGTGCAGGCGCTCGCCGTTGGAGGGGTGGGAATCGGTCGGGTGGGGTTGATGCGTTTCCAGCGCTTCGTCGGGTGCCTGCAATTCTTGGCCCTGCAACGCGGCGAGGGCGGCGTTCAGCACATCGCCCTCAACGGGGGTGTCGCAATGGGCCAGTAGCACGTCTTCCACAGGCGTCTGCAACACCGATATGCGCAACAGCGCCGAGGCTACTGCCGCATTGCCTGCCAAGCGGCCACCGGCGGCGTCGGCCAGCAACTCGCGCTCACGGCTCCAGCGGTTCACCGCATGATCGAAGCGCTGCATGAAAAACACCCCGAACAGGAACGACGGGCGCATCAACCAACCCTGGATCAGATCGCTGTTCATCATGGTCTGCGCCAGCGTCTCCAGGCTGCGGCTGACGCCATCGTAGATCGGCACAAAGCGCAGGCTGTACTCGGTGTCTTCGCCGACAAAATGCGCCAGCTCATGGCCGATCACGGCGTCGACTTCCTCGCGGCTCAGCAACCCGAGGTACAGCAGCGGCACATGCAGGGTGCGCCCGTGCAGCGGCGTTTCAGCGGGCCGCACCGTGGCGGGGCTGGAGGTCACGTAAAAGCCCAGGGCGAGGCTGACCACAATATGATCCGGCGGCAACGCGCCCAATCTGTCGGCCAACTCGCGCACCTGGCGCCATAACCCGGGCGCCTGTTCAGCCGTCACCACGCGGCCGAACATCTCGAGCGGCGTGGGCTCGAACATCACCAGCATGTGCCGCAGTTGTTTGAGCAGCAGCCAGATCGAATACAGGCAGATTACCGCGATTACCCCCAGCCACCCCATCAGCTTGACTTCGCCCCGGCCCAACCGGCCGATATGCCACAGCGCCAGGCCCTCATAACTCAGCACCAAGGCGAGCGTCGCCGCCATCGCCACCACCTGGCTTACCAGCACGTAGGGCAACAACCGGCTGCCCAGGGAAAATACCTGCAGCAACTGTTCTCGCGACTGCTGCGCGCGCCGCCCTGCCCATTGCGTACCGGCCAGCGCGGCCACGCCGATCAGCGCGGCGAGCAGTCCGAGCCCCATCACCCAGGGTGCCAGCGTGCGCAAGACGCGATTGAGTTGGCGCGCGGTGGGCAGCTCGGCCTCGATTCGCGCCAGTCGGGAGAGAAACTGCTCCGGGCTGAGGGCGTCACTGCCCACCGTAATGGGCACCGTCGGATTTTCTTCCACCCACCTCTTCAGCACGGGCTTCATCACGTTGACATAGGCTTGGGCTTGCTCGGGAACCAGCGCGCCCTCGGTGGCGCGCTGCAATTGCCATGTTCCAACGCCGGCCAGCAGCAGGGGAAAAATGATCAGCAGGAAAATCAGTTTTATGGCGTTCATGGGAGTCCGTTCGCAACGCAGAAAGCGAACGTTTATACCGAAGAACACGTGGGCTGGGCGAGAGGAGCGGTCTTCCCGGGCGTTAGGAAAAAGCGCCGCGGGAAGGAGGAGGGCTCTGTAGGCTAGATCGTCAGCCTCAGGCTTTGGCTGGCGCCAGTTTCTTGCAGTTTGCCTTGCGGGTCGGGTATTGCTCGCACTTGCGCAGCACGGTTTGCACCTGCTGCGCGTTCTGCAGTTGCTGGTTGGCCAGCAACTTCTCGGTGATGAACAGTTCTTCCGAGCCCAGGTTGCGTTCGGCCTTGTCGATCATCGCCAGTGCCGATTGCCCGTCGCCGCGCTTGAGGTGGTAGCTGATCATCAGGTCATAGGTCGACGGGCCGGCCAGGCTCCAGTCCTTGATGGCCTGCAACTCTTTCAAGGCTTCGCCGCTGTTGCCCTGGGCCAGGCGCACGGTATACGCCGTGCGCCGGATGCTTGGCTGGTCCTTGACCGGCGAGGCCAGGGCTTTGCGGATAAACCCGTCGGCCGCAGGCAGCTTGTTTTTCTCCAGGGCGTCGTTGGCGAAGTAGGCGTCCTTGTAGCCCTGCATGGCCTTGGCCACTTGTGGCGTACTTTTGATCTTCGCCCAGCTCTCGGGGTTGATGCGCGCGCGGCGCTCCTGGCGGTACTCGCGCTGCAGGTACTGGCGCAACTCGGTGTCGCGATCCATCGCCGACATGTGGGAGCGATTGAAATACTGGGTGGTCGCGGAAATGCTGGTGGTCAGCCCATCTTTGACCAGCACGTCCAGCTCCTGGGTGAAGCGGTTGAGATTGAACTGCTGCAGCGAATCCTGCATGGCGTTCTTGCGCGCGGTCAGGAAGCCGCTGAGCAACGGTTTCTGTTTGCCCTGGAAGTCGTTGAGGCGCTCCAGGCTATGGGTGGCGGCACGGGGCGCGTAACCGGCGCGGATCATCAAGTCGGTGCCGAGCAGGTCGGCCTGGTCTTCCTGGGTGCGGCCCCACGCGGTGCTCCACACATGGTCGGAAAACGTGTTGGCCAACGTGGTGTAGAGCACGGTGTTGCCGATGGTTTTCTGGGTGCCGGCGGGGTCTTTGCTGAACAGCTTCATCGTGCCGGAACTGCGGTCCACGCCGGTATCGGCGGCCATGGTGGCCAAGGCCACGGTGGAGGCCACTGTGGTGAACATCTCTTTCTGCTGCTGGAAGGCCGCCATGCGGTCATGGTGATGCAGCAGAACGTGGCTCATTTCGTGGCCGAGCATTGCAGCGATTTCATCTTCGCTGCCGACGTTGTCCAGCATGCCCAGCGGCACGAACACATTGCCGTAAGGGTCCGCCGAGGGCCCGAAGCTGTAGCTGTCGGTGATTTTCACCTGCAAGGCCGGCAACTCCCCCGGCCAACCTTTGGACAGGCGCGTGACAATCCCCTGCAGATACACCTGCAGCATCGGGATATCCACCAGGTTCTGCTGGCGTGCTTCGGCCGCCGGTACGGCGCGCCCGTCATAGCTCAAGCGCTGCTGGCTCTGGCGTTGCGGGTCGAGCTTGTAGTACTGGCGCACGTCGGTGTTATCCACGTAGTGGCCCTGGACCCTGGATTGGGTCGACGGACCCACCAGGTTCAGGAACGCCTGGTCGGCGCCCTTCAATGTCGCGCAACCACTGAGTACCGTGCTGGCCAGTAAGCTGGCTGCCAATAGAGATCCCTTCACCGCACCGCTCCTTTTATTGATTGCAGCCCGCACCAAAACCGATGGTGGAGTTGTTGCGGCTGTCTTTGGTCTGGCTCTTGGTCAGGCCCTGGCAGGGCAGGTCGACCACATTGAGTGGCGGTTCGATGCGCAGGTCCATGGTGTCCAGCCAGACCTTCTGACCCGCCAGCTCAACCTGCACCAGATCCAGCGCCTTGTTGTACTGCAACACGGGGACGGGTTGGGTCGGCGCGTCTTTTTTCGGCAGCTCGCGCTGTTGTTTACCCTGCTCATCCAGCACCGCCACCGGGTCGGCCAGAAACGCCTTGATGCTGTGGGTTTCCGCCCAGGCACCCTGGGTGAAGAGTGCAACGAGCACGACGATCAGACTTCTGTTCATCCTTGGATTCCTTGAGTCAAATGACAAAGCGACGCGCTCAACGATCGCGATCGAAGAAGGCTTCGATACGTTCGCTGAACAGCACCAACGACAGCAAAACAATGCCCAACACGTTCACCGGCGTGATGTGGCTGACGCTCAGCAGCACACTCACCGAGACGAGCACCGACATCACCAGCAGCCATGACGGGCACGGCGAAGAAAAAAACCAGATTTCCTGGCGCCGCCACCGGCTCCAGGTGCGCTGACCCGCCAGCCGCCGCGCGTGCAGCGCCTTGAGCACGGCAATCAACGCCAGCAGGCCCAGTTCGAGCAGGTCCAGCCAATTAAAGGGCAGGCCAGG
The DNA here is from genome assembly GCF_054060055.1 of Pseudomonas sp. TE36184. Taxonomy (NCBI): domain Bacteria; kingdom Pseudomonadati; phylum Pseudomonadota; class Gammaproteobacteria; order Pseudomonadales; family Pseudomonadaceae; genus Pseudomonas; species Pseudomonas sp. TE36184. The sequence goes on along the minus strand of NZ_JBSSCU010000001.1, from coordinate 4,276,525 downwards.
GAAGTTGGCAGGCTCATGGTCATAGTCCATGCCCGCATTGATCAGGTTGTCGAGGGCCATGGCATGCAGATAAACGCCAGGTAGCTGGCCGTGTACCGGCGACTCCACCAGATCACCCGTCGAAGTGATATTGGCCCCGACCAGGACCAGACGGTCGCGCAGCAACTCGGCGACCAGGGCTTGGTCGTCCGGGTCGCTGACTTCCAGGTCGCTCGCCGCCAACGTCAGCGTATAAGGGCAGCGTGCCTGCTCCGAGTCATCGAGTTTCCAGAACACCGCCTGGAGCAACTGCGCCAGGCCATCCAGCAAAAAATGCCGCGCCGGTGCGCAGTGGCGCACGTCGGCGATCCGCGCCTGCTCCGGTGCCAGCTTCAGCCCCCATTGCACCGCGATCGGTTGCCGGCGTGCGGCGGTTTGGGCGTCCACCGGCGGCGACGGGCAGGCCTGTGTCCCACAGAATGCGCGGTACAGCGCCAGGGCCGGTGTTTCCATCAGGCCTATGGGCGTATTCACCGCCAGCGGGTACTTGTCATCGACTCCATCCCATGCCACCAGGCCCGGGCGGCTGACCTCGACAAACGGTGCCAGCGTATTGGCCTGGCCTGCCTCACCCCGCTCCACCCCGGTATTGGCCAGCCACAACGGAATGCCCTGGCGTTGATAGCGCTCGAACACATTCGCCAATAACTGACTGCCCCGTGCCGGGTCGCCGAAAGAGTGGTCATGGCTGTAGAGCAAGTCGACAAACACCGCCTTGGGTTTGAACGCCAGCAAGCGCTTGAACAACTTGCTCTGCTCGCCATAGGGCATCGGCCAGGAGGTGGCGTTGCGCATCAGGTACGCGTCATCGATCAACACCACCGCCACCCGCTGCTGCCCTTCATGGGCGTAGTGGCTGGCGAACATCCGGTTGAGCCACTGCGCCGACGCCTTGTCGCTGGAACTGGCCAGGCCGAAAGGATCGAGGATCGCCAGCAGCACGATGAGGGCCGCCAGCCAATAGCGGCGGTATTTGAACAGCGGGGGGGTCGACAACATCCATGTCTCGATAAAAGGCAGCAGCAAGACAGGGTTTTTAACGTGGTGGAGAGGGGGTGTCAATTGGAAAGGTGGCTAAGTGCCATATCCTGTGTGTGAATTGCCGGCGCAACCTGAAACATCGTGAGCAGGCACAAACAAAAAGGCTCATCTTTCGGCGACCCTTTCCCGTTACTGCTCAAGCATCAAGCTACGCCAAATGATTATCGGCGCTTCCACAGGTGCAACTTGCGGTTGCAACGGCGCCTGTGTGTGCGGTGGCGGTTCCTCTGGTTCAGGCGCTGGGGGCTGGTACTTGGCGGCGTGCACGTTATCGACTGACATATTGTTGGAGTGCGCTTATTGGAGAGTGATGATGACTTTGCCTTTTGACCTGCCCTGCTCGACGTAGCGCAACGCTTCTGCCGTCGATTCAAAAGGGAAGGAACGATCGATGACCGGTTTGATGACACCAGCTTCGATAAGCGAGGTGATTTTTTGCAGTTGTACGCCGCTGGCCCGCATAAACAGAAATGCATAGTTCACCCCGTGCTTGCGGGCTTTTCTACGAATACCGCTGCTCAGCAGGCGCATGACTTGTCGCAGCATCCAGGACAAGCCTTGCGCTTGGGCAAAGGCTGCCGTCGGTGGCCCGGAGAGGGAAATGAGCTGTCCGCCGGGCTTGAGAACCTCGACCGATTTCATCAGCACATCCTTGCCCTGGCTGTTCAATACCACGTCGAAATCGTGTAATTCGCTCGCAAAGTCGTGCTTCTTGTAGTCGATGACCACATCCGCCCCGAGCGCCTTCACCCATTCGACATTCGCCGTGCTGGTGGTGGTCGCAACGAAAGCGCCGAGGTGTTTGGCGAGCTGGATGGCAAACGTGCCGACACCGCCGGAGCCGGCATGAATCAACACCTTCTGGCCTTTTTTCAGCTGGGCGGTCTCAACCAGCGCCTGCCAGGCCGTCAAGGCGGCCAAGGGGACGGACGCCGCTTCGGCCATGTCCAGATTCGAGGGTTTCAGCGCGAGTGCGTTTTCGTTCACGGCGATCAGTTCGGCAAACGTGCCGATGCGATCCTCGGGAGGGCGTGCATAGACTTCGTCTCCCGGGTTGAACCGCGTCACCGCCGAACCTGTGCGAACGACCACCCCCGCCAGGTCGTTGCCCAAGACCAATGGAAATGTGTAAGGCAGGATCAGTTTGAATTCGCCGGTTCTGATCTTCGAGTCCAACGGGTTCACGCTCGTTGCGTGCACCTGGATCAGAACGTCATGCACACCGACCGCAGGGTCGGGCACTTCGCCAAGCATGCCGTTCTGCTTGCCGTAGCGGTCGATAAAAAATGCCTTCATGTTGCAACGCTCTTGTCGGTGGAATGAGAACGGGGCGCGGCCCCGGCAACGTTGATGCGATGAGACGTTCAGGCGTCGAGGAACGCCAAGGCCTTGCTCACGAAATCGCCAGGGTGCTGGAAAATGCTGCCATGCCCGGCGTCCGGGTAAATGACCAGTTGCGCGTCAGGGATTCGCTTTGCCAGCTCAAGCGAGTTGACCGTGGGCACCATGATGTCGTTGTCGCCGTTGGCGATCAGTGTCGGCATCTGCAAGCGCCCGAGGTCTTGCGGCGCCTGCTTGCCCCACGCAGTAATGGCTTTTAATTGCCGAAAAAACGCACGGGGTGTCGGGCCTTTGTCCCGGTCTTGCTGGCGTTCTTTCAGCCGTTGCAAATACTCGGACGCGCCGCGTTGTCCGTTGGCCGTGCCGGTAAAGAATAGGTAGAACTTGGGATCGCGTAGCGTCAGCAGCCCCTTGAGCATCAACGGCCAGGTCACCGAGCCGACGTTGTCGATGCCTGTGCCGCCGGCCGGTCCGGTTCCGGTGAGGATCAGCCGGCGCACGCGTTCGGGGGCTTTCAGGGCGATGTCTTGAGCGACGAAGCCGCCGAGTGAAAAGCCGAGCAGGTCCACCTTGTCCAAACCCAACGCACGGATAAAACCGATGCCATCGTCAGCCATTTCACCGACGGTCAACGGCGCGGCGCCACCCGAGCCACCGATACCACGGTAATCGGTGGTGATGACACGCCGGTTTTTCGCCAGACCGTCAATGATCCTGGGGTCAAAGTTATCCAGCACTGCCCCCCAATGGTTGAACATGACCAGCGGGACCTGCGTTCTGGGGCCCAGATCGCGGTAGGCAAAAGGTATCCCGCCCACCAGAACCGACTGGTTCGCCGCGTGGATAAATGACGACGGCGAACCGGGATGATTGCTGCTAGCCAAAAGAGTCATGTTTATTCCGTGCGATTGCGGAGCGGGCCGACCTGCTCGACAGGGTTCAGACTTCAGTCAAATAGCGCGGCGCCACGACGGACTGTCTGATCTGCGACAAAAGACCCTGACGTGCGGTTTGCAGGGCATTCCAGCGCTCGCCTTCTTGCAGCGGCGGAATGGTCACCGGTTCGCGGCGATCGAAGCCGACCAGTGCGGCATCGACCAGGTCAGCCACTTCCATGACTTCGCTCAAGGTGTTGATGTCGATACCGGCGCGATCCCAGATCTCCGTGCGGGTGGCCGCGGGCAATACGGCCTGCACATAAACGCCCTGAGGCGAAAGCTCCAGGCTCAGGCCTTGGGAAAGGAACAGCACAAACGCCTTGGTCGCCCCGTAGACCGACATACCAAACTCAGGCGCCAGGCCCACCACCGAACCGATGTTGATGATCGCGCCTGCACCGGCTTTGGCCAGGCGTGGCGCGATGGCGCTGGCGAGTCGCACCAGCGCAGTGGTGTTGAGGGCCACCAGCTGCGCCACGCTGTCGGTGCTTTGCTCGATGAAGCTGCCGGACTGCGCGGCACCGGCATTGTTGACGAGGATGCCGATGCGAGCGTCATCCCGCAGGCGCGCTTCGACGGTCTGCAGGTCGCCGAGTTGAGTCAGGTCGGCCGGCAGCACTTCAACGGCGACGTTGTGTTCGCCACGCAACTTTGCGGCGAGTGTTTCCAGGCGCGCGTGGTCGCGGGCAACCAACACCAGATCATGCCCGCGTTGGGCAAAACGCTCGGCGTAAACCGCGCCGATGCCAGTGGAAGCGCCAGTGATGAGAACGGTAGGGTAAGTTGTCATGATGTCAGCTCTTTATCGGGAACATGGATTGATGCACGAATAAAACCGGGCTCGATCAGCCAGTGCTCAGTTCGCGCGGGTGCTGGATTCGGCAAGCGTTGGGTAGTCGATGTATCCCGCCGCGCCGCCGCCGTAGAGCGTGGAGGGGTCGAAGGCGGACAGTGGCGCAGCGGTCTTGAGCCGCTCCACCAGATCGGGGTTGGCGATAAACGGGCGGCCAAAGGCGATCAGGTCGGCCCTGTCGTGCGCAAGGCGTGCGGTGGCCAGGTCCAGGTCATAGCCGTTGTTGGCGATGTAAGTGTTCTTGAAGCGCTGGCGCAAGGCGTCGAAATCAAAGGGCGCCACGTCGCGTGGCCCACCGGTTGCGCCTTCGACGACGTGCAGATAAACGATGTCCAGGGCATTGAGTTGATCGACGATGTAATCGAACTGAGCCTGCGGATCAGTGCTCGATACACCGTTGGCCGGCGAGACCGGCGAAAGGCGAATCCCCGTGCGATCAGCACCAATCTCGGCGGCTACCGCGGCCGTCACTTCCAGCAGCAGGCGCGCACGGTTTGCGATCGAGCCGCCGTAGGCATCGGTGCGCAGGTTGGCGCCGTCCTTGATGAACTGATCCAGCAAATAGCCGTTTGCACCGTGGATTTCCACACCGTCGAAGCCTGCCGCAATGGCGTTTGCCGCCGCTTGGCGGAAATCGTTGACGATGCCTGGGAGCTCGTCAATTTCCAGCGCGCGCGGCTCGGAAACGTCCTCGAAGCGATTATTGACGAACACCTTGGTCGCCGCACGCAGCGCGGAAGGGCCTACCGGCGCCGCGCCGTGCGGTTGCAGATCCACGTGGGAAACACGGCCCACATGCCACAGTTGTAGGAAAATCCTCCCGCCCTTGGCGTGTACGGCATCGGTCACCTTGCGCCATCCCTCTATCTGAGCCGCTGTATAAATACCAGGCGTGTCCTGATAGCCCTGCCCCTGCTGGGAGATCTGCGAGGCTTCGGAAATCAGCAACCCCGCGCTGGCCCGCTGGCTGTAATAGGCCGCAGCAAACTCACTCGGTACAAAACCCTTTCCGGCGCGATTGCGCGTCAGTGGCGCGAGAACCACGCGGTTCGACAGCGTCAGAGCCCCCAGTGTGTAGGGGGTAAACAGGTTTGAGTCGCTCATGGGTGTGTGTTCCGTGCCCGTTGGTAAATGGTCATCTCGCTTGCGATTAGGATGATGATCGAAATCTAAACTGTCAACGGTTTTGATTATGGTCGACATCTATGTATCATCAGCCGATGAATTTCAGCGGCAGAGAGGTATCGAACATGCGAGTGTCCAAGGCTCAGGCCCAGGCAAATCGGGAGCACATCGTCGAAACGGCCTCAGTCGTGTTTCGCGAGCGCGGCTTTGACGGAGTCGGCGTGGCCGACCTGATGGCCGCCGCCGGTTTCACCCATGGCGGTTTCTACAAACATTTCGGCTCAAAGGCCGACCTGATGGCCGAAGCCTCGGCCAACAGCCTTGCGCACTCACTGGCCAACGCCGAAGCATTGAGCGTGAAGGACTTCATCGATCTGTACGTCTCCAGGGACCATCGCGACAGACGCGCCACGGGTTGCACCATGGCAGCGCTGTGCGGTGACGCAGCGCGTCAATCGGGCGACTTGAAGTCGGCATTCGCTGAAGGCATCGAGCACATGCTGCAAACGCTCGGCGAAAAATACCCGACCAGGCCGGATGCCGCGCCGGGTGAGGCAAGGGAGAAAATGATCGACCTGCTGGCACGCGCGGTCGGCGCGATCACGCTATCGCGCGCCTGCCCTGACGACTCGGCGCTGGCGGATGAGATTTTGGCGGTGTGTCATGGGCAGATGATCGAGTCGTTGTCGGATTAGTTGGGGGGGTGATGGTTTTGGGGGGCGGGGGAGGAGCATGATTTTCTTGTGTTGGGAGGCAAGCCCTCGGGGAGGGCAGGACTTACTCGCTAACTCTCCCCTAAGTAACCGCCAGTTCACCCCGGAAACAACAAAACCCCCGCATTTCTGCGGGGGCTTTGTTTTGTATGGTGCGGCACCAGGAGTCGAACTTTCGCATAAAAATTTGTTTTTTATCGATATTTAATACTTCCACTTTTATCTCTACCCCTAAAATTACCCCAGCGGCATCCGAGTGATAACAGGAGCTTCGGTGTATTCCTCTTCTTTGAAAGCGGGGAGCCCCGAGCGCCTAAAATCTCGCTGCAGCGTCGCGGACGTTACCGAGCCCTCGCACAAACGCCGCTTGAGAGAAAAAGCCTCTGAGAGTTGCTGACTTCAGCTGATGCCCACTTGGTTCCCCGGAGTGATCGACAGCCGATCTAGACTCAGTGCTTACAGACCACTCGGCTGAAAGCAGCAGCGGTAACTCCGCCCCTGCACAATCCGCAAAAAGTTGGCCCGATCCGCAAAAACCCCTAGCAACGCATGGCCTTTTGATACTACTATCAAGCTTCGCCTAAATGATAGTTGTAAGAAAATGAAGTCTGACGACGAAGAGTACAAACTCTACGAAAAAATTTATCTTGCAGAAGCCGAGCGAAAAGAAAAATTGCTGGCACGTCTAAACTTGCCATTGGCTATGATAGTAGCGCTGTTGAGTTACCTTTCATATCTACTTTCGAAAGCTCCGAGCGTCGATAGCAAAGAAGGGGTTTTCTTCTGGGTCACATACCTGATGGCTGGAGTCTATCTTTTAGTTGCGGTGGCTCATTTCTCTAAAGCTTGGCGAGTTCGAAAAGATGATTTAGTTATCCCAACCGCTGAAGACCTTGAATGTCACCGAAAAATATTGATTAAGTATTATGATGGAGATATTTCAAAAGCCAACGGCCAATTTATGCAAATCATGATGGAATATTACATCATGGGCGCAACAAGAAACGCAAAAAACAATGATGGCCGCAGCACTCAACTAGACCAATTTTCGAAATACGTCATTTACTCTGTAATAGCTTCAGTTATCGCTTTCATCCCGGTGTACTCAGCAACTCATAACGAGGAGATTTGTGATGTCCGATCAAAAGCCGCCACCGCCACCGCCACCTCCGATGCGCAATGTTAGAGGTGATGTTCCATTACCACGTCGCGAGTCGCCGCCACCTCCACCAACCAAAAAAGATTAAGTAAAAATCCGATCGGTGATATGTCCATGACTAAATCAGTCCAGCAGTTTGGATGTACCCGATCTCTAAAAAAACCTTTTGCGCAAAATGGTCGACGGGCAAACTTTTGCGAAATTGAGAAAAATAAAATCCCAAGATTTATCAATAGTATTTAAGGGCGAAAAAACAAGCCAGCTATGCTAGCTAAAAATCCGGAAGCACAAATGACACAACTATAAACCGTAGTTGTCAAATGCCAATACATGGAGTTACTGTAATGAAAAAGCGCGTATTCATTTCTTTCGATTATGACAACGATGTAACCCTGAAAACTTTTTTGGTGGGGCAGGCAAAACTTGACGACAGCCCATTCGATTTAGCAGATTGGTCTATCAAAGAGCACATTGATGACAACTGGAAGGCCAAAGCCAGAACGAGGATTAAAGCCGTTGATGTAGTGTGCGTAATTTGTGGCAATAACACTGACACGGCTGTTGGAGTAAGCGCCGAAGTGAAAATCGCCCAGGAAGAAGGGATACCGTATTTCCTTCTCAATGGCTATTCTGATACGACATGCATAAAACCTAAAGCTGCGCTATCCAGCGACAAGTTGTATAAGTGGACGTGGTCTAACCTTAAGGCACTTATCGGCGGAGACCGATAATGAAAAAAGCCTTAGTCATCGGTATAGATGATTACCCAACAGCACCATTAAAGGGCTGTGTCAATGACGCAGTTGCGATTGCTGAATTACTAGAAAATGACGGGGGCGGCGATCCCAATTTTTCTGTTATCAAATTAGTCAGTAACGAACAACAAGTCACAAGCGAGCTACTGATAAATTCCATCTCTGAGCTTTTTAGTGGAGAGGCTGATACAGCGCTCTTATATTTCGCCGGGCACGGAATAATTGTTCCAGAAACCAACGCTGGGTACATTGTAAGTAGTGATGGGCGACGTGGCGCATGGGGCACCTCACTTTCAGAAATACTCGCACTGGCAAATAGATCTCACCCCAAGATTAAGTCCTGCGTGATAATTCTTGATTGTTGTCATTCGGGTTACGCAGGAGAAGTGGCGGGAGTAGACGGAAATGCATCTGTAATTGGCACTGGAGTAACTATATTAACTGCGAGTCATCGTGAAGGTGGTGCGATGGAGGAAGATGGCCGAGGAATATTCACTGATATATTACTTGACGGTCTTAGAGGTGGGTGCTCAGACATTCTTGGAAATATCACCCCAGCCGCAATTTATTCCCATGTTGATCAAACGCTCGGACCATGGGAGCAGCGCCCAATGTACAAAGCGAATGTACAGCACTTTGTCGCCTTGAGAAAAGTAGATCCAAAGGTACCAAAAGAAGTATTGCGGAGACTTGTAAAATATTTCCCAAACAAAACTGATATTTTTGCATTAGACCCATCCTTTGAGCCTGACAGAGAAAATATTCCAGACGAGTTCAAACATCTACCTGTAAGCGAAGAGAATGTGAAAATATTCAAAGAGCTCCAACAGTGCAATCGCTACGGCCTTGTGATCCCAGTAGATGCGGACCATATGTTTTATGCCGCAATAAATTCGAAAGGATGCAAGCTTACTGGACTAGGAGCCCACTACAGAAAACTAGCAGAGATGAAAAGAATATAACCCTTATCGCTACTTTCTAATCCTTGGGGAGCGTTTCTCATAAATCTCTCCAAGCCAAATTTCACGTAAAAATCATCAATCCAAACCAATATTATTTATAATAAATTCCAAATACTTCCTCACTTGTTCCCTATCGCTATCCTTTTCCGCCTCAGTAAGATTACGGTAAGGTATTTTTATCTGTTGCTCCCATTTCACTACAAGCTCGCTAGGAACTGTCAGCGAGCCGTCGTCATTTCGCGAACACTTAGAATGAAGGTATTTTTGCCAGTGCGCCCAGCGCTCGTGCTCAATTGCGGCAAGCGGCTCCAATAATTTAAGCAGATGCGACGCTGACATGTCATTTCACCATATTAATTCAGTCAACGTTTATTCTAGCAGCTATTGCAAAATCTGCGAACCCTGCTCGGATATACACAAGCATCAACGTTCGCAAGAATCAAAATTAAGGCTTTATTTTCGAAATAGCTCATGTGTTTCTTCCAGTTCGCTACAGTATGTCGACCGTAAATATCCAGATTTATATGTGTTTAATTTTCGAGCGTACATTGAATGAGCATGTCTTTCCCAATCGAATTTTGATCAACCGTGCAGTCAGGAAATAGTAATACCGAGTCGCCTCACTCCGCTCAGCTAGGCGGTGTTCAAGAAACCAAACCACATGCTCTCTCTGCCAGCTCCAAGCGATTCTCGGTATAGGCGATCGTCTGTTCCTAGTCAAAACCACCTTAGATCAGTGATTGCGGCCGCTAGAAAAGCCTTGCGCTGAACGTCAGCCAAAAGGGACGTCCGATCTACAAATTCATGCGTCCCTTTTTTTAGCTTTTTTCAATCAAAAATGGCGTTATAGTGGGTTAAGGGATATTGGTTGCGCGTCCGGTGGGACGTCGACATAAGGAGAAGTTATGGAAAACTCAACAAGAAATCAACATTTTATCTCTCAGTCCGAGCAACGAAGTAATTGCATAGACGAGAGCAGACCAAAGGATAAGCAGCGAATCTACAAATTTGAAATTGCAGATCGAGAAAATAGCGTTGTTCGCCTGACCAATGCTGGGGGCGTCAAGATCAAGAAGAATCTCTCTTTTGATGATCTTTTCAGTTTTGATGTAAAAAACTCATCCCTAAGAAAAAATCTAGAAGATTTCTTTCATAAATTTGAAGCTGATCTTGCTCCAGCCGCTGACCTTCTCGTTTTCGAGTCAAAGGCCAATTCTGGAGGCGACGTGTTGAAGGGCGCCGCTGAAAAAGTGTTCAAAGCAAAGTTTATGGGGTGGATAAGAAACCCATATTCTATTGCTCGAACAATTGATATGTATAAGGGGGTGGCGGGATTGTATCCAACCAGCCCTATTTTGCTAGCCGACTTCTGTGACATTCGCACGGGAGTCAAGCCCCACCTGGCTGCTGTTTGCACAGAGTTTGGGGTGACGAGTGATCAGTACTTCCAGTGGCTGGAGATTCTTTTTCTGGCGTTAATGATCCCGCCTGGCAGCACAAAAAGTATTTTGGAAGCTACCGTCGAGAAGATTGTTGAGTCAAAGGGTCAAATGGGCCATGTAATAGTGGCAACTTTTGACGACGTTACGGGCTGCCGAGTCGCTATACCGGACACAGGCTATCTCCAAGGAACTGAGGATCCCAATCACAATATGTTTCTTTTTAATTTGAGTCGGAGTGCGTTTGCTGCATTCAATGTCGTGGACTTGTCAAAACAGACCCTTGTAGAGGTCCCATCGCGGATGAGGGGCCAAGTAGGATCATTCAATATGAAATTCTCGGCACAGCATCATCATAATGATATGAAGCTACTTGAGAGATTTAACGCGCTTGCCGCGTATCAAGCCCATTCTCATATTTTTTGTGCCGATCCTCAGGTCTTCGGAATTACCACTATTCAATGAGGAAACAGGGGTCAGACCACCATTATTGAAAACATGCTCTGACCCCTATTTTCCCTACGGGTGCCTCAATGCCCAGGGCTGGGTTCACTTCTAGGAAGCCCCGGTTGCGCCCCCACTGCAGTACACGGCGAAGGTAGCGCAGTGCGTGAGCGGCTTTCGACGGTGTGCCTTCGTCCGCGAGGCGATCAACGATCCGTTGAACCAAGGCAGAAGTGAATTTACGAACTGCCAGTTCGCCCAGCGGCTTGCCCAACTTGGTGGGAATTTTCAGGAGAACATCGCGGGAGTAGCAATAGTCGTCATGAGTTTTGGAACTGAGCTTCTTGTATCGATCGCTGTCGTGGAAGCACAACGCCACGGTGGGGGAAACAGGGGTCAGACCACCATTATTGAAAACATGCTCTGACCCCTATTTTCCCTTGTTTGAGTAAGGTGGGTTTTAGTTATATTGATTATTAAAAAATGTTCTAATTGACTGTTGTTTTTAACAGGTTTCAAGATTTATGCATTGTGCAAAGGTTTTTATGTCGTGTGTCTGGTTTTTATTTTGGTGGAGATTGATCATGATAAAAAGAATATGGGTGGACGGTATCGAACCTGGACTAAGTGAGGAGGAAGTTAGAACTAAGCTCGTGTCGGCCGGGTATAAAGTATTAGACTTAATTTATGACCCCAGAAGTGGCCGTACGGTAATAGTTCATGCTGTTGGCGTGGCAAGTGATGCTGAGATCCAAAGAGAATATTCCATCTGGCGGATCGAGGACGCAATTATGCATGTGGACGCCAAAATAGTTCCAGGTGGCGACGGTGGTGAGTGAGAGGTGAAAGGATTGAGCAATATTTCATTGCCTATGAAATAAATCGAGTTTTTAAGTATGTAAAAGATGCGCAAGCTGGCGCCCGACTCTAAGTGACGGGCGCCGTTTTTTTACTGCGGGTGTGGGCCTCCCGGTTGTATCGCCAAGACTAGGTCGTCAATGATGGCCTTGCCCATGTCGCATAGGTAATGCGAGGCAAACGCGAATTTCTCAGCCCTTGGGTCCATTGCGGCTTCAAGCGAGAGCATTTTTGCGTAGTAGAGCAAGTGTGCCGCATGTTCAAGGGCTTCTCGAATCGGAACCCCGGCGTTGACGCGAAACAACTTCAAATGGTTTTTTTCTTCGCCACACTCTGCGAAGGTTTGGGCGCCAATGGTTTCTGCTGAGAGAGGATCGCTCATTGCTGGCCTCCCATGTGATCGGAGGCGGCATTGGGACGGACGGCACTACGGTAATCAAGCATGGTGTGAAACCTCTGTGATGACCAACTGAGACGGCCACACATCGATTCCAGGCGATGGGTGGCAGCCGTGCGCAGGCTGGAAACCGAGACAGAGACAACTCGGCAGACACGAATGTCTCCCGCACACGGCCGCCATGAAGCACAAACGGCAGGCACAAAAAAAGCGTCCGCTGATTGTTTGACGACGCTACGTGCGTCTCGGTTTCGGGTTTCCAGGCCCGGTCGCTGATGAACAGCGACGGGAAGGAGGTTAGCGCTATGGCCTGCTATCTGCAACTGGCTCTATGTCCCCTAATTCCGCTTTGCAATAGTGACGGAGGGCGTCAGAAGTAGTAAAAACGGGGTCAGACCCTTATTCCCCAGCCTCATCGGTGGGCGCTGGCCTGAATGACTCAAGAAGAGCTGAATACACACTCAGATTTCAGCAAGAGTAGTCCTGAGAAAGCTCAAAGCATCCTTGAAAACCTGATGCCATCTTTCAGAAGGCTCACTCATTAGTGGATGCCAAAAAAATCTGAACTCATGACCTCCATCGTCTTCTGCAAAATGCACCCAAGTATCGGGAAGGTCTTGGGCAACATGACACTCATGAAATGCCCATGTGTGTCCCGTTTCAATGGCACGCCATTCACCCAGATTTCGCCCTACCGCGGATTGAATCCCTGCTTCTTCTATCAGCTCTCGCACGGCAGCCAAATCGGTGGACTCACCTGGTTCCACACTGCCCTTGACCAGTTGTAGCCCTGCCAATGGATGCTCAAATGCCAAGATCTCCAGCGTTTCACGGGCTCGCAGAACCACAGGACAAGATTTATCTGCTCTCATGCCGTCACACCTTTCCCTGTTTCAACTAATCCTTAGGCAAGTCGAGAAGCATAGAGGAAGCAAGCTGTCATCGAAACCGAGTGACGCGAAAGCCCCGTCAAGGCGTGTTAAGCGTCCGCGACCATGACGATGAAGTACACACATTTCAGTCCTGGGCATTTGGCAGAGGTGGTGACGCTGAATCCATTGTCTGCTGTTCAAGCTGCAAGGAAGGGGAAGCATGGAGTGGAAATAGGGGTCAGACCACCATTATTGAAAACATGCTCTGACCCCTATTTTCACCGCCGAAGACGTCGCCGCCGGCACCCGGTCGGCCACATGGGCGAGATCAGCGACATTGCCCAGGCGGTGGTTTACCTGGACAGCGCCAAGTTTGTCACCGGTAAAATTCTGCACGTGGATGGTGAGCAGAGCGCGGGTCACTAAGACCGGGTTTCCACACCGCGAAAAAACGAAGCCCTCGTAGCGATACGAGGGCTTTGTTGCATGAGCTGCAGAAAGGAAACCGGTTTGATCGCAGAAATCAGAAATCCCAGCGAGTGGTGACCATTACGTTGCGGGGGTCACCGTAGTAGGCGGTGTTATAGAAGCCGATGTTGGTGTAGTAGTACTTGTCGAACAGGTTGTTCACGTTAAGCGTCGCGGAGACGTTGTCGGTGATCTGGTATTTGGCCATTGCGTCAACCACCCAGTAAGCTTCCTGGGAGAACTCTTCGTAACGGCTCTTGCCACTGTTGTATACGTCTTGCCAGGCCTTGCCCTGCCAGCGTGCACCGCCGCCGATGGTCAGGCGGTCCAGAGCCCCTTTGAGTTTGTAGGAGGTAAAGAGGCTGACTTGGTCCTGGGGTTCCCAGGTCGAGACCTTGTCGCCATTCTCGTCGCGGATGATTTTGTGGGTATAACCAGCCTGTGCCTGCCAGCCAGGGGCCAGTTCGCCGGACAGCTCAGCCTCGAAGCCTTTGGTCTTGGCGGTAATGCCTTTGTAGGCATATGAAATGGCGGAGTTGGTCGGGTTGGCGTTGTACAGCGCATCTGCTTCCGCGCGGTTGGTTTCGTGCACTTCAAAGTAGGCCAGGCTGGTGTTCAACCCCCCGTTGAAGAACTCGCCCTTCACACCAATTTCGTAGTTCTTGCCTTCGTCAGGTTCAAGCAGCTTGTTCTCACTGTCGCGGTTATACACCTGCGGCATGAAGATTTCGCTGTAGCTGGCATACGCGGTGAAGTTGTCGTTCAGGTCGTAGGTGACGCCGGCGTAGGGCACGACCTTGCCAGTTTCAGTGGAATTGTTATCGCCTGTCAGCCAGTAGTTGGCTACGCGGCTGCCGAGGAAGACGTTCAAGTCATCCGTCAGGCTGAAGCGCGCGGCCATGTAGCCTGCGGTTTGCCGAGTGGTTTCATCAATGATTCTGGTCGGCTTGCCCCAATCCGGCTCTGCGAAGTTGCCGTCGAAGTTCCAGAAGTCGACGACGCGACCGTTGGCATGGATGGGGGCGCCATAGTCCTTGCCCCTCCATCGGGAGTTGGAGGCCGAGGCACCAATCACCAATTCGTGTTCACGGCCGCCCAGGCTGAATGGGCCACTGGCGTAGATGTCGCCAGAATCGGCACGGGTATGGCCGGTGAATTTGTTCGCATAGAGCGTCGACAGACCGCTTGCAGTGAATGGGCCCAGTTGGATCGCACCCATCGGTGCGTCATATCCAGTGAACTGGTGGGTATATTGGCCCTTCACGACCCAACCGTTCTCGAAATTGTGTTCCAGAGTGGAGAACACGCTCTGGGTGTATTGCTCCCAGCTGCTCCACTTGGCGCCGTTGTTGAACGAGCGCTTTACATCGATGCGGTTACCGCTGCGGTCGAACAGGGGACGGCTACCCGACCAGCCAGAACCTTGAGGGTCGCTGTTCTGGTAGTCGAAGCCCACGGTCAGTAGAGTGTCTTCGTCGAGGTCTGCTTCCAGGGTACCGAAGTACACATTGGTCTTGCGCTCATAACGGTCCACGAACGAATTCTTGTCCTGGTAAGCCGCCACGGCGCGGCCGCGCACGTTGCCGCTGTCGGTCAGCGGCCCGCTGACGTCGACCTGGGAACGGTAGTTGTCCCAGCTTCCCACACCCAGTTCCGCACTGCCTTTGAACTCACGGGTAGGCTTTTTGCGGATTAGGTTAATGGTGGCCCCAGGCGCCCCGGCCCCCGTTAACAGGCCACTTGCCCCCTTGAGGATTTCCACGCGGTCGTAGATCGCCATGTCACTGAGGGTTTGCCCGGATGAATAGGCCGAGTTACGCAAGGTAGGGATGCCGTCGTATTGGAAGTTCTCGACCGAGAACCCTCGTGAGAAATAGTTGGTGCGCTCGCTGTCCAGGGTCGACAGGGTAATGCCCGGGGTATGGCGCATCACGTCATCGATGGAGTTAAGCGCGAAATCGTCCATGTGCTGACGGGTGATGACGCTGATTGACTGAGGTGTTTCACGCGGGGTCAGCACCATGCGGGTAGCCGTAGCGATGGTTCCTGGCGTGTAAGAGCCAGTGCCTTCAGTCACGGTTCCCAACTGGTTGGTAGTGACCTGCGTGGCCCCCAGTTCCAGGGCATCGTCGGTGCTGTTCGCGACCAGAACGTACCCGCCATTGCTCTGACGTTGCGCTTGCAGTCCACTGTTGGCGAGCAGGCGCGACAGCCCATCCTCGATGCTATATGAGCCTTTGAGCCCGGCCGTTGTGAGATGACGAGCCTGCTCGGTGTCGAACGAAATAGTAACCCCCGCTTGCACACCAAACTGGGCCAGGGCGGTACCCAACGGCCCGGGGGCGATCTGGTAAGCGCTTAGGCTTTGAGCCATGACCTGAATCGGCATTAGCGCCAGGCCAGACAGGCTGGCGAGGGAAGCGCCCAGTACGGCCAGGCGAACGGCGCGCGTCAGCAGCGTCGGGGTTTTGAGGGGAAGCGGGGGCATTCAGTGATCCTTCCGTTGTCATGGCAGAAACCCGCTATATCGCGGCTTATGTCATTGACGGATGAGAATCGAAATCAGCAAGGTTTACGGTGAGGATTCTGCGACGCAGGTTCACACCGGTTCAATGCTGGCCCAGTAACGCGTCAGGTAACGCACTTTTACCGGCAAGGATTTTCCCAGGTTTTCCAGCACTGTGTCCGTATCATCGATGCGGAAGGCGCCCGAAATGCTCAACCCCTGAACCTCTGCGGCACAGCGCAACACGCCCGGGCGATAGCGCCCCAACTCCTCGATGAAGTCCCCTAGACGCCAGTCGTCCACGCTCAGCATTCCCTGCACCCAGGCGGTCGAACCCGCTGGCAGGGGGCGGGCGCTGCCCACCCGATCACGATCGAACGTGACCTGCTGGCCGGTTTCCAGGCGCAGCGCGTGATCGGCATGCCGCTGCGGGCTGACTTCAACCGCCGCCTCTAGCACACCGACCCGCGTTTGCTCGGGCAGTTGTCGCACACTGAACCGGGTGCCGAGCGCGCGCACGCTCCCTTGCGCGGTCTGAACCATGAAGGGGCGCTGGGCGGGATCCTTGGCGGTCTGCACAATAATTTCGCCACGGAGTAGCTGGATCAGCCGCTGTCTGGAGTCGAAATGGATGTCCAGTGCGGTGTCGGCGTTCAGTTCCAGTTGCGAGCCATCGTCTAGGCGCAGCGAGCGACGTTCCCGGATGCCCGTGCGCTGTTGCGCCAGCATCAAGCGGTACGGCACCTGCTCAACGGCCAGCCATGAACCGCCGCCAACGGCCATCAGCATACCGAGCATTTTCAGTACGTCACGGCGTTGCGCTTGCGCTGCACCCAGGCCGGACAACGCCGCCTGCTGCGGCATCATCGCCCACTGCTGCTGAAGTTTTTCAACCCGCGACCAAGCGGCCGCATGTTCAGGACTGGATTGCATCCACGCCTGCCACGCCTGCGTGCGCGCTTCGCTGGCTGCACCGTCATTGAGCTGGACGTACCACGTGGCGGCCGCTTCCAGCGTCTCCAGGGTCAGGGGCGAGGACATCAGTTATCCACCAGCAACAGGCATTGGGTCATGGCGCGAATCAGATGATTCTTCACCGTGGTCACCGACACACCGAACCGCTCGGCCGCCGCCACGTAGCTCAGCCCTTCGAGCTGCACCGCCAGGAAAATCTCCCGCGTGCGCTGGCCCAGCTCATCTAGCAGGGCTATCGACCGCCATCAGCATCTCGATGATGGACAAGCGAATCTCCGGCGAAACATCCACCGGTTCCGGCCGCTGGGCCAACGCGTACAAGTAAGCCTGCTCAATGGCGCGGCGACGGGATTTATCGATCAGCAGCGAACGGGCGATGGCGCTCAGATAACCACGGGGTTCGCGGATGGGCGCGTCATTGCGCGCCGTCATCACCCGCAGGAACGTGTCCTGGGCCAGGTCCGAAGCATCGGCGGCGTTGCCCAAACGCACACGCAACCAGCCTTTCAGCCAACTGTTGTGTTCGCTGTACAACCGATGAAGAGCCGAATGATCAAGCGCCGACATGAGAGAGACACCGAGGTATAAATGGTAATCGATCTCATTATCGTGATGGCGGGATTTTAATGCAAGGGACTTCCCATAGCACCCACTGAATGAAGTCCGTGGAAAACCTGATATCGCGAACAGGCACTCCACGGATCGAGCATGATTTTTACGCGCAGCGTATCAGGCAATTGGGTCGAGCTGCTCCAGCATAAAAACGGGGTCAGACCCCTATTCCCCAGCCTCATCGGTGGGCGCTGGCCTGAATGACTCGAGAAGAGCTGAATACACACTCAGACTTCAGGGAAACAGGGGTCAGACCACCATTATTGAAAACATGCTCTGACCCCTATTTTCCTAATTTAGCCGTGAGCGCGAAACCAGTTGCCATCCAGCGGCTATAACTGGCGTAGGAACCCCGTCGATGGTTGGATCATCAGCGTAGGGTGAGCCCCCCACACCCCTGCTTGAGGGTGTGTATATGAATATCAAGCGTACTTTCAAGGGCTGCCGGCAATGGTGGCCCTTTTCTTTATCTGTCACAAAAGTGTGTAGCGCTTGTATAGCTGGTCGCCGGGGGAAACGCTGTCCTGTCTTTTTTCATGGGGCTTGTTCACTCCCCATCAGGCGTCGTCTGCATTGTCTTCCATGATCGGCAGACCAATGCAACGATCAAATATCTGGATCAGCGGGCCATCGTCGCCATGAAATGACTGATGATTCGCTTTAATCCATTCTTGTTTGTCGACTTTCCACCAATTGATCTCGTAACCCGCGTTGATGATGATCCATTCGAACAGCATCCGCTGGGCTCGTCCGTTACCTTCTCGGAAGGGATGTGCGACGTTCAACGTACTGTAGGACTCGGCGACGGCTTTGAGCAGTAAGTCGCGTGAATAGCCTTCAAACCAGCCGTTGGACTCGACTTTTCGGAATTCTCTGGCGGCTTCCGGCTCTATGCGGTCAGGGACGCAGAACTGATTTCCACCTTTGCTGATCTTTACCGTCCGGATCTCGCCCGCCCAACTATAGATAGCCGAGAATAGGGTACGATGAATTTGTTTCAGAGTATCCAGGCTGTATGGCGGCTCTATGAACTCAAGCCGCTCTGCGGCAGCTTCGGTGAGATAGCGTTCGGCCTCGTTGAGGTCGTCCTCATCATGCAAATCAAGTAGGTTTTTGAGGGTACCTGTTCCCCGGTAACAGTAGGGATCCTGATCGACCCCGTATTTGTCATTACTACTCAAGCTTTGATTTGCCGAACGGCCATGAGCGCAGCTTCGCGAGTGGGAAGCTTGTGATCGTCATTTGGAGAGGTCGTAAAACCCTCGAGGCGCAAGCTGGCCGCGAAGTTGGATTTACGGTGTTTGGCGAAGTAGGCTTTTTTGGCTTGAAAACTCAGCTTTTCCACGTCTGCTCTCCACGGATGTGTGCCCGAGAGTATAGCTTATTCAACTAGCTGTTTGGCTCTGCATCAGCGCTACTCGTCGCCTTGGGAGATGCTCCCACCGAAGGCCGGGCTGGAAGGACATTTCGTCAGGCAAAAAAAAGCCTCGCATCGCTGCGAGGCTTTTTAATATGGTGCCGGCACCAGGAGTCGAACCCGGGACCTACTGATTACAAGCTAGGTGCTCTAAACATATGAATCAATGAGTTACGTGCCTTCTTGTTACGTGCGGACACGATAAATACCCCGTGGGTAGGGGGGCCTTGTTCACTTGTTACGTGCTTTTTAGCCGCGTGGCAGCTGAGCAAGGGCGTCGGAGCGGCGTTACTGAGCAGGCACAAAAAAGCCGCATTTAGCGGCTTCTGTGGATAAATATCACGACGTGGGCACTACCCCTTGCCTCGCAAGTTTTGAATAAGCTTCCCGATCTCTTGCACTAAAGCAGCGATCGCGCCGTAGTCCTCAGTTTGATCTCGATCCTTGCCCTCACTACCCATTCGCTCAAAGTTCGTTACGAAACGGGCAATGGTGATGAACAAGATTATTGCTAGGGCTGAGGAGAACGATGCAGGAATCAGTGGTGCGAAGAATTTCAGGTAAGGGTTTTCAGCGGTTACAACGCTACCGCTTTGAGCAGTTGATGCCGTGGCTTTTTCTTTTGCCTGATTTGTCCCAGGCTTACCATTTTTTTGTGGTGTAGCTACGTCATGCTTTTGGCTCTCAACCAAAGAAGCTTCTTCAGCCTTGATCCTTCTTTCTGTGTCTCTATCGATTTGATCGAGGTAATGACTACCCACGTAGAGCGAGAAGACCAGGCATCCCACCGCCGACATCATCATCACCCCAAGGGCGCACAATGCGAACCAACGGCTATAGACCTTCCTGCGGATGAGTTCATTAGTAAGGTTTGCGTCAGGAGTAGTGGCTTGGCTGGGAGAGGCATTTTTCGGCCCCCCCAGGTCGGTTGCACCGAATTCCATATCGCTTTCACTCATCTAGCTAGACCCAAATTTTGAAGTCGATAGGACATTGCAGCGTTGGATACCCCGAAAATTTCGGAGAGCTGTTGAACTGAGCGTGCGCCACTGAATAGCTCTCTCACTTTCATTTCAGGCATTACCAATTCAGCAGCAAATATGTTGGCTGCCCGCTCTACTGGGTTGTAGTTTCCGAAAGTGGTATCACGCTCTCTAGGGTTTCCTTCGTTCACGTGACCCAGTAGCACATGTCCCAGCTCGTGAGCGATCGTGAACCTGTTCCGGTAACTGATTTCTTCTGAGTTGTAATCACAGAAAAAAACATACCCATTTTGAGTATTCTCAAGCGAAGCTTGCCCACTCGCATTCAGGGTCTGCGAATTAAGTGCCCGCACTTGAATAGGGATATTTTTAGAATCCCCTGTCGTTTCGTCTTTTCTAAAGATCACGAGGCCTTGCGCGATCACATCTGGCTTGACAGGGAGATTGCCATCCCAGGCGAGCTGGAGCGCATGCTTCGCGAACTCAACTGCTTTTTGCGTGGAAATAATCATCTCTTAGCCTCCTTTGCCTCGCTCTCAAACGGCTCGTTTCGAGCGGCGCGAGAGTATATATGCATTAGCTATGAATTTTATACCCCCTGTCGTAACACAAGGTTTTTCAGGGATCAAGGTATTTTACTACTGTTCATGCATACAGTACACCTTTTTGTCCCTCGCCACTCGTGCTTCATTCGCCCGATGGGGAGACTACGGGGATGCTGTGATCATAGACGTCCATCATTTTAGGGTCGCGGTGGCCGCTAGCCTCCTGCTTGTCCGCTCGGTTACCCACGGTGTCGGTGATACCGCGTCGTTTCAGGTCGTGCAGGGCAAACCGTTGTTCCGGCGTGATGAAGTCGTCTGCAAGCGCCAGGGTGATGAAGCGTTGCCAGGCTGTATCTAGGCTGGTTTTGCGCAGTGGGCCGCCGTGGCTGGCCACAATGATGTTTCGGCGTGATGGATGGATCGGGATCGCGGTTTTGCGTTTGGCCCATATTTTGGACCGATAGGCCTTTGCGTTGTCCCAGGCTTTGCGCAGCCGTGGAGTCCAGCGAACTATATTGTCACGGCTGCCCTTGCGACGGTTGGTCAGTATCCCAGTCGCCAGTTCGTTGTCGTCGGTAAGGGTCACAACTTCGATGCCCCGCAACCTGCAGAGATAGGCCAGCTCCATAACGTAGCCGAGGTATTCGGGACAGCCGCCTTTCTCGTTGCGTTGCAGCAAACCTCTGGCAATTGCCCGGTCGATAAGGGCATCCATGACCTGGTGGTTCGGCAGACGGCGCTGCTTGCGTTCGACGGGCGCCTCAATGCCCAGGGCTGGGTTCACTTCCAGGAAGCCGCGGTTGCGGCCCCACTGCAGTACACGGCGCAGGTAGCGTAGAGCATGAGCGGCTTTCGATGGCGTGCCTTCGTCCGCGAGTCGGTCAACGATCCGTTGCACCAGGGCAGAGGTGAATTTCCGAACAGCGAGATCCCCCAGCGGTTTTCCCAGCTTGGTGGGAATGTTCAGAAGCACATCGCGGGAGTAGCAATAATCGTCATGTGTTTTCGAACTGAGCCTCTTGTACCTATCGCTGTCGTGGAACTGCGCGCAAACGTAGCGGAGCGTTCCCCGGTCGACGTTGGAAGCTTCATCCATGATCACGTGCAGTTCTGCCAGCGAAACGCTAGCCGGCGCAATATTCCGCCGGCGCTGCGTGCCCGTTTCGTCACGATGAAGGGTGTACCAAACCCCTTCATTTCGCTGGTCAAAGTAAACAGCCGCTGGAAGAGCGGCCTGGTCAATGTGGGCGGGGATGTGCGGATTGTGCTTCCGCTTCCTTGCTTTCCTCATAGGATATCGGCGTCGTATCGCTCTGCAGCTGCGGGCTTCATGCCTGCGGCTTGGTTGATAAGGTCCAGCGTAGTCCATGGACCAGTGCGGCCACGGAACAGGCGAACGCCCTGGTCAATCAGCGACCGCTCGACGTCAGACCGGCGTTGGTAGCCGGTTATGCGCTGCAGGTCCGTGAATACCAGGACGTTATCCGATCGGGAGTTCATTGCTAGCCCTCTGAAAGCTGTAGCACCCCGGGCAGTCTAGCGCTGCGACCGGGGCTTGGTTATTAGAAATTGGAATGCAAACTGCTGGATCTATTGGCTCGTTGATTACCTGAATTTCGTATGTAGCCCCCCTCAAGCCTTGAATTGCCAACACCGCACGGTCTGCGGCACCGGTTGCAGCGGGGTACGCGCCTGCAGGTTTGCGCGGATAGCACTTTCGGTGGGCTTGCTTGCGTCGATCAGCTTGTGGGTCCGGCCGTCTTTGAGCATCCGGCGCAGGGTGGCGAGGTCGGGGATACGCTGGCGGTGTTCGTGGGCGACCTCGGCAAACTGGTTGAGGTTGATGGCGATGACGCCAGGGTTTTTGCTGTGATTGACCAGCGGGCTACCAGGGAGAGTTTCGAGGTAGTCGTACACCTGCCAGAAGTCGTTCAGCTCTTGTGGGTCGGTGGTGATTGCCGCCTGGCGATCGTTGGCCATCCCGGTGATGTACTTACGTGTTTCGCGAACCATGTGTTCAGGCACCTGCAGCACCAGCTGCAGGCAGTCGACCAATGCAAGCAACATGCTGTGGTTGCGGATGATGCGATCCGACGAGAGTTTTTTACTTGCCCACAGCTCGGCCCGGTATTTCGGGTAGGCCTCCGCGAAACGCGCCAAGACCTGCGGCTCTGCCTTCATGGCCTTGACCATGAAATGGCTGACGTCCCCCACCTCGGTCTGCACCAGAGAGTCAGCCGCTTTGCGGCTTTCTTCGGTGATGTTGGGTTTCGCGAAGTACAGTTTGGTGATCCGGCTCAGAATCGCTTCATGGCCCGATACACCAGCGTTCTGTGCGATGACGATAGAGGCACGGAATGGGGGTTCGTAGGTGTCGTTGCTGTTGTTCTTCACGCCTCGGGTTCGCAGCAGACCGCCCCCGTAGTAGTCCTTGAATTCGTCCCATTCGAACGACTTAGCATTCTCTGCATCGGTGTTACGGTCGGCCTCAAGCAGTACCAGCGGGATGTTCGACACCTGGCCCATTGCTCGGCTACGACCGGAAATAGAACCCTTGGCCGGGTCGAAACCCTCATAAAGGCGACCGAACAGTTTCCAGAGGAATTTGATCAGCGTGGTTTTGCCTGAGTCAGGTTCGCCAGACATCTCCAGGAATGGAAAACTTTCGTAGTCCGCACGGATCTGCTCCGCGAACAGGGAGCCGAACCAGTATGTCAGCGCTACCAGGCTTTTCTCCCCGAAGCACAGCCAGAGGTTGGGCAACCAGTCGTCGCGGTAGCCCTTCGAAGCACTTGCCATGTTGATCTTGATCGACTTCATCAGACACTTGACGCGGACCTGGCCAAACTCGAAGTAGTCCTCGTCGTTGGCCTTGTAGACGTTCCCGCCCTGCACCGCGATGTCGTTGAAGATGTAAGCCTTGTGTTCTTTGCTGTACCCGAGGAAGTCGATCGTCTCGACGGTTTTCAAGCGTTCAGTCTGACGGACGATGATCTGATCCAGATGCTTTTGGGTGCCGAGCCAGCTTGCGCTGGCGTTCATCAGGCGCGCCTTGAATTCGCTACTGGATGAGATCTGCTTAGGGGTAAACGTGTGTTTTTCGGGCGCGTTGTCGCTCGGGGTATCCACTTGGAAATAGAACCAAGCGTCGCCGGTGACTTCGTTTACCTGCTTGTACAGAGCCTGGAAATTACAGTTGGCGATCAGTTTTAGTGCGCAGACGGACTCCAGCACCTTATTGCGTGCCTGCCGATCGTTGAGCTGTTGGTCGTCGTGATCGTCGCTGTTGAGAAGAGCGCGCTGTTCATCTTCCAGTTTCGACAGGTCGAACTTTGCCCAGTACATCTTGCTCCCGAACTCAAAATGAAATTCGGATGTGGCGTCTTCCCAGGTGTACATCAGGATGGCCTTATCGCGTGGTGAGGGTGCCAATAGCAGGTCACCTTCGTGGCGTGCTATTTCAAGGTCACGGCTACGGCGCTGATCGCGCTTGTCAGCTTCTTCAAAGCTCCAGCGCTGATGCTGGTCGTTCCAGTCAACCTTGCGGCCATCGCGTTGTGGAATCAGGGCAGCGGCACAGCTGAATCCAAGCTGGCGGGACATCTTTACCCAGCGCTGCAGGTAGCCGCGGGCAGCCGGTTCATTGTCCAGAGCCCATACCAAGCGTGGGAGGTTGCCTTTGCGTTGTTCTGCCAGTTGCTCCAGGGCGTGCGCGGGATAGCTGACGCTCGACATCGCGGACACAGCATTGATCCCGTTGTGCAGCAAGGCAACGGCATCAAAGATTCCCTCAACAATCCACAGCTCCTTAACAGTGGTCAGGTCGACAGTCGGAGGGCACCACCAGTGACCCAAGGCGCTGTACTTTGGCTTGAAGCGAGCCTTCATCTTGCCGAAGCGAGCCGGCCGATCAATCAGCCGTTCCCAATAGCCCTCGTTTGGTAGAGGAAACCGAATCGTGGCGCTGGATTCGCCCGTTTCGTGGTTTACGTAGTTCTCCTGGGTGAACCAGCCGGTCAACGTCCCTACGTCGAAACCGCGTGCAAACTCCAGGTATGCACGCGCTGTTACCGTCGGATCGTTGTCTGTCGCCGGTGCGCGCTTGCTCCAGTCCTCGAACAGGTCGTAATACAGGTCCTTCACATGCTCGATGTGGCCACAGCGTTCAGGCCGGCCACAGCGGATCTGCCAAGGGTTGTCGTGGCGGGCGTACAGCTCTTTCTTTCTGCATTTTGGGCATGTGCCGCCGCGCATGTAGTTGGAGCCGGTACGGACCTTCAAGTCGAAATCGAACTGCAACCGCTCGATGATTTGGGCACGGATATCATCTTTCATCTTGGACATTACTTCGCTGCCTTTAGGCTATGAGAGAGGGCGGCCATAAGGCGTTTTTGCGCTGCCATCACCGGGACGTGGGCGAGAATTGCACCGTGGCGCAGACCGTCCGCAACAAGGCGGAACTGGTCGTCGTACCAATGCTCGTTGAGGCTTAATCGATACTGTTCACGCAGCGCGGCCAGCAACGCCTCGGCCTCGGCTGGGGGCAGTTGAGTGGTGACAATTACGGCGTTTGCCATCGTTAAACCTCGATTTCGGGCGCAGCTCACCCAAACCCACGGGACGTGGGGCCGGCGATTGGTTGGGTTGGTGTTACGAGTTTGCGGAGCGCAAACGCACGTTGTCCGGGGCGGTCAAAATGCGTTCATAGATCAGGCTGACGGGTACGGCCCAGCAAACCCCTTTAATGGGGTCCTTGATCACCACGACGGTGGTGTTGCTGTAGTCCAGATCTAGGCGTTGACGGTAAGCGACTCCCTGCAGCTCTAAATGGGCAAGGGCAGTCAGCTTGATTGCAACTGATTCGGATACGTCGAAGGTGGCCACCAGGTGGTTGATGGCGCGGTTAAGAAGCGCCGACAGATCGCCCAGGTGTTCGGCTTGATGACGCTCAAGGAAAGCCAGCGCGGCGTTCTGCATGCATTCCTGGTAGTCCAAGGCATTGGTCTGAGCAGTCATTTGGCTTTCCCCGATTTGGCGCGATATAGATCGATGGCGGCATACACTTCGGCTGTGCGTGCGGCCATGTGTAAGGTGTGGGCGTTCTGGATCAGTTCGGCTTCATCGTCAGTGATTACCCCGTCATCAAGTGCCTGGGCAATGATTTGGTCGACCGTCCCGTGCTTAGCTGAACTCTGTATGGCCCGCGCATACATCTCTACGTTATCCAGGCTGTCTGGATGGACCACTGGTACGAACATGCCGCCGTACATTGCTGCAACATAGTTGGGCAGGTGCTGTGTGCCAGCGACCCGCTCCAGCTGGAAAATCTGCGCATCGGTCAAAGGACGGCAGTTGTTGTTCTCATAAGCGTGGTTATCAAACTTTTTGAGCGGCAGGCCGATCTGGGCGGCGGCGCATTCGCGACCGCCCTCGTAGGTGCAAATAATTGCACTGACGACTTCACGACGTGTTTTTAGAACCTGAATATTCATGTTCTGCTGTTCCCTCAGAGATCTGGCCATTACTGTGCAATTACACCGTCTTTGATCCCCAGAAGGACGGCCGCGCGGTGCGCCTCCCCACGGCGGCATCTGCTTTGGCCACTCAGGACCGCGTAAACGGTGCTGGGGTTGAGCTGGTGTTGGGTTGCAAAGTCCTTTGCTGACTGGCCCCGTTTTTCTAATGCTTCCCGCGCTTGCTTGCGGGCTTGCTCGGTAACGCTTGAGTTCGGCATAGTGCAGATCCGTGCAATTTCATGTGGTGTGAGATGCACAATGATGCACTTAAGTGCATTTGTAAATAGTAAGGATGAAAAAAAGTGCATCTTTCTGAAGAGATCGGTTCTAGGCTGCAAGAAGAGCGGAAGCGATGCGGCATGACACAGAATCAGGTCGCGGAAGCACTTGGAATTGCAAAGCGAACACAAGCGAACTACGAGGCCGGGTCTAGTGATGCGACAGCGTCGTATCTGAGCAAGGTTGCGGTCCAGTTTGATTTCGATGTGCCCTACATCCTCACTGGGCGACGTAGCACGCTGCCCCTTGATTCGCTGAATGAGGTTGAAGACAGCATTGTTCAGCAGTACCGCAGCATCCCGGCTGACGATCAGCGAGCCATTCGGCGCTTTGTAAAAGCGTTGGCAGACGACGTTGTTAAAGGCTCGAATTGAGTAATCTGGTTCTGCCATGCCATCGGCTTGCCCCCATATCAGTGCGTCAGCAATGGATTTTATGGAGTGGTAAGCATGTTGGATCGCACAAACGCCGATGTCAGTTACGTGGAAATAGCAGCATCTGCGCGGTATGAGCTTTCGCACATTGAGCGACGTCTGATTGGCTTCTATCGCCAGTTGAGTCTTCGTGACCAGGAACAATTGCGCCGGCTGACCGAAGCGCTGATAAGCAACCCGGACCAGCCCGACGAAGATTGATTCCTGAGCCGCCGGCATGTCCCTGTCGGCGGTTTTTATCATACGACTGCCTGCGATCCGAGTTTTTCGAATAGCTCTCGCTGCTGGGCTCTGGGCATGTCTCGCAGTCGATCAATCAGCAGCCTGTCAAACGTCTGCGCGGATGGGCTGAGCGTGTGTGAGAACGTGAGATTTGCGACCCAGCTATGCCCACACTTTGCGTCTAGGCACTGGCAGTACAGTTTCGCGAAGTCTGCAGACAGTACCTCGCGTGATGCAATCCTGCCCTTGTGCCCGCACTTACAAGTAACTCTCATGTTCCCTCCCCAGGGCGCAGCTAATTGCTACTATCTTCGCATGTGATGCAGAATATTTCTCGTTTGCTGAAACATCAGGTAGCGGTTTCCTCTGCGTTATCGGGCTTTCTCCAGTCGATACGCCTGTCATTTCGAAGGGTGCCATTCAACTGGTCGAACAGCTGACAAATCGGCCTGATCTCGTTGCTGGTGTACACGCGATCGATCTTCTCGATATCCCCAAACCCGCCGTTGTTCTCCGGGATGATCCCGGCCAGGGCAGGGTTCATCCGCCAGGCGGCGATCACGTCGTTGCGGGTGATGTTCTTCACCTTCTCCAGCTCATCCTTGGCCTGGAAGTCACCCACAGGGATGATCTGGATGGCGTTTTCCTTGCCGTTGGGGATGTTGACGAACATCGAACGGAAGTTGCCCACACCCTTGCTTGCGCTGATTTGGGCGCGCAGGTTCTCCTCGTCTTCCTCGGTCAGGTCCGGGTCGTTGGTGTAGAAGATGTAACCCGCGTGCGCGCCGTTGCTGTAGTAGCGCCGGCGGAACAGGGTTGCGGCTTCGTTGAGCAATAGAGCTTGCAGACCGCCCAGGTAGTCGGGCACGCCGTAGATGTTCTGTTCCACGTCATAGTCCATGACGTGTTCGATTTCGTCCTGGTCGAAGTCCATGTACTTGCTGTCGGGCAGTAGCATCCTGAATCCGCCGTCGACCTTCACCCGCATGTTGATGGCCGGTAGGTGCTGCATCTCCAGTACTTCGCCGAAGGCGTTGGTGTCGCGATAGAAATACGCCTCGCCAAATACCATGTAGTCCAGACTCGCTCGGCCCATGGTCTGCGTACTGCAACCCTCGGACGGGATGAATTCACGCAACAGCAAATTGCGTTTGAACTTGGGAATGGCGCCGTGGTGCGCGTTGGCGCGCAGCAGCTTGGCCAGGCCCGCCCGTGACACTGGCGGCTTGTAGATCTCGCCGTCGTCGCTGAGAAACACCCCCAGGTACTCGCCGATGTTGCCGGACAGCACCTGTTCGGGCTCCCCGAAGGTGAACGCCCGCATGGGCTGTTGCTGTCGCACCTGTTGGCTGGCTTGGGGCTTTCTGCGTCGTGTCTTGGGCATTGTTTCCGCTCGTGACGTAGCGGCTACGGCGCCGCTTGTTGGTATTTAGGGGTTCATTGAACAGGGCGTGCATGATCGACCAGGCGATATCGGCATGGCCGGTGGCGTCGGTGCGCGAAGCGCTGTAGGTCACTTGGCCGCTGGTAGTGGTGCCGCGCTTGATGGTCAGGAACGCCTGGGCGATGTCGGTCCACCCGGCGTCCCATTCGATGCGGCTGCCCTGGATCGTGTCCTGGGCCTTGAGTACCAACAGGTTCTTGGTCTCAAGGCTGTAATGGATCGGCGTGGCTTTAGGGTAGAAGTCGCGCACCAGGTCGAACACGCCATAACCCACGCCGGTGATGTCGATGCCGATGTGTTGGACGTTGAAACGCTCGGTCAGCTTTTTGACCTGGGCGGCCTGATAGTTGAACGAATGCCCCCGCCAGCTGTGCTTTTCCAGAATGCGGAATTTCGCCCCGGGCTCCAGCGGTGGGGCGACCACCACACAGGTGGCGTCGTCGCGGGTGCGGCTCGGATCATAGCCAAGCCATACAGGGCTGTTGCCGAATGGGCGATCCAGTTCGGGGTTGTAGTCCTCCCACAACGACAGGTCGGAATAGCAGCGCTCCAGGTCTTTGAGCCCGAACGCGCTCTGGCTGCTGTCGATGAACTTGCAGTAGAACAGCTGCTGGAATTTGTCTTCGTCGTACTCCAGCTGCAGCTGTTCCAGGTCGAACAGATCGCAGCCGCCGGCGATGGCGTCGTCCAGGGTAATCGTCTTGCGCCATTGACCGTCGGGGCACAGCGCGCCCTGGGTATACGACGCCTCGGTGGGCCAGGTGCCGCCAGCTTTCTTGCCGCGTTTGCTGTTGCGGAATTCCTCGCCGGACCAGAACGGGTAAGCCTGGTGCGACACCGCGCTGGGCGTCGAAAAGTAGGTTTTGCGCCACTTCTTGTGGGTGCCCATGGCGCTGGCCACGGTGCTGAGTTTGTCGAAGTCGCGAATCCAGAAATACTCATCGACATAGACGTGGCCATGGTAGCCCTGGGCGGTGCTGCTGTTGGTACTGAGGAAGCGCAGCTCGGCGCCGTTGCTGAGTGTGATGGGGTTGCCCGTCAGCTCAATGTCGAACCATTGCTTGGCAAACTGGATGATGTAGCTGCGGAAAATCTCCGACTGCGAGCGGCTGGCCGACAGGAACACCTGGTTGTCGCCAGTCAGCACCGCATCCATGAACGCTTCGCCGGCGAAGTAGTACGTCAAGCCGACCTGGCGGCTTTTCAGGATGTTGCGGATACGGCACGTCAGCGGGTTTTGCTTGGCGGCGAACAGCTCCTGCTGATAGCGGTACATCTTGCTGATGAACTTATCCAGGAAGTCGACTTCGGTCAGCCCGCTGATGTCGTTCTTGGCTTTCTTTTCGCGTTTCTTCCCTCCGCTATCAGCACGGCCCGATCGTTCGCCACGCGGACGTTGGCGGCCTTCCGGGGGCTCGCCTGCTGATTCCCCGACGGGCGCTGGCGACGGTTTGACCGCTTGCTTTAACAGGCGCTCGCGCACCGTGGTCAGCCGGTCCAGTTCGTTGAGTTCGTCCTTGGTCAGGCTGCTGGCTTTGTCCAGGAGCAGGGTGATCCGCCGGCCGACGGCCGTCAGCGGTTCTTCGTCCGACAGCATGTCTTCCCACCCGCCCTGGCGTATCCAGTAGTAGACGATTCGGATGTTGGGCAGGTTGAGCTGCGCCTGAATTTCCTTTGCCTTACAGCGGCGCAGAAACAGGCGTTTGGCGGCTTCTTTAACTTCGGTCGAGTAGTACATGGGCCGCAGTCTATGCGGCGAAAACGCTGGAAACGCGGGGTTAAATTCCGTGATCCACCTATATCGCGGATATAGGAGAAACGCGCATTTGAACCGTTTGTTTGGGGCTCTCCGGCTCCCTATCGTGGCGGCTCATTCAACGATTGAGCGCAGTTATCGCCCATGCCCCGTTCCCTTGTTTCGTTCTGGAAACGTGTCGCCACCAGCGGCATCACCGCCGACGGTCGCGAGATCCTTCCCCAGGAGCTGCGCGACATCGCTGAAACCTACAAGCCTTCGAAATACACCGCTGTGATCTGGTGTGAACACCAACGTGCGGAAGGTTCTTTCGGCACTGTTTACGCGGTCCGTCTGGTTGAGGAGGGCGACGACCTGGAGGAAGGGCAAATTGCCCTGGAGGCCCAGCTCAAGCCCAACGATCGACTGCTGTACCTGAATGACCAGGGGCAGAAGTTGTTCACCAGCATTGAGATTTGGCCGAATTTTGCGGGTAGCGGCAAATCCTACCTGACCGGCCTTGCGGTCACCGACAGCCCTTCGAGCCTGGGCACCCAGGAACTCTATTTCTCCCGCCGAACCAACAAAGCCACGTATTACGCCGCTTCCGTTGAACTGGGCTCCTTTGAGGAGGAGCCCCAAGGCGAAGTGGGCAAGCTGATCGGTTTGCTCACTGGCTTTTTCAAGCGCTTCGCGGCGGACGCTGAGCCCGCCGAACCCACCACCCCAACCGAGACCGAACCCCCTATGGATGAAGCTACCGCAACGGCTTTAAAAGCCCTGCTGGCTCAACTGCTGATTGTCGCTGCAGGCATTCAGGCCGTGATTGAGCCCGTCGCCGAAGAGGCTCCAGAGCCAGAAGCTGCCCCGATCGACGACGTGCAAACCGCTGTCGACGGCATCGTGACCACCGCCGAAGAAGAACGCGAGTTCAGCCGTAAGGGCGGTGCCACGAATAAAGCCCTGCTGGCAAGCATGGCCTCGCTGCAAAAGCAGTTCACCGCGCTGCAGAACACATCCAATGGTCGCCAGTTGCCGCGCAATTCCGGCCCGGTAACCACCGTCAAAAAGCGGGTGCTCTGACATGGCGTATTCACTGAGCGCCTACGGCGCCAAGATGTATGCCGAACTGCAACTGGCCATCGCCGAAAGCTACGGTGTGGAGCTGGCCAGCAAGCACTTTAGCGTCGATCCGACCATTGCCCAGGAACTGAACGACGCCATCACGGCCAAGTCGGATTTCCTGGAGCGAATCAACGTCATTCCGGTCAGCGAGATCAAGGGCCAGAAAGTCTTCATCGGCGTGTCTGGTCCGGTGACCGGCCGTACCAATACCAAGACCACGGATCGCGAAGCCAAAGATGCGTCGTCGCTGGATCAGGACACCTACGAGCTGTCTTCCACCGAGTCCGATGTGGGCTTGCCCTACGCCAAGATCGACGCCTGGGCCAAGTTCCCGGACTTTCACCAGCGCTACTCGGCTGCAGTGCAGAAGCAGATTGCCCTGGACCGCATCATGGTGGGTTTCCATGGCACCCATGCTGCCCAGCAGACCGATATCACCAAGTACCCAATGCTGCAGGACGTGAACAAGGGCTGGCTGCAGCAGGCCCGTGAGCAGATCCCGGCCCAGGTACTCAAGGAAGGCAAGGTTGCCGGCAAAGTCACCCTCGGCGCCGGTGGCGACTATGCCAACCTCGATGCCCTGGTGCATGACACCAAGCAACTGGTGGACGAGCGTCTGCGCGATGCCGGCGACCTGATCGCGATCATCGGTACCGACCTGTTGGCTGCTGACAAGGCGAAGTTGTATTCGAAGCAGGGCGACACTCCGACCGAAAAAGAGCGCATCGAAGAAGCGCAAGTAATCGCCACCTACGGCGGCCTGCCGAGCTTTAGCGTGCCGTTCTTCCCGGTCAACGGTGTGGTCGTCACCAGTTGGGACAACCTGTCGATCTACTTCCAGGACTCCAGCTGGCGCAAACAGACCATCGACAACCCGAAACGCTCCCGCGTCGAGGACTACAACAGCCGCAACGAAGGTTATGTGATCGAGCAGCTGGAAAAGTTCGCCATGACCGAAAACGTGGAGCTGGTGGCGTGAGTCTGGCCCTGGCGCACAAGCGCCGCACCATCGCTCTTGGAGGCGCCGCCGTTGTAGCGGCTGCCGCTTCCGCTGCGCTTCCTTACTCGCCGGCGGAAGCCCTGAGCAGCCCTGCCAATGCGCGCAAGCACTTGCTGCTGCAGGAAGCCGCACTGGACCAGGACTTGGAGCGCATCAGCGCGATCAATGGCCTGGCCGGACGCCAGGCGCTTAAACGCGAAGAGCTGCTGCCCAAGTACCAAGAATACGTGCAGCGCTACTGCGAATCGGGGCTGAACTTCCCGAACCGCGTTGCGGTGCAGGTCATGGTCTGGCTGTTCGACACCGTCCAGTTCGATGACGCCCTGGAACTGGCGGACTTCCTGATGGAGCAGGGCCAGCAGATGCCGGAGCGCTTCAAGCGCCGCGACATCCAGACCTTTGTCGCTGACGCCGTGTGCGAGTGGGCCTACGCCGAATACAAAGCCAATCGCAGCCCGGAGCCTTACCTCTCTGACCTGCTGCCGCTGGTCGACGGCGAATGGCAACTGACGGAGCAGATCCCGAGCAAGTACCACAAGTTGATCGGTATGCGCGCCATGGAGGCCGGGGAATTTGAGGTTGCACTCAAGCACCTGGAGCGCTCGACGGAGCTGTACGCCCAAGCCGGCAACGACACCCGTATCAAAAGGGTCCGCAAGGCCCTGGAAAAACAAGCGGCCGCTAACCCGGTCTCCGAATAACCGACTACCCCCCCAGCGGGGACCTGTGGAAGTGAGCCGCCCATTTATGGACCGTCCCACTGAAAACAGGCTCCCCGCCCTATTTGAGTGACCAGCGATGAGCTTTTCCGGGAAACCCACCACCTTTGTGGAACAGACGATCGAGAACGACGGCTTTTGGCCTGACCTCTCCGTGTCCGAATTCCAGAAGGAACAACGCCTGCCGGCGGAGTACCTGGTAGAGCTGCTGGTCGACGCGTTGAACACTGCCATGGTCGAGGTCAATACGGACCTGGCCAAGTGCAAAGCCCGCTGGCAGGGCAACGGTATTGCGCGTGTCGAGTCCGCGGATTCCACGCTGCTGCCGGAACGTACCTTCCAGGTGAAGCTGTACAAGCGCGCGGTGTACTGCCGCGCCAAAGGCAACTTGTTGCCGCAGTTCGCCACGGTCACCCGTCGTGAAAGCGCTGAAAACACCGGCAAGGAAGCGCCCGAGCGTGCGGAAACCTTCCTGGCTTTCAGCCAACAGGCCGTCCGTGCCCTGCAGGGCCGTGGCCGCATTACGGCGGCGCTGTTGTGATCCAACTGCAGGCGTTGACCGCCTACCTTATGGCCCGCGACCTGGTGGGCAAGGAGAACTTCGACAGCTGGACCGAACAGGTCAGCCTTGAACTGATCTGGAAGCCTGACCGCGACGGCCTGCACATGGCTGACATGCGCTATCGCGCCGTGTTCTCCCTGCAGAGCTTCACCGACCACCCGGCCAGGCTGATGGCCTTGGTAGGCAGTTGGCTTGAGACCCACGATCCCGATCGCGGCCGCCACGATCTGCCGGCGCCGATGTTCTCTGTTGAGCCGTTGGACCAGGACACCTTCGACGTGGACCTGTCCCTGGAATTCATCGAGCCACAGTACCTGGCCGAAGATCCGGACGGCGAGATCGAGGCGTTTGGCAAGACCTGGGCGTTCGTGCCGTTCGATCTTTGGGTGGCAGAGCAGGGTGAGGTGGGCAGCGATGGCCGCTAGTCCGCTCGACCTCGATGTCAGGGGCTTGCTCAACGTCGACGCCCAGTTGGCATTGCTTGAGTTGCCGCCCCAACTGCGCCGGCGACTGCTGAACAACGTTACCAAGCGCGTGCGGACCATGAGCCGCAAGCGGGTTCGTGAACAGAAGAACCTGGACGGCAGCCCCTTCGCCGAGCGCAAGGGCAGTGCCAAGGGCAAAAAGAAGATGGAAGCCGGCCTGGCCAAGCTGCTGCAGGTCACCCGTGTCAGCTCGGACGAAGCTGAGCTGGGCTGGAAAAACGCGTTGACCCGCTGGGTTGCCGCGCAGCAGCACAACGGCGTCAGCGAGCGGCGTACCGCTGCACAGATGCGCCGCTGGAACAACGTCTCGCCAGGCATCGCCTGCACCGAAAAACAGGCCAAACGTCTGCGCCGGCTGGGCTTTCGTGTCCGACAGAAAGGCAAAAAGGCGCTGACCAGGCCGTCAGTGGCCTGGATTCAAGAGCATGTGAACTACGCCAAGGCTGGCTTGCTGATCCGCATTTTGAACGACGAACGAACCGAGTCCACCGGCGCGCAAAGCTGGGACATCACCCTGCCAAAGCGCCAGTTCCTCGGCGTGGAGACCGGGAGCGAAACCCGCGAGCTGGTTAACCAGGTCTTCCAACAAATCCTTAATTCACCCCGCTAACGAGGCACAGCATGGCACTTGGCAAAGTCAGCGTTAACAATCTCAATCTGGGCCAAGGCGCCGTGACTGAGATCGAGCGCTATTTTCTGTTCATCGGTCCCGGCCCGAAAAACACCGGCAAATTGATCACCTTAAACACCGACAGTGATCTGGATGTAGCCCTGGGCGTGCCGGCCAGCGATTTGAAAGCCCAGGTCACGGCTGCACGTTTGAACGGTGGTGATCGCTGGGCCTGCGTGGCTGCTCCGATCGGCGCGGAAGGCGACTGGCAAGCCGCTTTGGAGCTGTCCCAGCAGCAGGGCTTCTCCGTTGAATCGATTGTAATTACCCAGCCGGTGACCAAGGGCAATGAGCTGTCAGCGATGCATGACGCCGCCGTGTCCCTGGGCAATGTCTACGGGCGTCGGGTGTTCATTATGGCCGCGACTGCCAGCCCCACGCCGCTGCAGACCTGGGACGAATACCTGCTGGACCAGAAGGCGATCACCGCCGACCTGGCAGCGCCCCGCGTCCTGGTTGTGCCCCAACTGCATGGTAATGACCTGGGCGTGTTGGCCGGTCGCCTGGCAAATGCGGCCGTCAGTATCGCTGACAGCCCTATGCGGGTGGCCACCGGCGCAGTTCTTGGCCTGGGCAGCACGCCAGTGGACAAGGAAGGCAAGCCGCTGCCGTCCTCGATCCGGGCCGAACTCGACAAGGCGCGCTTTTCTGTTTCTCAGACCTATCCCGACTATCCCGGCGTGTACTGGGGCGACGGCAACCTGCTGGACACCCCGGCCAGCGACTACCAGGTGATCGAGTACCTGCGCTTGGCAGATAAGGCGGCGCGGCTGGTGCGGCCACTGCTGATCCGTCGTGTCGCCGATCGTCGTTTGAACAGTACTCCCAACAGCATGGCCGTGAACGTCAACGCGCTGATGGCCCCACTGCGCCGCATGGCCAAGTCGGTCAAGTTCGCCGGCGAGGTGTTCCCGGGCGAGATCGAATCGCCGAAAGACGGCGACATCGTGCTGGTCTGGAAGAGCAAAACCGCCGTTGAGGCATTCATCAAGATCAAACCCCACAACTGCCCGAAAGACCTCACGGCGAGCATCGCCCTGGACCTTTCCACCGACGATTCGGAGTAACCCCCTATGTCACGTATTGGCGGCAAGAACTTTGACGTGAACCTGGGCGACCTCCTGGTCCACGTCGAAAGCTGCACCCTGGATATCACCGACAACAGCAAGACCGCGCAAACCCGGGGCGTACCTGACGGCTATGTCGACGGTGACGTGGCGGCGGCCGGTGAACTGGAACTGGACTCGACCAACTTTAACCTGTTGATCGAAGCGGCCCGCAGTGCCGGCAGTTTCCGCAAGTTGGATGCGTTCGACGCGGTGTTCTTCGCCAAGGCCGGCGACGACGAACTGCGCATTGAAGCCTTCGGCTGCAAATTGAAGGTCTCTAGCCTGCTGAGCATCGATCCCAAGGGTGGCGAGAAGACCAAGCACAAGGTGCCTTTTGAGGTCACCAGCCCGGACTTTATCCGCATCAACGGCGTGCCGTACCTGGATGCCACCGAGATCGAGGGCATTAGCTGATGGGCGATTGGCTTGACGACGCCAAGGCGATCGAGGAACTGGAGCGCGAGCGGTCTATCCAGGCCCAACTGGCCCGGCCGCGGCCCTCGGGGCCGAGCCGCAGCCACTGCCTGGACTGTGACGAGCAGATCCCAGTCAAGCGCCAGGCCATGGGCGGAATCACACGTTGTACGCCGTGCCAGACCACTTTCGAGAAAGGACAGCGCCGATGACCTCTCGCGCCACGCCCAAAAACAACCTGGAAAGCCGCTATGCAGTGCTTGAGCACCGTGTCAGCGATTTGGAAGACCGCCACGCGACCGTTCCCACCCGTGTCACGCGGTTGGAAGGCGAGTTCGAACACATGGCGGTGCAGCTCTCGAATCTGAATGAGGGCCAGCGCGAGCTGACTTCTACCGTTTCCGATATCGGCACCAAAGTTACGCGCATGTTGGCGGTGCTGACCGTGCTGGGCGTTGTTGCGCAAATGGTCGGGCCGGCGTTGCTTCGCGTGGTGTTCCCATGAACCTGCGCGGCAAGATCGCCGCCGGTGCCATTGCGCTCTGCAGCTCCACGCTGGTGGTGTTCCTGGGCACCTGGGAAGGCAACGGCCAAAACACCGTCTACGCCGACAAGTTGGCCCGTGGCCTGCCTACCGTGTGCAAGGGCATCACCCGTTACACCAGCCCATACCCGGTGGTCGTGGGTGACTACTGGTCAGACGCCCGGTGCAGCGAAGTCGAACAACTGGTGATCAGCAAAGGCCAACTGCAGCTGGCCGACTGCGTCACCAACCAGGACGTGGGCCAGAACACCTTCGACGCCCTGAGCAGCCATGGCCACAACTTCGGCACATCCAGCACCTGCGCCAGTCGCGCCGTGGGGCTGATCAATGCCGGCCGCATCAAAGACGGCTGTCAGGCCCTGGCCTGGGCGCCTGACGGCAAAACGCCGGTGTGGGCCTTCATCACCACCGCCCAGGGCAAAAAGGTGTTTATCCCGGGCCTGCATGCGCGCCGTTTGGCGGAAGCGGCTCTGTGCGAGGCGGGCTTGTGATGCGCGAAGGCACTTTCATCCTGGTGCTGTGCCTGGTGGCTTGGTTCGGTTTCGACCTGCTGCAGGGCCAGCGTGACACCGCTCGTAGCGAACGTGACGCGGCGCTGTTTGAAGTGAACAGCCTGCGCGACGCGGCGCGCATCAGCGGCGAGATGCTGGCCGATCGTGACGCTATCGACCTTCAACGAACTCTGGAGCTGAACCATGAACGAGCTGAAAACGATGCTCTGCGCCTTGATGTTGCTGCTGGCCGTAAGCGGCTGTCAGTCAAAGCCTCCTGCAGCGCTGCAGTGCCCGCCAGTGCCGGCGCCGGCGGCGTGGCTGATGCAGCCACCGCCGAACTCGCAGCAGACGCTCGACCGGATTATTTCACCCTTGTCGACCAACTCGCCCTGAGCAAGCAAATGATCTTGGGTCTGCAAGACCACGCCTTGCGGGTATGCCCGCGCCAGTCTCAACCGACACTCAACCCCTGAACGGAGCAACACCATGACCGATAAACGCGACATTACCCTGGAAGTTGGCGACAAGGAATTCACCTTCGAACTGACCCCGCAGGACGTGACCAAGTACTTCAACGCCGTCACCCAAACCAACAAGGTTTCGCCGGCCAACAATCTGCTGGTGACCACGGTTAAGCAGGAAGAACGCGCCACCCTCAAGGCCCAGTTGGGTAACCCGGTACTGGTCATGCAACTGGCCGGTGCGCTCCTGGAAGAGTACGGCCCGGACGTTGAAATCACCGTAAAAAAGCACTCGACCACGCTGAGCGCCTGACCGAAAACGGCCTGGGCCAACTGGTGGCCCTGGCCAGTCGCTGGCTACCAGGTGCCGAGCCCACCGCCGAGGTGATGGGCACGGCCAAGTGGCTGGAGGACGAGTACTGGCGGCGGACGGAAATCGCCATCGCCAACGGCATCGCCTACGCACTCAATGGATAAACGCTGATGACAGACAAAAGCGCCCGCCTAGCCTTCATTTTGAGCCTGACCGATAAGGTCACCGCCCCTTTGGGCAAGGTCAAAATGGGCTTTTCTGACCTGGCTGAACAGAGCGAAAAGCACATCAAAACGATGGGTTTCGGTCTGGCGGGCATTACGGGCGCGTATGTCGGTATCACCCAATCCATGGAACCAGCCCTGGAAATGAATCGCGCCCTGGGCGAAGTCCGATCGTTGAACGTGGCCGAGGATGCGTTGAATGCGCTGAATCGCAAGTCTCTGGAATTTTCCGTGGCGTATGGCGAAAACGCCCGGGATTTTGTCGCCTCGGCGTATCACATTGAAGGCGCCATCAAAGGATTGGTGGGCAATCAACTGGCAACGTTCACCAATGCCAGCGACGTGCTGGCCAAGGCCACCAAGTCCGACGCGGACACCATGGGCTCCTACGTCGGCACCATGTACAACCTGTTCAAGGGCCAGGCTGACGCCATGGGCAAAGGCCAATGGGTGGAAACCCTAGCAGGCCAGACGGCCACGGCGGTGCAGCTGTTTCGCACCAGCGGCGAGCAGATCGGCGAAGCATTCAAAGCTGCCGGCGGCCTGGCTAGCACTGCAGGCGTGAGCCTGGCCGAGCAAATGGCGGTCCTGGGCACGCTGGGCAGCACGATGGACGGCGGGGAGGCTGGCGGCCTCTACAAGTCGTTCTTTGAGAACGTCAGCGGCGCATCGGAAAAGCTGG
Source organism: Pseudomonas sp. TE36184 (assembly GCF_054060055.1). NCBI lineage: Bacteria > Pseudomonadati > Pseudomonadota > Gammaproteobacteria > Pseudomonadales > Pseudomonadaceae > Pseudomonas > Pseudomonas sp. TE36184. The sequence goes on along the minus strand of NZ_JBSSCU010000001.1, from coordinate 4,237,651 downwards.
GCATGTCCTTTGTCGACCAGCAGGGCAAGTTGCTGCCGATGATGGACATCCTGGACAAGCTCCAGGGTAAGTTTGGCGACCTGACGATTGAGGCCAACGGCAAGAAGCTGCGCGACGCCTTTGGTGGCGAAGCGGCGCGCCTGATCACCACCCTGATGGGCGACACCGGCCGCTTGAAAAACGGCATGGAGCAACTGGGCAATGTGCGCGGCCTGGAGAACGCCGAGCGTATGGCCAAGGCCATGGTGGACCCGTGGCAGCAGTTTGGCGCCGCTGTGCAGGCGCTGCGTATCGCCTTCGGCCAGTCGTTGATCCCGATCCTGGCGCCGCTGATGGATCGCCTGGTGGCCATCGCCGGCACACTGACTCGTTGGACCCAACTGTTCCCCAACATCACCCGCTTGATAGGCATTGTCACTCTGTCGTTTCTGGCGGTCACCGCAGCCATGTCGTTACTCACTCTGACAGTGGGCCTGTCGAAAATGGCTTGGCTGGGAGCCACTGTGGTGTGGAACGCTCTCACCTGGTCGGGCTACCGCAGTATCGCCATGTTCCTGTACCACACCGTCATGGTGATCGGGTTTGTGGCCGGCCTGGTGCTGATGGTTGCCTGGATGGGTCTGGTCAAGGGCGCGATGCTGCTGTGGCAGGGCGCGATCTGGCTGGTCAACACCGCGCTGCTGGCCAACCCGGTGACCTGGATAGTGATCGGCATTGTCGCCCTGGTCGCGGCCGTGGCGGCGGCGATCATCTACTGGGACGAGTGGACCAGCGCGCTACTCAACAGCGAGGCGTTCCAGTGGGTCAGCGGCCAACTGAACGCACTGTCGGCGTGGTTTGACTCGATGGGCGGCTGGTCGAACATGGCCAGCGCCGCGTGGGATGCCATCGTCAACATCTTCAAAAGCGCTATCAACGGCCTGATCGAGATGTTGAACAAGATCCCCGGCGTGCAGATCGATGCGGCATTCGGGGATATGCCGGCAGCGCCGGAACTACCGAATATCAGCGCTCCCCAGGTTGAGGCGCCGTTGCTGCCGCAGTTGATAAGCGCTCCCCAGCAGCCGATCCAGGCGCCGCCCCTGGTGATGGCTGCTACGCCGAAGATCCCGGCGCCGGCGCCGGCGATGCCTGCACTCAACGCACTGCAACCCCAAGCCCAAACGCCGGCCCTAGTGCTCGCACCGGTGCCGAGAACCCCGGCGCCGATCGCGCAGCCGATGACCGCTACCGAACCGCCGCGCACCGCGCCGGCACTGGTGGCTGCGCCGGCATTGAAGACCCCTGCGCCGATCGGGCCGCAGCTCAACGTCCCGCAACCAATGCAGCCGCCGGCCCTGGTCACGGCGCCAAAGCCGACTGAGAAGGCCGAACAAAGCCAGCAACGGATCAACAGCGCAGTGACCAGCCTGTCACCGAAACGGCCGGACGCAGTGCCCCGGGGCGGTTTGCTGGCCAGCATCCAGAACAACAGCCAAACCCAAAACAAGGGCACTCATGTGGAGAACGTCAACATTCACACCGGCAAACCGATGAACCCGCTGGAGCTGGAAGGCATGTTGGCCATGGCGGTGGGCGGATGAGCGAATACATCGACCTGCTGATCATGGACAACGACCTTGTGTTGGACCCATCGCGTCAGCCGCTGCTGATCGAGGACCGGGCCAGCATCGCCCAGGACATCGCGCACATGATCCGCGAGAGCGGCTTGCTGGTCACGCTGGTGGCCGAGCGCAGCCGCTTGCGGCAGCGCGACTGCATCCAGCAAATGGAATTGCTGGTAGAGGCGGACGAGCGCCTGGTGCCGGGTACGGCGCAGATCAAGCAGGTGGATTCCGGCCAGTACCTGGTCACCGCCAAGACCCTCAAGTTCGGCGACATCGAGGTGACGCTGTGAGCGATGTAGATTTTAAGCAGGCACTGGCAGACGGCGGCATTCCGGTGACCGAGGAAGGCTTGCGCCAGGCTTGGGAAAAGGAAGTCGCGGCCCAGGGCAGCAAGATGAGCAACACCAGTGCCTATTCGCCGTTCTGGCGCCTGATCACCGCCCTGGTGACCAAGCCGGTGCTATGGCTGATCAACTTTGTCAGCGACACAATCCTACCCAACTTCTTTGTGAAAACTGCCCGCGACAAGTGGCTGGATATGTTGGCTTGGGCGGTCAACGCTGAGCGCAAAGGAGCGACCAGAGCCAAGGGTATGCTGTTGTTTACCCGTGATGTCGCCGGCGGTGTGCTGCAAATGCCCGCCGGAATCCAGGTGCAGTCCGCCGCTATCAATGGCCATGTCTACCAACTGGTCACCACCCAGGCCGTGACCTTTGCCGATGGCGTGCTGCAGCTGGAAGTCCCAGCCCAGGCGCAAGAGGTTGGCAGCGGGTACAACCTGGCTCCCGGTTATTACGCGATTTTGCCGGTGCCTATCCCTGGCATCGTTCAGGTGGTGAATGCCGACGGCTGGTTGATTGCACCAGGTGCAGATCCTGAACCCGACGATCAACTGCGTTTGCGGGTGCGCAACCAATTCTCGGCGGTCAACCAATGGCACACCGATGCGGTGTACCGCGCCATGATCTCGGCCTTCCCAGGCGTGCGGCCGGACGGTGTGTATTTCCTGCACGGTGCCCCGCGCGGTCCAGGCAGCGCGAATGCCTACGTGCTATTCGAAACGGATGTGCCGGCGGCTACCTACCTGCAGCAAATCAACGCCCATATTCGCGACCAAGGCAACCATGGCCACGGGGATGACCTGTTGGTGCTGGAGATGCCGGAAACCCAGCACGCGTTGCGTGTAACGCTGTGGCCACGTCCTGCGTTGACCGCCGAACAGCGCACCAAACTGCAGGCCGAAGCCGAGCTATTCATTCGTGCGGCGTTCCGCGAAAGCAGCACCGGCGACTATCAGCCGACGCTGACCTACCCGCAGGCACGTTTTTCGTTTAGCCGTCTGGGTGAAGAGCTTCACCAGCAGTTTGCGGGCATCGAGTCGCTGCACTTTGATAACGCCGACATCGTGTCAGAGCTGACCATTCCCAGGATCTCCAGCCTGCAGGTGACGTTGCCATGATCAAGCTCAACTTGCCGTTCTGGCTGGGTGGTCCGCAGTTGACCAAGTTGAAGGCTGCCTGCCAGTCCTGGTGGGAGAAAGTCGAAGGCTGGTTGCAATGGCCACTGCTGCAGATGGACGCCGAGACTTGCCACCTGACGGTGCTGGATCTGCTGGCCTGGCAGCGGGATATCAGCCGATTTAAGGACGAGCCGGAAAGCCTTTACCGCCTGCGCGTCAAATTCGCCTTCATCAATGCCGTCGACGCCGGCAGCACGGCCGGCCTCAAACGCATCCTGCAGCGCCTGGGTGTGGGCTATGTCGAGATCGACGAGCGTATGCCTGATCGGGACTGGGACGTGGTCTTGCTGCGCCTTTCCGACTCCCAGCTGTCGCAGAACCCGGAGCTGTTGCGTGTGCTGATTCAGCAGTACGGCCGCACATGCCGGCGTTATGACTTCGTGACCATTACCCCTGTTTCACTGCGCATCGTCGCAGTCGACTTCAACGACGATCAGCAAACGCTGATTGCCAGCCTGTAGGAGCCCCAATGGGAGCCAGTATTACCCTTGCAGGTGAAAGCCTGATCGCCCAGAAACTGGGATCGCAACAGCGCCTCGATGTCGTGCGTTTCATCTTTGCCAATGTGCCAGGTCTGGACCCGAACGCGCCGGTCAACCGCGCTGCAGCGAAGCCGCCGGCGGCGCAGATCGTGTACAGCTACTCAATCCCCCAGCAAAACGTGGGCTATGTGAACCCCAACCAGGTGGTTTACAGCTCGATGCTGGGCAGTGATGTCGGGGATTTTGACTGGAACTGGATCGGCCTGGAGACCGCCGAAAGCGTGCTGCTGGCCGTGGCATACATGCCGCTGCAGCAAAAGCGTAGGAACATTCCACCGCTGCAGCTGGGCAACAACGTGACCCGCAACATCCTGGTGATGTTCGACGGAGCCCAGGCCCTGACGGGCATCACCATTGATGCCAAGACCTGGCAGCATGACTTCACCGTGCGCCTCAAGGGCATTGATGAGCGCGAGCGACTGAGCAACCGCGACATCTTCGGCCGGGCCTGTTTCTTCGGGAGCGCATTCCAGGTTGAAAAGGTCGGGGCAGCGTTTCAGTTAAAGCCTGGCCTGGCCTATGTGGAGGGAATCCGCGTAGAGCTGGCGAATTCACTAGTAATCGCGCCAACCGCAATGCCGACGCAAGTCTGGCTCCAGGTCTCTTTGCGCCGCGAACTGAACGACGTGGTGGCAGCGTGGAAAGTTGATTTCGAGCCCAACCAGGTCGACTTCTTGGACGCTAATGGCCAGCGGGTCTACTGCGTTGCCCTGGGAGATTTGACCGCCTCGACCATCAGCGATCGGCGAGTAGTCGAACCTATCAACGGCTCGCTGATTCAGCATTTGGCCGCTCGAAATGGTGACTATCAGTACCTGCGCGCCCGAGCGACAACCAAGGCTGACGTGGGCCTGGGCAACCTGCCGAACGCGATAACGGACGATGCCGACGTCGACAACACCTTCGTTCTGGCCAGCACAAAAGCACTTGCCAGTGTCCGTAGGTTTTTGCAGCAAGCGATCGACAAGCTGATTAGTGGCGCTACGCCGGCGGGCAAGGCGAAGCAGTTGGAGACCGCACGCAAACTTTCCATCAGCGGCGCCGGTACCGGCAGTGCGAGCTTCGACGGCTCAGCCGACGTTGATATCAAACTGACGATGCCGGACATCGTGGCCGCGTGGAAATACACCAAGGTCACGGTCAATTCTAAGGGCTTGGTGATCAGTGGCGAATATCTCCAGGCGGCAGATATTCCGGCGCTGGATTGGTCGAAGATCACCAGCGGGAAGCCTACGACGCTGGACGGGTACGGAATCACCAACGCACTGCCGCTGGGGCATACCGACAAGCGTCCACAGCTCTATGCGCCAACACCGGGTACGAGTTACCAATTCGGGGCGCTGGAGATCCGAGAGGCGCAACTGGTGCAGGGAGCCCAAACCGATTTCAGTTATGCGCCACGCATCACTTTTCACTGGGGTGGAAAAACCTCTGGAGATCTGGCGATGGCTATCGGTGGACAGCTCTGCTGGAAGGGCTCAACCATCTGGCATACGGGCAACTTCGACACCAACACCAAGGCCAATAAGGCCACAACGCTGGACGGGTACGGGATCACTGACGGGCTTTACGTCGGTAAGGTTTCGCAACAGAGACCTGTCCTATGTGCCGAAGAACCAGGAGGAGTGAGCGGCACCGGCGGTGCCTTAGAAATCAGGGAGGCGCAAGAAGTACGTGCAACCAATTTGGACTTCGCCTATGCCCCAGCTATCACCTTTCACTGGGCCCGTGTCGCAGGTAGACAATTGGCCATGGATGCCACCGGGGCTCTGCGTTGGCATGGCAAACAGCTATGGCATGAAGGCAATTTTGACCCTGGCTCTGTAGTTCCTGCCGGCGCCATTGTGATTTTCGCCATTACCAGTGTGCCTTTCGGCTATCTCAAGGCAAACGGTGCTGCCGTATCCAGGACAGCCTACGCCGCACTCTTTGCCAAGGTCGGCACCTACTACGGCGCAGGCGATGGCTCTACAACATTCAATTTGCCGGACCTGCGTGGCGTCTTTATTCGAGGTTTGGACGATAGCAGAGGGATAGACCCTGGCCGGACCTTGTACAACCTACAAGGCAGTCAAAACGCCTCTCACAGCCATACGGCATCCAGCGATGTACAGGGCGCTCACAGTCACGGCATTTGGTCGATAGCGCTCAACATTGCCACCGGACAGGGTGGCGGGCATTACTCGGTAGGCCCCTCCCTGTCAGCCAATAGCGCCGTTGCCGGCGCGCACAACCACACCATCACAGTGGACGCATCCGGCGGCGTTGAAGCGCGCCCGATCAACGTCGCCATGATGTACTGCATCAAGTATTGAGGTCCAAATGAAAACTCAAACGGTCTATCAAACCAACGAATTGGGCCTCTACGTCGGCACCGCCGAGGCAGAGGAATCGCCCCTGGAACCGGGTGTTTTCCTGATCCCCGGTGGATGCGTGGAACTTGAACCGCCCAAAATCCCAGCCAACAAAGGCGCCTGCTGGAGCGAAGGCAAATGGGTACTTGTCGACTACTTCGACGGCCTGATCGTTTACAGCATCGTGACGGGTGACCCCATGACCATCACAGGTATGGGGCCGATCCCGAGCGGCTTCACGACCAAAAAGCCCGGCCCTGATCAGGTTTGGAAAAACGGTGAATGGGTAGACGACATCGCCGCAATTTTGGCCGCGCTCTTTGATCAGAAGCTGCAGGAGGTCAATGACGGATGCAGCGCCTATATCGAGAGCGGTTTTCTTTCCAGCGCCCTGGGCGAGCCGCACCGCTATAGCAGCCAGATGGATGACCAGATCAACCTGACGGGCATGGTATTGAGCGGCCTGGATGCCAGCTATGCGTGTTTTGACGCCAGCCAGGTCAAAGGCTTTCGCCCCCATACGGCCGCCCAATTGCACCTGGTGGGCCAAGACCTGGTGCGATTCAAACAGGCAGCGTTGCAACGTGCTGACAACCTCAAGCAGGACTTGGCCACCGCGCTCAAGGACAAAAAGCTCAAGGTGATTAAGGCCATCAAGTGGACGCCGCCAGCATGAGTTGGGAGCCCGTCACCATGCGCTGGCCTGTGCAAGCCACCCAATGGATGGGCCAGCTGTCGACGGCCCAGGGCCTGGCCGGCGGTGAGCTGGCCGGTACCGCCAAGCGCCTGGCGGATTTGAACGGCAAAGCCACCACCAGGCCGGGGCCTGTGGGTGACGCTGCCCAGGACGCGATCGCTGCAGGCCGCACGGCGCTGGCGGATCAGATGGGCGAGGCCCCGGCGTGCCTGGTGGTGACACCGTTTCAAAGTGGCATTGGCCAGGGCCGCGGCTATCAGCGTTTCCTATCTGCGCCGAACTTACTGCAGCAGTTGGCCGGCAAACTGGTGGACGTGAGCGACACCGGTCGGCCGGACGGCCCCCAGTTCGCGCTGTGCCTGATGTTCTTGGCCACGCGCTTTGATCAGTTGGCCAACAGCTTGGCGCGCTTCAATGCCCTGTTGCCGATGCCCGACCTGGTGCGAGCCGAACGCCGCGCGCGGCACCTGTCGACGCTGGAGACGGAAAAGTGGGAGATCCCCGCCGCCGGCACATTGCCGCGTTGGCAGACACTGCCCTTGGAGCGTTGCACCGTGGTCAAGGCCGCCCAGCAATCCATGGCCGGCCAGCTTGCTGTCCTGGAGAGTTACGCCGCCGACAGTTCGCCCATGGCGGATCTTGCCTCCCTGGCCACCCGCAAGGCGGCTCAACAGCAGGGCCGCGATCAGCAGTTGGCCGATCTGAAAGCCCTACTTGCTGGCGGTAACCCGGACAGCAGCATGCGCGCCCGTCTGATCGGTCCAGGTAACGCCACCGAGCTACGCCAGGCGCTGTTGGCCGGCGAAGCGCCAGGGCATGAATGGGTGCTGTGTGCCGGCGCGCTGCTGGTGGGATCTGAGAAGGGGCTGAGCTTCGTTCGTGAATTGGTGGGCCTATGACGCTGTTGCTCGACGGGCAAGAGGTTCGCGGAAAGAACCTCAAAGTCACCGGCAATCTGCGCATTGAGAGCGACGATCTGTCAGGTCAGACCAGCAACACCGACAAGGGGCACAAAGGCTTCAAGCCCAAGACCCTGACCGTCAGCCTGATGATTCCTTTCGTTGACCAGGTGCAATTGCGCGACCTGATGCGCCTGGTGGAAGCGACCGCCGGCGGTGGCCAGCTCAAGACCTACCGCATCGTCAATGACACCGCCGCCGCCTTCGGCATGCGCCAGGTGACCTTCACCGAAGGCGTGAGCGCCCGGGAGGACGACAGCCTGCGCGCCTGGCTGATCCAGTTCACCCTGACGGAGAAACTGTCCAACCCTGAGAAAGTCGAGGGCCGGCGATCGGGCAACGCGGTTACCGCTCAGTCCGGCCCGGGCGGGGCAGTCGGCGGCACCGGTGGCGACTCCAGCAGCGGACCCGAGGAACTGACCGGTTTTGAAGCCACCCTGAAAAAAGTGGACGGCTGGCTGGGCGGGAGTACCAAGGGATGAAGCTGCACAAGGAGTTGGCCATCAACGGTAAGCCCTACGCCCTGGTCAAAAACGAAGTCCGGCTGGACGCAAAAAGCCCCGGGCGAGCGACGTTTACCATCCAGGCCAAAGCCCCGGTTAAAGGTCTGGTAACGCTCGATATCGGCTACAACGACAGCACGCTGCAGCGGCACTTTATCGGCTACGTCGAGCGCTCCACCACTGCCAGCAGCACCCAGCAGGTGCTGTTCTGCCGCGAGCTGACCGCGATCCTGGCCAACCCGCTGCCGCTGAACTTGCGCCACGTCGACCTGCGCGCCGTCCTGGTTGAAATCAGCCAGCACACCGGCCTTCGCTTTCGCGTCCCGGATCGGCCCTACGCCGGCGTTAAGGCGCCGTTCTTCTACAGCCTGGCTGCTGGCTATCAAGCCATGGACAGCCTGGCCCGGGTTTTCAACATCCCCGACTTTATCTGGCAACAGCAGGGTGACGGGGAGGTGTTCGTGGGCAGTTGGGCTGACAGCTTCTTCGGAGTTCGCTCGCCGCTGCAACTGCCGGTGGAGCTGTTCGATGACTACCAGGGCAACCAGAGCGCGATGATTGCAGCCCTTCCCGGGTTGCGACCAGGTGCAACAATCAACCACGGCGAGCGCATCACCAGTGTGGCGCTCATCGACAACCAGATGGCCATCCGATGGACGACGCAATCCGCCGCAGCGTAGAACGACAATTCCCCGAACTCACAGGCGGTTACCACCTGCCACGCTTTGCCCGGGTTGTCGCCGTGGCCGATGCCCCGGCTGGCGCCGGCATCTGTGACGACTTTCGGCCGCGCTATGCGGTCGACATCGAGGTCATGGGACCGGACGGCGAGGCAGATCCCAAGCTGCCGATCCTGGCCGGCGTACCGTTGCCGCTGCCCACCGGTGGCGAGGAAATGGGCATCTATGCCTTTCCCGAGGAAGGCACCCAGGTGGTGGTGTGCTTTGCCTATGGCCTGCCGCATAAGCCCTATATCCAAACCATCCTGCCCCACGGGCTGAGTATGCCCAGCGTGCCGAAGGGTGATCAGGTGTGGCAGCACAGTGAGGTCTGTCAGCAGCGTGTGGATGCAGACGGCAACTGGCTGCGCCAGACTGACGGCAAGATCCACGACAAGGCCATCGAGCGCGAAGTGGACGCCATGGGCAACACTGAGCGTTTCCAGAATCACACCAGGACGGTGGATGACCATTCAAAGGAGTCAGTAGGTGGAATCAAGACGATCGAGGCGCTGGGGGCGCTCAAGCTGTTGTCGGGCGGATCGGCGAGCCTGGCGGCGGTGGGTGATCTGCACCAAGCGACCGGGCGGGACTTGAACCTTGTGGTGGGACAGAAGCACAACGCCACGGTGGGTGGCAACATGGAGGAAAGGATTGAGGGGCTGCGTAAAAGCGTGGCATCGGTCAGTCAGAGCTTGGTAGCACCGAAGAACCACGTCGGGTCTGAGGACGTGAACATCTTCCAGGTCATGTGTGATCTGCTCGACCTAGTGCAGCAGATGAATCTTCAGCTGGCCAACCATATTCATGTGCCTGGCCCAGCATTGAGCGCCGCAGACGCAGCGGCGTTCAATGCGAAGGCAGTACGAGCACTGGAGATGGCGGCGAAACTGAAACCTATCACTGGATAGGTCGTATCTGAAGATATTTACCCAATAGTAAGTAGGCATATTTGCCGCTATCTATTTTTTCTTGTTTTTTAAACGAAACTTTAAACTGTCTAGTTTGGTAAGAATTGGGCCTAATACATAAGTTCCAAAAAAACCATAATGCTCAATTTCCGCGTCTTCATACTTTTCGTAATCATTAAAGTCATATCCGGCACGCTCTACAGTCAAGATGTTACTTGAATTATTTGACGCAGAAAAAAATGCCTTGAGATCAGCAGCGCTGGCGAATTGGTCCACCATTACAGAAATGCCTTCTATTTCATAAGTAGCCCCACGGTAAAGACGGTGCTCCTCTACTTGCTGCCCGTCCCGAGTACAGGTCACAATAAATTGCAGTGCATCACTGTAGTATTTTCCATTGTGATATTTTTTAACCGGGCGAACGGGAACGATAAAATAATTTTTTAGTGATTCAAAATAGACGTTCCAAAATGTTTTATAACTCTTAACTTTTGAAAGTCCTTGTGGAGTTGATATAACTAAGCTCTTGCGAATTTTATTATTCGCCAGCATTGAATCCAAGGTTACCTTAAAGGTTGAAGCTATATAGCCGGAAACCCCTTCTATGAAGCTTAATTTAATGGTTTCAAAAGGTGCAATTATTCTGGGGGAGTCTGAGTAGTCCATAAGTTCTACGTATATATTTCGGCCTACTACTAAATATATGGTGTTTATCGCAACCGATTTGTCCTTAGTATTCTCCAATATAACCTCGCCAACATATCTTTGGCTACTCCACACACTGCCAGCTATCGAGAACATTCCGCAAAATCTAGATCCTCTTTTTGAAAAAAACTGGTAGGCTGCATAAAATAGAACAACCACTGCTATCGCTAAAGATAAAATTGCGATCGCTAATGATGTAATCGACATCAATAGATTCAAAGCTTCGCTATCTGACATTTTTGATATGTCAGCTTTATCAATTTTGTTTAGTAACGCTTTCAGTCCGTCCATACCTAGTCCTGTCTTAGTCTAAAGCGAGCCCTGTTTTGTACATGTTTGCACCGATCTATTTTATGGCTATGTTCGCTTTTCATGGGATTCGATTAGTCGGCAGTGTCAGTAACGGTTGCTATATTTTACTAGGTCGTAAAAGCATGCGAGTCTAGCAAGGCCGCTAGCGTTTGATGTGTCAATATGCTTTCTCAATATCTCTGCTAGGTCAGAGAGTCCTTCTTTGATTAGAGCTGGCTCCATATAGGGCAGCATTCTGTTAAAGAGTTCGAAACCCTGCTTGTGATATAGCTCATTAACCCCGATTGTGACTTCGGGTACCGTTTTTGACCTTCTAAGCTCAGTGCCTCGATTCGTATCGGTAAAAAGGTTTCCTTCGAAACGCACCTGTGCGCCGGCGCAGAGTTCTGGGATACCAGCTTTCAACGTGCCGTCATCGTTGAGACACCCAGCTTTGTTAAGATAGTAATAAATTGGAAGTTTGATATTGCCCTTTGCCAGTTTTGGAAATACTGTTGAAACCAAATCTGCGGCATCATATTTTTCTGTTTCAAAAATAATGTCTCGGATAAGGTCGGAGCGTTCTAGGCCAATTAGTCCTTGTTTTGAAATTGCCTCGCCTTTTTTTGTAGTTGAGATCGCTCCGTATCCCACGACAAATTCGGTAAGTGAGTCGCCATTCGCAAGGTCACTCTCGTTTCTTACATATAACTGGCCTTTGGGGTCGTCTGTAATTACAAGTTCATACAGTTCGTCTTTGATTCTTCGGAAAATATGGGCGGGTATTCGTTTTTTGGTTTCCGAAAGAACTTCGTATAGCTCTATAAAATTTCGTACTCTTAGGAGTTTTACAGGTATCCGTTTATGGATGACTGAATCTGTGATAGTAGGCTCTTCAAGCTCTTGATGCCACTCTACAAAGATTAGTTTGTCTCTCAGGAAATCTAAGCTTTTTTCAGGAAAGCAACCAATAATGTCTTCGAGTATGTCAGCAATGTGAGGGTCTGCGAGCGAGTAACCTAAGAAGATAACAGGCCGTTCGATGAATATGGTCAGAAGTTTGGAAGAAAGGTAAGGGTTTTTTCTTCTGTATTCAGCATAATCTGTTTCTGTTAGGACTAGTGAGTTAGGGGCGGTCGAGCAGCCGTGAATCTTATATATCTCCGCAATTCCGTGGCTTCTCTCCGCTATCAATCCATCTTGCCCTATGAATGTCGTGAATTTAGGGAATGTGTTCTCTATTAGGCAATCCCAGTTGGTTGTTATTACGCCGTCAATATTGGCTTTTTCTAGTAGGCTAAGCTCTTCTCTGACCTCGGCTATAGTGTTTTCGTGAGCGCTTTTCAAATATCTAGATATTTCAATCTTTAAGATTGAACTGTCGTTTAAAAAATGTTCTGAAAACTCCTCCGATATCTCTTTCGAACCTGGTCGTTCCCACCATGAGTTCTCGTAGCTTTTTGCGAGGAGTTGCGCATATTTAGTTAGGTCTCCGTTTGAGCTTGTTTTTAGCTTTAGCGGATTTTCACCAATGAGGTTGCAAAATTTTAGTAAGAGTTGCTCCCAGTTCTCGGTTCCTAAATAGCGCCTCGAGATTCCGGAGCCAATGAATAGCATCGGAGATGCGTCGAATTTTTTAAAGTGTTCCGTTAGTGCTTTTTTAAATTCCATGTATTTGAACTTCATAAATTAGGGTGGGGTTGTGCTTTGAGTATAAAGCCTCGACAAGCAAAGGGCTAAAGGAAATGAAAAGGTGGCAAATGAAAAAAAAAGAACAAAAAAAGCACTTATCCCCCTCCCGCCGACGGGGTTTGCGTCCTTTTTTTGTGCAAACCCGGATGTAGTGCAAACGAACCGGCAGCCCAGGCGGGCCGGGGCGCTCTGCGGGCGACCGGCAGTTTCACAGATTGCAAAGTTTTGAAGAGAAGTGCAGTGCGGTTGCACAACGGTGCAGCAGACGACCACGAACGGGGCAGGGCTGGAGGCCCAGGTTTCATTGGGTCGAAAACTTCAAAACATCCGAAACAGGCGGTTTTCAGAATCGCAACCGGTCGAAAGTGCACGTCATTGCAGGTACTGGGCGTGTCTCAGGCTATGCAGGGAGTTGCCCGCCGTCTGGGTCTGGCAGGCCGATCATATGGGGGAGAGGGGTTTCAAACTTTTGCGGCGGCGCTGCGTACATGAGGGAGGGCGGCGAGGCGTTCCAGACGGGCGAATTCCGCCTCTACCAACGGGACCAGCAACTGGTTCAATGCGCCAAAAAGTGTGTCGGCCTGATGTTGAGTCAGTCGTTTTACCGTGCCGGTCAAGCCGCTGGCGCAGCACACGCAATTGGGATCAACCCCAAGGATGTCCAGTGCACCATCTATATAGCCCCGCAGGTAGTCAGCGCGGTTGAACAGAATCAGGCTGGCCGGTCCTTCCTGGTAGTCCCAATGGACCTCCCACAGGGCGCCTTTCTTGATGACTTCAATTTTTGGAATGGGAGCGACGGAGCTGGGCTTTGTCATGGTGTTCTCCGGATTAAAGTCACGAGGCGAGAGCAGTCTGGTGGGGCGTGCCTGAACGGCTGCTGAAAACTTTTCCCGGTACACCCCCTCCTGACACGTAAGTGGCGTCAGCGGGTCGAGAAATGCCTGAAAAGCCCCGGATTCATTGGGGGGCGTCACTTACAGTCATGTCGTCAAAAAGTGTAAGTTAGGAAAGCAACTTAAAAAACTCCTTTAAAAACAGTTGGTTGCGGTCTCCTTCACTTACAGTCACGAACTGTTCGGTGCCGACACTGATCTGACAGTCTACTTACGGTTTAGAAATGGTTCTAAGCTATTGAAATATAAGGGATAGAGATAGATAAAAAATCTCACTTACACTTCTTACGCACTTTTGATGGGTGCACCGGAAAAAATATTCCCGTGTATAGGATACGCGACACCCATGCGTTGCTTATCCCCGTGACGCCCAGAATTAGAGGGTGTCGCTACCTTCCACCCTCCGACCAGGATGGTCACCGGGTGTAACGGGGGCCTATCTCGGGTCATCAGGTTTTCAGATTTCCAAGGCTCCGCGCTCCTCCTCAGAAAGTAACTCGCGCTTCCGCAGCTCCAACGAAACCATTAGCAGCGCATTCATCCCTCCGCATAGGAAAGAAAGGCTCTCGTTGAGCGTGGCTGTCCCAGATAAGGACATCAGTGCTTTGCGACACTTATCTTGCTTAACTTGGTCTGGCTCCAATTCATGAGCCATCAGATTTCTTAGCTTATTGAGCTGGTCTGTCATGTCCCAGAGACTGTTCCTCCCTGCCCCTTTAATAACCATGAGCGATCGAGCTATGCCGACTACTTGCTGAAAGGTGAGCCGTATTCCCCGCAGATGCTCTGGGTTCTGAACTGAGCGGTAGTTGAAGTCACGGATGACGCCCTCTATCAGGAGGTGAGCTTTCAGTACGGCGGACTGTTCATCCAGCTTATGCGAGAAATGCTTATCGAAAAGGTCCCCATGCATTTGCATCAGGCGCGCTATTTCAGGGGGTTCGGTGGGAGTCGTTGACATAGAAACAGCCCTCAAATTGGAGCTAAGCGCCCACGGAGGTCGCCTAGATAAGCGGCTTGTTACGTGTCTTGTTACGTTTCGCACAAAAAACAAAGGCCTGCATCGCTGCAAGCCTTTGATTTTAAATGGTGCCGGCACCAGGAGTCGAACCCGGGACCTACTGATTACAAGTCAGTTGCTCTACCAACTGAGCTATACCGGCGTGTTAGGGCGACGATTATAGCGATTGAAAAAGTTCTGTAAACCCCTGAAATCTGACTATTTTTGCGAAAACCCAAGTTTTCGCCCTTCGCCCTGCATTTACCCGCTTCTCCCGCAGCCAAATGCCCCGATCAGCGCTCGTGCATGGCCTCTGCGCGGGATTTGATGATTGGCTTGAGCAGGTAGCTCAAGATGCTCTTCTTGCCGGTGATGATGTCCACAGAGGCCACCATGCCGGGGATGATCAGCAGGGGTTTGTCGTCGGTGCCGAGGTGGCTGCGGTCGGTGCGCAGTTTGATGACGTAGAAGGTGTTTTTCTTCTCTTCATCCATCACGGTGTCGGCGCCGATCTGTTCGAGTTTGCCTTTGAGGCCGCCGTAGATGGTGTAGTCGTAGGCGGTGAATTTGATCATTGCTTCCTGGCCGGGGTGGAGGAAGGCGATGTCTTGCGGGCGGATCTTGGCTTCTACCAGCAAGGTGTCGTCCAGCGGTACGACTTCGGCGATGTCGCTGCCGGGCTGGATCACGCCGCCTACGGTGTTGACCAGCATTTGCTTGACGATACCGCGCACGGGGGAGGTGACCATGGTGCGGCTGACGCGGTCTTCCAGGCCTTTGGAGGTGGCTTGGGCCTTGCTCAGGTTGGTGCGCGCTTCGTTCAGTTGAGCCAGGGCTTCGCTGCGGAATTTGCCGCGGGTCTCGTCGATTTTGCGTTGCACTTCGTTGATGGCGGCCTGGGCGCGGGGGATGGCCAGGGTGGTGCCGTCGAGCATGCCGCGAGTTTCCACTTCGGAGCGTTTGAGGCGCAGCACTTCTACCGGCGAGACCGCGCCCTGTTGTACCAGCGGTTCGGACATGCCGATCTCCTGGCGCAGCAGGTTCAGGCTGTTGCGGTATTGGTCCTGCTTGGAGGCGAATTCACGCAGTTCCTGCTGGCGTTGCAGCAGTTGTTGTTGCAGCCCGCCGATTTCGTCCGACAGTTGCTGGCGTCGGCTCAGGTACAGCGACTCTTCGTTCGAAGCCTGGTTGGGCACGGCTTTGCGCGCGTCTTCGGTAATGTTCAGCGGGCGATTTTCGACTTCGGCGCTGAGGCGCTCCACGCGCAGTTCCATGGCCACGCGGTCGGCTTCGGTTTCGCCGACGTTGGAGGCAAAGCGTGTGTCGTCCAGGCGTACCAGCGGCGCGCCGGCGTCGACGATTTGGCCTTCATGCACGTAGATCTGGGCGACGATGCCGCCTTCCAGGTTCTGGATTTTCTGGATGCGCGAGGAGGGGATCGCCTTGCCTTCGCCTTTGGTCACTTCATCGATGATCGCAAAGTGCGCCCACAGTATCAGGAACACGAAGAAGCCGATCACGCCCCAAATGGTCAGGCGCACGATGCGCGGGGCGTCGTCGACCAGGGCTTTTTCGACTTCGGGCAAGGGCTGGTCTTCGAGCGAGTCGGTGCCTCTGAAATAGCCGAAGATGACGTCTTTCAAACGGCGTGGGCCGGATTTAAGCAACACTGATCTGCCCCTTTTTCAGCGCTTCCATGACGGCCGCTTTTGGACCGTCCGCGAGTATCTGGCCACGGTCGATCACCAGCAGGCGGTCCACCAGGCTCAACAGCGAGGCGCGGTGGGTGACCAGAATCACCGTCTTGTTTTCGATCACTGACTGCAAGCGCTGTTTCAGGCGCTCTTCGCCGGTGTTGTCCATGGCGCTGGTCGGTTCGTCCAGCAGCAGGATCGGTGGGTTCAATAGCAATGCACGGGCGAGGGCGACGTTTTGTCGCTGGCCGCCGGAGAGGTTTTGCCCGCGTTCGCCCACTTGCAGTTCGTAACCTTGCGGATGCAGCCTGGCAAATTCATGCACGCCGGCCAGTTCTGCGGCTTGCAGCACCATTTCGTCGTCCACGTAGCGTGCGCCCGAGACGAGGTTGTCGCGCAAGGTGCCGGCCAGCAGTTGAATGTCCTGGGCCACGTAGCCGATGTTGTGGCGCAATTCGCTGACATCGATCTGGCGAATGTCCACGCCATCGACCAGCAACGAGCCCGAATCCGGCTGGTAAAGACCGACCAGCAGTTTGGCCAGCGAGCTTTTGCCCGAGCCGCTGCGCCCGATGATGCCGATCTTCTCGCCCGCCCGCACGTTCAGGTTGATGCCGCGCAGCGCCAGGTTTTGTTGGTTCGGGTAGGTGAAGTCGACTTCGCGGAACGTCATCGCGCCTTGCAGCGCCTTGCGGCTGAGCGGGCGTTCGTCGTAGTTGCGTTCTTGCGGCAACTCCATCATCTGGTCGACCGAGACCATCGTCACCTTGGCTTGCTGGTAGCGCGTCAGCAGCCCCGACAGTTGCGCCAACGGGCCCAGTGCGCGGCCGCTGAGCATGTAGCAGGCAACGAGGCCGCCCATGCTGAGGGCGCCATCAATGATCTGGTACACACCGAAAATGATCATCGCCACGCCGGCCACTTGCTGGATCAGCAAGGTGATGTTCATGGCCAGGCCGGACAACACCTTGACCCGCAGTTCCAGGCGGCTGAGGGTGCCAATGGTCTGTTCCCATTGATACTGGCGCTCGCTTTCTGCGTTATTGACCTTGACCGCATCGAGCCCGGCGAGGGTTTCGATCAGGCTCGACTGACGCTCGGCGCCCAGGGCCATGGTGCGTTCCAGTGTCGCAGTCAGCGGTTTCTGGAGCATGTGGCCGATACCCAGGGCCAGCGGGAAGGCGATGATCGGAATCCACACCAGGTGGCCGCCGAGCATGGCGATCACCACCAGGATGATCAGGGTGAAGGGCAGGTCGATCAGGCTGGCGAGGGTCAGCGAGGTGAGGAAGTCGCGCATCCCCTGGAATTCATGGATGTTCTGCGCAAAGCTGCCGACCCGCGCCGGGCGCACTTTCATGGCCATGCCCACGATGCGCTCGAACAGCGTCGCGGAGATGATCAGGTCGGTTTTTTTGCCCGCCAGGTCCAGGCATAAACTGCGCAGGCTCTTGAGCAGCAGATCGAACAAGTACGCGCCGCAGATACCGATGGCCAGCATCCACAAGGTGGCGGTGGCCTGGTTGGGGACCACGCGGTCGTACACGTTCATCACAAACAGTGGTGCGGCCAGGGCGATCAGGTTGATCACCAGGCTCGCGGCGATTGCGTCGGCGTAGAGCCAGCGCGAGCGCTTGAGGGTGTCTCGAAACCACGAGCGTGCGCGCGGGATCAGCGTGCCGCTGGTGATGTCAAATTTATGCTGCGGTTGGGCGAAAAATACCCGACCGCTGTAATCCTGACTCAAGGTTTCACGGCTGACCTGTACTTCGCCGCCGTCGCTTTCGCTGAGCAGCAGTCGCGCCGTGTCGCCTTCCCAGCCCAACAGCACCGCGCTGCGCCCTTCCTTGAGCAGCAGCATGGCGGGCAGTGCGATGGATGGAATCTGTTCCAGCTTGCGCTGCAGCAACCGCCCCTGCAAACCCGCCCGAGCGGCTGCACGCGGCAGCAGCTCGGCGCTCAGACGCTGGGCCGCGAGTGGCAGCCCAGTGGTCAGCATTGCGCGGCTGGCGGGTTTGTAATGCAGTGAGCAGAGTGTCAACAACCCGTCCAGCAAGGGGTCGTCATGCTGACTGCGCGGGTCATGGTTGAGTTGCGCCACACCTATTTCAGAATCCAAGCTGACTCTCTCTTACTGCAGTTGAGTGGTCCAACGCCGTCAAGAATCAGTTCATCCCTGGCAGGTTTACCGACGGTTTAATATCGTTCTGCACAACCGATGCCATCGGCGCTACCACGCCCTGACTTCTCAGCAGTTGGCCCATGTCGGCCTTGATTCGATACTGCGTGTAGATCTGCAGGTTTTTGATCTGCGCCAGACGCTGCTGAGCGGTGAACAGTTCATTCTCGCTGTCGAGCAAGTCGAGCAGTGTACGCTCACCGAGGCTGAACTGCTGTTGATACGAGGTACGTACTCGCGTGCTGCGGTCCACGTATTCCTGCGCGATCGGCACCTGCTGGGTGGCGTTGTTGTAGGCGTTCCACGCCAGGCCCAGCTCTTCGTTCAGCTGACGCAGGGCGTTGTTGCGGATGTCCAGCGCCTGGGAGGCCTGGGAAGCCTTGGACTGCAGGTTGGCCTTGTCGGTGCCGCCGTTGAACAGGTTGAACTGCATGTTCAGCATGGCGGAATAGCTGTTGTCATGGCCTGGGTCGCCGGCGATGTTGTCGTTGGCCGAACGTTGCAGTACCGCATCGAAGCGCGGGTAGAAGGTCGACTTGGCGGATTCGTACTGCTTTTCAGCGGCGGTGATATCCGATTCGGCAGAGCGCAATACCGGGCTGTCGGCAATCATCTGGCGGCGTGCGTCATCCAGGCTGGCTGGCAGCAAGGTCACGATGCCCGCTGGCTTTTCCAGTTGGTCGGGCTCTTGGCCGACAACGCTCATGTAGTTGGTGTTGGCGTCAGCCAGGTTGGTCTGTTCGGTGATCAGGTTGTTTCGAGCCTGAGCCAGACGGGCTTCGGCCTGGTCCATGTCCGCCATTCTTCCGACGCCACGGCTGGTGCGCAATTTGATCTGGTCAAAAATGCGTTCGTGGCTTTTCAGGTTCTCTTCTGCCAGTTGCACCATCTCGCGACGGGTCAAGACATCCAGATAAACCTGGGCGACCGTCAGGGCGGTGCGCTCGGTCGTGTTGAGCAGCGCATAACCGCGGGAATTGGCGGTGGCTTGTTGGCGGCCTACTTCATTTTGGGTGCCAAAACCCTGGAACAGGTTTTGCTGCAGACGAATGGTCGATTCGCCGCGGTTCATGGTTTTCCAATCGTGGCTGTTGCTGGCCGCGCGGGTGGTGGTGTTGTCCGAGCTTTCACGGCCATAACCGCCCAGCAAGTCGACTTTAGGCAAGTAGCCGCCTTTGGCTGCGTCGACTTGGTAGTCAGCAGCAATGCGCGCATTGACACCCGCTTGGATCTCCGGATGGACTTCCACCGCTTTCTGCATCGCCTCTGTCAGGGTTTGAGCCTGTACGAAACTGGCGGCTAGAGCAAAAGGCAAAGCTTTGAATAAGTGCAAACGCATTGTGATTCTTCCCTGGGGATTGGTTGCCTGGAAAACCGCAACAAACTTGAAATAGTGCATTGGATTGGCAACCGAAATCACTGCTTGTCATGAGTGCTGGACGGTGCAAACAGAAAGTCGCGATGCCGTGTAAATATCAATGTGACATTACCGGGCGGATTGTTTAGGATGGCGCCAAATAGGTCAATACCTTGACGGAAAAGTAATTCGTCGAGCAAAACACCAAAATATTGACGCCAAATTTTTTACATGGGTTTAACGTACTCCAGCTATTGAATCGGCACTAGAGAGAAAGGCCGGTCTCCATGATGGATGCCCCCTGAACGGTAATACACGGAGAGTCTTTTATGAGCAGCGTTGCGGTCGTCAAAAGCATTGTCGGTCAAGTGTTTGCGGTATCCCCGGAAGGGATTCGTCGCCTGCTGGTAGAAGGGGATCGTTTGTTTGCAGGGGAGCAGGTGGAAACCGGTCCTGCCGGCTCCGTGTCGCTGGAGCTTGCCGATGGCCGCACCCTTGACCTGGGGCGCGACACGCAATGGAGCGCGAACACGCCTGACTCAGTGACCGACCTGAGTGCCGCCACTGCCCAGGAAGCACCCTCCGTTGCCGAACTGCAGCAAGCCATCGCTGCCGGTGCCGACCCGACCCAAGACCTTGAAGCCACTGCTGCCGGCCCGACTGCCGCTGGCGCGGACGGCGCCGTGGGCGGCGGCCACAGCTTTGTCGTGCTGGAGGCCACCGCAGGCACGGTTGACCCTACCATCGGTTATCCAACGAACGGCTTGAATGCCGCCGATGCCGCGACCGGCCTGTTCACTGCCGCTGCCGATAACAGCCTCGATCCGCGCAGCGTCACCATCACCTTGACCGCCACGCCGAGCATCACCGAAGCCGGCGGCGTCGTGGTTTACACCGTGTTTGTCACCCAGGCGCCGACCAGTGACCTGACCGTCACCTTGTCCAACGGCTTGTCTGTCGTGGTCCCCGCCGGCCAGACCGCGGGCGCGCTGAACGTCACGTTCGCGGGCAATGACACGCCTTACCTGGATGCCTCGTCGATCTCCGCCACCATCACCGGCACGGCCGGCGGCGGCAACCTGATCATCACCACCGACCCGGCGCCGGCGGTTACGCAGATCAATGACACCATCGACACCACCACCGTCACGCTGAGCGCGAACGCGTCGGTCGATGAGGGCGGCAAGATCGTCTATACCGCGACCGTGAACAACGCCGCGCAGACCGACGTCACCATCACGCTGTCCAACAACACCACCATCACCATCGAAGCCGGTAAAACCACGGGCACCGTCAGCGTCGATACGCCGGCAAACCTGGCCGACGGCAAAGACCTGAGCGTCAGCGCCACCATCACCGGTGCAAGCGGCGGTAACTACGAAAACCTGGCGATCAACCCGGAAGCCGCCACTACCACCGTGATCGCTGTCGACAACCCGAGCGTGCTGGTCGCAGACACCAACACGGTTGCCGAGGAGCAAGTCGCCACTGGCAACGTGCTGAGCAATGACAGCGACATCGACAACGTGCTGACCGTCGCGACGTTCACCGTTGGCGGCACCACGTATAACGCAGGCCAAACCGCCATTGTCGAAGGTGTCGGTACCGTCACCATCGGTGCGGATGGTGCGTATGCGTTTACCCCGGTCAAGGATTACAACGGTGAAGTGCCGCAAATTGGCTACACCACCAATACCGGTTCGAGCAGCACGCTGGACGTGACGGTGACGCCGGTTAACGATGCGCCGGTGGCAGTGGTGGTCGCAGCGAACGGAGCTGAAGATCCGGCCCAGGGCATTGCGGTCAAACTGAGTGCGACCGATGGGGATGGCTTGGCGAACGTGAAATCGTTCACTGTCGGCACGCCAACCAATGGCACGTTCTACACCGACGCGGCCATGACCAAACCGGTGACCGGCTCGATCGACGCGGTCAACGGCGAAGCCACGATTTACTTCAAGCCGAACGAAAACTTCAACGGCACCGCGAATTTCACCTATACCGCGACCGACAGCGGCAACGCTGACGGCAGCAACCCGCTGACCTCTGCTCCGGCTAACGGCACTGTCACTGTGACGGCGGTCAACGATGCACCAGAAGCGATCGCGACCACTGCAACCGGGACTGAAGATCCAAGCGTAGGCATTGCGGTCAAGCTGAGCGCGACCGATGTGGATGGCCTGGCGAACGTGAAATCGTTCACCGTCGGCGAGTCGGCCAACGGCACGTTCTACACCGACGCTGCCATGACCAAGCCGGTGACTGGCGCGATTGACGCGGTCAATGGCGAAGCCACCGTGTACTTCAAGCCGAACGAAAACTTCAACGGCACCGCGAACTTCACCTATACCGCGACCGACAGCGGTAATGCGAATGGCAGCAACCCGCTGACCTCTGCGCCGGCTAACGGCACTGTCACCGTGACGGCGGTCAACGATGCGCCGGTGGCTGTGGCGACCACTGCGACCGGTTCTGAAGATTCGGTCCAGGGCATTGAAGTCAAGCTTTCGGCCACCGACGTAGACGGCGTGGACAACGTGAAATCGTTCACTGTCGGCACGCCAACCAATGGCACGTTCTACACCGATGCTGCCATGACCAAACCGGTGACTGGCTCGATTGATGCGGTCAACGGCGAAGCGACTGTTTACTTCAAGCCAAACGAAAACTTCAACGGCACCGCGAATTTCACCTATACCGCGACCGACAGCGGCAATGCTGACGGCACCAACCCGCTGACTTCGACCCCAGCCAACGGCACCATCACTGTCACTGCGGTGAACGATGCGCCGGTGGCTGTGGCGACCACTGCGACCGGTTCTGAAGATCCGGCCCAGGGCATCGAAGTCAAGCTTTCGGCCACTGATATCGATGGCGTGGAGAACGTGAAATCGTTCACCGTCGGCACGCCTACCAACGGCACGTTCTATACCGACGCTGCCATGACCAAGCCGGTAACCGGCTCGATCGACGCGGTCAACGGCGAAGCCACGGTTTACTTCAAACCGAACGAAAACTTCAACGGCACGGCGAACTTCACCTACACCGCGACCGACAGTGGCAACGCTGACGGCAGCAACCCGCTGACTTCGACCCCAGCTAACGGCACTATCACCGTGACTGCGGTCAACGATGCGCCAGAAGCTGTCGCCACTACCGCGACCGGTTCTGAAGATCCGGCCCAGGGCATCGAAGTCAAGCTTTCGGCCACTGATATCGATGGCGTGGAGAACGTGAAATCGTTCACCGTCGGCACGCCTACCAACGGCACGTTCTACACCGACGCGGCCATGACCAAGCCGGTTACCGGCTCGATCGACGCGGTCAACGGCGAAGCCACGGTTTACTTCAAGCCGAACGAAAACTTCAACGGCACGGCGAATTTCACCTATACCGCGACCGACAGCGGCAATGCTGACGGCACCAACCCGCTGACTTCGACCCCAGCTAACGGCACTATCACCGTGACTGCGGTCAACGATGCGCCAGAAGCTGTCGCCACTACCGCGACTGGTTCTGAAGATCCGGCCCAGGGCATCGAAGTCAAGCTTTCGGCCACTGATATCGATGGCGTGGAGAACGTGAAATCCTTCACCGTCGGCACGCCAACCAATGGCACGTTCTATACCGACGCGGCCATGACCAAGCCGGTTACCGGCTCGATCGACGCGGTCAACGGCGAAGCCACGGTTTACTTCAAGCCGAACGAAAACTTCAACGGCACCGCAAACTTCACCTATACCGCGACCGACAGCGGTAATGCTGATGGCACCAACCCGCTGACTTCTACTCCGGCCAACGGCACCATCACCGTGACGGCGGTCAACGACGCGCCGGTCGCAGCACCGACCACCGCAACGGGTTCCGAAGATCCGGTTCAAGGCATCGAAGTCAAACTGAGCGCGACCGACGTAGACGGCGTGACAGACGTGAAATCCTTCACCGTCGGCACGCCAACCAACGGCACGTTCTACACCGACGCGGCGATGACCAAGCCAGTGACTGGCTCGATTGACGCCGTCAACGGCGAAGCCACCGTTTACTTCAAGCCGAACGCGAACTTCAACGGCACCGCGAACTTCACCTACACCGCCACCGACGGCGGCATTGCTGGCGGCGGCAGCCCGCTGACCTCGGCTCCAGCCAACGGCACCATCACCGTGACTCCGGTCAACGATGCACCGGTCGCCGAACCGACCACCGCAACGGGTTCCGAAGATCCGGTTCAAGGCATCGAAGTCAAACTGAGCGCGACCGACGTAGACGGCGTGACAGACGTGAAATCCTTCACCGTCGGCACGCCAACCAACGGCACCTTCTACACCGACGCGGCGATGACCAAGCCAGTGACTGGCTCGATTGACGCCGTCAACGGCGAAGCCACCGTTTACTTCAAGCCGAACGCGAACTTCAACGGCACCGCGAACTTCACCTACACCGCCACCGACGGTGGCATTGCTGACGGCGGCAGCCCGCTGACCTCGGCTCCAGCCAACGGCACTATCACCGTGACTCCGGTCAACGATGCACCGGTCGCCGAACCGACCACCGCAACGGGTTCCGAAGATCCGGTTCAAGGCATCGAAGTCAAACTGAGCGCGACCGACGTAGACGGCGTGGCAGACGTGAAATCCTTCACCGTCGGCACCCCAACCAACGGCACCTTCTACACCGACGCGGCCATGACCAAGCCGGTAACCGGCTCGATCGACGCGGTCAACGGCGAAGCCACCGTTTACTTCAAGCCAAACGAAAACTTCAACGGCACCGCGAACTTCACCTACACCGCCACCGACGGCGGCATTGCTGGCGGCGGCAGCCCGCTGACCTCGGCTCCGGCCAACGGCACCATCACCGTGACTGCGGTGAACGACGCTCCGGTACTGGGCAACGCCTCGACCAAGGCGTTCGGCGACACCTATATTGAAGGCAAGCCTGGCGGCTACGTGGCGGCGAACCTGACCGTCAGCGACGTCGACAACGGCACCCTGCAAAGCGCCAAAGTCACACTCGTCAACCACCTGGCAGACGATGTGCTGATCGCAGATGTCAGCAACACCAAAATTGCAGTCAGCTACGACAAGGCCACTGGCATCTTGACCTTGTCCGGTGAGGCCACCACGGCTGAGTACCAGGAAGTCCTGCGTTCGGTACACTTCGCCAGCGAAAGCGAGAACCCGGACCCGGCCAATCGCACCCTGACCATCACCGTCAACGACGGCCAGCTGGATTCGGCGCCTGTCACCTCCGTGGTGTACGTGGTTCCGGTGAACGATCCGCCTGAGGTCAAGTTCGACAGCACCACATTCACTGAGCAAAAAGACGCAGTCGCGCTGGTCGAAAACCTGACCATCAAAGACGTCGACAACACCACCTTCAGCAAAGTCGTGGTCACCGTCGACCACCTGGCTGCAGGTGATTTGCTCAGCAATGCCGATGTGCTCAAGGCCCTGGCCGTTGCCGGGATCACCATCACCCAGAGCGGCAGCGCCGCCGACGGGAAAATCGTCTACACCCTCACCAGCGACTCGAAGGCCGGCAGCAGCGCCGCCGACTTCGTCAAACTGGTTGAAGCCATCACCTTCCAGAGCCCGGGCAATAACCCTGTCGGTACCGATCGTACCGTCACCATCGATGTGACTGACAACGGTGGCGGCAACCTGGATCGCGAACCGCCGGAAACCGGCAGCGCCACTGGCAAGGTCACTATCGACCTGTTCAACGACGCCCCGACTGCATCGGCCGACAACACCACCGCCGATGAAGACCATACCGCCAAGATCGTGCTGGACGGCAAGGATGTGGACGGTACCGTCTCCAGCTTTGTCATCACCACCTTGCCGGAAAACGGCAAGCTGTACAGCGATGCCACGCTGCAAACCGAACTCAAAGTCGGCGATTCGGTGCCGGCCGGTGCCGACGGCAAAGCCGCGGTTTACTTCGCCCCGACCGGCGACTGGAGCGGCAAAACCGAGGTGACGTTCACTGCGGTCGACAACGGCGGTAAATCGAGCGCCGTAACGACGGCCGACATCACGATCGCGCCGGTTACCGACACTCCGCACCTGGGCCTGCTCGGCGGCGGCCCTGTGACCTCGATCAACTTCGACAGCGCCAACCTCAATGGTTCGTGGGGCATCGTCGGGGTAAATGACGCCAACAACGCGCCTGTCAATGGCACCCCGAGCACTCCGTGGCTCACGGGGAATGCCGGCGGCCAAGTCGAAATCGGCCAAAGCAGCAACTACGGCGTAGAGACCCCAGGCAACAGCCAGGTCATCGAGCTTGAGAAAAACGCCGGCGACGACTCCAGCCTGTACACCATCATCAAGGCAGAAGCCGGCACGGCGTACACCATCTCGGTCGACTACTCGCCGCGTGCGGGTGCCGAGAACAATTCGGTGATCGACGTATTCTGGGGCGGCGTCAAAGTCGGCACCCTGGATACCACCACCGTCGGCATGAAGACTTACACCTTCGTCGTGCCGGTCACCGCTGACGGCGATGCCAAACTCGAGTTCAAAGCCCCGGCCGGGGATGCAAACAACTCGTTGGGCGGCGTGCTGGACAACATCAACGTCACCCAGGTGCTGAACACCGGCCTGGAAGACCATGCGATCAAGCTGTCGACCATCGACGCATACGCCACCGACAAGGATGGTTCCGAGACGCTCAAGCTGGAAGTCGGTGGCATACCGCTCAACGCGACCATCTCCGATGGCACGCCGGGCCACACCTTCACCGCGACGGCTGGCAATCAAAGCGTCGACATCAGCAACTGGAACAAGGCCACCCTGGTCTTCACCCCGGCGGAAAACGCCAACGGCCTGGTGAACCTCACTGTCACTGCCACCGCGCAGGACGGCACGGCTGATCCGAAGTCCGAGTCGATCACCCTGCCGATCAACGTGATTGCCGTTAACGATGCGCCAGAAGCTATCGCGACTACCGCGACCGGTTCCGAAGATCCGGTTCAAGGTATCGAAGTCAAGCTTTCGGCTACTGATATCGATGGCGTGGAGAACGTGAAATCGTTCGCGGTTGGTACGTCGACCAACGGTACGTTCTATACCGATGCGGCGATGACCAAACCAGTGACCGGCTCGATCGACGCCGTCAACGGCGAAGCCACGGTTTACTTCAAGCCAAATGCGAACTTCAACGGCACGGCGAACTTCACCTATACCGCCACCGACAGTGGCAATGCTGACGGCAGCAACCCGCTGACCTCGGCGCCGGCCAATGGCACCATCACCGTGACTGCGGTGAACGACGCGCCGGTTGCCGCACCGACCACTGCAACGGGTTCTGAAGATCCGGTCCAGGGTATCGAAGTTAAGCTTTCGGCCACTGACGTAGACGGTGTGGCGGACGTGAAATCGTTCACCGTCGGCACGCCTACCAATGGCACGTTCTACACCGATGCGGCGATGACCAAACCGGTGACCGGCTCGATTGATGCCGTCAACGGCGAAGCGACCGTTTACTTCAAGCCAAACGCGAACTTCAACGGCACCGCGAACTTCACTTACACCGCTACCGACGGTGGTATCGCTGACGGCGGCAGCCCGCTGACCTCTGCGCCTGCCAACGGCACCATCACCGTGACCCCGGTCAACGACGCGCCTGTGGCTGTGACCACTACCGCAACCGGTGCTGAAGATCCAAGCGTAGGTATCGCGGTCAAGCTGTCCGCCACCGACGTAGATGGCGTGGCAGACGTGAAATCCTTCACCGTCGGCACGCCAACCAATGGCACGTTCTACACCGACGCGGCGATGACCAAACCGGTGACCGGCTCGATTGATGCAGTCAACGGCGAAGCCACGGTTTACTTCAAGCCGAACGCGAACTTCAACGGCACCGCGAACTTCACTTACACCGCGACCGACGGTGGTATTGCCGACGGCGGCAGCCCGCTGACTTCGGCTCCAGCCAACGGCACCATCACCGTAACTCCGGTCAACGATGCGCCAGTGGCTGTGACCACTACCGCAACCGGTGCTGAAGATCCAAGCGTAGGTATCGCGGTCAAACTGAGCGCGACCGACGTAGACGGCGTGGCAGACGTGAAATCCTTCACCGTCGGCACGCCAACCAACGGCACGTTCTACGCCGATGCGGCGATGACCAAGCCAGTGACCGGCGCTATTGATGCGGTCAACGGCGAAGCGACCGTTTACTTCAAGCCGAACGCGAACTTCAACGGCACGGCGAACTTCACCTACACCGCCACCGACGGCGGTATCGCTGACGGCGGCAGCCCGCTGACCTCAGCACCTGCCAACGGCACCATCACCGTAACTCCGGTCAACGATGCGCCTGTGGCTGTGACCACTACCGCGACGGGTGCTGAAGATCCAAGCGTAGGTATCGCGGTCAAACTGAGCGCCACTGACGTAGACGGCGTGGCGGACGTGAAATCGTTCACCGTCGGCACGCCTACCAACGGCACGTTCTACACCGATGCCGCCATGACCAAGCCAGTAACTGGCTCGATCGACGCGGTCAACGGCGAAGCCACCGTTTACTTCAAACCAAACGCGAACTTCAACGGCACGGCGAACTTCACCTACACCGCTACCGACGGCGGTATTGCTGACGGCGGCAGCCCGCTGACCTCTGCGCCTGCCAACGGCACCATTACCGTGACTCCGGTCAACGACGCGCCAGTGGCTGTGACCACTACCGCGACCGGTGCTGAAGACCCAAGCGTAGGTATCGCGGTCAAACTGAGCGCCACCGACGTGGATGGCGTGGCAGACGTGAAATCGTTCACCGTCGGCACGCCAACCAACGGCACGTTCTACACCGACGCGGCGATGACCAAACCGGTGACCGGTTCCATTGACGCAGTCAACGGCGAAGCCACGGTTTACTTCAAGCCAAACGAAAACTTCAACGGCACCGCGAACTTCACCTACACCGCCACCGACGGTGGTATTGCCGACGGCGGCAGCCCGCTGACCTCAGCTCCGGCCAACGGCACCATTACCGTGACTCCGGTCAACGACGCGCCTGTGGCTGTGACCACTACCGCAACCGGTGCTGAAGACCCAAGCGTAGGTATCGCGGTCAAACTGAGCGCGACCGACGTAGACGGTGTGGCAGACGTGAAATCCTTCACCGTCGGCACGCCAACCAACGGCACCTTCTACACCGACGCGGCGATGACCAAACCGGTGACCGGTTCCATTGACGCAGTCAACGGCGAAGCCACGGTTTACTTCAAGCCAAACGAAAACTTCAACGGCACCGCGAACTTCACTTACACCGCCACCGACGGTGGTATTGCCGACGGCGGCAGCCCGCTGACTTCGGCTCCAGCCAACGGCACTATCACCGTGACTCCGGTCAACGACGCGCCTGTGGCTGTGACCACTACCGCAACCGGTGCTGAAGACCCAAGCGTAGGTATCGCGGTCAAACTGAGCGCCACCGACGTAGATGGCGTGGCAGACGTGAAATCCTTCACCGTCGGCACCCCAACCAACGGCACCTTCTACACCGACGCCGCCATGACCAAGCCAGTGACTGGCTCGATCGACGCAGTCAACGGCGAAGCCACCGTTTACTTCAAGCCGAACGAAAACTTCAACGGCACGGCGAACTTCACCTACACCGCTACCGACGGCGGTATTGCTGACGGCGGCAGCCCGCTGACCTCAGCTCCGGCTAACGGCACCATCACCGTGACCCCGGTCAATGACGCGCCAGTGGCTGTGACCACTACCGCAACCGGTGCTGAAGATCCAAGCGTAGGTATCGCGGTCAAGCTGTCCGCCACCGACGTGGATGGCGTGGCAGACGTGAAGTCCTTCACCGTCGGCACGCCAACCAACGGCACCTTCTACACCGATGCGGCCATGACCAAGCCAGTGACTGGCTCGATCGACGCAGTCAACGGTGAAGCCACGGTGTACTTCAAACCAAACGCGAACTTCAACGGCACCGCGAACTTCACCTACACCGCTACCGACGGCGGCATTGCTGACGGCGGCAGCCCGCTGACCTCTGCTCCAGCCAACGGCACCATCACCGTGACCCCGGTCAACGATGCACCAGTGGCTGCGGCCACTACCGCAACGGGTGCTGAAGATCCAAGCGTGGGTATCGCGGTCAAACTGTCCGCCACCGACGTAGACGGCGTGGCAGACGTGAAATCCTTCACCGTCGGCACGCCTACCAACGGCACCTTCTACACCGACGCGGCGATGACCAAACCGGTGACCGGCGCTATTGATGCGGTCAACGGCGAAGCGACTGTTTACTTCAAGCCAAACGCGAACTTCAACGGCACCGCGAACTTCACCTACACCGCCACCGACGGTGGTATCGCTGACGGCGGCAGCCCGCTGACCTCAGCACCGGCCAACGGCACCATCACCGTAACTCCGGTCAACGACGCGCCTGTGGCTGTGACCACTACCGCGACCGGTGCTGAAGACCCAAGCGTAGGTATCGCGGTCAAACTGAGCGCGACCGATGTAGACGGCGTGGCAGACGTGAAATCCTTCACCGTCGGCACCCCAACCAACGGCACCTTCTACACCGACGCGGCGATGACCAAACCGGTGACCGGTTCCATTGACGCGATCAACGGCGAAGCCACCGTTTACTTCAAACCAAACGCGAACTTCAACGGCACCGCGAACTTCACCTACACCGCTACCGACGGCGGTATTGCCGACGGCGGCAGCCCGCTGACCTCGGCTCCTGCCAACGGCACCATCACCGTAACTCCGGTCAATGACGCGCCAGTGGCTGTGACCACTACCGCGACCGGTGCTGAAGATCCAAGCGTAGGTATCGCGGTCAAACTGTCCGCCACCGACGTAGACGGCGTGGCAGACGTGAAATCCTTCACCGTCGGCACCCCAACCAACGGCACGTTCTACACCGACGCGGCCATGACCAAGCCAGTGACCGGTTCGATTGATGCCGTCAACGGTGAAGCGACCGTTTACTTCAAGCCGAACGCGAACTTCAACGGCACCGCGAACTTCACCTACACCGCTACCGACGGCGGTATCGCTGACGGCGGCAGCCCGCTGACCTCAGCACCTGCCAACGGCACTATCACCGTGACTCCGGTCAACGACGCGCCTGTGGCTGTGACCACTACCGCGACCGGTGCTGAAGACCCGAGCGTAGGTATCGCGGTCAAGCTGAGCGCCACCGACGTAGACGGCGTGGCAGACGTGAAATCGTTCACCGTCGGCACGCCAACCAACGGCACCTTCTACACCGACGCCGCCATGACCAAGCCAGTGACTGGCGCTATTGATGCGGTCAACGGCGAAGCGACCGTTTACTTCAAGCCAAACGCGAACTTCAACGGCACCGCGAACTTCACCTACACCGCTACCGACGGCGGTATCGCTGACGGCGGCAGCCCGCTGACCTCGGCTCCAGCCAACGGCACTATCACCGTGACTGCCGTGAACGATGCGCCGGTCGCAGCACCGACCACCGCAACGGGTTCCGAGGATCCGGCCCAGGGTATCGAAGTTAAGCTTTCGGCCACTGACGTAGACGGCGTGGCAGATGTGAAATCCTTCACCGTCGGCACGCCAACCAACGGCACCTTCTACACCGACGCAGCGATGACCAAGCCAGTGACTGGCGCTATTGATGCCGTCAACGGCGAAGCCACCGTTTACTTCAAGCCAAACGCGAACTTCAACGGCACCGCGAACTTCACCTACACCGCTACCGACGGCGGTATCGCTGACGGCGGCAGCCCGCTGACCTCAGCGCCTGCTAACGGCACTATCACCGTGACTCCGGTCAACGACGCGCCTGTGGCTGTGACCACTACCGCGACCGGTGCTGAAGACCCAAGCGTAGGTATCGCGGTCAAACTGAGCGCGACCGATGTAGATGGCGTGGCGGACGTGAAATCCTTCACCGTCGGCACGCCTACCAATGGCACGTTCTACACCGATGCGGCCATGACCAAGCCAGTGACTGGCTCGATTGACGCGGTCAACGGCGAAGCGACCGTTTACTTCAAACCAAACGCGAACTTCAACGGCACCGCGAACTTCACCTACACCGCTACCGACGGCGGCATTGCTGACGGCGGCAGCCCGCTGACCTCTGCGCCTGCCAATGGCACCATCACTGTGACCCCGGTCAACGATGCGCCAGTGGCTGTGACCACTACCGCAACGGGTGCTGAAGATCCAAGCGTAGGTATCGCGGTCAAACTGAGCGCCACCGACGTAGACGGCGTGGCAGACGTGAAATCCTTCACCGTCGGCACCCCAACCAACGGCACGTTCTACACCGATGCGGCCATGACCAAGCCAGTGACTGGCTCGATTGACGCCGTCAACGGCGAAGCGACCGTTTACTTCAAACCAAACGAAAACTTCAACGGCACTGCGAACTTCACCTACACCGCCACCGACGGCGGTATCGCTGACGGCGGCAGCCCGCTGACCTCCGCGCCTGCTAACGGCACTATCACCGTGACCCCGGTCAACGATGCGCCTGTGGCTGTGACCACTACCGCAACCGGTGCTGAAGATCCAAGCGTAGGTATCGCGGTCAAACTGAGCGCCACTGACGTAGACGGCGTGGCAGACGTGAAATCCTTCACCGTCAGCACCCCAACCAACGGCACGTTCTACACCGATGCGGCGATGACCAAACCGGTGACCGGCGCTATTGATGCGGTCAACGGCGAAGCGACTGTTTACTTCAAGCCAAACGAAAACTTCAACGGCACCGCGAACTTCACCTACACCGCGACCGACGGTGGTATCGCTGACGGCGGCAGCCCGCTGACCTCAGCGCCTGCTAACGGCACCATCACCGTAACTCCGGTCAACGATGCGCCGACTGCGAGCAATGGCTACGTAGAAAGCAACGAAGACACCCCAGTCGAGCTGAAATGGTCGACGTTCGGGGTCAGTGATGTGGATTCCACGGACCTGAAAGTCGTCTTCACCAGCCTGCCCAACGGTGCCATCGAGTACAAAGTCGACGGTGTCTGGGTCAAGCTCAGCGCGGCTGATCTGAAAACCGATACGTCGCCGGGCAAGGCCTTCAGCCAGGCCGACTTCGACAATCACAATGTGCGTTACAGCCCAGCGGCCAACGAGTCGGGCGATAACAGCTTCGGCAACGCCGGCGTCGGTAACAAGCAGGGTGATTACACCGAGCTGAAGTTCCAGGCGACCGACGGCCAGCTCAACAGCGATACGAAAACCATCACCGTGGATATCCACCCAGTGACGGACGTTCCTGTCGTGACCGTCGGCGCATTCGGTGACGTGCCAACCGGCTTGACCATTCAAACCTGGACCGGCGGCAACCTGCCGGGTGCATTGGGTACGAACGGCAATGGGGTTGTTCAGTCCAGCGATTTGATCCGGGTCATCAACGCTCAAACGCCTGACAGCGCAGCCTCCACGGGTGTGACCGCCAACGTGAGCAACGCTAATGTGGTGGAACTCACCGCGACCAAAGTCTCCGGTCTGATTTACCTGGAAGCTGGCAAGAGCTACAGCTTCACCGGCAGCGCCGATGACAGCCTGGCGGTTACCGTCGGCGGCAAGTTGGTGTCGACCGAGACCTGGAGCCAGGGCACCGGGATCAACGCAACCCCCTTCACGCCGACAGAGTCGGGTTATTACACCCTCGACATCTATCACTACAACCAGGCCGGCCCGGGCAACTACGACGTCAATGTTTCGATCAACAACGGCCCGTCGATGGCGTTGGGCAGCAGCGGCGTGCAGACCTATACCAGCCTGGAAGCGTTGAAAGCCGCCGGGGCGGTGTTTGACGATGCTCATGTGGTCAACGGAGAAGGTTATTACACCGGCTACGTTTATAACCACGGCCTGGAAGACACTGCGATCAAGATCAGCCCGATCACGACCACGTTTGTCGACAATGACCAGTCGGAATCGCACAAGGTAGAAATCAGCGGCCTGCCTGAAGGCGCTGTCATCACCGACGGCGCCACGGGCCACAGCTATACCTCGACGGGTGCGACCACCCAGTACGATGTCAGCAATTGGAACCTGGCTACCCTGACCGTCACTCCGGCCAAGGATGCGACTGCCAATTTCGATCTGACTGTGACGGCAACGGCCAAAGAGTTGAGCACGCAGGTTGAAGAAGTCACGACTGGCAAGGTGAGCGTGGTGATCACTGCGGTCAACGACGCGCCGGTGGCTGTGGCCACCACTGCGACGGGTGCTGAAGACCCAAGCGTAGGTATCGCGGTCAAACTGAGCGCGACCGACGTAGACGGCCTGGCGAACGTGAAATCGTTCACCGTCGGCACGTCGACCAACGGCACCTTCTACACCGACGCGGCCATGACCAAACCTGTGACCGGCGCGATTACCGCGGTCAACGGCGAAGCCACCGTGTACTTCAAGCCGAACGCGAACTTCAACGGCACGGCGAACTTCACCTACACCGCCACCGACAGCGGCAACGCTGACGGCAGCAACGTACTGACCTCGCCAGCAGCCAACGGCAGCATCACCGTGACTCCGGTCAACGATGCGCCAGTGGCTGCAGCAACCACCGCGACCGGTGCTGAAGACCCAAGCGTGGGCATTGCGGTCAAACTGTCCGCCACCGACGTCGATGGCCTGACCAACGTCAAGTCGTTCACCGTCGGCACGCCAACCAATGGCACGTTCTATACCGACGCGGCGATGACCAAAGCGGTGACCGGCGCCATTAACGCTGTCAACGGCGAAGCCACCGTGTACTTCAAGCCGAACGCGAACTTCAACGGCACGGCGAACTTCACCTACACCGC
Organism: Pseudomonas sp. TE36184; assembly: GCF_054060055.1. NCBI lineage: Bacteria > Pseudomonadati > Pseudomonadota > Gammaproteobacteria > Pseudomonadales > Pseudomonadaceae > Pseudomonas > Pseudomonas sp. TE36184. The sequence continues at coordinate 4,203,232 of NZ_JBSSCU010000001.1, read as the reverse complement.
GACCGACGGCGGCAACGCTGACGGCAGCAATGTACTGACCTCGCCAGCAGCCAACGGCAGCATCACCGTGACTCCGGTCAACGATGCGCCAGTGGCTGCGGCAACCACCGCGACCGGTGCTGAAGACCCAAGCGTAGGCATCGCGGTCAAGCTGAGCGCGACCGACGTCGATGGCCTGGCGAACGTGAAATCGTTCACCGTCGGCACGCCAACCAATGGCACCTTCTACACCGACGCGGCGATGACCAAAGCGGTGACCGGTGCGATTACCGCGGTCAACGGCGAAGCCACCGTGTACTTCAAGCCGAACGCGAACTTCAACGGCACGGCGAACTTCACCTACACCGCCACCGACAGCGGCAACGCTAACGGCAGCAACGTACTGACCTCGCCAGCAGCCAACGGCACCATCACCGTGACCCCGGTCAACGATGCGCCAGTGGCTGCGGCAACCACCGCGACCGGTGCTGAAGACCCAAGCGTAGGTATCGCGGTCAAGCTGAGCGCGACCGACGTCGATGGCCTGACCAACGTCAAGTCGTTCACCGTCGGCACGCCAACCAATGGCACCTTTTACACCGACGCGGCGATGACCAAAGCGGTGACCGGTGCGATTACCGCGGTCAACGGCGAAGCCACCGTGTACTTCAAGCCGAACACGAACTTCAACGGCACGGCGAACTTCACCTACACCGCGACCGACGGCGGCAACGCTGACGGCAGCAATGTACTGACCTCGCCAGCAGCCAACGGCACCATCACCGTGACTCCGGTCAACGATGCTCCAGTGGCTGCGGCAACCACCGCGACCGGTGCTGAAGATCCAAGCGTAGGCATCGCGGTCAAGCTGAGCGCGACCGACGTCGATGGCCTGGCGAACGTGAAATCGTTCACCGTCGGCACGCCAACCAACGGCACCTTCTACACCGACGCAGCGATGACCAAACCAGTGACCGGCGCGATTACCGCGGTCAACGGCGAAGCCACCGTGTACTTCAAGCCGAACGCGAACTTCAACGGCACGGCGAACTTCACCTACACCGCCACCGACAGCGGCAACGCTAACGGCAGCAATCCGCTGACCTCGGCCCCGGCCAACGGCACTATCACCGTGACCTCGGTCAACGACGCACCGACCCTGGACCTGAGCACCACAGACGGTTCCGTCCTCACCAGCTACAGCACGGCCTACTCGGAGCGCAGTACGGGTGGGATAGCGATCACCGGCAACGTAGCCATCGGTGACGTCGACAGCAGCCAGATGCAAAGCGCGACCATCACCTTGAAAAACGCCAGCGCGGGCGACCAGCTCAGCTCGAGCCTGGTGACCGTGGGCGGTACTTACAACGGCGTCACCCTGACCAGCGTTGGCACCGACGTCAGTGGCAAAATCGTCCTGACCCTGTCGGGCGCGGCTGACACGGCCACCTACAAGTCGTTGCTCGAGTCGTTCCAGTACTCCAGCACCAGCAAGTATCCGACTACGGGTGATCGCACCGTCGAGATCTCTGTGAAGGACAACGCAGGTGCTGACAGCCTGAGTTCGTCGGTGGCCACCAGCACCATTACCGTTGCGCCACAGGCTTATGTGGTGACTGAAGGCGGCGGCGCTGCCGATGTCATCGACCTGAGCAGTACCTCGGCCAACAACATGGTGGTCGGTGACAAAGGCGGCATCGTCAATGCCGGCAGCAACTACAACATTGCCTTTATCGTCGATACCTCGGGCAGTATCGGCAGCAGTGCGATGAAGTCGATCAAGGCGCAGCTTGCGAGCGTGTTCGATACCTTGATCAGCAATGCCGGTAAAAGCGACTCGGGTGTTGTGAAAGTACTGCTGGTCGACTTCGATACGCGGGTCGAAGCGCAGGTCTCGGTCAACCTCGCCGACAAGGACGCCGCTAAAGCGGCCTTGCAGGCTGTGTTGACTCAGATGACGTCAAAATCGAGCGACATGACCAACTATCAGGATGCGTTCAACGCCGCCACCAACTGGTTCAAAGGCGACGAAGCCACGAGCAATGTGGGTGCAAAAAACCTGACGTACTTCATTACCGACGGTGAGCCGAACATGTACACCGCCATTCAGGGTAACCCTCTCCTGGGCTCGACCAGTTGGTTCGGCTCGAATGTTTACTTTGATAGCATCGTCAATAGCGGCAATTACGTCTTGGGTCAGACCAACTCGGTCACAACGACAATCAACGGCAGGACGCAGGTGATTGTCGATGGTGACGGCAAGGTCTATTCCTACGATGGTTGGGGTAATAAAAACCTCGAAGGCACCGTGGTGGCCAACAGCAGCGGCGGCTTTGACGTGGCGTCGGTCTACAACGATTCCAGCAACGCCATGAGCAACGCCAAGTCGGCCTACTCCGATCTGGTCAACGCGGTTCCAGGCAAGGTTGTCGTCGAGGCCATCGGTCTGGGCTCGAACATTGATACCGCTGTGCTCAAGCAGTTCGATACCGATCATAACGTCTCCACGATCGACACCGCGAAGCTGGCGGATGCCATCACCGGCCACGCGGCCGATACCGGCGCCGACACCCTCACCGGTGGTTCGGGCAACGACATTCTGTTCGGCGACCTGATCAGCTACAACAACCTTGAAGGCAGTGCTGCACTCAAGGCGTTCGCGGCCGACAAACTGGCCACGACCGTCGATCACATCGATGACCGTACCTTGCACCAGTTCATCACCGAACACGTCGCTGACGTGGGTGCATTGGCCAGCGCGTCGAACATCTACGGCACCAACGACGGCGCTGACAAGCTGATCGGCAACGCCGGCGACGACATTCTGTTCGGCCAAGGCGGTAACGACGTGCTCAACGGCGGGGCGGGTAACGACATCCTGGTGGGCGGCAAGGGCAATGACACCCTCACCGGCGGCGCGGGGGCGGATACCTTCGTGTGGCTCAAAGGGGATACCAACACCGGGACTGGCGTTGATACCATCACCGACTTCAAGCACAGCGAAGGCGATAAGTTGGACCTGTCCGATTTGCTGCAAGGCAATAACGACACCAACCTGACCAACTACCTGAAGTTGAGCACCGACTCGGCGGGCAACTCGACGCTGAGTGTCAGCAGCAGCGGTTCGTTCACGGCGCAGGGTGGCGGTACGGCCGATGTTACGATCAAGGTCGATGGCGCCAGCTGGGGCAGTGGCAGTGCCGCGATCAACAGCCTGATCGCCGGTGGTGATCTGACCGTCAAGCATCACGACTGATCACCCTGGAGCGCCAATCTTTCGGGATTGGTGCTCCGTGGGCACCAGCTTCGGGAAAATGTGTGTAATCTCTGTAGGAGCCAGGTGCGGCGCCTGCAGGGATTTTTTATTGGGAGAACGCTGATGTTCTACGTGCAACGCGATCAATACAACGCTTTGGTTCGCGTCGAGGCGCAGGCCTTCGCCGAATCCACCGGGACTCTACCGGCGGATCATCAGGACATTCAGGCGTGGTTTGCCACGGATGTGATCGACAACAGCCTCAAGCAGCTCCAACAGAGCGACTCCGAGATGATTCGGGTGCTCGATGACTTGATCCAGGTGCTGACCGCCAAGGGCGTGATCCGCATCACTGACCTGCCGCCCGCCGCGCAGGTCAAGGTGATGGAGCGTACCCAGGCACGGACGGCGCTGGGCGGTTTGAGTGAGCTGATCAATGACGATGAAAGCGGTTTGATCTGAGGCGCACGCACCTCTTTCACGGCATGAGCGTCAAGCCGGCCTGATTACTCGGCGCTCCACGTCCACGGCGCGGGTTCACCGACCAGTTGGCCTTGCACCCCTTCGATGCCCATCTCGCGAATCACGCGCAACTCACCTTCGGTTTCCACGCGCTCTGCAATCAACGGCAAATCGATGCTGTGGGCGGCACGCTGGATCGCCTCGATAAAAAAGCGCTTGTGGCTTTCCTGATCAATGGTCCGGATGTAGCTGCCGTCGATTTTGAGGTACGCCAGGCCCAGGTTCGCCAGGTTGCCGATCATGCTGAAACGCCCGCCGAAACGTTGCAGGCCGAGGCTGTATCCGAGGCTGCGCAGGCGCCGGGTGAGACGCTCCAGCTGGGCTTGCTCGGGCACTTGCTCTTCGCCGATCTCCAGCGTCAGGCGCGTACCGAGTGTCGGGTGTTGCGCCAATCGCTCGAACATCCGCTCCAGGGCTTGTGGGTCATTCAAGGTCGCCGCCGAGAGGTTCAACGCCACCGATTGGTTGTGTTGTGCCAGGTGTTTGATCACCAGGTCGAGCATCAATTGGTCAAGGCGTGCGGTCCAGCCGAAGCGCTCCAGCCAGGGCAGGAAGTGCCCCGCCGCAATGGTCTGGTCCTGGTTGTCGAGCAGGCGCGACAGTACCTTGTAGTGCAGCACCTGACGGGTATCGCTGCTACTGACCACCGGCTGGAAAAACAAGCGGAAGCGCCCCTGATTCAGGGCCTCGTCGAGCAGGGTGTGCCAGCTATGCGGATCGTCGCTGACGGTGCCCCGGGTCTGGCGCTCCAGGCATACCCAGGTTTGGCCGCTACTGGCTTCAGCCTGGGCCAGGGCCTGGTCGGCCAGCTTCAACAGGTCGGCCGAGGCATCGCCGGGGTTGTAGGGCGCGAGGCCGATGTAGGCCACGCTCTGCATGTCTGTGGCGCCCGTTTCGTACAGGCTCTGCAGGGTGGTTTCCAGCGCCTGGGCCAATTGCACCGCTTCGTGACGCACCAGGCCCGGGGCAAGCACCGCGAACTCGCCGCCGCGGCTGCGGGTGATCAGGTTGTGGGTTTCCGGGTACTTGGCGCAGGTCCGCACCAGTTGCTGGCTGACGGCTTGCAGCAGTTGGTCGGTGCGTTGCCCGCCCAGGCGCTGGTTGAGACCGGCGAGGTCGTTGACCCGCAAGATCAGCAGGTAGCCTGAACTGGCTTCTTCCAGGTTGCTGACCCGCGAGTTGAGCTGCATCTCGAAATAGCGCCGGTTGGCCAGCCCGGTCAGGCTGTCCTGGTAGGACTCCACGCGCAGCTTCTCGCTGCGCTCGGTCTGTTCATTGAACAACGCCTTGAGCTTCTCGACCATCTGGTTCATGGCCTGCACCACGCGTCGCAGTTCGGGAGTGCGGGGCAGGTCGGGCAAACTGATGAATTCGCGCCGCGCGATGGCGTGGGACTGTTCGACCATATAGTCCAGCGGCTTCAACTGACGGCGCAGCAACAGCGCGCCGAGCACCGCACTCGCGGCGCCGCAGAGCAGCAACCAGCCCAGGCTGCCCAATGCGCTCTGCCACAGTTTGGCCAGGGCGAACATCGGGTGGCTGATCACCTCGACCCGTGCCGCCTGCTGCCAGCCTCGGCTGACGATGGCATCGCCGCCGGCCGGCGCGAGGCCGATCATTTTCACGAACCAGGCCGGCACGCCGCTGGCATCAGGTTCGGCGGCACGCTCCACCAGCACCTGGTTATTGCTCAGGTCCACCACGCGGATGCTCGCGTAGTAGCCACTGTCAAAAATCGAACTGACCATCAGCTCGGTCATCGCCGGGTCATCGATGTTCGGCGTCAGCGACAGCGCCAGTGCGGTGGCCGCATCCTGGGCGTGGGAACGCAACTGGTTGACGTACTGCGCACGCGAGCTTTCCAGGCTGACGATGAAGCTACCGCTGAAGGCAACCACTAGAAACACACAGATAGCGATCAGCAATTGTTTGAACAGTGACATCGTAGCTCCTGTTAATTATCCGAACTGGCCGGAAACCCTTCGGCGGTCATTTTTTTCAAGACATCCTGCCAGCGTGACAGGCGCTTGCTATCACCGACTTTTTTGTTGCCCGCCGCGCCGGTCAGCCACAACCCTTCGCCGTTGAAAGCGTAGACGGGCAGCAGGTCCGGACGTTGGCTGGCCGGCAGAATGGGGTCCATCAGGCTGTCCAGTACCAACGGCATGGCTTCCGGGCTTGCATAGTAGGTCAGTACCATATGCGCGCGATTCTGGCGCAAGGCCTTGACGTAGGTGATGCGCAGCTTCTCGGCCGGGACGCCCAAGTGACGCAGGCTGAAGTATTTGGCGATGGCATAGTCTTCACAATCACCGGCACCTTTCCACAGGGATTGAATGGGCGTCGCCCAATAATCGATCTCGTGCCACAGGTCGATATCTTCTTCGTAGTGCAACTGGCGGTTAAAGAACAAGTTGACCACGTTGAGTTGTTCGGTTTCGCTGACCTGCTTTTGCGCCGTGAGCAGGTGTTGCCAGGCGTCGATACGCTGGCGCCCGGCGCCCAGGGGCCCGTAAAGCGCCTCGGCGCGGCGGCTGATCTGGCTGAAATCCCAATCGGCGAGCAGATTGCCCAGCAGGCCGCCACCCAGCAACAGCGTGATGGCCAGACCGTACAGGAACCGAGGGAAGTTAAAGCGTATCGCCACTGCGAATACCCGAGCTTGCAGCATTGAAGGTGCGGCAATGGTGCGGTGATACCGGGTAAAAAACAATGGCACGATGAAATCACTTTGTAGCAATTTATCCTGAATAAGTGCCGGTAAATTGGCTATTTTCCGCTCGTCTGAAAGGGTGGCGGCAATTCCATCAAAATAATGACACCTCATAACGCCTGTCACAGAATGTCGCAACCAAAGCGCCGACAAAAAGACTTGCGGTCAGCCTTATCTTGCCGACCTTTCACGTCTTTAATGGCACTGTGAAGGAGTTATGGCCATGAGCCGTACCGATGATCTGTTTGCCCCGTCCGGCAAGAGCCTGACCCGGGAGCCCAAGGCACGGAACGCTCGGCTGCACTTTTTCGGCACCCTTCCATTCGATGATGGCACCCGCGCTAACCAGAAAGACGGCTCGCGCTTTTGCGCCAATGCGCCAGCGGCCTATGAACAACCTCATCATTATGACTTGAGCACACCGCGCCCAACCGTGGTGGCGCTGGTCTCGGTCAACGGCGGCGTCGGCCGCAGCACCCTGGCCACGGCGTTGAGCAGCGGCTTGCAGCGCTTGGGGGAGTCGGTGGTGGCGCTGGATCTGGACCCTCAAAACGCATTGCGCCAGCATTTCGGCGTGGCCCCGGAGCTCCTGGGCGTCGGCCGCGCCAGCCTGCTCAATACGCGCTGGGAGACGCTCCTGCAAACAGGGTTTGCCGGCTGCCGCGTGATCCCCTTCGGGCACACCGATATCAAGCAGAAGGACAACCTGCAACGTTGGCTCACGCGTGAACCGGAGTGGTTGGCGCAGCACCTGTCGACTCTGGGGTTGAGCGAGCGCCCGCTCATGCTCATCGACACCCCCGCCGGTAATAACGTCTATCTGCATCAAGCGTTGAGCGTGGCCGATAGCGTATTGGTCGTCGTCCAGCCGAATGCCGCGTGCCTCGGCACGCTTGACCAGTTGGACGCGGTGCTGGCGCCTTATCTTGAGCGTGAACGCCCGCCACATTGCCACTATGTGATCAATCAACTGGAAGAAAACTCGGCGTTCAGCCGGGACATGGTCAATGCCTTCAAACTGCGCCTGGGCGATAATCCGTTGGACGTGGTGCATCGCGATCCATCGATCAGCGAAGCCCTGGCCTTTGCCACGGACCCGCTGGATAACTTGGCGGCGAGCGCCGCCTGCGACGATCTCAAGAGGCTGTGCCGGTTGTTGATCGCACGGAAAAAAGCCCGCTAAATCACGCTTTATGCGCTGAACGCGAAATGCTTATGCACAATCGGCAGGTCGCCGATGGCGTCGAATGGGGTTTGGGCGGAACCATTCTCAACACGGCGCAACCGCCTGTTTTGCGTGCGTTTTATTCGTTGCACAAAAAATGATCAGTATGGCATTTGGCCTGTAGCGCAGATGGCTACAACTTCTGTAAGGATTTCATCAACAGAGTTATCCACAGGGCGCGCGTAGGAAAAAATGCGCTTTAATCGCGCTCAGCCAGCACCATAAGGTTGCGTGGGGTTAGGGTGGTTTCGCAGAAGCTGCCTACCGTCACGGTGTAGCCCTGTTCCCGCAGAAACAGAGCCCGATCCAGCACCAGCCACAGCTCCAGCGGGCGGCGGAACAACCCTCGCAGCAGTTCCAGGTTTCTGACCTCGGCCAAGCGCTGCCAGCCGTGTACCTCCAGCGCTGTCCAATCCTGCTCGCCTGTGGATAAACCTTTGAGGCCGGCCAACTCGCGGCAATAGTCGGCGAAGGGTTTATCCAGCCAACTGGCGGGCAGGGACGGCGTGGGCAGGTACGTGTCGCAATGGCGCAATTGGCGCTGCAAGTGATCGAAACCCAGGCGCCTGGCCATGGACGTATCCCGTTGCCGGCGCACCCGCTTGCCGGCGGTGACGGTTTCACTGAGGGGCAGCCCCAGGTCATCCACCGATAAGCGCAACGCCGAAGCGCGGCCGACGCTCGACAGTGGCTGATAGCGGTCGGTGCGGATGCGGTTGTAACAGCAGGGTGCCAGCGCCAGTTGCTTGCAGCCGGCAGTGCTGGCCAGTTGCAGCAGACGCACGTGCAGGTCGCCGCAGGCGTGCAGGGCGACGGGTGTGTGTTCGGCGCTGACCGTCACGTCGGCCAGTACGTCTTGCAGGTGATGGGTGACGGGCAGTTGGTGGTGGTCGCTCAAGGCCTGCCCGGCGGCGATCAGGGCCGGATCGTATTCCAGGCAGGTCAGTTGCTGCCCGCTGTGCAGCAGGCGGCGGCCGAGGTGGCCTTTGCCGGCGCACCAGTCCAGCCAGTGCCGCGGTGGTTGCGCGAACCCCAGGGCGGCGCCGAAGGCTTCGATCTGTTGCCACTTGCGGCCAGGCACATCGACGTTCAGGCGCTGGCGGGCGGGTGCCAGGGGCTGCGTCGGTAACTTATCCACAGCACTGAGGCGCAGCGCCTGCGCGGCCAGCTGTGGAAAAGGCGCCGGGGCGGGCAGCTCATGGGGCCGGTTGTGGCTGCTTTCCGCGTCGGCCAGCGAGCGCCGGCGCAGCCACTGGGCGAGCGCGGGATGTTGGGATTCCCAGGGTAACTGGCGATGCGTGAAGGGCCGTGGTCGCCACAGCCCTTGGTGTTCGCTGAGGAACGCATCCAGCGCCTGGAAGTGCGCTTCAACGTCCCTGGCAAGCATCGACTCGCAGCCAGCGTTCCAGCAGTTTGAAACCGCGCACCAGCACATAGGCCATCAGCAGGTAGAACAGGCCGGCGGCGAAGAAGATCTCCACTGGCAGGTACGTGCGCGCAATGATGGTGCGCGCCATGCCGGTCAGTTCGAGCAGCGTCACGGTGCTGGCCAGGGCGCTGGCCTTGAGCATCAGGATCACTTCGTTGCTGTACGCCGGCAGGCCGATGCGCGAGGCGCGCGGCAGGATGATATAGAACAGCGTCTTCGGCTTGGACATGCCCAGGGCCCGCGCCGCTTCGATTTCACCCGGCGGGATGGCCTGGATCGCACCGCGCAGGATTTCGGCGATATAGGCGGCGGTGTGCAGGGTCATGGTGGCGGTGGCGCACCAGAACGGATCGCGCAGGTACGGCCACATGAAGCTGTTACGCACCGCGTCGAACTGCGCCAGGCCGTAGTAGACCAGGAACAGTTGCACCAGCAACGGCGTGCCGCGAAAGAAGAAAATGTAGCAATAGGGCAGGGTCCGCACGTACCAGCGGCGCGAGGAGCGGGCGATGCCCAGCGGGATCGCCAGCAGCAGGCCGGCAATCACCGCAATGGCCACCAGCTCGAGGGTGAGGGTCGCGCCCTGGGCCAGTTTGGGCAGCCACTTGATGATCACGGCCCAGTTCAGGCCCAGGTCGAAATGGGACAGCCAGCTGTAGTCGCCGTTCATTGGGTGCTCCTTGCAAAGCCGCGACTGGCGCGTTTTTCCAGGAAGTGCATGCCAGTCATGGCCAGCACGGTGAGGCCCAGGTACATGAACGCCGCCACCATGAAGAAGGTGAACGGCTGCTTGGTCACGGTCACGCCGATCTGCGCATGGCGCATGATTTCTTCGAGGCCGATCACCGATACCAGCGCGGTGTCTTTCATCAGGATCATGAACAGGTTGCCCAGGCCCGGTAGGGCGATGCGCCACATCTGCGGCATGATCAAGCGGGTGAAGATGCGAAACTTCGACAGGCCCAATGCCACACCGGCTTCACGGTGGCCCTTGGGAATGGCAAGGATCGCGCCACGGAACACTTCCGTGGCGTAGGCGCCAAAGCACAGGCCCAGGGCGATGACCCCGGCGGCGAAGGCGCTGAGGGAAAGGTCGGGGTTACCGAAAAACTCCCCGAGGGCACGCATCAGGTTGACCGTGCCGAAATAAATCAGCAACACCCACAACAGTTCGGGAATACCGCGAACGAGGGTCGAGTAAGCCCCGCCCAGCCACTGCAGCGGCTTGTATGGGGACGTCTTGGCCAAAGCGCCAGCCAGGCCGAGTACCAGCCCCAGGCACAGGGCCGTGAGCGCCAGCTTGACGGTCATCAGCGCGCCGGCGGCGAGCGCCGGGCCGAATCCGTAGAGATCGAAATTCATGGTGTTTTCATATCGCGGCAGGCAAAGCTGAAAGCCGACGCGCCCCTGGGAGCGCGTCGGGCATACCGTTCAGATCATTCGATGCTGAAAGGGAAGTACTTGTCGTTGATCTTCTTGTAGGTGCCGTCGGCCTTGATCTCTGCCAGGGCTTTGTTCAGGCGTTCGCGCAGCGGGTCGCCTTTGCGCACGGCGATACCGATCTTGTCGCTCTCGACCACCGGGTCGCCCTTGAATTCATAGGCGGAACCGTCTTTGCTCTTGAGCCATTCGTACTGCACGTACTTGTCGGCAAGGATGCCGTCCAGGCGGCCGGACGTCAGGTCGAGGTAGGCGTTTTCCTGGGTGTCGTAGAGCTTGCTGGTGGTGTCTGGCAGCTTGTCTTCCAGGTAGGTGCCAGCCAACGTCGCGCGTTGTGCGCCGATGATCTTGCCTTTCAGGTAGGCCGCGTCGGTCTTGAAGTCTGCCGTGGCTTTAGGTGCGATGAACTGCAGCTTGTTGGAGTAGTACGGGTCGGTGAAGTCGACGGCCTGCTTGCGTTCGTCGGTGATCGACAGCGAGGACACCAGGAAGTCGAATTTCTTCGCGTTCAGCGCCGGGATGATGCCGTCCCAGTCCGATACATACACTTCGCACTTCTCGACTTTCATCTTGGCGCACAGGGCGTCGCCGATGTCTTTGTCGAAGCCGACGACGTTGCCGCTGGCATCTTTATTGTTGAACGGCGGGTAGGCCGCTTCGATCCCCATTTTCAGGGTTTCTGCCATGGCCGAGGCGCTGAACGCCATCGAAACGGCCGCGGCCAGAAGGAATTTTTTATAGTTCTGCATGCATGTTGCTCCGTTAGCGGTTGCTGGACATGAATTGTTTGCAGCGCGCCGAAAGCGGGTTTTCAAACACCTGCTGTGGCGATCCTTGCTCTTCGACCAGGCCTTGGTGCAAGAACACCACTTCACTGGACACCTGGCGGGCGAAGCCCATTTCATGGGTGACCAGCAGCATGGTGCGGCCTTCTTCGGCCAGCGCGCGGATCACATTAAGTACTTCCTGGACCATTTCCGGGTCAAGGGCCGAGGTGGGTTCGTCGAACAGGATGACTTTCGGCTGCATCGCCAGGGTACGCGCGATGGCCGCCCGCTGCTGCTGGCCGCCGGACAATTGCGCGGGGTAGGCGTGGCGCTTGTCGCCGATGCCGACCTTGGCCAGCAGGGCTTCGGCCACTTCGATGGCTTCGGCCTTGCTCTGGCCGAGCACACGGCGTGGGGCCTCGATGATGTTGTCGAGGATGCTCATGTGCGGCCACAGGTTAAAGTTTTGAAACACAAACCCGATTTCGCTGCGCAGGCGGTTGATCTGCTTGCCGTCGGCGGCTATCAGCTCGCCGTTCTTCGCGGCCTTGAGCTTGAGCTCTTCGCCAGCCACCAGGATCTGGCCCTGGTGCGGGTTTTCCAGCAGGTTGATGCAGCGCAGGAATGTGGACTTGCCGGAACCGGAGGAACCCAGGATCGAGATCACATCGCCGTCGCGAGCGGTCAGCGAGATACCTTTGAGTACCTCCAGCTCACCATAGCGTTTATGCAAGTTGCGGATTTCAAGCGCGGGCGCGGCCAGAGCCATGTGCGGTCCTCATTGTGTTCGTTGCGTTCCTGCTGTTGGGTCGCCTTCCTGGCGAGGCGCCAACCTAGCATAGCGTCCGGATGGCAGCCAACAGCGCGGCGGATGCTTAACAGGTGGTCTGCGGCAAGGTGTCGCATCGGCACAGCGGCGTGTCGCGCCATCAACAACCGAACAGCCGTTTGAACCTGGAAAACCCGCAGGCTTCGCGTGAAAAAGGGCGCGATGGTGCCAGCTTTGGGCGGGTGTTGGAAGGGTTAACCGGGCAAACGGTGATCACCGGCCCTTTTATGGGGCGTCACGTACTTTTTGTGTGTATTTGTGGTGCGCGCGTTCGGGTAAAAGTGAGTCGCTCGGTAACGCTGTAGCGGAATGCCAGCATTCTCAATGACTTGCGAGGGCTGCTGGATCGTCCTACAGCCCGCGTCTATCGGGGTTTTGTAACATTTTGGCGCAAATATTGCGTAAAAAATAAAGAACGCCCTGTTTGTTTCTTTTCACGTAAAAGGCACGCGCCGGGCGGACCGTTTTCGCAATTCCTCGTTTAAAGGTGTGTCAATGAGTAGTACGCATAGCTCCAATGACCTCGAACAGGGGCTCAAACCGCGTCACGTCACCATGTTGTCGATTGCCGGCGTCATCGGTGCCGGTTTGTTTGTCGGCTCCGGCCACGCGATCGCCGCCGCCGGCCCTGCGGTACTGCTGGCGTATGCCGCCGCCGGTGCGCTGGTGGTCTTGGTGATGCGGATGTTGGCCGAAATGGCCGTGGCGTCGCCGGACACCGGTTCGTTCTCGACCTACGCCGATCGGGCGATCGGTCACTGGGCCGGCTTCACCATCGGCTGGCTGTACTGGTGGTTCTGGGTGCTGGTGATTCCATTGGAAGCCAACGCCGCCGCGACCATCCTCCATGCCTGGTTCCCCGGCGTGGCCATCTGGGCGTTTACCCTGATCATCACCTTGCTGCTGACGGCGACCAACCTGTTCAGCGTGAAACACTACGGTGAGTTCGAGTTCTGGTTCGCGCTGATCAAAGTCGTCGCGATCGTGGGCTTTGTGATCCTCGGCCTGCTGGCGATCTTCGGCTTCTTGCCGACCAGCCAGGTCAGCGGTGTCTCGCACCTGTTCGACACCCAGGGCTTCATGCCGAACGGCATGGGCGCTGTGCTGGCGGCCATCCTGACCACCATGTTCTCGTTCATGGGCACCGAGATTGTCACCATCGCGGCCGCCGAGTCGAAGGACCCGGGCCAGCAGATCACCAAGGCCACCAACTCGGTGATCTGGCGGATTGGTTTGTTCTACCTGCTGTCGATCTTCATCGTGGTGTCCCTGGTGCCTTGGAACGATCCGACCCTGGCTGCCGTAGGTTCCTACCAGACAGTGCTGGAAAGCATGGGCATCCCGAATGCCAAGCTGATCGTTGACCTGGTGGTCTTGGTTGCCGTGACCAGCTGCCTCAACTCGGCGCTGTACACCGCCTCGCGCATGCTGTTTTCCCTGGGCCGTCGTGGTGATGCACCCGCCGTGTCCAAGCGCACCAATAAAAGCGGCACGCCTTACTGGGCGGTGATGCTGTCCACCGGCGCAGCGTTCCTGGCGGTCTTCGCCAACTACGTGGCACCGGCGGCGGTGTTCGAATTCCTGCTGGCCAGTTCCGGCGCCATTGCGTTGCTGGTGTACCTGGTGATTGCGGTGTCGCAACTGCGCATGCGTCAGAAGCGTACTGCGGCGGGCGAGACGCTCGCGTTCAAAATGTGGTTGTTCCCAGGCCTGACCTACGCGGTGATGGTGTTCATCGTCGGTACGCTGGGGATCATGCTGTTCCAGGAAGCCCATCGGGTCGAGATCATCGCGACCGGGGTCTTGAGCTTGCTGGTGGTGGCGGCGGGGCTGCTCGTTTCGAGCCGTCGCAAGGCCCAGAGCGTAGGCGCTGCAGTACTGAATTGATGTGATGGAGTGCGGTGCTTGATTGCGCCGCAGTTCAAATGTGGGAGGGGGCTTGCCCCCGATAGCGGTGTATCAGTCAATTAGATGTCGACTGGCACACCGCAATCGGGGGCAAGCCCCCTCCCACATTGCGTTTTGCGTCAGTCTTGGGAAATCACCAGCGCCTGGGATGCGGCGACGTAATCCGCCTGGAACTGCGGCGACTCGACCCACGCCAGGGCTGCCGCTTCATCCTCGGTGTCGGTAGCCCACTGCCGATATTCGATCAGTGCCGCCAGGATAAAGTCGGTGGCCTCTTCTTCGCCTTCCTGCTCCAGCACCAATGCCAACAGCGGGTGCGCCAGGAATGCCGCGCACAGCGCTTGCTGGCTGATTTCGCCGGCAGTACGCATTTCGACAAACAATTCAGTTAAATCCACCGACTCAAGATCGATGCGGCTGTCATCGCCGGCAAATGCATCCGGCTTGCTCGCGACGGCGCGTTGGGTACGGTTTTGCTTGGCCTTGGCCTTTGCCCGGTGGGCACGTTTTTGCTGCTTGTTCGGCGAGGCCATGGGCTCACGTCCTTGGTTCAGGATCTGGGTGGGTATTGAAGCGCAGGTTGAGGGAAATCCCAAGGGGTTCTAGACGCGCGCCGTTATGCGACGGCCCGGTGTACCGGGTGTTAGCGCGCCGTGCTTCAGCCATGCCAGCGCAATCGGCCACAGCCGATCCTCATACTCGCTGCGAAAGAACGCGAAATGTCCGACCTGTGTTTCTCCGATATCGTCAGGGGCGATGCGCAGGTGAGTGCGTTCGCTGCTGGCGAAGTAGCTCAGCAAGCGCTCGATGGCCGGCACGGTGCCGAAGGGATCGTCGGTGATGCTGATCGCCAGCACTTGCGCCGTTACCCGGGCAAACGGCAATTCACTCAAGGCGCGCCCGCTGGGCCGTGTTTCATAGCTCGGCGTCGGCGTGCTCCAGTCCCGTACCACGCCGGCCGGCGTATCCTCCAGCCAGCCCAGGCGCTTGCCCGGGAAGTAGCCGAACAGCGCCGTCACCAGTGGCATCACCACATGCCACTTGCCAACCATGCGCCAGCGCCCGCTCGCTGCGTAATCGCGCCAGTAGGCGAATTGCGCGCCCACCGTCACCAGGCGCCGGATCACTGCGCCGGACGCCCCGAGCCCCGCTGCGCAGCCGCCAAAGCTGTGACCGACCACGTCGATCGGCTGCCCCGGGAACTCGCGCTGCGCCCGCTGCAATATCGCCTCGAAATCCAGGCGGCCCCAATCCGACCATGAGGCCTTGAAGCCTCGCAGCGAGCCACGACGGGACTCGCCGATGCCGCGATAGTCGTAGGTGATGACATCGAAGCCGTTGGCGAACAGGTAGTCGGCGAAGCGTGAATAGTGGCGACAGCGCACGGAAGTGGCGGCGTTGATGATGACGACCGGGCGTGTAGGGTCGCTTCGGATGTGGCGCCAGGTGAAGCCGCCAAGCGGGTAGCCGTCTGCGGCGGGTGCTCTGAAGGAAGTGTTTTGGCTGGGTTGAGTTGCAGGCGTTAGCGAAGAGGCATCATTCAAATTCATCGTTTTGGGCCTGTGCCGATTTTTTATTTTTGGTAACGGTTGGCCAGTTTGCCAGCACTTGTACTTCGTTCCGCTGACTCACTAATCTCTGGCGCTCACAACGCCTACAACGCCCGCGCACAGTGGCTTGTTCCGAAAAAACCACACATCTGAGAGAAACGACAGCCAACCATGGACAGATTAGACTGGCAGGCATCCATTACGGAGGTCTCTATGAGCATTCCACGTTCTCCCATCGTTTCGGAGTTTGAAACAGAAGAGCAAGCTGCCAGCTACGACCGTTGGTTTCGTGCCAAGGTGCAGGCTTCAATTGACGATCCTCGTCCTAGTATTCCGCACGATCAGGCGATGGCTGAAGTCGAGAAGGTGCTGGAAGAGAGGCGCAAGGCTCGTGCTTCTCGTTAAATGGCGACCTGAGGCTATTGTCGCCCTGATCGAGATCATTGATTACATCGAGCAGTACAACCCGGTTGCCGCCGTCTCGCTGCACCAAACTATTGTGGTTGCCGCCGAGGGGTTGTCCCTGATGCCATACGGATTCAAGCACGGTCGCTTGTCTGGTACTCGGGAAATGGTTGTTCATCCAAACTACCTGGTGGTCTATCGGGTGACGGAGCACGTTGAGATAGTGATGGTGTTACACACTCGCCAGGAATATCCCAGGGATGTGATCGGGCCACACCACTCGACCTCACGCCAGTAGATGCTTAGGCTTGCGCCTTTGCAATCAGCGAGAGCGTCCTGATGACCCGCGACACCCTCGAACACCACCAGATTCCCCTCTACTTCGCCACCGTCCTCCTGGCCGCCGCTTTCGGTCTGCTCGCGCCGTCATTGGCGCATGGCCTCGGCGTGCTGGTCACGCCGGCCATCGCGGTGCTGATGTATGCGATGTTCCTGCAAATCCCGTTTCTGCAGCTGCGCCAAGGCGTGGGCAACCAGCGGTTCCTGGCGGCGTTGCTGCTGGCCAATTTCGTTCTCGTGCCCGTGCTGGTGTGGCTACTGACGCGTGGCCTGGTGGAGCGCCCGGCGTTGCTGGTGGGGGCGTTGCTGGTATTGCTGACGCCGTGTATCGACTACGTGGTGGTGTTTACCCACATCGGCAAGGGCGATTCGCGCTTGATGCTGGCCGCGACGCCGCTGCTGCTGTTGTTGCAGTTGGTGTTGTTGCCGGTGTACCTGGGGTTGATGTTGGGCGCGCAGTCCGCGGTGGTGGTGGAGGTGCGGCCGTTTGTCGAGGCGTTCCTGTTATTGATCGTGGTGCCGATGGTGCTGGCGGTGATCACCACCTCGCTGGCGCGGCGTTCCTCGGTCGTCAACGCCTGGAACGATGCCTGGGCCTGGTTGCCGGTGCCGGCGATGGCCGCGGTGCTGTTTGTGGTGATCGGTTCGCAAATCACCGCGGTGGTGCGCGATATCGGCCTGCTGCTGCCGGTGATTCCGGTCTACGTTGGCTTTGTGCTGTTGGCGCCATTGATGGGGATGTTCGCCGCGCGCCTGTTCGCGCTGCCGGCGGTGACGGCGCGCGCGGTGACGTTCAGCGCGGCGACGCGTAACTCGCTGGTGGTGTTGCCCCTCGCGCTGGCGTTGCCCGAAGGCGTGCGCGGGTTGGCGGCGACGGCGGTGATCCTGCAAACCCTGGTCGAGTTGATTGGCGAGCTGATCTACGTTCGCCTGATCCCGACGCTGGTGTGGCGCGCAGATCGGCCGGGCACATGAATGTTCAGGGTTGTTCAGGCGCTATTTGGGATGTGTTGGGCACCATAAGCCGCCGCTCACTACCTGGCAGGACAACCGATGGATCAGCGCAACTCTTTTCGCCTGGAGTCTCTGGGCATTTTTCTGATTGCTTTGTTGTTATTTACGTTGGGGATCTGGGACCAGCAGCCTCAGGGGTTTGACGGGCGCTGGGCGTTGTTCATGCAGGAAATGTTTCGCCATGGGGCGAGTCTTTTCCCCACTACCTACGGCCAGCCCTACGCGGATTATCCCGGTACGGCGACGTTCTTCAGTTTTGTATTCGCCCGGCTGTTCGGTGCGCCCAACCACCTGGCGAATGTCCTGCCCACTGCGCTGGCCTCTGCCGGAGTGGTGGCGCTGATCTATCGCTTGCTGGCGCCTTCCAGTCGCGCCTGGGCGCTGTTGACGGTGCTGCTGACCTTGCTCACCACCCAGTTGCTCGAAAAGTCGCGCTCGGTGTGCCTGGATCAGATGGTGGCGCTGTTGTGCGTAGGCAGCTTCTACCTGCTGCACAGTGGCGAACGCCTTGGCTCGCGGCTGCGGCAGTTGGCGGTGTTCCCGCTGTTTATCCTGGGTTTTGCGATTCGCGGGCCATTGGGCTTGATCGAAGTCTGTGGGGTGGCCTGCGTGTATTGGGCGTTGGGTCGTCCGGGGGAGCGGGTCAGGCAAGTGCTGATCCACGGCGTTATCGGGTTGCTGCTGTTGGCGTGTTGCTGGTGGCTGCTGATGCAGTTGGCGCGGATCAGTGGGGGCCAGGCCTTTGCCGATGAAGTGTTCAAGATGCAGGTTGGCGGGCGCCTCGATGAAATCGGCGAGCCGTTCTATTTCTACTTCCAGCTGAGTCTGTACCGTTACTTCCCGGTGGTCCCCATGGCGTTGGCGAGCATGGTTGCGCTGCGTCATCGCTGGCCGGAACGCTGGGGCAATGACGACGTGCAACTGGTCGTGCGGCTCGGCGCCTGCGGCTTGATGATTCTGCTCGGGCTGTCGGTGCCGCACTTCAAGCGCGCTTATTACATCCTGCCCATGGTGCCGATGTTTGCCGCTGTCGCTGCCTATGGGCTGCTCCACGCACAGAACTGGCTCGTCGGGGTGCGTCGCTGTTACACATGGCTCGTCGCGGCGCTGCCGGCGTTGTGCGTGGTTGTAGTCTTCGTGTGTCGACATGGGTGGCAGAAGCACGGTTACTGGCCGGACGTTTCGTTGCCGTTGCTGATCGGCGTGCTGGTGATCCTGCAGGGGGCGGCATTGATCGCCTGGCGTCGCGCCGGGCGTTTGGTGTGGCTCAGCGCGATCGCACTGGCGGCGCAGTGGTTGTTGCTGGTGACCGTGGTAGAGCCGGCCAAGGACCTGCAGTTCGACACCCGGCAATTTGTCAGTCAGGTGGAAGCGCTTCGCGCACAAGAACCGGGACCGTTGGTGTTTGTCGGCCTTGCGCGGGACACCTGGGCAGTGCGCTACATGATGAACCTGGATCACGACGAGCAACCGCTGTTCATCGGGCGTAACCAGCTCGATCAGTTGGACTCGCTGCCACGGCCGTCCTGGGTGATCGTGGCGCGCAAGGAAACCGAGCAGTTGAAGGGCACACCGGTGGAACACCTGGCGCCGATGTTCAACGGACGACTGAACGACAATCCGTTGTTGGTGTTCTTGCTCAAGTAGGCGGCGCGAGGCGGGTATTGCGTACTGGGGTGACGGTGATCCACCCCGGTTCGGGATGGGTAAATCGAAGGCAAAAAAAAACCCGCACTAGGCGGGTTTTTTGGGTGTTTCAGATGATCGTTGCACCACCTGAAACTTAATAGTGGTGCCCAGAGACGGAATCGAACCGCCGACACGGGGATTTTCAATCCCCTGCTCTACCGACTGAGCTATCTGGGCAACGGGGCGCATTAAACGGGTTTTTCAGGGGGTCGTCAAGCAAGTTTTCAAAAAATATTTAATTATTACCGTCGCTTACGTGCCGACCCCGGTTTTTGATCAATTATTGAGCAGGCGGCACGTAGCCTTCGGCCTTGGCGTAATCCTCGCCGGAAAAGAACTTGTCCATCTCGCCTTGCAGGTATTTGCGGTCTTCGGCGTTCATCATGTTCAGGCGTTTTTCGTTGATCAGCAGGGTCTGGTGTTTCTGCCAGTCGGCCCAGGCCTTGGCGGAGACGTGATCGAAAATGTCCTGGCCCTTGGCACCCGGGAACGGGGCGCGCTCCAGGGCGGGCAGTTCTTCGTGGTACTTGCGGCAGATGATGGTGCGGGTCATGACGAAACTCCTGCGTTCAATACGTCGGCCGCGCGCTTCAGCAGTTTTTTCACCGGGGCGGCAAGGCCCAGGCGCGGCGGGGTGGCGAGGTTATACCAGAGCCAGTCGGCCTCGGCCACGTGATGGGCGGATTCCTCGACCTGGACCAGCCAGGGTTCGATGGCCAGCTGGAAGTGGCTGAAGGTGTGGATCAGCCCCGGCAGTTCCTGTTGTTTGCCCAGCTCCAGCGCGTGCTGGTGGGCGAGGTGTTCGAGGTCTTGCAGGTCGTCCAGCTCCGGCAGGCTCCACAAACCGCCCCACAGGCCCGTGGACGGGCGACGGTAAAGCAGGATCGCGCCGTCGCCATTGGCCAGCATGGGCATCAGCGTGCGCTTCTGGGGGATGCTCTTGCGCGGCTTGGGGATCGGGTAGCGCGTCTCCAGGCCGAGCATGTGGGCTTCGCAGCCTTTTTCCAGCGGGCATAACAGGCAACTGGGCTTGCTGCGGGTACACAGGGTGGCGCCCATGTCCATCATCGCCTGGGTGTAGGCGTTGACGCGATCATGGGGCGTGAAGCGCTCTGCGGTGGCCCAGAGCTGTTTGGCCACTTTGGGTTCGCCGGGGTAGCCCTCCTGCGCGGTAAAGCGTGCCAGCACGCGTTTGACGTTGCCATCGAGGATCGGTGCGCGCAGGCCCATGCTCAGGCTGGCGATCGCGCCGGCGGTGGACAGGCCGATGCCGGGCAGTTCGGTGAGCTTTTCCACGTCGCGGGGAAACTCGCCGCCGTACTCGGCCACGACAATCTTCGCGGTCTTCTGCAGGTTGCGCGCCCGGGTGTAATAGCCGAGGCCGGTCCACAGGTGCAGCACCTCGTCTTCCGGCGCGGCGGCCAGGGCTTCGACCGTTGGCAGGGAGGCCATGAAACGGTCGAAGTAATTGAGCACGGTGCTGACCTGGGTCTGTTGCAGCATGATCTCCGAAACCCACACCCGGTAGGGCGTGATGCCCTGTTGCCAGGGCAGGTCATGGCGACCGTGGCGGTCGTACCAGTTCAGTACCGCCTCGGAAAACTGCTCGTTTCTCATCGTTTGAACAGGCCTTTCAACGCGTCTTTCAACTGCGGGTTAACTTTGTCGAGCTTCTCTTCCAGCTTCTCGTTGAGGCGGTTGCCGGCGGCCTTGATGGCGA
This sequence comes from Pseudomonas sp. TE36184, assembly GCF_054060055.1. Lineage (NCBI taxonomy): Bacteria > Pseudomonadati > Pseudomonadota > Gammaproteobacteria > Pseudomonadales > Pseudomonadaceae > Pseudomonas > Pseudomonas sp. TE36184. Next base: position 4,182,447 of record NZ_JBSSCU010000001.1, on the reverse strand, counting down.
CCTGGCCGAGGCCGTCCTTGTCCAGGCGGCACGCCTTGGCGCCCAGCTCCAGCGGGCCACGGCAGCGCAGCGGCACTTCGATGCCCTGGAAGTTGGCGCCTACCTCGCAGGCGGGGTCCGGCACTTCGCGTTGATCGCCCTCGACGATGATGCCGACGCGATAATCCATGCCCAGCACGCGCAGGTCGATGTCGCCGTTGCCGTTGACCGTAAGGCCGGGGATACGCACCTTCAGGTCGGGGTTGTTGGCCACGCCGTTGCGCAACGTCAGGTTGCCCCTGAGTTCCTGGAACGGGGTGTCCTTGGCCCGTGGTTCGCTGCTCAAGGTCTTGCGGTTGAGCAGGGCGATTCCAGTACACAGTTGCTGTTCAAGGTTGGCGTTGAGCAGCACGCCGTTGTTGATCACGAAGCTGGCGTTGCCGTTGAGGCTGTCGATCAGTGCCTTTTGGCTGTTGCCGCGGCCGCTGAGGTTGCTGTCGAGGGTGATCTGGCCCTTGACCGGCGGCGTCTGCCCCTGGGCTTGCAGGATGCGCTCGACCGGCACTTGCTTGATGTGGCTTTGTAGGGCCAGCACTGGAATGTCCTGGCGCACATCGAGGCTGCCATTGGCCTGGAAGCTGCCGTTGTAGAGGCCGCCGCTCAGGCTGTCGAGCTTGAGCTGGCCGTCGAGGCCGCTGGCCTTGAGCATGGCGTTCTGGATCGGCAGCTTACTCAGGGTCAGTTGGCCGAAGGCCAGGTCGGCCTCCACGTCCAGCGTGCGCAGGCGGGTCAGCGGCAGCAGTTTGTCGGTGCTCCAGGCGCCTTTGGTCGGGGCGTCCGGCAGCGGTGTGGTGCCACCGGCGGCCATGGCGCCGGCTTCGCTGTTCTGCACTTCGGCCTGGCGTGCGGCGGTTGCCCCCTTGGCGGACTCGGACTTGGCCGGCAGGTAATTGTCGGCGTTGAAGGTGTCGCCCTTGAGTTGCACGCGCAGCGATTGCTTGGCGAAATCGTCCACGGCAACGCGGCCGGTGAAGGTGCTGCCGTCGAGTTTCAGGTTGAGGTCTTCCAGGGCCAGGCGGGTCGGCGTGCCTTGGAGGCGGCTGACCAGCTCGACTTTGCTCAGGCTGCCCTCGGCCATCGGTGGCAGCGGGTTGCCGACGCTGTCGAGGAACTTGGCCAGGTCGAACTGGGCGATCGACAGGGCGCCGCTGAGCTGCGGGGTCTTGTCCAGGTCATTGACCTTCAGTTCGCCGAGGGCGCGCAACTGGTTGGCCGAGAGTTTCAGGTTGGTCCACTCGGCAATGTTGGCCGCCAGGTCCACCAGCAGTTGGCCCTGGGTGGAGAAGGTCACGGTTTTGCCTTGCAGCGGTTCGCCGGTGGCTTCGCCGCTGAACCGCATGTCTTCGAACTGATAACGCTTGAGCGCCCGCTGAATGCGCAGGTTGCCGTTGAGTTCGGTCTTGACGCGCATGACCGGCTGGTTGCTGCCGAGGAACGCGGTGAGCTTCAGCGGAATGCTCGCCCCTTCGTGGATGGCGCCTGCACTCAACTGGATGCTTTCGGCGCTGAACTGCTTGCCGGTCTGTTCATCGTTGTATTCGATGCGGGCGTTGTTGATGGTCAGGCTGTCGATGTCCAGGCGGATGGGCTGCGGCGGTTTTTCTGCCTTCACCTCGGTCACTGGTGCCGTCGCTTGCACGGGGGTTGGCATAGCGGTGGGCGCCTCGGGGGCGTTCTTGCCGATGTCTTCCCAGTTGCCGTGGCCTTGCTTGTCGCGGTTGAGGCGCAGGTTCAGGCCTTCGACGCGCACATCGCTCATCTGCACTTCGCGGCGCAGCAGCGGCAACACGCGTACCGACAGGCCGAGCATCTGCAGATCGGCGAACGGCTGGGTCGGGTTGGTCAGGGTCGCGACGCTGGCTTCGTGCAGTTCCAGGCCCAGCCAGGGGAACAGGCTCCAGCCGATGTCGCCATTGAGCGTCAGCTCGATGTGGGCCTTGTCGCGGGCAATCTGGCGAATCTCGTCTTTGTAGTCGTTGGGATCGAAGAGATGGGTCAGGGCAAAGCCGAGAGCCACAATGATCAGCAACAGCCCGAGAAGTACCAGACCCAGGATTTTGCCGAACGCTTTCATGGGCGAGTCCTTGTATGTCGATTTCAAAATTTAGCCGCAGAGTATAGCGCCCGATGGCCTGCGTCAGTTCACGGATCGTTACATTGTATCTAGCGCAGGGGGCGGTATTTTGGCGTCAAAAAACACAAAAAATCCGCGAAAGGTAGTGGCATTTTGGTTTTTCTGTCATCCACTGATGCTAATCTCTGCGCGTTCGTCCGCCTTCTGCGACGTAACGTCGCGCTTTAAATGGAGCTTTATTCAACAAAACGGTCACGCCCTGCGTGCAAGGCCGAAGGAGAGAGCGCCTGACGAACACATACTAATAACTGGGGGAAACACTAATGAGCACTAGCACTGCGGCGGGTATTGCTGCCGCGCAGCCTGCGTTCCTGTCCAAGGAGCGCATCATCGCCAAGCCCGGGTTCAACCGCTGGCTGGTTCCACCGGCCGCTCTGGCCATCCACCTGTGTATCGGCATGGCCTACGGCTTCTCGGTGTTCTGGTTGCCGCTGTCCAAGGCGCTGGGGATCAGCGCGCCGGTGGCCTGTGCGCCGGATATGAGCTTTATCGCTCAGGTCTTCTCGTCTCAGTGCGACTGGCCGATCTCCATGCTGGGCTGGATCTACACCCTGTTCTTCATCTTCCTGGGCTGCTCGGCAGCGATATGGGGCGGCTGGCTGGAACATGCCGGGCCACGCAAGGCGGGCGTCGTCTCGGCGCTGTGCTGGTGTGGCGGCCTGCTGATTTCGGCGCTGGGGATTTATACCCACCAGATCTGGCTGATGTGGATCGGCTCCGGGGTCATTGGCGGTATCGGCCTGGGCCTGGGTTATATCTCGCCCGTGTCGACCCTGATCAAGTGGTTCCCGGACAAGCGCGGCATGGCCACCGGCATGGCGATCATGGGCTTCGGCGGCGGCGCGATGGTGGGGGCTCCCCTGGCGGCAGCGCTGATGGGGCACTTCGCTTCGCCGACCAGCGTCGGCGTGTGGCAGAGCTTTCTGGTGATGGCGGCGATTTACTTCGTCTTCATGATCGGTGGCGCGCTGTCCTACCGTGTTCCGCCGACCGGCTGGAAGCCTGAGGGCTGGACCGCGCCGGTGAAAAAAGCCAGCAATGCGATGATCACCCATCGTCACGTTCACGTGAACGTCGCCTGGAAAACCCCGCAATTCCGTCTGGTATGGCTGGTGCTGTGCCTGAACGTATCGGCCGGTATCGGCATCCTCGGCATGGCTTCGCCGCTGCTGCAGGAAGTGTTCGGCGGCAAGTTGCTGGGTGTGGATGTGCCGTTCGGCCAACTGAATGCCGGGCAACTGGCCTCGATCGCGGCGATCGCGGCGGGCTTTACCGGGCTGTTGAGCCTGTTCAACATTGGTGGCCGGTTCTTCTGGGCGTCGTTCTCCGACTACCTGGGCCGTAAAAACACCTACTTCGTGTTCTTCGCCCTGGGCTTTGCCCTGTATGCGCTGATCCCGAACCTGGGGCACCTGGGCAACGTGGCGCTGTTCGTGGCGGCGTTCTGCATCATCCTGTCGATGTACGGCGGCGGTTTTGCGACGGTTCCGGCTTACCTGGCCGACCTGTTCGGCACCCAGATGGTCGGCGCGATTCATGGCCGCCTGCTGACCGCCTGGGCTGCGGCGGGCGTGCTGGGCCCGGTGTTGGTGAACTACCTGCGTGAATATCAGTTGAGCATCGGCGTCGAACGCGCCGCCGCCTACGACATCACCTTGTACATCCTCGCCGGCCTGCTGGTGCTGGGTTTCATCTGTAACCTGCTGGTGCGCCCGGTGGCCGACAAGTACTTCATGAGCGACGCCGAACTGGCCGCCGAACAGGCGCTGGGCCATGACAAGGGTGCCGATTCGAGCACCGTGCTGGAGTGGAAAGCCTCCGCCGGCAGCAAGCCGCTGGCTGTCGCGGCCTGGTTGGTGGTGGGTATTCCGTTGGCGTGGGGTGTGTGGGTGACCCTGCAGAAGACGGCGGTACTGTTCCACTAAGTTGACTGCAGGCGGGCGCACCATCCTGGAGCGCCCGCTTGTATGCACATGTCTAGCGTCGACCTTCCTCGCTTCAACTCGTCAGTCTTATCCCCTTCGATGTTTCTGTTTAGCGCCCGCGCCCCTATAATGGCTGCCTTTTTCGCCCAATGATTTTGCGGAGCTGGTGATGGCCGAACGTAAGGCGTCCGTCGAGCGCGACACTCTGGAAACCCAGATCAAAGCCTCGATCAACCTGGATGGCACCGGAAAGGCCCGATTTGATATCGGTGTACCTTTTCTTGAGCACATGCTGGACCAGATCGCCCGTCATGGGCTGATCGACCTGGATATCGTCAGCAAGGGCGACCTGCATATCGACGACCACCACACGGTGGAGGATGTCGGTATCACCCTCGGCCAGGCTTTCGCCAAGGCCATCGGCGACAAAAAAGGCATCCGTCGCTACGGCCACGCCTATGTCCCGCTGGATGAGGCGCTGTCGCGTGTGGTCATCGACTTCTCCGGCCGCCCCGGCCTGCAGATGCACGTGCCCTACACCCGCGCCACCGTGGGCGGCTTCGACGTCGACCTGTTCCAGGAATTCTTCCAGGGTTTCGTCAACCACGCCCTCGTCAGCCTGCACATCGACAACCTGCGCGGCACCAACACCCACCACCAGATCGAAACCGTGTTCAAGGCATTCGGTCGCGCGCTGCGCATGGCGGTGGAGCTGGATGAGCGCATGGCCGGGCAAATGCCATCGACCAAGGGCGTCCTGTAATGCAGACGGTCGCGGTTATCGATTACGGCATGGGCAACCTGCACTCGGTGGCCAAGGCCCTCGAGCACGTAGGGGCTGGCAAGGTGCTGATCACCAGCGATGCCACGGTGATTCGCGAGGCTGACCGCGTGGTGTTCCCAGGCGTTGGCGCGATTCGCGATTGCATGGCCGAAATCCGTCGCCTGGGCTTTGACAGCCTGGTGCGCGAGGTCAGCCAGGACCGGCCGTTCCTCGGCATTTGCGTGGGCATGCAAGCCTTGCTCGAGCGCAGTGAAGAGAATGACGGCGTCGACTGCATCGGCCTGTTTCCAGGCGAAGTGAAGTTCTTCGGCAAGGACCTGCATGAAGACGGCGAGCACCTGAAAGTCCCGCACATGGGCTGGAACGAAGTGCGGCGCACCGTGGATCACCCGCTGTGGCATGAGATCCCGGACATGGCGCGCTTTTACTTCGTCCACAGCTACTACATCGCCGCCGGTAACCCGCGCCAGGTGGTGGGTGGCGGGCACTACGGCGTCGACTTCGCCGCCGCGCTGGCCGAAGGTTCGCGTTTTGCGGTGCAGTTCCACCCGGAGAAGAGCCATACCCATGGCCTGCAATTGCTGCAGAACTTCGCTGCGTGGGACGGTCGCTGGTAGATGGCCAAGAAACCGAAGCTGCCGATCCTGAACCTCACGCCCGAACAGGAACGTGAGGCTACCAACAAGATCAAGCGCTTCATGGAGGACCGTTTCGAGCTCAAGCTGGGCTCGTTCGAGGTTGCCGAGATCCTTGAGTTGTTCACCATTGAAGTTGCGCCGCACTATTACAACAGGGCGATTTTCGATACGCAGACGCTCCTTAGGGAACGGTTCGAAAGCATCGAAAGCGACCTGTGGTCGCTTGAGAAACCCTGATTTCCCAAGCATTGCTGAATATCGAATAAGGTTTGCCAGATGCTGATTATCCCCGCTATCGATCTCAAGGACGGCGCTTGCGTGCGTCTGCGCCAGGGCCGCATGGAAGATTCCACGGTGTTTTCCGACGACCCGGTGAGCATGGCTGCCAAATGGGTGGACGGTGGTTGCCGTCGCCTGCATCTGGTGGACCTGAACGGCGCCTTCGAAGGCCAGCCGGTCAATGGCGAAGTGGTGACTGCGATCGCTAAGCGCTACCCGAACCTGCCGATCCAGATCGGCGGCGGTATCCGCTCCCTGGAAACCATCGAACACTACGTCAAGGCCGGCGTAAGCTACGTGATCATCGGCACCAAGGCCGTGAAAGACCCGGCCTTCGTCGCCGAAGCCTGCCGCGCGTTCCCGGGCAAGGTGATCGTCGGCCTGGACGCCAAGGACGGTTTCGTCGCCACCGACGGCTGGGCTGAAATCAGCACGGTGCAGGTGATCGACCTGGCCAAGCAGTTCGAAGCCGACGGCGTGTCCGCCATCGTTTACACCGACATCGCCAAAGACGGCATGATGCAGGGCTGCAATGTACCGTTCACCGCTGCGCTGGCGGCGGCGACCAGGATCCCGGTGATCGCGTCCGGTGGCATCCACAACCTGGGTGACATCAAGTCGCTGCTGGATGCCCGGGCCCCTGGAATCATCGGCGCGATCACCGGCCGCGCAATCTACGAAGGCACCCTGGACGTCGCCGAAGCCCAGGCTTACTGCGATGCCTACAACGGCTGAGGACTGACCATGGCGCTGGCCAAACGCATCATCCCTTGCCTGGACGTCGACAACGGTCGCGTGGTCAAGGGCGTCAAGTTCGAGAACATCCGTGACGCCGGCGACCCGGTGGAAATCGCCCGTCGCTACGATGAGCAAGGTGCCGACGAGATTACCTTTCTCGACATCACCGCCAGCGTCGACGGCCGCGACACCACGCTGCATACCGTCGAGCGCATGGCCAGCCAGGTGTTCATCCCGCTGACCGTGGGCGGTGGCGTTCGCACCGTGCAAGACATCCGCAACCTGCTCAATGCCGGCGCGGACAAGGTCTCGATCAACACCGCCGCAGTGTTCAACCCGGAGTTCGTCGGCGAAGCCGCACAGCACTTCGGCTCGCAGTGCATCGTGGTGGCCATCGACGCCAAGAAAGTCTCCGGCCCCGGCGAACCGCCGCGCTGGGAGATCTTCACCCACGGCGGGCGCAAGCCGACCGGCCTGGACGCGGTGGAGTGGGCGATGAAGATGGAAGGCCTGGGCGCCGGTGAAATCCTGCTGACCAGCATGGACCAGGATGGCATGAAAAACGGCTTCGACCTCGGCGTGACCCGTGCCATCAGCGATGCGCTGGGCATTCCGGTGATCGCGTCCGGCGGCGTCGGCAACCTGCAGCACCTGGCCGACGGCGTGATCGAAGGCCACGCCAGCGCCGTGCTGGCGGCGAGTATTTTCCACTTCGGCGAATACACCGTCCCCGAGGCCAAGGCGTACATGGCCGCGCGCGGTATCGTGGTGCGCTAAACGCTGCTGGACACCATGGCAAGTGCGCGGCACTCTCTGCGCTTGCCATGGATTCCGGTAACTTTCATGCTCAAAGACCTGTTGCTCGCGCTCGCCAGTACCTCCGTGCTCATGATCGGAGTGGCCCAAGCCGAAGAATCGTCTGACGCCTCCCTGGTGTTGCTGACGGAAAACTTCCCGCCCTACAACATGGCGAAAAACGGCAAGAACTTCGCCAAGGACGAGAATATCGAAGGCATCGCCGTGGACATCATGCGCGAAACCTTCAAGCGTGCTGGCATTTCCTACAGCCTCACTCTGCGCTTTCCTTGGGAGCGGATCTACAAACTCGCCCTGGAAAACCCCGGCTACGGTGTGTTCGTGATGGCCCGCCTGCCGGAGCGCGAAGCGCTGTTCAAATGGGTCGGCCCTATCGGCCCGGATGACTGGGTGATGCTGGCCAAGGCCGACAGCAAAATCCAGCTCGACGAGCTGGCGCAGGCGCGGCGCTACAGGATTGGCGCGTACAAGGGCGACGCGATTGCCGAGACCCTGGAGAAGCAGGGCCTCAAGCCAGTGCTGGTGCTGCGTGACCAGGACAACGCGCAAAAGCTGCTGGATGACCAGATCGACCTGTGGGCCACCGGCGACCCGGCCGGCCGCTACCTGGCGCGCCAGGTCGGTGTGACCGGGCTCAAGACTGTGCTTCGCTTCAACAGTGCCCAGTTGTACCTGGCGCTGAACAAGGATGTGCCGGACGAAACGGTGGCCAAGCTGCAGGCAGCGTTGGATCAGTTGCGCGAGGAAGGCCTGCTCGACCAGATGATGGCGCGCTATTTGTAGCGATAGGCGCCGTTCTTGCCGTGCCCTGCCATCGCCTGATTGCTGCGCACGCTGATCATCAGTTTGATATCAATCCAGTCCACGCCCTGGGCCTTGAGCTTGGGCAGCTCGCGTTCGAGCACCGCCAGGGTTTGTGGATACGGATGGCCGATCATCACGGCTGAGCCCTGTTTATGGGCCAGTTTGATGGCGCTCTGCAATTGCGTGGTGATCGCGGCTTCGGTGCGTTCGTCGTCGAGGAACACATCCCGCGAGACGCTGGCCAGGCCGATCTTCTGCGCTTCGGCGGCGCCGACGGTCTGCGCGCTGGTGCGGCTGTCGACAAAGAACTTGTGGCGCCGTTGCAACTCGCCCATCAGCCAGGCCATGGCTTCGGGCTGGGCAGTCATGCGGCTGCCCATGTGGTTGTTGATGCCGGCGGTGTAGGGCACGGCCTTGAACGCAGCGTCCAGGCGCTTGCCGAGCTCTTCGATAGGCAACTCGGGGTGCCAGGCGAACGGGCCGGTGGCCGGGTCCATGGGCATGTGCAGGATCACGATCTTGCCGGCCTTGTGCGCTTCGCGGGCGAATTCGGCGGCGTGGGGCGTGTCGGGCATGATCGCCGTGGTCACCGGGCCGGGCAGGGCCAGCACACGGCGATCCCGGGGCAGGTTTTGCCCCAGGTCGTCGATGATCAGGGTCAGGTAGGCTTTGTGCGGTTCGCTGGCCGGGGTCGCGTGGGCGACCCCGGCCAGGCTGCACAGTGCAGCGATGATCAGGGCAACGCGCATATCAACGGCTGCGCGTGATGCTCAAGCCCTTGAGCAGGCTCAACGCCTGGGCCAGTTGGTAGTCATCGTCCTGCGGCATCGGCTTGGCCTTGGCACTGCTGCCGGTCGGCTGGTCGGCGCCGCCGTTGCCATTGCCGAGGTGGCCTTGCAGGTCGGCTTCCTTGTAGTACTCGCTGTCGACCTCGTTGGTGATCTTGGCCTTGCGCACTTCGATGTCCGGCACGATGCCCTGGGCCTGGATCGAGCGGCCGTTCGGCGTGTAGTACAGCGCGGTGGTGATTTTCAGGGCGCGCTCGTTGTTCAGCGGCAACACGGTTTGCACCGAGCCTTTGCCGAAACTGGTGGTGCCCATCAGCACACCGCGCTTCTGGTCTTGCAGGGCGCCGGCGACGATCTCCGAGGCCGAGGCGCTGCCGCCGTTGATCAGCACGGCCAGCGGCACGTTTTCGCTGAGGTCGTTGCCGGTGGCCGAGAAGCGCAGTTCGGAGTTGGCGATACGGCCCTTGGTGTAGACGATCAGGCCTTTGGTGATGAAGTGGTCGACCACTTCCACCGCCGACTGCAGCACGCCACCGGGGTTGTTGCGCAGGTCGAGCACGATGCCGTTGAGCTTCTTGCCGTTGTCTTTGCGCAGCTTGGCCAGGGCCTTGGCCACTTCGTCGCCGGTCTTGACCTGGAACTGGGTGATGCGGATGTAGCCGTAGCCCGACTCCAGCAACTGGCTCTTCACGCTCTTGACCGTGATGGTCGCGCGGGCCAGGGTCACGTCGAACGGCGCGCCGCCGTCGCGCACCAGGGTCAGGGTGATTTTCTGGCCGATCTTGCCGCGCATCTTGTCGACGGCTTCAGTCATGGTCTGGCCACGGGTCGGCTGGCCGTTGATCTTGACGATCAGGTCGCCAGCCTGGATGCCGGCCTTGGACGCCGGGGTATCGTCGATCGGCGAGACCACTTTGATCTGGCCGTCTTCGGCGCCGACTTCAATGCCCAGGCCACCGAACTCACCGCTGGTGCTTTCCTGCAGCTCGGCGAAATCTTCCGGGCCGAGGTAGGCGGAGTGCGGGTCGAGGTTGCTGAGCATGCCCTTGATGGCATTTTCCAGCAGGGTCTTGTCGTCCACGGGTTCGACATAGGCTGCCTTGATCCGGTCCATGACCTCGGCAAAGGTGCGCAACTCGTCCAGCGGCAACGGCGCCTTGGTGGTCGCGGCCATGCCGGCGGGTGCAGCCGGTGCGGCCTGGTCGGCGAAAGCCACAGGCGCGCCGATCACCAGGGCGATCGTCAGGGCCAGCGAAGTGAGGCGGGACAAATGCAGCATGTCGAACGAACTCCTAATGTAGATGCGACCCTATCCTTGGGTGCGGCACCATTGTGCAGGATCGCTCGGGCGGCCCTGCTGACGAATAGCGAAGTACAGCGCCGGGGTGTCCTGGCCGCCACTGTTACCGACAGTGGAGATGGATTCCCCGGCTTTTACCACATCACCTGCCGACTTGAGTAAAGTCTGATTGTGGCCATAAAGACTCAAATAGCCATTACCGTGGTCGAGAATCACCAATAAACCGGCGCCCCGCAGCCAATCGGCAAACACCACGCGACCGCCGTGGACGGCGTGGACCTGGCTGCCGGCGGCCGCGCTGATCATCACCCCGTCCCACTTGGCGCGGGTGTCATCGCCGCGGGTTTCCCCAAAGCGTGCCAGCAGTCGACCATCAACCGGCCACGGAAGTTTGCCGCGCGCGGAAGCAAAAGGCCCGCCGAAGGATTCGCCCGCGCTGGAAACCAGCGGCCCGGGCGCTGCGTGCGCCGGTTTGCGCGGTGCCGGGGCGTCGCTCGTGGCTGCCAGTTCGGCCTCACGCTGGCGCTTTTTTTCCGCTTCCTGCTGGGCGATCAGCGCTTTCTGTCGCGCTTCCTCGGCCTCGCGTGCCTGGCGAGCCAGGGTTTCTTCGATGGTTTTCAACACTTTGCCGAGGTCGGCCTGGTCCTGCTCGCGGGCTTGCAGCTTGGCGTCGCGGGCCTTTACGTCGTCATTGAGCTTGGCCAGGGCCAACTGGCGCTCCTTGCGCACCTTGTCGAGCTGGTCGCGCTGGCTGTCGAGGCTGCTTTTCTGGTCGAGCAGTTGCGATTGCTGGTCGGCGATTTCCTGTTCGACGTTGGCCAGTTGGCGCAGGGTCTCGTTGAAACCCTTCAATTGAGCAAGGCGTGCCTTGCTCAGGTAATCGTAGTAGGTCAGGGTGCGTGCGAATTTTTCCGGGTTCTGCTGGTTGAGCAGCAGCTTGAGGTACTCCTGGCGGCCACTCTGGTAGGCGGCGCGGGCCTGGATCGCGATCAGGCGTTGCTGTTCAACGCGGGCGCTCTGGAGTTTTTTTTTCTCAGCGTCGAGTCGCTCCAGTTCCGACTCGCTCTTCTTTAATTCTTTTTGTAGCTCCTGGACCTGCTTCTCCAGCTTGCCCATCTCGGTTTCCGTGCCGCGCAGGTCTTTCTGCACCCCGGATTTCTCTTCCTGGAGCTTGCCGAGCAGTTTTTTCAGCTCGGTGATGTCCTGACGCGTAGCGTCCAACTGTTGTTGGGTTTGCGCGCGCTCATCGGCAAATGCCGGTTGGAGCAGGCAGACGAGAGCGAGGGTAATCAAGGCGCGAAGCATAGAGGCGGGCGACACCAGGGAAAGGGACGGCCTAGTATGCCCGGCAAGCGCTGCAAAAAAAACGCCCAATTCGGGCTTCTGGGCAAGATAGGTGCCGAGCGGCAGTGGTATGGCGAAAAGACATCTACCCAACACCACGAGTCCAATGTGGGAGGGGGCTTGCCCCCGATTGCGGTGTGTCAGCTGAATAGGTGTTGGCTGATCCACTGCTATCGGGGGCAAGCCCCCTCCCACATTGGTTCTGCGGTGTGGTTTAGATCAGACCAGAATCGAGGTGCCGGTCATCTCTTTGGGCTTCTCCAACCCCATCAACATCAGCATGGTCGGCGCCACATCGGCCAGCACGCCGCCTTTGCGCACTTTCAGGTCGCGCTTGCCGACGTAGATGAACGGCACCGGCTCGGTGGTGTGGGCGGTGTGGGCTTGCCCGGTGGACTCGTCGGACATTTGCTCGCAGTTGCCATGGTCGGCGGTGATCAGCGCTTCGCCGCCGACTTTTTCCAGGGCGTCGACGATGCGGCCCACGCACAGGTCCAGGCATTCCACGGCCTTGATCGCGGCGGCCAGGTTGCCGCTGTGGCCGACCATGTCGCCGTTGGCGTAGTTGACCACGATCACGTCATAGCGCTGGTTATCGATGGCGTCGACGATCTTGTCGGTGACTTGCGGTGCGCTCATTTCCGGTTGCAGGTCGTAGGTCGCGACTTTCGGCGACGGGATCAGGATGCGCTCTTCGCCCGGGAACGGTTCTTCGCGGCCGCCGGAGAAGAAGAAGGTCACGTGGGCGTACTTCTCGGTTTCGGCGATGCGCAGTTGGGTCTTGCCGTTTTTCGCCAGGTAGTCGCCCAGCACGTTTTCCAGGCTGCCGGGGGCAAAAGCCGACGGGGCCGGGATGTTGGCGGCGTATTGGGTGAGCATCACGAACTCGATTTTCGGCTGGCGCGCGCGTTCGAAGTCCTTGAAGCCTGGGTCGACGAACACATGGCTCAGCTCGCGGGCACGGTCGGCGCGGAAGTTCATGAACACCACGGCGTCGCCGTCTTCCACTTTCACCGGCTCGCCGATGGTGGTGGCCTTGACGAACTCATCGCTCTCGCCACGCGCGTAGGCGGCTTCCAGGCCTTCCTGGGCGGTGGCGGCGTTGAATTCGGCCTGGCCGTCGACGATCAGGTTGTAGGCCTGGGACACGCGGTCCCAGCGGTTGTCGCGGTCCATCGCGAAATAGCGACCGACCAGGCTGGCGATGCGGCCCTTGCCGAGGGCGGCGAAGGTGGCGTCCAGCAGTTCGATCGACGATTGCGCGCTTTTCGGCGGCGTGTCGCGGCCGTCGAGGAAGGCGTGCAGGTAGATCTTGTCGGCGCCGCGCTTGAAGGCCAGTTCGGCCATGGCCACGAGGTGGTCCTGGTGGCTGTGTACGCCGCCGTCGGACAGCAGGCCCATGAAATGCACGGCCTTGCCGGCGGCGACGGCTTTATCGACGGCCGCGCAGATGGTCGGGTTCTCGAAGAACTCGCCGTCGCGGATCGCTTTGGTCACGCGGGTGAAGTCCTGATAGACCACTCGTCCGGCGCCGAGGTTCATGTGGCCGACTTCCGAGTTGCCCATTTGGCCGTCCGGCAGGCCCACATCCATGCCCGAACCGGAGATCAGCCCGTTGGGCAAAGTGGCGGTCAGACGGTCCAGCACCGGCTTGTTGGCCGAGTACACGGCGTTGTCGTGGTGGCTTTCACTGTGTCCGAAGCCATCGAGAATTATCAGGACCAAAGGTTTAGGCGTCGTAGTCATAGATCCTCTCGCGGCGGTAATTGATGAAGGGGATTGAAAAGGGAGTGGCAGTTTAAAGCGAAGTTCCGACCACGTCACCGCTTTACGGGGGTTGGCCCCCCCTGACGGCTGTGTATACTTACCGCCATTTTAACGCCCTGGAACCTCCTTGATGGTTGATCACCTGATTGCATTTGCCACTGCCCACTACCTGCTCGCGGGTGCCTTCGTCATCCTGCTGGCGCTGCTGATCGCTCATGAAATGAGCCGCGGTGGCCGCAGCCTGAGCACGTCGGAGCTGACCGCGCTGGTCAACAAGGATGAGGCCGTTGTAGTGGATATCCGTCCGGCCAAGGATTTTGCCGCCGGTCATATCGTTGGCGCCCTGAACATTCCCCAGGACAAGCTGATCGCGCGCCTGGCCGAGCTGGAAAAGCACAAGGCCAAGACCATTATCCTGGTCGACGCCCAAGGCCAGCATTCCGGCACCCATGCCCGCGAAATGCTCAAGACCGGCTTTACCGCCGCCAAACTGTCTGGTGGTATCAGCAGCTGGCGCGCCGACAACCTGCCGCTGGTGAAGTGATATGAGCCAGGTTGTCGTGTATTCCAGCGATTGGTGCCCTTACTGCATGCGGGCCAAGGCCTTGCTGGAGAAAAAGGGTGTTGCCTTCGAAGAGATCAAGGTCGACGGCAAACCCCAGGTGCGCGCCGAAATGGCCCAGAAGGCGGGACGCACGTCCGTGCCGCAGATCTGGATCGGCGCCAAGCACGTCGGTGGATGCGATGACCTGTTTGCCCTTGAGCGCGCCGGCAAGCTGGACGCGCTGCTTCACGTCTGACTCCTAAACCCTAAAAGACCCAAGATCAAGAAGGATCTGCGATGACTGACCAACAGAACACCGAAGCAGCAGAAGCCCAAGGCCCACAGTTTTCGCTGCAGCGCATCTATGTGCGTGACCTGTCGTTCGAAGCGCCGAAAAGCCCGGCCATCTTCCGTCAGGAGTGGACCCCAAGCGTCGGGCTGGACCTGAACACCCGTCAAAAAGCCCTGGAAGGCGACTTCCACGAAGTCGTGCTGACCCTCTCGGTCACCGTCAAGAACGGCGAAGAAGTGGCCTTCATCGCTGAAGTGCAACAGGCCGGTATCTTCCTGATCCAGGGCCTGGACGAAGCGTCCATGAGCCACACCCTGGGCGCGTTCTGCCCGAACATCCTGTTCCCGTATGCCCGCGAGACCCTGGACAGCCTGGTCACCCGTGGCTCGTTCCCGGCGCTGATGCTGGCTCCGGTGAACTTCGATGCCCTGTACGCGCAAGAGCTGCAGCGCATGCAACAGGAAGGTTCGTCGACGGTTCAATAAGTCGATGCGCTAAAAATGTGGGAGGGGGCTTGCCCCCGATTGCGGTGTGTCAGCTGAATAGGTGTTGGCTGACCCACTGCTATCGGGGGCAAGCCCCCTCCCACATTTGTTATGTGTGTTACTTGAAGCCGAGTTGGCGCCAGCCTTCGTAGACGGCGACGGCGACGGTGTTCGATAAGTTCAGGCTGCGGCAACCTTCGCGCATCGGCAAACGCAGGCGATGGCCGTCGGGCAGGGCGTCGAGCACCTCGGCGGGCAGGCCACGGCTTTCCGGGCCGAACAGGAAGGCGTCGCCGTCGGCGAAGCTGGCGTCATGGAACGGCCGCGAGCCCTTGGTGGTGAACGCGAACAGCCGAGGGTGGCCGAGGCTTTCCAGGCAGCTGGCGAGGTCGGCGTGGCGTTGCAGGGTGGCATACTCGTGGTAGTCCAGCCCGGCGCGGCGCAGGCGCTTGTCGTCCATGTCGAAGCCCAGCGGCTCGATCAAATGCAGGTGGCAGCCACTGTTGGCGCACAGCCTGATAACGTTGCCGGTATTCGGCGGAATTTCTGGTTGAAAAAGGATGACGTGAAACATGCACGGCTCCGAAGGCAAAGATGCGCTGCATTCTACCCTCGAAGAAGACCCCAGGCCGAAGCTATTGCCAAGGGTTTTGGGCTCTTTGGCGATTGTCGGCCTGATGGTGGGCCTGATGATCGGGCGCCTGACCGCCCCGGACCCGGTCGAATTGCTGCAGGTGACGCCGGCGGCCGACGGTGTGGTGGTGTGGTTCAACAGCGAACCCAAGCTGCATGGCGAGCATATCGACGGCACCGTGGCGCTGTTGTTCGACGCGCAGGGCAAGGCCGCCAGCGGGCAGCTCAAGGTCAATGACAAGGATGTGAACTGGCGCGTGCGCAAGACCGATGGCGGCCTGTTGCTCAACCTGGTGGCGGCGCGGCCGTTGCGTGGGGAATGGTCGGGAGAGGAAGCTGAAGGCCGCTGGCGGCTGGAGATCCATCTCCAAGAGCAATAAAAGAGGGAGTTCCCGGCCTGCCTGTACCAGGGCTCCCAAAACGGGATGAAGCCATCCGGCTTCGTGTTAAAGAGGGAATCCCCGGCCTGCCTGTACCGAGGTTCCCGAAAGCGGTGTGGAGCGCGACGCGGTTCGCATCAAGCACCCCGGGTGTAAAGAGGGGATTCTCGGCCTGCCTGTACCAAGGTCCCCGAAACTGGGTTGTATCAGGGTTATTGCAGGGCGCGTGCCACACTGGCCAAGTTGCTCGAAAAAAACGCTCCAGACAGCGAAAAGCCCCGGAATACGGGGCTTTGGCGTTTTCGGTTGTCTGATTTCAGGCGGCGGTGCGAAGGTTTGAGGTGTTGGCGCCGTGCCCGATGCCGGTTCATGGTGCATTGAAGCGGTGCATGGTCGCCAAACCTTGTGCAGATCCAAATGTGGGAGGGGGCTTGCCCCCGATTGCGGTGGATCAGTCATGTAGATGCTGACTGACATGCCGCTATCGGGGGCAAGCCCCCTCCCACATTGGATCTTCAGTGGGGCTGAAATTCAGCCCTCGTCACCGTCGTCATCATCCGCGCCATCGACCTTCATCCCCAGTTCCTTGATCTTGCGCGTCAGGGTATTGCGGCCCCAACCCAGCAGCACGGCGGCATCGCGACGGCGGCCGGCAGTGTGCTTGAGGGCGGTTTCGATCATGATCCGTTCGAAGGCCGGTACGGCGCTGTCCAGCAGGTTCGACTGGCCGCGTGCCAGGGCCTGGTCGGCCCATTGACGCAGCGCCTGTTCCCAGTTGGTCACGGGGGCCGAATCCTGCGGCAGGCTGAGCAGCTCCGGCGGCAGGTCGCTGATATGCACTTCGCGCCCGGACGCCATGACCGTGATCCAGCGGCAGGTGTTCTCCAGCTGGCGCACGTTGCCGGGCCACGGCAGGTTCTTCAGGTATTCCTCGGTCTCGCTTTTCAGCAGTTTCGGCTCGACGGCCAGCTCCTGGGCGGCGCGGCTGAGGAAGTGGCGCGCGAGGGTCGGGATGTCTTCGCGACGGTCCGACATGCGCGGGATGTGGATGCGGATCACGTTGAGGCGGTGAAACAAGTCCTCACGGAACTTGCCCGCATGCACCAGGGTTTCCAGGTTCTGGTGAGTCGCGGCGATGATACGCACGTCAACCTTGACCGGCGTATGCCCGCCCACACGGTAGAACTCGCCGTCCGCCAGCACGCGCAGCAAGCGGGTCTGGGTATCGGCCGGCATGTCGCCGATTTCATCGAGGAACAGCGTGCCGCCGTCCGCCTGTTCAAACCGCCCGCGCCGCAGGTTGGCCGCGCCGGTGAAGGCGCCTTTCTCGTGGCCGAACAGCTCGGACTCCATCAAGTCCTTCGGAATCGCCGCCATGTTCAGCGCGATGAACGGCGACGCCGCCCGCGGGCTGTGGCGGTGCAGGGCGTGAGCCACCAGTTCTTTACCGGTGCCCGACTCGCCGTTGATCAGCACGGTGATGTTGGAGTGGCTCAAGCGCCCGATGGCGCGAAACACTTCCTGCATCGCCGGCGCTTCACCGATGATTTCCGGGGTGCGGGTCAGGGCGGGCGGGGCTTCCTGGTTCTGCTGTTCCTGGGCGTGCTGGTTGGCGCGCTTGACCAGCGCCACCGCTTCGTCCACGTCGAACGGCTTGGGCAGGTACTCAAAGGCACCACCCTGGTAGGACGCGACAGCGCTGTCCAGGTCCGAGTGCGCGGTCATGATGATCACCGGCAGGCGCGGGTGCTGCTCGCGAATCCGCGCCAGCAGGTCCAGGCCGCTGGCACCGGGCATGCGGATGTCGGAGATGATCACGTCGGGCTGCTGGCGCGCCAGGCGGCTCATCACCCCGTCAGCGCTGTCGAAGCTCTGGGTGGTCATGCCTTCCTGTTGCAGGGCTTTCTCGAGGACCCAGCGGATAGAACGGTCGTCATCGACGATCCAGACAGTTTCACTA
Source organism: Pseudomonas sp. TE36184 (assembly GCF_054060055.1). Taxonomy (NCBI): domain Bacteria; kingdom Pseudomonadati; phylum Pseudomonadota; class Gammaproteobacteria; order Pseudomonadales; family Pseudomonadaceae; genus Pseudomonas; species Pseudomonas sp. TE36184. The sequence continues at coordinate 4,164,797 of NZ_JBSSCU010000001.1, read as the reverse complement.
CGGCTCATGTCGATGGGGCTCCTTGTTCCAGAGGCAGAAAGATCGAGAACGTGGTGTGGCCAGGATGGCTCTCACATTCGATCAGACCCTGGTGCTGGCTGATGATGTTCTGGGTAATGGCCAGGCCCAGCCCGGTACCGTCCGGGCGGCCGCTGACCATGGGGAAGAAAATGGTTTCCTGCAGTTCTGCTGGAATGCCCGGGCCGTTGTCGGTGATTTCGACTTTGGTCACCAGGCGATGGCGCACGTGGCCGATGGTGAACTGGCGCAAGGCGCGGGTGCGCAGGCTGATGCGGCCCAGGCGCAGCTCGTTCTGGCTGCTGATGGCCTGCATGGCGTTGCGCACGATGTTGAGCACCGCCTGGATCATCTGCTCGCGGTCGATCAACACGTCGGGAATGCTCGGGTCATAGTCGCGCACCAAGGTAATGCAGCCTTGGCTTTCGGCCTCGACCAACTGGCAGACACGCTCCAGCACCTCATGCACGTTGGTCATCGCCAGCGACGGCAGCTTGTTGGAGCCGAGCATGCGGTCCACCAGATTACGCAGGCGGTCGGCCTCTTCGATGATGACGTTGGTGTAGTCCTTGAGGTGCTCGTCCGGCAGCTCACGAGCCAGCAACTGCGCCGCGCCGCGAATCCCGCCCAACGGGTTCTTGATCTCGTGGGCCAGGCCGCGGACCAGCATCTTGCTGGTTTCCTGCTTGGACAACTGCGCTTCTTCCTTGGTGATGCGCAGCAGGCGGTCACGCGGGTGGACTTCGAGCAGCAGCAGGGTGCTGCCGTTGCTCAGGATCGGGGTCACGGCGTAGTCGACGGTCAGGGTCTGGCCGGTCAGGGCGGTGAGCATCGCTTCGCGCTTGGTGAACGGATGTGCCTGCTCCACTGCCTGGCGCAACGAGCTCAAGGCTTCGGCCGACTCGGTGAACAACTCGCTGATGAACTGCCCATGGCTGCGCTGCCCGCTGATGGCCAGGAGCATCTCCGCCGCCGGGTTCATGTACTCAAGGCGCAGGTCGTCATTGAGCAGGATGGTCGCGGTGGTCAGGTTGTCGAGTAACAAACGGTGCAGTGCATCGCTGATGGTCATCAGGACCTCTTTTGGAGCAAGGCGCGGGCTTGAGGCACACGCTGATACAAGGAAAATGCAAAAACCAAACCAAGGCTCCGAAAAGAAGCGTTTAAGCCCTGAAATAAGGGTTTAAGGCTCGAAACTGTGGCGTTCTGCCAGCTTCATCGGGAAGTTTCGAACCAAAATGGGCTGGGTCGGTGGGAAGGGTGCAAGCTGTCGCACCAATATAGTGCGATTTTGTGACGATTGTTCAGGAAGCGCGAATTCACACAAATCAAATGTGGGAGGGGGATTGCCTCCTCCCACATTTTTGGATCGGGTTTACCGTTTTAGTTTTTGTAGATACACAGCTCGGCGGTCGCGCGGATCATCGCCAACTGCTGCATCGGCTCATTGAGCGGCTCATGCACGGCTTCGGCCAGCCATTGCGGGCACTGTGGGTCGGTGCGCTGCGGGCTGAAGTCGGCCAATTGCTGCAGCAGGCGTTTTTGCAGTTGGTCCAGTTGCGGGCGAATCTGCTTGACCAGGTCCGGGCGCGGATCGTCGGGGGCCTTACCCTGGAACTGCCAGTCGGAAAGATGGGCGTACTGCACCAGTTTGTTCGCTTCGATCTGTGCCGAGAAGAACTGCCCGGCGGCGGCAGGGTCCAGCTTGTAGCTCGGGGCCTGGGCGATGACGCTGGCGATCACCTCTTGCTCGCGCTTCTTGTCTTCTACGGGCTTGTGGCTGTCCCACTTGCTCAGGGCGACCTGGTCGGCGATCGCCAGGCGCTCGGCGATGCTGTTGAGTAAAGGTTCGAGGCTGGGCGGCGCAGCGCTCGCACTGGCACTGACGAATAACAGAGCGAACACAAGTCGACGGTTCAATGCTGATCTCCTTGTGGGAGGGAGCAAGCTCCCTCCCACCTTTTTGATTGGGTTTGCAGGTGCGGAGCTGTGTAATCCCCGGGCAAAAAAAGACCTCCCGAAGGAGGTCTTTTTCGATCACGCCACGTTAAGCGACGCTACCGGATCAGCAGCTGTAGTACAGCTCGTATTCCAGTGGGTGTACGAAGGTGCGGACTTTGATTTCTTCTTCGCTTTTCAGCTCGATGTAGGCATCGATGAAGTCGTCGCTGAATACGCCGCCTTTGGTCAGGAACGCACGGCCCTTGTCCAGCTCTTCCAGGGCTTCTTTCAGGCTGCCGCACACTTGTGGGATCTCTTTGGCCTCTTCAGGCGGCAGGTCGTACAAGTTTTTGTCGGCGGCGTCGCCTGGGTGGATCTTGTTCTGGATGCCGTCCAGGCCAGCCATCAGCAGTGCAGCGAAGCCCAGGTACGGGTTGGCTGCCGGGTCCGGGAAGCGGGCTTCGATACGGCGAGCGCGCGGGCTGGACACGTAAGGAATACGGATCGATGCGGAGCGGTTACGAGCCGAGTAGGCCAGCATTACCGGTGCTTCGAAACCTGGGACCAGACGCTTGTAGGAGTTGGTCGACGGGTTGGTGAAGCCGTTCAGGGCCTTACCGTGCTTGATGATACCGCCGATGAAGTACAGGGCGGTGTCGGACAGGCCGGCATAACCTTCGCCAGCGAAGGTGTTCTTGCCATCTTTAGCGATGGACAGGTGAACGTGCATACCCGAACCGTTATCGCCGTACAGAGGCTTAGGCATGAAGGTTGCGGTACGGCCGTAGGCATCAGCCACGTTGTGTACGCAGTACTTCAGGGTCTGGACTTCGTCAGCCTTGGCAACCAGGGTGTTGAACTTCACACCGATTTCGTTCTGGCCGGCAGTCGCCACTTCGTGGTGGTGTACTTCGATGACCAGGCCCATTTCTTCCATGGCGTTGCACATGGAGGTACGGATTTCGTGGTCGTGGTCGAATGGCGGAACTGGGAAGTAGCCACCTTTGATACCTGGACGGTGGCCTTTGTTGCCGCCTTCTACGTCCTGGTCGGACATCCACGAACCTTGTTCGGAGAAAATCTTGAACATGGAACCGGAGATGTCGGACTTGAACTTGACCGAATCAAAGATGAAGAATTCTGGCTCTGGGCCTACGAATACGGTGTCGCCGATACCGGTCGACTTCAGGTATTCCTCGGCACGCTTGGCGATCGCACGTGGGTCGCGGTCGTAGCCTTGCATGGTCGAAGGCTCGATCACGTCGCAGACGATGATCAGGGTTGGGTCTTCGGTGAACGGGTCCAGCACGGCAGTGCTGTCGTCCGGCATCAGGATCATGTCGGAAGCTTCGATGCCTTTCCAACCGGCAATGGAGGAACCGTCGAACATTTTGCCTTCTTCGAAGAACGCGTCATCCAGCGCGTCGCGAGCCGGCATGGTCACGTGGTGCTGAGTGCCTTTTGTGTCCGTGAAGCGCAGATCAATCCACTTAACGTCATGATCTTTGATGAGTTGAACCGACTTCGACATGGTGTCCTCCGGGGTGGCTTCGGGCTGGGTAGTGGAGTTAGCCCTTAGAATGTGGGTGATGCCGGCGCGGATAGTCCGCCATGGCAACCTGCCTCACAAGAGAGCAAATTGCATGCCAGTGCGCCAACATGGCCTTTTTGCGTCAAAATGGCCCCTATAACAGTGCAAACTGCCGAAATGGAATAAATAACGCACTGCAATGTGGCGCGCATTTGCATAAATGACCTGTTTTGGTGCGTTGCGCCGTTGATGCATATTAACTGGTTAAACCTTGAGCGATTTCCGCTATAATCCGCGCCCCCCTTTTTCGGCAGGCCCTGCGCGCGCTGTTTCCATGAAATTAATCGTTAAAGTCTTCCCCGAGATCACCATCAAAAGCCGACCGGTACGGATGCGTTTCATCCGTCAGTTGGCCAAGAACATCCGTGCCGTGCTCCGCGATCTGGACCCGGCTGTGGTGGTGAACGGTGTGTGGGACAATCTCGAGCTGGAAACCCGTGTCACCGACGCCAAGGCCTTGAAGGATATGACCGAGCGCCTGAGCTGCATGCCGGGCATCGCGCATTTCCTGCAGGTCGACGAGTACCCGCTGGGCGACTTCGACGACATCACCGAAAAGTGCAAACAGCACTTCGGCAGCGAGCTTGAAGGCAAGATTTTTTCGGTGCGCTGCAAGCGTGCCGGCAAGCACCCGTTCAGCTCCATGGATGTGGAAAAATACGTCGGCAGCAAGCTGCGTCGCGAGTGCGGCGCAGCCGGAATTTCCCTCAAGGCGCCGCAAATTGAAGTGCGGATGGAAATTCGCGACCAACGGTTGTTTGTGATCCACAGCCAGCACAATAGCATTGGTGGCTACCCGCTCGGCGCCCTGGAACAGACCCTGGTCTTGATGTCCGGCGGTTTCGATTCCACGGTGGCGGCCTACCAGATCATGCGCCGCGGCCTGATGAGCCACTTCTGCTTCTTCAACCTGGGCGGGCGTGCCCACGAATTGGGCGTGATGGAAGTCGCGCACTATATCTGGAAGAAGTACGGCAGCTCCCAACGCGTGCTGTTTGTCAGCGTGCCGTTCGAGGAAGTACTGGGCGAAATTCTCGGCAAAGTCGATAACAGTCATATGGGCGTAGTATTGAAGCGTATGATGTTGCGCGCAGCGTCCCGAATTGCCGATCAGCTGCAGATCGACGCGCTGGTGACCGGCGAAGCGATTTCCCAGGTATCCAGCCAGACGCTGCCGAACCTGTCGCTCATCGATTGCGTGACCGAGAAGCTGGTGCTGCGCCCGCTGATCGCCAGCCATAAGCAGGACATCATCGACCTGGCAGAACAGATCGGCACCGCCGACTTTGCCAAGCACATGCCTGAATATTGCGGGGTCATTTCGGTGAACCCCAAGACCCACGCCAAGCGCAACCGCGTGGAGTATGAAGAACAACAGTTTGATATGGCGGTTCTGGAGCGTGCGCTCGAGAACGCCAAACTGGTCCCGATCGATCGTGTCATCGACGAGTTGGGCCAGGATGTGCAGATCGAAGAAGTCAGCGAAGCCCTGGCCGGTCAGATCATCATCGACATCCGTCACCCGGATGCCGCTGAAGACGAGCCGCTGGAAATCGCTGGCATCGACGTACTAACGCTGCCGTTCTATGCATTGAACGCGCGTTTCAAGGAACTGGATAACAGCCGTCAGTACCTGCTGTATTGCGACAAAGGCGTGATGAGTCGCCTGCATGCCCACCATTTGCTCAGTGAGGGGCATGCCAATGTGCGCGTTTATCGACCGAGCTAAGAGCCCGGGGCTGTTTGCCTGTGGCCTGCGTCACCGGCCCCCCGACTCTGCCGTCAAGCTGTAACGGCAAGGCCTGACTCTACTGTTAATCGCTGCCACGACCTGTCAGCACACCGAATCCTCTGATCGAGATACACAAGTGATCGAAAATCTACGTAACATCGCCATCATTGCTCACGTTGACCATGGTAAAACCACCCTGGTAGACAAACTCTTGCGTCAATCCGGCACCCTGGAGCGCAACGAGCTCAACGACGAGCGCGTGATGGACTCCAACGACCAGGAAAAAGAGCGCGGTATTACCATCCTGGCTAAAAACACCGCTATCAACTGGAACGGCTACCACATCAACATCGTGGATACCCCGGGCCACGCCGACTTCGGCGGCGAAGTAGAACGCGTAATGTCGATGGTCGACTCCGTTCTGCTGCTGGTTGACGCTCAAGACGGCCCTATGCCGCAAACCCGTTTCGTGACCAAGAAGGCGTTCGAAGCCGGCCTGCGTCCGATCGTGTGCATCAACAAGGTTGACCGTCCAGGCGCGCGTCCGGATTGGGTTCTGGACCAGATCTTCGATCTGTTCGACAACCTGGGTGCTACCGAAGAACAACTGGACTTCCAGGTTATCTACGCTTCGGCCCTGAACGGTATTGCCGGTCTGGATCACACCGCCATGGCGGAAGACATGACCCCGCTGTACCAGGCCATCGTTGACCACGTTCCACCACCGAAGGTTGACCGTGACGGTCCGTTCCAGATGCAAATCTCGGCACTGGACTACAACAGCTTCCTGGGTGTTATCGGCGTTGGCCGTATCGCTCGTGGTAGCGTCAAGCCGAACACTCCGGTTGTTGCTATCGGCGCCGACGGCAAGAAGCGCAACGGTCGTATCCTGAAGCTGATGGGTCACCACGGCCTGCACCGCATCGACGTTGAAGAAGCGTTCGCCGGCGATATCGTGTGCGTCAGCGGTATGGACTCGCTGTTCATCTCCGACACCCTGTGCCAGCCGGACACTGTCGAGGCGATGAAGCCTCTGACCGTCGACGAGCCAACCGTTTCCATGACCTTCCAGGTAAACGACTCGCCTTTCTGCGGTAAAGAAGGCAAGTTCGTGACCTCCCGTAACATCAAGGAACGTCTGGACAAAGAGCTGCTCTACAACGTGGCACTGCGCGTTGAAGAAGGCGACTCGGCTGACAAGTTCAAGGTTTCCGGCCGTGGTGAGCTGCACCTCTCGGTACTGATCGAAACCATGCGTCGCGAAGGCTTCGAAATGGGCGTTGGTCGTCCTGAAGTGATCATCCGTACTGTTGACGGCGTGAAGCAGGAACCGTTCGAAAACGTCACCATCGACACCCCTGAAGAATCCCAGGGCAAGGTCATGGAAGAGATGGGCCTGCGTAAGGGCGACCTGACCAACATGGTGCCGGATGGCAAAGGCCGTGTGCGTCTGGAATACAACATCCCTGCGCGTGGTCTGATCGGTTTCCGTAACCAGTTCCTGACCCTGACCAACGGTGCTGGCATCCTGACCTCGATCTTCGATCGCTACGACACCATGAAGTCCGGCGACATGTCCGGCCGTCAGAACGGTGTTCTGGTTTCGGTTGAAACCGGCAAGGCGCTGACCTACTCCCTGGAAACCCTCCAGGCGCGTGGCAAGCTGTTCGTTGAACACGGTCAAGAGATCTACAACGGTCAGATCGTTGGTCTGAACAGCCGTGACAACGACATGGGCGTCAACCCAACCAAAGGCAAGAAGCTCGACAACATGCGTGCTTCGGGTAAAGACGAAACCATCGCTCTGGTTCCACCTGTTCGCTTCACCCTGGAACAGGCCCTGGAATTCATCCAGGACGACGAGCTGTGCGAAGTCACGCCTAAGTCGATCCGCCTGCGTAAGAAGATCCTGGACGAAGGCGAGCGTACCCGCGCTGCCAAGAAAGCCAAGAACTGAGTTAACTCAGGCTGAATGAAAAACGCCCCCGGTCGAAAGGCCGGGGGCGTTTTTTTATGTCCGCAGGTTTTGTGCTGAAGGTGCCGGCCCTATCGGGGGCAAGCCCCCTCCCAGATTTTGAAGGCGTTCACAAATCAAAACTGTGGGAGGGGGCTTGCCCCCGATAGGGCCCTTGAGAGCCCTGCAAAACATGGATCAGAACTTATCGAGCGTCTTGAAATTGGTCTCGCGCACCACTTCCTTGGGCTTGTACGCGCAATACCCCGGCCGCGGGCCGATTTTCGGGTGGTTGCGGCAGGTATCCGGGCGCTTGTCATAAATAGTGCAGAAGCGCGTCTTACGATCCAGGTACAGGCAGTCGTTGTTGCTCATGCGCTGCAGGGTGAAGATCTCGGATTTGCTGTTGTAGCGCTCGACGATGCCTTCCTTCTGCAAACGCTTGGCGATGTTCTTCGGTGGGTCGCCGCGCTCGAATTCATCGACGATGCCAATGCGGATCAAGTCTTTGATCTTCACTTCGACCGGCAGCGTGCAGCAGCTGGACACGCAGCCTCCGCACATGTGGGCGGAATATTTCTGCCAGGTCTCGAGACGGTCGAGTTCCGCGGCGGCGATCAGTTGAGGCTTCATCAGGGTTCCAAGGTGGGGCGGTATCCGGGCGCGCGATCATACCGGGATTGATGGTTTTTTGAACAATATTTTCGGGTTTTCAGCTCGAAGGCGGCTCGAACAGTGATCGGGCACGACCCCTGCATTAAATTCATGCAAAGGTGAATGAGTTAAAAAACTGCCGAACCAGCGCGTCGACCGCCGGTCAGACCGACTAGGCTCTAGCAACTCCTTCAATCTCGCCCGAGGTCACACCGATGTCTCAGGAACCGCTTGCACGAGAAGCAGAGGTAGCCGCATTTCGCGATGCTGTCTTGACCAAACTCACCTACGCGGTGGGCAAAGACCCGGATCACGCCTTCGACCATGACTGGTTCGAAGCCATTGCCCTGGCCGCCCGCGACCAGATGGTCGATCACTGGATGAACCATACGCGGCAAATCTACCGCAAAGGCCAGAAGCGGGTGTATTACCTCTCGCTGGAATTCCTCATCGGCCGCCTGCTCTTCGACAGCCTGAGCAACCTCGGCCTGCTGGAGATCGCTCGCGAAGCGCTCACCGAGTTGGGTGTCGACCTGGAACGCATCCGCCTGCTGGAGCCCGATGCAGCGCTCGGCAACGGCGGTCTGGGACGCCTGGCGGCGTGCTTTATGGAAAGCATGTCGACCCTGGGCATTGCCGGCCATGGTTATGGCATCCGTTATGAGCACGGGCTGTTCCGCCAGGCGATTGTCGATGGCTGGCAGCAGGAGCAGACCGAGCGCTGGCTAGATTTCGGCAACCCGTGGGAGTTCGAACGGGCTGAAGTGATCTACCCGATCGGCTTCGGCGGCAGCGTCGAAACCCTCGCCGATGCCGGCGGCAAGCTGATTCAGGTGTGGTCGCCCAGCGAAACCGTGCGGGCCGTGGCCTACGACACCCCGGTGGTCGGCTGGCGCGGCGCCAGCGTCAACACCCTGCGGCTGTGGCGTGCGCGCGCCGTGGAAGACCTGCACCTGGAGCGCTTCAACGCCGGCGACCATTTGGGCGCCGTCGCCGAAGTGGCCCGCGCCGAAAGCATCTCCCGAGTGCTTTACCCGGCCGACAGCACCGAAGCGGGGCAGGAACTGCGCCTGCGCCAGGAATACTTCTTCGTCTCGGCCTCGCTGCAAGACCTGCTGCGCCGCCACAAGAACATGCACGGCTCGGTGCTGAGCCTGGGCGAACATGCCGCCATTCAGCTCAACGACACGCACCCGTCCATCGCGGTCGCCGAGTTGATGCGGCAACTGGTGGACCTGCACGATATTCCCTGGGAAGCGGCGTGGGACGTCACCGTCGAAACCCTGTCTTACACCAACCACACACTGCTGCCCGAAGCCCTGGAAACCTGGCCGGTCGGCCTGATGGAGCGCATGCTGCCCCGGCACATGCAGATCATCTACCTGATCAACGCGCAGCACATCGACTCGCTGCGCGCCAAGGGCATCCACGATTTTGACGTGCTGCGCGCCGTGTCGCTGATCGAAGAAGACAACGGCCGCCGCGTGCGGATGGGTAACCTGGCGTTCCTCGGCTCCCATAGCGTCAACGGCGTATCCGGCCTGCACACCCAACTGATGCGCAGCACGGTGTTCTCCGAACTGCACAAGCTGTACCCGGAGCGCATCAACAACAAAACCAACGGCATCACCTTCCGCCGCTGGCTGTACCAGGCCAACCCCCAACTCACCGGCATGCTCGTCGACGCGCTGGGTGCGGACATCCTCGACAAGCCCGAACAGCGCCTGATCGAACTCGAACCGTTTGCCGAGAAGCAGGCCTTCCGCAAGGCCTTTGCCGAACAACGCCTGCACAGCAAGCGCGCGCTGGCCGAGATCATCCACGAGCGTCTGGGCATTGCGGTCAACCCGGCGGCGATGTTCGACGTGCAGGTCAAGCGCATCCACGAGTACAAGCGCCAGTTGCTCAACCTGCTGCACACCGTGGCGCTGTACCAGGCGATCCGTGCCGAGCCCGAGACCGACTGGGTGCCGCGAGTGAAGATCTTCGCCGGCAAGGCGGCGGCGAGCTATCACCAGGCCAAGCTGATCATCAAGCTGACCAACGACATCGCCCGTACCGTCAATAACGACCCCACCGTGCGCGGCTTGCTCAAGGTGGTGTTCCTGCCCAACTACAACGTCAGCCTGGCGGAAAGCATCATCCCGGCGGCGGACTTGTCGGAGCAGATTTCCACCGCCGGCTTTGAAGCATCGGGCACCAGCAACATGAAATTCGGCCTTAACGGCGCGCTGTCCATCGGCACCATGGACGGCGCCAACGTCGAGATGCACGAGCGCGTGGGCGGCGAGCACATGTTTATCTTCGGTCTCAGCGCCCAGCAGGTGGAGGCCCGCAAGCACGCCGGTGAATTCCACGCCGGGCCGGACATCGCCGCGTCCCATCGTTTGAGCGATGTGTTGCAAGCGATTCGCGGCGGGGTGTTCTCGCCAGACGATCCGGGCCGTTATGTGGGCTTGATCGATGGGCTGATCGAGTACGACCGCTTCCTGGTGTGTGCCGACTTCGATGCCTACTGGGAGGCGCAGACCCGGGTCGACGCGCATTGGCATGATTCCAAGGAATGGTGGCGTTCGGCGGTGCTCAATACCGCGCGGATGGGCTGGTTCTCTTCGGACCGCACCATCCGTGAGTACGCCACCGAGATCTGGAAAGCGCTCGACTAACCCCCCAAAAACCAAAATGTGGGAGGGGGCTTGCCCCCGATAGCGGACTGTCAGTTTGCAGATATGGCGACTGGCACACCGCTATCGGGGGCAAGCCCCCTCCCACATTGGTCCCGCGTCGATATACTAGGTCCCGGTTTGCTTAGGGAATATCGACCATGCAATGGATTTTCATGCTGATTGGGCTGGCGCTCGGCTGGACGCTCGATGAGTCGTTCGGCGACGCGGGCATCGGCGCGCTGCTGGGGTTGGGCATTGGCCAGGCGATTCGCCTGTCGATGCTGGCTTCGCGCACGGATGAACAAGGCCGTCAGTTGGAGACCGCGCAGAAAGCGCTCACCGCGCTGGAACAACGCCTGGCGCAAATGGAAAAGCCTGCACCCGAACCTGCGCCGCTGGCGCACAGTGTGGTGGTCGAATCCCCCGTCGCCGAATCCGCCCCGCCGGCCAAGGCCCCCGAGCTTATCTGGGAACTGCCCGCCGAACTGGCGCCGACCCCCGTCGCCATTGCCGCCGAACCAAGCCAGGCATTACCGGCGGATGTGTGGACGCCTGCCGAGAAACCGCCTGCACCTGAACCGGTTATCCCCCGAGGCCCGAACCTGATCGAACGCGCCATCCGCGGCGCGCGCAATTGGCTGTTCGGCGGCAATACCGTGTTGCGCGTCGGCGTGGTGCTGCTGTTCCTCGGCCTGGCCTTTTTGCTGCGTTATGCCACCGAAGGCATGGTGGTGCCGATCGAACTGCGTTATGCCGGGGTTGCCGCCGCCGCCTTGGGCCTGCTGGGCCTGGGCTGGTGGTTGCGGCTGCGCAACAGCAATTACGGCTTGATGCTGCAAGGCACCGGGATTGCGGTGCTGTACCTGACGGTGTTTGCCGCAATGCGCTTGCACCCGTTGATCGACCCGGGCGCGGCGCTGGGCCTGCTGGTGGCGGTCACGCTGTTTTCGGCGATTCTGGCGATCACCCAGGATGCGTTGGGCCTGGCCTGCGCAGCGGCGCTGGGCGGGTTTGCCGCGCCGATCCTGACCTCCACCGGCGCCGGCAGTCATGTGGCGCTGTTCAGCTACTTCGCCCTGCTCAATGCCGGCATCCTCGCCATCGCCTGGTTCAAGGCCTGGCGCCTGCTCAACCTGATCGGCTTTGTCGGCACCTTCGGCATCGGCTTCGCCTGGGGCCTGCGTTCGTATGCGCCGCAGCTGCTGTGGAGCACCGAGCCGTTCCTGATCGTGTTTTTCCTGATGTACCTGGCCATCGGCCTGCTGTTCACCCGGCGCAAATTGCTGGAGATGAACGACGCGCCCGAGGACGACAGCCGGGGCGCGCTGCTGCGCTGGTCGGCGGCCAAGGGCGATTATGTCGACGGCAGCCTGCTGTTCGGTCCGCCGCTGGTGGGCTTTGGCTTGCAGTTCGCACTGGTCCAACACCTGGAGTTTGCCGCTGCGTTCAGCGCCCTGGGCCTGGGCATCATCTACATGGGCCTGGCCCGACTGCTCAGTGGCGGGCGTGCCTTGCTGCTGGCGGAAACCTGTCTGGCCCTGGGCGTGATCTTCGCCAGCCTGGCGATTCCCCTGGGCCTCGACGCGCGCTGGACCGCAGCGGCCTGGGCCGTGGAAGGCGCCGGGATCTTCTGGCTCGGCCTGCGCCAGCAACGGCCGTTGGCGCGGGCGTTCGGCCTGTTGTTGCAACTGGGTTCGGCGCTGGCGTTCCTCAGTGAACTGCGCGTCGGCGCACACACAATGCTGGACGGTGCGCCATTGGGCGCGCTGTTGCTGGGTGCCGCGTTGCTGTTCAGCTTCGCGCAGTTGCGCAACGCCTCCACCGAACAGGCGGCGGCTTGGGAGCGCAGGGGCTTGCCGGTGTTGGCCAGCCTCGGGCTGACCTTCGTGTACCTGCTCGCACCGCTGTTGTTGCTGACCCAGGGCACCGCCATCAGTTGGGCGCTCGCCGGCCTGGCGACGCTGTATGTGGGCCTGCGCATCGGTTCACGGACCTTCCTGTTCACCGCGTTCGCCGTGCAACTGCTGGGTGGCGCGTTGTTCCTGTTGCGCCTGCAAGGCGGTGATGGCGCGGCGGTATTCAGCGCGGGTTGGGGCGGTTTGCTGACGGCCTCGCTGATCGGGCTGGCGTTGATCGGCGGCATGCTGCTGGCGGCCCGTGACGACATGGTGCGCAGCGACGCGCGCCTGTTGCGCGGGTTGTCGGTGGTGCTGCTGGCCGGCCTGGTGTTGATCAACCTGGCCGTGCTGTTTGTGTTGCCTTGGGAAAGCGCCAGCGGGGTGTGGGCGGCGAGCGGTCTGCTGATCATTTGGTTGAGCCTGTACCTGCAACAGCGCGTCAGTTTTGTGTTCGGTTTGCTGCTGCAACTGATCGGCGGCGCGTCGTTCCTGCTGGCGGTGCCGGAACTGCTCGGGCCGTTGACCAATGAAGGTTTGCGTCCGTTGGCGCACAGCGGTTTCTGGACGCCGATGGTGTTGGGCCTGGCCGCTCTGGTCGGCGCCTGGCGCTTGCAGCGCGAACCTCATGCGCCGGTGTTTGCTGTGCTGAAACTGCAACGCCTGTCTGACCTGTTGCTGGTGTGGGGCGCGGCCTGGTGGGCTCTGGCGCTGATCGGCGAAGTGCTGCGGTTTATCCCGCAGGCGTTGCAGGGCGCGTTCCTGCTGGGTATCGCCGCGGCGAGCGTGGCGCTCTGGACGCTGTTCGCGGCGCGCCTGCGCTGGGCCTCGCTGGCGATGCTCTGCACCTTGCTGATGCCGGCGGGGGCAGCGGTGTTGCTGGTGTCTGCCCATAGCTACTATCACCCGGCGGCGCAGTTCGGCTGGCTGGCCTGGCTGGCGGTGTTCGCGGTGCATTTCATCTCATTGCGGCGCTTGGCGGCGGTGGCTCCGGCCAAAGTACTGAGCGTTGCCCATGTGTTGGGTAGCTGGATGTTGATCGGCGTCCTGGCGCTGGAGCTGCGCTACGGCCTGTTGTTGCTGTCGAGCGAATACAACGCCTGGCGCTGGCTGGGCTGGGCGATCCTGCCGAGCCTCTACCTGGTGCTGGCGGCTGCGCCGCGCAGTTGGCCATGGCCGGTGTCGGCCTATGGCAAGGAGTACCGCGTGCTGGCGGCGCTGCCGTTGGCGGTGCTGATGCTCGGCTGGTTCTGGCTGGCCAATACGTTCAGTGACGGTACGGCCAAGCCGTTGCCCTATGTGCCGCTGATCAACCCGCTGGACCTGGGCCTGCTGTTTGCCCTGCTTGGCGTGTATCTGTGGTCGCGCAGTGTGGCGCCGCAGCGCGGGCCGCGTGCCGAATGGATCGCCCAAGGGGTGGCGGGGGCTTCACTGTTTGCGTTCTTCACGGCGCTGGTGATGCGTACCGCCCACCATTGGGGCGGCGTGCCGTTTCACCTGGACGCGTTGCTGGAGTCGATGCTGGTGCAAGCCGGTTTGTCGATCATCTGGACCCTGATTGCCCTCGGCCTGATGATCGGCGGTCACCTGCGCCATCGTCGCGAAGTTTGGCTGATCGGCGCGGCGTTGATTGCCGTGGTGGTGGCCAAGTTGTTTTTTGTCGAGCTGAGCAACCGTGGCGGCCTGGCGCGGATCGTGTCGTTCATTGGCGTGGGCGGGTTGTTGCTGGTGGTGGGTTACTTCGCACCGCTGCCGCCCAAGCGCGCCGAACCTGTGTTGGAAACTGAAGGAGCATCCTCTTGATCGGTAAGTTGAGCGTGGCGGTAGTGGGCGTGTGTGCGACATTGTCGGTATGGGCCCAGGAAACGCCCGCCGACTTCTCCGCCCAGGTGCCGCTGAGTGTCAGCGGCAACGGCCCGTGGTATCGCCTCGAATTGCCGCTGGCCGTGCAACTGAGCGCGCGCCAGGCCGACCTCAGCGACCTGCGCGTATTCAATGCCGCCGGTGAGCCCCAGGCCTACGCGCTGTCGCGCCAATCCGCGCAACACACCGAGAACCGTAACGTTGCCGATGTGAAGTGGTTCCCGCTGTACGCCGCCGACACGCGCGAAACCTTGCCAGCGGTGGTGATGAAGTCCAGCGCCGAAGGCACCTTGCTGGAGGTGCGCCCCTCCACGGCAACCACGACCGGCCAGCAGGTGCTGCGCGGCTGGGTGCTCGACGCCAGTGCGATCAAGGCGCCGTTGCAGCAACTGAGCCTCGACTGGAGCCACGAGCAAGAAGGCTTCCAGCGATTCAGCATCGAAGCCAGCGATGACTTGCAGCACTGGACGCCCTGGGGCGACGGGCAAGTGGCGCGCTTGTCGTTTGCCGACGAGCGCGTCGAGCAGCACGACGTCAGCCTGCCGGGGCAAACGGCGCGTTACCTGCGCCTGTTGTGGCAGGGCCAGGCGGCGCCGCTGTTGACCTCGGCCAAATTGGTCAGCGCCACCCGCAGCAGCCTGCCGACGCCATGGGTGTGGTCGCAGCCGCTCTCCGGCACGCGGCTGCAGGCGGGGGAATACACCTGGCAGTTGCCGGCGGGGCTGAACGTCGAGCGCCTGCGCGTGGAATTGACACAACCCAATACGCTGGCGCCCGTGACCTTGTCGGGGCGACGCGACAGCAAGCAAGCCTGGCAGCCGTTGAGCAATGGTTTGCTGTACCGCCTGACCCAGAACGGCCAGGACGTGGTGCAGGATCAATTGCAGTTGCCGGGCCAGGCGGTCGCCGAACTCAAGTTGCAGGTGGATGAGCGCGGCGGCGGCCTGGGCACCGCCGCGCCGACCCTGCGGGTTGCCGTGCGCGCCACTCAGTTGGTGTTCCTGGCGCGGGGCGAGCCGCCGTTCACCCTGGCGCTGGGGAATGCCTCGGCCAAGGCGGCGAACCTGCCGCTGTCGACCCTGATCCCCGACTACAGCGCCGAGCGCCTCAACACCTTGGGGCAGGCCACGGTGGCGGGGGACGTCAGGGTCACGTCGCCAGCGCTCGTGGCCGCTGTCGACACCGAACCGAACTGGAAAAAACTCGGACTCTGGGCCGTATTGCTGCTCGGTGTGGCGGCGCTGGGGGCCATGGCTTACAGTTTGCTGCGCAAGCCTGCAGCAGCACGTTAAATAACGTCCATGAACTCTATTGGGTTTAAATCCTCTGATAGGAGGAAATACGCCCCGACTCGCGTTAAACTGCGCGGGTTTTTAGCCCCCCATACATCGGAGCCTTCCATGTCCCGCGTTACCCTGAGTCGCTATTTGATCGAGCAGACCCGCAGTAACAACACGCCTGCCGATCTGCGCTTCCTTATCGAAGTGGTGGCGCGTGCTTGCAAGGAAATCAGCCACGCCGTGTCCAAAGGCGCGCTGGGTGGCGTCCTCGGCAGCATGGGCACTGAAAACGTCCAAGGCGAAGTGCAGAAGAAACTCGACGTGATCTCCAACGAGATCCTGCTCGAAGCCAACGAATGGGGCGGTCACCTGGCCGGCATGGCGTCCGAAGAAATGGACAATGCCTACCAGATCCCGGGCAAATACCCGAAAGGCGCCTATCTGCTGGTGTTCGACCCACTGGACGGCTCGTCCAACATCGACATCAACGCCCCGGTCGGCACCATCTTCTCGGTGCTGCGTTGCCCGAACGAACACCTGAGCCAGAACGAAGCCCTGAACGAAAAGGCCTTCCTGCAGCCGGGCACCCAGCAGGTTGCCGCCGGTTATGCGATCTACGGCCCGCAGACCATGCTGGTGCTGACCTTGGGCGACGGCGTCAAAGGCTTCACCCTGGACCGCGAAATGGGCAGCTTCGTGCTGACCCACGAAGACATCTCGATTCCTGCTTCTACCCAGGAATTTGCGATCAACATGTCCAACCAGCGCCACTGGGAAGAACCGGTCAAGCGCTACGTCAGCGAGTTGATGGAAGGCGAAGAAGGCCCGTTGAAGAAAAACTTCAACATGCGCTGGGTCGCGGCGATGGTGGCTGACGTACACCGTATCCTGACCCGTGGTGGCGTGTTCATGTACCCGCGTGACAGCCGCGAGCCGTCCAAACCGGGC
This sequence comes from Pseudomonas sp. TE36184, assembly GCF_054060055.1. Lineage (NCBI taxonomy): Bacteria > Pseudomonadati > Pseudomonadota > Gammaproteobacteria > Pseudomonadales > Pseudomonadaceae > Pseudomonas > Pseudomonas sp. TE36184. The sequence continues at coordinate 4,148,255 of NZ_JBSSCU010000001.1, read as the reverse complement.
AAGCTGCGCCTGATGTACGAAGCCAACCCGATGTCGTTCCTGGTTGAACAGGCGGGCGGTGTGTCCACCGACGGCCACCAGCGCATCCTCGACATCCAGCCCGAAGGCCTGCACCAGCGCGTGGCGGTGTTCCTGGGTTCGAAGGAAGAAGTCGAGCGCGTGACCGGCTATCACAACAAGTAAGTGTGGCGAGGGAGCAAGCTCCCTCGGCACGTTCAAGACGTGAAGTCTTGAACGATGAGAAGCCCCGAAACGTTTCAGCGTTTTCGGGGCTTTTTTGTTTTCGTTTGTCGGGAACCAGACACCTGTTTTCCCTTCTAAGCTTCTGGCAGACCCCCAACCTGCCTCGTCCCTCCAGGAGTTATTCCATGTCGTTACGCCGTCTCGCTTTGCTGGCCTTTTGCGTGCTGTTGGCCGCTTGCAGCAAGGTCAATCAGGAAAATTACGCGAAGCTGTCGGCTGGCATGGCCAAGGCCGAAGTGGAGTCGTTGCTGGGTAAGCCGACCGATTGTTCCGGCGCGCTGGGTATGTCCAGCTGCACCTGGGGCGATAAAAACAGCTTTATCAGCGTTCAATATGCCGGTGACAAAGTTCTGATGTTTTCCGGGCAAGGCCTGAAGTAAACCGGGGCGAAAGCCTGCGGGAGAAGAAGAATGATGCGTTTTGTTGTGTTCCTTTGCGCCAGCCTGTTTTTGGCGGGCTGCGCCAGCCATTCTGGCGATGATCTGCAACCCAAGACCGCGGGTAACGTCAACCTCAAGCGTTACCAGGGCACCTGGTACGAATTGGCGCGATTGCCGATGTACTTCCAGCGCAACTGCGCGCAGTCCGAGGCCCGCTACACCTTGTTGCCGGATGGCGATATGTCGGTGTTCAACCGCTGCCTGACCAGCGACTGGAAGTGGGAAGAAGCCAAGGGCACCGCTACGCCGCAAGTGCCGGGCAAGACCGACAAGCTCAGGGTGGAATTCAATAACTGGTTTACCGCGCTGTTGCCGGGCGTCGCCAAGGGCGACTACTGGGTGTTGTATGTCAGCGATGATTACAAGACTGCCCTCGTCGGCAGCCCGAGCCGGCGCTATATGTGGATATTGTCGCGCACGCCGACGGTCAGCGCCGACACCCGCGAAGACCTGCTGAGCAGGGCACGGCAGCAGGGTTATGACACCACGCGTTTGATCTGGCGCACGTCGGACAAGCAGATGGCGAAGACCTCGCAGTAACTCTGGATCAGCACAAATCCAATTGTGGGAGGGGGCAAGTCGAATCGTCGCACCGCCCCTCCTACATTTGTTATGGGTTGCCTGTTAACCGAGTAACTCTCTCAAAACCTGGGTAAACGCCCGGCTGCTCTCTTCTTCAGCGGCATGCCGCCCGTCGCGCACCACCCACTTGCCGTTGACCAGCACATCGCGCACCTGGCGATCGCCACCGGCGAACAGCCAGCGATTGAGAATCCCGTCTTCGGTCGCCGTCGCCAGGTACGGATCGTTTCCGTCCAGCACCAGCCAATCGGCGCGCTTGCCCACTTCCAGCCGCCCGATCGGTTGCCCCAGCGCCTGGGCGCCGCCGTCCAGTGCGGCATCGAACAGCGTGCGGCCGACCATCGGTTGGTCGTGGCGATACAGGCGATTGCGCCGCTGATCGCGCAGGCGTTGGCCGTATTCCAGCCAGCGCAGTTCTTCCACCACGCTCAGCGACACATGGCTGTCGGAACCAATACCCAGGCGCCCGCCTTGAGCGAGGAAATCCACTGCCGGAAAAATCCCGTCGCCCAGGTTGGCTTCGGTGGTCAGGCACAAACCGGCAATCGCGCGGCTGTTGGCCATGCGCGTCACTTCCTCGGGGTCGGCATGGGTGGCGTGTACCAGGCACCAGCGCTCATCGACGTCGACGTTGTCATACAGCCATTGCAGCGGGCGTTTGCCGCTCCAGGCCAGGCAGTCGTCGACTTCTTTCTGTTGCTCGGCGATGTGGATATGCACCGGGCAGGCCTTGTCGCTGGCAGCCAGCACGTCTGTGATCTGTTGCGGCGTGACGGCGCGCAGGGAGTGAAAGCACAAACCCAGTTGCTGCGCCGGCTGTGCGGCGAGGATCGGTTTCAGGCGCGCCTGCAGCTCCAGATAATGTTCGCCGCTGTTGATAAACCGCCGCTGGCCTTCATTGGGTGCCTGGCCGCCAAACCCGGAGTGGCTGTAGAGCACCGGCAGCAATGTCAGGCCAATCCCGCTGCTGGCGGCCGCCTGGCTGATCTGCCGCGACAGTTCCGCGCGGTCGGCATATGGCTGGCCGCTGACGTCGTGGTGGACGTAATGAAATTCCGCGACCGAGGTGTAACCGGCCTTGAGCATCTCGATATACAACTGGCGCGCGATGATCTGCAGTTGCTCCGGATTGATCTTGCCGACCATGCGGTACATCAGCTCGCGCCAGGTCCAGAAACTATCGTTCGGGTTGCCGGCCACTTCGGCCAGGCCCGCCATGGCGCGCTGGAATGCGTGGGAGTGCAGGTTCGGCATACCCGCCAATACCGGGCCTCTGAGCCGTTCGGCGCCGTCTGCGCTGGCATTGGCCGCGACGTGAGTCAGCAGGCCATCAACGCCGACTTCAAGGCGTACATTGTTGGCCCATCCATCAGGCAGCAGTGCGCGTTCGGCAAAGAAAACGGACATGTTCAGGGCACCCCGGTCGTGTGTTTATTTGTATATACATATACAGACGTTTGCCTGCTCGGTAAACTCCGGCAATCTATGCATCTTTTTCCCCTGCAAGGATTCCCCGTGCCGACTCCGCCCGCCAAGTCTTCACTGGCTGCCCACCTGGACGAAAGTCCGGCGCCCTTGTATGCCCGCGTCAAACAAATGATCAGCCAGCAGATCCTTAGCGGCAACTGGCCGCCCCATTACCGCGTGCCGTCGGAGAGTGAACTGGTCAGCCAGCTGGGTTTCAGCCGCATGACCATCAACCGCGCCCTGCGTGAACTCACCGCCGAAGGGCTGCTGGTACGCATGCAAGGCGTCGGCACGTTCGTCGCCGAGCCCAAGAGCCAGTCGGCGCTGTTTGAAGTGCATAACATTGCCGATGAGATCGCCGCCCGCGGCCATCGGCATACCTGCCAGGTCATCACCCTGGGCGAAGAGGCGGCCGGTTCCGAGCGCGCCGTCGCCCTGGAAATGCGTGAAGGCGGGCGGGTATTCCACTCGCTGATCGTTCACTTTGAAAACGATATTCCAGTGCAAATCGAAGACCGCTTCGTCAACGCCCTGGTCGCGCCGGAATACCTGCAGCAGGATTTCACCCAGCAAACCCCCTACGCCTATTTGAACCAGGTCGCACCGTTGACCGAGGGCGAGCATGTGGTCGAAGCGATCCTCGCCGATGCCGCCGAGTGCAAGTTGCTGCAGATCGAACCGAGCGAGCCGTGCCTGTTGATTCGTCGACGCACCTGGTCCGGTCGCCAGCCGGTGACCGCCGCGCGCTTGATCCACCCCGGTTCCCGTCACAGCCTGGAAGGACGCTTCAGTAAATGAGTGCAGTGACCGTCTGGCGCGCCGCCAATTACGTGCGTATGCCGTGGAAAAACGGCGGCGGCAGCACCGAAGAAATCAGCCGCGATGGCGGCCATGGCCTGGAGGGCTTTGGCTGGCGCCTGTCGATTGCCGATATCGGCGAGTCGGGCGGGTTTTCCTCCTTCGCCGGCTATCAACGCGTGATCACGGTGATCAACGGTGCGGGCATGGTCCTGACCGTGGACGGCGAGGAGCAGCGGGGGTTGTTGCCGCTGCAAGCGTTCGCGTTCAAGGGCGACAGCCAGGTGTCGTGTCGCCTGATCAGTGGGCCGATCCGCGATTTCAACCTGATCTATTCACCCCGGCGGTACCATGCGCGGTTGCAGTGGGTCGATGGGGGGCAGCGCTTTTTCAGCACCGCGCAGACGGTGCTGGTGTTCAGCGTGGCCGATGAGGTGACGGTGCTCGGCCAGGTGTTGGGTCATCATGATTGCCTGCAGGTGGACGGTAATGCTGGTTTGCTGGATATCTCGGTCACGGGCCGCTGCTGCATCATCGAACTGACTGCCCGCGGTTAAAAAATGTGGGAGGGGGCTTGCCCCCGATTGCAGTGGGTCAGCTTCAGATAAGCTGACTGGTCCACCGCTATCGGGGGCAAGCCCCCTCCCACATTTGTTTCTCCACTGTTCTTGCGATCTGTTTCCAGCCTTCCGCACCACTTTGTTACCGAACGCCCCAGCGTGGCGCAATACCACCCTGACGTGGCAAACCGGCCTCGCTGTAAAACCGCCCCCCGAGAAATTTCATCACGCCTCGAAGCCTTAATTTCCAAGGCTCGCGCACGCCTGTGCAAACAATCGCGCCTGCACCCCAGGAAAGTTGGCCGTTCGATTGCATATGCTTGTATGTACAAGTAAAGGTGTGTGCGTAAGAGTCGACTTCGCACGCATCCAGTTCGCGCATCGATCGCTGAGGAGTTCTGGTTGTGACCGATTTTTCTAACGCTAAGCCTACAAAATACCGAGACGTCGAAATCCGCGCCGCGCGCGGTAACACGCTCACCGCCAAAAGCTGGCTGACCGAAGCGCCGCTGCGCATGCTGATGAACAACCTTGACCCGCAAGTGGCCGAAAACCCGAAAGAGCTGGTGGTGTACGGCGGCATCGGCCGTGCGGCGCGTAACTGGGAGTGCTATGACCAGATTGTCGAGAGCCTCACCAACCTGAACGATGACGAAACCCTGCTGGTGCAGTCGGGCAAACCGGTCGGTGTGTTCAAGACCCACCGCAATGCCCCGCGTGTGCTGATCGCCAACTCCAACCTGGTGCCGCACTGGGCCAGTTGGGAACACTTCAACGAACTGGATGCCAAGGGCCTGGCCATGTACGGCCAGATGACCGCCGGCAGCTGGATCTACATCGGCAGCCAGGGCATCGTCCAGGGCACCTACGAAACCTTCGTCGAGGCCGGTCGCCAGCATTACGACAGCAACCTCAAAGGCCGTTGGGTACTGACCGCCGGCCTCGGCGGCATGGGCGGCGCGCAGCCGCTGGCCGCGACCCTGGCCGGCGCATGCTCGCTGAACATTGAATGCCAGCAGGTCAGCATCGATTTCCGCCTGAACAGCCGTTATGTCGACGAACAGGCCAGCGACCTCGACGACGCCCTGGCGCGCATCGCCAAGTACACCCAGGAAGGCAAAGCGATCTCCATCGCCCTGCTGGGCAACGCCGCCGAAATCCTGCCGGAACTGGTCAAGCGCGGTGTGCGCCCGGACATGGTCACCGACCAGACCAGCGCCCACGACCCTCTCAACGGCTACCTGCCGGCCGGCTGGACCTGGGACGAATACCGCGCCCGCGCCAAGACCGAACCGGCGGCCGTGATCAAGGCCGCCAAGCAGTCGATGGCCGTTCACGTCAAAGCGATGTTGGACTTTCAGAAACAAGGCATCCCGACCTTCGACTACGGCAACAACATCCGTCAGATGGCGCAAGAAGAGGGCGTGGAAAACGCGTTCGACTTCCCAGGCTTCGTACCGGCCTACATCCGCCCGCTGTTCTGTCGTGGCATCGGCCCGTTCCGCTGGGCCGCGCTGTCGGGCGACCCGCAAGACATCTACAAGACCGACGCTAAAGTCAAAGAGCTGATCCCCGACGACGCGCACCTGCACAACTGGCTGGACATGGCCCGCGAACGCATCAGCTTCCAGGGCCTGCCGGCGCGTATCTGCTGGGTCGGCCTGGGCCAACGCGCCAAGCTGGGCCTGGCGTTCAACGAAATGGTGCGCAGCGGTGAGCTGTCCGCGCCGGTGGTGATCGGCCGCGACCACCTCGACTCCGGCTCGGTGGCCAGCCCCAACCGCGAAACCGAATCCATGCAGGACGGTTCCGACGCCGTGTCCGACTGGCCGCTGCTCAACGCCTTGCTCAACACCGCCAGCGGCGCGACCTGGGTCTCGCTGCACCACGGCGGCGGCGTGGGCATGGGCTTCTCGCAGCACTCGGGGATGGTGATCGTCTGCGACGGCACCGACGAAGCGGCCGAGCGGATTGCCCGCGTGCTGCACAACGACCCGGCCACCGGGGTGATGCGTCATGCCGATGCGGGTTACCAGATCGCGATCGATTGCGCCAAAGAGCAGGGCTTGAACCTGCCGATGATCAAGTAACGACTGGCTCGGTTTCTGTGGGAGCTGGCTTGCCTGCGATTGCATCACCGCGGTCTACCCGAAAGACCGCGTCGCCCGCATCGCAGGCACGCCAGCTCCCACAGAAGAGCAATCAGTACCCAAAACAATCCATCAGAGGTTGAACACACATGGCTGCAAATGACGCGCGTGCAAGCTCCACCCCGTTGATCGAAAGGCGTTCGATCGACTACATCCCGGAAGCGGAAAGACACGGACGTCTGTTTAGCCAGTTCACCCTATGGATGGGCGCCAACCTGCAAATCACTGCGATTGTCACCGGGGCCCTGGCCGTGGTGCTGGGCGGTGATGTGTTCTGGTCGTTGATCGGCCTGTTGATCGGCCAACTGCTCGGCGGCAGCGTCATGGCGTTGCACGCGGCGCAAGGGCCCAAGCTTGGTCTGCCGCAGATGATCTCCAGCCGGGTGCAGTTCGGGGTTTATGGCGCGGCCATCCCGATCGTGCTGGTGTGTTTGATGTATCTGGGGTTCACCGCCACCGGCACCGTGCTTTCCGGTCAGGCGCTGGGCCAGTTGTTCGGCGTCAGCGACAGCGTCGGTATCCTTGTCTTTGCCAGTGTCATCGTGCTGGTCACGGTGCTCGGCTACCGCGTGATCCACTTCATCGGCCGGGTCGCCAGCGTCATTGGTGTGATTGCCTTTGTCTACCTGTTCAGCCGTCTGATGAGCCAGGCCGACATTGGCGCGCTGCTGCAAATCCGTCACTTCAGTTGGAGCAGCTTCCTGCTCGCGGTGTCGCTCGCAGCCTCCTGGCAAATCGCCTTCGGCCCTTACGTGGCGGACTATTCGCGCTACCTGCCGAGCCAGACGTCCTCGCTGAAAACCTTCCTGGCCGCCGGCGCGGGGTCGGTGATCGGCGCACAGGTGGCGATGGTCCTCGGTGTGTTTGCCGCCGCTCTGTCCAACGGGCAATTCGCCGGTCATGAAGTGGCCTACATCGTCGGTTTGGGCGGTACGGGGGCCACCGCCGCGCTGCTGTATTTCAGCATCGCGTTCGGCAAGGTCACCATCTCCACGCTGAACTCCTACGGCAGCTTCATGTGCATTGCCACCATCATCAGCGGCTTCCGGGGGCGCCTGCAGGTCACGCGCTTGCAGCGTCTGGTTTTTGTGCTGGCCATCGTCGGTACGGCGACTCTGATCGCGTTGCTCGGCCAGCACTCGTTCCTCGGTGCGTTCAAGTCTTTCATCCTGTTCCTGCTGGCGTTCTTTACGCCCTGGAGCGCGATCAACCTGGTGGACTACTACTGCATCACCCGCGAGCGTTATGACGTGACGGCGCTGGCCGATCCGGACGGGCGTTATGGGCGTTGGAACCTGCTCGGTATCAGCGTCTATGTGTTCGGTGTGCTGGTGCAATTGCCGTTCATCTCCACCAAGTTCTACACCGGTCCGCTGGTGGCCGCCCTGGGTGATGTGGATATTTCCTGGATCATCGGTCTGATAATTCCCGCAGTTCTCTATTACGTGTGTGCGAAAAAATGGCACAGCGCCGTGCCCGATCAACTGATTCTGCCGGTCGAGCAGGACAGCGTTGTACCTGCCCCAGCCAGCGGCGCCAGTCGCTCTGCGGCGCGGGCCTGATTGGACGTGGACCGGGCAGGATGCCTCTTGACTGCCGTAAGCCAACTCATGATTAGGAGCGTCACACAATGAAATCGAACAAGACCCTGCTGACCACATTGCTGTCCATGGGCTTGCTGGCAAGCGCCGGTGCCCAGGCGGCCGGTTGGTGCGAGTCCGGTAAGCCGGTGAAATTCGCCGGCCTGAACTGGGAAAGCGGCATGTTGCTCACTGACATCCTGCAAACCGTTATGGAAAAGGGCTACGACTGCAAGACCGACAGCCTGCCGGGTAATTCGATCACCATGGAAAACGCCCTGAGCAGCAATGACATTCAAGTGTTTGCCGAAGAGTGGGTCGGCCGCAGCGAGGTGTGGAACAAGGCCGAGAAGGCCGGCAAGGTCGTCGGTGTCGGCGCGCCGATTGTCGGTGCGATCGAAGGCTGGTATGTGCCGCGTTACGTGATCGAAGGCGATGCCAAGCGCAAGCTGGAAGCCAAGGCGCCGGGCCTGAAAAACATCGCCGACCTGGCCAAGTACGCTGCGGTGTTCAAGGACCAGGAAGAGCCGTCCAAAGGCCGCTTCTATAATTGCCCGGCCGGCTGGACCTGCGAGCTGGACAACAGCGCGATGCTCAAGAGCTACGGCCTGGAGAGCAGCTACACCAACTTCCGTCCTGGCACCGGCCCGGCGCTGGATGCGGCGGTGCTGTCGAGCTACAAGCGCGGCGAGCCGATCCTGTTCTACTACTGGTCGCCAACGCCGCTGATGGGCCAGGTCGACCTGGTCAAGCTGGAAGAAAAACCCGGCGTGGATAAGAGCGTGAGCATCAAGGTCGGCCTGTCCAAGACCTTCCACGAACAGGCACCGGAACTGGTGGCCGTACTGGAAAAGGTCAACCTGCCGATCGACCTGCTGAACCAGAACCTGGGGCGCATGGCCAAGGAGCGAATCGAGTCGCCGAAACTGGCGAAACTGTTCCTCAAGGAACACCCTGAAATCTGGCACGCCTGGGTGAGCGAAGACGCCGCCAAGAAAATCGACGCGGCCTTGTAGGTCATACGCGCCCGACTACCCTGAGGGGCAGCCGGGCGCCTGGCCACAACCCACTGGATCGAGAGCACGCTATGTTTCCTGAGAGTTTTACGTTTTCCATCGCCGACTGGGTCAACGGTTGGGTGGATTCGCTGGTGACCAACTACGGCGATGTGTTCCGGCACATCTCCGACACCCTGCTATGGGCCATCGTCAACCTCGAGGGCCTGCTGCGCGCCGCGCCCTGGTGGCTGATGCTGGCCATCGTCGGCGCCGTGGCCTGGCACGCCACGCGCAAGGTGGTGACCACCGCGGTGATCGTCGGCCTGTTGTTCCTGGTGGGCGCGGTCGGCCTGTGGGACAAACTGATGCAGACCCTGGCCCTGATGCTGGTTGCTACGCTGATCTCGGTGCTGATCGGCATTCCGCTGGGCATCCTGTCGGCGCGCAGCAATCGCCTGCGTTCGGTGTTGATGCCGCTGCTCGACATCATGCAAACCATGCCCAGCTTCGTGTACCTGATCCCGGTGCTGATGCTGTTCGGCCTGGGCAAGGTGCCGGCGATTTTCGCCACGGTGATCTACGCCGCGCCGCCGCTGATCCGCCTGACCGACCTGGGGATTCGCCAGGTCGACGGCGAAGTCATGGAAGCCATCAACGCCTTCGGCGCCAATCGCTGGCAACAGCTGTTCGGCGTGCAACTGCCGCTGGCGCTGCCGAGCATCATGGCTGGCATCAACCAGACCACCATGATGGCGTTGTCGATGGTGGTGATCGCCTCGATGATCGGCGCCCGCGGCCTGGGCGAAGATGTCCTTGTCGGCATCCAGACCCTCAACGTCGGCCGCGGCCTTGAAGCCGGGCTGGCCATCGTGATTCTCGCCGTGGTCATCGACCGCATCACCCAGGCCTATGGTCGTCCACGGCATGAGGCGAGCAAATGACTACTGTCAGCAAAATCGAAGTGAAAAACGTCTTCAAGATCTTCGGCAACCGCGCCAAGGACGCGCTGGCGCTGATCGGCCAGGGCAAGACCAAGGATCAGGTGCTGGCCGAGACCGGTTGCGTGGTCGGCGTCAACGACCTGTCCTTGAGCATTGGCACCGGCGAGATCTTTGTGATCATGGGCCTGTCGGGCTCGGGAAAATCGACCCTGGTGCGCCACTTCAATCGCCTGATCGACCCCACCAGCGGCGCGATCCTGGTGGACGGCGAAGACATCCTGCAACTGGACATGCAAGCCCTGCGCGAATTCCGTCGACACAAGATCAGCATGGTGTTCCAGAGCTTCGGCCTGTTGCCCCACAAGAACGTGCTCGATAACGTCGCCTACGGCCTGAAAGTGCGCGGCGAAACCAAGCAGGTCTGCGCCGAGCGCGCGCTGCACTGGATCGAAACCGTGGGCCTCAAAGGCTACGAAAACAAATACCCGCACCAGCTCTCCGGCGGCATGCGCCAGCGGGTCGGCCTGGCCCGCGCCCTCGCGGCGGACACCGACATCATCCTGATGGACGAAGCCTTCAGCGCCCTCGACCCGCTGATCCGCGCCGAGATGCAGGACCAGTTGCTCGAACTGCAAAAGACCCTGCACAAGACCATCGTGTTCATCACTCACGACCTCGACGAGGCGGTGCGTATCGGCAACCGCATTGCGATCCTCAAGGACGGCAAGCTGATCCAGGTCGGCACGCCGCGGGAGATTTTGCATTCGCCGGCGGATGAGTATGTGGATCGGTTCGTTCAGCGGCGGGCGGCGGTGGTCTGATCCGGATTATGTGGGGAGGCTGCTGGCCTCATCGGGAGCAAGCTCCCTCCCACAGGGGGATGCATTCCAAAGGTGGGAGGGGGCTTGCTCCCGATAGGGCCAGTAAAGCTGCACAAGAACTCAAGAAGGTATGAAGATGTCCCAGGCAGCAAAAATCATCATCGCCGACACCCCCCTGCGCTGGCAGGACGTGGTCGCCGTGGCCCGCTTCGGTGCGGTGCTCGAACTCTCGGGCCAGGCCTGGGCGCGCATCGACAATGCCCAGGCCATCGTGCAGCGCATCGTCGCCAGCGGTGAGCGCGCCTACGGCGTGAACACCGGCCTGGGCGCGTTGTGCAATGTGCCGCTGGAGGGCGCGCAACTGAGCCAACTGTCGCGCAACACGCTGTTGAGCCACGCCTGTGGCGTCGGCCCGGTGCTCAGCGACGAACAGACCCGCGCGATCATCTGCGCGGCGATCATCAACTACAGCCACGGCAAATCCGGCCTGCATCCGCAGGTGGTGCATGCGCTGCTGGCGCTGCTCAACCACGGCATCACGCCGCAGGTGCCGTCCCAGGGTTCGGTGGGTTACCTGACCCATATGGCTCATGTCGGCGTGGCGTTGCTGGGGATTGGCGAGGTGAGCTACCGCGGCCGGATCGTCCCGGCGCAACAGGCCCTGAGCGCAGAAGGCTTGCAGCCGGTGGTGCTCGGCGCCAAGGACGGCCTGTGCCTGGTCAACGGCACGCCGTGTATGACCGGCCTGAGCTGCCTGGCCCTGGCCGACGCTCATCAACTGTTGCAATGGGCCGACGTGATCGGCGCCATGAGTTTCGAGGCCCAGCGCGGCCAGATCGATGCCTTCGACGCCGAAATCATCGCCCTCAAACCGCACCCCGGCATGCAGCAGGTCGGTATCAACCTGCGTGCGTTGCTCGACGGCAGTGAAGTGATCGCCAGCAGCCAAGGCATCCGCACCCAGGACGCGCTGAGCATCCGCTCGATCCCGCAGATCCACGGCGCGGCGCGCGACCAGGTGGAACACGCGACCCGCCAGATCGAGACCGAACTCAACAGCGCCACCGACAACCCGCTGCTGCTCGGCACGCCACACAGCTACCGCGTGGTGTCCCAGGCCAACCCGCACGGGCAGTCCGTGGCGCTGGCCGCTGATATGCTGGCGATTGCCATGGCCGAGATCGGCTCGGTCGCCGAACGTCGTCTGGACCGCCTGATCAACCCCCACGTCAGCGGCTTGCCGGCGTTTTTGGTGAGCGACCCGGGGGTCAACTCCGGGATGATGATCGTGCAGTACGTCGCCGCTTCCCTGTGCGCGCAGAACCGTCAGTTGGCGCAGCCGGCGGTGCTCGACAATTTCGTCACCTCGGGCCTGCAGGAAGATCACCTGAGCATGGGCACCAACGCCGCGCTCAAGCTGCACCAACTGTTGGCCAACGTTACCCAGATCCTCGCCATCGAGTACCTGCTGGCGGCCCAGGCCTTCGAGTTTCTCAAGGACCAGCGTTTCGGCGCGGGCACCGACCGCGCCTGGCGCTTGTTGCGTGAACAGGTCGCGCCTTACGCGCAAGACCGCTGGCTGGCGCCAGACATCGCGACCGCCGCCGCGTTGCTCAAGCAGAGCGCTTTGCTGCAGCAGACTTTTCCCGAATTGCACTGAACAATAATTTCCAAGGAGCATGAATGTGACTGCGCTAACTCTGATTCCGGGCCAACTGAGCCTTGCCCAACTGCGGGCCATCTACCAGCAGCCGGTAACGATCAATCTGGATGACAGCGCCACTGCGCAGATCGACGCCAGTGTGGCCTGCGTTGAGCAGATTCTCGCCGAGAACCGCACCGCCTACGGCATCAACACCGGTTTCGGCCTGCTGGCCTCGACCCGCATCGCCAGCGAAGACCTGGAAAACCTCCAGCGTTCCCTGGTGCTGTCCCACGCCGCCGGCGTCGGTGAGCCGATCAGCGATGCGCTGGTGCGGCTGGTCATGGTGCTCAAGGTCAACAGCCTGAGCCGTGGGTTTTCCGGGATTCGCCGCCAGGTGATCGACGCGCTGATCGCGCTGATCAACGCCGAGGTGTACCCGCACATCCCGCTCAAAGGCTCGGTCGGTGCCTCCGGTGACTTGGCGCCCTTGGCCCATATGTCCCTGGTGCTGCTCGGCGAAGGCAAGGCGCGCTACCAAGGCGAATGGCTGGAGGCGACTGCTGCGCTGAAAATCGCCGGTCTCACCCCGCTGACCCTGGCCGCCAAGGAAGGCCTGGCGCTGCTCAACGGCACCCAGGTGTCCACGGCGTATGCGCTGCGGGGCTTGTTCGAGGGCGAGGATCTGTTCGCCGGTGCCCTCGCGTGCGGCAGCCTCACCGTGGAAGCGGTGCTGGGTTCGCGCTCGCCGTTCGATGCGCGCATTCACGCCGCGCGCGGCCAGCGTGGGCAGATCGATTCGGCGGCGGCTTACCGCGACCTGCTGGGCGAAAGCAGCCAGGTGTCGCAGTCGCACCAGAACTGCGACAAGGTGCAAGACCCTTATTCCCTGCGCTGCCAGCCACAAGTCATGGGCGCCTGCCTGACCCAGTTCCGCCAGGCCGCCGAGGTGCTGGTGATCGAGGCCAACGCGGTGTCGGATAACCCGCTGGTATTCGCCGCCGAAGGCGACGTGATCTCCGGCGGCAACTTCCACGCCGAACCGGTGGCCATGGCCGCCGACAACATGGCGCTGGCCATCGCTGAAATCGGCTCGCTGAGCGAGCGGCGTATTTCGTTGATGATGGACAAGCACATGTCGCAACTGCCGCCGTTCCTGGTGGGCAATGGCGGGGTGAACTCCGGCTTCATGATCGCCCAGGTGACCGCCGCGGCACTCGCCAGCGAAAACAAGGCACTCGCCCATCCCCATAGTGTCGACAGCCTGCCGACCTCGGCCAACCAGGAAGACCATGTGTCGATGGCTCCGGCTGCGGGCAAGCGCTTGTGGGAAATGGCTGAAAACGTTCGCGGCATCCTGGCCGTGGAATGGCTGGCGGCGTGCCAGGGCCTGGACCTGCGCGAATGCCTGAAGACCTCGCCGAAGCTGGAAAAAGCGCGCGCCACCCTGCGCGGCAAAGTGGCGTTCTACGATAAAGACCGCTTCTTCGCCCCGGACATCATCGCCGCCACTGAACTGCTCGCCAGCCGCTGCCTGAATGAACTGGTGCCGGCCAAGTTGCTGCCGAGCCTTTGAAAAACCCTCCGCCCCTGTAGGAGCGAGCTTGCTCGCGAAGAACCCCCAGGCGCCGCGAGCTATCAGGTAGCACGCGTTATCGTTGAGGTTTTTCGCGAGCAAGCTCGCTCCTACAGGGAACAGCGACCACCTTGGGAGGCATTGATGAAAGTCCTTTGGCAACACTGCCACATCGCAACCATGGCCCACGGCAATTACTCGATCATCGAGGATGCCGCCCTGGTCACTGCCGGTTCGCTGATCGAGTGGATCGGCCCGCGCAGCGAAGTGCCGGCTGCGGATTACGCCCAGGTGCATGACCTGCACGGCGCGTGGGTCACCCCCGGGCTGATCGACTGTCACACCCACACGGTGTTCGGCGGTAACCGCAGTGGTGAATTCGAGCAACGCCTTCAAGGCGTCAGCTACGCCGACATCGCCGCCCAGGGCGGCGGTATTGCCAGCACCGTGCGCGCCACCCGCGCCGCCAGCGAGGATGAACTGTTCGAAAGCGCCCACAAGCGCCTGCGCAGTTTGCTGCGCGACGGCGTGACCACGGTGGAGATCAAATCCGGCTACGGCCTCGACCTGGCCAGCGAGCGCAAGTTGCTGCGGGTGATTCGGCGCCTCGGCGACGCGCTGCCGGTCAGCGTGCGCGCCACCTGCCTGGCCGCCCATGCGTTGCCGCCGGAGTACAAGGACCGCGCCGACGCCTACATCGATCACATCTGCAGCGAAATGCTCCCGGCCCTGGCCGCGGAAGGGCTGGTGGACGCGGTGGATGCGTTTTGCGAATACCTGGCGTTCTCGCCGGCGCAGGTGGAGCGTGTGTTCAAGGTCGCGCGGCAACTCGGCCTGCCGGTGAAGCTGCACGCCGAGCAACTGTCGTCGCTGCACGGTTCCAGCCTGGCCGCGCGTTACCAGGCGCTGTCGGCGGATCACCTGGAGTTCATGGCCGAAGACGACGCTATCGCCATGGCCGCTGCCGGCACCGTCGCGGTGCTGCTGCCGGGCGCGTTCTACTTCCTGCGCGAAACTCAACTGCCGCCGATGGAGGCCCTGCGCAAGCACGGGGTGAAGATCGCCATCGCCAGCGACCTCAACCCCGGTACTTCACCGGCCTTGTCGGTGCGCCTGATGCTGAACATGGCCTGCACCCTGTTTCGCATGACCCCGGAAGAAGCCCTGGCCGGCGCCACCCAACATGCCGCCACTGCGCTGGGCATGGGCGATACCCATGGCTCGCTGGAAGTGGGCAAGGTCGCCGACTTTGTCGCCTGGCAGATCGATCGTCCCGCCGACCTGGCCTACTGGCTGGGCGGCGAGCTTGAAAAACGCGTCGTGCGCCACGGCGTCGATGTCACTGTTTAAGGAGTCGCACTGTGGATAACGTTCTGAGCTTCAAACAAGGCCGCGTGCCGCTGCTGATCAGCATGCCCCACGCCGGCCTGCGCCTGACGCCTGCCGTGCAGGCCGGGCTGATCCCCGAGGCACAAAGCCTGCCGGACACCGATTGGCATATCCCCACGCTGTATGACTTTGCCGAAGAACTCGGCGCCAGCACCCTGGCGGCGGAGTACTCGCGGTTTGTCATCGACCTGAACCGGCCCTCCGACGACACGCCGCTGTACGCCGGCGCCACCACTGGTTTGTACCCGTCGATCCTGTTCGATGGTGTGCCATTGTTCCGCGAAGGCCTGGCGCCATCCAGGGAAGAGCGCGCCACCTACCTCGAGCAGATCTGGATGCCGTATCACCGCACCCTGCAAGACGAACTGGCGCGGCTCAAGGCCGAATTCGGCTACGCACTGTTGTTCGACGCACATTCGATCCGCTCGGTGATCCCGCACCTGTTCGACGGCAAACTGCCGGACTTCAACCTCGGCACCTTCAACAACGCCGCCTGCGACCCTGGGCTGGCCAGCCAACTGGAAGCCATCTGCGCCGCGCATCCGCAGTACACCCATGTGCTCAACGGACGCTTCAAGGGCGGGCATATCACCCGGCATTACGGCAACCCGGCGCAGAACATTCATGCCGTGCAGTTGGAGTTGTGCCAGAGCACGTATATGGAAGAGTTCGAGCCGTTCCGTTATCGCGCGGATCTGGCGGGGCCGACGCGGGGGGTGTTGAAGCAGTTGTTGGACGGTTTTCTGGGGTGGGGGCAGAAGCGTTACTGCTGAAGTAGGTGGTCTATAGACGTATCGTAGGAACCAGGTGGTGCAATGGTTGCGGTCTCTCCTGGATAAAATGTAGGCGGTTTGCTACTGCCTACGTAGTCCGCGTCTTTATTAATAACGCGAGCGCTAAGGCATTAAAGCCTCTTGCTAATCTGCGTCCCCGCATCGTTGATAGCAAGGTAGGACTTAGGTGTCTCAAGAAGGAGAGTTTAGTGTTGTCATAAGCCAAGTGCAGATGGCAGCAATTTTGGAGCGTGAATCTTTGAGTGCCACTGAAATTGCGACTAATCGTATATTTGGAGGTTTGCGTATTGTTGGTGGGATTATCGAGTTGGGAGGAGCTGGCGTGCTCTGTGCAATACCCGAACCTACGATGATCACTAAGGTGGGATGTGCTGCCATGGGCATTCACGCTGCCGACCAATTGGCAGCGGGCAGCGCCCAATTGCTAACAGGCCTTACCGTTGACTCTTATGCCTATAAATCTGGTCAGGCAATGGCAAACGGCTTAGGCGCGTCTGCGCAAGTGGGGCAGGGGATGGGATTGGCTATGGAGTTCGCCGTTCCGCTCTCCGTTGCTAATCTCTACAACGCTTTCAGAGTTTCCTCCATCCGAGCAGGGCGGATGACACTGAACGTCAGTGAGCGACCGTTGCATGCACCTAAGAGTCTCGGGGGCGGACATGCCTATAGCGTTCATGTCGACAAGCCACTTGAGTTTTTGCAAAAGAGGGCGCTGAAAATGCCTGGGGCCGAGAGCATTTCCACGTTCGGTAATGCTGAGAAGGCAGAATGGGCTGTCAGTCAGGTATTGCAAAGGAACAAACTCAAAGTAATCTTCATGTCGAAAGTTAAGATGCGCTCAAGTGTATACACCCTTGAGGCGGATCTTGGTCAAATCGTGGGTTGGGGCATTCGCCCACGATCGCCTGCAACCGTCATTGAGATGACTAAAGTGCGAGTGGTCATAAAATATGCAGAATTCAACAATATGCCCATGTATATTTTGACGGCGTTCCCAATCCTTTGAGGCAGTCAATGGCTTACGGGTATCTAGAAAGCTTCATGTATGGTGAAGTGGCAGATGGCGTAGGCGCATGGCTCGTCGACGCCGAGTCAAACGTCGCGCCTACGGCGCTTTCGGATATTGTGAAGGGGTATGTTGATAGCCGATCACGCTTCGCATCTTTTATGCTCAAAAGAGATATTGGACGCTACCTGAAAGCAAACCTCACCGCTACGGGCCTGAAAAACGCCGCTCCGTTTGACTATGAGCTTTGCTTTTCCGAGCAGTATTTTGGCTGTAGTAATCAACAGTTCTTGCAGCAGGTCTCTCAGTTACTTGATGTAAATCTCAAGCGTACTAAGTGGCGAAACGTAAAACGTTTTTTGAAATGGCGCTGAGATGCCATGTTGATGATCTTGCTGCTTCTACGGTCAGACTTCGTCCGCTGCGAGAAGATGGGTTGTTGGAGCCTTCAGGGTCAGCCCCCTATCAACACGACCGGTGGCGTCGTAGTGAGGAGTTGGCGGTGTGGGTCTGGATCAGGTTGCGAGTTCGTCGTAGTGATGGTTTAGGTTGCCAGCGGCGCTTTGTTCGGTGAGCAGTTGGCCCAGTGGGTCGTAGACGTATTCGGTGCGGTCGTCATCGGTCATTTCTGAGTGAATTGTAGGACTGATCCCAAAGGCCGGTTGAGCCCCGGCCAGCGCGAGGGCGACCACGATTCTAAAAGTCATAAACCCAAAGCTCACTAAATACAAAGTCGAGATCAAAATGATCGGTCAACGAATCGAAGTCATCGTATTCCTCCGGCAGCGAGAGGCCTATGCCGTTGACTTGGTCAATTTGTACGAAACCCGCCCACGCCACTTGCTCTTTGGAGAGCCTTAGGACATCGGCTACAGTCATTCCCGGCCATAGCATATTTTCATAATTACCCTTGAAAGCAGTATTGCAAGAGATAGCAGAAATGACGCCATCGACGCCGTGATACGCCGTAATAAACCCGTTGTCGATGGTGAATGAATCGGGGCTGTTATGGGTTTTGTACTTATCTGACAGACGTGCTTGTACTTGTGTAATGCTTTCTCCAATGGCTATTCCGCCGATCGAAACTTTTGGCACTATTACGTTAGTCAAATTCATAACTATCTCTATTTCGGAGCATTCACTAATGCCCCGTCTACAAAAACTGGACTATCGACAATTTTTTCGTACTTTACAAAATCTGTTGGAACTACGCGTCCTTGGACTTCCCCATTCCGGTAGACTTTCCAGTAGCTGGGTTGGTGGACGCCTCCGCCCGGATGGTAGTCCAGGACATCCTTGTTTCCGGGTTTTGTCGTCCTAGTAACTTGGGTGTGCTGAGTCTTGTTGGTGTTCAAATTTGTGATGCTTTTGGTATAGCCTTTTTTCAATAACGACGCTTCAACTTGCTGTGTAGTGGTCACTGAGGCGTTTTGCCGGAAAGCTTGCTCGTCCATTTTTTAGAAATGTTTCTCCCTCTATTAAAGGCTTTAATGCAAGTTGGCCCGAGGGGGGCTACCCATTCGATTGGATTTTTGCATAGGCATAGAGGTTAATCCCCCCCATCAACCCAATCGGATCCGGCGTCGTAAACCGCCCCACATCCGGGTCATAAAACCTGAACGTATTGAAGTGCAACCCCGTCTCCCGATCCAGATACTGCCCCAGTCTAGACTTGTTTTTCTGTGTACATGTAAAATACATCTTCCGAGCAGTAGAATACTTTTCTCTTTTGATGTGCTTGGATTGGAGAAATTAATAACTCCCTCAATTCATCTGAATCTATGGCCTCAAAAATAAAATTCAACAAGTCGTCCTTTTTTGCTTTATACAACCTTCCTTTGAAGATTGTTTTTTTTCCTTTGCGTGCGGTTAAATTATGTGCCACGTAGTAGCAGTCCGAATTTAAATATGACTTCATATCTGCAAGCGAGTCGAAAATTTTTACCATATCCCCGTACAGTATCGGCTTTTGCATCATTGAGTAGATATCTTCCCTACTTTCGGTTGGGCCCAATTCCGACTTTATAAGTTTTTCAAAGCGATAGCTGTTTTTCATTTTAGTTTGGGATGTCATAAAAAATATGACCATCCCCTCCATTTTTATACCACTTGATGTGAGGTGTATCCCCGAAGCCGCCCTCTGGAGCCATATGCTGCTCGTAACCTTTTGGGTATTTTGCTACACCGTCGGCGCGGGCGCTTTGGGTATGAGCCTTGTAACGGTTCATATTGCCTTGCGATTCTTTCAAGAAAAATTTTGCATCTGAGCTTGATTTCACCTTAACTTGAAATTTCCCCCCATTTGCCATAGCCATCTTGCTATCTGCAACCGCTTGCTTCCACTCTTTTGAACCTTTAGTTAGTGCGTGCATCTGCGATGCTTTTTGATTCAGTTTTCCCTTGTAGGTACTGCACGCCAATCCTTTGGGATCGACCCACCCGAAAGGGTTCGGAGCATATTGATATAGATTCAATCCGCCCGCTAACCCGATCGGGTCAGGCGTGGTGAATCGTCCGATATCCGGATCATAAAACCTGAACGTGTTGTAGTGCAGCCCCGTCTCCCGATCCAGATACTGCCCCTGAAACCGCAGGTTCTGCTCTTCAATGTAGTAAGGCTCACGCACCTCTTCTGCCGTGTTCCCCCACACCCGATAAGTCGCCCGCCACACCGTTTCCCCATCAGCTTCCGTCAGTTGCTCCGGCAACCCATTCAAGTCGTTGTGGTAATAGCGCACGCTCTGGTGTTCGCCCACGCCATCAATCCGGGCCAGCGGCGTGTAGCCATCGTCCTCATAGAGATACAGGCTGGTTTGACTATGCCGATGCTCCTGCAGCAGGCGCAGGCCATCCCAGGTGAAGCGGGTTTCTCCCAGCGCATAACCCCGGCTGTCGTGTTCGGTTTTAGTGATGCGTCGACCGAGCGGGTCGTAGGTCATGTTCACAACCGTTTCTCGCTCGCCTTTTTGGCTGCGCACTTGGATCAAGCGGTGTTCAGCATCGTAGGCAAAGCGCTGTACGCCGCGTTTGGCGCTGCGCTTTTCGATCATTCGGCCGAAGCCGTCGTAGCGGTAACGCTTGTCCTGGTAGGTCAGCAGTTTGTTATGCACCACCAGCCCGGCGCCGGGTTGCGGGCCGTCGAGCAGGTTGGCGGCGGCGTCGTAGGCGAAGGTTTCGCGCTGACCTTGAGTGTTGTCCTGGGTAGCGATAATCCGGCCGGTGGCGTCGTAGTGCAGCAGTTCGAGGTGTTCGTCTTCCCGGCGGCTGATCAGGTTGTTGGCGGGGTCGTACTCGAAGTGCTTTTGCGCGGCCGCCGGCATCAACGAGGGCTGGCTGGCGTGGCGGCGCTGGCGGGCGCGCAGGCGGCCGCTGCGGTCGTATTCGCTGCGGGTGCTGAGTTGGCCTTGGGTGCGCAGCACTTCGCGGTGTAGACGGTCGCGTTCGAAGTCGCTGATGACGTGGCCGTCGAGGTTGATCTGGTGCAGGTGGCCGCTGCCGTAGTACAGGCGATTGAGCCAGCGGCCGTCGGGCAGTTGCGTTTGGATCAGGTTGCCGAGTTCGTCGTAGTGGTGGTGCAGAGTGCCCGCTGAACTCTGTTCGGCAAGCAACTGGCCAAGGGCGTCGTAAGCGAAACAAAGTGCCTGGGTATTGCCCTGCAAGTCGGTGAAGGTGACCGCTGTTAGCTGGTCTACCGCGTCGTAGCTGTAGTGGGTGCGGCCATCGTCGGTGGTCTTGGCAATCAACCGGCCAACCGCATCGCGCTCCAGCCGATGAATGATGGGGGCCGGTGGATCCTCGGGAACTATCGCCAAGCCATTGCCATAGGGCGCCGCAGCGGCGGTCACTGCCGTGATGTTATCCAGCCGGTCGTAGTCGTAGCGCTTGGCGCTGCCGTCAAGATCTTGTTGCTCGGTCAACCGATCCCCGGCATCCCAGGCAAACCGATAACGTTCGCCGTTCTCGTTGGTCAGCGCTTGCAGTCGCCCGTAGCTGTCATAGCCCAGTTGCACCTGTCGTCCATGGGCGTCGGTGCGCTGGCGTACCTGGCCGCGACGGTTGTGCTGGTAGAGCGTGGTGTGCCCGGCGGGATCGGTATAGCCCACCAACTGACCGCTGGCATCGCGCTGATATTGCTCGGTGCGCCCGTCCGGCAGTTGGCTGTTGAGTAAACGCCCGTTGGCGTCATAGCTGAATTGAGTGCGTTCGCCGAGGGCGTCGGTGATGACGTGCAAATAGCCGCGCTCGTCGTAGCGAAAGCGCGTGGGGTAGCCTGAGCAATCGACATGCTCGACCAGTTGCCCGAACGGGTTCCAGCGCAGCTTTTTACTTTTGCCGGTGGCGTCGATGATTTCCACTGCTTGGCCGAAGCGGTCGTATCGATAGCGCGTTGTCTGACCAAGTGGATCGATTTCGCTGACGCAGTTGCCGCGCGGGTCGTACCGGTATTGCCAGGCCTGTCCGGCGGCATCGGTTTCCACCAACGGCAGCGACCAATGCTCCAGCCACACGGTGGATTCGATCCGCCCCAACGGATCTTGCGTCTCGCACAGGTTGCCGGACTCGTCGTAACCGAACTTCCACTGACCGCCCTGAGGATCGGTGGCACCGAGCAACTGGCGCTCGTCATTCCATTCGAATTGCCAGGTTTGGCCGAGGTTGTCGGTGTATTCGGTGATCTGGTACTGCGGATTCCATTGGCGGGTGCTGACCCGTTGCAAGCCATCGGTAATCCGCGTGATCCCAGCTTGTAGGTCATAGTCGAACTGGTAGTCGTCGCCCTCGTCGGTCCAGTGTCGGACTACGCGCCATTCGTAGTCGTCCACACAGGCCCATTGGTAATAGCAACGCAGCCCGGTAGGTCGTTGGTGCTCGACCATGCGCTGGCCGCTGTCGTAGGCAAAGCGGCGCTGTAGATGCCCGGCAGTATCGCGAACTTCGGCCAGGTCGCCATGAGCGTCATAGGCATAGCTGACTAGGGTTTCGCGGCTGTGGTCGGCGAACAGCCGTTCAATCTGCTCGAGCCGGCCGAGTTTGTAGCCGAGTTCGATTCGCACATCATTGAGGGAATCGCGTAACCGGCTCAGCCGACCTTGGGCGTCATAGTCGAGGAGGATGCGGTTGTCGTTGCGGTCCCCTAATTGGCTCAAGCGCAGGTGCGACGGGTTGCCGGGCGTTGGTTCGAACAGCCGATAGAGCCCGTCGACGCTTTCAATCAGCAACTGCCCGTCGGCATGGCGCCGCACGCTCAGGCCTTCGCCCGCGCTGAACACCGCGCCGCCCAAGGGGATCACGCCCATGTCGATCTGCCGGGCCTGCTCGTCGGTGTAGACCAGGCGCTCGCCGCCCTCAGGAAGCCCACCCATCTCGACGAAGACTTCGTAGATCACACTCCAACCGGCGCCGAACAGGCCATCGCGGCGTTCATCCCGGCTGCTGTAGTAGCGCTGCCACTCGATAGGCAACAGGCCTGGCAGGGCGAAGTCCAAGTCGTCTTCACCGTCGAGAACTTTCGCGCCCGTGGCGCTGTGTACCGGGTTGGGCGAACCCACGACCGCCGAGGTGATGGCATTGCTCACCTGACTGCTGCCCCACGACACCAGCCCGCCCACGACCATGCACGGCAACGTGCTGAAGAACTTCGCGCCACCGCCGCGCAACGTCAGCAGCGCCGTCACCGCCAGCCCGACACCGGGCGTCTTGCCGCTGCGAATCTCGCGAACCACCACGGGCGCTCCGCCGATGATCACATTCGGCGAAATCTGTACCGTCCCAACCTTGGCCTCGCAGGTGCTCCGATCACCACTGCGCACGGCGGGCTGGCCGTTGATAAATACGCGACTGGAACCCTCGGCCATGTATTGCTCTGGCATCGGCGCGTGTTTATGGCAGTCGACTTTATCGCCAGGACAAGGCGCAGCGCCCGCCACCGGAGAGGCCACCGTTGGGCGCCATAGCTGAGAGAAAAACCCTTCAGCGATATCCAGATAAGAAGGCTCACCACCTGGCGCTGCGATCACATCCGAGATTTTGCCAGCCGCCCGCGCAGCGGGTTTACCGTTGATGAATACGTTGGGCGAACCGCTGCTGATGAAGGCGTCGATGACGGGAGGAAACAGGGCATTGGCGAAATACTCACATAATCGTGAGAGGCCTTTATCCGCGCCGGTTTTGCTCATGCCGACGCCGACCACCGCACCCACCACGGCGCCGAGTACCACGCAGCCGAGACCGCCAGTCGCCACGGTTACACCCGCCGCGGCAACCACCGCCGCTGTCGCCAATGCGGTCACGGCCACGTTGGCGGCAATCTCCAGGACTCCGCCTAAAACGTCGGCCAGCATGGAACTGTGCAGAAGCGCATCGCCCTCGCGGGCGGCCCAAGGCGTGTCGGTCATGCGTAACGATCCGTGTCTGAAAAAGACCCGGATCAAATCACGCAGTGGCGGTATTGCTCAGGTGAGACTTTCCGATGCGCTTGTAGGAATGCTCCTGAGGTTGATCGGCCAAACTCTCCACTTGTATGCCAAGCACCTGCACGCGGCGGGCGTGAACGCGCTGCTGTACTGCGGCCAAAGTCTGGTCCATGGCTGTTTGCGGGCGCAGAGCGAGGTGGAGGAGGGCGACCGGCTCTACAACGGCCTATTGGCTTACCTGGGTAGCGAACTGCTGACACAGGTCTAAGTGCTCAAGGACATGCTCATTGCACAATTCGGGTTTATAGTGCCAGACGGCAAAATAAAAGACGTCCCCCCAGGGATGAACCCGACCCCCTACGGAGCGCGCAATGCAGACTTGGTACCCGCAGATCAAACCCTACGCCCGGCACGATCTGGCCGTCGATGACACCCACACCCTGTATGTCGATGAAAGTGGCTCCCCCGAAGGCTTGCCTGTCGTATTCATCCATGGTGGCCCTGGTTCCGGTTGCGACGCCAACAGCCGCTGCTATTTCGATCCGAACCTGTACCACATCGTCACCTTTGACCAGCGGGGCTGCGGGCGTTCCTCTCCCCGCGCCAGCCTGGAAAACAACACCACCTGGGACCTGGTCGCCGACCTCGAGCGCATTCGCGAGTACCTGGGCATCGACAAATGGGTGTTGTTCGGCGGCTCCTGGGGTTCGACCCTGGCGCTGGCCTACGCGCAAACCCATCCCGAGCGCGTGCATGGCCTGATCGTGCGCGGGATTTTCCTGGCCAGGCCCCAGGACATCCGCTGGTTTTACCAGGAAGGCGCCAGCCGCCTGTTCCCGGATTACTGGCAGGATTACCTTGCGCCGATCCCCCTGGACGAGCGCCACGACCTGCTCACCGCGTACCACAAGCGCCTGACCGGCAACGACCAGATTGCCCAGATGCACGCCGCCAAGGCCTGGTCCACCTGGGAAGGGCGCATGTTGGGCCTGTGCCCGAACCCGCAGTTGATCGAGCGTTTCGCCGAGCCCCAGCGTGCGCTGTCGATTGCCCGCATCGAGTGCCACTACTTCACCAATAATTCCTTCCTGGAACCCGACCAGCTGATTCGCGACATGCACAAGATCGCCCATCTGCCTGGCGTAATCATCCACGGCCGCTACGATATGATCTGTCCGCTGGATAACGCGTGGGAGCTGCATCAAGCCTGGCCGAACAGTGAACTGCAGGTGATCCGCGAGGCGGGCCATGCGGCGTCCGAGCCGGGCATCACCGATGCCTTGGTGCGCGCGACCGGCGAGATGGCGCGTCGTCTGCTGGACTTGCCGCCTGAAGAAGCATGAAGGGCCTGTTGCAACGGGTGCGCGGCGCCCGGGTCGAGGTCGCGGGCGAAATCGTGGGGGCGGTCGACCAGGGTTTGCTGGTGCTGGTGGCCGTCGAACCGGGGGATACTGTCGAGAGCGCCGACAAACTGCTGCACAAACTGCTTAACTATCGGGTGTTCAGCGACGACGATGGCAAGATGAACTTGTCGCTCAAGGATATCGACGGCGGTTTGCTGCTGGTGTCGCAGTTCACCCTGGCGGCGGATACCAAAAGCGGGCTGCGGCCAAGTTTCTCTACCGCCGCGCCGCCGGCCCTGGGGGCGGCACTTTTTGCGCACTTGCTGTTACAAGCGCAACAATTGCATGGCAAGGTGGCGTCAGGGCGTTTTGGTGCGGATATGCAGGTTCATTTGGTCAATGATGGCCCTGTGACCTTCCTCCTACAGACATGAATGTATTAAAAACGACGTTAATGCCTAAAAACGCAGGGTTTCGCTACAAATACTTCGTTGTCCCTGATGCGTTGTCTCGCGGGCTACTAGATAATCGCGCGCTACGGGGATCAGCGTTGATTGGTCCATTTTTGACTTAGGTAGAGACTTGTCCGACAGCCTCAGGGGAATCATTTTGCCTCAGGGGAGTCGGAACAATGCTCGCCAACCTGGCATATAGATAGCTGGCCGTTGGTTTTTTGATCTGTTTTCGGCGAGGGTTGCTCGTGATTGTTAGTCCCTGTAATGCACCAAAATTGTCTGCCAAACGGTTACGAAACGCACTGGTGACGGGCTCCGCCCTGTTTTGCCTGTTCGGCGCGGGTCAACTGTGGGCATTCAGTCTGGATGATGTGTCGGCCAAGGCGAAAGAGCTGGCCGGGCAGAAATACGAAGCTCCGCGCAGCAATCTGCCGAACGAATTCCGCGAAATGAAGTTCGCTGACTACCAGAAGATTCGTTTCCGCAACGAAAAAGCCGAGTGGGCTGATCAGAACACCCCGTTCAAGCTGTCCTTCTATCACCAGGGTATGCACTTCGATACACCGGTGAAGATCAACGAAGTCACCGCCGACAGCGTCCAGGAAATCAAATACGACCCGACGCGCTTCGATTTCGGCGACGTCAAATTTGATCCCAAGGCCACTGAGCAGCTGGGTTATGCCGGTTTCCGCGTGCTGTTCCCGATCAACAAGGGCGACAAGCAAGACGAAATCATGACCATGCTCGGCGCCAGCTATTTCCGCGTCGTGGGCAAGGACCAAGTGTATGGCCTGTCCGCCCGTGGCATGGCGATCGATACCGCGCTGCCGTCCGGCGAAGAATTCCCGCGTTTCACCGAGTTCTGGATCGAGCGTCCGAAGCCGGGTGACAAGCATCTGGTGATCTTCGCCCTGCTCGATTCGCCGCGCGCCACCGGCGCCTATCGCCTGATCCTGCGCCCTGGCACCGACACCGTGGTCGACGTCAAGTCCCAGATGTTCCTACGCGACAAGGTCAGCAAGCTGGGCGTTGCCCCGTTGACCTCGATGTTCCTGTTCGGCGCGAACCAGCCGTCCAAGGTCCTCAACTACCGTCGCGAGCTGCATGATTCCAGCGGCCTGTCGATCCATGCCGGCAATGGCGAGTGGATCTGGCGCCCGCTGAACAACCCTAAACACTTGTCGGTCAGCAACTTCACCGTGGAAAACCCACGTGGTTTCGGCCTGCTGCAACGCGGTCGCAACTTCAGCCACTACGAAGACCTGGACGACAACTACGACAAGCGCCCAAGCGCCTGGATCGAGCCTGAAGGCGACTGGGGCAAGGGTTCCGTCGACCTGGTAGAGATCCCGACCGCCGACGAAACCAACGACAACATCGTTGCCTTCTGGAGCCCGGAAAAACTGCCGGAAGTCGGCCAGCCGCTGGATGTTGCCTACCGCCTGCACTGGACCCTGGACGACGCCGCGTTCCATTCGCCGGACAGCGCCTGGGTCAAGCAGACCCTGCGTTCCACCGGCGACGTGAAGCAGTCCAACCTGATCCGTCAGCCGGATGGCAGCGTCGCGTACCTGGTGGACTTCGAAGGCCCGGCCCTGAAGAAACTGCTGCCGGACGCCCCGGTGCGCAGCCAGGTGAGCGTGGGTGACAACGCCGAGCTAGTGGAAAACAGCGTGCGTTACAACGAGCACACCAAAGGCTGGCGCCTGACCCTGCGCATGAAGATCAAGGACGCAAGCAAGCCGACCGAAATGCGTGCGGCCCTGGTCCAGGACATCGTGCAGCCTGAGCCCGAGAAGGTCTCGACCCAAGTGCTCAAGGCTGACAAGGTTTTGGCCAAGCAGCACGAGAAACAAGCCAAGAAAGACGCCAAAGACAAGGAAGCCAAGCAGCCAGAAGCTGCCCCAGCCACACCGGAGCCGATCAAGACCGAGCAAGTCCTGACCGAAACCTGGAGCTATCAGTTGCCTGCCGATGAGTAATTCTCAAGTCCAGCCAGAGACTCTGTCCGAGTACCTGGCGCATCTGCCGATGACCGCAGAGCAGCGCGCCGAACTGGCGGGCTGCACATCCTTCAGCGAACTGCACGAACGTTTGTCGTCCAAGGCGTTCGATGCGCCGGTCGACGCCGCCCAGGCGTCGGTTGGCCGCCGGTTGACCCTCAGCACGGCCGAAGAGCTGGAGGACGCCGAAATGCTGGCGCTCGACGCCAGCGGCCGGGTGTGCCTCAAGGCGACGCCGCCGATTCGTCGGACCAAGGTGGTACCGGAGCCGTGGCGCACCAATATCCTGGTGCGCGGCTGGCGCCGGCTGACCGGCCGGACCAACCCGCCGAAGCCGCCGAAAGACGAACGCGTGCTGCCGGCGGCGCGCTGGCGCACGGTCGGTTCGATCCGTCGCTATATCCTGCTGGTGTTGATGCTCGGCCAGACCATCGTGGCCGGCTGGTACATGAAAGGCATCATGCCGTACCAGGGCTGGTCGCTGGTCGACTTCGACGAGATCCGCAACCAGACCTTGCTGCAGACCGCGACCCAAGTGCTGCCATACGCCCTGCAAACCAGCATCCTGATCATGTTCGGGATCTTGTTCTGCTGGGTGTCGGCCGGTTTCTGGACCGCGTTGATGGGCTTCCTCGAGCTGCTGACCGGCCACGACAAGTACCGGATCTCCGGTAAAAGTGCCGGCCACGAGCCGATTCCGAAGAATGCGCGCACCGCGCTGGTGATGCCGATCTGCAACGAAGACGTGCCCCGCGTATTCGCTGGCCTGCGCGCGACGTTCGAGTCGGTCGCGGCGACCGGTGACCTGGACCGCTTCGACTTCTTCGTGCTCAGCGACAGTAACGACGCCGACATCTGCATCGCCGAACAGCAAGCCTGGCTCGACGTGTGCCGCGAAGCCGGTGGCTTCGGCAAGATCTTCTATCGCCGCCGTCGCCGTCGTGTCAAACGCAAGAGCGGCAACCTCGACGACTTCTGCCGTCGCTGGGGCGGTGACTACAAGTACATGGTCGTTCTCGACGCCGACAGCGTGATGAGCGGCGAATGCCTGACCAGCCTGGTGCGCCTGATGGAAGCCACGCCGGATGCCGGGATTATCCAGACCGCGCCACGGGCGTCGGGCATGGACACCCTGTATGCGCGCATGCAGCAGTTCGCCACCCGCGTGTACGGCCCGCTGTTCACCGCCGGCCTGCACTTCTGGCAGCTGGGTGAATCCCACTATTGGGGTCACAACGCAATCATCCGCATGAAGCCGTTTATCGAGCACTGCGCCCTCGCGCCGTTGCCGGGTAAAGGCGCGTTCGCCGGTGCGATCCTCTCCCACGACTTCGTCGAAGCCGCGCTGATGCGCCGTGCCGGCTGGGGCGTGTGGATTGCCTACGACCTGCCGGGCAGCTACGAAGAACTGCCGCCGAACCTGCTGGACGAACTCAAGCGCGACCGTCGCTGGTGCCACGGCAACCTGATGAACTTCCGCCTGTTCCTGGTCAAGGGCATGCACCCGGTTCACCGTGCGGTGTTCCTCACCGGTGTGATGTCCTACCTGTCGGCCCCGTTGTGGTTCTTCTTCCTGGTGCTGTCGACGGCGTTGCTGGCGGTGAACACCTTGATGGAGCCGCAGTACTTCATGGCGCCGCGCCAGTTGTACCCGCTGTGGCCGCAATGGCATCCGGACAAGGCGGTGGCGCTGTTCTCCACCACCGTCGTGCTGCTGTTCCTGCCGAAGTTGCTGAGCGTCATCCTGATCTGGGCCAAGGGCGCGAAAGAGTTCGGTGGCAAGTTCAAGGTGACAATGTCGATGCTGCTGGAGATGCTGTTCTCCATGCTGCTGGCGCCGGTGCGGATGATCTTCCACACCCGCTTCGTCCTCGCCGCGTTCCTCGGCTGGGCCGCGACCTGGAATTCGCCGCAGCGTGACGACGACTCCACCCCCTGGGGTGAAGCGGTCAAGCGCCACGGTCCGCAAACCTTGCTCGGCTTCCTCTGGGCGCTGCTGGTGGTGTGGTTGAACCCGAGCTTCCTGTGGTGGCTGGTCCCGATCGTCGGTTCGTTGATGCTGTCGATCCCGGTGTCGGTGATTTCCAGCCGGGTCAAGCTGGGCCTCAAGTCCCGTGACGAGAGCCTGTTCCTGATCCCTGAGGAATACAATCCGCCGCAGGCGCTGCTGTCGACCGAGAAGTACACCCACGAAAACCGCTGGCACGCCCTCAATGACGGGTTCGTGCGTTCGGTGGTCGACCCGCAGCAGAACGCCCTGGCCTGCGCCCTGGCGACCTCGCGTCACCGTGAGGCGGAGCCGATCGAGTACCTGCGTGGCGAGCGCGTGCGCTATGCGTTGAAAGTCGGCCCGACCGGCCTCAACAACGCCGAACGCCTGGCCCTGCTCAGTGACCCGGTGGCCCTGGCCCGCCTGCACGAGCAGGTCTGGAGCGAAGGGCATGCCGAGT
Source organism: Pseudomonas sp. TE36184 (assembly GCF_054060055.1). Lineage (NCBI taxonomy): Bacteria > Pseudomonadati > Pseudomonadota > Gammaproteobacteria > Pseudomonadales > Pseudomonadaceae > Pseudomonas > Pseudomonas sp. TE36184. The sequence goes on along the minus strand of NZ_JBSSCU010000001.1, from coordinate 4,118,604 downwards.
GGCTGGGCGCCTGGCGTCAGTCCTTCAAGTCCGACCCGCACGCGCCATTGCTGCCGTTGCAACCGTTGTCGTCCCAGGCTCAACCGGCCTGATTCAGACGCCCCCGAGGGTTCTCCTCGGGGGCGCTTGAAGCGCTGGTCCTACAGCGTTTCCCGTCTCTTCCTTTGTGCTCTAACTCCTTGTTATTTCGAAACAAAAGTCCCTGGTTCGAGGCGTATTGCCGTGCCTGTGTCTGAGTTAGCATCGCCCCCCGAAATTTGACTCGAGCACAGGGGGATTCATGATCAAAAGGTATTGTTCGGCATTGCTGATGGGCGCTGTCGCATTGATTCACGGTGCTCTGGTGCAGGCCGGCGCGCTGGACGACGCCGTTCGGCGTGGCGTGCTGAAAGTCGGCACCACGCCCACTTACGTGCCGTTTGAGATGACCGATAAACAGGGGCGTATCGTCGGTTTTGAAGTCGACTTGCTGCACGCGATGAGCCGCGCCCTGGGGGTCGAGCTTGAGCTGGTGGCGGTGCCGTACACCGAGTTGCTGTCGGGGCTGATGGCGAGGAAATTCGATCTGATCGGCAGCGGCATGACCGTCACGCAGGAGCGCAACCTCAAGCTGAATTTCAGCGACTCGTTTATCGTGGTCGGCCAAACGGTGTTGCTGCACCCGCGCCTGGCCGGCAAGGTCGCCAGCATTGAAGACCTGGACGAGGCCGGCTACCGCATCGCCACCACCGAAGGCACTACCGCGCAGGCGGCGGCGCAGCGGTTTCTGGGGGCGGCTCGGCTCAGCAGTTTCGCCACGCCGGAGGAAGGGGTGCGCCAGGTGGTGAGCGGGGTGGCCGATGCGTTTATTCATGATGCGCCTTACAACCTGATCGCCATGACCCGGCCGGAAAACCAGGCATTGCTGGCGCTGGAGCAACCCTTCACCTACGAGCCCCTGGCGTTCGGCCTGAAAAAAGGCGATTACGACAGCCTGAACTGGATCAACCATTTCCTCAACCAAGTGGCCCAGGACGGCACCTACGATCGGCTGTACGACAAGTGGTTCAAGGACACCGACTGGATGGCCGAGGTCGACTGAAAGTCATACCTACTTACACATCAATCAATTGCCCTCGCCCAACAATGAAGTGTCTACGTCTGCGCTTTGCCGCAGTGCTGTAGGGCTATTCCGACATACCTCGACAACTATTACCGGTGAAACCTTTGTACCGGGCAGCGAGTGGGTTAGGATCGCACCCCGAAATGGTGCGGCCCTTTTTGCGCGCCGACTTCATAAGAATCGTTCAGGGGACTTGATGATGAAAAAGTATCTTTCGATGCTGCTGCTCGGCGTCACCGCGCTGGTCGCGGCCAATGTGGCTCAGGCCGGGGCCATCGATGATGCGGTCAAGCGCGGCACGCTGAAAGTCGGTATGGACCCGACCTACATGCCATTCGAAATGACCGACAAGCGTGGTGAAATCATCGGCTTCGAAGTCGACATCCTCAAGGCCATGGCCAAGTCCATGGGCGTCAAGCTGGAGCTGGTGTCCACCGGCTACGACGGCATCATCCCGGCCTTCCTCACCGGCAAGTTCGACATGATCGGCAGCGGCATGACCCTGACCCAGGAACGCAACCTGCGCCTGAACTTCAGCGAACCGTTCATCGTGGTTGGCCAGACCCTGCTGATCCGCAAGGACCTGGAAGGCACCATCAAGTCCTACAAAGACCTGAACGACGAGAAATACCGCCTGACCTCCAAGCTCGGCACCACCGGCGAGATGGTCGCCAAGAAGCTGATCTCCAAGGCCAAGTACCACGGCTACGACAACGAACAGGAAGGCGTGCTGGACGTGGTCAACGGCAAGGCCGATGCCTTTGTGTATGACGCACCGTACAACGTCGTCGCCGAGAAGAAAGTCGGTAATGGCAAGCTGGTGTTCCTCGAAGAACCCTTTACCTTTGAACCGCTGGCCTTCGGTCTGAAGAAAGGCGATTACGACAGCATCAACTTCATCAACAACTTCCTGCACCAGATCAAGAACGACGGCACCTACGATCGCATCCATGACAAGTGGTTCAAGAGCTCCGAGTGGCTCAAGGACATGGAATAACGCCGGCTCCTATGGCTCCTGCTTTCTGTAGGAGCGAGCTTGCTCGCGAAGGCCGTCAACGATAACGCTGGCTTGCTGAATAAACGCGGTGTCTTTGAGTTTTTCGCGAGCAAGCTCGCTCCTACAAAATGCCTTGACTGAATGGCATTAGGGCAAGACCGCCCGCCACAAAGGTGGGGGCTTACCCGACCCTTTTGGATGTTGAGTAATGAAACAGAAAAAAGCCCAATGGCCCTGGCACCTGCTGACCGTGGTCGTGCTCGTCGGCCTGGCGGGCGCCTTGTACTACGCCACGTCGCTGATGTCCTACGAATGGCGCTGGAACCGCGTACCGCAATATTTCGCCTATCAGGCCGAAACATCGCAGCGCGCGGCGGATATCTCCACCGTTGTCGAGCTGGTGCGCAAAGGCGATGTGGCCGAAGTCACCCTGCGCAACGACGCGGGCACGGAGCAAAAGCTCAGCGTGGCCGACAACAGCCTGAAAGTGGCGCGCGGCGATGACGTGGCGGAAGGCGATGTAGTGGGCGTGACCCGGCAGTGGGCGCTGGGCCCGTTGATGTGGGGCTTGTGGACCACCTTGTGGCTGTCCTTCGTGTCCGGCGTGCTGGGTTTGGCGATTGGTCTGGCGACGGGCCTGTGCCGGCTGTCCAGCAACCCGACCTTGCGCGATCTGTCGACGATCTACGTCGAACTGGTGCGCGGCACGCCGCTGTTGGTGCAGATTTTCATCTTCTATTTCTTTATCGGCACGGTGCTCAACCTGTCCCGGGAGTTTGCCGGGATCGCCGCGCTGTCGCTGTTCACCGGGGCCTATGTGGCGGAAATCGTCCGCGCTGGTGTGCAGTCGATCACCCGTGGCCAGAACGAAGCCGCGCGCTCGTTGGGCTTGAGTGCCAGCCAGTCGATGCGCCATGTGGTGCTGCCGCAGGCGTTCAAGCGCGTGCTGCCGCCCCTGGCCGGGCAGTTTATCAGCCTGGTGAAAGACACTTCGCTGGTGTCGGTGATCGCGATCACCGAGTTGCTCAAGAGCGGCCGCGAAGTCATCACCACTTCGTTTTCGCCGTTTGAAATCCTGTTCTGCGTGGCAGGCCTGTACCTGTTGATCAACCTGCCGCTGTCGAAAATGGCCAGCCGGCTTGAGCGGAGGCTCGCGCAAAGTGATTGAAGTCCGCGATCTGGTAAAAGTCTTCGACACCCGTGGCCATGTGGTGCGCGCGGTGGACCACGTCACCACCCAGGTCGCCAAGGGCGAAGTGCTGGTGGTGATCGGCCCGTCCGGCTCCGGCAAGTCGACCTTCCTGCGCTGCCTCAACGGCCTGGAAGAGTTCGATTCGGGGTCGGTGAGCATCGACGGCCTGCAACTGGCCGATCCGAAAACCGACGTGAACGCCTATCGCCGCGAAGTCGGCATGGTGTTCCAGCACTTCAACCTGTTCCCCCACATGACCGTGCTGGAGAACCTGTGCCTGGCGCAGAAAGTCGTGCGCAAGCGCGGCAAAAAAGAGCGTGAAGCCAAGGCCCTGGCGTTGCTGGAAAAGGTCGGCATCGCGCAAAAGGCCAACGAGTTTCCCTCGCGTCTGTCCGGCGGCCAGCAGCAGCGGGTGGCGATAGCCCGCGCGCTGGCGATGGAGCCCAAGGTGATGCTGTTCGACGAGCCCACCTCGGCCCTCGACCCGGAAATGGTCGGCGAAGTGCTCGACGTCATGAAAACCCTGGCCCTGGAAGGCATGACCATGGTCTGCGTCACCCACGAAATGGGCTTCGCCCGTGAAGTGGCGGACCGGGTGTTGTTCTTCGATCACGGCAAGCTGCTCGAAGACGCGTCCCCGGCCGAGTTCTTCGATGCGCCGAAAGACCCGCGAGCCCAGGCCTTCCTGCGCCAGGTGCTGTGAGCCTCAGAGCCTGAACTTGCCGACCAGTGTCTGCAAATCCAGGCTCAACTGGCTCAACTGAGCGCTCGCCGCCGCCGTTTCTTCACTGGCGGCGGCGGTTTGCTCGGACACATCGCGCACCTTCAACACACTGCGATTGATCTCCTCGGCCACCGCGCTTTGTTCCTCGGCGGCGGCGGCAATCTGCGGGTTCATTTCCTGGATGACCGACACCGTGCGCGCAATGGCCGCCAGGGCGTCGCCGGCGTCGCGGGTCAGGCTGACGCTGTTGTCCGTCAGGCTGCGACTGCTGTCCATGATGTCCGCCACCTGCTGGGTGCCGGTATGCAGACGCAAGATCAGTCCTTCAATTTCCTCGGCCGATTCCTGCGTGCGTAGGGCCAGGCTGCGCACTTCATCGGCGACCACCGCGAAACCTTCCCCGGCACTGCCCGCGCGCGCCGCTTCGATGGCGGCGTTCAAGGCCAGCAGGTTGGTCTGCTGGGAGACTGACTTGATCACGTCGAGCACGCTGCCGATCTGTTGGCTCTCCTGCTGCAACGCCAGCATCGCCCGGCTGGACAGCGCCATTTCACTGGCCAGGTGGCCGATCTGCTCCACCGCCTGCGCAACCACTTTGTCGCCGAGGTGGGTCTGTTGGTCGGCTTCGCTCGCCGCGATCGACGCTTGCTCGGCATGCCGGGCGACCTCCTGGGCGGTGGCGAGCATTTCATTCATGGCCGTGGCCACCTGGTCGGTTTCGTCCTTTTGGTTGTTGACCCCGGCGCGGGTTTGCTCGGTGACGGTGGATAGCTGCATAGCCGCGCTGGCGATTTGCCGGGCGCTGTCGCCGATGCCGCTGATCAGGCCACGCAGGTTGCGGATCATCTGCGCCATGCTCTGCTGCAACTGGCCCAGTTCATCGCGGCGCTCCACGGCGGGGTTTTCGCTTAAGTCGCCCGCGGCAATGCGGTTGGCGACGGCCAAGGCCTCGCGCAACGGCACGGCGATTTGCCGGGCGATCCACCAGGCCGCCAAGGCCCCCAGCAGCAGGGCGGCAAGGGTGACGCTGATCAGCAGGGTTCGGGTGTGCTGCGCTTCCCGGTCGCGTTTGAACGCCTGGCCCTGGCTGACCAGATCGCTTTGCGCCAGCAACTGATTGAGTTGTTGTTCAAAGCGGTTTTGCACGGTCTCGGTGTCGAGTTGTGCCTGCTTGAGCGTGGTCAGCAGCGCACGGTATTGCGCGAGGTCGGTTTTGAGCAGGGTGGCGTCCACGGGCAGGCTGGTGACGGCGACTTGAGCGACGTCCAGGGCGTCGAGGGCCTTGCCCACCGCTTCGGCATAGGCCTGCAACGACTCGGCGGCCCAGGCGGGGCTGCGCGCGCGATCTTCGGCCTGTTCCATGGCCTGGCGCAGATCTTCGATGGCGTCGAGCGCCTGCTGGTCTTGCTGGTCAGGCAGTTCGCTGGCCAGTTGCGCGAGGGTGTCGCTGGCTTGCAGGGCGGCTTTTTGCAGCGGCGGCCGGGCGTTTTCCCGCTGTTCGATCAACGGCGGCAATTCCACCAGCACCGCTTTGAAGGCGGCCACCAGGCGTTCAGCTTCCTCGAGACGTTGCAGGTCGGTCGGGTCTTTCATGTGTTTTGACAGGTAGTCGAGGTGCTGGTCGATTTTTTCGATCTGCCGCGTCATTTTACCCAGGCTGGCCGTGTCGGTGAGCGTTCGGTACACGATGCGGTCGGCGCGCATGGCCTCCGCGTCGGCGGCCAGTTGGCCCAGCACCGTCAGGTTGCTGGAGCGGAACAGTGCGGCATTCAAGGCCTGCCAGCCTGTCATGGCGATGATGAAACTGAGGACCAGCACCTGGCCAAAACCCAGGGCGAGTTTGAGTCGGACGCTGGCGTTGACCAGCAAGCGGGTCAGCCGAGGAAACATGATGAACCTCCAAATCTGAAAAAGCGCTGCGCAACAAGGCAAACGCTAAAACGATTTGGGGTGAGGGCGGGCTGATAAGCGTGTAGGAAATTTCACAAGATGCTGAAGTGCGGCGACCCGGATGGGTCGCCGCCCAGCCCGGTCAGATGCGGAAACGTCCGACCAGGGTTTGCAGGTAGATGCCCAGGCGCGCCAGTTCGGCGCTGGAAGCGGCGGTCTCTTCACTGGCCGAGGACGTCTGTTCTGACACATCGCGCACATTCAGCACGCTGCGGTTGATCTCTTCGGCCACGGCGCTTTGTTGCTCGGCGGCGGTGGCGATCTGCGAGTTCATCGCCTGGATCGTCGATACGGTACGGGTGATGTTCGCCAGGGCGCTGCCGGCGCGGCGCGTCAATTCGACGCTGCTGTCGGTCAGCCCACGGCTGTTGTCCATGATGGTCGCCACTTGCTGGGTGCCCGTTTGCAGGCCGACGATCAGCTCTTCGATCTCTTCCGTGGATTTTTGCGTGCGCTGGGCCAGGCTGCGCACTTCATCGGCCACCACCGCGAAGCCGCGCCCGGCTTCACCGGCACGCGCTGCTTCAATCGCGGCGTTCAGCGCCAGCAGGTTGGTTTGCTGGGCCACCGACTTGATCACGTCGAGCACGCTGCCGATCTTGTCGCTTTCGCGCTTGAGATGGCCCATGGCCTCGGTGGAGTTGCCGACTTCGGTGGCCAGGCGTTCGATCTGGGCGATGGCTTCACCGACCACCTTGTCGCCTTCGCGGGCCTGCTGGTCCGCTGCCACGGCGGCTTCGGACGCTTCCTCGGCGTTGCGCGCAACTTCCTGCACGGTCGCGGCCATTTCATTCATGGCCGTGGCGACTTGGTCGGTCTCGATTTTCTGATTGTTGACCCCGGCGCTGGTCTGCTCGGTGACCGACGACAATTGCTCGGCGGCGCTGGCGATCTGGGTGACGCCGTCGCTGATGCCGCCGATCAATTCGCGCAGGCCTACGGTCATGCTTTGCATGGCGCGTTGCAGTTGGCCCAGTTCGTCCTGGCGCGTGGACGTCAGGTCGTGGCTCAGGTCGCCGGAGGCAACACGCTCGGCCACTTTGAGGGTCTGATTCAGCGGGATGACGATCTGGCGCGTGATCGCCCAGGCGGCCACCAGGCCAAAGATCAATGCCAGCACGGTGGCCAGCAGGAGCAGGTACTTGGCCTGGGCGGCATCGGTGTCGCGCACAGCGGTCTGGGAAATCGTCAGTTTATCGCTGCGGTTCAGCAGGACATCGCCTTGCGCGCTCATGGTTTTGAGTGCGACGGCGGTGGCCACCTGGGAATCGCGGAACTGGCTGACGGCGGCGCGATAGGCTTGCAGCGAGACACTGGCCTGCTGCAGGTTGGCCTGGTATTGCTCCTGCAATGAGCCTTGCAGTTCAGTGATCTTCTTCAGCGCGTTGTCGATGGCGTCGAGCGCGGGTTGCTCAGCCTCGACCTTGCCGCTGTAGGTGTAACCGCGGACCTGGAAGCGCGCTTGCTGGATCAGCTTGCTCAGGTCGACCACGCTATTGAACTGGGTGACGCTGTCGCTTTGCAGCAGGGACTTCTCGACTTCAGTCACCTTGAGCACCGCATTGTCGGCGGTATTGCCCAGCTTGCTGCGCGCATCCTCACGGTTGGCCCCGGCTTGCGCCATATCGCTGAATGCGCGCTTGTATTGCTCCACGGCGGCCAATTGCTCATCGATCAGGGCGATGTCGGCAGGTTGTTCGATCAGCGTGCGGGCGGTTTTCATGCCGCTGTCCAGGCGGTTCAGCAGCTCGCTGACGGCCGCCGTGCCTTGTTCGCCACGGCGCATTTCATAGTCCAGGCGGGCGATACGCAGGTCTTTGGTCAAGACATTGAGGCTGGAGATATACCCCAGTTTGTTGCCGCGGCTGGCCACATCGCCCAGGCCGGTCCAGCCGGTGAAGGTGATCAACAAGGTGAGGAGCAACACCAGGCCAAAGCCTACGCCCAGTTTGTGGTTGACGCTGACATTCCCCAGCTTTTCGGCTAACCAACGATGCATGCTGCGAACTCCCGTGGAACAAGGCTTGGACTTATTCGAAGGTTATCGGCAGCGCAGCAGGAATCTGTAGGGATGGGTGGCTAGAACAGCCGGGCGAGCAGGGCGGTGACGGCGGTTTCCACGCGCAGGATGCGCGCACCCAGTTGCACCGGTTGCAAGCCGGCCTTGCTCAGCAGGTCGACCTCGTAGGGTATCCAGCCGCCTTCCGGGCCGATGGCCAGGGTTACCGGCTCGTCCAGACCGCGCGGGCACGGCGGGTAATCGCCGGGATGGCCGATCAGGCCGAGGGTGCCTGCGGTCATGGCGGGCAGGCGGTCTTCGACGAAGGGCTTGAAGCGTTTTTCGATGACGATTTCCGGTAGCACTGTGTCGCGCGCCTGTTCCAGGCCGAGGATCAATTGCTCGCGGATCGCCTCGGGCTCCAGGAAGGGGGTTTGCCAGAAGCTCTTTTCCACGCGGTAGCTGTTGACCAGCACCACCTTCGGCACGCCCATGGCGGCGACGGTCTGCAGCACCCGGCGCAGCATTTTCGGGCGTGGCAGGGCCAGCAGCAGGGTCAGCGGCAGTTTGGCCGGCGGCGGCAGGTCGAAGGCCACTTGCAGCTCGGCTTCGTGGGCTTCCAGGCGCAGCACTTGGGCATTGCCCATCAGCCCGCCGATACGCCCGACCCGCAGGTTGTCGCCCACCGTCGCGCGGTGGACGTCCTGCATATGCACCAGGCGCCGGTCACGCAGGACCACCCGGTCGGCCGCGATAAAGTCGGCCTCTTCAAGCAGCAACAGGTTCACGGCTGGGTCGCTGGCGGCTGGTCGTTGTCGTCGGCGGCTTGGTCGTCGGGGTGTTCGCCACGCTTGGTGATCAGGCTGCTGAACAGGATGCCGATCTCGAACAGCATCCACATCGGCACGGCCAGCAGGGTCTGGGAGAAAATGTCCGGCGGGGTCAGGATCATGCCGACCACGAAGCAGCCGATGACCACGTAGGGACGGATCTTCTTCAGGTACTGCACGTTGACCACGCCGATCCATACCAGCAACACCACGGCCACCGGAATTTCGAAGGCCACGCCGAAGGCGAAGAACAGCGTCATCACGAAGTCGAGGTAGCTGGTGATGTCGGTCATCATCTCCACGCCGGCCGGGGTGGCGGCGGCGAAGAACTTGAAGATCAGCGGGAACACCAGGAAGTAAGCGAACGCCATGCCGGTGTAGAACAGCAGGATGCTCGACACCAGCAACGGCACCGCGATGCGCTTCTCATGCTTGTACAGGCCGGGGGCGATGAAGCCCCAGATCTGGTGCAGGATCACCGGGATCGCCAGGAACAGCGAGACCATCATGGTCAGCTTCAACGGCGTCAGGAACGGCGACGACACGTCGGTGGCGATCATCGTCGCGCCGGCCGGCAGGTAATGGCGCAGTGGCGTGGAGACGAAGGTGTAGATCTGCTGGGTAAAGGCGAACAGCCCGGCAAAGATCACGAAGATCGCCGCCACGCAACGCAGCAGGCGGGTACGCAGCTCGGTGAGGTGCGAGACCAGTGGCATGTGCTGGTCGTTTTCCGGTTTATCAGCGCTCATGGGGCTCGCGGCGGCAATGTAGGGTCATGGGGAGCGGGCGGCGCGGTTGGCGTCGGCGCTGGCTCGGTTGGAGCGGTCGGGGTAGTGGGCGCTGCTTCAACAACGGGCGTGGGCGCAATGCTGTGTTCGGCCACCGGTGTCACCGGCTTGGCCTGCTCCTGCACCGGCGTCAGAATATTGCGCGCCTCCTGCTCCAACGACAGGATGTGTTCGTTGTGCAGTTGGCGGCGGATTTCGTCGGCGCCGATTTCCCGTTCAACTTCCTGTTTGATGGCGTTGAAACTGCGTTTCAGACGCCCGATCCACAAACCGGCCGTGCGCGCGGCACCGGGCAGGCGTTCCGGCCCGAGTACCAGCAAGGCCACGAGGCCGACGAGCAGCAGTTCAGAGAAGCTGATACCAAACATTAGTCAGTGCTCACGAGTCTTTGCGGATCGGCTCTTCGACTTTTTCAGCCTGCACGTCGAAGGTGCGACGCTCGGTGATCGGCTGGGTCGCCTGCGGGTGGACCGGTTGGGCCGGCGGCACCGGGTTGGCGGCGGGTTCGGCGGGTTTTTCGTCGTCGTTCATGGCCTTGCGAAAGCCCTTGATCGACTCGCCCACGTCGGTGCCGAGGTTTTTCAGTTTCTTGGTGCCAAATACCAGAACGACCACCACCAAGATGACGATCCAATGTTTCCAGTCAAAAATGCCCATGCTGCAATTCCTCTGTAAAAGTTATTCAGGCGGACGGGCGCGAGGCCTTTTCGGCATGCCCGGACAAGCCGAAGCGACGGTCCAGTTCATCCAGCACGGCCTGCGGATGCTGCCCCAGTTGGGCGAGCATGACCAGGCTGTGGAACCATAGGTCGGCGGTTTCGTAGATCACATCGCTGCAGTCGCCGCTGATCTCGGCATCCTTGGCGGCGATGATGGTCTCGACGGATTCTTCGCCGAGTTTTTCCAGGATCTTGTTCAGGCCCTTGTGGTACAGGCTGGCGACGTAGGAGCTTTCGGCATCCGCGCCTTTGCGCTCTTCCAGCACCTGGGCCACACGGTTCAGGGTATCGCTCATGTTCAGTGTCCTGCCGAGTAAATGGCGTGCGGGTCTTTGAGTACCGGCTCCACAACCTTCCACTCGCCGTTCTCGAACACGCGATAGAAGCAGCTGTGGCGGCCGGTGTGGCAGGCGATGCCGCCGATCTGCTCGACCTTGAGGATCACCACGTCGGCGTCGCAGTCCAGGCGTATCTCGTGCAGGGTTTGCACGTGCCCGGACTCTTCGCCCTTGCGCCACAGTTTGCCACGCGAACGTGACCAGTAAATGGCGCGCTGCTCAGCGGCGGTGAGGCTCAGGGCCTCGCGGTTCATCCAGGCCATCATCAGCACGCGCCCGGTCTTGTAGTCCTGGGCAATGGCCGGCACCAGGCCGTCACTGTCCCACTTGATCTCATCCAGCCAGTCTTTCATCTTCGGCTCCGGCAATTTGCGACAGTGTATAACCGGATTGGCTACCGACGCACGATCAGATAAACACCCACGGCGACCATGATGCCGGCCGGCCAGTGGCCCAGTTGATTCAGCGGCCCGCCGATGGCCAGCATCACCCCGCCGACCAGATGCGCGGCGCCCAGCAGGCGCAGGAACCAGTCGTCCTTGCGCGTGTGCCACGGCGGCGTCGGGTCTTTGGCGTGGGGCTGGGACATGCGTTCCAGCAGGTCGCGGGTCATGTTGGCCAGGTGCGGCAGTTGCTCCACCTGGCTCTGCAGGTTGCCCAGCAGGGTTTTCGGGCTGACCCGCTCGCGCATCCAGCGTTCGAGGAACGGCTGGGCGGTGTTCCACAGGTCGAGGTCGGGGTACAGCTGGCGGCCCAGGCCTTCAATGTTCAGCAGGGTTTTCTGCAGCAACACCAACTGCGGCTGCACTTCCATATTGAAGCGCCGCGCGGTCTGGAACAGGCGCATCAGCACCTGGCCGAAGGAAATGTCTTTCAACGGTTTTTCGAAGATCGGCTCGCACACGGTGCGGATCGCCGCTTCGAATTCGTTGAGCTTGGTTTCCGCCGGCACCCAACCCGAATCGATGTGCAACTGCGCCACGCGGCGGTAATCGCGCTTGAAGAAGGCGAACAGGTTGCGCGCCAGGTAGTCCTGGTCTTCCGGGGTCAGGCTGCCGACGATGCCGCAGTCGATCGCAATGTACTGCGGGCTCCACGGGTTGAGGGTGCTGACGAAGATATTGCCGGGGTGCATGTCGGCATGGAAGAAACTGTCGCGGAACACCTGGGTGAAGAAGATCTCCACGCCGCGCTCGGCGAGCATTTTCATGTTGGTGCGCTGGTCGGCCAGGGTCGCGAGGTCGGTGACCTGCACGCCGTAGATGCGCTCCATCACCAACACTTTAGGGCGGCACCAGTCCCAATACACTTGCGGCACATACAGCAGCGGTGAGCCTTCAAAGTTGCGCTTGAGCTGGCTGGCGTTGGCCGCTTCGCGCAGCAGGTCGAGTTCGTCGTAGATGGTTTTTTCGTAGTCGGCGACCACGTCCACCGGGTGCAACAGGCGCGCGTCGGCGGAGAAGCGTTCGGCGGCGCGGGCGAGAATGAACAGCCACGCCAGGTCTTGGCCGATGATCGGCTTGAGGCCCGGGCGAATCACCTTCACCACCACTTCTTCGCCGGTCTTGAGCTGCGCCGCATGCACTTGCGCCACCGAGGCCGAGGCCAGGGGCTCGACGTCGAAACGGCTGAACACGTCGCTGATCTTGCGGCCCAACTGCTCTTCGATCAGCTTCATCGACTGCTGCGAATCGAACGGCGGCACGCGGTCCTGTAGCAGCATCAGTTCGTCGGCGATGTCTTCGGGCAGCAGGTCGCGACGGGTCGAGAGGATCTGCCCGAACTTGATAAAGATCGGCCCCAGATCCTGCAAGGCCAGGCGCAGGCGCGCGCCACGGCTCAGGTCCAGCGGCTTGCGCGGGAACCAGCGCCACGGCAACACATAGCGCACGGCAAGCAGGAACCACGGCAACGGCAGGGCGAACAGCAGGTCATCGAGGCGGTAGCGGATTACGACGCGCTGGATACGGAACAAACGGCGGACGGCGAGCAGCTTCATGCGTTATCGCTTGGATCAAGGGAACGGCTCAGGCGCTCGAAGCGGGCCTCAAGGCGTTCCAGGTCGATTTTGGCCTTGTCGAGTTCACGAAAGCGCGCTTGCGCCTCCCGTTGTCCGACCAGGGTGCGCGATTCTTCGCTCAGGTATTCGGCGAGGTTCTGGTTGAGGCTGGCGAACCCCTGCTGGTACCAGCGCGTGCGACTGCGCAGGTGGCCGCTGATCAACTGGGTGGGCACGGGGCCGATCCAGCGCGACAGTTCGTATTCCCAGTCCAGTTCCAGGTCCTGCAGCACGGCGGCCAGGTCCATCAGCACCGCGCTGTCGCCTTCCAGCGCCACTTCGGGGCCGTGGAGGATGGCGGTCTTGTTGCGGCTCAGCGCCAGGTGCAACAGGCTCGAGGCCGGCGCACGCAGGGTGCAGTCGGCCTCGGCGGCCCAATGGGTCGCGAGCAACAGGCCTTCGTCGCTGGGCAGGATAAACAGCTGCAAGGCGGGGCTCGTGCAGTCGACGGCGATGATCTTGCCGTTCAAGTGCGTCAGCCGCGCCAGGGCGGTGCTGTCCAGGCGCAGCACGCGGTTGACGCCGTGTTCGACGCTGGCGAGCAGGCCTTGGAACAGCATCAGGGCTTGATGCCGCGGTGCAGGGCGACGATGCCCGAGGTCATGTTGTGGTAGGTCACGCGGTCGAAACCGGCGTCCACCATCATCGACTTCAGGGTTTCCTGGTCGGGGTGCATGCGGATCGATTCGGCCAGGTAGCGATAGCTCTCGGCGTCGTTGGTGATCAGCTTGCCCATCAACGGCATGAAGGCGAACGAGTAGGTGTCGTAGACCTTGGACATCAGCGCGTTGGTCGGCTTGGAGAACTCCAGCACCAACAGCCGGCCGCCGGGCTTGAGCACGCGCAGCATCGAGCGGATCGCGTCTTCCTTGTGGGTCACGTTGCGCAGGCCGAAGGCGATGGTCACGCAGTCGAAATGGTTGTCGGGGAACGGCAGCTTTTCCGCATCGGCCTGGACGAATTCGATATTGCCGGCCACGCCTTTGTCGAGCAGGCGATCGCGGCCGACCTTGAGCATCGAGCCGTTGATATCCGCCAGCACCACTTGGCCGGTCGGGCCGACCAGCTTGGAGAACTTGGCCGCCAAGTCGCCCGTGCCGCCGGCGATGTCCAGCACGCGGTTGCCGGTACGCACGCCTGACAGTTCGATGGTGAAGCGCTTCCACAGGCGGTGCATGCCGCCGGACAGCACGTCGTTCATCAGGTCGTACTTGGCCGCAACGGAGTGGAACACTTCAGCGACTTTCTGCGCTTTCTGGCTTTCCGGGACGTTCTTGAAGCCGAAGTGAGTGGTGGGTTCGGCATCGCTGCCTTTGCGCTGATCAGTCATATCGCTGTCACCAAAAGAGAATGCGGGACATGATAATCCCCAAGGCCTGCTTTGTCTTGGCAAGGCTGAAGGTAAGATAGGTGCTCACCGAGACCTTTTGCCGCATGGCAGGTGTTCAAGTCGTTATAAAGAGGAGTCGTTGCAATGGCCCGTATCACTGTTGAACGTGCACACACCCTGGGTAAAGAAGGCGCACGGGCGAAGGCCGAGAAGCTGGCACAGAAACTCCAGGATCAATATGGCCTGGAGCCTTCGTGGTCTGGCGATACGTTGAACCTCAAGCGTTCGGGGGTTAAAGGCACGGTGCAGGTCGCCGCTGATCTGTTGCGTATCGATGTGGAACTGGGCCTGCTGATGTCGGCCATGAGTGGCACCATCAAGACTGAAATCGAGAAAGCCCTGGATAAAGCCTTGGCCTGATCCGACTGTTGTTAGGGTGCCGATTCTAATTTTTCTGCCTACTTTGTGCCCAAGCCCTCAACTTCTGCGGGCCGTTCCTCCACCCTTTTTGCGTGAGGTGCACCATGGCCAAAGTTACCCTGAAGAAAAAAATCGACGCCCCGAGCCACGCCCTGGACGAGGTTAAAACCTATGCCCGCAAGATCTGGCTGGCAGGCCTGGGTGCCTATGCCAGGGTCGGAAACGAGGGCGGCGCGTACTTCAAAGAGCTGGTAAAGACTGGGCAACATGTTGAAAGTAAAGGTAAAAAAGTTGCCGTTGAACAACTTGATGCTGCCAACAGTCAGATTGACCAAGTAAAGAGTAATCTCTCCAGCGTCAAAGGCCGGGTTGAAGTTCAACTGGATAAAGTTGAAAAAGCTTTTGACACTCGTGTTGCAAGTGCCTTGAATCGAATCGGCATTGCGTCTAAACATGACGTGGAGACACTCTCTGCTAAGCTCGAAGAGCTGACGGCATTGCTCGAACGTGTCGCGCGTAAACACTAAGGAGACATCGGGATGGCTGTTAAAAAGACTACTCAGAAAGAAGGCAGCTCGTGGGTCGGGAAAGTTGAAGAATATTCCCGCAAGATCTGGCTGGCTGGTTTAGGCGTTTACTCGAAGATCGACAGTGACGGCAGCAAACTCTTCGAGACGTTGGTTAAAGACGGCGAGAAGGCCGAGAAGTTGACCAAAAGCACCGTGGGTAAAAAAGTCGATGCGGCCAAGGCCAGCGCCGGTTCCGCCAAGTCGAGCATTTCCGAGACTTGGAACAAGTTGGAAGAAACTTTCGACAAGCGCCTTAACAGTGCGATTTCGCGACTGGGCGTACCCAGCCGTGCTGAAGTGAAAGCACTGCACAGCAAGGTCGAGACCCTGACCAAGCAAATCGAAAAACTCACCGGTGCCAAAGTCACCCCGGTGAAGGCTGCTGCGTCCAAGCCTGCCGCTAAAACCGCTGCCGCCAAACCGGCTGCGAAAACGGCCGCCAAGCCACTGGTCAAAGCCGCCGCCAAGCCGGCTGCCAAACCTGCGGCCAAAGCGCCAGCCAAAGCCGTGGCTAAACCTGCGGCCAAGCCAGCGGCGAAAGTTGCAGCGGCCAAACCTGCGGCCAAGCCAGCCGCTAAACCAGTGGCCGCTAAAGCCGCTGCCAAGCCTGCTGCCAAACCCGCCGCTAAAGCGGTCGCCGCCAAACCTGCTGCGGCCAAACCTGCCGCCGCGAAGAAGCCGGTAGCCGCGAAAAAGCCCGCAGCAGCGAAGCCGGCCGTGGCCGCCAAGCCTGCGCCTGCGGCACTCGCCGCTTCCAGCGCCAACTCGGCAGCCGCGCCGACCGCTGCGCCTGCACCGACTGCCGCATCGGTAACCCCGACGCCATCCAGTCAGTCCTGATCTTTTCGGGGCACCTGAAAAAGCGCCCGGCCTGTGAAGGTCGGGCGCTTTTATGATCGGTCAGTCCATTCGATTGCCGCACGGTTCTCGCGCAGTGCCTGTAAGGCACACGTTTAACCCGGATCGTCCATATAGCGCAGCGCCAGGCGCTCCGTGGTTTCCCGCGCCGCTGGCAACAGGTGCGGCGCGACCAGCATCATGATCTGGTAGACCACCACCTGCACCTCGCCTTCACGGTCGAGAATGCGTTGGTAGTCCAGGGAAAACAGCAGGGTCATGGTGATCTGCTCCACCAACTGGCCCAGCGCCTGGGTGCTGCTGACCAACTGCCCCGCCGCCTGCAGCCGTGCGAGTAATGACGCCAGGGTGCGCTTGAGCGCCGTGAGCAGGTGGCGAATGCCCCTTGCCAGTTTCGGCAGGCGCCCCGCCAGGTTCGACAGGTCCTGGAACAGGAACCGGTAATGGGCCATGCGCTCGACGATCAGGTGCAGGAACAGCCAGTAATCCTGGGCCTCCAGTTGTGCGCCCGGCGGTGGGTCGAGCAGGGGCGCCAGCTCACTCTGGAAACGCTCGAACAGCCCGAGCACCAGCGGTTCCTTGCCATGGAAGTGGTAGTAGAGATTGCCGGGGCTGATCCCCATTTCATTGGCCACCTCCATGGTCGACACGTTCGGTTCGCCCTTGTGGTTGAACAACAGCAGGGCACATTCAAGGATACGGTCGCGGGTTTTCATCCGGTCTTCTTAAATAGGATCGTTGAGCTCAGCGGACCCGCACGTATGTGCCTGGCGCTGCTTCCATCGGTGGGTAATTCTGGTTGCCCAGGGCGGTGAGGGTTTCGCGTTGTACGCCCGAGCGCGCCTGAATCCACGCCAGCCACTCGGGCCACCAGCTGCCTTCGACGTGGCTGGCGTCGTAGTACCAGGCGCGTGGGTCGCTGCTCAGCTTGAGGTTCTCGACGTAGTTGGCCTTGGGGTTGCCCGGCGGGTTGAGGATGCTCTGGATATGCCCGCTGTTGGACAGCACGAAGCGCCGCTCGCCGCCCAGCAACTGCGTGGAGCGGTACACCGCGTCCCATGGCGTGATGTGGTCGTTGATCCCGGCCACGCTGAAGCTGTCCACCGTGACCTTCTGCAAGTCGATGGGCGTGCCGCACACCTCCAGGCCACCGGGACGGCTCAGCGGGTTGTGTTTGAAGAAGTCCAGCAGGTCGCCATGCAGGGCGGCGGGCAGGCGCGTGTTGTCGTTGTTCCAGTACAGGATGTCAAAGGCCGGCGGTTCCTTGCCCAGCAGGTAGTTGTTGATCCAGTAGTTCCAGATCAGGTCGTTGGGGCGCATCCAGGCAAATACCTTGGCCATGTCGCGACCGTCCAGCACGCCCTGCTGGTAGGAACGGCGCTTGGCGGCTTCCAGGGTTTGCTCGTCGGCGAACAGGGTGGCGGGGCTGTCGATCTGGCTGTCGAGCAGGCTCACCAGATAGCTGGCGCTGGCGACGCGGCGCAACTGGCGCTTGGCTTGCAGGTGGCCTTGCAGCGCGGCGATGGTCAGGCCGCCGGCGCAGGCGCCCATCAGGTTGACCTCGCGGGCGCCGGTGATTGCGCGGCAGACGTTGAGTGCTTCCTCCAGCGCGGCCACGTAGGTGGACAGGCCCCATTCGCGGTGGCGCACATCCGGGTTGCGCCAGCTGACGATGAAGGTCTGCAGGCTGTTTTTCAGGGCGTACTGCACGAAGCTGTTGGCCGGGCTCAGGTCGAAGATGTAGTACTTGTTGATTTGCGGCGGCACGATCAACAGGGGCTTGGCGTACTGCTTTTCGCTCATGGGCTTGTACTGGATCAGCTCCAGCAGCTCATTGCGAAACACCACCGAGCCTGGCGTGGTGGCGACGGTCTTGCCCACTTCAAAGGCGTGCTTGCTGACCTGGCGCGGCAGGCCGTTGTTGTGCAGCATGTCTTCGAACAGGTTGCTCACGCCGCGCACCACGCTGTTACCGCCGGAGTTGAGCAGTTCCTTGATGGCCAGCGGGTTGAGCAAGGTGTTGGAGGGCGATACCGCATCGTTGATCAGGGTGAACGCGAAGTGCGCGCGGGCGCGGTCATCGGCGCTCAGGGTGCTGTCATCGATCCAGCTGCGGGTTTGCTTCTGCCAGCTCAGGTACGCCTGCAGGCTGCGCCGGTACAGCGGGTTGAGGGCCCAGGTCGGGTCGATGAAGCGGCTGTCGTGGGGGTTGGGTTCATGCACGGTTTCGCCCAGCAGCACGCGCCCCAGTTGACCGCCCAGGGCCAGGGCATGACGAGCGGTATGCACCGGGTTGCGCAAGCCGTGGGCGGCGACGCTGCGCAGGGTCGACAGCAAGTCCCGGCCGCGCAGGCCGGTGATCGCATTTTGCGCATTGATGAACACGGCAGGGGTGGGCGCCGGGTTCGTCACGGGTCGTTCTCGCATGAGCCAACACTCCTTCGTCAAGTCATCAACAGGCACGCCAATTCAGAACCATAGTCGGTTCTCGGCAAGTTGCGCGGCGGTGTGGTCCTTACACCGCCGGACGGGGATGAATCACCGCGCGCAGGCGCTCCTCCTCGAGAAATTTCATGATGATCGGCGCCACGGCTTCGGCGCGAGTGATCAGGAACAGGTGGCCATCATCGATGATGTGCAGCTGTGCGTTGGGAATGCGCCAGGCGAGCATCCGCATGTTGATCAGCGGGATCAGCGGGTCGTCGTCCCCGGCCAGCACCAGGGTCGGCTGACGGATCTTGTGCAGCCAGTGGATGCTGGTCCAGCCCAGCCCGGCGAACAGTTGCCAGTAGTAACCCAGCTTGCCGGCCGAGCGCACTTTGCTCGCGTGTTCGGCGGCCAGGTTCGAATCGCGGCGGAACGAACCGCCATAAATCATCGGTGCAATACGCACCACGTGAGACGGCTGGATATAGCGCCGCGGGCTCGCCATCAGCCACAGCACTTTCGGCTTGCCCGGCACCATCACCGCACCGGCGGCGGTCGCGGCGAGAATCAGCTTCTTGCAGCGCTCCGGGTAGTCGTAGGCAAACTGCTGCGCCAACGCGCCGCCCCAGGACACGCCCACTGCATTCACCTGGCCGTAGTCCAGGTAATCGAGCATGCGCGCGGTGAGCTTGGCCAGGCCGGGAAAGCGATACGGCCGCTTGGGTGTCGACGAGCCGCCCACGCCCGGCACATCGAAGGCGATCACTTCCAGGTCCGGGTCCAGGGCCTGGACGAACGGAAACACCAGCTCGAGGTTGGCGCCGATGCCGTTGAAGATCAGCAGTGGCGTCAAGTGCGACTTGCCCGGGCGTACCGCCGTGCGGATGGTCTGGCCATCCAGGTCGATGGTGCGGAAGATGAACGGTTGCGGCATGCTCAAGCCCTGTGAAGTATTGCAGTCCGAGTGAGGTCAGTGTGGGAGGGGGCTTGCTCCCGATGACGTTCGGTCAGTCAATGGATCTGGTGACTGATACACCGCTATCGGGAGCAAGCTCCCTCCCACATTTGATCTCATTTCAATCCCAAAAAAGTGTGCTCTAGCGTTCATGCACATAGGTACCCGGTGCCGCTTCGGCTGCGGCGTAGGTTTTATTGCCTAATGTCGTCGGTGCCTTCTTCAACTTGCCCGCCCGCTCCGCCTGCCACGCCTGCCAATGCAACCACCACGAGTCGGTGTGCTTGGTCGCATTTTCCTGCCATTCCAGCGGCTTGCCCGCCAGGCCGTCGCTGGTCTGGTAGCGCGCCTTGGGGTTGCCCGGCGGGTTGAGGATGCTCTGGATATGCCCGCTGCTCGACAACACAAACTCCACCTTGCCGCCAAACAGCTGCGCCGACTTGTAGCAGGACTGCCACGGCGTGATGTGGTCGTTGGTGCCGGCCAATGAGTAGATATCGGCCGTGACCTGCTTGAGGTCGATCGGCGTGCCGCACACTTCCAGGGCATTGGCGCGCACCAGCGGGTTGTTCTTGAACAGTTCGATCAGGTCGCCGTGGAATGCCGCCGGCAAGCGCGTGGTGTCGTTGTTCCAGAACAGGATGTCGAACACCGGCGGCTCGTTGCCCAGCAGGTAGTTGTTGACCCAGTAGTTCCAGATCAGGTCGTTGGGGCGCATCCAGGCAAACACCTTGGCCATGTCGCGACCTTCCAGCACGCCGGCCTGGTAGGAGTGGCGCTTGGCCGCTTCCAGCGTCTGCTCGTCGACGAACAGCGCCACCTGGGTGTCCAGGGTGGTGTCCAGTACGCTCACCAGCAGGGTCAGGGCGTTGACCTTCTTCTCCCCCAGCGCCGCGTAGTGGCCGAGCAGGGCGGTGCAGGTGATGCCGCCGGAGCAGGCGCCGAGCATGTTGATGTCTTGGCTGCCGGTAATCGCGGTGACCACATCGACCGCTTCCTTGAGCGCCTCGATATAGGTCGACAGGCCCCACTCGCGCTGGGCCTTGGTCGGGTTGCGCCAACTGACGATAAACGTCTGCTGGCCGTTGCGCAGGCAGAAGCGCGCCAGGCTCTTATCCGGGCTCAGGTCGAAGACATAGAATTTGTTGATCTGCGGCGGCACCACCAGCAGCGGGCGTTCGTGGACCTGTTCGGTGATCGGCTTGTACTGGATCAGCTCCAGCACGTCATTGCGAAACACCACCGAACCTTCGCTAGTGCCCAGGGACTTGCCGACCTCAAACGCGCCCATGTTGACCTGGCTCGGCATGCCGCCGTTGTGAACCATGTCCTTGGCCAGGTGGGACAGGCCGTCGAGCAGGCTTTTGCCGCCGGTTTCAAAGAAGCGCTTGACCGCCGCCGGGTTGGCCGCCGTGTTGGAGGGGGCCATGGCTTCGGTCATCAGGTTGATCACGAAGTGACCGCGGCTGATGTCCTGTTCCGACAGGTTGCTGTCACCGATCCAGTCGTGCAGTTCCTTGCGCCACGCCAGGTAGGTTTGCAGGTAACGCTTGTAGAGTGGGTTCTGGCTCCAGGCCGGGTCGTGAAAGCGACGGTCATCGCTTTCGGGCATCAGCGCGGATTTGCCGAACATCACATTTTTCAATTCGACGCCAAAGTGGGCGACATGCTTGACGCTGTGCAACGGTTGTCTGATGGCTTGGCTCAGCACCATCTTCGCTGAGGCCAATAAGTCCTTTTTACGTAACGCGATGATCGGGTTCAGCCCCAAGGTGTTTTCCGAGGCCTGGCGTTTCAAGTCATCGTTATTCTTGTTACTCATCTACGACGCTCCATTGTCCGAAAGACGAGTACCGGGTACCGCTGCGCACCACGTTTCGATACACAACACAAGCCAGGTACTGCGACTCGGGTGACCGTTGATACCGCATCGTCAAATGCAGGGAACTTGCCAGTTCCATTGGTTACCCGAGTTTAATTTTTTTCGCAAGCGGGCCAATCGTTGGCCACAGGAGTGGGCATTCAAGCAGATGGAATTAGAAAATGCCCTCTAAAGCGCAAGAAGCCTGGGCTAGAGCATCAGCCGCACGACTGACTGATCCGGGTCGCGGGTTTTTCCGGCCGCTTTGAGTTCGGCGAGGTAATCGGCCCACAGCGCGTCCTGACGCACGGCCAGTTGGTAGAGGTAGTCCCAGGTGAACAATCCGCTGTCGTGTCCGTCGTCGAAGATCAATTTCAGTGCGTACTGACCGGCCGGTTCGATCTTGTTCAAGCGCACGTTGAGCTTGCCGAATTGCAGGATGGGTTTGCCGTGGCCCTGGACTTCGGCGGAAGGCGAATGTACCCGTAGGAATTCGGCGGGCAACTGGTAGGCCTCGTCGGGCCCGTAGGTGAGGCCGAGGGTGTTGGAGGTTTTGTGCAGGTTTACAGCAGTAGGAAATTTCGACATTGATGAGATCCTGAATAAACCGGCTTCAAAATGTGGGAGGGGGCTTGCTCCCGATGGCGGTGTGTCAGTCAGCATACATCTGTCTGACCGACCGCTATCGGGGGCAAGCCCCCTCCACATTGAAGCAAAGCAGTGCTGTGTGAGGCTTACAGGATATAGCGAGACAGATCTTCGTTCTGCGCCAATTCGCCCAAGTGGCTGTTGACGTAGGCGGCGTCGATCTGGATCGCTTCGCCATTCTGCGCACCGGCCAGGTCGCCGGCGCTGAACGACACTTCCTCGAGCAGGCGCTCCAGCAAGGTGTGCAGGCGACGGGCGCCGATGTTCTCGGTCTTCTCGTTGACCTGCCAGGCGATTTCCGCCAGGCGCTTGATGCCGTCCGGCAGGAACTCGATGGCGAGGCCTTCGGTTTTCAGCAGCTCGCGGTATTGCTCGGTGAGCGAGGCATGCGGCTCGCTGAGGATGCGTTCGAAGTCGCCCGGGGTCAGCGCCTTGAGCTCCACGCGAATCGGCAGGCGGCCTTGCAGCTCCGGCACCAGGTCGCTTGGCTTGCTCAGGTGGAACGCACCGGAGGCGATAAACAGGATGTGGTCGGTCTTGACCATGCCCAGCTTGGTATTGACGGTGCAGCCTTCGATCAGCGGCAGCAGGTCGCGCTGTACGCCCTCGCGGGACACGTCGACGCCACCGGAGTTACCGCGCTTGGCCACCTTGTCGATCTCATCGATAAACACGATGCCATGCTGCTCGACCGCTTCCAGGGCCTTGGCCTTGAGTTCTTCCTCGTTCACCAGGCGCCCGGCTTCTTCGTCGCGCACCAGTTTCAGCGCTTCCTTGACCTTGAGCTTGCGGCTTTTCTTCTTGCCCTTGCCCATGTTGGCGAAGAGGTTCTGCAGCTGGCTGGTCATTTCTTCCATGCCGGGCGGCGCGGAGATGTCGACGCCGGACATTTCGGCGACTTCGATCTCGATTTCCTTGTCGTCCAGCTGGCCTTCACGCAGGCGTTTGCGGAACAGCTGACGGGTGTTGGAGTCCGAGGCTGGCGCGGCGTCTTCGTTGAAACCCATGCGCGCCGGTGGCAGCAGGGCGTCGAGGATACGTTCTTCGGCGGCGTCTTCGGCGCGGTGGCTGACCTTGGTCATTTCCTGTTCGCGCAGCAGCTTCAAGGCAGCGTCGGCCAGGTCACGAATGATCGACTCGACGTCGCGGCCCACGTAGCCGACTTCGGTGAACTTGGTCGCTTCGACCTTGATGAACGGGGCATTGGCCAACTTGGCCAGGCGCCGGGCGATTTCGGTTTTACCGACGCCGGTCGGGCCGATCATCAGGATGTTCTTGGGCGTTACTTCAACGCGCAGTTCTTCCGGCAGTTGCATCCGGCGCCAGCGGTTACGCAGCGCGATGGCAACGGCGCGCTTGGCATCGTCCTGGCCGATGATATGGCGATTGAGTTCATGGACGATTTCGCGGGGAGTCATGGACATAATGTTTGGCGGTCCTCAAGCGGGAATAAGCCTACGGCTTACTCGGCGAGGTCCTGCTCCTCAATGGTGAAGTTGTGGTTGGTGAACACGCAGATATCGCCAGCGATACCCAGGGCGGTTTCGACGATTTCGCGGGCCGACAGGTCGGTTTTCTTCAACAGTGCGCTGGCTGCCGCTTGGGCATAGCCACCGCCGGAGCCCATGGCGATCAGGCCGTGTTCAGGCTCAACCACATCGCCGTTACCGGTGATGATCAGCGACGCGTCTTTGTTGGCAACGGCCAGCATGGCTTCGAGGCGGCTGAGGGAGCGGTCGGTGCGCCATTCTTTGGCGAGTTCGACGGCGGCGCGAACCAGGTGGCCCTGGTGTTTTTCCAGCAGGCCTTCGAAACGCTCGAACAGGGTGAAGGCGTCTGCGGTGGCGCCGGCAAAGCCTGCGAGCACCTGGCCGTGGTACAGGCGACGCACTTTCTTCGCGTTGCCTTTCATCACGGTATTGCCAAGGGAAACCTGGCCGTCGCCGCCCATGACGACTTTGCCGTGGCGACGTACTGAAACGATGGTGGTCAAGGGGAGAGTCTCCACGCAGCGGGGCGAAAATGCCCTGGTGGGAACTGATATGGGGGTAGCGGGGATGATTTCAACCTTGGGAGGTTGGTACGGACGAATGGTGTCTATTGGTCTGACACCCTTTCGAGAACCGCCTAAAACCAATGTGGGAGGGGGCTTGCCCCCGATCGCGGTGTATCAGTCGCCGAAAATATTGACTGATCTACCGCTATCGGGGGCAAGTCGAATCGTCGCACCGCCCCTCCCACATTTTGATTGGTGTTGGCTTTAGGTCAGCGGCTCTGGCGCTGTTGTAACAACAGGTTGCTAAAGCCCGCGCCGGCCAATTGTTTCTGCGCCACGGTCAGTTGCTCGCGGTTGCTGAACGGGCCCACCAACACGCGATACCACGTTGCCTCTTTCACCGTGCCGGACTCCACCGTGACCGCCTGGCCCAGCAGGATGATCTGTGCACGCACGCGATCGGCGTCCGCCTGTTTCGGGAACGAGCCCGCCTGCAGGAAGAACTTGGTCACCGGCGCGGCCTTGGTGGTCGCAACCGGCGGCGGTGGCGGCGGGGTGATTCCGGCCAGCGCGGCCTGGGCCCGTGCCGTGTCGATTTTGGCCGCTTCCGCCGGAGTGACCGGTGTGGTCGGTACTTGCGGCGTCGGCAGGGTTTTCTCCGGCACGGCGTCGGGCGGCACGATCACTTCCGATTCCGGCAGCAGGGTGTAGAAGTCGTACTTGGGCTTCACCGGCGCGGTCGGGCTTGGCGCGGTCTTGTTGGCCTCGGCCATTTTCGTGGCTTTTTGCTGCTCCTGTTTGACCCGTTTGACGTCATCGCCCTGGCCGGGGTCCAGCTTCATCAGGAATACGATAAACGCGCCGACCGTGAGGCCGATGGCCATCCACAACCAGCCCGGAATGGGCTTCTTCGCCGGTGCCTGGTAGCGGCTGGCGCCGCGCTTGGGTGCAGGTTTTTTCTTGGCAGCCAACTTACATACGCTCCAGAGTTTCCAGGCCCAACAGTTCCAGGCCTTGCTTGAGGGTCCGTCCAGCCAGTGCGGCGAGGCGCAGGCGACTCTGCTTGTGGGCTTCGTCGTCGGCGGTGAGGATCGGGCAGTTCTCGTAGAAGCTGGAGAACAGCCCGGCGACTTCGTACAGGTAGGTGCAGAGGATGTGCGGCGTGCCTTTCTCGCCGACGCTGTTCAGCACTTCGCCGAATTGCGCCAGCTTGGCGCCCAGTTCCTGTTCCTGGGGCGCTTGCAATACGATCTGCCCTTGCACTTCGCTGAAGTCCTTGCCCAGCTTGCGGAACACCCCGGCCACGCGGGTGTAGGCGTACAGCAGGTACGGCGCGGTGTTGCCTTCGAAGTTGAGCATCAGCTCGAAGTTGAAGCTGTAGTCGCTGGTGCGGTGCTTGGACAGGTCGGCGTATTTCACCGCGCCAATGCCCACCACGCGGGCAATGTTGCGCAGGTCGGCGTCCGCCAGCTCCGGGTTCTTTTCCTTCACTAGGTTGTAGGCACGTTCCTGGGCTTCGTTCAGCAGGTCGATCAGTTTTACGGTGCCGCCGTCGCGGGTCTTGAACGGGCGGCCGTCGGCGCCGTTCATGGTGCCGAAGCCCATGTGTTCCATGTGCATCGGGTGCGTGACGAAACCGGCGCGGCGCGCCACTTCGAACACCTGCTGGAAGTGCAGGGCCTGGCGCTGGTCGACGAAATACAACGCGCGATCCGCCTTGAGCACGCCGCTGCGGTAGCGCACGGCGGCCAGGTCGGTGGTGGCGTAGAGGTAGCCGCCATCGGCCTTGACGATGATCACCGGCAGCGGCTCGCCCTCGGCGGTCTTGAATTCTTCGAGGAACACGCACTGCGCGCCGTTGCTTTCTACCAGCAGGCCTTTGGCCTTGAGGTCATTGACCACGTTGATCAGGTCGTCGTTGTAGGCGCTTTCGCCCATGACGTCGGCCATGGTCAACTTGACGTTGAGCAGTTCGTAGATGTGCTGGCAGTGGGCCAGCGAGATATCGCGAAAACGCGACCACAGCTCCAGGCATTCCGTGTCGCCGGCTTGCAGCTTGACCACCAGGCCGCGGGCGCGGTCGGCGAACGCTTCGGATTCGTCGAAACGCTTCTTCGCGGCGCGGTAGAAGTTTTCCAGGTCCGACAGCTCGTTGCTGGTGATCGGGTTTTCCTGCAGGTAGGCCATCAGCATGCCGAACTGGGTGCCCCAGTCACCGACGTGGTTCTGACGGATCACGGTGTCGCCGAGAAACTCCAGCACCCGCGCCACGCCGTCGCCGATGATGGTCGAGCGCAGGTGGCCGACGTGCATCTCTTTGGCCAGGTTGGGCGCCGACAGGTCGATGGCCACGCGCTCGGCAGGGCCGGCCTTGCGCACGCCGATTTTGGCATCGGCCAGCGCCGCGTCCAGGCGCGAAGCCAGGGCCTCGGTGTTCTGGAAGACATTGATAAAGCCCGGGCCGGCGATTTCGGCCTTGCTCACCTGCGGGTCGGCCGGCAGCGCGGCGATGATTTTCTCCGCCAGGTCGCGCGGCTTCATGCCGGCCGGCTTGGCCAGCATCATCGCGATGTTGCTGGCGAAGTCACCGTGGGTCTTGTCGCGGGTGTTTTCCACCTGGATCGCCGGCGTCAGGCCTTCAGGCAACACACCTTCGTTGACGAGTTGGGTGAGGGCTTGTTGGATCAGCTGGCGAATGGTGTCTTTCATGGTGTTCTCTTTCGACCGCAAGCGGTGGCGCGCGATGCGCAGGTGGAAAAACTGGGCATTATCCGTGGCGAGGGCGGGCTTGCCAACCGTTCCAGACCTGCGGGGCTTTTTAAGGGCATCCTGCCCACTTGTAGGAGCGAGCTTGCTCGCGAAAATCGTCAACGATAACGCGGATATTCGGGTTTACGTGGCGCTCTCGGGGTTTTCGCGAGCAAGCTCGCTCCTACATGGCTAGTACAAATCGACCGGGTCCACATCCAACGACCATCGCACCTGGCGACCGCTGGGCATTTGCTCCAGCGCAAGTAACCAGCTACTTAACAGCCGGTGCAGCGGTGCGCGGGACGTTGCCTGCAAGAGTAGCTGAGCGCGGTAGCGTCCGGCGCGGCGTTCCATGGGCGCGGGCACCGGGCCGAGCAATTCGATGCCGCTCAGGCCCAACTCGCCGAGCAGGCGCTCGGCGGCGCTGCAGGCTTCATCGAGAAAACCTTCCGCCTGCCCCGGCTTGTGCGCCTCGGCGCGCAGCAGCGCGAGGTGGGCAAAAGGCGGCAGGCCGGCGGCGCGGCGTTCGCTCAAGGCCTGCTCGGCAAACGCGAAATAACCTTGTTCGGTCAGTTGGATCAGCAGCGGATGGTCGGCCAGGTGGGTCTGGATGATCACCTTGCCCGGCTCCTCGGCGCGCCCGGCACGGCCAGCGACCTGCACGATCAACTGCGCCATGCGCTCGCTGGCGCGGAAGTCGCCGGAGAACAAGCCGCCGTCGGCATCCAGGATCGACACCAGGGTCACCCGTGGGAAGTGATGCCCCTTGGCCAGCATCTGCGTGCCTACCAGGATGCACGGCTGACCCTTCTGGATGGTGGCGAACAGCTGGTTCATCGCGTCCTTGCGCGAGGTGCTGTCGCGATCGACCCGCAGCACCGGGTAGTCCGGGAACAGGATGCCCAGGCGTTCTTCGGCGCGTTCGGTGCCCGCGCCGACCGGTCGCAGGTCGACTTTGCCGCATTGCGGGCAATGGCGCGGTACACGTTCCACGTGGCCGCAGTGATGGCAGCGCAACTCGCCATGGCGCTGGTGCACGGTCATGCGCGCATCGCAGCGTTCGCATTCGGACATCCAGCCGCAGTCATGGCATAGCAAGGTCGGCGCGAAGCCGCGACGGTTGAGAAACACCAGGACTTGCTGGCCGGCGGCGAGGGTCTGGCCGATGGCTTGTTGCATCGGCCCGGAAATACCGCTGTCCAATGGCCGGCTTTTTACATCCAGTCGTAGGAAGCGCGGTTGCTTGGCGCCGCCTGCGCGCTCATTCAGGCGCAGCAGGCCATAGCGGCCGGTGTAGGCGTTATGCAGGCTTTCCAGGGACGGCGTGGCCGAACCCAGCACGATCGGAATGTCTTCCTGACGCGCCCGCACCAGGGCCAGGTCGCGGGCGTGGTAGCGCAGGCCTTCCTGCTGTTTGTACGAACCGTCGTGTTCTTCGTCGATGATGATCAGCCCGGGGTTTTTCATCGGGGTGAACAGCGCCGAGCGGGTGCCGATAATAATGTCGGCCTCGCCGTCCCGCGCCGCCAGCCACGATTCCAGGCGTTCACGGTCGTTGACCGCCGAATGCACCAGGGCGATGCGTGCGTTGAAACGCTGCTCGAAACGCGCCAGGGTCTGCGGGCCGAGGTTGATCTCGGGGATGAGTACCAGCGCCTGTTTGCCCGCTTGCAGGGTTTCGCGGATCAACTGCAGATAGACTTCGGTCTTGCCGCTGCCGGTCACGCCGGCCAGCAGGAACGCGTGAAAGCAGTCAAAACCTGCGCGAATGGCTTCATAGGCCGCACGTTGCTCGGGGTTCAGTGGCAATTCCGGTTGGGCCAGCCAGTGTTCATGGCGCGGGTCCGGCGCGTGCTTGCGGATCTCGACCTGCACCAGGCCTTTGGCGAGCAGCAGGTCGAGGCTGTCTTTGCTCAGCATCAGCTTGCTCAAGAGCTGGTGGGCCACGCCATGGGGATGCTGCGCCAGTGTCGCCAGGGCGTCACGCTGACGCGGGGCGCGGGCGATGCGCGGGTCGTCGAGGCGCGCGCCGGGCACCGTCGACCAGAAGCGTTCCTGGCGCGCTTCGGCCAGCTCGCCCTGGCGCAGCAGCACCGGCAGCGCCCAGCTCAAGGTGTCGCCCAGGCTGTGCTGGTAATACTGGGCGGTCCACAGGCACAGCTTGAACAACGCCGGCGGCAGCGGCGGCGTGGTGTCGAGGATGGCCACGGCCGGCTTGAGCTTTTCCGCCGGCACTTCACTGTGATCGGCTACCTCCACCAGGATGCCGATCATTTCCCTGCGCCCGAACGGCACCCGCACCCGCATGCCTGGCTGCAACTGCGCCCGCAGCACGCCGGCCGGGGCCCGGTAGTCGAACAGGCGGCGCAGGGGCGAGGGCAGGGCTAGGCGCAAAATGGCGTCGGGCACGCAGGGGTTCTCTATAAAGGAGGGTGATGACGAAGGGCGGGAGCCTAGCAGACGAGGGATGCGTTGGGTATGCCGCGGTTTTCGGATGAAAGGGGCTTTGGTGTGCTGAATCGATGCAGAGCGGCGCTTGCGCGTTTAAAAAGGTCTGGTAGAATCCGCGGCCTAATTACGTGCGGTATTCGACAATGGTGTCGAGTGGCGGCACGCTAGCCTGAGGAAGTCACCATGAAAGCCGGTATCCATCCAGCGTACGAAACCATCGAAGTCACCTGCAGCTGCGGCAACAAGTTCGAAACCCGTTCGAACCTGTGCAAGCCACTGGGCACTGACGTATGCAACGAGTGCCACCCGTTCTACACCGGTAAGCAGAAAACTCTGGACACTGGCGGCCGTGTACAGCGCTTCGCAGATCGCTTTGGTGCTTTCGGCAAGAAGCCTGCTACTCCAGCAGAGTAAGGCTCAAAGGCCCTATGGGCTTTTGCCAGCTGTTGAAAAAGGCGTCCCTTGCGGGCGCCTTTTTTGTGCCCGCGATTTGGCTGGCGGCGGCCCAGGCCCGCCTCGGTCATCAGGCTTTGCTCGGCTAAGCAGGCACTCCAGCGCAGTTGCAGTGGTTGAAATCGACACTCGAGGAAAAATTGTAGACATTTTTCAAGTAGATTGTGAACAGTTTAGCCCTTGTGTCCCGTGGCTCTTGGCCGAAAGTCGTAGTGTACGGCGCTTGACACCGGTGACTGCCCAGTCTTGTAGGGGCTTTACGACACGAGTATCCTCGGCGGTCCGTCGACCAACAGTAAAAGCGGAATGCCGATATGTCTGATTTGAAAACTGCCGCTCTCGAATATCATGCCCTTCCTCGTCCAGGAAAGCTGAGTGTAGAGCTCACCAAAGCCACTGCCACCGCTCGCGACCTGTCGCTGGCCTACAGCCCTGGCGTTGCCGAGCCCGTCCGTGAAATCGCCCGTGACCCTGAGTTGGCGTACAAATACACCGGCAAAGGCAACCTGGTTGCAGTGATTTCCGATGGCACCGCGATTCTTGGCCTGGGTAACCTCGGCCCATTGGCTTCCAAGCCAGTCATGGAAGGTAAAGGCGTGCTGTTCAAGCGCTTTGCCGGCATCGATGTGTTCGACATCGAAGTCGATTCCGAGAGCCCGCAGGCTTTCATCGACACCGTCAAGCGCATTTCCATCACCTTCGGTGGCATCAACCTGGAAGACATCAAGGCACCTGAGTGCTTCGAGATCGAAAAGGCTCTGATCGAACAGTGCGACATTCCGGTATTCCACGATGACCAGCACGGCACCGCGATCGTTACCGCGGCCGGCATGATCAACGCCCTGGAAATCGCTGGCAAAACCCTGGCTGACGCCAAGATCGTCTGCCTGGGCGCTGGCGCTGCGGCCATCTCGTGCATGAAGCTGATCGTCAGCATGGGCGCCAAGCTGGAAAACATCTACATGGTCGACAGCAAGGGCGTGATCCAGTCCGAGCGTACCGACCTGAACCAGTACAAGGCGATGTTTGCGCATCCGTCCTCCAAGCGCACCCTGGCTGAGGCCCTCGACGGTGCCGACGTATTCGTCGGCCTGTCCGGTCCGAACCTGCTGAGCGCTGAAGGCCTGAAGGCCATGGCAGCCAACCCGATCGTGTTCGCCTGCTCCAACCCGGACCCAGAAATCGCGCCGGAACTGGCACACGCCACCCGCGACGACGTGATCATGGCGACCGGCCGTTCGGACTACCCGAACCAGGTCAACAACGTGCTGGGCTTCCCGTTCATCTTCCGCGGTGCCCTGGACGTTCGCGCCAAGCGCATCAACGAAGAAATGAAAGTGGCGGCCGCCAACGCCCTGCGTGAACTGGCCAAGCTGCCGGTGCCTCAGGACGTGTGCGATGCCTACGGTGGCGCCAAGCTGGAATTCGGTCGTGAGTACATCATTCCGAAACCAATGGACAAGCGCCTGATCACCGTGATCTCCGACGCCGTGGCCAAAGCTGCGATCGAGACCGGTGTGGCCACCCTGCCGTATCCGAAAAACTACCCGCTGCAAAGCGTGGATGATGTGTTCAACGGCTAAGCCGTTGTAGCGCACCAACAAAAAGCCCCGGCTCTTGCGAGTCGGGGCTTTTTGCTGTCTGGCTATAAACCCAAGGCCTGCGCAGAACCAAATGTGGGAGGGGGCTTGCCCCCGATGGCGGACTGTCAGTCAATGAACCTGGTGACTGACACACCGCCATCGGGAGCAAGCTCCCTCCCACAGGGTTGACCGCATTGGTTTAGAACAGATCGATCGGTGCCGCCTCATCCGCCGGCAGCGGGCTGCCCGGCGCCACGCCATTGCCCAATTCGTTGATCGACGGCGGCGTGTCCTCGCTCTTGAACAGCTCGAAGTACGCATTCGGCGTGCTCGGCGATGCTGCGCGGCCACTGACCGGGTCGATCCGCAGGCTGAGGATGCCTTCCGGTTCCGGCTGGGTATGCAGCGGCTTGTCCTTCAAGGCGGCGCCCATGTAGCTCATCCAGATCGGCAGCGCGACGGTACCGCCGAACTCGCGGCGGCCGAGGCTTTCCGGCTGGTCGTAGCCGGTCCATACGGTGGTCACGTAGTCGGCGTTGTAGCCGGAGAACCAGGCGTCCTTGGATTCGTTGGTGGTACCGGTCTTGCCCGCGATGTCCGCGCGGCCCAGGGCCAGCGCACGGCGGCCGGTGCCTTTCTTGATCACGTCTTCCAGGATGCTGTTGAGGATGTAGGTGGTGCGGCCATCCACCACGCGTTCGGCCACTGCCGGCGCCTGCGGTTCAGGCGCGGCGCTCGGGTTCGCCGCCGGCGTGACGCCTGGGGTCGGCTCGATGGTGATACCGCCGTTGCTCGGTGCGGCCAGGCCATCGCTGGCGGCCACGCCGTTGACCACATCACCCGGCACCCGTGGCGGGTTGGCGGTGAACAGGGTGTCGCCATTGCGGCTTTCGATCTTGTCGATCAGGTACGGCGTGATCTTGTAGCCGCCGTTGGCAAACGTGCTCCAGCCGGTGGCGATTTCCATCGGCGTGAGGGTCGCCGTCCCCAGGGCCAGGGACAGGTTCGGCGGCAGGTCCGCCTTGTTGAAACCAAAGCGGGTGATGTAGTCGATGGTCTTGCCCACGCCCATCGCCTGCAGCAAGCGGATCGACACCAGGTTGCGCGACTTGTACAGCGCCTCGCGGATGCGGATCGGGCCGAGGAAGGTGTTGGTGTCGTTCTTCGGACGCCAGACCTTGTCCAGGTACTCGTCGACAAACACGATCGGTGCATCGTTGACCAGGCTGGCGGCGGTGTAGCCGTTGTCCAGGGCGGCACTGTAGACGAACGGCTTGAAGCTCGAACCCGGCTGGCGCTTGGCCTGGGTGGCACGGTTGTAGTTGCTCTGCTCGAACGCGAAACCGCCGACCAGGGCACGGATCGCGCCGTTCTGCGGGTCGAGGGAGACCAGGGCGCCTTGGGCGACCGGCACCTGGCTGAATTTCAGGCTGTCGTCCTTCTGGCGTTGCACGCGGATCAAATCACCCACCTGCGCCACGTCCGACGGCTGCTTGGGCATCGGCCCCATGCTGTTGGTGTTCAGGAATGGGCGCGCCCATTTCATGCTGTCCCACGCCACATGCGCTTCGCCGGTGCGGGTCAGTACCTGCACGCCGTCCTTCTTCACCTGGGTGACGATGGCCGGTTCCAGGCCGCTGATCGTGCGCTGTTTGCCGAGTTCGGTGGTCCAGGCGCTCAGGGTCTTGCCCGGCAGGCGCGATTCGGGGCCGCGGTAGCCATGGCGCTGGTCGTAGGAGATCAGGCCTTCATGCACCGCGTTGTTGGCGATTTCCTGCAAGTCGCTCGGAACGGTCGTGGTCACACGGAAGCCTTCGGTGTAGGCCTCGCTGCCATAACGGCCGACCATCTCGGCCCGTGCCATCTCCGCGATATAAGGGGCGTTCACTTCCGGGGTCGGTACGTGGTAACTGGCGTTCAGCGGCTCGGCCACTGCGCTTTCATAGGCGCTCTGGCTGATTTTGCCCAGCTTGTACATGCGCCCCAGAATCCAGTCGCGCCGCTCTTTGCTGCGTGCCGGGTTGGCCAACGGGTTGAAGCGCGAGGGTGCCTTGGGCAGGCCGGCAATCATGGCCATCTGCGCCAGGCTGGCGTCGCGAATCGACTTGCCGTAGTAGACCTGGGACGCGGCTTCGATGCCGTAGGCGCGGTTGCCCAGGTAGATTTTATTGACGTACAGCTCAAGGATCTCGTCCTTGGTCAGCTGTCGCTCGATCTGCAGTGCCAGCAGGATCTCGGTGGCTTTGCGTGAAAAGCTGCGTTCGCTGGTGAGGAAGAAGTTCTTCGCCACCTGCATGGTGATCGTGCTGCCGCCGGATTGAATGTGTCCGCTTTTTACCAATTGCGTGGCGGCCCGCACCAGGCTGCTGGGGTCGACGCCGTAGTGGTTGGCGAAATTATCGTCCTCGGCCGACAGCAGGGCGTTGATGAAATTGGGTGGAATATCCGCGAAACGAATCGGGGTACGGCGCATTTCGCCGAACTCCGCGATCAGTTTTTCATCGCTGCTGTAGACCCGCAAAGGAATCTGCAACTGGATGCTTCTCAGGGCCTCTACGGAGGGCAAACCCGGACTAAGGTAGAGGTAGGCGCCGCTGAGGACGAGCAGCAGCCCGCAAACGATGGCGACAATGGAGTACCCGAAAAACTTCAGCAGACGAATCAAGGCTTTTGGATTTCCAGAGAAAAGAATGGGTTAGGCGCCGGGGCATGCATGGCAAACGATGAATCGACCCTGGCTGCAGATAAAAAGCGGGAAAAAACGCTGGGCATTAAAGCATTTTCGGCTTGGGGCGTCATTCGCGCCTCGCAAACAAGGCGACCGAATGCACGCTGCCACGCGCCAATCAGGCGGTATGACAGGGAAAGTTTTAGGGAGTTTTATGGAAAAGGGATTTTTCAGGCGAAAAGTCGATACCGTCCTGGGCGTCGACATCCAGGACACCGGCATCCGGTTGATCGAGCTCGGCCGCTCGCCCACTGGCTACAACGTGCAAAGCTACGCCACACAGGCGCTACCGCCCCAGGCGGTGGTCGACAGCAGCGTGCTCGACCTCGACGGCGTGGGGCAGACGTTGTCCCAGGCATTGGCCCGCTCGCGCACCTCGGCCCGCCACGCGGCCGTGGCCGTGGCGGGAGCTTCGGTGATTACCCGGGTGATCGAGTTGGAGGCGGGGCTCAGCGAGGAAGAAATGACCTGGATGATCCAGATGGAGGCCGACCAGTACATCCCTTATCCGCTGGATGAGATGGCCCTGGATTTCCAGGTTCGCGGGCCATCGGCCCAGAACCTGGCGCGGGTTGATGTATTGCTCGCGGCGTGCCATAAGGCCCAGGTAGAGGCTCGGGTCGCGGTTTTGACCCTGGCTGGGCTGGTGCCGAAGGTGGTGGATGTGGAAGCATTTGCATTCGCACGCGCTTGCAGTCAGGATTTCGCCAGCTTCACGCCGGGCCATCGAGTCGATGGCGCACAATGGGCCGCGGATGCCCGCGGGATGGGAATTGCTTGCGGGTTGGCCCTGAGGAGTTTCGCTTGAAGACACTAATCAACCTTTTGCCCTGGCGCCAGGCGCTGGCGGAACGGCGGCGCAAATTCTTTCTGGGGTTGCTGCTGGCGTTTGCCTGCGTGGCGTTCGCAACCGTGTGGTTGGCCGATCAGGTGATCGACCGGGCGATTGATCGACAGGTGACGCGCAATAGCCACCTGGACAAGGACGCTGCCGTCCTCGACTCGCGCATCAAGACCATCGATGACCTGCAGGAACAAAGCCAGCAATTGGCGGAGCGCATGAAGGTCGTGCAGGACTTGAACGAAGCCCGCTCGGCCGGTGCCCAGCTCTTGGATCAGTTGGCCCGCGCGGTGCCAGACGGCGTGCATTTGCACGAGGTCGTGGCGAAGGGCGATACGGTCAGCATCCGTGGCAGCGCCGATTCCAGCCAGGACATCGCCCAACTGATGCGCCGCCTGCAAGCCTCCGAAGGCGCCCATGCCACTCGGCTGCAACATGTGCGGATGGAAGATGGCCAGGGCAGCAACGAGTTTCAATTGATGGTGCGCCAGGGAGAGTCCGCCGAGGCTCAACCGTGAGCCTGCCCAGGCTCGACTTTTCCGCTCTCACCCACAACGCTGCGAAATGGCCCTTGCCCGCCAAGGTCGTGCTCGGCTGCGCGCTCGCCGGCCTGGTGCTGTGGGTGGGCGATGGGACGTACCTGAGTCCCTCGCGGCAACGGTTGCAGGCGGTCGAGGCGCAGGGCGTCGTCTTGCAGCGACAGGTGGCCCAGAAGGCTGGCCTTGCCGCCAGCCTGGAGGCGCGCAGCCAGCAGCTTCAGGCGATGCAGGCGCGTTTTGCCGGGCTGATGCAGCAGTTGCCCGGTGCATCCGGGGTACCCGCATTGCTCGAAGATATCGCCCGGCTGGGGGCGGCCAATGGGGTGCTCGTCGACGCTATCGTGGTGTTGGATGAGCAGCCCCGGCCACTCTATATCGAGCAGCCGTTACGCCTGGACGTCACCGGGGCTTATCACGACCTGGCGATGTTTGTGAGCGCTTTGGGCGGCTTACCGCGCATCGTCACGGTGCATGATGTGGCGCTTCGGGCTGATGCGGCCGGGTTGCGCCTGGAGTTGGTGGCCAAGACCTATCGCAATCCGTCGTCGGGCGGTCAGTCGACCCCGGCCGTCGAGCCGGGGCCGCGCTTTGTCTATGACGCGCTGGCCTTGCGTGATCCGTTCCAGCCGCGCGCCTTGCAGGTCGGTCACGTACCCGGCCGGCCCGCGCTCGCACCGGACCTCGGGCGTGCCCGCGGTGCCCTGGAAGGTATCGCCGTCGACCAGTTCGAAATGGTCGGCACGCTGTCCCGAGGCGCGCAGACCTTCGCTCTGCTGCGTGCCGCTGCCAGCGTCCACAGGCTGGCGGTCGGCGATTACCTGGGGCCGGACCACGGTCGGGTCACGGCTATTGATGAGGGCCATGTGGAATTGCTCGAATTGTTTCCCGATGAACAGGGCGCGTGGCTGGAACGCCCGCGGACCCTCGTGCTGAACGTCAACTCATAACGGAATCAAACAATGAAAAGGACTTTCTCGTCCTTCGGTGTGGCGCTATGGATAGCGTTCACGGCACCGATGGCTGCTGCTGTGCCCAATCGTGTGGATCTGATCCAGCTGCCGCCTCCCGGCGGTGCGGCATCAGGTACCTATACCGGCGACAAGCTGAACCTCAACTTCCAGAACATCGAGCTGCGCGCCGTGTTGCAGCAGATTGCCGATGTGGCGGGCCTGAATCTGGTCGCCAGCGACGATGTGCAAGGTTCGATCACCCTGCGGCTCAAGGACGTGCCTTGGGACCAGGCGCTGGACCTGGTGTTGCAAAGCAAGGGGCTGGACCAGCGGATAAAGGCCGGGGTGCTGTTGGTGGCGCCCGCCGACGAGTTGGCCGCGCGCGAGCTGCTGACGCTGGAGTCGCGCAAGCAGATGGCTGAACTGGCGCCATTGCGGCGCGAACTGTTGCAGGTCAATTACGCCAAGGCTGCGGACCTGGCCAAGTTGTTCCAATCGGTGGCCGGCCTGGAAGGCACCACCGACGAACGCGGCTCGGTGGCGGTGGATGACCGCACCAATAACATCATCGCCTACCAGACCGGCGAACGCCTGGAAGAGCTGCGACGCATCGTGGCGCAGCTGGATATTCCGGTGCGCCAGGTGATGATCGAGGCGCGGATTGTCGAGGCCAATGTCGACTACGACAAAAGCCTGGGCGTGCGCTGGGGAGGGCGGATCAATCGCGGCAACTGGGGCGCCGGCGGTGTCGAGAAACCTCCGGAGCCAGGCACCGAGCCTGTGGAAAACCCGTCCGGCTCGCCCTTTGTCGACTTGGGGGCGCTCACCAACACTTCTGGCCTGGGTGTCGCGTTTATCACCGACAACCTGCTGCTGGACCTGGAACTGACCGCGATGGAAAAAACCGGCAACGGCGAGATTGTCTCGCAGCCCAAGGTGGTCACGTCCGACAAGGAGACCGCGCGCATCCTCAAGGGCACCGAGATTCCCTACCAGGAGTCCAGCTCCAGCGGCGCCACCTCGGTGTCGTTCAAGGAGGCTTCGCTGTCCCTGGAAGTCACCCCGCAAATCACCCCCGACGACCGCGTGATCATGGAGGTCAAAGTCACCAAGGATGAGCCGGATTACCTGAACAAGCTCAACGACGTACCGCCGATCAAGAAAAACGAGGTCAACGCCAAGGTGCTGGTCAGGGACGGCGAGACCATCGTCATCGGCGGAGTTTTCTCCAATACCCAAAGCAAAGTGCTAGATAAAGTGCCATTTTTGGGCGATGTGCCGTATCTTGGCCGCCTTTTCCGGCGCGATGTGCTGGCAGAAAAAAAATCCGAGCTGCTGGTATTCCTGACTCCGCGTATTATGAATAACCAGGCGATTGCTGTGAGTCGTTGATTCTGTGCGAAATTTGATTCTTGTAGGACCGATGGGGGCTGGAAAAAGCACCATCGGCCGTTTGCTGGCCAAAGAGCTGCGCCTGCCATTCAAAGACTCCGATAAGGAAATTGAAGTGCGCTCGGGTGCCAATATCCCGTGGATCTTCGATAAGGAAGGCGAACTGGGCTTTCGTGACCGTGAGCAGGCGATGATTGCCGAGCTGTGCGCTTGCGATGGCGTGGTCCTGGCGACCGGCGGCGGTGCCGTGATGCGCGAGGAGAACCGCCGGGCATTGCATGCCGGTGGTCGGGTGGTCTATCTGCATGCGTCGGTCGAGCAGCAGGTGGGGCGCACCGCGCGTGATCGCAATCGCCCACTGCTGCGCACCGCCGACCCGGCGAAGACCCTGCGGGATCTGCTGGCGCTGCGCGATCCGCTGTATCGGGAAATCGCCGATCTGGTGGTGGAAACCGATGAGCGGCCACCTCGGATGGTGGTGCTCGACATTCTCGAGCGCCTGCAACGGCTGCCACCCCGTTAAAGCCAGGCCCGAAATGCGCTATTCTCGGCGGCGCGTCATCACCCTGCGGGGTGTGGCGTAGAGCCATCAGGCGACGTCGGATCACGACGTTGCCGGTCGTTAATACATCTTCAACGCGGGGACACATGCAGACACTTAAGGTCGATCTAGGCGAGCGCAGCTACCCGATCCATATTGGCGAAGGTCTGCTCGACCAGCCCGAGTTGCTCGCACCGCATATTGCCGGGCGGCAAGTGGCGATCATCTCCAACGAAACGGTCGCGCCGCTGTATCTTGAGCGTCTGAGCCGCAGCCTGGCGGCGTACTCGGTGATCTCCGTGGTGCTGCCCGACGGCGAAGCCCACAAGAACTGGGAAACCCTGCAACTGATCTTCGATGGCCTGCTGACCGCACGCCATGACCGGCGCACCACCGTGGTCGCCCTCGGTGGCGGCGTGATTGGTGACATGGCC
This sequence comes from Pseudomonas sp. TE36184, assembly GCF_054060055.1. Classification (NCBI taxonomy): domain Bacteria; kingdom Pseudomonadati; phylum Pseudomonadota; class Gammaproteobacteria; order Pseudomonadales; family Pseudomonadaceae; genus Pseudomonas; species Pseudomonas sp. TE36184. Next base: position 4,080,179 of record NZ_JBSSCU010000001.1, on the reverse strand, counting down.
GGTTTTGCGGCCGCCTGTTACCAGCGCGGCGTGGATTTCATCCAGGTGCCGACCACCTTGCTGTCCCAGGTCGATTCGTCGGTGGGCGGCAAGACCGGCATCAACCATCCGCTGGGCAAAAACATGGTGGGCGCGTTCTACCAGCCCCAGGCTGTGCTGATCGACACCGCGACCCTCAACACCTTGCCCCCGCGCGAGCTGTCGGCGGGCCTGGCGGAAGTCATCAAGTACGGGCTGATCTGCGACGAGCCGTTCCTGACCTGGCTGGAAGAACATGTCGACGCCCTGCGCGCGCTGGACCAGGTGGCGCTGACCGAAGCGATCTCCCGTTCCTGTGCGGCCAAGGCGCTGGTGGTGAATGCCGACGAACGGGAGTCCGGTGTACGGGCCACCTTGAACCTGGGCCACACCTTCGGCCATGCGATCGAAACGCACATGGGCTATGGTGTGTGGTTGCATGGGGAAGCCGTAGCGGCTGGCACAGTGATGGCATTGGAGATGTCGCAACGCCTGGGCTGGATCAGCGCCCAGGAGCGGGATCGGGGCATCCGCCTGTTCCAGCGCGCCGGGTTGCCGGTGATCCCGCCCGAGGAAATGAGCGAGGCGGATTTCCTCGAACATATGGCGATAGACAAGAAAGTGATCGACGGTCGACTGCGACTGGTGCTGCTGCGCCGCATGGGCGAAGCGGTGGTGACCGACGATTATCCGAAAGAGATTCTACAGGCCACGCTGGGAGCGGATTACCGCGCCCTGGCCCAGCTTAAAGGTTAATAAGAGCCCGATGACTAGTTTGCATGCCGACGAGGCGTTCCTCGGCCATTACCAGTTAAGCCACGACCCCTTCGCTCCACGGGTGCCTGGTTTCAAATTCTTCCCTGCGCAGCGCAAGCCGGTGCTCGGGCAGTTGCATCACCTGGCGCGCTACAGCCAGTTGTTGCTGGTCGTCACCGGCCCGCTGGGCAGCGGCAAGACCTTGCTGCGCCAGGCGCTGGTCGCCAGCACCAACAAGCAATCGGTGCAAAGCGTAGTGGTGTCGGCGCGTGGCGCCGGCGATGCGGCGGGCGTGCTGCGTCAGGTGGCCCAGGCCCTGGACGTTGCCAGCGCCGAGCCGAATGCGATTCTCAAGCAAGTGGTGCAACTGGGCCTGACCGGCCAGGAAGTCTACCTGCTGGTGGACGACGCCGAGCAGCTTGACGAGTCGGCCCTCGAAGCGCTGCTGGCGCTGGCGGCGGGTACGCCGGAAGGTCGTCCGCATGTGTTCCTGTTCGGTGAATCGTCCCTGATCGCCGCTCTGGAGCAGATCAGCGGCGAGCAGGAGCTGTTCCACGTCATCGAATTGCAGCCGTATGAAGAGGAAGAAACCCGCGAATATCTGGCACAACGCCTCGAAGGCGCCGGGCAGGGCATCGAACTTTTCTCCGCTCAGCAGATCTCTGATATTCACGAAAGCTCCGACGGCTGGCCTGGCACCATCAACCAGGTTGCCCGCGATGCGATGATTGAAGCCATGATTGCCAGCCGCTCTGCGGTCAAGCGTCCAAAGATGGGGTTCACTATGCCTAAAAAGCACGTATTGGCTATTTCCGCCGTTGTCGTGGTCGCTGTCGCCGCCGCCTGGTTGATCCCAGGTCGCAGCAAGGCACCGACGCCTGCCGGCGCGCCAACCGAACAGGCGCAGTTACCACTGGGTAAACCCACGCCGAATGTCGAGTTCGCCAACTCCGGCCAACCGACCAACCTGCCGATGGTCGGCCAGCCCGTCATGCGCGGCCCGCTCGCCGAAGCGGCCGGCGGTATCTCCGAAGGCGACGACGGCGTGCCAGTGGAAGGCTCCAGCAGCACACCGCCGACCGTGACCACCACCGCGCCGCCAGTGGGCGTGCCTGCCGGTCAACCGGCGGCAAAACCAACGCCTGTGCCTGTACCTGCGCCTACGGTCGCGACCGCCAAACCGGCGCCTGTCGCCAAGCCGGTCGCGCCAGCGCCTGTCGCCAAGCCAGCTCCGGCCCCGGCCGCCAAACCGGCGGAAAAACCGGTGACTGTCGCCAAGGCCGGCGCCACCGGCAGCAGCTGGTACACCAGCCAGCCCAGCGGTAACTTCGTGGTGCAGATCCTCGGCACCAGCTCCGAAGCCAATGCTCAAGCCTTCGTCAAAGAGCAGGGCGGCGAGTACCGTTATTTCAAGAAGGTGCTCAACGGCAAGCCGCTTTACGTGATCACTTACGGCAGCTTCTCCAGCCGTGCCGCCGCCGATACCGCTATCAAAGCCTTGCCAGCGAAGGTTCAGGCTGGTAAACCTTGGCCTCGCACTGTTGCCAGCGTTCAACAAGAACTGGCAGCAACTCGCTGAAGATTCGGCGGCCTTACCCAGGCCGCCCTCCCGGCACCTCAAAAAAAACCGCAAGTGCGTGCAGCCCTCAAGGCCGCGCGCATTGTGGTGTCTGCGTCACAGTGGCTTTTGAGTCGTAGCGGTCAAAATTAAAAAAGTTTTGACTAGCACAGCATATCGCTTTAAACCTTTCATAAATGCGACATAGATTTGCGACATCTCGTCGCTAAATTTGTGAGCGTCTGTGTCGGTGTGTACAATGACCTCCCTTTTGCCCCTGCAAAGCCGGCGAACGTTCGGCGTGGAAGGTAACTGGTTGAATTGAAAAGAAATTTGCCTCGATATAAGAGGCAGCCTGGTGAGAAAGTGTCTATGAAAGCAGGTCTGTACCAACCCGATGAATTCAAGGATAACTGCGGTTTCGGCCTGATTGCCCATATGCAGGGCGAGCCCAGTCATACCCTTTTGCAAACGGCCATCGAGGCCCTGACCTGCATGACCCACCGCGGTGGGATCAACGCCGACGGCAAGACCGGTGACGGTTGTGGCTTGCTCATTCAAAAGCCCGACCTGTTCCTGCGCGCCATCGCCAAACAGCATTTCGCGGTCGAGCTGCCCAAGCAGTACGCCGTGGGCATGGTGTTTTTCAACCAGGACCCGGTCAAAGCCGAAGCCGCTCGCGAGAACATGAACCGCGAAATCCTCGCGGCCGGCCTGCAACTCGTCGGCTGGCGCAAAGTGCCGATCGACACCAGCGTGCTCGGCCGCCTGGCCCTGGAGCGCCTGCCGCAGATCGAACAAGTGTTCATCGCAGGCGACGGCCTGAGCGACCAGGACATGGCGATCAAGCTGTTCACCTCGCGTCGTCGCTCGTCCGTGTCGAATGCCGCCGACACCGACCACTACATCTGCAGTTTTTCGCACAAGACCATCATTTATAAAGGCCTGATGATGCCGGCGGACTTGACCGCCTTCTATCCGGACCTGAGCGATGAGCGCCTGCAAACCGCGATCTGCGTGTTCCACCAGCGCTTCTCCACCAACACCCTGCCGAAATGGCCGCTGGCCCAGCCATTCCGCTTCCTCGCCCACAACGGCGAGATCAACACCATCACCGGCAACCGCAACTGGGCCGTGGCCCGTCGCACTAAGTTCGCCAACGATTTGATGGACCTGGAAGAGCTCGGCCCGCTGGTCAACCGCGTCGGCTCCGACTCCTCCAGCATGGACAACATGCTCGAACTGATGGTCACCGGCGGCATCGACCTGTTCCGTGGCGTGCGGATGATCATTCCGCCTGCGTGGCAGAACGTCGAGACCATGGACCCCGATCTGCGGGCGTTCTATGAGTACAACTCGATGCACATGGAACCGTGGGACGGCCCGGCCGGCGTGGTCATGACCGACGGCCGCTACGCGGTGTGCCTGCTCGACCGTAACGGTCTGCGCCCGGCGCGTTGGGTCACCACTACCAACGGTTTCATCACCCTCGCGTCGGAAATCGGCGTGTGGAACTACCAGCCGGAAGATGTGATCGCCAAAGGCCGCGTCGGCCCTGGCCAGATCCTCGCCGTGGACACCGAAACCGGGCAGATCCTCGACACCGATGCGATCGACAACCGCTTGAAGTCCCGTCACCCGTACAAGCAATGGCTGCGCAAGAATGCCCTGCGCATCCAGGCGACCATGGAAGACAACGACCACGGTTCGGCGTTCTACGACATCGACCAGCTCAAGCAGTACATGAAGATGTACCAGGTCACGTTCGAAGAGCGCGACCAGGTGCTGCGTCCGCTCGGCGAGCAAGGCTACGAGGCGGTCGGCTCGATGGGCGACGACACGCCGATGGCCGTGCTGTCCCAGCGCGTTCGCACGCCATACGACTATTTCCGCCAGCAGTTCGCCCAGGTGACCAACCCACCGATCGACCCGCTGCGTGAAGCCATCGTGATGTCCCTGGAAGTGTGTCTCGGCGCCGAGCGCAACATCTTCCAGGAATCGCCTGAGCACGCCTCCCGTGTGATCCTCAGCTCGCCGGTCATTTCCCCGGCCAAGTGGCGTTCGCTGATGACCCTGGAGCGTCCGGGCTTCGACCGCCAGATCATCGACCTGAACTACGACGAGAGCCTCGGCCTTGAAGCCGCGGTGCGCAATGTCGCGGACCAGGCCGAAGAAGCCGTGCGCGCCGGGCGTACCCAGATCGTGTTGACCGACCGTCACATCGCACCGGGCAAGTTGCCGATCCACGCCTCCCTGGCCACCGGCGCGGTCCATCACCGCCTGACCGAAAAAGGCCTGCGCTGCGACTCCAACATCCTTGTGGAAACCGCCACCGCCCGAGACCCGCATCACTTCGCGGTGCTGATCGGTTTCGGCGCCTCGGCGGTGTACCCGTTCCTCGCCTACGAAGTGCTCGGTGACCTGATCCGTACCGGTGAAGTGCTGGGCGACCTCTACGAGGTGTTCAAGAACTACCGTAAAGGCATCACCAAGGGCCTGCTGAAGATCCTGTCGAAGATGGGCATCTCCACCGTCACTTCCTACCGTGGTGCGCAGTTGTTCGAGGCCATTGGCCTGTCGGAAGAAGTCTGCGAGCTGAGCTTCCGTGGCGTACCGAGCCGCATCAAGGGTGCGCGTTTCGTCGACATCGAAGCCGAGCAGAAAGCCCTGGCGGCCGAAGCCTGGAGTGCGCGCAAGCCGATCCAGCAAGGCGGCCTGCTCAAGTTCGTACACGGTGGCGAGTATCACGCCTACAACCCGGACGTGGTCAGCACCCTGCAAGCCGCCGTGCAGCAGGGCGACTACGCCAAGTTCAAGGAATACACCGCGCTGGTGGATAACCGCCCGGTGTCGATGATCCGCGACCTGTTCAAGGTGAAAACCCTGGATACGCCGCTGGCCCTCAGCGAAATCGAACCGCTCGAATCGGTCCTCAAGCGCTTCGACTCCGCCGGTATTTCCCTGGGCGCCTTGTCGCCCGAGGCGCACGAAGCCCTGGCCGAAGCCATGAACCGCCTGGGTGCGCGTTCCAACTCCGGCGAAGGCGGCGAAGACCCGGCGCGCTATGGCACCATCAAGAGCTCGAAAATCAAGCAAGTGGCGACTGGCCGTTTCGGTGTAACCCCGGAATACCTGGTCAACGCCGAAGTGCTGCAGATCAAAGTCGCCCAGGGCGCCAAGCCCGGTGAAGGCGGCCAGCTGCCAGGCGGCAAGGTCAACGGTCTGATCGCCAAGCTGCGTTATGCGGTGCCGGGCGTGACCCTGATCTCGCCACCGCCGCACCACGACATCTACTCGATCGAAGACTTGTCGCAGCTGATTTTCGACCTCAAACAAGTCAACCCGCAGGCCCTGGTCTCGGTGAAACTGGTCGCCGAAGCCGGCGTGGGCACGATCGCCGCCGGTGTGGCCAAGGCCTATGCCGACCTGATCACCATCTCCGGCTACGACGGCGGCACCGGCGCTTCGCCGCTGACCTCGATCAAGTACGCCGGCGCTCCGTGGGAGCTGGGCCTGGCCGAGACGCATCAGACCCTGCGCGGCAACGACCTGCGCGGCAAGGTCCGGGTGCAGACCGACGGCGGCCTGAAAACCGGCCTCGACGTGATCAAGGCCGCGATCCTCGGCGCCGAAAGCTTCGGCTTCGGCACCGCGCCGATGATCGCCCTGGGCTGCAAATACCTGCGCATCTGCCACCTGAACAACTGCGCCACCGGCGTCGCCACTCAGAACGAGAAGCTGCGCAAGGATCACTACATCGGCACCGTCGACATGGTGGTGAATTTCTTCACCTACGTCGCCGAAGAAACCCGTGAGTGGCTGGCCAAGCTGGGCGTGCGCTCCCTCGAACAGCTGATCGGCCGCACCGATCTGCTGGACATCCTCGAAGGCCAGACCGCCAAGCAACAACACCTGGACCTGACGCCGCTGTTGGGCAGCGATCACATCCCGGCCGACAAGCCGCAATTCTGCCAGGTGGACCGCAACCCACCGTTCGACAAGGGCCTGCTGGCCGAGAAGATGGTCGAGATGGCCGCTTCGTCGATCAACGACGCCAGCGGCGGCGAATTCAGCCTGGACATTTGCAACTGCGACCGTTCCATCGGCGCACGCATCTCCGGCGAAATCGCGCGCAAGCACGGCAACCAGGGCATGGCCAGGGCGCCGATCACCTTCCGCTTCACGGGCACCGCGGGCCAGAGCTTCGGCGTGTGGAACGCTGGCGGCCTGCACATGTACCTGGAAGGTGACGCCAACGACTACGTGGGCAAGGGCATGACCGGCGGCAAGCTGGTGATCGTTCCGCCTAAAGGCAGCGTCTACAAGACCCAGGACAGTGCCATCATCGGCAACACCTGCTTGTACGGCGCCACCGGTGGCAAGCTGTTCGCCGCGGGGACCGCCGGTGAGCGTTTCGCCGTGCGTAACTCCGGTGCCCACACCGTGGTGGAAGGCACTGGCGATCACTGCTGCGAGTACATGACCGGGGGCTTTGTCGCAGTACTGGGCAAGACCGGTTACAACTTCGGTTCGGGCATGACCGGCGGTTTCGCCTACGTGCTCGACCAGGACAACACCTTCGTCGACCGGGTCAACCACGAGTTGGTCGAGATCCAGCGGATCAGCGGCGAAGCGATGGAATCCCACCGTAACCACTTGCAGCACGTGCTGGACGAGTATGTCGAGGAAACCGGCAGCGAATGGGGTCGTAACCTCGCCGAGAACCTTGATGATTTCCTGCGTCGTTTCTGGCTGGTCAAGCCCAAGGCTGCCAACCTGAAATCGTTGCTTTCCAGCATCCGTGCCAACCCGCAGTGATATGCGCCTGAAGAGTTTGATGAGGTTTTAACATGGCTGAACGTCTGAATAACGACTTCCAGTTCATCGATGTCGGGCGCAAAGATCCGAAGAAGAAACTGTTGCGTCAACGCAAGAAAGAGTTCGTGGAAATCTACGAACCCTTCAAACCCCAGCAGTCGGCCGACCAGGCCCACCGCTGCCTGGGGTGCGGTAACCCGTATTGCGAATGGAAGTGTCCGGTACACAACTTCATTCCCAACTGGCTGAAACTGGTGGCCGAGGGCAACATCCTCGCCGCCGCCGAGCTGTCGCACCAGACCAACACCCTGCCGGAAGTCTGCGGCCGGGTGTGCCCGCAGGACCGTCTGTGCGAGGGTGCCTGCACCCTCAACGACGGTTTTGGCGCGGTGACCATCGGTTCGGTGGAGAAGTACATCACCGACACCGCCTTCGCCATGGGCTGGCGCCCGGACATGTCCAAGGTCAAGCCGAACGGCAAGCGCGTCGCGATCATCGGCGCGGGCCCGGCGGGCCTGGGCTGTGCCGACGTGCTGGTGCGTGGCGGCGTGACCCCGGTGGTGTTCGACAAGAACCCGGAAATCGGCGGCCTGCTGACCTTCGGCATCCCCGAGTTCAAGCTGGAAAAAACCGTGCTGAGCAATCGTCGTGAAGTGTTCACTGGCATGGGCATCGAGTTCCGCCTGAACACCGAAGTCGGCAAAGACGTGACCATGGAACAACTGCTCGCCGAATACGATGCGGTGTTCATGGGCATGGGCACCTACACCTACATGAAGGGCGGCTTTGCCGGCGAGGACCTGCCGGGCGTGTACGACGCGCTCGACTTCCTGATCGCCAACGTCAACCGCAACCTGGGCTTTGAAAAGTCGCCGGAAGACTTCATCGACATGAAAGGCAAGAAGGTCGTGGTGCTGGGCGGTGGCGACACCGCGATGGACTGCAACCGTACCTCGATCCGCCAGGGCGCCAAGTCGGTGACCTGTGCGTATCGTCGTGACGAAGCGAACATGCCAGGCTCGCGCAAAGAGGTGAAGAACGCCAAGGAAGAAGGCGTGAAATTCCTCTACAACCGCCAGCCGATCGCGATTGTCGGTGAAGACCGCGTCGAAGGCGTGAAGGTGGTCGAGACCCGTCTCGGCGAACCGGACGCCCGTGGCCGTCGCAGCCCTGAGCCGATCCCGGGTTCCGAAGAGATCATCCCGGCCGACGCCGTGGTCATCGCCTTCGGCTTCCGCCCAAGCCCGGCGCCGTGGTTCGAGCAGTTCCAGATCCAGACCGACAGCCAGGGCCGCGTCGTCGCCCCGGAACAAGGCCAGTACAAGCACCAGACCAGCAACCCGAAGATCTTCGCCGGTGGCGACATGGTGCGCGGCTCTGACCTGGTAGTGACGGCGATCTTCGAAGGCCGCAACGCCGCCGAAGGTATCCTGGACTACCTGCAGGTCTGACCCATTTCATCTTTGAAATGTGGCCAAAATGTGGGAGGGGGCTTGCCCCCGATAGCGGTAGTCCAGTTAAAGATACTGAGACTGACACACTGCAATCGGGGGCAAGCCCCCTCCCACATTTGGTTTTGATGTGCCCAAGAGATTGTCGTAAATCAACCCGATAGATAAAAGGCACGGCTCATCCCGTGCCTTTTGCGTCGCGCTCTGAGAAAATGCCCGTACTTTTTTTGCGGATGCCGACATGACTGCCCTCAAGAACGACCGTTTCCTTCGTGCCCTGCTCAAGCAGCCCGTAGACGTCACCCCTGTGTGGATGATGCGTCAAGCCGGTCGCTACCTGCCGGAATACCGCGCCAGCCGCGCCCAGGCCGGCGATTTCATGAGCCTGTGCATGAACCCGGAGTTCGCCTGCGAAGTCACCCTGCAGCCGTTGGACCGCTACCCGGAGCTGGATGCGGCCATCCTCTTCTCCGATATCCTCACCATTCCTGACGCCATGGGCCAAGGCCTGTACTTCGAGACCGGCGAAGGCCCGCGTTTCAAGAAAGTCATCAGCACCCTGGCCGACATCGAAGCGCTGCCGATCCCGGACCCGCACAAAGACCTCGGTTACGTGATGGACGCCGTCAGCACCATCCGCCGCGAGCTCAATGGCCGCGTGCCGCTGATCGGCTTCTCCGGCAGCCCCTGGACCCTGGCCACCTACATGGTCGAAGGCGGCTCGTCGAAAGACTTCCGCAAGACCAAGGCCATGCTCTACGACAACCCGCAGGCCATGCACCTGCTGCTGGACAAGCTGGCGCAGTCGGTCACCTCGTACCTCAACGGCCAAATCATGGCCGGCGCGCAAGCGGTGCAGATCTTCGACACCTGGGGCGGCAACCTGTCGGCGGCGGCGTACCAGGAGTTCTCCCTGGCCTACATGCGCAAGATCGTCAGCGGCCTGATCCGCGAACACGAAGGCCGTAAAGTGCCGGTGATCCTGTTCACCAAGGGCGGCGGCCTGTGGCTGGAAAGCATCGCCGATGCCGGCGCGGATGCCCTGGGCCTGGACTGGACCTGCGACATCGGCGACGCCCGCCGTCGCGTCGGCAACCAGGTTGCGCTGCAAGGCAACATGGACCCGACCGTGCTGTACGCCAAGCCAGAAGCCATCTGCACTGAAGTCGGGCGCATCCTGGCCAGCTACGGCAAGGGCAGCGGGCATGTGTTCAACCTGGGTCACGGCATTACGCCGGAAGTGAACCCGGAACATGCCGGCGCGTTCTTGCGCGCGGTGCATGAGTTGTCGGCGCAGTATCACGAGTAACAGCGTCCCCGCCTGAATCGAGCCCCCGTCTGCCCGGCAGGCGGGGGCTCGTTGCGCTTCAGCTCTTGTTAAGTCCTGCCTTGGTAGTCTGTGGTCTTTAGGACTTCTCCTACGGCTGCCGTTGTCCGCCCAAGAAAAAATCCTGCCCAACTTTTCCACTCGCCAGTGATTGGCGTCCGTTGTCAGGTGATCGCTGGATGAATACCGCTGACTATTCAACGTGCCAGAAACTGCTGCATTGGGTTTCGGCCGTCATCATCGTGTGGGCGCTATTGTCAGGTTCTGTCGTGGCGATATTCGCCGTGCCGGCCTCGGTCAAAGCGTGGGTGTTTTTTTTCAATGTGTCATTGACCACCCTGTACATCCCGGTGTTTGTCGTGCGGGTTTATTGCTCCTTTACCCACGGCCTGGATTTTTCCGTCAGGCGTTCACCACGGGAATACCTGGCGCTATGGGTGCATAAGGCCATGTATGTGGTGTTGGCAATGGTGCTGGCAACAGGGGTACTGATGATGGATCGCCCGATCAACCTCTTTAACCTGGTCTCCTTCGCACCGTTTCACAGTGACCCGGCCAGCATCGTCTGGTACTCCCGCGTGCATGTGCTGTCCTGCGTGGCCTTGTTGCTGATGCTGGTGATGCACATCGGTGCCGTGGTTATGCACGAGCGCCGGGGCAAGCGGGTGATGGTGCGGATGTCGTTCTAGGGCGCTGCGCCTCAAGCCGAGGCCAGCGGCGGCAATTTCGCCAACTTCAACGCCACCAGCAACGCGCCGAGCAACAGCGCGACGATAAACCCGCCAATCCCGTTCCACCCGGCCAAATGCCAGAAGAACCCCCCCGTGGTGCCGGCGACGCTTGACCCCGCGTAGTAGCAGAACAGGTACAGCGACGACGCTTGCCCCTTGGCTTTCACCGCGCGACGGCCGATCCAGCTGCTGGCCACCGAGTGCGCGCCGAAGAAACCGAAGGTGAACACCAGCATGCCGGGTATCACCAGCCACAGCGGAGTGAACAGGGTCAGGCCGATGCCGCCAAGCATCGACACGATGGTGGCCCACAGCACACGGCGGCGGCCGAGGCGGTCGGCCAGCGCGCCGATTTTCGCCGAGCTGTAGATGCCCGAGAGGTACACCAGCGACAGCAGGCCGACCACGGCCTGGCTCAGGTCATACGGGTCGGCCAGCAGGCGATAGCCGATGTAGTTGAACATCGTCACAAACGCGCCCATCAGCAGGAAGGCTTCGAGGAACAACCACGGCAGGCCCGCGTCCTTGAAGTGCATGACGAAGCCGTCCACCAGGCTGCGCGGCTTGAGGCTGCTGGCGCGGAAGTTGCGCGATTCGGGGAGGATTTTCCAGAACACCGTCGCGGCGATCAGGGCCAGGGCGCCGATGATCAGCACGGCGGTGTGCCAGCTGACGAAGTCGATCAATACGCCGATGATCAGGCGCCCGCTCATGCCGCCGATGGCGTTACCGCCGATGTACAGGCCCATGGCCAGGCCGATGTGCTGCGGGTGGATCTCTTCGCTCAGGTAGGTCATCGCCACGGCGGCCAGGCCACTCAGCGACAGCCCCAGCAGCGCGCGCATCAGCAGAATCCCTTCCCAGCTCGGCATCAGGCCGCTGGCGATGGTGGACAGGGCGGCACAGAACAACGCGGCGACCATCACCGGCTTGCGCCCCAGGGTGTCGGAAATCGGCCCGGTGATCAGCAGGCCCAGGGCGAGCATCGCCGTGGACACCGACAGCACCAGGCTGCTTTGCGCCGCGTTGATGGAAAATTCGTGGGACAACGCCGGCATCATCGGCTGCACGCAATACAGCAGGGCAAACGTCGCGAAGCCGCCGCAGAACAGCGCCAGCACGGTCCGCATGAACATCGGTGTACCTTTTTCGATGTACGTGTCAGTGAGCTGCTCCACCCTCTTATCCAGGGCGGTCGGCGGGACTTCTTGAGCGAATGGAGCGACAGCAGATTTCACGGGGACCTCGGGGAGGAAAAGCCTGCCAGGACCGGCAATGCAAAAAAGAATATAGCTGCCTAATGATTCTTTCCAATATATTGTTCGACCTGTTTGATAGCTTTAACGACCTAATGAGGCTGCTATGGAATTACGTCACCTGCGGTACTTCATCGCCGTCGCCGAAGAGCTGCATTTTGGCCGGGCCGCGCAGGTGCTGGGCATCTCGCAACCGCCTCTGAGCCAGCAGATCCAGGCGCTGGAGCACGAGGTGGGCGCGCGTTTGTTCGAGCGGACCAACCGTCGGGTCGAACTGAGCGAAGCCGGGCGCTTGTTCCTGCACGAGGCGCGACTGGTGCTGGCGCAAGTCGATAAGGCCGCGGATGTGGCACGCCGGGCGCAGTTGGGTGAGCTGGGCGAACTGAAGATCGGCTTCACGTCGTCGGCGCCGTTCAATTCGAGCATCCCCCAGGCGATCTTTGCGTTTCGCCAGGCGTTCCCGGCAGTCCACCTGAGTTTGCAGGAAATGAGCAGCACCGAGGTGGCCGAGTCGCTGGTGGATGAGTCGATCCAGGTCGGCTTGATGCGGCCGTTGCCGTTGCCGGACTCGCTGAGTGTGGTGGAGTTGATGCGCGAACCTTTGGTGGCGGTGCTCAACGCCGATCATCCCTTGGTGCAAGGCAGCGAGCGGGGCTTGCACCTGGCGCAGTTGGCCGAGGAGCCGTTCGTGTTTTTCCCGCGCAGCTACGGCAGCGGTCTCTACGCGCAACTGCTCAACCTGGCCCGCGACGCCGGCTTCAGCCCGCGCTTTGCCCAGGAAGCCGGGGAGGCGATGACGATCATCGGGTTGGTCGCGGCGGGGTTGGGCGTGTCGGTGCTGCCGGCGTCTTACCAGCGCATCCGCATCGATGGCGTGGTCTATCGCACCCTGCTCGACCAGGAGGCGGTGACGGCGGTATGGCTGGTGCAGCGCAAGGGCGCGCAAACGCCGATGGCGCAGGCGTTCGTGGAGTTGTTGACGCGTAAGGCGGCGGTTCGCAGCGCGCTTGGGGGGCGGTGAGTTCAGCTGTGTTTTGCCAGCGCTTGCAGAGCCAGGCAGGACGCGGCGATGACAAGCCCACCGGTTTGTGAAGAGGGCGCCGAACGGCGCCCTTTGTCGTTTCCGGGGTTACTGCATCCCCGCTGAACGCAACCCCGCCATGATGTCCCGATCCAGCATGCTCACCCAACGGTTGTAGTTGCGATGGATCTTGCCGTCCTTGTAGCCCAGGTCGCGGCTGTCGCGGTAAGTGATGGCGTAGCTGTTGCGGGTGTAGCGGATGTCGATGGCGGCGTAGAACTGATTGCGCACGGTGATCTCGGCCTGCACCAGTTGCGGGCTCAGGCGTTGCACGGTCCATTCGCGTTTTTGCAGGGCGGTGACGATCACCTGTTTGACTTGTTCTTCGCTGACCTGGGCACCCGCCGGCAAGTCGTGCTGGGTGTTGAGCACCGGTTTGCTGGTGCAACCGGCGCCGGTCAGCAGGGCCAGGGTGATCAGGGTGGCGCGTAGCAAGGAAGACATTCCGTTTTCTCCAGTCGATGTAAAAAGTCAGGACCAGCGGCGGAAGATCAACGAGGTGTTGACGCCGCCGAAGGCAAAATTGTTGTTCATCACGTAGTCGTGATGCATCTCGCGAAACTCACCTTGCAGGTAATCCAGCTCGCCGCACTGCGGGTCGACGGAATCCAGGTTGAAGGTGTGTACGTACTGGTCGCGGTTCATCATCTCGATGCTGAACCACGACTCCAGCGCCCCGCACGCGCCCAGGGTGTGGCCGAGGAAGCTCTTCTGCGAGCTGATGGGCATGCGGCTGCCGAACAGGCTGTTGGTGGCCAGGGTTTCGGCGATGTCGCCCTGGTCGGTGGCGGTGCCATGGCCGTTCACGTAGCCGATGACCGAGGGCTCGAGCCCGGCGTCTTCCAGGGCCAGCTCCATGGCGCGGCGCATGGTTTTCTGTTCCGGGCGCGTGGTGTGCTGGCCGTCGGCGTTGCTGCCGAAACCGACAATTTCGGCGTGGATATGCGCGCCACGGGCCAGGGCGTGTTCCAGTTCTTCGAGCACCAGCATGCCGCCGCCTTCGCCGATCACCAGGCCGTCGCGGCCGCTGTCGTAGGGGCGCGGGCTGGTCTGTGGCGCATCGTTCTTCAGGCTGGTGGCGTAGAGCGCGTCAAACACCATGGCTTCGGTGGGGCACAGCTCTTCGGCGCCGCCGGCGAGCATCAGCGGCAGGCGTCCGAACTTGATCGCCTCATAGGCATAGCCGATGCCCTGGCTGCCGCTGGTGCAAGCGCTGGACGTGGGAATCAAGCGCCCGGTGAGGCCAAAGAAGATGCTGATATTCGCCGCCGTGGTGTGGGGCATCATGCGGACATAGGAGTTGGCGTTCAGCCCCTCGGCCACCGAGTTGAGCAGCATGTTGCCGAACGCCTTGATCTCGTCGGTGCTGCCGGTGGACGAGCCGCAGGCCACGCCCATGCGCCCGTCCTTGATCGACTCGTCACCGAGCAAGCCGGCGTCTTTCAGCGCCTGCTCCGCCGCCCACACCGCCAGGCGCGATACGCGGCCCATGCTGCGCAGTTGCTTGCGGGTCCAGTGCGCGGGCACGACGAAGTCGTCGATCGGCCCGGCCAGGCGCGTGTTCAATTCGCTGAAACGGTCCCACTCGTCCATGCGCCGGATGCCGCTGCGGTTGGCGCGAAAGTTGGCGGCGATGGTGTTCCAGTCGCTGCCCAGGGAGGTGATGCCGGCCATGCCGGTTACGACCACGCGCTTCATCAACACAGACCTCCGTTCACGGCCAAGACCTGGCGGGTGATATAGCCGGCTTCGGCCGACATCAGGAAATTCACCGCGCCGGCCACTTCTTCCGGCGTGCCCATGCGCTGCGCCGGGATCATTTTCATCAGCTCTTCGACCGGTACGTTTTCATCGAGCATCGCGGTGTCGATCAGGCCCGGTGCGACGCAGTTGACGGTGATCTTGCGCTTGCCCAGCTCGATGGCCAGGGCCTTGGCCGCGCCGATCAGGCCGGCCTTGGAGGCGCTGTAGTTGACCTGGCCGCGATTGCCGATCAGCCCGGACACCGAGGTGATGCACACGATACGCCCGGCGGCGCGACGGCGGATCATCGGCATCATCACCGGGTGCAGCACGTTGTAGAAACCGTCGAGGTTGGTACGCATCACCACGTCCCAGTCGTCTTCCGACAAGGCCGGGAACGCGCCGTCGCGGGTCAGGCCGGCGTTGAGCACCACGCCGTAATACGCGCCGTGTTGTTCCACGTCGGCTTCGAGGATTGCCTTGCACTCGGCCCGCTCGGAAACGTCGAATTGCAGCACCCGCGCCTTGCGGCCCAGGGCTTCGATCTCGACCTGCACCGCGTCGGCTTCTGCTCGACCGCTGCGGCAATGCAACACGATGTCGTGCCCGGCCTGCGCCAGGCGCAGGGCAATGGCGCGGCCGATGCCACGGCTGGAGCCGGTGACCAGTACGGATTCAGTCATGGCGTTTCGTCCTTCGATTCATCTAAATAGGTGGCCGCCTGGGGCGGTCGAAATACGTTCAAGCGGGCGCTGGCGTGGATACCGTCGCCGGTCAGGTGGCATTCGAACACACCCATGCCGTTGTCGTCTTCCAGGGAGCGCAGGCCGTGGATGGTCAACTCGGCACCGGCCGGGAAGTGCTCCACGTTGCACTCGAACTTACGCGTGCCCAACAGGAAGCCCAGCTCCACCGCCTGGCCGTTCTGGCGCGCGCGGCAACCGGCATAGGCGGCAACGCTTTGCGCCATCAGCTCGATGCCGACCCAGGCCGGCAGGCTGCCGTCGGGGCGGTTGAACAAGCCACCGGGCTTGACGGTGAGGCGGGTGTGAATCTGCTCTTCGTCGAACGACAGCACCTGGTCGATCAGGATCATGTCGCCCGCGTGGGGCAGCAGTGCGGCGAGTGGCCAATCGATCATGGGGCCTCTGCGATAATCAGGCTGACATTATTGCCGCCGAAGGCAAACGAGTTGCTCATCAGGCAGCGTTTTTTCAAGGTGTCACCTCGGCGTGCCCACTGCAAGGCGGGCAGCGCCGGGTCAGCCTGGCCGTCCCATACGTGGGGCGGCAGCCGGCCGTGGGCCAGGCTCAGCCAGCAGAACGCCGCTTCCAGCGCGCCGGCCGCGCCCAGGGTGTGGCCGCTCATCGGTTTGGTCGATGAACAGGCCACGCCGTCGGGGAACAGGTTGGCGACGGCCAGGCTTTCCATGGCGTCGTTGTGTTGGGTGGCGGTGCCGTGCAGGTTCAGGTAGCCGATCTGCTCCGGCTTCAAGCGCGCGCTGGCCAGGGCCTTGCGCATCGCCAGCAACGCGCCTTTGCCAGAGGGCTCCGGCGCGGAAATATGGTGTGCATCGCAACTCGCGCCACTGCCCAGCAGCGCGATGGGGGCGGGCTCGCGAGTCATCAAAAACAACACCGCCGCTTCGCCGATGTTGATGCCGTTGCGGTTCACCGAAAACGGGTTGCAACGCTCGCTCGAGACCGCCTCCAGCGCGGTAAAGCCGTTAAGCGTCAGCTTGCACAGGCTGTCGACGCCGCCGCAGATCACCGCATCGCACAGGCCCAGCTCCAGCAGGCGCCGGGCACTCATCAACGCGCGGGCGCTGGAGGTGCAGGCGGTGGAAATCACATAGGCCGGGCCGCTCAGTTGCAGCCAGTCGGCGAGGAAGTTCGCCGGGGCGCTGAGTTCCTGTTGCTGGTAGTCGTAGTCGTCGGGGAACCGGTGATCGCTCAGGTAACGGGCAATGCCGCGACTGGCTTCGTCGATGCCCGAGGTGCTGGTGCCGAGCACAATGCCGACCCGCGCCGCGCCGTAGCGTTGGATCGCCTGGCGGATCTCGCCGTCGATCTGCAACGCGGCTTCGAGCAGCAACTGGTTATTGCGGCTGCTTTGCTGGCCCAGCTCGGGCGGGATGGTCGCCAGTGCGCCCGATACGCCGGCAACCGGCAACACGCGCTCCAGCACCCAGTCGCTTTCGGCGCGCATGCCGGAGCAGTCGCCGGCAAACAGGCTGCGGCTGACGTCGGCCTGGCCGCGCCCGAGAGCGCAGATCACGCCGAGGGCATTCAGATACGCGGTCATCGCGCCATTCCCAGCGGGGTGATGCGATAGCTCAGCGGTTGCCCGTGCATGTTCACGCTGAACACCTCGGATGACTGATAGACGATTTGCCAATGGCCCGGCAGGGTGCGTGTCAGGTCCATCGCTTGGGCGTTCGGGTACAGCGCGCGGAGGTCATCCGCCGAAGTCAGTGCAAACAGCAACGCGGCGAACAGCTCGCGCGCCTGGGGATTGGGCGGCAGCAACCCGTCGGCCTGCCACTGGCCGTCGATCAGCTTCTGCCGGGCCTGGGGGATGCCCAGCGGGTCCATCATCGACCAGCGGATCGCGTTGCCTTCGTGCTGGATCACCAGCAACCAGTCCTGGCTCTGGCCGTCCGCCAGGCGCTGCACGTGCAGTTGCATCGGCAGGGCCAGGGCCGGGTTTTTTGCCGGCAAGGGCGGTTGGCTGGCGCAGGCGCTCAGCAGCAACAGGCAGCCGATCAGCAGCGCACGCATCATGGTGCCGCGCTCGCCAGGGGTTTGCGTGCCACGCAGTTGACCAGGGTTTCTTCGCGCTGGCCCACCGGCGGAGCCTGGCGCAGGCCCCAGCGTTCCAGCAGGCCGAAATCGCTGGCCCGGCTCCACCACAGGTATGGGTAGGAGACGTTCTGCGCGCCGAATTCAAAGCCCTGCTCGTGCAGCATCTGCAGGTACTCTTCGGCGCTTTTCTGCACCTGCATAGGGTGGCGGAACAGCCAGCGAATCACCCAGGTGTCGATATAGGCTTCGGTGGACTCGGCAAACAGCAGGTAGCCGCCGGGCTTGAGGACCCGGTAGAACTCTTTCAATGCACGGTGCTGCTCAACCAGATGATGGAAGGTCTGGTGGCAGAACAGGATATCGACGCTGGCGTCGGCGATGTCGAGGGTGGCGCAGTCGCTGCCGATCAGCTCGACGTCCAGCCCCTGGTGCGCGGCTTCCGCCTTGCTCAGCTCAAGGCTGTGCGGGTCGGCGTCCAGCCCGATCAGGCGGGACGGCGCAAACACTTGCTGCAACAGCTTGAAGGATTTGCCCTGGCCGCAGCCGGCGTCCAGCAGTACCGGCGCCACCGGCAGCGGTTCGCTGAACAGGCTGCGCAGGTCGTTGATCGCCACGCGCAACACATGGTGCTGCCAGGTGTGGCTGCGCAGGAACCAGAAGCCGAACTTGGTTTCTTCGACGTAGTTCTTACTCAAGTACTGACTGCTCACACGGCATCCCCTGCACAAATTTCCGACAACATCCGTAACCGCCGCTTGGGCTCGCTGACAAACGGGTTGCGCTCGTCCCAGGCGTAGCCGGCGAGGATCGAACTGATCATCCGGCGAATCTCCGGCGAGCTGCCGGCGTGAAAAATAACATCCTGGAACGTCCCGGCGTACCAGCCTTCGACGTAGCAGCGGAAGGTGTCGACGCCGCGCTTCAACGGCTCGGCAAACTCGCGCTGCCAGTCCACGGTTTCGCCGTTGAGCTGACGATGCAGCACGCCCGCGGCCATGCTCGCCGAACGCATGGCGATGGTCACGCCGGAGGAGAACACCGGGTCGAGGAATTCTGCCGCGTTGCCCAGCAGCGCGAAGCCCGGGCCGTGCAAGGTTTTGACGTTGGCCGAGTAGCCGCCGATGGTACGCGCGGGGGTATCCCACACGGCGTTCTGCAGCACGCTGCTGAGGCTTGGGGTTTCGTCGATGAACCCGCGCAGGCACGCGTCCAGGTCGTTGTCGCGGCCGGCGAAATGTTCCTTGGCCGCCACTACGCCCACGGAGCAGCGGCCGTTGCTGAACGGGATGGTCCAGAACCAGATGTCGCGCTGGGTCGGGTGGGTCGTCACGAGGATCTTGGTGCGGTCGAAGCCTGGGTGTTCGATGCGGTCCTCGACATGGCTGAACACCGCCTGGCGCAACGGGAAATCCGACGGCGCTTCCAGGTCCAGCAGGCGCGGCAGGACGCGGCCGTAGCCGCTGGCGTCGAGCACGAACTTGGCTTTGATGTGGTACTCGCTGCCGTTCTCCCGGCGCACATGCAGGTAGTGGGTTTCACCGCTGAAATCCACGCCGACGATGGTTTCGCCGTAACGGATGTCGACGCCTTGCAGCGCCGCCTGATCGGCCAGCAACTTGTCGAACTCGCCGCGCTGCACCTGGAAGGTGGTCGGCTTGCCGTGGCTGAACGTATCGCCGAAATCAAACGCACTGTAGCGCTCGCCCCAGGCGAATGCGGCACCGGTTTTCACCTGGAAACCCGCGGCCTGCACGGCGTCGAGCATGCCGGCCTCTTCGATAAAGTCGATGCAGTGCGACAGCAGGCTTTCACCGATCGAAAAGCGTGGGAAATGCTGGCGCTCGATAATCAATACATCATGCCCTTTACGCTTTAACAGCGCTGCAGCGATGGCACCGGACGGGCCGGCACCGATCACCACCACCTGGCGACGTTCCATTTCAACTATGGGCACGAGGGCTCCTTGCCGCTTTGGCGATAATCACATTCATGAGGCGTGCTTCTGTCGGCCGGCCCAGGGCGCCAGCATAAAGCTGAAGGCCAGGCCCAGGCTGACCGACAGGCCGAAATTACTCACCGCGGGTGTACTCGACAGCGCCAGCAGGCCGAACGACAACCAGGTCGTCAGTGCCGCCAGCAGTGTTCCTAATAGGCTGACCGCAGGCCCGCCGATCTGTTCACGCATCAGGATCGCGTAGTCGACGCTGATGGCGGTGACCAGCAGCAGGCCGAACAGGCTGAACAGCGTCAGCGGCTGGCCCAGCCAACCGAGGCTGGCCAGGCTGCACAGCGCGGCCAGCAACGGCAGGGCGACGATGCGCAGCGCGCCGCCAAAGCCGAAGGGCACGATCAGCAACAGCACGATCAGCCCGCACGACATCAACTTCAATTCAGCCGCGCTGATCTGCGTGGCGGCGAACACCCGGTTCAACTCCCCCAGGCGATCCACCAGTTGCACCCCCGGCAAATCCGCGGCCTGCACCTGCAGCAGCGCCGGGTCGCTCAAGCCTTGCAGGCTGATCATGGCTGCCACACCGCCGTCGACCGGGCCCAGCCACAGCGTGCGCCAGGGTTCGGCCAGTGGCCCGAGCAGCGCAGCGTCGATGTCTTGGGTGGGCAGCGCTTGCAGTTGAGCGACTTCGGCTTGCAGCGCGCCGACGGGCACGCCGAGGTCGAGCAGCGGTTGCCAGTGCGCGGGAAGTGCATTCAGCGCCTCGCGCAGCTGTTGTTGCTCGGCGGGCAGGTTGACCAGCTGGTTCAGCGCCAGATAACCCTGGAGTTTGTCCATATTCACCAGCTGTTCCAGGCGCTGGCCCAGGGCGGCCTGGCGTTCCAGCAACTGCTGCTGATTGTCGGCGCGCACCAGGAAGAACTGGCTGGTGGGTTGGAACCCGGTGATCCGCGCCACGGCCTGGGCTTCCTGCAGCAATTGCGGCGGGGCGCCGATCCACTGGCGCAGATCGTTTTTACTGTTCAACTGCCACAAGCCGCCGGCGCAAAACAGCAGCACCCACACCAGCAGCACGGCGCTCGGCACACGCTTGATCAACCCGGAACGCATCAGCCACAGGCGCTCGGCGATGTGCAACGGCCATTGCGCCGGGCGCAGGTCGACACCCTGGAGCAGCGCCGGCAACAGGCACACGGCCGACAGGTACGCACCGACCAGGCCGGCAGCGGAGAATACGGCGATCTGGGTCAGCGCCGGGAACGGCGTCCAGGCCAGCGCCAGGTAACCGATGCAACTGGTCGCCAGGCTCAGGCTCAGGCCCGGCAGGGTCAGGCGCAACGCCGGCCAACTGCGCCACGGCTGCAGGCTCCAGCTTTTCGACAAATAGTGCAGCGGGTAGTCCACCGCCACGCCGATCAGGCTGGAACCGAGCACCAGTGTCATCACATGCATATGCCCGAACAGCGCCACACAGGCCACTGCGCCGAACAGCATGCCCACCAGCACCGGCACGAAGGCCAGCAGCACGCGCCAGCGGCGGAACGCCAGGAGCAACAGCAGCAGAATGCCGAGGGTGGCGCCGCCGCCGACCCAGGTGATTTCGCGGCTGGCTTGCTGTTGCCCGCTGGCAGCGTAGAGCAAACCGCTGGCCGCGAGCAGTTGCGCGCCGTGCTCGGTGGCTTGGGCGCGACTGGCCTGGAGCAGGTCCGCGACCTGCAGCGGCAGTTTCATATCGAAGGCATTGCCGGTGGTGCGCGCACGCAACAGCACCCAGCTCTTGCCGTCGGCATCGGCGATCAATGCGCCGCTGCCGATATCCAATTGCACCGCGCCGCTCTGCGGCTGGCTGTTCTGAATGCGTCCGGTCAGGCCCAGCCAGTCGTCCTGGCTCGGCACCAGGCTGAACCCGGTGAACGGGTCGAACAGCGCTTGCACGCGCTGCTGGATGAAGGCGTCGGGGTGGTCGATCAGTTGCTCGCGGTCCTTGGCCGCGAGCATCGACAAACGCCCGCGCAACAATTGCGCGCGCAGTGCCGGCAGGTCGGCTTGCAGGTTCCATTGGACCTTTTCAAACAGGCCGCTGGCTTGCCAGCGCGCGCCCAGTTGCTCGGCCACGTTGACCGCCTGCTGGCGGTCGGCGTGCCCCACGAGGACCAGGATTTCGCGGTTCAACGGTTCCTGCATGCGCTGTTCGGCTTGCAGTTCGAGGGCGTCCGGCGTGTTGCCCGGCACCAGTTCCATCAGGTTGGCCGACAACGGCGCGCCATGGCGCCATTGCCAGCCGGCCAGGGCCAGCACGGCCACCAGCAGGATCAGGAACAGGCGCGGCAATAAACGCTCACTGGGCAAAGTCGTGTTGCTCCGCATCGCTCAGAGGAAGGTCGGCGCTGCTGTCCTGCATGCGCAGCACGGTGCTGTCGCCCTGGGTTTCCAGCAGTTCGATGCTGTGGACCAGCGTGCCGCCGTCGATATTGATCTGCTTGAACACTTGCTTGAGCAGCAGCGAGCGCGGGGTCAGCGTCAACTGCCACTGCTCGGCTTCGCCCTGCAGTTGCAGGTCGAAGTCACGCTGCAAGCCGCTGCTGTCGCCCTGCAGCACGGCGAGGAACAGGCGGTTCTGCTCGGCCCCGGCGCTCTTGTTCGGCAGCGTCTGCCAGCCGTTGGCGTCACGCCGCGCAATGCCTTGGGTACTGATGCGGTAATCCTGTTGCAGCGGGGTTTTGAGCAGCCACAGCAGGCCGTGGTCTTTGGCCAGGACGAAGGTGCCTTTGCTGACCAAGGGCTGCGGCAGGGCGCGCAGGTGTTTTTCCTGGATGAAGCTGCCGTGGATCACGCTGGGTTTGGCCAACTGATCGCTCAGTTGCTGTAAGTCGAACCCATGGGCCGCCGCCGAAAAACCAAACAACGCGAACACTGTAGGAGCGAGCTTGCTCGCGAAAAACCGGAGGGCACCACGGGGTGTCAGGTGGCCAGCGTTATCGTTGACGATCTTCGCGAGCAAGCTCGCTCCTACAGGGGTCAGCATTTCAGGGCCCTTTCGATCGCGTCGATGAAGACGGTAGGGGACGCCAGTTGCATCTCGCGGCTGGCGATTTGTACCGCTACTTGTACCGTGCTGGCACGGGTCAAACGCTCGCCGCTGGTACGGTCGGTGATCAGGTAATTGACCTTCAAACGGTTCTCCCACTCCACCAGGCTGGCGCGCACGTTGAGCGTCTGGCCGAAGGTGGCGCCGCGCACATAGCGCAGTTGCATGTCGATCACCGGCCAGGCGTAGCCCGACTCGAGCATCGCTGCGTAGTTATGGCCGATCTTGTCGAGCAGGGCGCAGCGGGCGATTTCCAGGTACTTCACGTAGTGCCCGTGCCAGACCACGTTCATGGTGTCGATGTCGAAAAACGGCACGAGGATTTCAGTGTCGCAATGCAACACGCCCGGGCTACGCATGCAGCCTCCAGTGTTGCTCGGCGATGCGTTTGAGGCACAGGCGCAGCTCGCCTTCGAGGGCGCGGTCTTCGATCACCGGCGGGAAGTCCTTGGCCAGCTCGCTGTGCATCGCTGCCAACGCCGGCGGCAATGGGCGCGCCTCGACGGCCTGGGCGCGCAGCCACACGCCCTGGTTGGCGGCGAGCAGGGTGGCGGCGGCGACCTGTTCGGTCAGCTCCAGCACACGGATCGCATCGCGGGCGGCGATGGTGCCCATGCTCACTTTGTCCTGGTTGTGGCACTCGGTGGAGCGTGAAAACACGCTGGCCGGCATGGTGTTCTTCAGCGCTTCGGCGGTCCAGGCGCTGGTGCCGATCTGCACCGCCTTGAAGCCGTGGTTGATCATCGCGCGGTCGGCCGGGGCGCCGGACAGGTTGCTCGGCAGGCCGTGGTTGTAACGCACGTCCACCAGCAGGGCGAGCTGGCGGTCGAGCAGGTCGGCGACGTTGGCCACCAGGGTCTTGAGGCTGTCCATGGCGAAGGCGATGTGCCCGCCGTAGAAGTGCCCGCCGTGCAGCACGCGCTCTGCTTCGGCGTCGATGATCGGGTTGTCGTTGGCGCTGTTGAGTTCGATCTCGATGAACGAGCGCAGCCAGTTCAGGCTGTCGGCCAGCACGCCGAGAACGTGGGGCGCGCAACGCAGCGAGTAGCGGTCCTGCAAACGGTGCAGCGGCGCAGTCGGCGCATCGATGGCCAGGTCCTGGCGCAACCACGCGGCGACTTGCATCTGCCCCGGGTGCGGCTTGGCGGCGAACAGGCGCTCGTCGAAGTGTTCCGGGTTGCCTTGCAGCGCCACCACGTTCAGCGCGGTGATGCGCGTGGCCAATTGCAGCAGGTAATCGGCGCGGGCGAAGGCCAGGCAGGCGAGGCCGGTCATCACGGCGGTGCCGTTCATCAGTGCGAGGGCTTCCTTGGGCCGCAGGACCAGCGGCGCCCAGCCCAGTTCGCGGTGGACGTCGATGGCCTGGCGGCGTTCGCCACGGAACAGCACGTCGCGTTCGCCGGAGAGCGTCGCGGCCACGTAGGACAGCGGCGTCAGGTCGCCGCTGGCGCCCACCGAGCCTTCTTCCGGGATCAGCGGCAGCACGTCGTGTTCGAGGAACGCGTGCAGGCGTTCGAGCAGTTCCACGCGCACCCCGGACACGCCGTGGCACAGCGACTGCAAACGCGCCGCGAGCACGGCGCGGGTGGCTTGCGCGTCGAGCAACTTGCCCAGGCCGCAACCGTGGAAGGTGTACAGGTGCCGCGGCAGGGCTTCGACGTGCTGCAACGGCACCGCCACCACGCACGAGTCGCCATAGCCGGTGGTCACGCCGTAGATCACGCCTTCCTTGTCCAGCAGCGAGTCGAGGAACTGCGCGCCCTTGGCGATGCGCTGGCGATACGCGGCATCATCCTGCAAGTGCGTGGGCGCCTGACGATTGGCCAGGGCCAATACGTCTTCAATGCGCAAAGCGCGTTCGCCAAACGTTACCGGCTCAAGATGCGTCGTCATCGGTCTTCCAGAAAGGGTAAAAGTTGAACCATTGTTGGGGCGCTTCCAGGCAGAACTGGCCCAGGCGTGCGGCGTAGCGTGCGGTCCACAGGGCGATGACCTGCTCGCGGGTGCTGCGTTTCCATTCGATCAGTTGGGCAAACGGTTCGATGCTCAGGCGATAGCGGCCCTGGTGCTTGAGGCACATCAGCAGGTTGACCGGGCATTTCAGCAGGCCGGCCAGCAGCCACGGGCCCTGGGGGAAGGCGGCGTCATGGCCGAGGAAGTCCACGCGCACCGTGCGCCCGCCGTGCAGTGGCACGCGGTCGCCGGCAATCGCCAGCCATTCGCCGTCGTCCAGGCGCTGGCTGAGCAGCAGCATGGTCGCCGGGTCCAGCTCGCTGACCTGGATCAGGCGCAAATGGGTCGCGCCGGCTTCGCCCAGCAGGCGGTTGAAGCGTTCGGCGTGCTTGGTGTGGACCAGCACGTTCATGGTGACTTTTTCGCCGATCTCCGCGAGCGCGCGGCACACTTCGAGGTTGCCCAGGTGCGCGCCCACCAGCATCTGCCCGCGTTCGCCGCGCAGTTGGCCGCGCAATTGCGCCGGGTCGTGGATTTCGATCTGCTCGATGCGCAGCTTGCCGTTCCACACGTCGAGCTTGTCCAGCAGCGCATCGGCAAATGCCATGAACTGGCCGAAGACTTTGCGCCGGGTCGGGCGCAGCTCATCACGGCCGCTCCATTGCGCCAGACGCTGCTGGTATTGCCAGGTGCTCTGGCGCGCGGTGCGGCCGAACAGGAAGAAGTACAGCACGATGCCGTACAGCAGCGGGCTCAACAGCCGGCGCCCGAGCAGCCTGGCGGCGACTGCGGTGAGTTTCATCAGCCAGAAACTGCCACGCTCTTCGCGGTCGGCCCAGTGTTTGCTGCTGTCGCTCATGCCTGCCACCGTCGCCACAGAATCATCGGTGCGCGCACCAACATGCCGAAGAACAGCCGGGTGTGCATGGCCGAGATACGCACGTTGTCGCGAAACAGGCGGAAGTGCGACAGGCCGTCGGCGGGGTAATGCACCTTTGTCGGCAGCCAGCGCATCGGCTGGTTGCGCCAGGCCAGGCGCACCAGGATGTCCGAGTCGAAATCCATGTGGGTGCCGATGTAGGCCGAGTCCATCAGCGCCAGGGTCGGCCCCAGCGGGTACACGCGAAAGCCGCACATCGAATCGCGAATCTGCAGCGACAGGGTGTTGATCCACACCCACACGTGGGTCAGGTAGCGTGCGTACAGGCGGCCCTTGGGCACGCTGTCGTCGTATTCGGGGTAGCCGCAGATCACCGCCGTGGGGTGTCGGCGCGAGGTGTCGATGAAGCTCTCGACTTCGCGCAGGTCATGTTGGCCGTCGGCGTCCACTTGCAGGGCATGGGTGAAGCCCAGGCGCGCCGCTTCGCGAAAGCCGGCCATCACCGCGCTGCCCTTGCCTTGGTTGTTCGGCAGGGTGAGCAGGCTGACGTTGTCGAGGGTCGCCAATTGCGCCAGCACCGCCGCGCACGCCGGGCTGCTGCCATCGTCCACCAACAGGCATGGCAGGCCGCTGTCGAGCAGGCTGTGGACCACGGCCGGCACGGCGGTTTCATGGTTGTAGACCGGGATCAGGGCGCAGGGGTTATGCATGCGCAGGCTCCAGTTGAATCCGGCCACTGGAGCAGGCCGCGACGCCGTTGCGGTAGGCGAAATACAGCTTGCTGCGTTGCGGGTCGAAGCGCAGGTGCAGTTCGACGTGGTCGCCGGGGCGCACCAGTTGCTGGAACTTGAGCACTTCCATGCCGGCAAAGGTCGCCGGCAGGTCGAGCAGTTGCTGGCCGAGGTTGAACGCCCACTCGACCTGCACCACGCCCGGCAGCACCGGCGTCACCGGGAAGTGGCCGCTGAAGTAGGCCAGGTCCGGCGGGATGCTCAGTTGCAAGGTCCATTCGCCATCGGCTTCGACTTGCTCCAGCACCTCAGGGGTTTTCGGCCGGGGCGCCAGCAGCAGCGCTTCGATCTCGGCCTGGGGCAGCTTGCCTTGGCTGTTCAGCGGCAACTGTCGCAGTAAACGCCAGCGACGCGGCAAGGCCAGGGCTTCGCAGTGCTGGCTCAAGTGTTGGCGCAGGGTTTGCGTGACGGTACGCCGGCCCTGGTTGCGCAGGGCATGCAGGCCGTCGGCGCTCAGCACCACGAGGGCGCCGAGGCTGGCGCGGTTTTCCTGGACCACGCCCAGGCGCGTTTCGGCGACCCAGGGGTGCGCCATCAGGGCCTGTTCGAGCATGGGCAGGGAGATACGTTTTTCTTCCAGTTTGACGATGCGATCCAGGCGCCCGAGCAGCTCGAAGCGGCCGTCGGCATGCAGGCGGGCGGCGTCGGCGGTCTGTTCGATATGCCCGGCGGGCAGGTACGGCGAGGCAATGCGCAGGGCACCGTCGGCGTCCTGGCTCAGTTCTACCCCGGCGAACGGCTGCCACGGCTGCGCGCCTTGGCGCCAGGCAATGCCGCCGGTTTCCGAGCTGCCGAGGATTTCCGTCGGCCATTGTTGCAAGCGTTCGTACAGGCTGGCGGCCGCGTCGATGGGCAGGGCGCCGCCGGAGGAGAACACCCGCGACACTCGGCTCAGGGCCGGCCAGTCGAGGTTGTCGCCCATCCGCTTGAGCAGCGCCGGGCTGGCGACCCAGGCGAACCGTGGGTGCTCGCGGCTGGCGCGCTGCAAGTCCTCCGGGAAGGCCAACTGGCGGCGCACGAAGCTGCGGCCGGCGCACAACGGCCACAGCACGCGGAACAACAGGCCGTAGATGTGTTGGGTGGCGACGCTGCCGATGATGCAGGCGTCGTTGAGGTCCGCGCCCCACAGCGTTTCCAGGGCCTGCACCTCGTTGGCCAGCTGGCGCAGGGTCTTGTCGATGCGCTTGGGTTCGCCGCTGGAGCCGGAGGTACACAGGCTCAATTGGCACGCATCCAGGTCGAGGGCGGCAGGGCTCAACGGCGCCTGATACAACGCGTCCAGGTCCGCGGCGTCGGTCAGCCAGGTGTCGACGGCGTCGGCCCAGCGTTGGCGAGTCTGCGGTTGCAGGTCGGCGGGCAGCAACACGCCGACCCCGGCGCGCCAGGCCCCCAGCAGGGCGATCGCCAGCAGGCCGGCGTCTTCCAGATGCACCGCCACGCGCTGGATACCGCGCGCGTGCAGGCCTGCCGCCAGGCGCAGGGATTGCTCCCACAGCTGGGCGTGATTCATCGCAGGCTCGGTGGTGACCAAGCGCTGTTCCAACGGCTCAAGCAGCAGGTGCTCAAGTTTCAACCCATTCATACGCGGCCTCGAACCCTTTGTCGTACCAGCCATTCCACGGCAAACAACAGCCCCATCAGCCCGTAGGCGATCAGGCCGTTGTACAACGTCCACCAACTCAGCGGCGCCCACAGGGTGAGGGCGGCGGCCAGCAGGCCATTACACAGAAAAAACACGCTCCACACCACGGTGACCTGGCGCGTATACACAATGGCTTTCGGCGGCAGTTGCGGGTCGGTCATGCGTGCCAGGCGCTCGACCATCGGCGGGCCGTATTTCAGGCTCAGGCCGAACAGCGCCAACATGAACGCGCTGACCAGGCTCGGGTACCAGCGCAGCAGGTGCGGGTTGTCGAACCAGGCCAGGGCCAAGCAGAACAGGATGATCGCCACCGCCATCCAGCGGCTGCCGGGGCGCCGCGCACCCGTGAGCGCGCGCAGCAACCACAGGCTGCCGAGCAGCAGGCCGAATTGCCACGGTGCAAAGTGCTCGGTGCCGTAATACACCGCGAAAGGGTACAGCAACCCCGCCAGCAACAGGCCAAGGCCGATCAGCCGGCTCATGCGGCCGGTTGGACCAGACGGTACACCGCCTCAACCACGTCGTTCACGGTACGCACAGCCTTGAACTCTTCGGCGGCGATTTTTTTGCCGGTCTGGCGTTTGATGTGGTCGATCAGGTCCACGGCGTCGATGCTGTCGATTTCCAGGTCCTGGTACAGGTTGGCTTCGAGGGTGATGCGTTCAGGTTCCAGTTCAAACAGTTCCACCAAGGCAGCGCGCAGGGTGTTGAAAATATCGTCACGAGTTTGCATGGTACGGTCTCAAGCTGCCTGTTTGGCCGTGACGAACGCCGCAAGGCTGGCCACGTTGGTGAAGTGATTGCGGGTGTCCTTGGCGTCGGCATCGATCTTGAAGCCGTACTTTTTCTGGATCGCCAGGCCCAGTTCCAGGGCGTCGACTGAGTCCAGGCCGAGGCCTTCGCCGAACAGGGTTTGGTCGCTGTTGATGTCGTCGACGCTGATGTCTTCCAGGCCCAGGGCCTCGATGATCAGCGTCTTTATGTCGTGCTCAAGGCTGTTTGAGTTGCTCATCTTCGGCGAGCTCCTTAATAAAATAGTGATGCAGGTAATCGTTGAGCTTGCGTGAGGCCTGGGGCGCGGGGCCGAGTGCGGCGAACGCTTGTGGTTCTATATCGGCACCCACCCGTAAACTGAAGTGAAAGCGGCGTTTGGGAATGCGATACCAGGGTTCGGCCTTGGTCAGGGTGGTCGGGCTGACCTTGATTACCACGGGGGTGATGATTGTCGCACCACGCAACGCAATCGCGGCGCCGCCGCGATGAAAGGCAGGCGCCGCGCCGGGTGTGGTGCGGGTGCCTTCTGGAAAGATGATCAGGGTCTGACCTTCGCGCAGCGCATCGGCGGCGGCGTCGAGCATGTCCGCGCTGCCGTCATTGCTGATGTAGCCGGCATCGCGCACCGGCCCACGGGTGAACGGGTTTTGAAACAGGCTCTGCTTGACCACGCAGTTGGTCTGGCGCATCAGGCCGATCAGGAACACCACGTCGATCAGTGACGGGTGGTTGGCGACGATCATCTGGCCGGGGCGTCCGAGTTTGTCGGCACCGTCGACGCTGAACGTGAGAATGCCCAGGCGCTGCATCCACCGAATGAACAACCAGAACAGGCGACTGATGGTATGCCGCGCGCGCCGTTGGTGCTGCTTGGCAGTCCCCGGCAGGCAATTGAGCAACGGAAACACCAGTAAGCGCAGGCACAGCCCGCCGACGCCAAACAGCGCGAAGCTGGCGGCGGTGGCGAACAGGCGCCAGTAGTAGGCGTCCCGTGGCTTGTCGTTCAGGGCTTGCGTTGCCAGTTCCATACGCGGTTCTTCCAGGCGTGTTGGCAGGCGCCCTGTTCGGTCAACAGGGTGCGTAGCAGGTTCAGGGCATGAGGCCACTGGGTGTGAGTGTGTTGGACAGTGCCGGTGCGCAGTTCCAGTTGCCACTCGTCGCCCGGCGTCAGTAACAGGCCGAGGGCGTAGGGGAAGGGCACGTCGTGGATCCAGTTGGCGTAGGCCTCGGGTGGCTGTTCCTCGCTGATCACCAGCAATACCGCCGGGGCGCCTTCGTTGAGCAGGGCCGCTGCTTCGAGCATGCCGTGTTCCAGGCCATCGCCGGCGGCGGCGAGGGCGGTCATTTCGCTGGTTTCATTGCGCAGGATCGACCACAGACCAATCACCGCGTTATGCACCGACAGGCTGAACTGAGTCGGCGACAGCGGCTGGTCGTTGGCCAGGTCGCTGAGGATCTCGAGGGTGCGCGGGGTTTCGCCGTGGCGGGAAACGAACACCAGCGGCAGGTCTTGCAGGCCCTCGGCCAGCGGCCAGCCCACGCTGAAAGCCATGCGCGCCAGACGGCTCAGGCGGCGGCGCTGCATGGCCGGTAAAAACGAGACGTCGGGGGAGGCTTCGCTGGCGGGTAGCAACACTGGCGCCTGGCACCAGGCGCGCCAGTCGTCCGCACTTTCGAGGCCCGGAGCCCAGGCGCGCCATTGGCTGATATTGAAATTGATCACTGAGAAGATATCCCGCCCCTGCGGGCTTCCATGCGCGGCCACTGGCCCCGAATACCGGGACAGGGAGCAGCAGCCGAATGGCGCGCATTATCCCGGTGCTGTGGGGTTCTAGCAAACTTTGGTAAATATTTGTTCACGGCCGATTACAATTTGCTGGGGAAGATTTACAGATTGTCCTTCACTGAGAACCGAGCTGGATTGTCGGACTGTTCCTTTTCATTTGTACGTTAGATGCTAGCCCGGACCATTAATGCAGCAGTGCATGGATGAACGAGGTAGCTAACCGGCGCTTTTGCCCTCTACACTCGGGCATTCATTGGTACACGGAGGTTTTTCCATGCGGCGCGTGGTGTTCAATCAAAAAGGCGGGGTTGGCAAGTCCAGCATCGCCTGCAACCTGGCGGCGGTCAGCGCCAGTGAAGGTTATCGAACCCTGTTGGTGGACCTCGATGCACAAGCCAACTCTACTCAGTACCTCACCGGGCTGACCGGCGACGATATACCGATGGGTATTGCCGAGTTCTTCAAGCAAACCCTGTCTTCCGGGCCGTTCGCCAAGAAAAACCGGGTGGATATCTACGAAACGCCCTTCGACAACCTGCACGTGATCACCGCCACCGCTGAGCTGGCGGACTTGCAGCCCAAGCTCGAAGCCAAGCACAAGATCAACAAGCTGCGAAAGCTGCTGGATGAACTGAGCGAAGACTACGACCGGATTTACCTGGATACCCCGCCAGCGTTGAATTTTTATGCGGTTTCGGCGCTGATTGCTGCTGATCGTGTGTTGATCCCCTTCGATTGCGACAGTTTCTCGCGCCAGGCGCTGTATGGCCTGCTGGCGGAAATCGAAGAATTGAAGGAGGACCACAACGAAGGCCTGGAAGTCGAAGGCATCGTGGTCAACCAGTTCCAGGCGCGGGCGAGCTTGCCGCAGCAGATGCTCGATGAGTTGATTGCCGAAGGCTTGCCGGTGCTGCCGGTGTACCTGGCGAGTTCGGTACGCATGCGTGAGTCGCACCAGCAGAACAAGCCGCTGATCCACCTGGACCCACGGCACAAGCTGACGCAGCAGTTTGTGGAGTTGCATAACCTGCTGGAAAACGCCTGACCTAAAGCACCACACTGGCCTGCGTTGTGCTCAAGGTCGAGTTACACCCCTTGGCTACGCAACCAGCTCATCAACTGCG
The DNA here is from genome assembly GCF_054060055.1 of Pseudomonas sp. TE36184. Classification (NCBI taxonomy): domain Bacteria; kingdom Pseudomonadati; phylum Pseudomonadota; class Gammaproteobacteria; order Pseudomonadales; family Pseudomonadaceae; genus Pseudomonas; species Pseudomonas sp. TE36184. The sequence continues at coordinate 4,048,647 of NZ_JBSSCU010000001.1, read as the reverse complement.
GTAACGGAAACGCCCCACTCTGACGCGCCACTTCGCGGCCGTTCTTGAACAGAATCAAGCTGGGAATCGAGCGAATCCCCAACTGCGCCGACAACTGCTGATTGGCCTCGCTGTCCAGCTTGGCCAACCGGCACTTGCCTTCCAACTGCGCAGCGGCCTGCTCGAAGATGGGTGCGAACGACTTGCACGGCCCGCACCAATCGGCCCACACATCCACCAGCAACGGCAGGTCGCCCTTGATCTGGCTGGCGTAGTCGCCCTGTTTCAGTTCAAAAGGTTTGTTCAGCAGCACCGGCTGCTTGCAGCGCCCGCACTTCGGCGCATCGCCCAGGCGTTCGCCGGGGATGCGATTGAGGCCGTTGCAGTGCGGGCAGGGAATGACGAGAGGGTTGGACATGGTGGCGCTCCTTTGAGACTGGCCAATAGATCCTATTTGGAGTCAGGTCTGGGGTTTATCAAGGCGTGGGAGCGGTGACTCATCCGTTCACAGTTTCTGCCATGTCGATGTGAAGCCGCTTATCTAGGCTGTTGGAGCGCGTTCTGTTTCCCGCCATCTGTCTGTTTGCGGTTATAGCAAATTGCGATAGTTTGAGTTCGGGTTTAACCTTCATAGCAAGATGCGATAAGGATGTTGCATGCGAGTGATTAGTGAGAAAAGGATCTGGGAAGCAAAGGAAAAGTGGCCGCGCTCAGCGAGTGCTTTGGATGAGTGGTACCGACGGATAAAGCGCAATAGCTCAGGAGATTTCGCGTCAATGAAAGGCATTTTTCCTGCGACGGATAAAGTCGGGCAGTTCCATGTGTTCGACATCGGTGGCAATAAACTGAGGTTAATTGCTTTCGTGCGGTACCCAGCACAACGAATTTACATCAAGCATCTGCTCGATCACCGCGAATACGAACAAGACAAGTGGAAGGAGACAATCAGATGAGCGCACTCATTCAGCTCGCCGCTGAACATTGGCAATTTGTTTCACCATTACTGCGCAAGCCAAAAAACGAGGCGGATTACGATGCACTGGTTGCTGCCCTCGACGAGTTGCTGGATTTGGTCGGGGAGGACGAATCAAATCCGCTTATGAGTTTGGTGGATATTCTCAGTGACTGGATCGAAGCCTACGATCACGAGCATCGTCCGATGCCCATCGTCAGTGGTGTTGACGTGTTGCGCGCGATGATGCGCGAACACGGCTTGAATCAAAGTGATCTGCCAGGCTTAGGCAAACAGTCAGTCGTTTCCGAGATTCTGAGCGGTAAGCGTAAGCTCAATCTGCGACAGATTAAATGGTTGGCCGAACGCTTTGGGGTTTCCGTGGAGACGTTCATCTAGCCGACTCTACGAAGAACAACTGATCTCCAAATGCTTGCCCCAATCCGGCGGCCGCTGCGCGTACTGCTCCATCCCGGCCTGCTCCTCGAACGGTTTGCGCAACACCTCATGCAGCCGCCGCACTTCGCTGTAATCCCCAGACTCGGCGGCGGTGATGGCGTTCTGTGCGAGGTAGTTGCGCAGGATGTACAGCGGGTTGACCGCATGCATCCGTGCTCGGCGCTGTTCTTCGCTGTACTCGCCATCGCGCGCCACGCGGGCCTTGTACGCGTCCGCCCAGGCATCGAAGCCGTTCCTGTCGACAAACTCGTCGCGCAACCGCGCCACTGCGAGCGCCGCCGGTTCATCGCCCAGGCGGCGGAAGAACAGCGTGTAGTCCACGCCGCTGTTCTGCATCAATTGCAGCAGGCGCTCCAGCAGTTTCTGGTCATCGTCTTCGGCGCTGGTCAGCCCCAGCCGGCGGCGCATCAGGTCCAGGTAGTGCGCCTGGTACAGCGGCAGGTACAGGCCGAGGGTTTCCTTCAAGGCGTCGACGCTGATAAACGGTGTGAGCGCCTGCGCCAGCGCGCTGAGGTTCCACTGCCCGATCGGCACCTGATTGCTGAAGGAGTAGCGCCCTTCATGATCGGAGTGGTTGCAGACGAAGTGCGCGTCAAAATCGTCGAGAAACGCAAACGGCCCGAAATCGAAGGTGATGCCGAGTATCGACATGTTGTCGGTGTTCATCACCCCATGGCAGAAGCCATAGGCCTGCCATTTGGCGATCAGTGCGGCGTTGCGTTCGACGACTTCGCGGAACATCGCCAGGTACGGTTCGGGCTGTTCCCGGCACTCGGGGAAGTGCAGCTTCAACACGTGCTCGGCCAGTGCCGCCTGCTGCTCGGTCTTCTGGGTGTAGTAGAAGTATTCGAAATGACCGAAGCGCACATGGCTACGGGCCAGGCGCAACACCATCGCCCCGCGTTCCTGCTTCTCGCGCCAAACCGGCGTGCTCGAGCCGATCACACACAGCGCCCGGCTGCTAGGGATGTTCAATGCATGCAGGGCTTCTGACGCCAGAAACTCCCGAATCGAAGAGCGCAGCACGGCGCGGCCATCGCCCATCCGCGAGTACGGCGTCTGCCCGGCGCCCTTGAGGTGCAAGTCCCAGTGTTCGCCGGCGCGGTTATACACCTCGCCGAGCAGCAAGCCACGGCCATCGCCCAACTGCGGGTTGTAGGAGCCGAACTGATGCCCGGAATACACCATCGCCCGCGGTTCGGCTTCGGCCCACAGCTTGTGGCCGCCGAACAGTTCGGCGAACACCGGCGTTTCGGCCACGGCCGGGTCGAGGTCGAGCAGGGCCATGGCGGCGTCGCTCGCCACGACCAGGCGCGGTTCGTCGAGTGGCTCGGGCAGGACGTGGGTTGAGAACGCGTCGCCCAGGCGTGCGAAGCGATTGTCGAAGGTCAGTTCGTCGAGGGCTTTCACCGGCCATCTCCAGCAGAATGTCCGAGCATTCTGCTGGGGATAGGCGTTTTAGTCGAGCTTGGAGGGTGGCGGCTCGGGGGCGTCCACCACTTTGCCCGGCGGCGGTTCCGGTGCGTCGTGCGTCTCGGCCGGGTTGGCGATGGTGCGTTTTTCGTCTTCTACCGGCACCAGCTTGTACTCCTGGCCGTGCAGGTTCTTCAGGTAAACCTCCATCTGCCGGAACGAGATGTTGATGTGGTTGTTCTTGAACTCGCGGTTGATAAAACGGTTCACCTCGTCGATCACCGGGTTGCGGTCACCGAGGTCGCGCACGTGCATGCGCAGTTCGTGGTCGAGGGTGCTTTCGCCGAAGTTGAGGAAGTACACGTGGGGTTCGGGTTCTTTCAGCACCCGCGGGTTTTCGCGCGCGGCCTGGAGCAACAGGGCTTTCACCAGGTCGAGGTCGGAGCCGTAGTCCACGCCGAGCTTGAGGGTGACCCGGGTGATGGTGTCGGTCAGCGACCAGTTGATCAGTTGCCCGGTGATGAACGTCTTGTTCGGGACAATGATGTCCTTGCGGTCGAAGTCGGTGATGGTGGTGGCGCGGATGCGGATCTTGCTCACCGTGCCCGACAGGTTGCCGATGGTGATGGTGTCGCCGATCCGCACCGGGCGCTCGAACAGGATCATGATGCCGGAGATAAAGTTGGCGAAGATCTCCTGCATACCGAAGCCCAGGCCCACCGACAGCGCCGCCACCAGCCATTGCAACTTGTCCCAGCTCACGCCGAGGGTCGATAGGGTCGCCACAAACCCCACGCCGGCAATCACGTAGGACAGCAACGTGGTGGTGGCGTAGGCGCTGCCCTGGGCCAGGTCCAGCTTGGACAGCACCAGCACTTCCAGCAAGCCGGGCAGGTTGCGCGCCAGGGCGAAGGTGATGCCGATGATGATCAGCGCGCCGAGCATGTCGCCGATGCTGATCGGCACCATGCTGATATTGGCCCCGGTGCCGCTGGTGTATTCGTAGAGGGTGACGTTGTCGAGGTAGGAGAACACCGAGATCAGGTCCGACCACACCCAGTACAGCGCCGCGATGAAGCCGCCGAGCAGGGCCAGGCGGATCAGGCGCATGGATTGTTCGTTGACCTGTTCGATGTCCAGGGTCGGCTCTTCGATCACCGCTTCGCCTTCGCCGGCTTCCTTGGCGGCCTGGCGTTTTGCCAATGCCCGCGAATAGGCCAGGCGCCGGGCGGCGACGCCCAGGCCGCGGGCGAATGTGGCTTCGATCACCAGCCAGAACATCAACAGGTACAGGGTGTTGATCAACCGGTCGCTGAGCTTCAGCGCGGTGTAGTAATAGCCGAAGCACACGGCGATAAACAGTGCGATGGGCAGCGCGGTAAACAACAGGCCCGCGGTTTTGCGGAACAGTGAGGCTTTCTCGTGGGTCGTGCTGTGCAACAGCAGGCGACCCAGCAGCCAGGCCATCAGCGCATAGCAGGTCAGCACCACGCCGATGCCCAGCACGTCGTCGGCCAGGGCTGCCGGCTGGTGCTCGGCAATGGCCACCACGGCCACCAGCGCCAGCACCACCAGCCCGAGCTTGCGTACCCAACCTTGCAGGAATGCGACCTGCGGTCGTTCCCAGCGGAAGTGCAATTCGGCGACGCCGCCTGGCGCGAGGATTCGGTAGGCGGTGTAGAACACCAACCACGCCTGGGCGATCTGCAACAGCGCGGCACCCAGGTTGGCGTTTTGCCCGCGGGCATCGATCTGCAACGCATAACCGCATAACGCCAGGCCCAAGGCCACGGGCATGGCCAGCAGGATATTCACCAGGATCGCCTGGGGCGTGTGCCATTGGCTGTCACGCTTGAAGTGGCCGATGTCCATGTGCACCTTTTTCAGCCGCGCGTACAAGGCATTGCGCCGCCACAACAGTGCGCCGATCAACAGCAGCAACGGCAGGAACAGCAGCGGGCGCTGGGTCAGGCCGTCGTACAGTTCGCTGACGCTGGAGGCCCAGGGCAGGGAGGTGACTTGCTTGCTCAGGTGATCCGGGACGGTTTCCAGCCACTCGGTGTCCAGCGGCTTGTTGCTGGGAATCCAGAACATCTGCTCATCGAGGGTCGCACGCAGGGTGGTGGCGGTGCTCAGCAGTTGTTTCTGGTTCAGTTGCAGGGTGATCGATTCATTGAGCAGCGCGCTCAGTTCGCGGCTCAGGCGCTCGAGCAGGTCGCTGCGGGTGATCGCCAGTTCCAGCAGAGTGCGCCGCAATTGCGGGGTGACCTCATCCGGCGGCTGGTTGGCCAGCAGGTTATCCACATAGGTGCTGGGCGAGCTGATCAGTTCGCGCTGCTGGTTGACCTCGAACTGGTACAGGCGAATGTTGGCGATGTCGTCGGCGAGGTTGCGGTCGACCGTGAGGCGCGGCAAGGCCTGTTTCTGTTTGTACAGAATCTTCGACAGCAGCAGGCTGCCCTTGAGCACGTTGATCTGTTCGTCCAGCGCCGAGTCGCTCTGGGTCACGGTGTCCAGTTGCTGCTTGGTCTGCAGGTTCTTCTGGGTCAGGTCGTTGAGGCGGTCGGTGCTTTTGAGCAGGTAGTCGGACAGCTTCAGGTTGGCCGCGCTTTCCGTGGCCAACAGGCTGCTGCTGCCGGCTTTCTGCGCTTCGATGGACTGTTGGGTCACCGTCTGCTGGGACTGGGCCAGGCGTTTCTGGTTGATCAGGGTTTGCAGGTCCTGGATCTCTTGTTCCAGGCGCGCGGTTTTTTCCACCACCAGGTCATGCTGGCTGTTGCCCAGGTCTTGCAGTTGGCTGTTGCCGGCCAGTTCCTGGCGGCGCAGTGGGATCAGGGCATTCAGCGACGCCAGTTCGGCGTTCAACTGGTTGCGTTGGTCGGCGCTGAGGGTTTTGCCATTGTCCTTGCCGGCCTTGAGGGTCGCGTTGATCTGCTGGATGCGCGTCTGGCTGCTGCTGATTTCGGTCTGCGCGCGCTCGGGGCGGGTCTGGGCGGCGATGGTCAGGCTGTTGGCGTCGGCCAGGTCTTTTTGCAGGTCGCCTTGCTGGGTGGTGCGCTGCACCAGCAGTTGTTCCAGTTGCGGCACCGGCAAGGTGGCGTAGCGCTGGGCCACCGGGACGACTTTGGTGGCCTTGAGCCGGGTCAGTTCGCGCTGGTTTTCGCTGGTCTGGCGCGGGGCGTCTTGCAACTGGCGCTTGAGATCGACCAGGCGCTGCTCGTAATCCTGCTTGTTGCCCAGGTGAGTCAGCGTCTGCTGCAGGATCGCCTGCAGCGCCTTCATGTCGGCGTCGGGCAGCTTGCGGTCGGGCAGCTTGTCCAGGGTTTGCTGGATAGCGTCGGCGCTGGGCGGGTCGGCGGCGTATACGCTGCCGACACAAAGGGTCAGGCCCAGCAGGGCAGTGGCGAGAAAAGTGCGCAGGGTTGGCATAGAGACCGGTCGAGCAAGGTGAAGAATCGGGGCAGTATTGCCCCGCAGTTTAGAGGAAGAGTCCGGGGCCCGGGCGACTTCCTTCGGGGAATCTGACGCCGACTTTGCCAATCTTGTTCCCGTCCATGACGGCGACGGTCCAGATCGTGTTGTTCCACTCCACCTGGTCGCCGACCACCGGCGCGCCGCCGACTTTCTGGGTGATGAAGTGGCTCAATGGCATGTCCGGGTCGATGCCTTCGAGTTGCAGGCCGTACAGCGCCGAGACTGCGCCCAGTTGGGCGTCGCCTTCGAGGATGAAGTCGCCGAAGAAGCGCAAATCCAAGCCGCGTTGCGGCGCCTGGCTGAACAGTTTGCCCAGGGCTGGCAGGTTGTGTTCGTGACCGATCACACAGAGCAGATCGTCGGCTTCCAGCACCGTACTACCCGACGGATGGAGCAGTTGCTGGCCACGGAACAGTGCAGCGATACGCGTGCCTTCGGGCATTTTCAGCTCGCGCAGGGCTGCGCCGATGCACCATTTTTCCGCGCCCAGGCGGTAGACGAACAGCTCCCACTCACTGGTGACGTGAACTTCCAGGGCGGCGCGGGAAATCGGCGCCGGCTCCGGTGGCACGGTCACTTTCAGCAGCTTGGCGACCCACGGCAGGCTGGTGCCTTGCACCAGCAGCGAGACCAGCACGATAAAGAACGCCAGGTTGAAGTACAGCTGTGCATGGGGCAGGCCGGCCATCAGCGGGAACACCGCAAGAATGATCGGCACCGCGCCGCGCAGGCCGACCCAGGCGATAAAGGCTTTTTCGCGGCCGTGGAACGCCTTGAACGGCAGCAGGCCGACCATCACCGACAGCGGCCGCGCAAACAGGATCATCCACAGCGCCAGGCCCAGGGCGGGCAGCGCAATCGGCAGCAGGTCGTGGGGCGTGACCAGCAGGCCCAGCACCAGGAACATGCCGATCTGGGCGAGCCAGGCCATGCCGTCGAGCATATGCAAAATGCCATGACGGCTGCGTACCGGGCGGTTGCCGATCACCAGGCCGCACAGGTACACGGCGAGGAAGCCGCTGCCGTGCAGGGCGTTGGTCAGGGCGAAGACGAACAGGCCGCCGGCGATCACCAGGATCGGGTACAGGCCGTTTGCCAGGTTGATGCGGTTGACCATCTGCAGCATCAGCCAGCCGCCGCCCAGGCCGATGAGGCCGCCGATGCCGAACTCGCGCACCAGGTGCAACAGCAGGTTCCAGTGCAGGCCGGTCTGGCCGCTGGCGAGCATGTCGATCAGGGTGACGGTGAGGAACACTGCCATCGGGTCGTTGCTGCCGGATTCGATTTCCAGGCTGGCGGAGACCCGTTCGTTGAGCCCCTTGCCGCCGAGCAGCGAGAACACCGCGGCGGCGTCGGTGGAGCCGACAATCGCGCCGATCAGCAAGCCTTGAATGATGTTGAGGTCAAACAGCCAGGCCGCGGCCATGCCAGTGAGGCCGGTGGTAATCAACACCCCCACCGTGGCCAGCGACAACGCCGGCCAGAGTGCCACGCGAAAACTCGCCACCCGGGTGCGCAAGCCGCCGTCGAGCAGGATCACGGCCAGGGCGAGGTTGCCCACCAGGTAGGCGGTCGGGTAGTTATCGAAGATGATGCCGCCGCCGTCGACGCCGGCGACCATGCCCACGGCCAGGATGATCACCAGGATCGGAATGCCCAGGCGGGACGAAAGAGAGCTCACCAGAATGCTCGCACTCACCAGCAACGCGCCGATCAAGAACAGGCTGTTGATGGTGGTCGCATTCAAAGGCAGTACTCCATGGGCAAAATAAGACGGACGCATTCTGACCATGCAGTCTGCGTGCCAGCGATTCTAACCTGTTGAATTGCCGCGCTGTCAAAAAGCTTTTAGCGACGGGCGCCGATCTAAATGTGGGAGGGGGCTTGCCCCCGATTGCGATTTGTCAGCTAGCTTATCTACAGCTGACCCACCGCAATCGGGGGCAAGTCGAATCGTCGCACCGCCCCTCCCACATCTTTAGAGGCGAAACCGCCCGACCATCCCGTTCAAGTCCACCGCCAGGCGCGACAATTCGCTGCTCGCAGCACTGGTCTGGCCGGCGCCGGTTGCCGATTGCACCGACAGATCACGAATGTTCACCAGGTTGCGGTCCACTTCCCGTGCCACCTGCGCCTGTTCCTCCGCCGCGCTGGCGATCACCAGGTTGCGTTCATTGATCTCGACAATCGCCGTGTTGATCGTATCCAGCGACATCCCCGCGCCTTTGGCGATGTTCAGCGTCGATTCCGCGCGCTCGGTGCTGTTGCGCATCGAATCCACGGCATGCTCGGTGCCGGCCTGGATACTGCCGATCATCCGTTCGATCTCGCTGGTCGACTGCTGGGTGCGATGCGCCAGCGCACGCACTTCGTCGGCCACTACGGCAAAGCCACGGCCGGCTTCCCCGGCGCGTGCGGCTTCAATCGCCGCGTTCAGGGCCAGCAGGTTGGTCTGGTCGGCAAGGCCACGAATCACGTCGAGCACCTTGCCGATGTCGCGCGACTCATTGGCCAGGTCGCCGATTAGCGTCGCGGTGGCTTGCACGTCGCCGCTCATGCGCTCGATGGCGCTGACGGTTTCCTGCACCAGGTCGCGGCCGTCACCGGCGGAGGTGGTGGCGTTGCGCGAGGCCTCGGAGGTGCTCACCGCATTGCGCGCGACTTCCTCGACGGCGCTGGTCATCTCGTTGACCGCGGTGGCGGCCTGTTCGATTTCGTTGTTTTGTTGGGTCAGGCCACGGGCGCTTTCGTCGGTCACGGCGTTAAGCTCTTCGGCGGCAGAAGCCAACTGAGTGGCCGAGCCGGCGATGCGTTGCAGGGTGTCGCGCAGCTTGTCCTGCATCTTGGCCATGGCAGCCAGCAGGCGGCCGGCTTCGTCGTGGCCATCGACCTTGATCGGGCGTGTCAGGTTGCCTTCGGCGATTTCTTCAGCCGCGTCCAGGGCCTGGGCGATCGGCAGGGTGATGCTGCGGGTCAGCAGCCAGGCGAACAACAGGGTCAGCGTCGTGGCGATGACCAGCAGCCCAACCACCAGGTCGAAGGCCAGGTTGTATTGGTCTTTGGCCTGCTGATTGGTGGTCAGGGCCATCTTGTTGTTGATGTCCGCCAGGCGCGCCAGCACGGCGTTGGTCTGCTCGGCGTTGCTCAGCAACTCGCTGTTGAGCAACTCGCGCAGCTCGTCGACCTGATTGGCCCGCGACATGCTCTTCATGCGCTCTTCGATCTGATGGTACTGGGCTAGCAGGCGCACGTATTCGTCGTAGGCCGCGCGTTCTTCGCTGCTGTCGATGAGTTTTTCGTAGATGCCCTGGGCGGTCCGAATCTGCTGGTTGCGCTGTTCGATGGTTTCCAGGGTTTTTTGCTGCACGTCTGGCCCGCGGTTGGTCAGCAAGCGGTATGACAGCACCCGCAGGCGCAATGTCAGCTGGGTGAACTCATCGAGGGCGCGAATACTCGGCACGCTGGACAGCGTGATGTCTTCTGCCGCCGCGCGGATTTTGCTCATTTGGTTCAGGGCGAACACACCGAGAAACAACATGAGTGCACCAATCAACGCGAAGCCTAGGAACGCGCGCGGCGCGATATTCATATTACGAAGAGACATGCGGGAGTCCTGGGAAGAAGCGCGATCCATGCGGCTATGAGACAGGGTGAGTATTACCTATCGGCAGTACGACTAAAGTCTAAAGTGGCGTGTGTTTTTATCGCATCTGACGAGGGGCCGGGTCGATTCAGGAACCAGATGGGGGAAATGCAGTCACTAAGGCTCGAAAGTGCGGCCCGGCCCTTAACAATCGGGCTGCGCGCCGGGGATAACCCTGGCATCCGAGGTGAATTTTCTTTATCGTCACCGCCCTTTTAAAAAGCCCAGGAAATCAAAATGTTAGAAGCATCCCTCAGCCAACTGGAACAACTGGTCAGCGACCTGGTACAGCAGAATCAAGACCTGCTGGGCACCAATGAATCCCTCAAGGCGCAATTGGCCCGCGCCAAGGATGAGAATGACAGCCTGCAATTGAACCTGATGGAACAGGAAGAAAAGAACGGCGCGACCGCTGCGCGTATCCAGGCGTTGGTTGAGCGTGTGAGCGCAGGGCCTGTCAGCGCATGAACGAAGGGATAAAGGTCGTTTCGATTCTCGGAGAGGATTACTCGATCAAGGCTCCGGCCGGGGAAGATCAAACCCTGATGCACGCCGTGACCCTGCTCAAGGCCTCCCTGGCCACCACCAAGAAAAAGTACCCGACCCTGATCGGTGACAAGCTATTGGTACTGGCCGCGCTGAACCTGTGCGCCGAGCAGATCGAAATGCAACAGCGTCACCAGCAGGAACTCGACCGTTACCAAGAGCAAGTCAGCGCCACGGTCGAGGTGATTTCCAAGGCTATCGGACAGCCTTAGAACCACTCATCCTGCATGCCGAGGCACGTATCGTCGCGGGCCTCCAGTATTGCCAGTTCATGATGGCAGCCCGGTACTTCCCAGGTCAGGAAGTAGCGGGCCGCCTGGAGCTTGCCTTTATAGAACGCGGTGTCCGCCGCATTGCCCTTGGCCAGGCCTTCTTCGGCGCGAATCGCCTGCTCCAGCCAGCGCCAGCCAATCACCGTGTGCCCGAACACCTTCAGGTACAGCGCCGAATTCGCCAGGCTGCTGTTGACCTTGCCTTGGGCGAGATCCGTCAGCAGGCCGATCGTCACGCTTTGCAGGCGTGCCACCAACTGTTCCAGCGGTTCTCTCATGGCCTTCAGCGATGGATATTGCTGCGCCCGTGCGCCTGTTTCGGCGATCAACCGAATCAGTTGCTTCAGGCCTGCGCCGCCGTTTTGCGCGAGCTTGCGCCCCAGCAGGTCGAGGGACTGGATACCGTGGGTGCCTTCATGGATCGGGTTGAGGCGGTTGTCGCGGTAATACTGTTCCACCGGGTATTCGCGGGTGTAGCCGTGGCCGCCGAGGATCTGGATCGCCAGCTCGTTGGCCTTGAGGCAGAACTCCGAGGGCCAGGATTTGACGATCGGCGTCAGCAGGTCGAGCAGTTCGTGAGCGTGCTTGCGTTCGACGTCGGTTGCCAGGGTGGTGGTGTCGTCGAACAGGCGCGCGGCAAACAGGCCGAGGTCGAAGGCGCCTTCGACGTAGGCTTTCTGGGTCAGCAACATGCGTTTGATATCGGCGTGCTGGATGATCGACACCGGCGCGGTACTCGGGTCTTTGCTGTCCGGCAGGCGGCCTTGCGGGCGTTCGCGGGCGTATTCCAGGGAATACAGGTAGCCGGCGTAACCGAGCATCACCGCGCCCATGCCGACGCCGATGCGCGCTTCGTTCATCATCTGGAACATGCAGCTCAGGCCCTGGTGCGGTTTGCCCACCAGATAGCCGACACAGTGCCCGTTATCGCCGAAATTCAGCGCCGTGGACGTGGTGCCGCGCCAACCCATCTTGTGAAACAGCCCGGCCAGCAGCACATCGTTGCGCTCACCCAGGCTGCCATCGTCGTTGACCAGGAATTTGGGCACGATAAACAGCGAAATGCCCTTCACCCCGGCCGGCGCGTCCGGCAGTTTGGCCAGCACCATATGCACGATGTTTTCCGACAGCGGGTGGTCGCCGCCGGAGATAAAGATCTTGTTGCCCTTGAGCCGATAGCTGCCGTCCGCCGCAGGCTCTGCGCGGGTACGAATGTCCGACAGCGACGAGCCGGCATGCGGCTCGGTCAGGGCCATGGTGCCGAAGAAGCGGCCCTCGATCATCGGCTGCAGGAAGCGTTGCTTCTGCTCCTCGGTGCCGAAACTTTCGATCAGGTTGGCGGCGCCCATGGTCAGGAACGGGTAGGACGTTGACGCCGCGTTGGCCGCCTGGAAGTGCGCGAAGCAGGCCTGGGACAGCAATGTCGGCAACTGCATGCCGCCGGCTTCGAAACTGCGCGCAGCATTGAGGAAGCCGGCTTCCAGGAAGGCGTCCACGGCCGGTTTGACTTCCGGGATCAGGATGGCCTTGCCGTCCTCGTAGCGCGGTTCGTTTTCGTCGTTTTTGCGGTTATGCGGTGCGAAGTACTTTTCGGCAATGGTGCGGGCGGTACTGATGGCCGCGTCGAAGGTTTCGCGATTATGTTCGGCAAACCGCTCGCGCTGGGTCAGGCCCTCGGCATCGAGGACTTCGTACAGCTCGAAAGCCAGATTGCGGGAACTGAGGAGCGTCTCGGACATGGCGGCTTACCTGTGTGGGAAGGAGCCTGAGTCTAAGTGCGCGAATAGAGGCTGGATAGCAAGATTGATCTGGGTGATGGAGGGGCAGAACGCGGACGAGGAATTGAAATACAGCCAAATGTGGGAGGGGGCTTGCCCCCGATTGCAGTGTGTCAGTCAGTTCAGCTGTTACTGATCCACCGCCATCGGGGGCAAGTCGAATCGTCGCACCGCCCCTCCCACATGTTTACCGCGTTCCGGCAGTTAGCCGATGGTCATCAGGCTGGCGTTACCGCCCGCCGCTGCGGTGTTGACGCTCAGCGCACGCTCGATCACCAAACGCTCCAGGGCAATTGCTGTCTCGCCTTGGGACAAACCATGTACCCCGACGATCGCCCCGCCACGCTGGGCCACTTGCTGGCAAACCGCGCGCAGTTGATCGGAATCGCCGTGGTGCAGGACTGCGTCGAACAGCACATCGTCCTTGGTCCAGTCGGCCACGCGCTTGATCTTCCCCTGAATCTCTTTCGGCAGGCGTGGGAACAAGGCTTTGGTCAGCTCGGTTTCCGGCCATACCGCCGAACCGCCGACGGCCAATACCGCCGCCAGTTGGGTCAGCAGGTCACCTTCTACTTCTGCCAGGCACAGTACGTGCTCGCGGGGCAGGATGGCGTAGCTGTTGCGCTCGCCGGTCGGGCCGGCCAACAGGCGGGTGATACCGCTTTGCGATTGCGTGGCGAACCGGCTGCACAGGGCGCTCAGGTCGCTGAGCGTGTGGCTGTCGGCCCAGGCTTTCAAAGCGGTCAGCGGTTGGCTCATGGCGTCGCGCAAGCGCACATCCGGTGCGGACAATGCATCGCCGCGAACGAAGGACTGCTCGATCGCATCGGTAGGACGCGTCGACAGCAGGCGGTACAGGTACAGCGGACCACCGGCTTTCGGGCCGGTGCCCGACAAACCTTCGCCGCCAAACGGCTGCACGCCGACCACCGCCCCGACAATGTTGCGGTTGACGTAGACGTTGCCGGCATGAACGTTGTCGATCACCTTGGCGATGGTCTCGTCGATGCGCGTGTGTACGCCCAGGGTCAGGCCGTAGCCGGAAGCGTTGATCTGGCCGATCAACTGGTCGATCTCCTTGCGCTTGTAGCGCACCACGTGCAGCACCGGGCCGAAGATCTCCCGTTGCAGCTCGTCGAAGCTTTCCAGTTCGATCAGGGTGGGCATCACGAAGGTGCCGCGCTTGATCTCTTCGCCGTCGGCGATCGCCACTTGGTACACCGCGCGGCCTTTGTCGCGCATGGCCTGGATGTGTTTCTCGATGCCGGCCTTGGCTTCGGCGTCGATCACCGGGCCGATATCCACCGACAGGCGCTCCGGGTTACCCAAGCGGCATTCAGCCATGGCGCCCTTGAGCATTTCGATGACGCGGTCTGCAGAGTCTTCCTGCAGACACAGTACACGCAGGGCCGAGCAACGCTGGCCGGCGCTGTCGAAGGCCGACGACACCACGTCGATGACCACTTGTTCGGTCAGGGCCGAAGAGTCGACGATCATCGCGTTCTGGCCACCGGTTTCGGCGATCAGCGGGATCGGTCGGCCCTGGGCATCCAGGCGTCCGGCGACATTGCGTTGCAGCAGGCGCGCGACTTCGGTGGAACCGGTGAACATCACGCCTTTGACGCGATCATCGCCGACCAGGCGCGCACCAACGGTTTCGCCCTGGCCCGGCAGCAGTTGCAGCACGCCTTCCGGAATACCGGCTTCGAGCAGGATACGTACCGCTTGTGCGGCCACCAGCGGGGTTTGCTCGGCAGGCTTGGCCAATACCGGGTTGCCGGCGGCCAGTGCGGCGGCGACTTGCCCACTGAAAATCGCCAGCGGGAAGTTCCACGGGCTGATGCAGACCACCGGGCCCAATGGGCGGTGGGCGTCGTTGGTGAAATCGTGACGCGCCTGCACCGCGTAGTAACGCAGGAAATCCACGGCTTCGCGCACTTCGGCGATGGCGTTGGCGAAGGTCTTGCCGGCTTCGCGGGCCAGCAGGCCCATCAGCGGCTGGATCTCGCCTTCCATCAGGTCGGCGGCGCGTTCAAGGATCGCGGCGCGCTCGGCGGGCGGGGTCGCCTGCCAGATCGGGCCGGCGTTGATGGCGCACTGGATCGCGTTGTCGACGTCATCGACGGTCGCTTCCTGTACGTGGCCGACCACGTCACGCAGGTCGGACGGGTTCAGCACCGGCGTCGCAGCTTCATTACTGGCGGCGCAACCCAACATCGGCGCGGCTTTCCAGTGATTGTGCGCGGTGGCCAGCAGGGCGCAGGACAACGACGCCAAACGGTGTTCGTTGGCCAGGTCGATACCGGCCGAGTTGGCGCGGTCGCTGCCGTACAGGTCACGCGGCAGTGGAATACGCGGGTGCGGCAGGCCGAAGCCGCCTTCCAGCGTCGCCATTTGCTCGATGCTGGCCACTGGATCGGCCACCAGCTCCTGGATCGAGATGGACTGGTCGGCAATGCGGTTGACGAACGAGGTGTTGGCGCCGTTTTCCAACAGGCGACGCACCAGGTAGGCCAGCAGGGTTTCGTGGGTGCCGACCGGGGCGTACACGCGGCACGGACGGTTCAGCTTGCCCTCGGCCACTTTGCCGACGACCTGTTCGTAGAGCGGTTCGCCCATGCCGTGCAGGCATTGGAACTCGTACTGGCCGGGGTAATAGTTCTGACCGGCGATATGGTAGATAGCCGACAGGGTGTGGGCGTTATGCGTGGCGAACTGCGGGTAGATGACTTCCGGCACCGACAGCAGTTTGCGTGCGCAGGCAATGTAGGACACGTCGGTATAAACCTTGCGGGTGTAGACCGGGTAGCCTTCCAGGCCTTCGACCTGGGCGCGCTTGATTTCGCTGTCCCAGTACGCGCCTTTTACCAGGCGGATCATCAGGCGGTGGCGGCTGCGGCGCGCCAGGTCGATGACGTAGTCGATCACATACGGGCAGCGCTTCTGGTAGGCCTGGATCACGAAACCGATGCCGTTCCAGCCGCTCAGTTGCGGCTCGAAGCACAGGCGTTCGAGCAGGTCCAGGGACAGTTCCAGGCGGTCGGCTTCTTCGGCATCGATGTTCAGGCCGATGTCGTATTGCTTGGCCAGCAGGGTCAGGGACAGCAAGCGCGGGTACAGCTCGTCCATCACCCGTTCGTACTGGGCACGGCTGTAACGTGGGTGCAGGGCCGACAGCTTGATGGAAATGCCCGGGCCTTCATAAATCCCACGGCCGTTCGAGGCTTTGCCGATGGAATGAATGGCTTGTTCGTAAGAGGCGAGGTACTTCTGTGCATCGTGTTCGGTGAGTGCGGCTTCACCGAGCATGTCGTAGGAATAGCGGAAACCTTTGGCTTCGAACTTGCTCGCATTGGCCAGGGCTTCGGCGATGGTTTCGCCGGTGACGAACTGCTCGCCCATCAGGCGCATGGCCATGTCGACGCCCTTGCGGATCATCGGCTCGCCGCTCTTGCCGATGATGCGGCTCAGGGATGAGGTCAGGCCCGCTTCGTTGTGGGTGGCGACCAGTTTGCCGGTCAGCAGCAGGCCCCAGGTGGCCGCGTTGACGAACAGCGACGGGCTGTTGCCCAGGTGCGGTTGCCAGTTACCGGTGCTGATCTTGTCGCGGATCAGTGCGTCGCGGGTGCCTTTGTCGGGGATGCGCAGCAGCGCTTCGGCCAGGCACATCAGTGCCACGCCTTCCTGGGACGACAGGGAGAATTCCTGCAGCAAACCCTGGACGATGCCGGCACGGCCGCCGGCGCTCTTCTGGTTGCGCAGTTTTTCTGCAATCGACGCGGCCAGCTTATTCGTGGCTTCGGCCATCTGGGCCGGCAGGCGAGCCTGTTCGATCAGCATCGGCACCACTTCCGGCTCCGGGCGGCGGTAAGCGGAGGTGATCGAGGCGCGCAGTACGGATTGCGGCAGGATGCTCTCGGCGAACTCGAGGAAGCACTGATGGGCGTGGTCGGCCTGGACCTCGCCGGCGTCATCGGCCTCCTTGCTGCTCAAGCCATTGAGCTCGGTCAGGGTTGCACCACCCTCGAGTTTCTCCAGGTAATTGAAAATCGCCTGCTTGATCAGCCAGTGCGGCGTGCGATCAATGGAGGTCGCGGCCGCCTTCAGGCGCTCGCGGGTCGGGTCGTCGAGTTTGACCCCAAGGGTGGTTGTAGCCATTTTCTTATCCTCATGGGTGCCACTACCGAGTGGCATCAGCTGGCGGCAAGATTAGCTTCGGTCTGGAAGAGGTGCAACCGGGTGCAACCCTTTTTATGCATGAATTTTTCGCCGTTCCATCGGGAAAAAACCGACACTCGACCGAATCCGCTGCACTTTGGTGCATTTGCTTCTGAGATCGGCTGTTCTTGCTCCGAAAAGGAGCAAAAACGCGGTGTTTTCTGTAAAACACATCAAGGTGCAACTTATTCGCGAGAAACTGGTTGCACCTTATTTGCTTTGTTGAATAGCATTCGCAGCCAAGGTGCAACCACACGCATGGTGTGGTTCATCGGCTGACGGCTTTCCTGGGGAAACGTCAGTCATAAATGCGCGCGATGCAGCTACGTTTACTCACTGGATCAGTGGGTGGCCGTCTGACAGACCGCCGCTACATAAAAACAAAGCCAGGGCGTCACTTCTATGAGCGTTAGTAATCCAACCCTGATCACGTTCGTGATCTACATCGCAGCAATGGTGCTGATCGGCTTCATGGCCTATCGCTCCACCAACAACCTTTCCGATTACATCCTGGGCGGTCGCAGCCTCGGTAGCGTGGTGACTGCCTTGTCAGCCGGTGCTTCCGACATGAGCGGCTGGTTGTTGATGGGCCTGCCGGGCGCGATCTACATGTCCGGCCTGTCGGAAAGCTGGATCGCCATCGGCCTGATCGTCGGTGCGTACCTCAACTGGCTGTTCGTGGCCGGTCGCCTGCGCGTGCAGACCGAGCACAACGGCGACGCCCTGACGCTGCCGGATTACTTTTCCAGCCGTTTCGAAGATAAAAGCGGCCTGCTGCGGATCATCTCCGCAGTAGTGATCCTGGTGTTCTTCACCATCTATTGCGCTTCCGGCATCGTGGCCGGTGCCCGCCTGTTCGAAAGCACCTTCGGCATGTCCTACGAGACTGCGCTGTGGGCCGGCGCGGCGGCGACGATTGCCTACACCTTCGTCGGTGGTTTCCTGGCTGTGAGCTGGACCGACACCGTACAAGCCACCTTGATGATCTTCGCGCTGATCCTGACGCCGATCATCGTGCTGCTGGCCACCGGCGGTATCGATACCACGTTCCTGGCGATCGAAGCGAAGAACCCCGACAACTTCAACATGCTGAAAAACACCAGCTTCATCGGCATCATCTCGCTGATGGGCTGGGGCCTGGGTTACTTCGGCCAGCCGCACATCCTCGCGCGCTTCATGGCGGCGGATTCGGTGAAGTCGATCGCCAAGGCGCGTCGCATCTCCATGACCTGGATGATCCTGTGCCTGGGCGGCACCGTGGCCGTGGGCTTCTTCGGCATCGCCTACTTCTCGGCGCACCCGGAAGTGGCCGGCCCCGTGACCGAGAACCACGAGCGCGTGTTTATCGAGCTGGCCAAGCTGCTGTTCAACCCATGGATTGCTGGCGTTCTGCTGTCGGCGATTCTGGCGGCGGTCATGAGCACTTTGAGCTGCCAATTGCTGGTGTGCTCCAGCGCCCTGACCGAGGACTTCTACAAGACCTTCCTGCGCAAGAACGCTTCCCAGGTTGAGCTGGTGTGGGTCGGCCGCGCCATGGTGCTGCTGGTGGCCGTGATCGCCATCGGCCTGGCCGCCAACCCGAATAACCGCGTATTGGGCCTGGTGAGCTACGCCTGGGCCGGCTTCGGCGCCGCGTTCGGCCCTGTGGTACTGATCTCGGTGATCTGGAAGCAGATGACCCGTAACGGCGCACTGGCTGGCATTCTGGTCGGCGCGATCACCGTGATCGTGTGGAAGCATTTCGAATTGTTGGGCCTGTACGAAATCATCCCAGGCTTCATCTTCGCCAGCCTGGCGATCTACATCGTCAGCAAGCTGGGCGCGCCGACTGCGGGTATGGTTGAGCGCTTTGATGCTGCGGAGAAAGACTACAACCTCAACAAATAAAACCTCAGGCGTTATGCGCCTGATGTGTTGAAGAAAACGGCTCGCTATCTTTTGGATAGCGGGCCGTTTTTTCTCAACTGGTCAGTCAAAGTAAATGACGATCAGACCTATCAATCCGGCTGCGCCAATAAGCGCCGTGCCATGAAGCATGAGCTTTGTGCTGCGCGGAAAGGCTTGTACCTGCGGGAGGTCAATGACTCCCCGTCTTGCATTTAGCCTGGGTAGTGCGACGGCCACATACACTGCGCAAAGCCTCATCATCCTTTCGCGCGGTGAGTTTCCCCAGTAGCTGCTGTGGAAGGCGACTAGGCGGCACTTGTTCAAGAGCGCTTCCATGGGTTCAAGTTTTCGGTAACACAAGAAGAGCCCGATGATGGTGGTGGTGATGACTGCGGATGCAGAGCTGATGGCAATCAAGGAAGTAGCAGGGAGGTTCAAGAAGTCATCAATACTCATACAAAAGCTCTCCTACCTTCTCGCCGCCTTCCCCACCTAGTGTCGTGGTTTTGGCGGGGGATTTTTCGGTGGTTTTTTGCTTTTGGGAAAAGGGCTACTGAGTTGCGCCAGGTTTCCGACAGAGGCGTGAATTTTCACTGCCTTTACGCTGACGACCTTGCGGCACAAGGTCGCCTGCTTCACGCGCCATGCAGATGTTAGCCATGGCGCGCGGGTCGCTTATCTGGCCTCAGGCGTGTGTTGCAGCCAGCGCCTGTTGCAGATCCTCGATCAAATCTTCAATCGCCTCGATCCCCACCGACAGGCGAATCATCTCCGGTTTCACGCCGGCCTTGGCCTGTTCCTGCTCGTTCATCTGGCGATGGGTGGTGGACGCCGGGTGGCAGGCCAGGGATTTGGCGTCGCCGATGTTCACCAGGCGTTTGAAGATTTGCAGGGCGTCGTAGAAGCGTACACCGGCTTCGTAACCGCCCTTCAGACCAAACGACAGGATCGCCGACGGTTTGCCCTGCATGTATTTCTGCGCCAGGGCGTGGTGTGGATGATCGGGCAGCCCGGCGTAGCTGACCCATTCGACTTCGGCGTGATCTTGCAGGAACTGCGCGACCTTCAAGGCATTCTCGGTGTGGCGTTCCATGCGCAGGGCCAGGGTTTCCAGGCCTTGCAGCAGCAGGAAGGCGTTCATCGGCGCCAACGCTGCGCCGGTGTTGCGCAGCGGTACGGTGCGGGCGCGTGCGATGAAGGCGGCGGGGCCGAATTTTTCGGTGTAGACCACGCCGTGGTAAGCCGGTTCGGGCTGGTTGAGGCCGGGGAATTTTTCGGCGTATTTCGCCCACGGGAACGTGCCGCTGTCGACAATCACGCCGCCCAGGGAGTTGCCATGGCCGCCGACGTATTTGGTCACCGAATGCACCACGATATCGGCACCGAACTGGATCGGTTTGCACAGGATCGGCGTGGCCACGGTGTTGTCCACCATCAGCGGTACGCCACGGGCGTGGGCCACGTCGGCGAGGGCTTGCAGGTCGATGATGTTGCCCGCCGGGTTGCCGATGCTCTCGCAGTAGACCAGTTTGGTGTTGTCGTCGATCAGTTCGGCGATGGCGGCGGCGGAATCGTCGCGGGCGAAGCGCACATCGACGCCAAAGCTCGGCAGCAGGTGGGCGAACAGGGTGTAGGTGCCGCCATAGAGCTGCGGCGTGGTGACGATGTTGTCACCGGCGCGGGTCAGGGTCTGGATCGCATAGTGGATCGCTGCGCTGCCGGCGGACACGGCCAGCGCGGCGATACCGCCTTCGAGCGCGGCCATGCGTTGCTCCAGCACATCGTTGGTCGGGTTCATGATCCGCGTGTAGATATTGCCGGGTACGTCCAGGTTGAACAGGTCGGCGCCGTGCTGGGCGTTATCGAATTCGAAGGCGACGTTCTGGTAGATCGGCACCGCGACGGCCTTGGTGGTCGGGTCGGACTTGAAGCCGTGGTGCAGGGCGATGGTGGCGTCTTTCATGGTTATTGTTGACCTCCTTGGTTTTAAGGGCGCCCCCGGGCAGGGTGGGAGCTGGCTTGGCTGCGATGGCATCATCGCGGAGTGCAGGTAATACCGCGTCGCTTGTGTCGCGGGCAAGCCCGCACATGCTGTAAGGATTAGATTGTTTTCACAAGGACGCCTGTCTTTGCGGCATAAGGACCGCCCGGCATGCGGCCCTGCACCTTTGCCCGTGTAGCAGGTAAACTTCGCCCCCTGCGCAGGAGCAACCATGAATTATCGTCACGCCTTTCACGCCGGCAACCACGCCGATGTCTTCAAACACCTGACCTTGACCCGCCTCATCGCCTTGATGTCGCGCAAGGAGCAGCCGTTCGCCTACCTCGATACCCATGCCGGGATCGGTCTGTACGACCTGCAGGGCGATCAGGCCAACCGTACCGGTGAATACCTGGAAGGCATCGCCCGTCTGTGGGGCAAGAGCGATCTGCCGCCATTGACCGCCGACTACATGCGCGTGCTGCACGAGATGAACCCGGATGGCCAGTTGCGCTACTACCCCGGTTCGCCGGAACTGGCACGCCGCCTGACCCGCCCCCAGGACCGCGTGCTGCTCAATGAAAAGCACCCGGAAGACGGCGTGCTGCTCAAGGACAACATGAAGGGCGATCGTCGCGTCAAGGTTCACCTGGGCGAAGGCTGGCATGTGCCACGTGCGTTGCTGCCGGTGCCGGAAAAGCGTGCGCTGATGCTGATCGACCCGCCGTTTGAACAGCTCGACGAAATGCAGCGCTGCGCGGCGTCGCTCAAAGAGGCGGTCGGCCGCATGCGCCAGACGGTCGCCGCGATCTGGTACCCGGTGAAGGACCAGCGCATGTTGCGCCGTTTCTACCAGGACCTGGCCGGCACCGGTGCGCCGAAGCTGCTGCGCGTCGAATTGCTGGTGCATCCGTTGGACACGCCCAACACCCTGACCGGCTCGGGCCTGGCGATTGCCAACCCGCCGTGGGGCTTGGAAGAGGAGTTGCGTGAGCTGCTGCCGTGGCTGTCCAAGCAACTGGGCCAGACCCAGGGCGGGTGGCAGATGGATTGGCTGATTGCTGAGTAACCGAGTCTGGCGCAGGCCCATGTGGGAGGGGGCTTGCCCCCGATAACGGTGTGTCAGTCCATACATCTGTACCTGATACATTGCTATCGGGGGCAAGTCGAACCGTCGCACCGCCCCTCCCACATTTTTTTAGATCGGGCAGGTCACGCCTGTACCGCCGATCCCGCAATAGCCCTGCGGATTCTTCGCCAGGTACTGCTGGTGATACGCCTCGGCGAAGTACACCGTCGGGGCCTCGTCGATTTCCGTGGTGATGGGGCCCAGGCCAGCCTTGGTCAGCTCTTGCTGATACGCCTGCGCACTGGCCTGCGCCGCCGCCAATTGCTCCGGCGTGGTGGCGTAGATCACTGAACGGTACTGGCTGCCGATGTCGTTGCCCTGGCGCATGCCCTGGGTCGGGTTGTGCAGTTCCCAGAACATCTTCAGCAAGTCTTCGTATTTCACCTTGGCCTGGTCATACACCACCAGCACCACTTCGCTATGGCCGGTCAGGCCCGAGCAGACTTCTTCGTAGGTCGGGTTCGGCGTGTAGCCGCCGGCATAACCGACCACGGTGCTGACCACGCCATCGCGCTGCCAGAATTTGCGTTCTGCGCCCCAGAAGCAGCCCAGGCCGAAGATCGCGAAGCCGACGTCGTCGAGGAACGGGCCGAGCAGCGGGTTGCCGTTGACGAAGTGCGTCTCCGGCAGCGTCATCGGGGTTTCGCGGCCAGGCAAAGCTTGTTCTGCAGTAGGAAGCACGTTTTTGTTCACCAGAATTTCCGAGCGCAAGACCATGAGCAGTCCTCTCGTCAGGTTGAGTTAACAGTAAAGAATCAGACAGCCAGTGTGCCCGAGTGTTACAGCGCTGTCAGGCGATTGGCCCGCGAGGGTAGCGTTTAAGCTTCTCGAGCAGCTCTGAACCGGGGATGGGCCGGTCGAACAGATAGCCCTGGCCGACGTCGCAACGGTGCCGACGCAGGAACGCCAACTGCTCGGCGGTCTCGATGCCTTCGGCCACGACCTTGAGCTTGAGGTTGTGGGCCATGGCGATCACGGCGGAGGTGATTTCCATGTCGTCCTGGTTGTCCGGGATTTCGTGGATAAAGCTGCGATCGATCTTGATGATGTCGATCGGGAATTTTTTCAAGTAGCTCAGCGACGAGTAACCGGTGCCGAAGTCGTCCATGGCCAGGGTCAGGCCCAGGCTTTTCAACTGGTCCAGTTGCAGACGGGTGTCCTCGGTGGCCTCCAGCAGCAGGCCTTCGGTCAACTCAAGTTCGAGCAGGTTGGCCGGCAGTTCTTCTTCCTTGAGGATCGAGGCAATCGAGGCCACCAGGTCCGGGTCGGAGAACTGTTTGGGCGACAGGTTGATCGCCACCTGCAGGTTGCCCAGGCCGGCGGCGCTCAGTTGCTTGCTCATGCGGCAGGCCTGGCGGGCGATCCATTTGCCGATGGGGATGATCAGGCCGGTTTCTTCGGCCACGCTGATGAACTGGTCGGGGCGGATCATGCCCTTTTCCGGGTGGTTCCAACGCAGCAGCGCCTCCATGCCCAGCAAGCGGCCACTGCGCAGGCACAGCTTGGGCTGGTAGAACACGTCCAGCTCGTTCTGGGTCAGGGCGCGGCGCAGGTTGTTTTCCACGAACAGTTTGTAGCTGGCCTCGGCGTTCAGCGCTTCGGTAAACACTTGTACCTGGTGTTTGCCGTTGGCTTTGGCCTTGTGCAGGGCCAAGCCGGCGTTGCGCATCAGGGTTTGCGGGTCGCGGCCATGCAGCGGCGCGCAGGCCAGGCCCACGGAGCCGGTGACGCTGATCAATTGGTTGTCGACGAACATCGGCTTGTCGAGGGTCGCCAGCAGTTGGCTGGCAACGAGCTGGCCGCTCTCCAGGTCGGTGTCGTCGAGCAATACCGCAAATTCGTTACTGGCAAAGCGCGCCAGGCTGCCACCGGCGCTGAGGCTGTTGCGCAGGCGCCGGGCCAGGCTGATCAGCAGCTTGTCGCCGGTCTGGTGGCCGAGGCTGTCGTTGATCCGCTTGAAGTTGTCGATGTCCACCAGCAACAGACAGATCGGGCTGTCGCTGTCGCGGGCAAAGCGTTCGTCGAGGTTGCGGATAAACGCCGGACGGTTGCCCAGGTTGGTCAGGTTGTCGGTATAGGCCAGGCGCTCGATGCGCTGCTGGGCCAGCTTGGTCTGGGTGATGTCTTCGTAGATGCCGATGTAGTGGGTCAGCTCGCGATTGTCGCCATAGACCTTGGAGATCGACAGCTGGCCCCAATAGGGTTCCAGGTTCTTGCGTCGGCTCTTGAACTCGCCCTGCCAGCTGTTGCTCTTGGCCAGGCTCGACGGCGCGTCGAACAGCAATTCGCTGAGGTTTTCCAGCGCGGGCAATTGCGCCAGGCGATGGCCGTGGACCTCTTCGGTACTGTACTGGGTGATCGCGGTAAAACTGGGGTTGACGTACTCCACCACGCCATCGCAATTGACCAGCAGGAAGGCGTTGGCGCTTTGTTCCACCGCGCGCTGAAACAGGTGCAGGGCGCTGGTGGCGGTACGACGGTTGTGATTGTTGATCACTTGCGCGAACTGATCCGCCAGCTCGCCGGCAAAGGCGATCTCGTCGGACTGCCAGACGCGTGTGCAGCCGCTTTGTTCCAGGCACAGCACACCCACGACCTGGCCATCGACACGGATGCTCGCGTCGAGCATTGCATGCACGTCGTTGGCCTGCAGCGATTCGGCCATTTCGCGGGTGCGTGGGTCGCGCATGACATTGGTAGCATCGATCGCCCGGCTGGTTTGCAGGGCTTCGAGATAGTCCGGAAAGCCACTGGCATCAATCGGCTCGGGCAAGTGGTGGCGCTGATCGGCGCGCTGGTACGCCGAGATCGGTACCAGGCGCTGGCCTTCGAGGTTCCAGATGCTGGCGCAATCGATCTGATAGATATCGCAGGCGCTGCGGGTAATCAGCTCGGCGGCTTCCTGCAGCGAATTATTCGTGGTGTAGCGCTGGCGTGCGAGCAGCAGGATCAGCTCTTGCTGGGCGCGTACCCGTTCCAGGTGCAGCAACTGTTCCTGTTGCGCGCGCTGGTTGAGTTCCAGGGCAATCTGCAGCCGGCTGTTCTGGCTTTCCAGGTCTGCTGTCGGCGCTGTCGACGGGATCTCGCTGAACAGGCCGTCGACCACCATCAGGTAGCCCCGCAGCAGGTGGCGATTGTGTTGTTTGTAGGCTTCGCCCAGTTCCAGCAGGCTTAGAGGGCCGTCGTTGGTGTGCAGGGTGTAGCGCACCAGGTAATGAGGGCTCTCGGCCAGTTGCTGCTGGATGGCATCGTGCAGTTGATAGCGCGCCTGTGGCTCCATCAGGCTGGCGTAGGGCGAGCCGATCAGCGCGCACAGTTCAACCGCCGGCAGGCCGAATTGGCGCTCGCAATTGGGGTCTAGGTAGAGCAGGGCCCAGCTTGCCTCATTCAGCCGCTCGAAACGCAGCATACCGAGGCGCGAAGGCACCGGTAATTGCGTCACTACCTCGGCCGCCGTCCGGGCGACATCGGGTTGGCTTTTCATGGGGAAGCTCACTTGAAAAAACGCACTCGGCGCCGGGCTCACGCCCTCTTTACTGTTGCCTGCAGCAAGGTTGCATCATGCAGCCCAGGCTGACAAGAGAGGATGAAGGCTAAGTGCTATAAGGGTTATATCGGCTACGCGGTCGATTTCTGCAATCGGGGTGATAGGTGGTGTACAACCCTGTTTTTACTGTCCAAGAAACGCGCAAAAAAAGCCCCGCCAAGTGGCGGGGTTGAGGTACGAGCGTGGCGCTCGGAAATCGATGCAATCGGGCCTCCCTCGTGCAAGGGAGGCCCGTCGCGGCTTACAGCAAGATGGTGCGGATATCGTTCAGCAGTTGGCTCAGGCGCTGGGTGAAGCGTGCCGCCGCGGCGCCGTTGATCACGCGGTGATCGTAGGACAGCGACAGTGGCAGCATCAGCTTCGGCTGGAAGGCTTTACCGTCCCATACCGGCTGGATGGTCGCCTTGGAAACGCCCAGGATCGCCACTTCCGGCGCATTGACGATTGGCGTGAAGCCAGTGCCGCCAATGTGGCCGAGGCTGGAGATGGTGAAGCATGCGCCCTGCATGTCGTCCGCGGTGAGCTTCTTGTCGCGGGCCTTGGCAGCCAGCGCAGCGGCTTCGGCAGCCAGTTGCAGCAGGCTCTTCTGGTCGACGTTCTTGATGACCGGTA
Organism: Pseudomonas sp. TE36184; assembly: GCF_054060055.1. Classification (NCBI taxonomy): domain Bacteria; kingdom Pseudomonadati; phylum Pseudomonadota; class Gammaproteobacteria; order Pseudomonadales; family Pseudomonadaceae; genus Pseudomonas; species Pseudomonas sp. TE36184. The sequence continues at coordinate 4,022,757 of NZ_JBSSCU010000001.1, read as the reverse complement.
CCAGCAGGCCATCCGGGGTGTCGACGGCAAAGCCGATGTGAACGTACTTCTTGCGAATGATCGCCTTGCCGCTTGGCGCCAGCGAACTGTTGAAGTCCGGCAGCTCCTTGAGCAGGTGCGCGCAGGCCTTGAGCAACAGTGGCAGCACGGTCAGTTTCACGCCGGCCTTCTCGGCCACGGCTTTCTGCGCAACGCGGAAAGCTTCCAGGTCGGTGATGTCGGCCTGGTCGAACTGGGTTACGTGCGGGATGTTCAGCCAGCTGCGGTGCAGGCTCGACGCGCCGATTTGCATCAGGCGGGTCATCTGCACTTCTTCGGTTTCACCGAAGCGGCTGAAGTCCACGACCGGGATCGGCGGAATGCCCGCACCACCGGTAGCATTGCCGGCAGCCGGGGCTTCCTTGGCTTTCTGCATCATGGATTTGACGTAAACCTGCACGTCTTCCTTGAGCACGCGACCGTGCGGGCCGGTGGCCGTGACGGCGTTCAGCTCGACGCCGAACTCGCGGGCCAGTTGGCGCACGGCAGGACCGGCGTGAACCTTGGCACCGCTTCGTGCCGGTGCCGCCGCCGGGGCCGGTGCGGCCTCGGCGTTTGCGGCAGGGGCCGGAGCTGGAGCCGCGGCGGCCGGTGCGGCTTCAGCCTTGGCAGCCGGCGCAGCGGCCGGTGCTGGGGCAGCAGCCGACGCAGCGCCTTGGACTTTCAGCTTGAGGATGAAGTCGCCAGTGCCGACTTCGTCTTCCAGCTTGACCGCGATGCTTTCCACCACGCCGGCAGCCGGCGAAGGGATTTCCATGGAGGCCTTGTCGGACTCCAGGGTGATCAGCGACTGGTCGGCTTCGACGGTGTCGCCGACCTTGACCAGCAGTTCGATGATCTTGGCCTTGCCCGACGAGCCGATGTCCGGGACATGAATGTCCTGGATGGTGGCTGCGGCCGGTGCGGCAGCCGGGGCCGCAGGGGCCTCGGCAGCAGCAGGTTTTTCAGCCGGCGCTGGCGCTGGCGCTGGCGCCGGTGCAGCTGCGGCAGCTGGAGCCGCAGCGGCGGCGCCCTCGATTTCCAGCTCCAGCAGTTCGTCGCCTTCTTTCAGGCGATCGCCCAGCTTCACTTTCAGGCTCTTGACCACGCCGGCCTTGGGAGCAGGGATTTCCATGCTCGCCTTGTCCGATTCCAGGGTCAGGATGCTCTGGTCGGCTTCGACGGTGTCGCCGACCTTCACAAACAGCTCGATTACTTCACCTTCACCGCTGCCGATGTCAGGTACGCGAATGAGTTCGCTCACAAAAAGTCTCCTCAGCAGTCCAGTGGGTTGCGTTTTTCCGGGTTGATCCCGAACTTGACGATGGCGTCAGCCACCACCTTGGGTTCGATCTCACCGCGGTCAGCCAAGGCTTCCAGGGCTGCCAACACCACGAAGTGACGGTCGACTTCGAAGAAGTGACGCAGCTTCTTGCGGCTGTCACTGCGGCCGAAACCGTCGGTGCCCAGGACTTTGAATTCCTTGGACGGGACCCACTGGCGAATTTGTTCCGCAAACAGCTTCATGTAGTCGGTGGATGCGATGACCGGACCTTTACGGCCAGTCAGGCATTCTTCGACGTAGCTCAGCTCAGGCTTCTGACCTGGGTGCAGGCGGTTGTTGCGTTCTACGGCCAGGCCGTCGCGACGCAGTTCGTTGAAGCTGGTCACGCTCCACACGTCGGCGCCGACGTTGAATTCGTCACGCAGGATCTTCGCCGCTTCACGCACTTCGCGCAGGATGGTGCCGGAGCCCATCAGTTGCACGTGGTGTGCTGCTTCCTTGGTGTCTTCTTCGAGCAGGTACATGCCCTTGATGATGCCTTCCTCGACACCGGCCGGCATGGCAGGTTGCTGGTAGGACTCGTTCATCACGGTGATGTAGTAGAAAACGTCCTGCTGCTCCTGGGTCATCTTCTTCATGCCGTCCTGGATGATCACCGCCAGCTCATAGCCGTAGGTTGGATCAAAGGTGCGGCAGTTCGGAATGGTGGCCGCCAGGATGTGGCTGTGACCGTCTTCGTGTTGCAGGCCTTCGCCGTTCAGCGTGGTGCGGCCGGCGGTGCCGCCGATCAGGAAGCCACGGGTACGGCTGTCGCCTGCTGCCCAGGCCAGGTCGCCGATACGCTGGAAGCCGAACATCGAGTAGAAGATGTAGAACGGCAGCATCGGCTGGTTGTGGCAGGAGTACGACGTACCGGCCGCGATGAAGGAGCTCATGGCGCCCGCTTCGTTGATGCCTTCTTCGAGGATCTGGCCCTTCTTGTCTTCCTTGTAGAACATCACCTGGTCTTTATCGACTGGCTCGTAGAGCTGGCCGACGGAGGAGTAGATGCCCAACTGACGGAACATGCCTTCCATACCGAAGGTACGGGCTTCGTCCGGGATGATCGGCACGATGCGCGAACCGACTTCCTTATCCTTGACCAGCTGCGCGAGGATCCGCACGAAGGCCATGGTGGTGGAGATTTCACGGTCGCCCGAGCCGTCGAGGATGGCCTTGAGGGTATCCAGCGCCGGTGTTGGGATGTTGACGCTCTTGGCACGGCGCTGTGGCACGAAACCGCCCAGTGCGGCACGACGCTCGCTCAGGTAACGGGCTTCGGCGCTGTTCGGCTCTGGCTTGAAGAACGGCAGGTTTTCCAGCTCTTCGTCCTTGACCGGGATGTCGAAGCGGTCGCGGAACAGCTTCAGGCTGCCGACGTCGACTTTCTTGGTGTTGTGCGCAGTGTTCTTCGCTTCGCCGGCACCGGTGCCATAACCCTTGATGGTCTTGGCCAGGATGACGGTCGGTTGTTCTTTGTGGTTGACCGCTTCGTGGTACGCCGCGTAGACCTTGTACGGGTCGTGGCCGCCACGGTTGAGTTTCCAGATCTCGTCGTCGGACAGGTCGGCAACCATCGCCTTGAGTTCAGGCGTGTTGAAGAAGTGTTCACGCACGAACGCGCCGTCTTTGGCCTTGTAGTTCTGGTACTCGCCGTCGATGACTTCGTCCATGCGACGTTGCAGGATACCGTCGACGTCCTTGGCCAGCAGTGGGTCCCAGAAACGGCCCCAGATGACTTTGGTCACGTTCCACTGAGCACCGCGGAACACGCCTTCGAGTTCCTGGATGATCTTGCCGTTGCCGCGAACCGGGCCGTCGAGGCGCTGCAGGTTGCAGTTGATGACGAAGATCAGGTTGTCCAGCTTCTCGCGGCCGGCCAGGGAGATGGCACCCAGGGATTCCGGCTCGTCGCACTCGCCGTCGCCCAGGAAGCACCAGACTTTCTGCTTGCCTTCGGGGATGAAACCACGGGCTTCCATGTACTTCATGAAGCGCGCCTGGTAGATCGCCTGGATCGGGCCCAGACCCATGGAAACGGTCGGGAACTGCCAGAAATCAGGCATCAGCCAAGGGTGCGGGTAGGACGACAGGCCCTGGCCGTCGACTTCCTGGCGGAAGTTGTTCATCTGTTCTTCGCTGATGCGACCTTCCATGAACGCACGGGCGTAGACGCCTGGCGAGGTGTGGCCCTGGAAGTAGATCAGGTCGCCGCCGTGTTCGTCGGTCGGGGCCTGGAAGAAGTAGTTGAAGCCGATGTCATAGAGCGTTGCGCTGGAAGCGAAGCTGGAGATGTGACCGCCCAGGTCAGAATCTTTCAAGTTCGTACGCATTACCATCGCCATGGCGTTCCAACGTACCAGCGAGCGAATGCGGCGTTCCATGAACAGGTCGCCAGGCATGCGTGCTTCGTGGGTAACAGGGATGGTATTGCGATATGGCGTGGTGATGGCGTAGGGCAGTTGCGAGCCGCTGCGGGTCGCGAGTTCGCCCATACGGGTCATCAGATAGTGAGCACGGTCTTCGCCTTCTTTGTCGAGAACCGATTCCAGGGCGTCCAGCCATTCCTGGGTTTCGACGGGATCGAGGTCTTGCATGGCTTGCTCCAGGGCGGAAAGGCTACCAGAATCGGTTGCCTGAAGTTTGCGACTGGCCTTGTGGGCAGACGACATAAATTCTTGGATGGCCGGAGGTTGCTCCGGCGTCCTGTAGTTTTACTACAAATCGTCGGCCATTTCAGCCTTTCGAATGTATATACGAGTAGTAAAACTACACAAGACTGAGCGGATTGCTCGGTCCGTTAGGTGAGCATAATCGTTATTGTTGATCTTTTGCGAAGAAGAAAAGGTAGAAATTTAATGTTACCTGCCAAAATTTATGAATTTTCAGCTATTTCTAACTTTTGTTCGACAGTCATTCATCGCGCCTGCCTCCTGCGTTCACCGCAACAAGCCCTTTACGCGCCGTTCAAGGATAGACCATGAGCCTTCCAACGCTGGCCGAGCTGCCGGCCGTTCTCTTGCCGTTCGCCATTCGGGCCGAACAGTCATTCCGTGACGCAGTGGCCGCGCTGGACGACGATCATGGCCTTTCTGAATGGACGCCGCAACGCTGGGCCGATTTCGCGCGGGTGTGCGCGGCCAGTGATTTCGTGATTGAACAGAGTGTTCGTGACCCGTTGATGTTGCTCGAACTGGTCGCCTGGGGCGAGTTGGACCGTGGCTTTGCGCCGGGCGAGCTGTGCGGGCAGATCGCCGGTGCCGTGCAACAGGCTGAAACAGAAGATGAGTTGGGCCGCGTGCTGCGCCGCCAGCGTACCCGCCAGCAAGTCCGCATCATCTGGCGCGACCTGACCCGCCAGGCGGATCTGGTGCAAACCTGTCGCGACCTCTCCGACATGGCCGACGCCAGCATCGACCAGGCCTACCAGTGGCTGTACCAGCGCCATTGCGCGCAGTTCGGCACGCCGACCGGGCGCCGCAGCGGTGAGCCGCAGCAGATGGTGATCCTCGGCATGGGCAAGCTCGGCGCGGTGGAGCTGAACCTGTCATCCGACATCGACTTGATCTTCGCCTACCCCGAAGGCGGCGAGACGGTGGGGGTGAAGCGCGCCCTGGATAACCAGGAGTTCTTCATTCGCCTGGGGCAAAAACTGATCAAGGCCCTCGACCCGATGACCGTCGACGGTTTTGTCTTCCGTGTCGACATGCGCCTGCGGCCTTACGGTTCGGCGGGCGCGCTGGTGCTCAGCTTCAATGCGTTGGAACAGTATTACCAGGACCAGGGCCGCGACTGGGAGCGCTACGCCATGATCAAGGCGCGCGTGGTGGCCGGCGATCAGGTGGCCGGTGCGCAACTGCTCGACATGCTGCGACCGTTCGTCTACCGCCGCTATTTGGATTTCTCCGCCATCGAAGCGCTGCGCACCATGAAGCAGTTGATCCAGCAGGAAGTGCGGCGCAAGGGCATGGCCGACAACATCAAGCTCGGTTCGGGCGGCATCCGCGAAGTGGAATTTATCGCCCAGGCGTTCCAGCTGATCCATGGCGGGCGCGACCTCAGCCTGCAGCAACGGCCGTTGCTCAAGGTGCTGGGCACCCTGGAAGGCCAGGGCTACCTGCCGCCGGCGGTGATCGCCGAGTTGCGCGATGGCTACGAATTCCTGCGTTACACCGAGCATGCGATCCAGGCGATTGCCGACCGCCAGACCCAGATGCTGCCGGACAGCCCCGAAGACCAGGCGCGCATTGCCTTTATGCTCGGCTTCGCCGATTGGACCGCGTTCCATGAGCGCCTGATGTACTGGCGTGGGCGGGTGGACTGGCACTTCCGCCAGGTGATCGCCGATCCGGATGAAGAAGACGGCGAAGAAAGCGAATTGGTCGTCGGTGGGGAATGGTTGCCACTGTGGGAAGAGTCCCAGGACGAAGACGCGGCCTGCCGCCAACTGGCCGAAGGTGGCTTCACTGACGCGCCCAAAGCGCTCAAAGCCTTGGCCGGCCTGCGCGGCAGCCCGCAATTGCGCGCCATGCAGCGCCTCGGTCGCGAGCGCCTGGATGCGTTTATCCCGCGTCTGCTGGCGCAGGCCGTCGAGCACGCCAACCCGGACCTGGTGCTGGAGCGCGTCTTGCCGCTGGTGGAAGCCGTCGCCCGGAGGTCAGCCTACCTGGTGTTGCTCACGGAAAACCCCGACGCCCTGCGGCGCCTGTTGACCTTGTGCGCCGCCAGCCCGTGGATCGCCGAACAGATCACCCGCTTCCCGCTGCTGCTCGACGAATTGCTCAACGAAGGCCGCTTGTTCAAGCCGCCGTTGGCGCCGGAACTCGCCGCCGAACTGCGCGAACGGCTCACGCGTATCCCCGAAGACGACCTTGAGCAGCAGATGGAAGCGCTGCGGCACTTCAAGCTGGCTCACCGCTTGCGGGTGGCTGCCTCGGAAATCGCCGGCAGCCTGCCGCTGATGAAAGTCAGCGACTACCTGACCTGGCTCGCCGAAGCCATCCTCGAACAAGTGCTGGCCCTGGCCTGGCGCCAGACCGTCGCCCGCCACGGCGCGCCGCAGCGGTTGGATGGCAGCGTGTGCGATCCTGGATTCATCATTGTCGGTTATGGGAAAGTCGGCGGCATCGAATTGGGGCATGGTTCGGACCTGGACCTGGTGTTTATCCATGACGGCGACCCGCAGGCCGAAACCGATGGCGCCAAGCCGATCGACGGCGCGCAGTTTTTCACGCGCCTGGGCCAGCGGATCATTCACTTGCTGACCACGCAGACCAACTCGGGGCAATTGTATGAAGTGGACATGCGCCTGCGGCCGTCGGGCGCATCCGGTTTGCTGGTGAGTTCCCTCGGCGCCTTTGCGCGCTATCAGGAAAACGAAGCCTGGACCTGGGAACATCAGGCGCTGATCCGCGCGCGGGTGTTGGTGGGCAGCCAGGACGTGGGCCGCGCCTTCGAACAGGTGCGGGCCAAGGTGTTGGGCCGTGAACGCGACTTGACGAAGCTGCGCCAGGAGGTCAGCGAGATGCGCGCCAAGATGCGCGATAACCTCGGGACCCGGGCCACGGCGGCCGGTACCGGCGCGAATGCCTTCGAACCGACGGTGGCGTTCGACCTCAAGCAGGACGCCGGAGGTATCGTCGATATTGAATTTATGGTGCAATACGCCGCTTTGGCATGGTCTGCGCAACATCCGTCGTTGCTGCGCTACACCGACAATATCCGCATTCTGGAGGGCCTGGAGCAGGTCGGGCTGATGCCCGCCGCCGATGCCCATTTACTGCGCGAGGTATATAAGGCCTACCGTTCCGCGGCGCACCGCCAGGCTTTGCAGAACGAAGCCGGTACGGTGGCCGGGGATCAGTTCGCCGACGAACGGCGCCAGGTGATGCGAATCTGGCAGGCGCTGGGGTTAAGCTGACACTCGATTAAATGAGCGACGCCAATCTAATGTGGAAACCGGCTTCATGTGGGAGCAGGCTTGCTCGTGATGCAGGCGCTGCGGTCTGTCTAGCGGACCGCGGTGATGCTATCGCGAGCGAGCCCGTTGCCACACAAAGTGCGATCTACAGTAATCATCGAGGCGGGGAGGCGTAAGCCTCCCCGCATCGTTTGTGGAAACTACATGAATATTCTGATCGTTGGGCCCAGCTGGGTCGGTGACATGGTGATGGCGCAGACACTGTTCCAGTGCCTCAAACAACGTCATCCCGACTGCCAAATCGACGTGCTCGCCCCTGAGTGGAGCCGGCCGATCCTTGAGCGCATGCCGCAAGTGCGCCAGGCCTTGAGCTTCCCGCTCGGCCATGGCGCCCTCGAACTGGCGACCCGCCGTCGCATCGGCAAATCCCTGGCCGGGCAGTACGACCAGGCGATCTTGCTGCCCAACTCGATGAAGTCGGCGCTGGTGCCGTTTTTCGCCGGCATTCCCAAACGCACCGGCTGGCGCGGCGAGTTTCGCTACGGTCTGCTCAACGACGTGCGCAAGCTCGACAAGGCGCGCTACCCGCTGATGATCGAACGCTTCATGGCCCTGGCCTACGCGCCGGGTGCCGAGTTGCCGACGCCGTATCCGCGCCCGAGCCTGCAGATCGACCCGATCACCCGCGACGCGGCCCTGGCCAAGTTCAGCCTGGCCCTCGACCGTCCGGTGCTCGCGCTGTGCCCCGGTGCCGAGTTTGGCGAGTCCAAGCGCTGGCCGTCGGAGCATTACGCCAAAGTCGCGGAGACGAAGATCCGCGAAGGCTGGCAGGTGTGGCTGTTCGGCTCGAAGAACGACCATGCGGTGGGTGAAGACATCCGCCAGCGCCTGATCCCCGGCCTGCGCGAAGAAGCGGTGAACCTCAGTGGCGACACCTCGCTGGCCGAGGCCATCGACTTGCTGTCCTGCGCGGATGCGGTGGTGTCCAACGACTCCGGGCTGATGCACGTCGCGGCGGCGCTGAACCGCCCGCTGGTCGCGGTGTACGGCTCGACCTCCCCAGGGTTTACCCCGCCGTTGGCCGACAAGGTCGAAGTGGTGCGCCTGGGCCTGGAATGCAGCCCGTGTTTTGACCGCACCTGCCGTTTCGGCCACTACAACTGCCTGCGCCAGTTGTTGCCGCAACCGGTCAACGAAGCCTTGCAGCGGTTGCAGGGCACTGTGGTCGAGGTTCACTGAGTTGCGGGTACTGGTAATCAAGACCTCATCCCTGGGCGACGTGATTCATGCGTTGCCGGCACTGACCGATGCGGCGCGGGCGATCCCGGGCATTCGATTCGACTGGGTGGTGGAAGAAGGCTTTGCCGAGATCCCCACCTGGCACCCGGCGGTGGACAAGGTGATCCCGGTGGCGATTCGCCGCTGGCGCAAGAACCTCTGGCAAACCTTCAAAAGTGGCGAATGGCGGCGCTTCAAGCAGCGTATCCAGTCAACCAAATACGACCTGGTGATCGACGCCCAGGGCCTGCTCAAAAGCGCCTGGCTGACCCGCTACGTGCGCGCCCCGGTGGCCGGGTTTGACAAAAACTCGGCGCGTGAACCGATCGCGGCGCGCTTTTATTCGCGGCGCCTGGCCGTGGCCCGCGGGCAGCACGCGGTGGAGCGCCTGCGCCAACTGTTCGCCGTGGCCCTCGGCTATGACTTGCCCAAGGCGCTGGGCGACTACGGCCTGAGCGTCGACAAGCTGCTCGGCCTGCCGCCGAAAAAGCCGTTTGTGTTGTTGCTGCACGGCACCACCTGGGACACCAAGCACTGGCCCGAAGCCTACTGGCGCGAGCTGGCCGAGCGCATGGGCCGCCTGGGCGTGGACGTGAAGTTGCCATGGGGCAATGCCGCCGAAAAGGCCCGCGCCGAACGCCTGGCCCAGGGCCTGGACAACGCCGAGGTGCTGCCCAAACTGAACCTGGCCGGGGTCGCCCGCGTGCTCGCCGGCGCCCGCGCCTGCGTTGCGGTGGACACCGGCCTCGGGCACCTGGCCGCAGCCCTGGACGTGCCGACCATTTCGCTGTTCGGCCCCACCAACCCCGGCCTGACCGGCGCCTACGGCAAGAGCCAGATTCACCTGGCCAGCGACTTCCCGTGTGCGCCCTGCCTGCTGAAACAGTGTACCTATCAACCCACGGCCGACGATCTGCGTCGGTTCGACATCAAGCGCGAATCGCCCCTGTGCTTCACGCGGCTGAACCCCGAGCGTGTGGCGAGCCGGCTGAGCACGTTGTTACTGGCCGAGGAGATGCACTGATGCAACTGGCGTTTGTTCTGTACAAGTATTTCCCGTTCGGTGGCTTGCAGCGCGACTTCATGCGTATTGCCCTGGAGTGCCAGCAGCGCGGTCATCAGATCCGTGTCTACACCCTGATCTGGGAAGGCGATGTACCGCCCGGTTTCGAAGTGCTGGTGGCGCCGGTCAAGGCGCTGTTCAACCATCGCCGCAACGAAAAACTCTACGCCTGGATTCAGGCCGACCTGGCCAAGCGCCCGGTGGACCGCGTGGTCGGGTTCAATAAAATGCCCGGGTTGGACCTGTACTTCGCCGCCGATGGCGTGTTTGAAGACAAGGCACAAACCCTGCGCAACCCGATGTATCGCTGGTTCGGCCGCTACAAACACTTTGCCGAGTACGAGCGCGCCGTCTTCGAACAGAGCGCCAAGACCCAGATCATGGTGCTCTCGGCCCATCAGCAGGAATTGTTCACGCGTTACTACGGCACCCAGGCGCAGCGCTTTCATTTGCTGCCGCCGGGCATCGCCCGTGACCGGCGCGCGCCGCCGAATGCCGCGCAGATCCGCGCACAGTTTCGCGATGAGTTCGGCCTGGCCGAGGACGATTTGCTGTTGGTGCAGATCGGTTCCGGCTTCAAGACCAAGGGCGTCGACCGCAGCCTCAAGGCCGTGGCCGCATTGCCGTCGGCGCTGAAGAAACGTACCCGGCTGTTTGTAATCGGCCAGGACGACCCCAAAGTATTCCAATTACAGAGCGCCGCACTGGGCCTGGGCGAGCAAGTGCATTTCTTCAAGGGGCGCAGCGATATTCCGCGCTTTCTGCTGGGGGCCGACCTGTTGATCCACCCGGCCTACAACGAAGCGGCCGGCATGGTGCTGATCGAGGCGGTCGTCGCCGGCCTGCCGGTGCTGGTGAGCAAGGTCTGCGGTTACGCCTTCTATATCGACAAAGCCGGCAATGGCCGGGTGTTGGACGAGCCGTTCGAACAGGCGCAACTCAATCAATACCTGGTCGATATGCTCGACGATCCACAAGCGCGCGCGACCATGAGTCGCAATGGTCTGGCCTTCGCCGAGACGGCCGACCTCTATAGCATGCCGCAGTACGCTGCGGACCTGATCCTGGCGGAGCCGAACCGATGAAGTTGATGCTTGCCGAACCGTTCAAGACCCTTTGGGCCGGACGCGATGCGTTCGCCGAAGTCGAGAAGCTGGACGGCCTGGTGTACCGCGAACTCGATGCCCGTCGTACCTTGCGTACAGAGGTCGAGGGGCGCGGTTATTTCGTGAAGATTCACCGTGGTATCGGCTGGGCCGAAATCCTCAAGAACCTGATCACCGCGAAGTTGCCGGTATTGGGCGCCGGCCAGGAATGGCGGGCGATCCAGCGCTTGCAGCAAGTCGGCGTGCCGACCATGACCGCCGTGGCTTATGGCGAAAAGGGCAGCAACCCGGCCGACCAGCATTCGTTTATCGTCACCGAAGAGCTGGCGCCCACCGTCAGCCTCGAAGACCTGAGCATGGACTGGCTCAAGCAACCGCCATCGCCAGTCATCAAGCATGCGCTGATCGCCGAAGTGGCGCGCATGACCGGCATGATGCACCGCGCCGGGGTCAACCATCGCGACTGCTATATCTGCCATTTCCTGCTGCACACGGACAAGCCGCTGGTGGCCGACGATTTCAAGTTGTCGGTGATCGATCTGCACCGTGCGCAGGTGCGCTCGAAGATCCCGCTGCGCTGGCGCAACAAGGACCTGGCGGCGCTGTATTTTTCGGCGCTGGATATCGGCCTGACCCAGCGTGACAAGCTGCGTTTTCTCAAGGGCTACTTCCAACAGCCGTTGCGCCAGATTCTCGCCGAAGAGGCCGCACTGCTGCAGTGGCTGGAGCACAAGGCGGCCAAGCTCTACGCGCGCAAACAACGTTACGGGGATGCGCTCTGATGGCGGGTTGGAACCTGGAACCCGCATACGCCGGCCTCGCGGATGATTTTGGAAGCCTTGAAGCGGTGTTCGCCCTGCAAGGCGAGCGGCTGACCCGCGACCCGCTGTCGGAAGTGATCCGGGTGGCGCGCGGCGGGGTCAATTATTACGTCAAGCGCTACGTCGGTGCCGGCAAGGGTCTGCGCCGCTACCTGGGCAAGCCGCGGGTGAAGTCCGAGTGGCAGAACCTCAAGCGTTTCGCCAAGTGGGGCATTCCCACCGCCGACGTGGTCGCCTGGGGCCTGGAGCGCAATGGCCTGGCCTACGCCCGGGGCGCGCTGATCACCCGTGAGTTGCCCAAGACCGAAGACTTGTCGGTGCTGGCCGAGCGCAGCGACGTGCGCCTCAAAGACCCCAAATGGGTCGATGCGGTCAGCCGCCAGCTCGCCGAATACACGCGTACCATGCACGATCATCACTTCACCCATAACGACTTGAAGTGGCGCAACCTGCTGATCGACGACCAGCACACCCTGTACCTGATCGATTGCCCCAACGGCGATTTCTGGCGCGGGTTCTGGCTCAAATACCGCATCACCAAAGACCTGGCCTGCCTGGACAAGGTGGCCAAGTATCACCTGTCGGCCACCCAGCGCCTGCGCTTCTACCTGCAATACCGCCAGCGCGCGCACCTGAGTGCGTCGGACAAACAGCGAATTCGCCATGTGGTGAAGTTTTTCGAGGGACGCGAATGAGTGATTTCCTGGCGGCCGAAGACCGCGCTCTGCTGGAGCGCAACGGTCTGGCCAGTTTCGATGCCCTGTGGGCCAAGCAACTGGACGCGGTGGACGAGCCGAACACCAGCCGTGGCGGCTGGAGCAGCGTGTTCCGCCTGGAGCTCGACGGCCACGGTTACTACCTCAAGCGCCAGAGCAACTACCTCACGCGCAGCTTGCACCGACCGTTTGGCGAACCGAGTTTTTCCCGCGAATTTCGTAACATCAGCCGTTATCGCGCGCTGGGTATCCCGGCCTTGCAGGCGGCGTTCTACGGTGAGCGCAAAGTCGCTGGCGAGCACCGCGCGATGCTGTTGACCCGTGCCCTGGACGGTTGGAATGACCTGGACTCGTTGCTCGAACAGTGGCCGCAACTGAGCGACCCCCAGCACCGTGCGATCCTGTTGGCCTGCGGCCAATTGGCGCGCCGTCTGCACGGCGTGGGACAGGTCCACGGGTGTTTTTACCCCAAGCATATTTTCCTGCAGGCCACCGGCGACGGTTATGCCGCGCAGTTGATCGACCTGGAGAAAACCCGCCCGTTGCTGTTTGGCTGGCGTGACCGGGTCAAGGACCTGGAGCCGCTGTTGCGCCGTGCGCCGCAGTGGTCGGATGCGCAAACGCGTCACCTGCTGGCGGCGTATCTGGAACAACCTGAAGACAGCCCGCTGGTCGCCACCTGGCAGCAGCGCCTGACCGCTCGCCGCAGCCACAAGGAGCACCGTTGATGCGTTTATCCGCGCTGAAACAGGCCGGCCGCAGCCCAAGCCTGCCGCTGACCATCGAACTGGCGGACGCCGCAGGCCCTGGTCAATTGCAATTGCTCAGCCTGTTGCGCGTGTTGCCGGGCCAGCGCTATGTAGGTGCCGGTGTCTGGCGCGGTCGCGCGGTGTTGGCCAAGTTGTTGGTGGGCAGCAAGGCGGCGCGGCATTTTCAGCGTGAGCTCAACGGCGTGCGCCTGCTGGCCGAACAGGGCCTGACCACGCCGCTGCTGCTGGCCGACGGTTTGCAGGAAGGTGAGGGCGGCTGGCTGCTGTTTGAGTTTATCGACGGCGCCGAAAGCCTGGCCGATGCCTGGCAAGCGGTCGAAGGCCTGCCGCCGTTGGCCGATGAGCAGACCGCTGTGCTCGCCGAAGCGCTGGACGCGATCGCCCGTATGCACGCCAAGGGCCTGTGGCAGGAAGACCTGCACCTGGACAACCTGCTGCGCCAGGGCGGCAAGCTGTACCTGATCGATGGTGCGGGGATCTGCGTGGAACAGGCGGGCCAGCCGCTGTCGCGCAACCGGGTGCTGGAAAACCTCGGGGTGTTTTTCGCCCAGTTGCCGAAAAACCTCGCGCCGTTTACCGAAGAGTTGCTGGTGTATTACCTGCTGAGCAACGGCGAGCATGCGTTACCGCTCGAAGCCCTGGAGAAGCAGGTGCGCAAGGTCAGCGCCTGGCGCCTGAAGGACTTCCTCGACAAGGTCGGCCGCGAATGCACGCTGTTCAGCGTGGTGCGCGGCGCGTTTGGCTTGCGGGCGATCCGTCGCGAGGAGGAGCGCGCGATGCTGCCGGTGCTGGAGCAGGCCGATGCCTTGCTCGACCAGGGGCATTTGTACAAGACCGGCGGTGCGGCCAGCGTGGCCAAGGTCGAAGTGGCCGGCCGGCCGCTGGTGATCAAGCGCTACAACATCAAGGGCTTCGCCCATTGGCTCAAGCGTTTCTGGCGCCCGAGCCGCGCCTGGCATTCCTGGCGCGAAGGCAATCGCCTGGCGTTCCTCGGCATTGCCACACCCAAGCCGCTGGCCGTGCTGGAAAAGCGCTTTTTCTGGCTGCGCAGCCGCGCTTACCTGGTCACTGAATACCTGCCGGGGCCGGACATTATCGAGCGCTTCGCGCCGTATGTGGAGCAGGGCGACGCGCCTGAAAACGAACTGCTGGCGCTGGACCACCTGTTCGCCGAGCTGATACGCGAGCGCATCAGCCATGGCGATTTCAAGGGCCATAACCTGTTCTGGCACGACGGCCGCTGGGCCTTGATCGACCTGGATGCGATGCGCCAGCACCGCTCCGACGCCAGCTTCGCCGCGGCGTTTGCCAAGGACCGCGCACGCTTCATGCGTAATTGGCCGCAAGGCAGTGCGCTGTATCAGGTCATCGATCAGCGTTTGCCGAAGGAAGTCGGCGGCGCCGGCTGACGGTCGAGCGGGTTTTTCAGGTAGGACGCGGTCAAGTGTGGGGGCGGGCTTGCAGGGGCCTGTCCCCCAGCAGCCAGTTGGCCTGCACGAACCACTCGAATCTGGCAATTATGTATCATTTTATACAATGCCCGGTTGCGAGGCTGTCTTGATACGGGTTGCGGGCTTTAAGTAAGTTAGAAGTTGAAACGGATTCGGCGGATAGCGCGAAGTGTGCTGGTTTATATCTGACTTGTCCTAGAGTAATTTATTGGGGCAAGGTATTTGTTTGGTTGTATTGTACTTCTTGTTTTAAACGGATACATGTGTGGCGCATGTTGCGGGTTGAGCATTCTTTTATCGTTCTATAAATTTGTTCTACAGCCGATGAGGTTGTTCAATTATTTATAGGAGGTTTTTATGTCGTCTATCAATGCTAACTCAAACGTGGCTGCTGATTATCAGAGGTACGAAAGTAATAACTTTAATGAGACGGGGCAAAACAATCCGCTGGATCAGGCGGCCGGGGAAGATGCTGAGTATTTGGATGCGCAAAATCAGCCGATTGATCATGAGATTCAATCCGACGGTAACGGTGGTTTCTATCAGCCAGGTACGGGCAGGGGGCAGCCGGGTAATGGTGAACCAGGGTTAGGAAGCATCAACGTTGGCGCGGGGCATCAAATTGACTTTGATGGTGCGGAGCCTCCGCGGTCGCTGCACTATTAAGGCGCCCGTGGGCGTGTAAGGTCGAAAAGAATGCTGCTGCATGGGTATGCGCAGCATTCATGCCGTCTCGTCGCTATTGCGTTTTTTGGGTAATGGGTTTTATGCCGTTGATCATGTTGATAGTTGCAGGTACGGTTTAAAGGAAGGGTTGGTTTGAGCGTTAACCAAGCGTATTGATTTGCCCGTCAGTGCTCTTTGCTCCGGTGTGTTTGCGGCGCGAAGCAACTAAGTCTGTATTGTCTTCTCGGAACTTTCTCACAGAACGTATCGGTGTGTCGGTGTAGGCTATCTTCGCTGGCGATGTTAGTGTGGTTGACCCTCTATGCTGAACGGTGTCGTTCATGATCCGTATGTACCCTGTGTTGCTTGCTGCTCTCCTGGCAATCTCCGGTTGCGGGACCATCAACACCGTCTTTCGCCCGGACGCTGTCGCCAGCCAGAACCTCAAGGAGTCGCGCAGCTACTGCGAAAACATCCCGCGCATCTACAGTGGGGTGATCTACGGGTTTTGTACGCTCAATGCTGAGCCCGCCCCAGAAAAAAGCCTGAATGACCGAGCCCTGTCGGACCACGAGAACAATGCTTTCCCGATCATCGCCATCGAGTTCATCGGCTCTGGCGTGCTGGACACCCTGGTCCTGCCCTACACGATCTACCGTCAGAACAAGGACGGCAGCATCGAGATCTTCCGCTGAACCTCCTCGACGCTCGCCGCTAACAGCTTCCTCCTGCTTTTGAGCTATAATCCCGCCCTTTAGCTGTTTCTCGCCCAGGCGAGAGGCACACTTTTTTCAGGCGTAACGCGCCTGCATGCAGACTAAAAGAGGCTAGACCCCTGTGGCATTGACGATTCTTGGCCTGTCCGGCGCCCTTAGCCATGATCCTTCCGCAGCCCTGTATATCGACGGCAAGCTGATCGCGGCCGCCGAAGAAGAACGCTTCGTGCGCGACAAGCATGCAAAGCACCGCATGCCCTACGAATCGGCGAAATTCTGCCTGGAACAGGCCGGCATCAAGCCTTCCGACGTTGATGTGGTCGCGATCCCGTTCGCCCCGATCAGCCTGTTCGGCGAAGCGCGCTGGCACTATGCCAAGCGTTACTGGTACGCCCCGGACCGCGCTCTCGATGCGATCCTGATGGGCAACCGGCGCTACAAGCGCTACCGCAACAAGATCGTCTGGTGCCTGGAACAGCTGGGCTTCGATGCGAAGAAAATCAAGATCGAGCCGGTTGAACACCACTTGGCCCACGCCTCCAGTGCCTACCACTGCTCCGGCTTCAAGGAGAAAACCGCGATCCTGGGGATCGACGGCAAGGGTGAGTACGCCACCACGTTCTTCGGCTACGGCGAAAACGGCAAGATCCACAAGATCAAGGAATTCTACGATCCGGACTCCCTCGGCGGCCTGTACGGCGCGGTCACCGAGTTCCTCGGTTTCGAGATGCTCGACGGCGAGTTCAAGGTCATGGGCATGGCGCCTTATGGCGATGCCAGCAAGTACGATTTCTCGCGCCTGGCCTCCTTTGAAAACGGCGAGCTGGTGATCAACACCGACTACGCCAACGTCATCGGCCTGCGTCGTTATAAAGAGAAGGGCAAGGGTTTCTACTTCTCGCCCAAACTGATCGAGTGGCTGGGGCCCAAGCGCGAAGGCGACATCGCCGACGAGCCGTACATCCACTACGCGGCCAGCATGCAGGCGCTGTTCGAGAAGCTGTCCCTGCAGATGATCGACTACTACCTGGGCGACATCCTCAAGGAAACCGGCAAGCTGGCCTTCGCTGGCGGCTGTGCGCTGAACGTCAAGCTGAACCAGAAGATCATTGCCCGTGACGACGTGAAAGAGCTGTTCGTGCAACCGGCGTCCGGTGATGCCGGCACCGCCGTGGGCGCCGCCGCTTACGTGTCCAACGCCCGTGGTGTGCCGGTGGAGAAGATGGAACACGTCTACCTCGGCCCGTCCTACAGCAACGAAGACGTGATAGCCGCTTGCGCCAAGCACCCGAGCAAGCCGGACTGGCGCAAGATCGACAGCATGCCTAAGCGCATTGCCAAGATCATGGTCGACGGCAACCCGGTGGCCTGGTTCCAGGGGCGCATGGAGTTTGGCCCGCGTGCCTTGGGCGGTCGTTCGATCATTGGCTGCCCGAGCGCTACCGGCGTGGCGGACCGCATCAACCACCAGATCAAGTTCCGCGAGCGCTGGAGGCCTTTCTGCCCGTCGATGCTCGACACCGTGGCCCCGCTGATGATCAAGGTCGATCACCCGGCGCCGTTCATGACCTTCACCTTTGAAGTGTCGGAAGAGTGGAAAACCCGCGTGCCGGAAGTGGTCCATGAGGACGGCACGTCCCGCGCCCAGGTGCTCAAGCGCGAATACAACCCGCGCTACTACGACATGATGAAAGAACTCGAAGTGCTGACCGGCAACGGCGTGTCCCTGAACACTTCGCTCAACCGTCGTGGCGAAGCGATGATCTGCTCGCCGACCGATGCGCTGAACATGTTCTTCGGTTCCGACCTGCAGTACCTGATCATGGAAGACATCCTGGTGGTCAAGGACGGCGTGGACCCTTATGACGCTGTGGTTTAAATGCTGAATCGCTTCCAGGGTTGGCGTGAACGCGGCTGGGTACCTGTCGAGGCCGAGGTCTACGCCCAGGCCTGGCAGCGGTTTGGCGGCAGCGTGGCGACGCATCCGCTGATCGTCGAGCGGTTGGCGGACCTGGCGCAGATTCCGGTGCGCTACCTGGGCTGGGAGCAGGACGGCGAGCTCAAGGGTGCGATTGCCACCTGGGGGCGCGACCTGGCCTTGTCCAAGGACGTGCTCAAGCGGCGCGGCAAGAAAGGCGTGTTCGATCTGGGCAATGCCGAAATCATCCTGCCGATCGCCGCCGACGCGCAGTTGCCGGTGCGCCACCGTGGGCGCTACCTGTCGGCGTTGAACGAGGGGCGCGTCAGCACCCTCAAGCCCCAGGCCGAGCAGTTGGCCATGGCGCGCACCCCGGAAGACCTATCGAAGAAGTTTCGCTACAACCAGCGCCGCGAATTGCGGTTGCTCGAAGAAGCCGGCGGCGTGGTGCGGGCGGTGAGTGAGTTTTCCAGCGGCGAGCTGGCGGCGATCTACTGCGACCTGTTCCAGCGCCGCTGGGGCTTCCCGGCCACCGGCGCCGAGCATCTGGCGCAGGTGCTGGGCTTGCTCAAGGAGTTCCTGGTGGGCTCGGTACTGTTTCTCAACGATGCGCCGATTGCCGTGCAACTGGTGTATCGCGTCGAGGCGCCCGAGTGGGTCAGCATCGAATACGTCAACGGCGGTGTCGACCCCCAGACTCGTGAATTCAGCCCCGGCAGCGTGTTGAGTTTCCTCAATACGCAAAGCGCCTGGGAACAGGCGCGGGCCATGGATAAACCGCTGCGCTTTTCCTTCGGGCGCGCCGACCGTGAATACAAGGAGCGCTGGTGCAACCCGGTGCCGGTGTTCAGCCTATGAGCCGCAAGCAGCAACTGCTCAAGCGTCATCGGCGCACCAAGCGCATCGCGCTGCTGATTGGCTTGCTGGTGCTGATCGCGGCCGGTGTGCTCGTGGCCTGGTGGCTGCCGTTGATTCTGGCGGTGGTGCTGTGGGCGGCCCATGAAGCCTGGTTTGCCGATCATCTGTTTTATTCGCCCAACGAGGATTATGCCTACGCATTCCCTCACGGCAGTGAAGTGCCAGGCCTGCGCCTGGACGCGGGGCGGCTGTTGCTGGACGCGCCGCTGGCGGCGGACGACACCCTGATCGTCGGCATCGAGCTGCGCAGCTCGTGGCTCGGGCGTTTCATCGACCCGGCGGTGGAACTGCTGGGCCTGCAAACGCCGGACCGGCAAGTGTTCGAGCGTGGCGTCGGCGGGCGTCGTTACCTCAACCTGACCGGCGCCGCCGACGCATTGGCCGCCGGCAAACTGCGGGTGCGCGGGCGTTTTTGCCGGTTCAACGGCCAGCCGACGCTGTGGCGTTTCCGCCAGCCGGATTATCGCCAGCAACGCGTGATGGTGATTGCGCCCCACGCCGACGACGCCGAACTGGCGGCCTTCAGCCTGTACAGCCAGGCGGCCGAAAGTTGGATCGTCACGTTGACCGCCGGTGAAATCGAAGCCGAGCATTATCAACAGATGGGCCTGCCCAAGGCGCAAGCGGCGCAACTCAAAGGGCGCCTGCGGGCCTGGGACAGCATTGCCGTGCCGCGCTGGGCCGGCGTTCCCGAAGCACAGTGCGTGCAATTGGGCTACTTCTGCATGCAGTTGGCGGCCATGCAGGCCGCGCCGGACCAGGCTCAAGCCTCCCGCGAGGCGCAATTGAGCGATACGCGGCTGTTTCGTCAGTTCAATGCCTTTGCGCTGCCCGGCGACGTGGACGGCGCGCCGACCTGGCACAACCTGATCGCCGACTTGCGCGCGCTGCTGCTCAAGGCGCGACCGCAGGTGATCGTGCTGCCGACGCCGTTGCTCGACCCGCACGCCGACCATATCTGCGCTCACGCGGCGATACTGGAAGCCCTGGAAGGCCTGGCGTGGCAGCCCGACACATTGCTCGGCTACGCCAATCACTTGCATGATAACGACCGCTGGCCCATGGGCGACTCGGGCGCCGGCATGGCCCTGCCGCCGCGTTTCGACACCGCGGATGAACTGGTCCCCTGCAGTTTCACGCTCGCCTTGAGCCAGCAGCAGGACAAGGCCATGGCCCTGGGCATGATGCACGACCTGCAACCGCGCGCGCCGTTCAAGCGCCGTGTGCGTCGCTGGTTGCAACAGGTGCTGGCCGGGCGTAGCCCATCGCCATACGGAGAGAACGAATTCTTCCGCAAGGCTGTGCGTCGGCATGAATTGCTGTGGGTCCTGAAACAGGACTGAGACCTTATTTACGGCAGACCGCATCCGTTTGCCGCACCATTTTTTGCCGGGCTGCGCGCCCGCAGCCAGATCGCTGCATGGAGAGTTATGAAGCCTCGTTTCAAGGTTTTGCAGTTACAGCCGGACTACAACGTCAAGACCAATGACTTCGCCGACCTGGGTGAGCAGATCGTCAAATCGTTGCCGGTTGAACGCTTCGAGGTGACATCGGGGTATCTCAGTGGCCGCCCGTTACCGGGCCAGCCGCTGAGCGTGGCCGAGCACTCCCACTATTTCGAACTGCCGGAGAAGTCCCTCAAGGGCATCCGCTTTGGCGCCATGTGGCAGATCTACAAGTATTGCCGCGAGCAGAAGTTCGATGTGGTCATCTGCAACCGCTTCAAGTCGGTGAACATGATGCTGTCCCTCAACCGCTGGTTGAAGATCCCGCTGTGCATCGGCATCTCCCATGGTTTCGGCGAGTACGCCCGTGGCTACCGCCGGCGTCAGACCCAGCGCTGGGTGAGCCCGGCGTGGCGCTTCGTCGGCGTGTCGGAGGCGGTGCAGGAGTACCTGGTGGCGCTCAATTGCGGGTTCACCCGTGAAAACACCACCTATGTCACCAACGCCATCGACATCCCGCAGGCAGAAGCCTTGCAGTTGCCACGCGATGAAGCGCGCAAGGCCCTGGGCCTGCCGCTGGACGCGCGGATGATCGGCGCCCTGGGCCGCCTGGTGCCGATCAAGGGCCACACGCATCTGCTGCAGGCGTTTGCCACGCTCAAGGACAAATACCCGCAGGCACAGGTGGGGATCATCGGTTCCGGCCGCGCCGAAGCCGACCTGCGTGCCGACATCGAGCGCCTCGGCCTGACCGGTCGCGCGCACCTGTTGGGGTTCCGTGAAGACGGCATGAAGTACGTGCGCGGTTTCGATATCTGGACCATGCCGTCGCTGTTCGAAGGCCTGGGCCTGGCGCTGCTGGAAGGCATGAGCGGGCATTTGCCGGTGATCGCCTCCAACGGCCCGGCGATGCTGCCGCTGGTGCAGGGCGCGGGCGGGCTGTCTCACGATCCGGGCAACGTCGAGCAACTGGCCGCGGCGCTGGATACCTACCTGGCACTGAGCGATGAGCAATTGCGTGCCAAAGGGGAGGAGGTGTTCCGTTACCTGGTAGCCAACCACACCCTGGACGAGTTCAAGCACAAGTACCTGACCCTGATTGAAACCGGTTTGCGTGAAGTAGGTAGAGCATGAATCAGCCACAACCCCTGGTCTCGGTGATCATCGCGTCCTACAACCATGGCCCGTACATCGAGCAGAGCATCCTCAGCGTGCTGGGGCAGACCTACGCGAACATCGAACTGTTGGTGGTCGACGATGGCTCCAAGGACGACAGCGTCGAGCGCATCCGGCGCTTGCAGGCCGAGCACGGCTTTGATTTCCAGGTCCAGCAGAACCAGGGGCTGACCAATACGCTCAACGGCGCGATCGCCCGGGCCAAAGGCACGCTGATCGCGCCGTTCGGTTCCGACGACATCATGTTGCCCGAGCGCATTGCGGCCCAGGTCGCCTATATGGAAGGCAAGCCCAAGGTCGGCATCTGCGCGGGCAACATCGAGTTGATCGATGGCGATGGCCAGCCCTATCCCGACAAGAAGCAGCACCGGGACCTGCCGTTTCGCAGCCTGGACTTCGATGACCTGTTCCTGGACCGCAAGCCGTTCCCACCAGCACCGACCCTGTTGATCCGCCGCGAAGCGCTGGAGCAGGTGGGGGGCTTCGATCCGCTGATTCCGCTGGAAGACTTGCTGATCGAATTGAAGATCACCCACGCCGGCTACACCATCGACGTGTTGAACATGGTCATGGCGCGCTATCGCCAGCACGCCACCAACACGTACAAGAACCATCGCTACATGATTCAGAACATCCTCAAGACTTATGGATTGTTCAGCGAACACCCGTCGTATGACGCGGTGCGCTACAACTTCCTCAACTCGATGTTCCTCAAGACCGCCGACCGTGACCGGCCGCTGGCGCGGGAGATCCTCAAGCAGATCCCGTTGAAGTTCTGGGGGCGCAAGACCCTGCGCGGGCTGGTGCGGTTGTATCTGGCGCCCCTCAGAAGCTGAGGCGGCGGTGGCAGTGAAAAAGGCGACTATCAGCAGTGATAGTCGCCTTTTTTATCAGGCGGCCGGGCTAGCCAGGCCCTGGACCTGCTCGCGGATTTTTGCCGTGGCTTTTGGGCTGGCGATGCTGGCGTAACCCTTGGCCAGTTGCTCGAAGTGCGCTTCGAACAGCCAGTTGCGGTCCTGCGGGTAACGTTGCATATGGCGCAGGTTGCGTTGGCGCAAGGCATTGCGCAGGGCCGACGGGAAGATGCGCAGGTCGGCGATATCGATCAGCGCGAACTCGCCGTCATCCATCAGCAGCACGTTGCCCAGGTGCAGCGAGCGGAAGTACACACCACGCTCATGCAATTGGGCCATGAATCGACCGAAGCGCTCGATCAGCGATTCGCGCAGGCTGCTGTCCAGGCTTTGCAGGGCCTGGCGCAGGGTCAGGCCGGGCAGTGGCGAGTAGGTGACGGCACTGCTGGCGTCGCGCAGGCTGTACACGCCGAGGATCTGCGGGGTGGGAATGCCCAGGCTGCGTAATTGTTCGGCGTTGTTGGCAAACCGCTCGGAATAAGGGTTGAAGCTGCCCGAGGTGTACCAGCGGCGCGCGCGGAAAACCTTGAGGAAACTGCCGTCTTCCAGGCGCAGGACTTTCGGGCCCAGGCCGTCGGCTTCAATCACATGGGCGTTGTGGCACAGTTGATCGAAGGCCTCGGCCTTGAGGGTTTGCACCGGCATGCGCAGCAGGCTGTGGCGGCGCTGGGCGATGCTCAGGCCGGCGATGATCGCCAAAGGAATCCACAGCAGGAACCAGTGTTCCTTGGGCCGCGACAGGATGCCGCCGCCCTCGGTCAGGCCGGCGCCAATGCCGTAGGCCAGCAGGGAGGACGCAAGGATGAACAGCGGTTGCGCCCGCTCTTTGAGGCTTTTGTACAGGCCCCAGCCGAGCATGAAGATCCACGGGATAAAGCCGATGATGCCGACGTAATACAGCACGCCCAGGGCAAAGCTGTGGGGTTCGCGCAGTTGGAAGCCGTTGGCCTGAGCCAGGGTCAGGTACAGCTCGGAATCGTAGCTGTGGCCTATCCACGGGTGTTCGGCGATGCGCTGCAGCGTCATGCTCCACAGTTCGAAGCGGAATGAACTGCCGCGGTTGGTGATCAGTTCAGGGTAGAACAGCAAGAGCGCCGCGGCGCCCAGGACCAGGCCCGCGATCATCAAGACCGAGCGGCGGTTGCGGCTGACAAAACTCATCCACAGGATGGCCAGGGTCAGGGCCACCAGCGGCGTGCGGGAACCGGTGGCCAGCACCGCGAGGGTCATGATTGCCAGGGCCGGTACGCTGAACCACAGCACCTGAAAGCGCTGGCTGGTCATGCAGACATACAACCAGTAGACGCTGAAAAAACCGAACACGTGGGAGCTGAGCAGCGGGTTGTCGAGGGCGCCGCGGCCGCCGATCATGCGTATTTCAAGGCCCGGCTCAAACCCCTTGGCGAAGGCCACCAGGTCACACAGGGTCGCCACCAGTGCGATCACTGCCGCGCTGAAGAACACGGGCTTGAACAGGTCGTTGCGGTAATGCAGCAACAGCCCGCAGCCGGCAAACAACATGAACGTGTGCAGCGGTCGCTTGAACAGGTCGGTGTCGGGATGAAACTCCGGGCTCCAGAACAGGCTGGTCAGGGCCCAGGCGGAGAAGACCAGGAATGCGATGGCCAGCGGCTCACGCAGCAATTCCATGAATTCCCTGGGGCGCAGGCACAACAGCAACAAGGTCGGCGCGCTGAACAGGACGTAGTAGAACCTGTGCAGCACGTTGCGATTGGTGACGAAGAACAGCGAACTCAGCAGAAGCAACAAGCCAATGGGCAAAATCCATAGGACCAGGAAGTCGAAGACGCGATTTGAGCCATAGGTAAGACGCTTGCACTGCATACGGTAAAAGCCATTTCAGAAATAGAAAGCCGACCATCTTAAAGTAGTGGCTATATAATGTCGCCGGTTGGATTTCGCCGGCCCGCGGGTCATGTGGGGTGCAAGTACAACAGAGAAGCTGTGCTAAAGTCAGCCTCCTTTTTTAAAACGCCGCGTGATATGACCGACTCCAGTCCGAGCGCAAGCCCTTCGAGCTTGAAAATATACTTCCGCCTGCTCAGTTACGTCAGGCCCTATGCGGGTTTGTTCGCGCTGAGTATTGTCGGATTTCTGATTTTCGCGTCGACCCAGCCGATGCTGGGGTACATCCTCAAGTACTTTGTCGACGGCCTTTCGAACCCGCAAGCCGTGTTGTTCCCCAGCGTGCCGTTCCTGCGCGACCTGCAATTGCTGCAGGCCGTGCCGCTGCTGATCATCCTGATCGCCGCCTGGCAGGGCCTGGGTTCGTTCCTCGGTAACTACCTGCTGGCCAAGGTTTCCCTGGGCCTGGTCCACGACCTGCGGGTGCAACTGTTCAACAACCTGCTGACACTGCCCAACCGCTACTTCGACAATCACAACTCCGGGCACCTGATTTCCCGCATCACCTTCAACGTGACCATGGTCACGGGGGCGGCGACCGATGCGATCAAGGTGGTGATTCGCGAAGGCATGACCGTGATCTTCCTGTTCGCTTCGCTGCTGTTCATGAACTGGCGCCTGACGCTGGTGATGATCGCCATCCTGCCGTTGATTGCGGTGATGGTCAGCACGGCCAGCAAGAAATTCCGCAAACAGAGCAAGAAGATCCAGGTGGCCATGGGCGACGTGACCCACGTGGCGTCTGAAACCATCCAGGGTTACCGCGTCGTGCGCAGCTTCGGCGGCGAGATCTACGAGGAAAAACGCTTCCTCAAGGCCAGCCAGAGCAACACCAACAAGCAACTGCGCATGACCCGCACCGGGGCGATCTACACCCCGGCGCTGCAACTGGTGATCTACACCGCCATGGCCGTGCTGATGTTCCTGGTGCTTTACCTGCGCGGCGACGCATCGGCGGGCGACATGGTGGCCTACATCACTTTGGCCGGTCTGCTGCCTAAGCCGATCCGCCAGTTGTCGGAAGTCAGCTCGACCATCCAGAAGGGTGTGGCGGGCGCCGAAAGTATTTTCGAACAGCTGGACGAAGAGGCTGAAGTCGACAACGGCACGATTGAGCGCGACAAGGTCAGCGGCCATCTGGAAGTGCGTCACCTCAACTTCACCTATCCCGGCACCGAACGTCCTGTACTCAAGGACATCAGCTTTACCGCCGAGCCTGGGCAGATGATCGCCCTGGTGGGGCGCTCGGGCAGCGGCAAGTCGACCCTGGCCAGCCTGATCCCGCGTTTCTACCACCATGCAAGCGGTGAAATCCTGCTCGATGGCGTCGAGATCGAAGACTACAAACTGCTCAACCTGCGCAAGCACATCGCCCAGGTGACCCAGCACGTGACCCTGTTCAGCGACACGGTGACCAACAACATCGCCTACGGCGACCTGGCCGGCGCACCACGGGCCGACGTCGAAGCCGCCGCGATGGATGCCAACGCCAAGGACTTCATCGACCAGTTGCCTAAAGGCTTCGACACCCAGGTCGGCGAAAACGGCGTGCTGCTGTCCGGCGGTCAACGCCAGCGCCTGGCAATTGCCCGCGCCCTGCTCAAGAATGCGCCGCTGCTGATTCTCGACGAGGCCACCTCGGCCCTCGACACTGAGTCCGAGCGCCACATTCAGGCGGCGCTGGACAAGGTCATGCAAGGCCGCACGACCCTGGTGATCGCGCACCGCCTGTCCACCATCGAGAAGGCCGACCTGATCCTGGTGATGGACGACGGGCGTATTGTCGAGCGCGGCACCCACGGTCAATTGCTTGCACAGAACGGCTACTACGCCCGCCTGCATGCCATGGGCCTGGATGCCCCGGTGTCGGCGGATATCACCTGATACCCTTGGTGGGGCGGGCAATCCGCCTCACCAACGTTCCTGCAACATCTTCTGTCACACCCCCACAAGCCTTCTGTAACCCTGTGCTAATATCGCGCCCCTGTTCATTTTGTATGTGGGTTGCTCCATGAAGTTGTCCATGCCGCGATTCGATCAAGCCCCTGTCTTGGTGGTCGGCGATGTCATGCTCGACCGTTACTGGCATGGCGGAACCTCACGGATTTCCCCTGAGGCGCCGGTACCGGTAGTCAAGGTCGAGCAAATCGAAGACCGTCCAGGCGGTGCTGCCAACGTTGCCCTCAATATTGCCGCCCTCGGCGCCCCAGCCTCCCTGGTGGGCGTGACCGGCGACGACGAAGCCGCCGACAGCCTGGCCAACAGCCTGCGCGGTGCCGGCGTGCGCGCGCTGTTCCAGCGCATCGCCCATCAGCCGACCATCGTCAAGCTGCGGGTCATGAGCCGTCACCAGCAATTGCTGCGCATCGATTTCGAAGAACCCTTCGCCACCGACGCCCTGGCCCTCAGCGCGCAGGTCGATGAGTTGCTCGAAGGCATCAAGGTGCTGGTGTTGTCCGACTACGGCAAAGGCGCGCTGAAGAACCACCAGATGCTGATCCAGGCCGCCAAGGCCCGCAATATTCCGGTGCTGGCCGATCCCAAGGGCAAGGACTTCTCGATTTATCGCGGCGCCAGCCTGATCACGCCGAACCTCAGCGAGTTCGAAGCCATCGTCGGCGGTTGCGCCGATGAGCACGAACTGGTGAGCAAGGGCGCGACGCTGATGGCCGAACTGGACCTGGGCGCCTTGCTGGTGACCCGTGGCGAACACGGCATGACCTTGCTGCGCCCGGGCTATGCGGCGATGCACCTGCCGGCGCGTGCGCGTGAAGTGTTCGACGTCACCGGCGCCGGCGACACCGTGATTTCCACCCTGGCCGCCTCCATCGCGGCCGGCGAGGAATTGCCCCACGCCGTGGCCCTGGCCAACCTGGCGGCGGGCATCGTGGTCGGCAAGCTCGGCACCGCCGCGATCAGCGCGCCCGAACTGCGCCGTGCGATCCAGCGTTCCGAAGGCTCCGAGCGTGGAGTGTTGAGTCTCGAGCAATTGCTGCTGGCGATTGACGACGCGCGCGCCCACAACGAAAGCATTGTGTTCACCAATGGCTGTTTCGACATCCTGCATGCCGGTCATGTGACGTACCTGGAACAGGCGCGCGCCCAAGGCGATCGCCTGATCGTCGCGGTCAATGACGATGCGTCGGTCAGCCGCCTGAAAGGTCCGGGCCGGCCGATCAACAGTGTCGACCGACGCATGGCGGTCCTGGCCGGCCTGGGTGCGGTGGACTGGGTGATCAGCTTCCCCGAAGCCACCCCGGAAAACCTGCTGGCCCAGGTCAAGCCCGATGTGCTGGTCAAGGGCGGCGACTATTCCGTCGACCAGGTGGTCGGCGCCGACATCGTCAGCGCCTACGGCGGCAAGGTCAAAGTGCTGGGGTTGGTTGAGAACAGCTCGACGACCGCGATCGTGGAAAAAATCCGCAATCACGAATAAGGCTTGCGGCCGTAGGCGCGGGCCTGCTCGCTCCTACGGTCTGGCCTTCTTTGGCACGATCTTGCGCAACATCTGCCGGGCCTTGCCGGTCAGGCGCTTGAGCTTCGACTCTTTCTCCGGGACGGCCAGGCCTTGCTGCCTGAGCCAATCCTTCCAACGAATCCGCTCGTCGCGCACCACCCAGCCGTCCTGCTGGGCGAAGCTCTCCGCCAGGTACAAACCCCGCGTGCTCGCCGGGTACAGCTGATCTTTCTTGACCGTATACAGTTCGGCGAGCGGCTGCCCGTCCTTCAAGGGCATCAGGTACAGGTCCGGGCGCTGGCGGTCCAGGCGCGCGACCAGTTGATCGCCTTCGAGTCGCTCATCCACATGGAACAGGCTCAAGGATTTGGCTTCCTTGGGCACCTCCAGGCGCAAGTCATAAATCAATTGCAGCGAGGCCGTAGGCAAGTGGACGTAGGCCCGTGGGCGCTCGATCAGTTGCGTGGTCGCGCAGCGCACCGGGCGGGCCGCGCCGGACAAGGGGCTCAAGCGAAACGGCAAGGCTTCGCGGTAGTGCAGCGCGGCGGAGTAGGGCGCCGGCAGCCAGGTGTCGTTGAAGCGCCCGCTGAGCCAGCCTTCGGGCGTCTCCAGCAGGCACTCTTCGGCGATTTCCTGGATGGCGGTGTGCAGCGGCAGGTTCAGCTCATGGGCGGGGACGTAGCCGGAAATCAGCTTGAGCACCACGTCGCCACGGTCCTGGCGGCGTTGGCGCACCAGCACCCACCCAGTAATCCTTGTTTTGCCAATGCAGGGTCAAACGCACCGACACGCCGAGGTTGGCCAGCTCGAGGGCGAAACGCTCCGGGTCTGTCACTTCTACCGGCTTGCGCCGTTGCAGGGTCTGGGCAAAGTTGAGCGGCATGCCGACGCTCTGGTAGCTCAGGCCTTCGGGGGTGGCTTCGACATGCAGTGGCAGAGTCTTGAAGTTGCTGGGGTTTTTTCTTATGAGCGTTCGCGACATGTCGGCTCCTTCTTACGTCGGGGCGGCCGCGTCGGCGGCATCAGAGTTGACGAATGACCTGGGCAGCGGTCGCCACGTTGTGAGCCAGGTGCAGCGGATTAATGGTCCCGACAATAGCACTGGCGACACCCGTTTGCGCAAACAACAACATGAAACTGGCACGTATGGGGTCCATTCCCGGTTCCAGGCAGACGTGGCCGCTGGCGAGGGCTTTTTTCACCAGGATGCCTTTGCCATGGGCGGCCGCATAATCAATGACGGCTTTCTCGGCCTGTTCGTTCAGATTGTAGGTGACCATTGCGCAATCGCCCTGTTCCAGAGCCTTCACGCCGCCTTCGACGGTTTTGCCGGAGAAACCGAAACCGCGGATTTTGCCCTCTCGTTTCAGGTCCGCGAGGGTCTGGTACACCTCGCAGTCGTTGAGAATGTGCAGGTCGTTGCCGTCGGAATGCACCAGCACCAGGTCGATAAAGTCGGTTTCCAGTCGTTTCAGGCTGCGTTCGATCGACATCCGGGTATGGGCCGCGCTGAAGTCGTGACGGGACACGCCGTTGTCGAATTCTTCGCCGACCTTGCTGACAATCACCCACTCGTTGCGCTGGCCCCGCAACAGCGGCCCCAGGCGTTCTTCGCTGCGGCCATAGGCCGGCGCGGTATCGATCAGGTTGATGCCCAACTGACGGGCCTGGCGCAGCAGCAGGCGCGCTTCGTCGTCATCGGGAATCTGGAAGCCGCTGGGGTATTTCACCCCTTGGTCGCGACCGAGCTTGACGGTGCCCAGGCCCAGCGGCGACACCAGCAGGCCGGTACTGCCCAGCGGGCGGTGCAGGTCGTGCAGGGTGGGCAGGCTCATGGCAACAGTTGCTCCCAGGCCGGTTGGCCGATGGCGGGTTTGGGCAGCTCGGGCAGCGGGGTGGCAGGCCCGGGTTGGATGCCATCGCGTTCGAGGGCGTGGAGCACCCGGTCGGCGAAGTCCGGTGCCAGGGCCAGCTTGGTCGGCCAGCCCACGAGCAGGCGGCCCTGTTCGGCGAGGAAGGCGTTGTCGGGGCGAGTCAGGCCCGATTGCAGCGGCTCGGCACGTTCGACGCGCAGGGTGGCCCATTCGGTATGGCTCATGTCGATCCACGGCAGCAGAAGCGCCAACTCGTGCTGCGCGGTGGCGATCTGTTCCTGTGGCGTGCGTGCTACGCCGTCGGCCTCGGCGATGTCGCCGCCCATGTACCACACCCAGTTGCCATCGGCGGCCGGGTGCGTGGTCACGGTGAGGCGCGGTTTGGTGCCGCCGCCCAGGCAGTGAGCGTACAGCGGTTTCAGGCCTGGGCCTTTGGCGATGATCATGTGCAGCGCACGCTTTTGCATGGCCGGCTCGCTCAGGCCCAGAGCGGCGAGCAGATCGGCAGTGCCGCCGCCGGCGCTCAAGACGATGCGCTGGGCGCGGATCTCGCGGCCGTCGACTTTCAGACCGACCAGTGCGTCGTTTTCCCGCAGCGGTTCGATGTGTTGTCCGGCGAGCAAACCATCGCCGGCCAACTGCGCCAGGCGTCCGATCAGGCTCGGCACGTCGACCACCAATTCCGACAGGCGATAGACCTTGCCCTTGAAGCGGCGGTCTTGCAGGGCTGGCGGCAGGGCGTCGCCCTTGACCTGATCGACACGGCCGCGCACGGCCTTGCTGGCGAAGAAGCTGGTGAGGTTGCCGGCGAGCGTGCCAGGGGACCACAGGTAATGGGCTTCGGAGAGCAGGCGCACGCCGGTCAAGTCCAGTTCGCCGTGACCGGCCAGGGCCTCACGCCAGCGCCGCGGCATATCGGCAATCGCTTCGGAGGCGCCGGTGAGTGCACCGTGCAGCGCGTATTTCGCACCGCCATGAATGATGCCTTGGGACTTTACGCTTTGCCCGCCTCCCAGGGTGGCGTTTTCCACCACCACCGTGGAAAACCCCTGGCGGCGCAGGCGCGCATTCAGCCAGAGGCCGGCAACTCCGGCGCCGACAATCAGAACGTCGGTGGAAATAACGGATGGCATGGGCAACCTCAGTGTTCAAATCAAGGTGCCAAGTATACAGACTCAACGAATGGATCTTTGCGCGGGATCAATATTGACGCGTGAGGTCAGTGCCCTGCCGTTTTCGAGAACAGTTGAATCACCACCACGCCCAACACAATCAAGCCCATCCCCAGCATTGCCGGCAGATCGAGCTTCTGCCCATAGATGAACAGCGCCGCGACGCTGACCATCACGATGCCCATCCCAGCCCACACGGCATACGCCACGCCGACCGGCACTGTACGCACCACCAGGGTCAGCATCCAGAACGCCACGCCGTAGCCGACGATCACCAGCAGCAGTGGGATCGGTGTGCTCCAGCCCTTGATGGCTTTCATGGAAACGGTGGCGATGACTTCCGAGCAGATGGCGATGGCCAGGTAGTAGTAGGCAGGGGTCATGGTGCGGTCCTCGGTGTGTAGCGCGCTGGATAAGGTCGGCATTCTAGAGGCTCGTCAGATGGGGTAAAGTCATTACCTATCCGAATTGAAGATGGGTTGTGCCATGAATGTGCAGTGGAACCTGGAACAGATGCGCCTGTTCGTCAGCGTCGCCGAGCAGCGTTCTTTTTCGGCGGTGGCGCGTCAGCAGCGCAAGGCTCAGTCGGCAGTCAGCAACGGGATCGCCTTGCTGGAAGCGGACCTGGGCGTCAGCCTGTTTGAACGAAGCAGCGGCCGCCAGCCGCGCTTGACCGAAGCCGGCACGGTGCTGCTCGAAGAGGCTCGGGAAGTGCTGCGCCAGTGCGAACGCCTCAATGGCCGCGCACTGTCGTTGGTGCGCGGCGAAGAAGCCTGCCTGCGCCTGGCCCAGGATGAAGCGATGCTGTACCAGCCGGTCCTCGACAGTCTCGACGCCTTGGCCGGCCAGTTTCCCAACCTCGAGGTGCAGCTTTCCAGCGCTGCCCAGGGCGATGTCGCACGCAAACTGGTGGAGCGCAGGGCCGACCTGGGCATGTTGTTCTATCACGATCAAATCCCCGAAGCGTTGGAGCGGCGGGTCGTCGGCAGTGTGGAAATGGTCACGGTGTGCGGGCGTCGCCATCCGCTGGCGGCGCAGCAAACCGTGGACTGCCAGGGGTTGGCGCAGTATCGCCAGTTGCTGATGTCGACCCAGACCAGCGTCTACCCCGGCAGCGAGGCCGCCAGCCCGCAGGTGTGGCGCGCCGACAGCTTCTACGTGCTGGCCGAATGGCTTATCCGTGGCCTGGGTTGGGCCTGGTTGCCCCGGCATGTGGTGCAATACCCCGCGTACCAGAACCAAATGGTCGAACTCGACAGCGAATGGACCCCGCCGGCGCTTGTGGTCGAGCTGGTGTGGCGCCGCGATGAACCCCTGGGCCCTGCCGCGCGCTTTCTCGCCGAGCGTTTTGCCGAGTGCTTGCAGGCGATCGATTGAAAAAGCCGATAAACTCCGCCGCCATGAATAGAACTCTCTACAGCTGTCTGTTTTACCTGGCGCTGCCGTTGGTGGCTTTACGTCTATGGCTGCGCGCGCGCAAGGCGCCGGCCTACGCCAAGCGCGTGGGCGAGCGCTTTTCCTACGGCTTGCCGCGGATGCAACCGGGCGGGATCTGGGTGCATGCGGTGTCGGTGGGCGAAAGCATCGCCGCCGCGCCGATGATCCGTGGCCTGCTGGCGCGTTATCCGCAGTTGCCGATGACGGTCACCTGCATGACACCCACCGGCTCCGAGCGTATCCAGGCATTGTTCGCCGATGAACCGCGCGTCCAGCATTGCTACTTGCCCTATGACTTGCCCTGCGCGGCCAAGCGTTTTCTCGACCGTGTCCAGCCGAAACTGGCCGTGATCATGGAGACCGAGCTGTGGCCCAACCACATCCACGCCTGCGCCCAGCGCGGGATTCCGGTGGCGCTGGCCAATGCACGCTTGTCGGCGCGTTCGGCCAAGGGCTACGCACGTTTTGCCAGACTGACGGCGCCGATGCTGGCAGAAATGAGTCTGATCGCCGTGCAGACCGAGACTGAGGCCGAGCGTTTCCGCAGCCTGGGTGCGCGTGCGGACACGGTGCAAGTGACCGGCTCGATCAAGTTCGACCTGACCATCGACCCGCAACTGCTGGCGCGCGCGGCCGCGTTGCGCGAACAGTGGGGCGCCGGCGAGCGCCCGGTGTGGATCGCGGCGAGTACCCACGAAGGCGAAGATGAGGTGGTGCTGGCGGCCCATCGCCAACTGCTCGCCAGCTATCCCAATGCGCTGCTGAATTCTGGTGCCGCGTCATCAGGAACGCTTCGGCCCGATGTTTGAGCTGTGCGAGCGACAAGGGTTCGCCACGGTGCGTCGCTCCAGCGGCGAGCCGGTCACCGCGCACACCGCCGTGTTGCTCGGCGACACCATGGGCGAGTTGCTGTTTTTGTATGCCTTGGCCGACAGCGCGTTGGTGGGTGGCAGCCTGGTCGCGACCGGCGGGCACAACCCGCTGGAACCGGCGGCGTTGGGCAAGCCAGTGATCATGGGGCCGCACCGGTTCAACTTCCTCGAAATCAGCGCAATGCTGCGTGACGCCGGGGCGTTGCGTGAGGTGGATGATGCCGAAGGTTTGGCCGAGGCCGTGCGGCAGCTGTTCGAGCTACCGCAGGATGCCCAGCGGATGGCGCAGGCGGGGCTTAAGGTGATGCAGGCCAACCAGGGCGCTTTGAAGCGACTGTTGGATGGCCTTGATCGCCTGATAACTCACTGACGCAATACCGATCCAAATGTGGGAGGGAGCAAGCCCCTTCCCACATTGGTTCTGTGGTGCGATCAATAACCCGGGCGGGCCTTGAGCTGCTCGGCGGCGGCCTTGGCCAGGTCCGGCGGCAGGAAGTCGCGGTCCGGGTTGTAGTCGGCCTTGAGATAGCGCGTCAGGTCTTGCAGGTCCCCAGGGTTCAACGTGCCGGCTGCCTGCTTCAAGCGCAGGTTGTCGAGGATGTAGTCGTAGCGGCTGTTGTTGTAGTTGCGCACCGACGCATAGAGCTGGCGCTGGGCGTCGAGCACGTCGACGATATTGCGCGTACCCACCTGATAACCGATTTCCGTGGCTTCCACCGCGCTCTGGTTGGAGATGATCGACTGGCGGCGTGCCTGCACCTGCTCCACGTCGGTGTTGACCGCGCGGTGCAGGTTGCGCGTGTTTTCCACCACCTGGCGGCGCAGGCCTTCGCGTTGCTGCTCGGTCTGGCCCAGGCGCGAGTACGATTCGCGCACTTGCGAGCTGGTCAGGCCACCGCTGTACAGCGGGATATTCAGGCGCAGGCCAATGGTGCGTTGCGAGACATCGCCGCCATAAGGCGTGCCGAAGGCATTCGGGTTGCTGAAGCCGAGCGCGTCGTTATCGCCCTTTTCATACTGCGCCACGGCGTCCAGGGTCGGCGCGTGCCCGGCCTTGCGCTGCTTGAGGGTTTCCTCGGCGGCGGTGACGGCGTAGTTGCTGGCGAGCAGGTTCAGGTTCTGGCGGCCGGCGGTTTCGACCCAGGCCTTGGCGTCGTTCGGCAGCGGCGGCAGCACCGGCAGTGTATGCACAATGCCCTGGATCGAATTGTATTGACGGTTGGTCAGCGCGATCAGTGCTTCGAAGGCGTCGTCCACCTGGCGTTGCGCGACGATCCGGTTGGCCCGCGCGGTGTCGTAGCTGGCCTGGGATTGCAGCACGTCGGTCTTGTCCGACAGGCCCACGTCGAAGCGTTCGTTGGACTGGTCCAGTTGGCGCTTGAAGGCGTTTTCTTCGGCCTTGGTGGAGGCCAGGTTGTCCTGGGCGCGCAGCACGGCGAAGTAGTTCTCGGCGCTTTGCAGGATCAGGTTCTGTTCGGTGGCTGAAAGTTGCAGCGCAGCCTGTTCGTTGACGGCTTCGGCGGCTTGCAGCTGGAACCAGCGGTCGGCGCGGAACAGCGGCTGGCTCAAGGTCGCACGCCAGGAATGCGCGTCGCGGTTGGCGGTGGCGGCCGGGGTGTCGATCTGGGTGCGCGAATTGTTGATATCGGCACCGGCCGACAGGTTGGGCAGCAAACCGGCGCGGGCCTGGGGCACCACTTCTTTCTGCGCACCGTACTGGGCGCGGGCGGCGGCCAGGTCGGCGTTGTTGTCCACCGCTTCCTGGTAGACGCTGACCAGGTCGGTTCGGGCGGACAAGGGCGCTTCAGCTGCCCAGACCATTCCGTTGGTCGCACAAGACACGGCGAGAGCCAGTGAGAGTTTGCGCAGCATGAATTGATCCCTAGGTTTAATATTACGATGATAATTTAACGCCCAAGGCTACGGTTGGCCATTCCTGGCGTCAAGCGTCGGGGCAGTCACCGAGTGTAGTGGTGGTTACACGGCGCAACAATCCTGCAATTGCGCCATTCATCACGCTGAATGCTCCGTTATTGGCAATTTGCCCTCACCCTGTCTAGACTGGCCGGGTTCTTGTCGGGGTGCCTTGTTGGAAGGCTGAGATCGGTAAATACCGGATCCCGTTGAACCTGATCAGGTTAACGCCTGCGTAGGGAACAAGATTTCTCGTCACCCGGCGAGTCCTCTTGTGCTTTGTCCGGGATGTTGTTCGACCTTCGAACAACCCTCGAGTACCCAGCACAGCACTGCTTCCAGTGCGTCCATCCGCCACAGGTTCGCTCCGACAAAAATCCACCGCCTGGATAGTTGGAGAGCCCGTGATGAGTACAAAACCAAAAAATACCGTGCATTTGAGTGAATCGGCCAAGGTCGACTCCGGCTCCGTGCAACCGTTTACCCGCTCGCAGAAAATCTACGTGCAAGGCACCCGTCCGGACATCCGCGTGCCGATGCGTGAAATCAGCCTCGACGTCACCCCCACCGATTTCGGTGGTGAGATCAACGCCCCCGTGGTGATCTACGACACCTCCGGCCCCTACACCGACCCCAACGTCATCATCGATGTGCGCAAGGGCCTGGGCGATGTGCGCTCGCCGTGGATCGAGTCGCGTGGCGACACCGAACGCCTGTCGGGCCTGAGCTCGCACTTCGGCCAGCAACGCCTGACCGATGCCGAACTGACCGCGCTGCGCTTCGCCCATGTGAAGAACCCGCGCCGCGCCAAGGCCGGTGCCAACGTCACGCAGATGCACTATGCGCGCAAAGGCATCATCACCGCCGAGATGGAATACGTCGCCATCCGCGAAAACATGAAGCTCGAAGAAGCCCGCGCCAGCGGCCTGCTCGAGCAGCAACACGCCGGCTACAGCTTCGGCGCCAGCGTGCCGAAGATCATCACCCCGGAATTCGTGCGCGAAGAAATCGCCCGCGGCCGCGCGATCATCCCGGCCAACATCAACCACACCGAACTGGAACCGATGATCATCGGCCGTAACTTCCTGGTGAAGATCAACGGCAACATCGGCAACAGCGCCCTGGGCTCGTCCATCGAAGAAGAAGTGGCGAAACTGACCTGGGGCATTCGCTGGGGCTCGGACACGGTGATGGACCTGTCCACCGGCAAGCACATCCACGAAACCCGCGAGTGGATCATCCGCAACTCGCCGGTGCCGATCGGCACAGTGCCGATCTACCAGGCCCTGGAAAAAGTCGGCGGCGCCGCTGAAGACCTGACCTGGGAGCTGTTCCGCGACACCCTGATCGAACAGGCCGAGCAGGGCGTCGACTACTTCACCATCCACGCCGGCGTGCTGCTGCGCTACGTGCCGCTGACCGCCAAGCGCGTTACCGGCATCGTCTCCCGCGGCGGCTCGATCATGGCCAAGTGGTGCCTGGCGCACCACAAAGAGAACTTCACCTACACGCATTTCGACGAAATCTGCGAAATCATGAAGGCCTATGACGTCAGCTTCTCCTTAGGCGACGGCCTGCGCCCGGGTTCGATCGCCGACGCCAACGATGCCGCGCAATTCGGCGAGCTGGAAACCCTCGGCGAGCTGACCAAGATCGCCTGGAAGCACGACGTGCAAACCATGATCGAAGGCCCCGGCCACGTGCCGATGCAACTGATCAAGGAGAACATGGACAAGCAGCTCGAATGCTGCGACGAGGCGCCGTTCTACACCCTCGGCCCGCTGACCACCGACATCGCGCCGGGCTACGACCACATCACCTCCGGCATCGGTGCGGCGATGATCGGTTGGTTCGGTTGCGCCATGCTCTGCTACGTCACACCCAAGGAACACCTGGGCCTGCCGAACAAGGATGACGTGAAGACCGGGATCATCACTTACAAGATCGCCGCCCATGCAGCCGATCTCGCGAAAGGTCATCCGGGCGCGCAGATCCGCGATAACGCACTGAGCAAGGCACGCTTCGAGTTCCGTTGGGAAGACCAGTTCAACCTCGGCCTCGACCCGGACACCGCGCGTTCGTATCACGACGAAACCCTGCCGAAGGACTCGGCCAAGGTCGCGCATTTCTGCTCGATGTGCGGGCCGAAGTTCTGCTCGATGAAAATCACCCAGGAAGTGCGTGAGTACGCGGCCAACCAGCGCATCGATGCGGTGGATGTGGAGGTGGCCAAGGGCTTGGCCGAGCAGGCGGAGCGGTTCAAGCAGGAAGGCAGCCAGCTCTACAAGAAGGTCTGATCCGAGGTTGTAGGCGCTTTCAAGGGCCTTATCGGGGGCAAGCCCCCTCCCACATTTTGAATTGTGAACACATTCAAGTGTGGGAGGGGGCTTGCCCCCGATAACAATCTTTCAAACAACAAATGCCCCTCAGAGATTCCATCCTTGAGCATTCAACCCAGCACCTATTCCCCCGATATCGCGGTGTCTGCTGACAAGCGCGTTTTCGGCGCCCGCGATCTGTTTTCCCTGTGGTTCTCCCTCGGCATCGGCCTGATGGTCCTGCAAACCGGCGCGCTGCTCGCGCCCGGCCTGGGCCTGGCCGGTGGGTTGTTGGCGATTTTCCTCGGCACCCTGGTCGGCGTGCTGCTGCTCGCCGCTGTCGGCGTGATCGGCAGCGACACCGGGCTGTCCGCCATGGCCGCGCTCAAGCTCAGCCTCGGCGCCAAAGGCGCGAGCCTGCCGGCATTGTTGAACCTGCTGCAACTGATCGGTTGGGGCGCGTTTGAAATCATCGTCATGCGCGATGCCGCCAGCCTGTTGGGCGCGCGGGCCTTCAGCGACGCCAGCCTGTTGGCCAGCCCGATGCTGTGGACCCTGTTTTTCGGTGGCCTGGCGACCTTGCTGGCGGTCAGTGGCCCGCTGACGTTCGTGCGCCAGATCCTGCGTAAATGGGGCATCTGGCTGCTGCTCGCGGCCTGCCTGTGGTTGACCTGGAACCTGTTCGCCAAAGCCGATCTCGCCACGCTATGGGCCCAGGCCGGTGACGGTTCGATGCCCTTCGCGGTGGGGTTTGACATCGCCATCGCCATGCCGCTGTCGTGGCTGCCGCTGATCGCCGATTATTCGCGCTTCGGCAAACGCGCGAAAAGCGTGTTCGGCGGCACGGCGCTGGGCTTTTTTATCGGCAATTTCTGGCTGATGAGCCTGGGCGTGGCCTACACCC
The DNA here is from genome assembly GCF_054060055.1 of Pseudomonas sp. TE36184. Taxonomy (NCBI): domain Bacteria; kingdom Pseudomonadati; phylum Pseudomonadota; class Gammaproteobacteria; order Pseudomonadales; family Pseudomonadaceae; genus Pseudomonas; species Pseudomonas sp. TE36184. Next base: position 3,984,663 of record NZ_JBSSCU010000001.1, on the reverse strand, counting down.
TGGCGTTTGCGCCGAGCGGTGAAGTCAACGCGCTGTTGCTGGCGCTGGCCGGCGCGGGGCTGGGGATTCCGTTGTTGCTGATCCTGTTGGATGAGTCGGAAAACGCCTTTGCCGATATTCACTCGGCGGCCGTCTCCAGCGGGATTCTGTTGCGCCTGAAGGTCGAGCACCTGGCCTTGGCCATCGGTGTGCTCTGCACGTTGATCGCCTGCTTTGCTCCGTTGGCGCAGTACCAGAACTTTCTGCTGTTGATCGGTTCGGTATTCGCGCCGCTGTTTGGCGTGGTGCTGGTCGATCATTTCATCCTGCGCCGCCGCGGCCAGGGCGCGCTTGCCACGCTACGCTGGACGGCGTTGCTGGCCTGGCTGGGCGGCATCGGCACCTACCACTTGCTGGCCAACCTGTATCCGGATATCGGCGCGACCCTGCCGGCACTGGCGCTGGCAGGGCTGTTGCAGTTCATCCTCGGGCGCGTCTTCAGCGGCGCGCGGGCACCAGCTCAGGCTTGATGATGCCTTCCAGGCGCGAGTAAGGAATCTGCAACTCGATGTGGCCCAGGGCATACGGCGCGATCGTGGTGGTGGGGTACTTGAGGGTCACGCTGGCGGAGGTCAGCGCCACGTTCGGGGTTTTCTGGAACGGGTAGCGCTTGACGAACTCCGGCTCCAGGCTCAGGCGGGTGCTGATCAGCCAGCTGTTGTGCGCCACCTGGGCGGCCTTCCAGAATGCTTCTTCCTTGCCGGGCAGCAGCATGTCGCTCAGCGACAGGGCTTTTTGCTGCGGGCGCGAATAGTTGATGAAGGCGCGGCCCGGTTCGCCGTGGGTGGCGCCCTGGTCCAGGTAGCTGGACAGTTCGATGATCACCAAGCCGTCATGCTGCTCGCGTACCTTGGCCTGCAAGTACATGCTGTTGCGTGGCGCGGCGGTGCTCAGGAACTGCTCGCGGTACGTCGCCAGGCTCGACGGCAACGGGTCGCTCGACCGGGTGCGGGTCATTTCCAGCAGGCGTTGTTCGATCAGTGCGTCGAGCTTGGGCTCCTTGGCAAAATGCACGGTGTCGATATTCACCAGCGGGCAATCGGCGTTGGCGCAGTCCGGCTTGCTTTGCTCGCTGGCGTCGCGGGTGGCTTCCAGCGGGGTGCTGTAGTTCGGTTGGAACAGGCTCTGGCAGGCGCCGAGCGTCAAGGCGATACACGCCACGGAGGCGATTTTTAAAAGTGACATGTAGGGTCTTCGTCCGTCGATAAGAGCGAAATTCGTGGAGCTTCGACTACCGGCATGGCAGTCAGTTCGCCACTAAGCTCATTAGAGTGAGTTTGACGCCCGCCGTCTATCCCGGCAACCGTAAAGGGGCTGCGCCAACGGGCGGGAGCGCGTTAGGATGGCGCCAATTGCACGGGCATAACGAGGAAGGATATGACGGACATCGCGAAATCGACGCCGAGCACGATCGAGATTGTTCAGCGCGACAATGCCTATCAGGGTTTCTACAAGCTCGATCGCGTGCAACTGCGCCACGAAAAATTCGACGGCGGCATGAGCCGGGTGATCAACCGCGAGGTCTTCGTGCGGCATGACGCCGTGTGCGTGCTGCCCTACGACCCGCAGCGCGATGAAGTGGTGCTGATCGAGCAGTTTCGCGTAGGCGCCATGGGCCGCGCCGCCAACCCGTGGCTGGTGGAAATGGTCGCCGGCCTGATCGACAAGGACGAACAACCGGAGGAGGTTGCACACCGCGAAGCCGAGGAGGAAGCTGGACTGACATTCTCCGCACTGTGGCCGATCACCCAATATTTCCCTTCGCCCGGCGGCAGTACCGAATTCGTCCACTTGTACCTGGGCCGTTGCGACAGTTCGGGCGCCGGTGGCGTCCATGGACTGGAAGAGGAGGCAGAAGATATCCGCGTCAGCACCTGGGCTTTCGAAGATGCCTTGCAAGCGGTGCGTGATGGTCGGATATCCAATGCGCCCAGCATTATTGCCTTGCAATGGCTAGCGCTCAATCGCGCGGAAGTGAGGGGGTTATGGCAGTAAAGGCACGGGAACGATACCGGGTTGACCTGATCGGGCTGCAAGCCGCCTGCGAGGCCAACTATGCGCGGCTGATGCGCCTGCTGCCGGACATGCGCCACACGCCCGAGGCACGGCGCATCGCCGTGACCCATGGCGACCAGATGCTCGGCGTGCTGACCCTGGAAGTCATCGTCAATTGCCCATACACCACCACCCTGCGCGTGCGCCAGGAGCACAGCCTGCCATGGCTGCCGGTGCCGCAACTGGAAGTGCAGGTGTACCACGATGCGCGAATGGCCGAAGTCATCAGCGCCGAACATGCGCGACGCTTTCGCAGCATCTATCCTTACCCCAATGTGTTCATGCACCAGCCCGATGAGAAAGCACAGCTTAATGTGTTCCTCGGTGAATGGTTGAGTCACTGTCTGGCCCTGGGCCACGAGTTTGAAGTCGTGCGGTAGATGTGAACTGCATCTGCTTCCCTGGGTTTCCTCTTTGTGTCCTGCCCCAGCATAATCGCGCCATACGTCCATTCCTGTGATTGCCTTGGGAGAGCACCTTGCCCCGCGTACCCACCGTGACCCCCGATGCACCGGCATTGCTGGTGCAACTGTCCGACAGCCATCTGTTTGCCGAGGCCGACGCCACGCTGGTGGGCATGAACACCCGTGAGAGCTTGCAACGGGTGATTGGCCTGGTGCGCGAGCAGCAGCCCCGGATCGACTTGCTGCTGGCCACGGGGGACTTGTCCCAGGACGGTACGTTGGCGTCCTATCAGCACTTCCGGGAGATGACCGCACCCTTTGGCGTGCCGGCGCGCTGGATTCCCGGCAACCACGATGAGCCGCAGATCATGGCCCACGCCGCCCTGCACAGCGACCTGCTGGAACCGGTGGTCGACGTCGGCAATTGGCGCATTACCCTGCTCGACTCCGCCGTACCCGGTTCGGTGCCGGGTTATCTGCAGGACAGCCAGCTGCAACTGCTGGCTCAAGCCTTGAGCGAAGCGCCGCACCGCCATCATCTGGTGTGTTTCCACCATCATCCGGTGCCCATCGGCTGTGCGTGGATGGAACCCATCGGCCTGCGCAACCCCGAGGCACTGTTTGCCGTGCTGGACCGTTTCCCTCAGGTCCGGGCCTTGCTCTGGGGGCATGTACACCAGGAGATCGACCGCGAGCGCAACGGCGTGCGCCTGCTGGCGTCGCCGTCCACCTGCATCCAGTTCACGCCGGGCAGCGAGGACTTCAACGTCAGCACCGAGGCACCGGGCTATCGCTGGCTGCGTCTGCATGCCGACGGGCGGTTGGAGACCGGGGTGGAGCGGGTCAAAGGCTTTGCCTTTACCGTGGATTACGCCAGCAACGGCTACTGAAGGTGGGAGGGGAAGACAGGGGACTCACCACTCCGATCCCTGTAAACTGCGCCTTTTTTGGCGCAAGCACGGAGAGCCCGGCATGTCCGCTTCGATCCTGTATATCCACGGTTTCAACAGCGCGCCTGCGTCGAACAAGGCCAGCCAGTTGATCCGCGTGATGGACACCCTCGGCCTGGCCGACCAACTGCGCGTGCCGGCCCTGCATCACCACCCTCGCCAGGCGATTCCTCAATTGGAGGCGGCCATCGCAGAACTGGGGCGGCCGCTGCTGGTCGGCAGCTCGCTCGGCGGCTACTATGCAACCTGTCTTGCCGAGCGCCATGGCCTCAAGGCGCTGCTGGTCAACCCGGCGGTCAGCCCCCATCGGATGTTCGACGGTTACCTGGGCACCCAGAAGAACCTCTATACCGATGAAACCTGGGAACTGACCCACGATCACGTCACGGCGCTGGCCGAGCTGGAAGTCCCGGCGCCCCAGGATGCCGCGCGTTATCAGGTGTGGTTGCAGACCGGGGACGAAACCCTGGATTATCGCCTCGCCCAGCAGTATTACCGGGCCTGTGCCTTGCGCATCCAGGCCGGTGGCGACCACGGTTACCAGGGGTTTGCCCGGCAGTTGCCGGCGTTGTTGAGCTTTGCCGGCATTGGCGCGGATCAGTATCAATCCTTCGATTTCTCGGCACTGTAATTGCCTTGGAAACCGCAGGTCACTTTTTAATCGAACGACTCACGACGAGACCCCATGGCCACTCCCAGCGCTAGCTCTTATAACGCCGACGCCATCGAAGTCCTCTCGGGCCTCGACCCGGTGCGCAAACGCCCCGGCATGTACACCGACACCAGTCGGCCGAACCACCTTGCCCAGGAAGTCATCGACAACAGCGTCGACGAAGCCTTGGCCGGGCACGCCAAGTCGGTGCATGTCATTCTCCACGCTGACCACTCCCTGGAAGTGTCCGACGACGGTCGCGGCATGCCGGTGGACATTCACCCGGAAGAGGGGGTGTCGGGCGTCGAGTTGATCCTCACCAAGCTGCACGCCGGCGGCAAGTTCTCCAACAAGAACTACCAGTTCTCCGGTGGCTTGCACGGTGTCGGTATTTCCGTGGTCAACGCCCTGTCGACGTTGGTGCGGGTGCGGGTCAAGCGCGACGGCAACGAATACGAGATGACCTTCGCCGATGGCTACAAAGCCACCGACCTGCAGGTGATCGGCACCGTTGGCAAGCGCAACACCGGCACCAGCGTGTACTTCGCCCCGGACCCGAAATACTTCGATTCGCCGAAATTCTCCATCAGCCGCCTCAAGCATGTGCTCAAGGCCAAGGCCGTGTTGTGCCCGGGCCTGCTGGTCACCTTTGAAGACAAAGGCAGCGGCGAAAAGGTCGAGTGGCACTACGAAGACGGCCTGCGCTCCTACCTGGAAGACGCCGTCAGCGATTTCGAACGCCTGCCCAACGAGCCGTTCTGCGGCAGCCTGGCCGGGAACAAAGAAGCCGTCGACTGGGCGCTACTGTGGTTGCCTGAAGGCGGCGACAGCGTGCAGGAAAGCTACGTCAACCTGATCCCCACCGCCCAGGGCGGCACCCACGTCAACGGCTTGCGCCAGGGCCTTCTCGACGCCATGCGCGAGTTCTGCGAATACCGCAGCCTGCTGCCGCGCGGCGTGAAGCTGGCGCCGGAAGACGTGTGGGAGCGCATCGCGTTCGTGCTGTCGATGAAAATGCAGGAGCCGCAATTCTCCGGCCAGACCAAAGAACGTTTGTCATCCCGCGAGGCGGCGGCGTTTGTCTCCGGTGTGGTCAAGGATGCGTTCAGCCTGTGGCTCAACGAGCACCCGGAATTGGGCCTGGCCCTGGCGGAACTGGCGATCAACAACGCCGGCCGTCGCCTCAAGGCCAGCAAGAAGGTCGAGCGCAAACGCATCACGGCGGGCCCGGCACTGCCGGGCAAGCTGGCCGATTGCGCCGGGCAGGACCCGATGCGCTCCGAGCTGTTCCTGGTGGAAGGTGACTCCGCCGGCGGTTCCGCCAAGCAAGCGCGGGACAAGGAATTCCAGGCGATCCTGCCGTTGCGCGGCAAGATCCTCAACACCTGGGAAGTCGACGGCAGCGAAGTCCTGGCCAGCCAGGAAGTGCACAATATTGCCGTGGCCATCGGCGTCGACCCCGGCGCGGCGGACATGAGCCAGTTGCGCTACGGCAAGATCTGCATCCTCGCCGACGCCGACTCCGACGGTCTGCACATCGCCACCTTGCTGTGCGCGCTGTTCGTGCAGCACTTCCGCCCGTTGGTGGACGCCGGTCACGTCTACGTCGCGATGCCGCCGCTGTACCGTATCGACCTGGGCAAGGAGATTTTCTACGCCCTCGACGAAGGCGAGCGCGATGGCATCCTCGACCGCCTGATCGCCGAGAAGAAACGCGGCAAGCCGCAGGTCACGCGATTCAAAGGCCTGGGTGAGATGAACCCGCCGCAACTGCGCGAAACCACCATGGACCCGAACACGCGGCGCCTGGTGCAGTTGACCCTGGACGACTTCGCTGCCACCTCGGAAATGATGGACATGCTGCTGGCGAAGAAACGCGCGCCGGACCGCAAGTCCTGGCTGGAGTCCAAGGGCAACCTCGCCGAGGTCCTGGGCTGATGCGTACAGGTTTCGCCCTGGCGATCCTGATGTTGAGCGGGTTGGCGGCCACCCAGGCGGTCGCCGCGCCCGTGGCTGAGCTCAAGCTGGTGTCCGAACATCCGGTGGACGGCATGCGCGGCGGTAACCTGTCGGGCCTGGCTTTGTGTGGCAACGCGTTGTGGACGGTTTCCGACCGCGACGACGACCAGATCTACCGCCTGGATATCAGCGCGCCGACCTGGCAGGCCGAAACGGTGAAGCTCGACGTGCCGCCCGTGCCTGACTCCGGCCTGCCCTGGGGGCTGCGTTCGCGCACCAAGGCGGCGTCGCTGATTCGCGGTGGCGACCTGGATTTTGAAGGCGTCGGCTGCGATGCCGCGGGTAACCGCTACGTGGTCAGCGAAGCCCATGCGGCGGTGCTGAAAGTGCCGGCGAGCGGTGCGCCCGAGTGGTTGAAGATCGCCCCCGGCATGGTGCGTGAGGCCCGCGCCAGCGGCATGTTGCTGCATTTCAATGCGTTGTTCGAAGGCCTCGCGGTGAACCCCGAGGGCAATCAGATCTGGCTGGCGGCGGAGCGTGAACGGCGCGGGCTGATTTCCATCAAGCGCCAGCAAAGCGTGTGGGATTGCGCGGGCGCGTGCGTGCTGTTGAGCGAGGCCGGCCAGGAGGTGCAGCCGGCGCAGTTCCCCAGTGCCAAGGCGGTGTCCAAGGACTTTTCCGACCTGGCGCTGTTCAACGGTAAGTTGTTTACCCTGGAGCGCAATGCGTTCCAGATTTGTCGGCGCGATGCGCTCACGGCCAAGGTCGAGCTGTGCTGGTCGTTCGCCGACGAGACCCTGACGCCCGAACGGCGCTACGCCCAGCCTTATGGCCTGGCCGAAGCCCTGGTGCTGGATGCAGACGGTGCCTGGTTGGGCATCGACAATAATTTCGGCGCCCGCGCCGATGGCGAAAAACGCCCGGTGGTCTATCGTTTCGCCGCCCCCGCCGGTGGCTGGAGCGCCCAGCCATGAGCCACCCCTGTTTTGAATTGACCCGGCGCCGCGGCATTTCCGCTGCGCCTTACCAAACAATGATGAGGCCCGCATGAGTGACATCCTCGCAGACAGCTTAGACGGCGTAGAACGCCGGTCGCTGGCTGACTTCACCGAAAATGCCTACCTCAACTACTCCATGTACGTGATCATGGATCGTGCCTTGCCGCATATCGGCGACGGCCTGAAGCCCGTACAACGGCGCATCATCTACGCCATGAGTGAGTTGGGCCTGGACGCAGATTCCAAGCACAAGAAGTCGGCGCGTACCGTCGGTGACGTGCTCGGTAAGTTCCACCCCCACGGCGACTCGGCCTGCTATGAAGCCATGGTGCTGATGGCCCAGCCGTTCAGCTACCGCTACACGCTGGTAGATGGCCAGGGGAACTGGGGTGCGCCGGATGATCCCAAGTCTTTCGCGGCCATGCGTTACACCGAGGCGCGCCTGTCGCGTTATTCGGAAGTGCTGCTCAGCGAACTGGGCCAGGGCACCGCGAACTGGGGCCCGAACTTCGACGGCACCCTCGACGAGCCCCTGGTGTTGCCGGCACGTTTGCCGAACATCCTGCTCAATGGCACCACCGGCATTGCCGTCGGCATGGCCACCGACGTACCGCCGCACAACCTGCGGGAAGTCGCCACGGCCTGCGTGCGCTTGCTCGATGAACCCAAAGCCACGGTCGAGCAGCTCTGCGAGCACATCCAGGGCCCGGATTACCCGACCGAAGCGGAAATCATCACGCCGCGTGCCGACCTGCTGAAAATGTACGAAACCGGCAAGGGCTCGGTGCGTATGCGCGCCGTGTACCACGTCGAAGACGGCGACATCATCGTCACCGCGTTGCCGCATCAGGTGTCCGGCGCCAAGGTGCTGGAACAGATCGCCGCGCTGATGCAGGCCAAACCGTCGAAATTGCCGCAGGTCGCTGACCTGCGCGACGAGTCCGACCACGAAAACCCGTGCCGCATCGTGATTATTCCGACCAACAGCCGGGTCGACCATGAAGTGCTGATGCAGCATCTGTTCGCCAGCACGGACTTGGAGTCCAGCTACCGGGTCAACATCAACATCATCGGCCTGGACGGCAAGCCGCAGCTGAAGAACCTGCGCAATCTGCTGGTGGAGTGGCTGGAGTTCCGCGTCCAGACCGTGCGTCGTCGCCTGCAGTTCCGCCTGGACAAGGTCGAGCGCCGCCTGCACCTGTTGGACGGCTTGCTGATTGCCTACCTCAACCTGGATGAAGTGATCCACATCATCCGTACTGCCGAGCACCCGAAAGCCGAGCTGATCGCGCGTTTCGAGCTGAGCGAGATCCAGGCCGACTACATCCTCGACACCCGCTTGCGTCAGTTGGCGCGACTGGAAGAAATGAAGCTGCGCGACGAACAGGACGCGTTGCTCAAGGAGCAAGCCAAGCTGCAAGCCCTGCTGGGCAGCGAAACCAAGCTCAAGAAGCTGGTGCGCAGCGAGCTGATCAAAGACGCCGAGACCTATGGCGACGACCGCCGTTCGCCGATCGTTGAGCGCGCCGAAGCGAAAGCGCTGACAGAAACCGAGCTGCTGCCAAACGAGAAAATTACTGTCGTTCTGTCGGAAAAGGGTTGGGTCCGTTCCGCCAAGGGGCATGATATCGATGCGACCGGCTTGTCGTACAAGGCTGGCGACGGCTTCAAGACCGCCGCCGCCGGGCGGTCCAACCAGTTTGCGGTGTTTATCGACTCCACCGGGCGCAGTTACTCGGTGCCGGCCCACACCTTGCCGTCTGCGCGCGGGCAGGGCGAGCCGTTGACCGGGCGCCTGACGCCGCCACCGGGGGCGAGTTTCGAATGCGTGCTGCTGCCGGACGACGACTCGCTGTATGTGATCGCCTCCGACGCGGGTTACGGCTTTGTGGTCAAGGGTGAAGACCTGCAGGCCAAGAACAAAGCCGGTAAAGCACTGTTGAGCCTGCCGAATAACGCCAAGGTGATCCTGCCGCGGCCGGTGGACGATCGCGAGGGTAATTGGCTGGCGTCGGTGACCACGGAAGGGCGTTTGCTGGTGTTCAAGATCAGCGACCTGCCGCAGTTGGGCAAAGGCAAAGGCAACAAGATCATTGGTATTCCCGGCGAGCGGGTGGCCAGTCGCGAAGAGTACGTGACAGACATCGCAGTGATCCCGGAAGGTTCTACCCTGGTGCTCCAGGCCGGCAAGCGCACGTTGTCGCTGCGCCCTGACGACCTTGAGCACTACAAGGGCGAGCGTGGCCGACGCGGTAATAAACTGCCTCGTGGCTTCCAGCGCGTGGATGCTTTACTGGTGGAAACGCCGGTTTAGCGCGGATTAGAGCTCTTGATCTACGATTTAACGCGTAGATCGACGCTTTCGCGCTGGAGTCATGGCGCATATTCACGGATGATATGGCCTTTCCAGCGCCGGCGTGGCCGAGCGTGTTTAGGTTATTTTTAGTATTACATTGTGGTTTGCCTTGTGGCAGCCGCCTGGATGGGATGATGACTGCTCCACGCCTTCCTTTTATTTTTATGCTCGCTGGCCTTCTGGGGTTGGCGGGTTGCAGCACGCACCAGCCGGTGTCGCTGTACCAGCTGGACAGCGGAAGTCCCGCTCAGCCAGCTCAATCGGCCGGCATGGCCGTCTTGCTGGGCCCGGTCGTCGTCGCTGACTACCTGCAACGCGAAACATTGCTGCAACGTCAGAACGACGGCAGCCTGCAAGGTTCCACCGATGGTCGTTGGGCGGGTAGTTTGTCGTCCGACATCAATCAGTTGATGTTGCGCCAGGTGGCGGGTCAGTTGGACAGTCAGCGTGTGGTCCTGGCGCCCGCGCCCGCCGGTTTTTCCCCGGATGTGCAGGTGTTGCTGACCATTACCCGACTCGACTCCGGCACCTCGCAACCGGCGATCCTCGATGCGCAATGGCGCTTGATCGACCGCCGCGGCCAGGTGCGTGATAGCCGCATCGTGCATCTGCAGGAAGAGCATGCCGGCACCACGGCGTCCCAGGTCCAGGCCCAGGGCGTGTTGTTGCAGCATCTGGCGCAGCAGTTGTCGGTGGCCCTCAAGCCATTGGCCAACCAGCCACCAGTCGCCGAGGCGCCGCGCAAGCAAGCGCCGGTACAGGCCAAACCGGCGGCTCCGGGGAAACCGAAAATGCCGATGGCTACGCCGATCCGCACGGATATGGAAGTGTTCAGGTTCTGATCTGAATGGCTCCAACCCAAAAGGCCCGCTTATTCAGCGGGCCTTTTTGTTTGTGCGCGATTTACTTGAGGCTTGTGGAGTCCAAATGTGGGAGGGGGCTTGCCCCCGATAGCGATGTGTCAGTTGCCGCCGTTTTGACTGACGCGCCGTCATCGGGGGCAAGCCCCCTCTCACATGTCAGTCAGGGCTTGGCACGGGACTCGTGCATCCGCGCCAATTGCCGCTCCAGCATCGACGGATACGGCTCCATCAAGCGCTCTACGCAACTGGCGCCCTCGGGGCTGGCAATCGGACGGATGCGCGCGCGTTGGCGGATCAGCGTGTCTTCGCTGATCTTGCGCTCCACCAGCAGCAGGTTGCGGCTGTGTTGGGACAAGGCCAAGGCGTCCTGGGCGATTTCGGTCAGCAGCAGGTCGATCTGGCTCATGCCGAACAGGTCGTCGCCAACGGTCAGGCCCAGTTGCAGTTGCAGCGTGATGCCGCTGTCGGCCACTTCGATCTGCAACTCATGACCCAGGGCGCGCAGCAGTTCGCCGCAGCAGATGGCGTTGGTCAGGTAGTCTTCGCCGCTGTCTTCGCTGTGGAACAGCATCAGTGTGCTGCCATCGTTCAGGGTGTGCAGCTCGCTCTGGTAGAGCGAGGCGGCCTGGTCGAGGCAGTCGCGGTAGCGTTCCAGCAATTCCGTCAGGCGGGCGCGGGGCAGGCGGCGCAGTTGGTCCTGGGCGCCCAGTTGCACGGCCAGGACCGCACTGTGTTGGGGTTCGGCGTTCTTTGCCGGCACGGGCTTCGGCGCGATGGCCGGGCTGCTGGCCGAGGTGTCGCGCAGGTCGGCGAACGGGTCTTCGTCGTCCAGCTCGTCTTCTTCGGCCTTGATTACATGGCGTGGCGCAGGCTTCAGGCCCGCGACCGGCGCGCTTTCGTCAAAGCCCGGGTCGCGCAGGTTGCGCACTTCAAAGGCAGGTTCGTCGTAATCGCTGTCGTCGAACTCGGGCTCGGGTTCAACCTCGTGTACCACCGGTTCCGGGGCGAAGCTGGCGTGAAGCTGGCGCGCAAGGTCGCCGATCTCGTCCTGACGATCGGTGGCCGGGGTGTGCTCGTCGATATCCCGCAGCCAGATGCGCAGTTGCATCAACGGCGTGGAGATATGCCGCCCCAGGCGCAGGCTCAAGGCCAGGGCCAGCGCCAGCAGGATCGCGCTGAGGATGCCCATGCTTTGCAGGCTGATGGTCATCGGCTGCTGGAATTGCTGCATGTCCAGGCTGATGCGCAATTGGCCGGCTTTCACATCCTGAAACGTGATATTGCTCTGGTACAGGCCTTCGGCCTCACCCAGCAGGCCGTTTTTCGGGCGTTGCCCGGCTTCGGCCATGATCCGGTTGTCCACGCTGTAGATGGCGGCGTGGGCCACCAGCGGGTTCTTGGTCAGGTTGTTGAGCAGCACGTTGAGGCTGAGGATGTCGTTGGACACCAGCAGCTCGGTCGCCGAGGTGGCGGTCTGGGTGGTCAAGCTCTCGCCCAGGGCATCGGCTTGTTCGTGCATGGCCTGTTTGAACTGCAAACCCATCACGCAGGCGTAGATCACCAGGGCCAGGGCGACCAGGATCACGTTATGGCTGGCGATGCGTAATGCGATCGGTACACGGCGGTGGCGCAGTGCCCGGAAGATCAGCAGGAAGAAGTTGTCGGTTTTTACTGGCGTGGGCCGGTTCACTTGAGCTCGGCTCTTTAGTCCGTGAAGTTGACGCGCAGTATAGCGACAGGCCCAAGACCGGCAAAGCGCTGGCTGTGCCCGATGGTCACTGAAAGTGGGTAGAATGCGGTTTTTTTCCAGCCTGGGGGTGCGCTTTGCGCGAAATTGTCCTGATTAACATCACGGGGGAAGACCGGCCAGGTCTGACCGCCGCCATTACCGGTGTTCTGGCCCAGGGTGGTGTGAACATTCTCGACATCGGCCAGGCGGTGATCCACGACACCCTGTCCTTCGGGATTCTGGTGGAAATCCCCAGCACCGAGCAGGCGTCGTCTGTCCTCAAGGACATCCTGTTTACCGCGTACAAGCTGGATCAGCAGGTGCGTTTCACCCCGGTGTCCGAAGAGGATTACCGGCATTGGGTGTCCGGCCAGGGCAAAAAACGCCATATCGTGACCTTGCTGACCCGCAAGGTGACGGCCGAGCAGTTGCAGCGCGTCAGCTCGATCACCGCGCAATATGGCTTGAATATCGACCATATCGACCGTCTGTCGGGCCGCATGCCATTGGACACGCCAGATGACCAGGGCAAGGGCTGCATCGAGTTTTCCGTGCGCGGCGAACCGGCCGATCCCCAAGCCTTGCGTGCCGACTTCCTGAGCGTGGCGCAGGAGCTGAATGTCGATATCGCCTTCCAGGAAGATTCGCTGTTCCGCCGCAACCGCCGCCTGGCGGTGTTCGACATGGACTCCACGCTGATCGAAGCCGAAGTCATCGACGAACTGGCCAAGGCTGCCGGTGTGGGTGAGCAAGTCTCCGCGATCACCGAGCGCGCCATGGCCGGCGAGCTGGATTTCCGCGCCAGCTTCAAGGAGCGCCTGGCGTTGCTTAAGGGCCTGGATGTCAGCGTGCTGGATTCGATCGGCGCCTCCCTGCGCCTGACCGAAGGCGCCGAAACCCTGTTCGCCGAACTCAAGCGCCTGGGCTACAAGACTGCGATCCTGTCCGGCGGCTTCAGCTACTTCGCCAAGCAATTGCAGGCCAAGCTGGGCATCGACTATGTGTTCGCCAATGAGCTGGAAGTGGTGGATGGCAAGGTGACCGGCGTGGCCGTGGAGCCGATCGTCGACGCGCAGCGCAAGGCCGACTTGCTGCGGGAATTGGCCCACAAGGAAGGTTTGCGTCTGGAGCAGACCATTGCGGTCGGCGACGGTGCGAATGACTTGCCGATGCTGGCGATTGCCGGGTTGGGCGTGGCGTTCCGCGCCAAGCCGCTGGTCAAGCAATCGGCCAAGCAGGCGATTTCGACCCTTGGGTTGGACGGTGTGTTGTATTTGCTGGGCTTTCGCGACCGCGACGGGCAGCTCTAACTGAAACAATGCGCTTAAAAATGTGGGAGGGGGCAAGCCCCAGATGGCAGTGGTTCAGCTACAAATAAGTGACTGAGCCACCGCTATCGGGGGCAAGCCCCCTCCCACATTGGATTTTTGCAGGTTTCGGATCAGGCTTTCGGTAACGCGATGCCCTGGCCCATCTGCACCGGCGAACCCGCCACCAGTGTTTCTGCCCACTGCACCTGATCCGGCCCGAACAGCACGATCGCGGTCGAACCCAGCTTGAAGCGACCCAGCTCTGCGCCTTTCTCCAGGTGAATCGGCGCACGCGCGGCTTCGTCGTAGCGGAAGGTTTTCAGCTCGCGCTTAGGCGGCGTGACCAGGCCGGCCCACACGGTTTCGATCGACGCCACAATCATCGCGCCCACCAGCACCACGGCCATCGGGCCGCGTTCGGTGTCGAACAGGCAGACAACCCGCTCGTTACGCGCAAACAGCTCCGGCACGTTTTCGGCGGTGGTCTGGTTGACCGAGAAAATCCGCCCTGGCACGTAGACCATCTCGCGCAAGGTGCCCGCCAGTGGCATATGCACCCGGTGGTAGTCTTTCGGCGACAGGTAAATGGTGGCGAAATCGCCGCCCATGAACGGCGCAGCCATGGCCGCATCGCCGCCCAGCAATTCCAGCACGCTGAAACTGTGGCCCTTGGCCTGGAACACGCGACCATGCTCGATCGGGCCGAGCTGGCTGACTGCGCCATCGGCTGGGCTCAGCACGGCGCCCGGGGTTTGATCGAGTGGGCGCGCGCCGTCTTTCAGGGCGCGGGTGAAGAACGCGTTGAAGTGTTCGTAGGCGCTCAGGTCTTCAACCAGGGCCTGGGACATGTCCACTTGATAGCGCTTGGCGAACCAGGCGGTGAAGGCGTTCTTGAACCAGCGCACGCGGCACTCGGCAATGCAGCCGGCCAGGCGCGACAGCAAGTGGTGCGGCAGCAAGTACTGGCTGAGGATGAACAACTGCTTTTTCATTAACTGTCCTTAAACCTTAAATCTCGACGGGGGTGTCGGGGTGGTTGCCCCATTCGCCCCAGGAACCGGCATAACCTTTGACTCGCGGATAACCGAGCGCCTTGGCCACCAGGTAGGTGAAGCCAGAGCGGTGATGAGTCTGGCAGTGGGTGATGATTTCTTTGTCGCGGGTCAGCCCGAGGTTTTCGAGGATCTGCGGCATGTCGCGGCGGATGCGCAGGTTGCGCGCCTTGTCCATGCCGGCAGTCCACTCGAAGTTCACGGCGCCGGGGATGTGACCGCCCTTGGCTGCCAGGACCTTTTCGCCGGAATATTCCAGCGGGCCGCGTGCGTCCCAGATGCCCAGGTCGGCGGCGCCGAGACGGCTTTGCAGGTATTCGCGGGTCGCGGTGGGGCCGTCATGCAGGGTGAGGCTGACAGGCCCGCCAGCCGGGGCCGGCACCTCGGTGGACAGCGGGAGCGGGTCTGCCAGCCACGCCAGCAGGCCGCCGTCGAGGTAGTGGTATTTCGTGTGGCCGATCACGTCGAGCAGCCAGATGAAACGTCCGGCCCAGCCACCGCCTTCGTCGTCGTAGACCACGTAGGTCGCGTCCGGGGTGTGGCCCAGCTCGCCGAACAGTTTTTCCAGGTCTGCCTTGTTCGGCAACAGGCCGGGGGCTGGCGGCTGGCCCAGTTGGGTGCGCTTGGGGTCAACGAAATGCGCGCCGGGGATATGCCCTTCGGCGTAGCGGGCGGCGCTGGTGAGGTCCACCAGAATCAGTTGGTCGGCATCAAGGCGGCCAAGCAGGTCGCTGGGTTCGATCACCAGCGGCAAGCCAGAGAAGTCAGGCATGTGAGGTCTCCTGGGCACAAATGTTGGCGATAAAAGAGGGCGATTGTAGCGCAAGCATCAACTGGTGCGGTTGGTAAAGCTGTGCAGGGCTTTCTCGATGCATTGAGCGGTTTTGCCGAAGGCCTGCACGGTGGTTTCCGAGAACGGCCCGCCGCCCTGGTCGGCGATCATCAGCATAACCACCCGGCCGTTGCAGCTCAGTGAGCGCAACAGCAGGTGTTCACCGTTGAACAGGCGACGCAGGATCGGCGGCAACAGGGCGGCAAATTGCGCGTGATTGTCGGGCGTGAGGCGCACCTGGGCGGATTTTTCCAGCATGCGTTGCAGCAGCGTGCTGTTGACCACGTCGAGGCTCAAGTTGGCGGCGTCCTTCGGCAGGCCGGCGGCCTGGTGGACGCGCAGGGTGCTCAGGGCGCGATCGGCCATGAACAGCAAGACGCGCTGCATGCCGCTGGCCTCCAGGGCTTCCTTGGCGCAGGTGGTCAGGTGCATGGCGTTGGCGAAGCGGCTTGGCTCCACCAGCAGTTCGGTGCAACGGCTGCGCCAGACGGCCAGGGCCTCGGCGGTCGGCGGCGGTGCGGGCAGCAGGCCACGATGGATTTTCTGTACATTCCACGGCCAGATCAGCGACAGCGCCGGGTGCCAGAGGTCGGGCATCAGGGTTGCGCGAGCGCTGATCACCGCTTGCTGGTGAACCTGTTGCTGCACCTCGCTCAACGGCTGTTGCAGGTACAGCGCGGTGAGGTATTGCCAGCGCTCGGTATGCGGGCAGGTCCAGGATTCCTGGGCCGACATCGCCAGGCCGTTGGCCAGCAACACCGTATTGGCCGGCTGGTTCAGCCAGCGCCGCAAACTGGGTTCGGCATCCAGCAGTTGTTGCTGGCGCAGTGGGTCGTCTTCCCGGGCGATGCGCAATGCCTTGACCAGCAAGCGTTGCTCGGTCAGCAGCAGGTGATAGCCCTGGGATACCCAGATCGGCAGGTGCCAGGTTTCGGTCAGGCCAAGGCACAGGTCGAGCAGGCGCACGCCGAACAATTCCTGTTCGACCTGACGCGCCGATTGGCCTTTGTGGATCACCCGCAGTTCCCATTCTTCCAGGAGCTTGGGGTAGGCCACCGCCATTGGCCACAACGGCGCCAGGAACAGCAGGCTGCCCCAATGAATGTCTTGCCACAACCGCGCCAGGCGGCTGGCGAACAAGCCGCTGGCTTGCTGCGACGCGTGGCGGCTGACCAGCACCAGTTGGCGAAAGGCGACGGGGATTTCATTCATCGGCACCGACGGCAGTCGTTCCAGCAGGTCCTCGGCGCGTTTGAGGCCGAGACGGTTAAGCGCCACCTCAAGGTTTTCTGCCGGTTCCGCCATGCTGCCATGGGTGTGGCTGTTGGCCTCGCGCATTACGCTGAGTACCAGCGACGGGCTGTTCTGCATCAGCTCGGCAATATCTCGCAAAGAACTGCGGCTATCGCGGATGGCTTTGCACACGCGCTCGTGGCTGGCCTGGGGAACGGGCAACCGGACTTCGTCCAGGCACTTGATCCAAGCGGCGAGAGAGATGGGTCTTACAGATGGGGCTGTCTTTTCATTGGCCATGATTGGGGCGCGATCATCACTTACTTCAACACGCCCTGAACGGGCCGAACTGGCTTTTCGCCTTGACGGCCTATAGTCTGGCGCAGTTTTGCCGATAAGTAGAACAAGAGTTTTTCAGTTACCCCAAATATGTCCATGAACCCGACGGCGCAAGTACAAAACCCCTATGGCTAAAATAATCGGCATCATCGTCGTCTTTGCAAGTGTGCTCGGTGGCTATGTCCTGTCTCACGGCAAGATTGCAGCGTTGATCCAGCCCTTCGAAGTGATGATTATTGGCGGCGCGGCATTCGGCGCATTCTTGCAGGCCAACCCCGGCTACATGACCATGCATGTGATCAAGAAGTCGCTGGGCATGTTCAGTTCGCGCTTCTCCCACACCTTCTACATGGAAGTGCTGGGCCTGGTTTATGAGATCCTCAACAAGAGTCGCCGTGAAGGCATGATGGCCATCGAAGCGGACATCGAAGACGCTGCAGCGAGCCCGATTTTCGCCAAATACCCGGCAGTGCTCAAAGACGAGCGCATGACCGCCTACATCTGCGATTACCTGCGCATCATGTCCTCCGGCAACATGGCCCCCCATGAGCTGGAAGGCCTGTTCGACATGGAACTGTTCAGCCTCAAGGAAGAGCTGGAGCACCCGTCCCACGCCGTCACCGGTATTGCCGACGGCATGCCCGGCTTCGGTATCGTTGCGGCGGTACTCGGTATCGTGGTGACCATGGCCTCCCTCGGCGAGGGCGACCAGGCGGCCATCGGCATGCACGTAGGTGCGGCGCTGGTGGGTACGTTCTTCGGTATTCTCGCGGCCTACGGTTTCTTCGGTCCGCTCGCCACCTCCCTGGCCCACGATGCCAAGGAAGAAGTCAATCTGTATGAAGCGATCAAGGCCAGCCTGGTGGCTTCGGCCTCCGGCATGCCGCCTTCGCTGGCGGTGGAATTCGGTCGCAAGGTGCTGTACCCGAAACATCGCCCGAGCTTTGCCGAGTTGGAACAAGCGGTTCGCGGTCGCTAAGCCATGGAAAACAACCAGCCGATAATCATCAAGCGCGTCAAGCGCTTCGCTGCGGGGCACCATGGTGGCGCCTGGAAAATCGCCTTCGCCGACTTTGCAACGGCGATGATGGCGTTCTTCCTGGTGCTGTGGCTGATGTCCACCGCGACCCCCGAACAGAAGATCGCCATCGCCGGTTACTTCAAAGACCCGATCGGCTTCTCGGAAAGCGGCACACCCTTCGTGATCGACCTGGGCGGTTCGCCGCAGTTGGCGCCGGAGCGCACCATCAATCCTGAGGTCAAGACCGAGGCGCCGCAGGAAAAAATTCCGATCGAGCGCGACACCGTCGAGAGCCTGGCCGAACAGGTCGAGCAGGAACGCCTCGAATTGTTGCTGAAGGAATTGCAGACCAAGGTCGAAGAAAACCCGCAGTTGCTGAAATTCAAGGATCAGATTTCCTTCGAAATCACGCCGGATGGCTTGCGCATCCAGATCACCGACGCCGCCAACCGGCCGATGTTCGACTCTGGCAGTGCGCGGTTGAAGCCGTACTTTGAAGACATCCTGCTGGCCATGGCCGACACCATCAAGGCGGTGCCGAACAAGATCAGCATCAGCGGCCACACCGATGCCAAGCCGTATTCGGGGCAGGGCGACTTCGGCAACTGGGAGCTTTCGGCCAACCGCGCCAACGCCGCCCGACGTGCGCTGGTGGCCGGCAGCTACCCGGACTCGCAGGTGGCGCGGGTGGTGGGTTTCGCCTCGTCGCAGCTGTTTGATCCGAAGGACCCGTTCAACCCGATCAACCGTCGGATCGATATCGTCGTGCTGACCAAAAAGGCCCAGCGCGCGATTGAAGGTGATCAGCCGCCACCGCCCCCAGATACGGGCACGCAGGGCGGTGCACCGGCCGACCCGAACGCGATCCCGCCGGGGCAGGAGCCGTTGCCGGCGCATGAGCTGCGGCAGAAGCTGAATCTGTTCGAAGGTGGCGGGATGAAAGACCCTACGGTGCCGGGTACGGGATCGTAAGCTGTATACGACAAGGCCGCGATAAACGCGGCCTTGTCGTATGTGCTGTTTAGTAACTGCTCTCGGGCAAACTCGCAATAATCGACCGATAGCTGTTCATCCGTTGCTGCTGCACGCGGCCATCTTCCAACGCCTTGAGCAGGGCGCAACCGGGTTCGCGGTCATGTTTGCAGTCGCGGAAGCGGCAGGTGCCGATCAGGTCGTTGAACTCGATGAAACCGGCTTCCACGTCGCTGCGGCTGACATGGCCGAGGCCGAATTCACGAATGCCCGGGGAGTCGATCAGCTCACCGCCGCCAGGGAAGTGGAACAACCGCGCGGTGGTGGTGGTGTGGGTGCCCTGGCCGGACAGCTCCGACAGCGGGCCGACACGGGTGTCGACTTCCGGCAGCAGGCTGTTGACCAGCGAGGACTTGCCCACGCCAGACTGGCCGACGAACACGCTGATGCGCCCGTCCAACTGGTGTTGCAGCTGTTCCATGCCATTGCCGTGATGAGCCGACACTTCCAGCACCGGGTAACCCAGGGTGCGGTAGACCGCCAGCAACGCGTTGAGCGCCGGGGCGTTCTGTTCGTCGATCAGGTCGAACTTGTTCAGCAACAACAGCGGGCGAATGCCGGCATGCTCGGCGGCGACCAGGTAACGGTCGATCAGGTTGGCATGGGGCTCGGGCAGCGGTGCGAAGACGATGACGATCATGTCGACGTTGGCCGCCACCGGCTTCAACTGGCCGCGGCTGTCGGGACGGCGCAGTTCGGTGGTGCGGGGCAGTTGCGCGACGATCACGCCGATGCCTTGGTTGCCGGCACGCCACACCACTCGGTCGCCGGTCACCAGCGCCGGCAGGTTGGCGCGCAGGTGGCAGCGGAAGACCTGGCCGGCGAGTTCGCCTTCGAGCGCCTCGACCTCGACCTGCACACCAAAGTGCGCGATCACCAGGCCCGTTTGTTCGGGGCCCAGGTCGCCGCCCTCGAGCGCTTCCACGGCGGAGGATTCACGTTTGGCGGCGCGTGCGGCGCGTTCGCCCTGAATCTTTTCGATGCGCCAGTTTTGGCGACGGTTGAGCTGGCGTTTGGCCATTGGTGTTCCGTGTCGATAATGCAAAGGTTGGGTGAAACGGTCGCGAGTCTAGCACGGC
This sequence comes from Pseudomonas sp. TE36184, assembly GCF_054060055.1. Lineage (NCBI taxonomy): Bacteria > Pseudomonadati > Pseudomonadota > Gammaproteobacteria > Pseudomonadales > Pseudomonadaceae > Pseudomonas > Pseudomonas sp. TE36184. The sequence continues at coordinate 3,964,760 of NZ_JBSSCU010000001.1, read as the reverse complement.
CCCGCCTGCTAAACTGCGCAGCTACGCCAAGGTGCCAAGAGAATCAAGCCATGCAAAACCCACAGAATCTGATTTGGATCGATCTGGAAATGACCGGTCTGAACCCCGACACCGACGTCATCATCGAGATGGCGACCATTGTCACCGACAGCAACCTCAACACCTTGGCCGAAGGTCCGGTGATCGCCATCCACCACAGCGACGCCGTCCTCGCCACCATGGACGAGTGGAACACCCGCACCCACGGCAACTCCGGCCTGACCCAGCGCGTGCGCGACAGCCGTGTCAGCATGGCCGAAGCCGAAGCCGAAACCATCGCCTTCCTGGAAAAGTGGGTGCCCAAGGGCAAGTCGCCGATCTGCGGTAACAGCATCTGCCAGGACCGCCGCTTTCTTTATAACCACATGAAGGCGCTGGAAAGCTACTTCCACTACCGCAACCTGGATGTGTCCACGCTCAAGGAACTGGCCGCGCGCTGGGCGCCGGAAGTCAAAGACAGCTTCCATAAAGGCAGCACTCATTTGGCGCTGGATGACATTCGTGAGTCGATCGCCGAGTTGCAGCACTACCGCAAGCACTTCATCAAGGCTTGATGCTGGGGGCGCCTCGGTCTTTCGCCAAGCGCCCTCTTTTGGTGCCGTCAGCAAATGATTAGACTGCGCGCCTCTTTGTAAGGATCGCCATCATGCTGCTGATGCTCTACCTCGTCGCCATCACCGCCGAAGCTATGACTGGCGCCTTGTCTGCCGGTCGGCGCGGCATGGATTGGTTTGGCGTGGTGCTGATCGCCTGCGTGACGGCGTTGGGTGGCGGTTCGGTGCGCGATGTGCTGCTCGGGCATTACCCGCTGACCTGGGTCAAGCACCCGGAATACCTGGTGCTGACCTCCGTCGCCGCGCTGGTGACGATCTTTATCGCGCCGCTGATGCGCCGCCTGCGCTCGCTGTTTCTGGCGCTGGATGCCGTGGGGTTGGTCGCCTTTACCCTGATCGGCTGCATGACCGCCCTGGAAATGGGCCACGGTATGTTGGTGGCGTCGGTCAGCGGCGTGATCACCGGGGTGTTCGGTGGGATCCTGCGGGATATTTTCTGCAACGACATCCCGCTGATCTTTCGCCGTGAGCTGTACGCCAGCGTGTCATTCCTCGCCGCTTGGTTCTACTTGCTGTGCCTTTACCTGCAATTGCCGGGCGAGCAGGCGATTATGCTCACCCTGTTCAGCGGCTTTCTCCTGCGTCTGCTGGCGATCCGTTTTCACTGGGAAATGCCCAAGTTCATCTACAACGACGACGTTCACTGACGCTCGGCGTGCTGCTTCAGCGCCCATTCCACATGTTCGCGCACCAGCTCCGACGGATAGTCCCGGCGCGCCTTCAAGGCTTCCAGCACCGGAATGCTCGATGGCGCATTGCCCAGGCCTACCGCCAGGTTGCGCAGCCAGCGCTCGTAACCTGCGCGGCGTAGGGGCGAGCCTTCGGTGCTGCTGAGGAATTTTTCCTCGTCCCACATGAACAGTTCGGCCAGTTGTGCGTTATCCAGGTTGTGCCGTGGCTTGAAATCGCTTTCGGCGGTGGTGCGGGCGAAACGATTCCATGGGCAAACGATCTGACAGTCATCGCAACCGAAAACCCGGTTGCCGATCAGCGGGCGCAAGTCTTCAGGGATCGCGCTCTTGAGTTCGATGGTCAGATAGGAAATACAGCGCCGTGCGTCCAGCACGTAGGGCCCGACGAACGCGTTGGTCGGGCAGATATCCAGACAGGCGGTACAGCGGCCGCAGTGCTCGGTGGCGTGGGGCGGATCGACCGGCAGCGGCACGTCGACAAACAACTCGCTGAGGAAGAAGTAGCTGCCGGCCTTGCGATTGAGGACCAGGGTGTTTTTGCCGATCCAGCCCAGCCCGGCTTTCTCGGCGATGGCTTTCTCCAGCACCGGCGCGCTGTCGACAAAGGCGCGAAAGCCGAAGGGGCCGATTTGTGCCTGGATGCGTTCGGCCAGTTGCTGCACGCGCTTGCGGATCAGTTTGTGGTAGTCGCGGCCCAGGGCGTAACGGGAGATGTAGGCTTTTTCCGGTTGGGCCAGCCGTTGCGCCATGTGCGTGTCGCCGGGCAGGTAATCCATGCGCAGCGAGACCACGCGCAAGGTGCCCGGCACCAACTCGTCGGGGTGCGAGCGTTTGCTGCCGTGGGCGCCCATGTATTCCATCTCGCCGTGGTAGCCCGCGTCGAGCCAGCGTTGCAGGTGCTGTTCATGCTCGGCCAGGTCCAGGCCGCTGATGCCGACTTGTTGGAAACCCAGCTCGCGGCCCCAGTCTTTGATCGATTGGGCGAGCGCGGGCAGATCGGAAGTAATAGCAGGCATGAGACACGGGAAACCACAGGTTAGATGAGTATAATTCTGCCAGACATCGGAGCTTGAAGACGCATGCCGCAGACAAAACACGCAATAACCGACGTTCAGCCCCTGTTGCCCGGCAATTTGCCGCAACTGGCTGCGCGTTCCTCGGACGCCCATAAAGGCCGTTTCGGTCACCTGCTGGTCATCGGCGGCGACCGAGGCTTTGGCGGCGCTGCGTTGCTCAGTGCCGAAAGTGCGCTGCGCAGCGGGGCGGGCATGGTGTCCCTGGCGACTCGCCTTGAACACGTGCCCGCCGCGCTGGCGCGCCTGCCGGAAGTCATGAGCGTCGGCGTGAGTTCGGCCAACCAATTGATGGGTTTGCTCGAAAAGATCTCGGTTATCGTCATTGGCCCGGGCCTGGGCCATGCCGCCTGGGGCAAGAGCCTGCTGTCCGTCGCCGCCAACGCCAAGCAGCCGCAAGTCTGGGACGCCGATGCCTTGAACCAGCTGGCGACCGGCAGCGTCAGCCTTCCCGCCAACTGCGTGATCACCCCGCATCCGGGCGAAGCGGCGCGCTTGATGGGTATTTCGACAGCTGAGGTTCAGGCGGATCGTCTTAACGTGGCGCGCGCGTTGAGCCAGAAATTCAAGGCAGTGGCTATTCTCAAGGGGGCGGGCAGTCTGATCGCCTGCCCGGACGGTCGCGTCGCGCGATGTGACCAAGGCCATCCGGCCATGGCGACCGCAGGGCTCGGCGACGTGTTGGCCGGCCTGGTGGGCGCGTTACTGGCACAGGGCATGCCCGCTTATGAAGCCGGCTGCCTGGCCGTGTGGCTGCACGCCACGGCGGGAGCCCGGCAGGGCACCTTTGGCCGCGGCCTGGCGGCCAGTGACCTGATACCTGCCATCCGTCAATTGCTCGAGGAACAGTCGCCGTGTCTGAAGTAAACCTTTTCCTGGCGGATGAAGCGGCAATGGTCGCCTTCGGTCATCGGATTGCCCAGGTGACAGGCGGCGCGGGGCTGATCTTTCTCGAGGGCGACCTGGGGGCGGGCAAGACCACGCTGTCGCGGGGCATCATTCGCGGGTTGGGCCATGCTGGGGCGGTGAAAAGTCCGACCTTTACGCTGGTCGAGCCCTATGAGATCGGGGCGATAAGGGCCTTCCACTTTGATCTCTATCGTCTGGTGGACCCCGAAGAGCTGGAGTACATGGGGATTCGGGATTATTTCGAGGATGACGCGCTGTGCCTGATCGAGTGGCCAGATAAAGGCACAGGCTTTTTGCCAAAGCCGGACCTGACCATTACCATTACGCCGCATGAGCACGGACGTCGGCTGAAGTTGTTGCCCCAGGGTGCGCGCGGTGAGTCGTGGTGCGCTGCTCTGGCATTGGAATTCAAATAATTGGTGGGGTTAGGTATGCGCTTTCGCGCGTTGGTTGCTGTCGTAGGGGTGTTGCTTGCGGCAATGACTGTCAATGCTCTGGCTGCTTCACAGGTGAAGAGTGTTCGCCTGTGGCGAGCGCCGGATAACACGCGACTGGTGTTCGACCTGTCTGGCCCGGTCCAGCACAGCGTCTTTACCCTGACGGCGCCTGATCGCCTGGTGATCGACATCAACGGTGCAACCCTGGCCGCGCCGCTGAAAATCTCCACTGCCAACACGCCGATTACCAGCATGCGTTCGGCCCAGCGCACGCCGAGCGATCTGCGCGTGGTCATCGACCTGAAAAAGGCCGTGACCCCGAAAAGCTTCTCCCTGGCGCCCAACGCCCAGTACGGCAACCGCCTGGTGGTCGACCTGTTCGACAACGCCGCCGATGCCGCACCGCCGCCCGCGCCGACGCCGAGCGTGGCGACCGTTCCGGCCGTGCCGGTCAACCCGTCGCAACCGCAGGTCAAGTTGCCACCGCCGCCGCCGGCGCCAGCGGGTAAACGCGACATCATCGTGGTGATCGACGCCGGTCACGGCGGTGAAGACCCGGGCGCTTCCGGTTCGCGTGGCCAGCATGAAAAAGACGTGGTGTTGGCCATCGCCCGTGAATTGCAGCGCCAGGTCAGCGGTATGAAAGGCTATCGCGCCGAGCTGACCCGTACCGGCGACTACTTCATCCCGTTGCGTGGCCGCACCGAAATCGCGCGCAAGAAGGGCGCCGACTTGTTCGTCTCGATCCACGCCGACGCCGCGCCGTCGGCCGCCGCCTTCGGCGCCTCGGTGTTTGCCCTGTCGGATCGCGGCGCCACGTCCGAGACGGCCCGCTGGCTGGCCGACAGTGAAAACCGTTCCGACTTGATCGGCGGGGCCGGCAACGTGTCCCTCGACGACAAAGACAAGATGCTCGCCGGTGTACTGCTCGACTTGTCGATGACCGCCTCGCTGACCTCCAGCTTGAACGTCGGGCAGAAAGTCCTGAGCAACATCGGCCGTGTGACATCGCTGCACAAACAACGCGTGGAGCAGGCCGGGTTCATGGTGTTGAAATCGCCGGACATCCCGTCGATCCTGGTGGAAACCGGGTTTATCTCCAACTCCAACGAAGCCTCGAAACTGGCCAGCGCCAGCCACCAGCAGGCATTGGCGCGTTCCATCAGCGCCGGCGTGCGCCAGTTCTTCCAGCAGAACCCGCCGCCGGGCACGTATATCGCCTGGCTGCGCGACTCCGGGAAAATCGCCCAGGGCCCGCGTGACCATCGCGTCCAGCCGGGCGACACCCTGGCGATGCTGGCGGTGCGTTTCCAGGTGTCGCCTGCGACGTTGCGCAGCGCCAACAACCTGAAAACCGATGAGCTGAAAGTCGGCCAGGTGTTGACCATCCCCGGCACTGAATTGGCGGCACAGTAATGAGCGAATCGATCCTCAACAGCGGCTCGCGCATCGAACTGCTCAGCCCGCGCCTTGCCAACCAGATTGCGGCGGGCGAGGTGGTCGAGCGGCCGGCGTCGGTGATCAAGGAGTTGCTGGAAAACAGCATCGACTCCGGCGCCAAGCGTATCGATGTCGATGTGGAGCAAGGTGGCGTCAAGCTGCTGCGGGTGCGTGACGACGGCAGCGGCATCTCCTCCGATGACCTGCCGCTGGCCCTGGCGCGGCACGCCACCAGCAAGATTCGCGACCTGGAAGACCTTGAACGGGTGATGAGCCTGGGCTTTCGCGGTGAGGCCCTGGCCTCGATCAGTTCCGTGGCGCGCCTGACGCTGACCTCCCGCACGCGCAGCGCCGACCAGGCCTGGCAAGTGGAAACCGAAGGCCGCGACATGGCGCCTCGGGTCCAGCCGGCTGCGCATCCGGTGGGCACTTCGGTGGAGGTGCGTGACCTGTTCTTCAACACCCCGGCGCGGCGCAAATTCCTCAAGGCCGAGAAAACCGAATTCGATCACCTGCAGGAAGTCATCAAGCGCCTGGCCCTGGCGCGCTTCGACGTGGCATTCCACCTGCGCCACAACGGCAAGACCATCCTCAGCCTGCACGAAGCCAACGACGACGCCGCGCGCGCTCGGCGGGTGGCGGCGGTGTGCGGCGCGGGGTTCCTGGAGCAGGCGCTGCCGATTGAAATCGAACGCAATGGCCTGCGCCTGTGGGGTTGGGTGGGGTTGCCGACGTTCTCCCGCAGCCAGGCGGACTTGCAGTATTTCTTTGTGAACGGCCGGGCGGTGCGCGACAAGCTGGTGGCCCACGCGGTGCGCCAGGCGTATCGCGACGTGCTGTTCAATGGGCGGCACCCGACGTTTGTGCTGTTTTTCGAGGTCGACCCATCGGTGGTCGACGTCAACGTACACCCGACCAAGCATGAAGTGCGCTTCCGTGACGGGCGCATGGTGCATGACTTCCTCTACGGCACCTTGCACCGCGCGCTGGGCGATGTGCGCCCGGATGACCAACTGTCCGCGCCGATCGTGACGGCGGTGGTTCGTCCGAGCGGCCCGCAAGCCGGCGAGTTCGGCCCGCAGGGCGAAATGAGTCTGGCGGGCAACCTGCTGCAGTCGCCGCAACCCCTGCCGAGCTACACGGCGCCAGGTTCGGGTTCGGGGGCGGGCTATCAGTATCAATACACCCCGCGTCCGCAATCGGCGGTGCCGGCGGCCGAGGCCCAGGCGGCCTATCGTGAATTCTTTGCGCCGCTGCCGGGCGCCGAGCCGAGCGCGGTCGCGTTGCCCGAAGGTGGCGGGGATATTCCGCCACTGGGCTATGCATTGGCGCAGCTCAAGGGTATCTACATCCTCGCGGAAAACGCCCACGGCCTGGTGCTGGTGGACATGCACGCGGCCCACGAACGGATCATGTACGAGCGCCTGAAAATCGCCATGGCCAGCGAAGGCCTGAGCGGCCAGCCGCTGTTGGTGCCGGAATCCCTGGCGGTCAGCCAGCGCGAAGCCGATTGTGCCGAAGAGCACGCCAGCGTGTTCCAGAAACTCGGTTTTGAACTGCAGCGCCTGGGCCCGGAAACGCTGGCGATCCGCCAGATTCCCGCGCTGCTCAAGCAAGCCGAGGCCAACCGGTTGGTGGCCGACGTCTTGGCGGGACCTGATGGAATACGGCACCAGTGACCGTATCCAGGCGCACATCAACGAGCTGCTCGGCACCATGGCCTGCCACGGCGCGATCCGCGCGAATCGCCGCCTGGCCTTGCCGGAAATGAACGGCCTGCTGCGCGACATGGAAAACACCGAGCGCAGCGGACAATGCAACCATGGCCGACCGACCTGGACCCAAATGGGCCTGGACGATCTGGACAAACTGTTCTTGCGCGGCCGCTGATGAGTGCCTTGCCCCCCGCGATCTTCCTGATGGGCCCCACGGCCGCCGGCAAGACCGACCTGGCCATCGAGCTGAGCAAAGTGCTGCCCTGCGAGCTGATCAGCGTCGACTCGGCCCTGGTTTATCGCGGCATGGACATCGGCACGGCCAAGCCTTCGAAGGAGTTGCTGGCGCAGTATCCGCACCGCTTGATCGACATCATCGACCCTGCGATGAGCTATTCGGCGGCGGATTTCCGCAGCGATGCCCTGGCGGCCATGGCCGATATCACCGCGCGCGGCAACATCCCGCTGCTGGTGGGCGGCACGATGCTCTACTACAAGGCTTTGCAGGAAGGCCTGGCGGATATGCCGCCGGCCGACGCCCAGGTGCGCGCCGAGCTTGAAGCAGAAGCGGCGCGCCTTGGCTGGCAAGCCCTGCACGAGCAACTGGCGGCGGTCGATCCGGTGTCCGCTGCGCGCATCCACCCCAACGATCCGCAGCGCCTGAGTCGAGCTCTGGAAGTCTGGCGGGTAAGTGGTCAGACCATGACCGAGCATCGGCAGCGACAATCTGCGCAAAGTGCTGACGCAGGCGCATCGGGGCGGTCACAATTGCCCTATACTGTGGCGAATCTGGCGATTGCTCCGGCAAATCGCCAGGTGCTGCATGAACGAATTGCACAAAGATTCACAATTATGTTGGAACAGGGGTTCGTGGAGGAGGTCGTAGCACTGCGTTCAAGAGGTGACCTGCATCCGGGGTTGCCTTCGATACGTGCTGTAGGCTATCGCCAAGTCTGGGATCATCTGGATGGCAAGCTGACGTCAGCCGAAATGCAGGAGCGCGGCATCATTGCCACGCGCCAATTGGCGAAGCGCCAGTTCACCTGGCTGCGCAGCTGGAGCGATTTGCACTGGCTGGACAGCCTGGACAGCGACAATCTGTCACGCGCCTTGAAATACTTGGGAACGGTCTCCATATTGAGCTGAGTCCTTGCAATTGCCGTCTATCCTTGGGGGTGTGACGGCCATAAGCTATTTATTTTCCGATTTTTTATTATTGATCCTTAAAGGAGTGCGGCACATGTCAAAAGGGCATTCGCTACAAGACCCTTACTTGAATACTTTACGTAAAGAGAAAGTGGGGGTTTCCATCTACCTGGTCAACGGTATCAAACTGCAAGGTACGATCGAATCGTTCGACCAGTTCGTTATCCTGCTGAAAAACACCGTCAGCCAAATGGTTTACAAGCACGCTATCTCGACAGTCGTTCCCGTCCGTCCAATCCGTCTGCCTAGCGCGACTGATGGCGAACAGGGTGACGCTGAGCCAGGTAACGCCTGATAGGAGTCTCCTTTGTTCTTTGAGCGCCACGGTGGTGGTGAGCGAGTGATCCTCGTTCACTTGGATGGACAGGACCCTGAGGCGCGCGAAGATCCGCAGGAGTTTCAGGAGTTGGCTAATTCGGCCGGCGCCGAGACCGTTGCGTTTTTTAACGTGCCGCGTCATCGGCCAACCGCCAAATACCTGATTGGCAGCGGCAAGGTCGAGGAACTGCGCGACCTGGTCCATGCCGAACAGGCCGATCTGGTGATCTTCAATCACATCCTCACGCCCAGTCAGGAACGTAACCTCGAACGTGTTTTCGAGTGTCGCGTGATCGACCGTACCGGCCTGATTCTCGATATTTTCGCCCAACGCGCGCGTACCCATGAGGGCAAGCTCCAGGTTGAACTGGCCCAGCTTGACCACATGAGCACCCGGCTGGTGCGCGGCTGGACTCACCTTGAGCGTCAGGGTGGCGGTATCGGCATGCGTGGCCCGGGCGAGACCCAGCTGGAAACCGACCGGCGACTGTTGCGGGTTCGCCTGCGTCAGATCAAGGGCCGGCTGGAAAAAGTCCGCAGCCAGCGCGAACAATCGCGACGTGGCCGCAGCCGTGCGGATATCCCGACCGTTTCCCTGGTGGGTTACACCAACGCCGGCAAGTCCACGCTGTTCAACAACTTGACCAAGTCGGACGTGTACGCGGCCGACCAACTGTTCGCGACCCTCGACCCGACCCTGCGTCGCCTGGAACTGGCCGACCTGGGGCCGATCGTGCTGGCCGACACCGTGGGCTTCATTCGGCACTTGCCGCACAAGCTGGTCGAGGCGTTTCGGTCTACGCTCGAAGAGTCGAGCAACTCCGACCTGCTGTTGCACGTGATCGATGCGGCCGAGCCGGATCGCATGTTGCAGGTTGAACAGGTGATGGTGGTGCTGGGCGAGATTGGTGCCCAGGACTTGCCCATCCTCGAGGTCTATAACAAACTCGATTTGCTTGAAGGCGTTGAGCCACAAATTCAGCGCGACGAGGACGGCAAGCCCCAGCGGGTCTGGCTGTCGGCGCGTGATGGCCGGGGCCTGGACTTGCTCGAGCAAGCGATTGCCGAGTTGCTCGGCAACGATTTGTTCGTCGGCACCTTGCGCTTGCCTCAGCGTTTTGCTCGACTGCGTGCACAGTTTTTCGAGTTGGGCGCGGTACAGAAAGAAGAGCACGATGAAGATGGCGTCAGCTTGCTGGCCGTTCGATTGCCGCGCTCGGAGCTGAATCGGCTGGTCAGTCGCGAAGGCGTTGTACCGACAGAGTTCATCGAGCAACACACTTTGCAATAAAAGCCTGAGAAAGCGGTTGTGCCGCAGTAGCAGGCATTCTGTAGCATTGGTCGGCGCGCCGTGGGTGCGTCTTTGCTTTATCAGATGGAGAGCGCTATGGCTTGGAATGAGCCGGGTGGCAACTCGAATAATCAGGATCCTTGGGGTGGTAAGCGCCGCAATAATGGCGACCGCAAGGGGCCGCCGGATCTCGACGAGGCCTTCCGAAAGCTGCAGGAAAGCCTGAATGGGTTGTTCGGTGGTGGAAAAAAACGCGGTGGTGACGATGGCGGTCGCACAAGCAAGGGCGGCGGCTATGGCCTGCTGGGCCTTGGGCTTGTCGTGCTCGCGGCCGTGTGGCTGTACAGCGCGGTCTACGTGGTGGACGAGCAGGAGCAAGCCGTGGTGCTGCGCTTCGGCAAATACTACGAGACTGTCGGCCCGGGCCTGAACATCTACTTCCCGCCGATCGACAAGAAGTACATGGAGAACGTCACGCGTGAGCGTGCCTACACCAAGCAGGGCCAGATGCTGACCGAAGACGAGAACATCGTCGAAGTGCCGCTGACCGTGCAGTACAAGATCAGCAACCTGCAGGACTTCGTGCTGAACGTCGATCAACCTGAGATCAGTCTGCAACAGGCGACTGAGAGCGCCCTGCGCCACGTGGTGGGTTCCACCGCGATGGATCAGGTGCTCACCGAGGGTCGTGAATTGATGGCCAGCGAGATCAAGGAGCGCCTGCAACGGTTCCTCGACACCTATCGCACCGGTATCACCGTCACCCAGGTCAACATACAGAGCGCAGCGGCACCGCGTGAAGTGCAGGAAGCCTTCGATGACGTGATCCGCGCCCGTGAAGACGAGCAGCGTTCGCGCAACCAGGCTGAAACCTACGCCAACGGCGTCGTGCCGGAAGCCCGTGGTCAGGCCCAGCGCATCCTTGAAGATGCCAACGGTTACCGCGATGAAGTGGTCTCCCGCGCCAAGGGTGAGGCGGATCGCTTTACCAAGCTGGTCGCCGAGTACCGCAAGGCACCGGAAGTCACGCGTGAGCGTCTGTACCTGGACACCATGCAGGAAGTCTTCAGCAACACCAGCAAGGTTCTCGTGACCGGCGGCAAGGGTGGGCAGAACAACCTGCTGTACCTGCCGTTGGACAAGATGATCGAAGGTGGACGTAGTGGCGCCAGCGCACCGGCCACCGGTTCGAATGCCGCTGCCAACGAAGCGAGCGCCCGTGCGGCTGCTGACTTGCTGCAACAGCAAACACGTACCAGGGAGAGTCGTTGATGAACAATAAATCGCTGACCGCCCTGATTGTGGGCGTCGTCGTGGTCATCGCTGCCTGGAACTGCTTCTACATCGTCGCTCAGACCGAGCGTGCGGTGCTGCTGCAATTCGGTCGCGTGGTCCAGGCAGACGTCCAGCCGGGCCTGCATGTGAAAGTCCCCTACGTCAACCAGGTGCGCAAGTTCGACGCGCGCCTGATGACCCTGGATGCACCGACACAGCGTTTCCTGACCCTGGAAAAGAAAGCCGTGATGGTTGACGCCTACGCCAAGTGGCGCGTCAAGGATGCCGAGCGCTTCTACACCGCGACCTCCGGTCTCAAGCAGATTGCCGACGAGCGTTTGTCGCGTCGTCTGGAATCGGGCCTGCGTGACCAGTTCGGTAAACGCACCCTGCACGAGGTGGTGTCCGGTGAACGTGATGCGCTGATGGCGGATATCACCCGTTCGCTGAATACGATGGCGGAAAAAGAGCTGGGGATCGAAGTTGTCGATGTCCGGGTCAAGGCCATCGATCTGCCGAAGGAAGTGAACCGCAGCGTGTTCGAGCGCATGAGCACCGAGCGTGAGCGTGAAGCGCGTGAGCACCGCGCCAAAGGTAACGAACTGGCCGAGGGTATCCGTGCGGATGCCGACCGTCAGCGTCGCGTACTGCTGGCCGAGGCCTATCGCGAGTCTGAAGAGGCGCGTGGTGACGGTGATGCGCAAGCCGCGTCGATCTACGCCAAAGCCTACGGCCAGGACCAGGAGTTCTACGCGTTCTACCGTAGCCTGCGTGCCTACCGTGAAAGCTTTGCGAACAAAACCGACGTCATGGTGCTGGACCCGAGCAGCGACTTCTTCCGCTACCTGGAAAAGTCCAAGTAACTCATTGTTCACTCCCGTCGGGCGGCTAAAACGCCTGGCGGGGTGATCCTTTGAGAAAACGGGTGTATGATGCGGCAGCCGGGAAATTCCCGGCTTTTTTGCGTCTGCATGTTTGATTCGGCAGGCGCGACAGGTTTTTCGAGGAAAGTGCCCGACGAGGCCGTTTGCAGGCCGTTCGTCACGTCGCTCTTGCGCGTGGTTTATGCCGGGGGCGGGCATTTTCTGCTTCACTCAAGGCTCGGCCGAGGGCTGGCCGCCCGGATCATAGGGGAATGGCGTAATGGCAACGGTAGACCGCTGGCTGCTGCCAGATGGCATCGAAGAAGTACTGCCACCAGAAGCTGCGCGCATTGAAGTAGCGCGTCGCCAGGTGTTGGATCTGTTCCAGAGCTGGGGTTACGAGTTTGTCGTGACCCCGCATATCGAGTACCTGGAATCCCTGCTGACCGGCGCGGGCCAGGACCTCGATCTGCGCACGTTCAAGGTCATTGACCCGCAATCGGGCCGGCAAATGGGGTTCCGTGCCGACATCACGCCGCAAGTGGCGCGCATTGATGCACACACCCTGCGTCGCGAAGGCCCGAGCCGCCTGTGCTATGCCGGCAGCGTGCTGCATGCAAAACCGCGGGCGTTGTCGTCGTCGCGCAGCCCGATCCAGTTGGGCGCCGAGTTGTATGGCGATGCCAGCCCGAGCAGCGACGTGGAAGTCATCAGCCTGATGCTGGCCATGCTGCAACTGGCTGACGTGCCGGATGTCCACATGGATCTGGGCCACGTCGGTATCTACCGTGGCCTGGCGCGTGCGGCCGGTTTGTCCGGTGAAGTGGAGCAACAGTTGTTCGATGCCCTGCAGCGCAAGGCAATCGATGAAGTCGTCGCCCTGACCGAAGGCGTGCCGGCCGAACTGGCTGACATGCTGCGTGCGCTGGTGAACCTGTGCGGCGGCCGCGAAGTCCTGGACGCTGCCCGTGAGCGCCTGGCCAATGCGCCGGCGCCGGTATTGGCGGCACTGGATGACGTGCTGGCGATTGCCGCGCAGTTGTCGGCGCGGTTCCCGCAACTGCCGCTGTATTTCGACCTGGGCGAGTTGCGCGGTTACCACTACCACACCGGTGTGGTGTTCGCTGTGTTTGTGCCGGGTGTTGGCCAGGCCATCGCCCAGGGCGGTCGTTATGACGATATCGGCGCCGACTTCGGTCGTGCGCGTCCGGCCACCGGCTTTTCCACCGATTTGAAAACCCTGGTGACCCTGGGGCGTGCTGAGGTCGAGCTGCCGTCTGGTGGCATCTGGATGCCCGACAGTACGGACGCAGCACTCTGGCAGCAGGTTTGTCAGTTGCGCGGTGAGGGTCAGCGTGTCGTCCAGGCGTTGCCTGGGCAGCCATTGGCCGCCGCCCGTGAAGCGGACTGCGACCGGCAATTGATTCTGCAGAACGGGCTTTGGCAAGTATCGCCACTGGCTTCTTGAGTTTTCCTGCCGGCCATCGCCGGCACCAAGTTTGCGCGAATGAGGACAAGTGTTATGGGTAAGAATGTCGTAGTCCTGGGCACCCAATGGGGTGATGAGGGCAAAGGCAAGATCGTTGATCTGCTGACCGAACATGCTGCCGCCGTAGTGCGCTACCAAGGTGGCCACAACGCTGGCCACACCCTGGTCATTGATGGCGAAAAAACCGTCTTGCACCTGATCCCGTCGGGCGTCCTGCGCGAAGGCGTGCAGTGCCTGATCGGCAACGGCGTGGTGGTTGCACCCGACGCCCTGATGCGGGAAATCACCAAGCTGGAAGAGAAAGGCGTACCGGTGCGCGAGCGCCTGCGTATCAGCCCGGCCTGCCCGCTGATCCTGTCCTTCCACGTCGCGCTGGACCAGGCTCGTGAAAAGGCCCGTGGCGAGCTGAAGATCGGTACTACCGGTCGCGGTATCGGCCCAGCCTACGAAGACAAGGTTGCGCGTCGTGGCCTGCGTGTTGGCGACCTGCTCAACATGCCGCGCTTTGAAGACAAACTGCGTGAACTGGTGGATTACCACAACTTCATGCTGGTGGGTTACTACAAAGAGCCAGCCATCGAATTCGACAAGACCCTGGCCGAATGCAAGGAATACGCTGAGCTGCTCAAGCCGCTGATGCTGGACGTGACGGCCGAGCTGCACGACCTGCGTCGCGCTGGCAAAGACATCATGTTCGAGGGCGCCCAAGGTTCGTTGCTGGACATCGACCACGGTACCTACCCCTACGTGACCAGCTCTAACACCACCGCTGGCGGCGTCGCTACCGGTTCGGGTGTTGGCCCGATGTTCCTGGACTACATCCTGGGCATCACCAAGGCTTACACCACGCGGGTCGGTTCGGGTCCATTCCCGACTGAACTGTTCGACGAAGTGGGCGCGCACCTGGCTAAACAAGGTCACGAGTTTGGCGCGACTACTGGCCGTGCTCGTCGTTGTGGCTGGTTCGATGCCGTTATCCTGCGTCGCGCTATCGATGTGAACAGCATCTCGGGTATCTGCCTGACCAAGCTGGACGTACTCGACGGTCTGGAAACCATCAACATCTGTGTCGGCTACAAAGATGCAGAAGGTAAGGTCGTTGCCCCGACTGACGCTGACAGCTACGTAGGTCTGCAGCCGGTGTACGAAGAAGTACCGGGCTGGGTCGAATCGACCGTGGGTGCCAAGACCCTGGAAGAGCTGCCCGCCAACGCTCGTGCGTACATCAAGCGCGTTGAAGAGCTGATCGGCGCACCGATCGACATTATTTCGACGGGGCCGGACCGCAACGAGACCATCGTTCTGCGTCACCCGTTCGCTTAATAAGCTGTTGATGTAAAACGCAAAGGGCTCCTCAGGGAGCCCTTTGTCGTTTAAGTTCGCCAAGCGGCACGACCCTTGCTGTGTTTCCTTCTTTCGCGGTGCTATCAAATTAATGGCACCCGTGGTGGAGGGATTCCCGATGTCTGCCGTTCTCTCATTGTTACAAAGTCGTCTGTTGCGGCCGGTGTTCGTTACCCTAGGTATCGCTCTTTTGGTGCAAGTGCTGGTGGCGGTCGCTCTTACTCGGAGCACAGTCACGGCGCTGGAAGCTGATTTGGGCAATCGCCTCGGGGTCGACAGTCAGAAACTGTCCGGCGAATTGGCCCAGGCCGGCAAGGAAGTCACATCCAGCCTGGACAGCTTGTCCAGCAGTACCCGTCAGCGTCTGACCGTCGGGCTTTCCGCGCGCCTGCAGGAAGAGCAGAAGCAACTGCGTGCGACCCTGGAAAAAGACCTGCAAGACTCCGCTAACGACATGGCGCAACTGCTGGCCTCCGTGGCGCCTCGCGCCATGTGGGACAACGATGTGCCGACGCTGTCGGAGTTCGCCCGACGGGCCCAGCGCAATCCCAACGTGTTGTTCGTGGTCTACGACGACGCCGCCGGTGAGCATCTGACCCGCTATCTGAACCGGGAAAACCCGATCAACCAGGCGCTGCTGGAAAAGGGCAAGGGCGACCGCGCCCTGGATAAAGTGCTGGACGCCGCCAAGGCGGACCCTTCCGTGTACTACGTCGAAGCGTCCATCAGCCCCAACGGTGTCGAGATCGGCAAGGTTCGCATGGGGGTCTCGACCGCGTCGGTGGAAGCCAACCTGCAGGCGCTGGATAAGCGCTTTGCGACACTGATCGCCAGCGGCGATCAGTTGGTGGGCGATAGCCTCAAGGGTGCGGCGGCCGATAGCGCGGCCGCCATGGGCGCAAGACTGCAGTCGGCGCAGGCGACCGCCACCCAGATGACCGCCAACACCACCAATGCCGTGCAGGACGCGGCGGGCACCTTGCGCTGGCGCATCGGTATGGGGCTCGCGGCGGTCGGCTTCGGTGTGCTGCTGTTGATCGCGGTGGTGCTCGGGCGGCGGGTGGTCAATCGCCTGAAACTGTTGATCGCGGCCATGGATGATCTGGCGGCGGGCGAGGGCGACCTGACCAAGCGTGTGCAGATCAACAGCAAAGATGAGATCGGCGACATGGCGTCGGCGGTCAATCGCTTTGTGGATAAGTTGCAGCCCATCGTGCGCGAGGCCGGCGATGTGGCCCAGCGTACCGGTGTGGAAATCGGCGCGATGACCTTGCGCAATGCCGGCGCCGACGCGGCTGCCGGTTTGCAGCGCGACGAAGTGGCCGAGAGCCTGCGCGCGTTGTCGCAGATGGCGGATGAGGCGCAGGCCGAAAGCCATGCGATGCAGGCCGCGCTGCAACAGGTGGTGGATATTCGCCAGGCCACGGATGAAAACTCACGCACTTCGGCTGAAGTCGGCAGCTTGATCGAAGCGCTGGCGGGCCAGGTGCAGGCCGGTTCCAAGGTCATCGAGCGCCTCGCCGCGCAAAGCGAGCAGATCGAAGTGGTATTGACGGTGATCCATGGCATCGCCGAGCAGACCAACCTGCTGGCGCTCAACGCGGCCATCGAAGCGGCGCGTGCCGGTGAGACCGGGCGTGGCTTTGCGGTGGTGGCGGACGAGGTGCGTGCGCTGGCGAGTAAAACCCAAAGCTCCACCGGCGATATCCAGGCACATATCGTGGCGTTGCAGCAGGGCGCGCGCGAGGCGGTCGAAACCATTGGCAAGGCCGGGCGCCAGGCCAACGAAGGCTTGCTGGTGCTGCGCGACAGTGTGCGCTTGCAGCAGACGGTGCAGGCCTCGGTGGAGCAGGTACATGCGGCGATTGGCCTGGCCACTCGTGCGGCCGAGCATCAGGCCCAGGGCGCGCATGCGGTGCGTGGGCGGGTCGAGGTGATCCATGCCCAGGCCGAGCGTGCCGCACAGGCTGTGGTGGAAACCACGGCCAGCGGCAAGGTGCTGGATGGCTTGGCGGCGCAGTTGAAGGCGAGCCTGGGGCAGTTCCGGGCTTAGTGTGGTCTGTGCCGTCGCTATCGGGAGCAAGCTCCCTCCCACATTCGACTGCATTCCAAAGCTGGAACCCAGTCAACTGTGGGAGGGGGCTTGCCCCCGATAGCGGTTTCAGCGACTCAGATACATCCGCGTCGTGAGCAAATAAACCGGCAACCCCGACACCAGAATCAACAACGCCGCATACGGCGCCGCCGCCGCGAATTCGATATTCGAGGTATGCGCCCACACCGCTGTCGCCAGGGTATTCAGCCCGGTCGGGCTGAGCAGTAATGTCGCGGTCAATTCCTTCATCGCATCGAGAAATACCAGCGCGAATGCCGCCCCCAAAGCCGGGAAAATAATCGGCAGGGTCACTCGGCAAAAGGCACTGAACGACGACGCACCCAGCGTGCGTGCAGCCTCTTCCAGCTGCGGTGCCGCCTTGTTCAAGGCCGTCCGGATCGGCGCCTGGGCTAGCGGCAGAAACAGCAGCGCATAGGCAATCAGCAGCAGTGCCGACGTCTGGTACAGCGCCGGCACGTAGTGCAAGGCGAAGTACACCAGCGTCAGCGCAATCACCAGGCCGGGCAGGGCGTGCAGCAAGTACGGCAGGCGCTCGGCCCAGAGCGCCAGCGGGCCTTTGTAGCGCACCACCAGCAACCCCACCGGCACCGCGAGTGCCAGGCACAGCGCCGCGCCGCCCAGCGACAGCGCCAGGGAGGACAGCAGCGCCTCACCAATCTCGGCCACCGGGAACGCGGCCGACGAGCCCACCGCCAGCCAATAGCCGAGCATCCCCAGCGGAATGCCGCTGCCGATGATCGCCAGCGCCAGGCAATACAGCTGCCCCAATGGCGCCCACTTGCCCAGTCGGATCTGTTCCGCATGCCGCGCCGCGCCCTGGCCGATCCGCACATGTCGGCCCTTGCCGCGCGCGCGCAGTTCCAGCCACAGCAGCGTCAGGCACATTGCCAGCAACACCGCCGACAGCATCGCTGCATTGGCGTTGCTGAATTCCAGTTCGAATTGCTGATAGATCGCTGTAGTAAAGGTCTGCAGGCCGATGATCGACAGCGCACCGAATTCCACCAGCATATGCAGCGCGATCAACAATGCGCCGGCCAACAGCGACGGCCACAGCAAGGGCAGGGTGATGCGCCGGAACACGCCCCAGCGATTCAGCCCCAGGGTGCGCGCGGACTCTTCGAGGGAGGGGTCGAGATTGCGCAGGGTCGCCGCCACCGGCAGAAACACCAGCGGGTATTTCGACAGGGTCATCACCAGGATCGCCCCGCCGAGCCCTTCGAAGTTGGCGCTCAGCGACACCCAGGTGAAGCTGCTGACAAACGCCGGCACCGCAAACGGCAGGCACAGGATCACGCCCCAGAGACGGCGCCCCGGCAGGTTGCTGCGCTCCAGCAGCCAGGCAAGGGATAGGCCGATCACGCCGCACGCCAGCGTCACCCCGACCATCAGCGCCAGGGTGTTGCGCAGCAGCCCGAACACATACGGGCGCCACAGCAGATGCACGGCCTCCGCCCAGCCCGCTTGCCAGGCCTTGAGCCCGACATACGCCAGCGGCAACAGGCTCAAGCCCACCAGGAGCAGCACAGGCAGCAACAGCCAGATCGACGGGCGCTTGCGTCGCGGGCTGTAGCCCCCGCGCAGGGCGGGAGCGCGGAGCGATGGGTTCATCAGTTCAGGCCAACGTCACGTTCCAGGTCCAGGGCTTCTTGCGCGTTACCCAGGTCGGCGGGGGTGACTTTCGGCGGTTGCAGCTCGCTGAACGGCTTCAGGCCGCGACTGGACTCCATGCCCTTGCGCAGCGGGTATTCGGCCGAGGTGTTGGTGATCACGCGCTGGCCTTCTTCGCTGACCATGAACGCCAGCAATTGCTGGGCTTCTTGCGGGTGCTTGCTGGATTTCAGCGCGGCAGCGGAAGACACGGTGATCAGGCCGCCGGCATCGCCGTTGGTGAAGTAGTGCAGTTGCGAGTCCAGGTTGGTTTTTTCCTTCTTCAGGGCAAACCAGTAGTAGTTGTTCACCAGCACGCTGGCGATTTCGCCGTTTTCCACGGCTTTGAGGGCGACCATATTGTTGCTGTACACCTTGCCGAAGGCGCGCAGGCCGGTCAGCCATTCTTCGGCGGCTTCGCGACCGTGCAGCTTGATGATCGCCACGGCTTGCTCCTGGAACGCGCCGCTGGTGGGCACGAAGCCGACCTTGCCTTGCCATTCGGGGCGGGCGAAATCCAGGACCGACTTGGGCAGGTCTTTCTCGGCGATCAGTTTCGGGTTGAAGGCCACGACGCGGGTGCGTGCGGTCACGCCCATCCAGTCGCCCTGGCTGCCGATGTAATCCTTGGGCAATACCTCGAGGGTGCCAGCGTCGATTTTCGCCAGCAGGCCTTGCTCGCCGAGTTTGTTCAACGGCGGCGATTCTTCGGTGTAGATCACATCGGCCGGGGAGCGCGCGCCTTCTTCGACGACCTGGCTGGCCAGCTGGTTGCTGCTGCCTTTGCGCACGTTGACGTGAATGCCGGTCTTGGCTTCGAAGGCTTTGGCGAGTTCATCGCCGACTTCTTTGTGTTGGCCGTTGTACAGGGTCAGGGCAACCTTGTCGGCGCAATAGGCGGTGGGCGAGAGCAGGGTCAGGCCGAGCAGAGTGAGGCTAAGGCCACGCAGAAGGGATGTCTTGAGATGGGTGCCACGGATCATCATCCGGAAGTTTCCTCGCTTGAGTGCAACAAATCGTTGCAAGGATAAACGATAAAGCTTCTCAAGTGCGGATGAAGGAGAAATCCATGGGGCGGTTTTCACACCCCGGAAACGAAAAAACCCGCTTTCGCGGGTTTGATCTGAATTTGGTGCCCAGGAGAAGACTCGAACTTCCACGACCTTGCGATCACCAGCACCTGAAGCTGGCGTGTCTACCAATTTCACCACCTGGGCATTATCAAGCAACGTTGCCGCTGTTGATGGAGCGAACTATACGGAGCGCTTTTTGATCTGTAAACCCCTGATTCGAAAATATAAATCAGTTTTTCGTTAAGAATCAAAGGACTGTAACGCAAAAACCCGCTTTCGCGGGTTTCTGGATAACTCAAGGCTGACCTCGAGTTTTGAATTGGTGCCCAGAAGAAGACTCGAACTTCCACGACCTTGCGGTCACCAGCACCTGAAGCTGGCGTGTCTACCAATTTCACCATCTGGGCAGTATCTTCAACGTTGCCGTCGTCGATGGCGCGCACTATACGGAGTGGCTTTTGAACTGTAAACCCCTGCCATGAAAAAAGCCTGGAAAATTTCGCCAATGGTCGTACAAGGTGCGTGTTGGGGGTCACAAAGTGCTTTAAAACGCTTGTTGACGCCTGAAATTTCCCGTTTCAATACGCGTATGCCAAACTAACCCGCATATAGACAAGGTGAAAACTCTCTAATGGCCGATTGGCAGTCCCTCGATCCCGAGGCCGCTCGTGAAGCGGAAAAATATGAAAACCCTATTCCTAGCCGCGAACTGATCCTGGCGCATCTCGCCGATCGTGGTTCGCCTGCTAGCCGCGAGCAGCTGGTTGAAGAATTCGGTCTGACCACCGAAGACCAGCTCGAAGCCCTGCGCCCGCCGTCTGCGTGCCATGGAGCGCGATGCTCAGTTGATCTACACCCGCCGTGGCACCTATGCGCCCGTGGACAAGCTCGACCTGATCCTGGGTCGCATTGCCGGCCACCGTGACGGCTTTGGCTTCCTGATCCCGGATGACGGCAGCGACGACCTGTTCATGAGCCCGGCGCAAATGCGCCTGGTGTTCGATGGCGACCGTGCGCTGGCGCGCGTGTCGGGCCTGGACCGTCGCGGCCGCCGTGAAGGCGTGATCGTCGAAGTGGTGTCCCGTGCCCATGAGTCCATCGTCGGGCGTTACTTCGAAGAAGGCGGCATCGGCTTCGTCATTCCGGACAACCCGAAGGTCCAGCAGGAAGTGCTGGTGACCCCGGGCCGCAATGGCGCGGCCAAGGTCGGTCAGTTCGTGGAGGTGAAAATCACCCACTGGCCGACCCCGCGTTTCCAGCCTCAGGGCGATATCATCGAAGTGGTCGGCAACTACATGGCGCCGGGCATGGAAATCGACGTCGCGCTGCGCACCTACGATATTCCTCACGTCTGGCCCGAAGCCGTGCTCAAGGAAGCCGCCAAGCTCAAGCCGGAAGTCGAAGAGAAGGACAAGGAAAAGCGCATCGACCTGCGCCATCTGCCGTTTGTCACCATCGACGGCGAAGACGCCCGCGACTTCGACGATGCGGTGTATTGCGAAGCCAAGCCTGGCAAGTTGCGCCTGTTCTCCGGCGGCTGGAAGTTGTACGTGGCGATTGCCGACGTCTCCAGCTACGTGAAGATCGGTTCGGCGCTGGATAACGAAGCCCAGGTGCGCGGCAACTCCGTGTATTTCCCAGAGCGCGTGATCCCGATGCTGCCTGAGCAGCTGTCCAACGGCCTGTGCTCGCTGAACCCGAAAGTCGACCGTTTGGCCATGGTGTGCGAGATGACCCTCTCGAAAACCGGCGAAATGACCGACTACCAGTTCTACGAAGCGGTGATCCACTCCCAGGCGCGCCTGACCTACAACAAGGTCAGCACCATCCTGGAAGCGCCGAAGACCAGCGAAGCCAAGGCCCTGCGTACCGAATACGCCGGTGTGGTGCCGCATCTCAAGCAGCTGTATGCGCTGTACAAGGTGCTGCTGGGCGCACGTCATGTGCGTGGCGCGATCGATTTTGAAACCCAGGAAACCCGGATCATCTTCGGTTCCGAGCGCAAGATCGCCGAGATCACCCCGACCACCCGCAACGACGCGCACAAGCTGATCGAGGAATGCATGCTGGCGGCCAACGTGGCCACCGCTGAATTCCTGAAGAAGCACGAAATTCCTGCGCTGTACCGGGTGCACGACGGCCCGCCGCCGGAGCGTCTGGAAAAACTGCGCGCCTTCCTCGGCGAGCTCGGCCTGTCCCTGCATAAAGGCAAGGACGGCCCGTCGCCGAAGGATTACCAGGCACTGCTGGCCAGCATCAAGGACCGTCCGGATTTCCACCTGATCCAGACCGTGATGCTGCGTTCGTTGAGCCAGGCGGTGTACAGCGCCGACAATCAGGGCCACTTCGGCCTGAATTACGAGGCGTACACCCACTTCACCTCGCCGATCCGTCGTTACCCGGACTTGCTCACGCACCGCGCGATCCGCAGCGTGATCCACTCCAAGCAGGACACCCCGCACGTCAAGCGCGCCGGTGCCATGACCATTCCGAAGGCGCGGATCTATCCTTACGATGAAGCGGCCCTGGAACAGCTCGGCGAGCAGTGCTCCATGAGTGAGCGCCGTGCCGACGAAGCCACCCGCGACGTCGTGAACTGGCTCAAGTGCGAGTTCATGAAGGACCGCGTGGGCGAGTCGTTCCCTGGCGTGATCACGGCCGTGACCGGCTTTGGTCTGTTTGTCGAACTGACCGATATCTACGTCGAGGGCCTGGTGCATGTCACCGCCTTGCCGGGTGACTACTACCACTTCGATCCTGTGCATCACCGCCTGGCGGGCGAGCGTACCGGTCGCAGTTTTCGCCTGGGCGACACGGTCGAAGTGCGCGTCATGCGCGTCGACCTGGACGAACGCAAGATCGACTTCGAGATGGCCGAAAAAACCATCGCCGCGCCGATCGGCCGTAAAAAACGTGGCAGCGAAACCGCCGCGCCGGCCCCCCAAGGCAAGGGCGCTCCTGCGAAAGCAGCGGTTGCCGAGCCTGCGCCGGCCAAGGCCAGTCGTCGTCCGGCGGCCAAGGACAAGGTTCCCGAGGCCTACCGCCCAAGCGACGCAGCGGCGAAAAACGCCGAACTGCGCAGAAGCCGTGAGTTGAAGCAGCAGTTGCTCAACGAAGCCAAAAGCGGTGGTAAAGCGGCGTCTGGGGGAAAGCCCCACACGGCGGAAAAGCCGTCGAGCAAGCCCAGTAAACACCGTAAAGGCCCGCCAAAAGCGGGTTCGGCCCCCGCGAAAAGCGGCGGGTCGCGTAAACCTAAGGCCAAGTCATGAGTCTGGAAAAAATCTACGGCGTCCACGCCGTAGAAGCACTGCTGCGTCATCACCCTAAACGCGTCAAACAGGTTTGGCTGGCCGAAGGTCGCAGCGAGCCGCGCGTGCAGGCGCTGGTCGAGTTGGCCAACGAAAACCGCGTGGCGATCGGCCAGGCCGAGCGTCGCGAAATGGACGTGTGGGTTGAAGGCGTCCACCAAGGCGTCGTCGCGGATGTCAGCCCGAGCCAGGTATGGGGCGAGGCGATGCTCGACGAGCTGCTCGACCGCACCGAAGGCGCACCGCTGTTGCTGGTGCTGGACGGCGTGACCGACCCGCACAACCTCGGCGCCTGCCTGCGTTCTGCGGATGCTGCCGGTGCGCTGGCGGTGATCGTGCCCAAGGACAAGTCGGCCACGTTGACGCCAGTTGTGCGTAAAGTCGCATGCGGCGCGGCGGAAGTGATTCCGTTGGTGGCCGTGACCAACCTCGCGCGCACCCTGGAGAAACTCCAGCAGCGCGGCCTGTGGGTCGTGGGCACGGCGGGGGAGGCCGAGGTCAGCATTTATGACCAGGATCTCACCGGCCCGACCATCCTGATCATGGGCGCCGAAGGCAAAGGCATGCGTCGCCTGACCCGCGAGCATTGCGATTATCTGGTTCATCTGCCGATGGCTGGCAGCGTCAGCAGTCTCAACGTGTCGGTCGCTACCGGCGTGTGTCTGTTCGAAGCCCAGCGCCAGCGCGGTGCGAAGGCCAAGACCAAGAAGTAATGTCGGGCCTGGCATAGATGCAAAATGTGGGAGGGGGCAAGCCCTCTCCCACTTTTGTTTTGTGGTGTCTGGAAGATTGTTCAAATAATCACCAATCACCTTGCGCCCTTCCTCCCCCTTCTCTACAATTGCGCCCCTTGCCTTCCTGGCAGGCACCGATGTGCCTCCCTGCGGCAAGATCCATAAGTGTCATTCACTCCTTGTCTGACCGTTTTTGAGCGGCAGGCTACAACCCGTAAGGAGCATTCATGCGTCATTACGAAATCATCTTTTTGGTCCACCCGGATCAAAGCGAGCAAGTCGGCGGCATGGTAGAGCGTTACACCAAGCTGATCGAAGAAGACGGCGGCAAAATCCACCGTCTGGAAGATTGGGGCCGTCGTCAACTGGCCTACGCAATCAACAATGTTCACAAGGCTCACTACGTGATGCTGAACGTTGAATGCACTGGCAAGGCCCTGGCCGAGCTGGAAGACAACTTCCGCTACAACGATGCTGTGATCCGTAACCTGGTCATCCGTCGCGAAGAAGCCGTTACCGGCCAATCCGAGATGCTCAAGGCTGAAGAAAACCGCAGTGAGCGCCGTGAGCGTCGCGACCGTCCTGAGCACGAAGGCGCTGAAAGCGCTGATAGTGATGACAGCGACAACAGCGATAACGCTGACGAGTAATCCACGGACCTTTTAAGGAGCCTATCAAATGGCACGTTTCTTCCGTCGTCGTAAATTCTGCCGCTTCACCGCTGAAGACGTGAAAGAGATCGATTACAAAGATCTCAACACTCTGAAAGCCTACGTATCCGAGACCGGCAAAATCGTTCCAAGCCGTATCACCGGTACCAAAGCACGTTATCAGCGTCAGCTGGCCACCGCTATCAAGCGCGCCCGCTTCCTGGCCCTGCTGGCCTACACCGACAGCCACGGCCGCTGAGACCGGGCAGTCGACAAGTAGTAAGGGATTGAATGCATGCGCGCCTTAGCTGAGTTCATCATGCGCGGTCGCGTGCAGGCCACTCTGGTAGTGGCTGGATGTGCAGCATTGCCGTTGTTGTATTGGTTGGGTGCTGCCGCGGGATGCCTTGTGCTTCTGCGGCGCGGTTTGCAGGATGCCGTTGGCGTCCTGGCCCTGGGGTTGCTGGCTGCCTTGATCTGGTGGCTGCAATTGGGCGAACCCAAAGTGCTTATGGTGCTGCTGGGGTCGTCGAGCCTTGCGTTGGTTTTACGCGCAAGTGAGTCCTGGGTCCGCACGCTGCTGGTCAGCGTGGCATTGGGGTTGGTGTTTTCAGTGTTGCTCGGCGCGGCTTTCCACCCGCAAATCGAGGCGCTGGCGCAAGAGATCGTCAAGGTCCTGCCGCTGGCTCTCGGGGAGCTCTACCAGCAATTGTCGGTAGACGAGCGAGCGCGCCTTGCGGCGCTGATAGCACCGGCCCTGATCGGCCTGATGGCGGTGGTGTTGCAGATTGTCAGTGTGCTGAGCCTGATGCTTGGGCGTTACTGGCAGGCGTTGTTGTACAACCCGGGTGGTTTTGGTCGCGAGTTTCGCCGTATCAGAATTCCCGCGGGCCCGGCGATGTTGCTGCTGGCATGCATGGTGGTCGGACCGAACTTCGGTCCAGAGGCGGCCTTGTTATTGCTGTTTTGCAGCGTACCGCTGGTGTTCTCCGGGCTGGCCCTGATTCACGGGCTGGTGGCGCAGAAGCGCCTGGCCAGGTTCTGGCTGGTGGGGTTGTACGTCACGCTGATGCTGTTCATGCAGCTGATCTATCCGTTACTCGTGGTTTTGGCCATTGTCGACGGCCTGATTGATTTTCGCGGTCGTCTGGCGCCGAAAGACGCCGATAACGCGAACGGTGAAGGTTAAAAGTTAGAGGATTTTCACATGCAACTGATCCTTCTGGAAAAAGTCGCCAACCTGGGCAACCTGGGCGACAAAGTGAACGTTAAGGCCGGCTACGGTCGTAACTACCTGCTGCCATACGGCAAAGCCACCGCTGCAACCGCTGCCAACCTGGCTGCGTTTGAAGAGCGTCGTGCTGAGCTGGAAAAAGCAGCAGCAGACAAAAAAGCTTCGGCCGAAACTCGCGCTGCCCAACTGGCTGAGCTGGAAGTGACTATCACTGCCACCGCCGGTGACGAAGGCAAGCTGTTCGGTTCGATCGGCACCCACGACATCGCTGACGCACTGACCGCCTCTGGCGTTGAAGTTGCGAAAAGCGAAGTTCGTCTGCCGAACGGCACCATCCGCAACGTAGGTGAATTCGACGTAGCCGTGCACCTGCACGCTGAAGTTGAAGCCACTGTACGCGTTGTCGTGGTAGCAGCTTAAGTCGCACCTAACTGACTGGCACCTCGCGTGCCAGGCGGTTAACATCGGGCACGATCCTGTTTACAGGTCGTGCCTTTTGTTTTTTACACACCCCCTAATTCCAAGTGGCCATGAACGATATTTCAGCTCCTGAGCAATACGATCTGCAAACCGCTGCCCTGAAGGTGCCGCCGCATTCCATCGAGGCCGAACAGGCCGTGCTCGGTGGTTTGATGCTGGACAACAACGCCTGGGAACGCGTGCTGGATCAAGTCTCGGACGGTGATTTCTATCGTCATGACCACCGCCTGATCTTCCGTGCCATCGCCAAGCTGGCCGACCAGAACTCACCGATCGACGTGGTGACCCTGGCCGAGCAGCTGGACAAGGAAGGCCAGACCTCCCAGGTCGGCGGCCTGGGCTACCTCGGTGAGTTGGCCAAAAACACGCCGTCCGTCGCCAACATCAAGGCGTATGCCCAGATCGTTCGCGAGCGCGCCACCTTGCGTCAGTTGATCGGCATCAGCACCGAAATCGCCGACAGCGCCTTCAACCCCGAAGGTCGCAGCGCCGCCGAGATCCTTGACGAGGCCGAGCGCCAGATCTTCCAGATCGCCGAAGCCCGGCCGAAAACCGGCGGCCCGGTCAGCGTCAACGACCTGCTGACCAAGGCCATCGACCGCATCGATACGTTGTTCAACACCGACAACGCCATCACCGGCATCTCCACCGGCTACACCGACCTCGACGAGAAGACCAGCGGCCTGCAGCCGTCCGACCTGATCATCGTCGCCGGCCGTCCATCCATGGGTAAAACCACCTTTGCGATGAACCTGGTGGAAAACGCCGTGTTGCGCAGTGACAAGACCGTGCTGGTGTACTCCCTGGAGATGCCAGGCGAATCGCTGATCATGCGGATGCTCTCGTCCCTGGGCCGTATCGACCAGACCAAAGTGCGTGCCGGTCGCCTGGAAGACGACGATTGGCCGCGCCTGACCTCGGCGGTCAACCTGCTCAACGACCGCAAGCTGTTCATCGATGACACCGCCGGCATCAGCCCGTCGGAGATGCGCGCGCGTACCCGCCGCCTGGTGCGTGAACACGGCGATATCGCCCTGATCATGATCGACTACCTGCAACTGATGCAGATCCCGGGTTCCAGCGGCGACAACCGGACCAACGAGATTTCCGAGATCTCCCGGTCCTTGAAAGCCCTGGCCAAGGAATTCAACTGCCCGGTGGTGGCGCTGTCGCAGCTCAACCGTTCCCTGGAACAACGCCCCAACAAGCGCCCGGTGAACTCCGACTTGCGTGAATCCGGAGCGATCGAGCAGGATGCCGACGTGATCATGTTCGTCTACCGCGACGAGGTGTATCACCCGGAGACCGAGCACAAAGGCATTGCCGAAATCATCATCGGCAAGCAGCGGAACGGCCCGATCGGCTTTATCCGCCTGGCGTTCATCGGTAAATACACGCGTTTCGAGAACCTTGCGCCGGGCAGTTACAACTTCGACGACGACGAATAATCCTTCTGTTCAATTCCTACTGTTATCGTCGGAATTGGTCAAAATTTGTGCTATATTCCGCGCCCGCGATTTTTCATCTCAACACCGGTCACCGTCATGCAAACAGCCAAGCCGTTATTTGACTATCCCAAGTACTGGGCCGAATGTTTCGGTCCTGCGCCATTCCTGCCGATGAGCAGGGAGGAGATGGATCAGCTTGGCTGGGATTCCTGCGACATCATCATCGTCACCGGTGATGCCTACGTTGACCATCCGTCGTTCGGCATGGCGATCATCGGCCGGCTGCTGGAGTCCCAGGGCTTCCGCGTCGGGATCATTGCCCAGCCGAACTGGCAGTCCAAAGATGACTTCATGAAGCTCGGCGAGCCGAACCTGTTCTTCGGCGTCGCGGCCGGCAACATGGACTCGATGATCAACCGCTACACCGCTGACAAGAAAATCCGCTCCGACGACGCCTACACCCCTGGCGGCATGGCCGGCAAACGCCCGGACCGCGCGAGCCTGGTGTACAGCCAGCGGTGCAAGGAAGCCTACAAGAACGTGCCGATCGTGCTCGGTGGCATCGAAGCGTCCCTGCGCCGCATCGCCCACTACGACTACTGGCAGGACCGGGTGCGCAATTCGATCCTGATCGACGCCACCGCCGACATCCTGCTGTACGGCAACGCCGAGCGGGCCATCGTCGAAGTGGCCCAGCGCCTGTCGTGGGGCCACAAGATCGAAGACATCACCGATGTGCGCGGCACCGCGTTCATTCGCCGTGATACGCCCGAAGGCTGGTATGAGGTGGACTCCACCCGTATCGACCGTCCGGGCAAGGTCGACAAGATCATCAACCCATACGTGAATACCCAGGACACCCAGGCCTGCGCCATCGAGCAGGAAAAGGGGCCGGTTGAAGATCCGCAGGAAGCCAAGGTCGTGCAGATCCTGGCCAGCCCGCGCATGACCCGTGAGAAGACCGTGATCCGCCTGCCATCGGTGGAAAAAGTCCGTGGTGACGCGGTGCTTTATGCCCACGCCAACCGCGTGTTGCACCTGGAAACCAACCCAGGCAACGCCCGGGCCCTGGTGCAGAAACACGGCGAAGTGGACGTGTGGTTCAACCCGCCGCCCATTCCGATGACCACCGAAGAAATGGACTACGTGTTTGGCATGCCTTACGCACGTGTCCCGCACCCTGCGTATGGCAAGGAAAAAATCCCGGCCTACGACATGATCCGTTTCTCGGTGAACATCATGCGTGGCTGTTTCGGCGGCTGTACCTTCTGCTCGATCACCGAGCACGAAGGCCGCATCATCCAGAACCGTTCCGAAGAGTCGATCATTCGCGAGATCGAAGAAATCCGCGACAAGGTTCCGGGTTTCACCGGCGTGATTTCCGACCTCGGCGGCCCGACCGCGAACATGTACCGCATCGCCTGCAAGAGCCCGGAAATCGAATCCGCGTGCCGCAAGCCGTCGTGCGTGTTCCCTGGCATCTGCCCGAACCTGAACACCGACCACTCGTCGCTGATCCAGTTGTATCGCAGCGCCCGTGCGTTGCCGGGTGTGAAGAAGATCCTGATCGCCTCCGGCCTGCGCTACGACCTGGCCGTTGAGTCGCCGGAGTATGTGAAGGAACTGGTCACCCACCACGTCGGTGGTTACCTGAAGATCGCGCCGGAACACACTGAGGAAGGTCCGCTCAACCAGATGATGAAACCGGGCATCGGCAGCTATGACAAGTTCAAGCGCATGTTCGAGAAGTACACCAAGGAAGCGGGCAAGGAACAGTACCTGATCCCGTACTTCATCGCCGCCCACCCTGGCACCACCGATGAAGACATGATGAACCTGGCCCTGTGGCTCAAGGGCAACGGTTTCCGCGCCGACCAGGTGCAGGCGTTCTACCCGTCGCCGATGGCCACCGCCACCGCGATGTACCACTCGGGCAAGAACCCGCTGCGCAAGGTCACCTACAAGAGCGACGCGGTGACCATCGTCAAGAGCGAAGAACAGCGCCGTCTGCACAAGGCGTTCCTGCGCTACCACGACCCGAAAGGCTGGCCGATGCTGCGCGAAGCACTGACCCGCATGGGCCGCGCCGACCTGATCGGGCCGGGCAAGGATCAACTGATCCCGTTGCACCAGCCGGCCACCGACAGCTACCAGAGCGCGCGTCGCAAGAACTCGACGCCGGCCGGCAGCCACAAGGTCGCCAAGGAAACCACCACCAGGATCCTCACCCAGCACACCGGCCTGCCGCCCCGTGGCAGCGACGGCAGCAACCCGTGGGACAAGCGCGAGCAAGCCAAGGCCGCGGCCATGGCGCGCAACAAGCAGGCCGCCAAGGAACGCGCTGATGCGGCCAAGGGCAAGGGTGGCAAGCCAGCCCGCAAGCCGGTGGTACCGCGTTGATCGTTGCCTGAATATGCCAAACGCCAGCCTCGTGCTGGCGTTTTGCTTTCTAGCCGGTGGGGAGTCTGTTTGTTAAGGTGGCGGCCATTAAATCGCTATCGGGAGCAAGCCGAATCGTCGCACCGGCCCTCCCGCATTTTGAATGTATTCACACTTCAAATGTGGGAGGGGGCTTGCCCCCGATGGCGTCAGTCCAGTCCCCAACTTTTCAAGGAAGAACACCCCCATGAGCAACCCCCTGCTCAACATCGGCATGGACTCCAATCGCTCGCAGTTCATGGCGCGCCAGCGCATCGAGAGTGAAGTCGACCTGCCTCGGCTGTTTGCCATCATCGACGCCGACCCCGGCATCGTCGGCGCGGGCGTGGTGTATATCGATGCTGACTTCAACGTCGTGACCCTGCGCGAGTTCAAGCCGATCTGCAGCATTCGACCCAAGCGCATCATTGTGCGCGAGGCGCAGAAATACATCGCCCCGGCGCAGTTCGCCGACCAAGTGTTGAACAACCCGCGCGAGTCGCGACTGGTGAGTGAAGCCTTCAACACCACGTTGTCCTGCGGTGGCGCGGTCATTGGCTGGCTGGTGGTGTTGAGCGGCACTATCGCGATCCCGTTCACCGCCGGCGCCAGCACGGTCGTGACGGCCATCGGCTATACCGCCGCCTCGGCGAGCACCGTGTCGTGCCTGGTCGGTGGGTTCCGCACGCGCAACGAAATCGTCAACCCGTCGATGAATGATTACCTGGATAACGAAGAGTGGTACCAGACGGCGACCAAAGTCCTCGACGGTGCCGCCTTGGTCGGCGTGGGCGCCTCGGCGCTGACGACAGTCAAGCTGGTCAACGTCACTCGTGCGGCCACGGGTAAAAGCCTGCGTCAGGTGCTCAAAGGCCTGAACGGGCAGGAGCGGGAGAAACTCACCAAAGAGCTGCTGAAAGTGGCCGACCCGCAAATGTCGAACAAGATGCGCAAGCTGCTGCAACTGAGCGGCGAGTTGCCCAAACGCTTTACGCCGACCCAGCTCAAGCACGCCACCTATGTCCAATTGGGCGATGCCTTCAGTGCGGGGCTGAGCGTCTGGGGCTTGAAGCGTTCGGATAACTACAAACAGGCCAAGACCTTCGCGATTGGCTTGTACGAAGAGGCCGAGTGATGGGTGGTGTTCCTTCGCTTAAACCGTTTTTGCTGGAGCATTTTCCCGCATTCATCGGCGTGATTCTCGCTGGTTGCCTCGGCGGTTCGGCGGCGATTTCCCTGGCGGCCAGCACCTATTTTTCCGACGTGCCCATGGCAACCAATGCCACTGTGTCCTGGTTCGTGGTGATAGCCGCCGCACTGTTCGTGGCCAACAGCAACTTCCTGGTGGTGCGCGGCCGAGCCTGGGCCGTGTGGGCGATGGTGGCGTTTTTTGCGGTGTGCCTGTTGGTCGTGCTGCCGACACTGCTCTATCGGCCGCACTGGTTTATCTACAGTGAAAGCCTGTTCTGGCCATTGCTGGGGTTGTTGCTGATCAACAGCAAGGGCTATCGGTCGATGGTCAAGAAGTTGGTTGAAGTGCGGCGGTTGCGGGAGGCGGCCAAGGCGGGGCTGTAGCCTCGGCACGTGGTTTCAGATTTTGACGTTCTGGCGAATGTTCCAGCCGTATTTGACGGCGCCGCCGTCCTTGCCGCCGTCGGATTTCTGCGGCTGGTAGCTGACTTCGACCGTGGCGAAGTTCAGGGCTATCACCTCAGTCAGCACATCGCTGCTGGTCACCGCGTCGGTTTGGTAGGACGTGACCATCACTTCCTTCAGCGTGATCACCAGATACTCCACGGCATTGCTGCCACCGGCCTTGCGCACCACCAACCGTGCCTCCGGGTAATGCTTGCCGGTGGAGCAGGCCATCATCAGGTTGGGTGAAGACTTGTCCATGACCTTGGAGACAGACAGGTTTTCAATATTGACCTTGCCGGCACCGCCGCCGCTGCCGGTATGCATCGAACCGGTCTGGGACATGCCCCAGACCCATCGGCTGATCTCGATTTCGTCGCGATGAGCCTGGTCTTTGGACTCGCCCTTGATGTCCCCCAGCTTCAAAAACATATCAGTTGCCATTGTCACTCCCTGTTTTGGTGTGCGCCGGTAGTGGCGCGGGGCGTACTTTTTCTTATTCGGGATATGGCTTACAAGGGGCGGCATCACGATCAGGAAGTGCCTGTCCGGATAAAACGAAGCTTCTGACATTTTTCGGGGATAGGCAGTCTTTACCCTCTGCGCTCTTGTGAACCTCAGGAGTAAAGGGATGACTTCCAGCGTATTCAGAGACAGTTTCCTCAGTCCCAATTACATGACGCGGCAGCGGCTGGAAAGCAGTATTGATCTGCGCAAGTTATTTGCGGCGATTGATGCTGATCCGGCCATCGTCGGTGCCGGCGTGGTGTACATCGACGCGCAGCTACGGATGGTTGTGCTGCGTGAATTTCAGCCGATTTGCAGTATCGCGCCGAAGAATGTGATTTTGCGCGAGGCGCCCAGCTATGTCGGGCGGGTGGAGTTCGCTCGGCAACTGGCGAATGAGCCGCGAGAGTCGCAGGTGGCGTTTGAGGCGGTGAATACAGCTTTGGCGTGTACTTCTGCGGTAATCAGTTGGATCGTGGTACTGAGTGGATCGGCGCTCAGTCCGTTCAGCTTTGGGGTTACTGGGGTGGTAGCTGCGATAAGCTTTACATCAGCAACAGCCAGTTCAATTCAGTGCTTAGTTGGCGGCCAGAGGACTCGCAACGAAATTATTGACCCGGCTCTTAACGATGCTCTGGATAGCGAGCCATGGTATCAGGCTGTGACGATTGGTTTGGACGCTGTTTCGCTACTGGGCGCTAGTGTCTCGGCACTGGCAACTATACGACTGGTTAATGCGACAAGAAAATCTACCGGAAAAACTTTGCCGCAGGTGTTGAAAGGACTGAGTCGTCAAGAGCGAGCAAAGTTGACCCAGGAGTTGTTGAGTATTCGGCACCCGGAAATGACCCGGAAAATGATCAGGTTGAAGCAACTCGCTGGAAAAATGCCAAAGCGTTTTACGCCCGCAGAAGTAAAACAGGGCACTGTTTTGCAGATTCAAGACGCTCTAGGTGCTGCCTTAGGGGTTGCTAGCAGTTCGATGTCTGGGAATATTCGCACTGTCGCGGTCGGAATTTATGAGGAGATGACCGAGTGATATTGCTGCTGCCCCTTCGCCCTTTTCTCAAGCGTTATTTACCCGTGTTTCTCGGGGGGATTTTTTCAAGCATTTTTGCTGGATCTTCCGTAGTGGTGGTAGTGCAAAATTACTATCTCAAAGCCATTTCTTTAGCTATTTCGGCACAAGTAGCGTGGTGGGCATGTGTCGTTCTGGCATGCGCCTTGAGTCTTAGCAACATTATGATTGTCCGTGGGCGACGAGACTGGGTGTGGGTCATGGTTGTCTATTTTGGAGCCTGCCTGGTTACCGCTCTTCCGGCCATTCGTTATTCCCCTCATCTGTTCATCTATGCCGAAAGTTTGTTTTGGCCATTGCTTGGTCTGCTGATTCTCAACAGCAAGCGTCATCGTGAGATGCGTGGGAAGCTTGTTGAACTTCGTTTTAGGCGAAAACGGATACAGAAAATTGCTGACAGGCTACAAAAAAGGTGATTTTGCTTTGATTAATTGGGAGCGTTGCCTCATTCCCGACAACTTACTGTTCGGGAACATCCGGATCGTCGCGGTTGGGCTGTATGAGGATATATCAGAGTGAGACTTCTCGGACGGAAACCTCTCATACCGGTGCGCCCTTTTCTTTTGCGCTACTTTCCCGTGTTTATCGGCGTAATTTTAGCGGGCATCTTCGGCAGTTCTTCTGTTGTTGTGCTGGTGGAAAACTATTATTTTCCATCGTTATCGAACGCGGCTGCTAAAAGTGCCGGCGTGCTCTTGGCCTGGTTTATCACCCACTGCAATTTCATGATCGCCTACGGGCGACCTAAGTGGGTCTGGGGCATGTATGGCCTTTTCATCGCCTGCCTGTTGGTCGCTGTGCCAGGTTTTCATTTTTCACCGAACCCATTCATTTACGCGGAATGCTTCTTTTGGCCGGTACTCGGCCTGCTGCTGCTTCGCAGCAAACGCCACCGGGAACTGCGTGCCAAATGCGTAGAACTTCGCCATATGCGCGGGAAGGTAAGGGTGGCCATTGAAAAGCGGCGTAAACACGAGCGCGCAATAATCAGAATAAAGAAATCGAGGTAATTCCCCACCCCGCCCCCAAAACCGATACCGCCCCACCCACTCCCCGCCACATATATGTGCAGCTCTTGCACCATTGCACCAACGTTGGCGCCGTTTTGGTGCTGTACTGCACCGGGTCTTACGATAAAGCGCAATGACTGCCGCTCTGGCATAAGTCTTGCGCGCGTTGTGTCCATGCCCTGGCTTGCAGGAGGCCGCCGTGTCGATTCATGTCGCGTTGCACCACGTTACGCATTACCGCTACGACCGCGCTGTCGAACTCGGCCCACAGATCGTGCGTTTGCGCCCGGCGGCCCATAGCCGCACGCGGATTTTGTCCTACGCACTGAAAGTGCTGCCCGAGCAGCATTTCATCAATTGGCAGCAGGACCCTCAGGGTAATTACCTGGCGCGCCTGGTGTTCCCGGAAAAGACTGACGAACTGCGTATCGAAGTCGACCTGGTCGCCGAGATGGCGGTGTTCAACCCGTTCGATTTTTTCCTTGAACCCTACGCGGAAAAAATCCCGTTTCGCTACGCCGCCGACGAGCAGCGCGAGCTGGCGCCGTACCTGGAAACCTTGCCGCTGACGCCGAGGTTCGCCGCTTACCTGGCGGGTATCGACCGCACGCCGCTGCCGGCCGTGGATTTCCTGGTGGGCCTCAACCAACGCCTGGCCGCCGATATCGGTTACCTGATCCGCATGGAACCCGGCGTGCAGACCCCGGAGTTCACCCTGGAAAATGCCTCCGGCTCGTGCCGCGATTCGGCTTGGCTGCTGGTGCAATTGCTGCGCAACCTGGGGCTGGCGGCGCGGTTTGTGTCCGGCTATCTGATTCAGCTCACCGCCGACGTCAAAGCCCTCGATGGCCCGTCCGGCACCGAGGTGGACTTCACCGACCTGCACGCCTGGTGCGAAGTGTATTTGCCCGGCGCCGGCTGGATCGGCCTGGATGCCACCTCCGGGTTATTCGCCGGTGAAGGCCATATTCCGTTGGCCTGTAGTCCCGATCCATCGTCTGCCGCGCCGATCAGTGGCCTGGTGGAGCCGTGCGAGTGCGAATTCACCCACGAGATGTCGGTAGAGCGCATCTGGGAAGCGCCACGGGTAACCAAGCCCTACACCGAAGAACAGTGGCTGGCGATCCAGGCCCTGGGGCGGCAGATCGATGGCGACCTGCTGGCGGACGACGTGCGCCTGACCATGGGCGGCGAACCGACCTTCGTCTCCATCGACGACCCCGACGGCGCCGAGTGGAACACCGCTGCCCTGGGGCCGGACAAGCGTCGCCTGTCGGCCGAGCTGTTCCAGCGCATGCGCAAGCACTACGCGCCCAAGGGCCTGGTGCATTTCGGCCAGGGCAAGTGGTACCCCGGCGAGCAACTGCCGCGCTGGTCGCTCAACTGTTACTGGCGCCGCGATGGCGAGCCGATTTGGCACAACAGCGCGCTGATCGCCGATGAGCAACAGGACTACGGCGCCGACGGCGTGCTGGCCGGGCGTTTCCTGGGCAGTGTTGCCGAGCGCCTGAAGTTGCCGGCGCGCTTTGTGTTTCCGGCCTTTGAAGACAACTTCTACTACCTGTGGCGCGAAGGCGCGCTGCCGCAAAACGTCACCGCCCTCGACCCGCGCCTGAGCGATGAGCTGGAACGCGAGCGTCTGCGCAAAGTGTTCAGCCAGGGCCTGGACAAGGTCATCGGCCAAGTGCTGCCGCTGGCGCGCACCGCTGCCAATGACCGCTGGCAGAGTGGGCGCTGGTACCTGCGCGACAATCACTGCCGACTGGTGCCGGGGGATTCGCCGCTGGGTTATCGCCTGCCGCTGGCCTCGCAGCCCTGGGTGACGGCGGCAGAGTACCCGTTTGTCCACCCGACCGACCCCAACCAGGACTTGCCCGAGCTGCCGAGCACGGCGCAATTGCAACGCCATGGCGAAGCGGCGCCGAGCGTTGAGCGCCTGCCGAAGATCGACGAGTCCGCCGACTGGCTGACCCGCACCGCACTGTGCGCCGAAGCGCGCGAAGGCCGCCTGTATCTGTTCATGCCGCCGCTGGAGCTCGTCGAGGACTACCTGGAGCTGGTGGCCGCCATCGAAGCCACCGCCGAAGAGCTGCACTGCCCGGTGCTGCTGGAGGGCTACGAGCCGCCGGCGGATTACCGTCTGAGCAACTTCCGGGTCACGCCCGACCCGGGTGTGATCGAGGTCAACGTGCAGCCGTCCGCCACCTGGGACGAGTTGGTGGAACGCACCGAATTCCTCTACGAAGAGGCGCGGCAAACCCGCCTGACCACCGAAAAGTTCATGATCGACGGGCGCCACACTGGTACCGGCGGCGGTAACCACTTCGTGCTGGGCGGCGCGACACCCAAGGACTCACCGTTCCTGCGGCGTCCCGATCTGCTGCGCAGTTTGATCAGCTACTGGCACAACCATCCGTCATTGTCCTACCTGTTTTCCGGCTTGTTCATCGGCCCGACGTCCCAGGCGCCCCGGGTCGATGAAGCGCGTAACGATGCGCTGTATGAGCTGGAAATCGCCTTCGCGCAAATGCCCGCGCCAGGCGAAGAGTGCCCGCCGTGGCTGGTCGACCGCCTGCTGCGCAATCTGCTGATCGACGTGACGGGCAACACCCACCGCGCCGAATTCTGTATCGATAAGCTCTACTCGCCCGATGGCGCCACCGGGCGCCTGGGCCTGCTGGAGTTGCGCGCCTTTGAAATGCCGCCCCATGCGCGCATGAGCCTGACCCAGCAACTGCTGCTGCGCGCGCTGGTGGCGCGCTTCTGGCGCGAACCCTATGCGCCCCCGAAACTGGCGCGCTGGGGCACTGAGCTGCATGACCGTTTCCTGTTGCCGCACTTCATCGAGCAGGATTTTGCCGACGTGATCGTCGAACTCAACGCCGCCGGCTACCCGCTGCGCGCCGAATGGTTTGCCGCGCACCTGGAATTCCGCTTTCCCAAAGTCGGCGACTACGCCGTCAGCGGTATCGAGCTGGAACTGCGCCAGGCCCTGGAACCCTGGCATGTGCTGGGCGAGGAGGGCGCGGTGGGCGGCACGGTGCGTTATGTGGATTCGTCCCTGGAGCGCCTGCAGGTGAAATTGAGCGGGCTGCCACCGCAACGCTATTTGCTCACCTGCAACGGCATCCCGGTGCCGCTGCAAGCGACCGGGCGCATCGGCGAGTTCGTCGCCGGCGTGCGGTATCGCGCCTGGCAACCGGCCAACTGCCTGCAGCCGACCATCGCGGTCCACGCGCCGTTGGTGTTCGACCTGCTGGACACCTGGATGCAGCGCTCCCTGGGCGGTTGCCAGTATCATGTGGCGCATCCGGGCGGGCGTAACTACGACAGCCTGCCGGTGAATGCCAATGAAGCCGAGAGCCGGCGCATGGCGCGGTTCTTCCGCCTGGGTCATACACCGGGCAAGCAGCCGGTTCCGACCGTAGTGGTGAACGATGAATTACCGATGACCCTGGATCTGCGACGTTTCCCCAATAAAAATGACTGAATGCAAGCCAAAATGTGGGAGGGAGCTTGCTCCCGATTGCGGTAAATCAGCCGATACATGAGTTGACTGACCCACCGCAATCGGGAGCAAGCCCCCTCCCACAAAGGATTTGCAGTGTTTGTTAGGTTAATCTGAGCCCCCTTGCCCCTGCCGAGCGTTCCATGTCCGACTTGCTCGACCGTTACCCGCTGACCGCGGGCACTTATCACGAACTGCTGGACGACAGTGGCGCGGTACGTGCCCATTGGCGTCGCCTGCTCGACCATCTGCAACGCAGCACCCCCGCGCAACTGGCCCAGCGCCAGGCGTTGCTGACCCGGCAGATCCAGGAAAACGGCGTGACCTACAACGTCTACGCCGACCCCAAGGGCGCTGATCGCCCGTGGGAACTGGACCTGCTGCCCCATGTGCTGGCGGCCGATGAATGGCAGCACCTGTCGGCCGGTATCGCCCAGCGTGCGCGGCTGCTCAACGCGGTGCTGGCAGACCTCTACGGCCCGCAACGCCTGATCAAGGAAGGCCTGCTGCCGGCCGAACTGGTGTTCGGGCATAACAATTTTCTGTGGCCGTGCCAGGGCATCCAGCCGCCCGACGGTACGTTCTTGCACCTGTACGCCGTCGATCTGGCGCGCACCCCGGATGGCCGCTGGTGGGTCACTGCCGACCGCACCCAGGCCCCTTCAGGCGCCGGTTATGCGCTGGAAAACCGCACCATTGTGTCCCGCGCCTTTCCGGATCTGTACCGCGACCTGCAGGTGCAGCACCTCACCGGTTTCTTTCGCACCCTGCAGGAAACCCTGGCGCGCCAGGCGCCCAGCGATAGTCAGCCGCCGTTGATCGTGCTGCTCACGCCTGGGCGTTTCAACGAAAGCTATTTCGAACACCTGTACCTCGCCCGTCAGCTCGGCTACCCGCTGGTGGAAGGCGGCGACCTCACGGTGCGCGACAGCACGGTGTTCCTGAAAACCCTCAGTGGCCTGCGTCGGGTACACGCGATCATGCGCCGCCTCGACGACGACTTCTGCGACCCCCTCGAACTGCGCACCGACTCGGCCCTCGGCGTGCCCGGCCTGCTCGACGCCGCGCGCCAAGGCAACGTGCTGGTGGCCAATGCCCTGGGCAGCGGTGTGCTGGAATCCCCCGGCCTGCTGGGCTTTCTGCCGAAGATCAACGAATTTTTGTTTGGCGAAGAACTGCTCCTGCCGTCCATTGCGACGTGGTGGTGCGGCGAAGCGCCGGTGCTTGCCGAAGCCCTGGAGAAACTGCCCGAGCTGCTGATCAAGCCGGCATTTCCGTCACAGAGCTTCAACCCGGTCTTCGGCCGTGACTTGAACGACGCACAACGCGAGGCCCTGGCCGAGCGCATGCGCGCGCGGCCTTACGCGTATGTCGCCCAGGAGCTGGCGCAGCTGTCCCAGGCGCCGGTGTGGCACACCGTCGAAGACCACCTGCAACACCGCGCCATCGGCATGCGCGTCTACGCCGTGGCCAGCGCCGACGGTTACCGGGTATTGCCCGGCGGTCTGACCCGCGTGGCTGCCGAGGCCGATGCCGAGGTGGTGTCGATGCAACGCGGCGGCGCGAGCAAGGACACCTGGGTGCTCGGCGAACGCGCCGCCGGCGGCGAGCAGTGGCGCGCGCAGCGGCCGATCGGCGCCCATGACCTGGTGCGCCGCGACCCTTATCTGCCGTCGCGGGTGGTGGAAAACCTGTTTTGGTTTGGCCGTTATTGCGAACGCTGCGATGACAGCGCGCGCTGGCTGCGCATCGTGTTGGCGCGCTATGTCGACGGCGACGATCCGCTGGCGTTGCAGGCGGCGGTCGAACTGGGCGAAAACCTGCGCCTGTTGCCGGAGGAGGGCGAGTTGCCCGAACGCCTGCTCGCGGCCTTGCTTGGCGACGACTGGCCGTCGAGCCTGCGCGCCAACCTGCAGCGCTTGCAGTGGGCGGCGTCCCAGGTGCGCGGCAAGTTGTCCCGAGAGAACTGGCAGGCCCTGGTGGAGCTGCAACGCGAAGCGCTGGAACTGGAGAGCGAAAGCCCCGACTTTGGCGAGTTGCTGGACTTCCTCAACCGCCTGGTGATGTCCCTGGCGGCGCTGTCCGGGTTTGCCCTGGACGACATGACCCGCGACGAAGGCTGGCGCTTTCTGATGATGGGCCGGCGCATCGAGCGCCTGCAGTTTCTCAGCAGCAGCCTCGCGGCGTTCCTGCGCGGCGTGGCGGTGTTCGATCAGGCCGGGCTGGAATGGTTGCTGGAACTGGGCAACAGCAGCATCACCTACCGCTCGCGCTACCTGGCGGTGCCGCAACTGATTCCGGTGCTCGACCTGTTGCTGCTGGATGAGCAGAACCCCCACGCCGTGTTGTTCCAGTTGAAGCTGGTGAGCCGCACCTTGCGTCGTCTCAACGATGATTTCGCGGTGCCCCGGGAAACCGGCCTGGCGCCGTTGGTCGAGCGCCTTGCGCGGTTCGACCTGGGTTGCCTGGAGAACCCGCTGTTTGGCGAGGCCAGCGTGCGTGCCGCGCTGGACGGCCTGGCCGACCTGCTGCAAGCGGTCGCCGATGAGAGTGGGCAAGTGTCGGATCGCCTGGCCTTGCGCCATTTTGCCCATGTGGATGATGTCAGCCAACAAACGGTGTCGGTGTGATGAGTGCGCGCTATCAGATTTTTCACGATACCCATTACCACTACGACAGCCCGGTGTCCCTGGCCCAGCAGTTGGCGCATCTGTGGCCACGGCCATGTGCCTGGCAGCGCTGCACCTCGCAGCAACTGGATATCAGCCCGTTGCCGTCCTCGCGCCGCGATGAGCTGGACGTGTTCGGCAACCCGATCACCCGCCTGGCGTTCGAGCGGCCCCATGATGAATTGTTGGTGAATGCCGGGCTGACCGTGGAAGTGCTGGCGCGGCCGCTGCTGGATTTCCAACAGTCGCCGGCCTGGGACCAGACTCGCGACAGCCTGACCTACAGCAGCCAACCGCTGTCACCGGCGTTGATCGAAGCCTGTCGCTTTCGCTTCGAATCGCCCTACGTGCATCTGAAGAAAACCTTCGTCGAGTTCTCCGAAAGCTGTTTCCCGCCCGGGCGTCCGCTGTTGCTGGGCGCTCAGGCCCTGATGGAAAAAATCTTCGGCGAATTCACCTTCGATGCCGAAGCCACCCAGGTCGCCACGCCGCTGGTGGAGGTGCTGGAGCGCCGTCGCGGGGTGTGCCAGGACTTCGCTCACCTGATGCTCGCCTGCCTGCGCTCACGGGGCCTGGCGGCGCGCTATATCAGCGGCTACCTGCTGACCCAGCCGCCGCCCGGCCAGCCACGGCTGATCGGCGCCGATGCGTCCCATGCGTGGATTTCGGTGTACTGCCCGATGTCGGGCTGGGTGGATTTTGATCCGACCAACAATGTGCAGCCGGCACTGGAACACATCACCCTGGCCTGGGGCCGGGATTTCTCCGATGTTTCGCCGTTGCGTGGGGTGATTCTGGGGGGAGGCAGCCATGACCCGGAAGTGCGGGTGACGGTGATGCCGCTCTTGTAGGAGCGAGCTTGCTCGCGAAAAAACCGAGGGCGCCGCGTTGAACCAGGCACCCCGCGTTATCGTTAACGCACTTCGCGAGCACGCTCGCTCCTACAGTGATGCTTACTCGGCCGGGTCTTTCGGTGTCTCGGTGTCGTCGGTTGCCACTTCGCCTTCCGCATCCGGGTTCAGTGCGCCGGTCTCTTCGTCTGCAGCGGCTTTCTTGCGTTGCAGCTTTTCCTCTTTCTTCTGTTCCTTGGCCAAGTCTCTTTGACGTTTGGCGAAGGAGTAATTAGGTTTGGCCATGGGCGATCCTCTAGGGTCGAAGGTGAGGGTGGGCGGCGCGCAGCTGCCTTGGGTCGCTATGGTAGCAGCTTAGCGGCGCGCTTGGCCTTCACTTACCGCAGGCGTATGCGGCCAACAGACCGCTGAACAGATGATTGAGGTGCATGGTCCGGACTCCAGTGGGTGATGGACCGATCATAGGCGGGGCGTGGCACTTTGGCTGGTTGATTGTATCGATAAGTCTGATAGCCTAAAGTTGTATACAATTTGTTGATTCAGGTCATAAGACTTTCTGCCCGCCTCGGGCACCCTTGTCGCACTATGCGTTGTTTAAACCCTGCCTTGGAGAATCACATGTTTGCCAAACTCGTTGCTGTTTCCCTGCTGACTCTGGCAAGTGGCCAGTTGCTTGCTGCAGAGTGCAAGGTCACCGTCGACTCTACCGACCAGATGTCCTACAACACCAAGGAAATCGTGATCGACAAGAGCTGCAAGACGTTCACCGTCGAGTTGACTCACTCCGGCAGCTTGCCGAAAAACGTCATGGGCCATAACTGGGTGCTGACCAGCGCAGCCGACATGCAACCGGTCGCGACCGATGGCATGGCTGCCGGCCTCGACAAGAACTACCTGAAAGACGGCGACGAGCGCATCATCGCCCACACCAAAGTCATTGGCGCTGGCGAGAAAGACGCGGTGACCTTCGATGTGTCCAAGCTGAAAGCGGGCACTGACTATGCGTTCTTCTGCTCGTTCCCAGGCCACATCTCGATGATGAAAGGCACTGTGGTCGTCAAGTAAGACCGCATTATCGTTCATCGGGGGCAAGCCCCCTCCCACATTCGACCGCATTCTCATATGGGAACTCGGTCAACTGTGGGAGAGGGCTTGCCCCCGATGGCTACCTCACAATCAACACAACACTATCTGGTTCACCTCACGGCGCAAACGGCATGACCCGCTTGTGCTCGGTCTTGCGATACGTCTCGCAAATGATCCTGAACGCTTCTTCCCGCACCGGCTCGCCGTGCAGGAACGCATCGATCTCGGCATAGGTCACGCCATGTGACGCCTCGTCCGGCTTGCCCGGCGAGAGGTCTTCCAGGTCGGCGGTCGGGATTTTCTCCACCAGCGACTCCGGCGCACCGAAGTGCCGCGCAATCGATCGCACCTGGTTCTTCACCAGCCCGCTCAACGGTGCCAGATCGCAGGCGCCATCACCGAACTTGGTGAAAAAGCCCATCACCGCTTCCGCCGCATGGTCGGTGCCGATCACCAGGCCGCTGGCCGCGCCGGCGATGGTGTACTGCGCGACCATCCGCATGCGCGCCTTGGTGTTGCCCAGCACAAAATCGCGGGACACCGCCGCCTTGCCTTCAAATGCCGCCACTTCATTGGCCAGGGATTTCACCGCTGGGCCGATGTTCACGGTGTGGCGCTCATCCGGCTCGATAAAGTCCACCGCGGCCTGGGCGTCGATTTCATCGAACTGGGTTTCGTAGGGCAGGCGCACCGCGATAAAACGATAGGCCTCGTCGCCGGTGCTGGAGCGCAGCTCCTGCATGGCGCGTTGGGCGAGCAGGCCTGCGGTCAGGGAGTCGACGCCACCGCTGATGCCCAACACCAATGTCTTGAGCCCTGAATTGCGCAGGCAGTCCTGGATAAAGGTCACGCGCCGGGCGATTTCGGCCTCAAGGGCGGCCTGGTCTTTGAACGGCGCTTGAACCTTGAGCTGCTGCGCAATCTCACGCTGTACGGCTTGCATGATTCACTCCTTGCTGGAAAGGGCAGGTACTTTGAAAACGTGTCGCAAATAGGCGACGAAATTCGGGTCCGTGCAGTGGGTCTTGCCCGCTTCATCGGAGATCTTCGCGACGGGCTGGCCATTGCAGGCCGTCATTTTAAGCACAATGCTCATCGGTTCCACACCTGGAATATCGCAGGTCAGGTTGGTGCCGATGCCAAAGCTCACATTGATCCGACCACGCAGCGCCCGGAATATCTCCAGGGCCTTGGGCAGCGACAGGCTGTCGGAGAACACCAGGGTCTTGCTCATCGGCTCGATGCCCAGCTTGTGATAGTGGGCGATGGCTTTTTCCGCCCACAGCACCGGGTCACCGGAATCGTGGCGCAGGCCGTC
Organism: Pseudomonas sp. TE36184; assembly: GCF_054060055.1. NCBI lineage: Bacteria > Pseudomonadati > Pseudomonadota > Gammaproteobacteria > Pseudomonadales > Pseudomonadaceae > Pseudomonas > Pseudomonas sp. TE36184. The sequence goes on along the minus strand of NZ_JBSSCU010000001.1, from coordinate 3,921,282 downwards.
GAACAGCTTGGCGAAGTACAAGTCGAAGTCGCTGAGGAAGGCGTCGGTGGTGATGCAATCGGTCAGGGCGATACCCAGCAGGCCGCGGTATTCGCGGACCCAGCAGTCGAGGGCGGCGATCTGGCTGTCGATCAGGCGCGGGCCGAGTTGCTGGTGGGCCATGATCCATTCATGGGCCATGGTGCCCAGCGGTTTCATATCGAACTCGCGAGCCAGGTGGACGTTGCTGGTGCCGACAAACCGGCCGGGGAAGTCGTGCTTGAGCACGCTCACCACTTCTTCCTGCACGCGGTAGGAGAAGCGTCGGCGAGTGCCGAAGTCCGCCACCTGCAGCTCGGCGAGCTCGTCGCTGCTGGCGTTTGCGATCAGCCAGTCGAACTTGCGGTACAACTGCTCGCGGGCCTGTTCGAGGACCACGGTCTGGTAGCGGTAGCGGTTGCGCACTTCGCTGATGATGGCGAGCATCGGCACTTCAAACAGGATCACATGCAGCCACGGCCCGCGCAGGCGGATAAACAGCTCGCCGTTTTCGATGCCGGTGTGGACATAGCGCAGGTTGAAGCGGAACAAGCCGAGAAAGCGCAAAAAATCCGGCTTCATGAAGCTGATGCGCTCCAGGAAACTCAGTTGGTCCGCGCTCAGGCTCAACTCGGCGAGGCGCTCGAACTGGTAACGGATCTCCGCCAGGTATGGGCGCAGGTCTTCACTGTTGCGGCAACGAAACTCCCATTCAACTTCCACATTGGGGTAGTTGTGCAGCACCGCCTGCATCATGGTCAGCTTGTAGAAGTCGGTGTCGAGCAGGTTCTGCACGATGCGATCGGCAAACACACTCTCGCTCATAACGGGAATCTCCAGACAGGACGGCGATGGGCGCCGGCCTTTACGCACAAGAAAGGAAGGGGGCTAGTGGCGCATAGACCTGTGGGGTTTTGCCAGTGATTTTTTCAGTGAGGCCACTGGCCCTATCGGGGGCAAGTCGAATCGTCGCACCGCCCCTCCCACAGGTTGGAATGCATTTCAAATGTGGGAGGGGGCTTGCCCCCGATAGCGGTATTCCAGGCACTAAATAACCTGCTCCATCATCCACTTCACAAACTCCCGCACCTTGGGCACCTCCGCCGAATGCTCGGGGTACGCCAGGTAATACGCATCCTGGCTCGGCATTGCATGCTGCCAAGGGATCACCAGCTTGCCGTCGGCCAGTTCCTCCTCCACCAGGAAGCGCGGTAGCAACGCCACGCCACAGCCCACCTGCGCCGCCCGAATGCACATATAGAACGTGTCGAAACGTGGCCCGTGATAGCTGTGCTCGGTGTGAAACCCCTGGTCGGCGAACCAGTCATGCCAGCCCTGGGGGCGCGAGGCGTTTTGCAGCAGGACCAGGTTGCTCAGTTGCGTGGGGTCGGTGAACGGCTGCGCGGGCAGGCTTTCCGGGGCGCACACCGGGATCAGTTCTTCACTGAACAGTTTCAGGCTCTCGGTGCCGGGGCGTGAGCCTTGGCCGAAGTAGAACGCCATGTCGGCCTTGCCTTGCAGCAGCTCGTCCGGTTCCTGTTCGTTGCACAGGTCCAGGTGGATTTGCGGATGACGCAAGCGCCAGCCCTTGAGGCGCGGCACCAGCCAGCGCGCGCCGAAGGTGTAGGGCGTAGACACGCGTAATACTTCGGTCTCGCCACCGTAGGAGCGCAGGTAATGGGTGGACATCTCCACCTGGGTGAGGATTTTGCGCACTTCCACCAAATACAAATCGCCCGCCGGGGTCATCTGCAAGCGTCGGCGTACCCGGCGAAACAGCAGGTGCTGCAGCAGTTCTTCCAGTTGCGCCACCTGTTTGCTCACCGCGCTTTGCGTGAGGTTCAGCTCCTCGGCGGCGCGGGTGAAGCTCAGGTGGCGGGTGGCGGCTTCGAAACACTGCAGGGCAGTGATCGAGGGCAAATGTCTTTTGTTCAGCACGGCATGCCTCTTTTTATGCTTTGCATGAATAAACGGAATGATATCTCGCCTAATCGTCGTTTGTTGGCAAGTCTTGGGCCAGCTACAAATAAGCCCTGGATCGCCGTGCGGGCCGCGGCGCAATTTTTTCTGTATAGATTGAAGGAGTGACCCATGGTTGCTGCATTGCTTGATCGTCTCGGGGTAAACCCGGCGCTGTACCAAGCGGGGAAACAACCCGTGCATTCGCCGATCGATGGCAGCCGTATCGGCAGTGTGAACTGGGAAGGCGCCGCCGAGGTGGAGCAACAGGTCAGTCGCGCCGAGCATGCATTCGAGGCCTGGCGCAAGGTGCCGGCACCGCGTCGCGGCGAGTTGGTGCGCCAGTTCGGCGACGTGTTGCGCGAGTACAAGGCCGACCTGGGCGAGCTGGTCTCCTGGGAAGCCGGCAAGATCACTCAGGAAGGCCTGGGTGAAGTGCAGGAAATGATCGACATCTGCGACTTCGCCGTCGGCCTGTCGCGCCAGTTGTATGGCTTGACCATCGCCTCCGAGCGCCCGGGCCACCACATGCGTGAAACCTGGCACCCGCTGGGCGTGGTCGGTGTGATCAGCGCGTTCAACTTTCCGGTGGCCGTGTGGGCGTGGAACACCACCCTGGCCCTGGTGTGCGGCAACGCCGTGATCTGGAAGCCGTCGGAAAAGACCCCGCTCACCGCCCTGGCCTGCCAGGCGCTGTTCGAGCGCGTGCTGAAAAAATTCAACGATGCGCCGCAATACCTGAGCCAGGTGATCATCGGTGGCCGCGATGCCGGTGCCGCGTTGGTGGATGACCCGCGTGTCGCACTGATCAGCGCCACCGGCAGTACGCGCATGGGCCGTGAAGTGGCGCCGAAAGTCGCCGCGCGCTTTGCCCGCAGCATCCTCGAGCTGGGCGGCAACAACGCGATGATCCTCGGCCCAAGCGCCGACCTGGACATGGCGGTGCGCGCCATCCTGTTCAGCGCCGTCGGCACCGCCGGGCAGCGTTGCACCACGCTGCGCCGGTTGATTGCCCATGAGTCGGTCAAGGAAGAAATCGTCACGCGCCTCAAGGCCGCCTATTCCAAGGTACGCATCGGCCACCCGCTGGAAGGCAACCTGATCGGCCCGCTGATCGACAAGCACGGCTTCGACGCGATGCAGGATGCGCTGGAGCAGGCCCTGAGCGAAGGCGGCAAGGTGTTCGGCGGCAAGCGTCAGCTGGAAGACAAATTCCCGAATGCCTACTACGTGTCGCCGGCGATTGTGGAAATGCCGGAGCAAAGCGACGTGGTCTGCACTGAGACCTTCGCGCCGATCCTGTACGTGGTCGGCTACAGCGACTTCGCCGAAGCCCTGCGCCTGAACAACGCCGTGCCGCAAGGCCTGTCGTCATGCATCTTCACCACCGATGTGCGCGAAGCCGAGCAGTTCATGTCGGCGGTCGGCAGCGACTGCGGCATTGCCAACGTCAACATCGGCCCGAGCGGCGCGGAAATCGGCGGCGCGTTTGGCGGTGAGAAAGAGACGGGCGGCGGGCGTGAGTCGGGCTCGGATGCGTGGCGCGGGTACATGCGTCGCCAGACCAATACCGTGAACTACTCGCTGGAACTGCCGCTGGCCCAGGGCATTACCTTCGACTGATTACCTTAAGTCGAAGTGCGGTCAAAATGTGGGAGGGGGCTTGCCCCCGATGGCGGTGTGTCAGTCAACAGATGTCCAGCTGATCCACTGCCATCGGGAGCAAGCCCCCTCCCACAGTTGAGCTATATGCAGTTCGGAATAGATGTTTGTTAGGTCTCATCGGAGTCTGGCAATGGCACTACGCGAAACATGTTTGTGGGAACAACTCACCCCTGGCCGGCCGGATCGCGCTGCGCTCAAGGGCGAAGTGAAGGTGGATGTGTGCGTGATCGGCGCCGGGATTACCGGTTTGTCGGCGGCCATTCACTTGCTGGAACAAGGCAAGACTGTCGCCGTGCTGGAAGCCCATCGCACCGGCCATGGCGGCTCGGGACGCAATGTCGGGCTGGTCAACGCCGGCTTGTGGATTCCGCCGGACGAGATCGAAGCCGGTTTCGGCGAGGCGGTGGGCAGCCAGCTCAACCGCATGCTGGGCGCGGCGCCGTCGCTGGTGTTCAGCCTGGTCGACAAATACAACATCGATTGCCAATTGCGCCGCGAGGGCACTTTGCACATGGCGCACAACGCCCGGGGCGAGGCGGATTTGCGCAGTCGTGAAGAACAATGGAAGCGCCGCGGCGCGCCGGTCGAACTGCTCACCGGTTCGGCCTGCGAGCAAGCCACCGGCACTCAAAAGATCTCCGCCGCACTGCTGGATAGACGTGCCGGCACCTTGAACCCGATGGCCTACACCAGCGGCCTGGCCAATGCGGCCGTGGGGTTGGGCGGGCAGCTTTTCGACCATTCCCCTGTTGCGCGCCTGGAACGCCAAGGTGCGGAGTGGTCGGTGCAGACCGCGAACGGTGCGGTGCAGGCTGCACAAGTGGTGATCGCCTCGAATGCCTACACCGAAGGCGAATGGACCGAACTGCGGCGCAATTTCTTCCCTGGCTATTACTACCAGGTCGCCTCCGCACCGCTGACCGACGACGCGGCCCAGCGAATCCTTCCCGGTGGCCAGGGTTCGTGGGACACGCGCCAGGTGCTCAGCAGCATCCGCCGCGACGCCGATGGCCGTCTGTTGCTCGGCAGCCTGGGCAACGGCAACCAGAAACCGACGTGGTTTCTCAAGGCGTGGGCCGATCGGGTGCAGCAGCACTACTTCCCATACCTCAAATCGGTGCAGTGGGAATGCACCTGGACCGGCTGCATCGCGTTCACCCCGGACCACTTGATGCGCTTGTTCGAACCCGCGCCCGGCCTGGTGGCCGTGACCGGCTACAACGGCCGCGGCGTGACCACCGGCAGCGTGGTCGGCAAGGCCTTTGCCGACTACTTGTGTCACCAGAATCCCCAGGCCCTGCCGATTCCGTTCGCGCCGATGCAACCGCTGGCCGGGGTGGGCCTGCGCAGTTGCCTGTATGAAGCCGGATTCTCGCTGTATCACGCCGGCCAATGCTTGCGGATCGTGATCTGATCAGCGAAATAGCCTTCAGAAGCCGGCACGTTCTTCGCCGACGACTAATCTGTATTGGTGCAAGTTGTAGCAATCACGCACTGTAAATGTGCAGTTCCGTTACGTGCATTGTTACAGCTGTAGGAAGTGTCGTTTGGCGGTCTGGTTGCAGGTGCGACCCATGAAGGTTGTACTTTTTTGATCCATGGGTTGCACCTATTGACGTTAGAGGGTTGCACGTCCCGACGAACGGAGCCGAAACACCTGCAATAACAATGACACCGTGTCTTTTTGAAGAATAAAAACGTAATGGCACGCGGCTTGCTCTGGGCTTTCAGTGAAAGTTTTGGTTGAAGGTTTGCAGTGAATACTTAGTGCCAATAAACAAAAACCTCGGAGCACCACTCATGTCCCAGACGTTTTACAAGAAAGGTTTTCTGGCCCTCGCCGTTGCAGCGGCGCTGGGTGTTTCTACGTTTGTTCAAGCTGATGTGAAGATTGGCGTAGCGGGGCCGATGACGGGCGCCAACGCCGCTTTCGGTGAGCAGTACATGAAGGGCGCCCAGGCGGCAGCCGATGTCATCAACAAGGCTGGCGGCATCAACGGTGAGCAGATCAAGCTGGTCGCCGGCGACGATGCCTGTGAACCCAAGCAGGCCGTGGCCGTGGCCAACCGCCTGGCCGACCAGGACAAAGTGATCGGCGTGGTCGGGCACTTCTGCTCGTCCAACACCATCCCGGCGTCCGAGGTCTACGACGAAGCCGGCATCATCGCCATCACCCCAGGCTCGACCAACCCGCAGGTCACCGAACGCGGCCTGGGCGCCATGTTCCGTATGTGCGGGCGTGACGACCAGCAAGGCATCGTGGCCGGCGACTACATCGTCGACGTGCTCAAGGGCAAGAAAGTCGCGGTCATCAACGACAAGGACACCTACGGCAAAGGCCTGGCCGACGCCACCGCTGCCCAGTTGACCAAGCGCGGCGTGAAACCGGTGCTGGAAGAAGGCCTGACCCGTGGCGAGAAAGATTTCAGCGCCCTGGTCACCAAAATCCGCTCCCTGGGCGCCGACGTCGTGTACTTCGGCGGCCTGCACCCGGAAGCCGGTCCGCTGGTTCGCCAGATTCGTGAAGCAGGCCTCAAGGACGTGAAATTCATGTCCGACGACGGCATCGTGACCGACGAACTGGTCGCGACCGCTGGCGGTGCGCAGTACGTGGACGGCGTGTACATGACCTTCGGCGCTGACCCGCGCCTGCTGCCGGACAGCAAGGCAGTGGTTGAAGAGTTCCGTAAAAACGGCACCGAGCCAGAAGGCTACACCCTGTATGCCTACGCGTCGGTCCAGGCGCTGGCTGCCGGCTTCAACGGTGCCAAGTCCAACAAGGGTGAAGACGCCGCCAAGTGGCTCAAGGCTCACCCGGTAAAAACCGTGATGGGTGAAAAAGCCTGGGATGGCAAGGGCGACCTGAAAGTCTCCGACTACGTGGTTTACCAGTGGGACAAAGACGGCAAATACCACCAGCTGGAAAAGCAGAAGTAAGGCTGAGTACCACAGACCTAATGTGGGAGGGGGCTTGCCCCCGATGACGGTGTATCAGCCACCCGATGTATAGCTGACCCTCCGCAATCGGGGCCAAGCCCCCTCCCACAGGGGGACTGGGTTGTGATTGAGATCTGTCTTTTCCTCCAGAAGCGCCGCACACCTACCGGTGTGCAGGTGCTCACCGCGTGAGATTGCGTTATGGATGGTATTTTCCTGCAGCAACTGGTCAACGGCCTGACCCTCGGGTCGGTCTATGGCCTGATCGCCATCGGCTACACAATGGTCTATGGCATCATTGGCATGATCAACTTCGCCCATGGCGAGGTTTATATGATTTCCGCTTACCTCGCGGCGATCAGTCTGGCACTGCTGGCTTATTTCGGCATCGAATCCTTCCCGCTGCTCATTCTCGGCACCCTGATCTTCACCGTGGTCGTCACCGGCGTTTACGGTTGGGTCATCGAACGGGTCGCCTACAAACCGCTGCGCAACTCCACCCGACTGGCACCGCTGATCAGCGCCATCGGTATCTCCCTGATCCTGCAGAACTACGCACAGATCGCCCAGGGCGCCAAGCAACAAGGCATTCCGACCCTGCTGGCCGGCGCCTGGCGCGTCGATATCGGCAGCGGTTTCGTCCAGTTGACGTACACCAAGGTCTTCATCCTGGTCGCTGCCTTCGCCGGCATGGCCTTGCTGACCTACATCATCAAGTACACCAAGCTCGGCCGCATGTGCCGCGCTACCCAGCAAGACCGCAAGATGGCCTCGATCCTCGGCATCAACACCGACCGCGTGATTTCCTACGTGTTTGTCATCGGTGCCGCCATGGCGGCCCTGGCCGGCGTGTTGATCACCCTCAACTACGGCACGTTCGACTTCTACGCCGGCTTCATCATCGGCATCAAGGCCTTCACCGCGGCGGTACTCGGCGGCATCGGTTCCCTGCCTGGGGCGATGCTGGGCGGGATCATCCTCGGTATTTCGGAGTCGCTGTTCTCGGGGTTGATCAACTCTGACTACAAAGACGTGTTCAGTTTCTCCCTGTTGGTGGTGATTCTGATTTTCCGTCCCCAGGGCCTGCTTGGTCGCCCACTCGTGGCTAAGGTATAAACATGTCTGCTGCCAAATCGATTGATATCAAAAAAAGTGTGGTCGATACGATCCTCGCCGGGCTGATTGCGTTGATCGTGTTCGGTCCGATCGTCGGCGTGGTGCTCGACGGCTACAGCTTCAACCTGCAACCTGCGCGCGTGGCGATCCTGGTCGCCATCGTGATGGCCGGCCGCTTTGCCCTCAGCCTGTTCCTGCAAACGCCCAAGGGCGTGAAGATTCTGCAGGGCTTCGAGAGCAGCGGTTCGGGCGTCCATGTGCTGGCGCCGGACTACAAGTCGCGGCTGCGCTGGATCATCCCGGCGCTGATCGTGATCGCCATCGTGTTCCCGATCTTCGCCAACAAGTACTTGCTCACCGTGGTGATCCTCGGGCTGATCTACGTACTGCTCGGCCTGGGCCTGAACATCGTGGTCGGCCTGGCCGGCTTGCTCGACCTGGGTTACGTGGCGTTCTACGCCATCGGTGCCTACGGCCTCGCGCTGGGGTATCAATACCTCGGCCTGGGTTTCTGGACGGTGCTGCCGCTGGCGGCCATCGCGGCGGCGCTGGCGGGGTGCATACTCGGCTTCCCGGTGTTGCGCATGCACGGCGACTACCTGGCGATCGTGACCCTGGGGTTTGGTGAAATCATCCGCCTGGTGCTGAACAACTGGCTGTCGTTCACCGGCGGGCCAAACGGCATGCCGGTGCCTTCGCCGACCTTCCTCGGCCTGGAATTCGGGCGCAAAGCGAAGGACGGCGGGATTCCGTTCCATGAGTTCTTCGGCCTCGATTACAACCCCAACATCAAGTTCATGTTCATCTACATCGTACTGTTCCTGGTGGTGCTGGCCGTGCTGTACATCAAGCATCGCCTGACCCGCATGCCGGTCGGCCGCGCCTGGGAAGCCTTGCGCGAAGATGAAATCGCCTGTCGCTCCATGGGCCTGAACCACGTGCTGGTCAAGCTCTCAGCGTTCACCATCGGCGCCTCCACAGCTGGTTTGGCCGGGGTGTTCTTTGCCAGTTACCAAGGCTTCGTCAACCCGTCGTCGTTCACCTTCTTCGAATCGGCGCTGATCCTGGCCATCGTGGTGTTGGGCGGCATGGGCTCGACGGTAGGCGTGGTGATCGCGGCGTTCGTGTTGACCGTCGCGCCGGAACTGCTGCGCAGCTTCTCTGAGTACCGCGTGCTGCTGTTTGGCGTGTTGATGGTGGTGATGATGATCTGGCGGCCACGCGGCCTGATCCGGATCAGCCGTACCGGTGTGACCCCACGTAAAGGAGTGGCGCCATGAGCAAGGAAGTCATCCTGTCCGTGGAACATCTGATGATGCACTTCGGTGGCATCAAGGCCTTGAGCGACGTGAGCCTCAAGGTCGAACGCAACTCGATCTTCGCCCTGATCGGCCCCAACGGCGCCGGCAAGACCACGGTGTTCAACTGCCTCACCGGCTTCTACAAAGCCAGTGGCGGCAAGATCGAACTCAACGTGCGCGGCAAGCAGACCAACGTGATCCAACTGCTCGGCGAGCGCTTCGAGGCCATCGACTTCGTGTCGCCGAAAAGCTTCTTCAGCCGCGTGTACTACAAGATGTTCGGTGGCACCCACCTGGTGAACCGCGCCGGCCTGGCGCGGACCTTCCAGAACATTCGCCTGTTCAAGGAAATGTCGGTGCTGGAAAACCTGCTGGTCGCCCAGCACATGTGGGTCAACCGCAACCTGCTCGCGGGCATCCTCAACACCAAGGGCTACCGCAAGGCTGAAAGCGACGCCCTCGACCACGCCTTCTACTGGCTGGAAGTGGTCGACCTGGTGGACTGCGCCAACCGCCTGGCCGGCGAGCTTTCCTACGGCCAGCAGCGCCGCCTGGAAATCGCCCGCGCCATGTGTACCCGGCCGCAGATCATCTGTCTCGACGAACCGGCAGCGGGCCTCAACCCCCAGGAAACCGAAGCCCTCAGCGCGATGATTCGCCTGCTGCGCGACGAACACGACCTCACAGTGGTGCTGATCGAACACGACATGGGCATGGTGATGAGTATTTCCGACCACATCGTGGTGCTGGACCACGGCAACGTGATCGCCGAGGGCGGGCCGGATGCGATCCGCAACGACCCGAAAGTGATCGCGGCCTACCTGGGCGCGGATGAAGAGGAGCTTGTATGAACGGGCCTATCCTCGAAATGAAGGACCTGGACGTGTTCTACGGCCCGATCCAGGCGCTGAAGAAAGTCTCGCTGCACATCAACGAAGGCGAAACGGTCAGCCTGATCGGCTCCAACGGCGCGGGGAAATCCACGCTGCTGATGTCGATCTTCGGCCAGCCACGGGCGGAGTCGGGGCAGATCCTCTACAACGGCGTCGACATCACCCACAAGTCGTCCCACTACATCGCGTCCAACGGCATTGCGCAGTCGCCGGAAGGGCGGCGGGTGTTCCCCGACATGACCGTCGAGGAAAACCTGCTGATGGGCACCATCCCCATCGGTGACAAGTTCGCTCAGGAAGATATGCAGCGCATGTTCGAGCTGTTCCCACGGCTCAAAGAGCGGCGTAACCAACGGGCGATGACCATGTCCGGTGGCGAGCAGCAAATGCTCGCCATCGCCCGCGCACTGATGAGCCGGCCCAAGTTGTTGCTGCTCGACGAACCGAGCCTGGGCCTGGCGCCGATTGTGGTGAAGCAGATCTTTTCCACCCTGCGCGAACTGGCGGCCACCGGGATGACCATCTTCCTGGTGGAGCAGAACGCCAACCATGCGCTGCGTCTGTCAGACCGGGCGTATGTGATGGTCAACGGCGAGATTCGCCTGACAGGCACCGGCAAGGAGCTGCTGGTGAACGAGGAAGTGCGCAACGCCTACCTCGGCGGCCACTGACCTAGACAACGACGCATAAACCTTGTGGGAGGGGGCTTGCCCCCGATGGCGGTGTATCAGTCAGAACACCTGATACTGACCCACCGCCATCGGGGGCAAGCCCCCTCCCACATTTGTTTTTGTGGTGTTCACAAGTGCGATCCCAAATTGTGGAAAACAAATCCGGCCACCTTCCAAAGCGCGACAGATAGCCGCCGCAAATCGCTGTTTTGTCACAGTTTTGACTTGTCCCCATCCGCTGTGGAACCGGCTGTGGGTAACGTGGGAGTAGCTGGCTGAAAGCCTTTGATTACGTGGCCTGCAGCGTGATGGTTGTTTTTTGATCAGTGGCTTTTTTGCGACCTGCCGAGGGGTTTGTCAACCTGTTTAAAGACACAGGTATATGACCGGATTATGTCTGTCCAGCCTGTGGATAAGTCTGTGGTTAAACTCTGGAAAGACGCCCGCAGAGGCCGGAATGACTGGCCTGGAGCCATCGTTCGGTTTTTCCTCTCGTGCATGGGCCTACATACCGCCTCGTCCAGGTCAAGCAAAAAACTTTGCAAAACCGCCTGAAAGCCTTGTACACAGCGGCTCTGGGCTTTTTGCACTTGCCCCCAAAGACTGTGGGCGCAATTGTGGATAACCTGCGCGCATATGGCTGCAGGCCACGGTGTGTAAGGCTTTGCGTGGTTTGGTTAAAAACTGATCAGGTGTGCATGGCGTGATGTGCATAGCGGTTGCCGCGACGACGGTGTAAGGGCATTCTGCTGGCTTATTTTTTCCGATGCCCGCAAGGAGAACACCATGTCCAACACGCTGTTTATTACTGGCGCAACTTCAGGTTTCGGCGAAGCCTGCGCCCGTCGGTTTGCCGAAGCTGGCTGGAAACTGGTGCTCACCGGTCGTCGTGCCGAGCGTCTGAACGCGCTGGTCGAAGAGCTTTCCAAGCAGACCGAAGTACACGGCCTGGTGGTGGACGTGCGTGACCGCCAAGGCATGGAAGCGGCGATTGCCGGCCTGCCGCCCGCGTTCGCCAAGCTGCGCGGGCTGATCAACAACGCCGGCCTGGCCGTGGGCACCGATCCCGCGCCCAAGTGCAACCTCGACGACTGGGAAACCATGGTCGACACCAACATCAAGGGCCTGCTGACCACCACCCACCTGCTGTTGCCGCGCCTGATCGCCTATGGCCGCGGTGCCGGGATCATCAACCTGGGCTCCATCGCCGGCAGCTACCCGTACCCGGGCAGCCACGTGTATGGCGGCTCCAAAGCGTTCGTGAAGCAATTCTCGCTGAACCTGCGCTGCGACCTGCAAGGCACCGGCGTGCGTGTGACCAACATCGAGCCAGGGCTGTGTGAAAGCGAGTTCTCCCTGGTGCGCTTCGGCGGCGACCAGGCGCGCTACGACGCCACCTACGCCGGCGCCGAGCCGATCCAGCCGCAGGACATCGCCGACACCATCTTCTGGGTGCTGAACACCCCGGCGCACGTCAACATCAACCGTCTTGAGCTGATGCCGGTGAGCCAGAGCTGGGCCGGGTTTGCGATTGAGCGTGGGGCCAAGTAAGGCGTTAGACCGAGTCGCCTGCATCGGGGGCAAGTCGAATCGTCGCACCGCCCCTCCCACACTGAATTGGGTTCACACATTTTGATGTGTGAACCCATTCAAATGTGGGAGGGGGCTTGCCCCCGATGAGTCCCTGAAGGTCAGCCGAGAACCTTGACCAACCCCTGATAACAGGTCGCCAGATGATACGGCGTGGTCGACGGCATATCCCGTCGGCTCACGCTGCCCTGGGCATCCAGGCATTCATTCCAGCCCTTGGCATGCAGGAAGTGCTGCTGCAACGCGAGCAACTGGCGCTGCAGCACGGCTTCGCTGCCCGGCCGCAAGGTCAGTGCGCGCAGGTATTCCGCCTGGGCCCAGATGCGTTGGGTGCCGTCGCGCACGCTGCCGTCCAGGGCGAGCATGCCGCTGACCGCGCCAGTCCGGTTATCCACACCCGTTTGCTCGGCATAGGCAAAGGCCCGCGTCAGCGAAGCATGCAGCGGCGTGCCGCGCAGCACGTCGGAAGACTCAAGCAAGAAGAACCACTCGAACTGGTGCCCCGGCTCAAACCAGTTATCCACAGCGCCCAGCGGTTTTTCCATCATCACGCCGTGCTGGCGCTCGATGAAACGCTGCTGCATGGCCGTCGCCAAGGCCAGCAATGCGGTTTGCACCGCGGCGTCTTCACGCACCGCCAGGGTGGCTAGGAAGCCTTCCGCCAGGTGCATCAGCGGGTTTTGCAATGGGCCGGACTTGAGGGACGACCAATTACGCTCCAGCACCGCCTCGTACAGGCCATCGCCGCTGGCGAAACGTTGGGCGACCACTTCCAGCGCCGCATTCAACACCGACTCCACCAGCGGTTCGCGCACCTTGGCCCAGTAATGGGCGCAGGCGAAGATGATGAACGCGTGGGTGTAGAGGTCCTTGCGCTTGTCCAGCGGCTGGCCGGCGGGGTCGATGCTGTAGAACCAGCCGCCGTGCTCGGCGTCGTGGAAATGCCGTTGCAGCGAGCGGAACAACACGGCGGCGCGTTCTTCGGCAAAGGCTGCGCCGGGTTCGCCGATCAGGCTGGCGAACAGGTACAACTGCCGGGCACAGGCCATGGCGCGGTAGCGTTGCGGCGGCAGCGGCCGGTGGTCGGCGTCCAGCGCCTCGTAGGGCAGCGCCAGCTCGGCGTTCCAGCCCGGGCCCTGCCAGAGCGGCACGATCAGGTCATGGAAGTGCGTGAGCACGGCATTCAAGGAAGGCTGAAGGGCGGAGCTTGGAGCGATGGGCATCGGCTGGCGTCGTCACGGCAGGGGTGTAGGCGCGCATGGTAGCAGGCTTGGGAACGGTGGTGTCTGCGCCACCGCTATCGGGGGCACGCCCCCTCCCACATTCGACCGAGTTCCAACTTTGGAATGCAAGCGAATGTGGGAGGGGCGGTGCGACGATTCGACTTGCCCCCGATGAGGCGCTTAATCGCGCCGCAAATCAGCCAGCCAGCAACCAAACCCCGGTCGCCGCCGAAGCCGCCCCGGCAACCCGCACCAACGGCGCCGCCGCAGTCGGCAGCCAGCGCACCACGGCATAACCGGCAGCGTGCAACACAGCGGTGGCGCCGACAAATCCGGCGGCATACGCCCAAGGGCTGGACATGTCCGGCAGCTCCAAGCCATGGGCCACGCCGTGGAACAGCGCGAACAACGCCGTCGCCCCCAGCGCCACGAACAACGGCGGGCGCACCGCCAGCGCCACCGCCAGGCCCAGGGCCAGCACCGACGCGGCAATCCCGCTTTCCAGCGCCGGCAACGCCAGGCCTTCAAAGCCCAACAGGCCGCCGAGCAACAGGGTGGCCACGAAGGTGCAGGGCAGCGCCCAACGCGCCGCGCCTTTTTGCTGGGCGGCCCACAAGCCGACCGCCAGCATGGCCAGCAAATGGTCGAGACCGCCCAATGGATGGCTGATACCCGCCACCAGGCCGTTGTCGCCGTGACCCGGGTGGGCGAAGGCCAAGGCGGGTGCGAGCAGCAGGGCGGCGGTGGCGAAGAGTTTTTTCAGGCGCATGGACAGGTTCCTTATGGGTTGATCAGGCTGCAGTCAGCAGGCCCTGGCGTTCGATGAAGGCGACGATCTCATCCAGGCCGACGCCGGTTTTCTGGTTGCTGAACACAAAGGGTTTACCGTTGCGCATGCGTTGGGTGTCGCTGTTCATCAGTTCCAGCGAGGCACCGACCAAGGGCGCCAGGTCGATCTTGTTGATCACCAGCAGGTCGGATTTGCAGATGCCGGGGCCGCCCTTGCGCGGCAGTTTATCGCCGGCGGACACATCGATCACATAGATGGTCAGGTCCGACAGTTCCGGGCTGAACGTCGCCGACAGGTTATCGCCGCCCGACTCCACCAGGATCAGGTCCAGGCCGGGAAAGCGCCGGTTGAGTTGGTCCACCGCTTCCAGGTTGATCGAGGCGTCTTCACGGATCGCCGTGTGCGGGCAGCCGCCGGTTTCCACACCGATGATGCGCTCGGGCGCCAGGGCCTGGTTGCGCACCAGGAAGTCGGCATCTTCGCGGGTATAGATGTCGTTGGTGACCACCGCCAGGTTGTAGCGATCACGCAAGGCCAGGCACAGGGCCAGGGTCAGGGCGGTCTTGCCGGAGCCCACCGGGCCGCCGATGCCGACACGCAGAGGTTGTGTGTTCATGTGCTTCTCCTAGGAACGGAACAGGCGGCTGTACTGGCGCTCGTGGGCCATGCACGCCAGGGACAGGCCGAACGCGGCGCTGCCGAAATGGTTGGGGTCGATGTGGCTGGCGTCCTGCTGGGCGTGTTGCAGCAGGGGCAGCAGTTCACTGGTCAGGCGTTGGGCGGCCTGCTGGCCGAGCGGCAGGGTTTTCATCAGCACGGCCAGCTGGTTTTCCAGCCAGCTCCACAGCCAGGCGGCGAGGGCGTCGTCGGGGCTGATGCCCCAGGCGCGTGCGGCCAGGGCCCAGCCCAGCGCCAGATGCGGCTCGGCGTGTTGTGCGAGAAAATCACGGGCCGCGTCGTCCAGTTCCGGCAGGCCGTTGAGCAGTTGCAGTAGGGAGTACCCCATCTGCCGGCTCTCCTGATACAGCTCGCGGGTCTCGCGACTGGCGCGGTGTTCCTCGCACAGTTGCGTCAGCTGCGACCAATCGCCGGCCACGGCGGCGCGGCAATGCGCGAGCAACAGCGGCGCTTCGAAGCGGGCGAGGTTGAGCAGCAACTGGTCGCTGATCCAGCGGCGGGCGCCGGCCGCGTCTTTGACGCGGCCATTCTCCACGGCCATTTCCAGGCCCTGGGAATAGCTGTAGCCGCCAATCGGCAATTGCGGACTGGCCAGACGCAGCAGCGCCCAGGCTGGGTTCATAAACGCACGCCGAACTGATGCAGCTTCGGCGGGTAGTTGAAATCTTCATCGCCATGGCGTGAATGGTGGTGGCCGCCGCCGTAGGCCCCGTGTTCCGGCTGGAATGGCGCTTCGAGGGTTTCGGTCCGCGCGCCCAGCTGTTCAAGCATGGCCTTGAGCACGTAATCATCCAGCAGGCGCAGCCAGCCGTCGCCTACTTGCAAGGCCACGTGGCGATTGCCCAGGTGATACGCGGCGCGGGTCAGTTCAAATGCATTGCGACAGGTGACGTGCAGCAGTTGTTCAGGGCGCGCGCAGACGCGTACTACACGTCCGTCTTCAGCCTGTAGGAACTCGCCATCGTGCAGCGGCGGCTGGCCACGCTCCAGGAACAGGCCGACGTCTTCGCCGTCGGCACTGAAACAGCGCAGGCGGCTTTTGCTGCGTGCTTCGAAGTTCAGCAGCAACTCGGCGGCCCAGAGGGCTTGCGGGGCGATTCGGCGGTGGATCACCAGCATCAGAAGGCTTCCAGCTATGAGCGATAAGAGAGCTAGAGCAAGGGGCTTGCCAATCCCGCGCAGGAGTAGGAATTCCCTGAAGGCGAGCGCAGCGATGCCACCGAATAGGGCGTCAGTCAGCGCCTTTATGCCTCAATTTGGTGCGAGTCTGGAGGTGTGGCACTGGATGGGGGCGTTGTGTGTGGATGTGGTGTGCGGTTTTGCATGAAATTTCTCTCATCTAATTCGCACTGGTGTTTTTTCAGATTTCTCCTACGCGGTATCCGGATTCCGCGTTCAAAAAGTTACGCGCTGTTTCTTTAGGATTTGCGCCGTCTTAACACCACGGCGATTCATCAATGTTCAAGTCACTTTTCTTTTTAATCCTTTTCAGTCTTTCCTGTGTCATCTCATCGGCCTCGGCCAACCTGAAACCCCAATCGACATTCGGCTCTTCGTTGCCAGGTGTTCCAACGTCTTCGGTGGCGAATGTGGTCGACCGCGCCCATGCCCTGCTGGGCACCCCGTACAAATGGGGGGGCACCTCGGCCGAGCAAGGGTTTGATTGCAGTAGTTTCCTGGTCTACCTGTTCAAGACCGAAGCCAACATTCACATCCCGCGCACGACGGCGGCGATGCACCGTTCAACGGCTGCGACCGTCAAGCGCAACGAGCTCAAGCCGGGGGACGCGGTGTTTTTCAAAGGCAACGGGCGCGGTCAGGTCAGCCATGTGGGGCTGTATATCGGCGAAGGGAAATTCATTCATTCGCCGCGGGCCGGCAAGAATGTGCGGATCGATTCGCTGAGCAACAATTACTGGAACAAGAACTACACCGGCGCCAAGCGTTTCCACACGGCGGGTTGACGGCTTACTCGGTGCTGCCGAGGCCCTGCCAGTGCTTGAGGCCAATGAAGATGAAGCGCAACTGTTGGGTGATTTTCGCCTGGGGCGTGAGGTGGGCGGGCAGCGCGTGGGCGGGCGGGTCGATGATGTCGGGCAGGGTGGCGAACACACTTTTGACGATCAGGTCGGCCATCACGTGCAGGCCGTCGGCGTCCAGGTGCTGGAGCTTGGGCATCAGGGTCAGGTCGGCGGCCAGGTCACTGGTGATGTCTTCGCGCAGCGCGCCGATGGCTTGGCGCACAGCCAGACAGCCACCGTACTGTTCGCGGGCCAGGAACAGGAATTGCGAGCGATTGGCCGCGACCACATCGAGGAAGATCCGCACGGACGCATCGATAATGCCGCCCATCATGAATTCGTTGTGGCGCACCAGGCGGATCGTGGCACGGAAGGTCTGGCCGACTTCGCTGACCAGCACCAGGCCCAGTTGGTCCATGTCGGCAAAGTGACGATAGAACCCGGTGGGCACGATCCCGGCTGTCTTGGCCACTTCCCGCAGGCTCAGGCTGCCGAACCCGCGGCCACACTCCATCAGATGGCGGGCAGCGTCCATCAGGGCGAGGCGGGTCTGTTGCTTCTGTTCGGCACGGGGCAGCATGGCGGGCGGGCTTTGTCGGCAAGTACAGCGACGCACTCTAGCAAAACCGCTTCATAGACGTCGAACTTGGCAGGGCATTGCGGCGTGGATGCGTGACACGTTGTGCAGAAAGTCAAAAGCCCGATCCAGGGATCGGGCTTTTTTCCGGGCCACCACAGGCTTAGCTCTGAGCTTGATGCAGGTCTTGCAGACGGTCGGCACCGCCTTCAGCAACACCTTCTGTATAGGCACGTTTGTTGGCGAGTTCAGCACCACCTTCAACCAGGCCTTTTTCTTCCAGGCGGTTGTGGCCGTTTTCGGTCACGCCTTCGGTGTAAGCGCGTTTGTTGGCTTGTTCCGAACCATTTTCAGCAACGGCGCCTTTGGCGTAGTCACGGTTCTCTTGTTCTTGCGACCCGCTACGGGCGAGGGTTTGGCTGAATTGAACGGCATCGGCTTTGGCTTGTGGGATCGCTTGTTCAGCGGCCGGCAGGGCAAAGGCACTGGATGCCAGGACGGACAGCAGCACGGTAGCGAGTACTTGGCGTTTCATGATCGGTTGCTCCTTGGGAGGGCGATTAAGTGGGTACGGGGCTAATGCTACTCTCGATAAGTCGATATAAAAGTTCATAAACCCAATGGTAATAATCAACGGAATTGATTGTTCCCATGGGAGGCTCTAAGTCGAGCCTCTCAAGCCCGCGGTTTTGCACCGTGCTGGGTATTTTCGACACGCGCCTGGGTAACAATGGTGCGCTGGAGTGGGATAAATCTGTCGAAGTGGTCAGAAAAATGGATTTTTTCCGGCAAAACGTTGATTGGGTTAAACCCCGGGAGGGTTTGCCAGTCCTAGCTGTATAAGCTGTCTCAAGGGCTGTGACTCAGCCAGTCGTATTCAGGAGCTCTGTGCAATGACGCGCACTCGTAAAATCGTCGCTTGGTGCTGCGCCAGCATCGTTCTATCAATCGCCGTGGTGGTGTTGTTTTTGCTGTTCTTCGACTGGAATCGCATCAAACCGCCGCTCAATGCCAAGGTTTCCGAAGAACTGCATCGACCGTTCGCCATCAATGGCAACCTGGCGGTGGTGTGGCGCCGTGAACTGGACGAGGGCGGTTGGCGTGCCTGGGTGCCCTGGCCCCATGTCATTGCCGAAGACCTGAGCCTGGGCAACCCCGACTGGTCGAAAACCCCGCAGATGGTCACGCTCAAGCGTGTGGAGCTGCGTATCTCGCCATTGGCCTTGCTGGTGCAACGCGTGGTGATCCCGCGTATCGACCTCGTCGAACCGAGCGCCGAGTTGCAGCGCCTGGCCGATGGGCGCGCCAACTGGGTGTTCACATTCGATCCCAAGGACCCTAACGCCGAACCCTCCGCCTGGGTGGTAGACATCGGTGCCATCGGCTTCGACAAGGGCCACGTGACCCTCGACGACCAGACCCTCAAAACCCAACTGGACGTGATCATCGACCCGCTGGGCAAACCCATCCCGTTTGGCGAAATCGTCGGCGATGCGGATGCCAAAAAGGTCTTGGAAAAAGGCGCGGCCCCCCAGGACTATGCGTTCGGCCTCAAGGTCAAAGGCCGTTACCACGGGCAGACACTCGACGGCAGCGGCAAGATCGGCGGCCTGCTCGCCTTGCAGGACGCGGCCAAGCCGTTTCCGCTGCAAGCCCAGGTGAACGTCGCCGACACCCGCATCGCCGTGGCCGGCACCCTGACCGACCCGCTCAACCTCGGTGCCCTGGACCTGCGCCTGAAACTCGCCGGCGCCAGCCTGGGCAACCTGTACCCGCTGACCGGCGTCACCCTGCCGGACTCGCCGGCCTATTCCACCGATGGGCGCCTGATCGCGCAACTGCATCAAGCCAGCGGCGCGACGTTCCGCTACGACAACTTCAACGGCAAGATCGGCGACAGCGACATCCACGGCAACCTGGCCTACGTCGCCAGCCAGCCGCGGCCCAAACTCAGCGGCACGCTGGTGTCCAACCAACTGCTGATGGCTGACCTTGCGCCCTTGATCGGTGCCGACTCCAACGCCAAGCAAAAAGCCCGTGGCGGGATGAGCAAGCAACCGGCGACCAAAGTGCTGCCGGTGGAAGCGTTCCGCACCGAGCGCTGGCGTGACATGGATGCCGACGTGGAATTCACCGGCAAACGCATCGTCCACAGCACCGACTTGCCCTTCACCGATCTCTATACGCACTTGGTGCTGACGGATGGCGAACTGAGCCTGCAACCCCTGCGGTTCGGCGTGGCCGGCGGCAAGCTCGATGCACAGATCCGCCTGAACGGGCGCATCACGCCGATGGAAGGCCGCGCCAAATTGACCGCGCGCAACTTCAAGCTCAAACAGTTGTTCCCGACCTTCGAGCCGATGAAAACCAGCTTTGGCGAACTCAACGGCGATGCCGATATTGCCGGGCGCGGCAACTCGGTGGCGGCGTTGCTGGGCTCGGCCAACGGTGACCTGAAGATGCTGATCAACGACGGCGCCATCAGCCGAGGCCTGATGGAAATCGTCGGGCTCAACGTAGGCAACTACGTCGTCGGGCGCCTGTTTGGCGACAAGGAAGTGAAGATCAACTGCGCGGCGGCCGACTTCGGCATCAAGACCGGGCTCGCGACCACGCGCTTGTTTGTGTTCGATACCGAGAACGCCATCGTCTATATCGATGGCACGGCGAACATGGCTTCAGAGCAGCTCGACCTGACCATCACCCCGGAGTCGAAAGGCTTCCGCCTGTTCTCGCTGCGCTCACCGCTGTATGTGAACGGTCCGTTCATCAAACCGAATGCCGGCGTGAAAGCCATCCCCCTGGCACTGCGTGGCGCCGGCATGGTCGCGCTGGGCGTGATCGCCGGCCCGGCTGCCGGGTTGCTGGCACTGGTCGCGCCGAGCGGCGACGTGCCCAATCAGTGCGCGCCGTTGTTGCAGCAGATGAAGGAAGGCAAGGCGCCGAAGACCGTGAAAGGTTGATTCGGCGCAGTCGTAAGAAAGGGCGCCCCCTAGGGGCGCCTGAACGAGCCCCATGAAAGACAGGACACCGTTTCCCCCTTACGATAAGGGATAGGCAAACGGGTATGTTTATGACTAACAGCAACGATAAGGGTGGTGAGCTGCTCGGCCAGGAACGCCGACGCCGCTGGAGCACCGACCAGAAGCTGGCCATGGTTCGCGAGAGTCTTGAGCCGGGGCAAAGCGTGTCCGTGGTGGCCCGACGCAACGGCATCAACGCCAATCAGCTGTTCCTGTGGCGCAAGCTGTACCAGGACGGAAGTCTGTCGGCGGTCAGTGCTGGCGAAGCCGTTGTACCGGCGTCGGAACTGACCGATGCGCTCAAGCAGATCCGCGAATTGCAGCGGATGCTGGGCAAGAAGACGATGGAAGCCGAAGTCCTAAAAGAGGCCGTGGAGATTGCGCGGTCGCGAAAATGGATTGCGCACTCACCCTTGTTGCCGGGGGACGACCAGTGAAACTGGTCAGCAAATGTCTCGGTGTGTCGCGCTCGCAACTAACGGTTCGAATCAAGCAATCGGTATCGCCCAAAGTACGGCGACTTCGGCTCGTGAACGATACGGAATTGGTCGCTGAGATCAAGCAGCAAGTCAGCGAGCTACCAAGCTATGGCTACCGCCGCGTTTGGGGCTTGTTACGCCGCGAACGTGAAACCCGGTCGCGGCCACCGATCAACGTAAAGCGGGTCTATCGCGTCATGCGCGACCACAATCTGTTGCTGGAACGACGCATCAAGCAACCTGGCGTGCAACGCCGGCATGAAGGCCGCATCGCCGTTCAAACCAGCGACACTCGTTGGTGCTCGGACGGCTTCGAGTTCCGCTGTGACGATGGTGCGAAGTTGAGTGTAACTTTTGCTCTGGACTGCTGTGACCGAGAAGCCATCGGCTGGGTCGCCAGCCCAACAGGCTACAGCGGTGATGACATCCGAGACTTGATGTTGGAAAGCGTGGAGAAGCGTTTTGGCGATCAACTGCCAAGCACACCGGTGCAGTGGCTGAGCGATAACGGCTCGGCTTATATCGCCGAGCAGACGCGTCTGTTTGCTCGCCAGATCGGCTTACAGCCGGTAACTACACCGGTGCGAAGCCCCCAGAGCAACGGTATGGCAGAGAGCTTCGTGAAGACGATCAAGCGTGATTACGTTGCGCATATGCCCAAACCGGATCGAGAAACGGCGCTGCGCAATCTGACGATTGCCTTCGAGCATTACAACGAGCAGCATCCGCACAGCGCGCTGAAATATCGGTCACCAAGAGAGTTTAGGCGCTTGGCAGCAGCATCAATTTAACGGGGAGTTGGTGTCCGGTTTGATAGGGGCAAGTCCAGCGCCTTTTTTATGTCGGTGCTGTAAGTGTGCTCTTGGTCTTGCGTAGTTCATTTCTGAAACAGCAAATCCGCCCCTGATTCCCCTTATACCTCCTGCGGCGCCTTCTTATAGTCGGCGGTCACAGTCACTTGGAGGTGGACGCGATGCAGGAGCCTTATGTGTTTATCGCCATAAAGGGCGTAGCCGTGGGCGCTTTAGGTAGCCACACCGGTGAGCAAATAGGCTCCCTCCTTTACCAAGTTTCAGGGAGTGGGCAATGACGCTTGAGTCCATGGGGATAGTCTCGGGGGTTATTATGATGCTGAGTTTCCCTATATCTTTTTATTCTATGTATACAAAGCTGGAAGAGGCCGAGAGCTATTTGCGGTTCAGCACATTTATAGTGATGTTCAAGCACATGTTCAAAGCCGGATTGTTTGAGGGGAGGATGAAGAGACTCTTCGCTGTCGCCCTTGTTATTCTTATGCCCGCGGCTTTTCAATGGAGACGTTTAGTACTCGTTGAAGATGTGAAAGCTATTCCCATAAGACTCAAACTCTGGATGGTCATGCCCTTCCTGCTCACACTGTTTTCCATCACTGGAATGGTCCTGTCATGGTTTCTGACGAACTGACGGTCAAAAGGGGAAGCGGTCTAATCCGCTTCCCCCTTTTTAGACGCGCAGCCATTTACAGACTTTCGAGAATATCCGCCATGTCATCCGCATGCTCTTCTTCCTGAGCCAGGATTTCTTCGAACAGGCGGCGGGTGGTCGGGTCTTTGTCACCGATGTACTGGATGATTCCACGGTAGCTGTCGACCGCAATCCGCTCGGCGACGAGGTCTTCGTAGACCATTTCCTTCAAATTGTTGCCGGCCACGTATTGCGCATGGGCGTTCTTCGATAGCAGGTCCGGGTTGAATTCCGGCTCGCCGCCCAACTGCACGATACGTTCGGCGAGTTTGTCGGCGTGTTCGGCTTCCTGGGTCGCATGTTCGAGGAATTCTGCAGCGGCGATCTGCGCCTTCACGCCGCTGGCCATGAAGTAGTGACGCTTGTAGCGCAGCACGCAGACCAGTTCGGTGGCCAGCGAGGCATTGAGCAGGCGAATAATCTCTTCGCGGTCGGCGTCGTAGCCTTCGGTCACGGCGCCGTTTTCGACGTTCTGGCGGGCGCGTTGGCGCAGGGTCGCAACGTCAGTCAGGTTTGCTGCAGTCATCTCAACCTCCTGGGGCTAATCCGGTTTTACGCCACGCTCTGTCGGCGTGATCGCTCCAAGTTGTGAGTCGTGGGCGGGGCAAAAAGTTTTATTGGATTTGCCGGCAGATGTCATCAGCCCGTCGCCGGATTGGGTTAGCCTGCGCTCATCCTTTCTTGATCAAGGACGTTCGCTTCATGTCGCAGTCGTTAGCCACGCGTTACCCCTTGGTGCTGGTGCCGGGCATGCTGGGGTTTGTGCGCCTGGGATTGTTTCCTTACTGGTACGGCATCGTCCCGGCGTTGCGGGCCGGCGGGGCGCAGGTGTTTGCGGTGCAGGTGGCGCCGCTCGATTCCAGCGAGGTGCGTGGCGAGCAGTTGCTCGCGCAGGTCGAGCGGATTCGCCGCGAAACCGGTGCCGACAAGGTCAACCTGATCGGCCACAGCCAGGGTTCGCTCACTGCGCGCTATGCCGCGGCCAAATGTCCGCAGTGGATCGCCTCGGTGACGTCGGTGGCCGGCCCCAACCACGGTTCGGAGCTGGCGGATTATTTCCACACCCATTACCCCCGGGGCAGCCTCAAAGGCCGGATGGTCAGCGCGCTGTTTCATCTGGTCGCCGCCGTCATGAGCCTGCTGGAGACCGGCTACCGAGGCCCGCGCTTCAAGGCTGACCTGCACGCCTCGCACCAGTCGCTGACCAGCGCCGGCGTGGCGGTGTTCAATCGTGAGTATCCCCAGGGATTGCCGCCGACATGGGGCGGGCAGGGCGCCGCAGAGGTCAATGGTGTGCGCTATTACTCGTGGTCCGGCACCTTGCAGCCGGGTAAGACCGATCGCGGGCGCAACCTGCTCGATGGCACGAATCGCAGTTGCCGCTTGTTCGCCCGCAGCTTCGTGCGCGAGAAAGGCCAGTGCGATGGCATGGTCGGGCGCTACAGCTCACACCTGGGCACGGTGATCGGCGATGACTACGCCCTCGACCATTTCGATATCGTCAACCAGTCGCTGGGGCTGGTGGGCAAAGGCGCGGAGCCGATCCGCTTGTTCGTCGAGCATGCGCAGAGGCTCAAGGCGGCTGGGGTGTAGGAGATGCACCGCGTTATCGTTCATCGCGGGCAAGCCCCCTCCCACATTGGACCGCGTTCGCCCTGGCGCCTCGGTCCACTGTGGGAGGGGGCTTGCCCCCGATAGCGATAGCTCAGGCAACGCCCAGCTTACGCCCGACCGGCGTAGTCCAGCGCTCCGACAAAATCACCCCGCCCAACGTCAGCAGCCCGCCCACCAGGTGATACAGCGCCAACGCCTCCTTCAACACCAGCGCCGCGATCAGCGCGGTAATCAGCGGCAGCAGGTTGAAAAACAACGTGGTGCGGCTCGGCCCCAGGGTTTTCACCGAGTGCATCCAGGCCAATGGTGCGAGCATCGAGGCCAACAGGCAGGCGTACAGCACCAACGGAATATTCGCCCAGCCCAACCCGGCTTTTGCCGAGTACAGAAACAGCGGAAACAGCACCACCACGGCCACCAGCACCTGCAGATACAGCAACACCAACGGCGGCAGGCGCAGCTGCCATTTTTTCAGCAAGGTGCTGTAGACCGCGTAGGCCAGTGTGGCGACCAGCATCATCGCGTCGCCCAGGTTGACCCCGTGTTGCAGCAGCGTGCCCAGGCTGCCGGACGACACCACCACCGCCACGCCAGCGAACGACAGCACCGCGCCGCTCAGCGCGCCGAAGGTCAGGCGTTGGCCGAGGCTGATGATCGCCGCCGTCAACGCCATCAATGGCATCAGCGACAGGATGATGCCCATGTTGGTGGCGCTGGTCAGCGACGCGGCGTAATAGGCCAGGCTTTGATACACCGCCATGCCCAGCACGCCGAGGATAAAAATCTTGCCCAGGTTCGGGCGGATGATCGGCCACTGGGCAATCACCGGCTTGAGCATGAACGGGGTAAACAGCAGCGCCGCGAGCAACCAGCGGTAGAAGCCGATTTCAGCGGGGAAGATCGAACCCACGGCCAGTTTGTTGACCACGGTGTTGCCGGCCCAGATGAAAATGGCCAGCAGGGGATACGCGTATTGCATTGAAAACAACCCAAGGTGTTGGTGAGACGGGAGTATGGCGCAGTACTGACGGGCGAACATCCGTAGTCGGTGAAGATGTTACAAGGTTTGGCTACACTCCTCGGTAGGCCGCGCCCTCCGGCGCGGTAACAGGGAGAAAACTCCATGAAGATGCTGCGAATTCCGTTGTTGATGATGGGCCTGCTGCTGTGTTCCCAAGGCTTTGCCGCTACCGCCCAGCAAAATAAAATGACCACCTGCAATGCCGAGGCCACCACCAAGACGCTCAAAGGCGACGAGCGCAAAGCGTTCATGAAAACCTGCCTGTCGGCGCCCGCCGCCAATGATGCGAAGACGCTGACCCCGCAGCAGCAGAAGATGAAAGATTGCAATGCCTCGGCGAAAACCAAGGCGCTGACCGGCGATGCGCGCAAGACGTTCATGAGCACCTGTCTCAAAGGCTGATCGCGCGTTCGCGCTCGCTGAAGATCAAATGTGGGCGGCTGGCTGGGGCCCCCCGGTCTACCTGAAGGGCCAGCCCGCTCCCACGCTTGATCGCATTGACTACCGATCCACTCGCTTGATTGCCTCAAGGCTGGCAGACTGCCCATCCTTTAACGCCGTTCGTTTTGAGGCTGTATGCCAACGTTTTCTCAGCGTCACGTGTTATTGCTGGCCAGTTACATCATCATTTTCGGCGGATTACTGCTGGTTCTGCCGCTGAAGTTGCTGCCCAGCCTGCTGGCCGGGCTGTTGGTATTTGAACTGGTCAACATGCTTACCCCTCAACTGCAACGGCTGATCGAAGGTCGGCGTGCGCGCTGGCTGGCCGTGGCCTTGCTCGGCACCCTGATCGTCAGCGTGTTGACCCTGATCTTTGCCGGCGCGATCAGCTTCCTGCTCCACGAAGCGGAAAACCCCGGGGCCTCCCTCGACAAATTCATGGGCGTGGTCGACCGCGCGCGCGGCCAGCTGCCGCCGTTCCTCGACGCTTACCTGCCCGCCAGCGCCGCCGAATTCCGGGTGGCCATCGGCGACTGGATCAGCAAACACCTCAGCGATCTGCAATTGGTGGGCAAAGATGCCGCCCACATGTTCGTCACCCTGCTGATCGGCATGGTGCTCGGCGCGATCATGGCGCTGCAACGCATCCCCGACCTGACCAAGCGCAAACCCCTGGCTGCCGCGCTGTTCGATCGTCTGCACCTGTTGGTCCAGGCGTTTCGCAACATCGTCTTCGCACAAATCAAGATCGCTGCCCTCAACACCGTGTTTACCGCCGTGTTCCTCGCCGTGGTGCTGCCGCTGTGCGGGATTCACCTGCCGCTGACCAAGACCCTGATCGTGCTGACCTTCCTGCTCGGCCTGCTGCCGGTGATCGGCAACCTGATGTCCAACACCCTGATCACCATCGTCGCGCTGTCGCTGTCGATCTGGGTCGCGGTGGCGGCGCTGGGGTATTTGATCGTGATCCACAAGGTCGAGTACTTCCTCAACGCGCGCATCGTCGGCGGGCAGATCAGTGCCAAGTCGTGGGAATTGTTGTTGGCGATGCTGGTATTCGAAGCCGCGTTCGGCCTGCCGGGGGTGGTGGCGGGGCCGATTTACTATGCGTACCTGAAGAGTGAGCTGAAGCTCGGCGGGATGGTCTGAGGAGGGAGGACACTGCTCTGCTGTAGGAGCGAGCTTGCTCGCGAAAAACCCAAGAGCGCCGCGCGCCGTCAGACAGCCCGCGTTATCGTTGGCGTCCTTCGCGAGCGAGCTCGCTCCTACAGGGGGCAGTGCGACGGTATCAGCTGCCGTAGCGCTTACTGGCCTCGATCGCCAACCCGCTGCCGATACTGCCGAAGATATTCCCTTCCACATGCCGCGCATTCGGCAGCATCGCCGAGATGCTGTGGCGCAGCGCCGGAATGCCGCTGGAACCGCCGGTAAAGAACACCGTGTCCACCTGCGCCACATCCACCGACGCGTCGCTGAGCAATTGGGTGACGCTGTTGCGCACGCGCTCCAGCAGCCCGTCGATGGCCGACTCGAACAACGTGCGGCTCAGGTCTACGCTCAAGCCCGGCTCAACCCGGTCGAGCAGCACATGACGGCTGTCTTCGTGGGTCAGCTGGATCTTGGTTTCTTCGACTTCCATCGCCAACCAGTGCCCGGCCCGCTGTTCGATCAGCTTGAACAGGCGGTCGATGCCGCCGGTGTCTTCGATGTCGTAGCGCATGCTGCCCAGGGCCAACTGGGATTTTTGCGAGTACACCGAGTTGATGGTGTGCCAGGTGGCCAGGTTCATGTGATGGCTGGTGGGCATGTACGCGCCGCTTTTCATGCGGCTGCCGTAGCCGAACAGCGGCATCATGCCGGCCAGCGAGAGTTGTTTGTCGAAGTCGGTACCGCCGATGTGTACGCCGCCGGTGGCGAGGATGTCGTCGTGGCGGTTGTCGTTGTGGCGACGGTCCGGCGACAGGCGCACCAGCGAGAAGTCCGAGGTACCGCCGCCGATGTCGACAATCAGCACCAGCTCTTCTTTTTCGATGGTGGACTCGTAGTCGAAGGCCGCGGCAATCGGTTCGTACTGGAACGAGATGTCCTTGAAGCCGATCTTGCGCGCCACGTCGACCAAGGTGTTCTCGGCTTCCTGGTCGGCCATCGGGTCGTCATCGACGAAAAACACCGGGCGACCCAGCACCACTTCTTCGAACTCGCGGCCGGCGGTGGCTTCGGCGCGGCTCTTGAGTTGGCCGATAAACAGCGCGAGCAAGTCGGTGAACGGCATCGCGGTGCCCAGCACGCTGGTGTCGTGCTTGATCAGCTTGGAACCCAGCAGGCTCTTGAGCGAGCGCATCAGCCGGCCTTCGTAGTTCTCCAGGTATTCGTGCAGCGCCAGGCGACCGTAGACCGGGCGGCGCTCCTCGAAGTTGAAGAACACCACCGACGGCAAGGTGATTTTGTCGTCCTCCAGCGCGATAAGCGTTTCCATGCCGGGGCGAATCCAGCCGACGGTGGAGTTGGACGTGCCGAAGTCGATGCCGCAGGCACGGGCTGGGGATGGGTTTTTCATGTCTATCGGGTTCCGGTTGAAAAACGGCCGCGCAGTGTATGCCACCCGCGTGCAGATGCGTAGGCCGACGATCTGTTAAATAGCCGGCGGCGCGCCTTGAAAGAGCGGGGTTTGCCCCCAACTTGTCCAGCATACGGTCGGCGGCTGCAAGGTTATTCGTGCGGTGCCGATAAACTACTCAGACGCATCCATCGGCTTGGGATTGAGTTCAGTCAATCCAAACGCTGCAAACCGGCGCATGCTGTGCCCTTGGCTGTGCGATATCGATGACGGAGGGTGACCCCCCAGATGGACTTTAAAGACTATTACAAGATCCTTGGCGTGGAGCCGACAGCGGACGACAAGGCGATCAAGGCCGCCTATCGCAAGCTGGCGCGCAAATATCACCCGGACGTGAGCAAGGAAAAAGACGCCGAAGCCAAGTTCAAGGACGCGTCCGAAGCCTATGAAGCGCTGAAAAGTGCCGACAAGCGTGCCGAGTACGACGAGTTGCGCAAATACGGCCAGCATGGCCAGCCGTTCCAGGGCCCTCCGGGCTGGCAGAGCCGTGGCGGCTATGGCGGCGGCCAGGACACGGGCGACTTCTCGGACTTCTTCAGTTCGATCTTCGGCGGGCGCGGCGATGCGTTCGGCGGCGGTCAGCGCCGCAGTACCGGGCGCAAGGGCCAGGACGTGGAGATGCAACTGTCGGTGTTTCTTGAGGAGACGCTGTCGACCGAGTCCAAGCAGATCAGCTTCCAGGTGCCGCAATACGACGCCTCGGGCCGGCATGTCAGCAACACCACCAAGAGCCTGAACGTGAAGATCCCTGCCGGGGTGACCGACGGCGAGCGCATCCGCCTCAAGGGCCAGGGCGCGCCGGGCGTTGGCGGCGGGGCCAATGGTGATCTGTACCTGATCGTCAAGTTTGCGCCGCACCCCAAGTTCGAGGTCGAAGGCGAAAACCTGGTGATCACCGTACCGGTGGCACCGTGGGAGCTGGCGTTGGGCACCGAAGTCGCGGTGCCGACCCTGACCGGCAAGATCAACCTCAAGGTCCCGGCTGGCAGCCAGAACGGCCAGCGCATGCGCGCCAAGGGTCATGGCCTGCTGAACAAGAGTGGCCAGCGCGGTTACCTGTTCATCCAGCTCAAAGTGGTGATGCCCAAAGAAGCCAGCGAGGAGGTGCTCGGGTTGTGGAAGGCGCTGGCCGACAGCGCCGCCTTCGATCCGCGCAAAGGCTGGAACGCCTGACCCTCCCGGGCGACTGTCTTGCAGAGTTCGGCCCAGGCCCGTGGGGGCCATGAATAAGCTGCTCATTTTTACAATGAGGCGCTATTCATGGCCCACGCTCAAGCCCCACTCCCTCCCGGCGATAGGGCGCCGCGCCAGCGTGGCGTAGGGCGCGTCAGAACAGAAAGTAGCGCTGCGCCATCGGCAGCACATCCGCCGGCTCACACCACAGCAACACGCCGTCGGCCTTGACCTGATACGTCTGCGGGTCCACCTCGATGTGCGGCAGGTAGTCGTTGTGGATCAGGTCGGTTTTCTGCACGTCGCGGCAGCCCTTGACCACTGCGATCTGCTTCTTCAGGCCCAAGGCTTGCGGCAAGCCGGCGTCCGCGGCGGCCTGGCTGATAAAGGTCAGGCTGGTGGCGTGCAGGGCGCTGCCGAAGCTGGCGAACATCGGCCGGTAGTGGACCGGCTGCGGCGTGGGAATCGAGGCGTTGGCGTCACCCATCAGGCTTGAGGCAATCGCGCCGCCCTTGAGGATCAGCGTCGGCTTGATGCCGAAGAACGCCGGCCGCCACAGCACCAGATCAGCCCATTTGCCGACTTCGATGGAACCGACGATATGGCTGATGCCATGGGTGATCGCTGGGTTGATGGTGTACTTGGCGATGTAGCGCTTGGTCCGGAAGTTGTCGTTGCCAGGGCCGTCGCCGGGCAGGGCGCCGCGCTGTTTTTTCATCTTGTCGGCGGTTTGCCAGGTGCGCGTGATCACTTCGCCGACGCGGCCCATGGCCTGGCTGTCGGAGCTGATCATCGAGAACGCGCCGAGGTCGTGCAGGATGTCTTCGGCGGCGATGGTTTCGCGGCGGATGCGGCTTTCGGCGAAGGCCACGTCTTCGGCGATGCTCGGGTCGAGGTGATGGCAGACCATCAACATGTCCAGGTGCTCGTCGATGGTGTTGCGCGTGAACGGCCGCGTCGGGTTGGTCGAGCTGGGCAGTACGTTGGGGAAGCCGCAGGCCTTGATGATGTCCGGTGCGTGGCCGCCGCCGGCGCCTTCGGTGTGGTAGGTGTGGATGGTGCGGCCCTTGAGCGCGGCCAGCGTGGTTTCGACGAAGCCGGACTCGTTGAGGGTGTCGCTGTGGATCGCCACCTGCACGTCGTATTGGTCGGCGACGCTCAGGCAGTTGTCGATGCTCGCGGGCGTGGTGCCCCAGTCTTCATGCAGCTTCAAACCGATGGCGCCGGCCTTGACCTGTTCGATCAACGGCTCCGGCAGGCTGGCGTTGCCCTTGCCGGTGAAACCGATGTTCATCGGGAACGAGTCGCTGGCCTGCAGCATGCGCGCCAGGTGCCACGGGCCGGAGGTGCAGGTGGTCGCGTTAGTGCCGGTGGCCGGGCCGGTGCCGCCGCCGATCAGGGTGGTGACGCCGCTGGTCAGCGCTTCTTCGATCTGCTGCGGGCAGATGAAATGCACATGGCTGTCGATGCCGCCGGCGGTGAGGATCATGCCTTCACCGGCGATCACTTCGGTGCTGGCGCCGATGGCCATGGTCACGCCGGGCTGGATATCCGGGTTGCCGGCCTTGCCGATGGCGTGGATGCGGCCGTTCTTGAGGCCGACGTCGGCCTTGACGATGCCCCAGTGGTCGATGATCAGCGCGTTGGTGATCAACGTGTCGACCACTTCATGGGCGAGCAATTGGCTCTGGCCCTGGCCATCGCGGATGACCTTGCCGCCGCCGAATTTGACCTCTTCGCCATAGACGGTGAAGTCCTGCTCCACTTCGACGAACAACTCGGTGTCGGCCAGGCGGACCTTGTCGCCGACGGTGGGGCCGTACATGTCGGCGTAGGCTTGGCGGCTGATTTTCATGTGTGGTTGCCCTGAAAAATTTATGTTGAATGTGAGTCAGCTATCGGGGGCAAGCCCCCTCCCACATGGGAATGCATTCCAACTGTGGGAGGGGGCTTGCCCCCGATGAGGCCCTAAAGGTCGCCCATGATCCGCCCGGCAAACCCGAACACCCGCCGCCCACCGCCGAAGTCGACCAACTCGACCTCACGGCTCTGCCCCGGCTCGAAGCGCACCGCGGTGCCCGCCGGGATATTCAGGCGCATGCCGCGGCTCAATGCGCGGTCGAAGGTCAGCGCGTCATTGGTCTCGAAAAAGTGATAGTGCGAGCCCACCTGGATCGGCCGGTCGCCGCTGTTGGCCACGCTCAGGCTGACGGTGCGGCGGCCGACGTTGAGTTCGATGTCGCCAGGCTGGATCTGAAATTCACCAGGAATCATGCAGGTTGCCCCAGGGTCTTGTAGTAGATGGCGGTCGGGCTGTAGCGCCCGTCCGGGCTTTGGCAGTAATCGGGCAGTTCACCGACCTTGGTGTAGCGCAGCGCCTGGTAGAAGGCTTCGGCCTCGGAGCCGGCTTCGGTGTCCAGGTACAGCAGGCCGCGCTTGTGTTGGCGCGCGGCGAGTTCCAGGGCGTGCATCAACTGGTGGCCCAGGCCATGGCGGCGGGCGCTGCTGTGGACCAGCAGTTTTTGCACTTCGGCGCGGTTCAGACCGTTGGCTTTCTGGCACAGCGCCAGTTGCACGCTGGCGATCACGCGCTCGTCGCGCACCACCACCCACAGCAACAGGCTGGCGTCTTTGATGCTCGCTTGCACGCCGTGCAAATACGCACGCGCCTGGGCCTCATCGAAGTCGGCCATGAAGCCGATCGACGCGCCGTGCCTGACCGCATCCAGCAACAGCTCGATCAAGCCCTGGCGATAGTGGGCAAAACTTTCAGCATTGACTCGACGCAGTTGCGCGGCGTTCATCGATCTCACTCCTGGGGCGGTTCGGCGCCCGGATTCAAGGTCAGTTGCATAAAGGTCAGGTCGAGCCAGCGGCCGAATTTGATGCCCACTTGCGGCATCTGCCCGGTGGTGCTGAAACCCAGGCGCTCATGCAGGCGGAGCGAGGCCTGGTTGCCGCTTTCAATGGCGGCGACCATCACGTGTTTACCGCCGGCGCGCGCGCGTTCGATCAGGGTTTGCATCAGGCGTGGGCCGAGGCCTTTGCCGCGCTGATCGTTGCGCACGTACACCGAGTGCTCGACGCTGTAGCGAAAACCCTCGAAGGGGCGCCAGTCGCCGAACGAGGCGTAGCCCGTCACTTCGTGGTTTTCCACCGCGACCAGGATCGGGTAGCGCTGCGCCTGGCGCGCAGTGAACCAGGCCAGGCGGTTAGCCAGATCCACCGGCTGTTCGTTCCAGATCGCCGTGGTGTTCAGCACCGCGTCGTTGTAGATGTCGCGGATCGCTGGCAGGTCTTGCTCGGTTGCATCACGAATCATGGCTGGGCCTCACGCGATGGGTTGGTGGACGGTCACCAGTTTGGTGCCATCGGGGAAGGTGGCTTCCACCTGGATATCCGGGATCATCTCCGGGATGCCTTCCATCACCTGCTCGCGGCTGAGCAGGGTGGTGCCAAAGTGCATCAGGTCGGCCACGGTACGGCCGTCGCGGGCGCCTTCCATCAGCGCGGCGGAGATGTAGGCGATGGTTTCCGGGTAGTTGAGCTTCACACCGCGCGCCAGGCGCCGTTCGGCAACTAAGCCTGCGGTGAAGATCAGCAGTTTGTCTTTTTCCCGTGGGGTCAGGTCCATGGTTCAAGGTCCTTCATAAAATGCATTCTTAAATACAATGGAGATCAAGTGTGGGAGGGGGCTTGCCCCCGATAGCAGAGTGTCAGGCAATGCATCTGTAACTGACCCACCGCCATCGGGGGCAAGCCCCCTCCCACATGTTGATCTTCATGTGCTCCAGATTCGCGGTGCTACGGCCTCTCGGCCCAGCACCGCCGGGCGCAACAGCCGCCATAAATCAATCAACCAGCCCCGCGCCAGCAGCGCCTCGCTGGCCAGGCAGCGGGCGACCAGCAAGCCGGGCAGTTGGGTCAGGTCGCCGCGCACCGCATGGGGCAGCGAGCGGCAGTGTTCGAGTAATTCAGGCTCGATATCACCGGTCAGCAACAAGGTGGCGAATACCGGTTGTCCGTCCAGGCCGATCGGTGAGTCGAGCAAGCCATCGTCGCCCACAATGCGCTGGCGTTCGTGCCAGAGCAACTGGCCGTCGCGGCGGATATCCAGGTGCGATTGAAAGTGCCCGAGGTCGAAGCGCTCGCCGCTGGCCGGGCGGCCGAGGGCGACCACGTCCCAGTACAACAGCCGCGCATCGCCGTGCAGCGCGATGCGTGTGCTGAGTTCGGCCTGGGCGGCGCTGAACACGATGGTTTCCTGAGGCAGCCATTCCAGGGTGGCGCCGGCCTCGACGCTCAGCTCCAGTTGCTGAAACGCCGGGCCGCTGGCGCGGTACCACTTGGCCGCGCCAGGGCTGGTCAATTGCGCCCAGGCGCCCGCGGCGACGTGGGCGCGGATGTCCAGGCGGTCGCCGCCGGCAATGCCACCGGGCGGATGCACGATGATGTGCTGGCACACCTCGGGGCCTTCGGCGTACAGGTGTTTCTGCACGCGCAGCGGGCCGAGGTGGCGGCGCATCACCGGGCGCGTGGTGGCGCCGAAACGCGCGTAGCCGAGCTCCAGCTCGGCGTGCCAGCTGGGGGTGAACAGGGCAGTGGAAACGGGCAGGTTCATGGCGTGTGCTTATCGTTAGGACGCTACAGATTAGATGGTTACGAGACCGCGCACACCGTCGCGTTCCATATTTTCGCCACGGCCTTGCTGGACGATTTCCCCGCGTGACATCACCAGGTACTGGTCGGCCAGTTCGGCGGCAAAGTCGTAGAACTGCTCCACCAACAGGATCGCCATGTCGCCACGGGCCGCAAGCTTTTTGATCACCGCCGCGATCTCCTTGATCACCGACGGCTGGATACCTTCGGTCGGCTCATCGAGAATCAACAGGCGCGGCCGGCTGGCCAGGGCGCGGCCGATCGCCAGTTGCTGTTGCTGGCCGCCGGACAAATCGCCCCCGCGGCGGTGCTTCATTTGCAGCAGCACCGGGAACAGTTCGTAGATAAACCCCGGCACTTCCCTGGCCTCGGCGCCGGGAAAGCGCGACAGGCCCATCAGCAGGTTTTCTTCCACGGTCAGCCGCCCGAAAATCTCGCGGCCCTGGGGCACGTAGGCGATCCCGGCGTGAACGCGCTGGTGCGGCTTGAAACCGGTGATGGCCTTGCCTTCCCAGTTCACCGCGCCCTCTTTGGCGGGCAACAGGCCCATCAGGCACTTGAGCAGGGTGGTCTTGCCCACGCCGTTACGGCCGAGCAGGCAGGTGACTTCGCCGATCTGCACCTCGAATGAAAGCCCGCGCAGGATGTGGCTACCGCCGTAATACTGGTGCAACTTGTCGACTTGCAGCATTCTCAAAACCTCCTCAATTCCCTGTAGGAGCGAGCTTGCTCGCGAAAAACCTGAGGGCGCCGCGTGCATTCAGGCTGCCCGCGTTATCGTTAACGATTTTCGCGAGCAAGCTCGCTCCTACAGAAAAGCGAACTCAGCGCCCGAGGTATACCTCGATCACGCGCTCGTTTTCCTGCACCTGTTCCAGCGACCCTTCGGCCAGCACGCTGCCCTGGTGCAACACGGTCACATGGTCGGCAATCGAACCGACAAACCCCATGTCGTGCTCCACCACCATCAGCGAGTGCTTGCCCGCCAGGCGCTTGAACAGTTCGGCGGTGAATTCGGTTTCGGCGTCGGTCATACCCGCCACCGGTTCGTCGAGCAGCAACAGTTGCGGGTCTTGCATCAGCAGCATGCCGATTTCCAGGAACTGTTTCTGGCCGTGGGACAGCAGGCCGGCCGGGCGATGCACCGAGGCGGTGAGGCGGATGGTGTCGAGCACTTCATCGATGCGGTCCTTCTGTTCCCCGCTCAGGCGTGCGCGCAGGCTGGCCCACACCGACTTGTCGGTCTTCTGCGCCAGCTCCAGGTTTTCGAACACGCTCAAGGCTTCGAACACCGTGGGTTTCTGGAACTTGCGGCCAATGCCGGCCTGGGCGATCTGCACTTCGCTCATCGCAGTCAGGTCGAGGGTTTCGCCGAACCAGGCGTTGCCGTGGCTGGGCCGGGTCTTGCCGGTGAT
The DNA here is from genome assembly GCF_054060055.1 of Pseudomonas sp. TE36184. Classification (NCBI taxonomy): domain Bacteria; kingdom Pseudomonadati; phylum Pseudomonadota; class Gammaproteobacteria; order Pseudomonadales; family Pseudomonadaceae; genus Pseudomonas; species Pseudomonas sp. TE36184. The sequence goes on along the minus strand of NZ_JBSSCU010000001.1, from coordinate 3,885,898 downwards.
CACGTCCATCAGCGTGGTTTTGCCGGCGCCGTTGGGGCCGATGATGCAGCGCAGTTCGCCGACGCCGATGTAGAGGTTCAAGGCGTTGAGTGCCTTGAAACCGTCGAAGCTGACGCTGATGTCTTCCAGGGTCAGGATCGTGCCGTGGCGCGTATCGAGGCCTGTGCCGGCGGCCTGGCCGATGCCGATCGCATCGCGGCCGTTGCCGGTGTCGAGAATAGGTTCGAGCATAAATTCCGCCGTCGCAGTCACTCTCATTGTTCACCCCGTTTCTTCAACAGGCCGATCACACCCTTGGGCAAATACAGGGTGACGATGATGAACAACGCCCCCAGGAAGAACAGCCAGTACTCCGGGAACGCCACGGTGAACCAGCTCTTCATGCCGTTGACCACCCCGGCGCCGAGCAGCGGCCCGATCAAGGTGCCGCGCCCACCCAGGGCCACCCACACGGCGGCTTCGATGGAATTGGTCGGCGACATTTCGCTGGGGTTGATGATGCCCACCTGCGGCACGTACAACGCCCCCGCCAAGCCGCACAGCACTGCGCTCAACACCCACACGAACAGCTTGAAACCACGCGGGTCGTAGCCGCAGAACATCAGGCGGTTCTCGGCATCGCGCAAGGCGGTCAACACCCGGCCGAACTTGCTGTGGGCCAGGCGCCAGCCGATGTACAGGCTGCTCACCAGCAACAGCACGGTGGCGGCAAACAACACCGCGCGCGTGCCCGGTTCGGTGATGCCGAAGCCGAGGATGCTGCGGAAGTTGGTGAAGCCGTTATTGCCGCCGAACCCGGTCTCGTTGCGAAAGAACAACAGCATCCCGGCGAAGGTCAGCGCCTGGGTCATGATCGAGAAATACACGCCCTTGATCCGCGAGCGGAAGGCGAAGAAGCCGAACACCAGCGCCAGCAACCCCGGCGCCAGTACCACCAGGCACAGCGCCCAGAGGAAGTGCTCGGTGCCGACCCAGTACCAGGGCAATTCGGTCCACGACAAAAAGGTCATGAACGCCGGCAACTCGTCGCCGGAGGCCTGGCGCATCAGGTACATGCCCATGGCATAACCGCCGAGGGCGAAGAACAGGCCGTGGCCGAGGGACAGCATCCCGGCGTAACCCCACACCAGGTCGAGCGCGAGGGCGACGATGGCGTAGCAGAGGATCTTGCCCACCAGCGTCAGGGTGTAGGCCGAGACATGCAGCGCGTTGTCCGCTGGCAGCAGCGAAAGCAACGGCAGCGCCAGCAGCACGCCGAGGATCAGCGCGCCGACGGCAATCGTCAGCTTGGGGCCGGCCTTTTGCGTGGCCGTGAGCATCAATGGCTGGTTCATCAGTCGATCACCCGTCCTTTCAGTGCGAAGAGGCCTTGCGGGCGTTTCTGGATAAACAGAATGATCAGCGCAAGGATCAGGATCTTGCCGAGCACGGCGCCGATCTGTGGTTCGAGGATCTTGTTGGCGATCCCCAGGCCGAACGCGGCCATCACGCTACCGGCCAATTGGCCGACACCGCCGAGCACGACGACCAGGAAGGAGTCGATGATGTAGCTCTGGCCCAGGTCGGGGCCGACGTTGCCGATCTGGCTCAGCGCCACACCGCCGAGCCCGGCGATGCCGGAGCCCAGGCCAAAGGCGAGCATGTCCACGCGCCCGGTGGGCACGCCGCAGCAGGCGGCCATGTTGCGGTTCTGGGTGACGGCGCGCACGTTGAGGCCCAGGCGCGTCTTGTTGAGCAGCAGCCACGTCAGCACCACCACGCACAGGGCGAAGGCGATGATCACGATGCGGTTGTACGGCAACACCAGGTTGGGCAGCACTTGAATGCCGCCGGACAGCCACGCGGGGTTGGCCACTTCGACGTTCTGCGCGCCGAACACCAGGCGCACCAGTTGGATCAGCATCAGGCTGATGCCCCAGGTGGCGAGCAGGGTTTCCAGGGGGCGGCCGTACAGGTGACGAATCACCGTGCGCTCCAGGGCCATGCCGATGGCGGCGGTGACGAAAAACGCCACTGGCAGTGCGATCAGCGGGTAGAACTCGATGGCGTGCGGCACGTAGCGCTGCATCAGCAACTGCACCACATAGGTGGAATAAGCGCCGAGCATCAGCATCTCGCCGTGGGCCATGTTGATCACGCCCAGCAGACCGAAGGTGATCGCCAGGCCCAGGGCCGCGAGCAGCAGGATCGAACCGAGGGACATGCCGCTGAAGGCCTGGCCGAGCAGCTCGCCCAGCATCAGTTTGCGCTTGACCTGGGCCAGGCTGGTCTCGGCGGCGGTATGCACGGCGGCGTCGGTTTCCACGCCGGGGGCGAGCAGGGTTTCCAGGCGTGTGCGCGCCAGCGGGTCGCCGGTGCTGCCGAGCAGACGCACGGCGGCCAAACGCACCAGCGGGTCGCTGTCCACCAGTTGCAGGTTGGCCAGGGCCAGGCTGAGGGCGCTGTGTACCTCCTCGACGGTTTCGGCGGCGACACGCTGGTCGAGGAACTTGAGCTGCGCCGGTTGTGCGGTTTTTTGCAGGGTCTGCGCGGCGGCCAGGCGTACCTTGGGGTCGGCGGCGAGCAGTTGCAGGCTGGCCTGTACGTTGTCGATCAGACCGCGCAGGCGGTTGTTCAGGCGCACGGTCTTGGTTTCACCGTTGACCGTCAGTTGGCCTTGTTGCAGCGCGTCCACCAGCTCGATGCGCGCCGGGTCGGGCTGGGCGGCCCAGTCCTGCAGCAGTTTGGCTTGTTGCGTCGGGTTGGCGGCGAGGAAGTCTTCGGCGTCGCCGGCGTGTGCGGCAACAGGCAGCAACAGCAAGGCCGTGAGGATCAAGCGGTAGAGGGCAGTGGGCATAACAAAATGTCCTGAGCATGCACGGGTCGGCTTTATGTGGGAGGGAGCTTGCTCCCGATAGCGGTGGGTCAGGCAATGCATGTACTGACTGATCCACCGCTATCGGGGGCAAGCCCCCTCCCACATGGGTCCGTGGCGGGGCTTAGTTACTTTTCACGGCGTAATCAGGTTTTTTGTCATTGCCAGGAATGTACGGGCTCCATGGCTGTGCGCGGATCGGTTCCTGGGTCTGCCACACCACCGAGAACTGCCCGTCGGCCTGGATTTCACCGATCATTACCGGCTTGTGCAGGTGGTGGTTGGTCTTGTCCATGGTCAGGGTGAAGCCCGACGGCGCGGCGAAGGTCTGGCCGGCGAGGGCTTCACGCACTTTGTCGACGTCGGTGGACTTGGCCTTCTCCGCCGCCTGCGCCCACATATGAATGCCCACGTAGGTGGCTTCCATCGGGTCGTTGGTCACGGCTTTGTCCGCGCCCGGCAGGTTGTGTTTCTTGGCGTAGGCTTTCCAGTCGGCGACGAATTTGGTGTTCACCGGGTTCTCTACCGACTGGAAGTAGTTCCAGGCGGCGAGGTTGCCCACCAGCGGCTTGGTGTCGATGCCGCGCAGTTCTTCTTCGCCCACCGAGAACGCCACCACCGGTACGTCGGTGGCTTTGAGGCCCTGGTTGGCCAGCTCTTTGTAGAACGGCACGTTGGAGTCGCCGTTCACGGTGGAGATCACCGCGGTCTTGCCGCCCGCCGAGAATTTCTTGATGTTGGCGACGATGGTCTGGTAATCGGCGTGGCCGAACGGGGTGTAGACCTCTTCGATGTCTTTATCCGCGACGCCTTTGGAATGCAGGAACGAACGCAGGATCTTGTTGGTGGTGCGCGGGTACACGTAGTCGGTGCCCAGCAGGAAGAAGCGCTTGGCGCTGCCGCCTTCTTCGCTCATCAGGTATTCCACCGCCGGGATCGCCTGCTGGTTTGGCGCTGCACCGGTATAGAACACGTTCGGCGACATCTCTTCGCCTTCGTATTGCACTGGGTAGAACAGCAGGCCGTTGAGTTCTTCGAACACCGGCAATACCGATTTGCGCGACACCGAGGTCCAGCAGCCGAATACCACGGCGACCTTGTCCTGGGTCAGCAACTGCCGGCTTTTTTCCGCGAACAGCGGCCAGTTCGACGCCGGGTCTACCACCACCGGTTCCAGCATCTTGCCGTTCACACCGCCCTTGGCGTTGATCTCGTCGATGGTCATCAGCGCCATGTCTTTGAGCGACGTTTCGGAGATGGCCATGGTGCCGGACAACGAATGCAGGATGCCGACCTTGATGGTCTCGGCGGCCTGCACGGTCCAGGTCATGCCCATGGCGACAATCGATGCCGATAGGGTGAAAGCCTTGAGCAAACTACGACGCTTCATGGTGCGATCTCCGGGGATTTGATTTTTTTAGTGGCAGAGTTGGAAGCTGAAGAGTGCATAGCAAGGCCTGTGCCTAAGGCCCGAAACCTCCACTTAAATCGTCACGCTGGGTGTCGCGGGCAAGCCTGGTGCACCGCTTTGGCTCGCGGTCGCAGGGTCGTGCAGGCGGGAGCCCCGAAAGAGGGCATGGAGATGCGGTGCCACGCTGCTGTCTGGGTCTTCCGGGATTCGCGCTTTGCATTCAATACACGGGAGAGCCACTGCATCGATGCGCGCTTTGACATGCTCGCGAAACGCGATGCAGTAATGGCCTCACTGGCGTGTGCGATTGGGTGTTTGTGACAGTACTTTTCGTACAGGACCTAAATAAGTCATACCTATCTACCGTCTCTGAACGAGCGGTGTACTCCATCTTTGAAGGGGTGCGTCACGGCGATTATTTGCCAGGACGCACGCTTTCTTCGATGAGGTGAAACATGAATGACTTTACGGAACTGCCGCAACAAACCCCTGGACATATACCGGTCCTTCCGGCGCTCAGCCCGTTGTTTATGTCGGCCGACGATGCCGCCCGTTGGGCTTATGAGCGGATCGACTACTCGGTGGCCGACAAGGAATACGGGGGTGCCATTCTTAAACAAGGCAACCGCTACTTCGCCACGACGCCAATCGCTGACCAGCAGTTGACCTTCGATCATCGGATCTTGCTGGCCACGGATGCCGACGACAACTTCATCGCGCCCAACGGCTACAGTTGCGAGGCGCTTTACCATTCTCACCCGCCGAACCTGGAGCAGGTGAAAGCGAGAAACCCCGGGATTAGCGATGATCATGCTTCGATGATGATCAGTTTTTTTTCGCCTGCGGACCTGAGTTTTATCATTGAGCACCGCAGCTCGGTGCGCGCTCATTATTTGTGCGGCCCCGAGGGCTCGCTGCTTAAGTACACAACCTCGGGTTCGGCGGCGGAGGTCCTGCTGAGAAAGCGCCTTCTCGGCGAGGAGCCGTTCCCGGCTTCTGCGGATCGGGAGTCATTGATCTGGATGACCGCCGATGCCGGCGACCTGCGGGTAGTGGTGCCCAACCGCCAATGGGGAGGCGTGCGTGGGCAGATGAAGCGGGGTTGGAGAGTCAATGCCGCCGTGACGCAAGTGACCCAGGAGCAGCCATTTTTCACCCAGGTATTCGCACAGCCTGAATTGGCCGTGATGGCGGCCCTAGCCCTGTCGGCGTCGGCAGCTGGTGAGTATGCCTTCGGGTTTGTACTGAAACACACCCAAAGCGAAAGTTACATCGCGACCTACCCCGAGCTCGCGCCCAGGGCATTGTTCTCTGCCACCGGGCTCTTCCCCGAGCAAGCCTCCGGCAAACTGAAGCTGCCCTCCAACTTTCGGCTCGAAGCCCTCTACTACCGCTCTAAAGCCGCGCCAACGGACATCCCCGAAAACGAGTCCTGGTTGTATGCCACATTCCCGACCCCTGCGGAGCTGGTGGCGGCCATCGTGCAGTCAGAAGCGACCCGGGACATACAGAACAAAAGCCGAGGTTTGCGCCTTTACATCGAAACCTCGGATGACGCACTGCTTGAACTCAAGGTGCCAGCGCCCAGTGATGCCGGCGCGCTGGTCAACACCGGCGACGATGGCGTGCTCGGTGACAATGGCGCCCAGGCCGCGCTGAAGGCCGGCAGCCTCAGCCCGCGTGACTATGTGCGCCGGGTGATTGCCGCGACGTCGGTGTCAGTGGTCCAGGCCGGCTTGCTCTGGCGTGTCGTCGGCCCGCTGGACAACCGTTCGGCGGTGTTGAACGGTTTCTATCAGGCGGTATTGAGCCCGCCCTTTATTTCTGCCCACGACGCAGCGGTGTATGCCCACGAGCAGATCGGCCCAAGACGTGAGCGAACCTACGGCGGCTATGTACTCAAGGACAAAGAAGGCCGCTTCTTTATCACCCAGCCCCTGGCCAGCGACGCCAACCCGTTTGCCCTCAGGCTGTTTTTTCCGACGGAGCTACCCGGCCCGTTGATCCCACCCGAGGCTTACGCGATTCACGGCCGCTACGGCTCCCACCCGGAGCTGTCGATGGTCGACCCCGGCTGGGTCGAGCAGCGCAACTGGACGCGCGAAGACGCCCTCATCAACCTGCAGATTTTTGGCACCGCCCAAATCTACGATGTGATCCAGTCGGGGCGCCCGGCGTATATGTCGGCTGCCGAGGACTGCCTGCTGGCGTACACCCCGAGCGGCTCCACGCATGAGGCATTGGTGTCTGCCGGCGCTGCGCCGCAACCGGCCGGCAGCGTGCTGCAAAAACGTTTGGACAGCGGTCTGTTCAAACCCGCGCTGTGGGTCACCCGGTTGGCTGAGGCGGGTGACTTGCGGGTGATCCAAGGCAATGTGTTATGGGGCCCGCGTTCGCCGATCTACAAAGACTGGACGCCCTCTTTCGAGTACGCGCCCAGAACCGGCGCTCCCGACTATGTGACCTATGGCGCGCTGTTCGGCACGGCAGACGAAGCCGCCCGCGATCTGCATGCGCGGGTCCATGGGCGCAACCTGCCGGAGCAGGCGTACTTTGCGTTTATCCTCAAGCACCGGGACAAGGCGTTGTACCTGGCCACCGAGGTGGTGGGCGTCAATGAACGGGTCAAGCTGTTCAATCTCAACAGCGTGTTTGCGCCGACAGAAGACAATGACTATCGGTTTCCCGCTGGGTTTTCGCTCTGCGGGCTGTTTCGTTCGCAGCAATGGCAACCGACCGGGCTGTCGCCATCCAGTGCCTGGCTGACCCGCTATTTTGTGATGCCGATGGTGTTGTACGAGGCGCTGTACGAGAGCCAGCGCAGAGGGGTGAAGTACAACGGCGGTAGAAACCTGCCGGTGTACTTTTCAACGCAGGAGGGAGCCCTGTTGAGATTCGTCGCGCTGCCATTTCGCGTGGGCGGCGGCGGGCCGGTGGAAAGTGCCTTTGAACAGGCCGCCAGCGCATTGGCCTCCGGTGAAAAGACGACGCAGACCTTTGTCAGGGAGTGGGCCAACAGCGGCGAGCTCTACGTGGTGCGTACCAGCCAATGCTGGGACCAGCAAGGGCGGGTGTCGCGCACCTGGACGGGTTACGAACACCTGACCCGCCGTCGCGTGGGGCCCGCGTTTGCCAACCCGGACGATGCGGCACGGTATGCCGCGGGCATTGTCGGTGAGGGCCGGCGCCGCACCTATGGCGGCGTCCTGCTCAGGCTGCCCGATGGTGTGTTCGTCGCGACTGATCCGCTGGTGGTGCCGCCCCAGGGCTTTGCGCTGAACTGGATTTATCCCGACCCGGCGATCGCGCAAGGGCTGTACCCGCCGGGAAGTATCATCGTCGCGCGTTACCGCTCGGTGCTCAAGCAAGAGACACAGATACTGTTTTCGGCCACGCAAAAGGCGGTCTACCAGAGCATGTTGCCCACGAGCGTGCTGTCGAACCTGCTGTTCCGTGAAGTCCACATCAAGCGCGAATATGTGTTTGGCCCCGAGGGGGGCATCCTGCGTTATCAACTGACGGGGTCGGCGGAGGAGGAGGCGCTCAAGCTGACGTTGGCGCCGTTGAACCTGGTCAGGGGGGATGTGGCCGACAATGAAGTCGAACGGCAACTGCGCAGCGGAACGCTGCTCCCGGTCGACTTCGTCACGCAGGTGGCGAAGGCCGGCGATCTGCGGGTGGTCAACGGCAACCGCCTGTGGGGTCACCCGCGACGGTTGAGCGGGCCGTTCGTGCCGGACTTGGCCGAGGTCGCGGCGCTGGCGATCAAGCAGGTGTTTGCCGATGCGCCGTGCGGTCCACTCTTTACCCAGGCTTACGACGCCGTGCGTCATGTGCAGCGAGTGTCGTCGCCCCAGGCACAGGTGCAGTTCGGTTATGTACTCAAGGATGCGCGGAAAAACCTGTACATGACGACCTTGCCGCTGGTGCGCGCCGATTACACGCGTTTCGAACAGGTCTTCGTCGATGGCCTGTTGCCCCAGGGGTATACGCTGGATGGCTTGTATCTGTGCGCCTCCACCGTGGCGATTGCGCCGGCGAGCGATGACATGGCGCTGAGTTTCTTCTCGCCCCAGGTACTGGCCGGCGCGGTCAATTTTCTCAGCAACCTGGCCGGCAACGGTGCCCTGCCGCTCTACCTGCTGTGCGCCGACGGCGCGCTGCTGAGGTATTCCTTGCGAAAGCACGAGGGGCAAGCGCTGAGCAGCGAGGCCCGAACGCTCGGACCGCAGTTGCTCGAAGGCGCCTCCAGCGTCGCCGACTACGTGCGCGGGCTCGCGACCAAGGGCGACTTGTATGTGCGTGTCAGGAGCACGGTGTGGGGCAAGGAACAAAGCGTCACCGCGCAGTGGCAACCCAAGGCCGCGCCCTGGCCCGCCCAGGACAACCCACACTTCCTGTCCTTTTGCGGGCCGCTGTTCGGTCATGCCGACGACGCCGCGCGCTGGGCCGAAAAACAGCTGGGCGGCTTCAAGGGCCGCGAATACCTCGGCGCCGTGCTGGCGCCGCCAAAGGCGCGGGGGCTCGTGGCGCTTGAGCCGGTGGAGGATCACCGTGCGTGGTTGGTGGACACGATTTCACAGCTGTTCTGGTTCGGTCATCTCGGCTTTGATATCACCCCCGATCATCCGCTGTTCTTCTACACCATCAAAGCGCTCCAGGCGTTTTACAAAGTCATCCCTTTGGGCCTGAATCTATCGGCGCTGGATCAGCGGTTGCTGGACAATTTTGCCGACAAAAATGATCTGCGCCTGTACCTGGACATCATCCGCAGTAACCGTCCGGTCGCCGAGAGTGTCTACCTGGCGTGTCGCGGCGGTGCGCTCCTGAAGTATGTGCCGGGTTTCACGGCGGACGAGACGCGACTGCTGAGTGTCGACTCGTCGCCTTCGCCCAGCGTGCTGGTCAGCGGCTTGCGCGCGGCCGGCACGTTGAGTGTGTTGGAAACCGATACCTTCTGGACGCGACCGGGGGCGCTGGGGGCGGAATGGCAGGTCAAGGACGTACTCGCCGAGCCGGACCCGCAAGCCGTGCTGTACGGCCGGGACAAAGACGAACTCTGACAACGGCGCGGCGCTGACCAAGCCGGCCGCCGTGGATCGCCCGGTCCCCGGCGGCACTTGACCGGCACCCGGGCGTCAAACCCGCGAAGGCTGCGCAAACAGCCGCGACAGCAGCAGGCGATCGAGCGCCCACACGACGATCAGCGACGCGCCCACCAACGGGAAGGCGATCGCCAGCCCGAGCATGATCACCATCGCGGTTTTCCACTTCGGCAGGTCATGACGCAACGGCGGCACTCCGAGGCCGCCCACCGGCCGCCGTTTCCACCAGATCACCACGCCGCTGACGGCACTGAGCAGGATCATCAGGCAGATCAGCAGCACGATCAGTTGATTCACCCAGCCGAACATCTTGCCCTCGTGCAACATCACGCCGGTCTCGGTCGCCCGCGCCACGCCGTTGTAGTGTTCCCAGCGCACATCGGCGAGGACCTTGCCGGTGTACTGGTCCACATGCAGGGTGGCGTCATTGCGCGGGTCGTTGGCGAATACCGAAACAGTGAATACGCCCTCGGCGGTGGTGGGCGGGGTGATGCTGTAGCCGGGCTCGACCTTGCGCGAGGTGGCCAGGTCGACCACCTGTTGCAGGCTGATGGTGGGCGCGGCGGGGGCGGCATGCATCGCGCCGTGGTTCATGTGTTCGGCATGGTCGCCGGACACTGGCATCGGTGTGTTTTCCATGGCCCAGGGCACGGTCTGTTGCGTCGCGGTGTTGAGCACGCGCGCCTGTTGATCGGAGGTCGGCACGTTGTTCCACATCGCCGCCGGGAAGCGGTTCCACAGGTCGGCGTATTGCTTGCCCCAAAAGCCGGTCCAGGCCATGCCGCTGAGCAGCATCACCAGCAACAACGCCGCGCCCCAGAAACCGGTGACGACATGCAGGTCGCGCCAGAACACGCGGCCACGGGTGTTGAAGCGCGGCCACAGCACCCCGGACGATGACTTGCCGCGTGGCCACCACAAGTACATGCCTGAGATCACCAGCATCACGCCCCAACCGGCAGCGAGCTCGACCAGGCGGTCACCCACGGTGCCTATCATCAACTCGCCGTGCAGGGCGCGTGCGATGGCTTGCAGGTTGTTTTTCGCGTCCTGCGTGCCGAGCACGGTGCCGCGATACGGGTCGACGAACACCGTCATTTCGCGGCCGCCGTCGTGCATGACGAACTGTGCGCTACTGGTGGCGTCGGCCGGTGGCAAGTATTTGCTGAGCGTGCCCTGGGGGTAGGCGGCCTTGGCGCGTTGCAGTTGCTCGTCGGCGCTCAGTGCGCGTTCGGCGGCGGGGACGGTGAGCAGGTGGCCGTACATCAGCGGGTCGAGCTGGGGTTTGAACAGGTAGATGATGCCGGTCAGGGCCAGCAGCACCATGAAGGGGGCGACAAACAGCCCGGCGTAGAAGTGCCAACGCCAGGCCAGGTTGTAGAAGGAGATTTTTTGTGTGCTCATCAGGGGGGCTCCGCAAGGTTTTGTTTTTTTGGGGTCAGTTACACCGCCATCGGGGGCAAGCCCCCTCCCACATTTGAAGTGCATTTCAAGTGTGGGAGGGGGCTGATCCCGATGCTTTAGAAGCTCATGTCGACCTTGGTCCAGAGCGTGCGCCCCGGCTCCTTGATGGCCTGCGGATCGTTGGCCGGGTAGCCGAACCCGGCGTTGCCGGCCAGGTTCAAATGCTCGGCGTAGGCTTTGCCGAACAGGTTGTCGACGCCGGTACTGACCTTGAAGTTTTTATTGATGCGGTACGCCGCGTTCAGCGAGAACACGCCAAAGCCGCCGCTCTTGTCGTAGTCCTTGCCGACCACGTTGCCTTTGTTCTGATCGATGCGGTTTTGCGCGGCGACCACTCGCCACAGGGCGCCGGCGCTCCAGTCGTCCTCGCTGTAGGTCAGGCCCAGGCGCGCATCCAGCGGCGGCATTTGCGGCAGGGGCTTGCCGTCGCTGCTGTTCTTGCCCCAGGCGTAGGCGAGGGTGGCGTCGGCCTTCCAGTTTTGGGTCAGCTTGTACGCCGCGCCCAGTTCGCCGCCCATGATCCGTGCATCGACGTTGCGCGCCTGGGACGTGGTGCCCATCATTCCGGTCCGGTAGTCGAACAGGATGAAGTCGCGTACCTGCCCGACGTAACCCGAGGCCCAGGCTTCGAGGTCGGCGGTCTTGTATTGCGCGCCGAAGTCGAGCTGGGTGGTTTTTTCCGGTTTCACGCCATCGAACGCGTTGACCGAACCGGCCGCGCCGGTGTTGGGGGAAAACAGTTCCCAGTAGTCCGGGAAGCGTTCGGCGTGGCCCAGCCCGGCGTAGAGCGTGGTCGGGGTGTCTGCCAGGTCGTGCTCGTAGCGCATGAAGCCCGAGGGCAGGGTGTCGGCGCGGGTGTCGTCGGCGGTCGGGTTGGCGCGTGCCGACATGCCTGAGCCGATGGTCTGGCGGAAGTCCCGGGCCGAGGCGCGGTCCAGGCGCGCGCCGGTGATCAGGCGGTCGCGGTCGGCGGCGTACCAGGTCAGCTCGCCGAATACGCCGTAGTTATGGAAGTTGGCGTCCTTGTTGCGCGGCAAATCCTTGTAGGTGTCGACGCCCATGCTGCTGCGCTGGCGGTGTTCGTTGGTCTGCGCATCCAGACCGCCGATCAGTTGCAGGTCGGCCCAGCGCCAGGTCGCCTTGATCCGCGCGCCGAGGGTGCGGCGGTCGACGTTGGAGGCCATGGGGCCTGCCATCATCCCGGTGCCCGACGGGACGCGCAGGCTGTAGTTGTCCATGACGTGGTCGGCGTAGTTGTAGTAGACCTGGGCCTCGACCTTGTCCAGCACCTCGCCGATATTGGATTTTTCGAAGCGCAGCCCCAGGCTTTCGCGCAGGAACTGCGAGCCGTCCATGCCGCGCCCGGCGTAGCGCGCCTCGCCATCGCCGCGGCCGGCGGTGAGTTCGAGCAGGGTGTCGGCGTCGGGGGTGAAACCGACCGCGACGTCACCGTTCCACTTGTCGTAGCGCGAGGCAACGGTGTCGTTGTTGCCGTCCTTGTAGTCGTCGGCGTGTGCCTGGTTGCCGATCACCCGCACGTAACCCAGGGGCCCGCCGGCAGCGGCGTCGATGACTTTGTCGAAGCGCCCGTTGGAGCCGGCCAGCACGCTGGCGTTGAGCCGCGTGCCCAGTTCGCCGAAATGCTCGGGCTCGCGCTCGAACAGGATGGTGCCGGCCGACGCGCCCGGGCCCCAGAGCACGGTTTGCGGGCCTTTGATCACGGTGAGTGTGTCGTAGGTTTCCGGGGAAATGTACGAGGTGGGCGCGTCCATCCGGCCCGGGCAGGCGCCGAGCATCATGCTGCCGTTGGTGAGGATGTTCAGGCGCGAGCCGAACATGCCGCGCAGCACCGGGTCGCCGTTGGTGCCGCCGTTGCGCACCAGGGCGAAGCCGGGGATGGTCTTGAGATAGTCGCCGCCGTCGCTGGCGGGCACTGGCTGGCGTGGGTCTTTCGGGTTGGTGACCACGGTCAGCGGCGAGCTGGGGGCGATCGCGGTGATCACGGTGGGGCTCAGTTCGTGCTCGGCGTGCTCATCGGTATCGGCATGGGCCTGTGGCATCAAGAGCGCGCCGCACAGAACGGCGAACACGGGAGTGCTTCCCAAACGGGTGTCAGCAGAAAACCTGGACATGAAAAATTCCATCTATCAATCGTAAACAACACGGCCAGCAGCCTGTGGCTGTCTGTCTAACGTCGGCCGGGGTGAAGTAACGGTGTCAAGTGCTTACGCGGCGATGGGTGGGGCACGGCTGCGCGCGCCGGGGAAAATGCTCTGCCGGGCATGGCCCAGGCGCGGTGAGGGGATGAGGGCGTTGGCCGGCGATGGGGCGCCGAGGGTGAGGTAGGACACGCTGCCGGGCAGTGCCGGGCAACTGAAGAGCAGGCTGCAATAGCCGCACTTTTCCCAGAGGACGTGGTGTTCGTCGGGGGCTTGTTTTTGAGGTGGACGCTGTTGCGGTTCGCCGTGGCACTCGGGCATGTCCATGGACATGCTCATGGACATACCGGCGTGCTGATTCATCGGCATCGCTTGGGAAATCAGCGGACCGATAAAGATCATCAGCATGGCGAACAGGCTGATCCAACTGCCGCGCTTAAGGCTCACGGGCCTGCGGCGCGGCGCGGACAACCTGGCGCGAGGGGCGCCCATCGAGTGTTGGCCTACTCGCCGTGTTTATGCTCGTGGGGCGCCATCGGCGGGACTTTCTGTACGGACACTTGCACCTCGACGTCCCCGGCTTTTTCGAAGGTCAGGGTCAGAGGGAAGTGCTTGCCGTCGGCCAGTACGCTGCGGTCTTTGAGGCCCAGCAACATCACGTGATAGGCCATGGGCGCGAAGGTCAAGTCACCTTTGGCCGGCACGGCAACGCTGGGCACTTGTTGCATCTTCATCAATGCGCCTTGCATCACATGCTCATGCAGTTCGGCTTTGTCCGCCACCGGCGTCTTGGCGCTGAGCAGGCGGTCCGGGGTTTCGCCGGTATTGTGAACCACAAAGTAGGCCGCGACGGTCGGCGCGTTGGGGGGCAATTCCTGGGACCAGGGATCGCTGACCAGCAGGTCGCCGGCCTTGAAGTCGTCGGCATTGGCAGCACTGAACACCGGCAGCAGCAATGCGGCCAGAAGCAGGGAAGATTTGAGCATGGCAGTTCTCCAGAACGGTTCTAAACGCAGTTCACTTGCGAAGACCATCAGACCGTTGGAGAGGCGCGCGGGTTAAGGCTCGGCCATTGCTGGCGCGGCGTCGGGGACTGCAATGACGGCGGCGGCAGGCTCTGCGCCGCCTCGAACCGCGTGACATACAACTGCGGCACATGCCCCGGCAACGCCACCAACGGCGCCGAGCCCGAGCAACACCAGCAATGCTGCATGGCGGAGTGATCGTCCTGCGCCGGTGCAGGAATGTCCAACTTGCCCAGGGCAACGGTTTTCAGGCTGGCGCCATTGGACGAACAGAAACTGCCCCACAACAGTTGCTGCGCGGGGTCCTTGGACTGCTGCATCGCCCCGGCCAGCGGCATGGCAAAGGCGTTGAACAGCACTGCAAAGCAGGCGATCCAGACGATTGCAAAGCGTTGACGGGCCATGGCGGACAATCCGTAGGGTTAAACGATCAGGCGGGTATTTAGCCTGATCGGGGGGGATAAGTAAAAAGTGGCGGTGTGGTTTGGTGTCGCAGTGTGTCAGAGCGCGGTGGCGTGAAGCTTGAGGCCCAGCGCTTTCATGACTTTCATGATAGTCGCGAACTCGGGATTGCCAGTGCTGGAGAGGGCTTTGTACAAACTTTCTCGCCCCAGGCCGGCGTCGCGAGCGACTTGGGTCATGCCTTGGGCGCGAGCGATATCGTTCAACGCTGTGCGAATCAACAGACCGTCGCCAGCATCTTCTTCAAAGCAAGCATCCAGATAGGCGGCCATCTCAAAAGGAGTCTTGAGATATTTTGCGGCATCGAAACGGGTAAAGGATTCGCTCATAAGTCACTCCTTGCGGCCAAGATTTTTTGCCATGTGTATTGCACGCTGGATGTCTCGGCTTTATGTTGATTTGTCGCCGCCCATCAGCAGCAGATAAACCACCTTGTCTCGGCGAGTGAAGTAAACCCAATACCCGGGGCCTTGGTGGATTCGCATTTCGCAAACGCCCTCTCCTACAGCCTCACAGTCGCCGAAGTTTCCTGCTTGCGCCATGCGCAGCCTTGTCACAATGCGTACTTTTGCGAGCGGATCGCGCATTGCTTCGAGCCATTTGACAAACTCAATGGATTCTTCGAACTCAATCATCGCAAATCGTATTCCTTGGGATACAGGATGGCAAGTTGCGACGCGCTGCAACTGCAGTGCATCCCCATCGCGGAAGCGGGTGCAAAACCGCGAGAGGGGAGGTTAGGGCGGGAGCTTTTGGCTGAACTAGCCGGCTGGTTCGGAGTTGGTCGTAAGGTGAATCGTCTTTCTGCTGGGTAAACCAAACAGTGGGTGTTTTGGCTAGGTCTTCGTACAAACAGAAACGTGCGACACCTTGTTTGAGGTTGCTGGTCGCAAACGTGATCTCTAGTCTGCGGACATCGATGCAAACTCAGCGATCATGCGACTGCTACGCCGTTGAACGGGAGCAAGTTCCCATATTGGCGAGGTGTCGTTTAGCGAGACGATATTGCCTGTAGCACCGCAGCCACGGTTGTAAATTCTCGATCCGCCGCAGCCAACACCGGCCGCCTCAACACCAACACCGGCACCCCTCGCTCGCGTGCCACTTCCAGCTTCGGTTCGGTGGCGGTGCTGCCACTGTTCTTGCTGATCAGTACATCGATCTTTTGTCGTTCGAACAACGCACGCTCGTTTTCGATCAGAAACGGCCCACGCGCGCCGATGACTTCGCAGCGTTCATTGCCCGGATACACCTCCAGCGCGCGCAGTGTCCAGAACTGCTCCTGCGGGATCTCATCAAGATGCTGCAACGGCTCGCGGCCCAAGGTGAACAGCGGGCGCTTGAAGGGTTTCAGGGCCTCGATCAGCTCGGCCCAGTCAGCGACTTCGCGCCAGTCATCCCCCGCTTGCGGTCGCCATGCCGGGCGGCGCAGGGCCCAACACGGCACACCGCACAACCGTGCTGCCTGGGCGGCGTTTTGGCTGATCTGTGCCGCATACGGGTGGGTGGCGTCGAGGATCAGGCCGATGTGTTCGTCGCGCACGAACTGCGCCAACCCTTCAACCCCGCCGTAGCCGCCGACACGCACCTGGCAGGTGAGGTCGGTCGGCACGCGGCCCACACCGGCCAGACTGTAGATATGTTCGGGGCCGAGGGTGCGGGCGATGGCGAGGGCTTCGGTGACGCCGCCCAGTAGCAGGATCGGTTTCATAGGGGCTTGATCACGTCCAGCAGGGTGATCGGCAGCGCCTGGCGCCAGGTGTCGAATTCACCGAGCGGCTGGGCCTGGGCCACATGGAGGCGGGTCAGTTCGCCGCCGTGTTGGGCGCGCCAGGCCATCAGGGTCATTTCGCTTTGCAGGGTCACGGCGTTGGCGACCAGGCGGCCACCGGGGCGCAGGTGCTGCCAGCAGGTCTCGAGCACGCCGTCGCGGGTGACGCCGCCGCCGATGAAGATCGCGTCGGGCGTTTCCAGGCCGCCGAGGGCCGCGGGTGCGGTGCCGCGCACCAGTTGCAGGCCGGGCACGCCGAGGGCGTCGCGGTTATGTTCGATCAGGCCTTGGCGGCCGGCATCGGCTTCAATCGCCAAGGCGCGGCAGCTCGGGTGGGCGCGCATCCACTCGATGCCGATGGAGCCGCTGCCCGCGCCCACGTCCCAGAGCAATTCGCCGGGCAGTGGCGCCAGGCGGGCCAGGGTCATGGCGCGCACGTCGCGCTTGGTCAGTTGGCCGTCGTGTTTGAATGCCACATCCGGCAGGCCGGCGAGGCGCGACAGGCGCGGGGCATCGGCGTCGGCCAGGCAGTCGATGGCGACCAGGTTCAGATCGGCGACCGCGGCGTGCGGCCAAGCGTGGGCCACGCCATCGACACGCCGCTCAGCCGCGCCGCCCAGGTGTTCAAAGACGCTGAGGCGGCTCGGCCCAAAGCCGGATTCAGCCAACAGCGCGGCAATCGCGGCAGGGCTCTGCCCGTCATTGCTCAACACCAGCAAGCGCACGCCGCTGGCCAGATGTGCATTCAACGCCGCCAAGGGCCGGGCCACCACCGATAACGTCATCACGTCCTGCAACGCCCAGCCCAGGCGCGCCGCCGCCAGCGACACAGAGGAGGGCGCCGGCAAAATCAGCATCTCTTCAGCCGGCACCTGCCGCGCCAGGCTGGCGCCGACGCCGTAGAACATCGGATCGCCGCTGGCCAGCACGCACACCGGTTCACCGCGTCGCGCCAATAGCGGCGCCAGGGAAAACGGGCTCGGCCACAACTGGCGTTCGCCGCGCACGCACACCGGCAACAGGTCCAATTGGCGCTGGCCACCGATGATCCGCGCGGCACGCAATACGGCGTGCCGGGCGTTTCTGCCGAGCCCTTTGAAGCCGTCTTCACCGATGCCTATTACCGTCAGCCAGGGCGACATATGAATTCCTTGAACGACATCCGACGGGCAGGCTTTTCATGCCGTCGGACAAAGCAGGCATAATACCGCGCCTTGACCCGCGAACCGGTAGCCCCGTGAACCCAATCCCTGTTCTGAACACCTTGCGCCCCTCGGCTTGCCCGGGGTTGCTGCGTATCGTCCAGGCGTTGGACGGCGGCATCTGCCGGATCAAACTGGCCGGCGGCGCGATCAGCGCCGCACAAGCCCATGCCGTGGCGGACGCGGCCCAGGCCTATGCGGGCGGGGTGATCGAGGCGACCAACCGCGCCAACCTGCAGATCCGCGGGATCGGTGCCGAGCAGCAGGCTTTGATCGCGATGCTCCTTGCCGCAGGCCTCGGCCCCAGCACCGCCGCCGGTGACGACGTGCGCAACCTGATGCTCAGCCCCAGCGCCGGTATCGACCCGCAGATGCTGTTCGATACGCGCCCGCTGGCCGACCAGATCCTCGCCACCCTGCAAAACCACACGCGCTTCCACGAGCTGTCGGCCAAGTTCGCGGTGCAACTGGATGGCGGTGAAGCCCTGGCGATGCTCGAACATCACCATGACCTGTGGCTGTCGGCCTTTGAGCCGGGCGGCGAAACACTGCTCGCGTTCGGCCTGGCCGGCTGCCCGGGGTTGGATGCGCCGTTGGCGGCCGTGCGCTTGGAGCAGGGGCATGCCTTGGTGGTGGCGGTGTTGGAGCGGTTTCTGGACCTGGCCACGCCGGCGCAAACACGCATGCGTCATCTGCCTGTGGATAACTTCCTGGTCGGGCTGGACCTGCCGTTATTGCCGGTCGATGACTTCAAGCGCCCGGCCAGCGGGGCGTGGCTGCACCTGGGAAGTTATCCACAGCGTCAGCACGGTCGGGTCTACGTGACCGCCGTGACGCCGCTGGGTCGACTCGACGCCTCCATGCTCAAGGGCGCAGCGCAACTCGCCGATGAGTATGGCGACGGCACGCTGCGCTTTACCCCCTGGCAAGGCCTGCTGCTGCCCAACGCCAAATGCCAGGATGCCGCCGCGATCACCGCGCGCCTGGAACAGCTGGGCTTCCTCTGCTCGGCCGACCAGCCGCTGGCGCAGCTGATCGCCTGCACCGGCTCCAGCGGCTGCGGCAAAGGCCTGGCCGATACCAAGGCCGACGCGATGCAACTGGCCGCGCTGCGCCCCGGCCACGCGGTACATCTGTCTGGCTGCGCGCGTTCCTGCGCCGCCGCGCACATCGCGCCGGTGACCTTGCTGGCGGTCAGCCCCGGCCATTACGACGTCTATTTTCGCGAAGCAGCCCAGCCCGGTTTCGGCCGGCTGCACGCGCGCACTCTTTCCATTGAAGCGGCGGGCGCCCTGCTGCGCGCTCACCCACGGAGCAACACCGATGATTGATTACATCCGCGACGGTCAGGAGATCTATCGCAACTCCTTCGCCATTATTCGCGCGGAAGCCAGGTTGGAGCGCATCCCGGCCGACCTGGAAAAACTCGCGGTGCGCGTGATTCATGCCTGCGGCATGGTCGAGGCGATCGACGGCCTGCAGTTCTCCGCAGGCGCGGGCAGGGCCGGGCGCGAGGCGCTGGCCGCGGGTGCGCCGATTCTGTGCGATGCGCGGATGGTGTCCGAAGGCGTGACCCGTGCGCGGCTACCGGCCAACAACGAAGTGATCTGTACCCTGCGCGACGAACGCGTGCCGGCGTTGGCGCAGAAGCTGGGCAACACCCGCTCCGCCGCCGCCCTGGAACTGTGGCGCCCGCACCTGGCCGGCAGTGTGGTGGTGATCGGCAATGCGCCGACCGCCTTGTTCTACCTGCTGGAAATGCTCGACGCCGGCGCGCCGAAACCGGCGTTGATCCTTGGCTTCCCGGTGGGCTTCGTCGGCGCCGCCGAATCCAAGGCGATGCTGGCCGCCTACAGCCGTGGCGTGCCGTTCGTGATCATGCAGGGCCGCCTGGGCGGCAGTGCGATGGCGGCCGCGGCGGTCAATGCCCTGGCCACGGAGGTCGAATAATGCCGGCACGCGGACGTTTGATCGGCCTGGGCGTCGGCCCCGGCGACCCGGAACTGATCACCCTCAAGGCCCTGCGCCTGCTGCGCGAATCGCCGGTGGTGGCGTACTTCGTGGCCAAGGGCAAAAAGGGCAACGCCTTCGGCATCATCGAAGACCACCTGGTGGCGCAGCAAACCCTGATGCCGCTGGTGTACCCGGTGACCACCGAAGCGTTGCCGGCGCCGCTGTCCTATGAACAGGTGATCAGCGATTTCTACGACAGCGCCAGCCAGGACGTCGCCGCGCACCTGGACGCCGGCCGCGATGTGGCGGTGATCTGTGAAGGCGACCCGTTCTTCTACGGCTCCTACATGTACCTGCATGACCGCCTGGCCGAGCGCTACGAAGCGCAGGTCATCCCCGGCGTGTGTTCGATGCTCGGTGGCGCCTCGGTGCTCGGCGCGCCGCTGGTGTATCGCAACCAGAGCCTGTCGGTGCTGTCGGGGGTGCTGCCCCATGAAGACCTCAAGCGTCGCCTGGCGGATGCCGACGCGGCGGTGATCATGAAGCTGGGGCGCAACTTCCCCAAGGTGCGCCAGGTGCTCGAAGAACTCGGCCTGGCCGAGCGTGCGCTGTATGTGGAGCGCGCGACCATGGCCAACCAGAAAATTGTCCCGCTGGATCAAGTCGAGCCGATGTCCTCGCCGTATTTCTCGCTGATCATCGTGCCCGGTGAACGGTGGCAAGGTTGATGCGCCCGGCGATCGTCATCCTCGGGCAGGGCAGCCTGGCCACGGCGCGCAGGATTGCGCAGGTGTATCCGGGCGCGGTGATCCACGGCCTGCTGGGCCGGGTCGACGGCGCGGACCAGAGCTACCGCGAATTCGGCGCGACCCTGCGCCAGCTCTATCAGCAAGGCACGCCGCTGATCGCGCTGTGCGCCGCCGGTATCGTGATCCGCACCCTGGCGCCGCTGCTGCTGGAAAAAGGCGAAGAGCCCGCCGTACTGGCCGTGGCCGAAGACGGCAGTGCGGTGGTGCCGTTGCTCGGTGGCCTGGGCGGGGTGAATGACTTGGCGCGAGAGATTGCCGCGGCGTTGGGCGTGGCCGCCGCGATCACCACCAGTGGCGAGCTGCGTTTCGGTACGTGCCTGCTCAACCCGCCGGCCGGTTATCAACTGGCGGACCTGGAGCTGGGCAAGCGCTTCGTCAGCGACCTGCTTGCCGGCGAAAGCGTGCGTATCGAAGGCGCGGCGCCGTGGCTTGACCAGGCCAACCTGGCGCAGGACCGACAGGCGCGCCTGGCGATCCACGTAGGCAGCGCCGAGCGCGTACCGGCGGCCAACGAGTTGCTGATTTATCCACAGAGCGTGTGCGTCACCTGCAAGCCCGGCGCGCAATTGGCGCAGCGTGTGCGTGGCGCGTTGCATGCCTCGGGGATTGCCCTGCAGTCACTGGCCTGCCTGTTGGCCAGCGATACCCAGATGGCCGAACCGTCGTTGCACGAAGCGGCGTTGGAGTTAGGCGTGCCGCTGCGTTTCGCCGAGGTGGAGCAAGCGGCGGACGTCGTTGTTTCGGTCGCCGAGCAGCCCTTGGACGTGTCCCAGGTCGGTCGCCCGCGTGGCCGCCTTGCGGTGATCGGCCTCGGCCCTGGCGCCGCCGACCTGATGGTGCCGGCGGTGAAGGCCGAACTGGCGCGCTGCACCGATGTGCTGGGGTACGAAACCTACGTCCGCATGGCCGGGCCGTTCCGCGACGATCAGGTGCAGCACTGCACCGACAACCGTGAAGAAATGCAGCGCGCCCGCCACGCTTTCGCGCTGGCCGCCCAAGGCCGTTCGGTGGTGGTGGTGTCGTCCGGCGACCCTGGTGTGTTCGCTATGGCGGCGGCGGTGATCGAGGCGCTGCACGAGTCCGAAGACCCGGCCTGGCACCAGGTCGAGCTGGAAATCCTGCCGGGCGTTTCCGCGTCCCTGGCCACCGCAGCCCAGGCCGGCGCGCCGTTGGGGCACGACTTCTGCGTGATGTCGCTGTCGGACAACCTCAAGCCCTGGTCGATCATCGAGCAGCGCCTGGACCTCGCGTCCCAGGCCGACCTGGCCCTGGCGTTCTACAACCCGATCTCGCGTGCGCGGCCGTGGCAACTGGGGCGTGCCCTGGAGATTGTCGCGCAACACCGCAACGCCGCAACGCCGGTGGTGCTGGGCCGCGATATCGGGCGGCCGGGCCAGACCCTGCGCGTGACCACGCTGGGGCAATTGACCCCGGAACAGGTGGACATGCGGACCATGGTGCTGATCGGCTCGTCCACCACCTGCGCGTTCCCGCGCGCCGGCGGCGGTGAGTGGGTGTACACGCCGCGCTGGTATGGCGAAAAACCGGCCTCCTGAAAAGCGCCGCGCGAGCGCCGGAAAGCTCCGAATGACGCTGGGTGAACACCTGCCGTGATTCGGGGCTTTTTCTTTTTTTATCGATGAAATCCGGAACTGCCCGTGGGGCGCCCAACGAATGCTGGGCTGCGCTGCGCGAGCGCTGCCGGCAAGGGATGTTTGTCGTGTGGAAAGCCCGTCGGCGCCTGGACTAGTGTGGACACACGCCCCATGTGGGGTGCTTGTGGAGAACTGAAAATGGAGCGACATCACAGAAGGATCAACAGCACCAAGCGGCGCAAATTGATTGCCGCCTATAAGCTGCCCGGCGCGCCGGGGACGCACGCGGCTTTACCGCTGGATACCGAGGACGGCTGCAACGCGGCGGTGGTCAACAATGGCGTGATCTCGTTCGCCGACGGCCTGAGCGGCCTGAACCGCGAATACATCCGCAAAAGCTATCTGTTGGCCAGCAGCTACGTCAGCGATGTCTTGAAGATCAGTCGCGGCACGGAGGGCTGGTACGACGAATTTATCAAGGTGATGATCAGCCTGGGCTGGCTGCCGGTGCGCAGCCGGTTCGAGCGGGTCTCAAGCGCCGGCAAGGGGCTGACGGTGCAACTGGCGGCGCTGAATATCATCGCCACCCTGCTGGCCTCGACCTCACTGGCCGGGCCTCTGCTGACGGCGCTGCCGAAACTGGCCGCCGATGCGCTGGAAACATTGAAACAGATGCCGGCGTCATTCGAGCTGTTCAAGCGCAATAGCAGCGTGCATCAGGGTGGCGATTTTGGCTTGGCGTCCTGCGCCGAAACCGACGGCGAAGTCATGATGGTGCTGGTGACCTACAGCTCCCATGGCGTCAGCAAGCACGTGGGGCTGCCTTTTCTTGAGTGGGACAGTTCCTCGTTCGAGGCCTTCAGCGGGCAAACCTGCCTGGTGCTGAATACCTCGGTGGTCAACGAAAAAACCATCCAGTTGATGCGTGAGAGTGCGGGCGACAAGGTGCAACTGGCGATCGCCAAATACCGGATCTAAGGCACCAGGTAGCCGCGCACCCCGGTAAAGATGATTTGTGCGGCCAAGGCGCACACGAACAAGCCCATCAAGCGACTGACAATCTGCAAGCCCTGGTCACCGAGAATCCGTTCGATACGGTTGGACAAATACAGCACCACGCCCACCGTGAAGCTGGCCAGGGCGATGCTGAGGATGGCGGCGATTTTGTCGTCCCAATGGGGCTGGCTGACGCCCATCACCAGCAGCGCCCCGATGGTGCCGGGGCCGACAGTGAGCGGAATGGTCAGCGGCACGATGGTCACGTCCTGCTGCACGTTATCGGTCTGCACCGCCGACTTGCCCTGCGCCATGCCCAGGGCCGAGATGAACAGCACGCTGCCGGCGCCGATGCGGAAAGCGTCCACGGTGATGCCGAACACGCTGAAAATCACCCGGCCGAACAGGTAGAGCAAGACGCTCGACACCAGCGTCGCCAACGCCACTTTCCAGGCCAGGCGTCGCCGTTCCTTGCTCGAATAGCCGCGGGTCAGGCTGATAAAACAGGACAACACGAAGAACGGGCTGTAGAGCACCAGCATCTTCAGGTAAACGCTGAATAACACGTGGAGCATGGGGGTGGCTCGCGACAGAAGGAGATTGGCGGAGTCTATCAGGCGACAGAGATCAAATGTGGGAGGGAGCTTGCTCCCGATAGCGGTGTGACCGTCAGCTTATTTGTAACTGTTCCAGCGCTATCGGGAGCAAGCTTGCCATCGCTGTCTTTCAGTCGATGCATAGGTGACTGGTCCACCGCCATCGGGGGCAAGCCCCCTCCCACATAGGATCTGAGGTGTTCATCCATTGTGCGGCAGACGCAGGCTCAGTGTGGGAGGGGGCTTGCCCCCGATAGCGGTGTGACAGTCAGCTTATTTGTAACTGTTCCAGCGCTATCGGGAGCAAGCTTGCCGTCGCTGTCTTTCAGTCGATGCATCGGTGACTGGTCCACCGCCATCGGGGGCAAGCCCCTCCCACATAGGATCTGTGGTGTTCATCCATTGTGTGGCAGACGCAGGCTCAGTGTGGGAGGGGGCTTGCTCCCGATAGCGGTGTGACAGTCAGCTTATTTGTAACTGTTCCAGCGCTATCGGGAGCGAGCTTGCCATCGCTGTCTTTCAGTCGATGCATCGGTGACTGGTCCACCGCCATCGGGGGCAAGCCCCTCCCACATAGGATCTGTGGTGTTCATCCATTGTGTGGCAGACGCAGGCTCAGTGTGGGAGGGGGCTTGCCCCCGATGGCGGTGTGACAGTCAGCTTATTTGTAACTGTTCCAGCGCTATCGGGAGCGAGCTTGCCATCGCTGTCTTTCAGTCGATGCATAGGTGACTGGTCCGCCGCCATCGGGGGCAAGCCCCCTCCCACATAGGATCTGTGGTGTTCATCCATTGTGTGGCAGACGCAGGCTCAGTGTGGGAGGGGGCTTGCTCCCGATAGCGGTGTGACAGTCAGCTTATTTGTAACTGTTCCAGCGCTATCGGGAGCGAGCTTGCCATCGCTGTCTTTCAGTCGATGCATCGGTGACTGGTCCGCCGCCATCGGGGGCAAGCCCCCTCCCACATAGGATCTGTGGTGTTCATCCATTACGTGGCAGACGCAGGCTCAGTGTGGGAGGGGGCTTGCTCCCGATAGCGGTGTGGCAGTCAGCTTATTTGTAACTGTTCCAGCGCTATCGGGAGCAAGCTTGCCGTCGCTGTCTTTCAGTCGATGCATCGGTGACTGGTCCACCGCCATCGGGGGCAAGCCCCCTCCCACATAGGATCTGTGGTGTTCATCCATTGTGTGGCAGACGCAGGCTCAGTGTGGGAGGGGGCTTGCTCCCGATAGCGGTGTGACAGTCAGCTTATTTGTAACTGTTCCAGCGCTATCGGGAGCGAGCTTGCCATCGCTGTCTTTCAGTCGATGCATCGGTGACTGGTCCGCCGCCATCGGGGGCAAGCCCCCTCCCACATAGGATCTGTGGTGTTCATCCATTGTGTGGCAGACGCAGGCTCAGTGTGGGAGGGGGCGAGCTTGCCATCGCCGACTTTCAGTCGATGCATAGGTGACTGGTCCGCCGCCATCGGGGGCAAGCCCCTCCCACATAGGATCTGTGGTGTTCATCCATTGTGTGGCAGACGCAGGCTCAGTGTGGGAGGGGGCTTGCCCCCGATGGCGGTGTGGCAGTCAGCTTATTTGTAACTGTTCCAGCGCTATCGGGAGCAAGCTTGCCATCGCTGTCTTTCAGTCGATGCATCGGTGACTGGTCCGCCGCCATCGGGGGCAAGCCCCCTCCCACATTCGAGCGCATTTGACGTTAAGAGGGCGCATGCTCCGGCCGTGGCTGACGCTGCGCCACCCAGTACTCCACCAGCTCGCGCAATTGTGACAATTCCACCGGCTTGGCCATGTGCCCGTCCATCCCGGCCTGGCGTGCGCGCTCTTTGTGTTCCGAGAGGATGTGTGCGGTGAGCGCCACCACCGGCGTGCGAATGCGCTGGTGGCTGACTTCCCAGGCTCGCAACTGTTGGGTCGCGGAGAAGCCATCGAGGATCGGCATTTCACAGTCCATCAACACCAGATCATAGCGCTGGGCCTTCATCGCCTGCAGGGCTTCTTCGCCGTTGCTCGCGGTGTCCGGGTTGAGGTTGAGCTTGCCGAGCATGCCGCGGATGACTTTGGTGGAGATGCTGTTGTCTTCGGCCACCAGGATGCGGAAGTCGCTGGGCACGATGATGGCCGCCGGCGCGTTGAGGGGCGCGCGTGGCTGCCCGCCGCCTTTGCTGCGCTGGGTCAGTTCGTCGGCCAGGGTGGTCTTGAGGGTGTAGCCGGCCACCGGCTTGGCGAGGATGCGCTTGATCCCGCAATTGCGCGCGATGATCTTGCTCGGCGCGTTACTGATGCCGGTGAGCATGATCAGCAGGATGTCGTGGTTGAGGCTCGGGTCTTCCTTGATCTTGGCTGCCAGTTGCATGCCGGTCATGCCGGGCATGTTCTGGTCCAGCAGCACCACGTCGAAGTAATCACGCAGGTGCGCCTTGGTGCGCAACAACGCCAGGGCTTCCTTGCCCGACGGCACGGCGCTGACATTCAGGCCCCAGGCGGTGCATTGCTGCACTAGCACTTTGCGGCAGGTGTCGTTGTCGTCCACCACCAATACCCGCGCACCCTTGAGCGGGCCGTCGAGGTCGGAGGTCGGGTGTTCCAGGCGTTCAGGGTCCAGCGGCAGGGTCAGCCACAGGGTGCTGCCTTGTTGTGCGCCGCTCTTGATGCCGAATTCGCCGTTCATCAACAGGATCAACTGGCGCGCGATGACCAGGCCCAGGTGGCCGCTCAAACGGGTGGCCGAGAGGAAGTTCTTGCTGTGCAGTTCGCTGTGCAGCAACGCATCGCGTTCGGCGGCTTCCATTGGCAGGCCGCTGTCCTGCACGGCAATGCGCAGGCGCGGCTTGGGGCTGCGCTCGTCGAGGGCGACGACGATCAACACTTCGCCTTCATCGGTTTTCTGCAGGGCGTTTTCCAGCAGGCTCAACATCGCCTGGCGCAGGCGCGTCGGGTCGCCGCTGATCACCCGCGGCACCTGGGGCTGGATAAAGCTGATCAGCTCGACGTTCTGCTGCTCGGCCTTGGCGCGGAAGATGCTCAGGCAGTCGTCGATCAGCGCATTGAGGTCGAACTGCACGTCGTCCAATTCGATCTGCCCGGATTCCAGCTTGGAGATATCGAGGATTTCGTTGATCAGTGTGAGCAGTTCGTTACCGGCGCTGTGGATCGTCTGCACATAGTCGCGCTGTTTGACCGACAACGGCGTGCCCAGCAGCAGCTCGGTCATGCCCAGCACGCCGTTCATGGGGGTACGGATTTCGTGGCTGATCTTCGCCAGGAACTCGGCCTTGGCGGCGATTTCGGCGTTGCTGGCCGCCAGCTCGCGGCTGAGGCTGAAGCGTGCTTCGACGATGGCGCGCTGGCGTTCGCCGAGGGCCAGGCTCATCAGCAGGCCACTGAGGCAGATAAAGCTGAGCAGGGTAATGATCAAGCCTTGCGGCGCCAGCAACGTGAGGCCAAGCAAGGCAGGCAGGATGATCAGTGTGCCGATGTTGAACACCACCATCCCCGCCACGAACAACCGCGCCGGCCGGTAGCCTTTTTGCCAGTGATAGGCCGAGACAAACAACATGCTCAGGCCGGCCAGGGCCACCAGGACGTAAGTGATGATGTTCAGCGGCAACGTGTTGACGAACAACAGCAGCAGGCCGCACAGCACGATCAACAGAATGTCGGCCATCAACAGTTTGTTCAGCGGGTGCGGGCCCAGCGGCATGAAGAAGCGATAGGCAAACATCAGCCCGCACGGTGCGGTCAGCAGCAGGGCGAGGTAGGCGCCCGGCGTCTGGATCGCGTGCCAGTTCTGCAGCCATGGCCCCAGCAGGTTGAGCAGCAACGCCAGGCTGAGCAGCAGCAGCACTTCGCAGGCCGCCAGCCACAGGCTGCTGCGTGAGCGGTGGTAGGCGAAGCGGGAGAGGTTGTGCAGGATCAGCATCAGCAGACAGCCGAACAGCAGGCCGTAGATCAGCGTCTGGCTTTGGTCGGCGGCGGCGAGTACGGCCGGCTCCAGGGTGATATAGGGGCGCAGTTCGTGTTCCGAGACCAGGCGCAGGTACACCTCAAGGGGCTTCGGGCTCTGGGGCATCGGCAGCATGAAGTCGCTGCTGGGCAGCGGGCGCTCGGCCTGGGGCTGGCGCGTGCCGGTGGTTTGCTGTTCCACCAGGGTGTCGCCATCCAGCACATACAGACTCAGGAGGGAAACGTCCGGGGCAAACACCCGCAGCACTTGCTCGTGCTGGCCGGGTTGCAGCTTGAAGCGTACCCACAACGCACCGTCCGGCTCGGCAGCAGTGATCCGGTCCAGTTCGATGGGGCTGAATTGATTGGTGTAGCGGGGCGAACGGATATCGCTCAGTTGCAGGTCGGCCTGTTCATCAAGCAATACTGCCCAGCCACTGCCTTGCGCAGCGGCCTGGGCCGGGAGCAAACAGAGCAGTGTCAGCAGACTGACAGTGAAACCTATGGCGATCCTGAGCCAGCGCACGGCGAAATCCCTTCGTAGGTTGAAGCACGGGTTAACTATGCGCGGGGTCATACGAGTACGGCAAGGGCCAGAGGCCCTTACCTAACCGAACGGATAGCGACTTAATGAGTCTCGCCACGTTCACGGGCAATCGCGCGATAGCCGATATCTTTACGGTAGAAGCAGCCGTTCCAGCTGATTTTCGCCGCCAGTTTGTAAGCCTGTTGCTGTGCAGCGTCGACACTGGCGCCCATCGCGGTGGCACATAGCACACGGCCACCTGCGGTCACCACCTTGCCGTCCTGCAGCGCAGTGCCCGCATGGAACACTTTGCCTTCCAGCGTCGCCGCTGCGTCCAGGCCTTCAATCACATCGCCCTTGGCGTAGTCGGCCGGGTAACCGCCGGCTGCCAGCACAATGCCGACGCTCGGGCGTGGGTCCCACTGGGCTTCAACCTTGTCCAGGGCCTGGGCCAGCGCGGCTTCCACCAGCAGCACCAGGCTCGATTGCAGGCGCAGCATCACCGGTTGGGTTTCCGGGTCGCCGAAGCGGCAGTTGAACTCGATGACCTTCGGGTTACCGGCCTTGTCGATCATCAGACCGGCGTAGAGGAAACCGGTGTAGACGTTGCCTTCATCGGCCATGCCGCGCACGGTCGGCCAGATCACCAGGTCCATCACACGCTGATGCACTTCGCTGGTCACGACCGGGGCCGGGGAGTAAGCCCCCATGCCGCCGGTGTTCGGGCCGCTGTCGCCGTCGCCGACGCGCTTGTGGTCCTGGCTGGTGGCCATCGGCAGGACGTTCTTGCCGTCGACCATCACGATGAAGCTGGCTTCTTCGCCGTCGAGGAATTCTTCGATGACCACGCGCGAACCGGCTTCACCGAAGGCGTTGCCAGCGAGCATGTCGCGCACGGCGTCTTCGGCTTCCTGCAGGGTCATGGCGACGATCACGCCTTTGCCCGCGGCCAGACCGTCGGCCTTGATCACGATCGGCGCGCCTTTTTCACGCAGGTAAGCCAGGGCTGGCTCGATCTCGGTGAAGTTCTGGTAGTCGGCGGTCGGGATCTTGTGGCGCGCCAGGAAATCCTTGGTGAATGCCTTGGAACCTTCCAGCTGGGCCGCGCCGGCGGTCGGGCCGAAGCAGTCCAGGCCGCGGCTGCGGAACAGGTCGACGACACCGGCAACCAGCGGCACTTCCGGACCGACGATGGTCAGGGAAACGTTTTTCTCGGCGAAATCCGCCAGTTGTTCCAGGGCCAGCACGTCGATGGCGACGTTTTCGCACTTGGCTTCAATGGCGGTGCCGGCGTTGCCGGGGGCTACGAATACTTTCTGGACGCGTGGGTCCTGGGCAACTTTCCAGGCCAGGGCGTGTTCACGGCCACCGCTGCCAATAATCAAAACATTCATTTCAAAAACCTCTGAGAAACGCTGTGCTTCCCTGTAGGAGCGAGCTTGCTCGCGAAGGTCGTCAACGATAACGAGGGAAACCTGACACCTCGTGGCGTTTTTGAGTTTTTCGCGAGCAAGCTCGCTCCTACAGTCGGGAAGCGGTGCTGTTTAGTGACGGAAGTGGCGCATGCCGGTGAAGACCATGGCGATGCCGGCTTCGTCTGCCGCAGCAATCACTTCGGCATCACGCATCGAGCCGCCTGGCTGGATCACTGCGGTGACGCCGGCCTTGGCGGCGTTGTCCAGGCCGTCGCGGAACGGGAAGAACGCGTCGGACGCCATCACCGAGCCCGCTACCTGCAAACCGGCGTGTTCAGCCTTGATCGCGGCGATGCGCGCCGAGTTCACGCGGCTCATCTGGCCGGCGCCGACACCGATGGTCTGGCGGTTCTTGGCGTAGACGATGGCGTTGGACTTGACGTACTTGGCCACTTTCCAGGCGAAGATCAGGTCGTTGATTTCCTGCTCGGTCGGTGCGCGCTTGGTCACCACTTTCAGGTCGGCGCTGCTGATCATGCCGATGTCGCGGCTTTGCACCAGCAGGCCGCCGTTGACGCGCTTGTAGTCCCAGGCAGGGGCACGTTCGGCCGACCATTCGCCGCAGGCCAGCAGGCGCACGTTGGCTTTGGCGGCCACGATGGCGCGGGCTTCCTCGCTGACGGACGGGGCGATGATCACTTCGACGAACTGACGCTCGACGATGGCCTTGGCGGTCGCGGCGTCGAGTTCGCGGTTGAAAGCGATGATGCCGCCGAAGGCCGATTCGGTGTCGGTGGCGTAGGCCAGTTCGTAAGCCTGGCGGATGCCGCCTTCAGCGTCCGGGCTCACGGCCACGCCGCACGGGTTGGCGTGCTTGACGATCACGCAGGCCGGCTTGACGAAGCTCTTCACGCATTCCAGCGCGGCGTCAGTGTCGGCCACGTTGTTGTAGGACAGTTCTTTGCCTTGCAGCTGGGTCGCGGTGGCGATGCCCACTTCGGCCGGCTTGGCTTCCACGTAGAACGCCGCGCTCTGGTGCGGGTTCTCGCCGTAGCGCATTTCCTGGGCCTTGATGAACTGGCTGTTGAAGGTCCGCGGGAACTGGCTGCGACCTTCTGTGCTGAGGGTCTCGGCGGCCTGGTTCACGGTGCCCATGTAGTTGGCGATCATGCCGTCGTAGGCGGCGGTGTGTTCGAACGCCTTGAGCATCAGGTCGAAACGCTGGGCGTAGGTCAGGCCACCGGCTTTGAGGTTTTCAAGCACCTGGGCGTAGTCGCTGGCGTTGACCACGATGGCCACGTCTTTGTGGTTCTTGGCGGCCGAGCGAACCATGGTCGGGCCGCCGATATCGATGTTTTCGATGGCGGTCGGCAGGTCGCAGCCCGGCTTGTTGATGGTGGCTTCGAACGGGTAGAGGTTGACCGCCACCAGATCGATCGGCTTGATGCCGTGCTCGTTCATGATGGCGTCGTCGATACCGCGACGGCCGAGGATGCCGCCGTGGATTTTCGGGTGCAGGGTCTTGACCCGACCGTCCATCATCTCTGCGAAACCGGTGTAGTCCGCGACTTCTACTGCGGCCACGCCGTTGTCTCGCAGCAGTTTGAAGGTCCCGCCCGTGGAGAGGATTTCCACGCCCAGGGCTTCCAGCCCCCGGGCAAATTCGAGAACCCCGGTCTTGTCGGAGACACTGATCAAGGCGCGGCGGATCGGCAGGCGGGTAGTCTGGTCGGTCATTTCAATTTCCATCAAAAGCAAAGGAGTCAGCAAAAAAGGCGACCGGTTTTACGCGGGCGCCTTTCTGGTCGGATTGAATGCTTACAGCAAATCGTATTGTTTGAGCTTTTTGCGCAAGGTGCCACGGTTGAGGCCCAGCAGCTCACTGGCTTTGGTCTGGTTGCCCTTGACGTAGTTCATCACGCTTTCGAGCAAGGGCGCCTCGACTTCGGAGAGCACGAGGTTGTACACGTCCGTGACGGAAGCGCCCTCAAGGTGGGCGAAATAATTGTGCAGCGCCTTCTCGACACTCCCGCGAAGGGTCTGGCCTTCTTCGCTCGGCGTGTTGAGGTGCTGTTTCAAATTGACGTTGTCGCTCACGGGTGTTGTTCCACTCACTAAAGTCTCGGTCATCATCGTCATGCGGCCACCCCCTCTCCGTCCCCTGTCACCAGGCTCTTGTCACGTTCGCTGAAGAACTCACGAACGTTGGCGCACTGTGCTTCCGTATCATCCAAACGATTGAAGTGGGCGCGAAACTCCCTGGCGCCCGGCAGGGTTGCGAGATACCAGCCGACATGCTTGCGAGCAATGCGTACTCCCATCACGTCTCCGTAGAAGGCGTGCAGGGCGGCCAGATGCTCTAGCAGAATACGTTCCACCTCGATCAACCCCGGTGCCGGCAACAGCTCGCCGGTACGCAGAAAGTGTTCGACTTCACGAAAAATCCATGGCCGCCCCTGGGCGGCCCGGCCAATCAACAGGCCATCGGCACCGGTCGCATGCAGCACGCGCCGGGCTTTCTCGGCTGAGTCGATATCGCCATTGGCAAATACCGGCATCGACACGGCCTGCTTGATCGCGGCAATGGTGTCGTACTCGGCTTCGCCGGTGTAAAGATCGGCGCGGGTGCGGCCATGCACCGCCAGCGCTGAAATACCCGCCTGTTCGGCGATCTTCGCCACCGTCAGGCCATTCTTGTTGTCCCGGTCCCAGCCGGTACGAATCTTCAGGGTGACCGGTACATCCACTGCGGCGACAACGGCCTGCAGGATCTCGGCGACCAACTGCTCATCCTTCAACAGCGCGGAACCGGCGGCCTTGTTGCAGACCTTCTTGGCCGGACAGCCCATGTTGATGTCAATGATCTGCGCGCCCAGCTCCACGTTGGCCCGGGCCGCCTCCGCCAGCATCTGTGCGTCGCCACCGGCGATCTGTACCGAGCGGGGCTCGGGATCACCTTCGTGGATCATGCGCAGCCGCGATTTGCGGGTGTTCCACAAGCTCATGTCGCTGGTGACCATTTCCGAGACTACTAGACCCGCGCCCAAACGCTTGCACAGCTGACGAAAGGGCTGGTCGGTGACCCCCGCCATTGGCGCGAGAATCAAACCATTGTGCAATGTGTATGGGCCGATGCGTACCGCCGACATAGGACTTCCCTGTTGTGGGGCCGGATCATTAGAGTTCGAAAAAGGGTTGGCATGATACCCGCTCTCGATGACTGGATAAAGGCTGAATTGGATAAAATCTGAACAGTTATTTCTTTATCGCCACCGGTTTGGTTGCCGGCGGTCCAGTCAATA
This sequence comes from Pseudomonas sp. TE36184, assembly GCF_054060055.1. Classification (NCBI taxonomy): domain Bacteria; kingdom Pseudomonadati; phylum Pseudomonadota; class Gammaproteobacteria; order Pseudomonadales; family Pseudomonadaceae; genus Pseudomonas; species Pseudomonas sp. TE36184. The sequence goes on along the minus strand of NZ_JBSSCU010000001.1, from coordinate 3,853,308 downwards.
ATCCGTCGTCAAACCTCGATGACCGCGCCGATTCACTCGGGCGAATGAAAGCTCAGGCTGTAATTCACCGCTTTGTTGCCGGGGTCGAGGATGTCCAGGGAGATATGGATCGGCGTCTGCGACGGCATTTCACTGACCCCAGCCAGCTCACCGCTCAGGTATTCGGCGGGCTTGAAGCGCCGACTGGCGATCAGGTTGCCGTTCAGGTCGGCAAAGCGCAGTTCCAGCAGCGGAAACGGCTGGGAGAACGTCGCGCGGTTATAGATGATTGCATCCACCACCAGCGCGCCGGCGAATTCAGGATGGCTGCGCACCACCAGGTTGCTGCTCTTGATGTGCGCGATATCGACCCGTGACGGCACCGTGCAGCCCAATGTCGGGCACAGTTGCTGGAACCACGGGCGATAGGCGTCCTGGCGCGCCAGGTCGTCGAACTGGTAGGCAATGTACTGGCCGGCGAGGCCGGCGGCGGCGATCAGCACCAGCAACAGCCAGAGCAGGCGACGGCCCCAGCTCGACGGGCGTTTGCCGGCGTACAAGTGCAGCGGGTCATCTTCGAGGTCCTGCAGCAGTTCGTCGTGGGCGCTGGCGGCGCTGCGCGAACGCTTGCGGCCTTGGGGGCGCTCGTCGGGTTCCGGCGCGTCCACGTCGTCGCTGACCGCGCTCACGGGTGGGTCGAGTTCGTCGTCTTCATCGGCAGGTGTGGAGCGCAGCGGCGGTTCATCGTCGATGTCGTCGGTGGCGAGGGACATCGACGGTTCGGTGCGCTGTTTAGTCGCAGGGGCATTTGCCGGTTCAGGTTCGTCTTCGGGCGCTTTGGCGCGTTCTTCAGGCGGTTCGCTGAACAGGCTGGCGGCCCATTTTTCTTCCTCGGCCTTGATCGTGTCGCGGCTGGCGCTGAGGGCATCTTCCTTTTTGCGTCGGTCGGCGCTGCCTTGCCGGCGTTCCGCGCCCAGCGGCTGGGTGTGTTGAATCTCGCGGCGTTCCAGCTTGGCCAGTTCTTTGTCCAGGTCCAGGTTGTCCAGGTCCAGCTCTTGCGCCGTCCACTGTTTCTGGCTGATCGCCTGCGGCGCCTCGGCGGCGTGCTCCGCTGCGGCCGGCTGTTCAGGCTTCGGCGCTTGCGCGTGGGCGCGCTGCTCCAGCAACTGGCGCGCGGCGTTGAACACTTGCAGGCACGAGCCGCAGCGCACCACGCCGCGCGCCACGTTCAACTGAGCGTGGCTGACGCGAAAGCGCGTTTGGCAATGGGGACACTGGGTGACGAAACTGTCGGTCATGCGGCCATCCGATTCAGGCAAGCGCTCATTCTAGCGCCGACGCCCGCTGATGCGTACCCAGCCATCACGATTGGCGATCGGGTCGAGCTCGAAATCCTGGGCGTAGGCCGCAGCCACGTCTTCACCCTGTTCGGCGAGGATGCCCGACAGCGCCAGGCGGCCACCCGGCTTGACCAGGCTCGACAGCTGCGGCGCCAGGGCCACCAGCGGGCCGGCGAGGATATTGGCGACCAGCACATCGGCCTGCACCTGGGGCAATTGCTCCGGCAGGTACAATGGGAATTTGCCTTCAGCAATGTGGTTGCGCCCGGCGTTATCGCGGGAGGCTTCCAGGGCCTGTACGTCGATATCGGTGCCGACGGCTTCCTTGGCGCCCAACAACAGGGCGGCAATCGCCAGAATCCCCGAGCCGCAGCCGAAGTCCAACACGTGGCAATCGTTCAGGTCCTGGCCGTCCAGCCATTCCAGGCACAGCGCGGTGGTCGGGTGCGTGCCGGTGCCGAACGCCAGGCCCGGGTCCAGCAGCAGGTTCACCGCGTCAGGCTCGGGGGCGGCGTGCCAGCTCGGCACGATCCACAGGCGCTGGCCGAAACGCATCGGCTGGAAGTTGTCCATCCAGCTGCGTTCCCAGTCCTGGTCTTCGATGATTTCGCTGTGGTGCTCGGGCAACGGGCCGCCGGTGAGCAGTTCCATATGGGCCAGGACGCTGGCGGCATCGGTGCCGTCTTCGAACAGGGCCAGCAAGTGGGTGTGGGACCACAGCGGGGTGGTGTTGAGTTCCGGCTCGAAGATCGGCTGGTCTTCGGCGTCCATGAAGGTCACCGAGACGGCGCCCACTTCAAGGAACGCGTCTTCGTAGGTTTCGGCTTGTTCTGGGCTGATGGCGAGACGGACTTGCAGCCAAGGCATGGCGGGCACCTTTGAAAAAAATGAGTGTGCAGCGGGGAGGGGCTGCGAAAGCGCGCAAGTTTACGCGAGCGTGGAGAAGAAGACGACTGTACTGACAGTACGCCGACCAAATGTGGGAGGGGGCTTGCCCCCGATAGCGGTGGGTCAGTCACCTAATCTATGACTGAGCTGCCGCCATCGGGGGCAAGCCCCCTCCCACATTTGGACTGTGTACATCTTCAAAATGGAGGGGCCACAAACAACAAAGCCGCCCGAAGGCGGCTTTGTTGGGTGGAGCACTTACTGGTTGGCCAGTTTGTGTTCCAGGTAGTGAATGTTCACACCACCTTCGCAGAAGCCTTCATCGCGGACCAGATCCCGATGCAGCGGGATGTTGGTCTTGATGCCGTCGACCACGATTTCGTCCAGGGCGTTACGCATGCGGGCCATGGCCTCGTCGCGGGTGGCGCCCCAGGTGATCAGCTTGCCGATCAACGAGTCGTAGTTGGACGGAACCTTGTAGCCGCTGTACAGGTGCGAATCGACGCGAACGCCGTTGCCGCCCGGTGCATGGAAATGCTTGACCAGGCCTGGACTCGGGATAAAGGTTTTCGGGTCTTCGGCGTTGATCCGGCACTCCAGGGAGTGGCCGTGGATCTTCACGTCGTCCTGGGTGAAGGACAGCTCGTTACCGGCGGCGATGCTCAGCATCTCCTTGACGATATCGATACCGGTGACCATCTCCGAAACCGGGTGTTCTACCTGCACGCGAGTGTTCATCTCGATGAAGTAGAAACGGCCGTTCTCGTAGAGGAACTCGAAAGTGCCGGCGCCACGGTAGTTGATGTCGATGCACGCCTTGACGCAACGCGCCAGGACTTCCGCACGGGCTTTCTCGTCGAGGCCCGGTGCCGGTGCTTCTTCCAATACCTTCTGGTGACGACGTTGCAGCGAGCAATCGCGGTCGCCCAAGTGGATGGCGTGACCCTGGCCGTCGGACAGCACCTGCACTTCCACGTGACGTGGGTTGGTCAGGTACTTCTCCAGGTAGACCATCGGGTTGCCGAACCAGGCAGCCGCTTCGGAGCGCGTCTGCTTGGCCGCTTCGATCAGGTCTTCTTCCTTGTGTACCACGCGCATGCCGCGACCACCGCCGCCGCCTGCGGCCTTGATGATCACCGGGTAACCGACTTCGCGACCGATGCGCAGCGCAGTGGTCTCGTCCTCGGGCAGCGGGCCGTCGGAGCCTGGAACGGTCGGCACGCCGGCCGCGATCATGGCGTCCTTGGCCGAAACCTTGTCACCCATCAGGCGAATGGTCTCGGCTTTCGGGCCGATGAAGGCAAACCCGGATTTTTCCACCTGTTCGGCGAAATCGGCGTTTTCCGCGAGGAAGCCGTAGCCCGGGTGGATGCCATCAGCGCCGGTCACTTCCGCAGCGGCGATGATGTTCGAGACTTTCAGGTACGAGTTCGCAGCCAGTGGCGGGCCGATGCAGATGCTTTCGTCCGCCAGTTTCACGTGCATCAGTTCGGTATCGGCCGTCGAGTAAACAGCGACGGTCTTGATGCCCTCTTCCTTACAGGCGCGCAGGATACGCAGCGCGATCTCGCCGCGGTTGGCGATCAGGACTTTTTGCAGTTTCTTCGCAGGTTTCAACATCGAAGGCGCTCCGCGGTTCAAACGATGGTGAACAGCGGCTGGTCGTACTCAACCGGCTGACCGTTTTCTACCAGAATGGATTCGATGACACCGGCTTTTTCGGCCGTGATGTGGTTCATCATTTTCATCGCTTCCACGATGCAGATGGTGTCGCCTTCTTTCACGGTTTTGCCGACTTCAACGAAGGCTGGCGAACCCGGTGCCGGGGTGCGGTAGAACGTACCGACCATTGGCGACTTGGCCACGAAGCCGTTCAGCTTGGGCGCAGCAGGCTCGGCGGCGGCGACAGGCGCAGCGGCGACCGGAGCGGCAGCGGCAGGTGCCGGTGCTTGCATCTGCGGCGCGTAGAATTGCTGGGCCGGGGTCTTGCTGTGGCGGCTGATGCGTACAGACTCTTCGCCTTCCTTGATTTCCAGCTCGTCGATGCCGGATTCTTCCAGCAGTTCGATCAGTTTCTTAACTTTACGGATATCCATGAATCGTCAACTCCCAAGGGTCGGTCAGGGGCGCTTGGCCGGTTGTTCAAGTTGTTCCAGGGCGGCCTCCAGGGCCAGTCGATAACCGCTGGCGCCAAGGCCGCAGATCACACCTACCGCTACGTCGGAGAAGTAGGAGTGATGGCGGAAAGGTTCGCGTTTGTACACGTTCGACAAATGCACTTCGATGAATGGGATGCTCACCGCCAGCAGCGCGTCACGTAATGCAACACTTGTGTGCGTAAAAGCGGCGGGATTGATCAGAATAAAGTCCACGCCTTCGCCGCGCGCGGCATGGATGCGATCAATCAATTCGTACTCGGCATTGCTTTGCAGGTACAGCAAATGGTGGCCGGCTTCACGGGCCCGTCGCTCCAGATCGAGGTTGATCTGTTCCAGGGTCACTGCCCCGTAGACGCCCGGTTCGCGGGTGCCGAGCAGGTTCAGGTTGGGTCCGTGAAGAACCAGTAAGGTCGCCATCGGCTGTTCCTTGTTATTGATGTGGGTACGGCAGAACCCGGCGACTATGCCGCAAAGCGTTTATGACTGTCCAGTTCTATGCAGTAGGCAGCACGATTAGCGAGGATTGCGCGAAATTTGTGACTGCGGCCCAGGATCCGGTCATTGGTAATACCGTCTTGAAACCTGTGGCGATCAAATGTGGGAGGGGGCTTGCCCCCGATAGCGGTGTGCCAGTCTCAATATCTGCAACTGATCCACCGCTATCGGGGGCAAGCCCCCTCCCACATTGGTTCTTCGTATGGCGCTAGATCGGGTCAGACGCGGAAGGCTTGGACGGCGGTGTTGAGTTGGCCGCCCAGCACCAACAGGTGCTCACCCTGGCTGCGGCCTTGGCCGATGCGCAGCAGGTTGTCCTCACCCAACTGATGAATCCGTTCGCTGTTATCGCGAATCTCACTCACCGCACCGCTCTGCTGCGCGGTCACATCGGCGATACGCACGGAGGTGTCGGAAATGGTCTGGATCGCCCCGACGATTTCATCCAGCGCGCCGTCGGCCGCTTGTGCTTGCTGGGCGGTGGCTTCGGCGTGTTCGACCTGCGCGCGCATGCCTTCCACCGACTGGCGGGCGGCGGTTTGCAGGCCGGCGATGAGGCCCTGGATTTCGGCGGTGGCGCCAGCGGTGCGCTGGGCCAGGGAGCGCACTTCGTCGGCGACCACGGCAAACCCCCGCCCGGCGTCTCCGGCGCGGGCGGCTTCAATGGCGGCATTGAGCGCCAGCAGGTTGGTCTGGTCGGCGATCGAGCGAATCACTGTCAACACGCCGCCGATGGTCGCGGACTCTTCGGCGAGTTTCTCGATCATCTGCGCGTTTTGCTGCACTTCGCCCACCAGCGCATGCAGCCCGGTCAGGCTCAGGCCGATCACCCGCTGGCCGTGCTTCACCGCCTGGCCCGCGCTGCGGCTGGCGCCGGCGGCCTGGCTGGCGTCCCCGGCGACTTGTTGAATGGTCGCTTCCAATTCGCCCAACGAATCGCGGATCTGCGCGGTGTCCCCGGCCTGCCGTTCGGCGCCATCATGCAGGCCGCTGCTCAGCTCGGCCAGGGCGCGGCTGCTGCCGGCGACTTCCTCGGCATTGCCGCGAATGGTGCCCACCAGGTCCACCAGGTAGGCGCGCAAGCGGTTGAGGGAGGCCTCGATGTCGCGCAGTTCGCGGTTGGTCTTGCCCAAGGCAATCGGTTGGCTGAAGTCGCCTTCGGCCCAGGTCGACAGGGCCGGTGCCAGGTTGGTCAGCACCCGTGCCAGGCGCCGTTGCAGGGTATCGATCAGCAGGGCGATCAGCAGGATCAGGCCGATCATCACCCCTTGCATCAGGCGCACTTCGCCCTGGATCTTTGCGTGTTGCGCCCGCACGACGGGCTCCAGGCCGGCGATGGCCTGTTGCACACCGGCGATTTTCAGGTGGGTGCCGGCGGCGAGGTCGGCGCGCCGCTGGATCTGCTCGCGGGTGCGCTTGAGTTCGGCCGGGTAGCGGGTCAGCAGGCTGTTGAGTTCGCGCTTGAGGTCGACGCCGGTGTCTTGTGTTTCGGTTTTTTCGCTGTTTTCCAGGCCCATCAGCGCCGAAAAGTCATCGGTGTTCGAACCGGCGTTGGCCTTGACCCCAAGTAAGGGCAGTTGCTCCAGCAGGTCGGCCTGGCCGCGGATATTGCTGACTTCGCGCTCCACATCATCCGCCAGTTCGGCGCGCCCGCTGCTCACCAGCTTGTCGCGGGCCAGGGACAGCTTGCCCAGGTGTTGGGACGCCGCCAGCAGCGGCGGCAGGTAGCGCGCCGCGGCGGGCGAATCGACCCCGATGGCGTACTGGCTCAGTTGCTCGAGGTTCGCGCCCAGTTCGCGCTCGGCCTGCAACAGCAGCGCTTGCGGGTCGCCGGCCAGTTTGCCGGCGGCGAGCAGGTCGGTTTTGCTGAAGGTGTCCAGCTCCTTCAGGCTGGGGCGCAGGCTTTGTGCGAGGTCGGCGGGCAATTCATCCAGGTGCTGCAGCAGGCTTTCCAGGCTCTGGCTGGCGCTGCTCAAGCGCAGGGCGTCGCCGCTGGCCAGGTAGTCGTCGATGTTGCGTGCGGCCTGGTTCTGGAAGGTCTGCGACAACCCCAGGTAGCGTTCCATCAGCAAATAAGGCCGTTCCAGCGCGCGTTGCGACCACCAGAGCGTCGCCCCGAGTGCCAGGCACACGGCCACCAGAAGGAGGGTATTGAGATTGGTCAGCAGCTTCAGGCGCATGCGTGGTTTCAACCGACAGCAAAAGTTAAGTGCCTGAAGTTATTGCGTTTCTATTACAAAGTTATGACGGAATCGCTGGATTCTGGTGAAAAGATGGCACTTTGACTTGATGTGTGCGCGGCTTGAACCCGATTGCGTCCGGCATCCTTGGCGCGGTACAGCGCCTCGTCGGCTTGGGCGGCCATCATCAGGCTGTCGGAATCGTCGCACAACTCCACCAGCCCGGCGCTGAAAGTACACCACAAGTCATGCGGCTGGGCCGGGTAGTGAATTTCGGCAAAGCGCCCACGGATTTCATCCAGCACCTTGCAGGCCGATTCCAGGTCGGTATCGGGCATCACAATCGCAAACTCTTCACCGCCGTAGCGGCCGATGTAGTCGGTCTTGCGCAAGCGCTGTTTGAGGAACAGCGCCAGGCTCTTGATCACGCGGTCGCCCATGGGGTGGCCGTGGCTGTCGTTGACGCGCTTGAAGTGGTCGATGTCGAGCATGGCAAAGCTCAACGGCTTGTTCTCGCGACGAGCGCGGAAGGTGCAGTCTTCGAGCAATTGCAGGATATGGGTGTGGTTGTACAGGCCGGTCAGGCTGTCGCGCACCATCCGCGCCTTGAGGTTGCGCGCACGGGCCGCGCGGTTGCGCACGGTGGTGATCAGGTGGCGCGGCTTGATCGGCTTGGTGAGGAAGTCGTCGCCGCCTTCGCTCATGGCGTCCAGCTGTTTATCCAGGTCGTCTTCGGCCGACAGGTAGATGATCGGCACGCTGACGTACCGGTCGTTATGACGGATCACCTTGGCCAGTTCGGTGCCGGTGCAGGCGGGCATGTACATGTCGAGGATGATCAGGTCGGGCTGGAAATCCGCCAGCTCGGCCATGGCCTGGATCGGCTCGATCAGCGTGCGGGTGATGATGCCGGCGCTGTTGAGCAGGCGCTCGGTGTGCAGCGCCTGGGCCCGTGAGTCGTCGATGATCAGCACTTTATAGGGGTCGTATTGGGCGACGCAGGTCAGCACTTCGATCTTTTCCAGCAGGCTCGAGGCTTCCAACGTGCCGGTCAGGAACTCCTCGCCGCCGGCGCGCACGGCGGCGAGGCGGGTCGGGGTGTCGGTTTCATGCAGGCTGAAAAACAGCAACGGCAGCTTTTGCTCCAGGCCTTGCTGGGCCTCGGCGGCCAGTTGGAGGCCGAGGCCCGGGCCGCAGAAATCCACGTCCATCACAATCGCCGACGGCAGGCGCTCGGCCATCGCCACGCGATACGCCGCCACGTTGTCCAGGGACTGGGCGCTCAGGCCAAAGAATTCCAGCTGCTTGGCCAGACGCTCGGCGCGATCATGATCGGCCAGCATCACGTAGATCGGCTTGCGCATCGGCGGCAGGAAGGTTTGCTCAAGCTGATCGCCCTGGCGCAGGCCGGTGCGGGACAGGCGTTGCATCAGGCGGTTGATTTCGGTGATCAGTTGACTGCTCAGGCGGCCGCGATTGGCGTCCACCGCTTTGAGCGACTCGCCGATGTGCTGCGCCAGTTGGCCGTGTTCGGGCTGTTCGAAGCGTTCGGCGAAGCGCAGCAGGCGCAGGTTGGCTTCGCTGAGTTCGGAGAAGTCGGCGTCGGACCATTCGCTGCGTTGCAGGCGCTGCCAGATCTCAAGAATTTGACGTGCCTGATGAATTACCCGCTGGGCAAAGTGCTGCTTGAGACGCTCACGGCTGGGGTCTTCTGGCTCGGTCATATCCTGACTACTAGTGAAGGTGCGTGCTGAGGTCGACTGGTGGCTCTATGCTAGCACCTCTTTTCGGTTACATGAGTGTCATACGTCAATTAACTGCGAGTCCCTGGCATTCATTTAGTGACTAATTGGTCGTGCAGCGGAAAAAGCGCGCATCCTTTATAGTCGAATGCCCCCTGGGCGTCCGTTGGATCATAGTTGTAGGGCGAAAAGCCCCGCATTGACGGGCACGATGGGGTAGGGTTGCTGTCGGAGTGTTTGAACGCACGCCGTCGATTGAAGTGCATGAACTCAAGTGATTGAAAGGATATCGCCATGCTGGACTGGAAAAACCGTGCAGGCAGTGCCAAAGGCCCCGCCCCTGAACCCAAGTCGGCCAACCGCAGCTATTTGCGTAGCGTGCTGATGAGCCGAGCGGTGCTCAGCGTACTCGGCTTGTATCTGTTGGTCACCGGTGCTTTGGGTTGGTACTGGAGCGAAGAGCCGGCGCTGTTCCCGGTCCAGCAGAACGCCCAGCTTGCCGCTGAAAAGGAAGGCAAGCAGATGGTGTTGGGTTACACCACCGTGGAAACCCTCAAGACCGTGGCCGGCACCTTGCTCAACAAGCCCGGTGGCTATATTTCCAACGACCGTTTCCCGCCGGGCCTGTGGATGGACAACATGCCAAGCTGGGAATACGGCGTACTGGTGCAGGTGCGTGACTTGACCCGCGCCTTGCGTAAGGATTTCGCCCGTTCCCAGTCGCAGTCGGCGGAAGACGCCGACCTGGCGAAGGCTGAGCCGCGTTTCAACTTCGACAACAAGAGCTGGGTGCTGCCTTCCAGCGAGTCGGAGTACCAGGAAGGCATCAACTCCCTGAATCGCTATGAAGTGCGCCTGTCCGACCCGAACCAGCGCGGCGCCCTGTTCTACGCGCGCGCCGACAACCTCAACAACTGGCTGGGCGATGTCGCCACACGCCTGGGTTCGTTGTCGCAACGTCTGTCGGCCAGTGTCGGCCGGGTCAAGCTGAACACCTCACTGAAAACCGAAGCGCTGGCGCCGGGTGAAGTGCCGCAGCTCGATGAAGAAGTGGTGGAAACCCCATGGATGCAGATCGACAACGTGTTCTACGAAGCCCGCGGCCAGGCCTGGGCCTTGTCCCATCTGTTGCGCGCCATCGAAGTTGACTTTGCCGACGTGCTGGCCAAGAAGAATGCGACGGTCAGCGTGCGCCAGATCATTCGTGAACTGGAGGCTTCGCAAGAGCCGGTCTGGAGCCCGATGATCCTCAACGGCAGCGGCTTTGGCATATTGGCCAACCACTCGCTGGTGATGGCCAACTACATTTCCCGGGCCAACGCGGCGGTGATCGACTTGCGTCAGTTGCTTAACCAAGGGTGATGATGGACGTGACTCAAAAGGAGGCCGCGCACCGCGCAGCCTCCGATGCGGAACTGATCTGCTGGGTCGACGAGCACGACAACCCGCTCGGCGCCCTGGTGCGCTCCGACCTGCGCCAGCGCGGCCTGATTGGCCGTTGCACCTTTATCTTCCTGTTCAACTCGGCAGGTGAACTGTGCGTACACCGACGCACCCTGAGCAAAGCCCTGTACCCCGGTTTCTGGGACACGGCGGCAGGCGGGATGGTGGCGGACGGCGAGAGTTATGCCGAGTCGGCCGCCCGCGAGCTTGCAGAAGAGCTCGGCGTGGGCGGGGTGGAGTTGGTCGAGCATGACCATTTCTACTTCGAGGACGGCGACAGCCGACTTTGGTGCAGATCCTACTCCGCCGTGTGGGACGGTGCGCTGTGCCTGCAGCCTGAAGAAGTCATGGAAGCGCGCTTTTTACCCCTTGAAATTGTCCTGCAGGAAGCGCAACAAAAGCCCTACTGCCCGGACGCGCAAGAGGGCTTGCGGCGCTATCTGGCCTCACGTCGCTAAAGTTGTATAAATTGGCGCGATTTGGCTCTTAGCAAGTGAGCTTTTTGTGGTTACACTGCGCGACTTTTCACCCGAACCACCCTTGTTCCACCCCCTGATTCCTGTAGGAGCGAGCTTGCTCGCGAAAACCTCAAGCGCGCTGTGGGCATCCTGAATGTCCGCGTCATCGTTGGCGATCTTCGCGAGCGAGCTCGCTCCTACAGGGAATCGGGGGCAATGACATGGGGGGTTCGGTAGCGCTGCCCCTGCCTGAGTGGGGCTTCGCGGTCGGCAACCGCCTGAGCGTTTGCCGATCAGTCTTTGTCCTCACAAGAGGATTGCCGGTGGCCAAAAAAGCCGCATCCTTCGCCGCCCTCGGTGGCCTGGTATTTTCCACCGACGCAGGTCGACACTGCCCGGACTGTCGTCAGCCCGTGGACGCCTGTACCTGCAAACAAACCCTGATCCCCGAAGGCGACGGCATTGCCCGCGTGCGACGCGAGAGCAAAGGCCGTGGCGGCAAGACGGTGACCACCATCACCGGCGTGCCGCTGGCCGAAGACGCGCTGAAGGAACTCGCCACCACGCTGAAAAAGCGTTGTGGCACCGGTGGCGCGTTGAAAGACGGGGTCATCGAGATCCAGGGCGATCACGTCGAGTTGCTGTTGGCCGAGCTGATCAAGCTCGGGTACAAGGCCAAGAAGTCCGGCGGCTGACAGCCTCTTTCCAACCAGTGTCTAAACTCTGTCCTGCGAGTGGGGTCTGACCTTACTCACAGGCAAATCGTCATTTTCATTCTTTAGACTGCGCCAGCCTCCAACGAGGGGCGGCGCCTTCGACTTCATTTATAGGGGACTTCAATGTCCGTACGACGCACACGCAAAGACGATGGCAGCCAATGGACAGTTGCGGACAGCCGCAGTGTTTACGGGATTCGTCATTGGGGGGCCGGGTATTTCGCGATCAATGATGCCGGTCGCGTTGAAGTCCGTCCGAACGGCCCGAAAAGCACGCCTGTCGACCTGTACGAGCAAGTCGACGAGCTGCGCAAAAGCGGCTTGTCCTTGCCGCTGCTGGTGCGTTTTCCCGACATCCTGCAAGACCGCGTGCGCCAGTTGACCGGTGCGTTCGATTCGAACATCGAGCGTCTGGAATACCAGAGCAAATACACCGCGCTGTACCCGATCAAGGTGAACCAGCAGGAGGCGGTGATCGAAAACATCATCGCCACCCAGGACGTGTCCATTGGCCTGGAAGCCGGCTCCAAGCCGGAACTGCTGGCCGTGCTGGCCCTGGCGCCGAAAGGCGGGACCATCGTCTGCAACGGTTACAAGGACCGCGAATTCATCCGCCTGGCGCTGATGGGCCAGAAGCTGGGTCACAACGTGTTCATCGTGATCGAGAAAGAGTCCGAAGTTGAGCTGGTGATCGAAGAAGCCGCCAACCTCAAGGTCAAGCCACAGGTCGGCCTGCGCGTGCGCCTGTCGTCCCTGGCGTCGAGCAAGTGGGCCGACACTGGCGGTGAGAAATCCAAGTTCGGGCTGTCGGCGGCGCAACTGCTGTCGGTCGTCGAGCGCTTCCGCGCCGCCAGCCTGGACCAGGGCATCCGCCTGCTGCACTTCCACATGGGCTCGCAGATCGCCAACCTGGCCGACTACCAGCACGGGTTCAAGGAAGCCATTCGTTACTACGGCGAACTGCGCAACCTCGGCCTGCCGGTGGACCACATCGACGTCGGCGGCGGCCTGGGCGTGGACTACGACGGTACTCACTCGCGCAACGCCAGCTCGATCAACTACGACATGGACGACTACGCCGGTGTCGTCGTGGGCATGCTCAAGGAGTTCTGCGACGCGCAGAGCCTGCCGCACCCGAACATCTTCTCCGAGAGCGGCCGTTCCCTGACCGCCCACCACGCCATGCTGGTGGTGCAAGTCACCGACGTCGAGAAACACAACGACGAAATGCCGCAGATCGAGAACAAGGAAAACCTGCCGGAAACCGTGCAATGGCTGGTGGACCTGCTCGGCCCGACCGACATCGAGATGGTCACCGAAACCTACTGGCGCGCCACTCACTACATGAGCGACGTGGCCACCCAGTACGCCGACGGCAAACTGACCCTGGCGGAAAAAGCCCTGGCTGAACAGTGCTACTTCGCCGTGTGCCGCCGCCTGCATAACTCGCTGAAAGCGCGCCAGCGTTCGCACCGCCAGGTGCTCGACGAACTCAACGACAAGCTGGCGGATAAATACATCTGCAACTTCTCGGTGTTCCAGAGCCTGCCGGACACCTGGGCCATCGGCCAGGTATTGCCGATCCTGCCGCTGCACCGCCTCGACGAAGAACCGATGCGCCGCGCGGTATTGCAGGACTTGACCTGCGACTCCGACGGCAAGATCAAGCAATACGTCGACGAGCAGAGCATCGAGACCAGCCTGCCGGTACACGCGCTGAAAGAGGGCGAAGACTACCTGCTGGGTATCTTCCTGGTCGGCGCCTACCAGGAAATCCTCGGTGACATGCACAACCTGTTCGGTGACACCGACTCGGTGAACATCTATCAGCGTGAAGACGGTTCGGTGTACAGCGCCGGAATCGAGACCCACGACACCATTGAAGACATGCTGCGTTATGTGCACTTGTCGCCGGAGGAGTTGATGACCCATTACCGTGACAAGTGCGCGAGCGCGAAGATCAGTGCCAGCGAGCGCACGCAGTTTCTGGATGCGTTGCGCTTGGGCCTGACGCGTTCGTCTTACCTGTCCTCCTAAGCACCCATCCTTGTAGGAGCGAGCTTGCTCGCGAAAAACGTTCAGGCAACACGGGCATCCAGACAGCCCATGTCATCGTTGACGATCTTCGCGAGCAAGCTCGCTCCTACAGTGACCGTGACGGTGACGGTGAGGGGTGCTTATGCCGGCCACTGATTCTGTCGGTTCAAACGCCAGGCAATCGTCCAAAGCGTAAGACTGCGCACGGCCATGAACAGCAGGAAGCTGATCCAAAGGCCGTGGTTGCCGTAGCCCTGCAACAGCCAGGCGAATGGCAGCAGGATCAGCACCGTCAGCAGCATGCCGTTACGCATTTCCCGCGCGCGCGTGGCGCCGATGAACAGCCCGTCCAGCAGATAACTCCACACCGCAATCAACGGCAGCACCGCCAGGTATGGCAGGTAGATGTCGGCGGTTTCGCGCACGCTGGGAATGTCGGTCTGCATGGCGATGAACAGGTGGCCGGCGAAGGTGAAGAGCAGGGCGAAACCGACGCTGGCGATCAGCGACCAACCGCAGGCGACCACTAATGAGCGGCGCAACGCCTGACGGTCGTGCGCGCCAATGGCATGGCCGCACAGGGCTTCGACCGCATGGGCCAGGCCGTCCAGGGCGTGGGCGGTCAGCAGCAGGCCGTTGAGCAACAGCGCGTTGGCGGCCACGGTGGCGTCGCCCAGGCGTGCGCCTTGCACCGTGATCATGAAAAACACCGACTGCAATGCCAGGCTGCGGATAAAAATATCGCGGTTCACCGCCAGCAGCGGGCGCCAGCTGTGCCAGCGTTGCAAGGCGGCCCAGGCGATATGCCCGGGGTAGGCGCGCAGGGCTTTTTGCGTGAGGGCCAGGCCGAGCAGGGCGCCGGTCCATTCGGCGATCACCGAGGCGCGTGCGGAGCCGACGACGCCCCAATCCAGGCCGAGGACGAACCACAGGTTGAGGGCGATGTTGACCAGGTTGGTGGTCAGCAAAATCGCCAGTGGCGCCCGCGCGTTTTGCGTGCCGAGGAACCAGCCGACCAAGGCATAGCTGGCCAACGCGGCGGGCAGGCCGAACAGGCGGGTGTGGAAGAACTCGCGGGTCAGTTGATTGAGTTCGGGGGAGGGCTGCATCCATTCCAGGGCCAGGTGGCTCAGCGGGATGCCCACTGTACCGAGCAACATCGCCAGGCCCAGCGCCAGCAACAGACCTTGCAGCAGGATTTGCCGCAGCGCCGCGCCATCGTTGCGCCCGGCGGCCTGGGCGGCGAAACCGGTGGAGCCCATGCGCAGAAAACCCATGGCCCAGGCCAGGAAGGTATACAGGCTGGCCCCGACCGCCACGGCGCCCAGTTGGTGGGCGTGGGGCAGGTGGCCGATGACCATGCTGTCGACCAGGGCCACCAGCGGTACCGAGATGTTCGACAGGATCATCGGCGCGGCCAAGGCCCAGACGCGGCGGTGGGTGGGGCGGTGGCGCCAGTCGGTCAGTAAGGTGGACATGCAGGCTCCTTGGGGGAGCGGCATTGTAACTGTCCCCCCAGCACGCCGCAGAACCAATGTGGAATGGGGGGTTAAATGTGGGAGGAGGGCAAATGTGAGGAGGGCCAAATGTGAGGAGGGCAAATGTGAGGAGGGCCAAATGTGAGGAGGGTCAAATGTGGGAGGGCCAAATGTGGGAGGGGGCTTGCCCCCGATTGCAGTGGATCAGCTACAAATAAGCTGACTGACTCACCGCCATCGGGGGCAAGCCCCCTCCCACATTTGGCCTCATTCCACATTTGGCCCTCATTCCACATTTAGTCCCTCATTCCACATTTTGATTTTTTGTGATTTTGATCTTTTGTGTTTGTGGGATTTGGCTTGGATCGCGTGACGCGAAGAACCAAACTGCCCTCCGTCGGTCAATGTGACCAGCGCCACATCGGCTTGGCTGGCGCTGATATATAGTTCATCCCTCGGTTCCCTCTGACGACGAGTGCCCCATGCTTAACAAAGGACTGTTCCTGGCTTGCGCGCTGGCCCTGCTGAGCGCCTGCGATTCTTCCGATAAACCGACTGCGCCGAGCGCGCCGGCAGCCGCGAGCAGCGTGGCGCCGAAGCCGGCCAAGGCGGCGGTGGATGTGGCGGCGCTGAAGCAGCGCTACGCCGGGCGTGAGTTGAGTGTGGTGGACGTGTCCGAGGTGCAGTTTGAATCGCCCCGGATTCTCTAGACACCTTGCAAGCTCATTGCGTAACGCTTTTCAAACTCTACCGGTGACAGCTGCTTGTTGAAACCATGGCGGCGTTTTACGTTGTAGAACATCTCGATGTAATCGAACACATCACTCCGAGCATCTTCCCGCGTGGTGTAGATTTTTCGCTTGATCCGTTCCCGTTTCAGAAGCTGGAAAAAGCTCTCGGCCACGGCGTTGTCATGACAGTTGCCTCGGCGACTCATACTGGCAACCAAATTGTTTGCCTTTAAAAAGCTGCGCCAATCGGAGCTGCTGTATTGGCTGCCTTGGTCGGAATGAACCATCACCTCTTGCTTCGGTTTACGCCTCCAAACCGCCATCAACAACGCATCAATGGCCAAATCACTGGTCATCTGCGACTTCATTGACCAGCCAACGACCTGACGAGAAAACAGATCCAGCACCACCGCCAAATACAACCAGCCTTCATAAGTACGAATGTAGGTGATGTCGGTGACCCAAACCTTGTTGGGTTCCACGACATCGAACTGGCGCTTCAACAAATTGGGTGAGGCGACCGCTGGCTTACCGCCGTACTTTCCTGGGCGGCGTCGATAACCTGTCTGAGAGCGCAGCCCTTCAAGACGCATCAGCCTTGCCACGCGATGGCGCCCGCAAACTTCACCGACCTCGCGCAGATCGTCATGGATTTTGCGATAGCCATAAACGCCACCACTTTCCAGCCATGAATGCTTGATCAAACCCAGCAGTCGCTGGTCGTCTTTGGCGCGTGCAGATTGCGGCTCAGACAACCAGGCGTAATAGCCACTGGGATGGACTTTCAGCGTGAGGCAAAGCCGTCGAATGGAATAGTCGCCGGCGCGCTGCTTGATAAAGGCGTACTTCAGCCGCACTCCTTGGCAAAGTACGCGGCGGCCTTTTTTAATATGTCTCGCTCTTCAGTAACGCGCTTTAGCTCCGCTCGCAGACGACGCAGTTCAGCGTGCTGGTCATCATCCTGCTGCCGTTCTTCTTGAGGTTTGCTGTAGCGCTTTATCCAGGCATAGAGGCTATGCGTTGACACGCCGAGACGGGCCGCTACCTCAGCGACAGGCAGCTTCTTTTCGGTCACTTGATTGACTGCTTGGATTTTGAATTCTTCGGGGTAACGCGGGTTGCTCATGGCACCTCCTAATTGGCCTCAGTTTAAGGCAAAGAGGTGTCTACGAAACCCGGGGCGATTCAGTTGGACGGCGCCAGCACCTTGTCGGTGAGCTTTTCCATTCCGTTGGATCCGGAGCAGAAGTTCGCCGACAAGCTGCATCTGGTGGACAGCAAGTCGGGCAAGGTCGACGGCGCCTGGGAGCTGTCGGATAACCTGATGGAGTTGCGCCTGCGCCACCTGGAGCCGCAGCGCAAGTTGGTGCTGACGGTCGACCCCGGCGTGCGTGCGGTGAATGACAACCTGTTGCCCGCCGAGTACGTCGCCCGCCTGGAAACCCGTGACCTGCAAGCCACCGTCGGTTTCGCCAGCCGTGGCACGCTGTTGCCCACGCGGCTGGCCGAGGGGTTGCCGGTGATTGCGCTGAATGTCGACAAGATCGATGTCGAATTCTTCCGGATCAAGCCCGAATCCCTGCCATCGTTCCTCGCCCAGTGGGGGCGCAATACCAGCCTGCAAAGCTATGAATCCCGCGAACTGCTGCCGCTGGCCGATCTGGTCTACGGCGGCCGCTTCGACCTGAACCCGGCGCGCAATACCCGCGAAACCCTGTTGCTGCCGATCGCCGGCCTCAAGCAACTGCAGCAGCCGGGCGTATACCTGGCGGTGATGCGGGCGTCGGGCACCTACAACTATTCGCAACCGGCCACGCTGTTCACCTTGAGTGATATCGGCCTGTCGGTTCACCGCTACGCCAATCGCCTGGATGTGTTTACCCAGGCGCTGGACGGTGGCAAGGCGCTGGATGGCGTCGACCTCGAAGTGCTCGATGCCGAGGGCCGGGTGGTGGGGCAGGGCAAGACCGAGCAGGGCGGTCACGCCGAATTGCCGTTGCCGAAAAAGGCCCAGGTGCTGCTGGCCAAGCAGGGCGAACAAACCAGCCTGTTGCGCCTGGACAGCGCCGCGCTCGATCTGGCGGAGTTCGATATCGGCGGCCAACCGTCGCACCCGCTGCAGTTCTTTGTGTTCGGCCCACGCGATCTGTATCGCCCTGGCGAAACCGTGCTGCTTAACGCCTTGCTGCGCGACAAGGACGGCAACGCGGTCAAGCCGCAGCCAGTGAGCGTCGAAGTGCGCCGCCCGGATGAGCAGGTCAGCCGCAAATTCGTCTGGGACGCCGACGCCTCCGGCCTCTATCAATATCAACTGCAATTGGCCGGCGAAGCGCCGACCGGGCGTTGGCAGCTGGTGTTCGACCTGGGCGATGGCAAGCCGCAGTTGTACGAGTTCCTCGTCGAAGACTTCCTGCCCGAGCGCCTGGCGCTGGAACTCAAGGGCAGCGACACGGCATTGAGCCCGGCGGATAACCCGGTCATTCAGGTCAACGGCCGCTACCTGTATGGCGCGCCGGCGTCGGGCAACCGGGTCAGCGGGCAGGTGTATGTGCGTCCGCTGCGCGAGGCGGTGGAATCGCTGCCGGGTTACCAGTTCGGCTCCGTCACCGAAGAAGAGCTGAGCCAGGATTTCGAACTGGATGAAAGCGTGCTCGACGCCAAGGGCCAGGAAGCCCTGACCCTGGAAAGCAAATGGGCCGACGCCAAGTCGCCGCTGCAACTGATCGTGCAAGCCAGCCTGCATGAATCGGGCGGGCGGCCGATCACCCGGCGCCTGGTGCAGCCGATCTGGCCGGCCGAGCAGTTGCCGGGCCTGCGCGGGCTGTTTGACGGCAAGGAAACCAACGGCGACGGCCCGGCGGAATTCGAAGTGCTGCTGGCCAACCAGGACGGGCAGAAACTCGCCGCGAAAAACCTCAAGGTCCGCCTGGTGCGCGAGCGCCGTGACTACTACTGGAATTACTCGGACAGCGACGGCTGGAGCTACCACTACAACGAGAAATTCCTCAACCTCGACGAACAGAGCCTGGACATCAAGGCCGGCGACACCGCCAAAGTCAGCTTCCAGGTGGAGTGGGGCCCGTACCGCGTCGAGGTCGAAGACCCGCAGACCGGGCTGGTCAGCAGCCTGCGCTTCTGGGCCGGCTACCAGGCCCAGGACAACACCGAAGGCGGCGCCGTGCGCCCCGATCAGGTCAAGCTGGCGCTGGACAAACCCGCCTATGGCGACGGCGATACCGCCAATGTCACGGTGACACCGCCGGCGGCCGGTAAAGGCTACCTGCTGGTCGAGTCCGCCGAGGGGCCGCTGTGGTGGCAGGCGATCGACGTGCCGGCCGAGGGCAAAAGCTTCGCCGTGAAACTCGACCCGAAATGGGCGCGCCATGACCTCTACGTCAGCGCCCTGGTGATCCGCCCCGGCGAGCGCAAAGCCAACATCACCCCCAAACGGGCGGTGGGCCTGCTGCACCTGCCGCTGGATCGCACCCAGCGCAAACTGGGGCTGACCCTCACCGCGCCGGAAAAAATGCGCCCCAAACAAGCGCTGACGGTGAAAGTTACCGCGAAAAATGCCGACGGCAGCGTGCCCAAGCAGGTGCATGTGCTGGTGGCGGCGGTGGACGTGGGCATCCTCAATATCACCGAATACCCGACGCCCGATCCGTACTCCAGCCTGTTCGGCCGCAAGTCGTATGGCGTGGACCAGTTCGACATCTATGGTCAACTGATCGAAGCCGGCCAGGGCCGCCTGGCGAGCCTGGCCTTCGGCGGTGACGCCGCATTGGCCAAGGGCGGCAAACGCCCGGACACCAGCGTGACCATCGTCGCCCTGCAAAGCGCACCGGTGACGTTGAACGCGCAGGGCGAGGGTGAAGTCAGCGTCAATATCCCCGATTTCAACGGCGAATTGCGCCTGATGGCCCAGGCCTGGAGCGATGACCGCTACGGCATGGCTGAAGCCAAAACCGTGATCGCCGCACCGCTGATTGCCGAACTGTCGGCGCCGCGCTTCCTCGCGGGCGGCGACCAGACCAGCTTGGCGCTGGACCTGTCCAACCTGTCGGGCAAGGCGCAAAAGCTCGACGTGCAACTGAGCGCCGAAGGGCAACTGGAACTGGTCGACAGCGCCGCGCAATCGCTTGAACTGAAACAGGGCCAGCGCACCACGCTGCGCATCCCGGTGAAAGCCTGGGGCAGCCTGGGGCAGGGCAAGCTCAAGGTCACGGTGAATGGCCTGGACCTGCCCGGTGAAAACCTGCCGCCGTTCAGCCGCGAATGGACCTTGGGCGTGCGCCCGGCCTATCCGGCCTTGCTCAAGCACTATCGTGCGGTGCTCAAGGAGCAGCCGTGGAGCTTGCCGGCGGGGGCGCTCGATCAATTCGACAGCGCGGGGCGCGAGGCGTTGTTGAGCCTGTCGAGCCGGCCGCCGTTGAACCTCGGCGCGCAAATCAGTGCGCTCAAGGCTTACCCCTACGGTTGCCTGGAGCAGACCGCCAGCGGCCTGTACCCGTCGCTGTATGCCGACGATGCCTTGCTCAAGCGCCTGGGCATCAAGGGTGAGCCGGACGCCGAGCGCAAACGCAAGATCGAGCTGGGCATCGAACGCCTGCTGGGCATGCAGCGCTACAACGGCAGCTTTGGCTTGTGGGGCGCCGATGGCGAAGAGGAATACTGGCTGACCGCCTATGTCACCGACTTCCTGCTGCGCGCCCGCGACCAGGGCTTCGCCGTGCCGCCGCAAGCCTTGAAGAAAGCCAGTGAGCGTCTGCTGCGGTATGTGCAGGAGCGCAACCTGATCGAAGTCGATTACAGCGACAACGCCGAGCACACCCGCTTCGCTGTGCAGGCCTACGCCGGCCTGGTACTGGCGCGCAGTCAGCAGGCGCCGTTGGGCGCGTTGCGCAGTCTGTTCGAGCGGCGCAGCGATGCGCGCTCCGGGTTGCCGCTGGTGCAACTGGCCATCGCCTTGCAGAAGATGGGCGACCAGCCGCGCGCCGATCAAGCCTTGCTCGCAGGGCTGGCGGCGCAGCGCAATGCCAAGGAATGGCTGGCCGACTACGGCAGCCCGCTGCGCGACCAGGCGATGATCCTGGCGTTGCTCGAAGAAAACGACCTGGCCAAGGGCAAGCGTGAAGAGCGCTTGTTCACCTTGTCGGATCAGTTGGCGGCCAGCCCGTACCTGTCGACCCAGGAACGCAACTCGCTGTTCCTGGCCGGGCGCCTCGGGTTCGCCCAGCCCGAGTCGAATTGGCAGGTGTCGCTCACCGGCAGCGGCGGCGTGCGCGAATTGAATAATCAACAGTCGACGCTGGCGTTGACGGGCGCGCTGCTGTCCAGCGACCTGAGCCTGCGCAATCAGGGCGAGACGCCGGTGTACCAGCAGTTGACGATCTCGGGTTATCCACAAGTGCCACCGGCCGCTGGCGGCGACAACCTGAGCATCCGCCGCGAATACCTGGGCATGAACGGCCAGCCGCTGAACCTGCGTAGCCTCAACAGCGGCGACCTGGTGCTGGTGCATCTGGCGGTCAGCGCCAAGCAGCGTGTACCGGATGCCCTGGTGGTGGACCTGCTGCCGGCAGGCCTGGAGCTGGAAAACCAGAACCTCGCGCAAAGCGCCGCAAGCCTGGAAAACGCCAGCAGCCAGGTGAAGGAATGGCGCGAGTCGATGCAGAACGCCTCGCTCAAGCATCAGGAGTTTCGTGATGACCGCTACGTGGCGGCGATGAACCTGGATGGCTATGGCACCACGCACTTGTTGTATCTGGCGCGGGCGGTGACGCCGGGGACGTATCGGGTGCCGCCGCCGCAGGTGGAGTCGACGTATCGGCCGAACTGGCAGGCGGTGGGGGAGACGCCGGTGGATCTGGTGATCAAGGGGCGTTGAAAGCTCGATGTGGAATGGGGGCTAAATGTGCAGTGGAGGCTAAATCTGGGAATGGGGCTAAATGTGGAATGAGGGCTAAATGTGGGAGGGGGCTTGCCCTCGATGGCGGTGGGTCAGTCACCTGATGCATTGACTGAAATACAGCTATCGGGGGCAAGCCCCCTCCTACAGGGATTTGTGGGGTTTTTTTGGGGTTAGTGGACTACCCAGCTGAGTAGCCACAGGCCGAGCATCAGCCAGATGATGCCCATGATGATCGATGCGCGCATGAAGGCGCGTACCGCCGAGTACAGCAGCATCAGGCCGAGGATCAGGGTAATGATGCTGATGATGGAAGTGTCCATGCCCAAGGTACGCGACAGGCCATCGATAAAGTTGCCACCGGCGTGGGTCAAGGCACCGAAGATGCCGCTGAGGCCGTCGACGATAAAACGGATGACGGAACCGAGCGCCTGGCCCAACCATTCGAAGAAGCTTTCTACCTGCATGTGTGTGTCCTGATGAGAAGGTGGGCGTGTCTGTGCCTTTGGTTGTTATTGCGACAGGCTAGTTCCCTACAAGCATAGAGGTTTGCCCGTTTGAGTTTGCGTTTAGTTGCTCGCTGGACCCTCGCGAGCCTGCTCCTGATGATTGCCCTACTGTGGTTGGCCGACCGCATCTGGCCCCTGCCGCTGCCCAAGGACGACCTGGCGCGGGTGGTGCTGGCCGAGGATGGCACGCCGTTGTGGCGGTTTGCCGATGCCAATGGCGTGTGGCGTTACCCGGTGCAAACTGCTGAGGTGTCGCCGTATTACCTCGATGCGTTGCTCACCTACGAGGACCGTTGGTTCTACCAGCACCCCGGCGTAAACCCGTTCGCGCTGGCGCGGGCGACGTGGCAGAACCTGACCGGTGCGCGGGTGGTGTCGGGCG
The DNA here is from genome assembly GCF_054060055.1 of Pseudomonas sp. TE36184. Classification (NCBI taxonomy): domain Bacteria; kingdom Pseudomonadati; phylum Pseudomonadota; class Gammaproteobacteria; order Pseudomonadales; family Pseudomonadaceae; genus Pseudomonas; species Pseudomonas sp. TE36184. The sequence continues at coordinate 3,830,863 of NZ_JBSSCU010000001.1, read as the reverse complement.
GCAGCACCTTGTCGATGCAGGTCGCCCGTTTGCTCGATCCCCATTCGCGCACGTTCCACGGCAAGCTGCGCCAGCTGTGGCGCACTGCGCAGTTGGAATGGCATTTGTCCAAGGCCGAGATTCTCAACCTGTACCTGAACCGCGCGCCGTTTGGCGGCACCTTGCAAGGCGTGGCAGCGGCCAGTTGGGCGTATCTGGGCAAGTCGCCGGCGCAACTGACCCACGCCGAAGCCGCCTTGCTCGCGGTGTTGCCCCAGGCGCCGAGTCGCCTGCGCCCCGACCGCCACCCCCAGCGCGCCCAGGAAGCGCGGGACAAGGTGCTGCGCCGCCTCGGCGAGTTCCAGGTATGGCCGTCATCGGCAGTGGCCGAAGCGCTGGAAGAACCGTTGCTGCTCGCGCCGCGCCTGGAGCCCAGCCTGGCGCCCTTGCTCGCCCGTCGCCTGAACCGCCCCGACAGCCCGCCGCTGATCCGCACCACCCTGGACGCCACCCTGCAACGCCGTCTCGAAGACCTGCTGCTGGGCTGGCGCGCGCGTTTGCCGGAATACACCTCGGCGGCGATCCTGGTGGTGGAGGAAGACAGCATGGCCGTGCGCGCCTACCTCGGCTCGGTGGACATCAATGATGCCAAGCGCTTCGGCCATGTGGACATGATCAGCGCCCTGCGTTCGCCGGGCTCGACCCTCAAGCCCTTCCTGTATGGCATGGCCCTGGACGACGGGCTGATTCACTCCGAATCGCTGTTGCAGGATGTGCCCAGGCGCTATGGCGATTACCGGCCGGGCAACTTCTCCATGGGCTTTACCGGCGCGGTGCCGGCGAGCACGGCGTTGTCCAGTTCGCTCAACCTGCCGGCGGTGCAGTTGCTGGAAGCCTACGGGCCGAAGCGCTTCGCCGCGCAGATGCGTATCGGCGGGGTGCCGCTGGCGCTGCCGGCGTTGGCCGAGCCGAACCTGGCGCTGATCCTGGGCGGCGCGGGCAGTCGCCTGGAAGATCTGGTGAGCGGCTACAGCGCTTTCGCCCGCGACGGCAGGAGCGCCACGATTCGATTACAGCCGGACGATACGCTTAGAGAACGGCCTTTACTGTCGCCAGGGTCCGCCTGGATTGTGCGGCGTATCCTCAGCGGCCAGGCGCGGCCCGACCGCGACCCGCGTGCTGAACTGGTGCAGCGCCCGGTGCTGGCCTGGAAAACCGGCACCAGCTACGGGTTCCGCGATGCCTGGGCGATCGGCGTGGGGCCGCGCTATTTGATCGGCGTGTGGATCGGCCGCCCCGACGGCACGCCAGTGCCGGGGCAGTTCGGCTTGGCCTCGGCCGCGCCCTTGATGTTGCAGGTACACGATGTGTTGACCAACCGCGACAGCCAGCGTGGCATCAGCGCGCCGGTCAAACCGGTGCCGGCGAATGTCGGCGTGGCGGCGATCTGCTGGCCGCTGGGCCAGCCCATGAGTCGCAGCGATCCGAATTGCCGGCGCCAGCGCTTCGCCTGGACGCTGGACAACACCACGCCACCGACCTTGCTGGCACTGGATCAACCGCTGGGTGTGGGCTTGATGGAAAGCGTCTGGGTCAACCCCAAGGGTTTGAGGGTGGACGCCCATTGCCCGGGCGCGCAGTTGCAGAACATTGCCCTGTGGCCCGCGCCGTTGGAACCCTGGCTACCGCGGGCCGAACGCCGCGACGCACGCTTGCCGGCCGCGGACCCCGATTGTCCGCCGCCGGCCCTGGCGGCGTCCTCGCCGTTGTCGATCGTCGGCGTGCGCGAAGGCGATCAACTGCGCCTGCCCGCCGCCAGCCAACAGGCGCTGCGCCTGAAGATCTCGGCGCTGGGCGGCAGCGGCCGGCGCTGGTGGTTCCTCAACGGCGCGCCGTTGGGCGACAGCGCCAACCAGGACAGCATCAACGCCAGTTTCGAGCAATTGGGCCGCTACCAGCTCAGCGTTCTCGACGAGGCCGGCCAAACCGCCCGAATCGAATTCAGCGTCGTCGACTAGACCCCATCACCGCCAAACCAGCCCCCACATTCTGATTTGCGAATCCATTCAAATGTGGGAGCAGGCTTGCCTGCGATAGCGCCCTAAAGTCCATCCCCCGGATTCACTTGCCTTCATCCCTGATCCCCCCGAAGCTATACCCCTTCAGGAGCCCCTCATGAACCTCGAACACCTCACCGAACGCCTGCATCGCATCCGCGATACCAACGATTGGAAACAATTCCACAGCCCGAAAAACCTGGCCATGGCCGCCAGCGTGGAAATGGCCGAGTTGGTGGAAATCTTCCAATGGCTCACCGAAGACCAGTCGCGCCAGTTACCCGCCGACACACTCGCCCATGCCGGCCAGGAAGTCGGCGATATCGTGCTGTACCTGCTGTTGCTGTGCAGCGAGTTGGGCCTGGACATGAACGAGGTGGTGCGCGCCAAGCTGGCCGACAGCGAACGGCGGTTTATCCATGAGTGATCGTCACTTCGACCAACTGGCCACGCGTTTTGCCGAGAAGATCTACGGCGGTGCCAAGGGCGCGATTCGCCTGGCGGTGTTGCAGGCCGACCTCACCGAAGCCCTGCCGCAACGGCCGTTGCGTGTGCTGGATATTGGCGCGGGCCTGGGGCACATGTCGCTGTGGCTGGCCGAGCGCGGGCATCAGGTGACCCTGGCCGAACCCGCCGAGCCGATGCTGAGCGGTGCACGCCAACGCTTCGCCGAGGCGGGGCAGAGCGCGACCTTCATCCATGCGCCCTGGCAAGACCTGCTCGGCCAACTCACCGAACCCTACGATGTGGTGCTGTGCCACGCCGTCCTCGAATGGCTGGCCGAACCCCACGCGATCCTGCCCGTGCTGCACCAGTTGACGGTGCCTGGCGGCTGGCTGTCCCTGGCGTTCTACAATCGTGATGCGCTGATTTACCGCAACCTGCTCAAAGGCCACTTCCGCAAAATGCGCAAGAACGACATGGCCGGCGAAAAACAGAGCCTGACCCCGCAGCAGCCGCTCGACCCGCGAGAGCTGGCGGCGCAACTCGAGGGGCTTTGGCAGGTCGAAAGCCAGAGCGGCGTGCGGGTGTTCCACGATTATATGCCGGTGGAATTCCAGGCCCGCGTGGCGTTGCAGGATGTGCTGGAGATGGAGCTCGCCCATCGTCGTCACCCAAGCTTTGCCGGACTTGGGCGTTATTTGCACTGGATCTGCCGTCCGGTTTAAGCGGCCCAGTCAGTGGAGGTCGAAATGCGTCGTTTCGGGTTAATCCTGTTGTCCCTTGGGCTGGGCGCCTGCTCCAGCCCCAATCCCTACGTGGCCACCTCGGCGCCGATGCCGCCGGCTCCGGCCCAGGCGGCCAGGACCTTTGATGCCAGCGCCTACCCCGCGCCAGTGCGTGACTACGGCGCCTACCGCATTTGGGCCTGGCGCAACGGCCAGTTGCCGGCGGGCACGGCCTGGGCGGACTCGGCGCAGATTGCCGAAGCGGTCAGCGGCGCCCTCGACCAGCGAGGCTTGCGCCCCCTGCACGACAACCGCGCGCCCGACCTGCTGGTGAGCGCCGACGTGCATCTGGAGAAGCGCCTCAAGCAGGTCCAGGATGACTACGGCTATGGGTACGGTGGCTACAATCGTTATGGCAATGGCTACGGCATGTACAACTCGGCGCCGATCGTGCGTACCTATGAAGTTCAGGTCGTGGTGGTGCGGGTCAATCTGTTCGATGCACGCAGCGGTCAGCCGGTGTGGAGCGCCAGCGCCGAAACCGGCAGTCAGGGCAGCCTCAGTGAGCGAGCCGATGCGTTGCGCAAGGCTGTGCAAAAGGCAATGACGGCGTATCCTCCCAGTTAACAGCTATTCTCATTTAATGCCCGGGTCGCTCGTTGGAGAACCATCATGTTTGGACGTATCGCAACGCTCGCTTTGGTCGTGCTGCTGGGCGGTTGCCAGACCAGCCAGGTCAACCACGATTTCGATGCCAGCCGGGACTTCGGCGCCTACCGCAGTTGGGCCTGGAAAGATCCGGCGCTGCAATACCGTCCCGATGATCCGCGGATCAAGAGCGACCTCACCGAGCAACGTATCCGCCAGGCCGTCGGTGAACAACTCGACCAACGCGGCCTGCGCCCTGCGGCGGCGGGCACCCGGGCGGACCTGAATGCGCAGGCCTACCTGATCGTCGAAGACCGCCAGCAACAAGTCAGCACCAACTACGGCGGCGCCTGGGGCGGGCCGTGGAATGGCTACTGGGGCGCGCCGATGTACAACGAAACGCGCAACATCACCTACAAGGTGGCGACCATCCAGATCGATCTGCTCGACGGCAAGGACGGCAAACTCGTCTGGCGCGGCAGCGACGAGCAGATCATGGCCAGCTCGCCCGAGCCGCAGGATCGCAGCAACGCCATCCGCAAGACGATCGCGCGAATCCTTTCCAGCTACCCGCCGCGCTGACACGCTGTTGCCCCGAGAGGGATGAGCGGCCGGTTTCAGCCAATCGGCTGCCACCGGCCGACCATGTGCTCAATCTCCCCCGCGCCTTTCAACCACAACTGGCCACTGGAACCGGCGACGCTGGCGTGCAGGGTGACCTCGCTGGGCAGGCGCACCGGTTTCTTGAATTCGACCTCTATTTCGATATTCGCCGCAGGCAGGTGCTCGCCGAGGGCGGCGAGGGTGCGCGCCTTGTTCCACAGGCCGTGGGCGATGGCTTGGGGGAAACCGAATAGTCTGGCGGTCAGGGCGCTCAAGTGGATCGGGTTGTAGTCGCCGGACACCCGGGCGTAACGACGGCCGATATCGGCCGGGGCTTTCCAGCGGGTCAGTTCGCTGACCTGGGTGGGCGTGGGCAAGGCGTCGTCCGCCGCTGCGCCGTCGAGCTTCACGCCACGGCAGAGCATGCGGCTCTGCGCTTCCCACAGCAGACCGAGGGCATCTTCGGCGGTGGTCACCAGCTCAAACGTTGCGCCTTTGGCGTGGGGTTTGAGATGGTGTGCGTGGACGGCGATGGTCAGCTCACTCACCGCCCCCAAGGGCCGATACACACGGATGCGATTGCGCAGGTGGACCAGCCCCAACAACGGGAACGGAAACGATGGCGCCGTCAGCAGTTTTAACTGCAGGCCGAACGCCAGCACCTGCGGATACGTCGCCGGCAGCATCGGGCTGTCGGCAAAGCCACACACCTGCCGATACGCCGCCACCTGCTCGGGGTTGACGCTCACGCGGCAGCGAAACCCCTGCTCGGGCAAGTGGCTGCCGGTGATCCTGCGCTTGAGCGCCGCGCGCCAGTACAACGGCATAAGCTGCGGCGGGTGGTCCAGGGTGGTCCAGTCCATGCTTACGCTCCCAGTACACTTTGCCCACACACCCGCAGTGCCTGGCCGCTGACCGCGCCGGAACCCGGCTGACCGAGCCAGGCGACCGCTTCGGCGACGTCCTGCGGCAAGCCGCCCTGGCCCAGGGAGCTCATGCGGCGCCCGGCCTCACGCAGGGCGAAGGGGATATGCGCGGTCATCTGGGTTTCGATAAAACCGGGAGCCACGGCGTTGATGCTGATCCCCCGCGCTTTCAACAGCGGCGCCCAGGCCTGGGCCAAACCGATCAACCCGGCCTTGCTCGCGGCATAGTTGGTTTGCCCGCGGTTGCCGGCAATCCCGCTGATGGAGGCCAGCAGCACCACGCGTGCGTTGTCGTGCAGGGTGCTGCTGTCGAGCAGGGCCTTGGTCAGCACTTGCGGTGCATTGAGGTTGACCGCCAGCACGGCGTCCCAGTATTCCGGGGTCATGTTGGCGAGGGTTTTGTCGCGGGTGATGCCGGCGTTATGGACGAGGATGTCGAGGCCGTCCGGCAGTTGTTCGATCAACTGGCGGGCGGCGTCTTCGGCACAGATGTCCAGCACGATGCTGCGCCCTCCCAGGCGCGCCGCCAGGGCTTCGAGGTCAGCCTTGGCCTGGGGCACGTCCAGCAGAATTACCTCGGCGCCGTCGCGGGCGAGGGTTTCGGCGATGGCGGCGCCAATGCCGCGTGCCGCGCCGGTGACCAGCGCCTTACGCGCGGCAAGCGGGCGGGTCCAGTCTTCGACGGGGGTGGCGCAGGCTTCCAGGCGAATCACCTGGCCCGAGATGTAGGCACTTTTGGGCGACAGGAAAAACCGCAACGCCCCTTCCAACTGGTCCTCGGCACCTTGGCCGACCGACAGCAATTGCAATACGCCGCCGTTGCGCAGTTCTTTGGCCAGGGAGCGGCTGAACCCTTCGAGGGCGCGCTGGGCGCTGGCGGCGAACGGGTCGCTGAGACTTTCCGGCGCGCGGCCGAGGATCACCAGGTGCGCGCTGTGATCGAGGTTTTTCAGCAGGGGCTGAAAGAACTCGCGCAATTGCTTGAGCTGGTCGGTGTGTTGCAAGTCGCTGGCGTCGAACACCAGCGCCTTGAGCTTGGGGCCATGCCCGGGAATCCAGGCCGGGGCTTCCAGCGGCCCGGCGCCGTAGCTATAAATGGCCTCGGTGAGTTTGTGCGCAAACGCCAGCACCTTGGCCGCCAGCGCCCCGCCGCCGAGCAGCAGCGCGCCGTCGACCGGGCGCAGACGCCCGGCTTGCCAGCGCTCCAGGCGTACCGGTGACGGCAGGCCAATGGCGGCGACCAGGCGATGGCCGAGGCTTGAGTTGGCGAAGTCGATATAACGGTCAGACATGGAACGCTCTCCAAAGGCTGGGGTTCAAAGGGTTGACCACCTCGCGGCGGCAGTCGTTCGATTGAGCCTAGGCTAGTCTGAACGACTTACCCCACAACCGACAGGGAGCTTTCCATGACTCAATTGCGCCGTGTAGCGATCATTGGCGGTAATCGCATTCCTTTCGCCCGCTCCAATGGCCCGTATGCCACGGCGAGCAACCAGGCGATGCTGACGGCCACCCTGGAGGGCCTGATCGAGCGCTACAACCTGCATGGCCTGCGCCTGGGCGAGGTGGTCGCCGGCGCGGTGCTCAAGCATTCGCGCGACTTCAACCTGACCCGCGAATGCGTGCTGGGTTCGCGCCTGTCGCCGCAAACCCCGGCCTATGACATTCAGCAGGCCTGCGGCACCGGGCTGGAGGCGGCGTTGCTGGTGGCCAACAAGATTGCCCTGGGCCAGATCGAATGCGGGATTGCCGGTGGGGTGGACACCACGTCCGACGCACCGATCGGGGTGAACGAAGGGCTGCGCAAGATTCTGCTGCAGGCCAACCGCAGCCAGTCCTTGGCGGGCAAACTAAAACTTTTGTTACAACTCCGTCCCCATCACCTCAAACCCGAGCTGCCGCGCAATGGCGAACCCCGCACCGGTTTATCCATGGGTCAGCACTGTGAGCTGATGGCGCAGACCTGGCAGATTCCGCGCGCCGAGCAAGACCAGCTCGCCCTGGAGAGCCACCAGAAAATGGCCGCGGCCTACGCCGAAGGCTGGCACAACGATTTGCTCACCCCGTTTCTGGGCCTGACCCGCGACCACAACCTGCGCCCCGACCTGACCCTGGAAAAACTCGCCGGCCTCAAGCCCGCCTTCGAGCGCAGCGCCAAAGGCACGCTCACCGCTGGCAACTCCACGCCGCTGACGGACGGCGCCTCCCTGGTGTTGCTCGGCAGCGAAGCCTGGGCCAGGGAGCGCGGCTTGCCGATCCTGGCTTACCTGCGCGACGGCGAAGCGGCGGCGGTGGATTTCGTCAACGGCGCCGAAGGCCTGTTGATGGCGCCGGTGTACGCCGTGCCGCGTTTGCTGGCGAGGAATGGCCTGACACTGCAGGACTTCGATTACTACGAGATCCACGAAGCATTCGCTGCCCAAGTGTTGTGCACGCTCAAGGCCTGGGAAGATGCGGACTACTGCAAGACGCACCTGGGGCTGGACGCGCCGCTGGGTTCGATCGACCGCAGCCGCCTCAACGTCAAGGGCAGTTCCCTGGCCGCCGGCCATCCGTTTGCCGCGACGGGCGGGCGTATCGTCGCCAACCTGGCCAAGCTGTTGGACGTCGCGGGCAAGGGGCGCGGGCTGATTTCAATCTGTGCCGCCGGAGGGCAGGGCGTGACAGCGATCATTGAACGCTGAATTGCGTGGAAAACTGGCATATTGGATGCATTCTTCGGTGGTCAAAGCTCGGTAGCCCCTCCCCGAGGCGAGCCGATTGCCGTATAACGAGTGCCATACGCGTGTTTGGTAATAAAGGACCCACAATAAAAGCTGATGAAGACTCCTAAACGCATTGAACCCCTGATCGAAGACGGTCTGGTCGACGAAGTGCTGCGCCCACTCATGAGTGGTAAAGAAGCAGCTGTTTATGTGGTGCGCTGCGGCAACGAATTGCGTTGCGCCAAGGTTTACAAGGAGGCGAACAAACGAAGTTTTCGTCAAGCGTCCGAATACCAGGAAGGCCGAAAGGTCCGTAACAGCCGGCAGGCCCGGGCCATGGCCAAGGGCTCCAAATTCGGTAAGAAAGAAACCGAAGATGCCTGGCAGAACGCCGAAGTCGCGGCGTTGTTCCGCCTGGCCGGCGCGGGCGTTCGCGTGCCCAAGCCGTATGACTTCCTTGAAGGCGTGCTGTTGATGGAGCTGGTGGCCGACGAGTACGGCGATGCGGCGCCGCGCCTGAACGACGTGGTGCTGGAGCCGGACCAGGCGCGCGAGTACCACGCGTTCCTGATCTCCCAGATCGTGCTGATGCTGTGTACCGGCCTGGTGCATGGTGACCTGTCCGAGTTCAACGTACTGCTCACGCCGACCGGCCCGGTGATCATCGACCTGCCCCAGGCGGTGGATGCGGCGGGCAACAACCACGCGTTCAACATGCTGGAGCGGGATGTGGGCAACATGGCTTCCTACTTCGGGCGCTTTGCCCCGGAGCTGAAGAAGACCAAGTACGCCAAGGAAATGTGGGCGCTGTACGAAGCCGGCACCTTGCACCCGGCCAGCATCTTGACCGGCGAGTTCGACGAACCGGAAGAACTGGCCGACGTGGGCGGCGTGATCCGCGAGATCGAAGCGGCGCGACTGGACGAAGAGCGGCGCCAGGCGGCTCGCGCGGCGGATGATGCGCCACCGAGCAAAACGCCTGACGAACCACCGCCACCGCCTTGGATGCAGTGACCCCCAAGCTGTTGTCGATCTAAACAGTGTGGAAGTGATCTTCAAACAATTGGAGATCTAAAAAGTGTAGAAGTGATCTTCAGGTAATTGGAGATCTAAATGTGGGAGGGGGCTTGCCCCCGATAGCGCCGTGTCAGTCGATACGTATATTGACTGGTCCACCGCTATCGGGGGCAAGCCCCCTCCCACATTGGTTTTGTGTACACCCCTTACCCCCTTCAGGCGCAGCAACCTCCCGGCGTGCGGAAGTGATCTTCAGGCAATTGAAGATCTAAAAATGTGGGAGGGGGCTTGCCCCCGATAGCGCCATGTCAGTCGATACGTATATTGACTGATCCACCGCTATCGGGGGCAAGCCCCCTCCCACATTGGTTTTGTGTACACCCCTTACCCTTTTCAGGCGCAGCAACCACCCGACGCCAATTCCTTGAGAATCGGACAGTCCGGCCGATGATCGCCGTGGCAGTGTTCCACCAGGTCCTGCAACGTATCGCGCAACTGCCCCAGCTCCAGAATCTTTTGGTTCAGCTCCTCGATATGCTGGCGCGCCAAGGCCTTCACATCGGCGCTGGCCCGTTGCCGGTCCTGCCACAACGTCAGCAGCTTGCCGACTTCTTCCAATGAAAACCCCAGGTCCCGCGAGCGTTTGATGAACGCCAGGGTGTGCAAGTCGTCGGCACCGTACACGCGATAGCCGCTCTCGGTGCGATGGGCGGCTTTGAGCAGGCCGATGGATTCGTAGTAGCGAATCATCTTGGCGCTCAAACCGCTTGAACGCGCCGCCTGGCCGATGTTCATGCTCATGGATGTGGGTCCTCCAGATCCTTGGGTTTCCAGGTTTTCAACAACAGCGCATTGCTCACCACGCTGACGCTGGACAAGGCCATCGCCGCGCCGGCCAACACCGGGTTGAGCAGGCCGAATGCCGCCAGGGGAATACCGATCAAGTTATACACAAAGGCCCAGAACAGGTTCTGGCGGATCTTTGCGTAGGTCTTGCGGCTGATCTCCAGCGCGGCCGGCACCAGGCGTGGATCGCCGCGCATCAGGGTGATGCCGGCAGCGTGCATGGCCACGTCGGTGCCGCCGCCCATGGCGATGCCGATGTCGGCGGCGGCCAGGGCCGGGGCGTCGTTGATGCCGTCGCCGACCATCGCCACCACGCCGGTTTTTTTCAGTTCGGCGACGGTGGCGGCTTTGTCGGCCGGGAGCACTTCGGCGTGGACATCGTCGATGCCCAGCGCCTGGGCGACTACCCGCGCACTGCCGCGATTATCGCCGGTGAGCAAATGGCTGCTGATGTGCCGCGCCTTGAGTTGGGCCACGGCTTCCAGCGCGCCGGGCTTGAGAGTGTCGCCGAAAGCGAACAGCCCGAGTACCCGCGGTTGCGCGCCTTGCTCGATCAGCCAGGACAAGGTGCGGCCCTCGGCTTCCCAGGCCTTGGCCGAAGCGTTCAGTGCGCCCGCGTCCAGCCCGTTGTCTTCCAGCAGACGGCGGTTGCCCAGGGCCAGCGGCCGACCGTCGAGGGTGCCGGCAATGCCGCGCCCGGTCAGGGACTGGCTGGCGCTCACATCGGCCACGTTCAGCCCTTGTTCGCGGCAGGCATCCAGCACCGCCTTGGCCAGCGGGTGTTCGCTGCCGCGTTGCAAGGCGCCGGCCTGTTGCAGCAGCAGCGGTTCGTTGCCGTCGACTGCCGCCAAGTGGGCGATCTTCGGCGTGCCGGAAGTGAGCGTGCCGGTTTTGTCGAATACCACCGCGCTGACGGCGTGGGCGCGCTCCAGCGCTTCGGCATCCTTGATCAGGATGCCGTGACGCGCCGCCACGCCGGTGCCGGCCATGATCGCAGTTGGTGTGGCCAGACCGAGGGCGCACGGGCAGGCGATCACCAGCACGGCGACCGCATTGATGATCGCAGTCTCCAGCGAAGCGCCGTACAGCCACCAGCCGAGCAGCGTGAGCAACGCCAGCACCAGCACCGTCGGCACGAACACCTGGCTGACTTTATCCACCAGTTTCTGGATCGGTGCCTTGGCCGCCTGGGCGTCTTCCACCAGGCGGATGATGCGCGCCAGCACGCTTTCCGCGCCGAGGGCCACGGTGCGGACCAGCAAGCGCCCTTCGCCGTTGATCGCGCCACCGGTGACCTTGTCGCCCGGTTGTTTCGGCACTGGCAGGCTTTCGCCGCTGATCAGCGCTTCGTCGGCATGGCTTTGGCCGTCCACCACTTCCCCGTCCACCGGGAAGCGCTCGCCGGGTTTGACCAGCACGTGGTCGCCGAGCTTGAGCGCGTTGATCGCGACGTCTTCTTCGCGGCCGTCAACCACCCGAATCGCGCGCTCCGGGCGCAAGGCTTCCAGGGCCCGGATGGCGCTGGCGGTCTGGCGTTTGGCGCGGCTTTCCAGGTATTTGCCGAGCAGCACCAGGGCGATCACCACCGCCGAGGCTTCGAAATACAGGTGCGGCATGCTGCCGACGGGCGCGGTGAGCCATTCATACAGGCTCAGACCGTAACCGGCGCTGGTGCCGATCGCGACCAGCAAGTCCATATTGCCGGCGCCGGCGCGCACGGCTTTCCACGCGGCGATGTAAAAGCGCGCACCGAAGATGAACTGCACCGGTGTGGCCAGGGCGAACTGGACCCAGGCCGGCAGCATCCAGTGCAGGCCGAAGGGCTGTGCCAGCATCGGCAGCACCAGCGGCAATGCGAGCACAATCGCCAGCAACAGCGCCCAACGCTCGTGGTGCAGGCGCTGGGCTTGATCGGCATTGGTCTTGGTTTCGCTTTGGGGCAGCGATGCGCTGTAGCCGGCCTTGTCGACGGCGGCGATCAGCACGGCGGGGTCCATCTGGCCGAGCACCTCGATATGGGCGCGCTCGTTGGCCAGGTTCACGCTGACACGTTGCACCCCCGGCACCTTGCCCAGCGCGCGCTCGACACGCCCGGCGCAGCTGGCGCAGGTCATGCCGCCGATGGGCAGGTCAAACGTGGTGGTTCCATTCATGGGGCAGTCCTCCTGAAGAAGTTGCCCCTAGGATCAACCTTGACCTGTGGGGAAGGTCAAGCGTCTTTAGTATTCCAATGCCGCAGGTTTGAGGTACATGCCTTCCGGGCCTTGGGCGATGCGCAACTTGCGCACATCACCGGCCTTCAGCGTGATGTTCTGCGCGGGTGGCGCCAACAGGCCCGGCAGGCAACCCGACGATTGGCCCGGCAGCAGCTTCAGGCGCAGCGACACATTGCCGGCCGGCAGGTTGAACGAGGTGGACTGTTCCTGGAACAGGCGCCCGGCCAACTGGTCCTGGATGTACAGGCCGATCTCGCAGTTGGTCGGTACTTCCAGGCGTTCGCGGGAAATGATCAACACCGCGTAGTCTTCGGCGGCGCTGGCCATGGGCGCAGCGGCAGACAAACTCATCAGGCCGACAAGGCCAAAAAACGACCAGCGCATGGCGAATGCTCCGTGGTTCACATCAAAGATGGGTGAAGCTTGGCCGACTGCGTCACCGAATACCAGCCCGGCGGCTATTTTTGCCGCTTGACCTTGCCATCGTGGCAAGGTTGACACTGCGTCCACCCTCATTAAAGGAGTCATGTCATGCAAGTATTCAACGTTGAAGGAATGACCTGCGGCCATTGCGTCCGGGCAGTGACCCAGGCGGTGCAGAATCAGGACCCGGCAGCCGAAGTGAAAGTCGACCTGGCGGCCAAGCAAGTCAGCGTGCAAAGCCAGTTGAGCCGCGACGTGATCGCCGGCTTGATCCGTGAAGAAGGCTACAGCGTCGCCTGATTTAATAGTTAGCGAGCTATCGTAATGTTCAACGCACCCAAGCGCGGCTAGACTGTCGGGCTGCCGACATACTTGGGTGCCTGATGAACCTGCGCATACTCCTGATTTTGGGCGCCTTGAGCGCCTTCGCGCCGCTGGCGATCGACTTTTACCTGCCGGGTTTCCCGGCGATGGCGACGGCGTTCGCCACCGATGAAAAACATATCCAGCTGACCTTGGCGGTGTATTTCGGCGGCCTGGCCATCGGCCAATTGATCTACGGTCCGCTGGCGGACCGCTTTGGTCGTCGTGTGCCGCTGCTCAGCGGGGTCACGTTGTTTACGCTGGCCTCCTTCGCCTGCGCCTACGCGCCGTCTTTGGATTGGCTGATCGGCGCACGCTTCGTGCAGGCCCTCGGCGGTTGCGCGGGCATGGTGATTTCCCGCGCGGTGGTCAGCGACAAGTGTGATGTGGTGACCTCGGCCAAGGTGTATTCGCAACTGATGCTGGTGACCGGCCTGGCGCCGATCCTTGCGCCATTGGCGGGCGGGCTGATGGTTGGGGTGTGGGGCTGGCAGTCGATCTTCCTGGCCCTGACGGTGTTCAGCGTGATGGCCGCGATCGCAGTGGCGGTCGGTTTGCCGGAAACCTTTCCGGCCCATCAGCCTCGGCAACCGTTGTCCGGGTCGCTGCGCCGCTATATCGACCTGTTGTCGGACCGGGTCTACCTCGGTTACGCCCTGACCGGGGGCATTTCGATTGCCGGGATGTTTGCCTACATTGCCGGTTCACCCTTCGTATTCATCAAACTCTATGGCGTGCCCGCCGAGCATTTCGGCTGGGTATTTGGCTCCAACGCCGCCGGCTTTATCCTGATGGCCCAAGTCAATGCGCGCTTGCTCGCCAAGCGCGGGCCGGCGTTCTTGCTGTCGCGCACGGTGTGGCTCTACATGCTGGCGGCGTTGGCGCTGCTCGGCGTCGCGGCCTTGCGCACCGAAGCGTTGTGGCCGTTGCTGCTGCCGCTGTTTATCTGCATCGCCAGCCTGGGCTGCATTTTGCCCAACACCTCGGCCTGCGCCATGAGCGGGCAGGGCGCGCGAGCCGGTAGCGCCTCGGCAATGCTCGGTTGCATTCAGTTCGGCGTGGCAGCGGGGGCGGCTTCGTTGGTGGGCGTGTTGCACGACGGCACGGCGATGCCGATGGCGATGGTCATCAGCTTGTGCGGGGTCTTGGCGGTGACGATTGCACTGTCGACCCAGCGCCTGCAACGAGCACGTGCCCTACAGGCGCAGGTCTGAAAGACGTCAGCCAGCGGCAGCGGAGCGTTGCTGGTCGAGTGGGAAACGGTGGGGCGCCTGGATGCGCGCTTGCAGGGTCTCGGCGAAGGCGCGGGCTTCGGCCTCACTGCGGAAGGTGATGGCTTCGCCGTCGAGACGGACCTGCCATTTATTGCCCGGGGATTTTGCTAACGCTTTTATCAGGATCTTCATTGCTGACTTCCTCACGTAAAAGAATCGTGGCAAAGGCCGCCAATATAAACCCGAATACGTTCACAATGATGACAAAGGTCAATTCCCTGACTAGTGGTGTCGTCCATCACTTACGCGAATGACGGACGACACTGACAGACCTCTTTCAGAACCCTTCCAGCACGATCTTACCCTTGGCCTTGCCGCTCTCGAGCAGCGCGTGGGCGCGGCGTAGGTTCTCGGCGTTGATCACGCCGAAGTGCTCGCCCACGGTAGTTTTCAGGGTGCCGGCATCGATCAGCTCGGCGACGCGATTGAGCAGGTTGTGTTGCTCGATCATGTCCGGCGTCTCGAACATCGAGCGGGTGTACATGAACTCCCAATGCAGCGACAGGCTCTTGCGCTTGAGTTTGCTCACGTCCAGGGCCTTCGGATCGTCGATCAGCGCCAGCTTGCCCTGGGGCTGCAAGGCTTCGACCAGTTGATCCAAATGGTGGTCGGTCTGGGTCAGGCTGGCGACGTGGGTCACCTGGGCCACACCCGCGTGTTTCAGGGCTTCGCTCAGCGGCTGGCTATGGTCGATCACCAGGTCAGCGCCAAGGGCCTTGGCCCAGGCCTGGGTTTCCGGGCGCGACGCGGTGCCGATGACCTTCAGTGCGGTGAGCTGGCTGGCCAATTGGGTCAGGATCGACCCCACGCCGCCGGCAGCGCCGACGATCAGCAGGCTCTGGCCTTCGTCCTTTTTACCCTCGCGCACTTGCAGGCGTTCGAACAACAGTTCCCAGGCGGTGATGGCGGTCAGCGGCAAGGCGGCTGCGTCGGCAAAACCCAGGCTCTTGGGCATATGGCCGACGATGCGCTCGTCCACGGTGTGCAGTTCACTGTTGCCGCCCGGGCGTACCAGGGAGCCGGCGTAGAACACTTTGTCACCGGCCTTGAACAGCGTCACTTCACTGCCGACGGCCTTGACCACACCGGCCACGTCCCAGCCGAGCACCTTGGCGGCGCCGTTTTCCGGGGCGACGTTCTGGCGGACCTTGGTGTCCACCGGGTTGACCGAGATGGCTTTGACTTCCACCAGCAGGTCGCGCGGGCCGGCGACTGGTTCCGGCAGCTCGATGTCTTGCAGGGATTTCGGATCGTTGATCGGCAGTGAGGCGTAGTAGGCAATGGCTTTCATGGGGGCTCCAGAAGTAGGGAGTTGACTGTAGGAGCGAGCTTGCTCGCGAAAAACTCACAGGGGCCGCGCTGAATCAAAAGCGCGGCGTCATCGTTTACGATTTTCGCGAGCAAGCTCGCTCCTACAAAAAAACGCGGTGATCAGGCAAGAAATTTCAGGCGCTTGAGTTCGAAGTGCGCGAGTACGTCGGCGGCCTTGGCGCGGAAACTCTGGATGTGTGCGCTCTGGTCGTGGTCGGCCAGGGCCGCGTCGTCGCGCCAGCGTTCGAGCATGTAGAACGTCTCGGGATGTTGCAGGTCCTGGTGCAGGTCGTACTGTTCGCAACCGGCTTCCTGGCGGGTCGGTTCCAGCAGGCCGCGCAGCAGCGACTCGAGGGTGTGTTGTTGGCCAGGTTTGGCGATCAGCGTGGCGATGACGTTAAAGGCAGCGGACATATTCGACTCCTGACACGGGCTGTATGGGATGGGCAGATGATTGGCTATTTCCGATGCAGATAAAAGCGGCTAAAACAGCAGTCTGTTTCAACAATATTTTGATAATGGGTGGAATTGGATGCTGCGCTTTGATGATTTGCAGTTGTTCGTGCGCGCAGCGGACCTGGGCAGTCTGTCGGCCGCGGCGCGGGTCATGGACCTGTCGCCGGCGGTGGCCAGCGCGGCGTTGAAGCGTATCGAACAGCAACTGGGCACGCGCTTGCTGGCGCGCTCGACTCGCAGCCTGCGCCTCACCGCTGAAGGGGACGGTTTTCTCGGATATGCGCGCGCCGCGCTGAGCTCGCTGGACGAAGGGCGGCGGTTATTGGCCAGTGGCCAGGACCATGTCAGCGGTGTGCTGCAACTGTCGGCGCCCTCGGATTTTGGTCGCAACCAGCTGTTGCCCTGGCTCGACGAGTTCCAGCGTGACTATCCGCAAC
Source organism: Pseudomonas sp. TE36184 (assembly GCF_054060055.1). Taxonomy (NCBI): domain Bacteria; kingdom Pseudomonadati; phylum Pseudomonadota; class Gammaproteobacteria; order Pseudomonadales; family Pseudomonadaceae; genus Pseudomonas; species Pseudomonas sp. TE36184. Next base: position 3,814,433 of record NZ_JBSSCU010000001.1, on the reverse strand, counting down.
TGACGGTGCGCCTGTTGCTGGGCGACCGCATTGCCGACCTGTTCCGCCAGCCGGTGGATATCGCCCTGCGCTATGGCGAACCGGAGGATTCCAGCCTGGTCGCGCTGCCCGTCGCGCCGGATAACGTGCGCGTGCTGTGCGCGGCGCCCAGTTATCTCGAGCGCCACGGCGAACCGCGGCATCTGGAGCAACTGGCCCAGCACAATTGCCTGCTGTATATGCTCGGCACTCGCGTGCATGACCACTGGACGTTTCATGACGGCAAACGCGAAGTCAGCCTGACTGTCGGCGGCGACCGCTTCAGTGACGATGCTGACGTGGTACGGCGATGGGCTGTCGCCGGGGTGGGCGTCGCCTACAAGTCCTGGTTGGATGTGAGCAGCGACGTCCGCGCCGGACGCTTGCGCGTGATTCTGCCTGAGCTGCGCGGCGAGCGGACGCCGCTCAACCTGTTATGCGCGCATCGCGCGCAGTTGAGTAAGCCCATCAACCTGCTGCGGGAAATGCTCGTGTCCCGTTGTGCGACATTGACCGCGCAGTGGTCGGAACAATTCACCAGTGCGTAATAGCCTCCACTAAAGCCGGAAATTTCACTCAGATCCTGTCCCTATCCGCGCTGTCAGACGCCGGGGAACTGACTGCTTGCGCACCTATACTTTGGCGCCAACCACAGCAGAGAAATGATTTAACAAGGAGTGAACACATGGAACAGGCACCTTGCATCAGTCAGATTGCCAGCTTGCTCGCCGAGCCAAAACGCACCGCCATGCTCTGGGCCTTGATGGACGGCTCGGCCAAGTCTTCCCAGGAACTGGCGACGCTCACGGGGTTGTCGCCGGCCTCGGCGAATGCCCATCTGGCGCGGCTTACCGGCGGCGGTTTGCTGCGTGTCGAAGCGCGTCGCGGCAAGCGGTTGTTTCGTGTGGCGGCGGCGGATGTCAGCACCGCCATCGATGCCTTGGCCAGTACCACCATGGCCAGTGCGGCGCGCAGCGCACCGCAGGCTTCACCGCTGACCCTGGCGGCGCCGGCCCCGCTGCGCCATGCGCGGTTATGCCATGGGCACCTCGGCGGCGAGCTGGCGGCGCAACTGTATCAGCGGATGATCGCGGCCGGCTGGATCGAGCGCCACGAGCTCCGCACCCAAGTCACGGTCAAAGGCGCGCAGCACCTGGCTGGCCTGGGCATTTTCACCCAGGCGCTGGCCTTGCCGCTGGTGTGCGACTGTTTCGATTGGAGCCAGCAGCAACCGCACCTGGGCGGCGCGCTGGGAGCCGGGCTATTGCAACTGTTTTTGCAGTCGAACTGGATCCGTGCGGTCAACGAGTCCCGCGCCTTGCTCGTCAGCGACACCGGGTTGGCGGAAATCACCCGGTTGGCCGTGCCCGACGCGCTCTGACCCGGATGACGTCGTTCAGAGTTGCGATCAGGTCGCACCCAGCAATAACCCGGAAAAACCATGGCCCACACTCCCAGAGGGGATTATTCACACAGGGGATGGGGCATGGGTACGCACGGCTATAGCGCGGCAGAACGGCTGGAACGGTTGCCCATCAGCGGTTACCACAGAGTCATTTTTATCATCATCGCCCTGGCGTTTTTCTTCGACTCCATGGATCTGGCGATGATGACTTTCCTGCTCGGCTCGATCAAAGCCGAGTTCGGCCTGAGCACGGCCCAGGCTGGCTTGCTGGCCAGTTCGAGTTTTTTCGGCATGGTGGTGGGCGCGTCGTTGTCCGGGATGCTCGCCGATCGCTTCGGGCGCAAGCCGGTGTTCCAGTGGAGCATCGTGTTGTGGGGGATCGCCAGCTACTTGTGTTCCACGGCGCAGACGGTGGAGACGCTGACGTTGTTTCGCATCCTGCTCGGCATTGGCATGGGCATGGAGTTTCCGATCGCGCAGTCGATGCTCTCGGAGCTGATTCCGGCCAAGGGGCGCGGGCGCTATATCGCGTTGATGGATGGCTTCTGGCCGTTGGGTTTTGTGGCGGCGGGGGTGCTGTCGTACTTTTTGCTGCCGCTGATCGGCTGGCGCGACATCTTCCTGGTGCTGGCGGTGCCGGCGGTGTTTGTGTTGGCGATCCGGTTTTTTATCCCGGAGTCGCCGCGCTGGCTGGAGCAGGCCGGGCGGCATGCGGCGGCGGATAAGGTGTTGCTGGGGATCGAGGCGAAAGTGCGCGATTCCCTGGGCCGCGCCGAGTTGCCGCAGCCGATTCGCCTGCCGCGGGTGGAGAGTGTGCCGGGCAACTTTTTCTCGGCGTTCCAGCAATTATGGTCGGCGCAGTATCGTCAGCGCACGATGATGATCTGGAGTGTGTGGTTCTTCGCCTTGCTCGGCTTTTATGGGCTCACCTCCTGGTTGAGTGCCTTGCTGCAGCAGTCGGGGTTTGCGGTGACCCAGTCGGTGTATTACACGGTGATCATTTCCCTGGGCGGGATTCCCGGGTTCCTGATGGCGGCCTGGCTGGTGGAGCGTTGGGGGCGCAAGCCGGTGTGCGTGGTGACCTTGCTCGGCGGCGGGGTGATGGCGTTTCTGTATGGGCAAAGCGCGGTGTTCGGCGGCAATGTCGGCCTGCTGATCGCCTCGGGGTTGTTGATGCAGTTCTTTCTGTTTGGCATGTGGGCGGTGCTGTACACCTACACGCCGGAGTTGTATCCCACTTCGGCGCGGGCGACAGGGGCCGGGTTCGCTTCGGCGATCGGGCGGGTCGGGTCGTTGCTCGGGCCGTTGGTGACCGGGCTGGTGTTCCCGATTACCGGGCAGGGCGGGGTGTTTGCCCTGGGCGCATTGTGCTTTGCGGTGGCGGCGCTGGTGGTGTGGGTGTTTGGGATGGAGACGAAGGGCAAGACCCTGGAAGAGTTGAGCGAGATTTAACCGGCAATCCACAACGAATGTGGGAGCGCGCTGGCTCCCACATTGTCAGTCGCGGTTTACGCCGTCAGGGCTTCACCAGCCGCGCATCCAGGCTGTTTTGCGCCAGGCGTTTGGCCTGGTCCTGGGTCATGCCCAGGGCGGTGTACAGCGCATGGAAGTTCTCGGTGACGTAGCCGCCGAAGTACGCCGGGTCGTCCGAGTTCACCGTCACCTTCACCCCACGCTCGAGCATGTCGAGGATGTTGTGCTGGGCCATGTCGTCGAACACGCGTAGCTTGGTGTTGGACAGCGGGCACACGGTCAGCGGGATCTGTTCGTCGATGATCCGTTGCATCAGGCGCTCGTCTTCGATGGCGCGCACGCCATGGTCGATACGCTGGACTTTCAGCAGGTCGAGGGCTTCCCAGATGTACTCGGGCGGGCCTTCTTCGCCGGCGTGGGCCACGGTGAAGAAGCCTTCGTTGCGGGCACGGTCGAACACGCGCTGGAACTTGCTCGGCGGGTGGCCCATTTCCGAACTGTCCAGGCCCACGGCCACGAACGCATCGCGAAACGGCAGCGCCTGGTCGAGGGTTTTCTCGGCTTCGGCTTCGCTCAAGTGGCGCAGGAAGCTGAGGATCAAGCCGCTGGTGATGCCCAGTTGCTGCTCGCCATCTTTGAGCGCGGCGGCGATGCCGTTGAGCACCACTTCGAACGGCACGCCACGGTCGGTGTGGGTTTGCGGGTCGAAGAAGGGTTCGGTGTGGATCACGTTCTGCGCTTTGCAGCGCAGCAGGTAGGCCCAGGTCAGGTCGTAGAAATCCTGGGAGGTGCGCAGTACATCGGCGCCCTGGTAATACAGGTCGAGAAACTCTTGCAGGTTGTTGAAGGCGTAGGCCTTGCGCAGGGTGTCGACGTCGTTCCATGGCAGCGCAATCTTGTTGCGCTCGGCCAGGGCGAACAGCAGCTCAGGCTCCAGCGAGCCTTCCAGGTGCAGGTGCAGTTCAGCCTTGGGCAGGGCGTTGAGCCAATCGTACATGTCTAAAATCTCATCGGGTGCAATGGCGGCATTCTACAGGCCATGACTGAAATAATCGGCAAAACCTGACCAAGAGGAGAGTATTGGTTCTATTCGCGCAGGGGCGCTGCGAACTAAGATGTAACGAAACGTTAGCGATGTACTGCAGTCTGTACCCCGTCAATGACTGATTTGCCGCACAAAAGGCCCGCAATGCTCACCTCTCTCAAGCAAGAAAAATTCATGCTGCTGGCGCTGATCGCCGCCGTCGCCGCGTACCCGCTGGAGCACTGGATGCTCCATAACGGGCAAATGGTCGCGCTACTGGCCGGCCTGGCGCTGATCGGCTTTATCGTGGTGGCGTCGATGCGCGTCGCTCACCATGCCGAGCAGTTGGCGGAAAAGGTCGGCGACCCCTACGGCACCATGATCCTGACCCTGGCCGCCGTGCTGGTGGAAGTGGTGATCCTGGCGATCATGATGAGCAACGAACCGTCGCCGACCCTGGTGCGCGACACCATCTACTCGGCGGTGATGCTCGATATCAACGGCATCCTCGGCCTGGCCGCGCTGATGGGGGGCATCAAGCACGGCGAACAATCCTACAATGACGATTCGGCGCGCACCTACAGCGTGATGATCCTCACCGCCATGGGCGTGTCGATGGTGGTGCCGGAATTCATCCCGGAAGCGGACTGGAAAATTTACTCGGCCTTCACCATCGGCGCGATGGTGGTGCTCTACACCCTGTTCCTGCGCATGCAGGTGGGCCCGCACAGTTATTTCTTCAGCTACAGCTACCCGGAAAAACGCCGCAAGACGTTGCCGGAAGAACAGGCGCCGCCGGTGAACCTGGCATTTTCCATCGGTACGCTGGTGTTCGGGGTGATTGTGATTGGCGCGCTGGCCGAGGTGATGTCCAAGACCCTCGACCTGGGCCTGGAAGGCACGGGCGCACCGCCGGTGATGACGGCGATTGTGGTCGCGGCCATCTCGGCGGCACCGGAGATTCTGACCGCCTTGCGCGCCGCCCTGGCCAACCGCATGCAGTCAGTGGTGAACATTGCACTGGGCGCATCGTTGTCGACGGTGATCCTGACGGTGCCGGTGATGGAAGCGATGGCGCTCTACACCGGCCAGCCGTTCCAGATGGCGATGACGCCGGTGCAAAGCGTGATGGTGTTGATCACGCTGATCGTCAGTGCGATCAACCTCAACGATGGCGAAACCAACGCCATCGAAGGGATGACCCACTTTGTGTTGTTTGCGACCTTTATCATGTTGTCGCTGTTAGGGGTGTAGGCGTGAGCTTGCTCGCGAACAATCTGAGAGCGCCGTGTGAATCAGAACACCTGCGTTAGCGTTGACGTTTTTCGCGAGCGAGCTCGCTCCTACAAGGGATTGATCAGGTTACGGGCGGCCTGGCTGTGATCGGCAATCAAGCCTTTGAGGTCGAGGCCCTCGACCTGGCCGTCGATCACCCGCCATTGCCCGCCGATCATCACCCGGTCGGCCCGGTCGGCGCCGCACAACAGCAACGCCGAAATCGGATCGTGACTGCCGGAGAAGCGCAGTTCGTCCAGCTTGAACAGCGCCAGATCGGCCTGCTTTCCTACGGCTAACTCACCGATATCCGAACGACCGAGCAACTGCGCCGAGCCTTTGGTCGCCCAGCCCAGCACGCCTTGCGGGGTGATTTTTTCCGCGCCATAACGCAGGCGCTGGATGTACAGCGCCTGGCGGGCTTCGAGGATCATGTTCGACGCATCGTTGGAGGCCGAACCGTCCACGCCCAGGCCGATCGGGGCACCGGCGGCGAGCAGGTCCAGGGTCGGGCAGATGCCGGAGGCCAGGCGCATGTTCGAGCTTGGGCAATGGCAGATCCCGGTGCCGGCGGCGCCCAGGCGGGCGATTTCGTCCGGGTTGAAGTGAATGCCGTGGGCCAGCCAGGTGCGCGGGCCGAGCCAGCCGACGCTGTCGAGGTAGTCCACGGTGCGCAGGCCGAAGCGTTGCAGGCAGAAGTCTTCCTCGTCGAGGGTTTCCGCCAGGTGCGTGTGCAGGCGCACGTCGAGGCTCGCGGCCAGTTCGGCGCTGGCTTGCATGATTTGCGGGGTGACGGAAAACGGCGAGCAGGGCGCCAGGGCGATCTGGATCTGCGCGCCGTCGCCGCGTTCGTGGTACTGGCGGATCAGGCGCTGGCTATCGTCCAGAATTACCGCGCCCTGTTGCACGGTTTGCTGCGGCGGCAAGCCACCGTCGGCTTCGCCCAGGCTCATGGAGCCGCGAGTGAGCATGGCGCGCATGCCCAGTTCGCGCACCACGTCGACTTGCACGTCGATGGCATGTTCCAGGCCGTCCGGGAACAGGTAGTGGTGGTCTGCCGCCGTGGTGCAGCCTGAGAGCAGCAATTCCGCCAGCGCGACTTTGCTGGCCAGGGCGAGTTTTTCCGGGGTCAGCCGCGCCCACACCGGGTACAGGGTCTTCAGCCACGGGAACAACGGCTGATTGACCACCGGCGCCCAGGCGCGAGTCAGGGTCTGGTAGAAGTGATGATGGGTATTGATCAGCCCCGGCAAGACCACATGTTCGCGGGCGTCGAACACCTGTGTACAGGGCTGTGCAGGCGCTTGCCCGATGCCCAGCAGTTCGTTGATCACACCGTCTTGCAGCACCAGGCCGCCGCGGGCATCGAGGCCATTGGCAGTGAAAATCGCGAGGGGGTTTTTTAACCAGATACGGGTCGCAGGCATGGGCCGGCTCCTCTGAATGATGGGTTCAGGTTTGCCAGCTCAGTGTTGCCCTGTCTGCTGATCCAGGGTCGCCGGTGAGGGCGAGGTGGCTAGATTACGTGTAGTTCTAGATCCGGTCTACCGGTAGGAACGCGCTGCTCTCGAGAAGCGTGTTCCCACCTTTGATGGCGGCTTACCAGGGAATGGTATGGCCCCGGTAGTCCACGAAGTGGTGGCCGCCTTTGCCGGTGTAGGCATTCACCTGATCGAGCAGGCCGCGCACGCTGGTCTCGACGTCGATGTGTGCGTTTTCGCCGCCCATGTCGGTCTTCACCCAACCCGGATGCAGGGAAAGCACGGTCATTTTTTGCTCGCCGAGTTGGGTGATGAAGCTGTTGGTCATCGAGTTGAGGGCGGCCTTGCTCGCCTTGTAGAGCGCCAGCTCGGAACCGTCAGGGATGGTCACGCTGCCCAGGACTGAACTCATGAACGCCAGCACGCCGGAATCTTTGCGGATCTGCCCGACAAAGCGCTGGGCCAGGTTGATCGGCGCCACGGCGTTGGTGAAGAACAACTGGCCGACTTCCGCCAGGGTGGCGTGGCCAGGTTCCTGGTTCGCCGGGCCCTTGACGCCGGCGTTGACGAACAGCAGGTCGAATGTGCGTTCCTTGAGGCGCTGGCTCAGGGCGATCACAGCTTGCTGATCGTCCATGTCGAGTTTCTCGATCTGTACCGGGCCCACGGCTTTCAGGGCGTCGGCCTTGTTCGGGTCACGCACGGTGGCGGTCACGTCCCAGCCATCCTTGAGCAATTGCTTGACCAGGCCAAGGCCCAGCCCGCGTGAGGCGCCGATGATCAGTGCGGTTTTTGGCGTAGACATGCAGAGCTTCCTTTGACGTCGCGGTTCAGGGCGTTCAGCGAACAACATTAGCAGTTTCAACGTTGCAGCAGGATACGCCCCCGGCTCAGGTCGGCAAGCTGGTTTTGCAGGGTGTCGATGTGTGCTTCGCCCAGGGCCAGTTGCAGCTCCACGCCATTGGCGGTGAAGTGTTCCTCCAGTACCAGCCCGCCGAGTTCGGTGACCCGCAACTTGACCAGGTTCAGTTCGGAAAACCCGCAGTCGCAGCTCAACGGCACGCGGCTGATCAGCTCGATGCGCTCGGCGGTTTGCAGGCATTTGTTCGCGCCGCCGCCATACGCCCGCGCCAGCCCGCCGGTGCCCAGTTGGATGCCGCCGTACCAGCGAATCACCAGCACCACCACCTGATCGAAGCCCTGGGCCTCGATGGCGGCGAGGATCGGTCGCCCGGCGGTGCCGCCAGGTTCTCCGTCGTCGTTGCTGCGGTACTGGTCGGCGAGTTTCCAGGCCCAGCAATTGTGCGTGGCGTTCAGGTCGCTGTGCTGCTCGATGAACGCCTGGGCTTCTTGCGCGCTGGTGATCGGTGCGGCCAGGGTGATGAAGCGGCTTTTGCGAATTTCTTCGCGGAATTCGCAAAGGCCGGTGAGGGTGAAAGGCATAGGCGGTGTCGTCTAGAGGGCGGGCTTGATGCCACAGCCTTTGAGAATGATGTGGATCAGGTTGGTGCCGGCGTCTTCCATATCTTGTTTGGTCAACTTGGTGCGCCCGGTGACGCGGCAGATCTGGCTGGCGAAGTCGGCATAGTGCTGGGTGCTGCCCCACAGCAGGAAGATCAGGTGGACGGGGTCGATGGGGTCCATCTTGCCGGCATCGATCCAGGCCTGGAACACGGCCGCCCGGCCACTGAACCAGGCGCGGTAGTCCTGGCCGAAGTATTCAGTAAGGCATTCGCCGCCGCTGATGATCTCCATGGCGAAGATCCGCGAGGCCTGGGGCTGTCGTCGGGAAAACTCCATCTTGGTGCGGATGTAGCGGGTGAGGGCCACGGCCGGGTCGTCCTCGGCGGTCAGCGCGTTGAAGGTGCTGTCCCACAGTTCGAGGATATTGCTGAGCACCGCGACGTACAGGCCCATCTTGTTGGTGAAGTAGTAGTGCAAGTTGGCCTTCGGCAACCCGGCGCTGGCAGCGATGGTGTTCATGCTGGTGCCCTTGTAGCCGTGACGCGCGAACTCGTCTTCGGCCGCTTGAAGAATCGCTTGCTCGTTCTTTTGCCGAATGCGGCTGGCGGGCTTCCCGGCGTGGGTGCTGTGGGCAGGAACTTCGAGGCTCATGGAGGTTTCCGTGCTGATCGATAGAGACGATGTATGCACAGATAACCCACCCTCAAGCCTCAGACAAGTCCTGATGCAATAAAACCCTCAAAGCGGTTCCAGCGTATCGCCATGTGGCGCGCCGTTTGCTGCGGGGCTCGCTTTGGCTTCCGGCAGTAACAGGCACAATGCGATGGCGGTCAGCCCGCCGCTGGTGATGGCCGAGTCGAACAGGTTTTGCACCAGCGTCGGCATCAAGTGCAGCAGGTTCGGTTGGGCGGCAATGCCCAGGCCGACGCCGAACGAGGTGGCGATGATCAGCATGCTGCGTCGGTCCAGCGGCGCCTGGGCGAGAATACGCACGCCGGCCGCCGCCACGCTGCCGAACATCACCAGGGTCGCGCCGCCCAATACCGGTTTGGGGATTTGCTGCAGCACCGCGCCGATCGATGGAAACAAGCCGAGGCAAAACAGCACCACGCCGATGTACAGGCCGACATAGCGGCTGGCCACGCCGGTGAGTTGGATCACGCCATTGTTCTGGGCGAACGTGGTGTTGGGGAACGCGCTGAAGGTGGCGGCGATCATGCAGCTCACCCCGTCGCCGAGTACGCCGCCCTTGAGCCGGTTTATATAAGACGGGCCGCTGATGGGCTGGCGGGCGATCATGCAGTTGGCGGTGAGGTCACCCACGGTTTCGATGCTGCTGATCAGATAAATCAGCGCGATGGGTAGGAAGGCGCTCCAGTCGAAGTTGAAACCATAACGAAACGGCATCGGCAGGCTGATCAACGGCAGGTCGGGCAGGGCCTGGGGCACCAGTTTGCCGCTGAACCAGGCCGCGAGGCTGCCGAGGGCCAGGCCGATGATGATCGCCGAGAGGCGTACCCAGGGTGTGTTCGAGCGGTTGAGCAGGATGATCGTCAACACCACGAACAGGCCCAGTGCCAGGTTGATGGGCGCGCCGAAATCGGCGGCATTGAACCCGCCGCCGAGGTCGGTGATACCCACTTTGATCAGGCTGATGCCGATCAGGGTAATCACGATCCCGGTGACCAGCGGCGTGATCACCCGGCGCAGTTGCCCGATAAAACGGCTCAGCACGATTTGTACGGCGGCGCCGAAAAAGCACACGCCGAAGATCATCGCCAGGATGTCTTCCGGGCTGCCGCCGCGTTGCTTGACCAGGAAGCCCGCCGACAGCACGGCGCCGAGAAACGCAAAGCTGGTGCCCTGCAGGCAGATCATGCCGGCGCCGATGCCAAACGGCCTACGCGCCTGGATGAAGGTGCCGACACCGGACACCATCAGCGCCATGCTGATCAGGTACGGCAGGTGAGCCGCCAGGCCCAGGGTCGAGCCGATGATCAGCGGCGGCGTGATGATGCCGACGAAGGCGGCCAATACATGTTGCAGGGCGGCCAGTAGGGCGGGCAGGGGTTTTGGGCGGTCGTTGAGGCCGTAGATCAGGTCGCTGGGGCTGGACGTTTCTGGTGGCATGGCGGGCAAACTCGAGTCGGACGGTTCTAGGTCCTTGTGCCCTTGCAAAAAGCTGTCCACTTGCTCAGCTTTTTGTGCGAGGCCCGAATTAGCGGGTTGCCGCCAAGCTGTCGAGGAAACTTTCCAGCACCAAATGAGGGCGCCGCCCCTTGCGCGTGACCGATGCCAGGCTTAAATCGTAAAAACGTGTAGCCGGTTTCAGCGCGCGTAGTCGGCCTTGTTGCACCCACAGGCTGGCGTAGTGATCGGGCAGGTAGCCGATGTAGCGGCCGGTGAGGATCAGGAACGCCATGCCTTCGCGGTCAGAAGCGCTGGCGGTGCAGTTGAGGGCCTGGTAGTGGGCCTGGATCTCGGCGGGCAGGCGGAAGGTGGGGGCGATCGCATCCTGGTCGTCGATGCGTCCATCCTCCAACTGCTTGTCGTCGGCATAGAACAGCGGGTGGCCGACGGCGCAGTAGAGCAGCGAGCGTTCGCTGTACAGCGCCTGGTATTCCAGGCCGGACAGCGCGCTGGCCTGGGGCACCACGCCGACATGCAGGCGGCCGTCGAGCACGCCTTGTTCCACTTCATTGGGGGCAATCATGCGGATCTGGATCTGCACGTCCGGGCCGCGTTCCTTCAATTGCGCCAGGGCATGGGTGATACGCATGTGGGGCAGGGTGACGAGGTTGTCGGTGAGGCCGATGATCAGTTCGCCGCGCAAATGCTGGTGCAGGCCGTTGACCTCGGTGCGAAAGCTTTCCAGGGCACTCAAGAGTTGCAGTGCCGATTGATAGACCTCGCGGCCTTCCTCGGTCAGCGAGAATCCGGCACGCCCGCGCTGGCACAGGCGCAATCCCAGGCGTTGCTCCAGATCGCTCATTTGCTGGCTGATGGCCGAGCGGCCGATGCCGAGCACGGTCTCCGCCGCCGAGAAGCCGCCACACTCCACCACACTGCGAAAGATGCGCAACAGGCGAATATCGAAGTCGCTGACTTGGGCCAGGGGGTCGGGTCGACGGATGCTCATAGTTTAGTCGGGGCCTGACTGAAGGTTAGAAGAGTTGGATTTCACAGACTTTATCCCCGTGGCAATTTAGCTGCAAGAACGCTTTTCAATCCCGGCGCTGCTTTTTGCCTTGCGAGGTTTTGCTGATGAACATGTCCGAAAACGCCCCTTCGTCCCTGGCCAGCCAACTGAAGTTGGACGCTCACTGGATGCCTTACACCGCCAACCGTAACTTCCAGCGTGACCCGCGCCTGATCGTGGCCGCCGAAGGCAGCTGGTTGACCGATGACAAGGGCCGCAAGGTCTACGATTCGTTGTCGGGGCTGTGGACCTGCGGCGCCGGGCACACCCGCAAGGAAATCCAGGAAGCGGTCGCCAAGCAACTGGGCACGCTGGACTACTCGCCGGGCTTCCAATACGGTCATCCGCTGTCGTTTCAACTGGCGGAAAAAATCACCGACCTGACCCCGGGTAACCTCAACCATGTGTTCTTCACCGACTCCGGTTCCGAGTGCGCCGATACGGCGGTGAAGATGGTGCGTGCGTACTGGCGCCTAAAAGGCCAGTCTACCAAGACCAAGATGATCGGCCGCGCCCGTGGCTATCACGGGGTGAACATCGCCGGCACCAGCCTGGGCGGCGTCAACGGCAACCGTAAGATGTTTGGTCAGGCGATGATGGATGTTGACCATCTGCCTCACACCTTGCTGGCGAGCAATGCGTTCTCGCGCGGCATGCCGGAGCAGGGCGGTATTGCCCTGGCCGATGAACTGCTCAAGTTGATCGAGTTGCACGACGCGTCGAACATCGCTGCCGTTTTTGTCGAGCCGATGGCCGGCTCCGCTGGCGTGTTGGTGCCGCCACAGGGTTACCTCAAGCGTCTGCGTGAAATCTGCGACCAGCACAACATCCTGTTGGTGTTCGACGAAGTGATCACCGGTTTCGGCCGTACCGGCTCGATGTTCGGCGCCGACAGCTTCGGCGTGACCCCGGACCTGATGTGCATCGCCAAGCAAGTCACCAACGGTGCGATCCCGATGGGCGCGGTGATTGCCAGCAGCGAGATCTATCAGACCTTCATGAACCAGGCGACGCCGGAATACGCGGTGGAATTTCCCCACGGCTACACCTACTCGGCACACCCGGTGGCCTGCGCGGCTGGCCTGGCGGCATTGGACCTGCTGCAGAAGGAAAACCTGGTGCAGAGCGTAGCCGAAGTCGCTCCGCACTTTGAGAATGCGCTGCATGGTTTGAAGGGCAGCAAGAACGTGATCGACATCCGCAACTACGGTCTGGCCGGCGCGATCCAGATTGCCCCGCGTGACGGTGATGCCATCGTGCGTCCGTTCGAGGCTGGCATGGCCTTGTGGAAAGCCGGTTTCTACGTGCGTTTTGGCGGCGACACCCTGCAGTTCGGGCCAACCTTCAACAGCAAGCCGCAGGACCTGGATCGCCTGTTCGATGCCGTCGGCGAAGTGCTGAACAAGATCGACTGATTTCTCCTTCTATATAGAACAACTTTTCAGGAGCCCTGCATGAGCCTTATCCAGCATTTGATCGACGGCCAATTGGTCAGCGAATCCGGTCGCACTGCCGATGTGTACAACCCGTCCACCGGCCAGGTGATTCACCAGGTGCCGCTGGCCAGTCGCGAAACCATCCAGCGCGCGATCGACTCGGCCAAGGCCGCATTCCCGGCCTGGCGTAATACGCCGGCGGCCAGGCGTGCCCAGGTGATGTACCGTTTCAAGCAGTTGCTGGAGCAGAACGAAGCGCGCATCTCGCAGTTGATCAGCGAGGAGCACGGCAAGACCTTGGAAGACGCGGCGGGGGAATTGAAGCGTGGCATCGAGAACGTGGAGTACGCGTGCTCGGCGCCGGAAATTCTCAAGGGCGAGTACAGCCGCAATGTGGGGCCGAACATCGATGCCTGGTCGGATTTCCAGCCGTTGGGCGTAGTGGCCGGGATTACCCCGTTCAACTTCCCGGCGATGGTGCCGTTGTGGATGTACCCGCTGGCGATCGTCTGCGGCAACTGCTTTATCCTCAAACCGTCGGAGCGTGATCCGAGTTCGACGCTGCTGATCGCGCAATTGCTGCAGGAGGCCGGCCTGCCTAAGGGCGTGCTGAGCGTGGTGCATGGCGACAAGGGCGCGGTGGATGCGCTGATCGAAGCGCCGGAGGTCAAGGCCTTGAGCTTTGTGGGTTCGACGCCGATTGCCGAGTACATCTACGCCGAAGCGACCAAGCGCGGCAAACGCGTGCAAGCGCTGGGCGGCGCGAAGAACCATGCGGTGCTGATGCCGGATGCCGATCTGGATAATGCGGTCAGTGCCTTGATGGGCGCGGCCTATGGTTCCTGCGGCGAGCGTTGCATGGCGATCTCGGTGGCGGTGTGTGTGGGTGACCAGGTGGCGGATGCATTGATCGCCAAGTTGGTGCCGCAGGTCAAGGCGCTGAAGATTGGCGCGGGCACCTCGTGCGGCCTGGATATGGGGCCGCTGGTCACCGGCCAGGCGCGGGATAAGGTCAGCGGCTATATAGAAGACGGTGTGGCGGCGGGCGCTGAGCTGGTGGTCGATGGTCGTGGCTTGAGCGTTGCCGGGCATGAACAGGGGTTCTTCCTCGGCGGCAGTTTGTTTGACCGCGTGACGCCGCAGATGCGTATCTATAAAGAAGAGATCTTCGGGCCGGTGTTGTGCGTGGTGCGGGTCAATAGCCTGGAAGCGGCGATGCAACTGATCAACGATCACGAGTATGGCAACGGCACGTGCATCTTCACCCGTGACGGTGAAGCGGCGCGTCTGTTCTGTGACGAGATTGAAGTGGGCATGGTCGGCGTGAACGTTCCACTGCCGGTGCCGGTGGCCTACCACAGCTTTGGCGGCTGGAAGCGCTCGCTGTTTGGCGACTTGCATGCTTACGGGCCGGATGGCGTGCGTTTCTATACCCGGCGCAAGGCCATTACCCAGCGCTGGCCGCAACGGGCCAGTCATGAAGCGTCACAGTTTGCCTTCCCTAGCTTGTAAGACGCGTTGAAAGCCGGCCCCTTGGGGCCGGCTTTCGCGTTTTTGCGGCCTTTTTGACCGATATGACAGAATTGTGAAAAAAAGGTGTTGACGGCAAATCCTGGACGTCTATAATTCGCCCCACTTCCGGCGCAGTCGAAACGGAA
>NZ_JBSSCU010000001.1:0-3795000 GCF_054060055.1 Pseudomonas sp. TE36184 | reverse complement strand
GTTTGGCACCTCGATGTCGGCTCATCACATCCTGGGGCTGAAGCCGGTCCCAAGGGTATGGCTGTTCGCCATTTAAAGTGGTACGCGAGCTGGGTTTAGAACGTCGTGAGACAGTTCGGTCCCTATCTGCCGTGGACGTTTGAGATTTGAGAGGGGCTGCTCCTAGTACGAGAGGACCGGAGTGGACGAACCTCTGGTGTTCCGGTTGTCACGCCAGTGGCATTGCCGGGTAGCTATGTTCGGAATAGATAACCGCTGAAAGCATCTAAGCGGGAAACTAGCCTCAAGATGAGATCTCACTGGGACCTTGAGTCCCCTGAAGGGCCGTCGAAGACTACGACGTTGATAGGTTGGGTGTGTAAGCGCTGTGAGGCGTTGAGCTAACCAATACTAATTGCCCGTGAGGCTTGACCATATAACACCCAAGCAATTTGCGAACTCGAAAGAGACCAGATTGCGGTGTGTGAAGACGAAATGAACCGAAAGTTCGACTCTTACAAAACACCGAAAACTATCACATACCCAATTTGCTGAAGCGAGGCCAGCTGGCCACGACTCAGTACCCGAATTTCTTGACGACCATAGAGCATTGGAACCACCTGATCCCATCCCGAACTCAGCAGTGAAACGATGCATCGCCGATGGTAGTGTGGGGTTTCCCCATGTGAGAGTAGGTCATCGTCAAGATTAAATTCCAGAACCCCTGTTTGCTTATGCAGACAGGGGTTTTGTTTTGGGCGGTCGGAAAGGGTCAAGTGGCTCGCCCCCCTCGGTACTCGATAAAATTGCGCAGTTATTTCTGAACCAGACCACTAGAATAGGTACCTAACCTTTTTTTAGCGTCCGAGCCCTATCTATGCCCGATCCGGTTGATGCCCCCAAGGTGTCGGATTTACCCCTGGACGACCTGGTGGCATGCCATGAGTGCGATTTATTGATGCGCAAACCTGTGCTCGCCCTCGGCGAAAAAGCCCAGTGCCCGCGCTGCGGTTACGAGCTGTACGCGCATCGCCACAACGTCGTCGAACGAAGCCTGGCCTTAGTGTTGGCAGCGCTATTGTTGTACATCCCCGCGAACTTTTTGCCCATCATGCAGCTCAATCTACTCGGGCAGTCCTCGGAGGACACCGTGTGGACCGGCGTCGTCGGCCTGTTCGACACCGGCATGCGCGGCGTCGCTGCCGTCGTGTTCCTGTGCAGCATGGGTATTCCCCTGCTCAAGTTGCTCTGCCAATTGGCGGTGTTGCTCAGCATCCGCTGGAACATCGGTCGCAGTTACGGGCTGCTGCTCTACCGCATTTACCATCACCTGAGAGATTGGGGGATGTTGGAGGTGTACCTGATGGGCGTCCTGGTGGCGATCGTAAAGCTCGCCGACATGGCCTCCATCACGATTGGCCTGGGTCTGGTCTGCTTCGTCAGCCTATTAATGGTTCAGGTTCTGCTTGAGGTGGTGATGTCGCCCCACCAGATCTGGCAAGCACTGTCAGGAGAGGATGATCATGCGGGCGATTGATGCAGGCATTCTGATTTGTACCGAATGCCACGAATTGAACAAGCAAGAACCAGACACCGATGAGCAAACCTGCACCCGTTGCGGTGCGCTGGTCCATGCGCGCCGCCCCAACAGCCTGACGCGCACCTGGGCCTTGCTGATCACCGCTGCGACTCTCTATATCCCGGCCAACCTGTTACCGATTATGACCGTCAATTCCCTCGGCCAGGGCGATCCCAGTACCATCATGTCCGGCGTGATCCAACTGGTGCAGCACGGCATGTTCCCCATCGCCGCCGTGGTGTTCATCGCCAGCATCCTGGTGCCGACGTTCAAGCTCGTAGGTATTGGTCTGCTACTGTTCTCGGTGCAGCGTCACCAACCGCTGTCGGCGCAACAACGGATTATCATGTACCGCTTTATCGAATTCATCGGCCGCTGGTCCATGCTGGATATCTTCGTGATCGCCATCCTGGTGGCGGTTGTAAACTTTGGACGGCTTGCCAGTGTCGAGGCCAACCTCGGCGCGGCGGCGTTCGCCAGTGTGGTGATCTTGACGATGCTTGCCGCAGTAACTTTTGATCCCCGACTGATTTGGGATAACACGGAGTCGGACGACGACCATGAGTGATTTGCCTAAAGCTAAAACCCGCCCGGCTTCCAACTGGTCGGCTATTTGGGTACTGCCCCTGATCGCCCTGATCATCGGCGGTTGGTTGGGCTGGCGTGCCTATTCTCAGCAAGGCATCGAGATCCAGGTACGCTTCGAAAGCGGCGAAGGCATCCAGGTCAACAAGACCGAAGTCGTCTACAAAGGCATGCCCGTGGGCAAGGTCAAGACCCTGGCCCTGGACGACGAAGGCAACAATCGCGGGGTGATTGCCACCATCGAGATGAACAAGGACGTCGAGCAATACCTCAAGACCAACACGCGCTTCTGGCTGGTCAAACCCAGCGTCAGCCTCGCCGGCATCACCGGCCTGGAGACCCTTGTGTCAGGGAACTACATTGCCGCCAGCCCCGGCGACGGTGAGCCCACGCGCAAATTCAAGGCGCTGTCCGAAGAACCGCCCTTGTCCGACGCCAAGCCAGGCCTGCACCTGACCATCAAGGCCGACCGCCTTGGCTCGCTCAACCGCGGCAGCCCGGTGTTCTACAAGCAGATCCAGGTCGGCCAGGTCAAAAGCTACCTGTTGTCCGAGGACCAGAGCACCGTCGAGATCAAGGTCTACATCGAACCGACCTACGCCAGCCTGGTGCGCAAACACACGCGTTTCTGGAACGCCAGCGGCATCAGCATCGACGCCAACCTCTCCGGCGTGAAGGTGCGCAGCGAATCGCTCTCCAGCATCGTCGCCGGCGGTATCGCCTTCGCCACCCCGGAGAATCGCAAGGACAGCCCACCGACCGACTCGAGCCTGCCCTTCCGCCTGTATGAAGACTTCGACGCCGCCGCCGCCGGTATCAAGGTCAAGGTCAAACTCACCGACTTCGAAGGCCTGCAGGCCGGGCGCACCCCGGTGATGTACAAAGGCATCCAGGTCGGCAGCCTGAAAACCCTGAAGATCGACCCGGACCTGTCCAGCGCCAACGCCGAGCTGACCCTCGACCCATTGGCCGAAGACTACCTGGTACAGGACACCCAGTTCTGGGTGGTCAAGCCGTCGATTTCCCTGGCTGGTATCACTGGGCTCGAGGCGTTGGTCAAAGGTAACTACATCGCGGTTCGTCCCGGTGACAAAGGTTCTCCGCCCCAACGGGAATACGTGGCTCGAGCCAAGGCGCCGCCCTTGGACCTGCGTTCCCCTGGCCTGCACATGGTGCTGTTCACCGATAGCCTCGGCTCCCTGGATGTCGGCAGCCCGATCCTCTACAAGCAGGTCAAGGTCGGCTCGGTGCAGAGCTACCAGTTCTCGCGCAAAAACAAGCAACTGGTGATCGGCGTCCATATCGAGAAGGAGTACGCCAACCTGGTCAATGGTTCGACGCGTTTCTGGAACGCCAGCGGCGTGACCCTGACCGGCGGCCTCACCGGCGGTATCCAGGTGAAAAGCGAATCCCTGGCCAGCCTGATGTCCGGCGGTATCGCCTTTGAAACGCCGGAACCGAACGTGCCGCTGAAAAAACGTATCCCACGTTTCCGCCTGTTCGCCGATCGTGAAACGGCCAATCAGAGTGGCACCCTGGTGACCATCAAAGTCGACCGCGCCGACGGCCTGCGCCCCGGCACCCCGGTGCGTTTCAAAGGCCTGGACGTCGGTAAGATCGAGAGCGTCGACCTCAGCGCCGATCTGCAATCGGTGCTGCTCGGTGCGCGCATCACCCAGGTGACGGATCGCATCGCACGCGTCGGCAGCCAGTTCTGGGTGGTCAAGCCGGAACTGGGCCTGATGAAAACCTCGAACCTGGAAACCCTGGTCACCGGCCAATACATCGAAGTACTGCCCGCGCTGAAAAACGCCGGGCCGCAGAAGAGCTTCGTCGCGTTGGACCAGCCGCCCGAAGCCGTCCACCAGGAGGCTGGTCTGAGCCTGGTACTGAGTGCCGCACGCCGTGGTTCGCTCAAAGAAGGCGTGCCCGTCACTTACCGCGAAGTCACTGTGGGCAAAGTCACCGGCTACGAATTGGGCCAGACCGCCGACCGCGTGCTGATCCACATCCTGATCGAGCCCAAGTACGCGGCGTTGGTGCGCAGCGGCAGCCGCTTCTGGAACAGCAGCGGTTTTGGTCTCGACTTCGGCCTGTTCAAAGGCGCGACGGTACGCACCGAGTCCCTGGAAACCCTGGTTGCCGGCGGCATCGCCTTCGCCACGCCCGATGGCGAACGCATGGGCAGCGCCGCGCGGCCGCAGCAGACCTTCCCGCTGTTCGACAAGTTTGAGGATGAGTGGCTGACCTGGGCGCCTAAGATTCCGCTGGGCAAGTAGGCCGAGGCGCGGCTATCGCGGGCAAGCCCCCTCCCACAGATGAGCGCATTCCTACAGGATAAACGCGGTCACTTGTGGGAGGGGGCTTGCCCGCGATGAGGCCCTCAAAAACACCACCAAACCCCAGCCCACAAAAAAGGCCGCGATCCATAAGATCGCGGCCTTTTGGCATTTCACCGCCGAACGTCAGACCTCATCCAACTCCGGCTCATCCGCCTGCACCGTCACCGTTGCCTTCACCGCATCATGGCGCCGGATGTACTTCCAGTCCGCCTCATCGATGTAGATCCCGTTCGGCCCGCTGCCGCCTTCCAGGTCGATCGCCACCTGGGCCGACACCTGCGGCTTCACGCTCGCCAGGATCGGCACGAAGCCCAATTGCAGGCTGGTCTCCAGCAGCGCCGCCTGGTTCTTCTCATCGATGTCGGCCGCTTCGTCGAGGTAGTACGGCAAGCGCACGCGCCCGGCCTGGTCGCGGTCCATCAAGTGCAGCAACAAATACATGTTGGTCAGCGCCTTGATGGTCATGGTGGTGCCGTTGGACGCCGCGCCATCGATGTCGGTGTGAATCACCGGCTGGCCATGCACCTTGGTGATCTCGAACGCCAGTTCGAACAAGTCCTTGAGGCCCAACTGGTTGTGGTTGGCCGCCACCAGGCGCGCCAGGTATTCCTTGGCCTCTTCGTTCTTGTTGTCCTGCTCGGCGCTCTGGCTCAAGTCGAACACCGACAGGGTTTCGCCTTCTTCGTACTGACCGGCGCTGTGGATGATCTGGTCGATATGCTTGAGCGCTTCCTTGTTCGGTGCCAGCACGATGCGGAAACTCTGCAGGTTCGACACCTGGCGCTTGTTGATCTCGCGGTTGAACAAGGCCAGTTGGTGTTCCAGGCTGTCGTAGTCGCTGCGGATATTGCGCAAGGTCCGTGCGATATCGGTGACCGCCGCGCGCCGTGCCTTGCCCAGGGTCAGGGCTTCGTCGGTACGGTGAGCATAGGCGTTGATCAGCAGTTGCAGGCGCCGCTCCACGTCATCCTCGCTGTCGAACTTGGCCACGCCCTTGAGGCGAACCTGGGCGTACAGCGCTTCGATCTGGCCATCAGCGCGCAGCAAGCCTTGCCAACTGTCCTGATAGTCATTGAGCAGCGGCAGCAGGTTGTCCATGGAATCGTCGACCGGGTCCATGAACGGCGTGCCGAACGGCAAGTCCGCCGGCAGCAACTGGCGACGGCGCAAAGCGTCATCCAGGGTGCGTTGCTTGGCTTCCATATCGCCGATCTGGCGACCGACCAGTTGCAGCTTGGCCGACAGTTGCTGGACACGTTCGGTGAACGCGTCGCTGGAGCGCTTCAATTCATCCTGGGCGGCTTCCATCTGCGCCAGCTGTTCCAGCTTCTCGCCTTCTTCGGCGCTCAGGGTTTGCGCACGGCGGAAATCTTCCAGGGCCTTTTGCGCGTCCAGCACTTGCTGGTACAGCGCTTCGGTCTGGGTTTTACTCGCGGCGCGGTCAGAGGCCACCGCCTGCTGCGTCTTGAGCTGCTTGAGTTCTTTTTCCAGGCGCTCTTTCTGGTCGCGCAACGCCGCACGATCCGCCAGGGCCTGCAAGGCGGGCGGCTCGATGTGGGAGATGTCGATCGACAGCCCCGGCACTTCAAAGCGCTCACCCTTGAAACCATCGAGGATCAGTTCCAGGGATTTGACCCACTGGCCGTCCTCATCCAGCGTGATGCCATGTTCACCCAGCGGCAGGCTGAACAGCGAACTGTTGAACAGACGCATCAGGCGTTCGACATCTTGCTGTGAGAATTCTTCGCGCAGCTTGGCGTAGCTGTTGTTGTCTGCGTGATCGAGCTGTTGCTTGACCGACTTCAGGCGTTTTTCCAGCTCGCGCAGGCGCTCGTCCAAGTCTTCGGCGCTGAACTGACGTGACTGCGCCAGGGCGCCGGCGAGTTCATCGTGGGCATCCTTGGCCGCCAGCAGTTGCTGTTCCAGCACCCTGACATCATCGACCAGCGCAAAGCGATGCTTGAGCACCGACAGCTCGCCCAGCCAACGCTGGATACCGCTGATTTCGCGCTCCAGGCGCATCAGCTCCTGGGTGCCGCCACGTTGGTCGTGCTGCAGCGCGTCCTGCTCGTTGCGGTAGTGCTCGGCCTGGATGGTCAGCTCTTCCTTGCGCGCACTGGCGTAGTCCGACCAGGTGCCCAGCAGCGAGTCCAACAGCGGCGACAGGCGATGCAATTTACCGCGCAGGATGTCGCGTTGTTTCACGCCATTGGCCAGGGCCTCGACCAGCGGGCCGGCGGCGACCAGGGAGTTGTAGTCCTGCTCCATGCGTCGCACGTCGCGGAAGGCTTCTTCACACGCGGCGATGTAATCGACACTGCCGGAGCGCAGGCTGTGCTCGAACGCATCGAGGAACAATTGCTTGAGCTTGGCTGCGGTGATTTCGCGCATGTGCAACAGGTTGATAAACAGCGCGCGGAAGGTCTTCAGGCTCTGTTCGCTGGTGGAACGCAGCGGGATCAGCGTCAGGTCCAGTGGGATCGACGTGTGGCCGCCGACCAGCAAACGACGTAGTTCATCGGGCTTGAGTTCGTAGGCTTTCAGGCCCTCGCGCTCCAGGTTGGTGAACAGCTCTTTCTGGCGCAGGCAGGTGTCGTTTTTCTGGTAGTGGGCCAGGTCGAGCTTACCGGCGTAGGCAAAGAACTGGTGACCGAAACCACCGCCCGGGCCGCGCCCGACCACGCCGATCACATGCGGGCCGTGGGGCAGGGAGACTTCCACGAGGATGTAGCTGGTGTCGGTGGCGAAGTAGAAGCGCCGCGATTGTTCCAGGGTGTACTTGCCGAAACTCATGTCCGACATGCGCGCCAGGATCGGGAACTGCAAGGCGTTGATCGATGCGGATTTACCCAGGTTGTTCGCGCCGTACACCGACAGCGGCTCTTCGAGCGGGAACAATCCGAGGCTGTAGCCGGCGGTATTCAATAGGGCGAAGCGGCGGATGCCGTAGCGTTCCTTGCTCATGCGTCGGTCTCCTGTTCTTCGGCAATGGCGCGGGCCAGGGCGTCTTCTTCGCTTTCGTCGGCAAAGTCGCTCAAGTCCAGCGGGTCATCGGTCTTCAGCAGTTTTTCATCGCTGTCTTCGTCGATGATCACCGGTGTCGGCAATGGCAGCACGCTGTGGATGCTGGCCGCGAGGTCGCGGTCCTGTTGCACCGACAGGCACACATCGAGGAAGCGATGCATCGGCGGCAGGAAGCGATAGATGCCGTTTTCTTCGCTGGCAAAACCCAGTTGGGTCATGCGGCGCATGATTTTCTCTTCGAGCTCTTCCTGGGTTTGCACTTCGGCCTGGATAAACAGGTCGCGGTATTTTTCCAGCAGCGACGGCAGTTCATCGCGGCCGAGGCTGCCGCCGTCGAGCACGGCAATCGGGTCGCGGCCCTGGTCGGCCAGGTGCTCGACGATGATAAAGGTGAACAGCGCCAGGCGCTGCGCGGTCTTGTTCACCTGCGCGCTGGCGATGGCCGAATCCGGCACGAAGTAATAGAAACCACGGGTATCGCACACCAGTTCAAAGCCCAGGGCCTTGAACAGCGTGCGGTACTGGTCCTGGAAATTCGACAGTTGCGCGTACAGCTCCGGGTCGCGGCGGCTGACGTGGTAACCCTTGAACAGCTCGCGAAAGATCGGCGCCAGCTGGGACAGTTCGGATAGATCAAGATGCATAAGGGGTGCTCGCAGAATTCTCGGCGGCGTCGGGCGTGGCCGGGAGCAGGGCGAATGAGCGCAGGCTGACCTGATGCTCGTGTGTGTGGTAATCGCGGCGTTCCAGGCGCTCGCGCTTGAAGCGTTTTTCGCGGGACAGGCGCGAGAACCAGTAGAGCAATTCGTCGGTGGCGCCGTCCGGTTCCTGTTCCAGCAGCCAGGTCATCAGGTCCGGCATCGGCAGCGCGTCTTCGCAGCGTTCGAGCATTTCCTTGACCGTGCGCGGTGCGCGCTGGGCTTCGCCTTTATGGGACTTGTGCGCCTTGGGGAAGCGCGCCGGTTTCGGCTCGAAGTTCGCCAGGGCGTACACGTAGGCCTCGACCTGGCTCGCGCTGCCGAGGAAGGTGCTTTGCGGCCGGGTGAACATCGGCATCGCGGCCTGCGGCACCGCGTCCAGGCCTTTACGGCGAATGGCCGACAGCGCCAGCGCGGCGCCACGGGTCACGGCGTTGTGCCGACGCGCTTCTTCACGCAGCGGCAGCAGCAGCTCGCGGGCGTGACGCAGGGTCAACTGGGCGCTGGTCTGCATTTCGAGGATGCGCGCGTGGGTGCGCAACAGCATGTCGTCGTCGACCAGATGGCCGAGGCGCTGCTGCTCGGTGAGCAGGCGCAGCAGCACGTTTTCGACCTTGCGCACGCCTTGTTCGAAGGCGCCGTCGGCGTTCACCAGTTGGATCATCGGTTCGACGTATTCGTCCCAGGTCGCCAGCACTTCGGCGTAGCGCTGACGCAACGGGATCTGCCGGTCGCTGGTCTTGGCGCGGTCGGCCACGGCGGCGAGGGCCTGTTCGTCGTTGGCGAGTTTTTTCAGCACGTCGCGCACGCGCATGTCGAGCAGGCGCAGTTGCCGGGCCAGGTCGTGGCCGTCACGGATGTCGAAGGCGTCCTGAATATACCCGGCCAGGCGCTCGAGGTGGCGCAGGTAGGCTTCGATTTCCAGGCACAGGCCAAGCCGGTGCTCCTTGCGAAGATAGGCGAGGAAGTCGTGGATCTGCGCATTGAGCTCGAAACGGTTCGGGCTCTTGGCGACAGGCACCAGGATATCCAGGCGAATCCACACGTCCAGCAGGCTGGTGATGTCCTGGGGCGTGCTGTCCAGTTGTTGGGCGGCCAGTTGTGCGCGCAGCTCGCCGAGGCTCAGGGTGCCTTGGTCGAAGTGTTCGCACAGTGGCTCAAGTAAGGCCCAGTGTTCGGCGAGGGCGCGCAGGACGCGCTTGGGTTCGATCATGGGAATGGCCGGCTGGTTGGCGATTAAAAGTCGCGATTGTACTGCATCAGGCGCGGGATTTATCCACAGCCGGTCAGTGCGCAGTGGGCGATTGTTACCGAACAGCGGTAGAATCCCCGCTCTTTACTTATCCACAAGTGGCCGAGCTGTGCTTATCGAGTCCCGACGTCGCGCTTACTTGACCGCCATGCAGGTGGTCAACTGGCTGCCCCGCACCGAACTGCCGTTTGCCGCCCCGTCGCGGCCCGAGCTGCTGCAGGCGCTCGAGCCCGATGACGGATTGGAAACGTCGGGCGAGGAGGCGGCTGCGCCCGTGGCGGTGGTCAAGCCTGAGCCGCCGACGCGGCCGGTGGTCGAACGCGCCAAGGTCGAGGTGCCACGCCAGTCGCCGATGGCCAAGCCGGCGGTGGCTGAAGAGGCGGCCTCGGTGGTCAAGGTGCCTGTCGTCCCACCGCCGCGGTTTGCCCTGCAATTGCTGCGGGCCGGGCGTTGCCTGTTGCTGGTCGAGCTGCCTACCGGCGAGCGCTTCCAGACCCGCGACCCGGCCTACATGCTGCTCAAGGACATGCTGCGCGCTGCCGGCCTGCCCGACAGCCCGCAAATCGTCGGCGACCCGGTGCGCTGGCCGTTGCTGGTGCGCGGCACCATGGACCAGGGCCCGGACGCCGCGCGGGATTTTGTGCAAGGTTTTGTGTCGGCACGCCTGGAAGACGAACCCTGCGTGTGCCTGTGGCTGATCGGCCTGCCCGCCGTGCGGTTTGCAGGCGAAGCCGATGCCGAAGTCTGGTACCGCGAGCTGCAGGTCGAAGGCCTGGGCTCGGTATGGGCCCTGCCGGGCCTGGAATTATTAATGGAAGAGCCACAGCGTAAGGCTGATGTCTGGCAAGCCATGCGCCGGCTGATGGCGCGCTGGAAAACAATCGATGAGTGAGGCTTTATCCTTCCGCCCGATGACCGAGGCCGACCTCGACGCCGTGCTGAAAATCGAATACGCGGCATACAGCCACCCCTGGACCCGCGGGATCTTTCTCGACGGGCTGGGCAAGTACCAGATCTGGCTGATGTTCGAAGGTGAGCAGCAAGTGGGCCACGGGGTGGTGCAGATCATCCTCGATGAAGCGCATTTGCTGAACATCACCGTCAAACCGGAAAACCAGGGCCGCGGTCTCGGCCTGGCGCTGCTCGAGCACCTGATGTCCCGCGCCTATGCCGCCAGCGCACGGGAATGTTTCCTCGAAGTGCGTGACAGCAATGCCGGCGCGTTCCGGCTGTATGAACGCTATGGCTTCAATGAAATCGGCCGTCGGCGCGATTACTACCCAGCCGTCGGCGGTCGCGAAGATGCGGTCGTGATGGCCTGCACCCTCGTCGACTGAACACGCAACCCATGTGGGAGCCAGCTCCCTCCCACATTTGGAACTACAGGGTGTCAGCGGTTGCCGTCGACAGGATCTCGCTCGGCCAATTCGGCCTCATCCAACCCGTTGCCGCCGCCGATGTCATCTTCATTCACGATGCTCAGGTCCCAATCGGCCTGTTCGCCTTCGCCTTCTTCCTGTGCATCCCGTGCGCCGTCCTCGCGGATCAGGTTCTCCGGGCTCATCTCGTCATCGGTCGTCTCGGCCTCGCCCACCCGTTTATCGCGCATCCGGTGTTTGCGCTCGACAAGCGGCAGTTCATCGCCGATTTGCGCCGTCGGCTCTTGATCGTCAAAGTCCAGCTCGCGCACCGAGCCCATGCGATCCTCATTGTCATCAATCGGTTCCGGCTGTGTAGCGCCGTATGGACGTCGTGATTCAGTCATGGCCAATCCTCATACTGTGGGGCTTATAGTGTGTGGACAGGCCTGGCGCACCAAGATTCAAGTCATCGCCTGCCGTCTATCTTTATTCCGGGCGTGACCCGGACGGGCGGTCGTCTGTCAAAGCTGCGCATCATTCCTGAGGCTTTCCCTGATGAACGAACTACAAGAGCTGCTTGATAACAACGAACGCTGGGCGGATGCGATCAAACAGGAAGATCCCGAATTCTTCGCCAAACTGGCCCGCCAGCAAGCACCGGAATACCTGTGGATCGGCTGTTCCGACGCCCGCGTACCGGCCAACGAAATCGTCGGCATGCTGCCGGGTGATCTGTTCGTACACCGTAATGTGGCCAACGTGGTGCTGCACACCGACCTTAACTGCCTGTCGGTGATTCAGTACGCCGTCGATGTGCTCAAGGTCAAACATATCCTGGTCACCGGCCACTATGGCTGCGGAGGCGTGCGGGCGTCGATGCAGGACCGTCAGTTCGGCCTGATCGACGGCTGGCTGCGCACCATTCGCGACCTCTACTACGAAAACCGCGATCTGCTGGCCAAGTTGCCGACTGAGGAAGAGCGCGTCGACCGCCTTTGCGAATTGAACGTGGTTCAGCAGGTGGCCAACGTCGGTCATACCAGCATTGTGCAAAACGCCTGGCACCGGGGGCAGAGCCTGTCGATCCACGGTTGCATCTACGGCATCAAGGATGGCCGCTGGAAGAGCTTGAACACCACCATCACTGGTTTTGAGCAGTTGCCGCCGCAGTATCGCTTGCGCCCGCTGGGTGAAGCCTAAGGGCGCTTGCGCTCACGCCACAGGGTCATGAACGTCTGCCCTTCGGCGTTCAGCGGCTCCTGGCTGCCGGTGATCCAGCCCCGGCAGTTCAGCTCGCCGCATTGGCACGCGAACTGCCGGAACAGCGCGTCCTCGGTGCAGGCGTAATCCAGGGTCAACAGGGCGCCGGCCGCGATGGGCTGCACGGTCCAGAGCTCCAGGTAGGTGGTGTCCAAAAATACATTCGGGTTGCAGGAGTGGCGCAGCAGGCCGCAGAACCAACAGTCGTACAAGTGGATGCGCGGCGACAGTTGCAAGGTGTGCGGGCGTCGCTCGTTCACCGCGTAGCCGGAGACCTTGGCAATGCGTATGCGACTCTCAAAGGCGATGCGCGCCTTGACCCTGGCCCCGGCGCCGTCCCTGGCGTGGGTGACCTGGAAGTGTTTGGACGAAGGGTAGCCCTGCCCGACGAACAGTGCCTTGAACGGGTAAAGGCAGTCATTCACAGGGTTTACAGCCTTATCCATGGCGCGAGTTTTCATAACTCTCCTGGGTTGGGCTGCATCGACCTGCGGGTGGTGTCTGACTGCCAGTCTTGCAGCGGATGGGCCCGGATCAAGACTCGCTGAACATAACGCCGATTTCTACTGTCAACTTTGACAGTAGAAATCGGTTTTTTTTTGCGTTTTTACAGCGCCGGGGCGCTGATCGTCGGGGTGGGCGCGGCGTCTTTCAGCTGTTTGAGCTGGGCTTTGATCGCGGACGTGGCGCATTTGGCGTTGGCCTGTTCCGGGGTCAGGTTGCGCACCGAGGTGTAGAACAATTCGCAGGTCTGTTCTTTACGCGTGACCTGCCAGGTGTTCATGCACGCCTTGAGCAGCACATTCGCATCGCTCGCCGGTTTCTGGCCCATTCCGGCTTGCCAGCAGGCGGCGCTCAAATCCTGGCCCATCACTTTCAAACCGGCCTCGTCGGCCTTCTGCTCGTTACCGTCATACGTGTCGGGGCTTGCCGCATACCAGATGTAACTGGGGTGGTTGGCGCCCAGGACCGAGACGGTTTTGCCGGGGATCGGGCTGATCTGCGCCAGGCCCAGCACACCCACGGTTTGCCCGTATTGTTGCTTGATCCAACTGCGCACCGGTGCGCCGAATGCGACCATCGGCAACGCACCTTTGGGCGGCAGGCTCAGTTCCTTGACCATGCGTGTCTGGTAGTCGGTGAAGTAGCTGTAGACGTTTTCCAGGTCTTTCCCGGCGTTGGACGGCGCGGCGATCGGGGCGATGTCGATGATGGTCTGGTAGGCCGGGGTTTCGGTGGCCGGAATGCCATTGTCGACGAGCAGGGCGGCCCAGCGGTCGGTGGTGGCCGATTCCAGGTAATCCTGGGCCTGGGTCAGTGAGTAATCCGGCGGAAAGTGCAGCAGCTCGATGCTTTTGCGGTTTTCCAGGGCCATGCCCAGCGGCAGGAACAAGTACCAGTTGTAGGCCCACTTGCCATCGCTGTTAAGCCGGCTCGCGCCCTGGTAGGCCAGGTCGGCGGTAGCGAGCAAGCTCGTCAGCGGCTGGCCATAGTTGTCGGGCACGCCACTGAAGGTCGCCGCGACCTGGCCGTCATGCTTTCTGACGCTGACCTTGGCGCGGCTGTAACCGTCGCGCTGCAGGCTCTGGTTGAGGTAGTGCTCGACGGTCTGCTCCAGCGTCCACGGCCGGAAGCAGATCACGTTGCAGTTATTGGGGTAAGCGAACAACTGGGTAACCCGTTGCGTGCTGCCCAGCGGTACGTCGATGTCGGCCTGTACGACCGCACTCGCGATCAGTGCGGCCAAGGTGAAGGACAACCTGGTCGGTTTAAACATAGATGATTCCTTGTCAGCGAGAGCCCGTCTGCGCGGGGTGAAAGCCCACCTCCACACAGTAGCGGCTGACCAGGAAAACCGCGTGCAAAATCGCCGGGCGTGTCGCTATTGGATAAGCCGTCCTACACCTCGAACTGCAACGCATTGCTCAAGTCGCCCATCGGTTTCTGGCCGCGGGCGATCATGGCGTCGTCGCGCCGCTTGAGCCCGTCCAGTGTCTCCAACTGGAAGACGCGGGTGATCAGGCGCAGGATCGACGCGGTGTCGTACACCGTATGGTCCACCGTGCCTTTGCGCGCGAACGGCGACACCACCAGGGTCGGAACCCGTGTGCCAGGGCCCCAGCGGTCGCCCTTGGGCGGTGCCACGTGGTCCCACCAGCCGCCGTTTTCATCGACGGTCACCACCACCACCATGTTTTTCCACTGCGGGCTTTCCTGCAGCACCTTCAGGGCGCGGGTGATATGGCGGTCGCCCGAGGCCACGTCGGCATAACCGGCGTGCATGTTGAGGTTGCCCTGGGGTTTGTAGAAGGTCACGGCGGGCAGCTTGCCCGC
The DNA here is from genome assembly GCF_054060055.1 of Pseudomonas sp. TE36184. Lineage (NCBI taxonomy): Bacteria > Pseudomonadati > Pseudomonadota > Gammaproteobacteria > Pseudomonadales > Pseudomonadaceae > Pseudomonas > Pseudomonas sp. TE36184. Next base: position 3,780,586 of record NZ_JBSSCU010000001.1, on the reverse strand, counting down.
CTGCGCGTCGGCAAAGAACTTGTTGGTGCTCGACTCATCGCCCAGGCCCGCGTCGCGCAGGCGCTTGTCACGCTCCGCGCGGTTTTCCGGGCCCTGTTGCTTGAAGTAGTTGAACGGCTGGTGGTGGTACTGGAAGTTGGGGATCTTCGGAATGCCGCCCGAGTCCTTGAACTGTTCCAGCGTCGCTTGCCAGGCCCCGGCGTACCAGGCCCAGTCGATGTTCTTTTTCGACAGCTTGTCACCGATGTGTTCGTGGGTCTGCGGCACCAGCACGTTGGGCAGGTCGGGCTTGGCGTAGTCCGGGTTTTGCGGGTCGCGAATCCAGGTCGGCCAGTAGGGCGGGGCCAGGGTGTTCACGGCGTAACCGTCCGGGGTCAGCGCGCTCGGGCCGAACTGCGGCGGGCCGCTCATGGCGCTGGCCGGGGATTTGTCCAGGGGCTTGAGGCGTGGGTCGGTGGGATCGTCGCTTTGCAGCGTGGCGATCTGCGCCTTGGCCACCGACTGCGCGGCGTTCGGATAAACCGGCGCGGTCGCGCTGATCAGGTATTGGTGGTTGAGGAACGAGCCGCCAAATGCGCCCTGGAAGAAGTTATCGCAGAGCACAAACTCCTTGGCCACGTCCCACAGGCGCAGGGAATAACGGCTCTGGGCGTAATGCCCCATCACCAGGCCGCCGGAGTCGGCCCAGGCGACGAAATTGTCGTTCTTGCCGCCGTTGATCTGCATCTGGTTCTGGTAGAACACGTGCCACAAATCCCGGGTGACCAGGCTCAAGGGCAGGTCTTCGGCGTTCGGGCCCTTGAGGGCGAACGGGGCGTTGGGCAGGTTTTCCTGGAATTGCACTTCGCTGGGGTAGGTCACCCCGTCGACGCTTTGCGAGCCGACTTGCAACACACCACCCCACACCGGGGGCAGGGTGGTCAATACGCTGGCGTCGCGGTCGCGCTGCTGATAGTCGGCGGGAGACAACGCCGACAGCGGTTTCTCCAGACCGGGGAAATCGGCAAACAGGTTGTTGAAGCTGCGGTTTTCGGCGTAGATCACCACGACGGTTTTCACTTGGTCGTGTAATGCCTTATCCAACTCTTGCGGCGTGAGCGGCCGAGGCAGCGGTTTGCCCGGCGCGTCGCCGGGATTGCCGCAGGCACTCAAGGTCGCGCCCACCCCCAGCACCGCTGCGCCGCCGAGGAAGCGCCGCCGGCTGGTGTCTACCGGCGGTTGATCGATGGAATCGGGGGCCGGGCGGTCTTCGTGCTCGTCACTCATTGCGGGAGTCCTTGCTGGCGGTTTGTTGCAAGATATTTCGCCAGGACGGTAGCAGTGGAATGTGACGCAGGGAAGACAGCTTGAAGTTACACGCTTTAAGCGGAAAGCCTGGAGCTACAAACCTCAAGCTTGCCGCTGCGTTTAAGGCATCACCGGCGGCAAATACTTCAACGTCGTCCCCAACGCCCACAACAGAAACAACACCAACGGCGCGTGTACCAGCAACTGCACGAACGAAAACCCGATCAGATCCCGCGCCTTCAGCCCCAACACGCCCAGCAGCGGCAGCATATAAAACGGGTTGATCAAATTCGGCAGCGCCTCGGCCGCGTTGTAGATCTGCACGGCCCAGCCCAGGTGGTATTGCAGGTCAGTGGCCACTTGCATCACGTAGGGCGCTTCGATGATCCACTTGCCGCCGCCCGACGGGATGAAGAAACCCAGCACCGCCGAGTACACGCCCATCAACAGGGCATAGGTGTCGTGGGAGGCGATGGAGGTGAAGAAGGTTGAGATATGGTGAGCCAGGGTCTGGCCGTCGCCGCCCTTGACCACCGTCATCAGCGCGGCAATCGAGCCGTACAGCGGGAACTGGATCAGCACGCCGGTGGTGGTCGGCACCGCGCGGGCGACCGCGTCCAGAAAGCTGCGCGGGCGCCAGTGCAGCAACGCACCGACCATGATGAACAGGAAGTTATAGGTGTTCAGCCCGGAAATCGCGCTGATCGCCGGTTTGGTCGAGAACTCGTGGAACAACCAACCTGCCGCCAGCACCGCCAGCAGGATCGTCAGCACCGGGCTGTGTTCCAGCCATTCGCCCGGGCGTGTCGGGGCCTGCGGCGTGGGCAGGTTGAAGGCCGGGTCGACCCCGCAGGCCTTGGCGTCACGGGCGCTGTTCGGGCCGGGCGCGGTGGCGTAGGCGATGATCAGCGAGACCACGATCAGCGCCAGCAGCAATACGCCGGATTGCCACAGGAAGATGGTGTCGGTGAACGGGATCACCCCGGTGATCGACAGGATCGACGGCGGCAGACTGGCCGGGTTGGCCTGCAACTGCGCGGCCGACGACGACAGCCCCAGCGCCCATACCGCGCCGAGCCCCAGGTAGGCCGCGGCACCGGCAGCGCGGTAGTCCATGCGCAAGTCCGTGCGCCGCGCCAATGCGCGCACCAGCAAACCGCCGAACACCAGGGACAGGCCCCAGTTGAGCAACGAGGCAACCATGGAAATCAACGCCACCCAGGCCACGGCCGAGCGGCCGTTCTTCGGGATGCGCGCCAGGCGGTCGATCAGTTTCACCGCCGGTGGCGAACTGGCGACCACGTAACCGCCGATCACCACGAAGGCCATCTGCATGGTGAACGGGATCAGGCTCCAGAACCCATCGCCAAACGCCTTGGCGGCTTCGGTCGGCGCGGCGCCCATGCCCAGGGTCGCCACGGCGACAATGATCACGGCGAGGGCGGCAAACACCCAGGAGTCGGGAAACCAGCGTTCGGCGAAATTGGAGCAGCGCAGGGCAAATCGGGCATAGCGGCTTTCTTCGATAGCATCGGCCACGAGTCATTCCTCTTGTAATTGTTATGGTTTTGGCAGTTTTACGGCATGTTCCGCTACGGCCATTGATATGGGAATGCAGTTATCTTCATCGATCATTGAGGAAAACAAATATATCCGCCGCGATTGCCATCATCCGGCGCAGCTCATAACCTGCACGCCATTTTGTTTGTCTGCCGAGCCTCAACATGACTGCCACCTCGCTTGCCCAGGCGCAGCGTTTTTCCCGCTCCGACTACAAAACCCTGGGTCTGGCCGCCCTCGGCGGTGCCCTGGAAATCTACGACTTCATCATTTTCGTGTTTTTCGCGCTGACCCTCAGCCAACTGTTCTTCCCGCCGGAAATGCCCGAGTGGCTGCGCCTGCTGCAAAGTTTCGGGATCTTCGTCACCGGCTACCTCGCGCGCCCGCTGGGCGGCATCCTGATGGCGCACTTCGCCGATCACCTGGGGCGCAAGCGCGTGTTCAGCCTGAGCATCCTGATGATGGCCTTGCCCTGCCTGCTGATCGGGATCATGCCGACTTACGCGCAAATCGGCTATTTCGCACCGCTGATCCTGCTGGTGCTGCGCGTGCTGCAAGGTGCGGCGGTGGGCGGTGAAGTGCCCAGCGCCTGGACCTTTGTCGCTGAGCACGCGCCGCCCCATCACCGCGGTTACGCCTTGGGCTTCCTGCAGGCCGGCCTGACCTTCGGCTACCTGCTCGGCGCACTGACCGCCACGCTGCTGGCGCAAATCTTCACCCCGGCGGAGATCCTCGACTACGCCTGGCGCTTCCCCTTCCTGCTCGGCGGCGTCTTCGGCGTGATCGGCGTGTGGCTGCGCCGCTGGCTCAACGAAACCCCGGTATTCCTCGACATGCAGGCGCGCCGCCAAGCCGCCGCCGAACTGCCGCTGCGCACCGTATTGCGCGACCATCGCCGCGTGTTGCTGCCGGCGATGATCCTCACCTGCGTGCTCACCTCCGCCGTGGTGGTGCTGGTGGTCATCACCCCGACCATGATGCAGAAAACCTTCGGCATGACGCCCAGCCACACCTTCGCCCTGAGCGCACTGGGCATTGTGTTCCTGAACATCGGTTGCGTACTCGCCGGCCTGCTGGTGGACCGCATCGGCGCCTGGCGCGCGGTGCTGGTCTACAGCCTGTTGCTGCCACTGGGGATCGCCGTGTTATACGCCAGCCTGATCGCCGGTGGCGTCTGGCTCGGCGCGGCATATGCCGTGGCAGGCTTGAGCTGCGGCGTGGTCGGCGCAGTGCCGTCGGTGATGGTCGGACTGTTCCCGGCGCCGGTGCGGGTGTCAGGCATTTCCTTCACCTACAACATTGCCTATGCGCTGTGGGCGAGCACCACGCCCTTGATGCTGATCGCACTGATGCCGACCAGCCCGTGGATTTGCGTGGGTTATTGCGTGGTGATGGGCGCGGTGGGGGTGGTGAGTGTGGTGCTGTTCAGCAAGCGCCATACGTTGGCGGCCTGAGGAAGTGCCGACCCCATCCGAATCTTCTGCTATGGCGCTATGATTCATCCAACCACACCCCACGAGGATGTTTCATGAGCGCAGGACACAACCACGCCCAGGTACGCGCCGGCCACGAACGGCAGTTGTGGATGGCCCTCGGGCTGACCAGCAGTTTCATGATTGCCGAGGTGATCGGTGCCTTTATCACCGGCAGCCTGGCGCTGTTGTCCGATGCCGCGCACATGATGACCGATGCCCTGGCCATGGCGATTTCCCTGGTGGCGATCCAGATCGCCAAGCGTCCCGCCGACCGCAAGCGCACGTTCGGCTATGCCCGCTTTGAAATCCTGGCGGCGGCGTTCAATGCCTTGCTGCTGTTTGCGGTGGCGTTCTACATCCTTTATGAGGCCTATCAACGCCTGCAGGCACCCGCCGAAATCCAGTCGACCGGCATGCTGGTGATCGCCGTGCTGGGGCTGCTCGTCAACCTGATCTCCATGCGCCTGCTCAGCGCCGGCAGTGGCGAAAGCCTGAATGTCAAAGGCGCGTACCTGGAGGTCTGGAGCGACATGCTCGGCTCTATCGGTGTGATCATCGCGGCCGTCGTGATCATGTTGACCGGCTGGGCTTGGGTCGACTCCGTGGTGGCGGCGGCGATTGGTTTCTGGGTGTTGCCGCGCACCTGGGTGCTGCTCAAGGACAGCATGAATGTGCTGCTGCAAGGCGTGCCCGACGGCGTCGATATCGACAGCGTGGAGCAGGCCATGCGTGGCGTGCCCGGCGTGAAGGACGTACACGACCTGCATATCTGGGCGCTCACCAGTGGCAAGAACGTGCTGAGCAGCCATCTGGTGGCGGATGCGATGCCGGGCACCGAACAGCAGGTCCTCGCTCAAGTGACGCAATTGCTGCATGAACAATTCGATATTTCCCACGTCACGCTGCAGGTCGAGGGCGAGGGTTTTCATCGTGACGGGCCCGAAGACGCCCATGCTTGAGCCTTGCTAACGGATTTGTAATGTTCGCCCCACCGCCCTGATAAGTACCGAAAGTTACAGTGCTCCGGCTTGGATTTATCCGCCATTTCATGGGCCTGGAACTCTCGTTATGCCAACTCGTGCAAGAACTCTACTGTGCTCGATCATCGTGTTGCTGGCGACGGCGCAAGGGGTCGGCGCCCAAACCCTGACCCTCGACGCCGCCCTGCAAACCGCCTTCGCCAACAACCCCGACCTGGCCGCCGCGCAATGGGAGATCGACATCGCCAGCGGCGGCCGCCAGCAGGCGGGGCTGATCCCCAACCCGGTGGCCTCGTGGGATGCCGAAGACACCCGCCGCGACACCCGCACCACCACGCTCAAGTTAAGCCAGACCCTGGAACTGGGCGGCAAGCGCGGCGCGCGCATCGAGCTGGCCACGCGTGGCCAGGACGTCGCGGCGCTGACCCTCGAACAGCGCCGCAACGGCTTGCGCGCCGAGGTGATCGACAGTTATTACGGCGCCCTTCGCGCCCAGGAGCGCCTCGACCTGGCGCAACGCTCCCTGGCGTTGGCCGAGCGCGGCCTGGTGATCGCCAACGGCCGCGTCAACGCCGGTAAATCGTCGCCAGTGGAAGCCACCCGCGCCCAGGTGCAGTTGTCGGAAATCCGCCTGGAACTCAACCGCGCCCAGATGGGTGTCAGCGATGCCTATCGCCGCCTGGCCGCCAGCACCGGCAGCGCCGCGCCCGACTTCGCCGCCGTCGCCACGCCAAGCAGCGTCCCGGCGACGTTGCCGCCCGCCGCGCAACTGCTGGCGCGTCTTGAACAGACCGCCGAGCTGCGCCTGGCCGAACTGCAAATCCTGCAGAACGAAGCCAGCGTGGGCCTGGAAAAAGCCCAGCGCATCCCCGACCTCGATGTGTCGATTGGCAGCCAGTACGACGCCAGCGTGCGCGAGCGCGTGAATCTGGTGGGCGTGTCGATGCCGATCCCGCTGTTCAACCGCAACCAGGGCAACGTGCTCGCCGCCACCCGCCGCGCCGACCAGGCCCGTGACCTGCGCAACGCCGCCGAACTGCGCCTGCGCACCGAAACCCGCCAGGCCCTGGACCTGTGGCAAACCGCGAACACCGAAGTGCGCGCATTCAACCAGCAGATCCTGCCCGCCGCCCAGAGCGCGGTGGACAGCGCCACCCGTGGCTTCGAAATGGGCAAGTTCAACTTCCTCGACGTCCTCGACGCCCAGCGCACCTTGATCGCTGCCCGCACCCAATACCTCACGGCGACCGCCCAGGCCACCGACGCCTGGGTACGCATCGAACGGATCTACGGCGACCTCGCCCGTTTCTGATTTTTTTTGGAGTCCTCTATGCAGACTAAACATGGCGTGGCGCTAGCCCTTGTCCTGGGCCTGGGCCTGATGCTGTCCGGCCTGGCAAACGCCGAGGAAGAAGAAGGCACACTCGAACTCACCGAGCAGCAGATCGAGGCCGCCGGTATTCAACTGGCCCAGGCCCAGCCGCGGCCGATCAGCACGGTGCTGTCGTTGCCGGGTGAAGTGCGCTTCGATGAAGACCGCACGTCGCACATCGTGCCGCGTGCGGCGGGGGTGGTGGAGGCAGTGAAGGTCAACCTCGGCCAGACGGTCAAGCAAGGCGAGTTGCTGGCGGTGATCGCCAGCCAGCAGATTTCCGATCAGCGCAGCGAGCTGGCCGCCAGCCAGCGTCGCCTCGAACTGGCGCGCACCACCTTCCAGCGCGAGCGCCAACTGTGGCAGGACAAGATCTCCGCCGAGCAGGATTACCTGCTGGCGCGCCAGGCCTTGCAGGAAGCCGAAATCGCCCTGAGCAACGCCCGCCAGAAGATGACCGCCCTCAGCGGCAGCGCCGTGCCGGCCGGCGGCAATCGCTATGAATTGCGCGCACCGTTCGCCGGCGTGGTGGTGGAGAAACACCTGGGCGTCGGCGAGGTGGTCAGCGAGACCAGCAACGCCTTCACCTTGTCGGACCTGTCGCAGGTGTGGGTCACGTTCGGCGTCTTTCCCAAGGACTTGAACAAGGTCCGCGTCGGCAAGCCGGTGAAAGTCAGCTCCACCGAAATGGGCACCGAAGTACTCGGTACCGTGGCCTATGTGGGCAACTTGCTGGGCGAGCAGACGCGCACCGCCACCGTGCGCGTGACCGTGCCCAACCCCGATGACGCCTGGCGCCCGGGGTTGTTCGTCGCCGTACAGATCGCCACCGACACCTACCAGGCCAAGGTCACCGTGCCCGAGGCCGCGATCCAGACCGTCGAGGACAAGCCCTCGGTGTTCGTTCGCACGGCGGACGGGTTCGTCACCCGCCATCTGGAACTGGGCGTCAGCGAAAACGGCTACGTCGAAGTGCGCCGGGGCCTCGACGCCGGGGCACAGGTGGCCACGGTTGGCAGCTTCATCCTCAAGTCCGAACTGGGCAAAGGCTCGGCCGAACACGCCCATTGATCCTGCGAGTGATTTCCCATGTTTGAGCGCCTTATCCAATTCGCCATCGAGCAGCGCATCATCGTGCTGTTGGCGGTGCTGTTGATGGCCGGTGTCGGCGTCGCCAGCTATCAGAAACTGCCCATCGACGCGGTGCCCGACATCACCAATGTGCAGGTGCAGATCAACTCGGCGGCGCCCGGTTTTTCGCCGCTGGAAACCGAACAGCGCATCACCTTTCCCATCGAAACCGCGATGGCCGGGTTGCCGGGGTTGCAGCAGACCCGTTCGCTGTCGCGCTCCGGTTTGTCCCAGGTCACGGTGATCTTCAAGGACGGCACCGACCTGTTCTTTGCCCGCCAATTGGTCAACGAACGCCTGCAAGTCGCCCGTGAACAACTGCCCGTCGGCATCGAAACGGCGATGGGGCCGATTTCCACCGGTCTTGGGGAAATTTTCCTATGGACCGTGGAAGCCGAAGAGGGCGCGCGCAAGGACGACGGCACGCCCTACACGCCGACCGACCTGCGCGTGATCCAGGACTGGATCATCAAGCCGCAACTGCGCAACGTGCCCGGCGTGGCCGAGATCAACACCATCGGTGGTTATGCCAAGGAATACCAGATCGCCCCCGACCCCAAGCGCCTGGCGGCCTACAACCTGACCTTGAGCGATCTGGTCACCGCGCTGGAGCGCAACAACGCCAACGTCGGTGCCGGCTACATCGAGCGCAGCGGCGAGCAGTTGCTGATCCGCGCACCGGGGCAAGTGGCGTCGATCGACGATATCGCCAACATCGTCATCACCACCTCGGACGGCACGCCGATCCGCGTGCGCAATGTGGCCCAGGTCGAGATCGGCCGTGAGCTGCGTACCGGCGCCGCCACCGAAAACGGCCGTGAAGTGGTGCTGGGCACGGTGTTCATGCTGATCGGCGAAAACAGCCGCACCGTGTCCCAGGCCGTGGCTGCGCGACTCGAACAGATCAACCGCTCGCTGCCCGAGGGCGTGGTCGCCGTGACCGTCTACGACCGCACCAACCTTGTCGAAAAAGCCATCGCCACCGTGAAGAAAAACCTCTTCGAAGGCGCGTTGCTGGTGGTCGCGGTGTTGTTCCTGTTCCTCGGCAACATCCGCGCGGCGCTGATCACCGCGATGGTGATCCCGCTGGCGATGCTGTTCACCTTTACCGGCATGTTCACCAACAAAGTCAGCGCCAACCTGATGAGCCTCGGCGCGCTGGACTTCGGCATCATCGTCGACGGCGCGGTGGTGATCGTCGAGAACGCGATCCGTCGCCTGGCCCATGCGCAACAGCGACACGGCCGCCTGTTGACCCGCAGCGAGCGCCTGCACGAAGTGTTCGCGGCGGCCAAGGAGGCGCGGCGCGCGCTGATCTTCGGGCAACTGATCATCATGGTGGTGTACCTGCCGATCTTCGCCCTCACCGGCGTGGCCGGGAAAATGTTCCACCCCATGGCCTTCACCGTGGTGATCGCCCTGTTCGGCGCGATGATCCTCTCGGTGACCTTTGTGCCGGCGGCGATTGCGCTGTTTGTCACCGGCAAGGTCAAGGAAGAAGAAAACCTGGTAATGCGCAGTGCGCGCCGGGTCTATGCGCCGGTGCTCGTTGGGGTGATGGCGCGGCGCCCGCTGGTGTTCGGTTTGGCGCTGTTGACCATCGTCGCCTCGGGGCTGGTGGCCAGCCGCATGGGCAGCGAATTCATCCCCAGCCTCAGCGAAGGCGACTTCGCCCAGCAAGCCCTGCGCGTGCCCGGCACCAGCCTGACGCAGTCGGTGCAGATGCAACAGCAGTTGGAAAAAACCTTGATGGCCCGGGTGCCGGAAATCGAACGGGTCTTCGCCCGCACCGGCACCGCGGAGATTGCCTCCGACCCGATGCCACCGAACATTTCCGACAGCTACGTGATGCTCAAGCCCAAGGATCAGTGGCCTGATCCGCAGAAGTCCCGCGAAACGCTGATCGCCGATATCCAGCGCGCCAGTGCGATTGTGCCGGGCAGTGCGTATGAACTGTCGCAACCGATCCAACTGCGCTTCAACGAGCTGATTTCCGGGGTGCGCAGCGACGTGGCGGTGAAGGTATTCGGCGACGACATGGCGGTGCTCAACGCCACCGCCGGGGAAATCGCCGAGACCTTGCAAGGCCTGAACGGCGCCTCGGAAGTGAAGGTCGAACAGACCTCCGGCCTGCCGGTACTGACCATCAATATCGACCGCGACAAGGCCGCGCGGTTTGGCCTGAACGTCGGCGATGTGCAGGACACGATTGCCGTCGCAGTCGGTGGGCGCCAGGCCGGAACGTTGTACGAAGGTGACCGACGTTTCGACATGGTCGTGCGTTTGTCCGACGCATTGCGCACCGATATCGACGGCTTGTCGCGGCTGCTGATCCCGGTGCCGGCGCTGGCCGGTAACGCCTCCGGGCAACTGGGCTTTATCGCCTTGTCCCAGGTCGCCAGCCTCGACCTGGTGCTGGGCCCGAACCAGATCAGCCGCGAGAACGGCAAGCGCCTGGTGATTGTCAGCGCCAACGTGCGGGGGCGTGATATCGGCTCGTTTGTCCAAGAGGCCGAAGCCGCCATCGGCGCGCAGGTCAAAGTGCCGGTTGGCTACTGGACCACCTGGGGCGGGCAGTTCGAACAGTTGAAGGAGGCCTCCGACCGCCTGCGCATCGTGGTGCCGGTGGCGCTGCTGCTGGTGTTCGGGCTGTTGTTCATGATGTTCAACAACCTCAAGGACGGGCTGTTGGTGTTCACCGGGATTCCGTTCGCCTTGACCGGTGGGATCATGGCGCTGTGGCTGCGCGATATTCCGCTGTCGATCTCGGCCGGGGTGGGCTTTATCGCCTTGTCCGGCGTGGCGGTGCTCAACGGCCTGGTGATGATCGCGTTTATCCGCAACCTGCGCGAGGAAGGGCGCTCGCTGTCGATGGCCATCAACGAGGGCGCGCTGACCCGGCTGCGCCCGGTGTTGATGACGGCGCTGGTGGCCTCCCTCGGGTTTATCCCCATGGCCCTGGCCACCGGCACCGGCGCCGAGGTGCAGCGGCCGCTGGCGACGGTGGTGATCGGCGGGATCATTTCCTCTACGTTGCTGACCTTGCTGGTGCTGCCGGCGTTGTATCACTGGGCGCATCGCAAGGACGAGGAAACACCAGGCTGAAGCGCGTAAAACGCCCCGGCTGGCTGCTGACATCGGCGTGGCCCTGATGCAGGTGCATGATCGACTGCACGATGGCCAGCCCCAGGCCGGTGCCGCCCTCGGCGCGGGTACGGCTGCTGTCGGCGCGGTAGAAGCGTTCGAACAAGTGCGGCAGGTGGTGCGCTTCGATGCCGCGCCCGGGGTTGCCGACCGACAGCGATACACGCTGGCCGTAGGTTTCCACCAGCAACAACACGGTAGACGCGGTTGGCGTGTGGCGGATGGCATTGGACAGCAAGTTGGAGATGGCCCGCTGGATCATCAGGCGATCGCCCATCACCCAGGCGTCGCCGCGCAGGTTCAGGGTCACCTGCTTGTCCTCGGCGCTCAAGGCAAACAGCTCCATCACCCGCTGCGCTTCGTCACCCAACGACACCCGGGCAAACCCGGCCCGCGCCGCCGGATGGCTGACCTGGGCCAGAAACAGCATGTCGGAGACGATGCGCGACAGGCGTTCCATTTCCTCGACGCAGGATTCCAGGCCCGCTTGGTATTCCTGCGAAGGCCGCTCGCGGGACAACGTCACCTGCGCCTTGCCCATCAGGTTGGTCAACGGCGCGCGCAGTTCGTGGGCCAGGTCATCGGAGAACTGCGACAGTTGCCGCACACCGTCGTCCAGGCGGTGCAGCATGAAGTTGATGCCCTGGGCCAACTCGCCCAGCTCCTTGGGCAGGTTGTCCAGCGCCAGGCGATGGGTCAGGTCCTGGGTGCTGACCTGCGCCGCCACACGGCTGAACTGCTGCAACGGCGCCAGCCCGCGCTGCACCAGCCACCAGGCGCCCATGCCGATCAGGATCAGCAGCAGCGGCAGGGCGATCACCGTGGAGCGCAGGTAGGCACTGAGCAACGCTTCATCGTCGGAGCGGTCCAGCGAGAGCAGCACGCGCACGTTCTCGCCATTGCGCAGCGCCACCATGCGCGAGGCGCTGAGGATGCGGTTGCCATGCCCGTCCACCCAGTTCAGGTAGGCCAGGGTCTTGCCGGCCGGTACGTCGAGCAACAACGGCTGCTGGGGTTTTGCGCCCACGCTGAGGAGCACTGGCGTATTGGCCTGGGTGCTCATGATGGTCAGGTAGATATTGTCGTGGCCCATCACCAGGTCCAGCAGCGAGTGGGGGCGGCTGCTGATGTCGCGGGGGGCGAGGCTCTGGCTCAGGCTGTGTTCCAACTGATCCAGCTTGTTTTCCAGGCCCTTGCGCGCGAGTTTGTCCAGCTCGTGGGTCAAGGCCAGGTAAGCCAGGGTCGCCAGCAGCACGACCAGTCCGGCGCCCATCAGGCTGACCGTCAGGCCCAGGCGCATCGACAGGCTGCTGGTCCTCATTGACGCGCCTCCAGCACGTAACCGACGCCGCGAATGGTGTGGATCAGCTTGACCTCGCTCTGGTCGTCGACCTTGCCGCGCAGGCGGCTGATGGAGACTTCGACGACGTTGGTGTCGCAGTCGAAGTTCATGTCCCACACCAGCGAGATGATTTGCGTGCGGGTCATCACCTCGCCGGCCTGGCGCATCAATACGTGCAGCAGGGCGAACTCCTTGGTGGTCAGGTCGATGCGTCGTGTGCCGCGGTAGGCGCGGTGGCGGCGCGGGTCCAGCTCCAGGTCGGCGACGCGCAACACGTCCGGCAACGGAATGTGCTCGCTGCGGCGCAACAGCGTGCGGACGCGGGCCAGCAGTTCGGGGAATTCGAAGGGTTTGACCAGGTAATCATCGGCGCCCATGTCCAGGCCCTTGATCTTGTCGGCCAGCCGGCCGCGGGCGGTCAGCATCATCACCCGCTGGTTGCCGTCGCGGCGCAGGTGTTCCAGCACTTCCCAACCGTCGGTGTTGGGCAGGTTCACGTCGAGGATCACCAGTTCATAGGTGTGTTGCCGGGCCAGGTGCAGGCCGTCGACGCCACTGGCGGCGCAATCGACGACATAGCCGCTTTCGGTCAGGCCCTGCTGCAAGTAATCGGCGGTTTTCTGCTCGTCCTCAACCACAAGGATACGCATGGGGATTTACCTTCAAAGGAAACGGAGAGGGGGCATGGCCTCATAGAGGCGCTGAATTTGGCTGTAGGAAAACTCTGAGCCGTGAAGTCGCTATAGGGTCAAGCCACGTCAGGTAGCTGCGACGATTCGCCGCTGTGCGAGTGAACAAAAAAACGCCCCAAGCGGGGCGTAAAAAGTTCATCTCCGTTCCAAAGGAGCTACACAAAAGCCGCAGAGATGAATAGTGCTCGATGCGCAGTATAAAAACTGCAACTTAACGCGAAGGTGAGGCCGATATTACAGTTCTGACAGATTTGAACCTGTGAAGAGATGTACTTCATCGGCAAGTAAATGTAAGCGTTGCTTAGAGCACCGCCAGTGGATATTCGATAATGACCCTTACTTCTTCCAGGTCCGACTCAAATGCACTTGAGCGCACGCTCGCCTGGCGCAGGCGCAGGGATAAGTCCTTCAGCGTGCCGGCCTGCACCACGTACTTGGCTTCGATATTGCGTTCCCAGCGGCGCTGATCGGTGAGCGGATTACCGGCGGCATCGCGGCGCATATACACCGCGTTGGCGTTGCTGTAGTCGGCCCCGCTGCCTTTGGCGTAGCGGGTCATGAACGTCAGGCCGGGAATGCCGAAGGCCTGCATGTCCAGGTCGTAGCGCACCATCCATGAGCGTTCCTTGGGCGAGTTGAAGTCGCTGTACTGGATCGAGTTGTTGAGGAAGATCGAGTCCGACTGGCGCAGGTAATCGAAGTCGTCGTCGCCATTGTTGCGCTGGTGCGACACGGCAACGCTGTGGGCACCGACTTTCACCCCGAGCCGGGCGCTCCAGATGTTGTTGTCGAATGTGCCCAGGCGCTTTTTGCCCTCGTCCACGGCCTTGTAGTAATTGACGTCGCCGAACAGCGAAACGTCTTCGGTGAGCGGGTAACTGGCGGTGCTGCCGACGTAGTATTGGTCCCAGGCGTCTTTCAGGCGGCTGCTGTACAGGCTGAAACCGAGGTGCTTGTTGAGTTGATAGTCACCGCCGAAATAGCCGATCCAGGGCGAGTCGAGCGGGCCCGCGTAAAACGTCGCGAAGCCTTTGTTCATGCCGCTTTCATTGGGCTGGCTCATGCCGCTCAAGCGTCCGCCCTGCAGGCTCAGGCCGGCGAGGCTGGTGTTTTGCACGGTGACGCCACGGAAACTTTCCGGCAATACACGGGAGTCGCCGTAGGCCACCACCGGCGTCAGCGGGAACACGTCGCCGGCCTTGATCACTGTGTCCAGCACGCGCAGTTTCGCGGCGCCGCCGACCTTGCTGTAGCTGTCCTCGGGGCGGTTGTCGCGGTCCACCGGCAACATGCCGAACGAGCCCTTGCCGCCGCTGCGGCCGGTGCCCGAATCGAGTTTCACGCCGATCATGGCAAACGCATCCAGGCCAAAACCCACGGTGCCTTGGGTGAAGCCGGACTCAAACTTGCCGATCAGCCCCTGCGCCCAGGCTTCTGAATAGCCGTTGCCGGTCGGGCTGGATTGGCCTTTGCGATCATCGCGGTTGAAGTAAAAATTACGTGCCAGCACGTTCAGGCGGCTGCCTTCGATAAAACCGTCGGGCTGGTCTTCCACGGCCAGCGCTGCCAGCGGCAGGGCGGCGATGAGTGAGAGGGGGAGGGTGTAATAACGGATATGCATGTTTCGCTCCTCGGTATTGGCAGTGATCAGCTTCTTATGGAGGCGGGCGTTCTTATTGATTTGGCCCGGGCTGATAGTTGCAAACCGTGGATAACGGCTGTGTTGCGCGAACATTACAATTCTGGAACCTTAGTGCCACCTAACAAATACGTAATCTTCTGGTGAACATCGCGTCAGGGTTGTTTGGTTAGTCTCGACACTGAACTTTCAGTCGAGGAATGAACAATGAACTTTTATAAAACCAGCCTGGGTATATTGACGGCCATCCTGTCCTTCGGCGCATTGGCCGAAGGCGGCGGCGATCGCACGTTTGCGCTGATGATGGAGCGCAATGAACAAGCCATGACCGAATACGCAGCCAGAGAGGGCAAAGCGGCCCCGGTGGTGCAGACCTATCGCTATGGCATGACCCTGGACATCGCCAAGGTGGTCAAGGTGACACCACCGATCCGCTCATGCAGCCCCGTGCCCTCGCGCATGACCTACGAAGACACCAGCGGCAAGCTCAATACCCTGGAATATCAAGTGATGGGTATCTGCCGGAACAATGGCAGCTGACCGCTGTAAAAAAGAGTGACGCCGGGCATTGAAGCGCTCTTCAGAAAACGCCGGCCACACCGATGAAGGCCGGGTGGGATGGGCGAATGCCAACTTCCTGCAGGAACTGGCTTACTCGATGGCGCAACTGCAGGCGCGCGGCGAACACGTTGCCGGTGCGGTGCGCCTGATGAGCGACGGCCGCCAGCAAGCCGAGCAGGGCCTGGCCCTGGCCGCCGAAGCCGGCACGGTGATCGTGTACATCCAGGACGGCGCACAAAAGGTCGTCAGCGCAGTCGGACAGTTCGCCAACCAGCTCTCGAACTGACCCGTAGGGCTTGTGCTTGAGGTATCGTAGGTTTTTTCACTATTGAAGAGCCGATCCTTCATGAGCCCCGACCACTGCCGCCCCGTTCCGCTGTCCAAGGCCTACCGCTTGCTCAACCACGGCCCGACCGTGCTGGTCAGCGCCGCGCATGACGGTCAGCGCAATATCATGGCTGCCGCCTGGGCCATGCCGTTGGATTTCGAACCGCCGAAAGTCGCCGTCGTGCTGGACAAGGCCACCTGGACCCGGCAACTGCTGGAACGCGCCGGCACCTTCGTGCTGCAGGTGCCCTGCGCGGCCCAGGCCGATCTCGTCCAGACGGTGGGCACTACCAGCGGCGCGGAACTCGACAAATTCGCCGCCTATGGCCTGCGCACCTTCAACGGTGAACACACTGAGGCGCCTTTGCTCGAAGGCTGCGTCGCCTGGTTGGAATGCCGCCTGTTGCCCGAACCGCACACCCAGCAGACCTACGACCTGTTCCTCGGCGAAGTGGTCGCGGCGTATGCCGACGAGCGCGTGTTCAGCGAAGGGCACTGGCACTTCGAAGGCTTTGATCAACTGCGCACCTTGCACCATGTGGCGGGCGGGCATTTCCTCACGATCGGCCAGCCGATTGACGGGCAGCAGCTGACGCCCGCCGGTTGAGCGCGTTCAGCGCCCGAGCATCTTCACCCAGCGCGCCGGCGGCATGCCGTAGGTGCTGTGAAATTGCCGGGTCATGTGGCTCTGGTCGGTGAAGCCGGCGATCATCGCTGCGTCCACCAGCGTTTTGCCCTGGGCCAGCAGGCTGCGTACCAGATCCAGCCGGCGCATGGTCAGGTAGCGGTAAGGGCTGGTGCCGAACAACAAACGAAAATCCCGCGACAAGGCCCAGCGGTCGCGGCCGGCGTGTTCGGCCATTTCATCCAGGGTGATGCTGCGGCCCAGGGCGCTGTGGATAAATTCCCGGGCGCGTTCGGCGGCGACGTAATCGAAGGTCTTGCGGGTGGTGATCGCTCCCGAGGCGTTGTTCAAGGCTTGGGCCAGGTCGAACAGGGCGTCCTGCTCCTGCAGCCGGTCGATCGGGCAGTCCAGGCTTTGCAGCAACACTTCGCTGGCGCGAAACAGCCACGGGTCGGTGGACACCCCGCCGGGGATAAACGGAAACGGCTTGCCGCCGAGGATCTGTTGGACCAGCGCCGGCTCCACATAGATCATGCGGTACTTGAAGCCTTCCTCGCTGCCGGCGCGGCCGTCATGGGTCTCGTCGGGATGAATCACCATGGTGGTGCCGGGCAGGCCATGGGTCATGCCGCCGCGATAATGAAAACTCTGCACGCCGAACAAGGTGCGACCGATGGCATAGGTGTCATGGCGATGCAGGTCGAACGCGATGCCGGCGAAGTACGCCTCGATACGGTCCAGGCCACTGGCATGCGGCGCGCGGTGGACCCAGTCGAGGGTGGGGGTGGGTTTACCCATGGTGACTTGTCACAAGAAGAGGTGGAAACACGTTAACCGAGTCTGAGGCCCTTGTCTGCCGGGGTCTTGTACGATTGTGCAGGGGGGCAGGCGAGGCCTATGATCGCTGTTCGTGCCCTGTGCTGATGGAGTTGCCCACCATGGATTTGCTCAACCCCGCCTACGTGACGCCCCTGATCTCGCTGGCCTTGCTGTGGACGGTGGCGGTGGTCACGCCCGGGCCCAATTTCTTCAACACCGCGCAACTGGCCGCCAGCTGTTCGCGCCGCCATGGCGTGGTGGCCTCGGCGGGTGTCGCGACTGGGACGATCCTGTGGGGGCTGGCCGGTGGGCTGGGCATAAAGTCGCTGTTTACCGCCGCCCCCATGCTGTACCTGGCGTTCAAGATCATCGGTGGCTGCTACCTGATCTACCTGGGGTTGAAGCTGTTCAAACGCTCGGCGCCGGCGATGGGGCAGAGCCGCTTGCCGGACGGGGCTCGGCGCTCGTTGTTTTCCGCCTGGCGCCTGGGGTTGCTGGGCAATCTGTCCAATCCCAAGGCCGCGCTGTTCGTCGCCACCATCTTCGCGTCCACCATGCCGCCGTCGCCATCGCCGATGCTGTTGACCCTGGCGGTGATCATCATGGCCACCTTGTCGTTCAGTTGGTATTCCAGCGTGGCCCTGGTGTTTTCCAGTGCGCGCATGGCCGACCTCTACAGCCGCTCGCGTAAGTGGCTCGACCGTTTTGCCGGGAGTTGCTACATGCTGTTCGGTGTACATCTGGTAGCGAATCGCTGACCGCTCATGGTAAGAAGCCTTACTTTCAACAGTGAGGTCGGGTCATGAGCAAGGTGCGCGTAGGGATTATTTTTGGTGGCCGTTCGGCCGAGCACGAAGTCTCGCTGCAATCGGCGCGCAATATTGTCGATGCCCTCGACCGCTCGCGCTTCGAGCCGGTGCTGATCGGCATCGACAAGGCCGGTCACTGGCACCTTAACGACACCTCGAACTTCCTGATCAACCAGGAAAACCCGGCGCTGATCGCCCTCAACCAGTCCAACCGCGAACTGGCGGTGGTGCCGGGCAAGGCCAGCCAGCAAGTGGTGGAAACCGCCGGCAGCGGCCTGCTCGCGCACATCGATGTGATCTTCCCCATCGTCCACGGCACCCTCGGCGAGGACGGTTGCCTGCAAGGCCTGCTGCGCATGGCCGACCTGCCTTTCGTCGGCTCCGACGTGCTCGGCTCGGCGGTGTGCATGGACAAGGACATCAGCAAACGCCTGCTGCGCGACGCCGGCATTGCCGTCACGCCGTTTATCACCCTCAACCGCAACAACGCGGCGCGCACGTCGTTCGACATGGCGGTGGGCAAGCTCGGCCTGCCGATGTTCGTCAAACCCGCCAACCAAGGCTCTTCGGTGGGCGTGAGCAAAGTGAACGACGAGGCCGAATACCACGCCGCCGTCGAACTGGCCCTGGGTTTTGACGAGAAAGTGCTGGTGGAGTCCGCCGTCCACGGCCGCGAAATCGAATGCGCCGTGCTGGGCAACGAACATCCCATCGCCAGCGGTTGCGGCGAGATCGTGGTGAGCAGCGGCTTCTATTCCTACGACAGCAAGTACATCGACGACCAGGCGGCCCAAGTGGTAGTGCCGGCCGATATCAGCGTGCAAGCCAGCGAGCGGATTCGCCGCCTGGCCGTCGAAGCGTTCGAGGTGTTGGGGTGCGCAGGGCTGGCGCGGGTCGATGTGTTCCTCACCGAGGACGGCGAAGTGCTGATCAACGAAATCAACTCGTTGCCGGGTTTTACCCGGATCAGCATGTACCCCAAGCTGTGGCAGGCGGCGGGGATGAGCTACAGCGAGTTGGTCAGCCGCTTGATTGAACTGGCGTTGGAGCGGCATGCGGGGCGCAAGGGGTTGAAGATCAGCCGATAGTCATCGCCCGGCGCGTCAGTAACGCCATCAGGCGTTACTGAGGACTTCCCGGAAAACGTCCGGTCTTATAGCCGCAATATGCAGCAGCGAACGTGCTGCGCCGGAGGGGGAGCGACGCCCTTGTTCCCACTCTTGAAGGGTTCTTATCGACACCCCCAACAGCTCGGCAAATTTGGCTTGCGACAACCCTGTCTTACTTCTTGCGTCCGCGGCTTGAGTGATTTCAACCTGGTGGACTGCGCCGTAAAGCCCCGCTTTGACATCCTGAATGGCTGCCAGTAATTCTTCGCCGATAGCGCGCTTGGCGTCACGTTCCTTCAGCTGTTTCTCAGTGAGTGGCATGGTTCATGTCCTTCGCGATTTTGTACAGGATATGCGCTGGAATAGGCTCGGTAGCGCCCTTGCCGTAAATCAGCAGGGCTACTACTGCTCCACACGACAATTGTGTGGTGTAGATGATCCGCACTGATCCACTTTTACCTCGGCCTTCCAGGCTCCAGCGTACTTTGCGGCAGCCACCCGAGCCGGGAATTACGGTTCCGGCGTCTGACGTAGCTTCTGGCAAGAAAGGGCGGGCCAGAAAATCGCAGTAGTGGAGCCGCTGTTCAAGGGCGTTTTTATCGCAAAAAATGACATGGCACTTTGCGTTTTGTCTCAGGGAGCATAGGTATCCACACAACTTTGGCGTGGTCCTGAACCTGTGGCGAGGGAGCTTGCTCCCGTGACGGCTCGGGAGCCGACGACTATCTAACTGATGCCCCGCGACCTAAATGTGGGAGGGGGGGGGCGACGATTCGACTTGCCCCCGATGGCGGCCTGACAGCCGACCAAGATGTTGGATCAGACTGAGTACATATCCGTTGCTGCGGTAACGGCGGCTATTGGTTCCGCTCTTACAGCGGCTCACTTTTGGAAAGGCCCAAAAGTAAGCAAAAGGCCTTCGCCCCACCACTCGGCACCTCGCCTAGGCTCGGTGTGCCCGTAATCCGACATTGATTTGGGGGGCCGCCGCCACGCGCCATCCATGGCGCGGGGCGGCTAAACCGGCATCCCTGCCGGTTTACCCCCCAAATCAATATCGAATTCCGGCCAGCGTGGTTTAACGGGGCGCCTGAGATCAAAAGCAAAATCAAGAGCGGCTCGCTTCGCATCGTGGTTACCGTTGGCTGCTACAAAGTTGTGTAGATACCTATGCTCAGGGAGGGGACATTCAAAAGAGGGCTGTAGGCCTTTGTTAATCAGCTTGTACGAGCAATCCACGAATACAACAACGTCTTCGCCTCTTGCGGTTGATGCGTGCGTCGGCGGTAGCTGGCAAACGTCGGTGATGTGCAGTAGGTACACACCTCACTCACTTCAATCTGCTCGCGCCGAATGCCCGCCGCTTGCAGCAGCATCAGCCCATACCCGCTCAAGTCAAACCATGCGCTGCCCGCTTGTCTCGCCTGGGGCGGTGCAATTTTCGGCGTCAGCAGCGGTGCCGGTTGCTCAGCGCTCCATGGCGCCTGGCGGTGTGGCCACAGGTGCCCTTGGTCCGACTGGAACTCGGCAATAAACGCCGCGCTCACCTCATAACAACAGGGCTTGATCGACGGCCCGATTGCCACCTGCAATTGATCGACAGCCACTCCTTCAGCGGCAAAGCGCTGCACGGCGCTGGCGATGATCCCGCGTTGCAGGCCCTTCCAGCCACCATGCACAGCGGCCACCCAGTCTCCGTTGTTCGAGGCGAACAGAATGGGCAGGCAGTCGGCGGTGATCACCGCGATCGGGTGGTGATGGCGCGTCAACACGCCATCGGCTTCGACCGTATTGGCCACCCGATCTGCCTGCCATTCCATCACCGACGCACTGTGTATCTGCTTGCAGATGAATACATCTTCCGGCCGCTGCGGGTCATTGATCGAACAAAAACCGTGGTCGACACCAGGAACGGAACCGAGATTGTTTGCCTTGCGCACTGTGCTGTTCTCCGTGCATTAACGATCAATCGCCCAACGCCTCTCCCTCCCGCCGAGGGTCGGCACCGCCGCTCAGCAGCACCTTGCCCTGCGCATCCCGCGTGCGAACGATGGCCTGGATGCCACTGGTCATCTCGATCTCGCTCAGCGCATGGCCCTTGTCCCTGAGCGCCTGTTTCAACGCCGGGCTGAACAGGCCGGTTTCCAGTTCGGTAGCGCCATTGCGGCTGCCGAAGTTGGGCAGGCTGATCGCGGCTTGCGGGTCGAGTTGCCAGTCGAGCATCGCCACCAGGGATTTGCTCACGTATTCGATGATCTGCGAGCCGCCCGGCGAACCCAGGGCGGCCAGCAACTCACCGCTGTGGCGGTCGAACACCAGGGTCGGCGCCATGGCCGAGCGCGGGCGTTTGCCGGGTTGCACGCGGTTGGCCACCGGCTGGCCGTTTTCTTCGGGAATGAACGAGAAGTCGGTCATCTGGTTGTTGAGCACAAAGCCCTGGACCATCAGGTGCGAGCCAAATGCGGACTCCACCGTGGTGGTCATCGACACGGCGCCACCCTGGTCATCCACCGCCACCACTTGTGAGGTGGAGATGCGCAGCGGTGAGCGGTCCGGGGCATACGCCACTTGAATGCCCGCCGGTTGGCCCGGCTGCGCGATGCCCAGGCTGCGTTCACCGATCAGCGCGGCGCGTCGGGCCAGGTAATCCGGGGCGACCAGGCCGGCGACCGGCACCGGCACAAAGTCGGCATCGGCCACATACAGGGCGCGGTCGGCAAAGGCCAGGCGCCCGGCTTCGGCGATCAGGTGAACCGCCTCGGGCGTGGGCTCAAGGCCGGCGGGGGAGGCGCTCTTGAGCGGCGTCATGGGCGCGATGGCCAGGCGTGGGTCGCGGGCTTGCAGGGCCTGCAACGTGCCGAGGATCTGCGCGATGGCAATCCCGCCCGACGACGGCGGCGGCATGCCACAGATTTTCCAGCGCTTGTAATCGGTACACAGCGGCGCGCGTTCCTTGGCCGCGTAGCCTGCAAGGTCGGCCTCGGACAGGCTGCCCGCGTTGCGGTGGCCCTGCACCTTGCGCGCAATCTCATCGGCGATCGGGCCTTGGTACAGCGCGTCCGGGCCTTCCTCGGCGATGCGCTTGAACACGGCGGCCAGCGCCGGGTTTTTCAATAGGGTGCCGGTGGCTTTGGGCGTGCCATCGGCGTTCAGAAAGTAGGCCGCCATCTCCGGCGACTGTGGGATAAAACGGTCAGCGGCAATCAGGCTGTGCAAGCGCGGCGAGATGGCGAAGCCGTGTTCCGACAGCCGGATCGCCGGCTCGAACAACCGGGCCCAGGGCAGATGCCCGGTCTTTTTGTGCGCCAGCTCCAGCGCTCGCAACACCCCCGGCGTGCCCACCGAACGCCCGCCGATCTGCGCTGCGGTAAACGCCATCGGCTGCCCGTCGGGCTTGAGGAACAAGCGCTCGGTCGCCCCGGCCGGTGCGGTTTCCCGGCCGTCATACGCCTGCACGCGGTTCCCGTCCCACAGCATGATGAACGCGCCGCCGCCAATCCCCGACGACTGCGGCTCCACCAGCGTCAACACCGCCTGCATGGCAATCGCCGCGTCGATTGCCGAACCGCCCTGGCGCAACATCTCGCGCCCGGCTTCGGCCGCCAGCGGGTTGGCCGCTGCCGCCATATGCTGCGCGGCATGGCGCGGGCTGAGGTCGGTGCGATAGCCCGAGCCCAACTCCGGCGCTGCTGGCGGTTCGTTGACCGGGGAGTGGCAGGCCACCAGGGCCAGGGCTGCGGCAATGATCGTCAGGTGACGGCGGGCAATCGAAAACACGCGTTGAACTCCGTTCATTTTGCGAATGATCTGTCGTTCTTGGGGCGTGCGTTTTACAGGTAGATCGAGCCCTGCATATACAGCACAGCCTTGCCGGAAATAATCACCCGGTCGCCCTTGAGGGCACAGCGCAACTGGCCCTTGCGCGTGCCGCCCTGTTCGGCGCTCAGGCTTGTCTTGCCCAGGCGCTCGGCCCAGAACGGCGCCAACGAGGTATGCGCCGAACCGGTGACCGGGTCTTCATTGACCCCCACATTCGGGCCGAACCAACGGGAAATGAAATCGAACCGCGCACTCTTGGCCGTCACCGCAATCCCGCGTTTGGGCAGGCCCTTGAGCCGGGCGAAATCCGGGGTGAGCGCGGCGACCTGGGCTTCGTCGTCGAGCAACACGATGTAGTCATCGGTGCCGAACACCTCGGCGCGTTCAATCCCCAGCGCGCTCAACATTCCGGCAGGCGGCTCGCACGCTTGTGGCGCTTTCGCCGGGAAATCCATCGCCAGTTCATCGCCCTCGCGGGTTACCCGGAGCTCGCCGCTGCGCGTTGCAAACCGCAGCACGTCAGGCGCATCCGCCAACGCGTTGATCAACACCCATGCCGCTGCAAGCGTGGCATGGCCGCACAGGTCGACTTCGACGGTCGGGGTGAACCAGCGCAATTCATAAAAATCGTCACGCGGTACGAAGTAGGCGGTTTCGGACAGGTTGTTTTCGGCGGCGATATTTTGCAGTTGCGCGTCGCTCAGCCACTCGGTCAGCGGGCACACCGCAGCGGGGTTGCCGCCGAAAGGGTGTTGGCTGAAGGCGTCGACTTGGTAGATGTCCAGTTTCACCGTGGTGTACTCCATGTGCGAGGGGGAGGCTGGACACTAACAGCGGGCTGCGGGGAGCGTCAAAATACAGATGGGCTGTTTTTTTGCGCGCATGCACGAGGCCGCGAGGGACGCGGCGCAGCTTTTTCGGCGGCTCGGAAAAAAATGCCCCGACGGGCCGGGGCATTTCAGGTCGCGGTTTTACGTGCTGGCGCTATTTCGCTGCTTGGTTTTGCGGGCCGCCACTGCCGATCTGCCACACGTAGGGCGGTTCGGTGCCGTTGATTTCCCAATCACCGATGATCCGCTCTTTATAGATCAATGGATTATGCGAGGCCGCGGTGCGCGCATTGCGCCAGTGGCGGTCGAGTTGCAGGCTCGTGCGTGCGGCGGAAGCGCCGAGGGCGTTGAACAGGTCGCTGGTGGCGCGAAGCACCAGCTCGGCAATCACCACTTGCGCTTGGGCCGACTCCAGCTCCGCAGCGATGTTGGCCTCGCGTTCGACCTGTGCATCCTTGGCGAAGTGCGCCACGTAGGCGCGTTGCGACGCCGCGGCGGCGCGCAGGGCGGCCGCTTCGGCGGTGTAGACCTGCGCCGAGGCCTTGCCGACCACCTGCTGCACCTGGGCATCGTCACGCACCGCTGCCGCATTGCCATGGCTGAACACCCGGGCGCGAACACGTACCTGTTGGGCCACCTCTCGCACGGCCGCCTGCCCCGACCCGACCAGGACAGCCAGCAGGGTCAGTTGGTAAAACGCCGTCTGGTATTTAAAGCGCGTGGAGAAGTCGATCAGGTGGTCGTCTTCGACCACTGCGTTTTCAAACACTGACGTGCCGCTGCCGGTGGTGCGCTGCCCAAAGCCATCCCAATCGTCGCTTTGCCGCACACCCGGTTGCTGCACGCGGACCGCCGCGATCACGTCGGCACCGGTGTCGTCCCGTTGGGCGTACAGGTCGATCCAGTCGGCGAACAGGCTACCGGTGCTGTAGAACTTGGTGCCGTTGGCGACCCATTGCTCGCCCTGGCGGCTGATGCGGGTAATCACCTGGCCGATCTTCACGTCGCCGACTTCGGTCCAGGCATTGCCGACCAGTTCCCCGGCCACAAACCGCTCGAACCAGGCGTTCTGGGCGCTGAATGCCTGAGCGTTGAGGCGGTCTTCGACAAACGCAAAATGCCCGCGCAGGGCTTGTGTCACGTTGGAGTCGGCGGCCGCCAGTTCAATCAACAGTTGGAACAGTTGCGGCAGCGAGGCGCCGGCCCCGCCGAATTCGACCGGGACGCGCACGGCGCCGAACCCGGCGTGCTTGAGCCATTGGATCGGTTCGAACGGCAGCGTGCGGCTGCGTTCGCGCTCGACCGCCCCTTCGGCAATCCGCGCAAAGATCGGCCGAAAACGCGCGGCGAGCGCTTCGTAATCGGTGCCGACAGACAATGTGTTCAGCGTGGTGAAACTGGACATAGGATGAATTCCTCTTCAGCGCAGTCAAGCGTCAAGTCAGGTCGGAGAATCTGGACGGTTTGGTGTGGTCGGTGGCGTTGGCGCCGGTTTTGAATGCTCCGCGATAACGCGCCGCCGGATGGTCATCGGCGGCGTAGGGCGAAGTGCCGTCGAGGAGGTTTTCGCGCAGGGTGTCGCCCTCATAGGAGGTGCGGACACGGCCCCGGCGTTGCAGCTCCGGAACGATGAACTCGACGAGGTCTTCGAAGGTGCCCGGGGTGATCGCATAGGCTAGGTTGAACCCGTCGATACCGCCGACGTCCACCCAGCGCTCCATCTCGTCGGCCACCGTTTTTGGGCCGCCCACCAGCACTGGGCCCAAGCCGCCGATGCTGCGGTGTTTGATGATGTCGCGCGGCGTCCACTTTCGGTCGGGGTCGGCGGTGGCGAGCAGTTCCAGCACCGAGCGGATGCTGTCGTTGTCGATCGCTTCCAGGGGTTGGTCCGGGTTGTATTCGGAGAAATCGATACCGGTCCAGCCGCCGTAAAACGACAACATGCCTTCGCCGTTGGCATAGCTCAGGTAGTCGCGGTATTTGGCTTGCGCGGCTTCATCGCTTTCACCGGTGATCACCGTCAGCAGCGTGAACACCTTGACCGAGTCACGGCTGCGACCGGCTGCCACGGCGCGGTTGCGGATGTCATCGGAGACCTCGCGCGCCTGTTCGGCGGTGGCCGGGCTGATGAACACCCCTTCGGCGTGCTTGGCGGCAAAGGCGCGGCCACGGCTGGAAGCGCCGGCCTGGAAAATCACCGGGGTGCGCTGTGGCGACGGCTCGGACAGATGGATGCCCGGCACATCGTAGTATTTGCCCTTGTGGCCGATCGGATGGACTTTGCTCGGGTCGGTAAAGATCCCGCGCTCGCGGTCACGCAGCACCGCGTCTTCATCCCAGGAGCCTTCCCACAGCTTGTAGGTCACGTCCAGAAACTCATCGGCGATGTCATAGCGTTCGTCGTGGGAAATCTGTTGCTTGAGGCCCAGGTTGACCGCCGCGCTGTTGAGGTACGAGGTCACCACGTTCCACGCCACGCGGCCTTTGGTCAGGTGGTCGAGGGTCGAGAACTTTCGCGCCAGGGCGTAAGGCTGTTCGTAGGTCAGCGCCGAGGTCACGCCAAAGCCCAAGTGCTTGGTGACGGTGGCCATGGCCGGCACTTGAAAGAACGGATCGTTGACCGGCACCTGGTCGGCGTCGAGCAGGGAGGTTTCCACCGAGCCGCGATAGATGTCATAGACGCCGACGACGTCGGCGATAAATACCGAGTCGAAATAGCCGCGCTCAAGCAGCTTGGCCAACTCGACCCAGTAATCGAGATCCTTGTATTTCCATGCCTGGCTGTCCGGGTGACGCCAGGTGCCCGCGGCCTGATGACTCACGCAGGTCATTTCAAACGCATTGAGGATAATGCGGGAAGCCATAGTCGATTAACTCCAGTTGTCTTGATTCATGGGGCACGTAGGGCCGTTCACTCGTGGTTTGAGGGGGTGATTGCATGGTTCATGCCGAGTGCCAAAGGCCCGTAATGCCTGGGTTTTGTCGGTTCCTGGGGCTGGCGGCCTATCACTGGAGCAACACTTTGTTGTTCTGGTGAACGGTGGCGAACACCCGGCGCGTGTGGTCAGGAATAGAAACTCGGTGTCGGCGGTTTTTGCTTCAACGCCCATTCGCCGAGTTCGCGGATGCGGTAGTCCACCGGGTCGTGCAGGGTCTGGGTCCGCAGGTTGCGCCAGTAGCGGTCGAAGCGCCGCGAGGCGTGGGTGGCGCGGGCGCCTGTCACCTCAAACAGCCTCGAACTGAGGTCCAGGCCCACCCGTGTGGCGTGGACCTTGGCGCTGCCGATGGCCAGGGCCAGGTTCGCCCGTTCCTCGGCGCGCAGTTGTTCGCCGCGGTTCCAGGCCTTGTCGAACAACGCATTGGCCCGTTCGGCCAGGGCGCGGACTGCCTCCAGGCCGGCCCAGAACTCGCCGTAGTGGGCCAGCACATACGGGTCGTCGACCGCCCGCTCGACCTCGGACTTGAACCAGGCGCGTGCTTCGTGGGTGGTGTAGTGCTGCGCCTGCTCAAAGGCGCCTTCGGCAATGCCGAGGAACAGGTTGACGAAGGTCAGTTGCGCCAACAGCGGTCGCAGCCCGGAAAACACCGTGCTCAGCGGGCCCGGGTCCAGCAGCAGTTCATCTTCGGCGATCCGCACGCGTTCGAAACGGGCGCTGCCGCTGTCGGTCTGGCGTTGGCCCATGTTGTTCCAGTCGTTGAGCAGGGTAATGCCGGCGCGGTCGGTGGGGATCGCGGCGATCAGCAGTTTGCCTGTGCCACTGTCCTCCAGCGCCGAGGCGATCAGGCGGTCGGAGTCGCTGGCCCCGGAACAGAAGCTTTTCATCCCGGTGAACTCGCGCCCGCCGTCCACGCGCGTGGCCACGGTGCGGGTGTCCAGCGGGTTGAGCGCGTTGCCCCAGAACCAACGCTGGCGGACCGTCTGCTCCAGCCAGGGCTGCCACTGATCGGGCCGCGAGAACAGGCGCACGGTGGCGAGCATCAAGTGTTGGAAACCGAACACGTGGGCCATCGAACTGTCGACCTTGGCGAACTCGCGCACGATGTTCAGGGTGTCGCTCCAGCTGGCACCGAGGCCGCCGAATTCACGGGGAATACTCAGGGTCAGCAGGCCGCTGTCGCGCAGGGCATCACGCTCGCGCTTGGGTGTGCCGCCGCGTTCGTCGCGCTCGACAGCCGTACTCGCCCAGTCGGCCGCCAGACGGCGGGCGACCTGCACAGGATCGTTGGGGGTGGTCACAGGGGAACTCCTTGCAATGGAAAACAACGCCAGGTCGGCCTGGGTGGCGGTCGGTCCCGGCGTGTGGCGCGACGTGTTCTACAACCCGAACAGGCGGGCGGCGTTGCCATAGAGGACGTTGTCGAGCACCTCGGGTCGCAACCCCAGGCGCAGGACATCCTCGATGGATTGGCGAATCGGGCGGAACGGATAGGACGAGCCGAACAACAGCTGCTCTGCCAGAAAGCCGTTGGCCGCTTGCACGTAGGCTTCGCTGCCGGGCTGGAACAGGTACATGTCCGGCACCAGGTAGATGTTCGGGTAGCGAAAGGCCACGCCGAGCGCTTGCTGCACGTTGGGCCAGTAGCCGTGGTAGCAGACGATCGCCAACTGCGGGAATGCCCGGGCGACCTTGGCCAGGCGTT
The DNA here is from genome assembly GCF_054060055.1 of Pseudomonas sp. TE36184. Taxonomy (NCBI): domain Bacteria; kingdom Pseudomonadati; phylum Pseudomonadota; class Gammaproteobacteria; order Pseudomonadales; family Pseudomonadaceae; genus Pseudomonas; species Pseudomonas sp. TE36184. Next base: position 3,752,424 of record NZ_JBSSCU010000001.1, on the reverse strand, counting down.
CGGGGTTGTTGAAGGCGGGGTCCGGGGTGGTTGGCCCGCTCATCAGAAACAGCGGAATACCGCGTGCCTGCAAATGCTCGTAGATCGGCCAGTACAACGGGTCATCCGCCTGCCTGGCCGGTTCGCCAAACCCCGGCTCCAGGTCGATGCCGGCCAGGCCCAGCCCGGAGATGGCGCGCTCGATTTCGCCCAGTGCGCCGTCGATACCCTGCAGCGCCGGGTCGATGCTGGCGATGCCGAGCAGCTCAGCGTGGTCGCGCACAATGCTGTGAATCAGGTCGTTGGGCAGATGCTGGCCGGGCGTGTGCCGACCGACCACCACCGCCCGGCTCAACCCGGCGTCGCGCACTTCATCGAGAAACCCCTGGGGTGTGCGCGAACGGGCGAAGTGCTCGTCGTCGCCACGCGTGCCCACCCGCCGGTTCAGCCAGCGGGCAGTGGCGGTCTCGGCGCTGCCTGGGGTGGCGCCGAAAAAATCGTGCAGGTACGCCGGGCGGCAGCGCATATCAATCACGTTCATGCCGTGGCCTCTTCCTTGGCCGAGGTGTGGCCGGCGCGCACGTCGAACGCGCCGCCGGTGAGTACTTGGTCGCGGACCGTGACAGGCTGTTTGCCCAACAGTGGGAACACCAGTTCGGCAAAGCGGAAAGCCTCTTCCAGGTGCGGGTAGCCGGACAGTACAAAGCGGTCTACGCCGAGGTCGGCATATTCCTGCAGACGCTTGGCCACGGTCTGAGGGTCGCCCACCAGCGCCGTGCCGGCGCCGCCGCGCACCAGGCCGACACCGGCCCACAGGTTGGGCGAGACCTCGAGTTTGTCGCGCTGTCCGCCATGCAAGGCGGCCATGCGGCGCTGACCTTCGGAGTCCATCTTGGCGTAGTTCTCTTGGGCGTCGGCGATCACATCGTCGTCGAGGTGGCTGATCAGCTCTTCGGCCGCCGCCCAGGCCTGCTCGTTGGTTTCACGCACGATCACATGCAGGCGCACGCCGAAATGCAGGGTGCGGCCATATTTTTTCGCGCGCTCGCGCACATCGGCGATCTTCGCGGCCACGGCCGCCGGCGGTTCGCCCCAGGTCAGGTAGGCGTCGACCTGTTGCGCCGCCAGCTCATGGGCGGCCGGGGACGACCCGCCAAAATACAGGGGCGGGTGCGGTTGCTGCACGGGTTTGAAGAAGTTCTGCGCGCCTTCGACGCGCACATGCTTACCGGTGAAATCCACCACCTCGCCACTGAGCAAGCGACGCCAAACGCTCAGGAATTCGCCGGCGGCTTCGTAGCGTTGGTCGTGGTCGAGGAAAATACCGTCGGCGGCCAACTCGGTGGCATCACCACCGGGCACCACGTTGAGTAACAGGCGGCCGTTGCTGGCCTGGTCCAGTGTGGCCGCTTGACGGGCCGACGCCGTGGGGTTGCCCAGCGAGGTGCGCAGCGCCACCAGCAACTTCAGGCGATGGGTGACCGGTACCAGGCTGGCGGCGGTAATCCATGGGTCCAGGCAACTGCTGCCGGTGGGAATCAACACCCCGTCATAGCCCAGGCTCTCGGCGGCGACCGCGATTTGCTGCATGTACTTATTGGTGGCCGGGCGGCCGCTGTCGGATCGGCCCAGGTAACGGGTGTCGCCGGAGGTGGGCAGAAACCAAAAAATATCAAGACTCATCAACATGCTCCTCGCTGCAAAAATAAGAAGCCCGCTGCCTTGGGTAAGGCAAGACGGCAGCAGGTTGTGCAACGCAGGGCCGGCACGGCTCTAGGGAGGCGCTTGTTGGAACAAGTCTGTGGCTGTGGCCGATGGTTCTGAAGGAGCAAGCATCGTACCAATCCATCAACTTATTGATTTGTAAGGCTATTGTTGTTTTTTGGCGAGACGCTGAGTGTCGCTGGAGGAGAGGAAGTGTTGAACCACTGTTGCCTGGCGGACAGTTGTGCGCAAAGCGGGAAGTGTTCGCAGGGCAACAGGTGTTAAGCAGGCTGTGCCGAATCAATACATGATTGTGCTCGAGGTTTTTATATAAGTGATTGATAAGTAACGATTTAAACCTTGGCATGGAGACTGCAGAAGGGCCTGTATAGCACTCTGAAGGAGAGTCCCCATGGCCCAGACACTGCCTCTGGCGTTGTTACAGCAAGCCCAGGCCCGAGGTGCGGCGATTGCCCTGCGCTACAAGCGCCTGGGCATCTGGCATGCGCGCACTTGGAGCGAGTTGGCGCAGGACGTCAGCCGCCTGGCGGCAGCCCTGCATCAGCGCGGGTTCAGTCGCCACGACGATTTACTGATCATCAGCCAGGCCCGTTCCGAAGCCTTGTTACTGGCCCTGGCCGCGCAGTGGCTGGGCGGCAGCGTCACCCTGCTGGACCCCGAACGCGACAACCGCGCATTGCTGGCCCGGCTGCGCCCGAGCTTCGTGCTGGCCGAAACCCTGGAGGCGGTGCAACAGGTCGGTCATGCCGATCGTGCGCCTCCGGTATTGCTGTTCCTCGACGGGCGCGGTCTGAACGCCGGTGACGGGAAGGGGTTGAGCGCTTACGCCGATTTGTCCGCTGGCGTGGCGGCGGAACCGCCGGCCTGCGCCACTGATTCCGCAGCCGTCGCCTTCGTGTTCCATGCCGATACGCATGGGCCTTCCCTGCGGTTGAGCCATGCGCAATTGCTGGGGGGCGCACGCAAGCTGGTGGCGCGCGAGCAACTGAGCGGCGCTGAAGAAGCCTTGGCCGCCCGCGTGTTCGCCGCCAGCGGTCAGGCGCGTTACCTGCTGGCGCCCTGGCTCTGCGCCGGGTTCTGCCTGAATTTCCCGGAGGCCATGGCCACGCGCGACACCGATCGCCGTGAATTGGGGCCAACCCTGGTGCTGGGCACGCGCGAGTCCTATGCCCGTCTGGAGCTGTGGGCCCGAGAGCGCCTGCCGTTGCCCGGCACGCTCGCGCATCGGGTGTACCGCTGGGCAATGACGCCGGATGCCCAGGGTTTGCGCCGCTGGCTCGGCTACTGGCTGGTCCGCAGACCCTTGCTCGATGTGTTGGGCATGAGCCGCCTGCGCGTGCCGTTGCTGGTCGGGCCCGCGCTGAGCCAAGAGAGCGCCGCTTTCTTTGCTGCTTTGGGCATCCATCCGGGCGCCTGGCAGGAACCTTCCGCCCGGCCGGAACGTGCCGAGGCCCACACCCACCTGATTTCTCACTCCGTCTGACGAGCCCCATGAGCGCAACCACTGAATCCGAATTACTGCGGCTCGATGACATCTCCCTGTCGTTCAAGGGCGTCAAGGCCATCACCTCCATCAGCTTCGCCGTGAAGGCCGGGGAAATCTGTGCATTGATCGGCCCCAACGGCGCGGGCAAAAGTTCGCTGCTCAACGTGATCAATGGTGTCTACCAGGCCCAGAGCGGCAGCATCACCTATGCCGGACAGGCCCGGCGGCGCATGCGCCCGCACCAGGCCGCCGAGCGCGGTATTGCGCGGACCTTTCAAAATATCGCGCTGTTCAAGGGCATGAGCGTGCTCGACAACGTGCTGACCGGCCGCAACCTCAAGCGCCGCAGCAGTTGGGTCGAGCAGATGCTGCGCCTGGGCCGTGCGCCTCGCGAGGACGACGAGCAGCGCCTTCACGCCGAACACATCATCGAGTTTCTGCGCATCCACCCCTGGCGCCATGTGCTGGTGGGCACGCTGCCTTACGGTTTGCAGAAACGCGTCGAGCTGGCCCGCGCCCTGGCTGCGCAGCCCCGGTTGCTGCTGCTGGATGAACCCATGGCCGGTATGAACGCTGAAGAGAAGGGCCAGATGAGCCAATTCATCCGCGACATCAACCGCGAGTTCGGTACCACCGTGGTGCTGATCGAGCACGACATCGGGGTGGTCATGGGCTTGTGCGACCACGTGGTGGTGCTCGATTACGGCCGCAAAATCGGCGATGGCACGCCCGAGCAAGTGCGCGCCAACCCCGATGTGATCGCTGCTTACCTGGGCACGCGGCGTTCCCGCGCGGAGAGCCACTGAACATGCAATTTTTCTTCGAAGTGCTGATTGGCGGGCTGCTGGCGGGCGTCATGTACTCCCTGGTGGCGATTGGTTTTGTCCTGATCTACAAGGCCTCCGGGGTGTTCAATTTCGCCCAGGGGGCGATGGTGCTGTTCGCCGCGCTGACCTTTGTCAGCCTGCTCGAACGCGGTTTCCCGTTCGTGTGGGCCTTTGTCATCACCCTGGCGAGCATGGTTGTCCTGGCGCTGCTGATCGAAAAAATGGTGCTGCGACCGTTGGTCAATCGCGCACCGATCATCCTGTTCATGGCCACGCTCGGGCTGTCCTACCTGATCGAAGGGTTTGCGCAGTTTCTTTGGGGCGCTCAAGTCCATGGTCTGGAATTGGGCATTGCCGACGAGCCGTTGGAAATCCGCGGCATGCTGCTTTCGCAGTTCGACCTGTTCGCCGCCGGAACGGCCGCCACGCTGGTGATCGCCCTGTCGCTGCTGTTCAACCGGACCCGCGTCGGTCTGTCGCTGCGCGCGGTTGCCGACGATCCGTTGGCGTCCCTGGCGATTGGCATCCGCCTGCCACGCATCTGGGCGCTGGTCTGGGCGGTGGCGGGTTTTGTCGGGCTGGTGGCCGGGTTGCTCTGGGGCGCTCGCCTCGGGGTGCAGTTCTCCTTGTCATTGGTGGTGCTCAAGGCCTTGCCGGTGTTGATCATCGGCGGTTTTTCCTCCATCGGCGGGGCGATTGTCGGCGGGCTGATCATCGGCGCGGCAGAAAAAGTCGCGGAGATTTACCTCGGCCCGATCATCGGAAGCGGCATCGAAAACTGGGTGCCTTACGTCCTCGCCTTGCTGTTTCTGTTGGTGCGGCCTGCCGGGTTGTTCGGCGAGCGGGCGATCGAACGGGTCTGATTTTCTTTCAAGGAATGCCTCCATGCTTTATCGAGAAGCCGGTCAACTGAGCACCTCTTATGCGATGGAACGGCGCACGTTCCGCTTGCGCCAGGACCGCGTGGGCTTGTGGCTGCTGCTGGGGTTTGCCTTCATTGCGGTGCCCTGGCTGGGCAATGACTATTGGTTCAGCGCGATTCTGCTGCCGCTGCTGGTGCTGTCCCTGGCGGGGCTGGGGCTGAACCTGTTGACCGGTTATGCCGGGCAGTTGTCCCTCGGGGCGGCGGCGTTCATGGCGGTGGGTGCGTTCGCGGCCTACAACCTGCAATTGCGCGTGCCGGGTTTGCCGTTGCTGGTGAGTTTCGCGCTGGGCGGGGTGATCGCTGCGCTGGTGGCCGTGGCCTTCGGGCTGCCGAGCCTGCGGATCAAGGGTTTTTACCTGCTGGTGGCGACCCTGGCCGCGCAGTTCGTGGTGGAGTGGGTGCTGACCCGGTTCAGTTGGTTCACCAACGACAACGCTTCCGGGGTCATCACCTCGCCACCGCTGCTGATCGCGGGGCTGGATTTCAGTTCGCCCCGTGGGCGTTATCTGTTGACCCTGACGGTGGTCGTGGTGCTGTTCTGGCTGGGCAAAAACCTGGTGCGCAGCGAGTTGGGCCGCAACTGGATGGCCGTGCGCGACATGGACACCGCAGCCTCTGTGATCGGCATCCGCCTGTTCAAGGCCAAGCTGCTGGCGTTTGCCATCAGTGGCTTCTACCTGGGGGTTGCCGGTTCGCTGTGGGCGTTTGCCTACCTGGGCACGGTGGAGCCCCACGGCTTCGATCTCAGCCGCTCGTTTCAAGTGCTCTTCATCATCATTATCGGCGGCCTGGGCAGTGTGCTCGGCAATGTCCTGGGCGCCGCTTTCATCGTGCTGTTCCCGATTCTGCTGGCCAACCTCTTCGGGCTGTTGCCCGGTGGGCTGATCGATTCCGGCCAGTTGGAAAACCTGCAGAAAATGCTCTTTGGCGCGTTGATCATCGCTTTTCTGATCAAGGAACCCGAGGGTCTGGCCCGACTGTGGCAACGCTTTCGCCAACGGGCGCGGATCTGGCCGCTGCGTTACTGATTGTTCTCATCCCTGACCCCCATCCTTCGTTCACGAGGAACTGCCTTCATGACTCTCCGCACACCGCTGCGCCGCCTGCTATTGGGCCTGGCCTTGATCACCGCCGGGCTCAGTGCCGGCGCTCACGCCGACAACGAACAGTACTTCCCCTTGCAGAGCTATCGGGTCGGCCCCTACGCCGCCGGTGGCACCGGCTTCTTCGGCGGGTTTATCGACTACCTGCAATACATCAACGCAAAGGGTGGGGTGAACGGCGTCAAGCTGACCTGGAGCGAGTGCGAAACCGAGTATGTGGTGGAGAAGGGCGTCGAATGCTACGAGCGCCTCAAAGGCGGCCTCAACGGCGCGCCAGCCGCCGCGACCAACCCGCTGTCGGTGGGCATCGCCTACGCGACGCTGGACCGTTCGACGGCCGACAAATTGCCGCTGATCACCATCAACCACGGCCGCACCGATTCCACCGACGGTAGCGTGTTCCCTTACGTGTTCCCGCTGCAGCTCAACCCGTATTCGGAAGTCTCGGCGATCATCAACTACATCGGCACGCGCGAAGGTGGGGCGGACAAACTCAAAGGCAAGAAAATCGCCGTGCTGTACCACGGCTCGCCGTATGGCAAGGAAACCAATGGCGTCTTGGAAACCCTAGCGAAAAACGCTGGTTTCGAACTGACCCTGCTGGAAGTGCCGCACCCCGGCAACGAGCAGCAATCGCAGTGGCTCAATATCCGTCGCCTCAAGCCGGACTGGGTGATCCTGCGCGGTTGGGGGGTGATGAATCCGGTGGCGCTGAAGTCGGCGCAAAAGGTCGGTTACCCGGTGGATCACATCATCGGCAACATCTGGAGCAACTCGGAAGAGGACGTGGTGCCGGCAGGCGCGGCCGCCAAGGGCTTCATTTCCATTACCACGCACCCATCCGGGACGGATTTCCCGGTGCTGCAGGGCATCAAGCAAAGCGTGGTGGACGCCGGCAAGGGTAACCTGGCCGATCCGAAGCGTTTCGGTACGGTGTACTACAACCTCGGTGTGGTGAACGGCATTCTCAACGTCGAAGCCGTGCGCCTTGCGCAGGCCAAATACGGCGCCAAGCAGTTGACCGGCGAGCAGGTGCGTTGGGGCTTCGAACACCTGAACCTCGACGATGCGCGGTTGCAGGCATTGGGCGCCAAGGGCCTGGTGCAACCGTTGAAGTTGTCGTGCGCCGATCATGAAGGCGGCGGCGCGGTGCGCTTTCAGCAATGGGACGGCCAGCGCTGGAACCTGATCAGCGACTGGGTCCAGGCCGACCGTGCGTTGCTGCGGCCGATCATCGAGGCTTCCGCGGCCCAGTACGCCAAGGAAAAAGGCATCAGCCCGCGCAATTGCAGCCAGGAGCAATAAGGTCCGTTAAGCCAGAGTCTGCAAGCCAACCCTCCCTTGTCGAGGGGGCGAGCGGGTCGTTGTTTTCTACGAACAGTCGATCCTCGCCTTGCGCGGCGTAACACAAAGGAAAGGCCACAAGCCTTTCCTTTTTTTTTTGTATAGGCGACAGCACAAGTTCAACTTGTGCCAAGTGTTTGCAGTGCAACAGCGGACGCGCAAAGTGCGGATTAATACATGCGATAAATAGTGGATAACTTTATTTAACTAATTGAAATATAAGTATTTGTTGTATTGGCATGATTTTCGGAATGTTAAGGCAGGATCAGCATTTTTTGCCGCCCTCCCTCCTTAACAGTTTGAAGAGAACAACATGCGTAAAGTAGCTGCTTTGTCTGCGTTTTTTGCCGTTACCGCGCCCGGTTATTCATGGGCCGCCAGTGATAAAAATGAAAATGGATTTATTGAAGATAGCCATTTGAACATTCTCAACCGGGACTTCTATTTCAGTCAGGATTTCCGTAATGGCAGCAGTGCAACCAACCCTCACACGGGGGCGCGCCAGAGCCGCCGGGCGGAATGGGCCCATTCGGTCATCGGGCGCTTCGAATCCGGCTTTACCCAGGGCCCCGTGGGGTTCGGGGTCGATGCTTACGGGCAGTTCGGGGTCAAGCTCGACGGCGGTGATGGCGTGGTGGGCAACGGTGTCGGCGGGCCGGGGTTGATTCCGCGCAAAGGCGATAACAACGGCGAGCCCAAGGATGAGTGGGGCAAGGCCGGTGGCGCGGTCAAGGTGCGGGCGTTCGATACGGTGGTCAAATACGGCGATGTGTCCCCGACCAGCCCGGTACTCCATGCCGGTGATATCCGCCTGTTGCCGCAAACCCTGACCGGTCTGATCTTCGACAACACCTCCATCGCCGGCTTGAAGATCGAGGGCGGCAAACTGACGGCGTCCAGCGATCGCAGCGGCGTCAACCATAGCGGTGACCTGGGCACGGTCTACGGTGGTCGCTTGACCGGGGCGGATAATGTGCAGTACATCGGTGCGGATTATCGCTTCAACGACAACTGGAGTTTCAAACTGCACACCAGCCGCCTGGATAACGTCTGGAACCAGTCCTTCGCCCGGGTCGACTTCAAGCAACGGCTGACCCCCACCATCACTTGGGATACGGGGCTCAATTACTATCGCACCCGCGACAGTGGCGACGCCCTGCTGGGTAAGATCGATAACGACAGCTGGAGCACGCACCTGGGGCTGAATGTCGGATTCAACCGTTTTCTGCTGGCATACGAGCAAGTGCGCGGTGACTCGCCGTTCGACTATGTGTGGAACACCTACGACCTGGAACTCGACAACGCTTCCCAATGGTCAGACTTCAACAACCCCAACGAACGCTCCTGGCAGGCCAGTTATACCTATGACTTCGCCGGGTTAGGGCTGCCGGGGCTGAGCCTCACGGGCCGTTACCTGCGCGGTGACAACATTGATGGCACGCGAGCAACGGGCGGCTACACGGCGTTCAACAGCGTCAGTGACGGCAAGCACTGGGAGCGTGATTTCTGGGCGAGCTACATCGTTCAGAGCGGCCCGGCAAAGGACCTGAAGCTCCAAGTACTGCAAGCGACGCACCGGGTGGGAGGCGATTTCGGTAACTACGACGCCAACGTTGACGAGCTGCGGGTCATCGTCGAATACCCGCTGGATTTGCGCATGCTGTAACCGCGCCATCGGTGGCATGGCAGCAACAAAAAGCCCGCGCGAGGCGGGCTTCTTGGGGATTCATAGGCGGCCGTGGACGTCTATGGATCGGTGCCTGGAACCGGTCAGATACGGAAACTGCCCACCAGATGCTTCAAGCGTGCCGCCTGCTGTTCCAGGTCGGCGCAGGCGCGCAGGGTCGATTGCAGGTTTTCCACGCCTTCCTGATTGAGCGTGTTGATCTCGGTAATGTCCATGTTGATCGACTCCACCACCGAGGTCTGCTCCTCGGTGGCGGTGGCGACTGACTGGTTCATCCCATCGATCTCGCCGATGCGCTGGGTCACGCTGTTCAAGCGTTCGCCGACCTGGTTGGCGATCTCTACGCTGTCGAGGCTGTGGCGCTGGCTTTCGCCCATGGTGTTGACCGAATCCCGGGCGCCGACTTGCAGCTCCTCGATCATCGTTTGCACCTGTTGCGCCGACTCCTGGGTGCGGTGCGCCAGGTTGCGCACTTCATCAGCCACCACGGCAAACCCACGCCCGGCGTCACCCGCCCGGGCGGCTTCGATGGCCGCGTTGAGCGCCAGCAGGTTGGTTTGCTGGGAGATGCTGGTGATCACTTCGAGGATCTGCCCGATATTCACCGTTTTGCTGTTCAGCAACTCGATATTCGTACTCGATGCGCTGAGCATTTCCGACAGCTGATTCATTGCACCGATGTTGCGCTCCACCACTTGCTGACCCTGCTCGGCCATCCCGCGCGCGTCGCTGGCCTGGTGCGAGGCCTCAGCCGCATTACGGGCTATTTCCTGAGCCGCGGCCCCCAGTTCGTTGATGGCGGCGGCCACACTGTTGGTTCGGCTAGCCTGTTCGTCGGAGTTGAGCATGGATGAGTTGGAGGCGCTGACCACGCGCATTGCCACTTCGTTGACGTGCTCGGTCGCCGACGAGACCTCTCGGATCGAGGTGTGAATACGTTCGACAAAACGGTTGAACGCATTGCCCAGCATGCCGAACTCGTCATGCGTGTGGATGACCAGGCGTTTGGTGAGGTCACCTTCGCCTTGGGCAATGTCCTCCATTGCGCGGGTCATCGCGTGCAGCGGTTGGAGCAGTACGCGGATCAGCAGACTCAGCAGGACGATGATGATGACCACCGCAACGATGGTGGCAATCACCGCCGAATAGCGGAACTTGCTCAGCGTTGCGTAAGCCTTGTCTTTATCAATAGACAGGCCGATGTACCAGTTGGCCGAAGGTAGACCTTTGATCGGTGCGAAGGTCAGCAAGCGGGCTTGCCCGTTGAACTGGACCTCGGTCAGCTCGCCGGAAAGTTTCGGTGTGTGTGTAGGGTACAAATCCGAAAGCGACTTCATCACCAGCGCTTTGTCCGGATGGACCAGGATCTTGCCCTGATCGTTGACCAGGAAGGCATAGCCCATGCCGCCAAAGTTCAACGAGTTGATGATTTCCACCAGGCCATCCAGCGCCAGATCGCCGCCGACCACGCCGATGTTGCTGGAAACCTTGCTGATGACACCAATGACCATCTTGTTGGTGGCCATATCGATATAAGGCTCAGTCAGCATGGCGCCGCTGGCGTTCATACCGTCCTTGTACCAAGCCCGGGAGCGCGGGTCATAGCCATCGGGCATCTTGGTGTCCGGACGAATACTGAAGCTGCCGTCGACCTTGCCTAGGTAGTCGGTGAGAAAATTTGAGGTCAGGACGCTTTCATCCATCAGCGTCTCGGCATTGGCAGGCTCCCTGGCAATGTTCTGCGCCAGGTTCGTCACCAGATTGATCCGCCCCTCCAGCAGGTTGCGAATATTGGTGGAGGTCGACTCACCCATTTCAGCCAAATAGTTTTCCAGGCTGGTGCGGGTGGCATTGCGTTGTAGATAGTCGTTGTACAGCGTGAACAGGGTGAAGGCGAGCATCACTATCAGCGACACGGCCAAAAGAATTTTATGACTGAAACGAAGGCTTTTATTCATGGCGTATTGAGTTCGCTAGGTCTTTTGCGGGGACTGTGGAAGCGTATCGGCTGGAGCCTGGTAAACCTTGAGATGCGAAGAGCCTGTTTACTGCGACGGAGGAAGGTAAAGGGGGCAAGGAGCGACCGCCAGAAACAACGAAGCCCGCAGGAGGCGGGCTTCTTGAGGGGCGTCATAGACTGCTGCACAGCGGCGGGGGATTTCCGCTCATTCGGTTTTTAATCGATGCTCAGGGTCTTTCCTGCGGCTCAGGTATGAAGCCTTGCTCCCTGAGGGACTTGATTACACCTCGAATGAGATAGTTGTTGGAAAAACCGATCGTGTACTGCCTCGCGCCGGCGTTCAGCGGTAGAAGCATCCCTTGGTCCACCAGCTTTTTGATCAGGTAAGTCCGTTGATTGCTAGACTGCTGTGGGAGTACGGCTGCTACATCTGCCGATTTTACGACCTTCAGTTTTATTGCGGCCAACAGCACCGCTTCCTCTGTCTCCGTGATCCATTTGCGTTCGCGTGCGAAGGCCACGGCAGGCACGAGTATGCATTTGGTCAGGTATGCGTAGTCTGTGAGGCGATCGACTTTCTCCAGCTCCTCACGAACCCCTTCCAGCACGTAGGTACACCACGCCTCCAGTCCGTCCTTTGTTCCTTTGTCGGCGGTGGCAAGCATTGCGTAATAGCGCTCGCGATCGTTGCAGAATACGGCCGTAGGATTCAGGACACGGCCGCCGGCGTTGACGTTGAAACCATACTTGATCAGGAGTGCGTAGGTTAGCAGCCTGACCACGCGGCCATTGCCATTGTCGAATGGATGTATCCATCCAAATCTATGGTGAGCGAGCGCAACCTTCATGAGGTCGTATTTCGGGGGAGCTTCGTGATTCACGAATGCGACAAGTTCCTGCATATACGCTTGAACGTGGATGAAGTCAGGAGGCTGGTGATCAGACTGAGATATTCTGACCTCTCCACTGCGATAGGCTCCGGGCGTTTTGTCGCCCTCACGCACCAGATCGTCGACGGTCATCGCGTGCAGCTCTCGAATCATCTGCTCGGTCAGCGCTGCGCCGGGCGCCATGATCCGCTCAATGTAGTCCATCGCCTTTTCAATATTGGCCACCTCGCGCAACGGGTCCGTGTCCTGGGCCTTACCTTCGACCTTGCTGTCTATATAGTCCGCCAACGTCGTGTGGTTGCCTTCTATGCGGGCAGAACCGAGGCTTTCCAGTGCATGGAAAAGCGATTTGAGTTGGTAGAACACCTGCGGCGGCGTATCACCTTCAAGCCTTAGGCGACGCAGATGCTCCAGTTCGCTCAGTACATCGACAAGGTCCGAGTCAAAGGACGGATTGAGAAGCTCAAGGTCGTGATGGATAAATGTAGGCATTGAACGAGCCCCATGAAAGACAGGACACCGTTTCCCCCTTACGATAAGGGATAGGCAAACGGGTATGTTTATGACTAACAGCAACGATAAGGGTGGTGAGCTGCTCGGCCAGGAACGCCGACGCCGCTGGAGCACCGACCAGAAGCTGGCCATGGTTCGCGAGAGTCTTGAGCCGGGGCAAAGCGTGTCCGTGGTGGCCCGACGCAACGGCATCAACGCCAATCAGCTGTTCCTGTGGCGCAAGCTGTACCAGGACGGAAGTCTGTCGGCGGTCAGTGCTGGCGAAGCCGTTGTACCGGCGTCGGAACTGACCGATGCGCTCAAGCAGATCCGCGAATTGCAGCGGATGCTGGGCAAGAAGACGATGGAAGCCGAAGTCCTAAAAGAGGCCGTGGAGATTGCGCGGTCGCGAAAATGGATTGCGCACTCACCCTTGTTGCCGGGGGACGACCAGTGAAACTGGTCAGCAAATGTCTCGGTGTGTCGCGCTCGCAACTAACGGTTCGAATCAAGCAATCGGTATCGCCCAAAGTACGGCGACTTCGGCTCGTGAACGATACGGAATTGGTCGCTGAGATCAAGCAGCAAGTCAGCGAGCTACCAAGCTATGGCTACCGCCGCGTTTGGGGCTTGTTACGCCGCGAACGTGAAACCCGGTCGCGGCCACCGATCAACGTAAAGCGGGTCTATCGCGTCATGCGCGACCACAATCTGTTGCTGGAACGACGCATCAAGCAACCTGGCGTGCAACGCCGGCATGAAGGCCGCATCGCCGTTCAAACCAGCGACACTCGTTGGTGCTCGGACGGCTTCGAGTTCCGCTGTGACGATGGTGCGAAGTTGAGTGTAACTTTTGCTCTGGACTGCTGTGACCGAGAAGCCATCGGCTGGGTCGCCAGCCCAACAGGCTACAGCGGTGATGACATCCGAGACTTGATGTTGGAAAGCGTGGAGAAGCGTTTTGGCGATCAACTGCCAAGCACACCGGTGCAGTGGCTGAGCGATAACGGCTCGGCTTATATCGCCGAGCAGACGCGTCTGTTTGCTCGCCAGATCGGCTTACAGCCGGTAACTACACCGGTGCGAAGCCCCCAGAGCAACGGTATGGCAGAGAGCTTCGTGAAGACGATCAAGCGTGATTACGTTGCGCATATGCCCAAACCGGATCGAGAAACGGCGCTGCGCAATCTGACGATTGCCTTCGAGCATTACAACGAGCAGCATCCGCACAGCGCGCTGAAATATCGGTCACCAAGAGAGTTTAGGCGCTTGGCAGCAGCATCAATTTAACGGGGAGTTGGTGTCCGGTTTGATAGGGGCAAGTCCAGGCATATGGAAAGATATCTCAAGCCGGCCGAAAGGTTATCTTGAAAAAAATCAGGGAAGCTACCGTAATTAAGGGTGTTTGCTTAGAGTGCGCTAAACATTATCTTGAATTCAGGCTTAAGCTAACTCAAAAATGAGCAATGATTAAGTGAGAAATCTCGATGGTTAGCGGAGGGCATGGCGAGGATGTGCTTTCGGCAGGTCTGACTGATGGGGCCTTTGAGCGTCATGAATCGCCGCCAGGCCTTCAAGGTCAGCAGCAAGGGCTGACCTTGGTATTGCAGGTGCTGGAAACTGCTACGGAAATAGCCGTTAGTTTGACGATGGCGGGAAGTCGATATCGGTAGCGGCGATGTTGTTCAAATAGTTGGTCAGGGTTAACAGCGTGATCTGTGCCACCACCTCCACGATCTTGCTATCGGTAAGACCGGCGTTGTGCGCTGCGGTGATCTGGGCATCACTCAATTGTCCGCGGCTTTCGGTGATTTGATGCGCCAGAGCCGCGACCGCGCTGAGTGTGCCCATGCGTGCTTTGCCAACGGCCTCCTCGCTCAAGCCAGCCTTGGCACCAAAGAATGCATGTGCGGCCACGCAGTAGTCGCAACCGTTGACCTCTGACGCAGCGAGGGCAACGACCTCACGCTCAACGGCACTCAGTGAGGTTTTACCCAAGGCCTGAGCGAGGCTCTGGTAACCACTCAATGCGGCCGGGGAGTGAGCCAGGGTTTTAAATACGTTGGGAATAAACCCAAGACCTTTTTGGATACCTTCAAGAGCAGCGCGCGAGCCAGCAGGGGCTTGGTCCAGCGAGAGAGCAGCGATACGAGTCATGGTAATTCTCCAGTAGATTGATTAGCCGGCTTGTCGATCAAGCCTGGTGTCAATATTAGGGAGGCAGACTTTCCTTTCGGATCCAGATCGTCGAACTTATGCAACAGATCGTCTAAATTTGAGCGAGCCATGGACCGATTATCGACACTGCTTAAACACTTCAATCTGCATGCGTCCACGTTTCACCAGGGTGGTTTTTGCGGAACAACCAACCTCTATGGGCAGGGCAGTTTCGGACACGCACATTTACTGCGTTCGGGACGCCTGGCCCTAAGGGACAAGCGCGGCCAGCTCATTGAGTTGACGGAACCCAGCCTGATTCTGGCGGTGCGCCCGCAGGAGCATCAGTTGCTGGCGATCGAAGCAGATGAAGCGGAGTTGGTCTGTGCAACCTTGCAATTTGATGGCGGGGCGAATAATCCCCTGACTCTGGCTTTACCGGACTTCATCATCAAGCCACTTCGTGAACTGCAGGGGCTGAGTGGCACCCTCGACTGGCTATTTGAAGAAGCCTTCGGCGACGAGTGTGGCCGTGATGTCATCCTCAATCGTCTGTTCGAGCTGATGGTGATTCAGCTGCTTCGCCACCTCATCGCTAGTCGTAGCATTGCGTCAGGGATGATGGCCGGATTGGCTAATGCTCAGCTGTCCCGCGCGCTTGTAGGCATCCACAACGAACCACAGCGCAATTGGTCCGTGGCGCAATTGGCGGATCGCTCAGGTATGTCACGCGCCAGCTTTGCTGCGCACTTTCGCGAGACGGTGGGTAGTACCCCAGCAGATTATCTGGCGAACTGGCGAATCAGCTTGACGCAGAAACGCCTGCGTGAAGGGCGCCCCATCGCGTTGATTGCCGATGAGGTTGGCTATGAAAGTCCGTCTGCGTTAGCCCGTACTTTTCGGCGCAAAGTTGGTGCAAGCCCGAAGGAATGGCTCCAGCACACTAGGGGATGACGTCTAACCGATTGGTGGCGCAATCGCAGGAATGATCATGGTCCTGGGCTCAGTGTGGAAACCCTCACAGGTGTGCCCGGAGAAAATCGATGAACGCCATCGTCCGCGCTGAATGTCGCCGCTCACGACTGAACACGGCGCTTACAGGCAGCGCGGTGTTCTGATAATCGTTGAGCACGCTACGAACGTTGCCTTGTTCGACGTCAGCTGCGAACAGCCATTCTGGAGAAAGAGAAATGCCCAGGCCGCAGAGGACCATTTCACGGATGGCATCGCTGCTGTTGCTGGTGACGTTGCCTTTGATTGCCACATCGAACTCCCCTGCACCGTGCTTGAAGTGCCAGGTGTCATAGTGCTCCAGCAACGTGAAACCGATGCAGTTGTGGCTTGTCAGGTCATCGGGCTCGCGTGGCAGACCGTGTAGGTCCAGATAGGCGGGCGCGGCATAGACCCGCCGCGTGCTGGTACCCAGAGACATTGCCACCAATCCCTCGCTCTTGACCGCCCCGATCCGGATCGCAAGGTCGATGTTTTCCTTGAGCAGGTCTTCATTGTAATCGCTCAGCCGCAGGTCAATCCGGACCTCGGGATAGCGCTGCAGAAAAGTCCCTACCAGCGGCGCTATGCACAACCTCCCGTAACTGACCGGTGCCGTTACTCTCAGGGGACCTGCGATCTGCTCCTGGCCGCAGGCAAAGCTAAGCGTGGCGGTTTCGAGGTGGCCGAGAATTTCTTGGCAGTGGCTGTAGAAGCGTTGGCCCTGGTCGGTCAGGGCCAGGTGCCGGGTGCTGCGGGCGAACAATGGCCCGCCCAGATACTGTTCCAGTGCGCGGACTTGCTTGCTCACTGCCGGCTGCCCCATGTTCAGCTCTCGAGCTACCGCAGAAAACGACCCGCGCTCCACGACGCGTACAAAGATGTGCATGTTGTCGAACAGGTCCATCGGCAATTAGGCCTCTTTGTGGAATAAGTCATATGCAAATTCAGTTTCTTATCGGAACAATGAAAGCGCGGCAACCTGTAAGCGTCCATTCAATCATAGGGTTTGCGTCATGAATCACACCATGCTTGCCGCTATCGCCGAATCTGCCCAGGTCCCTCTGACCGTCCGCCACATCGCTCGCCCTGTTCCAGGTAAAGGGCAGGTCCTGATCAGGGTTCACGCCGCGGGAGTCAATCCTCTCGATACCAAGATCGCGATCGGCGCAGGCGCCCACGCCCGTCAGGCGCTGCCGGCAGTACTCGGCCTGGACCTCGCCGGAACGGTCATCGGACTGGGCGAGGCGGTTGAAGGCTTCACCCCTGGCCAGGAAGTCTTCGGTATGGCCGGCGGGATCGGCGGCGCCCAGGGCACTATGGCCGAGTACATTGCTGTGGATGCACGTCTGATCGCGTTAAAGCCGCACAGACTCGACATGCGTGAGGCGGCCGCATTGCCTTTGGTATTCATTACTGCGTGGGAAGGGTTGGTGGATCGCGCCAATGTCCGTGCGGGTCAACGTGTGCTGATTCATGGCGGCGCAGGCGGGGTCGGCCAAGTGGCTGTGCAACTGGCAAAGGCTCGCGGTGCCGAAGTCTATGCCACCGGTTCGGCGGCGAGTCTCGACTTCATTCGCTCACTGGGTGCAACGGCTATTGACTACCGTGCGCAGCGCGTAGATGACTATGTCGAGCAGCATACGGCGGGGGAAGGTTTCGACATCGTCTACGACACGGTGGGAGGCAGCACCCTGGATGCGGCGTTCAAGGCAGTGAAGCCTTATACCGGGCACGTACTGAGCTGCCTGGGTTGGGGGCAGCACAGCCTCGCGCCGCTGTCGTTTAAAAGCGCAACCTACTCGGGCGTATTTACTCTGACGCCGTTGCTCACAGGCAAGGGGCGCGAAAACCACGGGGCTATCCTGCGCGAGGCCGCCGCGCTGGCAAATGCCGGGCAACTGACGATCCGGATAGATCAGCAGCCATTTGGACTGAATGAAGTCAACGAAGCGTTTCGCCAGGTCGCGGAAGGTCGCGGCAAGGGCAAGACGGTAATCCATTTGGTGAGCGAATAGTCCCCAACGACTTCAACGGTGTGCAGCCCTCCGTGAATGGTTCATACCGCATTACGCACTCACATTCGCCGGTCTTCAAAATGCCTTTATTTTGTCATGTTCTTGCAATGAACCCATGCGAGTTTGGTCGCCGGAAAATAGGACGAAACCGAGTGTTTCAGTGCGCTAATACGCTGTTTTAAATATGGAAAATTGATTTTAATGTCGATGTTTTGTCAGCGCATGGATAAGTCTGAGAGTGGTGGGGGTGGGTGCAAAATCCCATCCAGTGTATTGACGAAGATTCTGTCGCAAACAGCCGCGGCCACGCTGCGCATTTCCATCGACGAAGAACCGTGTCAATTGGCGTATGAGCGGTTTCTGGAGGGGATCGCCCAAGCGCTGAAGCGGCCTTCGACTGTCTCGGCAGCTCACGCTGTGGCCCACGTGTCATGAAGGTGGTGACCTCAGGCTCGGCCTACCTGGACATCGACGCGTATGCTTGTTGCATTGCGTACGCCGAGCTGTTGAATCTCCAGGGCGTTGATGCTCGGGCCGTCAGTAGCGCCCCGCTCAATGCCAGCATCTCCAAGACCGTGCTCGGATGGCAATCCTCTCTGGACGATTATCTGCCGAGGGCGGGTGATGAGTTCGTGTTGGTGGATGTCTCCGACTACCAACATTTCGACCCGGCGGTGGTGCTTGAACAGGTGGTGGAGGTCATTGACCATCACCCAGGCTTTGAAAACTATTGGGCGCAGAAGCTCGGATCTGCGGCGGACATCCTGCCGATCGGCGCAGCGGCGACTCTGATTTTTCAGCGTTGGGAGTCGGCAGAGCTGTTGCCGCTGATCAGCAAAAAAAGTGCGGTGTTGCTGGCCACGGCGATTCTGGACAACACCCTGAATTTCACCGGGCAGTTGACCACCCAATCGGATATTCGGGCTTATGAAACCCTCGCACAGCGGGCGAAACTGGAAGCGGACTGGCCCGAGCGGTATTTCGCCGAGTGCCAAGCCACTATCGAGTCGGACCTGATTGGCGCATTGGCGGTGGATATGAAGCGGCTGAAAGCCGATAGCAACCTGCCGCAGGTTTTTGCGCAGATGGCGGTGTGGGATGCCAGTGCGCTGATCCGAACGCATCGTTCAACGATCGGTCACTGGTTGACGGCGCAGGGGGGCGACTGGCTGTTGAACGTCATCAGCATCCGCGAGTGCAGAAGCTACTTTCTGGCTGAGCCCTTGGTCAGTCAACAAAAGTTGAGCCAATTGCTGTCGATCGAATGGCATGCCGGAATGGCTGTGCTTGAGCGCGCGCTGCTACGTAAGGAACTGTTGAAGCTGGGCTTGGAGCGCATCTCGGTTATGAGTAAACCCCCTCTGGTTTTGTAGCCACGTCGAAGGGTTGTTTCTGGCTGTTTTCTGCCTGTCGTAACTGCTTGAATCCACCGCCAAAAGACGTCATTCAAAGGTGTCTGGGAACTAGGCGCTATTAGGGGGAGGGGACGGAAGGAGCCACGCTCCTTCCGCGGGTTCAGCTAATCAGTTCGTACCAATGTAGGGGTCCCATTGGATGAAACGTGTCGATGGCCGAAGCCCTCCAGAGGTCACCTTGACCTGGATCTGGTAGGTGGTCTGAGACGATGCGTTGCGAGCCAGGCCCACCCAATAGTTACCCGCGGCACCGACTTGCATCGGGTAGCCATCGCTGCCGAACACACTGCCCTGGGAAATTTGGAAGCCAGTGATGGACACCGTGTCGCCAGCGTTCGGATCGATCGGAACCACCTCGAAGCCGAGGTAGTCCCCGATGTTGCAGTGGGTGCGCAGTTCCAGCGTTCCTTCGCCGCTGCTGTCATTGCTCAGACGATTGTCGAACATGTACACACCGGTGGAAATGTTCCCGCCACCAGTGCCGAGTACATATGCGGTATCGATGGCAATGGTGATTGCGGTTTGCGGATTGGCGATGCCGGCAAGCACCTGCGAATCAGCCGTCCACACCTGGGCAGTACTTTTTTGGCCACTCATTGTCGTGCTCCTTCCTTAGGCAGAGACAGTCACGCTGGGGTTGAGCTTCACGGTGATACCGGAGCCGCCCGCCACCTGTACGTTGAGGGATACCGGGTAGGACGCAGTACCTGCGTTCTGCACGGTGCCGGTGTACGCGCTCGCGTTATCCGAAGCGGTTTGCGGCTGGCCACTGAAGCCCCAGGCGCTCGAGTTACCGAAGGCGGCAATGGAGACCTGCGAGGTCGACTTGGGATTGATCAGGAACACTTGCCAGCAGACATTGCTGCCTTTGGACGCAGCAGTATTCAGGTTGGCGGTGCCTTCGTGGGTGGTGCCAGCAGAGATACGGTTATCGACCAGATAGACCCCAGCGGTGGAGCCATTGGTCACTGCATTGTCGTCGACCCAGATTTGCACCTGGACGTCACAACTGGTGGTAGGAATTGCCATGAGAGAACTCCTTGTAAGGTTTCGACGCAAGCGTCGGGCGTGCCCTATGTCGACCCCACACGCTTACCTGCAGGCGTGGTGCCGAACCACCTTGAGCCTTGTGGTCGCGAGGACCTTGGCAAAGCATCTCGGTCAGGCGAGTGGGAGGATAGACAAAGCAAATAAAGGCAACTTGCCATTACGCTATTAGCAGTAGAGCCATTCGAAATAACTGCCGCGACAGCAGCCTCAAATCGCCTTGGGACGGCTTGGCGAAACCGCGGAATACAAGGTTCTCGAGATTGCAGGCATGGCAACCTCAATGCCGAAACGGCTGGCGATGATCTTGCGCCCGCTCCTCGGCGGGTCAGTGCATGGCTGTCTAGGTTCTGGGTCAGTCACTGGCGATTGATGGCTAACTTCTGTCGGTCGCGACAGGTAGAAATCGGCCCCTAGCGGCCTATCAGCAGCTAGCAGGTGAAATTCGCTGATAGGAAGCTAGAGAACATCCGTCATCAAGCATATTTTCAATATGCCTCGCCTTCATCGCCTTCAACGCTGGCTGCGAGTGCTTTCGCAATTTCCTTGGCCTTTATGATTGCCGCATCACTGTAGACGAAGGAAATCATCCCCCTGCGATAGTCAAAGAGATACTGTTGCTGTGTTAGTGGAGACGTCCAAGTTGCTGAATTTTTCCCGCTGGAAACAATGGTTTCACCGGTGACGGGATTTCTGCGAGCCAACTCGTTTTCTAGCTTCAGTGATGGATCACTTGCGCAAAGTAATTGCCATTCTTCAAGAGCTATTTCCATCGATCTGACAATATGGATTTCGTAGGCCATAGGTGTGCCGTCTCCTGACTGTTGGCTGTATGTGAGACACCTGAATGTCAGTGACGGCTGAGGCTAGCGACTGACGGCAGAGGTGTCCAGTGACTCCTTCTGGCCGACTTCTGCCGTTCGTGACGGGCAGAAATCGGCCAACCGCAGACAGTGACCGAATCGTTGCGAGCAGCCCATCGCCGCTCAAGGTCGCGCGCTTGCTGGTGGACCTTGAACAAGCCGACGGGCTCAGACGCGAACACATGGCCGAGGGGCTGCAATATCGGCCGACAATGCTCCAGCCCGTGTCACCCCTTGGTAAGATCAACCAACGGCGTCTGCCGCACCTCAGTCTCCCGCCCATCCTGAATCTCGCTAACCTGCTTCAAGGCTCTATCCACCGCCGCCTTATCCGCCAACAAGCTATAGCTGATGCGGAACTGCTTGTGTTCCTTGGGCCCAATTGTCGGTACCAGATTCAGTGGCCGCTGATAACGGCGGTTGTAGGAAAAACTTGTCCCCGGCTCCAGCCCCGTGACATAGCCCTGGCCTTGGGTGTCGGTGTTTTTCCACAGGGAAAACACGGGCAGTGTCTGAGTATTGAAGCCGACCGAAACGCCCAGGCTGCCGGCCTTGTTATGCAACACGGTCAACGTATCGCCCTTGGCATCGGCATACGGCACCACGTTGTACACCGTTTCGTCGTAGTCTCTGGTCGGTGCGCGGTAGGTTTGCCAGTCGGGGAGATCGTCCTTGGCCTTGTCGTTGAACGGCGACACCTGTTTCACCGGCGCGGCGAAACGAGCGCCCTGCTCCAGGAACGGGGTGCTGAAGTTGCTGTGATACAGCGCCTGGTATTCCTTCGGATAGTCGCCGTTGTTGGTCAGGGTGTCGTTGAGGGCGAACACGACGCTGCCGGGTTCGGTGACCAGTTCGGTCGCGACCGAGAAGTCGACCTTCTTGAACGCCTGCTCTTTCAGCTCGCCGCGCAGGGTGATGGCGTACGGTGGTTTTTCATCGATATGCAGCGTGACTTTATTCGCAGGAATGTTGGCGGCCCGACCGTGCAGGGTCAGCAGTTCGCCGTTGTCGACGCCGGGGTGGCCGACCCATTCGTATCCGCAGCGGGTGACCAGCTCATTGAAACCTTCCAACCAGCCCAGACCACCGCGGCCATTGAGTTCGATGAAAGACGGATTGACCACTTCCTTGACCGGCGAATCCCAGCCCATGCGTACATTGCCAACCGAGGCCTGCAAGACGTTCATTCCGCGAGTCGGCACTACCGAGAGTTTCATCGTGCCGTTATCGATGTCGACGATGCTGACGCCCTCCTGCCGACCGCCGTGCAAGGTGCGCAAGGTAACGCTGAAGGGTTTGTCGGTTTTTATTCCGAGTTGCTGACTGGTGATCTGCCAGCTCTGGGCGGCTTTGTCAGTGTCGAGCAGAACGTAATCCCATGCCATGGCGTGGGAGGCAGCGGACAGTGCGCTGATGGCAACAAAAAGTTTGAGCGGGGTCATGGCGGCAGCCTTTCTTGGAGTTGTGCCATTTTTATAAACGTGATGAAACGTTTCAGCAAGCTAAAAGATCGACACGGTAATGTCGCTGATAGCCCATTTCTGCCTTCTGTGACCGGCTAAAATCGACCCTAAGCTGCTCTTCGCGAAAGGCAGCGATCGGCCCAGAGTGTGTAAAAACGCTTCGTCAAAATTGAAGTGTGCGCGTCTACGTTAAATCTGAAATTTATCGGCACGTCAGCAGATGTGGATTTCGCGTAGACGCGCGACTTTCAGTCCGGTTTTGAGTACCTGCCGCGCTCAAAAACGTTTTTACACAGCCTCGGCCAGAAGCAGACGCTGAAAGGCGCTGCGTTCGACCAGTACTGCCTTTACTTCGAGCTGCGAATTGGGCTTCGCTTTGCGAGCACGGGCGTAGCGCGGTGAAACTAGAACCCACGGCCCGCCCGTAATAAAGCGCCCGTAAGTGGCTCAGCGCGCCCAACTTCGTAAGTCGATTCAGCTTCCCCCTTTACCCATGCCGCCACCCATACCACCGCCTGCGCCGCCGCCCATGCCGCCGCCCATGCCGCGCGCGGGTGGATCTTCCGGCAACGTCACACCCCGTTCTTTGGCTCGCTCACGCATCTGTTCATGGTGCTGGACGCGAATCTGCTCGCGCTCTTGTTGAGTGGTGGCTTGGCGCATGCGGTTGCGGTATTCCAGGCGTTCTTGCTGGGTCATGATCTGCGAGCCGAAGACCTGCTCGCTGTTACCGGCCGCGCCCTGGACGTCGGAGGACTGCGCCAACGCTGCACCGGATAGTAGGGCCATTGAAAGGCCGATGGCGAATTTGATGCTTTTCATGGGTATCTCCTCGTCTGAATATTACCGGCGACGCATCAACGCTCGTGCTCTTCGTCGTCGGGGTGGTGCGATGATTCCTCATCGCTGGGCTGGTCGCCCATGTACTTCGGTCCCTTACCGCGTCTAGCGAACTCAGGTTGTGCTTGCGATCGGCATTGTCGATGCGACCGCCGGCGAGGGTGCGAGCGTTGTAGTAGTCGTAGCTGTCGTAGGACGCAGGCGGCCGATCTCGCTGGCACCCCCCAGGTATGCTTCATCGTGCTCGTAGCGGGTGGGCTCGCGTTGCAACTCCGGCCAGGCAGCGCCGGGGACATAGCGATCCTCATGATCGCGGGTGTGGCGTAAGCCCCCGAATACTTGCGTTTGCTCGGTCAACTCGCGGGTACCGTCGAGGCCCAACCAGAAGTCCTCCACGTCTTCGGAATCGGCGTCCTGATAGCGGTCGAGGTCGGCGCCGAGATCCACGCTCAGTTCGTGCCGTTCCCAGTCCGATTGCAGTAGCAGCGACGGTGACAGGGTGAAGATGGTGTCTTCGGTTTCATCGGTACGCTGGGCGTAGATGTTGTCGTCGCGGGTCGCTGAAAGCACGACCTGAGGAAGTGCGACGAAAGTGCCGATAGGCAGGTCAGGAAATTCGCGCGTGTCGGCCTTCTTCAGCGTGGCGCTGATAGGCGCCGCGCTGGCTGGCGTGATCGAACCTAAGCCGAGCACAGCCATCGCAAGTACAAGTTCACGGTCCATCGAGCACGCTCCCAATCCATACGACAAATAGATGGTTTCGCACGATGAGCAACCATCGCCGACGCTCCACAGGAGCTGGTACATCGCTTAACGTCGATTACCGTTATCTGCAACGTACTCGTAATTGCTGCAATAAGATTGATGTAAATCATGCGCGACACACTGCCTGGGTTAGCTGTTGGTCAGCGCAGCGACTAATAGCGTCCGCCTAGTGGTGGCAGTGCGGTTGGATTTGGCTCCTCTCCGAGACGGAAACCGTTGCGTCCGCCGCGTCCGCACATGGCCGGTTAGCGACGGCTTGGCTTCGACCGTCGCTATGCATGGTCAAACCTCGGTCTGTTCCGCCATCTCCAGAGCGTCATCAACCTCAATCCCTAGATATCGAGCGGTGCTCTCCTGCTTCGTATGGCCGAGCAACAGTTGAACCGCCCGCAGGTTCTTCGTCCTGCGATAGATCAGTGATGCCTTCGTACGTCTCATTGTGTGAGTGCCATACATGGCTGGATCAAGGCCTACGGCTTTTACCCAGCCTTTGACGATACGAGCGTATTGACGAGTGGATAGATAGTCTGAGGCATGCAACCGGCTCGGAAAAAGGCAGTCCTCGTTGCGGAGCTGGGCTTGATGTATCCAGGCCGCGAGAGCAGACCGTGTTTGCTCAGTGATCTCAAACTGCACTGGCCGTTGCGTTTTCTGCTGCATCACCATGGCTCGTGATGACACGTGCTCGCCATGTGTAACGTCGCGCACACGGAGCTTGGTTAAGTCGCAGGCTCGAAGCTTGCTGTCGATAGCCAGATCGACGAGAGCCAGATCCCGGGTTCTTTCTGCAATTTGAAGTCTTACTCGGATGGCCCAGATATCTCTGAGTCGGAGCGGGGTTTTCTGTCCTACCAATTTTCCTTTGTTCCAGGGTTTACGGCTGCAGGTAGCGATGGTGTTCATGGCAAGTCCTCCGCGTGTGGGAGGATAAGGATGGCTAGCCAGAGCAGTGGTCGCTAACGACCCAGAACTGCCGCTGGCGACAGATAGAAATCGGCCAGAAGCTGCCTCTCTATAGCAAATGATCAGAACACCCTGTTCACAACCCCATGCTTCCAGACGGCGCCCACATGAACTGCCTTCGGTTTTTCATGGGTGCTGCGTTTCACGCACAAATTCGATCAGCGCCTGTAGCGCTGGCGGTACGTGACGCCGGCTGGAGTAATAGATAAAAAACCTGCTTGGCAGGGCTTTCCAATCTTCAAGAATTTCCTCCAGTTGCCCCTGAGCCATGTAGTCCCTGGCCATCTCCTCATACACATACGCGATCCCGGCACCGTCCTTCGCGGCTTGGATCATCAAGGTGTCATCTTCCAGTATCAACGGTCCTGCCACGGCCAGGCGCATGGGCTGGCCCTCGGCACGATATTCCCACTTGTACAGTTTGCCGCTTGGGAAGCGTCTGCCAATGCAGGCGTGTTCAAGCAGCCTTTGTGGCGTGTCCGGTGTCCCGTGCCTCCTGAGGTAACCGGGGGCAGCAACGGTGACAAATCCCTGCGGTGAGCCCACCGGGACGGCGATCATGTCACCGGCAAGGCTTTCGCCGAAGCGCACGCCTGCATCGAAGCCTTTGTCGATGATGTCGCTCAATCCATCGTCAGCCACCAGCTCCACGTTGACACGTGGGTAGGCGGCAGTGAATGGCGCCAACAGTGGCGCAATGACGAGGTGGGCTGCGGGTCGCGATACGTTCAATCGCAGCGTACCGGTGGGAACTTCTTGTTTGAAGGTCAGTTCATGCAGCCCTTTGGCGATCTCCGCCAACGCTGGAACCAGCGTAGCGAGCAGTTGATTGCCTGCTTCGGTGGGCGTCACGCTGCGAGTGGTACGGTTGAGCAGCCTGACTCCCAGCCTGCCTTCCAAGGCACGCATGGCGTGGCTCAGGGCCGATGCAGACACCCCTCGCTCGTCGGCCGCTTTGCGAAAGCTGTGATGGCGAGCCACTGCGGCGAAGGCGTCGAGTTCGGAAAGATCGCATGGGGTTTTCATGAATAGGGTTCAGTAGTTCAAACACGATTGGCTATCTTATCGTCGGTAACCTCCCCATGGATACTTTGCGCATCAATCGATGTGAGGTGTTTATGCAAAAGAATCGACTGGGTACGTCCGAGTTGTTGATTTCGCCAATTGGCATGGGCACTTGGGCCATTGCGGGGCAAGGGTGGGAGTTCAGCTGGGGGGCACAAGATGACCGAGATAGCCTGGCGGCATTGGAGTACGCGGTCGAGCGCGGCGTCAACTGGATCGACACAGCGGGGGTCTATGGACTCGGCCATGCCGAACGGTTGACGGGGCAATTGCTGCGTCAGGTGCCGGCTTCGCGTCGTCCATTGGTATTCACCAAAGGCAGTCTGGTGTGGGATCCCGAGACCCGTGAGATTTCTCATTCGCTCGCCCCCCAGTCACTGATGAAAGAGATCGAGGACAGCCTGCGTCGCTTGCAGGTCGATGTCATCGACCTCTATCAGATTCACTGGCCAGCGTTCCCGGCAGATGGGACCAGCGAAGGCATCGAGGAGGCTTTGGCGACTCTGGCCCAAGCCAAGGCGCAGGGCAAGATAAGGGCAATTGGCGTGTCAAACTTCGATGTTCCCCAGCTTGAGCGAGCCCGCTCGGTCACCGATATCGCCTCCCTTCAACCGCCGTATTCAGCTTTGATGCGTGATATCGAGGACCATATTCTGCCTTATTGCGCAACGGCGCAGGTCGGCGTGATTGCCTACTCGACTTTACAATCTGGCCTACTAACGGGAAGCATGACCCGCGAGCGGATTGCACAGCTGCCCGACGACGACTGGCGAAAATCGCGCAGCGCCGATTTCCAGGAACCTCGCCTCAGCAAGAATCTCGCTTTGGTAGAAGTGATGGCAAACATTGGTGCCAGGCATGGGGTCAGTGCGGCGGCCATCGCCATCGCTTGGGTGCTGCGTGATTCGGCAGTCTCCGGCGCGATAGTAGGCGCACGCCGGCCTGAACAGGTGAATGGATTGATCGATGCCATCAGCGTTCGTCTTGGCCAGGCTGAAATAGAAGAAATAAGCCACTATTTACCTGAAGGTATGGGTACGAACGTACCCAGCAGTGTGGCCTGAGCAAGCTGATGTCTGCCGGTTGATGCTCAGCGGCGTGTGATCTCTGGAGTCAGCGAGTGACTCCTGGAGATCATTCGGGTGATAGCCCGCTATCGACCAATACCGGCCAGTCGGTTACCGGCAGAGTCGACAGAAGGACGAGCCACCAAGACCTGTGTTGACTACGCCCGATCTATTCGCCCGGAGTAGCAACCCTGCTTGGCATTGTGAACGTGAATGTAACTAACCTCTGGATTGGCAAACATCCGAGTGACTACAGGTTCTATTGCTATTCCATCCGCTACGTCGGCGTCGAGCATCATCCCATCATCAGTGAACGCGCGAAGTGATAGCAGGCGGATTCGCATAGACTCAGGTACCTGATCGACTGCGTCATAAGCTTGCGTCGCCCATTCCCGTATGAAGATCGCGTGTGAGGCGCGGTATGGCGTTTTGGCTGGCTGACAGACATGGTTGAGTAAAAGCACGCTCTGACCTAGCTCCGCATCTTTCATTTCGATACGGTCAGGAAACCCTGGGTTGCTGTCGACGATATAACGCTTCATCCCAAGAGATGCCAGCTCTTGGTCGGGCAATCCAAACAGTGACTGGAATGGCTCGGGGGAAAGGCCAGTTATACGGAACGCCATGGTCGAACTCCTATTGGTTTGGAGTCCTATCAGACTGGAAGTCGTACAGTACTTACTATCCGATTCTTGCTGCTTTATTCAAGCTGCCGCGACCGGCTGCTTCGGGCCGATTTCTGATTTTTGGCAGCGCTAGCGACCGGTCAAAACCTGTCATCGAGCGCGCACCAGAACCTCACAAAACCTGACATCTGATCGATGTGCGCGGGCCTGGCGCGATGTTGAAACATGTGACGTCGGACGGGCTTGGGGTCTTTAAACCGGTCGGTTTAGAAAGACCAAGCGTGCTGCCAGAGCCGCCATTACCGCAGCGAAGCCATAAGCGCCTAGGCGTTTGGAGACCAAGCCTTTGCGCAGGCGCGCATGAAGCCGTCCGGCGCAAAATCCGAGCAGGGAATGAAACACCAAAGCGATCAGCGCAAGCAGCACACCTAAGAACATCAATTGCAACGTGACGCTGCTGCTGCCTACGGTGACGAATTGCGGTAGGAATACCATGAAGAACAACAGCGCTTTTGGGTTTAACAGGCTATTGAGCGTGGCTCGGGTAAAGATTTTCCGCAATGAAGCCTGTGTAGGTTGAGTGTCAGTATCCGAAGGAGGAGCCTTCAATGCTTGCCAAGCCAGCCACATCAGATAACAAGCGCCTGCCCACCGCAGCAAGTCGAACGCCGGTGCCCAACTCATCACCAGCGCCCCTAGACCCGCGCTAACCAGGACGGTCATCAGCAAATCGGCCAGGGTTATTCCGAGTGCTGCCGCGAGGCCAGCTCGCCAGCCGTGGGCAACTGCGTGGCTGGTGACGATTGCCATGTTAGGGCCCGGCACAATAAGCAGCAGCAAGGCGGCAACAATGAACAGGTAGAGATTAGTAGCGTCTGGCATCGCGTAATACCTCCTTGGATGAGGAACCATGCTAACCGGCAATGTTCAGGTAGAAGCAGATACAGCGGGGGGGTATTTGGGCGCTACAGTCTGGTGCAGAATGAGTCGGCCCTGAATTCGCAGGCACTCGATGTTCGCTCCTGGCCGGACGTAGCCGCTTATGACTGAACGCTTTCGGCCGATTCTGTTGAAAAAGTCGGCAGTGGTTTCCACCGCAGAAAAGTACGTGCTTGAGATTGAAATCTTTACTTTAAGCAGAGGGTTCCGGGCTCAGATTTCGCGTAGCTGCGCGAAAGAAAAGCATTTTCAGCACTCAGTACGTGCGTGGCCTGGAAGGACCGACTTTTTCAACGCAATCGGCCCAAAGCAGACTGTCCTCCAGCGGGGGGTAGTCCAAAAGCCTGTCGACCACCTTGGCGTAGATTTCTGCATTTCATAAGCCCAAAGGCTAGCGAGCCTGATCATCTTTTTTCATGGATATAGTAGAGGAGCAGCCGCGTCGCGAACCGGCGAGGCACTTCTGCTTCTGCACGTAAGCTTGAGCAAGATAGGCCGATTTGCTGAGGCAAAGCACAACATACATGTACTATCAGTCGATCTAGCACTACATGTTGTATTTGTCCGTTTTGATGCTACCTTCTACTAGGCAGGCAACTCACTAGTAGAGGTGTTCCATGGCAGGCAAAAATCAGCACGTCGTGAAACGTGATGAAGGCTGGGCGGTTCGGGGTGAGGGCAATACTAAAGACACCTCCCACCATCGGACTCAAAAGGAAGCTGCTGACGCGGCTCGTCAGATAGCTCAAAACCAAAAAAGCGAGGTGCTCATCCACGGCCGGGACAACCTGATCCGTGAACGTGACTCCTATGGCAACGACCCCCATCCTCCCAAGGGCTGATTACGCCCTCACAGCGCCTCCGGAAGGAGGCGCATCCTGGGCTTCAATAAGGTATTTGGTATGAAGATCGTAACGGTGGTTCACGTGCACCTGAATCGAATCGGCTCTACCCGTGGCGGGTTTGGAAGTCATAAGCGACTGACCACCTATGCAGAAGCATCGGATGCAGAAATCGAAACCCTTCGAGATCTAGTGATTTCGATTGCCGAACAAAATGGTGAGGCACCTGGGTCTCTGAACGACCTTCGCCATGAACGGCAAAGCGGCCACCCTCCCCAGGTTAAGGTCTTCAACATTCATGCGCCCAGCACTTCATTCAGCGAGCCCTATGCATATTGCGAAGCCTTTCCAGCGCTCAAGGCTGACAACCGGATCTTCAAGCTAGAAGAACTGCCAAGCTGAGACACGAAGGGGTCGAAGGGTTCATTGTTGCTTATCCTCCTTCCGCCTGCTGGCCACGCTCAATTCTTTAGGAAAGCTTGCGCCCGATTCGGAACAAAGCGTCTTCCAGCCACTGGTTGAAAACGCCCTGTGACGCTGGAATCAGCAGTTTTCTTTCCTCAATGTTTTTCTCACTGCGGTGCGGCACGGACATCGACGATGCAGGGGTGGTTGGCGGCTCTGCGTAGACTTGGTGAGAAATTCCGTAGATCCCCAGCTGGAACCAGCCTCCCTTACCTCGGCTAATCAAACTAAAAGCTTCTTCCGCAAAGCGTTTTAGCCGGCTGGGCGAGATGTAATAGGAGGCAAAATATTCGCCGCCCTTTCCTGGGGCTGCCAGAGGAATAGAGAGCCAGCTCATCCCATTATCGTGATGCCGCCAAGAGGCCTCCTCCGCATCTAGGCCGGTGATGTCTCCCTCGTTAAATGACTTGTAACCACCCTTGATAGAAACCAAGCCCGCCTGAGAAAGCTTGAGGAAGAATTCATCATGCTGGGTGTGCATGGAACGCAACGTACCCGAGAGAATGGGCTGCGGCAGAAACACGAGCTCTAGGCGATCTTCACGAGGTCGGCTATTCCAATTTCGGCTGTTGCTACGATTCTGCAGGTGCTGAACGAACTCCTGTTCGGAAATGGCGCTGCGACTGGCTGCAAGTTGACTTAGCCCCTGGATGATTTTGTCTGAGAGATCGCGATCACCTGTGAAGGTGGAACGGAAAAGGCCGTCGACGTAATCGGAAACCTCCCAGTGAAAGCGCTTTTGATCATCCTCGACCGGAACCTCTTCCAGAAAAGCCAGGATGGGTTTATTGGCAGCTTTGGCGCGATGGAACTCCTGCTGAGTCACGGATTCACCTGTGTGGGTTTTGAAGCCGAAGTCCGCGCCAAGAATCAGCACCACTATGTCGGCCTGGTCAACCTCAGTCATGCATGCGACTTCAGAGGAATAGGGTCTTGCACCAAAATCCTCACACATCACTGGGGTGTGCCCCAACAGAGAAACTGCTTTTTTGGCGGCCGCACGATAGTGCTCAAAATTACGTACTACAGAGCTGATAAACACGTTCATAGCAGTCCCCATCACTAATAGGCCACATCCGTTTCGCCTCATCATACCGGCCGCTTTACTCGAAGTGACAGTTGCCGAAAAAAAAGCTAGCCGCTGAATAGCCCCCCGATTTCGTAGATACTGACTGCTGCCTATTTCTGCCGCCTGGTCAGCGCCAGCGACCTGTCAAAGCCTGTCATCGAGCGCACACCAGAACCTGACATCGGATCGAGTGCGGGCCTAGCGCGATGTTGAGAAATGTTGAGGTCAGATCAGCCTGGAACTGGTGGCAACGCTCAAGGCCTGTTAGCAATTATCTAGGTTGGCGGGCGTATGGCGAATCCGTGAGGAGAGCCCAGTGATAGAGCGTGACCATGCTAGGTGGCCAGGGGCGCTTGCCGAACACCCGGAAGACGTGACGTTCCAGGGCACCAATGATTCGCTTTGTGGTGCCCGCGTCCCAGTCGATGCGCAATTCGACAGCTGTCTACCTGGCAACCGATCCGCTCACCTCGGGGTAACCGCCAAGCCCAAGCCATGACCATTTGTCGTCGGGCTTCTCGTAGCGAAGCTGCCAGGGCTTTTGGCCATCAGGCTTCACGCGGAAATAAAGGCCGCTCCCGTCCAGCTCGCGATACTCGTTGGCATCAGGCTCTAGGCCGGCCAATGCGGTGTCGGAAAGGGGGGCGGCGTTCTATCTCGGAGCGCTTCATTTGGGCTCGTATCCCCTCGGTTCAATTATTTGTCGAGGAAGCACAGAGGATACACGGAGGACGGTATAGGGGGGATACAAGGAGAGACAGCCAGAAACAAGAAAGCCCGCACGAGGCGGGCTTCTTGAGGTGATTCATAGACTGCTGTAGACGTCTATGGATCGGTACTTGGTGGCTACACAGGGACTTGAACCCCGGACCCCAGCATTATGAATGCTATGCTCTAACCAACTGAGCTATGTAGCCAAGTGGCGCGCATTATTCGCGGAGAACGACAAAGCGTCAAGCGTTTTTATTGAATTTTTATCTACGCTTTCAATTGTTTAACGAAAAGCCCTGGCTGGGCCGACGGGTGGCAGGGGGATTTGCAGGTCTTTATGACACGCCCCGGTCTCCCACATTTGATCGGCGTTGGCTGTCAGGACGTGCGGGGCATGCAGTCAATGGAGCGGTCGACCACGGTCTTGGCCATTTCCAGCAGGTGCCACACGGCGTGGATCTTGGCGCGGTCGTGGGGGGGCAGGTGGTCGCCGCAGTCCAGCACGGTGGCCGAGGCGCTGTGGATCAGGTGGGCGATGTAGAGCTGGGCGTCTTCGAAGCTGAGGTGTTCGTTGACGGCGAGGCAGTCGCTAGGCGGATCGGGGAGTGCTTTGGTCATGGTGTAACTCCTGATTAAGTCAGAAGCCGGCCCCGTCGCGACTAAACGAATGGGTGGCGGCTGTACGCAGGTTAGTCGACCGGCTAATCAGGAAAATCCGGCGCACCCGAAGGTGCCCTGCGCACAACCACCATAAAACTCATGGAGGTGCATGCGCCTGATTAAGAATCCGGGCGACTAAACCCGATCACTGATTCCAGTGACGGATCGAAGACTAGCCAGCGGTTTCCACAGGCACAAGGCGCCGGGGATTGTCTAGGAAACATCCTTCAAATTAAAGCGATCCACCCTGCTGGCCTTTTACAAAGCGTGACCGCTACAGTCGTTAGCTCCCTAACGGGATAGCCTTGCCATGGGCAAGAGTGGCACATTGTCGCACCTGCACCTGTGCATTCCCCCGCTGTACGGAACCCTCTTATGGCTCTTAGCAATTCCCCCGCCGCCGGGCAGACCAGCCCGCTGGTCATGCGGATCATCGGCGCGGTGGCGCTGGCGCATTTGATCAATGACTTGATCCAGTCGGTGCTGCCCTCGATCTACCCGATGCTCAAGGCCAGCTATGGCCTGACGTTCACCCAGGTCGGGCTGATTACCCTGACGTTTCAGCTCACCGCCTCGCTGTTGCAGCCGTGGGTGGGTTATTACACCGATCGGCATCCCCAGCCGTTTCTGTTGCCGTGCGGGATGGTCTGCACCCTCGTGGGGATTGTGATGATGTCCCAGGTCGGCAGCTTCCCGCTGATTTTGCTGGCGGCGGCGTTGATCGGGATCGGTTCGTCGACCTTTCACCCCGAGGCGTCCCGCGTGGCGCGGCTGGCGTCGGGTGGGCGCTATGGCCTGGCGCAGTCGACGTTCCAGGTCGGCGGTAACGCGGGCTCGGCGTTCGGCCCGTTGCTGGCGGCGGCGATCATCATTCCGTTCGGCCAGGGCAATGTGGCCTGGTTCGGCCTGTTCGCGGTTTTCGCGTTGGTGCTGCTGTATGCGATCAGCCGCTGGTATCGCACGCACTTGAACCTGTTCAAGCTCAAGGCCGGTCAGGCGGCGACGCATGGCTTGTCGAAACGGCGCGTGATGGCGGCGCTGGTGGTGCTCGGGCTGCTGGTGTTTTCCAAGTATTTCTACATGGCGAGCATCACCAGTTACTTCACGTTTTACCTGATCGAGAAGTTCGACCTGTCGGTGGCCAGCTCGCAGTTGCACCTGTTTCTGTTCCTCGGCGCGGTGGCGGCGGGCACGTTCTTTGGCGGGCCGATTGGCGACCGCATCGGGCGCAAGGCGGTGATCTGGTTTTCGATCCTCGGCGCGGCGCCGTTCACGTTGTTGATGCCCCATGTGGACCTGTTCTGGACCAGCGTGCTCAGCGTGATCATCGGCTTTGTACTGGCCTCGGCGTTCTCGGCGATTGTGGTGTACGCGCAGGAGTTGGTGCCGGGCAATGTGGGGATGATCGCCGGGGTGTTCTTCGGGCTGATGTTCGGGTTTGGCGGGATCGGGGCGGCGCTGCTGGGGCACCTGGCGGACAGTCACGGCATCGAGTACGTGTACCGCTTATGCGCGTTCTTGCCGTTGTTCGGGCTGCTGGCGATCTTGCTGCCGCGCACGAAAAAGGTCTGATACGGTTGGGCAGATATCCCTCTCGCCCAACGGTTGCCAGCTAGGCTGGACTACGGTTGCAACGGGTTGCGGGTGGCGCGCTTGAGGTGTTCGCGGGCCCGGGACAGGCGTGAACGCACGGTGCCGATGGGGATGTCCAGGGCGTCGGCGGTGTCCTGATAGCTGCCGTCGGTTTCCAGCGAGGCGTACAGGGTTTTGCGCATCTCGGTGGGCAGGTCCTTGATGGCGACCAGGGTTTTTTCCAGGCGGCGGTTGACCTCGAACTCCCAATCCAGGTTCTGGCTGTCTTCCTGGCCGTGCCACAGCGCTTCATCGAATTCGCAATGCACCGGTTTGGCGTACATGCGCCGGAAGTGGTTGCGGATCAGGTTCTGCGCAATGCCGCACATCCAGGTGCTAAGGGTTGCCTGGCCGCTGAAACGCTCCCTGCTGCGCCAGGCCTCCAGGTACGTCAACTGCAGAATATCGTCCGCATCTTCCGGGTTGAGTACGCGCTTGTGGATGAAGCGCCGGAGTTTTTTTTGCTGGTCGTCCGTCAGGTGGAGCATGAATTGAGGCGAGTCGCCAACAAAGTGAGCTAAAGCACCAATAGGGATATCCATGATTTTTTCCTCAGGGTGGGCGCGATCGAAATGGTTTCGATGGGAACCCCTTTAGCACCGGCTGTGCCAAACAGAAAAAAATCGCAACTGGTTGATTTATATAAATAAATATTTTTTGTTCGGAAGGTTTTGTGCGGTTTCTTGCAAAAGCCCAGGCGGGTTTGTGCCGGTAATTTCAAAACACCGCAGAGGGGAAATTTGTTGGAACCGTAAAGCCAGCGTTTGCCACATAGGGACACAATCTCTTTGTCCTGGCCTGCCCCATGAAAGTCGAATCGATCAACGATGTGCAACCGCTCCAACGCGTGGACCCACCCCGCGTCAGCCCTGAAAAAACAGCGGCCGCAGCGACGGGCTTCGATGAGGTTGCGCAGGTTTTCAACCAGGAAGTCGCGCTCAACAATCAAGCGTTGAACCGGCGCTCGATGGGCCTGGCCGTGCCTGCCGTCGAGCAGCTCGTGCGGCTCTATGATCAGCTTGGCCATCCGGCCCAGGAGACCATCGCGTCCATGGCGCGCCGGGTGCGTTCGCAACTGGCGCACAACGTCAGCGCGGACAAGTGGCTGGCGCTGACCGGCGGCGACCCGGCGCGGGCGTTCGTGGTGCTCAAGTATGTGGCCGCGCAAGCCGAAGCCCGCGCCGCCGACGTGGCCTTGGCGCAAGAGGCGATCGATCGGTTGCAGGTGCGCTACAGGGGCGAGATCCAGGCCGGCCTGAACATTGCCGCCGTGCTGGAGCAGGCCGCCGGCGACCCGCAAGAGCGCCAGGCCGTGCGTGGGCTGTATTACGCCAGTGTGGTCACGCGCCAATCCCTGACTTCGATGATGCAATCGTTGTTGGGGCTGTTCGGCGGGGACCGCTTCGCAGACGGCCTCAACGTGATGCGCCGGGCCCTGGCCGATGACATCGCCGCCCACTCGCCTTCGGTGCCCACGGCGCAGTTGCGCACGCTGCTGTTGGGGTTGCAAAGCTGCGCTCAGTTGGGCGGGGCGTTAGCCAATTGCCAGGCATTGCTGCAGCGCCTGAGCACCGATCAGGACTCGGTGAGTCTGTTGCAGCGCCTGTTGGGGTATACCGCCACGGGTGTCGATTCGGGCGAGGTATTGCGCCTGGCCGAAGACCTCGGTGGCGAGCTGGCGAGCGGCCAACTGGTGTCCCTCAACGCCCTGTACCCGGTGATCCAGCGCCTGCCGCAGACCTTGTGGCGTGACAGCCGGGGGCGCCAGGAGGCGCTGCACAAATTCTTGTTGGTGATGGACGAGTTCGCGCGCGTGGAGCGGGGCAGCCCCCGCATTGCCGGCGAGTCGAGGGGGAACGCATGACGGTGCTGGCGACCATCAACGCTGCGTTGCTCAAGGTGGCACGGCGTGCCGAAGTCTTGGGCGCGGTGGTGGTCATGGCCATTGTGTTCATCTTCATCGTGCCGTTGCCGACCTGGCTGGTGGATATTCTGATCGCGCTGAATATCTGTATTTCCTGCCTGTTGATCGTGCTGGCGCTGTACCTGCCCGGGCCGTTGGCGTTCTCTTCCTTTCCTTCGATTCTGCTGTTGACCACCATGTTTCGCCTGGCGCTGTCGATTGCCACCACGCGCTTGATCCTGTTGGAGCAGGACGCGGGCGATATCGTGGAAGCGTTCGGCAACTTCGTGGTGGGCGGCAACCTGGCGGTGGGGCTGGTGATTTTCATGATCCTCACGCTCGTCAACTTCCTGGTGATTACCAAGGGCTCGGAGCGGGTGGCCGAAGTGGCGGCGCGCTTCAGCCTCGACGCGATGCCGGGCAAGCAGATGTCCATCGACAGCGATCTGCGCGCCGGCTTGATCGACGGCGGCCAGGCCCGCGACAAGCGTGAACAACTGGGCCGCGAGAGCCAGTTGTTCGGCGCAATGGACGGCGCCATGAAGTTCGTCAAGGGCGATGCGATTGCCGGGCTGGTCATCGTGGTGATCAACCTGTTGGGCGGGTTTTCCACCGGCATGTTCCAGCACGGCATGAGCGCCGGCGATTCGATGGCGCTGTATTCGGTGCTGACCATCGGGGACGGCCTGATTGCGCAGATCCCTGCGCTGCTGATCTCCCTGACCGCCGGCATGATCATCACCCGTGCGGCGCCGGATGGGCGCAAGGGTGCCAATAACATGGGCGCGGAAATTGCCCGGCAGATGACCAGCGAGCCCAAGAGCTGGATGATCGCGTCGGTGGGCATGCTGGCTTTCGCCGCCTTGCCTGGTATGCCGACCGTGGTGTTCATCCTCATTTCGCTGATGACCGGCGCCCTCGGTTACTACCTGATGCGCCAACGCCAACGCGAGGAACAGCCCGAAGCCGAAGCCACCGAGGCGGTGCGCCCCGAGGACAACGGCGACGAGGATTTGCGTGGGTTCGACCCGTCGCGGCCCTACCTGTTGCAGTTTTCCCCGGTTCTGCAAGGCTCGCCCGAGGTCACGGAACTGATCCACGGGATCCGCCAGGCGCGCAACGCGATGGTGGCCCATATCGGTCTGACACTGCCGCCGTTCGAGGTCGAACTCGATGCCTCGCTGGCCGACGATGAGATGCGTTTTTGCGTTCACGAAGTGCCGATGATCAAGGCGTCGGTGGTCACGCTCGTCGCGGTGGAGCGCAAGGCGCTGGCGTCCGAGCCGGCCCACGCGGTGCCGGGGTTGCCCGAGCGCGACGAGCAGGACTGGCTCTGGCTGCCGCCCGACGATCCGCTGCTGGATGACCCGCAGTTGGAACGCTTCAGCGCCACCAGCCTGATCATCGACCGCATGAAGCAGGCCATGATGCTCAGCGGCCCTCAGTTTCTCGGGATTCAGGAGAGCAAGGCGATCCTCGGCTGGCTTGAGCACAACCAGCCGGAGCTGGTGCAGGAGCTGCAACGGATCATGCCGCTGTCGCGCTTCTCGGCGGTGCTGCAGCGCCTCGCGGGCGAAGGCGTGCCGTTGCGTGCCGTGCGCCTGATCGTCGAGTCGCTGATCGAGTACGGCCAGCATGAACGTGAGCCGGACGCCTTGGCGGACTACGCGCGCATCGCCCTTAAATCACAGATTTTCCACCAGTACAGCGAGGCGGACGGTCTGCATGCCTGGCTGTTGTCGCCGCAGACCGAAAACGTGCTGCGCGAGGCACTGCGCCAGACCCAGACCGGGGTGTTCTTCGCCCTCGATAACGACAGCAGCGCTTCGCTGATCAACCTGCTTAACCAAGCGTTTGCCGTGCGGCCCAAAAGCAAGCGCGTGATGTTGGTCGCCCAGGATCTGCGCAGTCCCTTGCGGACCTTGCTGTTGGAAGAGTTCAGCCATGTGCCGGTGCTGTCGTTTGCTGAGCTGGGAAGTGCATCGAAGGTCAAGGTGCTGGGGCGCTTTGACCTGGGCCAGGACGAACTGATGCGAGGAGCGGCAGCATGAGTGCAACGTACATACCCACGCCAGGGAGGGCTTGCTGATGTTTGAACTGCGCGTGTTGGAGGGTTTGAATCAGGGCGCTGCGTTGCCGTTGTTTGGCGAGCAGTGGAGCCTGGGTTGTCACACGGACGCCGACCTGCTGCTGACCGACGCCGGGGTGGTCGAGCATCATGCGCGGCTGCGGTTGATCGACGGGTTCTGGTCGGTGCAGGCGGAAGCCGGGCTGTTGCAAAGCAGCACCGGGCAGGCGCTGGCACAGATCGCCGACCTGGCGCTCAATACGCCTTTTTCGCTGGGCAGCATTCGCCTGTGCGTCGCCTTGGCCGACCAGCCTTGGCCCCGGGCGGCGGTCGCGCAGGTCACGCCAGCCGCCGAGCCGCGCCAGGAGGCGCCGCCCGCGCTGGTGCTGTCGTCCATCCCGCCGTTTCAGCAGAAGCGCCTGATCAGCCTGGTGCTGGTGTGTGCGGTCATCATTGTGGCGGTCGGCATGGCGTCCACCGGCGAGCATGAGGCCCAGGCGTCGTTGATGCCCGTCGAGCCGCAAAAGCCCAACCTCGGTTCGCCGCTCGAGGTGCGTCAGCAGTTGCTCAAGATGCTCGGCGAGCGCGAGCTGGACCATCGCGTCGGCTTGCAGGTGATCAATGGGCAGATCGCCCTCAATGGCGATGTGTCCCAGGAAGAGGTCGAACTCGTGGCGCGCATGCTCAGCCGCTTTGCTGAACAGTTCGATACCGCCGTGCCGGTGATCAGTCGTGTACGGGTACGTGACAGCATCCTGCCGTTCAAGATCTTGCAGATCGTCGGCGGGCCGAGCGGTCATGTGGTGTTGGAACACGGCGACCGTTTGTTCGTCGGCGATGAAGTGGATGGCCTGCGGCTGGTGCTGATCGACAACAGCAAGGTGGTGTTCGACGGCGCGCAACGCTATGAGGTGCGCTGGTGAGCGGCACGGTGCAGGAGCGTCTCGACGCGTGGCAATTGATTCAGTCCCAGGGCCTGGCCCGTTTCGCGCCGGTGTCGATGCGCGGGCGTATCCAGCGTGTCAACGGCATGCTGTTGCAGTGCCGGCTGCCCCAGGCGCGTATCGGTGATCTGTGCCAGGTCGAAAAAAAGCCTGGCGATTACATGCTGGCCGAAATCATCGGGTTCGATCAGCAGGATGCGGTGCTCAGTGCCCTGGGCAATCTGGAGGGGGTGCGCGTCGGCGCCGCGGTGGAGCGCCTGGGGGGGCCGCACCGGGTGCGGGTCAGCGACGAGCTGTTGGGCCAGGTGCTGGATGGTTTTGGTCGGCCGATTGCCGGCGAGGGCCCCAGTGCGTTCGTCGAGGCGGATACGCCCGACGCGACCACGGTGTTGTGCGAGGCGCCATTGCCCACGGAGCGCCCGCGCATCAGTCGCGCGTTGGCCACCGGCGTGCGCTCGATCGATGGCTTGCTGACGTTGGGCGAGGGCCAGCGTGTCGGGCTGTTCGCCGGCGCTGGTTGCGGCAAAACCACGTTGTTGGCCGAGATCGCCCGTAACGTGGAATGCGATGTGATTGTGTTCGGCCTGATCGGTGAACGGGGCCGCGAATTGCGCGAGTTCCTCGATCACGAACTGGATGACCAGTTGCGTGCCAAGGCCGTGCTGGTGTGCGCCACGTCCGACCGCTCCAGCATGGAGCGCGCGCGTGCCGCGTTCACGGCGACGGCGCTGGCCGAAGGTTTCCGGCGCAAGGGCAAGCGGGTGTTGTTGCTGATCGACTCGTTGACCCGTTTCGCCAGGGCCCAGCGTGAAATCGGCCTGGCCGCCGGTGAACCGTTGGGCCGCGGTGGTTTGCCGCCGTCGGTGTACAGCTTGTTGCCGCGCTTGGTGGAGCGCGCCGGGTTGACGCGCGAAGGCGTGATCACCGCGATCTACACCGTGCTGATCGAGCAGGACTCGATGAGCGATCCGGTGGCCGATGAAGTTCGCTCGCTGCTCGACGGCCATATCGTGCTGTCTCGCAAGCTGGCCGAGCGGGGCCACTACCCGGCTGTGGATGTGCTGGCCAGCCTTTCGCGAATTTTGAGCAACGTTGCCGAGCCTGGGCACATCCAGTCCGGCACGGCGTTGCGCCGCCTGTTGTCGGCTTACCAGCAGATCGAGTTGATGCTCAAGTTGGGCGAGTACCAACCCGGCAACGATGCGCTGACCGATCTGGCCGTGGACAGCCGCCAGGCGGTGGATGACTTCCTGCGCCAGGACCTGCGTGAACCCTCGCCCATCGCCTCGACCCTGGATCACCTGATGGAGCTGACTGCCTATGTCCCTTTCTGAAGTATTGCCGAGTGACATCGACACCTTGCGGCGCTTGCGTCGATACCGCGCAGACCGCGCCGAGCGGGCGCTGCGCGAGGCCAAGCGGGCGCATCAAACGCTGGTCGCGCATATCCAGCAGGCCCAGGAGACGCTGGAGCAAACGCGCCAGGAAGAGGCCCGGCAATCCGCGCAACTGTTGAGTGAACACCAGGGCCAGGTGGTGACCTTCAAGGCGCTGAAAACCTGGAGCGCCAAGGAGCAGCACTTGTCGGCCGGCACCCGCCGCGAAGAAAGCCAGTTGAAGACCCTGCAAGGGCAACGCGAAGAGCAGGCGGTGCAGGTCGGCAGTGCGCAAAAGCACGTGACCTTGTGTCTGCGCCAGGTGGAAAAAATCCAAGAACTCTCCCATTTACTCGCGCAGGAACCGCTATGAACCACGTTTCAGTCAACCCGTCTGAGCGCCAGTACCCGCTTGAGTTCTGGGGCGACCGTGTGCCGGCAATCGACGCGCTGGCGCCTTGGGAGCAACGGCTGTTTGCCCAGTTGTTGAATGATGACAGCGACGACGCGAGCCAATGGCAGTTCCTGGCCG
Organism: Pseudomonas sp. TE36184; assembly: GCF_054060055.1. NCBI lineage: Bacteria > Pseudomonadati > Pseudomonadota > Gammaproteobacteria > Pseudomonadales > Pseudomonadaceae > Pseudomonas > Pseudomonas sp. TE36184. Next base: position 3,711,586 of record NZ_JBSSCU010000001.1, on the reverse strand, counting down.
GAATCAAGGCTTCGGGGGAAACCGCCAGGGTCGATGCGTTGAGCGAGCAATTGGTTTCGCGGATGGACGGCGTGTCGCAGTGGCCGCTGACGGCGGTCTTGTATTTGCCGCACCTGGGGCGGATCGACAGCAGCATCGGCCGAGAGCAGGGCGCCTGGAGGGTTGAGTTGCGCGCCGAGCGAGAGGGCACGACGCGCTGGCTCAGCGGGGTACGGCAACAGTTCGAGCAAAGGCTCGCCGCGAGCCTGGCACGGCCGGTCAGCGTGCATTTGGCACATACGGCGCTGGCATGATGATGCCCTCCCTGGCGTTACCCACGGTCAAGGGCAATGTGGCGGCGGCCCGGCAACGCTTGGGGCGCGGATTGCGCATGTCGTACCAGGTTGGCGAGCTGCGCGGAGAGTTGCGGCTGGAGCCCGGGGCGGCCCCCATGGGCGTCCAGCCGCTCTGTTTCGAAACAGCCTGCGGCGTATTGGGGTTCAGTGAACCGGGGCCGCAGTTCAGCTTGCTGGGCGAATGCCCGGTGACGTTGGCGCAGGCGGGCAACGATCCGGACTCCTGGTTCTGGGCCCTGTTTCAACATCATTTGAGTGCCCAGGTGCGGGCGCTGTTGGGGCATCTGCGGCTATTGCCCTCTGCCCGGCCGTTGAACTTCGGTTGCCGGTTGTGCGTGACGCTCGGCGCTTCCCACGTGGTGGGCTATCTGTGGCTGTCGACCGAGAGCTTTCTGGCGTTGTGCGAGGCCGGGCCGTGGCGCCGCATGGCCAGCCCGATGCCGACGCGTTTTCAGTTGGCGCTGCCCGTGACGATCGGGCGCCTGCGCGTGCCCCTCAGCCAATTGCGCGGCCTGCGCGCCGGCGATGTGCTGATGTTCGAGCAGGTGTATTTCCAAGCCCATGGCAACGGCCATGTGCAGGTCGGCAGGCAGCGCCTGTGCGTGTTTATTGATGATGAATCCGGGCCTGTCTGCCTGACCCTTACTTCGATCGAGGAAGCGCCTTTGGAAGAGGATTTCGCAACACCGCCCTATGCAGGGCATGAAGACGACACGCCGGTGGTGGATGTCTTCGGGCATGAACCGTTCGACGAACTGAGCATGGCGCTCAATGTGCGATGCGGCACGCTCAACCTGACCCTCGGCGAGCTGCGCAACCTGGCGCCCGGCGCGGTGCTGGGCATTTCCGGGTATGCGCCGGGCATGGCCGGGTTGTATTACGGCGACCGCCCGCTGGGCGTGGGGCAATTGGTGGAGGTGGACGGTCGCCTGGGGTTGCAGATGTCTCGTGTGATTTTTTCCCGATGAGTTTTCAAGGCGTAGACCCGATTGTCCTGGCCGTGTTCGTGGGTGCCTTGTCGTTGATGCCCATGCTGTTGATCGTCTGCACCGCGTTCTTGAAGATCGTGATTGTGCTGATGATTACCCGCAACGCGATCGGTGTGCAGCAGGTGCCGCCCAGCATGGCCATCAACGGCATCGCATTGGCGGCGACGCTGTTCATCATGGCGCCGGTGGGCTATGAGATCGCGGAGGTCGTCAAGGTATCGCCCCTGGACTTGAGCAACGTGAGCACGCTGCAACAGACCGGGCTTGAGGCGGTGCAGCCGTTGCGGACGTTCATGGTGCGTAACAGTGACCCGGACATCCTCACCCACCTGCTGGAAAACACCGCGCGCATGTGGCCGCCGGCCATGGCGCAGGAGGTCCAGCGCGAAGACCTGATCCTGCTGATCCCGGCGTATGTGTTGTCGCAGTTGCAAGCGGGGTTCGAGATCGGCTTCTTGATCTACATCCCCTTTATCGTGATCGACCTGATTGTCTCCAACCTGCTGCTGGCGCTGGGGATGCAAATGGTCTCGCCCATGACCATTTCCCTGCCGCTCAAATTACTGCTGTTTGTGATGGTGTCCGGCTGGTCGCGGCTGCTGGACAGCCTGTTCCTTTCCTATCTCTGAGCTGCCTATGGAACCGATCGTACTGTTCAAACAGGGCATGCTGCTGGTGGTGGTGCTGACGGCGCCGCCGCTGATTGTCGCGGTGATCGTGGGCGTCCTGACGTCACTGATCCAGGCGCTGATGCAGATACAAGACCAGACGCTGCCTTTCGGCGTCAAGCTGGTCGCCGTTGGCGTCACGTTGGTGGTGACCGGGCGTTGGATTGGCCTGGAGTTGGTCCAGTTGATCAACCTGACGTTCGACATGATCGCCCGTTCGGCCTTGAATTGAGGCGTGCCCATGCTGCTCTATCTTGATTTACTGCCAAGCCTGCTGATTGGCATGGCACGCATCTACCCCTGCGCTTTTCTGGTCGCGGCGTTCTGTTTCCAGCACATTCGCGGCATGCCCAGGCACGCCGTGGTGATGGTCATGGCGTTGATGCCCGCGCCGGGTATTCATGCGGCGCTGATGGGGCAGGAACTCTCCGCGATGATGTTGGGCGCACTGGTGCTCAAAGAGGCGATCCTGGGCGTTTTGCTGGGGGTGTTGCTGTCGATGCCGTTCTGGATGTTCGAGTCGGTCGGGGCGCTGCTGGACAACCAGCGCGGGGCTTTGGCCGGCGGTCAGCTCAACCCGTCGCTGGGCCCCGACGCCACGCCGATCGGGCATTTGTTCAAGCAACTGGCGATTTTTTTATTGATGGCCAGCCTGGGCCTGGGCGCACTGACCCAGGTGATCTGGGACAGCTACCTGATCTGGCCGCCGACCGTGTGGTTTCCGTTGCCGGCGGCCAATGGCCTCAGTGTGTTTGTCGAGTTGGTCGGCGACACCTTCACTCACATGATGCTGTACGCCGCGCCCTTTATCGCCGTACTGCTGTTGCTCGAGTTCGGCGTGGCACTGTTGGGGATCTACAGCCCGCAACTGCAGGTGAGTACGCTGGCCCCGCCGATCAAATGCCTGGCCGGCATCGGTATTCTGCTGCTGTATTTCGCCCTGCTGCAGGACTTGATCGTCGGGCGCATGGCGCTGCTGAGTGACCTCAAGCATTCCCTGGGCCTGCTGTTCAAGGGGCCTTTTACATGAGTGATTCAGGGGAAAAGAAACACCCCGCCAGTGCCAAGAAACTGCGTGACCAGCGCAAGAAAGGCCAAGTCGCGCAGAGCCAGGACGTGGGTAAGTTGCTGGTACTGACGGCCTTGAGCGAGATCGCCTTGTTCACGGCCGACACCAGCATGCAGCGCTTCCAGCAGATGATCGCACTGCCGCTGGCGCGCATAGGGCAACCCTTTGCGCGCGCCCTGGAAGAAGTGCTGACGGAGGCGCTGGTGTTGTTTTTCTCCTTCGGCCTGCTGATGGTCGGGGTCGCGATCGGGGTGAAACTGATTAGCAGTTGGATGCAGTTCGGCTTGCTGTTCGCCCCCGAATCCCTGAAGTTGGACTTCAACCGGCTGAACCCGCTCACCCAGCTCAAGCAGATGTTCTCCGCCCAATCCCTCATGAACTTGTTGATGGGCATCGGCAAGTCATTGCTCCTGGGCTTGATACTGTACGTGGTGATTGGCCCGTCGCTGGGGGCCCTGATCAACCTTGCCAACAGCGATCTGCAAACCTACATCCTCGCGCTGATCACACTCTTTCGGCACTTGTTGCATGCGTGTCTGGGGGTGCTGCTGGTGCTGGCGCTTATCGACCTGACGTTGCAGAAGTACTTTTTTGCCAAGCGCATGCGTATGACTCAGGTCGAGGTGGTCAAAGAGTACAAAGACATGGAGGGCGATCCCCACGTCAAGGGCCAGCGGCGCTCGTTGGCTTATCAGTTGGCCCAGGAAGAACCCAAGGTCAAGCTGCCCAAGCTGGAGGAGTCGGACATGCTGGTGGTCAACCCGACGCACTTTGCCGTCGCGTTGTATTACCGCCCCGGCCAAACGCCGCTGCCAAAATTGGTGGCCAAGGGCACGGACGCGAATGCGCGTAAGCTGATTGATCGAGCCAAGGCGGCGGATGTCCCGGTGATTCAATGCGTATGGTTGGCGCGCACGCTGTACGAGGCAAAACTGGGGGCGGGCATTCCGCGCGAGACCTTGCACGCGGTGGCGTTGATCTACCGTACCTTGCGCGACCTCGACGATGAGGCCAAGCGTGAAACCCTCGAGTTGCCGGAGCTGGAGCAGCGCTGATCAGCGGTTGGCGAAACCATCCAAGGCGTCGAGATCGGCCAGCGACAGCATTCGGCTGAGGACTTGATCCACGGCCTGAAGCTCGGCGGGCAGGGCGTGCCAGATCACCAGTGCGCCCTGGGCATCGAGGTAGATATAGCAGCCATCAAATACCACTGCCTGATCGAAGCGGCGTTCCAGCACGCGTTGCAGTTGCCCGGCTTGCAAGGCCGCCTGGCTGATGTGCAATGCCAACCCCGGGCGGGCGTTGGCGTGCCGTGTGTGCAGGGCGATGCCCAGGCACAACGGCAGGTGAGCGGCATCGCCGCTCACCAGGCTATCGAAGAATGCCTGCCGATGCCGCTCATCGTCCGGCACCCTCCCGGCGTTCATCGTTCCAGCGACACCGTTTGATAGTCCGAACGCTCCCCGGCCGGGCCGGGTTCGACGCGCATGTGCGGCGGCCACCAGATCACCAATTTATCGCTGGTCGATTGTGGGCGTGAGCAGGAGTCCCCTTTGCAGGTCGGGGTGCAACCGCTGATGAACAACGCGGTAATCATCAGGGTGGCGCACAACAGTCTTGGCTTCATGGCGTGGTCTTCCGGGTTGGCGTGAGCAGGGACGGGCGTGGCACACTCAGGTGTTCATCCTTCACCACCGGGCGCATGGCGATGAACACTTCGGCTTCTTCGCCCGGCTTGAGCCAGGCGCGTGGCCAGACGGTGACCGCCAGGGTCTCGGAGTTGCTGCATTCTTTTTCATCGATGCGGACATTGCGCTTGTACTGATTGCGCAGCACCACCACTGCCACGTTGAACTGCGGGCCGGCATACCACTGGCTGCGCTCGGTATTGAGCGCCAATAGCTCGCGAGGGGTACACAACGTGTTCAACGCCAGCGGCATCGGTGCGGCCTTGAAGGCTTTGGGCACTTGCCCGCTGACCAGATGCGCCAGGATGCTGGTGATGTCGCTGCGGTTGATCACCGGCTGATGTGGGGCCAAGCGCCGTGCCAGGGGTTTGAGTGCGGCCTGCAACTCGCTCTGGTCGGCCTGCGGCAAGTAACGTGATGGGTCGGACTGATCGCCGATCACGCGCGGGGTGAGAATGAACAAACGTTCGCGCCGGTTGTTCTGGCGTTCCGTCGAAGAGAACAGCGCTTTGCCCAGCAACGGAATGTCCCCCAGCAAGGGGATCTTGTTTTGCTTGTCCGCGCTGTTCGTTACATGGAAACCGCCCACCACCAGGGAGCGTTTTTCCGCCATGACGGCCTGGGTGCTGACCTTGCCCCGACGCACATCGGGGCCGATGCGTTCGGGGTTGGACTCGTCGAAGTTACCGTCTTCGATGTCCACCGCCAGGTGGATCTGATGGCCACCGCGGCTGGTGATGACGCGAGGCACGACCTGGAAACTGGTGCCGACGGTGATCGGCAGGATGGTCGCGTTCTCGCTGCCGGCCGTCAGGTACTGGGTGCGGTTGAAGTCGATCACCGCCGGTTGGTTTTCCAGGGTGAGCACCGATGGGTTGGAGACCATGGTTGCCAGCCCGCGCGCTTCCAGGGCGCGCACGTCGGCGTAAAAGCGGTCGCGGTTTTCGATCGACAATTGTGATGAGGTGCCGGGCGCCATGTTGACCGCGCCGCGGAAGCGACTGTTTTGAAAGCCCCAGTTGACGCCGAACTCACGTAATTGGGTGCGTTCGATGTCGAGGATGATGGCGTCGATTTCCACCAGTTTGCGCGCCACGTCGAGCTGACTGATCAGCTCGCGGTACATCCCCTGACGCTCCGGCAGGTCATAGATCAGAATTGCGTTGTTGCGCACATCGGCCTCGACGCGGATTCGGCTTGGGTTGACCGGCGCCCGCGACGTCAGCGCTATGCCGGCGTCCACCGGCCCGGTTGGCGCGGGTGTGCCGAGCATCTGCCCCAGCAGCGGGTTGCTCAGGCGCGGGAACGCCGGCGTCAGGGGCGCGGGCTGGGACTGCGCGGGGGAGCGCTGAGTCATGCCGGTGAGCATCGCGGGATTGCGTGGGTCGAGCAGCCCGCGCAGCATGGTAGCCACGCCGGGGATGGTGATTCTTTCGTTGCGGTATTCCATTTGGCGGTCCGCGGCGTTGGCGAACTTGAGCGGATAGCTCAACACGCTCTGCTTTTCGTCCGGTGAACGGCGCTGGCTGCTGAACTGCTTGATCTGTTCGATATAGCGCCGGGGGCCGGAGACTAGGACGACACCGTCCTCCGGCAATTCGCCCCAGCCGAAACGACTGTCGAGCAGGCCGATATCGGTCAGCGCCTGCTTGAGGTCGGCAATGGTTTCGGACGACACCTCCAGGCGTGCGGACTCTTGCTGGTCGAGGGTGCTGATGTGCAGGGTGTTGTTGTAGAGATACCACTGGAAGCGGTGTTCAACGCCCAGCCTGTCGAGCAGCGACTGCGGGGTATTGGCGCGTATCTTGCCGTTGACGTTGCCCTCCAGCAGGCCCTCGATCTGGAGTTGGGTACCGAAGGTCTGGGCAAAATCTTCCAGGACTTCACGTAACGGCTTGTGCTGGGCTTCATAGGCGTATGCCGTGTTTTTCCATTCGGCGGGGATGGCGGCGAGGGCGCCTGGCGCCGGGGCCAGCAAGCAGGTCAGGGCGATCAGGCACCGCCAATCGGCGCGTCTGGATGAAGTTTCGGGCGGGTCAATGCGCAAGCTGTCGCGCTTGTGGATCTTGTTATGCATAGAAGCTTCTCTGATTAGTACAGCAACGAACGTAGGGAGGTGGGGTTGCGTCGAGGCGCCGATCTATGGAGGCGCGCGACGGTGGCGCGCCAGGTATCGCGTTGGTTGAGCAGGGACTCGAGGCAGAGCTGCAGCTGCTGTTCGTCGTGCTTGTCATGCAGGCAATGCATCAGCCAGAGCGCGCCACTGGCCGGCGCCTGGGCGAGAGCGCCTGGAAAGTGTTCCAGGCTGACCTCGCCTAGGCGCAGCCAGCTCAGCAGCAATGATTTGTCCGGGCGAAGTGGCGTCAACTGGACACTGAGCAACAGGCTGTTCGAACAATGACGCAGGATAATTTCGTCATTGTTTTCGAATAACCTCAATTCTCCGGAGCCGCGTTTCAAACACTCGGCCAGCAGCGCGTTCAAGTTACTGACCGCTATCCAGGCCTGACTTCAGGAGCATATGTTTGACGCGGGCATGCTCATTGAAGACGTATTCGGAAGTTCGATGCTTGGCGACAAGATCGAAAAAAAAGGCAAGGTCTTCTTCAGACCCGGAATTGGTTTCTGCGGCGAGGTTGAGGTCACGTTTAACCTCCCTTGCGTCGTTTAAAAGCCGATTGCTGTAACCGTCGTAATAGTTCATGGATTCACTCCGTTGGGATGTTCTCCTTTTTGGTTTGTATTTCGAATTGGTTCCATGTGCGGCAATTTTTATTTCATGAAGTGTGTTTAAAACCCGTTGTCTGAAGGGCTGTCATCGGGCTTCATGAAAATATTGATCAAGGACGTCCAGTCAATCCGGAAGTCCCCTTCTTCGGTGGTCAATATGAGCGATTGCAGTTTGATCGTATCGTCGGCGCGCAGTGTCCAGTGCGTGCTGCCGCGGTTGGTCAGGCATGCCCGCACCGCCTCCAATTCGAGCGGGTGGCAAACCAGTGTTGCCTTCACCGCTGGCACATGGCTCGCCAGTAATTGCTTGATCAGGGCGGCCATGCGTTGGGGCGCGGGGGTGTCTTCTAGCAGCAGGTGAATAGCCTGGTTGGCGATCGAGGTGGCGTATTGTTCAAGGCTGTCGCACAGGGCCTGACGCTCGATTTCCCAGCGTTTGAGTTGTGCATTGGCACGTTGCCATACTTCAACGCTGACTTTTTCCAGCAGCGCTTCACGTTGGGCGTGTGCCGTCTTCAGCAACTGCCTGGCCTCGGCTTTTGCCTGGTCCACCACATTGCTGGCCTGGGTATAGCTCGCCAGTGTTTCGCAAGAGATCAGGCTCCCCGGCAAGGGCGGCGCGCCCCCGGGCGAGCTGATTTTATATCGGCATAACATCGTTAATCTCCGTGCCCCTCTGAGGCGGCAGCGCTACTGTTCCTGTTCATCGCGCCAATGCGCCACGCCACCGCATGCCAAAGGGTATCGAGGCGGCTATGGGAGTCGCCGAGCGACAGGGCTTTTTCGTCCAGATCCAAAATGCGCCGGCGCGCAAAACGCAACCGGATGCGCTGCCAGGTGGCCGGCGTGACCCAGGCGCGGAGCAATTGCAGCGGGTCATTATCGGGTTGCACCATATCCAGGGGCAGGGCCTTGGCCAGCCTGTTGCACCACTGTCGATGGTTGTCATCGAGTGCGGTGGCATAGGCGGGACGGCAGATGCCGTCAATCAGGGCGAGCCCCAGGTCGAGTTGATCCGTGGGGGCGAGTGCCAGTTGCAGGAGTGCGGGGTCGGGCATTGGCGGCAGGCAAGGGGCAACGCCATAAGGCGTGCCCGTGACGACCTGCCGGCTGCGGTGCAGCTCATTCAGCGCGGCGTGTTGAACGGGGACTTTCCAGTCTTCGTGGGCACACAACCAGGGCGCGGACCACCATTGGGCCCATGAGAGATTACTCATTGCGGGCCTGGACAGGCACATCCGGGGATGGGCCGTCTGACAGCGCGTCTGCGGCTCTTTGTGTGCGTTTATGCCAGAACATGCCCGCCGCGATCATCAGCGCCAGGGCGATCAGCCCGAATGTCACACTGGCCCGCCAAAAACCGATGTCATCTCCCGGAACCAGGAACGGCCCGAAGTAAGTCAACCGTTGCTGCTCTAAGTAAGCGGTTGCCGGCACGAAGACGACCGTCAGTTTTTGCGGGTTTTCCACCGCGGCGGTCATCCCGGGAATACTGCTTGCAACCATCCTGCGCACCCGGGCCCTGATATTGTCGGGGTCGAGTCGCGGGTCATGCTTGATGAACACCGAGGCGGAGGCGGGTTGTACCGGTTCCCCCGGAGCGACGCGCTCGGGCAGCACCACGTGTACGCGAGCCACGATGACGCCATCAATGTTCGACAGCGTGGTCTCCAGCTCCTGGGACAGGGCATAGATGTAGCGTGCTCGTTCTTCAAGCGGCGTGGAAATAACCCCCTCTTTGCGAAAGGTGTCGCCCAGCGTCGCGCGCGCGACCCGCGGGAGGCCGGCGGCCTCCAGCGTTCGCACAGCGCGGCCGATATCGGTTGAGTTGACCACCACCACAACGCCATCTTTCGCGGGAACCTTGGTGGCGCGGATATGTTTGTCCGCCAGTTCCGCAACGACCTCATTGGCCTCTTGTTCGGTTAACTGACGATGAAGTTCGACACGGTCACTGCAGGCATTGAGCAAGAATGAGAGCGACAGGATTACTAGGATAAGCCACGGGCGAGTCATGTTGGCCTACTGGAGGTTGCTGATTTTATCGATGCACTGCGCGGTTTTACCGACGCTCTTCGACAACATGTGCGTCAGCAGGAGTGCGTCGGAAAGTTGCCCCGGATATTTTCGCGCCTCTTCCAGTTTGTTCTTGCTGCTTAATGCCCGCAGGCTTTTGGTCATACGCTCAGTCATGGAATTGAGCTTGCCTGCGGCTTCGGAAAGCACATTCGGTGGCAGCGCATGATCGACCGCGGTATTCGCAATTGGGGAAGGCATGAGCGTTGAGTTGAAAAAGCTGACATCGGTGGCCGAGTGGGAGGCCTCCTGTATGCCCGAGGTGCCAGGGAGTTGATTGATTTCAGTCGTGCGGATGCTGCCTATCATCATGTTGCCCTGTCAGATAAGGGTTAGAAGATGAGCGTGTATATGACAACGCTCGTGGCGGTATGGCCTTCCCGGCATCGACTGTCGAGAAGGCCAGCAAGCGTTCAGCTATTACAGGCGGAGCATGTCAGCGGCTGCTTTAATACCGTTGGTATTAGCGTTCTCTGCTGCTTTATATGCGTTTTTTACGCCATCTTTGCGCTTCTTTGATTCTACAGCCTCCATCCCAGCATCTGCCTCATCAGCAGACATATTGTTGGCGTCACCGCCACCACCATAGGAGGCGCCAGAATACGAGCCAATCGAACCGATAGTCATGTTGTTTTCTCCGTGCTTGACGTTAGTTTCACTGGAGTCAGCGATACATCAAAAGACGCTGTTGCACACCTGTATCGCTGTTCCATGACTTATGTGGCTAAACGGATTCATGCGTTCCATATGTTGCGGGAAGGTATGTTTCAAAAGATGTTATTGCGTTAACAGGGGCGGCACCCTGTTTCAGTTAAGTGATATTCCCAAATGCTTTATTCGGTGGTACAGCGTTCGCTTGGCGACGCCTAAAGCGATTGCCACACTGTCCACACAGTGGTCGTGTTGACGAAGCGATTCTTCAATCAACGATTTCTCCATCTGTTGCAATCGTGTCTTCAGGTTCAATTCAAGTTCATGTCGGTTGATCACCGCGGTGGATAACGGCGGCAGGCCCAACACGAAGCGCTTGGCCGTCGAGCGCAGTTCGCGCACATTGCCCTTCCACGGGTGGCACAGCAGTTGTTGCAATAACTGCTTGCTGGGGGGCGACGGCGCGGCGAGCCGGAAGTGATCGGCCTCTTGCTCAATCATGTCCAGGAACAAGGGAATGATCCGCTCTCGCCGATCCCGTAAGGCTGGAAGGTGGATATTGACCACATTCAGACGGAAGTAGAGGTCGCGTCGGAAAGTGCCTTGCTCGACCATTTCGTGCAAGGCGTGCTGGGCCGAGGCGATCACACGCATGTCTACCGGGATAAATCGTGTAGACCCCAGGCGTTCGACCCCGCGCGATTCCAGTACACGTAACAGCTTGGCTTGCAGCGACAGCGGCATGCTGTCGATTTCGTCGAGGTATAGGGTGCCCAGATGGGCGGCTTCGACAAACCCCGCGCGCGATTGCATGGCGCCCGTGTAGGCGCCGCTGTTGACACCGAACAGTTGGCTTTCGGCCAGGGTTTCCGGGATGGCGGCACAGTTAACTGCAACGAAGTTTCCTTTGCGACGAGACAGCTGATGGATGCGTTGCGCCAACGTATCTTTACCTGTGCCGGTTTCTCCCAAGAGGAGAATATCGATATCGAGAACGGCCGTATTGTTCACGGTCGTTTCGATGGCCGGGCAATCGCTAAAGGTCATGTCCGTTATAAGAACGTTTTCGCAGAGCGTCGACATCGTGTTGTGCTCCGATACTGTTGCCACTTCAGGGAGGGCAATTAACCTATGGGCCGGCACGCAGTTAAACAGGAAAGCTTAGTGTTGTCATGATGCGCTGCTTGAGCTGTAGAGTCGCTCGGGTATTTGAATCGCAAGAACTATAAAGTTGCAAGCGCTGCTCGTGGTAGTTGCCCGTGGTTGGTGTAAGATAAATCTTAGAGTGATGAGGAATAGTTGGGATGTTTGATGAGGGTGCAGTTATGTTGCGGTGTGTGTTCTAGAATTCTCGTTATTTTATAATGTGTGGCGATGTTTCACTATCTTGATGCATCGCCCTTTATAGTTCGGCTTCTACCGCAATCAACGTTTGCACGTTAAATCAGCCAGCTAGACAGCCCACTGCCCGCACAAAAACCCACCAGGGCTGGACCCCCTCACCCCGCACATGGATAGCCATTAAAAAAAACAGCCCTTTGGCACCGATAACATCGTTTCTCGGGCGCACGGGTTTTCAATATATTGGCCGCCAGATCCGATTAATGATTCAACATTCACCACTCTCAGTGCGAGTAGTCTTAATGAACAATAAACCTGACAGCACAAGGCTTGAAAATGCCGGAGCGGGGACCCGGGCGGTCTGGGGTGGGGAGCAAGTCAGGCACCCCTACAATGCCACTCAAACACCTATCGTGGTCAGTGCCGCTTACGGTTACGACGACATCGACGTCTGGTACGACGTTGCTCTGGGCAATGCTCCGGGCTTTATCTACAGCCGCATGAGCAACCCGACGGTCGAGACCCTCGAAGCCAAAATCCGCGAGTTGGAACATGCTGAGTCCGCCGTGGCCTTCAGCAGTGGCATGGCGGCGATCAGCAGTGTGCTTTACACCTTCCTGGCCCACGGCAATCGTGTGGTGTCCACTAAGGACAGCTATGGCGGAACCAACAAGATTTTCGAAGAGTTCCTGCCGCGCATGGGCGTCGAGGTGACCTTGTGCGAGACGTTCGATCACGAGGAGATCGAGCGTGAAATCGCCAAAGGCTGCCAGTTGGTGTACCTGGAAACACCGACCAACCCGACCCTGAAAATCCTCGATATCCAGCGTCTGGTGGCTGCGGCCAAGCGCGTCGGTGCCGTGGTGGTGGCGGACAACACCTTTGCCACGCCGCTGAATCAAAACCCACTGGCGCTGGGCGTGGACGTGGTCATCCACAGCGCGACCAAGTTCCTCAGTGGTCATGGCGATGTGCTCGGCGGCCTGGTATGCGGCAGCGAATCGTTGATGGCCAAGGTTCGTCATTACCGGGAAATCAACGGTGCGACGCTCGATCCCTTCTCGGCCTACATGATCATCCGCGGCATGAAAACGCTGGTGCTGCGCCTGCGTCAGCAGCAACACAGTGCCCGTGCCCTGGCAGAGTTCCTCTGCACCGAACCGTTGGTGGCGTCGGTGAATTATCCCGGCTTGACCAGCCACCCGAACCACGCTGTGGCGTGTGCGCAAATGTCCGGTTTCGGTGCCATCGTCAGTTTTGTCCTGGTCGGTGGCATGGACACGGTCAAGGTGCTGTTGCCGCGCCTGCGCTTTGCTCACTGCGCGGGCAATCTGGGCGCGGTGGAAACCATTTACGGTCCGGCGCGGACCACCAGCCATGTGGAGAACACGCTGGAGGAGCGTCTGGCCCTGGGTATCTCCGAAGGGCTGGTACGCGTCTCCGTCGGCATCGAAGACACCGATGATTTGCTCGACGATCTGCAGCAGGCGTTTGCCTTTGTCAGGCATTCACGGGATGAACAGCTACCAGCAAGCAAACAGCCCTCAATCAATGAAACATGCACTGAGGTAGCCAGTTGAAGTTTTAACGTTACTCCCTCACGACAGGGCCGTTAGTGAGGCGTTCATGAAGCGGAATAATAATAAAACCCAGTGGCGACATTTTTTGACTCTGCCCAGTAACTCAGCGCAGACGTTAATGCGTGCCCCGCCAACTTTCATGAGAACAACCATGTCCATACAAGAACAGCAAATCAACCCGCGTGCCAGTTTCAAACAGGAAATGCAGACGCGCCATATTGTCATGTTGGCATTGGGCGGTGTGATTGGTACCGGGCTGTTTCTCACGTCCGGATACACCGTTAACCAGGCCGGTCCGTTAGGTGCGGTCATTGCTTACATCATCGGCGCCCTCATGGTCTACATGGTCATGATGTGCCTGGGCGAGTTGGCGGTGCAGATGCCGGAAACCGGCTCCTTCAGCACCTACGCCACGCGCTTTCTTGGCCCAGGTACCGGCTACACCGTGGCCTGGCTGTATTGGCTGACGTGGACCGTGGCCATCGGCTCGGAATTCACCGCCGCCGGTATTCTTATGGTGCGCTGGTTCCCGGACACGCCGGTGTGGATCTGGAGTGCGCTGTTCGCTGGCGTGGTGTTCCTGACCAACGTGATCTCGGTGCGTTTGTTTGCCGAGACCGAGTTCTGGTTGTCTTTGATCAAAGTAGTGACGGTGGTGGTGTTCCTGATAATCGGCGGCGGGGCGATTCTCGGCCTGTTGCATATCGATCAGGCGCACAGTGCCGGCCTGGGTAACTTCACCCGCGAGGGCTTGTTCCCCACCGGTTTCATGTCGATTGCCATGACCCTGTTGGCGGTGTCCTTCGCCTTCTCCGGTACGGAGTTGATCGGTATCGCTGCCGGTGAAACCAAGGACCCTCAGCGCAATGTGCCGCGGGCCATTCGCACTACCGTGTTGCGTCTGGCGATCTTTTTCGTCGGCACCATTTTCGTCCTGGCGACGCTGTTGCCCCGCGAGCAGGCCGGTTTGGTGGAGAGTCCGTTCGTCACTGTATTTACCTACATCGGCATTCCTTACTCCGCCGACATCATGAACTTCGTGATCATCACGGCGCTGTTGTCTGCGGCCAACTCCGGGTTGTACGCCGCTTCGCGGATGCTCTGGACCTTAAGCGATCAGGGACACCTGCCTAAGCAGTTCTCTAACCTGACCCGCACGGGGACGCCGTTGAATGCCATCGTATTGAGCATGTTCGGCGGCGGTGCCTCGTTGCTCAGTAGTGTGTTTGCCGCTGACACCGTCTATCTGGCGCTGGTGTCGATTTCCGGGCTGGCGGTAGTGGTGGTGTGGATGAGCATCGCCGCGAGCCAGATCGCATTCCGCCGTCACTATGTGGCCAATGGCGGTGATGTCCGCGACCTCAAGTTCCGCGTCCGGGGTTATCCGTGGGTACCTCTGGGAGCGCTGGCCTGCTGCAGCCTGGCCTGCGTCGGGATCGCTTTCGACCCCGAGCAGCGGGTGGCGCTGTACTTCGGTTTGCCATTCATCGCCTGGTGCTACTTCGTGTATTACATTACCCGCAAGAGCCGCGAGCGACGCTTGTCGCTTGCCCCCTTGGCACAACCGTCCGATGCATTCTAGGCAGGGTGGGCAAGCGTGCTCGGTGCGGGGGGCGTCAATGAGGTCCAGACCATGAAGCAAAAGCCGTTACCCCCATTGAACTGGCTGCGGGCATTCGAGGTGTCTGCCCGCTGTCTGAACTTTACCCACGCCGCCGAGGAACTGTTTTTGACCCAGGGCGCGGTCAGCCAGCAGATCCGCCAATTGGAAAGCCATCTGGGGGTGGCGCTGTTCAAGCGCTTGCCCCGTGGCTTGGGGCTGACCGAGGAAGGCCAAGCCTATCTGCCGGTGGTGCAGGATGCGATCACTCGGCTGGCGGTGGGGACCAACGAGATTTTTGGCCAACACAAGCGCCGGCCGATCAAGGTGCGTGGCAGCCTGGCGTTTTTCGTACATTGGCTGGCGCCCAAATTGGTCGACTTTCGTCAGGCTCATCCCCATGTCTACATCCGCTATATCAGCAACATTTGGGTCAAGGAGCTGGATGGCGAAGACGATATGGAAATTCGTTGGGGTCATGGTCAATGGCCCGGCCTGGTCTCGCAACGCCTGACCTGGGACACCTTGTTTCCGGTCTGCTCGCCCGCCCTGATGGCGCGCTCGCCGCTGAAGGTCGCGGCCGACGTGGCTCACCATCCGTTGCTGCACGTTCTGGGTTACGAAGAGGGCTGGGGTTACTGGTTGAACATGGTCGGAGCGGACACCGTCGATTCGTCGACCGGCATGCAGTTCGACACGCTGATCTGCACCTTGCGCATGGCCGAGTTGGGGCAGGGGATTGCCCTGGCCCGCTCCTCGATGGTCGACGAGATGCTCCAGGACGGGCGTCTGGTTGAACCCTTCGCCCAGCGCATAGAAGCCAGCGAATCGTTTTATCTGGTACGCGGTTCGGGGGCCGACCAGCATCCCGACGCGGTCATGTTTTCTACCTGGCTGGTCGAGCAGGCACATCGTTACAAATGAATGGCCGGAGTCAACCATGCACTATGTGAGTACGCGAAGTTCGGCCATGCAGGTCGATTTCGAAAAGGTCGTGTTATCCGGTATTGCCGAGGACGGCGGACTGTTCGTGCCCTTCGAGTTGCCGCTGTTCGAACCCCAGGACATGGCCAATTGGTCGATCTTGCCGTATGACGAACTGGCCTATCGGGTCATGAGTCCGTTTGTGGGTGGGGCCATCCCTGAGGTGGATCTCAAGCGCATGCTCAAAGAGGCGAGCAGCCGCTTCAGTCATCGCTCCGTGGCGCCCTTGCATCAGGTCGACCGCAACGAGTGGGTGCTGGAGCTGTTCCACGGACCTACCCGTTCCTCGAAGGATTTTGCCGCCCAGTTGCAGGCGCAGTTGGTGCAGTATTTTCTGCACAAACGCCAGCGACGCGCGGTGGTGCTCGGGGCTACCAACGGTGATACCGGGCTGGCGGCCATCGAGGCGTTCAAGCACTGTAACGACACCGTCGTGGTGGTGCTCTATCCGGCATCCGGCGTACCACAGAATCAGTTGCAGCATCTGCAGGCGGTGGCTCACCCGAATGTCCACACGTTCGCGGTCAACGGTAGCTTCGATGAGTGCCAGACCATCGTGAACCGGCTGTTCCGGCAGTGGCCATGCACGCAGCACGAGGCAGTCAGTTTCAACTCCAGCAATTGGGTCAGTGTGTTGGCGCAACTGGTGTTTTATTTCCACGCCGTGCTGCAACTGGGAGGCGCTCAGCGTCTGATTGGTTTCAGCGTGCCCGCCGCGAGTTTTGCCGAGGTATATGCCGGTTACATTGCGCAGAAAATGGGCCTGCCGATCACCCAGATGATCGTTGCGACCAATCAGAACGACGCATTGCATCAGTTGTTTCTGAAGAACCACTACTCCAGGTTGCGAACCAACAAGACGTTGTCGCCGGCCATGGACCTGTCGATTTTTTCCAACCTTGAACGTTTCCTCTGGGAGCTCTACGGGCATGACGATCAGGCGGTGAGCGCGCTGATGGCAGCGTTCGAATCCAGCGGCGAGATGACCATCGCCAACGAGTTCTGGTTGCAGGCGCGGATGATCATCGACTCCTACGCGGTCAGCGATGACGAAACCCTGCAGGAAATGACCTCGCTGTACCGTGACACCGGTTACGTCATTGATCCTCACACCGCCACCGGCGTCCTGGCAGCTCGACTGTACCGCCGCAGCCTGGTCGCGCCGATGGTCACCCTGGGGGAAATCTCACCGGCCAAATCTACCGTGCTGCTCGGCGAGCTGGGGATCGGTGCGCCGGCGCAACACAGCCCGCTCGCGGAGCAGGGATCGGCACAGCATTACCGGATTCAACCGGACGACCTCGACACCATCCATCAGTTGCTCGGCGCGCTGTGACGGCGTTGCCGCAGGAGGTCAAGTGAAGCGCATTCTGGACCCGCTCGATGAACGTATCATCGCTGAGCTGCGGCTCAATGCCCGGGCGGCCCACGCCGAGCTGGCGACCAAGGTCAATCTGTCGCGCAATGCCGTGCGCCAACGGATCGAACGGCTCGAGCGCGACGGTGCGATACAGGGGTATACGGTGCGAACGGGGGAGGGGCGACAAGCCTCTTCGAGCATCAATGCGGTGATTTTTGTCTATCGCTACGACCGCATGCGCGGCGCGGATGTGCTGCAGGCTTTGCGGGCAATACCGGAAGTCATCGAGTGCGATGTCATGAGCGGCGAGTTCGACCTGATGCTGCGCGTCGGCGCTGCGAGCCCGGAGCGGGTGCATAAGGTCTGGAATGAAATCTCCGCGCTGCCGGGCGTGGAAAACACGGTGACTTCATTCGTTTTATCGTCTGTTGTCTAGCCGGTTTTTTGTTGTGAAAAAGTCAACTTCGGTTGGCTTTTTTTATGCCCGGACGCTTTGCCCAGGCACTGGTCAAAACGCCCATGAAATAGAGCAAATTGGCATATTTCACTGCCCAGGACGTGTCCCTAATCTAGTGCCCAACAACCCATCACCCAGATCTAGGACAATAAAAATGACTGAATACAAACTGGCGCTGGTCGGCTTCGGTGGTGTCAACCGGGCGCTGGCTCAGCTGATTGCCGAGCGTAACGACAGTTGGAAAAACGAACTGGGTTTTACCCTAAAAATCGTCGGCGTCACTGATCTGTTCCTCGGTTCGGTGATCGGTCGCGACGGGTTGGATGCCGCGTTGCTGGCCAATCTTCCAGCGGTCAAGGGCGCTTTCGCGCAACTGCCGGGGGGCGAAGCCGTAGCTCTCAACGAAGCGGTGATCAAGGCGTCCGGTGCGGACATCATTGCCGAAGCGACCTTTACCAACCCGGTGGATGGTGAGCCGGCTACTTCGTTCTGCCGCTGGGCGCTGGAGAACGGCAAACATGTGGTCACCACCAACAAGGGACCGATTGCCCTGCACGGTGGCGAGCTGAAAGACCTGGCCCAGCGCAATAACGTCGTCTTTGAATACGAAGGTTCGGTGATGAGCGGTACACCGGTGATCCGCCTGGCCAGGCAGTTGCTGGCGGGCAGTTCGGTTGTCGGTTTCGAGGGGATTCTCAACGGCACGTCCAACTTCGTCCTGACCCGCATGGAAGGCGGCCTGGGTTTCGCCGAGGCGGTCAGTGAGGCACAGGCATTGGGGTATGCCGAAGCCGACCCAACGGCGGACGTCGAGGGGCATGATGTACGTCTGAAGGTGGTGATTCTGGCCAACGAGTTGCTGGACGCCAAGCTGAACGTCAACGATGTCAGTTGCAGCGGTATTTCCTCACTTGGCCTTGGCGACATCGAAAAAGCCCGGCAGGACGGAGCACGCTGGAGGCTTATCGGCGCGGCCACGCGTCATGCCGATGGTTCGGTCAGTGCCAGTGTCGAGCCGCGCCTGTTGAACCATGATCATCCGCTGGCCGGTATTTGCGGCGCCACCAATGCCGTGTCGTTCGCCACCGATCTGCTCGGCGCTGTGACGGTTTCGGGGCCGGGAGCTGGGCGCACGGAAACAGCGTTTGCGTTGCTGTCGGACATCATCAGCATCCATCAGTCTGTTGCGCACAACTAGGAGAACGCCTGTGAAACTATCGAGTCTTGCGCTGGCTGCCGTGGCGCCGCACATCGAAGTCTTCAACCCCTTTGACGGGACTGTTATCGGGACCGTAGCGGATGTTTGTGCATCGCAGGTGCCGCAGTTGCTGGTGCAGGGTCGCAGCGGTGCGCAAGCCTGCGCCGAACTGCCGCGTCATCGTCGGGCACGCATTCTCGAACAGGCCGCCTTGCACATCGAACGCGATGCCCCGGCATTTGCCCGGCTGATTGTCGACGAGGCCGGCAAGACCCTCAAACAGGCGGAAAAAGAGGTCAAACGCTGCGTCAACACCCTCAAGCTTTCTGCCGAAGAGGCCAGGCGCAATGCCGGGGAAGTGGTGCCTTTCGATGCCTATGAGGGCTCCGAGTCGCGCCAGGGCTGGTTCTCCCGCGAGCCGCTGGGCCTGATCGTCGCGATCACCCCGTACAACGATCCATTGAATCTGGTGGCGCACAAGCTCGGTCCGGCCATTGCCGGCGGCAACGCGGTGATTCTCAAACCGTCTGAGCTGGCGCCGTTGTCGGCCATCAAATTGGTCTCGTGTCTGGTTAAGGCCGGGTTGCCCGAGTCGGTGGTCACCGTCGCCACCGGCGGCGCGGAACTGGGCAAGGCCTTGGTCGCCTCCCGTGAGGTGCGGATGATTTCCTTTACTGGCGGCTTCGTCACCGGCGAGCAGATTGCCCGCACGGCCGGCCTGAAGAAGCTCGCGATGGACTTGGGCGGCAATGCGCCGGTGATCGTCATGGCGGACTGCAACCTTGCGGCCGCCGTCGACAGTTGCCTGTCCGGGGCCTTCTGGGCGGCGGGACAGAACTGCATCGGCACTCAGCGCCTGCTGATCCAGGCGTCGATCTACGCGCGTTTTCGCGAGCACTTCGTCAGCCTGGCGCAGAAACTGGTGACCGGAGACCCATTGCTTGCCAGCACCGACATCGGCCCGATGATTACCCCCCAAGCGGCGCAGAAGGCCGAGCAGGTGGTCAACGAAGCGTTGGAGGAGGGCGCCAGGTTACTTTGCGGCCACCGGCGCGACGGCTCGTGCTACGCCGCGACCGTGCTGGAAAACGTCGATCATGCCAGTCGCCTGTGGCGCAACGAAGTGTTTGCCCCAGTGGTCGTGTTGCAGCCTTTCGAAACCTTCGATGAGGCCATCTCGTTGGCCAATGAACCCGATTACAGCCTGCACGCGGGGATCTTCACCAATGATCTGGCGACGGCGATGAGTGCGGCGCGGCGGATCGAGGCGGGTGGCGTGATGATCAACGATTCGTCCGACTATCGTTTCGATGCCATGCCGTTTGGCGGCTCCAAGTACGGCAGCCTCGGCCGGGAAGGGGTGCGCTTTGCCTATGAGGAAATGACCCAGCCCAAGGTGGTGTGTCTGAACACCCTGGGTTAAGCGATTCAAGGCAAATTAAATCAGGTCGTTTGGCATTGGGAAGGTCTGGTCACCCGCCCAATGCCTTTTTCTAGCGTTAGCTATGCATTTATTGCCGAGAGTTCAGATCGAATGGCTCGCATGCCTTCAAAGCGCCCACAAAAAAGCCGCGAATAAACGCGGCTTCTTTGATTCCGACAACGCTTACACGTTGAAACGGAAGTGCATCACATCGCCGTCCTTGACGATATATTCCTTACCTTCCAGGCGCCATTTACCGGCTTCCTTGGCACCGGCTTCACCCTTGTACTGGATGAAGTCGTTGTAGGCGATCACTTCGGCGCGGATAAAGCCTTTTTCGAAGTCGGTGTGGATCACGCCGGCGGCCTGTGGCGCGGTGGCGCCGACCTTGACGGTCCAGGCGCGGACTTCTTCGACACCGGCGGTGAAGTAGGTCTGCAGGTTGAGCATTTCGTAACCGGCGCGGATCACGCGATTCAGGCCGGGCTCTTCCAGGCCCAGAGCCTCGAGGAACATGTCTTTTTCTTCGCCGTCATCGAGCTCGGCGATTTCCGCTTCGATCTTGTTGCACACCGGAACCACGATCGCGCCTTCTTCGTCGGCGATGGCCTTGACCACGTCGAGCAGCGGGTTGTTCTCGAAGCCGTCTTCGGCGACGTTGGCGATGTACATCACCGGCTTGGTGGTCAGCAGGTGGAAGCCCTTGACCGCGGCCTTCTCGTCAGCACCCATGGTCTTCATCAGGCTGCGTGCCGGCTTGCCCAGGGTGAAGTGGGCGATCAGCTGCTCCAGCAGGCCTTTCTGGACCACGGCGTCCTTGTCGCCACCCTTGGCGTTACGCGCGACTTTCTGCAGTTGCTTCTCGCAGCTGTCGAGGTCGGCGAAGATCAGTTCCAGGTCGATGATCTCGATGTCGCGTTTCGGGTCGACGCTGTTGGAAACGTGAATCACGTTCTCGTCTTCAAAGCAGCGGACCACGTGGGCGATGGCATCGGTTTCGCGGATGTTGGCCAGGAACTTGTTGCCCAGGCCTTCACCTTTCGACGCACCGGCCACCAGGCCGGCGATGTCGACGAATTCCATGGTGGTCGGCAGGATGCGCTTGGGGTTGACGATCACGGCCAGGGCGTCCAGGCGTGGGTCCGGCATCGGCACGATACCGCTGTTGGGTTCGATGGTGCAGAAGGGGAAGTTCTCCGCCGCAATACCGGACTTGGTCAGCGCGTTGAACAGGGTGGATTTGCCGACGTTGGGCAGGCCGACGATGCCGCAATTGAATCCCATGGTGTTTCCCCTCGGAAAAGAGTCAGGCCTTCTGGCTGTGCAGGTTTTTCATCGCGCGGTTCCATTCCCCGGCGAGGATATCCGGCAGCACGCCGAGGGCAAAGTCGATGCAGGCATCGAGTTTTTCCTGTTCGGCGCGTGGCGCACGACCCAGGACGAAATTTGAAACCATACTGGCAACGCCTGGGTGGCCAATGCCGAGCCGCAGACGGTAAAAGGTATTCTGATTGCCCAACTGCGCGATGATGTCGCGCAGGCCATTGTGCCCGCCATGCCCGCCGCCTTGCTTGAGCTTGGCAACGCCGGGAGGCAGGTCCAGTTCGTCATGGGCCACCAGGATTTCTTCGGGTTTGATCCGGAAGAACCCCGCAAGCGCCGCGACAGCCTGGCCGCTGCGGTTCATGTAGGTGGTGGGAATCAACAGACGAACATCCTGACCCTGATGCGAAAAGCGTCCGGTCAGGCCGAAATACTTGCGATCGGCCACCAGGTTTACACCTTGGGCGTGGGCGATGCGCTCAACAAAAAGGGCCCCCGCGTTATGCCGGGTCTGTTCGTATTCTGCGCCTGGATTTCCCAGGCCAACGATCAGTTTAATGGCAGTCACGACAGGGGCCCTTCCTTTGGAGTTGTGGATAACAATGCCGACCTGAGTGCGGCGAAAGTGGACGACAAGGGATCATTTACTCAAGAGTAAACGTCGCGTTATCGCCCGCTTTCTCGCTACGTTTCGGTCCGCGATGTTTCCTCAAGCTCCGGCAATACAGAGTGAATTACTCTGCAGCGCCTTCTTCAGCTTCTGGAGCAACGCGTGGAGCGTGAACGTTGGCAACCGCTTTGTCATCACCGTGAACCAGTGCGACAAACTCAACGCCTTTAGGGGCTTTGAGGTCGGACAGGTGCAGGATTTCGCCGATTTCCAGAGCCGACAGGTCGACTTCGATGAACTCAGGCAGGTCTTTCGGCAGGCAGGTCACTTCGATCTCGGCAACAACGTGCGAAACTTCGCCGCCTTTTTTGATCGGAGCTTCTTCACCAACAAAGTGCACAGGCACGACGGCGGTCAGTTTCTGGCCGGCAACGACGCGAACGAAGTCAGCGTGCAGCACGTGGCCTTTAGCTGGGTGACGTTGCAGGGCCTTGATGATGACGTTCTGCTTGGTGCCGCCGACGTTCAGCGAAATGATGTGGCTGTAGGCCGCATCGTTTTCCAGCAGTTTGGCAACTTCTTTGGCCAGCATGCTGATGGATTCAGGGGCTTTGTCGCCACCGTAAACTACAGCTGGAACCAGGCTTGCGAGACGACGCAGGCGGCGGCTCGCACCTTTCCCCAGGTCGGAACGCACTTCAGCATTCAGAATAAATTCGTTCATGTTGTATCTCCAAAATAACCACATTCGCCCCAGCGTTTGCGACCAGCGCTAAAGGCGATATGGGCAAAAAAGCCCCGCCCCGACAATATGCCGGGGCGGGGCGCTTTTCGTCAGTGAGGTGATCCGAAGGTTTGACCCTTAACGGAACATCGCGCTGATCGATTCTTCGTTGCTGATGCGGCGAACCGCTTCGGCAACTACCGGTGCGATATCCAGTTGGCGGATACGCGGACAGGCTTGAGCTGCAGCGGACAACGGGATGGTGTTGGTCACCACCAGTTCGTCCAGCATTGAGTTCTCGATGTTCTCGATCGCTCGGCCCGACAGCACAGGGTGTGTGCAGTAGGCGAAGACTTTTGCCGCACCGTGCTCTTTCAAGGCTTTCGCCGCGTGGCACAGGGTGCCGGCGGTGTCGACCATGTCATCAACCAGAATACAGGTACGCCCTTCGACATCACCGATGATATGCATCACTTCAGAGTGATTGGCTTTCTCGCGGCGTTTGTCGATGATCCCGAGATCAACGCCCAGGGATTTGGCGACAGCCCGTGCACGCACGACGCCACCAATGTCCGGGGACACGATCATCAGGTTTTCAAAGCGCTGGTCTTCGATGTCATCCACCAATACGGGGGAGCCGTAGATGTTATCTACCGGAATATCGAAGAACCCCTGGATTTGGTCAGCGTGCAGGTCAACCGTGAGAACACGGTCGATGCCTACCACGGTGAGCATGTCAGCCACGACTTTCGCGCTGATAGCTACACGTGCGGAACGCGGACGGCGATCCTGACGGGCATAACCAAAGTAAGGGATTACAGCTGTGATTCGAGTCGCTGAGGAGCGGCGGAAGGCATCAGCCATCACGACGAGTTCCATCAGGTTATCGTTGGTCGGAGCGCAGGTCGGCTGGATAATGAAGACGTCTTTACCGCGGACGTTTTCATTGATCTCGGCGGTAATTTCGCCGTCGGAGAATTTACCGACAGAGATGTCACCGAGAGGGATATGCAGCTGACGAACAACACGTCGAGCCAGATCGGGGTTGGCGTTCCCCGTAAAGACCATCATCTTGGACACGCGCAGTACCTAGAGGCTGAGGGTAACCTGGATGAGTAAAGGAAAATGGCAGGGGCGGCTGGATTCGAACCAACGCATGGCAGGATCAAAACCTGCTGCCTTACCGCTTGGCGACGCCCCTGTATCTGTTGCAACGAGTACCCAGTACTCGGTTCCTTTTAGAGCAGACTTTGCAGCTTGCGATGCAACATCGAAACGTTGCTTCCTTTCGCTACAAACCCTGTAAGGGTCTCTGTAAGAAGGGCCGAGACTTTATCAGCTTCAGCTTTGTTTGGGAAGCCCCCAAACACACAACTTCCAGTGCCGGTTAATTTTGCTTCGGTAAATTTACCTAACAAATTCAAAGCGTTACGTACTTCTGGATAACGCCTTGCTACAACCGGTAAGCAGTCATTTCGACTGTTTCCCTTGGGAACGGGGCGCACTTTAATGGGAGGAGAGTTACGTGTCAACAGTGGATCTGAAAAAATTTCTGCTGTACTTACAGATACTTGCGGGACAAGCACGACATACCAAGGCTCTTCGGGGTTTTCCGGGGTGAGTTTTTCTCCCACGCCCTCGGCAAAAGCCGCGTGCCCACGCACGAAAACCGGGACGTCGGCGCCCAGTGTCAGGCCCAGTGCGGCCAGGCGATCGAGGTCCCAGCCGAGCTTCCACAAGTGGTTCAGGCCCAGCAGTGTGGTCGCGGCATTCGAGCTGCCGCCACCGATGCCGCCGCCCATGGGCAGGATTTTATCGATCCAGATGTCGATGCCCAGGGCGCAACCGGATTGTGCCTGAAGTTTTTTCGCGGCCTTCACGATCAGGTTGCTGTCGTGGGGCACCCCTTCGAATTCGGTGTGCAGTCGGATCACGCCATCGTCGCGCACGGCGAATGTCAGTTCATCGCCGTAGTCGAGAAATTGAAACAGCGTCTGCAACTCGTGGTAGCCGTCTTCGCGGCGTCCCAGGATGTGCAGCATCAGATTGAGTTTGGCCGGGGAGGGCAGGGTCAGTTTCTCTACGGTCACGTTATTGCCCCAGCTTGCGTGGTTGCCAGTCCTTGATCACCAGCGTGATATCAAGGTCGGTGCCGTGCAGTTTGATCCGCTCGGGCAGCCAATAACCGCTCTGTTGCACGTAGCTCAGGTATTCGACCTGCCAGCCGTCCTGCTCCAGGGAGGCCAGGCGGCTGTCGCCATTGAGGCTCAGGCGGCTTTTGCTGTCGGGGGCGGGCAAGCCGCGTACCCACCAGACCAGGTGCGACACCGGTAGTTTCCAGCCGATCTGCTCTTCCAGCAGCGCCTCCGGGGAGGACGGCTTCGTAGCGACCCTGGTTGGCCACTTCGAGGCTGACTTGCCCCGGTCGGCCGGTCAGGCGGGCGGCGCCGCGCCCCAATGGGCCGGACAGGCGGATATCGAAGTAGTCCTGGCGTTGCAGCCAGAACAAGGTGCCGCTGCCGGAATCTTTCGGCGCGCGTACCCCGACTTTTCCTTCGATCTGCCAGCCATCGATGCTGCTGAGCTGGGCCTTGTGCTGTTTCCATTGCGCCGGGTTGCCCTGGCCCTCAACGGACTCGCGGGCACCGAAGCCCGCGCAACCGGCGAGCAAGGCGATGAAGCTGAAAACGATAAAGTGGCGCAAGAACATAAACTTAAAGGGTCTCGGAACCGGTCAGGCGCTTGATGGTGCCGCGCAGGATGGGGCTTTCGGGTTGTTCCTTGAGGAACTTCTCCCAGATTTGTCGGGCTTCGCGCTGTTTGCCATTGGCCCAGAGCACTTCGCCCAGGTGGGCGGCGACTTCCTGGTCGGGGAAGCGCTCCAGCGCCTGGCGCAGCAGGCGCTCAGCCTCGTCCAGGTTGCCCAGGCGGTAGTTCACCCAGCCCAGGCTGTCGAGTACGGCCGGGTCTTCCGGGTTGAGCTTGTGGGCCTGTTCGATCAGCACCTTGGCTTCGGCGTAACGCGTGGTGCGGTCGGACAGGGTGTAGCCCAGGGCATTGAGCGCCATGGCGTTGTCCGGGTCGCGCTTGATGATCAGGCGCAGGTCTTTTTCCATCTGCGCCAGGTCATTGCGTTTTTCCGCCTGCATCGCACGGGTGTAGAGCAGGTTCAGGTCGTCGGGGTATTGCAGCAAGGCTTGTTGCAAGACTTTCCAGGCGCGCTCGGCCTGATTGTTGGCCGACAAGGTTTCGGCCTGGATCAGGTACAGCTGGATCGCGTAGTCCGGTTCCGCCTCGCGCGCCGCGACCAGGCGTTTTTCCGCCTCGTCGGTGCGCCCGTTGCTCATCAGGATGTCGGCCTGGCGCAACTGGGCGGGCAGGTAGTCGTTGCCGGGGCCGACCTTGGCGTATTCGAGCAGGGCGGCCTGGGGGTCGTTGTTTTCTTCGGCGATGCGGCCGAGGTTCAGGTGAGCCGAGTCCACATGGCTTTCGCGCTCGATCAACTCTTCCAGATAGCCCTTGGCCTCGTCCCAGGCCTTGGCTTCCAGGCACACCAGCGCCAGGGAGTAGCGCAATTCGTCATCGTCCGGGTATTGCTGGACCAGGTTGGCGAACTGCACTTTGGCGTCCTCCATGCGGTCCTGCTCCACCAGTGTGCGCGCGTAAGTCAGGCGCAGGCGCTTGTCGTCCGGGTACTTCTTGATGCTTTTTTCCAGCAGCGGAATCGCTTCCTTGCCGCGATTGAGGTTCTGCAACAGGCGTGCGCGCAGCAGGATCGGCGCGATCTCGCCTTCTTCCGGCGGGTTCTGTTCCAGCAGCTTCAGCGCGGCTTCGGCTTCGTCGTCCTGCTGCAGCAGCAAGGCCTTGCCGAACACGAGCTGGCTGTTCTTCGGGTGTTTTTGCAGCAGGCGGTCGAAACTCTTCATCAGCCCGTTGCGCGTGTCCTGGTCGGTATCGGCCGCCGACAGCGCAAGAAAGTCGAAATGCGTGTCGCCCTTGCCCTGCAGGACTTTCTCCATATAGGTCATGGAGTCGTCGTAGCGCCCCGAGCGCGCCAATTGAATGGCTGCCGCCCGTTGTGCTTCCAGGTCGTCCGGCGCGTTTTTCGCCCAGATCAGCGAGGTGTCCAGCGCAGCCTGGTCGGCCCCCAGGTACTCGGCGATGCGAAACGCCCGCTCCGAGATGCCCGGATCTTGCGTATTGATGGCCTGGGTCACGTAATTATCCAGCGCAATATCGAAACGATTGCGCTGGCCGGCCAGTTCTGCGGTCAGCAGGCTGTACACCGTATCTTCAGTGAACGAGGAGTAAACCTTGGGCTTTTCAGGGGCTGGGGTGCTCTCTTCCACCGGCGGTGTACCGTCGGTCGACACGGGGGCCATGGCCTGGCAGCCGTTGAGGAAGACAAAAGCGAGGAGCAACGCGGAGGATCTATTCATATAGGAAGAGGACGACTAACCTGCGGTCGGATCATCATGACACAAGCCTTCGGCCAAACATAACCGAGTCTCAGTGGATGCCTTTATAGGCACAACGTATAGGGACAATAGACGACGGTGGTTGTTCTGAATCTATCGAAGTAGGACAATTGTCGGCTTCCCGACATCATCAGCGATATTGAATGGCCTTCCTCGCACTCGGTATTAACCACAAGACTGCCTCCGTAGACGTGCGCGAGCGCGTGGCGTTTACGCCTGAGCAGTTGGTTGAGGCCTTGCAGCAGCTCTGCCGACTCACCGACAGCCGCGAAGCTGCGATCCTTTCCACCTGCAATCGCAGCGAGCTTTATATAGAGCAGGAGCATCTTTCAGCGGATGTCGTGCTGCGCTGGCTGGCCGATTACCACCATTTGGACTTCAATGACCTGCGCGCGAGCGCTTATGTGCATGAGGACGATGCGGCAGTTCGTCACATGATGCGTGTGGCGTCCGGTCTCGATTCGCTGGTCCTGGGCGAGCCGCAGATCCTCGGCCAGATGAAATCCGCCTACGCCGTGGCGCGTGAGGCTGGCACCGTGGGGCCGCTGCTGGGGCGCCTGTTCCAGGCCACGTTCAATTCCGCCAAGCAGGTACGCACCGACACCGCCATCGGGGAGAACCCGGTGTCCGTGGCGTTTGCCGCCGTCAGCCTGGCCAAACAGATTTTCAGCGACTTGCAGCGCAGCCAGGCCTTGCTGATCGGTGCCGGCGAGACCATCACCCTGGTCGCCCGTCACCTGCACGACCTCGGCGTGAAGCGTATCGTGGTGGCCAACCGCACCCTGGAGCGTGCCAGCATCCTCGCCGAACAGTTCGGCGCCCACGCCGTGCTGCTGGCCGATATCCCGGCCGAGTTGGTGCGCAGCGACATCGTCATCAGTTCCACCGCCAGCCAGTTGCCGATCCTGGGTAAAGGCGCGGTAGAAAGCGCGCTGAAGCTGCGCAAGCACAAGCCGATCTTCATGGTGGATATTGCCGTTCCCCGGGATATCGAGCCTGAAGTCGGCGAGTTGGACGACGTTTACCTGTATAGCGTCGACGATCTGCACGAAGTGGTCGCCGAAAACCTCAAGAGCCGTCAGGGCGCAGCCCAGGCCGCCGAGGAAATGGTCAGCGTCGGCGCCGAAGACTTCATGGTGCGCCTGCGCGAACTGGCGGCGGTGGACGTGCTCAAGGCGTATCGTCAGCAGGGCGAACGCCTGCGCGACGAGGAGTTGAGCAAGGCCCAGCGCTTATTGGCCAATGGCGGCAACGCCGAAGACGTGCTGATGCAACTGGCCCGCGGCTTGACCAACAAGTTGCTGCACGCTCCCAGCGTACAACTGAAAAAACTCACTGCCGAAGGCCGCCTCGATGCGCTGGCCATGGCGCAGGAACTCTTTGCCCTCGGTGAGGGCGCGTCAGATAGCTCTTCGGATAAAAAACCGTAATGAAAGCGTCACTGCTCAACAAACTGGACGTGCTCCAGGACCGTTTCGAAGAACTGACCGCGTTGCTCGGCGACGGCGAGGTCATCTCCGATCAGGCCAAGTTCCGCGCTTATTCCAAGGAATACGCCGAAGTTGAGCCTATTGTGCTCACCTATCAGAACCTGTTGAAAGTACAGGCCGACCTGGAGGGCGCCCAGGCCCTGCTCAAGGACAGCGACCCGGACATGCGTGAAATGGCCGTGGAAGAAGTCCGTGAAGCCAAAGACAAACTGGCCGAGCTCGAAGGCGACCTGCAACGCATGCTGCTGCCCAAGGACCCCAACGACGGGCGCAACGTGTTCCTCGAAATCCGCGCCGGCACCGGCGGCGACGAGGCGGCGATTTTCTCCGGCGACCTGTTCCGCATGTACTCGCGTTATGCCGAGCGGCGTGGCTGGCGCGTCGAGATCCTGTCCGAGAACGAAGGCGAACACGGCGGCTATAAAGAAGTCATCGCCCGCGTCGAAGGCGACAACGTGTACGGCAAGCTGAAATTCGAGTCCGGCGCGCACCGCGTGCAACGGGTGCCGGCCACCGAATCCCAAGGCCGTATCCACACCTCGGCGTGTACCGTGGCGGTGTTGCCCGAGCCAGACGAGCAGGAAGCCATCGAGATCAACCCGGCGGACCTGCGCGTCGACACCTACCGTTCATCCGGTGCCGGTGGTCAGCACATCAACAAGACCGACTCGGCGATCCGC
This sequence comes from Pseudomonas sp. TE36184, assembly GCF_054060055.1. Classification (NCBI taxonomy): domain Bacteria; kingdom Pseudomonadati; phylum Pseudomonadota; class Gammaproteobacteria; order Pseudomonadales; family Pseudomonadaceae; genus Pseudomonas; species Pseudomonas sp. TE36184. The sequence continues at coordinate 3,682,132 of NZ_JBSSCU010000001.1, read as the reverse complement.
ATCACGCACTTGCCGTCGGGCATCGTGGTTGAATGCCAGGAAGAGCGTTCGCAGCACAAGAACCGGGCGCGGGCCATGTCCTGGCTGTCGGCCAAATTGAATGACCAGCAGACCAGCGCCGCCGCCAACGCGATTGCCAGTGAACGCAAACTGCTGGTGGGCTCGGGCGACCGTTCCGAGCGCATCCGCACCTACAACTTTGCCCAGGGCCGGGTCACCGACCACCGGGTCAACCTCACGCTCTACTCCCTGGACGAGATTCTCGCCGGTGGCATCGACGCGGTGATCGAGCCGTTGCTCGTCGAATACCAGGCCGACCAATTGGCGGCGATAGGTGAATAAATGACCATCATCGCCAGCCTGCTGCGCGCCGCCGACCTGCCCGACTCGCCCACCGCACGCCTGGACGTGGAGCTGTTGCTCGCGGCTGCCCTGGGCAAGTCCCGCAGCTACCTGCACACCTGGCCGGAAAAAATCGTCAGCAGCGAAGCCGCGCTGACCTTCGCCGATTACCTGCAACGCCGCCGCGCCGGTGAGCCGGTGGCCTACATCCTCGGCCAGCAAGGTTTCTGGAAGCTGGACCTGGAAGTCGCGCCCCACACGCTGATCCCGCGCCCGGACACCGAACTGCTGGTCGAGGCGGCCCTGGAATTGTTGCCCGCAACGCCGGCCAAGGTGCTCGACCTCGGCACCGGCAGCGGCGCCATCGCCCTGGCCCTGGCCAGCGAGCGCCCGGCCTGGCACGTCACCGCCGTCGACCGCGTACTCGAAGCCGTGGCCCTGGCCGAACGCAATCGCCAGCGCCTGAACCTGCACAATGCCACTGTGCTCAACAGTCATTGGTTCAGCGCGTTGCAAGGCCACACCTACGACCTGATCATCAGCAACCCGCCCTACATCGCCGCCAACGATCCGCACCTGGCGGCTGGCGACGTGCGTTTTGAGCCGGCCAGCGCGCTGGTGGCGGGCCATGATGGGTTGGACGACCTGCGGCTGATCATCGCCGAGGCGCCGGCCCACCTCAACGCGGGCGGTTGGTTGTTGCTGGAACACGGTTACGACCAGGCCGCGGCGGTGCGTGACCTGCTGCTGAGTCAGGGCTTTGAAGGCGTCCACAGCCGCATCGACCTCGGCGGCCACGAACGCATCAGCCTGGGGCGCCGGCCATGCTGAGCGACCAGGAGCTGTTGCGCTATAGCCGACAGATTCTGTTGAAACAGGTCGACATCGACGGCCAATTGCGCCTGAAAAACGGTCGCGCCTTGATCGTCGGCCTCGGCGGCCTGGGCGCGCCGGTGGCGCTGTACCTGGCGGCGGCCGGGGTCGGCGAGTTGCATCTGGCGGATTTCGACACCGTCGACCTGACCAATCTGCAACGCCAGATCATCCATGACACGGACAGTGTCGGCCTGAGCAAGGTCGATTCGGCCATCCGCCGTCTGACCGCGCTCAACCCCGAGGTCAAACTGCTCACCCATCGCACTGCGCTGGATGCCGACTCCCTGGCCGCGGCAGTGGCGGCGGTGGATGTGGTGCTCGACTGCAGCGACAATTTTTCCACCCGCGAAGCGGTCAACGCCGCCTGCGTGGCCGCCGGCAAGCCGTTGGTCAGCGGCGCGGCGATCCGCCTGGATGGGCAATTGTCGGTGTTTGACCCGCGTCGCGCCGACAGCCCGTGCTACCACTGTTTATACGGGCACGGCAGCGACACCGAACTGACCTGCAGCGAAGCCGGCGTGGTCGGCCCGCTGGTCGGTCTGGTCGGCAGCCTGCAGGCCCTGGAAGCATTGAAGTTGCTCGCCGGTTTCGGTGAGCCCCTGGTCGGACGCTTGTTGCTGATCGATGCCTTGACCACGCGTTTCCGTGAGTTGCGCGTCAAGCGCGATCCCGGTTGCAGTGTGTGTGGGACGCAGCATGGTTAAGGATGCACCGATCGGTGTGTTCGACTCCGGTATCGGCGGGTTGACGGTGCTCGAGGAAATCCAGCAACTGTTGCCCCATGAGTCGCTGCTGTACGTCGCCGATTGCGGGTACATCCCCTACGGCGAGAAAACGCCGGCCTTTATTTGTGAGCGTTTACACCGGGTTGCGGCGTTTTTCCGCGAGCGCGGCGCCAAAGCCTTGGTGATTGCCTGCAACACAGCGACCGTTGCTGCCGTGGCCGACTTGCGCAAGAGCTACCCCGACTGGCCGCTGGTGGGGATGGAACCCGCCGTCAAACCCGCTACCGCTGCGACCCGCAGTGGCGTGGTCGGCGTACTCGCCACCACCGGCACCCTGCAGAGCGCCAAGTTCGCCGCGTTGCTCGACCGTTTCGCCACCGATGTGCGGGTGATCACCCGGCCGTGCCCAGGCCTGGTGGAACTGATTGAAACCGGCGACCTGGGCAGCCCGGCCCTGCGCCAGTTGTTGCAAAGCTATGTCGAACCGTTGCTCAGCGCCGGCTGCGACACCATCATCCTCGGTTGCACCCACTACCCCTTCCTCAAGCCGCTCCTGGCGCAGATGCTGCCCCCCGGCATCAGCCTGATCGACACCGGCGCCGCCGTGGCCCGCCAACTCAAGCGCCTGCTCGGCGAACGCGATCTGCTGGCCGCCGGCACTCCGGGCCCTGCCCAGTTCTGGACCAGCGGCGATGTGTGTCATCTAAGAAATATCCTACCGACACTATGGAAACATCCCGGAGTTGTGAGAAGCTTCGGCTCGTGAAAATTTCGTCAAAATTCGCCGTTAGACGCTGAATTTCTGGCAGTAAGTCGGCTTCTATAAGCGAGATTTCCCTGTGTAAAAACCTATAACTTCGTTCGGAAAGGATGTTTCTTATGAAGCGCTTGTTCTGTTTGGCCGCGATTGCGGCCGTTGTGGTGGGACACTCTTTTTCGGCGCAGGCCGCCGGCCTTGAGTTTGGCCTGGGGGCCACCGGTGATTCGACGCTCACCTATCGATTGGGGCTGACGTCGGATTGGGATAAGAGCTGGATGCAGAGCGACGTCGGTCGCCTGACCGGCTATTGGAGTGGTGCATACACCTATTGGGAAGGTGATCACCGTGCAGGCGCGAGCAGCCTGTCGTTCTCCCCGGTATTTGTGTATGAGTTCGCCGGGGAATCGGTAAAGCCTTACATCGAGGCCGGGATCGGGGTGGCGGCATTCTCCCGCACGCGGTTGGAAGACAACAACCTCGGCCAGGCCTTCCAGTTCGAAGACCGCCTGGGCTTCGGTTTGCGCTTTAACGGCGGGCATGAAGTGGGCATTCGTGCCATGCACTACTCCAACGCCGGGCTCAGCGACCATAACGACGGCATCGAAAACTACTCGTTGCACTACACGATGCCGCTGTAACTTCAGAACCCTGCAAAACCCTGCAAAACCTGTGGGAGGGGGCTTGCCCCCGATAGCGGAGTGTCAGTCGCAGAATTTGCCAACTGACCCACTGCTATCGGGGGCAAGCCCCCTCCCACATTGAGATATTCGTCGGTCTGAGATCAGCGGTAAGCGGTCGCGAATCCGTTCGCGTTCGGTGGTATCGAAAACTACTCGTTGCCCTGCAAAACCCTGTGGGAGGGGGCTCGCCCCCGATAGCGGAGTGTCAGTCGCAGAATTTGCCAACTGACCCACCGCTATCGGGGGCAAGCCCCTCCCACATTGAGATATTCATCGGCCTGAGATCAGCGGTAAGCGGTCGCAATCCCTTCGCGTTCGGTGGCATCGAAAACTACTCGTTACCCTGCAAAACCCTGTGGGAGGGGGCTCGCCCCCGATAGCGGAGTGTCAGTCGCAGAATTTGCCAACTGACCCACTGCTATCGGGGGCAAGCCCCCTCCCACATTGAGATATTCGTCGGCCTGAGATCAGCGGTAAGCGGTCGCGAATCCGTTCGCGTTCGGTGGCATCGAAAACTACTCGTTACCCTGCAAAACCCTGTGGGAGGGGGCAAGCCCCCTCCCACATTGAGATATTTGTCGGCCTGAGATCAGCGGTAAGCGGTCGCAATCCGTTCGCGTTCGGTGGCATCGAAAACTACTCGTTACCCTGCAAAACCCTGTGGGAGGGGGCTTGCCCCCGATAGCGCAGTGTCAGTCGCAGAATTTGCCAACTGACCCACTGCTATCGGGGGCAAGCCCCCTCCCACATTGAGATATTTGTCGGCCTGAGATCAGCGGTAAGCGGTCGCGAATCCGTTCGCGTTCGGTGGTATCGAAAACTACTCGTTGCCCTGCAAAACCCTGTGGGAGGGGGCAAGCCCCCTCCCACATTGAGATATTCGTCGGCCTGAGATCAGCGGTAAGCGGTCGCAATCCCTTCGCGTTCGGTCAGGCATTCCGGCGCGCCCATCTCGAATTCCCGGCAGATCAGCGGCCGACGCGTATAAATCGTACACATCATCGTGTCCCGGTCCAGCGCCGCGCACCAGCCGTCGTCCAGGCGCAGCATGACTTCGCCGCCCCAATCGTCGGTGTCGATATAGCGCTCGGGCACGCCCGTGTCGGTAATCAGCATGACTTCCAGCTGGCAGCAGCAGGCCGCGCACGTCGAGCAGGTGACGGCGGGGGTGGTGATTTGGGTGTGGGGGATGTTGGTCATAGGCACGCAGTGTAAGGCAAGCGGGTGACACAGGTGTGAAAGGGCTGACAGACGTTAGCGTACCCGGCGCATTGGTTAAGCACTGAAACGCCCAAGCAACGGCGGGTTGATGGCTGCCGGCTTGGCCAGCAGCAACTGCGCGGTGCCGATGGTGCGCTCCATAAAGCCGCCTTCGCAGTAGCACAGGTAAAACTCCCACAACCGCAGGAAGTATTCGTCGTAGCCCAATTCCATGAGACGGCCGTGAGCGCGGCGAAAGTTCTCATGCCACAAGCGCAGGGTTCGCGCGTAATGCAGGCCGAAATCTTCCATGTGCAGCAGGTTCATGTCGGTGTCGCGGCTGATGATCTGCAGCATGTTCTGCACACAGGGCAAGGCGCCGCCGGGGAAGATATAGCGCTGGATGAAGTCGACGCTGTTCTTGGCCTGTTCAAAGCGTTGCTCACGGATGGTGATGGCTTGCAGCAGCATCAGCCCATCGCTCTTGAGCAGGCGCGCGCACTGTTTGAAGTAGGTCGGCAGGAAGCGATGGCCCACCGCTTCGATCATTTCGATGGACACCAGCTTGTCGTATTGGCCGCTCAGGTCGCGGTAGTCCTGCAACAGCAGCGTCACCTGGTCTTGCAGCCCCATGGCGGCGATGCGTTGCTGGGTGTAGACAAACTGTTCCCTGGACAAGGTCGTGGTGGTGACTTTGCAGCCATAGTGCCGCGCCGCGTACAACGCCATGCTGCCCCAGCCGGTGCCGATCTCCAGCAGATGGTCGGTAGGTTTAAGCGCGAGTTTCTGGCAGATGCGTTCCAGCTTGTTCAGTTGCGCCTGTTCCAGGGTGTCTTCGGCGCTCAGGAACTGCGCCGCCGAATACATCATGGTCGGGTCGAGAAATTCTTCGAACAGGTCGTTGCCCAGGTCATAGTGGGCGGCGATGTTCTTCTGCGAACCCTTGCGCGTATTGCGGTTGAGCCAATGCAAGCCTTGGGTGAACGGCCGCGCCAGCTTGGCCAGGCCGCCCTCCAGCGCATCGAGCACCTCCAGGTTGCTGACCATCACACGCACCACGGCGGTCAGGTCCGGGCTGCTCCAATAACCGTGGATAAACGCTTCGCCCGCACCGATCGAGCCGTTGGCCGCCACCAGGCCCCACACCGCCGAATCGAGGATCTGGATCTCGCCCAGCAGATGCGCTTCGCGGGCGCCGAACACTTGGCGTTCGCCGTCTTCGATCAGCACCAGTTGGCCGTGGCGCAATTGGCTGAGTTGCCGCAGCACGGCTTTGCGCAGCAGTGCGGTGGTCACGCCGTTGACGTTCAGGCGGTTGGCCTTGACCGATAAGCTAGGGGATTTCATGGCGGCGATCCTTGGTGTACCCGACGGCGGTGCGAGAGGCGCCATCGGCGGCCTGATGGGGAAAAATCGGTGTGCGTTTGAGCAACAGGCGCAGGGCTTGCCAATAAATCGCCAGGCAGGTCTTGGCGGTCATCCACGGAAAGCGCCACAGATAGCGGTGCAGGCTGGCGCGGCTGAGGGCTTCGCGCTGCAGGCTCAAGGTGGCGTCGAAGACTTTCCTATCGCCCTGCCAGTCGGCCATGTGGACCCCAAGCCTGGCGGCGGGCGGGCTGAAGCTCATGCGGTATTCCAGGTCGGGCGGCAGGAACGGCGATACATGAAACGCCTTGGCCACGGCGAAGTGCTGATGCTCGTCGACGCCCAGCGCCAGGGCCGGCAGCACGTAGTGATAGCGCTCGCGCCATGGGGTGTTGGTCACTTCACACAGGATCGCGGCCAATTGTCCGTCGGCCTCGAAGCAGTAGAAGAAACTCACCGGGTTAAACGCCAGGCCCCAACTGCGGGCCTGAGTCAGTAGGCAGATAGCGCCCTGGGGTGTACGCCCCAGCGTCTTGCCGACTTGCTGGCGCACGGCATCGCTCAGGCTCATGCCGTGACGGGTGAATTCACGCAGGTAATCCTGCTGGCGAAAGCCGAAGGCGGCCAGACGACCTGCGCCGGCCAGGGGCGACAGCCCGAGCACTGCGTCCTGTTCGCTCAAGTCCAGGTACAGCAAGCCGATGCGGTAGCGAAAGGCGTGGGCCTTGGGCGCAAACCGGCGATGGGCGATCCAGCCGCTGTACAAGGCGCTGTTCACAGGGCTTCTCCAAACGCCTGGGCCACGCGCAAGGCGCTGATCACGCCGTCTTCGTGGAAGCCGTTGGCCCAATAAGCGCCGCAATAATAGGTATGCTGCGCACCGTTCAACTCTTCCCAACGCGCTTGCGCGGCCACGGCCGCCAGGCTGTATTGCGGGTGGGCATAGGTGTAGCGGGCGAGGATCTTCAGCGGGTTGATCGTCGATGTCTGGTTGAGGCTGACGCAAAAGGTCGTGGCGCTGTCGATGCCTTGCAGGATGTTCATGTCATAGGTCACCGCCGCCTGGCTCTGCGCATTGCCGCTGAGCCGGTAGTTCCAGCTGGCCCAGGCCAGTTTGCGGTCTGGTAGCAGGCGCGTGTCGGTGTGCAGCACCACGTCATTGTCGGCGTAGGGCAGGGCGCCGAGGATCTGCTGCTCGGCACTGCTCGGCTCGCCCAGCAGGGCCAGCGCCTGGTCGCTGTGGCAGGCGAACACCACTTTGTCGAAGGTTTCGGTGCCCGCGGCGCTGTGGATCGTCACGCCCTGTGGATCGCGCTCGACCCGATGCACGGGGCAATCGAGGCGAATCCGTTCACGAAAGCCGCGGGTCAGCGGTTCGATGTAGCGGCTTGAGCCGCCCTCGATCACGCACCATTGCGGGCGGTTGCTCACCGACAGCAAGCCGTGGTTCTTGAAGAAGCGCACAAAGAACTGCAAGGGGAAACCGAGCATGTCCGCCAGGGACATCGACCAGATCGCAGCGCCCATCGGCACGATGTAATGCCGGATGAATCGCGGGCCGTAGCCGCCGGCGTCGAGGTAGTCACCCAGGGTCATGTCGGCACTGATGCGTTGCGCTTGCAGGTCCGCCGGCGCCTCGCGGTTGAAGCGCAGAATATCGCGCAACATGCCCCAGAACCCCGGCGACAACAGATTGCGCCGCTGCGCAAACAGGCTGTTGAGGTTATTGCCGTTGTACTCGAACCCGCTGCGGCGGTCGCACACCGAAAAGCTCATCTCGGTGGGTTTGAACTTCACGCCGACCTGACCCAGCAGGCGGATGAAGTTGGGGTAGGTCCAGTCGTTGAATACGATAAAACCGGTGTCCACCGCATAGCTTTTACCCTCGACGGTGACGTTGACCGTGTGGGTATGCCCGCCGATGCGATCGCCCGCTTCGAACAGGGTGATGTCGTGGCGACGGCTGAGCAGGTAGGCGCTGGTCAGCCCGGCAATGCCGCTGCCGATAATCGCGATCTTCACAGGTCGTCCTTTTTTGGCGGCGGGCTGCGCAGCATGCGTTTGCCGATGATCAGTTGCGCGCGATTCGGCAGTTTCGACAACGGCCACAGGGTGGCGATGAACATCGCCGGGAAGGCGATTTCCAGTGGGCGTTTGTCCAGCTTGGCGAAGATATGCCGGGCCGCCTTGTCGGCAGACCAGGCCAGGGGCATCGGGAAGTCATTGCGCTCGGTCAGCGGGGTGTCGACAAAGCCCGGGCTGATCACGGTGACGTCAATGTTTTCCGGCGACAGGCTGATGCGCAGGGATTCGAACAGGTAGCGCAAACCGGCCTTGGACGCGCCATAGGCTTCGGCGCGCGGCATCGGCAGGTAGGTCACGGCGCTGGCCACGCCCACCAGATGCGGTGCGCGCCCGGCGCGCAACAGTGGCAGTGCGGCTTCGATGCAATAACTGCTGGCGAGCAGGTTGGTGCGTACCACGTGTTCGACGATCGACGCGTCGAATTGCTTGGCATCGACATATTCACAGGTGCCGGCATTGAGGATCACGGTGTCCAGCGACCCCCAGACCTGGGCGATGTGTTCGCCGATTTCGCGCACGGTCTGGCTGTTGGTCAAGTCGCCCGCCACGACCAGCACTTGGCCGGGAAAGCGTTGGGCGAGCGCTTGCAGCGGGCCTTTGGAGCGCGAACTGAGGGCCACGTGGGCGCCGCTGTTGAGCAGCTCCACGGCGAGGGAGGCGCCGATGCCACTGCTGGCGCCGGTCAGCCAATAACGACGGGGCGGTGTGAGGTTCATCCGACTCTCCTTTTCAGCCAACTGATCACACGGCCGAACACCGGCAAGTGTTCGTAAAGCATTGCGCCGGCATCGAAATAATCCCGATGGCGGTACACCTTGTCGCGCCACATCAGGTGCGAGCAACCTTCCACTCGGATCACCTTGCCCTTGGCCAGGCGCGGGTGGCAAAAGCTCATTTTCCAGCGCAGGTAACCTTCGCCTTCGGCCACCTGGTCGAAGCCGTGGAAGTCGAAGCGCAACTGGCTGACATTACCGTACAACTGCGCGAAATAGTGGTGCAGCGGCGTGAGCCCGTGGACCTCGTGCAGCGGGTCGGTGAAGACGATGTCCTTGCTGTACAGGCTGTCGAGCAGGTGCAGGTTGTGCTTGTCCAGAGTGGCGAAGGCCTGGGCGAAGCGGCGCAGGAAGTCACTCATGTTCGGCTCCGACGGCCTGGCGCGACGGCAGGCTGCGGAATGCCGCCAATGCACGTTCGCGGGAGTGTTTCAGGTCGACGATCGAGCGCGGGTAGTCGGCCACGCCGAACAGGCCGCCAGCGGCCTGCGGGTCGTGTACGTCGTTTTTATTCAGCGTCGCCAGTTGCGGCAGCCAGTGCTTGATGAACACGCCGTCGCGGTCAAATTTCTGCGACTGGCTCAGCGGGCTGAAAATCCGGAAATACGGCGCCGAATCGGTGCCGGTGGAGGCGCTCCACTGCCAGCCGCCATTGTTGGCTGCCAGGTCGCCGTCGATCAGGTGGCGCATGAAAAAGCGCTCGCCTTCGCGCCAGTCGATCAGCAGGTTCTTGGTCAGGAACATCGCCACCACCATGCGCAGGCGGTTGTGCATCCAGCCGGTTTCCAGCAGTTGGCGCATGGCCGCGTCGATGATCGGCAAACCGGTGCGCGCCTGCTGCCAGGCTGCGAGGTCGTTGGGCGCGTCGCGCCAGGCCACCGCCTCGGTTTCGGGGCGGAAGGCGCGGTGACGGGACACCCGCGGGTAGCCCACCAGGATGTGCTTGTAGAACTCACGCCAGAGCAGTTCGTTGACCCAGGTGATCGTGCCGATATCGCCGCTTTCGAACTCGCCCTGGTTGCGCTGCAGCGCGGCATGCAGGCACTGGCGCGGCGAAACCACGCCCGCCGCGAGGTACGCCGACAGCTGGCTGGTGCCGGGCTTGGCCGGGAAGTCGCGCTCATCCTTGTAGTAGCTGATCTGCTGCGCGGCGAACGCGTCGAGGCGGCGGCGCGCTTCGTCTTCACCGGCGGGCCAGAGGGCGCGCAGCGTTTCGCTCGGCGTTTCGAAACCGTCGACCTGTTGCGGTACCGGGTCGCTGGTCAGCGCGAGGGCCGCTTGAGCCTTGGGCGTGGCCACCCGGCGCGGCAGGGCGCTGTGCAGGCGGGCGTAGCAGACTTTGCGGAACTGGCTGAACACCTGGAAGTAGGTGCCGGTCTTGGTCAGTACGCTGCCGGGCTGGAAAAACAATTGGTCGAGGTAACGGTGGAAGCTCACGCCGTCGGCTTCCAAAGCCTTGGCCACCGCCGCATCGCGACGGCTTTCGTGGATGCCGTATTCCTCGTTGACGTGGACCGACTCGACCGATAGCTCGCGGCACAGTTGGCCGAGTACGGCGGGCGCCTGGTCCCAGGTCGCGGCGCGGCGGATCAGCAAGGGAATATTCAGCGCGCCGAGGGCCTGGCTCAAGTGCTGCAGGTTGCGCAGCCAGAAGTCGACTTTGCACGGTGCATCATCGTGGGCCAGCCATTGCTGCGGGGTGATCAGGTACACGGCCGCCACCGGGCCGCGCTGGCTCGCGGCGGTCAGGGCGGTGTTGTCATGCAGGCGCAGGTCGGTGCGCAGCCAGATCAAGTGCATTTAAACAAGTCCCTGCTGGATCAGTATCTGGTGAGCCGACAACGGGTTTTCGGCGACGAACAATTCAGGGGTGTCGCCAGCTAATGCCGTCAGCTCGGCCTGGTGGATGCATACCGTTGGTCCGACGATCAACTTTGGGCAAGCGATGCCGCCCAGAAGTTTTGCGAGTGCCGACAAATGGAGCGCCTGGCTGGAATACAGCAGCACCGCGCGCGGTTGCAGGTGTTCCACGGCCAGCGCCAGTTCACCGGTCGGCAGCGGCCAGTCGAAGACTTCCACCGGGCAGTCGGCGCTGCTGGCCAGCCAGGCGCTGAGCCACAGGTGCGGTGCCAGGGGCAGGTCGGAATGATTCACCAGCAGCAGCGGTGCGCCGTGCAACTGGCGATTGTTGTGATAGATCCGCGCGCCGAACTTGCTGCGCAACCAGGACAGGAAGAACACCCGTTCCATCTGCGCGCCGAATTGGCCCTGCCAGCGTTGCTCCAGTTCGCGGAGCAGCGGCAGCAGCAGTTGTTCGCACAGGGTGCGCGGCGGGTAGAGCGCCATGGCCTGGTTGAAGGCATCGTCGACCCGGCGTTCGGCCAGCTCGCTGATGGCCTGCACCAGGGTCTGGCGCAGGGTGTGCCATTCGTTTTCGACGGCGTCGGGAGCGACGTGCGCGGAGTCGATCAGGTTTTTCACCTGGCTGACCGGCACGCCGCGATTGAGCCAGGTGAGGATGGTGTGGATGCGTTGCACATGGTCGTGGCTGAACAGCCGGTGACCCTTGGGCGTGCGCTGCGGCACGATCAGGCCATAGCGGCGTTCCCAGGCGCGCAGGGTCACGGCGTTGACGCCGGTCTGGCGCGCCACTTCACGGATCGGCAGCCAGCCGTCTTCGAGGGCTTGGGCGATATCTTCGCCGGGTTCGTCTTGCAAGGCTGCGGTCATGAGGTTTTTCATGGTTCAGATCGCATTGCGCAGGCTGAGATTTTCCGGGTGTGGCTGCAAGTAAGCCTGCTGCGCGATGTAGCGGTCCGGGTGGAGGCGAAAGTGGTGCTTGAGCAAGGTCAGCGGCACTACCAGCGGCACGATGCCTTGGCGGTATTGGCCGATCACGGTTTGCATTTCCTGTTTGTCGTCGGCGCTGATGGCCTGCTTGAGGTAACCGCTGATGTGTTGCAGCACATTGGTGTGGGTGCCGCGGGTGGCGCACTTTTTCAGGCCGCTCATCAGCGCGCTGAAATAGCCGCTGCCCAATGCGTCGAGGTCTTCGCCCTTGGCCATGCCGCCAAGCAGGTTGCCGAGGCTTTTGTAATGCGCCGGGCTGTGGGCCATCAGCAGGTATTTGTAGCGCGCGTGAAAGGCCAGCAGGCGATGGCGGCTCAGGCCTTCGCCGAGCAGTTGTTGCCAGCTGGCGTAGACGAAGACGCGGGTCAGGAAGTTTTCCCGCAGCACCGGGTCATTCAGGCGGCCGTCTTCTTCCACGGGCAGGTTGGGGTGGCGCGCGCAAAAGGCTTGGGCATAGATGCCACGCCCGCCGCCGTCCACCGGTGCGCCGTTTTCACGGTAGACCTTGACCCGTTCCAGGCCGCAGGACGGCGATTTCTGCATGAAGATATAGCCGCACAGGTCGCTGTGCTCGGCGGCCATTTTTTCGCCGTATTCACCCAGCGGCGCGGTGACGTTCAGCTCGCGATGCACGCTGCCGACGGCTTGAGGGGACGCGGCATCGCCCACCAGGCGAATGGTCTCCCGGGGAATGCCCAGGCCGATCGCCACTTCCGGGCACAACGGCACAAAGTCGAAGTACGCGGCGAGCACCTCGCTGCAGAGTTGCGATTGCTTGTGGCCGCCGTTGAAACGGACGTTCTCGCCCAGCAGGCAGGCGCTGATACCAATCTTCGGCTTGAAGGACGGGGTGCTGGACATGGGCAAACCTCTGCAAGATTCCTGTACAAGCGTAAAAGCATGTACAGCTAAATCTCATCATAGGTTTGATGCTGTACAAGTCAAATTGTTTGTACAAGTATTTGTGCGAGGGCTATTTCCAGCCGATTCGCCAGTCCTCGGCGCTTTGCAGGGTTTGCCAGGGCAGGCGCTCACCGCGCCGGGTCATGACGGCTTGCAGCTCGATGTCGAGCACGTTGCCTTCTTCATCACAAAACAGTTCGGTGACCAGGAAGTGTTTTTCCTTGTTGCGCGGGTGTGCTGCTGTCCACTTCGACAGCAGCAATTTAGCGGGGTTTATGCGGTTCATTACAGGTGCTCGATCAAGCGTCGCGCGGCTTCCTGGCCACTGAGCCAGGCGCCTTCCACGCGGCCCGACAGGCACCAGTCGCCACAGACGTACAAGCCCAGATCGGCGTCGGCCAGCACGCCGAATTCATGGGCGCTGGACGGTCGTGCGTAGAGCCAGCGGTGCGCCAGGCTGAACGAAGGCGCGGGCATGGCGCTGTGCAGCAGTTCGGCGAAGGCGCCGTGCAGGTGTTCGATCACTGCTTCTTTGGGCAGGTCCAGATGTTCTTTGCTCCAGGCGCTGGTGGCGTGCAGCACCCAGGTGTCGAGGACGGTGTCGCGCCCCGGTTTGCTGCGGTTGCGGGCCAGCCAGTCGAGGGCGCTGTCTTGCACGAAGCAGCCTTCCATCGGGGTTTCCAGCGGCTTGTCGAAGGCCAGGGCAATGGCCCAGGTCGGGTCCATCTTCACGCCGGCGGCGGCACTTGCCAGCTTCGGTGCGGCGGCCAGCAGGGCGGTCGCTTGCGGGGCGGGCGTGGCGATGATGACGTGGCTGAACGGACCATGGTTGCCGCCGTCGGCGTCCAGCAGGTTCCAGTGCCGTTTGCCTTGGAACACTTCGGTGATACGGCAGCTGAACTGCACCGGCAGGTCGTCGAGCAGGGCGCGGGTGATGGCGCTCATGCGCGGCGTGCCGACCCAGCGGATCTGTTCATCGGGGGAGGGCGTGAGTTCGCCGGACTTGAAGTTATACAGCTGCGGCTTCCATTGCTCGGCCCAGCCATTGCTTTGCCAGCGCTGCACTTCGTTGACGAAGCGGCGGTCGCGGGCGGTGAAGTACTGCGCGCCCATGTCCAGTGCGCCGGCGTCGCTGCGCTTGCTGGACATGCGGCCACCACTGCCGCGGCTTTTATCGAAGAGTTGTACAACATGCCCGGCGTCTCGTAACGCTCGGGCGGCGGAGAGACCGGCGATGCCGGTGCCGATGATCGCGATGGGGACAGTCATGGGAGGCCTCGTTTTACCGTTGGGTACAGACTACGCCGACACCAATAGCTGTACAATATTGTTTTTTGGTATAAGTTTTGGCGTACCTGATCGTTTGGCGTGACCTATGGTTAAAGCTGAGGCTTAAATCAATGTCACGCCCGATTGCAAATGATCCCTGCTTATAAAATAGACCAGTGATCGGTGGCGAACGTTACATGAGGAAGATCCCATGCATATTTTGCTGACCGGCGGTACCGGCCTGATCGGCCGTCAACTCTGCCAACATTGGCTGGCGCAAGGGCATCGCCTGACGGTGTGGAGCCGTCGCCCTGAACAGGTCGCCCGGTTATGTGGCGATGCGGTGCGCGGTGTCGCCAGCCTGCAAGAGGTTATCGGCCCGGTGGACGCGGTCATTAATCTGGCCGGCGCGCCGATCGCCGATCGCCCCTGGACGCATAAACGCAAGGCGCTGCTGTGGAGCAGCCGCATCAGTCTGACCGAAACCCTGCTGGTGTGGCTGGAAGGCCTGGCGGAGAAACCGGCGGTGTTGATTTCCGGTTCTGCCGTGGGCTGGTACGGCGACGGCGGCGAGCGCGAACTGACCGAAGCCAGCGGCCCGGTGCAGGACGATTTCCCCAGCCAGTTGTGCGTCGCCTGGGAGGAAACCGCCCAGCGCGCCGAAGCCCTGGGCATTCGCGTGGTGCTGGTGCGTACCGGGCTGGTGCTGGCGGCCGAGGGCGGCTTTTTGTCGCGGCTGTTGCTGCCGTTCAAGCTGGCACTGGGCGGGCCGATTGGGAATGGTCGGCAGTGGATGCCGTGGGTGCATATCCACGATCAAATCGCGCTGATAGATTTTCTTCTGCACCAGCACGACGCTCGCGGTCCCTATAATGCCTGCGCGCCGCACCCGGTGCGTAACCGCGAGTTTGCCAAGACGTTGGGCCAGGTGCTGCACCGCCCGGCGTTCATGCCCATGCCGGCCTTCGTGTTGAAGGTGGGGTTGGGCGAGTTGTCCGGTTTGTTGCTAGGCGGCCAGAAAGCTTTGCCCGAACGCCTGTTGGCGGCCGGTTTCACTTTCCAGTTCACTGAGTTGAAGGCGGCCTTGGACGACTTGTCCAGCCGCCTCTAGAGATAGGATGTTGCATGACGGATCACGCGTTGTTACTGGTCAACTTGGGGTCACCGGCGTCTACTTCGGTGGCCGATGTGCGCAGCTACCTCAATCAGTTCCTGATGGACCCTTACGTGATCGACCTGCCGTGGCCGGTGCGGCGCTTGCTGGTGTCGCTGATCCTGATCAAGCGTCCCGAGCAGTCGGCCCATGCCTATGCCTCGATCTGGTGGGAGGAAGGCTCGCCGCTGGTGGTGCTCAGTCAGCGCCTGCAGCAGAAAATGACTGCGCAGTGGACCCAGGGTCCGGTGGAGCTGGCGATGCGTTATGGCGAGCCGTCCCTTGAAACGACCCTGACGCGGCTGGCCGCCCAGGGGGTTCAGAAAATCACCCTGGCGCCGTTGTACCCGCAGTTCGCCGACAGCACCGTGACCACGGTGATTGAAGAAGCCCAGCGGGTGGTGCGCGACAAGAAGCTCAAGGTGCAGTTCTCGATCCTGCAACCGTTCTACGATCAGCCGGAGTACCTCGATGCGTTGGCGGCGAGCGTGCGGCCTTACGTGGCGCAGGAGTACGACCACCTGCTCCTGAGTTTCCACGGCCTGCCCGAGCGCCATCTGACCAAGCTCGACCCTACCGGCGCGCATTGCTTCAAGGATGCCGATTGCTGCCGCAACGCTTCGCCGCAGGTGCTTGCCACGTGTTACCGCGCACAGTGCTTCAGCGTCGCCCGCAATTTTGCCGAACGCATGGGGCTGCCGGACGGCAAATGGTCGGTGGCATTCCAGTCGCGCCTGGGCCGGGCGAAGTGGATCGAACCCTACACCGAGGCACGCCTGGAAGCGTTTGCCCAGCAAGGCGTGAAAAAGCTGCTGGTGATGTGCCCGGCGTTCGTGGCCGACTGCATCGAGACGCTGGAAGAGATCGGCGACCGTGGCCGGGAGCAATTCCGCGCAGCGGGCGGCGAGGAGTTGGTGCTGGTGCCGTGCTTGAATGACAGCGAGCAGTGGGCGGTGGCGCTTAACACCCTGTGCGAGCGGGCCCCCGTGGCACTGTAATGTGGGAAGGGGCTTGCTCCTGATAGCGGTTTGTCAGTCACTGGATGAGGTGACTGTTGTAGCGCTATCGGGGGCAAGCCCCCTCCCACAGGTTTGACCGTGTTACAGGTTGAGGGTCAGGCTGACCGTGAAGTTGCGCGGTTCACCGGGGCTGACCCAATAGTTGCTGTAGGCGCGTTCGTAGTACTTTTCATCAAACAGGTTGTTAAGGTTCAGGCCCACGGTGACGTTGTCGGTGGCTTTGTAATGCGCCAGCAGGTCCACGGTGTGATAGGCGGGCAGTTCGAAACTGCCGCCGGCTTCACCGGAGCGATCACCGACATAGGTGAACGCCGCGCCCACGTCTGAACCGCGCAACGTGCCGTCCTGGAATTCATACACGCCCAACAGGCTGCCGCTGCGCTTGGCCACGCCGAGAATGCGGCTGCCGGTGGGGATGGCTTTATCGCCCTTGGTCACTTCGGCATCGATGTAGGCGAACGCGCCGATCACGCGCACTGCCTCGCTCAGTTGCCCGCTCAGTTGCAGGTCAAACCCTTGGCTGCGTGCCTTGCCCATGGCGCGTTGGGTGTCGGTGGCGGGGTCCACGGTCAGCACGTTTTCCTTCTCGATGTGGAACGCGGCGAGGGTGGCGCTGAGGCGCTCGTCGAACAGCTCGCTCTTGATCCCCACTTCATACCCCACGCCCTCTTCAGGCTTGAAGGATTTGCCGCCAGCGTCCAGGCCGTTGTTCGGCTTGAATGAGGTCGAGGCGTTGGCGAACACCCCGACTTCAGGCGTGAGCTGGTAGAGCAGGCCGGCGCGCTGGGTCAGGGCGTCGTGGGTCTGGCGGCTCTTGGCGTGATGACGGGTGAAGTCGTCGGTGTGTTGCTCGAAGTGCTCGAAGCGCGCGCCGAGCATGCCGCGCAGGCGTTCGGTGAAGACGATCTGGTCTTGCAGGTTCAGTGCCTGGCTTTTTACCTGTTCGGAGAAGTCAGTGCCGGAGCGCTCGCCATCGGGTTTGGGCTGGCCGTAGACCGGGTTGTAGATGTCGATCGCGTAGGGGCTGCCGGCGATGGCGGTCACGCGTTCCTTCTTGCGGTAGTCCTCGTACTCGGTGCCGATCAGCAGCTCATGTTGCCAACGACCGATGTCGAACAGACCGCGCAGTTCCAGCTGGGTGATGCTGTCGTGCCAACCCATGGAGCGTTCGCGGTAGCGGCGGTTGACGGTGTGGCCGTCGCTGTTCAGCGCGCGGTTTTCCGAAGCGTCGCCCCACAGGCTGCCTTGTTTGTAATGGCTGGCCAGGCGCAGGGCCCACGTGTCGTTGAGGTGATGTTCGAGGGTGGCCTGGAGGCGGTTGTTGTGGTTGTTGATGTCGCCGTCGTTGGGCTCGCCGAGGAAGGTGGAGCGCGACATGCCGCGCGGCGCGACGATGCCGCGGTCGAAGGTGGAGCGGTGGCGCACGAATTCGCTTTCCACCAGCAGGTGCGTGTCGGGGGCCAGTTGCCAACTGAAGGACGGCGCGACGAACACCCGCTTGGCGTCTACGTGATCGCGGAAACTATGGTTGTCTTCCACCGCCAGGTTGACCCGTGTCAGCAGTTGCCCTTCGCTGTCGAGCGGGGTGTTCACGTCCAGCGCGGTGCGATAGCGGTCCCAACTGCCGGCGCTGGTTTGCAGGGTGGTGAACGCGTCGGGCTGGGGTTTCTTGGTGACGATATTCACCGTGCCGCCGGGATCGCCGCGCCCGTACAGGCTGGCGGCGGGGCCTTTGAGCACTTCGATGCGTTCGAGATTGGCGGCGTCCGGCGTGCTCGGGTAACCGCGGTTGGCGCTGAAGCCGTCCTGGTAGAACTCCGACGTGGTGAAGCCGCGCACGCTGTATTCGTAGAGGGTGAGGCCGCCGAAGTTGTTCTGCTTGGAGACGCCGCCGGCAAATTCCAGGGCGCGTTCCACGTCGGTGCTGCCCAGGTCGTTGAGCACATTGGCGGGAATCACGCTTATGGATTGCGGGATGTCACGCAGCGCGGTGTCGGTCTTGGTTGCGCTGGCGGAGCGGGTGGCGCGATAGCCGTTGACCGGGCCGGTGGCGGATTCGTAGGCGTCGGTGGTGACGCTGATGGCGTCCAGTTCAATGCGGGTGTCTTCGGCGCAGGCGGGGTCCAGCAGCAAACCCAAGGCCAGGCCGGCCAAAGGGGGAAACGTGCGAGGCGACATGATAGAGCGTTCCAATGGCGATATTGAAACAATATAACATGTCATTATGTCAGCGGTTCGGTTCTGAAATATGTGCTTACAGGTGCCCGCGAACGGGCACCTGGAGGGCGCGGGTTATTCCTCTTCCGTCACCGGCGCGGGCGGTGGGCGCAGGCCGATTTCCGCCGTCAGGTTGAGCTCTTTACCGTTGCGCATCACCTGGATCGTGACCTTGTCGGTCGGCTTGATCCGCGCCACTTGGTTCATCGACTTGCGGCCATCACCGGCCGGTTCGCCGTCGATGCTGAGGATCACATCGCCCAGTTGCAGGCCGGCCTTTTGCGCCGGGCCGTCGCGGAAGATCCCGGCGACCACGATGCCCGGGCGCCCGGTCAGGCCAAACGACTCGGCCAGTTCCTTGCTCAGCGGCTGCACTTCGATCCCCAGCCAGCCACGGATCACCTGGCCGTGCTCGATGATCGACTTCATCACTTCCATCGCCAGCTTGACCGGGATCGCGAAACCGATGCCCTGGGAGCCGCCGGACTTGGAGAAAATCGCCGTGTTGATGCCGGTCAGGTTGCCGTTGGCATCCACCAGCGCGCCGCCGGAGTTGCCCGGGTTGATCGCGGCGTCGGTCTGGATGAAGTCTTCGTAGCTGTTGAGGCCCAACTGGTTACGCCCGGTGGCGCTGATGATGCCCATGGTGACCGTCTGGCCGACGCCGAACGGGTTGCCGATGGCCAGCGCGACATCGCCGACCCGCAGCCCTTCGGAGCGGCCGATGGTGATCGCGGGCAGGTTTTTCAGGTCGATCTTCAATACCGCGAGGTCGGTTTCCGGGTCGCTGCCGACCACGCGGGCCAGGGTTTCGCGGCCGTCGCGCAGGGCTACCACAATCTGGTCGGCGCCGGTGGTCACGTGGTTGTTGGTGAGGATGTAGCCTTCCGGGCTCATGATCACCCCGGACCCCAGGCTGGATTCCATGCGTCGCTGCTTGGGGCTGTTGTCGCCGAAATAGCGGCGGAACTGCGGGTCTTCGAACAGGGGGTGCGCCGGCTTGTTGACGACCTTGGTGGTGTACAGGTTGACCACCGCAGGGGCGGCGATGACCACGGCGTCGGCGTAGGTCACCGGGCCTTGCACCATCGTATTGGTTTGCGGGGCCTGTTGCAGGTTCACATCAAGGCTCGGTAAGCCCACCCACTGGGGGTAACGCTGAATAATCATCATCGCGATCAGCACGCCAGCCAACAATGGCCATCCAAAAAAACGCAGTGCCTTGAGCATCAAGTAAGTCCTGACAGGTTGCAGGGGGCGGGGGAGCGCCCATAATGTCGCGCATTATACGAGGCTGCGAGCGCCTCGGAACGGGATATTTAGGAGTCTTTTATGGCCGTTGCTTTGAGCACCCTCGTCGAGGAAGCGGACCGCTACCTTGGCAGCGCAAAAATTGCCGATTACTGCCCCAACGGCCTGCAGGTCGAGGGGCGCCCGCAGGTGATGCGTATCGTCAGCGGCGTCACCGCCAGCCAGGCATTGCTGGACGCCGCCGTCGAAGCCCAGGCCGACCTGGTGCTGGTCCACCACGGTTATTTCTGGAAGGGCGAGAACCCGTGCATCACCGGCATGAAGCAGCGCCGCCTGAAGACCCTGCTCAAGCACGACATCAGCCTGCTGGCCTACCACCTGCCGCTGGACCTGCACGCCGAGGTCGGCAACAACGTACAGCTTGCTCGGCAGTTGGACATCACCGTCGAAGGCCCGCTGGACCCGGCCGACCTCAAGATCGTCGGGCTGGTCGGCTCTCTCGCCGAGCCGCTGTCGCCGCGTGACTTCGCCCACCGCGTGCAGAGCGTGTTGGGGCGCGAGCCGCTGCTGATCGAAGGCAGCGAGATGATCCGCCGCGTCGGCTGGTGTACCGGCGGTGGCCAGGGTTACATCGACCAGGCGATTGCGGCCGGCGTCGACCTGTACCTGAGCGGCGAAGCCTCCGAACAGACCTTCCACAGCGCCCGCGAAAACGACATCAGCTTTATCGCCGCCGGCCATCACGCCACCGAGCGTTACGGTGTGCAGGCGTTGGGCGATTACCTGGCGCGGCGTTTCGCCCTGGAGCATTTGTTCATCGATTGTCCCAACCCGATCTAACGCACACCACCCTCCCACGTTTGGGAGGGTTCGGCCGGCCATCACCGCCAAACCTCGGGGCATATCCATATACCGTTTCGATCTAGTCGGCGCCCTGAATAGAAGCAGGTGCTGTGCTAGCATGCCTCGCTCGAACACGGCCCGCTGGCCGTCCATAAGATCGTTTTTCCGTGAGTAGCCATGGTCGACAAACTGACGCATCTGAAACAGCTGGAGGCGGAAAGCATCCACATCATCCGCGAGGTCGCCGCCGAGTTCGACAACCCGGTGATGCTCTACTCGATCGGTAAAGACTCCGCCGTGATGCTGCACCTGGCACGCAAGGCGTTCTTCCCGGGCAAGCTGCCGTTCCCGGTGATGCACGTCGACACCCAGTGGAAATTCCAGGAGATGTACACGTTCCGCGACCGCATGGTTGAAGAACTGGGCCTGGACCTGATCACCCACGTCAACCCGGACGGTGTGGCGCAGGGCATCAACCCGTTCACCCACGGCAGCGCCAAGCACACCGACATCATGAAGACCGAAGGCCTCAAGCAGGCCCTGGACAAGTATGGTTTCGACGCAGCCTTCGGCGGTGCCCGTCGCGATGAAGAGAAATCCCGTGCCAAAGAGCGCGTGTACTCGTTCCGCGACAGCAAGCACCGCTGGGACCCGAAAAACCAGCGCCCGGAGCTGTGGAACGTCTACAACGGCAACGTCAACAAGGGCGAGTCGATCCGTGTGTTCCCGCTGTCCAACTGGACCGAACTGGACATCTGGCAGTACATCTACCTGGAAGGCATCCCGATCGTGCCGCTGTACTTCGCCGCCGAGCGCGATGTGATCGAGAAGAACGGCACGTTGATCATGATCGACGACGACCGCATCCTCGAGCACCTGTCCGACGAAGACAAAGCCCGCATCGTCAAAAAGAAAGTCCGTTTCCGTACCCTTGGCTGCTACCCGTTGACGGGCGCGGTGGAGTCCGAAGCGGAGACGCTGACGGACATCATTCAGGAAATGCTCCTGACGCGAACTTCCGAGCGCCAGGGCCGGGTCATCGACCACGATGGTGCCGGCTCGATGGAAGATAAAAAACGTCAAGGCTATTTCTAAGGGGTTGTCATGTCGCATCAATCTGATTTGATCAGCGAGGACATCCTCGCCTACCTGGGCCAGCACGAGCGCAAGGAAATGTTGCGCTTCCTGACCTGCGGCAACGTCGACGACGGCAAGAGCACCCTGATCGGGCGCCTGCTGCACGACTCCAAGATGATCTACGAAGATCACCTGGAAGCCATCACCCGCGATTCGAAGAAGGTCGGCACCACCGGTGACGACATCGACCTGGCTCTGCTGGTCGACGGCCTGCAGGCCGAGCGCGAGCAAGGCATCACCATCGATGTCGCCTACCGCTACTTCTCCACCGCCAAGCGTAAATTTATCATCGCCGACACCCCCGGCCATGAGCAGTACACCCGCAACATGGCCACCGGTGCGTCCACCTGTGACCTGGCGATCATCCTGGTCGACGCGCGCTACGGCGTGCAGACCCAGACCCGTCGCCACAGCTTCATAGCCTCGTTGCTGGGCATCAAGCACATCGTGGTCGCCATCAACAAGATGGACCTCAACGGTTTCGACGAAGGCGTATTCGAGCAGATCAAGGCCGACTACCTGAAGTTCGCCGACGGTATCGCCTTCAAGCCGAGCACCATGGCGTTCGTGCCGATGTCGGCGCTCAAGGGCGACAACGTGGTGAACAAGAGCGAGCGTTCGCCGTGGTACACCGGCCAGTCGCTGATGGAGATCCTCGAGACCGTCGAGATCGCCAACGACCGCAACTACACCGACCTGCGTTTCCCGGTGCAGTACGTCAACCGTCCGAACCTGAACTTCCGCGGTTTCGCCGGCACCCTGGCCAGCGGCATCGTCCACAAGGGCGACGAAGTCGTGGTGCTGCCGTCGGGCAAGAGCAGCCGCGTCAAATCCATCGTCACCTTCGACGGTGAACTGGAACACGCCGGTCCCGGCCAGGCCGTGACCCTGACCATGGAAGACGAGATCGACATCTCCCGTGGCGACCTGCTGGTGCATGCCGACAACGTGCCGCAAGTGACCGACGCCTTCGACGCCATGCTGGTGTGGATGGCCGAAGAGCCGATGCTGCCGGGCAAGAAATACGACATCAAGCGCGCCACCAGCTACGTGCCGGGTTCCATCACCAGCATCGTGCATCGCGTGGACGTGAACACCCTGGCCGAAGGCCCGGCGAGTTCGCTGCAGTTGAACGAAATCGGCCGGGTCAAGGTCAGCCTCGACGCCGCCATCGCCCTGGACGGTTACGCGAGCAACCGCACCACCGGCGCGTTCATCGTCATCGACCGCTTGACCAATGGCACCGTGGCCGCGGGCATGATCATCGCGCCGCCGGTCAGCCACGGCAGCGCCGCGCAGCACGGCAAGTTGGCCCATGTGGCCACCGAAGAGCGCGCCCAGCGCTTCGGCCAGCAGCCGGCCACCGTGTTGTTCAGCGGCTTGTCGGGCGCCGGCAAAAGCACCCTGGCCTATGCGGTTGAACGCAAGTTGTTCGACATGGGCCGCGCGGTGTTTGTACTGGATGGCCAGAACCTGCGCCACGACCTGAACAAAGGCTTGCCGCAGGATCGCGTCGGGCGTACCGAGAACTGGCGTCGTGCGGCTCACGTCGCACGCCAGTTCAACGAAGCCGGCCTGCTGACCCTGGCCGCGTTCGTTGCGCCGGATGCCGAAGGGCGTGAACAGGCCAAGGCACTGATCGGTGCCGACCGCTTGCTGACGGTCTACGTGCAGGCTTCGCCGCTGGTGTGTGCCGAGCGCGATCCACAAGGCTTGTACGCGGCCGGTGGGGATAACATCCCTGGTGAGTCCTTCCCCTACGACGTGCCGTTGAATGCCGATCTGGTGATCGACACCCAGGCCCTGTCGCTGGAAGACAGCGTCAAGCAAGTGCTGGAGCTGTTGCGTCAGCGCGGCGCGATATAGGCGCGCTGATAAGCGTTAAGCGTCAAGCTGCAAAAAAGCCCGTCAGCGTGTGAATCGCGACGGGCTTTTTAGTGTGTCTGAGGGTTAAATTTCTTCGCGAGCAGGGACATCAGTTTGGGTGATTACGTCACTGTCTCTTTTTTCTGAGAGGGTTGCTTCCGAGGTGGTATTGATGGTGTTTTTGCCTCCGCCTATACGAATGTCGCCCTTGCCTTCGGTGGTGATGAAGGAGGCTCCGCCACTACTGGTGATAGAGAACCTTCCGGAAAGTGAGGTCATTGTGTCGCGGTCCCCGCGGCCAGCGATATGAGTCGCCTGATCGGGGCCACCACCTGTTCCGCTCCTCATGATGTTGTTGCCGGCACCGCCGTCAAGTGAGTTATACCGACTTAGTCCCCCGGTCAGAAAGTCGTTGCCGCCTTGTCCTTCAAGCATGCCCCCGCCACTCCCCAAGGACGCTTCATCATCACCGTTACCCAAGTATGCGAATGTTAGGCCGCCTCCGCTCTTGACGTGATCGTCACCGTCTCCGGTGTAGATCGCAACGGTGTTTTTTACGTCTTCATCTACAGTGACCCGGTCGTTGCCGCCGTTGGTTTTGATAAGGAGTGTTTTTAAGGCCTTTTCGTTCTCCAGATTTAACGGGTAACTTTCCCCGTTGATATCTGCCGTAACCTTATTGTCACTGCCCAGGCGAATGTGAATGCGGTCGTTTTCGTTACCCGTATTAATGGTGACGCGTTTAGGTATGCCTGGAGTATTGGCTTCCTGGAGATCGTAATCTGCGCTGATCGTTAGATTGCCGTCTTCGTATGTCTTGCTGTAGACATCCGGTGTCGACTGGTCACGTCCTGGGTGAAGTCGACTAACTAGAAGTGAGGGCAGCGAATATGGAACATAGGGTGCGGATGTCGGCGAGATGTTCATGAAGTTGGTTCCGTAAGTTTTCTGATGGTATTGCATTCTGCGTAGACACTTGATTCATGCGTCTGGCGCCCACCTGAGGGCGCATTGCCTGAGTGGTGTTTAATGGATAGCGGTTTCTGTTGAACTTGTTTCTGCGAGTAACAAGTCGGCCGGTGTTTGGTGCGATATAAACCTTGCCACCACAAAAAGCCCGCCACCGATCACTCGGTGGCGGGCTTTTTACATGCTCAAGAACGTCTCGGTTGAATGTGGGAGGGGGCTTGCCCCCGATTGCAGAGTGTCAGTCAGAGCATCGGGTGACTGAACCACCGCTATCGGGGGCAAGCCCCCTCCCACCTTTTGATCAGTGGCGGCCTGGGTAGTCGGTGTGCAACTGTTTCAGCAGCGCGTCCTTGTCTTCCCACAACCGGTTGATCCAGGCCTGGAACGCCAGCCGATACTCGCTATCCTGCTCATAATTCTTGCCAATGAACTCGGCCGGAATCTGCACCTCTTCGAACTGCACCACCACGTCCTGCACATTCCCACACAACAAGTCCCAGTAGCCTGGGCGCCCGGCGGGGTAGTGGATGGTCACATTGACCAATGACTTGAGCTGCTCACCCATGGCATCCAGCACAAACGCGATACCGCCAGCCTTGGGCTTGAGCAGGTAGCGAAACGGCGACTTCTGCTGCGCATGCTTGCCGACGGTAAACCGCGTGCCTTCGGCAAAGTTGAAAATGCCCACAGGGTTGGCGCGAAACTTCGCGCAGGTCTTGCGGGTGGTTTCCAGGTCCTTGCCTTTCTTCTCCGGGTGTTTTTCCAGGTAGGCCTTGGAGTAGCGCTTCATGAACGGAAAGCCCAACGCCCACCAGGCCAGGCCAATCACCGGCACCCAGATCAGTTCCTGCTTGAGAAAGAACTTCAGCGGGCGAATGCGTCGGTTGAGCACGTATTGCAGGACCATGATGTCGACCCAGCTCTGGTGGTTGCTGGTCACCAGATAAGAGTGCTGGTAGTCCAGCCCTTCCAGGCCTTTGAGGTGCCAGCGGGTGCGCCGTACCAGGTTCATCCACGCCTTGTTGTTGCTGATCCAGGCTTCATGGGTGTGGTTCATCAGCCATTCGCTGAAACGTTTGGCGAACGGCAGGGCCTTGAACAGCGCGACGATGAACAGGAACGAACACAGCAGGATCGTGTTCAGCGCCAGCAGCAACGACGCGATTACCCCGCGCACGGCGGCAGGTAGAAAATCCAGCATTTAGATATCCATAGGTCGGTTGGCGGCTTGAATCGCGGTCAGGGCGATGGTGTACACAATGTCGTCGACCTGGGCGCCGCGCGGCAGGTCGTTCACCGGTTTGCGCAGGCCCTGGAGCATCGGCCCGAGGCTGACGCAATCGGCGCTGCGTTGTACCGCCTTGTGGGTGGTGTTGCCGGTGTTCAGGTCGGGGAACACGAAGACCGTGGCCTTGCCCGCCACCAGGCTGTTGGGCGCCAGTTGCCGGGCGACGGTTTCGTTGGCGGCGGCATCGTATTGCAATGGGCCGTCGATCAGCAGCGAACTTTGCTGTTCATGGGCGAGCAGGGTGGCTTCGCGGACCTTTTCCACCTCTTCGCCGCTGGCCGACTCACCGCTGGAATAGCTGATCATCGCCACCCGTGGGGTGATACCGAACGCGGCCGCCGAGTCGGCGCTCTGCAGGGCGATTTCCGCCAGTTCGGCGGCGCTCGGGTGCGGGTTCATCACGCAGTCGCCGTACACCAGCACCTGTTCGGGGAACAGCATGAAGAACACCGACGACACCAGGGTGCAGCCCGGCGCGGTCTTGATCAGTTGCAGGGCCGGGCGGATGGTGTTCGCGGTGGAGTGGATAACGCCGGAGACCAGGCCGTCGACTTCATCCAGGGCGAGCATCATGGTCGCGATCACCACGGTGTCTTCGAGCTGCTGTTCGGCCATCGGCGCGTTGAGGCTTTTGCTTTTGCGCAACGCGACCATCGGTTCGACATAACGCTCGCGGATCAGGTCCGGGTCGAGAATTTCCAGGCCTTCGGGCAATTCGATGCCCTGGGCGCGGGCGACCGCTTCCACATCCGCCGGCTTGGCCAGCAACACGCAGCGGGCAATGCCGCGGGCCTGGCAGATCGCGGCGGCTTGCACGGTCAACGGCTCGCTGCCTTCGGGCAGGACGATGCGCTTGTTGGCGGCCTGGGCGCGTTGGATCAACTGGTAGCGGAACACTGCCGGCGACAGGCGCATCTCCCGTGGCGTGCCGCAGCGTTGGTGCAGCCAGCGCGCATCGAGGTGGCTGGCGACGAAATCGGTGATGATCTCGGCCCGCTCACGGTCATCGATGGGAATTTCCTTGTTCAGGTTGTTGAGCAGGTTCGCGGTCTCGTAGGAACCGGTACTCACCGACAGCACCGGCAGCCCGGCCTGGAACGCGCCTCGGCAGAGGTCCATGATGCGCGGGTCGGGCAGGGTGTCGCTGGTCAGCAGCAGGCCGGCCAGGGGCACGCCGTTGATCGCCGCCAGGCTGACGGCGAGGATGATGTCGTCGCGGTCACCCGGTGTCACCACCAGCACGCCCGGCTTGAGCAGTTCCACGGTGTTGCGCATGGTGCGGGCGCAGATGATGATCTTGGTCATGCGCCGGGTTTCGTAATCCCCGGCGTTGAGGATCTGCGCGCTCATCAGGTCGGCGACGTCACGGGTGCGCGGCGCGTTGAGTTCGGGCTGGAAAGGAATGCAGCCGAGCAGGCGGAAATCCCCGCTGCGCAGCAACGGCGAATGCTCCTTGAGGCGCGCCGAGAAGGCCTCCATGCTTTCATCGGTGCGTACCTTGTTGAGGATCACGCCGAGCACTTTCGGGTCCTTCGGGCCGCCGAACAGTTGGGCCTGCAGCTCCACGCGGCCGGAGAGCTCGGTGAGCACTTCGTTTTCCGGCGCCGAGACCAGGATCACTTCCGCATCCAGGCTCTTGGCCAGGTGCAGGTTGACCCGCGCCGCATAGCTGGCGCTGCGGGTCGGCACCATGCCTTCGACGATCAGCACGTCCTTGCCCACGGCGGCCTGCTGATACAGGGTGATGATTTCTTCGAGCAACTCGTCGAGCTGGCCGTCGCCGAGCATCCGCTCGACATGGGCCAGGCCCAGGGGCTGCGGCGGTTTGAGGCCGTGGGTGCGCGCCACCAGTTCGGTGGAGCGTTCGGGGCCGGTGTCGCCGGGGTGCGGCTGGGCAATCGGTTTGAAGAAGCCGACTTTCAACCCGGCACGTTCAAGGGTGCGGACCAGCCCAAGGCTGATAGAGGTCAGACCCACACCAAAATCGGTGGGCGCGATAAAAAAAGTCTGCATGCGAATTCTCTGGAGGTGCATGGCTTCGGTGGCGCTCTATGGTTGAGTGCCTACCGGGAATCAGGCGCCAAGGTTATCGTTATTCGCGCTCCTGCGCACACCAGCCGCAGGCAAAGGGCTGGCCTATTTTTTCCAGGCGGCGTGCGGGGTCGAGCACCCAGGCGCGCGATTGCCAGGGCGGCTGGTGGCGCAGGTGCTGGGTGTGGCCGCAGGACAGCTCGGCAACCCAGTGCCGGTCGTCGTCCTGGTGGAATCCGATGATGACGACGGCCGTTGATTGGTCCCGTCCGTCCGGGTTCTGTTCGCTTTCGGGCAAATCCTTGTTTAGACTTGTCCGTTCTTCATTCTTATGCAAAAGGTCTCGCCCCATGACGATCGCCGCTAACAAGGCTGTCTCCATCGACTATACCCTGACCAACGACGCTGGTGAGGTCATCGACAGCTCAGCCGGCGGCGCGCCGCTGGTCTACCTGCAAGGCGCAGGCAACATCATCCCGGGCCTGGAAAAAGCCCTGGAAGGCAAGCAAGTTGGTGATGAACTGAAGGTTGCCATAGAACCTGAGGAAGCTTACGGCGAATACTCCGCCGAACTGGTCAGCACCCTGAGCCGCAGCATGTTCGAAGGTGTCGACGAACTGGAAGTGGGCATGCAGTTCCACGCTTCCGCGCCGGACGGCCAAATGCAGATCGTCACCATCCGTGATCTGGACGGCGACGACGTCACTGTCGACGGTAACCACCCTCTGGCAGGCCAGCGCCTGAACTTCCAAGTGAAGATCGTTGCCATCCGCGACGCTTCCCAGGAAGAAGTCGCTCACGGCCACGTCCACGGTGAAGGCGGTCATCACCATTGATCGATGTTTTGATCAGGTGGTAGCAAAAACGCCCCGACTGGTTCGGGGCGTTTTTTTGTGCGTGCAATAAAGATGTATGGCGCCCAAACAAAAATGCCCCGGACCTTTCGGTACGGGGCATTTCTTAACTGTTACGCAGGTAAACCTGCGTGGCAGTTTATCGCTTAGGCTGCAGCAGCAAGGTTCAGAGCCTTGATGTGGCCGTTCAGGCGACCTTTATGGCGAGCAGCTTTGTTCTTGTGGATGATGCCTTTATCGGCCATACGGTCGATAACTGGCACAGCCAGAACGTAAGCAGCTTGAGCTTTTTCAGCGTCTTTTGCGTCAATGGCCTTAACTACATTCTTGATGTAGGTACGAACCATGGAACGCAGGCTGGCGTTGTGGCTGCGACGCTTCTCAGCCTGTTTTGCACGTTTTTTGGCGGAAGGTGTGTTGGCCACCGTCGAGCTCCTCGAAAGACTTTTTAGGAAATAGCAAACAAAATAGGCCGCGAATCATGCCGATGAGTTGATGGGTTGTCAAGGGCGGTTGATGCGAACTGCTGAGTGGTCGATCTGAAGAGGCGGGTGATTTATTTCCGGCGCTTGACCTGTAAACTCGCGAGCTTTGGCGCTGTGCTGTTGCAGGCGCGCAGTATCGCATAAGTAGGCGCGTAGTTCGCCTGCTCTTTATCTATAGGCGCAAACTCTTTCAATGAATCTGCTCAAATCGTTGGCTGCCGTCAGCTCAATCACGATGATTTCCCGGGTATTGGGGTTTGTGCGTGACACCTTGTTGGCACGCATTTTCGGCGCCAGCATGGCCACGGATGCGTTCTTCATTGCCTTTAAACTGCCCAACCTGTTGCGGCGGATCTTCGCCGAGGGCGCGTTTTCCCAGGCGTTCGTGCCGATTCTGGCGGAATACAAGACGCAGCAGGGCGAGGAGGCGACCCGCACATTCATTGCCTATGTCTCGGGCTTGCTGACCCTGGTGCTGATGCTGGTGACTGTGATCGGCATGCTCGCCGCGCCGTGGGTGATCTGGGCCACGGCGCCCGGTTTTGCCAATACGCCGGAAAAATTCGCGCTGACCACTGATCTGCTGCGGGTGACTTTCCCCTACATATTGCTGATTTCCCTGTCATCCCTGGCTGGCGCCATCCTCAATACCTGGAACCGTTTCTCGGTGCCGGCGTTCGTGCCGACCCTGCTTAACGTCAGCATGATTATTTTCGCGCTGTTCCTCACGCCTTACTTCGATCCACCGGTCATGGCCCTGGGCTGGGCCGTCCTGGCCGGCGGCCTGGCGCAATTGCTCTACCAACTGCCGCACCTGAAAAAGATCGGCATGCTCGTGTTGCCGCGCCTGAACCTCAAGGACACCGGCGTCTGGCGCGTGATGCGCAATATGCTGCCAGCGATCCTCGGGGTGTCGGTCAGCCAGATTTCGCTGATCATCAACACCGCGTTCGCCTCATTGCTGGTGTCCGGTTCGGTGTCGTGGATGTACTACGCCGATCGCTTGATGGAGCTGCCGTCCGGCGTCCTCGGCGTGGCCCTGGGCACGATTCTGCTGCCGACGCTGGCGCGTACTTACGCGAGCAAGGACCGCCATGAATACTCGCGCATTCTCGATTGGGGCCTGCGCCTGTGCTTCGTGCTGGTGTTGCCGTGCTCGCTGGCCCTGGGAATCCTCGCCGAGCCACTGACGGTGTCGTTGTTCCAGTACGGGCAATTCGGCGCGCACGATGCCTTGATGACTCAGCACGCGCTGATCGCTTACTCGGTCGGTCTGCTTGGGATTATCGTGATCAAAGTGCTGGCGCCGGGGTTCTACGCCCAGCAAAACATCCGCACGCCGGTGAAGATCGCGATCTTCACGCTGATCGTCACGCAACTGCTCAACCTGGTGTTCATCGGTCCGCTGGCGCATGCCGGCCTGGCCCTGGCCATCAGCGCCGGTGCCTGTATCAATGCCGGCCTGCTGTTTTACCAACTGCGCAAACAGCAGACGTTCCAGCCGCAGCCTGGCTGGGGCATGTTTGCCCTCAAGCTGCTGGTGGCGGTGGCGATGATGTCGGCGGTATTGCTGGGCCTGATGCACTTCATGCCGGCCTGGGATCAAGGCCATATGCTCGAGCGTTTCTTGCGCCTGGGCGTGCTGGTGGTGGCGGGCGTGGTGGTGTACTTCGGGATGTTGCTGCTGCAAGGTTTCCGCCTGCGGGATTTCAATCGCAAGGCGCTGGGTTAGCGAGTTTGCCGCGATAAAACCGGTGTTTTATCGATTCCATCCATTTTGCCCTGCGCTGTTGCCTGTGATCCGGGGCCGGGTGTGGTTATAATCGACCACTTTATGAGCAAGAAGCGCGTTATGCAGCTGGTTCGAGGTCTCCACAACCTGCGCCCCCAGCATCGGGGCTGCGTCGCCACTATTGGCAACTTTGACGGTGTACACCGTGGCCACCAGGCTATCCTGGCCCGGCTGCGCGAGCGCGCGGTCGAGTTGGGCGTGCCCAGCTGCGTGGTGATTTTTGAGCCACAGCCGCGGGAATTCTTTACCCCGGAAACGGCGCCAGCGCGCCTGGCCCGCTTGCGCGACAAGCTGCAACTGTTGGCCGAGGAGGGCGTGGACCGTGTGCTGTGCCTGGCCTTCAACCAGCGTTTGCGCAGCCTCAGCGCCGCCGAGTTCGTCGACCGTATCCTGGTGGATGGCTTGGGCGTACAGCACTTGGAGGTCGGCGACGACTTCCGTTTCGGCTGTGATCGGGTCGGCGATTTCGATTTTCTGCAGCACGCCGGCGTAACCCAGGGTTTTACCGTCGAAGCCGCGCAAACCGTCGAACTGGACGGCCTGCGCGTGAGCAGTACCCAGGTGCGTAATGCCCTGGCCGCTGCCGACTTCGCCTTGGCCGAGCGTTTGCTCGGTCGCCCGTTCCGCATTGCCGGGCGGGTATTGCACGGCCAGAAGCTGGCGCGCCAACTGGGCACGCCAACCGCCAACGTGCAGCTCAAGCGCCGTCGTGTGCCGCTGACCGGGGTTTACCTGGTGAGCGTCGACATCGACGGCCAATCGTGGCCGGGAGTCGCCAATATAGGCGTCAGGCCCACGGTTGCAGGTGATGGCAAGGCCCACCTGGAGGTTCACCTTTTGGATTTTGCCGGTGATCTGTATGACCGGCGTTTGACGGTGGTTTTCCACCAAAAGCTGCGTGAAGAGCAGCGTTTCGCCTCCCTCGAGGCGTTGAAAACGGCGATCAATGCGGATGTCGCCGCCGCCCGTGCCCTAGCCGCACCTAGCGCCCATCGCTAACCGAAGAGCCTTAAATGACCGACTATAAAGCCACGCTAAACCTTCCGGACACCGCCTTCCCAATGAAGGCCGGCCTGCCACAGCGCGAACCGCAGATCCTGCAGCGCTGGGACAGTATTGGCCTGTACGGAAAGTTGCGCGAAATTGGCAAGGATCGTCCGAAATTCGTCCTGCACGACGGCCCTCCTTATGCCAACGGCACGATTCACATCGGTCATGCGCTGAACAAGATTCTCAAGGACATGATCGTCCGCTCGAAGACCCTTTCGGGCTTCGACGCGCCGTATGTCCCGGGTTGGGATTGCCACGGCCTGCCGATCGAACACAAAGTCGAAGTGACCCACGGCAAGAACCTGGGCGCCGATAAAACCCGCGAACTGTGCCGTGCCTACGCCACCGAGCAGATCGAAGGGCAGAAGTCCGAGTTCATCCGCCTGGGTGTCCTGGGTGACTGGGCCAATCCCTACAAGACCATGGACTTCAAGAACGAGGCCCGGTGAAATCCGCGCCTTGGCCGAAATCGTCAAGGGCGGTTTCGTGTTCAAGGGCCTCAAGCCCGTGAACTGGTGCTTCGACTGCGGTTCGGCCCTGGCTGAAGCGGAAGTCGAGTACGAAGACAAGAAGTCCTCGACCATCGACGTGGCCTTCCCGATCGCCGACGACGCCAAGCTGGCCGCGGCCTTTGGCCTGGCAAGCCTGGCCAAGCCAGCCGCCATCGTGATCTGGACCACCACCCCGTGGACCATCCCCGCCAACCAGGCGCTGAACGTCCACCCGGAATTCACCTACGCCCTGGTGGATGTCGGTGATCGCCTGCTGGTGCTGGCCGAAGAGATGGTCGAAGCCTGCCTGGCGCGTTACGCGCTGGAAGGTTCGGTGATCGCCACCACCACCGGTTCCGCGCTGGAACTGATCAACTTCCGTCACCCGTTCTACGACCGCCTGTCGCCGGTGTACCTGGCTGACTACGTTGAACTGGGCGCCGGCACCGGCATCGTTCACTCCGCGCCTGCTTACGGCGTAGACGACTTCGTGACCTGCAAGGCCTACGGCATGGTCAACGACGACATCTTGAACCCGGTGCAGAGCAACGGTGTTTATGCGCCGTCCCTGGAATTCTTCGGTGGCCAGTTCATCTTCAAGGCCAACCAGCCGATCATCGACAAGCTGTCGGAAGTCGGCGCGCTGCTGCACACCGAGACCATCAAGCACAGCTACATGCACTGCTGGCGCCACAAGACCCCGCTGATCTACCGCGCCACTGCGCAGTGGTTCATCGGCATGGATAAAGAACCGGCCAGCGGCGACACCCTGCGCAACCGTGCGATCAAAGCCATCGAAGACACCAAGTTCGTCCCGGCCTGGGGCCAGGCGCGCCTGCACTCGATGATCGCCAACCGTCCGGACTGGTGCATCTCCCGCCAGCGCAACTGGGGCGTGCCGATCCCGTTCTTCCTCAACAAGGAAAGCGGCGAGCTGCACCCGCGTACCGTCGAGCTGATGGAAGTCGTGGCCCAGCGCGTTGAGCAGGAAGGCATCGAAGCCTGGTTCAAGCTGGACGCCGCCGAGCTGTTGGGCGACGAAGCGCCGCTGTACGACAAGATCAGCGACACCCTCGACGTGTGGTTCGACTCCGGCACCACCCATTGGCACGTGCTGCGCGGTTCGCACCCGATGGGTCATGCAGCCGGCCCGCGTGCCGACCTGTACCTGGAAGGTTCGGACCAGCACCGCGGCTGGTTCCACTCGTCGCTGCTGACCGGTTGCGCCATCGACGACCACGCACCGTACCGCGAACTGCTGACCCACGGTTTCACCGTCGACGAAAACGGCCGCAAGATGTCCAAGTCCCTGGGCAACGTGATCGCGCCGCAAAAGGTCAACGACACCCTGGGCGCCGATATCATGCGTCTGTGGGTGGCCTCGACCGATTATTCGGGCGAGATGGCCGTGTCGGAGCAGATCCTGCAGCGTAGCGCCGATGCCTACCGCCGTATCCGCAATACCGCACGCTTCATGCTGTCGAACCTGACCGGTTTCAACCCGGCCACCGACATCCTGCCGGCCGAGGACATGCTCGCCCTGGACCGTTGGGCCGTGGACCGTACCCTGTTGCTGCAGCGCGAGTTGCAAGAGCACTACGGCGAATACCGCTTCTGGAACGTCTACTCGAAGATCCACAACTTCTGCGTGCAGGAGCTGGGCGGTTTCTACCTCGACATCATCAAGGATCGCCAGTACACCACCGGCGTCAACAGCAAGGCGCGCCGCTCGGCGCAGACCGCGCTGTACCACATCTCCGAAGCGCTGGTGCGTTGGATCGCACCGATCCTGGCCTTCACCGCCGACGAACTGTGGGAATACCTGCCGGGCGAGCGCAACGAATCGGTGATGCTCAACACTTGGTACGAAGGCCTGACCGAACTGCCGGCCGACTTCGAACTGGGCCGCGAGTACTGGGACGGCGTGATGGCGGTGAAAGTGGCCGTGAACAAGGAGCTGGAAGTGCAGCGCGCGGCCAAGGCCGTCGGTGGCAACCTGCAAGCCGAAGTCACCCTGTTTGCCGAGGAAGGCCTGAGCGCCGACCTGGCCAAGCTGAGCAACGAACTGCGCTTCGTGCTGATCACCTCCACCGCGAGCCTGGCGCCATTCGCCCAGGCCCCGGCGGACGCCGTGGCCACCGAAGTGCCTGGCCTGAAGCTCAAAGTCGTCAAGTCGGCCTTCCCCAAGTGCGCCCGTTGCTGGCACTGCCGTGAAGATGTCGGCGTGAACCCTGAGCATCCGGAAATCTGCGGTCGTTGCGTCGACAACATCAGCGGTGCCGGCGAGGTTCGTCACTATGCCTAATGCCAGTCGTTTCGGACGTCTTGGCTGGCTCGTATTGAGCGTGCTGGTCCTGGTCATCGACCAGGTCAGCAAGGCTCACTTCGAGGGCTCCCTGGAGATGTTCCAGCAGATCGTGGTGATCCCGGATTACTTCAGCTGGACGCTGGCCTATAACACTGGCGCGGCGTTCAGCTTCCTGGCCGATGGCGGCGGCTGGCAGCGCTGGTTGTTCGCCCTGATCGCCGTGGTGGTCAGTGCGGTGCTGGTGGTCTGGCTCAAGCGCCTGGGGCGCGATGACACCTGGCTGGCCATCGCCCTGGCACTGGTGCTGGGTGGCGCGCTGGGCAACCTGTACGACCGCATCGCCCTGGGCCATGTGATCGACTTCATTCTGGTGCATTGGCAGAACCGCTGGTACTTCCCCGCGTTCAATTTTGCCGACAGCGCCATCACCGTCGGTGCAATCATGCTGGCACTCGATATGTTCAAAAGTAAGAAAACCGGAGAGACCGTTCATGACTGATCAGGTATTGGCTGAACAACGCATCGGCCAGAACACGGAAGTCACCTTGCATTTCGCATTGCGCCTGGAGAATGGCGACACGGTCGACAGCACGTTCGACAAATCCCCGGCGACCTTCAAGGTGGGCGATGGCAACCTGCTGCCGGGTTTTGAAGCGGCCTTGTTCGGCTTCAAGGCCGGCGACAAGCGCACGCTGCAGATCCTGCCGGAAAACGCCTTTGGCCAGCCCAACCCGCAAAACGTACAGATCATTCCGCGTTCGCAGTTCCAGGACATGGAACTGTCGGAAGGCCTGCTGGTGATCTTCAACGATGCGGCGAACACCGAGCTGCCGGGTGTGGTCAAAGCCTTCGATGACGCGCAAGTGACCATCGACTTCAACCATCCGTTGGCCGGTAAAACCTTGACGTTTGACGTAGAAATTTTCGACGTTAAAGCGCTCTAACTGACAGAACCGGCTCCTGCGGGCGCTGGCTTGTGTGGGAGCTGGCTTGCCTGCGATGGCATCACCTCGGTGTACCTGATACACCGAGTCGACCGCATCGCACGCAAGCCAGCTCCCACAAAGACACGAGGCACAGCATGCAAATCAAACTCGCCAACCCCCGTGGCTTCTGCGCCGGCGTGGACCGCGCGATCGAAATCGTCAACCGTGCCCTGGAAGTCTTCGGGCCGCCGATTTATGTGCGCCATGAAGTCGTCCACAACAAATTTGTGGTCGAAGACTTGCGCGCTCGCGGCGCCATCTTTGTCGAAGAGCTCGACCAGGTGCCGGACGACGTTATCGTTATCTTCAGCGCCCATGGCGTATCCCAGGCGGTGCGGACCGAAGCAGCAGGCCGCGGCCTGAAAGTGTTCGATGCCACCTGCCCATTGGTTACCAAGGTGCATATCGAAGTCGCGCGCTACAGCCGCGATGGCCGTGAATGCATCCTGATCGGCCACGCCGGCCACCCGGAAGTCGAAGGCACCATGGGCCAGTACGATGGCAGCAACGGTGGCGCGATCTACCTGGTGGAAGACGAAAAAGACGTCGCCAACCTGCAGGTACGCAAC
Organism: Pseudomonas sp. TE36184; assembly: GCF_054060055.1. Taxonomy (NCBI): domain Bacteria; kingdom Pseudomonadati; phylum Pseudomonadota; class Gammaproteobacteria; order Pseudomonadales; family Pseudomonadaceae; genus Pseudomonas; species Pseudomonas sp. TE36184. Next base: position 3,645,995 of record NZ_JBSSCU010000001.1, on the reverse strand, counting down.
CCTGAGCGTTTGGCCTTCGTCACCCAGACCACGTTGTCGATGGACGACACCAGCCGAGTGATCGATGCCTTGCGCACACGCTTCCCGGCAATTGGCGGCCCACGCAAGGACGACATCTGCTACGCCACGCAAAACCGCCAGGACGCAGTCAAGCAACTGGCCGATGAATGTGATGTGGTGCTGGTTGTCGGCAGCCCTAACAGCTCCAACTCCAACCGCCTGCGTGAACTGGCTGAACGCATGGCCACGCCGGCGTACCTGATCGACGGCGCCGAGGACATGCAGCGCAGCTGGTTCGACGGCGTCGAGCGCATCGGCATCACTGCGGGCGCCTCGGCACCGGAAGTGCTGGTGCGCGGTGTGATCCAGCAGTTGCAGGCCTGGGGCGCCACCGGTGCCGATGAGTTGGCCGGTCGTGAGGAGAACATCACTTTCTCCATGCCCAAGGAGCTGCGGGTGCGTTCGCTGCTCTGAGTCCCAGGGTGTTGAGCGAGCCCCGGCATAATGCCTGCTCGGTTTTATCCCGGCGCAGGCTGATGCGTCCGCTGGGAGCCAGCACCACTTGAAACAGGCTTTGTGCCTGATCCGTGGCGCATACATGCACGGTGCCGGCACGAAAGCCCCCGCCGGCAAAGACCGGCTCGCCCAGCCCGCTGAAGCGTACCTGGCTCCTGACCGGGCCATTGCCCACGATCGGTACGCGCCCATTGTCCTGGTGCTCCAGCAGTACGGGATTATCGTCGTCCAGATGGCCGCGCCCGTTCAGGTCCACGATCACCCGCCAGCCCCGGCTCCAATCGTCGTCCAAGGCATGAATGACTACCGCCCGGTTGCGTGCGATGGCTTCGCTGCGCGCATAGCGCAGGCCGCCAACCAAAGACTGGGCCGCACTGTGTCGCTGCTGGGACTCCAGCAACCCCTTGAAACTGGGGACCGCCAGCTGCGCGAGGATGCCGCTCAGGATCAGCCCGAGCAGTAGTTCGATCAGGGTGAAGCCTCGTTGTGTCATGTGCGGTCCCTCCGTGGACGCGATGAATATTCAGGTGGCATGCCTAGGTATAGCGCTCCGGTCGTGGCGTTGAATGCTGGCCTTTATGTCCAAAGTATTTCCCTTTGTTCCGGGAGCGGCACAGGCCGAAAACCGCCGCTAGTCTTGGGCCGCACAGCAGGTTTTTCCTGCTTTTTCCGGCCTTTGACAGGGATGACGACGGTAATGCTTGCTTGCTCGACTGCTTTGTTTCGACCGGTGACTTCCCGCCACCAAACCGGCATGACCCTGATCGAGGTGGTGGTGGCGGTGCTGATTCTGGTGATCGGCCTGCTGGGCGCTGCGGTGGTCCAGCTCAATGCGCTCAAGTACACCGACAGTACGCGGATGACCAGCCAGGCCAGCTTCATCGCCTACGACATGCTGGACCGCATTCGCGCCAATGCTGGCGCCGACTATTCGTGGGTGCGAACCGAGCGCGCGCCACTGTTCACGTCGACGGGCAGCGTGCGCGACCTCGACCTGCACGATTTCGAGGCCAATATCATCGGTTTCGCCGGCGACAGCGGCAGTGGCTCGGTGCTCGTTCGTGCCGATGAGGTGACCGTGAGCATCAGTTGGGATGATGCCAGGGGGGCAAAAAAAGCCGGGGCGAGGGAAACGCTCACACTCACCAGCCGCATCGCCGATGAATCGCAGGTGTCGCAATGAATCGGCGGGTGCGGGGTTTCAGTGTGTTGGAGCTGCTGCTGGCGTTGACGCTCGGGTTGGTGCTGAGCCTTGGGTTCAGCCAAATCGCCATCAGCGCTCGAACCACCGATGCCAGCCAGCAGGCCGCCATGCTGCTGCAGGATGATGCGCGGTTTGCGCTCGGCAAGCTGGTTCAGGACATTCGCCTAGCGGGCATGTTCGGTTGCCTGGCTACGGCATCGATCGAAGGTGCGCCGTTGGCTTTCGATCGACCAATCAGCTGGAGTGCCACGGGTGACGCAAGGTCGCTGACGCTGGTCAGCGCTGAGGTCGGCGAGGACGGCGGCGCGCCGGATTGGACCGTATTGTCCGACTGCTCCGGCTCTGCCCACGCTTATGCCGGTACGCCACCACCCGCCGTGCCGGGGCAGATACGCTTTGCGATACGCCAGCTCACCTACACCTTCGAGGCTGGCCAGCTGAAAGTCAGTACCCCGTCAGCCCCGGCCAAGGCGGTGCTGGTGGACAACGTGCAGGCGTTCGAGATCAGTTTCGGCGTGGCAGCCAAGCCTGACTCGACGCCGGTGGTGGGGTATGACCCCGGCCCGGCCGACAATTCGCTGATACGCAGTGTACGCATCCGTTTGACGCTGCAAGACCCGGACGGGTTGGTGAAGGCGCAAACCTGGAGCGTGGTTGCAGCGCTGCGCAACCGGCTGGGGTAGGGCGACCATGGCAGGGTTTCGTGTTGTTGAACGACGGCAGGTGGGCATGGTGCTGCTGATCAGCCTGGTATTCCTGTTGTTGTTATCGCTGATCGCATTGTCTTCGATGCAGGGTGCGGTGTCCCAGCAGAAGGTCGTTGGCAGTGTCTGGCATCGCAACCAGTCGCTGCAAAGTGCCGAAAGTGGCCTGAGGCTGGGGGAGGCGGCCGTGCGGCGGGCAGGCGCCGCGTGGCCTGTGTGCGCGTCGATCATCACCTGTGCGCCGCCGCGCGAGTCGTCTTCGGTGATAGCTCCCGGAACCGATCCCGTTTCGAGGGTGAACTGGGCCGCCATGGACGGCGGTCTTTACGCGGTTCAAGCGCTCGGGCCTGTCGTGGGGCTGGCTCATTTGCCTGCGCAGATGCCGGCAATGCTCTATCGGGTTACGGCGGTGGGGCTCCGTGGCCAATCGCGCACGGTGCTGGAGGCCATGTATGCGCGGGTGGACGAGGGAGGGCGCTCGCGGTTTCAGCGAGTGATGTGGCGACAACTTTACTGAGGAGCGGCGCAATGGGCATGGATAGCCAGGGTTTTACATTGATTGAGTTACTGACTGCCGTGGCGATCGTCGCGGTGCTGGCCGGTGTCGTTTATCCGGCGTATGTCGGCCATGTGAACAAGGCCTATCGCGCGGAAATTGTCGTGCTGTTGACCGAGCAAGCTCAGTCTCTGGAGCGCTATTACACGAGCAATGGCAGTTTTATTGATGCAAGCGGCGTCAGCGTCGGCAATGATCGCTATAGAATCACGGCTGCGCTGAACCCTCAGGATTTCAGCCTGCTGGCCACACCAGGCGTCGACTCTGTCATGGCAGGCGACGCTTGCGGGGCATTCAGCCTGACCAGTAGCGGTGCGCGGACCAACCCCGGAGCGGCCCCAGGCATGTCACGCAAGACATGCTGGGGGCAGTGATGGGTGTACTCCATGAGTGGGCGCCGAGTGCGCTTTTCCCTTTTTATCGGCTGGATCAAATGATGGCTAAGCAACAGCGAGTGGTGGTGGTCGGTGGCGGAGTAATCGGCTTGTTGACGGCGTTCAACCTGGCGACCCAGGGCCTGGCAATCGTACTGCTGGAGCGCTCGGGGCTCGGGCAGGAGTCCTCGTGGGCAGGCGGCGGCATTGTCTCGCCACTGTACCCGTGGCGCTACAGCCCGGCAGTCACGGCTTTGGCTCATTGGTCCCAGGACTTTTATCCACAGCTGGCCGAGCGCTTGTTTGCCGATACCGGCGTTGATCCGGAGGTCCACACCACCGGGCTCTACTGGCTGGACCTGGAGGATGAAGCCGACGCATTGGCCTGGGCCGCGCGCGAAGGACGACCATTGAGCAAGGTGGATGTGTCGGTCGCCCATGATGCGGTTCCGGTGCTGGGCGGTGGTTACTCCCAGGCGATCTACATGGCGAATGTGGCGAATGTGCGCAACCCGCGCCTGATCAAATCCCTCAAGGCGGCGCTGCTGGCGCTGCCAGGCGTGACGATTCATGAACAGTGCGAAGTTGACGGGTTTGTGTTGGACGGCGACAACATCGTCGGCGTGAATACGCCTGCCGGGCCGGTGCTCGGTGATCAGGTCGTGCTTGCGGCGGGGGCCTGGAGTGGGCAGTTGCTGGACAAGCTGGGCCTGTCGCTGCCGGTTGAGCCGGTCAAAGGCCAGATGATTTTGTACAAATGCGCCTCGGACTTTCTGTCGAGCATGGTCCTGGCCAACGGACGTTATGCGATCCCGCGGCGTGACGGGCACATTCTGATTGGCAGTACCCTGGAACATGAAGGGTTCGACAAGACGCCGACCGGATCGGCGCTGGAGAGCCTGAAGGCTTCGGCCGTGGAGTTGATTCCCGCCCTGGCGGATGCCGAGGTGGTGGGCCATTGGGCGGGCCTGCGGCCAGGCTCGCCGGAAGGTATTCCCTACATCGGTCCGGTCCCCGGTTTCAACGGGCTGTGGCTCAATTGCGGGCATTACCGCAACGGCCTCGTGCTGGCGCCGGCGTCGTGCCAGTTATTCGCCGATTTGTTGCTGGGGCACACGCCGATCATCGACCCTGCGCCCTACACGCCCGCAGGTCGGATCAACGTTGGATAGCTTTCGGCCCTTGCTCCAGATGCGCCTGGGTGCAATACCATTCTTGCCGTGAGCTCAGTGCTCGGTCCTGCGGCAGATGCACGCCGCAGTGAGCGCAGCGCACCATTGGCGTTGCGTCGGGTTCGCCGGAACGTTGTTGTTTGACGGCCGGGTTTTTGAATTTGCGCCAGAACCATACCGCGGCAGCAATGACGGCAATCCAGAACAGTAGACGAACCATGATGGGCAGTTTCTCGACAAGGAATGCGCCAGTTTAGCCAAGGACATGGCAGGCGCACAGCGCAATAATGCTTGCGCATAAAAAAGGGAGCCCCGAGGGCTCCCTTTTTACGTTGCGTCGGATGATCAGTCGAACACACCGAAGGTCATGTAGCTGAACCACGAGCGGTCCTGGTTGTTGCCCAGGGCTTGCGGCGCTTGTTCTTCGATCACATCGCCATTTTCATCATGGGGCTTGAGGTCCGCAGGGATGGCTTCCTTGGCGTCCTGGAACTGTTTCATCACGTCCTGGTTGGCGCGGGTTTCACCCGGCGGCAGCGGTGGACGCGACTCGATCAGACCCAGGGTGTACTTGCTCAGCCACGAACGGTTGTCCGCTTCGGCAACCTGAGGCACGAACTGGCCGTCTTTCAGGCTTGGGTGATCCGGGTAGTTGAGCTTCAGGGTTTCCAGGCTGGTGGCCGCCAGGGCGTCCAGGTGCAGGCGCTGGTAGGCCTCGGTCATCACCGCCAGGCCGTCACCCACGGAAGGGGTTTCCTGGAAGTTTTCCACGACATAGCGACCACGGTTGGCGGCTGCCACGTAAGCCTGACGGGTCAGGTAGTAGTGGGCCACGTGGATTTCGTAGGAGGCCAGCAGGTTGCGCAGGTAGATCATGCGCTGCTTGGCGTCCGGCGCGTAGCGGCTGTTGGGATAGCGGCTGGTCAGCTGGGCGAACTCGTTGTAGGAGTCGCGGGCAGCGCCCGGGTCACGCTTGGTCATGTCCAGCGGCAGGAAGCGCGCCAGCAGGCCAACGTCCTGGTCGAACGAGGTCAGGCCCTTGAGGTAGTAGGCATAGTCGACGTTCGGGTGCTGCGGGTGCAGGCGGATAAAACGCTCGGCGGCGGACTTGGCGGCTTCCGGCTCGGCGTTCTTGTAGTTGGCGTAGATCAGCTCGAGCTGGGCCTGGTCGGCGTAGCGCCCGAACGGATAGCGCGACTCCAGGGCCTTCAGCTTGGCTGTGGCACTGGTGTAGCTATTATTGTCCAAGTCTTTTTGAGCTTGTTGATACAGCTCGACTTCGCTCAGGTTTTCGTCGACGACTTCCTTTGTTGACGAGCAAGCAGCAGTCATGGCGAGGATGGCGATCAGCAGCAGGTGTTTCACTTGCATGGCGGCTTGCGTCCCTATGACGGCCGCTGTCTTGGGCGGGGCCGTCCTGTTATGATGAGCGCCCCGTTGAAAGCATCGGGGCAAAAGACGCCGTATTTAACCACAAGCGCGCAGCCGAAACCAAAGGCTGTGCCACGCCTAGTCTGAGCATGTCCGATAAAATTGAACTTCGCGCAGAGGTGCCGTCCGAATTGGGCGGCCAACGCCTCGATCAAGTCGCCGCACAATTATTCGCTGAGCACTCGCGCTCGCGCCTTTCCGCCTGGATCAAAGACGGCCGCCTGACTGTGGATGGAGCGGTTATCCGCCCGCGAGACATAGTCCATGGCGGTGCGATTCTTGAGCTGACTGCCGAGCAGGAAGCCCAGGGAGAATGGATCGCCCAGGACATCGAGCTGGACATCGTCTATGAAGACGACGACATCCTGGTCATCAATAAACCCGCAGGCCTGGTGGTTCACCCGGCGGCCGGGCACGCTGATGGCACCTTGCTCAATGCTCTGTTGCACCATGTGCCGGACATCATCAATGTCCCGCGCTGCGGCATCGTACACCGCCTGGACAAGGACACGACCGGCTTGATGGTGGTGGCCAAGACCATTCAGGCCCAGACGCAGCTGGTTACACAGTTGCAGAGCCGCAGCGTCAGCCGGATCTACGAGTGCATCGTGATCGGCGTCGTGGTGGCGGGTGGCAAGATCAATGCGCCTATCGGTCGTCACGGCCAGCAGCGCCAGCGTATGGCGGTGATGGAAGGCGGCAAGCAGGCCGTCAGCCACTACCGTGTGCTGGAGCGTTTCCGGTCCCACACCCATGTGCGGGTCAAGCTGGAAACCGGCCGTACCCACCAGATTCGCGTACACATGGCGCACATCAACTTCCCGTTGGTCGGAGATCCGGCCTACGGCGGTCGCTTCCGTATTCCGCCGGCGGCCAGTGTCACCATGGTTGAATCGCTGAAGTCCTTCCCGCGTCAGGCGCTGCATGCGCGGTTCCTGGAGCTGGATCATCCGACGAGCGGTAAGCGGATGAGCTGGGAATCGCCTCTGCCGGACGATCTGGTCTGGTTGCTGTCGCTGCTCAGGCAGGATCGCGAGGCATTTATCGGATGAGTGACTGGCTGATTCCTGACTGGCCCGCGCCGGCTCAGGTCAAGGCCTGCGTCACCACCCGTGCGGGCGGCGTCAGCCTGGCGCCGTTCGACAGCCTCAACCTGGGCGATCACGTCGAGGACAGCCCCGAGGCTGTGCTTGAAAATCGCCGTCGCCTCACCGAAGTCTTTCATGTCCGGCCGGCCTGGCTCCGCCAGGTCCACGGCGTGAACGTGGTCGAGGCCGACCCCGAGCGCATTGCCGAAGCCGACGGCAGTTGGACCAGCACGCCGGGCATCGCCTGCACCTCCATGACTGCCGATTGCCTGCCTGCGTTGTTCTGCAACCGCGCCGGCACACGCGTCGCCGCCGCTCACGCGGGTTGGCGTGGCTTGGCCGCGGGCGTGCTGGAGGCTACCGCCGAAAGCCTGCAAGCCGAGCCTGCCGACATATTGGTCTGGCTGGGCCCGGCCATTGGCCCGCAAGCCTTCGAAGTCGGCCCGGAAGTGCGGGAAGCGTTCGTGCAGCAACTGCCGGGCACCGCCCAGGCCTTTGTGCCCAGCCGCAACCCCGGCAAGTTCATGGCCGATATCTACCAGTTGGCCCGTTTGCGCCTGGCTGCCCGCGGTATCACTGCCGTTTACGGTGGCGGGTTCTGCACCGTGAACGATCCGCGCTTCTTTTCTTTCCGCCGCAGTCCACGCACGGGTCGGTTCGCCTCCCTTATTTGGCTGGAGCGCTAGACTCTTCTGATCTACGTCAACTGTCCGACGCTTGAATCTCCCAGAATCGACCACATCTATAGGGCTATCTGGCAGGTTTCTTCATTCAGGATGTGTTTGTAGCTCCGGCCTGCTCAAAAGGAAGGTGACTAATGCGTATTGATCGTTTAACCAGCAAACTGCAATTGGCCTTATCGGACTCCCAGTCCCTGGCAGTCGGCCTCGACCACCCGGCCATTGAGCCTGCGCACTTGATGCAGGCGCTCCTGGAACAGCAAGGTGGTTCTATCAAGCCCTTGCTGATGCAGGTGGGCTTCGACGTCAACAGCCTGCGCAAGGAGTTGAGCAAAGAGCTCGACCAACTGCCGAAAATCCAGAATCCTACCGGCGACGTGAATATGTCCCAGGACCTGGCGCGCCTGCTCAATCAAGCGGACCGTCTGGCCCAGCAGAAGGGCGACCAGTTCATCTCCAGCGAGCTGGTGCTGCTCGCCGCCATGGACGAAAACAGCAAGCTCGGCAAATTGTTGCTGGGCCAGGGCGTCAGCAAAAAAGCCCTGGAAAACGCCATCAACAACCTGCGTGGCGGCGAAGCGGTGAACGACCCCAACCACGAGGAGTCGCGCCAGGCCCTGGATAAATACACTGTCGACCTGACCAAGCGCGCCGAAGAAGGCAAGCTTGACCCGGTGATTGGCCGTGACGACGAGATTCGTCGCACCATCCAGGTCCTGCAGCGCCGTACCAAGAACAACCCGGTGCTGATCGGTGAGCCTGGCGTGGGTAAAACCGCGATTGCCGAGGGCCTGGCCCAGCGCATCATCAACGGTGAAGTGCCTGACGGCCTGAAAGGCAAGCGCCTGCTGTCCCTGGACATGGGGTCGCTGATCGCCGGCGCGAAATTCCGCGGCGAGTTCGAAGAGCGTCTCAAATCCCTGCTTAACGAGCTGTCGAAGCAGGAAGGGCAGATCATTCTGTTTATCGACGAGCTGCACACCATGGTCGGCGCCGGTAAAGGCGAAGGCTCGATGGACGCCGGCAACATGCTCAAGCCTGCCCTGGCGCGGGGTGAGTTGCACTGCGTGGGTGCCACCACGCTCAACGAATACCGCCAGTACATCGAGAAGGATGCAGCCCTTGAGCGGCGTTTCCAGAAAGTGCTGGTGGAAGAGCCGAGCGAAGAAGACACCATCGCGATCCTGCGGGGCCTGAAAGAACGCTATGAGGTCCACCACAAGGTAGCGATCACTGACGGCGCGATCATTGCGGCGGCGAAATTGAGCCATCGCTATATCACCGACCGGCAGTTGCCCGACAAGGCCATCGACCTGATCGACGAAGCGGCCAGCCGTATCCGCATGGAGATCGACTCCAAGCCGGAAGTGCTCGACCGTCTGGATCGGCGCCTGATTCAACTGAAAGTCGAATCCCAGGCACTGAAAAAAGAAGAGGACGAAGCGGCGAAAAAACGCCTGGAAAAACTCCAGGAAGAAATCCTCCGCTTGGAGCGCGAGTATTCGGACCTCGAGGAAATCTGGAACGCGGAAAAAGCTGAAGTACAGGGTTCGGCACAGATCCAGCAAAAGATCGAGCAGTCGCGCCAGGAGCTGGAAACCGCACGCCGTAAGGGCGACCTGAACCGCATGGCCGAGTTGCAGTACGGGGTGATCCCGGACCTGGAACGCAGCCTGCAGATGGTCGACCAGCATGGTCACAGCGAGAACCAATTGCTGCGCAGCAAGGTGACCGAGGAAGAAATTGCCGAAGTTGTCTCGAAGTGGACCGGTATCCCCGTGTCGAAAATGCTCGAAGGCGAGCGCGACAAGCTGATGAAGATGGAAAGCCTGTTGCACCAGCGCGTCATCGGCCAGGAAGAGGCGGTGGTGGCGGTGTCCAACGCAGTACGGCGTTCCCGTGCCGGGTTGTCCGACCCGAATCGCCCAAGTGGCTCGTTCATGTTCCTCGGCCCGACCGGTGTGGGTAAGACCGAGTTGTGCAAGGCCTTGGCCGAGTTCCTCTTCGACACCGAAGAAGCCATGGTGCGGATCGATATGTCCGAGTTCATGGAGAAACATTCCGTGGCTCGCCTGATCGGGGCGCCACCGGGCTACGTAGGCTACGAGGAAGGCGGTTACCTGACCGAAGCGGTACGGCGCAAGCCCTACTCGGTGATCCTGCTGGATGAGGTCGAGAAGGCCCACCCGGACGTGTTCAACATCTTGCTGCAGGTGCTGGAAGATGGCCGGCTGACGGACAGCCACGGACGTACTGTGGATTTCCGCAACACGGTGATCGTGATGACCTCCAACCTGGGGTCGGTGCAGATCCAGGAACTGGTGGGCGATCGTGAAGCCCAGCGCGCAGCCGTGATGGATGCGCTGACCACGCACTTCCGCCCGGAATTCATCAACCGGGTCGATGAAGTGGTGATCTTCGAGCCTTTGGCGCGGGATCAGATCGCGGGCATCACCGAGATCCAGTTGGGCCGCCTGCGCAGCCGTCTGGCCGAGCGCGAGCTGGCGCTGGAGCTGAGCCCCGAGGCGTTGGACAAGCTGATCGCGGTCGGTTACGACCCGGTGTATGGCGCACGGCCGTTGAAGCGTGCGATCCAGCGCTGGATCGAAAACCCGCTGGCCCAGTTGATTCTGTCGGGCAGCTTTATGCCGGGCACCAGCGTCAAGGCCACGGTGGAAAACGACGAAATCGTCTTCCACTGAGTTCGGTCGGTCGGGCTATAAAGAGAGGGCCTCGCGTTGCGAGGCCTTTTTTTTCGATAGGGCGTTGAACTGTAAGGCAAAGGCTTGTAAAGTGCGCCCCGCAGCAACGTCAGCCCACGGGTTTCTTCTCCCCAAGAAGAAATCAGAAAGAAGCGCAAATCATTGTCTTAAAAGCAATTTAAAGGGTTGACAGGGGTTTTTAAGATTGTAGAATAGCGCGCCTCAGAGACGCGAACGTAGCGATACGGACGCATCGAAGAGAAGGTTACACCGCAGTAAAAGTTGTACATTTGAAATGTGTAGTTCCGTGATAGCTCAGTCGGTAGAGCAAATGACTGTTAATCATTGGGTCCCAGGTTCGAGTCCTGGTCACGGAGCCAATTTCAAAACCGGGGTATAGCGCAGTCCGGTAGCGCGCCTGCTTTGGGAGCAGGATGTCAGGAGTTCGAATCCCCTTACCCCGACCATTTTTGGGTCGTTAGCTCAGTTGGTAGAGCAGTTGGCTTTTAACCAATTGGTCGTAGGTTCGAATCCCACACGACCCACCATTTTTGAAACCAGTTAACGCTGGAATCAGATCTTAAGATCATCGGCCAAAAGCCCTGATCGAAGAAGGCGGCTGAGAGGTCGCCTTTGTTTTACCGGGGTATAGCGCAGTCCGGTAGCGCGCCTGCTTTGGGAGCAGGATGTCAGGAGTTCGAATCCCCTTACCCCGACCATATTAAAAATCCTCGTATCGAAAGATACGGGGATTTTTTTTGCCTGAAATTATCCCAAATCCAACACAACACCAATGTGGGAGGGGGCTTGCTCCCGATAGCAGTGTGTCAGCCACTCATTATTTAGCTGACTCACCGTCATCGGGAGCAAGCCCCGTCCCACATTGACCGCGTGTTTAGTGAAGTTTGAGACGTGGCTCAGTTCCGCGTCCAATCCGGCTGCCCAGCATCAGCATCGCCGTGCGGAAGACGCCATACAGCGCCATCTGGTGCATGCGGTACAGCGACACATAGAACATCCGCGCCAACCAGCCTTCCAACATCACGCTGCCTGTGAGGTTGCCCATCAGGTTACCCACCGCCGAGAAGCGCGACAGCGAGATCAGCGAGCCGTAGTCGGTGTACTTGTACGATGGCAGGTCCTTGCCTTCGATCCGCAGCTTCAACGATTTGGCCAACAATGAAGCCTGCTGGTGCGCGGCCTGGGCGCGTGGCGGTACGTTGCGGTCGGTGCCGGGTTGCGGGCAGGCGGCGCAGTCACCGAAGGCGAAGATGTTTTCGTCGCGGGTGGTTTGCAGTGTCGGCAGCACCTGCAGTTGATTGATGCGGTTGGTTTCCAGGCCGTCGATGTCCTTGAGGAAGGCGGGCGCACGGATGCCGGCGGCCCACACTTTCAGGCTGGCCGGAATCACTTGGCCGCTGCTGGTGATCAGCGCGTCGGCCGTCACTTCGCTGACCGCCGAGTTGGTCAGCACCGTCACGCCGAGCTTCTCCAGGGTTTTATGCACCGGTCCGCCGATCCGCTCTGGCAGGGCAGGCAGGACCCGTGGGCCGGCTTCGATCAGGGTGATGTGCATGTTTTCCGGTTTGATCCGGTCCAGCCCGTAGGCTGCCAGTTCATGGGCGGCGTTATGCAGTTCGGCCGCCAGTTCAACCCCGGTGGCGCCAGCGCCGACGATGGCCACGCTGATCTTTTCCACCACGTCGGTTTGTCCGGCATGGGCGCGCAGGTAGTGGTTGAGCAACTGCTGATGGAAGCGCTCCGCCTGTTTGCGCGTGTCGAGGAACAGGCAGTGTTGCGCCGCGCCTTCGGTGCCGAAGTCATTGGTGGTACTGCCGACCGCGATCACCAGGCTGTCGTAGCCCAGCACGCGCGCAGGCACCAGTTCGCGGCCTTCTTCGTCGAGGGTCGCGGCCAGTTGGATTTTCTTCTGTTCACGGTCGAGCCCGCTCATGCGCCCCAGCTGGAACTCGAAGTGGTTCCATTTGGCCTGGGCGACATAATTGAGTTCGTCTTCCGAAGAGTTCAGCGAGCCTGCGGCCACTTCGTGCAGCAGCGGTTTCCAGATATGGGTCAGGTTGGTGTCCACCAGCGTGATGCTGGCGGTGCCGCGCTTGCCCAGAGTCTTACCCAGGCGGGTAGCCAACTCCAGGCCGCCGGCGCCGCCGCCGACGATAATAATACGATGGGTCATGGGGATATCTCGCAAGGCTAAAAGAAATCGAAGCGGTTACCCCCGCGAGCGCCAGGCAGCTCATAGCGTCAGGTAACTCAAAAGGCGGCTCAGCAGGCCGAGCCCGATCACCACCACCAGCACCACACCAAGGAGCAGCCACGGCCGGAAAGGCTTGCGCTCGACTCGGTTCTGGGAGAGTTGCAGGTACTCTTCGACATGCTGTTGGTCGTCGGGGTTCAGGCGGCTGGTCATATAAGGCCTCGTCAGGTAGACGTTGCAAAAGGGCGCCACGTTACAGTCAGGGGGTTGGCGGTATCGCCATAAGCGTAGCCTGTGCTCGCGTCACAGGCTGATGCCCACGTCGAACACGATGCTGCGCCCCAGATTGTTGCGCAAGAAATCCGGCGCGTCCGGGTGGGCGAACAGTACCCGGGCAAACGTCGGCCCCACCAGCGACAGCGAGCGCCAGCCCTGGCGCAAGTATTCGGTGGGCGGTGGGAAATGACTGTTGAGGTCCAGCACCTCGCGCTTGAGGCTGGCGAAGGCGACGATATCCAGCTCGCCCAGGTCCATCCCGCGTTCTTTGTAGTTGTGCGCTTTTTTGCGCAGGGTCGGCGCCAGGCGCAGCAGGAATTCATGGGCCGGAATCCGCCGCGGCTTGGCTTCGCGCCTGACCAGTTGGCTGAGGGAAAACGCACTGCGTCGACGCAGCAATTCGTCGCGCCACTCATCGTTCAGACGGCGTCCTTCGTCCAGCACGAAAAACACTTCGAAACTGGCGTCACGAAACAGCACGTCCGGCGGTTCTTGCCCGGCGGCATGAAACTCTTCGGCGCGGTACGGCACGTTCAAGCCTTGCAGCAGGCGCTGGCAGACCCAACGCTCACGCTCCCATTTACGGGCATTGGACAGGAACGCATTGGCTTGTTCGGCTGCCACGGTGAGCAGGCGCAAATAATCTGAGTCATCCATGCGTGCAGCTTAGCGCCCAAATGTGATCTTAAAAACATACTCCGTCGCGAAAAAATAAAGTCTGTCGTTCGCTGTTTTGTATTTTGTTATCGCAGGGAACAATCATGCTAAGCTGATGTGCGAATTTCAGAGCGCGCGCGGTTCATCGATGCCAGCGGTGCTCTCTAGATCCCATCACTTTTTGGCAGGATGCCCTGATGAGTTTTGAGTCGGCCCACTTCGTCCAGGTGCCTCCAGAGAAACTGCGCGGCTTCTTCGCGGCGACCGGACTCGATGAGGTTGAGCAAATGGATGTGCTCCTGGCATTGCGTCACAAGGCGACTGCGATCGACGTTCGCTTTGTAGCTCATGAAGCGCCGGAGCTGGTTCTGCTGGCGGAGAGCATCCATGAAAAAGACATTCCCCGAGCACTGCACGATCAGTTCGTGGAACTGGGCGCCGATTTGGAACAGTTGGGCGCGGGACAGCGTGTTGATGCCCCCGTCGATCAGGGCCTGTTGTTGCTGCCTGGCTTGGGCAAATGCGGTTTGGTTGACCTGATAGCCGGGTTCGAGCAGGGCCGCCGGCTCGATAGCCATGCGGAAACGGTAGCTCTGGATGTGAGCCGTCGTGCTATGCACGAAGTCTTTGAGCTCCCATCCTTGCCCCGGTTTGCGCTCCACCATGGCTTCGCCAGCCAGTCGGTTCAATACCTTGAGCAATTGCCCTCGAGGCACGTCGTAACGCCGCAACAGTTGGGCTTCGAAAAACTGGGCGGGTATTTCACCAGCCAAAATATCGTCGACTACGCGAAGATAAAAGTCTTCGAAAGGGTCGCTGGCCAGAGGGAATGCGGACTCCTGGATATCCCCAGCGTCTTGCTTCAGAAAGTAGCCGCGATTGGGTTCTTGAGTCGCAAGATCCCACTCGGCAAGCAAGGCAAACACTCGTCGGATAGGCGAGCGCGAAACGCCCAGCGCTTGAGCGAACGTCTGCTCGCGCAATGGCTCGCCGGCCCGCATCGAGCGGGCGCGAACCATGCCGATGACCTTCGGTGCCAGCTGCAAGGCAAGGTCTTTCTTGATCACAGGCTCTCTCTTGAATGGTCGGCGTCAGTCCGTGCCTGTCGGGGCAGGGCCACATCGAACTGGGGTGGGAAAATACCATACCCGGAAGCGCCGAGTATCTGCGCCGAAGACGCAGGAACTTGTGGAACAACTTTTTAAAGCTCCTTTCCAGGACGGATACCTGCCTTATGCTGAAATTCAACGCTCACCTTGGCTTTCAATTCAATGAATTGCCATTTCTGCAACGCATCGAAGCCGCCGCCGCCGCTGGTTTTCGTGCGGTTGAGTTCCCGTCGCCTTATGAGTTCGACGCAAGTCTGCTTGCAGATCATTTGGCTCAACACAACTTGCCGTTGATTCAATTTTCCGCTCCGGCGGGCCTGACCAAAGGCATCGCGGCCTTGCATGGCAAGGAAGGCGATTTTCGCAGTGGCTTGCTCCAGGCCGCCAACTATGCAAAGGCGCTGGGCTGTTCGGACGTCCACATCATGTCGGGCATTACCACTCGGGATGACGCGGCGCTCATCTACGAGAGCAACCTGGAATACACCGTCAAGTATTTTGAAGACCAGGGTTTGCGGCCATTGATCGAAGTCATCTGCGCGCAGGAAATGCCGGGCTATTACATGTCCGACTTCAGCAAGGCGCAGCACGTTCTGGAGACGTTCCCGAGTGTCGGGCTGATTCTTGATCTGTACCACGCTCAGCGCCTGACTGGAGACGCGGCGGATGTCCTGGCGCGGTTTTACGAACGAACCGCGCATGTGCAAATCGCCGACTGTCCGGGGCGTCATCAGCCGGGCACGGGGAGCATGGATTTCTGCGCGCTGTTCACCACATTAGAACAGCGCGGTTATCAGGGATGGATCGGCTGTGAATACCGCCCGACCGGCGTCACGGTTGAAAGCTTGGATTGGATCAAGCCGTTCACTGCTTAGTTGGCGATGCGTCGGAGGCGCAACCAGGGGCGGCAAGAGCATCCTGATTGCTCAGTGTTCGCTTGCTGCCCGCGCTGTGGTTTTTCCGCATTCGTTCAGACTGCAGGAGGTCCCAGGGAGAAAGCCCGGTGTAGACTGTCGACTCGGTTTTTTCCCAAGCATGAGGTGTGCAGTGAAGTTTTTCGCCGTGCTGTTGTTGAGCCTGTTGCCCGTGTGGGCCCAGGCGGTTGAAGTGGGTGAGCGCGTGGCGCCCTGGACGCTGCTGGATCAGTTCGATCAGGCCTACACCCTGGATGACCAGGCACAGGTCCTGTTGGTGGCCCGCAGCATGGATGCCGCCAAGCTGGTGGACGCCGCCCTGCAAGGCCAGCCCAAAGGCTATCTCGAAGCACGGCATGGGGTGTTTGTCGCGGATATCCAGCGCATGCCTCGGCTGGTCGCCAAGCTGTTCGCGGTGCCGGCCATGCAGTCCTACAACTACCGGGTCATGCTGGACCGGGACGCACGCATCGCTCCGCGTTATCCCGCGCCTGTGGATAAGGTGCTGTGGCTGCAACTGAATAACGGCAAGCTGACAGCGCGCCACGAGTACGGCTCTGCGGCTGAACTGCGCGAGGCTCTGGAGCAGGTGAAACCGTGATCAGTGCCGCGGTGCTGGCGCCGGGAACCCTCGGCATCGGCTGGCTGTTGTACGCGCCGGTGCTGTTGTGGGCGATCTTGCGTTCGCCGTGGGTCGAGCTGTTTACTGACCGGCGGCGCCAGCATTTGCTGTTCGGTACGGTGTTCGCGTTATTCATGTTGTGGTTGGTGAGGCGGGACTTCGATACCGGGGTCTCCTACCACTTTATCGGCATGACGGCCGTGACCCTGCTGCTCGACTGGCCGCTGGCAATCGTCGGCGGTTTCGCCGCGCAGTTGGGCTTGCTGTTGCTGGGTCGCCAGGACCTGGCGGCCGTGGGCCTCAACGGCCTGCTGCTGGTCGTGCTGCCGGTGCTGGTCACTGAAACCTGCGCGGTGCTTGTCGAGCGGGCACAACCGCGTAACCCGTTCGTCTACATCTTCTGTTCTGGCTTTTTTGCCGCCGCTTTGTCGGCGTTGCTCTGCCTATTGGCCGGGCTGGGGGTGTTGTGGTTCGACGGGCGTTTCGCGATGCCGGAATGGCTGGAGGATTTTGTCGGTTACCTGTGGCTGATCATCTTCCCCGAGGCCTTCATCAACGGCATGGTCATCAGCGCCCTGGTGGTGTTTTGCCCGGAATGGCTGGAGACATTCAACCGCACGCGCTACCTCTCGGCGCCCTGGAAAGACGACAATTCGCAGACTTGACTCAGATCAAATCGCGCCCAGCGTGGCGGGCCCATGCTTTGCGAAACTTTTCCTGAGCAAGATGGGAGCACGGATCATGAGTGTGTATGAATGGGCACGTCAGGAGTTGCGCAGAAGCCAGGACGCGGCACAAGAAATCGGCTTTGATCCAGGCTTGACCTTGCGCGCGATGCTCAGCGCGGTGGTGCAGCAGAGCAAGGGCGTGCGCAGTTTCGAAGACCTGGCCGACGAGTTGCAATACCTGGCAGAGAACCTCGACGACCAGCAGGAATATGCCTTTATGCGGCCTTAATGGCGCGGTGGCAGGTCTTCGGAAAACAGCTCGTCTTCGGCGTCCGGCGCCACGGGGATCTTATGTTCCTCAGCGGCCCAGGCACCCAGGTCGATGAGCTTGCAACGGTCCGAGCAGAACGGCCGGTTGAGGTTGGTCGCTTTCCATTCCACGGGTGCGCCGCAGGTTGGGCATTCGACGGTCAAGGGTTGGCTCATGATCGGCCTCCACGCAAAGTAAGGTAAAAGTGGTGCAGTCGTTCGACCTCGCTGTGCAACCAGGCGAGGTCGCGGTCATTGACCAGCACGTCATCGGCATGGCTCAGGCGCTCTTCGCGGCTGGACTGGGCCTTGAGTATCGCCTGCACCTGTTGTTCGCTGATGCCGTCGCGCTGCAGGGTACGCTGAATCTGCAGGGATTGCGGCACGTCGATCACCAGGATGCGTTGGGTCATGCTGTGCTGGCCGGATTCGATCAGCAGCGGCGACACCAGGATCGCGTAAGGCGAGCGCGCACGCGCCAGGTGGTTGCGAATCTCTTCGCCAATCAACGGGTGCAGCAAGGCTTCCAGCCAGCGGCGTTCTTGCGGCACTTCAAAGATCAACTTGCGCAATGCGGCGCGGTCCAACTGGCCGTCGGGCTGCAGCACGCCGGCACCGAAGTGTTCGACAATGCTGGCGAGCGCCGGCCGGCCGGGTTCGACCACCCAGCGCGCGGCGTGATCGGCGTCTACCAGGTCTACGCCGAGGTCGCTGAAGTGCTGGGCCGCGGCGCTCTTGCCGCTGCCGATGCCGCCCGTAAGGCCAAGAATCCAGGGTGTTGCAACAGGAGTGGTCATTTGAAACCGACAGACTGCAAATAGAAGTCGGTTATTTGACCACCCCAGAGCACGGCAGTCCAGCCGGCAATTGCCAGATAGGGACCAAACGGCATCGGCGTGGCCGCCTGGATCTTGCTCCGACGCAGCAGGATCAGCCCGCCGCACACGCCCACCAGCGATGACATCAGCAGCGTCATCGGCAGGATTTGCCAGCCACCCCAGGCGCCGAGCAGCGCCAACAACTTGAAGTCGCCGTAGCCCATGCCGTCCTTGCCGGTGGCCAGCTTGAACAGCCAGAACACCGTCCACAGGCTCATGTAGCCGATCACCGCACCCCACAGTGCATCGGGGAGGGGCACCAGCAGCTCGACGCTGTTAAGCATCAGCCCCAGCCACAACAGCGGCAGGACCAGCACGTCGGGCAGCAGTTGGTGGTCGACGTCGATCAGGCTCATCGCCAACAAGCCCCAGCTCAACAGCATCACTGCGCCCGCTTGCCAGCCAAAGCCGAAATGCCAGGCCACCACGGCCGAGATCAACCCGCACGCCAGTTCGGTCAAGGGATAACGCGCACTGATCGCTTCGCGGCAATGGGCACAGCGGCCCCGGAGCATCAGGTAGCTGAGTAGCGGGATGTTTTCCCACGGCCGAATCGGCTGATTGCAGTGTGGGCAGCAGGAATTGGGCTGCATCAGGTTGTATCTCGGCCCGACGGGGTCGCCGGGCAAACCGAGCACTTCATGGGCCTGTGCGCGCCATTCCCGTTCAAGCATTTTCGGCAGGCGCCACACCAGCACGTTGAGGAAACTGCCCACGATCAAGCCCAGCACCATTGCCATGGCGACAAAAGCCCACGGCTGCTGGCTCAACAGCAGGCTCAAAATGCCGTACCGAGTTGGAAGACCGGCAGGTACAGGGCGATTACCAAAGCGCCGACAATCCCGCCGAGCACCACCATGATCAGCGGTTCCATCAGGCTGGTGAGTTGGTCGACCAGCGTGTCGACGTCCGACTCATAGTGGCTCGCGACTTTTTCCAGCATGTGTTCCAGGGTGCCGGATTCTTCACCAATCGCCGTCATCTGGATCGCCATGCCAGGGAACAGACCGCTGGTAGCCATGGCCCGATTCAACGGCATGCCTGTGGATACATCGTGACGCATATGTTCGATAGCCTGTTTGAATAGCTGGTTGCCGGCAGCGGCGGCCACTGAATCCAGGGCCTGCACCAAAGGCACTCCGGCCGCGAACGTAGTTGAAAGCGTGCGCGCGTAGCGGGCGACCGCCGACTTTTTCAGCAGTGTGCCTGCCAGGGGCGCTTTCAACAAACCGGCATCCAGCCAATGACGAAAACCCGGCGATACGCGATAGGCCCGGCGCAACCCCAGACCTCCCACGCCCAGGCTGAGCGCCAGCATCCACCAGGCTTGTTGCAGGAACTCGGACAAGGCAATCACGTACCGAGTAAAACCGGGCAACTCGCTGTCGACGCTGGTGAACAGGTTCTGGAATTGCGGCACCACATGGATCAGCAAGAGACTGCTGACGAGGCAGGCGACCACGATGACCGCGATGGGGTAGGTCATGGCCTTCTTGATCCGGGCCTTGAGCCGTTCGCTCTTTTCCAGGTGATCCGCCACCCGCTCCAGAAGGGTTTCCAGGGCGCCGGCCTGCTCACCCGCTGCCACCAGGTTGCAGTACAGGTCATCGAAGTAGCGCGGCTGTTTGCGCAGGGCCGACGCCAGGGTATTCCCGGCGCCGATCTCCTGTTTCAGGCCTTTTACCAGCCTGTACATGTGGCGGTTGTCGAAGCCTTCGCTGATCACGTCGAGGGCTTGCAGCAAGGCAATGCCGGCCTTCAGCAGTGTCGCCAGTTGGCGGGTGAACAGGGCAATGTCCGCCGGTTTGATCGGCGCAGCGAGGCTTGGCAGGCCGGCGGATTGTTTGCGCACGCGGCCAGGGCAAATCCCCTGCTGGCGCAGATGTGCCTTGACCCGCGCGAGGTCGTGGCCGACGGTTTGCCCGGACACCCTGCGTCCCTGGCGGTTGATGCCTTCCCAGGCGTATGTCGTGGCAGCGTTGGTCATGTCTCTGTTCCGCACACAGGTCGTCGAATCTTTATAGCGTAGCCAGGTGACGGATTCGGATTGCTCGGCGTTCAACGATAAAATGTCAGATTGTGCGTCTTGGACGCGATTGGCCGCTCGCGGGTGAGTACACTGGCGCGGCTGCACGATACGGGGCGCAGGACGCGCCTTGTCATGGGTTCTGTTCTGGAGAGGAATGTGATGCGTCAGAAAGGTTTTACTTTGATCGAGTTATTGATCGTCGTGGCAATCATCGGCATTTTGGCCACCATTGGCTTGCCCATGTACACCACGCATCAGGCCAAGGCCAAGTTCACGGCCGGGCTGGCTGAAATCACCGCGTTGAAAGCCGGCTACGAGGATGTATTCAACCAAGGCACAGTACCAACCGTGGCATTGATCGGTGGCACCAGCCCGACCGCCAATTGCAAGATCGATGTGGCAGGGGATGTCGCCACCGGCGCCGGTTCCATCAGTTGCGAAATACTCGACGCCCCGGCACCGGTACTGGGCAAGACCATTACCCTGACGCGCAGCGCCACCGCCGGCTGGAAATGCGCCACGACGGCAGAGGCCAAGTACGCCGCCAAAGGGTGTGGCGCCGACGGGGCATGACTGCCAAACCCTGCGCACGGACGTAAAGGTGGCCGATGTCGTTATCCCCGCAGCAGCGCGACAAGACGTTCCTGGTGATTGCAGCGTGCTTGCTCGCGCTGGGTATCTGCGCACCGTTCAGCGGGCATGACTGGCAGCGCGCAATGCAGGTGGCCATGGGCCTGGGCGCGGTGGTGTATGGGCTGACGGTCGTTCCCGTCGAGCGTCTGGTGGACCGGCCGACGGCCCTGGGCCTGGTGCTGATCGTTGGGCTGGGCCTGGTGTCATCGGCACTGGCCCATCAGCCGCTCTGGGCCTTCACCGAGGTCGCGCTGTTCATCAGCTGTGGGGCGATCGCCGTCGCGGTTGCCCTGCTGCGCCGACGCGCGGGTGAGCCGTTGGACCGCGTGCTGATCCTGATGGTGGTGCTGCTGTGCCTGATCAAGTCGATCCAATACCTGTATGCCGGCGCGCTCGCCTTCGCCAGTGGTGCGCGGGTTCTTGATCCGGACGCGTTGCTGTCCGGGTTTTCCAACAAGCGCTTCTACGGTCAATTCCAGACCTTCACCCTGCCATTGCTGGCGCTGCCCTTGCTGATGCCCAAGGTCTCCCGCTCCGTGCGCGGCGCGGTGTTTGCGTTGCTGTGTGTGTGGTGGTTGATCGCGATCAGCGGCGGCACCCGCGGCACCTGGCTCGGCATGGCGGTGGCCGGGGTGGCATTGGCGCTGCTCGGGCCGTGGGGGCGACGCTGGTTGGCCTGGCAATTGGCTGCGGTGTGCGGCGGTTTGTTGCTGTATACGGCGTTGTTCACGCTGTTGACGGGTGCGCTGGGTGTCGAGGTCGGCAGTGGCGTCAGCGATCGCCTCACCACTTCGCTGTCGGGGCGTGGCCCGATCTGGTGGCAGGCCTGGCACATGATCGTCGAGCGTCCGTGGCTGGGGTTCGGGCCGATGCATTTCGCGGATATCGCCAACCCGATCGCCGCGCACCCGCACCAGGCAATCCTGCAATGGGCCAGCGAGTGGGGCGTTCCCTCGGCCTTGTGCGTGGCTGCCTTGGCGTGGCGCGGTGGCTGGGCCACCCTCCGCGTGTTGCGGGCGCGGGCTTGTTCTACAGAGCGCGTGGACTTGCTGCGCGGGTGCCTGTTCGCGGCATTGCTGGGCGCGCTCACGCAAGCAATGGTCGACGGCGTCATCGTGATGCCCAACTCGCAGGTCTGGTTGGCGCTGGTGGTGGGCTGGTTGATGGCGCTGCACGTGTGGCGCGCCGCTCCTGGCGCGTCGCTGCCGTGGGCCTGGGCAGGGTGGCGGGTGGCGGCGGTGCTGTCCGTTGGCCTGCTGGTGTGGGTCGTGATGCGTGATGCCCCGCACATCGAGCAAGCCCAGCAAGACTATCTTGAAGGTGGCAACCAACACCTGCAGCCGCGCTTCTGGGCCCAAGGGGTGATTGCCCTGCGACGTCAGTGAGTTGCCGGACGCCCGATGCGGTGCTAGCTTTAGCCCACCGCCCGTGTAGCTCAGCCGGTAGAGCAGCGCACTCGTAACGCGAAGGTCGCAGGTTCGATTCCTGTCTCGGGCACCAAAGCAACACCGTTTTCAGATGATCCCAGAATGGTTCTGAAGGCCAGGCGAGTCGGCATTCGTGCCCGCTCTTTTGTATCTGCGCAACCTTGATGACCCAGATGCATCCCCATTCCTCGATCTAAGAGAACAACATGACCACGACTGAAATGACCCAGGAAGTTCGGCACCAAGCAGCCCTCGACAAATACCTCGGGGAATCGCCGCAGCTTAAAGAAGAGATCAAGGACCTGAGCGCTGACGATCAGCGCGACCAGATCCAGTGGGCATTCGAGGACGAGGCCGAGAGCCAGGGCCTCCAGCCATGGGAGCTGAGCCTCAAGTACACCTCGTCAGCGGACGAGTTCGAAGCCGCACGGCTGGCCTTGCACCAAGAGGCGGCTGAAGTGCTCGGTGTCGAATGGGAAGAGTATTGCGAGATGAATAACCTGGTGGTCTGAACCGCTGTTGCAGGAGCCGGCAACCCGGCTCCTGCAACGGGCTTCAGATACTGAGGCGCATCGACAGGTCCACCGCTTTCACATCCTTGGTCATCGCGCCGATGGAGATGTAGTCCACCCCGGTTTCAGCGATGGGCAGCAGGGTTTTTTCGTTGATCCCGCCGCTGGCTTCCAGCTTGGCTTTGCCGCCGTTCAGGCGCACGGCTTCACGCATGTCATCCAGGCTCAGTTCGTCGAGCATGATGATATCGGCGCCCGCCGCCAACGCTTCGCGCAATTCGTCCAGGCTTTCCACTTCGACTTCCACCGGTTTGCCCGGGGCGATCTTGTGCGCGGCCGAAATCGCCTGGGCGATACCGCCACAGGCGGCGATATGGTTTTCCTTGATCAGGAACGCGTCATACAAACCGATGCGATGGTTGTGGCAACCGCCACAGGTCACGGCGTATTTCTGCGCCAGACGCAGGCCCGGCAGCGTCTTGCGCGTGTCGAGCAACTTGACCTGGGTGCTCGCGACGCTATCCGCCAGGTACTGGGCGCGTGTGGCGACGCCGGAGAGCATCTGCAGGAAATTCAGCGCGCTGCGTTCGCCGCTGAGCAGCGAACGTGCCGGGCCTTCGAGGTGGAACAGTGCCTGGTTGGGGCTGACGCGTTCACCGTCGGCCACCAGCCAATGCACCGCGACCCGCGGGTCCAGTTGGCGGAACACCGCGTCCACCCAGGCCGTGCCAGCGATAACGGCCGCATCGCGGGTGATGATCGTGGCCTTGGCCAGCCGTTCGGCCGGGATCAATTGCGCGGTGATGTCGCCGCTGCCGATGTCTTCGCGCAGTGCGCGGCGCACGTTGGCTTCGATTTCGGCGGTGAGGTCGGCAAGACGGAGATTCGGCATAACAGGCTCCACAAACAAAGTGCGCCGATTATAGGGGCTGTGCGCGTTTGAACCCAGTGGCGTGCTCATTTACAGCGCTATGACAGAGTTCGCTGGCGCAACGACCCCCATTTGCAAGATAATCTCGCGCCTTGCAATTGGCGTCATAGCTTTGACGTCCTGGTGGTAACCGGATATTCGCAGTGCCCAACTGGGCCTGCCCCGACTTTGCCCTACCCACACCGCCGTTTCAGGAGGCCTGGATGCACAACGACGGAAAGGTGGTGCCGATCAATAAGGCACAGACCACGCCATCGCCGCTCGCGCGCCTACCGGTGGTGTTGCTGCAGGTTCGCGACAAGGCTGCGCAGCAACTGCAGCAAGGTTTGCAGGAGCTGTTCGATAACGCCGACGACACCCTGTTCGAAATGGCCGACAAGGCCCTTAACAACGTCGACCACCATATTTTCTTTGAAGCCATGCGCGACCTGCGTCTCAAGCGCAAGAATTTCGAGCGCGTGTTCATGGGGCAACTGTTCGAGGCCTTCGCCAACCTGGGCGGGGCAGGGCGCGGTGAACGGCAGTTGGTGCCGGTGGTGTCCTACGACAAGGTGCCCGGCATCCTCAGGGACGACCTGGAAAAAGCCCTGGCGCTGGAGGCAATGCTCGGGCGGGTGCAGCATCGCGACGGCCTCGCCCTGGGGCAACTGACCACTCGCCTGGGCGCCTTGCTCGACAGGTCCATGGATGACTGCGAGAACCCCCTGGGGCCGGCGCTGCTGTGCGAGTTTTTCCTGCGCGCGGGGCGCAGCCTGGGCGTGGAAATTCGCGTCAAGCTGGTCATGCTCAAGCTCTTTGAAAAGTACGTGCTCAGCGACGCCGACCACCTGTACGGTGAGGCCAATCAGTTGCTGGTCGCCACCGGCGTGCTGCCTGAACTCAAGGCGGTGCCGGCCCGTCGTTCCGGCGGGCGCGTACCGTGCAAGCACACGCGCGAAGCCCGGTTGCCGAGCGCCGACCAGCCAGTCGACGAAAATGGCGAGCACGCCTTTTCTACCTTGCGAGCGCTGCTGGGCGCCGTGCGCGGCAGTGTCGCGCCGACCCTGGAAGCCAGTGCCGAGCCCCAGCCCATTGCCACCCGCGACCTGCTGCGGCTGTTGTCCCATTTGCAGCAATACGTGCCGGAGCCGGATGTCGAGGACGACTTCGATCTGCGCAACCAGTTGAAGCAACTGCTGACCCGAGTCAGCGTCAAGAGCGGCAAATCCCGGGTCGTGGAAGAGGCCGACGAAGACGTGATCAACCTGGTCGCGCTGTTGTTCGAATTCATCCTCAATGACCATGCCGTCCCGGACGCCTTCAAAGCCTTGATCGCCCGGTTGCAGATCCCGATGCTCAAACTGGCGGTGCTGGACAAGAGCCTTTTCAGCCGCGCCGGCCATCCGGCGCGGCGGCTGCTCAACGAAATCGCCGGTGCCGCCATCGGTTGGAGCCCGGCTGAGGGTAACCCGCGTGACAGCCTGTACCTGCGCATCGAGCAGGTGGTGCAGCGGTTGCTGAATGATTTTGCCGAAGACCCGGCGATTTTTTCCGAACTGCTGTCGGAGTTCTGCGCGTTTACCGCTGACGAGCGCCGGCACAGTGCATTGCTCGAACAGCACACCCGCGATACCGAGGAAGCGCGCCTGCGTAACGAGGCGGCCCGACAGCGCGTGGCCGACGTGCTGAACCGGCGTTTGCTGGGCAAGGTCCTGCCGCGCTCGGTGGTGCAGTTTGTGCAACAGGCCTGGAGCCAGGTGCTGTTGCTGGCCAGCCTCAAGCACGGTGAGCAATCGGTGCAGTGGCAGGCGGGGCTGCGCACCCTGGACGAGTTGATCTGGAGCGTTAGCCTGCACGACGACACCGAGGCCGGGCGGCATCTGCTGGAGCAGTTGCCGGCGTTGCTCAAGGCCTTGCGCGACGGGATGAGCGGCGCGGGGTTCGACCCTTTCAGCACCCGTGAGTTCTTTGTTCGGCTGCAGGCCTTGCATGTTCAGGCGTTCGAGGGCGGCGAGAGGTTGATCGAGGTGCAGGAGCCCTTCGTGTTCGACTCTGGCTTGCCCGATGCCGCGCAGGACCTGGCCGCGGATGATCCCGACCTGCTCAAGGTGCGCCAATTGCGCGTCGGCGTTTGGCTGGAGTTCCTGGAACCCGAGGAAACCGCTCTGCGCGGCAAACTGAACGCGATCATGGCACCGGCCGATCGCTATGTTTTCGTCAACCGCGCCGGGCTCAAGGTACTCGAGCGCAGCGCCGGCCAACTGGCCCTGGCGTTCAAGCGTGGTGCGTTGCGTATCCTGGACGAAGCCCTGCTGTTCGAGCGTGCGCTGGCGACGGTGGCGGGTAACTTGCGTCAACTCAATCGCGGCAAGTGATCGCAACCATAGGGCTGAACGCGGCATACTGGTCAGACTTAGTCACGTTCAAGGAACCTGTATGCAGTTGGACCCCGCCAGCGGTTGGTGCCAGGGCGTTCGTCATTGCCCTTCGCCCAACTTCAACGAGCGCCCCGCAGGTGAAGTCTCGCTGTTGGTGGTGCATAACATCAGCCTGCCGCCGGCGCAGTTCGCCACCGGCAAGGTGCAGGAATTTTTCCAGAATCGCTTGGATGTCACGGAACATCCTTACTTTGCAGGGATTGCCGACCTACGCGTGTCAGCGCATTTTCTGATTGAACGCGACGGAGGGGTGACGCAGTTTGTGTCCTGCCTCGACCGCGCCTGGCATGCCGGGGTTTCCAGCTTCGAGGGGCGCGAAACGTGCAATGACTTTTCCCTGGGGATCGAGTTGGAAGGTACGGATGACCTGCCGTTTACCGATGCCCAATATGCGTCACTGATCGACCTGACACGTCAGTTGCTGGCGACTTACCCGGGCATCACCCGTCAGCGCATTTGTGGTCACAGCGATATCGCCCCGGGGCGCAAGACCGATCCCGGGCCCGCTTTTGATTGGATGCGCTTTCGCAGCGCCCTGCAGGATGGAGGACACGCACAATGAGTTTCCTGGTGTTGGTGCTGGCGGTCTGGATCGAGAAATTCTCGGCCTTGCGCCAAAAGTTGCAGCGCGACGGCAGATGGCTGCGCGAACTGGCCAGATTGGAATCGAGCCCGCGCCTGGGCGAACAGCCCTGGTTGATTCTGGCGCTGCTGGTGTTGCTGCCGGTGGCCGTGCTGGCGTTGTTGCTGCTGGTGCTGGAACCGGTGGCCTACGGCCTGTTGGCGCTGCCGGTGCATTTGCTGGTGCTGATCTACAGCCTGGGGCGCGGTGATCTGCTGGCCGGGCTTGGCCCGTTCCGCGATGCCTGGCGGCGCGGCGACCTGCAGGCCGCCGAGCATGTGGCCGAGCGTGACCTGAAGGTCGCTGCCGACAGTGGCGAGCAGTTACTGGAGCGTGTCCAGGGGTATCTCTTGTGGCAGGCCTATCAGAGCTTCTTTGCGGTGATCTTCTGGTATTTCCTGTTGGGCCCGGTCGCTGCCCTGGCCTATCGCCTGCTGGCGCTGGCCAGCGAACACAGTCAGAACCCTCTGGTGGCCGAGCGTGCCGCGCAACTGCGGCATGCCTTTGACTGGTTGCCGGTGCGCTTGCTGGCGGCGAGCTTCGCCTTGGTGGGCAACTTTGTCGCGGTCAGCCGAGTGATGCTCCACGAGCTGTTGAGCTGGGACATCAGTGCCGCGCAACTGGTGAACAAAGTCGGCCTGGTGGCCGCCGAAATCCCGCCGCCGGTGGCGGGGGCCGACGGCATCAACAGCCTGGATCGCCTGTGGGAACTGCTGCTGCGCGCGGCGGTGCTGTGGTATGCCGGTTTCGCCATCTGGACCGTGTTGCCCTAGCGGTCACGCTCAATCCCTGTGGGAGCAAGCCTGCTCCCACAGCGCGTTAACTTTACGTTACAAAACTCCCTTGCGATTTGAGCTATACAAGCAGAGCGCCAAATAGTGGCTATCTGCCGCCGCCCTGCGCCTCAAATAAAAATAATAGGAAGGGAGTTCACCTGTGAAGAGCTTGCTCTATCCCGCCGTCGCGCTGATGAACCGCCTGAGCTTCGGCATGAAGTTCAGTTTGATCAGCGTGTTGTTCCTGTTGCCGATGCTGGCGACCAACTATTTCCTGGTGCGCGATTCCTGGCGTGAATTCCAGGGCACCCGCATCGAACTGCAAAGCCTGGATTTGCTCGGCAGCAGCCTGGCCTTGCGCCGTGACCTGGAAACCCTCAACAACCAGGTGCAGATCAACGCGACCCTCGGCCAATCCGGCAAGGCGGGCGATCTGGAGGGCGCGATCAACACCCTGGAACAGAGTGTGCTGGCGCGCCTGCAAGGCCTGAGCGCGATGGCCACCGACCCCGAGCAAGTCGCCGTCTTCGACGCCAAGCGCGACGAACTGGTCGGCGCCTTCAAGGCACAGCAACAGGAGTCATCGCTACAGAGCAAAAGTGCGCTGATCGGCAAACTGCTGAACAAGGCGCAGATGCTCAGCCAGATCATCGCCAGCCAATCCGGCTTGAGCCGCGACCCCCAGAGTGATCTGCGCCAGCTCAGCGAACTGATCACCGGCGTCACGCCGCAAGTCACCCAGACGTTGGGCGAAGGGCGGGCAATGGGCGCGTACTCCCTCGGCCAGGGTTTTCTCAACTCCTCCTCCAGCACGCGCTTCGACGAGCTGTTGCAGCAGTTGGAAAAACTCCAGGCCGAATACGGCTTGAAGCTGCAGGACGCCCTGGGCTCCAGCAAAGCCGCCCACACAGCGCTCGACAGCCTGGCCAAGGCCAGCAACGCGAGCCTAAAGCAAGGCAGTGAACTGTTTGAAGAGCAGGTGGTGATGGCCGAAACCCTCGACGCACCGTGGCAGGGCTTCTACGACGACGTGAGTCAACTGATGGCCCAGACCTACCAACTCAATGAGGCCACCCTGGGTTTCCTCGGACAACAGTTGGAGCAACGGCTGACGCAAAACCGCACGCACATGGTCGTACTGGTGTCGGCCCTGGCGGCGGTGTTTTTGCTGATCTTTTATCTGTACGCCGGTTTCTATGCCTCGACGCGCACCACGTTGCGGCGCTTGGGGGCGATGATGGACAAGGTGGCGGCGGGCGATATGACCGTCACGTTTGTCGCCCGCAGCCGCGACGAGTTGGGCGAACTGGGCCAAGTGTTCAATGGCACCGTGGCCAAGATCCACGACCTGATCGAGCGCGTCGGGCACACCGTCAGCCAGGTTGAGTTGCAGGCCGGCCAGGTCGAGGCGGTCTCGGCCCGCAGTAACCAGGCGGTTTCCGGGCAGCGCAGCCAGATCGAACAGGTGGCGACGGCCATGAACCAGATGTCCTCCACCGCCCAGGAAGTGGCACGCAGCGCGGCCGCGGCGGTGAGCAGCGCCCATAGCGTCAACGATGAAACCGTCAGCGGCCGTGGCCTGGTGCAGTCCCAGCAAGGCAGCATTGCGCGGTTGGCATCGGAGATCGATGAGTCGGTACGCGTGATCAATCAACTGGCCACCGACAGCCAATCCATCAGCAGCGTGCTGGAAGTGATCAAGAGCATCGCCGAGCAAACCAACCTGCTGGCGCTCAACGCCGCGATCGAAGCGGCCCGCGCCGGGGAGCAGGGCCGCGGCTTTGCGGTGGTGGCCGATGAAGTGCGGACCCTGGCCCGGCGTACCCAGCACTCCACTGAAGAGATCGAGCAGATGATCAGCCGCTTGCACAGCGGTGTCGGCGCGGCGGTCAAGGCCATGGGCACCAGCCATGCCATGGCTGAAGGCACCGTGGGCCAGTCGGAAAAGGTCCAGCAGGCCCTGGAAAATATTCTCGGCGCCGTCGGCATGATCGTGGATCAGAACCAGCAGATTGCCGCCGCCGTCGAGCAGCAAACCGCGGTCGCCCACGACATTGACCGCAACATCGTCGAGATCAACCGCGCCGGAGAGCATGCGGCCGACGGTGCGTACCAGACCGAAGCGGCCAGCCGGCAGTTGTCGCAGCAGGTGATCGAGCTGAAGCAACTGATCGGCGCATTTCGGGTGTAGGGCCTGTTAGTAGGATTTGTCCTTTGTGGTTGTGGTGTTTGTCTTAATTTTGCGACGTATCTTTTCTGGCGGCGTGAATAGGTGAAAATTTGTTTCACCTGGTCACAGTCCCAAGGAGGCACGGCGATGATTGCTGCATTCGGTATCAGAGGGCGCTGTGCCCGATGCGACATGACGTTTGAACTCAAGCCTTGGCAGTTGAACGCGATTGCCATCGACGAGCCGTTCGAGTGCGTGTATTGCCAGTCGGGCCTGCAGTTGCGGTGTCGCAAACAGCAGCGTCAATTTCGTGCGCTGGACCAGTGGGCGCTGGTTCGCCCGAGCATGATCATCCTGACCTGCGTGACCTTGCTGGTGGCACTGGTGGCGGAGTGGGTGGGGTTGCTCAGTGTGATCGAGCAGCTCAACCTTTCACTGGTGACGGTGCTGATCCACTGCCTGGTGCTGCGTTTTGCCCGCCATCGGCAACGCATGACCCTGGACCTGCAGGCCGTCAGCCCGCTACCAATTGAACAGCTCGCACGCGTTGCGTGTGCTCGCCTGCGCCAGCGATAACGGGCTCAGGCCCATGCGCTCGGCCAACGCGGCGCAGATCTCGGGCAGGTGTTCCGGGCTGTTGCGCTGGCCGGGGTGCATGGCGGGGGCCATGTCCGGTGCATCGGTTTCCAGTACCACGGCTTCCAGGGGCAGTTGCGCGAGTACTTTGTGCATGCGCAGCGCCTGTGGCCAGGTGGCCGCGCCGCCCAGGCCCAGTTTGAACCCCAGCTTGATGTACTCGCGCGCCTCTTCGCGGCTGCCGGCGAAGGCGTGGATGATGCCGCCCCGTGGCAGGCGGATGCGCTTGAGGGTGGCGATCACGGCGGCATGGCTGCGGCGCACATGCAGCAGGGCCGGCAGTTGGAAATCCACGGCCATCTTGAGTTGGGCTTCGAACAGGTGTTGCTGGCCTTCACGGTCGAGATGTTCGAGGAAGTAATCCAGGCCGATCTCACCCACCGCGCACAATTGCCGATGGCCCCGCAGGCGGGTCAGCCAGTCGCCCAGGGCCGTCAGGTCGGCGGGGCGATGCTCGTCGAGGTACACCGGGTGCAGGCCGAAGGCTGCGAACAAACCTTCATCGTCTTGCACCAGATCCCACAGTCGTTGCCAATTTTGCTGATACACCCCCAACACCACCATGCGCTTTACGCCGAGTTGGCGGCTGTGCGCGAGGACTTGCCGGCGATCGCTGTCGAAGTCCGGGAAGTCCAGGTGGGTGTGGGTGTCGATCAGCTCCACGCTCAAACCTCGTGAATGCGCTGCTTGAAGGTGCGGCCGATGGCGTTTACGCCGGGTTGATACTGTTGTTCTTCAATCGCAGCCAGGGCCAGGCGCAGCGCGGTGTCGGCGATCAGTTGATGTTGCTGGGCCATGGCATTCACCGGCAGCGGCAGGAAATCCAGCAGTTGGGTATCACCGAAGGTGCCCAGGCGCAGCGGCCGCGTTTTGAGCGGGAAGTCATGCAGTGCGTCGAACACGCCTTGCAGCAGCACGTAGGACGTGGTCACCAGCGCGTCAGGCAAATGCCCCAGGCGCTGCAGTAATTGCTCCATCAGTTGCCGGCCGCAGTCGCGGCTGAACGCCTCGCCGTGTTCGACGATCACTTCACCGCCGAACCCCTGCAGCGCTTCACGGAAACCGGCGGCGCGCGCCTGGCTGATACTCAGCTCGGGCCGCGCGCCGATCAGCGCGATCTGCTTGGGCAACGGTTGCAGCAGGCTGCTGGTCAGTTGCTGGCAGGCCTGGCGGTCGTCGCTGACCACCGAGCAGAACTGCGCGGGGTCCATCTCCCGGTCGATGGCGATGACCGGCAAACCCTTGGCTTGCAGCTCGCGATAACTGTCGTCGCTGGCCGGCAGGCAGCTGGCAACGAACAGCGCGTCGCAGCGTCGGGCGCGGAACAGTTGCAGCAACTGGCGCTCGCTGTCGGCGTCATCGTCGGAGCTGGCGATCAGCAATTGATAGCCTCGCGCGCGCGCGCCCTGTTCCAACAACTTGGCAATTCGTGCGTAACTGGGGTTTTCCAGGTCTGGCAGGATGAAACCCAAGGTGCGCGTATGCCGGCTGCGCAGTCCCGCAGCCTGGGGGTTGGGCGTGAAACCATGGGCTTGGACCACCGCACGCACGCGCTCGACGGTTGCGCTGCTGATGCGTTGTTGTTCGGCTTTGCCATTGATGACATAGCTGGCGGTGGTCACGGACACACCGGCGAGACGGGCGATATCACTGAGTTTCAAACCGGGATTTCCTTGTTTTCTGGAGCTTGCCCCGACATTTTGTCCAATCGTAACCGATTACTGCAGACGACCAATGTCTCAGCTCAAGTGCCGAGTGGGTCTTCAAGGATGCGCAATTAACGCGTAATCTGCCACGAATTCTAGATTAAACGTTTCAGCAGGCGTATTTTTGCGATGTTCGCTACTGAGTGGCTACTGCCAACCGACTGCTCAGTCAGTTTGTTCATGAACGACTTTAGACTGATTTATTCAAAACAATACCTAGTGCGCCCGACGCACTAACTAGGAGAACGGCATGCTTGAGCTCACCATAGAGCAGATTTCCATGGGCCAGACGGCTGTGGACAAATCTGCTGCCTTGCACCTGCTCGCTGACAAACTGGTGGCCGACGGCCTGGTCGCCGAGGGTTATCTCAGCGGCTTGCAAGCCCGTGAAGCCCAAGGTTCGACCTTTCTCGGTCAAGGCATCGCGATCCCTCACGGCACCCCCGAAACCCGCGATCAGGTATTTTCCACCGGCGTGCGCCTGCTGCAGTTCCCCGAAGGGGTGGACTGGGGCGATGGCCAGATCGTCTACCTGGCCATTGGCATTGCCGCCAAATCCGACGAACACCTGCGCCTGCTGCAACTGCTGACCCGCGCCCTCGGGGAAACCGACCTGGGCCAGGCACTGCGCCGCGCCGCTTCCGCCGAGGCCCTGCTGAAACTGTTGCAGGGCGCGCCGCAGGAACTGGCATTGGACGCGCAAATGATCGGGCTCGGTGTGTCCGCCGATGATTTTGAAGAGCTGGTGTGGCGTGGCGCCCGCCTGCTGCGCCAGGCCGATTGTGTGAGCAATGGCTTTGCCGCCGTGTTGCAGCAGGTCGATGCGCTGCCCCTGGGCGATGGCCTGTGGTGGTTGCACAGCGAGCAGACCGTCAAGCGCCCGGGGCTGGCGTTTGTCACCCCGGACAAACCCATGCGTTACCTCGGCCAGCCCCTCAATGGTCTGTTCTGCCTGGCCAGCCTCGGCGAAGCGCACCAGACCTTGCTCGAACGCCTGTGTGCGCTGTTGATTGAAGGGCGTGGCCAGGAACTGGGCCGCGCCACCAGCAGCCGTGCGGTGCTTGAAGTATTGGGCGGCGAGCTGCCACCCGACTGGCCCAGCGCACGCATTGCCCTGGCCAATGCCCATGGCCTGCACGCGCGGCCGGCGAAGATCCTCGCGCAACTGGCAAAAAGTTTTGACGGCGATATTCGTGTACGCATCGTCGATGGCGCGGTGGGCGCCGTGTCGGTGAAAAGCCTGAGCAAGCTGCTCAGCCTCGGCGCCCGGCGTGGCCAGGTGCTGGAGTTTGTCGCAGAGCCGACGATTGCCGACGATGCGCTGCCTGCCTTGCTGGCCGCGGTACAAGAGGGGCTTGGCGAAGAGGTCGAGCCGCTGCCTGTCGCGAGTGCACAAGCCGCCGCCGTGGTGCTCGAACCGACGCTCAGCGCGCCCCTGGCCGGCAGCCAGATCCAGGCCATCGCCGCCGCACCGGGCATCGCCATCGGCCCGGCGCATATCCAGGTGCTGCAACCGTTCGACTATCCGTTGCGTGGCGAGTCCTCGGCCATCGAGCGCCAGCGCCTGCACGCCTCACTGGCCGATGTGCGCGGCGATATCCAGGGCCTGATCGAACGCAGCCAGGCCAAGGCGATCCGCGAGATTTTCATCACCCACCAGGAAATGCTCGACGACCCGGAACTGACCGACGACGTCGACACCCGCCTCAAGCAGGGTGAAAGCGCCGAAGCCGCCTGGATGAGCGTGATCGAAGCCGCCGCCAAGCAGCAGGAATCGTTGCAGGACGCCTTGCTCGCCGAGCGCGCCGCCGACCTGCGCGACATCGGTCGCCGTGTGCTGGCGCAGTTGTGCGGTGTCGAAACCGTCCAGGAACCGAACGAACCCTACATCCTGGTGATGGACGAAGTCGGCCCGTCGGATGTGGCGCGCCTCGACCCGGCGCGCGTCGCCGGCATTCTCACCGCCCGTGGCGGCGCCACCGCCCACAGCGCCATCGTCGCCCGCGCCCTGGGCATCCCCGCCTTAGTGGGCGCCGGCCCGGCCGTGTTGCTGCTGGCCGCCGGTACGCCGTTGCTGCTCGACGGTCAGCGCGGCCGCCTGCATGTCGACGCCGACGCCGCGACCCTGCAACGCGCCAGCGTCGAACGCGACACCCGTGAACAACGCCTGCAAGCCGCCTCGGCGCAGCGCCATCAGCCGGCCCTGACCCGGGATGGGCACGCCGTGGAAGTGTTTGCCAACATCGGCGAAAGCGCCGGCGTGGCGAGCGCGGTGGAGCAGGGCGCCGAAGGCATTGGCCTGCTGCGCACCGAACTGATTTTCATGGCCCACCCCCAAGCGCCGGACGAAGCCACCCAGGAAGCTGAATACCGCCGCGTGCTCGATGGCCTCGGCGGTCGCCCGTTGGTGGTCCGCACCCTGGATGTGGGCGGCGACAAACCGCTGCCGTATTGGCCGATCGCCGAGGAAGAAAACCCCTTCCTCGGCGTGCGCGGCATTCGCCTTACGCTGCAACGCCCGCAGATCATGGAAGCGCAATTGCGCGCACTGCTGCGCTCGGCGGATAACCGGCCGCTGCGCATCATGTTCCCCATGGTTGGCAGCGTCGATGAGTGGCGCGCTGCGCGGGACATGACCGAGCGCCTGCGCCTGGAAATCCCGGTGGCCGACCTGCAACTGGGGATCATGATCGAAGTGCCGTCCGCCGCGTTGCTCGCGCCGGTGCTGGCCAAGGAAGTCGACTTCTTCAGCGTCGGCACCAACGACCTGACCCAGTACACCCTGGCCATCGACCGTGGCCACCCGACGCTGTCGGCCCAGGCCGATGGCCTGCACCCCGCCGTGTTGCAACTGATCGACATCACCGTGCGCGCCGCCCATGCCCATGGCAAATGGGTTGGCGTGTGCGGTGAGCTGGCCGCCGATCCGCTGGCGGTGCCGGTGCTGATCGGTCTCGGCGTGGATGAGTTGAGCGTGTCGGCCCGCAGCATTCCCGAGGTGAAGGCGCGGGTGCGAGAATTCAGTCTGAGCGAGGCCCAGGGCCTGGCGCAACAAGCACTCGCGGTGGGTTCGCCCGCTGAAGTGCGAGCCCTTGTGGAGGCCGTGTAGATGGCAAGGATTTTGACCCTGACGCTGAACCCGGCGTTGGACCTCACGGTACGCCTGGCGCGCCTGGAACCCGGTGAAGTCAATCGCAGCGAGACGATGCTGACCCACGCGGCCGGCAAGGGCGTGAACGTCGCCCAGGTGCTGGCCGACCTCGGTCATCAGGTCACCGTCGGTGGTTTTCTCGGCGCGGACAACCCCCAGGCCTTTGACGCGCTGATCGCGCGCCGTGGGTTTGCCGATGCGTTCATCCGCGTGCCCGGCGAGACCCGCAGCAATATCAAGATCGCCGAACAGGATGGCCGCGTCACCGACATCAATGCGCCGGGGCCGCTGGTCAGCGAGCAGGCGCAGCAGGCGTTGCTCAACCAACTCACGCTGATCGCCCCGGGGCACGATGCGGTGGTGGTCGCCGGCAGCTTGCCGTGCGGTGTCAGCCCGCAGTGGTTCCAGGGCTTATTGGTGCTGCTGAAAGACCTCGGCTTGAAAGTTGCCCTGGACACCAGCGGCGCTGCCCTGCGCGCCGGGTTGCAGGCCGGCCCGTGGTTGATCAAGCCCAATACCGAAGAACTTGCCGAAGCGCTGGACTGCCCGACCGACTCCGTCGACCAACAGGCCCAGGCCGCCGTGCGTTTGCATGCCAGCGGCATCGAGCATGTGGTGATTTCCCACGGTGCCGACGGCGTCAACTGGTTCAGCCCCGGCACGGCGCTGCATGCCACGCCGCCGAAAGTCAGCGTCGCGAGTACGGTCGGCGCGGGCGATTCGCTGCTGGCCGGGATGCTCCACGGTTTGCTCGGTTTCGATCTGCCCGAGACCACCTTGCGCCGCGCCACGGCGATTGCCGCGATGGCCGTCACGCAGATCGGGTTTGGCATCAGCGATGATGCGCAATTGGCGCGTCTCGAAAGCGGCGTCCATGTGCGCCCGCTGACAGAACAATAAGAGGGTTTGTGATGAATTTAGCCATTGTTACCGCCTGCCCGAACGGCATGGTCACCAGTGTGCTGTGCGCCCGTTTGCTCGACGCCGCCGCGCAGCGCCAGGGCTGGAGCACCAGCGTCGAAGTGGTGGACGTGCAGCGCCCGGAACGCCAGTTGTCCCAGGCCACGCTCGATGCTGCCGAGTGGGTGTTGCTGGTCAGCAGCACGCCGCTGGATATGCAGCGGTTTGTCGGCAAGCGCGTGTATCAGAGCACCCCGGCGCAGGCCTTGCAGGACGTCGAGGCGGTGTTGCGGCGCGGCGCCGAAGAGGCTCAGGTGTATGTCGCCAGCGAAGCCCCGGTGGCGGCCAAGCAAGCCCCGCGTATTGTCGCGATCACCGCCTGCCCGACCGGCGTGGCCCACACCTTCATGGCCGCCGAAGCGTTGCAGCAGACCGCCAAGCGCCTGGGCTATGACTTGCAGGTAGAAACCCAAGGTTCGGTCGGCGCGCGCACGCCGTTGAGCCCGCAAGCGATTGCCGAGGCGGATGTGGTGCTGCTGGCGGCGGATATCGAAGTCGCCACCGAGCGTTTCGCCGGCAAGAAGATCTACCGCTGCGGCACCGGCATCGCCCTCAAGCAAGCCGAAGCGACCCTCAACAAGGCCCTGGCCGAAGGCACCGTGGAAAGCGCGGCGAGCGGGGCGGTGGCCAAGTCGGAAAAAACCGGGGTCTACAAACACCTGCTGACCGGCGTGTCGTTCATGTTGCCGATGGTGGTGGCGGGCGGTCTGTTGATCGCCTTGTCGTTCGTGTTCGGCATCCATGCCTTTGAAGAAAAAGGCACCCTGGCGGCGGCGCTGAAAACCGTCGGCGACCAGGCCTTCATGCTCATGGTGCCGCTGCTCGCGGGCTATATCGCCTATTCGATTGCCGACCGCCCCGGCCTGGCCCCCGGCATGATCGGCGGCTTGCTGGCCGGGACGTTGGGCGCGGGCTTTATCGGCGGGATTATTGCCGGTTTCCTCGCCGGTTACTGCGTCAAGCTGATCACCGGCGCGGTGCGCCTGCCGCAAAGCCTGGAGCCGCTCAAGCCGATCCTGATCATCCCGTTGCTGGCGAGCCTGTTCACAGGCCTGGCGATGATCTATCTGGTAGGCCCGCCGGTGGCGCGGCTGCTCACCGGGCTGACCGACTTCCTCAGCACGATGGGCACCACCAATGCCGTGCTGCTCGGCATCCTGCTCGGCGGCATGATGTGCGTTGACCTGGGCGGGCCGATCAACAAGGCCGCGTATGCGTTCTCTGTCGGCTTGCTGGCGGCGTCCAGCGGTGCGCCGATGGCGGCGACCATGGCGGCCGGCATGGTGCCGCCGATCGGCATGGGCATCGCGACCTTCCTGGCCCGGCGCAAGTTTGCCCAGACCGAACGCGAGGCCGGCAAGGCCGCGATGATTCTGGGCCTGTGCTTTATCTCCGAAGGCGCGATCCCGTTTGCTGCCAAGGACCCGCTGCGGGTGATCCCGGCCAGCATCGCCGGCGGCGCGTTGACCGGCGCGCTGTCGATGTACTTCGGCTGCAAACTGGCCGCACCCCACGGCGGCTTGTTTGTGCTGGTGATCCCGAATGCGATGAACCATGCGCTGCTGTACTTGCTGGCGATTGCCGCCGGTAGCGTGTTGACGGGGTTGGTGTACGCGCTGATCAAACGCCCGGAAGCGGTGGAGCTGGCGGTCACACCCGCCCAAGCCTGACGCTGTGGAAAATGTGGGAGGGGGCTTGCCCCCGATGGCGATGTGTCAGTCACCCATGAATGGACTGACCCACCGCCATCGGGGGCAAGCCCCCTCCCACATTAGGATCTGCAAGGCTTTGAAGGCGGTGTCATATCGGCTTCATCCCTGCGTGTTCTAGTTGCCCTTTTGATACTTAAGAGGGCATCTGCATGAGCCATTTCGATCTCGGCCGTCGCCGCGTGATGCAAGCCGTCGGCGCGGGCCTGTTGTTGCCGGGGCTGGCACCGGCGGTGATTGCGTCGGTGAAGGACCGGCCGCAACTCACCGATGGCGTGCAGTCCGGCGACCTGCTCGGCGACCGCGCGATGATCTGGAGCCGCAGCGACCGCCCGGCGCGGATGGTGGTGGAATGGGACACCCGCAGTGTGTTCAGTAACCCACGCCGATTCGTCTCGCCGCTGGCCGACAACCGCAGCGACTTTACCGCCCGCGTCGAACTCACCGGCCTGCCCGCCGACCAGGCGATTTTCTACCGCGTGCATTTCGAAGACGCCCAGACCGGCGTCGCCAGCGAGCCCTGGTTCGGCCACCTGCGCAGCGTGCCGCAACAGCGTCGCGATATTCGTTTTGTGTGGAGCGGCGACACCGTCGGCCAAGGCTTCGGCATCAACCCGGACATCGGCGGCATGCGGATCTACGAAGCCATGCGTTTGCGCCTGCCGGACTTTTTTATCCACAGCGGCGACACCATCTACGCCGACGGCCCGGTGCCGGCGCAACTGACCACCGAAGGCGGGCGCATCTGGCGCAACATCACCACCGAGGCCAAGAGCAAAGTCGCTGAAACCCTCGATGAGTATCGCGGCAATTACCGCTACAACCTGCTGGATGAAAACGTGCGGCGCTTTAACGCCGAAGTGCCGCAGATCTGGCAGTGGGACGACCACGAAGTGGTGAACAACTGGTCGCCGAGCAAGCAGCTCGATGAGCGTTACCAGACCAAGGACATCAACACCCTGGTCGGCCATGCGC
This sequence comes from Pseudomonas sp. TE36184, assembly GCF_054060055.1. Lineage (NCBI taxonomy): Bacteria > Pseudomonadati > Pseudomonadota > Gammaproteobacteria > Pseudomonadales > Pseudomonadaceae > Pseudomonas > Pseudomonas sp. TE36184. The sequence goes on along the minus strand of NZ_JBSSCU010000001.1, from coordinate 3,607,266 downwards.
GTCAGGCCTGGCTGGAATATTCACCCATGCGTCGGCAAAGCGCCGACGGCGGCGGGCGGATTTATCGCAAGCTCAGTTACGGCCCGCTGCTGGATGTGTTCGTGCTCGACATGCGCAGCTATCGCGGGCCCAACGATGACAACCTGGGCGGCGCCAAACCCTTCCTCGGCCGAGAGCAACTGGACTGGCTCAAGCGCGAACTCAAGGCGTCCCAGGCCCAATGGAAGGTGATCGCCGCCGACATGCCGATCGGCCTCGGCGTGCCCGACGGCGAAGTCAGCCCGGGCGTACCGCGCTGGGAAGCGATCGCCAACAACGACCCCGGCCCGGCGCAAGGGCACGAGTTGGAAATCGCCGAGCTGCTCGGGTTTCTGCGCGCGCAGCAGGTGCGCAACCATGTGTGGTTGACGGCGGATGTGCATTACTGCGCGGCGCATCACTACCACCCGGATCGGGCGGCGTTCCAGGACTTCGAGCCGTTCTGGGAGTTTGTCGCGGGGCCGTTGAATGCGGGGAGCTTCGGGCCCAATCCGCTGGATAAAACCTTTGGTCCGCAGGTGGTGTTCGAGAAAGCACCGCCGGCGCAGAACACCTCGCCGTTTGCCGGTTTCCAGTTTTTCGGCGAAGTGCAGATCGATGGGCAGACGGCGGAGTTGACGGTGATGCTGCGTGATCTGGATGGGGTTTCAGTGTTCGAGCAAAAGCTGCAACCGGTCTGATTTGGACAGCAGTAAAAAACTGACTTGGAATACAGTCAAAACTGTGGGAGGGGGCTTGCCCCCGATAGCGGTGTGTCAGTAACCCATGAGTTGACTGATCCACCGCCATCGGGGGCAAGCCCCCTCCCACATAGGTTCTTCAGTGGTTAGAGGATCTCAGTAGACATCGCGGCGATAGCGGCCCTGTTCGATCAAGCGCTCCACCGCCTCACTGCCCAGCACCTCATGCAGCACCTGATCCACCCCTGCGGCCATCCCCTGCAAACTGCCGCACACGTAAATCGCCGCGCCGTCCGCCAGCCATCGACGCAACACGTCCGCCGATTCGCGCAGGCGATCCTGCACGTAGATCTTTTCCTCCTGGTCGCGGGAAAACGCCAGGTCCAGCAGCGCCAGGTCACCGCTGGCCAGCCAGCCTTGCAGTTCGTCCTGGCACAGGTAGTCGTGGGCGATAGTGCGTTCGCCGAACAACAGCCAGTTGCGCTGCTGGCCGTCGGCAATGCGTGCCTTGAGCAAGCTGCGCAAACCGGCCAGGCCAGTGCCGTTGCCCAGCAGGATCAACGGCGCAGGCGCGTCCGGCAGGTGGAAAGCGCTGTTGCGGCGCAGGCGCAGGCTGATGCTCGAGCCGAGGGCCGCGTGTTCGGTCAGCCAGCCCGAGCCAAGGCCGAGGGTGCCGTCCGGATGACGTTCCTGGCGCACGATCAACTCCAGCACGCCGTCGCTGGGAATCGAGGCAATGGAGTATTCGCGCATGCCCAGGGGCGCCAGCGCGTTCACCAGCGCTTGGGCATGCAGGCCCACCAGATGGGCGCGGTTGTCCGGCAGTTGGCGGGTGGCCAGGGCCTGGTCGAGGGTGTGGGCCAGGCCGTCGATCAGCACGCTCTCGCTGCCGGCCAGGCCCAGGCCTGCGAGGAACTGCGCGATGGCCCGGCTGCCGTTGCGCGGCAGGATTTCCACCAGGTCGCCGGCCGTCCAGCGTTGCCCTGACGGCACGCTCAGCTCCAGCAGGTACACAGCCGAACCGACACTGCCAGGGTTGAGCAAGGTGCGTTGGTTCAAGCTGCAGTTTTCATACTGTGCGCTCGGCCACGCCGCTGTCGGTGCGTGCCCGGTGAGTTGCCCCAGCTGTTGTTGCCAGTGCTGCAGGGCATGGGTGTCGCCGCTATCGACTTCCACGGGGGCGAACAACGGGGTGCCGCCCTGGTTGGTCAGCCAGAAGTGCAGGCGCCGCGCAAAGCCGCAGAAGTGCTGGTACTGGCGATCGCCGAGGGCCAGTACCGAGTAGTTCAAGCCTTTGAGGGACAGGTCCTGCCCGAGCACGCTGCGCTCGAAGCCACGGGCGCTGTCGGGGGCTTCGCCGTCGCCGAAGGTGCTGACCACGAACAGCGCATTTTCTGATTGGCGCAGTTGGTCCTGGCTGACGCTGCCCAGCGGCTGCACGTTCACTGGCAAGCCCGCGGCCTGCAGTTGCCCGGCGGTCTGCCAGGCCAGTTGTTCGGCAAAACCGCTCTGGCTGGCGAAGCCGATCAGCCAGGCCGGCGCATGGCTGTGATTGGCGCTGAGGCGCTCGCGGGCATCGCGTACCTGGCGCTTTTTACGGCGACGGTCGAGGTACAGCAGCCAGCCGGTGATGAAGAACAACGGCATGCACAGCGCGCTGACGGTGAGGATGATCCGCCCCACCAGGCCGAAGTAACTGCCGGTGTGCAGCGCGTAGAGGCTGGTCAGCAATTGAGCCTTGAGGCTCTTGCTGGCGTAGCGCTCGTGGGATTTCACCACGCCGGTGGCCGGGTCCAGGTTGATCTGGTTCAGCGCGCGGTCGTGGGGCGAGTTTTTCAGCAGGTAAAACACCGTGGCCGGCTGCCCGGCGACTGCCGGCATGCGGATGTTGTAGGCACTCAAGTCGGGGCCGGCGCTGCTGTAGATGCTGCTCCAGATCGCCGCGTAGTTGGCCTCCGGCGTCGGGCCCGCGGGCGGTGGGCCGCGTTTGCGCATCCGTTCGTTCTGCGGGGCGTCGGACAGCAGCTTGTTCAGGCCCTGGTTGTACCACTCGTAGGACCACGACAGGCCGGTCAGCGCCGCCAACAGATAGAACAACAGGCACCAGGTGCCGAACACCGAGTGCAAGTCCCAATTGAAGCTGCGACCTTTTTTGCGCCAGTCCAGGGTCAGCCACACGCGCCAGTTCGCCACCTGGCGCGGCCAGCGCAGGTACAGGCCGGACAGGCAGAAGAACAGCAGGATCAGCGTGCAGGCCCCGGTGATTTGCCGGCCGGTGTCGCCCATGGCCAGGAAACGGTGCAGTTGCAGGAGAAACCCGAACACGTCCTGGCCGACGGCGTCGCCCATGTAGTCGCCGGTGTAGGGGTCGAAGTAACGCATCTGGCCGCGCCGTTCACCCGGCGGCGGGGTGAAGAACACGCGTGCGGCGGTGCCGCTGTCGGTTTCCACCCACAGCATCGACACGCGCTTGCCTTCGCTGGCTTCGAGCTTGCGCACCAGCTCGGCGGGCGGCAGTACCCCGGCGTCGCGTTTTGCCACGCTCAGCACGCTGGGGTTGAGCGCGCGCAGTATTTCATCCTGGAACGACACCGCCGCCCCGGTGATCCCCATCAAGGCCAGCACCAGCCCGGCAGTGATGCCGAAGAACCAGTGCAACTGGAACAGGGTTTTCTTCAACACGTCGGACCGCCTCGCTCATCTGGATATCTGTAGCACGGCGCGCATTATGCCGTGGGTTGTCGAGAAACTTTGTTGTTTAACACGCAAAAGCCCCACGCATCGATGCGTGGGGCTGTTGGCTGCGGGTTGACCGTTTAGAAGTGGAAGCTGGTGGTCAACAGTGCGGTGCGCCCGGCTGCCTGGTTGGCGAAGTGGGTCGAGAAGGCCTTGTCGTAGTAGGTTTTGTCGGTCAGGTTCTGCACGTTCAGTTGCAGATCGACGTTCTTGGTCAGCTTGTAGCTGGCCATGGCGTCGTAGCGCGTGTAGGACGGTACATACACGGTGTTGCCGGCATCGCCGTAGACCTCGTCGACATAGAACGCACCGCCGCCGATGGTCAGCTTCGACGTGATGTCGTAGGTGGTCCACAGGCTGAAGGTGTTCTTCGGCGTATTGGGCATTTGGTTGCCCTCGCTGGAGCCGGCGCTGAGCACCCCGTTGCGCCCGTTGCGTCCGGATTTGACCAGCTCGCTGTCGAGGTAGCTGTAGCCGGCGAACACTTGCCATTGATCCGTGAGTTTGCCGCTGGCCGAGAGTTCGAGGCCATCGACGCGGGATTCACCGGCGTTCTCGTAGGTCAGGGCATCCACCAGAATGCGCGTGTTCTTCTTCTCGGTGCGGAACACGGCAGCCGTCAGCGAAAGGCGGTCGTGGAACAGATCCCACTTGGTGCCCAGCTCGTAGTTGACGGTTTCTTCCGGTTGCAGGTCGCTGGTGGCGGCGCCGGCGGACAGTGGGTTGCCGTCGGAGCCTTCACCGACCAGACCACCGGCCGGTGTGGCCGAGGTGGCGTAGGACGCATAGATGCTGGCGTTCTCCACCGGCTTCCAGACCAGGCCGGCCTGCCAGTTGAAGAACTGGCTGTCGTCTTTGATCTTGGTGCGCCCGGCGGTGGCGTTGGTGTTGGCCTCAGTGTCGAAGGTGTCGTAGCGCAGGCCGACGTTCAGCAGCCATTTCGGGTCCAGTTCGATGGTGTCGAACACGTAGGCGCCGCGGCTGGTGGCTTTGGTGTTGGTGCCGTTGTAGTTGCGCGCGATGCTGCCGGTCCAGGCGTCGTCCGGGTTCGGGTTGCTCAGCGAGGTGCATTGGCCGCCCAGGCTGCCTTTGGCCACGGTGCAGACCGGGTTGGCGTTGGGGCTGATGGTGTAGCTGCTGACACGGGTTTCTTCGCCGGTGAACTCGAGGCCGGTGGAGTAGGTGTGCTTGAAACCCAGCGCGTGGAAGTTGCCGAACAGATCGGTCTGGTTGGTGGTGGTCTCGGTGGTCGACACGCGGCTGTTGGCGCGGCGCCACACAGTACCGAACTTGTTGACGTTGAGTTTGCTGTCGTCCGGTTGCGTGAGGATATAGTCCTGGCCGGTGTTGCCATGGCGCAGGGTGTTTTTCAGCGTCATGTTGTCGTTCAGGTCGTGTTCGACGGAGACCGTGCTGATATCGGCGCGGGTCTTGCGGAAGTCGCGACTCTTCAGGCCGTAGAAGTTATTGCTGTCGCCGCCGTCGTTGGGTTTGTCGTGTACGTGGGCGGTGGCGGTCGCGGAGCCGTAACCGTAGGGGATCCCCGAATCCGGCAGGTCGTCGCTTTCCATGTGGTAGTAGCTGACGTTGACGCGGGTCGGCGTGCCCAGGCCAAAGGTCAGCGACGGCGCCACGCCCCAGCGGTCGTAATTCACCGCGTCGCGGCCGGCGACGTTTTGTTCGTGGCTCATCAGGTTCAGGCGGAACGCGGCGCTGTCGTCGAGGAATTGGCGGTTGACGTCGAGCACGTAGCGGCGGGTCTGGTCGGAGCCGTAGGTGAAGCCGCCGTTGGTGAAGTCGCGCGCCTGGGGTGTCTTGCTCACCAGGTTGAGGCTGCCGCCGGCCGAGCCACGCCCGCCGAACGAAGAGTTCGGGCCTTTGCTGACTTCGATCGATTCGATGTCGAAGATCTCACGGCTCTGGCCGCCGGTATCGCGCACGCCGTCCAGGTAGGTGTCGCCCTGGGCGTCAAAACCGCGGATGAACGGGCGGTCGCCCTGGGGGTTGCCGCCTTCACCGGCGCCGAAGGTAATGCCGGGCACGGTGCGCAAGGCATCCTGCAACGAGGTGGCGGCGGTGTCCTTGAGCACTTGCTGTGGCACCACGGTGACCGAGCGCGGCGTGTCCACCAGCGGCGCGGTGTACTTTTGCGAAGAGGCTTTTTCGACCTGATAGGAGGTGGCGTCCTGTGCTTCCCCGGTGATGCTGGTGGCGCCCAGGGAGATGCTGTTGCGCTGGCCTTTCTGTTCGGTGTCGTCGGCCGCTTGCGCCAGATGGGCGACAGAGCTGGCGCCGAGTGCAACGCCGATGGCCGAAGCCAGCAGGCGTGGTGAACTGGCAGGTGTTTTTATGCAAGTGCGCGACATGACGTGTCCTTTCCCCAAGGATGTGAGGCCGCGGAATATAGGCTGAACAAGACTTTGTATCAATTGCGACTTATTGCTATTCGTAGCTAATTTACATTCTTTACACTTTTTCCTTACGGTTTTTACGATCTCGTTCGTCTTCGGGTTTTACAGAGAGGATAAGAATCAATACCATTAACGTCTTTCCGCTCTCAGGTAGTGCTCATGTTGCTGCATATTCCCGGCCTGTTCTCTCGTGAGGAAGTGCAGCGCATTCGCCAAGCCCTGGAAACCGCCGACTGGGCCGACGGTAGAATCACCGCCGGGCACCAGTCCGCCAAGGCCAAGCACAACCTGCAATTGCCCGAAGGCCACCCGCTGGCCAAGGAAATCGGTACGGCGATGCTGGAGCGGTTGTGGCAAAACCCGTTGTTTATGTCGGCGGCGTTACCGCACAAAGTCTTCCCGCCGCTGCTCAACTGCTACACGGCCGGGGGCAGTTTCGACTTTCATATCGACAATGCCGTGCGCCAGCCCAAGGGCAGCCAGGAGCGGGTGCGTACCGATCTGTCGTCCACGCTGTTCTTCAGCGACCCGGAGGACTATGACGGCGGCGAACTGGAGATCCAGGACACCTTCGGCGTGCAACGGGTCAAGCTGCCCGCCGGCGATATGGTGCTGTACCCCGGCTCCAGCCTGCATAAAGTCAACGCCGTGACCCGTGGTGCGCGCTACGCCTCGTTTTTCTGGACCCAAAGCCTGGTGCGCGAAGACAGCCAGCGCACCCTGCTGTTCGAGATGGACGGTGCGATCCAGCAACTGACCGCGGCGGTCCCGGACCACCCGGCGTTGATCCAGCTCACCGGCACTTACCACAACCTGTTGCGTCGCTGGGTCGAGGTCTGAGCATGGGCTTTTTATTGCGCCGTGAAGAAGTGCTCAACGTCGAGCAGTTGCAGCGCATGCTCGACGACTCGCCAGTGCGCGCGGCCCAGGCGATCCTGATCGCGGCCAGGGAGGGCGTGGTGGATGCCCAGGCCTTGCTCGGGCAGATCCTGCTGGAAGGGCGCGGCATCGAGCGCGATGAAGCGCTGGCACTGCGCTGGTTCCAGATCGCGGCGCAGGGCGGGCACCTGATGGCGCGCAATATGCTGGGGCGTTGCCGCGAGCATGGCTGGGGCTGCGTCGCCGACGAAGCGGCGGCGGCGCGGGACTATCGGCTGGCGGCCGAAGCCGGGTTGGACTGGGGGCAATACAACTACGCCAACCTGCTGGCCACCGGTCGCGGTGTCGCCGAGGACCAGGCGCGCGCGCTGAGGTGTTATCGCCAGGCGGCGGAGCAGGGCCACGCCAAGTCGATGAACCTGTTGGGGCGCTATCTGGAAGAGGGCCGGTTTTGCCCGAGGGATCCGGACGCTGCCGTGGCGTGGTATCGACGCTCAGCCGAAGCCGGGGATTTCCGTGGGCAGTTCAGTTACGCGGCGGTGCTGGCCGACAGCGGCCAGATCGAGGCGGCGCTGGCGTGGTTGCGCAAGGCGCTGGCAGGCGGCAATCTGAAGTTTTTGCGGGTGGCGCACAAGGCGCTGGTACAGGCGAATGATCCGCGGATTCGGGCGATGGCCGATGCCTATGAGCAACATGCCATGACCTGTTTCTGAGCGATAAAAAAACCCATGACAGGTCATGGGTTTTTTGTTCGCCGCCGTCTTACACGTAATACGACTTCAACGGCGGAAAGCCATTGAACTCAACCGCGCTGTAGCTGGTGGTGTACGCGCCGGTCGACAACCAGTACAACCGATCACCGATCGCCAGGTTCAACGGCAGGCCGTACTTGTAGTTTTCGTACATGATGTCGGCGCTGTCGCAGGTAGGACCGGCGATCACCACTTCTTCCATCTCGCCTTTCTTCTCGGTCCAGATCGGGAACTTGATGGCTTCGTCCATGGTTTCGATCAGGCCGGAGAACTTGCCCACGTCCGTGTACACCCAGCGCTCGACGGCGGTGCGCGATTTACGTGCCACCAGCACCACTTCGCTGACCAGGATGCCGGCGTTGGCGATCAACGAACGGCCCGGTTCCAGGATGATTTCCGGCAGGTCGTCGCCGAAGTCTTCCTTGAGGAAGCGGATGATTTCTTCGGCATAGGTTTCCAGGCTGTTGGTGCGGGTGATGTAGTTGGCCGGGAAGCCGCCGCCCATGTTGATCAGCTTGAGGTGGATGCCGTCTTCTTCCTTCAGGCGCTCGAAGATCACTTTGACCTTGGCGATCGCCGCGTCCCACACGCTGATGTCGCGCTGTTGCGAGCCGACGTGGAACGAGAGGCCATACGGCACCAGGCCCAGGTCGCGGGCGAGGATCAGCAGGTCCATGGCCATGTCGGTCTGGCAGCCGAATTTGCGCGACAGAGGCCAGTCAGCCGTGGTCGAGCCTTCGGTGAGGATACGCACATAGATTTTCGAGCCCGGCGCGGCCTTGGCGATGTTGCGCAGGTCGGCTTCGGAGTCGGTGGAGAACAGGCGCACGCCCTTCTCGTAGAAGTAGCGGATGTCCTTGGATTTCTTGATGGTGTTGCCGTAGCTGATACGGTCGGGGCTGACGCCGCGGGCCATGACCTTGTCCAGCTCGTAGATCGAGGCGATGTCGAAGCTCGACCCCTTGTCTTTCAACAGGTCGATGATCTCGACGGCCGGGTTGGCCTTGACTGCGTAATAGATTTTGGCGAATTCGAAACCGGCGCGCAGGTCATCGTAGGCCTGGCTGATCATCGCGGTGTCGATCACCACGAACGGGGTTTCTTGCTTGTCGGCGAACGCCTTCATTTTGTCAAAAGTGGCGCGCGCGAAATAATCTTCGACGTTGATCGACATGCTGGGAACTCCTAAGGGCAAACTAAATTGATCAATGGGTGCAAATGAACGTCCTCCGTATCCCCACTTTGGTTCGCCTACTTCCCAAGGCATGTCGCCGAAAGCAAAAAGGCCATGGGATAAGCTTCCCTTGGCCTTGCTGTCTCGTCGTCAGTACTTGAGCCGGATGGATCGTTTCCAGCATGGACGTTCGGCGCGAACTTTAGGGCGTGAGGGGCTTGAGATCAACTAAAAATGTCGCGTTTTTGCACGCGTTCGTCGCGGGACCGGGTGCAGCTACTTATGTAACCGACCGGTGTGACGGATTGATGTTCCCCGCAGGCGGATAATCAGGGGGATTTCCCTGACACACCACGGACCAAATGTGGGAGGGGGCTTGCCCCCGATGGCAGTGTGTCAGTCATGAATATATTGACTGATACACCGCCATCGGGGGCAAGCCCCCTCTCACAGTTTTAAGCGTGTTGTGTCAGATCAGGCCAGGGCGGTCTCGGCGGGCGAAACGATACTGGTCTTGCCGCCACGCGACTTGCCGGAGCTCAGGTACTCGGCAATCGATTCCTGGGTCACTTCACCCAAAAACACCCGCTCGGCGTCCATCACCGGTAACCACGAACGGTTGAACTCGTACATGCGCGACAACAGGATGCGCAAGTGCTCGTCATACGCGGCCGTGGCGTTGAATTCGCGCAGGTATTGACCGCAAGTGCCGGTCTGACGGTGCAGGTCGCGACGGCGCACATAGCCCAGCGCCTTGTTGTCGGCGCAGGTGACCACCACATAGCGGCGGTCGAGTTCGTCCATCAGCTCCAGGGCATCGGCCACCGGGGTTTCCGGGCTGACCGACGGGGCGTTGTCTGCCGCGTCTTCGGCTTTTACCAGCAGCAGACGCTTGAGGGTGCTGTCCTGGCCGACGAAGTTGCTGACGAACTCATCCGCCGGGTGCGCCAGCAGGGTGTCCGGGTGGTCGATCTGCAGCAGTTTGCCAGCGCGGAAGATGGCGATCTTGTCGCCCAGCTTGATGGCTTCGTCGATGTCGTGGCTGACCATGATCACGGTCTTGTTCAGCGCGCGCTGCATTTCGAAGAACTCGTTCTGGATCATCTCGCGGTTGATCGGGTCGACCGCGCCGAACGGCTCATCCATCAGCAGTAACGGTGCATCCGCCGCCAGCGCACGGATCACGCCGATGCGCTGTTGCTGGCCACCGGACAGCTCACGCGGGTAGCGGTGCAGGTACTGCTTGGGCTCGAGCTTGATCATGCTCATCAACTCGCGGGCGCGGTCGTGGCATTTCTGCTTGTCCCAGCCCAGCAACTTGGGCACGACCACGATGTTTTCCTCGATGGTCATGTTCGGGAACAGACCGATCTGCTGGATCACGTAGCCGATGTTGCGACGCAGGGTCACTTCGTCGAGGTCGGTGGTGTCTTCGCCGTTGATCAGGATCTTGCCCGATGTGGGCTTGATCAGGCGGTTGATCATTTTCAGCGTGGTGCTCTTGCCGCAGCCCGAGGGGCCGAGGAATACGCAAATCTCGCCTTCGTTGACGGTCAGGCTTACGTCGTTCACGGCGGAGACAGTCTTGCCGTTGCTTTGGAAAGTCTTGGTCAGGTGTTGAAGTTCGATCATTTGAGCAGTCCTTTTGGAGTCAGCGAGCGTTGCAGCCATTGCAGAAGCAGGTCGGCGAAGATGGCCAGGAGACTGACCAGCACGGCGCCGACGATCAGCATCGACATGTCGCTGCGGCTGATGGAAGCCAGAATAAGTACACCCAGGCCGCCGGCGCCGATGGTGGCGGCGATGGTCATCACGCCGATGTTCATCACCACGGCGGTGCGTACACCGGCGAGGATCACCGGTACGGCGATGGGCAGTTCGACCATGCGCAGGCGCTGGCCGAAGGTCATGCCGATGCCTTTGGCGGCTTCGCGGATGCCCGGCTCCACGCCGGTCAGGGCCAGGTAGGTGTTACGCATGATCGGCAGCAGGGAGTAGAGGAACACGGCGGTGATCGCCGGCATTGGCCCCAGGCCCTGGCCGAATTTGGAGTAGAACGGCAGCAGCAGGCCAAACAGGGCGATGGACGGTACGGTCAGCAGCACGGTGGCGCTGGCTTGCAGCGGGCCGGCCAGGCTCGGGAAGCGGGTCATCAGCACGCCGAGGGGTACGCCGACGACAATCGCGAGGATCACGGCAATGCCGACCAGGGTGATGTGCTGCCAGGTCAGGTGCAGGACTTGGGCCCAATCAAGATGGGAAAAGGCGTTTAAAAATTCCATGTCTTCTCCTCTTAGTTGAGTGGATGCTGGCGCAGGAAGTCGGCGGCGACGGCGGATGGGCTTTCATGGCCGACGTCGACCCGCGCGTTCAGCTGGCGCATGGTTGCGTCGTCGAACAGGGCAGCCAGCGGCTTCAGATCGGCGGCCAGTTCAGGATGGGCGTCGAGATAAACCTGACGCACCACCGGCGCGGCGGTGTAGTCCGGGAAGTAGTGCTTGTCGTCTTCGAGCAGCTTCAATTTGAAGGCATTCAGGCGACCGTCGGTGGTGTAGACCAGGCCGGCAAACACCTGGCCGTTACGCAACGCGGTGTAGACCAGCCCGGCGTCCATCTGCCGGGTGTTTTTGCGGGTCAGGTTCATGCCGTACAGCTTGACCATGCCGCCCATGCCGTCGGAACGGTTGGCGAACTCGGTGTCCAGGGCCACCAGGCGCGTGGCCTTGGTTTTTTCCGCGAGGGCTTGGGTCAGATCGCTGATCGTGTTGATCTGCGGGAATTCCTGGGCCACGTTCTCAGGCAATGCCAGCGCGTAGGTGTTGCTGAATTTCGATGGCGACAGCCAGACCAGGCCTTTTTTCGCGTCGAGTTCTTTTACCCGAGCGTAGGACTGTTCGCTGTCGAGCTTCTCGTCCACATGGTTGTAGGCCACCAGCGACACGCCGGTGTATTCCCAGATCAGGTCCAGTTGCCCGCTTTCCTGGGCACTGCGCGCCAGGTTGCTGCCCAGGCCGCCGGTCACGCGGGTGTCGTAACCCTTGGTGCGCAGGTACTGGGAAGTGATTTCGGCGAGCAGGGTCTGTTCAGTGAACACCCGTGCGCCGATGCGGATGACCGGTTTTTCAGCGGCTTGCGCAACCCCTGCAAACAGCAGGACGCAGCTCAATATCAATGTCAGTTTTTTCATGTGAATTCCTTTGCCGAGCCTTAAGACGCACGCACTCCGCGTTCCAGCCAGAGGCGGCTGCCCATGGTCACCAGACCGTCGAGCAGCAGGGCCAACAGCGCGGTACACGCGGCGCCGAGCAGCAATTGCGGCTGATTGTTCAGGGCGATGCCGGGGAAGATCAGGCTGCCCAGGCTGTTGGCGCCGATCAGGAATGCCAGCGGCGCGGTGCCGACGTTGATCGCCAGGGCCACGCGCACGCCGCCGATGATGATCGGCACGGCGTTCGGCAATTCGACGCGAAACAGCACCTGGCGCGGGGTCATGCCGATGCCGGTGGCGGCTTCTTTCAGCGAGCCCTGGACGTTTTTCAGGCCTTCGTAGGTGTTGCGCACGATGGGCAGCAATGAAGCGAGGAACAGCGCGAAGATCGCCGGGCCGCTGCCGATGCCGAGGACGCCGAGGGCGATGGCCAGTACGGCCAGGGGAGGGACGGTGTTGCCGATGTTGAAGATCTGCATGAAGCGTTCGGCGCGCCCGACCATGTTCGGGCGGCTGAGCAGGATACCGGCGGGGAGGCCCACAATCAGGGCGGCCAGCATGGAGACTAGGACGAGAATCAGGTGAGCTTGCAGGTAAAACAACAAATCGTCGCGGTACAGTTCGATGGTGTTGATGCCGATCCAGTGGATCAGCAGGGCCAGGAGAGCGACGACAACCGCTCCTCCTATCAGCCCTTTGCCATAGCGAATAGCCACAGGCGGACTCCTTTTTTCTTCTGTCGGCGAACACATTCCTGCGTGGCATGCCACTGCTGGCTGCCGTTGAATGTGGTCGCGAAAAGCAGCTCGCCCATGCCGGCAAAAGCGGCATGAGGTCAAGCCATGAGCGCAGCCTCGTCAGGCTAACTTGCTGATTTTTCAGCCCCTGTTTCGAGTGCGGTTGCAGGGGAGTGGACGTCTCTACCTTTTAAAAGGTTCCATACTTGGCAGTATTTAGCCACCCCCAACCGGGTGAACGGTGGTCCGGCACCCTGGGTTTGCGCTATACTCGCCGCCCTTTTTTGACTCACCTGCCAGGCGATTTCCCATGACCCACCAGGCCGCCGAAGTCGCGAAACGCCGCACTTTCGCCATTATTTCCCACCCCGATGCCGGTAAAACCACCATCACCGAGAAGCTCTTGCTGATGGGCAAGGCGATCGCAGTGGCCGGCACGGTGAAATCCCGCAAATCCGACCGCCATGCCACCTCCGACTGGATGGAAATGGAAAAACAACGGGGTATTTCCATTACCACGTCGGTCATGCAGTTCCCGTATCGCGATCACATGATCAACCTGCTCGACACCCCGGGCCACGAAGACTTCTCCGAAGACACCTACCGCACCCTGACCGCGGTGGACTCGGCCTTGATGGTCCTCGACGGCGGTAAGGGCGTCGAGCCACGCACGATTGCGTTGATGGACGTCTGCCGCCTGCGCGACACGCCGATCGTCAGCTTTATCAACAAACTCGACCGCGACATCCGCGATCCGATCGAGCTGCTCGACGAAATCGAAGCGGTGCTGAAGATCAAGGCGGCGCCGATCACCTGGCCGATCGGTTGCTACCGCGACTTCAAGGGCGTGTACCACCTGGCCGACGACTACATCATTGTCTACACCGCCGGCCACGGTCACGAACGCACCGATGTGAAAATCATCGAGAAGCTCGACTCCGACGAAGCCCGCGCCCACTTGGGCGATGAGTACGACCGCTTCGTCGACCAGCTGGAACTGGTGCAGGGCGCCTGCCACGAGTTCAACCAGCAGGAATTCCTCGACGGCCAACTGACCCCGGTGTTCTTCGGTACCGCATTGGGCAACTTCGGTGTCGACCACGTGCTCGACGCCGTGGTGGACTGGGCCCCGCGCCCGCTGGCCCGGGTCGCCAACGAGCGCACCGTGGAGCCGGTGGAAGAGAAATTCTCGGGCTTCGTGTTCAAGATCCAGGCGAACATGGACCCCAAACACCGCGACCGTATCGCCTTTATGCGAATCTGCTCCGGCAGATACGAAAAAGGCATGAAGATGCGCCACGTTCGCACCGGCAAGGACGTGCGAATCGGCGATGCCCTGACGTTCTTCTCCTCCGAGCGTGAACAGCTCGAAGAAGCCTACGCCGGCGACATCATCGGCCTGCACAACCACGGCACCATCCAGATCGGCGACACCTTCACCGAAGGCGAAACGCTGGGCTTCACCGGCATCCCGCACTTCGCCCCGGAACTGTTCCGCCGCGTGCGCCTGCGCGACCCGCTGAAATCCAAGCAACTGCGCCAAGGCTTGCAGCAACTGGCGGAAGAGGGCGCGACCCAGGTGTTCTTCCCCGAGCGCAGCAACGACATCATCCTCGGCGCCGTCGGTGTGCTGCAGTTCGATGTGGTCGCCAGTCGCTTGAAAGAGGAATACAAGGTCGAATGCTCCTACGAGCCGATCACCGTGTACTCCGCGCGCTGGATCGAGTGCAGCGATAAGAAGAAGTTGGAAGAGTTCTCCAACAAAGCCGTGGAAAACCTCGCGGTCGACGGCGGCGGTCACTTGACCTACCTGGCGCCGACCCGGGTCAATTTGGCGCTGATGGAAGAGCGCTGGCCGGATGTGAAATTCCGTGCGACCCGCGAGCACCATTAAGCTCTGAGCGGTTGATGGAAGGGCGAAGCTGTCATGGCTTTGCCCTTTTTTATGTCTGCCGAAAATCCAAAATGTGGGAGCAGGCTTGCCTGCGATGCAGGCACCTCAGTCCATCAGGCACACCCAGTGGATGCCATCGCAGGCAAGCCAGCTCCCACAGTCAGGTTTTCATTAGTCAGGGGAATTGGCGCTAACCCCGCTTCCGGTCTAGCGTTTCGACTACGACACCCACTCACCGACGGAAATAGGAGACAAGGGGGCGTATAACTAAACGTGCCATTCCCCTGGTGCTACTGGTGTCCTTGGGGATCTCAAGCGCCGGGGCACATGGGCTGCAACTGGCCGACGCCGGAACGCCCCAGTGGAAAGACACTGGCCCCGTCACCAAGAAAAAACAGAAGGAGGTCAACTCCGGCGGCTGGCAGCCGCAGTCCCAACCCGCGCCCAAGGAGGATGCGGAAAACCCTTATAATGAAGGCGAAGACAGTGAAACCTACGACGATGGCGACAGCTAGTCGTAAATTCCGGGCAATAGAAAACCCCTTCTTCCCCGGCTGATGCGCAACAAGGGAGAAGGTTTTTTCAACGGATCAAAATCACGCTGTAGGATTTTTCTGTACGATCTTTCCCTGTCATTTGTGGTTCTACTCTTCTTTTGCGTGACCTCGCGTTTTGCTCTCGACGCTGAAGTCACTATCGATTAGTTTCTAATCCATTGGCAAATCTGAAAAAGCAAAGAGCCGCGGGCTAGAGTGTTCCGCGTTACTATCATCGAGTCTGGCTTCATTAATCGATGGGCTTGCGCGAGATGTCAATCAAGCGTCGATAAGTGCAATCATAAATCAGTACTGTGAATTCAGAATTTAAATGTGTAATAACGTTTCTTGATGACGTGGATCGGTGCGTGATATTCAAGTCGGCGTTGAAACGATATGCGCAATGGATAGCTCATTTTCTTCAAGGTCTCGCATGCGATGGATTGTATTAGTGTAAAAAATTTGTCCAAAACCTACCTGATTAAAGAGCGCTCGGAAGGGCCGCTCGGTTGGCTGACAAGTCTGGTATCTCCCAAGAGTTCAGAGAAGACGGCTGTTGACGATATTTCATTTACGGTCAAGCAGGGTGAGGTCGTAGGCTTTCTCGGACCGAATGGCGCAGGTAAAACCACTACATTGAAAATTCTGTCGGGGCTGCTCTATCCGACGGCAGGACAAATATCGGTTCTCGGTTATCAACCACAATTGCGGAGCAAGGAATTTCTCAAGTCCATCTCGCTGATCATGGGGCAACGTCAACAGTTGATCTGGGACTTGCCGGCCATGGAAACTTTCCGGCTGAATCAGAAGATATTCGAAATCTCCGATGAACAGTTCAAGCAGACCTATGGCTATCTGGATGAATTGCTTAAGGTATCGAAGTTGGCCAAGGCGCCGGTGCGAACCCTGTCGCTTGGCGAAAAAATGAAGTGTGAGCTGGTCGCATCGTTACTTCATGACCCCAAGGTTCTTTTTCTCGACGAGCCGACTATCGGACTCGATGTCGGGGTGCAAAGGATAGTTCGTTCATTTATTCGGGACTATGGCCGCGAGCGCAATGTGAGCGTTCTGCTGACGTCGCATTACATGCAGGATATTGAAGCCCTGTGTGAGCGAGTCGTTGTCGTTTCCGATGGCAAGATCTCCTTCGATGACACCCTGGAGTCGCTGCGTAAACGCATGTCGGATCACCGTATCATTACGGTGGAATTGTCTGAAAGCGTTATGGCTTCGGCACTTGGCCGGTACGGTCTGGTGCGCTCCGCAGACGGCTTTGTGCATGAGTTGCTGGTGCCGGCTGCCGAGGTGGTGGGTGTCTGTTCGCAGGTTCTGGCCGAGCAGCCGGTCATCGACATTTCCATCGGTGATCCACCGATCGAAGAGGCTCTGCTGAAGCTGTTCATGGCCTCTCAGGCCGACGCCGGGCAAAAGGTCAAGGGTGCGCCCGGGGAGTGTGTCGCGTGAGCCGGTTTGCCATGAAAGTCGCAGGCGTTGCGCGCACAGCCATTCGTCGCAAGGTTGCGCATCGCGCAGAGTTGTTTGTATTGGTACTCGCCTCTTTGGTGCCGTTATTCATGATGGTCATCTGGATGGGCATTGCAAAGGATGCCGCACTGGAAGGTTTTACCCCGGCCAGGTTTGCCGCTTACTTTGCGCTGGTATTTCTGGTTGGCGAAATCGTCTCCAGTACAGCTGCTGAAGAAGTAGAGAGTGACATTCATTCGGGGGATATTGGCAGTTTCCTGTTGAAGCCGTTCAATATTGCCTTCTATTACTTTCTGGGTGAAATGGCTTCGGCGATGGTCAGAGTCATACCGATATTTTTCCTGGTGGCTGGCGTATTCCTATTTTCCGAAGCGGGTAAGTATTTGCACCTGAGCTATCTGATGCCTGCACTGCTCGGAGTCATACTGGGTTTTGCCATCAACTATTTACTTTATTTCATCGGCGGGCTTGCGGCGTTCTGGTCCGATCAGGCAAGTGCCTTTGATCTGGTGTTGACTTACATGCTCACGCTGTTTGGTGGGGTCCTTGCTCCGTTGACGCTTTATCCGGGCTGGATGCAGTCGGTACTTGAGTGGTCACCGTTCCCTTACATTATTAACTTTCCAATCAGAATCATCATGGGCGAGTTGACAAACGAACAGTTGGTTAATGGATTACTATTTCAGGTTGTGCTGGTTGCTGCACTTTCGTTGTTGGCTAATTTTATCTGGGCCAAAGGTGTAAAACGTTATTCGGTGTTCGGATAATGAAGACGTTGAGCGCAGTCAAGGCGCTTCTGACAGCAAGGTTGCAGGCCAATATGAAAGACCGCGTGCCGGTCTTTGTCAGCCTGTTGAATACAGCCCTACTGGGATTGTCCGTTTATGTCGTGATTGAGATTTTCTTTGGGAATGTCGAGACAATTGGTGGCTGGAATAAACAGCAGTCGATTGTGTTGTATGGTGCCTTTATCCTTATTCGCTCCTTTGTACAAATGGTGGTATTGCCCAACTGCGAGGCCGCCTCGAAGTTGATCATCAGCAAGTCCATTGATACTTATTTGTCCAAACCGGTTGATGTGCAAACCATTCTGGCCTTTGGGCAGTTGCGCCTCTGGCATATTTTCGGGGTCCTGCTGGGGCTGGGTCTGATGCTGGGTGGCAGTCATGCGCAAGGGCAACTGACATTGCAGACGCTCGGCGCTTTCTTGGTCTTCATGGTCCTCGCGTGTGCGCTGGTTTATTCGGTCTGGTTCAGCATTGCCAGTCTGGCGTTCTGGACCAAGAAAACCGGCAACATTTCCCACCTGTTGTTTATGTTTCTGACCACCGGACGGTTCCCGTCCGGCGCGTATCCGGAGTGGATCCAGGTCGTGATCATGACCGTAGTCCCTGTCTTTTTCATCATGGAAGTGCCCGCGCAATCAGCGATGGGGATGACGACGGGGCGGTCTTTGGCGGGCGCTGTACTGGCGACTCTGGCCTTCTTGCTGTTGTCTCGATTGCTTTGGCATTGGGGGGTCAAGAAATACCTTCGAGAGGGCGCCTGACACTCGCAACACCGAAATTTAGGGTTCTTCACGGATTGCCGGGAAAGACGCTCTTGATCTTCATGAAAAAGAATTCGCTGTCCCGGTAACCGTACGCCATTCGTTTGATGACCTTTATTCGATTGTTTATTCCTTCCAACTGACCGGTGTGCATTGGCCAGCGCACCCGGTTCACGATGCCCCGCCAGTAGCCCTTTAGTCGCTTTGCGAATTGGATCAGTGCGGGTATTTTGCTTTCTTGAGCGTGACGCAGCCACTGCTTCCAGGCTGATCTCCAGTCCCAGGCATCGCTCGGTGCCCAGAGCATTTTGAACTCGGCCTTCATCAAGTAGACCGTCATTAACGATTGGTTGGCGGCCAGCAGATCCTGCAAATGAACCTGCTGTTCCGGTTTTTTCAGGTTCTCCCGGTTACGCAATAGCAACCATCGCGCTTGCTTTATGACCTTTCGAGCGGGCTTGTCATGGCGCAGTCGGTTCGCCTCGTCAACGCGAACACGATCAATCACTTCTCGGCCATATTTGGCGACCACATGGAAAAGGTCATAAATCACCCGTGCTTTTGGGCAGTGTTGGCGAACTTCCAGGTCATAAGCCGTGTTCATGTCCATCGCTACCGCTTCAATTCGGGCGCACCCCTCTGGCCCCAGTTCTTTGAAAAACGGTCTGACTGCCGCTCGGCTACGGCCTTCGCCGATCCAAAGAACTCGCCGAGTATCAGCGTCCAACACCACGCTGGCGTAGCGATGACCTTTGAATAACGCGAACTCGTCCATTATCAAGCGCAGTGGCTGAGCCTTGGGCAAGGTACTCAACGCCGCTTGCAGAGCGCGCCGCTCCGGCAACCGAACGGTGTCCCAATGCAGCCCGAACATCTGCGCAACATGCAGTGTAGGAAGGCGTTCGCAGGCTCGAATAACGGCCTCTGCCAGCCGGCGCGTCATGCGGGCGTAGCGATCCAGCCAACTGACGACCTCCATGCGTTTGCCACAATCACGGCAACTAACACGCCTGAGCTGAACGTTGAGGCGGACTGCGCGACCGAGAATCGGCAAGTCACGCACGACTCGATCGCAGTACTCATGAGTTGTTGAACAGAGCTTTTGGCAGCCACCACAGGTGGGAAATCGCGTGGCCTGGGGGATCAGATCGATTTGAAGGGCATCGCCGTCAGGTTTGATCGCGACGACAGAAAAGCCCTCCCAAAAAGGAAGGAAAGTATTAATATCGCGCATAAGAACGCCGGTTTTTTAGATGTGTTTGCTCGCACGAACATCATCCATCAAATCGGCGTTCTTGTTTCTGTGTTTCCCGGGATTCCGTGAAGAACCAAAAAAAAGCCCCTCCCGCCAGGCTGATGCGCAACCTGACGGGAAGGGCTGTAGAACGCTGTGTCACCGCGCCCCCCACAGGGGAGCGCGACGCTCGTTTCAGGCGACGAACTGCTCCGCATAGTGGCAAGCCACCTGGCGGTTATCCAACGCCCGCAACTGCGGCTCCTCGCTGCTGCACCGCGCCGTCGCATACGGGCAGCGCTTGTGGAAAGCGCAGCCGGACGGCGGGTTCAGCGGGTTGGGCAGCTCGCCGACGATTTTGATCTTCGGCTTGTTCGGGTCCGGGTGGATGGTCGGTGTGGCCGACAGCAGCGCCTGGGTGTACGGGTGCAGGGGGCGCGCGTAGATGTCGTCCTTGGGGCCGACTTCCACCGGGCGCCCGAGGTACATCACCATCACGTCGTCGGCGACGTGTTGCACCACCGCGAGGTTGTGGGAAATGAACACGTAGGCGGTGTTGAATTCCTGCTGCAAATCCATGAACAGGTTAAGCACCTGGGCCTGGATCGACACGTCCAGTGCCGAGGTCGGCTCATCCGCCACCAGCACTTTGGGTTGCAGCATCATCGCCCGGGCCAGGGCGATCCGTTGGCGCTGGCCGCCGGAGAACATGTGCGGGTAGCGCTGATAGTGCTCAGGGCGCAGGCCCACCTGCTTCATCATCGCCTGGACCTTTTCGCGGCGTTCGGCGGCGGACAGGTGGGTGTTGATCAGCAGCGGTTCAGCCAGTTGGTCGCCGACTTTCTGCCGTGGGTTCAACGAGGCATATGGGCTCTGGAATACCATCTGCACGTCTTTGCGCAATTGCTTGCGCTGCTCCTTGTCGGCGCCGGCGACTTCCTGGCCGGCGATTTTCAACGAGCCCGACGACGGCTCTTCAATCAGCGTCAGCGCACGGGCCAGGGTGGATTTGCCGCAGCCCGACTCGCCCACCACGGCGAGGGTCTTGCCGGCTTCCAGTTCGAAGGACACGCCATTGAGGGCGCGCACGGTGGCGTGGCCCTTGAACAGGCCTCGGGACACTTCGTAGTGACGGGTCAGGTCGCGGGCGGTAAGAACGACGGCCATTACGCCACCTCCTGGTTCAAGGGGTAGAAGCAGCGCGCGAGGCTGTTCGATTTAGGGTCCAGGCCCGGGCGGGTCTGGCGGCAGCTGTCTTGCACGTAGGGGCAACGCGGCGACAGCAGGCAGCCTTGCGGGCGGTCATAACGGCCGGGCACGATGCCGGGCAGCGTGGCCAGGCGCGCGGCACCGAGGCTGTGTTCCGGAATCGCCTTGAGCAGCGCTTCGCTGTAGGGATGCGCCGGAATGTCGAACAGTTGCGGCACCTGGCCGACTTCCACGGCTTGGCCGGCATACATCACACACACGCGCTGGGCGGTTTCCGCGACGACCGCGAGGTCGTGGGTGATCAGCACCAGGCCCATGTTCTGCTCTTTCTGCAGGGCCAGCAGCAGGTCCATGATCTGGGCCTGGATGGTCACGTCCAAGGCGGTGGTCGGTTCGTCGGCGATCAGCAACTTCGGCTCGCCGGCAATCGCCATGGCGATGGCCACGCGTTGGCTCATACCGCCGGACAGTTGGTGCGGGTAGGCATCCATCCGGCTGGCGGCGCCGGGGATCTCGACTTTTTCCAGCAGTTCGATGGCACGCTTGCGCGCTTGCTTGCCGGACATCTTCAGGTGCAGGCGCAGCACTTCTTCGATCTGGAAACCCACGGTGTAACTGGGGTTCAGCGCGGTCATCGGGTCCTGGAACACCATCGCCAGGTCTTTGCCGACGATCTGCCGACGCTGGCGGTTGCTCAGCTTGAGCATGTCCTTGCCGTCGAAGTTCAGGGCGTCGGCGGTGACGATGCCGGGGTGTTCGATCAGGCCCATCAGCGCCATCATGGTCACGGATTTACCCGAGCCCGACTCGCCCACGATCGCCAGGACTTCGCCTTTGTCGACGCTGATGTCGAGGCCATCGACCACCGGCACGGCGGTCTTGTCGCCGAAGCGCACGTTGAGATTCTTGATTTCTAACAGTGACATGGGAATCTCCTCAGGCGGCGTTCTTGAGTTTCGGGTCCAGCGCGTCGCGCAGGCCGTCGCCCATCAGGTTGATTGCCAGCACGCTGAGCAAAATGGTCAGACCCGGCAGGCTCACGACCCACCAGGCGCGTTCGATGTAGTCACGGGCCGAAGCCAGCATGGTGCCCCACTCCGGCGTTGGCGGTTGCACGCCCAGGCCGAGGAAGCCCAGCGCGGCGGCATCGAGAATCGCCGAAGAGAAACTCAGGGTCGCCTGCACGATCAGCGGTGCCATGCAGTTGGGCAGCACGGTGATGAACATCAGTCGTGGCAGGCCGGCGCCGGCGAGGCGGGCGGCGGTCACGTAGTCGCGGTTGAGTTCGCCCATCACCGCAGCGCGGGTCAAACGCACGTAGGACGGCAGCGACACGATGGCGATGGCGATCACGGTGTTGATCAGGCCAGGGCCGAGGATCGCGACAATGGCAACGGCCAGCAGCAGTGATGGCAGGGCGAGCATGATGTCCATCAGGCGCATGATGGTCGGGCCGAGCAGGCGCGGGAAGAACCCGGCGAACAGCCCGAGCAGGATGCCCGGAATCAGCGACATCACCACCGACGACAAACCGATCAGCAGCGACAGGCGCGAGCCTTGGATCAAGCGCGAGAGCAAGTCACGGCCGAGTTCGTCGGTGCCGAGCAGGAACTGGATCTGCCCGCCTTCCAGCCACGACGGCGGGGTCAGCAGGAAGTCGCGATATTGTTCGCTGGGGTTATGCGGCGCCACCCACGGGGCGAACAGCGCGCAGAACACGATCAGCAACATGAACAGCAGGCCGGCAACCGCGCCTTTGTTCTTGGAGAAGGCTTGCCAGAATTCTTTGTACGGCGACGGGTACAGCAGGCTCTGATCGACTGCTGACACTGGAGTAGGTGTGGTCATGGTCATGATCTCAGCGCTGGTGACGGATGCGTGGGTTGACGAAGCCGTAGAGGATATCCACCACGAAATTCACCAGGATCACCAGGCAGGCGATCAGCAGGATGCCGTTTTGCACCACCGGGTAGTCCCGTGCGCCAATGGCTTCGATCAGCCATTTGCCGATGCCGGGCCACGAGAAGATGGTTTCGGTCAATACCGCACCAGCCAGCAGGGTGCCGACTTGCAGGCCGACCACGGTGAGCACCGGGATCAGCGCATTCCGCAGGCCATGGATGAACACCACGCGCGCCGGCGACAGGCCTTTGGCCTTGGCGGTGCGGATGTAGTCTTCGCGCAGTACTTCGAGCATCGACGAGCGGGTCATCCGCGCAATCACCGCCAGCGGGATGGTGCCGAGCACGATAGCCGGCAGGATCAGGTGGTGCAGGGCGTCCCAGAACGCATCTGGCTCGTTGGCCAGCAGGGTGTCGATCAGCATGAAGCCGGTGCGCGGCTCGATGTCGTAGAGCAGGTCGATACGCCCGGAAACCGGGGTCCAGCCCAGGCTCACCGAGAAGAACATGATCAGGATCAGGCCCCACCAGAAGATCGGCATCGAATAGCCCGCGAGGGAGATGCCCATCACCCCATGGTCGAACAGCGATCCTCGCTTCAAGGCCGCGATCACCCCCGCCAACAGGCCCAGGATACCGGCGAACAACAGGGCGGCCATGGACAGCTCCAGGGTCGCCGGGAAGAGTGCGGTGAACTCGGTCCACACGCTGGTGCGCGTGCGCAGGGATTCGCCAAGGTCGCCTTGGGCCAGCTTGCCGATGTAGTCCAGGTACTGCGCATACAACGGCTTGTTAAGGCCAAGGCGTTCCATTGCCTGTGCGTGCATCTCGGGGTCGACCCGGCGTTCGCCCATCATGACTTCTACGGGGTCGCCTGGAATCATGCGGATCAACGCAAACGTCAGCAACGTGATGCCGAAGAAGGTGGGGATCAATAACCCCAATCGGCGGGCAATAAAACTAAACATCTTGTGGTGTACCTCAATCAGCCGGTTAGGCAGGTTCGACACCGTCAACGTCGACGGTGTCGAGCGTTCTTCTTATTTACTTCACCTGGGTGGTGGCGAAGTTATTGGTCGTCAGTGGGCTTTGGGTATAACCCTCGACGTTTTTGCGCATGGCGGTGAACATTTTCGGATAAGCCATGGGGATCCACGGTTGATCCTTGCCAAAGACGTCCAGTGCTTGTTCATAGAGTGCAGCGCGCTGGGTGGGTTCAGCGATGGCGCGCGCCTTGTCGATCAGGTCCTGAAATTCTTTATTACACCAACGGGCGTAGTTTTCGCCGTTCTTGGCCGCATCGCAACTCAGGTTCGGGGTGAGGAAGTTGTCCGGGTCACCGTTATCGCCGGCCCAGCCTGCAGAGACCATGTCGTGCTCGCCCGCTTTGGCGCGTTTGAGCATCTCGCCCCACTCCATCACCTTGATGTTGACCTTCAGGCCGATCTGGGCCAGGTCCGCTTGCATGCGCTGGGCGCCGAGCATCGGGTTGGGGTTGGTCGGGCCGCCGCCGTTACGGGTGAACAGGGTGAACTCGGTGCCCTCCGGCACGCCGGCTTCCTTGAGCAGGGCGCGGGCCTTGTCGAGGTCGCGTGGCGGGTTTTTCAACGTGTTGTTGAAACCCAGCAAAGTCGGCGGATACGGACCGGTGCCGACAACTGCGTTGCCTTTGCCGTACAGGGCCTCAGTGTAGCCGGCCTTGTCGAACGCGATGTTGATCGCGTGACGCACCCGCGCGTCGCTCATGTATTTGTGGGTGGTGTTCAAGGCAGTGTAGCTGGTGGTCATGGCCGCCAGTTCATCGACTTTCAGGTTCGGGTCTTTCTTGATGCTCGGGATGTCGTCGGGCTTCGGATACAGCGCGATCTGGCATTCGTTGGCCTTGAGCTTCTGCAGGCGCACGTTGTTGTCGGTGGTGATCGCCAGGATCAGCGGGTCGGCCGGCGGCTTGCCGCGGAAGTAGTCCGGGTTGGCCTTGAAACGCACCTGGGCGTCCTTGGCGTAGCGGGTGAAGATGAACGGGCCGGTGCCGACCGGCTTGGCGTTGAGGTCATCGGTCTTGCCGGACTTGAGCAACTGGTCGGCGTATTCGGCCGAGTGAATCGACGAAAACGCCATGGCCAGGTCGGCCAGGAACGGTGCTTCCGGACGGGTCAGGGTGAAGACCACGGTGTGATCGTCGGTCTTCTCGACGCTCTTGAGCAGTTCCTTGAAGCCCATGCTTTCGAAGTACGGGTAGCCCACGTTGGACTTGGTGTGCCACGGGTGTTTCGGGTCCAGCTGGCGCTGGAAGCTCCAAAGCACGTCGTCGGCGTTCAGGTTGCGCGTGGGTTTGAAATAGTCGGTGGTGTGGAACTTGATGTCGTCACGCAGGTGGAAGGTGTAGGTCAGGCCGTCGGCGCTGATTTGCGGGAGGTCTTTGGCCAGCGCGGGGACCACTTCGGTGGTGCCGGGCTTGAAGTCCACTAGGCGGTTGAACATAGTTTCGGCGGCGGCGTCGGCGGTGACGGCCGTGGTGTACAGGACCGGATCGAAACCTTCCGGACTGGCTTCGGTGCAGACCACCAGCGGTTTGGCCGAAATGCCGACCGCCACGCTCAACAGCGCAGCGGCAATGGCAGCTTGTAACGGGAGCATGTTCATTCGGAGCCCTCTGCAATCGATGGGACCAGACGAGCATAGAGGGCGGGCTCGTCCTGAGCCCGCCGTCTACCTGGCGCTGATTAAAGGATGTTGAACGGGATGGTGGTGACCAAACGGAACTCTTTGATGCTGCCGTCGGACTGGAACTCACTGCCACGGTGCTCAACGTAGGTCGCACGAATGGCCGTGGCTTTGAGTGGGCCGCTCTGGATTGCGTAAGAGGCGCCTACACCGTATTCCTGGTGTTTTTCGCCGTCTTGGCTCTGGATGCCGTCATAGGCGAACTTGGCCCGACCACCATTGCCGGTGTAGTGGGTGCCGTCGATGCCCCAGCCGCGCGCCGAGTAAGCGTTGAACTTCAGGCCTGGCACGCCGTATTCGGCCATGTTGATGGCGTAGGCGATCTGGAAGGACTTCTCGTTCGGGCCGTTGAAGTCCGAGGTCAGGGAGTTGGCCAGGTAGATGCCGTTGGTTTCGTGCAGGTAGTCGAAGTACTCGTTACCGTTCACTGCCTGGTACGCGAAGGTCAGGCTGTGCGCCTGGTGGGTCAGGCCGAGCGACAGCGAGTAGGTGTCGTTGTCGATTTCGCCCATCAACTTTTTGCCTTCGTCGACGGTCTTGTAGTAGTTCAGGCCGGTGGTCAGGCCCAATACCGAGCTGTCGCCCAGTTCATGGGTCGCGCCGAAGTAGTACTGGTTCCAGAAGTCTTTGACGTTGGCGGCGAAGATGCTGGTTTTCAGGCTTTTCAGCGGCTGGTAGTTCAGGCCCAGGGTCGACACCTTGTCGGTTTCAGCGCCGTTGCCGTATTCACTGCGGAATTTCGACAGGCTCTGTTCGGTACGTGGCGAAACGCGGTCGAACACGCCGCCCTGGAACGACAGGTTGCTGAACTCTTCGCTGTTGAAACTCACCCCTTCGAAGCTCGAAGGCAGCGCACGGTTGCCGATGGTATCGACGATGCCGCTGCTGAAGTTCTGGCGACCGGCGGTCAGGGTGGTGTTGGAGACGCGGAACTGCACGTTGGCCAGGCCCAGTTTGCTCCACTGGTCGACTGCATCGCCGTTGGAGTCGGCCAGGGTACGGTTGGAGCCGCCCTTGATGTCACGCTTGCTGCGGTCCAGGACCAGTGCGTTGTAGACCGCCAATTCGGTCTTGACGCCCACGGTACCCTGGGTGAAACCCGAGCTGGCGTTGAGGATGGTGCCCTGTACCCAGTTGGTACGATTGCGGTCGGTGCGGGTTTCGCCGTGCTTCTTGTACTCGAAGGTGCCCCCACGGTACTTGCTTTCATGGGAGTACCAGTTACGCGTGGTGCCGCCCAGGCTGAAGTCCTCGATAAAACCCTTGGCTTCGCTTTGAGCGCTGGTGCCGGCCAGTGTGGTGGGAACGAAGTCCTGGCTCTGGGTTTCCGCGTAAGCGGTCACCGTGATGCTGCTGATGGCCAGGGCCAGAAGCGCTTTGCTGCTCAGTTTCATGGGTGAAGCTCCTTTGGTTCTCTTTTTTTATGCCGGTCTTTTAGGTGATCCGGCTATTGGTGTGTAACTCGTTCAAGCATTTGCAAACGTTTGCTGTAGGAAATTTCCCAACAGAAGGCTGCAAGTTTGCCGGAGAGTGTTATCCACTCCCCGCAATCCGGTTATTTTCTTATGGGGTGATACTGACGCCCGAGAACACGTTGCGGCCGAAGGGGCTCACTTGGAAACCTTCGACTTTGGCGCTTAACGGTTGGTTGACCGTCGAGTGGGCGACTGGCGTGATCGGCACCTGCGCTTTGAGCAGTTGCTGTGCCTGTTTGTACAGAACAGTCCGTTGTTCGCGGTCGGTGACGACCTTGGCTTGCTTGATCAGCTTGTCGTATGCCGGGTCGCACCACATGGAGTAGTTGTTCCCGCCGATGGCGTCGCAGCTGTAGAGGGTGCCCAACCAGTTGTCCGGGTCGCCGTTGTCGCCGGTCCAGCCGATCAGGCTGATATCGTGCTCACCGTTCTTGGTGCGCTTGATGTACTCGCCCCACTCGTAGCTGACGATCTTGACCTTGAGGCCGATCTTGGCCCAGTCGTTCTGCAGCATCTCGGCCATCAGCTTGGCGTTGGGGTTGTACGGCCGTTGTACCGGCATCGCCCACAGGGTGATCTCGGTGCCTTCCTTCACGCCGGCGGCCTTGAGCAGTTCCTTGGCTTTTTCCGGGTTGTAGGCGGCGTCTTTGATGCTGTCGTCGTAAGACCACTGCGTCGGTGGCATGGCGTTGACCGCCAGTTGCCCCGCGCCCTGGTACACGGCGTTGAGGATGCTCTGCTTGTTCACCGCCATGTCCAGCGCCTGACGTACTTCGAGCTGGTCGAACGGTTTGTGGCGCACGTTGTAGGCGATGTAGCCGAGGTTGAAACCTGGCTTGGTCAGCAGTTGCAGCTTGGGGTCGGCCTTGAGAGCGTCGACATCCGCCGGACGCGGATGCAGGGTGATCTGGCATTCGCCGGCCTTGAGCTTTTGCACGCGCACCGACGCGTCGGTGTTGATGGAGAAGATCAACTGGTCGAGCTTGACCCGGCTCGGGTCCCAGTACTGTTTGTTGCCGGCGTAACGGATCTGCGAGTCTTTCTGGTAGCGCTGGAAGACGAACGGGCCAGTGCCGATCGGCTTCTGGTTGATGTCGCTGGGCTTGCCCTGCTTGAGCAACTGCTCGGCGTATTCGGCCGACAGAATGGAGGCAAAGCTCATGGCGATATTCTGCACGAACGCCGCGTCGACCGTGTTCAGGGTCATCACCACGGTGTACGGGTCGTTTTTCTCGACCTTGGCGATGTTCTTGTTCAGGCTCATCCCGTTGAAGTACGGAAACTCGGTGGGGTAGGCCTTGCGAAACGGATGGTCGGGGTCAAGCATGCGGTTGAAAGTGAACAACACGTCGTCGGCGTTGAAGTCCCGCGTGGGCTTGAACTCTTTATTGCTGTGGAATTTCACCCCTTCGCGCAGGTGGAAGGTGTAGGTCAGGCCATCTGGCGAAATATCCCACTTGGTTGCCAGCCCCGGTACGACGCTGGTCGCGCCCTTTTCAAACTCAACCAGGCGGTTGTACAGCGGCTCGGCCGCATCGTTGTCGGTGGCGGTGGTGTACTGCGCGGTGTCAAAGCCCGCCGGGCTGCCTTCAGAGCAAAACACCAGGCTCTTTTTTTCGGCGGCGTGGCCCATCGTGGCCACAGCCAGCAGGCTGGTGCCAAAAATTGCGGATAGAACGGTGGTATGGCGCATGACGATCCCGATCCTTGTTTGTAGTTGTCATCAGCGAGCAATCCCCCCGGCATACGGCCAGGGGGACATCACTGATTCCACGCACAGCAAGTGCCCATCAGATTGGAGCCTCTGCTGTCCTACGACGTTAGGGGTCGAGGACTTCGCAGTAAATGCGCAAAATCTGACTGACCTTGTAGGCAACGGAGCCGCGAATCGAAGTTCATTGCCGTAGGACGGCAGCGAGCGCGAATGTGGTCTGTTTCCTACTGGCCTGGCGGATGCAATAACGGCGACGTTATGAAACGTCGCCGCCATCGTTCCTTACTTGCCGCTCACGCTCACGCCGTAGAACGAGTTCAGGCCAAACGGGCTGATCTTGAAGTCCTGTACGGTGTTGCGCATGGGTTGATACACCGTCGAGTGCGCGATAGGTGTCATCGGGACTGCATCTTTGAGGATGTGTTGCGCCTGCTTATACAGCTCGGTGCGTTTGGCCACATCCGAAGTGGCCTTGGCTTCTTTCACGATGCCGTCGAATTTCTTGTCGCACCATTTGGAGAAGTTGTTACCGGACAGCGAGTCGCAGCCGAACAGCACGTTCAGCCAGTTGTCCGGGTCCCCATTGTCGCCGCTCCAACCAATGATCATGGCTTGGTTCTCGCCGCCTTTGGAACGCTTGATGTACTCGCCCCATTCGTAGCTGACGATGTTGACCTTCAGGCCGATCTGTTTCCAGTCGTTCTGCAGCATCTCGGCCATCAGCTTGGCGTTCGGGTTGTACGGACGCTGGACCGGCATGGCCCACAGGGTGATCTCGGTGCCGTCCTTGATCCCGGCTTCCTTGAGCAGTTCCTTGGCTTTGGCCACGTCGTGCGGGGCATCTTTGATGGTGGTGTCGTAGGACCACTGGGTCGGCGGCATGGCGTTGACCGCCAATTGGCCCGCGCCTTGGTACACCGAGTCGATGATCTGCTGCTTGTTCACCGCCATGTCCAGCGCCTGGCGCACGCGCAGGTCGGACAGCGGGTTAGGCGCGGTCTGGCCCTTGAGCACCGGCATGACGTTGTAGGCGATGTAGCCCAGGTTGAAACCGGCCTGGTGCGGCAGTTTCAAGTCCTTGTCGTCGCCCAGTGCCTTGAGGTCGGCCGGACGGGGGAACAGGGTGATCTGGCATTCGTTTTTCTTGAGCTTCTGGATACGTACCGACGGGTCGGTGGTGATGGCGAAGATCAGGTTGTCGATCTTCACGTCTTCAGGTTTCCAGTAGTCCTTGTTGCCGGTGTAACGAATGTTCGAGTCTTTCTGGTAGCTCTTGAACACGAACGGGCCGGTGCCGACAGGTTTCTGGTTGATGTCCTGCGGCGTGCCGTTTTTCAGCAGTTGCGCGGCGTACTCGGCCGACTGGATCGACGCGAAGCTCATCGCCAGGTTCTGGATGAAGGCGGCGTCCACGGTGCCAAGGGTGAACTTGACGGTGTGGGCATCGACTTTCTCGATGTTCTTGATGTTGGTGTCCATCCCCATGTCCGTGAAGTACGGGAACTCGGTGGGGTAGGCCTTACGGAACGGATCGTCTTTGTTGATCATCCGGTTGAAGGTGAACAGTACGTCGTCGGCCGAGAACTCGCGAGTGGGCTTGAAGTACGGGGTGGTGTGGAACTTGACGCCTTCGCGCAGGTGGAAGGTGTACGTCAGGCCATCCGGGGACACGTCCCAGCTGGTGGCCAGGCCAGGAACGACGGCGGTGCCGCCACGTTCGAACTGGCTCAGACGGTTGAACATGGTTTCGGCCGAAGCATCGAAGTCTGTTCCGGTGGTGTACTGGCCTGGATCAAAACCGGCCGGGCTCCCTTCGGAGCAGAACACCAGGTTAGTCGCCGCTTGGGCGAAAGGCGCTGCGGCCATAAGGCCAGCGCTAACAAGTAACGGAATGACTGCGTGTTTAAGCATGTTGGCCTCATGATTTGTTGTCATTTTTGGTAGTGAGGGCGACCTCGTGAGTCGGCCTGCGGATACTTATGCAGGGGCCATACCCATTGCAAGATGCTGAACGGTTGCAAGGATGAAAGAGTGGTACGAACGTACAGGAATGTCGCAAATATGAAAGTTTCGACATAAATGCGTACATTTGGAGGGCTTTTTCGGTGCCGCACGAGCACCAAAAAGGCCCAATCGAGGCGTGTCATGCACTCGATTGGGGCGTTGCTGTTACTTATCGAGACTCACGCCGTAGAACGGCGTCAGGCCAAAGGGGCTGATTTTGAAGTCCCGCACTTCCTTGCGAAGTGGCTGGAAAACCGTCGAGTTCGCAATAGGCGTTATAGGTACTTGTTCTTTAAGGATTTTTTGTGCCTGCTGATACCACTTGATACGCTGCTCGCGGTCGCTGCTGACCTTGGCCTGTTGCACCAGCTTGTCGTAGGCCGGGTTACACCATTTGGCGTAGTTGCTGCCCTTCACCGCGGCACAGCTGTAGAGCACGCCGAGCCAGTTATCCGGGTCGCCGTTGTCGCCGGTCCAGCCGTAAATCATCGCATCGTGCTCGCCATTCTTGGCGCGCTTGATGTATTCGCCCCACTCATAGCTGACGATGTTGGCCTTGATGCCGATGTTGGCCCAATCCTGTTGGATCATTTGTGCCGACATTCGCGCATTCGGATTGGACGCGCGCTGTACGGTCATCGCCCACAAGTTGATGGTCGTACCGGGTGCAACCCCTGCTTCTTTTAGTAGCGCCCGCGCTTTGGCCGGGTCGAACGGGGCATCCTTGATCGTCGGGTCATAAGACCACTGCGCCGGAGGCAAGGCGTTCTGCGCCAGTTGCCCGGCGCTCTGGTACACGGCCTTGATGATCGCCGGTTTATCGATGGCCATGTCCAGGGCCTGGCGCACCTTGAGTTGATCCAGCGGCGGATGCGTCACGTTGTAGGCCAGGAAACCCAGGTTGAACCCTGCTTGCTGCAACACGCGCAGGTTGGGGTCTTGTTTCATCACCTCGATGTCGGCAGGGCGCGGGTAACCGCTGACCTGGCATTCGCCGGCCTTGAGTTTCTGCAGGCGCGACGCGGCGTCCGGGGTGATCGCGAACACCAGGTTGTCGAGCTTCACATCCTCGGGTTTCCAATACTGTTTATTGGCGACGTAGCGAATCTGCGAGTCCTTTTGGTAACGCTTGAACACAAAAGGCCCGGTGCCCACCGGTTTTTGGTTGATGTCTGCGGCGTTGCCGGTCTTCAGCAGTTGCGCGGCGTACTCGGCCGATTGCACTGAGGCGAAACTCATTGCCAGGTTCTGTACGAACGAGGCATCGACGTTGTTCAGGCTGAAGCGCACGGTGTGCTCGTCCAGTTTGTCGACGCTTTTGATCGTGGTGTTCAAACCCATGTCGGTGAAATACGGCGACTCGGACGGGTAGGCCTTGCGAAACGGGCTGTCGGCATCCAGCAGGCGGTTGAAGGTGAACAACACGTCATCGGCGTTGAAGTCGCGGGTGGGCGTGAAGAAGTCGGTGGTGTGGAACTTGACGCCATCACGCAGGTGGAAGGTGTACGTCAGGCCGTCGTTGGAGACCTCCCAACGGGTCGCCAGGCCGGGTTCGACCTCGGTGCCGCCGCGCTTGAACTGGGTCAGGCGGTTGAACACGGTTTCGGCGGAGGCATCGAAATCGGTGCCGCTGGTGTACTGGCTGGGGTCGAAGCCGGCGGGGCTGGCTTCGGAGCAGTAGACCAGGGTGCTGGCCGCCTGGGCCATGGGCATAAAGGCCAGCAGGCCGGCAGCGAGGAGCAGCGGTTTGAAGATGGTTCTTTCCATGGAGACCCCTGAAGTGGCGGCATATGGCTGCCCAAACGAAAACGACGGTCCCCGAGGTTACCGCCGTTCAGGTTTATCAGGTAGGGGCTCACTTATATATGTGTTGGCGTCGACACTTCAATCAGGGTTGGCGCGGACGGGGCGATGGTGTAAGTGTCACCACTCAGTTCATTACTTTCACGTATCGTGAATGCCCGCGTGCTGGTGATATCCAAGTCTCGATTAGGTACTGTGCCGTCTTCGGTTCTGAGTTTAAGAACCCATTTGGTCGTGGCCTTGACAGTGTGCGTATTCAGTGAGGGATCATACTCTATGATGAAATGTTTTTGACCTGCCGAAACACCGTAGTTGTCTTTAAGCTGCGGTGGCATTAATTCCAGATAGGCTGGATGCGTGGCGCCTTGGTGAGCCACCTCTGAAATACGCGCTCTCAGATCAGCGTCGGGAATAGTCTCTTCAAGTACGGCCAGCCTGCTTTGTATGGTTTCATGTGCTTCGCCTCCCCTGAAATCAAGTTCGGTTCGCACGATATGACCATTCTCTCTTTTTATGATGGAGTAAATTTCTCGGTTCAAGTCAGGCGCAAAACTTTCGGAGTATCCAGTGTCAGGTTTGGCTCTCTCTCCTTCGGTGACGGCGAAATTACCGTCGTCGATTGTCCAGGAAACAGACAGTTTTCTTTTTATGTTTGAGCCTTCTTCGTACACGTCGTCGTAGAATCGGTAGTTTTTGCTTTCGTCCAGGTTCAAGTAGTCGTCAAACTTCTCGGCGCCGAGAATTTTCGAGCCCTTATCATCAACAAAGCGCTCTGAGAACTTGGGGGTGGATGTTGATTCGGTGCTGGGGGTTGGCGAAGGCGAGCGCTGCCATGGCCATTTCACTCCGCCATCGCCACTCGCGGACTTCCACTGCCCAGCACCTGCAGCATGGACCGTCAGCACGGGTTTGCGAGTGCCTGGGTTAATGACTTGCACATAATTGTCGCTGAGTTTGAAATCGCTTCTGATCTCATACACGTTGCTCGAACCTGTGCCGTCGGTATAGCGGATAAACCATTGATCCTCACCGCTGGTTTCATTCTTGACCTGATAAATACCTTTCGCATTGGGTTGGATATGTTCAATGAGTTGCTCACCGTTCGGCATTGCATGCTCGCTGATATTCTCCGATTCGCTGGGGCGCAACAAGTTGACCTCAGGCTCTAGAGTATGGGGCCGCGGAACTTCAGCGTCATTGCTCGATACCTTGGGGGTTCGCACCAAATCAATGTCGTTCGAACGCTCGTTATATTCCCAGCTGTAGCGTTCAACGACCGGGGTCTTGCCTAAACCAGACTCCAGCCCTATTGTCGCAAGTTCGTGTCCCAGTTGCAGAGTTGATATCACCGCTGCGGCAGTGCCGCCAACCCGATCATTGGCGGTCATGCCATAGATCGAGTCATGGGCGCCGAAAAAAATATTGCCTGCGTTGCCGACGACGGGGATGTAACCGAAAGTATTACCCCAAAAGTCCTTCGCAGCCTTCCAGCTTTGTTGCGTGAAACCAAACACCTCAGTTTGGTCGGACCATACCGAATTGTTTGTGTTCACCTCTTGGTATTTACCTGCAAGACCCGAATCCAGATTGCCGTATTTCAACCGGTAATCGCCACCTCGCGATTCGGTATAGTTGAATGTCTCTGCCACTGGCACGGCTTTATCGGCGAAAATACTGGAATACCCTGGGTAGGTTGCATGAGGGTCGACAATCAAATTGTTGAGTACGTCCCCCGCCTTGGGCCAATGTGCATCTGTGCCGCCTTGCCGGTCGCTGGCGTTGAAACTGCGCTGCACATTTTCCTGGTTGTCTTTTGCCCAGTTGGCAAAATCCGCATCGCCGTGTATTTCACGAACTGCGCCGTTCTTCAAATCAAGCATCAAACCCTTGTTGGGCCGATGCTCATAATTGCCGTCAAAAGGGGTATGAGGAATAAATGCATAGCCTGCCAGTGGATAGCCGTAGATGTTGGGAATAATGACTTGTGCATTATTTTCTAATGTACGCTTTACGGCCGCTTGGCTGGCAGGCGTGAGTTTTTCAAAACTGTCTTTATTATTCGCCAGGCTCTGCAAGGTGCCCCGTACAACATAGGCGTCTGCTTTCCCTGAACGTATCGCCAGTGCTCCCGACTCGTGGCTCATGGGCTTGGCTATTTCATGTGTCCAATGATTTTGAAGATTCTGCCCGTGCAATTCCAAGTCGGCGACCTTGCTGCGGTCTTGTGGCGCGATCTCCATGAACTGGAAGTTGAGCGGGCCTCCTCGCTGCACTTTGTCGTGCGCAAAAGCACCCGCCGCGATTTCCCATGCAAAGTAAGTGCGTTTTTCGGTGTCGGTCAGCACCTCGGGTTTTCCGACCCCTTTGTAGGAGGTGAACGTCACTGTGATTTTTTCATGCGGGTCGTACCCGGCCGCCATTAACCCTCCGCTAAAGTAACCGGCAGGTTCGAGGAACTGGCGAGTCTTCTGAAATTTGATGTTGCGTTCGCCTTCGTTACCACGTTCTATCGTATTTGTCTGCGTGACGACGCGCCCGGCATAGGCATCAATGCGCTGCGTGCGCTCCCGCTGCGTATAACTCGCCGTTGGTGGAGAAGGGGAGACTGATCCAAAAATGACTTGCTTGGAAAAATCAAATTCGTTTTCAGGCGTAGGACCTTTAATCGGTGTGTCGCCCGCTGAAACGCCAAGCGTTCCCTGAGGCGTATTAGTTTGTGACGAAGTTGAGGTCTCAACTTCTCGTTTTTGACGATTATGTACAGGAGTAGGCGGGATAAACGGAGCGTTGGTAGTGACGGCAAGTGGCGGTAGGGATGACGGACACATATTTATTCTCGGCTGATTTTATTCATGAGTTTCATGAGGTTAATTATCTGGCGCGAAGCAATAGCATTCGATACGCGACACTGCTTTATGGCGCCTTTCAGTGGTTTGGTTTTTCTCTAAGTGCTGTTGAGTTACATGAGTGCTGTAGGGCGGCGGATGAAGTCTTTATAACTGGGTGGCGGCATGGCTACTAAAGGTTCCCATGCCTGCTTTATGCTCCGTGACGTAATGACAGTAGCTTTATGGGGGGGCTACAACTTTAGAAAGAAGTCTTATGCCAAGATATGAGCGACCCACTTCTGATTCAAAATGTTTAGATGAGTTGAATGAAACTGCGCGCGAAAAAAAACGGCGCCAGCCTTGTCGGGCCGCGCCGTTTTTTTGTTGATAAGACTTATTGCAAGACTTCGATGACCCCGTCGGCGCTCATGCTCACTTGACTGGTCCCCGCCTCAACTTCCGGCGTCGGCGCCGAATCCATCATGGCGGCTTTCATCATCATCCCGCCGCGTGCGTAAGGTTGTGGATAACCATTGGTGTTGAAGTTCAGGTTGACGATCTTATAACCCTTGCCGCCCAACGCATCGGTGGCCAGTTGGGCGCGAGCCTTGAATGCGCTGACCGCGTCCTTGAGCAGGGCGTCTTCGCTGGACCTGCGCGTGGTGTCAGCGATGGCGAATTCCATGTTTTGCATTTTCAGGGTGTTGAGCAACTCGCCGGTGAGCTTGGACAGCGCCGGGAAGTCTGCGCTCTCCAGGCGTAGTTCGGCGCGTTCACGCCAGCCGGTGATCTTCTGGTTCTTATTGTCGTAGATCGGGTAGCTGTTGCGGCTGCCCTGACGCAGGGTCACGGCCTTGACTTCGCGGGCCTGGCCCAGGGCCTGGTTCATGGTGGTGGTGATGTCGGCGGCGAGCTTGGCGGGGTCGGCGTTCTGGGATTCGGTATAGAGCGTCACGATCATCTTGT
This sequence comes from Pseudomonas sp. TE36184, assembly GCF_054060055.1. Classification (NCBI taxonomy): domain Bacteria; kingdom Pseudomonadati; phylum Pseudomonadota; class Gammaproteobacteria; order Pseudomonadales; family Pseudomonadaceae; genus Pseudomonas; species Pseudomonas sp. TE36184. Next base: position 3,571,328 of record NZ_JBSSCU010000001.1, on the reverse strand, counting down.
CGCGGGCCACTTCCTGGCTGACTTCGGCGCGCAGGGCGATCTGGTTGTAATGCAACTCATCGGCGGCGACGGCCGGGAGGCTGGCCAGGGTGCTGGCGCTGAGGGTGAGAGCGGCTGCGTTGCGAATGAAACGGGACATGGAAGCTCCTTGGATTGTTCGTATCGGTATGACTGTAGACGGTGGTGCCGGGTTCTTCGGGTTTACACATTCACTACAAGTTGTCGCAGTGCCGACGAACGGTCATTCAGCGCGCCTGCGTCAAAGAGCCACACGCGCCGTGTCTGCCGGTCGGCTTCGTTTATACTCCTGCCGATCCGCCTGCAGCGCTCACCGGGAGAGCTCATGCTCGCCGCCGTAAAACTGACTTCCGCCACCCGCCAGAACCTCTGGCGCCTGACGTTCATTCGCACCTTGGTATTGGCCGCGCAGGCCGGTTCCGTCGGGCTTGCCTATTGGTTCGACCTGCTGCCGCTGCCGTGGCTGCAACTGAGCGTGACCCTGGGTTTTTCCACCGTGTTATGTGCGTTTACCGCCATCCGGTTGCGTACCACCTGGCCGGTGACCGAGCTGGAATACGCCCTGCAGTTGGCCTGCGACCTGTTTATCCACAGTGTGTTGCTGTATTTCTCTGGTGGTTCCACCAATCCGTTCGTTTCGTATTACCTGGTGCCCTTGACCATAGCGGCCGTGACCTTGCCGTGGCGCTACTCGGTGATACTCTCCGGCATTGCCCTGACCCTGTACACCTTGCTGCTGGCACAGTTCTACCCGTTGCAGACGTTCCCCATCGCCCGGGAAAACCTGCAGATCTACGGGATGTGGCTGAGCTTCGCGCTGTCCGCCGCAGTCATCACCTTTTTTGCCGCGCGCATGGCCGAAGAACTGCGCCGCCAGGAAGAATTGCGCGCCATCCGCCGCGAAGAAGGCCTGCGCGACCAGCAACTGCTGGCCGTCGCGACCCAGGCCGCCGGTGCGGCCCATGAGTTGGGCACGCCCCTGGCGACCATGAGCGTGCTGCTCAACGAAATGACCCAGGACCATCACGATCCGGCGCTGCAAGAAGACCTCGGCGTGCTGCGCGAACAGGTCAAGCAGTGCAAGCAAACCTTGCAGCAACTGGTGCGCGCCGCCGAAGCCAACCGCCGCCTGGCGGTGGAGATGCAGGACGTGACCCAGTGGCTCGACGAAGCCCTGAACCGCTGGCACCTGATGCGCCCCGAAGCCAGTTACCGTTTCCACCTGCTGGGGCAGGGCAGCGTGCCGCGCATGGCGCCGCCGCCGGACCTGACCCAGGCCCTGCTCAACCTGTTGAACAATGCCGCCGATGCCTGCCCCGAAGGCCTGGAAGTGCAGCTGGACTGGGACACGGAAAACCTCACCATCAGCATTCGTGACCACGGCGCAGGCGTGCCGCTGGCTATTGCCGAGCAGATCGGTAAACCTTTCTTTACCACCAAGGGCAAAGGCTTCGGCCTCGGCCTGTTTTTGAGCAAGGCCAGCGTGACCCGCGCGGGCGGCTCAGTGAAGCTCTATAGTCATGAGGAAGGCGGCACGCTCACCGAGCTGCGCCTGCCCCGTGTCGCACGAGGAGATATCGATGAGTGATGAGATCCAAGTCGAAGGCGAAGAACTGCCGCACCTGTTGCTGGTAGATGATGACGCTACCTTTACCCGCGTCATGGCGCGTGCCATGAGCCGTCGCGGTTTCCGCGTCAGCACCGCGGGTTCCGCGGAAGAGGGCCTGAGCATCGCCCAGGCCGACCTGCCGGACTACGCCGCGCTCGACCTGAAAATGGACGGCGACTCCGGCCTGGTGCTGCTGCCCAAGCTGCTCGAACTCGATCCGGAAATGCGCGTGGTGATTCTCACTGGTTATTCCAGCATTGCCACCGCTGTCGAAGCCATCAAGCGTGGCGCCTGCAACTACCTGTGCAAACCGGCGGACGCCGACGACGTGCTGGCCGCCTTGCTCTCCGAGCATGCCGACCTCGACACCCTGGTGCCGGAAAACCCGATGTCGGTGGACCGCCTGCAGTGGGAACACATCCAGCGCGTGCTGACCGAGCATGAAGGCAATATCTCGGCCACCGCCCGCGCGCTGGGCATGCACCGGCGTACCCTGCAACGCAAGCTGCAGAAGCGCCCGGTACGGCGCTGAACGCCGGCTGAACAATCTACTTCAGGCCGCACGGCGCCTTGAACCGATGCTCTATGATCGGTTCAAACGCCTGCCATCTATTTCCTACCGAGCCTGAACGATGAATCAGAACGCTGAGTATTCCGCGGTCAACGACGCGGTGCGTGGGCACTTTTTTCGCCGAACCTGGGCGATGATCACGCCCTATTGGCGCAGTGAAGAAAAGGGCAAGGCATGGTTGCTGTTGTTGGCGGTGATTGGTTTGTCGCTGTTCAGCGTCGCGATCTCCGTGTGGATCAACCACTGGTACAAGGATTTCTACAACGCCCTGGAACATAAGGACACGGCGGCCTTCTGGCAACTGATCGGCTATTTCGGCGGCATCGCTGCGGTGGCCATCCTCGGTGCGGTGTATCGCTTGTACCTGACCCAGATGCTGACCATCCGCTGGCGGGCCTGGTTGACCGAAAAACACTTCGCACGCTGGCTCAGCGACAAAAACTACTACCAGCTGGAGCAGGGCGGTTACACCGATAACCCGGACCAGCGGATCTCCGAAGACCTCAATAACTTCACCTCCAGCAGCTTGAGCCTCGGCCTGGGCCTGCTGCGCAATGTGGTCAGCCTGGTGTCGTTTTCGATCATCCTGTGGGGTGTGTCGGGCAGCATCGAAGTGTTCGGTATCACCATTCCCGGCTACATGTTCTGGTGTGCATTGCTCTATGCCGCCGTGGGCAGTTGGCTGACGCACCTGATCGGGCGTCGCTTGATCGGGCTGAACAATCAACAACAACGCTTCGAGGCGGATTTGCGCTTCTCGATGGTCCGGGTGCGCGAGAATGCCGAGAGCATTGCCTTGTACAACGGCGAGCCCAACGAAAATCGCCGTTTGAGCCAACGCTTCGGCCGGGTCTGGCATAACTTCTGGGACATCATGAAAGTGTCCAAGCGCCTGACTTTCTTCACCGCCGGCTACAGCCAGATCGCAATCATCTTCCCGTTCATCGTCGCCGCGCCGCGCTACTTCACCGGCAAGATCGAGCTGGGCGAGCTGATGCAAATCAACTCGGCGTTCGGCAACGTCCAGGATAACTTCAGCTGGTTTATCGGCGCGTACACGGAGCTGGCCAGTTGGCGCGCCACCAGTGATCGTCTGCTGAGTTTCCAGCAGGCCATGGGCGATAACGAGCAGCGCCCTGCGGCCATCGACGTGCGCCCGGAAGGCGAGCGCCTGGTGGTAGAGAAGCTCGGCATGGACCTGGCCGATGGCCGCCACTTGCTCGCCGGCGCCGACATGGTCGTCGAGCCGGGCCAGCGCCTGATGCTCAGCGGGCGTTCCGGCAGCGGTAAAAGTACGTTGCTGCGTGCCATGGGCCAGCTGTGGCCGGCGGGCCATGGCAGCATCCGCCTGCCGGAGGCGCGTTACCTGTTCCTGCCGCAGAAGCCGTATCTGCCGATCGGCACGTTGAAGGCCGCGCTGAGTTATCCACAGGACGACGGCGTGTACATGGACGAACGTTATGCACAGGTCCTGGAAACCTGCCGCTTGCCGCATCTGGTCGCGCGGCTGGACGAAGCCAACCACTGGCAGCGCATGCTCTCTCCCGGCGAGCAACAGCGCCTGGCCTTTGCCCGTGCGTTGTTGTTCGCACCGCAGTGGCTGTACATGGACGAAGCGACATCGGCCATGGATGAAGAGGATGAGGCGACGTTGTACCAGGCGTTGATCGATGAGCTGCCGGGGCTGAGCATCGTCAGCGTCGGCCATCGCAGCAGCCTCAAGCGCTTCCATGGGCGGCATGTGCGGATCGAAAGCGGCCACCTGCAAGAACAACCCGTGTCCTGAGGCCGGACTCGGTCAGTGTGGGAGGGAGCTTGCTCCCGATAGCAGTGTGTCAGTCAGCCTATATATCAACTGATCCGCCGCTATCGGGAGCAAGCTCCCTCCCACAATGGCATCCCCGCTGGTCTGGAGATTGAGGCCCAACAAAAAGCCCGGCTGATCATCGATCAGCCGGGCTTTTTTACAGCGCCTGAAAAGACTTACTTCTTCAAGCCGTAATGCTCATCCAGCATGCCAGGGGCGTTCGGCGTTTTTGGCGCGTAGTCCCGTGGCGGCTCCTGGTTTTCCCGTGGCGGGGTCAGGCGTTCCCGTGGAGTTTGCGGTGCATCGGAATGCAGCGCGGCCAGCAGGCGCTGACGGGTGATGTCGTCGAGCGCCAGGCGGTTGGCGCCGTCGGCGAGGTGATCCTGTACTTCCTGGTAGCTCTGGGTGAGCTTCTTGACCAGGGTCGCGGTGCTGTTGAAGTGGGTAACAACCTCGTTCTGATAACTGTCAAAACGTTCCTGAATGTCATCCAACTGACGCTGCGTGCGGTTAGGCGCGGCATTCGGCAGCAAGCGAGCAACCAGGAATCCAATGGCGACACCGGCAACCAGGGCAAGAGTCGGCAACAACCAAACTAAGAGCGAGTGTTCCACGAGTCCTTCCTCTATAAACGGCTTTGCTTTACGTTAACGGCTCGGACCTGCGCTGTATACCGCGATTAAGCTCGCAATGATGCCATGCACAGACTTTTAGCTAGACGAGTCGACCCTTTGAGAGGTCACGGAGTTCATTCCTTGCTCATGCGTGAAACCCCTGTTTTGATCGATGGCCCGGTAGGCCAATTGGAAGCCCTGTACCTGGATCAGCCCGCGCCACGTGGCCTGGCGCTGATCTGCCACCCTAACCCGGTGCAGGGTGGGACCATGCTCAATAAAGTTGTTTCGACCCTGCAACGCACCGCCCGCGATGCCGGTTTGATCACCTTGCGATTCAATTACCGTGGCGTCGGTGCCAGCGCCGGCACCCATGACATGGCCAGCGGTGAAGTGGACGATGCCGAAGCGGCCGCCACCTGGTTGCGCAAGAAACACCCCGACCTGCCGATCACCTTGCTCGGTTTTTCGTTTGGTGGCTATGTCGCCGCCAGCCTCGGCGGTCGTCTGGAAGCCAAGGGCGAAAAGCTCGCGCACCTGTTCATGGTCGCCGCCGCGGTGATGCGCCTGGGCGATGCCGACCTGCTGCCGCAGAACTGCCCGCTGACCCTGATCCAGCCGGAAACCGACGAAGTGGTCGACCCGCAATGCGTCTACGACTGGTCCGCCGCCCTGAAACGCCCCCATGAGCTGCTGAAAGTGGCAGAATGCGGACACTTTTTTCATGGCAAGCTCACCGATCTCAAGGATCTGGTGCTGCCGCGCCTCTCGAATTGATAGCAGTCTGATAAGCGATTACCCATGACGACTCGTACCCGTATCCTCACCGGCATCACCACCACCGGCACGCCGCACCTGGGCAACTACGCCGGTGCGATCCGCCCGGCGATCCTTGCCAGTCAGGACGCCAATGCCGACTCCTTCTACTTCCTGGCCGACTACCACGCCCTGATCAAATGCGATGACCCGCAGCGCATCCAGCGCTCGCGTATGGAAATCGCCGCGACCTGGCTGGCCGGTGGCCTGGATGTGAACCGGGTGACGTTCTATCGCCAGTCCGACATTCCCGAGATCCCCGAGCTGACCTGGCTGCTGACCTGCGTCGCCGCCAAGGGCCTGCTCAACCGCGCCCATGCCTACAAGGCGTCGGTGGACAAGAACGTGGAAAACGGCGAAGACCCGGATGCGGGCATCACCATGGGCCTGTACAGCTACCCGGTGCTGATGGCGGCGGACATTTTGATGTTCAACGCGCACAAGGTGCCGGTGGGCCGCGACCAGATCCAGCACGTGGAAATGGCCCGCGACATCGGCCAGCGCTTCAACCACCTGTTCGGCAACGGTAAAGAGTTCTTCACCCTGCCCGAGGCGGTGATCGAAGAAAGCGTCGCCACCTTGCCGGGCCTGGACGGTCGCAAGATGTCGAAGAGCTACGACAACACCATCCCGTTGTTCACCAGCGCCAAGGACATGAAAGACGCGATCTCGCGGATCGTCACCGACTCCCGCGCGCCCGGCGAAGCCAAGGACCCGGACAATTCGCACCTGTTCACCCTGTACCAGGCGTTTGCCAGCAAGGCCCAGGAACAGGAATTCCGCGCCGAGTTGCTGCAAGGCCTGGGCTGGGGCGAGGCGAAGAACCGTCTGTTCCAACTGCTGGACGGGCAACTGGGTGAAGCCCGTGAGCGTTACCACCAATTGATGTCGCGCCCGGCGGACATGGAAGACCTGCTGCTGATCGGCGCCCAAAAAGCCCGCGCCGTGGCCGCGCCGTTCCTCGCCGAGCTGCGTGAGGCCGTTGGCCTGCGTTCGTTCGTCAACCAGGCCGCGGCGCCGGTCAGTACCAAGAAAAAGGCCGCGAAAGCCGCGCGCTTCGTGAGTTTCCGCGAAGACGACGGCAGCTTCCGCTTCCGCCTGCTGGCGGCCGATGGCGAGCAACTGCTGCTGTCGCGCAACTTTGCCGACGGCAAGGCGGCGGGCGCGGTGACCAAGCAATTGCAAAGCGGCGCCGCGCTGGACGTGCGCCCTGAAGCCCTGAGCTTCAGCGTATGGCTGGACGACGCTGCGGTTGCCGACAGCGCGCCATTCGCCGACACCGCGTCGCGCGATGCCGCCATCGCCGCCTTGCGCGTTGCGCTGACCCCCCTCGAGGATTAACCCGACCAAGGGTTGATTGCCATTATCCAGGGCCGTCGTTACAGTGACGGCCCGTTTTTGTTGCCTTGCTAACGAAATTATGACGCCCCTAGAACGATATCAAGCTGATCTGAAACGCCCTGAATTCTTCCATGACGCGGCCCAGGAAACGGCGGTGCGTCATTTGCAGCGTCTGTACGAAGACCTGGTCGCGGCCTCGCAGAGTAAGCCAGGGATGCTCGGCAAGCTGTTTGGCAAGAAAGATCGCACGCCGGTCAAGGGCCTGTACTTCTGGGGCGGCGTGGGTCGCGGCAAGACCTACCTGGTGGACACCTTCTTCGAAGCGCTGCCGTTCAAGGAAAAGGTCCGCACGCACTTCCACCGCTTCATGAAGCGCGTCCATGAAGAGATGAAAACCCTGCCGGGCGAGAAAAACCCGTTGACCATCATCGCCAAGCGGTTCTCCGCAGAGGCGCGGGTGATCTGCTTCGATGAGTTCTTCGTCTCCGACATCACCGACGCCATGATCCTCGGCACCCTGATGGAAGAGCTGTTCAAGAACGGCGTGACCCTGGTCGCCACCTCGAACATCGTGCCCGATGGCCTGTACAAGGACGGCCTGCAACGCGCGCGCTTCCTGCCAGCCATTGCGCTGATCAAGCAGAACACCGAGATCGTCAACGTCGACAGCGGCGTCGATTACCGCCTGCGGCACCTGGAGCAAGCGGAGTTGTTCCACTTCCCGCTCAACGACGCGGCGCAAGATAGCCTGCGCAAAAGCTTCCGCGCCCTCACGCCGGAATGCACCCAGGCGGTGGAAAACGACAAGTTGATCATCGAAAACCGCCAAATCATCGCGCTGCGTACCTGCGATGACGTGGCCTGGTTCGACTTCCGCGAACTGTGCGACGGCCCGCGCAGCCAGAACGACTACATCGAACTGGGCAAGATCTTCCACGCCGTGATCCTCAGTGGCGTGGAGCAGATGAGCGTCAGCACCGACGACATCGCGCGCCGCTTTATCAACATGGTCGACGAGTTCTATGACCGCAACGTCAAGTTGATCATCTCGGCGGAAGTCGAGCTCAAGGACCTCTACACCGGCGGTCGCTTGAACTTCGAATTCCAGCGCACCCTGAGCCGCCTGCTGGAGATGCAATCCCACGAGTTCCTGTCGCGGGCGCACAAACCCTAAGCACGACGCAGTAAAAAGTGTGGGAGGGGGCTTGCCCCCGATAGCGGTGTATCAGTGCCAGATGTACTGACTGATACACCGCTATCGGGAGCAAGCTCCCTCCCACATTTTGTCTCTGTACAGCCCTGATTACGCGGCTTGCTGGAATTGCTGGCGGTATTGGTTCGGTGACAGTTCGGTGTGCTGCCTGAACAGCCGCGCAAAGAAACTCGCATCGTCGTAGCCCACCTCATAACTGATGGTCTTGATGCTCTTGCGGCTGCCCGAGAGCAGCCCTTTCGCCGTCTCGATGCGCAAGCGTTGCAGGTAATGCAGCGGCTTGTCGCCGGTGGCGGTCTGGAAGCGGCGCATGAAGTTGCGGATGCTCATGCCGTGCTCCCGGGCCACGTCCTCGAAGCGGAACTTGTCGGCGAAATGCTCTTCGAGCCAGTGCTGGATCTGCAGGATGATCACATCCTGGTGCAGCTTCTGCCTCCGCCGAAACCGATCCGTCCCGGCGAATAGTTGCGCTGCACTTCGTAAAGAATATCGCGGGCCACGGCCTGGGCGATGTTGGCGCCGCAGAAGCGTTCGATCAGATAGATATAGAGGTCGCAGGCCGAGGTGGTGCCGCCGGCGCAGTACAGGTTGTCGGCGTCGGTCAGGTGCTTGTCCTGGTTGAGCTGGACCTTGGGGAAGCGCTCGCTGAAGGCAGTGAAGAAACGCCAGTAGGTGGTCGCCTCCTTGCCATCGAGCAGCCCGGCTTCGGCCAGCCAGAACACCCCGGTCGCTTCGCCGCAGAGCACCGCGCCGCGGGCGTGCTGTTCGCGCAGCCACGGCAGCACTTGCGGGTAGCGCGTACTCAGGGCATCGAAGTCATCCCAGAAGGCCGGCAGCACGATGATGTCGGCGTCTTCCAGGCCGCCGTCCACCGGCATGATCACATCACTGAAGCTGCGCACCGATTGCCCGTCGGGGCTGACCAGGCGCGTTTCGAACGCTGGGGTCAGGCCCAGGCCTTGTTGTTTGCCGTAACGCAGGCTGGCGAGGTGGAAGAAATCCTTGGCTTGCATGAGGGTGGAAGCGAACACCCGATCAATGGCCAAAATGCTGACGCGCCGCAAGGGCGTGGAGATTTGGTTAGACATAATTTCATTTATTCTTATAGGGGAAAGTGGTCACCAGACGGCTGGATCGTCTTATTTTTTGTCGCATGTGTCCAGTGTCCTGTGACGCCTTCGCGGCATAGGCTCTGTGGTTCGTCTTTGTCCGACAATCCACGCAGGTGACCTCATGATCCCCAGAACGTTGTTCAGCCCGGAACACGAACTCTTCCGCCAGAGCGTGCGTACCTTCCTTGAAAAAGACGCTGCGCCGTTCCATGCGCAATGGGAGAAGCAGGGCTATATCGACCGTGCGCTGTGGAACAAGGCCGGCGAGGCGGGGATGTTGTGTTCCCATCTGCCGGAGGAGTACGGCGGCCTGGGCGCGGACTTTCTCTACAGCGCGGTGGTGATCGAAGAGATCAGCCGCCTGGGCCTGACCGGCATCGGTTTCTCCCTGCATTCGGACATTGTCGCGCCGTATATCCTGCATTACGGCAGTGAAGCGCTGAAGCACCAATACCTGCCCCAATTGATCTCCGGCGAGAAGGTCACGGCCATCGCCATGACCGAGCCGGGCGCCGGGTCCGACCTGCAAGGGGTCAAGACCACGGCGGTGCTGGACGGTGATGAGTATGTGATCAACGGCTCCAAGACCTTTATCACCAACGGTTTTCTCGCCGATCTGGTGATCGTGGTCGCCAAGACCGACCCCAAGGCCGGCGCCAAGGGCACCAGCCTGTTCCTGGTGGAGGCCGCTACGCCGGGCTTCGACAAGGGCAAGCGCCTGGAGAAGGTCGGCATGAAGGCCCAGGACACTTCGGAGCTGTTCTTCCAGGATGTCCGTGTGCCCAAGGAAAACCTGCTGGGCCAGGCGGGCATGGGCTTCGCCTACTTGATGCAGGAGCTGCCGCAGGAGCGCTTGACCGTGGCGATTGGCGCGCTGGCGTCAGCCGAAGCGGCGCTGCAATGGACCCTCGATTACACCCGTGAGCGCAAGGCCTTCGGCAAGGCGATTGCCGATTTCCAGAACACCCGCTTCAAACTGGCGGAGATGGCCACCGAGATCCAGATCGGCCGCGTGTTCGTCGATAAATGCCTGGCGTTGCACCTGGAGGGCAAGCTCGACGTGCCCACCGCCGCGATGGCCAAGTACTGGGCCACGGACCTGCAATGCAAGGTGCTCGACGAGTGTGTGCAATTGCACGGCGGCTACGGCTTCATGTGGGAATACCCGGTCGCCCGCGCCTGGGCGGATGCGCGGGTGCAGCGGATTTATGCGGGGACCAATGAGATCATGAAGGAGATTATCGCGCGGGCGCTTTGATTTCGATGGTGTGGCTGAGAGCCTCATCGGGGGCAAGCCCCCTCCCACGTTTTACTGGGTTCACACGGCTAAGTGTGGGAGGGGGCTTGCCCCCGATAGCGGTCTAGCGATCAATCAAGGTGCTGGATTAGGATGATCCTTCTGAATCGCCTCAATCCCCTCCAGCACCTCTTTCGACAGTTTCAGGTCAGCGCTGGCAAGGTTGCTGTCCAGTTGCTCCAGGCTCGTCGCACCAATGATGTTGCTGGTCACGAACGGCTGTTGCGTGACGAACGCCAACGCCATCTGCGCCGGGTCCAGGCCGTGTTCGCGGGCCAGGGCCACATAACGGCTGCACGCTGCTTCCGACTGCGGGTTGAAATAGCGGCTGAAGCGGCTGTATTCGGTCAGGCGGGCTTTTGCCGGGCGCGCACCGCCTTCGTATTTGCCGCTGAGCATGCCGAATGCCAGGGGCGAATAAGCCAGCAGACCGCACTGTTCGCGAATGGCGATTTCCGCCAGGCCCACTTCAAAGCTGCGGTTGAGCAGGTTGTAGGGGTTCTGGATCGACACCGCGCGGGTCCAGCCGCGGGCTTCGGCCAGGGCGAGGAACTTCATGGTGCCCCACGGCGTTTCGTTGGACAGACCGATGTGGCGGATCTTGCCGGCCTTCACCTGCGCGTCCAGCGCTTCGAGGGTTTCCTCCAGCGGCGTCAGGTCGTCTTCGTCCTTGTGCTTGTAGCCCAGCTGGCCGAAGAAGTTGGTGCTGCGCTCCGGCCAGTGCAACTGGTAGAGGTCGATCCAGTCGGTCTGCAGGCGCTTGAGGCTCGCATCCAGGGCTTCGACGATGTGCTGGCGGTTGTGGCGCAGGTGGCCGCCGCGGATATAGTCGATGGTGTTGCCGGGGCCGGCGATCTTGCTGGCGAGAATCCAGTCGGCGCGGTCGCCGCGGCTTTTGAAGTAATTCCCGATGTAGCGCTCGGTGGTGGCATAGGTGTCGGCCTTGGGTGGCACCGGGTACATTTCCGCCGTGTCGAGGAAGTTGATCCCCGCGGCCTTGGCCCGTTCGATCTGCGCGAAGGCCTCTGCCTCGCTGTTCTGCTCGCCCCAGGTCATGGTGCCCAAGGCTATCGCGCTTACGTGCAGATCGGTACGGCCCAGCTGTCGATAATCCATCGGGTGCTCCTTCGGGGAAAACAATCATAAAAGCAGGTTGAATTTTTTTTCGCAATCTGCATAATTGCCCACCTCTTTCTGCAGTGGAAGTGATGCGCCGCCTGCCGAAGAATCTTGCCGTTGAACGGACGCGCCGACCCGAGCCCCCGATAGCGTCTGTATCCGGCTGCCTTTGACTTGTCAAAGTACGCACTATTCAGTAAGATCCGCCGTCTAATTTACAGGGCGGCCCCTGAGGCTATTAAAGAATGACAACTTTTACTGCAAAACCGGAAACAGTTCAGCGCGACTGGTTTGTCGTCGACGCCGCTGGTCAGACTCTGGGTCGTCTGGCCACTGAAGTCGCCAGCCGTCTGCGTGGCAAGCACAAGCCTGAATACACCCCTCACGTTGACACCGGTGACTACATCGTGATCATCAACGCTGAGCAGGTACGTGTTACCGGCAACAAAGCGCAAGACAAAATGTACTACCGTCACTCCGGTTTCCCAGGCGGCATCAAGTCTTCCAATTTCGAAGGTCTGATCGCCAAGAAGCCTGAGGCCCCGATTGAAATCGCGGTTAAAGGCATGCTGCCGAAGGGCCCACTGGGTCGCGATATGTTTCGCAAGCTGAAAGTCTATGCGGGCGCTGCTCACCCTCATGCTGCTCAGCAGCCCCAAGAACTGAAGTTTTAACGGAATAGTTCATTATGTCGGCGACTCAAAATTACGGCACTGGCCGTCGCAAAACCGCAACCGCACGCGTTTTCCTGCGTCCGGGCACTGGTAACATCTCGATCAACAACCGCACTCTGGACAACTTCTTCGGCCGCGAAACTGCCCGCATGGTAGTTCGTCAGCCGCTGGAATTGACCGAGACTGTTGAAAAGTTCGACATCTACGTCACCGTTATCGGTGGCGGTGTAAGTGGTCAAGCTGGCGCAATCCGCCACGGTATCACTCGCGCTCTGATGCAGTACGACGAAACCCTGCGTGGCGCTCTGCGCAAAGCTGGCTTCGTGACTCGTGATGCTCGTGAAGTTGAACGTAAGAAAGTCGGTCTGCGTAAAGCGCGTAAGCGTCCGCAGTACTCGAAGCGTTAATTCGCTTTACGTTGCACAAAAACGCCCAGCCTCCTTACGGAGCTGGGCGTTTTTTATTGCCTGCTATTTATGCATAAATTTCGGCGTGACAACTTGCCACAGCCGTAGACCCCCTATACTACAAGGCTTGGAGCTGGAGCTCCGGGTAATTCCCTTGTCAGGGGTGGGGCTTTTCATTACCATTCGGCAAAATTTTTATAAGTTCAGATTTAATACTTAGTAGACGCCTGATTTAACAGGCCAAAAAGCTGATGGGAGAGGACTGAATGAGCAATGACGGCGTGAATGCAGGCCGGCGTCGCTTCTTGGTAGCAGCCACATCCGTGGTGGGTGCTGCAGGAGCGGTGGGGGCTGCGGTCCCGTTCGTGGGGTCATGGTTTCCCAGTGCCAAGGCGAAAGCCGCAGGTGCACCGGTGAAGGTGAATATCAGCAAGATCGAGCCAGGCCAGCAGATGATTGCTGAGTGGCGCGGTCAGCCGGTCTTCATTGTTCGTCGAACGGAGGAAATCCTGGGAAATCTGAAAAAGATCGAAGGCCAGTTGTCTGACCCCAAATCTGAGTTTTCCGACCAACCCGCCTACGCCAAAAACGAAGCACGTTCGATCAAGCCAGAGATTCTGCTGCTGGTCGGGCTGTGTACCCACCTGGGATGCTCACCTACTTTCCGCCCTGAAGTGGCGCCGGTCGACCTGGGCAAAGATTGGGTCGGCGGCTATTTCTGCCCCTGCCACGGTTCGCACTACGACCTGGCCGGACGCGTCTACAAGTCGCAACCTGCTCCACTGAACCTACCCGTGCCTCCGCATAACTACGAATCTAACGACATCATTGTCATTGGCCTCGACAAGGAGAACGCGTGATGAGTAAGTTCATGGATTGGGTGGATGCGCGCTTCCCCGCCACCAAAATGTGGGAAGACCATCTCAGCAAGTATTACGCGCCAAAAAACTTCAACTTCTTCTACTTCTTCGGCTCCCTGGCACTGCTGGTGCTGGTCAACCAGATCGTCACCGGCGTCTGGCTGACCATGAGCTACACCCCTTCGGCGGAGGAGGCATTCGCTTCCGTCGAATACATCATGCGTGACGTCGAGTACGGCTCGATCCTGCGCCTGTTGCACTCCACCGGCGCCTCGGCGTTCTTCATCGTGGTCTACCTGCATATGTTCCGTGGTTTGCTCTACGGTTCGTACCAGAAGCCTCGTGAGCTGGTGTGGGTGTTCGGCATGCTGATCTACCTGGCGCTGATGGCTGAAGCCTTCATGGGCTACCTGCTGCCGTGGGGCCAGATGTCGTACTGGGGCGCCCAGGTGATCATCTCGCTGTTCGGCGCGATCCCAGTGATCGGCAACGACCTGACGCAGTGGATCCGTGGTGACTACCTGATCTCGGGCATCACCCTGAACCGCTTCTTCGCCTTGCACGTAGTGGCCTTGCCGATCGTGATTCTCGGCCTGGTGGTGCTGCACATCCTGGCGCTGCACGAAGTGGGTTCCAACAACCCCGACGGTGTGGACATCAAGAAGCACAAGGACGAGAACGGCATCCCGCTGGATGGCATCCCGTTCCACCCGTACTACACCGTGAAAGACATTGTCGGTGTCGTCGTGTTCCTGTTCGTGTTCTGCTCGATCGTGTTCTTTTTCCCGGAGATGGGTGGTTATTTCCTGGAAAAACCTAACTTCGAACAGGCCAACGCCTTCAAGACACCTGTGCATATTGCCCCGGTCTGGTACTTCACGCCGTTCTACGCGATCTTGCGGGCGATCCCCGACAAGCTCATGGGCGTAATCGCCATGGGTGCGGCCATCGCGGTGCTGTTCGTGCTGCCTTGGCTCGACCGAAGCCCGGTCAAGTCCATGCGCTACAAGGGCTGGCTGAGCAAGATCTGGCTGTGGGTGTTCTGCATTGCGTTCGTGATCCTGGGTGTACTGGGCGTCCTGGCGCCAACCCCTGAGCGCACGTTGCTGTCGCAGGTCTGCACCTTCCTGTACTTCGCCTACTTCATTCTGATGCCGTTCTATACCCGGCTAGAGAAGACCAAACCGGTTCCGGAAAGGGTGACTGGCTGATGAAAAAATTATTCGTTGCATTGATGCTTGCGGCGCTGCCGCTACTGTCCTTCGCTTCCGAGCAAGGCCCTGAGTTGGAAAAAGTCGCTATCGACGTGTCTGACAAAGCGGCCATGCAGGACGGCGCACGCACGTTCGCCAACTATTGCATGGGTTGCCACAGCGCCAAGTTCCAGCGTTACGAGCGTGTTGCCGATGACCTGGGCATCCCGCACGAGGTGATGCTCGACAAGCTGGTGTTCACCGGCGCCAAGATTGGCGACCACATGAATATCGGCATGCAGCCAGCGGACGCCAAGAACTGGTTCGGCGCTGCGCCGCCCGACCTGACTTTGGTGGCGCGGGTTCGCGGCACCGATTGGCTCTACGGCTACCTGAAATCCTTCTACGAAGACCCTGCGCGTCCATGGGGCGTGAACAACGTGGTGTTCCCGAACGTCGGTATGCCTAACGTTCTGGTCGGCCTGCAGGGTCGCCAAGTGATAGGATGCAAGCAGGTTCAGGTAGTCGAGGGCGGCAAGAAGCAATTTGACCCGTTGACCGGCACGCCGCTGACACATGAAGCGTGCGATCAACTGACCATCGTGCCCAAGTCCGGCGCGCTGAACGAAGAGCAGTTCGACGAGAAGGTCAAGAATCTCGTGACCTTCCTGGCCTACTCGGCCAACCCGGTCAAACTGCAGCACCAGCGCATTGGTACGTATGTCTTGCTGTACCTGGCTTTCTTCTTCGTATTCGCTTATCTGCTCAAGCGCGAATACTGGAAGGATGTGCATTGATCCAACCGTAAGCAATTGCTGTTAATCTTGCGCGCCCAGCGGCATCTCTAACCCGTAGCGACCTGGTCATCAGGTACTACTGAGATGCTCTCTGGGCGCGCTCGTTTTTGAGCTTTCGATAATTTCAACAAGCGAGGAGGACCGCCATGGGCGTGACCAATCGGTTGGCCTGTTACTCCGACCCCGCCGACCACTATTCCCACCGAGTACGCATCGTGCTCGCAGAGAAGGGTGTCAGCGCCGAGATCATCAGTGTGGAGGTGGGTCGTCACCCGCCGAAGCTGATCGAAGTGAACCCTTACGGCAGCTTGCCCACCCTGGTCGATCGTGACCTGGCGTTGTGGGAGTCAACCGTGGTGATGGAATATCTGGATGAGCGTTACCCGCATCCGCCTTTGCTGCCGGTGTACCCGGTGGCGCGTGCCAACAGCCGCCTGCTGATCCATCGGATTCAGCGCGACTGGTGCGGGCTGGTGGATTTGATTCTGGATTCGCGCAGCAAAGAGGCGGCCCGTGTCGTGGCGCGCAAGGAATTGCGCGAGAGCCTGACGGGCGTTTCGCCATTGTTCGCCGACAAGCCTTTTTTCCTCAGTGAGGAACAAAGCCTGGTGGATTGCTGCCTATTACCCATACTCTGGCGCTTGCCGATTATGGGCATTGAACTGCCGCGGCCGGCCAAGCCGCTGCTTGATTACATGGAGCGCCAGTTTGCGCGTGAGGCTTTCCAGGCGAGTCTGTCTGGTGTCGAACGCGATATGCGCTAAGGCTTAAGGAGCCGTTGATGAACTCCAGTCGACCCTACCTGGTTCGCGCGCTCTATGAGTGGATTGTGGACAACGATTGCACCCCGCACATGCTGGTCAATTCCGAGTTTCCTGCGGTTCAGGTTCCGCAGGGTTTTGCCAGCGACGGGCAGATTGTGCTGAACGTATCGCCCAGCGCAGTGCGCCACCTGCACATGGACAACGAGGCCGTCAGCTTCGAAGGGCGTTTCGGCGGTGTGCCGCATACGCTGTACGTGCCGATTGGTGCCATCCTCGGGATCTACGCCCGGGAAAATGGCCAAGGCATGGTGTTCGATCTGGAGTCGCCTTTCGAGGATGACGAAGCGATCGACGGGGAAGACGGCGATGATGTGCCGCCACCGGATACCGAGCCACCGCGTCCAAGCGGCCGGCCGAGTCTGAAAGTGGTGAAGTAAGCGGCTTTTGCCTTCGGGCGCGGCTGAAAAATGCCTCGGCGGTTGCCGGGGCATTTTTTTGCCTGGCCGTTGTAGATGAAAGTCATGCCTGGAACGGTGATCGTACAACCGCCATGGGCTATGATGCCTGTTCAGTTCACCAAGAAAGATGACCCAACATGGAAAACACCAACACCGCCCCTCGTCTTCCCCGCAAGCGCCGCAGCCTTGCCCAGGAATTGGTCACGGTGTTGTCCGAGCAGATCCGCGACGGCCAACTCAAGCGTGGCGACAAACTGCCTACCGAATCGGCGATCATGGACGCCCATGGCGTCAGCCGCACGGTGGTGCGTGAAGCCATCTCACGCTTGCAGGCGGCGGGGCAAGTGGAAACCCGCCACGGTATCGGCACCTTTGTCTTGGATACGCCAAGCCCCAGCGGTTTCCGCATTGACCCGGCCACCATCGTGACCCTGCGCGATGTGCTGGCGATCCTGGAGCTGCGTATCAGCCTGGAAGTGGAATCCGCGGGCCTGGCCGCGTTGCGCCGCAGCGACGAACAACTGGCCGGCATGCGTGCCGCCCTCGACGCCTTGAATGAAAGCGCCGCCCATGCCGGCGATGCGGTGGCGTCGGACTTCCAGTTCCACCTGCAGATTGCCCTGTCCACCGGCAACCGTTACTTCACCGACATCATGACGCACCTGGGCACCAGCATCATTCCGCGTACCCGCCTGAACTCGGCACGCCTGGCCCAGGATGACCAGCAGCACTACATGAAGCGCTTGAGCCGCGAGCACGAAGAAATCTACGAAGCGATCGCGCGCCAGGATTCGGACGCGGCGCGGGCGGCGATGCGCTTGCATTTGACCAACAGTCGCGAGCGGCTGCGCCATGCTCACGAAGAAGCAGAGGCGCAACGGGGTTAAGGGTAGGTCACGACCTCAAGCGCCACATCAGTGATGGGCTCGTTAAGATCGAACGGGACGGTGAGGAATCGTTTAACTACCTCGTATTGGGTAGCGGCACCTTCAAATTCGAGAATGTCTCCTTTGTAAATCACGCCATCAAAGGTGATCTGCTTTTTTTTGCCGTCCGGCATATTGAGCTCGTATTTCATGGTCTTCACACGCCAGTGTTGAAAGGTGGAGTGTTGCTTTATCTGCATGCGCAAACGGCCGTGAATACCGGTCCAGACACGTCCCCGGGGCAGGTCTGGTGCCTGCGACGAGAGCGATGCGGTGCGGATAAGCGCTGTGTCACTGCAAGACCGTTATCATCAACGGATCAGAATAGAACCTTCCCGATTCGCTGTTTATCGCGTATCGCACCTGCACCGTTTGGTTGACGAATTTCTTCAAGTCATCGGCAGCGATATCGAGCTTGAGATTCGACTCCTTCACGTAATCTTCCTTGTTGGGGTCGTACTGTCCGGCGTTCTTTTCCTGCCCTTCAGCTTCCGGGGACTCGGGGTCCGGTCCTACGATGATAGATACCTGGGCGCTTGCGGAAACCTCATTGGGCTCGGGGATGGAAAACTCTATGCGTGCGCCGCTTGCCAGGCTCACTTGAGCCGGGCAAGAAGCGTCGCCGCCGACAAGGCTTGGGGCTTTAATGGCCATGATTGAGTGCTCCTTTGCACAGAAGCCAGAGAGCCTGGCTCCTATGCGGGGTTATCGCCCTCGTTGAAAATCGGCGTAACTGTTAGAAATCACAGTCACGACAAACGGTACGGCTCAAGCCGGCGTATTGGGTGTGTAGTCCTTCAGCAGCAAGTACGTACTCCACCCCCACCAATCAGCGGTCCAGTGTTTGTCGTTCAGGTCATTCACGTCCTTGCGGCGCAGTACCTTGTCGCCTTCCATCTTGAACAGCGGCGAAAAGTTATTCGCCGGGTTCTGTGCTGCATTCAGGTCCGGCACATACAGCGGCGCCTTGAAGGTGGCCGGGGAGGGCGCGACACCGCTGATAAACGCGTCGAAGACCTCATCGGCCGACGCCTGCACGGCGCGTTTGACCTGCGCCCGGTTGGCCGCGTCGCCGGCGTCGAAATAGCGTTTATCGCCGTAGGCATGCCATTCGTCACCGACTGCATTGCGCACCTTGAGCCCGAACTTGCTGTCTTCATCGTGCATGAAGCGACTGATCAGCGAGCCCAGCTCCCCAGGCGTCACCACGGCGGCCAGCTGTTTGCGCGGCACGCGCAGGTGGCCGGCGGAAAACAGATCGGTCAAGAAGTGATCGGCAAAACTGTTCATCGCATAGGCCAGCTCCAGCGCCTGGTCGGTGCCGCTTTGATGGGCGATGACGGCTTGTTGCAGCGCCGCCGTATGCCCGGCCAGGTAAGCCGACAACGCCCATTCGCCAAAGTGGTCGGCGTTGTCCGCCGCCAGCTTCAAGTAGCGGCCCAGGGGGAACAGTGCCGAGACCGCGCTGCCGCCGCCGGTGATGCGGTTCCACTCTTCAGACAACGTATCTCCGAGCAAGGCGTAGGCGTCGTGGGCGGATTTGCCGTCCTTGATCGCCTGGTTGACCGCGTTGATCTCCTTTTGCATCACCGCCAGGATCTTGTGTGCTTCCTCCCGTGACGCCGGCAGTCCTGCCAGTGAGTTGAATGCGGCGTTAAAGCGTTGCACGCGTTCGGCAGGCGAGGCGCCATCACTGATGGGTTGGCCGGGGATGCCATAAAAGTCACCGCCCAGGGCGATCACTTGCCCGTAAGTCAGCGCCAGGCCGTTGGGCAGGTGCAGCTCGACGAGTCGGGCGGCAATCGCCGGGGCGTCTTTGGCGAAGCGCAACAGTGTGTCGTCGCCGATGGCAGTGTGTTCACCGCCTTCGAAACGCAGGGAAGGTAGGTTTTTTGCGGGTGCTGCGAGTTCAAGACCGGACATGTTAGCTCCTTGCTATGTCGTAGGAATCTTCCTTTATTGCTGTATGCATATACAGCTATTCGAACATAGAGGAAAAAACTCCTACGTCAATGCGCTCTCTCTCAACAGGCGGTTCGATGAATTGCAGTTGACGAAATATTTTATAGTTGTACGATGACGTATGACATAAGCAAAACCAACAACAACCTTTCGCCAGAAAGTCTTTGCCCAGGGTGTTCGAATAATGAATCCACAAGAACTGAAGTCCATCCTCTCTCACGGTCTGCTGTCTTTTCCCGTGACCGATTTCAACGCCCAGGGTGATTTTCACCAGGCCGGCTATATCAAACGTCTGGAGTGGCTGGCTCCCTACGGCGCCACTGCGCTGTTCGCCGCCGGCGGCACCGGTGAGTTTTTCTCCCTCGCGGCCAGCGAATATTCCCAGGTTGTGAAGACCGCGGTGGATACCTGCGCCACCAGCGTGCCGATCCTCGCCGGTGTCGGCGGTTCGACCCGCCAGGCCATCGAATACGCTCAGGAAGCCGAGCGTCTCGGTGCCAAAGGCTTGCTGCTGCTCCCGCACTATTTGACCGAAGCCAGCCAGGACGGGGTTGCCGCCCACGTGGAAGCGGTGTGCAAGTCGGTCAAGATCGGCGTGGTGGTTTACAACCGCAACGTCTGCCGCCTGACTGCGCCTTTGCTGGAGCGCCTGGCCGAACGTTGCCCGAACCTGATCGGCTACAAGGACGGCCTGGGTGACATTGAATTGATGGTGTCGATCCGCCGTCGTCTGGGCGACCGTTTCAGCTACCTGGGCGGCCTGCCGACTGCAGAGGTTTACGCCGCTGCCTACAAGGCCCTGGGCGTGCCGGTGTATTCCTCGGCGGTGTTCAACTTCATCCCGAAAACTGCGATGGATTTCTATCACGCCATCGCCCGCGACGATCACGCCACCGTCGGCAAGATCATCGATGACTTCTTCCTGCCGTACCTGGACATCCGTAACCGCAAGGCCGGCTACGCGGTGAGCATCGTCAAGGCGGGCGCCAAAATCGTCGGCTATGACGCCGGCCCGGTTCGCACGCCACTGACCGATCTGCTGCCGGAAGAATACGAAGCCCTGGCCGCGCTGATCGACAAGCAAGGCCCGCAATAACTTATCTATAAGGCCGCTGAGCAATCAGCGGCCTTTTGCGTCAGGAGAAGATTCGTGTCCCAAGCCAAACGTTTTGAAAACTACATCAACGGCCAATGGGTGGCTGGCGCTGATTATTGCGTCAACCTCAACCCGTCGGAGTTGTCCGATGTCATTGGCGAATATGCCAAGGCGGATGTCGTCCAGGTCAACGCTGCCATCGATGCCGCCCGCGCTGCGTTCCCGGCCTGGTCGACGTCCGGTATCCAGGCTCGCCACGACGCACTCGATAAAGTCGGCAGCGAAATCCTCGCCCGGCGCGAAGAGCTCGGCACGCTGCTGGCTCGGGAAGAGGGCAAGACCCTGCCTGAAGCCATTGGCGAAGTGACCCGCGCCGGTAATATCTTCAAGTTCTTCGCCGGCGAGTGCCTGCGCCTGTCCGGCGACTACGTGCCGTCGGTGCGACCGGGCGTCAATGTCGAAGTCACCCGCGAAGCCCTCGGCGTGGTCGGCCTGATCACCCCGTGGAACTTCCCGATTGCCATCCCCGCGTGGAAAATCGCTCCGGCCCTGGCCTACGGCAACTGCGTGGTGATCAAGCCGGCGGAGCTGGTGCCGGGCTGTGCCTGGGCCCTGGCAGAAATCATCTCCCGCGCCGGTTTCCCCGCCGGTGTGTTCAACCTGGTGATGGGCAGCGGGCGGGTGGTGGGCGATGTGTTGGTCAACAGCCCGAAAGTCGACGGCATCAGCTTCACCGGTTCGGTCGGCGTCGGGCGTCAGATCGCGGTCAGCTGTGTCTCGCGCCAGGCCAAGGTGCAGTTGGAAATGGGCGGCAAGAACCCGCAGATCGTTCTCGATGACGCCGACCTCAAGCAAGCCGTCGAGCTGTCGGTACAGAGCGCGTTCTATTCCACCGGCCAGCGTTGCACCGCCTCCAGCCGCTTGATCGTCACCGCTGGTATTCACGATCAGTTCGTCGCGGCCATGGCCGAGCGCATGAAGTCGATCAAGGTCGGCCACGCGTTGAAAAGCGGCACCGACATCGGCCCGGTCGTCTCCCAGGCCCAGTTGGACCAGGACTTGAAATACATCGACATTGGCCAGAGCGAAGGTGCGCGGCTGGTGAGCGGTGGCGGCCTGGTGACCTGCGACACCGAAGGCTACTACCTGGCGCCGACGCTGTTCGCCGACAGCGAGGCGGCCATGCGGATCAGCCGCGAAGAGATCTTCGGCCCGGTGGCCAACGTGGTGCGCGTGGCGGACTACGAGGCGGCGCTGGCCATGGCCAACGACACCGAGTTCGGTTTGTCGGCGGGCATCGCCACCACCTCGCTGAAATACGCCAACCACTTCAAGCGCCACTCCCAGGCCGGGATGGTGATGGTCAACCTGCCGACTGCCGGCGTGGATTATCACGTTCCGTTCGGTGGCCGTAAAGGTTCATCCTACGGTTCGCGTGAGCAAGGTCGCTATGCGCAAGAGTTCTACACCGTGGTGAAAACCAGCTACATCGGTTCGTAACACTGTAGGAGCGAGCTTGCTCGCGAAAAATTTCAACGAATACGCAGGCATTCAGAGGGCACGCGGTGCCTTTGAGTTTTTCGCGAGCAAGCTCGCTCCTACAACGTTCCGTTCGGTGGTCGTAAAGGTTCATCCTACGGTTCGCGTGAGCAAGCTCGCTATGCGCAAGAGTTCTACACCGTGGTGAAAACCCGCTACATCGGTTCGTAACACTGTAGGAGCGAGCTTGCTCGCGAAAAATTTCAACGAATACGCAGGCATTCAGGGGGCACGCGGTGCCTTTGAGTTTTTCGCGAGCAAGGTCGCTATGCGCAAGAGTTCTACACCGTGGCGAAAACCAGCTACATCGGTTCGTAACACTGTAGGAGCGAGCTTGCTCGCGAAAAATTTCAACGAATACGCAGGTATTCAGGGGGGCACGCGGTGCCTTTGAGTTTTTCGCGAGCAAGCTCGCTCCTACAGGGGCGGCGTCCAGCGACACATAAATATCACCCGCAAAAAAAATAATTAGTGGGAGTACTTCTACATGCAAGCGACCAAGCCGACCCATGTCCGCTATTTGATCCTGCTCATGCTGTTTCTGGTGACCACGATCAACTATGCCGACCGGGCCACCATCGCAATTGCGGGTTCCAGCCTGCAAAAAGACCTCGGCATCGACGCGGTCACCCTCGGTTACATCTTCTCTGCATTCGGTTGGGCCTACGTGGCCGGGCAAATCCCCGGCGGCTGGCTGCTCGATCGGTTCGGCTCGAAAAAAGTCTATGCCCTGAGCATCTTCACCTGGTCACTGTTCACCATATTGCAAGGCTATGTCGGTGAGTTCGGTGTCTCCACGGCAGTCGTGGCGCTGTTCATGCTGCGCTTTATGGTGGGCCTGGCCGAAGCGCCGTCCTTCCCGGGTAACGCGCGCATCGTGGCCGCCTGGTTCCCCACCGCCGAACGCGGCACGGCCTCGGCGATCTTCAACTCGGCGCAGTACTTCGCCACGGTGCTGTTCGCGCCGCTGATGGGCTGGATCGTCTACAGCTTCGGCTGGCAGCACGTGTTTATCGTGATGGGCGTGATCGGCGTCCTGTTCTCGCTGGTCTGGCTGAAAGTTATCCACAGCCCGCGCCAGCATCCGCTGATCAACGAAGCCGAGTTCAATCACATCGCGGCCAACGGTGCGATGGTCGATATGGACCAGGACAAGGGCAAGGGTAAGAAAACCGACGGTCCGAAGTGGGATTACATCCGCCAGTTGCTGACCAACCGCATGATGCTCGGCGTGTACCTGGGCCAGTACTGCATCAACGGCATCACCTACTTCTTCCTGACCTGGTTCCCGGTGTACCTGGTGCAGGACCGCGGCATGACTATTCTCAAGGCCGGGTTCATTGCCTCATTGCCGGCGATCTGCGGGTTTATCGGCGGTGTATTGGGCGGGGTGATCTCCGACTACCTGCTGCGCAAAGGTCATTCCCTGACCTTCGCCCGCAAGGCGCCGATCATTGGCGGCCTGCTGATCTCCAGCAGCATCGTGGCCTGCAACTACGTGGATATCGAGTGGATGGTGGTGGGCTTCATGGCCTTGGCCTTCTTCGGCAAAGGCGTTGGCGCACTGGGCTGGGCGGTGGTGTCCGACACCTCGCCGAAACAGATCGCCGGGCTCAGTGGCGGCCTGTTCAACACCTTCGGTAACCTGGCGTCGATCACCACGCCGATTGTCATCGGTTACATCATCAGCACCACCGGTTCGTTCAAATGGGCGCTGGTGTTTGTCGGCGCGAACGCGCTGGTGGCCGTGTTCAGTTACCTGGTGATTGTCGGCCCGATCAAACGCGTGGTGCTCAAAGAGCCGCCAAGCCAAGGGCCTGAGTTGACCAACCTTACCCAAGCGCATTCCTGAAGGGGCCGTGTGATGCAGTTGATTGAACATGCCGACTCGCCGCGCTCGATTCGTTTGCACGAGCGCGACAACGTGGTGATCGTGGTCAATGACCAGGGTGTACCGGCCGGGACCGAGTTCCCGGACGGCCTGGTGACCGTGGATTTCATTCCACAAAGCCACAAAGTGACCCTCGAAGATATCCCCGAAGGCGGTCGGATCATTCGCTACGGCCAAACCATCGGTTACGCCCTGGCGCCGATTCCACGCGGCAGTTGGGTGCAGGAAGATCAACTGCGCATGCCCACCGCGCCGCCGCTGGACAGCTTGCCGCTGTCCACCGAGGTGCCAGCGGCCCAGGCGCCGCTGGAAGGCTTTACCTTCGAGGGCTATCGCAATGCCGACGGCACCGTGGGCACGCGCAATATCCTCGGCATCACCACCACCGTGCAGTGCGTCACCGGTGTGCTGGACCATGCGGTCAAGCGCATCAAGGACGAGTTGCTGCCCAAGTACCCGCATGTCGATGACGTGGTGGCGCTGACCCACAGCTACGGCTGCGGGGTGGCGATCACCGCGACGGATGCGTATATCCCGATCCGCACCGTGCGCAACCTGGCGCGCAACCCGAACCTGGGGGGCGAAGCCCTGGTGATCAGCCTGGGCTGCGAGAAATTGCAGGCCGGGCAGGTGATGCACGACAACGACAGCTCCGTCGACCTGAGCGAGCCGTGGCTGTATCGCCTGCAGGATTCCAGCCACGGGTTTAGCGAGATGATCGAGCAGATCATGGCCCTGGCCGAGGTGCGCCTGAAGAAGCTCGACCAGCGCCGCCGGGAAACCGTGCCGGCGTCCGAGCTGATCCTGGGTATGCAGTGCGGCGGCAGTGATGCGTTTTCCGGCATCACCGCCAATCCGGCGCTGGGGTTCGCTTCGGACTTGTTGCTGCGAGCGGGGGCGACGGTGATGTTTTCCGAAGTCACGGAGGTGCGTGATGCCATCTACCTGCTGACTTCTCGTGCGCAAACCAAGGAAATCGCCGAGGAACTGGTACGGGAAATGGACTGGTACGACCGTTATCTGGCCAAGGGCGAGGCGGATCGCAGCGCCAATACCACGCCGGGGAACAAGAAGGGCGGGTTGTCGAACATTGTCGAGAAGTCCCTGGGCTCCATCGTCAAGTCCGGCAGCAGCGCGATCAACGGCGTGCTCGGCCCGGGTGAACGCTTCAAGGGCAAAGGCCTGATCTTTTGCGCCACGCCGGCCAGCGACTTCGTGTGCGGCACCTTGCAACTGGCGGCGGGGATGAACCTGCATGTGTTCACCACCGGGCGTGGCACGCCTTACGGGCTGGCGATGGCGCCGGTGGTGAAGGTCTCGACCCGCACGGAGCTGGCGCAGCGCTGGCCGGACCTGATCGATATCGACGCCGGGCGCATCGCCACCGGGCGTGCGAGCATTGAGGAGTTGGGGTGGGAGTTGTTCCACTTCTACCTGGATGTAGCCAGCGGCAGGAAGCAGACGTGGGCGGAGCAGCACAAGCTGCATAACGACATTACGTTGTTCAACCCGGCGCCGATTACCTGAGACCGAGTCGCCGTTATCGGGGGCAAGCCCCCTCCCACATAGGGTCTGCGGTGTTCATCCGTTGTGTGTCTGACGCAGATTCAGTGTGGGAGGGGCGGTGCGACGACTCGACTTGCCCCCGATAGCGGCGACCCTATGTGGGAGGGGGCTTGCCCCCGATAGCGGTCTATCAGGCGCCATTGGGCCGTATGGCTTATCATTAGCCCCCTAACGACGCCCACCAAGGTTCTCCCCGGCATGCTGGCTATCTTCCTTACCACCCTCACCATCACCGCGCCGGTGTTTGCCATGTTGTTCCTCGGTGTGCTGCTCAAGCGCATCAACTGGATCAACGACAGCTTTATCCACACGGCATCGTCCCTGGTGTTCAACGTCACCATGCCGGCGCTGCTGTTTCTCGGCATCCTGCATGCCGATCTGCATTCGGCGCTCAAGCCGGGTTTGCTGATCTACTTCGCCGTCGCCACGCTGTTGAGCTTTGCCCTGGCCTGGGGCTGGGCGATTTTGCGCTGCAAGCGTGAAGACCGGGGCATCTACACCCAGGGCGCGTTTCGCGGCAACAACGGGGTGATCGGCCTGGCGCTGGCGGCCAGTATGTACGGTGATTACGGCATCTCCCTCGGCGCGATCCTCGCGGCGCTGGTGATCCTGTTCTACAACACGCTGTCGACCATTGTGCTGGCGGTGTACAGCCCGGTGATCAAGTCCGACCCGTGGAGCATCTGCAAAAGTGTGCTGGCCAACCCGCTGATCATCAGCGTGATTGCGGCCGCGCCGTTCGCCTATTTCCAGATCGGCTTGCCGGGCTGGCTGGAAAAATCCGCGCAGTACCTGGCCGACATGACGTTGCCGTTGGCGCTGATCTGCATCGGCGGCACCTTGTCGCTGGCGGCGTTGCGCAAGAGCGGCAACATGGCGCTGAGCGCGAGCTTGATGAAGATGGTCTGGCTGCCGGTGGTCGCCACCCTGGGGGCGTGGTTGCTCGGGTTTCGCGGGCCGGAACTGGGGATTCTGTTCCTGTACTTCGGCGCACCGACGGCGGCCGCGAGCTTTGTGATGGCCAGGGCGGCGCAGGGGAATCATGAGCTGGCGGCGGCGATTATCGTGATCACCACCTTGATGGCGGCGGTGACCACGAATATCGGGATTTTTGTGTTGCAGGCGGGCGGGTGGATCTGAGCTGTGCCGGTGATAGCTACCTGACCATCACTGCTTGTCCGCCTGATACGCCTCAATCACTTCCTGCGCCGCGCGAAACGCCTCGATCGCCGCCGGCACACCGGCATACACCGCGCAATGCAGCAGCGCTTCGCGGATTTCTTCGACGGTGCAGCCATTGTTCAGCGCGCCGCGCACATGGCCTTTGAGTTCCTGCGGGCACTTGAGCGCGGTGAGGGCGGCGAGGGTGATCAGGCTGCGCGTCTTCAGCGGCAAGCCTTCGCGGTTCCACACGCTGCCCCAGGCATGTTCGTTGACGAAGTCCTGCAGCGGCTGGGTGAATTCGGTGGCGTTGCCCAGGGCGCGATCGACGAACGCATCGCCCATCACCTGACGACGCATTTCAACTCCGGGCTTTTTCTGATCGGTCATTGCGATTCCCTCTTGTGTTGGCGGCGCCAGGCTCGCAGCGTGCTGAACAACAGGAAAGCCACCAGCACTGGCAGGACGTAATACAGCATCAGTTGTTCAAGTTTGTTGGCCAGGCCCATGCCGGTGGTGAACGCCATCACATGCAGCCCATACGCCAGGTACAAGCCCAGCAGCACCAGGCCTTCGGCACGGGTCACGCGGTAGCCGGTATAAAACACCGGCAGGCACAACACCACCACGCCGAGCATCACCGGCAGGTCGAAATCCAGGGCATTGGGCGACACCGACAGCGGCGAGGGCGCGAGCAGGGCGGTCAGCCCCAGTACGCCCAGCAGGTTGAACAAGTTGCTGCCGATCACGTTACCCACGGCGATATCCCGCTGACCGCGCAGGGCCGCGATCAGCGAGGTGGCCAGGCACGGCAGTGAAGTGCCGACGCCGATCAGCGTCAAGCCGATGATGCGTTCCGACAGGCCCAGGTCGCTCGCCACATCCACCGCCGCACCCAGCAACAAATGCCCGGCCAGCACCAGCACCAGCAAGCCGCCGAACATCAGCAATACGCTGCTCAACCAGGGCGCCTTGGCCACCGTGTCCAGTGTGCGCGGGCGCCGTGAATGGCGGGTCTGGTAGTGCAGCACGCCGAGGTAGGCCAGCAGGGCCGCGAGCAGCAGCGAACCGTCGAGTGGCGTCAGTTCTTCATTGGCCGCCAGGGTAAACACCAGCAGGCCGGCGAGGATCATCACCGGGATATCCAGGCGCACCAGTTGCCGCGAGACCCGCAGCGGAATGATCAGCGCCGACAGGCCCAGGGTGACGAGGATGTTGAAAATGCTGCTGCCGATCACGCTGCCCACGGCAATGTCGGTATTGCCGGCGAGGGTGGCTTGCAGGCTGACGGTCATCTGCGGCGCACTGCTGCCGAAGGCGACGATCGTCAGGCCGATGATCAGCGGGCGGACCTTGAGGCTGGCAGCCAGGCGCACCGCGGCGCGCACCAGGATTTCGGCGCCGACGATCAGCAGCAGCAGGCCGCTGATCAATTCGATCAGGCTCCAGGGCGAGAGGGCGGTTAATCCGAAAATGGCCAGGGCTCCGTCGTCAAATGCTCAGGGCTTGCACACGAACCCGTGCGGTGCCGCTGCTCAGCATGCCCAGTTGCGCGGCGGCCTGGCGCGACAGATCGATCAGCCGCCCACGGGTGTGCGGGCCGCGATCATTGATACGTACCACCACGGACTTGTCGGTATCGAGATTGGTCACCTTGACCTGCGTGCCGAAAGGCAGGCGCCGATGGGCGGCGGTCAGGGCGTTCTGGTTGAAAGGTTCACCGCTGGCGGTTTTTTTGCCATGGTGCTTGGCGCCGTAGTAAGACGCGGTGCCGGTTTCGTCGTAGCCGTTGGGGTCGATGAGGCTGCTGGCGCAACCGGCCAGCAAAGAGAACACGGCTAAAAGGCCAAGTAAGCGCTTCATTCAAGGTATCCCCTTATCAAATGTGGGAGGGGGCTTGCTCCCGATAGTGGTGTGTCAGTCATTGGTGTTTTGACTGAATCACCGCTATCGGGAGCAAGCCCCCTCCCACAGGAGGTCCGAGTCGAGCATGAAATCTCACTCGGCCCTTTCATCGCGATCAGCCTTCGAGCTTGCTTTTCAGCAGTTCGTTCACCTGTTGCGGGTTGGCTTTGCCCTTGGAGGCTTTCATGGCCTGGCCGACAAAGAAGCCGAACATCTTGCCGCGCTTGGCTTCGTCTGCCGCGCGGTACTGTTCGACCTGCTCCGCGTTGGCCGCGAGCATTTCATCGAGCACCGCCGAGATGGCGCCGCTGTCGGTGACTTGCTTGAGGCCGCGCTTCTCGATGATCTCGTCGCTGCTGCCCTCACCGCTGGCCATGGCTTCGAACACAGTCTTGGCGATTTTGCCGGAGATGGTGTTGTCTTTGATGCGCAGCAGCATGCCGCCCAACTGCTCGGCCGAGACCGGTGCTTCGTCGATTTCCAGGCCCTGTTTGTTCAGCAGGCTGCCCAATTCCACCATCACCCAGTTGGCCGCCAGCTTGGCGTCCCCGGCGATGCTCACGACTTTTTCAAAGTAGTCGGCTTGCTCACGGCTCGACGCGAGGACGCTGGCGTCGTAGACCGACAGGCCGAACTGCGCCTGGAAGCGCTCGCGTTTCTGCGGCGGCAATTCCGGCAGGGTGGCGCGCACGTCATTGAGGAACGAGTCCTCGATGACCACCGGCAACAGGTCCGGATCGGGGAAGTAACGGTAGTCGTTGGCTTCCTCTTTGCTGCGCATGGCGCGGGTTTCGTCTTTGTTCGGGTCGTACAGGCGGGTTTGCTGGATCACCTTGCCGCCGTCTTCGATCAGTTCGATCTGGCGACGCACTTCGGTGTTGATCGCCTTCTCGATGAAACGGAACGAGTTGACGTTCTTGATCTCGCAGCGGGTGCCGTACTCGACCTGGCCCTTTGGCCGGACCGACACGTTGCAGTCGCAGCGCAGCGAGCCTTCGGCCATGTTGCCGTCGCAGATGCCCAGGTAGCGCACCAGCGCGTGGATCGTCTTGACGTAGGCCACGGCTTCCTTGGCGCTGCGCATGTCCGGCTCGGACACGATCTCCAGCAACGGCGTGCCGGCGCGGTTCAGGTCGATGCCGGTGGCACCGTTGAACTCTTCATGCAGGCTCTTGCCGGCGTCTTCTTCCAGGTGCGCGCGGGTTACGCCGACACGCTTGATGGTGCCGTCTTCCAGCGGGATATCCAGGTAGCCTTTGCCGACAATCGGCAACTCCATCTGGCTGATCTGATAGCCCTTGGGCAGGTCCGGGTAGAAGTAGTTCTTGCGCGCGAACACGCTGTGCTGGCCGATCTCGGCGTCAATCGCCAGGCCGAACATCACCGCCATGCGTACCGCTTCCTGGTTCAGCACCGGCAACACACCGGGCATGCCCAGGTCTACCAGGCTCGCCTGGGTGTTGGGTTCTGCGCCGAACGTGGTGGCGCTACCGGAGAAAATCTTCGATTGGGTGGCGAGCTGGGTATGAATCTCCAGCCCGATCACGACTTCCCATTGCATAGTGTTCTCCTCAGAAGCCGGTAGGGGTGCGAGTGTGCCAGTCGGTGTTCAACTGGTACTGGTGCGCCACATTGAGCAGGCGGCCTTCCTGGAAATACGGGGCAAGCAATTGCACGCCGACCGGCAGGCCATCGACGAAACCGGCGGGCATGGACAAGCCTGGCAAGCCCGCGAGGTTGGCGGTGATGGTGTACAGGTCTTCCAGGTACTCGGCGATCGGGTCGCCGGTCTTGGCGCCGATCTTCCAGGCCGGGTTCGGCGTGGTTGGGCCGAGGATCACGTCGACTTCTTCGAACGCCGCCATGAAGTCGTTCTTGATCAGGCGACGGATTTTTTGCGCCTTGAGGTAGTACGCGTCGTAGTAACCGGCCGACAGGGCGTAGGCACCGACCATGATCCGGCGCTGCACTTCGGCACCGAAGCCTTCGCCACGGGAACGTTTGTACAGGTCGTTGAGGTCTTTCGGGTTTTCGCAGCGGTAACCGAAACGCACGCCGTCGAACCGCGACAGGTTGGAGGACGCTTCGGCCGGCGCGATCACGTAGTACGCCGGAATCGCGTGCTGGTTGTTCGGCAGGCTGATTGGCTTGATCACGGCGCCGAGCTTTTCCAGCTCCTTGACGCTGTTGTGGACCAGTTCGGCGATACGCGGGTCGAGGCCGGCGCTGAAATATTCGTTCGGTACGCCGATGCGCAGGCCTTTGAGCGAGGTATTGAGGCTGGCGCTGTAGTCCGGCACCGGCTCGTCGACGCTGGTGGAGTCCTGTGCGTCGAAGCCTGCCATACCTTGTAACAATATTGCGCAGTCTTCGGCAGTGCGTGCCAGGGTACCGCCCTGATCAAGGCTGGAGGCGTAGGCGATCATGCCCCAGCGGGACACGCGACCGTAGGTCGGCTTCAGCCCGGTGAGGTTGGTGAACGCGGCGGGCTGGCGGATCGAACCGCCGGTGTCGGTGGCCGTGGCCGCCGGCAGGAAGCGCGCGGCAACCGCCGCCGCCGAACCACCGGACGAGCCGCCTGGCACGCAGTCCAGGTTCCACGGGTTTTTCACCGCGCCGTAGTAGCTCGACTCGTTGGCCGAGCCCATGGCGAATTCGTCCATGTTGGTCTTGCCCAGGGTCACGGCCCCGGCGGCGGCCAGCTTGGACACCACGGTGGCGTCGTAGGGCGCCTTGAAGTTGTCGAGCATCTTCGAGCCGCAGCTGGTGCGAATGCCCTGGGTGCAGAACAAGTCCTTGTGGGCGATCGGTGCGCCCAGCAGCGCGCCGTTCTCACCGTTGGCGCGACGTGCGTCGGCGGCCTTGGCCTGGCTCAAGGCCAGCTCCTCGGTGATGCTGATGAAGCTGTTGACCTTGGGGTCGAGCTCGGCGATACGCGCCAGCAAGGTCTTGGTCAGCTCTTCGGAAGAAAACTTTTTGTCGGCGAGACCGCGGGCGATCTCGGCCAGAGTCATGTGATGCATGAAAGGCTCTTTCCCTTTAGTCGATGACTTTCGGAACCAGATACAGGCCGTTTTCGACCGCTGGCGCGATGGACTGGTAGGCCTCGCGATGATTGACTTCGGTCACGACGTCTGCGCGCAGGCGCTGGGTGGCTTCCAGCGGGTGAGCCAGGGGCTCGATGCCGTCGGTATTCACGGCCTGCATTTGGTCAACCAGCCCGAGAATGCTGTTCAGGGCTGCGGTGGTCTGTGGAAGATCGGCATCATTCAGGCCAAGCGAGGCCAGATGTGCGATTTTTTCCACGTCGGAGCGTTCAAGCGCCATGGGATTCTCCAGTGGAAAACAGAACGGAGGGCGTCCGTGTGTTAGATTGTCGGAACACTACCGCATTTCTACGGTCATATGGCCGCGATTGTGGGGGTTGGTGCGTAGAAAGTCGGCCAATTTAGCACATTGGCGCCTTGCCCAAAATCCCTGTCGTTGTTAGAGTTTGCCGCACTTTTTTACCCACGCGTTGCCTAGGGTCCTTTCCCCATGTTCAAGAAACTGCGTGGCATGTTTTCCAGCGATCTTTCCATTGACCTGGGCACTGCCAACACCCTTATTTACGTGCGCGAGCGCGGTATCGTCCTGAATGAGCCATCGGTTGTGGCTATTCGGACCCATGGTAATCAGAAAAGTGTCGTTGCCGTCGGCACCGAGGCCAAGCGCATGCTCGGCCGAACACCAGGCAATATCGCGGCCATTCGTCCGATGAAAGACGGCGTGATCGCCGACTTCAGTGTCTGCGAGAAGATGCTGCAGTACTTCATCAACAAGGTTCACGAAAACAGTTTTCTGCAGCCCAGCCCTCGTGTGCTGATCTGCGTACCGTGCAAGTCCACCCAGGTGGAGCGTCGTGCCATCCGTGAATCGGCCCTTGGTGCCGGTGCCCGTGAAGTGTTCCTGATCGAAGAGCCGATGGCTGCTGCGATCGGTGCCGGCCTGCCGGTTGAAGAAGCGCGCGGTTCGATGGTGGTGGATATCGGTGGTGGTACCACTGAAATCGCCCTGATTTCCCTGAACGGTGTGGTGTATGCCGAATCCGTCCGTGTGGGCGGTGACCGCTTCGACGAAGCGATCATCACTTATGTGCGTCGCAACTACGGCAGCCTGATCGGCGAATCCACCGCCGAGCGCATCAAGCAGGAAATCGGTACCGCTTATCCGGGCGGCGAAGTGCGCGAAGTTGATGTGCGCGGTCGCAACCTGGCCGAAGGCGTGCCACGTGCCTTCACCCTGAACTCCAATGAAGTGCTCGAGGCTCTGCAAGAGTCCCTGGCCACCATCGTTCAGGCGGTGAAGAGCGCGCTGGAGCAATCGCCGCCGGAGCTGGCTTCCGATATCGCCGAGCGTGGCCTGGTACTGACCGGTGGTGGCGCCTTGCTGCGCGACCTCGATAAGTTGCTGGCCCAGGAAACCGGCCTGCCGGTGATCGTCGCCGAAGACCCGCTGACCTGCGTCGCCCGTGGCGGTGGCCGTGCACTGGAAATGATGGATAAACACACCATGGACCTGCTCTCCAGCGAATAAGTGATTGCTGGTAAGCCCATGTTTCGCCCGCAGGCAGCACTTTGCAGTGCTGCCTGTTGGCGTTTATCTTCTTCAATCTGCATCCAGGCCGGTTAGATGCCGTATGAATAGAGAGAACATTTGCCTGGGAGGAGCGGCCTATTAAACCGCTTTTCGCCAAAGGCCCCTCATTGGGCGTGCGCTTATTGGTGCTGGTCGTGCTTTCGGTCGCGCTGATGGTGGTCGATGCTCGCTTTGCACTGCTCAAGCCCGTGCGTAGCCAGATGTCGCTGGTGTTGATGCAGACTTACTGGATCACCGACCTGCCGCAACGTCTCTACCAGGGCGTGGCCAGCCAATTCGGCAGCCGCACCGAGCTGGTCGCCGAGAACGAAAAACTCAAGACTGAAAACCTGCTGCTGCAGGGGCGCATGCAAAAGCTGGCGGCCCTCACCGAGCAGAACGTTCGGCTGCGCGAGTTGCTCAACTCCTCCGCTCTGGTCAACGAGAAGGTCGAAGTCGCCGAGTTGATCGGCATGGACCCCAACCCCTTTACCCATCGCATCATCATCAACAAGGGTGAGCGCGACGGTGTGGTTCTTGGTCAGCCGGTACTCGATGCCCGTGGCCTGATGGGGCAGGTGGTCGAGTTGATGCCCTACACATCGCGGGTATTGCTGCTGACGGACACTACCCACAGCATTCCGGTGCAGGTCAACCGCAACGGCCTGCGCGCGATTGCCAGCGGTACGGGTAACCCGGAGCGGCTGGAACTGCGTCATGTGGCCGACACCGCCGATATCAAGGAAGGCGACCTGCTGGTCAGTTCCGGCCTGGGTCAGCGCTTCCCGGCGGGTTATCCGGTGGCGACGGTCAAGGAAGTGATCCACGACTCCGGCCAGCCTTTCGCGATTGTCCGCGCCGTGCCGACGGCCGCGCTGAACCGCAGCCGCTACCTGTTGCTGGTCTTCAGCGACAACCGCACCCCGGAAGAGCGCGCCAACGACGCCGCTCAGGCCCAGGAAGCGGAAGACAAACGCAACGGCACCGCGCCGATCATCCCGGCGACCGTACCCAAGCCCGCGCCAGCCACACCGCCTGCAACAGCGCCGGCGGTGACTGCGCCCGTGGCCACGCCAGCCAAGCCGGCCGCTCACAGCGCTCGCCCGGTGAAACCGGCGGCGACCAAACCGCCGGCCGCCGCGCCTGCGCCCGCGACGCCCGCCGCCCGGGCAACCACGCGGCAGAGGGAGGAATAATGGCCGGTACTCATTCGCGCAATGGCTGGATCGTCTGGCTGACCTTTGCTCTCGGCTTGCTGCTCAGTGTTTCGCCGCTGCCGCAGTTCATGGAAATCCTGCGTCCGCTCTGGCTGGCCCTGCTGCTGGCATTCTGGTCGCTGAACCTGCCGCATAAAGTGGGCATGGTCACCGCAATGTTTCTGGGCTTGGCGGAAGATGTGCTCTATGGCACCTTGCTGGGGCAGAACGCGTTGATCCTGACCTTGATCACCTTCCTGGTGCTCTCATTGCAGCAGCGCCTGCGCATGTTCCCGATGTGGCAACAGTGCCTGGTGATCCTGGTGATCTTCGGCCTGGCGCAGTTGGTGCAGCTGTGGCTCAGTGCCTTGACCGGCAACCGACAGCCGACCTTGGCACTGGTGTTGCCGGCCCTGGTCAGCGCGTTGCTGTGGCCGTGGGTCAGTTTCGGTCTGCGCGGGTTATGTCGCCGCTATAAAATCAATTGAATGGATTGCGAGGCTCTGCCTGGTTATCGAACCCCACAGGGAGAGTCTGCAATGAATTCGCTTTATCTGGCCTCGGGCTCCCCAAGGCGGCGTGAACTGCTGACCCAGATCGGTGTGCCGTTCACCGTGGTCAGCGCCGCGATTGATGAAACGCCTCTTACCAACGAATCTCCCGTTTCCTACGTCGAGCGTCTGGCGCGCGCCAAGGCCGCGGCGGGTTTCGCTGCCCTCGGGGAAACCTCCGGGGCCTGTGTGCTGGGCGCCGACACGGCGGTGATCGTCGGCGGCCAGATCCTTGGCAAACCGGTGGATCAGGCCGACGGCCTGGCCATGTTGCTGGCGCTGGCAGGGCGTGAACATGAAGTGCTGACGGCCGTTGCTCTCACGGACGGTCAGCGCTGTGACACCCGATGTGTAAGCAGTCGCGTACTTTTTCGTGGGATTTCTGTCGAGGAGGCTACAAGCTACTGGCACAGTGGCGAACCTCAGGACAAGGCCGGGGGTTATGCTATCCAGGGGCTGGGCTCGGTGTTCGTGGCCGGGCTCAATGGCAGTTATTCCGCCGTGGTCGGCTTGCCGGTGTGCGAAACCGCGCAGTTGCTTGGCCAATTCGGCATACCCTGTTGGCAAAACCTTACCGCGCGCTGAACGCCGTACACCAGCGCCCAGCCTTAAGCGATCGGCCACTATTGTGAAAACGCCTGAACGAGACCCAGCCATGAGTGAAGAGATTCTGATCAATATCACGCCGATGGAATCGCGCGTGGCGGTGGTAGAGAACGGTGTTCTGCAGGAAGTTCACGTCGAGCGCACCCAGAAGCGCGGGATCGTCGGCAACATCTATAAAGGCAAGGTCGTGCGCGTATTGCCCGGCATGCAGGCCGCCTTCGTCGATATCGGCCTGGACCGCGCCGCGTTTATCCATGCCTCGGAAATTTCCCTGCGTGAAGGCCCGGCGGTGGAAAGCATCAGCGCCCTGGTGCATGAAGGGCAGAGCCTGGTGGTGCAAGTCACCAAGGACCCCATCGGCTCCAAAGGTGCGCGGCTGACCACGCAACTGTCGATTCCTTCGCGCTACCTGGTGTACATGCCGCGCACCGCCCATGTCGGCATTTCCCTGAAGATTGAAGACGAAGCCGAGCGCGAGCGTCTGAAAAAAGTGGTCAGCGACTGCGTTGCCGCCGAGGGCATCAAGGAAGCGGGTGGGTTTATCCTGCGCACCGCCGCCGAAGGCGCCGGTGCCGATGAAATCCTCATGGATATCCGCTATCTGCGGCGCCTGTGGGACCAGATCGGCACACAGATCAAGACCGTCGGCGCCCCCAGCGTGATCTATGAAGACCTGGGCCTGGCCCTGCGCACCTTGCGTGACCTGGTCAGCCCCAAGATCGAGAAAATTCGCATCGACTCGCGGGAAACTTTCCAGCGCACCACGCAATTTGTTGCCGAACTGATGCCGGAAATTGCTGACCGCCTGGAGCATTACCCTGGCGAGCGGCCGATCTTCGACCTGTATGGCGTCGAAGACGAAATCCAGAAAGCCCTCGAACGCAAAGTGCCGCTCAAGTCCGGTGGCTACCTGGTGGTGGATCCTGCCGAAGCCATGACCACCATCGACGTCAACACCGGTGCGTTCGTGGGGCACCGCAACCTTGAAGAGACCATCTTCAAGACCAACCTCGAAGCGGCCACTGCGATTGCCCGCCAATTGCGCCTGCGCAACCTGGGCGGGATCATCATTATCGACTTCATCGACATGGAAGATGAAGAACACCAGCGTCAGGTGCTGCGCACCCTCGAGAAGCAGCTGGAACGTGATCACGCCAAGACCAACATCATCGGCATCACCGAGCTGGGCCTGGTGCAGATGACCCGCAAGCGCACCCGCGAAAGTCTCGAGCAAGTGCTGTGCGAGCCGTGCAGCAGTTGCCAGGGGCGCGGTAAATTGAAGACCCCTGAAACGGTTTGCTACGAGATTTTCCGGGAAATCCTACGAGAGGCACGAGCCTACCAGGCTGAAGGTTATAGAGTGCTTGCCAACCAGAAAGTGGTCGACCGCTTGCTGGATGAAGAGTCCGGTAACGTAGCTGAACTGGAAGGGTTTATCGGGCGCACCATTCGTTTTCAGGTCGAAACCATGTACTCCCAGGAACAATACGACGTGGTGCTGCTCTGATTTTCATTCATTGGCTTTCCCTGAACCCGACAGACCTGGATCTGCGGTCCGACTACTGCCTGAGGGTCGCTTGACATGGAGCGTCTGACACGCTTTTTTGCCGCTTTGACCCGCTGGGGCCTGGGCCTGTGCGCCCTGCTGCTGGTATTGGCGGCGGTGTACGTGAGCCTGGGGCGTGAATTGACCCCGCTGGTCGCCGAATACCGTGCAGAAATCGAAGCCAAGGCCCAGGCCGCGGTGGATATGCCGCTGCAGATCGGTCGCCTTGAAGGCCGCTGGAGCGGTTTCGCCCCTGTGTTGCTGGCCCATGACGTGATGGTGGGCGAGGGCAGCAATGCCTTGCGCCTGGACCAGGTGCAGGTGGTGCCGGACATCTGGGCCAGCCTGATGGCGCGCGACGTGCGTATTGCCCACCTGGAAGTCAGCGGCCTGCAACTGAGCGCCAGGGAAGACAAGGATGGCCACTGGGCGCTGCAAGGCCTGCCGGTGCAGGACGACCAGCCGCTGGACCCGGAACAGTTGCTCAAGCGCATGCAGAGTGTCCAGCGCGTGTCGTTGCTGGATAGCCAGGTCACGTTGCAGCCGTTCGACCAGGCGCCGCTGACCTTCACGTATGTGGGCCTGAGCTTGCAAACGGGCGCGACCCGCCAACGCCTGGACGCCCGCCTGACCCTGCCGGATGGCCAACCCCTGGCCCTGAGCCTGCGCACGCAGATCCGCGCCAGTGCCTGGAAAGACGCTGAGGTCCAGGCCTACCTGAGCCTGCCCCAGAGCGATTGGGCCAAATGGGTTCCGGCCAGGTTGACCCAGCAGTGGAAACTCACGCAGTTCAAGGCTGGCGGTGAATTCTGGCTGACCTGGGCCAAAGGCACCGTGCAAAGCGCGGTGGTGCGCCTCAACTCGCCGCAAGTGAAGGGCAGCTATGCTGACCGCAAGCCGGTCCACATTGAAAACCTCGCCCTGACCGCCTACCTGCAACGCAGTGAGAGCGGCCTCAAGGTGCTGTTCGATTCGTTGGCGATGAACATCGGCGATAGCCGTTGGGAATCGCGTCTGCAATTGCAGCAACGCCTGGCCACCGACAAGGCGCAGGAAGTCTGGAACCTGCAGGCCGACCGCCTCGACCTGACCCCGATCACCCCGTTGCTCAATGCCTTGGCGCCGTTGCCGGAAGGCTTCGCCAAGACGATCGAACACCTCAAGGCCACCGGCCTGCTGCGCAATGTGCTGGTGGATTTTCGTCCGCAGGACACGACCGATCAGAAAGTCAGCTTTGCCGCCAACCTCGAGCGGGTGGGCTTCGACGCCTACTTCGGCGCTCCTGCCGCACGTAACGTTTCCGGCAGCATCAGCGGCGACCTGGGGCAGGGCGAGCTGCGCATGGACAGCAAGGACTTTTCCCTGCACCTCGACCCGATCTTCGCCAAGCCCTGGCAGTACATCCAGGCCAATGCGCGCCTGACCTGGAAGCTCGATCAGCAAGGTTTCACCCTGATCGCGCCGTATATCAAGGTGCTGGGCGAGGAAGGCAAGGTCGCCGCCGACTTCCTGATTCGCCTGCATTTCGACAATAGCCAGGAAGACTACATGGACCTGCGGGTCGGCATGGTCGATGGCGATGGACGTTTCACGCCTAAATACCTGCCGGCGGTGCTGAGCCCGGCGCTGGATGAATGGCTGCGTACCGCGATTCTCAAAGGCGCGGTCGATGAAGGCTTCTTCCAGTACCAAGGCTCGCTGAATCACGGTGCGTTGCCGGCTTCGCGCAATATCAGCCTGTTTTTCAAGGTGCATGACGCTGAGTTGGCGTTCCAGCCGGGCTGGCCCCATGTGAGCAAGGTCAACGGCGAAGTGTTTGTCGAGGAGAGCGGTGTCCGCATCCTGGCCAGCAAGGGCCAACTGCTCGATACCGGCGTCAAGGACATCTACGTCAATATCCCCCACGCGCCCGCGGGCAAGGACAGCCACTTACTGCTCACCGGTGAGTTTGCCGGCGGCCTGGGTGATGGCGTGAAAATCCTCCAGGAAGCGCCGATAGGCACCGCTTCGACCTTTGCCGGTTGGAAAGGCGAGGGCGATCTACAGGGCAAGCTGGACCTGGATATCCCGCTGGCCAAGGGCACCGAACCGAAGATCGTGGTGGATTTCCAGACCGACAAGGCGCGCCTGCAATTGGCTGAGCCGCCACTGGACCTGAGCCAGCTCAAGGGGGATTTCCGCTTCGACAGCGCCAAGGGCCTGAGTGGGCAGAACATCACGGCGCAAGCCTTCGATCGGCCGATCACCGCGCAGATCTTCGCGGATGGCAAGCCGGGCAGTATCAGCACCCGCGTTACCGCCAAAGGCCAGGTCACGGTCAAGCGCCTGACGGACTGGTTGAAAATCAGCCAGCCGCTGCCGGTGTCCGGTGATATTCCGTACCAGTTGCAGCTCAATCTGGACGGTGCCGACAGCCAGTTGAGGGTCAGCTCCAACCTCAAAGGCGTGGCCGTGGACCTGCCGGCACCGTTCGGCATGGCGGCCAGTCAGGGCCGTGACAGCGTGTTCCGCATGACCTTGCAGGGCGCCGAACGCCGCTACTGGTTCGATTACGGCGACCTGGCGAACTTCACCTTTGCTGCGCCGCCGGATAAATTCAGCGACGGCCGCGGCGAGTTGTTTCTCGGCGATGGCGATGCGCTGCTGCCCGGTGGCAAGGGCCTGCGCATTCGCGGTGTGCTGTCGGAACTGGACATCGATCCGTGGAAGAAACTCATTGATCGCTACGCGGGCAACGACCCGGGAGGCAGCGCGAAACAGCTGTTGAGCGGCGCCGACTTCAAGGTGGGCAAGTTGACTGGCTTTGGGCAGCAGTTCGACCAGGTCAGCCTCCAGCTTGACCGCAAGCCCTCGGCTTGGGGCCTGCAGTTCGACAGCCAGCAGGCCAAGGGCACGGTCAACCTGTCGGATGCCAAGGGCGCCCCCATCGCGGTCAACCTGCAGTACGTGAAGCTGCCGGCGGTGGACCCGACGGTACAGGCGGATGAAAATGCGCCGGACCCATTGGCCGACATCGATCCCAAGGATATTCCAGCGCTGGACATCAGCATTGATCAGCTGTTCCAGGGGCCGGACCTGATCGGCGCGTGGTCGCTGAAGATCCGACCGACCGCCAAGGGCCTGGCCTTCAACAACCTGGACCTGGGCCTCAAGGGCATGCTGCTCAAGGGCGCTGGTGGTTGGGAAGGCGCGCCGGGCGACAGCAGCAGTTGGTACAAAGGGCGCCTGGATGGCAAGAACATCGCCGATGTCCTCAAGGGCTGGGGCTTTGCGCCTACCGTGACCAGTGAAGATTTCCACCTGGACGTGGACGGTCGTTGGCCGGGCTCCCCCGCCTGGGTCGGGCCCAAGCGTTTTTCCGGCAGCCTGGATGCAACATTCCGCAAAGGCCAGTTCGTTGAAGTGGAAGGTGGCGCCCAGGCGCTGCGGGTGTTCGGCCTGCTTAACTTCAACTCCATCGGCCGTCGGTTGCGCCTGGACTTCTCCGACCTGCTCGGCAAAGGCTTGAGTTATGACCGGGTCAAAGGCTTGCTCGCGGCCAGCAACGGGGTGTTTGTGACCCGCGAGCCGATCACCCTGACGGGGCCGTCGAGCAACCTGGAGCTTAATGGCACCATGGACCTGGTGGCTGATCGCGTGGATGCCAAGTTGCTGGTGACATTGCCGGTGACCAACAACCTGCCGATCGCTGCGCTGATTGTCGGCGCGCCGGCCATTGGCGGCGCGCTGTTCCTGATCGACAAGCTGATCGGCGACCGGGTTTCGCGGTTTGCCAGCGTGCAGTACAAAGTCGAAGGGCCATGGAAAGACCCGAAAATCAGCTTCGATAAGCCATTTGAAAAACCAAACTGAGAGCCTGTGGAGTAGCATGGCTGCATGCCATTTATGGAGTGTCGGCCCATGTCCTTTGCGGTAATTCAAATGGTCAGCCAGAGCGATGTGCTGGCCAACCTGGCCCAGGCCCGGCGCCTGCTGGAGCAAGCGGCGGCAAAGGGGGCGCGGCTGGCGGTGCTGCCGGAAAACTTCGCCGCCATGGGCCGCCGCGATGTGGCTGACATCGGCCGCGCCGAGGCGTTGGGTGAAGGACCGATCCTGCCATGGTTGAAACAGACCGCCCGCGACCTCACCTTATGGATAGTGGCTGGCACTTTGCCGCTGCCGCCCAAGGATCAACCGAACGCCAAGGCTAACGCCTGCTCGTTGCTGATCGATGAGCATGGCGAGATCGTCGCCCGCTACGACAAGCTGCATTTGTTCGATGTCGACGTGGCGGACGCGCGCGGTCGCTATCGTGAATCCGATGACTATGCTTTCGGGAGCAACGTTGTGGTGGCGGATACGCCGGTCGGCCGCTTGGGCCTGACGGTGTGTTACGACCTGCGCTTCCCGGAGTTGTACAGCGAGTTGCGCGCGGCGGGGGCGGAACTGATTACCGCGCCCTCGGCCTTCACCGCGGTCACCGGCGCCGCCCATTGGGATGTGTTGATTCGCGCGCGGGCCATCGAGACCCAGTGTTATCTGCTGGCGGCCGCCCAGGGCGGGGTGCATCCGGGGCCACGGGAGACTTATGGCCACGCGGCGATTGTCGACCCCTGGGGGCGCGTACTGACGCAACAGGATCAAGGCGAAGCGGTGTTGCTGGCCGAACGCGACAGCAGTGAACAGGCGTCGATACGGGCGCGCATGCCGGTGGTCAACCACCGGCGCTTTTTCTCGCAGGGCGCGCAGCGGCCTGCTTCAGAACGATGAATTTAAGGCCAAACCTATGAGCGAGTTGTTGTCCTCAGTCAGCGAACATCTCCTGGCACCCGGTGGCGTGACCATCGAAAGCCTGCAAACCGTGCTGGGCGATCTGGCCGGGCCGGGCATCGACGCGGCCGACCTGTATTTCCAGGGGCAGATTTCCGAGTCGTGGGCTTTGGAAGACGGGATCGTCAAGGAAGGCAGTTTCAACCTCGACCAGGGTGTCGGCGTGCGCGCGCAATCCGGTGAGAAAACCGGTTTCGCCTACAGCAACGCGATCACCCTGGAAGCCTTGGGCCTGGCCGCCCGGGCTGCCCGTTCGATTTCCCGCGCCGGCCAGAACGGTACGGTGCAGGCATTCAGCACCCAGGACGTGGCCCAGTTGTACGCGCCGGATAACCCCCTGGAAGTGATCAGCCGCGCAGAAAAAGTCGATCTGCTCAAGCGTATCGATGCCGCGACCCGCGCCCTCGACCCGCGTATCCAGCAAGTCACGGTGAGCATGGCCGGGGTGTGGGAACGCATCCTGGTGGCGTCCACCGACGGCGGCCTGGCGGCGGATGTGCGGCCGCTGGTGCGTTTCAACGTCAGCGTGATCGTCGAACAGAACGGCCGCCGCGAGCGCGGTGGGCACGGCGGCGGCGGGCGTACCGACTACCGTTATTTCCTCGCCGAGGACCGCGCCATGGGTTATGCCCGTGAAGCGCTGCGCCAGGCGCTGGTCAACCTGGAAGCCATCCCCGCACCGGCTGGCACCTTGCCGGTGGTGTTGGGCTCGGGCTGGTCTGGCGTACTGCTCCACGAAGCCGTGGGCCATGGCCTGGAAGGCGACTTCAACCGCAAGGGCAGTTCGGCCTACAGCGGGCGCATGGGCGAGATGGTCGCCTCCAAGCTGTGCACCATTGTCGATGACGGCACCCTGGCCGGTCGCCGTGGCTCGTTGAACATCGATGACGAAGGCACGCCGACCGAATGCACCACGCTGATCGAAAACGGCGTGCTCAAGGGTTACATGCAAGACAAGCTCAACGCCCGCCTGATGGGCGTGGCGCGTACCGGTAACGGCCGTCGCGAATCCTACGCGCACCTGCCGATGCCGCGCATGACCAACACTTACATGCTCGCTGGCGAAAGTGACCCGGCGGAAATCATCGCCTCGGTCAAACGCGGGATCTACTGCGCCAACCTCGGCGGCGGCCAGGTGGACATCACCAGCGGCAAGTTCGTGTTCTCCACCAGCGAGGCGTACCTGATCGAAGACGGCAAGATTACCGTGCCGGTCAAAGGCGCGACGTTGATTGGTAACGGGCCGGAAGCGATGAGCAAGGTGTCGATGGTCGGTAACGACCTGGCACTGGACAGCGGCGTGGGTACGTGCGGCAAGGATGGGCAGTCGGTGCCGGTGGGCGTGGGTCAGCCAACCTTGAAAATTGATGCGATCACCGTGGGTGGCACGGGGTCGTAAGAGCGGGAGCTTCGGGTGGCGAAGACCGCCACCCGGGGAAGAGGATCAACGCAGGCCGCGTTGAGTCTCGTCCAGCTCACGGATGTACTTGAAGATTTTACGGCTGGTGGCCGGCGCCTTGTTTTGCGCCAGTTCGTGCTGGGCCTGACGGATCAGGGAGCGCAGTTGCTGGCGGTCCGCGTCCGGGTAGTCCAGTACGAATTTCTCCAGCACCGCGTCATCGCCCGAGATCAGGCGGTCACGCCAACGTTCCAGGTTGTGGAAGCGTTCGTTGTACTGGCGAGTGGAGGCATCGAGTTGATCGAGCAGGGTCAGAATCGCGTCAGTGTCCTGATCGCGCATCAGCTTGCCGATGAACATGATGTGCCGTTTACGCGCGATATTCGCGGTGTGCTTGGGTGCATCCGCCAGAGCCCGGCGCATTTCGTCGGTCAGAGGCAGTTTTGCAATCAAGTCCGGCTTGAGCGTTGTAAGGCGCTCGCCGAGGTCAACCAGAGCATGCAGCTCGCGTTTGACCTGGGTTTTGCTTTTCTCCCCATCGAGGGAGTCGTCGTAAGAATCAACCATGGTGGCAGTCCGCAAAGAAACGCCGCCATGATAACCAGTCGGGGGCCGCTTGTCCGGCCCGGTCGCTCGATGGCCTTAACCGAAAGCAGAATTTGAGTGGAGAAAACCATGAGTGCAGCCCAAAGCGTCGGTCCGCAAGCGTTACCGGCACTGCAGGAACAAGTCGAGCAGATCCTTGCCGAGGCCAAGCGCCAGGGGGCCAGTGCCTGCGAGGTGGCTGTGTCCCTGGAGCAGGGGCTGTCGACGTCGGTACGTCAGCGGGAAGTCGAAACCGTCGAATTCAACCGCGACCAGGGGTTTGGCATCACCTTGTACGTCGGCCAGCGCAAAGGCTCGGCCAGCACCTCGGCGAGTGGGCCGGAAGCGATTCGCGAGACGGTGGCCGCCGCATTGGCGATTGCCAAGCACACGTCCGAGGATGAAAGCTCGGGCCTGGCCGACAAGGCGTTGATGGCCAAGGATCTGCAGGATTTCGACCTGTTCCATGCCTGGGACATCACCCCGGAACAAGCCATCGAACAAGCGCTGACCTGCGAAGCTGCGGCGTTCGATGCCGACCCGCGGATCAAGAATGCCGACGGCACCACCTTGAGCACCCACCAGGGCTGCCGCGTGTACGGCAACAGCCATGGTTTTATCGGCGGTTATGCGTCGACGCGCCACAGCCTGAGTTGCGTGATGATCGCCGAAGCCAACGGCCAGATGCAGCGCGATTACTGGTACGACGTGAACCGTCAGGGCGAGTTGCTGGCCGACCCGGTCAGCATTGGCCGGCGTGCCGCGCAACGTGCCGCGAGCCGCCTGGG
Source organism: Pseudomonas sp. TE36184 (assembly GCF_054060055.1). Lineage (NCBI taxonomy): Bacteria > Pseudomonadati > Pseudomonadota > Gammaproteobacteria > Pseudomonadales > Pseudomonadaceae > Pseudomonas > Pseudomonas sp. TE36184. Next base: position 3,526,515 of record NZ_JBSSCU010000001.1, on the reverse strand, counting down.
CGCGCGCCCGGTGCCGACCTGTGAAGTGCCGGTGCTGTTTTCGGCGGAGCTGGCCGGCGGTCTGTTCGGCAGTTTCCTGGGGGCGATTTCCGGCGGCAACCTGTACCGCAAATCGTCGTTCCTCGAAGGTGCGATTGGCCAGAAGCTGTTTCCGCAGTGGCTGACCATCGACGAGCGTCCGCACCTGATGCGGGCCATGGGCAGTTCGTCGTTCGACGGCGATGGCCTGGCGACCTATGCCAAGCCGTTCGTCGAAAACGGTGAGTTGGTTTCCTACGTGCTGGGCACGTATGCCGGGCGCAAACTGGGCCTGCCGAGCACCGCGAACGCTGGCGGCGTGCATAACCTGTTCGTGACCCACGGCGAGGAAGACCAGGCGGCGCTGTTGCGACGCATGGGGCGTGGCCTGCTGGTGACTGAATTGATGGGTCAGGGCTTGAACATGGTCACCGGTGATTATTCCCGTGGCGCGGCGGGTTTCTGGGTAGAAAACGGTGAGATTCAGTTTGCTGTCCAGGAAGTGACCATCGCCGGCAATATGCGCGACATGTTCAAGCAGATCGTTGCCGTGGGTAACGACCTGGAACTGCGCAGCAATATCCGCACAGGTTCGGTCCTGATCGAGCGGATGACAGTCGCCGGCAGTTAATCCTTCCGACGCTTCACCAAAAGGCGCGCCATCTGCAGGATGGCGCGCCTTTTTTTGTGGCTGCATTCCCGGTTGATTGGCTTGCCACTCTTGTGTTGATTATCAATATCATTTAATAATAAATATCATTATCGAATGAGTGCGGATCATGAATGCTGTCCTGCATGAGGACCCCTACCTGGAAAGCTGGCGTTGGATGAGTCGTCAGATTCGCTGCTGCCTCGAGCCCAATGAACCGCGCCTGATCGAACATTACCTCAATGAAGGTCGATACCTCGCCTGTTGCACCGCGACTCATCCATGGACGATCGCTGAAACGGCTTTCCGCCTGCTGATCGACACCGCCACGGACATTGCCTTGCCGTGGCATTGGCGGTCCCAGTGCCTGGACCAGGCCTGGCGCCCGCTGCGCGACCTGGAAACACTCTCCCACTGTGCCTGCCGCCTCAAGCGCTGGCAGGCCTTTGCCTGGCAATTGGCGACGTGCGAATTGCTGCCTTCGATTTCCGTTTCTGACTGGGTGCAAGGATCTTCCGATGAGTAATAACCGTATCGAACGCGACAGCATGGGTGAACTGCAAGTCCCCGCCGAGGCCTTGTACGGCGCGCAAACCCAGCGCGCGGTGAACAACTTTCCGATCAGCCACCAGCGCATGTCGGCGCCGTTCATTCGTGCGTTGATCCTGGCCAAAGTGGCAGCGGCCAAGGTCAACGTCGACCTCAAGCAGATCAGCGAAGGGCAGGGCAAGGCCATTGTCGATGCTGCCCTGGGCTTGCTGGACGGTGACTTCATGCCGCACTTTCCGGTGGATATCTTTCAGACCGGTTCCGGCACCAGTTCCAATATGAACGCCAACGAAGTGATCGCGACCCTGGCCAGCCGTTTGCTCGGTGAGGCGGTCAACCCCAACGATCACGTGAACTGTGGCCAAAGCAGCAACGACATCATCCCGACCACCATCCACGTCAGTGCGGCGTTGGTGCTGCATGAGCAAACGCTGCCGGCGTTGCTGCATCTGGTGCAGGTCATCGAACGGAAGGCCGAAGAGGTCCACCCCTTCATCAAGACCGGTCGCACGCACCTGATGGACGCCATGCCCGTGCGTATGAGCCAGGTGCTCAATGGCTGGGCGCAGCAGCTCAAGGCCAATATTGCGCACCTGCAGGACCTGTTGCCCAGCCTGCAAGCCCTGGCCCAGGGCGGCACGGCTGTCGGTACCGGGATCAACGCGCATCCGGAGTTTGCGCTGCGTTTCAGCCAGCAGCTGAGCAGCCTGACCGGTGTGCAATTCACGCCGGGCAAGAACCTCTTCGCGTTGATCGGCTCCCAGGACACCGCCGTCGCCGTCTCCGGCCAGTTGAAAGCGATCGCTGTGTCATTGATGAAAATCGCCAACGACTTGCGCTGGATGAATTCCGGGCCCCTGGCTGGCTTGGGCGAAATCGAACTGGAAGGGTTGCAGCCCGGTTCTTCGATCATGCCGGGCAAGGTCAACCCAGTGATTCCGGAAGCGACGGCCATGGTCGCCGCACAGGTCATCGGCAATGACACGGTGATCACCATTGCCGGGCAATCCGGCAACTTCGAGCTGAACGTGATGCTGCCGATCATCGCCCAGAACCTGCTCGGCAGCCTCGAACTGCTGGCCAATTCCAGCCGCCTGCTGGCGGACAAGGCCATTGCCAGTTTCAAGGTCAACGAGGCCAAGCTCAAGGAAGCGTTGTCGCGCAATCCGATCCTGGTGACCGCACTCAACCCGATCATTGGTTACCAAAAGGCCGCTGAAATCGCCAAGCAAGCCTATCAGCAAGGTCGCCCGGTGATTGATGTCGCCCTCGAGCACACCGACTTGCCGCGTAGCCAACTGGAAGTCCTGCTGGACCCGGAAAAGCTCACGGCCGGCGGCGTGTAATCACCGACCCTGCTTTGGAGGCTGACCATGGAGCATTGGAAACGCACGATCGAACGGGCCAATCGCTGCTTTATGCAGGGCGAGTTGGTCGACGCTCGCGAAGCCTATTTACAAGCCCTGGCTCTGGCTCAAGTGTTGTTCGAGCGCTGGGCGAACGCCGACGAAGCAGTGGCGGCTTGCGTCATTTCCCATCACAACCTGGCGGACCTGCACCTGCGCCTGAACCAGCCGGAAGAAAGCGCGGAATACCTCTGTGCCATCCACCAACGGCTGTTACAGGCGCTGCAGGACCAGCGCCTCAGCCCGCAACTGCGCGACGCGGCGTTGCGCCAGAGCAGCAAGACCTACGTCGAACTGTTGAATTTCATCAGCGATCACGGCGAATACCCCCGTACCCATCGCTTGCTGGGCGGTACTGCGGCGCAACCGACCCCTCCTCAATACGGAGCACACTGATATGTCCTACACCTTGCCTGCCTTGCCTTACGCCTACGATGCCCTGGAACCGCATATCGATGCGCAAACCATGCAAATTCACTACACCAAGCACCACCAGACTTACATCAACAACCTCAATGCCGCCGTGGAGGGCACCGAGTTTGCGGGCTGGCCGGTAGAGAGGCTGGTGTCGAGCGTCCAGCAACTGCCCAAGCAACTGCGCGCCGCGGTGATCAATCAGGGCGGTGGGCATGCCAACCATTCGTTGTTCTGGGCGGTGATGTCACCCAAAGGCGGCGGCAAACCCGATGGCGCGCTGGGCCAGGCGATCGATGAGCAACTGGGCGGTTTCGACAGCTTCAAGGAGGCCTTCACCAAGGCCGCATTGACCCGCTTCGGCAGCGGCTGGGCCTGGTTGAGCGTGACCCCGCAGAAGACCCTGGTGGTGGAGAGCAGCGGCAATCAGGACAGCCCGCTGATGAGCGGCAACACACCGATCCTCGGCCTGGATGTGTGGGAACACGCCTACTACCTGCTGTACCAGAACCGGCGTCCTGAATACATCAATGCCTTCTACAGTGTCATCAACTGGCCGGAAGTCGCCGCCCGCTACCAGGCCGCCCTGGCCTGATATCACGCCATACAACACGAGCTAAGGCCGACCATGGGTACTGAAACACTGGCGATCAGCAGCGTGCGAATGTTTCGTTACGCATTTGGCTCGCTGCTGCTATTGGCAGGTATTGCATTGCTGGTGGCTCAAGGATTCGCCTGGCTGGACCTGGAGCCGCGCATCCTGCGGGCCCTGCAGGGTGGGGCGATCTGTGCGCTCGGCACCGCGTTGGGCGCCGTACCGGTGTTGGTTATCCGGCGCATGCCGGCAGCAGTGAGCGATACCTTGCTGGGCTTTGGTGCCGGCGTGATGCTCGCGGCCACGGCGTTTTCGTTGGTCGTGCCGGGCATTGCCGCCGCTGAAGGCCTGGGGCTCAGCCCTTGGGGCGCGAGTGGCTTGATCAGCATTGGTATCATGCTGGGAGCGTTCGGCTTGTACCTGGTCGATCGCAAGGTCTCCGGGGCCAGCCCGGAAATGCTGGTCGGTACGCCGGAGCATCCGGTGATCCCGCCACGTATCTGGCTGTTCGTGTTTGCCATCATCGCGCACAACATCCCGGAGGGTATGGCGGTTGGCGTGTCGGCGGGCGGCGGCATGCCGGATGCCGACAGCCTGGCCATGGGCATCGCTTTGCAGGATGTGCCCGAAGGCCTGGTGATTGCGTTGGTGCTGGCCGGGGCAGGGATGTCGCGGTTCAAGGCGTTCCTGATCGGTGCGGCTTCGGGCTTGGTCGAGCCGATATTCGCAGTGCTTTGTGCCTGGTTGGTGAGTCTGGCGCAGGTGCTGCTGCCGTTAGGCTTGGCGTTGGCTGCTGGCGCGATGCTGCTGGTGGTCACTCACGAGGTGATCCCCGAATCGCGGCGCAATGGCCATGAAAAGCTCGCCAGCCTGGGACTGTGCATCGGGTTTTGCTTGATGATGGTGATGGATACTGCATTGGGCTGAAGCTGTTGCGGCTTCAGCCTCTGTCTCGTCGGGTGGGTTTATTCACCCTCATCAAAGAAGTTATTGATCAGCTTGGTCAAGGCGTCCATCGCTTCCTGCTCTTGCTCGCCTTCGGTCTTCAAATGAATCTTGGTGCCCTTGCCGGCGGCGAGCATCATCATCGCCATGATGCTCTTGCCGTCGACCATGGTTTCCGGAGTGCGTCCAGCGCGAACCTGGCAGGGGAACTGCCCGGCAATGCCGACGAACTTGGCTGAGGCGCGGGCGTGCAGGCCCAGCTTGTTGATGATTTCAATTTCCAGAACGGGCATCGCGGGGGTGTTCCTTTCAGCTAAGGTCGCGGTGGCGAACCTGGACGTTCTTGAGGGTTTGTTGCAGCATCTGGCCCAGGCGTTCGGTCAGGTAGACGGAACGGTGGTGGCCGCCGGTGCAACCGATGGCAATGGTGACATAGGCCCGGTTGCTGGCGGCAAAGCGCGGTAGCCATTTGAGCAGGTAGCTGGAGATGTCCTGGAACATCTCCTCGACATCCGGTTGCGCGGCCAGGTAGTCCGCCACCGGCTGATCCAGCCCCGACTGGTCCCGCAACTCCGGCTTCCAGTAAGGATTGGGCAGGCAGCGCACATCGAATACCAGATCGGCGTCCACCGGCATGCCACGCTTGAAGCCAAACGACTCGACCAGAAAGGCCGTGCCGGGCTCGGGCTGGTTCAGCAGGCGGAGCTTGATGGCATCGCGCAGTTGGTACAGGTTGAGGCTGGTGGTGTTGATCTTGAGGTCGGCGAGGTCAATGATCGGCCCCAACAGCTTGGTCTCGTCCTCGATGGCTTCGGCCAGCGAGCGATGCGGGCTGCTGAGGGGGTGGCGTCGACGGGTCTCGGAGAAGCGTTTGAGCAGGGTTTCTTCGTCTGCGTCCAGGTACAGCACATCACAGTGAATGTGCTTGGCGCGCACTTCCTCAAGCAGTGCCGGGAACCGCGAGAGGTGGCTGGGCAGGTTGCGGGCGTCGATCGACACGGCGACCAGTGGCTGTGCCAGTTCGGTGTGGATCAGCGCGCGCTCCGCCAACTCCGGCAGCAGGCCGGCGGGCAGGTTGTCGATGCAATAGAAGCCGTTGTCCTCAAGAACGTTGAGGGCGGTGCTTTTACCTGAGCCGGAGCGGCCACTGACGATGATCAAACGCATGATTACTGCTCGATTTGTTCAGCCAGGACAACCTGATACAACGCCTCATTGCTGCTGGCACTGCGCAGTTTGTCGCGTACTTCCTTGCGGTCAAGCATGCTGGCGATCTGCCGGAGCAGTTCCAGGTGTGCATCGGTGGCGGCTTGCGGGACCAGCAACACGAACAGCAGGTCGACCGGGGCACCGTCGATGGCGTCGAAATCGATGGGAGCGTCCAAGTGCAGCAGGGCGCTGACAGGTGTCTCGCAGCCTTTGAGGCGGCAGTGAGGAATGGCGATGCCGTTACCAAAACCGGTCGAGCCGAGTTTTTCACGGGCAATCAGAGCCTCGTAGACATCTTGCATCTCCAGCTCAGGCACTTGTTTGCTGATCAGGTTGGCAATCTGTTCGAGGGCTTTCTTCTTGCTGCCCCCCGGCGCGTTCACAAGGGAACGGCCGGGAGTCAGGATGGTTTCAAGTCGGATCATGGGTGGGGAGTGTTAGCGGCCGGTGCCCTGTAGGAGGCTCTGCTGCTTTTCCTTATGCTTTTTGATTTGGCGATCCAGCTTGTCGGTCAGGTCGTCAATGGCGGCATACATATCAGAATGCTCAGCATTGGCGACGACTTCTCCGCCGGGTATACGCAAGGTGGCTTCGATTTTCTGCTTCAGCTTTTCGACAGTCATAATGACTTGCACGTTGGTGATCTTGTCGAAATGCCCCTCAATTCGTTTGAGTTTTTCGCCGATATAGGTGCGCAGCGCGTCGGTCACTTCCAGTTGGTGTCCACTGATATTGACTTGCATACAGCTTCTCCTTCGTTGCCAGTGCATAAAGCGGCAGGCAGAGATGCCTGCCACTGGAACGCTGTGGCCTGCCCGTCACATCAAACGCTTACGCTCGCTGGAAGGCGCGATCCCAAGGGACTCGCGGTACTTGGCGACGGTTCGACGGGCGACCTGAATGCCTTGTGCCTCCAGTAAACCAGCGATCTTGCTGTCACTCAACGGCTTTTTCTGATTTTCCGCGGCAACCAGTTTTTTGATGATTGCGCGGATCGCCGTGGACGAGCATTCGCCGCCTTCGGAGGTGCTGACATGGCTGGAGAAAAAGTATTTCAGCTCATATATACCCCGTGGGGTATGCATGAATTTTTGCGTCGTTACCCGGGAAATCGTTGATTCGTGCATGCCCACCGCTTCTGCGATGTCGTGCAGGACCAGCGGTTTCATCGCTTCGTCGCCGTACTCAAGGAAGCCGCGCTGGTGCTCGACGATTTGCGTGGCCACTTTCATCAGGGTTTCGTTGCGGCTTTGCAGGCTCTTGATGAACCAGCGCGCTTCCTGCAACTGGTTGCGCATGAAGGTGTTGTCGGCGCTGGTGTCGGCGCGACGGACGAAACCGGCATATTGCGGGTTGACCCGCAGGCGCGGCACCGATTCCTGGTTCAGTTCCACCAGCCAGCGTTCGTTGTCTTTGCGCACGATCACATCGGGGACGACGTATTCGGCTTCGCTGGACTCGATCTGCGAGCCCGGGCGCGGGTTGAGGCTCTGCACCAGCTCGATGATGTGGCGCAGGTCGTCTTCCTTGAGCTTCATGCGGCGCATCAGCTGGCTGTAGTCGCGGCTGCCCAGCAGGTCGATGTAGTCGGTGACCAGGCGTTGGGCTTCAACGAGCCAAGGGGTCTTGGCGGGCAGCTGGCGCAATTGCAGCAGCAGGCACTCGCTGAGGTTGCGCGCGCCAATGCCGGCGGGCTCGAACTGCTGGATGCGGTGCAGGACGGCTTCGATCTCGTCCAGTTCGATGTCCAGTTCCGGGTCGAAGGCTTCAAGAATCTCTTCGAGTGTCTCGTCCAGATAACCCTGGTTGTTGATGCAGTCGATCAGGGTCACAGCGATCAGGCGATCGGTGTCGGACATCGGCGCCAGGTTCAATTGCCACAGCAAGTGGCTCTGCAGGCTCTCGCCGGCGGAGGTGCGGGTGGTGAAATCCCACTCGTCGTCATCATTGCTGGGCAGGCTGCTGGCGCTGGTCTGGTAGACGTCTTCCCAGGCGGTGTCCACGGGAAGTTCGTTGGGAATACGTTCGTTCCATTCGCCTTCCTCCAGGTTGTCCACCGTAGGGGCGGTTTCCTGGTAAGAGGGTTCCTGCACGTCGGAATTGGGTTTTTGCTCGATGTTGTCGGCCAGCGGGTCTGCATTATCGAAGTCGTCGCCTTCTTCCTGGCGTTCGAGCATCGGATTGGACTCCAGGGCTTCCTGGATTTCCTGTTGCAGGTCCAGTGTCGACAATTGGAGCAGGCGGATGGCCTGTTGCAGCTGCGGTGTCATCGTCAGCTGCTGGCCCATTCTCAGGACTAGCGATGGTTTCATGGCAGGGGCTTAACACCTTATTCGCCGGCGCAATGCGCCATCCACGACAGGGCGCGTGAGCGCCAAACATAAGCAAATTATATGCCTGATATCGGGGGCTTTGCCTAGAGCGCGGTAACAATAAAAATCCGGAGGTTTTCATTGACTCCCGCGCACCTTGGCGAACGGCCTGCCACCGCCTTTTTTTCCAGGCAGGCTTACAGGCGGAACTCGTGGCCCAGATACACTTCCTTGACCAGTTCGTTGGCCAGGATCGTGGCCGAATCGCCTTCGGCAATCAGTTGCCCATCGTTGACGATATACGCAGTTTCGCAGATATCGAGGGTCTCGCGGACGTTGTGGTCGGTGATCAGTACACCGATGCCCTTGGCCTTGAGGTGATGGATGATCTGCTTGATGTCGCCGACCGAGATCGGGTCGACACCGGCAAACGGTTCGTCCAGCAGGATGAACTTCGGTGCAGTGGCCAGGGCGCGGGCAATCTCCACGCGGCGGCGTTCACCACCGGACAAGCTCATGCCGAGGTTGTCGCGAATGTGGTTGATGTGGAATTCCTGCAGCAGGCTTTCCAGCTCCTTGCGGCGGCCGTCGCGGTCGAGTTCCTTGCGGGTCTCGAGGATCGCCATGATGTTATCGGCAACCGACAGTTTGCGGAAGATCGACGCTTCCTGGGGAAGATAGCCGATACCGGCGCGCGCACGGCCGTGCATCGGCTGGTGGCTGACGTCGAGGTCGTCGATCAGGATGCGACCTTGGTCCGCCTGGACCAGGCCGACGATCATATAGAAACAGGTGGTCTTGCCGGCACCGTTGGGGCCAAGCAGGCCGACGATCTGGCCGCTGTCGATCGACAAGCTGACGTCGCGCACGACCTGACGGCCTTTATAGGCCTTGGCCAGATGCTGGGCTTTCAGGGTTGCCATTACTCGGCCTTCTTCTTCGGCTGGATAACCATGTCGATACGTGGACGCGGTGCAGTCACCTTGCTGCCGTTGGCGCGACCGGCGTTGGCAACCTGCTTCACGGTGTCATAGGTGATTTTTTCACCTTCCGTGGAGTTGCCGTCGGGGCTGAGTACCTTGGCCTGGTCGATCAGCACGATGCGATTTTGCTGGGCGTGATACTGGATGGTTTTGCCGTAGCCCTTCATCGGGGCGGTGTCGGTGGCAGCCTGCTTCTGTTCGAAGTAGGCCAGGTTGCCCACCGAGGTCACGACGTCAATGTCGCCAGCAGGGGTGCGAGTCAGTGTCACCGTGTTGCCGGTGATCTTCATCGAGCCTTGGGTAATGATCACACCGCCGGTGTAGGTCGCGACGCCTTGCTTGTCATCGAGCTGTGCATCGTCGGCCGAAATGTGGATCGGTTGCTGGCTATCGTTCGGCAGAGCCCAGGCGCTCACGCTTCCCAGTGCTGCGCCCAGACTGAGCAAAATAGGGAGGGTTTTAACGAGCCTCATACTGTCCTCTTACGTTCGATAGCAGGTGTATCCTGCTTTCTTTCAAATACGCTTTCATTCCCTTGCCAGTCGATACACCGCCAGCGCCGTCGATTCTAACGTCTTGCTCGGTCTGCGCATATTGCTTCTGTGGGAATACGGTCATGCGACTGCTGGTGATGATGGTGTCGCGGTTCTGTGCGTCGGTCCGTGCGACGCGCACCGAGTCGATCAGTTCCACTTCGGTGCCGTCCGGGTTGACTTCGCCACGCTTGCTGGTGACGTGCCAAGGGAATTCGGTGCCGCGATACAGATTCAAATCGGGGTTGGTCAGCAGGGTGACTTCGGACGCTTTCAGGTGCTCGACCTTGTCCGAGTTCATTTCATACTGCACCTTGCCATCGGGCAGGAACTGCACGCTGTAGGCATTGGTGGCGTAATAGTCGATAGCGCCTTGGTCAACCTGCGCCACAGGCTGGTCGAGAAAGCGCTCCGGGCTGATATTCCAGTAGCCAACCGCCAGGAGCAGCGCGGCGATGACCCCGAATAGCAGGAAGTTGCGAATCTTTTTGCTCAGCATAAAACGCTCTATAGGTAGGCGGCGTGGGCCGCTTCAAGGCTGCCCTGGGCACGCAGGATCAACTCGCAGAACTCGCGGGCGGCGCCTTCGCCGCCACGGGCCGTGGTGATGCCGTGGGCATGCTCGCGAACAAATGCCGCCGCATTGGCGACAGCCATGCCCAGGCCCACCCGGCGGATCACCGGCAGGTCGGGCAGGTCGTCGCCCAGGTAGGCAACCTGCTCATAGCTTAGGTTCAGTTGGCCAAGAAGCTCGTCCAGAACGACTAGTTTATCCTCCCTGCCTTGATACAGGTGAGGAATCCCCAGGTTTTGTGCGCGGCGTTCCACAACCGGGGTTTTCCGACCGCTGATAATCGCGGTTTGCACGCCCGCCGCCATGAGCATCTTGATGCCCTGGCCGTCGAGGGTGTTGAACGACTTGAATTCGCTGCCGTCCTCGAGGAAGTACAGGCGGCCATCGGTCAGCACGCCGTCAACGTCGAAAATCGCCAATTTGATGTGCTTGCCGCGTTGCAACAGGTCGCTGGTCATTTACATCACTCCCGCACGCAGCAAGTCGTGCATGTTCAGGGCGCCGATCGGGCGGTCATTGCCATCGACCACCACCAGCGCGCCGATCTTATGGTCTTCCATGATCTTCAGGGCTTCGGCCGCCAGCATTTCTGCGCGTGCGGTCTTGCCGTGGGGAGTCATCACCGCATCAATGGTGGCGGTGTGGATATCGATAGTGCGGTCCAGGGTGCGGCGCAGGTCACCGTCGGTGAATACGCCGGCCAGGCGTCCGTCGGCTTCCAGGATCACGGTCATGCCCAGGCCCTTGCGGGTCATCTCCATGAGTGCGTCCTTCAGCAGGGTGCCGCGCTGTACGTGGGGCAGTTCATCGCCGGAATGCATGACGTTTTCCACTTTCAGCAGCAGGCGTCGGCCCAGTGCGCCGCCCGGATGGGAAAACGCGAAGTCTTCCGCCGTAAACCCACGTGCTTCCAGCAGCGCCACGGCCAGGGCATCGCCCATGACCAGCGCGGCGGTGGTGGAAGAGGTTGGCGCCAGGTTCAGCGGGCAGGCCTCAGCGGTCACATGAACATTCAGGTTCACTTCGGCGGCCTTGGCCAGCGTCGACTCCGGGTTGCCGGTGATGCTGATCATCTGGATGCCCAGGCGTTTGATCAACGGCAGCAAGGTCACGATTTCGTTGGTGGTGCCGGAGTTGGACAGTGCGAGGATGATGTCATCCTTGGTGATCATGCCCATGTCGCCGTGGCTGGCTTCGGCCGGGTGGACGAAAAACGCCGTGGTCCCGGTGCTTGCCAGGGTGGCGGCGATCTTGTTGCCGACGTGACCGGACTTGCCCATGCCGACCACGACAACGCGGCCTTTGCTGGCCAGAATCATCTCGCAGGCGCGTACGAAATCCACGTCGATATGGGCCAGCAAGCCTTCTACGGCTTCAAGCTCGAGGCGGATGGTGCGTTGTGCGGATTGGATAAGATCGCTGGATTGGCTCATGTCTGAAATCGTATAGCCTGACGAAAAGTCGACGATTATAACGATAATGATCAATTCCCTCACGCAAGTTCGTCAGTCTTTAGTCGTCAGGCGCTTCAGATTCATTCCTCGGTAACATAGCAAGCAACGGTTTTTCCCTGTCTCCAATCTGAACAAGCGCTGTTCCGGCCTTGGGGGCGCTGTACCAGCAGTGATATAGTTCGCCGCCAGTTCGGTCCACCCAGCCCATGTGGCTAACTATATGTTGGGCAACCGTTGCAAACGTTTGTCACAAGCGTGGTGTCTGAGTGAGAGGCTGCATCCCAAGGAGTTTAGATGAGTGCCGATAACGCCTACGCGGTCGAGCTGAAGGGCCTTACCTTCAAGCGCGGGACGCGCAGCATCTTCAATAACGTCGATATTCGCATTCCCCGCGGTAAGGTCACCGGCATCATGGGGCCTTCCGGTTGCGGCAAGACCACCCTGTTGCGCTTGATGGGCATGCAATTGCGCCCCAGTGCCGGCGAAGTGTGGGTCAACGGCCAGAACCTGCCGACGTTGTCGCGCAGCGATCTGTTCGATGCGCGCAAGCACATGGGGGTGCTGTTCCAGAGCGGTGCATTGTTCACCGACCTCGATGTGTTCGAGAACGTAGCGTTTCCGCTGCGGGTACATACCCAACTGTCCGACGAGATGATTCGTGACATTGTGTTGCTGAAGCTGCAGGCCGTGGGCCTTCGCGGCGCCATCGACCTGATGCCGGATGAACTGTCCGGCGGCATGAAGCGTCGTGTCGCCCTGGCGCGTGCCATTGCCCTCGATCCGCAGATTCTCATGTATGACGAACCCTTCGTGGGCCAGGACCCGATCGCCATGGGCGTGTTGGTGCGCCTGATCCGCCTGCTCAACGATGCGTTGGGGATCACCAGTATCGTGGTCTCCCACGACCTGGCCGAAACCGCGAGCATCGCCGACTACCTCTATGTAGTCGGTGATGGCCAGGTACTGGGGCAGGGCACGCCGGAAGAACTGATGAACGCTGACAACCCGCGCATTCGCCAATTCATGACCGGCGATCCCGATGGCCCGGTGCCTTTTCATTTTCCGGCAGCGGACTACCGCTCAGATCTTCTGGGGAAGCGCTGATGCGCAAGACATCTCTTATCGAAAAGGTGCGCCTTTTCGGGCGTTCCGGCATCGACATCATCGAAGTGCTCGGCCGTTCGACGATATTCCTGTTTCACGCCTTGCTCGGCCGTGGCGGCATTGGCGGCAGCTTCGGCCTGCTGATCAAACAACTGCACTCCGTTGGTGTGATGTCCCTGGTGATCATCGTGGTTTCCGGGGTTTTCATCGGCATGGTGCTGGCGTTGCAGGGCTTCAATATCCTGTCCAGCTACGGCTCGGAGCAGGCGGTGGGGCAGATGGTCGCCCTGACGCTGTTGCGTGAACTCGGCCCGGTCGTCACGGCCCTGTTGTTCGCCGGGCGCGCCGGTTCCGCGCTGACCGCCGAAATCGGCAACATGAAGTCCACCGAGCAGTTGTCCAGCCTCGAGATGATCGGCGTGGACCCGCTCAAGTACATTGTTGCCCCGCGCCTGTGGGCCGGCTTCATTTCCCTGCCGCTGCTGGCGATGATCTTCAGCGTGGTGGGTATCTGGGGCGGTTCGTGGGTGGCGGTGGACTGGCTGGGGGTCTATGAAGGCTCCTACTGGTCCAACATGCAAAACAGCGTGAACTTCAGCGGCGATGTGTTCAATGGCATCATTAAGAGCATTGTCTTCGCCTTTGTCGTGACCTGGATCGCCGTATTCCAAGGCTATGACTGTGAGCCCACTTCAGAAGGGATCAGTCGCGCCACCACCAAGACCGTTGTGTACGCCTCGCTGGCGGTACTGGGCCTTGACTTTATTTTGACCGCCTTGATGTTTGGAGATTTCTGATGCAAAACCGCACTGTGGAAATCGGTGTCGGCCTTTTCTTGCTGGCTGGCATCCTGGCTTTACTGTTGCTGGCCCTGCGAGTCAGCGGCCTTTCGGCCAGCCCCACCGCCGATACCTATAAACTTTACGCGTACTTCGACAATATCGCGGGTTTGACTGTCAGAGCTAAAGTGACCATGGCCGGTGTAACCATCGGCAAGGTCACGGCGATCGATCTGGACCGCGACAGCTTCACCGGGCGTGTGACGATGCAACTGGACAAGAAGGTCGATAATCTGCCGACTGACTCCACGGCATCGATCCTCACCGCAGGTTTGCTGGGCGAGAAATACATCGGTATCAGCGTAGGCGGGGAAACCGCTCTGCTCAAGGATGGTTCGACCATCCACGACACACAGTCGTCGCTGGTGCTTGAGGACCTGATCGGTAAATTCCTGCTCAATACGGTCAATAAAGACGCTAAATGAGGAATCTGTTCATGATCTCTACCTTGCGACGTGGTCTGCTGGTACTGCTTGCAGCACTGCCGTTGATGGCCAACGCGGCAGGTTCTGCGCACGAACTGGTGCAGGACACGACCAGCAGAATGCTGGCTGACCTGAAGGCCAATAAAGAACAGTACAAGCAAGACCCTACCAAGTTCTACGACTCGCTCAACACCATTGTCGGCCCGGTCGTGGATGCCGAAGGCATTTCGCGCAGCATCATGACGGTGAAGTATTCGCGCAAGGCGACACCTGCGCAGATGCAGACATTCCAGGAAAACTTCAAGAAGGGCCTGTTTCAGTTCTACGGCAACGCCCTGCTCGAGTACAACAACCAGGGGATCACTGTCGACCCTGCCAAGGATGAGTCGGGCGATCGCACCAGCGTCGGCATGACCGTCAAGGGCAGCAACGGCGCCATCTATCCAGTGCAATACACTCTGGAGAAGGTCAGCGGTGAGTGGAAGCTGCGTAACGTGATCATCAACGGCATCAACATCGGCAAACTGTTCCGTGATCAGTTCGCCGACGCGATGCAGCGCAATGGCAACGACCTCGACAAGACCATCAATGGTTGGGCCGGTGAAGTGGCCAAGGCCAAGGAAGAGACCGATAAAGCCGCCGGGAAGCCCGCGCAATGACCGAGGCGGCTGTTCGTATCGGCGATGCCGGCGAGTTGTTCCTCAGCGGCGTGCTGGATTACCGCACCGGGCCCGACCTGCGCAAGCAGGGGCAGGCGCTGATCCAGGCGAGCACCGCACCGTCGCTGGTGCTCGATTGCTCGGCGGTGACCAAGTCCAGCAGCGTCGGCTTGTCGTTGCTGCTGTGCTTCATGCGCGACGCCGAGGCGGCCAAAAAGCCGGTGAGCATTCGTGCGTTGCCCGATGACATGCGTGAAATTGCCGACGTTTCCGGTCTGACCGAGCTGTTGGCGCATCCTTAATACACATATTCAAGAAAGCCCCCCGTCAGAGTCCTGCTATGCGGGGTTCGCAGGCGCGGGGCTTTTTTGTATGATGTGCGACCCGCGCGCACTGGGCGCCGATAGAGGTTGAGCATGCAGGCCCTAGAAGTTAAGAGCTTCCTTGAAGGAAAGCTGCCGGAAACGAACGTAGAAGTTGAAGGCGAAGGCTGCAACTTCCAGCTGAATGTGATTAGCGATGAACTGGCGGCATTGAGCCCGGTCAAGCGTCAACAGCAGGTCTATGCCCATTTGAACCCGTGGATCACCGATGGCAGCATCCATGCGGTCACTATGAAATTTTTCAGCCGCGCGGCCTGGGCCGAGCGCACCTGAGCCCCCAAGGCGTCGAGATTCTTATGGATAAATTGATTATTACCGGTGGTGCCCGCCTTGATGGCGAGATCCGCATTTCCGGTGCGAAAAACTCCGCCTTGCCGATCCTGGCAGCGACCTTGCTGTGTGATGGCCCTGTGACCGTGGCCAACCTGCCGCACCTGCACGACATCACCACCATGATCGAACTGTTCGGTCGCATGGGCATTGAGCCGGTGATCGACGAAAAACTGTCGGTTGAAATCGACCCGCGCACCATCAAGACCCTGATCGCCCCGTATGAGCTGGTGAAAACCATGCGTGCGTCGATCCTGGTGCTCGGCCCGATGGTTGCCCGTTTCGGCGAAGCCGAAGTGGCCTTGCCTGGCGGTTGCGCGATCGGTTCGCGTCCGGTCGACCTGCACATCCGTGGCCTTGAAGCCATGGGCGCCACCATCGACGTCGAAGGCGGCTACATCAAGGCCAAGGCGCCGGAAGGCGGCCTGCGTGGCGCCAACTTCTTCTTTGATACCGTCAGCGTGACCGGTACCGAGAACATCATGATGGCCGCTGCCCTGGCCAACGGCCGCAGCGTCTTGCAAAACGCCGCGCGCGAGCCGGAAGTGGTCGACCTGGCCAACTTCCTGATCGCCATGGGCGCCAATATCAGCGGCGCCGGCACCGACACCATCACCGTCGAAGGTGTAAAACGCCTGCATTCGGCCACCTACAAGGTGATGCCGGACCGCATCGAGACCGGGACCTACCTGGTTGCCGCCGCCGTCACCGGTGGCCGCGTCAAGGTCAAGGACACTGATCCGACCATCCTTGAGTCCGTGCTGGAAAAACTCAAGGAAGCCGGCGCTGAAATCACCACCGGTGAAGATTGGATCGAGCTGAACATGCACGGCAAGCGGCCAAAAGCCGTCAACGTGCGGACCGCTCCGTACCCGGCGTTCCCGACCGACATGCAAGCGCAGTTCATCTCCCTGAACGCGATTGCCGAAGGCACCGGCGCTGTGATCGAGACCATCTTCGAAAACCGCTTCATGCACGTGTACGAACTGCACCGCATGGGCGCGAAGATCCAGGTCGAAGGCAACACGGCCATCGTGACCGGCATCGACAAGCTCAAGGGCGCGCCCGTCATGGCCACCGACCTGCGGGCCTCGGCCAGCCTGGTGATCTCCGCACTGTGTGCAGAGGGCGACACTCTGATCGACCGCATCT
The DNA here is from genome assembly GCF_054060055.1 of Pseudomonas sp. TE36184. Lineage (NCBI taxonomy): Bacteria > Pseudomonadati > Pseudomonadota > Gammaproteobacteria > Pseudomonadales > Pseudomonadaceae > Pseudomonas > Pseudomonas sp. TE36184. Next base: position 3,509,982 of record NZ_JBSSCU010000001.1, on the reverse strand, counting down.
ACCACATAGACCGTGGCTACGAGTGCATCGAAGAAAAACTGCAGATGCTCGGCGCGAAGATCCGCCGCGTACCGGGCTAGCCCCCGCTGCACGGGCGCAGGGATGCGCCCGCCCGGGGTGTGCAATTGCGTATTCCGGCTGAATGTGTTTCAAATCGAGGCTGTAATGGCCTCGATCTGTGTCTGGCGCCGTTTGCGACCAGACCGCAATAGCCTGATGAAGGACTGACGTTTCCCATGTTGACCATCGCACTGTCCAAGGGCCGCATCCTTGACGACACTTTGCCGCTTCTGGCTGAAGCGGGCATCGTGCCGACCGAGAATCCGGACAAGAGCCGCAAGCTGATCATCCCTACGACCCAGGACGACGTTCGTCTGCTGATCGTGCGGGCTACCGATGTGCCGACCTATGTTGAACACGGTGCCGCCGACCTGGGTGTCGCCGGTAAAGACGTATTGATGGAATACGGCGGCCAGGGCCTGTACGAGCCGTTGGACCTGCGTATTGCCCTGTGCAAGCTGATGACCGCCGGCCGTGTCGGTGATGTCGAGCCTAAAGGTCGCCTGCGGGTGGCCACCAAGTTCGTCAATATCGCCAAGCGTTACTACGCCGAGCAAGGCCGTCAGGTCGATATCATCAAGCTGTACGGCTCGATGGAGCTGGCGCCGCTGATTGGCCTGGCCGACAAGATCATTGACGTGGTCGACACCGGCAACACCCTGCGCGCCAACGGTCTGGAGCCCCAGGATTTCATTGCTGACATCAGCTCCCGGCTGATCGTCAACAAGGCATCGATGAAGATGCAGCACGCGCGTATCCAGGCGTTGATCGACACCCTGCGCAACGCAGTGGAGTCTCGACACCGCGGTTGACTCACCCGCGTAGCCAAACGGCTGCGCCCGTCTATCCGCCTCATAGCCAGAATTCTCAGGTGCCCAAGCGGATACGACTGCTGGGAAGGTGCGCTGACGTTCAATAACGAATCGCGCCTTACCCCAAAAGGCAAGTTATGTTAGTAGAAGATTTTTTTTCAATACCTAGCGACGCGTAGCAGCCTGCCTTTTGAGGCAAGGCCCTACGGGTTGGTACTGTGGCCGCGCCATGCCGCGTTGCGGGACTTGGTAAGGAAACAATCCCTTACCGGCGTCCCGCGCCTTGCCTGGCACGGCCACAGCACCAACGCGATTCGTTATTGAACGTCAGCGCACCTTCGGGCGCCTGAGTTTTTGCCAATCCTATGAGGCCCTCGCTATGACCACGTCCACTGCAATTGCCCGACTCAACGCTGCCGACCCGGATTTCGCCCATCATCTGGATCATCTGCTGAGTTGGGAAAGCGTGTCCGACGACTCGGTCAACCAGCGGGTGCTCGATATCATCAAGGCCGTGCGCGAGCGCGGTGACGCCGCGCTGGTGGATTTCACCCGCCAGTTCGACGGCCTGGACGTCAAGTCCATGTCGGACCTGATCCTGCCCCGCGAACGCTTGGAGCTGGCCCTGACGCGCATCACCGCGCCGCAGCGCGAAGCCCTGGAACTCGCGGCGGCGCGGGTGCGCAGCTACCACGAAAAACAGAAACAGGATTCCTGGAGCTACACCGAGGCCGACGGCACCGTATTGGGCCAGAAGGTCACGCCGCTGGACCGCGCCGGCCTGTACGTGCCGGGCGGTAAAGCCTCGTACCCGTCGTCGGTATTGATGAACGCGATTCCCGCCAAGGTGGCCGGTGTGACCGAAGTGGTCATGGTGGTGCCTACCCCACGCGGTGAGATCAACGAGCTGGTCCTCGCGGCCGCCTGCATCGCCGGTGTCGACCGCGTGTTCACCATCGGCGGCGCCCAGGCTGTCGCGGCGTTGGCCTACGGTACCGAAAGCGTGCCGATGGTCGACAAGGTGGTCGGCCCCGGCAACATCTATGTCGCCACCGCCAAGCGCCATGTATTTGGCCAGGTCGGTATCGACATGATCGCCGGCCCTTCGGAAATCCTCGTGGTGTGTGACGGCCAGACCGACCCGGACTGGATCGCCATGGACCTGTTCTCCCAGGCCGAACATGACGAAGACGCCCAGGCGATTCTGGTCAGCCCTGACGCCGAGTTCCTCGACAAGGTCGCCGCCAGCATCAACAAGCTGCTGCCGACCATGGACCGCGCCGAGATCATCGAGAAGTCGATCAATGGCCGTGGTGCGTTGATCCTGGTGCGCGACATGGAGCAGGCCATCGAAGTGGCTAACCGCATCGCGCCGGAACACCTGGAGTTGTCCGTGGCCGACCCACAGGCCTGGCTGCCGTCGATTCGTCACGCGGGCGCGATCTTCATGGGCCGTCACACCAGCGAAGCCCTGGGCGACTATTGCGCGGGCCCCAACCACGTGTTGCCGACCTCCGGCACCGCGCGCTTCTCCTCGCCGCTGGGGGTGTACGACTTCCAGAAACGTTCGTCGATCATCTTCTGCTCGCCACAAGGCGCTTCCGAGTTGGGCAAGACCGCCTCGGTACTGGCCCGTGGCGAATCCTTGAGCGCCCACGCCCGGAGCGCCGAATACCGCATCCTTGAAGACAATAAGGGGAACTGAGACATGAGCAAATTCTGGAGCCCCTTCGTCAAGGAGCTGGTGCCTTACGTACCCGGTGAACAGCCCAAGTTGACCAAGCTGGTCAAGCTCAACACCAACGAAAACCCCTACGGCCCGTCGCCCAAGGCGCTGGCGGCCATGCAGGTCGAGTTGAGCGACAATCTGCGCCTGTACCCGGACCCCAACAGCGACCTGCTCAAGCAGGCCGTGGCCCGCTATTACGGGATCGACGCCGGTAAAGTGTTCCTCGGCAACGGTTCCGACGAAGTCCTGGCACACATCTTCCACGCGCTGTTCCAGCACGACTCGCCGCTGCTGTTCCCGGATATCAGCTACAGCTTTTATCCGGTGTACTGCGGCCTCTATGGCATCAAATTCGACGCGGTGCCGCTGGATGAGCAGTTCCAGATCCGCGCGGCGGACTACGCCAGGCCGAACGGCGGGATCATCTTCCCCAACCCGAACGCGCCGACCGGCTGCGTGCTGGCCCTGGACGCGGTGGAGCAGATCCTCAAGGCCAGCCCGGATTCGGTGGTGGTGGTGGATGAAGCCTACGTCGACTTCGGTGGCGAAACCGCCATCAGCCTGGTGGATCGCTACCCGAACCTGCTGGTCACCCAGACCTTGTCCAAATCGCGCTCACTGGCCGGTTTGCGCGTGGGCCTGGCCGTGGGCCACCCGGACCTGATCGAGGCGCTGGAGCGGGTCAAGAACAGCTTCAACTCCTATCCGCTCGATCGCCTGGCGATTGTCGGCGCAGCGGCGGCGTTCGACGACCGCGAGTACTTCGAGAAGACATGCCGGTGGGTGATCGACAGCCGCAACAAGGTGGTCGCACAATTGGAAGGCAAGGGCTTTGAAGTGTTGCCATCGGCTGCGAACTTCATCTTCGCCCGCCACCCACGGCACGACGCCGCCGGCCTGGCGGCCAAGTTGCGTGAGCAGGGCGTGATCGTGCGGCACTTCAAGCAGGCGCGGATTGATCAGTTCCTGCGGATCAGCATCGGTACGGCGGAGCAGAACCAGGCGTTGATCGATGGCCTAGGCGAGCTCTAAGTCACACTGAAGATCTAACAATGTGGGAGGGGGCTTGCCCCCGATAGCGGCAGATCAGTCGATTAGATGTCGACTGGCACTCCGTCATCGGGGGCAAGCCCCCTCCCACATTCAGTTTTGCAGTGCTGGTTAGATCAACGGCTCATCCGGCTTCTTGTGCTTCCAGCCATCATTGCCCGGCAGCAGCAGGTTCAAGCCAATCGCTACCACCGCACACAGGGCGATGCCCTTCAGGCCGAAATCGTCCGGACCGGTGCCGGTGCCGATCAGCACACCGCCAATCCCGAACACCAGCGTCACCGACACAATCACCAGATTGCGGGCTTCGCCCAGGTCGATCTTGTGGCGGATCAGCGTGTTCATGCCCACGGCGGCGATCGAGCCGAACAGCAGGCACAGAATCCCGCCCATCACCGGCACTGGAATGCTCTGCAGCAGTGCGCCGAACTTGCCGATAAACGCCAGGCTGATGGCAAAGGTTGCCGCCCAGGTCATGATCTTCGGGTTGTAGTTCTTGGTCAGCATCACTGCGCCGGTCACTTCGGCGTAGGTGGTGTTCGGCGGGCCGCCAAACAGGCCAGCGGCCGTGGTGGCAATCCCGTCACCCAGCAGGGTGCGGTGCAGGCCGGGCTTCTTCAGGTAGTCGCGACCGGTCACGCTGCCCACCGCGATCACACCGCCGATATGCTCGATCGCCGGGGCCAGGGCCACCGGGACGATAAACAGAATCGCCTGCCAGTTGAACTCCGGCGCGGTGAAGTGGGGCAGGGCGAACCACGGTGCGGCGGCAATTTTGGCCGTATCGACCACGCCGAAGTAGAACGCCATGGCAAAGCCCACCAGCACGCCGGAGATGATCGGCACCAGGCGGAAAATGCCCTTGCCGAACACGGCCACGATCAGGGTGGTCAGCAGCGCCGGCATCGAGATCAGCATCGCCGTCTGGTAATGGATCAGCTCGGCGCCATCGCCGGATTTACCCATCGCCATGTTGGCGGCAATCGGCGCCATGGCCAGGCCGATGGAAATGATCACCGGCCCGATCACCACCGGCGGCAGCAGCCGGTCGATGAAACCGGTGCCCTTGATCTTCACCGCCAACCCCATGAAGGTATAAACGAAACCGGCCGCCATCACCCCGCCCATGGTCGCCGCCAGGCCGAACTGGCCCTTGGCGAGAATGATCGGGGTGATAAAGGCAAAGCTCGACGCCAGAAACACCGGCACCTGCCGCCCGGTCACCAGTTGGAACAGCAACGTGCCCAGACCAGCGGTGAACAGGGCGACGTTTGGATCAAGACCTGTGATCAGCGGCATCAACACCAACGCGCCAAATGCCACAAAGAGCATTTGTGCGCCAGACAGGATCTGGCGCCAAAGCGGGTCGTTGAATTCATCCTGCATGCTCACGCGTCCTTCTGCTTGGTACCGAAGATCTTGTCACCGGCGTCGCCCAGGCCTGGGATGATGTAGCCGTTTTCATTCAGGCGCTCATCGATGGACGCGGTGTAGATCTGCACGTCCGGGTGGGCCTTCTCGACGGCGGCGATGCCTTCGGGCGCGGCGACCAGCACCATGGCGCGGATGTCCTTGCAACCGGCCCTCTTCAGCAGGTCGATGGTGGCAACCATGGAACTGCCGGTGGCGAGCATCGGGTCGATGATCATCGCCAGACGCTCGTTGATTTCCGGTACGAGTTTTTCCAGGTAGGTGTGGGCCTGCAACGTTTCTTCATTGCGAGCCACGCCCACGGCGCTGACCTTGGCGCCGGGGATCAGGCTGAGGACGCCTTCGAGCATGCCGATGCCGGCGCGCAGGATCGGCACCACGGTGATTTTCTTGCCGGCGATCTTCTCGACCTGGACGGGGCCGGCCCAACCGGGGATCTCGTAGCTTTCCAGGGGCAGGTCTTTGGTGGCTTCGTAGGTGAGCAACGCTCCGACTTCCTGAGCAAGCTCACGGAAGTTCTTCGTGCTAATGTCGGCGCGGCGCATAAGGCCGAGCTTGTGTCGGATCAGCGGATGGCGGATCTCGCGAGTGGGCATGGGAAAGGCTCCGGCGGCGGGCAAAAAAACCGGCCTAGATTAATCTATCCGAGGGTGTTGTCCTATAGACATCTAGCACGTTAGTCCATTAAGGCTTGAACGTTGCGCCTCACATGCGTACCTTTGCCCGCTTTTCTTGCCACAGCACCCCCTGGAGAGCGCCATGTCCGCTGATCTCGAGCATATCCGTCAAATCATGCGCGAGGCTGACTGCCTGTACACCGAAGCGCAAGTCGAAGAGGCGATCGCCAAGGTCGGCGCACAGATCACCCGCGAAATGGCCGACACCAACCCGGTGGTCTTCTGCGTGATGAACGGTGGTCTGATCTTCGCCGGCAAATTGCTGACCCATCTGCACTTCCCGCTGGAAGCGTCCTACCTGCATGCCACGCGTTATCGCAACGAAACCAGCGGCGGCGACCTGTTCTGGAAAGCCAAGCCGGAAGTCTCGTTCATCGACCGCGACGTGCTGATCATCGACGACATCCTCGATGAAGGGCACACCCTGGGCGCGATCATCGACTTCTGCAAACACGCCGGCGCGCGCAAAGTCCACACCGCCGTGCTGATCGACAAAGACCACGACCGCAAGGCGCGCCCGGAAATGAAGGCCGATTTCGTCGGCCTGCCGTGCATCGACCGCTACATCTTCGGTTACGGCATGGACTACAAAGGTTACTGGCGCAACGCCAATGGGATTTACGCCGTTAAAGGGATGTAATGTATGGCCCGCTTTCTTGATCAGACGCTGTTTGCTGAATTGGCCGGGAAGGCGGCCGCCAGCCCCCGTGGTCGACACCACCACAACTTCCACGAGATGGAAGAACCCTGCCATCGCCTGGCCGTGGGCTTGCAACCCAGCACCTACGTGCCGCCTCATCGGCATCTGAGCGCGGACAAGGCGGAAACCCTGCTGGTGCTCCAGGGGCGCCTGGGGGTGCTGTTGTTCAGCGACAGCGGTGAAGTGATCGCCAAGCGCGTGATGCAGGCGGGCGGCGAGTGTTCGGGCATCGATCTGCCGCCGGGGGTATTCCACGGTTTGGTGGTGCTGGCGCCTGACACGGTGATGTTCGAGTGCAAGGCCGGGCCGTACCGACCGGTGGGCGAGGGTGAATTGGCCGACTGGGCACCTCGCGAAGGCGATGCCGATGTGGCCGAGTATCAACGCTGGATGCTTGCCCAGTTCGATTGAGCTACAGTGCTGGGCCATCTTTCCCGGAGCGGCCCATGAGCCTGTTGATTCGCACCTGCGCCGCCCTGGCGCTGACCCTCAGCTTGCCGCTGGCCGCCGCCCCGGCGCCGATGCACAGCCAATTCCTGCCGCCCGACGACCTGGCCCTGCGCGCCGAAGCGCCCGATCAGCAGCAACTGTTGCAAGTCACCGAGTATGCCGTGGTGGTAGGTAATCAGCGCCAATCCACGCAGCAGCCAATCCCGGTGACGTCGCCGTTGATGATTCGCCTCAAGGGTAAGTCCTTGAACAAAGGCGCAAGCATCGCCCAGGTGATCGTCAATTTCGACGCCGAAAGCAAAAGCCTGAAAAAGCCGGTGTTCGATGACAAGACCAAGACCCTGACCTTGTCCTACTCCGCGACCCAATACCGCGTGATCGTCGACCTGCTGCGCAATGACACGGTGTATGTGCAGTTCCTCAGTTATGCCAATGGGCATATCTGGGCGGATCTGCATACCGGCGTGGTACGCACCAAGTAGCCAGCACACAGACGAACCCAATGTGGGAGGGTGCTTGCTCCCGATGACGGTGTGTCAGTCGACATCTAATTGACGGGTCCAGCGCAATCGGGAGCAAGCCCTCTCCCACAGTGGTTCTCAGCGCTTTCGCCGCTCGCGCCTCGCAGGTAGACTTCAAACCCCATGTAAATGTCCGCAGGCTGGAGTCGGTAATGCGTAAAGATAAGAAACAGGTGATTGGTGACGAGATCGGCGACGATCAGATCAAGTTGTTCCTGGACTTCGAACCCGTCGACGCGACTTCACCCTCCCTGCACAAACTGATCAAGGCCTATCGTGGCCTGCGTATCGACGACTTCGAGCGCTTCCTGGGCTTCTTCAAGGCCGCCGGCCTGGACCTCGATGGCAAGGACGAGCATGGCCAGACCTTCGTCGACCTGATCAAGGACCAGCGTAACGCCGCCGAGTACATTGAATTGATCGATAACGCCCGCGGCTGATCGCAGGCGAAAAAAAGCCCCGCGGCTCATATCGAGAAGCGGGGCTTTTTTATTTCGAGGCCTTAAGCGTAGCTTTGGGCTTCGTTGTTTTGCTCAACCAGTTCCAGGCTGATGTTGTTCTGCGCGTTGATCTTGCGGTACAGCTCGGCATCGGTCTCCAGGACCTTTTCACGGGCCGGGAAGATCTCGTGCAGTTTGGCCGCCCACTCGCCGGCAGCCTTGGTCGGGAAGCAGCGTTCGATCAGTTCGAGCATGATCGACACCGTCACCGAAGCGCCCGGGGACGCGCCCAGCAGCGCCGCCAGCGAGCCGTCTTTGGCCGCGACCAGCTCGGTGCCGAATTGCAGCACACCGCCTTTTTTCGGGTCTTTCTTGATGATCTGCACCCGTTGGCCGGCCACTTCCAGGCGCCAGTCTTCGGCATTGGCTTGCGGGTAGAAGCGGCGCAGGGATTCCAGGCGCTGTTCCATGGACTGCATCACTTCGCTGACCAGGTACTTGGTCAGGTCCATGTTGTCCCGGGCCACGGCCAGCATCGGGCCGATGTTGCCGGCGCGCACCGACAACGGCAGGTCAAGGAACGAGCCGTGCTTGAGGAACTTGGTGGTGAAACCGGCGTAAGGCCCGAACAGCAGGGACGTCTTGCCGTCGACCACGCGGGTGTCCAGGTGCGGCACGGACATCGGTGGCGACCCCACGGCGGCCTGGCTGTAGACCTTGGCCTGGTGGTGCTTGACCACTTCCGGGTTGTCGCAACGCAGCCACTGGCCACTGACCGGGAAACCGCCGAAGCCTTTGCTTTCTTCGATGCCCGAGGCTTGCAGCAGCGGCAGGGCCGCGCCACCGGCGCCGAGGAACACGAACTTGGCGTCCACGTCGCGGCTGTTGCCGCTGTTGACGTCCTTGATGCTCACGGTCCAGCCCGCGCCATTGCGCTTGAGGCCGGTCACGCGTTTGCTGTACTTGACCTGGGCATCGGGCGCGCTGGTCAGGTGGTTCAGCAACTGGTTGGTCAGGGCGCCGAAGTTGACGTCGGTGCCGTTCTGCACACGGGTCGCGGCGATTTTTTCGTCGAGCGGGCGGCCTGGCATCATCAGCGGCATCCACTCGACCATCTCGTTGCGGTCTTCGGTATAGCGCATATCCGAAAATGCATGATGCTGGCTGAGGGTTTCAAAGCGCTTCCTGAGGAAGGCTACGCCTTTGTCGCCCTGCACGAAGCTCAGGTGCGGCACCGGGGTGATAAAGGACCTGGACGAGCCAAAGGTGCCTTTTTTGGTCAGGTACGCCCAGAACTGCTTCGACACCTCGAACTGGGTGTTGATGTGGACAGCTTTCTTGATGTCGATGGAACCATCGGCGACCTGGGGTGTGTAATTCAGCTCACACAGCCCGGCGTGGCCGGTACCGGCGTTGTTCCACGGGTTGGAACTCTCCGCGGCTCCCGAGTCCATCAGCTCAACGACTTCCAGCTTGAGGCCGGGGTCGAGCTCTTTGAGCAGTACGGCCAGGGTGGCACTCATGATGCCGGCCCCTACCAGTACTACGTCGACTGCTTCGTTATGCGCCATTTAACGCGTCTCCAAAATCTGCAGCACCAAATTGACGGCATGGCTGCCAGGAGTGACGGGGCGGTTCACGTGTTGCCCCAGGTTACCCATGGCCAGGATCGCCATGTCCGATTCGCAATTCTTTGCAAGTTCAGCGCACGCTTCCTGCCGGGCTAATCCGCCTATGAACGCATTCATGGGCTGCCGTGGCAATTCGACTTATGGTCAAAGCGTGCGATCCGTGCAATCAATCCGTAGCGGACAGGCTCAAGCCCCGGAGCACTCGGTCCTGTGTGATTGGGCTGTTCCAGACGCTGATGGTGCTTGTACAAACGCCAAACTATTCATTTGCTCGCCACACTCTTGTGAAGTTGTGAAAACCCGTTTTTTCACGCTCTTTTGAAGACGTGAACCTCAAAAAAGGGCTGCCCCAGCCTGGCACCTGGCCCGGAAAACCTTGCCGGCATGCGGCAAAACGGGCAAACAACTCAAGTGGCCGAGCGCAATGGCAGCTCTGGCAGATTCGGTAAAGGCGGGTGGTTTGCAAAGAAAACAGCAAGCGCGCCAGCTTCACACGATCTGTGTGGGCGGCTCTCTGTGGGCGATCTGGGGGGGCTAATACCGAAGCATTAACGATGTTGCGAGGCCCGATCAGGAGACGTCCTTATAATCGGGGGGAGATTGTAGCGAAGAACGCCAAGGAAATGGGCGTGTTTTATGACTTTTATTAGGCGTTCGGTCAGGCGGCCAACGGGTGGCGATGCGGCGACTGCGTCGCGCGTGGGCTGATACGGGCGCTGGCGGGCAGCGGGCGGTGCATCCAGCTCAAGCGGATTTCTTCGATTTCCACCCAGCCAGCGCCGACCGGTGGCTGGCTGCACTCTTTGAAAGCCTGGCAGCGACCTTGCACATCGAGCAGGGCAAATTGGCGAAGGGCGGGCTTGCGGGTAAACAGCGACCAGAGAAAATGCATGAAATCAGCCTCCTGAGATTGAGGCCAAGCATGCCTGCCGGGGATGACGGGCGCGTGTATCGGCTGTGACATATCGGTGACACCGAACCCCTACAATGCCTGCGGGTCTTAGGTTGTAACTGACGCTAGTTCCCGGCGAGGGCCGCCCGCTATACTGCCGGCCTGTCGGTACTCGATTTCTGGAGAGAAGAGCATGTTGCAACGCCTGTTGTTCGGTTTGATCACTGTGACCAGTTTGACCCTGGTTGGCTGCGCCAATAGCCCGCAACAACTCAGCCCGCAACCGAAGCTCACCACGCAGTTGGCCCCGGTGGGTCACGGTCAGCCGGTGTCGGTGCGTGTGGTGGATGGTCGTCCTTCGCCGACCCTGGGCTCCCGTGGTGGCCTGTATCCGGAGACCGCGCTGGTGTCGGTGAGCGGTGCCGATGTGCTCCCCAAGCTGCAAGCCCAGGCTGAAGCAGCGGTGCGGCTGCTCGGCTTTACCCCGGCCAACTCGCCGGGCGCGCCGCAGTTGACCATCACCCTGGCCGAGCTGAAATACCAGTCGCCCAAAGAAGGCCTGTACGTGACGGAGGCCACTATCGGCGCGACGTTCAGGTCCGACGTGAGCGCCGGCACCCGTCGCTACAGCGGCCGTTATGGTGCGTCCCTCAACCAGCGCTTCGGCATGTCGCCTAACCAGGAGACCAACACCAAGCTGGTCAGCGACGTCCTGAGCGACGCCTTGACCCGTCTGTTCAAGGACCCGAGCATCGGCCAGTTGCTCAGCTCGCAATAACGCTCAATAACAAGCCGGGCTCAGCGCTGAGCCCGGCTTTTTTGTGCCCGCCGTTTCATGCCGCGGTGTCGATACCGAAGTCGAGCAGGCTTATCCCGGTCAGCAGGTCCGTCTCCGGCAGGTCCGCATGCTGGTGCCCGCCAAGGGCGCAATACACCAGCCAGTGGCGGTCCTGGACGTTGAACGCGAGGCCGCCGATCAGCGCCTCTTGCTCATCGCTTGGGGCTATCAAATACAGTCGATCCTGGTTTTGCGCGTGCAACATGACAAGCTCCCGAGCGTTCGAAGGGCCACAGAGTGAACGGTTAAGGTGACGTTCAGGTGACGCCGTAAATTACTCGATACATTAGCCGTCAATGGGGGAAGGAGCTTTTAGGTGCAGGAGGCGACTTCCGTTCAGGTTTGTATCTGAATGGATACCAAGGCACTGTTTCAACGAGGTGTGTGATGGCGCTGGCCGGACTGCTGATCAATGTTGTTGCTCTATCAGTGGCCTGCTCTGGCGCTGCACTGCTATTCATTACCCGTTTGAAGGAACAGCGCGCCATGGCCAGGCTCGCCGCGCAAAGCGAAGAGCGCGCCATCGACCAACCCATGCTGTTTCTGGATGTACGCACCGAACGGGCGCATCGCCTGGCTTATCGTATTGGTTTCGCCTGCCTGGGGCTGGCGCTGCTGGTTTCATGGATCAGCACGCGTTTTTAGTTGCACCCTGAAACGACTGTGGGAGCGGGCTTGCACGCGATAGCGGAGTTACAGTCGGTACCGCTGTGACTGAACCACCGCATCGCAGGCAAGCCCGCTCCCACAGGTTTGGCTAGGTGTATTACAGCGGGATTCCCGCCTTGACCCGATATTGATTGCGCACTGGCGTTGCATATTGCACCACCAGGAACGGCCGGTGTTCGACCGGGCACTCGCTCAAGCGCCGCTCCCACTCTGCCTTGGCCTTGGCCAACTCGTCGGCCGGGAAGATATCCGCTGCCTTGGGCACCTGCAGTTGCGGGTCGGCGTCACTCCACTGGGCGTAGGCCAGGTAGTGAACCGGGAACAGGCGATAACCTCCGAGAATCTGCCGGTCCATTTCCACGGCGAGCAGCTTGGTGTCTTCGAAGCGCTCGGTGATCGGCGGCGCAAAGTTCACATGCACCCGGCCCTTGTAGCCGGTAATGCCCAGGGCAATGCTCACATCGTCTTCACCCGGCGCCTTGGTGTAGGTGCCGGTGGTGGCGCGGATGTACAGCTCGCGAGCCTTGGCCAAGTCGCATGGGTCGTATTCGTAGCTGATGGACACGGGCGTCAGGTTCAGCGACTGGATCACCTCGGCGAACGGCTCGTCCTTGCGGCTGACGTGGAACATCTTGAGGATCGCCGATTCGGTGCGGTCATCCCCATCCTTGGCGCGGCCTTCGGCCTGGGCGATCCAGATCGACTGGCAGTCGTGGCGGATCGAATGGTTGATGTAGGCCGACAGCAACTGGTAAGCCGCCATTTTTTCCTTTCGCCCGGTGATCGAGCGGTGCACGATGAAGCTCTTGTTCAGGCGCATCAGGTCGCTGACAAACGGCTTTTGCAACAGGTTGTCGCCGATGGCGATACGCGGTGTCGGCAGGCCGGCGTGGTACACGGCGTAGTTGACGAAGGCCGGGTCCATCACGATATCGCGATGGTTGGCCAAAAAGACGTAGGCGGTGCCCGATTTGAGCTGTTCCACGCCGGTATAGGTCACGCCGTCGGTCGCTCGATCAATGGTGTGGTCGACGTAATACTCGACTTTGTCCTGCAGCGTGGCCACGGTGGTGACGCCGGCGAATTCACGGCGCAGTTTGCGGGCGATCATGGGTTTGAGCAGCCAGCCCAGCGCGCCGGCAAAGCGCGGGAAGCGGAAGTGGGTCAGGATGTCCAGAAAGGCCTTGTCACTGAACAGCCGCTCCAGCACTGCCGGGACTTCGCTGTCGTTGTAAGGTCGGATGGTATCGAATTCGCCCATCATGCTCTCTTGTTAGAAACGGCTAGGGTAAGTAGAGGAAATACCAGGGTGCGGCCCGAGTAATGGGCTCGGCCGAAATATAACCCTGTAAATAGACCGGCGATTATACGCACAAGTCACTTGGGAGACTGCGATGCTGGAAACCGCGCTGTACGATTGTCCTTATTGTGGTGAAGTGGTGGAGACAACCGTGGATTTATCCGGCGGCGACCAGACCTATATAGAAGACTGTCAGGTATGTTGCCGACCGATCATTTTCAACCTGCAGGTCCATGGTGAAGAGTGGATGCTCGAAACTCGCAGCGAAAACGAATAGCAGGTACGCCCATGCAGCGAATCTACGAACCGGAAAACCTGATGGAAGGCGAGCTGCTGCAGCAGATGCTCGCCAGCGAAGGGATCGAGGCGCATTTGGTGGGGCGCCATTTGCTCGGCGGTAGCGGCGAGTTACCGATTTTCGGGCTGCTGGGGCTAGAGGTGGACAACGACCAGGCAGCCTGCGCGCGCGAGCTGATCACCGCGTATAACGGTGCGCAACCGTTGCCCGGCGATGAACCCGACAGCTTCCCCGACGTGTTGGTCTGTTAGGCTGTCGGTCGGTTTACCCAAGAGTCGTGTTGCCCCATGTGTGGACGTTATGCCCTGTTTCGCTGGAACCCCACGTTTGCTGCCTTGCCGGGCTTTCCGGCGGATCAGCAGGCCCAGTGGAATATTTCTCCCAATGATTCGGTGCTGATCCAGCGCGCCACCGACGGCCAGCGCACCCTGGCCCGCGCCCGCTGGGGCCTGACACCGCCGTGGCTGACGGACCTTTCCCGTACTCCGGCGCATGCCCGCGCCGAAACCCTGGCTGAGCAACCGATGTTCCGCGAAGCGTTTCGCCAGCGTCGCTGCCTGTTGCCGGCCAACGGGTTCTACGAATGGCGCGGCACCCAGCGCAAGCGGCCGTACTGGTTGACGCCAGGGGAAGGTTCGACGCTGTTTTTTGCGGCCATCTGGGAAGCGTATCCGGTGCAGGAGCAAGTGTGGCTGAGCACCGCGGTGGTGACCCAGGCGGCGCAGAGTCAGCGGCGGCCGTTGATTCTGGATGCGGCGGGGCAGGAAGCCTGGCTGAACCCCGAGACGCCGCTGCCGGTGTTGCAGGGACTGTTGGCCAGCGAGCCGGTCGCCTTGCGTGAACGGGTGCTGGCCAACATGGTCAACGATCCCAAGCTGAATGGGCCGGAGTGCCTGACTCCGGCTTGAGCCAGAAAATCCGCCACCGTTGTGGGATGTATCCGAAATTTAGCGTCTGCACGTCTGATGTATCTGGCGTCGATACAAATCACCGCCTAGGATACGCGCCATGTTTTCAGGGCGTCTTTTCAGGGAGAGTGTGTTGATGAAGAAATCATTGGCCGTAAGTGTATTGGCGGCAGCAGTGCTGCTGGCCGGGTGTCAGTCCGTCAACACCACCAGCGGCGGTGCCGTTGGGGTGGAGCGCAAGCAGTACATGTTCAGCATGCTGTCGAGCCAGGAAGTCGACCAGATGTATGCGCAGTCCTACCAGCAGACCCTGGGTGAAGCCAGCGGCAAAGGCCTGGTGGACAAGACCAGCGCCAACGCCAAGCGCGTGCAGGCCATCGCCAACCGCCTGATCGCCCAGGCGCCGACCTTCCGTCCGGATGCGGCGCAGTGGAAGTGGGAAGTGAACCTGATCAAGAGCGATGAGATGAACGCCAACTGCGGGCCGGGTGGCAAGATCTTCGTGTACAGCGGGCTGATCGATAACCTCAAGCTCAGCGATGACGAGCTGGCGGCGGTGATGGGCCATGAAATCGCCCACGCCTTGCGCGAACATGGCCGTGAAGCCATGTCCAAGGCCTACGGCATCGAGATGGCCAAGCAGGGCGCCGGCGCGTTGCTTGGTCTCGGCCAGGACAGCATGGCGCTGGCCGATACCGTGGCCAACTACGGCATGACCTTGCCCAACAGCCGCAGCAATGAAAACGAAGCGGACCTGATCGGCCTGGAGCTGGCGGCCCGCGCCGGTTACAACCCGAACGCCGCCATCACGTTGTGGAACAAGATGGCCAAGGCTTCGGAAGGCGCGCCTCCGGAGTTCATGAGCACTCACCCGGCCTCCGACAGTCGGATCGCCTCGTTGCAGGCGGCGATTCCGAAGGTGATGCCGTTGTATCAGCAGGCCAAGAAGTCCTGATAATCCAAGCCTCATGAAGATCCCAATGTGGAAGGGGGCAAGCCCCTCCCACATTGGATTGGGTTTGCAGGCTTGGATCCTTAGATCCAACCGCTGCTTTGCATGGCCTTGTACACCGCCACGATCGCCAGGACAAAAAACGCCGTAGCCGCCAGTCGACGAATCAAGGTCAACGGCAATTTCTCCGCGGCAAAATTCCCCGCCAGAACCACCGGTACGTTGGCAATCAACATGCCCAGGGTGGTGCCGATAACCACCAGCCACAGCTCAGGGTATTGCGCCGCCAGCATTACCGTGGCGATCTGCGTCTTGTCGCCGATTTCGGCGAGGAAGAACGCAATCAGGGTGGTCAGGAACGGCCCGAACTTGCGCGTGGTGCTGGCTTCGTCATCGTCGAGTTTGTCCGGCACCAGGGTCCACAGCGCCGTGGCGCAGAAACTCGCGGCGAGAATCCAGTGCAGCACCGCATCCGAGAAGAAACTGCCGAACCAGGCACCTACGGCACCCGCAGCGGCATGGTTCGCCAGGGTCGCGGCGATGATGCCGGCGATGATCGGCCAGGGTTTGCGAAAGCGTGCGGCAAGGATGAGCGCGAGCAGTTGGGTCTTGTCGCCGATTTCGGCCAAGGCAACGATTGCGGTAGGGACGAGCAGTGAATCCAGCATCAGGTAGGTTTCCAGGGGCGGGTCGACACGGCTATGACACGTACAGCCTTCCCGCCCCGGGTAAGGTGTGCGTGTCATAGGTCTTGTCAAACCCCGGTCCGTCTGAGCGGACTCCTGGGTCGCATACGCCATGGTCTGCTGACCAAGTATGTTGACGTATGCCGGACGAGCGTGGCGCTCGTGGGAGACTACTCCCCTAGGACGGAGCGGATTCTGCCTAGGCAAAATCCATTCGGCAAGTGTTCTTTTGCAAACGCCGATCAGCCGCGCTTGGCGCGATAGATGCGAAAACCATTGCCTTCGGCCTTGACCGCACACACGCCCAAGTGCTCTTCGATCAGCGGCTGGTACTTCAGGAAGCTGTTGGCAACCAGTCGGAGTTCGCCGCCTTTTGCCAGGTGTTTTGCGGCTTTTCGCAGCAAGTTCTCCGTGGCGAAGTAATCGGTGTGTACCCCGACATGGAACGGCGGGTTGCTCAGGATCGCGTTCAAGCCCATTGGCGCGGCATCGATGCCGTCTGCGGTCAGCACGTCGGCTTCCAGACCGTTGGCCGCCAGGGTCAGGCGGCTGCTGGCGGTGGCGAAGGCGTCCACATCCAGCATTGTCACCGTATTGTGCGGGTAGCGACGTTTGACCGTCGCGCCCAACACACCGGCGCCGCAACCGAAGTCCAGCAGGTGGCCGCTGGGCAGTTTGTCCAAATGCTCCAGCAACAACTCGGTGCCACGATCCAGGCGACCATGGCTGAACACGCCCGGCAGGCTCACCACTTTCAGCGGGCCTTCGGCCAGCGGCACTTCGAAAACCTGCGCCAGGCTCTCCAGCTCCACCGCTTGCGGCGCGTTGGCCACGGTGACCTGCCACAACTGGCAATGTCGTGCATTATCGAGTTTGCGCGGCTTGCCGAAGGGGATCATCTGTTTGGCGGCGCTTTCGATCCCGCCTTTTTTCTCCCCCACCAGAAACAGCTCGGCACCGGGCAGGCGTGCGGCCACGGCGTTGAGCAGATAGTCGGTGAGGTCCTTGGACTTGGGCAGGAAGATCACTGCCGCATCAAACGTGCGCTGCGGAACATTCACGCCGAACTGGCTGCGCTCGGGGAAACGTGCGTCGAGCGCAGCCTGGTCACCGGCATGCCAGCACCAGCCATGGGCGTTGGGCAGGCGGCCGAGCAAATCGTCGGCAGGCAACCCCACCAGCAGCAGGTTGCCTTGAAAAAGTTCGGCCTGACGAAGCAGTACTTCACTGCGCGGATCCATGGTCTGCTCCTTGAAAAGGGGCGCAGTTTATCAACTGACGACGCGCAGCGGGGCGCCGCTGAAAAAGCCGCGGGCGTTTTCAGCCAGTTGGCCGACAATCCGCTGCCGCGCTTCGCGACTGCCCCAGGCGTTGTGGGGCGTGACGATCAAGCGCGGGATATCGTCGGCCAGCAACGGGTTGCCATGCACCGGGGGTTCGACGCTCAGCACATCGGTCGCCGCGCCGCCCAGGTGGCCATTGCGCAAGGCGTCGGCCAGGGCCTGTTCGTTGATCAGGCCACCGCGCGCGGTGTTGACGATAAACGCGCCGGGCTTGAGCAACGCCAGCTCGCGAGCGCCGATCAAGTCGCGGGTGTGTTCGTTGAGCGGGCAGTGCAGCGTCAACGCGTCGACCTGCGCCAGCAGTTCATCCAGCGGCATGCGGTCGGCGCGGGCAGGGCGCCCGGGAATGGCGCCGAGTATGACGCGCATGCCAAAGGCCTCGGCCAGCCGTGCGACGGCACTGCCCAGTTCGCCATGCCCGAGCAAACCGAGGGTTTTGCCCTCCAGCTCGACGATCGGGTGGTCCAGCAGGCAGAACTGCTTGGCGGCTTGCCATTTGCCCGCGCTGACATCCCGTTGATAGTCCTTCAGCCGCGTCGCCAGGTTGAGCAGCAGCATGATCGTATGCTGCGCCACCGACGGCGTGCCGTAGCCCTGACAGTTACTGACGGTGACGCCATGGGCGCGGGCGGCTTCAAGGTCGACGTTATTGGTGCCGGTGGCCGACACCAGGATCAGTTTGAGTTCGGGGCAGGCGGCCAGGGTTTCGCTGTTGAGCGCAATCTTGTTGCTGATAGCGACCTGGGCGCCTTGCAGGCGTTCGACCACATTCTGCGGGGTGGTCTGCTCAAACAGCTGCAGCTCGCTGAAACAGTTGTGCAGCTCACTGAGATCGAGATCCCCCAGGTCGAGGGATGGGTGATCTAGGAAGACGGCGCGGCGATTGTTCGTCATCAACTGTACCTTTTGTGACAGGGTTCGAAGGCGTAATCTGCCGAGCCTATCAGATGAAATAATCCGTTACTTAATGGAGTGAGTATGTACGTCGCCGAGTTTTTGACCGTGGCCTTGATTCACCTGCTGGCAGTGGCCAGCCCCGGTCCGGATTTCGCGGTGGTGGTGCGCGAAAGTGTCACCCACGGCCGCCGCGCCGGGACCTGGACCGCATTGGGCGTGGGCTCGGCGATTTTCCTGCACGTGGGGTACTCGTTACTCGGCATCGGTTTGATCGTGTCCCAGTCCATCGTGCTGTTCAACGCACTGAAATGGGCGGCGGCGGCCTACCTGCTGTACATCGGCTTCAAGGCCCTGCGCGCGCAGCCGGCCAAGCCAGCCGCCGAGGGCGAACTGCACCGCGAAGTCGGCGAACGCACCCCACGCGGGGCGTTTACCGCAGGCTTTGTGACTAACGGTTTGAACCCCAAGGCCACGTTGTTCTTCCTGTCGCTGTTTACCGTGGTGATCAACCCGCACACACCGCTGGCGGTGCAGGCGGGTTATGGCGTGTACCTGGCGGTAGCGACGGCGGCGTGGTTCTGCCTGGTGGCGATGTTGTTCAGCCAGCAGCGGGTGCGTGCAGGGTTTGCGCGGATGGGGCATTGGTTCGATCGGACGATGGGGGCGGTGTTGATTGCCATCGGCGTAAAACTGGCGTTCACCAGCATGAAATAAATGATCTTCTCTCATTGAGGACAGTCCAAATGTGGGAGGGTGCAAGACCCTCCCACATTTGATCGCTATCGGCTTTGAGTGGTGGCGCAAAGCTAGCATCCAGCAGTCCCTACAAATCATTCCTTTGGCTGATTTGGTCGGCACCTAACGTCTCTACAGTGCAGGTCTTCAAGCCGAGACCGTGCAGTCATAAAAAGGGATTCGTATGTTGCAGACCCGTGTTATCCCGCCCGCCGAAGGTGCGTACCAATATCCGCTGTTGATCAAACGCCTGCTCATGTCCGGGGCCCGTTATGAGAAGACCCGGGAAATCATCTATCGCGACAAGCTGCGCTACACCTATCCAACCCTGATCGAGCGAGTCGCGCGCCTGGCCAATGTGCTCACCGAAGCCGGGGTCAAGGCTGGTGATACCGTTGCCGTGATGGACTGGGACAGCCACCGTTACCTGGAATGCATGTTCGCCATCCCGATGATCGGCGCGGTGATTCATACCATCAACGTGCGCCTGTCGCCGGAACAGATTCTCTACACCATGAACCACGCCGAGGACCGCTTTGTGCTGGTCAACAGTGAGTTCGTGGGGCTTTACCAGGCGATTGCCGGGCAGCTCACCACCGTCGACAAAACCTTGTTGCTGACCGATGCGGCCGAGAAAACCGCTGAACTGCCGAACCTGGTGGGGGAGTACGAAACCCTGCTGGCCGCCGCCAGCCCGAAATACGATTTCGAGGATTTCGACGAAAATTCCGTCGCCACCACCTTCTATACCACCGGCACCACCGGTAACCCCAAGGGTGTGTACTTCACCCATCGCCAATTGGTGCTGCACACCATCGGCGTGGCGACCATCATGGGCAGTGTCGACAGCGTGCGCTTGCTGGGCACCAACGACGTGTACATGCCGATCACGCCGATGTTCCACGTGCATGCCTGGGGCCTGCCGTATGTGGCCACCATGCTGGGCCTGAAACAGGTCTACCCCGGGCGTTACGATCCGGAATACCTGGTGGAGCTGTGGCGCAAGGAGAAGGTCACCTTTTCCCACTGTGTGCCGACCATCCTGCAAATGGTGCTCAACGCCAAGGCCGCCCAGGGCGTGGACTTTGGCGGCTGGAAAATCGTCATCGGCGGCAGCGCCCTCAATCGCACGCTGTATGAAGCGGCCAAGGCCCGTGGGATTCAACTGACCGCCGCGTATGGCATGTCCGAGACCGGGCCGTTGGTGTCCTGCGCCCATCTCAACGATGAGCTGATGGCCGGCACCGAGGACGAGCGCACCACTTACCGCATCAAGGCCGGAGTGCCCGGGCCGTTGGTGGAAGCGGCGATCATCGACAGCGACGGGCATTTCCTGCCCGCCGATGGCGAGTCCCAGGGCGAACTGGTGCTACGCGCGCCGTGGCTGACCGAGGGTTACTACAACGAGCCGCAAAAGGGCGCCGAGCTGTGGGAAGGCGGCTGGATGCACACCGGCGACGTGGCGACCCTCGACGCGTTTGGGGTGATCGATATCCGCGACCGCATCAAGGACGTGATCAAGACCGGCGGCGAATGGATCTCGTCCCTGGCTCTGGAAGACCTGGTCAGCCGCCACCCGGCGGTACGCGAAGTAGCGGTGGTGGGCATCGCCGATCCGCAGTGGGGCGAGCGCCCGTTTGCGTTGCTGGTGGTGCGTGATGGCCATGTGATAGGCGCCCGTGAACTCAAGGAGCACCTCAAGCCGTTCGTGGAGTTGGGCCACTTGAGCAAGTGGGCGATTCCAAACCAGATCGCCATTGTTACTGAAATTCCCAAGACCAGTGTCGGCAAGCTCGACAAAAAACGTATCCGCGTCGACATCATTGAGTGGCAGGCCAACAACAGTACGTTCCTCTCTACCCTTTGATACCTTTCGCCGTGCCCGTTCGGGCACGGCAATGCTCTATCTCGCGGCTTCACTTGTGATTTGCCGATTTTCAGCCATCCTTGCCGCGTCGGCCTTCGTCGACGTGGCAAAAGGGCTGTGGCAGACGGGTCGGTGATGCAAATCACACTTTAGAGGGATCAAGCGGTACCCCCTGCTGGCTATAGTCCCTCTCAGAGTTTTTCAAGGATGTTGCGCTTCGAGCCATGGGGGCTCGGTTGCCGGGCGGCATTGGAATCGTTGTATTCCGGCCGTTACATGCATCACCGAAAGAACTCACTGCCATAACAATAATGCACATGGAGTAGCGTCGATGACCTCAGTAAATCAGTTCTGGCGCCGGGCAAGATTGCCCCTGGCCGTCAGTCTCGCTTCTACGCTCGCCGGGCCGGCATTCGGCGTCAGTTTCAATATCGGTGAAATCGAAGGGAATTTTGACTCCTCTCTTTCCGTGGGGGCGAGTTGGTCGACAGCCAAGGCCAACCGCGATCTGATCGGCGTCAACAATGGCGGCAAGGGCTTGTCCCAGACCTCCGATGACGGCCATTTGAACTTCAAGCGCGGCGAGACGTTCTCGAAAATCTTCAAGGGCATCCATGACCTGGAACTGAAATACGGCGACACCGGTGTGTTTGTACGCGGCAAATATTGGTATGACTTTGAACTCAAGGACGAAAATCGTGAGTTCAAGGACATCAGTGACAAAGGCCGTCCTATGGGCGCCCGGTCTTCCGGCGGGGAAATTCTCGACGCCTTCATTTATCACAACTACTCGATTGCCGATGAGCCCGGTTCCGCGCGTTTCGGTAAGCAGGTTGTAAGTTGGGGCGAAAGTACCTTCATCGGCGGCGGCATCAACTCCATCAACCCGATTGACGTAGCGGCGTTCCGTCGCCCGGGTGCCGAGATCAAGGAAGGCCTGATTCCGGTCAACATGTTCTATGTGTCGCAGACACTGACCGAAAACCTGTCGGCGGAAGGCTTCTATCAGTTGGATTGGGAGAAGACCGTCACCGATAACTGCGGGACATTTTTCTCCCAGGCAGACGTCATTACAGGCGGCTGCAATGACAACCTGCGGTTGCTCAGCAAGCGCTCTGTGATAACCGCAGGCGGTGGTTTGCCGCTGATGAATCAGTTTGGCGTCAACATCAACGAAGAAGGTGTGCTGGTCAAGCGCGGCTCTGATCGCGACGCGCGTGATGGCGGGCAGTTCGGTGTAGCCATGCACTACAACTTCGAGCCGCTGGACACTGAGTTCGGCGCTTATTTCATGAACTACCACAGCCGTGCGCCGATTTTCAGCGCCAAGGGCGCATCGGCAGCGACTTACGCCGCGGCTAACGCATTGACGTTCACGCCAGCCAGTAATCTGCGTCCACTCCTTGTGGCCGGTAACTCCAGCTACTTCGTCGAATATCCAGAAGACATTCGCCTGTACGGTTTGAGCTTCTCCACGACCTTGCCTACCGGTACAGCGTGGAGCGGCGAGATCAGCTACCGGCCGAACGCTCCGGTTCAGCTCAACACCACCGACATCTTGTATGCGGGCGTTACGCCGTTGACAGGCTTGAACGGTGCTTCCCCGCTCAAGGGCGCCGCAGGTCAGGATCTGAATGGCTATCGCCGCAAGGAAATTACCCAACTCCAGACAACCTTTACGCACTTCTTTGATCAGGTCATGGGCGCCAGCCGGCTGACACTGGTGGGCGAAGTGGGGCTGACCCACGTCGGCGGCCTGGAAAGCAGCTCGAAAGCGCGCTACGGGCGTGATCCGGTATTTGGTCCTGGGGAAGGCCCACTGTGTGCGACGCTCAACGCGGGAACCATTGCGGGGGCAGGTGCAGGTACAGACCGCAGTAATCTGACGGCCAACTGCAACAATGACGGCTTTACCACCGCCAACTCCTGGGGCTATCGCGGCCGGGCAATCTGGGAATACCCGGACGTGTTCGCGGGTGTGAACCTCAAGCCCAACGTGGCCTGGTCCCATGACGTCAGCGGTTATTCGCCAGGCCCTGGCGGCAACTTCGAAGAAGGTCGCAAGGCTGTCAGTCTCGGCCTGGATGCTGAATACCAGAATACCTACACCGCGAGCTTGGCCTACACCAACTTCTTCGGCGGTAAGTATTCCACTGTGGACGACCGTGATTTCATCGCCCTCAGCGTCGGCGCCAACTTCTAAGCACACTGCATTTCAGGAAGAACCAGAACATGAAAATAACTAAAAGTCTGTTGCACGTCGGTGTGCTTGGGCTGTCGATCCTGGCGAGTAACGTCATGGCGGCGGTGTCGGCGGATGAGGCCGCCAAGCTGGGCACGACCCTGACCCCGATGGGCGCCGAAATGGCCGGTAACGCCGCAGGCACCATTCCTAAATGGTCGCCGTTGCCGACGAATGCCGGCGCCGTCGACGCCCGTGGTTTCCTGGCCAACCCTTATGCCAGCGAACAACCGCAATTCACCATCACCGCGCAAAACGTCGAGCAATACAAAGACAAGCTGGCGCCGGGGCAGTACGCGATGTTCAAGCGCTACCCGGAAACCTTCAAGATGCCGGTCTACCCGACCCATCGCGGCGCCACCGTACCGGCCGAGGTGTTCGCCTCGATCAAGAAGAACGCGACCAACACCAACCTGGTGTCCGGCGGTAACGGTCTGGAAAACTTCGAAACCGCCGTGCCGTTCCCGATTCCGAAAAGTGGCGTTGAAGTCATCTGGAACCACATCACCCGCTATCGCGGCGGCAGCGTGACCCGCCTGGTGACCCAGGCCACGCCGCAGACCAACGGGTCGTTCAGCCTGGTGTATTTCAAAGACCAGTTCGTGTTCCGCGACAAAATGAAGGACTTCGACCCGAAAAACCCCGGTAACGTGCTGTTCTACTTCAAGCAGCAAGTGACCGCGCCGGCACGTCTGGCCGGTGGTGTGCTGCTGGTCCACGAAACCCTCGACCAGGTGAAGGAACCGCGCTCGGCGTGGGTCTACAACGCCGGCCAGCGCCGTGTACGCCGGGCGCCGCAAGTGTCTTATGACGGGCCGGGTACCGCTGCCGACGGCCTGCGTACCTCCGACAACCTCGACATGTACAACGGTGCGCCGGACCGCTACGACTGGAAACTGGAAGGCAAGAAAGAAATCTACATCGCCTCCAACAGCTACAAGATTGACGATCCGAAACTCAAGTATGTCGACATCATCAAGGCCGGCCACATCAACCAGGACCTCGCACGCTACGAGCTGCGCCGCGTGTGGCATGTGGTCGCGACCCTGAAGGAAGGTCAGCGCCACATCTACGCCAAGCGTGACTTCTTCATCGACGAAGACACCTGGCAAGCGGCCGTGATCGACCACTACGACGGTCGCGGCCAACTGTGGCGCGTCGCCGAAGCCCATGCCGAGAACTACTACGACAAACAAGTGCCGTGGTACGCCCTGGAAACCCTCTACGACCTGCAGTCCGGCCGCTACCTGGCCCTGGGCATGAAGAACGAAGAGAAACAGGCGTATGACTTCGGCTTCACCGCCGGCATCAGCGACTTCAGCCCGGCGGCCCTGCGCCAGGACGGTGTTCGCTAAGCTGCACGCATAGCCAAATGTGGGAGGGGGCTTGCCCCCGATAGCGGTCTGACAGCCAAGAATTCTATTGGCTGCCCCAGCGCAATCGGGAGCAAGCCCCCTCTCACATTTCTTGTCGCAGTTCTTTTTCAGGCAAATGTTGCAAAGATCTACAAAACCGCCGCTTTTACCGCTAGTCTGCGGACATCTGCAATGCCGACAACAGCCTTCTACAAGAGCCCGGCGATGACTGATCTGTCCCGAATCCAGGGGCCTGCCAGCGCGGTGATCCCGACCCTGGAAGGTCGCTTCTACAGACCTCCGCTGCCTGACGGCTACGTGCTGCGACCGCGCCTGTGCGAACGGCTGAGCGCTGGCCTGGAAGGGCGATTGCTGCTGGTCTGCGCGCCGGCGGGGTTCGGCAAGAGTTCGCTGGCGGTCGAGTTCTGCCAGAGTCTGCCCGCCCATTGGCAAAGCCTTTGGCTGGGCCTGAGCCCACGGGATAACGACCCCGGGCGTTTCCTCGAGCGCCTGCTTGACGGCTTGCAGCAATACTTCCCGCAACTGGGTGCGCAATCCCTGGGCCTGCTGAAAATGCGTCAGCGTCATCAACCGTTTGCCTTCGAGGAATGGCTCGATGGCTTGCTCGATGAGCTGGCGCTGCAGTTGTCCACGCGTGCGCCTTTGTTGCTGGTGCTGGATGACTACCATTTGGCCCAGGGCCCGGTGCTTGATCGCTGCCTGCAGTTTTTCCTCAATCATTTGCCCGATGGCCTGCTGGTGCTGGTTACCAGTCGCCAGCGCCCGGACTGGCACCTGGCGCGCTTGCGCCTGTCTCGGCACCTGCTGGAGCTGCATGAGCAAGACCTGCGCCTGACCCACGCCGAATCCCTGGCGGTGTTGGATCGCCACAGCAGTTCGCTGCGCGGCGAGGCGCTGGATAACTTGATCCGGCGCAGTGAAGGCTGGGTCGCCGGCTTGCGTTTCTGGCTGTTGGCGGCCTCCGAAGCGGGGAATGAGGGCGCCTTGCCGCAGAGCCTGCACGGCGGCGAAGGCTTGATACGCGACTATTTGCTGGAAGAAGTGATTGATTGCCTGCCGGCGGAAGTCCAGGCATTCCTCTATGAAACCGCTTCGCAGGAACGCTTTTGCAGTGAACTGTGCGACGCCATACGCGATGCCCACGACAGCGCGGAAATCCTGCGTTACTTGCAGGCTCACCAGGTATTTCTGGTGCCGCTGGACGAGCAGGGGCACTGGTTCCGTTATCACCATTTGTTTTCCGACCTGCTGCGCACCCGGCGCGCGAGCAGCGCCGTGCTGCCGCCCGCCAGCCTGCACCTGCGCGCCTGTCGCTGGTTCAACGCCCAGGGGCTGATCGATGAAGCGGTCGAGCAGGCGTTGCGCGCCGGTCATCTGGATGTGGCGGCGAACCTGGTGCAGAACCTCTCCGAGGAGCAACTGCTGGCAGAGCAGAACGTCGGCATGCTCCTACGCTGGAAAATGGACCTGCCCGACAGCCTGCTGATCAGCACGCCCCGGTTGATCGTGCTGTACAGCTGGGCCTTGGGCCTGGCGTGTCAGTTGGATGCGGCGGAAGAACTGTCGGGCTACCTCAGCCGCTTCCTGCCAGCGCCATCGGCCACCGCGCAGAAGTCGATGCTGGCGCAATGGCTGGCGCTGAGCGGGATCATCGCCCGGGGCCGAGGCGACCGCGAGCTGACCCAGCGCTATTGCAGTGAAGCCTTGGAAAGCCTGCCGCAGCGCCGTTATGGTCAGCGCCTGATGTGCCTGTCGACCCTCTCCAACCTGGCGATCGTCGATGCCGACCTGTGGCGCGCCCGTGGCTTGAACCGCGAATCCCTCGAATTGGCGCAGCGTGTCGGCAACCCCCTGTTCGAGGCCCTGGCCCATTACGACCGTGCCCGGGTCTTGCAGGCCCGGGGTGAAATCCTGCGCTCGCTGGATGAAGTGCGTCAGGGCCTGCAACGCTTGCACGACCTTTCGCCCCAACGGTTGTACGCCGTGCGCGCCCGATTAGCGCTTTACGAAGGCTACCTGCTGCTCGCGCGTTGTCAGCCCGAAGCCGGCCTGGTCCGCCTGCGCGCCGGCCTGGCCGAAGCCCGCGCCTGCCGGGATATCAGCGTGCTGATCGGGCATTGCGTGATTGCCAACTTCGAAGGGCGCCGCGGCGACTTCCCCAAAGCCTTCGCCGAACTGGCCGAGGCCGAACGCCTGATGCACATCTGGGACGTGCCGCCGATTTACTACCTGGCAATGATCACCCTGATCAAATGCGAGCTCTGGTTGGCCCAGGGGCGTACCGACCTGGCCGACGCCTGGCTGACCCGCCTGGGGCAAACCTACAACGGCGCACACGCGGCGGCGGCCCCGGAGTTTCATCCGCACCTGCCGCAGCATATCGAGCTGCAGCAAGCCGCGTTGGATGCGATCCGCCATCAACCGGCGGCGGCCCTGCAGCGCCTCGAAGACCTGGCGCAACACGCTCATGGCAGCGGCCGCCAGATGATTGCCCTGATGGCGCTGACCCAGCAGGCGCAGTTGCTGCTGGAGAGCGGCCAGGAGGCCAAGGCGCGCGAGGTGTTGGTTCGCGCCCTGGAAGCCGGAGCCGGCGGCGCGCTGCAACCCTTCCAGCGCCTGCTTGAAGGGTATCCCGACTGGATGCGCGATCAACTCGGCCAAGACCCCCATGGTTTATTGAACCAGAGCCTGTTGGCGCTGCTGCCGGCCGTTGCTGTCAGCGAGCCGGCGCCCAACCATGAAACCCTGAGCGCCCGCGAGCTGGCGGTGCTGCAACTGATTGCCCAGGGCTGTTCGAACCAGGAGATCAGTAACCGCCTCTTCATCTCCCTGCACACGGTCAAGACCCACGCGAGCCATATCAACAGCAAGCTCGGCGTGGAGCGGCGCACCCAGGCGGTCGCGCGGGCGCAGGAGCTGCGGTTGATTGGTTAAAGCCTGAGTCTGCTGGCGAGCTTGCTTGCGTTGAGGTGCGACGCCGCTCCAGTCTGGTTTAATAGTGCAATCATTCTGGCGACAGTCGCCCGGAAACCCTATGCCGTTTGCACGAGAGGACCGTTCATGGACACCGCAAAGCCGACCCTTATCCGCGAAACCTTCCCCGTCGGCCCTTTGCAGTGCAACTGCACCATCATCGGCGACCCCATCAGTAAACAAGCCATCGTGGTCGACCCCGGCGGCAATCACGAGCTGATCCTGGCGCGGCTCGAGGCGCTGGGCCTCAAGGTGGTGAGCATCATTCACACCCATGCTCACCTGGATCACTTCCTGGCGTCCGGCCAGTTGAAGGAGAAGACCGGCGCGACCCTGCATTTGCACAAGGCCGACCAGTTCCTCTGGGATAACCTGGAGATGCAGTGCCAGACGTTTGGCGTGCCCTATACGCCGGTGCCGTCGCCGGACCGTTGGCTGGCCGACGATGAAGAGCTGGCTTGCGGTTGCGGCGTCGCACTGCA
Source organism: Pseudomonas sp. TE36184 (assembly GCF_054060055.1). Classification (NCBI taxonomy): domain Bacteria; kingdom Pseudomonadati; phylum Pseudomonadota; class Gammaproteobacteria; order Pseudomonadales; family Pseudomonadaceae; genus Pseudomonas; species Pseudomonas sp. TE36184. The sequence goes on along the minus strand of NZ_JBSSCU010000001.1, from coordinate 3,482,023 downwards.
TACGCCGGGGCACACGCCGGGGTCGATGAGTTTCTGGTTTGCCGATGCCAAGCTGCTGATCGCCGGGGATACGTTGTTTCGCCGGGGCGTAGGCCGCACGGATTTGTGGGGCGGGGACCAAGCGGCGATTGTGCGCTCGATCAAGCAGCGCCTGTATACGCTGGATGAGGCGGCGACGGTGGTGACCGGTCACGGGCCGGAGACGCGACTCGGTGACGAGATGCGCGAGAACCCCTTTGTGCGCGCATGATTGCGACGTAGGCGGTCAAGCTCTGTAGCAAAAAACTCAGCGTGTGTTCAGCGTGCGTCTGCTACGGTTTGTGTCGCGACGATAGTCCTGCGTTTTTTGTTACAGGTTAAGATACGTCCACGGAATTTTTACCGTTTGTCGCGTTCAAAACCCGGCAAAGATCCATTGTCCATATCCTCTGCACCCAGAGTGCAAAAGTAGGAGCTTCTCCATGTTCACTCCGCGTCGTCTGCTCGTTGTCGCTACTGCCGTAGCCATGTTATCTGGCTGTGCTTCACCCAATCCGTATGACGGTAGCAGCCAGGGACAGGCGAGTAATGAATCCGGTGGCATGAGCAAGACCGTCAAGTACGGCGGCCTCGGCGCCCTGGCCGGTGCGTTGGCCGGTGCAGCCATCGACCATAACAACCGTGGCAAGGGCGCACTGATCGGTGCCGTCGTCGCGGGTGCAGGCGCTGCGGGTTATGGCTACTACGCCGACCAGCAGGAAAAGAAACTGCGCGAAAGCATGGCCAATACCGGGGTTGAAGTTCAGCGCCAGGGCGATCAGATCAAACTGATCATGCCGGGCAACATCACCTTCGCCACCAACTCGGACGCGATCTCCAGCAGCTTCTATACGCCGCTGAACAACCTGGCCAACTCGCTCAAGCAGTTCAGCCAGAACACCATCCAGATCGTGGGTTACACCGATAGCACCGGCAGCCGTCAGTTGAACATGGACCTGTCCCAGCGTCGTGCGCAGAGCGTGGCCAACTATCTGACCTCCCAAGGCGTCAGCGCTGCCAACCTGAGCGCTCGTGGTGCCGGTCCGGATAATCCGATCGCCAGCAACGCCGACGTCAACGGTCGCGCGCAGAACCGTCGTGTAGAAGTGAACCTGGGCCCAATCCCAGGCCAGCAGTATGGCCAGCCGGCCGCCCAGCAACAGGCGCCGCAGCAGAACAACCAGTTCCAGGGCAACCCGTACTCGCAATACCAGTAATCTGCAGCCAGTAAAAAGGGCGCCGTGCAATCAATGCACGGCGCCCTTTTTTTGTGGCCGTCGGTTACATCAATCGATGTACTCGAACACCTTCACGATCTTCTGTACGCCGGACACACCCTGTACCAAGTTCGCCGCACGGGTCGCTTCTGCCTGGGTCAGCAGGCCCATCAGGTAAACGATGCCGTTGTCGGTGACGACTTTGATGCGTGAACCGGGAATGGCGTTGTCGGTCAGCATCTGCGCCTTGATCTTGGTGGTCAGCAGCGCATCGTTGCTGATGGCCAGCAGGGTGATCGGGTCCATTACCTGCAATTCGTTGTGGACCTTCTTGACCCGCTGCACGGCCGAGGCGGCTTGTTCGGCCTGAGCCTTGAGTTCGGCACGTGGCGTTTGGCCGGCGAGCAGCACCACGCCGTTGAAGCTGGTCACGACGATGCGCGACGCGCCATTGCCCAGGTCCGTAGCGGCCTTGGCGACGTTGACCTCGACCTTGGTTTCGATCAACGAGTCGTCAATCTTGCTGCCGAAGGTGCGGGTGCCCTTGTCGTCCTGGATGGGGGTGTCACGTGTCGCGGTGATTGCCGTGCTGCAGCCGCTGATGCCGAGGCACAGCGCAATCGCCAATAGGCTGAGGCGTTTAACGGTCATTCTTCACTCCCGAACAGTTGGCTGTCGATCAGATCGCACAGGCAGTGGATCGTCAGCAGGTGGACTTCCTGAATACGTGCGGTGACATTGGCCGGGACGCGAATCTCCACGTCCTCGGGCAGCAACAGCGAGGCCATGCCGCCGCCGTCGCGGCCAGTCAATGCTACGACAATCATTTCGCGATCATGTGCGGCCTGGATCGCCTGAATAATATTCGCCGAGTTGCCGCTGGTGGAAATCGCCAGCAGCACGTCACCCGGTTGCCCCAGGGCGCGGATCTGTTTGGAGAAGATTTCGTTGTAGCTGTAGTCGTTGGCGATCGAGGTGATCGTCGACGAATCGGTGGTCAAGGCAATGGCCGGTAAGCTCGGACGCTCGCGCTCGAAGCGGTTGAGCAACTCGGACGAGAAATGCTGGGCATCGCCGGCCGAGCCGCCGTTGCCGCACGAAAGCATTTTGCCCTCGTTGAGCAAGGCATTGACCATGACCTGACTGGCTTGCTCGATGTGCGGTGCAAGTACGTCCATCGCCTGTTGCTTGGTGTCGATGCTGGCCTGGAAAAGCTGGCGAATTCGGGATTGCATGTCCATCTGTGTGACCTTAAGTAGCGCGGCTATTTGGCACAGGAATGTGCAGCCCGCAAAGCAAAGAGCAAAAGTATGTGGTGAAGATGTCCGGCGAATCAGCTGTCGAAGGCATCTTTGAGCCAGTTCAAATCAGCTTTGCCAGACGGTGTGCTTTCAATGGCAACCACATCGAAACGGCAGGGGGAGTCAGCCCAGCGATGCTCCTTGAGCAGGAAAAACTGCGCGGCGAGTATCAGCTTCTGACGCTTGCGCCCGTCGATACTGGCGAGCGCGCCACCCCATTGTGCGTGTTTTCTGTAGCGGACTTCGACGAATACTACTGTATCGCCGTCAAGCATGACCAGATCAAGCTCGCCGCGTTTACACAACCAGTTCTGCGCCAGAAGGCGCAGACCCTGTTGTCGAAGGTACTCAAGCGCTTGAATTTCGGCATCCTTGCCGCTTTGTGCGCTGGACCGCTCGGGCATCAGCGTGGGGTATCGGGCAGACGCTGGACCTCGCCGCCGACGAACTTCGCCCACGGCATCTGGCGGTCAACGCGCTGGTGGGCGCTGATGCCCAGGTTGCCCGAGAGGCCGTCAATGCGCGTATCCGGCAATGCCTTGAGTTGGCCCACGCGTGGCGCCAGGCGGTAGGCATCGACGCCCATCGCGTACAGGCGGCCAAGGCTGCCATTGGCTTGCGGCCATTGTGCAGCGACCTGGTTGCGCAGCGGGTCGGTGGTGTTGAGCAGCCAAGGGGTTTCGCAGAACATCACGTTGGTCATGTCCAGGTACTGGTTCTTGTCGCCGCTGGCGCTGAACACGTGAGACGTCGCATACACCGGCACGTCGCCAGCGTACTGGAAGTTCAGGGTCGGCTTGATCTGCTGGGCCAGTTGCGGGGTGACGGCCAGGAAGATGAACTCGATATCCTGGCGACGCGAAGGTTGTGCGGCGACGTCGGTGCCGACGGCGCTTTGCAGGCTCTTGGCACGGCCTTCGCTTTTACGCAGTTGGAACAGATCGGCAATCTGCTGGGCGAGGGCGACCGGCTGGTCGACGTACTCGACGCCGACAACGGTGCCGCCGTTGGCTTCCCAGTCCTGGCGGAAGGCCTTGTAGACACGCTCACCCCATTCGCCACGGGGCACCATCGCAGCGGCGCGGTGCAGGCCGTCGGCACGGGCGCGGCGCGAGACTTCGCGAGCTTCGTCTTCAGCCGCCAGGCCGAACTGGAACAACTGCGCCGGGTTTTGATCGGTCTCGCTGTAGTTCAACGCCAGGGTGGTAATCGGCAATTGCGGGCGCGCGCTGAGCTGTTTGACCAGCGGCTTTTCCAGCGGCCCGACGACCAATTGCACGCCGGCAGCCTTGGCCTTGGCGTAGAAGTCGTCGAGGGAGGTCAGGCGCGAGCTGTCATAGAACTCGATGACCGGCGGCTTCTGCCCGGCTTGTTCAGCCTGGTAATGCGCGGCCATGAAGCCTTCGCGCAGGGCCTTGGCCACGGTGGCCAGTGGACCCTCCTGCGGCAGTAGCAGGGCGATCTTGTTCAGCGGCTGGCTCGCCAGTTCCTTGAGTTTGGTCAGCGGCGTCGGCAGTTGCACGGCGGCCGGATGGCCCGGGTTCTGCGCGCGCCAGGTGTCAATGGCGGCTTGCTGTTGCTCCAGCGTGCCGGCGCCCTTGACCGCCTGGGCCAGGGTGATCCAGCCGTCGAGCGTCGGGTTGCCGCTGGCTTGCAGTTGTTCGGCCGGCAGTGCGGCAATCAGCGCCCAGATGGCTTCATGGTTGCTCTTGGCGGCGTCGCCGGTCAGCAGTGGCGCCATGGTCACGCGCTCGCGAGCGGCAGCCAGGGTCTGGCCGTCGGCTTCATAGGCGCGTGCATGTACGGTGCCGGTGCGGACCTGCTGTTCGGCCGGCAGCTCCTTCAGGTTCTGCAGGCTGGAGTGGTTCAACGCCGCCAGCGCGGCCTTGGGCTGGTTACGCGTCATGGCCAGTTCGGCGGCCAGGGTGTTGGCGAACACCTGCGCGGCGGGCTTGAGAACATCCAGCGGCACCTGCGCAAGAATCTGCGACGAGCGGCCAGCGTTGTTCTGGTGGTAGGCCATGTCGGCCGCGCTCAGGCGCAGCAACGCAGCTTTTTCGGGCGTGTTGGCGGTAGTCGCCTGTTCGAGCAGTTGCTCGATACTGGCATCCGGGGTCCGTGGCAGGTCGCCAAGGCGGGACGAGGGCGAGCTGGCACAGGCGCCCAGCAAGGCAGCGAGGCAGAGGGCGGAGAGCAGCCGCAGGCAAGGGATCATGTAAGTGTTCCTGATACCGATCAAATTAGCGTGGAATTGTACCCAAGCACTGGCCCAGGCGCGATGTTACTGGCGTGAAACCGTGAATTTAGGTGGTGCAAATGTTGCGTTTGGGTGGCTAGGGCCGACCGACGGCTGAAACGGCATCCATCTCGATGGCATATTTCCACGGCGTCGACGCGCTACAATGTGGCTTTTGCCAACCATCGAGGTGTGCGTTTTGACTGCTCCAGGTCCTTTGAATTCCACTGCAGGCTCGCTTTTTGTCGTGGCGACGCCCATTGGCAACCTGGACGACATCAGCGCCCGGGCGCTTAAAGTGTTGCGCGACGTTAAATTGATCGCTGCGGAAGACACTCGGCACTCCCAGCGCTTGATGCAGCATTTCGGCATCAGTACGCCATTGGCGGCCTGCCACGAACATAACGAGCGCGAAGAAGGCAGCCGTTTTATCACGCGCCTGCTGGCCGGTGACGATGTGGCGCTGATTTCCGATGCCGGTACCCCGCTGATTTCCGATCCCGGTTACCACCTGGTCCGTCAGGCGCGTGCCGCGGGTATCAATGTAGTGCCGGTTCCGGGCGCATGCGCGTTGATTGCGGCGTTATCCGCCGCGGGGTTGCCGTCGGATCGTTTCATCTTCGAAGGTTTCCTGCCGGCCAAGGCGGTGGGGCGTCGCGCACGTCTTCAGGCGCTTAAGGAAGAACCGCGCACGCTGATCTTCTATGAAGCCCCGCATCGTATTCTCGAATGCCTGCAGGACATGGAGCTGGTGTTCGGTGGCGAGCGCCTGGCGCTGCTGGCCCGCGAGTTGACCAAGACCTTCGAGACGCTCAAGGGGCTGCCGCTGGAAGAATTGCGCGCGTTTGTCGAAGGTGACAGCAATCAGCAGCGTGGCGAGTGCGTGGTGCTGGTGGCGGGTTGGACGGCGCCGGAAAATGAAGATGCCGTCGGTGGCGAAGCCATGCGCGTTCTGGATCTGCTGCTCAAGGAGATGCCCCTTAAGCGAGCGGCGGCGCTGGCAGCGGAAATCACCGGGGTGCGTAAAAATGTGTTGTATCAGGCCGCGCTGGATAAACAGAAAGCCGAATAGTTCCGGGGTTAAACCGGTATTCCGTCTGAACGTGATGGCATTGCTGCACTTTTAATACTTGTCCTAACTCCGTCGTGCCGTTAACCTGCGCGGCGGAGAGTCGATTGGACAGTCGCTGCCCTCTATGAAAATTAGGGGGGGGAGGAAAGTCCGGGCTCCATAGGGCGAAGTGCCAGGTAATGCCTGGGAGGCGTGAGCCTACGGAAAGTGCCACAGAAAATAACCGCCTAAGCACTTCGGTGCCGGTAAGGGTGAAAAGGTGCGGTAAGAGCGCACCGCACGTCTGGCAACAGTTCGTGGCTAGGTAAACCCCACTTGGAGCAAGACCAAATAGGGTCCCAAGGCGTGGCCCGCGCTGGGACCGGGTAGGTTGCTAAAGATGTCCAGTGATGGCCATCGTAGACGAATGACTGTTCAAGACAGAACCCGGCTTATAGATCGACTCTCCACCTTTTTTCCTTCTGTCCGAATCTCGTGCAGAAACCCGGTAGTAACGCAAGAATCCCTCCCTGCCAAATCATTGGCAGATGCATCTTGGTAATACCAAAAAAATCTTACTCTTAATAAATTACTTTAACTTTGAAGCATAGCTCTTTGAGCTATTTGTGCTTATTGAGCCAAAAATACCGCTGAACTCTGATTTCTCCTCCTCTTGCGCTCCTAAATCTCCGTTCTGTAAGGCTTTTCCTTGAATCCGCGCCTTGACGGTGTGGTGGGCGCATTCCTATAGTGTGCGCAAGTGGCGGAAAGTGGCACAAAGTGGGTTTTTTGAACGTAAAGCGCTAAAATTTGGAGAAACGCATCTGTGTTTCGCGGAGCTAACGCTATCAGTCTCGATGCAAAAGGCCGTCTCGCTATGCCGAGCCGGTATCGTGACGAGCTGATTTCGCGAAGTTCCGGGCAGTTAATCATCACGATTGATGCCGTTGACCCTTGTTTATGCGTTTACCCCCTCGATGAGTGGGAGTTGATTGAAACCAAACTGCGTGCCTTGCCTTCATTGCGTGAAGAAAACCGCCGTCTGCAGCGTTTGCTGATCGGTAATGCCGTCGACCTCGAACTCGATGGCAGTGGTCGTTTCCTGGTGCCTCCGCGTCTGCGCGAGTACGCCAAGCTCGACAAGCGCGCAATGCTGGTGGGCCAACTGAACAAGTTCCAATTGTGGGACGAAGATGCCTGGGATGCTGTTTCTGCAGCTGACCTGGCTGCTATTCAACAACCGGGCGCCATGCCTGATGAACTGCGTGATTTGATCTTGTGACTATTGATAGCGGCTTTAACCACATCACCGTACTGCTTGACGAAGCCGTTGAGGCTCTCGCCGTACGCGCGGATGGCTGCTATCTGGATGGTACCTTCGGCAGGGGCGGGCACAGCCGGTTGATACTCAGCCAGCTCGGGCCCGACGGTAAACTCCTCGGGTTCGACAAAGACCCCCAGGCGATTGCCACCGGGCAAGCGCTAGCGGCCGAAGACGGCCGCTTTGTCGTTGTACAACGCAGCTTTGCCGAGCTGGGTGCCGAAGTCGCCGAGCGCGGCATGGCAGGCAAGGTGGCCGGGGTTTTGCTCGACCTGGGCGTGTCCTCGCCGCAGCTCGATGACCCGGAGCGCGGTTTCAGTTTCATGAACGACGGCCCGCTGGATATGCGTATGGACCCCACCCGTGGTGTCAGTGCCGCCCAGTTCATCGCCACCGCGCCGGTGGAAGAAATCGCCCGTGTGTTCAAGGAATACGGCGAAGAACGCTTCGCCGGTCGCATGGCGCGCGCCGTGGTCGAGCGCCGCGAAATCCAGCCGTTCGAGCGCACCGCCGACCTGGCGGAAGTGCTGAAAGTCGCCAACCCTGCCTGGGAAAAGGGCAAGAACCCGGCGACCCGTGCGTTCCAGGGCCTGCGCATTCACGTCAACAATGAGTTGGGCGATCTGGAAGCCGGCCTCGAAGCCGCGCTGGAAGCCTTGGAAGTGGGCGGGCGCCTGGTGGTGATCAGCTTCCACTCCCTGGAAGACCGCATCGTCAAACTGTTCATGCGTCGCCTGGTCAAGGGTGAATCCGACAACCTGCCACGCAACCTGCCGGTGCGTTTCGAAGCCTTCGTGCCGAAAATCAAAATCCATGGCAAGGCGCAGTTCGCTTCCGAAGCTGAACTCAAGGCCAACCCACGCTCCCGTAGCGCCGTCATGCGCGTCGCGGAGAAGTTGCGGTGAGCAGGCTCTTCGCCAAGCCCCTCCCGGGCGGCAGCTTCTTTATGTTGCTGCTGTTTATCGGCGTGCTGGTGTCCGCGATTGCGGTGTCCTACAGCGCCCATTACAACCGCCAACTGCTCAATACCCTGTACGGCGAATTGAGTGTGCGTGATAAAGCGCAGGCGGAGTGGGGCCGGTTGATCCTCGAGCAAAGCACCTGGACCGCCCACAGCCGCATCGAAATACTGGCCACCGAACAGCTGAAGATGCACATCCCTGGCGCGGCCGAAGTTCGAATGGTGGCGCCATGATGAAACTCGAAGGCGCACTTTACCCGTGGCGCTTCCGCCTGATGCTTGGCTTGCTGGCCTTGATGGTCGGCGCCATCACCTGGCGGATCATCGACCTGCAGGTGGTCGACCGCGACTTCCTGATCGGCCAGGGCGATGCCCGTAGCCTGCGACATATTCCGATTCCTGCGCACCGCGGCCTGATCACCGACCGTAACGGTGAGCCCCTGGCCGTCAGTACGCCGGTGACCACGCTGTGGGCCAACGCCAAGGAATTGCAGGTAGCCAAGGACAAGTGGCCACAACTGGCTGCCGCGTTGGGTCAGGACCCGAAAGCCCTGGCCGAGCGCCTGGAAGCCCAGGCCAATAAAGAATTCATCTACCTGGTTCGCGGCCTCACCCCCGAACAGGGCCAGCAAGTGCTCGACCTCAAGGTCCCCGGTGTCTATGGCATCGAGGAATTCCGCCGTTTCTACCCGGCCGGTGAAACCACTGCGCACATGGTTGGCTTTACCGACATCGACGACCATGGTCGCGAAGGGGTTGAGCTGGCCTACGATGAATGGCTGGCCGGCGTGCCCGGCAAGCGACAGGTCATCAAGGATCGGCGCGGCAGACTGATCAAAGACGTCCAAGTCACCAAAAACGCCAAGGCCGGCAAGCCCTTGGCGTTGTCGATTGACCTGCGCCTGCAATACCTGGCCAACCGCGAGCTGCGTAACGCGATCATCGAGAACGGCGCGAAGGCCGGCAGCCTGGTGATCATGGACGTGAAGACCGGCGAGATCCTCGCCATGGTCAACCAGCCGACCTACAACCCGAACAACCGTCGCAACCTGCAACCGGCGATGATGCGCAACCGCGCGATGATCGACGTGTTCGAGCCGGGTTCGACCATGAAAGCCATCTCCATGAGTGCCGCCCTGGAAACCGGGCGCTGGAAGCCCAGCGACAAGGTCGAGGTCTACCCCGGCACCCTGCAGTTGGGCAAATACACCATTCGTGACGTGTCGCGTACCGAAGGCCCGGTGTTGGATCTGACAGGTATCCTGATCAACTCCAGTAACGTGGGCATGAGTAAGGTCGCCTTCGATATCGGCGGCGAAACCATCTACCACCTGGCGCAAAAGATCGGCCTTGGCCAACCCACCGGCCTGGACTTTCCGGGTGAGCGCGTGGGCAACCTGCCGAACTACCGCGACTGGAAAAAAGCCGAGACCGCCACGCTGTCCTACGGCTATGGCCTGTCGGTGACCGCGATCCAGCTGGCCCACGCTTTCTCTGTATTGGCCAATAACGGTCGGATGGTTCCGTTGAGCCTGATCCACGTCGACGAAGCGCCGAAAGCGACCCAGGTGATTCCGGAAAACGTCGCTAAGACCATGCAAGGCATGCTGCAACAAGTGATCGAAGCACCGCGCGGCGTATTCCGCGCCCAGGTGCCGGCGTATCACGTGGCCGGCAAGTCGGGTACTGCGCGTAAGACCTCGGTCGGCACCAAAGGCTATGCCGAGAACTCCTATCGCTCGCTGTTCGCCGGTTTCGGCCCGATGAGCGACCCACGCTATGCCATCGTCGTCGTGATCGATGAACCGAGTAAAGCGGGCTACTTCGGTGGCCTGGTGTCGGCGCCGGTGTTCAGCAAAGTGATGTCCGGCACCCTGCGCCTGATGAACATCACGCCGGACAACCTGCCGCCGACCCAACAAGCGAACGCCGGACCACCGGCCGCCGCGGTAAAAGCCAATGGAGGGCGCGGCTGATGTCTCTTAGCCTGAACAAGATTTTTGCCCATGCCGGTCGCGATCTGCTGATCCGCGAGCTGACGCTGGACAGTCGTAATGTACGCGCCGGGGACCTGTTCCTGGCGGTGCCTGGCGGTAAATACGATGGCCGCGCGCACATCGCCGATGCCCTGCAACGCGGCGCCGCCGCCGTGGCGTATGAAGTGGACGGTGCCACCGTGCTGCCGATCACCGACGTGCCGTTGATTCCCGTCAAGGGCCTGGCCGCGCAACTGTCGGACATCGCCGGGCGTTTCTACGGCGATCCGAGCCGCCACCTGAACCTGATTGGCGTGACCGGCACCAACGGCAAGACCAGCGTGACCCAACTGGTCGCCCAGGCGCTTGACCTGTTGGGCCAGCACTGCGGCATCGTCGGCACCCTGGGCACCGGTTTCTATGGCGCGCTGCAAAGCGGCCTACACACCACGCCGAACCCGATCGCCGTGCAAGCGACCCTGGCCGACCTGAAAAAGGCCGGTGCCAAGGCGGTTGCCATGGAAGTGTCGTCCCACGGTTTGCACCAGGGCCGCGTTGCTGCGCTGGCTTTCGATGTGGCGGTGATGACCAACCTGTCCCGCGATCACCTGGACTACCACGGCACCATGCAAGCCTACGCCGCCGAGAAGGCCAAGCTGTTTGCCTGGAACGACCTGAAGTGCCGCGTGGTGAACCTGGATGACGCGTTCGGCCGCGAGCTGGCTGCCCAAGACAGCGAAGCGCGCCTGATCAGCTACAGCCTGGAAGACTCCCGCGCCTATCTGTATTGCCGCGAAGCCCAATTCAATGACGAGGGCGTGCGCGCCACGTTGGTGACGCCGCAGGGCGAGCACCATTTGCGCAGCACCTTGCTGGGTCGTTTCAACCTGAGCAACGTCCTCGCGGCGATCGGTGCGCTACTCGGCCTGGATTACGCGCTCGATGAAATCCTGCGCGTGCTGCCGAAGCTGGAAGGCCCGGCCGGTCGCATGCAACGTCTGGGCGGCGGTTCGCAGCCGCTGGTGGTGGTCGATTACGCCCACACCCCGGACGCACTGGAAAAAGTCCTGCTGGCCCTGCGCCCACACGCCAAGGGCAAGTTGCTGTGCCTGTTCGGCTGTGGCGGTGATCGCGACCGCGGCAAGCGTCCATTGATGGCCGAGATTGTCGAGCGTCTGGCCGATGGCGTGCTGGTCACCGACGACAACCCGCGCAGCGAAGACCCGAGCCAGATTTTCGACGACATCCGCGTCGGCTTCAAAGACCCATCCAAAGCCAGTTTCATTGCCGGTCGCGGCGCGGCCATTGCCCAATTGATCGCCAGCGCCAGCGTCGACGATGTCGTGGTACTGGCTGGTAAAGGTCACGAGGACTACCAGGAAATCAACGGCGAGCGCCACGCTTTCTCCGATCTGGTCGAGGCCGATCATGCCTTGACCGCCTGGGAGGTCGCCCATGCTTAAAGCGATGAAATTCAGCGAGCTGACCCAGGCCCTCTCGGCGCGCATGCTGTCGGGTGATTGCAGTTTCAATGGCGTCAGTATCGATAGCCGTGCGATCAAGCCGGGCCAACTGTTTGTTGCCCTGGCCGGTCCGCGTTTCGACGGCCATGACTACCTGAATGAGGTCGCCGCCAAAGGCGCGGTCGGTGCCCTGGTGCAACGCGAAGTGGCGGACTCCACCCTGCCGCAATTGCTGGTGGCCGACACGCGCCTGGCCTTGGGCCAACTGGGTGCGCTGAACCGTGCGGCGTTCACCAAGCCGGTGGCCGCGATCACCGGCTCCAGCGGCAAGACCACGGTCAAGGAACTGCTCGCCGGTGTCCTGCGCACGCGCGGGCCGGTGCTGGCCACCCGTGGCAACCTGAACAACGATTTCGGCGCACCGCTGACCCTGCTCGAACTGGCCCCGGAACACACGGCGGCCGTGATCGAGCTGGGCGCTTCGCGTATTGGCGAAATTGCCTACACCGTGGCGCTGACCAAGCCTCACGTGGCAATTATCAACAACGCCGGGACCGCCCACGTCGGCGAGTTCGGCGGCCCGGAAAAAATCGTCGAAGCCAAGGGCGAAATCCTCGAAGGCCTCGATGCCTCGGGCATAGCTGTGTTGAATCTTGACGACAAGGCCTTCGAGACCTGGCGTGTACGCGCCGCCGGTCGCAAGGTGCTGACGTTCGCCGTGCTGAATGCTGCGGCCGATTTCCACGCGTCGAACATCGCGGTCGACGCCCGTGGTTGCCCGTCCTTTACCTTGCATTCGCCGCAAGGCGAGCAGCATGTGCAGTTGAACCTGCTGGGCAACCATAACATCGCCAATGCCTTGGCGGCCGCGGCTGCGGCTTACGCCCTGGGCGTGTCGCTGTTTGGCATCGCCACCGGCCTGGGCGCGGTGCAACCGGTCAAGGGCCGTACCGTCGCGCAATTGGCCAGCAATGGCATGCGCGTGATCGATGACACTTACAACGCCAACCAGTCCTCGGTCTGCGCCGCCATCGACCTGCTCAAGGGTTTCGATGGGCGCAAGGTGCTGGTGCTGGGTGATATCGCCGAACTGGGCGATTGGGCCGAACAGTCCCATCGGGAAGTCGGCGCTTACGCCAACGGCAAAGTCGACGCGCTCTACGCCGTCGGCCCGAACATGGCTCATGCCGTCAATGCCTTCGGCCCCGGTGCGCGGCATTTCGCCACCCAGGCCGAGTTGATCCAGGCGCTGCGTGCGGGCGAACAAGACAAACACACAACCATTTTGATCAAGGGATCGCGCAGCGCGGTGATGGAAAACGTCGTCGTGGCCTTGTGTGGCTCAAGTACGGAGAAACATTAATGCTGCTGCTGCTGGCTGAGTATCTGCAACAGTTCCACAAAGGCTTCGCGGTCTTCCAGTACCTGACCCTGCGCGGGATTCTGGGCGTGCTGACCGCGCTGTCTCTGTCGCTGTTCCTGGGGCCGTGGATGATCCGCACCCTGCAGAGCCTGCAAATTGGTCAATCGGTTCGCAATGACGGCCCGCAGTCGCACCTGTCCAAATCCGGCACCCCGACCATGGGCGGCGCGCTGATTCTGTCGTCCATCGGCATCAGCACCTTGCTCTGGGCCGACCTGTACAACCGCTACGTTTGGGTGGTGCTGCTGGTGACCTTGTTGTTCGGCGCCATCGGCTGGGTCGATGACTATCGCAAAGTGATCGAGAAAAACTCCAAGGGGCTGCCAAGCCGCTGGAAGTATTTCTGGCAGTCGGTGTTCGGCCTGGCCGCCGCGATCTTCCTCTACATGACGGCTCCAAGCGCGGTCGAGACCACCTTGATCATCCCGATGCTCAAGGATGCGAGCATTCCGCTGGGCATCGGCTTCGTGGTGCTGACCTACTTCGTCATCGTCGGCTCCAGCAACGCGGTGAACCTGACCGACGGCCTCGACGGCCTGGCGATCATGCCGACGGTGATGGTAGGCGGCGCACTGGGCATCTTCTGCTACCTGTCGGGTAACGTGAAATTCGCTGAATACCTGCTGATCCCGTATGTGCCGGGCGCCGGTGAACTGATCGTGTTCTGCGGCGCGCTGATCGGTGCCGGGCTGGGCTTCCTGTGGTTCAACACCTATCCCGCGCAAGTGTTCATGGGCGATGTCGGCGCACTGGCGCTGGGCGCGGCCCTGGGCACCATCGCGGTGATCGTTCGCCAGGAAATCGTGCTGTTCATCATGGGCGGTGTGTTCGTGATGGAAACCCTGTCGGTGGTCATCCAGGTGGCTTCCTTCAAATTGACCGGGCGCCGCGTGTTCCGCATGGCGCCGATCCACCACCACTTTGAACTCAAGGGCTGGCCTGAGCCGCGTGTGATTGTCCGATTCTGGATCATCACCGTGATTCTCGTGCTGGTCGGTCTTGCCACCCTGAAACTGAGGTAGAAACGAGTGTCCCTGATCGCTTCAGACCACTTCCGCATCGTTGTCGGCCTCGGCAAGAGCGGCATGTCCCTGGTTCGCTTCCTGGCGAACCAGGGCACGTCGTTTGCCGTCGCCGATACGCGGGAAAATCCACCGGAGCTGGTCACGCTGCGCCGTGACTACCCGCACGTGGAAGTGCGTTGTGGCGAGTTGGATGTCGAGTTTCTGTGCCGTGCCGACGAGCTCTACGTGAGCCCCGGCCTGGCCCTGGCGACACCGGCCCTGCAAGCCGCAGCGGCGCGTGGCGTGAAGCTGTCCGGCGATATCGACCTGTTCGCGCGCAACGCGAAGGCGCCGATCATCGCGATCAGCGGTTCCAACGCGAAAAGCACCGTGACCACCCTGGTCGGCGAGATGGCGGCTGCGGCCGGCAAGCGCGTGGCCGTGGGCGGCAACCTCGGCACCCCGGCGCTGGACCTGCTCAGCGACGACGTCGAGCTGTACGTGATGGAACTGTCGAGCTTCCAGCTGGAAACCACCCACGACCTGGGCGCTGAAGTGGCCACCGTATTGAACGTCAGCGAAGACCACATGGACCGCTACAGCGGCCTGCCGGCCTATCACCTGGCCAAGCACCGGATCTTCCGCGGCGCCAAACAAGTGGTGGTCAACCGCCAGGATGCCCTGAGCCGTCCGCTGATGGGTGAAGGCCTGCCGTGCTGGACCTTCGGCCTGGGCAAACCCGACTTCAAGGCCTTCGGTATCCGTGAAGAGAACGGCGAGAAATACCTGGCCTTCGAATTCCAGAACCTGATGCCGGTGCGCGAGCTGAAAATCCGTGGCGCCCACAACCAATCCAATGCCCTCGCGGCCTTGGCGCTGGGGCATGCCGTGGGCTTGCCGTTCGACGCCATGCTCGCGAGCCTGCGCACCTTCGGCGGCCTCGAGCATCGCTGCCAGTGGGTCCGCGACCTGAATGGCGTCAGCTATTACAACGACTCCAAGGCCACCAACGTCGGTGCGGCCCTGGCCGCCATCGAAGGCCTGGGGGCCGATATCGACGGCAAGCTGCTGCTGATCGCCGGTGGCGACGGCAAAGGCGCCGACTTCAAGGACCTCAAGGGGCCGGTGGCCGCCCATTGCCGCGCCGGTGGTGCTGATGGGCCGCGATGCCGACTTGATCGCCGCCGCCCTCGGTGATGCGGTGCCGCAAGTGCGCGCCAGCTCCCTCGACGACGCGATTGCCCAGTGCAAAGCCCTGGCCCAGCCGGGTGATGCGGTGCTGCTGTCGCCGGCGTGCGCCAGTTTCGACATGTTCAAGAACTACGAAGAGCGCGGCCAGCTGTTCGCCCGCGCCGTGGAGGCCTTGGCATGAATCTCAACCTCCGTAACATCATCAAGCCGTACCCGTCGCCGATCATTACCGGGCGCGGCATCGACCTCGACTTCCCGATGCTCGCCGGTTGCCTGGCTTTGCTGGGCCTTGGGCTGGTGATGATCACGTCGGCGTCCTCCGAAGTGGCGGCCGTGCAGTCGGGCAACACCCTGTACATGATGATCCGTCACCTGGTGTACCTAGTGATCGGCCTCGGCGCGTGCATCGTCACCATGATGATCCCCATCGCCACCTGGCAGCGTCTGGGCTGGCTGATGCTGATCGGTGCGTTTGGCTTGCTGATCATGGTGATCCTGCCCGGCATCGGCCGCGAGGTGAACGGTTCGATGCGCTGGATCGGCTTCGGTGCGTTCAACGTGCAGCCGTCGGAAATCGCCAAGGTGTTCGTGGTGATCTACCTCGCCGGCTACCTGGTGCGGCGTCAGAAAGAAGTGCGTGAAAGCTGGATGGGCTTCTTCAAGCCGTTCATCGTGCTGCTGCCCATGGCCGGCCTGTTGCTGATGGAACCCGACTTCGGGGCCACCGTCGTGATGATGGGCGCCGCTGCGGCGATGCTGTTCCTCGGCGGGGTCGGGCTGTTCCGCTTCACCTTGATGGTGGTGCTGGCGGTGGCTGCCGTGACCGTGCTGGTGCAGGCGCAACCTTATCGGATGGCCCGTCTGATCACCTTTACCGACCCGTGGTCCGACCAGTTCGGCTCCGGCTATCAGTTGACCCAGGCGCTGATCGCCTTCGGTCGCGGCGAGTGGCTGGGCGTGGGCCTGGGCAACAGCGTGCAGAAACAATTCTACCTGCCGGAAGCGCACACCGACTTCGTGTTCTCGGTGCTCGCCGAAGAGCTGGGCGTGGTCGGTTCGCTGTGTACCGTCGCGCTGTTCGTGTTCGTGTGTGTGCGCGGCATGTACATCGGCTTGTGGGCCGAGAAGGCCAAACAGTATTTCGCTGCGTATGTGGCGTATGGCTTGTCGTTCCTGTGGATCGGCCAGTTCCTGATCAATATCGGCGTGAACGTCGGCCTGCTGCCGACCAAGGGCCTGACCTTGCCGTTCCTCAGTTACGGCGGCAGTTCGTTGGTGATCTGCTGTGCCTGTCTTGGCTTGTTGCTGCGCATCGAGTGGGAGAGTCGAACCCACCTGGGCAGCGAAGAGATGGAGTTCAGCGAAAGCGACTTCGCCGAGGAGCCGACCCATGGGCGCTAACGTGCTGATCATGGCGGGCGGCACCGGGGGCCATGTGTTCCCGGCCCTGGCCTGTGCGCGCGAATTCCAGAGCCGTGGCTACAGCGTGCATTGGCTGGGAACGCCGCGTGGTATCGAAAACGAACTGGTGCCGAGCGCCGGCTTGCCGCTGCATTTGATCAACGTCACCGGCCTGCGCGGCAAGGGCAAGCTGTCGCTGCTCAAGGCACCGTTCGTGTTGCTCAAGGCGGTGTGGCAGGCGCGCAAGGTCATCCGTGAATTGCGGCCGGTGTGTGTGCTCGGTTTCGGCGGTTACGTGACCGGCCCCGGCGGCGTCGCGGCCAGGCTCGCGGGCGTGCCGGTGATCGTGCATGAGCAGAACGCGGTCGCCGGCACCGCCAACCGCTTGCTGGTGCCGCTGGCGGCGCGGGTGTGCGAAGCGTTCCCGAATACCTTCGGCGCCTCGGACAAACGCCGCACCACCGGCAACCCGGTACGCACCGAGCTGTTTATGGACATTGCCCGGCAGCCCTTGGCCGGGCGCAAGGCGCACCTGCTGATCCTGGGCGGGAGCCTGGGCGCCGAGCCGCTGAATAAATTGCTGCCGCAAGCGCTGGCGCAACTGCCTGTGGACGTGCGCCCGCAGGTCTTTCACCAGGCCGGCAAGAACCACGATGAAGTCACCGCCACGCGTTATCGCGAGGCCGGTGTCGAGGCTGATGTGCAGCCCTTCATCAAAGACATGGCCCAAGCCTATGGCTGGGCCGACCTGGTGGTCTGTCGCGCTGGTGCGCTGACCGTCAGTGAACTGGCCGCCGCCGGTCTGCCGTCCTTGCTGGTGCCTTTGCCCCATGCGATCGACGATCACCAGACCCGCAACGCCGAATATTTGGCCGGGGAGGGCGCTGCCTTCCTACTGCCGCAAAGAACGACTGGCGCCGCCGATTTGGCCGCACGCCTGACCGAGGTTTTGATGCAACCGGAACGACTCAACAACATGGCGAGCACCGCACGCCGCCTGGCCAAACCTGACGCAACCCGCACCGTGGTCGATATCTGCCTGGAGGTGGCCCATGGTTGAGAATCAGAAAGCCATGCCGCAACCGGAAATGCGCCGCATCCGTCGTATCCACTTCGTCGGGATCGGCGGCGTGGGCATGTGTGGCATTGCCGAAGTATTGTTGAACCTGGGCTACCAGGTGTCCGGCTCCGACTTGAAAGAGTCGCCGGTCACCGAGCGCCTGAAGTCCTTCGGCGCGAAAATCTTCATCGGCCACCGCGCCGAGAACGCCGTCGAGGCCGACGTGCTGGTGGTGTCCAGCGCCGTGAACACCTCCAACCCGGAAGTCGCCAGCGCCCTTGAGCGTCGCATTCCCGTGGTGCCCCGCGCCGAGATGCTGGCCGAGCTGATGCGCTACCGCCATGGCATTGCTGTCGCCGGTACCCACGGCAAGACCACCACCACCAGCCTGATCGCCTCGGTGTTCGCCGCCGGTGGCCTGGACCCGACTTTCGTGATCGGTGGCCGCCTGAATGCAGCTGGCACCAATGCACAACTGGGCACCAGCCGCTACCTGATCGCCGAAGCCGACGAAAGCGATGCCAGCTTCCTGCACCTGCAACCGCTGGTGGCCGTGGTCACCAACATCGACGCCGACCACATGGCGACCTACGACGGCGACTTCAACAAGTTGAAGAAAACCTTCGTCGAGTTCCTGCATAACCTGCCGTTCTACGGTTTGGCAGTGGTGTGCCTGGATGACCCGGTGGTGCGCGAGATCCTGCCGCTGGTCAAGCGTCCGACCGTGACCTACGGCTTCAGCGAAGACGCCGACGTGCGTGCGATCAATGTGCGCCAGCAAGGCATGCAGACATTCTTCACCGTGCTGCGCCCGGACCGCGAACCGCTGGACGTGTCGGTGAACATGCCGGGCAACCACAACGTGCTCAATTCCCTGGCGACCATCTGCATTGCCTCCGATGAAGGCGTCAGCGATGAAGCCATTGTCGAGGGCCTGTCGGGCTTTGCCGGCGTGGGCCGGCGCTTCCAGGTCTACGGGCAACTGCCGGTGGAAGGTGGCGAGGTGATGCTGGTGGACGACTACGGTCACCACCCGACCGAAGTCGCCGCCGTGATCAAGGCCGTGCGCGGTGGTTGGCCGGAGCGTCGCCTGGTGATGGTCTACCAGCCGCACCGCTACAGCCGCACCCGCGACCTGTATGACGATTTCGTCAATGTACTGGCCGATGCCAACGTGCTGCTGCTGATGGAAGTCTACCCGGCCGGTGAAGAACCGATCCCCGGGGCGGACAGCCGCAAACTGTGCAACAGCATCCGTCAGCGTGGCCAGTTGGACCCGATCTACATCGAGCGCGGTGTGGACCTGGCGCCGATCGTCAAGCCGCTGCTGCGCGCCGGCGACATCCTGTTGTGCCAGGGTGCCGGTGATATCGGCGGTCTTGCGCCTAAATTGCTGGCGAGCCCCTTGTTTGTAAACAAAGCACTTGCTGCTGAACAGGGGAAGTCGAAATGACCACGAACTACGCCTCCCTGTTCTCCACCATCGCCCCTGCCGACTTCGGCCGCGTGGCCGTGCTGTTCGGCGGTAAGAGCGCTGAGCGTGAAGTGTCGCTCAAGTCCGGCAACGCCGTGCTCGAAGCACTGCAAAGCGCGGGCGTGAATGCGTTCGGGATCGACGTGGGTGACGACTTCCTCGCACGCCTGCAGGCCGAGAAGATCGACCGCGCCTTCATCATCCTGCACGGCCGTGGTGGTGAAGACGGCAGCATGCAAGGCCTGCTGGAGTGCGCCGGGATTCCTTACACCGGCAGCGGCATCCTCGCCTCGGCGCTGGCCATGGACAAGTTGCGCACCAAGCAGGTGTGGCACAGCCTGGGAATTCCTACCCCGCGTCACAGTGTGCTGTGCAGCGAAGACGATTGTATTTCTGCAGCCAAGGAACTGGGCCTGCCTTTGATCGTCAAACCTGCCCATGAAGGCTCCAGTATCGGCATGGCTAAAGTGAACTCGGCCGCCGAATTGATCGACGCATGGAAAGCGGCAAGTACCTACGATTCGCAAGTGTTGGTGGAACAGTGGATCCAAGGTCCCGAGTACACCATCGCCACCCTGCGTGGGCAGGTATTGCCGCCCATCGCCTTGGGCACGCCCCACACCTTTTACGATTACGACGCCAAGTACCTGGCTTCCGATACCCAGTACCGGATCCCCTGCGGCCTTGACGCAAGCAAAGAACAGGAATTGATGGACCTCACGGCGAAAGCCTGTGAGGCGCTGGGTATCGCCGGTTGGGCGCGGGCAGACGTGATGCAGGACGACCAAGGGAATTTCTGGTTCCTGGAAGTCAACACCGCACCGGGCATGACCGACCACAGCCTGGTCCCTATGGCCGCGCGCGCAGCCGGCCTGGATTTCCAGCAGTTGGTGCTGGCGATCCTGGCGGCCAGCGTTGCCGGTGAAGAAAGGCAGCGAGGCTAAGACATGAAAGGCGCATCGCTTCGTCATCAGCCCCCACCCGCACCCGGCCGCAAGCCGGTGCCACGGGGTGCCAGCCGAATGGTGGCTAAAGAGCCGATGTCGGCGCGCCTGCCGAAAGCCAACTTTGGTTTCCTCAAGGCGCTGTTCTGGCCGGTGTTGCTGGTGGTGTTGGGCTTCGGCACTTACGAAGGCGCGCAGCGTCTATTGCCTTATGCCGACCGGCCGATCACCAAGATCAGCGTGCAGGGCGACTTGAGCTACATCAGCCAGCAAGCGGTGCAGCAGCGCATCGGCCCGTTCCTGGCGGCGAGCTTCTTCACCATCGACCTGGCCGGCATGCGCCGGGAGCTGGAGCAGATGCCGTGGATCGCCCACGCCGAAGTCCGCCGTGTATGGCCGGACCAGGTGACGATCCGCCTGGAAGAACAACTGCCCGTGGCCCGTTGGGGCGATGAGGCACTGTTGAACAACCAGGGCCAGGCGTTCACCCCGCGTGAGCTGGCCAATTACGAGCACCTGCCGCAGCTGTTCGGGCCGCAGCGGGCGCAGCAGCAAGTGATGCAGCAGTACCAGGCCTTGAGCCAGATGCTGCGGCCGCTGGGCTTCTCCATTGCACGCCTGGAATTGCGTGAACGGGGCAGCTGGTTTTTGACGACCGGGGCAGGCAGTTCCGGCCCGGGCATCGAGTTGTTGCTGGGACGCGACCGCTTGGTGGAAAAGATGCGCCGCTTTATTGCCATCTATGAAAAGACCTTGAAAGAACAGATTACGAACATTGCGAGCGTCGACCTGCGTTACGCCAACGGCCTTGCCGTCGGCTGGCGTGAACCGGCTGCGCCCACGGCAGCGCAACCCGCTGTCGCGAAGAATTAAGAAGAGGCAGGACCCATGGCAAACGTGCAAAGCGGCAAAATGATCGTCGGTCTCGATATCGGCACCTCCAAGGTGGTGGCGCTGGTGGGCGAGGTCGGGGAAGACGGCACGATCGAAATCGTCGGTATTGGCACGCATCCGTCCCGGGGCCTGAAGAAGGGCGTGGTGGTGAACATCGAGTCCACCGTGCAATCGATCCAGCGCGCCATCGAAGAAGCGCAGCTGATGGCCGGTTGCCGGATTCACTCGGCGTTCGTCGGCGTGGCGGGCAATCACATCCGCAGCCTGAACTCCCACGGCATCGTGGCGATCCGCGACCGCGAAGTCAGCGCGGCCGACCTTGAGCGCGTACTCGACGCCGCCCAGGCCGTGGCGATCCCGGCGGACCAGCGCGTGCTGCACACCCTGCCGCAGGACTACGTGATCGACAACCAGGAAGGCGTGCGCGAGCCCCTGGGCATGTCAGGCGTGCGCCTGGAAGCCAAGGTCCACGTGGTGACCTGCGCGGTCAATGCCGCACAGAACATTGAAAAGTGCGTGCGTCGCTGCGGCCTGGAAATCGACGACATCATTCTCGAGCAACTGGCTTCGGCCTACTCGGTACTGACCGACGACGAAAAAGAACTGGGCGTGTGCCTGGTCGACATCGGCGGCGGCACCACCGACATCGCGATCTTCACCGAGGGTGCGATCCGTCACACCGCCGTGATCCCGATTGCCGGCGACCAGGTCACCAACGACATCGCCATGGCGTTGCGCACACCGACGCAGTACGCCGAAGAGATCAAGATCCGCTATGCCTGCGCCCTGGCCAAACTGGCCGGCGCCGGTGAAACCATCAAGGTGCCGAGCGTGGGCGACCGTCCACCGCGCGAGCTGTCGCGCCAGGCCCTGGCCGAAGTGGTCGAGCCGCGTTACGACGAGCTGTTCACCCTGATCCAGGCGGAACTGCGCCGCAGCGGCTACGAAGATTTGATCCCGGCCGGCATCGTGCTGACCGGTGGCACCTCGAAGATGGAAGGCGCGGTCGAACTGGCCGAAGAGATCTTCCACATGCCAGTTCGCCTGGGCGTGCCCCATGGCGTCAAAGGCCTGGGCGACGTGGTGCGCAACCCGATTTATTCCACCGGTGTGGGCTTGCTGTTGTACGGGCTGCAAAAGCAGACCGACGGCATTTCCCTGTCGGGCCCGAGCATCCGCGACAGCTACCGCGGCGACGACGAAGCGAAAGCGCCGTTGTTCGAACGGTTGCAGGCTTGGGTCAAAGGCAATTTCTAACGATTTACCGCAACACCGTAAAAAAGCAGTAGGCGAAAAAACTAGAGAACACGAAAGGAGAGGGAAAATGTTCGAACTCGTAGACAACATCCCCGCAAGCCCGGTCATCAAAGTGATCGGTGTCGGCGGTGGCGGCGGCAACGCTGTCAACCATATGGTCAAGAGCAACATTGAAGGCGTTGAATTCATCTGCGCCAACACTGATGCCCAGGCGCTGAAGAGCATCGGCGCGCGGACCATCCTGCAATTGGGCACCGCCGTGACCAAGGGCCTCGGCGCTGGCGCCAACCCGGAAGTCGGCCGTCAAGCCGCGCTGGAAGACCGCGAGCGTATCGCCGAAGTGCTGCAAGGCACCAACATGGTGTTCATCACCACCGGCATGGGCGGCGGTACCGGTACCGGTGCAGCGCCGATCATCGCCGAAGTGGCCAAGGAAATGGGGATTCTGACGGTCGCCGTCGTGACCCGTCCGTTCCCGTTCGAAGGCCGCAAGCGCATGCAGATCGCCGACGAAGGTATCCGTCTGCTGTCTGAAAGCGTCGACTCGTTGATCACCATCCCCAACGAGAAGCTGCTGACCATCCTGGGCAAGGACGCGAGCCTGCTGTCCGCGTTCGCCAAGGCTGACGATGTACTGGCCGGTGCCGTCCGCGGTATCTCCGACATCATCAAGCGCCCGGGCATGATCAACGTCGACTTTGCCGACGTGCGTACCGTGATGAGCGAAATGGGCATGGCGATGATGGGCACTGGCTGCGCCAGCGGTCCGAACCGTGCGCGTGAAGCCACCGAAGCGGCCATCCGCAACCCGTTGCTCGAAGACGTGAACCTGCAAGGCGCACGCGGCATCCTGGTGAACATCACCGCCGGTCCTGACCTGTCCCTGGGTGAGTACTCCGACGTGGGTAGCATCATCGAAGCCTTCGCTTCCGAGCACGCGATGGTCAAAGTCGGCACCGTGATCGATCCGGACATGCGCGACGAACTGCATGTGACCGTGGTCGCGACCGGCCTGGGCGCAAAAATCGAGAAGCCTGTAAAGGTCATCGACAATACCGTTCACACCGGCCACAACAGTCACGCCAGCCAGGCGGCTGCCGCTCCAGCGCCTGCGCGCCAGGAACTGCCGTCGGTGAACTACCGTGATCTGGACCGTCCGACCGTGATGCGCAATCAGGCTCAGGCCGGTGCTGCAGCGTCCCGTAGCCCGAATCCGCAAGATGATCTGGACTACCTGGACATCCCGGCATTCCTGCGTCGTCAGGCCGATTAATGGAATGTATCAGGGCTATGAAGGTGATTGGTGTTCAGCAAAGGTCTGGTCTGCTATTATCGCCAGCCTTTGTTGATACCAGTTCGCAATTTGCGCTGAAGCGGTCCAAGCCATGATTAAACAACGCACCCTGAAGAATATTATTCGTGCCACAGGTGTAGGTCTGCACTCCGGGGAGAAGGTATACCTGACCCTCAAACCTGCACCTGTCGACACCGGCATCGTGTTTGTTCGTGCCGACCTGGACCCTGTGGTGCAGATTCCTGCTCGCGCGGAAAACGTCGGCGAAACCACGATGTCGACCACATTGGTCAACGGTGACGTCAAGGTGGACACGGTGGAGCACTTGCTCTCGGCCATGGCTGGCCTGGGCATCGATAACGCCTACGTCGAGCTCTCCGCGTCCGAAGTCCCCATCATGGATGGCAGCGCTGGTCCCTTCGTATTCTTGATTCAATCTGCCGGCCTGGAAGAACAGGACGCAGCCAAGAAGTTCATTCGCATTCTGCGGGAAGTGACAGTAGAAGACGGCGACAAGCGCGCCACCTTCGTCCCGTTCGAAGGCTTTAAAGTGAGCTTTGAGATCGATTTCGATCACCCGGTATTTCGCGACCGCACCCAAAGCGCAAGCGTGGATTTTTCCAGTACTTCGTTCGTAAAAGAAGTCAGCCGCGCCCGCACCTTTGGTTTCATGAGTGACATCGAGTACCTGCGCAAGCACAACCTCGCACTCGGCGGCAGCGTTGAAAACGCCATTGTGGTCGACGCGGATGGTGTACTGAACGAAGACGGCCTTCGCTATGAAGACGAATTCGTGAAGCACAAGATCCTCGATGCAATCGGTGACCTCTACCTGCTGGGCAATAGCCTGATAGGCGAGTTCAAAGGCTTCAAGTCGGGCCACGCCCTTAACAACCAGTTGCTGCGCAAGTTGATTGAGCAGACAGATGCTTGGGAAGTCGTGACCTTCGAAGATGCCAGCACCGCACCGATCTCTTACATGCGTCCCGTTGCGGCGGTGTAAGTAACAACTCTCTTTCTTTAGTTTTTAAGGGCTGCCTTCGGGTGGCCCTTTTTATTTTCCGTGGCGAGCGAGCCACAATGGCCTGTTCGCCTCAGTCATCGCGCCGTTGCCTCCACGATGCAATTGCGCCCACTGTGCTTGGCTTCATACAGCGCGCGGTCCGCACTGAGCTGCAAGTCCTCCAGGGACATGCGACTGCGCTTGTCCCACGTACTCAGGCCAATGCTCACGGTAATCGGCCGTTCATCCCCCGCCACCCGTGGCAAGTGCTCGACGCCGCGGCGGATATGCTCGGCGATTAGCCATGCGCCCCTGATATCGGTAGACGGCAACACCACGGCGAACTCTTCACCGCCATAACGTGCGGCCAGGTCGGCCGGGCGACGGATGTTGCCGCCGATCACCTGGGCGACGTTGCGCAACGCCTCATCGCCGCCGTGATGGCCATGACGGTCGTTAAATGCCTTGAAGTGGTCGACGTCGATCATCAACAGCGTCAACGGTTCGGCGGAGCGCTGGGCGCGGTCCCATTCCAGGCGCAGGCGTTGGTCCAGAATGCGCCGGTTGGCCAGGCCGGTGAGCGCGTCGGTGGCTGCCAGTTCTGACAGCACCTTCTCCGCGCGAAAACGGCGGCGCAGTTCCCGGCGCAGCATCCAGGTCAGCCATAACAGGCCGATACACAGGATGCCGGTGGCGCCGCCGGTCAGCGTCGCCGCGCGCTTCCATGGCGCGAACACGTCCTCACTGGACAATGCCACGACCACAATCAGCGGCAGCTCGCCGACATTGGTGAAGGTATACAGGCGCTCCTTGCCGGTGATGGTCGAGATGGCCCGAAAGCTGCCGCTTCTTTCGCGCAGCATGCGCTTGAAGTTGGGGCGATCACTCAGGTCCTTGTTGATCATGTCGCGCTCCAGCAGCGGTTGCTGGGCCAGGAGAATGCCGTGGCTGCTCAACAGGTTGACCGAGCTGCTATTGCCGATGGTCAGGCTGTTGAACAACTGATCGAAGTACGCCAGGCGCATGGTGGCCACCGCGACCCCGAGGAACTCGCCGTTGGCGCCGGTGACGCGGCGGCTGAACGCGATGCGCCAGACTTGCTCGCAATGGCACTGAATCATGAACGGCCGGCTGATGAACAGGTCGCTCTGGTTGGTGATTTTATGCACGAGGAAGTAGTCGCGATCAGCCAAATTACGCGAGGTCGGCTTGAGCGTCGAAGAGTCAGCAACGACGGCGCCATTGGCGTCCAGCAACAGCACTTGGTCTTTGAACAGCGCGGCCGTCGACAGCTCGAATTGCACCAGATGCCGGATATCCCCCGATACCTTGGACAAATCCGTGCGCTGCGTGGCGGCGATCAACCCTTGCAGCGCGAGGTCGTATAGCTCGACGTTACGCAGCACATCGGCGTTGATCAGTTGGGTGATGTTGGTGGTTGAGCGTTTCGCCGCCTGCAGGGTGCTGGCGTGTTCGCGGATCAACAGCACCGCGACGATAATCACAA
Organism: Pseudomonas sp. TE36184; assembly: GCF_054060055.1. Taxonomy (NCBI): domain Bacteria; kingdom Pseudomonadati; phylum Pseudomonadota; class Gammaproteobacteria; order Pseudomonadales; family Pseudomonadaceae; genus Pseudomonas; species Pseudomonas sp. TE36184. The sequence continues at coordinate 3,456,027 of NZ_JBSSCU010000001.1, read as the reverse complement.
TCAATGCGACGGTGAAGCCGCTGCCTAGCATCAACAATAATTCTGTGCGTTCAGATGGGGTACGAAAAGGGCGTGGACTCATCGGGCAGACTTCAACGGTGAAGATACTGGCAGTTTAGTTCTACCCGATGAAAATTGATTGTTTGGTTGCAAAGAAAGTGCGGCGACTTAGAACACGTTGATCGGATAGTCGACGATCACCCGGTATTCATCCACATCCCGATCCACCGCCGAGTAGCCATTGCTGCCGCGGTTGGTCGCCCATTGCAGGCGCAGGGACAGATCCTTGGCCTTGCCGCCCTGTACCACGTATTTCACGTCGATGTCCCGTTCCCAGTGCTTGGCGTCCTGGCCGTCGGCGCTGTACCAGGCGCTGTAGCCCCGGCTGGTGGGATCGACTTTGCTCAGGTCGGTCTTACCGCTGCTGTAGGACACGGCAGTGGTCAGGCCCGGCATGCCGAGGCCGATGAAGTCGTAGGCGTACTTGAGCTTCCACGACCGCTCGTTGGGGCCGTTGAAGTCCGAGTATTGCTGGGAGTTGTCCAGGTACACGCTGTCGCCCTGGGTGATGTAGTCGAACGGTGTGTTGCCGTTGACCCGCTGGTACGCGGCGGTGACGCTGTGGCTGCCCACGACTACGGTGAAATGCAGGCTGTAGGTGTTGTTGTCGATGTTACCCAGCAACGACTGGCCGCTGTCTTGGGTGTGGTAGTAGTGCAGGCCGGGGTTGAGGCTGACCAGGTCGTTCAGCGCGTAGGTGTAGTCCAGGTCGTAGTAGTACTGGTGCCACACATCCTTGAGTTCGGCGGCGTACAGGTTGCTGGTCAGTCCCGGCACGCCGCTGAACGACACGCCGGCCCAGTCCAGGTGCTGGCTGTCGGTGTGTTCCGGCAGTGTGCCGTAGCTGGTGCCGATGCGCTGGTGGCCGCTCTGGTTGTAGAGCTTGGTGAAGCTGGCCTGGCCGCCTTCGATCATCCAGCCGTCGAGGCTGTGGTTGGTCAGGCTTACGCCGCGAAAGGTCTGGGGCAGCATGCGGGTCATGCCGCCGGCGATCACCGGGTTGTTGAGGAACAGGTCGCCGGCTTTCAGTTCCGTGTCGAACGCGCGCATCTTCAACGTGCCGCCTGCGGTGGAGAACGACCCCGGCGCCTTGCCGCTGCCTTGACTGTTGCCATACGGGAGGATGCTGGAGCCGTCGGTGCCGCCACCGCCGTCGAGCTTGAGGCCGAGCATGGCGTGGGCATCCAGGCCGAAACCGACGGTGCCCTGGGTGTAGCCGGATTCGAAGACGCCGAGAAAGCCCTGGCCCCATTCTTTGTTGTCATCGGTGTGGATGTCGTGACGGTCGCGGTTCATGTAGTAGTTGCGGGCGTTGAGCTTGAGGCTTGCGCCTTCGACGAAACCGTCGACGGGGGTGGTGTCTGCTGCGTGGGCGAGGGGGGCGATCGTTGCTGTAATCGCGAGGAATAACGGGGTGAACGTCAGCGAGTTCTTCACCGGTGGAGCTCCTTTGGTCAAACGGAAACGGCCAATGTCGTGGGGGTGTGCCTGGCCTTTTTTGCGGCAAAAAAAAAGCCGCTGAAGTCAGCGGCTTTAAGACAGATTCCCAGTGTAGAGCCCTGGAAAAAAGTCGAGGGAAATTCGGGTAAGCGGGTCAGCTGTCTTTGCCGTCGCGCTCATCGATGCGTCAAATTAACGCAGGCGAGCGCTGCGATACAGAGTGTAACAAGATAATGACTGTTGCCCAAATCGCAACAGTCAGAGTTTTGGCGCAAGCCAATGTGGGAGGGGGCAAGCCCCCTCCCACATTGGTCTGAAGTGTTCTCAAGCGTTAGACGGGCAGGGTAATACCGAAGGTGTTGCCGCCCGCGTCACTGCGCACGAACACATCGCCGCCATGCATCAGCGCAATCGCCTTGACGATGGCCAGCCCCAGCCCATGGTTGGCGCCGCTGTTGCTGCGCGATGCGTCCACTCGATAGAAGCGTTCGAACAGCCGAGGCAGGTGCTCGCTGGCAATCGCGTCGCCGGGGTTGGTCACGGCGATCGCCACCTGATGCTCCCGCACGTCGATGTTCACCGCGATGACCTGCCCTGGCGCGGTGTGCTGCACCGCGTTGCTCAGCAGGTTGATCAGTGCGCGGCGCAGGTGGGCTCTTTCGATCTGCACCTGGGCGTCGCCGTGGACGTGCACCCGGACCTGGGCGTCTTCGAGGATGAAGTCCAGGTAGTCGAGGGTGGTCGCCACTTCGTCGGCCAGGGAGCTTTCGATCAGCTTGGTGGCCTTGCTGCCCTGGTCGGCGCTGGCGAGGAACAGCATGTCGTTGATGATCGAACGCAGGCGCTCCAGTTCTTCCAGGTTCGATTGCAGCACCTCGAAATAATGTTCGGCCGAGCGCCCGCGTGTCAGGGCCACCTGGGTCTGGCCGATCAGGTTGGTCAGGGGCGAGCGCAGTTCATGGGCGACGTCGGCATTGAACGATTCCAGGCGCGAGTAGGCCTGTTCGACGCGGTCCAGGGTGGCGTTGAACGAGTTGACGAACTGACGCAACTCCGGCGGCAGCGGCGACAGTTGCAGGCGCCCGGAGAGTTTCGGCGGTGCGAGTTTCTGTGCTTCGTCCGAGAGTTTGCTCAGCGGCTTGAGGCCGATGCGCGAGACCCAGAACCCCAGCAGCGCCGCCAGCACCACGCCGATAAACGCCAGGCTGATCAGCGCCACCAGCAAGTGGTGCTGGGTGGCGCGGAAGTTTTCGGTGTCGATGGCGATCATGAAGCGCAACGGCGGGCGCTGGTCCTGGGCGGGGAACTGGCTCACCAGCACCTTGAACGGTTCGGCGTGATCGGCCAGGCGCAAGTCGCGCTTGCCGGTCGGGCCGGTGGCGAAGGCGCGGATCTGTGCGTCCGGGCTGCCATATTCGTAGTTCGGGTCGCTGCTCACCACCCAGAAACGGATGCGCTTGTCTTCCTCGGCCAACAACTTGAGTTTGGCCTTGATCTTGGTCCAATGCTCCGGCGTGCCGAAGCGCTTCACCGAGGACTCCAACACGCTGTAGCGCGCATCCAGTTCGGCCTCGGGTAACAGGCCCAAGCCACGGTCCACCTGCTGATAGAGCGCGCCGCCGATCAACAGGAAGATCAGCAGCGCCACCAGGGTGAACATGCCACTCAAGCGCAGCGCGATGGAGTTAGTTGACACCGCGGTTCTCCAGCACATAACCCATGCCACGGATGGTGTGCAGCAGCTTCTGTTCGAACGGCCCGTCGAGCTTGGCGCGCAGGCGTTTGATCGCGACTTCGACCACGTTGGCGTCGCTGTCGAAGTTGATGTCCCAGACCATCTCCGCGATGGCGGTCTTGGACAGGATCTCACCCTGGCGCCGCGCCAATACGCTGAGCAGCGAGAACTCCTTGGCGGTCAGGTCCAGGCGCACGCCGTTGCGGCTGGCTTTGCGGCTGATCAGGTCGATCCACAGGTCGGCGACCGTCACCTGCACCGGTTCGTGCCCGCCACTGCGGCGGGTCAGGGCTTGCAGGCGCGCCACCAGCTCCAGGAACGAAAACGGCTTGCCCAGGTAATCATCGGCGCCTTCACGCAGGCCGCGAATACGGTCTTCCACGCGCTCGCGGGCGGTGAGCATGATCACCGGCGTTTGCTTGCGCGCGCGCAGGGCACGCAACACGCCGAAGCCGTCGAGACCGGGCAGCATCACGTCGAGCACGATCACCGCGTAATCGTTTTCCAGCGCCAGGTGCAAACCTTCGACGCCTTCACGCGCCACGTCGACGGTGTAGCCTTGCTCCGTCAGGCCGCGATGCAGGTAGTCCGCGGTTTTTTCTTCATCTTCAACGATCAGTACGCGCATGACCCCGCCTTAATGTGTGGTCGCCAACGCGGGCGTTGGTGTGGGCCGGTGGAAAAACCGCTCAAGGTACAAGTATATGATCGGCGTGGTGAACAGCGTCAGCGCCTGGCTCACCAGCAAGCCGCCGACCACCGCGATCCCCAGCGGTTGGCGCAACTCGGCACCGGGGCCTGCGCCAAGCATCAGCGGCACGGCGCCGAGCAGGGCGGCGAGGGTGGTCATGATGATCGGCCGGAACCGCGTGACGCAGGCTTCGTAGATCGCTTCCTCCGGCGGCAGGCCTCTGACCCGCTGGGCTTCGAGGGCGAAGTCGATCATCAGGATGCCATTCTTCTTCACGATGCCGATCAGCAACACCAGGCCGATCAGGGCCATGATCGAAAAGTCCTGGCCCAGCAGCCACAACATGATCAACGCGCCCAAGCCAGCCGAGGGCAGGGTGGAAATGATCGTCAGCGGGTGGACGAAACTTTCGTACAGCACGCCGAGAATGATGTACACCGCCACCAGCGCCGCGAGGATCAGCCACGGCTGGCTGGCCAATGAACTCTGGAACGCCTGGGCCGCGCCCTGGAAGTTGCCGAGGATGGTGGCCGGCATGCCGATTTCGTTCTTGGCCTGGTTGAGCATGATCACCGCATCCCCCAACGCCACGCCGGGCGCCAGGTTGAACGACAGGTTGGCCGCCGGGAACATGCCGTCATGGCTGATGGACAGCGGGCCCACGCTGGGCGGGTCGACCTTGGCCAGGGCCGACAACGGCACCATCTCGTTGGTCAGTGGCGAGCGCAGGTAGAAGTAATTGAGGCTTTCGGCTTTGCCGCGTTGCTGGGTATCGAGTTCCAGCACCACTTGGTATTGGTTGATTTCGGTCTGGAACTCGTTGATCTGGCGCTGGCCGAACGCGTCGTACAACGCCTGGTCGACATCGGTGGCGGTCAGGCCGAAGCGCGCGGCGGCCTGGCGGTCGATGCTGATGTGGGTGATGCTGCCGCCCAGTTGCAGGTCGTTGGACAGGTCGCGAAACGCCGGGTTGGCGCGCAGTTTTTCGGTGAGGCGCTGGGTCCAGGTATTCAATGTCGCGCCGTCGTTGCTCTTGAGCACGTACTGGTACTGGGCGCGGCTGGGGCCGGAGCTGAGGTTGATGTCCTGGCCGGCGCGCAGGTACAGCACGATGCCCGGCACCTTCGCCAGTTTCGAGCGGATGCGGTCGATGAACTGGCTGGCGGACACGTCGCGATCGCCGCGGTCTTTCAAGGCGATCCAGAAACGGCCGTTGGCGATGGTCTGGTTGCTGCCGGTGACGCCCACCGAATGGGAAAACGTTGCCACCGCCGGGTCAGCCTTGATGATCTCGGCCAGGGCCTTGTGCTTGGCGACCATGTCCGGGAACGACACATCGGCCGCCGCTTCGCTGGTGCCAAGCACGAAGCCGGTGTCCTGCACCGGGAAAAAGCCCTTGGGGATGAACACGTAGCCGACCACCGCCAGCGCCAGCGTGACCACGAAGATCGCCAGCATGCTGCGTTGATGGACCAGGGCGCGGCGCAGGTTGCGCGCATAGCCGGCCAGCAGGCGTTCGCTGAAACCGGGCTTGGCCTGGGCCGGATGGGTCGGGGCGCGCATGAACAGCGCCGCCAGGGTCGGCGCCAGGGTCAGCGAAACCACCACCGAAATCAGGATGGTCGAGGTCGCCGTCAGCGCGAATTCCTTGAACAGGCGCCCGACCACGCCGCCCATGAACAGCAGCGGAATGAACGCCGCCACCAGCGAGAAGCTGATGGACACCACGGTAAAGCCAATCTCGCCGGCGCCCTTGATCGCCGCTTCACGCTTGCCCAGCCCGGCTTCGAGATGGCGGTGAATGTTCTCCACCACCACGATCGCATCGTCCACCACAAAGCCCACGGCGATGACGATCGCCACCAGGGTCAGGTTGTTCAGGCTGAAGCCCATCAGGTACATCAGGGCGAAGCTGGCGATCAGCGACACCCCGAGCACGCTCGACACAATCAACGTCGCCGACAGCTGGCGCAGGAACAACGCCATCACCGCCACCACCAGCAGCACGGCGATCAGCAGGGTCACTTCCACTTCATGCAGGGAGGCGCGGATGGTCTTGGTGCGGTCGCTCAACACGCTGACCTGCACCGACGCCGGCAGCATGGCCTGCAGGCGCGGCAGTTGCGCTTGAATGCGGTCGACGGTCTCGACGATGTTCGCGCCGGGCTGGCGTGAGATCACCAGGTTGACCCCCGGGGTGTCGCCGGACCAGGCCTGTACGTAGGCGTTTTCCGAGCCGTTGATGACTTTAGCGATATCGCGCAGTTGAACCGGTGCGCCATTCTTGTAGGACACGATCAGTTGGGCGTAGTCCCCGGGCTGAAACAGCTGGTCGTTGGTCGACAGCGTCGACACGCTGTTCTCCCCGTAGATCGCGCCTTTGGCCAGGTTCAGGCTCGACTGCTGGATCGCCACGCGGATGTCGGCCAGGGTCAGGCCGATGGCCGCGAGCTTGTCGGGCGAAGCCTGCACGCGAATCGCCGGACGTTGCTGGCCGGTGATGTTGATCTGGCCGACGCCGTCGATCTGGCTGATCTGCCGTGCCAGCAGGGTTTCCACGTAATCGCTCAGCTCGGTGCTGGGCATGCTGTCGGAACTGACGCTGAGGATCAGCACCGGGCTGTCTGCCGGGTTGACCTTCTTCCAGGTCGGCAGGGTCGGCATATCCCTGGGTAGCTTGCCGGAAGCGGTGTTGATCGCCGCCTGGACTTCCTGGGCGGCGGTGTCGATGCTCTTGTTCAGGGTGAATTGCAGGGTCAAGAGGCTGGAGCCCAAGGCGCTGCTGGAGGTCATCTGGGTCATGCCGGGGATGGCGCTGAATTGCACCTCCAGCGGCGTGGCCACCGACGAGGCCATGGTGTCCGGGCTGGCGCCGGGCAGTTGCGCGCTGACCTGGATTGTCGGAAATTCCGCTTCCGGCAACGGGGCGATGGCCAGTTGCGGGAAGGCAATCAGCCCGAGCAACACCAGGGCGAAGGTCAGCAGCAGGGTCGCGACCGGGTGGTCGACGCACCACGCCGACGGCGAGCGGCTGGCGTTCATGGTTGCACCTTGGCGTCGACGGTCTGGATCACTTGCGGCGGTTCTTTGAGCACGTCGACCCGAGCGCCGGCCTTGAGCCGCGACTGGCCATCGCTGACCAGCACATCACCGGCCTGTACGCCTTTGATGAGCGTCACGTCGCTGTTCTGGTAGGTGACCTGCACCGGCACCACCTCCACCTTGTCGCCGTTGACCCGGTACACAAAGTGCGCGTCCAGGCCGCGTTGCACCACGGTCGGCGGCACCACCAGGGCGTTTTTGTCGAGGCCGGTCTGGATCTTGATGGTCACCAGTTGCCCCGGCCACAGGCGCTGCGTGGCGTTGTTGAACTCGGCCTTGGCGCGCAGGGTGCCGGTGGTGGAACTGATCTGGTTGTCGATCAGGCTCAGGTGGCCTTCACCGAGCAGGTCGCCGGTCTGGCCGTCGGTGTCGGCGCCCAGGTAGGCGTCGACGCTGGCCGGGATAGGGGCCGCGATCAGGCTTTGCAGAGCGGGCAGCATCTGTTGCGGCAGGGAAAATTCGACGGCAATCGGGTCGATCTGCGTCACCGAGAACAGCCCCTGGGCATCGCTCGTGCGCAGGAAGTTGCCTTCATCCACCGTGCGAATCCCTACGCGGCCGCTGACCGGTGAGCGAATCTGAGTGTAGGAAAGCTGCACCTTTGCCGCATCGATCGCGGCCTGATTGCCCTGGACGGTGGCATTGAGTTGGTTGACCAACGCCTGTTGCTGGTCATAGGTCTGCTTGGACACGCCGTCGTCGACACTCAATGCCTTGTAGCGCTTGAGGTTGATCAGCGCGACTTGCAACTGCGCCTGGTTTTCCGCCAACAGCGCCTTGGCCTGCTCGAGGCTGGCGCGGATCGAGCGGTCATCGATGGTCGCCAACAGGTCCCCGGCCTTGACCTGCTGGCCTTCCTTGACCAGCAATCGGGTGAGGATGCCGTCGACCTGTGGGCGGATCACCACGCTGTGCAACGACAGCACCGTCCCAATGCCGCTGACGAAACGCGGGATGTCCTGTTGCGCCACGCTCACCACCCGTACCGGGATCGCTGTCGGCGCCGCCAGTTTGGGTTTGGCCGGCCGCGTCAGGGCCCAGGCTGCAATCGCCAGCACCACGAGGACTCCGACGATCAGCGCGGTTTTTCGTTGAATTTGCATGGAAGTGAGGTGCCAGGGCAGAGGAACGGAAGAGTGAGGTGTCTTTATAGCCCGTCAACCCGGTCAGCAAGGTGACTGCTAACTGACAGCGCTGTCAGTAAACGCCGACCATTCGTACAGGCGGTGGTTAAAGATCCTGAGGGCGCAGGTATACTGCGCGCCAGTGTGGCCCGCAAGCTGGCCCCGCATCAATTTTTGCCTGCTCCGGAGCTTCCATGACTTCCCCGACACATCCCCCTGTTGAAGCGGCCGACCTCGTCGATCCGGCCAGCGCTGAAAGCGTTGAAAAAACCGAGATCCCGGCGTTCAAGTTTCCGTTCAAGCCGGGTGAACTGGCCGGGGCCAAGAATGCCGCCCAGCCGTGGTACAAGAACGGCGCCAAGAATGGGCATACCAAGTCCCCGGGCATGGCGCCGCCGGGCACCCGTCGTTCGATGGGTAAACGCTGAGAATAATAAGTCGCACGCTGTGTCGACTATTGCCTACAACGTCTGCTGAAATTTCTGATTGTAGGGCCACGACCGTTTCTTGAAAGCTTGCACAGCCTCCGTGCCGCCCCGGCGTTTTCCGTCGGTGCGGGAGGGTGAGGTTGGACTTTCCGGAAAAGGACGTTTCCTGTGGCTCTGATACACATTTGTGCCGTGCTCGCGTTATTGCTGGCGGCCGATAACGTTGCCGCCGGTGAGTCGCCACGGCGCGAGATCCGTTTCGCCGTCGCTGCGCAATTCTCGCCTTTCCAGAGCCGCAACCCGCAAGGCCAACTGGTCGGCCTGAACATCGACCTGGGTAATGCCCTGTGCGTGCAGTTGAATGTGCGTTGCACCTGGGTCGACCAGGTGCTGGTGGAAAACTTCCCGGCCCTGGAGGCCCGGCAGTTCGACGCAATCATGGGCATGGCGCCTACGTCGATGCGTCGGCGCTGGGTCAACTTCACCGATGAGCTGTATCCGTTCACCACGCGCCTGGTCGCCCGCAGAACATCCGGCCTGCTGCCGACCGTGCGGTCGCTCAAGGGCAAGCGTGTCGGGGTGTTGCTGGGCAGTAATCGCGAAGCCTTCGCCCGAGCGCGGTGGGCGCCCAAGGGCGTTATCGTCAAGAGCTTCTGGCTCAATGACGAACTGATTCGCAGCCTGGTGGCGGGGGATATCGATGCGACCCTGCAAGGCACCGTGGAAATCCGTGAGGTGCTGCTCGATACCGTCGATGGCCAGGACTTTGACTTCCTCGGCCCCGCGATTTCGGCCGAACTCCTGGGCAGCGGCGTGGCGATCGCGGTGCGCAAGCCCGATACCGCCTTGCGCAATGCCCTCAACTGCGCCCTTGAACAACTGATGCAAAGCGGCGAATACCAACGGATCATTCAGCCCTACCGCCTGGATGCCGTTTCCGTCGCGCCCAACGACTAGGCGGCGCGCAGCGGGATAAACGCATAGTTGGCCGGCACCTCGGTGGCAAGCTGTGCCCCCGCGTCCAGCAACTGTTCGGCGATGTCCATCGCGGACACATGAAACACCCACTCATTCGCCACGCCAGGCTGGCTCGCCGCCCGCTCGATCGCCTGGGTAAAGGCATCCATCTGCGGCAGGTACGCCGTAAAGCCATCGCCCTTGAGCGCCGTGGTGCGAATCCCCAACAGGGCACACACCGCCTCTTTGGTCTGCACATCGTCGCGGTCGGCCTGGCGCGAGCGGCGGATCAGTTCAGCCAGTTCCGCGTCCATCAACTCGCCGCCGGCAATCAATACCGGGCCCTGTTCCCACGACTCCGGCGGGCATTCCTTGGCGGCAGGGTTCAACGGGATGTGCGGGTTGATCTCCATCGGATAGATGCGGCAGACCAACGGTCGGCGTTCATAGATGCGGCACAGGTTGTCTTCGTCAAGATTCCGGCAGCGTCCGGGGTTGTAGGCGGCAAAGGTGATGGCCACGAATGCCTGGGTCGTGCCGCTGGGCACCATCGCCGAACGGCGTTCGGCATGTTCGCGTTGTTGCAGTGGCAGGCCCAGGCCGTTGCCGAGAAAACCTTCCACCAGAACGATCACGCTGCCGCCGTCAGCCGCCCACTGGCGGGCTTCTGCGAGGGTCAGGGGGACATGGTGGTCGGTGCAGCATTTGCCACAACCGACGCAGGAAAAATGAGTGTTCATGGCAGATCTGTCACCAGGCTAGGTCAGAGGGCTCGCGCGAACGGTGACGGGTTTTCACCTCTTTTCAACGTTCGGGAGCACTGAAAGCAAGTTGTGCGCCAGTGCCCGTCAGTCTTCGCTGACCACATCGCGCAGCACGAACACCATGCCTGCGCTTTCATAGAGTTGCCGGGCGCGTCGGTTGCTTTCCAGGACCTTGAGGTCCACGTAGGGTTCGCCGCGCTGCTTGAACACCTGGAAGGCGTGCAGCAACAAGGCGCGGCCCAGCCCCTGGCCCTGGGCGCAGGGGTGTACAGACAGGTTCTTGATGAAGGCGCTGGTCCAGCACTGGGCCACGCCGAGGATGCCCTCGGCATTGTTCGCCACCAGGCACAGCGTGGGATCGAACTCGGCATCGGTCACGAACTGCCGCTGCCAGGTTTGCAGGTCGGCGACGTGGCCGCCGCCTTGCGCCTGGGTCATGCGCAACACCGCGTGAATCGCCGGGGCCCATGCGTCGCGGTAGTGATCCAACTGCGTACCGGCCGGCCACTGCGGCGCGGGCAGGCCGCGGGTGAGGTCGCGGCGTAGCAGTTGGAAATACTCGGCCACCGCTTACAGGCCCTTTTGCGCCACGGTCTGGGCGGCCACCACCAGGCATTTGGTCAGTTCGGGCGAGGAGAATTTGGTCAGCACCGCGTCGGCCCCGGCCACGCGCGCTTTTTCGCTGTTCATCGCGCTGTCCAGGGAGGTGTGCAACAGCACGTAAAGGTCCTGGAAGTCCGGGGTTTCGCGCAGGGTGCGGGTGAGGGCGTAACCGTCCATTTCGGACATTTCGATGTCCGACACCACCACATTGATCTGCTCGACGGTGCCCTGCAGTTCCAGCAGCACGTCGATCGCTTCCTTGGCGCTGCGTGCGGTGTGGCAGGTCAGGCCGAGGTTGCGCAGGGTGTGTACTGATTGTTGCAGGGCGACCTGGCTGTCATCCACCACCAGGATTCGCGCGTTGCCCAGCACTTCGGCCTCTTCCATGGTCAAGTCGGTCGGCGCCATTTCAATCGGTGCCGGGGCGATGCCGTGGATGACTTTTTCGATGTCCAGCACCTGCACCAGCCCGCCTTCCACCTGGGTGACCCCGGTGATAAACGAGCGATTGCCGCCGGCGCCGAAGGGCGGCGGACGGATATCGGTGGTCAGGCAATGCACGATCTTGCTCACCGCCTGCACATGCAGGCCCTGCTTGGAGCGGCTGACATCGGTGACGATCAGGCAGCCGCCGTCCGGGTCTTCCAACGGCATTTCGCCGAGGGCGCGGCTCAGGTCGATCACCGACAGCGAGGTGCCGCGCAGCATGGCGATACCTTTGACGTGCGGATGGGACTCCGGCAGCTTGGTCAGCGGCGGGCACGGAATGATTTCGCTGACTTTCAGCAGGTTAATGGCCATCAACTTGCCGCTGCGCAAGGTAAAGAGCAGAAGCGAGAGTGAGTCTGCGCGGGCTTTAGACGTGGACATAAAAACCTTCTGTGGATCAGGGTTGATCATCTATGGAGGGTTATCGACTTCATCGGCCCAGGCTTTAGGGGAATGGGCCGATGAAGTTGACTTATCTCAGCCCTTCCATACCTGCGGGTTGACCAGATCCTGCGGGCGGTGGCCGAGCAGGGCGCTGCGCAGGTTGTCGAGGGCGCGGTTGGCCATGGCTGTGCGGGTTTCGTGGGTCGCCGAGCCGATGTGCGGCAGGGTCACCGCATTGCTCAATTGGAACAGTGGCGACTCGGCCAGCGGTTCCTTTTCATACACGTCCAGCCCCGCCCCGCGAATACGCTGGGTTTGCAGGGCTTCGATCAGCGCCGGTTCGTCGACCACCGGGCCGCGGGAAATATTGATCAGGATCGCGCTGGATTTCATCAGCCCCAGCTCGCGATGACTGATCAGGTGCCGGGTCTTTTCGCTCAACGGCACCACCAGGCAGACGAAGTCCGCTTCGGCGAGTAACTGATCCAGGCTGCAGAACTGTGCGCCCAGTTCCTGTTCCAGGGCGGGCTTGCGGCTGTTGCCGCTGTACACAATCGGCATATTGAAGCCCAGGCGCCCGCGCCGGGCCACGGCGGCGCCGATATTGCCCATGCCAACGATGCCCAGTGTCTTGCCATGCACGTCGCAGCCGAACAACGACGCGCCCACGCTGGCTTTCCACTCGCCGGCCTTGGTCCAAGCGTCCAGCTCGGCCACCCGGCGTGCGCTGCTCATCAGCAGGGCGAAGGCGAGGTCGGCGGTGCTTTCGGTGAGGACGTCGGGGGTGTTGGTGAGCATGACCCCGCGTTCGTTGAGGTAGGCCACGTCATAGTTGTCATAGCCCACCGAGATGCTGGACACCACTTCCAGCCGGCTCGCGCCTTCGAGTTGCGCGCGGCCCAGCTTGCGCCCCACGCCGATCAGGCCGTGGGCATGGGGCAGGGCTTCATTGAACTGTGCATTGATGTCGCCCAGCTTGGGGTTGGGGGCGATCACCTCGAAATCCTGTTGCAGGCGTTCGATCATTTCCGGGGTGATACGGCTGAAGGCGAGGACAGTCTTTTTCATTGCAGGCGGGCTCATCGACTACGGAAGAATGCCAAGCAAGCTAACATTCCTGCCGGCAATTGTCAGGACACCGTTGAACCTCTGTGGGAAGGGGCTTGCCCCGATAGCAGTGTGTCAGCCAATACATGCATGACTTCACTACCGCCATCGGGGGCAAGCCCCCTCCCACATTTTTGACCGCGTCCAGCTTCCAGGCTCAGGTTGGTTATAAGGCCGCTCCTAAGAGCAAGAGCCAAATGAGTTCTATCTGATCCATGGAGATCCAAATGTGGGAGGGGGGCTTGCCCCCTCCTACATTTTTGACCGAGTCCAGCTTCCAGGCTCAGGTTGGTTATAAGGCCGCTCCTAAGAGCAAGAGCCAAATGAGTTCTATCTGATCCATGGAGATCCAAATGTGGGAGGGGGCTTGCCCCCTCCCACATTTTTGACCGAGTCCAGCTTCCAGGATCAGGTTGGTTATAAGGCTGCTCCTAAGAGCAAGAGCCAAATGAGTTCTATCTGATCCATGGAGATCCAAATGTGGGAGGGGGCAAGCCCCCTCCTACATTTTTGACCGAGTCCAGCTTCCAGGCTCAGGTTGGTTATAAGGCCGCTCCTAAGAGCAAGAGCCAAATGAGTTCTATCTGATCCATGGAGATCCAAATGTGGGGGGGGGCTTGCCCCCTCCTACAGTTTTGACCGAGTCCAGCTTCCAGGCTCAGGTTGGTTATAAGGCCGCTCCTAAGAGCAAGAGCCAAATGAGTTCTATCTGATCCATGGAGATCCAAATGTGGGGGGGGCTTGCCCCCTCCTACATTTTTGACCGAGTCCAGCTTCCAGGCTCAGGTTGGTTATAAGGCCGCTCCCAAGAGCAAGAGCCAAATGGGTTCTATCTGATCCATGGAGATCCAAATGTGGGAGGGGGCTTGCCCCCGATAGCAGTGTGTCAGCCAATACATGCATGACTTCATTACCGCTATCGGGAGCAAGCCCCCTCCCACATTGGATCGCTATCGTCTGGCAGAAATCAGTTCGCCATCCGCACGCCGCCCAGGCTGCCGCTCAACTCATACGCGACCAATTCCGCCTGGTGCGCCGCGAGAATTTCCGGCAGCGAACCGCGCAGGTATTCCACCCAGGTCTTGATCTTCGCATCCAGGTACTGACGCGATGGGTAAATGGCGTACAGGTTCAGTTCCTGGGAGCGATAGTTGGGCATCACCCGCACCAGCGTGCCGTTGCGCAGGCCTTCGATGGCGGCGTACACCGGCAACAGGCCGACGCCCATGCCGCTGGTGATGGCGGTTTTCATCGCATCGGCCGAGTTCACCAGGAACGGCGATGTGTTGATCGCGACACTTTCCTGGCCGTCAGGGCCGTTGAAGCTCCATTTATCCAGCAGGACCACCGGGCTGACCAGGCGCAGGCAGGCGTGGTTGAGCAGATCGTGGGGCCGTTGCGCGCAGCCTTTGGCCTTGACGTAGTCCGGCGAGGCGCAGGCGATGCTGTAGGTGATGCCCAGGCGCTGGGACACGAAGCCCGAGTCCGGCAGTTCGCTGGCCAGCACGATGGACACGTCGTAGCCTTCATCGAGCAAGTCCGGCACGCGGTTGGCCAGGGTCAGGTCGAAGGTCACGTCCGGGTGAGTGCGGCGGTAGCGGGCAATGGCGTCGATGACGAAATGCTGGCCGATACCGGTCATGGTATGCACTTTCAACTGGCCGGCGGGGCGCGCGTGGGCGTCGCTGGCTTCGGCCTCGGCTTCTTCGACGTAGGCCAGGATTTGCTCGCAGCGTAATAAATAGCGTTTACCCGCCTCCGTGAGTGCAATGCGGCGGGTAGTGCGGTTGAGCAAGCGGGTTTGCAGATGGGCCTCCAGGTTGGAGACCGCGCGCGAAATGTTGGCGGTGGTGGTGTCCAGCTGTGCGGCGGCGGCGGTGAAGCTGCCGGCTTCGGCCACAGAACTGAAGGCGCGCATGTTTTGCAAAGTGTCCATGGGGTGTTCTCAAGGGAGATAGCAAATTGTGACAGAAAGTTACGTAGACCAGTGATCCCTACGAAGGGATTATCGCCTGAACGGTAATAAAGATTCACAGGAATACCAGCTTATCGTCATTCCCCTCGCGTCCTAGAATTACACCACCTACCCTGCATCACCCACCTCAGGAATTCGCAGCAGTGCCGCGTCGCATCAGCAGAGAGCTGAAGACTCTCAGTGTTTGGGCCTTATCGTTAGCAATCAGCGGCTGCATCGGAACCGGAGGAATCGCCCCCCAAGACCAGGCCCTCAGCGCCAATACCCTGGCCACCGACGAGGCGATCCAGAGCGCCGCCCGGGACGCCCGCTGGCCCACCGCGCAATGGTGGCAGGCCTATGGCGATCCCCAGCTCAACCGCTGGGTCGAACTCGCGACCCACGACAGCCCGAGCCTGGCCATGGCTGCCGCGCGTGTGCGTGAAGCGCGGGCCATGGCCGGGATTGTCGAGTCGGCCGAGTCGTTGCAGATCAACAGCGACACCACCCTCAAGCGCCACAACTGGCCGAACGACCAGTTCTACGGCCCGGGTGCATTGAGCGGTTCCAACACCTGGGACAACAATACGTCCCTGGGCTTCAGCTACGCCCTTGACCTGTGGGGCCGCGAAAGCAACGCCACCGAGCGTGCCGTCGACCTGGCGCACATGAGCGTGGCCGAAGCACGCCAGGCCCAGCTCGAACTGCAGAACAACGTAGTGCGCGCCTATATCCAGCTGTCGTTGCATTACGCCAACCGCGACATCGTCGCGGCCACGCTGGCCCAGCAACAGCAGATTCTCGACCTGGCGAATAAACGCCTGAACGCGGGCATTGGCACGCATTTCGATGTGAGCCAGGCCGAAACCCCGTTGCCCGAGACCCATCGCCAACTCGATGCCCTGGACGAAGAGATCGCCCTGAGCCGCAACCAGTTGGCGGCGTTGGCGGGTAAAGGCCCGGGCGAGGGCGCGCGACTGCAACGTCCGACCTTGTCCCTCGGCGCGCCACTGAAATTGCCGTCCAGCCTGCCCGCGCAATTGCTCGGCCAGCGCCCGGACGTGGTCGCCAGCCGTTGGCAGGTGGCAGCGCAGGCGCGTGGCATCGATGTCGCGCACGCCGGTTTCTACCCCAACGTCGATCTGGTCGGCAGCCTCGGCTACATGGCCACCGGCGGCGGCATGCTGGGTTTTCTGGCCGGCAAGAAATTCAACTACAACGTCGGCCCGGCCATCACCCTGCCGATCTTCGACGGCGGCCGCCTGCGTTCGCAGCTGGGTGAAGCCAGCGCCGGCTATGACATCGCCGTGGCGCATTACAACCAGACCCTGGTCAACGCGCTCAAGGGCATCAGCGACCAGTTGATCCGCCGCGAATCCATGGACAAGCAAAAGGGCTTCGCCGCAGAGTCGGTGGCCTCGGCGCAGAAAACCTACGACATCGCGATGATCGCCTACCAGCGCGGCCTTACCGATTACCTCAATGTGCTGAACGCCCAGACCCTGTTGTTCCGCCAGCAGCAAGTCGAGCAGCAGGTGCAGGCCGCGCGTCTGACGGCCCACGCCGACCTGGTGACCGCCCTGGGCGGCGGGCTGGGCGCCGGCAACGATGTTCCGCAAGACACCAAGACTGTCCCGAGCAAGACCCCGGCGGCGCTCGCCGTGTTCGATCACTGAGTAGGATTTGATGACTCCCTTGCCTGCACCGCTGCGCTGGCTGTATTCCCTTGAGTGGCGCCGTGGCTTTTTCGACTGGGCACGCAGTGACGGCGTGACCTGGGTGTACATCTTCAAGGTGCTGATCGCTGCGTTCGCCACGCTGTGGCTGGCCATGCGCCTGGAACTGCCGCAACCGCGCACCGCGATGATCACCGTGTTTATCGTGATGCAACCCCAGAGCGGCCAGGTGTTCGCCAAGAGCTTCTATCGCTTCCTCGGCACCTTGGCCGGGTCGGCGGTGATGGTGTTCCTGATCGCCTTGTTTGCGCAGAACACCGAGCTGTTCCTCGGCTCGCTGGCGATCTGGGTGGGGATCTGCACCGCTGGCGCCACGCGCAACCGCAACTTTCGCGCCTATGGCTTTGTGCTCGCCGGTTACACCGCTGCGATGGTCGGCCTGCCGTCCCTGGCCCACCCGGACGGGGCGTTCATGGCGGCCGTGTGGCGGGTGCTGGAAATTTCCCTGGGGATTCTGGTCTCCACGCTGGTCAGCGCGGCGATCCTGCCGCAGACCTCCAGTGCGGCGATGCGCAACGCGCTGTACCAGCGCTTTGGCGTATTCGCGCTGTTCGTCACCGACGGCCTGCGTGGGCGCAGCCAGCGCGAAACCTTCGAAAGCACCAACGTGCGCTTTATCGCCGAAGCCGTGGGCCTGGAAGGCCTGCGCAGCATCACCGTGTTCGAAGACCCGCACATGCGTCGGCGCAACGGCCGGCTCAGTCGCCTCAACAGCGAATTCATGAGCATCACCACGCGCTTCAACGCCTTGCACCAGTTGCTCGAACGCCTGCGTGCCGATGCCGCGGACCACGTTGTCGCCGAAATCAAACCGGGCTTGCAGGACTTGGCCGAGGTGCTCGACGGGTTCTCCGGCCGCGCCCTCACCAGCCCCGACGCGGCGCGGCTGGTCAACCAGTTGAGCGTCTACAAGGACGGCTTGCCCGCCAAGGTCCGCAGCCTGCGAGCGATCTTCCAGCAAGGCAACCCGAGCGAAGACGAGCAGTTGGACTTTCATACCGCCTACGAGCTGCTCTACCGCTTCGTTGACGACCTGCACAACTACGCACAGACCCACGCCTCCCTGGCCGATCACAGCCATGCGCGGGAACAGTGGGACGAAACCTTCATCCCCAAAACCAACTGGCTGGCCTGCGTGGCCTCGGGGGTGCGGGCGTCGTTCATCCTGATCGTGCTCGGCAGCTACTGGGTGGCGACCGCCTGGCCGAGCGGCGCGACCATGACCATGATCGCCGCCGCCACCGTCGGCCTGTCCGCCGCCACGCCGAACCCCAAACGCATGGCGTTCCAGATGGCGTGCGGCACCCTGATCGGGGCGCTGGTGGGCTTCGTCGAAATGTTTTTCGTGTTTCCCTGGATCGACGGCTTCCCGCTGCTGTGCGTGATGCTCGCGCCGGTGATCATCCTCGGTGCCTTCCTCGCTTCACGCCCGCAATACGCCGGGGTCGGCGTGGGCCTGCTGATCTTTTTCAGCACCGGTTCGGTGCCGGACAACCTCACGGTCTACAACCCCTACAACTTTATCAACGACTACATCGCGATGATCATCGGCATGCTGGTGTGCGCGGCGGCAGGGGCGATCATCCTGCCGCCCAACAGCCGCTGGCTGTGGCGCCGCCTGGAACAGGACCTGCGCGAGCAAGTGGTGTACGCGATCAGCGGCAAGCTCAAGGGCCTGGCGTCGAGTTTCGAAAGCCGCACCCGCGACCTGCTGCACCAGGCCTACGGCCTCGCTGTCGGCCAGCCGCAAGTGCAACGCAACCTGCTGCGCTGGATGTTCGTGGTGCTTGAAGTCGGCCATGCGATCATCGAGTTGCGCAAGGAACAGGCGATCTTGCCGATCCACCCGGCCTACGCCGAATCCCAGCCCTGGCGCCAGGCGATCCGCGTGATGGGCCGCTCACTGGTGCGCCTGTTCCTGCAACCCAGCGCCAGCAACCTGGAGCGCGGGCTGATTGCCGTCGACCATGCGATCAGCCGCGTGCAGGCGACCGACGAACCCTTCGCGCCGCACTTCGATACCTCGGCCCTGCGCCGGGTGAAAAGCTACCTGCACTTCATCCGCACTTCGCTGCTGGACCCGCAATCGCCACTGGCGGCCTACAAGCCCCAAGGCGCGCTTATGTTGAAAGGAGCTGGGCATGCCTCGTGAAATCGCGTTCCACGGCATTTACATGCCGACCGTGACCCTGATGTTTTTGATCGCGGCGGGGTTGGCCTGGGCGCTGGACCGCTTCCTGGGGGGGTTCGATCTGTACCGTTTTTTCTGGCACCCGGCGTTGCTGCGCCTGAGCCTGTTCGTTTGCCTGTTCGGCGCCCTGGCGCTGACCGTCTACCGTTGAGAATGCCCCGATGAAAAAGTTTTTCAGCCTGCTCGCGACCTTGCTGGTTCTGGCTCTGGCGATCTGGATTGGCCGCACGCTGTGGGTGCATTACATGGAAACCCCCTGGACCCGCGATGGCCGCGTGCGTGCCGACATCATCAATGTCGCCGCCGACGTCACCGGCGAAGTGGTCAACGTGCCGGTGCGTGACAACCAGTTGGTGAAAAAGGGCGACCTGCTGATGCAGATCGACCCCGAACACTACCGCCTCGCCGTCAAACAGGCGCAAGCCCTTGTCGCTTCGCGCAAAGCCACCTGGGAAATGCGCAAGGACAACGCCCACCGCCGCGCCGACCTCGACGCGCTGGTGATCTCCAGGGAAAACCGCGACGACGCCGGCAACGTCGCCGACTCGGCCCTCGCCGACTACCAGCACGCCCAGGCACAACTGGAAGCCGCCGAACTGAACTTGAAACGCACGCAAGTGGTGGCGGCCGTCGACGGCTACGTCACCAACCTCAACGTGCATCGCGGTGACTACGCGCGCATCGGCGAAGCCAAGATGGCCGTGGTCGATATGAACTCGTTCTGGGTCTATGGCTTCTTCGAAGAAACCAAACTGCCCCACGTCAAGGTCGGCGATAAGGCTGATATGCAGTTGATGAGCGGCGAAACCCTCAAGGGCCATGTGGAAAGCATCTCTCGCGGCATCTACGACCGCGACAACCCCGAGAGCCGCGAACTGATCGCCGACGTGAACCCGACCTTCAACTGGGTGCGCTTGGCCCAGCGCGTGCCGGTGCGGATTCATATCGATGAAGTGCCCGAAGGCGTGTTGTTGGCGGCGGGGATTACCTGCACGGTGATTGTCGACTCTATCCAGCACTGAACCTCTGTCGGGCTGGGCGGGTCGTGACGATTACCTACGGCCCAAACCGCACCAGCAGGCGCTGCCCCACGCGCAGAGACGGTGGCGCCGGCTGATCGAACGCCAATATGCATTCAACGGTACGCGTATTGGCCCTGACCAAGGCGTCGTCTTCCAGGGTGCTGTTGCCCAGTACCGCGCTGATCCGCACCACGTGGGCGGTCAGCGCCACTGAACCATCGGCGCTGTCATCGGTGACTTCGGCCTTCATTCCGGGGCGCACCGCACCGGTAAATGACTCGTTGAGCTCAGCCCTTACGATACGCGCCTGGTTCGGCAACAAAACGAAAGCCGGCCCGGACTGTGCAGACACTGCGGCACCGGGTTGAATCAGGCGCCGAACCACCTCGGCGTCGACCGGCGCACGCAGGCTGCGTTGCGCCAGTTCGTAGCGTGCCGCCGTCAGCTTTCTCGCGGCGACTTCGGCGTCTGTCTGAGTCTTTTCAATCTCGTCGCGCAAGCGCTCGGCGGCCTCGTGGGCCCCATCGGCACTCTGGCTGTCGCCGGCGCCTGCCTTGGCGGCGGCGGTCAGGCGGCTGGCCTGCTGCTCGGCGAACTTGAGCTGCCTTGCCAACTGTTTGGCTTGGATCTGCACTTGGCGTTGCTCGGTCAGTGCGGCGGCGACTGCCAGTTGCGCCAGTTCACTGTCCAGGGTGGCGAGCAGTTGGCCTTTCTTGACTTGCTCGCCTTCCGTCACCTTGATCTCGGCGACCACTCCGTCGCGACTCGCGCCGAGCTTGAGCAAACCGCCTTCCACATCGATACGGCCGCGCGCGACGGCCAGGTAGGTTGGCGCCGTTGACGTCGGCGTGGAAGGCGCATCTTCACGGGAGCAGGCGCTCAGCAATACAAGTGCGGTACTCAGAAGCAGCCAAGAGCGAAGCGGGCGCGCGTTCATACAGAGTGTTCCTGGGTTCCGACCATAGCGGCCGGTTGGAAGGGAAGGGATTGATCGTTCAAAATGCGGCCGTCTTCTATGGTCAGCACGCGGTCGCAATTACTGATCAGGCGCGGATCGTGGCTGACGCACAGCACCGTGGTGCCACGCGTGCGGGCGATGCGGTGCAAAATATCGATCACGATCTGGCCGTTGGCTGCATCGAGGGCGCTGGTCGGTTCGTCGGCGAACAACAACTCGGGGGCCTTTGCCACGGCGCGTGCAATCGCTACGCGCTGCTTTTCGCCGCCGGACAATTCGGCCGGGCGCAGTTGCATGCGCGAGCCCAGCCCGACGTCCTCCAGCGCCTCAATGGCGCGTGCTCGGACTTCCGTGCTCGGCAGCCCCAGGTAGCTCAAGGGCAGCTCGACCTGTTGCTGCGCAGTCAACGCCGGAAACAGGTTGAACCCCTGGAATACGAAGCCGGTGTGGCGCAGGCGAAAATTCTCCAGGGCCCGCGTGTCGAGGCTTGAAAGGTCGTGCCCCAGGGCCGATGCGCTGCCGCGGTCGGGCTGCTGCAGGCCGCTGAGGATCGCCAGTAGCGTGCTTTTGCCACAGCCGGACGGGCCTGAGATCAGGGTCAGTTCGCCGGGCCGTATCGCCAGGGTAATGTCATGCAGCACTGGGGTTACGACCCGCCCCGAGGTGAACGATTTACTGATACTGCTGGCTTGCAGCGTGAAGGGTGTGGCGGATGTCAGGAGACTCATGGCAGTGCTATCTCAGAAGGCTGGCCGGGTCGGCGTGGCGTAAGGTGCGGATGGCCGCCAGGCCCGACACGAGTGCCAGGAGCATGCTCAGGCACAGGCAGGCGAGGGCCGCGACGGGCGAGAGCTGCACCGGCACGTTGTAGTGCGCCGCCAGGGCGAAGAACAGGCCGGCGAGCACCGAACTGCCCAGCAGCCCCAGTGCCCCGACCCAGAAAGCCTGCTCCATGACCACTTTGCGCAGGGCATTCACGCCGACGCCAAGGGCGTTCAAGGTGGCGTACTCGCGGATGGAACCGACGACCGCGGCGACCAGCGTCTGGCTGGTGATGACCGCGCCCACCAGGAACACAATCGCGGCCAGAAACAGCACGCCGGCACCGGCACCGGTGTCGAACATCCAATACATCTGCGAGCGCTGGGCGAACTGTTGTGCGGTCCATACCGAGTAGTTGCCGAATGCAGGGCCGTCGCTCAGGCGCGCGGCAACCGCACCGGCCTGAGCGGGATCGCGCACTTTGGCCACCAGGTAGGTGATGCGGTCTGCTGCGGTGGTGGTGTCGAGCTGCCGGGCGGTGGCCAGCGACGCCAGCACATTGACCCCACCCAGCGCGCGCAGGCCGCTGGTGACGCCCACCACGCGCACACGTTGCCCGTTGATGGTCGCGGCGTCCCCCAGGTTCACGCCCAGGGTGCTCAGATCGGCGCGGTCGACGATCACCGCACCGGGCTCGGCCAGGCGGGCGCGCAGTGCCGTCGGCAGGGCGCGCGCAAACATCAGGCCGTCTGGCCCGACGTCGATGCCGCTGACAAACACCGACACGCCACCGGTATCTCGCGCACCGCGCCAATCGGCGTCGACCCAGCGAAACGACTCGACACGCAGGACATCGGCGTCCATGCGCAGGCGCATTTCCACGCCGGCATCGATCGGTCTCCCGAGGTTGACGCTTTGCGTGCCGGGGTAACCGACCCAGAGGTCCGCCGTAGAGCCGGTGATATAGACGCTGGCACTGCCGAAAATACCCAGCACCAGCGCGGCCTGGAGCAACTGCAGCAGCCCCGCGAAGCCTACGGCAATCATCGCGGGCAGGAAGCGCCGCCATTCGTGGATCAGTGTCAGACGGGCAAGCGCCACCATCAGTCAGCATCCTTCACTGTCGGGTTCGGTAACGGTGCGCCGCCCAGGGCTTTATAAAGCGCGATGTAGGCGATGTCCCGTTCGGTGCTGGCGCTGTCGGCCTGTCGCATGGCTTGCAGTGCCTGCACGTGGGCGCTCGTCAGCTCCAGTGGGCTCATGAGCCCCAGGCGCTCGCGTTGTTGCAAGGCCTCCAGGCGCGTCTGCGTCGCCTTATGGGCCTGGCGCGAGGCGTGCTCGCGCAGGCGCGTTTGTTCGAGGTCGCCCAGGGCGATTTCGGCTTCGGCAACGCCTTGCAACACCGCCTGGCGATAAGTCAGAACCGCTGCCTGCAACAGGTGGTCTTTCGCGCGGGCAGTGGCGATACGTTGGCCCCAGTCGAACAACGGGATGCTGATCCCCGGCCCGGCCGAGAAAATACTGTTGCCGCTGGGCGTGCGCTTGCGGTTGCTGGCAATGTTCAGCGACCACTGCAACGAAGCGCCCAGGCTGAGATGCGGGTAGATATCGGCGCGGCTCATCCCCAACTCCCCGGCGGCCACAAGAACCTCGGCCTCGGCGCTGGCAATTTCCGGGCGTGTGCGCAGCAGGTCCGCCGGCACGTTGTTGAGTTGCCACTGGCCGAGCGTGGGCTGCGGTCCGGGCTGCAGCCAGCGCGGGTCGGGCTCCGGCCGACCCGACAACAGCGCCAACTGCTGGGCATGGCGGTGGATCCGTCGTTGCGGCCCGCTCAGCTGCATCTCGGCCCGCGCCAGTTCCGCCTCGGCGCCCGCCACGTCAGCGTGCGGCGCCAGGGCAAGTTGCTCGCGCACGCGCAGCAGCACCAGTTTTTCCTGCTGAGCGTCACGAATGGCCGTCAGCGCGCGTTCGGCGTGTTGCGCCGAACGCAGCTCAACCCAATGCCGGGTGACTTCGGCGACCAGCGACACCTGGACGCTGCGCAAGTCGGCGGCCACCAGCGCCTGGTTGCCCTCGGCGATGCGATCCGCGCTCTGCCTGGCGCCGAACAGTGGCAGTTCCCATTGCGCATCGAAGCCGATCAGGAAGTACGAACTGCTGGTGTCGGGGCTTATCGCGTCGTGGGTCTTGATCCCGATCGAGGGCAGATAGGGCGCTTGCGAATGTTGGCTCAGCACTCGCGCGGCCCGCAGGCGCTCGACTGCGGCGGCGACGTCGAGGTTGTTGTGCAATGCCTGATCCACCAGGGTATCGAGTTCAGGATCATTGAAGGCGTGCCACCACCGATTGAGGTCGGGCTTGGCCGGCGCCAGTGGGGACGGTGCATTGCGCCATGCCTCTGGCGCGGGCGGTTTCAACGCGGGCAGAGGTGCGACCGAACAGCCTGTCACCGCAGTTAACCCCAGTGACAGTGTGAGCAGCGTCCGACAGGCGCGCGATTTGTTTAAAGGCTTGATAGGGGTCACCCAAGAGGTACCGGAACGGCTGTGTCGAATCGACGCGAACAGCGATCAACGACAAGCTAGGTATGAGGTCTGAGCGTGTTGAGTCAGAAGTCAGCGCGTCACTCTAGCGAGAGTGTCCGTTCAGTTCTGTAGCGAAATTGTATTGCCGCCAATGAGCGGGGGACTCAGGGCGATGGGCTGTGCGCGCAAGCGGGGGGAGGCTTGCGCGCATACGGGCGGGGTGTTGCCTGGCGGTTCAGGCCTGGCAGTACGTCTCGTGCAAATGGCGCCACAGCAGTGCGCCGCTGGCCTGTTTCTCGAAGACCACCGTGGCGCGGCGATCGGTCTGGGTGCCGCTGTCGTCGATCTGATGTTCGCGGTAACTGACGACGGCGCCGCGGGCATGCCGGTCAATGCCGCTCAGTTCGCTCAAGGTGATCTTCAACCCTGGCCGCTGGCCGCCCAGGCGGGTGAACAGGTAATTGACCCCAGCGGCGTTCATGCGTGTGCCGGTGGAGGGCGCAATCATGCTGAACTCCGGCGAGAAGCGCGCGAGCAGCCTTTGCAGCGTGCCTTCAGGCGCCACGCCGGCGAACCACTGTTCGATCTCGACGTGGGTCTGGATCACTTCTTCGAAAAAGTCGCTGTAGTCGATCATTTACAAACTCCTATTCAAACCAAAGCGTCGCTTCAATACGTTTTCCAACAACCCTTTGGGCAGTAACGCCGCCATCAACGGCAGTGCCCGACTGCCATTGCCCGCGCGCAATAAGCGGGGCGGTGTCGGTTGTTGCACGGCGTTCAGGACCTGGCTGGCAAATCGGCTGGCCGGTGTCGGGTTGTCCTGGGAGGCCCGGGAGCGCGCGCGGATGCCTTCGCGCAACGGCCACCACGGCGATTGTTCGTTGATCAACAGCTCCGCCTGGGCCCCGGCGTTTTTCGCAAAGCGGGTATCGATTGCGCCCGGTTGCACTTCCATCACCCGCACGCCAAACGGCGCCAGCTCCATGCGCAGGGCATCGCTCAAGGCATGCACGGCGGCTTTGGAGGCGCAGTAGGCGCCAGCGAATGGCGTCACCAGCACCCCGGAAACGCTGCCGATATTCACCACCAGGCCTTTGCCGCGACGCAGTGCGGGGAAGAACGCCTGGGTTACACCGACGATGGAGAACACGTTGGTTTCGAACTGACACTGCAGCGCCTCGGTGCCGCCGTCGAGCAACGGGCCCATGGCGCCGTAGCCGGCGTTGTTGACCAGCACATCCAGCTCGCCCCACTGCTCGGCCAGGTGCTGCAAGGCGGCGCTGTCGTTGACGTCCAGTTGCACCGCGTTGAAGCCGGCGGCGGACAAGCGGGCGACGTCTTCCGGTTGGCGGGCGCTGGCCCACACGTCGAAGCCGGCGGATTTGAAGGCCTCGGCCAAGGCGCGCCCGATGCCGCTGGAGCAACCGGTGATGAGTACGTTGGGCATGGATCGGTCCTTTGTCAGTCCGAGAAGCTGCCTTGCAAATGCTCGGCGCGAAATTCCAGGGTTTGCGGGCGGTAGCCAGGGCGCAGCGGCGGGGTGGGCAGGCAGTCGTCCCAGGTGGCGCCGGCCTGCAACTCGCCGGGGCCGCGATAGCGTGGGGCAGCATAGACGTTGTCGGCCAGGTTGACCGTATCGCCCGGCGCATAGGCAGCGACGCGCCAGCGCAGTTCGGTCAGCGGTACGTCGTTGCCGTTGTTCAGGGTCAGTTTCAGTGGGCGGTCGGCCGGGCAGTCCTGTGGGGCGTAGATGATGCGCAGCTCCAGGCGCGCCAGTTGCGACGCTTCACGATTGTCCAGCCACACCACCCACACGCCCACCAGCCCCAGGCCCACAGCGGCGGCCAGCGATACGGGCAGGGCTTTGGCCGGGTAGCGCAGCAACAGGACCAGCCAGGTGATGATCAGGAGAACGCCGAAGAACATGGAGACCACCTCGAATCGGGAACGAGCATCCTAACTTAAGCGTAGGTGGGATTGGCTACCTTGAGTGCTGCGGTGGCCGGGCGGGGCTCATCGGGGGCAAGCCCCCTCCCACCTTTGATCTGTGAATACATTCAAATGTGGGAGGGGGCTTGCCCCCGATGAGGCCCTCACAGCCAGCGCAAATCCCAAACAAAAAGCCCCCACCCACCTTTGATCTGTGAATACATTCAAATGTGGGAGGGGGCTTGCCCCCGATGAGGCCCTCACAACCAGCGCAAATCCCAAACAAAAAGCCCCCTCCCACCTTTGATCTGTGAATACATTCAAATGTGGGAGGGGGCTTGCCCCCGATGAGGCCCTCACAGCCAGCGCAAATCCCAAACAAAAAGCCCCCACCCACCTTTGATCTGTGAATACATTCAAATGTGGGAGGGGGCTTGCCCCCGATGAGGCCCTCACAGCCAGCGCAAATCCCAAACAAAAAGCCCCCACCCACCTTTGATCTGTGAATACATTCAAATGTGGGAGGGGGCTTGCCCCCGATGAGGCCCTCACAGCCAGCACAAATCCCAAACAAAAAGCCCCCACCCAAGCCACTGCGGATAGGGGACGCAATGACCTGGGCGAGGGCTTCTTTTACGACTGTTTTACTGCGCGATCGTTTTCACCGACACGCCACGTTCTACCGGCGTCGAGCGACCGTAGATATCCTCAAACCGCTCGATATCGTCTTCGCCCAAATAGCTGCCCGATTGCACTTCGATGATCTCCAGCGGGATTTTGCCCGGGTTGCGCAGGCGGTGTACCGAGGCGATCGGGATGTAGGTGGACTGGTTCTCGCAGAGCAGGAACACGTTCTCGTCACAGGTGACTTCGGCGGTGCCGCTGACCACGATCCAGTGTTCGGCGCGGTGGTGGTGCATCTGCAGCGACAGGCACGCGCCCGGCTTGACCGAGATGTGCTTGACCTGGAAGCGCCCGCCCATGTCGACCGAGTCGTAGGAGCCCCACGGACGGTAGACTTCGCAGTGGTTCTGGGTTTCGCTGCGCCCTTGTTCGTTGAGGGTGGCGACCATCTGCTTGACGCCCTGGACCTTGTCCTTGTGGGCAATCATCATCGCGTCCTTGGTTTCCACCACCACGATGTTTTCCAGGCCGATCACCGACACCAGCTTGCCGTTGCCGTGGATCATGCAGTTCTTGCTGTCCTGGATCACCACGTCGCCTTTGGTGACGTTGCCGTTGACGTCTTTATCGTTGACCGCCCACAGCGACGCCCAGCAACCCACGTCGCTCCAGCCCGCGCTCAGCGGCACCACGCAGGCGCGCTGGGTTTTTTCCATCACCGCGTAGTCGATGGAATTGTCCGGGCAGCAGGCGAAGGTGGCTTCGTCGAAGGTCACGGTGTCGGCGGTCTGCTCGCTGCGTTCGAGGGTCAGCACGCAGGTGTCGTAGATGTCCGGGTCGTGCTTTTTCAGCTCTTCGAGAAAGCGGCTGGCGCGGAACAGGAACATGCCGCTGTTCCAGAAGTAGCCGCCGCTTTTGACGAACTCGACGGCGCGTTTTTCATCGGGTTTTTCCACGAACTGTTGCACGCGGCTCACGCCTTCGGGCAGCAGCGAATCGTTGGCGGACTTGATGTAGCCATAACCGGTTTCCGGACGGGTCGCCGGCACGCCGAACAGCACCATCTCGCCACGCTCGGCGGCCACGGTGGCCAGGGCCAGGGCGCGTTGCAGGGCTTTCTGGTCGTCGATCACATGGTCGGCCGGCAGCACCAGCATCAGCTCGTCGCGGCCTTCATTGACCAGCATCATCGCGGTCAGCGCCACGGCTGGCGCGGTGTTGCGGCCGAAGGGTTCCATCAGGATGCGCTGGGCTTCCAGCTTGCGCACGCTCAGTTGCTCGTTGACGATGAACCGATGGTCTTTGTTGCAGACCACGATTGGGGTGTCCATGCCATCGAATACCAGGCGCTCCAGGGTTTGCTGGAACAGCGTGTGCTCGCCGGTCAGGGCCAGGAACTGTTTAGGAAACTGTTTGCGCGAAAGCGGCCAAAGACGTGAGCCGCTACCACCGGAAAGGATTACTGGGATCATGCTGTTTCTCCTTGAATCGATTTGGGTCAGAGCTACGAAGGTTTGTCGTTCCACTCTTGTTTTTGTCTCGGTCCGAACTGACGCCTCTGCCCTCTGTAGGCGCGAGCTTGCTCGCGAAGAACTCCCAGACACCGCGTACATCCAGAATGCCCGCGTCATCAGTGGCGATTTTCGCGAGCAAGCTCGCTCCTACAGTGGGTTGCTGTCAGTCCGAGAAATGTTTAGCGGGTCGACACGGGGCGTTTCACCCACACTGGCGACAGGCTTGAACCGGAGCCGGTGATGTACAGCACCGCCGCCTCACCACGCTCCAGGGCTACCGGTTTCACGTCGCCGACTTTCTTGTCGCCGTCGTACAGCGCCAGGCTGACCTTCACCGGGTTGATTTCACGCTCGCCACGGCCTTTGGCGGCGACGGCCTTGACCACGTCGGTCTTGCCGTCGGCGGTTTTCAGGGTCAGGGCCTTGTCGCTGAGGTTCTGCACGCGCACCAGGGATTTCTGTTTGTTCTTGAACGGCGGTTCTTCGATCAACTGCGGCTGACCGCTGCTGTTGTTGACCAGGGTGTAGTAGTGGTCGGCGGCGAGCTTGACCGACACGGTCTGGCTGCCCACCTTGGCGCTGTAGTCGCCGCCGGGCATGAAGCTGAAGTCGCTGCTGGCCAACGGGGCGACGTCGCTCAGGTTGGTGGCGCCGACGGTGGCGCTGACTTCCTGATTGGAGGCGTTATAGACACGCACGAAGCTCGAGCCTTTCGGTGCGACAGGGCCGTACAAGGCCGCGTCACCGGCGAAGGCGGACATCGATACAACGCTCATGCCGGCAACCAGGGCCAGGGTCTTGGCGAGACGACGCGGAGTAGTAGTGAAAGTCATGTGAGTTACCTCTCTTTCAGTTTTGCGCCCGTTCGGGCGTCTCGGATTTTGGGTGTTTAGCTGGAGTGTTCAGAGCCATGTTCTGTTGGCGCGCACCGGCTTGTTTGAGTTGCGCGACCCACTGCGGGTCGGCATCGCCGATTTCGTTGTTGACAGGCAGATAGCGTTCGGGGAACTCCCAGATCAGCACCTGGGGCGGGCGGTTCTTGAAGTCATCGCTTTTGAGGTAGCTGAGCATCGGCAGGATCGGGCCATGGCCGTCTTCGGCGTAGCTGATCACGTCGCTGCCCAGGGCTTGCTTGAGCGCCCCGACGAAGTTCCAGTTGGGGTTGGCGCTGTAGCTGGTGCCGACCAGTGCCACCGGGGTTTCGCTGTCGCTGAACAGCGCGTCGTCGCCTTTGGTTTCGGCCAGGTGCGTGACGCGTTTTTCCAGCGGCTCCTTGGGCGGCATCAGGTTTTCGAACAGCGGGTCGAGCGGCAGGAACAGGCGCAGGTCGCCCTTGTGCGGTGCGGTTTTCTCGGCCTCGGTGACAAAGCGCTGCGGTTCGCCGCTCAGTGGGGCCTTGTCGGCGATCGCCTTGGCCAGTTGCTTGGCGGCGATTTCGGCACCGTCCGGGGTCCAGTGGGTGTCGGTGCGCAGGAACACTTGCTGGCCGCCGAGCTTGGCCTGTTGCAGCGGGCCAAGCAGGTCGGGGGCGAGGATCTTGTCGGCGGCGACACGGGCGTGGAAGTCCTGATACAGGTTGGCGTGGATGCTCGCCGGTTTCACGTCACCCAGGTGTTCCGGGTACAGGCGCACCTTGGCCGGCACGATGGCGAGCACCAGTTGAACGCCTTGGGCCTTGAGCTGCTGGCGCACGCCTTCGACCAGGGCGTAGTTGCCCTCCAGGTTCTGCTCTTCGTTGACGGCGGGGTTGAACTCCTCGTCGCTGTACAGCCAGTGATCGCGGCCCAGCACCACGCCGGGGCGGCCTTCATTGAACAGCTTGTAGTCCAGCGCGGCCCAGAGGTTGGTGCCCAGGCGCTTGATCGGGAACTGTTCGTCGTAGTGGGTCTCGACGGCTTTGGTCCAGCGGCCGTTGAGCACGGTGGCGTCGGCATTGGTGCTGAAGCCGAAGAAACCGCGCAACGACCAGGCGCCCAGGGCGAGCAGCACCACCAGGAACAGGCTGATATAGAGGACGCGCAATGATCGGGTCATGGTCGGCTCCCTCAGAATTGGAAGTAAAGGAACGGCGAGAAACTCTGCGCCGACAGTTTCAGAATCGACGCCACGAACAGCAGCAGCACGGCAGCGCGCATGGCGTAGCGTGGCCAGTCAGCGGTCCAGTAGGCCGGTTGCACGGCGGCGTCTTTGCCCACGGTGAAACCTGGCTGGTGGATGCTGCCCGGGTCGTCGCCCGGTACGGCCTTGATCAGGCTCGGGTCGGCCGCCTTGGTTTTCTCGGCAGGGCGGTTGCTGTAGAAGTCGCGCAGGCCAAAGAACGCCAACGTTGCGTAGGCCACCACCAGGGTCGCCACTTGCAGGCCGGTGAGGCTGGCGCGGTTGAGTTCCGACAGCGACCATTCGCCAAAGCTGAACATCGCGCCGTACATGCGCCCGGCGACGTGCAGGTTTTCGGAACGGAAGATCACCCAGCCCATCACCACCAGCAGGAAGGTCAGCGCCCAGCGGATCGGGTTGAAGCTGCGCGGCGAGGTGTTCAGGCCGATGGCTTTCTCGATCGCCAGCCACATGCCGTGCCAGGCGCCCCACACGATGTAGGTGATGTTCGCGCCGTGCCACAGGCCACCGAGCAGCATGGTCAGGAACAGGTTGCGGTAGGTGATCAGCGTGCCTTTACGGTTGCCGCCCAGGGTGATGTAAAGGTAGTCGCGCAGCCAGGTCGACAGGCTGATGTGCCAGCGCCGCCAGAACTCGGTGATCGACTGGCTGATGTACGGCTGCTTGAAGTTTTCCATGAAGCGGAAACCCATCATCAAGCCCAGGCCGATGGCCATGTCGCTGTAGCCGGAGAAGTCGAAGTACAACTGCGCGGTGTACGCCAGCGCACCGAGCCAGGCATCACCGGTGGTGGGGTTTTGCAGGGCAAAGCAATGGTCGGCCACCACCGCCAGGGTGTCGGCGATGAAGACCTTCTTGATGAACCCCTGCATGAACCGCGTACAGCCTTCGGAGAACTTGTCGAGGGTGTGGGTGCGGTTGTTGAACTGGTCGGCCAGGTCGCGAAAGCGCAGGACGGGGCCGGCGATCAGGTGCGGGAAGATCGCCACGAACGCGGCAAAGTCGATGAGGTTGCGCGTGGCCGGAGTGTCGCCGCGATACACGTCGATGATGTAGCTGATGGACTCGAAGATGTAGAACGAGATCCCGATCGGCAACAGTACGTGGGTCAGGATGAACGGCTCCAGGCCCGCCGACTTCATCATTACGTTGATGCTGTCGACGCCGAAGTTGGCGTACTTGAAGTAGCCGAGGATGCACAGGTCGACCGCCACGCCCAGCAGCAGCCAGCGTTGCGCCGGCTTGGTACGCACGCCGGCGGCACCGACCTTGAGGCCGATCCAGTAATTCCACAGCGTGACGGCGGCGAACAGCGCCAGGAAGTCCACTCGCCACCAGGCGTAGAACACGTAACTGGCCAGTAGCAGCAGCAGGTTGCGATAGCGTTGCCCGCTCAAGTAGTACAAGCCGAGAAAGATCGGCAAGAACAGAAACAGGAACACATTGGACGAGAAAACCATCCCGATCTCTCCATGTTTAACCAACAGTCAAGGGCCGCAGCCCCCCCAAACCCCCCCACGAATCCGGGGGGAGGTTGTATTGCTCAAATGTGGGAGGGGGCTTGCCCCCGATGGCGGTGTAACAGTCGCCATCTGTGTTGAATGACACACTGCTATCGGGGGCAAGCCCCCTCCCACATTTCTAACCGCGTTTCGTCAGCTGCCTTTGTTGCCTTTTTCGTGCGTCGGGTCGTAGACCTTGGTCAGGTCGCCCCCGAGGCGGAAGGTCTTGAACGGCTGCATCCCATGTTTGCGCTCGAGCACATCCGGCGCGCAGGTGTAGAGGGTGCAGAAGGGTTCAAGCCAGGCGAATTTCATGTCTTCCTTGAGGTCCTTCATGTCCTGCTCTTTGCCGTTCTTCTGCTCGAAGATCTGCGGGTCCTTGACCCCGGCCAGCACCTTGTCGCCCAGGCGTTTGAGCGCGCCGTTGTTTTCCTGGCGCAGGTCCACGCCGTTGACCAGGGCAAAACTGGCGATCATCGACAGCGGCGGCAGGGCGTAGTTGTGGTACGACAGCGCGCGCTGCTGGCGCTTCAGTTCGTTGGGCAGGAAGCCCTGGTCGTCGACCTGGTTGGCGCCGACTTTGTATTCCTTTACCGCCCAGTCAAACAGGTCGCGACGGTTGGTGGCGATGGACGTCGCCATCACCGACCAGGCGGCCCAGTAGGAGTGGTTGTTGGTTTTTTCCAGCGGCAGGTTGTCCCAGTCGCTCACCACCTGATCGGCCAGCCGGTTGAACCAGGCTTCGATCAGTTGCGATTCCTGCTGATGGTTGGCCAGCGGGTGCGAGTCGGAGAACTTCAGGCGCACATAGGCCGAGGCCATGCTGCCCAGCGCCCATTTGCGCATGGATTTGCCGGTGTGGTTGAAGTCCTTGGACATCAACGCATCCGCCTTGGCCCAGCTGGTCAGCCAGTTGAGTGTGCATTCCAACTGTTCCGGGCGACCGTCGCGCATGAACTGCATCACGCGCTTGCTGGTGTCTTTTTCCAGCTTGGTGATGTCGGCGGTGCTGTCGCGAAAGGCCTTTTCCGACTGCACGTTCAGCGTGGAACGGGCCTTGTCCGAGCCTTCGTACTTGCTGCGAAACTGCAGCGAGCCGGTGTACGGCGCCGGCATGGCGTCGCAGCCGTCCTTGAAGTCGCCGGTCTTGAACGCTTCCACCGGGGCGAAATAACCCTGGGGCGGACGCAGTGGCGCGGCGGCATTCACAGAACCGGCGAAGATCGCCAGGCCCAGCAATGTGGGGATCAATAACTTCTGCATAGGTAACCTCATTGCCCGAGTGAGGCAGTCTTCTGACCGCCGCTTGGGAATACGTTGCGTGTGCAAATTTTCGCTTCGACTTTCTGCGCGGCAGCACCCGCTTCGGGGCCCTGCACTTCCACGGCCAGCAAGTTCTGCGAGGCCCAGTCTTCGTCGGTGCGCAGTTCAAAGGCGAAACGCCCGTCTGTATCGGATGTTTCGGGTTTTTCGATCTTGATGTCCTCGTGGCGCCCGTTCATGTACCAGAGGGTGGCTTGCAAGGTTTTCACCGACGGGTCGGCGAAGCGGATGTCGACCTGATGGTTGGCGTTGCGCAGGTCTTTGTTCGAACTGTTGACCAGCAATTCGTTCTTGCCGGGTTTCAGGGTGGCGCTGGCGCTCATCTGCGCGGTCTTGCCTTCGCAGCCGTTGTCCAGCAGCGCCATCATCTGGCGGTAGATGGTTTCCTGGTCGAGGCGGTACAACGGCGAGAATTCCCAGATCAGGATTTTCGGCGGGGTCTTCTGGAACTCGTCGCTGCCCAGGTACTGGATCATCGAGCCTTCCAGGCCTCCGCCGGGGAAGGCGACGTTGAGGATGTCGGCGCCGATTTCCTGTTCGAGGAAGCCGGCGAAGTTGTAGTTCTTGCCGCTGTGGCTGGTGCCGACCAGGGTGATCTGCGGGTTGCCCGAATCGCCGAACAGGTCGCCGTCGCCGGCTTCGCCCTTGGGTTCGGTGGTGAACTGGTCCATGTACTGGATCGCGTAGCTGGTGCCGCACAGTTGCCCGGCCATGTTGTGCAGGGTGCCGGTCTTGCCCATGCGCCCGGAGCGCTTGGTTTCGAATTCGCGCTTGGGAATCTCGGCGAACTCGGGCATCGCGCGCACTTTGGCACCGACGATTTTCGCGGTGCGCTGGGCGCCGTAAGGGGTCCAGTGCTGGTCGCCGCGGAAGTAGAAATCGTGGGCCGGTAATTCATCGGGCAATTGCTCGTTGGTCAACGGCGACAGGTCCGGCACCACGTAGCCCATCTTGGCGAAACGGCCGAGCATGCTCTTGTAGTTGCCCAGGGCCTTGTCGAAATCGAACGCGGCTTTCTCTTCGGGGTTGAGCTTGTTGCGGTTTACCAGGCCACGGGTCGGCTGGTAGACCACCACCAGTTCCACGCCCTTGGCCTTGAACGCATCGTGCAGCTGTTGCATGCGTTTGTAGCCGGCGGGGCTGGTGTCGAATTCGGTGCGCAGGTCTTCCTGGGTACGGAACAGCCAGTCGCCCTGGGCTTGCACCAGGGTGGTGAAGTTCTGCTGGTAGCGCGTGGTGTAGTTCTTCGCGTCGTGGGCCGCCGGGCACAGGCTGCAGCACGGTTCGGCGCTGAAGGTCGGCGCCTTGATCTCGTCGGCGCGCACGCCCTGGCTGGCCGCGAGCAGGCCGAGGGTCAGACCCGAGAGGCTCAACAGTTTGATCATGTGTGGGTGCATAAGGGTCATCCTCAGTCCTGCATTTCGGTCTGGCGTTCGACAGGGTCGATCAGCACGGCTTTCTGCTGGCGTACCAGCAGGTCGAGAATTTCTTCCTGGCGCTCGCCAAGAATGCCGTTGAAGCTGATGCCGCTGGATTTGGTCGGCGCCAGCATCGACACGCGGTACAGCTCGATACTCAACGGCGAGTCGATCGACAGCGGCCCGCTGCCGTTACCGGCCAGTTCGCCGCCGACCACGATCAGCGAGACCTTGGTGTCGAACGGGTCGAGGGCGATGTCGCGGTCGGTGTCGGTCAGGTCCTTGATGTGGCCATAGACGCCGGTCAGCCCGTTGGCCATCGAGGTGTTTTCGTACAGCTTGATGTTGACGCTGTTGCGTATGCGGATGCCGTGGCGACGGTTGGCGATCACCTTGTTGCCCCACAACAGGTTGTCGCCGCTCTCATAGAGGGTGATGCCGTCGGTGTGGTTGCGGTAGATCTCGTTGTCGGCGATCAGGTTGTTCACGCTGTTACGGTCGATCACCAGGCCCGAGAGCTTGTTGTCGTAGCTGCGGTTGTTGAAGATGAAGCTGTTGTTCACTTCCCGGGAAATGATGATGCCGTGCTTCTTCTTGGTGCCGTAGACGGTGTTGTCCGCGATGATCAGGCCGTGGGAACGGTCGTGGGGGTCAATGCCGTAGACAATGTTGTCTTTGTAGGTGTTGCCCTTGATCACGAAGCCTTCGGTCTCGTAGCAGTAGAAGCCGTACCACATGTCCGAGAACTCGGAATCGATGATCCAGCCGGTCGGCTCAGGGCGCTTGAGCACCTTGGCCATGTTCGGCGTGTACTGGGAAATACTCACCCCATACGACTTACTGTTGGCGTAGCCGAAACTGGCCATCTTGGTGTTGGCGATGTAGGTCTCGGTGCCGCCCCAGGCCAGCAGGAACGGGCGGAATTCCTGGGGCGACTGGAAGGTCGCCGGGCCGTTGGCCTTTTCTTTCCAGCCGGTGATCTTGGTATCGCGCACGAACAGCTGGCCGTCGTTGATCAGGAACGCACCGGCCTCCTGGGACAGGCGCAGTTCTTTGGTGTGCTTGTCGATATCGAGGATGCCCTTGCGCCCGACCACGATCGGCAACTTGGCGAGGAACACGCCCGGCGAGGTTTCGCTGAGGTACTGCTTGGGCACTTTGCCCAGCAGGTCCTTGAGGTTCATGTAGCCGTCGTCGATAAAGATCGCCTGGGGAATGCCGTGCTGGCGCACCACCCACTCGGCCATCTTGTTGTCGCCGCCGATGAAGTCCTTCAGCGCGTCTTCCTGCATCATGCGGCGGATGCTGATTTTGCCCGGCTTGGTTCTGACGATTTTCTTTTCCATCGCCGCGGCGGTGTAGCCCGACAGGTCCGGCAGGGCCGGCTTGGGCATTTCCAGCGGCGCGGTCGGCGGGCTGGAAATGGTGTAGGTCTTGGCCTGTTGCAGTTCTTTGGCGATGGTCGGCGCCTTGACCGGCTGCGCGGTATCGGCGAAGGCTGTGGCATTGGCCATCAGCATCGCGGTCACCAGCAAGCATCTGCCTGTGAAGGGGTGAGCAATCATTGCGCGGGCTCCCATCAGAACTTCCAGATCACGTCGACAAAGGCGCGATGCATGTACGAGTCGACCTGGCTGCCATAAGCGTCGCCCGGTTTGAACACGCCGGCACGAAAGCGCACCAGGGCCGACGGTTCGTCGATCGACTGGCTGAGCGCGGCCGGCAGCAGGCCTTTCTTGAAGTACTTGGTGACGACCAGGTCCATCTCCTGGCCCAGGTCTTTCTTGCCGTCTTCAAGGGGCAGGGAAGTGCTGGACAGGATCGCGCCGGTCACGTCGTCGGTGTTGTTCTGCACGGCGTCGATGCCGTTGCTGCCCACCGGCTTGTTGCCGTCGACGCGCCAGAACTTGTGGTACACCAGGCTGGCGTCGTAGTCCTCGCGTAACTGCCAGGAGCCGAACAGGCTCATGGACTGCATGTTGTTCATCTCGCCGCGGAACGCTTCGCCGAAGCGATGCAGGCGGGACTGGGTGCCGGTGAAGTTCGAACGGTTGCTTTGCAGGCCGTTCTGTTCGTACTCGGCGCTGGCGCGGGCATAGGCCGCACCCACTTGCCACTGCGGGTCGAGGCGCAGGCGGATACCCAGGTCGGTGGCCCAGCCGCTCACGTCTTCGCTGCGCTTGGCGTTGCTCGGGCGGGTGCCGTCGGCGTTCAACGCGTTGACGGTGTCGCGGTCGCCCTGCATGCCGGTGACGCTGGCCCAGTAGTTGACGGTGTTGGTGTTGCGCCAGTTGTAGGCGTCGCTGTTGGCTTCGATGCCGAGCCAGGTCAGGTCGCCGTTCTCGCGCTTGTCCAGCGGGTCGCTGGCCACGCCGGGTTCGGCGTAGTCGAGCTTGCCGTCGTCATGGGTGTGGTGCCCGCGCAGGCCGATCCACTGGCCCGGCGTCCACTGGTAGGCGGCGTCGGCGTAGAAGTGCTGGCGGTCTTTTTCGTCGGGCGACAGCTCCTTGAGGTCGGTGCGGTATTCGCTGAAGCGTTCGGCGGCGCCGACGTTGGCCTTGAGCAGGGTGGTGTCGAAGGTCCAGTTCAGCGCTTCGATGTTGGTGTCGCGCCATTGGCCGTCGTCATTGCGCAGACGCTGGCGGCCGAACTTGAGGAGCTCGCCGGGGTAGGGCGTGAAGCCGCTGTAGCCGACCCAGAACTCGCGCAGGGCCAGGTAGTTTTTCTTCGCTGTGCGGTCGCTGTTGCTCGACTGC
This sequence comes from Pseudomonas sp. TE36184, assembly GCF_054060055.1. Classification (NCBI taxonomy): domain Bacteria; kingdom Pseudomonadati; phylum Pseudomonadota; class Gammaproteobacteria; order Pseudomonadales; family Pseudomonadaceae; genus Pseudomonas; species Pseudomonas sp. TE36184. Next base: position 3,418,808 of record NZ_JBSSCU010000001.1, on the reverse strand, counting down.
TCGGTGGTGTCATCCGAGGACTGCTGCAGGGTGTCGGTCTCGATGATGTCGCTCGAGGCAACGGCCTGGCCCATGGCGTAGGCGCTCCAGTTGCCGCTTTCGCCGTAGACCCACGGGCGCAGGTCGAGGCCGATGCCGTTGACGTCGCCACCCTTTTGGGTGCCGAGGTCGCGGTCGTCTTCGGACTGGCCGGTGACTTTGACTTCCAGGCCGAAGTTATTGGCTTCGGTCAGCGCGGCCAGGGTCGGGCACGACCACAGCAGGGCGAAGGTCAGGCCGATACCGGCCTGCACGAATGGATTGAGCTTCATAGGGATTCCTCGCCGTCTTCTTCTTGCAGGGCGTGCAGTTGCAGCGTGCTCTGGGCCAGGGTGCCGCGCGCGGCCAGTTCCTGTTGCACCAGGCGTTGGCCTTCGGCGCGTTGTTCCGGCGTCAGCGGGGCTTCGAGCTGCGTGGCCAGGTCATTGGCCTCTGGCGTGTCCTGGGCTTTAGCCAATTGGCTGAAGACATAGGCGTTCAATGGGTCGGGCTTGGTGCCCTTGCCTTGGGAAAACAATTGCGCGATGGCGAAGTCGGCGCTGTTCTGGCCGTTGCGCGCAGCAGTCAGCAGGTGGTCCAGGGCTTTTTGCGAGTAGACCTTGCCCAGGTAACCACGGCGGTAGATCTGGCCGAGGTAGTAGTCGGCGGCCACTTCGCGGCCCAGGGCTTTCTCGAAATGCGCTTCGGCGGCCTTGGCGTCCGCCGGCACCCACTTGCCATCGTAGTAGAGCTTGCCCAGCAACAGCTCGGCGCGCGGCTGGTCGGCGGCGCGGCCGTTGTCCAGGTACTTCATCATCTGGTCGACGTCGCCCAGTTCCGGGAAGTCGTAGAGCAATTGCGCCAGGCTGACCCAGGATGCGGGGTAGCCGGGGGCGATTTTTTCCAGCAGCGCCTGGGCGGTTTTCTCGTCGGTCTTGCCCAGCGTTGCGTCGCCCAATACGCGGGCCACGCTGTCGATGCGCTGTGCGGTGACGGTGCCGCTGCTGTAGCCGGCTTCCATTTGCTTGAGCAGTTCGGCCTGTTTTTCTGGCTCGGCTTTTTTCTGATAGACCGTGGCCAGTTCGACGTAGCAGATGTCGGTGGTGTTCAGCGCGGCCTTGCAGATGCGCTCGACATCATCCAGATGCTGGTCGTAGGTGTCCTGGGTGCGATACAGCAGCACCTGGGCCAGACCGGCTTCCGGGTAACCGGCGGCCTGCCATTTGTTGATCTGCTGCTGGGCGTTCACGTTGGGGAAGCTGTGCGGGTATTGCAGGTACAGCATCGCCAGCGGGATCAGGGTGTTGCCTTCGCCATTGGCAAAGGCTTTTTTCAGCAGGCCTTCGGCTTCATGGTGTTCGGCTTCGGTGGCGCCGGGCTTGGCCACCAGCAGGCGCCCCAGGCGGGCCTGGGCGCGCGGCGAAATATCCGCAGCGGCGCGGTAAGTGGCCTCGGCCTGTTTGATCTGCGCCGGATCGCGTGTGCCGACCTGGATATCGGCCAGGCCCACCTGGGCCTCGCTGTAACCCAGGGTCGCCAGTTGCTGGTAATTCTGCTGCGCGGTGAGCGTGTCGCCCCGCTTGAGGGCTTCGTTGGCCAGGCGCTGGTCGGGCAGGCCGGCGCAACCGGCGAGGCTGACCGCAAGTGCCAGCAACGCGACAGGGCCCTTGTGGGAGCGGGCTTGCTCGCGATGCAGGCCGTGCGGTCCGTCAGGCAAACCGCACTGATCCCATCGCGAGCAAGCCCGCTCCCACAGGGATTGCGGTGTTTTCAGGAGAGTCGTCACAGGCAGGTCCTCGCTTACAGTCCGGCAGCCATGGCTTTATCGATCAGCCAGTTCAGCGATGGGCCACGGTCGCTGGTGACTTCCACCGGGCGGCCGGCGTAGGCGCTGTCCAGCGGTGCGTCCGGCTTGATCTGCACGCGGATGTCGGAGGACAGGTCGGCGCTGTTCAGGCTGGTGCTGCTGACGATGGTGCCGGTGCGGGTCTGTTCTTCGTCGGCGACCTGGAAGTTCACCGGGGTACCTGGGCGAACGTCAGCGAACTGGCGGTAGGAGAAGCGTGCTTCCACGTTGGCCAGGCTGCCGCGTGGCACCAGTTGGAAGATCACGTCGCCTTTGCTTGCGTATTGACCGTCGGCCACCATTTGCTGGGCCACGATGCAGTCGCAAGGCGAGGTCAGGGTGCCGGTCATTTGCTTGCCGAACAGTTCTTCGACCTTGGCCGGTTGCAGTTGGTCTTCGTCCAGATGGCCCTTGAGCACGTCGAGCATGCTGGTGCTGAAGGTCGCGAGCGGCGCGCCTTTGGCCGCCACCGCGTCGCCTTTGAGCAGGCTTTGCACGGTGCCGTCGCGGGGCATGGTCACGTTCATGCCGGGCACGCTGACCAGGCCGGCCTGGGCGTGGCTGACGAAGTACATGCCGTACAGCGATTTGAAGACGAAACCGAATGCCGCCAGGCCCACCAGGAAGATCGCCAGGCTGAACGTCACGGCGCGCAGGCGGCCGAAGACGCTCATGTTGCTGCCGCCATCCTTGACCTTGCGCGCCTTGGTGAAGTTGTCGCGTTGCAGGGTGGCGAGTACGTCGCCCATGGTCACGATATCGCCCGACAGGTGCGACGTGATCAGGTGACGCAGCGTGGAAATATCCTGCGCGTCGAGGTTCTGGAACTGGCAGCCGGTGCGCCCGCTCTGGCGGTCGTAGGAGCGAATCTGCAGCTCCACATCCATCGCCAGGCCGAGGTTGTCGATGACAAATTGCAGGCGACCCTTGTGCACTTCGCCAACGATCAGCGGCTGGGTGGCGGTGAACGCCAGGCCGCCGGCGGACAGGTCGATGACCCGCGCTTCGGTCGGCGTGCGGTCAGTGTTGAAAAAGCGCAACTTGGCCGGGATTTTGACCCGGGCGTGCTGGCGTTGGGCTTCGGATTCGTGGACAACGTTGGCGTTTACTTGGCTGTTCATCAGGGCAATTTCCTAGAGTTAATTCAGGCTTGGCAGGGTCAGACCATCATCAGCAACACGGCGACGAAAATGCTGCCGGCGGAGAAGGTCATGGTCCGAGACGACCAGGTGTTGAACCAACGTTGAAAGCTGGCCAAATCGCGGGTCAGTTTGGTGTCTTGGCGGGTCCAGGACTGTTGATCGAGGCGGAAGAACACGTAGATCTTCACCAGCGCGCCCATGATCTGGTTGTAATAGAGAATCACCGGGTACGCCGGGCCGATCCTGTGCCCGGAGCACGACAGCAGCACGGTCAGGATCAGGCGGGTGATGCCGATCCACAGCAGGTACACGAGGATGAACGCGCCGCCGTACTTGAAGGTGGCGATGATCGCCACAGTCAGGCCGAGCAGCGAGGTCCACATCGACACGCGCTGGTCGAACAACACCACGCTGGTGAACAGGCCGAGGCGACGTACACCCAGGCCCAGGGCGCGGGAGTTCTGGCGCAGGTTGTTGCCGTACCAGCGGAACATCAGCTTGCGGCTGGCTTTGATAAAGCTCTTTTCCGGCGGGTGCTCCACGGTGTTGATTGCGGCATCCGGTACGTAGAAGGTGTCGTAGCCCAGGCGCATCAGGCTGAACCAGCTGGACTTGTCGTCGCCGGTCAAAAACTTGAAGCGGCCCAGGCGCCAGTGTTGCAGCGAGTCGCTTTCCACATCGGCGATAAAGCCCGGGTCGGTGACCACGCTGGCGCGGAACACCGACATGCGCCCGGTCATGGTCAGCACGCGCTTGGACAGGGCCATCGAGCACATGTTGATGTGGCGCTGGGCGAAGCGCAGTTTGTGCCATTCGCTCATGATGTAGCCGCCGCGCACTTCGCAGAACTCGTTGGTGGTCAGGCCGCCGACATTGCCGAACAGCTGGAACCACGGCACGGTTTTGCGCACGACGCCTTCGGCGAGCACGGTGTCGCCATCGATCACTGCAACCACGGCGCGGTCATCCGGCAAGTGGCGGGAGATGGCGCGGAAACCGAAGGCCAGGCCGTCGCGCTTGCCGGTGCCGGCGATACGCACGAAGTCGAGCTTCACATGGCCCGGCGGGTTCATGCGTTCCCACAGGCTTTTCACCAGCAGTTCATCGGACATTTCCACCAGCGAGCAGACCACGGTGGTGGGGAAGCCGCATTCGATCGCTTCGCGGATCACCGAGCTGTAGACCTGCGCGGTGGTCAGCGCATCGATCCGGAAACTGGTGACCATCAGGAACACATGGGACGGGTCCGCGGCCTTGCCCAACTTGCGCACTTTGCGCCGCAGGTGGGGGTAGACCACGTACAGGAACAGCATGCCGCGAAAGAAATGCGTCGCACCCATCGAGTAGCGCCAGATACCGACGGCGCCAATCAGGAAAATAAAATTCTTCGACTCGGAGTCGAACGTACTCGCCGGCAACAGCAGGGCGAGTCCCATCAGCAGGCTCAAGAAGAACAGCCAGCCGGCGGATTGGAGCAGTACGTGTTTTAACTTGGACATAGGCGTCATCCGCAGGTGAAGGAGGTTTCGAGCTGCAAGCGCTGGGGATCAGGACGCCGGCAGCCCGAAACTTGCGGTTGCTGTTACCAGCAAATACCTTCGGTACGGCCGCTCACACTGGTGGCCTTGGACATGAAGCCCACCAGGTCGACCACTTGCTTGCCGTGCGGTGCGTTATGGGCCAAGGCCCGGAACTTCTCGTCACGGTTGCCGAGGATGATCACGTCGCAGTTGTTGATCACATCGTCGAAGTCCGAGTTGAGCAGGGACGACACGTGCGGGATCTTGCCTTCGATGTAGTCCTTGTTCGCGCCGTGGACACGGGCGTACTCGACGTTGCTGTCGTAGATGCTCAGGTCGTAACCCTTGCCGATCAGCATTTCCGCCAGCTCCACCAGAGGGCTTTCGCGCAGGTCATCGGTGCCGGCCTTGAAGCTCAGGCCCAGCAGGGCGACTTTGCGTTTGTCGTGGCCGGCGACGATGTCGAAGGCGTTCTGCACCTGGGATTCGTTGCTGCGCATCAGCGAGTTGAGCAGCGGCGCTTCCACGTCCAGCGAGCCGGCGCGGTAGGTCAGGGCGCGCACGTCTTTGGGCAGGCACGAGCCGCCGAACGCGAAGCCCGGGCGCATGTAGTACTGGGACAGGTTGAGGGTCTTGTCCTGGCAGACCACTTCCATCACTTCGCGCCCGTCGACGCCGACGGCCTTGGCGATGTTGCCGATCTCGTTGGCGAAGGTCACCTTGGTGGCGTGCCACACGTTGCAGGTGTACTTGATCATTTCGGCAACGGCGATGTCCTTGCGGATGATCGGCGCGTCGAGTTCTTCGTACAGCGATTGCAGGACATCACCGGAGGCTTTGTCGAATTCGCCGATGACGGTCATCGGTGGCAGGTCGTAGTCGGCGATGGCGGTGGATTCACGCAGGAACTCCGGGTTGACCGCAACGCCGAAGTCGACGCCGGCTTTCTTGCCGGAGCAGTCTTCGAGGATCGGGATCACCACATTGGCCACGGTACCCGGCAATACGGTGCTGCGCACGACGATGGTGTGGCGGGTGGTCTTGTCACGCAGGACAAAGCCGATCTCGCGGCATACCGATTCGATGTAGTTGAGTTCCAGGTCGCCGTTTTTCTTGCTCGGCGTACCGACGCAAATCATCGACAGGTCGGTAGCGCGGATGGCTTCGGCGAAGTCGGTCGTACCGCGCAGTCGTCCGGTCTCGATACCCTGGCTCAGCAGCTCGCCCAGGCCCGGTTCAACGATCGGCGATTTGCCTGCGTTGATCAGGTCGATCTTTTCCTTGGAGATGTCTACGCCGACCACTTCATGGCCGCGGGCAGACAGGCAACCGGCACAGACTGCGCCAACGTAACCCAAACCAAATATGCTGATACGCATCGCATTTACCTCTGTATTAAATCATGCCATTAAATGGCCGGAGTTCATGTTTGCAAGCGTCACTGATGCCGCGAAAGTTAGGCGAATAGACGCCGACTTGCCGCGTGCAGGCATGTTGAATAACGAGTGACTAACTATTGCACTCAAGTTGTGCGCAACGTGGCCTTGTTATTGGTGCTTGCCCTGAAATGCAGCCGGCCTTCCTGGGAGAAGGGCCTGGCGCCAGTGCAACAGGGCCTTGATAAAAGGCTGTAAGCCTATAATTATCAATGCCTTGGGTTGTAGCACTGACCCATTGGGGTAAGCACGGCCTTGGCCTTATAGTGTGTGGCAATCGATCCTTATCGCCGCTCTTAACTAATCGGTTGGTAATATGAGCCCAGAGTCAAAGTTTAATGTGACAACTTTGCTACTTCCGTTGGTCGCCATGTAAGTCACCTCTTACAGAAGCAGAGAATTCCGTTACCGGTGGTATGAGCGGTGCTTTAGGGCTAAGTTCCTGGCCGCTCATCCTGTTTCCGGAAATTTCTTGAAATATCAGCAAAGATGGCACTGGTACTATATTGATAGCACTTGCTATTTGGGCCAGTAGTTACGGGGAGTTGGCGCGCGGGAATAGTTTTGTGCCACTAGTGATTTAAAAAAGTGGTGCCACTACGAAAAAAAATGACGAATGTCGAGTGAAATATTTGTTAGAGATGCGTCAGGATATTTTTTGACGCCAAACAATTGACGATTTCCGCTGTGAAATGCAGACAAAAATGTGGGAGGGGGCTTGCCCCCGATGGCGGTGTGTCAGTCTATCCATGTATGACTGATCCCCCCCCATCGGGGGCAAGCCCCCTCCCACATTTGATCTTTAGCGTCTATGAGGGCGGAGCAGGGCCTTATTCCGGTGCGTGATCGCGCAGGAACACCAGGTTGTCCGGCTTGGACTGCTCGGCATTGAAGCGATAACCCTGCACATCGAACTGCTTGAGCTGGGCCGGGTCGTTGATGCGCTCTTCGATCACGAAGCGGCTCATCATGCCCCGCGCCTTTTTCGCGTAGAAGCTGATGATCTTGTACTGGCCGTTCTTCAGGTCCTTGAACTCGGTATTGACGATCCGCGCATTCAGCGCCGTGCGCTTGACCGCCGAGAAGTACTCGTTGGATGCGAGGTTGAGCAGCACGTCATCGCCTTGTTCGGCCAGGGATTGGTTGAGCCACTCGCTGATCCGGGTGCCCCAGAAGGCGTACAGGTCCTTGCCACGGGCGTTGGCCAGTTTGGTGCCCATCTCCAGGCGATACGGCATCATCAGGTCCAGGGGGCGCAGCAGGCCGTACAGGCCCGAGAGCATGCGCAGGTGGTCCTGGGCGTAGCTGAAGTCGGCGTCGCTGAAGGTGTCGGCGTTAAGACCGGTGTACACGTCGCCCTTGAACGCCAGCAACGCCTGCTTGGCGTTGGCCGGTGTGAACGCCGGGGTCCAGCTGCCGAAGCGCGCGGCGTTGAGGCCGCCGATCTTGTCGGACACATGCATCAATTCGCTGATCTGCGCCGGGCTCAGGTGGCGCAGTTGCTCGATCAACTCCTGGGAATGGTCCAGGTACTGCGGCTGGGTAAAGCGCTGGGTCGCAGGCCTGGACTCGAAGTCGAGGGTCTTGGCGGGGGAAATCACCATCAGCATGAAGTTGGCTCCTGTAATCGTGCTTGTAACGTGGGCGGGATTCTAGGGGGTTGGGCACTTTGACTCCACCTATGATGGCGATAGGCGCGATCCGTTATGATGGCCGGTGATTCTGGAGAGGGAGACCCTGTGTGCGAATAGCGCTTTTATTGTCGGCGTGCCTGTTTTGCCTGAACGCCCACGCGGCGCCGGTGGACGTGGCCAGCCTGGATCGCGGCGTCTGGCCGGAAAAACTCAGCAGCCCTGCGCTGTTCGACGTGGCCTCGCGCGCTGAAATATTGATGTTCGCCCGCAGCCTGATCGGCAGCGAAGCCCTGGATGAAGCGGCGCTCAAACAGCGCCTGGGCCTGAAGATCATCAACCTGGCGGCCATCGACGATCTGCGTCGCCAGCTCTGGCGGCGCCTTCTGGAGAATTACACCGCTGCCCAGGAAAGTTGCGAGGAGGATGCGTCGTTCTGCTACCTGGTGGAAAACATGGACGACCTGCGCGAGCAGGCCGGCAAGTTCGAGGTCAGTGACAACTCCTTCTATATAGGCTGGGCCGGCCCAAGCCACAATTTCCACGAGCGTTACCTGGACGAGCTGCTGCGCAAAGCCGCGCTGTTCCCGCAGATCAGCAGCGAAATCGCACGTTTCGGTGACCATGAGCGCAATGGCGACGAATTCAACGACCGCCTGTTCCTGCTGACCTTCGACGGCGGCCCGGCACCGGTCAGCGGCAATACCGACTGGCTCACCGATTACCTGCGCAAGCAGAAGATGAACGCCACGTTCTTCGCCCTCGGCAGCAGCCTGCAAAACCGTGTGGAGCGCAGTTCCGTCGCGGATGTGCAGGCGCTGTATCAGGGGCAGTGCGTGGGCACTCAAGGTTGGCAGTACCGTTCCCACAGCCATTGGGTCGACTGGCAAAGTTCGATCATCCGCAGCGCCGCGCTGGCGCAGAACCTGATGCCGGAAAACTACGTGCCGCTGTTCCGTCCACCCTACGGCCAGCGCCGCGCGGACAGCCAGGGTTTCTTCCAGTCCCAGGGTTTGCAGGTGGCGTTGTGGGATATCGACTCCCAGGACGAGCCAGGCAAGCTCAAGGCCGATGAGTCGGCGCAGCGGGTGCTGACATTGATGTTGTTGTGGCGCAAAGGGGTGATTGTGTTTCACGACACCCAGGACAAGGCGCGGGTCGCATTACCGATGGTATTGCAGGCAACGGCGCAAAGCGGGCTGGGTTGGCAGGACTGCCGGGAGGCGTTTCGCTGAAGAGGCTGAAGTGCCCGTTCCCGTTGGGGATGCGGCATTTTCGGGGTGATTTTGTACGATATTTCTATGCGGGCCGACTTCCGACTTTAACGGGGTAGCTGGCACTCGGCTAGTGCTATTCGTCATCCTGAAAAATAAACTTCAAAAAAACGTCAAAGTGCTTTTTCCTGTCATGGGTTTTGCGGTATTACGAAGTCAGATCGCCGAAACCTGCAACACAGGTGGCGTCTTCCAAGACTCCTCATGTGGGCACTGCACTTGACGTCACGCAAGGTGCAGTCGGTGGTCGAATCGAGGCGCAGCACTGTTGTGGTATTGCGTCGACTGGCTCCCACAAAGGTGACCGAGTATGGATGATCATGGACGTAACCCTTCTTCCGACCAGCCAATCCTTTATGTGCTTGATACCAACGTACTGATCCACGATCCGAACGCTCTGCTTAACTTCGAAGAACACCACGTCGCCATCCCGATGATCGTGTTGGAGGAACTCGACAAACTCAAAAGCGGGCATCACAGCGTGGCCGCCGAATGTCGCCAGGCCATCCGCCTGATCGACAAAACCCTGGGTGAAGCGTCACCCGAGGACGTCGAAGTCGGCGTGCCGATCCAGCGCGGCAAAAGCGGGCCCAAGGGTTTGTTGTCGATTTTGATGAGCAAGCGCAGCGAGCCCAACAGCCTGCTGCCGGAAAACCTCAACGACAACAAAATCATCAACCAATTGATCGACCTGCACGCTCGTGACAAGGACATGCGCGTGGTGCTGGTGACCAAAGACATCAATATGCGCCTCAAGGCACGAGCGTGTGGGATCGCTGCCGAGGACTACAGTACCGACCAACTGGTCGACGACGTGTCGATGCTGTCCCGTGGTTATCACACCATGACCGGCTCGTTCTGGGACCGCGTCAGCAAGGTTGAAACCCGTCAGGACCACGGTCGCACCTGGCACCAGGTGCAACTGATCGACAACCTGCCGGCGGTACACGTCAACGAGTTCATCATCGACGAACAGGGCTTCGTGGGCTGGATCAAAGAGATCCAGGTCGACAGGCTGCTGATCCTCGACCTGCATCAGGAACCCCTGTTGCACCAGGAAGCCTGGGGCCTGAAACCGCGTGATATCTACCAGAGCCTGGCGCTGTATGCGCTGCTCGACCCGGACATCCATCTGGTCAACCTGACCGGTGCCGCCGGCTCGGGCAAAACCATCCTGGCTCTGGCCGCCGCCATCGAACAGACCATGGTGACCAAACGCTATCGCCGCATCATCGCCACCCGCAGCGTGCAGGGCCTGGACCAGGAAATCGGTTTCCTGCCCGGCACCGAAGCGGAAAAAATGGAGCCGTGGCTGGGGGCGATCACCGACAACCTCGAAGCTTTGCACATGGATGACGAAAACACCCATGGCAGCGTCGACTACATCCTCAGCAAAGTGCCGTTGCAGTTCAAATCCCTCAATTACATCCGAGGTCGCAGCTTCCAGCAGAGCCTGATTTTGATCGATGAGTGCCAGAACCTCACGCCGCACCAGATGAAAACCATCATCACCCGTGCCGGCGCCGGTTCCAAAGTGGTGTGCCTGGGCAACCTGGCGCAGATCGACACCCCTTACCTGTCCGCGACCAGCTCCGGGCTGACTTACCTGACGGAACGCTTCAAAGACTTCCCGAACGGCGTGCATATCGCGCTGCAGGGAGTTCCACGTTCGATCCTGGCCGAATACGCCGAATCTCACTTGTAAACGCGGTCCATGTAGGAGCGAGCGTGCTCGCGAAGAGTGTCAACGATAACGCGGGGTCTCTGGAGCCCCGCGTTGTTCTTTGGTTTTTCGCGAGCAAGCTCGCTCCTACAGGGTTTACAATCGACGCTCCTGATCAGGAGTATCCCTGTGCTGACTCATCTCGATTCCCAAGGTCGCGCCCATATGGTCGACGTCACCGACAAGTCCGTGACGTTCCGAGAGGCGGTGGCTGAAGCGCGGGTGCGTATGCTGCCCGAGACACTGAAAATGATTGTCGATGGTGCCCATCCCAAGGGCGATGTGTTTGCCGTGGCCCGTATCGCCGGGATCCAGGCGGCGAAAAAAACCAGTGATTTGATCCCCTTGTGCCATCCGCTGATGTTGACCGGCGTCAAGGTCGAACTGAGCGCCGAGGGCCTAGACTCCGTGCACATCGTGGCGCGCTGCAAACTCTCGGGCCAGACCGGCGTAGAGATGGAAGCGCTGACGGCCGCCAGTGTCGCTGCGTTGACCATCTACGACATGTGCAAGGCCGTGGACCGCGGCATGACCATCGAAAACATCCGCCTGCTGGAAAAGCTCGGCGGTAAAAGCGGGCATTTCAAGGCGGACCAGGCATGAGCATCAACGTACTGTTTTTTGCCCGCTACGGCGAAACGATCGGCCTGGATTCCCTGGAGATGGAAGGCGACTTCGCCACCGTCGACGCGGTGCGCCAGGCATTGGTTGGCGATCCGGGCTTTGACGTGCTCAACGAGACCAGCTTGATGTGCGCGCGCAATCAGGAAATGTGCAGCGTCGACGAGCCGCTCGAAGCCGGTGATGAAGTCGCCTTCTTCCCACCCGTGACCGGAGGCTGAGCATGGCCATCCGTGTGCAGCCCGCGCCGTTTGACCCCGGCGCCGAAGTCAACGCGATGCACGCTGCCAATGTCGGCGTCGGCGCGGTGGTGAGTTTTGTCGGCTATGTCCGCGACTTCAATGACGGCCACGACGTGGCGGGGATGTTCCTGGAGCATTACCCCGGCATGACCGAAAAGGCCCTGGCCAAGATCGCCGTGGAAGCCGAACAGCGCTGGCCGCTGCTCAAGCTGGAAGTGCTGCACCGCATCGGCGCGTTGGAACCGGGCGAGCCCATCGTCTTCGTCGCCGCGGCTAGCGCGCATCGTCAGGCTGCGTTTGATGCCTGCGCGTTTGTGATGGACTACCTGAAGACCCGTGCGCCGTTCTGGAAGAAAGAAAGCACCAGCGAAGGCGCGCGTTGGGTGGACGGGCGCGACAGCGACCACGCCGCAGCGGATCGCTGGAAGTAGCCAGCCGAACACCTATCTCAAAATCAGCTGAAATCAAATGTGGGAGGGGGCTTGCCCCCGATAGCAGTGGGTCAGTTGGCAAATTCTGCGACTGACACTCCGCTATCGGGGGCAAGCCCCCTCCCACATGTTTGACCGCATTTGAGCTTAGGGGCGTTTGCGTTCTACAGCCCGGAGCAAGTGCGTCGGCGGTGTCTCGCAGCTGATCTTGCGGCCCAGCAGCGTCTCGATCGACGGCAACTGATACGAGTCATCCTCCCCGGCAAAGCTGATCGACACACCCGCTGCCCCGGCACGGCCGGTACGGCCAATACGGTGTACGTAGTCGTCGGGCATTTCGGGCAGGGTGAAGTTGATCACATGGCTGATGCCGTCGATGTGAATCCCGCGCCCGGCCACGTCGGTGGCCACCAGCACGCGGATCTTGCCTTCGCGAAAGCCTTCCAGGGTCTTGATGCGCTTGTGCTGCGGCACGTCGCCTGACAGTTGCGCGGCGTTGACGCCATCACGCACCAGGCGCTCTTCGATACGGCGCACTTCGTCCTTGCGGTTGGCAAACACCATCACGCGCTCCCAACCGTTGTCGTTGATCAGGTTGTAGAGCAGCTTGTACTTGTCGGCACCGGCCACGGCGTAGATGTGTTGCTCGACGTTTTCGCTGGCGACGTTCAGCGCCTCGATCTCGACGATGGACGGCTCGGTGGTCCACTGCTTGGCGAGGTTCATCACGTCTTCGGTGAAGGTCGCGGAGAACAGCAGGGTCTGGCGCTCGTTTTTCGGCGGGGTCTGGCGAATGATCTGGCGTACTTGCGGGATAAAACCCATGTCGAGCATGCGGTCGGCTTCGTCCAGCACCATCACTTCGACCATGTCCAGGTGTACGTCGCCGCGCTGGTTGAAGTCGAGCAGGCGGCCCGGAGTGGCGACCAGGATGTCGCAGTGGCGCGCTTCGAGGTGCTTGAGCTGCTTGTCGAAGTCCATGCCACCGACAAACGTCATGACGTTGAGGCCGGTGTACTTGGTCAGGTCGGCGGCGTCCTTGGCGATCTGCACCACCAGCTCGCGGGTCGGGGCGATGATCAGCGCGCGCGGCTCACCCATGTAGCGTTCTTTCGGCGGCGGCGTTTGCAGCAGTTGGGTGATGATCGAGATCAGGAACGCGGCGGTCTTGCCGGTGCCGGTCTGGGCGCGGCCGATGGCGTCTTTGCCGGCCAGGGTGAAGCCCAGCACCTGCGCCTGGATCGGTGTGCAGTACGGGAAGCCCAGGTCCTGGATGGCGTGCATCAGTTCCGGTGCGAGCTTGAAATCGTGGAAGCGGGTTTTGCCTTCCTGGGGTTCGACGACGAAATCTTCGAGTTTCCACGGTGTGACGGGCGGCTTGGGCGCGCGTTCACGGCGTGCGGCTTTTGGCGCAGGCGCGGTTGCCGCAGCGGCTTCGGCCGGTTTCGGCGGTTCGGTTGGCGTCACCTCGAGCGGTTTCGGCGCGGTCACAGGCGCGGCCAGGCCAGGCTGTTTACCGTCGTGGCGGCTGCCGGGTGTCGGGACGGGAGCACTGGGAACTGGCGCGAGCGGCTCAGCCTCGCTTTTGCCGAACATCTTCTTGAGTGCTTTGAGCACGGTGATCTCATTAATTGGTTAAGGAATATACGCCGGCCAGTGTAATGCAAGAATCGGGCGCGGCGTAGTGCGTCTGTCATGTGGCTAAATAAACGGCGGTGTTCAGCGCAGTCGTTCGGCCAACCACGTACCGATATCGCTGATCTCTTCAGGTAACACTTCGTGACCCATTGGGTATTCCTGCCATGTCACGGTGACACCACGGGTCTTCAAGTGCTCGTAAGCGCTGCGTCCCATTGCGTTCTGCACCACCTCGTCGTACTGGCCATGCAGGCAAAGGACCGGAATGCGCTGCTGACTGGCGGATAATTCCAGCTCGTCGTCGAAGGTCGGCGCATAAGTGGAGAGGGCAATCACGCCACCCAAGGCGCCTTGCCATTTATGGAAAGCGGTGTGGTACACCACGGCGCCACCCTGGGAGAAACCCGCCAGGAAAATCCGCGAGGCGTCTATTCCGCTGCTTTTTTGTTCCTTGATCAAATCCGTGACCATTTTGGCCGACTCTTTCAGCTCTTCCAGGCTGATGGACCGCGCCGGGCTCATCGCCCTGATGTCGTACCAACTGGGCATCTCATAGCCGCCGTTGATGGTCACCGGGCGGGTCGGTGCTTGAGGCAGGACGAAGCGGGTGGTCAGCAGGTTTTCCTGCAGCGCTTGGGCCACCGGTTGGAAGTCGTAGCGATCGGCACCCAGGCCATGCAGCCAGATTACGCAGGCGTCTGCAGGCTTGGTGGGCTGAAGAATCAAGGGGTTGCTCATGTCTGCTCCATTAATGTGCGTGCGCTCCGATTGAGTGCGACGGAACGGTGCGCAATAGTTTGATCTGTTACGAGAATGTCGCAAGGTTGAATCTTTTGCCATTGACCTTGGGCTGAATCGACTCAGCAGCCACTCTGGTACGCGCTTTGCTATGTGTAGGTCGATGTCAGATCTTTCCTGGGACGGTAACACTATCAGTGACTGCCGTTTGTGGGATAGCAACTGGAATTACTGCGACTGCCTCATGCTGCTTGACCCTAATAAAAGCCAACACGGGTCGATATCGCCTCATAAGGGTGCGCTGAGGTTCTAGCTCCGACACAACAAGAGCAACTGGAGGTTTGAATGAAGGTATTGAAATCCACCCTGGCCATCGTTTCCGCGGCCGCTGTATTGGGTGTCAGTGGTTTCGCCCAAGCCGGCGCCACCCTGGACGCCGTGCAGAAGAAAGGTTTTGTGCAATGTGGCGTGAGTGACGGCTTGCCGGGTTTCTCGGTACCGGATGCCAGCGGCAAGATCCTCGGGATCGACGCTGACTTCTGCCGCGCGGTAGCCGCTGCTGTGTTCGGCGACGCGACCAAGGTCAAATTCAGCCAGTTGAACGCCAAGGAGCGTTTCACCGCGCTTCAATCCGGCGAAGTCGACATTCTGTCCCGTAACACCACCATGACCAGCTCCCGCGATGCGGGCATGGGCCTGAAATTCCCCGGCTTCATCACTTACTACGACGGCATCGGCTTTCTGGTAAACAACAAGCTGGGCGTTAAAAGTGCCAAGGAACTGGACGGTGCAACCATCTGCATCCAGGCCGGTACCACCACCGAGCTGAACGTTTCCGACTACTTCCGTGGCAACGGTCTGAAATACACCCCGATCACCTTCGACACCTCCGACGAAAGCGCCAAGTCGCTGGAGTCCGGGCGTTGCGACGTACTGACCTCCGACAAGTCCCAACTGTTCGCCCAGCGCAGCAAGTTGGCCTCGCCGAAAGACTACGTGGTTCTGCCGGAAACCATTTCCAAGGAACCGCTGGGCCCGGTCGTGCGTAATGGCGACGACGAGTGGCTGGCCATCGTGCGCTGGGTTGGCTACGCCATGCTCAACGCGGAAGAAGCCGGTATCACTTCCAAAAACGTCGAAGCTGAAGCCAAGTCCACCAAGAACCCGGACGTTGCGCGTCTGCTCGGTGCCGACGGCGAATACGGCAAAGACCTGAAAGTGAAGAAAGACTGGGTCGTACAGATCGTCAAGCAGGTCGGCAACTACGGTGAAGTGTTCGAGAAAAACCTCGGCAAGAGCACGCCACTGGAAATCGACCGTGGCCTGAACGCGCTGTGGAACAACGGCGGCATTCAATACGCACCCCCTGTGCGCTGATCGCTGATGGTTCTATCACCCGGTGGGCCAACCGCCGGGTGATGTTCTGTTCCATTCTTTCCGGGGCACTTCATGCAAAATAAAATCGGCGCACCCAAGCAGAAGCTCAGCTTCAGCGACCCCAAAGTGCGTGCGTGGCTCTTCCAGATCATCACGATTGTGGCGGTGGTCTCGCTGGGCTGGTACCTCTTCAACAATACCCAGACCAACCTTCAACACCGGGGCATTACCTCGGGCTTCGACTTTCTTGAGCGCAGTGCCGGCTTCGGCATCGCGCAGCACCTGATCGACTACACCGAATCGGACAGCTATGCCCGGGTGTTTGTGATCGGGCTGCTCAATACCTTGCTGGTGACCGTGATCGGCGTGGTCCTGGCGACCCTGCTCGGGTTCATCATCGGCGTGGCCCGCTTGTCGCCCAACTGGATGATCAACAAGCTGGCGACGGTGTACGTGGAAGTGTTCCGCAACATCCCGCCGTTGCTGCAAATCCTGTTCTGGTACTTCGCGGTGTTCCTGACCATGCCGGGGCCACGCAACAGCCATAACTTCGGCGACACGTTCTTCGTCAGCAGCCGTGGCCTGAACATGCCGGCCGCGCTGGCCGCCGACGGGTTCTGGCCGTTCGTGGTCAGCGTGGTCGTGGCCATCGTGGCCGTCGTGCTGATGACCCGCTGGGCCAACAAGCGCTTTGAAGCGACCGGCGTACCGTTCCACAAATTCTGGGCGGGTCTGGCGCTGTTCGTCGTGATTCCGGCGTTGTGCGCGTTGATCTTCGGCATGCCGTTGCACTGGGAAATGCCCAAGCTGCAAGGCTTCAACTTCGTCGGCGGCTGGGTGCTGATCCCTGAACTGTTGGCGCTGACCCTGGCGCTGACCGTGTACACCGCGGCGTTTATCGCCGAGATCGTGCGCTCGGGCATCAAGTCCGTCAGCCACGGCCAGACCGAAGCCGCACGCTCCCTGGGCCTGCGCCCCGGGCCGACGCTGCGCAAGGTCATCATCCCGCAAGCCCTGCGGGTGATCATTCCGCCGCTGACCAGCCAATACCTGAACCTGGCGAAAAACTCGTCGTTGGCCGCCGGTATCGGTTACCCGGAAATGGTTTCGCTGTTTGCCGGCACGGTGCTCAACCAGACCGGCCAGGCCATCGAAGTCATTGCCATCACCATGAGCGTGTACCTGGCGATCAGCATCAGCATTTCCCTGCTGATGAACTGGTACAACAAGCGCATTGCGCTGATCGAGCGGTGAGGAAACGAGCATGAGTTCGCATACGTTCAAACCTGATATGCCACCGCCGAGCAAAGTCTTCGGGCCGATGGCATGGATGCGCGCCAACCTGTTTTCCAGCTGGCTCAACACCCTGCTGACCTTGTTGGCGTTTTACCTGATCTACCTGGTCGTGCCGCCGATACTGCACTGGGCCATTCTCGACGCCAACTGGGTCGGCACCACTCGCGCCGACTGCACCAAAGAAGGCGCCTGCTGGGTGTTTATCCAACAGCGCTTCGGGCAGTTCATGTACGGCTACTACCCCGGCGACCTGCGCTGGCGCGTAGACCTGACCGTGTGGTTGGCCATCGTGGGCGTGGCGCCGTTGTTCATCTCGCGTTTTCCACGCAAGGCGATCTACGGCCTGGGCTTTCTGGTGTTGTACCCGATCATTGCCTTCTTCCTGTTGCGCGGCGGCATTTTCGGCCTGACCAGCGTGGCCACCAGCCAATGGGGCGGCCTGATGCTGACCCTGGTCATCGCCACCGTCGGCATCGCCGGTGCCTTGCCGCTGGGGATTGTGCTGGCGCTGGGGCGGCGTTCGAACATGCCGGCGATTCGTGTGGTCTGCGTGACCTTCATCGAATTCTGGCGCGGCGTGCCGTTGATCACGGTGCTGTTCATGTCCTCGGTGATGCTGCCGTTGTTCCTGCCCGAAGGCATGGGCATCGACAAGCTGCTGCGGGCGTTGATCGGCGTGATCCTGTTCCAGTCGGCCTACGTGGCGGAAGTGGTGCGCGGTGGCTTGCAGGCGATTCCCAAAGGTCAGTACGAAGCGGCCGCGGCGATGGGCCTGGGTTACTGGCGCAGCATGGGCCTGGTGATTCTGCCGCAAGCCCTGAAGATGGTGATCCCCGGCATCGTCAACACGTTTATTGCGCTGTTCAAGGACACCAGCCTGGTGATCATCATCGGTTTGTTCGACCTGCTCAACAGCGTCAAGCAAGCCGCCGCCGACCCGAAATGGTTGGGCATGGCCACTGAAGGCTACGTGTTCGCCGCCCTGGTGTTCTGGATTTTCTGTTTTGGTATGTCGCGCTATTCCATTCATTTGGAACATAAGCTCGACACTGGCCACAAGCGTTAGGAGTTGATGTTATGAGCGAAGCGATCAAACAGCCTGTGAGCCCTGAAGGCATTATCCAGATGCAGGGCGTGAACAAGTGGTACGGCCAGTTCCACGTATTGAAAGACATCAACCTCAACGTCAAGCAGGGCGAGCGTATCGTGCTGTGCGGCCCGTCGGGTTCGGGCAAGTCCACCACCATCCGCTGCCTCAACCGCCTGGAAGAACACCAGCAGGGCCGCATCGTGGTCGATGGCGTGGAGCTGACCAACGACCTCAAGCAGATCGAAGCGATCCGCCGCGAAGTCGGCATGGTGTTCCAGCACTTCAACCTGTTCCCGCACCTGACCATCCTGCAGAACTGCACGCTGGCACCGATGTGGGTGCGCAAGATGCCCAAGCGCAAGGCCGAAGAAATCGCCATGCATTACCTGGAGCGCGTGCGTATCCCGGAGCAGGCCCACAAGTTTCCGGGGCAACTCTCCGGCGGCCAGCAACAGCGCGTGGCGATTGCCCGGGCGCTGTGCATGAAGCCGAAAATCATGCTGTTCGACGAACCGACCTCGGCCCTCGACCCGGAAATGGTCAAGGAAGTGCTCGACACCATGATCGGCCTGGCCGAAGACGGCATGACCATGTTGTGCGTGACCCACGAAATGGGCTTTGCCCGCACCGTGGCCAACCGCGTGATCTTCATGGACAAGGGCGAGATCGTGGAACAGGCGGCGCCGAATGACTTCTTCGACAACCCGCAGAATGATCGGACCAAGTTGTTCTTGAGCCAGATTCTGCATTGATCGATGGTTGATGCTTGAAGCGATAAACCCGGCACCAGGCCGGGTTTATTTTTGCCTGCTGTTTTTACGCGGACGCTTGAGTTGCAAGCTGCGCATCTTTTGCGATCAGCAGATGGTTCAGGTCTTCGCCGGCATTGAGTGCCTCTATTTCGGCCAATAGATGCGGATGTTTATCCAGTAGACGCATCAATGTGAGCAGTGGCGCGGGCGGAAAGATCTCAGCCCTTTCGTAGCGGGAAAATGCGTTATGGCCGCGGCCGGTCAATAGCCTCACCGCGTCTTTCTGCGTCAGATGCAATTTGCGGCGAATTCGTTTCATTTCGGCGGCGATGATTGTCCTGGCATCCATTAACAACTTATCGCTGGCATCGGAATAACGCTCTGCGCTATCGGTGTCCGAATCGAACTCGACCTCGTGACAGGCCTGGCATTCCCAGCCTGCAATATCAGGGATATCCCGGATCATGCCGCGTGTGTTGATCGTGAAGTTGCGACCTTCGAAATGCTGCATTGCGTCATGGGTTCCGCAGCTCACGCATTGTTGGGTTTTCATAAGGTTTTCTCCTTGAAGGAGATTACGGGAGGACCACCGCCTGGGCGGTAAGTCACTTTGATGTAAATCTCCGTAGCGTAAATCTTGATCAGATAGACGTCCTGCCACACACGGTGGTCTGAATAGGTCGTCATTGACGTGTACAACATTCGATTCTCAAGGGCGCAGACCGCGAGTCGCATCTGGCCGATGTTCAACTCAAGTTGTCGAGCCGCCTCCCGCGCGCTTGCGGTGAATGCTCTGCTACCCAACCTGATGACATCCGCCTTTATCACCGCCAAATCGTAATGAGGTGTGTACTTTTCCATAAGACACCTAAGGCTGAAATTACCCTTTAAGGGTAATTTTAACAATCGAAAATACTGCTCCGTTTCCCTGCCTGAAAACCCTAGTGCGTTGCCTTTGTAGGCAAGTCCGAATAGGCTGTAGGTAAATTCATCCTATGATTGGACGAAAGCGCAAACCTCATGACAGACATCTCCCCGCTGATCAAACGCTCCCTGGTCGACCAAGCCCTCGAGCAGCTGCGCCAGCGCATCACCCAAGGTACGTGGGCCATCGGCGAGCGCCTGCCCACCGAGCCTGAGCTGGCGGCGGAACTGGGCATCAGCCGCAATACCGTGCGCGAGGCCATGCGGGTGCTGGCATTCTCTGGATTGATCGAGGTCCGCCAGGGCGACGGCAGTTACCTGCGTTCGATGACGGACCCGCTGGGCGCCATGCGCGCGTTATCCCATTGCAGCCTGGAACAGGCGCAGGAGACGCGGCAGATCCTGGAAGTGGAGGCCATCGGTCTGGCCGTCCTGCGTCGCACCGAGCAAGACCTGCACCGGTTGCGCGAGGCGCTTGATGCCAGCGCCGCGCTGTATCACGGTGAGCTGGAGGCCTACATCAGCGCCGATCTGGTATTCCACCAACGGCTGGTGGACGCGGCGCACAACCCGGCGTTGAGCGAGTTGTACCGGTACTTTTCCAGCATCATCGGCGCGCAACTGCGCCAGACCCTGAACATCTCGCCGCGTCGCCAGGCGGTGTTCGACCTGCACACCGCCCTGCTTGATGCCGTAGCGCAGCAAGACCCGGAGCGCGCCAAATCCCTTTGCCGGCAGTTGATCAATGAACCCTGACGCCCCACGCACGCCTGAGTTGGAAGAATTGCTGATCGACGCCGAGGCCGACGACGATGCAGTCCAGCACAGCCCCCCGCCGACGAGCCGGCCATGGCTGTTGCTGCTGGGCCTGGTGCTGGTGGCGCTGAACCTGCGCCCGGCGCTGTCGAGCCTGTCGCCGCTGCTCAGTGAGGTCTCGGCCAGCCTGGGCTTGTCGGCGGCCAGGGCCGGTCTGCTGACCACCTTGCCGGTGCTGTGCCTGGGCCTGTTCGCGCCGCTGGCGCCGCTCCTTGCGCGGCGCTTCGGTGCCGAGCGGGTGGTGCTGGGGATCTTGTTGACGCTGGCCGGCGGTATTCTGCTGCGCAGTGCGTTCGGTGAGGTCGGGCTGTTTGTTGGCAGCCTGATCGCCGGGGCCAGCATCGGCATCATCGGCGTGTTGTTGCCCGGTATCGTCAAGCGCGACTTCGCCAGGCAGGCGGGCGCGATGACTGGGGTCTACACCATGGCGCTGTGCCTGGGCGCGGCGTTGGCGGCGGGGGCCTCGGTGCCCTTGAGCGACTCCTTCGGCAACCGTTGGAGCATCGGGTTGGGCTTCTGGATGGTGCCGGCGTTGCTGGCCGCGCTGTGCTGGTTGCCGCAAGTCGGGCAGAAGCACGGCGCGCATCGCGTCGCCTACCGGGTGAAGGGCTTGCTGCGCGATCCGCTGGCCTGGCAAGTGACCTTGTACATGGGCCTGCAATCGTCCCTGGCCTACATCGTGTTCGGCTGGGTGCCGTCGATCCTCATCGACCGCGGCCTGAGCGCCACCGATGCCGGGCTGGCGCTGTCCGGTTCGATCATCGTGCAACTGCTCAGCGCCCTCACCGCGCCTTGGCTGGCCACGCGCGGCAAGGACCAGCGCCTGGCCATCGTGGTGGTGATGCTGCTGACCCTCGGCGGGCTGATGGGCTGCCTGTACGCGCCCCTCGACGGGCTGTGGGGCTGGGCGATTCTGCTGGGCCTGGGGCAGGGCGGTACGTTCAGCCTGGCGCTGACCTTGATCGTGCTGCGCTCGCGGGATGCCCACGTGGCCGCCAACCTGTCGAGCATGGCCCAGGGCTTCGGTTACACCCTGGCGTCCCTGGGCCCGCTCGCGGTGGGCCTGATTCACGACTGGACCGGCGGCTGGGCCGCCACCGGCTGGGTCTTCGCGGTGATCGGCCTGGGCGCCATCGTCGCTGGCCTCGGTGCGGGGCGCGCGCGGTACGTCGAGGTCAGCAGCGAGAAAGTCTAGAGGTACTCCACCTCCAGCGTCGCCGAACCGTCCATGAGGATGTCGGTACTCAGGTCCAGGTTCTGTTTGGCGTTGATCACCGTCTCCAGGCTCAGCGTGCTGGTCAGGTTCTGGATCGCCATGGGGCCGGCGGTGCTGCCCGCGGTGTCGGTGAAGCCCAGCAGGCTCTTGGCGCCGATATTGATCGGGTTGCGGTTGGCCGCGCGCCAGGCCACGCCGCCGGTGGTGGACTCGGTGCCGTGGACCTCGGCCACGCCACCCACCACGGTCTGCTGCGGATCGAACGTCAGCGAGTACACGCCGATCTTGTTCGCGCTGTTGTCCAGGCCCAACCCGTAATAAATCTCGCTGTTGACGTGGGCCGAGCCGTCGCGGTTGTCGTGCATGCGCAAGGCATAACGCACCGGGCCGTTGCAGATCACCGTCAGGTTCAGGGACTTGACCGGCAGCCGCGTGCCGGTCGTGAGGTTGAGGTCTTGCTGGGCGATCTTGCCGAAATCCACCACGCCGTTGGCCGACAGGCTTGGCGCGCAGGACACCGGGATGATCCGGCCGTTGACGTTCAGGTCGACGGGGGCGGCGGCCTGCGCCGGTTGGCTGAACAACAGGGGCACGAGGATCAGGTAGCGAGCAATCATGGGAGGCTCCGAGGGGCTTAGAAGTAGGTGATTTCCAGGGTCGCCGAACCGTCGAGCCGCACTTCGCTGCGCAGGTCCAGGCTGTCGAGCGGCGCGATGAAGGCTTTCAGGCTGAGTAATGCGTTGAGGTTTTGCAGGGCATTCGGGCCTTCGGTGCTGCCGGCCGTGGCGGTAAACCCGAGGAGGCTGCGCGCGCCCAAGGGGATCGCGCTGGCGCTGGCGCTGCTCCAGGCGGCGCCGCCCGTGGTCGAGTCGGTGCGATACAGCTGGGGCAGGTTGTCGGCGCTGGCCTGGGCGGGGTCGGCCAGCAGGTAATAACGGCCGACTTTCTGCCCGCGTGCATCCAGGCCCAGGCCGTAGGCGGTTTCATCGATGCCGCCGGTGGCTGAGCCGGCGCGGTTGTCGTGCATGACCAGGGCAAACGGAGTCGGGCCGTCACAGCTGACCGTGAGGCTCAGCGCGCGGGCGGGCAGGGCGGTGTCTTTGTCGCGGTGCAAGTCGCTGACCGACAACTTGCCGAAGTCCACCGTGCCGTTGTTGGTCAGGGTGGGCGTGCAGGCCGTCGGTGCGAAGCGCGCTTGCAGCTGCAATTCCCGTGAACGCCCGGAGGTGGGCGCGTCCACCTGCGCCGAGGCTTCCCAGGTTTCGGCATCGCGCACGCGGATCGCTTCGTCCCGCGCCCACGCACTCACCTGCAGTTGCGCGGCAAAACTGCGCCCGGTGGCGGGCTGGCCGTCGTGCAGCGGGACGATGCCGTGGTCGGCGCGCCACGCCAGGCTCGTGCCGATTTGCGCGGGCGCCTGGCCTGGGCCGGCGAGCAAGCCGAGTTGCACCGCGTGGCCATCGAGCACCGCGTCATGCACTTGCACGCGGTAACTGCCGCCGTCGCCCAAGCGCAAGCGCTCGGTGCCGGCAGCCAGGGCGCGGTAGAACAGGCTCATGTCAGCCGGTTGCGGGCAGTTCAAGGTCAAGGACAGGCGCCGTTCGCCGAGCAGGTGTTCCGCTGCCGGTGCTGACGCGACGGCGCGGTTCATCAGGCCAAAATCCAGGCGCGATTCGCTCAGGTCCAGGCGGCAGTCGTCCTCGGCCAGGGCCGTGCCGGCGAACAGCAGCAGGGCTGCCAGGCTGTGTTGAAGCTTCATATTGGGGTCCTCAAGGTCGCTGGCAGCGGGCCGGTGCGGTTTCGAAATACACGTGGGGGTCGGCCTTGGCCGGCAGTTCAAAGCGCAAGTGGCAGCGCGGCTGGTCAGGGGCCTTGATCCATAGCGGGCGGGTGTCGAGCACGTCGGGCAAGAACACTTGGTTGCCTTCCTGGACCAGGGTGATGAACTCGCCGTCCTCCGTGGTCACGGTCGAGCCGCGTGGCATCGGGGTGTCCAGGGTCAACAGCGCACGCCGGGTGAGCGACACGCCGAACTCGATGCGGTCCACCGCGCCGCGGCCTGCCGATACCACCGCAAGCCCGTTGTGGATGTCGGCATTGCGCGGCAGCGAACGGGTGTGGACTTCCAGCGGGCTGCGCCCATAAGCGCTGAGCTGAGGCGCCACGGCCTGGCCTTGCCAGTCGGTCCACACCGGGCCGCTGGGGGTGTTGACCTTGATCCCGGGCATGTCGCCCACCGCCAGCACGGCAAAGGTGTCGCGCACCGGGTAGGGCGAGAACGTCAACCCGTCGGCGTGCAGCACCATCCCGCCGCGTGCGCCGCCCTGGTAGCTGGAGCGTTCGGCGTCAGCGCGCGTGTAGTTGAAGTCCAACTGGCTGTAGAACGGCAGGGCCGACACGCCCAGGGACGATTCGACTTCGCGGTCGCGGGTGTCATGTTCGACGCCGACGCGATACGCCAAGTGGTCGTTGATCTGCTCGTTGAGCCCCATCCCGGTGCGGTGCTCGCCGCCGGAATTGCGCACCCAGGCGCGGCCACGACGGCTTTCGCCGAGGGGCAGGCTGACCGTCAGGTACAGGCTGTCGTCGTTGTAACGACGCCCGCCCATGTGCCATTCGGCGGTGGTGGAAATCGACATACCGGCGACCTGCGTACCCCAGGAGGCGAGGGCGCGGCTGCTGCTGTCGCCCTGGAACGAGGACGAACGGGAAACCCCCGCGCTGAAGGCGCCCAGCCACGGGTGCGACCACGAGCTGGTGGCGCTCTGCTGGTCGCGGTAACGCGCGCGTTGCTGCTCGCGGGTGTCGGCGATGTAGGTCGATTCGGTGAGGTCGCGGTAGCCCTGGGTGCGCCAGGAATTGGCTGCCGTGAAGGCCCAGCGCTCACTCAGTTTGTGCGACCACGACAGGTCGGTCTGCACCCCGCGTTCCTGGGTGCGCCGCGAGGCTTCGGAGGCGACCACGGCCACTTGCACCTGACTGTCCGGCAGCGGCAACAGGCCCAGGCTCAGGCCCGCCGAGCGATAATCCGCGGCCGCCAACAGCCCGCTGCCGAAGCTGAGCTGCGGATGCGGCGCGGCGCTCCAGCCGGCGCTCAGCACCCAGGGTTCGGCGCCCGGGCCGTCGCCGATATTGCGCACCCGCCCGGCCGCCACCGAGTAGCCGGGCGCGGGCCAGCCCCAGGCCGAGCATGGCGGCGGGCACGGTAAAGCGCCGTTCCTCGCCGGTGCTTTCCTTGACGGTGACTTCGACGTCGGAGCGCCCGTTGAGGCGCGGTACATTGCTCAAGCTGAACGGGCCGGCGGGCACCACTGTGGAGTGAATCAACGCGCCGTTCTGGCGCACTTCCACCTGCGCCGGGCCGTTGGCGATGCCGTTGATGGTCGCGCCCTGGTTCTGATCCTGCAGGGCCTGTTCGGTGAGCACCTGCACGCCGGTGATTGGCGCACCCGCGAGCACCGGGTTGTAGAGGTTGATCTGCCCGGCCTGCAACACCGCCTGGTGGCTGGCGAAGGTGCGCTGGGCGTAGGCGTCCAGATGGGTGGTGCTTGAGCGGCTGTCCTGCCAGGTCTGTACCTGGCGGCTGCGCACGATCCAGTCGCCGGCATTGAAGCCGACCTCGGTATTGGCCGAGCCAAAGCGGCTGGAATCGTTGCGGTAATGGTTGTACAGGCCGGTCACGTCGTAGTTGAGCAGCGCCGCGAAACCGCCGGTCTGATAGCCGGAAATGTCCTGGGTGAGCGGGCGCAGCGTCTGGGTGGGCACCACCAGGTTCAGGCTCAGGTTGGCTGGGTCGTGCTCGACCACGGTCTGTGGGTATTGCTCGAGAAAGGCATAACAACTGCTTTCTTCTGCCGGGCCCGAAGACGGTGTCACCAACTGCGCGGCGTCCAGCAGCGGCGGGTCGAAGCATGTGGCGCCGTGCTGATCCACGCTGACATCGACGCGCCCGCGCCGCTGGCCGTTGACCGTCAGGTTGAGCGCATGGCGCCCCTGGGTAAAACGCGGGGTCTGCATCAGCAGGCTGGCGAGTTCGGGATCGATGCCGCGCTGGAGCAGGGTCTGTGGATCAAACGAACCTGTCGACGACTGCTCTGCCCATGCCAGGTTCGTCAGCAACCCCTGACTGAGCGTCAGCACCAGTAATGCCAGGCGCGGTGAAACGCCGGGCACGGCTTTGCCGTCACGGTAATGGATGACTGTGTTCACACAAATGCACTCGGATGATGGAAGTACCCGGCGTGATTCCCTATCGCGTCAGGTCTTCCCGGTGGCCTTCAGTGGGTGGCCACTTCGTGATAGTGGCGCCGTCGTGTCCCTGGGCGCCGTTGCATCACAGGCTTATGGGCGCGTCGTGGGGCGCGACCGCAAAGCCATACACCGTGGCCGGTTGCAGGCGCACGCTGGTGGCGCCGGCGCCGGCGCCGGCGCCGCTGGCGGTGACGGTCAGCGTTTCACCGGGCAGCACATAGGTGCGCGGCAGCATCGCCGAAGCATTGCCGGGCAGCAGTTGCAGCTCCTGGGCCAGGCGCACCACATACGGGGACGGGTTGTGGACGCTGAGCTGGTCGGCTTTCAAGGTCCATTGCAGGCCCAGCCACGGCGTGCGATTCGGCGCCAGCCCCTTGGGATGAATGATCACCGGCAGGTTCTGCCGCACGGTCACGCCCACTTGCGCGCGCCCGAGCTGGGCCGGGTCGCGCTGGGCGGGCATGCCCTCGAAAATCACCCGTTTGAGGCGCTGGGTTTGCAGCGGCGCCTGGGTTTGCAGGATGAAGCGCACCAACTGGCTCTTGGACGCCTCGACGCGGGTCAGGGGTGGAGTCACGAACAGCAGCGTGTCGCTGTCCTCGGGGATGTTTTCGAGGGTGACGTGCAGCAAGGCCATTTTGGTGTCAGTGTTGGTGACCGAGACCGTGGCCTCGCCATCGGCCTCGTTGACGATCACCACCGAGGTGTCCGGGACCATGCCGTCGGCACGCGCGACGGTTGCACCGAGTACGGCCAGTGCCACGCAGCAGAGACGCGGCAGCCAGCGCCAAACGGAAAAAAACGAGTTCATAACAGGGCTCTTCTATACAGGGCGCTTCAAATGGGCCGACATGCGCGCGGTGGGTGACCGGGGCGCCGACGGCACGGTGTCAGAGGTAACGCAGGTCCAGCGTGATCGAGCCATCGAGGGGCACCTCTTCGTGGAGCGTCAAGGTGTTGGCCGGGCTGATCGAGGTGTCGACCCGCAGGGACGCCACCAATTGCCGGATCGGCGCGGGCAGCGTATCGCCGGCCCGGGCAAAGCCCATCAACAGACGCGGGTACATGTTAGGTTCGGGTTTCCAGCTAGCCCCCTGGTCGGATGAGGTCAGGGTTTGCATCGGCTGCGAATCGCCTACCGGGCCGCGCAACGACAGGCTGACCGACCCGAGGCGTTCGTCGGGGGCATGGGGGTTCATGCCCAGCCCATAAAAATAATCCGGCGCCAGCGATGACTCGCGCTTGTTGTCGATGCCCACCAGGGCGAACAACACCAGGCCTTCGCAACTGATGCTCAAGCCCATCTGCTGGTTCGGCAGCACGGTGAACTCACTCGGATGCAACGTCGTCGCCAGGATCTTGTCGTGGTCGACAAGGCCGTTGTCCGACAGCGATACGCTGCACGCGCTGGGGGTGATTCGCCCGTTGACGTCCAACTCCACGCTCGAGAGCGCGAAGGCCAAGGGCGCTGCCGCCAACAGAAGGGTGAGGGCCGGCAAGCGAGTAAGCAGGTTCATGGCTTGAGTTACCTGGTGTTGAACGGGTGGTACGGGCATCGGGCAAGGCGGTGGCGTTACAGGTAGAGGACTTCGACCGTGACCGAACCGTCGATCACCGTGTCTTCGGTAATCGTCAGGCCCTGGGCCGGCAGGATGAATGGCTTGACCGAGAGCGCCACCTGCGTGTTCTGGGCCGGCACAGGCACCCGCGCCGCGCCGATCTCTTGGATCGAGATCCATTGATTGGTTTGCCAGCCCATGTCTGGCCGCATAGAGTTCCAGGTGGTGCCGTTGTCCGACGACCGGATCATCCCGACGGGCGTGTTATCGGCGACGCCCTGGTCGAGGAACATGAGGTAGCCGCCAATACGCTGACCGGCACTGGTCTTACCGATGCCATATTCGATGATGCTGTTTGCCGAGTCGGTGCGGTTGTCGGTGGCCGTCAGGGCAAACAGGGTCGAGGCTTCGCAGTCGATGCCCATTTGCAGGGTGACCGGGGTGAGTTGGGTCCGGGTGTCCAGGTTAAGGTCCTTGACCGAGACCCGGCCGACGTCGATGGTCTCGGCCGACAGGCTCGGCATGCACGCCGAGGGCACAATCAGGCCCTTGACGGTCAGGTCAACGGTGGAGGCGGCGAGCACCGGGAAAGCGCAGCCGATCAGTACGCCGGTAACGCTGGTACGCAGTAGCTTTTTCATGACGGGTGAAGCTCCAGGGATGGATAGGAATACAGGGGGGCCAGGGGTTTACGCTGTTACAGGTACCTCATCTCAAGGGTCGTGTGCCCGTCGACGAGGACTTCGTCGGTGAGGGTCAGGCCATCGGCACGGGCAATTCGGGTGTAGAGCACAATGTCTGCGTCGAAGATCGTCACGGCCATTGGCTGAGTGGGGTTGTCCATTGCGGCAACCGCGAGCAGGTTGAGGTGGCCCAACT
This sequence comes from Pseudomonas sp. TE36184, assembly GCF_054060055.1. NCBI lineage: Bacteria > Pseudomonadati > Pseudomonadota > Gammaproteobacteria > Pseudomonadales > Pseudomonadaceae > Pseudomonas > Pseudomonas sp. TE36184. Next base: position 3,390,388 of record NZ_JBSSCU010000001.1, on the reverse strand, counting down.
GCGTACCGGGGGTCCACGTGGTGCCGCCATCCAGCGACACGATGGTTCGCACGGCCATGGTGTCCGCCATGGGGTTGCTCAAACTCAGCGAAACGCTGCCCAGTTTCTCGTCGTTGGGGGTCGTGCCCAGGCCGTGGTGGTTGGGGATCACCGATGTGCCGTGGCGGTTGTCGATGGTGGTCATGGCGAAGAGCGTCGAGCCTTCGCACCGCACGTTCAGGTGCAGGGTGTTGCGCGGCAGCAACGTGTCTCGGTCTTGGTTGAGGTCGCGCACGGTCACCTTTCCGTGGTCGATGGTGCCGCCTTCAGCCAAGCCCGGCGTGCAGGCTTTGGGCGTAATTACGCCGCTCACGCTCAGCTCGGCCTGGCTGCTGGCTAAAGCGCTGGGCACGTTCGCCAGCAGCAGACTCGCCAACAATGCGGGGAAATATTTATCCATGAAATGAACAACCTCTCTGGGCAATGCCCTGCGTGGATGATGAGTTACAGGTACTTGACCTCGATCGTGGCGGAGCCGTCGATCAGCACTTCGTTGCTCAAGTCCAGGCTGTTGGCGGCGGCGATCTGGGTGTCGATCACCAGCTCGCTGATCACGTTCTTGATCGGGATCGGCTTGGGATCCTGACCGTTCGACCTGTCGCCAAACGCCGCCATGTACGGGTTTTGCCAAACCACATCGTCAATGGCTTGCCAGCTCACGCCATCCAATGACTCGATGGGCTCGACGGCGACGTTGTCGGCCACCGGATTTCTCAGGGAGAGCCAGAACGTGCCGATTTTCTGCAGGTTGTTGATCAGGCCCAGGCCGTAGCCGAAACCGTAGATTGACGACCCGGCGCGGTTGTCGGTGGTGCGCAACGCAAACAGGGTTGCGGCCTCGCAGTCCACATTGAGTTGCAGCCTGGCGGTGGGCAGGCTGGTCGGGCTGTCGAGGTTGAGGTCTTTTACCGAGACCTTACCGTGATCCACCACACCACTGGCGGACAACGTCGGTGTACAGGCGCTTGGGGTAATCACGCCTTTGACGGTCAATTCCACGGTACTGGCGGCGAAGGTCATACCGCTGCCGACAAGGGCGATGACGGCGGTGAATGCGGCTAAGGGCTTTTTCATGTGATCGAGCTTCCGATGCAAAGCTGATTGCCGAGGGGCAAGGGGGGACCCGTCGGTAACTAGGTGGCGACCGCCTGGAGTGGCCGGTCGCGTCCCGCTCTGGGGATGCCGGGCAATCTATCGGGGGGAGGGCGTCGGGCAAATACAACAAATACGACAATGGGCGGATGTCGCACACGCCCAATCGACTTGTCGGAACTCGTTTTTTTGTGTGTAGGAAATATAAGGGTTTCGTAGTTGTTGTATCGCGCAGGCGGCCTAATTCAAATAGCGTTCCGGCCGATACATCTTCACAGCACATTCGAACAGCCAGGCGTGTTGCGTGCCGTACCCGGTACCTATGTCGGCGGATGTTCTGTCGGCCATTGAGGTTGCCGATCCCCGCGCCGTGCGCTTATTGAATTTGAGGTAGTCATGTCATCAGGCCCTATCCCAGGCGACCGAGCAGGGGATGACCTGGCCGCACAGCCGGCGTCAACCCGGCATTGGCGTGAGCTCAAGGTGTTGTTGGTAGACGATCATCCCGCGTATTGCCTGCTGATGGGCGCGATGCTGGAGCGGCTGGGGCTGGCATTTGCAGTGTGCGCGCACGGCCAGGCTGCCCTGGCGATTCTGGACGTCAGCCGCGCCGACCTGATTTTCAGCGACTGCCAAATGCCGGTGATGGATGGCTATGCCATGACCCGCGAACTGCGCCGCCGCGAACTGCGCGACGGCGCAGAGCGCGTGCCGGTCATCGCGTTCACCGGCAAGCTGGGCGCGCGCGAAATCCAGCAGTGCCAGGCTGCGGGCATGGATGCCTGGCTGGCCAAACCGGTGACCTTTCAACAACTGCGCCAAGTCCTCGGCGACTGGCTGCCCGGCCCGCGTATCAGCGAGACCGCGCAGCCGGTCACGGCGGTGGAGGGGCGCTGGCCGAGTCGCGGCCGGTTGGGGCAACTGTTCGGCTGCAGCGAGGCGCTGCCCGGCATCCTGGCGAGCCTGGTGTATGAGGCCGAGCTCGATCTGCATGCGCTGGCCCAGGCCACCGACGGCCTGCAAGCGCAGGCCACGGTCGAGCATTTGCACCGCTTGATCGGCAGCGTGGCGTTCTTCGGCGCCACACCGCTGGAAATGCGCGGTCATCAGTTGATCGAGGCGATCAACCGCGACGGCGTGGCCATGCACCTTCAGCGCTTGCTCGCCTTGCGCAGCGACTTGATGGGGTATCTGAAATATTTGTCGCTGTTAGGAAAAGGATGACAGCTAAGACCGATGGCTTCTGTAGGTCTTCAGAGTGGGCAATTTCCTTTTTTTCTGTGGGGTAAAATTCTGCTCCCAGGGATTGCTGGGCTATCTGCCATTACGGCGTTTGGGGGCGGTTGTTGCCGATCCGATCCGGGAGTATTTTGCGCGGATTCAAGTTGCCATCATGGTGGTGCTCATGCTTCGCGTAATTATTGCTGACGATCATCCCATCGTGCGTATCGGGCAGAAAGTGGTGATAGAAGCCAATGGCCGGTGCAAAGTCGTCGCCGAGGCCGACGGCCCGGATCAGTTGCTGGCGCTGGTGGACAGCACCCCGTGCGATATCCTGGTGACGGACTTCGCCATGCCGGGTAACCAGCAAGCCGACGGCTATGGCTTGCTCGGCCTGATGCGGCGCCGGCACCCGGACTTGCCGGTGATTCTGGTGACCATGTTTGCCAATGTCGCCACGTTGCGCGAATCGTTTGCCCAGGGCGCGCGGGCGATCCTGGCCAAAAGCGCGTCGGCCCGCGAACTGCCCCTGGCGATTGCCGCCGTCAGTGAAGGGCGCACCTTCGTCAGCGAGTGTCTGCGCGCACAACTGGCGGAGGCCGGGACGGGCAATCAGCAAGCCGTGCCGCAGTTGTCCGGCAAAGAGCGCGAAGTGGTGCGGATGCTCGCCAGCGGCATGACCGTCAGCCAGATCGCGGCGCGGGTCAACCGCAGCATCTCGACCATCAGCAAGCAGAAAAGCACCGCGATGACCCGGCTGTGCATCTCCACCGATGTGGATTTGTTCGCTTATGCGCGTGCGGCGGGCATGGTGCCGTAGAAAGTTGCAGTTTCATGACGGTGCTAGAGTGAGTCAGGCAGTGTCTGAGTATCGTATTACTTGTATTAAGTTTGAATGAGTTATCCCTTAACTTGCGATGGCTGTCCTGGCATTGTTTGGTCGGGGCATACACTTCATTCTAATAGTTTTGTCTTGCTGGCGAGTTAAAGTAAGCGCGTCTGTGCGCTTGCCTGGCTCATCAAGTAATGACCGAAAGTGAGCCTGTTATGCAACCGTCCCGTGTACTTGTTGCCGCCGCGTTTTTACTGGCCGGTGTTTCTAATGTAATGGCCGCATCCAGTGTGGATATCAGCGTGGTCGGTACTATCATTCCGTCGGCCTGTACGCCAACTTTATCTGATGCCGGTACGGTGGATTATGGGAAGATCTCGATCAACGATTTTCCTAGACTGGGGGAGATGGTACTGCCAGCGGCGACGATAAACTTGGAGGTTACTTGTGACGCGCCGACTTTGATGGCAGTCAGGAGTCTGGACAATCGAGCCGGAACTGCGGCTGTTCAATCACCGTCACATGACCCGCTCACCGTGTATGGTTTGGGCTTGGCAAGTGGTGGGCAAAAGATCGGCAGGTACGAACTTAAGATGAACGATGTGACAGCCGACGAACAACCGAGAGTCGTGATTGAGTCCATCGATAAAGAGACGTGGTTTGCTGCCGATAACGCAACGTGGCAACCACGTTGGCTGCGCACCGTGAGTAACGGTAATATAATTCCCGTGGCAGTGACGACCCTTAAGACAGACCTGATGTTGAGTACAGTCCTCGCGCCCAAAGACTCTCTGCCGGGTGAGGAAGAAATCCAGATAGACGGCAGCGCCACTTTGGACGTTATCTACCTTTAACCCCGCCAGGCATCACTTATTCTCGTGACGAATAACCATGGCTTTCCCGTGTTACGAGGATTATCGTTCAGCACCCCTGACCATCGTGCGAATGTTGCCCATGAGTGATGCCCACAACGTCCTGATCACCGAGTTCTATACGGCCTTCCAACATCTGGATGCCGAAGCCATGGCCGCCTGCTACACCGACGACGTGGTGTTCAGCGACCCGGCGTTCGGCGAGCTGCGCGGGCGCGATGCCGGGGATATGTGGCGCATGCTCACCACGCGGGCCAAGGACTTTTCCCTGACCTTCGACCATGTGCGCAGCGATGACACCACCGGCAGCGCCCACTGGGTGGCGACGTACCTGTTCAGCGCGACCGGCAACACGGTGGTCAACGACATCGGCGCACGCTTCGTGTTTCGCGACGGCAAGATCTGCGAACACCACGACCACTTCGACCTGTGGCGCTGGTCGCGCCAGGCCCTGGGCCTCAAGGGGCTGCTGCTGGGCTGGTCGCCCGCGCTGAAAAACGCCGTGCGCGCCCAGGCGCTCAAAGGCCTGAGGGCATTTCAGGCCAGTCGTTGATAAGATTGGCGCTCCTCTGGTTTGCCGAATCGACCCGTGACTGATCTTCCTGAACCCAAGCCCTGGTTCGTGTACCTGGTGCGTGCCGCCAACGGCTCGCTGTATTGCGGCATCAGCAATGATCCGCTGCGCCGGTTTGCCTCCCATCAAAGCGGCAAGGGCGCGCGGTTTTTCCTCTCCAGCCCCGCCGTCGCGCTGGTGTACACCGAGCAGTGTGCGAGCAAGGGCGAGGCGCTGCGCCAGGAACGCTTGATCAAGAAATTGAAGAAGAGCGCCAAAGAATGCCTAGCGGCGAGTGGCTCATTGACCTGATTGATGGGGGCCTATTTCACCCACGCGTGATTTTGCAGGCTAAGCTGAATGCTCATTTAATTGAGCGGAGCCTGGCATGTCTGAGTTGATCCTGCACCACTACCCGCAATCCCCTTTCGCGGAAAAAGCCCGCCTGCTCCTGGGCTTCAAGGGCTTGTCCTGGCGCTCGGTGCTGATCTCGCCGGTGATGCCCAAGCCTGACCTGATCGCCCTCACCGGCGGCTATCGCAAGACTCCGGTGCTGCAGATCGGCGCCGACATCTACTGTGACACAGCACTGATCGCGCACCGCCTGGAACAGGAAAAAGCCGGGCCGGCGCTGTTTCCCCAAGGCCTGGAACTGGTCGCCCAGGGGTTCGCCGCCTGGGCCGATTCGGTGGTGTTTGCCCATGCCGTGGCCTTGGTATTCCAGCCCGAATCCCTGGCGGCCAAGTTCGCCAAAGTGCCGCCCGAAATGCTCAAAGTGCTGGTGGCCGATCGTGCCAAGCTGTTCAGCGGCGGCACCGCAGCCCGTCTGCATCTGGAGCAGGCCAAGCATCAATGGCCGGCGATCATCAGCCGCATCGACCAGCAATTGCAGCATCAAGAGGGAGATTTTCTGTTCGGTGAGCCTTCGATTGCCGACTTTGCCCTGGCCCATCCGCTGTGGTTCCTCAAAGGCTCGGTGGTGACCGCGCCGTTGGTTGACGCACATCCCGCCGTTGCCACCTGGCTCGACCGGGTGCTGAGCTTTGGCCATGGCACCGCCACCGAGATGAGCACCGAGCAAGCCCTTGACGTAGCGCGTCACGCCACCCCGGCGGCGTTGCCCGCTGAAGTGTTCGAGGACTTGAATGGCTTCACGGCCGGCCAGCAGGTGAGCATTGCGGCCACCGACTACGGCACCGACCCGGTGCTCGGTGAGTTGTTGTTTGCCGGCCGCGAAGAACTGATCCTGCGCCGTACCGACGAACGCGGCGGCACCGTGCATGTTCACTTCCCGCGCCTGGGTTTTTGCATTCAGGCGCAATAAAACCGGATTATTTTCAACCGGAGGTGAGGTAAACCCGACGCCCATCCGTGTAGTGCTTGAAACTGCGATCTATTCGCATTAACAGCGTTTTCTACACGGGTGCTCACAAGCATGAAATCGACGGCGGGCGGTTGGGTTAAACAGTGGCTGGGAGCCTCGGTCTTGACGGTATCGGGGCTGGCACTGCTGCCCCTGAGTGTGGCGCAGGCGCAGGAACAACAAAGTGCCCAGTTCAACTTTGCCCTGGCGGCCAAGCCGCTGCCCCAGGCGCTCAGCGATTTCAGCCGGGTCACCGGGCTCAGTGTGATCTATACCGACGAAGCCCCCTACGGCCTCAATGCCCCGGCCGTCAGCGGCCCGATGAGCGCGACCCAGGCCTTGCAACGCCTGTTGGGCGGCTCCGGTTTTACCTTCCGCCAGATCGACGCCCGCACCCTGGCCCTGGAGCCCGTGCCCAGCGACGGCGCGCTGAACCTGGGCGCCACCACCATCAGCGCGGTCGCCGAACCCGCCGACAGCACCAGCTACCAGCCGCCACCCACCAGCTCGGTCATGCGTTCCCGTGGCCTGCTGCTGGAGACCCCGCAAACCGTCAACGTAGTGCCCGCCCAAGTGCTGCGTGATCAACAACCGCGCAACCTGGATGACGCCCTGGCCAATATCAGCGGCATCACCCAGGCCAACACTCTCGGCAGCACCCAGGATGCGGTGATGCTGCGCGGCTTTGGCGACAACCGTAACGGTTCGATCATGCAGGACGGCATGCCCGTGGTGCAGGGCCGGGCGCTGAACGCTACGGCCGAACGGGTTGAAGTGCTCAAGGGCCCGTCGTCGCTGCTGTATGGCATCCAGGACCCGGGCGGCGTGGTCAATATCGTCAGCAAAAAGCCGCAGTTGCTGCAGTCCACCTCCTTGACCGTCCGCGGTTCGACCTTCGGCAACGGCAAGAACGGCAGCGGCGGCAACCTCGACACCACGGGGCCCATCGGCGACAGCGGGCTGGCGTATCGCCTGATCGTCGACCACGAGGACGAAGATTACTGGCGCAACTACGGCACTCACCGCGAGAGCCTGATCGCGCCATCCCTGGCCTGGTATGGCGACACCACCCAGGTGGTGTTCGCTTACGAACACCGCGAGTTTCTCTCGCCGTTCGACCGCGGCACCGCCATCGACCCCAAGACCAATCACCCGTTGGACATCCCCGCCACCCGGCGCCTGGATGAGCCGTTCAACAACATGGAAGGCCGCTCCGACCTGTATCGCTTGGAGGCCGATCACGACCTGAACGACGACTGGAAGGCGCACGTCGGCTACAGCTGGAACCGCGAAACCTATGACGCCAGCCAGGTGCGCGTCGCCTCGGTGAATGCCGACGGCACCTTGACTCGCAGCATGGACGGTACGCGTGGCGCACTGACCACCGACCGCTTCGCCACGGCCAGCCTGGAAGGCAAGGTCAAGCTGGGCGGCATGCAGCATGACCTGGTGTTCGGCCTCGACGATGAGTACCGCAAGATCTATCGCGCCGAACTGATCCGCCAGGCGCAGCGCAGTGCCTTCAGCTACGTCAATCCGGTGTATGGCAACGATGTGCAAGGCACCACGGTGAGCGCCAAGGACAGCGCGCAGACCGACTTGCTGCGCAGTGACTCACTGTTCTTCCAGGATGCGATTCACCTGACCGACCAGTGGATTCTGGTGGGTGGCGCGCGCTATCAGATGTACGACCAATACGCCGGCAAAGGCGTGCCGTTCAAGGCCAATACCGACGGCAATGGCCAGAAATGGGTGCCGCGTGCCGGCCTGGTGTACCGCTACACCGACGAACTGTCGTTTTACGGCAGCTACACCGAGTCGTTCAAACCCAACTCGACCATTGCCGCGCTGAACGATGGCAGCGTGCTTCAGGGCGACCTGCAGCCGGAGCAATCCAAGGCCTGGGAGCTGGGGACCAAACTCGACATACCGGGGCGCATCACCGCCAGCGCGGCGCTGTTCGATATCACCAAGCGCAACGTGCTGGTGTCCGTCGGCTCCGGTGTCGACACGGTCTACAGCGTGGCCGGCGAAGTGCGCTCCCGTGGCCTGGAGCTGGACGCCAGCGGCCAGCTCAGCGAGCGCTGGAGTCTGATCGGCAGCTATGCCTATACCGATGCCGAAGTCACCAAAGACCCGGCGCTGCAAGGCAAGCGCCTGCAGAACGTGGCCAAGCACACCGGTTCGTTGTCGGCGGTGTACGACGTCGGCAGCCTGATCGGCGGGGATGATCTGCGCGTCGGTGCTGGCGCGCGTTACGTCGGCCAGCGCGAAGGCGATGCGAATAACAGCTTCAATCTGCCGGGTTATACCGTGGCCGATGTGTTCGCCTCCTACAACACCAAAATCGACGGGCAGAAGGTCAAGTTCCAGCTCAATGTGAAGAACCTGTTCGATCGCACCTACTACACCTCGGCGGCCAGCCGGGTGTTTGTGTCGATGGGGGATGCGCGGCAGGTGTCGGTGTCCAGCACGCTGGAGTTCTGAGCCGGCGGCGAGGGCAGTGGTCGAGCCTGTCAGGGGCGCTTCGCCCCCCAGCGCGAGCACGCTCTCTCGCCACAAACGGCATGAGCTGTTAGCGTTGCCGCCACTGACGGCTTTGCGGAAAACGGTATTGATGCGGTTTGCACGAGGGTTACACACCAGCGCGATGCTGGTCGGCTTGAGCGTTTTATTGGGGGGCTGCGCCAGCGTTGCGCCGACCGCCGGCCCTTCAACCCTGGACCGCCTGTTGGCCGACCCGGCCCTCAATGGCGCCACGGTTTCACTCGTGGTGCGCGACGCCCGCAGCGGCAACACGCTCTATCAACACAACCCGCGCACGCGGCTGGTGCCGGCCTCCAACCTCAAGCTGCTGACCACCGCGGCGGCGATGGACGTGCTGGGCCCGCAGTATCGCTTTTCCACCCAACTGCTGAGCAGCGGCACGCAGCAAGGCGAGCGCCTGAACGGCAACCTGTACCTGCGCGGCCTGGGCGACCCGACCACGCAGTTCGCCGATTACCAGGCACTCGCCGCGCAACTGGCGAGCCAGGGCGTGCGTCAGGTGCAGGGCGACCTGGTGTTCGACGACAGCTGGTTCGATGCACAGCGCCTCGGCGTGGATTGGGCTCAGGACGATGAAAGCACCTACTACGGCGCGCAGATTTCGGCGCTGACCGTGTCACCCAATTCTGATTTTGATGCGGGCACCTTGATGGTCACCGCCACCGCGCCCATGAGCCCCGGCCAGCCGGTCAGTGTGGCGATCAGCCCGGCCACCGATTACGTGCAACTGAGCAACCGCGCGGTGAGCGGCCCCGGCAACAGCTATGGGATCACGCGCCAGCACGGCACCAACCTGCTGCAACTCACGGGCGCGCTGGCGCCGGGCAAGCACAGTCGGCAATGGGTGAGTGTGTGGGAACCGACGCAACTGGTGGCCAATCTGTTTGAACAGGCATTGGCGCAGCAGGGCATCCAGGTGCTGGGCCGTCGAGTGATCGGGGGCAGCAGTCCGGCGACGGCGCGGCTGCTGGCGGAGCATCAATCGGCACCGTTGCAGGAACTGATCACGCCGCTGCTCAAACTTTCGAACAACAACATGTCCGAAGCCTTGCTCAAGGCCATGGGCCGCCAGACCGCGAACGTCGGAACCGCGCAGGCGGGCGTGGCGGCGGTGGCGGCCTTCATGCGGCGCCAGGGGCTGGACCCGGCGAGCCTGAATCAGGTGGACGGTTCGGGGTTGTCGCGGCGCAATCTGGTGTCGGCGCAGACGCTCACCGACCTGCTGCTGGCGACGTCCAGGCAACCCTGGTTCGACGCGTGGTACAACGCCTTGCCGATTGCCGGCAACCCCGCGCGCATGAGCGGCGGCAGCCTGCGTTATCGCCTGCGCGGCACGCTGGCGCAAGACAACCTGCATGCCAAGACCGGCTCCATGGGCGGCGTGTCGTCATTGAGCGGTTACCTCACCGACGCCCACGGGCGGCGCCTGGTGTTTTCGATGATCAGCAACAACTACCTGAGCGACGCCGCACCGGTCCGCGCTCTGGAGAACCGCCTGGCGGTCGCCCTGACGCAATGGCACGACTGACTCAGGGCTGGTAGCCCATCCGCCAACTCACCGCCCGGGTTGCCGCCAGCAGGCGCTGCGCCGCCGGGCCGTCTTCATCGGCATGGAACAGCGAGGTGGGGCCGACCACGGTCATCACCGCCGCCACCTGGCCGACCGCGTTGAACACCGGCGCCGACAACGCATCCACACCCGGCATCAGCAGGCCATGCACAAAGTGCAAGCCACGCGCGCGGATCTGTTCGCAGGCGCTGGCGTAGGCCTGGTCGTCCGCCAGAGCGTGGGCGATGCCCGCCTGGATCTCGCGCTCGCGCAATTCGATGGTTTCCCGCGCTGGCAAAAAGGCGCTGAACACCAGCCCGGTGGATGAACTGAGCAGCGGCAACACCGAACCCAACTGCGTCACCACGGTGACCGCGCGCACCGCCGGTTCGATCTGCACCACGGTCGCGCCCTGGTTGCCCCACACCGCCAGGAAGCAGGTTTCATTCAACTCGTCGCGCAGCTCGGCCAGGGGCAGGGCGCCGACTTTGAGCACGTCCATGCTGCCCAGTGCGGCGAGGCCCACGCGCAACGCTTCGCGACCCAGGCCGTAATGGTTGGTGGCGCTGTTCTGCTCGGCGAAGCCCGACGCGATCAGGGCCTGGAGATAGCGGTGAACCTTGCTCGCCGGCATCTGCACATGCTCGGCCAGGCGCGACAGCGAGGTGGAGGGCGACAGTTCGGCCAGGGCCTTGAGGATGTCGGTGCCCACTTCGGCCGAGCGGACTTTCTGTTTACCGGTGTCGCGGGGCTTTTCCATGGGGCAACGGGAATCCGAGAGATGAGTGGGCGTCTTTATAGCTTGACGGTCGACAGTGATCAAATTACGTTATGCGTAACTGGATTACGATAAAAACAACTTCCGTCAGAGGATGATCCATGAACCTCGAATACCTCTCGGGCTTCGGCAATGAATTCGCCAGCGAAGCCCTGCCCGGCGCGCTGCCGGTCGGCCAGAACTCCCCGCAAAAAGCGCCTTACGGCCTGTACACCGAACTCTTCTCCGGCACGGCCTTCACCATGGTGCGCAGTGAAGCGCGCCGTACCTGGCTGTATCGCATCCAGCCGTCGGCCCATCATCCGGCGTTCGTCAAACTGGAGCGGCAACTGGCCGGCGGGCCGCTGGGCGCGGTGACGCCGAATCGGCTGCGTTGGGACCCGTTGGCGATACCGAGCGAGCCGACCGACTTCATCGATGGCCTGGTCGGCATGGCGGCCAATGCCGGGGCGGAGCAACCGTCGGGCATCAGCATTTACCATTACGGCGCCAACCGTTCGATGCAGCGCGTGTTCTTCAACGCCGATGGCGAGCTGTTGATCGTGCCCGAGCAGGGCCGCTTGCGTATCGCCAGCGAACTCGGGGTGCTGGAGGTCGAGCCGTTGGAAATCGTCGTGCTGCCACGCGGCCTGAAGTTCCGCGTCGAACTGCTGGATGCGCAGGCGCGCGGTTATGTCGCCGAAAACCACGGCGCCCCGCTGCGCCTGCCGGACCTCGGCCCGATCGGCAGCAACGGCCTGGCCAACCCGCGTGATTTTCTGACCCCGGTTGCCCACTACGAAGACCGCCAGCAGCCGACGACCCTGGTGCAGAAATTCCTCGGCGAACTGTGGGCCTGCGAACTCGACCATTCGCCCCTCGACGTCGTGGCCTGGCATGGCAACAACGTGCCGTACAAATACGACCTGCGTCGGTTCAATACGATCGGCACGGTGAGTTTCGATCATCCCGACCCGTCGATCTTCACCGTATTGACTTCGCCCACCAGCGTGCATGGCCTGGCCAACCTCGATTTCGTGATCTTCCCGCCGCGCTGGATGGTGGCCGAGAACACCTTCCGGCCGCCGTGGTTCCACCGCAACCTGATGAACGAATACATGGGCCTGATCCAGGGGGCCTACGACGCCAAGGCCGAAGGCTTCCTGCCCGGCGGCGCTTCGCTGCACAGCTGCATGAGCGCCCACGGCCCGGATGGCGAGACCTGCACCAAGGCGATCAATGTCGAGCTGGCCCCGCACAAGATCGATGACACCATGGCGTTCATGTTCGAGACCAGCCAAGTGCTGCGCCCGACGCGCTTCGCCCTGGACTGCCCGCAACTACAATCTGCTTATGATGCGTGCTGGGCCTCGCTGCCCGTCACCTTCGACCCGAACCGGAGATAACCCATGACGCAATCAACGCTCGCCCGCAGTTGGGTCACCAGCGCCAACGGTCATCGTGATTTTCCCCTGCAAAACCTGCCGCTGGGGGTGTTCAGCATCAACGGCGCGGCGCCGCGCAGTGGCGTGGCGATCGGCGACTGCATTCTCGACCTGCTGGCCGCCCGCGATGCGTTTGACGGTGAAGCGCTGCGCGCCGTCGATGCCACTGCCGGCGGGCAGTTGAACGCGTTCTTCGAGCTGGGCCGTGGCCCGCGCGTGGCCCTGCGCGAGCGCCTGTTGGCATTGCTCGGGGAGGGCAGCCCGCTGCAAGCACGCGAGGCCGAAGTGCTGCACCGCGCCGCCGATTGCCAGATGCACCTGCCCGCCAAGATCAATGACTACACCGACTTCTATGTCGGCATCGAACACGCGCAGAACGTCGGCAAACTGTTCCGCCCCGACAACCCGCTGCTGCCCAACTACAAGTACGTGCCGATCGGTTATCACGGCCGTGCATCGACCATTCGCCCGTCCGGCACCGAGGTGCGCCGCCCCAAAGGCCAGACCCTGCCGGCCGGCCAGACCGAGCCGAGCTTCGGCCCCTGCGCGCGGCTGGACTACGAGCTGGAGCTGGGCATCTGGATCGGCCAGGGCAATGCCATGGGCGACTCGATTGCCATTGGCGAGGCGGCCGAGCACATTGCCGGTTTCTGCCTGCTCAACGACTGGTCGGCGCGGGATATCCAGGCCTGGGAGTACCAGCCGTTGGGGCCGTTCCTGTCGAAGAGTTTTATCACCAGCATCTCGCCGTGGGTGCTGACGGCCGAAGCGCTGGCGCCGTTCCGCCAGGCACAACCGGCTCGTCCCGAAGGCGATCCGCAGCCGCTGCCGTACCTGCTGGATCAACGCGATCAGGCGGCGGGCGCGTTCAATATCGAGCTGGAGGTGCTGCTGACCACGGCGTCGATGCGTGAACAGAACCTGCCGGCCCAGCGCCTGACCCTGAGCAACACCCAGTACATGTACTGGACCGTGGCGCAAATGGTTGCGCATCACAGCGTCAATGGCTGCCAGTTGCAGGCCGGCGATCTGTTCGGTTCGGGCACCTTGTCCGGGCCGCAGCCGGGGCAGTTCGGCAGCCTGCTGGAGATCACCGAGGGCGGCAAGAAGCCGATTGAACTGGCGTCGGGCGAGGTGCGTAAATTCCTCGAAGACGGTGATGAAATCATCCTGCGCGGCCGTTGCAGCCGTGACGGTTTTGCCTCCATCGGCTTCGGCGAATGCCGTGGCACGGTGGTCGCGGCGCGCTGAGGGGCAGGGCGATGGAGCTTTACACTTACTATCGGTCTACCGCGTCGTACCGGGTACGGATCGCGCTGGCGCTCAAGGGCCTGGATTTCACCGCCGTGCCGGTCAACCTTGTGGCGCCGGCGGGCGGCGCCCATCGCCAGCCGGAGTACCTGGCGATCAACCCGCAAGGTCGCGTCCCGGCGCTGCACACCGATGACGGCGAACTGTTGATCCAGTCGTCGGCGATCATCGAATACCTGGAGGAATGTTATCCACAGGTGCCGCTGCTGTCCCGGGACCTGGCAGCCCGCGCCCATGCGCGCGCGGTGGCGTCGATCATCGCCTGTGACATTCACCCGCTGCACAACTCCAGCACCCAGAACCTGTTGCGCCAGTGGGGCCACGATGAAACCCAGGTGCTGGCCTGGATCGGTCATTGGATCAGCCAGGGCTTGGACGCGGTCGAGCAGTTGATTGGCGATCACGGGTTTTGCTTTGGCGAGCAGCCGGGGCTGGCGGATGCGTTTCTGATTCCGCAGCTGTATGCCGCCGAGCGCTTCAAGGTGGCGTTGGCGGGGTATCCGCGTATCGGGCGGGTGGCGGCTTTGGCGGCGCAGCATCCGGCGTTTATCCAGGCGCACCCTGCCAACCAGCCTGATACACCCTAGACGCGCTCGTTGTGTTCAGTGAATCACTGAGTTGGGCGGCAAGTGGCCCAGCCGCTGGGTCAGGCGCAGGCGCTGGATCGGGTCTTCGCTGAGCAGCAGCGCGTGCTCCAGGTCGAAACGCTCGGCGCTTGGGCAGTCCAGGCGTTGATACAGGCTGGCCCGCGCCAGGTAATCGGCGGCGCTGGCATGGCCCAGTTCCAGCACGCGCTCGGCGTCGACCAGGGCGGCCAGCGGGTCGTCATTGGAGAGGTACAACTGGCGCAGGTTGCGCGACAGCCGTTGCAGGATCGAGCGTGGGCTGGCGGTGCGCAGGTGGTCGGCCTGCAGCTTGAGGTCGGGGCCGTATTGGCGTTGCAACAGTTCGCGGCAATCGTTGGGGTACAGGCGTCGGCCGCCGCAAGGGTCGAGCAGGTGATCGGCGCCGGGTACCCGCAGCAGGAAGTGGCCGGGGAAGTTGACGCCGACCATCGGGATATTCAGGCGTTGCGCCAGTTCCATCGCGATCAGCCCCATGGCCAGGGGTTGCCCGCGCTTGCGCTGCAACACCTTGTCCAGCAGCGCGGCGGCGGGGCGCAGCGGGGTGAAGTCATCCTGGGCGAACCCCAGGTCATTCAGGCGTCGCAGCAACGGCTGGCCGAGCTCATCCGCCGGCAACAGGGGCATGCCCAGGCTGACCTGCTGTTGCAGCACGTTGAGCTCCTGCAGGATCAACAGCGGTTGCACCGTTGGGTCATGCTCGGCCGCAATCCACAGCGCAGCTTCAAACAGCGCAGGGGGCGAACGTTCCAGGCAGGCGAAAAAGGCGTGACGGGGGTTCATTGCATTCTCCGGCGGATGCTCCCGTTTTAGCCTTGCTGAGAATTTTCGTCCAGTAGCTTGAGAGATATCCTACTTGCTTATGTCGCAGGCCCCGCAAAACCGGGTGGCTTATTCCCGCGCACTTCGGCAGTTTTCTGCCGCAGGCCTATACTTGGCGACACCAGAAGTGATTCGGGAGCTTGACGATGTTTGCTCTCATGCACAGCACCCGCCTTGAATCGCTGCACCTAAGCATCGACCCGACGACCGGGTTGAAGGCGATCATAGCCATCCACAACAGCCGCCTGGGGCCTGCCCTGGGTGGTTGTCGTTACCTCGCATATCCCGACGACGAAAGCGCGGTGGCCGACGCCGCACGCCTGGCCCAAGGCATGAGCTACAAGGCCGCCCTGGCGGGTTTGCCGGTAGGCGGTGGTTGCGCCGTGATCCTGCGCCCCGCCCATGTGGAAAGCCGCGCAGCCCTGTTTGAAGCCTTCGGGCGATGTGTCGAGCAACTTGATGGCCGCTATATCACCGCCATCGACAGCGGCACCTCGGTGGCCGACATGGATTGCATTGCCCAGCAAACCCGCTTCGTCACCAGCACCACCGCCGCCGGCGACCCTGCGCCCCATGCCGCCATGGGCGTATTCGCCGGCATCCGCACCACCGCGATGGCGCGCCTGGGCAGCGACAATCTCGAAGGCTTGCGCGTGGCGATCCAGGGCCTGGGCAACGTCGGTTACGCCCTCGCCGAACAACTGCATGCCGCCGGCGCCGAACTGCTGGTCAGCGACATCGACCAAGGCAAAGTGCAACTGGCCATGGAGCAACTCGGCGCACACCCGATCGCCAATGACGCCTTGCTCAGCACCCCCTGCGACATCCTCGCGCCCTGCGGCCTCGGCGCCGTGTTCAATCGCAACAGCGTCGGCCAACTGCGTTGCGCCGCCGTGGCCGGTTCCGCCAGTGCGCAACTGACCAACCTGCAAGTCGCCGACCAGTTGGAAGGGCGCGGCATCCTCTACGCCCCGGACTATGTGATCAACTCCGGTGGCCTGATCTACGTCGCCCTCAAGCACAGCGGCGCCGAACTGCCGACCATCACCGCGCACCTGTCGAACATCGGCACGCGCCTGACCGAAATCTTCGCCCACGCCCAGGCCGAAAAACGCTCCCCTGCACGGGTCGCCGATGAACTGGCCGAGCGCCTGCTTTACCGCTAGCCCACGCATTAAAAAGGCCCTGAATCATCGATTCAGGGCCTGTTCAATTCGGACTTTATTCCGCCGGCGGGTTCAGCAACTCGGACAGCGCGTCCGGTTGGCTCTTGAACGCCTTGGCAAAGACATCGCGGTTTTTCGCCATGTAGATCCCGGCCTCTTCAACCTGCTGCTCGCTCAACGACGGCACGGCTTTTTGCAACACTTCTGCGAGCAACTCAGCGAGTTCAAGCATCTTGTCATGACGGTCAGCTTCGGCTTTATCCATGAACAAACGCTCCAGATCTCGGCTGCTGCGGTATACCACTTCGACGGCCATTCACCACCTCACATGCCTTCACGATAGTTGTCTTTTGCGACTACTGTATTTATATACAGCTAAAAGGGTAAGCCAAACCGTGGGGTTTGGGTAGCAGTTTTTTAATGTAGCCCGGAAATACAGGTTTGGAGTGTCTCATGTCACCCCGCCATCATCTTACCCCTGCCGCTGGCCTTTTTTCTGCATGCAGAACAACCGTCACATCCAAGCGGCACTATCCGGTCGAGCCGACCTAAGGAAGCATCATCGTGAAAATCAACCGGGTCGAAAAGCTGCGTCAGAATGTCCGCGGGCTGGCTGAGTCGCTGGGCAATCTGTTTGTCGAGTCGTTCGACTACCTGGCGTTGGCCGCCATGTTCTGGATTTACTTCAAGAGCAAGGTCAAGTTTACTTATATCCTTAACGTTGGCCTGTTTTTAGGAAGAACTCCGCAAGATCAATTTGTTACTGTGTAGCCTCGGATACGGGGGCTGGATGAGCCGTGCGGTAGAGGCAATGCGTGGTCTTTTTTTTCGGTTTGACGTGCGATGGGGAGTGGAAAGTTATGAAGTGGGCAGATCGGATGCGGGTGCGGCTTCATGCGGGGGCTAATAGCTTAGGGAACCTGAGTGTAGAGTTTTTTCACTATCTAGCATTGTTCGCAATTGGCGCAATCACCGTATGGGCGGGTATTTCGGCGTTTGTTGATATGCTGCATCAAGAGAAAGTCAGTGTCGATGACATCTTGCTGCTTTTCATTTATCTCGAATTACTCGCCATGTCGGGTATCTATTTTAAAACGAATCATATGCCATTGAGGTTCCTCCTTTACATTGGAGTGACGGCATTGATTCGGCTACTGATTAGCGATGTGTCGCACCACAAAGCTCCTGATGAAGGGATTCTGTATATCAGTGGCGGCGTTCTGCTTCTCGCTTTTTCGATTCTGGTTGTAAGATATTCTTCTTCAAAATATCCATCCGTGAAAGAAAGGAGTGATTGAGTGTCAAGGTTGTTTTGGGGTTGAGTATTTTTGTTGTTGGGGGTAATTCAATGTGCTGAGACTGTTTATTGTATGACGGTGGTGACTATGAAGGAGGATTTTCCTTCATAGTTACGTTGAATTATTGCGTCAGGTGGCTAAGGCTATCCTTATCTAATAGATCCGCTATCGCCTGTCCAAAAGCCTGAGCCATAAGAGGGGGGACAGCGTTGCCTATCATCTGAGACACAGGGTTTATCAAATCAGGAAATACAAAGTCGTCATCGAAGCTTTGCAACCGCGCGGCCTCACGCATGGTAATTGCTCTATCCTCGACTGGATGTGCGAATCTACCCGAACCGACATGGTAAACCCATGTGGTGATTGTCAATGCCGGCTCGTTCCAGTCGAGCCTTCTATAGGCACTGCCATAGAAGCTTCGAGTTTGTAAGCTTTCATCGACATGTTTCATTCTGCCTGTACCTACCGCGTTGATACGCTGTAAGCTCTTTTCACTGAGAATTCTCGCAATATGGTTGCGAACTTCACCTGATTTTGAACGCATCAAGGTCGCAAACGCATTCTGACTTTTCCTGTTGTAGGGGAGTCGTGTCCCTTGTACATAAGAGGGTTCAGGAAGGTCACCAATCGCATCGCTGACAGTGTTGTAAGGCTTGTCGGCAATAAGGTCCAGTTGGTTGCTGCTGGGTTTGACATGCGTAGGGGTAGGGAAAGGTAGCTTCGATGTTGGGATATCCATATAGCCGCGATGGATGCCAATAAATATTACCCGGTTGCGGATTTGAGGCACTCCATAATCGGCCGCGCAAACTTTTCTGTAATCGGCGGTGTAACCCAACTCATCTAATCGCTTTAATAAGTCTTCGGCAAATCGCCCTCCACCGAAACTCAGAAACTCTCTAACGTTTTCAATAAGAACAACCTTAGGCCTCAAGGTCTCAATGGTGCTCAAAAATGCACGGTATAAATGGTTTCTCGGGTCGTCATAGAAGCGTTTTACCCCGCACTCCTCGTACTGCCGAACGCCATTTCTACTGAAACCTTGGCAGGGTGGGCCACCCACCAATAAGTCCAGTTCTCCGGGAGTATCCAAGCCTGTAGGGCGTAGCCAATCACTGATGTTCTTTGTTGCGTCTGGTCCCGCTATTTCTCTTATATCGCCTTGGTACGAAAGTGGCGGAGACCCTGCTGAATTGAGATGGTTGGCCACAAATGTCCGTATTGGATGTGCTTCTATCTCGATCCCAGCTTCAATTGAGTAGCGCCCAGTGCGCTCAAGTCCCCTGCTGATTCCACCGCACCCACAAAAAAGGTCAATAACGCGATATTTTTTTTTCATTTCAAAAGGTACTGATAGTCCGTGGATTCATGGTCTTCATGTCCGGACTATACGCATCTCATGAGAGGGGTGCAAATGACAGCTGACGATATGTGGGGGGCCAAGGTAAAACAGGCTTTTGGTGATCGACTCCGGGGTCTACGCCATCAGCTATCTATTACCCAAGAAGGCTTGGCGCTCCGGTGTGGACTTGACCGTAGCTATGTCGGTCAAGTCGAGAGAGGGGAGCGAAATATTAGTCTTGAGAATATTTATCGACTTGCGGAGGGGTTGGGCATTCCTCCCAGTGAACTACTAGTGGAATTAGACGGTTTAACCAAGAATACAAGTTCTGGAGTGTAAGGTGAGCTATCTCTCGAAAGATCAGCTGGTGGAGCTGTCACGTCTGCTTAGAACTTTTTTCTGTTTGCCGTACTCGACCGATTTGGATGGCAAGGATGCAGAAACGTTAATCAGAATCGTAAAGAAAGCAGTTGGCCCCAGGTCGAAACGCAAGGAGCTTTTCGATATTATCGATGGGGATGTTGGGTATTCTGTTAAAACTTTATTCAAAAGTCCCAATGCGGTCAGGGTGGATCTTCAAGAGCAGCGATTTTGTGATGTAGATGAAGTTCGGGTTTTGCGTGCGGCGGGTGGTGATAATGCCGCAGCTCAAGGGAAAATACTTTTGAGCTATATGTACTCTCGAATCAAGGAGCAGATGGATGAACGCGGTATAAAAACTGCTAAATCTTTAATTCTTTTGAAACACTGGAATGTCAGTCGTACCGAGTTTGAGTTTGTTTATTGGGAAGAGGATTTTTTAGGGTTTGTCGAAAACCTGCTTGTTCGTGACGAGGCAGGCGAAATTGAATGGGTGATTCAAGGTGCGGGTCTCCATGCCAGGGACCGGTTGAGGCTCGCGCAGAAACGCGGCAAGAGCGAATCAGATCCTGAGGCCGTCAGGATGCTGCGAATGCATTATAAGCATAACCAGATATTTACAGATCACGATATTCCAGTGGGGGCTGACAGGATTTCGTTTTCCGCTTCTCCCTTGTCGTGGGATGATACGAATAGTTTGATCGATCTACACTTTGCTAATCAGCTTCGTGCTAATTAGTGCATAGATGTCGAGCTGGTTTTCCAGCTCGAATTTATTTCCTGTTGCATTCTCTCGTTCGCTGGATTATTGGAAGTTATTCCGTTCGCGTATTGGTGCTTTACTGGGGCTTCGGCTGAACAGCTCATTGCATCAAGGGCCGATAATTGCGCGGGATACGTCTGGACGGTCAGCGTTTATTTCTTAAATATAGCTGTTCTACCGAACGCTATCGATTATTGAAATATAGAGAAGTCGGTGCGAGTTTAAGACGCGTTTCGAGTAAGACACAGCTAGTCGATGGCTTGATGCACTCGAGAATGAATCGTCCATCCCTCTCGCGCAGTTCTGTCAGTCTCGGTGGTGATCAAAAACGTACCCATGGTTATTCTTCGGCGTTTCCGTCGGTGAAGGTGCAAGGCCCGCGCCGCATGGGTGAGAGCCCTGAAACAGCGTTTAAAACCTGACGCTCAAGGGCTGGGCGCGGGTGGGCGGTCGCTGCAACAGCTTGTGACTGTCCCCGTCCGTCATCACTGCCAGGATTTCCATGGCGCTGTGGCCCTGCTCGATGGCAATGCCGAACTGGATGCTTTGCACCAGGCGCTTGAGCCGTTGCGGGTCGTTGCGTTGTGCGGCGCTGATCATGCGCTTGACCACCACGCCCTGCTCATTCGAGAGGGTCAGCATGATGCTGCCATCCAGGCGCTGGATGCTCAGGTTGACCCGGTATTGTGGGGTGAAGGTGTCGGTGATGATCTGAAAAGGATTGTCCATGGTGCGTTACCGCCTGATAAGAACATGCAGTCATTGACGACCGAGGTCTGGATTAGTTCGCGTTGCCTGACCACCGGCCACTCCGTCGCTGAGGGTTCACAACATCCGTTTGCCTCATCAGCTGTACAGCAAGGGCCGTGCCGTACAGCGACCTGTCTGACGCTGGAACACACCTGTGGGAGAGGGCTGGCCCGCGATTGCGGGGGATCAGCTCATGAATCCTCGGCTGAGAGACGGCTATCGCGGGCCAGCCGGCTCCCACGTGGGTTGGCGTCGTGCTTTGTTTCAGGGCAATAGCGAGAATGCGGTGCATGATTGGTCGGCGGCGCAAGCAGGCGCGCGCGGGGCAACGATGAAGATTGCGGGGGGTAGGAAGATGTAACTAACTCCCCACCCTACCAGCGTTTTTGCTTGTAGTCAGGGTTAATTTGTAATGTGGGATTTATCTTTGCAAAGGGGTTGAATTGTTTCTCTGACTGCTCAATTGTGTAATCAAGAGGTCATGGTTTCACCACCCCGGTGTTGCAGTTTGTGACCTCTCGCGAGCTAGCTGAAATAAGGGAAGAACTATGCAAATCCAAGTCAATAGCGATAACCATATTGAAAGCAGCATCCGACTGGAGGAGTGGGTACGTAATACCATTGAAAGCACGCTCGAACGTTATGAAGAAGACCTGACCCGCGTTGAGGTCTACCTGCGGGATGAGAACGGCGACAAGCCCGGTCCCCACGATTTAAGCTGCCGCCTGGAAGCTCGGCCAAAGGGCCATCAACCGCTTTCGGTGCTGCATAAAGCCGATACGCTGGAACTGGCGATCGACGGTGCCGCGACCAAGCTGGACCATGCGTTGGAACACCTGTTCGGCAAACTGCAAGGCAAGCCACGCGCTGCCGCGAAAAATGTGCCGGCCAACAAAGTGAATGATGACGCGCTTGAAGAGGAATTCCTGGAAAACGAAAACGCTGCAATTAACAGCTGACAGTTTTTTCATTCCCCACTGAGAACGGGCCTGCAGATGCAGGCCCGTTTTTGTTTACCTGCTGCGTCGGAAAAAATACCCGCTCAACAACGCCAACCCACACGCCCCTACGCCCGCAAACAACATCGCCCAACCTGCGCCGTGGCGCAGCGCCGCTTGGGCATCCGCGCGCGCCAGCCCCATCGAGCTCAGCACTTCCAGCTTGCCCGCTGCAATGTGCTGACTGATCGCGGGCCAATCCAGTGCGCTGGTTTCGGGCAGCACTTCGGCCAGTTGATGGCTGATCCCCAGCAAGAGCACCAAACCCATCAGCGCAATATTCAGCGCCAGGGTGATCAGCCGCGCACTGAGGTCGATACCCGAGGCCATGCCGGCGCGATCCGCCGAGACCGAGCCGGTGGTGGTGTTGGTGGTCGGTGAGTTGGTCAGCGCCAAGCCCACGCCGGCCATCGCGCAACTGAACAGCACCAGCACGATGTTTGGATGCGCGGCGCCATTGGCGGCGGCCATGGCCAGAAAGCCGGTGCCCATCACCCCCAGGCCCAGCGGGATGATGCGTGCGGCGCCGTAGCGCAGGGCCAGGCGTTCGGCCAGCGGCGGTACCAGCAAGGTGGGCAGGGTATAGGCGAGCAGGGCGCTGCCGGTGGTCAGGGTGTCGTAGCCCAGGCCCGCCTGGAAGTACAACGGCAGGTAGATCATGAACGGCCAGAAACTGAAGTTCATGCCGATCGACCCCATCAACGCGCCGTTGAAGCGTTGGATGCGAAACACCGAAAAATCGAACATCGGATGGGCGCTGCGCCGCTCAATCAAGCTGAACAGCAGCAGCGCGGCCAGCGACAGGCCGGCCCAGCCCAGCATGGCCGGTGCGCCAAAGCCATTCTCGGTGCCTTGGGTGATGAAATAAACCAACGCAAACACCGACAGCGTCAAGGTGAGCATGCCGGCGATATCGAGGCGATGGCTGGCCGGGTCGCGCGACTCCTGCACGCTGACATGCAGCAGCACCAGAGTCAGCAAGGTCAGCGGCACATGTACGAGAAACACCCAGCGCCAGTCCGCCACCGCCAGGATCAACGCCCCGACCATCGGCCCGAAGCCCAGGCCCAGGCCCGCGATCACGCCCCACACCGCAAAAGCCCGCGCCCGCGCCGCCGGTTCACGGAACTGGTGCGACAAAATTGCGAACTGGCAGATCATCATCGCCCCGGCGCCCACGCCCTGGACGAAACGCGCGGTGATCAGCAGGGACGCGTCTTCAGCCAGCCCGCAGGCCAGTGAGGCCAAGCCAAACAGCCACAGGCACAGCACCAGCATGCGTCGCCGGCCAAAGCGGTCGGCTAGTGTGCCGGCAGCCATCAGTACGCTGGTGCAGGCCAGGGTGTAGGCGTTCATGATCCATTGGGCATCCTGGAAACCCGTGCCCAATTGTTGTTCCAGCGTGGGCAGGATCACCGGCACGCTGGAGATTTCCAGGCCGAACATCAGCGCCACCAGGCACACGGCGGTGAGGGCGAGCGCGTTTCTGGCGGAGCTTGATGGGCTGACAGCCGATACAGCGACGGCGGGAGGCATGGGGTCTTCCTTTCGAGAGGTGGAGCGTGTCATTCTCGCGGGAAGTAGATTCTTTATTCGTGACAAATTTTCCTTCAATCAGGGAATCAAAGGCGACAATTACAGCATGGCCACCCCACGTTTTGATGGCGTTGAACTCTTTCTGCAGATCGTCGAGAGCGGCAACCTGACCGAAGCCGCCGAACGGCTGAACCTCACCCGTTCGGCCGTGGGCAAAGGCTTGGCGCGCCTCGAGGCGCGCCTGGGCACATGCCTGTTGCAGCGCTCCACCCGTCGTCAGCGGTTGACTGAGGACGGGCAGGCTTATTACGAGCATTGCCTGCGCGCGCTGGCCGAGCTGGAAGCGGCCGAATCCGTGCTCGAAAGCGGTCGGCAACAGCCTCGCGGGCGCTTGAGGGCGAGCTTGCCGCTGGCTTTCGGGCATCACTATGCGGCGCCGGCGTTGTGGGGCTTGCTGGACCGTTTTGCGCAGTTGGAGATTGATATTTCGTTTTCTGACCGGCTGATCGACGTGGCCCAGGAAGGCTTCGACCTGGCGGTGCGAATCGGCGCGTTACCCGACACCGACCGCTTGAGCGCGCGGCGCCTGGGCGAACAGGCCATCGGCCTGGCGGCGGCGCCGGCGTATTTGCGCCGCGTCGGTCGAATCGAGTGTCTCGAAGATTTGGCCGGGCACCGCGGCATTGCCTACCGCTGCAATGCGCCGCGCCTGGAGTGGGAACTCAATGATGCCCAAGGCCGCCCGCACCGCGCGCGGGTCGCCTCGCCGCTGATGATGGACGACCTCCAGGCCGTGGCCGATGCCGCCATCGCTGGCGTGGGCCTGGCCTGGTTGCCGAGCTGGCTGATCGCGCACTATGTGCTGCGCGGGCAGCTGGAAGCGGTACTGCCGAGCTACCGCGAGCAACCCGCGCCGATCCATGTGATCTGGCCCACCGCGGCGCACATGCCGGCCAAGACGCGCTGCGCCATCGACGCCCTGGTCGCGGGCACCCCGAGTTGCCTGGCGGGCAGCTAGATCTCACGCCTTCGAGCAGGTGATTCATCCGTTCTCTTTTGCTTATGAGAATATTTATCATTAATATTGCGCTCTGATGAACCTGGCGCTCCCCGCATGAAAAGCAAAACCTCGCTTCCCGCCGCTTACCGCCTCGCTGTCACGTCACGCGTATTGGCCGCTGTGGTCGGCGGCTATCTGATGGCGTCTCTGGCCGCCGTCTGCCTGGCGCTGTGGCTGCCCACGTCCCGCGCCGACGCAGTGATCACCGGGATGATGAGTTCGTTTGTGTTCTACCTGTTGGCGGTGCTGTGGTGCTTTGCCTGCCGCACGGCATGGCGTGCCTGGTGTGGCGTGATGCTGCCGAGCGCGTTGTTCGCGACCCTGGCAGGTGTGGGTGTATGGATGGCACGCACATGAAAGAAGGATTCCGCCAGGCCATGGCCTGGTTGCACACTTGGGCCGGACTGATCTTTGGCTGGCTGCTGTTTGCGATTTTCCTGACGGGCACCTTGTCGTATTTCAAGGATGAAATCAGCCATTGGACCCAGCCCGAAGTGCAGGCCAGGCCGTTGGACGATGGGCGCAGCCTCGCGGTGGCCCAAGCCTACCTGCAGCGGCAGGCGCCCACCGCCGCGCGCTGGATTATCACCTTGCCGAACAGCCGCGACCCTGGCCTGTCGGTGATGTGGCAAGACAAGGTCGACCCGGGCAAACGCGGCAACTTCATCCAGAAAGTCCTCGACCCGGTCAGCGGCCAAGCCGTGCAAGCCCGCGAAAGCATGGGCGGCGAGTTCTTCTATCGCTTCCACTTCCAGCTGCAAATGCCGTACCCCTGGGGCCGCTGGTTATCCACCTTCGCCGCGATGGTGATGTTGGTCGCGTTGATCACCGGCATCATCACCCACAAAAAAATCTTCAAGGACTTCTTCACCTTCCGCCCCCGCAAGGGCCAGCGCTCCTGGCTCGACGGGCATAACGCCGTGGGCGTGCTGGTGCTGCCGTTTCATTTGATGATCACCTACAGCAGCCTGGTGATCTTCATGAGCATGGTCATGCCGGCCCCGATCGTGGCCTCTTACGGCAACGACAGCCGGGCCTTCTTCAACGAGGTGTTCCCCGCCACCGACAACGCCCCGGCGCTGGGCCAGCCCGGCACATTGTTGCCGTTGCTGCCGATGTACGAACAGGCGCGGGCGCAGTGGGCGGGCGGGCATGTCGGGCGCTTGGTGGTGAATAACCCGAGTGATGCGAATGCCTCGGTCAATGTGGTCCGCGCCGGCGCCGACCGCGTGGTGCATGATTTCGGCAGCACCGTGTCGTTCAACGGCAGTACCGGCGAGCGGCTGCGGGTCAGCGCCGAGCAATCGCTGCCGGCGGCGATCGGTGGCAGTTTCTATGGCCTGCACATGGGCCGTTTCGCCGGCCCGGTGTTGCGCTGGCTGTACTTTATCTGTGGGCTGGCGGGCACCGCGATGATCGGCACCGGCCTGGTGATCTGGCTCGGCAAGCGCCAGCTCAAGCACGCCAAAACCGGCGGCATGCCGTTTGAGCTGCGCCTGGTCGAAGTGCTCAATATCGCCAGCATGTCCGGGTTGTTGATCGCCATCGCGGCGTTCTTCTGGGCCAACCGTTTGTTGCCGGTGAGCTTCGCCCAGCGCGCCGACTGGGAAGTGCAAATGTTCTTTATCGCGTGGGGCCTGAGCCTGTTGCACGCCATGCTGCGCCGAGGGCGCCAGGCCTGGGTCGAGCAACTGAGCGTTGGCGCGCTGTTGTTTGGCGCGATCCCTGCGCTCAACGCGCTGACCACCTCGCACCACTTGGGCGTGTCACTGGCGACGGGCGACTGGGCCATGGCCGGCTTCGACCTGACGTGCCTGGGCAGCGGGGTATTCCTCGCCTGGGCCGCCTGGAAGATGCACCACCGCACGGCGCCCCAGCCCAAGGCCGAACGGGCGCGCGCGCTCACTCTCAAACCGGAGGCGCATTGAATGCTGCTTGCATGGCTGATGTGCTACGTCGGGTTTACCGCACTGTGCCTGTCCACCGACCGTCACCATGGCGAACTGCTGCGCAGCAAGCCGTCGCCGCGCCGCCGCCTGGGGTTGCGCGCGGTCGGCGGGGGGTGCTTGACGCTATCGATCTGGCCAGCGGTGGCTGCCTCGGGGTGGGCCCAAGGCCTGGTGGAGTGGTGCGCGGTGTTGATGCTCAGCGCGCTGCTGCTGGTGCTGCTGTTGCCGTATTGGCCGAGGTTGGCCTTGAGCCTGGCGGGCGTCGGCCTGCTGGCCGGTCCCGTCGCAGCCTTTGCCACCCTGTGAGCCGCGCATGATGATCAGTACGCCACCGGAACCCCAGGACAGCCCGCACGCGGACGCGGCGGGTGGGCGCGCGCATTTCCTGCAGGTGTTTTTGTCCCAGCGTTCGCAGATGGAAGCGCTGGTCAGCCGGCGCGTGGGCTGTCGTGCCACTGCAGCCGACCTGGTGCAGGACTTGTTCCTGCGCTTCTGGCGCCGGCCGCTGGTGCAGGTCGAAGAACTCAGCACGTACCTGCTGCGCTGCGCCGGCAATATCGCCATCGACCACCTGCGCAGCGAAGGCGCGCGGGTGCGCAGCAACGAAGGCTGGTTGCCCGAGCAGCAGGACAATCAAGGCTCCGAACCCCAGGCTGCACTGGAGGCCGGCAACGACCTGCGCCACGTCGAGGCGGCCTTGCGCAGCTTGCCCGAGCGCACCCGCCAGATCTTCCTGCTCCAACCGCATCCATGGCCGCAAATACGCGCAAATCGCCAAGGCCATGGGGCTGTCCCAAAGTGCCGTGGAAAAACATATGATGCGTGCCCTCGAAGCCTGCAAAGCCAGCCTTCGCGAGCCATCGCCTCCACGCACGCCAGGGAAAGCACCGTGAACGTCACTCCCACGCCCGACCAGCAACAGGCCGCACTGGCCTGGCTGAGCCTGTTGCACGACCAGCCCAGCAGCGGCGACCAGGCCACCTTCAGCCTTTGGCTGCGGGCTGATCCGGCACACGTCGAGGCCTATTCCCAGGCCCAGGTGTTATGGGAGTTGAGCGAAGTGCCGGCGCGTAAACTGGCGGACGAAGACGCGTTGGCCTTACACGGCTACCTGAATGCGATGCACACCTCGCAGCGCTCACGGGTCATGCGCGGGGTGGGCGCCCTGGCCATGGCCGCGTGCCTGGTGTTGATGGTGTGCATGGGCGGCGGCTGGCAACCGTCGCGCTGGGTCGATGACCTGGGGGCGGACTACGTGACGGCGCCGGGCGAGGTGAAAACCGTGACCCTGGCCGATCAATCCCGCGTCACCCTGGATGCCGACAGCGCCATCGCCGTGGATTTCAGCCAGGGTGAGCGGCATGTCCAACTGCGGCGCGGCGCGGGCTTTTTCAGCGTGACTCACACCGGCGCGGCATTTGTGGTGGGCGCGGGCAGTGGTGAAACACGGGTGCTGGGCACGCAGTTCGAAGTGCGCCTGCAACCGGCGGGCGCGCAGGTGACGGTGTTGTCGGGGCGGGTCGGCGTCACGCCGGCCAAGCAGGGTGCGCAGCAAATTCTTACGGCGGGCCAGCAAATGAGCTACGCCGAGGGCGTGGCCGAGCCCCGGCACGCGGTCGACAGCGAATCACGCCTGGCCTGGCGCGACGGCTGGCTCAACTACTACAAGGCACCGCTGGCCGAGGTGATCGAGGATCTGCAGCGTTACTACCCTGGGCGCATCCTGCTGCTCAACGACGAAGTGGGCTCCCGGCGTGTCAGCGGCAGCTTCCCGAGCAACGATCCGCAAGCCGTGCTGAATGGCTTGCAAGCGGTGCTGGGGTTCGAGCAGCACACGCTGCTGGGGCGGCTGATCGTGGTGCGCTGATTACTTCAGCGCCGCCATGATCTTCTCGGGGCTGTAATCGCGAATCAACGTGCCGTTCACGTCCACAAACGGAATCCCGCCGCCGCCCAACGCTTCATAGGCCTTGCGCGCCTGGGCGTCTTTTTCGATATCGAGCGCCTGGTACGGAATGCCTTTCTGGTCGAGGAAGCGGCGGATCTGTTTGCAGTAGCCACACCACTCGGTGGAGTAGAGCACCACGCGCGCCGAGGCCCGCGTTTGCTCCGGGACCACCTGGGACGGGTTGAACAGCCGTTCGACCTTGCCCCAGTTCTGGATCGCCACCACCACCAGCAACACCAGCAGGACTTTTTTAAGGACCCCGCCGAGCATCAGTTGCGGCGCTTGAGCTGGTCGGTCAGTTGGGTCGGCAGGCCCTTGATGATCAAGGTGCCGGCGGCTTCGTCGTACTCGATCTTGTCGCCCAGCAGGTGCGCTTCAAAGCTGATCGACAGCCCTTCGGCGCGCCCGGTGAAGCGGCGGAACTGGTTGAGGGTGCGTTTGTCGGCCGGGATCTCCGGCGACAGCCCATAGTCCTTGTTGCGGATGTGGTCATAAAACGCCTTAGGCCGATCTTCATCGATCAGACCCGACAGTTCTTCCAGGCCCATCGGCTCGCCGAGCTTGGCCTGGCTGCTGGCGTAGTCCACCAGGGTCTTGGTCTTTTCGCGGGCGGTTTCGTCCGGCAGGTCCTCGCTTTCAACGAAGTCGCTGAACGCCTTGAGCAGGGTGCGCGTTTCGCCCGGGCCGTCGACGCCTTCCTGGCAGCCGATGAAGTCGCGGAAGTACTCCGAGACTTTCTTGCCGTTCTTGCCCTTGATGAACGAGATGTACTGCTTGGACTGCTTGTTGTTCTGCCACTCGGACACGTTGATCCGCGCCGCCAGGTGCAACTGGCCCAGGTCCAGGTGGCGCGATGGCGTCACGTCCAGTTCGTCGGTGACCGCCACGCCTTCGCTGTGGTGCAGCAGGGCGATGGCCAGGTAGTCGGTCATGCCTTGCTGGTAGTGGGCAAACAGCACGTGGCCGCCGGTGGAAAGGTTGGACTCTTCCATCAGCTTCTGCAGGTGTTCGACGGCGGTGCGGCTGAACGTGGTGAAATCCTGGCCCCCGTCGAAATACTCCTTCAACCAGCCGCTGAACGGGTGCGCGCCCGACTCGGCATGGAAGAAACCCCAGGCCTTGCCTTGTTTGGCGTTGTAGCTCTCGTTGAGGTCGGCAAGCATGTTCTCGATCGCGGCCGACTCGGCAAGTTCGGAGTCGCGGGCGTGGAGAACTGCGGGTGTGCCGTCGGGTTTTTTGTCGATCAGGTGGACGATGCAATGACGGATCGGCATAGGCTTCTCGGCTGGTTGATAGGGGAGCGGTTGGCCTCCCCGAAAAGTCGCCCAGTGTACCGCACCCATTGGCCAAGACGTGCTTTGAAGGTGTTTTGGAAGGCCTCCGACGGGCCATATGCCTTTTTTTCACGGTTTAGAGCGATAAAGCTGACCAAATGGGTAGGTAGAAGCGGATATTTCCCCGTCTCTGTGCTAGTTTTGCCCGGTCTTACGCCCAAGACTCGGCGTTAAGCGTGCATTCAGTATTTGTCAGGTCGAACCAATCCTCGTTTCAAGCATCTATAACCCCGATCTCCGAGGTTATAGCCGGGGATGCCAGGCCTTGACGGTCGGGCTCGACGGCTGACACTGCACTCTGCAATCCATATGAATTTGATAGGGAAGGAACACCACAATGGCTATTACTAAAGACCAACTGATCGCTGACCTGGCTGAAGCAGTAGACGCACCGAAAACCACCGTGCGCGCTCTGCTGGACCAACTGAGCCAAGTTGTTGCTGATCAGCTGGAAAACGGCGGCGAAATCACTCTGCCAGGCGTTGGCAAACTGAAAGTGACCGAGCGTCCTGCCCGTACTGGCCGTAACCCTTCGACTGGCGCTGCCATCGAAATCGCTGCCAAGAAAGTTATCAAGCTGGTTGTGGCCAAAGGCCTGACCGACGCTGTTAACAAGTAAGACGCAGCAAAAAAAAACCGTGCGCCGGAGCGATCCGGGCACGGTTTTTTGTTGCCCGGGATTTAGGCTCAGTCTTTGCGCGCCCAGCGCTGGCGCCATACCTGCTGCTCGGACGGGGTCTGGAAGGTCCAGGCGACAAAGCGGCTCTGTTTCTGGCCCTGGGACATTTCCACCACCTGGCTTTGCAGCACGCCGGCTTTTCTCAGCGCGGTCTCGATCGCGGGCAGGTTCGAGGCTTTCGACACCAGGGTGCTGAACCACAACACCTTGTGGGCAAAGTGCGCGCTCTCGGCGATCAATTGCGTCACGAAGCGCGCTTCACCGCCTTCACACCACAGTTCGGCCGATTGGCCGCCGAAGTTCAGCACCGGCAACTTGCGTTTTGGGTCAGCCTTGCCCAGGGCGCGCCATTTGCGTTCGCTGCCTTTGGTGGCCTCGTCCATGGACGCATGGAACGGCGGGTTGCACATGGTCAGGTCAAAGCGCTCGCCCGGTTCCAGCAGGCCCAGCAGGATCTGTTTGGGGTTGCTTTGCTGGCGAAGCTGGATCGCCTTGTTCAGGCCGTTGGACTGCACAATGGCCTTGGCGGCGGCGACGGCGGTGGGGTCGACTTCCGAACCGAGGAAGTGCCAGCGGTATTCGCTGTAGCCGATCAGCGGGTAGACGCAGTTGGCGCCCATGCCGATGTCCAGCACCTTGACCGGCGCGCCGCGGGGAATTTCGCCGTCATTGACGCTGGCCAGCAGGTCGGCGAGGAAGTGGACGTAGTCGGCACGCCCTGGCACCGGCGGGCACAGGTAATCCGCCGGGATGTCCCAATGCTGCACGCCATAGAAGGACTTCAACAGCGCCCGGTTGAATACGCGCACGGCGTCCGGGCTGGCGAAGTCGATGCTTTCCTTGCCGTAGGGGTTGATGATCACGAATTGCGCCAGTTCCGGCGTGGTCTTGATCAGCGCCGGGAAGTCGTAACGGCCCTGGTGGCGGTTGCGCGGGTGCAGGCTGGCCTCTTTGCGCGGCACGACGGGTTTGGCCGTGGCGGCGGTCTTGGGCTTCTTGCGCGGAGGTTTCGGTGTGCTGGGGGCGGTCATGATGATTCTGGTGTTGGCTCAAAGTGGTGGGCATTGTCACACATCCTGAGGTCAACTCGATCAAATGTGGGAGGGAGCAAGCCCCCTCCCACATTGATCGGGTTTGCAAAGGAAAAAAAAGAGACCCGCAGGTCTCTTTTTTCACACGGCTAGCCCTTACAGGCTGGAAATCCGCGCATGTTGCTCCGCCAGCTTGCCCAGGGCCTGTTCGGCCTCGGCCAGTTTGGCGCGTTCTTTGTCGATCACTTCAGCCGGTGCCTTGTCGACGAATGCCGCGTTGGACAGCTTGCCGCCGACCCGCTGCACTTCGCCTTGCAGGCGTGCAATTTCCTTGTCGAGACGGGCCAGTTCTGCGCCTTTGTCGATCAGGCCGGCCATCGGCACCAGCACTTCCATGTCGCCGACCAGTGCGGTCGCCGACAGTGGCGCTTCGGCGTCATCCGCCAATACGGTGATCGATTCGAGCTTGGCCAGCTTCTTGAGCAGCGCATCGTTCTCGCTGAGACGCCGCTGGTCTTCGGCGCTGGCGTTCTTCACGAACACCGCCAGTGGCTTGCCCGGGCCGATGTTCATCTCGGCGCGGATGTTGCGCGTGCCGAGCATCAGGGTCTTGAGCCATTCGATATCGCTTTCGGCAGCCTCATCGATGCGGGCTTCGTTGGCCACCGGCCAAGGTTGCAGCATGATGGTCTTGCCTTGGATACCGGCCAGCGGCGCGAGGCGCTGCCAGATTTCTTCGGTGATGAACGGCATGAATGGGTGCGCCAGGCGCAGTGCCACTTCGAGGACGCGCACCAGGGTGCGACGGGTGCCGCGCTGGCGTTCGACCGGCGCATTTTCGTCCCACAGCACTGGCTTGGACAGTTCCAGGTACCAGTCGCAATACTGGTTCCAGATGAACTCGTACAAGACCTGCGCGGCCAGGTCGAAACGGAACTGGTCGAGTTGGCGGGTCACTTCGGCTTCGGTACGCTGCAGTTGCGAGATGATCCAGCGGTCGGCCAGGGTCAGTTCGACTTCTTCGCCGTTCTGCCCGCAGTCTTCGCCTTTATCCAGCACGTAGCGCGCCGCGTTCCAGATCTTGTTGCAGAAGTTGCGATAGCCTTCGACGCGGCCCATGTCGAACTTGATGTCGCGACCGGTGGACGCCAGCGAGCAGAAGGTGAAGCGCAGGGCGTCGGTGCCGTAGCTGGCGATGCCGTCGGCGAACTCGTCGCGGGTCTGCTTCTCGATCTTCTTCGCCAGTTTCGGCTGCATCATGCCCGAGGTGCGTTTCTGCACCAGGGTTTCCAGGTCGATACCGTCGATGATGTCCAGG
Source organism: Pseudomonas sp. TE36184 (assembly GCF_054060055.1). Taxonomy (NCBI): domain Bacteria; kingdom Pseudomonadati; phylum Pseudomonadota; class Gammaproteobacteria; order Pseudomonadales; family Pseudomonadaceae; genus Pseudomonas; species Pseudomonas sp. TE36184. The sequence goes on along the minus strand of NZ_JBSSCU010000001.1, from coordinate 3,357,830 downwards.
GGGTCCAGAACGTTGCCCTTGGACTTGGACATTTTCTGGCCCTGGCCATCGCGCACCAGGCCGTGGACGTACACGGTCTTGAACGGTACTTGCGGCGTGCCGTCTTCGTTCTTCACCAGGTGCATGGTCAGCATGATCATCCGGGCAACCCAGAAGAAAATGATGTCGAAGCCGGTGACCAGCACGTCGGTGGAGTGGAATTTCTTCAGGAACTCGGTTTGCTGTGGCCAGCCCAGGGTGGAGAAGGTCCACAGGCCCGCGCTGAACCAGGTGTCCAGTACGTCGTTGTCCTGCTGCAGCGCCACGTCCGGGCCGAGGTTGTGCTTGGCGCGCACTTCGGCTTCGTCGCGGCCGACATAGACCTTGCCCGACTCGTCGTACCAGGCCGGAATGCGGTGGCCCCACCACAGCTGACGGCTGATGCACCAGTCCTGGATGTCGCGCATCCACGAGAAGTACATGTTTTCATACTGTTTAGGCACGAACTGGATGCGGCCATCTTCCACGGCTGCAATCGCAGGCTCAGCCAGCGGCTTGGTAGACACGTACCACTGGTCGGTCAGCCACGGTTCGATGATGGTGCCGGAGCGGTCGCCCTTCGGCACTTTCAGGTTGTGGTCGTCGACGCTGACCAGCAGGTCGGCGGCGTCGAAGGCGGCAACGATCTGCTTGCGCGCTTCGAAACGGTCGAGGCCGACGTATTCGGCCGGGATCTTGCCGTCGATGCTCGCGTTCAGCGTGCCGTCCAGATTGAAGACCTGGCAGGCCGGCAGTACGGCGGCATTCTTGTCGAAGATGTTCAGCAGTGGCAGGTTGTGGCGCTTGCCGACTTCGTAGTCGTTGAAGTCGTGGGCCGGGGTGATTTTCACGCAGCCGGTGCCGAATTCGGGGTCGCAGTAGTCGTCGGCGATGATCGGGATGCGGCGGCCGACCAGCGGCAGCTCGACGAACTTGCCGATCAGGGCCTGGTAGCGCTCATCGTTCGGGTTCACGGCCACGGCGGCATCGCCGAGCATGGTTTCCGGACGGGTGGTGGCGACGATCAGGTAGTCGTGGCCTTCAGCGGTCTTGGCGCCGTCGGCCAGCGGGTACTTGAGGTTCCACAGGAAGCCTTTCTCGTCGTGGTTTTCCACTTCGAGGTCGGAAATCGCCGTGTGCAGCTTGGTGTCCCAGTTGACCAGGCGCTTGCCGCGGTAGATCAGGCCGTCTTCATGCAGGCGCACGAAGGCTTCTTTCACGGCTTCCGACAGGCCGTCGTCCATGGTGAAGCGCTCGCGGCTCCAGTCGACGGACGAACCTAGGCGACGGATCTGACGGCTGATGTTGCCGCCGGACTGGTCCTTCCATTCCCAGACTTTCTCCAGGAATTTCTCGCGGCCCAGGTCGTGACGGCTCTGGCCGGTGGCTTCGAGTTGGCGCTCCACCAGCATCTGCGTGGCGATACCGGCGTGGTCGGTGCCCGGTTGCCACAGGGTGTTGCGGCCCTGCATGCGGCGGAAACGGATCAACGCATCCATGATCGCATTGTTGAAGCCATGGCCCATGTGCAGGCTGCCAGTGACGTTCGGTGGCGGAATCATGATGGTGTAGGAATCGCCCGCACCTTGCGGAGCGAAATAATTCTCGGACTCCCAGGTCTGGTACCAGGAAGTTTCAATAGCGTGCGGCTGGTAGGTCTTATCCATGCGCGGCGGGACCCTAGTTGGCATTAATTCAGGAAAGCCGGCAAGTATAACGGGGGATAGGGGCGAGGGGTAGGAGCGAGCTTGCTCGCGAAAACCTGAAGGGCCGCGCGTTCATTCAGGATGTCCGCGCCATCATTGACGTTTTTCGCGAGCAAGCTCGCTCCTACAGGGGCGCTAATTCTGGTACTGGCTGAGCAACCGTTCCATCCGCGCATCCATCCGGCGCTTGATCTCGGTTTCGATATGCGGGGCGAAGTCGTCGATCACGTCTTGCATGATCAGTTGCGCGGCGGCGCGCAGTTCGTTGTCCAGGTGCAGCAGCAAGGCATCCGGGGTTTTTTCGGCAGGCGCGGCAGCGGGCGCCGCTTCGACAACCGGTGGGGCCGGCGCAGGTGGCGGTTCGAGCGGCTCAACCGGCTTGGTGCCGACCATGTCGAACAGCAGGGGAATCTGCACGTCGCCATTGACGGTTTCCGTCAGCAGCGGCGGTTGAAGGTTGTCATCACCCAGCAACTGACGGATCGACTCCAGGTCGTCCAACAGGTGGTCGTCTTTTTTTAGCGTGTTCGGGGTGTCCATCATGCACTCAAAGTCGTTGTAGCCGGTGATCCTGCAAAGGATAGCCCTGTTCGCGATAGAAACGGAAACTCTCCCGCGCGGCCTGACGAATAGCCGGATCTTCCACCACCACTTCCGCCACGCGGGCGAACGCCTTGGCAAAGGCCGGGACTTTCAGGTCGAGGTTGACCAGCAGGTCATGGTGATCGCCGCAGCTGTCGCCTACGCCCAGGACCACCTGGCCCTCGGGTTCACTTTCCGCAGGGCCGTGGGGCACGAAACTTTCGCCCTTGAAGCGCCACAGGCGTGCGTCGAGCTCGTCGCGTTGGGCGGCATCGCTGCAATGCAGGTAGATGCGGTGGCCCATGCGCCAGGCTTTTTCGGTGAGTTTGCAGGCAAAGTCCAGGCGCGCGAGCGGATCGGCGCTGGGCAGTATATAGAAGTCAACTTGGGTCATTGCGGTTCCTGGAGCCCGAGGCGGCGGTAACGCCGCCCCGGAGTCACGGTTTTCAGGCCTTGGCGCGATCCAGCAGGTACTGGGTCAGCAGAGGCACCGGACGGCCGGTAGCGCCCTTGTCCTTGCCGCCGCTGGTCCAGGCGGTGCCGGCGATGTCCAGGTGTGCCCAGTTGAAGTTCTTGGCGAAGCGCGACAGGAAGCAGGCCGCGGTGATGGTGCCGGCCTTCGGGCCGCCGATGTTGGCGATGTCGGCGAACGGGCTGTCCAGCTGTTCCTGATACTCGTCGAACAGCGGCAGTTGCCAGGCGCGGTCGTCGGCGGCCTTGCCGGCGCTGAGCAGTTGCTCGATCAGTTCGTCGTTGTTGCCCAGCAGGCCCGAAGTGTGGGAGCCGAGGGCGACGATGCAGGCACCGGTCAAGGTGGCGATGTCGATCACCGCCTGTGGCTTGAAGCGTTCGGCGTAGGTCAGCGCATCGCACAGCACCAGGCGGCCTTCGGCGTCGGTGTTGAGGATTTCGACGGTCTGGCCGCTCAGGGTGGTGACGATATCGCCCGGACGGGCCGCGCCGCCGCTCGGCATGTTCTCGGCGCAGGCCAGGATGCACACCAGGTTGATCGGCAGCTTGAGCTCCAGCACCGCGCGCAGGGTGCCGAACACGCTGGCGGCGCCGCCCATGTCGTACTTCATCTCATCCATGCCCAGGCCCGGCTTGAGGCTGATGCCGCCGGTGTCGAAGGTGATGCCTTTACCGACCAGGGCGTAAGGCTTCTCGGCCTTCTTGCCGCCGTTGTATTGCATCACGATCAGGCGTGGCGGCTGGTCGCTGCCCTGGCCGACCGCATAGAACGAGCCCATGCCCAGTTCCTTGATCTTCTTCTCATCCAGCACTTCGACTTTCAGGCTTTTGAATTCCTTGCCCAGCGCCTTGGCCTGCTCGCCCAGGTAGGTCGGGTGGCAGATGTTCGGCGGCAGGTTGCCGAGGTCGCGGGTGAACGACATGCCGGCGGCGATGGCCTGGGCGTGGCTCACGGCGCGTTCGACTTCGGCCTGGGCGGCCTTGATGGTCAGCAGGGTGACTTTCTTCAAGGCACGCGGTTCGGCTTTCTGGCTCTTGAACTGGTCGAAGATGTAGCCGCCGTCGAGCAGGCTTTCGGCCAGCAGGCGGGTCTTGCCGTAGCTGTCACGGCCCTTGACCACGATTTCATCGAGTGCCAGCGTCGCGTCGCTGCCGCCCAGGCCCTTGAGGGTGGTGAGAATGCCGCTGATGATCTTGCGGAACGGGCGGTCGCCGAGTTCGGCGTCCTTGCCCACGCCCACCAGCAATACGCGCTCGGCCTTCAGGTTCGGCAGGCTTTGCAGCAGCAGGCTCTGGCCGACCTTGCCGGCCAGGTCGCCGCGCTTGAGGACCGCGCTGATGGCGCCGCCGCTCAGTTCGTCGAGTTGTTTGGCCGCAACGCCGAGCTTGCGGCCTTCGCCGACAGCGACCACGAGGGTGGCGGTTTTCAACGTTTCGGGGCTAACGCTTTTTACAACCAATTCCATGTTCGGGTCCCTTATAAAGGTCTGTGAGCCTGGAGTCTGTGTGCTCCGGCTTTTAAAGCCTGGCAGCCGTGTAAACCGCCAGCGACAAAGGCCGCAGTTTGAACCTCGGCGGCGGAGCCTGACAACCCTTGCCGCAGGCTTTGTGTACGCGCATGAGTAAGCTCCGTGACAGGCGCGGTCAATCACAGGATAATGCGCAATCTTTTTAGCCGGCCTGTTTAAACGGGCCGACTCGTTATGCTTGCTTGTTTGGCCGCCTTAGCCTGACAACCCTGGAGTGTCTGGTTTGATTGTCTTCCGTTATCTGTCCCGCGAAGTCCTGTTGACCCTGAGTGCCGTGAGCGCGGTATTGCTGGTCATCATCATGAGTGGTCGTTTCGTCAAGTTCCTTGCCCAGGCGGCTTCTGGCGCCCTGGATCCGGGCTCGCTGTTCTTGATCATGGGCTTTCGCCTGCCAGGCTTTCTGCAGCTGATTCTGCCGCTCGGCCTGTTCCTCGGCATTCTTCTGGCCTACGGCCGGTTGTACCTTGAAAGTGAAATGACTGTGCTTTCGGCCACCGGCATGAGCCAGCAGCGTCTGCTGGCCATGACCATGGTGCCGGCCGCCGGTGTTGCCCTGCTGGTGGCCTGGTTGAGCATGAGCCTGGCGCCGCAAGGTGCCATGCAGTTCCAGTTGCTGCTGAACAAACAGGACGCGATGACTGAGTTCGACACCCTCGAGCCCGGGCGCTTTCAGGCACTCAACGACGGCACGCGGGTGACCTACACCGAAACCATGACCGATGACCGCGCCAACCTCGGCGGCGTGTTCATTTCCCAGAAAAACTTTGGGCAGAACCAGAAAGACCGTGGCATTTCGATTCTGGTGGCCGACAGCGGCCGGCAGGAAGTTCGCCCCGACGGCAGCCGTTACCTGATCCTGGAAAATGGCTATCGCTATGACGGCAGCCCGGGCCTGGCGGATTATCGGGCAATCAAATACGACACTTATGGCGTAATGCTGGCTCGTCCTGATATCAGCGAAGAAGTCACCGACCGCGATGCACTCCCGACGTCGTCGCTTTTCGGCAGCCCGGAACTGCGTTCCATCGCCGAGCTGCAATGGCGTATTTCCCTGCCGTTGCTGGTGTTCATCGTGACGCTGATGGCCGTGCCGCTGTCTCGCGTCAACCCGCGCCAGGGCCGCTTCCTCAAGCTGCTGCCGGCGATCCTGCTGTACATGGCCTACCTGACCATCCTGATCTCCGCCCGTGGTTCCCTGGAAAAGGGCAAGCTGTCGCCGACCCTGGGCCTGTGGTGGGTACACGGGGTTTTCCTGATGATCGGCCTCGGGCTGCTCTACTGGGAACCTATACGTCTGAAAATGAAGAGCCGTCGTGGCCAGAAGGAGTTGGCTCGTGGCTAAGCTCGATCGCTACATCGGTAGCAGCGTACTGATCGCCATCCTGGCGGTGTTGGGCATCATTCTCGGGCTGGCGTCGTTGTTCGCCTTCATTGATGAAGTGGGCAACGTCACCGACACCTATACCGTGACGGACGTATTGAGCTTCGTGGCGCTGACCGCCCCGCGTCGTCTCTACGAAATGATGCCGATGGCCGGGTTGATTGGCTGCCTGATCGGCCTGGGCGGCCTGGCCAGCAACAGCGAGCTGACGATCATGCGTGCGGCCGGGGTTTCCATCGGCCGTATCGTCTGGGCCGTCATGAAACCGATGCTGTTGCTGATGGCGTGCAGCGTGCTGATCGGCGAATACGTGGCGCCACCGTCCGAAGCGACTGCCCAGGCCAATCGTGCCCTGGCCCAGGGTTCGGGCGATGCACAAAGCGCCAGGCATGGCCTGTGGCACCGTCAGGGTGATGAATTCATCCACATCAACGCCGTGCAGCCCGACGGCCTGCTGATTGGTGTGACGCGCTACACGTTCGATAAAGAGCGGCACATGCTGACCTCCAGTTTCGCCAAGCGCGCGCAGTACAGTGCTGAGAAATGGACGCTGAGTGATGTCACTACCACTTACTTCCGCAATGTGGGCCAAGGCATCAAGGCCAGCACCGAAGTGATCAGTGTGCCGACCGAGCAATGGGACATCGCCCTGAAGCCGGAACTGCTCAGCACCGTGGTCATGATCCCGGAAGCCCTGCCGATCTCCGGTTTGTGGAGTTATATCCACTACCTCAAGGATCAGGGCCTGAATAACGGCCGTTACTGGCTGGCGTTCTGGGTCAAGGTGCTGCAGCCGGTGGTCACCGCCGCGCTGGTGCTGATGGCGATCTCGTTCATCTTCGGCCCGTTGCGCTCCGTGACCCTCGGTCAGCGGGTCTTCACCGGCGTGCTGGTGGGCTTCGCGTTCCGGATCGCCCAGGATTTGCTTGGCCCGTCGAGCCTGGTGTTCGGCTTCTCGCCGCTGTTTGCGGTGCTGGTGCCGACCGCCATCTGCGCCCTGGCCGGGTTCTGGCTGCTGCGCCGCGCCGGGTGAGCCTGCGCTTATGAGCAAAAAATGCCCCGTTCGAGAGATCGGGGCATTTTTGTTCTGGTCAGCAAAGATGACGTCCTGCCCGAGCATCAGGTACAATTCCCGGCTATTTTTCAGCGGGCAGTCTGCCTGCAGCCTTTTTGAGTGTTGATCCGTGAGTGATTTGAGTCATATCCGCAATTTCTCCATCATCGCCCACATTGACCATGGCAAGTCGACGCTGGCCGATCGATTCATCCAGATGTGCGGCGGCCTTGCCGAGCGTGAAATGGAAGCCCAGGTACTGGACTCCATGGACCTCGAGCGCGAGCGCGGGATCACCATCAAGGCCCACAGCGTGACTCTGTACTACACCGCCAAAGACGGTATCAAGTACCAGCTGAACTTCATCGACACCCCAGGCCACGTCGACTTCACCTATGAAGTCAGCCGTTCCCTGGCGGCCTGCGAAGGCGCGCTGCTGGTGGTGGACGCGGGGCAGGGCGTCGAAGCCCAGTCCGTGGCCAACTGCTACACCGCCATCGAGCAAGGCCTGGAAGTCATGCCGGTGCTGAACAAGATCGACCTGCCGCAGGCCGATCCGGACCGCGTGAAGGAAGAAATCGAAAAAATCATCGGCATTGACGCCACCGACGCCGTCGAGTGCAGCGCCAAGACCGGCCTGGGCGTCGACGAAGTGCTCGAGCGCCTGGTCAAGACCATCCCCGCGCCTACCGGCAATATCGAAGATCCGCTGCAGGCGTTGATCATCGACTCCTGGTTCGACAACTACCTGGGGGTTGTCTCCCTGGTACGCGTGCGCCATGGCCGTGTGAAGAAAGGCGACAAGATCCTGGTCAAATCCACCGGCAAGATCCACCTGGTGGACAGCGTCGGTGTGTTCAACCCGAAGCATACTGCCACCGTTGATCTGAAAGCCGGTGAAGTCGGCTTCATCATCGCCGGCATCAAGGACATCCACGGCGCGCCGGTGGGTGATACCCTGACCTTGAGCAGCACCCCTGACGTCGACGTGCTGCCGGGCTTCAAACGCATCCAGCCGCAGGTCTACGCCGGCCTGTTCCCGGTCAGCTCCGACGACTTCGAAGACTTCCGCGAAGCCCTGCAGAAGCTGACCCTCAACGACTCGTCGTTGCAGTACACCCCGGAAAGCTCCGACGCCCTGGGCTTCGGCTTCCGTTGCGGCTTCCTCGGCATGCTGCACATGGAGATCATCCAGGAGCGCCTTGAGCGCGAATACGACCTGGACCTGATCACCACCGCGCCAACCGTTATTTTTGAGCTGTTGCTGAAAAACGGTGAAACGATTTACGTCGACAACCCGTCCAAGCTCCCGGACCTGTCTTCCATCGAAGACATGCGTGAGCCGATCGTGCGCGCCAATATTCTTGTGCCGCAGGAGCACCTGGGCAACGTCATTACCCTGTGTATCGAGAAGCGCGGCATCCAGCACGACATGCTGTTCCTCGGGACCCAGGTACAAGTGACCTACGATTTGCCGATGAACGAAGTGGTCCTGGACTTCTTCGACCGTCTCAAATCCACCAGTCGCGGCTATGCTTCGCTGGATTACCATTTCGATCGTTACCAATCGGCTAATCTGGTGAAACTGGATGTGTTGATCAACGGCGACAAGGTCGATGCCCTGGCACTGATCGTGCACAAGGACAACGCGCACTACAAAGGTCGACAGTTGACCGAGAAGATGAAAGAACTGATTCCGCGCCAGATGTTCGACGTCGCGATCCAGGCCGCCATTGGCGGGCAGATCATTGCGCGGACTTCCGTCAAGGCACTCAGAAAGAACGTACTGGCCAAATGCTACGGTGGCGACGTCAGCCGTAAGCGCAAGCTGCTTGAGAAGCAAAAGGCCGGTAAAAAACGCATGAAGCAAGTGGGCAACGTGGAAATTCCACAAGAAGCCTTCCTTGCGGTGCTCAGGTTGGATAGTTAGGTCCTATGTCGCTAAATTTCCCGCTGTTGCTGGTCATCGCCGTTGCCGTTTGCGGACTCCTGGCGTTGCTCGATCTGGTGTTCTTCGCCCCGCGTCGGCGGGCGGCTATCGCGTCCTATCAGGGCAGCGTCAGCCAGCCCGATGTCGTGGTGATCGAGAAGCTGAACAAAGAGCCTTTGCTGGTTGAATACGGCAAATCGTTCTTTCCGGTGCTGTTCATCGTGCTGGTACTGCGTTCGTTCCTGGTGGAGCCGTTCCAGATTCCGTCGGGGTCGATGAAACCGACCCTGGACGTGGGCGACTTCATCCTGGTGAACAAGTTTTCCTACGGGATCCGCTTGCCGGTGATCGACAAGAAAGTCATCGAGATCGGTGACCCGCAGCGCGGCGACGTGATGGTGTTCCGCTACCCGAGCGATCCGAACGTCAACTACATCAAGCGTGTGGTCGGCCTGCCGGGTGACGTGATTCGCTACACCAGCGACAAGCGCCTGTTCATCAACGGTGAGTCGGTGGCCGAGAAGCTGCTGGGCGCCGAGCCGAACACCCTGGGCAGCGCTGAGCTGTATCAGGAAAAACTCGGTGCGGTGGAGCACGAAATCCGCAAGGAAATGAGCCGCTACCGCGCAATGCCCGATGGCGAATGGAAAGTGCCGGCCGGGCACTATTTCATGATGGGCGACAACCGCGACAACTCCAACGACAGCCGCTATTGGGATGACCCCACCATTCCCAAGGACCTGCTGGGCATGGTTCCCGACCAGAATATCGTCGGCAAGGCCTTCGCGGTCTGGATGAGCTGGCCGGAACCCAAGCTCAGCCACCTGCCGAACTTCTCGCGGGTCGGGCTGATCAAGTAATACAGACGGCGCTGTGATCACAGCGCCGAATGCTTTTCTGGGGCTGGGACAATTTCCGGCCTCATGCAGCACCAATCAGGATTTGAATTTGAACACTGCGTCAATCGTCGATGGCCGCCGGTGCCACCAAACAGATATGGGTAAACCGTGAGCGTTTCTCTAAGCCGTCTCGAGCACCTGCTCGGCTACACCTTCAAGGACCAGGAACTGATGGTCCTTGCCCTCACACACCGCAGTTTTGCTGGGCGTAACAACGAACGCCTGGAATTCCTCGGTGACGCCATCCTCAATTTCGTTGCCGGTGAAGCGCTCTTCGAACGCTTCCCGCAAGCCCGTGAAGGCCAGTTGTCGCGCTTGCGTGCGCGGCTGGTGAAGGGCGAGACCCTGGCCGTGCTGGCCCGTGGTTTTGGCCTGGGCGAGTACCTGCGCCTGGGCTCCGGTGAGTTGAAAAGCGGCGGTTTCCGTCGCGAGTCGATCCTGGCCGACGCCCTTGAAGCGCTGATCGGCGCCATCTATCTGGATGCGGGCATGGAAGCGGCCAAAGCGCGCGTCACCGCCTGGCTGACGTCCGAGATCGAAAGCCTGACCCTGGTCGACACCAACAAAGATCCCAAGACCCGCCTGCAGGAATTCCTGCAGTCCCGCGGGTGCGAACTGCCACGCTACGAAGTGGTGGATATCCAGGGTGAGCCCCATTGCCGCGTCTTTTTCGTGGAATGTGAAATCACCTTATTGAATGAAAAAAGCCGAGGTCAGGGTGTGAGCCGTCGTATTGCCGAACAGGTAGCGGCCGCTGCAGCACTGATTGCCCTGGGCGTGGAGAATGGCCATGACTGATTCAACCGCAACACGCTGTGGCTATGTCGCCATCGTCGGCCGTCCCAACGTGGGCAAGTCCACGCTGCTCAACCACATCCTCGGCCAGAAGCTTGCGATCACCTCGCGCAAGCCGCAGACCACCCGCCACAACATGCTGGGCATCAAGACCGAAGGCGCCGTACAAGCGGTCTACGTCGACACCCCGGGCATGCACAAAGGTGGCGAGAAAGCCCTGAACCGCTACATGAACAAGACCGCCTCGGCCGCGTTGAAAGACGTCGACGTGGTGATCTTCGTGGTCGACCGCACCAAGTGGACCGACGAAGACCAGATGGTTCTCGAACGTGTGCAATATGTCACCGGCCCATTGATCGTCGCGCTGAACAAGACCGACCGCATCGAAGACAAAGCCGAGCTGATGCCGCACCTGAGCTGGCTGCAGGAACAACTGCCGAATGCCCAGATCATGCCGATCTCGGCCCAGCACGGGCACAACCTCGAAGCCCTGGAGCGCGTGATCGCCGGCTACCTGCCGGAGAACGAGCACTTCTTCCCGGAAGACCAGATCACCGACCGCAGCAGCCGTTTCCTCGCCGCCGAACTGGTACGCGAGAAAATCATGCGCCAGATGGGCGCCGAGCTGCCGTACCAGATCACCGTCGAAATCGAAGAGTTCAAGCAGCAGGGCAAAACCCTGCATATCCATGCGCTGATCCTCGTCGAACGTGACGGCCAGAAGAAAATCATCATTGGCGACAAGGGCGAGCGCATCAAGCGCATCGGCACCGAAGCGCGCAAGGACATGGAATTGCTGTTCGATTCCAAGATCATGCTGAACCTGTGGGTGAAGGTGAAGGGTGGCTGGTCCGATGATGAGCGCGCATTGCGCTCCCTGGGTTACGGCGACCTGTAAGAACACCGCAGGGCAAAAAATGTGGGAGGGGGCTTGCCCCCGATAGCAGAGTGTCAGTCACTAAATATTTTGACTGAGCCACCGCCATCGGGGGCAAGCCCCCTCCCACATTAGGTTTGTGTCGTTTTCACTAGTGCATTCCAGCAACGAGAACCCATGTCCTCAACCCCGCCTCCCAGCCAGCCCGCTTACGTGCTGCACAGCCGCGCCTACCGCGAGACCAGCGCCTTGGTGGACTTCCTCACGCCCCAAGGTCGCCTGCGCGCGGTGTTGCGCAGTGCGCGGGGCAAGGCGGGCACGTTGGCGCGGCCATTCGTGGCGCTGGACGTGGAGTTTCGTGGCAAGGGCGAGCTGAAAAACGTCGGCCGACTGGAAAGCGTCGGCAACTCTGCCTGGCTCAATGGCGAAGCGCTGTTCAGTGGCCTCTATCTCAATGAATTGCTGATCCGCCTGCTGCCGGCCGAAGACCCGCACCCGGCGGTCTTCGATCACTATGCCGCGACGCTGCTGGCCCTGGCCGAAGGCCGCCCGCTGGAGCCGCTGTTGCGCGCGTTCGAATGGCGCCTGCTCGACGACCTCGGCTATGGCTTCGAACTGAGTAACGACCTGCATGGCGAACCCATTGCCGCCGACGGCATGTATCGTCTGCAGGTCGACGCCGGCCTGGAGCGTGTGTACCTGCTGCAACCCGGCCTGTTCCAGGGCACCGAGCTGCTGGCCATGAGCGAGGCCGACTGGAGCGCCCCCGGCGCCTTGTCCGCCGCCAAGCGCCTGATGCGCCAGGCCCTGGCCGTGCATCTGGGCGGGCGGCCGCTGGTCAGTCGCGAGTTGTTTCGAAAGCCCTGACAACCCCGTGTATGCTGTGCAGCGTTTCTTTCCCCTTTTCAGGAGCGCTTCCGTGACCACCAGCAATCGCATTCTTCTCGGCGTCAATATCGACCACGTCGCCACGCTGCGCCAGGCCCGGGGCACCCGTTACCCAGACCCGGTCAAAGCCGCGCTGGACGCCGAAGAAGCGGGCGCCGACGGCATCACCGTACACCTGCGCGAAGACCGCCGTCACATCCAGGAGCGCGACGTGCTGCTGCTCAAGGACGTGCTGCAAACCCGCATGAACTTCGAAATGGGCGTCACCGAAGAAATGATGGCGTTCGCCGAGCGCATCCGCCCGGCGCATATCTGCCTGGTGCCGGAGACCCGTCAGGAACTGACCACCGAAGGCGGCCTCGACGTGGCCGGCCAGGAAGCGCGGATCAAGGCTGCGGTGGAGCGTCTGTCGCAGATCGGCAGCGAAGTCTCGCTGTTCATCGACGCCGACGAGCGCCAGATCGAAGCCGCGCACCGGGTCGGTGCGCCGGCCATCGAATTGCACACCGGGCGTTATGCCGATGCGACCACGCCGAGCGAAGTCGCCGCCGAGTTGCAGCGCATTATCGACGGCGTGGCCCAAGGTCTGCGTGAAGGCCTGATCGTCAACGCCGGCCATGGCCTGCATTACCACAACGTCGAAGCCGTGGCGGCGATCAAGGGCATCAACGAGCTGAACATCGGCCACGCGCTGGTGGCGCATGCGCTGTTCGTCGGTTTCAAAGGTGCGGTCGCCGAGATGAAGGCCCTGATCCTGGCCGCTGCCAAGGCCTGAAACAACAGCGAAGATCCAATGTGGGAGGGGGCTTGCCCCCGATAGCGATGTGTCAGTCAACTCATCTATAGCTGACCCACCGCAATCGGGAGCAAGCCCCCTCCCACATCAGTCCTCGGTGTTTTTGGCATGCGGCAATGCGAAGTCTTACTGTTTAGCCGTCGCAGGTGTATCGTATCTGCCCTTTGCAGGCCCTCGGCCCGCAGCAGATACGTGAGGTTGTTGTGTCCCGATCCTTTTCCCGTCGACAAATCCTGGGTGGTCTTGCCGGCCTGGCCGTAGTGGGCGTCGGTGCCGGTGGCGGCTACCGCTACTGGCTGGGGAAAGTCGCCGAGGCCGAGGCGGGACACGACTACGAACTGATCGCCGCGCCCCTCGATGTGGAACTGGTGCCGGGGCACAAGACCCAAGCCTGGGCGTTCGGCCCGTCGGCCCCCGGCACCGAACTGCGCGTGCGCCAGGGCGAATGGCTGCGGGTGCGTTTCATCAACCACCTGCCGGTCGCCACCACCATCCATTGGCATGGCATCCGCCTGCCGCTGGAAATGGACGGCGTGCCCTACGTCTCGCAATTGCCGGTGTTGCCCGGCGAATACTTCGACTACAAGTTCCGCGTGCCCGACGCCGGCAGCTACTGGTATCACCCCCATGTGAACAGCAGCGAAGAACTCGGCCGTGGCCTGGTCGGCCCGCTGATCGTGGAAGAGCGCGAACCCACCGGTTTCAAGCACGAACGCACCCTCAGCCTGAAAAGCTGGCACGTCGACGAAGAGGGCGCCTTTGTCGCCTTCAGCGTGCCCCGTGAAGCGGCGCGTGGCGGTACGGCCGGGCGCCTGTCGACCATCAATGGCGTGGCCCAGGCGGTGATCGATTTGCCGGCCGGGCAGATCACCCGTGTGCGCTTGCTCAACCTCGACAACACGCTGACCTATCGCCTCAATATTCCCGACGCCGACGCGCAGATCTATGCGCTGGACGGCAACCCCATCGAGCCGCGCCCCTTGGGCAAGGAATACTGGCTCGGCCCGGGCATGCGCCTCTGCCTGGCGATCAAGGCCCCGCCGGCGGGCGAAGAATTGTCGATCCGCAACGGCCCGGTGCGCCTGGGCACGTTCCGTTCGGTGGCCAACGCCGACGCGCCGAGCGCATGGCCGCCGGCGCTGCCCGCCAATCCGATCAGCGAGCCGGACCTGGCCAACGCCGAGAAACTCAACTTCAATTTCGAATGGGTCGGTTCGGTGTCGGTCAACGTCGACAACGGCAAACCGCCGAGCCTGTGGCAGATCAACGGCCAGGCCTGGGACATCACCGACAAGGCCTGCGCCGACCGCCCGATTGCCAGGCTGGAGAAGGGCAAGAGCTACATCTTCGAACTGAAAAACATGACCCAATACCAGCACCCGATCCACCTGCACGGCATGAGCTTCAAGGTGATCGCTTCGAACCGCCACACGGTGATTCCGTACTTCACCGACACCTACCTGCTGGGCAAGAACGAACGTGCCCGCGTCGCGCTGGTGGCGGATAACCCGGGCGTGTGGATGTTCCACTGCCATGTGATCGACCACATGGAAACCGGCCTGATGGCCGCCATCGAGGTAGCGTGATGCGCCAGTTTCGCCCCACGGCGATCATCGACCGCAGCCGCGACCAGGACTTCATGCGCGAAGCCCTGGCCCTGGCGGCACAGGGCGCGGCGTTGGGCGAAGTGCCGGTGGGCGCGGTGCTGGTGCAGGACGGTGTGATCATCGGCCGTGGCTTCAATTGCCCAATCAGCGGCAACGACCCCAGCGCCCATGCCGAAATGGTCGCCATCCGCGCCGCCGCCCAGGCGCTGAGCAACTATCGCCTGCCCGGCAGCACGCTGTATGTGACGCTGGAACCGTGCAGCATGTGCGCGGGCCTGATCGTGCATTCGCGCATTGCGCGGGTGGTCTACGGCGCACTGGAGCCGAAGGCGGGGATTGTGCAAAGCCAAGGGCAGTTTTTTACCCAGGGTTTTCTCAACCATCGGGTGCTGTTTGAAGGCGGGGTACTGGCCGAGGAATGCGGGACGGTGTTGAGCGAGTTCTTCAAGGCCCGCCGGGCCAAACCAGCCCTCTAAAGAACACTGATGACCAAATGTGGGAGGGGGCTTGCCCCCGATGGCGGTGGGTCAGTTATAGATAAGCTGACTGACACACTGCTATCGGGGGCAAGCCCCCTCCCACATTTTTGATCTCCATTTTTTCAGGGAGATTGGGGTCACTTCCTGGCGATGATCACCGCCCGCATCGGCGCCGGCAGCCCTTCGATGGTCTTGCTGTGATCGTCCGGGTCGAGGAAGTCACTCAGCGACTGATACTTCATCCACTCCGTCCCCCGCTGTTCTTCAACCGTGGTCACGCTCACATCCACACAGCGCACCTCACTGAACCCGGCCCGGCGCAGCCACAGCATCAACGCCGGCACCGATGGCAGGAACCATACGTTGCGCATCTGCGCGTAGCGGTCTTCCGGCACCAGCACCTGTTGCTGATCGCCTTCGATCACCAGCGTTTCCAGCACCAGTTCACCGCCTTTGACCAGGCAGTCTTTCAGCGCCAGCAAATGCTCGATCGGTGAGCGACGGTGGTAGAACACGCCCATGGAAAACACAGTGTCGAAGCCTTCCAGGTTCGCCGGCAAGTCCTCGAACGGGAACGGCAGGTGCCAGGCGTTCGGCGCCGACAGGTAACGTTGCACCGCCTGGAACTGGCAGAAGAACAGCCAGTTCGGGTCCACGCCGATCACACTGTCGGCACCGGCGCCGAGCATGCGCCACATGTAATACCCATTGCCGCAGCCTACATCGAGAATGCGCTTGCCCTTCAGGTCCAGGTGCGGCGCGACCCGCGACCACTTCCAGTCCGAACGCCATTCGGTGTCCACATGCACGCCGAACAAGTGGAACGGGCCCTTGCGCCACGGGCACAGGCCCATCAATGCGCTGTGCATCTGCGCGCGCGTGGCGTCGTCGCAATCGCTGTCGAGGGTCAGGCCATTGAGCAAATCGACTTCGCTGGGCTGGATCTTCGGCAATGCATCCAGCGCGCTCTGCCAGCGCTCCAGGTCGCCATGCCCCTTTTCCATCTTGCTATCGAGTTGCGCTTGCAGGCCCTGGGCCCACACGGCCAGGGGAGTGCCGACCAGATGGCGGGCGAGGGGGGACAGATCAATCATGGCAAGGCAATCAACGAGGCAAAGTTAAGACACTGGAACCACGGCACGACTTTCGAGAACCCGGCTGCCAGCAGGCGTTCGCGGTGTTCTTCGAGGCTGTCGGGCTTCATGACGTTTTCGATGGCGCTGCGCTTCTGGGCGATTTCCAGCTCGCTGTAGCCGTTGGCGCGTTTGAACGCGATGTGCAGGTCGGTGAGCAGCGCGTGTTCTTCAAGGTCATTGAAGCGCAGCTTTTCCGAGAGGATCAGCGCACCGCCGGGCAACAACGCCTGGCGGATGCGCCCGAGCAACGCCAGGCGCTGATCGGGGGCGATGAATTGCAGGGTGAAGTTCAGCGCCACCACCGAGGCCGGCTGGAACTGCAGCGCGAGGATATCGCCCTCGATCACCTGGACCGGCAGCAACTCCTGGAACATCGAGTCCTGGCCATTGAGGTACTCGCGGCAGCGCTCGACCATCGCCGTCGAATTATCCACCGCGATGACGTGGCAGCCGTCGGTACGCACGTGGCGGCGCAACGCCTGGGTGACCGCGCCGAGGGAGGACCCCAGGTCGTACAGCACACTGTTGGGCTGGGCGAACTGCGCGGCGAGCACGCCGAGGTTTTCGACGATGGTCGGATAACCGGGCACCGAGCGCTTGATCATGTCCGGGAACACCCGCACCACGTCTTCGTTAAAGGCGAAGTCCGGCACCTGGGGCAGGGGCTGGGCGAATAGGCGATCGGGTTCTTTGCTCACGGTTGTTCCGGCGACGAGGGGGGAAAGGCGGGCATTTTAGCCAAGTTGCTCCTTGGATGCGCGGGTTGTCTGATGGAACGCCGAGGCGGTGATGCCCCATTGGCCGAGCCAGTAAGTGGCGATCAGCAGATACGGCGCCGCGTCGAAGCTCAGCACAAAGCGATTGATACCGATCAGCGTGTCGGAAACCACAAACGATACGGCCCCCGCCGCCGCCAGTAGCGCCGAACGCTTGGGCACCGCGCTGCCCAGTCGCGCCAGCGCCCGCCAGAGCATCGCGCTGATCACCAAGGCGTAGACCACCACCGGAATCAGCAAGTCGCCGAGGCCATGGGCGATCAGGATGCTCAGCAGCATCGCGCCGACGCCCAGCGCCAGCACCAACGGCAGCCATGCCAAGCGTCGGCAGTCGCTGAAATAGGCTTTGAGGTACGCCAGGTGCGCGCACAGAAACGCGCCCAGGCCAAAGATAAACAAGTCGCCCGGCCACGCCAGCAACACATCGCCGACCAGGGAGAAAATCAGCCCCAGGCTGATCCAGCGTCGATAGTCGCTCGGCGGCGCATCATGCAGCCAGCCCAGCAGCGCCAGCACCGGCAACGGTTTGACCAGCAGGCACAGTAACGCCGCGTGGACGGTCAGGCCGTAGATAAAGGTGCCGGCGCCCATCAACGCAAGAATCAGCCATGGCATATCAGTTCACCGTGATGGCGCAGTCGAAGGTCTCGGCCGGTTCGGCTTCCGGTTCCCAGGGTTGCTGGGAGGTCAGGCGCAAACGGCCCTGGCCGGCCGCAAAGGCCTGGAAGCGCCAGGTGGACTGGCCGCCGCCGCCGATCACGCCGGATTCCGTGCTGCTGTAGACCTCGGGCCCCAGGGCGCGCAGCACGCCGCCGGCGGAATCCTGGATGGCCCAGCGGTAGCCGGTGGTGGGGTTGCTTGGCAGGGTCAGGATCAGGTTTTGTCCGTTTTTGAGCTGGAGCGGGCAGGCGCTCTGTTTTTCCACGCTGACGTTTTGCTGCGGGGCACTGGCGCACGCGGCCAGCAGGGCAAGGCTCAAGGGGAGAAGCAGGCGGGCAGCGGTCATGAAGACTCCGTTGATGTGCGACGAAGGGCGAGCATAACCGAAGATGCGACAGGGTGTGACAAGAGGGCGGCGACGGACGCCATCGCGCGCAAGCCCGCTCCCACATCTTGGCCGCCTTCCAAAGGATGTACTCGGTCAAGTGTGGGAGCGGGCTTGCGCGCGATGACGCCCGCCCAAGCGCTAAAGGACGATCAGAACAGCACCTTGGCCACATCCGCAAAGCGCTTGGCGAAGTGGACGGTCATCCCTTCCTTCAGATACTCCGGCAATTCCTCAAAGCTGCCGCGATTCGGCTCCGGCAAGATCAACTCGTGAATCTTCTGGCGCCGCGCCGCGATCACCTTCTCACGCACCCCGCCAATCGGCAGGACATGCCCGGTCAGCGTCAGCTCGCCGGTCATGGCCACGCCTTTCTTCGGTGGCTGGTTGCGCGCCAGCGACAACAGCGCACTGGCCATGGTCACGCCAGCGCTGGGGCCGTCCTTCGGCGTGGCGCCTTCGGGGACGTGCAGGTGGACGAAGGCTTCATCGAAGAACTTCGGATCACCGCCAAACGATTTCAGGTTGGAGCTGACGTAGCTGTAGGCGATTTCAGCGGATTCTTTCATCACCTCACCCAACTGCCCGGTGAGCTTGAAGCCGCGATTGAGCGTGTGGATGCGGGTCGCCTCGATCGGCAGGGTCGCGCCGCCCATGCTGGTCCAGGCCAGGCCGGTGATCACGCCGACGCCAGACAGCACTTGTTCGTTGCGGAACACCGGGATGCCCAGGGAGCTTTCCAGGTCCTTGGTGCCGATCTTTATCACCGCGTCCGGCTCATCCAGCAGCTTGACCACCGCCTTGCGTACCAGCTTGCCCAGTTGTTTCTCCAACTGGCGCACCCCGGCTTCGCGGGCGTAGCCGTCGATCAATGCGCGCAGGGCGCCGTCGCTGATGGTCAGGCTGTTTTTCGACACGCCGGCTTTTTCCAACTGCTTAGGCCACAGGTGGCGCTTGGCCGATGGCGACTTTCTCTTCGGTGATATAGCCCGACAGGCGAATCACTTCCATGCGGTCCAGCAGGGGGCCGGGGATCGAGTCGAGGGTGTTGGCGGTACACACGAACAGCACTTTCGACAGGTCCAGGCGCAGATCCAGGTAGTGGTCGAGGAATTCGACGTTCTGTTCCGGGTCGAGGGTTTCCAGCAGCGCCGAAGCCGGGTCGCCCTGGAAGCTCTGGCCCATCTTGTCGATCTCGTCGAGCATGATCACCGGGTTCATCACTTCCACATCTTTGAGCGCCTGCACCAGCTTGCCGGGCAGGGCGCCGATGTAGGTGCGGCGATGACCCTTGATCTCGGCCTCGTCGCGCATGCCGCCGACGCTGAAGCGATAGAACGGCCGCCCGAGGGATTCGGCAATCGATTTACCCACGCTGGTCTTGCCCACGCCCGGCGGGCCGACCAGCAGCACGATGGAACCGGCGACTTCGCCTTTATAAGCGCCCACCGCGAGGAATTCGAGGATACGACTCTTGATGTCGTCCAGCCCGGCATGGTGTTTGTCCAGGACCTTGCGCGCATGTTTCAGGTCGAGCTTGTCCTTGCCGTACACGCCCCACGGCACCGAGGTTGCCCAGTCCAGGTAGTTGCGCGTCACCGCGTATTCCGGCGAACCGGTTTCGAGGATCGACAGTTTGTTCAGTTCTTCATCGATGCGTTTCTGCGCCTGGGCTGGCAGCACTTTGCCTTCCAGGCGCTGTTCGAACTGTTCGACGTCGGCGCTGCGGTCGTCCTTGGTCAGGCCCAGCTCCTGCTGGATGACCTTGAGCTGTTCCTTGAGGAAGAATTCGCGCTGGTGCTCGCCGATCTTGCGGTTCACCTCGGCGGAGAGTTCTTTTTGCAGGCGCGCGACTTCAACTTCCTTGCGCAGCATCGGCAGGACTTTTTCCATGCGTTTGAGCATGGGCACGCAGTCCAGCACTTCCTGCAACTCATTGCCGGTGGCGGAGGTGAGGGCGGCGGCGAAGTCGGTCAGCGGCGACGGGTCGTTGGGGCTGAAGCGGTTGAGGTAGTTCTTCAACTCTTCGCTGTACAGCGGGTTGAGCGGCAGCAGTTCCTTGATCGCATTGATCAGCGCCATGCCGTAGGCCTTGACCTCATCGGTCGGCTCGGTCGGCTGGTGCGGGTATTCGACTTCCACCAGGTACGGTGGGCGATGGTGCTTGAGCCAGGTGCGAATCCGCACGCGGGTCAGGCCCTGGGCGACGAATTGCAGTTTGCCGTTTTCGCGGCTGGCGTGGTGGACCTTGACCAGGGTGCCGTACAGCGGCAGCGCGGAGGTGTCGAAATGCCGCGGGTCTTCGGGCGGCGTGTCCATGAAGAACAGGGCCAGGGAGTGATGGTCGGATTTGCTCACCAACTCCAGGGTTTCGGCCCACGGCTCTTCATTGACGATCACCGGCAATACTTGCGCCGGGAAGAACGGTCGATTGTGAATCGGGATGATGTAGACCTTGTCCGGCAGGTTCTGCCCAGGCAGGGCCAGGCCGGTATTGGACGAGTGAACCTCGGCGTTTTCAGGGTCGGCGTATTCGTTGGCGTCGTAATCGGGGGTATCTTGCTGGTCGCTCATGGGGCACCTGCATCAGGAAGTATGCAAGTTAGATGGGGCGGGCCAGCGGCGGTTTCAATGGCGGGGGCTAGATAGCAACATATTGCATGAAATTACTGCAGAGACTCGGTCAAGGTGGGAGGGGGCTTGCTCCCACAAGGTTAACCGCATGCCGTCAGCTGATTTTGTGCAGGTAGGCGGGCAGGGGCTGTTCCGGCAACACCGACAATACCTTCAACCGCTGCAACATCCGCTGCCGCGCCCGTTGCAGGTGCTCGCGCAGGTTCAACGCCGCCGCATCGAACGCGCCGTGCAGCAACAATTCAAGGATCAAGCGGTGTTCGGCGAGCATCGCCGGGTCGGCGCCGATCCCCAGCAAGCGATAGAAAATCCGACTGATGATCATCGGGCTCTGGCCCTGGCGGATCAGCGCGGCGATCTTGCGGTTCTGCAGGCCGGCGAGGCAGCGTTGGTGCAAGTCTTCTTCGATCTGCTCGATGGCTTCCAGGCTGCACTGCGGGCTGTCCTGGGCGTCGAGCACGCGTTGCAACATGGCTTCGAGCAGCGCGCGGTCAAGGTTCGGCGCGCTCTGGCGCAGCGCTTCAGGCTCCAGGCAGGCGCGCAGTTCGTAGTCTTCGGTGACTTCCCGCGCCGTCAACGGCCCGGCCAGCCATTGGGAGTAGGGCTCTTTTTCCACCAGGCCACGGTCGCGCAGACGCATCAGCGCTTCACGCACCACTGCGCGGCTGACGCCATAGTGGTCGGCGGCGGCTTGCTCATCCAGGCGATAATGGCCAAAGGCTATGCAGGTGGACAGCGCCGCGCCGATTTCCTCGACGATCCGCTCGCCCAACGGCCGTGTATCCACCAACTCGTCCTCGTCGTTCAGGCCCAGGTGCGCAGCGCTCAGCGGCAGGCGCAGCGGTTCCATGGCCACGCCCTCGGGGTTGATCAGGTAACCGCGCCCGTTGAAACGGCAGATCAACCCTTCGGCATGCAGCAGGTCCAGCGCCTTGCGCACCGGCACGCGGCTGGTGCCGAACAATTCGGCCAGCGGCGCTTCGAGCAGGACCAAGCCGTGGCGGGCGGTGCCGTTGACGATCGCGTCACGCAAAAGCTGGTGAATCATCGCGTAACGGGAGGCCGAGGCGGACACTGCTTTCATCGTGTTCTCTGAGGTAAAGAGGTCTGGTGTATGTAGGACGAAGCCGGGGATTCTCTCATAGATGCGCCTGTCAC
The DNA here is from genome assembly GCF_054060055.1 of Pseudomonas sp. TE36184. Classification (NCBI taxonomy): domain Bacteria; kingdom Pseudomonadati; phylum Pseudomonadota; class Gammaproteobacteria; order Pseudomonadales; family Pseudomonadaceae; genus Pseudomonas; species Pseudomonas sp. TE36184. The sequence continues at coordinate 3,336,069 of NZ_JBSSCU010000001.1, read as the reverse complement.
TCCGCGCCACGTCGGTGGCACTTTTTTGGGGCCTTGAATCTAGGACTGTTACTTTTCTGCACTAAAATGTACTTATTAATAAAAGATACATTATTGGCTTGGGCGTGCGTTGCAGAGTCCGCACCAGGCTTTTTTGCTTCCTACAAAACCATCTAGCCCGGCGCTCTGGTCGATAAAGCGCAACCGCGGGAAAAGCCATCGACACAGACTGGCACGAAAGCTGCCTTTATTAAATGTACATTTTATTAATATGTACGTTTTATGAGGGTCAACCTGATGTCAGACGCCACTTCAATGGCCGAGGATTTCGCCAGCGGTCGCAGCGACCCGGTGCAAGCCCTCGAACAGGCGCTCGACCACGCGAGCCGCGCGGCCGCGGTGTTTATCACCCTGACCGCCGACCGCGCCCGCCGCGAAGCCGAAGCCGCCGCCGCCCGGTGGCGCGCCGGCCAGCCCTTGAGTGTGTTCGACGGCGTGCCCCTGGCCTGGAAAGACCTGTTCGACGTGGCCGGCAGCGTCACCACCGCCGGCGCCGCCTACCGCCGCGACGCGCCCGCCGCCTTGCTCGATGCGCCGAGCGTGGGCCTGTTGTGCCGCGCCGGGATGGTCAGCGTGGGCAAGACCAACCTCAGCGAGCTGGCCTATTCCGGCCTTGGCCTGAACCCGCATTTCGGCACGCCGCACAACCCCCATGGGCGTGACCAGTCGCGGATTCCCGGCGGTTCGTCGTCCGGTTCGGCGGTGGCCGTCGCCGCCGGCATCGTGCCCATCGCCATGGGCACCGACACCGCTGGTTCGATCCGCATCCCCGCCGCCTTCAACGGCCTGGTCGGTTACCGCAGCAGCAGTCGGCGCTACAGCCGCGACGGTGTGTTCCCGCTGGCCCGCACCCTCGACAGCCTCGGCCCGCTGACCCGCAGCGTGCGTGATGCGCTGGCCATCGACGACCTGCTCAACGGCCGCCGGCAAACCCACCGCGCCCGCAGCCTCAAGGGCCTGCGCCTGGTGCTTGAGCAACGCCTGCTGGATGACGTGCAACCGGCGGTGCGCAACAACCTGCTGCGCGCCGTCGAGCAACTCAACGCCGCCGGCGCGCTGATCGACGTGCGCCCGTGCGCCACTTTCCAGGCCACCCTGGAACTGATCCAGCAGCAAGGCTGGCTCGGCGCGTTCGAAGCCTTCGCCCTGCACGAAGCGCTGCTCGACAGCCCCGACGCCGCTCGGCTCGACCCGCGTGTCCGGCGCCGCCTCGAAGCGGCGCGGTCGCTGCCGGCCAGCCGCCTGCTCCAACTGATCGACGCGCGTCGCCGCCTGCAACAGCAACTGGTCGACGAACTCGACGGCGCCCTGTTGATCACCCCGACCGTCGCCCATGTCGCCCCGGCGCTGGCAGCGCTGGAAGTCGACGACGAACGCTTTGCAAGCACCAACCTCGCCACCCTGCGCCTGACCATGCCCGGCAGTTTGCTCGACATGCCCGGCGTCAGCTTGCCCAGCGGCTGCGACGCCCTGGGCTTGCCCACCGGGCTGCTGCTCAGCGCCCCGACGGGCGAAGACGCACGCCTGTTGCGGGCGGCGCTGTCCGTCGAATCCCAACTGACTATCTAAGGAGACACCCCCATGGCTAAAGACATCCTCTGTGCATTCGGCGTCGACGTTGACGCCGTCGCCGGCTGGCTCGGTTCCTACGGCGGCGAAGACTCGCCCGACGACATTTCCCGCGGCCTGTTCGCCGGTGAAATCGGCACGCCGCGCCTGCTCAAACTGTTCGAGCGCTACGGCCTGCGCACCACCTGGTTCATCCCCGGCCACTCGATGGAAACTTTTCCCGCGCAGATGAAGGCGGTGGCCGACGCCGGTCACGAAATCGGCGTACACGGCTACAGCCACGAAAACCCGATCGCGATGACCGCCGAGCAGGAAGAAATCGTGCTCGACAAGTCCATCGAACTGATCACCCAAGTGACGGGCAAACGTCCGACCGGCTACGTCGCACCGTGGTGGGAATTCAGCAAGGTCACCAACGAGCTGCTGCTGAAAAAAGGCATCAAGTACGACCACAGCCTGATGCACAACGACTTCCACCCCTACTACGTGCGCAAGGGCGACAGCTGGACCAAGATCGACTACAGCCAGCACCCCGACACCTGGATGAAACCCCTGGTACGCGGCGAAGAAACCGACCTGGTGGAGATCCCGGCCAACTGGTACCTCGACGACCTGCCGCCGATGATGTTCATCAAAAAGGCGCCCAACAGCCACGGCTTCGTCAACCCGCGTCACCTCGAAGAAATGTGGCGCGACCAGTTCGACTGGGTCTACCGCGAACACGAACACGCGGTGTTCACCATGACCATCCACCCCGACGTGTCCGGCCGCCCGCAAGTGCTGCTGATGCTCGAACGCTTGATCGAACACATCCAGAGCCATGCCGGCGTGCGCTTCGTCACCTTCGACGAAATCGCCGATGACTTTATCCGTCGGCAACCGCGTACCTGATCCCCACCCCTTGTAGGAGCGAGCTTGCTCGCGAAAAACCTGAGAACGCCGCGTGCATCCAGGATGCCCGCGTCATCGTTGATGATTTTCGCGAGCAAGCTCGCTCCTACAAGATGGGTTCAAACCGCGTAGCTGATCCCCCACCTTTGAGGCGCGATTCATGTCCATCTACAACAAGCTTGACCTGACTGGCTGGAAACCCCGGCAACTGACGTCCCAGGAAGTGCGCTTCGCCACCTGGATCGCGTTTTTCGCCTGGGTGTTTGCGGTGTACGACTTCATCCTGTTCGGCACGTTGCTGCCGGAGATCGGCCGGCACTTCGGCTGGGGCGAGGTGGAGCAAGCTGAAATCGCGACCTGGGTGGCGGTGGGCACGGCGGTGGTGGCGTTTGCCATTGGCCCCGTCGTCGACAAGTTGGGGCGACGCAAAGGGATCATCTTCACCGTGGCCGGTTCCGCAGTGTGCTCGGCGCTGACCGCGATCGGTGGGGCGTGGGGCAAGTCGCCGCTGATTCTGATCCGTTCGTTGGGCGGTCTGGGCTATGCCGAGGAAACCGTCAACGCCACGTATTTGAGCGAGCTGTATGGCGCCTCGGAAGACCCCCGACTGACCAAGCGTCGCGGGTTTATCTACAGCCTGGTGCAGGGCGGCTGGCCGGTCGGTGCTTTGATTGCCGCCGGTTTGACCGCGCTGTTGCTGCCGATCATCGGCTGGCAGGGGTGCTTCATTTTTGCTGCGATCCCGGCCATCGTGATTGCGATCATGGCGCGCAAGCTCAAGGAGAGCCCGCAGTTCCAGATCCACCAGCGCATCAGCGAGCTGCGTAAAAGCGGCGCGGTGAGTGAAGCGCAAAACGTTGCCGTGACCTATGGCGTGGACTACGACGAGCACAGCAAAGCCGGCCTCAAAGCCGCCTTCCGAGGCCCGGCCCGCCGCGCCACCCTGGTGATCGGCGCCGCGCTGTTGCTCAACTGGGCGGCGATCCAGGTGTTCAGCGTGCTCGGCACGTCGGTGATCGTCAGCGTTCACCACATCTCGTTCGAGAACTCGCTGATCATCCTCGTGCTGTCGAACCTGGTGGGTTACTGCGGTTACCTCAGCCACGGCTGGATGGGCGACAAGATCGGCCGCCGCAATGTCATCGGCCTGGGCTGGATGCTCGGCGGGCTATCGTTCGCCGGGATGCTGTTCGGCCCGAGCAACATGGCGATGGTGGTCGGGCTGTACAGCCTGGGCCTGTTCTTCCTGATCGGGCCGTATTCGGCGGCGTTGTTTTTTATCAGCGAAAGTTTCCCCACCAGCATCCGCGCCACCGGCGGCGCGATCATCCATGCCATGGGCCCGATCGGTGCGGTGGTCGCGGGGTTCGGCGCGACGCAAGTGTTGTCCGCCGGCAGCGACTGGCAGACCGCCGCCCTGTGGTTCGGCGCCGTGCCGTGCTTTTTGTCCGGCGTGCTGATGTTCGCCGCACGCCATGTGCGCCCGGAAACCGTGCAGTAAGGAGTGTTCGATGAACCGTAAAGTTGCCTTGATTACCGGTGCCGCCAGCGGCATCGGCCAAGCCCTCGCCGTGGCCTATGCGCGTTGCGGCGTGGCCGTGGTGGGCGGGTATTACCCGGCCGATCCCCATGACCCGCGCACCACCGTGTCCTTGGTGGAGCAAGCGGGCGGCGAGTGCCTGATGCTACCGCTGGACGTCGGCGACAGCGCCTCGGTGGACGCCTTGGCGGCCCAGGCCGTGCAGCATTTTGGCCGCCTCGATTACGCGGTGGCCAATGCTGGTCTGCTGCGTCGGGCGCCGCTGCTGGAAATGACCGATCAGGTGTGGGACGAAATGCTCAATGTCGACCTGACCGGGGTGATGCGTACCTTCCGCGCAGCGACCCGGCATATGCCCGCAGGCGGTGCGCTGGTGGCGATTTCGTCGATTGCCGGCGGCGTATATGGCTGGCAGGAACACAGCCATTACGCGGCGGCCAAGGCCGGTGTGCCGGGGTTGTGCCGCTCGCTGGCGGTGGAGCTGGCGCCGTTGGGGATTCGCTGCAATGCGGTGATCCCGGGCTTGATCGAGACGCCGCAATCGCTGGATGCGCAGAACTCCCTCGGGCCGCAAGGCCTGGCCAAGGCGGCGCGGGCGATTCCGCTGGGCCGGGTGGGCAGGGCGGATGAAGTGGCCTCGCTGGTGCAGTTTTTGACCAGTGACGCGTCGAGCTATTTGACCGGGCAAAGCATCGTCATCGACGGTGGCCTGACCGTGCGCTGGCCCGACTGACCCCACCTGGGTACTGTGTTTTTTCAGGAGTTTGTGTATGCCTCAACTGACTAACCGCCGCGCCGTGATCACCGGCGCCGGCAGCGGCATCGGTGCCGCCATCGCCCGTGCCTATGCCGCTGAAGGCGCGCGCCTGCTGCTGGCCGACCGCAATGCCGTCAGCCTCGCCGAAACCGCCGTCACCTGCCGCAACCTCGGCGCGCAAGTGTTCGAGTGCCTGGCCGATGTCGGCACCGTCGAAGGCGCCCAGGCCAGTGTCGACCGTTGCGTCGAACATTTCGGCGGCATCGATATCCTGGTCAACAACGCCGGCATGCTCACCCAGGCGCGCTGCGTCGACCTTACGATCGAAATGTGGAACGACATGCTGCGCGTCGACCTCACCAGCGTCTTCGTCGCCAGCCAGCGCGCCTTGCCGCACATGCTGGCGCAGGGCTGGGGACGGATCATCAACGTCGCCTCGCAACTGGGGATCAAGGGCGGCGCCGAGCTGACCCACTACGCCGCGGCCAAGGCCGGGGTGATTGGCTTTACCAAATCCCTGGCGCTGGAAGTCGCCAAGGACAACGTGCTGGTCAACGCCATCGCGCCGGGGCCCATCGAAACGCCGCTGGTGGGCGGCATCAGCGACACCTGGAAGCGCGCCAAGGCCGCCGAACTGCCCCTGGGCCGCTTCGGCCTGGCCGACGAAGTGGCGCCGACCGCCGTGCTGCTGGCCAGCGAGCCGGGCGGCAACCTGTTCGTCGGCCAGACCCTGGGCCCGAACTCCGGCGATGTCATGCCATGAGCGGGGTATAGCCATGTGCGGACTCTGCGGGCTGCTCGGCGAAGACCTGCACTGGAGCGACCCCCTGGGCGACGAGTTGCCCCGGCGCCGCGAACGCCTGCGCCGGATCGCCGCGATCAACCAGGTGCTGGCGGTGTTCCGGCTCAAGGTCGAAGACTTCCAGGGCGCGTCGTACCTGCTGCTCGGCGCGACCGGCAAGCAGGCGTTGGCCAGCGGCCTGGATCAACTCTGGCAAGCGGCCGAAACCATGCTCGGGCGCCAGCTGGACCCCCTCGACCCGCAACTACTCGATCACTTGGAATGCCCCCTGTAGGAGCGAGCTTGCTCGCGAAAAGCCCGAGAGCGCCGCGTGCATCCAGGATGCCCGCGTCATCGTTGACGATTTTCGCGAGCAAGCTCGCTCCTACAAGGGGCGGAGGTAACATATGAGTATTGCCCTCAACGTCATCACCGGCTTCCTCGGCAGTGGCAAGACCAGCTTGCTCACGCGCCTGCTGCAGGGCGAGAGCCTTGGCGACACGGCGCTGCTGATCAATGAGTTCGGCGACGTCGGCATCGACCACCTGCTGGTGGAAGAGGTGGCCTTCAAGCGGGTGATCCTGGAAACCACCGGCCTGGCCGACCCGGCGCCATCCTCGCGACCCTCAACAACGACGTGCAACTGCGCGGGCGTGTTCATATCGGCCTGGATCAACTCTGGCAAGCGGCCGAAACCATGCTCGGGCGCCAGCTGGACCCCCTCGACCCGCAACTACTCGATCACTTGGAATGCCCCCTGTAGGAGCGAGCTTGCTCGCGAAAAGCCCGAGAACGCCGCGTGCATCCAGGATGCCCGCGTCATCGTTGACGATTTTCGCGAGCAAGCTCGCTCCTACAAGGGGCGGAGGTAACATATGAGTATTGCCCTCAACGTCATCACCGGCTTCCTCGGCAGTGGCAAGACCAGCTTGCTCACGCGCCTGCTGCAGGGCGAGAGCCTCGGCGACACGGCGCTGCTGATCAATGAGTTCGGCGACGTCGGCATCGACCACCTGCTGGTGGAAGAGGTGGCGCCGGACACGGTGCTGCTGCCCGGCGGCTGCGTGTGCTGCTCGATTCGCGGCGAACTCAAAGACGCATTGCTCAGCCTGCGGCGCCGATCCTCGCGACCCTCAACAACGACGTGCAACTGCGCGGGCGTGTTCATATCGGCCTGGATCAACTCTGGCAAGCGGCCGAAACCATGCTCGGGCGCCAGTTGGACCCCCTCGACCCGCAACTACTCGATCACTTGGAATGCCCCTTGTAGGAGCGAGCTTGCTCGCGAAAAGCCCGAGAGCGCCGCGTGCATCCAGGATGCCCGCGTCATCGTTGATGATTTTCGCGAGCAAGCTCGCTCCTACAAGGGGCGGAGGTAACATATGGGTATTGCCCTCAACGTCATCACCGGCTTCCTCGGCAGCGGCAAGACCAGCTTGCTCACGCGCCTGCTGCAGGGCGAGAGCCTTGGCGACACGGCGCTGCTGATCAATGAGTTCGGCGACGTCGGCATCGACCACCTGCTGGTGGAAGAGGTGGCCTTCAAGCGGGTGATCCTGGAAACCACCGGCCTGGCCGACCCGGCGCCGATCCTCGCGACCCTCAACAACGACGTGCAACTGCGCGGGCGTGTTCATATCGGCCTGGATCAACTCTGGCAAGCGGCCGAAACCATACTCGGGCGCCAGCTGGATCCCCTCGACCCGCAACTACTCGATCACTTGGAATGCCCCCTGTAGGAGCGAGCTTGCTCGCGAAAAGCCCGAGAACGCCGCGTGCATCCAGGATGCCCGCGTCATCGTTGACGATTTTCGCGAGCAAGCTCGCTCCTACAAGGGGCGGAGGTAACATATGAGTATTGCCCTCAACGTCATCACCGGCTTCCTCGGCAGTGGCAAGACCAGCTTGCTCACGCGCCTGCTGCAGGGCGAGAGCCTCGGCGACACGGCGCTGCTGATCAATGAGTTCGGCGACGTCGGCATCGACCACCTGCTGGTGGAAGAGGTGGCGCCGGACACGGTGCTGCTGCCCGGCGGCTGCGTGTGCTGCTCGATTCGCGGCGAACTCAAAGACGCATTGCTCAGCCTGCGGCGCCGATCCTCGCGACCCTCAACAACGACGTGCAACTGCGCGGGCGTGTTCATATCGGCCTGGATCAACTCTGGCAAGCGGCCGAAACCATGCTCGGGCGCCAGCTGGACCCCCTCGACCGCAACTACTCGATCACTTGGAATGCCCCTTGTAGGAGCGAGCTTGCTCGCGAAAAGCCCGAGAACGCCGCGTGCATCCAGGATGCCCGCGTCATCGTTGATGATTTTCGCGAGCAAGCTCGCTCCTACAGGGGGCGGAGGTAACATATGAGTATTGCCCTCAACGTCATCACCGGCTTCCTCGGCAGTGGCAAGACCAGCTTGCTCACGCGCCTGCTGCAGGGCGAGAGCCTTGGCGACACGGCGCTGCTGATCAATGAGTTCGGCGACGTCGGCATCGACCACCTGCTGGTGGAAGAGGTGGCGCCGGACACGGTGCTGCTGCCCGGCGGCTGCGTGTGCTGCTCGATTCGCGGCGAACTCAAAGACGCATTGCTCAGCCTGTTGCAACGCCGCGAGCGCGGCGAGATCCCGGCCTTCAAGCGGGTGATCCTGGAAACCACCGGCCTGGCCGACCCGGCGCCGATCCTCGCGACCCTCAACAACGACGTGCAACTGCGCGGGCGTGTTCATATCGGCCTGGTCATCACCTTGGTCGACGCCAGCCACGCGGCCCTGCAGGAACGCCTGCACCCGGAATGGCTGGCCCAGGTGGCGGCGGCGGATCGCTTGCTGCTGAGCAAGACCGACCTTGTGGACGACTGCACGCCGCTGCGCCTGCACCTGCAGGCGCTGAACGCGGGCACGCCGATCCTTGATAGTCGCGACATCCACAGCGGCGATCAACTGCTGCTCGGCGCAGGTCTGCGCAGCGCCGAACCGGCCGCCGAAGTCAGGCGCTGGCAACTGCACCGGACCACCACCGCCCGCCACGGCGCCGCGCAAGTCTGCTGCCTGAGCTTCGACCGGCCGCTGGATTGGGTCGGTTTCGGAGTGTGGTTGTCGATGCTGTTAAGATGCCATGGCGAACGAATCCTTCGCGTCAAAGGACTGCTCAACGTGAACGCAAGCTCGGCCCCCATCGTCATTCATGGTGTGCAGCACTGCCTGCATGCGCCGGTCCACCTGCCAGCGTGGCCGGGCAGCGACCGCCAATCGCGCCTGGTGTTTATCCTGCGCGGCCTCGACCCGGTGCTACTGCGCCGCTCGTTTGAGGCGTTTTCACGGCGGTTCGCGGCATGATCACCTTAAGAGTCCTCGGTACGTCGGTGACCTTGCTCGAATGCTTGCGCGTGCGGGCCGAACAGGAACTGGGCATTCGCCTGGTGTACCAGGTGCATGACGTCGAACAGGCCCAGCGCATCGCCGTGATGCAGCCCGACAGCTACGACCTGTACGACCAGTGGTTCCACAACGTCGACTTCGTATGGCCCGCCCGCGCGATCCAACCCATCGACACGCGGCGCATCGCCTTGTGGCACGAGATCAACGACCTGCCCAAGCGCGGTCGCCTGTCGCCCAGCGACCGCCTGGGCAGTGGCAGCGTGCCCAGCGAGCGGCTGTTTGTGCAGCACGATGGTAGCCTCGGCAGCACGGTCACCGAACGCATCAGCATGTTGCCGCTGACCCACAACGCCGACAGCTTCGCCTACCGCCCCGAGCGCCTGCCCGAGGCGTTCAGCCGCAGCAACGAAAGCTGGGGCTGGCTGCTCGACCCGCTGTTGCGCGCGCGCACCGCGTTGCAAAGTGACGCGGCCATCGGCGCGCTCGATGCCGCGTTGGCGGTGCAGGGCGCCGGGCTGGCGAGGTTCAGGGACATCGGCAACATGAGCATCGAAGAGATCGACGTGCTCGCCGATATCCTGGTGCGCAAGCAGAAGGAAGGGCACTTCGCGGCGTTCTGGTCCGACGATGAAGAAGCCGCGCAATTGATGCTCAGCCCGAACATCGATATCCAGAGCCTGTGGTCGCCGACCCTGATGCGCCTGCATCGCGCCGGGGTGAAGTACCGCCTGGCGGTGCCGCGTGAAGGCTATCGCGCCTGGTTCGGCGGCCTGTCGTTGTCGCGCCATGCCCAGGGCCCGGTGCTCGACGCGGCTTATGCGTACCTCAATTGGTGGTTGTCCGGCTGGCCGGGCGCGGTGATGGCACGCCAGGGTTACTACATCGGCAACCCGGCACGCAGCCGCGATCACTTGACCAGCGCCGAATGGGACTACTGGTACGCCGGCAAGCCCGCGCGCGAAGAGTTACCGGGCAGCGACGGCCTGCCGCTGATCGATATCGGCGAAGTGCGCGACGGCGGCTCCTATGAACAGCGCATGGGGCATATCGCGGTGTGGAATTCGGTGATGGATGAACACAACTACCTGGTGCGGCGCTGGGGGGATTTCATGCGCGCGCGAGGCTGATGCCAACCAAAAAAGGCGGCTACCTGTGAGGGTAGCCGCCTTTGTTTTGCTGCAGGTTTTGCTTAATCCGGCAGTTTGAACGCCATCACATAGTCACCCTGCTTGGTGCCCAGGGAGCCGTGACCGCCGGCCATGACCAGCACGTATTGCTTGCCGTCCTTGCCGGTGTAGGTCATCGGTGTGGTTTGCGCACCGGCTGGCAGGCGACCTTCCCACAGTTGCTTGCCGTTTTTCACGTCATAGGCACGCAGGTACTGGTCGAGGGTGCCGCTGAGGAAGGACACGCCACCGGCGGTGGTGAAAGTGCCGCCCAGGCTAGGCACGCCCATGGTCAGCGGGAGCGGAACCGGCGAGCTGTCGCGCACGGTGCCGTTCTTGTGCATCCAGATGGTTTTGTGGGTGGTCAGGTCGACCGCCGCCACATAACCCCACGCCGGTGCCTGGCACGGCAGGCCCATCGGCGACAGCATCGCTTCGAGGATCACGCCGTAGGGCGCGCCTTTGTTCGGCTGCACGCCTTGGGTTTCGCTGATGCGCGGGCCTTGCTTGGCAATGTCGGCGGCCGGGATCAGTTTCGATTTGAACGCCATGTAGTTCGGGTTCACGAACGCGATCTGGCGCACCGGGTCGACGGAAATGCCACCCCAGTCGAACACGCCGAAGTTACCCGGATAAACGATCGAACCTTGCAGCGAAGGCGGGGTGAACGCACCGTCGTAGCGCATGGATTTGAAATCGATGCGGCACAGCATCTGGTCGAACGGGGTCACGCCCCACATGTCGCGCTCTTTGAGCGGCGGTGGCATGAAGTTCAGATCAGACTTCGGTTGCGTCGGCGCGGTGTGATCGCCTGCGACTGCGCCTTGCGGCACGGCCACTTCGTGGATCGGCACCACCGGTTGGCCGGTGGCGCGGTCCAGCACGTAGATGCTGCCTTGTTTGGTCGACGCCATCACCGCTTGTTTCACGCCGGCTTCGGTCTTGATGTCGATCAGCGAAGGCTGGCCACCCACGTCCATGTCCCACAGGTCATGGTGGGTGAACTGGAAGGTCCACTTCACGTGGCCGCTGTCGATGTCCAGGGCGGTCAGGCCGGCGCTGTATTTTTCCGAGTCTTCGGTACGGTCGCCGCCGTATTGGTCGGGCATCTGGTTGCCCATCGGCAGGTAGAGCATGCCGAGTTTTTCATCCACAGAGAACATGGACCACATGTTCGGCGAGTTGCGGGTGTAGGTCTTGCCTTCGGCCAACGGGGTGGTGTCGTCCGGGTTGCCGCTGTCCCAGTTCCACACCAGCTTGCCGGTGTGGACGTCGAACGCGCGGATCACGCCGCTGGGCTCGTCGGTGGAGACGTTATCGGTGACGTGACCGCCGATCACCACCAGGTTTTTGGTCACCGCCGGTGGCGAAGTGGAGTAGTAACCGCCTGGGGCGAAGCTGCCGATATTGGCACGCAGGTCGACCTGGCCTTTGTCGCCGAAGTCTTCGCACATCTTGCCGGTGTCGGCGTTCAGGGCGATCAGGCGAGTGTCGGCGGTCGGCACGAAGATGCGTTTCGGGCAGGCGTTCGGCGCGGCAGCCGGGCTGGCGCTGCCGGTCGGGCTCTGTTCGGAGGCGTAGGCGGCGTCATCGTGATACGACACGCCACGGCAGGTCATGTGCGCCCAACCCTTGAAGTTTGCGGCACCTTCGGTGCTGATCTTCGGGTCGAAACGCCAGATTTCCTTGCCGGTATCCGGGTCCAGGGCAATCACCTGGCTGTGCGGGGTACACACGTAGAGCATGCCGTTGACTTTCAGCGGGGTGTTTTCCGCGGTGGTCTCGCCCGGGTCGTTCGGGCCTGGGATGTCGCCGGTGCGGTAGGTCCACGCTGGAACCAGTTTGTGGGCGTTTTCCGGGGTGATCTGCGCCAGAGGCGAGTAGCGATCGCCGTAGGCCGAACGGCCGTAGGAATTCCAGTCGCCATCGGCCTGGGTCGGCGCGGCGCTGGCCATGCCCGGTACTGCGTCGCGGTCCAGTTGGCCTTTGATTTCACCCGGGTGGGTGAATTGGCTGGCCACGGCGGCAGCGCCGGCCAGGACCACGGCCACGCTCAGCGCGCCGGTGCCCAGTGGTGCCGATTGGCCACGCAGCAACGGACGGCGAAACCATGGGAGCAACATGACGATGCCCAGGGCGAACAGCAGTGCCAGGCGCGGCACCAACTGCCACCAGTCCAGGCCGACTTCCCACAGTGCCCACACGGTGCTGGCGAACAGTACCAGTGCGTATAGGCCCAGTGCGGCGCGGCGGGTGGCCAGCAGCAGAAGGCCGGTCAGGGTGATGCCGATACCGGCCAGCAGGTAGTACAGCGACCCGCCGAGCAGGCTCAGCTTGATACCGCCGGCCAGTAAGGCCAGGCCCATGATCAGCAGCAAGACGCCTAGCAGCCTGGGCAGTAGGCGGCTTGGGCTTGAGGCACCATCAGTGCTCATAGTGTGTTTCTCCGTGACGTTGGAATTATGTGTCCCCGTGTGTCTTCACTGTAGATGACGATTTGGCACGGGCTTGGTTCAGCGTGAGTCGGTTTTTCCTGGGGATAGCGGGGGGTATCCACAGGGGGGTGATTTATTTTTAGGCGCGGTCGGGTGTGAGACAGCGCTGTCTTTGTGGCGAGGGGTGTTCGGTAGGTTGGGGTTGACCGAGAGTGAATCGTTTCAGGTTATTGCCGCCAAGGATAATGCGGTGGGGCGTTGAGAGAAAGTGAAAATCGCAAGATGCATTATTTCGGATTTGGTAACAGTGACAGAATGTCGCTGTGGGATGAGGGGGTGGGGTTGTTGTTAGGGGGGCTGGTGGATGGCCTTGGGGGAGGGGGCATATCCGTTTCTTCGGTAACGGCGGCTATGGGTTCCGCCCTTACGGCGGGTCACTTTGGAAAAGCCTGTACGGACCGGACACATGGTTGACGGGTGTGCGGGGACATGGTGGACACTTTCCAGCGAGCTAATTTCGCCGGAAAACCATCATGCCTTGGACTACGAGAGACACCATGAGCCTGAAAGAAGAATTCGTTGCCTTAGCACGGCAACCCGGCAGCAATAAACGTGAGCTGTGCCGACGATTCAGTATCAGCCCGCAAACAGCGTACAAGTGGATCGAACGCTACGAAGCGCAGGGCCAGTCTGGTCTGCAAGAAAAATCCCGCAGACCAGCGACCAGCCCCAAACTGACCCCGGCCGCTTTGGAAGCACAAGTCATCGCCCTTAGGCAGGCCCATCCAGCATGGGGCGGACGCACCATTAGCAGCCTGTTGGAAAGGCGTATCGCTCCAAGTACCGTTACCAATGTCTTGCGCCGGCATGGCCTGATTCAACCGTCTCAGAAAGAACAAGCGGCGACGCTGCGGTTTGAACACGACGCGCCTAATGATCTTTGGCAGATGGATTTCAAAGGGCATTTCGCGCTGCAACAAGGTCGGTGCCACCCCCTGACCCTGCTGGACGACCACTCTCGGTTCAGCCTGGCCATTCAGGCTTGTGACAACGAACGGGGAGCCACGGTGAAGGAGAAGATGATTGAGGTTTTCCAGCGCTATGGCTTGCCGGCTCGTATCAACGTTGATAACGGCCCGCCCTGGGGTTCGCCACGCAATCCAGGAGAAATTACAGAGCTGAGTATCTGGCTGATTCGACTGGGAATTCGGATCAGCTTTAGCCGTCCTCGACACCCTCAAACCAATGGAAAGCTCGAGCGTTTCCATCGTTCACTCAAAGCAGAAGTGCTCAATGGACGTCACTTTTCCACACTGATGGACGCTCAATCGGCTTTTGATCAATGGCGTGAGGTTTATAACCTACAACGCCCGCATCAGGCGCTGGGCTACAAGGTGCCTATGGACCGCTATCGGAGCAGCCCCTGGGCGTATCCGCAGCAACTGTCAGACTTTGAATATGGCCCGGATGATGTGTTGGCCAAGGTTTATCACAGTCGGTTTCGCTTTCAGAAACGCTACTTCAGCATCGCCAAAGGACTGGTTGGACAGCACATCGCAATACGCCCTAACGCTGAAAGCGATGGCTTGTTTGACGTCTACTTCTGCCATCACTTCCTACGGACCTTCGACGTGAATACCCCTGACTACGGTGCATAATGTGTCCACTATGTCCCCGCACAGGTGTCAACCATGTGTCCGGTCCGTACAAAAAGCCCCAAAGTAACCAAAGGGCTCTTGCCCCACCACTCGGCACCTCGCTAGTGCTCGGTGTGCCCTCACTCCGGCTTGAATCCGTGGGCCGCCGTCATGGGCCATCCTTGGCCCAGGACGGCTAACCCGGCGTCCTGCCGGGTTACCCACGGATTCAAGCCTGCGTTCGGCCAGCGTGGTTTAACGGGGCGCCTCAGATCAAGATCAAGAGCCTCGCTTCGCATTGTGGAGTGCTTTGGATCAAAAGCGGATCAAGAGCCTCGCTTTGCATTGTGGGGGGCTTTGGATCAAAAGCAGGTCAAGAGCCTCGCTTCGCATTGTGGGGTGCTTTGGATCAAAAGCGGATCAAGAGCCTCGCTTTGCATCGTGGGGCGGTTCTTTTTGGATAGTTAGAAGGTGGTGCGCAGGCCCACTTGTACGCTTCTGCCTGCTGCCGGGGCGATGTCGCGCAGGATCGAGCTGGCATAGCGCACGGTTTGGTTGGTCAGGTTTTCGCCATTGACGAATGCCAGCCACTGGCTGCCGCCGACGTTGAAGCGATAGCCGGCGCTGGCACCCAGTGTGGTGTAGCCGTCGGTGCCGCTTTCGTTGGAGGGCACACGGCCTTGTCCGGCGGCGTGTTCGATGTCGATGCGCGCTTGCCAGCGGTCCAGTTCCCACAGCAAGCCGCTGTTCAGGCGCAGCGGTGCGATGCGCGGCAGGGCTTCGCCGGTGTCGAGGTTGGTGGCGCGGGTGTAGTCGCCCGACAGTTCCAGTGCGAACTTGCCGTAGGCGCCTTCGCCGAGCTTCCAGTGATCCTGGGCTTCAAAGCCGGCGAAACGGGCGCGCACTCCCGAGTATTCGTATTCGGGGATGCCGCCGGCGTCTTCTTCACCTTCGTCGTTCAATGTGCGACCTGTGCCCAGCAGGCCGATGTAGTTGGAGAAACGGCTGTAGAACACGCCGAAGCTGCCCTTGTGCGTGCCGTTGTCAAAGCGCAGTGCGAGGTCGCTGGATACGGCTTTTTCTTTCTTCAGGTTGGCGTTGCCCAACTCGTAGGTGCCGGTGGCGACGTGAGCGCCGTTGGCGTACAGCTCGTAGAAGGTCGGCGCGCGTTCGGTGTAGCCCAGGGTTGCGGCCAGCGACCAGATCGGCGTGAGGGTGTACACCGCGCCGGACGACAGGCTGCCGGCGGTGAAGTCGTTGGTCTTGTCGGCATTGGCGAAGCGCGCGTTGCCTTTGCTGTCCGGGTCGACGCTGGTGTGCTCCAGGCGCCCGCCGAGGCTGAGTTTCAGGCGCTCGGTGGCCTGCATTTCTTCGAGGATGAACAGCGCGCCGGCGTTGGTGTCGGTCTGCGGCACGAAGGCTTCTTCGCCGAGGGCCGAGAACTCGTTGCGGGTCACTTGTGCGCCGACCACGCCGTCGAACGGGCCGAGCGGCTGGTGGCGCGCTTCAACCCGGGCTTCATAGCCTTTGTTCTTGAAGATCGTGCCGGTTTCGCCGCCTTCGATTTCGCGGTGCTCGTAGTCGGTGTAGCCGGCGTCGAGTTTCACCGAGGTGAACGGGCCTTGCAGGTTGCGTACCTCGGAGGCAAACGCGTAGTGGTCCTGCTTCATGCGGATCCGCACAGCCTGTTCGGCGGGTGAGCCGTAGTTGCTGTCGTAGGTGCTGTAGGACAGCCCGGCATAACCGTCGTCCCAGGTGTAGGAACCGCCCAGCGCACCGCCGTCCTGGCGCCCGTCGCTGTTGCCCAGGCGGCCGTTTTTGCCGGGGCCGTCTTCGGCTTCCGGGGCGTGGCGGCTGCGGGCTTGGCCCGGGATTTTGAGGTCGTTGAATTCCCGCGCATTCGCGTCCAGGTGTAGGGCGAAGGTGCCGTTGCCGGCTTCGAGTTTGCCCGCGCTGCTGCGCGTGGTGTCGGCGCCGCCGTAGCGTAATTCGCCGGCGCCGTGGATGCCTTCGATGGCTTCGGTGGGGATGCGATTGTCGAAGGTGTTGACCACCCCGCCGATGGCGCTGCCGCCGTACAACAGGGCCGCCGGGCCGCGCACGATTTCGATGCGGTCGACGTTGACCGGGTCCAGCGGCACGGCGTGGTCGTAGGACAGCGACGACGCATCCAGCGCGCCCACGCCGTTGCGCAGCAGGCGAATGCGGTCGCCATCCTGGCCGCGGATGATCGGTCGGCTGGCGCCCGGGCCGAAGTAGGACGACGACACGCCCGGTTGCTTGTTCAGGGTTTCGCCGAGGCTGCCTTTTTGCTGCAGGGTCAGCTCATCGCCTTCCAGCACGGTGGTCGGCGAAGCCAGTTGCGCGCTGCCCAGGGGGTTGGCGGTGATGACTTGGGGTTGCAGTTCCAGCGCATGGGCTTCGGAGCAGATCAGCAGGGCGGCGGCGAGGGGCGACAAGCGCCAGGCAGAGGAGAGGGACATCGGACATTCCTTGGCAAACGACAAAAAGAGAAGGCGGCAAACGGTAACGAACAGCTTACGGTTGATAATTATCGTTACAATATAACATCTCTTTTTGCCCTGAAAAGGGCAACTTTTCCCCAGGGGCTATATTCAATGCGGTGCTTCCACCTGTTCGCCCCGTCGGCTAAGGTGCGCGGCTGTATTTCCTCTTTTTGCAAAAGGCCTGGCATGACCGCGACAAGCAACGACCCGCTTCACGGCGTGACTCTGCAACACGTCCTCACCACCCTGGTGGAACACTACGAATGGAGCGGTCTGGCCGAGCGCATCGATGTCCGCTGTTTCAAGAGCGACCCGAGCATCAAGTCGAGCCTGACGTTCCTGCGCAAAACCCCGTGGGCGCGGGAGAAAGTCGAAGGGCTGTACGTGAAACTGATGCGTACCAAACGCCCGTTGGACTGAGCCCATGAAACGCTGTGTGACGGCGGCGGCCCTGGCCGGTTGGGTGGGGTTGGCGATTCAGCAATACCTGATTTTCTATTCGCGCTGGTCGACGGGCGCGAGCCTGTTGGGCGGGCTGGTCAACTTCTTCAGCTTCTTCACCGTGTTGACCAACACCCTGGTGGTGGTGGTGCTGAGCTACGCCGTGGTTGATCGTGATTCAGCGGCGAAGCGGTTTTTCCTGGCGCCCAGGGTCAGCAGCGCGATTGTCGCCAGCATCGTGCTGGTGAGCCTGGCCTATAACCTGTTGCTGCGGCACCTGTGGCAGCCCGAAGGGTTCCAGTTCATCGCCGACGAATTGCTGCACGACGTGATGCCGCTGCTGTTTGTCGTCTACTGGTGGCGCTGTGTGCCCAAGGGCACGTTGCAGTGCAAACACATTGGCCTGTGGGTGTTGTACCCGTTGGTGTACTTCGCCTATGTGCTGCTGCGCGGGGATTTGCTCGGGCAATACCAGTACCCGTTTTTCGACGTCGGCACCCTCGGTTATCCACAGGTGTTCGTGAATGCCGGGGGGATCCTGGCGGGGTTCGTGCTGATTGCTCTGGCGGTGGTGGGGTTGGATAAAAGCATCAAACCCCACGGATGACTCATTCTTCCTCACTGCCCTCGGCGCGCCAGTAGCCGACGGCCTTGAGGAACGCTTCATCGACCTTGTGCGTATCCAGCAGCACCCGGCGCACCTGGCGCGACAGCTTGGTTTCCATCGCGACGAAGGTGTACAGCGCACCGCTCGGCAGCGTCAGTGCGCGCACGGTGTCAAGCAGGTCGGCCTGGCCGCGCACCACCCAAATCACTTCCACCTCGGCCGCGCTTTGCAGTGTTTGCCGTTCCGCCGCATCGGCGATTTCGATCACCGCCAGCACCGTGCGCCCGGCCGGCAGTTCTTCGAGGCGGCGGGCGATGGCGGGCAGGGCGGTTTCGTCGCCGATCAGCAGGTAGCTGTCGAAGATGTCCGGCACGATCATCGAGCCCCGTGGGCCGCCGATGTACAGGTGCTGGCCGACTTGAGCCTGCTCGGCCCAGGTGGAGGCGGGGCCGTCGCCGTGCAGCACGAAGTCGATGTCCAACTCGCCGAGGCTCAGGTCGAAACGCCGTGGCGTGTAGTCGCGCATGGCCGGCTGCGGGCCATCGCCCTTGATGCTGAAGGTCGGGCTTTGTAGCGCGGCTTGCTCGGCGGCGTTCTGCGGGAACATCAGCTTGATGTGATCGTCACTGCCCAGGCTGACAAACCCCGCCAGTTCGGGGCCGCCGAGGGTGATGCGGCGCATGCGCGGGGTGATATCGACCACCCGCAGCACGTCGAGGCGACGGCGTTTGATCTCGTGGCTGACGCGATGGATGACGGGCGTATTCATTGATTTTCCCCCTGGACAGTTTGAACGGCCGGGCCGTCGACGATGGCTTGTGCGGTGCTATTGAGCAGCGTGGCGACCCGCGCGATTTCTTCGGCGCTCCAGCGTCCGTGGTGCAGTTGCAAGGCATGACGCAGGTTATGCACCGCCTCGTGGATTTCGGGCGGGCGATCATGGCCGCGCAGCGAGCGTTTGCTCACGTCGATACGCATTCGCACGCCTTCCAGTGCAATCGCCTGCTCACTTAAAGAAAGACGACCGGCGTCGGTGATGGTGTAGCGTTTTTTTCCGCCTTCGGCATCGCCGCTGATCAATTCGCTTTCTTCAAGGAAGGTCAGGGTCGGGTAGATCACACCGGGGCTGGGGCTGTAGGCGCCGTCGAACAGGCCTTCGATCTGGCGGATCAGGTCGTAGCCGTGGCACGGCTGCTCGGCGATCAGCGCCAGTAACAGCAACTTCAGGTCGCCGGGGGCGAACACGCGTGGGCCGCGACCGCCGCGTTCACGGCCGGGGCGTTTTTCGAAGCCGTCGCGGCCGTCGCCGTGGGAATGGGGATGATGCTCTCTCATTTTGGGTCTCTCCGTTTTGGTTAAGATATAACTTAAGATATATCTTTAGACTGTTCAAGATCAGTCGACCAACGGTCGCGGCCTACTTAACTACCACCGTCCCGCGTGATGCGCCCAGCATGCTGATGGCTCTTCCCATGTGCATGGAGCCAGTGCGATGAGCACATTGATTTCTCCCCCTTACTCGCCAACCTCCTTGGAAATACGCGGTTATCTGCATCAGATCGGTCACCAGTTGCTCGAAACCGACACCCCGTTACTGTCCAAGCGGCCGCTCCCCGTCGAGTTACAACAGCTTGAAAAACTCAACCAGACGCTCACGGCGCACGCGCGCGCTCACTTCGACCGCTGTCGTGCGCTGTATGCCGATGTGGCGCAGGCCGACCTGCAAAGTGACGAGGGCAAGCAACGGCTGGCGACGCTCAAGCGCGACCTCACGGCGCACTTGCAGAAACTGGACGAAACCGGGGTGTTGGGCGGCCAAAGCCTGCGCACGTTCATGGCCAACGACGCCGGCCTGGTCGCGTTGGAACTCGAAGCCAGGCTCAACATCCAGGACTCTCTGCTGCATCGTGAAGAGGCCCGTCTGGTGCAGAACCTGGGGCTCGGGCCGAGCTTTCGACCGGGCATCTATGCGCTGACGTTCAGCTATCGAGCCCAGACGATCGAGTTCGCCGGGGCCTTTGTGTTGACCGAAAAAAACACCCCCGTGGTCGCGCAGCTGACCCCGGCCGACGATGCCGGCTACGTCGTGCTGTTCACGCCGGCCCGCGGCTTCGAGTCGTTCAGCTCGCTGGCCGAGATGAACCGCCGACTGCGCGAGACGATAGCGGTCGGCAGTTGGCGCAAGGAGTTCATGCGCCTGCTGCCGCGCCGGTACTGGGGGCTGTCCGTCATGGGCGTCTGGCCGTTGCAGTTGGTCCCCATCAACAGCGAACCGCTGTGCGAACACACCTACGACGCCAGGCTGGCCAAACGCGCGCTGGATATCGATTGGGCCTTGAGCCTGGACGCCAACCCCGACCATAGCGCCCGACAGCTGCTTGCCGAGCTGGACGACGCGATTCGCGCGGCCTTGCCCGACCTCAGCCCGCGCCTGGAATTGCGCGCCCAGCGCCTGCTCGACCGTTGCCTGGAGCACAGCGCCCCGGCCTGGTATCGCAACGCGCCGAGCCACCAGCGCGAGGCCCTGGCGCGGCAGCTGAGCGAGTACGACGAGGCCCGCCAAGCCCTGCTGAACCTGTTCGGCCATGCCGCCTCGCCGCAGGCCCTGGCGCGCTATCAGTTGCTCGAACAACTGGCCGCTGACCTGGAAATCACCGACCTGGACCCTGACCGCCTGCAAGTCCGCACGCGCCGCAGTGTGGCCAGGGTCGGCGCCTACGAGCAGAAACACAACCTGACCGCGCTGGCGCTGCGCGGCCTGCACACCGGCGACGAACTGCCCGGCTCGGCGTTTTTGCTCAATACCACCCTCACGTATGCCGACGCGCCACTGCCCGAGCGCTATCAAGACCTGACCCCGGCCTATCTGGTCAGCCTGCTCGACAGCCTCAAACCGCGTGCGGAGTTTGAGGCCGTGCGCCGCGAGTACTACGCCAAGCCGCAGATCCATGCCGCCATCGAACAGATGCTCGACCGCCGCATCAATGCCCTGGCCTACACGGCCACGCTGCAAAACCACATCACCGAGGCCGACTATCAACGCGTTACCCGCCTGCGTCGCGGCACCGACGCGCAACTGCACGCGAGCAGCGTTGCGCTCAATGGCTGCGTGCTCAAGGACCTCTGGCTGCTGCGCGAGCGCGACGAGCAGGGCGCGATCCAGCGCTTGCTGCTGTGTACCCCCGAAGCGCCGCAGGCCCAGCAGTTTCATGGGTTCGACACGGAAACCGGCTGCCAGGCGCATATCCTCGGCTGGTGCGCGGACGAAACCATGCGCGCTTATCTGCTGGGGCAAGTCGCCCTCAAGTCCCGTGCGGGTCTGGAAACGTTCATGGCTGGCCTGGGCTTCATTCCGGCGCGCCAGGAATATCGCCACGTCACCTTCAGCCAGGCGGCCGACCACGGCGATTGCCTCAAGGCCCTGCGCGCCCAACTGCTGCAGGTGCAGACCGACGATTACCACTGGGGCACCCCGACGTGGTACCGGGCCGCCACCGAGGCCCAGCGTCGACAACTGACTCAACTGGCGGAAAACGCCGAAGGCGCGGCGAACACCTATGCGCAAAACCCGTTATCCGACGCCCGCTTCATCAGCTTCGAGCGCTTCCTGCATGCGCAGGCCAAGACGCAGCTCAACGCCCTGCTGGGGCGCCAGCGGCAAAACGATGTCGACCCCGATACGGTGTGGGTGCATTACCCCAAAGACTTCCCGGCGTTGACGCGCCCCGCGTCGGTGTCCTACACCCGCCTGTATCGCGATGGTTATGAGGATTCGCTGGGGTTTCTCGACGCCAGGTTCGACACCGTCGCCACCTTCATGGGCCCGGCCGGGGTCGACCTGAGCAAGCTCACGCCGCGCAAGGTCGCGCTTTCGGTGCGTGGCGTATGGATCGGCCAGCGCTACGCCGATGAAGTCCAGGCCAAACTGCAAAACCCGGCCAGCCCCGGATATGCCCTGCGCCGCGACGCAACGCTGGCGATCAACCAGTTGCAGTTGCACAGCGCGGCGCTCGAATCGCGCCTCAAAGGCCATATCGCCCAGGTCGATCTGGATTGGTTTGAACGCGCCATCAAGAGCCTGGACGACACCTCGGTCGAAGCGCGCAGCACCTACAACGTGCATCGCCTGATGATCGACGGCGACTGGGTGATCGACACCTTGCTGTTCAGCCACGGCGCGAATCCGGTGTTGCTCTATACACCGCAGGCGCCGGACGGCGTGTTCTTGCGCGAAGCCCGGCTGTTCAACTACCTGCTGAAAAAAGTCGACGGCATGCTCGATTACTTCAGCGCCCGCGTCGGTGTGCAGTCCCGGGTGCGCGTGCGGCGTTTTCTGCAAACCGCCCAGGCCGGCCTGCCCGCAGACCTCAACAGCACCGACCTGAGCCTGGCGCGCTACGACGCGATCGAGCGCGTGCCGCCCGTGCTCGACCTGCGTCACCTGCTGCACGACATGAAGCTGCAACGCAAGATCGACGACGTTGCCGCCACCACGCTCAATCGCACCGACATGATCATGGGCCTGGTCTGGAGTTGCCTCGAACCGCTGATCGCCATTGCGACCGCACCGTTCCCGGTGTTGAGCCTGAGCCTGGGCCTGCTGCTGGCGCTCAAGGACGGCATGCTGGCCCTGCACGCCTACAACCAGGGCGACACCGATGCGGCGCTGCAACACTTCGTCGGCTACCTGAGCAACAGTCTCGGCGCGGTGTTCACCGACCTGCGCCCGGCACTCAAGTCCATCGGCCCGCTGCTCCGGCCGATGCGCCACCTCATGCGCCCAGCAGCGCCGCGCCAGGCCATGGCGTTGATCCAGCAACTGCAGCCGCCGAGCCCCGCGCTCGCCGGTATGCAGGCGGTGTGGTTCGAGGGCCGGCCGTTGTGGGCGGGCAAAACCCCCGATGCCTTGGGCCGCTATCTGCTGTTTCGCCAGGACCCGGTGAGCGGCAAACTCGTGTCGACCGCCCGCCTGGTCAACCAGAACGCCGAGGGCCGCTGGGTGCGCTCGGGCCTCACCGGCGGGGCGCCGAAACGCCCCGCGCCAAGCCCCCACGCGTTGCAGCGCTATGAAGTTCCGCCGGAGCTGGCCAAAGACTACGAAAGCGTTCTGAGCGTGGAGTTTCGCAACACCTCCAGCGTCGATGAGTTGTTGGGCGAGGGCACCCGCGACAGCCTGCTGACCTATGAAATGGCCCCGCTCCAGGCCCCTTACCTGCACGCCTACCTGCAGTTGCGCGGCGATGCCGACACGTTCTTCGCCCAGCTCAATCCCATCGTTCCCAGGGCCGATGTACTGGCCTTCGAAGCCAGCGCGAGCCATCGGCACATCCTGGAAAGCGCCTTCAAGGAAAACCCCGGCTTGGTGGTGGGCGCCGTGCCTGGCTCGCTCGCCGCCAAACAGCTGCTGATCGACAATATGCACACCCTCTACGAGCAGGGCGTGCGGCGCCTGTACATCGAGTACCTGCCGGCGGACCTGTTCCGGGGCAAACTGGACAAGTTCAACGCCGGCGGCAGCTACTGGCACATCAGCGAGTACCTGAAAAAAGTCGAGGCAGCCCTGGGGATCGCCAACGACTCGCCGCATTCCTATCGCGCCCTGATCCTTGCGGCGCGCCGGCAAAACATCGCCGTCTGTGGGCTGGACGCGTCCACCGGCTACGAGGTAGACAAAGCCTTCAACCTGAAAAACGGCGCGCTGGTCAGCCCTCGGCCCAACGCCCAGCGAAACTTCTACTCCCACACGCTGATCGAGGCCGACATCGGCGCAAAACCCGGCGAAGGGTGGGTCGCCCTGGTCGACAGCCGCCGTCTCAACACGCACACCCAGACCCCGGGCCTGGCCGACCTGCAAAAGACCCTGAGTGTGCGCGTCGAAGACGTCGCCCCCGGCCAACCGGTGGGCATCTGGAACGATACGCCCGGCGCGATCGTCGACGACCCGGCGGCCAAAGCCGACTTCAAGCTGACCCTGCAAACCGCCTACACGGCGCCCCCGGCATTTGTCACCGCGCCTGGCCGCGCAAGCGCGTACAGCGAGTTCGACATCGACTCGCGGTTCGTCCCCGAGCTGCATGAAATGGGCAAAGGAGCGCATGCGTTCGACACCCGTTATGGGTCGCTCAACCCGAAAATCGCCGCTGCCGAAAGCGCCTTCCGCAAGACCCGCGAGCGCCTGAACAAAACGGCGCAGGCGTTCTTCAAAACCCCTGAACTGCCCCCCAGGCCGACGTTGCCGGACCTGCCGGCGAACACCACGCCCGCCGACTTTATCGCGCAAAGCTACCAACACGCTCGGGGGCTGATTGTCTGCGAGAGCCACGTCGAGCAATCGAGCAAGGCGCTGCTGATCGATCAGATGAAGGCGCTCAAGCAGCAAGGCGTCAAAACCCTGTACATGGAGCACCTGTTCACCGACCTGCACCAGGCCGACCTGGATACCTTCCAGCGCACGGGCGTATTGCCCCCAGCGCTCAAAGACCGCCTGTGGACCCTCGACCGGGGCCACATGCCCGAGTACCGCGGGCCGCACACGTACACCAGCGTGGTGGAAGTGGCAGGCAAACACGGCCTGCGCATCCGCGCATTGGATTGCGTATCGAGCTACCACACCAAGGGTATGAGCGCGCCGCAGACGTCGCGCATTGCGATGTTCAACTTCTTTGCCGGCGAGGTCATCCGTCTAGACCAGGCGGCCCAGGGCGCGCACAAGTGGGTGGCGCACATGGGCAATGCTCATGTGCATTCGGTCGAAGGGATTGCGGGGGTGGCCCAGACGCAAGGGGCGATCAGCCTGCGGCTCTCAGATGTACCGGCGGGCACGGCCAGCGAGCTGCGCTCAGGGCTGCAATGGACCGTCGCCTACGGATCGTCGTTGTACCCCAACCGGCTGACGGCGATCCGCAGCGACTTCACCCTGGCTGTCGGCGTCCCTGGCATGCGTCCTCCTCGCGCCTATGTTCCCGCCGATCGTTCACGCTTGACGCGACCGGGGCAGTTCATGGTCGAGCAGCTTTCACCCCATGAAGTGAATCTGGTGCATCACTCGCGCAGCGGCGAGATCCTTTCCACGCCGGTGCAGATCGACGATCAAGGCCGCTTCTTCATCGAGCGCTGGGCAGAACTGAAGGACGAACGGTTCAGCGCGTTCGAACGGCTGCTCTCGGCCCTCGATCAGGTGGTGAAACTCACCCACGTCCAGTAAACCTGACCCCCCTGCCGGCGCGGGCAGGGGGGTGGAAAAGTCCAGATCCTACGTCAATAACACCGTCGTCAATCTAGGCGGCGGCCGTTGAAGGCGTAGAGTGACGCCCTCGTGTAGTCCCTATACTACAGATGTGAAGTTGTACGTTAAGTGTCTCTTGATAACTGTACTGCTTTTATTGAATTATCTGTGTGTCATTAACGTCTTACAGTCGTTTTTTTAAAAATCGTATTTATTGCATTTCTTCCTCCAGCGTAATGGCCTATTGGCCTGCATGTTTCTCGGAGCTTGCCTGCTTACTTTTAAAGCGCATTGGTCGAATATTTCCCGGCGTTGAATGTTCAGCCAAACAATGAACATTGCGCCGCGCTGTTAGTTGGAAGTGAGTCTTGACTTGCTTTTTAGTTAACCGCCTTCCTTTAAATGACTACTAGGTATTCAAGCATGATCAAGAAGTTTGCTGTTCTGCTCCCGCTGGCTGTTGCGGTATTGGGTTCTTCGGCTGCCATGGCCGCCAACGATGCAAGCACCACGATCAACATCAAGGCCGACATCCCTACCAAGCAGTTCCACGCCCAGCCCCTGGACCCCAACTTCGGTCGCGACGAAATCATGACCTACAACACCGTGACCGGCGAACTGAGCACGCTGTCCTCGATGTTCACCCTGAAAAACACCGGTGGCTCGATCGACGCCTACCTGCAGGACGGCCCGGCGGCGCTCACCAACGGCACGGACTCGATCCCGCTGACCATCACCCTGGGCACCGTGGCCCTGACCGGTAGCCCGCAAGAAGTGGCCGCCGACGCAGAGTCCAACCCCGGCCTGCAAAAAATGATGACCATCAAGGCCGCCAAACCGGCGGACACCCAGACCGGTCTCTACACCAGCGTCGCCACCGTGATCTTCGACAACGTGCCGCGCACCGCTTTCTAAGCACCCGGCACGCGATAAGGCCGCGCCTTATCGATCACACCCACCGCCCGCAGGTTGTGTTCGCCTGCGGTCGGTTTCCAGATGGTTTGCAGTTCGCCATAGAGTATTAAGTTCATGTTCCCGATGAAACCCATCGCGGCGGCGCTGGCCCTGCTTGCCTGTTCGGCTGCCTGGGCGGCGGCTGATAATAGTTATACGCCACGCAGTTTACTGGCTCAGGCGAAAGGTTTGCCGAGCGAATTCGAAGAGCATTTTTTTGATGTGCCCCTGGCCGTGCGTATCGAACGCGACGAAGTCTTTCTGGGCGAGGCGATGGTGATACTTTCGCGCGATGACCGCCTCACGCTGCTGGACTTTACCGATATCAGCGACAGCCCGATACAACCCGCTGAGCGCGATACCTGGAGCCACTACCTGCAACAAGGCGCGGCCCTGGGAAGTTGCACGCAAACCTGCCCGGAGAAGATGTTGGCGGTGCATTACAACCTGGAAAGCTCGCTGGTCTCGATCCTCACGGAGAACGCCGAGCACGACACCGATCATCAGCGTTATTACCACCAGCCCCAGGACGGCAGCACGGGCTTGATTGTCAGCAACCAGTTGAACCTCAACGGCGGCCAAGCGCAGGAACTCGGCGGACGTTTCGGGGTTGAAGCCAGCAGTAGCCTGGGGAACTGGAGCCATGCGCTCAACCTGCAACTGGCACGCCTCGGCGGGCCGGACACCCAGCTTTATCACGCACTGTATTCGCTGTACGCCCAGCGCGAATTCGAAGGCCAGTTCCTGCGCCTGGGCTATTTCACGCCCACCTCCGAGGGGCTCAATCGCCAGCCGCGTGCGTTCGGCGCCGCGCCGGATATCGCCGTGGGTGTGATGCTCGGCAGTTCCGACAGCCTGGCTATCAACAACCCCAAGCCCAGCGTGTACCCGATCTACGTCACCTCCAACCGCCAGGGCTCGGTGGAGATTTACCGCAACGGCCTGCTGATCAACACCCAGGCGGTGGCCGCCGGTTTGCAGAGCATCGATACGCGGCCGTTGCCCGGTGGCATTTATGAAGTGGAAGTGCGCCTGGTCGAGGACGGCCAGGTCACTGCCACCACCCAGGAGTTGGTGTACAAGCCCAACAACTGGCGCAACCATGACGAGCGCTGGCGCTACAACGTGTTCGCCGGCCGCGAAAGCACCTTGTTCAACAACTGGGAGCAACGCGACAAAGGCGATATGACCGCCGGCGCTTCGCTCAATTACCTGCTGCACCCGCGTGTGATCGTCGGCTTGTCCGGGCGCCAGGTGCAGGAGCGCATGCAATACGGCGCTTCCATCGACTGGACATTGGCGACCCAGGCGAGCCTGTACGCCAACGTCTACCAGACCCAGGACCACGGCACCGGCATGGACGTGCAAGGCCTCTACAGTTATGGCGCCGGCAGCGTGATCGCCAGCCACAACCGCAGTTGGCTGGACACCCGCAACACCTACGACACGCTGCCCGACGGCACGCGGCTGCGCACCCGGCAAACCTTCGTCGGCCAGACCAGTACCTCGTCGCTGTCGATCAATCACCGCCTGATCAACCAGCATTCGCTCAATGCACGCCTGTCCCACAGCCAGGGCAACGTCGAGGGCGTCGGCCTGGACCTGGGTTGGAGCAAGCACGACCGGTTGTTCGGCAGCGATGCCAATTGGCGCCTGTCGCTGTTCGACCGCCCCGCCAGCCGCAGCACCGGCGACCGGCGCAACCGTGGCGTCGACCTGACCCTCAACCTGGCCCTCGGTGGGCCGGGCGAGCAGTGGTCGGGCAGCATCGGCTCGCGCACCTCGCGCGACGGCAAACGTGACAACAATGGCTCGCTGACCTACCGCAAAGACCTCAGCGGCCATGTGCTGCAGAACGTCTCGGCCACCGTGCTGACCGACACCTACGGCGTCGGCCTGTCCGGCATGACCAGCTTCCACGGCGACATGCTCGCAGGCGATGCATTTGCCCAGCGCTCCTCCTTCAACGGCAACCTCACCGGCGGCCTCAACCTGCACAGCACCTTCGCCGTCGGCGGCCGGAAGATGGCCCTGACCAGCCAGTACCACGGCGACGGCGCGGGCATGATCGTCGATGTGGAAACCGACCTCGACGACATCACCCTGCGCGCCGACGACCTCAGCGGTGGCAGCACCGCGCTGCGGCCGGGGCGCAACTTCGTGCCGCTCACCGCCTACCGGACCGGCTCGGTGGCGTTCGACTTCGACGGCAACCACCCGCCGGCGGCGAACATCCAGCCGCCGCGCAGCGCCTACCACATCAACAAGGGCGGGGTGGACTACCGCAAGATCCGCGTGATGAAAACCGTCACCGTGCTCGGTCGCCTGCTCGACCCGCAGGGCCGCCCGCTCAAGGGGCATCACGTGATCAACCATGCCAGCCGTGGCGTCAGCGAGGTCGACGGGTTCTTCTCGATGGAAATGAACGCCGGCTCGCCCACCCTGGAAGTGCGCCGGGGCAACCAGTTGCTCTGTCAGTTCCGCCTCGACCCGAGCAAGGCCCGCAGTGAAAACGATGTGCTGATGATCGGCGACCTGCGTTGCACGCCGGATACCTTGGCCGATAGCGCATTCGAGCGGCCGACGTCGGGGTGATTCGCACAGGGTGTAAGCCATGAACATCGATACGGATAGGCCTGTTCGGGCGCGGGTATTTGCGCTTCGCAAGTCGAGTGGGTTGGCTTCAGGCCAACCGTTAATGAGGTGTAAAGCAATGAAAGTATTAGCCGCAATCCTGGGCGTGTGGATGGTTTCCCTGGGGGTCCAGGCGGGCCCGAATATCAACGTCGGCGTGGTCTATGACTACCTGGACGGGAGCAAGAGCAGCTACCTCAAACGCATCTTCAACGGCGGCACCAGCACCGCGTTCGTCAAGGTCGAGATCCTCGAAATCGTCTACGACGCCAGCGGCGTGCCCCAGGAAATTCCCGTGCAATCCCAGGCTGACGCCAGCGCCCGCGATGGCCTGATGGCCAGCCCCGCGCGCCTGATCGTGCCGGCCAACGGCATGCAGGGCACGCGCTTGCTGTACATGGGCGAGCGCGCCAGCGAGCGTTACTTCCGGGTGCGCTACATCCCGGTGGTGCCGGAAAAAGAGGACGCTTTTGCCCTGTCCGAAGAAGAGCGTGAGGAATATCAAAAGACCCTGCAGGCCGGCGTCAGCGTGCTGGCCGGCTATGGCACGGTGTTTTTCGTGCGCCCCAAGGACACCCGCTACGACACCCGCATCAACGATGGCGCCACTCGCTATGAACTGCGCAACAACGGCAACAGCGTAATCGTGGTCGACGAGTTCAAGAACTGTGTGGCCGGCAAGCCGACCGATTGCCATCCGACCACCAAGAACCACGTGCTGCCGGGGCGTGCCTTTACCTTCGATAAACAAACCGGGCGCCACTACACCTTCAAGCTGGTGGAAGGCGACACGCAGAAGAATCAAGAGGTGAAAGGATGAGCCGCTGGGCTGTGTTGGCGCTGTTGAGCGCGCTCAGCTTCAGCGCCCTGGCCGCCCGCGAGGAGGCGGTGTTCCAGGTGTCGGTCAAAGTCCCCACCAGTGACTTCTATGTATTGCCGCTCAACCCCGGCTTTCTGGAGCGTGAGCAAACCCTGAGCTGGAACCCGGTGACTGAAACCCTGAGTGCGCTGCGCGAGCCTTTCGATGTGAAAAACGTGTTGGGCGCGGTGGACGCCTACCTCGCCTATGAACCGGTGCTGTTCAACGGCCGCGACAACATTGCGCTCACCGTCACCTTCAATCAGCAGGTGCTGGGGCTCGACGCCATGCGCGTGGTGCCGGAAGCCGAGGCCCGTGTCGGCAAACGGGTGCTGCTGGAAATTGCCGCACAGAAGCCTGAGGACGGTTACCTCCCCGGCCAGTACTTCGGCAACGTGCAGATCATTTTCGATGCGTTGCGCCCATGAACCGGGGGCCACGCTTGAGTTTTTTCAGAACGAGTGAACCCATGCAAATCAAAAACAAGGTGTTGGGGCTGTGGTTGGCCGGGCTGCTGGTGGGGCTGCCCGCCGACGTAACGGCGGCCACCGTGGACATCCTGGCCTCGTTCCGGCCGGACCCCAGCCAGCCGGCGCGCAACGTGTTCAAAAACCACACGCCGCCGGGTAACAGCTATTGCACCTGGGCGCCGCAGTACTGCAA
Source organism: Pseudomonas sp. TE36184 (assembly GCF_054060055.1). Lineage (NCBI taxonomy): Bacteria > Pseudomonadati > Pseudomonadota > Gammaproteobacteria > Pseudomonadales > Pseudomonadaceae > Pseudomonas > Pseudomonas sp. TE36184. Next base: position 3,305,990 of record NZ_JBSSCU010000001.1, on the reverse strand, counting down.
CGAGACGCGCTACAGCATCGGTCTTCCGATCGATTTTCGGATGAGCGCGCCGATCGTGCCGGGTGGAGACGATCGCAATCATCTGTTGTTTCATGCGCCGACCGAACGCAGAAACATCACCGTCGTGCATGACGAAACGGGAGAGGCCGAAACCCTTCAGTTCCGGATCAGTGGCATTGGCATGGTGTTCCGGTGGCTGCGGCAGGACCCCACTGTGCGTTGGGAACACGATTATCCACCGCCACCGTGTCAATCCAGCGGGGTGAGTGTCGGCAACCAATGGCTTTTCGCGTTCACCTGGTTTTTGCCGGAAGGTGTCAGGGGGTGTGCGCAAAGAGCCGCCAGCCATATCCCCGCCGAGACATTTTGGTTCGATGGCCTCGGTTTCACCTACGAATTGGTCACGCCCGATCCCCTGGGGATGAGGGCCGGGACCTACCGCGGGCAGGTGACGTACAGCGTCGGGCCGCACAAGGACTTCGACCTGGGCAACGTGATGTTACCCAACGATGAGCAGATCACCCTCAATTTCATTCTTTCGGTCGATCACATCCTCAAGGTCGAGATCCCGCCGGGCGGTGAGCGCGTCGAGTTGCTGCCCCAGGGTGGCTGGCAAGGCTGGTTGAGCCAGGGGCGCAAACCGACGCGGCTGTTCAGGGACCAGACCTTCAACTTCTATTCCACCGCGCGCTTCAGGATCGGCATGGAATGCCAGTACGTCGAGGCGGCAGACAACACCTGCCGGATCCGTGACGCCAGGTCGGGGCGCTCGGTGCCGTTGCAGGTCGGCGTGACCATGCCCCACGGCATCGTCGACCCCGAGGGCCAGCCGGTCCAGCGCCGTCCGCTGCGGCTGGACGGCAGCGGCACGCACCTGTTGCTGTCGACGATGTTCGTCGACCGCAAGCCTGGCACCCTGCATTTCGAAGTGGCGCGCGACGATGTGGAGACGATGTTGCAGCCCGGTGAGTCCGGCACCTATGAAGGGAACGTCACAGTGATCTGGGATTCGGAGGTGTAACCCGCGGGGGTTGCAGGCGCGGGCATGCGCGCCTGCAGTGCCCTCACGTGTCGGACAACGGCGCCCGGTTACGCTGTTGAGCGGCGTTTTTCAGGGCTGTGCGGGTCAGGCCGCGCATCCAGTCTTTCTCCTTGTAGCCCAGGTCGTTGAGCAGGCGGTTGTAGAGCGCGTCGCTGATCGGCGTGTCGCTGAGCACGAGGTTTTCGGCCGTGTCCAGTTCGTCCGCCAGGGCCTTGAGCTGCTCGGCGAGCTGGGCTTTTTGCTGCGGCTCCCGTTCTTCGCGCCATTGCGCCTGCAGGGTTTGCAGGTCGTCCAGGCGGTAGAACTTCTGCGTGTACTCGGTGAGATTCTGTTGATAGCGGTTGTCGTAGGTTTCCTGCAGGAAGGTCTCCCAATACGGCTCAAGGAGGATCTGGTTGACCAGGCCGTCGCCCTGGCCCATTTCCCTTACCGTGGTGTACGCCTGCTGGATGCGGTCCGGGCTGACATTGGCGGTGTCGCGGTAGAGCATGTGGTCCGACAGCCAGGGCAAATCCAGCCTGTTGGCCAGGGCGGTCTGGTAGGCCAGGTGGATATCCACTTCGTCCACCTCGCCGGCCTCGCCGTCCACCAGCTCGGAGCGCAGGCGCTGGCCTTCGCCACCGGCGTCGATGGGCCGCAGGCGCCGGGCGACGTCCGCCTGGGCCACCAGGTTCAGGTGCTTGAGGCGCGCCGCGCCCTTGGCCAAGGTCACCAGTCGGCCTTCGAGTTCAGCCAGTGACGCGGAAAAGCGCCGGCCTTCGCTGGCCATGACCTCGATCCCCATCTCATTGAAAATCTGCGCGCCGCCGTCGCCGCACAAACCGGGGAAGCTCGACAGCTTGAACAAGCGCTCGCGCAGGGCGCTGTCGGCGTGGGTGGCGTTGATCAAGCGCCATACCCGTTGCGTCAGCTCCGCTTGGTTGCGGGCGTAGCGCTGCTGGTCCTGGGGGTTCTCGAAAAACTCGGGCGGCTCAAGCAGCTTGATGACTTCGAAAAAGCCCTGGGAGCCGTGTTCGTCTTCGACGGCGTCCCACAGCTGCTCGCGGACAAGCCGGGTGTTGGCGTCGACGCCTTCCAGCCAGGGATCGCTGCTGCCCTGGGGCTCATAGGTGCGATACGGGTCCAGCCCGGCCTCGCTGCGGTAGCGTTCGTACAGAGTGCGCTGATCGTCGTTCAGCGTGTTGCGGTCCAGGCGGGTGCGCGCCACGGTGCGCGCAGCCGTGGGTTCTGGCGTCAGGGTGGGCAGGGCGCGGATCGGGTTGCCGCTCAGGTTCAGGTCGAACGCATCGTTCCTGGGGTGGGCAAACAGGCCGCGGGGCCATTGGCCGATCTGTGTGTGGCTGAGGTCGAGGCGGCGCAGGTTGGGCATGCGCGTGATGTCCGGCGCGAGGCTGAGCGGGTTGTGGCTGAGGATCAGGACTTGCAGGCGGCGCAGGTTGCGCAGGCGCGTCACGTCTTCGGGGAACAGGGCCATGCGGTTGCTCGCGAGGTTGAGGTTGCGCAGCAAACGCATCGCGCCAAGCTCGACCGGCAGGCTGGTCAGGTGGTTGTCGCTCAGGTCCAGGGAGTGCAGCGCCGGGAAGTGCTTGAGCAAGCCGCAATGGGTTTGCCCGACGCTGCTCTGGCTCAGGTCCAGGAATGTCACATGTTCAAAGTTGACGGTCAGCGCGGGCAGCGATTCGGGTAACGGCATGCCGTTCATGTCCACCCGAGCGCCGCGTTGGGTGCGGCCCCAATCGTCGGTGTATTCGGCGTAGCGGTCGGCCCAGGTCTGTTCGAGGAGCAGCGCCAGGCGTTTGCGGCTGGCCAGTTGTTGACGCTCCTGGACGCTGCCTTTGGGGTGATGGGTGGGCGATTGTTTCCAGGTCTGCAATTGGCTGTGCAGGGTTTGTTTCTCCAGGGTCAGGTCGTTCAGGGTGGTGCCCAGTTGGTCGGTGGGGATCGCCTCGATAAAGCGGCTCAGCCGTTGCTCGCTGAGGCTCGGAAACAAGCGTTGCAAGACCTCCCTGGCAAACGTCGCCGGGTGATCGGCAGGGGCGGCGCGGCAGCGACTGAGCAGCGGGCCGCCGAGCAACTGTTGGGTGTGCCGCTCCATCACCCGGTGAGTCGCCGGCTCAGCGAGGAGCGTGCGGCGCGCGGCCAAGGGTTCCAGGGCGGTCATCAGCCAGCGCCGCAGGTCTGCGCCTTCGCCGGGGCGGTAACCCAGCCCGCTGTGCGACGCGGCGGGCAGGCTCGACAACACGGCTTCGTACAGATTGGCCGGGCTGTGCAACGGTTGGCCGGCGCCGTCATAGACCGCATAACCGAGGCTGTTGTGGACCAACACCCGGCGAGTGGTGGCAGTGTCCGGGCCGGCCTGGCTGCGCAGGGGGCCGGTGACGGCGCCGTTGCGGATTTCAAGGTGCAGGTCGCTGAGCACGTCGGCGTGCAATTGCAGGGTCTTGAGTACCAGGGTTTCCGTGGCCGGGCTGGGCGACGTCGGTGGATAGAAGCCTTCGTAGGCGCGTGCCGCCTCGGCGGCCACGTGCAGCTCGTCGGCCAGGTTGCGCAGGCGCAACGGCCCGCGCCGGTGCGCGGCCAGGGCCTGGCGTTCGGCGGGGCGGGCGGTGTCGAGCAGGCGGCGGGCCAGGCTCAGGTCGAGGTCGGGATGGTCGTGGCGCAGGCTGATAATGCCGGGGTCGTCGCTCTCTTCACGGGCGCGGTAGACCGCCGGGGCGATGTCGCGGCTCTGGCTCAATACGTAGTCGGCCAGTTGCTCGCGTAACGCGTGTACCCGCTGCGACTTCGGCACCTCGGCGCCCAGCAGGCGGGTGATTGCCGCTTCATCGAGAAAGCCCAGCACCCGTTCCGGCAAGTGCCCGGACAGCACTTCGCCGAGGCTGATGCGCAAGGTGTCGGCGGCGCTGGCTTGCGCAGCGCCATAGCGGTGCGAGCTGCCGCTCAGGTCGGGCTTGAGGAACACTTGCAGTGCTTTGTTCGGGGGCCAACCGTCGAGTTCGGTGACCATCTGCTCGAACCAGTCCGAACTCGGGTCGGCGCTCAAAGCCTGCCCAGAGCGGATTTTTTCGCTGGCCACCTGGATGGAGTCGGCCGCTTCGAGCCGTTTGAGGCCGGCATCGAGCAACGGCGGCAGTGTTTCGTTGTACTCGTACATGCGGCGTAGGGCGCCGTCTTCGGTGGCGCTGGCGACCCTTAGCTGTTCCAGCTGCGTGTCACTGAACGGTTGCACCCGATGCCCGAGACGTCGCAGCAACTGCGCACGCTCCCAGGTGCGCGGGCGTTCGCCCTCGTGGGTCGCCGCGCCGTCGCCGTTCAATTGCAGGCGCGGGCGGTAGGCGTTCGGGCGTTCGGGGTGGACCACGCGGTGCGCGTCGCTGAGCGGGTCGTATTGCACCTCCAGGTGATGGTCGCCCAGGGCCAGCAGGGTTTTGCCGTCATGCTGATGCAGGCCCGCGGGCGACGGTATCGAATCGGCGGGGATCGGGGTTTTCCGGGCGAACGCGCTGATGTCCGGGTTCCACAAGCGCCGGCTGCCGTCGGCTCGCTGCACCGGGACCAGGCCTTCGATGAAGGGCGAGAGCTTGAGCCGCGCCAGCTGACCGATGTGGCCGCCCGCGGCAAACAGGGCGAACTGGATCACGCTGTCGGCCACCCCCGCCACATGTTCCCAGGCTTCGGTGCGCCGGCCTTCGCTCCAGTCGACGACGCCTTCGCACACCTCGTCCATGATCTGGTAGGCGCTGTAGACCAGCATCAGTTCGCCGAGCACCGGCACGAAGGGCGTCAGCACCAGCAACGCGGCATTGAGGAGGTCGGCGAACATCTGCTCCAGGTTGTCCCACCAGGCCCAGCGGGCGTGGCGTTCGACGTCGGTGCTGGACACGGCGATAGTCCGCGCATCGTTGACGATTTTGTTCAGTTGCACGCGATACAGGTAGCTCCACAGGGTGTCCGCGTGGGGTGTCGGCGGGCGTTGGCGATAATCGTCCTGCCAGCGTTGCACGCTGAAGTGCAGGTTGGGGTCGCTGATCGGCGTGTCTTTCCAGCTCGGCCCGCTGTCGGTGCGGGCTTTTTGGTGCCATTGGATGTGGCTGAGGCGCGCATTGAGCCCGGCAAAAAAAGCCCCGCGCTCGGCATGGGGCACGAACTGGCTGAAGAACACCTGGTAGCGCGCCTTGTCGCGCAACTGACGGGTCAGTTCGGCCATGAACGCCAGGGGCGACGGGTATGCCTTGAGCGGGTGTTCGGGGTCTTCGGCGACATAGGCGATCACCCGAGGGCCTGGCGCGGCGATAAACAGCACGATGCCCACCAGCGCGACGTTCATCACGCTGAGGGTGTAGGCCTGGAGCGGGCTTGGCCGGTCGTTCAGCAGGTCAAGCATCGAACCGTGCGTCTCGGGCTCGAGGTCGCCCTTGGCCAGGGCCAGGTGGGCGGCGCTGTTCAGCGCGGCTTTGTGGCGTGCGACCACCTCGTCGTGAACCGTGCGGGCCAGCGGCGGGTTATTGAAGCCGAGCGCCTGACTGAGCTTGAGTTGATACTGCGCGCCGAGATCCAGCTGGCGGCAAATGTCTTTGAACCCCTGCGCCGTGAGGTGGGCGCCGCTGGTGCGGTGGGTGATCGACAGCACATCGCGCTGGCCGCGTGCATCGCTCGGGCCGAGGAAGGCGAAGTCGAGAAAGTCGTCACTGGCGGCGAAGTTGCCCAGCGCCGCATCGAGCAATGACACGGTCTTGCTGGTCTGTGCGCCGCTGATGTTGATCTTCCACCAGGCCAGGTTGGCTTCGACATAGAGGCGCAGGTAGGTGTTGCGCACATCCACCGCGCCATAGTCGCGCAGGGCGTGTTTGAGCAGCGGTTCGGCGAAGGCGTACACGTCGTTCAACGCGGCGAGCCGTTGGTCCAGGCGGTTTTGCCGCTGCCAATGTTCGGCAATGGCGGCCTTGAGCGGGGCCGGTGCGGTCAGGCTGTTGAGGCGCGCGGTTTTCAATGCGCCGAGGCGTGCGGGCGTGGCCTGGGTGAGCCAGGCCGGCAGGGCGTTGCGGATGTGCGCGTAGTGGGCGCCGTTGAAGGCGCTGTCGAGTGACGGTAGAGCGGGCATGGATCAAGTCCTGTAAAGGGTGATCCATGAGTGTGTGTGGCGGCGTCGCGCCGCGGTGGCAGATAGGTAGTGCAGCCGGGCGTCAGGGTTGGCGGGCCAGGCACAGCGTCGGGTCGCCCGGTTGCAGCAGCGGGTTGAGCATCGGCGCCATGCCCTTGAGCACCTGCACCGGCAAGGCCGAGGTGAAGGTGAAGTGCTGCGCCGACGCCCCCGGCACAAACGCGGTGAGGGTGCCGAAGTGATGCGCGCCGATGTAGAACACGAAGGTCGCCGTGCGGTTGATCGATTTCGAACTGAGCATGCGCCCGCCGGGCCCCATGGCCTCGATGCGGTTATCGCCGGTGCCGGTTTTGCCGCCCATCGCCAGCGCCGTGCCGTCCGCCAGTTTGAAGCTGCCGGCCACTCGCTTGGCGGTGCCGGCGTCGACCACTTGCGACAGCGCGCCGCGCAACGCCGTGGCGACTTCGCTGGGCAGCACCCGTTTGCCGCGGTTTGGGTCGTTGACCACGCGGGTTTCATAGGGCGTGCCGCTGGCGAATTGCAGGCTGTCGATACGCAGCACTGGCAAGCGCACGCCGTCGTTGAGGATGATGCCCATCAGTTCCGCAAGGGCGGCGGGGCGGTCGCCGGAACTGCCGATGGCGGTGGCCAGCGACGGCACCAGATGGTCGAACGGGTAGCCCACGGCCTGCCAGCGCTGGTGGATATCGAGGAACGCTTCGATCTCCAGCATGGTGCGGATCCGGCTGTCACGCGCACTCTGGTGACGGCTCTTGAACAGCCAGCTGTAGACCTCTTGGCGTTCGAATTCACTGGCTTTGACGATTTCGTCGAAGCTCGCCTCAGGGTGGTTGAGCAGGTAGCCCAGCAGCCACAGGTCCAGCGGATGCACCTTGGCGATATAGCCCTGGTCCGGCAGGTCGTAGGCGCCGGGTCCGTAACTCTGGTAGAGCCGTTCGAGGCGCTCGTCGCTGAGCGTGTCGGGGGTTTTGAGGTTTTTCAGGTGCGAGCGCACGAAGGTGTTGAAACTCGCCTGGCTGGCCTGGGGCAGCAAATAGCGGTGGACGGCGGCCAGGCGGATCGCGGTGGGGTGGAGGCTGTCCATGAAGGTGTCGAGCCGGGCCTGGGTGTCTTTGTGGCGGTATTTTTTCCAGAACTTGAGCAGGAACGCGGTGCCTTCGTGGTCGGCGAACTTGGCCAGGTATTCCTGGCGGCGCGGGTCGTTGTCGTCCTTGAGCAGCCGTGCGCTGTTGTCTTCGCCCGAATAGGTGGTGTAGCGCACCAGGTCGCGCATCAGGCGAATGAACGGCAGGTTGATCGACTCGCGCAGGGCATCGCGCAAGGTCGGGTTGCGGCCGTTGTCTTCGTTGCGAAAGTTATGGAAGCGGTGCAGGCCGCCGCCGGTGAAAAACGCCTCGCCGGGGCTGGCCGAGTAGGTGCGGTCGAGGGCGGCGTCGAGCATTTTCGCCAGGTCGCGGTCGCTGTGCTGGATCAGGTAATTCAGCGCCCAGCGCGAGAGCACATCCTGCTCGGGCAGCTCGACGCTTTTCAGCTCGGCGGGCGTGCGCGCCTGGTAGCGTGCATGCAGCTCGGTGACGATCTGCAGGTAGGTGGTCAGCACCCGCAGCTTGGCGGTGGAGCCCAGTTCGAGTTTGCTGCCTTCGTTGATATCGAACGGCTGGTCGGTGTTGTCGGTCTGCACCCGCACGCGTGCGCCGTCGGGCGTCAGTTCGTAGAGGGTGAAGCTGTAGCGCACCTGCGGTGTGCTTTGCGGCGTCAGCAGGCGCGGGCCGAGCAGGCCCATCTGCGCGGCGAACGCCGGGTCGGCCAGGTGCTTGAGGTAGTCGGTGGCCTGGGTTTGCAGCGCGTAATGCAAGGTGCTGGTGGCCGACAGGTCGAGGCGGTCGAGGTCATACAGCGAGCGGTTGAGCAGGCTGGCGAGACGGCTGCGGGCGACGTTGATGGCTTTGTTGGTTTCTACCGGCTGGAGGGTCGGTTGCTGCTGCCAGTCGCGGTAGGTCACGTGGCTGGCGAGGGCGGCGGCGGACAAGGTGGCGGGGATCACCTGGTTCTGCGCGAGCAGGCGGATATGGCTGTCGGTCAATTGCGCCAGCTCTTCGCGACCTTTGGTCAGGTAGTGCGAGGGCCGGCGTTGGGCAATCATCAGCGACAGCACCTGGCGCAGGGCCAGGCCGCGTCTGGCCAGGCTCGCCGGGTCTTGTGCGCTGTCGCTCAGCGCCTGGTTGACCTGATTGAAGTCGGCGCCGTACCACACCCGCAGGCCTTCGGCCAGGCCATGCACTTCGCCGTGGCCCGGCACGGCGGACAACGGCACGCTGTTGAGGTAGTCGCGCACGATATTGCGCCGACTGCCCGAGGTGTCCGGCCCGGCCTGGTAGGCCCGCACGCTGGCGGACATCATCTGGCGGATTTTCTCACCGCCGGACAAGGTCAAGCCGTCGGGCGAATGGCGATATTTCTCGAGCTGTGTGGCCAGGGTGCTGCCGCCGGCGGTCTGCCCCGGCAGATGCAGGAGTTTGGCTACTTGCGACCAGGCCGCCTTGGCAAAGCGCGGCCAGTCCACCGCCGGGTTGGCCAGCGGTTGCGTGGGGTCCAGCAGGTCGCGGTCCTCAATGAACAGCAGGCTCTGCACCACCAACGGCGGAACCTCGGCAAAGCTGGCGTAGAGCTGTTGCGGGTAGGTGAAGGCATACAGCGGCGCGGCGCGGCAATCGGTGATGCTCAGGCCGGCCTGGACTTTTTCCGCGTAGGGCACGAACAGCCCGTGCTCGGCATAGCCCAGCAAGGCCGGGGAGAAGCGTGTCTGGGCCTGGATCAGGTAATTGCGCTTGAGCAGGCGCGGTAGGAATTCATTCAGCGCGCTGTAGCCCAGGCGCCGGTCGAACGGGCCGTCGCCGGGGTACACGATGGCATCGCTGGCGCCGGGCTCCAGGCGATAACTGAGGGTGGCGGCCAACGGGCTCAGGTAGCGGGCCTGCAGGCGCGAGGTGTGCATTTCCACGCTGGCGGCCCAGCCCAATGCCAGCAGCGCGAGCAACAGTACCAGCCACACCAGGCGCCACCACCCGGATCGCCGGCGGGCGCTGTGTGGCAATGGCAGTTGATCCGGGCTGTCGGTCGGCAGCGCAGCCTGTTTCGAATCGGTTTGCCATAAAGCGCCCATAGTCGATTCATCCATTTACGCAGATTGATCGGACTTGGGTGAAGCTTAGTCGTTGGTGACGAAATGTGTCGGCTCACGGCTGCGGGCGTTTCACGCCGTTGCGCAGCAGCGCCAGCCAGTTGCGGTCGTTGGCCTGGCCCCAGCGGTAGGTGCCGCGATCGTTGAAAAACACCGAAATGTCTTCCAGGTACCACATGTGCATTTTGACGTTGAGTTGACGCACATAGTCGCTTGCCGGGCAGACGATGGCTGCCCAGGGGTCGCATATCCACAGGCCGACCCAGCCCGCTTCGCTGAAGTCCAGGGTCGAGCCCAGCGTCGCCGGCGGGTTCCCCACCACCACAAACGCGTGGGCGGGCGGGCTGGTGCCCCAGACGCGCGCGGCGCCACCGTTGAACCTGATCAGTTCGCTCGCCACGTGGGCCATCTGGTCGCAATTGCCTGCGCCGGTCTTGAGGATCACTTCGGTGTAGTTGGGCTGGCCCGCCCGGCTGTACTGCCACATCACCAGCGGTTCGGCGATGGCCAGCCGTTCCAGCTCGTCGACCCCCGTGCCCACGATGTTGGCCGAGCCGATCCCGGTGCTTTTGACCAGCGCCACGGTGCTGGCCTGGGCCTTGCTGGCCAGGTACTGATTGAGGGTCTGGCCAGGCTGGGCGAGGTAGGGCGGCCAGGTGTCGAGTTTCAAGGGTGTGACGGCCACGCTCATGCCCAGGCGCTGCCCCTGATCGCTGGCGTTGAGCAACAACTCGCGCTGCTTGATGACCCGCAGGCCGCGTGACTGCTCGAGCAGGCGCTTGAGTTTGGCCGCACCGAAGCCGCGCCTGGCCAGTTGTTGGCTCAGTACCTCCAGGGTGGGCAGTGTGACCAACGGGCGGTTATGCACAAACCCGGCGGCGCTCAAGTAGTCGAGCTTGCGCTGGCTGAATGCGCGGATCAGCTGTTCGGGTTCACCGCCCAGGTTGAAGTCCAGGCGGTTGAACAGCATCGCCGGAGCGGGGGCGATGGCGATGCCTTCGTAAAAGACCCCGGCGTCGGCCTCCACGATAATCCGCGTGCCTCCCGCCGGGGTCAGTTCGATCGCCATGGCGCGCAGGGTTCGGCTGTCATCGGTGCCCACTGTCAGCCCGGTCAGCTCGACCACGCGCGTGTCGCGGTTGAGTTGATTGTCCAACTGATTGTTGGGCAGGCCGAACTGCGCTTCGTTGGCGATGAGCCGACCGGTGAGCTGGGGCTTGTAGGTCAGCGGCGCGGTCCTGGCCACTGGCGTCAGTTCAAAGCTAGTGCCTTGGGGCAGCGCTTCGTACAGCCGGCGGTTGTGAACCAGCTTGCGCGGGTCGGGGCCGACGGCGGGGGCGGGGATCAGGCGCAGGTGCTCGATGGCCTGGGCGCGGCGTTGCTGGATCGAGGCGTTGAACGCGGTGAGTTTTTTGGTGAAGCAGATCAGTGGGATCGGGCTGCGTTTGCTGCGCGCCGCACCGCACAGGCTGTCGAAGCCTTCGGCGGCCTTGAAGTAGGCGGGCGAGGCCAGGTCGTCCAGGTGGGTCGGCGCCTGGTGCTCCAGGCGGAGCAGGTTGTCGCCGTCGAGCAGGTCGGTGGCGTCGCGACGCGCAATCAGCAGCGGCTGGGTGGCGAACAGCCGTTCGCTGACCAGCACCTGCTGCCCGCGGGCGTTCTGCATCGGCGCCACGCCAAGGGCGCTGTCCAGACGAAAGGTGTGGCTCGGCGGCCCATAGGGTTTGCCGGTGAACGGGTGGCACGGGTACCAGTGGTTTTTGTGCAGCAGCGCATTGATCCGCAGCAGGTCGCTGCCGCGCAGCAGCGTGCCGCTGCCGAGGTCGGCGCCGGCGAGCAGCCGGGGGTAGTCGAGCAGGAACCGGTCGGCGGTGTGACGTTGAACCTGTTCGATGGCCGTGTGGAGGATTTTCCGCGCGCCGCCGCTCAGCCGGATCACCCCGCTGCGAGCCAGCCTGAACAGGCCCGGAAGGCCGTCCAGCGGGTTCAGCGCGGTGTTGAGGAAGGCGCCGCTCAAACGGGCCAATTGCAGCAGTTTGATCGGCAACGGCGCGGTTTTTTTCAACACCGCCAGGGACGCCGTGAGAAAGCGCTGGGTGGGGAACAGCAGCGCCAACAGGTCGATAAAGCAGGTGTAGCCGCCGTCGATGACACGGCGGGTGTCGCCGGAAGCGAGGTCCTCGGCGCAGGACCAGAACGGCACGAGGGCTTTGAGGCGTGTCCACAACCGATCCCAGCGCTGTTGCATCTGCTCGCGCTGCGTGGTCCCCCGGGCTTGCAGGTGCAAGGCGTCGACTTCGAGGAAGAAGTGCTCGCGCACGATGGCTTGGGCAATGGCGCGGTTGAGCGTCGAACCATAGGTCAGCGCCGCCGTCGTCGGCGGCTGGGCGGGGGGCGGGCTGAATGACCACAGCGTCTGCACAATGACCTTGGCGCGCACCCCCGGCCGTGGCGGGCGCCCGTTGGCATAGGCGTCCCAGTCCAGCGGCAGTTCATCGCCCATCAGCAGTTGGGTGACCGGGCGGGTGGCGTGGGGAGTGCCGGTGGCCACCGACATCAGCGTGCCGCCCTCGCGGAATGCCAGCGGTGCGCCGCGGCGTTTGTCGACGCGGTTCAACAGCGGGAACAGCTCGTATTCCTGCACCGCGCTGGGCGATGTGCCGCGCAGGATCACGCCCATTCGGGCGCTACGCGCCAACGCTTCCTCCGGGCTCAGCAGGGCGAGGTCTTTGCCGGGTTCTTTTTTCAGTACCAACAGCTGCAAGTCGGCTTGTTGCAGGTGGTGTCGGTCGGCCAGCGGCAGTTGCGCCAGCAGGTCTTCGATCAGGCTGCTGTAGGCCTGCTTCAGGCGTTCGATGTAGGCCGCGAACGCGCTGTCGAAGCGTTGATGGATGTTGCCCAGGCGCCCGAACGATGGGCGCAGTTGTGCCAGGTCCAGTTGGGGCTCGGTGGACTGCCAGCGGCTGTCGCTCAGTTGGCCATCCATGTGCAACTCCACCAGGCTGTGCAGGCTGTAGTTCCGGCGCTCGTGATGGTGCATCGGGAAGCGCAGGCTGCCGCTGGCGAGCGGCGGGACGGGGCGCCACAGGCAGGCTTTGTCCAGCAGCGTCTGGTTGGGGAATAGGTTTTTCAGGTCGGCCAGGGCAATGCTGCGGCGGGTCGGTGGCGCGTCGGCAAAGGTGATCAGGGCTGCCTTCAAGGCGTGCAGGCGTTGGCTGAGGCGCAGCTTCAGCGCGTCGACTTCATGCGCGAGGTAGGCGGTGTTGTCGCGTTCGGGCAGTTCGCCCACGGTGATGGCCCAGTCGAGCAGGGTGCGGGTGGCGAGGTATTCGCGCCACTGTTGTTGCTGGCCGGTCGTGGCGGGCATGGATGCCAGGGCGAGCATGTCGTGGTAGCTCAGCTGGCGCGGTGAGCCGGGCGCCATGGCCTGCGCGATCAAGACCCCTTGCTTGAAACTCATCCAGGCGATCGAGCTGCGAAAGCGCATCGTCGCGGGCAGCCCGCGCACCAGAAATTCCGGCGCGGCGCCGGCCAGCAACAGGTGGGCGGCGAGGGGCGCAGCGCGGGTGGAGACCTTGCAGGTTCGCACCAAATGCAGTTCCAGGTCTTGGCGCACTTCGCCGTGGGGCTTGCCCGCGTGGGCGCTCAGCTCGAAACCGGCGATGGGAGCGCCTGCTTCGCCGGCTCCAGGGTCGAGGTCGAGGATCAGGGCGCTCAACACCAACAGGTCGAGGCTGGTCTGGCTGGCGGCTTCGTCCGGGTGCTGGCCGTACCAGTGCAGCGCCGTCACCAGTTGTTGGCCCAACTGCCGCGCCGGTCCGCGCCGCAGCAGTTGTTTGAGCAAGTGGTCGGCCTGGGCGCGGATCGCGTCAGCACTCAGGTCGCTCAGCAGTGTGCCGCACAAGCGGTCAAGCAGGCGTGGGTGGCCATCGGGCAGGCCGTGATTGGCGGTGGCGAGAACGCTGTGGCGCTGTTCGCTGAGCAGTCGTACCGGCGAGTGGGGTGTGGCGCTCAACAGCCCATGATAGTCGCCGAACTCGGGGCGGCGGGGCAGGTTCATCTCCAGGGTTTGCAGGGTGTCCTGGGCTTCGTCGACGCTGGTCGGTGGGGCAAGATCATGCTGTTGCAGCAGTTGCTGGAGGGTGAAGGGGCCGCAGATGGGGTGCGGGACAACGGCGGGATGGTGCGGCGCGCCGGAGTCCGGTGCGGGGTGCAACGTCACGCTGGCCGTGTCGATCACGTGGTCGTTGGGCGGGGCTTGGATCAGGCCTTTCAAGCACTCGGCCATGACGTCGCGGTCATGGTCCTGGGCCAGCCACTGCTGGTGCTGCATCAGGGCGAGATCGGCGTTGGCCAGGTCGCTGACCGGCAGCGTGGTCAACGCCGTCGACTGGCGCAGCGTGTCGATCAGTACGCGGGCTTCGGCGGGTGTGTCGGGCACCGGCAGATCATGGCAATTGAGCAGTTGGGCGAGGCTGAACTGGCCGCTCTGGTGGACAAAGCTCCCCAACTGCTCGGCGACTTCGACCAGTTGTTCAAGCTGGCCGTCCAGGGGCAGCGCCAGCAGTTGTTCGATGCCGATATCCACCAGCCCGCCCCAGGCTTTTTTGCCGCTGAGCCGGCGTGTGGCGGGATCGAACATATACGTGCCGGGTTGCAGGCCGTCGACCGCTTCCAGCGCCAGGAACGACGGGTTGCGGGTGATGGCGTCGAGTAACGCGGCGCCGGTTTGCTGGGCGGTGGCCCAGAACGAACCGGAGTCGAGTTTGAAATAGCTCCTGTAGCAGGAAAACAGGCTGAAATCGTCGTCGTCGAGCAGGGCTTGCAGTTGGTCGGCGATCTGTTGCCGGTCTTGATTCAACCGCTTCAACCCGTCATCCAGCCCCGCCTTGGGCTCGGCGAAACTGTTCGATTGATCGAGCGCCTGGGAGATCACCCTGCGCTCGCCGCGATGCTCGGGGTAGGGATAGCCATAGAAATTCAGCACCGATTGCGCCGGCAGTTCGAGCGGCGCGGTTTCGAGCGGCACGTCCAGGCCGGCCAGGTCCACCGGCAGGCGCGTGGCCCAGGCCCGCAGGTGTGGGCGGCTGAGTGCGCGGCGGTATACCTGCAGCCAGCAGCCCAGGGTGGAGTGCTCGGGCACGATCACTGTGGTGGAGTCGCCGTTTGTCAGGTGATTGAACAACGCGCTGATCAATTGGCCATCGGCGGCCAGGCGTCGTGCCCGGCCTTGCTGGAGTACGTCGAGGGTGGTCGGCATGGGGAGATCCTTTCGCTGGGATTGCCGTCCTGGCAATCGAAGCACCCCATGGTGAAGGGGCGGCCCGGCGGCGGGTATGGCGATGCTTCCCGTTCGGCCGTGGCCGGCTTCCGCGTTGTCCGCCCGATGGGCTGAAAGTATTGAAGCAGAGCCTTCGGCTGGGTATATACGGCCTAGGTAGGGGCATGACGCTGCACCAAAGCTGTGCAATACTCGGCGCGCGTCAAACGGAGAAAATCCTTACGCTATCCAGGTAATGCCCCTCCACAAAAGCCGCTTTTACCGCGAGTTCTCGCTGAATCTTGCCGTTTATTAAGTGAAAAACCCTGGGTTGAGCTTTTTATACTGCACCCCCGCTGAACTGGCCCTGGCCAGACGGGTTGGCCCATGAGGCGAACCCGGTGTGAGGCGTCCTGGCAGACCTGCTGCGACGTCGAGTACTCGGTGGCTTAATCCAATAACAAGACGAGGTTGTACCCCTATGCCAGTTGGCAACCACCTGCCTCATGGCGAGACCGCTCAGGGCGGCCCGCTGAAACGTGAACTGGGCGAACGGCATATTCGCCTGATGGCCCTCGGCGCCTGCATCGGTGTCGGCCTGTTCCTTGGCTCGGCCAAGGCCATTGAAATGGCCGGCCCGGCGATCATGCTCTCTTACATCATTGGCGGCCTGGCGATCCTGGTGATCATGCGCGCGCTTGGCGAAATGGCGGTCCACAACCCTGTCGCCGGCTCGTTCAGTCGCTATGCCCAGGATTACCTCGGCCCGTTGGCGGGCTTTCTCACCGGTTGGAACTACTGGTTCCTGTGGCTGGTGACCTGCGTCGCGGAAATCACCGCCGTGGCCGTGTACATGGGCGTCTGGTTCCCCGATGTGCCGCGCTGGATCTGGGCCCTGGCAGCCTTGATCAGCATGGGCACGATCAACCTGATCGCGGTCAAGGCGTTCGGTGAGTTCGAGTTCTGGTTCGCCCTGATCAAGATCGTCACCATCATCGCCATGGTGATCGGTGGCGTCGGCATCATCGCGTTCGGTTTCGGCAATGACGGCGTGGCGCTGGGGATTTCCAACCTGTGGGCCCACGGCGGCTTCATGCCCAACGGTGTGCAGGGGGTGTTGATGTCCCTGCAAATGGTGATGTTCGCCTACCTGGGCGTGGAAATGATCGGCCTCACCGCCGGTGAAGCGAAGAACCCGCAGAAGACCATCCCGAATGCCATCGGCTCGGTGTTCTGGCGCATTCTGTTGTTCTACGTCGGCGCGTTGTTCGTGATTCTGTCGATCTACCCGTGGAATGAAATCGGCACCCAGGGCAGCCCGTTCGTGATGACCTTCGAGCGTCTGGGCATCAAGACCGCCGCCGGCATCATCAACTTCGTGGTGATCACCGCTGCATTGTCGTCCTGCAACGGCGGCATCTTCAGCACCGGGCGCATGCTCTACAGCCTGGCGCAGAACGGCCAGGCCCCCGCGACCTTCGGTACCACCTCGCGCAACGGCGTACCGCGCAATGCGTTGCTGCTGTCGATCGCTGCGTTGCTGCTGGGCGTGCTGCTCAACTACCTGGTGCCGGAGAAAGTCTTCGTCTGGGTCACCTCGATTGCCACCTTCGGCGCGATCTGGACCTGGGTGATGATCCTGCTGGCGCAGCTCAAGTTCCGTAAGAGCCTGAGCCCGGCGGAACAGGCGGGCCTCAAGTACCGCATGTGGCTGTACCCGGTCAGTTCCTACCTGGCATTGGCGTTCCTGGTGCTGGTGGTGGGCCTGATGGCGTACTTCCCGGACACCCGCGTCGCGCTGTATGTCGGCCCGGTATTCCTGGTGCTGCTGACGGTGCTGTTCTACACGTTCAAATTGCAACCGACCCAGGTTGCCCAAGGCGTCGCGCGCTCGGCGTAACGCTTGTTCAAGGCGGCCTGTGGCGCACAGGCCGCCTTGATGCGCTCAATCGCGCGGCAACGCGTGAAGGGCGGCGTCCGTCAACTGGCCGATGAGGCGGTTGCGCTCGGCGGTCTGCGTGTCGATCAGCGCTTGCAGGCGGTCGAGGTGTTCATCGGAGTGTTTGTCCGGCAGCTCCTTTTGCAAGAGCCCGATCTTGTAGCGGGTCACTTCCTTGATCGTTAAGAAGGGCGCGGGAAAGCGTCGTTCCAGGTAGTCGAGCCAGAAGTCGCAGGTTTTGTATGCGTTCACCAGCCCAGGGGAATCCTTCAACCCGCGCAGCATTTGACGCGCCTGTTGGACATCGTTGTCGACCACGCCGTACCCCTCCACTGAATACAACATTTGGTCCGCCTGGACCGGCAGGTTGAATTCCTCGCGCAACATCACCCGATAGAACAGGGTGATTTCGGCGGGGTCCGGCGAACGCCCTTGCGCGGTCAAGCGGCTGATGTGATCGTCGGCGAACTGGTCGAGCTGCTCCAGGTAATACACTTGTTTGGCCAGGCCGAGGAGTTCGCGGTCGATGCGGTTTTCGTCGTATCGAGCGAGGGTCTGATGCACTCGGTGCATGAGCTCCATGTTGTTGAACAGCAGTATGGCGCCGTCGCCACAGGTGCCCGCCGCATGGGTGTTGAGGAACACTTTTTCGCGCAGCTCGGTGGAGTTGCTCAGGCCATCGAGCAGGTTCCAGACCCGGAATGTCAGTTTTTTACGTGCATTTCCAGCGATGGTGTACTCCAGAGACTTGGTCAAGTCCGCCAACACTCTGAAGACATCATCGGGACGGGCGCCTTCATGGCTTGACAGACCGTTCCACAGTTCTCTGGCGCTGTCGTGTTTAAAGGGTTTCAGGTGGACCAGCCAAGGCAAAATGCCGCGTTCGGCGGGCGGCGTGTGGGCGATGCCGGGGAGGGAGCCCCCTACGGCCATGCCAATGTCGGCTTGGTATTGCCTAATGCGCTGCAAGGTTTGGGGCGACAGCGGATTGTCATGCAGGAACGTCGAACGATTTCGGATGATGGCTCTGGGGTGGGTAAACACGCGCTCGGGAATGCTGGAGATCTGGTTTTCCTGCAAGTACAGGGTGTTCAGATTCGCGTGATCTGCGGCGCCGATCGGCCATTGTTGGGTATGGGTTGCTCTTAAATCCAAGGTCGAGAGTTGGCTCATTCGCGTGACGTCGAGCGTGATCCCCAGGGGGTTGTAACCCAGGTTGAGGTTTTCCAGGTTGACCATGGCGGCGAGGCGTGCGGCGGACTCCTCGGTTAAAACCAGCGCGTTGCCTTCCAGGTTCAGGCGGGTGAGTTGCGTCATCTGAGTGATGGCGCTCGGTAGCTCGCTCAACTGGCAGTCGATTTGCAGGGCCCGTAAGCCTGGGAAGAGCGCGAGGAATGCATGGCCCGAGGCGGGGAAGCTGTCCCCGGCGATACTCAGGTGCTCGATGTGCTCGAAGCCCCTGAACCCGTTGATAAAGGCCGCCGTGGGCAGATCGATGGTGTCCAATTGCAGTGTTAATGACTCCGCATGAAACAACCCATCGATGTAGACCTGTGGCGGCTCATCCCGTCGCCAGGCCCTGCGCTGTGTGTTGGCGATATGGCGACGACGGCCCAGATGGAGGCCCAGTGGGTCGGTTTCGTCGTTGTCGGTGTCACGGGGGGTGTCGCTCCAGCGGGTCAGTTCAATGTCCAGGAAGCTGTATTCGGCCTGGCGTCGGTCAAGCTCGATCAGGGCGGCCGGCTCATCCAGGTTGAGCCAGCGGATGAAGGTGCGGGCGGTGTCATTGTCGAATCGGGGGTAGAGTTCCTGGACCCTGCTCACCAGGTCCGGCGCGCGATTACCGCCGAATGGCCACAGCCAGTTCCAGGCGGGGTACACCAGAAATGAGCGATCCAGGCCCATCGGCGGTTGCAGCCAGGGTTGCAGGTGCGGCAGGTCCAGCAGGCTTTTTATCGCCACGCGCTGGGACAGCGCCAGCTTGGCGATCTGCTCCTGGAGTGGCGCGAGGTCGTCTTCATGTGTGATTCCCAGCGTGCTCCGTTCGGTGTCGGTCAACGTCTGGATGATGGCTGACAGCAGGTTGCTGCCGCTGCCGGCGGGCGCGGCGAGAGGCGCTCCTTGTGAGTCGTAGGCGTGGTAGACCTGGTGTTGCTTGACCAGCACTTTTTGGCGCGTCCCGGCCGGGTTGCCGGCGGCTTCGATGCTGGAGCCGCTGAAGTGTCGGTCGCGGACTTCGATGCGCAGGTCGCTGGGCCAGCCGGGCACGGTGTTGAGCAGGTGCAGGATGATCCGGTCGCTGTCCGGGTTGATCAGGTTGTCCAGGTACAAGCCCTCGAAGGCGCGGTTCAGACGCACCTCGTGGGCGGTCAGTCGGGCTGTTTCGCCGAGGCGCAGGCTCACCTTGCCGTGTTCGTGCAGTTGCTTGAGTTCGCGGGGCGTTGCGTGGTCGAGGATGCTGTCGACGGTGTTGTTGGGTAAGTCGGCATGTGCGGCCTTGAAGCGTTCGCGCGCGACGTTGGGGCTGCGGTGCTCGCTCTCTTGGTAGAGCGAATTGAACAGATGGTTGGTTTCTTTCTCGGCGAACTCGACGATTTTTTTCACCAGTTTGAACAAGCGCTCTTCAGCGGAGCTGGGCAATTCGCCCAACAAGGCATTGATCAGCGTGTCGTAGCCGGTGAGTTGGTTCAGCAGGCGGGCGTCCCTGTAGTCTTGCTCGGTCACGAGGATTGTTTCAGCGTTCGGGCCCGCACTGGCCGGGTATTGATAGCGCACCTCGTTCCCGGGGCCGACGATCTGCAGTCTGTGGTTGTCCGGCCATCCCGGCAACGCGGAGATCACCAGCAATTGCAGGGCCGGCTCGGCTTCCTGGGTGTTGGGGTTCACCCGCAGTGCGTTGATGAAGTGTTGAATCTGTTGCTCGATCTTGAAGCGTTTGCAGGTGTCGGCCAACAACGGCGGCACCGGGTGGGTGGCACGGTGTACCTGGCGCAGCACGTGGTCCGGGGTGTCGGTCAGGGCGAGGATTTGACTGGCCCGTTCCTGCGTAAACGCGTAGTCCTCGTGCCCCAGGCGGTGGAATAGCTGGTGGGTGTCCCAGGTCATCGGGTTCTCGCTGGCCAGGCGCCAGGTGCCCTGGCCGTTGTGCTCCAGGAGCGGGGTGTCGACACCGATTTTTTTCGGGTGCTTGAGCCGCCATTTGAACAGCGTTTTATCGAAGACGATGCGGAACAGGCTGCCGAACAGCGGCAGGTATTCGTTGCCCTCAATCATGAAGATCCCGTCGGTCCTGGGTTTGAGGCCTGGTGACAGCATTAGGTTGTGTTGGTAGGGCACCAGCGAGCCATTGACCAGGCTGACGTGACCTTGGGGGTTGCGTCGGGCGCTCATGTTGTCCCCCAGGGTTTTGCGCAGGCCCTTGGCGTCGGTGACACTGCTCATGCCCAGTTGTTGACGTTCGTGGGGGTGGAGCACCGAGGCGATGGCCAGGTAGAAGCTGTCTTGGGCGGGTGAGACGGGGATTTCACTGTCGTTGCGGATGTCATAGGCCTGGTAGCGACCGCCGGGGTGCAAGCGCAGGTTGACGGTGAGGTCATCCGCACCGCTGGGCACGAAGGTCTCGCCCTGGCTGACATCCGTGACCACGAAGGGACGCTTGAGGGTGTCGCGGATCAGCGCTCCAGCAAATTCCCGGGCCCAGAGGTCGGTGTCGGCATTGAAGTCGCGGGGGTTGTACAAGCTGTCGATCACCGCGTCGATGCGCAACGCGGTACGTTGGCGATCGAGTGTTTCAACGAACGCTACCGGCAGGGTGCCACCGCTCAGAAACGCCTCTTGCTGGCGTGCTGTCAGCGGGTGCTCGGCGAGTAATCGCGCAAGGTTGGCGGCGGTCAGGGGCGGGTTCAGGTCGCGCAGTTTTTTCAACAAGGGCGTGACGGTAATCAAGGCCGGTGACACCTTGACCGGCAGAAACCGTCTTGCCGCCGGTGCGGCGGCGAGTTCCGCTTTTTCGTAGCCCCAGTAATCGAACAGCGCCGAAAACAGCGCGTGGCGCTCGAGGCTTGCCAATGCGCCAACCTGTTGGCGTACGCTGCTGACGCGCGCGTCCTCGGAGGCGTTGGGTTGGTCCTCTTTACCCAGGGCCGAGTCGCGTGGTTGCTGGCGGATGATCAGTTGAAGCAGGTGCTCGTTGCCCTCGGGGCCGCTGCCCGCGTCGTTGAGGTCTGTGTAGCTGCCATCCTCGCGGCGCTTGAGGTTGATGGCATGGGCGCGTGGGGGTGGTTGCTCGGTTTTGCCGTAGGTCTCGATCCGCGTGCCTTGTGCATCGTGGATATGCAGCAGGGTGTCGGTCGGCCAGCCGTTGAGTTGGGTCAGCAGGCAGAAGACCGTGCTGTCGGCATGCGCCGGCAGTTGGCCGGGTTGGGGGAACCGCTCGATGATTTGCTGGATGACCTGATCGACCTGCAGTCGCCGGGCGCCTTCGATCAGGTTCAACGGTGCCGGCTGGGCGCGCCACACGCGGTCCAGCGTATCGCGAGTGGTGGCGGTGCTGCGTAGCATGTGTTCAAGGTCGGCCGACGGGATCGTCGACGGCCCGTTGGGCAGCATGCGTTGCAGCAACTCCGGGTTGGACAGGAGATGGGCATTGTGCAGATCGAAGGTCCAGGCCTGGAGCTCTGGGGCGAATATGATCGCTGGGGTGTAGCCGTCTTTACCGCGTGTGAGTACATAGCGTTTGTGCGCGTCGTCGAATTTGACTTCGATCAGCACGTCCAGCTCGCCCTGGCGCAGTTTGGCGTAGAGGTGACCCTCGACCGTGTAAATGCCCAACGCGTTGGGCGTGATACCGTTGACCAGGCGCTGGTTGTCGTGGGCATACGGTTGGGCGTCGGCTTTCCAGAGCCCATGGCTGCCGTCGGCGCGCGTGATTTTGTACGGGTTGCCGAGTTTTTCCAGGTACGCGTGCATGCGTTGGCGATGGGCCCTCCCGGCGGTTGAGATCAGCTTGCCGCTGACGGCCAGGTCGGTGACATCGGCCAGCGCCGAGGCAAATCCGCTGGCTTCGCCCTTGGCCAGCTCATTCACGCCCTGGGCGGCGCTGTAGGTCAGGCTGCCCATGACCGCGAGTTGCATGACCCGGTTCATGCCGGTGACGCCGCCGGGCAATGGCGTAAGCAGCATCTGCAGCACTTCACCGGCAATCGCCGCCGCCGCATCTTTGAGGGCTTGCCAGTCTTTTTCCGAGCGGGTTTGCGCCAGTGTGTCGAGGTCTGACTGAAAGCGCTGGATCTGGCGATAGGCGCACGCCTGCACCAGGGTGATTGCGCGCCCGGATTTGATGTCGGTGTTGAAGCGGATGTTGTCCAGGGTCTTTGTTGAGAAGGCCAGGTGAAAACCGTCGTACACATAAGCGCCTAACCAACTGAACCCCTTCAGATGCGGCGCTTTGTTGATCAGTGATCTGAACACCGACAGCCCGATCAACGGCAATTGCCGGGAGAACCAGCCCAGGTCTTTTTTCGCGTGGCTGTCAGTGAGTTGTGTGCGAAAC
The DNA here is from genome assembly GCF_054060055.1 of Pseudomonas sp. TE36184. NCBI lineage: Bacteria > Pseudomonadati > Pseudomonadota > Gammaproteobacteria > Pseudomonadales > Pseudomonadaceae > Pseudomonas > Pseudomonas sp. TE36184. The sequence continues at coordinate 3,283,898 of NZ_JBSSCU010000001.1, read as the reverse complement.
GCGTACTCGGCGGCCTGGGCATCGTCGTGGTATTGCAACGCCCCGCCGGGACGGAAAGGGAAGTAGGACAACACGCCCAGGCTGGCCACGCGAATCAGCATTAAGGGCACGGGGATGCAACTGTCCCAGGGGACGAAGGGCACGGAGATCAGGGGGGTGATACCGGAGCTCAGGTTCAGCGTGTCGAACGGCAATTGTGCACCAGTGCCTTCGATGGCGGCGTTGAGTCGCGTGTAGATCTCCAGGGTGACGCCGGTAGTGGCACGGTTGCGGTAGGCTTCGATTACGTCGAACAGCAGGCTGGCCTTGGCCGACGCCTCGAACAATGGGCGCAACGGCCCACCCGGCGCCATGGCGGTACGGGCTTTGTCGCGCAACTGAGCGCCCAGGTCCAGCGTGCGGGCGGCTTCGATGAAGGCCAGTGCGCCCAGGCTTCTGTCGTTGTCCGGCCCCACGATATAGCTGGCTTCCACCAGGCTGAAACCCGAGTCCCCGTGAATGGAGTGGGTGAAACCGTAGTTGAGACAGGCCGCTTCCCACAGCGACATGTGCTTGAGATGCTCAATGTAATGGAAGTCGTAATGGGCCCGACGATAGCGTGCGGCGGGCAGGGGCACGGTATTGAGCGGAAGGAGCGGCTGCGGCGGGTCCCAGGGGAAGCCCTGCTCCCGTTTCTCTTTGTAGCGGGTGAACAGGGTGTATTGCTCGGGATCGCGCCCGCCGATTTTTTCCCGCAGTTGCGCAAGGCCTTGAGTCTTGAAGTCGCGGGTCAGCGCTTGCTGGGCGTGTTCCAGAGCGGTCAAGGCGCTCAATGCTTCGCGTTGCAACCTGACGTAGCGGGCTTTTTCCTGTGGGTTCAAGCTGCTCATGGCTTGAATCACGTTGTTCTGAATCTGCTCAAGGGCTTGTTGCCGTGACCAGGAACTGCTGGACTGCAAGTTGCCTGATAACCCGTTGAGTCGTTGATAAGTTGACATCAGCCATACCCTTTCACGATAAGTGGAAGGGCATGGAAGCACCGTCGCGAAAACGGCCGGGGCTATCTATTTAATGATGACGTGGGCAGTGAGCGACGCGCTTGCAACCTGCTGTCCAGGCGTTTGTTGAATTCCAGCCAGGTCGCCAGAGCGCCCATCAACACCACGCCTGCCAACGCGCTGAATAGCTGCATGGCCAACGCGTCGCCGGCCAGGGCGTTGAGCATGTCCGCCAGCGGTGCGAGCAGCACGCCGAGACAGAACACCTCCAGGGAATAGCGGCCCATGCGGCAACTCTGTTGCGCCAGCCAATGGCGGGTCCAGCCGGCATGGGGCAAGAGCTTGGCGGTGACATAAGCCAGCGCCAGGAAGTGCACCAGGCGCACCGGCGACAGGTCGGTCTTGCTGATGGGGTACAGCCGTTCGCTGAGCCACGCGGGCATCAGCGCGTCATGCACCTCGGGCCAGCGCCAGGCCAGCGTGATGATCGCGGCCAGCAGCGAGTAGCCCGCGGCTGCCACAAACAGCGGCTGACACAGTAGCGCGCGGCGCTCTGCCGGGCGTGGCCGGCGGGCATGAATCGCCGCCGCGCCGCCGAGCACAAACAGCAACTGCCAGGTAACGGGGTTGAAGTACCACACGCCATCGGCAATCGCCCGCAGGTTCCAGCCCATCCACGGCGCCAGCAGGTACACGCTCAACGACACGGCCACCACCGCCCAGGTCTGGCGCAGCAGCAACGGCAGCACCAGCGGCAACCCGCCGAGCAGCACGATGTACAGCGGCAGCGGGTCCATCAGGTTGGGCTTGAAGCGCAACAGCAATTCATCGGTGAGCGCTTGCTGCGGGCGGGTGACGAAGTGCGTCAGGCCCATCTCTTCGACCAGGTCGCGGGTTTCCACATGGCTGTTGGCGAAGAACACGATGCCCATCAGCATCGCCAGCAAAAAGATATGCACCACATACAGCACCCAGGCGCGCCGCAGGATTTTCAGCGAGGCGATCCAGTAGCCGTCGCGTTGCAGGACGTTGCCGTAGGCCAATACGGCGGCGTAACCGGCGAGGAACACAAACACCTCTGCCGCATCGCTGAAACCGATGTTGCGCAGGGTGATCTGGCCGAGGGGGTTGTGGGGGACGTGATCCCAGAAAATGAAGATCAACGCCAGGCCCCGAAAAAAATCGATGCGCGGGTCGCGTCCGTTCAGCATGGTAGCGGGCTCTTGTACGAAAGGTTTAGTAATGACTGGCGCGCGCGGCTGTTGTCTTACGCCGCACGTCGAGCGGGCGCAGGTTGGCGGTATTTGTAAGCGATTGCAAAGGCTGGGTATTACTGAATGTCTCAATGGCGCGGGGGGCTACCTGTTAATTCTGACAGTAGACGGACCGCAGGCGCCGTGGCTTGCTAGAGCAAGGCCTGACGGGGCAACGGTATGACCAGATTGTGGAAGGGATTCTCCAGCTACACAGTGATTGGCATCGCCAATACGCTGATCCATTGGCAGCTGTTTTTCGTGTTCCGGGCCGCATTGGAGCTCAGCCAGGCGGTGAGTAATGTCCTCGCGTTTTGCGTGGCAGCGTCCTTTTCGTTTTATGTCAACGCGATCTACACCTTTGCCATGCCCCCTTCGCTGCCGCGTTACGCGCTGTTCATGGCCTGCATGGGCGGTGTGAGCCTGGGCGTGGGGTGGCTGGCGGATCGTTGGCAGGTGCCGGGGATTCTCACCGTGGCGGTGTTTTCGCTGATCAGCCTGGTGTGCGGGTTTTTGCTGTCCCGGTGGGTGGTGTTTCGCGAGCGTGGGCAATGAGGGTCTCGCTGGTGGTGCCTGTGTATAACGAGGAGCAGGCGCTGGGCGTGTTTTACCGCAGCGTGCGGCAAGAGGCCTCGTTGCACGAGCAGACGCTTGAGATCGTGTTTATCAACGACGGCAGTTCCGACCGCACCGCCGAGCATGCCCGGGCTATCGCCTTGGCCGATAGCGGCGTGGTGCTGATCAACTTCTCGCGTAACTTCGGCAAAGAAGCCGCGCTGTTCGCCGGGCTCGAATATGCCACCGGAGATGCGGTGATCCCGATGGACGTGGACCTGCAAGACCCGGTCGAGGTCATCCCGCACCTGTTGGCCGAATGGCAAAAAGGCGCCGACGTGGTATTGGCCAAACGCAGGGATCGCTCCAGCGACGGCTACCTCAAACGCCGCAGTGCGTCGCTGTTCTATCACCTGCTCAATCGTATTTCCTACACACACATTGAAGAAAACGTCGGCGACTTCCGGTTGATGGACCGCAAGGTGGTGGACGTGATCAAGGCCTTGCCCGAGCAGCAACTGTTCATGAAAGGCGTGTTGTCCTGGGCCGGCTTCAACGTCGCGATTGTCGAGTACGACCGCGCGCCCCGTGCTGTCGGCCAGAGCAAGTTCAACGCCTGGAAACTGTGGAACCTGGCACTGGATGGAGTCACCTCGTTCAGCACCTTGCCGCTGCGGTTGTGGAGCTATATCGGCGGCGGTATTTCGCTGCTGGCGCTGGTGTACGCCGGGTATCTGGTGGTGGACAAAGTGTTGTTTGGCAATGCGGTGCCGGGGTATCCGTCGTTGATGACGGCGATCTTGTTTTTGGGTGGGGTGCAACTGATCGGGATCGGGATATTGGGCGAGTATGTGGGGCGGATTTATATGGAGGCCAAGCATCGGCCGAGGTATGTGGTGAAGGATGTGTTGAATAGTTCAGGTAAATGTCAATTTCAAAGGCCGGATAATGAATCGGAGATGAGTAAGTGAACCTAAAAAATACGTTGGCTTCAATTGGGTTTACGCGTGATTTGCCTTTTTTTTTAATGATTGTCGGGCTTGCTGTAGCACTCCGATTCTATAACTTAACGGGTGCGTCTATCTGGTCTGATGAGGCATTTAGTCTGTTGTTTGTCACGTATTCGTACTCTGATATATGGGTGTTGAGCACTGTGGATGTTCACCCGCCTCTTTATTATTTTATACTGCGGGCCGTGATGCAGGGGGCGGGCAGCGATAGCTTAATCTGGATGAGGGGGTTCAGTGCAGTCGTAGGCGTCCTGAATGTAATTTTGGGTATGGTATTAGCCAGGCTGATCTCTACGCGCCGGGCATCCTTGATAGCCGGGTTATTTCTTGCCTTGTTGCCTATTGCAGTGCGCTATAGCCAGGATGTACGCATGTATGCGCTGATGGGGTTGTTACTAACGGCTGCCACAATCGCACTGGTGTGTTGGGTCAGGGATTCTGCCAGAACAGGCTACTTGGTGATCTATGTGTTACTGATGGGGGCGGGGTTTTATACTCATTATTTTGCAGTGTTTTGTGCGATTTCACACTGGCTGTACATTGTGTTTCTGCAGTTTCGCAAGCCTGGAGTGAATAGCTATATATCAGCTCCGGCTTGGTGGTTGGCAAATATTGCGATCGCTCTGCTATTTGCCCCCTGGTTACCGAGCTTTATTAATCAGACTCATAACACTTGGGCGATAGGGTGGATTTCAGAGGTAACGTGGTACAGCTTGCCTTCCGCAATATGGCGATTTCTTATATTAGAGGATGCTAAGGATTATCAGAGCGTGGTTTATTGGATGTTGCCCGTGGTGTGTTGGATAAGTGGTTTGGCAGTTCTTTTCAATGACAAAAGCAAATGGTCTTCTCAGGTGTTAATTGCTGTGTGTTTTTTTGTTCCTGTGCTAGGGGGGTTTCTCATCTCTTTGGTAAAACCTTTGTTTGTAGAGCGATATTTGTTTTTTTCGGCAGTAATGCTTGCTGTTGTTATGGCTGTGGCCGTTGATAAAATTAAAAATGCGGTGTTGTTTGTAGTCTCGGCTATGGTATTTTTAAGTGTTGAAATTTTTGGATTGATGAATTTTTATTGGGGTGAAACCACAATGAATAATCCAAGTAGGGTTCAGGTTGATAAAATGAATGAGCTGATGCTTGAGTATGAGCAAGGGCGTAGGCCGGGCGATGCAATAATTGTATATGACCCCTATATATTTTACGCTGCAATTTATTACGATAAAGGCAGAAGCAGGGTTTTATTATATACGCCGCCTACTTCGGATGGGCGATCAGGCCGACCCAATGGCAAAGGTTTTTCTATGCCGATGGATAAATATCCAGAGAGCACTTATGTCGATAGCTTTGAAGGGCTTATCCCGCCAACTCGTCGCGTATGGTGGATCGCAAATTTTGAGCAGGCGCAGCGGTCCGCCATTCGATTTCCCCGTAACTGGCGCTCTGTACATCAAGAGCGTAAAGGTGATCAGATTCTTGAACTTTATGTTATATGCGAAGCGAATCCGATAACTGATGTTGAGGTATGCGAGTAAGCCGCTGATGATGTAATGTCGGCGGCTGCCCCTGTCTTTTTCCTGTAGGTGTTCGTATGGGGAGGAGGCAGGATTGTGCTCAAGCCACTTTTACTTCACTGGGCTCAAAACTATCCGCCCGCGCCATCTGCCACATGCGCGAATAAAACTCGCCGTTCACTTCCCCGGTCAGCAATTCCCCAGGCTTGAGGAACACATGCAGCTGTGAGAACAGCTTGATCTCGGTCGCCGACATGCGTCGCACCAGATGCTTGGCCGACAGTTGCGACGGGTGTTCCAGGCCCGCTGCCGCGAGCATTTCGGCCAGGGCCTTGAGGGTGTTGCGGTGGAAGTTGAACACGCGCTGGGCCTTGTCCGGCACGACCAGGGCGCGTTGGCGCAGTGGGTCCTGGGTGGCGACGCCGGTCGGGCATTTGTTGGTGTGACAGCTTTGCGACTGGATGCAGCCGATGGCGAACATGAAGCCGCGCGCCGAGTTGGCCCAGTCGGCGCCGATGGCCAGGACGCTGGCGATGTCGAAGGCGCTGACGATCTTGCCGCTGGCGCCGAGTTTGATCTTGTCGCGCAGGTTCAAGCCCACCAGGGTGTTGTGGACGAACAACAGGCCGTCGCGCAGCGGCACGCCGATGTGGTCGGTGAACTCCACGGGCGCGGCGCCAGTGCCGCCCTCCTTGCCGTCGACCACGATAAAGTCGGGGAGGATGCCGGTTTCGAGCATGGCCTTGGCGATGCCCATGAATTCCCACGGATGACCGAGGCAGAACTTGAAGCCCACCGGCTTGCCGCCGGACAACTCACGCAATTGGGCGATGAAGTGCATCAACTCGATAGGCGTGGAAAACGCGCTGTGGCGCGACGGCGAGACGCAATCTTCGCCCATCAGGATGCCGCGTGTCTCGGCGATTTCCTGGGTGACTTTGTGCTTGGGCAGAATCCCGCCATGGCCAGGCTTGGCGCCTTGGCTCATCTTGATTTCAATCATGCGTACTTGCGGGTTCTGGGCCTGCACCGCGAAGCGTTCCGGGTCGAAATGGCCGTCGCGGGTACGGCAGCCGAAGTAGCCGCTGCCCAGTTCCCAGGTCAGGTCGCCGCCGTTTTCGCGGTGGTAGGGGCTGATGCTGCCTTCGCCGGTGTCGTGGGCGAAGTTACCCAGCTTGGCGCCCTGGTTGAGCGCGCGGATCGCGTTGGCGCTCAGAGAGCCGAAGCTCATGGCCGAGATATTGAATACCGAGGCCGAGTACGGCCGCTTGCATTGCGGGCCGCCGACCATCACGCGAAACGAGCTCGGGTCAGTCAACGGCGCGGGGCGCATGGAGTGGCTGATGAACTCGAAGCCCGACTGGTACACGTCGATCAAGGTACCGAAGGGTTTGTCGGCGGTTTCGTTCTTGGCGCGCGAGTAGACCAATGAGCGTTGCGCCCGGGAAAAGGGCAGGGCGTCGCTGTCGGACTCCAGCAGGTACTGGCGGATCTCCGGGCGAATGCCCTCGACCAGGTAACGGATATTGCCCAGGATCGGGTAGTTGCGGCGTATCGCGTGGCGGCTTTGCAGCAGGTCGAAGAGGCCGAGCAGGCTGAGGACGCCGGTGACCAGGGTCATGGGCCATAACCATTCATGTTCGACAAAGGGCAGGCTGGCGAGGGTGAACATCACGCATACGGCAAACACCGCGTAGCGGCTTAGCAAGGACAGGCTCATACGGTTACCTTGGGATCGGACTCTTCTGGTCGGTGCGGCATTCTGCGCCAGTAAGGAAACCCTGAACAACCTGTAGGTGCATTCGCTTGGGTCGCATAGACACGGCGGACTGGCCCGATATAGACAGTTGGCGTGAGGCGTTCCGGCCTTACCTCTAAGGCCGTTCCAGTGTCTGGAGCGGCTTTTTTTGACGGTGGCACTGACCGCTCGTCGCCCTCCCTCAGCGCCTATTCAACTGTCGGTTGAATATATCGACAACCCATGTAGAACTGGTCATTAACGAATAACGTTAAGCATTAAGCGATGATCAGAAGCTTTAAATGCGCCGAAACCCAAAAACTGTTTGAAACCGGTCGAACCCGACGTTGCTCCGCTGTCGTTTCCGTGGTGGAACGACAGCTGAGCATGCTGGATGCGGCGGTTGAACTCGCTGACGTGCGCTCACCGCCCGGGAATAGGCTGGAACCGTTATACGGTGACAGAGAGGGGCAACACAGTCTCCGAATCAATGGTCAATTCCGGGTCTGTTTCATTTGGGGGCCTCACGGCCCTGAAAATGTTGAAATTGTGGATTACCACTGAGGTGAATGATGTTTAAGAATGGCATGCGACCTGTACATCCTGGGGAAATACTCAAGGAAGAGTACCTGGAACCGCTGGGCCTGACCGCAGCCGCTCTCGCAAGGGCGCTGCATGTTTCCGCCCCTACGGTGAATGACATTGTATTGATGCGTCGGAGCATCAGTGCGGACGTTGCATTACGCCTGGCAGTCGCGTTGGAGACATCTGCACAGTTCTGGCTGAACCTGCAGACCGCCTATGATCTGCGCACTGCGGAAATTGCCAAAGGCGCCCAGATTTACAAAGAAGTCGAGAGAGTTGCGCATTGCGCATGAGCTCGTATCGGGTCCTATTCGAACTCGATGGAAAGTTCGGGCGTTGATCCAACCGTTGCGTGATGCTTTTTCGAACGGGCCTACACCGCTGTTTGGCGAATGGGCAGCACTACCCGGAACGTGGTGCCTTTGCCCAGTTCGCTGCTGACGGAGATTTCGCCATGGTGTTTCTTGACGATGCCGTAGGAGAGTGACAGCCCCAACCCCGTGCCTTCGCCCACCGGCTTGGTGGTGAAGAACGGATCGAAGATTTTCAGCTGGGCGTCCGGGGCAATCCCGCAGCCGTTGTCCGCGATTTCCAGCCAGATGTTCTCGCCGTCCACGCCGTTGCTGATGGTTATGGTGCCGCGCTCCGGCCCGATGGCTTGCGCTGCGTTGATCACCAGGTTCATCACCACTTGGTTGAGCTGCGAGGCCAGGCATTCGATTTCCGGCAAGGGCGCATAGTGCTTGATGACGTCGGCTTTGTACTTGAGCTCGCTGGCGACGATGTTCAGGGTCGAATCGATGCCTTGTTGCAGGTTGGCCCACTGCCAGGTCTGGTCGGTGTCCACTCGGGAAAAGTCTTTCAAGTCCTTGACGATCTGCGCCACACGGCCAATGCCTTCCTTGGATTCGTGAATCAGCGTCGGAATATCTTCCCTGAGAAAGTCCAGGTCCAGGCGTTGGCGCAGGGCTTGGAGCTGATCATCGCCGATCGCGGCTTCGGCCTGGCGGTAGGCATCGAGCATCTGCTGCAGCTGTTTGAAATAGCCTTCGAGGGTGCCGAGGTTGGAGGAAATGAACCCTACCGGGTTGTTGATCTCGTGCGCCACGCCCGCGGCCAGTTGCCCCAGGGACGCCAGTTTTTCCGATTGCACCAACTGGCTTTCGAGCTGTTTGCGTTCGTCGATCTCCTGTTGCAGGGCCTGGCTGGCCTGGGTCAGCGCTTGGGTACGCTGTTCCACCAACAGCTCCAGGTGGCTGGTTTGCAAGGACGCGCGGCGGGCCATGTCCCATTTGGCGGTCAGGGTGTTGGCCATTTGCTGGACTTCGATATTGTCGAACGGCTTTTTCAGGATCAGCAGCCGGTCATGGGCACGCAGGCGAAACAGCAGCTCTTCCCAGGAATAATCCGAGTACGCCGTACACACCACCACCTGCAGGTTCGGGTCGACCTTCCACAGTTCTTCGATGGTTTGCGCGCCGTCCCAGCCCTGGGGCATACGCATGTCGACGAAGGCCAGGGCGTAGGGCAGTTGCGCCGCCATGGCCGCCTCGAGCAGTTGTAAACCTTCCTGCCCACCGTAGGCGGAGTCCAGCTCGAACAGCGGGCTTTGCGGTTGTTTGTCGCTGGTGCCGAACAGCGCGGCTTCCATCGCGTCCAGGGCCTGGTTCTGTTCCAGGGGCGGCTTGAGGATCTTGCGGAAATCTTCGTGAATCGAGGGCGTGTCGTCGATCAGCAGAATGCGCCGGTTCGGTGGTTGGTTCATGCGGGGCCTGCAGCATCGTTGAGGGGGATTTGCAAGGTGAACAGCGCGCCTTTGCCCGGACCATCGCTATAGGCGGTAAGCCGGCCATTCATTTCAATCGCCGCCAGGGCGCAGCTGTGCAGACCGAAGCCATGACCTTCCTTGCGAGTGGTGAAGCCGTGGGTGAAGATCCGCGTCATGTTTTCGGCGGGGATGCCTTCACCTTCGTCTTTGACGCTGATTTGCAGGATGTTGTCCTCTATCGTCTGGATCGACAACGTAATCTGCCGAGGCCGGTCGGTCAGGTTGGACATGGCGTACTTGGCGTTGCTGATCAGGTTGACCATGATCAGCAGCAGCCGGTGTTTGTCGGCCATGATCTGCGGTACGTCGGCGTATTCCTTGACCACTGTCACATGATGGCGATTCAGCGCGCCGGAATTCATGCGCAGCGCGTCGTCCATCAGGGCGCTGACCTGCAAGGGCTCCAGCACGCTGGAAACGCCGGCGTAGGATTGCTGGGTGGAGACGATGTCCTTGATGTGGTCGACGCTTTTGCTCAATTGCGCCAGCTCGTCGGTCAGGCCCTGTTGCTCGACGGCAATGGCTTCCACCAATTGGTTGAGGTAGCCCGGCAGCAGTTTGCCTTTTTCGTCTTCGCGCAGGTAAGTGCCCAGGTCATCGGGGTGTTCGTTGATCAACTGCATGGCCTTGCCCAACCCCAGTGCTTTGCTGGTGCGCAGCTTACGGGCGACCAGGTCGGCGGAGATGTTCACGCTGTTGAGCACGTTGCCCACGTTGTGCAGCACATTGGTTGCGATTTCCGCCATGCCGGCCTGGCGGGCGCTGTCGAGCAGTTCGCTTTGCGCATCCCTGAGCTGGCGCGTGCGTTTTTCCACGCGCTGTTCCAGGCTGGCATTGGCGGTGTGCAGGGCGCGGTTGACGCGGTTGATCACGGTGAAACTGCGCAACAGCCTGATGGCCAGGTACAGCAGCAATGCCACCAGCAGGGTGGAGAACACCAGCAAGTAGTTGTGATACTTCTGGTCGATCAGGTCGGCGGCCTGCTGATCCTGGTTGAGGTGGGTGGTCAGTTCGTCCAGGCGTTCGGCCACGGGAACCGCGGCGATGCGTTCCAACAAGGTGTTGACCAGCGGCTGTTCGCGCAGGATCAGTGCGACGTGGTTGCTGAGAATCTCCACCGGCAGGTGGAAGTCGGCCGGCAAGCGTTCTTTGTTCACCGCCAGCAGGTTCAGGCCCAACAGAATCTCGGCCGCGCGGTCGTCGCTGGCAACCTGGGCGAATTCCATGCTGCTGAGCAGCAGGTCATAGGTGTCGGTGGCCACGCTTTGCAGTGGCAGCCGCTGTTCGTCGTCGAGCCGTGTGAACGCGGCCTGGATATCGTTTTCAGCGGTCGGCAGGAACGCCAGGGAGTTGCGCAGCACTGCGTTATGGGACTTGAACTGGTCGACCAGCCGCGCTTTGTCCTGGATCGCCGCCTGACCGGCATCCAGGCTGGCTTGCCAGCCGGGCAGGTCGTTGGGCGCGTGATACGACTCGTGCTGGCGCAGTTCCTCCCAGATTCTTGTGATCTGCGTCAGCGGCGTCACCAGGGGGTCGTAATTGTGGGTCAGGGCGATTCTGGCCTTGAGCACCTCACTGTCCCACTGCGCGTTGAGCTGCTGCATCTGGCGGATCAGGTCGCGGGATTCGGTGTAACGGCTGGTCTGGTCAGTACTTGATTTGATGTACAGGAACACCAGTATCGATGCCAGCAGCAGGGTCGCGGTGCCCAGTAGTAGTTGGATGACGTAGTGGCGGGAGAGTCTCATGACCGTCTGCTCATAAAGGTTTGCCCGCCCATTGGCCGGTCAGGGTCTTGAGAAACTTGATGATCTGGTCCTTGTCTTCCGCCGAGGGCACGCGCCCCAGTTGGAATGTGAACATCACGTCCACGGCTTCTTCGAGGGTCTTGGCCGAGGCGTTGTGAAAATACGGCGCGGTGACGGCGACATTGCGCAGGCTGGGCACCTTGAACACGTGACGGTCTTCGTCGTCGTGGGTCACCAGGTAGCGGCCCAGGTCGCTGTCGGCGGGGGGGCGGTCCTTGAAGTAATCCCCCATCACGCCTAGTTTCTGGAACATGTTGCCGCCGATATTCATGCCTTGATGGCAGGCGATGCAGCCATATTCCTTGAAGCGTTGGTAGCCGTATTTTTCTTCGATCGTGAGGATCTCGGTATTGCCCAGCAGGTATTGGTCGAAGCGGGAGTTGGGCGTGAGCAGTGTGCGTTCATACGTCGCCAGGGCATTTTGCACATTGGCCGCCGTCACGCCGTCGGGGTACACCTGACTGAAGGCGGCCTGGTACTGCGGCATGGCGATGAGGTTGTCGACCACGGTTTTCCAGTCGCTGCCCATTTCCACCGGGCTGATGACCACCTGTTCGATCTGGGCCTCGAGGGTATCCACCCGACCGTCCCAGAACTGCTTGAAATTCAGGCTGGCGTTGAACACCGTGGGTGTGTTGAGTTTGACCGGCTTGCCATCAAAGCCCAAGGAAAACGGCTTATCGTCACCCCCGCCCGTTGCCAGCTGGTGGCAACTGGCACAGGACAGGCTGTCATTGACCGACAGGCGTTTCTCGTTGAACAACTGGCGGCCCAGCTCAACCGTTGCCGCATCCAGCAGCGGCACCGGCGGCAGTGGTTTGAGCGGCTCATCCAGTGGCGCGGCCGCCGCGGGCAGGGCGGCGCCAACCCCGAGGGCGACGGCAAGGCCGAGTGCCCAGGGTGACGGGCGAGGAGAGCGGGTGAGGGGACGGATCAAGCGTTCGTTCCTTGAATAGACAGTCACTGGGGGGGCATCAGGCTGCGTTGCCCGGCTTGCATCAATTGGGCGAATTCAGCGGCCGCCACGGCTTTGCTGAACAGGAAACCCTGGCCCTCCTCACAACGATGGGCTCTGAGGAACGCCAATTGCTCAAACGTTTCGACGCCTTCGGCAATGATGTTCAAGTCCAGACTCTTGCCCAGGCTGATGATGGCACTGATCAGTTGTGCATCCTGGCTGTTTTCGCCCAGGCCGCGCACGAAGGATTGATCGATCTTCAACACATCGATGGGAAACCGGCGCAAGTAACTGAGGCTGGAATAGCCGGTGCCGAAATCGTCGATCGACAGCCGCACGCCCAAGGCTTTGATGTCTTGCAGGGTGACGAGCGTGTCCTCGACGTTTTGCATCAGTACGCTCTCGGTGATCTCCAGTTCAAGCAAACTGGGCGTCAGGCCGGTGCGTTGCAGAATGGCCGCCAGGTTGGCGACAAAATTGCGCTGGCGAAAATCAATCGCCGAAATATTCACCGAGATACACAGTGCAGGCAGGCCGGCGGCGCGCCAGGCTTGTGCTTGCTCGCAGGCTTGGCGCAACACCCATTGGCTCAAGGGCACGATCAGGCCGCTGTCTTCGGCCACGGGAATGAAGGCTGACGGGTAGATCCAGCCGTGGTCGGGCTGGTGCCAGCGAATCAGGGCTTCGGCGCCGACGATCCGCCCGCTGCTCAAATCCAGTTTCGGTTGGTAGTGCAATATGAACTCATTGCGCTGCAAGCCCTGCCGGATCGCGCTTTCCAGGCTCTGCTGAGCCTGGGCGCGCAGGTTCATCTCGTTGACGAAGAAACTGAAGTCGTTGGGGCCATGGGCTTTGCTGGTGTGCATGGCGGTTTCGGCGTTCTTGATCAGCTCCACCGCGCTGAAACTGTCGTTGGGGTAGATGCTGATGCCCAGGCTTGCGGTGACACTCAAGTCATGCCCAGCCACATAGTGTGTCGTGCTGATGGCGCCGAGCAGTTTTTCGGCAATGTACTGGGTTTGCTGGGGATGCTTGATGTCGTTGAGGATCAGCACGAACTGGTCGGAGCCGTAGCGAAACACCGAATCCGACGCGCGCACCGTGGCCACCAGGCTTTGGCTGACCTGCTTGAGCATTTCATCGCCGACCGGATAGCCCAGGGCATTGTTGATGCGCTTGAAGCGGTCCAGGCCGATAAACATCACGGCCAACTGGGTGTCATGGCGCCTGCAGACGGCAATGGCCTGCGTCAGCCGGTCGCCCAGCAGGGTGCTGTTGGGCAGTTCGGTCAGGGCATCGTATTGCAGCAGGTGTGAGACCTTCAGCAGTTCCTGCACGCGTTCTTCGACCGTGCGCTCCAACCCCATCAGTTTGAGCGCGGCATCCTGGGCCAACTGCCATTTCCAGGTCAGCGCGCTGGCCATCTGGCGGATTTCCAGGTTGTCGAACGGCTTTTTCAGGATCAGCAACTGGTCGCTGTATTGGATGCGCGCTTCGATGGCTTCGAAGGAATAGTCCGAGTAGGCCGTACACAGGGCGATCTGCAGGTTCGGGTCGACGTTCCACAGTTGTTCGATGGTTTCCAGGCCGTCCCAGCCCGGCGGCATACGCATATCGATGAACACCAGGGCGTAGGGCGCGTTGTCGGCCAGGGCCTGGTTGACCAGGGCGAGGGCTTCCTGGCCCTGATAGGCAGAGTCCAGCACAAAAGTCTGGCGCACGGTGGGGGCGGTGCCGAACAGGGTTTCTTCGATGCTGTCCAGGGACTGGCCGCCTGTGGTATCGGCGCACAGGATCTTGCGGAAATCCTCGTGGATGGAGGCCGCGTCATCGACAATCAGCACCCGTCGATTGGCCCTTCCTGAGCACGGATTCATGGCTGACACCGGGACGCAGGCAACTGAAGATTCTTACGCATCGGGCTTCCTTACCTTGAATGCTTCAATAAACAGGGAACAGTCATGGCTTCATGCTACTAGCATAGCCGGGTCCCTTGAATAAGTACGCCAGTTGGCGTCAAATCACCCTCAGTTACCCCAGCGTGCATCTAGCGCTCATTGCTTATGCAAGTACAGCGATCGATCACGCCAGGGGGCAATGAAGCAACCGAGTACCATCGCCAGGAGGTGTCGCCATGGATGAACAAACTGCTACGACGTCCCCTTACAGACCTACTATTTTGCTGGTCGACGATGAAGAATCGATCCTCAACAGCCTGCGCCGCCTGCTGCGGGGCCAGCCTTATGATGTGCTGCTGGCCAGCAGTGGTGCCCAGGCCCTGGAAATCATGGCTGCCGAGCCCGTCGACCTGCTCATGACCGACGCGCGCATGCCCGCGATGGACGGGGCGATGCTGCTGGCCGAGACCCACCGCCTGTACCCGGCCACCACGCGCATCCTGCTGACCGGCTATGCCGACATGACCATGATGATCAAGGCGATCAACGAAGGTCAGATCCACCGCTATATCAGCAAGCCCTGGAACGACGAGGAAATGCTCCTGACGTTGCGCCAGTCCCTGGAACACCAGCATTCCGAACGCGAGCGCGTGCGTCTTGAGCAGTTGACCCGCGATCAGAACGAGCAGTTGAAGGCCCTCAACGCCACCCTGGAAAAGCGCGTCGAAGCGCGCACCAGCGAGCTGCAGCAAACCGCCGACATGCTCGACCTGGCCTACGACGAGCTCAAGCGCAGCTATGTGACCGGCACCGAAGTGTTTTCGCTGCTGGCCAACCTGCGCCTGCCCAAGCAGAAGCAGACCAACCGCCAGTTGATCGAGCTGATCCGCGTGTACTGCAAAGCCCAGGCGCTGGACGAAGCCAGCGCCCGTGACCTGACCATGGCCGCCGCGCTCTACAACATCGGCAAATTGAGCTGGAGCGACGGCATGATGGCCGTCCCGTCGGAACTGCTGCACAGCAACGACCGCGAACGCTATCGCGCATACCCGGCGCAGAGCGAGTCGTTGCTGATGACGCTCGAGCCGATGAAGGACGCCGCACGGCTGATCCGCCATCACCAAGAGCGGTGGGACGGCACCGGGTTTCCCGATCACCTCAAGGGTGAAACGATTCCCTTAGGCGCGCGCTTGCTCAAACTGGCGGTGGACTTCATCGAACTGCAGAAGGGCCTGATCCTGGAACGGCAGATGAACAGCGATGAAGCACTGCTGTACATCCGCAAGTACGCGGGGCGGCTCTATGATCCGGACATGGTCGAAGACTTCGTCCTGGCCTGCGCCGCGTTCCTCAACGACGTGACCCTGGGCGACCCGAGTGTCAAAGTGCTGAGCACCCGCGAACTGGCCGACGGCATGATCCTGGCGCGCAACCTCAACGCCGATAACGGCATGTTGCTGCTCAATGCCGGCAAAGTGCTCAACTTGCCGCTGGTGGACAAGCTGATCGCGTTTGAAGCCATGGAGGGCGCCAAGTACAGCGTGTTTATCCGCGAACCGGAAGAGCCGCATCTTTTGAGCTGAGGCGCTTCATGGGATCATTGTGTCTTTGCATTCAAGGTGATTTTGTCCATGCCAACCACTATCCGTATCGCCGCCGCGCTCCTGATCGGCGGCGACGGCCAGACGTTGCTGGTGCGCAAGCGCGGCACCCAGGCATTCATGCAACCGGGCGGCAAGATCGATGCCGGCGAACAACCGGTCGAAGCGCTGGCCCGTGAGCTGCACGAAGAGCTGAACTTGCGCATCGAGCCGAGCCAGGCGGTCTACCTCGGCCGTTTCTCGGCCCCGGCCGCCAACGAGCCAGGTTTTACGGTGCAAGCCGAACTGTTCCAGGTACGGATCGACGTGCCGGTGACCCCGGCCGCCGAAATCGAAGAAGTGCGCTGGATCGACCCGGCCGGAGACGGCGGCCTGCACCTGGCGCCCTTGACGCGTGAGCTGATCCTGCCGTTTTATCGCAAATCGCTGACCACCACCGCCTGATTGGCGGGTTCCAAGGACTGAGCCGTGCCCCTCAACGCACGGCGCTGACCCCATCCAGTGTGGAAAACGACGTGTCCTTGGCCGTCAGCAGGAAGTCGCGCATGTACGGCGCGTCCAGCATGTCTGCACGAATCCCCGCATACAGCGTCGCAAACAGGCCTTTCTCACCCAGGCGCTTGGCCTTGACGTAACCGCGCGAGCTGTATTCATGCAGCGCCCAATGCGGCATGCCGCAAACACCACGACCGCTGGCGACCAGTTGCATCATCATCACCGTCAGCTCCGAGGTGCGTACCTGGGCCGGTTCGACATCGGCGGGTTCGAGGAAGCGGGTGAAAATATCCAGGCGGTCGCGTTCCACCGGGTAGGTGATCAGGGTTTCGCTGAGCAGGTCTTGCGGCACGATGTACGACTTGTTCGCCAGGGGGTGCTGGTTGGCCACGGCCAGCATGGCTTCGTAGGTGAACAGCGGCACATACGTGATGCCCGGCAGCTCCAGCGGGTCGGAAGTGACCACCAGATCCAGGTCGCCACGGGCCAGGGCCGGCAGCGGGGCGAAGGCGAAACCGGACGCCAGGTCCAGCTCGACCTCGGGCCAGGCATCGCGGAACTGGTCGATGGTCGGCATCAGCCACTGGAAGCAGCTGTGGCATTCGATAGCCATGTGCAGGCGCCCGGCGGTGCCACCGGCCAGGCGCGCAATGTCGCGCTCGGCGCCGCGCAGCAGGGGCAGGGTGGCGTCCGCCAGTTGCAGCAGGCGCAGGCCGGCGCTGGTGAAACGCACCGGTTTGGTCTTGCGCACGAACAACGGCATGCCCAACCGCTCCTCCAGTTCTTTGAACTGGTGGGACAGGGCGGATTGGGTCAAGTGCAGGCGTTCGGCGGCTTCGACCAGGCTGTCGGCCTCGCGCAAGGCGTGCAGGGTTTTCAGGTGGCGGATTTCCAGCACCGTGGTCTCCATGAGCAATATTGATGAGCAATTCGAATAGGGTGAGTTTGTCTCATGTTGCGCGAGCTGTCGACCTGCCGGCCGGCGCATGAGGTTCATATCCCGCCATACATTGCGAAACGGCGCTGGCCCGGAGCCCCGGCGAGCCCCGCGTGTGTCGACATAGTCAATTACGCATTTCTTGTTTCACCGTAGGGATGAGTGGGTATTTTTGCCGCGACATTCGTCCCGAAGAGCGCTCCATGCGTCGTTGGGACGACACCGTATTGCCCCGCCAAGGATGTGCCCCATGACCGCTAGCGCCGCTGCAATGCCCTTCATCTCTCGTCTGTACCCCGCTGTACCACCGGCCAATCCAACCCCTTCGCCCCCTGCACCCGCGCCCACCTCCCTGAGCCGTGCCGGCGCCATCGCCGAGGTGCAACCCCGGCCCCGCGTCAGCCACCTCGCCGCCCACGCCGTCAGCAGCCAGTTCGCGACGCGGCCCGACGTGCGCTCGGTTGTCAGGGACATGCTCGGCGAGGCGATCAACAGCCTGTATCCAGCGCTGGAATTCGACGTAGCGCGGACCTCGGTGGCAGAACCGATCGCGGAAAACCCGGTTCAATACCGCTTGACCCCGCTGCTGGATGTCGCGCTCAACCACCTGGCCAGCGGGGCCGATATCGATTTCACCGACAAGTATTCATGGCCGCAGAAACTGGTCAAACAAGGAACCGGCACCACCCTCAGAGTCCCCGACGCTTCAGGCAACCGGCGCGAAGACATCGACATGTCAGCCATCGAACTGGCGATCCGCAGCCTTCGGCCCAGCCTCAAAGACGCGTTTGCGCGAGCCTTGACCCGTTACTGGGGACAAAATGCTGGCGGGGCGGACAACCGCTGGTTGTGGCTCAGCGGCATGCTCAGCGACAACCTGCGCAGTGCGGCGCTGAAACAGCCTGGCCTTACCGATGCGCAACGCGCCACCCTTGACCAGGTGGTCACCTGGCCCGAGCGTGCGCAACGCGTGAGTGCCAACGGCGACGATGCGGCGCGGGTCTTCGTGCTCGACACCAGCGTCCGCTACGGTGGCGGTGCCTCCACCCAGCTCAGCCCGGATCTTTTGATCACCCGCCAGATCGGCGCCAGCACCCAGGTTCTGCATGCCGCGGCCAACGGCCAGATTACCCCTTACGACTCGCTGGAAGCCTTCGGCAAGGCCTGGGGCGAGACGCTGGAAAACGACTTCGTCTTCGACCACTTGACCTGGAAACGCCAGGAGCCGGACGCGAATATCTTCGATGCGCAAGCGGGCATCATTCTGAACAACCAGTTGCAGGCGATAGACAGCATCGAACTCCCACCAGCCGGCAGCCTTCAGGCTCTGGAGCAGCGCTTCAGCGTGCTCAGCGATCCGAGTCCGTGGTTTGTCGGCGCCTATGCCGCAGATTCCGCGGAACTGGCACGGCTGCAGGAAAAACTGCCGCAGTGGATGCGCAACGCCGACCCAGCCGATCGCCTTGCCTACCATCGCCACGCCCTCGAACTGGCCAGCGATGTCCAACGCAACCAGGGGCGTAACTTTTTTTCGGACATCCCCGATATTCGCACCTATACCCAGCAACAGCTGCAAGCGCAGTTGCAGAACACCGGGCTGCTCGCGGACCACCTCGACGTCACCTTCAAAGTACCGGTCGGCACGTTGGGCAGCGGCTACATCGAGCGCGTCACGATGAGCCTGACCGACATGGCCTTGCGCAATCTGGCCGGGCTGCCGAAGGGCGAAATCGAAGTGCGCCACTTCGGTCAACCGATCAGCGACCCGGCAATGCCGCAGCGCTTGAAAGACATCGTCAGTCAGGTGGACATCGGCAAACACTATCCTGCGTTGCTGCAAACCCACCTGCTGGGTGACAGCGATGAGTCACGTCGGCGCAGCGCCTTGTTCGCCCAACAAGTCCCGCGCCAACTGGCGATGCAGGCGCTGGAGCTCAAGCTCAAGGGCGAAGCGGGCATCACCGCGCACGGTTACCGGTATGTGGAGGCGCTGCTGACGCCCGGCGCTGGAGCGAAACAGGTCGACGGGCAAGACATCGTCATGCGGCCCCTGGCGTTTATCCGCAAGCCCGGCGCGACACCCGATGTAGTCCAGAACATGTTCGTCATCGAGCCAGCGAATGCGGCTGTCGGCCCGCACCTTCTCTACCGGCCGATGTTGTCCCCGGTATTGCAGGAATTTGCCACGCGTCAAGCGCTGCTGGAGGCGGTGCAACAGCCCGGCCCCTTGCAGCAAAGCGTGCTGGCCTGGTTGCCCGACGACAGGACGCGCGCGGTATACGGCAACGGCGGCTTCAAGATTCCCAACATTGCCCGCTACAGCGTCTTCAACGAGTTCGACGCGCCCGCCCAACCGGCACCGACGACACTCGCCGTGGACGGCTATGACGCCGCCAGCACATTACGCCAGGACCTGGAGCAAGGGCGCCTGATGCAGCACCTGTACCAGAGCAACACCCACAGCCTGGTGAACCTGGCCCAGGGGCAATCGGTATCGGACGCGCAGAGCCGCTGGGCTTCCTTCAAGGAACTGGGCGGGTTGTTGTTCAACACCCTGTTACCCGTGTTGCGTGGGCCTGGGGCGATGGCGGGGTGGTTGTTGCAGTTGGCCGGTAGCGAGGACGATATCCGCAGACTGTCCAACCCCGCCGCCCAGGGCGACAGCACGGCCAGCGTGGTGGACCTGTTGCTCAATATGGGCATGGTCTTGACCCATTCCGCGCCCGCCGACGCCGCGCAGCCGCCGCTGACGCTTGACGCTCTCAAAGCCATCGCGCCAAACGATGGCCCGCTGCGCCGCGCCCCGGGCCAGACGCCGGGCGTCCATCGCGCGAGCATCCGCCAAGGCAGTGTGGAGCCTTCTGCCAGCGTCGTCGGCGGTCATGCGAGCATGCTGGATTTTGCGTTCTCCAGCCCGCGCCGCCTGAGCCCCGGCCAGCTCGCGCAGATCGAGTCATTCCGGGTAGCCGCGCCGGTCGATGTCGGTGCGGCGATTGCCGAGGGGCCAAAACAGGGCCTGTACCTGAGCCAGGGCGGGCTGTACGCCAACATCGACAAGCAGTGGTTCCGGGTGGCCAACGACCTCGACGGGGTGTTCATCATCGACGCGAACAACCGCGCGCGTACCGGCCCGCCGATCAGGCGTGACGCACAGGGGCGCTGGAGTTTCGACAGTCGCCCCCGGCTGCGCGGTGGCATGCCGCGCAAGAGCGGCGTCGCCGAGCGGGTCAAACAAAACAGGCAGGCACAACAGGCGCGAGGGGAAGCGTTCAGTCAGGCCGTCGAGGCCGCACTTGTATTGGATGGACCGAGGGCAGACTCGCGTAATCAAGTGATTGCGAGCATTACCGACTACTACAACGGCCGTAAAAAACTGCGCACGCTGTGGGGGCTGTCTACCACCGGGGAGCATCAACAGCGCTTTATCGCACCTTACCTGGCGCAGTTGGAACTCACGAAGAACCTCAGGCAGACCATCGACCAGCAACTCGTGCAACTCAAGCAACGCACTGAGGTACACAGTGCGGCGGCTCAGACCGCCATTGACCATCTGGTGCCGAAAAAACTCGGCGCAGTGGATGATCTTTCCGAAGAAAAACAGGCGCGCTCCAATCTCTATGAGACGGTGCTCGACAACTACCGTGAAATCGAACAGTTCTACACCACGCTGGCCGAAGACAGCAATCAACACGTCCCCAGCGGACGCTCGATGGCGGAGGTGGTGAGCGAGGCAAGGACCGGCTCCAAAAGCACGTATATCGAGCTGATGGACAATTTCGGCAGGGTTTACCGCGACTTGGAAAGCGTGCGGGAAGCCGCCCTGGCCTCCGCCGCTGTGCTGGAGAAATGGACGGACGATTCGTCGTTCGGCAAAACCAAGGCCGCGCACTTCCTCAAGCAGCAAGAGCGACAGCCACCTGCGATTACGGCCCTGCGCATGAAGCTGACCAGCCTGACCAACCTCAAAGAACTGAGCCTCGATCGCTATGCGCGAACGAGCGACCCTGTGGAGTCGTTTTACCTGCAGCGCTTGAGTTCAACCAACCTGATCCCCGTCTACAACGCTCACCTGGACCTGCGGCAGTACACCGGTTACAGCTTGAGCGAACGCAAGGCGACGCTGGAAACCGTCATCGGCACCTACCAGCGCGTGCTCAGCGACAGCCTGGCGATACAGGACACGAATCCCGGCCTTCAGCGAGCCGAGTATCAGCAGCTGTTTGCCGAACGCCTGCGCGATGTGATCAACGATGCCCAAACCGACCTGGCCGAAGTGATGCGCGAGGAACAAGCGCTGGTGCCTGCCGCCGTCGTGCGTATCGATCAACGGCAAAAACCGGCGGGCCAGCGCACGTTCAAGACCCGCGACAAGGAAACCCTGATCGGCACCGCGCGCCCCCAGGCGGCAGGCTCCGGCGCGATCATCGATGTGCTGGACCCGCAATCCGGCCGGTCGGTCGCCAGTTACAGCGAACACGCGAGCGAGGGCGAGTGGGTGAAGATCGTTCCCGCGCAACCCGCACGGCCCGCGTCATCGCCCAAGTCGCTGTCAACGCTCAAGTCCGACGCCAGGAAACTGCTCGACGAAAGCGCCGGCATTGAACGCACGATCGCGTTCCAGAAACGCAAACTCAACGACCCGCAACGCCGGGAGGGCATCAACCCGCTGGACTGGAACGACATGCTGCAAGCCCAGGCCGAGCGGCTTCAGGCGACCGCCTTGCAGGCCGAAACCCGTCACGGCAGCAATCCCGAAACCGAACAATGGGTCAAACAGTGGCGCACGGCGGCGGACGAACTGCTTGACAAGGCCCGCCAACATTGCGCCGATGGCTACAAGGTCCTACCCCCCAAACCGGAAAACATCGACTACCTGTGGAAGCACGGGTTCGTCGACATCAACCTGGTCCAGCGAGACATCGCGACCAAAAGCGGCGATGTCTTCACCGAGTACGCCGTGCGTGAAAAAGGCAAGGTCGACGTCTTGTGGTATGCCCATTTCCACTACCCGGCCAAAGGTTCGCCGCGCAATCTCTACACGGCGGCGCACCTGAAGATCCCGTCGCAGCGCACCAAGACCCAGAAAGACCTGGTGGCCGAGGCGGGCAATAACCGCGTGGTGGAACAGATCGTCAGGGCGCGGATCGGCCCGCCGCTGGATGAAAAACTGTTTCTGACGCTGTGACCGAAGCGCTCCGCTGACAGCCGCAGGCCGGCGCGGTTATTGGGCAACCCATAGCGGCCGGATATGCGGCAATGCAGCGGACTGCCTGCCGATGTCCGAGAACGGCAGCGACGGGTCGTCGGCATGGGTCAAGTAACGATGCTCCGGCAGTTTCAGGTGGGCCTTTTCGAACTCGTCGAAGATCGCCGTGCGGCGGTTGTAATGAAAGTGCGCGTACCACAACGGGCGCGGCGGGGTGGCGGTCAGGTCCCAGACTTCATATTCCTGCATGAAGTCGCGATGCCCGTTGGCACGCCTCGCCAGTTCGCTCATCGACGCGGTTCGACGCACCTCGACCACGTGATGCCTGACCAGGTCATCGAGCATGCCGTCGGTGGGTTTGCGGCTGGCCAACGATTGTCGGGTGCGCAAGGCGCGGCCGGCGGCGGTTAGTTCGCTGGCGGTCGTGCGCAATGGCTGGAGGCTCGGCTCCTCGGGGTCAAGGCGCGCGATGCGGTTTGCACGCAAGGTGAGTTCGGCGGCTTCGCTGACCAGCATGTGTTCAAGGTCCACCGGCAACATGCCCTGGCGGGCATAGGCGTCGACTTTGGCCTGGTACGCCGGTACGGCGCGCAGGCGGTTCTGGGCTTCGCTCACCATCACCGACTTCACGTTCGCCTCCGCCGGGAACTCCACGGGCGGCGCCGGTTGGCGCTGGGCCCGACCGTCCGGGCGTTGCTCCCAGGTCTCGGTGTGGCCGCTGAGGTTGTCGATGGTGTAGCGCGTGGTGTTGGTGCGAGGGTCGGTGCTTTTTATGCCGATCAGCAGCCGGTTGTCTTCGCTTTCAAACACCGTCCCTTGGGGTTCATCGAGCTGCGGGCGCCGCAGGCGAGGTGTTGTGCCGATACGGTGGCGGGCCAGTTGAATCATGCGCTCGAGGTTATTCAGCAAGGCGTCCAGGTTATCCAGGTCAAAATGTTGCGGGTAGCCTGCACTCAAGGTTTTAACGCTGAGGCTGAACCGCGCGTAGGCATCGATACATTCGTTGAGGATCCGCGTGCGCTGGCTGACGGTGGTGGGCGTTTTTGTCAGTGCGAAATGCGTGTTCAGGGCCAAGTGAGCGTCGAGATAGACGCGATTGACCTCACTTTGCAAATACAACCAGGAAGGATCGCTGACGTGATCGTAGCGGTTGAACGTATCGATGCTGTGGACGGTGCGCAGGTGCGTGCGAAACCCTTCATCGTAGAGCTCGTTCCAGCGCGCCGCGTCATCGCGAGCCTCGCCCGCCAGCGTGCGCGTATTTTGCAGGTCCGCGTCGATCTGTTGCGCGGTCCTGCGCGTGCTTCTGCCTTGGAGGCGCAGATCGGCCTCCAGCGCTGCCAGGTTGATCTGGCTGCTCCATTCGTTCATGACCAGGAAGACGCGGTCGATCCGGTCGAGTTCCTGCACGATTTTCTGGCTGAGACCTTTGCGGGTTTGCAGAAACTGCAGAATGGCGGCGGGGCGTGCTGGCGGCACCTGGATATCAGCGAATTGCCCGGTCAATTCCTGCAGCGCGGCCGCGGCGACTTTCAGGCGCTCCACGGCTCTGCTGGTGACAATCAAGGCAGCGCGGCTTTGCAAGCCTTGGAGGGCCAGGTGCTCTCTGTTGGGGGGGAAGGCGATCACGTCCTGAATGGCGTTGGCCTGCTGAATCGCCAGCTCGATGTCCTGGGTGTAGGCCTGATCAAGGGTTGGCTGCAATGTCTTGCGGGTGGCGAAGTCGCTTTGGTTGGACAGGTGTTGCAGGTTGCTGGTCGCGGCCAGTTGAGCGTCGAGCCGGCTGCTCAGCGTATTGAGCGCATTGCTGAGCGCCAGTTGGCGGCGCAGGACATGATCGGTCCACCAGATCGGCAGCCGTTGTCGAATCGCCATCGGCCAGAGCGGCTCGAGGGTGTCGGCCAGGTGCCCGAGCACACCGCCGCCGCCCGCCAGGCCCGCCGGTTGCGCGGTGCCGTAGACGCCGAAGTGGGTGTCCCATTGGCCGGCGTCATCCAGGGCAATCGGTTGTTTGTAGGTTTTCAGCGCGTTGCCACTCAAGCGCCAATGGCCGTTCTGCAGTTCGACCTGATAGACGTTGCCCTGCCGCACGATGAAGTGGCCGTCGGCATGGCGGTAGATGTTGCGGTAAATACCGTGGCTCGCCGGGGTCAGATGGGCCAGGGCGATCTCCTTGTCGTACTCATACCCGCTGAAGCGCTCGGCGATGCGGCGCGCCTTGCGGCTCATGGGCGGTTGCAGGTAGCGGCCGCCCTTGAAGGCATTGCGCAACTGGCGCCCAAGCGTGCGCGTGCGCGCTGCATTAGGCGTGATCAGCACCCCGCCGGCCACATCCACGCCGGCGTCGATCATTGATTGCAGGACCTGGGTGATGTCGTGCATGCCTTGGGCATGATCGCCGCGTCGAAATGCATCTACCGCGTCATTGGCGCTGACCCAGCCGTCGTAAAGGCCGATCACCGTACCCACCACGGGGACCACGCCGAGCGCCATCTTGATATAGCTGAAGGCCTGCACGCCTTTGATGGCATAGCGTTCCAGGTACAGGTCGCTGTTGGAACGGGAACTGGCGCGGTGGGCCTCCTTGACGCGGCCCATTTGCGCGTTGAGCAAATGGCCGGCCAGCGACGTGGTGACGGGCCAGGGGCGGCCGACGCCGATCAGCGCGTCGAAATGCCGGAGCAGCGCTTGATTGATCCGGCTGACGTGGTTGGCCACGTTGCCCAGCAAGGCGCGGCCGGCCAGGTAATTGATCATCGTGCTGCTCAGGCACAGGCGGTACAGCGCCAGCCGCGCGGCTTCAAGGTTGGCGTAGCTGCGCAGGTAGTGGCCGTCCGGGCTCTCGGGCAGATAGAGCAGGGTGAGCCCGGAGTTTTTCTGACGGATGAAGGTGACGCCGGACAACGTGCTTGAACCGTCCTGGGTGTCTGGCCCGCCGACACTGAGGTGGGCGGGGAGCAACTCAATGTCATTGCCATCGGCGCGCCAGGCTTCGGCCGTGCTGGCATTCACGGCGATGTTGAAGGTGTTCAGTTCGGTGGCCGTGATGTGCTTTTGCAGGAACGCCAGACGCCCCTGGAGCGTAAGCATCAGGCGCTGAGGTTCGAGCAGGCATTCGAGGCGATAGTCACGGCTGAAGTCCGTTTCGCGATCCGAGCCTTGGTAAGCCTCGACGATCAGGTCTTCATACGCTTGGGCCAGGTCCAGTTCCGGCACCAGCTTGCGCAGGTAGTTGGCGCTGAGCCCGGCGGTGAGTGCCTGGCCTTCCGTGGCGTCCTGGCTGCTGACCTCGACCTTCATGAACGTCAAGCGGTCGGCGATCGGCGTATCGATGTTGCTCAGCGCCAGCTCATCCAGGCTCATTTTGACCCGGGTGGCGCTGGGGACCTGCACCGTCTTGGTCGGAGTGCCCGGCGCGCCAGGGGCTCCGACGAAATGCTGTTGATGCGTGACCGATTCGGGAACGTCGAGCTGAACGCTGAACGGTTGTTTGAGCGAGAAGTCCCGGGACAGCCTTGCGTGCAGGCGTTTTGTGCAAAAACTGCTGATCAGCGGCAGCTTCAGGTTCAATACTTCATCGGCGCGTTGCAACGCCACGATGTAGCGCTCCAGCAGGGCCTTGAGTTCGGCCCTGTCGGCCGCTGAAACCTGGCCGAGCCAGACCGGCAGTTGCGCCGCCAGTGCGCCGCTCTGCTGCTGCTCCAGAAGCTGCGCATAGGCCAGTTCGCGCGCGGTGTTGGTCGATACGCCCAGTTCCTGGATCGCTTGCACGCGCATGGGTTGCAGCTCCCGGGCTTGGCGCTCGGTGTCGTCCGGGGCGCGGCGAAGCATCGCTTCGATCTGGGCGACCCAGTCGTCGAGTTGCACGGTGAGGCTGTACTCGAACGGGGTCTGATTGAGCAGGGCCAGTTCCAGCGACGACGCGTCCGAGGGCGTTACGCCGAGCCACTGTTCAAGCGCCTGGCGCGAAGCGAAGTGCTGCAGCCCGCCCTGGCTGCCCGGCCAGTACAACAACAGGTCCTGAGGCGTTGACGCATCGAGCAGCGCCGCTTCCAGGGTGATCAGCAGCACGCCGTCCAGTTCTTTGCGCTGGGTGTTGATTGCGTCGTTGCTGCGCTCGCTGATCGACAGCGTCAAGGTCGCCACCGACACTTTGAGTTCGGGGTCTGGCGCGTTGAGCGGGTCAAGCGCGGCCAGGAGCATGGCGTACCCGGCCGGGCTGATCTGGTTGAGTTGGCGCTGCAGGCTGGCTTCGGCAAGCAGCCCGTTCAGCCGTGCCTGGAGCAAGCGGTGATAGTCGGGGTTGGCCTGTTGGGACAGCTCCAATAGCTGGTTCTGGGGTTGATTCCACAGCGCGCTGGCCGCTTCGTGGGCTTGCTGTTGCGCCTCGTGCAAGCGGTTGAGTTGGCTGCGCAACGCGGCCTGTTGTTCATCGCTCGGCGGCGGCAATATGGCAGGCGCCTGCACCGTACCGAAGAGCGGCTGTTGTTGCCGCGACAGCGCGTGGCGGCGCTGGGTCAGGGGCAGGTCGGCGGTCAGTCCGGCGAAGACTATGGGCGCGCTGTCGAGGGGCGCGTCGTCCTCGGCGGGAGCGAGCGCGGATGCCGGCGGCAAGGCGAAAACCCCCTGGCTGCGCTGTTGCCGGTCCACCTGATCGGCTGCTTCCAGCGCTCTGTGTCCATGTTCGGCGAGGTCCCTGCCGTGGGGGTATTTCAGGCTGGCCTGCTTTTCTTTGAGGCGATGTTCCAACAGGTGCGTCACGCCGGCTTGTAAGGGCTCGTCGACCTCGCGGTAGTCGATCAGGTTGTCTCGCGCGATGGCCGTCACGCCGGGGAACAGCGTGGGGTGATCGAGCAACCACTGCTCCATGCCGACGCGGCTGTTGAACAGGTTCAGCGCCGGTTCTTCAGAGGGCAGGTACAACAGCTGGAGGACGACCTCGGCATCCAGGGTAATGACCAGCGCACCGGGTATCTCGGCATCGGCCAACCCGGTGCGTTTGAGCAGCAGTTGCTCGGCGTAGATCTTCTGACCGTCGAGCTGCAACGCGCCGCTTGGCGGGTCGAGGACGGTGAGCAACGGTTTCAATTGATCGGCCGTGATCGCCCCCGAGGCGCAGGCCAACTGCGCGGCGGCTTGGAGATGGCTGCTGTACTGCGCAACCGCGTGATCGCGACGCGAGACCGCAGTGCCAGGCGCGCGCGTGAACCACCAGTAGCGGACCCACGCGGTTCGCAGGGCCTGTTCCACGTTGAGCTGGGTAAAGGGTTTAACCAGCTCGAACGGCTGCGCTGCGTACTGGGTTTTGCCTTCCGGCAGGCCGATCACCCGGCAATGCTGGTAAAGCGCGGCGTAGGCGGGAAATTGATGAACGAAGGCACTGGCCTGGGTCAGTGTGATGGAGCGCGCCGGTCTTTCATCGGAGGCGGCAAAGTGCAACTGCACGCTGTCGCCGTCCAGGTCCAGTTGCTCGTTGATGAACGCGTTGAGCGAGGCGTGGACACTGGGCGCATCGGTGCTGAGCCGGAGCATCTGTTCGCGGCTGGCGTGCCAGCGGGCCGTGGCTTCCAGCAGCAGGCTTTCGTTCACGGGGCGAACCTGTGCGTGGGAAAACGGCGGAAAGTCGCGCACGGCAAGGGGGGAGAGCGGGTTGGATGTATCGGTCATGTGACGGCACTCGAAAAATAGGGGCAGAACGGTGCTTTACCGGTCGGAGCCCTATTTAAAGGTGGAGAACGAGGCGCGCAGGGATAGATAGTTAGTGAGTCGACCGTTGAGCGACATTCATTAAACTGTCACGCAACTGTGGCAGCGCGCTTGAACAAACTTCATCAGACTCGCGCCCTACTGGGGTTCTGTGTTTCGGTGTTTTTCATGCGCGTGTTGCTGTTACTGGCCGCTCTACTGTTCGGCCTGCCGTCTTTTGCGGCGTCTCGATGTGATGTCAATGTCCCGACCCAAACGGTCGATCTGGCTCAGGTGAGCATCGCCTACCAGAGCATCGGCCGTGCGTCCGATCCGGCCTTGTTGCTGGTGATGGGCCTGGGCGGGCAACTGATCCACTGGCCTGACGAGGTTGTCGTCGCCCTGTGCCAGCAAGGTTTCCGGGTGATCCGCTACGACAATCGCGATGTCGGCCTGTCCACCTGGCGCCAGGCTCCGGCCAGCGCCAACCTGACGTTTGAAGTGTTGCGCTACAAACTCGGCCTGCCCGTGGCGGCGCCATACACGCTGACCGACATGGCCGATGACGCCCTGGGCTTGATGGATGCGTTGCAGGTCCAGCAATTCCATGTCCTTGGGGCGAGCATGGGCGGCATGATTGCCCAGCACCTGGCCGCGATGGCGCCGCAGCGGGTGGAAAGCCTGACGCTGATCATGACCAGCTCCGGCGCCGAAGGCCTGCCGGCGCCGAATGCGGCGCTGGTGCAATTGTTGTCGCGGCGCAGCGCACCCAATCGCGCAGTGGCCCTGGAGCAACAGGCCGATTTGCTGGCCGCGCTGGGCAGCCCGTATGTCAAGGATGACCGCCAGGTGTTGCTGCATCAGGCGGCGTTGTCCTACGACCGTGCGTTCAACCCCGAGGGTGTGAAACGCCAGATCATGGCGATCCTCGCCGAACCGAGCCGCGTGCCGTTGCTCAACCAATTGCGCGTGCCGACCCTGGTGGTGCATGGCACCGCCGACCCGTTGTTGCCGGTGATGCACGGCGTACACCTGGCCGCGCATATCCAGGGGAGCCAGTTGAAGCTGATTCCGGGCCTGGCCCATCGTTTCCAGGAAGCGTTCAAGGCGCCGTTGCTGGCGGCGGTGTTGCCGTACCTGCAAGCCCATCGCGAAGACGCCGTCCATTGGGCGCAGATCGAGCCGCCGGTCTCGGCGAAGGTGTTGTGACATTGGTGTATCGTGCAGCTTTTGCGGCGCATTAATGCCAGCGAGGTTGCCTACCATGAGTACTGCCCTGAAAATCGATTTCGTCAGCGATGTGTCCTGCCCCTGGTGCGTCATCGGCCTGCGCGGCCTGACCGAAGCCCTCGACCAGCTCGGCAGCGAGGTGCAGGCCGAGATCCACTTCCAGCCGTTCGAACTGAACCCTGGCATGCCCGCCGAGGGCCAGAACATCGTCGAGCACATCACCGAGAAATACGGCTCCAGCGCCGAAGAGTCCCAGGCCACCCGTGCGCGCATCCGCGACATGGGCGCCGAGTTGGGCTTTGCGTTCCGCACCGACGGCCAGAGCCGCATCTACAACACCTTCGATGCCCATCGCCTGCTGCATTGGGCCGGGTTGGAAGGCTTGCAGTACAACCTCAAGGAAGCGCTGTTCAAAGCCTATTTCAGCGATGGCCAGGACCCGTCCGATCACGCGACGCTGGTGCGTATCGCCGAGAGCGTCGGCCTGGACCCGCAACGCGCCGCGGCGATTCTCGCCAGCGATGAATACGTCGCCGAGGTGCGCGAGCAGGAACAACTGTGGGTGTCCCGTGGCGTGACGTCGGTGCCGACCATCGTGTTCAACGGGCAGTACGCGGTCAGCGGTGGCCAGCCGGTCGAAACGTTTGTCGGGGCGATTCGCCAGATCATCCGCGAATCCCGATCCTGACGCTGGTCCCATGTGGGAGGGGCTCATTGTCCTCAAGAGAGTCCCTGGCCCGTCCCTTGCATTGACCCCCTAAAGCCCATCCGCAATCCGGTTGGGCGCTGCCATTGGGGGTGAAACATTACCTTGAATATTCTTGACCTCGACCACAGCCTTACGGGCCAGGCGCCGATTGCCCGGCGTTTGGCCAGTGGTCATGCCACCCGTCTCGACTTGCTGGACCTGGGCCCGAAACTGCGCCTGTGGTCCACCGAAAAAACCTGGAAGCGCTTCACCGAACGCCTGGCGGCACGGCCCCGGCCCACGGACGCGCGGCCGGAAATCCTGTTTGTCGGCTCCGGCGACTATCACCACCTGACGCCGGCATTTCTGGCCGACCTGAAAGAACCGATCAGCCTGATCCACTTCGACAACCACCCCGACTGGGTCCGCTTTGCGCCCAAGCGCCACTGCGGGTCGTGGGTCAACCGCGCGCTGAAGATGCCGGCGATCAAGCGCATCGTCACCCTCGGCCCGTGCAGCGATGACCTGCATAACCCGCAGCTGCGCGGCGGCAACCTCGGCGCCCTCACGCGCGGGCAATTGCAGCTGTTTCCATGGCAGCACCCGCCGTCGAAAGTCTGGGGGCGGGTCGGCGATGGCGCCGGCCACCAGCAGCAGGAAAACTACCTGTACTGGCGCAACCTGGCGGAGCTGGACTGGGCCGCATTCCTTGAGCAAATGATCAGCAGCCTGCCCACCGAAGCCATCTGGATCACCATCGACAAAGACGTGCTGGCCAGCGAAGACGCGGCCACCAACTGGGACCAGGGCGGCATGCGCCTGAGCCATCTGCTCCAGGCCCTGCGGGCCCTGGCGGCGCGCAAACGGATCATCGGCATCGATGTGTGCGGCGAGTTCGCCAAGCCCGTGTTCAGTAACGCCTTCAAGCGTTGGGAGGCCAAGTCCGACCAGCCGCCGGCCGAGCGCTGGAGCGCCGAGGACCTGCAGCGCAATGCCGCGACCAACGAAGCCCTGATCAACCTGTTTGAGGAGCTGTTCCCGTGACTTTGACCGTGGTGTTGCTGGTGGCCTTTTCCATCGTGCTCGATGTGGTCGGCCAGTTGTTTTTCAAGATGGGCCTGGACCGTTTGCCGGAGTTGGAGGGCGGCTTTCGCCTGAACGCGTTCTGGGGCCAGGTGTTCAATGCGCCGTTGTTGTGGGCGGGGCTCGGGGCCTACGCCATCGAGTTTTTCGTCTGGCTTGAAGCCTTGTCCCGCGCGCCGTTGAGCCTGTTGTTTCCGGCGGCGGCGCTGGCTTATTGCGGGGTGGTGCTGGCGGGCAAGCTGGTGCTGGGGGAAACCGTCAGCCGCCGGCGCTGGATGGGCACGCTGGTGATTACTTTCGGCGTGATGTTAGTCGCGATTGCAGGGGGTCAGGCATGAGTACGCAAAATATCGATCAGGGCTGGTTGCACGAACGCCTCGGCACCGTGGTGCTGTGGGCGTTGCTGATTTGCACCGAGAGCGCCGGGCAGCTGTTTACCAAGGTCGCCGGGGACCAACTGGGGCAGATGGATTTCAACTGGCAGTGGTTGTCCGAAGTGGCGCGCAACCCAGGGATTCTGGCGGCGATCGCCAGTTACATCGGCGCGTTTTTCGTGTGGATGCTGATCCTGCGGCGCAGCAGCCTGTCGCTGGCGTTTCCGCTGAGTTCGCTGGTGTTTGTGGTGGTGTTGCTCGGTTCGTGGCTGGGGCTGGGGGAACATATCAGCCTGCTGCACTGGGTGGGCGTTGGGGTGATTATCGTCGGGATCGGGTTGTTGGCCGAAGGCGAGGAAAACTGAAAGTATCGCGATGAAATACTGGCTCCATGTGGGAGGGGGCTTGCCCCCGATAGCGGTAGATCAGTCCCGTATGTATTGGCTGACCCTGCGCTATCGGGGGCAAGCCCCCTCCCACATTTTTATCGATGTGCATCAGTTGAACTTGTAGCTGATCGCCGTCTGCACCTGGCTCTGGTTCACTTCGCCGGCCTGCTTGACGATGCTGCTGTTCGCCGCCGAACCCACCAGGCGGACCCAGCTGGCACTGGTCAACAGCGACCATTTCGTCGCCAGGGGAAACTCGAAGCTCTGGGTGAACGTCACGTTCTGGAAGCCGCCGCTGGCGTTGTAGGGGCGGAAACCCGAGGCGGCGGCTTCGCTATCGCTCACGCCGAAAAACGTGTTGGTCTGGCGTCGGTCGGCAAAATGCGCCATCAGGTCGCTGCTGCCGATGATCCCGCCGACCAGCGGATAGCCCAGCTCGCCGCCGACCTTGCCGAGCACGCCGCCCTGACCCTGGGCGCCGCCCACGGCGCGACCCAGTTGGGCGTAGACGCGCCAGAAGTCGGCCGGCGCGTATTCCACGAACCCACCGACTTCGGCCATGCTCGACACTTCGCGCAACCCCGACAAGGCGCCGTTGGACGTGCGGCGCGACAGGTAGTTGATGTACGGGCCGGCGCTGAAACCGTTGGTTTTCAAGGCGCTCCAGGACAGGCCGTCATCGGTGCTCAGGCTGACGTCGCCCCAGTCCAGGTCGAGGTATGGAACGGCCGCGGTTTCATAGCGGGTGCCGGTGGGTTCCTTGGGCTGGTAGCTGATACCCGCGCCTGCTTCACCGGTGATGCCTTCGGCCTGCGCGGCTTGTGAAACGCTCCACAGCCCCAGTAACCCGGCGAATAGAGCGGAGGTGATCCTGAACATGGTCACTGTTCCTTGATTGAATATGCGCGCATGAACGCGCAAAGCGCAGCCTTGGCGCAAGCACTCATCTTGTTTGTAGCAAGCTACAAAAATTGTAGCTCCTTCGACACAAAACCGTCTGATATCCGCGCAAACCCCCAGCGCCATTGGGTGCTGGCCAGTTGGCACAGTCCCTGCTCTACACCTTCTGCAAGCGCACAGAGCGCGCTCCTCCTCAAGGTAAACGCAGATGATCCACTGGCATATCGTGTGTGACTTCGACGGGACCATTACCCCCACCGATGTCATCGACAACGTCCTCCAACGCTTCGCCGGCCCCGAGTGGGAAACCATCGAGCAGGAATGGTTGGATGGGCATATCGGTTCCCGCGAATGCCTGAGCCGCCAACTCGCGCTGATCAAGGCCACCACAAGTGAGCTGCTGGCGTATTTCGACAGCGTCGAGATCGACCCGGACTTCCCCGATTTCGTCGATCACGTCATTGGCCTGGGGGCCTCCATCGAAGTGGTCAGCGACGGCATCGAGCAAGGCATCGCGCGGATTCTGTCGCGCAACTACGTGAGCTTGCTGCCGATCCTCGCCAACCGCCTGCGCCAGGTCGACCAGAACAGCTGGCGCATCGACTTCCCGTATGCCAGCGATGCCTGCCGCGCCGCTTCCGGCAACTGCAAGTGCAAATCCACCCCGCGCAACAAGCGCGTGCTGGTGATCGGTGACGGCAAGTCCGACATGTGCGTGGCCTCCACTGCCGACTTCGTTTTCGCCAAGGGCAGCCTTGCCCGGTACTGCGAGGCCAACAACATTCCCCATGCGCGCTTCGACACCTTCGCCGAAGTGAGCGCATTGCTGGCCAAGCTGCCACAGGGCATCGCCGCCAACGCCACGACCTTTGCCCCTACTGACCTCTCTATTGAAAATCAGGAACTCTTCCACCATGTCTGATATCCGCATCGCGAGCGCCGAAGACCAGATTCTTCTGGATAAAGAAGCCAAATACTGCTCTTACGGCGACACCGTTCACTACATCGAGCCACCGCGCATTTTCAGCCGTTGCGAAGGCTCCTACGTGTGGGACACCGAAGATCAGGCCTACCTCGACCTGCAAATGTGGTACTCGGCGGTCAACTTCGGCTATGCCAACCCGCGCTTGAACAATGCGCTGAAACAGCAGATCGACACCCTGCCGCAAATCGCCAGCCAGTACCTGCATAAAGGCAAGATCGAGCTGTCGGAAATGATCGCGGTCGACGCCAAGAAGAAGTTCGGCCTCGACGGTCGCGTCCACTTCAACGTCGGCGGTTCGCAGTCCATCGAAGACTCCCTGAAAGTGGTGCGTAACGCTACCAACGGCAAGAGCCTGATGTTCGCCTTCGAAGGCGGCTACCACGGCCGCACCCTCGGCGCGTCGTCGATCACCTCCAGCTACCGCTACCGTCGTCGCTACGGCCACTTCGGCGAGCGTGCGCAGTTCATCCCGTTCCCGTACCACTTCCGCGGCCCTAAAGGCATGACCAAGGAAGAATACGGCAGCCACTGCGTGCAGCAATTCGCCCGCCTGTTCGAGACCGAATACAACGGCGTGTGGGACCCGAAAGTCGGCCAGAGTGAATACGCCGCGTTCTACGTCGAGCCGATCCAGGGCACCGGCGGCTACGTGATCCCGCCGATGAACTTCTACCGCGAGCTCAAGCAGGTGCTGGACCAGCACGGCATCCTGATGGTGTCCGACGAAATCCAGATGGGCTTCTACCGCACCGGCAAGTTGTGGTCGATCGAACACTTCGACGTACAACCCGACGTGATCGTGTTCGGCAAGGCGCTGACCAACGGCCTCAACCCGCTGGGCGGCATCTGGGCCCGTGAAGAACTGATCAACCCGAAGATCTTCCCGCCAGGTTCGACCCACTCCACCTTCGCCTCCAACCCGTTGGGCACGGCGGTAGGCCTGGAAATGTTCAAGATGACCAATGAAGTCGACTACGGCGCGATGGTCATGGCCAAGGGCAAGTTCTTCCTGGAAGGCTTGCAGGACCTGCAGAAACGCTTCCCGATCATCGGCGACGTCGACGGCCTGGGCCTGGCCCTGCGCTGCGAAATCTGCGGCCCGGATGGTTTCACGCCGGACAAAGCGACCCTGGACTACATGGTCGAAGAAGGCATGAAAGGCGACATGGTGGTGGACGGACGCAAACTCGGCCTGATCCTCGACGTGGGCGGCTACTACAAGAACGTGATCACCCTGGCACCGTCCCTGGAAATCAGCTACCCAGAAATCGAACTGGGCCTGAAGCTGCTCGAGCAACTGCTGGTGCGAGCGACTAAACGGTGAGCAACGTCGGGATCGACCTCGGTGAGGGTGATGCCGGCTTCGTTCTCGGTGAAGGGCCGGTCGGCATCCTGTTGATCCACGGCCTGACAGGCACGCCGACGGAACTGCGCCAGGTCGCCAAGGGCCTGGCCAAGGTGGGTAATTGCACGGTGTACGTGCCCACCCTGGCCGGGCACTGCGGCGACAACAGCGACCTGCAGGCCACCGGCTGGCTGGACTGGTACGAAGGGGTGCGCCGAACCTTCGCCCAGGTCCGTCAGCGCCATGAACAGGTGTTTGTCGGCGGTCTGTCGATGGGTGCGGTGATGTCGATGTACCTGGCCTCGGAGCATCCGGGCCAGGTCGCCGGGCTGCTGATGTATTCGACCACCTTGAAGTACGACGGCTGGAGCATCAATAAGCTGGCGTTCCTTACGCCGTTGCTGATGAAAATTCCGTTCGGCGTGCATATCTGTCGCTTTGAAGAGAAGCCGCCCTACGGCATCAAGAACGAACGCCTGCGGGCGATCGTCGAGCGGCAGATGAAGGAAGGGGAGAGCAGCGAGGCTGGCCTGCTGACCATGGAAGGCATCACGGTGCGCGAGTTGCACCGGATGAACGCCGTGGTCAAGAAGCGCATGCCTCAGGTCAAGGTGCCGGCCCTGGTGCTGCATTCGATCGAGGATGACATCACCAGCCGCTGGAACGCCGATTACGTGGAACGTCACCTCGGCGGGCCGGTGACCAAGATCCTGCTGGACAACTGCTACCACATGATCACCGTCGACCTGCAATACCGCCGGGTGATCGAGTTGAGTGCGGAGTTTGTCGAGCTGCACACCGCTTCCGTGGACGCCGGTGCGTTGTGGCGAGGGCGCTTGCCCGCGTCAGGCAGCGAAGCGAGCCTGGAACCTGCCACCTCGTTCTAGTTGTAAGGAGCGCGTGTCATTGAGGGGGCTGCTGCGCAGTCCAGCGGGAGTACGCTCCCTCGCTACAAAGGATTCGATGTGATAACCACCCAAGCCTTCCCGACCATCCGGGCCATCCGGCGCAGTGCCTGGAACGACTGTTTTCCCGGTGCGCTGGAGGACTGGGACTACTACGTTGCCGTGGAAAACGCCGCAATCAACGATTTTCAATGGCGCTACCTGGCGGTATTTGAAGACGGCGCGCTGGTGGCTGTGGCGGCCGCGTTCATCACCCATTACCGCCTCGATACCACGGTGTCGGGCGTCGGCAAGCGCTTGACCTCGCGGCTGGAGCGGCTGTGGCCGGGTGTTTTGCAAGTGGGGCTGTACGCCATCGGTTCGCCGGTGGCCGAGCGTTGTGACGCCGGGTTTGCCAGTGGCGTGCCTGAGGTTCGGCGCGCGCTGTTACTCAAGCACCTGCTGCTGGCGGCGCGCCAGGACGCCGATGAGTTCGGCATCGGCCTGGTGGCGGTCAAGGATGCCCCGACGCAGGACCCGCACTGGGCCGACAGTTGCCGCGCGGCTGGCTTTCAAAGCATGCCGAGCT
The DNA here is from genome assembly GCF_054060055.1 of Pseudomonas sp. TE36184. NCBI lineage: Bacteria > Pseudomonadati > Pseudomonadota > Gammaproteobacteria > Pseudomonadales > Pseudomonadaceae > Pseudomonas > Pseudomonas sp. TE36184. The sequence continues at coordinate 3,247,389 of NZ_JBSSCU010000001.1, read as the reverse complement.
TGCCCACCGGCTTATTGCCGCTGCCTTACGGCTCGGTGGACGCTTACCTGGGCTCGCTGGGCAAATCCACGCGCAAGGACTTGCGGCGCAAACTGCGCGCGCCAGGCCCGCGGGTGGAGTGGCGGCGCAACATCGACGATGTGCTGCCCGAGGTCATGCGCCTGTACGAAGCCACGCTGACCCGTGCCGAGCTGCAGTTCGAACGCTTGCCCGCGAGTTATTTCACCGGCGTGCTCGAACGCCTTGAACAACGCGCGGTCTGTGTTCTTTACTGGGTCGACGAGCACCTGGTGGCGTTCAACCTGATGCTGGTGGACGAGCATCGGCTGATCGACAAGTTCTTCGGGCACGACGTGGAGTTTACCCGTGACTACAACCTCTACTTCCGTAGTTGGTTGACCAATGTCGACTACTGTATCCAACACAATATTGCGTTGTATGAGTGTGGCCAGGCCGGATATGCCAGTAAGCTGCGGCTGGGGTGCGAGTTCCAGGGCAACAGCCTGTTCTTCCGCCACCGTAACCGGCTGGTCAACGGCCTGCTCAGACTCGTGAAAATGTTTCTTCGACCGGATCGTTCCGACCCTGCCATGGCTGCTGCGATAAGCGAAACCTGATGATCACCAAGACCCGCCAGAAAGCCCGCCCCTTTGCCATTTCGCGCTGGAGCGTCCAGCGCAAGTTGGTGCTGGCGTTCTGGCTGGTCAGTGTGATTCCGACCATGATCGCGGCCGAGCTGGCCGCCACCACGCTGTCGCAGATTTTCGACAGCAACGTGCGGATCTGGCTGCAGGAATCGACCAAGATCGTCAAGGACGAGATCGGCGACATCCTGCATGACAACGCGCGCATGGCGAAATTGTTCCTGCGCTACGCCAGCCCGCCCTCCAGCCGGGAGGCGGCCAAGCACGACAGGCTCGCCGCCGATATCGCCGAAGCCACGGACATCGACGTGGTGGCCCTGATTCGCAGCAGTGACCACCGGGTGGTGTTCAGCACCGCGCCCAATGACATCGTCAAGCAGATCAACCTGACCAGCAACGCCGCATTGCAGACCGTGCAAGTGGCGGGGGTGAATACCGGCATCGTGGTCTCGACTTTCGAGACCAGCCAGGACGGCGTTGACTACGTGCTGCTGGTGGCCACCTACCTGGACAGCAGTTTCCTCACCAGCGTAGCCGACGTACATTCCCTCGACCTGCGCCTGTACCTGGCCAACCCCGGCGGTTTCTCGGAAATTTTCTCGACCCAGCGCTTCATGGATCACCCCTCGCACATCCCGAAAGGCGTCGAAGCCGAGATGCGCAGCAGCAAGCAACCCAGCGAACAGTTCACCAACAAATACAGCGGTTTGTACTGGCCGATCTTCAACGATGCCGGCGAGCTGCAAGGCGTGATCTTCAGCGGCCTGCTGCGCCATACCAGCCTGGTCGGGCTGGTGAACCAGAGCAACCTGTTCGTGCTGATTTTCCTGCTCAGCTCGGCACTGTCCCTGGCGGCGGGGCTGCTGGTGTCGCGGCGCTTGACCCAACCGTTGCGCGATCTGTCCCAGGGCGTGAGCGCCGTGATCTCAGGCAATTATGCCCACCGTGTGGTGGTCAGCGGCGGCGATGAGCTGGCGCAATTGAGCAGCACCTTCAACCATATGACCGAACGGCTGGGGGAGTTGCATCACCTCGAAGCCCAACTGCGCCGGCGCGACCGCCTGCATGCCCTGGGCGAAGTCGCCATGGGCCTGGCCCACGAAATCCGTAACCCGCTGGGGATCATCAAGACCGCCACCCAACTGCTGCACCGTCGCGCCGACTTGCCGGAAGCCGACAAGCGCCACCTGGAATATGTGATCAGCGAAGTCAGCCGGATCAACGACCTGATCACCGAGTTTCTCGATTTCGCCAAACCCAACGCGCCGCTGCGCGTATTGCAACCGGCGCGCGCGCTGGTGGAGGAGATCCTCGGCTTCTGCAGCCCGGAACTGGCCAGCCACAAAATCGACGCCCACATTGACGACCAGGCGCCCGGTGCGACCATCTATGCCGACGCCAAGCAGCTCAAACAGGCCTGCCTCAACCTGATTCTCAACGCTATCGATGCAATGCCCGAAGGTGGCCGCCTGACCCTGGGCATTCGTTCGATGGGCGACAACACAGTCATCAGCGTCGCCGACACCGGCCAGGGTATCCCGGCGGATATGATCGAGCGCATCTTCACCCCGTTCGTCACCACCAAGGCCTCCGGCACCGGCCTGGGCCTGGCCAAAGTCTATTCGATCATGGAAAGTCACGACGGCAGCATCGAATGCATCAGCGAGAATGATGCCGGCGCTACGTTCAGCCTGTACATTCCGGCAATCGGCGAAGACGACGAGGACACTCATGACGCATAACATATTGGTGGTCGACGACGAGCCCAAGCTCTGTGACCTGTTGTCGTCGGCCCTCAGCCAGAATGGCGTCCAGGTGTTCACGGCGGGTAACGGCCTGCACGCGCTCAAAGTGCTGGAGCAGGAAGACATCGACCTGGTGATCAGCGACTGGCGCATGCCGGGCATGGACGGTCCGGCGCTGCTGGCCGAGATCAAGGCGCGCTATTCCCAGGTGCCGGTGATCGTGATGACCGCCTACAGCACGGTGAAAAACGCCGTACAGTCGATGCGCAACGGTGCGTATGACTACATTGCCAAGCCGTTCGATATCGACGAGTTGGACATCACCGTGGCCAAGGCCCTGCAGTTTCGCGACATCATGCGCGACAACGCCCGCATGCGCGCCGAGCTGGACGAGCAGGCGCAGTTCGACAGCCTGGTGGGCGACAGCCCGGCGTTTCGCAAGGTGTTGCAGGCAGTGGATTCGGTGCGCGACAGCAGCGCAACGATCCTGCTGACCGGCGAAAGCGGCACCGGCAAGGAAATGGTCGCCCGCGCCATCCACAAGCACGGCAGCCGGGCCGACAAGCCGTTCGTCGCGGTCAATTGCGCGGCGATTCCCGAAGGGCTGCTGGAAAGCGAAATGTTCGGCCATCGCAAGGGCGCCTTCACCGGTGCCGTGGCCGACCGGGTCGGGCGTTTTATGCAGGCTGACAAGGGCACGCTGTTTCTCGATGAAGTGGGCGACATGCCGCTGGCGCTGCAGGCCAAGATTCTGCGCGCCTTGCAGGAGCGGGTGATCGAGCCGGTGGGCGACCCCCGCGAGCGCAAGGTGGACGTGCGCGTGATCGCCGCCACCAACAAGAACCTGTTGGAGGCGGTGGCCAACAAGGAGTTTCGCGAGGACTTGTATTACCGCCTCAACGTGTTCCCGATCCCGCTGCCGCCCTTGCGCGAGCGCGTGGAAGACATCGCGCCCCTGGCCCGGCACTTCGCCCAGACCTTGAGCGTCACCGCGGGTAAACGCATCACCGGTTTCAGCCCCGAGGCCTTGCAGGCCATGACGGCGTATCACTGGCCGGGCAATATCCGCGAGCTGCAGAACTGCGTGGAACGCGCGACGATCGTGGCGTCATCGCCGGTGATTGAAGATATCGACTTGCCGGGTTATCTGTTCGCGTCCAAGCCCAGCGAGGGCGGCGTGACGGCGATCCTCAGCGACGGACCGGGCATTCCCCAGGACCTGGATGCGGCGCTGGCGGAGGTGGAGAAAGCCTACATCCAGGCGGCATTGCACGAGAGCAATGGCGTACAGGCGGCCGCGGCGGCGAAGATCGGGATTTCCGAGCGCAGCTTCTGGTATCGCCTGAAGAAGCTGGGGATTCAGGTCGACAAAATAGTCCGCTGAGTTGCCTGGCACAGCACTGTTCTAAATGTGGGAGGGGGCTTGCTCCCGATAGCAGTGGGTCAGACAGCCTATGTGTATCTGATCCACCGCCATCGGGGGCAAGCCCCCTCCCACATTTGGATTGTGGTGTGTCAGGTCTGCAGGCGTACCCAGACGCTGACCAGAACAGTCGCTGCCATCAACCACGCTAGCGCTGCTACGGCTAAAGAGGCTTCCAGGCGCAGGCGATCGACCAGCACGTAGAGCGTCGCCAGGTACACAAAGTACGGAATGATCGACCACATCCCGAACAGGATGGTGGTCTTCAAATCGTCCACCGAACGGCCTTTGCCGACGATGTAATGAGCGATCAGCGCAAAGGTCGGGAACAGCGGCACCAACCCGGCGATGTAGTAATTCCGGGTCTTGGCCAACGCGGCCAGTATCAGCACCACCGCCGCGCCCAGGGCGGCCTTCAATATCAGATCCACGCGCGGTTCCTCAGTGGCTCAAACCGTATTTCTTGACCTTGTCGAACAGGGTGGTCTTGGCCATTCCCAGTTCCTGGCTGGCCTGGGTCAGGTTGCCGCCGCTGCGTTGCAGGGCGTCGTTGAGCAGGTTGCGTTCGAAGGCTTCCACCGCTTCGGTGAAGGCCAGGCCCTGGCTGCCGCTGCTGGCGCCGCTTTTCTTGAAGGCGGGCAGGCCCAGGGCGAAGCGCTCGGCGACGTTGCGCAGTTCACGCACGTTGCCCGGCCAGTCGTGGCTCATCAGGTTGGATAGGGTCTGGTTGTCGAGGTCCGGCACGCTGCGGTCGAAGCGCAGGGATGATTGCTGCAGGAAGTGTTCGAACAGTTGCAGGATGTCTTCGCGGCGTTCGCGCAAAGGCGGCAGTTCCAGGGTCACGACGTTGAGGCGGTAGTACAGGTCGCTACGGAACTGGCTGGCGCGGCTCAATTCGTCGAGGTCGGACTTGGTGGCGGCGATCACCCGGCAATCCACCGCCACGCTCTGGTTCGAACCCAGGCGTTCGAGGGTGCGTTCCTGCAACACGCGCAGCAGCTTGATCTGCAGGTTGATCGGCATGCTTTCCACTTCATCGAGAAACAGCGTGCCTTCGTGGGCGTGCTCGATCTTGCCGATCCGACGTTTGCCGGCGCCGGTAAAGGCGTTGGCTTCGTGGCCGAAAATCTCGCTTTCGAACAGGTTCTCCGGCAGGCCGCCGCAGTTCAGCGCGACGAACGGGTGAGCGTGGCGTCGGCTGAAATCATGCAGGCACCGCGCGACCAGTTCCTTGCCGGTGCCGGTCTCGCCTTCAATCAGCACGTTGGCCGACGTATCCGCGACGTTGGCGATCAATTCGCGCAGATTCTGCATTGCCGGCGAGCGGCCGATGATGCGTCCTTCCAGGGAGTCGCGCTCGGCCAACTGGCGGCGCAGCGCCCAGACTTCCCGCGCCAGCCCGCGCTGTTCCAGGGCGCGGCGCGCGACGTCGACCAGGCGTTCGGGAGAGAAGGGTTTTTCCATGAAGTCATAGGCGCCGTTGCGCATGGCGCCGACCGCCATGGAAATATCGCCGTGCCCGGTAATCAATACCACCGGCAGGCTTTTATCCAGGGCCTTGAGGCGGGTGAGCAGTTCCAGGCCGTCGATACCCGGCAGGCGGATATCGCTGATGACGATGCCGGCAAAGTTCTCGCCGATGCGCTTGAGCGCCTCTTCGGCACTGCCCACGCCGACGCTGGGGATGTCTTCCAGTGCCAGGGCTTGCTGGCAGCCGAGCAGCACGTGGGGGTCGTCTTCGACGATCAGGACGGTGAGGTCAGGGTTTTTTTCTACGTTCATGACGACTCGGCTGTTTGAGCGCCCACCAGCGGCAGGCTCAGGACAAAGGCAGTACCACCACCGACGGGATGCTCCACGGCGAGGTTGCCGCCGGTGGCCGCGGCCAGGCTGGCGGACAACGTAAGGCCAAGGCCCAGGCCTTGCTCGCCGGGTTTGGTGGTGAAGAACGGTTCGAACAGATGCTTGCGCGCCTCGGGGTCGATGCCATGGCCGTTGTCGCGCACCTGCAGGCGGTATTTGCCGTCGGCTTCATGGCCTTCCAGCCACAGCTCCGGCGCCGGTTGTGCTTGCATGGCATCGAGGGCGTTGCCGATCAGATTGACCAGGATCTGCTCCAGGCGCGTCTGGTCTATCTGCAATTGGGCCGGGGCAAAGTCGCGGTGCAGCGTCAGCGGCAGGCTGTCGAGGCGTGCGCCGAGCACTTGGAACGCGGCATCCACGGCCTTGCCCAGGTTGGCTTCGCCCTGGTCGTCGCCGCGCCGCGCGAAGGAGCGCAGGCTGGCGGTGATGCGGCCCATGCGGTCGATCAATTCGTTGATGGTCTTGAGGTTGGCGCTGGCGGTATCCAGCGCGCCGCGTTCGAGGAAGCGCACGGTATTGCCGGACAACGTGCGCAACGCGGCGAGGGGCTGGTTCAATTCGTGGGCGATGCTGGTGGACATCTGGCCGATGGCCGCCAGCTTGCCCGCCTGCACCAGCTCATCCTGGGCGCGGCGCAGGGTTTCCTCGGCCTGGCGGCGTTCGCGAATCTGCCCCTTGAGGCGCTCGTTGCTCGCGCGCAGGTCGGCGGTGCGTTCGGCAATCCGGCGTTCCAGCTGGCTGTTGGCTTCCTGCAAGGCTTCCCGGGCGGCGAGGCGGGTGGCGATGACTTTGCGTCGTTCGTTCCAGGCAATCAGCAGGAGCGCCACCAGGCCAAAGGCGACGGCCACCAGGATGCCCTGGTTGATCGCTGCACGGCGCAGGTCGTTGAGCGGGGTGAGCAGGGTGAAATTCCACGGCGTGTCGCTCAGCGGCCGGGTCTGGGCCAGGTAGCTGACTTCGTGTTCGTCGGCCACCACTTCGCTGTTGGCCGGAAAGGTCAGTTTTTCTGTGCCTTCGTTGAGGCGCTCGCGGGCCAGGGGCTCCAGCTCGTTCAGCGTCGCCCAGTAATATTGCAGGCTGTGCGCCAGGCGGTCCTTGGTCTCATCGCTCAGGGGGCGCACGGCCTTGAGGCGGCGGGCCGGGTCGCTGGAAAGGATGATGATGCCGTTCTCGTCGCTGACAAACGCTTCGAGACGCGCGCGTTTCCAGCGTTCCTCCAGCGCTTCGAGGCGGACCTTGACCACAGCGACGCCGATGATCTTGCCGTGCTCTTCCAGGCCGTGGGCCAGGTAGTAGCCGGGTTCGCCATTGGTGCTGCCGATGCCATAGAAACGCCCGGGCTGGCCGCGCACGGCGTTCTGGAAATAGGCGCGGAAGGACAGGTCTTCACCCTGGTAGCTGTCGGCATCGCGCCAGTTGCTGGTGGCCAGTACGCGGCCGGTGGTGTCCATCACATAGATGGCCCGACTGCGGCTGCGCCGGTTCAGGCCTTCGAGGTAGTCGTTGACGGTCTTGCGGGTGTCCTGGTTCGGCTCGGCCAGCAGCGTGGACACGCTGGATTCGAGTTCCAGGAGGCTGGGCAGGTACGTGTATTTGCTCAGTTCGCTTTCGACGGTGCGGGCATGCAGCTCCAACTGGCGTTCGCCGGTATCGCTGAGGGTGCGGATGCCATAGTACTCGCTGATCCAGAAGCCGATATAACCCAGGCCGATCATCAGGGCGATGATCAACGGCGGCAGGAACAGTTGGCGGATCAGACGAGGCTTCACGGCAAGTGATGGCGGCGCGGCGCGATAGAGGTTGGGGTCGCATTTCATCACAGATGCCTTGGGTCAGCTACCGCTCACCCCTTCCTGTAGGAGCGAGCTTGCTCGCGAAAAAACCAAGGGCACCGCGTTCATCCAGGATGTGCGCTTCATCGTTGCCGTTTTTTGCGAGCAAGCTCGCTCCTACAGGAGGAGCAAGCTGTGGCTTTTTTAGTGCTGCAGGATTTTCTCGAGGAAGTGCTGCGCGCGTTCGGAGCGGGCGCTGATGTCGCCGAAGAACTCTTCTTTCGGGCAGTCTTCGATGATCTTGCCGGCGTCCATGAAGATCACGCGGTCGGCCACTTTGCGGGCGAAGCCCATTTCGTGGGTCACGCACATCATGGTCATGCCTTCCTGGGCCAGTTGCACCATCACGTCCAGCACTTCGTTGACCATTTCCGGGTCGAGGGCCGAGGTCGGTTCGTCGAACAGCATGACGATCGGGTCCATGGCGAGGGCGCGGGCAATCGCCACACGTTGCTGCTGGCCACCGGAAAGCTGGCCAGGGTGCTTGTGGGCGTGCGCCGACAGGCCGACGCGATCAAGCAGTTGCAGGCCCTTCTTGGTGGCTTCTTCCTTGCTGCGGCCGAGCACCTTGATCTGCGCGATGGTCAGGTTTTCGGTGATGGTCAGGTGCGGGAACAGCTCGAAGTGCTGGAACACCATGCCGACGCGCGAGCGCAGTTTCGGCAGGTTGGTCTTCGGGTCGGCGATGGACGTGCCGTCGACGATCACGTCGCCTTTCTGGAACGGTTCCAGCGCGTTGACGCACTTGATCAGGGTGGATTTACCCGAGCCGGACGGCCCGCACACCACGATCACTTCGCCTTTTTTAACCTCGGTGCTGCAATCGGTCAGCACCTGGAAGTCGCCATACCACTTGTTGACGTTTTTGATAGAGATCATACGGCAAACCTTTTTTGCAGACGCTTGACCAGCAGCGAGGCGGAAAAGCTGATGATGAAGTAGACGACACCGGCGAAGATCAGGAACTCATTGGAGCGGCCGATGATGTCGCCGTTGGAGCGGGCGGAGTTGAGGAAATCCACCAGGCCCACGGTGTAGACCAGCGAGGTGTCCTGGAACAGGATGATGCTCTGTTGCAGCAGCAACGGGGTCATCTTGCGGAACGCCTGGGGCAGGATGATCAGGCGCATGGTCTGACCGTAAGTCATGCCCATGGCCTGCGCGGCCGCCATCTGGCCCTTGGGGATCGACTGCACGCCGGCCCGCACGATTTCACAGAAGTACGCGGCCTCGAACATCATGAAGGCCACGACGCAGGAGGTGAACGCACCGATCGGCGTGTCTTCGCCGGTAATCCAGCGCAGCACGAAGGGCACCGCCAGGTAGAACCAGGTGATGACCAGCAGCAACGGGATCGAGCGGAAATAGTTCACGTAGGCGCCGGCCAGGCGTGACAGCAACTTGCTGGACGACAGGCGCATCAACGCCAGGATCGTGCCGAGGACAATACCGCCGACCACGCCCATGACCATCAACTGCAAGGTCATGACCATGCCGTTCCACAGGCCGGGGATCGCGGGGATGATGCCGCTGAAATCGAATTCCATTATTTACCCCCCACGGAGATCAGGCCGGGCACGGCGACTTTCTTCTCGACCAGGCGCATCAGCAACATCAGGCTCATGTTCAGGGTGAAGTAGATCAGCGTGGCCAGGGTGAAGGCTTCAAACAGGTTGGCCGAGAATTCGGCGGTCTGCTTGGTTTGTGCCAGCAATTCCATCAGGCCGATCAAGGACGCCACGGAGGAGTTCTTGAACACGTTGAGGAATTCCGAGGTGAGCGGCGGAATGATGATCCGGTAAGCCTGCGGCAGCAGCACGTTCCAGTAGATCTGCGGCAGCTTGAAACCCATGGCGCGGGCGGCGGCTTCCTGGCCACGCGGCAGCGCCTGGATGCCGGTGCGTACCTGCTCGCAGACACGGGCGGCGGTGAACAGGCCCAGGCACACCACAACGCTCAGGTAGGCCGAGGTGGTCGGGTTCAGGTCTTGCTTGTACCAGTCCTGCAGGTTTTGCGGCAGCAGGTCGGGTATCAGGAAGTACCAGATGAACAGCTGCACCAGCAGCGGCACGTTGCGGAACAGTTCCACGTAGCAGGTGGCGATGCCCGATACGATACGGTTTGGCACGGTACGCATGACCCCCAGCATGGAGCCCAGCAGCAAGGCGATGATCCATGCCACGACGGCGATGGCAATGGTCCAGCCCAGGCCGGCGATGTACCAGTCGAGATAAGTCTCGCTGCCAACGCCAGTGGACTTGAAGAACACGCCCCAGTCCCAGTTGTAATTCATTAGGGTCTCCCCTCGAGATCGATCGATGTACAAGCACCCGCTTGGGGAAAATCCGTTCCCGCCTGACGGTGAACGCCAGGCACACACGATCGGCTCGAAAACCGCCCGGTCGAGTGTTCCAAAATATAGCCAGCAGGTAGTAACAGACGCCTGAGGGAGGAGTGGCTCCCTCAGGAGATAAGGTTAGCCAGAAATCAGATTTTTACGTCAGGCGCAGGCTTATCGCTCGGATTGGCGATCAGTTCCTTGACCTTGTCGCTCATCGGGAAGTTCAGGTTCAGGCCTTTTGGTGGAATCGGGCTTTCGAACCACTTGCTATAAATCTTGTTGATTTCACCGGATTTGTAGAGCGCGACGATGGCGTCATCCACGGCTTTCTTGAACGCAGGATCTTCTTTGCGAACCATGCAGGCATAGGCTTCGAAGGACTGCGGAGTACCAGTGATAACCCAGTCATTCGGCTTCTTGGCCTTGGCTTCTTCACCGGCCAGCAGGGCGTCGTCCATCATGAAGGCAACGGCGCGGCCGCTTTCCAGCATCTGGAAGGACTCGCCGTGGTCTTTGGCGGAGATGACGTTCATGCCCATCTGCTTGTCGGCGTTCATCGCCTTGATGATGCGCTCGGACGTGGTGCCGGCGGTGGTCACGACGTTTTTGCCTTTGAGGTCGGCGAAGTCGCTATAGGACGGCTTGCCATCCTTGTCTTTCTTGACCAGCAGGCGGGTGCCGATTTCGAAGATGTTGGTGGTGAACGCCACTTGCTGGGCGCGTTCGGCGTTGTTGGTGGTGGAACCGCACTCGATGTCCACGGTGCCGTTCTGCACCAGCGGGATACGGGTCTGGGAAGTGACCAGGTTGTACTTGGCCTGCAGCTGGGGCTTGTTCAGGTCTTTTTTCAGGGCTTCGACGATAGCCAGCTGAATGTCGTGGGAGTAGCCCACCGGTTTACCCGAACCATCCGCGATGTAGGAAAACGGAATGGAGCTGTCGCGGTGCCCGAGGGTGATGGTGCCCGAGTCGTTGATTTTTTTCAGCGTGCCGGTGAGTTCGGCGGCGAAAACTGGAGTGCTGATCAGAGCGGCAGCGATAGCTGCGCCCAAAATATGGGGAACGATGCGCATCAATACTTCCTCGACATTTGTTTTTTTTATGAAGCCGGTTAAGCGGCTCTCTTATACAGCGAATGCCCGTGACGGCTCCTGAGGCATCTCAGGCAATCGTCCTGAAGTGTAGAGCATGAGTCGTGCCAGTCCACGACTAAAAGGTTAACAGTATGATTTATATAGGAATTAACTTTTTATGAGCGAGGATTTATAACGGCCAGGTCCGGCAAACCGAATCGTGCAGGGGAATGCTGTTCGGAAAACCGAATGGCTGAACCGATATGAAAAAGCCCCCGGGCCTTGCGGCGCAGGGGCTTTTGTACGAGCAGTCTGTCAGGCCGCCTGGATCTTGCTGCGGTTATGCTCCACCTTGGACAGATAACGCCGCACATTGGCCTGTTCTTCCGGAGTGGTGAACAGGCCAAGCTTGGTGCGGCGCCACAGCACGTCCTCGGGTTGGGTCGCCCATTCTTCGGCGCACAGGTAGTCGACTTCGCGGGTATACAGGCCGCCACCGAGGTGGTCGCCGAGGTCGGCCAGCGATTGCACGCCTTCGAGCAGGCGCCAGGTGCGGCTGCCGTAGGTGGTGGACCAGCGCCGCGCGATTTCGCTTGGCACCCAGTCGAACTGGGCACGGATGGCCGTAGCGAGGGCTTCCGGCGTGCTCATGTCTTCGCCGCCCGGCAGGCTGGCGGTGGCGGTCCAGCTTGGGCGCATCTGTGTGAAATAGGGCGCCAGGTGAGCCATCGCCGACTCGGCGAGTTTGCGGTAGGTGGTCAGTTTGCCGCCGAACACCGACAGGATTGGCGCCTCACCAGCGCCGCCGGAGAGCGACAGGGTGTAGTCGCGGGTGATGGCCGACGGGTTGTCCGACTCATCGTTGCACAGCGGGCGCACGCCGGAGTAGGTGTGGACGATGTCGTCGCGGCTCAGTTGCTTCTTGAAGTGCGCGTTGACCACCTTGAGCATGTAGTCGGTTTCACCTTCGGTGATCGCCACTTTCGCCGGATCGCCGGTGTATTCGCGGTCGGTGGTGCCGATGATAGTCAGGTGGTCCAGGTATGGAATCGTGAACACGATGCGCTGGTCTTCGTTCTGCAGGATGTGCGCGTGGGCGCCTTCGTACAGTTTCGGCACGATCAGGTGGCTGCCCTGGATCAGACGGATGCCGTAGGGCGAATCCAGCTTCAAGTCTTCCTTGATGAATTTGGCGACCCACGGCCCGGCGGCGTTCACCAGCGCCTTGGCGCGGATCGAGAACAGGCTGCCGTCGGTGCGTTCCATGTTCATTTCCCACAGGCCCTTGCTGCGGTACGCGCTGACGCAGCGGGTTTGGGTGTGGATGTGTGCGCCTTTTTCACGCGCGGCCATGGCGTTGAGCACCACCAGGCGGGCGTCATCGACCCAGCAGTCGGAATATTCGAAGCCTTTGGTGATTTCGCTTTTCAGCGGGCTGTCGGGACCGAACTTGAGGCTTTTCGAACCGGCGAGCTTTTCGCGCTTGCCCAGGTGGTCATACAGGAACAGGCCGGCGCGGATCATCCACGCCGGACGCAGGTGCGGGCGGTGCGGCAACACAAAGCGCATCTGCTTGACGATGTGCGGGGCCTTGGCCAGCAGGACTTCGCGTTCGGCCAGGGCTTCGCGCACCAGGCGGAATTCGTAGTGTTCGAGGTAACGCAGGCCGCCGTGGATCAGCTTGCTGCTGGCGGAAGACGTGTGGCTGGCCAGGTCGTCCTTTTCGCAAAGGAATACCGACAACCCGCGCCCGGCTGCGTCTGCTGCGATGCCGACGCCATTGATCCCGCCACCGATTACGGCAACGTCATAGACTTCGGCAAGCGGTGGAGCAGGCAAGGTGGAAGGGTTCATCGGCTGGCCTCGCGATCTTTTCGTATTGGAAATCGAACATTAATGTTCATTTCCGAAAATGGTAGCTGATAAACGCGCCCACAGCCACCCGACTTCGATTGAAAAAACTCATCGAAGGGCGAGAAAAGGAAAATTTGTGAACATGTGCCTGGGGAAGGCTCAAGGAAATGGGGACTGGATCAATCGCTATCGGGGGCAAGCCCCTCCCACATTTGAATGGGTTCACACATCAAAGTGTGGGAGGGGGCTTGCCCCCGATAGCATCAGTGCAGGCGCTAGACGACTTCCAGCCGAACCTTATGCTGGTTCAACAACTGCACCAGCGCCGGCACCGGCTGCTGGTCAGTCACCAGGCAGTCCACCAGGCTGATCGGGCCCAGGCGAATCATGGCATTGCGCCCGAATTTGCTCGAGTCAGCCGCCAGGATCACCTTGCGCGCATTGGCGATGATCGCCTGGGAAACCCGCACTTCCTGGTAGTCGAAGTCGAGCAGGCTACCGTCTTCATCGATACCGCTGATGCCGACCAGGGCGAAATCGACCTTGAACTGGTTGATAAAGTCGACGCTGGCCTGGCCCACCACGCCGCCGTCACGTCGCACACTCCCGCCAGTCAGCAGCACGTCGAAGTCGTCCTTGGCGCTGAGCATGGTGGCGACGTTGAGGTTGTTGGTGATGATTTTCAGGTGATTGTGGTTGAGCAACGCACGGGCGATGGATTCGGTGGTGGTGCCGATGTTGATGAACAGCGAGGCATGGTCGGGGATTTGTGCGGCGATCGCTTCGCCGATGCGCTGTTTCTCGTCGCGCATCTGGTCGGCCCGCATGGCGTATGCGGTGTTTTCGACGCTGGAATCATAGGCTGCGCCGCCGTGGTAGCGGCGCAACAGGTTGGCGTCCGCCAGCTGGTTGATATCGCGGCGGATGGTTTGCGGGGTGACAACGAACAACTGCGCCATTTCCTCGATACTGACGTAGCCGCGTTCGCGGACCAGTTCGAGGATTTGTTGCTGGCGGGGAGGCAGATTCATTGGGCGTCCTTTGGGCTGCCATACAAAAGTGGCCCATGATGACGCAGGAATCTGCTCCCTGCCAGTTACAACCCTAAGTGGTTCCGGTGAAGGGCTTATTCAGCGCCTTCGTGAGGTTCCCAATCACGGGTGCGGCTCACCGCTTTTTGCCAGCCGGCGTAGAGTTTCTCCTTGGCCGCTTCTTCGAGCTGGGGTTCGAATTCGCGCTCGATCACCGCTTTGCCGCGCAATTCTTCCAGGCTGCCCCAGAAGCCGCAGGCCAGGCCCGCCAGGTAGGCGGCGCCGAGTGCTGTGGTTTCGCGCATTTGCGGGCGTTCGACCTGGGTGCCGAGGATATCGGCCTGGAACTGCATCAGGAAGTTGTTGGCCACCGCGCCGCCGTCCACGCGCAGGGATTTAAGGCGTTCGCCGGAGTCCTGCTGCATCGCGTCCAATACGTCGCGCGTCTGGTAGGCAATCGACTCCAGAGCTGCACGAATAATGTGATCCACGCGCACGCCACGGGTCAGGCCGAACAACGCGCCACGGGCATACGGGTCCCAATACGGCGCGCCCAGGCCGGTGAACGCGGGCACCAGGTACACGCCGTTGCTGTCCTTGACCTTGCCGGCGAAGTATTCGGTGTCGTGGGCGTCGTTGATGATTTTCAGCTCGTCGCGGAGCCACTGTACGGTGGAACCACCGTTGAACACGGCGCCTTCCAGGGCGTAGGCCACTTCGCCACGCGGGCCGCAGGCGATGGTGGTGAGCATGCCGTGCTTGGATTTCACCGCTTTGTCGCCGGTGTTCATCAGCAGGAAGCAACCGGTGCCATAGGTGTTCTTGGCCTGGCCCGGTTCCACGCACATCTGGCCGAACAGCGCGGCCTGCTGGTCACCGGCGATGCCGCCGATGGCAATGCCGCTCTTGGTGCGGCCGTAGATTTCCGACGACGATTTCACTTCCGGCAGCATTTCCCGCGGCACATCGAGGATGTCCAGCATCTTCGCGTCCCACTCCAGGGTGTGGATGTTGAAGAGCATGGTGCGCGAGGCGTTGGTGTAGTCGGTGACGTGGGTCTTGCCGCCGGTGAATTTCCAGATCAGCCAGCTGTCGATGGTGCCGAACAGCAGCTCGCCGTTGCGCGCACGTTCGCGGCTGCCTTCGACGTTATCGAGAATCCACTTGAGCTTGGTGCCGGAGAAGTACGGGTCGGTGACCAGGCCGGTGGTGTCGCTGATGTATTGCTCGTGGCCATCACGCTTGAGCTGCTGGCAGATCTCGGTGCTGCGGCGGCACTGCCAAACGATGGCGTTGTAGATCGGGCGGCCGGTGACTTTGTCCCAGACCACGGTGGTTTCGCGCTGGTTGGTGATACCGATGGCGGCGACCTGGTCATGGTGCAGGCCGGCCTGGGCCAGGGCTTCGACCATTACCGCGCTCTGGGTCGCGAAGATTTCCATCGGGTCATGTTCGACCCAGCCCGCTTGCGGGTAATGCTGGGCGAACTCACGTTGGGCGGTGCAGACCACGTTGGCGTCACGATCGAAGATGATCGCCCGGGAACTGGTGGTGCCCTGATCGAGGGCAATGATGTAGTTCTTATTCTGAATGTCGGTCATGTCGATTGCCTTGGACGAGAAATAAGGAAGTGGGTAAACCGCCTGGGCCACGAAGGGGCAGGGTGGACCAGGCTGGCTATCAGGAAATGCGGGTGTTGCCGTTGACGGCGCTGTCTTCGGTTTCGGCGACAGCGGGTGCGGCGCTTGGCAGGTGACGGGCAATCAGCCCGCGATACGCTGCAGCCCCCAGGCATGCACCGACAATCGGTGCGAAAATCGGCACCAGGAAGTAGGGAATATCACGCCCGCCAGTAAAGGCCATTTCACCCCAACCGGCGAAAAAGGTCATCAGCTTGGGCCCGAAATCCCGTGCCGGGTTCATCGCAAAGCCGGTCAGCGGGCCCATCGCGCTGCCAATCACCGCGATCAGCAAGCCGATCAGCAGCGGTGCCAACGGGCCGCGTGGCAGGCCGTTGTTATCGTCGGTCAGGGCCATGATCACGCCCATCAGGATCGCGGTGATGACCATTTCCACCAGGAAGGCCTGGGCCGTGCTCAGCAGTGCATGGGGATAAGTCGAGAATACCGAGGCCAATTCCAGGCTGGCCTGGGTGCCGCGCACCAGATGGTGGGTTTGTTCGTAATCGAAAAACAGGTTGCTGTAGAGCGTGTACACCAGGGCCGCGGAGCAGAAGGCGCCGGCGACTTGGGCGAGGATATAGAAGGGCAGTTTGCGCTTGTCGAAATCGGCAAAGAGACACAGGGCGATGCTGACCGCCGGGTTCAGATGTGCCCCGGAGATGCCCGCGCTCAGGTAGATCGCCATGCTCACGCCGATCCCCCAGATGATACTGATTTCCCATAAGCCAAAGCTGGCACCCGCGACCTTGAGCGCAGCGACACAACCGGTACCGAAGAAGATCAGAAGCGCAGTCCCCAGGAATTCGGCCATGCATTGGCTCGAAAGTGAAGGCTGTTGAAGTGCAGTTGTCATGGAAAACCTCAATTTGTTGTTCTTGTCTGGCGTCTGGCCTCAACGGGCCTTGCGCGATTTTCACCGTGTCGAGGATCCCCATCCCGGGCACGGCTTACTGCTGGAATGCTGCGGATGTATTCCTACAGTATTCGGAAACGAAAAAATATAGACAAGAATGACTGCTGTCAAAGGTCGAAAGTGAACTATCAGTCATTTTCGAACTATAGGTTTGATGAATGATCACGCTCGCCACAGTAAGTATTGCCATGAGTGAGGGGCGTACTAGAGCGTTTTGTGTGGGCTTGGCCTAGAATTGGCCATCCGTTTGCCACGCCTGGAGCGTCCATGACCCCCGCATTGGATTTGTTGAAAAAAGTTCGCGCCGAACATCGCATTCACAGTTATGAACACGATCCCAAAGCTGCCTCGTATGGCCTGGAGGCCGCGGAAAAGTTGGGTCTGGACCCGGCGCAGGTGTTCAAGACCTTGCTGGCGAGCAGCGAGAAGGGCGAATTATTGGTGGCGGTGGTGCCGGTCGTCGGAAGTCTGGACTTGAAAGCCCTGGCGCACGCCGCCGGGGTGAAAAAAGTCGAGATGGCCGACCCGGCGGCGGCGCAGCGTTCCACTGGCTATCTGCTGGGGGGGATCAGCCCGCTGGGACAGAAAAAGCGTTTGCGCACCTTTATTGATATTACCGCGCAGCCGTTCCCGACGATTTTTGTCAGCGCCGGGAGACGGGGGTTGGAAGTGGAGTTGTCCGCAGCGGTTCTGGCCGAGCATACCCAGGCCACGTTCGCGCCGATCGGCCGGGCCTGAGTTCGAAGGCTGGAGCGGGTTTCTTCAGTTGGCCGGGCTGTAGCGCCGCACACCCGAATCGGTGTGCGGAATCTGCGCCGCCGTGCTGCCGGAAGCCCGGAACAGCACCAGGTGTTCGACGGCGACGCGGATCCCCACGTCTGCACCGACCTGATGGTCGGCGTGGCTGGGGAAGATCGACTCCAACTGGGCGCCCGTCGGCAGTTGCAGGCGGTACAAGGTCGAGGCGCCGAGGAACGTCTTGCCGACTATCCGCGCTTTCAATGCGCTGTCCGGTGCGTAGACGATGTCGTCCGGGCGCAGCAATACATCCACGGCGCCACCTGGCGGCCAGCTATACGCGCGGTTGCCGCGCAGGTCGCCGAGCTCGGTGCTGACCGATTCCGGCGTACACAATTGGCCACGGATGAAATAGCCCTGGCCGACAAAGCTTGCGACGTAGGGTGTGAGCGGTTCGTGATAGAGGTTGTAGGGCGTATCCCACTGCTCCAGGCGACCTTCCTTGAACACGCCGACGTGGTCACTCACGGCAAATGCTTCTTCCTGGTCATGGGTCACCAGGATCGCACTGGTGCCACGTGCCTTGAGAATGTCGCGCACCTCATGGCTGAGCTTGCGTCGCAGCTCGCCATCGAGGTTGGAGAAGGGTTCGTCGAGCAGCAACAATTGCGGCTCCGGCGCCAAGGCGCGGGCGAGGGCCACGCGTTGTTGCTGACCACCGGACAGCTCGTGGGGAAAACGCTTTCCCAGGTTCTTCAGGTTGACCAGCTCCAGCAATTCGGCGACCACGCGGTCTTTCTGCGGGTGCTTGCGAATGCCAAAGGCGATGTTGTCGGCCACGCTCAGGTGGGGAAACAGCGCGTAGTCCTGGAACACCATGCCGATGCGACGTTTCTCCGGCGCCAGGGTGAACCCAGCACTGGAGATGACTTCGCCGGCCAGGCTGATTTCGCCTTCGTGTACCGGTTCGAACCCTGCGATCGCACGCAGGGTGGTGGTCTTGCCGCACCCCGAGGAGCCGAGCAGGCAACCGATGTCGCCGGCGTTGAGGTGCAGGTTGAGGTTCTGTACCACCCGCTGATCTTGATAGCCGCATGCCAGATTGCGCAGGTTCAGCAGTAATGGCTTGCTCATGCGTGGTGGTACGCCGGTTCGACCAGAAATTCGAGCAGGGCCTTTTGTGCATGCAGACGGTTTTCTGCCTGGTCCCAGGCGACCGAACGCGGGTCGTCGAGCAGATCGAGGCTGATTTCTTCGCCACGGTGGGCAGGCAGGCAGTGCATGAACAGCACGTCCGGCGCGGCCAGGTCGAGCAGGGCGCGGGTGACCTGGAACGGTGCAAACAGCTTCAGGCGCTTGGCGGTTTCGTCTTCCTGGCCCATGGAGGTCCAGACATCGGTGCTTACCAGGTGCGCGCCGACCACCGCGTCTTTTGGATCACGCAGGATCTGCACGCGACCATCGGCTTTGGCCAGGAATTCGGCGGACGGTTCGAAGCCTTCCGGGCAGGCGATGCGCAGGTGGAAGTCGAACTGGATCGCCGCTTCTATATAACTGTTGCACATGTTGTTGCCGTCGCCGATCCAGGCCACGGTCTTGCCCTGGATCGAGCCACGGTGCTCGAGGAAGGTTTGCATGTCGGCCAGCAACTGGCACGGGTGCAGGTCATCGGACAGGCCGTTGATCACCGGTACCCGGGAGTTCGCGGAAAATTCGGTCAGGGTGCTGTGGGCAAAGGTCCGGATCATCACCGCATCGAGCATGCGCGACATGACAATCGCGCAATCGCTGATTGGCTCGCCACGGCCCAGTTGGGTGTCACGCGGCGACAGGAAAATGGCCTGGCCACCCAACTGGATCATGCCGGCCTCGAAGGACAAGCGGGTGCGGGTCGACGATTTCTCGAAAATCATCCCGAGTACGCGGTTTTTCAAAGGCTCGAACAGTACGCCGCGGTTACGCAGGTCTTTAAGCTCAATGCCTCGACGGATCACGCTGACCAGCTCTTCGGGCGTGCAATCCATCAGGGAGAGAAAGTGCCTTGCGCTCATCATTAACTACCTTTTTGCAACAGACCGCAGATACTCAAAGCCTTGTTTATTGTGAAAACGGGCGAGACCTGCGGCGAAAGCCGCACGGGGCGACGAAATAGGGGAAGGCGCGATCTTATAATTAAATGTCGCGTCTTACCAATAGGGCTACGGTGTTTAGGGGTGTTCAGACAGGCGCGAGAGCGCTTTTGAAGACGATTTCCTGACAGCAGCGGGTCATTTGTACACTGGCCCTGCGACCTTTTGCAATCCGCGAGGGCGGGGCCAGGCCAGGCTGCGTCGGTTTCAGGGGCACTTCCGCAGGTTTTGAAACATTTTCTCACGCTTGCCCATGGCCTGGCCTGATGCCCTTCGATTCACGCGACGAACGTTGCTGGTGCCCGCCGCAGTCGCGGCCCATAGTCAGGCCAAAGCCCTAATAAAGAGACTGGCCATGACCAAGACTCTCCACCACCGTGCCTGCCATCTGTGCGAAGCCATCTGTGGCCTGACCCTGGAAACCACCCAAGCCGAAGACGGCAGCCTGGCGATCACGTCGATCAAGGGCGACCCACTGGACACCTTCAGTCGCGGGCATATCTGCCCCAAGGCAGTGGCGTTGCAGGATATCCAGAATGACCCGGACCGCCTGCACCAACCCATGTTGCGGGTGGGTAGTGAATGGCAACCGATTGCGTGGGAAGACGCCTTCGCGCTGGTGGCCGAAAAACTGGCGGGCATCCAGGCTCGCTACGGACAGAATTCAGTGGCGGTGTACCAGGGCAATCCCAGCGTGCATAACTACGGGCTGATGACCCACAGCAATTACTTCCTTGGCCTGCTCAAGACACGCAACCGGTTTTCCGCGACGTCGGTCGACCAGTTGCCTCATCACCTCAGCAGCCACCTGATGTACGGCCATGGCCTGTTGTTGCCGATTCCGGATATCGACCACACCGACTTCATGCTGATCCTCGGCGGCAACCCGCTGGCGTCCAACGGCAGCATCATGACCGTGCCCGACGTGGAGAAGCGCCTCAAGGCCATCCAGGCCCGGGGCGGCAAAGTGGTGGTGGTCGACCCGCGGCGCAGCGAGACGGCGGCGATTGCCGATCAGCACCTGTTTGTACGGCCCGGTGGCGACGCCGCGTTGCTGTTCGGACTGCTCAACACGTTGTTTGCCGAAAACCTGACCCGTGCCAGTCACTTGCCAGTCGACGGCCTGGACGACGTGCGCCGCGCAATCGCCGGGTTTACCGCTGAGGCCATGAGCCGCCAGTGCGCGCTGCCTGCCGAGCAGATCCGCCAGCTGGCGCGGGATTTTGCCGCGGCGGACAGGGCCGTGTGTTACGGGCGCATGGGCGTTTCGACCCAGGCATTCGGCACGCTGTGCCATTGGCTGGTGCAATTGATCAATCTGGTCACCGGTAACCTGGATCGTCCAGGCGGCGCCTTGTGTACCACGCCAGCGGTGGACCTGGTGGCCTCCACCTCCGGCGGGCATTTCAATCGTTGGCAGAGCCGTGTGTCGGGGCGTCCGGAGTACGGTGGTGAGTTGCCGGTGTCGGCGTTGGCGGAAGAAATGCTCACCGAAGGTGAAGGACAGATCCGCGCCCTGGTCACCGTGGCCGGCAATCCGGTGCTATCGACGCCGAATGGTCGCCAGTTGGAGCAGGCCCTGGATGGGCTGGAATTCATGGTCAGCGTCGATCTCTACATCAACGAGACGACGCGTTATGCCGACCTGATCCTGCCGTCCACCTCGGCGCTGGAAAACGATCACTACGACACCACCTTCAATATGTTCGCGGTGCGCAATGTCAGCCGTTTCAATCGTGCGATCCTGCCCAAGCCTGACGGCGCGCTGCACGACTGGGAGATCTTCGTCGGCCTGGCCAAGGCGTTTGCCGCGCACACCGGGGTTGCGCTCAAGCCGACCCTGCCACCGGCGCAGATGATCGACTTCGGCCTGCGCGCCGGCGTGTATGGCGATGCTTCCAGCCACCAATTGTCGGTGGCAATGCTCGCCGAACACCCCCACGGCGTGGACCTGGGGCCCCTGACGCCCAATCTCGCCGCGCGCCTGAAAACCGCGAATGGCCGGGTACAGGCCGCGCCGGCCGTGATTCTGGCGGACCTCGCGCGCTTCGCGGCGCAACCGCTGCCACCGGCCGACGAATTGCTGTTGATCGGCCGCCGCCATGTGCGCAGCAACAATTCCTGGATGCATAACTATCACCGCCTGGTGAAGGGCAAGCCCCGGCACCAACTGCTCATGCATCCGGAGGATCTGGCCCGCCGCCAATTGAGCGACGGGCAGCGGGTGAAGGTCAGTTCGCGCATCGGCATGATCGAGGTCGAGGTCGCGGCCAGCCTGGACATGATGCCAGGCGTGGTCAGCCTGCCGCATGGTTGGGGCCACGGGCGTCCGGGCGTGCAGATGACGATCGCCAGCCGTCAGCCGGGTGCCAGCGCGAACGACCTGACCGACGAGCGGCAGTTGGATGAGTTATCGGGCAATGCCGCGCTGAACGGCGTGCCGGTCCACGTAGCTGCGGCATAAGGTCTCCGAGCACCACGCTGGGATTTTGCGTTACAATGCGCCACCGTGCCGACCTGTGAGTCGCAAAGTTCCAGCCGAGGTGTTCCATGGATATCATCGAAACGATCAAAGAGCAGATTGCCAACAACACCATTCTGCTTTACATGAAGGGCTCTCCCAATGCCCCGCAGTGCGGCTTCTCCGCGAAAGCGTCCCAAGCCATCATGAAATGTGGCGAGAAATTCGCTTATGTGGATATCCTGCAAAACCCGGAAATTCGCGCGAACCTGCCGAAGTACGCTAACTGGCCGACTTTCCCGCAACTGTGGGTAGCCGGTGAGCTGGTCGGCGGCAGCGACATCATCAGTGAAATGTTCGAGAACGGTGAGTTGCAGACGTTGGTCAAAGACGCAGCGGCAAAAGCGGCAGCCCAGACTGAAGCTTGATTGGCCTGCAACAAAAAGCCCCGCTTCTCATACGAGAGCGGGGCTTTTTTGTGCTTCATCTGTAGGAGCGAGCTTGCTCGCGAAGAACGTCAACGATAACGCGGGCCCCCTGATGGAATGCGGGGCCCTTGAGTTTTTCGCGAGCAAACTCGCGCCTACCGTGAATAAGGGTTATTCACCCATCTGCGATTGCAGGTAGTTCTCCAGGCTGACCTTGTCGATCAGGCCCAGTTGGGTTTCCAGCCAGTCGATATGTTCTTCCTGGTCTTCCAGGATATCTTCCAGCAGTTCGCGGCTGCCGAAGTCCTTGGTCACTTCGCAGTGAGCGATGGCGGCCTTGAGCTCGCTGTGGCTCTTGCGTTCGAAGCCCAGGTCGCTGCTGATCATTTCGTGGGTGTGCTCGCCGATGTTCAGCTTGCCCAGGTCCTGTACGTTCGGCAGGCCTTCCAGGAACAGGATGCGCTTGATCAGGGCATCGGCGTCCTTCATGGCTTTGATCGATTCCTTGTACTCACGCTTGCCCAGCTTTTCCAGGCCCCAATCGTCATACATGCGCGCATGCAGAAAGTACTGATTGATCGCGACCAGTTCATTGCCAAGGATTTTGTTGAGTTGCTGGATGACTGAGATGTCGCCTTTCATGATTGGGGTCCTGCCCTTTATTCGCGGTATATAAGCAGGAGTCTGCGTGGCGAGCCCCTGAGTGTCAAACCTAAGTTATTGAATAATAAATGAAAATTAATCTGAATAAGAATGTTTGTGTTCCGCGTCTTGGCCCTAACTAATTGAATTGCGGGCATAAAAAAGCCGGACACTAAGTCCGGCTCTTTAAAATACGTTGATTCAGGCGTGTGTAAATTCTGCTGAATAGGGCAGCGCGACCTGAGCTGTTTGCAGCTGCGTCAGGGTTTCCCGTACCACTTGCTTGGCGAGGCAAGCACATTTGCCACATTGGCTGGCAACGCCGGTCGTTTCACGCACTTCCTTGTAGCTGCAGCAACCTTCGTAGATTGCTTCGCGGATTTGTCCGTCGGTGACGCCAGTGCAGAGGCAGACATACATAAGGGAGAACCATCGCGGGTTTAAGGCTTAAGTGCGATGGATCTTAATGTTAACGAGAATGATTGTCAAAGTAGTTTTGCCGTGCTGGGCCGCGACTTTGCCTGTGCGCTGACGAACGGTTTTTTCAGTGTATGATGGTCGGTCTTCACGAAGCGTGACTGCGTCACAGGCTTGTCGCTTATGCGCGGCAGACTCGAGGCCGGTCCTTTTACTTCAATCGTCACCCCTGCATCAGGAGATATCCAATGAGCGTACTCGTCGGCAAACAAGCCCCGGATTTCGACGTACCTGCCGTTCTCGGCACTGGCGAAATCGTTGACAGCTTCAAGCTGTCTGAAGCCATCAAAGGCAAATACGGCCTGGTGTTCTTCTACCCGCTGGACTTCACTTTCGTCTGCCCTTCGGAGCTGATCGCTCTGGACCACCGCATGGACGATTTCAAGGCGCGTAACGTTGAAGTGGTCGCGGTTTCCATCGACTCCCATTTCACCCACAACGCCTGGCGCAACACTGCCATCAACGATGGCGGCATCGGCAAAGTCAAATACACCATGGCTGCCGACATGAAGCACGACATCGCCAAGGCCTACGACGTTGAGTCCGAAGGCGGCGTGGCGTTCCGTGGCGCGTTCCTGATCGATGACAAGGGCGTTGTGCGCTCGCAGATCATCAACGACCTGCCGCTGGGCCGTAACATGGAAGAGCTGATCCGTCTGGTCGACGCGCTGCAATTCCACGAAGAGCACGGCGAAGTCTGCCCTGCCAACTGGAAAAAAGGCGACAAAGGCATGAACGCTTCGCCAGAAGGCGTTGCAGCCTACCTGACCGAGAACGCCGGCAAGCTGTAAGCCACGTTTGCGGTAAAAAAAACCGGCCTGAGAAGGCCGGCTAATGAGATGGTCACCCCCAACACCCTGTGAGGGCTACGCTTTCACGGGGTGTTTTGTTTTCGGAGGCCATCATCATGAGCGAGTCAGCACTGATCGGTATCGATCTCGGCAAACATACTTTCCACCTGCACGGCCAGGATAAGTCGGGCCGCGAGGTGTTTCGCAAAAAATGCTCACGAGCGCAGATGATGCAGTTTTTCGGCAATGTGCCGAGCTGTGTCGTGGTGATGGAGGCCTGTGCAGGGTCGCATTTTGTCGCTCGCCAACTGATGGCGATGGGACACACGGCCAAGCTGATTTCCCCGCAGTTCGTTAAGCCCTTCGTCAAGGGCAACAAAAATGACTTCGTCGACGCTGAGGCGATCTGTGAAGCCGCTTCCCGCCCATCCATGCGCTTCGTTACGCCTAAAACCGAATCCCAGCAAACCCTGTCTGTGCTGCATCGGATGCGCGAATCATTGGTGCATGACCGCACCAAAACGGCTAATCAGATGCACGGTTTTCTGTTGGAGTTTGGAATCAGCCTGCCCAAGGGATTGGCCATCATGAAGCGTTTGGCGAGCGTTTTGGCCGAGCACGAATTACCCGTTCGTCTGACGGTCTTATTGCAGCGCCTGCACGATCACTTCGTCTATCTGGATGAGCAAATCAAAGCGCTGGATAAAGAACTGGCGGGCCAACTGGCCAACGATGATCTGGGCAGTCGTTTGCTGAGCATGCCGTGTGTCGGCCCGATCACCGCCAGCCTGCTGGCTGTGGAGATGGGCGATGGTAAACAGTACCGATGCGGTCGCGACTTTGCCGCCTCCGTTGGCTTAGTGCCCAGGCAGTACAGTACGGGCGGCAAGGCCAATCTGCTGGGGATCAGCAAGCGGGGTGACAAGCATCTGCGACAACTGTTGGTGCAGTGTTCCAGGGTCTATATGCAGAGGCTGGATCACCAGAAAGGCGCTCTGGCTGACTGGGTTAAAACCTTGCTCAGTCGACGACATTCAAATGTCGTGGCCTGTGCCCTGGCTAACAAACTGGCGCGTATCGCTTGGGCGATAGCCGCTCGCCATACGCAATATGAAGCAGGGCCAGACGCTTTGAACGCCTGACCCTGCAGTTGTTGCAGTACCACGATTCACCCTTCAGGTTTTGCGATAGCTGAACAACAGATGATGTGAACGGCACACCGGCCTGGCGAAGATCCTGACATAAAAATCGGCTTCAGAAGCCGACCGGTTTTTAAGGATCGTCAGGCGCGACTCTCATCGTGGCGCTGGGGCATGCCCCAAACAGACGCCGGATAGATTTAAGCAAGCCAACCACACCACCCGTTAATCAGTATTGCAAAAATGGGGGTGACCATAGATTTTTATGCGCGGGATTCCACTTCAGTCGTTGAAGTCTTCCCAGCCGCCCATCTGTTTCCAACGGTTGACGATGCCGCAGAACAGCTCGGCGGTCTTTTCGGTGTCATAGCGCGCCGAGTGGGCTTCGCGACCGTCAAAGTCGATACCGGCGGCCTGGCAGGCTTTGGCCAATACGGTCTGGCCATAAGCCAGGCCGGCGAGCGTAGCGGTGTCGAAGCTGGAGAACGGGTGGAACGGGTTGCGCTTCATGTCCAGCCGCGCCACGGCGGCATTCAGGAAGCCCAGGTCGAAGCTGCTGTTGTGCCCCACCAGGATCGCGCGTTTGCAGCCATTGGCCTTCAACGCCTTGCGCACGCCACGGAAGATATCGGTCAGTGCTGCTTCTTCACTCACCGCCATGCGCAGTGGGTGATCGAGCTTGATCCCGGTGAACTCCAGGGCCGCGGCTTCGATATTGGCGCCTTCGAACGGCTCGACGCGGAAGAAGTGGGTGTGTTCCGCGAACACAAAACCCTGTTCATCCATGCCGATGGTGGTCGCGGCGATTTCCAGCAGCGCGTCGGTGGCGCAGTTGAAGCCACCGGTTTCTACGTCGATGACGACCGGCAGATAGCCGCGAAACCGCTCGGCCATCGGGTGACGGGAACCTCCACCGCTATGCTCGTGTTCGTCATCGTAATGGTCTTCACTCACTTGCTTTCCTCCAGCAGGCGCCAGCGCAGTGTTTCACCGGCGCGCAGCGGGATAACAGTCAGCTCGCCAAACGGCAGGCTGACGGGGGCAGTCCAGTCTTCACGGACCAGGGTGATGCGGTCGGTATTCGCCGGCAGCCCGTAGAAACGCGGGCCGTTGAGGCTGGCGAAGCCTTCGAGTTTGTCCAGGGCGTTGCGTTGGTCGAACGCTTCGGCGTACAGCTCGATCGCCGCATAGGCGGTGTAGCAACCGGCACAACCGCAGGCCGCTTCCTTGGCATGCTGGGCGTGGGGCGCCGAGTCGGTGCCGAGGAAGAACTTCGGGTTGCCGCTGGTCGCAGCGTCCAGCAGGGCCACCTGATGGGTGTTGCGCTTGAGAATCGGCAGGCAATAGAAGTGCGGCCGAATCCCGCCCACCAGCATGTGGTTGCGGTTGTAGAGCAGGTGATGGGCGGTGATGGTCGCGCCAACGTTGGCCGAGGCCTCGGTGACGAACTGCACCGCATCGGCCGTGGTGATGTGTTCGAACACCACCTTGAGGGTCGGAAACAGCTCGACCACCCGGCGCATATGCTCGTCGATGAAGATCTTCTCGCGATCGAACACGTCGACATCGCCGCGGGTGACTTCACCGTGGATCAACAGCGGCATGCCGACTTCGGCCATCGCTTCGATCGCCGGCAGGATCTTGTCGATGCTGGTCACGCCGGAGTCGGAGTTGGTGGTCGCGCCCGCCGGATACAGCTTGGCGGCGTGTACGAAACCGCTGGCCTTGGCCTCGCGGATTTCGTCGGGCTGGGTGCGGTCGGTCAGGTAGAGCACCATCAGCGGTTCGAAGCGGCTGCCGGCCGGCCGTACAGCGAGGATGCGCTGGCGATAGGCGTCGGCCTGCGCGGCATTACGCACCGGAGGTACCAGGTTAGGCATGATGATGGCGCGGCCAAACGTGCGCGCAACATCGGCCACGGTGTGGGGCAACGCAGCACCATCGCGAAGATGAATATGCCAGTCGTCGGGACGCAGCAGGGTCAGGCGGTCGGACATTGGGGATTCCAGGCGGGTCAATCTGGTGGGAATGCTACCGGAAAAGACTCTTGCAGGCACTCGCTATCAAGTTTTGCCGGATGCATCCGATAGCCTTTGGTATGCCTTAACGATGTATGACGCTTTGAAGTGTTGTAGAAACCAGTGGAGCCTCCCGTGCGCCAGCATTATCTAGCCCTGCTCAGTGTGTTCGCCAGCCTGCCTGCGATGGCCCTCACGTTCCAGACACGTCTGGAGAATATTGAGTGGAAGGTGGAGGGCGACAAATTCGAGTGCCGCTTGACCCAGCCGATCACCGATTTCGGCTCGGGTGAGTTCGTGCGCCGGGCCGGCGAGCAGGCGACATTCCGTCTGAAAGCCTTTAACGGCTTGCTCGGCGCAGGATCGGCGACCCTGCTGGCGGCGGCTGCGCCATGGCAACCGGGCCGTGGCGATATCAACCTCGGCGCCGTGCGTGCCGGCAGTGGCGAGGTCTTGTTCAACAGTTCCCAGGCCCAGGCCGGGCGCCTGTTCAATGGCCTGCTCGAGGGGCGCAGCCCGACCGTGCGGCATTACGGGCGTGAAGGCGGCTATTCGGAAATTCGTCTGTTGCCGGTGAAATTCAACAAAGCCTACAACGACTATCAACTGTGTACCGCCAAGCTGCTGCCGATGAATTACGATCAGGTCAAGCAGACCGAAGTCGGCTTCCCCGGTGGCGGTATCGAGCTCGACGCAGCGGCCAAGCGCAAGCTGGCGGTGATCGTCGAATTCATGAAGGCCGATCCGACGGTCAACCATATCGAATTGAACGGTCACTCCGACAACAGCGGCAATCGCCTGACCAATCGCGATGTCTCGCGCCGTCGCGCATTGGCGGTGATGGACTACTTCAAGGCCAACGGCGTGCCGGAATCGCAGATCACCATGCGTTTCCACGGCGAAAGCTACCCCTTGGCGCCCAATACCAATGCCGCCAACCGCGCGCGCAATCGGCGCGTCAATATCCAGCTCGAACGCGTGGCTGCCCCCGAGAAACCGGCGGTGCAAGCCAAGGGCCCGAGCAACCCCGCCGCTACGTCATAAGGTGCGACCATTGGTCGCCCGCTCGACATAATCTGTCGCTTTATCTTCATTTGCTGTCGCGCCCCTGTAATTTCGCGGTTTTGATCGGTAGAATCGTTGCCTTTCCGTAAAACCCCGTGGAGTGATGGCATGGCCGACGTAAACAAGGTCGTTCTCGCGTATTCCGGCGGCCTGGACACTTCGGTGATCCTCAAGTGGCTGCAGGATACTTATAACTGTGAAGTGGTGACCTTCACCGCTGACCTGGGTCAGGGCGAAGAGGTCGAACCTGCACGCGCCAAGGCGCAAGCCATGGGCGTCAAAGAGATCTACATTGACGACCTGCGCGAAGAGTTCGTCCGCGATTTCGTTTTCCCGATGTTTCGCGCCAACACCGTCTACGAAGGCGAGTACCTGCTGGGTACCTCCATCGCACGTCCGCTGATCGCCAAGCGCCTGATCGAAATCGCCAATGAAACCGGCGCTGACGCCATTTCCCATGGCGCCACCGGCAAAGGCAACGACCAGGTGCGTTTCGAACTGGGCGCCTATGCCCTCAAGCCGGGCGTGAAAGTGATTGCCCCTTGGCGTGAATGGGACTTGCTGTCCCGTGAAAAGCTGATGGATTACGCTGAAAAGCATGGCATCCCGATCGAGCGTCACGGCAAGAAGAAGTCCCCGTACTCGATGGACGCCAACCTGCTGCACATCTCCTATGAAGGCGGCGTGCTGGAAGACACCTGGACTGAGCACGAAGAAGACATGTGGCGTTGGACCGTCTCCCCGGAGAACGCTCCTGACAAGCCGCAGTACCTGGAACTGACCTACCGCAACGGCGACATCGTCGCGCTGGACGGCGTCGAGATGACCCCGGCCACCGTACTGGCGACCCTGAACCGTATCGGCGGCGAACACGGTATCGGCCGTCTCGACATCGTCGAGAACCGTTACGTGGGCATGAAGTCCCGTGGCTGCTACGAAACCCCAGGCGGCACCATCATGCTGCGCGCCCACCGCGCGATCGAGTCGATCACCCTGGACCGCGAAGTGGCTCACCTCAAAGACGAGCTGATGCCCAAGTACGCCAGCCTGATCTACACCGGCTACTGGTGGAGCCCTGAGCGTCTGATGCTGCAACAGATGATCGACGCTTCCCAGGCTCACGTGAACGGCGTTGTGCGCCTGAAGCTGTACAAGGGCAACGTGATCGTCACCGGTCGCAAGTCCGATGAGTCGCTGTTCGACGCCAACATCGCCACCTTCGAAGAAGATGGCGGTGCCTACAACCAGGCGGACGCAGCAGGCTTCATCAAGTTGAATGCACTGCGCATGCGTATTGCGGCCAACAAGGGTCGCAAGTTGTTCTGAGTGTTCCCGTCGAAATGAAAAGTGGCCCCTTGTTCAGGGGCCATTTTTTTTGCCTGTAAAAAAGGCGCGGCGATCCTGATGTTTAAAGTTGTTTAGGTTTGTTTAAAGTCTATCGAGGTTCGTCGTTTCAGAAAGTTTGATGCCTGGCCCGCCGAGGAATGAATTATTTACACCTGAGTAGGAACTATGTCTTACAGAAAATTCACTCACCAAAGTGCGGCGTAGATGTAAGTCGCGGAAAGTTCTGTAGGAAATTTATGGTGTAAATAAATATGTTGAATGGAACTGAAATCATCAGGCTTTTTTTACCTGTCGGCCCATGCGGTCGCGACATGCAAGGGGCATTTCCTGAAACGGGTGTGCGCTGCGTTTACGGGTGCCCCCCTATTCACCGGATATTTCTCTCAAAATATGTGCGAGCCCGGAAAGGTCTGAAAGGCTCCATAAAACTCGAAACATCTGAGTTGGTGTTTTTTTGTAGGTTAATTCCTATCTCGTTGTGGGTTGGGTCTCTGCTTGCTGTTGCTTGGGGTGGAACGCTATGCCAACTAGGAAACGACTAGGCTATTGTGCTTGCTCTGAATAATTCGAACAGCGAAATTGGACTTTCTCATGAATAAAGTGCTGATCGTGGATGATCATCCCGTCATTCGTCTTGCTGTGCGCATGCTAATGGAGCGTCATGGTTATGAGGTCGTTGCCGAGACCGATAACGGTGTCGATGCGTTGCAACTTGCACGGGAACATATGCCGGACATTGTCATACTGGATATTGGAATTCCCAAACTCGATGGCCTGGAAGTTATCTGCCGGCTGTCGTCCACCAAACAGGCCACACCGTTCAAGGTGCTGGTCCTGACTTCCCAGGCGCCGGGCCATTTCTCCATGCGCTGCATGCAGGCGGGGGCGGCCGGGTACGTGTGCAAGCAGCAGGACCTGACGGAATTGCTGAGTGCCATCAAGGCGGTGCTGTCCGGCTACAGCTACTTTCCCAACCAGGCGCTGAATTCGGTGCGTTCCACCATGGGCAATGCCAGCGAGGCCGACATGGTCGAGCGCCTTTCGGGACGCGAGATGATGGTGTTGCAGCAACTGGCGCGCGGCAAAACCAACAAGGAGATCGCCGACGGCATGTTCCTCAGCAACAAAACCGTCAGCACCTATAAGACACGCTTGCTGCTCAAGCTCAATGCCCGCTCACTGGTCGATCTGATCGAGTTGGCTCAACGCAATGGCCTGGTCTAGAGGAGGGCGCCACCCCATGGCTGGATAGCCAGGCGAATCGGCAGAAAAAAGCCTCCGTGAGGGAGGCTTCCGGCCGTTCTCGGCTGATCAGAGGTCGAAATCGTAATCGGCCAGCTGTTTTTGCAAGCGTCGCTCTTCCAGAAGGTTGTCGATGGTGCGGCGTTTGCTTAGATTGGTCTTGGCCACCTCTACAGGTGCTTCCTGCCCATCGTCATCCGACTCGACAAGGTCATCGTCCACTTCCAGTTGTTCTTTGCCAGTGCTCATAACGTTAACTCCGGGCTAAGACTGCCGTTGGCGCTCCTTATAACGATATTCCATGAGCGGGTAAAAAAGATTTTTTCAATCGATAGATCGAAAAAACCTATGATCCCTCAATCGTCCGACGTCTTGTCCTTGTATTCGCACAGGTCTTCGATGCGACAGCTGCCGCAGCGCGGCTTGCGGGCCTGGCAAACGTAGCGCCCGTGAAGGATCAGCCAGTGGTGCGAATCGAGCAGATACGGCTTGGGGACAAACTTCATCAGTTGTTTTTCCACTTCCACCACATTCTTGCCGCGGGCAATGCCGGTGCGGTTGCTCACCCGGAAAATGTGAGTGTCCACGGCCATGGTCAGTTGCCGGAACGCCGTATTGAGCACAACGTTTGCCGTTTTGCGGCCCACGCCTGGCAAAGCCTCCAGCGCTTCGCGGGTTTGCGGCACTTCGCCGCCATGCCGCTCCACCAGTAGGCGGCAGGTCTCGATGACATTTTTCGCCTTGCTGTTGTACAAGCCGATGGTCTTGATGTATTCGGACAAACCTTCCACGCCCAAGGCATGGATCGCTGCCGGCGTGTTCGCCACGGGATACAGTTTGGCCGTGGCCTTGTTGACGCCGACGTCTGTGGATTGGGCCGAGAGAATCACCGCAATCAGCAACTCAAACGGCGTGGAGTAGGCCAGTTCGGTTTTGGGTTCCGGATTGTCTTCGTGGAGCCTGCGGAAAATTTCCAGGCGTTTTGCGGCGTTCATGGGGCAGGCGATTCCTTGCTGGCGGTCAGCGTGATTGTGAAAAATGGGCCCAGGCTTGCAACCCTGCGAGCAATAACCCAAGCAGGATAAACCCGGCCGGCATCAATGTGGTGGCGGCACTGGCGCGTAACAACCCCATGACGAGCATGAGCGCGGCGAACAGGCCGACTAACCGTAGCTGCGCCTTGCGCTGGCCCGCCTCAAAGAAACCATGGTGTTCCAGGACGACGCATTGCACGCTGATCAGCGCGAGGTAGATGCCCAACTGCTGATACAGCGGCAGCGCAAATGCCTGCAACAGTAGCTGCACACAACTGACCAGTGTCGCGGCGACCATCAAGCTGGCACCCAGCCGCAGGGACGCGCTCAGGCGCGAGCGCACCGCGCGCATGACCAGGCCGTAGAGCGTTACGGTCAGCGCCGACAACGCCAGGAAGCTCAGGGCTTTGGGCAGGGTGTCAGTCACCCCGAGCAACGGTGCCAGCATCGCTGCATTGGCCAGGCCAACGGCTCTAGTCATGGGCGTCGGGCTCCAGCAGGGATGAGCGGTGCTCGTCGAAATAGCGCAAAGCGTCATGGGTGGCGCTGATCACCGCTCGAGAGGTGAGGGTGGCACCGGCTATTTGATCGACGGTCGAGTCTTGCATGTCCGTGCGTGAACGCCCCTTGAATGAGGCCAGCCAAGGGTTGCCGGGCTGGCTGATAAGCCCGCCCAGGCTTGGGGTTTCCGATTGCGCCAGGGTCTTGATGCCCAGCAGCTTGCCGTTGAGGTCAATGGCGATCAGCAGTTCGATCGGGCCGGCATAGCCGCTGGTGCTCAACCGCAGCAGCACCGCGCTGGGTTGGCCCGACAGGCTCACCCGATAGCCACCCAGCAGTTGGCTCTCCTCCAGCGGCTGCGCAGCGATCGGCAGCGGTTGCTCCAGCGGCTGATTGTCATAACGGTCGGCGGGTAGCAGGTCGAGCAACGCCTGGCGCTGCAGGGCCAGGGCCTGGCGCGCGGCGTGATCGGCGGTCAGGTGCTGAAGGGTCAGGATCAGCGTGCCGCCGCCGATAGCGATCAGCAACGCCAGCAGTACGCCTCTGCGCGACTTCATAGGCTGACCGCCGGCTGTTTCGCGGCCACCAGGCGTTCCAGCGCCGGCACGGCCAGGTTCATCAGCAGCACCGCAAAGGCTACACCGTCCGGGTAACCGCCCCACGTGCGAATCAGATACGTCAACAGGCCCACGCCCGCCCCGAACAGCAGCCGGGCCCTGGGGCTTTTCGGGCCGGAGACCGGCTCGGTGACGATAAAAAATGCGCCGAGAAGCGTGGCGCCCGTCAGCAGATGAAACAGCGGCGAGCCGTGAGAGTCAGAGCCCGAGCCATTCCAGCACAGCAGGCTGATCACAAACAGGCTACCCAACATGCCCAAGGGCGCGTGCCAACTGAATACCCGCTGGCGCAACAACCACAGCCCGCCGGCCAGAAACGCCAGGTTCACCCACTCGCTGCCCTTGCCGCCGACATGCCCAAATGCCGGGTTGCGCGCGAACAGTTCATCGATGGTCAGGCTTTTGTTCAGTCGCAGGGCGTCCAGTGCCGTGGCCTGGGCCCAGGCATCGGGCGCGTCGCGGTGCAGGCCGAATACCTGTTGTGCGCCGGCCAGCAGGTCCATGCCGTGGGTGGTCGGCCAGTGCGTCATGAGTTGCGGAAAGGCCACCAGCATCGACGCATACCCGACCATCGCCGGGTTGAAGGGGTTGCGCTGGCCGCCGTACAGGTGCTTGCCCAGCAGCAGTCCACTGGCCACGGCCGCCACGCACAGCCACCAGGGGCAATAGGGCGGCAGTGCCAGGGCGAGCAGGGTCGCGCTGACCAGGCTGCTCAGATCGCCGCCACGCGCTCCCCGCAGGCGTTGCACGCCCGCATCGACCAACAGTGCGCAGCCCGTCGCCAGCAACAGATTGATCAACACGCCCCAACCGAACAGCCAGAACATTGCCAGCCCACCCGGCAGTGTCGCCAGCAGCACCCGTTGCAGGGCCTGTTGAGGCTCAAGCGTGGCCATGGGCATCCACCTGGCGCTGTGCTGCGTCGAGATTGGCGTGTGCCTCGGCCAGTTGCTGTGGGTCGGCGTTCCGATCCTGGGCTTTCTTCAATTCGGCGCGCCGCATTGCCAGTTGGATTTTGGCGCGCTTGAGATCGGCGGCGTTGGCGGGGGCCGGCGTTGCAGGCGCGGGGTTCACCTCCAGAGCGGCCAATGCCTGCTCCGCGGCTTCGAACTGTTGTTGCAGCACGATCAGTTGCGACTGCTGTTCAAAGGTGGGCGGATGCCCGAATGCCTTCAAGGATTTATGCAACTGTGCACGGCTCATCGCCACGTTGATCTTGGCTTTCTTGATCGCGGCGTCCTGGGCTGCCTGCGCTGCATCGATCGGCACGGCGGCCAACGGCGCGGCTCGCTTGGCGCGGGCCAGGCGTTCGGCCTGCTTGTGTTCTTCTTCCCGTTGCAGGCGCGCGTTGCGTTGCTCAAAGCGTCGCCGTGCGCGGTCTCGCTTCAAGCCGCGCGCGCGGCGCTCGTGGTCGTTGGTCGCCAGGCCGCCGACAATCGGCAGTACCGCCACTAGCGGGCGCATCTCGATGCAATCGACCGGGCAGGGCGCGACGCACAGGTCGCAACCGGTGCATTCGTCGATGATCACGGTGTGCATCCATTTGGCCGCGCCGACAATTGCATCCACCGGGCAGGCCTGGATGCATTTGGTACAGCCGATGCATTCGGCCTCACGGATGTAGGCAATCTGTGGTGGCGCTTCGCCGCGGCTGGTGTCCAGTGCCAGTACCGGCACGTTCAGCAACTGCGCGAGCGCGCCGATCGTTTCCTGCCCGCCCGGCGGGCACTTATTGATGGCTTCGCCTTGGGCGATCCCTTCGGCGTAGGGCTTGCAGCCCGGGTGCCCGCACTTGCCGCATTGGGTTTGCGGGAGCAGCGCGTCGATACGTTGAATCAGGCTCATGCTTTGATCATTGCGTTGAAACCCAGAAAAGCCACCGCCATCAGCCCGGCGCTGATCAGTTCGACCGGCAGGCCACGGAAGGGCAGCGGGATGTCGTTGTCGGCGATGCGCTGGCGCAAGTCGCTGAACAGGCTCAGCACCAGCCAGAAGCCGAGCCCGGCGCCCACGCTCAGTGCCGCCATGTGCGCCAGCCCCTCATCGTCTTCAATGCCCAGCAACACCACGCCCAGTACCCCGGCGTTGCCCAGCAGCAGCGGCCATAACCCTTCCGTCGGCAGCGTCGGGCGCAGGCGCATGAGCGCGCCGAGCACGGGGCGGATCAGCAGCGCGGTCAGCGGTAACAACACCCACAGCCGCAGGGCAGTCAACCCCAACGGTTGCAGCACGTAGTGATCCAGCAAATAGGCCAGCACGCCGCTCACTGCCATCAACACGGTGGTGGCAATCCCCAATGCATGCACCCGCGAGCGTGAATGCGCGGCCAATAGCGGGTCGACGGCCAACGGCATCTGCAACACGAGGTTGTTGATCAGGGCGGCGCTGACAAGGGTGAGGAGCATATCGGTCATGGGCATGCCGGTTAAGCGAACAGGGCCTGATTATCCGGCAAGCGAGAAGGGGGTACTAGCTGAAAAGCCCTGTCGCCGCGACGACAGGGCTGTTTTGCAGGGCTTACTTGATGCGTTGACCCGGCTTGGCGCCGCTGTCAGGGCTCAGCAGGTAGATTTCTTCGCCGCCGGGGCCGGCCGCCATCACCATGCCTTCGGAAATACCGAACTTCATTTTCCGCGGCTTGAGGTTGGCGATCATCATGGTCAGGCGACCATTGAGCTTGGACGGGTCCGGATAAGCGCTCTTGATCCCGGAGAACACGTTGCGTTGCTCGTCGCCGATGTCGAGGGTCAGGCGCAGCAGCTTGTCGGCACCTTCCACGGCTTCGGCCTTGAGAATCAGCGCAACCCGCAGGTCGACGGCGGCAAAGGCGTCGAACTCGATCTCAGGGGACAGCGGGTCTTTGACCAGTTCACCGTTGCCGGCCGGGTTCGATTCGCCGGTGTCGGTCGGGCTGGCGATCAGGTCTTCTTTCGACGCGTCGCTCATGGCCTGGACTTTTACCGGGTCGATACGGGTCATCAGCGCCTTGAACTCGTTCAATTGATGGTTGCTGAGCAAGCTGGCGTGGTCGTTCCAGATCAGCGGCGCGACGTTGAGGAACGCCTCAGCATCCGCGGCCAGCAACGGCAGCACCGGCTTGAGGAAGATCACCAACTGGCGGAACAGGTTGACGCCGGTGGCGCAGATGGCCTGGACTTCCGCCTGCTTGCCTTCCTGCTTGTTCAGCGACCACGGTGCCTTGTCGGCGATCCACGCGTTGGCGCGGTCGGCCAGGCCCATGATCTCGCGCATGGCGCGGGCAAAGTCGCGGGCTTCATAGGCGTCGGCGATGCTTGGCGCGGCGGCCAGGAACGCGTCGGTCAGTTCCGGCGCGGCATTCTCGGCCACCAGCACACCGGCGTTGCCCTTGTGGATGAAACCGGCGCAACGGCTGGCGATGTTGACGACTTTGCCGACGAGGTCCGAGTTGACCTTCTGTACGAAGTCTTCCAGGTTCAGGTCGAGGTCGTCGACGCCACGGCCCAGCTTGGACGCATAGTAGTAGCGCAGGTATTCCGGCGACAGGTGATCCAGGTAGGTGCGCGCCTTGATGAAGGTGCCACGGGACTTGGACATCTTCTGGCCGTTGACGGTCAGGTAGCCGTGTACGTTGATGCCGGTCGGCTTGCGGTAGCCCGCACCTTCGAGCATCGCCGGCCAGAACAGGGCGTGGAAGTTGACGATGTCCTTGCCGATGAAATGGTACAGCTCGGCGGTGGAGTCCTTGCCCCAGAACGCATCGAAGTCCAGCTCCGGCGTGCGCTTGCACAGGTTCTTGAAGCTGGCCATGTAGCCGATCGGGGCGTCCAGCCACACGTAGAAATACTTGCCCGGCTCGCCTGGGATCTCAAAGCCGAAGTACGGCGCATCGCGGGAAATGTCCCACTGTTGCAGCCCGGCATCCAGCCATTCGGCGATCTTGTTGGCGACGGCGTCCTGCAGGGTGCCGCTGCGCGTCCAGGTTTGCAGCATCTGCTGGAAATCCGGGAGCTTGAAGAAGAAGTGCTGGGAATCCTTGAGCACCGGGGTGGCGCCGGAGATCGCTGACTTGGGGTTCTTCAGGTCGGTGGGGGCGTAGGTGGCACCGCATTTTTCGCAGTTGTCGCCGTACTGGTCCTCGGTGCCGCATTTCGGGCAGGTGCCCTTGATGAAGCGGTCGGCCAGGAACATTTTCTTTTCCGGGTCGAAATACTGCGTGATCGAGCGCGTGGCAATGTGCCCGGCGTCCTTCAACCGCAGGTAGATCTGGCTCGACAGCTCGCGGTTTTCGTCGGCGTGGGTCGAATGGAAGTTGTCGAAGTCGACCAGGAACTCGGCAAAGTCGGCGCTGTGTTCAGCCTGCACATTGGCGATCAGTTGTTCCGGGGTAATGCCTTCTTTTTCGGCGCGCAACATGATGGCCGAACCGTGGGCGTCGTCCGCGCAGACATAGATGCATTGATTGCCGCGATGCTTCTGGAAGCGCACCCACATGTCGGTCTGGATGTACTCAAGCATATGGCCAAGATGGATGGAACCATTGGCATAGGGCAGGGCGCTGGTGACGAGGATCTTGCGTGGCTCGGACATGGGGCTCGGCTACTCGATGAAACGGAGGTCGGCCACTATAAAGCGCCGGCAAATATATTTCACCCCGTGGCGCTGTTTCAGCATCTTCCCAACCTGCGAAAGCATGCCGTTAAGCCGCTGGAACGGTTAGGATAGCCGCCTGTTTCAGTCAGTCTTTTTCGGGAGTAGCCCATGAGCGCCGTTAATCGCGCAGCGGTGGAAGCCGTTCTTCGCCAGTACACCGACCCCTATTTGAACCAGGATCCGGTCAGTGCCGGTTGTGTCCGCGCCATCGAGATCCAGGGCGACCAGGTGTCGGTCCGGATGGAGCTGGGCTATGCCGCCGGTCTGTTCAAGAGCGGCTGGGCGCAGATGCTGCAAATGGCCATCGAAGGCCTCGACGGCGTGCGTTCCGCCAAGGTCGACATTCAGTGCGTGATCGCGCCGCACAAGGCCCAGGCGCAGATCCCCGGCCTGGCCAATGTGAAGAATGTGGTGGCCGTGGCCTCCGGCAAGGGCGGCGTGGGCAAATCCACCACGGCGGCCAACCTGGCGCTGGCGCTGGCGCGCGAAGGCGCCCGCGTGGGGATTCTCGACGCGGATATCTACGGCCCGAGCCAGGGCGTGATGTTCGGCATTGCCGAGGGCACCCGCCCGAAAATCAAGGACCAGAAGTGGTTCGTGCCCATCGAGTCGCTGGGTGTGGAAGTGATGTCCATGGCGTTCCTGACCGACGACAACACGCCGATGGTGTGGCGCGGGCCGATGGTTTCCGGCGCTTTGCTGCAACTGGTGACCCAGACCGCCTGGGGCGATTTGGACTACCTGGTGATCGACATGCCGCCAGGCACCGGTGACATCCAGCTGACCCTGGCGCAAAAAGTCCCGGTGGCCGGTGCGGTGATCGTGACCACGCCGCAGGACCTGGCGTTGCTGGACGCGAAGAAAGGCGTGGAAATGTTCCGCAAGGTCAACATCCCGGTGCTGGGCGTCGTGGAAAACATGGCGGTTCACATCTGCTCCAACTGTGGCCATGCCGAGCATCTGTTTGGTGAGGGGGGCGGCGAGAAGTTGGCGACCCAGTACGGCGTCGAACTGCTGGCCTCGCTGCCGCTGGCGATGGTGATTCGCGAACAGGCCGATGGTGGCAAACCGACAGTGGCGGCCGAGCCTGATGGCCAGATCGCCATGGTTTATCAGGAACTGGCGCGTCACGTGGGCGCGCGGATTGTCCTGCAAGAAGCGGCTTCACCGGCCATGCCGACGATTACAGTCAGCGACGACTGAGTCATTCGTAGGAAACAAGCCCCGCTATTGTCGGGGCTTTTTCTTGTCCGCCGAACGGCCAGGTATCGCTTGCCAGGCTCTTACGCAGTTGCTCGTGTAAGCATTTGCTTACTCTCGCGTAAGTGTTTGGTTTTTTTTGCGCTTCCGGACGTCTCAAATTGTCTGGCCATATTTCTAATCAATTGAAATATAACAATTATTTATTGGCTCGCGAGAG
The DNA here is from genome assembly GCF_054060055.1 of Pseudomonas sp. TE36184. Classification (NCBI taxonomy): domain Bacteria; kingdom Pseudomonadati; phylum Pseudomonadota; class Gammaproteobacteria; order Pseudomonadales; family Pseudomonadaceae; genus Pseudomonas; species Pseudomonas sp. TE36184. The sequence goes on along the minus strand of NZ_JBSSCU010000001.1, from coordinate 3,208,307 downwards.
CGAAAGCTCGGCAGGCGACGGGTTGGGTTGCGTTGTACTTCCCTGGGAACTGGTTACTATCAGTCCTGTGTCCACGGATTGACACAGCCATCAAGGAACGATGGTTTGAAGGAACGTCGCAGGATGCGATTCATCAGGATGATGAAAAAGGAATACAGGGACTAGGGAAAAAATGTGGGCGGGTCATACCGCCCCTTTTTTCGCCTGCAGAAAAGTGAAATGCCTGCCCCTGAACGCAAAAAAGGCCCGCAAGGGGCCTTTTTTGTTGGGCTGCGGCGCTGTCAGCGCTCGAGATCCTTGATCTTGCCTTTTACGCCATCCCACTCTTCCGCATCCGGCAGCGACTCTTTCTTCTCCGTGATGTTCGGCCAGATTTCCGCCAGTTCGACGTTCAACTGGATAAATTCCTGCATATCTTCCGGGACCTCGTCCTCGGAGAAAATAGCGACGGCCGGGCATTCAGGTTCACACAGGGCGCAGTCAATGCACTCATCCGGGTGGATCACCAGGAAATTCGGGCCTTCGTAGAAGCAGTCCACCGGACAGACTTCTACGCAGTCGGTGTATTTGCACTTGATGCAGTTGTCGGTGACGACGAAGGTCATTTCTAATTTTCTCCTCAGGCGGCGGCAGCGAAACCCCTTATGGTGGGGCCCGCGAGGTTTGAGAGCGATAATCTGCGAGCCAGGCTAAAAGCCCGCAGCATCCCAAACCGCGCGAGATAATATCAGCTTGCAAGCGTCTGCGTTAGATCTGTGTCTTCAGTGTATAGAGCATTTCCAGCGCTTTTCGCGGTGTCAAGTCGTCCAGGTCAAGTTTTGCCAATTCATCCAGCACCGGATGGGGCAGGCTGGCAAACATATCGCTCTGGTGTGGCGCGTTGGATTTGCTGTTGCTCTTCTTCGGGCTGGCGACCACGGTGTCGTGGGGCAGGGCGGTGGCTTCCAGGCGGCTGAGGTGCTCGCGGGCGCGGCTGATCACGTCGTTCGGCACACCGGCCAACTGCGCCACGGCCAGGCCGTAACTCTGGCTGGCCGGCCCTGGCAGCACATGGTGCAGGAACACGATACGTTCGTTGTGCTCGGTGGCATTGAGATGCACGTTGGCCACCAGCGGCTCGCTTTCCGGCAGCACGGTCAGTTCGAAGTAGTGGGTGGCGAACAGCGTATAGGCGCGCAGGTGCGCCAGGCGCTCGGCCGCCGCCCAGGCCAGGGACAGGCCGTCGAACGTGCTGGTGCCGCGACCGACTTCGTCCATCAGCACCAGGCTGCGCTCGGTGGCGTTGTGCAGGATGTTTGCGGTTTCGCTCATCTCCACCATAAAGGTCGAGCGGCCGCCGGCGAGGTCATCGCTGGAACCGATCCGCGTGAAGATGCGGTCCACCAGGGACAGCTCGCAACTGGCCGCTGGCACAAAGCTGCCGATATGCGCGAGCAACACGATCAATGCGGTCTGACGCATGTAGGTGGATTTACCGCCCATATTCGGACCGGTGATCACCAGCATGCGGGTTTCGTCATCCAGCGACAGATCGTTAGCGACAAACGGCGTGGTCAATACCTGCTCCACCACCGGGTGGCGCCCCTGCACGATACGCATGCAGGGTTCGCTGACAAACCGCGGGCAGTTCAAGTCAAGGTTCAGCGCACGCTCGGCCAGGTTGCTCAGCACATCCAGCTCGGCCAGGGCGGCGGCGGTGTCTTGCAGTGGCGCGAGGCGGCTGATCAAGTCTTCGAGCAGTGCTTCATACAGCATCTTTTCCCGCGCCAAGGCACGGCTCTTGGCCGACAGCGCTTTATCTTCGAACGCTTTCAGCTCGGGGGTGATGAAGCGTTCGGCACCTTTAAGGGTTTGACGACGTTGATAGTCGATGGGCGCCTGCTCGGCCTGCTTGCTCGGCAACTCGATGAAGTAGCCATGCACACGGTTGTAGCCGACCTTCAGGTTGGCCAGGCCGGTGCGGGCTTTTTCGCGGGCTTCCAGGTCGATCAGGAACTGCCCGGCGTTTTCGCTCAGGGACTGCAGTTCATCCAGTTCGCTGTCGTAACCGGTCTTGAGTACGCCGCCGTCGCGGATGATCGCCGGCGGGTTGTCGATAATGGCTTTTTCCAGCAGGGCCGCGAGGTCCGGATAGGTGCCGGTGGTGACGGCCAGCTGTTGCAGGTGCGGCGTGTCCAGTTCGGTCATCGCCGCTTGCAACTGCGGCAGGGCGCCGAGGGCATCGCGCAGGCGCGCCAGGTCGCGCGGGCGTGCGTTGCGCAGGCCGATCCGCGCGAGGATGCGCTCGATATCGCCGATTTCTTTCAACTGCGGCTGCAGCTTTTCGAAGCGATAGCCGTCGAGCAGGCAGGTAATCGACGTCTGCCGCGCTTGCAGCACCGTCAGGTCGCGCAACGGACGGTTCAGCCAGCGCGTCAGCAAGCGGCTGCCCATGGCGGTCTGGCAACGGTCGACCACCGATTGCAGGGTGTTGTCGCGCCCGCCCGCCAGGTTGGTGTCCAGCTCCAGGTTGCGACGGCTGGCGCCGTCGAGCACCACGGTATCGTCCAGGCGCTCATGGCGCAGGCTGCGCAAGTGCGGCAGGGCGGTGCGCTGGGTTTCCTTGGCGTAGCTGAGCAGGCAACCGGCGGCGCCGATGGCCAGGGTCAGGGTTTCGCAACCGAAGCCCTTGAGGTCCTGCACGGCGAACTGCTGGCACAGACTTTTCAGCGCCGAATCACGCTCGAAATCCCACGGCGCGCGACGCTTGGTCCCACGACGACGTTCCGCCGGCAGGTCCTTTGGCCAATCATCCGGGATCATCAGCTCCACCGGATTGATACGCTCCAGTTCCGCCAGCAGGTTCTCCCAGCCTTTGGTCTCCATCACGCTGAAGTTGCCGCTGGTGATATCCAGCACCGCCAGACCGAACAAGCGCTCGTCGCCGAGCACCGCAGCGATCAGGTTATCGCGACGCTCATCGAGCAGCGCCTCATCACTCACCGTCCCCGGCGTAATAATACGCACCACCTGACGCTCAACCGGCCCTTTGCTGGTGGCCGGGTCGCCGATCTGCTCGCAGATCACCACCGACTCGCCCAGCTTCACCAGCTTGACGAGGTAGCCTTCCAACGAATGGTAAGGAATCCCACACATCGGAATCGACTGCCCCGCCGACTGCCCACGGGCGGTCAGGGTGATGTCCAGCAACTTGGCGGCTTTCTTCGCGTCTTCGTAGAAGATCTCGTAGAAATCGCCCATGCGATAGAACATCAACTGATCAGGGTGCTGGTTTTTCAGGCGCCAGTACTGCTGCATCATTGGGGTGTGGGAGGACAGATCGGAAGTGGTTTTACTCATCAGATAATTAGCGAATTCGTTAAAAGGAGTGGCAAAGGGGGCACTTGGCCCGGCTGATTTTGCGATGGCGGCAAGGTTAACACGCGAGGTCGACCCTTCGCAGGCCTGCTCAAAAGACACGGTAAGTGCATAAAAAATGCATGGTCAATGCAAATTAGCATTTGCCAAGCTTCAAATCTGTCGTCACTATCCGCTTTATGCAAAAACGCAACGTTTCTATCGTCTTAAGAGAACTGCTGGACCGCGACCGGATCTCCCCCACGGAGCTTCACCGGCGTACCGGCGTGCCTCAATCCACGCTGTCCCGGATCCTCAGCGGCAAGATCGTTGACCCCTCGGACAAGCATATTTCGCGCATTGCCGAGTACTTCCGCGTCAGCACCGACCAACTGCGCGGGCGCGCGGCGGTGGGCGTTTCGCGGGATGAAGGGCGCGACCCGATGCATTCGGAACTCAAGGACATAAGCCTGTGGGATGACGACACCCCCGTGAATGACGACGAGGTGTCGATCCCCTTTCTGCGTGAGGTTGAATTGGCTGCTGGATCAGGAAGATTCGTCATCGAGGAAAGCGAGAAGGCCAGCCTGCGGTTCGGCAAGCGCAGCCTGCGGCATAACGGTGTGCAGTTCGACCAGGCCAAGTGTGTGACGGTGCGCGGCAACAGCATGTTACCGGTGCTGCGTGATGGCGCGACGGTGGGGGTGAATGCGGGCAAGAGTGCGATTGGCGACATCGTCGATGGCGACTTGTACGCCATCAATCACAATGGTCAGTTGCGGGTCAAACAGCTCTATCGCCTGCCTTCCGGGATTCGCCTGCGCAGTTTCAACCGCGATGAACACCCGGACGAGGACTACAGCTTCCAGGACATCCAGGATGAACAGATCAGCATCCTCGGTCATGTCTTCTGGTGGGGCATGTACGCCCGTTAACCTTTTTGTGTAAGACGAAGCCCGCCAATCAGCGGGCTTTTTTTCGTCTGTAGAAAGGCATCAAACCCTTTGCCAGTAAGGCTTCCAATGCACCAATGCATTTGTTCGACAAAAATAAATGCATTTGTGCATTGACTGTATATGCATACATGCATATTCTTTGTCTCAAGCCGGCCAACAAGGCTCGGTGGAGGCGGCAAGGATGCTGCCAGGAACGACAAGGAAGGCACGCAACATCGGCACGGACGCCATCGAAGCGATGGCAGGGATGCCAGGTAACACCGGCAAGGATGCCGACGCTCTTTAGTTTCACCGTTTTACAAGAACAGGCAGCGATGAACCGGCCTTGACGGTTCAGAGGGTTGGCAACTGACCCGGGTGTGCAGCGTAAAGCACCAGAAGCAGTTATCCGGCAGACAGGGATCGTGGTCGGAAAAACATTGAGGAAAGATCCGTACCGCGCCAGTAGCGCCGAAAGATCGAGTACCCAGCCTCACCCAGACTGTTCCTTTTGAAGGCGTCTTTTGTCGCCATGCGGCATTGCCGCTCAACAACAGCCACTCCTCACAAGAGGATCGTATGGGTGAGGCTGGGCACAGGACCGCATTACTGAAAAGCCCGGGCAACCGGGCTTTTTGGAATGCCTACCTATAAATGGATTTACCCAAACGCCGGCATTTTGCCGGCATTGCTCAGCCAGGAGGCGTGACATGACAAACGAGCAGCAAGCGTTAGCGGAAATGCCTATCTGGCTGGTGATCGTACTGGCGCTGATCGGCGGAGTTTCTGGCGAAATGTGGCGCGCCGACAAGGAGGGCGCCCGTGGTTGGTCGCTGATCCGGCGCCTCGCGTTGCGGTCTGGGGCGTGCATGGTCTGCGGGGTCTCGGCGTTGATGCTGTTGTACGCCGCCGGCATGTCGATCTGGACCGCCGGCGCCCTCGGCTGCCTGACAGCCATGGCCGGTGCAGACGTCGCCATTGGCCTTTATGAACGTTGGGCGGCCAAGCGCATTGGCGTCGACGAGGCCCCGCCCTCCCGCCCGGATCAGCAGTAACCGCTGCAAGGACGCGACTGATGACATCTATCGAAAAACCTTCCCAACTGCCCATCGCAATTGGCGAAGCGCTCAAGGGCGCCTTCCCACAATTGCGTGTGGGCAACCACCAGGACTTCCAGGGCACCGGGGATAAAACCGGCGTGCTGATTACCGTGGAACGCAACGGCCCCGGCGTTCGATCCCTTGAAGGACGTAAGGCCCATGCATTGTCGGTGTCACTCATGGCCAGGGTTGCCAGTGGTTCGGCGCCTTACGACGCCTGCGACCTGGCCAGTCAATTGATGGATTTGGCCCTCGATAATCGCTGGGGTCTGCCGTCGGACCAGTGTGACCTGCCAAGCGCCATCGTCGCGGCGCCGACCCTACAGGGCAGTGCCGAAACCGACTACGACAGTTGGACAGTGTCCTTCACCCAAAACATCTACCTCGGCCCGCCGATACTCGAAGATCCCACCGGAAAACCGCTGTTTGCCTGCACGTGGGAAGTCTCGAATATCGACGATCCTGACCAATACCGACCTTTGCAGGAGTAGTCCATGTTCGATGCTTTGTTACGCATGCAACTGGGACCGATCGTCGAGCGCCTGGCGGAAATGGAGGCCCAGCTCGAAGACCTGTACCGACGCGCTGAAAGCTTTTGTCGGATCGGCATATGCCAGCAGGTCGACGCCGCCAGCAATACCTGCATCGTCAGCCACGGCGATTTGCTTACCCCGGCGATTGGTTTTTTCAACCCCAGCGCGGGGGCGCAGACCGAAACGCGCATCCCGTCAGTGGGCGAGCAATGTTTGTTGCTCAACTATGGCGGTGGGGAAGGCGCTGCGCAGTCGGTAGCGCTTTTCGGCCTCAACAGTAGCCTGTTTCCGCCGGTCTCCAGCGTTGCATCGTTGACCCGGCGCCGCCACCAGGACGGAACGCAAAGTGACTATGACGACGCCAGCCACACATTCAACTGGACCAACGGGCCCACCGTGTTCAGCGGTTCCCGCGAACAGGTCGAGGCGAAGGTCGGCGCTGCCACGCTGCAGATGAGCGCCAAGCACATCACCTTGCAACTCGGCGCCGTCGGTGTGCTGCTGGATGCCGGCGGCGTGCATTTGAGCGGCCCGCTGGTGGATCACCAAGGCCGCGTGATCAGCACCGCATAAGGATTTGCCATGATCGGAATCGATAGGAATACCGGGGCAGCGGTCGATGACTGGCTGCAATTCGTACAGCGTGCCACCCGAGCGCTGACCACCCCCGTGGGCACTCGCCAGAAGCGCCCGTTGTACGGCTCGCTGATCCCCCAACTGCTCGGGCAGAACCTCGGCGACGACCTCTTGATCCTCGCCCAAAGCCACGCCGCCAAAGCGTTCTACAACGTCGAGAACGGCATCGCCGACTTTCAACCCCAGGTCATCGTCGCCAGTCGCCAGGGCGCCGGTCTGTTGCTGCGGTTTGCCGGCACGTGGAAAAACCGCCAACAATCCTTCGAGGTCATGACATGAGCATGCTGATCCCTGGCCAGAACCAACTGGCGGAGCCGGCTATCATTGCCGTCGACGCGTTCGAGCCGTTGCTGGCGCAATTCAAGGCGTTCGTCATCGACTACGTCGCCGCCCGCGCGCCACAAAGTGCCGCCAAACTCAAGGTCAGCCTCGATAACGAAAGCGAACTGCTGAGTCTGGCCCTGGAAGCGTTTTGCGTGCGTCTGCAAACCCACGAACGCCAGTACAACGCACGCATCAAGCAGATGCTGGCGTGGTGGGCCACCGGCAGTAACCTCGACGCACGCCTGGCCGATATGGGCCTGGAGCGCCAGGTGCTGGACCCCGGCGACCCGGCGGCCTTCCCGCCGGTGCCGCCGACACTGGAAAGCGACGACGACGCACGCTTGCGCTATTACTTGGCGCCCCACGCGCCGGCGGCGGGTTCTCGCATGCAGTATCGCCGCGAGGTGTTCACCCTCGGCGAACGACCTGCGGTTAACGTAGAAAGCGCGACACCGGGTGTGGTCACGGTCACCTATACCTTCGACCCGGATGGTTATGCGGCTCAGGTCAAGGATGGCAGCGGCCGACGCACCGCCCCCGGTGAGGTGATGGTGACGGTGCTCTCCAGGGACGGCGATGGAAGCGCTTCCGCCGATTTGCTTGACGGCGTGCGCAGACATTTCGCACGCCCCGATGTACGGCCGGAAACTGATCTCGTCACTGTCCAAAGTGCGCAGATCCAACGCTACAAGATTCGCGTGGTGGCCAAGATCAACGCCGGCCCGGACTCGGGCCTGACCCAAGTGGCCGCGCAACGCTTGCTGCAAACCTACGCCGAATCCTGTCACCGCCTGGAAGGGCGCGTCGACCCGAGCTGGATCGACTACGCCATCCACAGTGCCGGAGCGGCGCAGCTGCAAATCCTCGAACCGCTGGCACCGATTGTCTGCTCGGCGTTCCAGGCGCCGTATTGCACGGGTGTCGAGGTGGAGGTACGCACGCTATGAGTGAGTCCAAACCGAGTCTGTTGCCCGCCAATAGCTCACCGCTGGAGAAAGCGTTGGACCTGGGGTTTGGCAGGTTGCTCGAGCGGATCATGCCGCCGTTTCCGGCCTTGATGAACCCGCTGCAAACACCCTCCGAATTCCTTCCTTACCTGGCCGCCGACCGAGGCGTCAGCGAATGGGACGCGGATGCCAGCGAAACGGAAAAGCGCCTCACCGTGGGCTTGTCCTGGCAGATCCAGCGCCAGGCCGGCACGCCCAAGGCTTTGAGCTATGCGGTGGAGTCGCTGGGTTTCAGCCCCAACATCAGCGCCTGGTATCAACAGCGGCCGCAGGGCGTGCCTTACACCTTCGATGTGCAGGCGATCATCGGGCGCAGTTGGTCCAGCGGTGACCATAACCGATTGATCCGCCGTATCAACGCCGCGAAGAGCGAGCGCGACCAGGCGACGATTACCGTGGTTCACCAGACACAAGCACGCCTTGGCCTGACCGCGATTGTCCACGCCCCGTTTAACGACAGCGAGTTAAGCCTGCAAGGCGCGTTACCCGAACTTGCCTTGGGCGCTCGACTTAACAGTGCTGGCGTTGCCCGGCACTACACCATTAACGACTACGACCTCAGGGCGCAGCCATGACAGATGACATTACGCGCCTGGTGCGCTTCACCTCCAAGGGTTTGGATGAAGTGCTGCAGGCAAAGAACCAGGGCTTGAAAGGCGAAATCACCCACATCGGCGCCGGCACCGGCCGCTACAACCCAGACGGCACGGAAGTGGCCTTGCGTGACGAGCGCCAGCGGGTGGCGATTGTGGATTACGAGGACTTGGGCGAGCGCCAACTCAGGATGGCCGCGCTGTTCGATGGCGATGGCGAGTATGAGATTGGTGAGTTCGGTTTTTACCTCGCCAGTGGGACGTTGTTGGCGGTGTATTCGGTAGCTGGGAAGTTGCTGACGTATAAAGCGGCGGCGGCTCGGGTGCTGCAGAAGTTTACGTTGGATGTTTCGCCGTTGCCGGCGGAGAGCGTGACGATTGTGGTGGGGAGTGAAAACCTGAATGTGTTGCTGGCTGAGGAATTGGCGGCACTATCGGCAGCGAGTATCGATAATATGGCGCGAGGTGTTGGTTTGTTGTTTCGCGTAATTGAAAGTGAGCAAAAAGTATAAGGTGTCATTGGTCTTGGCGGTTATTTTGATTAAGTGTTGAGACTTTTTTTGGTCTAGATACGAAATTTAAGGAGTTATAATTTTGAGCATGGAACAACAGCTTGCTGCCGTCGTCAGTGCGGCTAATAATCTGGCCGGTGTGGTTACTGGGAAAGTTGACGAGATAGATAAGGCAGTCGCCAATGCTCGCTTGGCATACGACTCGCAGCTTTTAGATCTCAAGAGTAAACTACCACGGTTGGCCGTTACGAAAAATTTTAACTTGTACCCTAATGCTGATGCTACCTTGATTGATGGCTGGGGGATTCATGGAGAGGTTGTCTGCACTAAGCTGCGCTCAATCACAACTGAATCTCAAGCTACCGGGCGTCCGCAAGCGGATGTGGATTTTATGTTGAAAGTTCAAGCAGATATTCGCGAGCAGTTTCCGGGGTTTGATATTAGGGCGAATGAATATTGGCGGACCGTTGTGAATGTCTGGCAAATGAAATGGGCAACTTCTGGGGTTGGTCCGTGGCTAGCATTTCCTTATACTGTTGATACCGCACTTTCCAATGGGACGCGTGCGATCCCTTTGAACTCTTATATAACCATGGGGGCTTTCGTTCGGGTGTTGGAAGGCAGTGTTACCGGCGCTTGGAGTGTCGGTGCTGAAAAAGGTAAGTGGCGTTGGTGTTCTACGGTCGTTGCTCCAACAGAACTATTTGGTGCTTATTATCATCTTCATCCTATGCGAACTTCATCCTCGGGTGTCGTCGAGGTGATGTTGGCGGGAGCATGCACAGGTGTGGTAACCAACCCAGGTGATTGGGGAACTATGTTGGCGTTGAGTTGAGGATATTTTATGAAGCCCATTTTTGTACCTTCAGAGCTGCATCCACTTATTAAATGGCAGATCATTCGTAGTGCTCGTGATCAGGATTTGTCCGCCAGTGACTACGCGGCTATGTCCGATTATCCAATGCAGGATAAAAATAAATCGGCCTTCTTGGCGTACCGGCAGGGCCTGAGAGATATTCCTGATCAGGGGGCCGATCCTGACGCCGTTATATGGCCGCCTAAGCCTGAGTTCCTCAAATAAGCCCACCGCGAAAGCGGTTTTTTTTCGTCTCCCCAAAGCCCCTCCCGCAGGGGCTTTGGTGTTTTCCACCCGGAGAATTCAACACATGCCCACTCGCCAAACCTACACCGTCCTCATCCCATTCCCCACCGGCGCCGGCCATTGGTCCACCGCTGGCCAGGAACTGGAGCTGCTGGACGTCGAAGCATCCGCCCTGCGCACCGCTGGCCGCTTGGAACTGACCAGCGTCCTCAATACCACCCCCAAGAAGGCTGAATAATCATGGCTGAGGTTTTGAACTTCGAGCACAACGGCATCACTGTGAACGCAACTGAGTCCCCCGAGGCCATGGGTGGCCTGGGGGATAACGTGATCGGCTTGGTCGGCACCGCGCCGAATGCCCATGCGTCGATCCCGAAAAACGCCCCGTTCCGCATCAACAGCTTCACCACCCAGGCGCTGCTGGACCCTACCGGCAGTGAGGCGGGCACGCTGTTTCAGGCGGTGTACCAGATCGTCAAAGTAGTCAAGGTACCGGTCTACGTGGTGATCGTGGAGGAGGGCGCAACCCCGGCTGACACGATCAACCATGTGATCGGCGGTAACGAACCGGTCACCGGGCGCAAACTTGGCCTGGCGGCCCTGAGCAGTGTGCCGGAAGACCTGACCATCATCGGCGCCCCAGGCTTCACCGGCACCAAGGCCGTGGCGAGCGAGTTCGCCGCCTTCGGCAAGCGCATCAAGGCCCGTGTGGTGCTGGATGGCAAGGACGCCTCTGTTGCCGATCAGGTGACCTACAGCGGCGAACTGGGCGGTGCCGATCTCGGTTTCGACCGCTGCCTGCTGGTACACAACATGCCGTCGGTGTACTCCAAGGCCGCGAAGAAGAATGTGTTTCTTTCGCCGTCGTCCCTGGCCATTGCTGCACTGGCCAAGGTCAAGCAGTGGGAAAGCCCGGGTAATCAGGTGACCTTCGCCGAGGACGTTTCCCGCGTGGTCGAGTACAACATTCTCGACACGTCCACCGAAGGCGACCTGCTCAACCGCTACGGCGTGAGCTACTACGCCCGCACCATCCTCGGCGGTTTTTCGCTGCTGGGTAACCGCTCCATCACCGGCAAGTTCATCAGCTACGTCGGCCTGGAAGACGCCATCAGCCGCAAGCTGGTCAAGGCCGGCCAGAAGGCCATGGCCAAGAACCTCACCAAGTCCTTCATGGACCAGGAGGTCAAGCGCATCAACGATTGGCTGCAAACCCTGGTCGCCGACGAAACCATCCCCGGCGGCAGTGTGTACCTGCACCCGGAGTTGAACAGTGTCGAGAAGTACAAGAACGGCACCTGGTTCATCGTTATCGACTACGGCCGTTATGCGCCCAATGAACACATGATTTATCAACTCAACGCCCGCGATGAAATCATCGAGCAGTTCCTGGAGGACGTTCTCTAATGTTTACCAACCGAGTCAGACAGGCCATTGCGGCCACCCTCCAAGGCCTGCCGCTGTCCGCGACCGTGGAAGAGTTCACCCCGCCGAAGATCGAGTTCGACATGGAGTCCATGTCCGGCGGGCGCTTCATTGCCGAGGAAATGGCCAAGAGCGGCAAAGTGCTCAACGCCAAGCTGATCCTGCAAGGCGCCGGCCCGGAAATCATGCTGGCCTTGGGCGTGCGGATGGGGGACGACATTCTGCTGAACGTGCGTGAAGCCGGCCAGGACCAGGACGGCAAGACCTACTTCACCTACCACACCGTGGGCGGCAAGCTCAAATCCCTGGAGGAGGCAAAGCTGAAGATGGGCGAGAAGGCCACCACCACGCTGGAGCTGTCCTGCCGCACCTATAACCGCCTGGAAAACGGCATTTCGGTGATCGACATCGACGTGCGTACCCAGAAGTTCGTCCTCAACGGCGTCGATATTCTGGGCGACGCCCGCCGCGCGGTGTTGATGCCGTAACCCCTCGGGGGCGGGTTCGCTCGCCCCCATACTTGACCAAGGAATTGCCCCATGGCCTGGATGCCACCGCTGCACCTCCTGCTGGCCCCGATCACCGCCGACACCGGCGCGACGATCGAGCAGGTGCAACTCAAACCGCTGTACTACGCCGCGCAAAAAGACGCGCTGGCCCGGGCCGGTGATGACGAGGACGACCAGTTCTTCGAACTGGCGAAACTCGCCACCGGCCTGTCGGAAAAAGAGCTCGACCAACTCAAGCGCCCGGACTACGTGAGCATCGCCCAATACGTACATGAGATGTCGACGCGCCCGGCGTCATTCTTCCTGCAAGCGCCCGAAGCTGCGACCCACGACCAGCCCGTCCACCTGCTGTTGCCCCTCGACGCGGCTGGCCGTACCTGGACCGAGCTGCCCCTGGAAATGCCCGCCCTGCGCGCGACCAAAGTGATGAAAAAACTCGCCACCAACAAAGAGCGCGCCGAGTTCATCACCGCCCACTGCACTGGCCTGATGATCCCCGACCTGGCCGGCCTGACCGTGCCTGACTGGACGGAATTGCAGGAGCGCATCGATGATTTTTTAAACAAACCGGCGGACTTCTTTCGGAGCGCGACATCGAAGTAATCCTCGACGTGGTGCCGCTGATTTACTCGGTCAATGAAGCGGAAATCCTCGACTGGGACGCCGGAAAAGCACTGCGCCGCTACGACATCGCGATCACTCGCCTTGGCGTCAAACAGGAGTAGAGCGGGATGCAAGAGACTCAATACGAGATCAGGCTCGCCGAAGAAGACAAGCGCTGGATGACCTTTGCGGCCCTGTCCAACGAGGCGACACTCAACAGTGTGCTGACCCCCCTTCCTGATAGTTTTGTCGGGCCTTCCAGCCTGGATGCCGAACCGCAGCCATCGTCGGAACTCGGCCTGGCGCTGGTCACGGTGAGCCTGGATATCAACGCCTTGACCCTTGAGCAAGTGCGGTTGCGCGAGACGTTGGAAACGCTCAACAGCACATTATTCATTACCAGTGATTCACTGGCGCTCAGGACGGTCGATAGCGCCTCGCAGGCGCAGAACAGTCAACCCAAGGAGCCGCCGCCGGCCGCCGACTCCTGGGTCGACAAAAGCCTGCAGTTCGGGGCCGATGCGGCGAAGACCATTGCCAAGGATGTGGGCTTGAGTTTGTGGGATACGGCCAAGAGCAGGGTCTCGGGCAAGGCCATCGATGCACTGGCGCAAAAGTTTCCCAAAGCCGGCAAGTGGCTTAAAGACGACAAAGACAAAGACAAGGACAAGGACAAGGACAAGGACTGCTGCTGCTGCAGCGGCGAGTCTCTTCGTGGCGCCGTTACCCCGAGCATCATCTTGCCGCCTGGCTATGAGCGTTCTGGCGGGAAAAAGACTTCCGCGAAAAAAACCGCCAAGTCGACGCGGTGGCGGGAGTTGCCCGTCCCCCGTGGCCTCGGCCCGTTGAAGTATGCCGACACCGCCATCCATGTGATCCAGGGCATACGCGATGGCGACGCAAAAGCAGTCACCACCGGCCTGTCTACGGCCGGTGGTGCCTGGGCCGGCGCCTCTGCCGGCGCGGCCATCGGCACTCTGGTTTTGCCTGGCATCGGCACGGCTGTAGGCGGCGCAATCGGCGGCTTGCTCGGCAGCGAAGCGGGCGCTTGGCTTGGGGACAAACTGTTCAGCCCCGCTGACCGCCTGCCCGCACCCAATGCCGTCAGCAAGGAACTCAACAGCGCATGCACGGACAATGTGCAAGTCACCCTGGCCCCCAGCATCCAGATCACCGGCGTCAACCCCGCCGATGCCCAGCAGGTGGTCAATCAGGTGATCCAGGCTCTGCAATTCCAATGCCTGCCGATGCTCTCCGACACCCTCGGGGTTCGGCGCAATGCGGCACTGGCCGATCCAGGAGGTGATTGATGCGACAACAGATGGTGCTGGGCGATTTCATTTTTGGGCTCGCCCGTGGGTTTGCCTATTCCTCGCTGACCCGTAACAGCGACGGCGGCTGGGCTGACCTGACGATTATCGCGAGCAAACCGCAGTCGCGGCAGAACGGCCAGAAGCTGGAAAAACTCACCTTCAGCGGCACGGCGATGTACGGCGTGGGCATGCAACGCCTGGACGAGTTGCGCGCCCTGCAAAATCAACGCGTGCCGCTGCCTCTGGTGGATGGCATTGGCCGCAACTGGGGCCTGTGGCGGATCAATTCGGTGATGGAAACCCAAAGCAACGTGATCGATGACGGTACCGCCATGCTCATGACCTGGAGCCTTGAATTGGAGGAATTCATCAATGCGTAGAGTGCGAAGTATTGCCGGTGATTCGGTCAACCTGCTGCTCTACCGCGAGCTGGGGCGTTGCGATGACGCCGCGGAAGAAACCCTCTGGCGCTTGAACCCCACGCTTGCTGAATACGGCCCGGTGCTGCCGGCTGGCGTGTGGGTGATCGTGCCCGAAATGGCTTCGCGGCCGGCGGCGTTGCGCCTCGTTTCGGCGTGGGATTAAGAAGGAGGCTACATGGCTCAGGGATTTACGCCCATTGTGGAGTTCTATGGCGCCAACGCGGCGCTGCTCAATCAACGTCTGATGCACTGGAGCCATACCGACGCGGCGGGCCTTGAGTCCGACCGCCTTGAACTGACGCTCAACATCGAGGGCCTGGAGGGCCTGCCCAGTCTGAGTGGCAAGATCGGTTTGCGTGTCGGTTATCAAGAGTCCGGCTTGGTGGAAAAAGGCGAATTTGTCATTACCCAGCGCACGCCGGTGCTGTTTCCCATGCGCTTGATGATCGTCGCCACCGCGGCGCCCTTCAGCGCGGGCGATGCCAGTGGTTACCGCCAGCGTCGATCCGCCAGTTATGGACCGATCACCCTGGGCGCGCTGTTTCGCCAACTGGTCAGCCGCCACGGCTATTCGCCGCGGGTGGCACCGGCGTTGGAGGGCATTGCGATTGCCCACATCGACCAATCCAATGAAAGCGACATGGCGTTCATCACCCGCCTTGCCAAACGTTATGGCGCCGTCACCAAACCGATCAACGAACTGTACGTGCTCGCCGAGGCCGGGCAGGTCAAGTCACTCTCCGGCCAGCAACTGCCGGACGTGACACTGTCGGTCACCGAGGACAATCGCCCCGGCGATCAAGCATTCATCACCGCCAAGCTCGACGAAACCTCGCGCGCCAAATACCAGGGCAGCCGCGTCACCTGGTGGGATGCCGCCGCGGGCAAGCAGCGGGTGGTTCAGGTCGGGGTTGCGCCCTTCAAGACCTTGCGTCAGCGCTGCCAGAACGAAGCCGAGGCGCGGGCGGTGGCTGAGGGTGAATTGCGCCGCGTGGGCCGTGAAGACCTCAAGCTGCAGATCGATTGTCCGGGGAACCCGCTGTTATCGGCCGAAGGGCTGTTGCTGCTGGATGACACCTGGCCTTCCTACATGCAGGGGCGCTGGTCGATCACCAAGGTGACGCATGTCGGTGACCCGGTGACGGGCTATCGCAGTTCGGTCACGGCCGGCGGGTTGTCGGCGTAGTACCTTTTACGGAGTAGGCACCATGCTGATAACACTGCCCCAGCTTCTTTACATCATGCCGGGCGCCCGCCTCAGCGCGAGCACTTTTCTATCCCCGTTAAATGCGGCATTCGCTTGCTACGCGATCGACAATCCGAAACGCCTCGCCGCCTGCCTCGCCCAAATTGGCCATGAATCCGGCGAATTGCGCTACGTCCGCGAACTGGGCAGCGATCAATACCTGAGCAAATACGACACCGGTACCCTGGCCGTTCGCCTGGGTAACACCGCCGAAGCGGATGGCGACGGCCAGAAGTACCGGGGCAGGGGGCTGATTCAGGTCACCGGGCGTCGCAACTATTTAATCTGCAGCCAAGCGCTGTTTGGCGATGAGCGCCTGCTGCTGCAACCGGAACTGTTGGAACAGCCGCAATGGGCCGCCGAATCCGCCGCCTGGTTCTGGCAAAGCAACGGCCTGAACGAACTGGCGGACAACGACCAGTTCACCACCATCACCCGACGCATCAACGGCGGTCTCAACGGCCTGGAGGAGCGTTTGCGCTTGTGGACGCGTGCGAAGGCGGTGCTATGCGTTTCCTAGCGGCCTGGCGTCTGATCGGCGCGTGCCTGTTGAGCGCGCTCGTGTGGCAGGTGCAAGCCTGGCGTTATGGCGCGCAGCTTGAGGCGCAATCGGCGGCCCAGGCGCAGGCGCTCAGCCAGCAAAGCCAGGTAGCTTTGCGCCAGCAACAGGCGCAGCAGGACAAACGGCTGGCCCTGGAGCAACAACTCAGCGCCATTGACCAACAACATGCTCGGGAGTTGAGCGATGCACAACGTAATCAGGCCGCTCTGCGCGATCGCCTGGCCACTGCTGATGTGCGGTTGTCAGTCCTTCTCGACGCCAGCGACGGCGCCAGTGGTTGCGCAATGCCTGCCGCCACCGCCGCCGGCGGCGTGGTTCATGCAGCCACGCGAGCCCGACTTGACCCGGCGCATGCTCAGCGAATTATCGCCATCACCGACGACGCGGATAACGCCGTGATCGCCTTGCGCGCCTGTCAGGCGTATGTGCGGGCCATTGTGCGTTAGTGTCCTGATGCACGCTGCAACTTGCATGGCCGATGGGCTCATGTAGGGTAGGCCAATGCCCGCTCATTCCAGGAGACCTCCGTGAAAGAAATCACCCAACTGGCCGCTGAACTGGGTCGACGTCTACAGGTGCTCAATGCCCACGTCACCACCGCCGAGTCCTGTACCGGCGGCGGCATCGCCGAAGCCATCACGCGCATACCGGGGAGTTCGGCGTGGTTCGAGGCGGGATATGTCACCTATTCCAACCGGCAGAAAACTCGGCAGCTGGATGTGCCGGAGGCACTGTTCGGCAAAGTGGGGGCGGTCAGCCGTGAGGTGGTGGAGGCCATGGTCAGGGGCGCCCAGGAAAAAAGCCTGGCGCGCTTTGCCGTGGCGGTCAGCGGCGTGGCCGGGCCCGATGGCGGCTCGCCGGAAAAACCGGTGGGCACGGTATGGCTGGCGTTCGGCGTGGGTGACGAGGTCACGGCCGAGCGCCAGCACTTCCCCGGCAACCGCGATGAGGTCCGCCGACAAACGGTAAAGGCCGCGCTAGAGGGCTTGTTGCGACGAGCTGCAGCAGAAATAGAAAATCAGGGGTAGGCGATCTCCGATCTTTGTGGAACAATACTGTCTACTTATACAGGTGTTGGCCGTCAGGCCTTATTGATTACGTGAGGACTTTAATGGACGAGAACAAGAAGAAAGCCTTGGCTGCGGCCCTGGGTCAGATCGAACGTCAATTCGGCAAGGGTGCCGTAATGCGTATGGGCGATCACGACCGTCAGGCGATCCCGGCTATTTCCACTGGCTCTCTGGGTCTGGACATCGCGCTCGGCATTGGCGGCCTGCCAAAAGGCCGTATCGTTGAAATCTACGGTCCTGAATCTTCCGGTAAAACCACCCTGACGCTGTCGGTGATTGCCCAGGCGCAAAAGATGGGCGCGACCTGCGCGTTCGTCGACGCCGAGCACGCCCTGGACCCTGAATACGCCGGCAAGCTGGGCGTGAATGTTGACGACCTGCTGGTTTCCCAGCCGGACACCGGTGAGCAAGCCCTGGAAATCACCGACATGCTGGTGCGCTCCAACGCCATCGACGTGATCGTGGTCGACTCCGTGGCGGCCCTGGTGCCAAAAGCTGAAATCGAAGGCGAAATGGGCGACATGCACGTCGGCCTGCAGGCCCGTCTGATGTCCCAGGCGCTGCGTAAAATCACCGGTAACATCAAGAACGCCAACTGCCTGGTGATCTTCATCAACCAGATCCGGATGAAGATCGGCGTCATGTTCGGCAGCCCGGAAACCACCACCGGTGGTAACGCGCTGAAGTTCTACGCGTCGGTCCGTCTGGACATCCGCCGTACCGGCGCGGTGAAGGAAGGTGACGAGGTTGTCGGTAGCGAAACCCGCGTCAAAGTCGTTAAGAACAAAGTGGCCCCGCCATTCCGTCAGGCTGAGTTCCAGATTCTCTACGGCAAGGGTATCTACCTGAACGGCGAGATGATCGACCTGGGCGTGCTGCACGGTTTCGTCGAGAAATCCGGTGCCTGGTATGCCTACAACGGCAGCAAGATCGGTCAGGGCAAGGCCAACTCGGCCAAGTTCCTGGCGGACAACCCGGATGTCGCCGCCGCGCTTGAGAAGCAGATCCGCGACAAGCTGCTGACCCCCGCGCCGGACGTGAAAGCAGCAGCCAACCGTGCGCCGGTTGACGAAATGGAAGAAGTCGACACTGACGTCTGAAGCAAACGATGACCGTTGTGCTGGATACACTCGTCGCCGTTCGGCGCACTGCGATGGACCTGCTCGCGCGTCGCGAGCATGGTCGAGTCGAACTGACGCGTAAACTGCGTCAGCGCGGTGCGTCCGCTGAGATGATCGACACTGCCCTCGACCGGTTGACGGAAGAAGGGCTGCTGTCGGAAGCCCGTTACCTCGAAAGTTTTGTGTCCTACCGAGCGCGCTCCGGCTACGGCCCGGCGCGAATTCGTGAAGAGCTGAGCCAGCGCGGCCTGCAACGCGCCGACATCGACCTTGCCCTGCGCGAGTGCGGTATCAGCTGGCAGTCACAGCTGGAAGATACCTGGCGTCGCAAGTTTTCTGGGCATCTTCCGATTGATGCCAGGGAACGCGCGAAACAAGGGCGCTTCCTGAGTTATCGCGGGTTTTCGATGGAAATGATCAATCGGTTGTTCAGCGGTCGGGACATGGACGACTGAACAACGCAAAAAATAAAAGGCCCGCTATGAAAATAGCGGGCCTTTTTTTTTGCTCAAAAATCACGCCGGCTCCGGCGCCACCCGTTGTTGTGTCTTGCCCTGAGCCTGCGCCCAGTTCTCCGGCAAGTTGATGTAGTCCACCAACTCCCGCAACCGACCCTGATCACGCCCGTTGAAGTTGAACACCAGTCGCGTCAGATGACTGAACTGCGGCTCATCGTGCTCTTCTCCGGTGTAGGCGAGCTGCTGGAAGTCTCCACTCAGTCGCAGGCTGGCGAACTCTTTTTGCACCTGAGCCAGCGCCCGCTCACTGAGCGGATGATTCATGCGTATCACAAACTCACGCTTCAGCCAGCGGGTAGAGTGGAAGTTGGCATAAAACTGGTTGATCTCGTCCACCGCAGCTTCAGCGCTGTACACCAGGCGCATCAGCTTCAGGTCGGTAGGCAGCACATAGCGATTGGCTTCCAACTGGCTGCGGATAAAGTCCAGGGCGCCTTGCCAGAAACCGCCACCTGGCGCATCGAGTAACACCACCGGCACCAGTGGGCTCTTGCCGGTCTGGATCAGCGTCAGTACTTCAAGCGCTTCATCCAGGGTGCCGAAACCGCCGGGGCACAACACCAGCGCATCGGCCTCCTTGACGAAGAACAGCTTGCGCGTAAAGAAGAAGTGGAACGACAGCAGGTTCTCGGTGCCGTCGATGGTCGGGTTGGCATGCTGTTCGAACGGCAGGGTAATGTTGAAGCCCAGGCTGTGCTCCAGGCCGGCACCTTCGTGGGCGGCGGCCATGATCCCGCCGCCGCCGCCGGTGATCACCATCAGATCGGAGCGCGCCAGTGCCGCGCCCACTTCCCGGGCCAGGGCATAGAGCGGGCTTTCCACCGGCGTGCGCGCCGAGCCGAACACCGTGACTTTGCGCCGCCCCTTGAACTGTTCCAGCACGCGGAAGGCGTGGTCCAGTTCGCGGATGGCTTGCAAGGTGATTTTGGCGTTCCAGCGGCTGCGGTCGTCCTGTGCCATGCGTAGCGCGGTGAGGATCATGTCGCGATAAAGGGGGATATTCGGGCTGTTGGGTGCGATCAACTGGAGTTGAGCTTCGACCTGCTGCGTGAGGTCGACCCCGTTTGCTTCAAAATGCTGGAGCAGGCGGTCATTCGGTTCGTAAGGCATTCAACTTCTCCTTCTTCACAGAGCCTGGGCGGGCGGCGAAATATTCGTCCGTGGCCACGACACTGCATGTGTCGCTGCATGCCCATGGCATTGCACAGTGTTCGCCAAGCGGCAAAGCGCGACTCTGTATGTTCCTTGTGATTTAAAAACCTTTGCACTGCACATGGCAGGAGGACAACTCTGTTTTGCCCTGAAAATGTTACAGAACAGCATGGGAACTGGGCTGAGCGGGTTGTGGGAATGAGACGATCATGGGCCGAAAAACCCTTGGCTGGCAACCGCTTATTGGTCTCGCGTCACAGCGTGCAGCGTTCGGCGGCAAACACAAACGAGGGAATTGCGCGCCACTGGACAGCAGCGCGCGGGGGGGCATGCGCGAGTTACTTTTTCTTCTTCGCCGCAGTCGGTGCCGGGCAGTCTGCTTCGACGAATTTCACCGAAGCCACCGGGCGGTTGGTCTTGTTTTCGGTGATCTCGTAGCGCATCACCGCGCCCTTGGCCATCAGCTCGCGGTAGCCGTGGTTCAGGCACACGCTTTGTCCGAGCTGGAAATACACCGCCTTGGGGTTGGCACGCATCTGTTCGGCACGATCGGGCAGCACGCTGAGGTGATCGATCAACTGCATGCCTTCAACGGTGTAGGCGACTTCCAGGGTTTTTTCATCGATTTCCCGGGGCAGGTCTTTGTTGCTTTCAGCCGCGACGCTTTGCAGCTTCTTGTTCATTTGGGCCTCCAGCAGCGAGGCCGCCTGGGCGCCAACAGGCAAGACCAGCGCGAGGGCGACGGATGGGGCGACAAGACGCAGCATGGAACGCAGCATGGAACGCAGCATGAAACTCTCCTGATTCGGTTACTGGTGCATAGACCAGCCACTGGGCTGTGCGTTCAGTGGCGCGCAATTATAGGTGAGCCCTGGCCGGTACAGCCAGGCGTATTGCTGGGAAGTGCGTGTGGCTCTGGTAAACTGCGGCCACTTAAGCCTTCCTCGAGTTCCCCCAGTGTCGATTTTCCTTTCCGTGCGGCGCATCCGATGAGCCACGCCGTCTCTCGTCTGCGTACCCAGCGCCTGGCGCGCGCCATCAGGCCTTTCGTCAATCGGGGGTCGCGTGCCGAGCGCTGCCCCGGCTGTCGGGTGATCCCCGCGTATTGCTTGTGTGCCTGGCGGCCCAAGGTCCAGGCCCGGTCTGCAATGTGCCTGTTGATGCACGACGTCGAACCGATGAAGCCCAGCAACACCGGCTGGCTGATCGCCGATGTGATTGACGACACCAGCGCGTTCGCCTGGTCACGCACCGAGGTCGACCCCGGGCTGCTCACTTTGCTGGCTGACCCGCAGTGGCAACCCTACATCGTGTTCCCCGGCGAATTCGTCGCGCCGGAACGGGTTGTCAGTGAGGTCAAGGTGGGGGAGGGCAAGCGCCCGCTGTTTATCCTGCTGGACGGCACGTGGAGCGAAGCGCGCAAGATGTTCCGCAAAAGTCCCTATTTGGAGCATTTGCCGGTCCTCAGCCTGGCCCCCGAGCAGTTGTCGCGCTACAAACTGCGTCGTTCCAAGCGGGATGATCATTTCTGCACCGCCGAAGTCGCCGCGCTGTGCCTGGAGCTGGCCGACGACGGCGCGGCCAGCGAAGTGCTGGACGCTTACCTCGACGTGTTCAGCACCCATTATCTGGCCGCCAAGTTCCAGTTACCGCTGGACTCGACGGATATCGTCCATACTCGTCTAGCGCCCTACATCCCGGCGGTATAACCAGACGACGTTTGCATGATGGCACCGTAAATCCGACAACCGCTAAACTGCCCATTGGCGTAGTGCTTGACCACCCAGGCTGCGCTGGGCATGCTGGGCGCCGATCAGGGCGCAACCGTGAATTTCCAACGTCGTTTCAGGTGCTTTTGACGTTGAGCATGCCCTGTGGTGATGGCTGCCTGGCCGTTACCTTGTGTATTGGCGAACCCTGAACCCATCAGGGCTGCCATAAAAAACAGGATCATTTAATCAATGGCCACATACGAAATCCTGATAGCTGATGACCACCCGCTGTTTCGCAATGCACTGCATCGGGCAGTAACGCTGGGCTTGGGCCCCGATGTCCGTCTGGTTGAAGTGGCCAGCATTGCCGAGCTGGAAACCTGCCTCACCGAAAAATCCGACTGGGACCTGGTGCTGCTCGACCTGAACATGCCTGGCGCCTACGGGTTTTCGGGGCTGGTGCTGTTGCGCGGGCAATACCCGCAGATTCCCGTGGTGATGGTCTCGGCTCAGGAAGAAGCCGATGTGGTGGTGCGCTCCAAGGAGTTTGGCGCCAGCGGTTTCATTCCCAAGTCGAGCTCCATGGAAGAGATCCAGAAAGCCGTGCGCGCGGTGCTGGAGGGCGATGTGTCCTGGCCGCCGCAAGCGTTTGAAGAGATCAACGTGTCCGACGAAGCCAAGGCTGCCCGCGATGGTCTGGCCAGCTTGACGCCCCAGCAGTTCCGGGTGCTCACCATGGTCTGCGAAGGCTTGTTGAACAAGCAGATCGCTTACGAGTTGAGCGTGTCGGAAGCGACCATCAAGGCCCATGTCACCGCGATCTTTCGCAAGCTGGGGGTGCGAACGCGAACCCAGGCGGCGTTGCTCTTGCAACAACTTGAGTCAATTTCGCAGCATTAAGCTATTGCCGATTCACGCTTTTTTGACTTCGCGTGATCTAGTTTTCCCACTTCTTTGGTTCAGTTGCCTACATTTATGTCGCCTTTCAAGGGTCAAACCGGTATCAAACGTATCTTCAACGCAGGGGGCTATTCCCTGGATGGCCTGCGCGCAGCCTTCACCGGTGAGGCGGCGTTCCGTCAGTTGGTGTTGCTGAACGTCATCCTGATCCCGCTGAGTTTTTTCCTGCATGTCAGCCGCGTCGAACGGGCGCTGTTGATCGCGGTGTGCCTGCTTGCGTTGATCGTCGAGTTGCTCAACTCGGCCGTGGAAGCGGCCATCGACCGCATTTCCCTGGACCGTCACCCACTGTCGAAAAACGCCAAGGACATGGGCAGCGCCGCGCAATTCGTGGCACTGACCATGATCACCCTGGTGTGGGCCGTGATCCTGATCTAAGCCTCAGGCAATGTTCGGCAGCACGATTTCGTCGCTGCGCTGAACCCCGGCGGTGAAGGCGCGGCACAGCTCGAGAAACTCGCGCATCGCCGAGGTCTGGTACTTCTGCTTGTGCCAGATGAAGTAGAACTGCCGGGCCAGGTCCAGGTCCGGGGTTTCTACCGGCACCAGGCTGCCGCGGCGGAAAGCATCGCGCAGCGCCAGCCGGGAAATGCAGCCAATCCCCAGCCCCGACTCCACCGCACGCTTGATCGCTTCGGTGTGTTCCAGCTCGAGGCGAATGTTCAGCGCGCTGCGATGATGGCGCATGGCCTGATCAAAGGTCAGGCGCGTGCCCGAGCCCTGTTCGCGCAGGATCCACGCTTCGTGGGTCAATTCTTCCATGCTGGCGACACCGCGCTGGGCCAGGTGATGCTGAGGCGCGCAAAATACCACCAGCTCATCTTCCACCCAGGTCTGCACTTCGATATCCGGGTGGCTGCAGTCGCCTTCGATTAGACCCAAGTCAATTTCATAATGCGCAACCTGGTGCACGATATGTGCAGTGTTCTGCACGTGCAGCTTCACCTGGCTCTCGGGGTGCTGCTGCATGAAGCTGCCGATCAGCAGCGTGGCCAGGTAATTGCCGATGGTCAGCGTGGCGCCGACGGCCAGTGAACCGAAGCCAGACTTGCCGTTGAGCAGGTCTTCGATCTCCTTGGCCTGGTCCAGCAGGGCTACCGCCTGGGGCAACAACTGACGGCCGAGGGCGTTGAGGCTCAGGCGTTTACCCGCCCGGTCGAATAACTGGCAGCTGGATTGACGCTCCAGCTCGGTGATTGAGGTGCTGGCGGCGGATTGAGATAAGGCCAGAAGGCCAGCAGCGCGTGAGACGCTTTCCTGCTGGGCGACGGCGACGAAGACTTGCAGCTGACGGAGAGTAAATCGCATATCGATATAACCGATAACCCTTATCTTAATAATCCAGTTAACAGATATTGTCGCCGCCATTAGAATGCTGTGCAATTGCGCACTTATCATTTTGGCGCAGACCCATCTCCAGGAGTCCCCCGTACATGAGCAACATGAACCACGAGCGTGTCCTCAGTGTTCATCACTGGAACGACACTCTGTTCAGCTTCAAGTGCACCCGCGATCCGGGCTTGCGCTTCGAGAACGGTCAGTTCGTGATGATCGGCCTGCAACAACCCAACGGCCGCCCGCTCATGCGCGCTTATTCGATTGCCAGCCCGAACTGGGAAGAGCATCTGGAGTTCTTCAGCATCAAGGTGCCTGATGGCCCGCTGACTTCCCAGTTGCAGCATCTGAAGGAAGGCGACGAGATCATCATCAGCAAAAAACCGACAGGCACCCTGGTGCTTGACGATTTGAAGCCGGGTAAACACCTCTACCTGCTCAGCACCGGTACCGGCCTTGCGCCATTTATGAGCGTGATCCAGGACCCGGAAACCTACGAGCGTTTCGAAAAAGTGATCCTGTGCCACGGCGTGCGTTACGTCAACGAAGTCGCCTACCGCGAATTCATCACCAAGCACCTGCCGCAGAATGAATTCTTCGGCGAAGCCCTGCGTGAAAAGTTGATCTACTACCCCACCGTGACCCGCGAGCCGTTCGAAAACCAAGGCCGTCTGACCGACCTGATGCGCAGTGGCAAGCTGTTCCGCGATATCGGCCTGCCACCGATCAACCCCCAGGACGACCGCGCCATGCTGTGCGGCAGCCCAAGCATGTTGGACGAGACCAGCGAAGTGTTGAACAGCTTCGGCCTGAAAGTTTCGCCACGCATGCGTGAGCCGGGTGACTACCTGATCGAACGCGCCTTCGTCGAGAAGTAAACGCGGTCAAAAAAATGTGGGAGGGAGCTTGCTCCCGATTGCTGAGTGTCAGTCAATGCATCCGGTGACTGACCCGCCGCTATCGGGAGCAAGCTCCCTCCCACATTGGTTTTTGGTTTATTTAGCTGCAATCACTTCCAGCACACAGATGACGCCCGCCTCGGGATAGTGCCAGCGCACATCCACGTCCCAGAACTGCGCGCCATATTCCCGCTCGGGCCCGGGCGTTTGATAGGCCGGCCGCGGGTCTTGCGCCAAACACTGTTCGATCAACGCCACCAGCGGTTCAGCAAGGCGCTGAGCGTGGTCTTGCGCCTGGTGCAGAGCCGTCTTCAGCCACTGCACGGGAATCAGTGGCGGCGTGCCATTGGCGATGCCGTTGGCGGCGTTGTCGACAATGTCGGCATACGGCACATACGGCTTGATATCCAGCACCGGCGTGCCATCGAGCAGATCGATCCCGGAGATCCACAACCGGCCCGGTTCGACCTTGTCCAGCTTCACCACCGACTGGCCAATCCCGTTGGGCCGATGGGTCGCACGGGTGGCAAACACGCCCATGGACTTATTGCCGCCCAGACGGGGCGGGCGCACTTTCAGGCGGGGTTTGTCTTCCAGGGCCTGGTGGAACAGAAACAGCAGCCACACATGGCTGACCTGCTCCAGGCCCTGCACCGCCTCGCCGTGGTCGAACGGCGCGACCAGCTCCAGCACGCCGCGGGCGGCAGGCGCCAGTTGCGGTTGGCGCGGGATGGCGAACTTCTCCTTGAAGCAGGAGCGCACGAAGCCGACGGGCGAGACCTGGTAACTCATGGCTTACGCGCGAACCCGCAGGGTCAGGCCCTTGAGGAAGTTGCGCAGCAACTGGTCGCCGCAGGTGCGGTAATTGGTGTGGCCGAACTTGCGGAACAGCGCGCTCAGCTCAGGCTTGGACACCGGGAACTCGGCCGCCTTGAGGATGGCGTGCATGTCGTCTTCCTTCAGTTCGAAGGCCACGCGCAGCTTCTTGAGGATGATGTTGTTGGTCACCGGGGTTTCGATCGGTTGCGGCGGACGGCTGTCGTCCTTGCCGCGCTTGAAAATCACCAGGCCGTCAAGGAAGTGCGCCATGACTTCGTCCGGGCAGAACACAAAGCCTTCTTCCTCGTCTTTCTTGAGGTAAGTCAGCAGGTCTTCCTTGGTCACGTCCATGCCGCCGAGTTTGATCAGATCGACCATCTTGTTGTCGCTGATGTCGAGCATGTAGCGCACGCTGCGCAGTACGTCGTTGTGAATCATGGTGGGCAATCCTGGTTTTCAACGGTGGACACCGCCCACGCAGGCGGTGTCGAAAAAGGGGGAGTGGCTCAGAACTTCTCTTTGCCGGACAGGTAACGCCATTGGCCGACCGGCACCTTGCCGATGGACACGCCGCCGATGCGGATACGACGGATGGCGATGACTTTCAAGCCGACAGCTTCGCAGAACAAGGCGATCACCCCCGGTTGCGGGTTTTTCATCGCAAAGCGCAGGCGGTTTTCGTTCTGCCAGCTGGCTTTCACCGGCGGCAGCTCTTTGCCTTTGTAGGTCAGGCCATGGTTGAGGCGGTTCAGGCCGTGAGCAACCATGTCACCTTCGACCTCCACCACGTATTCCTGCTCGATCTTGGCGGCATCGGCGGTCAGTTTGCGCAGAATCTTCCAATCCTGGGTGAACACCAGCAGGCCGCTGGCCTTGGCTTGCAGGTCAGCGCTGGCGGTCAGGCGCAGGAAGTGGCCCTTGAGCGGGCGCTTGCTGAAGCGGTGTTCTTCCGACAGCGTTTCGGCGCTGATCGACGCCATTGCCGTCTCGGCATCCACGCCCACCGGCGCGTGCAGCAGGATGGTCACAGGCTCTGGCGCGGTGGCCTTGGCCTCGGGGTCCAGTTCGACCTTCTGGGTGGTGACCTTGAACTGTGGCTCGTCGATCACTTCACCGTCCACCGAGACCCAGCCGCCTTCGATAAACAGCTCAGCCTCCCGACGGGAGCAACCGACCAGTTCGATAAGGCGTTTGGAGAGGCGTATGGGGTCAGTCATGACAAGGGCCGTAGCAAAAGGGGGCCGCTATTGTACCTGTGTGGGCGCGGTTAATCCCGGCCCCATTTCATTTAGCCCTGACGCGCCTCTTGCTGAACCTGGCGCAAACGCATGTGCAGCAGCGGATAAGGCTGCCCCAGGCCATCATGCTCCGTGCGGCCGATGACTTCAAAGCCTTGCTTGAAGTAAAAGCCCAGCGCCTGCGGGTTCTGTTCGTTGACGTCCAGCTCATCGGCGTTCATGCGCTCGATCGCGTAACGCAGCAATTGCCGGCCGAGGCCCTGGCCACGGTGCTGCGGGTCGATGAACAGCATCTCGACCTTGCCCGCGGCCACCCCGGCGAACCCGGTGATGCGCTGGCGCGTGTCCTTGGTGCAGATCAGCATCACCGCATCGAGGTAGCGGGTCAGCACCAGGTTTTTCAGCAGCGTGATGTAGCTGTCCGGCAGAAAGTCGTGGGTGGCGCGCACCGACGCCTCCCAGATCCGCGCCAACTCGGCGTAGTCGCTGGTTTTAGGGGTGTGGATAACCGAATGCTGACGCATGCCCGCTGCCCTTTGTGGATGTTCGGTGTCGATGGGCAAAACGATAGACCTAAAAAAGCCCCGCATCTTGTCCAGAAGCAGGGCTTTTTCACTTTTTTATCCGCGCCTGATGCGATCAGTCGCGCTTTTCGGCCCACAGGTCGTATTCGTCGGCATCGGTCACGGTGCACCAGACCTTGTCACCCGGCTTCAAACCGCTGGCATCGTCGATAAATACGTTACCGTCGATTTCCGGGGCGTCGAAGAAGCAGCGGCCTACGGCGCCTTGCTCGTCGACTTCGTCGATCAGCACTTCGATTTCCTTGCCGATGCGCAGTTGCAGGCGCGCCGAGCTGATCGCCTGCTGGTGCGCCATGAAGCGCTCCCAACGGTCTTGCTTGACGTCATCCGGTACTACGGCCAGGTCCAGCAGGTTGGCCGGGGCGCCTTCGACCGGCGAGTACTGGAAGCAGCCGACGCGGTCCAGTTGGGCTTCGGTCAGCCAGTCGAGCAGGTACTGGAAGTCTTCTTCGGTTTCGCCCGGGAAGCCGACGATGAAGGTCGAACGGATGATCAGTTCCGGGCAGATCTCGCGCCAGTTCTTGATGCGCGCCAGGGTCTTGTCTTCGAAGGCCGGGCGTTTCATGGCCTTGAGCACTTTCGGGCTGGCGTGCTGGAACGGGATGTCCAGGTACGGCAGGATCTTGCCGGCGGCCATCAACGGGATCAGCTCGTCCACGTGCGGGTACGGGTACACGTAGTGCAGGCGCACCCACACGCCCAGGCTGCTCAAGGCTTCGCACAGCTCGGTCATGCGGGTTTTCACCGGCGCGCCGTTCCAGAAACCGGTGCGGTATTTCACGTCGACGCCGTAGGCGCTGGTGTCCTGGGAGATCACCAGCAGTTCTTTAACGCCGGATTTGACCAGGCGCTGGGCTTCGTCCAGCACATCGCCCACCGGGCGGCTGACCAGCTTGCCGCGCATCGACGGGATGATGCAGAAGCTGCAACTGTGGTTGCAGCCTTCGGAAATCTTCAGGTACGCGTAGTGGCGCGGGGTCAGCTTGATGCCTTGCGGCGGCACCAGGTCGATCAGCGGGTTGTGGTCCTGGCGCGGCGGCACCACCTGATGCACGGCGTTGACCACCTGCTCGTACTGCTGCGGGCCGGTCACGGCCAGCACGCTCGGGTGTACGTTGCGGATATTGCCTTCTTCCACGCCCATGCAGCCGGTGACGATGACCTTGCCGTTTTCCTTGATGGCCTCGCCGATCACTTCCAGGGATTCCGCCTTGGCCGAGTCGATGAAGCCACAGGTGTTGACCACCACCACGTCCGCGTCCTGGTAAGTGGACACGACGTCATAACCTTCCATGCGCAGTTGCGTCAGGATGCGTTCGGAGTCGACCAGAGCCTTCGGGCAGCCCAGGGAAACAAAGCCGACCTTGGGGTTGGCTTTTGCGATGGTGGTGGACATGTCTAACCTCGGTATTGAATGACGCCGCCAGTCGGGCACGACAAGGCGGTAGACGGGCACTTAGCGCGCTCGTAAAAGAGCATGCTTTTGTGCCTCTGATCAAAAAGTGCGCAATTCTAGCGACGGGCAACGCACTTGACCAGCTTTATGCAGGGAAATACGACGAGTGCTGCGCTATGCTTCGCGCCGTTGCGAACGGGTGAAATCCTTGGGTCAACAAAACGTCTGTTACGAGAAGTAAAACAGCGCATGCTAAGGTCAGCTTAGATGCGTTGTTTATAAGAGACCTCAGGTCATAGGGCAGGAGTGGTTGATGGGTCAGGCAAGTAGTCAGGCAGCGGGTGCCGAGCATTCCAATGCCAAGCCGATTGGCATGCTGGTGGCAGCGGTCGGGGTGGTTTATGGCGATATCGGGACCAGCCCGCTCTATACCCTTAAAGAGGTGTTCGGTGGAGGGTATGGGGTTCAGGTCAACCAGGACGGAGTCTTCGGGATCCTGGCGCTGATCTTCTGGTCGCTGATCTGGGTCGTTTCGATCAAGTACGTGTTGTTCATCCTGCGCGCCGACAACCAGGGCGAGGGCGGCATCATGGCCCTCACCGCCTTGGCGCGGCGAGCGGCGTCGCCGTATCCGAAGCTGCGTTCGGTGCTGGTGATTCTCGGGTTGATCGGCGCTGCGCTGTTTTACGGCGACAGCATGATCACCCCGGCAATCTCGGTGCTCTCGGCGGTAGAAGGCCTGGAACTGGCCTTCGAAGGGCTTGAACGCTGGGTCGTACCGCTGTCGCTGGTGGTGCTGGTGGGGCTGTTCCTGATCCAGAAACATGGCACCGACCGTATCGGCAAGCTGTTCGGGCCGGTCATGGTGTTGTGGTTCCTGGTGCTGGCGGGCCTGGGCGTGCATGGCATCAGCCAGCATCCGGAAGTGCTCAACGCATTGAACCCGGTGTGGGGTGTGCGTTTCTTCATGGTCCACCCTGGCATGGGTGTGGCGATTCTCGGCGCCGTGGTGCTGGCATTGACCGGTGCCGAAGCGCTGTACGCCGACATGGGCCACTTCGGGCGCAAACCCATTGCCCGTGCCTGGTTCGCCCTGGTGCTGCCGGCGCTGGTGCTCAACTATTTCGGCCAAGGTGCGTTGCTGCTGGAAAACCCCGAAGCGGCGCGTAACCCGTTCTACCTGCTCGCACCGAGCTGGGCGCTGATTCCGTTGGTGGTGTTGTCTACCCTGGCCACGGTGATTGCGTCCCAGGCGGTGATTTCCGGCGCGTTCTCCCTGACCCGTCAGGCGATCCAACTGGGTTACATCCCGCGCATGCACATTCAGCATACGTCCAGCGCCGAACAGGGCCAGATCTATATCGGCGCGGTGAATTGGTCGCTGATGGTCGGCGTGATCCTGCTGGTGCTGGGCTTCGAGTCGTCCAACGCGCTGGCTTCGGCCTACGGCGTGGCGGTGACCGGCACCATGCTGATCACCAGCATCCTGGTGTCGGCAGTGATGCTGTTGCTGTGGAAATGGCCACCGGTGTTGGCGATTCCGGTGCTGATCGGTTTCCTGTTGGTCGACGGGCTGTTCTTCGCCGCCAACGTGCCGAAAATCGTCCAGGGCGGTGCATTCCCGGTATTGGCGGGGATTGTGCTGTTTATCCTGATGACGACGTGGAAACGCGGCAAGGAACTGCTGATGGACCGCCTCGACGAGGGCGGCCTGCCGCTGCCGATCTTTATCAGCAGTATCCGCGTGCAGCCGCCCCATCGCGTGCAGGGCACCGCGGTGTTCCTCACCGCGCGGCCCGACGCGGTGCCCCATGCGCTGTTGCATAACCTGCTGCATAACCAGGTGTTGCACGAGCAAGTGGTGTTGCTGACGGTGGTCTACGAAGACATTCCCCGCGTTCCCGCCGCACGGCGCTTCGAGGTGGATGCCTACGGCGAAGGGTTCTTCCGCGTGATCCTGCACTTCGGTTTCACCGATGAGCCGGACGTGCCCGAAGCGCTGAAGCTGTGCCACCTGGATGATCTGGATTTCAGCCCGATGCGTACCACGTACTTCCTCAGCCGCGAAACGGTCATCGCCTCGCGCATCAAAGGCATGGCCCGTTGGCGCGAAGGCTTGTTCGCGTTCATGTTGAAGAATGCCAACGGCAACCTGCGGTTCTTCAAACTCCCGGTCAACCGGGTGATCGAGCTGGGCACCCAGGTCGAAATGTAAGCGGTTGTTGGACGGGAGCCGGCAATCGGCTCCCGCTTTGTCTTCTGAACCCTGTGCAATCCCCCGTTGTCGACTAGGCTCTAAGCACTGTTGTGTAGGAGCGGGCTTGCCCGCGAAAAACCTTAACGGTAACGCGTCGATCCTGGATAAACGCGGCGCCCATGAGGCTTTCGCGAGCAAGCGCGCTCCTACAGAAGTGCCCAAAAAGCCAAGAAGAGGTGCGCCATGAGTCAGTTGCTCGAACCGTATACCCTGCGCCAATTGACCCTGCTCAATCGCATTGCCGTGTCGCCGATGTGCCAGTACTCCAGCGTCGATGGCCTGGCCAACGACTGGCACCTGGTCCACCTCGGCAGCCGCGCTGTCGGCGGGGCGGGGCTGATTTTCACCGAAGCCACCGCCGTGACCGCCGAGGGCCGTATCACCGCCGAAGACCTGGGCCTGTGGAACGACGCACAGATCGCCCCGCTGCAACGTATCACGCGCTTTATCACTGCCCAGGGCGCCGTGGCCGGGATTCAACTGGCTCACGCCGGGCGCAAAGCCAGCACCCATCGGCCGTGGATCGGCAAACACGGCAGCCTCAAGCCGCAAGACGGCGGCTGGGTGCCGGTGGGGCCCTCGCCGATTGCCTTTGACCCGAACCATACGCAACCCCGGCCGCTGGACGAGGCGCAGATCGAGCAAGTGATCGCCGACTTCGTCGCCGCCGCCAAGCGCGCGTTGACCGCCGGTTTCAAAGTGGTGGAGATCCACGCCGCTCACGGTTACCTGCTGCATCAATTCCTCTCGCCCATCAGCAATCAGCGTCAGGACCAGTACGGCGGCACCTTTGAAAACCGTATCCGCCTGGTGCTGCAAGTCACCGAAGCGGTGCGCGAAGTCTGGCCGCAAGACCTGCCGCTGTTTGTGCGGGTGTCAGCCACCGATTGGGTGGAGGACGGCTGGAACCCCGATGAAACCGTGGAACTGGCACGTCGCCTGAAAGCTTTGGGAGTCGACCTGATCGACGTGTCCTCCGGCGGCACCGCCGCCAACGCCGAGATCCCCATCGGCCCCGGCTACCAGACGCGGTTTGCCGAGCGTGTGCGCAAAGAGTCGGGCATCGCTACCGGCACCGTGGGCATGATTACCGAGCCGGCCCAGGCCGAACACATCCTGCGCACCTGCCAGGCCGATATCATCTTCCTCGCCCGCGAGCTGCTGCGTGACCCGTATTGGCCATTGCATGCCGACGATGACCTGGGCGGGCGCAAGGCGACCTGGCCGGCCCAGTACCAGCGGGCGACCCATCGGGAGCAGCCGATTCATGAGTCTGATCTCAGGGATTGAGCCTTCTTAGGTTCCAACAAAACCCACCCTTATCCGGTGGGTTTTTTTTGCCAGGCGCTGTGGGATAGGGCTGTAGGTATTTATTCCTGACCCAATTATTTAAGTGAATACTCTAAAAAAATCCCACACGTCATGAGATTGTTTCTACGCTTAGAGTACGCCTGATTTCTGGCCCAGGGAGCCAGTCGGTTTGTCTACCGAGGCATTGCGCTTCACGGCAGGCGGGTAATGGGCACACGGAGTTTTTGATCGATATCAGGAGAAACAGTCCATGGCCAAGTCCTATGGTGTAGCGGGTGTGGTGGCGTCTTTTCTGACCCGCAGGGTGTCCTTGCGTGCCCGAAGGTTGAGTTCCGATGAAGCTGAATTGCTCGCGCAGTATCGCGCCTTGACCGAGAACGATCAGGTGGCGATGCGCTATTTGATTGGGGCGATGAAGAGTGTGTCGCGGTTCTGAGCGGGCTGTGACCCCATGTGGGGGCGGGCAAGCCCGCGCTCACATGGTCGGTCACGGTGTCAGGTGTATTTACGCTGCTCCGGTGCCGGCGGGAAGTACTGATACAACCAGGTTTCACTCAAGGTGCGGTCCTGCGTGCGGATAAACAGGCGCAGTTCCACTGGCTCCACGCTGTCGCTGGTCGGGTACCAGTCGAAGAGGATGCGATAGCCCTTGATGCTGTCGAGCACCAGCACGCTGAAGTCTTTCACCTCGCCGTGGGAACAGGTCACCACCGGCTCGATCCCGGTGCCGGCTGCCAGGCGATCCAGGCCGCCGCCCTTGAAGTCCACGGCAAACCGCCGCGCCCAGACTGGCGGGTAATGTTCGCCCGGTGCCCAGCCTTCGGTGAAGCCGCCCATGCCTGAACGCGTGGCGTCGACTTGCGCCAACGGCGTGCTCACCGGTGGCAGGGCGCTCCAGTACAACTTGTAGCCATAGTTGAGTGAATCACCGGCGGCCACCGGTTTTTTCGGGGTCCAGAAGGCCACTATGTTGTCCAGGGTTTCGCCGGTGGTCGGGATCTCCAGCAGGTCGATCGAGCCTTCGCCCCACGCGGTGGTCGGTTCGACCCACAGGCTTGGGCGCTTGCTGTACCAGTCGACGGTGTCCTGGTAGCTGGCGAATTCATGGTCGGTCTGCACCAGGCCGAAGCCTTTCGGGTCGGTGTCGGCGAACGCATTGAATTGCAGCTTGGCCGGGTTGTTCAGCGGGCGGCAGATCCACTCGCCGTTGCCGCGCCACATTGCCAGGCGGTCCGAGTCGTGGATCTGCGGGTGGATGGTGTCGCACATGCGCCGCTCGTGGGTGCCGCAACTGAACATGCTGGTCATCGGCGCGATGCCCAGTTGTTCGATGGCGGTGCGCGCATTGATATGGGCGTCGATTGCCATGACCACCTGGTTGGCCTGGCAGTCGATATCGAAACGGTAGGCGCCGGTGGCGCTCGGCGAGTCGAGCAGGGCGTAGACCACAAAGCGCGTGGCATTTTTATCCGGGGTTTCGAACCAGAACTGCGTGAAGTCGGGGAATTCCTCGCGCTTTTTCGCGTAGGTATCGATCGCCAGGCCGCGTGCGGAAAGGCCATATTGCCCCGTGGAATCCACCGCGCGGAAGTAACTGGCGCCGAGAAACGACAGCACGTCATGGCGATCCAGTTCCGGCGCCTTGAACAGCTTGAAGCCGGAGAAACCCAGGTCGCCGGTCAGTTGTTGGGTGTCGACCGTGGTTTTTTCATAGTTGAACAGCGAAGGGCGGAAATGCACTTCGCGGGCCTCGCGGGTCGTGGGGTCGACGGCGTGCATGCGAACGGGCGTCTTGAAGCCCATGCCGACGTGGAAAAACTGCACGTCCAACTGGCCGTTCACTTCCTTCCACAGCGAGTGTTTGCCGTCGTAGCCGATGGCGTTGAAATTTTGCGGGGTCATGGTCGCCAGGGTGGGCGGCAGCACCTGTTTGGTGTCTTTATACGCGGTCCCGGCGAGTTGCCTGGCCTGGGTCTTCAGCGTTTCGAAGTCGAACGCCACGGCCTTGCCGTCGGCGGCGCGGTTCCCGGCCCAGGCTTGCGCAGCCAACAGGCCGCTGGCCGATAAACCGGTGTAAGCCGCAATGGCCATGGACGCTTTAAGCAAATTCCTGCGGTGCATAGAGACAACCTGTCGTGAGCAAATCCCGCGCCGGCCCTGGCGCGTGCTGGATCAAAGATAACGGTTCGGACATGCCTTCGGCCAAACGCAACGGACATTAAACAGACGCCGCATAGCTTAAGCGGTTCGATGGCGTAGGAAAAATGATTGATGGCGGGATGATGGCTTGGCAAATGAGACAAGACATTTCCGGGCTTTGAGTGAGCACATTACCCAGGAATTATGAAGATCCAATGTGGGCGGGGGCTTGCTCGCGACAGGCGCCTGGACACCGCGTTTAATCGGATGCCCCGCATTATCGTTGGCGTTCTTCGCGAGCAAGCTTGCTCCTACAGTCAAGGCATCAGGGCGAGGTTCAGTGCTTGAACATCACATGGCGCACGGTGGTGTAGTCCTCCAGCCCGTACATGGACATGTCCTTGCCATACCCCGACAGTTTCTGACCGCCGTGAGGCATTTCGCTGACGAGCATGAAGTGAGTGTTCACCCAGGTGCAGCCATACTGCAAGCGCGCAGCCAAGCGATGGGCGCGTCCCACGTCGGCGGTCCATACGGATGACGCCAGACCGTAGTCCGAATCGTTGGCCCAGCCCAGCACCTGTGCCTCATCGGCGAACTTGGTCACCGACACCACCGGCCCGAACACCTCGCGGCGCACGATTTCGTCGTCCTGCTGCGCATCGGCCAAAACCGTCGGCTCAAAGAAGAAGCCGTTGCCTTCCACCGCCTTGCCGCCGGTGACCAGGCGGATATGCGGCTGCGCCACGGCACGTTCGACGAAACCGGCCACGCGGTCGCGGTGTTGCGCGGTGATCAGCGGGCCCAGCTCGGTGGTCGGGTCGTCCTGCAAGCCGTACTTGATACTGGCGACTGCCGCGCCGAGCTTCTCGACGAACGCGTCATAGATTTCCGCTTGGGCATAGATACGGCACGCCGCGGTGCAATCCTGGCCGGCGTTGTAGAAACCGAAGGTGCGGATGCCTTCCACCGCCGCGTCGATGTCCGCGTCGTTGAAGATGATCACCGGCGCCTTGCCGCCCAGTTCCATGTGCATGCGCTTCACGCGGTCGGCGGTGTTGGAAATGATGTTGGCGCCCGTGGCGATGGAGCCGGTCAGCGACACCATGCGTACTTTCGGGTGGTTAACCAACGGGCTGCCCACGGTGGGCCCACGGCCGAAGACCAGGTTGAGCACGCCGGCCGGGAAGATCTCCGACGCCAGTTCGACCATGCGCAATGCGGTCAGCGGGGTTTGCTCCGACGGCTTGAGCACCACGGTATTACCGGCGGCCAGGGCTGGGGCGATTTTCCAGGCGACCATCATCAGCGGGTAGTTCCACGGGGCGATGGAAGCGATCACGCCCACCGGATCGCGGCGGATCATCGAGGTGTGGCCCGGCAGGTATTCACCGCCGGCCGAGCCGCTCATGCAGCGGCTGGCACCGGCAAAAAAGCGGAACACGTCGGCAATCGCCGGGATCTCGTCGCTCAGTGCCGCACTGTAGGGTTTGCCGCAGTTGTCCGATTCCAGCTTGGCCAGTTCTTCGCCGTGGGCTTCGATCACGTCCGCCAGTTTCAGCAGCAACAGCGAGCGATCCTTGGGCGTGGTCTGTGACCAGCTTTCAAACGCTGCATCGGCGGCCCGCACGGCGGCGTCGACCTGG
The DNA here is from genome assembly GCF_054060055.1 of Pseudomonas sp. TE36184. Taxonomy (NCBI): domain Bacteria; kingdom Pseudomonadati; phylum Pseudomonadota; class Gammaproteobacteria; order Pseudomonadales; family Pseudomonadaceae; genus Pseudomonas; species Pseudomonas sp. TE36184. Next base: position 3,171,992 of record NZ_JBSSCU010000001.1, on the reverse strand, counting down.
GCTTCGCTGGCTTCGTTGATTTCCACCAGCACACGGCCCAACGCCGGGTTGAATACGGCCTGCGCCGGGCCTTCGCCTTTGACCAGTTGGCCGTTGATCAAGAGTTTGGTTTGCATGGTTCACTCCTCCAAAAAACTGTTGTTATTGCCCTGAAGAAACCGGCTCTGAGTGTGGGGGGGCACTTCTCCAATACCCACATTATTTACCGCCACTGCCTGCCACGCTTTCACCGCCGCGGGTCAGGTAATAGGCGCCCAGAATCGGGAACATCGTCACGATCATCACCAGCATCGCCACCACGTTGGTCACCGGCACATCCCGTGGGCGACTCAACTGGTTGAGCAGCCACAGCGGCAAGGTGCGCTCATGCCCGGCGGTGAAGGTGGTGACGATGATTTCGTCGAACGACAGCGCAAACGCCAGCATGCCGCCGGCCAGCAGCGCCGAGCCGAGGTTGGGCATGATGATGTAGCGGAAGGTCTGCCAGCCGTCGGCGCCCAGGTCCATCGAGGCTTCGATCAGGCTGTGGGAGGTGCGGCGCAAGCGGGCGATGACGTTGTTGTAGACGATCACCACGCAGAAGGTCGCGTGGCCGACGATGATGGTGAACATCCCCGGCTCGATGCCCAGCGTCTTGAACGTCGCCAGCAGGGCGATACCGGTGATGATCCCCGGCAGCGCGATCGGCAGGATCAGCATCAGCGACACGCCTTGCTTGCCGAAGAACTCGCGGCGATACAGCGCGGCTGAAGCGAGGGTACCGAGGACCATGGCGATCAGGGTAGCGATCGCCGCGATCTGCAGCGACAGCTTGATCGCTTCGAGCACGTCCGGGCGGGCGAAGGCCACGCTGAACCACCTCAGGGTGAAGCCCTGGGGTGGAAAGCTGAATGCCGCCTCTTCGGTGTTGAAGGCGTAAAGGAAGATGATCAGGATCGGGAAGTGCAGAAACACCAAGCCGCCCCAGGCCGCGATCTTCAGGCCGATGGATGATTTCTCAGAGTGCATCGAAGGCCCCCAGACGTTTGACGATGGACAGGTAAACCGCGATCAGCACGATCGGCACCAGGGTGAACGCCGCGGCCATGGGCATGTTGCCGATGGCGCCTTGCTGGGCGTACACCATGCCGCCGACGAAATAGCCCGGCGGCCCGACCAGCTGCGGCACGATGAAGTCGCCCAGGGTCAGCGAAAACGTGAAGATCGAACCGGCGGCAATCCCCGGCACCGACAGCGGCAGGATCACCTGCATGAAGGTCTGGCGCGGCTTGGCGCCCAGGTCGGCCGAGGCTTGCAGCAACGACGGCGGCAAACGCTCCAGCGACGCCTGGATCGGCAGGATCATGAACGGCAGCCAGATGTAGACGAACACCATGAACCGCCCCAGGTGCGAGGTGCTCAAGGTGCTGCCGCCCACGCCGGGGATTCCCAGCACGAACTGCAACAGCGGCCCCAGGCCCAGGTGCTGCACAAACCATTGCGCTACGCCGCCCTTGGCCAGCAGCAGGGTCCAGGCATATGCCTTGACGATATAGCTGGCCCACATCGGCATCATCACCGCGATATAGAAGAACGCCTTGGTCTTGCCCGTGGTGTAGCGCGCCATGTAATAGGCGATGGGGAAAGCGACGATGGCGCTGGCGAGCGACACCACGATCGCCATGCTCAGGGTGCGCAGGATGATGTCGAAGTTCGATGGCTGGAACAGTGCGGCGAAGTTGGCCAGGGTCAGGTCCGGCGTGACCGCCATGGTGAAGTCGTCGAACGTGTAGAAGCCCTGCCACAGCAAGGTCAGCAACGAGCCCAGGTAGATCGCGCCGAACCAGATCAGCGGCGGTATCAGCAGCATTGCCAGGTAGAGGTTGGGTTTGCGATACAACAGGTTGGAAAACCTGCGCATCGGCGCTTGGGTCAGGCTCATGTCACACCTCGCCTGCGTGGTCGGTCAGGGTGGTCATGGCGGCCCGCGCCCAGCGTGCGGTGATGGGCTGGCCGACCTGATAGCCGTTGCTGATGTCCAGCCACTGGTTATTCGCCTGGCTGATGTTCAACGCCTGGCCGTTCGCCAGTTTCAGTTCGTAGCGGGTGGCGCTGCCCTGGTACTGGATGTCATGCAACAGGCCGCTGATTTCCACTTCGTCGGCCGCCAGTGGGCCTTCGGCAAAGCGCACGTGCTCCGGGCGGATCGAGAACGGCTGCGGGCTGCCGCTGAGGCGCTGGGCCAACTCGCCGCGAATCACATTGGAGGTGCCGACGAATTCGGCGACGAACGCGGTGGCCGGTTTCATATAGAGGTTGCGCGGGGTGTCGACCTGTTCGATGCGGCCCTTGTTGAACACGGCCACGCGGTCGGACATCGACAGCGCTTCGGTCTGGTCGTGGGTCACGAAGATAAACGTGATGCCCAACTGACGTTGCAGCTTTTTCAGCTCGCTTTGCATCTGTTCGCGCAGCTTGAGGTCGAGGGCGCCCAGCGGTTCATCCAGCAGCAACACGCGCGGGCGATTGACCAGCGCGCGGGCCAGGGCGACCCGTTGGCGCTGGCCGCCGGAGAGCTGCACCGGCTTGCGCTCGCCGTAGCCGCCGAGGGCGACCATGGTCAGGGCTTCTTCGGCGCGGTCGAGGCGCTCGGTCTTGCCCACGCCTTTGACTTTCAGGCCGTAGGCCACGTTGTCGCGCACATTCATGTGGGGGAACAGCGCGTAATCCTGGAATACCGTGTTGACGTCACGCTGATACGGCGGCAAGCCGGCGGCTTCCTCGCCATGAATCCGGATCGAGCCTGCGCTCGGTTGCTCGAACCCGGCGATCAGGCGCAGGCAGGTGGTCTTGCCCGAGCCGGAAGGGCCGAGCATGGAAAAGAACTCGCCGTCCTGGATATCGATGGAAACCCGGTCAACGGCTTTCACTTCGCCGAACTGACGGGAAACGTGGGTGAATTGGACTGCAAGCGTCATGGTGCGGTGCTCCCAAAAGGCGCGGGTCGTCGCAGCGGCCCGGCCTGGACTTCTGAAAAAACAGAACATCGGTGAATGTGCTCAATGTGGGAGGGAGCAAGCCCCCTCCCACAGGGGGGATTAGCGCCCGCCCATGATCGCAATGTAATCCTGGGTCCAGCGACTGTACGGCACGAACTTGCCGCCCTCAGCCTGCGGGGTTTTCCAGAAGGCGATCTTGTCGAACTGGTCGAAGCCGTTGGTCTTGCAGCCCTCGGCGCCGAGCAATTCGCTACCGGTGCAGGCCGCCGGCACCGCCGGCAGGGAGCCGAACCAGGCGGCGACATCGCCCTGGACCTTCGGCTGCAGCGACCAGTCCATCCATTTGTAGGCGCAGTTCGGGTGCTTGGCCTCGCTGTGCAGCATGGTGGTGTCGGCCCAGCCGGTGGCGCCTTCCTTGGGAATGGTCGAGGCAATCGGCTGCTTCTCGTTGATCAGGCCGTTGACCTGATACGGCCAGGCGCTGGAGGCGACCACGCCTTCGTTCTTGAAGTCACTCATCTGTACGGTGGTGTCGTGCCAGTAGCGGTGGATCAACGGTTGCTGTGCGCGCAACAGGTCGAGCACGGCTTTGTATTGGGTTTCGGTCAGTTCGTAGGGGCTCTGGATGCCCAGCTCCGGCTTGGTCGACTTGAGGTACAGCGCCGCATCGGCGATGTAGATCGGGCCGTCGTAGGCTTGCACGCGGCCTTTGTTCGGCTTGCCGTCTGGCAGGTTCTGCGCCTCGAACAGCACATTCCAACTGGTGGGCGCGGTCTTGAACACGTTGGTGTTGTACATCAGCACATTCGGCCCCCACTGGTACGGAGTACCGTAGGTTTGCTGGCCGACCACGTACCACGGCGCGTCTTTCAGGCGCGGGTCGATAGTCTTCCAGTTGGGAATCAACGCGGTATTGATCGGCTGCACCCGCTTGCCGACGATCAACCGCAGCGACGCATCGCCTGACGCGGTGACCAGGTCGTAACCGCCCTTGGCCATCAAGCTGACCATTTCGTCAGAGGTGGCGGCGGTTTTCACATTGACCTTGCAGCCGGTTTCCTTCTCGAAACCTGTGACCCAGTCGTAAGCCTTGTCGCTTTCGCCCCGTTCGATATAGCCGGGCCAGGCGACGATATCCAGCTGGCCTTCGCCGGCGCCTACCGCTTTGAGCGGTTCGGCGGCCTGCAGGCTGGCGCTGGCCAGCAGCGCGGTGGTCAGGGCACTGAGCAGTGCGGTCTTATGCGCGGACATGGGGAATCCCTCTTCTTTAATTATGGTCGGGGCAGTTTTTGCAGCCGGTGACGCTTGAGCTTAGTTGTTGTTTTAAAGGTGCTGGCCGTGGCGAGCCATGATGTGCCGCACCACGCTGTAGTCCTGTAGCGAATCGCTGGACAGATCTTTGCCATACCCGGAGCGCTTCAAGCCGCCGTGGGGCATTTCGCTGACCAGCATGAAATGGCTGTTGATCCAGGTGCAGCCGTATTGCAGGCGCGCTGCGACCTGCATGGCCTTGTCCAGGTTCTGCGTCCACACCGACGAGGCCAGGCCGTATTCGGAGTCGTTGGCCCAGTCCACCGCTTGTTCCAGTTCGTCGAAGCGGGTCACGGTGACCACCGGGCCGAACACTTCGCGCTGGACGATTTCATCACTTTGTTTACAGCCGGCGAGCAAGGTCGGCTGATAAAAGAAGCCCGCGCCGGAATGCACGGCGGCGCCGGTGACGCGTTCGATATGCGGCTGGCCGAGGGCGCGTTCGACAAAGCTGGCGACGCGGTCGCGCTGGCGCGTGCTGATCAGCGGGCCGAGTTCGTTGTCGGCATCGCGCTTGCCGGCAAAGCGCAGGCTGCTGACCGCCGCGCCCAGGTCGGCGACCAATTTGTCGTGAATACCCGCTTGGGCGTAGATGCGACACGCGGCGGTGCAGTCCTGGCCGGCGTTGTAGTAACCGTAGGCGCGCACGCCTTCGACCACGGCTTGCAGGTCGGCGTCGTTGCACACAATCACTGGCGCCTTGCCGCCCAGTTCCAGGTGCGTGCGTTTAAGGGTTTTCGACGCGGCTTGCAGGATCTTTTGTCCGGTGACGATATCGCCGGTCAACGACACCATCCGCACCTTCGGGTGGCTGACCAGATGGCTGCCGACGCCTTCGCCGCCGCCGCACACAATGTTGATCACCCCGCGCGGCAACAACTGGTTGAGCGCTGGAGCGAGGGCGAGGATCGACAGCGGCGTGTGTTCCGACGGCTTGAACACCAGGGTATTACCGGCGGCCAGGGCGGGGGCGATCTTCCACGCGGCCATCATCAGCGGGTAATTCCACGGCGCAATCGAGGCCACCACGCCAATCGGGTCACGCCGCACCATGCTGGTGTAGCCCGGCAGGTATTCGCCGCTGAGCTGGCCGGTCTGGCAGCGCACGGCGCCGGCAAAGAAGCGGAACACATCGACGGTGGCGCTCAAGTCATCCTGGCGGGCCAGGTGCAACGGTTTGCCGCAGTTCAGGGATTCGAGGCGGGCCAGGTAGTCGGCTTGGTGCTCGATGGCATCGGCGATGCCCAGCAGAATGTTCGAACGTTGCTGCGGCGTGGTGCGGGACCAGCCGGCAAATGCGCGGTGGGCGGCGAGGATCGCGGCTTCGACCTGTTCGATGCTGGCTTCGGCGATCTGGGTCAGCACTTCGCCCGTGGCTGGGTTGAGAATCGGTTCGACAAAGCCCTGGCCCTGGACCAGTTCGCCGTCGATCAGCAACGCAGTGAGCAGCGGGGTGGGCGCAGCGGACATTTTTCGCGATCTCTTTTCTTGTGTGGCCATGGGCGTTCTCTTACAAGGCGCCCGACTTTCTCTTATGGATGCACAGAGACTAGAGGTCAGGCGCGAGGTCAACAAATACTAAATACTGAATGCAGCATTCGATTAAATAGATGGCTTACGTGGGTGCGGCTGTTCCCGCGCCACGGTCAGGAACGGGTCGACCAGCGCCGGGCGCGCGGTGCCACGGCGCCAGGCGAGGCCGACGTCGAGGGTCTGGCTGAGGTCGGCGATGGGGCGCGCTTCGATAATGTCGCCCTCCAGGGACCAGGGGCGGTAGGTCATGTCCGGCTGGATCGACACGCCCAGGCCGGCGGCCACCAGGCTGCGCACGGCTTCGGTGGAGGCGGTGCGCAAAGTGACGTGTGGTTGCAGGCAGGCAGAGGCCCACATGCGTTGAGCGTTGTGGCCCATTTCGTCGACGTTCAGCTGAATCAACGGCTCACGCGCCACATCGGCCAGGTTGATGCTGTCGTGCTCCAGCAGTGGATGTTGCGCCGGCAGCCACAGGCGGTGGGGCGAGTGGGTGAGTACTTCGGTCTGCAGGGCGTGGCGGTCTTCGAGGTTGGAGAGGATCAACACGCCCACATCGATCTCGCCGCTGACCAGCAAATGCTCGATGTACGGGCGCTCATCCTCCATCACGCGGATTTCCACATTGGGGTAGGCGCGTTGGAAGCGGGTGAGCAGGTCGGCCAGGTAATAACCGGCCACCAGGCTGGTCACGCCGACGATCAATTGCCCGGCCACCTGGTCGGTGCTCTGCTGCAGGCTGCGCTTGGCGTTGTCGACGGTGGCCAGGATCAAGTGCGCCTGGCGCAGGAACTGATGGCCCTGGTGGGTCAGGGTCATGCCCTTGGCGTGGCGGTTGAACAGGTTGACGCCGATTTCCTGCTCCAGTTGCTGGATCGCCAGGGTCAGGGTCGACTGCGAAATAAACGCGGTTTGCGCAGCGGCGGAGATCGAACCGGTCTCGGCCACGGCGATGAAGTGGCGGATCTGACGCAAGGTCATCATGCTGGAATTACCAGTGGGGTGTTTTTATCGATTTGCTCGAGTGTATATCGATTTAACCGAAGGATAGCCGCGTTACATCTGGAAGCACTCTAGATCGGGGTTTTTTGGCGCTAAGTTTTACGCTGGGAGTCTATTGGTCTTATGAACCCTGGTGTCTGGAGGCTACGCATGAATACCCGTGGATTACTCGAACAACTGCTCAAGTCTGGTCAGGACATGTTGCAGAACAAGGCCGGCGGCCAGCGCAAATCCGACGACAAAGGCGCCCTCGGCGGCCTGCTCGGCAGTGGCGGGCTTGGCAGTTTGCTCGGCGGCGCTGGCGGCGGGGCCCTGGCCGCTGGGGCCATGGGCCTGCTGCTGGGCAATAAAAAAGCGCGCAAATTCGGCGGCAAGGCCCTGACCTATGGCGGGTTGGCGGCATTGGGCGTGATCGCCTACAAAGCCTATGGCAACTGGCAGGCGCAACAGGCCAGCGCGCCCCAAGGCGAGCCGCAGACCATCGACCGCCTGCCGCCAGCCCAGGTCGAGCAACACAGCCAGGGCATCCTCAAGGCGTTGGTGGCGGCGGCCAAGGCCGACGGGCATGTGGATGAGCGCGAGCGCGCGCTGATCGAAGGTGAATTCAACAAGCTGGATAACGACCGTGAATTGCAAAGCTGGCTGCACGGCGAGCTGAACAAACCCCTCGACCCGGCCGACGTGGCGCGGGCCGCCGGCACCCCGGAAATGGCCGCCGAGATGTACATCGCCAGTGTGATGCTGGTGGATGAGGAGAACTTTATGGAGAAGGCGTACCTGGATGAGCTGGCGCGGCAGCTCAAGTTGGAGCCCGGTTTGAAGGTTGAATTGGAGAAACAGGTGCGCCAGGCGACGCTTTAGGGGTCGTTCCTCCTCATAAATGTTCTGGCGCGACCGCAAGCAGGTCTCAAGTGAGCCCAACCCCCGGTCCTCACCTTCAAGGGCGATGTCCACTTGGGTGATGCGAAAGCCCGTCAAACCGCCGCCGACGGTCCCGCCAGCGGTGGTCTTGGCTCCTCGGGTAATGAAATAGCGGCGCATGCCAGCGATGTCCTTTTGTTCGCAGGGACTAGCACGCTAGGCTCGGCGAGAAAAGCCTGGTAGTCGGACGCTTCGCGGGTTTTTGTAGGTTGGTTCTGTGAAAAGGGTGCCTCAGGCCACCCTCTAGGCATGCCTGCGCACGATGAAGATCGTTCTCACGTTCTGTGGAAACGATTTAACAAATCTATTTATGGCAGCCCCCACGGCCTGGATAATTCCAGTGTAATGAGGTACCGCTCTTCTGTGGGATGCCGATAGTCCTTGAAGCGCCCAACTACCAACATGACTTGGTATTTGTTTTCTGCCCGCCAGTAAGACTTGCCACCCCGGTTCACATTTCGCAATCGAGCACGCCATTCAGGTGTGTCGGCGAATGGAGGGTTGGAGGCGACTCGGATGGGCAGCCAGCCGGCATTGCTCCATTGTTTTTGCAAATACAGCACGACGTTGAGGGTGTCATCGAGCAATAGCGGTTCGATTTGGGGGGACATGCGGATACTACCAACGCGCTCCTTGTCGAAACTTACCGCGAGGAAGCGGGCAGGCGGGGTAACGAATCCATATTGAGGGTCTATAAAGCGTAGGCGCGCATCGGACTTTGGTAGCCTCCCCCATATTTCTCCGGGAATAGCAGGGGCGATTGCTGCACTGGAGCGCTGACGCATGTCTTCCCAAGGCTCCCCAAGCATCAGTGCGATTTCTGGCGTACTGGTGAAGAAACGTATCATTCCTACCAGTAGTACGGCAGCGAACAATACAAGTGCGGCATGTCGCCAGTTTACTTGTGAGAGCCGGTTCATCGCATGCCCCGACCTGCAGCGACATCATCCAGCGCTTGTTCGATTCGATGCCGCTCACCGCTATTTAACAGCTTGTCAAATTGCGCCGCGGCCTTGAGCACGAAGGTCATGCGTTGATCGATATCGGCCAAGTTGGCGATGGGGTTGTTGCTGAACTCAATGACCCTGCCGTCATCAACAGAGCGGCATTGGCTTGCCAGCGTTAGCTCAATGGCCTGTGCTGCTCCGGACGGTATGCCCGTGACGTATGAAAGATGGTTGCTACGTAGCAGAGCCACTAATTTTTGGTCGGTATACATGGTTGGCTGAAGGATATTCTGCTGTTCATGCCAAGCCAGATACTTAACACTTTCGGCGATATTTCCTTCGTCAATGGCCTGAAAGGCTTGCAGAATGTAGTCGTGGTCAAGCCCAAACCTTAAATTTTCCTGCCCCACCGGCCACAACACCCGCTGCAGCCCATCCTCAAAAATGTTCTGGCGCGAGGACAGGCAGGTCTCAAGCAACCCCAACCCCCGCTCCTTATAAAACGCATGCAACGGAAACACATCCAAAAACAGCGTGGTATTGCCCATCGCCATCATCTCGTACACATGTTGATAAAGCTGTTGCACGCTCGATAGCGGTTCACCCTCGCGCCGCCAATCAACATCAGGCACCGGGTTATTACGGCTGGCCTGTTCATGCTCCCGCAGGCGCCGCTCGTACTCCCGCAGCTTTGCCTGCCGTTCACGCTCCTCGGCGCTGAACAACCCCCAAACCCCTTTCCGGGCACTCTTTCGCAATTGCTCCGCCGCTTCAAATTCCGCCTGAATTTTCTCGATGGATTCTGCCGCGTGCAGCAAACCGCACCCCACTTGCTTGGAGGCAAACGCCGCAAGGCCAGCCCACTGAAAACGGTTATCGAGGCGCCAGAGCTGGGCATACGCCGAGTTGATGAGCCGGTTGCGCAATCTGGGGTCGGCGATCAGCTTGCCGCCGGGGGCGATCACGTCTTCTGCCGGCTTCTGGTAGAAGCGCCAATTGCGCTCGCAGGCTGACTCGAGTATTTCGCTGAAAGCGGAAGGTGCTGAGCTCGGGGTAGGATTTCTCGCGGGTGTTGGCGCTGGCGCTTCCGATGCGGTCGCGCTTCGGCGGTGTGCCGCGGAGTCTTCAGCAGTAAGGGTCTGAAACCGCTCGAACTGGTCGGCCAGCAGGCGAGGGGGCGGGTCGCATTTACAGCGGCAGAGATCGTCCGAGAGCGCCACCCGTCGCCCTCGTGCCCACTGCTCCAGGCGCGGGCCAACACAGACTATGACTCCGGTGGTTTTGCACATTGGGCAAAGCACCTCGTGACCTTCAAGGGCGATGTCCACTTGGGTGATGCGAAAGCCCGTCAAACCGCCGACGACGGTCCCGCCAGCGGTGGTCTTGGCTCCTCGGGTAATCAAATAGCGGCGCATGCCAGCGATGTCCTTTTGTTCGCAGGGACCAGCACGCTAGGCTCGGCGAGAAAAGCCCGGTAGTCGGACGCTTCGCGGGTTTTTGTAGGTTGGTTCTGTAATTACCCTTCGGGATGTTTTTGCATTCTGTGGGCACCACGTCGAAACCCATTGATAAATGAAGGCTTGTGCTCAGCTATACTCCCCCCCATTTGAATGGCTCTTCGAGGAAACACTGTGAAGAATTGGACCTTGCGCCAGCGGATTTTGGCGAGCTTTGCGGTCATTGTCGCGATCATGCTGCTGATGGTTGTGGTGTCCTACTCGCGGTTGCTGAAGATCGAAGCCAGCCAGGAATCGGTCCGGGACGATGCGGTACCGGGGGTTTACCTCAGTTCGATGATCCGCAGCGCATGGGTCGACAGCTATCTGCTGACCATCGATATCATCGGCCTGCGCGCAGATAAAACCCTCACCAGTGCCGATAAGACGGACTTCAAGTCTTTCGAAGCGCGTATTGAACAGCAGATGGCCAATTACGAAAAAACCGTCAACAGCCAGGCTGATCGCATGGAGTTCGATAACTTCAAGGCGGCGCATATCAACTACAACAAGGCCCTCGCCGAGGTGCTGGCGCGCATTGAAGCCAATGATTTGCCGGGTGCGAGCGTGCTGGTCGAAGAGCAATTGACGCCGATCTGGACCGAAGGGCGCATGAAGCTCAATGACATCATCACCGAAAACAAGAGCGTGTCTGACCGCGCCACATCGGCCATCGACGAGTCGGTGATGTCGGCCAAGCTCAGCATGGCGGTTTCGCTGATCATCGCCATCTTCGCCGCTGGCCTGTGCGGTCTGCTGTTGATGCGCGCAATCATGGCGCCGATGCAGCGTATCGTCGAGATCCTCGACGTCATGCGTACCGGTGACCTGAGCAAGCGCTTGAACCTGGAGCGCAAGGACGAATTCGGCGCGGTCGAAACCGGCTTCAACGACATGATGACCGAACTGACCGCCCTGGTGTCCCAGGCCCAGCGTTCGTCGGTGCAGGTGACTACCTCGGTCACCGAGATTGCCGCCACCTCCAAGCAACAACAGGCCACGGCCACGGAAACCGCGGCAACTACCACCGAGATCGGCGCTACTTCGCGGGAGATCGCCGCCACTTCCAAGGACCTGGTCCGTACCATGACCGAAGTCTCCACCGCCGCCGACCAGGCCTCGGTCGCCGCCGGTTCCGGCCAGCAAGGCCTGGCGCGAATGGAAGAAACCATGCACTCGGTGATGGGCGCGGCTGAGCTGGTCAACGCCAAGCTGGCGATCCTTAACGAGAAGGCCGGCAACATCAACCAGGTGGTGGTGACCATCGTCAAAGTTGCCGACCAGACCAACCTGTTGTCCCTCAACGCCGCCATCGAGGCCGAGAAGGCCGGTGAGTACGGCCGCGGTTTTGCCGTGGTGGCCACTGAAGTGCGCCGCCTGGCCGACCAGACCGCCGTGGCCACCTACGACATCGAGCAGATGGTGCGCGAGATCCAGTCGGCGGTGTCCGCCGGGGTGATGGGCATGGACAAGTTCTCCGAAGAAGTGCGCCGGGGCATGTTCGAGGTGCAGCAAGTGGGCGAGCAACTGTCGCAGATCATCCACCAGGTCCAGGCCCTGGCGCCGCGGGTATTGATGGTCAACGAAGGCATGCAGGCCCAGGCCACCGGGGCCGAGCAGATCAACCACGCGCTGGTGCAATTGGGCGATGCCAGCAGCCAGACGGTGGAGTCCTTGCGCCAGGCCAGCTTTGCCATTGATGAACTGAGCCAGGTTGCGGTCGGTCTGCGCAGCGGCGTGTCGCGTTTCAAAGTCTGATGAGCGACCTCGCGGCTAAACTCGGCGTCGTCCCGGCAGCGAAAAAGGCGTTGTTCCTGGTGTTCCACATCGGCCACGAACGGTATGCCCTCAAGGCCACCGAAGTGGCCGAAGTGCTGCCGCGCCTGCCGCTCAAACCCATCGCCCATGCACCGCTGTGGGTGGCGGGTATCTTTGCCCATCGTGGCGCGATGGTGCCGGTCATCGACCTCAGTGCCTTGACCTTCGGCGAGCCGGCCCAGGCGCGGACCAGCACGCGGCTGGTGCTGGTCAACTATAAACCTGAGCCCTGGCTCGAGGCGCGTTGGCTGGGACTGATTCTGGAGCAGGCCACCGAAACCCTGCGTTGCGACCCGGCGGAGTTCAAGCCCTACGGCCTGGACAATCCCCTGGCGCCCTACCTGGGGCCGGTGCGCGAAGATGCCTTGGGCTTGATGCAATGGATCGGCGTCGCGGATATGCTCACCGATGAAGTGCGCGCCTTGCTGTTTTCTGCCGAGCCGAGCCTATGAGCAACGACCCGCGCTTCTTTGCCTTCTTGAAGGAACGCATTGGCCTGGACGTGGCCTCGGTGGGCGAAGCCATCATCGAACGCGCCGTGCGCCAGCGCAGCCAGGCCGTCGCGGCCCACACGGCGGATGAGTACTGGCAGCACCTACAGCACTCCCACGACGAACAGCAAGCGCTGATCGAAGCGGTGATCGTGCCCGAGACCTGGTTTTTCCGTTACCCCGAATCCTTTGCGACCCTGGCCCGTCTGGCCAAGGCGCGCCTGGCCGAGATCAACCAGTTGCGCGCGCTGCGCATCCTCAGCCTGCCCTGTTCCACCGGCGAAGAACCCTATTCGATCGCCATGGCCTTGCTCGATGCCGGCCTGGCGCCGCACCAGTTCAAGGTGCAGGGCATGGACGTCAGCCCGCTGTCGGTGGAGCGTGCCCAGCGCGGCGTGTATGGCCGCAACTCGTTTCGCGGCGGCGACCTTGAGTTTCGTGACCGCCACTTCACCGAGCAGGCCGATGGTTATCGCATCGACGACCGCGTGCGCGAACAGGTGCGCCTGCAAGTCGGCAACCTGCTCGACCCGGGGTTGCTCGCCAATGAGCCGAGCTACGACTTTGTGTTTTGCCGCAACCTGCTGATCTATTTCGACCAACCCACGCAAAAACAAGTGTTCGACGTGCTCAAGAACCTGACCCACGTGGACGGCGTGCTGTTTATCGGCCCGGCCGAAGGCAGCCTGTTGGGGCGTCATGGCATGCGTTCGATCGGCGTGCCGCAGTCGTTTGCATTCAGCCGGCACACCGAGCCGGTCAAGCCTGAGCCGATATTCGTGCCGATACCCGCGCCCGCGCCTCGGCGCAGCATCGCAGCGGTCCCGCCCAAGCCGCGACCGTTCAGTACGCTCAATGCCCAGGTGGTGCCGATCAAGGCGCCAGCGTCGGAGGCCGGCGACCTGCTCAGCCAGATCGCGACCCTGGCCAACGAAGGCAAAAGCGCCGAGGCCCGTGCCGCCTGCGAGCGTTATTTAAGTCAACACCCGCCGGCCGCCCAGGTGTTTTACTGGTTGGGGCTGCTCAGCGATGTGGCCGGCAACGCCCTGGACGCCCAGGGGTTTTATCGAAAAGCCTTGTACCTGGAACCGCAGCATCCGCAGGCCCTGATGCAACTGGCCGCGTTGCTCGAAGCCCAGGGCGACATTGCGGCGGCGCGTCGGTTGCAGGCGCGGGCCGCGCGTAGCGAGCTGACAGTGAGCAAAAACCATGAGTAGCCCCAACGCGCTCGACACTGCGGGCCTGGCCCTGACGATGGACGACACCCAGGCCATCGACGATTGCTGGAACCGGATCGGCATTCACGGCGACAAGTCCTGCCCGTTGCTGGCGGACCATATCCACTGCCGCAACTGCTCGGTGTACTCCGCCGCCGCTACCCGCTTGCTGGATCGCTATGCGTTGCAGCAGGACGATCATCGTCCGGTCGCCGATACCCAGGCGAACGAAGACATCGTCACCCGGTCCCTGCTGATATTCCGCCTCGGCGAAGAATGGCTGGGGATCGCCACCCGATGCCTGGTGGAAGTGGCAACCCTGCACCCGATCCATTCCCTGCCGCACCAACGTTCCCGCGCGTTGCTTGGCGTGGCGAACGTGCGCGGCGCGCTGGTGGCGTGCCTGTCGCTGGTCGAGCTGTTGGGCCTGGACGCCATCAGCCACGGCACGCCGGGCGGGCGCATCATGCCGCGCATGTTGATCATCGCCGCGCAGGATGGCCCGGTGGTGGTGCCGGTGGATGAAGTCGACGGTATCCATGCCATCGATGAGCGTACTTTGACGGCGGCATCAGCCTCCGGCACCCAGGCCAGCGGCCGCTTCACTCAGGGCGTGTTGCAGTGGAAGGGCCGCAGCCTGCGTTGGCTGGACGAGGCTCAGTTGCTGTCTGCCGTGACCCGGAGCCTCACATGACCCCCGACCAGATGCGCGATGCCTCGCTGCTGGAATTGTTCAGCCTGGAAGCCGATGCCCAGACCCAGATACTGAGCGCGGGCCTGCTGGCCCTGGAGCGCAACCCGACCCAGGCCGACCAGCTCGAAGCCTGCATGCGCGCCGCGCACTCGCTCAAAGGCGCGGCGCGGATTGTCGGGGTGGACGCCGGGGTCAGCGTGTCCCATGTCATGGAGGATTGCCTGGTCAGCGCCCAGGAAAGTCGCCTGTATCTGCAGCCGGAACACATCGACGCGCTGTTGCAAGGCACCGACCTGCTGATGCGTATCGCCACGCCGGGCAACACCGTGGGGCCGGCGGATGTCGAGGCGTATGTGGCCTTGATGGAGCGCCTGCTCGACCCGTCGCAGCCCACGGCCAAAGTGGCGCCGCCGCCAACTGCGCCTGCTCCAGCGCCCACTCCGCTGATTGAAGCACTGCCCGCCGAACCCGAGCCTGCGCTGTCCCTCGGCAGCGAACCGCTGCGTCAGAACAAGCGCATGACCGAAGGCGGCGAGCGCGTACTGCGTGTGACCGCCGAGCGTTTGAACAGCCTGCTGGACCTGTCGAGCAAATCCCTGGTCGAAACCCAGCGACTCAAGCCATACCTGGCCAGCCTGCAACGCCTCAAGCGTGTGCAGGGTAACGGTGTGCGTGCGCTGGACCACCTCGATGGTCACCTCAAGACCCTCGACTTGAGCCTGGAAGCCCAGGAGTCCCTGGCCGATGCCCGCCGCTTGCTGAGCGAAGCCCAAGCCCTGCTGGCGGAAAAAACCGCTGAGCTCGATGAGTTCGGCTGGCAGGCCGGGCAACGCGCCCAGGTGCTTTACGACACCGCGCTGGCCTGCCGCATGCGCCCGTTTGCCGATGTGCTCGCCGGCCAGGTCCGCATGGTGCGCGACCTCGGCCGCAGCCTGGGCAAGCAGGTGCGCCTGGAGATCGAGGGCGAAAAGACCCAGGTCGACCGCGATGTGCTGGAGAAGCTCGAAGCGCCGCTCACCCACTTATTGCGCAATGCCGTCGACCACGGCATCGAAACGCCGGAACAACGCCTGCTGGCGGGCAAGCCGGCCGAAGGCTTGATCCGCTTGCGGGCCTCCCACCAGGCCGGCTTGCTGGTGCTGGAACTGAGCGACGACGGGAATGGCGTCGACCTCGAACGCCTGCGTGGCACGATCGTTGATCGGCATCTGTCGACGGTGGAAACCGCCTTGAACCTCAGCGAGGAGGAGTTGCTGACGTTCCTGTTCCTGCCGGGCTTCAGCCTGCGCGACAAGGTCACCGAAGTCTCCGGGCGCGGCGTCGGCCTGGATGCGGTGCAGCATATGGTCCGCCAACTGCGCGGCGCGGTGGTGCTGGAGCAAGCGGCGGGGCAGGGCAGCCGTTTCCATCTGGAAGTGCCGTTGACCCTGTCGGTGGTGCGCAGCCTGGTGGTGGAAGTCGGCGAAGAAGCCTATGCCTTCCCGCTGGCGCATATCGAGCGCATGTGCGACCTGGCGCCCGACGACATTGTGCAGCTCGAAGGCCGCCAGCATTTCTGGCACGAAGGCCGGCATGTCGGCCTGGTCGCCGCCAGCCAACTGTTGCAGCGCCCGCCGGGGCAAGGTAATGACGAGACGTTGAAGGTGGTGGTGATCCGCGAGCGCGATGCGGTGTATGGCATTGCCGTGGAGCGTTTTATCGGCGAACGCACGTTGGTGGTGCTGCCGCTGGATGATCGGTTGGGCAAGGTCCAGGATATTTCCGCCGGGGCGTTGCTGGACGATGGCTCGGTGGTGTTGATCGTCGACGTCGAAGATATGCTGCGCTCGGTGGACAAGCTGCTCAATACCGGCCGCCTGGAGCGTATCGCCCGGCGCAGCCAGCAGGCCGCCGAAGCCCCGCGCAAACGCGTGCTGGTGGTGGACGATTCGCTCACCGTGCGTGAATTGCAGCGTAAATTGCTGCTTAACCGCGGTTATGAAGTGGCCGTCGCCGTCGATGGCATGGACGGCTGGAACGCCTTGCGTTCCGAGGACTTCGACCTGCTCATCACTGACATTGATATGCCTCGTATGGACGGGATCGAATTGGTCACACTCTTGCGCCGGGATGCTCGCCTGCAATCGTTGCCGGTGATGGTGGTGTCTTACAAGGACCGCGAAGAAGACCGACGCCGTGGACTCGACGCCGGCGCCGATTACTATCTGGCCAAAGCCAGTTTCCACGATGACGCCCTCCTTGATGCCGTAGTGGAACTGATCGGAGGCGCGCGGGCATGAGGATTGCAATCGTCAATGACATGCCCATGGCCGTGGAGGCGTTACGCCGCGCCGTGAGCTTCGAGCCCGCGCACCAGGTGGTGTGGGTAGCCAGTAATGGCCTGGAAGCGGTGCAGCGTTGCGCCGAATTGACCCCGGACCTGATCCTGATGGACCTGATTATGCCGGTGATGGACGGCGTGGAAGCCACCCGGCGGATCATGGCCGAGAGCCCGTGCGCGATTGTGATCGTCACCGTCGACCGCCAGGCCAATGTCAGCCGGGTGTTCGAAGCCATGGGCCATGGCGCCCTGGATGTGGTGGATACGCCGGCCCTGGGCGTCGGCAATCCCAAGGACGCCGCCGCGCCGTTGTTGCGCAAGATCCTCAATATTGGCTGGCTGATCGGCCAGCGCGGCAGCCGTGTGCGCGCCGAAACCGCGCCGCCGCGCAGCACCGGCAAACGCCAGAGCCTGGTGGCGATCGGTTCTTCGGCCGGCGGCCCGGCGGCCCTGGAAGTCCTGCTCAAGGGCCTGCCCCGGGACTTTCCCGCCGCCATCGTGCTGGTGCAGCATGTGGACCAGGTGTTCGCCGCCGGCATGGCCGAGTGGCTGAGCAGCGCCTCCGGCCTGCCGGTGCGCCTGGCCCGCGAGGGGGAGCCGCCACAAAGCGGGGTCGTGCTGCTGGCTGGCACCAATCACCACATTCGTCTGTTGAAAAATGGCACGCTAGCCTATACAGCCGAGCCGGTGAACGAGATTTACCGGCCGTCCATCGATGTGTTTTTCGAAAGTGTGGCCAGCCACTGGAATGGTGATGCCGTCGGCGTGCTGCTGACCGGCATGGGTCGCGACGGAGCCCAGGGGCTCAAATTAATGCGGGAACAAGGATATCTGACCATCGCCCAGGACCAGCAGAGTTCGGCGGTGTATGGCATGCCCAAAGCGGCGGCGGCGATTGACGCTGCTGTTGAAATTCGCCCACTGGACAGAATTGCGCCCCGACTGCTGGAGGTATTTGCAAAATGATCAATATCCCCGGCGGTGCTGGTTTGCGGGCAGTAATTCAGGTGATTGCAGATGAATGATTTACAGATCGACGGCATCAAGACCGACGAAAATGCCGCCATGGTGTTGCTGGTCGACGACCAGGCCATGATCGGCGAAGCCGTGCGGCGTGGCCTGGCCCATGAAGAAAACATCGACTTCCACTTTTGCGCCGACCCGCACCAGGCCATCGCCCAGGCGATCCGCATCAAACCCACGGTGATTCTGCAGGACTTGGTGATGCCCGGCCTGGATGGCCTGACGCTGGTGCGCGAATACCGCAACCACCCGGCCACGCAGAACATCCCGATCATTGTGCTCTCCACCAAGGAAGACCCTCTGATCAAAAGCGCGGCGTTTTCGGCCGGCGCCAATGATTATCTGGTCAAGCTGCCGGACAACATCGAACTGGTGGCGCGTATCCGCTATCACTCGCGCTCCTATATGACCCTGTTGCAGCGTGATGCGGCCTATCGCGCGCTGCGCGTCAGCCAGCAGCAACTGTTGGACACCAACCTGGTACTGCAACGGCTGATGAACTCCGACGGCCTCACCGGGCTGTCCAACCGCCGGCATTTCGACGAATACCTGGAACTGGAATGGCGCCGCGCCATGCGGGACCAGACCCAATTGTCGCTGCTGATGATCGACGTGGACTTCTTCAAGACCTACAACGACAGCTTCGGCCACGTTGAAGGCGACGAAGCCCTGCGCAAGGTTGCCGCCAGCATCCGCGAAGCCAGCAGCCGGCCTTCGGACCTGCCGGCGCGCTACGGCGGCGAAGAGTTCGCCCTGGTTCTGCCGAGCACTTCGCCGGGTGGCGCACGGCTGGTCGCCGAAAAACTGCGCATGGCCGTCGCCGCCCTGAAAATCCCGCACATCGCCCCGGCCGAGGGCGCGAGCCTGACCATCAGCATCGGCCTGTCGACCATGACGCCGGTGCAAGGCACCGATTGCCGCCAGTTGATCATGGCGGCGGACAAGGGGCTGTATACGGCCAAGAACAACGGGCGCAATCAAGTCGGTATCGAGTGATCCGAGGCCAGTGCCGGTCCACATGTGCGAGGGGCGGCGCGACGACTCGGCTTGCCCCCCGATGGCGGTGTGACAGTCACCGGGTGTAGGGCTGACACACCGCCATCGGGGGCAAGCCCCCTCTCACAGTGGATTTTCACTGTTCTTGAACCTGCCTTTTCGCCAAGCGGACTGCCGTTTGCGCACGTTTGTCGTTATACTCGTCGGCTTTCAAAAGTTCGCCAACGAGTGCTGCCCGCCATGGAAATCAACCCGATCCTTAACACCATCAAGGACCTGTCCGAGCGCTCCGAAACTATTCGGGGGTATCTTTGACTACGATCAAAAGCATGAGCGTCTGACCGAAGTCAATCGCGAGCTTGAAGATCCGAGTGTCTGGAACAAACCCGAATACGCCCAGGAATTGGGCCGCGAGCGCGCAGCGCTGGCGCAGATCGTCGACACCCTCGACGAACTGAACACCGGTCTGGCCGATTGCCGCGACCTGCTGGACATGGCTGTCGAAGAAAACGACGAAGGCGCGGTAGGCGATGTCGTCGCCGAGCTGGCCCGTCTCGAGGAAAACCTCGCCAAGCTTGAATTCCGCCGCATGTTCAGCCACGAAATGGACCCGAACAACGCCTACCTGGACATCCAGGCCGGTTCCGGCGGCACCGAAGCCCAGGACTGGGCCAACATCCTGCTGCGCATGTACCTGCGCTGGGCCGACAAACGCGGTTTCGACGCGACCATCATGGAGCTGTCGGCCGGTGAAGTCGCCGGCATCAAAGGCGCCACCGTTCACATCAAGGGTGAATACGCCTTCGGCTGGCTGCGTACCGAGATCGGTGTGCATCGCCTGGTGCGCAAGAGCCCGTTCGACTCCGGCAATCGCCGCCACACCTCGTTCTGCGCGGTGTTCGTCTCGCCCGAGATCGACGACAAGGTGGAAATCGAGATCAACCCGGCCGACCTGCGGATCGACACCTATCGCTCCTCCGGTGCCGGTGGCCAGCACGTAAACACCACCGACTCGGCGGTACGTATCACCCACGTGCCGACCAACACCGTGGTCAGTTGCCAGAACGAACGTTCCCAGCACGCGAACAAGGACACCGCCATGAAAATGCTGCGGGCCAAGTTGTACGAGCAGGAAATGCAGAAGCGCAACGCCGCTTCCCAGGCGTTGGAAGACACCAAGTCGGATATCGGCTGGGGTCACCAGATCCGTTCCTATGTTCTGGACGCGTCGCGGATCAAGGATCTGCGCACTAACATCGAACGCAGCGACTGCGACAAGGTGCTCGACGGCGACATCGACGAATACCTGGAAGCCAGCCTGAAATCGGGGCTGTAAACCGCCAGCCCGACCTCAAGTCCCCCGTCAGTGGCGGGGGCAACGAACCTGTGATGGAAAATTTAAAGACATGAGCGACCAACAACTCGACCCGCAAGCCCTGCAACAGGAAGAAAACTCCCTGATCGCCCTGCGCAAGGAAAAGCTTGCTGCCGAGCGCGCCAAGGGCAATGCCTTCCCCAACGACTTCCGCCGCGATGCCTACTGCGAAGACTTGCAGAAACAGTACGCGGACAAGACCAAGGAAGAGCTGGCAGAGGCTGCGATCCCGGTCAAGGTGGCAGGTCGCATCATGCTCAACCGTGGCTCGTTCATGGTGATCCAGGACATGTCCGGGCGCATCCAGGTCTACGTCAACCGCAAGACCCTGCCGGAAGAAACCCTGGCCGCCGTGAAAACCTGGGACCTGGGCGACATCATCGCCGCCGAAGGCACCCTGGCCCGTTCCGGCAAGGGCGACCTGTACGTTGAAATGACCAGCGTGCGCCTGCTGACCAAATCCCTGCGCCCGCTGCCGGACAAGCACCACGGCCTGTCCGACACCGAGCAGCGTTATCGCCAGCGCTACGTTGACCTGATCGTCAACGAAGACGTGCGCCACACCTTCCGCGTGCGTTCGCAAGTGATTGCCCACACCCGCGCCTTCCTGATGAAGCGTGACTTCCTGGAAGTGGAAACGCCGATGCTGCAGACCATCCCCGGTGGTGCCGCAGCCAAGCCGTTCGAAACCCACCACAACGCGCTGGACATGGAAATGTTCCTGCGGATCGCGCCGGAGCTTTACCTCAAGCGCCTCGTGGTCGGCGGCTTCGAAAAAGTCTTCGAGATCAACCGCAACTTCCGCAACGAAGGCGTCTCGACCCGGCACAACCCTGAGTTCACCATGTTGGAGTTCTACCAGGCCTACGCCGACTACGAAGACAACATGGACCTGACCGAAGAACTGTTCCGCGAACTGGCGCAGCTGGTCCTGGGCAGCACCGACGTGCCGTATGGCGACAAGGTGTTCCACTTCGGCGAGCCGTTCGTGCGGCTGTCGGTGTTCGACTCGATCCTCAAGTACAACCCCGAGTTGACTGCCGACGACCTGACCGACATCGACAAGGCCCGCGCCATCGCCAAGAAAGCCGGCGCCAAGGTGCTGGGCTTCGAAGGCCTGGGCAAGCTGCAGGTGATGATTTTCGAAGAACTGGTGGAGCACAAGCTGGAACAGCCGCACTTCATTACCCAGTACCCGTTCGAAGTGTCGCCGCTGGCCCGTCGCAACGATGACAACCCGAACGTCACCGACCGTTTCGAACTGTTCATCGGCGGCCGCGAAATCGCCAACGCCTACTCCGAGCTCAACGACGCGGAAGACCAGGCCGAGCGCTTCATGGCCCAGGTGGCCGACAAGGACGCCGGCGACGACGAAGCCATGCACTACGACGCCGACTTCGTGCGCGCCCTGGAGTACGGCATGCCGCCGACCGCGGGCGAAGGCATCGGCATCGACCGCCTGGTGATGTTGCTGACCAACTCGCCGTCGATCCGCGACGTGATCTTGTTCCCGCATATGCGGCCACAAGCGTAACCGTAGCGAAATCCGAAGCCGCCTTTTATAAGGCGGCTTTTTTATGTGGCGTAAATAAGCGTCAAGCAAACAGCGCCAGGTTTTGATCTTTTCAAGGATGTGTGTCGTGAACCGCGTAATCGCTCAGGAAGGAGCCGCTGGCATTGCCGCTGCCGTGGCTGAAAGTGTCCAGTACCAGGGCCGCAAGGCCAGTCGTCGGGGCAGCGAGCAACGCAGGCAAGATATTCTCGATGCCGCCATGCGGATCGTGGTGCGTGATGGCGTGCGAGCCGTGCGTCACCGTGCCGTGGCGGCGGAAGCTGGGGTGCCCCTGTCGGCGACCACCTATTACTTCAAGGACATCGATGACCTGCTCACCGATACCTTCGCCCAATACGTCGAGCGCAGCGCCGCATTCATGGGCAAGCTGTGGGTGCGTAACGAAGGTTTGTTGCGCGAGATGGTCGCGTATGGCGATGGCAGCCCGGAGTCGCGTTCGCAACTGGCCGATGACATTGCGCGGTTGACCGCCGATTACGTGCAGCGCCAATTGAGCAATCGTCGCGAGTACTTGATGGCCGAGCAGGCCTTTCGCCAGGAAGCCTTGCTCAACCCGCGCCTGGCCGAGCTGGTGCGTTCTCACCAGCAGATCCTGTTGCAGGGCACCGGGCAGTTTTTCCAGGTATTGGGCTCGCGCGAGCCGCAACAGGATGCCAAAGTGTTGACGGCGATTATCGGTCGGATGGAATATCAGGGCCTGCTGGACGGCGCGGAACCGCTGAGCGCTGACGACATGCTTGAGATCCTCAAGCGTTACATGCATTTGGTGTTGGCCTCGGTCTGACACCGGGAGTGTCCAATGAAAGCCTGGCGTGTCGCGGTCGTCGCCTTGTCGTTCCTCTTCCTCAGCGGTTGCCTGGTGACCTTCAAGGAACCGCTGCCGGCCAGCGAGGCGGCGCCCGCTGCGCTGGTGGGCCAATGGACGAGCAAGAATGCCTGGGGCGAGCCGCTCAACCTGCAGATCAGCCGCGCCGGCAAACACCGCTACAAAGCCGTGAGCTACCCTCAGGCCAAGCCCGGCCAGCGTGATGAGTATGTGTTCAGCGTCTCGCGCCATGGCAATCGCTGGTATCTGTCGGCGCCGTTGCCGGGCAAACTCGGTGGGCATTACGTCCTGGCGGGGTTCGAACTCGACGAAACGCACGAATTGGTGGTCTATAACCTCGACCTCGAGCAAATTCACCAGGCCATCGGGCAGCGGTCGTTGCACGGCAGCACCGTGGACACCGTGGAAGGCCCCGGCGTACTGGTCGACAGCTCGATGGATCAGGTGTTTGCCTACCTGGATGACCCGGCCAATGCCGATGTGTTCGTTGAAGCTGCGCGCTACCGGCGTGCAGATAAATAACGTTTAAAGAGGAAGTACCGGGTGGACGATTACCAGCAGACGATACGCAGTTTGTCCGATCGCATTGTGCTGGCGCAAACACCGATCCGCGTCCTCGACGCAGTGAAATGGGACGACAACATTCGCCAAGGCTTCCTCAAGGCCAAGGGCAAGGCAATGCCCGCGGTAGACCGCGATTACTACCTGAACCGGCCGCTGTCGTTCGATTCGAGCGCGGTGAAGCTGGAGTTTCAGAACATCGAGCGCGACATCACCCGCCGCCTCGGCCAGTTCAGCCCCGTAGGGCAGATCATGCGCCGCATGTGCCGAGAGTACCGCATGGTGGTGCGTATGCTCGAAGCGCGCGGCACCGAGGATTTCGGCCTGATTTCCCAGGAACTCTACGGCGCCGCCTCCGATGCCTTCCATGCCGGCGACCCGACCCTGGCCGACCTCGGCCTGATGCTCTCCGACTACCTGAACAATATCGACGTGCGTGGCGACCTGAAGGACGAGGCCAAGACCCTCACCGCCAAGGACGCGGTCAGCCTGCTGCAAACCCGTCTGAACAAGGTGTTTGGCGAGGCCGAGGAAACCATCCGCGTGTTCGAGTCCGACGGCATCGTCGCCGACGCAGCGGCGGGGGCCGACTACATCAAGATCCGCGCCGATGCGATGTTCAACGAGCGCGACGTGCGCGCCCTCGAAGTGCATGAAGGCCTGGTGCATGTGGGCACCACCCTCAACGGCCTGAACCAGCCGATCTGCACCTTCCTGTCCAAGGGCCCGCCATCGTCGACCGTGACCCAGGAAGGCCTGGCGATCCTGATGGAAATCATCACCTTCGCCTCCTACCCGAGTCGCTTGCGCAAGCTGACCAACCGCACCCGTGCCATCCACATGGTGGAAGAGGGCGCCGATTTCCTGCAGGTGTTCGAGTTCTTCCGCGAGCAAGGTTTTGAAATGGCCGAGAGCTACGGCAACGCCAGCCGGGTGTTTCGCGGCTCGGTGCCGAACGGTCTGCCGTTTACCAAGGATTTGTCCTACCTCAAGGGCTTTATCATGGTCTACAACTACATCCAGCTGGCCGTGCGCAAAGGCAAGCTGGAACAAGTGCCGTTGCTGTTCTGCGGCAAGACCACCCTGGAAGACATGCGTACCCTGCGCCAACTGATCGACGAAGGCCTGGTGGTGCCGCCCAAATACCTGCCGGAGCAGTTCCGCGACATGAACGCCCTGGCGGCGTGGATGTGTTTCTCCAACTTCCTCAACCATTTGAGCCTGGATCGGATCGAGGCGGATTACTCCAACATCCTGTAAAGGCTGAACTGACCCAACCGGTCCAACAAGGTGGGAGGGGGCGTACTCCCACCTTGTTGGACCTGCACACGCCTGAACATTTCGACTATCAGCGAGGCTTCAACGGATGAGAATCCTCGGCATTCTTTGCCTGTTACTCACACTGAACGGCTGCAGCTCCCTGCTGTTCTACCCGGAGCCCGGCTTGCCGTTCACGCCGCAAAAGGCGCACCTGGCGTATCGCGACGTCACGCTCACCACCGCCGATGGCGTCAAGCTGCATGCCTGGTGGCTGCCGGCCAAGCCGGGAGTGCCGCTCAAGGGCACGGTGCTGCACCTGCACGGCAACGGCGGCAACCTGGCCTGGCACCTGGGCGGCAGTTGGTGGTTGCCGGAGCAGGGCTATCAAGTGCTGTTGCTGGACTATCGCGGCTATGGGCTGTCGCAAGGCAAGCCGTCGCTGCCGGCGATCTATCAGGACGTCGACGCGGCTTTCAGCTGGATCGACAAGGCGCCCGAAACCCAGGGCCAGCCGTTGATCGTCCTCGGCCAAAGCCTGGGCGGCGCGCTGGCCGTGCATTACCTGGCGGCCCACCCCGAGCGGCAGGCCCACCTCAAGGCCCTTGTGCTGGACGGCGTGCCCGCCAGTTATCGTGATGTAGGACAATTCGCCCTGAGCACCTCCTGGTTAACATGGCCGTTTCAGGTGCCCTTGTCTTGGCTGGTGCCCGACGCCGACAGTGCGATCAATGGCATGCCCCAGTTGAGCGGAGTCCCGAAACTGCTGTTCCACAGCCTCGATGACCCGATCGTGCCGCTGTCCAATGGCATCCGCTTGTATCAGGCCGCGCCCGCACCCAGGGTGTTGCAACTGACCCGCGGCGGCCATGTGCAGACCTTTGCCGACAAGACCTGGCAAACTGTGATGCTGCGTTATCTGGACGACCCGCAACACTTCAATGGCCTGCGTCGCCTGGGCGAGATTCCGAATTACCCTATTCCTAAAGTTGACTCATCAGAGAGCCCGCAATGAGCGAAGAACGCAACATGATCCCGCTGATCCTCACCGGTATCGGCACCATCATCGGCACCGTCGGCTGCCTGTGGTTTTATGGCTACCTGCATTTCGCCAAACCGGAAGACGCGTTGCTGCTCAGCGACTTCACCATGCTCAAGACCGTGCCCGGCGAGGACTACAAGATCTCCCTGACCCCGGCGGCGCAAGTGGCGCAATGCGTCGATGGCGTGCTGGTGATGTTCGATACCGAGCAAAAAGGCCTCAGCGGTGTGCTGGTGAACAACAAAAAGCAGGCCGTGCGTTGCGTCGGTCAGGAAACCCCACAGTTGCAGCAATAAACCGTTGCGCGCAGTACCGCCCGGCCTGAAATTTCTGGAACCGTTTTGCGTAAGACGCCACTGATTGGCTTGTCAGCGTTGCTGATAACAATCCTTACGAAAAAATCCGGGAGAGCGGTATGGCTATCAGTGCACTCGATAGAGCAATGGGCATGGTCAATGGGCAGAACAGCCTTGATCAGGGGGGCTTGCAAGAGGTTGGGCAGCAGCCGGGTAAGATGGGGGCCGAGCTGATCAAGAAGCTTCTGGAGAAACTGGAAGGCAGCAACGGTGCTCAGGGCGGTGGCGGTGCTCAAGGCGGTGGCGGTGCTCAGGGCAGTGGCGGTGCTCAGGGCGGTGGCGATTCCTCGGGCTCTGGCGGTTCCGGCGATCAACTGGATATGGAGAAACTGAAGAAGATGATGGCCGGGCGCCAAGGCATGGAAGCGATGATGCCGGACAGCGACAACGGTCGTAAGATCGGCGCCTGACAGGCAAAAAAAACCCACCGTTCAGGTGGGTTTTTTTCCAGCATCGATCAGTAAGCGACGGACGAACGTGGCTTGACCGGCTGGTTGTCGTTGGAGATGGTCACTTCAACGCGGCGGTTCATGGCGCGCCCGGAAACGCTGCCGTTATCGGCCACCGGGTATTCCTTGCCATAGCCCTGGGTCACGATGCGCGAAATGTCCACGCCTTGCTGGGCCAGTGCGCGCTGTACGGAAGCCGCACGGCGCTCGGACAGGCTCTGGTTGTACGAGTCGGAACCGGTGCTGTCGGTGTAGCCTTCGACGATCACTTTACGGTCCGGGTTATCGCGCAGGAACTGCGCCAGCTTGGTGATGTTGACCAGGCCGTTGGACTTCAGGTCGGACTTGTTGGTGGCAAACAGCACGTCACCAAAGGTCACCAGGGTGCCACGCTCGGTCTGCTTGGCGTTCAGGCTGTCTTGCAGTTGCTTGATCTGCGCATCGCGGGCATCGAGCAAGGCGCGGGCGCGCTCGTCACCGGCGTTTTTCAGTTTGGCTTCGGATTCGCGCAGCGCGATGGTGTCTTTGGCCACTTCAACGCGCTGGTTGGTCAGGTAGGCCAATTGGTCGACTTTCTTCTGGTCTTCCTTGTCGCGGTAAGCCTTGTCAGCCTTGTCCAGCCATTCGCTGGCGTCCTTGGTTTCCAGGGCCGCCACTTTGGTGGCTTGCGGGTTGGACTGCAGGGCCGAGAAGTTGGTCCGTGCATTTTCCAGGTTCGCGTTCGGCGGAGTGGAGCATGCTGCCAGAGCAACGCTCATCGCCAGCAGGGCAGGGATCATCAATTGTTTGCGCATAGTCGTGTCGTCCTTTCAATTCGATATCAGGTGCGATGCAGCCAAGGGGCGGCGGCTTATTTCTGTTGGATAGCAGCCGGGCGCATGCCTTCCTTGCGCAGTTCATCAACCGCTTTCTGCGAGTCCTTCACCGCCTGCTCAGCCTTGGCGGCCTGGGCTTTACGCTCAGCGACGCGGGCGTCCCATTCGGCTTGCTCGGCCAGGCGACGGGCTTCGTCATAGTTTTTGTCGTGCATGGCAATTTCGGCTTGCTTGAGCTTGTCCTGGGCCGACTTCATTTCCACGGCGGCGAACTCGGTGCCGCCGGCGCTGACTGCGCTGTTGACCGCAGACTGAGTCACCGCGTATTGCTCGGTCGGTGGGTTGCCAGCGCAGCCCGCCAGGACGAAGCTAGTGCCGATGGCCAACGCGGCCAGTTTGAGCCCGCGCAGGTGGTTAAACGTGGATTTGGCAGTGCTGGTCTTCATCGTCTTCAACTCCATTGGATAACGCCTCAAAAACATCAAAATCCATCGCACTGGTCAGCGGCTGCGGGCCCGGCGGTAAAGCACGAAACGCCTATTCAAACGGCCGTTCCAAGTGATGGCTTACTGGTTGTGACCTGCGGCTTTTTTCAAAAGTTCAGAGAAGATGGCTATTGGCCTGAAAAAATACCTGACTGATCGGTCAGCGCTTTTTGGCTTGAACTTTTGCCGCGCGCAGAGGTATGCCGGGCCCTTGTGAGGCCCGGAAATACGCGGGATGGAGGGTGTTTAAGAACGGCTGATCAGTGCTTCGGTTCGTCGGCGCCGGCCGACATGTCGTGCAGATAGCGGCGCGACAATGTCAGGAAGCGCGGGGTGGGGCCAACGTCTTCATACAACGGATCACCCTCTTCGTCGGTGGCAATCACATGCTGGCCCTTGATGTACGGAAAGCTGGTTTCCAGCTCTTCGAGGGCGGCGCCGATCAGCTCGCCGAGCAATTCTTCGGGGTGGCGCTTGGGGTACATCTCCGCGATGGCCGCCAGGCGGGCGGCGGATTCCACGTCCAGATGGATCGCGTACTCCGTCTTGGTCAGGCGACCCTTGGCGTTTTCTTCCCAATGCTGGGCCAGTTCTCGAATTTTCATGGCAACCTCAATAAAACCCTGGGTAACGGGCGGTGATGAGCGACCAGCCGCCAGCGTGGATAAACGCGGCGACTCACTCATGAGACTAGCTGTAAGCCACAAGGTTTAAAGTGGTTTGTGCTTGGCCTTGTCAGAAAGTGACGCGGGCGGCACTCTGGAAGGCCTGCGCGTCCCGGATTTCTGGCTGGAGATTGGCTGATGAGTGATATCGATGCACGCTTGCGTGAGGATGTTCACCTGCTGGGTGAACTGTTGGGCAACACCATTCGAGAGCAGTACGGCGATGATTTTCTCGACAAGATCGAGCAGATCCGCAAAGGCGCCAAGGCTGACCGGCGTGGCGCGGTGGCCGATCAGGCGGCGGGCGAGGAACTCAGCGCCAGTCTGAACCAACTGCAGGAAAACGAACTGTTGCCGGTCGCCCGGGCCTTCAACCAGTTCCTCAACCTGGCCAACATCGCCGAGCAGTATCAGTTGATTCATCGGCGCGATGAGTCGCAACCGGCGCCTTTCGAATCGCGGGTGTTGCCGGAGTTGTTGGCGCGCCTGCAACGCGAAGGCCACAGCAATGAATCCCTGGCCCGTCAATTGGGGCGCCTGGAGATCGAGCTGGTCCTCACCGCGCACCCCACCGAAGTGGCCCGTCGCACCCTGATCCAGAAATACGACGCGATTGCCGCGCAACTGGCGCTGAAGGATCACCGTGACCTCACCACCGCCGAGCGCGAACAGATCCGCGAGCGCCTGCAACGGCTGATCGCCGAGGCCTGGCACACCGAGGAAATCCGCCGTACCCGGCCCACGCCCGTGGATGAAGCCAAATGGGGCTTCGCGGTGATCGAGCACTCGTTATGGCAGGCGATCCCGAATTACCTGCGCAAGGCCGACCATGCGTTGCAGACCGCCACCGGCCTGCGCCTGCCTTTGGAAGCGGCGCCGATTCGCTTCGCCTCGTGGATGGGCGGCGACCGTGACGGCAACCCGAATGTCACCGCGCCGGTCACCCGCGAAGTCTTGCTGCTGGCACGCTGGATGGCGGCCGATCTGTACTTGCGCGATATCGATCAGTTGGCCTCGGAGCTGTCGATGCAGCAGGCCAGCCCGGCGTTGCAGGCCAAGGTCGGCGACAGCGTCGAGCCGTATCGCGTGCTGCTCAAGCAACTGCGTGATCGCCTGCGGGCGACCCGCCAATGGGCCCAAGCCGCATTGAGCGCGGCCATCCCGGCACCGGCGGATGTGCTGCAACACAACCGCGACCTGCTGGACCCGCTGGAGCTGTGCTACCAGTCGCTGCATGAGTGCGGCATGGGCGTGATCGCCGATGGTCCGTTGCTCGATTGCCTGCGCCGCGCCGTCACCTTTGGCCTGTTCCTGGTGCGCCTGGATGTGCGCCAGGACGCCAGCCGCCACACCGCGGCGATGACCGAAATCACCGATTACCTCGGTCTGGGGCGTTACGAAGACTGGAACGAAGAGATGCGTATCGGCTTCCTGATGAAGGAACTGGTCAATCGTCGACCGCTGCTGCCGGGCTATTTCAAGCCGTCGGCGGATACCGCCGAGGTGTTGAACACCTGCCGCGAAATCGCCGCCGCCCCGGCCGCGTCCCTGGGCTCGTATGTCATCTCCATGGCCGGCGCCGCGTCGGATGTGCTGGCGGTGCAACTGTTGCTCAAAGAGTCGGGCGTGCAACGGCCGATGCGCGTGGCGCCGCTGTTCGAAACCCTGGCCGACCTGGACAACGCCGGCCCGGTGATCGAAAAACTGTTGCTGCTGCCGGGTTACCGCGCACGGCTGCAAGGCCCGCAGGAAGTGATGATCGGCTACTCGGACTCGGCCAAGGACGCCGGCACCACCGCCGCCGCCTGGGCGCAGTACCGGGCGCAGGAACGTCTGGTGGATATCTGTCGCGAGCAACAGGTGGAACTGCTGTTGTTCCATGGTCGCGGCGGCACCGTCGGACGAGGCGGCGGCCCGGCCCACGCGGCGATTCTGTCGCAACCGCCGGGCTCGGTGGCGGGGCGGTTCCGCACCACTGAACAAGGCGAAATGATCCGCTTCAAATTCGGCCTGCCGGACATCGCCGAGCAGAACCTCAATCTGTACCTGGCGGCGGTGTTGGAAGCGACGTTGTTGCCGCCGCCACCACCGCAGCCGGACTGGCGCCATTTGATGGATGAATTGGCAGCGGACGGCGTCAGCGCCTACCGCGCGGTGGTGCGGGAAAATCCGCAATTCGTCGAGTATTTCCGCCAGTCCACCCCGGAGCAGGAGCTGGGGCGCCTGCCCTTGGGCAGTCGCCCGGCCAAACGCCGTGCCGGTGGTATTGAAAGCCTGCGGGCGATCCCGTGGATCTTCGGCTGGACCCAGACCCGCCTGATGCTGCCCGCCTGGCTCGGCTGGGAAGCGGCGTTGAGCAAGGCGCTGGAGCGCGGGGAAGGCGAGTTGCTGGGGCAGATGCGCGAGCAATGGCCGTTCTTCCGCACCCGCATCGATATGCTGGAAATGGTGCTGGCCAAGGCCGATGCCGATATCGCGCGGCTCTATGACGAGCGCCTGGTGCAGCCCGAGCTGTTGCCGTTGGGCGCGCATTTACGCGACCTATTGTCGCAGGCCTGCCAGGTGGTGCTTGGCCTGACTGGCCAGTCGCAACTGCTGGCCCATAGCCCGGACACCCTGGAGTTCATCCGCCTGCGCAACACCTACCTCGACCCCTTGCACCTGTTGCAGGCCGAATTGCTGGCGCGCTCGCGTCGCCAGGAAGCGGCACAGGACAGCCCTCTGGAACAGGCGTTGCTGGTGTCCGTGGCCGGTATCGCCGCCGGCTTGCGCAATACAGGCTGAGGTTTTTTGCGTGTGCTCAACGGCTTGCAGATAACCCACGACGGCCGTCCTTAACAGGGCGGTCGGCGTTTAGGGGGGCGGGTTGCACTCAGGCACACCTCTCCTATGACGCATGTGTGGTGCGGGTTTTTCCTACTTTTGGCGGCTTGTGTGGTTAAGGCCTGCTGTGTATCTTGATCAGCCTTTGGCCGTTTGGGCGGCCTGGACCCACATTTTTACGAGATTGGCCCCCGCGGCGAATCCGAGCGTCATCTCTATAAAAAATTGAGGAGCACATCGATGCGCGTCATTCTGCTGGGAGCTCCCGGGGCCGGTAAAGGTACTCAGGCAAAGTTCATCACTGAAAAATTTGGCATTCCACAAATCTCCACCGGTGACATGCTGCGCGCTGCGGTAAAAGCAGGCACCGAGCTGGGCATTAAAGCCAAAAGCATCATGGATGCTGGCGGTCTGGTTTCCGATGACCTGATCATCGCGCTGGTCAAGGACCGTATCGCGCAACCTGATTGCGCCAATGGTTTCCTGTTCGACGGCTTCCCACGCACCATTCCCCAGGCAGAAGCCCTGGTGACGGCAGGTGTCGAGTTGGACGCCGTGGTCGAAATCGCGGTTGAAGACGAAGAGATCGTACAGCGTATCGCCGGTCGCCGCGTTCACGAGGCCTCGGGTCGCGTGTACCACACCATCTACAACCCGCCGAAAGTGGAAGGCAAGGACGATGTCACCGGTGAAGACCTGGTGCAGCGTAAAGACGACACCGAAGAAACCGTGCGTCATCGCCTGTCGGTCTACCATTCCCAGACCAAGCCGCTGGTGGATTTCTACCAGAAGCTGTCGGCTGCCCAAGGCAAGCCGAAGTACAGCCACATCCCTGGCGTCGGCTCGGTGGAAGCGATCACCGGCAAGGTGCTGCAAGCACTGAGCTGATCGAACCATCGGCTTTACGCACAACGGCCCGCTTGCGGGCCGTTGTTGTTTATACTGGCGCACTTTTTTTCGACTTGGACACCGACACCGATGAGCACCCTGCTGGCCCTGGACACTGCGACTGAAGCTTGCTCGGTTGCCTTGCTGCACGATGGCAAGGTCACCAGCCACTACGAGGTGATCCCGCGCCTGCACGCGCAGAAGCTGTTGCCGATGATCAAGCAACTGCTGGAGGACGCCGGCACGAGCCTGTCGGCCGTGGACGCCATCGCCTTCGGCCGTGGCCCGGGCGCCTTTACCGGCGTGCGTATCGCCATCGGCGTGGTCCAGGGCCTGGCCTTTGCGTTGGAGCGCCCGGTGTTGCCGGTGTCCAACCTCGCCGTACTGGCCCAGCGTGCGTTGCGTGAACACGGTGCGCGGCAAGTGGCGGCGGCGATCGATGCGCGGATGGATGAAGTCTATTGGGGCTGCTACCGCGAAACCGACGGCGAGATGCGCCTGGCAGGCGTTGAGGCCGTGCTGCCCCCCGAAGCGGCGGAGTTGCCGAGCGATGCCAGCGGTGATTGGTTCGGTGCCGGTACGGGCTGGGGTTATGGCGAGCGCATCGGTGTGCCGCTGGTTGGCCAGGACGCCACAATGCTGCCGCATGCCGAAGACCTGCTGACCCTGGCGCGCTTTGCGTTCGAGCGCGGCGAAGCGATTGCTGCGGACCAGGCTGCGCCGGTGTATCTGCGCGATAAAGTCGCGCAGACCAAGGCCGAACGCGGGATAATTTGACGTCAAAAATACGGGTGTTTTTGGCCAAAGCGCGCCAATCGTCAGAATTTGCCCCGGCGTTTAAACCTTTTTCCATTTATGTGTTCTAGTTATCACCAGAGCATTTGCGCGCTACGGATTGCGCCACTAAAATGCCATTACTGATACCGAGTTCGCATCGATGCGTATAGACGGCTTTTCCTCACAGTCCTACCCCCTCAAGCGTAAGCCGCGCAAGGCAAACGTCACGGTAGACGAGTCCGTCGAGGATTCGCCGGACTTCATCGAGGTCCAGTCCGAAGCGTCCAGCCCCCAAGGCGCTGCAAACGCGCGTACCAGTGGTCTTCCTGCCCGCCAGCAAGACATGGTCTTCCCGCGCTCCATGAGCAAAAGCGTCGCCACCGCCCTGGCCAGCTACCTGACCACCGCCGGCTTTGTCGAATGGGATATGGAAGTGCTGGGTCTCGACATCCACATCTGATGCGCCTGCCTTATTTCATCGGTTGCCCGTCCTGGAGTGAAAACGCCTGGCGCGAGTACCTGTACCCTGTCGATGCGCGTTCCAGCGATTACCTCGCCCTCTACTCGCAAGTCTTCAACGCGGTGGAAGGCAACACCACGTTTTATGCGCGCCCGTCGGCCGCCACCGTGCAGCGCTGGGCCGAGATCATGCCCGCGGATTTTCGCTTCACTGCCAAGTTCCCCGGTGACATCAGTCACGGTGGCGACCTGCGTGAGCAACTGCCGGCGGCACACAGTTTCGTCGGCTTGATGAGCCCGTTGGGTGAGCGCGTTTCGCCGCTGTGGCTGCAATTGTCGGCCAGCTTTTCGCCGCAGCGCCTTGGTGAGTTGGCCGGGTTTATCGACGGGCTGGAACGCCCCCTGGCCGTGGAAGTGCGCCACCCGCAATTCTTCGCCAAGGGCGATGCCGAGCGCATGCTCAACCGCCTGCTGCGCGACCGTGGCGTCGAACGGATCTGCCTCGACCCTCGCGCCCTGTTCAGTTGCACATCCACCTCGGCCGCGGTGCTGCATGCCCAGGCGAAAAAACCCAAGGTACCACCGCGTCCGGCGGCGTTGACCCTGTTTCCCCAGGTGCGCTTCATCGGCCACCCCGAGCTTGAAGCCAACGACCCCTTCCTGATCCCGTGGGTGGAAAAGATCGCCGGTTGGATCGAAGAGGGACGCACCCCCTACGTGTTCCTGCACACCTCGGATAATCGCCTCGCCGCGCAACTGGCGCTGCGTTTTCACGCCAAGCTGATGGCACGTTTGCCCGGCTTGCCCGCGTTGCCGACCTTGCACCGCGAACCCGCAGCGCAGCAACTGGGGTTACTCTAAGGCTCCTTTTCCCGCCAGGAGTCAGTCATGGATGCCCAAACCCTTCGCGCCGAAACCTTCAAGGCCCTGCATGCACGCGATCGTGCGTTTGTGATGCCCAACCCGTGGGACGCAGGCTCGGCGATCATGCTCGCCAGCCTCGGCTTCGAAGCCCTGGCCACCACCAGCGCGGGCTACGCGTTCAGCCTGGGGCGCCCGGATGCCGAAGGGGCGCTGTCCCTGGAAGACACCCTGGTCAACGCCACGATGATCGCCAAGGCCACCGCGTTGCCGGTGGCCGCCGACCTGGAAAACGGCTTCAGCGACACCCCCGACGGTTGCGCCCGGACCATTTTGCGCGCGGCGGCCAGCGGTATCGTCGGTGGCTCCATCGAAGATGCCACGGGTATCGCCGTCGACCCGATCTATTCCTTTGACCTTTCCGTCGAGCGTGTGGAAGCTGCGGTCGTTGCTGCGCGCAGCCTGCCATTCCCGTTCATGCTGACGGCCCGTGCAGAAAACCTCCTGCATGGTCGCCTGGATTTGCCTGACACTATTCGCCGCCTGCAGGCCTACGCCGAAGCCGGTGCGGACGTGCTCTATGCGCCGGGGCTGCGCAGTGCCGAGGAGGTGCTGGCGGTGGTCAAGGCCGTGGCCCCAAAACCGGTGAATGTGTTGATGTCCGGCGGCCTGAAACTCAGTGTGGCGCAGTTGAGCGCGATGGGCGTCAAGCGCATCAGCGTGGGCTCGGCCATGGCGCTGGCGGCGTATGGCGAGTTTTACCGCGCGGCGCAGGAGGTGTACCAGTCCGGCACGTTTACTTTCACCGAGCGCTCGATGCCCTACAGCCAGGCCAGTCAATTCTTCAAGGATTAAGCGACGCGTGTTCGCACGGCATGGGGCGCGGCGTTGAGGCTTATGCTGCCAGGCGCAGGTTGTTGACGATCAGCGGACGCGCCCAGTGGTAGTCGAAGTCCAGGGCCTTTTGTTGGGCGACCAGCTCTTCTTGCGGGAACGGCGTGGCGGCCGGTGGCAGCAGGTCCAGTTCGAACTCGGCGATCGGCAAGTGCAATGGGCGCGGTTCCGGCGCGGCGCCGGGTTCCGGTAGCGGTTGGCCGGCGCTCAGCACGATCGGGCGCACCCAAGTGCTTTCGAAATTCTGCTGGCGCTGCTGGGCGACGATCTCTTCTTGCGGGAATGGCGTGGCGGCCGGTGGCAACAACTCGGTTTCGAATTCGGCAATCGGCAGGAACAGCGGTTCAGGCGGGGCGATCTCGGTGTCTTTCACGTCGCACTCACGCTGGGTGAGGATCTGCGACAGCAGGTCAGCGCCAGCGCTGGGTTCCACCGCTGGGTCCAGCGGCGCTGGCGCCTTGGCCGCGAGCGCGTCCGGCGTTTCGCCGAGCTGCTCGGCCAACGCGCGGGCGAAGAAGTCCTGCCACACATGACTGACGCCGGCCAGCGCTTGAGTATTGCGCAGGCCGTAGTGGTTGTGGGTCGGCAGTACACCGATGGTTAGCGGAAGAATGTCTGACATTTTTCTCGGTCGACGCTCAGCTCTGGCAAAATACCTGATCCTTGTTTCTATCGGCCGTTGTTGGCCGATCCTTAATATTTTTGAGCGTAGCGATTCATGAGCGAACAACCAGCGGCCAGCCGCATCCAGGTCGAGGCCTTGGCCGACGGCTTCCAGGCCCGCGCCGAACAGTGGGCTGCGCTGCTGGGCTTGCCGCTACAGCTGGCGGATGCGGAGTTTTCCCTGCAAGTCGGGGAGCAGGGCCTGCAGTTGCAACAGCTCGGGCCTGACGCGCCAGGGCCGGTGCGCGTGGATTTCGTCGAAGGCGGCGCGGCGCATCGGCGGTTGTACGGCGGTGGCAGCGGGCAGATGATCGCCAAGGCCGTGGGCATCGCCCAGGGCGTGCGCCCACGGGTGCTGGACGCCACGGCCGGGCTGGGCAAGGACGCATTCGTGCTGGCCAGCCTGGGCTGCGAGATGAGCCTGATCGAACGTCAGCCGCTGATCGGCGCATTGCTCGAGGATGGCCTGGCACGCGCGGCGGAGGATTCTGAGGTGGCGCCGATCGTGGCGCGGATGACGCTGCTCAAGGGCAACTCCATCGAGGTGATGCTCAATTGGCAAGGCGAGCCGCCCCAGGTGATCTACCTCGATCCGATGTTCCCGCACCGTGAGAAAACCGCCCTGGTGAAGAAGGAAATGCGCCTGTTCCGCCCCTTGGTCGGCGACGATCCAGACGCACCGGCCCTACTGGCGGCGGCGCTGGCCCTGGCCAGTCACCGCGTGGTGGTCAAGCGCCCGCGCAAGGCGCCGTGCATCGAGGGGCCCAAGCCGAGCCATGCGCTGGATGGTAAATCCAGCCGCTACGACATCTATCCGAAAAAGGCACTCAAGTCCTGAGCCTCGCGCTGCAAGCGATCACCCGTTGCCGCTTGCAGCGGGTTCTCGGCGATAGGCCCGCATAAACAATCCCACCACATCCTGCACGTGGGCTTCGGCCGCTTCCTCGCTCAATTGCCCGCCGCAGCCATACAACAAGCAGAAGTTCGCCGTGCCCTTGAGCAGGCAGAAGAAGTGTTCGGCTGCGGTAAAAGGCTTGTCGATGCTCAGCGCGCCGCTCTGGTCGA
Source organism: Pseudomonas sp. TE36184 (assembly GCF_054060055.1). Lineage (NCBI taxonomy): Bacteria > Pseudomonadati > Pseudomonadota > Gammaproteobacteria > Pseudomonadales > Pseudomonadaceae > Pseudomonas > Pseudomonas sp. TE36184. The sequence goes on along the minus strand of NZ_JBSSCU010000001.1, from coordinate 3,135,414 downwards.
TGTGCCCGAGCAGACGCTCCATGCCTTGCAACATCCGCATCGGCCCGGCTTCGAAGAAGATCTGCGAGAGTTTCACGTCCTGATTGCCCGTGGTCATCATCAGGCGGTGCAGGTTCACCGATTCCTTGCTGTTGACCAGGCGATGGAAGCGGCGCCCGATATTCAGCAGCACCGTCTCCACAGGCACACCCTCGGGCAGCTCAAAGTACATCACCGGCAACTGTTCTTCGCACTTGGCCATCACGGCGGCGGTGAACAAGGTCTCTTTGTCGGTGAAGTGGCTGTAGACGGTCAGTTTCGATACGCCGGCCTCAAGGGCCACGGCATCCATGCTGGTATTTGCGTAACCGTTGCTCAAAAACAGGATTTTCGCTGCTTCGAGGATTGCCTGGCGTTTTGCCATGTCCTTGGGACGCCCAGGGCTACTGGTATTGACAAGATTGTCGGACATTTCCACCTTTAATACTGGACTGGTGAGTTTGGTATTAATAACATACTGCCCAGTATAATTATTCCTAGCACCATTTGCGAAAGGTCCTTCAGCATGCGCAGCATTCTCCTGCCCCTTGCGTTGCCTGCCAGCCTGGTCTTTCTACTCGCCGCCTGCGGCCATGAAGAATCGCCCCAGACTACCCTCCGCCCGGCCATGGTGGTGCAACCACAGCCTGCGGCGCAGACGATGGACAGTTATCCAGGCGAGGTGCGTGCCCGGTACGAACCGGACCTGGCCTTTCGCATTGGCGGCAAGGTCAGCAAACGGCTGGTGGAGGAGGGCGAGCGGGTCAAGGCCAATCAACCGCTGGCGGAACTCGACCCTCAGGATGTGCGCCTGCAACTGGAAGCCACCCGCGCCCAGGTGGCCGCCGCCGAGGCCAACCTGCGGCTGGTGCGTGCCGAGCGTGACCGCTACAAGACCCTGATGGATCGTCAGTTGGTCAGCCGTTCCCAGTACGACAATGCTGAAAATCTGTACCGATCAGGTGAGGCGCGCCTCAAGCAGATCAAGGCCGAGTTCGATGTGTCCAGTAACCAGGCCGGTTATGCCGTACTCCGCGCTCCGCAGGACGGCGTGGTTGCCAAGCGCGCGGTGGAAGTCGGCCAAGTGGTGTCCGCCGGCCAGACCGTGTTCACCCTGGCCACCGATGGCGAGCGTGAAGTGCTGATCAGCCTGCCCGAGCAAGGCTTCGGCCGGTTCAAGATCGGCCAGCCGGTGTCGGTCGAGTTATGGAGCCAACCGGACCAGCGATTTGCCGGACGTATTCGCGAACTGTCGCCCGCAGCCGATCCGAAATCGCGCACCTTCGCTGCGCGCATCGCCTTCACCGGCGGTAAGGTTCCGGCCGAGTTGGGCCAGAGCGCCCGCGTTTTCATACAGGCAGACGGTGTTATTCCGCTGTCGGTGCCGCTGTCAGCCTTGAGCGCGGAGAACGGCGTGTCCTACGTCTGGCGCGTGCAGCCGGATGACACCCTTGTGCGTACCCCGGTGCGTATCGGCGCCTTCGGCGAAAAAACCGTACCTGTGCTCGAAGGCTTGAGCCCTACCGACTGGGTGATTGCCGCCGGGGTTCATGTGCTCCATGAGGGGCAGCAAGTGCGCCCAGTGGATCGCTCCAACCGGGTGGTGAATCTGGCGGTCAAGGAGTAGTCCCCGATGGGTTTCAATCTTTCCGAATGGGCGTTGCGTAATCGCCAGATCGTACTGTTCCTGATGCTCCTGCTGGCGGTGGTCGGCACTTTGTCCTACACCAAGCTTGGGCAAAGCGAAGACCCGCCGTTCACCTTCAAGGCCATGGTGATCAAGACCAATTGGCCCGGTGCCACGGCCCAGGACGTGTCGCGCCAGGTCACCGAACGCATCGAGAAAAAGCTCATGGAGACCGGTGAGTACGAGCGCATTGTGTCTTTCTCGCGCCCCGGCGAATCCCAGGTCACCTTCATCGCCCGCGATGCCATGCGCTCGGCGCAGATTCCCGAGCTGTGGTACCAGGTGCGCAAGAAGATCAGCGATATTCGCCAGACCTTGCCGCCGGATATCCAGGGACCGTTTTTCAACGATGAATTCGGCACCACCTTCGGCAATATCTACGCCCTGACCGGCGACGGCTTTGACTATGCCGTGCTCAAGGACTACGCCGACCGCATCCAGATTCAACTGCAGCGCGTGCCGGATGTGGGCAAGGTCGAACTGCTCGGCCTGCAGGATGAGAAGATCTGGATCGAGCTGTCCAACCTCAAACTCGCCACGCTCGGCTTACCGCTGGCCGCTGTTCAACAAGCGCTGCAGGAGCAGAACGCGGTCTCCACTGCCGGCTTCTTTGAAACCCCGACTGAGCGCGTGCAACTGCGGGTGTCGGGTAACTTCAAGAGTGTGGAAGAGATTCGCAGCTTCCCGATTCGTGTAGGCGACCGAACCTTCCGTATTGGCGATGTGGCCGACATCCACCGTGGCTTCAATGATCCACCGGCGCCGCGCATGCGCTTTATGGGCGAAGACGCGATCGGTCTGGCCGTCGCCATGCACGAGGGCGGCGACATTCTGGTGTTGGGCAAAGCCCTCGAAGGCGAGTTCGCACGCCTGCAGAAGAACCTTCCGGCGGGCATGCAACTGCGCAAGGTGTCGGACCAACCGGCGGCGGTGAAAACCGGTGTCGGAGAGTTCGTCCGGGTACTGGCCGAGGCGCTGGGCATTGTCTTGCTGGTGAGTTTTTTCTCCCTCGGTATACGCACTGGCATGGTCGTGGCCCTGGCGATTCCGCTAGTGCTGGCGATGACCTTTGCCTGCATGTACTACCTCGGCATCGGCTTGCATAAGATCTCCCTCGGCGCGCTGGTGCTGGCCTTGGGCTTGCTGGTGGATGACGCGATCATCGCCGTGGAAATGATGGCGATCAAAATGGAGCAGGGGTACGACCGCCTTAAAGCGGCCAGTTTTGCCTGGACCAGTACCGCGTTCCCGATGCTGACCGGTACGCTGATCACGGCGGCCGGCTTCCTGCCGATTGCCACCGCGCAGTCGAGTACCGGTGAATACACCCGTTCGATCTTCCAGGTAGTGACCATCGCGTTGCTCGCCTCGTGGGTTGCGGCCGTGGTGTTCGTGCCGTACCTGGGCGAAAAACTCCTGCCGGACTTGGCGAAAATTCATGCGGCTAAACACGGCGCTGACGGTCCCGATCCCTACGGCACACCGTTCTACCGGCGTGTCAGACGTTTGCTGGAGTGGTGTGTCAGTCGGCGCAAGACCGTGATCGTGCTGACGCTGCTGCTGTTTGTCGGCTCGGTCGCACTGTTTCGTTTTGTGCCGCAACAGTTCTTCCCGGCTTCCGGCCGCCTGGAGTTGATGGTCGACCTGAAACTCGCCGAGGGCGCGTCCCTGAGCAACACCGCTGGCCAGGTCAAGCGCCTGGAAGCCCTGCTCAAGGAACACGCCGGCATCGACAACTACGTGGCTTATGTCGGCACCGGTTCGCCGCGCTTCTATCTGCCCCTCGACCAGCAACTGCCGGCCGCCAGCTTTGCGCAGTTCGTGGTGTTGGCCAAGTCCATCGAAGAGCGCGAAAGCCTGCGCATCTGGTTGATCGAAACCCTCAACGAGCAGTTCCCCGACCTGCGTTCACGGGTCACACGCCTGGAAAACGGCCCGCCCGTGGGTTACCCGGTGCAGTTTCGCGTGACCGGCGAGCATATCGACGAAGTCCGTGCCCTGGCGCGCAAAGTGGCGGCCAAGGTGCGCGAAAATACCCACGTGGCTAACGTGCATCTGGACTGGGAGGAACCGAGCAAGATCGTCTACCTCAATATCGACCAGGACCGTGCGCGCGCCCTCGGTGTGAGTACCGCCAACCTGTCGAAATTCCTGCAGAGTTCTCTGACCGGTGCCAGCGTCAGCCAGTACCGGGAAGACAACGAGTTGATCGAAATTCTCCTGCGCGGCACTGTCCATGAGCGCACTGAACTGTCGCTGCTGCCGAGTCTGGCCGTGCCGACCGACAACGGCAAAAGCGTCGCGCTGTCGCAGATCGCCACCCTCGAATACGGCTTTGAGGAAGGCATCATCTGGCACCGTAACCGCCTGCCCACCGTGACCGTGCGCGCCGACATCTACGGCAAGGAACAACCGGCGACCCTGGTTCAGCAGATCCTGCCGACCCTCGACGGCGTGCGTGCCGAACTGCCGGATGGCTACCTGCTGGACGTCGGCGGTACCGTCGAGGACTCGGCCCGCGGGCAGAATTCGGTCAAGGCCGGTGTGCCGCTGTTTATCGTGGTGGTGCTGACGCTGCTGATGCTGCAACTGCGCAGCTTCTCACGCACGGTAATGGTATTTCTCACGGCGCCTCTGGGGCTGATCGGGGTCACGCTGTTCCTGCTGGTGTTCCGCCAACCCTTCGGCTTCGTGGCCATGCTCGGCACCATCGCCCTGTCAGGAATGATCATGCGCAACTCGGTGATTCTGGTGGACCAGATCGAACAGGACATCAAGGCAGGGCTGGCGCCGTGGCAGGCCATTATCGAAGCCACTGTCCGACGCTTCCGGCCGATTGTTCTCACAGCCCTCGCGGCGGTACTCGCGATGATCCCGCTGTCACGCAGTGTGTTCTTCGGGCCGATGGCAGTGGCGATCATGGGCGGGTTGATTGTGGCGACGGCATTGACGTTGCTGTTCCTGCCCGCGCTTTATGCTGCATGGTTTCGTGTCAGGAAAACGGGTGACCAAGAGTAAGGAGAACAGGCGTATGTATATAAGTGCCTACGCCTGATGCACGCTGAAGAAAGTGTAAGGTGAGTGGGGAATGCTTGAAGCCGCGACAGCGGTTAATAGCGCCAGGATATCTCCCACAAGACTAATCAGAGGGCCGGCAGTTTCTTCTCGACGGTTTTTATAATCGATGTATTAGTGTCGGCCAGGGGGGCGATCTTTTGAAGGGTCAGGTCCAGGTGGGCAACTGAGTCGATATAAAGATGGCAGACAAAACTGTCGTCCCCGGTGATTTTGTAGCACACCACGCATTCAGCCATTTGCGCGAGCAACTGTTCAACCTGTTGGAATTTTCCAGTCAGGGGTTTAACCCTGACCAGCGCTTGCAATGCAAAGCCCAGGGCCTGGGCGTCCAACTCTACGCTGAAGCCGCTGATGACCCCCGAGCCTTCCAGACGCTTGAGGCGTTCGCTGCAACCGGGGGCTGATAACCCCACCTGTCGGCCGAGGGCGCGAATAGACGCGCGGGCGTTCTGGTGGAGGGCGACAATCAGCGCGCGATCAATAGGGTCAAGTGTCTGGTCGCCCTTTGTAAGCTTTTTCATTAGATGGACCTTACGAATTTTGATGAAAACGCGTGAAAATCTTACATACCATACACGGATGAAAAAAGAATAGACCTTTTCAAGGTGCCCACCTATTGTTTGATCAGCGGGCCCTGCAATATTGCGCCGCTCACTTAACGCCGTGTTGTGATGTTTCTATTGCAACTTTATCTATATTGTCGAGGGCGCGAGATGAACTACATACTTGATGCAAACTCGCTTTCAGTAACTTCACAGTAATAACTTTCCTGCCGAAAAAGTATTTTCGCTGCGTCATGAGTTTGCCCGACATAAGAGGATCCAATGGCGTGATCGACTTTATGAAAAACCACAGAGCCGTCTACTACTGCCATGAACACGGGCTGCCTCGCTAAGCCGTCACGAATGTTCTTCAAAGGGGAAGCGTATGCCCGACATTGCACTGTCCGTTTACCAGGCGATATTTACCTTCGCCGTCGCCGCCATCGCGCTGCTTGCCAGTCCAGGCCCGGCGACCCTGGCGCTGGCGGCGAGTGGGGCTGCTTATGGCATGAGGCGTTCAACTCGGTTTTTCGTGGGGATCACGTTGGGCCTGGTGATCGCGATGGCATTGGTTGCTTCCGGCCTCTATGTGGTTCTGCACAGTTTTCCGATGCTGGCGACGGCACTGACGGTCATCTCCATTGTTTATATTGTGTGGCTGGCCTACCAGATTGCTACCGCGCCGCCCATCAGGGATGAGCAGTCCGTGATCACGCCGGGCTGGGGCGCCGGGTTTGTGCTGGGTGTGGCGAATATCAAGGCCTATGCCGCATTCGCCGCGTTGCTGGGCAGTTTCACCCTGGGCGCCGCACCTGCCTGGGAGCAAGGTGCGAAAGCCTTGATCTGTCTGCTGGTGTGTGTGGTATTCGACGTTCTGTGGCTCTTTGCCGGCAGTCGAATGCGCAAGTTATTCATCCACCCCACTTGGAGCCGACGACTTAACGTAAGCTTCGCGATTTTGATGGTCGCGACGGTCGCCTGGTCAATCACGCTGACGCAATAGCGCTTTCGCTGGGAAGACCATTGAATAGTTCCGCCCGAGGATAGTTTTCATGTTTGGGACTGTGTCTGCTCTGGTGTTATTACTGGTCGTGCCTGGACCGACCAATACCCTGTTAATGCGCGCAGGGGTTCTGTTTGGGTTTGCAGCATCATGGCGCATGGCATTTATCGAATGCCTGGCGTACCTGCTTCAGGTCTCTGTTTGGGGGGCGGTGTTGTTCTATGTGTCGGCCTGGTCCCCCTGGGTCGTGAAAGTGACGCAGACGGCTGCCATCTGCTATCTGCTCCAACTGTCCTTCACGTTGTGGCAGCGCAAGAGCACAGCCGTCGACCCAGGTACGGACCGTTTCTCTGGGCTGCACTTCTTCTGGCTGACGGTGATGAACCCCAAGGGCCTGCTGATTGTTTCGTTTATTGCGCCGATCAGCGCATTTGCCACGTTGCAAGGGTACGCCCGGTTCATGACCACGCTCGCGTTGGTGGTGATACCTGTAGGGTTTGCCTGGATCTTGCTGGGCAGTCGGTTCGAAGGGGGGCAAAAGGCGTGGCTGACGCCGTTGAGAATCAACCGGGCAACCTCGATGGTCATCGGGTGTTTTGCCACGCTGTTACTGGGGCGCCTGGCCGATTCTATTTTCAACTGACGCGAGGCAGTATTTCACACGCAGGACGGAACCATTTTTGCCCTTGCTTCCACACAGGATTAGTCGACCGAGCGGTTCCCGTGTATGAGATGCGGGGCAGTGAGTTGGCGCTAATCTGAATAGGAAGGAGTGTGTATGCTTTTACTACCTTTGCTGGCGTTACCGATGCAAGTCGCGGGCTCGATGCTTGGGCTGGGAAATATGTTTGGACAGAATCAGCCAAACGCCAATCGCGATATCAATATTAATATCAACAACGATAGCCATAACTTCAATGCGTCGTCGTCCAGCTCTCATCACTCACACATGTCTCACGGTGGTGCCCGACGAGCGTCGCACATCCACTATTGAGCCTACTCATCGACGCTGCCGGGCGTGAGCGTGCGGCGCCTGGTTCGGGGGCCTGATAGACGGTTCGGCGAAAAATCAAGGCCCTGACGATGTCAGGGCCTTTTTTTCAGCTCAGGTCGCGTGGCGTTACAGCGCGCCAAACACCTTCTTCGCCAGACTGGTCGCCGCTGCCGCCGGGTTTTTGCGAATGGTCTCTTCCTGCTGCGCAATCATCTTGAACAAACCATCCAGCGCTTGTTCGGTCACATAGTTTTCGACGTTGGCACTTTTGGCATCGACCGCGCCAAACGCCGCGGCCTTGCCGGCCAGCGCGTTGTACTGCTGCGCCACGCCGACCTTGTCGGTGGCGGCCTTGACGATCGGCAGGAACTTGGCGCGGATGGCTTCGCGGCTGCTTTTGTTCAGGTACTGGGTGGCCGAATCCTGGCCGCCGGTGAGAATGCCCTTGGCATCGCTCACGCTCATGTTTTTCACCGCGTTGACCAGGATTGGCTGGGCCTGGGTCACGGCGGTTTCGGCGGCTTTGTTCATGCTGGTTTCCAACTGCTCGACCTGGTCACCCATGCCGAACATCTTCAGCTTGTCGGCGACTTTGCCCAGTTTTCCGGGCAGGCCGATCTTGACGTCGGGGTTGTTGCTGAAACCACCCGGTACACCCAGTTGTTTCACGGCGATCTGTGCGCCTTGGGTCAATGCATCCTTGAGGCCGCCGGCGGCGTCGCCCTGGGACAGGCTGCCAAGATCCAGGGCCATGGCGTTGGCACCGAGCAGCAGGCCGGCGCACAGGGCGGTGAGACGAAGGGAATTACGGAGCATGGGCGCTTCCTTATGATCTGGAAATAATCAGTGTGCGACTGCATCAACCCGCAGGCGCAGCGGTTGAACGTCTTGGCCATTGAGTTGCACAGGGTGCCGCTCGGTGGTGATGAACAGTAGCTTGCCCTCCACTTCGATGCGAGCGCTGACCGAGTAACTGTGGCCCGGCTTGACCTGGGCCGGGTCATAGCTCAAGTGGAACGGCAATGGCACCTGGCCTTTGACCGGGCCTTTCTGTTCGGCCAGGGTCACGGCCGGCGCGTCCATCAGCGATACGTCCTGCAGGCTGACGCTCAAGATGGCTGTCGGCGGCAGCGCGATGCGTTGCAGGTAGAACACTTCGCCATCGAGGCTGGCCTTGGGCGCGGGATTCATGGAATGGCAGGCGCCGAGCAGGGCGGTCAGGCCCAGGAGGATGATCTTTTTCATGGTGCAGCTCCTTTTCAACGGCGCCGTAACCCAGCGACGCCTTATTCAATTTAGCGGCTTTCTTCCGGTTTGCGGGCTTCGGCTTCGACCGGCGCTTCGGCCGCGCCGTCGACGCGGTGCAGGGCAACCTGGCGGATCGACAGGCGAATCTCAGCCGGCAGCACCCGTTTCGCCGCGCCTTCAGCCAGTTCGCCGAGCAGGTCGTGATAGCTCAACTTGCCGGCTTCGTCGCGGCGCAGCACATCTTGCTCCAGCAACGTCTGAATAAAATGTCGGAAAAGGCTCTTGTCGAAGAACTCCGGGGCATTGAGGCCATGCAGGATCGATAGGCGCTGGGCCATGATCGTACACAGGTCTTCCAGCTCTTCGGCGCTGATGCTGTTCTGGCCGCTGTTGAGCAGCAGCGAAATCGCCATGTAGAAGCGTTGCAGGGTCTGGGCGATGCTCTTGGACAGCAGTGTCAGCAGCACAAAGTGCCGCGAACTCGGCGCCGGGCGCAGGTACACGTTGTTCTCGAAACGCAGCAGGCCTTGTTCGACAAACGCCTCCAGCCATTGGTCGATCACCGTGTCCAATTCCTCCAGCGACCAGCGGATAAACAGCTCTGACTGCAGGTATGGGTACAGCGCACGGGTGTAGCGCAGAATCTGCTCGCGGCTCATCCGCGAGCTGCTCTGGAAGAAGCTCGCCAGCAGCGCCGGCAAGGCAAAGATATGCAGCACGTTGTTGCGGTAGTAGGTCATCAGGACGGCGTTCTGCTCGTCCAGGTACAGAATCTTGCCGAGGGCATCGCTCTGTTCCGACAGCAGGTTCATGTCCTTGACGTGCTTGATCAACGCCATGCCATCCCCTTCGGGCAGGGTGGTATGCGGCGAGTAGGGCACCCGGCGCAGCAGCGCCAGGTACAGGTCCAACTGGCGGGCCATGGCCTGTTCGTCCAGGGCCAGGCGCGTGGTCGACAGCAGCGCCAGGGCCACCAGGTTCACCGGGTTGATCGCCGCCGCTTCGTTCAAATGGCGCGCCACCCGCTCGCCGAGGCGGTTGGTGGTTTGGTTGAGCCACGCCGGTTTGTAGTGCGGGCCCAGTTCCTGGGCACGCCAGCCCGGTTGTTCGGCGTCGAGGAATTGCGCCAGTTTGATCGGTTCGCCGAAGTTGACCGCGACCTGGCCAAAGCGCTGCTTGAGCGCACCGACCACCTTGAAAATATCGAAGATCGACTCTTTCTTCTTGCTCGCGCCGCGCAGCTCACCGAGGTAGGTACGGCCTTCGAGCACACGCTCGTAACCGATATACACCGGCACGAACACGATCGGCATGCGCGAGGAGCGCAGGAAGCTGCGCAACGTGATCGCCAGCATGCCGGTTTTCGGTTGCAGCATGCGCCCGGTGCGCGAGCGTCCGCCTTCGACGAAGTACTCCACCGGGAAACCCTTGGTGAACAGGGTGTGCAGGTATTCGTTGAACACCGAGGTGTACAGCGGGTTGCCCTTGAAGGTGCGGCGCATGAAAAACGCACCGCCGCGGCGCAGCAGGCTGCCGATCACCGGCATGTTCAGGTTGATGCCGGCGGCGATGTGCGGTGGGGTCAGGCCGTTTTTGAACAGCAGGTAGGACAGCAGCAGGTAGTCGATATGGCTGCGGTGGCAGGGTACATAGATCACCTCGTAACCCTGGGCAACCTGTTGCACACCCTCGATGTTATTGACCTTGATGCCGTCGTAGATCTTGTTCCAGAACCAGCTCAGCACCACTTCCAGGAAGCGGATCGCGGTGTACGTGTAGTCCGAGGCGATTTCGTTGCCGTAGCGCAGGGCCAGGGCCTTGGCTTTTTCCGGGCTGATCTTCTCGCGTTCGGCTTCATCGAGGATGGCCTGGCGCACCAGCGGCATATTCACCAAGCCCTTCACCAGGTTGCGGCGGTGGGACAGGTCGGGGCCGATCACTGCGGTTTTCAGGTTGCGAAAGTGTACGCGCAGGATGCGTTGGGCCATGCGAACGGTGCGTTCGTGGCCTTTATTGTGCTCGATCAATTCACGCAGGTTGATAGGCGCGGAGAATTGGACGCGGGTCTTGCGCCCCAGGATCAGGATGCTCAGCAGCCGGCGCAGGCGCCCGGTGACGGCCCAACTGTCGGCGAACAGCAGTTTCCATGGGCTGGACTCGCTGTCGGGCGACTGTCCCCAGAACACGCTGACCGGAATGATTTGTGCATTCTCTTGTGCGTGCGCGCTGAGGGTATTGACCAGGCGGGTCAGGGGCGGCGGCGCGCCGCGTTTGTCCTGGCGGCCGAGCCAGTCCGGCTCTGGCGTGAGGTAGAAGAACGCCGCGGGTTCCAGCAACGGCCCGACCGCTACCGGCAGCACCGGGCGCGGTAGGCCGGCCTTGGTGCACTCGGTATCGACCACGGCCAATTCGGTGAGGGAGGGTGATTGCAGGACGTAGAACACCGGCCGGCTGCGGTCGAGGTTAAGGGTAAGGGACGACTGGTTGATCGTCTCTGAGCGAACCCAGAGGTACAACAGTCGGCGCAAGGTGCCAAACACCAGACGGCGGAACGGGGAGCGGGTCATAGGCGAGCTGCTTCAAGTGGAAAAAACCGAGCAGGTGCTCGGGTGGGTAGTGTGCCGTATTCACCGAAAATCGGCAAAAAAGCAGCGATGTAAAGTTGAGTTGATCGTTTTTGAGCCTGTCTTATACTCGGCAGTTCAACGCGACCGACTCGACAATAACAATCATGTGGGAGTGAACAGATGACAACGCGCGAAACCGGTAATGTGAAGTGGTTCAACGATGCCAAGGGATATGGCTTTATTCAGCGTGAAGACGGCAAGGATGTGTTCGTACACTACCGCGCCATCCGCGGTGAAGGGCACCGTTCCCTGGCCGAAGGCCAGCAGGTGGAGTACGCCGTGGTGAGCGGCGAGAAGGGCTTGCAGGCAGAGGATGTGGTGGGTTTGTAATGCGGGTGTTTGTTACACCGTAGAACCCATGTGGGAGGGGGCTTGCTCCCGATCGCGTTGGATCAGTCACTAAATGTATTGACTGGCCCACCGCGATCGGGGGCAAGCCCCCTCCCACATTTGATTGGGTTCGCAATTGCGGATCAGGTGGTTTTCCAGGTGATCTGCTCTTCACCGTCTTCGCTGATGCGAATCCAGGTGTCGGCGCTTTCCTCGCCTTCTTCCTCAACCCAGCTGCCCGGTGCGCAACGCACTTCGACGTTCAGCGCGACAAAGGCGGCGCGGGCGCAGGCGATGTCGTCTTCCCACGGGGTCTGATCGCTTTCCAGGTACAGGCTGTTCCATTTGCCTACCGCCTTGGGCAACCAGGTGACAGGCACGTCGCCGGCCGTGCACTTGTAGGTCTGGCCGCGCTGGACCCAGGCGGTGCAAGGGCCAAGGGCGGCGCCCAGCCAGGCGGCGATGGCCTTGTGGTCGACGTCGGCGTCCTTCAGGTAAATCTCGATATCAGGTTGGCGCATGGATGTTCCTCGTTGCGGGATTCGAAAATCCATTCGCGGATTCAGGGTGGGCGGAGTGCCCGAAAAGTCGGTTATTGAAGCACGAAATAATCGTAGCGCATCGATACGCTGACCCGCAGCGGCTCGGCATGCTCGATTACCTCGGTGCGGCGCTCGGCGCTGGCGCGCCAGCCGTGAGGGGTCATGGCCAGCAGGTTGGCACGGTCTTTCGGGGCCGCCAGGCTCAGCGTGAACTCGAGGGTTTCGCTGTGCGCAAGGCTCATGCCGTCCGGCACCAGGGCCAGGTGTTTGTCGTCGGTGTACTCGCGCACTTCGTCGTACAGGCGCTCGCGCAGCTCCATCAGGTGACCGCGGGTCGGGCCGACTTTCATCAAGCCGCCGCCAGGGCTGAGCAGGCGTTTGGCCTCTTGCCAGTCCAACGGGCTGAACACGCTGGCGAGAAACTGGCAGCTGGCATCGGCCAACGGCACGCGGGCCATGCTGGCGATCAACCAGGTCAGTGCCGGGTTGCGCTTGCACGCACGCTTGACCGCTTCCTTGGAGATATCCAGGGCATAGCCATCGGCGTGGGGCAGGGCGTCGGCGATTTGTGCGGTGTAGTAACCCTCGCCACAACCGATGTCCACCCAGCGCTGCGGTGCTTGTTGCGCGGCCAGTTGCGCCAGGCGCTTGGCCACCGGGGCGTAGTGGCCGGCGTTGAGGAAGTCGCGGCGCGCCTCGACCATGGCGAGGTTGTCGCCCGGGTCGCGGCTGTTTTTGTGCTGCACCGGCAACAGGTTCAGGTAACCCTGGCGCGCGCGGTCGAAACGGTGTCCGACCGGGCACGCCACGCCATTGTCCACCGCGTGGAGCGGTGCGCTGCAAATGGGACAGGCCAGCATCAGGCGAGCAACTTGATCAGGGTCTGGTAGTAGATCTCGGTCAGCACGTCGAGGTCGCTGGCCAGAATGCGTTCGTTGACCTGATGGATCGTCGCGTTGACCGGGCCCAACTCGACCACCTGGGTGCCGAGGGTCGCGATGAAGCGCCCGTCGGACGTACCGCCGCTGGTGGACGCCTGGGTCTCGCGACCGGTGACTGCCTTGATGCTGGCGGACACCGCATCGAGCAAGGCCCCCGGTTCGGTGAGGAACGGCAGGCCGGACAGCGCCCAGTCTACGTGCCAGTCCAGGCCGTGTTTGTCGAGGATCGCGGCAACGCGCTGTTGCAGGCCTTCCACGGTGGATTCGGTAGAGAAGCGGAAGTTGAACACCGCTGTCAGGTCTCCGGGGATCACGTTGGTCGCGCCGGTGCCGGCGTTGAGGTTGGAGATCTGGAAGCTGGTCGGTGGGAAGAAGGTGTTGCCGTCGTCCCAATGCTCGGCGGCCAGTTCCGCCAGTGCCGGGGCAGCCAGGTGGATCGGGTTCTTCGCCAGGTGCGGGTAGGCCACGTGACCTTGCACGCCGCGCACGGTCAGGGTAGCGCCGAGGGAGCCGCGCCGGCCGTTCTTGACCACATCGCCGACCAGGCTGGTGCTGGACGGTTCACCGACGATGCACCAGTCCAGACGCTCCTTGCGCGCGGCCAGGCGTTCGATCACGGCCTTGGTGCCGTGGTGCGCCGGGCCTTCTTCATCGCTGGTGATCAGAAAGGCCACCGAGCCCTTGTGGTCCGGGTAGTCCTGCACGAAGCGCTCCGACGCCACCAGCATCGCCGCCAGGCTGCCTTTCATGTCCGCCGCGCCGCGGCCGCAGAGCATGCCGTGGTCGTCGATCAGCGCGTCGAACGGATCGTTCTGCCAGGCCTGCACCGGCCCGGTCGGGACCACGTCGGTGTGGCCGGCAAAGCACAGCACCGGGCCGTCGTGCTTGCCGTGGGTGGCCCAGAAGTTATCTACGTTTTCGATACGCATCGGCTCAAGCTGGAAACCGGCGTCGCCCAGGCGCTGCATCATCAGCTTCTGGCAATCGGCGTCGATCGGCGTCACCGAGGGACGGCGGATCAGGTCGATGGCAAGTTGAAGGGTCGGCGAAAGGTCGGCATGGGCCGTCATGGGAAACTCCGGAAATCGAGGCGGCGACGTTCTAATTGACTGTAGGAGCGAGCTTGCTCGCGAAAAACGCAAGAGCACCGCGTTCATTCAAGATGTTCGCGTGATCGTTGACGATTTTCGCGAGCAAGCTCGCTCCTACAGTGATATGTGCAAGGCTTACAAAACGGCCGTTATCTTATAGCAAAACGGCGGCCAGAGGCCGCCGTTTAGTGCATTGCACGCGTTTTTACAGCGCGGTGGCCGGCTCTGCCTTCGGCGCCGGTTTCGGCAGCGACGACAGGAACGCCATGATCAACGCCGCCACATACGGCAGCGACTGCACCAGCAGCATCACCACCCAGAAGCGCATGTCGGCGCTCGGCAGGCCCTGCACCAGGTAGATCCCCAGCGCCGCGCCCCACAACAGCAGCATGATGAACATCTCTTCGCGGGCTTCGGAAATCGCTACCCAGAACCCGTGGTTATCCGCGTTTTTCGGTGTGCGAAAGAACGGAATGCTGGTGGTGAAGAAGCCATACAGCACCGCTTTGGCGATGGTGTGGGACAACGCCAGGCCGGCCAGCGCCGCACAGAACGCATCCTTGAGGTTAACCCCCACGGCACGACGGTACAGGAAGATGATCTTGCCCACCTTGAACACGAACAACGCCAACGGCGGGATCGCGAAAATCAGCAACGGCGGGTCGACCCGGGTCGGCACGATGATCATCGCCGCCGACCACAACAGCGCGCCGACGGTGAAGAAGATGTTCATGCCATCCGCGACCCACGGCAACCAGCCCGCGAGGAAGTGGTAGCGCTGGCCACGGGTCAGCTCAGTGTCCTTGCCGCGCAGCAGGCTGGCGGTGTGACGCTTGATGATCTGGATCGCGCCATAGGCCCAGCGGAAACGCTGTTTCTTGAAGTCGATGAAGGTGTCGGGCATCAGGCCCTTGCCGTAGCTTTCGTGGTAATACGCGGCCGACAGGCCTTTCTCGAACACGCGCAGGCCGAGTTCGGCGTCTTCGCAGATGCACCAGTCGGCCCAGCCCAGCTCTTCGAGCACCGAGCGACGGGTCATGGTCATGGTGCCGTGCTGGATGATCGCGTCGCGGTCGTTGCGGGTGACCATGCCGATATGGAAGAAGCCTTTGTATTCGGCGTAGCAGAGCTTCTTGAAGGTGCTTTCGTTCTGGTCGCGATAATCCTGCGGCGACTGCACCACGGCGATTTTCGGGTCGGCGAAGTGCGGCACCATGTGCTTGAGCCAGTTCGGCGACACGCAGTAGTCCGAGTCGATCACCGCGATCACTTCGGCATCCTTGGCGGTGTGCGGGATCAGGTAGTTCAACGCGCCGCCCTTGAAACCGGCGAGGGGCGCGACGTGGAAGAACTTGAAGCGCGGGCCCAGGGTTGCGCAGTAGTCGCGCACCGGTTCCCACACCGCCGGGTCCTTGGTGTTGTTGTCGATGATCAGGACTTCGTAGTCCGGGTAGTCGAGGGCGGCCAGGGCATCGAGGGTCTGTTTGACCATCTCTGGCGGCTCGTTGTAGCACGGCACATGGATCGACACTTTCGGGCGGTAGTCCGAGTCCCCCACGACCGGCAGGAATTCACGCCGACGCTTGTGAGTCCAGACCGCTTCCGCCAGTTCATGGGCTTCGGCCAGCAGCACGATAAACACGCCCAGGGCGCCGAGCGCCAGGAGGAAGCCGACCGTCAGGCTGAACCAGGTGCTGTATTGCTGGCTGTAGTCGTAGCCGATCCACACCAGCACCGAACCGCACAGGAACGCGATAAAGGTCAGGAAGGTCCGCCCGCGTTGGCGCAGGGCCGAGCCGTCGATCATCAGCAGGGTCAATGACAGCAGTGCAAGCACCACCGAACCGATGGCCAGCACGCGCCATTGCGGGATCGCGACCACCGGTCCTTCGAAGTTGAATTTCTGCTGACGCGCGGCGTTGTACACGCCCCAGTAGGCGCCGACCGAGCCTTCGTCGCTGGCTTTCCACGGTTGGTCGAAGGCCTCGATCACGAAGTAGTTGAAGCCCTGGCGGTTCAGCTTGTTCACCAGCGTGCGCAGGTAAATTGCCTGGTCGGCGGGAGACGCATCAGCACCGCCACGCATGCGGCCGTTGCTCGGCCAGCCGACTTCCGACAGCAGCAGCGGCTTTTTCGGGAAGGTCTTCTTCAGATCCCGTGCGCGGTCGAGTACGAATTGGCCCGCCTGGTCCACCGGAATATGTTCCCAGTACGGCAGGATGTGCGCGGCGATCAAGTCGACGTGCTTGGCCAGTTGTGGGTTGTGCTCCCAGATGTGCCATTGCTCGGAGGTGGTCACCGGCACCTTGACGGCCGCGCGCACGCGATCCAGCAACACGATCAGTGCTTCGGGGGTGATCTCTTTACGGAACAACGCTTCGTTGCCGACCACCACGCGCACGACGCTGCGCGAGCTGTTGGCGATCTCGATGGCGCGCTGGATCTCGCGTTCGTTGCGTTCCAGGTCCGGGCTGATCCAGATCCCCAGGGTGACGCGCAGGCCGAACTCTTCCGCCAGCTTGGGGATGTCTCCCAGAGTGCCGTCGACCGAGTAGGTCCGGATGTTGTCCGTCAACTTGCTCATGATCTCCAGATCGCGACGCATCTGGTCGTCGGTCGGGTACTGGTCTTTCTGTGGGTACTGGCCTTGTTGAAACGGCGAGTAGGAAAAACCGGAGATCTGTTCAGGCCAGTTGGGGGCAGTGACCGGGCGGTTGATCAGCGCCCAGAAGCCGGTGAACAGCGCGGCAATTGCCAGCACCACCACCAGGTTGAGTCCAAATTTACGCGATGACATGGCTATTTCGGGTTCCAAAAGGTGTGGAACGAAAAGAGGTGTCGGCCTACGCCGAACGGCGCGCATCCTACACCGGCCCTTCCCTGAGCGTACAGCAGACTGAGAAAAGCCGGACGTTAGTCCGCGAATCTCCAGCTAAGTTCTTTACGTGTATCGCGAAGTTTCGAACTTGTCCTGGCAAAGCCCTATAATGCGCGCCGGTTTTTGGGGTAATGGTCATGAGTACAGAAGATCCGCGGTTTGCAGGCGTCGCCCGTTTGTATGGCATTGAAGGCCTGGAGCGCTTGAAAGCGGCCCATGTGGCGATCGTCGGCGTCGGCGGCGTAGGCTCATGGGCGGCGGAAGCCATCGCCCGTTGTGGGGTGGGCGAGATCTCGTTGTTTGATTTGGATGATGTCTGCGTCAGCAACAGCAACCGTCAGCTGCATGCCCTGGACAGCACCGTGGGCAAACCCAAGGTCGAGGTGATGGCTGAGCGCCTGCGCGGTATCAACCCGGACTGCACGGTGCATGCCGTGGCGGATTTCGTGACCCGCGAGACCATGGCCGAGTACATCACCCCCAACATTGACTGCGTGATCGACTGCATCGACGCCGTCAACGCCAAGGCGGCACTGATCGCCTGGTGCAAGCGCCGCAAGATCCAGATCATCACCACTGGCGGCGCTGGCGGGCAGATCGACCCGACGTTGATCCAGGTCTGCGATCTGAACCGCACCTTCAACGATCCGCTGGCCTCGAAAGTGCGCTCCACCCTGCGCCGTGACTATGGCTTCTCGCGCACGGTGACCCGCCATTACAGCGTGCCGTGTGTGTTTTCCACCGAGCAACTGCGCTATCCGAAGCCGGACGGCAGCATCTGCTTGCAGAAGAGTTTTGTCGGCGACGGCGTGAAGCTGGACTGCGCCGGCGGGTTTGGCGCGGTGATGATGGTGACGGCTACCTTCGGCATGGTGGCGGCGACCAAGGCGGTGGACAAGATCGTGGCCGGGGTGCGCCGGCCTTCCGATCGGGTCAAACCTTCTTAAACCTCAAGGCTTTGCACCATTCAAATGTGGGAGGGGGCTTGCTCCCGATAGCAGAGTGCCAGTCACTGAATACATTGATTGAACCACCGCTATCGGGGGCAAGCCCCCTCCCACATTGGGTTTTATGTACGGCTTAGTTCGCGCATGCGCTGCAGCACGGCGTTCAGGCCATTGCTGCGCGACGGCGACAACTGGCGGGACAGCCCCAGTTGATTGAACCAGTCCGGCAAGTCGACCGCCTGCAACTCGGCGGCCGAGAGCCCGTTGACCCGCGCCAGCAGCAACGCCACCAGCCCACGGATCATGCGCGCTTCGCTGCTGGCGGCGAACTGCCAGTGGCCGTCGGATAAACGCCCGACCAGCCATACCAGGCTCTCGCAGCCCTGCACCAGATTGGCCTCGACCTTGTCTTCGTCCGCCAGCGGCGGCAGCCGTTCGCCCCATTGCATCAGCAGGCGCGCGCGTTGCTCCCAACTGCCCACTGCCTGAAACGACTCAAGCGCGCCGACAGCCTCGGCCGGCAGGCTCATCGCAGCATATCCAGGGCCTGGTCCAGCGCTTCGAAGAATCGCTCCAGATCATCGGAATTGTTGTACAGCGCCAGGGACACGCGAATCGCTCCCGACAAGTGCATCGCCTTGAGCAGCGGCATTGCGCAATGATGGCCGGCGCGCACGGCAATGCCCTGTTCGGTCAGCAAGTGCGCAAGATCGGCGTTATGCACGCCTTCCACCACAAAACTGACCAACGCCACCTGCGGCGCGCCCAGTACGCGCACGCCATTGCGCGCTTTCAGCCCGCGCAACAGGTACTCGTGCAGGGCGGCTTCGTGGGCGATGAGCGCCGGTTGATCCAGTGAATTGAGGTAATCCAGGCTGGCGCCCAGGCCGATCACGCTGGCAATCGGTGGGGTGCCGGCCTCGAACCCCAGCGGCGCGGGGCGGAAGCTGGCGCTGTGGTAATCGGCCTGTTGCACCATTTCGCCGCCGAACTGCCAGTGGCGCAGCTGTTGCAGGGCTTGGGTGCGGCCGTACAGCACGCCGACGCCGTCCGGGCCGTAGAGTTTGTGGCTGGAAAATACGTAGAAGTCGCAGCCCAGCGCTTGTACGTCGTGGCGGCCATGGACGATGCCCTGGGCGCCATCGACCACGGTCAGCGCGCCCTCGGCCTTGGCCATGGCCAGCAAGGGTTCCAGCGGCTGCCAGGTGCCCAGCACGTTGGACAGTTGGCTCACCGCCAGCAGGCGCGTGCGCGGGCCGATCAGCGTGGCGGCGGCCTGAAGGTCGATCATACCGTCGTCGCCAACCGGCAGGATCACCAGTTCCAGCGCGCGACGTTTGGCCAGTTGCTGCCAGGGCAGCAGGTTGGCGTGGTGTTCCAGGGCGCTGATGACTAGTTCATCGCCCGCATTGAATAAGTGCTCGAGGCCATAGGCCAAGAGGTTCAGCGCCGACGTCGCGCCATGAGTGAAGACGATGTGCCCGCTGTCTCCTGCATTCAACCACTGCGCGACCTTGTTGCGACTGTCCTCGAAAGCCTGGGTCGCGTGGGCGCCCGGCAAATGCTGGGCACGGTGAACGTTGGCGGCGCCATTGGCGTAGTAATGGCTGATCGCGTCCAACAGGGCTTGAGGTTTTTGCGCGGTGGCGGCGCTGTCCAGATAGGTCTGGTCTTGCCGTTGCAGGGCGGCGATGGCCGGAAAGTCGACGCGCCAGGGAGAGGGCACAAGCATGGTGTTCAAGACTCGTATAAACGGGCCCCAGGATCGGGGCCCGCGAGTGGCATCGAGTCGCTGCTTAGTTGTGAGCGTGCAGCGCTTCGTTCAGTTCGATGGCCGACTTGTGGGTTTTGCACTCCACGGCACCGGTCTCGGAGTTACGGCGGAACAGCAGGTCCGGCTGGCCGGCCAGCTCGCGCGCCTTGACCACTTTAACCAGCTGGTTGCGCTCGTCGAGCAGGGCAACCTTGGTCCCGGCGGTGACATACAGGCCCGATTCCACGGTGTTGCGGTCGCCCAGCGGGATACCGATACCGGCGTTGGCGCCGATCAGGCAGCCTTCGCCGACCTTGATCACGATGTTGCCGCCACCCGACAGGGTGCCCATGGTGGAGCAACCGCCGCCCAGGTCCGAACCCTTGCCGACAAATACGCCGGCCGAGACACGACCTTCGATCATGCCCGGGCCTTCGGTGCCGGCGTTGAAGTTGACGAAACCTTCGTGCATCACGGTGGTGCCTTCGCCCACGTAGGCGCCCAGGCGGATACGCGCGGCGTCAGCGATACGCACGCCGCTGGGTACGACGTAATCGGTCATTTTCGGGAACTTGTCCACCGAGAACACTTCCAGCAGCTCGCCACGCAGGCGCGCTTCGAGTTGGCGTTCGGCCAGCTCATTGATGTCGATCGCGCCCTGGCTGGTCCAGGCCACGTTCGGCAGTTGCGCGAATACACCGGCCAGGCTCAGACCGTGGGGCTTGACCAGGCGGTGGGACAGCAGGTGCAGCTTGAGGTAGGCCTCAGGCGTGGAAGTCAGTGCGGCGTCTTCGGCCAGCAGGGTGGCGACCAGCGGGGTATGGCTTTCAGCCAGGCGGGTCAGCAGGGCTGCCTGGGTCGCGTCGACGCCTTTGAGCGCGTCAGCCAGTTGCAGGGCTTGGGCGACGGTGAAGGTGATCGCCTGGTTGC
This sequence comes from Pseudomonas sp. TE36184, assembly GCF_054060055.1. Taxonomy (NCBI): domain Bacteria; kingdom Pseudomonadati; phylum Pseudomonadota; class Gammaproteobacteria; order Pseudomonadales; family Pseudomonadaceae; genus Pseudomonas; species Pseudomonas sp. TE36184. Next base: position 3,114,805 of record NZ_JBSSCU010000001.1, on the reverse strand, counting down.
CTTCGCTGTAACCGAGGATCGGCGCGATGGCGGCGACGACTTCTGCCGACGGGTTGAGTACGGGTTGTGCGTAAAACACTTCCAGCCAAGCACCTTGGCGGTTCTGAGTGCCGACGCCGAAGCCCAGGCTGAACAGGGAATTGGACATGCTGTTACCTCTACAAAAATGGGATGGCCGGCCTACTTGAGGGCTGCCGAATAAGTATCTGGCTTGAAGCCAATCAGGGTTCTGTCTCCGAGATCAAGCACCGGGCGCTTGATCATCGAGGGTTGTGCGAGCATCAATTCAATGGCTTTCGACTGATCGAGATCGGCTTTGCGTTCGTCTTCGAGTTTGCGAAAGGTGGTGCCCGCACGGTTCAAAACCACCTGCCAACCGTGCTCGTTGCACCATTGGGTCAAGTGTTCGCGGTCGATACCGACGGTTTTGTAGTCATGGAACTCGTAGCTCACGCCGTGCTCGTCGAGCCAGGTGCGGGCTTTTTTCATGGTGTCGCAGGCTTTGATGCCGAAAAGGTGCAAGGTTTTACTTGATACGGTCAAGGAATTGCCCCCCTTTGGACCAATGAAGATGAAAGGTCTGGGATTATGCCACGACCAGCGGGTTTGGGTGCCGCTCGTCTCTAGCGTGGATTGCCCCGTGCGACTATTGTGCGAAAGCCATCGCGCAGCATAGGCGGCTAATATGGCACTTCAATGGTGAGTTGTTGCCTGATGTGTGTCGTTGCAAGTCGATTGTCCGGGAAAACCGCGTTATGCAAACCGCCTACACCGTTCTTATCTTGCTGATGCTGGTCAGCGTTTCGCGTCTGGTATGGCGAGTCATCCCACTGCCGTTACCGCTGGTGCAGATTGCCGCCGGGGCCTTGCTGGCCTGGCCCACGCTGGGGCTGCATGTCGCGCTGGACCCGGAGTTGTTCCTGTTTCTGTTCCTGCCGCCGCTGTTGTTCTCCGATGGCTGGCGCATGCCCAAGCGTGAACTGTGGCGCCTGCGCGGGCCGATTCTGACGTTGGCAGTGGGGCTGGTGCTGTTCACCGTGGTCGGCGCCGGCTACTTCATTCATTGGTTGTTGCCTTCGATTCCATTGCCGGTGGCCTTTGCCCTGGCGGCGGTGTTGTCGCCGACGGACGCCGTGGCGGTGTCGGCCATTTCCCAGAACCGTTTACCCACGCCGTTGATGCATATGCTCCAGGGCGAAGCCTTGATGAACGATGCCTCGGGCCTGGTGACCTTCAAGTTCGCCCTGGTGGCAGCCTTGACCGGGGTGTTTTCCCTGGCGGATGCCAGCCTGACCTTTGTACTGGTGGCCATCGGCGGTCTGGCGGTCGGGATCGCGTTGAGCTGGCTGGTGGGGCGCTTGCGTGTCTGGATGATTGCGCGAGGCTGGGACGACCCGGCCACCCACGTTGTGTTCATGTTGCTGCTGCCGTTCGCCGCCTATGTTCTGGCCGAACGCCTGGGCGCATCGGGGATTCTTTCGGCTGTGGCGGCGGGCATGATGCAAAGCTGGCTGGACCTGCTGCCCCGCCAGACCAGCACGCGCTTGCTCAATCGCAGCGTCTGGTCGCTGCTGGAGTTTGCCTTCAATGGCTTGATCTTCCTGCTATTGGGGTTGCAACTGCCGGACATCATCAAGGCGGTGGTGAGTCATGAAACCACGCTGTGGCCGACCCTGCTGTATCGCTGCCTGGACGTGGTCGCGATCTTCCTGGTGTTGTTGGTATTACGCTTCATCTGGGTGCAAAGCATCTGGCGTCTGTCGGGCGTGCTCCGGCGCCTGCGTGGGAAAAGCGAGCTTACCCTGGTGCCGACGGCGCGTTCCTGCTGGCTGTTGACCGTGGGCGGTGTGCGCGGGGCGGTGACATTGGCCGGTGTGATGTCGGTGCCCTTGCTGCTGGCGCCGGGCAAGGCGTTCCCGGAACGCGATCTGCTGATCTTTATCGCGGCCGGGGTGATCCTGCTGTCGCTCATCGCTGCCTGTATTGCGTTGCCGCTGCTGCTGCGCGGCATTGAAAAAAGCCCCGATGAAAAACACCACAATGAAGTGCGCGAGGCGTGGAAAAAGACCGCCGTGGCGGCGATCCATGCGCTTGAGGTCGAAGAACCCACCGAGAGCGCTCCCGCGGACGCCGCCCAGGCCGCATTGGCTACCGAGCTGAAGGCGCGACTGATGTCGGAATACCGGCATCAGTTGGACGTCTTCAACGACTCCGCCGAAGCCCAGGCACTGGCGTCGCAGATGGACCAACTGGAGCGAAAGCTACGGCTCAAGGCGCTGCGGGCGCAGCGCTTGGAGTTGTATAGCCTGAGCCGTCATCACCGGATTGGGGATGACGTGTTGAGGGAGGTGTTGGACGATCTGGACATGAGTGAGGCGAACCTGGGGTCGCCGAAGTAGGCAATTGGGGGCCGCCGTGCCGCCGGCGCTGAGTGTGCAGTGTTTTAAACGGTGCAGTCTGAGTCGGCATCACGAAAGCGTGGATGACGGATCACGGCGGGCATGGGCGCCGCTTGAGGGTAGGTTTTTTTGGCCCAGGCAATGTCTCCGTCACTCAGTGACCTGTTCTCGCTGTGCGCCCGCTTTCCATTGGTCTGGTCCGGGCTGACAGCGTAGTGCATGACCGAGTCAGGGTCATAAGGCAGCAAGTCATAAGCGCTGCTGCGAGTCAGCGGCAGGACGTTGTCCTCCACCTCATGCGGGTTGGGGGTGTTGCGGTAGGTCTGGTGGATGGTTTCACGGTTCCACGGAATGTTGGCATCGGGGTGCTGGTGGGCGTGATGGGCACCGAGCATATGCCCGAATTCATGCAGGACGGTGTCTTCGAAGCGGGGCGCGTTGTGATCCATGGGCAGGCTCATGGTCGGCAGCCCGAACGGAATGTTGCGCGCATCGGTGCCTATGGATGAAGCGCCGCCGTTATCGCCCGGCGGATTCTGCGCAATACGGATATCGCCTCTCGCCCCCGAGACAAAATCAAACTTCAGGTTGATATGGGGCAGCCAACGGCTGGCGGCTTTTTTCACGGCCAGCACGTATTCGTCGTCCACCCCATACTCATACATGGCGATCGTGAGCGTAGTGTTCTGGGGCCAGTATTTGCCCGGCTCGCCGACATTGCGTCGACGTCTCGAAAGACTGTGCGTTGGCGTAGCGCTATCGGTGCTTTCGCCAGGCGACCAGTGCGTGCCAGGCTGATACGAGGCTTCGGGGGCGGGGTTTATCATTGAGCGTTTCCTGCGGCAGGTCGAGACGAGGCACTGGTTGATTCGTGCCAATTACAGGAAAGTTCCCGGCGGTGTTGAGTGAATACGTGAGCCGATGTTTACCCCTGGGCCCGCTACGTCGGGTTGACCGGGGGGTACAGCATTCTGATCGTTTGCTTGTCGCCCGCGGAAAGGGTTGTGTTTTTAGGAATGGCCTGGCCGTTGCGCCTCAATGCTGCCGGAATTTCATAATGCATCACGGACTGTGGATCGTATGGGGTGATCTGCAGGCCGGGCCGGTTGTCTGGCTCAAGGATATGCTCGCGTACCATGGCTTCGTTGAAAGAGTCGCTGGTGTAGTAGTCATACACTTGGGGGCTGTCCCAATCCAGGCTGTTCTGCGGGTGTTGGTGTTCGTGCAATAACCCGAGGGCGTGGCCGAATTCGTGCAGGGCCGTACTGCGCAACTTCTTCGAGTCGTCGGTCCGGTTGAGGTGCATCGTGGGTTGATCTTCATCGATGCGCTTGGCCTCTGTGCCAATGGCGGACCAATTGCCCTTGAGCCCTTCATCGTCAGAAATACGAATATCGCCCGTCTTGCCTTCGACGATATTGAAGCGCAGGGCCGGCGTGTGGTGGGCCCATTCGCGGATAGCGTCCACCACTAGCGCTTTGCTTTTTTCGCTGCTCAGGTCGAGCGCAACGGTGACCACGCCGGCCGGCCAGCGCTTGTCGCTGTCGGCGATGCCTCTTTTGGTTCGCCCGGCGGATTCGGGAGGGGAGGTGTGGTTATTCGGGAGCGGCTCATAAGCGGGGGGAGGGGCGAGCGACGGGGTGATTAGGCTCATAGGCATTACTCGTAGGAAGTTTGCCTATTGGTGGTGAGCGAGTGAACAAGGTTCCCGCACTGTGCGACACAGTGCGGGATGTGGCGAGGTTACTTCCTGCGTTGAATGAAATCGCGAATGCGCTCAGCCGCTTCCACGCACTCCGCCAGTGGTGCAACCAATGCCATGCGAACGCGCCCGGCGCCTGGGTTGACGCCGTCCACCTCCCGCGACAGGTATGAGCCGGGTACTACGGTCACGTGTTCTTGCACAAACAGATCGCGACAGAAGGCGGCGTCGTCACCCTCAACATTCGGCCACAGGTAGAAACCACCATCGGGGGCTTGTACGTCCAGCACCGGCTTGAGGATCGCCAGCACGGCGTCGAATTTTTCCCGATACAGGTCGCGGTTGGCCTGGACGTGGGCTTCGTCCTGCCAGGCGGCGATGCTTGCCAGTTGGGTTTGCACGGGCATCGCGCAGCCGTGGTAGGTGCGGTACAGCAGGAAGGCCTTGAGGATGTCGGCGTCGCCGGCCACGAAGCCGGAGCGCAGGCCCGGCAGGTTGGAGCGCTTGGACAGGCTGTGGAACACCACGCAGCGTTTGAAGTCCTGGCGGCCGAGTTCGACGCAGGCGCTCAACAGGCCCGGCGGCGGGCTTTGTTCGTCGAAGTACAGCTCGCTGTAGCACTCGTCGGCGGCAATCACGAAGTCGTATTCGTCGGCCAGGGCGATGAGCTTTTTCAGGGTGTCGACCGGGATCAGCGCGCCGGTCGGGTTGCCGGGGGAGCACAGGAACAGGATCTGGCAGCGCTTCCAGACGTCTGGCGACACGGCGTCGAAATCCGGGTTGAAGCCATTGGCGTCCAGGCACGGCAGGTAGTGCGGCTTGGCGCCGGCCAGGAACGCCGCGCCTTCATAGATCTGGTAGAACGGGTTCGGGCTTACCACCAGCGCGTCGTCACTGCGATTGACCACGGCTTGGGTGAAGGCGAACAGTGCCTCGCGGGTGCCGTTGACCGGCAGGATGTTACGCGCCGGGTCCAGCCAGCCCTTGGGTACATTGAAGCGGCGTTCGCACCAGGCCGCGATGGCTTCGCGCAGCGCCGCAATGCCCAGGGTGGTCGGGTACACCGCCATCTGGTCGAGGTTATTGCTCAACGCCTCGGCGACGAAGGTCGGCGATTTATGCTTGGGCTCGCCGATGGACAGCGCGATCGGACGTTTGTCCGGGTTCGGCGTGACGCTGCCGAGCAGGGCGCGCAGTTTTTCGAACGGGTAGGGCTGCAGCTGGTTCAGGGCATTGTTCATCGGTGGATCTCGTGCAAGGCGTTAAAAACTGGGCGGGTATCAAATCGTCAGGCGCGTCAGCTCGACCCCGGGCTCCTGGTGAACGCTCAACTGCTGGACGATTGCATCCTGCAGGCGGCGGCACAGTTCGGGGTCGGACAGCGGCTGGTTGTCGGCGTCGGTAATGAAGAACACGTCTTCCACGCGCTCGCCGAGGGTCGCAATCTTGGCGTTCTGCAACGACAGGTCGAACTCCAGGAAAATCCCGCCGATCCGCGCCAGCAGACCCGGGCGATCCGGCGCGCTGAGTTCCAGCACGGTCACCGGGCGCTGGGCGTCGTTGGAAATGGTCACCTGGGGCGCAAACGCAAAATGCTTGAGCTGGCGTGGCACGCGACGCTGGATGATGGTCGGGTAGTCGTCCGGGTTGCGCAACGCCTCGGTCAGGCCTTCGCGGATCTTTTTCACCCGCGCCGGGTTATCGCCGATGGACTCGCCTTCGGTGTCGAGCACGATGTAGGTGTCGAGGGTGAACTGGCTGCTGGAGGTGATGACCCGGGCGTCGTGGATGTTCAGGTTGAGCTGGTCCATGGCCGCTACGGTCACGGCGAAGAAGTCGTGCTGGTCGGGGGCGTAGATGAAAATCTGCGTGCCGCCTTCGAACTCGCGTTGGGTCGTCTCTTTGATCAGCACCAGCGGGCCGCCATCGGCCGGTTGCTGCAGGATTGCATCGCTGTGCCAGGCCACGTCGCCGGCGGTGTGGCGCAGGAAGTAATCGTCGCCCAGTTGCGACCACAATTGTTCGACGTCGTCCGGGTCGTTGCCGCCGCGCACCAGGATATCCAGGGCCGCGCTTTGGGTGCGGCGGATCTGTTCTTCGCGGTCCACCGGGTTTTCCAGGCCCCGGCGCAGGGCGCGCTTGGTCTCGGTGTACAGCTGGCGCAACAGGCTCGCGCGCCAGGAGTTCCAGAGTGTCGGGTTGGTGGCATTGATATCGGAAACCGTCAGCACATACAGGTAGTCGAGACGGGTTTCATCGCCGACGATCCCGGCGAAGTCATGGATCACCTGCGGGTCGGACAGGTCCTTGCGCTGGGCGGTCGTCGACATCACCAGATGGTTCTGCACCAGCCAGACAATCAGGCGGCTGTCCCACAACGGCAACTGGTGACGCTGGCAGAACGCCTCGGCATCGACTGCACCGACTTCCGAGTGATCGCCGTGGCGGCCTTTGCCGATGTCGTGGTACAGGCCGGCCAGGTAGATCAGTTCGGGTTTGGGCAGCTTGGCCATCAGCTTACTGGCCAGCGGGAATTTCTCTGACACCTGGGTGTACTGCAGCTTACGCAGGTGCTTGATCAGGTTCAGGGTGTGGGCGTCGACGGTGTAGATGTGGAACAGGTCGTGCTGCATCTGCCCGACGATAAAACCGAACTCCGGCAGGTAACGCCCGAGGATGCCGTAGCGGTTCATCCGCCGCAGGTTGCGGTGGATGCCGATCTTGCACTTGAACAGCTCGATGAACAGGCTGGTGTTGCGGATGTCGTTGCGAAAGTCATCGTCGATCAGGTGACGGTTTTCTCGCAGCAGGCGAATCGTGTCGGCGCGCACGCCTTTGATTTCCGGCTGCTGGGCCATCAGCACGAAAATTTCCAGCATGGCAAACGGCGTGCGGCGGAACACGTTGTCGTTGCGCGCCTCGATATAACCGTCGTGCAGCTGGAAACGCGGGTTGATCGGCTGCGGCGGCGCTTCGTCTTCCGGGGCCAGGATCACTTCTTCGAAGTGCTGGATGATCAGGTCGCTGAGCTGGGCGATGCTCATGACCACCCGGTAGTACTGCTGCATGAAACTTTCGATGCTGGTCTTCGCGTCTTCGCCCTCGAAACCCAGCAGGGTGGCGATGGAGCGCTGATGGTCGAACAGCAGGCGGTCTTCGGCGCGCCCGGCGAGCATGTGCAGGGCGTAGCGCACTTTCCAGAGGAATTCCTGGGACGAGGCGAGCAGGGCGTTTTCGCTTTCCACCAGAAAGCCTTCACCGGCCAGGGCGCGCAGGTTCAGGGTGCCGTACTGGCGACGGGCGACCCACAAGATCGTCTGGATATCGCGCAAGCCCCCCGGGGAGCCTTTGACGTTGGGTTCCAGGTTGTATTCGGTGTCGTTGTACTTGTGGTGCCGGGCTTTCTGCTCGGCGCGCTTGGCCAGGAAGAACTCCTTGCTCGGCCACATGTGCGCGGTGCTGGTGACTTCGAGCATGCGTTGGCGCAGACGCTCGGGACCGGCGATGGTGCGGCTTTCCATCAGGTTGGTGATGACGGTGAGGTCGGCGCGGGCTTCTTCGCCGCATTCGGCCACCGAGCGCACGCTCTGGCCGACTTCCAGGCCGATGTCCCACAGCAGCGTCAGAAAACGCTCGATGGAATCGCGAAAGATCTCATGGTCGGCGCTGTCCAGCAGGATCAGCAGGTCGATGTCCGAGTAGGGGTGCAGCTCGCCGCGACCGTAGCCGCCGACCGCCACCAGGGCGATATCGGCGTCTTCGCTCCAACTGAACTGTTCCCAGGCCTTTTGCAGGATGTTATCGACGAACCAGGCGCGGTCCTCGATCAGCCGACGGATGTCCCGGCCGCTGCGAAAGCGCTCGTCGAGCACCTCGCGGGCCTGGCGGATAGCCTTCTTGAAGGCGGCGATAGGGCTGGCCTTCAGCGCCAGTTCGGCCTGGAACTGGCCACGGTCGAAGAGTTCGGGATCCACCTGGGGCATCGTTCGGCTTTCCTTTCTATCTATCAGTCAGTCACAACACAGTCTGGGAAAACCAGGGCAGCCGTTACGCCGAGATGCGTGGGATGGTGTCGTCCGCGCGCAGGGTGAAGATCTCGTAGCCGGTGTCGGTGACCAGCAGGGTGTGTTCCCACTGGGCGGAGAGCTTGCGGTCCTTGGTGATGGCGGTCCAGCCGTCGCCCAGCACCTTGGTGTCGGCCTTGCCCTGGTTGATCATCGGCTCGATGGTAAAGGTCATGCCGGCTTTGAGTTCCATGCCGGTGCCGGCGCGGCCGTAGTGCAGGATCTGCGGCTCTTCGTGGAACACCTTGCCGATGCCGTGGCCGCAGAACTCACGGACCACCGAGAAGCCGTTCTTTTCAGCGTGCTTCTGGATCACTTCACCGATATCGCCCAGGCGGCAGCCGGGTTTGACGATTTCAATGGCCTTGTACATGCATTCCTGGGTCACCTGGGACAGGCGCTCGGCCCAGACCGGCACGGTGCCGACATGGAACATGCGGCTGGTATCACCGTGGTAGCCGTCTTTGATGACGGTGACGTCGATGTTCAGGGTGTCGCCGTCTTTCAGCGGTTTGTCGCCGGGAATCCCGTGGCAGACCACGTGGTTGATCGAGGTGCAGATCGACTTGGGGAAGCCCTTGTAGTTCAGCGGGGCAGGGATAGCTTTTTGCACGTCGACTATATAGTCGTGGCAAATGCGGTCCAGCGTTTCGGTGGTGACGCCGGGCTTGACGTGTTCGGCAATCATTTCCAGCACGTCGGCCGCCAGTTTGCCGGCAACGCGCATGCCGGCAATGTCTTCGGCGGTTTTCAAGGTAACGGTCATACAGGCTCTCTCTCTAGCGCGAGGCGCTGAAATCAATACGGTTTACGGGTGTGCGACAAAAGGTTGCAGAATTCGCACAAGCCCTGAAAAACGCGATTCTACCAGACGCGGGCGGCAAACCATGAGCGTCTGGCCATCGGTTATCTCTATAAGGTGGGGCTATAGTGGCGCGATTCAAAGGGTTGCGCAAAAGTCGTTGGCGGCAAATGTGATTGCGGGTTTCGTTTTTTCCCTTCGTGTGGTATAAAATGCGCCGCTTTCCGGGGATACCCCGCGAAGCTTAAATCCACACACGTGTCGACACGATGACCTGGGTGCCGGAGGCCTTGATGCCGCTGGTTGGTCATTGGGATACGTGGAGGCCAAACCCGACTTATTAAGGAACTATCATGTCCCAAGTCAACATGCGCGATATGCTGAAGGCCGGTGTGCACTTCGGTCACCAGACCCGTTACTGGAACCCGAAAATGGGTAAATACATTTTCGGCGCGCGTAACAAGATCCACATCATCAACCTTGAAAAAACCCTGCCAATGTTCAACGAAGCTCTGACTTTCGTAGAGCGTCTGGCCCAGGGCAAAAACAAGATTCTGTTCGTCGGCACCAAGCGTTCCGCTGGCAAGATCGTTGCTGAAGAAGCAGCACGTTGCGGTTCGCCGTACGTCGATCACCGCTGGTTGGGCGGCATGCTCACCAACTTCAAAACCATCCGTGCTTCCATCAAGCGTCTGCGTGACCTTGAAGTGCAAGCCGAAGACGGTACTTTCGCCAAGCTGACCAAGAAAGAGGCGCTGATGCGTACTCGCGACCTGGAAAAGCTCGATCGTTCCCTGGGTGGTATCAAGGACATGGGCGGTCTGCCTGACGCACTGTTCGTTATCGACGTTGATCACGAGCGCATTGCGATCACCGAAGCCAACAAGCTGGGCATCCCTGTTATCGGCGTAGTCGATACCAACAGCAGCCCAGAAGGCGTTGACTACATCATCCCAGGCAACGATGACGCCATCCGCGCTATCCAGCTGTACATGGGTTCGATGGCTGACGCTGTCATCCGCGGTCGCAACCACGTTGCTGGTGGTACCGAGCAGTTCGCTGAAGAAGCTCCGGTAGCCGCAGCTGAGTAATTGACGCCCTGGCGTTGACTCAGTAAGCAAAAAGGGGGCTTGGCCCCCTTTTTGCCCCCTCGAAAACCATTTGTCGGCAGCGCAGCTACAACATCTGTAACGTGCAGCGGCCTACAAGGGTGATTCGGGAAGAATTGATCGCCCGTTTGATCGGGTGGAATGGTTGAAAACCTATCCAAGAGGATTTTGAAATGGCAGAGATTACTGCAGCGTTGGTTAAAGAACTGCGTGAGCGTACCGGCGAAGGCATGATGGATTGCAAAAAGGCCTTGACCAAGGCTGGCGGCGACATCGAAAAAGCCATTGATGACATGCGTGCTTCGGGCGCCATCAAGGCTGCCAAGAAAGCAGGCAACGTTGCTGCTGAAGGCGCCATCGCGCTGAAAGAAGACGGTAAATCCGCAGTTCTGCTGGAAGTGAACTCGCAGACCGACTTCCTGGCTCTGCAGGACGACTTCAAGGCATTTGTTGCTGCCAGCATTGAGAAAGCGTTCGCTGACAAGCTGACTGACGCCGCTCCGCTGATCGCCGCTCAAGAAGCTGATCGCCTGGTACTGGTCGGCAAGGTTGGCGAAAACGTCAACATCCGTCGCCTGGCTCGCGTTGAAGGTGATGTTGTCGGTGGTTACCTGCACGGCAACAAGATCGGCGTTGTGGTTGCCCTTAAAGGCGGCAGCGTTGAGCTGGCCAAAGACATCGCTATGCACGTAGCGGCCAGCAACCCTGAATTCCTGCTGCCATCGGAAGTGTCCGCTGAAGCCATCGAACGCGAAAAAGCCGTGTTCCTGAGCCTCAACGCTGACAAGATCGCGGGCAAGCCAGAAAACATCGTTGAAAACATGATCAAAGGCCGTATCAGCAAGTTCCTGGCTGAAGCGAGCCTGGTTGAGCAGGCGTTCGTCAAGAACCCTGAAGTCAAGGTTGGCGAACTGGCCAAGAAAGCCGGTGCTGAAATCGTTTCCTTCACTTACTACAAAGTAGGCGAAGGCATCGAGAAGCCGGTCGACAACTTCGCTGAAGAAGTTGCTGCCCAGCTGGCTGCCGCCAAGCAATAAGACGGTTTTCAACTGTCGCCCGAAAGAGGCTGCCCGCTCACGCGCGCAGCCTCTTTTCAAATGGGAAGGCTAATTTTATTTGGCTTCCCTTCGGAACTGGCTTACAAAGCCGTGTTCCGATGGCGCTGTGATAGCGTCCAGCTAGAGTGAACGCAAGCCGTAAACGGCTCGCCAAGAATTTTTTAAAATACGCCGCAGGAGAGATTCGCAATGGCTCAGCAGGGCAGTGGTTATCAGGCTCGCTATAAACGCATTCTACTCAAGCTCAGCGGCGAGGCCCTGATGGGCTCGGAAGAGTTCGGGATCGATCCCAAGGTACTCGACCGCATGGCGCTGGAAGTTGGCCAATTGGTCGGCATCGGCGTGCAGGTCGGCCTGGTGATTGGCGGTGGCAACCTGTTCCGCGGTGCCGCACTGAGTGCGGCGGGCATGGACCGGGTCACCGGCGACCACATGGGCATGCTGGCCACTGTGATGAACGCCCTGGCCATGCGCGATGCCCTGGAGCGCGCCAACATCTCGGCGATCGTGATGTCGGCTATTTCCATGGTAGGCGTGACCGATCACTATGACCGTCGCAAAGCCATGCGCCACCTGAACGCCAAGGAAGTGGTCATCTTCGCCGCCGGTACCGGCAACCCGTTCTTCACCACCGACTCGGCCGCATGCCTGCGTGCGATTGAAATCGATGCTGACGTCGTGTTGAAAGCGACCAAAGTCGACGGCGTATACACTGCAGATCCATTCAAAGACCCGCATGCCGAGAAGTTCGATCATCTGACCTACGATGAAGTGCTGGATCGCAAGCTGGGCGTGATGGACCTGACGGCAATTTGCCTGTGCCGCGACCACAAGATGCCGCTGCGCGTATTTAACATGAACAAGCCCGGCGCCCTGCTGAACATCGTACACGGCGGCGCGGAAGGCACTCTGATCGAGGAAGGCCAACAATGATCAACGAAATCAAGAAAGACGCCCAAGCGCGTATGCACAAATCCCTGGAGTCTCTGGCCCATGCATTCGGCCAGATTCGTACAGGCAAGGCGCACCCCAGCATTCTGGGTAGCGTGATGGTGCCGTACTACGGTGCGGACACCTCCATCACTCAAGTGGCCAATATCACCGTAAAAGACTCGCGCACCCTGCAAGTCGTTGCCTTCGAGCGCAACATGCTCGCGGCGGTCGACAAGGCGATCCAGAGCGCCGGCCTGAACCTCAACCCGACCAACCTGGGCGAGTTGCTGCTGATTTCCATGCCTGCCCTGACTGAAGAAACCCGCAAGGGCTTCACCAAGCAGGCGCGCAGCGCAGCAGAAGATGCACGTGTTGCCGTGCGCAACATCCGTCGCGATGCCCTGGGCGAGCTGAAGAAGCTGGTCAAGGACAAGGAAATCAGCGAAGACGAAGAACGCCGTGCGGCGGCTGACATCCAGAAGCTGACCGACAAGGCCGAAGCTGATATCGATGCGGCCACCAAGCAAAAAGAAGCGGACTTGATGGCCGTATAAGGGTCAGGGCGCTTTCATGGAAAAGACCAAGCAGACTGTGCCCTCCGTGGTGCCGCGCCATGTCGCGATCATCATGGATGGGAATAATCGCTGGGCGAAAAAACGCTTCCTGCCTGGCGTCGCCGGGCACAAAGCGGGTGTCGATGCGGTACGGGCAGTGATCGAGGTGTGCGCCGAGGCCAAGGTCGAAGTGTTGACCTTGTTCGCGTTTTCCAGTGAAAACTGGCAGCGCCCGGCCGAGGAAGTCAGTGCCTTGATGGATCTGTTCTTCAGGGCTCTGCGTCGTGAGGCCAAGCGCCTCAACGACAACAACATCACGCTGCGCATCATTGGTGATCGCTCGCGGTTCCACCCGGAGCTGCAAGCGGCCATGCGTGAGGCTGAAGCCATTACCGCCGGCAGTAACCGTTTTGTGCTGCAGATTGCCGCCAACTACGGTGGTCAGTGGGACATCGCCCAGGCTGCGCAACGGCTTGCCCGCGAAGTGCAGGCCGGCCACCTGCAGCCGGACGAAATCACGCCCGAACTGTTGCAGACCTGCCTGGTTACCGGCGACCTGCCGCTGCCGGACTTGTGCATCCGTACCGGTGGCGAGCACCGCATCAGTAATTTCCTGTTGTGGCAGTTGGCCTATACCGAGCTGTATTTCTCCGACCTGTTCTGGCCGGACTTCAAACACGATGCCATGCGTAAAGCGCTGGCCGATTTCGCTTCCCGTCAGCGTCGCTTCGGTAAAACGAGCGAGCAGATCGAAGCTGGAGCCCGGGTTTAATGCTTAAACAACGAATCATCACTGCACTGATCCTGCTGCCGATTGCCTTGTGTGGCTTTTTTCTGCTCGACGGATCCGGCTTTGCGCTGTTCATCGGCCTGGTCGTGACGCTTGGTGCCTGGGAATGGGCGCGCCTGGCCGGCTTCAGTGCGCAGTTGCCGCGGGTGGTGTATGCCGCCATCGTGGCGCTGTTGCTGTTCCTGATGTACATCCTCCCGGATCTCGCTCCTTGGGTGTTGGGTGCGGCAGTGCTGTGGTGGGCGTTGGCGACCTTCCTGGTGTTGACTTATCCGCGCACCAGCAGCCAGTGGTCCAGTGTTGCCTGCAAGCTGGTGATCGGCTTGTTGATTCTGCTGCCGGCCTGGCAAGGGCTGGTGGAGATCAAGCGTTTTCCGATCGGCAATGAGTTGATCCTGGCGGTGATGGTGTTGGTCTGGGGTGCCGATATCGGTGCCTACTTCTCCGGTCGGGCCTTCGGCAAGCGCAAGCTGGCGCCGGCGGTCAGCCCGGGCAAGAGCTGGGAGGGCGTGTACGGCGGCCTGGCCTTGACCTTGGTGATCACGCTCGTGGTTGGTGTTGTGCGTGGCTGGTCGGTGAAAGAGCTGTGCCTGGCCTTGCTGGGCGCGGCCATCGTCGTATTGATCTCGGTCGTGGGCGACCTCACCGAGAGCATGTTCAAGCGCCAGGCCGGGATCAAGGACAGCAGTAATCTGTTGCCGGGCCATGGCGGCGTGCTGGACCGTATCGACAGTCTGACCGCTGCGATCCCGATCTTTGCCGTGCTGTTGTGGATGGCTGCGTCGTGAGCCGCCTGCAACAGGTCACCGTGCTGGGTGCGACCGGCTCGGTAGGGTTGAGCGCCCTGGATGTGATCGCGCGCCACCCGGAACGCTATCAAGTTTTCGCATTGACCGGCTTCTCTCGCCTGACTGAGCTGCTGGCGTTGTGCGTGCGCCATGCGCCACGTTTTGCCGTCGTGCCTGGGGTCGCCGCCGCGCGAGGCTTGCAGGATGACCTGCGCGCCACCGGCCTGGCTACTCAGGTGCTGGTGGGCGAGGAAGGGTTGTGCCAGGTGTCGGCCGATGCCGAGGTGGATGCCGTGGTGGCGGCCATCGTCGGCGCCGCTGGCTTGCGCCCGACCCTGGCCGCCGTCGATGCGGGCAAGAAGATCCTGCTGGCTAATAAAGAAGCGCTGGTCATGTCCGGCACACTCTTTATGCAGGCGGTGCGCAAGAGCGGGGCGGTATTGCTGCCGCTCGACAGTGAGCACAACGCGATTTTCCAGTGCATGCCCGGCGATTTTGCCCGCGGCCTGAGCCAGGTCGGTGTACGCCGGATTTTGCTGACAGCATCCGGTGGGCCTTTTCGCAAAACTCCGCTGGCGGACCTGGAGCATGTGTCTCCGGATCAGGCGTGCGCCCATCCGAACTGGTCCATGGGGCGCAAGATCTCCGTGGATTCGGCCAGCATGATGAACAAGGGCCTGGAGTTGATCGAGGCCTGCTGGTTGTTCGATGCGCGGCCCGATCAGGTCGAGGTGGTGATTCATCCGCAAAGTGTGATTCATTCCCTGGTCGACTATGTGGATGGCTCGGTGCTGGCGCAGTTGGGTAACCCCGACATGCGGACGCCGATCGCCAATGCCCTGGCCTGGCCTGAGCGGATCGATTCTGGTGTTGCACCGTTGGACCTGTTCGCGATTGCACGCCTGGACTTCGAGGCACCGGACGAGCAGCGCTTTCCATGCCTGCGCCTGGCGCGGCAAGCTGCGGAGGCGGGCAACAGCGCGCCAGCGATGCTCAATGCGGCTAACGAGGTGGCGGTGGCGGCGTTTCTCGAACAGCGCATCCGCTTTCCGCAGATCGCGAGTATCATCGAGGATGTTCTGAGTCTTGAGCCCGTGGTGGCTGTGAATGATCTGGGGGCAGTGTTCGAGGCGGATGCCAAGGCCCGCGCCCTGGCCGAACAATGGTTGAACCGCAACGCGCGTTAGTCTTTGGGCGTGTTTGCGTCTTCAGGCACTGGATTGGAATGCGGAGAAATTAGATGAGTGCGCTTTACATGATTGTCGGCACCCTGGTTGCTCTGGGTGTGCTGGTTACCTTCCACGAATTCGGCCACTTCTGGGTGGCGCGTCGTTGCGGCGTCAAGGTACTGCGCTTTTCCGTTGGTTTCGGCATGCCGTTGCTGCGTTGGCACGACCGCCGCGGCACCGAGTTCGTGATCGCGGCCATCCCCTTGGGCGGCTACGTCAAGATGCTCGATGAGCGCGAAGGCGAAGTGCCGGCGGATCAACTGGACCAGTCCTTCAATCGCAAGACCGTTCGTCAGCGCATCGCTATTGTCGCCGCCGGCCCGATCGCCAATTTCCTGTTGGCCATGGTGTTCTTCTGGTTCCTGGCCATGCTCGGCAGCGAACAGATACGTCCGGTGATCGGCGCGGTTGAAGCGGACAGCATGGCGGCGAAGGCGGGATTGGTCGCCGGGCAGGAAATTGTTTCTATTGATGGCGAACCAACCACCGGTTGGGGCGCGGTCAATTTGCAGTTGGTACGTCGCCTGGGCGAAAGCGGCACCGTCAAGGTGGTGGTGCGCGAGCAGGACTCTTCCGCCGAGACCCCGCGTGAACTGGCCCTCGACCATTGGCTCAAGGGGGCCGATGAGCCGGACCCGATCAAGTCCCTGGGTATTCGCCCATGGCGCCCGGCCTTGCCGCCGGTGCTCGCCGAGCTTGACCCGAAAGGCCCGGCCCAGGCCGCAGGTCTGAAAACCGGCGACCGCCTGCTGGCCCTCGATGGCCAGGCGCTGGGCGACTGGCAGCAAGTGGTCGACCTGGTGCGTGTACGGCCTGATACCAAAATTGTGCTGAAAGTTGAGCGCGATGGTGCTCAAATCGACGTCCCCGTAACCCTGGCGGTTCGCGGGGAAGCCAAGGCGGCCGGGGGTTACCTCGGTGCCGGCGTGAAAAGCCCGGAGTGGCCGCCGTCGATGATGCGCGAGGTCAGTTTCGGGCCGTTGGCGGCAATTGGCGAGGGTGCGAAACGTACTTGGACCATGAGCGTGCTGACTCTCGAATCGCTCAAGAAAATGTTGTTCGGCGAGCTCTCGGTAAAAAACTTGAGTGGGCCGATAACCATTGCTAAAGTGGCGGGCGCTTCTGCCCAGTCGGGTGTCGCGGATTTCCTGAATTTCCTGGCTTATCTGAGTATTAGCCTTGGGGTTCTGAATTTGTTGCCCATTCCAGTATTGGATGGGGGGCATCTGTTGTTTTATCTGGTCGAGTGGGTGCGTGGTCGCCCCTTGTCGGATCGGGTGCAGGGTTGGGGGATACAGATCGGTATCAGTTTGGTGGTCGGGGTGATGTTGTTAGCCTTGGTCAACGATCTGGGACGACTGTAACGCTTCGCTGAATTGCGAATCTGCCGCATTTTGCGGCAGTTTGTTTATTGCCAGTTGGAATAAGAAAGGACTTCATGAAACGTCTGCTGCTAACTGCGGTTCTCACCGTATTGATGATCGCCGAAGTTCACGCCGAGTCCTTCACTATCTCCGATATTCGCGTCAACGGCCTCCAGCGGGTTTCCGCGGGTAGCGTCTTTGGTGCCTTGCCGTTGAACGTCGGGGAACAGGCTGATGACCGTCGCCTGGTGGAATCCACTCGTGCGCTGTTCAAAACGGGGTTCTTTCAAGATATCCAACTGGGTCGCGAAGGTAACGTCCTGGTCATCACCGTCGTCGAGCGACCTTCCGTCGCCAGTATCGAGATCGAGGGTAACAAGGCGATCTCCACTGAAGACCTGATGAAGGGCCTCAAGCAATCCGGCCTGGCCGAGGGCGAGATCTTCCAGCGCGCCACCCTCGAGGGTGTGCGTAACGAGCTGCAACGCCAGTATGTTGCCCAGGGCCGCTACTCCGCGACCGTGGAAACGGAAGTGGTCCCGCAGCCTCGTAACCGTGTCGGCCTCAAGGTCAACATCAACGAAGGCACCGTGGCGGCCATTCAGCACATCAACGTGGTGGGCAACACCAAGTTCCCTGATGAAGACCTGATCGGCCTGTTCGAGCTCAAGACCACCAACTGGCTGTCGTTCTTCAAGAACGACGACAAGTACGCCCGTGAAAAACTCTCCGGTGACCTGGAGCGCTTGCGTTCCTACTACCTGGACCGTGGCTATATCAACATGGATATCGCTTCGACCCAGGTGTCCATCACCCCTGACAAGAAGCATGTGTACATCACCGTCAACGTCAACGAGGGTGAGAAGTACAAGGTCCGCGACGTCAAGCTCAGCGGCGACTTGAAAGTGCCTGAAGACCAGGTCAAGGCCCTGTTGCTGGTGCAGAAAGACCAGGTGTTCTCGCGCAAGCTGATGACCACCACGTCCGAACTGATCACCCGTCGCCTGGGTAACGAAGGCTATACCTTCGCCAACGTCAACGGCGTGCCGACCCCGCACGATGACGACCACACCGTGGACATCACCTTCGTGGTCGACCCGGGCAAGCGTGCCTACGTGAACCGCATCAACTTCCGTGGCAACACCAAGTCTGCGGACGAAGTGCTGCGTCGTGAAATGCGTCAGATGGAAGGTGGCTGGGCGTCGACCTACCTGATCGACCAGTCCAAGACCCGTCTTGAACGTCTGGGCTTCTTCAAGGAAGTCAACGTCGAAACCCCAGCCGTACCGGGTGTGGACGACCAGGTTGACGTGAACTACGCCGTTGAAGAACAAGCCTCGGGCTCGATCACCGCCAGCGTCGGTTTCGCACAGAGTGCCGGCCTGATCCTCGGTGGTTCGATCACCCAGAACAACTTCCTCGGTACCGGTAACAAGGTTTCCATCGGCCTGACCCGCAGCGAATACCAGAGCCGCTATAACTTCGGTTATGTCGACCCCTACTGGACCGCTGACGGTGTGAGCCTGGGCTACAACGCCTTCTATCGCACCACCGACTACAAAGACCTCGACGTCAACGTTGCCAGCTATGCGATCGACAGCCTGGGTGCCGGCGTCAACATCGGTTACCCGATCAGTGAGACCTCGCGTCTGACCTTCGGCCTGACCGCGCAGCAGGATGAGATCAAGACCGGTGTGTACACCGTGGATGAGATCTTCGACTTCACCCGCCGCGAAGGCGACAAGTTCCTGAACTTCAAGGCGTCTGCCGGCTGGTCCGAGTCGACCCTGAACAAAGGCGTACTGGCCACCCGCGGTCACTCCCAGAGCGTGACCCTGGAAGCCACCACGCCGGGCAGCGACCTGTCGTTCTTCAAGCTCGACTACCGTGGCCAGTTGTTCCAGCCTTTGAGCGACAACTACACCATGCGCCTGCACACTGAACTGGGCTATGGCGACGGTTATGGTTCGACCAACGGCTTGCCGTTCTATGAGAACTACTATGCAGGTGGTTTCAACTCGGTTCGCGGCTTCAAGGACAGCACCTTGGGTCCTCGTGGTACCCCTAGCCGTGGCGCTGGCGTGACCGGTAACACCGGTACCGTGGCGGATACGGACACTAGCGCACTGCCATTCGGTGGTAACGTGCTGATCCAGGGTGGTGCCGAGATCCTGTTCCCACTGCCGTTCGTGAAAGATCAGCGGTCCCTGCGTACTTCGGTTTTCTGGGATGTGGGTAACGTATTCGACTCCAAGTGCGATCAGGTCACCAACCCGACTGGCGTGAAGTCCAATACCCAGTGTAACGAAGTAAGCCTCAGCAACCTGGCGAGCTCCGTAGGTGTTGGCGTGACGTGGGTGACTGCGCTTGGTCCGTTGAGCTTTGCTCTGGCTATGCCAATCAAGAAACCGGATAACGCTGAAACCCAGATTTTCCAATTCTCCCTCGGCCAGACGTTCTAAGCGTCTGACCCAAGATAACGACAACGGATCTGTAGGAGTACATCGTGCGTAAGTTGACTCAATTGGTTCTGCTGGCCACTGTGCTGGTAACCACCCCGGCCTTCGCCGAGATGAAAATCGCCGTCCTGAACTATCAGATGGCCCTGCTGGAATCCGACGCGGCCAAGAAGTACGCGGTGGATGCCGAGAAGAAGTTCGGTCCGCAACTGACCAAGCTCAAAACGTTGGAAAGCAGTGCCAAGGGCATCCAGGATCGTCTGGTAGCCGGTGGCGACAAGATGCAGCAAGGCGAGCGCGAGCGGCTGGAGCTTGAATTCAAGCAAAAGGCCCGTGACTACCAGTTCCAGTCCAAGGAGCTGAACGAAGCCAAGGCTGTTGCCGACCGCGAAATGCTCAAGCAGCTCAAGCCGAAACTCGACAGCGCTGTGGAAGAAGTCATCAAGAAAGGTGCCTTTGACCTGGTGTTCGAGCGCGGCGCCGTGATTGACGTCAAGCCTCAATACGACATCACCCGCCAGGTGATCGAGCGCATGAACCAGCTGAAGTAAGCCATGACCGCGACTATCAAGCTCGGCGAGTTGGCCGAGTTCCTGGGAGCCACCTTGCGTGGTTCCCCGGAGAAAGAAATCACTGGGCTAGCCACCTTGCAGGAGGCTGGCCCATCTCAGTTGAGCTTCCTCGCAAATCCCCAATACCGTAAATACCTGGCCGATAGCCAAGCCGCAGCCCTGCTGCTGAAGGCTGCTGACGCCGAGGGTTACGCCGGGGATGCGCTGGTGGTGCCTGATCCGTACCTCGCTTATGCGCGGGTATCCCACCTGTTCGATCCGAAACCCAAGGCGGCTGGAGGGATCCACCCGACGGCGGTGATCGCCGATGATGCCCAGGTTGATCCTGCGGCGAGCATTGGCGCCTTTGCCGTGATCGAAAGTGGCGCGCGCATTGGCGCCGGTGTCACCGTGGGCGCTCAGTGCTTTATCGGCGCACGCTGTGAAATCGGTGCCGATGGCTGGCTGGCGCCCCGCGTGACCCTGTACCACGATGTGCGTATCGGGCAGCGGGTGGTCATTCAGTCGGGCGCGGTGATCGGTGGTGAAGGCTTCGGTTTTGCCAATTCGAAAGGCGTTTGGCACAAGATTGCCCAGGTCGGCGGCGTATTGATCGGCGACGATGTGGAAATCGGCGTCAATACCGCTGTTGATCGCGGGGCTTTGGCCGATACCGTGATCGGTAATGGCGTGAAGCTCGATAACCAGATCCAGATTGCCCACAACGTACAGATTGGCGATCACACCGCCATGGCGGCCTGCGTAGGCATATCCGGCAGCACCAAGATCGGCAAGCATTGCATGCTCGCCGGTGGCGTAGGGCTGGTTGGGCACATCGATATTTGCGACAACGTCTTCATCACCGGCATGACCATGGTCACCCACTCGATTACCGAGCCCGGTGCCTATTCGTCCGGTACCGCCATGCAGCCTGCGGCTGAATGGCGCAAGAGTGCGGCGCGTTTGAGGCACATCGACGACATGGCTCGACGTCTCAAACAGCTGGAAAAGCGTGTTGGGGACGTGACCCCTGGCGGTAATGCTTCATCAGAAGGCTGATACCATTTCCATATCAAGTGTGCACAGCCGCTAGACTGCCTCCTTGATTTGCTAGCGGGGCGTGCGTTTAGTCGCCCGCCCCCAATCTTTATTACAGGCTTCCCCCCGAAATGATGGACATCAACGAGATTCGCGAATACCTGCCTCACCGTTACCCGTTCCTGCTGGTGGACCGTGTAGTGGACCTCAATGTTGAGGAAAAGCGCATTCGTGCCTACAAGAATGTCAGCATCAACGAACCGTTCTTCAATGGTCACTTTCCCGCGCATCCGATCATGCCGGGCGTGTTGATCATCGAAGCAATGGCCCAGGCTGCCGGTATCCTTGGTTTCAAAATGCTCGACCTCAAGCCTGCCGACGGCACGCTTTATTATTTCGTGGGCTCCGACAAGTTGCGTTTCCGCAACCCGGTCACCCCGGGTGACCAGTTGATCCTGGAAGCCAAGTTCATCAGCTGCAAGCGCCAGATCTGGAAGTTCGAATGCCAGGCCTCGGTGGATGGCAAGCCGGTGTGCTCCGCCGAAATCATCTGCGCGGAACGCAAACTATGAGTTTGATTGACCCTCGCGCAATCATCGATCCGTCGGCCGTACTGGCCGCCGACGTTGAGGTCGGCCCTTGGTCGATCGTCGGCGCAGGTGTGGAAATCGGCGAGGGGACTGTCATCGGGCCGCACGTGATCCTCAAGGGACCGACCCGCATTGGCAGGCACAATCGCATCTATCAGTTTTCCTCGATAGGCGAAGACACCCCCGACATGAAGTACAAGGGGGAAGAAACACGCCTGGTAATCGGTGATCACAACATCATTCGTGAAGGCGTGACCATTCACCGTGGCACCGTGCAGGACCGTGCCGAGACCACGTTGGGTGATCACAACCTGGTCATGGCTTACGCGCATATCGGCCACGACAGTGTGATCGGCAACCACTGCATCCTGGTCAACAACACCGCGTTGGCAGGCCATGTACACGTTGACGATTGGGCGATCCTGTCCGGTTTCACCCTGGTGCATCAGTACTGCCACATCGGCGCCCATAGTTTTTCCGGCATGGGCACGGCTATCGGCAAGGATGTCCCGGCGTTCGTCACGGTGTTCGGCAACCCTGCCGAAGCCCGCAGCATGAACTTCGAAGGCATGCGCCGTCGGGGTTTCAGCGACGATGCGATCCACGCCCTGCGTCGCGCCTACAAGGTGGTTTACCGCCAGGGCCTGACGGTTGAGCAGGCATTGGCCGAACTGACCGAGCCGGCAATGTTGTTCCCGGAAGTCGCGGTGTTCCGTGACTCGATCCAGGCGTCGACCCGCGGCATCACGCGCTGATCATGGCCAATCTGCGTATCGCATTGGTCGCCGGGGAAGCTTCCGGCGATATCCTGGGCGCGGGGCTGATGCGGGCGCTCAAGGCCCAGCATCCGGCGGTCGAGTTCATTGGCGTGGGCGGCCCGTTGATGCAGGCTGAAGGCCTCACCTCCTACTTCCCCATGGAGCGCTTGTCGGTCATGGGGTTGGTGGAAGTGCTGGGCCGTCTGCGTGAGCTGCTGGCACGGCGCAAGCTGCTGATTCAGACCCTGATCCAAGAAAAGCCTGACGTGTTCATCGGAATCGACGCGCCGGATTTCACCCTCAATATCGAGCTCAAGTTGCGTCAGGCCGGGATCAAGACCGTGCATTACGTCAGCCCGTCCGTGTGGGCGTGGCGGCAGAAGCGCGTGCTGAAGATCCGCGAAGGCTGTGATTTGATGCTGACCTTGCTGCCGTTCGAAGCCCGTTTCTACGAAGAGAAGGGCGTGCCGGTGCGGTTTGTCGGGCACACGCTGGCCGACACCATCCCGCTGCACGCCGATCGTGCTGCGGCGCGTGCCGAACTGGGCTTGCCGGACGGCCCGCTGGTCGCGCTGATGCCGGGCAGTCGGGGTGGCGAAGTGGGCCGCCTGGGCGCGCTGTTTTTTGATGCCGCCGAGCGCCTGCTGATCATGAAGCCTGGCGTGCGCTTTGTGCTGCCGTGTGCGAGCCCGCAACGTCGCGCACAAATCGAAACCTTGCTGCAAGGGCGCAACCTGCCGTTGACCCTGCTCGATGGTCAGTCGCACCTGGCCCTGGCGGCGTGCGACGCGGTGCTGATCGCCTCGGGTACCGCGACCCTGGAGGCGTTGCTGTACAAGCGTCCGATGGTCGTGGCTTACCGCCTGGCGCCGCTGACCTTCTGGATTCTCAAGCGCATGGTTAAAAGCCCCTACATCTCCTTGCCCAATCTGCTGGCCCAGCGCCTGTTGGTGCCGGAATTGTTGCAGGACGATGCAACGCCCGCAGCCCTGGCGCAGACGCTACTCCCCTTGATCGACGGCGGCGAAGAGCAGACCCGCGGCTTTGACGAGATCCACCGCACCCTGCGGCGCGATGCGTCAAACCAGGCGGCGGATGCCGTGTTGACCTTGATCGGCCATAAACAGGAAGCCCTATGACGACGCAAATGGGGCTGGATTTCAGCCTGGTCGCGCAAGCCCACGAACTGGTGGCCGGCGTGGATGAAGTCGGGCGCGGCCCGCTCTGTGGTGCCGTGGTGACGGCGGCGGTGATTCTTGATCCGAATCGGCCGATCCTCGGCCTCAACGACTCGAAGAAACTCACCGAAGCGCGTCGGGAAAAACTCTTCGACGAGATCTGTGAAAAAGCCCTGAGCTGGCATATCGCCCGGGCTGAAGTCGAAGAAATCGACGAGTTGAATATCCTCCACGCCACCATGCTTGCCATGCAGCGCGCCGTCGAGGGCCTGCATATCACCCCGAAACTGGCGATGATCGATGGCAATCGCTGCCCGAAACTGGCGATGCCGGCTGAAGCGGTGGTCAAGGGTGATAGCAAGGTGCCTGCCATCGCGGCCGCCTCGATTCTGGCCAAGGTCAGCCGTGACCGTGAAATGGCTGCGTTCGAATTGATCTACCCCGGCTACGGCATTGCGGGCCATAAAGGCTACCCGACGCCCGTTCATCTGGAAGCGCTGGCCCGTCTCGGCCCGACGCCGATCCACCGCCGCTCGTTCGCCCCGGTGCGCCTGGCTTACGAACAGCGCGAGAGCCTCAGCGAGGTTTAGTCGCGAGGCTGATGTTTTTGCCCAGGCCCGGTACAATCCCGGGCCTTGTTGTTTCTACGTTTAAGACAGGATCACTATGCCGGCTTCATTCGTTCACCTACGCCTGCACACTGAATACTCCCTGGTTGACGGCCTGGTACGGATCAAACCGCTGGTCAAAACCCTGGTGGGCATGAACATGCCTGCCGTCGCGGTCACCGATCAGAACAACATGTGTTCCCTGGTCAAGTTCTACAAGAACGCCATGGGCGCCGGCATCAAGCCGATCTGCGGCGCCGACCTGTGGCTGTCGAACAAAGACCCGGATAACCCTCTGAGCCGCATCAGCCTGTTGGCGATGAACGGCGTCGGTTATCGCAACCTCACCGAACTGATTTCCCGTGGCTTCATCGACGGCCAGCGCAACGGCGCGGTGATCATCGAGCGTGAGTGGGTGGCCGAGGCCAGCGAGGGCGTGATCATGCTCTCGGCGGCCAAAGAGGGTGAGATCGGGATCGCGCTGCTGGGCGGCAACCCGCAGGAAGCCGAAGTGCTGGCCCGCGAGTGGATGGCTGTGTTCCCTGACCGCTTCTACCTGGAAGTCCAGCGCACCAACCGCCCCAACGATGAAGAACATCTGCACGCCGCCGTGGCCCTGGCCGACAAGCTGGGCGCGCCGCTGGTGGCGACCAACGATGTGCGCTTCATCAAGAAAGAAGATTTCGAAGCCCACGAAACCCGCGTGTGCATCGGCGAAGGCCGGGCCCTGGATGACCCGCGCCGCTCGAAAAACTACAGCGAAGAGCAATACCTCAAAAGCGCCGAGGAAATGGCCGAGCTGTTCAGCGACCTGCCCGAGGCCCTGGAAAACTCCGTCGAGATCGCCAAGCGCTGCAATATCGAAGTGAAGCTGGGCAAGCACTTCCTGCCCAACTTCCCGATTCCCGAAGGCATGACCATCGATGAGTATTTCCGCAAGGTATCGTTCGATGGCCTGGAGGAACGCCTCTCGGTCCTGCTGCCCAAGGACACCACCGAAGATTACGAAGCCAAGCGTCAGGTCTACGTCGACCGGCTGAATTTCGAGCTGGATATCATCATCCAGATGGGGTTCCCCGGTTACTTCCTGATCGTGATGGACTTTATCCAGTGGGCCAAGAGTAACGGCGTGCCGGTTGGTCCTGGCCGGGGCTCGGGTGCCGGCTCGCTGGTTGCCTATGTGCAGAAGATCACCGACCTCGACCCGCTGGAATATGACCTGCTGTTCGAACGCTTCCTTAACCCGGAACGGGTCTCCATGCCCGACTTCGACGTCGACTTCTGCATGGACGGTCGCGACCGCGTGATCGAATACGTGGCCGATAAGTATGGCCGCAACGCCGTGAGCCAGATCATCACGTTCGGTTCCATGGCGGCCAAGGCGGTAATCCGCGACGTGGCCCGGGTGCAGGGCAAGTCCTACGGCCTGGCGGATCGCCTGTCGAAGATGATCCCGTTCGAAGTCGGCATGACCCTGGAAAAGGCCTACGAGCAGGAAGAAATCCTGCGCGACTTCATCAAGGTCGACGAAGAAGCCGCCGAAATCTGGGAGATGGCGCGCAAGCTCGAAGGCGTGGTGCGTAACGTCGGTAAACACGCCGGTGGCGTGGTGATCGCGCCGACCAAGCTCACCGACTTTTCGCCGATCTATTGCGACGAAGAAGGCGATGGCCTGGTGACCCAGTTCGACAAGGACGACGTGGAGGCGGCCGGCCTGGTGAAGTTCGACTTCCTCGGCCTGCGGACTCTGACGATCATCGACTGGGCGCTCAAGACGATCAACCGCGACCGTGCCAAGGTCGGCGAAGCACCGCTGGACATCGCGTTTATCCCGCTGGATGACAAGCCGACCTACAGCCTGCTGCAAAAAGCCGAAACCACGGCGGTGTTCCAGCTGGAATCCCGCGGCATGAAAGAGCTGATAAAAAAGCTCAAGCCCGACTGCCTGGAAGACTTGATCGCACTGGTCGCCCTGTTCCGTCCGGGCCCGCTGCAATCGGGCATGGTGGATGACTTCATCAACCGTAAGCACGGTCGCGCCGAACTGGCCTACCCGCACTCGGACTACCAGTACGAAGGCCTCAAGCCGGTACTGGCACCGACCTACGGCATCATCCTGTACCAGGAACAGGTGATGCAGATCGCTCAGGTCATGGCCGGTTACACCCTCGGTGGTGCGGACATGCTGCGTCGCGCCATGGGTAAGAAAAAGCCCGAGGAAATGGCCAAGCAGCGCGGCGGTTTCATTGAGGGTTGCGCCACCAACAATATCGACGCCGACCTTGCCGGTAACATTTTCGACCTGGTGGAAAAATTCGCCGGTTATGGCTTCAACAAATCCCACTCCGCTGCCTACGGCCTGGTGTCGTACCAGACCGCCTGGCTGAAGGCCCACTACCCGGCGCCGTTCATGGCCGCGGTACTCTCGGCGGATATGCACAACACCGACAAGGTCGTGACCTTGATCGAGGAAGTGCGAACCATGAAGCTGCGCCTCGACGCGCCGGACGTGAACGCCTCGGAGTTCAAGTTCACCGTGAACGACGAAGGCCGCATCATCTATGGCCTGGGGGCGATCAAGGGGGTGGGCGAGGGCCCGGTGGAAGCGATCACCGAGGCGCGCCAAAACGGCCCGTTCAAGGATCTGTTCGATTTCTGCGCGCGGGTCGACCTCAAGCGCATCAACAAACGTACCCTCGATGGCTTGATCCGCAGCGGCGCCCTCGACCGTCTCGGCCCGTATTTCCATGATGAGCCGAAGGCCTACCAGGCGAATATCGACCGCAATCGCGCGGTGCTGCTGACCGCCATGGAAGAAGCGATCAAGGCCGCCGAACAGACCGCCCGCACCCACGACAGCGGTCACGCCGACCTGTTTGGCGGGTTGTTCGTCGAGGAAGACGCGGATGTCTACGCCAACCATCGCAAGGCCAAGGAGCTGACCCTCAAGGAACGCCTCAAAGGTGAGAAAGACACCCTGGGCCTGTACCTGACCGGTCATCCGATTGACGAATACGAAGGGGAAATCCGTCGTTTCGCCCGTCAGCGCATCATCGACCTGAAACCGGCGCGCGACACCCAGACCGTCGCCGGCATGATCATCGCCCTGCGGGTGATGAAAAACAAAAAGGGCGACAAGATGGGCTTTATCACCCTCGACGACCGCTCCGGCCGGATCGAGGCGTCGCTGTTTGCCGATGCGTTCCATTCGGCGCAGTCGCTGTTGCAGACCGACGCCATGGTGGTGGTGGAAGGGGAGGTCAGCAACGACGACTTCTCCGGCGGCCTGCGCCTGCGGATCAAGCGCGTGATGAGCATGGAAGACGCGCGCACCAACCTGGCCGAAAGCCTGCGCTTGAAAGTCAAGACCGAGGCGCTCAAGGGCGATCAGCTGCGCTGGTTGGGGGACTTGCTCAAACGCCACCGTGGCGCATGCCCGGTGACCATGGAATACACCGGTAACGACGCCAAGGCCATGCTGCAGTTCGGCGAGACCTGGCGAATTGATCCCGCTGATGGCTTGATTCAAGCATTGCGTGACCAGTTCGGTCGTGACAACGTCTTCCTCCAATACCGTTGACGATCAGGTGATGGCAAATAGCCTGATCTCGACCAAACATTTAATCTCGACCTAGACGCGCCTCTCCCTTAAGGTAGGGCGCGAATAGACAACCGGCTGGCCAGGCACTCCTTGGCCGTCGACCCAAGACGGACGCTTATGAACCCGAATTTTCTTGATTTCGAACAGCCGATCGCTGACCTGCAAGCCAAGATCGAAGAACTGCGCCTGGTCGGCAATGACAACTCGCTGAATATCGGCGATGAAATCGCTCGCCTGCAAGACAAGAGCAGCTCGCTCACCGAAGACATCTTCGGCAAGTTGACCAGTTGGCAGATTGCGCGCCTGGCCCGCCATCCGCGCCGTCCGTACACCCTGGACTACATTC
The DNA here is from genome assembly GCF_054060055.1 of Pseudomonas sp. TE36184. NCBI lineage: Bacteria > Pseudomonadati > Pseudomonadota > Gammaproteobacteria > Pseudomonadales > Pseudomonadaceae > Pseudomonas > Pseudomonas sp. TE36184. The sequence continues at coordinate 3,086,884 of NZ_JBSSCU010000001.1, read as the reverse complement.
AGCACATCTTCACCGAGTTCGACGAGCTGCACGGCGACCGCCACTTCTCCGACGACGCCGCCATCGTGGGCGGTATCGCTCGCCTGGACGACCAGCCGGTGATGGTGATCGGTCACCAGAAAGGCCGTGAAGTGCGCGAGAAAGTCCGCCGTAACTTCGGCATGCCGCGTCCGGAAGGCTACCGCAAGGCTTGCCGCCTGATGGAAATGGCCGAGCGCTTCAAGATGCCGATCCTGACGTTCATCGACACCCCGGGCGCGTACCCGGGTATCGACGCCGAAGAACGCAACCAGAGCGAAGCGATCGCCTGGAACCTGCGCGTCATGTCCCGCCTGAAAACCCCGATCATCGCCACCGTGATTGGTGAAGGTGGTTCCGGCGGTGCGTTGGCCATTGGTGTCTGCGACCAATTGAACATGCTGCAATATTCGACCTACGCGGTGATCTCGCCGGAAGGTTGCGCCTCGATCCTGTGGAAAACCGCCGAGAAAGCGCCGGACGCTGCCGAAGCGATGGGCATCACCGCCGATCGCCTCAAGGGCCTGGGTATCGTGGATAAAGTCATCGCCGAACCATTGGGCGGCGCCCACCGCGACCCGGCCGCCGCTGCCGCGACCATCCGTGCCGAACTGGGTTCGCAACTGGCGATGCTCAAGAAGCTGGATACCGAAGCACTGTTGGCCCGGCGTTACGAGCGCCTGATGAGCTACGGTCTCTAAACCGCAGCCGTAAAAAATGTGGGAGGGGGCTTGCTCCCGATTGCTGAGTGTCAGTCAATGCATCTGGTGACTGACCTGCCGCAATCGGGAGCAAGCCCCCTCCCACATTTGCTTTGTGTATGCTTGGCCAACGTATTCCAGGTTTGCGGCGGTAACATCTGATGAAACCATTACTTTCCGCCAAACTTCTGCAAACCCTGGCCCCCTGGCGCAACGCTCCGGCCTGGCATATCGCTTTTTCCGGCGGGCTTGATTCCACCGTCTTGCTGCACCTCCTGGCAAATCTCGCCAAAACTGAGAAGCTTCCTACGCTCGGCGCTGTTCATGTCCACCATGGCCTGCAAGCTGCGGCCGATGCCTGGCCCGCTCATTGTCAGTCGGTCTGTGACGCCCTTGGCGTGCCGTTGCGGGTGATGCGCGTGCAGGTGCGGGCTGGCGCAAGCCTGGAGCGCGCAGCCCGTGATGCGCGCTATCAGGCATTCAGTGAGGTGGTCGGGGTAGGGGAAGTGTTGCTCATCGGCCAGCACCGCGACGATCAGGCCGAAACCTTGCTGTTTCGTCTGTTGCGCGGCGCGGGGGTGCAAGGGTTGGCGGCCATGCCGATGCAGCGTGCGCTGGCGGGCGGTCATCTGCTGCGGCCGTTGCTGCGCAGTTCACGCGCGCAGCTGCAGGCCTACGCCGAGGAGCACCAGTTGACGTGGATCGAGGACCCTTCCAACGCCGATCCCCGCTTTTCGCGCAATTACCTGCGCCATCGTGTATTCCCGCGGCTGACCGAGCGCTGGCCCCAGGCCGCGGCCAACCTGGCCCGTGCCGCTGAACATTTGAGCGAAGCCCAAGGCCTGTTGGACGAGTTGGCGCACATCGACCTGCAAGCCGCCGAGCAGCCTTCGCCTTTTCCGTGGCTGCCCTTGCCGTCCTTGGCCCTGGCGCCGCTGTGTGAGCTTTCCGACGCGCGTCAACGCAACGCCCTGCGCCATTGGCTGAGCCCGCTGACGCGTTTACCCGACAGCGACCACTGGGCCGGCTGGCATTCCCTGCGCGACGCCAAGCTCGATGCACAACCCCTGTGGCGCTTGGCCAACGGCGATCTGCACCGTTGCGGCGAGCGCATCTGGTGGCTGCCCTCCAGTTGGTCGGAGTTTTCCGACGCATCGGTGAGCTGGGCGCAGCCGCAAAACCCGCTAGAGTTACCGGGTAATGGCCAACTCCGGTTGATCGGTCGGGTTCCCGAGGGCGTGTTGCAGGTTCGCTATCGCCAGGGCGGCGAAATCATCGACATTCCGGGGCGCGGTCGGCGCGATTTGAAGCGTCTGCTCAACGAAAGTGGGCTGCCGGGTTTTGTCCGTGGCAGATTGCCGCTGCTGTATCGGGGCGAGCAATTGCTGGCTGTGCCCAGCCTTGCAGGGCTTTGGAAGACGTCGAATGACGGCTGGCAATTACATTGGATGCCACAGACCTGCGATCAAGGTTTGAGCTGATAGCGCCTTTCCGGTAGACTACGCTCCCTTCTTGATACAACTTCTGTGGATTCGCCTGAATCGCAGCAGTTGCCGATTACCAAGCAGTCTTTGCTGGGCGATTCCAAAAAATGTGTAGCGATCAACGTACCGGTGTTTCATTGCTGGTCTGTCACCACGCGGCGGTTTTTTTGAAAGGTGCACTGTGATTAATGCAGGTGATCGGGGGCTTCGGCCTTCCTTCGCTTTCCCCGGCGGCTCGGACCGCTTTAACGCAGACTTCTAGGGTTTTTCATGACGCGCTACATATTCGTCACGGGCGGTGTTGTTTCTTCATTGGGGAAAGGCATTGCCTCCGCTTCATTGGCGGCCATCCTGGAGGCGCGGGGACTTAAGGTCACCATGCTCAAGCTGGACCCGTACATCAACGTTGACCCGGGCACCATGAGCCCGTTCCAGCACGGTGAAGTGTTCGTCACCCACGACGGCGCCGAGACCGACCTGGACCTGGGCCACTACGAGCGGTTCATCCGCACGACCATGACCCAGAACAACAACTTCACCACCGGCCGTGTCTACGAACACGTGCTGCGCAAGGAGCGTCGTGGTGACTACCTGGGTGCAACCATCCAGGTGATCCCGCACATCACCGACGAAATCAAGCGCCGCATCATCAAGGGCGCGGGCGATGCCGACGTGGCGATGGTCGAGATCGGTGGCACCGTGGGTGACATCGAATCCCAACCGTTCCTCGAAGCCATCCGCCAGTTGCGTTTCGAAGTCGGCGCCAAGCGCGCGATGCTGATGCACCTGACACTGGTGCCCTACATCGCCACCGCCGGCGAAACCAAAACCAAGCCAACCCAGCACTCGGTCAAGGAACTGCGTTCCATCGGCCTGCAGCCGGACGTGCTGGTGTGCCGTTCCGATCACCCGATCGATATTTCCTCGCGTCGCAAGATCGCGCAGTTCACCAACGTTGAAGAGCGTGCGGTGATTGCCCTGGAAGACGCCGACACCATCTACAAGATCCCGGGCATCCTGCATTCCCAGGGCCTGGACGATTTTGTGGTCGAGCGTTTCGGCCTGCAATGCGGCGGCGCGGATCTGTCCGAGTGGGAAGCCGTGGTCGACGCCAAGCTCAACCCTGAGCACGAAGTCACCATCGCCATGGTCGGCAAGTACATGGAGCTTTTGGACGCGTACAAGTCGCTGATCGAAGCGATGAGCCACGCCGGCATCAGCAACCGTACCAAGGTCAACCTGCGCTATATCGATTCCGAAGACATCGAGAACCAAGGCACCGCTCTGCTCGAAGGCGTCGACGCGATCCTCGTTCCAGGCGGTTTCGGCCTGCGTGGCGTGGAAGGCAAGATCACCGCCGTGCAGTACGCTCGTGAGCACAAGGTGCCGTACCTGGGGATCTGCCTGGGCATGCAAGTGGCCGTTATCGAGTTCGCTCGTAACGTGCTGGGCTGGAAAGACGCCAACTCCACCGAGTTCGATCATTCCAGCGGCCACCCGGTCGTAGGCCTGATCACCGAGTGGGAAGACGCCACCGGCGCCGTTGAAACCCGTACCGAATCGTCCGACCTGGGCGGCACCATGCGCCTCGGCGCGCAAGACTGTCTGCTGGAGCCGGGTTCGCTGGTCCACGACTGCTACGGCAAGGACGTGATCGTCGAGCGTCACCGTCACCGCTACGAAGTGAACAACAACCTGCTGCCGCAGATCAAAGCAGCCGGCCTGAAAGTCTCCGGTCGCTCCGGTGACGGCAAGCTGGTCGAAGTGGTCGAGGCGCCGGATCATCCATGGTTCGTGGCCTGCCAGTTCCACCCTGAGTTCACCTCGACGCCGCGCGACGGTCACCCGTTGTTCAGCGGTTTCGTTAAAGCAGCACTGACGCAACATCAGAAGAAGGCGTGAAGCTGATGGCCCAGAAGATCATTCGCGTAGGCGACATCGAGATTGCCAACGACAAGCCCATGGTGCTGTTCGGCGGCATGAACGTGCTGGAAAGCCGCGACATGGGGATGCAGGTCTGTGAAGAGTACGTCAAGGTTACCCAGAAACTGGGTATCCCTTATGTGTTCAAGGCCAGCTTCGACAAGGCCAACCGTTCGTCCGTGACCTCCTATCGCGGCCCGGGCCTTGAAGAAGGCATGCGGATCTTCCAGGACATCAAGCAAGCCTTCGGCGTGCCGATCATCACCGACGTCCACGAGCCTGAACAGGCTGCCGTGGTCGCCGAGGTGTGCGACATCATCCAGTTGCCGGCCTTCCTGTCGCGCCAGACCGACCTCGTGGTCGCCATGGCCAAGACCGGTGCGGTGATCAATATCAAGAAAGCCCAGTTCCTCGCGCCCCAGGAAATGAAGCACATCCTGAACAAGTGCGTGGAAGCGGGTAACGACCAGTTGATCCTCTGCGAGCGCGGTTCGAGCTTCGGCTACAACAACCTCGTGGTGGACATGCTCGGTTTCGGCATCATGAAACAGTTCGAATACCCGGTGTTCTTCGACGTGACCCACGCGCTGCAAATGCCGGGTGGCCGCGCCGATTCCGCTGGCGGGCGTCGTGCCCAGGTATTGGACCTGGCCAAGGCCGGCATCAGCCAGTCCCTGGCCGGCCTGTTCCTGGAAGCCCACCCGGACCCGGACAACGCCAAATGCGACGGTCCTTGCGCCCTGCGCCTGGACAAACTGGAGCCATTCCTGGCCCAGCTCAAGCAGTTGGACGAACTGGTCAAGAGTTTTCCGACGGTAGAGACCGCGTAAGCGCCAGTTCTCCGTGCAGGAGCCGAGCTTGCTCGCGATGAGGCCCGAGAGGGCACTATTACTGGCAAGTTCGTTCCAAATATTGCAATGTGCGCGACAAGTTAAATCGAGCGGTATAGAGCATTTTCGTCAACTTTGGAGTGTTTACAACAATGGCAAAAATCGTCGACATCAAAGGTCGTGAAGTTCTCGACTCCCGTGGCAACCCCACCGTCGAAGCCGACGTGCTTCTCGATAACGGCATCATCGGCAGCGCTTGCGCGCCGTCCGGTGCTTCCACAGGTTCCCGCGAAGCGCTGGAACTGCGTGATGGCGACAAGAGCCGTTACCTGGGCAAGGGTGTCCTCAAGGCGGTAGCCAACATCAACGGTCCGATTCGCGACCTGTTGCTGGGCAAAGACCCGCTGGACCAGAAAGCCCTGGACCACGCGATGATCAAACTCGACGGCACTGAAAACAAAGGCAGCCTGGGTGCCAACGCCATCCTCGCCGTGTCCCTGGCCGCCGCCAAGGCCGCCGCGCAGGACCAGGACCTGCCGCTGTACGCCCACATCGCCAACCTCAACGGCACTCCGGGTGTGTACTCGATGCCGGTGCCGATGATGAACATCATCAACGGCGGCGAGCACGCCGATAACAACGTCGACATCCAGGAATTCATGGTGCAGCCGGTTGGCGCCAAGACCTTCTCCGAAGGCCTGCGCATGGGCACCGAGATTTTCCATCACCTCAAGGCTGTGCTGAAGGCCCGTGGCCTGAGCACCGCCGTGGGTGACGAAGGTGGTTTCGCGCCGAACCTGGCGTCCAACGAAGATGCACTGAAAGTCATCTCCGAAGCCGTAGCCAACGCCGGCTACACCCTGGGCACCGACGTGACCCTGGCCCTGGACTGCGCCGCCAGCGAATTCTACGAAGACGGTAAGTACAACCTGTCCGGCGAAGGCCAGGTGTTCAACTCCGAAGGTTTTGCCGAGTACCTCAAGGGCCTGACCCAGCGCTACCCGATCATCTCGATCGAAGACGGCCTGGACGAGTCCGACTGGGACGGCTGGAAAATCCTCACCGACAAGATCGGCGAAAAAATCCAGCTGGTGGGCGACGACCTGTTCGTGACCAACACCAAGATCCTGAAAGAAGGCATCGACAAGAAGATCGCCAACTCGATCCTGATCAAGTTCAACCAGATCGGCACCCTGACCGAAACCCTGGAAGCCATCCAGATGGCCAAGGCTGCGGGCTACACCGCCGTGATCTCGCACCGCTCCGGCGAAACCGAAGACTCGACCATTGCCGACCTGGCCGTGGGCACGTCGGCGGGCCAGATCAAGACCGGCTCGCTGTGCCGTTCCGATCGCGTGTCCAAGTACAACCAATTGCTGCGTATCGAAGAGCAACTGGCGGGTAAAGCCAAGTACAACGGTCGCAGCGAGTTTCGCGGCTGATCAGTAAATGGTAAAAAGTCGGCAGATTGTGTCGGAAAAATCACGAGAGTGTGAAATTCGACGCTAATCTGATGACGATCAAGCACAAGCCTGGGTCTTCCAGGCTTCGTGCTATCCGTTGCTGCAAAAGTTTTGTATGGCGGTCTTTTTTCACTGGATACCCGATATTCGATGCGCAGTCCCAATTGGTTGTTCCTCGTCTTGCTCTTGTTGCTGGCTGGCCTGCAGTACCGCCTATGGGTGGGTAATGGCAGCTTTGCGCAGGTAAAAGACCTGACCCAGCAAATTGCCGACCAGCACGCCGAAAACGAACGCCTGCTGGAGCGCAATCGCGTTCTCGATGCCGAGGTGCTTGAGCTGAAAAAAGGCACGGAGACCGTCGAAGAGCGGGCTCGCCATGAGTTGGGCATGGTCAAGGAGGGCGAAACCCTCTACCAGTTGGCCCAATGAATCACCGTTTGCCGGCCTTCTGGGCCGTGATTCCTGCCGCGGGCATCGGTGCCCGTATGGCTGCGGACCGTCCCAAGCAGTACTTGCAACTGGGCGGGCGCACTATTCTCGAACACAGCCTTGGCTGTTTTCTCGACCACCCCTCGCTCAAGGGCCTGGTGGTCAGTCTTGCTGTTGATGACCCTTACTGGCCTCACCTCGCGTGTGCCGCTGACCCGCGTATCCAGCGGGCGGACGGTGGCTCGGAGCGTTCGGGCTCGGTACTCAATGCGTTGCTGCAGCTCAATGCCCTGGGTGCCAGCGATGATGATTGGGTCTTGGTGCATGATGCGGCGCGGCCTAACCTGAGTCGTGACGATCTCGACAAACTGCTCGCCGAACTCGCGGACGATCCGGTGGGTGGCCTGCTGGCTGTGCCGGCCCGCGATACCCTCAAGCGTGTAGACAAGCACGGTCGCGTCATCGAGACCGTCGACCGCAGCTTGATCTGGCAGGCCTACACGCCGCAGATGTTCCGCCTGGGTGCGCTGCACCGTGCACTGGCCGACAGCCTTGTGGCCGATGCGGTCATTACCGACGAAGCGTCGGCCATGGAATGGTCTGGCCAGGCGCCGCGCCTGATCGAAGGGCGCTCGGACAATATCAAGGTGACCCGGCCCGAGGACCTGGAATGGCTGCGACTACGCTGGGCCAATCGGCTGTAGGAGCGAGCTTGCTCGCGAAAAACGTCAACGATAACGCGGACAATCTGGATTGAAGCGGCGCTCTCAAGTTTTTCGCGAGCAAGCTCGCTCCTACATAAACGATAAACGCCATCAATGCTCAGCACCGTACTCGGGCCGTTCGGCCAACCCTGCCTTTAAATAATCCACCAGCTTCCTGACCTTCGGCGACAAATGCCGCTGCTGCGGATACAACGCCCACACCGCCGTATTCGGCGGCTGATGCGCTTCCAGTAACGACACCAGCGCGCCACTGTGCAAATGCTCGAGCACGTAATAGTCCGGCAACTGACACAAGCCCACCCCTTGCAACGCCGCGTCCAACACCGCCTGCCCACTGTTGCAGCGCCAGTTGCCCTGCACCCTTTGGGAAAATTCGCGCCCGTCCTGGGCCAGTTGCCAGATGTCCGAGCTGCCGATCAGGCAGTTGTGCCGAGTCAATTCCGACAAACTGTGCGGCCGCCCATACCGCGCCAGGTAGGACGGCGACGCGCACAAGTACATGCGGCGCGGCGCCAGGCGGCTGGCGACCATGCGCGAGTCTTGCAGGCGTCCCAGGCGAATCGCCAGGTCGAGACCTTCGTGTACCAAGTCCAACTGACGATTGCTCAGTTCGATGTCCACCCGCAGTTGCGGGTAAAGCCCCATGAACCGCGTCACCAACGGCACGATGAATCGTTCGCCATACGCCACGGCGCAGGTCATGCGCAGCATGCCCTTGGGCTCGCTGGCGAGGTCGCCGACGGCGCGCAGGGCCTCTTCGCGGCCATCCTGCAGGCGCTGGCAGTGTTGCAGAAAGGTCTGGCCGGCTTCGGTCAGGGTCACCTTGCGCGTACTGCGATACAGCAAGCGCGTTTGCAGCCGTTCTTCCAGGCGAGCCACTTGCCGGCTGATGTGCGACGAAGATACCCCAAGGCGTTCCGCCGCCGCGGTGAATTGGCTGCATTCAGCGACGGCGACGAACTCATCGATGCCTTCCCAGCGGTTTTCCAGCATGGCGATTATCCCTGTACAGCAATAAAGTTTTGCTTTTGCCTGGATTATTAATCAGCGGGGCATGTTTTACACTCGCCGTCTTAGTTTTTAACTCCCAGGAGAAACCCGGATGATCAAGTCCCGCGCCGCCGTAGCCTTCGAAGCCAAGAAGCCCCTCGAGATCGTAGAAGTGGATGTCGCCATGCCCAAGGCCGGCGAAGTGCTGTTGCGCGTGGTTGCGTCCGGCGTGTGCCATACCGACGCCTACACGTTGTCGGGCGCCGACCCGGAAGGCATCTTCCCGTCGATTCTCGGCCATGAAGGCGGTGCGGTGGTTGAGGCGATCGGCGAGGGCGTGACCTCGGTTGCAGTCGGCGACCATGTGATCCCGCTCTACACCCCGGAGTGCGGCAAGTGCAAATTCTGCCTGTCGGGCAAGACCAACCTGTGCCAGGCGATTCGTGCCACCCAGGGCAAAGGCCTGATGCCCGATGGCACCACGCGTTTCTCCTACAAGGGTCAGCCGATTTTCCACTACATGGGCACCTCGACCTTTTCCGAGTACACCGTGCTGCCGGAAATTTCCGTGGCGAAGATTCCTAAAGACGCGCCGCTGGAAAAAGTCTGCCTGCTCGGCTGTGGCGTCACCACCGGTATCGGTGCGGTGATCAACACCGCCAAGGTCAAGCCCGGCGATACCGTCGCCATCTTCGGCTTGGGCGGTATCGGCCTGTCGGCGGTAATCGGCGCGGTAAAAGCCAAGGCCGGTCGCATCATCGCCATCGACATCAACCCGGCCAAGTTCGAAATCGCCAAGCAACTGGGCGCCACCGACTGCATCAACCCGAAAGACTACGATCGCCCGATCCAGGACGTGATTGTCGATTTGACTGACGGCGGCGTGGACTTTTCCTTCGAGTGCATCGGCAACGTGCAACTGATGCGCGCCGCCCTCGAGTGCTGCCACAAAGGCTGGGGCGAATCGGTGATCATCGGCGTTGCCGGTGCCGGCCAGGAAATTTCCACCCGTCCATTCCAGCTGGTGACCGGCCGCGTCTGGCGCGGTTCGGCCTTTGGCGGCGTGCGTGGTCGCAGCGAGCTGCCCAGCTACGTGGAAATGGCCCAGAACGGCGAGATCCCGTTGGACACCTTCATCACCCACACCATGGGCCTGGAAGACATCAACAAAGCGTTTGATCTGATGCATGAAGGCAAGAGCATTCGTACCGTCATTCACTTCTGAGGTCGGCCATGAGTCTGGAAAACCTGTCGTGCCAGAAGAGCTTCGGCGGCTGGCATAAACGCTACAAGCATCATTCCGAGGTGCTCGGTTGCGACATGACCTTCGCCGTCTACCTGCCGCCGCAAGCGGAGCAGGGCGGCAAGCTGCCGGTGGTGTACTGGCTGTCCGGGTTGACCTGCACCGATGAAAACTTCATGCAGAAAGCCGGCGCCCAGCGCATGGCGGCCGAACTGGGGCTGATCATTGTTGCGCCGGACACCAGCCCGCGTGGTCCTGGGGTGCCGGGCGATCCGGACAACGCCTGGGATTTCGGCCTGGGGGCCGGGTTCTATCTGAATGCCACCCAGGAACCCTGGGCCAAGCACTATCGGATGCATGACTACGTGGTGCAGGAATTGCCGGCGTTGGTTGAGGCGCATTTCCCGGCTTCGCAGAAGCGCGGTATCAGCGGCCACTCCATGGGCGGCCACGGTGCGCTGGTATGTGCATTGCGCAACCCCGGGCGTTACCTATCGGTGTCGGCGTTTTCGCCGATCAACAACCCGATGGATTGCCCATGGGGCCAGAAAGCCTTCTCCCGTTACCTGGGCGAAGAGCGCTCGAAGTGGCGCGAGTGGGACGCTTGCGTGCTGATCAGCGAAGCCGCGGAAAAGCTGCCGTTGCTGGTGGACCAGGGCGACCGCGACGACTTCCTCGCGGTGCAGCTCAAGCCCGAAGCCCTGCAGCAAGCGGCGAAAGCGGCCAACCATCCGCTCGAACTGCGCCTGCAACCGGGCTACGACCACAGCTACTTCTTTATCGCCAGCTTCATCGAAGATCATTTGCGACATCATGGCCGTGCTTTGCTCGGTTAATATGCGACAAAAGTAGGTAGAATCACGCCCTGAATTAAATCGGGGCGTTTTTTTATGCGTATTGGCCACGGCTACGATGTGCACCGTTTCGCTGAAGGCGATTTCATCACCCTGGGCGGCGTGCGGATCGCGCACCACCATGGGTTGCTGGCTCATTCCGACGGCGATGTCCTGCTGCACGCGTTGAGCGACGCCTTGCTCGGCGCCGCGGCGCTCGGCGATATCGGCAAGCACTTTCCGGACACCGACCCGACCTTCAAGGGCGCGGACAGCCGGGTATTGCTGCGCCATGTGGTCGGCCTGATCCACGCCAAAGGCTGGAAGGTCGGCAACGTCGATAACACCATCGTGGCCCAGGCGCCGAAAATGGCCCCCCACATCGAGTCGATGCGCGCGCTGATCGCGGCGGATCTGCACATTGAATTGGATCAAGTGAACGTGAAAGCCACCACCACCGAAAAGCTCGGGTTTACCGGTCGTGAAGAGGGCATCGCGGTACATTCCGTCGCTTTGTTGCTGCGCGCATGAACGACTTGCAACTGCTGGGCCCGCGGGCCTATGGCGAGGCCTTGGGCAGCGCCGTGCTGAAGGCTACCGCGGAAGATTTCCAGGTCGACGAAGTGCTCGATATCCCGCTGAGCGGTGAGGGTGAGCACCTGTGGCTGTGGGTGGAAAAGCGTGGCCTCAACACCGAAGAAGCCGCGCGCCGGATCGCCAAGGCCGCCGGCGTGCCGTTGCACACCGTCAGCTATGCCGGGCTCAAGGATCGCCAGGCGTTGACCCGCCAGTGGTTCAGTGTGCAACTGCCGGGCAAGGCCGATCCGGACCTGAGCGGCGCGGAAAACGACACCCTCAAGATCCTCAAGACCGGCCGCCACAAGCGCAAGCTGCAACGCGGTGCTCATTCGGCCAACGGTTTTACCTTGCGCCTGACGCAACTGGCGGGGGATCACGCGGCCATCGATGCGCGCTTGCAACTGATCGCCCAGCACGGCATTCCCAATTATTTCGGCACCCAGCGCTTTGGCCACAACGGCGGCAACGTGGTGGATGCGCGTGAGTGGGCGGCCCGCAAGGCCTTGCCGGAGCAGCGCAACGTGCGTTCGCGGTTGCTGTCGACGGCGCGCAGTTACCTCTTCAACAAAGTGTTGGCGGCCCGTGTCGCGGACGGTTCCTGGCAGCGTGCGCAGGTCGGCGATCTGCTGGCCTTCACCGACAGCCGCAGTTTTTTCCCGGCGGGGGAGGCTGAATGCAGCGACCCGCGCCTGGCGATCCTCGATCTGCACCCCACCGGACCGCAGTGGGGCGAAGGCGATTCGCCAGCCAGCGGTGCAACCCAGGCGCTGGAGCAGGCGGTTGCCGCCAGTGAGGCCGACCTGCGCGATTGGCTGGTGAATGCCGGCATGAGCCAGGAACGTCGCATTCTGCGACTGCCCATTGGCGGGTTGACGTGGCATTATCCCGGGCCTGACATTCTGCAATTGGAATTCGTCCTGCCGGCCGGATGCTTCGCCACTGTCTTGGTGCGCGAGCTTGTTGATCTGGTGCCGGTGGGGCAGACGGACAGCCCATGCGTATTCTGATATCAAATGACGACGGTGCCACCGCACCCGGCCTCGCCGCGCTTCATGCTGCGCTGGCGGATTACGCCGAGTGCGTGGTGGTTGCCCCCGACCAGGACAAGAGCGGCGCCAGCAGTTCGCTGACGCTCGACCGTCCGCTGCACGTGCACGTTCTGGCCAATGGCTATATCAGCGTGAACGGCACCCCCACCGACTGCGTACACCTGGCGATCAACAGTTTGTTGGAACAGGAGCCGGACCTGGTGGTGTCGGGCATCAACCTCGGCGCCAACCTGGGGGATGACGTGCTGTATTCCGGCACGGTGGCGGCGGCCCTGGAAGGGCGTTTCCTGGGGCGGACCTCGTTTGCCTTTTCGTTGACCTCGCGTCAATTGGACAACCTGCCGACGGCCGCGCATTTCGCGCGCAAGCTGGTGGAGGCCCACGGTTCCCTCGATCTGCCGCCCCGGACGGTGCTTAACGTCAATATCCCCAACTTGCCCCTCGAGCATATTCGCGGTATCCAGCTCACGCGCCTGGGCCATCGCGCCCGCGCGGCGGCGCCGTTGAAGGTGGTCGACCCGCGTGGCAAGGAAGGTTATTGGATCGCCGCTGCGGGCGATGCCGAAGACGGTGGGCCGGGCACTGACTTTCATGCGGTGATGCAAGGCTATGTATCGATTACCCCGTTGCAGCTCGATCGCACCTTCAGTGATGCCTTCAGTAGTCTCGATGGCTGGCTGGAGGACTTGCGCTGATGGCTCGTGAACAAGACGACCTGTTGCGTCGCGGCATCGGGATGACCTCCCAGCGCACCCGCGAGCGTCTGATCCAGCGCCTGTACGAAGAAGGCCTGTCCAACGCCCAGGTACTGGAAGTGATCCGGCGCACGCCCCGGCACCTGTTTGTCGATGAGGCCCTGGCCCATCGCGCCTATGAAGACACGGCGTTGCCGATCGGGCATAACCAGACCATTTCCCAGCCGTATATGGTTGCGCGCATGAGCGAGCTGCTGCTGGCGGCGGGCCCGTTGGACAAGGTGCTGGAGATCGGCACCGGTTCCGGCTACCAGACTGCCGTGCTGTCGCAGTTGGTAGAGCGCGTGTTCTCGGTGGAGCGCATCAAGGTGCTGCAGGACCGCGCCAAGGAACGCCTGGTGGAACTGAACCTGCGCAACGTGGTGTTCCGCTGGGGCGATGGCTGGGAAGGCTGGCCGGCGCTGGCGCCGTATAACGGCATCATCGTCACCGCGGTCGCCACCGATGTACCGCAGGCGTTGCTCGATCAACTGGCCCCCGGCGGTCGGCTGGTGATCCCGGTGGGTTCCGGCGAAGTGCAACAATTGATGCTCATTATCCGTGAAGACGAAGGCTTTTCCCGGCATGTGCTCGGCGCCGTGCGTTTCGTGCCGTTGCTCAATGGCCCGTTGGCCTGATCATTTATTCGCGAGCAGTGAATTCTGTTGGCGGCGATGTGTCTTACGGCGGGGTCTATAGAGTCAACATGATCGGTCGTTGGTTTTAAACGCGATGAATCTTTCGTTTCAGTCGTGTGCCAGTAAAAAGCCAATGCCCAGTTATACTTACGACATATTTCAAGCCTGATACAGGCATTCATGTTCAGCCACCACAAAGGGAGCGGCGGGTGAGTCTCACAGGTCTTGCGCAGCGTATGAGTAAAACAAGCTTTCAGCGACTGGTGCTTGGCCTTGTCTTGAGTTCCTTATTGGCGGCTTGTTCGAGCACGCCTTCCGGGGGCGCGAGGGTGGTTGATCGCACGAATGCCGCGCCGCAGAAGCCGACCGTGACCACGGGGCAGTATGTGGTGCGCAAGGGCGATACGCTGTTTTCGATTGCCTTCCGCTATGGCTGGGACTACAAGGCGCTCGCCGCGCGCAACAATATTCCGGTGCCCTACACGATACATCCGGGTCAGACGATTCGCTTCGATGGACGCACCGGTTCAACACCGACGTCAGTGGTGACAAACACCACATCTTCGCCCTCGTCCTCGAGCAGAACCACGATCATCACGCGGCCTGCAGGCAGCGCCGCGCCTGCGGTTGCGAGCAAACCGGCAGCCGCGCCGCTGCCGCCTGCGGGGCCTGCGCCGACCGGCTGGGGATGGCCGTCGAACGGCGTATTGATTGGAAAATTCTCTTCAAACGGTAGTTTGAATAAAGGCATTGATATCGCCGGGGATTTGGGACAGCCTGTTTTAGCTGCATCTGATGGGACAGTGGTGTACGCCGGGAGTGGTTTGCGGGGCTACGGCGAGCTGGTCATCATCAAACACAGCGATACCTACGTCAGTGCTTACGGCCACAACCGTAGGCTGTTGGTTCGGGAGGGGCAGCAGGTCAAAGTCGGACAGACAATTGCCGAAATGGGGTCAACTGGTACAGACCGGGTGAAACTGCACTTTGAGATTCGCCGCCAAGGGAAACCTGTAGATCCTCTGCAATTCCTACCCCGTCGTTGATGTGTTGCCAGCCTGTTCCCTCACGTAGAAGGAACAGGCTCCAGCGTTGCCAAGGATAAAGGCGTCGCTTGAGCTTGAGGTCGAACTCACCAAAGGACTATAACAATGGCTCTCAGTAAAGAAGCGCCGGAGTTTGACATCGACGATGAGGTTCTCCTTACGGAGACCGGCATCGCTATGGAATCGATGTCGAATGAGGGAATGGCTGTACCTTCAGTTCGCACCAAATCCAAGAACTCCACTGCGTTAAAGCAACATAAGTACATTGACTACACGCGGGCGCTCGATGCGACCCAGCTGTACCTCAATGAAATCGGCTTTTCCCCTCTGCTGACTCCCGAAGAAGAAGTCCATTTTGCGCGCTTGTCGCAAAAGGGCGATCCGGCTGGGCGCAAGCGCATGATTGAAAGCAACCTGCGCCTGGTGGTGAAAATCGCCCGACGCTACGTCAATCGTGGGCTGTCCCTGTTGGACCTGATCGAGGAGGGCAACCTGGGCTTGATCCGGGCGGTGGAGAAGTTCGACCCCGAACGCGGCTTCCGCTTCTCGACCTATGCCACCTGGTGGATTCGTCAGACCATCGAACGGGCGATCATGAATCAAACCCGCACGATCCGGTTGCCGATCCATGTGGTCAAGGAGCTCAACGTCTACCTGCGGGCGGCGCGTGAGCTGACACAAAAACTCGATCATGAACCCTCTCCCGAAGAAATCGCCAACCTGCTGGAAAAACCGGTGGGCGAGGTCAAGCGCATGCTCGGTCTTAACGAGCGCGTGTCTTCGGTCGACGTCTCGCTGGGCCCGGATTCGGACAAAACCCTGCTGGACACCCTGACGGATGATCGCCCGACAGACCCTTGCGAGCTGTTGCAGGACGATGATCTTTCCCAAAGCATTGACCAGTGGTTGTCGGAGCTTACGGACAAGCAGCGCGAGGTGGTGATTCGCCGCTTCGGCCTGCGCGGTCATGAGAGCAGCACCCTGGAGGATGTAGGCCTGGAGATCGGCTTGACCCGTGAGCGGGTGCGGCAGATCCAGGTAGAAGGGCTCAAGCGCTTGCGTGAGATCCTGGAGAAGAACGGCTTGTCGAGCGAGTCGTTGTTTCAGTAACGACGCAGTCTGAATGTGGGAGGGGGCTTGCTCCCGATGGCAGTGGATCAGTCACTGGATGTATTGACTGACCCACCGCCATCGGGAGTAAGCCCCCTCCCATATTTTTTGCGCTCATGCATGCCCAAATCCAGGCATAAAAAAACCCCGCTTTTAAGGGCGGGGTTCTTTCGACTGAGTCAGTACAAGTTAGATAACTTGAACTTCTTCAGCTTGCATGCCTTTCTGACCGCGGGTAGCGATGAAAGAAACCTGTTGGCCTTCTTTCAGGCTTTTGAAGCCGTCGGATTGGATAGCTTTGAAGTGAACGAACAGGTCGTCACCGGATTGTGGAGTGATGAAGCCGAAGCCTTTTTCATCGTTGAACCACTTAACGGTACCAGTTTGGCGATTAGACATGGTGTATCTCCTTGGACAAAGTTAACTGCGACTCAGGAAAAGCCCTGGCCGAGACTGAGTGCAAAGAGCAGGAAAAATTCTTGGAGATGGTTGGATCGAAATTCAACATATCGTGTAGAGATTCTCAGTGACACAAGCAGCACAGTGGCGCCACCTTAACCCTTTTTCCGGAACGTGCCAATGGTATTTCCGAAGGTTTCTCTAATTTCGTGACTGGCGGTGGTATTTACGTCCGTCGTGCACGCCGATTCGGGTCCCGGCCCCAATGGGCGCGGCTTGTACAAGGCGGGCATTGATCAACACATTCGTCAACAAAAGCCCCACGCCCTTTGAACCCCAACGCCTGCCCCGGTAAGATGCCCAACAGAATTTTTCCACCTCGCTATCAGGACACCCGCCATGAGCATCAAATCGGACAAGTGGATTCGCCGCATGGCGCAAGAGCACGGCATGATCGAACCGTTCGTTGAGCGCCAGATCCGTGGTGACGACGCCGATCGCGTGATTTCGTATGGTGTTTCCAGCTACGGCTACGACGTGCGTTGTGCCGATGAGTTCAAGGTGTTCACCAATATCAACTCGGCGATCGTCGATCCGAAGAACTTCGACGAAAAGAGCTTCGTCGACGTCAAGAGCGACGTGTGCATCATCCCGCCCAACTCCTTCGCCCTGGCGCGCACCGTGGAGTTCTTCCGTATTCCCCGCGACGTGCTGACCATCTGCCTGGGTAAAAGCACTTACGCGCGCTGCGGCATCATCGTCAACGTGACGCCGCTTGAGCCTGAGTGGGAAGGTCACGTCACCCTGGAATTCTCCAACACCACCACCCTGCCAGCGAAGATCTATGCCAACGAAGGCGTGGCGCAGATGCTGTTCCTGCAGTCCGATGAGGCCTGTGAAGTGTCCTATAAGGACCGTGCTGGCAAGTACCAGGGCCAGCGCGGCGTCACCTTGCCACGCGCTTGATCGAAAGCTCCTACGCGTAAAGGGAATTAGTCTGCGGAAAGTGACTCTATTGGGTGTACTGCTTCGGTGCGTGCAATGCGCGCCGAGCCACGCTTGAGGAGTACCTTATGAAGCTCGACCCGCGAATCAGCGCCGAACTCGCCCGGCTTGAACCCAACCAGATTGGCGTGATGGCGTGGTCCCTGATGGCCGACCCTGCCTATGCGGGTGGTCTCCCCGGTCAACCTGACCCGGATTCCCCTGAGCCTACCGAACCTGGCGAACCGACCCTTCCGGACGAGCCGCCACCCGCGCCGATGGCCTGATGCCTGCAGATTGGAATATGGTCAGTCCTTCCGCGGGCTGGCCATTTCTCCTGGCGGCCGATCACAAATATCTGCCGTGTTGCACTCAGTATCCCCAGCAAAGCCCCAAAACGCGGGCAGCGGGCTGCCTGCGCGCTTATCGTGGATTGCCGCGCTCAAGCGCATGGGCCGGCTGGGCGGGCTCTCAGAGCGCTTAGGCGGCGCCGGGGGCGCGTGGGAAGATCGGCGAAGGCTTACTTCAGATTGCCACTCAGGAACTGTTGCAGGCGCTCACTTTTCGGGTTGCCCAGCACATCCTCCGGCGTGCCTTGCTCTTCCACCAGGCCCTTGTGCAGGAACAGCACCTGGCTCGACACCTTGCGCGCAAAGCTCATCTCGTGGGTCACCATGATCATGGTGCGGCCTTCCTCGGCCAGGCCCTGGATCACCTTCAGCACTTCGCCCACCAGCTCCGGGTCGAGGGCCGAGGTGGGTTCGTCGAACAGCATCACTTCCGGTTCCATCGCCAGGGCGCGGGCGATGGCCACGCGTTGCTGCTGGCCGCCGGAGAGAAATGCCGGATATTGATCGGCCACGCGGGCCGGCAGTCCGACTTTGTCCAGGTAGCGACGGGCACGGTCTTCGGCGTCTTTCTTACTGCAGCCCAGCACCCGGCGCGGGGCCATGGTGATGTTTTCCAGCACGCTCATGTGGCTCCACAGGTTGAAGTGCTGGAACACCATCGCCAGGCGTGTGCGCAGGCGCTGCAGCTCGGCATCGTCGGCCACGCGCATGCCGTGGCGGTCGCTGACCATGCGGATCGGCTTGTCATCCAGGGTCATCGCGCCGTCGTTGGGGGTTTCCAGAAAGTTGATGCAGCGCAGGAAGGTGCTCTTGCCCGAGCCGCTGGCGCCGATCAGGCTGATCACGTCACCGGTCTTGGCCTTGAGCGAGACGCCTTTGAGCACTTCATTGTCGCCATAGCTTTTATGCAGGCCTTCAACGGTCAGTTTGTACATGGGGCGTGCATCCTCAAGGCGAAAGTAGGTAGCCGCTGCGGTAGGCCTCTGAACCTGCGACATGGCCGATGACCATCCCCGCAGTGGCCATGCGCCGTAGCGAACGGGCGTAAAGCAGGCCGGCGTTTTGACAATGCACAGGCGTTACGCGGTCAGTAATGGGGTCGATGATTTCGGCGATCAGTTGCCCGGCTTCGAGGTATTCGCCGGGCAAGGCGCTGAACACCAGCAGGCCGCCGACCGGCGTCGCCACCGGTTCGACTCCCGCCAGCGGGGTGGCCGGGTAGGGCAGGGCGGGCAGCGGTGCCACGTCGCCGGCAATCGCGCCGAAGTGAATCAGGTAGTCGATGATCGCCTGGCAGTCGAGGCCGGCCAGGCCGTGGTTGACGTCACCCTGGCCGCGCAGCTCGACGGTCACCGAAAAGCTGCCCACGGGGATCGGGAAGCGCTCGCCGAAGCGTTGCTGCAATTGCCACCACACCAGGCTGAAGCACTCATCGAAAGATTGCCCGCCGGAATCGGTGGCCAGCAAGTTGGCCTCCGAGCCGATATAGCGCGCCAACGGCTCCACCTGCGGCCAGGCCTCGGGCGTGGTGTACAGGTGCGCCACGGCTTCGAAATCGCAATGCAGGTCGAGCACCATGTCGGCATCGCAGGCCAGGCGTTGCAGCACCAGGCGCTGGGACTGCAACTGTGTCGCGGCGGTTTGTGCGGCCAGCGCGGTGGAGAGTGCCGTGCGGATCAATTCGACGTTGCGCTGGGGATCATCCCCGAGCGAATCCTCGACCCGATCGCCCACCTCTTCACTGAGGTCGACAAACAGGCGATTGAAGTTCTGCCCGCTTTCCAGCTCATAGCGGCCCAGCGGGATGTCCATCAACACTTGTTCGAGGCCCGCCGGGTTGGCGATCGGCACCAGCACGATCTCGCTGCGCAAGCGCCCGGCGGCGGCCAGTTGCGCCAGGCGCGCCTTGAGGTGCCAGGCCACCAGCATGCCCGGCAATTCATCGGCATGCAGTGACGACTGGATGTAGACCTTGCGTTCGGCCAGCTCCGGGCCGAAGTGGAAACTGTGAATCTGCCGTGCCGTGCCAGGCACGGGCGCGATCAGTTCATGAACCTGATGACGCATGAAGGCTCCTTAGTGGCTCGGCCCGAGGAAGGCCAGCCAGCGGCGCTCCGCCAGACGAAACAGACCGACCAGGGCAAAGGTCACGGTCAGGTAGATCAGCGCAGCGATGCCGAACGATTGAAAGGTGAGGAACGTGGCCGAGTTGGCGTCCCGGGCCACTTTGAGAATGTCCGGGATCGTCGCGGTAAACGCCACTGTCGTCGAGTGCAGCATCAAAATCACTTCGTTGCTGTAGTACGGCAATGAACGGCGCAGGGCCGACGGCATGATGACATAGGCGTACAGCTTCCAGCCGCTGAGGCCGTAGGCTTTGGCCGCTTCGACTTCGCCGTGGGCCATGCTGCGGATCGCCCCGGCGAAAATCTCCGTGGTGTAGGCGCAGGTGTTGAGGGCAAAGGCCAGGACCGTGCAGTTCATCGCATCGCGAAAGAACGCATCCAGCACCGGTTGGGCGCGCACGGCGGCGATGCTGTAGATGCCGGTGTAACAGATCAGCAATTGGATATAGAGCGGCGTGCCGCGAAACAGGTAGGTGTAGAACTGCACCGGCCAGCGCACCAAGGGATTGCGCGACACCCGGGCGATGGACAGCGGAATCGACACCAGGAAGCCGATCACCAGCGAGGCGCTGAGCAACCACATGGTCATGGCCAGGCCGGTGATGTGCTGGCCATCGCTGTAAAGGAATGGGCGCCAGTATTCCTGCAAGAGTTCGATCATCGCACGGCCTCCCGCGAGCCTGCCGAATAGCGACGTTCAAGACGGCGCAGGACAAAGTTGGACGCACTGGTGATCAGCAGGTAGATCAGTGCGGCGATCACCAGGAAGTAAAACAGCTGATAGGTGCTCTTGCCGGCATCCTGCGCGGCCTTGACCAGATCCGCGAGGCCGATGATCGACACCAGTGCGGTGGCCTTGAGCATTACCATCCAGTTGTTGCCGATGCCCGGCAGGGCAAAGCGCATCATTTGCGGGAAGGTCACGTAGCGAAACCGCTGCCCGCGCTTGAGGCCGTAAGCCGTGGCGGCTTCCAGTTGACCACGGGGCACCGCGAGGATCGCGCCGCGAAAGGTTTCGGTGAAGTACGCACCGTAAATAAAGCCCAGGGTGATCACCCCGGCGCTGAATGGGTCGATTTCGATGTAGTCCCATTCCATGAAGTCGGTAAGACCGGTCAGCCAGGTTTGCAGGCTGTAGAAAATCAGCAGCATCAGCACCAGGTCGGGCACGCCACGAATCAACGTGGTGTAGAGCTGGGCGGGAATGCGCAGGAACGGCAGGCTGGACAGTTTGGCGCTGGCGCCGAGCAGGCCCAGCAACACGCTGACGGCCAGGGACAGCACCGACAACTTGATGGTCATCCAGGTGCCTTGCAGCAACAGCGGGCCGAAACCCTTCAAACTGAACGCGCTCAGCCCGAGGGTTTGCAACAGTTCTTCGAACATAAATCAGGACCTATGGCGATAAAACAGCGCCCCTCCCGGGAAGGGGCGCCCCAGGCATTATTTGCCGCTGTACAGGTTCAGATCGCCAAAGTGCTTCTTCTGGATGCTGGCGTAGGTGCCATCATCGTGTAACGCTTTGATACCTTTATCCAAAAGGGCCTTCAGCTCAGTGTTACCTTTTTTGATACCGACCGCGGTTTTCGACGGCAGCAATGGGTCGTCAATGGCCGCGCTGACTTCGTAACCGGCACCGGCCGGCGACTTCAGGAAGCCCAGTTCGGCTTGCAGCATGTCCTGCACGGAGGCGTCGAGACGGCCGGAGGTCAGGTCAGCGTAGACCTGGTCCTGGTTGGCATAAGCCTTGGTCGTCACGCCGGCCTTGTCCAGCACGGCCTTGGCGTAGGCTTCCTGGATGGTGCCTTGCTCGTAGCCCACGGTTTTGCCCTTGAGCGACTCAGGCGTGGAGTAGCCGGCGCCCTTCTTGAATACCAGCGAAGTCGGGCCGGAGAACAGTTCGTTGGAGAAGTCGATGGCCTTCATGCGGGCTTCGGTGACGGTCATGGACGAAATCACACCGTCGAATTTGTTGGCTTTGAGGCCTGGAATCATGCCGTCGAAGTCGCTTTCGACCCACTTGCACTTGACCTTCAGTTCGGCGCAGATCGCATTGCCCAGGTCGATGTCGAAGCCCACCAGGCTGCCGTCAGCGGCTTTGGACTCGAACGGCGCGTAGGAAGGATCGACACCAAAACGCAATTCCTTGTATTCCTTGGCCAAGGCGGAACCAGCGGCCATGCACAGAGCCAGTGCAGAAAGGGTCAGCAATGCTTTTTTCATTATGTAATCCCTGGAAACCAAGATAAGCGCTTGTGGCGCGTTTAGGACTGTTACTGAACGGTGTCAGACGGATCACAAGTAGCAATTTCTGCACCATAGTTCCGAATGCAGCTCCGAATGATCGTTTTAAAAGGTGGGAAGAGGGAGCTATGAGTATAGGAGGTGCCCGAAAATGGGCATGAAAAATAGGCTGCACTATTTTGGATCGAGCGCAGATTAAAAAATGTGGGAGCAGTCTTGCCTGCTCCCACCTGTTGGTACGGTTATTTGCCGGGCGTGAGGGTCAGCCTGGCTTTCCCATACACCTTGTCAAAGTTCTGCGGCTGCATCGGGAAGCTCAGGTATTGCGCCTTGAGCGACGGATCGATGCCATTGGCATAGTTCGGGCTGACCGGGTTGCCGGACTGGCCGATACCGCCCTGGCCCGTCATCGGTTCTGCCTGGCCGAAGTCGACAATCATGCGCAGTGCCGGCACTTGGGTGGTGTCGAAACTCTGTCCCCAGTTGTACGGCGCCGGGTTCAGGGTGTTGTGGTCGCCGCCGCTGGCCAGCGGGCCGCGGATCACCTGGCCATTGCGGTTCTTCCAGGTGGTGCTGTGCAGTTTGCCCCACTGCCAGGCCTTGTGATCGGTACCCAGTTGGCTGTCGCCGGCAGTGATCGCAGCGGCCAGGCTGCGGGCGAGGATCGTCGGCTTGTCTTCTTTCTGCGCGGTGCGGACATCGTCCCAGAACGGGCTGTCTTCACGGCCCAGCAGGTGGTCGGCCTGGGCGGCGTAGGACAGGCTCGCGTTGCTGACAAAGGCTTTCCAGCTGGCGCTGTTTTGCGGGCCGAGTTCGTCGAGGAAGATCTGTTTGCTGCTTTCCTGCAGGAACAGCTCATACATCGCTGCGTCGGCGGACGTCGGCGCCAGGCGGCTGTCAAACGCCATCAGACGATTCAACGCTTCACGGGCCTTGGCCTGTTCGGCCGCGGGCAGCGCAGCGATCGCCTGTTTCAGCGGCTGCGCCATGCCCGGCGCCTGGAACATGTTCTTGAGCTTGGCGGCGAACGTGGTGGTCTGGTCGTATTGCATGGCGATCATGCTGCGGCTGTCGTGCTTGCCGGCATTGGCCAATTGCGCCAGGCGCTCGCTGCGCTCCGGAGCGTCCCAGGAGTTGGACAGTTGCATGCCATAACCGCGCGGCGCGGTACGCTGGTTGGCGGTGCCGATCCAGCCTTGGGCCGGGTCCTGGTCATAAGGGTGCAGCATCGCGTCGGCGTAACCGTCCCAGTCGAAGCGCGCATCCCAGCCCGGCGAGGGCAGCAGGCCTTCGCCTTCGCGGCGGTTGGGGAAGCGCCCGGTAACCTGCCAGCCGATGTTGCTGGCGTCGGCGAACACCATGTTCAAGGCAATGGCGCGGATTTCCCGGGTCGCATCCGAGGCCTTGGCGGCGTTTTGCGCGCGGGACAGGTCGAAGAACGCATCAAGGCTCTTGTCGTCCTTGAAGTCCGCCGTTTGCAGGGCCAGGCCCAGCCCGCTGGTCAGCGCCTGGCTGCTGTTGAGCAGGGCGCCGTGGCGGGTTTCGTACACCACCTCACGAATCGAGCGTTGGCCTTTGATGAAAAAGGTCTCGTTGCGCACAGCGGCCGGTAGCCATTTACCGTTGTTCTCGTAGTACAGCGCGCTGCCCTGGCGTTTGACCTTTTCCAGGAACAGGTCCTGGGTGTCGCCCTTGACCGTGCTCATGCTCCACGCCACTTTGCCGTTGAAGCCGGACAACAGGGTCGGCAGGCCGGCGATCGAGGCGCCGACGGCCTGGTATTTCGGTGCGCGGATCTGCACGTAGTTCCATGGCGACGGGGCTTGCGGCTGGGCCGCGAGGTCATTGGCCAGCAGGCTCTTGCCGCTGCGGCTGCGTTGCGGGCCGATGGCCCAGTTGCTCGAAGTGGTCACCGCCAGTGAGTTGAGGCTGCTCAGTTGCTGGCTGACCGTGTCCAGCCCGGCCAGGCCGGTGATCTGGCTCAGGTTCACGCCCTTGAGCTTGTCGGCTTCGGCCAGGGGGATCGGCTCATCCGGCGCGCTTGGGGTGAGCCAGGCGAGTTTGTCGACACCGACCTTTTGCGCCAGCACCAGCGACGACAATTCTTCCTGCAGGTTGGCCGACTCGCTGAAATTCAACAGGCAGAACAACAGCGCCGAATCTTCCGGCTTCCAGTACTCGGGTTTGTAGCCGGTCTGGGCCAGGTCCGGCGGCAGCTTGTCGCGGTAGCGGAACAGGTAAGCGTTGACGCCGCGGGCATACACTTCAAAGAAGCGCTTGAGGCGCGGCGACGAGGCGTTGTAGAGCTCGCCGGCGCTTTTTTTCAGGTTGACCGCGCGCATGAAACGGTCGACATCCAGCACCTCGGGGCCGGACATTTCCGCCAGACGGCCCTGGGCCAGCAGGCGCAACGTGACCATCTGCGTGATGCGGTCGCTGGCATGCACATAGCCGAGGCTGAACAGTGCGTCGTGGAAGGTATTGCTTTCAATCAGCGGCATGCCCTGGGCATTGCGGCGTATCGAAACATTCTGCGCGAGGCCCTTGATCGGCTGGACGCCGGTAACGGGTGGCAGGGTGTCCTGGGTGCTCTGGAGCTGGCAACCGGCCAGGCTTAATGCACTGGCCACTGCCGCGGCAACGCCGAACCGGGGAAGAAAATGTGAAAGGGCTGGCGAGGCCATGGCAAAGCTCCTGCGGGGGGTAGCGTCAGTAAAGGCGCTACGTTAGTGAGCGCGGTGAAACGACGCAAGCAGGAGCTAAAGCTTATTTTCAGTAGCCAGGTTTCAAGCGCCGTGGCACTTCTTGAATTTCTTCTCGCTGCCGCACGGGCATGGATCGTTGCGGCCAACGTCTTTCAGGGCGTTGCGCACCGGCTCCTGGTGAGCGTGGCCGCAGTTCGGGCCGTGGACATGGCCGTGGTCGTGGTCGTGATCATGGTGATCGTGATCGTGGTTGCAGTCAGGACCATGGACATGGGGTTGCTGAGTCATCGATGTCGCTCCGGAATAAAATCGCCGGGGATTATCTCGCCATTGTGGTCCACGCGCACGTCATTACCGATGAATAATCCGGTTTTCAGCTCGCCTTCCAACCGATAAGGCACGGGCCGGTCGGGGTTTTTCAGCATCTGCACGACGTCACGGATCTGCGGCCAGAGGTTGGTGCGTACCGAGATCTTGAAAAAGGCGTGGCCACGCGGCGGCACGGTGAGCCATTCGTTGGATTCGCCTTCGGTCAGCAGCAAGCGACCCAGGGTGACCTTGTAGATCAGGCCGCGCACCGTGAGGTCGGCGTCGTCGCGGTTATCCACGCGGAAATACAGCTTGAACTTCTGTTCGAGCAACTTGGCCCGCACCACTTCGACCTTCACCAGGGCGACGTGGGGCGGTGGGGCGTCGTCCTCGAACCATGAGGCGCAGCCACTCAAGCCAAGGGTCAACGCCAGCAACAAGCTGTAAGTGCGGAGCATGGCGCGATCCCTGTGAGGTGGTTAGAGGTAGCTGGAGCAACACTTCTTGAACTTCTGCCCACTCCCGCAGACGCATGCATCATTGCGTCCGGCCTTCACTTCCACGGTGGGGTCGATGAAGTACCAGTGTCCCTCATTCTGTACGAAAGAGGACTGTTCGCGGTGGCTGTGTTCGCCGGTGCTGTCATGCCAGCGCGCGGTAAACGTCACGAACGCATGTTCCGGCTGGCCGCCGAACACCTCGGAGCTTTCCACTTCCAGGCCGAGCCAGGTGCTCTGGGCGCTCCAGGTGGCGATGGCATCACGGTCCAGGCCGGCCTGCTGCGCAGGCAACGTGGTAGCCACCAGGTAGTCCACCAGGCCCAGTACGTAGGCGCTGTAGCGCGAGCGCATCAGCGCGGTGGCGCACGGCGCCGGGTGCCCTGCGTGATAATGGCCGCAGCACGCGTCCAGCAGGTTGCCGCTGCCGCAGGGGCAAATGGATGTACTCATCGGGTTACCACCAATACTTTCCGAAGTTTTCCGGGTTGGCCCAGAAGCGGGCGTTGAGCCAGTCCGGCACCTGTTTATAGTCAAGCAGATCATAGGTAAACAGCGTCAGTACCTGCTCATCGCGCTGGAAGCGCTCGCCGGCCTGCAGGGCCAGGGAGAAGAAGTCAGTGTCTTTCCAGTCGCAGGCGCCCAGGTCGACCAGCACCGCAATGCGGCTGGCATTGAGGTTACGGATGCCGCCCAGCAGGGTCAGGCCTTGTGGTTTTGACAGGTGCTCCAGGCAATCGACCACCAGCGCCAGGTCAAAACGCTGCGCCGCGAGGTCCGCCGGCAGCGCGCCAGGCGTCGCGACGGACACCTGGGTCTCAGGGTGCGCCTTTTGAAAGGCCTCCAGCGCCGGGAACTGGCTGGCACCCAACAGCAACAGGCGTTTGGGCTGGTGCAAATCGAGCAAGGCAGCCAGGGCTTGCTGGGGTGTACGGGAAGAAATACCAGCGGTCATCAGAGATCCTCACATCAGGACCCTAGAGACTAGCGCGGCTGAGCGTGCGGGCCTAGAGCGGGTGGTTGCGAAAAGTCCTTCAAGTACGCCCATCCTCAATGAATCCGGGGGTGTGACGTACTGGCGCAGTTGAAAGGAGCGGTCTTTACTCCACCCATCGGCCCCTGCCGATCCCCTCAGGAGAAATCAAATGAGCATCATGCGGACAGCTCTACCCTTGGTTCTGCTCACCGGAGTATTGACAGGTTGTGCAGGTTTGCAAAAAACCGATTGGCCCACCTGCGCCGCCGTGGGCGGCGTGACCGGTGCGGCGATCGGTGCGACGGAAAGCTCAGCCTATGCCGGCTACGGCGCGTTGTTGATCGGCGGCATGGCCGGCGCCTATTGCTGGGTACACGGCGATGGTGACGAAGACGGCGACGGCGTGCCGGACAGCCGCGACAAGTGCCCCGGCACGCCGAAAGGCGTACAGGTCGATGCCAATGGTTGCCCTCCTGCGCCACCCGCGGCGGTGGTTGAAGAGGTGGTTGTGGTCAAGGAAGAAACCATCGTGATTCGCGATGTCCACTTCCAGTTCGACTCGGCGAAGCTGACGGCGGCGGACAAAACCGCGCTCGACACCATCGCCACCCGCCTGAAACGCGAAGCCCCGAGCGCCCAGTTGCGGGTCAGCGGGCATACCGACAGCGTCGGCAAGGACGCCTACAACCAGACACTCTCGGAAAAACGCGCACATTCGGTGACGGACTACCTGATCGGCGCCGGTGTGCCTCGCAGTAACTTCGTGTCGGTGACCGGTGCGGGCGAAAGTCATCCGGTGGCTGACAACAAAACCGCTGAAGGCCGTGCCCTGAACCGCCGCGTAGAAATCCAGATCAACCGCTGACAGGCCTTGCCCCTGTGGGATTCCACAGGGGCATCGTTGGCGATCCTCGCTGAAACTGCCGCCTTCTCAAGTTTTTTGATCCTTCACTGGCAAATCGCCTGTAGAAGTCGTTACTGTGCGCCCAAAGAAAAATTTGAAATAACAAATTCCCCATCACTCAGGAGCCCCATGATGCGTAAGGTTTTTCTGTTGGCCCTGTTGGTCAGCCCCGTTGCCCTGGCCCAGAGCGTGAGTGTTGAAACCAACTCGTTGATGCGCTTGCCCAGCAGTACCAGCGTATTGCAGCTGGAACGCCTGGACGTCGCGGACTACGGCACGTTGCTCATCCCGGCCACGATCAGCCAGGTCTCGGTGGATGAGTTGCACCTGGGCCGCGAAGCACGCATCGCCATCGCTCCGGGGAGCACCGGGCTGCAATTGCAGGCGCGGCATGCGCAACTGGAACATGGCAGCCAGATCACCTCGCGTGGCGCTCCCGGTACCCACGAAAAACCAGCCAGGGCCGGACGTGACCTGACCTTGCGCATCAATGCCCTGACGGCGCAGGAACTGTCGGTGGATGCCCGTGGTGGCGCTGGCGCCCAAGGTTATGCCGGGCTGGACGGCGCCAACGGCGAAGACCCGGGTTGCACTTGGGGCTCCGCTGGGCGCGGCGCCAACGGTGATAACGGTGGCGACGGGTTGCCTGGCGCGGCGGGTGCGCAGGTGCGGGTCGAACTGCCGCAGGACTTCCCAAGCGACAAGATCAAGGTCTGGGTCGATGGCGGCGCGGGCGGTTTGGCGGGGACGGCGGGCAAGCCTGGGCGTGGCGGGCAATCCAAGGGTTGCCTGGTGTACCGCGCCGATGGTGGCGAGAAAGGCCGGCCAGGGGTGGAAGGGCAGCCGGGGCCGGCCGGGCCTGCGGGAACTGTGACCATTCAGCGACTTTGAGTCGTTCGATCTGACGCCATCGGGAGCACGCCCCCTCCCACATTTGGAATGCATTTCAAGTGTGTGGGAGGGGGCGTGCTCCCGATGGCGGTTTAAGGCACGTCTCAGAACATCGGCCGCGCCGAAGCAATCGCGACCAGCACCAACCCAACGAGCAGGTTAATGCCCACCAGCTTGCGGATCTGCCCCAGCACCGCCGCCCCGGCCGGCCAGTTTTCAGCCGCCACCGCTGCGCGCAATTCGGGGAACTTCAACGCCTGGATGCGGATGAACAGCGCCGTCATCACCACATACAAGCCCATCATCACCTGCACGTAACGCGGTGCGGTTTCAAACCCGCTGAAGCGCAGTTGCAACAGGCCGACACCGCTGATCGGCAAAACCAGCACCGCCACCCAAACCCACACGAAAAAACGTTGAAACACATTCGCCCACAGCTTGAGCCGGGCAGGGCCCTCGAGGGCCGCCACAGCGGCGGGGCGCAGGATCATCCAGGCGAAAAACATGCCGCCGACCCAGATCAGGGCGGCCAATACATGCAGGGTGTAAACGAGGCTGAACACGGTCATTGCGGTACTCCGTTCTGCGCGGGATTAATTAGCGGGGTATGATAGCGGCCGATCCGAACCACTGAAAATTTATCCAGCGTTTTTTGCGCCCGACTATCCATGATCAGCACTGAACTCAAAACCACGATCCAGGGCGCCTATTCGCGTTTTCTCGAAGCCAAGAGCTTGAAACCGCGCTACGGCCAACGCCTGATGATCGCCGAAGTGGCCAAGGTCCTCGGGGATATCGACACCGACGACGAAGGCCGGCGCAGCGGTGACCCCGCGGTCGTGGCCGTCGAGGCCGGCACCGGTACCGGCAAGACCGTGGCCTACAGCCTGGCGGCGATTCCCACCGCCAAGGCCGCCGGCAAGCGCCTGGTGATCGCCACCGCCACCGTCGCCCTGCAGGAGCAGATCGTCTACAAAGACCTGCCCGACCTGATGCGCAACAGCGGCCTGAACTTCACCTTCGCCCTGGCCAAGGGCCGTGGCCGCTATATGTGCCTGTCCAAGCTCGACGTGCTGCTGCAGGAAGGCCACGCGCAAACCGCCACGGCCTCCTTGTTCGAAGAAGAAGGCTTCAAGATCGAAGTCGATGAAGTCAGCCAGAAGCTGTTTACCAGCATGATCGAAAAACTGGCCGGGAATAAATGGGACGGCGACCGCGACAGCTGGCCCACCGCCCTGGAAGACGCCGATTGGGCGCGCCTGACCACCGACCACAGCCAATGCACCAACCGGCATTGCCCCAACTTCGGCCAGTGCGCCTTCTATAAAGCGCGCGAAGGCATGGGCAAGGTCGACGTGATCGTCACCAACCACGACATGGTCCTCGCCGACCTGGCCCTGGGCGGCGGCGCCGTGCTGCCGGACCCGCGCGACACGCTCTACGTATTCGACGAAGGCCACCACCTGCCCGACAAGGCCATCGGCCACTTCGCCCATTACACGCGCCTGCGCTCCACCGCCGACTGGCTCGAGGCCACCGCCAAGAACCTCACCAAACTGCTGGCCCAGCACCCGCTGCCCGGCGACCTGGGCAAGCTGATCGAACAGGTGCCGGAACTGGCGCGGGAGATCAAGACCCAGCAGCAGTTCATGTTCAGCGCCTGCGAGCAGGTTGCCGACTTCAAGCCCGGCGAAGACGTCGAGGGCCGCGAGCGCCCGCGCCATCGCTTTGTCGGCGGGCTGATCCCCGAGCACATGCGTGAAATGGGCGTCGAACTGAAGAAGGGTTTTTCGCGCCTGACCGACCTGTTCACCCGCCTGACCGACCTGCTCAAGGAAGGCATGGACGGCGAGGTCAACATCGGCATCGCCAGCAACCAGGCCGAGGAATGGTACCCACTGTTCGGCAGCCTGTTGTCCCGCGCCCAGGGCAACTGGGAGTTGTGGACGGCCTTCACCGTCGAAGACCCGGAAGACAACCCGCCCATGGCCCGTTGGCTGACCCTGTCGGAAAGCGGTGCGCTGTTCGATATCGAGGTCAACGCCAGCCCGATCCTTGCGGCGGAAATGCTGCGGCGCAACCTGTGGAACGTGGCGTATGGCTGCCTGGTCACCTCGGCCACGCTGACCGCCCTGGGCACCTTCGACCGCTTCCGCATGCGCGCCGGCCTGCCGAAAAAAGCCGTCACCGCCGTGGTGCCGAGCCCGTTCCATCACGCTAACGCCGGTGTGCTGCGCGTGCCAGACCTCAAGGCCGACCCTCGGGATGCGCCGGCCCACACCGCCGCGATCATCCGTGACTTGCCGGAGCTGGTCGAAGGTTCACGCGGCACCCTGGTGCTGTTCTCGTCGCGCAAACAGATGCAGGACGTGTTCGACGGCCTCGACCGCGACTGGCGCAAGCAGGTGTTTATCCAGGGCAACCTGTCCAAGCAGGAAACCCTGAACAAGCACAAGGCGCGGGTCGATGGCGGCGATTCCAGCGTGCTGTTCGGCCTGGCGAGCTTTGCCGAAGGCGTGGACTTGCCCGGTGCCTACTGCGAACACGTGGTGATCGCCAAGATCCCGTTCTCGGTGCCGGATGACCCGGTCGAGGCCGCGTTGGCCGAGTGGATCGAGGCCCGTGGCGGCAACCCGTTCATGGAAATCTCGGTGCCGGATGCGTCCCTGAAGCTGGTGCAGGCCTGCGGGCGCTTGCTGCGGACCGAAGAAGACCGAGGCACCATCACCTTGCTGGACCGCCGTCTGGTCACGCAGCGCTATGGCAAGGCCATCCTGAATGCCTTGCCGCCGTTCCGGCGCGAAATTTCTTAAGCCACAGTGGGCAAAATCGCCCACTTCGTGGTCTATCTCACTGCCATCGCATTATGTCATCAGGCCATTTATCGGCCGTTTGGGAGAACCTTGCTCGTATGATTCGCACGCTGCCCGCCCTTTTTGCCCTGCTGTTCGCTGCGCCACTGCTGGCCGCGCCCGCCGGGCAACAAACGTTGTTCAACTTCGTCCGACCTGCCGATGTGGTCAAAGTGGCGACCCAGGACGCCAGCCTGCCGCAATACAACGCCGAACAAACCCCTGAAGGCGAGGTGCTGCGCCGCATCACCTTCAACCCGGCCGCCGAACCGAGCCTGGTGCTCAGCCCGCAGACCGGCGCCTGGGACTGGTCGCAATCCAGCGCCATCAGCCTGCGTATCCAGAGTGCCATGGACTGGGCGCTGACCCTGTACGTCAAGGTGCAGAGCAACGACGGCAAGACCCTGGTCAGCCGCATCGACCTGCCGGCCGGTCCGGCCCAGACCCTGCTGATCCCGCTGCAAGCCAACTCGCCATTGAGCCAGGGCATGAAGGCCGGCCCGCCGATGCCGATCAGCGTCGACGGCCAGCGCGTGTTACTGGCCAGCAGCGCCGGAGACATCGACCGCAGCCAGGTGGTGTCGGTGACCCTGTCGATGATCAAACCGAATGTCGCCCAGAGTATTCTGCTGGAGCGCTTTGGCGTGCAGGACAGCGAGCCGGTGCTGAAGGCGGCCTACAGCGAACTGGTGGATGCCTATGGCCAGTCCACCCGTGCGCGCTGGCCGGAAAAGGTCAGCAGCGACGAGCAACTCAAGGCCGCCGCCACCAAGGAGCAGCAACAGCTCAAGGCTTGGCTGGCCGAGCGGGATAAATCCTCCCTGGACCAGTACGGCGGTTGGAACAAAGGCCCGGCGTTCGACGCCAGCGGCTTTTTCCGCACCGAGAAGCGCGATGGTCGTTGGTATCTGGTGACGCCGGAGGGGCATCCGTTCTATTCCCTGGGCGTCAACACCGTGGCTTCGGATAACAACCAGACCTACGTGGCGGGCCGTGAATGGATGTTCGCGGCGCTGCCCAAGGCCGGGGAACCCTTTGACAAGTACTACGGCAGCGGCGACAACCGCACCGGTAACGGCGCCGGCGAAGGGCGTAGCTTTGGCGCCGGGCGTTGGTACGATTTCTACCGCGCCAACCTGCAGCGCACGTATGACACTGACGGTTTCGACCAGAAGCGCTGGGTCAGCCACACCCTCGACCGCCTGCAGGCCTGGGGTTTCAACACCGTCGGCAACTGGAGCGCTGCACAACTGGCCAGTGCGGACCGCGTGCCGTACACCTTGCCGCTGTCGATCGTCGGCGATTACGCCAGCATCAGCACCGGCACCGACTGGTGGGGCGGCATGCCCGACCCGTTCGACCCGCGTTTCGCCATGGCCACCGAGCGCGCCGTGGCCATCGCTGCCCGCGATCATCGTGACGATCCTTGGCTGATCGGTTTTTTTGCCGATAACGAACTGGCCTGGGCCGGTCCCGGTGACGATGCAAAGTCCCGTTACGCCCTGGCCTACGGCACCCTGCGCATGACCACCGATGTACCGGCCAAGCGCGCGTTCCTCAAGCAACTGCGCGACAAATACCGCAACGAAGAAGGCCTGTCGAAAGCCTGGGGCATCCACCTGGCGGGCTGGGAACTGATGGAAGACCCGGGCTTCGAACCGCCGATGCCCAACCCTGAGCACCCGGAAATCGAAGCCGACTTCAAACACTTCCAGAAGACCTTCGCCGATACGTACTTCAAGACCATCTCCGATGCACTCAAATGGCACGCGCCCAACCAGTTGCTGCTGGGCGGGCGTTACGCGGTGAGTACTCCGGAGGCGGTGGCGTCCTGTGCGCAGTATTGCGACGTGTTGAGCTTCAACATGTACACGCTCAAACCCCAGGACGGCTATGACTTCGCCGCCTTGCGCGCGTTGGACAAGCCGGTGTTGATCACCGAATTCAACTTCGGCTCGGCGGACCGCGGCCCGTTCTGGGGCGGTGTGACCCAGTTGGCCAAGGAAGAAGATCGCGGCGCCGCGTATGCCAACTTCCTCAAGCAGGCCATGGCCGAGCCGTCGATTGTCGGCGTTCACTGGTTCCAGTACCTGGACCAGCCCGTGACCGGGCGTCTGCTGGACGGCGAAAACGGCCACTTCGGTCTGGTCGGCATTACCGATGTGCCGTTCCAGGGCTTTGTCGACAGCGTGCGTCGAAGCAACCTGGCGGCGGTCGACCAACTGGGCAAGGAAGCCGAAAAGGCCAAGGCGGCCCGCGCGGTTCGCGAGCATGAAGGCAGCAAGCCCGGGCATGACGGTAAAGGTGCGGGGCAGGGCGCCGGACACACCGGTGGGCATGCCGGAAATGGTCATTGATTGAGTGTTGACGGGTTCACAAATCCTACAAGGGCTGGAACAATGTCGGCCACTTTTTACAGCGTTTTCCGAGGGGGCTTAGGTGCAGGTTCAGGGGCATTACGAACTCCAGTTCGAAGCGGTACGTGAAGCGTTCGCCACGTTGTTCGATGACCCGCAGGAACGTGGTGCGGCGCTGTGCATCCAGATCGGCGGGGAAACCGTGGTCGACCTGTGGGCCGGCACCGCCGACAAGGACGGGGCACAGGCCTGGCACAGCGACACCATCGTCAACCTGTTCTCCTGCACCAAGACTTTCACCGCCGTTGCGGCCCTGCAATTGGTGGCCGAAGGCAAGCTGCAACTGGATGCGCCAGTGGCCAACTACTGGCCGGCATTTGCTGCGGCCGGTAAAGAAGCGATCACCTTGCGCCAGTTGCTCTGCCACCAGGCCGGGTTGCCGGCGATCCGCGAGATGCTGCCCACCGAAGCGCTGTACGACTGGTCGTTGATGGTCGACACCTTGGCCGCCGAAGCGCCGTGGTGGACGCCGGGCCAAGGCCATGGCTACGAGGCGATCACCTATGGCTGGCTGGTCGGGGAATTGCTGCGCCGTGCCGACGGGCGTGGGCCGGGCGAGTCCATCGTGGCGCGGGTTGCACGCCCGTTGGGGCTGGATTTTCATGTGGGCCTGGCGGACGAAGAATTTTATCGCGTGGCCCATGTAGCGCGTGGCAAAGGCAACATGGGCGATGAAGCCGCGCAACGTTTACTGCAAGTAATGATGCGTGAACCCACGGCCATGACGACGCGGGCATTTGCCAATCCGCCGTCTATTCTGACCAGCACTAATAAACCCGAATGGCGGCGTATGCAGCAGCCAGCGGCAAACGGTCACGGTAATGCGCGTAGCCTGGCGGGTTTTTATAGTGGTTTATTGGACGGTAGTTTGCTGGAAAGCGACATGCTCGAACAATTGACCCGTGAACACAGTATCGGGCCCGATAAAACCTTATTGACCCAAACCCGTTTCGGCCTGGGCTGCATGTTGGATCAACCGCAATTGCCGAACGCGACCTTCGGCCTTGGCCCGCGTGCATTTGGACATCCTGGTGCGGGCGGTTCGCTGGGGTTTGCCGACCCCGAACATGATGTAGCGTTCGGTTTTGTGACTAATACGCTGGGGCCCTACGTACTTATGGACCCACGTGCACAGAAGTTGGTCAGAATATTGGCCGGTTGTCTGTAAACCCCTTGCTGTTTCACGTTTTTTTGTTACAAATGCAAGTATAAGAAGACGCTGAGCAAAATATTGTAACTTTAATGTTCTGGAAGCGTCTGTTTAACGGGTCATTCAGACCCTCGGTTTTTTCTCATTTTGTGGATATCTCATGTTATCGAACAAGTCCTTGGCACTGGCGCTGTGCCTATCTATTACTGGCTGCGCACAAACACCACAAAATGATGCCGACGGCGGGCATTGGTGGTCATTTGGATCTGACAAGGCTGCTACCAAGGACGCAGTGAGCCAAACCGACGCCAAACCGGACGCCAAACCCGCCGCGGGCGCCAAACCTGCCGCACCGGTAGCGGCTGCTGCCAGCGCCAAGCCGGCTGCACCGGTAGCTGCCGCAGCTGGCGCCAAGCCTGCCGCACCGGTAGCCGCCGCTCCTGCGCCAGCCCCGGTGGCCAAAGCGGATACCGGCTCCAGCTGGTGGCCGTTCTCCTCCAAGAGCGCCGACGAAAAGGCCGCCGATGCCAAGGCTGACCTGAAGGCCGACCTCAAGGCCGCCACCCCGGCGCCAGCCGCTGCTCCTGCCGCCCCCGCCGTGGCCAAGACCGACTCCGAGACTCACTGGTGGTGGCCGTTCGAAAGCACGTCCAAGC
This sequence comes from Pseudomonas sp. TE36184, assembly GCF_054060055.1. Lineage (NCBI taxonomy): Bacteria > Pseudomonadati > Pseudomonadota > Gammaproteobacteria > Pseudomonadales > Pseudomonadaceae > Pseudomonas > Pseudomonas sp. TE36184. The sequence continues at coordinate 3,051,629 of NZ_JBSSCU010000001.1, read as the reverse complement.
CTAAGCCATTGGCCAAGGTCGATGTGACCAACGTGCCGATGCCCGACCCGAAAATCACCCAGGCCTGGCTGGACGACTATGAGCCGCGCCTGCGCGCCGCGATCAAGGACAGCAACCTGCAACTGGAACGTCGCGACAACGTACTGGTGGTGATTGCCCCGGTAGACGGTTCCTACAACCCGAAACGCCCGGCGATGTTGCTGCCGGTCACCCTGGGCCCGTTCACTCGCGTGGCCAAGGCTGTTGAAGCCGACCCGAAGACCGCCGTACTGGTCCTCGGTCACGTTGATGCCACCGGCGCGGCCCCGGCGAGCCAGGCGCTGACCAAAGAACGCGCGCAATCCATCGCATCGATTTTCAGCCTCAGCGGCCTCAAGCAAGACCGTCTGATGCTGCGTGGCATGGGCGACATGATGCCGCGTGCTGCCAACGACAGCACCCAAGGCCGTGCGCTGAACCGTCGCATGGAAATTATGTTTACTCAGCGTACAACTATGTTGGCCTTGCTGAGCAAGTACAACTCGGGCAAGACCCTGCCTGTGGCTGAAATGGTTGCCGTGCAGGACGTTCCCGCGCCGGCACCGGTCGCAAAAGCCCCGGCGAAAAAGGCTGGCGCGAAGAAATCCGCCGCCAAGCCAGCCGCGAAAAAGGCCCCGGCCAAGGCAGCTGCCAAGAAACCCGCAGCGGCCAAAGCCAAGGCCGCTGCACCGGCTGCGAACGACCAGGCAAAAAACTGATCCGCTGAACCAGAAGGATAAAGTCGCATGACCCAGGCATTGGCTGATATGCGCCGTGACTACACACGGGATGGTTTGAGCGAGGCCCAGGCCCCGAGCGAGCCGTTTGCCTTGTTCCATCAGTGGTTCGGCGATGCGGTGAAAACCGAGCAGCCGCCGGTGGAGGCCAATGCCATGACCCTGGCCACGGTCGACGAGGACGGTCGCCCGCACTGTCGCATCCTGCTGCTCAAGGGCCTGGATGCGCAGGGCTTTACCTTCTTCACCAACTATGAGAGTGCCAAGGGCGATCAGCTTGCGGCGCGGCCCTTCGCGGCCATGACCTTTTTCTGGCCGACCTTGGAGCGTCAGGTACGCATCGAGGGTCGGGTGGTCAAGGTCACGCCGGAAGAGTCGGATGCCTATTTCCAGGTGCGCCCCTTGGGCAGCCGCCTGGGCGCCTGGGCTTCCCCGCAGAGCAAGGTGATCCGTGACCGCGAAGAGTTGCACGACTTGCTCAAGGTCACCGAACAGCGGTTCAGCGACACTCAGCCGCACTGCCCCGAGCACTGGGGCGGCTATCGCTTGTTGCCCGAGCGCATCGAGTTCTGGCAAGGCCGCGCCAGCCGCCTGCATGACCGGCTGAACTACCGCTTGCACGGGGCCGACTGGACCCGTGAGCGCCTGGCGCCCTGATCGTCGTCTTGCGTCACCCTTTCTGACTGTTGCCCGTCACCCCGAAGCCTCTGTTCAAGAGGCCTCGGGCGTGTACTGCTGCGCCGCGTTTTTCAACCAGTCCGGCAGCTCGCGGCGGTTGATCTTCAGGGTTCGGGCTTTTTCCAGTTGTTGCAGCATGAAGGCCCGCTTGTGCAGGTCGTTGCCCGCCAGGGAGAGCGCCAGGTCGCGGTCGATCCAGCGGCGGATGCGCAGGTATAACCAGCCATGGAAATACAAGCCGGCTACGGTCGTGACTATAATGATGAAATAATCCATGAGCGTCCTGTTTACGAGATGAGAGCTACCGTTTGTCGTCTGTTTTGGTGCTGGCACTCTGTACTAGGGCTGAATGAAAGCAATTTTCTGCGGAGCTTGCCGTGACAGGCGTCAAGCGGCCGCGTCTAATGAACACCTGTCCTTTGGAGTTGATGCTATGCGTAAGTCCGTTTTACTAGTTGCCTGCTTTACTACCCTGTCGTTGTTGTTGGGTGGCTGCGCCTCGAGTCTGACCGGCGACTCATACTCCCGTGACGAAGCGCGTCGCGTGCAGACCGTTCGCATGGGGACCATTGAATCCCTGCGTCCGGTGAAAATCGAGGGTACCAAGACCCCAATCGGCGGCGCGGCCGGTGCCGTCATTGGCGGCGTGGGCGGCAGCGCCATCGGTGGCGGCCGTGGCAGTATCGTGACCGCCGTGATCGGCGCCGTCGCCGGCGGCCTGTTGGGTTCGGCCACCGAAGAAGGCCTGACCCGCACCCAGGGCGTGGAAATCACCGTTCGCGAAGACGACGGCAGCATGCGCGCCTACGTGCAGGCCGTGCAGGAAAATGAAATCTTCCGCATTGGTGATCGCGTTCGCATCATGACCGTTGATGGTACCAGCCGCGTGACTCGCTAAGCGTTAAGCCGCGAGCAAAGAAAAACCCCAGCCGGGTGACCGGCTGGGGTTTTTTGTGCGCGGTGTTTTGTGCGAGTCAGGCTTTCTTGCGACTCGCCATCGCCGTCACTGCATAACCGATACACGCCGCGAGTATCGACCCGGTCAGAATCCCCATTCGATCTTCCCCGGCAAACTCGCTGGCGCCCGGCACGAACGCCAGGGAGCCGACAAACAGACTCATGGTGAAGCCGATCCCACACAGGATCGCCACGCCGAACACCTGGCCCCAGCTGGCGCCGCTGGGCAGCGCGGCGAGGCCGGTCTTGATGGCGAGCCAGGTCAGGCCGAACACGCCGATGGTCTTGCCGATCAGCAGGCCGAGGGCGATGCCCAGCGGTACGTGGTGGGTGAAGCTCTCGAGGCTGACCCCGCTCAGGGACACGCCGGCGTTGGCGAACGCGAACAGCGGCAGGATGCCATAGGCCACCCATGGATGCAGGGCATGTTCGAGCGTCAACAGCGGCGAGGGTTCGGCGTTTTTGGTACGCATCGGGATGCAGAACGCTAGCGTCACGCCGGCCAAGGTGGCATGCACGCCGCTTTTCAGTACGCAGACCCACAGGATCAGGCCGATGATCAGGTACGGCCCGAGCTTGATCACGCCCAGGCGGTTCATGGCAATCAAGGCGATCAAGCAGGCGCCCGCGCCCGCCAGGGCGGCGCCGGACAGGTCGCTGGAATAGAACACGGCGATCACGATGATCGCGCCCAGGTCATCAATGATGGCCAGGGTCATCAGGAACAGTTTCAGCGACACCGGCACGCGCTTGCCGAGCAGCGCCAGGACGCCCAATGCGAAGGCGATATCGGTGGCCATGGGGATCGCCCAGCCGGAAAGCGCCGCCGGGTAATCCTTGTTGATTGCCCAGTAGATCAATGCCGGCACGACCATGCCGCCGATCGCCGCGGCGCCTGGCAGGACGACTTGCGAAGGCTTGGACAGGTGGCCGTCGAGCAGCTCGCGCTTGACCTCCAGGCCAATCAGCAGAAAGAACAGGGCCATCAGGCCATCGTTGATCCACAACAACGCGGGCTTGGCGATCTTCAGCGCGCCAATCTGCGCTACCACGGGCACGTCGAGGAACGCGCTGTAGAGGTGCGACAACGGTGAGTTGTTGACGATCAGCGCCAACGCGGCTGCGGCGATCAACAACAGACCGCTGGCGGCTTCCAGCTGGAAGAAACGGGTGAACGTGCTACGCAGAGCCAAGGGGTGCTCTCCAATCCAGATTCAATAGATGCGTACCCTAACCCGTACCGTTAGTTGTTAAAACAAAAGTTATATTCTTATTTGTTATAAGAAGGGGGCGCGCTCGGAGTTGGGGCGGAGCCTAGCAATTGTGTGTCCGATTGAGTCGTTACTGTATCTGTGTGTGGTGTAGGAAACATCCTAAGATTGAGACTGAAATCCTTAGAGATCCTCTCATGAGCGACCACCGTCCCTGGGCCCGCGAAGCCATTCGTATCATTGAAGCAGACTTCCAGCGCAGCGCCGACACCCACCTGATCCCTTTGGCGCTGCCCGGCTTACCGGGTATCGAGTTGTACTTCAAGGATGAGTCCAGCCACCCCACCGGCAGCCTCAAACACCGGCTGGCGCGCTCGCTGTTCCTGTATGCGCTGTGCAATGGCTGGCTGAAGCCGGGAGCGCCGGTGATCGAAGCCTCCAGCGGTTCGACGGCGATCTCCGAAGCCTACTTCGCGCGCTTGCTCGGCCTGCCGTTTATCGCCGTGATGCCGGCCACCACCTCCCAGGAAAAGATCGCCCAGATCGGCTTCTATGGCGGCAAGAGCCATCTGGTACAAGATCCGACGCAGATCTACGCCGAATCCGAACGCCTGGCGCAGGAAAGCGGTGGTCACTTCATGGACCAGTTCACCTACGCCGAACGCGCCACCGACTGGCGGGCGAACAACAATATCGCCGAGTCGATCTTCCAGCAGATGCGCTTCGAGCGTCATCCGGAGCCGAGCTGGTTGATTTCCAGCCCCGGCACGGGCGGCACCACTGCGACCCTGGGACGCTATGTGCGTTATCGCCAGCATTGCACCCGCGTGTTGTGTGCCGATGCCGAGCGCTCGGTGTTCTTTGACTACTACCTGAGCGGCGATGCCGGCTTGCGCCTGGAGTGCGGCTCGCGGATTGAAGGTATTGGCCGACCGCGGGTCGAAGCGTCGTTTTTGCCCAAGGTCATCGATGCGATGGTCAAGGTGCCGGACGCGCTGTCGCTGGCGGCCATGCATTACCTAGCCGAGCGGTTGGGTCGGCGGGTCGGCGGCTCCAGCGGGACCAACCTGATCGGTGCGCTGATGGCGGCGCAGCAGATGAAAGCGGCGGGGGAGTCGGGGTCGATCGTGGCGATCTTGTGTGACGGGGGCGAGCGGTATGCCACTACCTATTACGATCAGGCGTGGCTGGCGGGGCAGGGGTATGAACTGCAGGGCTTGATAGCCGCGGTGGCGGCCAGCGTCGAGCGCGGTGAGCCACTGCCCGACGACATCCTGCGCGCGAATATCTGACACGCTACAAAAACCAATGTGGGAGCGGCCGCGCTCCCACCTTTGGACGGCGCTGTTTTCAGGCCTCGATACCCAACATATCCCGCGCCAACGCCTCGGCAATCCGAATGCCGTCGACTCCCGCCGACAGAATCCCACCGGCATAACCCGCGCCTTCGCCGGCCGGGAACAGGCCTTTGACGTTCAGGCTCTGCATCGATTCGTTACGGGTAATCCGCAACGGCGATGAGGTGCGCGTTTCGATCCCGGTCAAGACGGCATCGTGCAACGAGTAGCCCTTGATCTGCTTCTCGAACGCCGGCAAGGCTTCACGGATCGCTTCGATGGCGAAGTCCGGCAGTGCCAGGGCCAGATCGCCCATGGACACCCCAGGTTTGTAGGACGGTTCCACGCTGCCGATGGCCGTGGACGGCTTGCCGGCGATGAAATCGCCGACCAGTTGCGCCGGGGCTTCGTAATTGCTGCCGCCGAGGATGTAGGCGTGGGATTCCAGGCGCTCCTGCAGCTCGATGCCGGCCAGCGGGCCGCCCGGGTAATCGACCTCAGGCGTGATGCCGACGACGATGCCGGAGTTGGCGTTGCGCTCGTTGCGCGAGTACTGGCTCATGCCGTTGGTCACCACGCGATGCGGCTCGGACGTCGCGGCCACCACGGTGCCGCCGGGGCACATGCAGAAGCTGTAGACCGAACGGCCATTCTTGGCGTGGTGTACCAGTTTGTAGTCGGCCGCGCCGAGTTTCGGATGCCCGGCGTATTTGCCCAGGCGCGCGGCGTCGATCAGCGACTGTGGGTGTTCGATACGGAAACCCACGGAAAACGGCTTGGCTTCCATGTACACGCCACGGCCGTGGAGCATACGGAAGGTGTCGCGGGCGCTGTGGCCGAGGGCGAGGATCACGTGCTTGGAGAGGATCTGCTCGCCGCCGTCGATGACCACGCCGTTCAGTTGACCGTCTTCGATCAATACGTCGGTCACCCGTTGCTCGAAGCGCACTTCACCGCCCAGGGCGATGATTTGCTCGCGCATGTTTTCCACCACGCCGGTCAGGCGGAACGTACCGATGTGCGGCTTGCTGACGTAGAGGATTTCTTCCGGCGCGCCGGCCTTGACGAACTCGTGCAGCACTTTGCGCCCGTGGAATTTCGGGTCTTTGATCTGGCTGTAGAGCTTGCCATCGGAAAAGGTCCCGGCGCCGCCCTCACCGAACTGCACGTTGGACTCCGGGTTGAGCACGCTTTTGCGCCACAGGCCCCAGGTGTCCTTGGTGCGCTGGCGCACTTCCTTGCCGCGCTCGAGGATGATCGGTTTGAAGCCCATCTGCGCCAGGAGCAGCCCGGCGAAAATCCCGCACGGGCCAAAACCGACGACGATCGGACGTTCAACCAGATCCGCGGGCGCCTGGCCCACCACCTTGTAGCTGACGTCCGGCGCCGGGTTGATGTTGCGGTCGTCGGCAAACTTGAGCAGCAGGGCGGCTTCACCCTTCACGTTCACGTCGACGGTGTAGATGAAGCACAGCTCCGACGATTTCTTGCGGGCGTCGTAGCTGCGCTTGAACAGGGTGAAATCGAGCAGGTCATCACTGGCGATGCCCAGGCGCTGCACGATGGCGGGCCGCAGGTCTTCTTCGGGATGGTCGATGGGCAGCTTGAGTTCGGTGATTCGTAACATGACAGGGTCCGGTGTGCGGCGTTTGGTGGGGCCGGCGGTTTTGCAAACCGGCGATTATAAGCCCCAACGGCAGGTTCCCGTCATGTTAAAACAGCGCGGGCCCGCATCAATCGTCGCGCGAACCGCCGAAAGCCGCGCAGCCACGCTGGACTTGACCGTTGACCCGCAACTCGGCGGTCATGTGTTGCAGGCTGCCGCTGGCACTGTCGACACAGCGCTGGGGGGCCACCCACAGTTCGATGTGCTGGTTATTGGCTTCGGTCATCAGGTTGAAACGACCGTCACCCAGTTGTTCCTCGACATAGGGAACCGGCAGCGGTGGCTGGCCTTCGCGCTCCAGCACCATGCCCTTGGCGGTGACGTTCAGCGCCCAGGCCGGCTTGTGGCCGTTGGCACGCAGGATCATGCGCTTGAAGTCGGGATCATCGCAGGCCGAGGTCGAGCGCTCGACGCGGTACAGCTGTTGCAGCTCCACTTCGCCCTGGGTGCCGGCAGCGACGCCGGAGAACTTGCCGCGCAGGTCGGCAAACAGTGCGCCTTGCTGGCCGGCCAGGGACGCGGCTTCCTGCAGGATGCTGGTGCCGCCGGTGTCCTTGACCACGTAGTTGCGCTGGTCGTGGCACGGTTGGAACAACAGCTTGCCGGCGACTGCCGTGAGCTCGCCCTGCATGCGGGTCAGCCCGGCAGTGGACGGTTTGGCCGGCTCGCTTTCGAACAACTGGCAGGCGGTGAACAAGGGGAGCAAGGCAAACAGCATGAGGGTACGGGCGGCACGCATTATCGGGTCTCCTGACAAGTGCCGCCACGTTACGCAGGCTGGCGGTGCATCACAAGCCCACGCGCCAGCTTCAGGCATTTCTTACAGCTTTGGCGTTCAACCTACGATAAAGGTTTGGCCGGTCTGCAAGCCCTCGACGCTTTTCGCGTAGGCCAGCGCCACATCGGCGCCCGCAGCCGGTTTGTACCCGCGAAAGTACGGTGCATAGCTGTCCATGGCTTCCAGCAGCACTGTCGGGCTTACGGAATTGACGCGCAGGCCCCGTGGCAATTCGATTGCCGCGGCTTTCACAAATGCATCCAGTGCGCCATTGACCAGTGCCGCCGAGGCGCCGGTGCGAATCGGGTCGCGGTTGAGGATGCCGCTGGTAAAGGTGAACGAGGCGCCGTCGTTGGCGTACTCGCGGCCGATCAGCAGCAGGTTGACCTGGCCCATCAGTTTGTCGCGCAGGCCCAGTTCGAAATCGGTTTCGCTCATCTCACCCAGCGCGACGAAATTCACACTGCCGGCGGCGCAGACCAAGGCATCGAACCGGCCGGTCTGCTCGAACAACCGACGGATCGAGGCGCTGTCGCTGATATCCACCTGGAAGTCGCCGCTGCTGCGACCAATGCTGATCACCTCGTGACGCTGCGCCAGTTCCGCCTTGACCGCCGAGCCCACGGTGCCGCTGGCACCAATCAATAGGATTTTCATCGTGCTGTTTCTCCAGTGGGTAAGTGAGGGGTCAGTCTAGTGTGGCTTTTCAAGTGGATAAACGCGCTAATAGGCAACCTTTGGTTTTCAAATGGAAACAATCCATGAGCGAGATGGATGACCTGGCGGCGTTTGCCGTACTGATCGAGGCCGGCAGTTTCACCGTGGCGGCTGAGCAACTGGGTTGCAGCAAAGGGCAACTGTCCAAGCGCATCAGCCAGCTGGAGGCGGGGTACTCGGTGGTGTTGCTGCATCGCACCACGCGCAAGCTCAGCCTGACCGCGGCCGGCGCTGCGTTGTTGCCCCAGGCGCAGGCGTTGGTGGCGCAGGTCGAACGGGCACGTCAGGCACTGGCCCGGCTCAAGGACGACTTGGCCGGGCCGGTGCGTATGACGGTTCCGGTGTCGTTGGGCGAAACCTTCTTCGACGGCTTGTTGCTGGAGTTTTCCGAGCACTACCCGCAGGTGCAGATCGAACTGGAGCTGAACAACAGCTACCGCGACCTGGCGCGGGATGGCTTCGACCTGGGGGTACGCTCGGGCGCCATCGAAAATCAGCGCCTGGTGGCCAAGCCGTTGTTGGCCTGGCACGAGATGACCTGTGCCAGCCCGGCCTACCTGGAGCAGCACGGCGAACCGCTGACCCCAGCCGATCTGGCGTCCCACACCTGCCTGCTGAACAGCCACTACAGCGGCCGCGAAGAGTGGCTGTACCACCAGCAGCACGAGCTGCTACGCGTGCGGGTGAGCGGGACCTTCGCCTCCAATCACTACAACCTGTTGAAAAAGGCCGCCCTGGTGGGCGCTGGTATTGCGCGGCTGCCTTCCTACGTTTTACCGGCGGAACTGGCTGACGGCCGATTGCGCTGGCTGCTGCGGGATTATCAGACGCGGAGCCTGCCGATGTACCTGGTGCATCCCTATCAGGGCGGCTTGCCGCGACGCACCCAGGTGTTGGCCGACTACCTGGTGGACTGGTTCAAGCGCAGCGGTGAAGCCCTCGACCGACTCTAGCGATAGCGGCGGGCGATCAGGTGGTCGACGGAGAGGCGACCCGGGCCTTTGGCCACTAACAGCAGTAGGACGGCCAGCCAGGTGCCGTGGGTCGGGTAGGCATCGGGGTACACGAACAGTTGAATGGTCAGGGTCATCCCGATCAACGCCAGGGCCGAGAAGCGTGTGGCCAAGCCCAGCAGGATCAGCACCGGGAAGAAGTGTTCGGCAAATGCCGCCATGTGCGCGGCCACTTCCGGCGACAGCCAGGGCAGCTTGTATTCGCTGCGAAACAGCGGCAGCGTCGAGGCGGCGAGGCGCGGCTCGCCCAGTTGGAAGGTGCCGCTGATCAAGTCGATGGCAAAGCCTTCGACTTTGGTTTGCCCGGACTTCCAGAACACCGCCGCGATGGAGAAGCGTGCGAGAAAGGCGATCAAGCTGTAGGGGATTTTTTCGAAAAGCTGGATGGCCCGGTTGATCAGGCACGTTGATCGAGGGTTCATGGCGATACCTTGTGTTCCAGAGACAGATGAGTGATGGCGGCTTGGTTGATCAGCAGCGCCAGGCATTGGTGCAGGTCGAACTCGGCTGAGGCCTCGAGTGCGTGCGCGAGCGCCTTCTCCAGCACCGCGCCCTGGTTCAGGCTGTCGATAAACGCCACCGAGCCGCTGTCGATGGCGAACACCTTGACCTCCAGGCCCCGGCGCAACACGAGGGCGCCCTGGGCATGCCAGGGATTCAACGTGGCAATCGCGCCCTCGGTCTGGTGCGCCGCCCACACCGCGACGACGGCGTAGCGCGAGTCCAGCGTGGCCACGGATGGGTGCAGTTGCAGGTGCAATGTGCCCAGCTCGGTGTGCGTTTGCAGTTGCTGCAGAACAGCCTGCGGTTCCAGCGCGAGGGCATCCGCCGCGTGATAGGCACGGACCCGCAAGCGTTCCAGGCGTGCTACATCCGCCAGGTAAGGCACGCTCGCGGCCGGTTCAAAGCCCTGGATAAAACCGGAAAATGTCGCGCCGTATTCGCTGATCAATGGGCTGCCGGGCGGGCATGCCTGTACGTAGCAGCCGGCCATGGCGCGGAAAAACTCATCGCCCACCAGTTGCAACGTCACCGGGTAAGCGGTCGCCAGCGCGTTGATCAACGAGCCGTGGACATTGTTGCGATACACCGCAAAACGGCTGGCCGGGTCGGCGCCGTTGCTGCTGAACAGGCCGGCCGGGCAGGCTTGGTCCGGCGCCAGCAGGGCGGCGGCAAAGTCTTCGAGAAGGCTCATGGGCGGCCCCGCGACAAGTGCCGTTCGGCCTGCTGTGCCTCGGCCAGCAGCACGCTGAAGGCCGGTACCTGGTTATCCCTTTCGATCAGCGTGGCCACCGGGCCGGTACGCGCGAGCACGTGTTCGTACAACTGCCAGACGGCGTTATCGATGGGCGCGCCGTGATCATCGATCAGCAGGCGCTCGCCCAGGCTGTCGGTGTCTTCGGCAAAGCCTGCCAGATGAATCTCAGCCACGGCGTGCAAGGGCAGCGCGTCGATGTAGGTCAACGGATCGCGCTGATGATTGATGCACGACACATAGACGTTATTCACGTCCAGCAGCAGGCCGCAGCCGGTGCGGCGGATGATTTCGCCGATGAAGTCCGTTTCGTCGAGGGTCGAGCGCTGGAACTGCAGGTAGGTCGACGGGTTCTCCAGCAGCATTGGCCGCTTGAGGGTGCTCTGAACCTGATCAACGTGTTCGCACACTCGATTGAGGGCGGCGACATCGTAGGCCAGGGGCAGCAAGTCGTTGAAAAACACCGGGCCGTGGGTCGACCAGGCCAGGTGCTCGGAAAAGGCCTGGGGTTGATAGCGCTCGATCAGTGTCGCCAGCCGTGCCAGGTGCTCACGGTTCAGCGGGTTTTCGCCGCCGATGGACAGGCCCACGCCGTGCAGCGACAGCGGGTACTGCGCGCGAATCAAACCCAGGTAGTGATGAAACGGGCCGCCGGCCACCATGTAGTTTTCGGCATGCACTTCAAAAAAACCGATATCGGGGTAGGTGTCGAGCACTTCGGTGAAGTGCTCGTTTTTCAGCCCCAGCCCGGCCCGCAGGGGGAGGCCGGGCACCTGAGCCGTTGAGGGCGTTTGCAGGAACGAAAGCGTCATCATCAGTACTCAGGCTGCGGGCTGCTTCAGGACTTGGCGGTAAAGGCCGCTTCCTGGCCGAAGCCAGTCGACGAGGTGGTGCTTGGGGTTTGGGTGCAGGTGCCGGCCGGGACCAGTTTCCAGGCGTTGGCCTGATCCTTGGTTTTGGACGTGCCGGCGCAGGAAGTGCCGGCGCCGGCGGCGCAATCGTTCTTGCCGGCTTCGGCGACGCCGAAGCATTTCTGCATGTCGTCGGCCGCGTGGGCGCTGGTGCTCAAGGCGGACAGGCTCAGGGCGGAACTCAGGGCGAGGACGAGGGAAGCAGCGGACAGTGAACGGTGTTTAACGGTCATGGTGTATCTCCAGCAGTGGAATGAGTCGGCGGGCATGATTGCCTGCTTGTACCACTAGAGGCTGGACGCTGGAATTCGTTACAAGCCGTTTGAAAAAAATTTCAGGGATCACCCGAAACAAATGTGGGAGGGGGCTTGCCCCCGATGACGGTATATCAGTCACATGTTCTGTGCCTGACATGGCGCCATCGGGGGCCAACCCCCTCCCACATTTAGCAACCGGGTGTTAACCGCCGAGGTACGCCTCACGCACCTTCGGATCGGTCAGCAACTGTTCACCCGTGCCCTGCATCACCACCCGGCCGTTTTCCAGCACATAGGCACGGTCGGCGATTTTCAGCGCCTGGTTGGCGTTCTGTTCGACCAGGAACACCGTCACACCGTCCTTGCGCAGCTGTTCGATGATGTCGAAGATCTGCTGGATGATGATCGGCGCCAGGCCCAGGGAAGGTTCGTCGAGCAGCAACAGCTTGGGTTTGCTCATCAGCGCGCGACCGATGGCGAGCATTTGCTGCTCGCCGCCGGACATGGTGCCGCCGCGCTGGCTGAAGCGTTCCTTGAGCCTGGGGAACAGGTGCAGCACCTTGTCCATTTGCTCCTGGTAGTCGCCCTTGTCGGTGAAGAACCCGCCCATGGCCAGGTTCTCTTCGACGGTCAGGCGCGAAAACACCCGTCGGCCTTCCGGCACCACGGCAATGCTTTTACGCATGATGTGCGACGACTGCTGGCCCACCAGCTCTTCACCCATGTAGCGGATGCTGCCGCTGTGGGCCTGCGGCGAACCGCACAAGGTCATCAGCAAGGTCGACTTGCCGGCACCGTTGGCGCCGATCAGCGTGACGATCTCACCCTGGCGCACTTCGACGTTGACGCTGTGCAGGGCCTGGATCTTTCCGTAGAAAGTGGAAACGTTTTCGAATTGCAGCATTTTACGCTTCCCCCAGATAGGCTTTGATCACTTCAGGATTGTCGCGGATCTGCTCCGGCGTACCGTCGGCCAGGGGCGTGCCCTGGTTGATCACCACGATGTGGTCGGAAATGCTCATGACCAGTTTCATGTCGTGTTCGATCAACAGCACGGTGGCGTTGTTTTCCTCACGCAACACGCCGATCAGCGCCTTGAGGTCTTCGGTTTCCTTGGGGTTCAAGCCGGCGGCCGGTTCGTCGAGCATCAGGATCCGCGGGCGGGTCATCATGCAGCGGGCGATTTCCAGGCGACGTTGCTGCCCATAGGCCAGGGTGCCGGCGGGGCGGTTGGCGAACTCGGTGAGGTTGACCTTGTCCAGCCAATACTCCGCGTATTCCATGGCCTCGCGCTCGCTCTTGCGGAACGCCGGGGTCTTGAACAAGCCAGCGAAGAAGTTGGTGTTCAAGTGACGGTGCTGAGCGATCAGCAGGTTCTCGACCGCCGTCATGTCCTTGAACAACCGCACGTTCTGGAAGGTCCGCACCACGCCTTTGCGGGCGATCTCGTGACCGGCCAGGCCCTGGATCGGCTGGCCGTCGAGCAGGATGCTGCCACCGCTGGGCTTGTAGAAACCGGTGAGGCAGTTGAACACCGTGGTCTTGCCGGCGCCGTTGGGGCCGATCAGTGCAACCACTTGTTTTTCCTTCACGGTCAGGGCCACGCCATTGACCGCCAGCAAGCCGCCGAAGCGCATGCTCAAGTTTTCGACTTTCAGGATCTCGCGGCTCATTTGCGCAGCTCCATGTGTGGACGTTGCATGGGCAGCAGGCCTTGAGGACGCCAGATCATCATCAGCACCATCATGGCGCCGAACATCAACATGCGGTATTCGCTGAACTCACGCATCATTTCCGGCAGCAGGATCATCACGATCGCCGCGAGAATCACGCCCAACTGCGAGCCCATGCCACCCAGTACCACGATGGCGAGGATGATCGCCGACTCGATAAAGGTGAACGACTCCGGCGTCACCAGGCCTTGGCGAGCGGCGAAGAAGCTGCCGGCAAAACCGGCGAACGCGGCGCCCAGGGTGAACGCGGACAGCTTGATGATGGTCGGGTTCAGGCCCAAGGCCCGGCAGGCGATTTCATCTTCGCGCAGCGCTTCCCACGCACGGCCGATCGGCATGCGCAGCAGGCGGTTGATCACGAACAGTGCGGCCAGGGCCAGCAACAGCGCCACCAGGTACAGGAACACCACTTTGCTCACCGGGTTGTAGGCAATCCCGAAGTACTCGTGGAAGGTCTGCATGCCTTCGGCCGCGGAGCGCTCGAACGACAGCCCGAAGAAGGTCGGCTTGGGAATGCTGCTGATGCCGTTGGGGCCACCGGTGATGTCGGTCAGGTTACGCAGGAACAGTCGGATGATTTCCCCGAAGCCCAGGGTCACGATGGCCAGGTAGTCGCCGCGCAGACGCAGCACCGGGAAGCCCAGCAGGAAGCCGAACGTCGCCGCCGCCATGCCGGCCAGGGGCAGGCAGATCCAGAAGCTCCAGCCCAGGTAGTGCGAGAGCAGCGCGTAGGTGTAGGCGCCCACGGCGTAGAAACCCACATAACCCAGGTCGAGCAGGCCGGCCAGACCGACCACGATGTTCAGGCCCAGGCCCAGCAACACGTAGATCAGGATCAGGGTGGCGATGTCGACCGCACCGCGCGAGCCGAAGAACGGCCAGATCAGCGCGGCCACGATCAGGCCGATGATGATGTAGCGCTGGGTGCGCGGCAGGGTCAGGAATTGGCTGACCTTGGGCGATACCAGCGGGCCACGGTTGCCCTTGAACAACGCGCCGACCTGCCGGGTGAACAGCACGCGCAGGAACATCAGCACCGAACACAGGGCAATGATGGTCAGGGTCACGGGACCGGTGCCATGCACTTCCAGGTTGATGCCGACAATGCTCAGCTTGAGGCCGAGTACCGGGAACGCCACAGCCCACACCAACAGGGCGCTGAAAAACGCCGATTTAAGATATCTGCTCATACTTTCTCAACCTCCGGACGGCCCAAAATGCCGGTCGGACGGAACAACAGCACCAGAACCAACAGGCCGAACGCCACGACGTCCTTGTACTGGTCGCCGAAGATATCGGCGCCAAAGGCTTCGGCCACCCCCAGCACCAGGCCACCGAGCATCGCGCCCGGAATGCTGCCGATGCCGCCCAATACCGCCGCGGTAAAGGCCTTCAGGCCGACCAGGAAACCGGCGTTGGGGTTGATCACGCCGTACTGCATGCTCAGCAACACGGCCGCGACGGCCGCCAGCGCGGCACCGATGACGAAGGTCAGGGCGATGATGTTGTTGGTGTTGATGCCCAGCAGGTTGGCCATCTTGATGTCTTCGGCGCAGGCCCGGCAGGCGCGCCCCAGACGGGAGCGGGAAATGAACAGGGTCAGGCCCAGCATGGCCACCAGGGTGACGACGAAGACCAGGATCTGCATGTACGAAATCAGCACTTCTTGTGCGCCGCCTGGGCCGAAGGAGAAGCTCCCCGGGATCAGGTTGGGAATGGACTTGTCCTTGGAGTCCTGGGACAGCAATACGGTGTTCTGCAGGAAAATCGACATGCCGATGGCGGAAATCAGCGGGATCAAACGGTTGCTGCCACGCAAGGGACGATAGGCAACCCGTTCGATACTGTAGCCATAGGCACTGGTTACGACGATCGACGCCAGGAACGCGGCGGTCATCAACAACGGCAGGGAGTGGATCCCCATCATGGCCAGCCCGGCAAGGGCAATGAAGGCCACGTAGGAACCAATCATGTAGACCTCGCCATGGGCGAAGTTGATCATTCCAATGATGCCGTAAACCATTGTGTAGCCAATGGCTATCAAGGCATAGGTGCTGCCAATGGTCAGGCCATTAACCAGCTGTTGGAAAAAATGATAGATCTCAGGCATTACAACGCTCCTAAAAACCCGATACGCATTTCACTGGTGGAGTCATGTTCCGGCCCTGCGCTGTGTTCTGTGAGCACATTTGCGCAAAGCGTTTGCCAGCGAACCGCTGGTGACGGTTTTAAGATTTTCAGGTGAGCCAGCGCCCGGATCGCGGGTGACAGGCCCATAAACCTCGTAAAACAAAGCCCACTGCTCTCACAGTGGGCTTGTTGACCAGTAACGCCTGGCTTACTGAGGGGAAACTTCGGTTTTCGGTTTGCCGAAGTGCCACTCGTAGACCACGAACTTGAAGTCCTTCAGGTCGCCCTTGGCGTCGAAGCTCAGATCGCCGGTAGGGGTCTTGAAGGTGCCCGCGTGGATGGCTTCGGCCACTTTGGCGGTGTCTTCGCTTTTCGCGGCTTTGATACCACCGGCGATGACTTCAATGGCCGAGTAGGCCGGGAACACGAACGGACCGGTTGGGTCCTGCTTGTTTTTGGCGAACTCTTCAACGATGGCTTTGTTGGCCGGGTCGGTGTCGAAGGATTTCGGCAGGGTCACCAGCAGGCCTTCGGAAGCGCCCTGGGCGATTTGCGAGATGGAGTCGTTGCCGACGCCTTCTGGGCCCATGAACTTGGCGTTCAGGCCTTTTTCCTTGGCTTGGCGCAGGATCAGGCCCAGCTCAGGGTGGTAGCCGCCGTAGTAGACGAAGTCGACGTTGGCTTGCTTGAGTTTCTGGATGATCGAGGAGAAGTCCTTGTCACCGGCGTTCAGGCCTTCGAAGACGGCAACCTTGGTGCCTTTCTTCTCGAGGGTCTGTTTAACGGCAGTGGCGATGCCTTCACCGTATTGCTGCTTGTCGTGCAGCACGGCAACGATCTTCGGTTTCACGTGGTCGGCGATGTAGTTGCCGGCCGCCGGGCCTTGGGCGCTGTCCAGGCCGATGGTGCGGAAAATCAGCTTGTAGCCACGGGCGGTGATTTCCGGGCTGGTGGCTGCCGGGGTAATCATGATCACGCCTTCGTCTTCATAAATGTCGGACGCGGGCTGAGTGGAGCTGGAGCACAGGTGACCGACCACGAACTTGACGCCGTCGTTGACCACTTTGTTGGCGACGGCCACGGCTTGCTTGGGATCGCAGGCGTCGTCGTATTCCTTGGCTTCGAGCATTTTGCCATCGACGCCGCCCTTGGCGTTGATGTCGGCGATCGCTTGCTTGGCACCCATGAACTGCATGTCGCCATATTGTGTGACAGGACCGGTTTTAGGCCCGGCGATGCCGATCTTGATGGTGTCGGCTGCGAACGAATGGCTGGCAACCCCGGCCAGGACCATAGCGGCAAACAGTTTGGAAATCTGCTTAGTAGCCTTATTCATAGTGCTCCACTCTTACTGTTGTCTTTTTTATAGTTCTAGCGGCCTTGTGAGCTGCAGAACCGGATCAGATATCTTGAATATCCCCCCGGCAGTGCCCTGGCAACTGTACCGGTACAGTGTAGAGCGCCGGTTGATCGCTTGAAAAGCTGGCTGCTGGGGGCAATACCCGGGCGTGTCGCTTAAATGAAAGAAAAAGACAGAATTGCGCCGGGACGCTGCCGCAGTGGCGGACAATCCGTGGCTTTCCTGACGCTTTCAATCGTTCACTCATTTGCAACTGGGTTTTTCTACGAGAGACACGACGTTATGATTGCGCCGATTTTTTCCCAAGGTGAATCCCCATGACGCAAGAACCTAGCACCCTCTATGCCAAGCTGCTCGGTGAAACCGCCGAAATCTCCTGGAAGGAGCTCGAACCGTTCTTTGCCAAGGGTGCCCTATTGTGGGTCGACGCCGGCCTGGATTTGATCGAGGCAGCCGAAGGCATGGCCGAGGATCAGCGCGATAAAGTCGCTGCCTGGCTGGCCTCGGGGAGCCTGGGCGAAGTGTCTGCGACGCGGGCATTGGACCTGCTGGAGCGTGATCCGAGCCTGTGGGCGGTGGTGGTTTCGCCGTGGATTCTGATCCAGGAAAGGGCAGTGTAAGAAAAGCCTGCGCGAAAATGGTGCGCGGTTTGCACCGCTGCAAGTGTGTAGCGGAGTAACCGCTGATGCGGTGATGGCATCTTGCCGTGGAGAAAGGTCACAGCTGAGGGTGACGTGCGCGTCACGGGAACAGTTTTGCCGACGGTGAAATGCCCGGGGAATTGTTTCTTGGTGTTAGCAGATCGCTGTGGCGAGGGAGCGTGCTCCCTCGCCACAGACAACTAGGCAGTTTTGCCGGTATGGTTGTTCAACGAAATAATCTTCGTCTTGCCGATCCGATGACGGTAAATCTCACGCAAGTACTTGATCGCCTTCTTCACGCAATCCCGTGACAGGCGAATGTCATTGATCGAGACAAACTTATCTTTGTCATTGATCAACTCACGGTACTTCTTCTCATACATCGGCTTGATCGCGTACCAGTTGGTGTCGAGGATCTTCGCCGGGTTTTCAAACTCATTGAGCAGTTCGTCGATACGCTCTTCGTCGAAATCCTCGTGGATGATGAAGTCCAGGATCGAGTTGTCCAGCGTGTCGTCGAAACGGTACGGGTTGCGCGCAAAGCAGCGTTTGATGAACGCCACGATCAGCGTCAGGAAATCATCCGACAGGCACGGGCTCTTGGCGATCAGGGTGGTCAGCGACAGGTTGGCCGACGCGCCGATCACCAGGGCGTAGCGCTTGAGCGTGGTGTTGGGGAACAGGCTGTTGAGGTGGGTCTTGAGGCGGTTCAGGTCCATGTAGGACAGTTTGTAGTCCTTGGGCAGCGACACGATCGACACCACCGACGAGCAGTTCTTGAAGAAGTGCAGGTCGTGCAGCGCCGCCGCGTCATAGCCGGAGTTCTTGTACTGCTCCAGGGAAGCCTTGTAGCGCTTGGACTCGATCGGCAGCAGGCTGATGCCTTCTATGGCCTGGGTGACTTTGTTGAAGTGCGGCAGGTCGATGGAGCGGAAGAACAGGTCGTCGATGTTCAGGCGCTGCGGCTCTTTGTCGAACACCTTGAACTTGTCACCCGACGGCGCCGGGGTTTCCGGGACCACCGATTCGGCGTAGGCAATCGCCACCGGGCCGGCCAGGCTCATGAACAGGTCGTTGGCATCCAGGCGGATGGTTTCGCCGATGTCGATACCGGCGCGACGGAAGTAGTTCTGGTCGTAGTCGGTGGTGACCGCCTGGGCGGTAAGAATGTTGAAGATCTGTTGCGAGATATACTGGTTGGCGTGCTTTTCCATGGCATTGACATCAATGTTCTGGATATTGCCGTCATCGCTCTCTTCGGCGTAACGCATGATGTCGTTGGAGATCAGCATCATCGCGTTCCACGGGCGGATACGGCCCTTGACGCTGGCTTCGCTGCTGTCTTCATTGGCGAAGTTGTACGAAAAATCCCATTCTTCCGACAGATACTTGCAGAGCAGCCGCCCGGCGTTGATGTGCAGCGCCTCGGACATTTCGCTGCGGTGGTCGGAGATGTTCGGCAGCACGCAGATGCCGCTGGTGAAGATCGGTTCGAAGACGAAGGCGTGGCCGCTTTTGCTGTCGTGCTCGTCGGCCGGCTTGGTGTCGAACGTCTTGTTCATGTACGAATGCTGTTGGGCCAGGCCGAACTCCGACGCCATGCCCGAGCCGGTGCCGCCGCCGGCGCTGAAGATCGAGAAATACAGGCGCGACTGGTTGGCCTTGATGCCGCAGGAGTCGATCAGGTACGAATGGATCATCTTCCAGTCGGGGCTGGAAAAACGCTGGGTGTCTTTATTGAGGATGATCTTGGCCAGGTACTGGCCGAGGATCGGCGCGTTACCGGCGCCACCGGCATGGACTTCCGAGAGGTCCATGATTTTCATCTTGCTGTAATCGCGCAGGAAGCCGCTTTTTTCGCCCTTGCGCGAGAATCGGATGCGCCCGGCGATGTCTTTGTCCAGGTCGCCCAGCATCACCAGCGGCTCCACCAGGAACACCGGTTTGCTGGCCTTGCCGACGCCCAGGCGCAGGTTGTTGCGAATCCATTGAGCGGGGCTGTAGCCCTTGTCTGTCGACTTGTCTTCGGTACTGAATTCGTTCAGGTAGAACTTGCGTGCGTTATAGACCAGCTCGGCCACGTCCAGCGCAATGTTCGAACCGCAGCGGCCCAGGCCGATCAGGCACACCGAGGGGAATTCCTGTTCGCTGCGCGGCTCGCCATCGACTTCCTGATGGGGCAGGCGCGGGAACACCATGTCGCGCAAGCCGTCGAGGTTGTCGAGGATGCGGTCGGTATTGGTCTCGGTGAAGTACAGGTATTGCTGGGTCGCCAGTGGACGGGGGCTGCTCAATGACTTCGAACCTGAAGGTTTTTCCGCAGGAGCTGTCGGCAACACATCGGAGACCACGGTGGCAGAGTTATTTTTAGAAGTCATTGTGCGCCATGTACCTGGGCGGATGGCTGTGAAATGTTAAAAAGCCATCACTGAGTGGGAGTTCGCGACTTTACAGTGCGTTCGGGTCCGGGGCGATAGGTTTAACCCTAGCGTTTCAAGGGGAAATCCCGGCCCGACTCTGATGAATCGGCCGTTTACCGGCATTCTTTAGATAAATGATGGCGAAATGCCAAAGATTCGGCGTCAGCGAATTGCTCTGGCAGGCAAGTGGGCGCCGCTGCGGGCAGCGGAAATCTTCATGATCGCGCTGGCGGGCAGCTCACCCGGACCGACATCACGGCCCTGTTGGCGGCTAAGCGCTGATCGGCAGGTCCAGCTCGAAAGGCGGTGGCTCCAGCGGCGCCAGACCAAATGCTGCGCGCGCGGCATCGCAATCGGTGTTTTGCACACCTTGGCTCCAAGAGGCGTCGAACTCGCGGCACACGCTGGAGCGTTGCTCATAGATCGTGCAATGAGTGCCTTTGCCCACTTCGCCCTCAAGGCTGCAGCAGCGCGCGGGTTTCTGGTCGGTCCCGATCATCGCCACGCGTGTGGGGTTGATCTGCACCACCAGGTCGTCGGGCACCGTGCCCCCCGCCGAGGCGCACTCACCCCAGAAGAAAGACACACGGAAGTGTGAACAGCAGGCACCGCAATTCAGACACGGACTGGCTTCGGACATGGGCGTCTTCGATAAGGAAAGTAAGAAGGGTTGTGACAGGAAGGCTGGCCATTCTAATCGCGCCATGGCCGTTGGGAAGAGGAGGGCACACTTATATTTTTCGTAGGGAAAGTCCCGTAGTTTCGGGTGGAATCATGCCCTATCAGCGTTACGAATCATTACAGACAAGCGTCGCCGGCCTGACTATGTTGCAGATACCTGAGCAGGATGCATCGGGCATCGCAGCTCTCATAACAATAAAAGAGACGGACCCATGCAGAACTCGACCCAAGCGGCGAATGCCTGGCGCATTCTGTTCCTGCTGTTCCTCGCCAACCTGTTCAACTTCTTCGACCGCACCATTCCGGCGATCATCATCGAGCCGATCCGCATGGAATGGCACCTGAGCGACTTTCAGCTGGGCATCATCGGCACCGCCTTCACCATCGTCTATGCCATTGCCGGCCTGCCGCTCGGGCGCCTGGCCGATACCGGTTCGCGCAGCAAACTCATGGGGTGGGGCCTGTTCGCGTGGAGCGGGTTGACGGCGATCAACGGCATGGTCGGCAGTTTCTGGACGTTCCTGTTGGTGCGTATGGGCATCGGCATCGGCGAAGCCAGCTACGCGCCGGCGGCCAACTCGCTGATTGGCGACCTGTTCCCGGCTCACCGCCGTGCGCGGGCCATGGGCATTTTCATGCTGGGCCTGCCATTGGGCCTGTTACTGGCGTTCTTTACCATTGGCGCGATGGTCAAGGCGTTCGACAGCTGGCGCGCGCCGTTCTTTATCGCGGCCGTGCCGGGGCTGATCCTCGCGGTCTTCATGTTCTTTATCAAAGAACCCAAGCGCGGCGCGGCAGAAACCGTGCAAGTCTCCCAGGAACGCGTCGACCGCCCGATCCGCCGCGTGCTGGCGGTGCCGACCTTTCTCTGGTTGGTGCTGGCCGGGCTGTGCTTCAACTTCGCAACCTATGCGTGTAACTCGTTCCTGGTGCCGATGCTGCAGCGCTATTTCCTGATGCCGTTGCAGGACGCGGCGGTTGCCACCGGGGTGATCGTCGGGTTGACCGGGCTGGTCGGCCTGACGTTGGGCGGCTGGATCGCCGACAAGATCCATCAACGGGTTGCCAATGGCCGCCTGTTGTTTGCCGCGTTCAGCCTGATCATTTCCACCGTCACCACCGCCTGGGCCTTGCACGCCGGGCGTATCGAGATCGGTGTGTTTGTCGCGCTGTTCAGCGTGGGCTGGTTGTTTGCCTACAACTTCTACACCTGTGTGTACACGGCGATCCAGGACGTGGTCGAGCCGCGCCTGCGGGCCACGGCGATGGCGCTGTTCTTTGCCGGCCTGTACTTGCTGGGTGGCGGCATGGGGCCGGTGGTGGTGGGGGGCCTGTCCGATCACTTTGCCCATTCGGCGATGTATGCCGCCGGGGCGGAGC
Source organism: Pseudomonas sp. TE36184 (assembly GCF_054060055.1). Classification (NCBI taxonomy): domain Bacteria; kingdom Pseudomonadati; phylum Pseudomonadota; class Gammaproteobacteria; order Pseudomonadales; family Pseudomonadaceae; genus Pseudomonas; species Pseudomonas sp. TE36184. Next base: position 3,029,749 of record NZ_JBSSCU010000001.1, on the reverse strand, counting down.
AGATGACCGAGGCTTATAAAGCGGTGGGGTTGCATGACGCCATGTACCTGATTCCGGTGGCGCTGTTCTTGACCATGCTGTTTCTGTTTCAGGCGTCGCGCAGTTTTGTGCGGGATGCCAAGCGGATGAAAGACGGGCTGGTGGCGGTGGAGGTGGCGGTGCCGGCTGCTGCTGCGACGGCTTGAGATCGCGTTGACGCCATCGGGAGCAAGCTCCCTCCCACACTGCAACTGCATTCCAAGTGTGGGAGGGGGCTTGCTCCCGATGAGGCCATGACTGGCGAAGACCTTCTTCAGTGAATAAAAAAGGCCCGCATTGCGCGGGCCTTCTTTTTAGCTGAGCAACGCAGCAATCAACCCGCCACCAACACCCGGATCGCTTCCAGGCGCAGCGCGGCCTTGTCGAGCATGGCCAGGCCTTGCTCGCGCTGTTGGCGCAGGGCAACCAGTTCGCTGTCGCGCACGGTCGGGTTGACCGCTTGCAACGCGGTCAGGCGCGCCAGTTCTTCGTCGGTGTCGGCTGCCAGGCGACGCTTGGCCTCGGCCACGCGCTCGGCGTGGCGCGGGGTGATCTTCTCTTCGCCGGCGTTGATGCGTGGCGTCAGCTGGTCGCGCTGGGCCTGGACGAACTTGTTGGCGCTGGCCCGTGGCACGCTTTCCAGCTGGTCGTTCAAGGTTTCGAACGACACGCGGCCGGACAGGTCGTTGCCGTTGGCGTCCAGCAGGCAGCGCAGGGCGGCCGGCGGCAGGTAGCGGCCCAGTTGCAGCGAGCGCGGGGCAACCACTTCGCTGACGTAGAGCAGCTCCAGCAACACGGTGCCGGGCTTGAGCGCCTTGTTCTTGATCAGCGCGACGGCGGTGTTGCCCATGGAGCCGGACAGCACCAGGTCCATGCCGCCCTGCACCATCGGGTGTTCCCAGGTGATGAACTGCATGTCTTCACGCGACAGCGCCTGGTTACGGTCGTAGGTGATGGTCACCCCTTCGTCGTCGCCCAGGGGGAAGCTGGCGTCGAGCATTTTTTCGCTGGGCTTGAGGATCAGTGCGTTTTCCGAATGGTCTTCGCTGTCGATACCAAACGCATCGAACAGGGTTTCCATATAGATCGGCAGGGCGAACTGGTCGTCTTGCTCGAGGATGTCTTCCACCAGCGCATCGCCTTCACCCGCGCCGCCGGAGTTGAGCTCCAGCAGACGGTCGCGGCCGGTGTGCAGTTCCTGTTCCAGGCGCTCGCGCTCGGCACGGGCTTCGTCGATCAGGGCTTGCCACTCGCCGTCGTCGGCGTTTTCCAGCAGCGGCAGCAGGCGTGGGCCGAACTGATGCTGCAAGGCGTTGCCGGTCGGGCAGGTGTTGAGGAACGCATTCAGCGCTTCGTGGTACCACTGGAACAGGCGCTCTTGCGGGCTGGTTTCCAGGTACGGCACGTGCAGTTCGATCACATGTTTCTGGCCGATCCGGTCCAGACGGCCGATCCGCTGTTCCAGCAGGTCGGGGTGGGACGGCAGGTCGAACAGCACCAGGTGGTGGGAGAACTGGAAGTTGCGGCCTTCGCTGCCGATTTCCGAACAGATCAGCACCTGGGCGCCGAATTCTTCATCGGCGAAGTAGGCGGCGGCGCGGTCACGTTCGAGGATGTTCATGCCTTCGTGGAACACCGTGGCCGGGATGCCGGAGCGCACGCGCAGGGCGTCTTCGAGGTCCATCGCGGTTTCGGCGTGGGCGCAGATCACCAGGACCTTGGTGCGCTTGAGCATTTTCAGCTGGTCGATCAGCCATTCAACCCGTGGGTCGAAGCGCCACCAGCGATTGTCTTCCTCAATGTCCGGCTGCGACTGGAAGCTGACTTCCGGGTACAGCTCGGCGTGTTCGCCCAGCGGCAATTCGAGGTATTCGTCCGGGTTCGGCAGCGGGTAGGCGTGCAGCTTGCGCTCCGGGAAGCCCTGCACCGCGGCGCGGGTGTTGCGGAACAGTACGCGGCCGGTGCCGTGGCGGTCGAGCAGCTCGCGCACCAGGCGCGCGCTGGCTTCGGTGTCGCCATCGTTGACGGCGGTGAGCAGCGCTTCACCTTCGTTGCCGAGGAAACCCTGGATGGTGGTGTGCGCGGCCGGGGAGAGACGGCCCTTGTCCAGCAGTTCCTGCACCGCTTCGGCCACCGGGCGATAGTTCTCGCTTTCGGCGCGGAACGCTTGCAGGTCGTGGAAACGGTTCGGGTCCAGCAGGCGCAGGCGCGCGAAGTGGCTGTCCTGGCCCAGTTGTTCCGGGGTGGCGGTGAGCAGCAGCACGCCAGGGATGACCTCGGCCAGCTGTTCGACCAGCGAGTACTCGGCGCTGGCGTTGTCTTCATGCCAGACCAGGTGGTGGGCTTCGTCGACCACCATCAGGTCCCAGCCGGCGGCGAACAGTGCGTCCTGGGCCTTCTCGTCGTCCACCAGCCACTCCAGGGCCACCAGGGCCAGCTGGGTGTCTTCGAACGGGTTGGCGGCATCGCTTTCGATGAAGCGTTCTTCGTCGAACAGCGCCACTTGCAGGTTGAAGCGCCGGCGCATTTCCACCAGCCATTGGTGCTGCAGGTTTTCCGGAACCAGGATCAGCACGCGGTTGGCGCGCCCGGACAGCAACTGGCGATGGATCACCAGGCCGGCTTCGATGGTCTTGCCCAGGCCCACTTCGTCGGCCAGCAATACCCGTGGCGCGATACGGTCAGCGACTTCACGGGCGATGTGCAACTGGTGGGCAATCGGTTGCGCCCGCACGCCGCCCAGGCCCCACAGCGAAGATTGCAACTGGCGGCTGGTGTGTTCCAGGGTGTGATAGCGCAGCGAGAACCAGGCCAGCGGGTCGATCTGCCCGGCGAACAGACGGTCGCTGGCCAGGCGGAACTGGATGAAGTTCGACAGTTGGGTTTCCGGCAGGGTGACCTGCTCGTTCTGCCCATTGAGGCCGTGGTAGACCAGCAGGCCGTCGACGTCGTCGACTTCTTGCACGGTCATTTTCCAGCCTTCGAAATGGGTGATGCTGTCGCCCGGCGAGAACCTCACGCGGGTGAGGGGCGCATTCCGTAGCGCATACTGGCGCGTGTCGCCAGTGGCCGGATAGAGCACGGTCAGCAAGCGGCCGTCCTGTGCCAGAACGGTGCCTAAACCCAGCTCTGCTTCGCTGTCACTAATCCAGCGTTGCCCCGGTTGATACTGCTGCGCCATGCTGCCTGACTCCCGCCGTGAAAAAGCCGACTATCTTAACGGAACAAGGCCCTCATCCAAAGGACTCTGACAAAAACTACGCGGTTTGCGCCGTGCATCGAATGTTGAGTCGACAGATGGCGGGCACTTGTGAGTGTCGACTGGGTCACAGGTTGGCAAGCCTGCGCTCAAGTCCGCCCGCCGCCCGCCGACAGCCTGCTGACAGGAGAACAACTATTATGCTGCCACCTATGCTGCCCGTCAGCGTTGTGCCGGTCACGTCGCAACTCGACCCGGTGCGTCAAAAACCCGATATTCCGCCCGTGGTGCCCGTACAAGCGAGTTCCAACGAGAGCACGATCGACCTGAAAAATGGCGATGCCGAGCAGTCGACGTTTTTGCTGCGCGAGGAGCAACGTCGCCAGCAGGAGCAGCAGAAACGCCGGCGTGAAGCCGATGACGACCCGGAGGCGCACTTGGCGATCCCGGGCGACGAGCTCAACGCCGATAACACCGTGCCCGTGGCGCCGCTGATCGAAGACGCGCCACGCCAAGGGTTGTGGGTGGACGTCGAGGTTTAATCGCGCAGTTCGCGCAAGGCCGCCATCAGCCGTTCAATGTCCTGATCGGTGTTGAGCGGGCTGACGGAGATTCGCGCAATGCTGGCCAGGCCTCGTGCCTGCATATCCAGTGGGGTATATGCCACATCGTTGGCGCCGATATTGATGCGCTTGAGCTCCAGGCGACGCTTGAGCTCGAAGGCGTCCCAGCCGGCGAGGTTGAAGGCGATCAAGCCTGATTGGCTGGTGCCCAAGTCATGCAGAGAGATTCCCGGAGTCTGACGCAACGTTTCGCGGATTCGCTCGCTGGTCTGCCGGACCCGGTCCCACACCCGCTCAATCCCCAGTTGATTGAGTTCCTGCAACGCATTGCCCAAACCTGCGAATAAGGCGTAGGACGTTTCGCTGGTTTCAAAGCGTCGGGCATCGTTGCGCAGGCCGAACCCCTGGGCGCTCCACGGCGCTGAAAACACATCGCGCTGCGCAGGGTTCAACCGCGCCAGAAAGTCCGGCCGCACGTACAGCAGCGCCGTGCCCCGCGGCCCGCGCAGGTGCTTGCGGCCCGCTGACTTGAGCACGTCGCAGTGCAGCGCCTGCACATCCACCGGCACCTGGCCGACCGCCTGGCCGGCATCGATGAAGTAGGGGATGCCATGCCGCCTGGCCACTTCACCAATCGCCTGGGCGGGGTTGATCAGGCCGCCATTGGCGGGGAGCCAGGTCAGGTCGATCAGTTTCACGCTTGCGTCGATCATCGCTTCCAGGGCTACCGGGCAGACTGCACCGGTTTCATCGCAGGGGATTACCTCGATTCGCGCACCGGCCTGCACCGCCAGTTCCATGCTCGCCAGGTTGCCGCCCCATTCGTGGCGCCCCACCAGAATCCTGTCGCCCGGCTGCCACCGGCCCAGCGCCTGGAACGCCAGGCTCCAGGCGGTCGAGCCGCTGCCGGCAAAGGCAATCGACGCGGTGGGTGCATTGAGCAACTGGCCGGCGGCGCGGCGGGCTTTTTCCACCAGGATGGCGCCATGTTCGCTGGCCTCCATCGGGCCGTCGCACGCTTCGCGTTGCAGTTGCTCGATGATGGTGTCGAGGGTCGCCTGGCTCGGCAATGCAGCACCGGCCGTGTTGAAGTGTACGAGACCGGACCGACAACCCGGCGTGGCCTCGCGCAGGCGCTGGACGTCGAGCGGGCTCATGGCTGCAGCTCGAACATGGCGTCGACTTCCACCGCCACGCCCCCCGGCAGGCTGGACACGCCGACAGCGGTGCGTACATGCCGGCCTTTGTCGCCGAGGGATTCGCCCAGGCGGCCGACATAGGCCGGTTTGCCGTCCAGCAATGGGATTTGCCCGGAGATAAACAACTGATTCCGGCTGATCACATGGTTGATGTAATTGGCAATCGGCTGGCTGGGCGTCGGCAGCGTGAGGCCGAGGGCCTGCACGCGTTGGCGGATGGAATCGCGCATGTTGAATCCTCTGGGTTGAGAGGTTTCAGCATGTTGATCAAGGTGATGGACGGCAAACGCATAGATATCATCCGACGTATCGAAATAACTCACGCGTCGGCGCAGGCAGCCTTCAACCACGCGCTGAAACATTCGGCCGCCGCGCTGGCGGGGCCTTGGGGCGCGATCAGCCAGTAGCCGATTTCGCTGCGATACGGCGGCCAGTCGAAGGCTTCTACCAGGCTGCCGTCCTGGAGCCGGCGCTCGATCAAGCGGTGACGGCCCATGGCGATACCTTGGCCGGCCACGGCGGCTTCGACCACGATGTTGTAGTCATGCAGCACCACGCGCGGATGCGGGCTGAGGTCGACTTGATAATGGCCGGACCAATCCGTCCATTCGAACGGGCGGTGCGAGGTGGCCATCAGCAGAGCGCCGTTGTGCTGCCGGCTGGCCTTGAACGCCGGGCTGCACACGGGGGAGAGCACTTCCGGCATCAGCCGCGTGGCCTGCACGTCAGGCCAGTCGCCCTTGCCATAGCGGATGGCCAGGTCGACCTCGGCCGCCGCGACGTTCGCCAGTTGAATCGCTGGCACCAGCTCCACCTGGATCTGCGGGTAGCGTTGCAGAAAACCGGCCAGGCGCGGCGCCAGCCATAAGGTGGCAAAGGATGCGAGCAAGCCGATGCGCAACACCGTGACGCTGGACACCACCCGTTGGCTGCGGGTGGCGGCGGCGATCAGGTCGAGGGCAGGGCGGATTTGCTCGTAGTAGTGTTGGCCGTCTGCGGTCAGATCAATCGCGCGGGTGCGTCGGACAAATAGTGGTTTGCCCAGGTACTGTTCGAGCTTGTGTACCTGATGGCTGAGCGCACTCTGGGTCACTGACAACTCATGGGCCGCCTTGATAAAGCTCAAGTGCCGCGCCACGGCCTCGAAGGCGCGCAGGGCCAGCAACGGCGGAAGGTCCTTGTGCAGTGCCACCTGTGTGCGCCTCTTGGGTAAGGGAGAAGTGCCGATTTTGGGCGATGACCTGCATTTTGTCGCCCGCTGATTTGCTGTCGGGCAAGTGAGGCCGCATTATTAAGCGATCCCCGCCACGACGTAAGCCAAGCCATGAGTGATGACGACAAACTGATCGACCTGAACGCCGAACGCGCTAAACGGGTGCATGACCTCAACGATAAACGTCTGAATGAGGTTCGCCAGGCGTTTGAACAGGCGATGCCGCTCGGAAAAGTTAAGAAAAAACCGAAAAACAAACCGAAAAAGCGTTGAAACAGCCTGCATCTATTGATGCAGGTCAGTTATTTCCCTTCTTTACGCCCCGTCGTGGGCGACATTGATCCTCGTCAATTTCCCATCCCGCCTTCTCCTTTAACTTAGCCCTATCGCAACAAGGCAACAGCAGGAGGCCAGTCATGTTTTTCGATAATGTGGTGTTTGCCGGAGTGCTGACAGTTGGCCTCATGGTGCTGTTCTTCGTAGGGTTTGGATTTTTTATCTGGAGAGACGCGAACAAGCGTAAAAAACCATAGGTTTTTCCAGGTTACATGAGCACGCAAGGCATTTTGGGCGACTTCGGTCGCCCTTTTTTTTGCCCGCGATTTAATCAACACCGCTCTCACTTCTGAACGGCGTTCGGCTTGAGATCGACCGCATAAAAAAAGGTGCGACCCTCGCGGATCGCACCTTTGTCATGGCCAGCGGGCTATCAGCTGCCCAGCGCCTTGGACGCCATCCAGAACAACCCGGCCGACAGGCCTACGGTCGCCGGCAGGGTCAATACCCAGGCCATCAGGATGGTCTTCACCGTGCCGCCTTGCAGGCCGCTCTTGTTGGCAACCATGGTGCCGGCAACACCGGACGACAGCACGTGCGTTGTCGACACCGGCAGGCTGAAGATGTTGGCCAGAGCGATCATGCTGGCGGTGGTGATTTGCGCTGACATGCCTTGGGCATAGGTCATGCCCTGCTTGCCGATCTTCTCGCCGATGGTCAGTACCACGCGCTTCCAGCCGACCATGGTGCCCAGGCCCAGGGCGAGTGCGACCGCGATAATCACCCAGAACGGTGCGTATTCGGTGGTGGCCGTCAGGTCTTTGCGCAGCTTGTCGAGGTCGGATTTCTCACGGGCGTCCAGGCCTGGCAGCTTGCCGACTTTCTTCGCGGTGTCGTCCAGGCACAGCAGGTAGCGGCGTACCTCAATGCGCTGGTCGGACGTCAACGAATGGTAGTCGGAAACACCTTTCAAGGTGTCGAGCAGCGCGTTGATGGTCGGTTCAGTCTGCTGTGGGTTGCAGCGGAACTTGCCCGGCAGGTCGTCCTTCACGCTTTTGCCCAGAGCCAGGAATTCGCCCAGGGTTACTTGATTGCGCTGGTAGAACTGGTTCAGGTGCAGGGTGGCGTCGCGGGTACGCTCGATCTGGTAAGTGGTGCTGCCCAGGTCGAGAACGAACTGCGCCGGCACGATACCGATCAGCACCAGCATGATCAGGCCGATACCTTTTTGCCCATCGTTGGAGCCGTGGACGAAACTCACGGCCATGGCGGAAATCACCAGAACCAAGCGGTTCCAGAACGGCGGGCGCTTCTTCTCGTCGACCTTGCGGCGCTCGTCCGGAGTTTTATGCATCTTGGACAGCGGACGCCACCACTTCAGGCTGATCAGCAACAGGGCTGCGACCAGAAAGCCGGCCATGGGCGAGAACACCAGGGACGCACCGATATCGATCGCCTTCTGCCAGTTCACCCCGTCAGCCAGGGGAATGTCGTTGATCAGCGCATTCGCGAGGCCGACACCCAGGATCGAGCCGATCAGGGTGTGCGAGCTGGAGGCGGGAATACCGAAGTACCAAGTGCCCAGGTTCCAGGTGATCGCCGCGGCCAATAACGAGAAGACCATCGCCAGACCATGGCCGGTATTCACATTGATCAGCAATTCCACCGGCAACAAATGCACGATGGCGTAGGCGACACCGACACCGCCGAGCAATACGCCGAGGAAGTTGAACAACCCGGAGAAGAACACGGCCAGATGCGGCGGCATGGCTTTGGTATAGATGACTGTGGCCACCGCGTTAGCGGTGTCATGAAAGCCATTGATGAACTCGAAGGCGAGGACAAAGGCCAGGGCGAGCAGCAGGCTCACGAGAACCCAAGCATCCAGTCCGCTGAATAAATCGATCATGAAGGTTTTCTGACCCGGTCGTAAGGGGGCGCGATTATGCCAGAAAACCTCGGTAATCGATGCACTAGCTGCTCATCGGTAACAATCTTCATTGAAAAAAAGCCGGGCAGCAGCGCGCATCCCAGGGTTTTCGGGGGCTCGGCAAGTCTTTGATTTACAAAGCGCGGCGTCGTAGAGGTGGGGTTTTGTCACCTAAACGTCATCTCTGAAACATTTGTACGAAATTTCGTTGGTCGCAGCAGGACGCTGAATAATTGACCCACGAGCGAGGTGCCCTCCGCCGGCGGTGAGCCGGCGGAGACAGCAGAACCCGTTGGACTCAAACCTCGATGCTTATGGCTCTTCGGCTTTGAGTTCCTGTTCAATCTTTTGGATCTCCTGGGCAAAGGCCTGATCGAGCAGACTCGCTCGTTTGCGCCATGGCTTGCGCTCTGGTTCAGGCTGAGCGGCGTAGGTGGTGACTTCCCCGCCGTATACGTCCTTGTAACGTTGCTCCTGGCGCTCAAGTTCCGCGCGCAGTTCATCTTTCGTCACAGTGTTACCTAATTTGAGTTGAGTTTAATTAACGTGCAGTGCTACACCCGAACATTGCCCTCGGCATGTTTTAAGTTGAGCAGGTGAACCTTTCAACTTTAGACGAATTGCCAGCGGTGACTTCCTTGAACCGGTATTTATAAACGGCAGCATAATCAACATACGATGCCGGGCGAGCTCCCATCCCGATATGGATATCGGGCTGACCTCTGCACAGGTTGCATTATAGCGGCGCATTTTAATAACACTATCATCATAAAGTTAAAAAGCGTCAACGTTGTGTGAGGCTTTTGTTACATGCACGCGTCAGTCTTGGTTGGGAAGTGGCCGACATAAATGCCGGCGTAAGCCCAATGCTGCCATGCGATCCGGTTTTTATGATCGCGCCGGCAAAATTGCGATAATCGCATGATCGTCCGATAATCGCCCAACGTTGCTGACCCAACCTTGTGCATCCCGGTTGGGGCGGCTTTCAATAGCGAGCAACCTTCGCGGTTGCCGATAAGCGCCAGCGGTTGAAAATAATAAAGAGGACCTTGAAATGAACGATCAATTGCGCAACTCCTTTGCGTCAGCGGCGCCGCCGATCGTGGCTTCACCGGCCAAACGCATCCAGGCATTCACCGGTGATCCGGACTTCATGACCTCCCTGGCCCGTGGCCTGGCCGTGGTGCAGGCGTTCCAGGAACGCAAGCGTCACTTGACCATCGCCCAAATCAGCCACCGTACCGAAATCCCCCGCGCCGCCGTGCGCCGTTGCCTGCACACCTTGATCAAGCTCGGCTACGCCACCACTGACGGGCGCACCTATTCGCTGTTGCCCAAGGTGCTGACCCTCGGGCATGCCTATCTGTCCTCGACGCCACTGGCGGTCTCCGCTCAACCGTACCTGGACCGCATGAGCGAGCAGCTTCACGAAGCCTGCAACATGGCCACCCTGGAAGGCGACGACATCCTCTATATCGCCCGGTCGGCCACCACGCAGCGCCTGATTTCCGTGGACCTCTCGGTAGGCGGGCGTTTGCCGGCGTACTGCACTTCCATGGGCCGCATCCTGCTGGCGGCGCTGGACGATGCGTCGCTGCAGGACTACCTCGACCACGCCGACCTGCAAACCAAGACCAGCCGCACCCTTACCACGCCCGAAGCCTTGTTCGAGTGTCTGCAACACGTGCGCCAGCAGGGCTGGTGCATCGTCGATCAGGAGTTGGAACAAGGCCTGCGCTCCATCGCAGTGCCGGTGTATGACGCGTCCGGCCAGGTGCTGGCGGCGCTCAACGTGAGTACCCATGCCGGTCGTGTCAGCCGCAGCGAACTGGAGCAGCGCTTCCTGCCGAGCATGCTCAGCGCCAGCCGTGAGTTGAGTGCGCAACTGTTTGCCTAAGCTGTTCGGTGACCGCACAGATCCCGGTTCGATCAATTGACGTTGTTTCCCCTGGGTTATTACTGTGCGGCAGCGCTCTGAGCGCCGCCCAATAATAATGACGACCCCAGGTCGTTGGCCCGCCATCGGTGTGGAATAACAATAATGAATCAACCTTCTGTCGCTACCACCCTGGACGTGCAGTCCTTCATCAACGCCCAGCCACTGTCACGCTATCAGTGGCGTGTGGTGATCCTGTGTTTCCTGATTGTCTTTCTCGATGGCCTCGACACCGCCGCCATGGGCTTCATCGCGCCCGCGCTGTCCCAGGACTGGGGCATTGACCGCGCCAGCCTCGGCCCGGTGATGAGCGCCGCGCTGATCGGCATGGTATTCGGCGCCCTGGGTTCCGGCCCGCTGGCGGACCGTTTCGGGCGCAAAGTGGTATTGGTGAGTGCGGTGCTGGTGTTTGGCGCCTTCAGCCTGGCCTCGGCCTACAGCAGCAACGTCGATCAGTTGCTGGTGTTGCGCTTCCTCACCGGGCTGGGGTTGGGCGCCGGTATGCCGAATGCCACCACGCTGCTGTCCGAATACACTCCCGAACGCCATAAATCGCTGCTGGTGACCAGCATGTTCTGCGGTTTCAACCTGGGCATGGCCGGTGGCGGGTTTATCTCGGCCAAATTGATCCCGGCATTCGGCTGGCACAGCTTGCTGCTCATCGGCGGTATTTTGCCGTTGATCCTCGCGGTGGTGTTGTGGGGATGGCTGCCGGAATCGGCGCGCTACCTGGTGGTGCGCAACCGCGGCACCGACAAGGTGCGCAAAGCCTTGTCACCCATCGAGCCCGGCATCGTCGCCCAAGCCAGCGGTTTCAGCGTGCCCGAGCAAAAAACCGTGAAGGCGCGCAACGTATTCGCGGTGATCTTCTCCGGCACCTACAGCGCCGGCACCTTGTTGCTCTGGCTCACCTACTTCATGGGCCTGGTGATTGTGTACCTGCTGACCAGTTGGCTGCCCACGCTGATGCGCGACAGTGGCGCGAGCATGGAACAGGCCGCGTTCATCGGTGCGCTATTCCAGTTTGGTGGCGTGTTGAGTGCGGTCGGGGTGGGCTGGGCGATGGACCGGTTCAACCCGCACAAGGTCATCGGCACGTTCTACCTGCTGGCCGGGGTATTTGCCTACGCGGTAGGGCAGAGCCTGGGCAATATCACCGTGTTGGCGACCTTGGTGCTGATCGCCGGAATGTGCGTCAACGGTGCGCAATCGGCGATGCCGTCCCTGGCCGCACGCTTCTACCCGACCCAGGGCCGCGCCACCGGCGTGTCATGGATGCTCGGTATCGGCCGCTTCGGCGCGATCCTCGGCGCGTGGATGGGCGCCACCTTGCTGGGCCTGGGCTGGAACTTCGAGCAGGTGCTCACCGCGCTGGTGATCCCCGCCGCATTGGCCACGGCCGCCGTGGTGATCAAAGGCATGGTCAGCCATGCCGACGCCACCTGAAGACACGCGCATTTCCTGTGGGTGCAAGAAAGATTAGCTAGACAACAATCGGTTCGATAATCGAACACTGTGTCGATTATCGGATTGTTTGGCTTTTTGCCCCGGCTTAATCTTCAAGCACTTCGGCGCCACCTTCGCGCCTTTTTCGATCCACACCGGGAGCCCGAACCCATGGCTGAAATTCTTGCGCTGCGTGACGCGGTGAAGCGATTTGTGAACGACGGCGATACTGTCGCACTGGAAGGCTTTACCCACCTGATCCCTACGGCAGCGGGTCATGAAATCATTCGTCAGGGCAAGAAAGACCTGACGCTGGTACGTATGACGCCTGACCTGATCTACGACCAGTTGATCGGCGCCGGCTGCGCCCGCAAGTTGATTTTTTCCTGGGGCGGCAACCCTGGCGTGGGTTCCCTGCATCGCCTGCGTGATGCGGTCGAGAAACACTGGCCGCAACCCCTGGAGATTGAGGAACACAGCCACGCCGACCTGGCCAATGCCTACGTCGCCGGTGCTTCCGGCCTACCGTTCGCGGTGTTGCGCGCCTACGCCGGTTCCGATCTGCCCAAGGTCAACCCGTTGATCAAGACCGTCACCTGCCCATTCACCGGCGAAGTGCTGGCGGCGGTGCCGTCGGTACGTCCGGACGTCAGCGTGATCCACGCGCAAAAGGCCGACCGCAAGGGCAATGTGCTGCTCTGGGGCATTCTTGGCGTGCAGAAGGAAGCGGCGCTGGCCGCCAAGCGTTGCATCGTCACCGTCGAAGAAATCGTCGACGACCTCAACGCGCCGATGAACAGCTGCGTGCTGCCGACCTGGGCGCTGACGGCGGTGTGCCATGTGCCTGGTGGCGCGCACCCGTCCTATGCCCATGGCTATAACCAACGCGATAACCGTTTCTACCAGGCCTGGGACCCGATCGCTCGCGACCGTGGGACGTTTACCGCCTGGATCGACGAATACATCCACGGCACTGCCGATTTCAGTGAATTCCAGGCCAAGCTGGCCGCCGCGCAGGAGGCCAAGTAATGGCTTACTCGACCAATGAAATGATGACCGTCGCCGCTGCACGCCGCCTGAAGAATGATTCGGTGTGTTTTGTCGGCATCGGCCTGCCGTCCAAGGCGGCCAACCTGGCGCGCCTGACGTCCTCGCCGGATGTGGTGCTGATCTACGAGTCCGGCCCGATTGGCGCCAAGCCCAGCGTATTGCCGCTGTCCATTGGTGACGGCGAGTTGGCGGAGACTGCCGACACTGTCGTCCCCACCGGTGAGATCTTTCGCTACTGGCTGCAGGGCGGGCGCATCGACGTCGGTTTTCTCGGCGCGGCCCAGGTCGACCGTTTCGGCAATATCAACACCACCGTGGTCGGCGATTATCACCAGCCCAAAGTGCGCCTGCCGGGTGCCGGTGGCGCGCCGGAAATCGCCGGTTCGGCCAAGAGCGTACTGATCATTCTCAAGCAGTCGGCGCGTTCGTTTGTCGACAAGCTGGACTTCATCACCTCCGTCGGCCACGGTGAAGGCGGCGATTCACGCAAGCGCCTGGGCCTGCCCGGTGCCGGTCCTGTCGGGATTATTACCGACCTGTGCATCATGGAGCCGGAAGAGGGCAGCCATGAGTTCGTGGTCACCGCGCTGCACCCCGGCGTGACCCGCGAGCAAGTGGTCGCGGCCACCGGCTGGGCGATCCGCTTTGCCGATCAGGTCAGCACCACCGCGGAACCGACGGCAGTCGAGCTGACCGCCCTGCGTGATCTCGAAGCCCGTACAGCGGCCGCCCACGGCCAAGCACCCGGAGAAGCCTGATGCGCGACGTATTTATCTGCGATGCAATTCGTACCCCCATCGGCCGTTTCGGCGGTGGCCTGTCCACAGTGCGCGCCGACGACCTGGCGGCACTGCCGATCAAGGCGCTGATCGAACGCAACCCTAGCGTGGATTGGCACGCCGTCGATGAAGTGTTCCTCGGCTGCGCCAACCAGGCCGGTGAAGACAACCGCAACGTCGCGCGTATGGCGCTGTTGTTGGCGGGCCTGCCTTCGAGCATTCCCGGCGTGACCCTCAACCGTTTGTGCGCTTCGGGCATGGACGCGATCGGCACCGCCTTTCGTGCGATTGCCAGCGGTGAAATGGAATTGGCGATTGCCGGCGGCGTCGAGTCGATGTCCCGCGCGCCGTTCGTGATGGGCAAGGCTGACACGGCGTTTTCGCGCAACATGAAGCTTGAAGACACCACCATCGGCTGGCGCTTCATCAACCCGCTGATGAAGGCTCAGTATGGCGTGGATGCGATGCCGCAGACCGCCGATAACGTCGCCGACGACTACCATGTGTCCCGCGCTGACCAGGACGCCTTCGCCCTGCGCAGCCAGCAACGCACCGCCGCCGCCCAGGCCGCCGGGTTCTTCGCCGAAGAAATCGTGCCGGTGCGGGTCGCCCATAAAAAAGGCGAAACCGTGGTGGAACACGATGAGCATCCACGGGCCGACACCACCCTGGAAACCCTGGCCCGGCTCAAACCGGTCAACGGCCCGGACAAGACCGTCACCGCCGGCAATGCGTCGGGTGTGAACGACGGGGCGGCGGCGCTGATTCTTGCGTCTGCCGAGGCCGTGAAAAAACATGGCCTGACCGCCCGTGCCCGAGTGTTGGGCATGGCCAGCGCCGGTGTCGCGCCACGGGTGATGGGTATCGGCCCGGTGCCGGCGGTTCGCAAGCTGGTGGAACGCCTGGGCCTGGCCGTCACCGATTTCGATGTGATCGAACTCAACGAAGCCTTCGCCAGCCAGGGCCTGGCGGTGTTGCGTGAATTGGGCATCGCCGACGATGCGCCCCAGGTCAACCCGAACGGCGGCGCCATCGCCCTCGGCCATCCCCTGGGCATGAGCGGTGCGCGACTGGTGCTGACGGCCCTGCATCAACTTGAAAAAACCGGCGGCCGCAAAGGTCTGGCGACCATGTGTGTTGGAGTGGGCCAGGGCCTGGCGCTGGCGATTGAACGCATCTAATAAGAGAGGACCGCTCCATGAGTGACAAGCCCGGTTACCGGCGCCCGCAAGCGGGTACTCAACCTGATTACCTGCACCCGGCCTACCAGTCGACGAACCTGCGTTCGCCGTCTCAGCCGTTGGTGTTCCTGCCCCATTCCCTGTCGGAAATCACCGGGCCGACCATCGGCGCCGAGCGCATCAACGAGAAGGACAACGACCTGACTGCGCAGCACGACGGCGAGCCGCAGGGCGAGCGCATCATCGTTCACGGGCGCGTGCTCGATGAAAACGGTCTGCCGGTGCCGGGCATCCTCGTGGAGATCTGGCAGGCCAACGCGGCCGGCCGCTACAACCACGCGCGCGATCTGCACGACGCGCCGCTCGACCCGAACTTCACCGGCACCGGGCGTACCGTCACCGACGCCGAGGGCTGGTACCAGTTCCAGACCATCAAGCCCGGCGCCTACCCGTGGGGCAACCACCACAATGCGTGGCGCCCGGCGCATATCCATTTTTCGCTGTTCGGCCCGAGCGTGCTGACGCGCCTGGTCACGCAGATGTATTTCCCCGGCGACCCGCTGCTCGAGTACGACCCGATCTACAACTGCGTACCGGACACCTCGGCCAAGCAACGCCTGATCGCCACGTTCGACCTGGAAAAAACCATTCCTTCCTATGCCCTCGGCTACCGCTGGGACATCGTCCTGCGCGGCCGCGACGCCACGCCGATGGAGAAATGAGATGAGCCTTTACGCGACCACGTCCCACACCGTCGGGCCGTATTACCACATCGGCCTGACCTGGCTGAACCGCGAAGCCCTGGCCAACGCCGCGACCCTCGGCGAACGCGTGGCGATCAGCGGGCAAGTGGTGGATGGCAACGGTGATGTCGTCAACGATGCCATGCTGGAAGTCTGGCAGGCCAATGCCGCCGGCAAGTACGACCACCCGGAGGACGACCAGGACAAAGCGCTGGACCCGAACTTCGAAGGCTTCGGCCGGGTGCCGGTGGATGCTGAAGGGCGCTTCCGCTTTACCACCGTCAAGCCGGGCAGCGTGCCGGGGCTGGCGGGCACGACCCAGGCGCCGCACCTGGTGGTGCTGGTATTTGCCCGTGGCCTGGTGAAACACTTGCTCACGCGGATTTATTTTGACGGTGAGGCGCTGAATGCGGATGACCCGTTGCTCGCGCGCGTGCCCACAGAGCGGCGCAGTACCTTGATTGCCAAGCCGGATGCGGACGGTGTGCATCAGTGGAATGTGGTGTTGCAGGGGACAGATAAGGAAACGGTGTTCTTTGATTACTGAGTTGGCTTGAGAACCTATCGGGGGCAAGCCCCCTCCCACACTTGAATGTATTCACACATCAAAGGTGGGAGGGGGCTTGCCCCCGATGAGGCCATTTCAGGCAACACCTATGTAAATGTCTACAAGCGGAACATGGCTGTTGCAAAGTGTGTCTAGGCTATAACCATTCCCACTGAGTGAAAAAAAATGACAACAACAACCAGTCACTACACCGGAGAAGAGCGCAGCAAACGGATTTTTGCGATTGTCGGGGCATCCTCCGGCAACCTCGTCGAATGGTTCGACTTCTACGTCTACGCCTTCTGCGCCATTTACTTCGCCCCGGCGTTTTTCCCCTCGGACGACCCCACGGTGCAACTGCTCAACACCGCCGGCGTGTTCGCCGCCGGGTTCTTGATGCGGCCCATCGGCGGCTGGCTGTTTGGCCGGGTGGCCGATAAGCACGGGCGCAAAAACTCGATGATGATCTCGGTGCTGATGATGTGCGCCGGTTCCCTGGTCATCGCCTTCCTGCCCACCTACAAAGACATCGGCGCCTGGGCCCCGGCGTTACTGCTGGTGGCGCGGCTGTTCCAGGGCTTGTCGGTGGGCGGCGAATACGGCACCACCGCGACCTACATGAGTGAAGTCGCGCTCAAGGGCCAGCGTGGGTTCTTCGCCTCCTTCCAGTACGTGACCCTGATCGGCGGGCAACTGCTGGCGGTGTCGGTGGTGGTGGTCCTGCAACAGATCCTCAGCGAAGACGAACTGCGCGCCTGGGGCTGGCGGATTCCGTTCGTGATCGGCGCCATCGCGGCGGTGATCTCCCTGCTGCTGCGTCGCAGCCTGAAAGAAACCACCAGCAAGGAAATGCGCGAAGACAAGGACGCCGGCAGCATCGCCGCGCTGTTCCGTGACCATAAAGCGGCCTTTATCACCGTGCTCGGCTATACCGCCGGTGGCTCGCTGATTTTCTACACGTTCACCACCTACATGCAGAAGTACCTGGTGAACACCGCCGGGATGCACGCCAAGACCGCCAGCTACATCATGACCGGCGCGCTGTTCCTTTATATGTGCATGCAGCCGCTGTTCGGCATGCTGGCCGACAAGATCGGTCGCCGTAATTCGATGCTGTGGTTCGGCGCGCTGGGTACCTTGTTTACGGTGCCGATCCTGCTCAGCCTGAAAACCGTCAGCAGTCCGTTCCTGGCGTTTGTGCTGATCACGCTGGCGTTGGCCATTGTCAGTTTCTACACCTCCATCAGCGGCCTGGTGAAAGCGGAAATGTTCCCGCCCCAGGTGCGCGCCCTGGGTGTGGGCCTGGCTTATGCGGTGGCCAACGCAATCTTCGGCGGCTCGGCGGAATACGTGGCCTTGGGTTTGAAATCCTTGGGCATGGAGAACACCTTTTATTGGTACGTCACCGGCATGATGGCGGTGGCTTTCCTGTTCAGCCTGCGCCTGCCGAAACAGGCGGCGTACCTGCATCACGATTTATAAAGGAGGCGTTATGACGCTGCGCACGAGCAACCAACTGTTCGACGCTTACTTCAGCGCTGAGAGCATGGCCGAGGTGTTCTGCGACCAGGGGCGCCTGCAGGGCATGCTGGATTTCGAAGCCGCACTGGCACGGGCCGAGGCCCAGGTCGGGTTGATCCCGCAGGCGGCCGTCGCGCCGATTGCCCAGGCGTGCCTGGCGTCGCTGTATGACGTCGACGCCCTCGGTGTGGCGATTGCCTCGGCGGGCAATTCGGCGATTCCGCTGGTGAAGGCGCTGGGCAAGTGGGTGGCCGGTGAAGACCCGAGTGCCGAACGCTATGTGCATTTGGGCGCGACCAGCCAGGATGTGATGGACACTGGCCTGGTCCTGCAACTGCGGCGCGCGCTGGCGTTGATCGAAGCCGACCTGGCTCGCCTCGGCGATATTCTGGCAGCCCAGGCCCAGCGGTATGCGGCTGTACCGTTGGCCGGGCGGACGTGGTTGCAGCATGCCACGCCGGTCACCCTGGGCATGAAAATCGCCGGTTGGCTGGGCGCGGTGACCCGCAGCCGCCAGCGCTTGATCGAGCTGAAACCGCGCTTGCTGGTGCTGCAATTCGGCGGCGCCTCCGGCACGTTGGCTGCGCTTGGCGAACAGGCAATGCCCGTTGCCCAAGCGTTGGCGGCGCAGTTGCAACTGACCTTGCCCGAGCAACCCTGGCATACCCAGCGTGATCGCCTGGTGGAGTTCGCCAGCGTGTTGGGTCTGATCGCCGGCAGCCTTGGCAAGCTGGGCCGCGATATCAGCCTGCTGATGCAGACCGAGGCGGCGGAAGTATTCGAGCCGGCGGCGCCCGGCAAAGGCGGCTCGTCGACCATGCCGCACAAACGCAACCCGGTGGGCGCCGCCGTGCTGATCAGCGCTGCGACCCGCGTGCCTGGCCTGGTGGCGACGCTGTTCAGCGCCATGCCCCAGGAACACGAACGCAGCCTGGGCCTGTGGCATGCCGAATGGGAAACCCTGCCGGAGATTTGCCGCTTGGTCTCTGGCGCATTGCAACAGGCGCTGCTGGTGAGCGCAGGGCTGGAAGTCGACCCCGAGCGCATGGCGCGCAACCTCGACCTGACCCAGGGCCTGGTGTTGGCCGAAGCCGTCAGCATCGTGCTCGCGCAGCGCCTGGGCCGCGACACCGCGCACCACCTGCTGGAGCAATGCTGCAAACGCGCGGTGGCCGAACAACGCCATCTGCGCGCCGTCCTCGCCGATGAGCCGCTCATTACCGCCGAGTTGTCGGCGACAGACCTGGACCGCCTGCTCGACCCGGCGCACTACCTGGGCCAGGCCCAAACCTGGGTCAGCCGCGCTGTAACCGAACACTTTGCACTGACTGCCTGAGGAGATTGCTGTGGCTTTTGTACAACTCGCCGAGGGCGAACTGCATTACCAACTGGATGGCCCCATCGATGCACCGGTGTTGGTGCTGTCCAATTCGCTGGGCACCGACCTGAATATGTGGGACACCCAGGTCCCGGCCTTTGCCGAGCACTTTCGCGTGCTGCGCTTCGATACCCGTGGCCACGGCCAATCCCTGGTGACCGAAGGCCCCTACAGCATCGAACAACTCGGCCGCGACGTGATTGCGCTGCTGGACGCGCTGGACATCCCGCGCGCGCATTTCTGCGGGCTGTCCATGGGCGGGCTGATCGGCCAATGGCTGGGGATTCACGCGGGGGATCGTTTGCAGCGCCTGGTGGTGTGCAACACTGCGGCCAAGATCGGTACATCAGACGTGTGGAACCCGCGTATCGAGATGGTCCTGCGCGACGGTGCGGCCGCGATGGTGGCGCTGCGCGACGCGTCGATTGCGCGCTGGTTCACCGCCGATTTCGCGGCGGCCAACCCGCAGCAGGCCAAGCGCATTACCGACATGCTCGCGGCCACCTCGCCCCAGGGCTACGCCGCCAATTGCGCAGCGGTGCGCGATGCAGACTTTAGCGAGCAACTGTCGGCGATCCACGTGCCGACCCTGGTGATCGCCGGCACTGAAGACGCTGTCACCCCGCCCGCCGGCAGCCACTTTATCCAGCGTCAGGTACAGGGGGCCGAGTACGCCGAGTTCTACGCCGCCCACCTGTCCAACGTGCAAGCCGGTGCCGCGTTCAGCGACCGGGTCATTCAATTTCTGCTGGCCCGCTGAGGAGTCTTTTGTGGACGAGAAACAACGTTACGCCGACGGCCTGCAAGTGCGCCGCGAAGTGCTGGGCGACGCGCATGTCGACCGCAGCCTGAATGCCTTGACCGAGTTCAACAGCGAATTCCAGGACATGATCACCCGCCACGCCTGGGGCGATATCTGGACCCGCCCCGGCCTGCCCAGGCACACCCGCAGTTTGATCACCATCGCCATGCTGATCGGCATGAACCGCGGCGAAGAACTCAAACTGCACCTGCGCGCCGCCGCCAGCAATGGCGTGACCCGTGCCGAGATCAAGGAAGTGCTGATGCAAAGCGCGATCTACTGCGGGATTCCGGCGGCGAATGCGACGTTTCATCTGGCCGAATCGGTGTGGGATGAATTGGGGGTCGAGTCGCGCGCTTAGTGCGACTCGGCACTGCACTCCTGGCGAGAGGCAACAGGTTGTCGAGGAGCGGTCGCTGACCGTCACGGGGCTGAGCGGTCAGGTCGACTCACAGGGAGCCGTAGCTTTTTCTCAGGGGCAGGCCCATTTCTTCTCGTAACGCGTTTTCGGTCAGTGGGTAAGGATTTGACGTGGTTGGCGCGGTTGCGGGGTCGTTGTCAAAGTCGAAGGGCGGACTGGCAGTTTCCAGGCCGACGACCTGGCGTTCATCATTGGGCTCCTGGGTGCGTGTGCCGTCCGGGCGGATAATTTCCGTATTGCCGAGAAATGTGCTGCCTGTGGCTGCGTTATAAGCGTGACCCAGTTCGTGGTACAGGGTCGTGGTGGTCGGCAGAAACACACGCGACTCGTCCGAGGCTTCTCTGGGGATGACCGGGTTATAGGTCACAAACGATTCTGTCGTGCCCGCGCCACGGACCCCATCGCGGATGATCGTAGGGTCCTGCCATTCTTCCAGGGGAACGCCCTCCGGCGGCACGACGATGTGAGTATCAGTGATATCTTGCATTATCGTGACTTTGACTCCGCTGCGCTCTGCGGCGGCGTCCAGTTCATTCAACATGTTCTGGCTGTTGGGAGAGCCTCGGTAAAACTCCAGGTCATCCTCAACCCGTTGCTTGAATGCCGGGGAACCTTCGATATCAATCGCCTTGCGCCCTGCATTTTCGGGCAATGGCACGGTCTCGATAAACTTGAATCCGAATGGCAATCCCAGGTGATCGCTGCGTTTACCGTACACAACGTCGTCGCTTGAGTTGGAATAGACGCTGTCTTGACCTCTACCCGTGTAGATATGGCTTCGGCCATAAGCGTTTATCTGATCATCGCCTTTGCCGCCGTGCATGATGTTGTGGCCGCTTCCGCCGTGCATCAGGTCGTCATCGTTTCCTCCGTCCATGTAGCTGGTTTTGCTGTCAGGACCGTAACCCGCATACATGCGGTCGTTGCCGTTCCCGCCGTACATGGTGTTATTGCCTGTGCCGCCCATCATGGTGTCATCGCCGTCGTCACCGCTGGCGTAACTGCTTGCGCTGCCCAGTTGGATGATGTCATTACCCGCGCCGCCGTAAACTTGGCTTTTACCACCTCCGGTCTGTATATGATCGTTACCTTCACCTCCATGGATTAGGGTGTAAGCCATCACATCAGGATCAATGCGAACGGTGTCGTCACCTTTGTTCGCCCTGATGGCTATCGCTGTCGCATCGCTGTTAGCAGCGGGCAGTAAATAACTTTTGCCATTTATCACGGCATTGAGTTGGCCGCGTTCGCCTTTGCTGATGTGAATGTCGTCCGCGCCATCGGCAGTATCGATTTTTAGAATCGTCACATTTTTTTTCCCGCTTTCCCCCTGATACGACGTGGTTGTCAGTGTGATATCGACATTTTTGTCACTGACAATCTTGCTGGTCTGGGGGGGAGGGCTGTTTACGAGTGCAGTGGCGCCTGGAGCTGGCGATCCGCCGGGGAGGGCATTAGGTTCGGGCGCTTTAGGCGCAACGGAAGAGGTTTGCATCGTCAATACTCTTTCTTGTGAGCGTCGGTGATTTACCGCCGATCAGTGGTGAAAAAGTTGGAGGGGTTCCCGCATGACGATAACTACTTCATTACAGCATGTATGAAAAAAGACAACGCACTGCCCGATAACGCACATCACTTGGAATCGGCGTCCCACACCCAATTCCACACCCCGGGCAGATGCACTTCTTCACTTGCTTGTTTCACGGTACGCGCCAATGCCGCCCGCTCCAGTGCTGCGTGATCGGTGTAGAACGGCTCGGCGGCGGTCTTCAGGCCGTCGATCCGGGCGCTGTCCATCAGGATCTGCAGGTACTCTTGCAGATGCCGCGCGGTGTAGCGGTTGATGTCGTGGAAGGTCACCACCACCGGTATCACGCCGTCGACTGTCGGCAATTCCCCCAAGGCGATGCGTTCGCGCACCACCGACAGCTGGCGGATCAGGTTCTCGCGGCGGCGCGGGCTGGCGTTGAAGCCCCAGATCTTGCCGTCGTTGGCGCTCAGGTCGGTCAACAACACCTTCATGCCGTGGCGCTGGTAGGCGGCGAAGGTGCGCCGGTCGTAGTTCCAGAAGGGCGGGCGCACCAGCGTCGGCGACACGCCGGTGATCGCGGCGATATCCGCAGCGCCCTGGCTGAGGGTGCGTTCAAGCTCAGCGTCGCTCAACCAGCGATGGTTGGTATGAAAGGCCGTGGCCGTGTGGAACGCCAGCACATGCCCGGCCGCGAACTCACGTTCCATGGTCTTGCGGCCCCGTGAACTGCCGCCGGAGCGCGAGGCTTCGGTCTGCAGAAAGAACACCGCCTTGATGCCCGGCAATACCGGGTTGTTTGCCAGGTCGGCCATCACCGAGCGGGTCGGGTTGTTGTACCCCGAGGCGCTGGGACCGTCATCGAACGTCAGCAGAAAACGGATCGGCGCCTGGGCCTGCAGGCGTTGTTCGGTCTGTGGCGTCAGCGCGATGGGCGCGCTGATGCAGCCGCTGAGGCTCAAGGCCAGGGCAAGCAAGGCGGATGCGATGGCGAAAGATTTCATGGGTGCGCAGGCTCGAATAAAACCCGCTGCTGGATGGGTCAGCAGCGGCAGGCGCGCACGATACCGCAAGATGCTCGGCGTGGGGTTAAAGGCTGACAAACGCGATCTGGTTTAACCTACGTATTGCGCTCGCAGTGGCCTACCCATTTCCTCGTTCAAAGCGTTTTCAGTGAAGGGCTTGGGGTTGGTGGTGATGGCTGGCGTGGCAGGATCGTTGTCAAAATCAAAGGCGGCTGCGCTGCTCTCAAGGCCGACGGCCTGGCGTTCACTGTTAGGTACTTCGTGCGCCTGCCCCTCGAATACTTCCTGCGTGGAACCCGTGAAGGCGGTGCCGTTGGCGGCGTTATAGGCGTGAGCCATTTCGTGGTAGAGCCCGATGATGGGCGGGTGAGTCGTGCCCGCCGAGGGGTTCAGTTGGGACCGGTTGTATTCAATGCGCGCGCGGTCAGCCCGAGACCCGGGTACTCCGTCGACCATGAACCCCCACTTGGGATCGTCGCCGACTACCGGCGCACGTTCGTCCTGCAGCAGGGCCAGGAGTTCCTGGCTGCCGTAGATGTACCCGCTGCCGTTCTCCTGCCGATCTTCCACAATCGTTACCGGGGCGCCGTTGCGATCGGCAGCCGCGTCCATCTCTGCGAGCATCTGCTGGCCTTGGGGAGAGTGGCGTAACAGCGCCAAATCGTCTTCGACCCGTTGGATGAACGCGGCAGATCCCTTGATCGCAAACCCCTTGATTGGGCCGGGGTGGGCAGGCACGGCGGTCAATAGCGAGCCATTGAGGTGGTTGATCGAGTCGCCGGGCTGGGCGTAGATCCGGTCGCCCGGTCGATTGGCGATGACGGTGTCATAACCGTCGCCGGTGTAGAAGGTGCTTCGGTCGTGGCCGATCAAGCGATCGTGCCCGGTGCCGCCATGCAACACCGTGTGGCCGGAGCCGGCGTACAGCCGGTCATTGCCGTTGCCGCCATCCAGATAGCTGGCTTTTCGGCGCGATCCCGCGCCCGCATAGAGGCGGTCATTGCCGTTGTTGCCATAGAGCACGCTGTTGCCGCTGCCGCCCATGAGCAGGTCGTCACCGTCATTGCCCTCGGCGTAGCCAAGGCCGCTGCCAAGGCGCACGACGTCGTTACCGTTGCCGCCGACTACGCGGGTGTCGCCACCGCCGGCCTGGATTCGGTCATTGCCGTCCCCCGCTTCAATCACGATGGGCTGCATGACGTTGGCATCAATGTGTACGTGGTCATTGCCGCCGTGGGTCTTCAGGTACAGGGTCAGCGGTTTGCCATCGTTATCGTGGCTGGCAAAACGATACAACCGGCCATTGAGGCGAATGTTCAACTGATCGTCAGAAGCCTGGCTGATGTGGACCTGGTCCGCGTCGTTGCCGGTTTCCAGGAGCAGGCTGTTGTTCAGGCTGAAGGAATAGCCGCGCTCCCATATCGACTGTCCGCTGGCTTTTAGATTGCCGTCATTCAGGAACGGGTGCAGATAGGTCTGGATCGAAGTGCCTGGGAGGAACTGCAAATGGGCAGGTTTGGCCAGCCCGTAGTGACCAGTGTCGAACGTTGCTACTGGGCGCGCTGCAGGTAAGGGCGGTACGCCATCGAGGAGGCGTGGGAGAAGGCGGGTACTACCGTTGAAAACATCCATGTGTGGTCCTTGTTTAAGCGCCAGGTATCAGCCCTGGCGCTTAACAGTGACCACCCGCAGCAAATCGTTCCCGCCAAGGTGTAATACGGCTTTACAGCAGACTGAGCGGGTAGCTGACGATCAAGCGGTTTTCATCGAACTCATTGTTGCTGAAGTCGCGACGGATGCTGGAATTGCGCCAGCGCAGCGTGAGGTTTTTCAGGGCGCCGCTCTGCAGCGTGTAGCCCAATTCGCTTTCGCGGCCCCACTCCTTGCCGTCGGTGATGGTGCCGGTATGCACGTTGCTGCCGCTGATATAGCGGTTCATCAAAGTCAGGCCCGGCACGCCGAGGGCGGCGAAGTTGTAGTCGTGGCGCACTTGCCAGGATTTCTCCTGGGCATTGTCGTAGCTGGAGTTGTAGCTGTCGTTGGCCAGGGTGCCGCCGCTGGTGCCGTTGACGCGCATCCACGCGCTGTTGCCGGTGAGTTTTTGCAGGCCGACATAGAAGGTGTTGCCGCCGTACTTGGCCGAGAACAGGCCGGACCAGGTCTTGTTGTCCAGGTCGCCGGCGCGGGCGCTGCCGTCGTCCTTGCCGTAGAAGAACCCGAGGTTGGCGCCCAGGGTCCAGTCGCCCACGGGTTGGCTATGGACCAGGTTGACGAACTGCTGGCGGTAGATGTCCTTGAGCTGGGCATTCCACAGGCCGACCTGGGTGCGTTTGTCGTTGAACGTGTATTCGCCGCCCTGGAAGTTGAAGCGGTCGGAGGTGAAGGCGGCTTTGCCGAACATCGACATGTCCGACATGCTGCTGTCGTCCCGCGGGCTGTTGGCGCGGAACTGGCCGCCGTAGAGGGTCAGGCCGTCGATTTCCTTCGAGGTGATCTGCCCGCCGCGCAGGGTTTGCGGCAGGGAACGGCCGTCGTCGGCGCGCAGGATCGGCAGCGTCGGCATCCATTCGCCGACCTTCAGTTCGGTCTTGGAAATACGCGCTTTGAACGCCACGCCGAGACGCCCGAATTCATCCGCAGGGCGGCCATCGTGGTCCAGCGGCAACAGTTGGGTGCCACCGGTGCCGCGCCCGCCATCGAGCTTCAATGAGTACAGCCCCAGCACGTCCACACCGAAACCTACGGTGCCCTGGGTAAAGCCGGACTTGGCATCGAGGATGAAACTCTGCGTCCATTCCTGTGCGCCACCCTGGGTTTTGGTGGGGTTGGTGAAATTGCGGTTGAAGAAGAAATTACGCAGGTTGAGGTTGGCGCTGGCGTCTTCGAGAAAACCGTGTTCTTCGGCGACGACGGGCAGGGCAAGACTGGCGATAGCGGTGGCCAGCAGGAGCCGGCGCGGGTGAAAAGTGCTCATGGTGGTGGGCCTGTTGTTATTGGGTTTATGCAGGTGGCGGCCATGGTGCGGGGCGGTGCGGGGGCGGTTCAATCGGGGGTGGGCGGGTTGTGGGCGATGATCGAACGCAAGTTGCCGGGCGCTGAGGCCCGGCATTTGCGGGTTATCGTTTGGGCAGGTCGAAGTGGGTCCAAGGCACCGCTGGCAGGTAGTGTTGCGCAGCTACGATCAGCGCCACCATCACCACCAGGAATACCACTTGCAGGGGGCTCCAGAAGGCCCAGTGCAAACCGTTCAGCCACGGG
This sequence comes from Pseudomonas sp. TE36184, assembly GCF_054060055.1. Taxonomy (NCBI): domain Bacteria; kingdom Pseudomonadati; phylum Pseudomonadota; class Gammaproteobacteria; order Pseudomonadales; family Pseudomonadaceae; genus Pseudomonas; species Pseudomonas sp. TE36184. The sequence goes on along the minus strand of NZ_JBSSCU010000001.1, from coordinate 3,003,736 downwards.
TAGCCTTCGCTGAATTTCTGGCTCATCTGACCGATACGCGTCTTGTGCAACAGGTTGATCAGGACCATACCCGCGTAGGTGAACATGCCCAGCACGCCGAGCATCAAGCCGCAGGCCACCAGCATGATCGCCTGCGGTACGCCGTGGCGAATGACCAGCCAGTAGTCATTGGGGTTGATTCGCTTGGGGATCAGGTACTGGCTCAGCCACACATCCAGAACCCGATAGGTTGAACTCATCCCGGCCCACATTTGGGTGACGCGAAAGCCAACGGCCGCCGGCACGAACGCCATCAGCATGAAAATGACCAGCGACATCCCGTCCATTCTGTCTGGCTTATCGTGGGCGATGCTCAGGCCAAGCCCCAGGGCGAAGACGGCCCATAGCCGGATAAACACCTGTGTGTAGATCGGCCGAGGTACGAATTTGCGCCAAAAGAACAGATCTGTTTGAGGCAGGCGCTCGACCAGTTGCGGATAGCGCCAGGTCAGTGTTTGCGCCAGGTGCTGGCAGGCGTTCCACTCGTTTTCGCCAAACCCATCGATCATGCGTTTGTGTTGCGTGGCGGACATCGGCGTCAGCAGCAGGCGCGCGGCCAGGGCATCGGCTGATGTGCGCCGCGTGTCCTGGGCCTTGTCTTGCAAGTTGGCGTAGAAACTTTCCTGCTCGCAACGCGACACCAATTCGCGCCATATCCACGCCGGTTCCGGGTACACGCCTTTCTGGTCGTCCCAGCCGAATGCCTGGCACACCCGCTCGAACAGCGGCACGCTCCATTGGGTTTCATGCAGCAGGTGCAGGACGATGCGCTGCCACTGCTGTTGCAGGTCGAACACCCGCAGCCAGGGTTGGTTGGTGTATTGATTGAGCTGGGTGATGAACTCGCGCTCGGCCTTTTGCTCCAGCAGTTCCAGCAAGGTGCGGCGGTAGTCTTGCAGCAGTTCGCCGGTCAGCGCTTCGTATTGCCAGGACGTCATCGCCACTTGCTGCCAGGGCGTCAGCCATTCCAGGTGTTGGGCGGCCCAACCGGCGATGGCGCTGCGTTCACCCGGTGCTTCGAAACAATGGCGCAACAGGCCGGCCTGGAACGCATCGGTGCAGCCCTGTTGCCGAGCCTGGACCCAGCGTTCATCGAGGTTACGCGCGTTGAGGTCGTCGAGCAGTGCCTGGGCCGGGTCCGGTGTGTGGGCTTCGAAGGGCGCAGGGCTGACGGGGCTGATGTTCATCAGTTCGGCCAGGTCATTCAGGTTTGCGTAGACCGCTTCGGCCACGGGCGCCTGGACGCGTTCTTCCTCTTCGTTATCAGCCCGCCAGCGTGCTTCACTCAGGGCGTGTTCATAGGCCTCGCGCAGGCGCTGGAAGCCTTGGGCGTCGTCGTCCGGGCGGCAGCTTTTCAGCAAGCGCGCATAGCTGCGCTTGATGCTGCGCTCGTCGGCGTCATCTGGCAGTTGCAGTACGGTCCAGCAATCCATCGGTGTTCCCTCAGCGCCAGAACCCGTTGTCGAGTTGCTCAAGTTGACGGGTCAGTTCGCTGCGAGCTTCGCGGATGCGGCGTTCGTCCTGGGTGTCGAGTACCTGCTGGAACTGTGCCGCCCAATGCCCTAGCTGTTCGCGCAGCTCGCCGAGGTTTTCCTGGTAGAGCCGTTCGAGGCGGGCGACGAGCACGGTGTTGACCTGCTGGTCGCGTGGGTGGACCTTCAATTGCGCCAGGGCTTGCAGGCGTTGCTGGATCTCCTGCGGGTTGAGCACGCCGGGGTTGTTCTCGATCACCAGCGAATGTTGCTCGCCGGTCAGCGGGATATTCACCTGGGCTTCCAGCAAACCGTTGTTGTCGTAGGTGAAGCGCACGTCCAGGGAGACTTCACCGGCCTTGCGCTTGGGCACGGGAATATCCAGTTGGCCCAGCTCGATGTTGTCTTTGACCAGGCGGCTTTCACCCTGGTAGATCTTCAGCAGCACGCGGGTCTGGTCATCGTGCAGGGTGACCACGCTTTTGACCCGGCTCACCGGCACGCTGCTGTTGCGTTCGATCAACGGCAGGTAATGGCCGCTTTCGATATGGCCGCCGTACTGGTTCGAGGTTTCGATGCCCAGGGTGTAGGGGCAAACGTCAGTCAGCACCACTTCTTCGAGGGCGGCAGAGCGCGCCTTGAGTGCGGCCTGGATCGCTGCGCCGTGGGCCACCACCTGGTCGGGATCGAGGCTGATGGACGGGAAACGCCCGAACAGGCCTGCGGCAAGCTTACGTACCAGTGGCATGCGCGTGGTACCGCCCACCAGCAGGATTTCATCCAGGTCGCCAACCCGAATCCGCGCATCGCGCAGGGCGCGTTCGATCGGCGCGCGCAGGCGCTCCAGCAGCGGCGTGTAGAGCTTGGCCAGTTCCTGTTGGGTGATGGTTTTCACCCATTGCTGGCCGTCGACACGCAGGGCGAATTCAGCACTGTCATCCTGGCCCAGGGCTTTGCGCACGCGCTCGGCTTCGCGGCGCAGGGCTTGCAGCACAGTGCTGGTGGGCGGGAAACCCGTGGCGTTACGTTGGCTGTCGACAAAGTGTTCGAGCAACAGGGTGTCGAAGTCTTCGCCACCGAGGAAGTTGTCGCCGGCGCTGGCGCGGACTTCCATCACCCCGTCGAACAGCTCGATGATCGACACGTCAAAGGTGCCGCCGCCGAGGTCGAAAACCAGGAACGAGGTTTCTTTATCACGCTGATGCAGGCCGTAGGCGAGGGCCGCGGCGGTCGGTTCGTTGATCAGTTTTTCAACGGTCAGCCCCGCCAATTCACCGGCGATGCGCGTGGCCTTGCGTTGGCCGTCGCTGAAGTAGGCGGGCACGCTGATCACCGCGTCGGTGACCGTTTGGCCGTAGGTACGCTCGATGTCCTCCTTGAGGCTTTTGAGCACCAGCGCCGAGAGTTCTTCGGGGCGAAACGAGCGGTCGCCCAGGCGCACTTCGGTGGCGCTGCCCATGTAGCGCTTGAACAGCGAGGTGGTCAGGTGCGGGTGGGTATGCAGGCGCTCTTTGGCGGCCTGGCCTACCAGGACGCGGCCTTGGTCATCCAGCCCGACCACGCTTGGGGTCAGCAACTGGCCCAGGGCGTTGGGCACCATTTCGGCGGCATCGCCGCGCCAGACTGCCGCAAGACTGTTGGTGGTCCCCAGGTCGATTCCTACGATCATTACGACAAGCTCCCTCTGTGGTCTGTAAGAATCTGTTACTGATTTTACCCTGAAAGGTTGAGCGATAGGCAAGGCGGGAGAGCGTTGTGGTCATAGCAAACACCGATGACCAGGCATAAAAAAACCGCTTCCAGTGAGGGAAGCGGTTTTGTCTACAGCGGTGTGATCAGAACAACTTCAACGCCGGTGCTTCTTCTTTCAACGGCTCGTTCTTCGCCGTTTGCTCGCTCCAGCCACCGCCGAGGGCCTTGTACAGGTTGACCTCGCTGGTCAACTGCGCGAGGCGGTCGGTGATCAGCGATTGCTGGGCACTGAACAGCTGGCGCTGGGCGTCGAGGAACGTCAGGTTGCTGTCGACACCAATGCGGTAGCGACGCTCGGCCAGGCGGTAGTAATCCTGGTTGGCGGCGACGAAACCACGCTGGGCCTCCAACTGCTCCTTGTAGGTCTCACGCGCGGCGAGGCCGTCGGAAACTTCCTGGAAGCCGGTCTGGATGGCCTTCTCGTAGTTTGCCACGTTGATCTCTTTCTGGATCTTCGAGTAGTCCAGGCTGGCGCGCAGGCTGCCGGCGTTGAAGATCGGGATGTTGATCTGCGGGGCGAACGACCAGGTGCCCGAGCCGCCTTTGAACAGACCGCCCAGGTCCGGGCTCATGGTCCCGGCGTTGGCTGTCAGGCTGATGCTCGGGAAGAACGCCGCGCGGGCGGCGCCGATGTTGGCGTTGGCTGCCTTGAGGTTGTACTCGGCCTGCAGGATGTCGGGGCGACGCTGCAACAGGTCCGATGGCAACCCGGTCGGCACTTCGCTGAGCAGGTTATCCGACAGCGGCTTGCTGACGAGATTCGCCGGCAGGCCGGTGCCGAGTAGCAGGGTCAGGCTGTTTTCGTCCTGGGCCACCTGGCGGGTATAGCGTGCCAGGGCCACTCGGGCGTTTTCCACCGAGGTGCGCGCTTGGCTCAGGTCGAGGGCCGAGGACACGCCGACTTCGTTGCTGCGCGAGGTCAGCTTGTAGCTTTGCTCGTATGCGCCCAGGGTTTCCTGGGTCAGCTTGAGCAATTCCTTGTCGGCCTGCCAGGTCAGGTAGGCGGTGGCCACACTGGCCACCAGGCTGATCTGGGTGCTGCGCCGCGCTTCTTCGGTTGCGAAGTATTTCTGCAGCGCTTCCTCGCTCAGGCTGCGGACACGGCCGAACAGGTCCAGCTCATAGGAGCTGATGCCCAGGGTGGCCGAGTACGAACTGCTGATGCCTGCTTTACCGGTTTGCGACATGCGTGCCGGTGTCCGCTGGCGGCTGCCGCTGCCAGTGGCCGATACGGCCGGGAACAGGTCGGCGCGCTGGATGTTGTACTGCGCCGCGTAAGCATCGATGTTCAAGGCCGCGACGCGCAGGTCGCGGTTGTTCACCAGTGCGGTCTGGATCAGCTGTTGCAGGGCAGGGTCATGGAAAAACTGCTTCCAGCCCTGTTCGGCGGCGGCCTGGTTCGGAGCCTGGGCCGACGAATACGCCGGGCCCTGCGGGAACTGCGCGGCCACCGGCGCCTCGGGGCGCTGATAGTCAGGTATCAGCGAGCAGCCACTGAGCACGAATGCCGTGACGGCTAAGGAAAGTAGCGACTTGCTCATTGGCCAGCCTCTTTAGGAGTTTGCTTGGGTTCAGTCTTTTTGCGTTCGCCCATGGCGGACACGGTTGCGAAGAACAGGGGCACCCAGAATATCGCCAGGACCGTGGCGGTGATCATACCGCCGATAACGCCGGTACCGATCGCATGCTGGCTGCCTGAGCCGGCGCCCGAGGAGATCGCCAGCGGCAATACGCCGAGGATGAACGCCATGGAGGTCATGATGATCGGTCGCAGACGCATGCGCGACGCTTCGATCGCCGACTCGACAATGCCTTTGCCTTGTTCGTGAAGCTCTTTGGCGAATTCCACGATCAGGATGGCGTTCTTCGCCGCCAGGCCCACCGTCACCAGCAAGCCCACCTGGAAGAACACGTCGTTGGACAAGCCACGCAGGCTGGTGGCGATCAACGCACCCACCACACCCAGCGGCACGACGAGTACCACCGCGATCGGGATCGACCAGCTTTCGTACAGCGCCGCGAGGCAGAGGAACACCACCAGCAGCGACAGGGCGTACAGCGCAGGTGCCTGGGAGCCGGACAGGCGTTCTTCATACGACAGGCCCGTCCAGGCGTAGCCGACACCCGCCGGCAGTTGCTTGGCGATACGTTCGACTTCGGCCATGGCTTCACCGGTACTGTAGCCCGGTGCCGGGGTACCGAGGATTTCCATCGCCGCCACACCGTTGTAGCGCGAGAGTTTCGGCGAACCGAAGATCCACTTGCCCGAAGCGATGGCCGACAGCGGCACCATCTTCCCGGAGCTGCTGCGCACGAACCATTTGTTCAGGTCTTCAGGGGACATCCGGCTGGCGGCCTCACCCTGCACGTACACCTTCTTCACTCGACCACGGTCGATGAAGTCGTTGACGTAGCTGCCACCCAAGGCAATCGCCAGGGTCTGGTTGATGCTCGACAGCGTAATGCCCTGGGCGCTGGCCTTCTCGTCGTCGACGGTGAGCTCGTACTGCGGCTCATCGTTCACGCCGTTGGGGCGCACACCGGCGAGGATCTTGCTCTGGGCGGCCATGCCCAGGAACTGGTTGCGCGCAGCCATCAACTTGTCATGGCCGACGCCGCCCTGGTCCTGCAGGAACACGTCGAAACCGGTCGCGTTACCCAACTCCAGTACAGACGGTGGCACGATGGCAAACACCATGGCGTCCTGGAACGTCTGCATGAAGTAACCTTGGGCGCGCTTGGCGATCTCGAACACCGAGGTGGACGCGTCACGCTCATCCCACGGTTTGAGCATCACGAATGCCAGGCCCGAGCTTTGACCACGCCCCGCGAAGTTGAAGCCGTTCACGGTAAAGACCGATTTCACGCCCTTGCCTTCGCCGGGTTCGCCTTCCTTGTCGTTGAGCAGGAAGATACGCATGTCGTCGATGACTTTCTGCGTGCGCTCGGCCGTTGAGCCGACCGGCGTCTGCACCTGGGCAAAGATCACGCCCTGGTCTTCGTCGGGCAGGAACGCTGCCGGGATCCGCATGAACAACCAGATCATGCCGGCAAAGATCAGCACGTAAACGAGGAACGCCGGAATCTTGTGCCTGATCATGTTCCCCACGCCGCGCTCGTAGCTCAGTACGCTACGGTCGAAGGTGCGGTTGAACCAGCCGAAGAAACCACGCTTGGGTTGGCCGTGCGTCTCGGGGTCGATCGGCTTGAGCATGGTGGCGCACAAGGCCGGGGTGAAGATCAGCGCAACCAGTACCGACAACGCCATGGCCGAAACGATGGTGATGGAGAACTGTTTGTAGATCACACCGGTGGAGCCGCCGAAGAATGCCATCGGCAACAGTACCGCCGACAGCACCAGGGCAATACCCACCAGGGCGCCCTGGATCTGGCCCATGGACTTGACCGTCGCCTCTTTCGGCGACAGGTGCTCCTCGGCCATCACCCGCTCGACGTTTTCCACCACGACGATGGCGTCGTCCACCAGCAAGCCGATGGCCAGGATCATGCCGAACATGGTCAGGGTGTTGATGGTGAAGCCGAACGCGGCCAGGATCCCGAAGGTACCCAGCAATACCACCGGTACAGTCATGGTGGTGATGATGGTGGCGCGGAAGTTCTGCAGGAACAGGAACATCACCAGGAACACCAGCACGATCGCCTCGACCAGGGTGTGTACCACACCGGAAATCGATTCGGTCACCACTGGAGTGGTGTCATACGGCACCACCGCCTTCATGCCTGGCGGGAAGAACGGTTCCAGGGACGCGACCGTGGCACGGATGGCCTTGGCAGTGTCCAGGGCGTTGGCGCCGGAGGCCAGCTTGATCGCCATACCGGACGCCGGGTTGCCGTTGAACTGCGCGCTGATGCTGTAGGTCTGGCCGCCCAGCTCGATACGCGCGACGTCCTTCAAGCGAACCTGTGAACCGTCGGTGTTGACCTTCATCAGGATATTGCCGAACTGCTCAGTGGTCTGCAGGCGGGTCTTACCGATGATGGTCGCGTTCAATTGGGTGCCGGGCAGGGCAGGCAGGCCGCCCAATTGGCCGGTGGCCACTTGTACGTTCTGTGCCGAGATCGCGGTGCTGACGTCTACCGGGGTCAACTGATAGTTGTTCAGCTTGGCCGGATCGAGCCAGATACGCATGGCGTACTGCGAACCGAATACCTGGAAGTCACCTACACCCGCAGTACGGGAAATCGGGTCCTGGATGTTGGACACGATGTAGTTGGACAGGTCGTCCTTGGTCATGCTGCCGTCTTCCGACACCAGACCGATCACCATCAGGAAGTTCTTCACCGACTTGGTCACGCGGATACCCTGCTGCTGCACTTCTTGCGGCAGCAGCGGGGTCGCCAGGTTCAGTTTGTTCTGCACCTGGACCTGGGCGATGTCCGGGTTGGTACCCTGGTTGAACGTCACGGTGATGGTCATGCTGCCGTCGGAGTTACTGTCCGATGACACATAACGCAGGTTGTCGATACCGTTGAGCTGTTGTTCGATCACCTGCACCACGGTGTCCTGCACGGTTTGTGCGGATGCACCTGGGTAGGTCACCTGGATATCAATGGCGGTCGGCGCAATCGCCGGGTACTGGTTGATGGGCAACTTCAGGATCGACAGTGCCCCGACCAGCATGATCACCAGGGCAATCACCCAGGCGAAAATGGGACGGTCGATAAAAAATTTCGACATGGATTACTCCCCTTTGCCAGCAGCAGCGGCAGCAGGAGCGGCGGTACCGGCAGGCTGGGCGTTGTCGGCGTCCTTGACCTTGACCTGGACGCCCGGCTTGACGTACTGCAAGCCTTCGGTGATCACACGGTCACCGGCGTTCAAGCCTTTTTCCACCAGCCAGTAAGCGCCGGCGGTGCGGTTGGCGACCAGCACGCGCTGCTCAACTTTGTTGTCCGCGTTGACCACCAACGCCGTCGGGATACCCTTGAGGTCTCGGGTCACGCCTTGCTGCGGTGCCAGGATCGCCTTGCTGTTCACACCGGCTTGTAACTGGGCGTGTACGAACATGCCAGGCAGCAGGGTGTGGTCAGGGTTGGGGAACACGGCGCGCAGGGTGACCGAACCGGTGGTCTGGTCAACCGACACTTCGGAGAACTCCAGTTTGCCGTCCAGGCCATAGCTGCTGCCGTCTTCCAGGGTCAGCTTGACCTTGGCGGCATTGGCGCCGGCTTTCTCCAGTTGGCCGCTTTCCAGGTCGCGGCGCAGCTTCAGCATTTCAGCCGAAGACTGCGTGACGTCGACGTAGATCGGGTCCAGTTGCTGGATCACCGCCATGGCATCGGCCTGGGCATTGCTGACCAGCGCGCCTTCGGTGACCGAGGAACGCCCGATACGCCCGGAGATCGGCGCGAACACCTTGGTGTAGCGCACGTTGATCTGGGCGGTTTGCACATTGGCTTCGGCGGTCATGCGGTTGGCCACGGCCGTGTCGTATTCCTGACGGCTGACGGCTTGCTCATCGACCAACTGCTTGTAGCGGTCGGAGATCGACTTGGTCTGGGACAGGCTGGCCTGTGCGCTTTTCAGGGTGGCGTCATAGACCGACGGATCGATCTGATAAAGCTGCTGGCCTTCTTTCACATCCCCGCCTTCCTTGAACAGGCGCTTGAGGATGATGCCATTGACCTGCGGACGGACTTCCGCGATGCGGTAGGCGGTGGTGCGGCCTGGCAGCTCGGACGTCAGGGTAAAGGCTTGCGGTTGAAGGGTGACCACGCCGACCAGAGGAGTTTGCGCGGGCGGAGCCGCCTCTTCCTTTTTGCATCCGCTGAGCAGCGATGCCAGGGCGACGGCAGTGACCAGAGCGGTAACAGCTGGCTTAAGTTGCATGAAGATCCTCGGGTCAGGCGCGCAGACTGCGCACAAGAAGGGTGGAAGGGTAAAAAACAAGCTGTGAGTAGATAAGTAGCTTGCTACGCAATATACTTACGTTCATGGTTGTTTGTAAACTCTTGACAGGCTTCGCGCGGTATTGACACAGCACCGCCCCGAGCCTCGATTTTAGTACGTTCGGCGCCCATGACGGTGTCGTCCCACAATTATTCAGATGCTCGTTAGCGCCTATTAAAGCAGCGTTACCGATAGTCCCACATGTTTTGATTGAGGTTTTATTGCCATGGTCCGTCGCACCAAAGAGGAAGCTCAGGAAACGCGCAGCCAGATTCTCGACGCTGCTGAGCAGGCCTTTTATGAGCGGGGTGTAGCGCGGACCACACTGGCGGACATCGCCGCGCTGGCCGGGGTAACGCGAGGCGCCATCTATTGGCACTTCAGCAATAAGTCCGACCTGTTGCAGGCATTGCTCGAGACCCTGCACGAACCCCTGGACGAGCTGGCCAGGGCCAGTGAAAGCGAGGATGAAGTCGACCCGCTGGGGTGTATGCGCAAGCTGCTGATTCATCTGTTCCATCAAGTGGTCCTGGACCCGAAAACCCGGCGCATCAACGAAATCCTGATTCATAAGTGCGAGTTCACCGATGAGATGTGCGACATGCGCCGTCAACGCCAGACCCACAGCCTGGAGTGCAACCTGCGTATCAGCCTGACCTTGCGTAACGCGGTCCATCGCGGGCAACTCCCGGAAAACCTCGACACCACGCGCGCAGCGGTGTGCATTCATGCCTACATCAATGGCTTGTTGGGCCAATGGCTGCTGGTGCCGGACAGTTTTGAGCTGCACCAGGAGGCTGAGCGTTGGGTCGATGCAGGGCTGGACATGCTGCGCTTGAGCCCTAGCCTGCGCAATTAAGTCAAAATATGTAATTGCATCCAATTGTTTCAACAGTAAAGCCTAAGGGCGGGCAATCGTCCTGCTGACTTATTGGTGGGATGACTTTATATACGGGCTGGCGGGTGGTTGAAAGATAGCCGCCTAAGTATTTTGTAGCGTTTTTGTTGCAAGGCTGTGAAGGAATGTTTCTCCGGACCGCTGAGATCTAATGTGGGAGGGAGCAAGCCCTCTCCCACATTTGATCCGGGGTGTTTTCCCGATCGGCGAAAAAAAGCCCCGGTTCTTGCGAGCCGGGGCTTTTTCGTTTCAACGCATCATAGCGCCAGGGTCGGGTAGTCGATGTAACCGACCGGGCCCTTGGCATAGAAGGTTTCCGGGTGCGCCTGGTTCAGCGGCGCATCGGCTTTCAGGCGTGCCGGCAGGTCCGGGTTGGCAATGAACGGTACGCCAAAGGCCACCGCATCCGCCTTGCCCGAGGCCAGCCAGGCGTTGGCGCTGTCCTTGGTAAAGCGTTCGTTGGCGATGTACACGCCGCCGAAGGCTTCTTTCAATTGCGGGCCGAGGCTGTCAGCGCCTTCTTTTTCACGCGAGCAGATAAAGGCGATGCCGCGTTTGCCCAGTTCGCGGGCGACGTAGGTGAAGGTTTCGGCCAGGTTGTCGTCACCCATGTCGTGGGAGTCGGCGCGCGGTGCCAGGTGGACGCCCACGCGGCCGGCGCCCCAGACTTCGATGGCGGCGTCGGTCACTTCCAGCAGCAGGCGCGCGCGGTTTTCCAGGGAGCCGCCGTAGTTGTCGGTGCGATGGTTGGTGCTGCTTTGCAGGAACTGGTCGAGCAGGTAGCCGTTGGCGCCGTGGATTTCCACGCCGTCGAAACCGGCGGCCTTGGCGTTCTCGGCACCGGTGCGGTAGGCGTCGACGATGTCGGCGATTTCAGCGGTTTCCAGGGCGCGAGGCGTTGGGTAGTCGGCCAGCGGGCGGACCAGGCTGACGTGGCCTTTAGGCTGGATCGCACTCGGTGCCACCGGGGTTTCACCGTTCAGGTAAGAAGGGTGGGAGATCCGGCCGACGTGCCACAGTTGCAGGAAGATCTTGCCGCCCGCGGCATGTACGGCCTTGGTCACATTGGCCCAGCCACGTACCTGATCGTTGGACCAGATGCCCGGGGTGTCCGGGTAGCCCACGCCCATCGGCGTCACGGACGTGGCTTCGCTGAGGATCAGCCCGGCGGAGGCGCGTTGTACGTAGTACTCGGCCATCAGCGCATTGGGCACGCGACCGGCGTCGGCACGGCAGCGGGTCAGCGGCGCCATGATGATGCGGTTCGACAGTTCCAGGTCGCCCAGTGTGATCGGATCGAAAATAGTCGTCATGGGATAACACCCTTCTCTTTAAGTTGATCAGTTGGTCGCAGGGGCCAGGTCGGCATCGCCGCTCTGACGGAAAGTGATCAGGGTCACCAGCAGCGCGAGGATCGCCAGGGCCGCGGCGGCCAGGGGCACGCTGGTCAGGCCGAAACCGTGGGCAATCACGCTGCCGCCGACCCAGGCGCCGAGGGCATTGCCGATGTTGAAGGCGCCGATGTTCAAGGTGGACACCAGGTTCGGCGCGGCCTTGCCGAAGGTCACCACGTTGATCTGCAGCGCAGGCACGGCGGCAAACGAGGCGGTGGCCCAGAGGAACAAGGTGATTTCGGTCGGGATCACCGCGATGCTGGTCCAGGTCAGCGCGGTGGAGACCACCGCCATGCTGATGAACACGCCGATCAGGGTGGCGGCCAGGCGTTTGTCCGCCAGCTTGCCGCCGATGATGTTGCCCACGGTGAGGCCCAGGCCGATCAGCAGCAGGGTCCAGGTCACGCCCTTGGGCGATACGCCGGTGACGTCGCCGAGCAGCGGCGCGACATACGTGAAGAGGGTGAACATGGACGCGGCGAACAGCGCAGTCATGGTCAGCGACAACCAGATGCCGGCGCCCTTGAGGGCGGCCAGTTCGGCGCGCATGTCGAGTTTTTCTTCATCGCGCTTGGCCGGCAGGAAGCGGATCAGGCCGATCAACGCGATCACGCCGATCACGGTCACCGCCCAGAAGGTCGAGCGCCAGCCGGCTTCCTGGCCCAGCGCCGTACCCAAGGGCACGCCCAGTACGTTGGCCAGGGTCAGGCCGGTGAACATCAAGGCCACGGCGGACGCACGCTTGTTGGCCGGCACCAGGTTGGCGGCGACCACCGAACCGATCCCGAAGAACGCACCGTGGCACAGCGCAGTGACCACGCGGGCAAACATCAGCACGTTGTAGTCGCTGGCCAGGGCGCAGAGCAGGTTGCCGATAATGAAAATGCCCATCAACGCGACCAGCGCGGCCTTGCGTGGCAGCCTGGCGGTGGCCAGCGCCATGAACGGCGCGCCGATGGCCACGCCGAGGGCGTAGCCGGTCACCAGCCAGCCGGCGCCGGGAATCGACACGCCCAAGTCCGCCGCCACATCGGGCAGCAAGCCCATGATGACGAACTCGGTGGTGCCGATGGCGAAGGCGCTCAGGGCGAGGATGAGGAGCGAGAGGGGCATGTGCGTGTCCTTGTTACAGTGGTGCGCGGATTTCAGAACTGAGCTCAGTGATGAGCGCAGTGAGGAAGGCTTGGATCGTTTCCTCGTTGCGTTTGAAAAAGTGCCACTGCCCGGCCTTCTGGCTGCTGATCAATCCCGCCCGTTGCAAGGTCGCCAGGTGGGCCGACACGGTCGACTGGGACAAGCCGCAGCGCTGGTCGATCTGCCCGGCGCAGATGCCGTATTCGTGGTTGTGCAGTTGCTCGGGGAATTGCACTTTCGGGTCTTTCAGCCAAGTGAGGATGTCTCGCCGTACTGGGTGCGCCAGGGCTTTTATTATTTCGTCGAGGTCGATGGACATGGCGGTTGCTCGGTGTCGTAAAGCGTTATATCGCGATGAGGCGAACTTTAAATCGGTATATCCCGATATTCCAATATGATTTCGGTCTTAGGCCAGACTGAATCGGTATATCGGGTTATAACGATGCGTTGACGGCAGTGATAGACTGCACACCATGAATTATCTCGCACATCTGCACCTGGGCGGCCAACTTCCTGCGCAACTGCTGGGCAGCCTCTATGGCGACTTCGTCAAAGGCCGCCTGCAAGGCCAGTTCAGCCCGCCGATCGAAGCGGCCATCCAGTTGCATCGTTCCATCGACCGTTTCACCGACAGCCATCCGCAGGTCGGCGAAGCGTTGTCGCGCTTTAGCCTGACGCGCCGGCGTTATGCCGGGATCGTCCTCGATGTGTTTTTCGATCACTGCCTGGCGCGGGATTGGGCGCTGTATGCCGAGCAGCCCCTGGAACACTTCACCTCCCAGGTGTACCGCGTGCTGGCGGCCGAACCGCAGTTGCCGGGGCGGCTGGCGCAGATTGCGCCGTACATGGCGGCGGATGATTGGCTGGGCTCATACCGCGAGTTCGCGGTGATGGAGCCGGTATTGCGGGGGATCTCGCGGCGCCTGACGCAGCCTGAGGAACTGGGCCATGCGATGCAGGAATTGCGCACGTTATACGAACCGTTGAGTGAAGACTTCCGGCTGTTCTATCCAGAGTTGCAAAAATTTGCACAAACCCAACTGACCACTGAGATCTAAATGTGGGAGGGGGCAAGCCCCCTCCCACATTGTTGACTGTGCTCGCTTCAGGCTGCGAATGCCGGCCGAACCGCAATCTGTTCTGCTTCCGGCAGCGGCCCGAACAACGCCTTCTGCACCGCCTGCTGCGCCTGGAACGCCAGCGCCGCGCGTTCCTGCCCGGCACAGGCAATCGGCGTGAGCACATGGATTTCCACATCGCCCTGGTCGTTGGCAAACAGGCGCATCAGGTGCGAGAGCAAATCGTCATCGCCAATGAACGGCGCCAGCGGGTCCACTTGCCCATCGCGCAGATACCGGATCGCCACCGGTTGCAGCGACACATCCGCCTCGATCGCACTGGCCAGCAGGCGCCCGTGAAAGGTGCGCAGGCTGCGCCCGTCGGTGGTGGTGCCTTCGGGGAACATCAGCAGCGGGTGTTGCTGCTCCAGGTGACGGGTCATCTGTTTGCGGATCAGTTGGCTGTCGCCTGAACCGCGGCGAATAAACAGGCTACCGGCCTTCGCCGCCAACCAGCCGGCCACCGGCCAGGTGCGGACTTCGGCCTTGGACAAGAACGACATCGGCGTGACCATGCCCAGCAGCGGGATGTCGGTCCAGGACACGTGATTGCTCACCCACAGCATCGGTGTCTGCGGCAATTCACCGTGTACCGTCACGCGAAAGGGCAGGGCGTTGGTCAGCCGCGACATAAAGAACCGCGACCAACGCTGACGGCGCACCATCGAGTTGGCCACCCCCAGGCGCTCGAACACACCGAACACACTGGCCATGCTCAAGCCCAGCGCCACCACCAACAGTACCCGGGCGATCCGCGCGTACACGCGCACGCGGCCCATCACATGGCCGCCTTGAAGTGGCGCGCATAACGCGGGCACAGCTCATCGCGCTTGAGCAGAATGAACACGTCGGCCACCTGGAAATCTTCATCCCAGCACGGCTCGCCGCAGATCTTCGCGCCCAGGCGCATATACGCCTTGAGCAGCGGCGGCATTTCCGCGATGACGTTGGACGGCAGGTCCAGCGCTGGCAGCGGTTTTTTCGGCTCGGCGCGCAGGTGTTCGTTGCACAGGTAGCGTTCGCGCAGGCGCTGCATGATCGCGTGGGCCTGGATGCCGCCATCGTGCATCGGGATGCTCGCGCAACCCATCAGGTAGCTGTAGCAGCCCTCGTTGAGCACTTCGGCCAACTCGCCCCACAGCACTGCAATGGTGCCGCCGTTGCGGTAGGCCGGGTCGACGCAGGTGCGGCCGATTTCCAGGATCGGGCCCTGCAAGTGCAGCAGGCCATGCAGGCTGAATTCTTCTTCGCTGTAGAACCGGCCCAGGGTGCTGGCGGCCTGGTGATCGAGCAAACGGGTGGTGGCCACCAGTCGACCGCTGTTCAAATCCCGCACGCCGATGTGGCTGCAGTGAACATCATAGTCATCCATGTCCAGGCCCAGTTCCGCGCCTTTCAGCTTGGCGTTGAACTCGCCGCTGAACACGTTGAACCGCAGGGCCTGGGCTTCTTGCAAAGCCTGGGCGCCGATCAGGCGTTCGGCTTGCAGACGGCGTTCATTGCCGGTGTCGCTGATGCGGGCGATCTGAGTCATGGCGAATCTCCGAGTGCCAGCCACGTTCCGGCCGGTCGACTTGTTTGTCCAAACTCAGGCTATGTAGGCTCGGTGTCATCTCCATGAAGTTACGGTGACGCTTAGATGACAGGCACTTATGTCGCCAATCTGTCATCGGCCTCGGCTAGGCTCGCGGGCTTGAATGCCCCCTTGAGTTCGTGTCCATGGTCAGAGGCTTGTTGTGCGTTGCCCTGTTGTTAGCCACCGTCACCACCCGCGCCGAAACCTGGCCTGACAAAGACTGGGCCAAGGGCACGCCGATCGAAGGTCCCGCTGTCGATGCCCTGAATGCCTACGCGTTTCCCCGGCGTGACGACGCCACGCGCCAAGGCATCCGCACCGACGCGCTGCTGGTGATCCGCGATGGTGAAGTCATCTACGAGCGCTACGCCATGCCCACCACCGCGAGCACGCCGCACCTGACCTGGTCGGTCAGCAAAAGCCTGATGGCCACCGTGCTGGGCGTGGCCTACGGCGAAAGCCGCTTCAAACTGAGCGACCCCGCCGCACGTTTCTACCCGCCGATGAAACAGCATCCAAGCGTGACGATGGCCGACTTGCTGCACTGGGCCTCGGGCCTCGATTGGCAGGAAGATTACGAATATGCCCCGCTGAAATCCTCGGTCGTCGCGATGCTCTACACCCGCGGCCGCGCCGACATGGCGGAGTTCGTCGCCGGCATGCACACCGCCCGCGCGCCGGGCGAGGCCTTCCGTTATTCCAGCGGCGACAGCAACCTGCTCTCCGCCGCGCTCAAGGGCATGCTCGGCCACAAGGCCTACATGAGTTACCCGTGGGATGCGCTGTTCAAGCCGCTGGGCATTCATAACGCCACTTGGGAAACCGATGCCGATGAAACCTTCGTCGCCTCGTCCTACGCCTACCTCACCGCCCGCGACCTGGCGCGCGTCGGCCTGCTGATGGCGCGCGACGGTCGCTGGCGGGAGCAACAACTGGTGCCGAAAGCCTGGGTCGATTTCAATCGGCAACCGTTCGATCACTACAAGGCCGGCCAGGACGAAGCCATGCCCGGCGGCCATTGGTGGCTCAACCGCGCCGTGCAGGGCGCCCCAAGACCCTGGCCCGACGCCCCCGCCGACACCTTTGCCGCCCTCGGCCACTGGGGCCAGGCGCTGTACGTCATGCCCGACGAACACCTGGTGATCGTGCGCTACGGCGATGACCGCGACGACAGCTACCGCCACAACGAACTGCTCAAACGCGTGCTGGCGGCGGTGCAGCCATGATCCGTCGTCGGCCGTTTACCAGTCTTTTCCTGCTGCTGTTGCTCGCCGTGCTGGGCTGGGGCTGGCACGAGCGCGTCAACCTGCAAGCTTTCCCCGACATCATCGCGGCGTATACGGCCAAGGAGTACTGCTCGTGCCGGTATGTGCAGAATAATCCCGCCGAGTATTGCCGGGGGTATGTGAAGCAGTACGTGCCGATCAGTGCGTTCACCGATGACCCGGAGCGCAGTGAAGTCAGCGCCAGTGGATTGGGGCGTACCCATACGGCCAGATGGTTGGGCGAACATCAGGGCTGCCGCCTCAACCCCTGACACGTCATCTCCGAGGTGGGGGCGGCTTTGTCAGCTACATTGCGCCCGGCAGGCGGCACAGTTAAGGTTCGTTCAGGTTTTCCGCCCCACGAGTCTTTAATGTTCAACGCGTCTGTCATCAAACCCCTGGCCTTCGCCCTGCTGGCCGCCGCCGCCGTGCCTGCCCACGCGGACTGGTACCTGGACAACGAGTCCTCGCGGCTGTCGTTCGTCACCACCAAAAACACCGAGATTGCCGAGGTGCAGCGCTTCCTGGTGCTGCACGGCAAGGTCGACCGCAACGGTGCGGCGCAGGTGGAAGTGGAGTTGGAGTCGGTCAACAGCGGCATCCCGCTGCGCGATGAGCGCATGCGCAATCAACTGTTCGAGATCAAGACCTTCCCCGAAGCGCTGATCAGCACGCAGATCAACCTGCAACCGATCAACGACCTGGCCCCCGGCGCGCAGTTGGAGCTGCGCCTGCCATTGAGCGTCACGCTGCATGGCAAGACCCACACCTACAACGCCGAGCTGCTGGCCACGCGCCTGGATGATCGGCGTTTCCAGGTGGTGACCCTGGAACCGCTGGTGTTGCGCGCCGAGGATTTTGAGCTGGTGCCGGGTGTGACGGCGTTGCGCAACGCGGCTGGGCTGGCGTCGATCAGTTTGGCGGTGCCGGTGGGTGCGGTACTGATCTTTACGGCGCGCTGACATGAGCGGCGCAGTGTTCCCGTGGCGCAGCGCCAACCGTTTCGAGTTGTTGATCGACGGGCCGAGTTTTTTCCCGCAAATGCTGGTGGACATTGCCCGGGCAGAGCATCAGGTGGATCTGGAGTTATACCTGGTGGAAGCCGGCGCCTGCGCTGAAGTCTTGGTGCAGGCGCTGGCGCAGGCGGCTGAGCGGGGCGTGCGGGTGCGCTGCCTGTTCGATGATTACGGCAGCCTGGCGTTCGCCCTCAGGTTGCGTAAGCGCCTGACCGACGCCGGTGTGGAACTGCGCTTTTACAATCGCCTGGAATGGCGGCGCTGGATGGGCAACCTGTACCGCGACCACCGCAAATTATTGCTGGTCGATCAAGGCATCGCCGTGGTCGGCGGTACCGGCGTCACCGATGAGTTCTGGACACCGGGGCAGGACAGCGCCGACTGGCATGAAGTGATGGTGCAGATCGACGGCCCGCTGGTGCTCGACTGGCAAGCGCTGTTCGACCGGCAATGGTTGGCCAACGACGACCGCCGCGCCTGGAAACCGGCCACCCATTTCGGCTTGCCGCACTTGCCCAAAGTACCGCCGACCGGGTCTGGTCTCGGCCGTGTTGCCTATGCCGACGCGCGCCAACACCGCGATATTCTGCACTCGCTGATCCGCGCGCTGAGCAGCGGCCACCGGCGCATCTGGTTGGCGACCCCGTATTTCCTGCCCACCTGGGGCGTGCGTCGGGCCTTGCGCCGGGCGGCGGGGCGCGGCGTGGACGTGCGCTTGCTGCTGACCGGCCCGCGTACCGATCACCCGTCCGTGCGCTACGCCGGGCACCGTTATTACCCGCGTTTGCTGCGCTCGGGCGTGCAGATCTTTGAATACCAGCCGTGCTTCCTGCACCTGAAGATGGTCTTGGTGGACGATTGGGTCAGCATTGGCT
Organism: Pseudomonas sp. TE36184; assembly: GCF_054060055.1. Classification (NCBI taxonomy): domain Bacteria; kingdom Pseudomonadati; phylum Pseudomonadota; class Gammaproteobacteria; order Pseudomonadales; family Pseudomonadaceae; genus Pseudomonas; species Pseudomonas sp. TE36184. The sequence continues at coordinate 2,985,286 of NZ_JBSSCU010000001.1, read as the reverse complement.
CGTGCAACTTCGACCACTGGAATTTGCGCTTCAACCTGGAAGCCAACCTCGAAGCGTTGGACCCTGCGCTGACGCTGGCCGTGGCCGGCAGTTTCGAACGGGATTTTGCCCAGAGCCAGGCGGTGAGCCTGGAGGCATGGAAGTCGCGGCCGTTGTGGCGGCGGGTGAAGCAGCGGGTGTGGGGGTGGATCGATCGGTTGGTGGTGAACCTGCTCAACCGACGCGGCTGACGCGCCCAACTCACCCAACGCGCTCAACTCGCTTAATTCGCTTAACTCGCTCAACGCGCTTAATTCGCTCAATTCGCTTAACTGTAGGAGCGAGCTTGCTCGCGAAAAACCTGAGAACAACGCGTTCATTCAGCATGAGCGCGTCATCGTTAACGGTCTTTTCGCGAGCAAGCTCGCTCCTACAGAGGGCGGGGGCGGGCGTTAGAGCAGCTCGAAGGTCTGCTGCTGCACATCCTGGGAGTCCAAGCCGATCTGCACATTGAACTCACCCGGTTCCGCCGCGAACTTGAGCTGGGTGTTGTAGAACTTCAAGTCTTCTTCGGTAATGGTGAAGTGCAACGTGCGCTCTTCGCCAGCCTTGAGCATGACTTTCTGGAAGTTCTTCAGCTCCTTGATCGGGCGGATCATCGAGCCGGCCACGTCCTGGATATACAGCTGCACCACGGTTTCGCCGTCGACCTTGCCGGTGTTTTTCACGGTGACGCTGGCGTCGAGCTTACCGCTCTTGTTCAGGGTGGTGGACGACAGCGCCATGTCCGACAGGCTGAACGTGGTGTAGCTCAAGCCATAGCCGAACGGGAACAGCGGCCCGGTGGTGTCATCGAAGTACTGCGAGGTGTAGTTGCCCGGCTTGCCTGGGGTAAACGGCCGGCCGATAGTCAGGTGGTTGTAGTAGGTCGGAATCTGCCCCACCGAACGTGGGAACGTGATCGGCAGCTTGCCCGACGGGTTGTAGTCACCGAACAGCACGTCGGCGATGGCGTTGCCGCCTTCGGTGCCGGCGAACCAGGTTTCCAGGATCGCGTCGGCTTGCTGGTTTTCTTCGAGAATCGACAGCGGACGGCCGTTCATCAGCACCAGCACCAGTGGCTTGCCGGTGGCTTTGAGGGCCTTGATCAGGTCGCGCTGGCTTTGTGGGATGTTCAGGTCGGTGCGGCTGGACGATTCGTGGGACATGCCACGGGACTCGCCCACCGCGGCGACCACCACATCGGCATCCTTGGCGGCCTTGACCGCTTCGTCGATCATCACCTGGGCCGGGCGGGTGTCATCCACCACTTCCGGGGCATCGAAGTTGAGGAAGTTGAGGTAGTCGACCACGGCCTTGTCGTTGGTGATGTTGGCGCCACGGGCATAGATGATCTTGCCCTTTTCACCGATCACCGCGTTGAGGCCGTCGAGCAGGGTCACCGATTGTGCCGGCTTACCGGCGGCGGCCCAACTGCCCATCATGTCGATGGGGGCCTTGGCCAGTGGGCCGACCAGGGCGATGGTCGCGGATTTTTTCAGCGGCAGGGTGTCGTTCTGGTTCTTCAGCAGGACCATGCTGCGGCGTGCTATGTCACGTGCATCGGCGCGGTGCAGACGGCTTTCGGCGTTGGTGTCGGCCGGGTCGTCCTCGGCCTTGCCGATGCGCAGGTACGGGTCTTTGAACAGGCCCATGTCGTACTTGGCGCCGAGCACTTCACGCACGGCGTTGTCGATGTCGCTCTGCTCGATCTCGCCGGACTTGAGCAGCCCCGGCAATTCCTTGCCATACAGCGAGTCGTTCATGCTCATGTCGATGCCGGCCTTGATCGCCAGCTTGGCGGCTTCACGTCCGTCCTTGGCCACGCCGTGCTTGATCAGCTCGAAGATCGCGCCGTGGTCGCTGACGGCCAGGCCCTTGAAGCCCCAGTCCTTGCGCAACAGGTCGTTCATCAGCCAGGTGTTGGCGGTGGCGGGCACGCCGTTGATCGAGTTGAGCGCGACCATCACACCGCCGGCACCGGCCTTGATCGCCGCGTGGTACGGCGGCAGGTAGTCCTGGTACATCTTGACCGGGCTCATGTCGACCACGTTGTAGTCGCGACCGCCTTCCACCGCACCGTACAGGGCGAAGTGCTTGACGCTGGCCATGATGCTGTCGGCATTCGCCGCGCTGCTGCCCTGGAAGGCCTTGACCATCACTTCGGCGATGCGCGACACCAGGTAGGTGTCTTCACCGAAGCCTTCGGAGGTGCGGCCCCAGCGCGGGTCGCGGGAGATGTCGACCATCGGCGCAAAGGTGATGTCGAGGCTGTCGGCTGCGGCTTCCTGGGCGGCAATGCGCCCGGAGCGGCCGATGGCGTTCATGTCCCAGCTGGACGCCAGGGCCAGGCTGATCGGGAAAATCGTGCGGTGGCCGTGGATCACGTCGTAGGCGAAGAACATCGGGATCTTCAACCGGCTGCGCATGGCCGCGTCCTGCATCGGACGGTTTTCCGGGCGGGTGATGGAGTTGAAGGTGCCTCCGATGCGGCCGGCGGCGATTTCCTTGCGGATCAGCTCGCGGGGCATTTCCGGGCCGATGCTGATCAGGCGCAATTGGCCGATCTTTTCATCGAGGGTCATCTGCTTGAGCAGGTCGCTGACGAAGGCGTCCTTGTCTTTAAGCGCAGCAGGCTTTGTTTCTGCCCAGACGGGGTGGGTGGCCAGAGTGGCAACAAGGCCGAGCAAACACAGCTTCTTCATGAATATCCTTTTTCGGCGCACTGCACAGCGGTTAGGCTGATCGGCCAAAATGTGGGGAGCGTCTATTGTTGTTCGGGTGTCGTTCAGAAAAATGCAGCACACTCTGAACTCTTTATCGCGCTGGGCATCTTTTTAGCTGATTGGCTCGATGCATTCCAGTAGTGGGGGCGGATTATGCCCCATGTGCGCGGTTTATAGGGCGAGTCGTCAAATTCCATCAAGGTTGGGCAGGAGAAACACCATGCAAGCAGCACAAGGTTACCGCTGGGGCTTGAAGGCCGCGGCTTTGCTATTGATCAGCACAGTGCTGAGCGGTTGTGGCATCAACACCATTCCGACCCTGGATGAACAGGCCAAGGCGGCCTGGGGCCAGGTGCAGAACCAGTATCAACGGCGTGCCGACCTGATCCCCAACCTGGTGGAGGTGGTCAAGGGTTACGCAACCCATGAACAAGACACCCTCACCGCAGTGATTGAAGCGCGGGCCAAGGCCACGTCGATCCAGGTCGACGCCAGCACCCTGGACAACCCGGAAAAACTCAAGCAGTTCCAGCAAGCCCAGGACGGTTTGAGCAGTGCGCTCAGCCGCTTGATGGTGGTGTCCGAGCGCTACCCGGACCTGAAGGCCAACCAGAACTTCCTGGCCCTGCAGTCGCAATTGGAAGGCACGGAAAACCGTATCGCCGTGGCGCGTCGCGACTTTATCCAGGCGGTGCAGGCGTACAACACCGAGATCCGCACGTTCCCGGGGCGCCTGTGGCACAGCGTGATGTACAGCGATCTGCCGATCCGCGCCACGTTTGAAGCCACCAGTGCCGATGCCGATAAAGCGCCGCAAGTGAAGTTCAAATAAAGCTGCATTGAGGTGTCGATGCGTTTATTACGGATAGGCCTGGCGCTGTGGCTGTTGGCCTGCGCGGGCGTGGCCCAGGCGGCGTTGACCTTCCCGGCGTTGACCGGGCGGGTGGTGGACACTGCGCAGATGATCGACCCGGCGGTGCGCGAGCAGTTGACCCAGCAATTGCAGGCGCTGGAGCAAAGCCGTGGCGACCAGATTGTGGTGGTCACCGTGCCTGACCTGCAGGGTGTGCCGATTGAAGACTATGGTTATCAGTTGGGGCGCCAGTGGGGCATCGGCCAGAAGGGCAAGGACAACGGTGCGCTGTTGATCGTCGCCCGCGATGAGCGCAAATTGCGCATCGAAGTCGGTTATGGCCTGGAAGGCACGCTGACCGATGCGCAGTCGTGGGTGATCATCAATCAGGTGATTGCGCCCAAGTTCAAGGCCGGCAAGTTCAGCCAGGGCATCAGCGACGGCGTCGCCGCGATGATCCAGGTGGTGGGCGGCGAGCCGCTGGCGGTGCCGGCCCATGTGGCGGATGCCAACTTCGCCAAGGATAATCCGGGGTTTTCCATCGGCTTGTTCGTCCTGCTGATCGGCGTGTTGTGGCTGTGCAATCGCCTGGGCCTGCCCGTGTGGGCGATCCTGTTGGCGATTCTCAGCAGCAGTGGCCGTGGCGGTGGGGGAGGCGGCGGCGGTGGCGGTGGTTTTCGCGGCGGCGGTGGCGGTTTCGGCGGTGGCGGGGCTTCGGGCGGCTGGTGATGACAATAACTAAAAACGAGCGTTTACAACCATGGCACTACTGACTGAACACGAACAACGCCAGGTCGCCGAAGCGATCGCCCGGGTCGAGCGACAGACCGACGCCGAGCTGGTGACCGTGCTGGCCGCGCGTGCCGACGATTACGCCTACATCCCATTGCTGTGGGCCAGCCTGATCGCGTTGGTGGTGCCGGGGGTGGTGCATTACTTCTCGGGCTACCTGAGCATGTACACCTTGTTGTTGGCGCAGTGGGCGACATTCATCGTGCTGTGCCTGGTGTTTCGCCTGCCTAAAGTCACTACCCGCTTGATCCCCCGCTCGGTACGCCACTGGCGCGCGTCGAACCTGGCGCGGCGCCAGTTCCTCGAGCAGAACCTCCACCACACGGTGGGCGGCACCGGGGTGTTGATTTTTGTCAGCGAGGCCGAGCGCTATGTGGAGATCCTGGTGGATCACGGGATTTCCAAACGCCTGGATGACAGCAGTTGGGATGGTATCGTCAAGGCGTTTACCCAGCAGGTGAAACAGGGCCAGACATTGGCCGGGTTCATTGCCTGCATCGAAGCCAGCGGAGAGTTGCTCAAGGTGCATGTGCCGCTGACGCACGCGCGCAATGAATTGCCCAATCGCCTGATCGTGCTCGAATAACCCATGTGGGAGGGGGCTTGCCCCCGATGGCGGTGAGTCAGTCAACATCTTCATGGCTGACCCACTGCTATCGGGGGCAAGCCCCCTCCCACATTTGGATCTGCGGTGGGGCCCCCAATCTTACCGTTGATCAAATAACCCCGTGCCCTCAGCCCCCATCCCCCCTAAAATGCCCGGCATTCCCAGCCCGAGGCGTTTTTGTTCATGTCCGTCACCGCTCAACCTGCCCGCCCTGCGCCGGATCATCACGCCCAGTTCATCGAACTGCTCAGCGCAAGCCTTGCGCACAACGCCTTTATCAAACTGGTGCTGGCCAAGTACGTCGGTGAGGAAGCCGAGCTGCAACGGCTGATCATCAAGGCGGTGACGGTCAAGGAGCAGCCCTGCCTGTCCTTCGTCTACCGCTACAAAACCCGCGACATCACCAAGAACCTCCCGGTGGCCGACGGTGTGGCGGCGATTGCCGAGTTGTTGCCGACCTCGTTCAAGAACGCACACTTGCTGGCGCTGACCGACGAAGCCCAGCTGGAATACAGCAAGAAGAACAAAAGCTCGCTGTTCAAAAGCAAGCCGCAGCAATTGCGTGAGGCGCCGTCGGCCGAGCACAACCGCGAGAAGAACCGCTTCCTCGACCTGAGCCGGCCGTTCCTCGCCGACCTGGGCGTGACCGACGCCAAGCACGCGCTGATCCCGTCGATGTCGCGCAAGTGGAAGCAGATCAACAAGTTCATCGAAGTGTTCAGCCATGCGCTGATCGCGTCCCCGCTGAGGCTGGACCAACCGGTGCGCGTCGCTGATTTCGGCTCGGGCAAGGGCTACCTGACTTTCGCCATCCACGACTACCTGCGCAACACCCTCAATGTCGAGGCCGAGGTCACCGGTGTTGAACTGCGCGAAGACATGGTCAGCTTGTGCAACGCCGCCGCCGCCCGCCTCGAACACCCGGGGCTGGTGTTCACCTGCGGCGACGTGCGCAGCGTCGCGCCCAGCGAGCTGGACGTGATGATCGCCCTGCATGCCTGCGACATCGCCACCGATTATGCGATCCACACCGGTATCCGTTCCGGCGCGTCGATCATCATGTGCTCGCCGTGCTGCCACAAACAGATCCGCCTGCAGATCCAGAGCCCGGTGCTGCTGAAGCCGATGCTGCAATACGGTTTGCACCTGGGCCAGCAGGCGGAAATGGTCACCGACAGCCTGCGCGCCTTGTTCCTGGAGGCTTGCGGTTATGAGACCAAGGTGTTCGAGTTCATCTCCCTGGAACACACCAACAAGAACAAGATGATCCTTGCGGTGAAACGCGCCGAACCGGTGGACAACGCGCAGCTACTGGACAAGATTCAGGCGCTCAAGGAGTTCTATCACATCACCGAGCACTGCCTGGAAACCCTGTTGCGTACCGACGGTTACCTCGGCTGAACACGAAGCCAATGTGGGAGGGGGCAAGCCCCCTCCCACCGTTAAATCGCATTGGCCTTTGTAATTGGCGCGGGCTGCACCGCAGTCTTGCGCCCCAGCATCACCGTCACGATCACCCCGCAGGCGAACAGCCAGGTGATCGGCTCGATGTGTTCACCAAAGAACAACGCCGAAAACGCGATGGTGAAGAAGATCTGCAACAGCTGAATCTGGCTGACCCGCGCAATGCCGCCCATGGCCAACCCGGCGTACCACGCAAAGAACCCCAGGAACTGCGAGAACAGCGACACATAACCGAACGCCCACCAGGTGCCCATGGAAATCGCGCCTTGATGCTGCACCGCCAGGTAAGCCACCGGGCCGATCAACAGCGGCGTCGACAGCACCAGCGCCCAGCAGATCACCTGCCAGCCGCCCATCTCCTTGGCCAAGCGCCCACCTTCGGCATAACCCAGGCCGCCCACGGCAATCGCGCCGAGCATCAACAGATCCCCCGCTTGAATACTGCCGGCACCGCTGATCAACGCATAACTCAGCACCAGCGCGCTACCCAAGGCGGCGCAGGCCCAGAAGGCTTTTGACGGCCGTTCGTGGGACAGCCACGCGGCGTACAGCGCCACGCACAAGGGTTGCAGGCCATTGACCAGCGCGCCGTGGGACGCCGGCAGCGTCTGCATGGCCCACGCCGACAACACCGGAAAGCCCAAGATCACCCCGGCAATCACCAGGCACAGGCCGCGCACCTGGCGCCAGCTCGGCCAGCGCTCGCGGCGCCACAGCAACAGCGCCGCCGCCGGGATCGCAGCGAACAACGCACGGCCCAGACCGTTGAGCAGCGGGTGGATTTCCTGCACCACGATACGCGTGAAGGGCAGGGTCAGGCTGAAGATGATGACGCCCAGCAGGCCGAGGGCCATGCCGGTGTTTTCGCGCGAGTTCATGGCGGGAACCGGAATCGAGTGGTCGGAAGTGGACGATCATCTAGCCACAACCTCCGCGAATCGGGGGTCTACAGCTGGGTGCGGATTGATCCGTACAGTTGTAGTAGCGGGGGATTACCCGGCCCGTCGGCACGCGCCTATCTTGACTACTCTTGTCTGCCCAACCGTTGAACTGGAGGAATGCCCCATGGCTGCGAAAAAGATCCTGATGCTGGTCGGCGATTATGTCGAAGACTATGAAGTGATGGTGCCCTTCCAGGCGCTGCTGATGGTCGGTCATATCGTCCATGCGGTGTGCCCCGACAAGTCGGCCGGCGAGACCGTGCGAACCGCGATCCATGACTTTGAAGGCGATCAGACCTACAGCGAAAAGCCCGGTCACCTGTTCGCCCTGAATGCGGATTTCGCCCAGGTCGAAGCCGCCGACTACGATGCGCTGCTGGTGCCCGGTGGTCGTGCGCCGGAATACCTGCGCCTGAATGAAAAAGTCCTGCGACTGGTGCGCGCCTTCGATCAAGCCGGCAAGCCGATTGCTGCGGTGTGCCATGGCGCGCAACTGCTGGCGGCGGCCGGTATCCTCGCCGGTCGCGAGTGCAGTGCCTACCCGGCCTGTGCCCCGGAAGTGCGCCTGGCGGGCGGTTCGTTCATCGATATTCCAGTGACCCACAGCCACGTTCAAGGCAATCTGGTCACGGCGCCGGCCTGGCCGGCGCACCCAAGCTGGCTGGCCGGGTTCCTCGGCCTGCTGGGCACGACAATCACCTTGTAAGCAACGGAGGTCATCGCCATGTGCGAGCTGTACGTCAAGGCCGACCCGATTCTCTATGAGTCTCGCTCGCGCTCCCTGCGCATCTGCGGCGTCGTCACCACCGTGCGCCTGGAGAACCAGTTCTGGGACATCCTCAGAGAAATCGCCAGCGTGGATGGCATGACCACCAATCAACTGATCACCAAGCTGTACGAGGAAGTCATGGACTACCGCGGCGAGGTGGTCAACTTTGCCTCGTTTCTGCGCGTCAGCTGTACCCGCTACTTGAGCAAGCAGCGCACACCGACGGCCGAGTTGAGCCTGGTGCGCAACCGCTAGGCCGCTGTCAGAAGAACCGTGTCACGCTGATCTTCGCGTCGCGCCCCTTGGTGTAGGCACGGTCGCCGCTCAGCGCCGGACGGAAGTTGTTGTTGAACAGGTTGTCCACGGTGAAGTTCACCTCGGTGCCTTTCAGGTAAGCCTGTTGCGGCGCCCATTTGGCGAACAGGCCCTGGGTGTTGTAGCGCTTGTTGCCGTACTGGTCGTAGAACAAGTCGCCGACGCCGGAGCCGGGGCCGCCGGAGTATTTATCGCTGGGCAGGCGATCGGTCGCGCCGATGAATTGCCCCATCCATCCCACCTGGGCATCCCAGGCCGGGATGTGGGTGCCCATGACCAGCACCCATTTGGTCGGTGGAATGTCGCGGGCCGACACATCCGGGCCCCATGGGTTGGTGTAGGCGCCTTCGTGCTTGCCGGTGGCGTAGGCGAACGACACCGAGCCGAACAGGTAGGTGGAGTTATAGAACGATTCCAGCTCGAAACCCTTGATGGTCAGGCCGCCGATGTTGCGGTAATTGGACCTCGGCCCCGGCGGGCACGCGGTGGCGATGGTGCCGCCGTTGATAGCCTGGTTCTGGCAGCCCACGCCCGTGGCCTTGAAGATTTCGTCTTCGACTTTGTTGTGGAACAGGGTGGTGCGCAGTTGCAGGTTATCGTCCTGGGCGATCAGGTTGTCGAAGCGGGTGATGTTGCCCACGGTGATCGAGGTGATGCGCTCGGGGTCGAGGTCGACGCTGGTGGCGGTGCGGCTGCCCAGGCCCTGCACTTCGTACTGTTCGTCGATCACCGGGGCGCGCCAGGTCTGGCTCCAGTTGGCGAACAGGGCGACGTTCGGGGTGACGGTCCAGAACAGCGCCAGGCGCGGCGACCAGCCGGTGTAGGTGCGATCGCTGTAGTCGTGGCCGACGGCCGGGTCGGGGTTGCTGTAGTACGGCGCATCGTTGGCCTCGCCGCGGTTGCGCACATGGTCGTAGCGCAGCGATGGCGTGACGGTCACGTCGCCCAGGGTCAGCGCATCCTGGATGAAGAAGCTGTTGGTATCCACCTTGCCATGGGGCATGAAGCTCGGCTGGAAATGCCCATAGTTGTAGCGCGGCGTGTTGTAGGTGGCGCCGGGCATCCACATCTCGGTTTCGCGGGTGTGCTTGCGGATTTGCCCGCCGACCGTCAGCGCGTGTTGCAACGGCCCGGTGTCGAACAGGCTGACGTTGCGGATGTCGAGATGTTTGTCGGTGTAGGCGGTGTCCATCTTGCGCCCGCCGGTGGCCAACTGGAAAAACGCGGTGGCGTCGCGCTCGTCGGTCTGCTGGGTGTCGGACTGTGAATATTTGACGGTCAGGTCCACCAGCGGGTTGTCCAGGGGCTGGTATTCATACTTGCCCGACCAAGTGGTGTCGAGCGTGTCGCGGTTGGCCAGGAAACGTTTCAACGCGCCTTCGTAGCCGTAGCGGTCGATGTTGGCCTGGGTTGGTGGCGTCGGGTAGCTCGCGGCGGAAAACGGCGTCCACCGGTTGCTGCGGGCGCTCGAGTAAGACAGGCCGACACTGTGCTCATCGGTGAAGTGCGCGTTGACCTTGAACAGCTTGCCGTCCACATCCTGGGCGGTGTTGGGCAGGCGCTGGGGGTTGATCGGGTACTGGTTGTTCTCGTTGGGCAACTTGGCGGCCACCTTCATGTCGCCGCCGTCGCGCTGGGTCAGGTAGGCCAGGGCGTCGAACCGGCCATCGTCGGTGCGGCCATACACGGCGCTGCTGTAGACCTGTTCGTGGTCGTTGCTGGAATAACCGTACTTGAGCATCGCGCCGCTGTTGCGGCCGTCCTTGAGCAGGTCCGGGGCATCCTTGGTGGTCATGTTCACCGTGCCGCCAAAACCGCCGTTGCCGCTGAACGGCGAGTTGGGGCCTTTCTCCACTTCGATGCTCTTGATCAGCTCGGGCTCGATGAACACCGTGCCTTGCTGGTAGCGCTCGAAGCCGCTCTTGGTGGCGCCGTCGACGGTCAGCGGGACGTCTTCGGCGTCACCGAAACCGCGGATGTTGATGGTCTGGCCGCCGGGTTTGAGCGAACCGCCCTGGCTGATCCCAGGCAACGTCTGCAGCAGGCTGGGGATGTTGTTGGCCTGGTAGCGGTCGATGTCCGCCTGGCTCAGGGTCGAGCGGCCAACGGTGCTGGAGTCGACTTGATTGCCGGTGCCGATCACGCTCAAGGCGTCCAGCTGGATCGCGCCGCTGCTGGTGGTCTTGCCCTCATCGGGGCGCACGACGTAGGTGCTGCCGACCTTGATCAGGGTGAACGCGCCATTGTTCAACAGGGTACGAATCGCCACTTCTGCGGTGAAGTCACCGTCGAGCGCCGGCGCCTGGACGTTCTTGAGCTGCTTTTCATCGAACAGCAGCTGGATTTTCGCCTGTTGCGCGACCTGGCTCAGGGACGTGGCCAACGCCTGGGCGGGCAGTTGCAGTGTGAACGACTGCGCATGGGCGCTGAGGCTGAAGGCCAGGCATGTCGCCATTAGGCTCGGTCGAAAAAGCAGGTGCGAAGCGTGGCAAGGCGCGCGAAACATGAAATCCCCCGGGGTGGCCAAACAGCCAAAAAGGTGTGCGGATCGAACACAATCAGGAGGAAGACGGGGCTGAGGAAAAAAACCACACATGCGAATGAAAAATATTCTCATGTGTCTGCTTCGGGGTTATTTTCGGGGTTCGATCCGGACAATGCCATCGGCCGAGGTCACGGTTTTCACCGGCAACAAGGCGGGCAGGGCGTTGAGCAAGGCATCCGGGTCATGCACATCCAGGTTGCCTGACACCTTCAGGTGCGCCACGGCGTGACTCACCTGCAGCGGGGGTTGGGGACGGTACAAACTCAACTCATCGATCAGGCTGGCCAGCTCGCGATTGCGGAACGACAAATGCCCGCTGCGCCAGTCGGCAACCTCCTCGGCGGTGAGGGTTTGTTGTTGCACGGTGCCCTTGGCGTAGTCGAAGCTGGCGCGTTGCTGGGCGCCGAGCAACGCGACCGGTTTGGTCGCATCCGGCGCGAACGCCACCTGGCCGTGGGCAACACTCACCACCAGTTGCTGCTGGCCGCGTCGCACATCGAAAGCGGTGCCCACCACGCGCACCGTCGCTTCGCCGGCTTGCACGTACAGCGGCCATTCCTTGTCGGCCGCCACTTCGATATACAGCTGGCCCTTGTCCAGGTGAACGATGCGTTGGTGGGCGCTGAAGTCCACGCGCAGGCGGGTGTTGGCATTCACGTAGAGGCGGCTGCCATCGGGCAGGTTCAGGGTACGCATGCCCTTGGCGTGGGCTGCGACCTGGGTGTGATACAACTCGCGCGGCGCGCCGAGGGGCGTGGTCAGTACCGCGCAGAGCAGGGCGGCCGCCACGGCCAGGGCCGGGCGCCAGATCACGGCGGTGCGCTTGGGCAGCGCCACGGGCGTGTTCAGTTGCTGCAACTGGGCGAGGTCGGCCCACAGTTGTTCGAATTCGGCATAGGCTTGGGCATGGGCCGGCACCGCCTGCCAGGCGGCGAAGGCCTTGCGGTCGGCGCGTGCGGTGGCGTTGCGGTTGCGTGCAAACCAGCTGGCGGCTTGGGCATCGACGGCGTCGCTCGTTTCGATGTCCGGGGCGTCGATGTCGCTCAGGCGGTTCATGCTGGCTGCTCCGTGCCGGGGTCAGGTTGAAGGCGTCGCTTGCAATGCAGCAGGGCAAAAGCGATGTGCTTTTCCACCATGCTGGTCGAAATACCCATGCGCTCGGCGATCTGCGCCTGGCTCAAGCCTTCGAAGCGATGCAGCATAAGGGCTTCTCGCCTGCGCGGCGAGAGTTCGGCGAGGACTTCTTTCAACTGTTCCAGGCGTTGCAAGCGAAGCGCGGCGGCCATCGGCGGGTTGTGCTCGTCAATGACCGGCTCGGCATCCCTTTCAACCTGATCGGCGTGGACGGCCTGCCGTACCTTCTGTTTGCGCCAGTGATCGCGCAACAGGTTGCGCGCCATCTGGAACAGAAACGCCCGTGGCTGCTCGACCTTGGCCCGGTCGCGGTAGTCCAGCCATTGGGTGAAGACATCCTGGGTCATGTCTGCCGCGTCGCTGGCGTTGTCCGTGCGCTTGCGCAGGAAATACAGAATGTCTGCATAAAACCCGCGAAAGGCATCGTCCGACAGCGGGTCGGATTTGGGACGCGACATGGATATCCTTCTTGGCGAAGCACGACGTAGAAAAGTCGTGAATGATATCGAGAATTATTGTCGTTTGTCTCCAGGCAAATACACTGACCCTGCGCAAGCGGCTCAGGACCTCAGCGTTCGACCGGCACCGACAGTGCCGGATGCCCCAGCGCATGGCTGCGCGCGGCAAAGAATCTCAACGCCACGCCACTGCCATCGAACAACTGCGAATACCGCCGCTTCTGCTGGCGGATAAACCCATCGCTGCGCCCCGATACCGCGATCGCCAGGGTCGTCACCCGGGCCTGGCGAATCGCATCCACCAAGTGTTTATCCTGCGCTCCCAGGTCGTGGCCGAAGATGCACAGCGCCCCTTCATGGCCGAGTAACTGCTCGTAGCAGAATGACAGATAATCGGAGCTGCGGATGGTCTTGAGCTTCTCTTCCACCTTGCCCTCGCTGACAAACAACGGCACATCGTCCAGGGTCTTGATCGTGTTGTTGATCGCAAAACTGCTGAGCAGGGTGCTGTCGGTGGTCGGCAATTTGCGTGCGGTGCCGTCGAGGTTGCGCACCAGGTGCAGGCCGCCGTGCAGGTAGAGGATGCGCGTGGCGTCGGTGCGGGTGTCGCGCAGGTCGAAGCTGGCGTCGGCGCTGCGGAACAGGTCGTCGATGCCGGGGGTGTGCAGGATCGCCCAGTAGTTGAGCAAGTCGTAGTTGCTGGTGAATACCGTGGAGTAGCTGGCCAGTTCCGCGTTGATCGTCGCCAATGTCGACGGCTGCACCAGGCGCCACGGGATGTGTACGGCGTGGATGGTGTTGATCAATGCTTCCTTGATCGCGTAGTAGCGATTGCGCGGCGCCGCCGAACTGACCGCCAGGGCTTTGTTGACCCGGCTGGTGGTCTTCAGCGCGCTCAGGGCCTGCTCGAAGCTGCGGGTCTGCAGGGCGTCGAACACGCTCAGCTCGGATTGGCTCAAGGGTTTTTCTTCAACGGTGCGTGCGTTTTCGAACAGCGAGTCGTAGGCAAAGTCTTCCCAAATCGCTCGGCTGGCGCCGTTGCCGATCAGAATTCCACTGAAGTCGATGGCGCTGCGCAGTGCGCTCCAGTCTTCAAGGTGGGCGTCAATATCCTGAAAATCCTTCATCGCGGCGGGTCTACTCGAAATCGGCGGGTCGGTGACTTTATCACGAGCGAGGGTTGATCCTGATCAAGGTGGGCCCTGTGATGAACGTTGATGCTGTCGGCATAACGCCTCTGAGGATTCGCCATGAGCAGTACCTTCTTCATCCCCGCCGTTAACATCATGGGCACTGACTGCCTTGACGACGCGATGGTCGCCATTCGCAACTACGGTTTTCGCAAGGCCCTGATCGTTACCGACGCCGGCCTGGCGAAGGCGGGCGTGGCCAGCATGATCGCCGAGAAACTGGCGATGCAGGACATCGATTCGGTGATCTACGACGGCGCCAAGCCCAACCCCAATGTGGACAACGTCGAGAAAGGCCTCGCGCTGTTGCAGCAGAGCGCCTGTGATTTCGTGGTGTCCCTGGGCGGCGGCTCGCCCCATGACTGCGCCAAGGGCATCGCACTGTGCGCGACCAATGGCGGGCATATCGGCGACTACGAAGGCGTCGATCAATCGAGCAAGCCGCAACTGCCGCTGGTGGCCATCAACACCACCGCCGGCACCGCCAGCGAGATGACCCGTTTCTGCATCATCACCGACGAAACCCGTCACGTGAAAATGGCCATCGTCGACCGCAACGTCACTCCGCTGCTGTCGGTCAACGACCCGTCGCTGATGGTCGGCATGCCCAAGGGCCTCACCGCCGCCACCGGCATGGACGCCCTGACCCACGCCATCGAAGCCTACGTATCCACCGCCGCCACGCCGATCACCGACGCCTGCGCGATCAAGGCCATCGAACTGATCAGCGCCAACCTGCGCCTGGCGGTACGCGACGGCACCGACAAGGCCGCGCGGGAAAACATGGCCTATGCGCAGTTCCTCGCCGGCATGGCGTTCAACAACGCCTCTCTGGGTTTCGTGCATGCCATGGCCCACCAACTGGGCGGCCTGTACGACTTGCCCCACGGCGTGTGCAACGCGGTATTGCTGCCCCATGTGCAGAGTTTCAACGCCAGCGTCAGTGCCAAGCGCTTGAGCGACGTCGGCCGTGCGCTGGGTGCGGACATCAACGGCAACTCGCCGGAAGAGGGCGCCCAAGCCGCCATCGCCGCCATCCGTACCCTGTCCCAGGACGTCGACATCCCCGCCGGCCTGCGCGAACTGGGCGCCAAGTTGCAGGACATTCCGCTGCTGGCCACCAACGCGTTGAAAGACGCCTGCGGCCTGACCAACCCACGCCGGGCTGATCAGCGTCAGATTGAGGAGATTTTCCGCAGCGCGTTCTGATCCGACCGGCAGCAGGCGACACACGCACATGCGCCGCCCGCCAAGGCCACGCACAACAGCGCCAACGGCCATGCCTGCTGACTCACTAGCAGGCTTGCCACACCACCGATCAATGCCGCTATCAACTGATGCATAAAGCCGCTCAACGCCATGGCGTAGGAGCCGCTGATCGGTGACTCATCATTGGCCACGGACAAACTGATGGGGTAACTCATTGATTGCCCCAGCACCGCCAGGCAATACGGTAACCACAGCAGCAATGCGAGCCCGCTGGCAAACACACTGCCAAGCAGCATGATCGCTGTGCCGAGCAACACTAACCCCACGCCCCAGCCCATCATCATCAAACGGCCCGTGTGCGCGACGAAGCGATTGACCATCAACGCTCCCGCCAGATACGCCCCGCTGATCGGCCAGCCCAGCCAGCCGTACTGCGCGGCACTCCAGTCGAAACGCCCCAGCAGAATCATCGGCGCACAGGTGTTGAACGCAATGATCACCGCATAACCCAACCCACCCGCTAATGCTGCATGCAGGAACGCGGGGTGTCGCAGAATCTGGGTGTAAATGCGCCAGGCTGACGCCGACGAATCGGCCTTCACCAATGTCGGAAAAATCACGCGCGGCAACACCAGCATCAATATGACGGCGCCGATCGCTAGGCTATAAAAGATCGCCTTCCAGCCAAATGCTGCCTGCAACAGCGAACCCAGGAATTGGCCGATGCCCAGGGCGATCACAAAGGTCATCCCCAACCACGACAAGCCTTTGGCCAACAGCGTGCCGCTGAAACTGTCCCGCACCAATACTCGCGCCATCACCGATATGCCGCCCGCGCCCAGGCCTTGAATCAGGCGCAGTGCCAGAAAAGACTCAACATTGAACGCCGACGCAATCGCGACACTCGCCGAGGCATACACCGCCAGCGCCACCAGCAACACCGGCTTTCTGCCAAAGCGTTCGCCCAGGCTGCCCCACAGCAACATCGGAAGTGCCATGCCCACCAGATATGCTGCCAAGGCCAGGGCGACCTGATCTTCGGCGGCCGGTAGAGACTGGGCGATGGCCGGGACTGCCGGCAGGTAGCTGCTGATGCCCACTTGGGAAAGGAATGCGGCGCTGCAGGCGAGGGCTAGGGGGGTGGTATTTTTCAATAAGTATTGTCCTTCACTCCAGGTTTCAAGGGGATTGTTATGCGTCTTATCTGATTATCGTGGTGTTCACAGGTGCCTGGTTTTTAGAGGGGTTAATAATCAATGCGAGTAAGTGAATGTTGTTTTTTAGCTGATGTGAGTGTTAATTATTGATTTCGTGCTTGTTCAGTAGAGTGGTGAGGTACGAGCAAAATAATATTATTGTCGCAGGGTCCATGTCTGCTCGAAGAGTGACGCGTATTGCAGCTTTTCCTCTTGGCACCACTGGGAAAAATACGGAGGATGTAAAAAAGCCTTTTTCCGCAAGATGAATGGTGAGGGTGTTTGCTTTTTCCGCTTTGCCACAGGTGATCAGCCGTATTGCAGCATCTGTACCGGATTGGTCGGTATGTATCAGGCTGTCAAATAATTTTATGTTGAGTAGGAGTTTCTCTTGAAGTGAACACAGTTCTTCCGTTTGATGTATTTTTATTGAGGCTAGTCCTGCACCTATAGCTGCCGAATTTAGGCTTTGAGACCAGTTGCTAGGGCCTCCGTATCGGTGCATCAGGCTCTTTTGTCTTTCGCTACCAAACATGATTAATCCCCCACTAGCACCAAAGGATTTACCTAGAGAGGCTACAATTAACGTCTGATCGTCTAGCGTTTGTATGCGCGGCCGGATGAAACCTCTTCCTCTCTCTCCGAATGCCGATAGCGCATGGGAGTCGTCCATGTAAAGAAATAGTCCGTAACGCGATTTCAAATAAAGTAACCCATCGATGTCCGCAATTCCGCCCATGCTATATATTCCATCGCATACATAGGCGACCTTTTTTCGTTTTTTACATAATTCCTCAATGAAGGAAAGATCATTGTGTGGCGCTGTTTTAACTTCGGTCTCATCAGCGCATGAGGCTTTGATATGGTTCATGGAATAGTGAGAATGCTTGTCGAAAACCATTGTTGGCGAACAGTTATTTGTAAGCACTCCGCTGGCGAGCAAGGGGAGTAGCCCCGAGCTGGCTGAACTGCACGATAAAGTACTCAAGCAGATGGAGTCGAATAGAGTCGAAAGCTCCTGTTCGTACCGTTCCAGGATTTCAAGTTTGCATCGGTTTTTTGAGTTTGCAATTCGGAGGGTTTTAGCCTCCCTTATTCCGCAAATCGCTCCCTCTATTATGTCTTGATGATAATCAAGGCCGAGATATGAGGTTGTGCAGAAGTGATGGAATTCACGTCCGTGCTGGTCGGTCAGGTAGTTGTTGTTTTTGATGGTGACGTTGAGTTCGCATATTCTGCCTGTCTTTGCAAAGTGCCAGTCTGTTTCAGCCAGCTCAATTAGTTTTTTGTAGTTTGAAAATTTGTTTGTGAATGATGTGTTTTCCATTTGCCTATTCGTCCTTGGGCGTTGGCGGAAAACAGTAGCGGGGAAACCATTGTGAAATAAGTCAGACATTTCCCGTACTCGTAACTCAAAATGGAGTTATTTGTGTGAGTAAGGTCCTACTTTTTATGATGGCGAATAGATGTCTCGATAGACGCTTTCTAATCCGTGCCCTTTGCGTCAGAGGAGTATTAGAGTGTGGCGTTTTCGTGGGGGCATGCAATTTATTCAGGTTGTGCGTCACGCGATTAGGTAAGGTGTCAGCGTGCAAACGGATGTGCCGATAGCGTTCAAAAGACTTGTCTGTCGGCTAGGTAAATCTAGCGGGATGAAGGAGGATTTGATGAGAGTTCTGTTATTCGGTGCCACTGGCATGATCGGTCAAGGCGTTCTGCGCGAGTGCCTGCTGGCCGCCGACGTGCAGGAAGTCGTCGCCGTCGGCCGCACGCCGTTGACCCTGGAGCACGCCAAACTGCATCAGGTGCTGCACGCGGACATGCTGGATTTGCAGGCTCTGGAGAACTTGCTGCAAGGTTTCGATGCCTGCTTCTTTTGCCTCGGTGTTTCATCGGCAGGGATGAATGAAACCCGCTATACCCATCTTACCTATGATCTGACCCTGGTCGCCGCCAGCACTCTGGCGCGGCTCAATCCGCAAATGACGTTTATCTATGTGTCCGGCGCCGGCACCGACAGTTCCGAAACGAGCCAGTCGATGTGGGCGCGGGTCAAGGGCAAGACCGAAAATGCCTTGCTGCGCCTGCCGTTCAAGGCGGTGTATGTGTTCCGGCCAGGGCTGATTCAGCCGTTGCACGACGTGCGTTCGAAGACGCCGTTGTACGCGTTGTTCTATACGGTACTCGGGCCGTTGCTCTCGTTGGTGCGTCGGATAAAGCCAGGTTGGGTAGTCAGCACCGAGACCGTTGGCCGTGCGATGTTGGCGGCGGTGCGTCACGGCGCACCACAGCCGGTGGTGGAGCAAGCCGAGATCCATCGCCTGGCCTCTCTGAACAACCGCTGATCAGCTCGTCGTCGCGAGTGCGCGGGCGGGGGTGGCGCTGAACTGAATCAACGCGACGCCACCGATCAACAGCAACGCGCCCAGTACCCGGGGCGTTGTCAGCGGGCGTTCCACCAGGCCGAACAGGCCGAAGTGATCGAGCAGCAGCGAGGCGAGAAGTTGCCCGGCCATGGCCAGCGCGATAAAGCCCGATGCGCCCAGCTTGGGCAGCAACATCAACGCCAACGAGATAAAGCACACGCCAAATGCACCGCCGGCCCACATCCACAGCGGCGCCTTGCCGATAAACGCCAGGCTCGGCAACGGCAGGCGCAAGGCGATGATCACTGGCAGCAGCACGATGATGCTCACCAGCAACGACGCCAGCGTTGCCCACAACGGGTGACCGAGCCCGCGTCCGAGGTTGGCATTGATCGCGCTTTGAAACGGCACCACCGCCCCGGCGATCACCGCCAAAAGCAATAAACCTGCCCACTGCAACGTCGTCATGTTGAATCTCCCAGAGGTTTTGCTGGACTCTAGGCTATTCGTCGCGCAAATTTAAATTCCAAGTTTTTATGCAGGGCATGCAGCTGATGAATGATCTGCGCCGCATCGATCTCAACCTGTTGGTGATCCTCGACGCCTTGCTCAGCGAGCAGCACGTCACTCGCGCCGCTGCACGTTTGCACCTGAGCCAGCCGGCGGTCAGCCACGCTCTGGCGCGCCTGCGCGACATGCTTGGTGATCCGCTGCTGGTGCGTCACGGCGGCAGGTTGCTGCCGACTGCCCGCGCGCTGGAGTTGGCGATACCGTTGGCGCAGGCCTTGGCCCAGGTGCAGGCGCTGCTGGCACCGAATCGCTTTGATCCGGCCTCGGCCACGCGCAAGTTTCGCGTGGCGATGTCGGACTACAGCGCGGCGATTTTCCTGCCGGGGCTGGTGCGAACCTTGCGCCGTGAAGCGCCCGGCATCGATCTGCAGATCATCCAGGCCAGCCGCGAAGGCATGGTGGACGGCGTGCTCAGCGGCGATATCGACCTGGCTGCCGGGGTCTTCCCTGACATGCCTGCTGAATTGCGGACTACGCCGTTATTCGAAGAGCATTACACCTGCCTGGTCGACCGCGCCAGCCTGCCACCCAGCGGCACGCTCGACCTGCCCACCTACCTGTCGCGGCCCCATGTGCTCTTGGAAATGCGCGGCAGCGGCACCCCGGAAATCGAGCGGGCACTGAGTGTGATCCGTGAGCGGCGGCATGTGGCGATCAGCCTGCCGCATTGGGGCGTGGCGCCGCAGTTGATCGAGGGCACGGACCTGATCCTGACCGTCTCGTCGAGGGGCGTGCTCAACATCGACCGTGAGCAACTGTCGACGGTGCCGCCGCCGTTTCATATTCCGTCGTTCGCCTTTGAGCTGGCGTGGCATGCGCGGCGGGGTGGGGATTCGGGGTTGCAGTGGTTGAAGGCGCAGGTGCAGGGTGTATTGTCCGAAGGTTGCCACTAACAGGAACGACCCCATGCTCACCGGCCTCAACCACTTGACCCTGGCCGTCACCGATCTGCCGCGCAGCGTCAGCTTCTACCATGACCTGCTGCAACTTCGCCTCGACGCCACCTGGGACAACGGCGCCTACCTGTCATTGCCCGGCTTGTGGCTGTGCCTGTGCCTCGACCCACTGCGCCCGTCGGTGCCGGCGGCTGAATACACCCACTTTGCCTTCACGGTAGGCGCGAGCAACTTCGCCGCGCTGGTGCAACGCCTGCGTGCCGCCGGCGTAGCAGAGTGGCGCGACAACCGCAGCGAGGGCGCTTCGTTCTATTTTCTCGACCCCGATGGCCACAAGCTCGAAGCCCATGTCGGTGATCTGGCCTCGCGCCTGCAAGCCTGTCGCGCCAAGCCTTATGCCGGCATGCAGTTTTACCCGTAGCGCGGGAACGTGCAGAATCCTTCCACCTCTCAACCGTCAGTCAGAGCCACGCCCATGACCCCATCCTTGCTGCTCGCCGTCCTCGCTTCGGGTTTTATCTACGGTATTACGCCTGGCCCGGGGGTGTTGGCCGTGTTCGGTATCGGCGCGGCCCGGGGGCGTCGCGCCGGGGCCGGTTTTCTGTGCGGGCATTTGCTCGGCGATGTGCTGTGGTGCAGCACCGCGCTGATTGCGATCGTGGGGGCGCGGGAAGTCGGCAGCACTGCGTTCGATGTGCTGGGCGTGCTCAGTGGCGCGTACTTGTTCTGGCTGGGCTGGCGCGCGATCCGTACCCAGCGCCGCAGCAGTGAGGCACCTCAGGGCGCGGCGCGGCATCCGTTCTGGCACGGCATCCTGTTCGGCCTGACCAACCCCAAGGCCTACCCGGTGGCCGTCGCTACGTTTACCGCCTTGCTGTCCAGCCGTGCCGAGTTGCTGACCTGGGCGATGCTGCCATCGTTGATCTTGCTGAGCTTTATCGGTGGGCTGTTGGCCTACGCGATTCTGATCGGCGTGGTGGGCGCGCAGCGGGTACGCACGGTGTATCAGCGTCACGAAATCCTCATCACCAAGCTCTGTGGGGTGATGTTCATCGGCTTCGCCATCAATGCGCTGGCCCACGCGTTGCCGGGCCTGTTCGGCGGTAAACCGGCGTGAGGCGGCGACCGTTCGTCGCACTGGCAAGTTTTTTCTAAACCTTTGCGGCGGTTAAAATTCGAATTCAGAGCGGGGCGTATGTTCTCGCACCTATTTTTGCCCTGGAGGAACCCATCATGAGCCGCATGGCTATCCGGTTACGCACCGCCAGTTTCGCGATGCTGCTGGGCCTCGGCGCCAGCAATGCTTTCGCCCAGTCGCCGGCTGAATTCATCGAGCAGGCTTCGGCCAAAGGCATGGCCGATATCGAAACCAGCCGCATGGCCCACGCCAAGACCTCGTCCCAGGAAATCAAGGACTACACCATCGAGGTGATCAACGAGCGCACCCTGGCCAACCAGCATCTGGCGGCCATCGCCAAGAAGCTCGACCTGCCCGTGGCGCCGCGCGAGAAGATCGTCGACAAAGCCGAAACCCTCATGCCCGAGCTCAAGGACGGTGATTCCTTCGATGCTGCCTACACCGCGCAACAGGTCAAGGAAAACGAAGACGCCATCGCGCTGTTCAAGCAGGAAGGTGCCGCGTCGGATGTCCCGGAAATAAAAGCGCTGGTGGATGAGACGCTGCCCAAGCTGGAAGAGCGTCTGCAAAAGGCCCGCGCCCTGGCATCTACCTACGGTAAAGGCCGTCAAGGCGACGGTTGAGGCTTGCACTCGATATGCAAAACGGCGGTTGGCGCCCATCCAACCGCCGTTTTTTTATGCCGGGTTCAAGTCGGTCCTGGTCGCCGGCGCACTCAGAACCGCAGTTCCGCCTGGCCTGTGCCTTCCAGTGCGAGCAGATACTGCTTGGCCGCAAGCCCGCCGGCAAACCCTGTCAAGCCGCCCGATGCGCCAATGACCCGATGGCACGGCGCAATGATCGAGATCGGATTACGCCCATTGGCCGCGCCCACGGCGCGCACGGCTTTCGGGTTGCCGATCTGCTGGGCGATCTGGCTGTAGCTGCGGGTTTCGCCGAAGGGGATGGTCAGCAGTGCCTGCCAGACTTGTTTCTGAAAGTCGGTGCCGGTGAAGTCCAGCTCCAGCTCGAACCGATGACGGGCACCGGCGAAGTATTCCTGCAACTGGCGCTCGGTTTCCAACAGCACGGGGTTGTCTTTCACTTCGCGCAATTCCCCCAGGCGTACACGGTTCGCGCGCTCTGTTTCCCATAGGATGGCGCTGAGTTTGCCATGGCGGGACACCAGGGTCAGTTCGCCGACGGGGGAGGGCATGAGTGTGTATTCGTAGGCCATCAACGGGCTCCTCGGAGAACGGACGTAAAAGGGTACAGCGCTACGGTAGTTCCATCGACCTGGAGGAAAACTACGTTTCTTGCGGTCAAATTCCGCCGGAACGAGTCTGTCGGCGCATTCAGATGCCGCTATCGATCCTGTTGCAGCACCTTGAGCGCTGCGGACGCGAGGAACCCCGAACGGCTTTTTTCCTCGGGATGGTGCAGTACGTATTCATCGATACGATTGAGCAAATAGCCTGGCAGGGTGATGTTGAGTTTCTGCGCCTTGCCCAGGTATTTGGTGACATCGATGTCCACCACTGCCCACATGCAACCAGCGTACTTGGGGTTGGCTGCATGCAGGGTGACTTTCTGCGCGCTGGGAATCGGCGCACCGTCTTCGGCGAGAATTTCGAAGTGGCCTTCAATCGCTTCACGGGCCATGGCCATGGCGTCGTCCAAGTCGTCACCGGCGGAGTAGCAACCAGGAATGTCCGGGACTTCCACGCCCCAGGCATGGTCTTCGTCACCAGTAGAAATTGCGATGGGGTACAGCACGTTCGTTGTCCTCCAAGGACAGTTAACTCAGCAGTGCCTGTTTCAACATGCTTTTGGCGGTCTTGTCCAACAAGTCCTTCTTCGGATGAGGAATTGTCACCAGCCCCGGTTTCGTCGGGTGCTTGAAGGGGTGATGGCTACCTCTGACGCGCACCAGATACCAGCCGTCGGCGACGATATGGCCTATTAAATATCGGCTATCCACAGCACCTCCTTGTGGTGTGTGTTGGTGGTGGCTATAACCACTGAAGATAAATTATCAACACTCTACCTACCAGCGGTCGGTGAGCGATAGTTCGGTGGGGGGCGAATCAAGCGTATGAGCGCGCAGGACGGGCGTCGGTCAGAGGTATTACTGGGGTTTTCGCAGGAGTGACGCTTCTCCGATGACGGAGAGAAACGCATCAACCAATGCACTCGGTCTTTCAGTCGGGGTCAGCACCAACAACCGCGCACACGCATCCACCTCCACCAACGGCCTGTACGTCACGCCCTTGTTCATCAAGCTCTGCGTGCAGGCCGGCACCAAGGCCACCCCTTGCCCGGCGGCCACCAGGGCGATGATCGAGGTGATCTGGCGCCCCGTTGGCCCCGCGCGCAGGGGCACGCCATGCTGGCGATAAAGCTGCTCGACGGTCTGGTTCAGCCCTGACCCGTAGTCTGCGGGAAACAGTATCACCGGGTACGCGCAGAGCTGCGCCAGGCTGACGGTTGCCTGCTCGGCCAGCGGGCTGTCGCTGGATACCGCCGCCACCAGCCGCTCTTCGCCCAGCGACAGCGCCTGCACGTGGTCGTTTTGCGGTAACAGCCGGCTCAAGCCGATATCCAGCCGCCCATCGGCGACCTGCGCGCCGAGGCTGCCGGAGGCGCATTCCACCAGGGTCAATTGCACATCCGGGAAGCGTTGCGCGAAAGCCTGGATCGCCTGGCTGAACAGATCCGACAGGGCGATTGAACTGACATACCCCAACGCCAATTGCCCGGCCGTTCCGGCCGCGAGTTTGCCGGCGATGACGTGGGCCAATTCGACCTGTTCCAGCACACCCCGGGCATAGGGCAAAAACGCCCGGCCCTGGGCGGTGAGGGCGACCGTGCGGCTGGTGCGATCGAACAGTTTGAAACCCAGCTCTGCCTCCAGCGCGGAAATCTGCCGGGTCAATGGCGGCTGGGCCAGGTGCAGACGCAGGGCGGCGCGGCCGAAATGCAATTCTTCGGCGACCATCAGAAAGTAACGCAGCTTGCGTAGGTCGAGCATCCTGATCCTTGGGTATCAATCGGTGCGAATTCGGTATTGGTTTAAGCCCCGCCCGCCATTCTATAAAGACCTTTCAAAATAAAACGAGAGGTTTCATGAACGCGCGCCTGCATTGTGCCCGCCTTGCCCTGTTCCTGTGTGGCTGCGCGGCGTTTCTCAACCTGTATGCGACCCAGAGCATCCTGCAGACGTTTGCCGCGCACTTTCAGATCAGCGCCAGGACGGCGGGCTGGAGCATCACCGTGACCACGCTGGCGGTGGCGATCAGTGCACCTTTCGTCAGCCGCCTGACCGCACGCCTGGAGCCGCGCAGCGTGATCAGCACGGCCGCGCTGCTGCTGGCGCTGCCGACGTTGATGACTGCCTATGCCGATAGCTTCGCCGAAGTGCTGATGTGGCGCTTTGTCGAAGGCATGTTGATTCCGGTGGTATTCGCCACCAGCGTGGCCTATATCGGCGAGCGCTGGCGTGGTGGGACGGTCACTGAAGTCACCAGCCTGTATGTCGCGGGCACCGTGTTGGGAGGGTTCGCGGGGCGGTTCGTCACCGGTGTGATGACCGAGTACGTGGGCTGGCGCGAAGCCTTTGAGCTGCTGGCCGTGTTGAGCCTGATGGTGGGCGGGTTTATCCAGTTTCTGCTGCCCGCCGGTCGGCCGCGAGCGATGCAGGTTGAAGCGTTTTCGTCGGGGCTGTTTCGCAAACCCTTGGTGGCGGCGTATGCCGTAGGTTTTTGCGTGCTGTTTTCCCAGGTTGCGGCGTTTACCTACGCAGGTTTGTACCTTGGCCTACCGCCTTTTAACTTGGGGCCTGCGGCCTTGGGAACGCTGTACATGGTGTTCTTGCTGGCCCTGGTTGTGATCCCCATCGCCGGGCGCCTGAGCAAAGCACGCCCACCCGCCGAACTGCTGAGTGTCGCGGCGGTGCTTGGCATCAGCGGCTCGGCGCTGACCCTGATGCCGTCGCTGTGGTGCATCGTGATCGGGCTGGCGCTCAGTTCTACCGGTGTGTTTCTGGCCCAGGCTGCCGCCAATGCGTTCATTGCCGGCAGCGCTCGCGAGAACAAGGCGGGGGCCGTGGGGGTCTATCTCACCGCGTACTACCTGGGCGGCAGTTGCGGGGCCGTCGTCCCGGCGCTGATCTGGGAGCGCTGGGGCTGGGCCGGGTGTGTGGCGCTGATCATCGTGTTCCAACTGCTGACGTTGCTGATCGCCTTGACTGGCTGGAAGCCCCTTAAACCTCAATTGATCCGCACACCATGAACGACACCGTCGCTTTGCCTGCTGCTGAAACATCCACCCGCCGCCGCGCGCTCATCGCCGGCTGCAGCGCCCATGCCGTACACGATGGCCTCACCGATGTGATCTACGTTCTGCTGCCTATCTGGCAAGCTCAATTCGCCTTGTCCTACGTCCAGATCGGCCTGTTGCGCGGCGCCTATTCCGGGATGATGGCGGTGTTCCAACTGATGGCCAGCCGCGCCGCCACACGCTGGGGGCGTACTCCGATGCTGGTGGGCGGCACCGTGCTGGCGGGTGTCGCTTACCTGTTGGCCGGGCAAGCCAGCGGGTTGACCGTGCTGTTGTTGGCGCTGCTGCTTGGCGGCCTGGGCGCCAGCACCCAGCACCCGCTGGCTTCCTCGATGATCACGGACGCGTATGAGGAGGGTGGTGGCGTCAAGCAAGCGCTGGCCCACTACAACTTTTCCGGCGACATCGGCAAAACCCTGATTCCCGGCCTGGTTGGCCTGTTGCTCACGCTGATCAGTTGGCGGGCCAGCGCCACACTGTTGGGGCTGCTCGGCCTGGCGGCGGCGGGGTTGCTGTGGTGGCTGATCCCCGGTCAGCCACACGCAGCCGCATCCACAACCAAGCCCCAGCCTTGCACCGCAACCGGCTCCGCCGCCGGCCTGCGCGCATTGATCCTTACCGGCACTATCGACAGCGCCGTGCGAATGGGTTTTCTCACCTTCCTGCCGTTCCTGCTGCAAGCCAAAGGCGCGGGCACGGCCGGTATCGGCCTGGCGTTGACGCTGCTGTTCATCGGCGGTGCATTCGGCAAACTGTTCTGCGGCTATCTCGGCGTGCGTATCGGCATGATGAAAACCGTCTGGCTGACGGAAACCAGCACGGCGCTGCTGATCGTCGCCGCGCTGTATCTGCCGCTGGCTGGGCTGATGCTGATGTTGCCGGTGTTGGGGCTGGTGCTCAATGGCACCTCGTCGGTGCTGTACGGCGCCGTGCCGGACCTGGTCAGCCCCGGCAAACGGGAACGGGCCTTTGCGCTGTTCTACACCGGCACCATTGGCGGCGGAGCGCTGGCGCCGGTGCTGATGGGGGGCGTAGGCGATGCGCTGGGCGTGCCGGTGGCGGTGATGGTGTTGGCGGGGATGTTGCTGGTGACGTTGCCGTTGGTGTGGGAGGTGCGAAGGAGTTTAAGAAACGAGGTTTAAGCGGGTTTGGCTTACGGCAGTCGGTGCTTGTTCGCCTTGCCCCTCGCTGTCTTTATTTGGAAGGGCGTAGGGCTTTATCTATCACAGCGAGGGTTTGTTTTTCTGTTTGCCGAGCTTAGGCGTACCCAACACGCGATTCAGCTCTCCTGCAACGGCGATCAATTGCTGTTCCAGCGCCTCCACTTCGGATTGACTGATTCCGCTGTTGATGACCTGAAGTGTCTTCAGCGGTTTTTTAGGCGTGGGCGCCAGATCATGAACATCCTGAGAAATCAGCGCTTGCCGAAGAATGTTGTTGATGACGGTCTGGTAACCCGTACCGGCGTTTTCAGCCCTTTCGCGAGCCGCCTTGATCACTGAGTCGTCGAGCATGATGGTGATCCGGGTTTTGCCTTTACTGCTGGCGACAGCGCCGCGTTTAGTGTTGCTGAGGTCGTATTCGTCTTTCATGATTCAAGCCTCCAGATACTTCCGTCGTTCATTTCTGGATGCGAGTCTTGCGCTGATAGGTCTCACAAAATACGGGTCCCGATAGGTATAGGCGACCACCAATATTCTTCCTTTCGCGTCCTTCCCGATGATGCACCAGCGATACTCGTCATGGACATGGGTTTGCCATACCAGTGCTGATTCGTCATAAAACACCGGTTCCGTATCCGCCCGGCTCAAGCCGTTGTGCTTGCTTTATTGAGTGTGTTTTTCGCGGCGTCATATTGAATTCTGAAGGTTTTAATTATGCATATTTTATATGTATATAAAAGCGGTTGTCGGGACCGCTGACCTTCAGATCTATGGGCGTTTGAATCTGTCCATCGACGTTGACTTGGAGTGTGGGGAGCAGAGAATTAGCGTGTAGGAGGTGTTACTGACAGAAGCGGCACAGGATCGCGTGCGGTAGGTTTCCCTTTCCAGCCCACCCATACCAAGGGGAAGGCCAGCCAAAGAATGAAATGCACCCTAGAAGGACTGGGCCAACGTAAACGGAATACGCAACGCACCGATGGGGCCTTCACGTGTACCGCACATTTCATCGTGGACGCAGTGCTGCACCAGCACACAAGGAAACGCCGGAACCCGTTGCAACAGGTCGCGCAAATGCGTGGTCGAGCCGATACGCATCGGTTTCGCATCCTCGTCCAGCAGCGTCATCGCCGTATGCTCGAGCCTGACGCGCGCGATGTAGAAACCGCCCTCCAGCGACAGCAGCTCCAGCTCGCGTATCTCACCCTTCACTGCCAGTTCGGTCAGCATTTGCATATTCATGATTCAGCCTCGCAGTGGGTCGTTCATTGGCGACGAAAGAACAGCGTGACCTGGCCCCATTCGACGCCAAACTTGGACATGCTCGAACGGTTGATCAACGTGTCTTCGTCCATCAAGTACATCCAGTCGTCAAAACTGACTTCGTAGACCGAGCCATCCACCGCCAGGTTGAGGCGGTAGCGCCAACGCAATGTGTTGCCGGCCACCTCGCCAATCGCCTCGCCGACCACATCCCCCGCGCGCCCGCGCCAGCGCCCGGGGCCATCCGGTGTCAACGTCCACACCCGCTGCTGGCGCGTGCCATCGCTGTAGAGAAAACGCTCGTCGAGAATCAACGCATCGCCCTCGCGTCGGCTGGCGATATCCACCTCAAAGCGCTTGGTCACTTCCCCCGAACGCTTCTGGAATATGCCCCAGGCCTTGACGGGTTTGCTGAAGAAACGCTCCAGGTCCAACTGCGGTTGCTGATCGGCGTAGTGGTCGACCTCTACGTTGCCGCAACTGCACAGGCTCAATACCAGAAGCAGTGAAACCAGTAGGCGTGCCATGGACCGGCTCCTTGATCGTGTGGGGCGGGGTACTGAGGTTCAAGGATTGATAGTTGTACAAAAATATTGTTTTGTACATGTTTTGCGGTGTTTATTTTGAAGGCTTCCGAGGCTTTGAAGCGCCCGACTCTATATTCCACCCATAAAAATCTATGGTCACCCCCATTTTTGCAATACTGATCAACGGGTGGTGTGGTTGGCTTGCTTAAATCTATCCGGCGTCTGTTTGGGGTATGCCCCAGCGCCACGATGAGAGTCGCGCCTGACGATCCTTAAAAACCGGTCGGCTTCTGAAGCCGATTTTTATGTCAGGATCTTCGCCAGGCCGGTGTGCCGTTCACATCATCTGTTGTTCAGCTATCGCAAAACCTGAAGGGTGAATCGTGGTACTGCAACAACTGCAGGGTCAGGCGTTCAAAGCGTCTGGCCCTGCTTCATATTGCGTATGGCGAGCGGCTATCGCCCAAGCGATACGCGCCAGTTTGTTAGCCAGGGCACAGGCCACGACATTTGAATGTCGTCGACTGAGCAAGGTTTTAACCCAGTCAGCCAGAGCGCCTTTCTGGTGATCCAGCCTCTGCATATAGACCCTGGAACACTGCACCAACAGTTGTCGCAGATGCTTGTCACCCCGCTTGCTGATCCCCAGCAGATTGGCCTTGCCGCCCGTGCTGTACTGCCTGGGCACTAAGCCAACGGAGGCGGCAAAGTCGCGACCGCATCGGTACTGTTTACCATCGCCCATCTCCACAGCCAGCAGGCTGGCGGTGATCGGGCCGACACACGGCATGCTCAGCAAACGACTGCCCAGATCATCGTTGGCCAGTTGGCCCGCCAGTTCTTTATCCAGCGCTTTGATTTGCTCATCCAGATAGACGAAGTGATCGTGCAGGCGCTGCAATAAGACCGTCAGACGAACGGGTAATTCGTGCTCGGCCAAAACGCTCGCCAAACGCTTCATGATGGCCAATCCCTTGGGCAGGCTGATTCCAAACTCCAACAGAAAACCGTGCATCTGATTAGCCGTTTTGGTGCGGTCATGCACCAATGATTCGCGCATCCGATGCAGCACAGACAGGGTTTGCTGGGATTCGGTTTTAGGCGTAACGAAGCGCATGGATGGGCGGGAAGCGGCTTCACAGATCGCCTCAGCGTCGACGAAGTCATTTTTGTTGCCCTTGACGAAGGGCTTAACGAACTGCGGGGAAATCAGCTTGGCCGTGTGTCCCATCGCCATCAGTTGGCGAGCGACAAAATGCGACCCTGCACAGGCCTCCATCACCACGACACAGCTCGGCACATTGCCGAAAAACTGCATCATCTGCGCTCGTGAGCATTTTTTGCGAAACACCTCGCGGCCCGACTTATCCTGGCCGTGCAGGTGGAAAGTATGTTTGCCGAGATCGATACCGATCAGTGCTGACTCGCTCATGATGATGGCCTCCGAAAACAAAACACCCCGTGAAAGCGTAGCCCTCACAGGGTGTTGGGGGTGACCATCTCATTAACCGGCCACCAAGGACCGGTTTTTACATCCCCCGTCAAAACCATCCTGACGCGAGATCAATATCTGAGTGGAGCGGGTGAAGGGAATCGAACCCTCGTTATCAGCTTGGGAAGCTGGAGTAATGCCATTATACGACACCCGCTCAGAGCGGCTGACTTTGTACCAGATGTGCGCCGCGATTTGAAGTTTTTCTTTGAGAAATGTGCAGGTTGCGCGTGTTTGCGTAGGCAACGAGCCGACCGACTGTAGGCGCGGGCATGCTCGCTCCTACAGTCGGCTGTGTTTCAGAGCGCAAAGGCATGCTGCGCCTGGCCCTGGTGATAGCGCAATCGGCTGGTCTGCCGCGTGGGCTTCAGAAAGCCGACCACGGCGTCGCGGCTGTCGCGGCAGGCTGCTTTGTGCTCCATGTCCAGAAAATGCCCGGTCGCCTGGATCGTGCTGAAGCTGCTGTTTGGCACGTATTGCCCGAACTGCTGGGCATCCTCGGCGCTGGTGTATTCGTCCCATTCACCGTTCATGAACAGCACCGGCACGGTGATCTGGCGCGCGGCCTTGAGGTAGCACAGCCGGTCGCTGTTGAGTACGTGGCTGATGTGGAAGTGCATCTGCCCGTATTCATGCTCGGCCAGGCTGCTGACGTGGCGGTAGTTGAAGCGCTTGAACAGCGACGGCAGGTGTTTGCCGATGGTGCTGTTGACCAGGTGGCCGACGCGGTCGCGGTCGAGCTTGCCGAGGTAGTCGACGCCGCGTTCGAGGTAGTCGCGCATGGGCGCGTTGATCACCGGCGAGAACGAGCTGATCACCGCCTTTTCCACGCGGCGCGGGCGCTGGGCGAGGGCGACGAGGGTGGCGGCGCCGCCCCAGGAGAAGGACAACACGTGTTCGGCGGCGAAGTGGTCGATGAGTTCCAGGAGGATCTGGCCTTCGACTTCCTTCGTCAGCATCTGCTCGTGGCGGTTATGGATTTTGGAGCGACCGGCGTAGGGCTGGTCGTACAAAACCACATTGAACTGCGGGTACAGGCTTTTCACGGTTTGGGCGAAGGAGGCCGTGGTGGCCATGGAGCCGTTGACCAGGATGATGGTCTTTTCAGCCGCGTCCGCGCGATAGAACTCCGTGTAAACCCGATACTGACCCTGTATATCCAACACAGCGATTTCTGGCCTCATGTCGTAAGACTCCTGGCAAGCGGGTAGGGCGCGCAGATCACTCTGCACGAGCTTTGTGACAGGTAGGCATACGCCTTGAAGATGAGCGCCCATGTCGCGCCGATGACGGCTGGCCGACGGGTGTTACCAGGGCGGGTTGTTTGCCGGGAAGGCCCGTGGATCAAGCGCGGGCGCGGCAAGGTGTTTCTTGGAGGTTATAGGCGACTCGCCAGTCATCTTTTGGCTGACGTTTTGATTCAAGCAGTCGGTTCGGGATGTCGCAAGTCGCAGGGATGGGTTTTAGCCATCACCGGCCGAACGGTCGTCAGACCTGGCGGATTTCATCGGCGCTCAACGCTCGATACTCACCGGGCGCCAGCGCGTCATCCAACGCCAGCGGCCCCATGCGTTCCCGATGCAAGCGCAGCACCTTGTTGTCGAAGTGCCCGAACATGCGCTTCACCTGGTGATAGCGACCTTCGATGATGCTCAAGCGTGCCAGGCGAGGCGCCAACAGCTCCAGCTGGGCCGGTTGAGTCGTCAGGTCTTCAAACGCGAAATACACGCCCGCCGCGAAGGTGGCGGCGTATTCCGCGCCGATCGGTTGTTCGGTCTCCACCAGGTAGACCTTGGGCAGTTTGGTGGTCGGTTGCGTCAGGCGCCGCGACCACTGGCCGTCGTTGGTGATCAGCATCAGCCCGGTGGTGTTGAAGTCCAGGCGGCCGGCGATGTGCAGCTCGTCCTTGTCCGGTTCGTCCAGCCAATCCAGCACGGTCGGGTGCTGGGGATCGCAGGTGGCGCTGACGCAGCCCTGGGGTTTGTGCAGCATGAAATAGCGCGCCGGTTTACCCGCCTGCAGCACCTCATCGTCCACGCACACCCGGCTGAATTCGCGCACCTCGTGGTGAGGATCGCTGACGGGCACGCCATCGACGCTCACCCGCCGTTCCACCAACAGCAGGCGCACTTGCTGGCGATTGAAACGCGGCAGGTTGCTGAGGAATCGATCAACCCGCATTACAACGGCTCAGCCCCGCGCAACTGTGCATCGACCTGGGCACAGCGCGGGCACAGGCAGGCCTGGTTGCGCAATGCATCGGGCAGGGCTTCGAGCACCGCCGGGTCGATGGTGACGCTGTAGCACCAGCAGGCCTGGTCGGCGGTGCGCGGGTCGGCCAGGGTGCAGTCGTTGCGGGCTCCGCAGGCGGGGCAGAGGGTGGCTGTGGTCATCGTTCGGTTCAGGCTGGATCGGGCAGGGCGCCGAAGGTCCCTGCACGATACAGCGCCGCTCAGTCCCGTTCCAGCACCACGACCCGCTGGCCGGCGCCAATCGCGCTGCCGGGCTGCACGGTGATTTCCCGCACCACTGCGGCGAACGGCGCCGGCAGCGCGATCTCCATTTTCATCGACTCCAGCACCACCAGCACATCGCCGGCCGCGACGCGTTCGCCCACCGCCACCCGGACCTGCCACAGATTGCCCGCGATATGGCTGTCGATGCTGTGCTCGTTGGCCTTCAGCGGTGTGTCCTGCGCGAGCGGCGCTGGCGCTTCCTCGCTGTCGAAGTGCGCCTGGCCGCTGGCGATCCAGCGTTCGCGCTCGGCATTGAACGCCTGTTGCTGGTGCTCACGAAACGCATCGATACCGGTGGCTTCACGCGCCAGAAAATCCTGGTAGTCCGCCAGGTTCAACACGCTGTCCTCGATGTGCAACGCAAAGCGCCCCAGCGGAAAGTCCCGACGAATCTTTACCAGTTCTTCGGCACTCACCGGGTAGAAGCGGATCTGGTCGAAAAACCGCAGCAGCCACGGCTTGCCGTCGAAGGCCGCGACTTCGCGATAGCGGTTCCACATCTGCAACGTGCGCCCGACGAACTGATAGCCGCCGGGGCCTTCCATGCCGTACACGCACAAATACGCGCCGCCGATGCCCACCGAGTTCTCGGCGGTCCAGGTGCGGGCCGGGTTGTATTTGGTGGTCACCAGGCGATGACGCGGGTCCAGCGGCGTGGCCACCGGGGCGCCGAGGTAGACATCGCCCAGGCCCATCACCAGATAGCTCGCTTCGAACACGGTGTGGCGCACCGCGTCGAGGTCGGCGAGGGCGTTGATGCGACGGATGAACTCCAGGTTGCTCGGGCACCACGGCGCGTCCTTGCGCACGGTGGTCATGTATTTGTCGATGGCCAACTGGCACGCCGGGTCATCCCAGGACAACGGCAGGTGGACGATGCGCGAAGGCACTTGCAGGTTGGGCGTGGCGCACACGGCCGTCCATTCGCCGCTGATCAGCGCCAGCAGGTCGGCCAGGGGCAATTGTTCCGGCTGGTAGTGGACCTGCAGCGAGCGGATGCCCGGCGTCAGGTCGATCACGCCGTGCCGTGCGTGGGTTTCGAGGGCCTGCATCAGCGCGTGGGCGCGAAAGCGCAGCACCAGGTCGAGCTCGGGCGCGCCGATTTCCAGCAGCAGGTGGGTGTCGCCGGCCAATCGGGCAACCAGACGCGTATCTTCCTGGCCGATATCCAACACCACAGGCGACGCGGGCCAATGTGGGCGCGGGCTTGCTCGCGATGGCATCGCCTCGGTGTTGCTGTGAGTGCGCGTCGCCTGCATCGCGGGCAAGCCTGGCTCCGGCATTTGATCCCATTTCAGCGCGAGATCGCGGGCGGTCTCGAGGTTCACCGGTTCGAAGCGCAGTTTGTCGCCGGCCTTGAGTTGCCCGAGTTGCCACAGGTCGGCTTCGATCACCGTCACCGGGCACACGAACCCACCCAGGCTCGGCCCGTCCGGCCCGAGGATCACCGGCATGTCCCCGGTGAAATCCACCGCGCCGATCGCATAAGGGTTGTCGTGGATATTCGACGGATGCAGCCCGGCCTCGCCGCCATCGGTGCGCGCCCACAACGGCTTGGGGCCGATCAACCGCACGCCGGTGCGGCTGGAGTTGAAATGCACTTCCCACTGTGTGGCGAAGAAGGTGTCGATGTACTCGGGCCGGAAGTATTCCGGCGCGCCATGGGGGCCGTAAATCACCCGTAGCGTGCGGACCTGTGCCAGCGGTTGCGCGACCAGTTGCCGGCCTGCGGTGACGTCGACCAGCGGCAACAGATGCAGCACGTCGCCCGCGCGCAACGCCCGCCCGCCATGCCCGCCGAACTGGCCCAGGGTGAAGGTGCTTTGGCTGCCCAGGTAGTCCGGCACTTGCAGCCCGCCGCGCAGGCACAGGTAACTGCGCGCGCCGGCCCCGGCGAGGGTGCCGAGGTTCAACAGCGATCCGGCTTCGATCCGCAGCGCGGTGTTCATCGGCACGGGGTGATCGTCCAGCAGCAGCGGAATATCCGCCCCGGTCACCGCCACCACGGCGGCGCAGTTGAAGCGCAACAGCGGCCCGCTCATGGTGATCTCCAAGGCTGCCGCGCCTTCGCGATTGCCCAGCAGACGATTGCCCAGGCGCAGCGCGCGGCTGTCCATCGGCCCCGATGGCGGTACGCCCACGGCCCAATAACCGAGGCGTCCGGGATAGTCCTGCACGCTGGTTTGCGTGCCCGCGCTGAGCACTTCGAACGTGTGGGCAACGTAGACCAGATCTTCCAGGCAGCGCGTCCACGGATGGCCACCGGCAAAGGGCGCGGCCAGCAGGATCTGGCGCAGGTAATCGCGGTTGGTTTCCACGCCGTAGAGCTGGCTGTCGCTCAAGGCGCGATGCAAATCCAGGCGCGCCTGTTCGCGGGTGGGCGCCCAGGTGATGAGCTTGGCGATCATCGGGTCGAAGTACGGCGGGATCTCACAACCGGCTTCAACCCAAGTGTCGATGCGCAAGCCTTCGGCCTGCGGAAAATCCACGCAGGTCAACAGCCCCGGGCTCGGCTGGAAATCGCGGCCTGGATCTTCCGCATACAAGCGTGCCTGGATCGCATGGCCCTGGGGCTTCAACGCCAACTCACTCAATGGCCGCATCTCTCCCGCCGCCAGTTGCACCATCCAGCGCACCAGGTCCACGCCCCACACCTGTTCGGTGACGCCGTGTTCCACCTGCAACCGCGTGTTCACTTCCAGGAAGTAGAAGCGACTGTCTGCGCTATCGAAGATGAATTCCACGGTGCCGGCGCTGCGGTAGTTGACCGCCTTGGCCAGGGTGATGGCGGCCGAGCACAGGGCCTCGGCCATGCCTTCGGGCAGGTTCGGCGCCGGGGTTTCTTCGAGGACTTTCTGGTTGCGCCGCTGCACCGAACAATCGCGCACGCCAAGGGCGATCACCTCGCCCGCGCCGTCGCCGAACACCTGCACCTCCAGGTGGCGAGCGTGCTCGATGTACTTCTCGATAAACACGCCGGCATCGCTGAAGTTGTTCTGGCCCAGGCGCTTGACGGCGTCGAAGCACTCGTTCAACTCCGCGGCGTGGCGGCATACGCGCATGCCGATGCCGCCGCCGCCGGCGGTGCTCTTGAGCATGACCGGGTAGCCCACGCGGTCGGCGGCGAGCATGGCGGCGTCGAGGTTGTCGAGCAGTTCGCTGCCTTCGAGCAAGGGGAGGTGGTGTTGCTTGGCCAGCGCCCGTGCGGTGTGCTTGAGGCCGAATACGCGCAACTGGTGCGGGGTCGGCCCGATAAAGGCGATGCCGGCGTTTTCGCAGGCTTGCGCGAAGGCGGCGTTTTCCGAGAGAAAGCCGTAGCCGGGATGAATCGCCGTGGCGCCGCTGGCCTTGGCGATGGCGAGGATTTTGTCCACCGCCAGGTAGGTGCCGGCCGCGGCGCCTTCACCGAGGCTGTAGGCTTCGTCGGCGTGTTGGATGTGCAGGCTGGCCGCATCGGCTTCGGCGTACACGGCGACGCCCTTTACATGCAGCTCGCGCAAGGTGCGCAGGATGCGGCAGGCGATGGCGCCACGGTTGGCGATCAAGAGTTTTTCGAACATGGCAAAACCCTGCGGGCCGTCCCGCAAAGTGAAGGAGCACTACGGTCGTCCGCAGTGCATGTCGTGAGTGTGGGAGGGGGGGCTCCCGATGGTGGTGAGCCAGTGGGTGCGTGTTTGGCTGACTTGCCGCCATCGGGGGCAAGCCCCCTCCCACAGGGTTCAGCGGTTTTGAAGACACTGCCCGGCTCGGGCCTGGCAGAGTGCAAATAACCAACTGCGCAAGCGCTTGAGTGTCAGTTCCATACGAGTAACTCCGCAGGCGTCGGGTTGTAGGCGTTGCACGGGTTGTTCAATTGCGGGCAGTTGGAGATCAGCACGATCACGTCCATCTCGGCGCGCAGGTCGACGTACTTGCCGGGGGCGGAAATGCCGTCTTCGAAGGTCAACCCGCCGTCGGCCGTGACCGGCACATTCATGAAGAAATTGATGTTCGGGCCAATGTCGCGTTTGCCCAGGCGACCGTCATGGGCGCAGGCCCGCAGGTAGTTGTCGCGGCAGCTGTGCATGTAGCGTTTTTCCAGGGCGTAGCGCACGGTGTTGCTCTCTTGGGCGCAGGCGCCACCGAGGGTGTCGTGGCGCCCGCAGGTGTCTGCGACGAGGGTCAGCATTGGCTGGCCGAGGTTGGAATAGAGCACGCTGCCGGCGCCCAGGTACACGCTGTTCTGGCGGCGCAAGGTGCGTTGCACGTCGTAGCGCTCGCGCGGGTTTTTCACGCTGTAGAACAGCGTGTCGACCGCCTGGTTGCCCTCCAGGTCAAGGATGCGCAGGGTCTGGCCGGCCTTGACCTCCATCAGCCACGGCTCGCCGGCGGGAATGGTGGCGCGGTACACCGCCGTGTCGGGTTGTTTCAGTGCGATAGACATGGCAGCTCCTCAGGCGAACAGACGGTCGGTGTTGATAAAACCGCGCGCGTTTTCCGGGCGCGAGGTGCGGCAGTGTTCGGCGACGCTTGGGTCGGCGTTCATCCAGCTCAGTTTCAGCGGTTGCGGGGCGTAGTCGGGGTTGGGGTCCATCGGATGCTGCAGCGCGGTGAGCACCACCAGGGTGTCCATCGGTGCGTAGAGTTCGATGTAGTCGCCCGCCTTGGAATTGCCCGGCACGAAGTGCAGGCCACCGTTGTCGTCCACGCTGACTTTGCTGAACAGGTTGAGGGTCATCAGCAGGTCGGACAGCCCCAGGCCCCACTTGCCCAATTCCACCAGCAGGTTGTCGGTGCCGTTGCGATAGAAACCGTTGCGCAGTTCCTGATAGCGACCCTGGCCGTACTTCTCGGCCACCTCGGCCGCGCACAGCACGCCGCCGATGCTGTCACTCCAGCCGCAGGTGTCGGCGGTGATGGCGGCCAGCACGCGGCCCATGTCCGAGTACAGGCAATGGCCGCGGGTGAGCTTGGCGGTGTGTTGGCATTTGAGGCTGTCGGGCAGGTTCAGGCGTTCGGTTTTTTCGTTCGCGTTGAGCAGGGTCAGGCTGACGTTGGCGCCGCCGCGCAGGTCGGTGAGGCGCAGCAGTTGACCGCGCTTGAGCACGAAGGAGCGGTGGCCGCCGCCGGGCAGTATTTCTTCGGCGAATGGCGGGAACAGTTGAGTCGAATCGGTCATTTGGAAGTCGCTCCAAGTTCGGCGGCGAGCGCCTTGCGCCGCTCGCCGTTCAAAGGGATGTCGTAGGTGATACGGGCGCCATAGGCGCCGGGGGCGTGGGGGTCGACGCGGACCTTGTCGAACACCAGCAGGCGCGTGCCGAGGCTGAAGCCTTCGCTGAGGTCGTGGGTGACCATGAACACCGTCAGCCGGGTTTCGCGCCACAGCTCCAGCAGCAACTGGTGCATGTCTTTGCGGATGCCCGGGTCGAGGGCGCCGAAGGGTTCGTCCAGCAGCAATACGCGCGGTTTCATGATCAGGGCCTGGGCGATGGCCAGGCGTTGTTGCATGCCGCCGGAGAGCTGCGCCGGGTACTTGTCCAACGCGTGGCCGAGGCCGACTTTGTGCAGCAGCGCGGCGGCCTGTTCGCGCGCGGCTTTTTTGGCTTTGCCGAACAGCCGTCCGAGCAACGGCGCGCGCGGCAGTTCGAGGCCGAGGGCGACGTTGTCGAGCACGCTCAGGTGCGGGAACACCGAGTAGCGCTGGAACACCACGCCACGGCTGGCATCCGGTTCGCCGGCCAGCGGTTGGCCGTCGAGCAGGATGTGGCCCTTGCTCGCGGTTTCCTGGCCCAGCAGCAGGCGCAGAAACGTCGATTTGCCGCAGCCGGAGGTGCCGACCAGGGTGCAGAATTCGCCCTCGGCGACCTGCAGATTCAAACCCTCCAGCACCACCTGATCGCCGTAGCGCTGCCACACATTGTTGACGCTGATAAAGCTCATGCCCGCGCTCCTTCATACCAGGGGAACGCGCGCCGGGTCAGGGCCTTGAGGCCCCAGTCCATCAGCCAGGCGAGCAGGGTGATCCACACCACGTAGGGCAGGATCACGTCCATCGCCAGGTAGCGGCGCACCAGGAAGATCCGGTAGCCCAGGCCGTCGGTGGAGGCGATGGCTTCGGCGGCGATCAGGAACAACCACGCCGAGCCCAGCATCAGCCGCAGCGAGATCAGCAGGCGCGGCAACAGTTGTGGCAACACCACGCGCAGCATCAGGGTCCAGGTCGACGCGCCGAGGGTCTGTGCCTTCACCAGCAGTTCCACAGGAATTTCGCGTGCGCGCTGTTCCAGGTCGCGGGCCAGGCACGGGGTGACGCCGATGACGATGAGCATCACCTTGGACAATTCCCCCAGGCCAAACACGATGAACAGGATCGGCAGGATCGCCAGCGGCGGCACCATCGACAGTACCGTCAGCAACGGCGACAACGGCGCGCCGAACAATGGCAACGTCCCGGCGGCGATGCCCAGGCACAGGCCGGCGAGGGCACTGATGCCCAGGCCGAGCGCGAGGCGGCGCAGGCTCGACGCGCTGTCCTGCCACAGCACGTATTCGCCGGTGCGGCTGTCGGCGCTCAATGCCAGGCGCTTGACCGCCTCGAGCATTTGCCCGGCACTGGGCAGCAGTTTGTCGTTGGGGTTATCCGCCAGGCGCTCGGCCGAGCCCACGAAGTAGGCGAACAGCAGCAGGGCGAACGGCAGCAGCACCAACAACAGGCGGCTGGAGCGGTCCGGGTGACGGTTGATCAGGCGCATGGCCGGGTCCTCTTACAACGTGCCGTCGGCGGCCATCTGCACGTAGCGGGGGTCGAACTGCAGCTTGAGGTTGGCCTTGTCGCCGCTGGTCACGCCATTGGCGAAGCTCATGCCCACGGCGCTGGTGTCCTTGGCCCCTTCACCGAGCAGGCCGTGTTCAAACGAGAACTCGGCGACCTTGCGCATGGTCGCTGGCAACTGCGCGCTGGTGGCGAAGGCCAGGGCTTCCTTGGGCGTGGCGAACAACTTGGTGGTGTCCAGTTGCGACTGGAACCCCTTGAGGTCGGTGCCCGAGGCCTTGGCCATGTGTTCCAGGGCTTCGCTGCTGGCGGCGCCTTTGGCGTTCATCAGGGCGACCACTTCGAACCAGGCGCCGGTGAGGGCTTTGCCCAGGGCCGGGTTGTCTTTGAGGGTCTGGGTGTTGACCACCATCATGTCCATGATTTCGCCGGGCACTTTGCTGGAGTCGAACACCTGGGTGACGCCGGGTTTGGCGTTGATCGCAGAGAGCATCGGGTTCCAGGTCGTCACCGCTTGCACCTGGTCGGTGTTGAAGGCAGCGGCGATGTCGGCGTCGGAGGTGTTGACCACTTTCAGGTCTTTTTCGGTGAGGTCGGCCGACTCCAGCGCGCGGGCCAGCAGGTAGTGCGACACCGACAGTTCCACCAGGTTGACGTTCATGCCCTTGAGGTCGGCGACGGTCTTGCCGCTGCCTTTGATCACCACGCCATCGTTGCCGTTGGAGAAGTCGCTGACCACCAGCGCGGTGCTGTCGACGCCACCGGCGGCGGGGATGGTCAGGGCGTCCATGTTGGTCATGGTGCAGCCGTCGAACTGGCCGGCGGTGTACTGGTTGATGGACTCGACGTAGTCATTGAGTTGCACCACGTCGATGGTGATGCCGTACTTCTTGGCCCACTTGTCGAGGATGCCTTGGCTGCCGGCATACTCCCACGGCATCCAGCCGGCATAGATCGTCCAGCACACGCTGAAGTGGTCTTTGACGGCGGCCTGGGTCTGGACGCTCAGCACAGCAGCAAAGGCGGCGGCGAGCAGGGCGGGTAAACGGATTGAGGGCATGGGGCTTCTCCAGTTGATCGAGGGCGAGCAGGAGCAACGCGGCACCGTGAACGGTGGCTTGTCTCCCGGGCTTTTATCCCGCCGTGTAACCTCAACTGGAGGTCGCCGACTCTCGGACCAGCCACTCGCGTTTCGCGAGCCGGAACCCTAGTCAGCCATTGCAAATTGTGGTGCCGCGAACCTGTGATGAATCCTGCACGCAAGAGGCTAAGCGAGAGTCATGCCAAGTAGGGCGCGGGCGTGTAGGTCGCGGGTTTGCGCGCAACGCCCGACGCTTGAGTGCGTGCGGCTGCGTTGCACTGGTGCGCCGTCGCACTGCAATGAGGCATTCGGTTCGTCCGAAACAGATGTTTCAGTCTGTGTCGAAATCGCACCAGTTTCGCTTTTTGATGTCAGATATTTCGTCATTCAGCAAAAGTTGAATGCCGCCCCCCAGCGTCGCTGGCGGTGCTCTTTCGCGGTCCAGGAGGCCGCCATGTATCGACGACTGCTTCTTATCGCTGTGCTCGGTCTGTCCCTTTCTGCGTGCGTGCCCTATTACGATGGAGGCTCAGGTTATTACCGTTCCGAGGTCTATACCGCGCCCGCGCCGGTGTATTACTACGGCGGCGGCCCGGCGTATCAATATCGGCGTGACTATTACCCGGCGCCGCGTTACTACGCGCCGGCGCCGCGTTATTACCAGCCGGTGCCACGTTATTACCAGCCGGCGCCCCGCATGGGTTACCGGGCTTATCCAAACCAGGGTTGGGGGGATCGCTGGGGCAATGGCGGGCACGGTCGCGGTGGCGATCGTGGCGCTGGTCGCGGCGGTCATCGTTGACCGCTCTTGAAGGCAAGCGGCGCAGGCAGCGCCGCTTTTTCGTAGCATTTAGCAGTACTGTCAGATTTAACAGCTATCGTTTGGGTTTCTAGTGCATTCAACTGGGAGCGGCCGTTGCGCCTCTTTGACCGCCCAGTGAGCGAAGGAACCCCCGATGATCAGACAATTGATGTGCGTTTTACTCCTCATGGTCGGCGGCGTTGCACACGTGCAAGCGGACCAAGGCTGCCCTTATCCCTCGGCAATCAAGTATGTCGATGGCTACTTCCAGGCGACGGTAGGAACACTCGTCTGGCAAAGCCCGAAGATCGGCTATCGGGACTTTGTCGACCAATTCATTGGCGCCATTTTTACCCCGGGCAAGGCACAGGATCGGGAAAACGGCTATGTAGACAAGTGCAGCTACCTGACCGGTGACGGTCAGAGAGTGGACTTGCGGTACGGCAAATCGGCAGAGGTGGAGACGATGTCGCTGACCGGTACTTTGCATTGGCACCTTGCCAGCGACCCCTTCGGCCTGCCGGTGTATATCTGCCAGGACAGTCAGCCGGACAATTGTGCATTCACGGTTAAAAAGCCAAAAAACTGACTGTCAAAAGTAGGAAAAATCCGCGAGCGGATGGCGGCCTTCCCAGGCTTTGTTGAAATGCGCCTGCACCACGGCCTGCGGAATGGCATTGATATCCGGCCAATGCCAATGAGGCTGCTGGTCTTTGTCGATCAACCGCGCGCGGACCCCTTCGCTGAATTCCGGGTGGCGGCAGCAATTGAGGCTCAGGGTGTATTCCATCTGGAACACCTCGGCCAGCGACAGGTGGCGGGCGCGCTGGAGCTGTTCCCACACCAGGTGCGCGGTCAGCGGGCAGCCTTCGCTGAGGGTCTTGCCGGCGCGGCTGAGCAACGGGTCGGCGTGCTCGCGCAACGGGCACAAGGCCCGCCAGGCACTGCGCACGTCACTGACATCCAGCCACTCATCGATCTGCGCCCGGCGTGGTAGCCATTGCGCTTCGGGTTGCTGGTCGATGGCTTCCTGGGCCAAGGCCTTGAGCAGGCTGTTGAGCTGCATCGCGGTCTGTTCCTGCCAGTTCAGTTGCAGCAGGCCTTCGAGCAGTTCGTCTTGCTGGTCGTCGCGCATGAAGCGGTCGGCCAGGCCCAAATCGAGCGCGTCGCGGCCGTTGATGTGCGCGCCGGTCAGGCCAAGGAACAACCCCAGTTTGCCCGGCATGCGTGACAGGAACCAACTGGCGCCCACATCCGGGTACAGGCCGATGCTGATCTCGGGCATGGCCAAGCGGCTGCTGGGGGTGACGATACGCACCGAGGCGCTTTGCAGCAGGCCCATGCCGCCGCCCAGCACATAGCCGTGGCCCCAGCAGATCAACGGTTTGGGGTAGGTGTGCAGGCGATAGTCGAGGCGATATTCCGCGGCAAAAAACTGCGCGGCCAGCTCCGGCACGACGCCGGGTTGTTCACGGCAGGCCATGGCCAGGCTGCGCACTTCGCCGCCGGCGCAAAATGCCTTGGGGCCCTTGCCGCGCAACAGCACGCAGACGATGTTCGGGTCTTTGGCCCAGGCGTCCAGGCGATCGCCCAGGGCCAGGATCATCGGCAGGGAGAGGGCGTTGAGGGCCTTTTCGGCGTCCAGGCTGGCGATGCCGATGCGCGCGCCGCCGCTGCCGGTCAGCTCTTCGAAGTGCAGGTTCATCGTGACCTCAATCGGGAAGGTGAAGGTTGAGTATGATCCCTTCATGGGAAAGTGCCGGTTGTGTGTCAGATCAATTGACAAGCGGGGTCGGCTTTCCTAGGGTTCGCCTCATTCTTTTTTACAAGACCAGTCAATCATGAGCGAAGGCGACCGTATCAAACTCGAACCCAGCTGGAAACACGCCCTGCGCGATGAGTTCGAGCAGCCCTACATGGCCCAGTTGCGTGAGTTCCTGCGCCAGGAACACGCGGCCGGCAAGGAGATCTACCCGCCTGGCCCGCTGATCTTCAACGCGCTCAATTCCACGCCGCTGGACAAGGTCAAGGTGGTGATCCTCGGCCAGGACCCCTACCACGGCCCCGGCCAGGCCCACGGTCTGTGCTTCTCGGTGCAACCGGGCGTGCCGGCGCCGCCGTCGCTGGTCAATATCTATAAAGAGCTCAAGCGCGACCTGAATATCGACATCCCCAACCACGGTTGCCTGCAAAGCTGGGCCGACCAGGGCGTATTGCTGCTCAACACCACCATGACCGTGGAACGCGCCAACGCCAACGCCCATGCGGGCAAGGGCTGGCAGTTTTTTACCGATCGGATCATCGAAGTCGTCAGCGAGCACCAGCCGCATCTGGTGTTCCTGCTGTGGGGCGCGCATGCACAGAGCAAGCAGAAGCTGATCGATGCGACCAAGCATCTGGTGCTGACGTCGGTCCACCCGTCGCCGTTGTCGGCGTATCGCGGGTTTCTGGGCTGCGGGCATTTCAGCCGCACCAACAAGTTTCTTGAGCAGAATGGCGAGACGCCGATTGAGTGGCGGTTGCCGGCGCTATAAGCCCGACTGCGTCGTCTCACAACCTGACTTGCGACACCGTGGCGTTGCCAATATTCGCCACGTATGCGGTCCTACCGTTGGGCGCCACGACGATCCCG
Organism: Pseudomonas sp. TE36184; assembly: GCF_054060055.1. Lineage (NCBI taxonomy): Bacteria > Pseudomonadati > Pseudomonadota > Gammaproteobacteria > Pseudomonadales > Pseudomonadaceae > Pseudomonas > Pseudomonas sp. TE36184. The sequence continues at coordinate 2,941,555 of NZ_JBSSCU010000001.1, read as the reverse complement.
CGCGGTTTGTTGAAGCCTTGGATCGAGCCGGTTATCGCCTGAGTACGGGTATTGAGGACACTCACCCGGTCGCCGTCGGTTTCCGTGACGTAGGCGAATTCGAGCATCGTGTGAAACGCCACCTGATAGGGGCTCAGCAAACCGCCCAGTACGGTGCTGGCCTGTGTGGTGGAAGTGTCGCCGATATACAGTTCACCACGGTCACGGTAGGTGATGTAGACGCGTGCGTTGAAGCGAGCGTGGGCAATGGTGGTGGGTTCGCCGGCAACGGTAGGGGTTTGGGTAACGATTCTGTTGGTGCCCAGGTTGATGCTGGTCCATCCATCGAAATCCGAGGCAACGTGCGAGCGAGCGTTGCCGGGTGCTATTGCAATTTCCCGGGGCAAGCCCACTGCGGTGGCGGCAATGCGCTGATGGTTGGCGGTATTGATCACCACCACCTCCGAAGCGCCATGGTCAGCCACATACAGGCGCACACCAGTAGAGTTCAGCGCCATGCCATTGACGGTTGTGAACCCCTTGATGTGATCAATGACGGTATCGGTCGATGTGTCGATCACTCTGATCGGCGTATCGCCTGCCTGGCTATTATCGCTGACATAGAGGCGTTGCTCGGCGGGATGCATGGCGAGCCAAATCGGCGAGCCCACATCGATAATCGTGGTCAGAACGCTGAAGCTCGCCGTGTCGATGACCGTAATACCCTGGGGGAGGGTAGCGCTGGCAACATACAGGCGCGTGCCGTCTGTGTTGAGCACAAGCCGATTGGGGGAGCCCTGCACAGCCACCGTGTTGATGATGGCTGCGGGCTCGTCGATGATTAAAGGGGGAGGTGGCACCATGATCACAATCCTCAGGGGCGCTCTTGCACACCATTGATTGAAGGCTTGGACGTGTGAATGCCGCTAGCTGTAAAGGTTGACAGTTCGGATGAGCGGTAGTGATCTATGAAGGATTCCTTCTTGAAGGTAATCAGGTTTGGCGGTTCCAATGCCTGAACAACGGCTCCGCCAGAAACAACACGAACAACAAGCGCATCACCTGCATTGCCGTCACCAACGGCACCGACAGTTGCAGGGTTTCCGCGGTCAAACTCATCTCGGCAATGCCGCCTGGCATCATGCCCAGGGTCAATGAGCGCAGGTCCAGTTGGGTCATCGCACTCAAGCCCACGGCGGCCAGCGTCGCCAGCACCATGGTCAAGGCGGTGCCGATCAAGGTGCGCGCCATGAACGACGGCGCACTGCGGAAGAACTGACGATTGAAGTGGCAGCCCAACCCGCTGCCGATCAGCCACTGGCCGATCTGGCTGCCGCCGTCGGGCAGGCCTATGTGCAGGTCCCACGCCACACTGGCGGTGGCACTGACCAACAGGGGCCCGAACAGCCACGGGTTCGGCTGACGCAAGCGCTGCCAGCCCCAGGCCACCAGCGCACCGGCGGGAAACAGCAGCGCCAGCCAGGCCCAGCTCACCGGGGCGGGATGAAACTGCGGCGCGCCACCGTCCAGCACGTACTTGAAGATCGCCGGTACGCACAGCACCACCACCAACACCCGCAGGCTTTGCCCCGCCGCGACCCGGCTGAGCACCGCGCCATTGCGCGCGCCGAGGTTGACCATCTCGCCGGAACCGCCGGGCATGCTGGAGAAAAACGCGGTGGCGCGGTCTTCGCCGCTGCGGCGCATCAACCACACGCCGACCACGCTCGACAGGCTGGTGACCAGCGCGCCGAAGAAGATCAAACCGAAGTGGCTCATCACCTGTTCGATCACCAGCGGAGTGAAGTGCAGGCCGATGCCGATGCCCACCACCCATTGGCCGCCTTTGCGCCCGCCGGGAATCTCCGCCAACTGCCACGGCGTGAGGCAACGCACGAGGATGATCGCCAGTAGCGAACCGACCATATACGGCAACGGCCAGCCGACCAGGCTGGCCAGGTAACCGCCGGCCAGGCCGACCAGCGGTGTTCCCCACCAGTGTTTAAAGCTGGCCTCAGACATCGGCCACGGCACGACGCTGCAACGCACGTTTGCGGTAGATGCGCGCCAGCGGTAACAGCAGCATCACGGCGGTCAATACCCAGACACCGAAGGTGATCGGGCTGGACCACAGGATCTCCAGCGCACCGTTGGAGATCGACAGCGCGCGGCGCAGGTTCTGCTCCATCAGGCCGCCGAGGATAAAGCCCAGCAACACCGGCGACAGCGGGAAGTCGAGCTTGCGCAGGATGTAGCCGAAGATGCCGATACCGATCATCAGGAACAGATCGAACGTGGTGGCGTGAACCGCGTACACGCCGATCGCGGTAATGATCGCGATCACCGGCACCAGCGCCCAGTTCGGCACGGCGAGGATGCGCGTGAAGATGCGGATCATCGGGATGTTGAGGATCACCAGCATGATGTTGGCGATGAACAACGAGGCGATCAGGCCCCAGACGATATCCGGTTGCTGTTGGAACAACAGCGGGCCCGGCGTGATGTTGTACAGCGACAGGGCGCCGATCATCACCGCGGTGGTGCCCGAACCCGGCACGCCCAGGGTCAGCATCGGCACCAGCGCACCGCAGGCGGAGGCGCCGATGGCGGTTTCCGGTGCCGCCAGACCGCGCATGTCACCCTGCCCGAATTTACCGCTGGCCCCGGCCAGGCGTTTCTCGGTCATGTAGGCCACGGCTGACGCCAACGTCGCGCCAGCGCCGGGCAATACGCCCATGATGAAACCGAGCAGGCCGCACCGGATGTTCACCACAAATACCGACGAGGCTTCCTTCAGGTTAAACATCATCCGCCCGGTGGCTTTCACTGCTTCCTGGCCACGGTGGGTTTTTTCCAGCAGCAACAGGATTTCGCTGATGGAGAACAGGCCCAGCACCAACACCACGAACTGGATGCCGTCGGTCAGGTGGATGTTATCGCCGGTAAAGCGGTACACGCCGCTGTTGGCGTCGATGCCCACCGCCGACAGGAACAGGCCGATCAGCGCCGCGACGAAGGTCTTCAGCGGTTTATCGCCGGCCATGCCGCCGAGGCAGACAATCGCGAACACCATCAGTACGAAATATTCCGCCGGGCCGAAGGCAATCGCCCACTTGGCCAGCAGCGGGGCAAACAGCACCATGCCGCAGGTGGCGATAAACGCGCCGATGAACGAACTCCACGCCGACAACGACAAGGCCACACCGGCCAGGCCTTTACGGGCCATCGGGTAACCGTCGAGGGTGGTCATCACGGTGGAGGCTTCGCCCGGGATGTTCAGCAGGATCGAGCTGATACGCCCACCGTATTCGCAGCCCAGGTACACGGCCGCCAGCAGGATCAACGCCGACTCCGGCGGCAGGCCCAGGGCGAACGCGATGGGGATCAACAGCGCCACGCCGTTGATCGGGCCCAGGCCCGGCAGCAGGCCGACCACGGTGCCGATCAAGGTGCCGCACAGCGCGGTCACCAGGTTGTAGGGGGACAGTGCCACGCCGAAGCCCTGGCCCAAATAGCCGAAAGTATCCATATCAGTTCTCCAGAACGTCGAGCAGGCCGAGGGGCAGCGGAACATCCATGGCTTTATCGAACAGCAGATAAAGGCCGACGCTCATCAAGGTGATGATCACCGCACCGGGCAACCAGCGGCCGCCATACAGCCGTGCCATCGGAATGCCGATCAACATGCTGCTGAGAATGAAACCGAGGGATTCGAAGGTGGCGGCAAACACGATCAACAGCGCCACGCAGATGCCGATCTTGATCAGGGTGGCGCGGTCCAGCGCGGGTTCTTCCTCAGTGTGTTTGGTCGGCTGCGGGCGAAACAGCATGTAGATCAGCGCCAGGCTCATCAGCCCGAGCATCAGCAGCGGGTAGGCCCGAGGCCCCACGGGTTCGTAGGAAAACGACGCCTGGTAGGGCCAGGCCATCAAGGCCAGGCCCGCGCAGGCCAGCAGCAGCGCGGCGGCGAATATGCGTTGTAAGAGCATGTTGAACTCCTGGGCCACGCCCCTGTTTCAGCAGGGCGTGGCCGCGCGACAGAGGGGCGATTACTGGATCAGGCCGAACTCTTTGGCCAGCACTTTGTAGTCCGCTACCTGCTTCTTCACGTAGGTGTCCAGCTCCGGGCCGGTCATGGCGAACGGGAACAGCTCGCGCTGGTCACGCAGCTTGGCGAAGTCTTCGGAGGCCAGCAGTTTGTCGAAGGCGTCTTTCCACCAGGCGTAGTCGGCATCGCTGACTTTTGGCCCAAGGTAGAAACCGCGCACCACTGGCCAGACGATGTCGTAGCCTTGCTCTCTGGCGGTCGGAATATCCTTCATTTCCGGCTCGTCCAGGCGCGCTTCGGAGAACACCGCGAGCAAGCGCATGTCTCCACTCTGGATATGGGGCATGGAATCGGAGATGTCGGTACTGCCCACCTGGATGTGGTTGCCCATCAGCGCGGTGACAATTTCACCGCCACCTTCCAGCGCCACATAGCGCAGGTCGCGCGGGTTGATCCCGGCGGCCTTGGCGATCAGCGCGGTTTGCATCCAGTCCTGGCTACCCACGGTGCCGCCGGAACCGATGACCACTTTGCTCGGATCTTTCTTCAGCGCCTGCACCAGGTCGTCGAGATTTTTGTAAGGCGAATCGCTTTTCACCGCGATGGCGCCGTAGCTGGTGCCGACCGCTGCCAGCCAACGCACGGCGCTTTCATCGAAGCGCCCGAACTTGCCCTGGGCCAGGTTCAGCAGCGAACCGCTGGACCAGGCCACCAGGGTGCCGCCGTCTGCAGGGCGCTGTGCGACCACGGCGTTGTAGGCCACTGCGCCCACGCCACCGGGCATGTAGGTCACGCGCATCGGCTTGCTCAGCAGCTTCTGGTTGACCAGCGCGCTTTGCGCCAGTTTGCAGGTCAGGTCAAAACCACCGCCAGGGGAGGCCGGGGCGATGCATTCCGGGCGCTTGGGTTCGTCGGCGGCCAGCAGTTGGCCGGCGAACAGCATGCAGCCGGCGGCGAGGGCGAATTTACGCAATGAAAGGGTCATGGTTATCTCCATCGTTGTTGTTATGAGTGGCTATTACCAGGCACTGCTTACCAGAGCGCGACGCTGTAACTGACCAGCAGGCGTACTTCATCCGCATCACGCGCTGAATAGTTGGAACGATAGGTCGCATTGCGCAGGCGCACGGCGACATCCTTGAACGTGCCGCTTTGCACCACGTACTTGATCTCGCTGTTGCGTTCCCACTCCTTGCCGGTCTCGCCGTTCTTGAGCTTGATATGGTCACCCGACAGGTAACGGCTCATGAAACTCAGGCCGGGAATCCCCAGCTTGGCGAAGTCATAGTCGTAGCGCGCCTGCCAGGAGCGTTCCTCGGCGCCGGCAAAATCGTTGATCTGCACGAAGTTGACCAGGTACGGGTCGCTGCCATCCACATACGGAAACGCGCTGTCGCCGGACATGTGCTGGTAGCCGGCGCTGAGCTTATGGCCATTGAGGGCATAGCTGAACAGGCCGTTGAGGGAGGTGTTGTCGATCTTGCCGCCGCGGGCGGCGCCGGTGTCGTCGCTGATCGCCAGGCGCAGGTCGCTGGCGAAGGTGCCGGGGCCCATCGGGCGCGCAGCCACCAGGCCGAGGAAGTGCTGGCGGTACACGTCGTCGAGTTGGGCGAAGTGATAGCTGCCGGTGATCTTGTCGGCGAACTTGTAGTCCACGCCGCCGAAATTGAAGTGCTTGCCGGTGGCGCCGCTGAGGAAACGGCTGTTCTTGTTGTTGAGGGCGATGTCCTCGTAGTTGGTGTCGTCGCGGTCCTTGGCCTTGTCGAGACGGCCACCGGTGAACACCAGGTTCTTGAACTCTTTCGAGGTGATCAGGCCACCGTTGAAGGTTTGCGGCAGGATGCGGCCGTCGTTGGGCTTGAGGATCGGCAGTTCGGGGATCAGCGCGCCGACTTTCAGTTCGGTGGCGGAGATCTTCACTTTGCCGGTCAGGCCCAGCTTGGAATACTCGTTGGCGGCGCGGCCATCGTCGTGGGTGGGCAGCAGGCCGCTGCCGGTGCGGTCGGGGCTGGAGTCGAGCTTGACGCCGAGCATGCCCAGCGCATCCACGCCAAAGCCGACGGTGCCGTCGGTGTAGCCCGATTGCAGGTTGAGCATGAAGCCCTGGGCCCATTCGTCGCGCTTGGATTGCTGGGCGCTGGTGCCGTCGCGAAAGTCGCGGTTGAAGTACATGTTGCGGGTTTCCAGGGTCGCGCTGCTGTCTTCGAAGAAGGCGGCTTGGGCTAGCGGCGAAAAGCCGGCAAGGGTGGCGGCGCTGGCAAGGGCGGTTTGGGTCAGGCGGGAAAAACGCACAGGCGTGCAAGCCTGGGGCTGTGTCGACAGCATCGTTGAGTACTCCGTTATTGTTCTTATTTGACGAAAACGCTTCGAGGCGTTTTTCGGGTGCTACGGATCAGGCAGCTCGGCGGGCATGGCCTACCGTGGCTGGATGCTAAAGGGTGAAGCTTTCACTAACCTTTCAGTTGCCTTTCAATGTTTTCGGGCTTCACAGCCCAGGCCGCGCCTGTAAACTGCCTCGCAGAGCGTGGCGCCGACCACCCCCGAATGAGGTAGAAATCCATGCGTGTCCTCCTGGTTGAAGACCATTTGCAACTGGCCGAAAGTGTCGCCCAGGCGCTCAAGAGCACGGGTCTGACCGTCGATGTGCTGCACGACGGAGTGGCCGCGGACCTGGCCTTGGGCAGTGAGGAATACGCCGCGGCGATCCTCGATGTGGGCTTGCCGCGCATGGACGGTTTCGAGGTGTTGGCGCGCTTGCGGGCGCGTGGGAAAAATCTGCCGGTGCTGATGCTGACGGCGCGCAGTGATGTGAAAGACCGTGTGCATGGCCTGAACCTGGGCGCCGACGATTACCTGGCCAAGCCGTTCGAGCTGACGGAACTGGAGGCGCGGGTCAAGGCGCTGTTGCGGCGCAGCGTGCTCGGCGGCGAGCGCCAGCAGGCGTGCGGCGTGCTGGTCTACGACCTCGACACCCGCCGCTTCACGGTCGGCGGCGAGCTGCTGACCCTCACGTCCCGCGAGCAAGCCGTGCTTGAAGCGCTGATCGCGCGCCCGGGCCGGGTGATGAGCAAGGAGCAACTGGCCGCCCAGGTGTTCGGCCTCGACGAAGAAGCCAGCCCGGATGCGATCGAAATCTACATACACCGCCTGCGCAAGAAACTCGACGGCCAGCCTATCGCCATCGTCACCTTCCGTGGCCTCGGCTACCTGCTGGAAGCGCGCGATGCATAAGCCCAGCAGTCTGCGCTGGCGGCTGCTGTGGAACCTCGCGCTGTTGCTGGTGCTGTTGATGGTCGCCAGCGGCATGAGCGCCTACTGGAACGGCCGCGAAGCCGCCGACACCGCCTATGACCGCACCTTGCTGGCCTCGGCACGCACGATTGCCGCCGGCCTGACCGAGGTCGACGGCAGCTTGAGCGCGAATGTGCCGTATGTGGCCCTGGACACCTTTGCCTACGACAGCGCGGGGCGGATTTATTACCAGGTCAATGACATCGACCAGAAGCTGATTTCCGGTTACGAAAACCTCCCCGGCCCGCCGCCTGGCACGCCGCGCACTGATGATTACCCGGCATTGGCACGGTTTTACAACGCTACGTACCAGGGCCAGGCCGTGCGCGTGGTGAGCCTGCTCAAGGCGGTTTCCGAACCGAACATGAACGGCATGGCGGAAATCCGCGTGGCCGAGACCGATGAAGCCCGCGTCAGCATGGCCCGCAGCCTGATGGCCGACACCTTGCTGCGCCTGGGCATGCTCGCCATCGGCGCGCTATTGCTGGTGTGGTTTGCCGTGAGCGCGGCGTTGCGCCCGCTGGAGCGCTTGCGCACGGCGGTGGAAGAGCGCCAGCCCGACGATCTGCGGCCGTTGCCGCTGGTCGAGGTGCAGCTCGAGTTCGGCCCGCTGGTGCGTTCCATCAACCATTTCACCGAACGCCTGCGGGGCCAGTTCGAGCGCCAGGCACAGTTTATCGCCGATGCGGCCCACGAACTGCGCACGCCGCTGGCCGCGCTCAAGGCGCGCCTGGAACTCGGCCTGCGCGCCGAAGACCCGGCCACCTGGCGCAGCACCCTGGAAACCGCCGCGCAAGGCACCGACCGCCTGACCCATCTGGCCAATCAATTGTTGTCCTTGGCGCGCATCGAAAACGGCGCCCGGGCGATTGCCGAAGGCGGGGCGCAATTGCTCGACCTCAGCCAACTGGCCCGCGAACTGGGCATGGCCATGGCGCCGTTGGCCCATGCGCGTGGGGTCGCGCTGGCGCTGGAAGCCGACGAGCCGGTGTGGCTGCGCGGCGAACCGACGCTGCTCAACGAGCTGTTGAGTAACCTGGTGGATAACGCCCTGGCGCATACGCCGCCTGGCGGCAATGTGATCCTGCGCGTGACGGCACCGGCGGTGCTGGAAGTGGAAGATGATGGCCCGGGCATTCCGCTGGACGAGCGCGACCGCGTGTTCGAACGCTTCTATCGCCGCAGTCAGCAGGGCCTGGGCTCCGGTCTGGGCCTGGCGATTGTCGGCGAAATCTGTCGCGCGCATCTGGCCCAGATCAGCCTGCATGATGGTGAACCGACGGGCTTGAAAGTGCGCGTCAGTTTTGTCGCCGGTTGATCAGTAGAACATCGACCGCGCTTCATCCAGTTCCGCACGCACGCTGTCGCTGTAAAGGTCCAGGCGCAGTTTCTTGACTGCCGGCAGGTTGGTGATCGGTACATCCGCCAGTGGATGCGCGGTGCCGCGATGGCAATACAGCACGGCGACTTGCACCAGGTCGATATAGTCGAGGCTGGCGGAGTCGCGTTCCAGGTCCAGGTATTGGCCCGGCAGCTTGACCAGCATCTCCGGGAAGTCCCAGCCACGCAGGAGTTTGTCGCCGAGCATTGGGTGGCTTTTCTCGATCATGTGGTTGAGGCTGACCGGGTCAGAGAGCAACTCGTAATGGTCTTCGGCATAGGTCAGGATCGGCAGCACACCGATCTGGTGCACCAGGCCTCCGAGCGCTGCCTGGTCCGGCTTGAGCTGGCTGTGGCTGCGGCACAGCGCGTAGCTGACGCCCGCCACTTCCAGGCTGCGGCGCCAGACGTCGCGCATTTTCTGTTCGATCACTTCGGAACGGGCGTGGAAGATCTGCTCCATCACCAGGCCGATCGCCAGGTTGCTGCTGTAGTTGGTGCCCAGCCGGGTGATGGCGGTGTGCAGGTCGGTGACTTCCTGCGTCGCCCGCAACAACGGGCTGTTGACCACTTTGATCAAGCGCGCCGACAGCGCGGTGTCGCGACCGATCACTTTGCTCAAGTGGCTGATGCCGATTTCCGGGTCTTCGGCGGCCTGACGAATGCTCAGGGCCACTTCCGGTAATGTCGGCAGAACCAGGTCATCGTTGTCGATGGCCGCAATCAAAGCCTGTTGGACTTTTTCCGCCAGCTCGTTCATTCATGCTCTCTAAGGTGTTGCAAAGGGGTGCGACGATCAGTGCTGGATCTCTCGATCACGATCCAATTGGTAGGGCAGGTCAAGTAGTTGCAAACCGGGACCTTCGAGGGTGCCTAAATGCACATCACCACTCTCGGCTGCTTCGGCTTGCAGAACCGCCAGAAGTTCCACCATTTGGTCAGCTTTTGCCGCGATCACCACTTCGCCGATCGCGCTGTTGTGGCTGGGAGAAAACAGCGGCGTGCCGGGCTCGGGCAATTCAGCGGCATTCAGGCTCAGGCGGTACAGGCGACGCTTGAGTTTGCCGAGGTATTGCATGCGCGCGACGATTTCCTGGCCGGTGTAGCAGCCTTTCTTGAAACTGACGCCGCCCACGGCCTGCAGGTTGAGCATCTGCGGGATAAACAGCTCGCGGGTCTGCGGCATGACCTGGCCGATACCGGCGCGCACCTGGCCCAGCAGCCATTCGTTCAAGTCAGCCGGTTGCAACTGCGCGGCCAATTGGCTGCGCACGGCTTCGGCTTGCTCGGCGGGCGCCCAGAGTTCGGTGCGACCAGGGGATACGCGGATGGCGATCAATTGTTCGCTGCGGACGACGCTGTCGGTCGCGGCCGGCAGTTCCAGGCCCAGGCTCGCCAGGGCCTGATCCGCGTTCGCCAGGCCGAAACGTGCCCAGGCGGCGCTTTCGTCGGTGAGTTTGGATTTGGAGAACACCGCGTATTTCTTCAGGTCGGCCAGTTGCGGTTCCAGCAGCTCGGTGGCCATGGCCAAGAGCACGCCATCACCTTGCAGCAGGATGCGAAAGCTCGACTGCATGCGCCCTTTTTGCGTGCAGCGCGCGCCGAGGCTGGCCTGGGTGTCGCTCAGGTAGTTGAGGTTGCAGGTGAGTTGGCCCTGCAGGAACTTGGCAGCGTCGGCGCCGCGGACGGCGAGAACGCCTTCGTGGGTCAGTGGGCAGAAGAAAGCAGAGTCGGCCATGGGTCATCGCAGGTCAAAAAGTCTAGGTGCATCATAGAGGGGCGCCCGACAAATGGATAGTTTCTGTAGGGGGCGACCAAAGCCGACTGTTCCGCTGCCTTGGGGCCTGTATACTTGCAATCTATTTGAGGAGCGTTCCATGGTCGAAGATGTAGAACTCAATCGCCTCTACTGGCACAGCCGTCGCGGCATGCTTGAGCTGGACGTGTTGCTGGTGCCATTCGTCAGAGAGGTTTACTCGACCCTTAACGAGGTGGATCGCAACTGTTACGTGCGCCTGCTGGAATGCGAAGATCAGGACATGTTCGGCTGGTTCATGGAACGCTCCGAATCGGAAGACCCGGAGCTGCAGCGCATGGTTCGGATGATCCTGGATCGTGTCCAGCCCAAGTAATCCCGCCTTCGAATGCCGCTGGCAGGCCTCGCGGCTGTTGCTGGCGGCCTATCTCCTGGCCCAGTCGTCCGCACTGGGTGCGCTGCTGCTTGTCGATTTGCCTTATTCAAGCCTTGGCCTGTTGCTGTGCCTGGCTCACGCCGCCTGGGTTATCCCGCGCCATATCCGGCTGACTCACCGTTCGTCGATTCGCGGCCTGCGCCGTGACGAAAGCGGGTGGCAGTTGTGGAGCGAAGCGCGCGGCTGGCACCGCGTGCAACTGCGTCCCGACAGCCTGGCGTTGCCGTTGATCGTGGTGCTGCGCTATCGGGTGCAGGGCGAATGGGCGGTGCGGTCGATCTGTGTGCCCAAGGATTCGCAGGCCGCCGATGTACACCGGCGCCTGCGGGTTCGCCTGAAGTTCAGTCGGCGTAGGTGGTTGGCACCAGAATAGTATCGCGGGCCTCGGGCAGCATCTGCGGGTAGTCGAGGGTGTAATGCAGGCCCCGGCTTTCCTTGCGCTCCATGGCCGAGCGGATCATCAGCTCCGCCACTTGGGCCAGGTTGCGCAATTCGATCAGGTCGCGGCTGACTTTGTAGTTGCTGTAGAACTCGTCGATCTCATCCAGCAACAGTCGCACGCGGTGTTGTGCGCGTTGCAGGCGTTTGTTGGTCCGCACGATCCCTACGTAGTCCCACATGAAGCGTCGCAGTTCGTCCCAGTTGTGGGCGATGATCACGTCTTCGTCCGAATCGGTCACCTGGCTCGCGTCCCAGCGGGGCAGGGCGGCCGGGACGGGGATCTGCGGCAGTTGTTCAAGGATGTCCGCCGCCGCCGAACGCGCATAGACGAAACATTCGAGCAGCGAGTTGCTGGCCATGCGGTTGGCGCCGTGCAGGCCGGTGAAGCTGGTTTCGCCGATCGCGTACAGGCCGGGCACGTCGGTGCGCCCGTGTTGGTCGACCATCACGCCGCCGCAGGTGTAGTGCGCGGCCGGCACCACCGGGATCGGGCCTTTGGTGATGTCGATATTGAAGGCCAGGCAGCGCTCGTAGACCGTCGGGAAGTGAGTCTTGATGAACGCTTCGGGCTTGTGGCTGATGTCCAGGTAGACGCAGTCGATGCCCAGGCGCTTCATTTCATGGTCGATGGCGCGGGCGACGATATCGCGCGGGGCCAGTTCGGCGCGCGGGTCGAAGCGTTGCATGAAGCGCTCGCCATTCGGCAGTTTCAGGTGCGCGCCTTCGCCGCGCAGGGCTTCGGTGATCAGGAAGCTCTTGGCCAGCGGGTGATACAGGCAGGTGGGGTGGAACTGGTTGAACTCCAGGTTGGCCACCCGGCAGCCCGAGCGCCAGGCCATGGCGATGCCGTCGCCACAGGCACCGTCGGGGTTGCTGGTATAGAGGTAGACCTTGGCCGCGCCGCCCGAGGCGAGAATGGTGAAGCGCGCGCCGTAGGTGTCGACTTCGCCGCTGTTGCGGTTGAGCACATAGGCGCCGAGGCAGCGCTCGCCCGACAGGCCCAGGCGTTTCTCGGTGATCAGGTCGACGGCGACCCGTTGCTCAAGCAGTTCGATGTTCGGGCGTTGGCGGGCTTGTTCGAGCAGGGTCCTGAAGATCGCGGCCCCGGTGGCGTCGGCGGCGTGGATGATGCGGCGATGGCTGTGCCCGCCTTCGCGGGTCAGGTGGAACTCGAAGCCGCCGTCATCGCTGCCGGCGTGATCGTCACGGGTAAACGGCACGCCCTGGTCGATCAGCCATTGAATGGCTTCGCGGCTATGTTCGACGGTAAAGCGCACCGCATCTTCGTGGCACAGGCCGCCGCCGGCGTTGAGGGTGTCTTCGACGTGGGACTGCACTGTGTCGGTGTCGTCCAGCACGGCGGCAACACCGCCCTGGGCCCAGAATGTCGAGCCATTGGCCAGGTCGCCTTTGCTCAGCACCGCAATGCGCAGGTGGCTGGGGAGGGTCAGCGCAAGGCTCAGGCCGGCTGCGCCGCTGCCGATCACCAGGACATCGTGTTGAAACTGTTGGCTCATTTGAAGGATTCCGCAAAAAGCGATCCACAGGGGCTGGCGCAAACAGGACGCCTGGATCGGCGAATCAAAGGGTCACACGGGCTACTAGTATATAGAGGGGGGGAGCGGCACAATAGCCGCGCATTCGTGGCAATGTGAAATTACGGTGCACGGCCAAGGTAAATGGACCGGTTATTGAAGTGGGAACTTTTTGCATAAGCCCCGACTCAATAGCAGGTTGCCCGAAAGCTGGGAAAACGTTGAGTTTATTGGCCCGTCGGGAGCATTGGACGCGTCAGGAAACCGGCGACAAGATTATTCGCGCAGCCGGCATTGCCCGCGCTGCGTTTTTCGTGTGTGCCAAATCAGTGCATGCCGGAAACTTGCTTGGAGGGGAGAACTTTTGCGGAAAGTCCGAGTCTATGTTTGCAAGCCTGATCGTTCAGTTATGCAAGCCTCCTTCAAGTACAACGAGGAGTGTTCATGCTAACCCAGGAAGAGGATCAGCAGCTGGTCGAGCGCGTTCAACGCGGCGACAAGCGAGCTTTTGATCTGCTAGTGCTGAAATACCAGCACAAAATTCTCGGGTTGATCGTGCGGTTTGTGCACGACACCCATGAAGCGCAGGACGTTGCACAGGAAGCCTTTATCAAGGCATACCGTGCGCTGGGCAATTTCCGCGGTGACAGCGCGTTTTACACGTGGCTCTACCGCATCGCCATCAACACGGCGAAGAACTATCTGGTGTCTCGCGGACGCCGCCCACCAGATAGTGATGTCAGTTCGGAAGATGCAGAATTTTACGATGGTGATCACGGCCTCAAAGATCTCGAGTCGCCGGAGCGTGCATTGCTGCGCGACGAGATCGAAGGCACCGTTCATCGCACTATTCAGCAACTGCCAGAAGATTTACGGACGGCGTTAACTTTACGTGAATTCGATGGTCTGAGTTATGAAGACATTGCGAGCGTCATGCAGTGTCCGGTGGGGACTGTAAGGTCACGGATTTTCCGGGCCCGGGAAGCCATCGATAAAGCCTTGCAACCGTTGTTGCAGGAAAACTAAAGACAGCGGCGACAGCCAAGAGAGGAACCGCCATGAGTCGTGATGCCCTGCAGGAATCGCTGTCCGCAGTGATGGATAACGAAGCGGATGAACTGGAACTTCGTCGGGTGCTCAATGCATTCGGTGATGCCGAAACCCGTGATACCTGGTCTCGTTACCAAGTCGCTCGGGCGGTGATGCACAAGGATCTTCTAATCCCTCGTCTGGATATTGCTGCGGCCGTTTCTGCTGCACTGGCTGATGAAGCCGTTCCGGCAAAAGCTGCGCGGGGGCCATGGCGTAGCCTGGGTCGCCTGGCAGTGGCCGCTTCGGTGACTGTTGCCGTTCTGGCTGGTGTTCGCCTGTACAACCAGGACGAAATCGCCGGTGCCGAACTGGCCCAGCAGACTCAGCAACCGATCATGGCTGGCCCGCAAGTCAAGGGCCCCGCCGTACTGGCAGGCTACAAGGAAAGCTCCGACACTACCGGCCCGATGGCGAACGGTGTGCTTCAAGGGCAATCCGGCTGGCAGGATCAGCGTCTTCCAGGCTACCTGCGCCAACACGCACAGGAATCGGCCTTGAAAGGCACTGAAAGCGCTCTGCCTTATGCTCGCGCGGCAAGCCTGGAAAACCGTTGAACCGTTGAGGAGCACTATGCGCGCCATACCGCTCCTTACGCTTTTGCTCAGTGGTTGGTTTGCACTCCCCGCCCACGCCGATGATGCCCAAGACTGGTTGACTCGACTTGGGCGTGCTGAGCAACAGCAAAGCTTCCAAGGTACGTTCGTCTACGAGCGTAACGGCAATTTTTCTACCCACGACATCTGGCATCGTGTCCAGGACGGTCAGGTTCGCGAGCGGCTTTTGCAGCTCGACGGTTCGGCTCAGGAAGTCGTGCGGGTAGACGGTCGGACGCAATGCGTCAGCGGCACTCTTGTCGCCGGCCTCGGCAATTCGCGTGATGCCCCTTCACGTGCGCTTGATCCGCAAAAAATCGCGCAATTCTATGAACTGGCCGTCATCGGCAAATCTCGCGTGGCCGGTCGAAATGCGGTGATTGTGTCGATCACTCCGCGTGACCAATACCGCTATGGTTTTGAGTTGCACCTGGACCGCGAAACCGCGTTGTCCCTTAAATCCCTGCTGGTGAACGATCAGGGGCAGTTGCTGGAGCGTTTCCAGTTCACGCGATTGAACACCTCGGTCACGCCGGATGATCGCGACTTGCAACCCACAGGCGATTGCACGCCTATTGCAGTGGCCACGGCTAAAGCGCCCGAGGTGCAACCTGCCCAGGACTGGCATCTGGAATGGTTGCCGCCGGGTTTCCAGTTGACCAGCAGCAATGCGCGCAAAGACACCCAGACCAAAGCGACGGTCGACAGTCGGATGTATGAAGATGGGCTGGCGCGGTTTTCGGTATTTCTTGAGCCGATCGGCGAATCCGGCGTTACCGAAACCCGTACCCAGTTGGGCCCGACGGTCGCGGTGTCGCGTCGGCTGAATACGGTGGATGGCGAAATGATGGTCACGGTAGTGGGCGAAATCCCCATGGGCACCGCCGAGCGCATCGCGCTGTCGGTGCGCGGTGAAAAAAAACCAGCCGCCAAGCCGTGAATCGTTAATCTTATGTTCATCCTGGCCTTTCACCCTACGTCCATGCGAGGTTGGCTGCCGAGCGTCATGAAATGTCCGGTCCAGCATTTTCACTTGCAAAAATCTCTCATATTTTTTATAGGTCAGGGCTTGTCGGCGCTGACCATGTTTTGTTCGCGGAACGGAGATGTCGGTCACAGTTTCCGGCGTTTCCAGAACCCTGTCGCCCAACCCTGCTCGTCGTAACGGGAGCTGTATGTCGATACCACGCTTGAAGTCCTATTTATCCATAGTCGCCACATTGTTGGTGTTGGGTCAGGCCGTGCCCGCGCAAGCGGTCGAGCTGCCTGATTTCACCCAATTGGTCGAGCAGGCCTCGCCTGCCGTGGTGAACATCAGTACCACGCAAAAACTGCCCGAGCGCAAAGTCTCCGACCAGCAGATGCCGGACCTGGAAGGCCTGCCGCCGATGCTGCGCGAGTTCTTCGAGCGTGGCATGCCGCAACAACGCGCGCCCCGTGGCGGTGGCGGTGGCCAGCGTGAAGCGCAGTCCCTGGGCTCAGGCTTCATCATCTCGCCCGATGGCTACATCCTGACCAACAACCATGTGATTGCCGACGCTGACGAGATCCTCGTCCGTCTGGCTGACCGCAGCGAGTTGAAAGCCAAGCTGGTCGGCACTGACCCACGTTCCGACGTGGCGTTGCTGAAGATCGACGGCAAGGACCTGCCTGTGCTGAAACTGGGCAAGTCCCAGGACCTGAAGGCCGGGCAATGGGTCGTGGCGATCGGTTCGCCGTTTGGCTTTGACCACACCGTGACCCAAGGCATCGTCAGCGCCATCGGCCGCAGCCTGCCCAACGAAAACTACGTGCCGTTCATCCAGACCGACGTACCGATCAACCCGGGTAACTCCGGTGGCCCGCTGTTCAACCTGAACGGCGAGGTGGTCGGCATCAACTCGCAGATCTACACGCGCTCCGGTGGCTTCATGGGCGTGTCGTTCGCCATCCCGATCGACGTGGCCATGGACGTTTCCAACCAACTCAAAAGCGGCGGCAAAGTCAGCCGTGGCTGGTTGGGCGTGGTGATCCAGGAAGTGAACAAGGACCTGGCCGAGTCCTTCGGCCTCGACAAGCCGGCCGGTGCGCTGGTCGCTCAGATCCAGGACGACGGCCCGGCAGCCAAGGGCGGCCTGCAAGTCGGCGACGTGATTCTGAGCATGAACGGCCAGCCGATCGTCATGTCGGCAGACCTGCCGCATTTGGTGGGCGCGCTCAAGGCGGGCAGCAAAGCCAAGCTGGAAGTGATCCGTGAAGGCAAACGCCAGAACGTTGAACTGACCGTCGGCGCCATTCCGGAAGAAGGCGCGACCCTTGATGCCCTCGGTAGCGCCAAGCCGGGCGCCGAGCGCAGCAGCAATCGCCTGGGTATTGCCGTGGCCGAGCTGACGGACGAGCAGAAGAAGGCCTTCGACCTGAAAAGCGGCGTGGTGATCAAGGAAGTGCAGGACGGTCCTGCCGCGTTGATCGGCCTGCAGCCAGGCGATGTGATCACTCACCTGAACAATCAGGCCATCGACAGCACCAAGCAGTTCACCGACATCGCCAAGGCGCTGCCGAAGAACCGTTCGGTCTCGATGCGCGTCCTGCGTCAGGGCCGTGCCAGCTTCATTACCTTCAAGCTGGCTGAGTAACACCGGCGCATCAAAAAGCCCCGCCTTCGTTTAACGAGGACGGGGCTTTTTTGTGGGCGGTGGGTTTAGCCCATCATTCCTTTCACCAAGCGTTCCTGTTCGATCAGCTCACGCTGGCGTGCGTCGATACGTGACGACAGTGGGAAGTTGCTGCCGGCACGGCGCTTGGCGAAGTCCAGTTGTTGAATGGCTTGCTGGAAGTCGCCGACCAGGGCGAAGTACTCGGCGCGCGCCTGGTGCAGGCCGATGATATTGCCGGACAAGCCGCGCGTTTCGGCGACCTGGTACCACACGTCCGGATCGTCCGGGCGCGACTTGAGCAAACCGTCCAGGGCCTTTTCCGCATCGGCGGTGCGGTTCTGTTTGAGTAAAAGGTCCACTCGCACCTGGTTCAGCGGATAGTTGCCGGGGTACTGGGTGAGCATCCGGTCAGTGCGTTGCTGGGCATCCGGCAAGCGGTTGTTGGTGATGTCCAGTTCGATCTGCGCCAGGTTGTAGGTAATGTCGTTGGGCGACTTGGCCAACAGCGGGGCCAGGTTTTCCCGGGCTTCCTTGAGCTTGGTCCCCTTGATTTGGGCGATGGCCAGACCATAGCGCGCCACGTCGCTTTTCGGGTTTTCGTCCAGTTGGGCCTGGAAGCGCTTGGCGGCGAGGCCTGGCGTGTCTTCGTATTTCAGCTGCACCCGTGCGCGAATCAATTGATAACGCAGGCTGTCTTCGGTGCCGCCGAGCTTGGCCTGTTCGGCGCGGTTGCGGGTGTCGGCGATGCGCGATTCGGTCACCGGGTGAGTCAGCAGGAATTCCGGCGGCTTGGCGTCGAAGCGGTATTGACGCATCAGGCGCTCGAACATGGTCGGCATGGAGCGTGGGTCGTAACCGGCTTTCTCCAGGTTGAGGATGCCGATGCGGTCGGCCTCTTGTTCATTCTGGCGCGAGAACCGCCGTTGTTCCTGGATCGCCGCGGCCTGGGTGCCGGCAATTGCAGCAATGCCGGCGTCGCCCGCACCGGCTGCGGCGGCAATGATGCCGCCGAGCATCGCGGCCATCATCGGGATCTGCATGCGCTGTTGCGCTTCGACGCCGCGCGCGAAGTGACGCTGGGACAAGTGAGCCAATTCGTGGGCCAGCACCGAGGCGTATTCACCTTCGGTCTGGGCGTTGAGGAACAGCCCGCCGTTGACCCCGACGATACCGCCAGGCGCGGCAAAGGCGTTGAGCTGCGGGCTGTCGATCAGGATGAACTCCAGGCGACGGTCATTGACCTGGCTGGTCTCCACCAGTTTGTACACGCTGGTTTCGACGTAATCCTTGAGCTGCGGATCGTTGAGCTGCGCCACCTGGCCGCGTAAGTAGGCAAGCCAGGCGCGACCCAGTTGGTATTCCTGTTGTGGCGAGACAATGGCTGAGCTGGCGTCGCCAAGTGACGGCAGGTCGTCGGCAAAGGCCGGGGAGGCCAGCAGGCAGGCCAGCGTCAGCAGGGTGGGGCGCAAAAAAGTCATGCACAGAGCCTTTCGACAAAGAGCTTACTGTAGCCGGACACTGAGCGTCGGACCAGATATTCTAAGCAACCTGAACGCTTGCCCGGAGTAAAACCATGACCGACGCTGTAGCCTTTGATGCCGAACTCGATGCCAGCGGCCTCAATTGCCCGTTGCCTTTGCTCAAGGCCAAACTCGAACTCAATCGATTGGCCAGCGGCGCGGTGCTCAAAGTCATCGCCACGGATGCGGGTTCCCAGCGTGATTTCCGCACCTTTGCCAGGCTGGCCGGTCATACCCTGGTGCATGAAGAAGACGCCGCCGGTGTCTACCGTTATTGGTTGCGCAAGGCCTGAAGCGTCCGCTTCCCACCACCCGAGGTTGATTGATGTTCAAAGTGTTACGAGACTGGATTCAGCGCTACTTCTCCGACGAGGAAGCCGTGGTGCTGGCGGTCCTGCTGTTCCTGGCCTTTACCGCCGTCCTCACCCTGGGTGGCATGCTCGCCCCGGTACTGGCGGGGATGGTGCTGGCCTACCTGATGCAGGGGTTGGTCACCACCCTGGAGCGTCTGCGCTTACCGGGCGCGGCGGCAGTGGGGCTGGTATTTGCTTTGTTCATGGGGCTGTTGCTGGTATTTATCGTGGTGGTCGTGCCACTGCTGTGGCACCAGTTGATCACCCTGTTCAATGAGTTGCCCGGCATGCTCGCCAAATGGCAGTCTCTATTGCTGCTGTTGCCGGAGCGCTACCCGCATCTGGTGTCGGATGAGCAGGTATTGCAAGCCATCGAAGTGGCACGCGGCGAGATCGGAAAGTTCGGGCAGTGGGCGGTGACCTTTTCCCTGTCCAGCCTGCCGTTGCTGGTCAACATCATGATCTACCTGGTGCTGGTGCCGATCCTGGTGTTTTTCTTCCTCAAGGACCGCGCGATGATCGGCCGCTGGGTAAGTGGCTATCTGCCGCGTGAGCGTGCGCTGATCACCCGGGTGGCCGAGGAGATGAACCGGCAGATCGCCAACTACATTCGCGGCAAGGTGATCGAGATCATCATCTGTGGCGGCGTGACCTACATCGCCTTTATTGCCCTGGACCTGAACTACGCGGCGCTGCTGGCATTGTTGGTGGGCATTTCAGTGGTGGTGCCGTATGTCGGCGCGGTGGTGGTGACGGTGCCGGTCACGTTGATCGCCTTGTTCCAGTGGGGCTGGAGCGACCAGTTTATCTACCTGATGGCGGTGTACGGCATCATCCAGACCCTGGACGGCAACGTACTGGTGCCGCTGCTGTTCTCGGAGGCGGTCAACCTGCATCCGGTGGCGATCATCTGCGCGGTATTGTTGTTCGGCGGGTTGTGGGGGTTCTGGGGCGTGTTCTTTGCGATCCCTCTGGCGACGCTGTTCAAGGCGGTGCTGGATGCATGGCCGCGGCAGGAACCGGTGGTGGCGCCCTTACTCTGAAGCGAGGGGAGGGCGCGTGCGCCCTCTCCCGATGATGCTCACGCGTTATGCAAAGCCTGGGCGGCCGCCAGCACGGCGTCCACATGCCCTGGCACTTTCACGCCACGCCATTCCTGGCGCAGCACGCCATCCTTGTCGATCAGGAAGGTGCTGCGATCCACGCCCAGGTATTCCTTGCCATACAGCTTCTTCAGCTTGATCACGTCAAACAGCTGGCAAACCGCTTCGTCCTTGTCGCTGATCAGCTCGAACGGGAATTCCTGCTTGCCCTTGAAGTTCTCATGGGACTTCACGCTGTCGCGCGACACGCCAAACACTTCGGTGTTGGCTGCCTTGAACGCCGCGTACTGGTCACGGAAACCCTGGCCTTCGGTGGTGCAACCCGGGGTGCTGTCCTTCGGGTAGAAGTAGATCACCACTTGCTTGCCCTTGAGGGCAGCGAGGCTGAAGGTCTGGCCGCTGGTGGCCTGGGCTTCGAAATCGGCTACGGGTTTGTCGATGACTACCGCCATGGGGGCTTCCTTACATTGGGTTCTGTGGGCGCCACGGCTCGATCAATGCGTCGAGGTTCAGGGCATCGGCGAAGTCGAGGAACTGGTCGCGCAGCCAACTGATCTGCACGCCGGCCGGCAAGGTCACGGTAAACGTGGCGTTGAGCATGGTGCCGCCGGTTTGCGGTGCCTGGTAGGTGTCGCAGGTGAGGTTTTCCAGCTCGACGTTATGGTCGATGAAGAACTGGCACAACTCGTTGACGATGTCCGAGCGGTAGGCCGAACTGACATATGCCACATAAGGCAGGGCCTGCGGGCGGTTTTCCAGCGCGGCACTGCGTACCACATTGACGGTGAAGTCGTGCTTCTTGGCCAGGCCCGGCAGGCCGGTCTCCAGGCGTGCCAGGGCGTCCCAGGTGCCGGAAATCTGCAGCACCAGCGCACTGCACTCGCCATGGCGGGTGAGACGGGAGGTGACGACGGCGCAGCGGTTTTCATGGCTGGCGCGGCACAGGACGTTGGTCAGCTCCATGGGGTTGGCGCCGAGGGCACTGATAACAAGGAATTGTTCGCGAACTGTGGGGGTGGACATGCAGCCTTCCTAAAACGATGAGCGGTCGATACGGTGAGGGCTGTATCGATCAAAGCATGAAGGGTAGCGAAAAGCGTCGCCAAGGGATAGGAGGTGGCGTTTTCATTGCGTGATCGGCGGGTTTTTACCCCGTCTCGGCCCGCACTTTCGCGCAATGATGGCAATGCCCGTCGTTTAGTTGCGCCAGAACGCATCCTCAGGCGGTACTTCGCTTGTACAAGCATCTTGGCGCCAGTACCATTACGGCTCTCTTTTTCCGGCAGGAGCGGTTGCATGATTGCGGGCAGTATGGTGGCACTGGTCACACCCATGGATGCACAAGGTCGTCTCGACTGGGATAGCCTGGGCAAACTGGTGGACTTCCACCTGCAAGAGGGCACCAACGCCATTGTGGCGGTCGGCACCACAGGTGAGTCGGCCACTCTCGACGTGGAAGAACACATCCAGGTCATCGAGTTCGTGGTCAAGCGTGTCGCGGGCCGTATCGCCGTGATCGCCGGTACGGGCGCCAACTCGACGCGTGAAGCGATCGAGCTGACCAGGAACGCCAAGAAAGCCGGCGCCGACGCCTGCCTGCTGGTGACCCCGTACTACAACAAGCCGACCCAGGAAGGCCTGTACCAGCACTTCCGCACCATTGCCGAAGCGGTCGATATCCCGCAGATCCTCTATAACGTGCCAGGTCGCACCGCGTGCGACATGAAGGCCGAGACCGTGATCCGCCTGTCCACTGTGCCGAACATCATCGGCATCAAGGAAGCCACCGGCGACCTGCAGCGCGCCAAGGACATCCTGGCAGGCGTGAGCAGCGACTTCCTGGTGTATTCCGGCGACGATGCCACTGCTGTCGAGCTGATCCTGCTGGGCGGCAAGGGCAACATCTCGGTGACCGCCAACGTGGCCCCGCGTGCCATGAGCGACATGTGCGCCGCCGCCCTCGCCGGCGATGCCGTGACCGCACGTGCGATTCACGAAAAACTGATGCCGCTCAACAAGACACTGTTTATCGAATCCAACCCTATTCCCGTGAAATGGGCGCTGTTCGAGATGGGCATGATGCCGGACGGTATCCGTCTGCCGCTCACCCGCCTCAGCGAAGCCTGTCACGAACCGCTGCGACAGGCCCTGCGCCAGTCCGGCGTCCTGGTTTAATTGAGGAAGCACTACGCATGAAGCGATTGGCCGGACTTTCCGCACTTGCCTTGATTATCTCCAGCACCAGCGGCTGCGGTTGGATCTGGGGCCCGGAAGGCTACTTCCGTGACCGCGGCAGCGATTACCTGGAAGCACAAGCAACCAAACCGATGCAACTGCCGCCGGACGTCAATGTCGCCAAGCGCCTTGACCCGTTGCTGCCGATTCCGCGCAATGTCGCCGACGACACCGCCAAGGGTGAATACGTGGTGCCGCGTCCACAACCGATCTCGGCCGTGGCGAATACCAGCGACTACAGCCTGCAGAAGAAGCGGCGATTCGCGTTGGATCGTGGCACAGCGCCCACCTGCCGAAGTCTGGCCGGTGGCGGTGCAGTTCTTCCAGGACAATGGCTTCCGCATCGACGAGCAGCGCCCGCAGACCGGTGAGTTCACCACGGCGTGGCAGCAGGGCAGCGAGCTGTCCGCCAGCATGGCCAAGCGTTTGCAGTCCGGCGGTATCGCCGCTGACAGCGAAGCCCGTGTACGTGTACGCATCGAGCCTGGCGTGCAGCGCAATACCAGTGAAGTCTATGTGGTCAGCGCCGAGCGTCCTGCCGGCAGCACATCCAACGTCGAGTTCACCAATCGCTCGGTCAACACCGGCGTCGACGCCGCACTGGTCGACGAGATGCTGGCCAGCATGAGCCGTATTTCCGAGAAGGGCGGTTCGATCTCCCTGCTCGCCGCACGCGATTACGACACCCCGAGCCGCGTCAGCCTCACCGAAGACGGCAGCGGCAACGTGGTGCTGAACCTGGGTGAAGACCTGGACCGTGCCTGGGCCAGTGTCGGTCGCGCGTTGGAACAAGGCCCTTGGCGTGTTGAAGACATCAACCGCAGCCTGGGCCTGTACTACATCAACGTGGCGGAAAAAGCCGAGAAGAAAGACGCCGAGCCAGGCTTCTTCAGCAAATTGTTCGGCAGCGCGCCGACCAAGGAAGAGATCGAAACCCGCGCCGAGCGTTATCAGATTCGTTTGAGCAAGGTTGGCGACAGCGTGCAAGTCACCGTCGAGAAGAACATCAACACCGTTGCGCCAGCTGAAACAGCGCGCAAAGTGTTGGGCGTGATTCAGGACAACCTGGGCTGATCCGATGCGTTTTGCCGTTCTCGGCAGCGGTAGCCAAGGGAACGGCACGCTGGTCGCTCAAGACGACACGTATGTGCTGGTGGATTGTGGTTTCTCGTTAAGGGAAACCGAGCGGCGCCTGCTGCGCCTGGGGGTTCACCCCTCGCAGCTGAGCGCGATTCTGGTGACCCACGAACATGCCGACCATGTGCATGGCGTGGGTTTGCTGTCTCGGCGCTACAATCTTCCGGTGTACCTGAGTCGCGGCACCTTGCGCGGGATGCGCAAACCCATTGAACCCGCAGGCTTCCTGGCCGGTGGCGAGCAGCTGCAGATCGGTGCCTTGAGCATCGATGTGATTGCCGTGGCGCATGACGCCCAGGAGCCGACGCAGTATGTATTCAGTGGCGGCGAGCGACGTTTCGGCGTACTCACCGACCTGGGTTCCTACTGCGCCAAGGTGCTGGACGGTTACCGGAATCTCGATGCATTGATGATCGAGTCCAACCACTGCCGAGACCTGTTGGCTCGCGGTCATTACCCGTACTTTCTCAAGCAACGGGTGGGCGGCGAACTCGGGCATTTGAACAACCACCAGGCGGCGTACCTGGTGTATGAGTTGGGCTGGCAAGACCTGCAACACCTGGTCCTGGCCCACCTGAGCAGCAAGAACAACCTGCCGCAGCTGGCCCGGCAATGTTTTGTCGATACCCTTGGGTGCGACCCGGACTGGCTGCAACTGGCCGATCAAGATTCAGGGCTCGACTGGCGACACATCGCCTAGCCCACCTCACTCAAAGCGGAGCCCATCATGGAAAAACGTGAAGAACTCTACCGCGGCAAAGCCAAGTCGGTATACAAAACCGACGACGCCAACCGCCTGATCCTGCTGTTTCGCAACGACACTTCGGCGTTCGACGGCAAGCGCATCGAACAACTGGATCGCAAGGGCATGGTGAACAACAAGTTCAACGCCTTCATCATGCAGAAACTCGAAGCGGCCGGCATTCCGACCCAATTCGACAAACTGCTGAGCGACAACGAGTGCCTGGTCAAGAAGCTGGACATGATCCCGGTCGAATGCGTCGTGCGTAACTACGCCGCCGGCAGCCTGGTCAAGCGCCTGGGCGTGGAGGAGGGCCTCAAGCTCAACCCTTACACGTTCGAGCTGTTCCTGAAGGACGACGCCAAGGGCGACCCGTTCATCAACGAATCCCACGTCGTGGCGTTCGGCTGGGGCACCGCCGAGCAACTGGCGCGCATGAAGGAACTGTCCCTCAAGGTCAACGACGTGCTGAGCAAGCTGTTCGACGACGCCGGCCTCTTGCTGGTCGACTTCAAGCTTGAATTCGGCGTGTTCCACGACGGCTCCATCGTCCTGGGCGACGAATTCAGCCCGGACGGCTGCCGCCTGTGGGACAAGGACACCAAGAAGAAGATGGACAAGGACCGCTTCCGCCAAGGCCTCGGTGATGTGATCGAAGCCTACGAAGAAGTCGCCAAGCGCCTCGGCGTACCGCTGTAATCGACGCAAGCATCTGATAGCACGGAAAAAAATCGCTTCGGCGCTTTGCTTTCCAGAGACAGGCTGTTATGATGCGCGCCGTTGGAGAGATGCCAGAGTGGCCGAATGGGACGGATTCGAAATCCGTTGTACCTTCACCGGTACCTAGGGTTCGAATCCCTATCTCTCCGCCATTATTGAATACGACTAAGCCCCTGAAATGGTTGAACATTTCAGGGGCTTTTTCGTTGTTGGGGTTTGGTTTAGGGCAATTCTCAAGGCTCGCCCAGCAGCCTTCCATCACTCATAAGGATTTGGTGATGCGATACCCGCTACCGCGCCTTGTTGCGCGGCTCTCCCACCGCTGCCTACTCAAGCAATGTGGTGGCCTCCGTAGAAGGCACAGCAGGCGTTATTCAGTACGCCGAAGCGCGCACGTACCTGCAGCTTTTGGATCGGGGTGAAAAAACCATGAACTCCCCCCGAAAGCGAATATCACTTCGAGCTGAAAGATGCTTACTTTGTTCGAGTCCGTGTTGATGCTGCCAAACGCGCACCGATTCTCTTTCGAATGTCTTGCCAAAACTGGGGGGGGTGCCCCGTGGTACGCCGGGCTCAAGGGATCTACTCGTGGGAGTTGGTCCCGATCACATGGCACGCGAGGTGGAAGCCGCATTGGCCTGGTTGCAACATCAAGGTGAGTAGGGCCAGCGGTTAGCCAAATTGGCGAGCTTGCGCTATCTACCGGAACGGGAGCTGTCCGTTGCTGAGCAGATGCGGCAGCTGGGACTGGAGCCATCGGCGGATAGGACTTATCGCAACTGGGTCCAGCGACTGCATGATCGAATGATTGCTGAGTTATCGAGACGCTCTGAGAGACGCGGTACTTGACCATCTGTCAGGACAGTTTGCGCCGATAGTGCGTCAAAGTTTTATCACTGTGTCGTTGCGGAAAAACACTTGAAACGCCTACTTTGTAGATTTTCTGTTAGAGAGTAAAAAGATCTCAGGTTGGTTGCTGCATCCCCGCATAGGACGGATCCCCATCGCTATCGAGTTATAAAGGTTGGACGAGTGATGTCATATTTTGTTGAGGTTGACCAAATAAGAGAGCGCCTTTAGATCCTTCGGGATCTCAGTCGCTGTAAATAGTTTTGCAGGTTCAAAGCTAATGAAACCCAATGCTTCTTTGATGACCTGACTTTTGTCTCCTGCTAGTAAAGCACTGGCCAACGAAAAAGTGCTTTCGATGTTAAGGCTGATGTTGAAGCTGGAAGCAACTCTTCGTAGTAGGCCTTTCGTAGCTGAGGCATTGACGTTGGTTATGGATTTTTTGAGGTTTGCTATTGCTGTCACTAAACCTCTCTCGGTGTCTGGCTGAGAAAGAATCAGTTGGTAGATGTCGTCTAGATGATTTCGAAATTCTAATAGTTCATCTTTTCTCTTGTCTTTGTAGTTTAATATGTCGTCGAAAGATGATTCTGGGCTTGGAATCGGTAGGCATTCATAAATTTTTATTTCGATCCCTGGGTTCTTCGTAAGCTGGTTCTCGCTCGGAGAGAGCTTGTGATTCGCCAGGCTCCACTGCCCAGGTTGGACACTATGGCGTATCTTCAGGGCATTTTCGATTAGGTTTAGTTTTGTGTGCTTTGGCTGAAATGTAGAGCCCTCGTCGTGCAGCGTGTGCTCTAAGATCCCAGCGCTCTCGAGAAATTTATCGTCAGGTGTTGATTCAAAACCTATTCTGGTAGTTTTTGGGATGTCAATTTTGTCAAAGTAAAGTAAGTATTTTTTAAAGGTGTCAGGGTGAATGGTTCCTAAGTAGCTAATATTTTTATGTGCGTCGAGATCTAGTGAGGGTGCTATAACTATCCCTCTCATGTTGTTTTCAATAGTCATGTTGTGTGTACTTTATAAGTTGGGTCTGATTTTAAGTTAAGTTATCAGGGGTTGCTGATTGAGTCTAGTGAAGGCGTTTAAAAGTTCTAATTGATAACGTTTCGCACGCATCAAATTTCCCCGGCGATGAGCGAGAGTAAACCCAGGCTCTATAGCTACCACTGGCAAAATACTCGACTCGGCTGGCTCCGGGATCATCCACTTTGTGCTGAATGCTCTCGTCGCGGTCGCACCGGCGCCGCAGTGATCGTGGACCCTTTGATCCCCACCACGGCGACGTACATCTCTTCTGTGGCCGCGACGGCTTCTCCAACGACCCGATCATGGCGGGTGTCTGACTGCAAAATTTTTTTATGATTTCAGTTTGGCGTTTCTGAGTGTGGGGGAGTATCAGGACACGGCAAACAGATGAAACGCACTTGTGTGAGTCCCACCGTGGGACTAGGATCATTCTATGAGAATCATCGCGATCAGCCAGCTCAAGACTTTTTGGCAGAAATATCCGGATTCAGAGCAATCCCTCCTTGCCTGGATTGACGAGGTCAAGAAAGCGAACTGGCAGACGCCCGCAGACATCAAAGGCCAATTTCGCCATGCGAGCGTTCTCAAGAGCCGCCGGGTCGTGTTCAACATCAAGGGCAATGACTACCGGCTAGTGGTCGCTGTGGCCTACCGCTACAGCGCTCTCTATATCAAATTTGTCGGCACACATAAGTAGTACGACGCCGTTGACGCAGATACTGTTGAAATGGAGTAACCCATGAACATTCGCCCCATTCGTACCGAACAGGATTACCAAGAAGCGCTGAAGGCTGTCTCGCCGCTGTTCGATAATGAGCCAGAGCCAGGGACTCCTGAAGGGGATTACCTAGAGGTAATGATTACGCTGATCGAAGCTTATGAAGCGAAACACTTCCCGGTTGACCTGCCCAACCCGGTGGATGCCATACGTTTCAGGATGGAGCAGTCCGGTTTGTCAGCGACAGACCTTGTGCCTGCCATCGGGCGCAAGAATCGGGTTTATGAGGTTCTGAACGGGAAGCGAGCTCTTACGCTGCCGATGATTTGGAAACTGCATGAGATGTTTGGGATTCCGGCGGAGAGTTTGATTAAGCCGGTAAAAACTCTGTAGTACTGAGCTAGTTTGATTTGCTGAAAAATCCGGGCTTCTGATAAGAGTGCCGGATTTTTTTTGCCTGCCGTTCATGGCTGACCGACATCGGTGGCCGCAAGGACTTTTTCAACAACCCGATCATGGCGGGCGTCTGACCGTGAAACGCTGGAAACCCGGACGGCTGCGCGCCGCCTTGCAGCAGTGGCTCGGCGTGCCCATCGGCTTGGCTGAAAGGGCCTTCTGGCAAGAGTGGTTCAGCACCTCCAGCAGTGGCAAAGCCGTGTCGGTCGATTCCGCCATGCGGCGGGACAGCATCTTCGGAGCTTCGCTGTCAGCGGAAGAGGCCGCAGCGAAGGTCTTCGCCAAACGTCCTATGAGCCTGCTCGTAGTCTAGAAAAGGCTTCGGGGTGTGATCAATCCAGCGAGGCGACTCTAACGGTGTAATGTAAGAGTCGCAAAGCTATTCAGCTGGATGGGTTATTTTTTGAAAATTTGTTTTTTGGGCGGATGAATTTTTTCGTGGAGTTTTTTTGCAACATCTGATCTGGATATTCGCACCAATATACAGAACACGGAGAAAATCGAAATTGCGACGATTGCCAGAAGAAGCCCTCGTTGCCCCTTGAGCCCATTGTTTACATGCTCACGGTATTTGTCCTCGCCAAAGAGCGAGCAGATGATGTTGATGTTTTTTTCTGAGAACTCGTGATTGATA
The DNA here is from genome assembly GCF_054060055.1 of Pseudomonas sp. TE36184. Lineage (NCBI taxonomy): Bacteria > Pseudomonadati > Pseudomonadota > Gammaproteobacteria > Pseudomonadales > Pseudomonadaceae > Pseudomonas > Pseudomonas sp. TE36184. Next base: position 2,912,872 of record NZ_JBSSCU010000001.1, on the reverse strand, counting down.
AATTTTTTAAGTGATTCCGGTGACTGGCACTCTTTCTCTGTTAGCGTTGGGTTGGATTTGAAAAAGCTGAATTTAGCATCGCCCTCGGATAGATAAAATGACGGAGCTTCCGGAGCGTCTTTCAATGAAACCATCAGGTATTTTGCGTTCGTAAGTGGTACTGAAATGCTGATAATTACGAAGAAAAAGAAGAGTAGCGCAAAAAACGCACATTGAGCTTTTTTCGAAAACAGGGCCTCTTTAAATTTTAGGCTGTTAAAGTTTTTCCAGTCTATATATTTTCTTGCTCGTGCAACATCTCTATGGCAGAAGCCATTTTTCTTGATCCATTCCTCGGCGAGTTTGGTGTCAGCCAAGTTCTGTGCGGGTATGTTGAACTCGAATCGGTAGTATTCAACTTCCCTGAGGTTTTTTCGTACTTGTTCGTAGTCTTCGGTTTCAAATTTTGTGGAGCCGCCGAAAAAGCGCCACATTAAGTCGCGTAGGAATATCAGTGAGCCTGAACGTGAATAAATGTACAAGGCTAACAAGCAGATGGCGATACCGCTACCTAAGCTTGCCAGTGTTGCATAGTTTTCAAATGTCCAGTTTACGATGTTGTCGTTGAAGTTTTGCTGTGACACAGAGTCATCCTTGATTTAGTTCTGATGGAAGGTTTAATTGGCTTTTTAGCCATTAAGCAATAGGCATTTTTAACTCGTCCTTAAGTTTTTTGTGTCTGCGGCGATAGAGGTTTATACCCTACAGGGAGGATAACCCATGTCCGACACCACCCGCGACCAGTTCAAACAGGTTTCCTCCGAGCTGGAGTGTGCCTCCGGCGCCTTCAGCAAACAGGCCGAGGAGACCATGAGCGAAGCGCGCAAGGCTGGCGGTTTATCCGAGCAAACCAAGGCCTCCGTGCCTGAGGAATCCGTTGCCTGGATCTCTGGGCTGCAGTTGACCAGAAAATGCAAGGACGCTTCCAGGTTTAGCCACTTCGCACCGGGTTGGATATTAGAGATACCTTGCGAAGGTCTGCACTTCAGTCAGCGCTCGACATTGAGTTTTTGACATGCCACGAACCATTCAATTGTCTTTGAGCCAATTATCTATGTGCGAATGATGCATGGGCTGTGAAAAGTAATAACCTTGGACAAAAAAACAACCCAGGCTAATCAAGGCTTCCAATTCCTCGCGAGTTTCCACGCCCTCGGCTATACATTCCAGTTGCATGTCACTGCTCAAAGCAACTAGAGACTTTACAATTTTGTAGCGGGTGGGGTTTTCGTCAATGCCAGTAATAAAGGTTCGATCTATTTTTATTTTAGTGAGCGCCAGCGAAAGTAGTTGGCTAAGGCTGGAGTATCCAGTGCCGAAATCGTCAAGGGCCACTCCGCAACCTAGCCGACAGAACCTGTCAATAGTATGTTGCACTTTAACAACATCCTGCATGATCGCTGTTTCGGTTATTTCCAGGTCCAGTCGCCTGGCGTCGAAATGGCTGGCCTTGATGATTTCGATTATTTGTCCGGCGATTTCGTCTGAAGCACAGTCGTGCGCGGACAAGTTAAAAGAAAGGCAAATGTGGCGGGGCCAGTCAGAGGCAATCAGCAATGCCTTGCCGAGCAGGTGAGTGGTCAGGCGATTTATCAGGCCGATCCGCTCGGCAATCGGAATGAACTGGCCGGGAGGCACGTCACCTAGCTCTGGGCTGTTCCAGCGTGCCAATGCCTCGAACGCTACGGTGCGCCAGCTGCGCAAATCAATCACCGGCTGAAAAACCAGGCTGAATTCGTGCTCGATACCGCCCTGGCGTAACGCCTGTTCGATCATGCCTTGTCGTGTCAGTTGTTGAAGGTGGGAAGGTGTGAGCATGAACGTTTACCCCCCAGTTACCCAACCATAGGCAATAGGAGCGGTGTTTTTTGACCTGTAACGACAAATAAATGCTGGGTGCTTCTCAAACGCGGGTACCTGCAGGCACCAAAAATCAATCGCATTTTCCGGCAGGCATAATTTTCGGCGTCCATGGGAAAATTCCTTAGCAATTCAACATCGTTCAGATAGTCAAAAAATGACTATACTGAAATTGGCTAGAAAATAATAGCAATCTAGCCTTTTTATGATCTTCCTGGGGAGGTGAATAGGTGTAAGCATTTGATTTTAAGTGATATTTCAGATGAAGCAAAGTGCCACTATACGTATAGGCAAGCGAATCAAGCACTTACGACTAGACAATAAATGGACACAGGCCGCCCTTGCCGAAGCACTGGGGTGTGAGTCGATGACAGTGAGTCGTTACGAGAGGGGCGAATACGCCCCTAGCATCGAGATGTTGGAGCGAATCGCTGACGTCCTGGGCGTGGGACTGGATGCTTTTTTCACGAGCCGGGATCACGCTGAACCAACCGCCGCGAACCTTCGCCACTGCCTATGCGACATTGCCTATCAGGCAGATGAAACGTCGCTGAAAGAAATTATTGGCGCCGCAAAAAGGATCCTGAAGAATCGAGAGCCATAGCAGTGCTCGGTTCAATTCACCTGATAGGTGGCGCAGGATACTGAGTAGAGTCAGGCGCGGTTTATTGTTTTTGAATGTGGTTGTTTACGCTTCATTAAGTATAGGAACGTATGATGTTATTCCTGTTCCTGCTGCTAGATGAATGCATCAGGGATGTGTTCGTTGGTATTTATGAACTTTTTTAAAGTTCGGCCTGGCCGGTGTGACAGGTGTCATTAATTGGCGAAGCAAAAACGATTTTTTCAACGAGCTGAACTTTAGTTGACGAGGAAAGAGTCTACAAAGTTCGCCGAAGTCCAGGATGAACAAGCCAAGGCCCTATTGAGTTCACCTGAGAGAACCGTCTGATAAATCGCTGAATACATTCGTCTACCGCGCCAGACGAGCCAACAGACTGTCGATAAACACCGTTTCTGCGCGACTCATCTTCTGCTCCCGATGCCACAACACATGGATATCCACATCCGCAATCCCCTCGTCCGGCGGTAATCGCCAGAGCAGTCCGTTCTGCACATCCTCCGCCACCACATGAATCGGCAGGCAGCCCAGGCCAAACCCGGCGATGACCAGGCGGCGCACTTCTTCCAGGCTGGATGACGACGCCACGATCCGCCCGCTGAACCCCTGCTGATCGCGGAATATGGTCAACGGCGAGAGCATCCCGCCGATCTGGTCGCTGGTAAAACTGACGAAGTTTTCCGACTGCAAGTCCCCTTCGGCCAAGCCGCTGCGGCCGAACAGTGGGTGGTGTTTGCCGCAGAAAAAACCATAGCGCTGGTGCAGGAACAGATGTTGTTCCAGGCGCGGCTGTGGCCGGCGGTTGAGGCTCAGGCCCAGGGTGGCGGTTTTTTCCAGCAGCGCGGCGACGATGTCGGAGCTGCGCATTACCTCGACCTCCAGGTCGACCCGCGGGTGTTCGCGGTGAAACTCGGCCAGGAACTCATCGAAGGTGTTGGAGTTGATGCGGCTGATCATCAGCAGGCGCACTTTGCCGATCACTTCATCGCCGGGTTTTTGCAGGGCGTTGCTCATCTGCGAGACCTGGCCGTACATCTCGCCAGCGATGGCGAAGATCTGTTCGCCGGCCTCGGTCAGTACGAAGCGCGGGCCACGGCGGGCGATGAGTTGGCAGTCGAGTTGTTCTTCGAGGCGTTTGAGGGCCTGGCTGATGGCCGGCTGAGTCAGGTGCAGGCGTGCGGCGGCGCGGCTGATGCTCAGTTCCTGGCCAATGACGCGGAAGGTGCGCAGCAGGTTCCAGTCCAGGCGGTCGTTGAGCAGCGGGTGAATATCGCGACGGGTTTCGGGCATGGCGCGGCTCAATAATAAGCAGGATTTATAATTGGAATAATAAATAGAAAATTGACTAATCATAGCCCCGCGACGATAAATCACCCTCAACAAGCGCCATCAGAGCGCATGCGTTCGACCTTTCTCCTGCCAAAAAAATAACCAAAGGAGCCCGCCCCATGAAGCCTTCCGCTTCGCCCCAGCCTCGCCGTGCTGCGGCCGCCGCTTTCATCGGCACCATGATCGAGTGGTACGACTTTTATATCTACGCCACCGCCGCCGCGTTGGTGTTCGGTCAGCTGTTTTTTCCTTCCGAAGATAAATTGTTCAGCACCATGGCCGCGTTCGGCACCTTTGCCGTGGGCTTTTTCGCGCGGCCGCTGGGCGGCATTGTGTTCGGGCATATCGGCGATCGCATCGGCCGCAAGAAGTCGCTGGTGATCACTCTGGTCATGATGGGCGTGGTCACGGTGTGTATCGGGTTGTTGCCGAGCTACGCGCAGATCGGCGTCGCGGCGCCGGTCCTGCTGGTGCTGTTGCGCATCGTGCAGGGCATCGCCGTCGGTGGCGAGTGGGGCGGGGCGGTGTTGATGGCCGGAGAGCACGCGCCAAAGGGCCGCCGCAATTTCTTTGCCTCCTTTGCTCAGTTGGGCAGCCCGGCGGGCTTGATTCTGTCGCTGCTGGCGTTCAGCGCGGTGACCCGTTTGCCCGAAGAAGACCTGCTCAGTTGGGGCTGGCGTCTGCCGTTCCTGGCCAGCGCCTTGCTGTTGGTCGTTGGCCTGGCGATTCGCCTGGGGGTGAACGAGTCGCCTGAGTTCCTCGAAGACAAAGCCTTGGCCGAAAAGGCACGGGCGCTCAAGCCGGACCAGGCCCCGGTGATCGAGGTGCTGAAAACCGCCTGGCGCCCGCTGCTGCTGTGCATCGGTGCCAACACCCTGGGCATCGCCGGCGTGTATTTCACCAACACTTTTATGATTGCCTACAGCACTCAGCAACTGGGCCTACCGCGCTCGTTGATTTTGGAGTGCCTGTTCGTCGTCGCCATCATCCAGTTCTGCGTACAGCCCCTGGCGGCCTGGGTCGCGGAGAAGGTCGGCGCCACGCGTTTCCTCTGCGCGATGACGGTGCTGGCGATGGCGTCGCCTTACCCGATGTTCGTGCTGGTCAGCAGCGGTGAGGCGCCGTTGATCATCCTCGGCATCGCCCTGGCGGTGGTGTGCATGGCCTCGTTTTATGCGGTGATCGCGGGCTTTGTCAGCGGCCTGTTTGAAACCCGCGTGCGCTACACCGCGATTTCCCTGGCCTATCAGGTGTGCGGTGCGCTGGCCGGTGGCCTGACGCCGTTGATCGGCACCTGGCTGGCCCACGAATACCAAGGCCAATGGTGGCCGATGGCAGTGTTTTACAGCCTGATCGCGGCGGTCTCGCTGGTGAGCGTATTGGCCTTGTCGCGCCGCCACGCCACCGCCCACCGCCTGGAAATGGCCCCTGGTGTTTAATGGAGCGGGTGCAATGTTGAAGATTAAGGGTGAGCGTCTATGGGCCAGCCTGATGGCCATGGCCGAAGTCGGTGCGACCGCGCGCGGCGGCAGTTGCCGCCTGGCGTTGAGCGCTGAAGACCACGCCGGTCGCGAGCTGTTCAGCCACTGGTGCAAGGCCGCCGGGCTGAGCCTGAGCATGGACGCCATCGGCAACCTGTTCGCCCGGCGTGCCGGTACGGATAAGGACGCCGCGCCGGTGATGATCGGCAGTCACCTCGACACCCAGCCGGAAGGCGGCCGCTTCGACGGTGTCTACGGCGTGCTGGCCGGCCTGGAGGTGATGCGCAGCCTCGACGACCATGGCATCCAGACCCGCAAGCCGCTGGAAATCGCGGTATGGACGAACGAGGAGGGCGCCCGTTTCACCCCCGCCATGCTCGGCTCCGCCGTGTTCACCGGTACCTTGGCGCTGGACCAAGCCCTGGCCACCACCGATGCCGACGGCATCAGCGTGGCCGACGCCTTGCGCACGCTCGGCTGCCACGGCAAGCGTGCTCTGGGCGGGGCGGTGGATGCGTATTTCGAAGCCCATATCGAGCAAGGCCCGATCCTTGAGGACCACGCCAAGAGCATCGGCGTGGTCAGCGGCGGCCAGGCGATTCGCTGGCTCGATGTGCGGGTCGAAGGGCTGGCCGCGCATGCTGGCACCACACCGATGCCGCTGCGCAAGGACGCGCTGTATGGCGCCGCGAAAATGATCCAGGCCCTGGAATGCCTCGCCATGGATTTCGCCCCCCAGGGCCTCACCACCGTCGGCGAGTTGAGCATTGCCAAGTCTTCGCGCAACACCATTCCCGGTTTGCTGACCTTCACCGTCGACCTGCGCCATCACCGCGACGCCGACATTGAGGCGATGGAGCAGCAGGTCAGGGCGCGCTTGCAGGCCATCGCGCAGAAGCGCGGCCTGAGCGTCACCATCAGCCCTCACTGGATCAGCCCAGCGACGCCGTTCGATGCCGAATGCGTGGCCTGCGTGCAAGCGGCGGTGGACGCCTTGGGTTACAGCCAGCAGCCCATCGTCAGCGGCGCCGGCCACGATGCCATCCACCTCGCACGCTATTGCCCGACGGCGATGATCTTCATCCCCTGCGTCGGCGGCCTCAGCCACAACGAAGCCGAAGACGTACTGCCCGAGGACGTGCGCCAGGGCGCCGATGTTTTACTCAACGCCGTGTTGAAGCGTGCCGGCCAAGCCAACTGACCGCCTCATTCAGGACGACTGAAGACGACCTGCCGGGCCGCAGGCAAGCCAGCGCCCACCGGCAGCGTGTTCACTCAGGAGATTCCCATGCAAACGTTCTTCCACCCCGAACAACTCCTGCATCATCCGCGCAGCTACTACTCCCGTGGTCAGATGCGAACGCCGCAGGAAGTCCCCGAACGCGCCCGCAACCTGCTGCGGGCCGCGCAAACCCTGGGGTTTGAGATTGTGTCACCCGAGGACCACGGCCTTGAGCCGCTGCTGGCGGTACACGGTGCGCCCTACCTGACCTTCCTTCAGGAGGCTTACCCGCGCTGGAAGGAAATCCCTGAAGAGTGGGGCGACGAAGTCATGTCCAACATCTTCGTGCGTGAACCCAACGCCCTGCGCGGCATCCTCGCCCAAGCCGCACGCTACCTGGCGGATGGCAGTTGCCCGGTCGGCGAACGGACCTGGCGCTCGGCCTATTGGTCGGCCCAAAGCGCCGTCGCTGCCGCCAAGGCCGTCCTCGATGGCGCGCCCGCCGCCTACGCGCTGTGTCGCCCCCCCGGTCATCACGCGCGCTTCGATGCGGCGGGCGGCTTCTGCTACATCAACAATGCCGCGGTGGCGGCGCAGGTGTTGCGCGAAGGCTTCCAGCGCGTCGCGGTGCTGGATACCGATATGCATCACGGCCAAGGCATTCAGGAGATTTTCTACGACCGCGACGACGTGCTCTACGTGTCGATCCACGGCGACCCGACCAACTTCTACCCGGCTGTCGCCGGTTTTGCTGACGAGCGCGGCAACGCGGCCGGCGAAGGTTTCAACCTCAACCTGCCGATGCCCCACGGTGCCAGCGAGGCGGTGTTCTTTGAACAGCTCGAACTGGCCCTCAAGGCGCTGAAGGACTTTTCTGCGGATGTGCTGGTGCTCTCCCTGGGCTTCGATATCTACGAACTGGACCCGCAAAGCAAAGTCGCGGTGACGCGGGACGGGTTTGCGCGCTTGGGTGAGCACATCCGCGACCTGGGGTTGCCCTGTGTGATCGTGCAGGAGGGCGGGTATCACCTGGAGACGTTGGACAGCAATGCGCAGGCGTTCTTCAGTGGCCCGCAGGCTTGGGCGAAGTAACCGAGTATCGGTTTTGTGGAGGTGTGATATCTTTATGCCATCATATGTCGTGACGATCACGGAGGATGGTATGAAGAAGCTGTTATTGGTCGGGGTTTTGGTGGTGTTGGCGTGTAGCCCGTTTTTTGCCGCAGCGTGTCCGAAGGGGACACATCCGGTCGGGGGCACGGGGTCGCATCACAAAGGTGGGACTTGTCAGTAGTCGATGGCTCGACAAAGCGTGTGAAGTCGCGGTTCGAGCGTCAACCCCGTGCGGGTGCGCTTGAGGGCGGTTAACCGATGCCCGCAGCGAAAAGCCTGCTGAACCGAGCGTTCTGCAGGCTTTTTCGTTTCAGATGGAGAGATCAGGTTCTTTCCCGTGCAGGGATTTTTCCGCATACGCAAATCTCCCTGTAATCCTGCATGACTGATCGCAGGCGCACGCGGGGAAATGGATGACGTCTCTAAAGTCCTGATCCTGGCTGCCGAAATGCTCTTGTATGACATCTGATCACTAATAAAAGAGCCTCGAAAAATGTCCTTACGTAGCCTGTCCATCGCCCGTCGCGCGGGCCTGGGTTTTGCCCTGATTGCTTTGCTGGTGGCCGTACTCGGTTTTTTTGCGCTCTCGAACATGGCCAGCATTCGTGAAAGTGCGGTCCAGGTCGAGCGTGGGCTGGTGCCTAAAATGCGTCTGGTCTCGGATATCCGCGAGATCATGTTGCGCATTCGGACCATCTCTTTGCGCATGGCGCTGGACCCGAACCCGGCAAGCATCCCGCAATACCGCAGCCAGATGGACACGCGCAGCCAGGACCTGAGCAAAAAGCTGGCCGACCTCGACGCCGTGATCGACAGCCCCGAAGTGCGCGCGTTGTATGAGCAGTTCCAGGTCTCGCTGCGCCAGTACCAGCAAGGGCTGACCCGCTCGTTTGCGCTGGCCGACCAGCAACAGGGGGCTGAGCTCAACAAGTTGCTGTTGGTGGATATGAAAACCGTGGTCGATGGCTCCGGCGCCCAGCTCAACGCATTGGCCGACTATTACAACGCGCAGATCAACCAACAAGGGCAGGCGGCCGAGGCGCAGTATGGCCGTTCGCGCACGATGGTCTTCGGCTTTGTGCTCCTGGCCGCCTTGAGTACCGTGGCGCTGGCCTGGCTGCTGACACGCAGCATCGTCGGCCCGCTGAGCCATGCGGTGCGGGCCGCGGAAAACGTTGCCCGTGGCGACCTGACCGAAACGGTGGCGGTGACCGGCGACGACGAAGTGACCCGCCTGCTCGTGGCGCTGCAGAGTATGCAAGCCAGCCTGCGCGGCACCTTGCAGCTGATTCGCCAGTCGGCCGGGCAGTTGGCGTCGTCGGCTACCGACCTGAACGGCATCACCGATCAAAGCAGCCGCAGCCTGCAAAAGCAGACCGCGGAAATCGAGCTGGCCGCCACTGCCGTCAATGAGATGACTTCCGCAGCTGACGAGGTGGCGCGCAACGCGGTGTCCACCTCCGAGTCCACGCGGGTGTCCAATGAAACGGCGCGCGAAGGCCAGCATCGCGTGGGCGAAACGGTCAGCGCGATTCAAGCTCTGAGCAGCAACATTGGCGAGACCTCGACCCTGGTGCAACACCTCGCCGAGCAATCGCGGGATATCGGCAAGGTACTCGACGTGATTCGCTCCATCGCCGAGCAGACCAACCTGCTGGCCCTCAATGCCGCCATCGAAGCGGCGCGGGCCGGGGAGTCCGGACGCGGTTTTGCGGTCGTGGCCGACGAAGTGCGCGCCCTGGCGCACCGCACCCAGCAATCGACCCTGGAAATCGACCAGATGGTCAGCGCCATGCGCGCGGGTTCCGACCACGCACTGACCTCGATGCAGTCGAGCACCGCACGCGCCACCGACACCCTGGCGTTGGCGGAAGGCGCCGGCGGTGCCCTGAGCCAGATCACCGATTCCATCGACCAGATTCACCAGCGCAACCTGGTCATCGCCAGCGCCGCCGAGGAGCAGGCCCAGGTCGCCAAGGAAGTCGATCGCAACATCGTCAACATTCGCGACTTGTCGGCGCAATCGTCTTCCGGCGCCGGGCAGATCAACGGCGCGAGCCGGGAACTGGCGCAACTGGCGGTCGCACTGAACGAGGCGGTGGCACGCTTTCAACTGTAGTGAAGTGCGCCGCGAGTGGCGGCGCGCAGGATGGCGCTAATTCAGCGTCGGTTCTTCCACGATCCTGATATTGACCGCTTGCCACTCGCCCCCCGGCCCCCGTTCCAATTCGTAGGTGACGGTTTGCCCTTCGCGCAGCACCTGACCACCCTGGGCGGTGCTGCTGCGAAAGAAAACGTCCTGTGCATCGTGGGCGGCAGTTTCGCTGCTGATGAAGATTGCAGTCTGTGGAGTCTTTCTGGACATGGCCGTTCTCCATTTTCAGTGCAATACATGGCCCAGGGTGGGCGGGGTGACGCGGTGTGTCGCAGGCTTATCAGCTGATCAATTGGACTTTGTCCGCCTGCATGCCTTTTTCCCCTTTTGTCGTTTCGAAGCTGACTTTCTGTCCTTCTTTCAATGATTTGAATCCAGTGCCCTCAATCGCCCTGAAGTGTACGAACAGGTCGGGCCCGCTGTCCGGAGTGATGAACCCATAGCCTTTTTCATCGTTGAACCACTTCACCGTGCCGTTCTGTCTGTCGCTCATTGTTCGTATCCTCTAAACCCTGATGTCCTACTGCGCACCGACGCAGTGCGACATGCTTAATAAAAGCCCCGCGCCAGCCCGTCGTCAACACTGCGCAAGACCAGCGGTACTGTCATTCCTGACAGGTTCGCAGGCCGTCGAAACGCGCCATACTGCGCAGTTTCATACTGACAACCTGGCGTATCCGGGCGCCGGTCCTTACGCACATGGCGCCCCGTCACCTGCCATACGATAATGCCCTCCATCCCGATTCCCACTGGCTTCCTACCGTGATCATCAACTTCGACCTCAACGACCTCCAAGCCTTTCGCGCCGTAGTAGACAAGGGTAGTTTTCGCGGCGCCGCCGATGCCATCCGGATCTCGCAGCCAGCGCTCAGCCGGCGCATCGAAAAGCTCGAAACCGCCCTCGACGTGAAGCTGTTCGAGCGCACCACGCGCCGCGTCAGCCTGACCATGGTCGGGCGCGCCTTCCTGCCGCAGGTCGAGCGTATCCTCGACGACCTCGACATCGCGCTGATGGGCATCAGCAACGTCGCCTCCACGCGGATGGGCGATGTGACCATCGCGTGTGTGCCGTCCACCGCGTATTACTTCATGCCTCACGTGATCTCGGCATTCCACAAGCTCTACCCCAAGATTCGCCTGCGGGTGCTGGATGCCAGTGCCGGCGAGGTGTGCAATGCGGTGGAAAGCGGCGAGGCGGATTTCGGCGTGAGTTTCAGCGGCAGCCTGGCCGATGAGGTGGAGTTCGAGTTGCTGTTTCAGGAGCGTTATGTGCTGGCCTGCCGCCGCGATCACCCGCTGGCCGAGCGCGCCAGCGTGAGCTGGGCCGAGGCCTACGAGCATGACTACATCACGGTGGACAAAACCTCGGGCAACCGTTTTCTGCTGGACCAGGCCCTGCGCGGCGTGCGGGTGAAAAAGCCGAGTATTTGCGAGACGCACCACGTGACCACCATGATCGGCTTGGTCGAGGCGGGGCTGGGTGTGGCGATGGTGCCGTCGATTGCCATGCCGGGCACTGAACACCCGATCCTGCTGAGTGTGCCGCTGGTGGAACCGCAGGTGATGCGCAATGTGGGCTTGATCAAGCGCCGCGGGCGGACGTTGCCGCCAGCGGCGCTGGAGTTGGAGCGGTTGGTGCGGGAGCTGCCGTTTCGGTCAGCGTGACACCGAGTCCAGGCCGGTGGATTGCACCACCGCTTGCGCCTCGGGCGAGGCCAGGTAGTGCAGCAGCGCCCTGGCCTGCGCCGGGTGTTCGGCGTTGACCGGAATACCCGCGGCGAAGCGCGTCACCGATTGCACGTCTTCAGGGATCTTGCCGACGTAAGTCACCCCCGGCACCGGTAACAGTTCCGCCACCTGCTGCAAGCCCACCTCGTAGTCACCCTTGGCGACCTGTTCGGCCACGGGGATGCGTTCGATCATGGTGCCCTTGGCCGGCATGCCGAGTTTCTTGAACAGTTCCTTCTCGACATACACGCCGCTGGCGCTGTCCGAATACGCCACGGACTTGGCCTTGAGCAACACCGTTTTGAGTTCGGCATCGGTGCCGATGGCCGGTTTGGCCGCGCCGGCTTTCACCACCAGGCCGATTCGCGAATCCGCCAGTTCCACGCGGGACGCTTTGTCGACCTTGCCCTGTTTGATCAGCTCATCCAGGGCGTAGCCGACCATGATCACCACATCCGCGTGTTCGCCACGGGCCAGGCGGTTGGGAATCGCTTCCGGCGCCTTGCCCATGGACGGGCCGAGGACGGTGTCGAGGGTGTCGCCGCTGCGCTGGGCGTATTGCGGGCCCAGCAGCGTGTAGGCAGCGGTGAAGCCACCGGAGGTCATCACCTTGAGTTGTTCGGCCTGGGCCGTCAGTGCCAGGGCACCGAGGGCCAGGGCCGTCAGGGTTTGCGACAGCGCTTTCATTGCGCCGCCTCTTGCATGACCTGCCCGCGGGTATTGGCGCGGTGATACAGCGCGAGGGTCGAGCACAGGGCGCACAGGGCGGCGAACATCAACCAGTAGGCCGGCGAGGCTTTGTCGTCGGTGATGTGAATGAACCAGGTGGAGATCGCCGGAGTGAAACCGCCGAAGATCGCAGTCGCCAGGCTATAGGCCAGGGAGAAGCCCGCCACGCGCACTTCCACCGGCATGATTTCGGTCAGCGCCGGGATCATCGCGCCGTTGTACATGCCGTACAGGAAGGAGAACCACAGCAGGGTTTCCAGCATATGCGCAAAGCTCGCAGCGTTTACCACGTAGGACAACGCCGGATAAGCCGTGAGCACCGTCAGCGCGGTCATCGCGACCAGCACCGGTTTGCGCCCGAAGCGGTCGCTCAGGCTGCCGCCGATGGGCAGCCAGACAAAGTTCGAGATCGCCACCAACAGGGTCACCAGCAACGCATCGGACGTGGTCAGTTGCAGCACGGTCTTGCCGAAGGTCGGCGCGTACACGGTGATCAGGTAGAACGCGGTGGTGGTCATGGCCACCATCAACATGCCGCCGATGACCACGGACCAGTTTTTCGCCAGGGTCGCCAGCACTTCACGCATGCTCGGGCGATGTTTGCGGTTGGCGAACTCTTCGGTTTCCTCAAGGTTGCGCCGCAGCACAAAGATGAACGGAATGATCACGCAACCGACGGCGAACGGAATGCGCCAGCCCCAGTCGGCCACGACCGACGGTTGCATCCACACGTTCAGGCCATAGCCCAGCGCAGCGGCGACCACGATGGAGATCTGTTGGCTGCCCGACTGCCAGCTGGTGTAGAAACCTTTGCGGCCGGGGGTGGCCATTTCAGCGAGGTACACCGACACCCCACCCAGTTCCGCACCGGCCGAGAAGCCTTGCAGCAGACGGCCGAGCAACACCAGCGCCGGAGCCCACAGGCCAATGGTGTGATAACCCGGCACCAGCACGATCAGCAGCGTACCGCTGGCCATGATCGACAGCGTCACGATCAACCCTTTGCGCCGCCCCACATCGTCGATGTAGGCACCCAGGATGACCGCACCCAACGGACGCATCAGGAAGCCCGCGCCGAACACGGCAAAGGTCATCATTAATGACGCAAACTCATTAGCGGCGGGGAAGAACGCGGCAGCGATGTAGGTGGCGTAGAAGCCGAACAGGAAGAAGTCGAACTGTTCGAGGAAGTTGCCCGAAGTAACGCGGAAAACCGCACCAATTTTCGAACGGGCAGAGTCAGGGCGGGTAGGGCTAGTCATGCTTTTGTGTCTCCAGCGTTCTTTTTAAAGTGCTTGTTTCGCTTAAGGCCAAGGATAGTGGCTGACACATTTAGAAATGATAAGTGAATATTTTTGATCTATTGATGCGTTTTGATTATCAGTGGTCGGTGCAGACCCACGGCGGCGTCCTTGTTCTATGCTTGCAGGCGTAACCAATTCTTACGGTCGGGGGTGCCTATGACTGACGAACAGAAACAGCGGGACGAACGGGAGCAGGAGCGACGCAGGCGGCAATTGGAGGAAGAAAAGCCGCAGACCTGGAAGCATCCCGACGACGGCACGGAGCTCCCGGAGCGGGATCGGGAAATTCCGCTGAAACCCTGATGCGTGATCGGTGGGAGCGGGCATGCCCGCTCCCACATGTGCAACGGGCGTTTCTCGGGAATAGGCAAACTATTTGACATATTTGATTTGTGATCACATATTGGAGGCATAAGAACCACAACACAGGTTTGCCTCATGACAGATGGTCCGCTCCTCCTGCCCACCCTGCGCCAGGTGTCCCGCGATACCTTGCAAGACCAGGTCTACCGCCAGATCCGCGAAGCGTTGATGAGCGGCCGTTTCCAGCCTGGCCAGAAACTCACCATCCGTGGCCTGGCCGAAGCGCTCGGCTCCAGCCCGATGCCGGTGCGCGAAGCCCTGCAACGCCTCAGCGCCGAAAACGCCTTTGAAGTCACCGAAACCTCGCGTCTGCGGGTCCGCATGATGACGGTCGAGCGCCTGCGCGAAATCCGCGATGCGCGGGTTGCTCTGGAAGGCTTGCTGGCCGAGAAGGCGGTATTGCTCCTGAAAAAAGCCGACCTCGACGAAATCACCGACCTGTGCCAGCAAATGCAGCACGCCGCCGACGAAGTCGATGTGTCGCGCTACCTGTGGACCAACTTCGCCTTCCACCGCCGGATTTACGCAGTGGCCCAGGCCGAACTGACCATGGCCGCCGTGGAGAATTTCTGGCTGCACATGGGGCCGTGCTTTGCCCTGGTCGCCCCCGATAAAGCTCACCTGCAACGCTCGATGGAGGCGCATACGCGCATCGTCGAAGCCCTGGCCGCCCGCGACGGCGCTGGCGCACGGGCGGCGGTGACCGATGACATCATGCAGGCCGCCGATTCCCTGGCGCGCCTGCTCGTCAAGAACGACCGTTCGCGGTCGTCTGCTTCAGGAGGTAAACGTGCATGAGTGTCCTACAGCGGCTACAGCCCTATCCTGGGTTACGTGTATTGATTTCCGGCGGGGCTGCCGGCATCGGTGAAGTGTTGGCCGCGGCGTACCTGGAGGCCGGTGCCCAGGTGCATGTGTGTGATGTCAGCGAACCGGCCCTGGCGGCGTTTCGCGACAAATACCCAGGCAGCGTCGCCACCCGCGCTGATGTCAGTGATGCCGCGCAGATCGCGGCGGTGTTCGAGGTGCAGCGCGAGCATTTCGGCGGCCTCGACGTGTTGGTCAACAATGCCGGCATCGCCGGCCCCACGGGCGGTATCGACGCGATCAGCGACGCCGAATGGCAAGCCACCATCAACATCAACCTGACTGCGCAATACCGTTTTGCCCACCATGCGGTGCCGATGCTCAAGCAATCGTCCCACGGCCATCTGTTGCATATCGCCTCGGTGGCCGGGCGTCTGGGCTACGCGTGGCGCACGCCGTATGCGGCGACGAAGTGGGCGATTGTCGGCCTGATGAAATCCCTGGCCTCGGAGTTGGGCGAGAGTGACATCCGCGTCAATGCCTTGCTGCCCGGCATCGTCGAAGGCCCGCGCATGGACGCGGTGATTCGCGCCCGTGCCGAGCAGGTCGGCGTACCCGAACCCGAGATGCGCCAGGAATACCTCAACAAAATTTCCCTCAAACGCATGGTCACCGCCGAAGACGTCGCGGCCATGGCGCTGTTCCTCTGTTCGCCCGCCGCCCGCAACGTGACCGGCCAGGCGATCAGTGTCGACGGTAACGTCGAGTACCTGTAGGACGCGGCGCCAGTCGCCAAGGAAGAACCCCGAGCTGTACCCAGGATTTTTTTCATAAGAATAAAAGTCGGAGAATCGTCATGTCCAAAAAACGTCCTGTGATCATTACCTGTGCCGTGACCGGTGCCATCCATACGCCGTCGATGTCGCCGCATTTGCCCATCACTGCCGAGGAAATTGCCGCCGCCGCCATCGGCGCCGCCGAAGCCGGCGCGGCGATTGTTCACCTGCATGCCCGTGACCCCAACGACGGCCGCCCCAGCCAGGACCCGGCGTTGTTTGCTGAATTCCTGCCGCAGATCAAGGCCGCCAGCGACGTGGTGATCAACATCACCACCGGCGGCGCGCCGACCATGGGCGTGGAAGAACGCCTACAGCCGGTGATGCAGTTCAAGCCGGAATTGGCCTCGCTGAACATGGGCTCGATGAACTTCGGCCTGTACGAAATGCTCAACCGCTTTACCGAGTTCAAGCACGACTGGGAGCGTCCATACCTGGAAGAGAGTGACGACCGGATCTTTCGCAACACCTTCCGCGACATTGCCCACATCCTCAATTCCTGCGCCGAGAACCGCACCCGTTTTGAGATCGAGTGCTACGACATCGGCCACCTCTACACCGCCGCGCACTTCCTGGAACGTGGCCTGCTCAAGCCGCCGCTGTTCATCCAATCGGTGTTCGGCCTGCGCGGCGGCATCGGCGGGCACCCGGAAGACCTGGCACACATGCGTCGTACCGCCGATCGCCTGTTTGGCGACGATTATGTGTGGTCGATCCTCGGTGCCGGGCGTGGGCAAATTCCGCTGGCGACCATGGGCCTGTCCATGGGCAGCCATGCCCGGGTCGGCCTGGAAGATTCGTTGTGGGACGGGCCGGGCAAATTGGCCGCTTCGAACGCCGATCAGGTACGGCGCATTCGCAGCGTGATCGAAGCCCTCGGCCATCGCGTCGCCACGCCGGATGAAGCGCGGGACATCCTCGGGCTCAAGGGGCGCGACCAGGTCAATTTCTAACCGACGACACGGCCGCGTGCTGGCGCGGCCCGAATCCCGCACAACAACAATAAGGGGATCACACCATGCGTATCGAAGTGCTTGTGGACGTCAAGACCACCCTGGGCGAAGGCCCGGTGTGGGACGTCGAACAACAGCGGCTGTATTGGATCGACAGCGCCGACGGCCGCATCCTGCGTTGCACCGACGATGGCCGCGAACTGCGTGCCTGGGACGTGGGCCAGAAAATCGGCTCCATGGCCCTGCGCCACAACGGCGCGGCGGCCATCGTCGCCCTGCAGAATGGCGTACACACTCTGGACCTGGCCAGTGGCGAACTGGCGCTGATCGAAGACCCGGAACCGCACCTGCCGAACAACCGTCTCAACGACGGCAAGGTCGACCGCCAGGGCCGCTTTGTCTTCGGTTCCATGGACACCCAGGAAGACCGCGCCAGCGCCAGACTCTACCGCCTGGACCCGGACCTGCGCCTGCACACCCTGGACGAAGGCATCATCGTTTCCAATGGCCCGTGCTGGAGCCCGTCCGGGGACACCTTGTACTTTTGCGACACCTGGTCGGGCGAGATCTGGGCCTATGACTACGACCTCGCCAGCGGCAATGTCAGCAACCGGCGCACCTTCGCCAAGGTCGACACCTCGGGTGGCGGCGCCGCGGACGGTTGCACCGTGGACGCCGAAGGTTGCCTGTGGCAGGCCCTGGTCTATGCCGGGAAGCTGGTGCGCTACACCCCCGATGGTCACGTCGACCGGATCATCCAAATGCCGGTGAAGAAGGTCACCAGCCTGACCTTCGGCGGGCCGAACCTCGACACCCTGTTTGTGACCTCCATGGCCAAGCCGCCGCTGCCGCGTTTTCCGCACGACGGCCAGCAGCGCGGCGCGCTGTTCGCCATTACCGGGTTGGGCGTGCAAGGAATAGCCGAGCGACGGTTCGCCAGCTAGCGCGTGTGTTCGATCAGCAACATTCCTTCGCAACCTTGTGTCAGTGCGCGCCTTCGCGCGCCTGGAGAGGCCCATGGCTACTTTAAAAAAAGCGTCGCTGCGCAGCATTCACCGGCATTCCTGGGTGTCGCTGCTGGTTTGCTGGATGATCTGGATTCTCAACGCCTACGACCGTGAGATCGTGTTGCGCCTGGGGCCGACCATCTCCAAGCATTTCGATTTGTCCGCCGATCAGTGGGGCACCGTGGCCACGGTGATCATGCTCGCCCTGGCCCTGTTGGATATCCCGGGTTCGATGTGGAGCGACCGCTACGGCGGCGGCTGGAAGCGCGCGCGGTTCCAGGTGCCGTTGGTGCTGGGCTACACGGCGATCTCGTTTCTGTCCGGGTTCAAGGCGTTGAGCGGCAACCTCGCGACGTTTATCGCCCTGCGTGTCGGGGTCAACCTCGGCGCGGGCTGGGGCGAACCGGTGGGCGTGAGCAACACCGCCGAATGGTGGCCGGTGGAACGCCGCGGTTTTGCCCTCGGCGCGCACCACACCGGTTACCCGATCGGCGCGATGCTCAGCGGCATCGTCGCCAGCTTTGTGATCAGCACCTTCGGCGAGGACAACTGGCGCTACGTGTTCTTCTTCGCCTTCGTGGTGGCCTTGCCGCTGATGATCTTCTGGGCGCGGTATTCCACGGCCGAACGCATCACCGCGCTGTACGTCGACATCGCCGCCAAAGGCATGACGCCACCGGACAATGCCCCGGCCAGCCAGATCAAGGGCGACGCCTGGCGCACCTTTGTCGCCACCCTGCGCAACCGCAATATCGCGCTGACGGCGGGGAACACCCTGCTCACGCAGGTGGTGTACATGGGCGTGAATATCGTGTTGCCGGCCTACCTCTACAACATCGTCGGGCTGTCGCTGGCGCAGTCGGCGGGGATGAGCGTGGTGTTCACCCTGACCGGGATTCTCGGGCAACTGGTGTGGCCGTCGTTGTCGGACATCATCGGCCGCCGTACCACCCTGATCATCTGCGGGCTGTGGATGGCCGCCAGTGTCGGCGCGTTCTACTTCGCCAGCACCCTGACCCTGATCATCGTCGTGCAGTTGCTGTTCGGCCTGGTCGCCAATGCGGTCTGGCCGATCTACTACGCGGTGGCCTGCGACTCGGCCGAGCCGTCGGCCACCTCCACGGCCAACGGCATCATCACCACCGCGATGTTCATCGGCGGCGGCCTGGCGCCGGTGTTGATGGGCAGCCTGATCGCGATGGGCGGCGGCTGGACCACGCTGCATGGCTACACCGTGTGCTTTTTCGTGATGGCCGGCTGCGCCCTGGGCGGCGCGCTGCTGCAACTGTTTTCCCATCGCCCGCAGGCGTTGGTTGTGCAACTCGAACCCTAGAACAACATTGATGCGCCCCCCAGCCGCGCTGGCGGGGCGCCAGGAGGAACTGCCCGATGACTACCGCCACCCAGGCCCGCGAACCGCAGGTGCTGAACAAATTGATGTTCTCCAAGTTGATGCCCTTGTTGATCATCGCCTACATCCTGAGCTTTCTGGACCGCACCAACATCGCCCTGGCCAAGCACCACCTGGACGTCGACCTGGGCATCTCCGCCGCGGCCTACGGGCTGGGCGCGGGCTTGTTCTTCCTCACGTATGCACTGTCGGAAATCCCCAGCAACCTGATCATGCACAAAGTCGGCGCGCGCTTCTGGATCGCGCGGATCATGGTGACCTGGGGCCTGATCTCGGCGGCCATGGCGTTTGTGCAGGGCGAGACCTCGTTCTACGTATTGCGCCTGCTGCTGGGCATCGCCGAAGCGGGCCTGTTTCCCGGGGTCATGCTCTATCTGACCTACTGGTTCAACCGCGAACAACGCGCACGGGCCACCGGCTATTTCCTGCTCGGCGTGTGCTTTGCCAACATCATCGGTGGCCCGGTGGGCGCAGCGTTGATGCGCCTGGACGGGCTGCTCGGCTGGCATGGCTGGCAGTGGATGTTCCTGCTCGAAGGCTTGCCGGCGGTGGCCTTCGCCTGGGTGGTGTGGCGCAAGTTGCCGGACCGCCCGAGCCAGGCGCCGTGGCTGACGGCGGCGGAAGCGCAGGGTATCGAACAGCGCATTGCCCAGGAAACCGAGGAAGGCGCCGGGGAGGGCGGCCACGCGTTGAAAAACTGGCTGACCCCGCAGATCCTGCTGGCGATCTTTGTGTATTTTTGCCATCAGATCACGGTCTACACGGTGATCTTTTTCCTGCCGAGCATCATCAGCAAATACGGTGAATTGAGCACCATGAGCGTGGGGTTGCTGACCTCGCTGCCCTGGATCGCCGCCGCCTTGGGCGCAGTGTGGCTGCCGCGTTTTGCGACCACACCCACCCGCGCGCGGCGCCTGTTGATCAGCGGGTTGCTGACCATGGCGCTGGGGTTGGGCATCGCGTCGGTGTCGGGGCCGGTGTTCAGCCTGCTGGGCTTTTGTCTGTCGGCAGTGATGTTTTTTGTGGTGCAGTCGATTGTGTTCCTCTACCCGGCCTCGCGTCTCAAGGGCGTCGCCTTGGCGGGCGGGCTGGGTTTCGTCAATGCCTGCGGGCTGTTGGGCGGGTTTGTCGGGCCGTCGGTGATGGGCATGATTGAGATGAGTACCGGCAACGCGATGAATGGCCTGAAGGTGATTGCCGTGGTGCTGGTGGTCGCGGCGTTGGCCGCGCTGCGTTTGCGCCAGGGCCAGGAACAGGCGCCGGCCCCTCGGGTCGTTATGAGACCAGCAACGAAATAGGATAACCCGACGCCAATACCAGGTACGCCACCACCGCCGCCAGGCACAGGCCGACGAATACCCGCAACAACGTGCGGGCGGTGGGGTGCGCGATAAACTGGATGACCCAGATGCAGAACCCGGCCAGGAGGAAGGCCGCGGCGAGAATAACCAGCACGATAGTGTTCCTGCGACCGTGAAGAGCTGAATATATAGTCGTAAAGCCGCCCAATGAACAGTGCGCGCATAGACGCAGCCCCTCGGGCTTTCTAAACTGCGGCTTGTCGTGGGGAAAGGGCAGGTGCCGATGAATCGCAATGAATTACGCAAGGCCGACATCAACCTGATGGTGGTCTTCGAGGCACTGATGCTCGAGCGCAATGTGACGCGGGTGGCGGAGAAGTTGTTTCTCGGCCAGCCGACCATCAGTTCGGCGCTCAACCGGTTACGCACCTTGTTCAACGATCCGCTGTTCATTCGCGTCGGCCACCGCATGGAACCTACCGCGCGGGCCGAGGAAATCATCCGGCACCTGTCGCCGGCCCTGGACTCTCTTTCATCGGCCCTGAGCCTGACCCACGATTTCGACCCGTCCGTCAGCACCATGACCTTCCGGATCGGCCTGTCCGATGACGTCGAGTTCGGCCTGTTGCCGCCGTTGTTGCGCGCCTTGCGCCAGGAAGCGCCGATGGTGGTGTTCGTGGTGCAGCATGTGGATTACTGGCGGATTCCCGATCTGCTGGCATCCGGTGATATCACCGTCGGCATTACCCAGACCCGTGGCCTGCCGGCGAATGCCAAGCGCAAGTTGCTGCGCCATATCCACCCGCGCTTGCTGCGCGCCGACGCGTCCGACCGGCCGCTGACCCTCGATGAATATTGTGCGCGGCCCCATGTGCTGGTGTCCCACACCGCCAACGTATCCGGGTTTGCCGATGAGTGGCTGGCGGAAATCGGGCGCAAGCGCCATGTGGTGCTGTCGGTGCCGCAATACAGCGCGCTGCCGGCGCTGCTGGCCGGCACAGACCTGATCGCCAGCCTGCCGGACTACACCGCCGAAGCCATGACGCTGTCGGGCAATCTGTTTTGTGAGCCCTACCCATTCGAGACGCCGACCCTGGATCTGTCCATGGTCTGGCTCAGCCATGTGGACACCGATCCGGCAGAACGCTGGGTGCGTTCGCGGCTGGAGGCGTTCATGAGCGACCGCGGGCTGGCGAAAAAGGTCTGATGCTTTTATCCGTGGTATATCTAGGAATCTTCCTATCGATACTTCGGAGACTCCCATGCCACACCTGCACCTGGAATACACCGCCAACCTGACGCAACTGGACACCGATAAGGCCCTGTTGCGTCTGAACCATGCATTGGTGGCCTCCGGTCAGTTTGGCGCCGAGCTGGATATCAAGAGCCGTTCACTCAAGGTCGAGAGTTTTCGCGTGGGCACCGGCATGAACCCGCGGGGTTTTGTCGCCGTGCGCCTGGCGTTGCTCAGTGGACGCTCGGCGCAGGTCAAGAAGCAGCTGTCGGAAAGCCTGCTGGCCGTGGTGCAGGAACTTGGGCCATGGCCGGAAGGTGTGCAGGTGCAACTGAGTGTCGAATTGCTGGATATCGATCGTGATTCCTACAGTAAGGTCGCGATCGGCTAAGCGCTTCCATCCACCACAACCGTCGATGCGTAAGGTCAGAGTAATCCCTGTTCAGCGCAGACTTTGACCACCTGCTCCCTGAACCAGGTATTGGCGCTGTCCTGTTCACTGGTTTCGTTCCACTGCATATCCAGGGTGAACCCCGGCAACCCGTGGGGCGCCTCGCAGTGGCCGAACACCGACGCCGGGGCCAGCAGTTTGTGGACGCGGCGGGGCAGGGTCACGATGAAGTCGGTGCCGGTGATCATCTTCAACGCCGCGCCATAGCTGTTGGCCCGTGCGACCACCTGGCGCTTGTGGGCCTGACGCGCCAGCCAGCCGTCGACCATGTTGGTGTCGGAGGTCCACGGCGTGGGAAACACGTGGCGCCGCTCGACGAACGACTGCAGGCTGAACGCCGCCTCGCGGGGCGCCGCACGCTTGTCGAAGACACACACCAGATCATCTTCCAGCAACATCTGGGTCTTGAAGTCTTTATGCGCGCGGTGAAAGTGCGGGCCAAAGCAAATCACCAGGTCGAGGCGGCCTTCGCGCAGGTCGTCGGCAGGGATCTCGGTTTCCAGCTTGCGCACATTGACGATCACCGGCAGGTTCGCGCGGTCGAAGTGTTTCAACAGGCGCGGCAGGATCAGTTGCTCGAAATACTCCGGGGCGCACACGTTGAAGGTCACGGCTTTCTGGGTGGGGTCAAAAGCTTGGCCACCGGCGTGGCACAGGTTGATGCTTTCGAGGATTTTCTGCACATGGCCGTACATGGTGCTGGCCTTGTACGTCGGACGCATACCCGCCCGCGTGTTGATGAACAGCTCATCCTCGAAGCTGGTGCGCAGCTTCTTCAGGCTGTAGCTCACGGTCGACTGGCTGACGAACAGCGTTTCTGACACCTCGGTAACGCTGCTCTGGTCGTAGACGGCGATAAACACCATCAAATCCTGCATATCGAGCTTTCTGAGCAAGTTACTGTTTAGCATCCATTCCATCCGGTAAGCCTTGGCACTGTGGCAGCGCGCGACAAGGGCAAAAGCTTAACGGAACGGGAGTGCCAATAGAAAGCTCTGTAGGGTATTTCAGTGTTGTGCGTGGGACAAAAAGTGTTTGCAACACGACGTCAGCGGATGTGGTCTGCGTAATGCTTCGGATTGAAGCGCGTGACGATCAGCAGCATCACCCCGATCACCGCCGTCAGCGACCACCATGCCCATTCGAAACTGCCCAATTGATCGCGGATCATCCCGGCGATCAGCGGCGACAGGCCGGCAATCAGGTAACCGATGCCTTGCACGAACGCCGTCAGGCTACCGGCGCGGCGCGGGTGGTCGAGGTGGTCGAGGGACAGGATCAAACTCATCGGGAACAGGCCGCCGATGCCCAGGCCGAGCAGGCAGGGCCACAGCAGGCTCAGGTGTTGGGGCGCGAGGATCAGGCCGCAGAACCCGAGGATGATCAGCACCAGCAACACGGCCAACACTCCGCGTTTATCCCGGCGGCGGTTGGCGAGGGCGGGGGTGACCAGGCCCGAGATGACTTCCATCGCGGTGAGGAAACCCAGGAGCAAACCGGCATGCTGTTCGCTCCAGCCTTGTTCTACGTAGTACGGCGCCAGCCACGCCAGTACGCAGGTGTAGGAGGCTGTACCGAGGCCAAAAAAGATCGCCAGCAACCAGGCGCGGCCGTTGCCGAAAAATCCTTCCTGCTTGTCAGAACCTGCCTGGGGCAGAACCGGCAGCGCCGCACGCTGGGCGGACCAGCACACCAGGGCGAGCACGGCCAGCCCCGCCCAGATCGCCAGGCCGATGCGCCAGCTACCGGTCTGCACCAGCACGAACGGGGAGAACGACGCCGCCAGCGCCGCGCCGCCCATGATCGCCGTGACGTACAAACCCATGAACAATGAAACGTCGGCGTTGAAGCGCGACTTGATCAGCGCCGGCATCACCGCCTGGATCATCGCGATGCCGACCCCCGCGGCGATGGCGCTGACGATCAACTCCAGCGCCGAATCGAGGAACAACCGCGACAGCGTCGCCACGCCGATCACCAGCAGCGACACCACAATGCTGCGATGTTCGCCGAAGCGCTTGGCCAGGCCCATGCCGAAAAACATCGCCAGGCCCATGGCCATGACCGGCAACATGGTCAGCAGCGCCGCGCTGCTGAAACTCAACGGCACCTCGCCGCGAATCGACGCTAACAACGGCCCTACGGCCGCCATCGACGGGCGCAGGTTAAGCGCGACCAGCACGACGCTGATCATCAGCCATACGGCGGTGGTGGGTTTTGCGTGAACGTTTTCCATGGGCCTGCCTTGAGTGAACAAGGGCGAATCAGGCCACGGGCGGGGGAGTGGGGCAAATGAGAAAGTCGCAGGGGCTATCTAAAAAATGCAGTTAACTGAAATACCACACATTGGTCCACATTCCATCGGGAGGCTGCGTCGTCAGTTAGACCGGATTACATGCTTGATCTCCTGAAACGTCGCCAGCCCCCAAGGGCCCAGTTCGCGGCCGATGCTGCTTTGCTTGTAACCGCCCCACGCCGTTTGCGGGAAGATCACCTGCGGCGCGTTGATCCACACCATGCCGGCCTGCAAGGCATTGGCCACGCGTGCGGCGGCGTCGTCGTTGCGGCTGACCACGCTGGCCACCAGGCCGAAATCGCTGTCGTTGGCCAGGGCGATGGCCTCGGCCTCCGTGGTAAAGCGTCGTACACACAGCACCGGGCCGAAGATTTCTTGCCGCCACAACGCGCTGTCCAGCGGCACGTCGGTGAACAGCGTGGGGCGAATGAAATAACCCTTCGCCAAGTGCGCCGGGCGCTCACCGCCGCACAGCAAGCGGGCACCGTCCTGCACGCCGCGCTGGATATGCGCCAACACCCGTTGGTACTGGGCGCGGTTGATCAACGCGCCCATTTCCACGTCGTCGGCAAATGGGTCGGCGACGCGAATCCCTTCAGCCCGCGCAGTTAAACGCTGTAGGAATTCATCCGCGAGACTGTCCGCCACCAGCACACGACTGGTCGCTGAACACATCTGCCCGGCGTTGAAAAAGCCACCTCCACAGGCCAGCTCAAGCGCCAGGTCGAGGTCGGCATCTTCCAGCACCAGCAGCGAGGATTTGCCCCCCAGTTCCAGGCTCACGCCCTTGACGGTTTCGGCGGCGCGTTGCATTACCTGCACGCCCACCGCATTGCTGCCGGTGAAGGAAATCTTCGCCACGCGAGGGTCCGCCGCCAGCGGGGCGCCCACGGCCAAGCCGGTGCCGCAGACCAGGTTGAACACCCCCGCCGGGAAGCCGGCCGCGGCGATGATCTGCGCCAGTTGCAACTCCGCCAGCGGCGTCACTTCCGACGGTTTGAGCACCACGCAACAGCCGGCGGCCAGCGCCGGGGCGAGTTTCCAGGCGGTGGTGACCATGGGGAAATTCCACGGCACGATCAGCCCCACCACGCCGCAGGGTTCGCGGCGCAGGCGGGCGCTGAAGGCATCAGTGGGCAGCGCCACCGCGCGGTCTTGCTCGGCATCCAGCGCCTCGGCGAGACCGGCGTAGTACTCGAAGGTGGCGATGACGTCGTCCACATCGATTCCCGCTTCGAACAACGGTTTGCCGCTGTTGCGCGACTGTACGCGCATCAACGGCTCGCGCTGCTCGCTCACGCCTTGAGCCACTTTGCGCAGTAGGGCGCCGCGCTCGTGGCCGGTGCTCTGCGACCAGCCGACACACGCCGCACTGGCGGCGTCGACCGCCTGGGTCACGGCGCGGGCATCGCCGACGCTGACCTGGGTGAGTATTTCCTCGGTGGCCGGGTTGATCACGTCCAACACGTCATGGCCCGCACGCCACGCACCATTGATATACACACCGTTTACGACCGCACTCATACAGCTACCTCCTGCATCCAACGTTCCTGGTCGATTTCAATCAGCGTCGGCCCCTGGCGATCCGCGGCGGCACGCAAGGCCACGCGCAGTGCGTCCAGGCCCTGGATGCGTTCGGCAGCGCAACCGAGGGCCGTGGCCACGCCGATGAAGTCCGGCGTGTAACTGTCGACGCCGACCGGTTCGATGGCCCGGTTGACCATGTACTTCTTGATCTCCTCGTAGCCCTGGTTATTCCACAGCAGCACGATGATCGGCGTGCGCGCCTCCACGGCGCTGGCCAGTTCCGGCAGGGTGAATTGCAGCCCGCCGTCGCCGATCAGGCACACCACCGGCTGGCCATCGCCACGCCCCAACCAGGCACCGATGGCCGCGGGCAGGGCATAACCCAGGGTGCCGTAGCCGGTGGACGCGTTGAACCAGCGGCGCGGGTGGTCAAGGTTCAGGGTCAGGTTGCCGCTGTACACCGGTTGTGTGGAGTCGCCCACCAGCACCGCGCCGGGCAGTTCCTCCAGCACGGTGTGGAGCATGCGGGTTTGCGCGCGGGTGGCGGCGTCCCAGGTCGGCGTCAATTCGGCCCACAGGCGGGCGACGCGCTGGGCGCCCCAGGCACTGTGGCGAGGTGCCAGCGGTTGGCGCTGGAGTTCGGCGAGCAAGGCGTCGGCGGCGATCTGCGCGTCGGCCACCAAGGCCAGCTCGGGCGGGTAATTGCGCACGGTCTGGTCGGGGTCGATATCGATGCGCAGCAGTGCGCCGGGAATCTCGAAACCGCCGGCGAAGGTCACGTCGTAGTCGGTCTCCGCCAGCTCCGTGCCGATCGCCAGCACCACATCGGCTTCGGCGACCAGGGCGCGGGTGGCGAGCAGGGACTGGGTCGAGCCGATCAGCAGCGGGTGGGCCGCGGGCAGCAGGCCTTTGGCGTTGATGGTCAGCGCCACGGGGGCGCCGAGGGTTTCGGCCAGGCGGGTCAACGCCGCGGCGGCCTCGATGGCGCCGCCGCCGGCCAGGATCAGCGGGCGTTGGGCGGCGGCGAGCCGTTGGCTCATCTGTGCGACCGCCACTGGCGCCGCTCCGGCACGCGCCACGCTGATGGGGGAGGTGCCGAGCAACGCATCGGCGTTTTCCACCAGCACATCCAGCGGGATTTCGATGTGTACCGGGCGCGGGCGTCCTGCCTGGAACAGCGCAAACGCCCGCGCCAGCACGCCGGGCAATTCTGCTGCCGACATCACGGTGTGGGAGAACGCCGCCACGCCGGCGACCAGCGCGCTTTGGTTCGGCAGCTCATGCAACTTGCCGCGCCCGCCGCCCAGCTGGCTGCGCGCCTGCACGCTGGAGATCACCAGCATCGGGATCGAGTCGGCATAGGCCTGGCCCATGGCCGTGGTGATGTTGGTCATGCCGGGGCCGGTGATGATCAAACACACGCCGGGCTTGCCGCTGGTGCGCGCATAGCCATCGGCCATAAAACCCGCGCCCTGTTCGTGGCGCGGGGTGACGTGGCGGATGTTCGAGCGCGCCAGGCCGCGATACAACTCCACGGTGTGGACGCCAGGAATACCAAACACCTGGTCCACGCCGTAGCTTTCCAGGAGCTTGACCAATACTTCGCCGCAGGTCGCCATACATGTCGCTCTCAGGTTGAGGTGAGGCGGTATTGGACCGGCTGGCCGGTAGCGGCAACAATCGATAAAAAGTCATACTAGCCATGTCCTCACGTCATGGCTGCTTGCCCTATGAAACGCCTCCCGCCGCTGCCCGCGCTGCACACGTTTTGGGTCACCGCCCAGTGCTGCAACTTCACCCACGCTGCCGCGCAGTTGCACATCACCCAAGGCGCGGTGAGCCGGCAGATCGCCGGGCTGGAAAGCCATTTGGGCTATGCCTTGTTCCAGCGCCAGGCGCGGGGCCTGAGCCTGACCGAAGAAGGCCGCGAGTGGTCGCTGCGGGTGCAGCAGGTCTTCGGCCTGATCGGTGACGCGCTGGAGCAGATCGGCCGCCGCCGCGACACCTTGCAGCTCAAGGCTTCCACCTGCGTGATGCGCTGGCTGCTGCCGCGCTTGATGCAATGGCAGCGGGAGCGCCCGGATGTGCCGGTGGAGCTGACCACGACCGTGGCCTACACCGTGGACTTTCGTCGCGAGCAATTCGATGCCGCGGTGATCTATGCGCCCAGCGCCGAACAGTCGGCCGAGGCTCGGCATCTGTTCGACGAACACCTCACCCCGGTGTGCGCGCCGGCCTTGCTGGGCGCGCTGAATACGCCAGCAGACCTGCAGCAACAGGTGCTGCTGCACCCCACGCGGGACGAGCGGGACTGGGCGTTATGGCTGAACGCGGCGAAGACGCGCTTGAGCAATGTGAGCCAGGGCCATCATTTCGAGACGCTGGATCTGGCCATGACAGTGGCGTCCCAGGGTTCAGGCGTGGCGATCGGCGACAGCGCGTTGATTGGCGAGGATGTGAGCGCGGGGCGCTTGGTGACGCCGTTTGAATTACGGGTGCCGACGGGGATGGGCTATTACCTGGTGTATCCGCCGGGGACAAAGCCGTCCGTCGGGCTTGAAGCGTTGATGGAGTGGTTGGTCAACCAGGCGCAACAGGCGTAACGCTGAAGATCCACCTGTGGGAACCGGCAAGCCAGCTCCCACAGGTTGATCGTGTCGGCTCAGTAGCCGACGGTGAAACGCTGGCGCGAATGCTTCGGTGTTTCCACTTCATCGATCATCGCGATGGCGAAGTCGGCGAAGCTGATCCAGCTGCGGCCTTCGCGGCTCACCAGCAAATCATCCTGGCCCAGGCGGAAGGTGCCGGTGCGCTCGGTTTCAACGAATTCGGCCGATGGCGACAGGAAGGTCCAATCCAGTTCCTGCTCCTGACGCAACGCCTCGAGGAACGTCGCGCCGGCACTGGCTTCAGCCTTGTACGCCTCTGGGAAACCCTCGCTGTCGATCACCCGAGTGCCGCCCGGCAGCAGCAACGAACCCGCGCCGCCCACCACCAGCAGGCGTTTGACCCCGGCTTTTTTCACCGGGCCGATCACCGCGCTGGCGGGCAGGGTGGCGAAATGCGCCGCGCTGATCACCACATCGCTGCCGCTGATGGCCTGTTGCAAGGCCTCGGCATCCAGCGCATCGACCTGTTTGACGCTGACGCCAGGACGCACGGCGAGCTTGTCAGTGTTGCGCGCGATGGCGGTGACGCTGTGCCCGCGTCGCAGCGCTTCTTCCAGCAGTTGGCTACCGGCGCGGCCGGTGGCCCCAATGATTGCGATCTTGCTCATGACATTCTCCAGTACGGTTAAGGTTTGAAACGCTTCACCACTTCATTTCGCCCTTGGCGACTTTGGCGCTCAGTTCCAGCGAACTTTCGTCGGCGAGGGTCGGGTAACGCTTTTTCATCGCCGCGATCAGGGCGGCGGAGTCCTTGGCCTTGGCGGTTTCTTCGTCAAAGGCCTGGATGTAGTCGGCGGTAAAGGCCACGGATTGCAGCGACGGGTTGCCGAGGAAATGCCCCGGAACCACCGTGCGCGGCTGCAGTTCGGCGATGCGTTGCAGGGTGGCCAGCCAGTCTTTATGGGACTGCGCGCTCTGAGTATCGGCCATCCACAGGTGGATGTTGTCGGCGACGACCACACCGCCGACCACGGCCTTGATCGACGGCACCCATACAAAGCTGCGATCCGGCTGCGGGCCGTCGAGGCCGATCACTTCCAGCGGTTGCCCTTCAAGCGTCAGGCGGTGGCCGTCGAGCACCTGCGGCACGATGGTTTTGGCTGGCTTGTCGGCGCCCATTTTCGGGCCCCAGAACGCCAGTTTGCCGGCGACGGTGGCGTTGATGTGGTCGACCACCGCTTGCGGGGCCAGCACCTTGGCGTCGGGGAATGCGGCGGTCAGGGTGTCGAGGCCGAAGTAGTAGTCCGGGTCGCCGTGGCTGATGTAGATGGTCGTCAGGTGTTTGCCGCTGGCGCGGATCTTCTGCACCAGGTGTTCGGCCTGGCTTTTGCCGAACTGCGCGTCGACCAGGATCGCGTCTTTCGCGCCGCTGACCAGCACCGAACTGACCGGGAAGATCGCGGCCTCGCCGGGGTTGTACACGTCGAGGGTCAGCTCGGCGGCGGCCGCCTGGACGGCGAAGGCCAGGGCGGCGGTCGCCAGGGTCAGGCGCTTGAGGGTGGACAACATCGGGCAACTCCGGCAATCGGTAAGGGATGCACAGAGCTTAGTTGCACCAAACACCACAAAAAATGCGATGCTGGGACATAGTTTGTTTCTAAAATCGGGCAGATCATGGATCGTCTTCAAGCAATGCGCGTGTTTGTGACGGTGGTGGATCTGGGCAGCCAGTCCGCCGCCGCCGACCATCTGGACCTGTCGCGCCCGGTGGTCTCGCGCTACCTGGCCGAGCTGGAAGACTGGGTCGGC
This sequence comes from Pseudomonas sp. TE36184, assembly GCF_054060055.1. Lineage (NCBI taxonomy): Bacteria > Pseudomonadati > Pseudomonadota > Gammaproteobacteria > Pseudomonadales > Pseudomonadaceae > Pseudomonas > Pseudomonas sp. TE36184. Next base: position 2,882,686 of record NZ_JBSSCU010000001.1, on the reverse strand, counting down.
GCGCGCTTGCTGCATCGCACCACGCGCAAACTCAGCCTGACGGCTGCCGGCGGGGAAACCCTGCCACGTTGCCGGCAATTGCTGGAGCTGTGCGGCGACATGCAGGCCGCCGTCAGCGAACCGGATGACGCGCCCCGTGGCCTGCTGCGCCTGAGTGTCAGCACCTCGTTCGGCCAGGCGCAGTTGGCCGAGGCCATCGCCGAATACGTCAGGCGCTACCCCTTGGTGACGGTCGACCTGCAGATGCTCGATCGCACGGTCAACCTGGTGGATGAGCGCATCGACCTGGCCATCCGCACCAGCAACGACCTGGACCCCAACCTGATCGCGCGGCGCCTGACGGTCTGTCGCTCGGTGGTGTGCGCGACCCCGGCCTACCTGCTTGAGCATCCGGCGCCGCAAAAGGTCGAAGACCTGGCGCGGCACAACTGCCTGACCCACTCGTACTTCGGCAAAAGCCTGTGGCATTTCGAGGAAGGCGGCGAACACGTTTCGGTGCCGGTCCACGGCAATATCACCGCCAACGAAGCCAGCACGCTGTTACGCGTGACGCTCGCCGGGGCGGGGGTGGCGATGCTGCCCAGTTATCAGGCCGGCGAGCACATCCGCCGTGGCGAACTGGTGCGCCTGTTGCCCGCGGCCGAACCGCGGCAGATGAACATCTACGCGGTGTACGCGTCGCGCAAACACATGCCGTCGGCGCTGCGTAGCCTCCTGGATTTCCTGGTGCTGAGGTTTCCGGAAACGCCGGAGTGGGACCGGGGCCTGTGACCCGACATACAGATGTTGAATGGCGTCCAATAATGGCAACTCGCCCTGGCTGACCTATGCTTTAAACAGCACCGAGTAGGTCCTTCAGAGGTCTGTGCCATGACCGTCAAAACCAGAAAGTACCTGAAAATTTTCATCCTTTGCGCCTTGGTCAGCGCGCTGTACGGCACCGCCGCCTATCGCGTCGAGCAGACCCGCATGCAGCCGAGCTTTGCGATCAGCTGCCATCAGGATCAATGCATTCCGCGCACCGGCAGTTTCAGCGCGTTGCGCTAATGGCCAACCAAGGACGATCCCGCGTTTAATCCTCGGGTGTTTCGGCCTTGAGTCGTTCGCGAAATGCCTTGGGCGAAAACCCGACCCGGCGGCGGAATAGCCGCGAGAAGTTGGTCGGGTCGGAAAAGCCCAATACCTCCGACATTTCATTGATGGTCATGCTGGTGTAGGTCAGCAGGCGCTTGGCTTCCAGCAATTGGCGGTCGTGCATGATCTGTAGCGCGGGTTGCCCACCCAATTCCCGACATGTGCCGTTCAGGTGTGAGACCGAGATACCCAGCTTGTGGGCCAGGTCTTCAATCTTCGGGTGTTCGCGATACTGCTGTTCGACCAATTGGGTAAAGCGCCGGAAATACTCGCGCCCACGCGGTGCCCGCGGGTGGCGGCGCTGGATGGCCTGGCGGCTGATCCACACCAGCAGCACGCTGACCAGGGCGTGCATCAGCATGTCCCGGGCCGGCTGCTCATCGGCGTATTCGTCCTGCAGGCGGGCGAACAGGTTGTTGAGATAGTCGCTGTCCTTGCCTGCCGGGTAACTGCCCAGCACCTGCAGGCCGTCGACCGTTGCGCCCAATTGCGCTTGCAGGTGGCTGACCAGCGGTGCCGCCAGGGTCAGCACGTAGCCTTCGACATCTTCCGCAAACCGAAACCCGTGCACACACAGCGGCGGCAGCACCTGCAAGGTCGCTTCGTTGAGGGTGGTGCGCTGGCCTTCGATTTCCAGTTGCGCCTGGCCTTGGTGGACGTACAACAACTGGCACAGATCCGCGTGCCGGTGGGGCTGGATTTCCCACTGGTAGTCCCGGCTGCGTCGGGAAATCGTTTCGCAGTGCAACAAATCCGGCGTCGGCCATTGCTGGTTTTCCCCGTACAGCTTGAACACCGGAATCGCGGAACTGGCAGTTTTGGTCATAGTTTCAATCCGATACTCAGGCAAGTGGTTCGGTAATCGCCCCGATTGGCAAAAAGCGCAGGCTTTGGCGCAGTTTTCACCTTCTTATAGCGCCCACTCAAGTGAAAAATGTCAGCAACAAGACCAATGACAACTCTTTCACCTTATCCGTTCGGGTGAATTTTTCGGGCCATAAAAATAATGAAAACGCTGAAAACTCAAGTCGCCATCATCGGCGCCGGTCCTTCGGGACTGTTGCTCGGCCAACTGTTGCAGCAGGCCGGTATCCAAACCCTGATTCTAGAGCGCCAGAGCGCCGATTACGTGCTGGGGCGCATCCGTGCCGGGGTGTTGGAGCAAGGCATGGTCGACCTGTTGCGCGAGGCCGGCGTCAGCCAGCGCATGGACGCGGAAGGCCTGGTCCATGATGGCTTCGAACTGGCGCTTAATGGCCAACTGACTCACATCGACCTCAAGGCGCTCACCGGCGGTCAATCGGTGATGGTCTACGGCCAGACCGAAGTGACCCGCGACCTGATGGCCGCACGCGCCGCCACCGGTGGCGTCACCTTGTATAACGCGCGTGAGGTGCAACCCCACGGGCTCAAAACTGATCAACCCTGGCTGACGTTCGAACATGAAGGCGAAGCCTATCGCCTGGAGTGTGATTACGTGGCCGGTTGCGACGGTTTTCACGGTGTCGCCCGGCAATCGATCCCGGCCGAGTCGCTGAAGGTCTTCGAGCGGGTGTATCCCTTCGGCTGGCTGGGCATCCTGGCCGACACGCCGCCGGTCCATCCTGAACTGGTGTACGCCAAGCATGCGCGTGGGTTTGCCTTGTGCAGCATGCGTTCGCCGACGCGCAGCCGTTACTACCTGCAAGTACCCGTCGAGGAGTCGGTCGATGAGTGGTCGGACCAGCGTTTCTGGGCTGAACTGAAAACGCGCCTGCCAAGCCAGTTGGCCGAGCAGTTGGTGACCGGGCCGTCGATCGAAAAAAGCATCGCGCCGCTGCGCAGCTTCGTGGTCGAGCCGATGCAGTACGGGCGTTTGTTTCTGCTGGGGGATGCGGCGCACATCGTCCCACCCACCGGGGCCAAGGGCTTGAACCTGGCAGCGAGCGACGTGAGCACGCTGTTTCGCATCTTGCTCAAGGTCTACCGCGAGGGGCGCGTGGAGTTGCTGGAGAAATATTCGGAAATCTGCCTGCGACGCGTGTGGAAGGCTGAGCGGTTTTCCTGGTGGATGACGTCGATGCTGCATCAGTTTCCCGAAGCGGACGGGTTCAGCCAGCGCATTGCCGAGAGCGAACTGGCGTACTTCATCCACTCGCACGCCGGTCGCACCACCATCGCGGAAAATTACGTCGGGCTTCCTTACGAAGCTATCGAATAGCCTGCTATCGTATCGAGCATGCCCGCAGGTCGCCTTTTCCTGCGGGCCTTGCTCGAAGGTTTACCGTGACTCAGCTCAATCAGCCTACTCCAGCCGTACCTGCCGTGCGCAGCATCCTCGTCTCGTTGATGATGGCGATCTTCCTCGGTGCCTTGGACCAGACCATTGTCGCCGTGTCCATGCCGGCCATTTCCGCGCGGTTCCACGACGTCAACCTGCTGGCCTGGGTGATCTCCGGCTATATGGTGGCGATGACAGTGGCGGTGCCGATCTACGGCAAGCTCGGCGACCTGTACGGGCGGCGGCCGATGATGCTGATCGGCATGGGCCTGTTCACCCTGGCGTCGCTGTTCTGTGGCATGGCGCAAAGCATGGAGCAACTGGTGCTGGCGCGGGTGCTCCAGGGCATCGGCGCCGGCGGGATGATTTCGGTGAGCCAGGCGATCATCGGCGACATCATCCCGCCGCGCGAGCGCGGGCGTTACCAGGGCTATTTCAGCGGCATGTACGCGGTGGCCAGCGTGGCCGGGCCGGTGCTGGGCGGTTATATGACCGAGTACCTGTCCTGGCGCTGGGTGTTTTTGATCAACCTGCCGTTGGGCGCCGGCGCCTGGTACGTGGCCCATCGCAGCCTGGTCGGGCTGCCGTTGCCGCAACGCAAGCCGATCATCGATTACCTCGGCACCGTGCTGCTGATCATCGGCTTGAGCGCCTTGCTGCTGGGCATCACCGAGATCGGCCAGGGCCATGATTGGCGCAATGACTCGGTACTAGCGTTGCTGGCCTGCGCGCTGGTGGCGCTGAGCATATTTGTCTGGCATGAGCGGCGTGCGCGGGAACCGTTGTTGCCGATGCACCTGTTCGCCAACCGCAGCGCGGTGCTGTGCTGGTGTACGATGTTTTTCACCAGTTTCCAGGCGATTTCCCTGACGGTGCTGATGCCTTTGCGCTTTCAGACCGTGACCGGTTCCGGCGCCGACAGCGCCGCGCTGCACCTGCTGCCGCTGGCGATGGGCTTGCCGATGGGCGCCTACTTTGCCGGGCGCATGACCTCGGTGACCGGGCGCTATAAACCGCTGATCCTCAGCGGCGCCGTGTTGAGCCCCTTGGCGATTCTCGGCATGGCCTACAGTGCGCCGCAGGCGATGGGGCTGACGGCGATGTTCATGCTGTTGTGCGGCATCGCTGCCGGCATGCAGTTCCCGACCTCGCTGGTGGGCACGCAGAACTCGGTGGACCAGCACGATATCGGCGTCGCCACCAGCACCACCAACCTGTTCCGTTCCCTGGGCGGGGCGGTCGGGGTGGCGTGCATGTCGGCGTTGTTGCTGGCGCTGTTGCAGGACTCCAGCTTTGCCCACCTGGCCAGCGGCGCGCTGGTGGTCGAGGGCGGTTCCGGCAGCGTCCTGCTCGACGGCCTGAACGCCGCCCCAGGCCCGGCGCAGGATGCCCTGCGCGGAGAACTGGCGGTGACGTTCCGGCATTTGCTGATGGTCAGTGCGGCGGTGTCGTTGCTGGGGTTGGCGGCAGCGATTGCGATGCCTGATCGCATGCTGCGCGGCCGTGAAGACAAGGCCCGCTGACGGGCCGGCTGGACATCCAAATGTGCGAGCGGGCTGGCCCGCTCCCAGCGGTTTGACCGCCTGTGCAATTCAAGGGCTGTAATAACCGACCGCCACCATGAAATGCCCGGTTTTGCGCAAATACGCGTGCTTGTTCTCGACCTTGCCGGTCACCGGGTTTTTCCAACGGTACTTGTACTCACCCTGATCCTGCTCCGCCATCAACTTGAGGATCGGTGCGCCCACCGGCTTGCCGTCGGGGTCCTTGATCTTGCTGAAGTCGGTGTTGATCAGCCGCAGGTTGGTGCCATGGGCGACATAGCGCCGGGTATCGAGGTCGACCACGAACACGTAGAGATCGTCCTGCAGGAAACCGCCCTGCAATGAGTTGATCGCCTTCAGCGTGCCGGCTTCATCCTTGACCAGCGCCTTGACGGCCTGGTCCCGCAGCGCTCGCGCCTGTTCCGGCGTGGCCCGTGGCAGGTAATAGCCCACCGCGAGGATGCGTTCGCCGACACGCTGATAAAACACATGCTTGTGTTCGATCTTGCCGTCGTTCCAGTTCTGCCAGCGGTAGTCGGCCTGCTGGATGCCCTGGCCTTCCGGCGCCTTGAGCGCGTCCTTGAACGACTGGCGCAAATCCGCCCCGAGCACTTCGGACACATCGCGGCCGATCAAGGCGGAGGAGGGCCCGCCGCTGGCCAGCAACACGCCCTGGGTGTCGACCACGAACACATAGCGGTCATGGTCGACGAACTCGCCCTGGCGGCTGAAGGCGGCGAAGGCCTTGTCGCCATTGCTCTGGTAGTAGGCCAAGGCTTTCCCCAGCAGAGCCTTGGCCGCCTGGGCGTCCTCCTCCGGCAAGGTGGCGGCGTGTACCTGGCTGAAACCCAACAGCAACAGCCAGCTGAATCGGAGCAGTCGCTTCATTATCCGTGCCTCGTTCTTATGGATGTGAGCACAGCTTAGACGGCTGCGGCTCAGGGCGCCGCCAGCCATTGATTGACGATGCCGTCGTACACCCCGGTGGCCACGCTCAGGTGCAACCACTGGTCGACGTAACTTTTCCAGGCCACATCGTCGCGGGGCAGCAGGAAGGCTTTCTCGCTGTATTGCATCTGCCGCTGCGGGTTGACCGCGCACAGCCCCGGCTTGAGTTTCTGCTGGAAGCGCGCCTCGCTGGCGTCGGTGATCATCACATCGGCCTTGCCCGCCAGCAGTTCGTCGAAGATGGTTACGTTGTCGTGCAGGCGCAGTTGCGCCTGGCCCAGGTGCGCCCGGGCGAACACTTCGTTGGTGCCACCCGCCGGTTCGATCACCCGCACCTGCGGCTGGTTGATCTGCTCGACGCTCTGGTAACGCTGCACATCGGCGCAGCGCACCAGCGGGATCTTGCCGTCGACGCCGAGGGACTGGCTGAAGAACGCCTTTTCCTGGCGTTCCAGCGACACCGAAATACCGCCCACGGCGATGTCGCAGCGGTGCGCGAGGAAGTCCGGCATCAGGCTTTTCCAGGTGGTGGGCACCCAGGCGATCTTGGCGTTGAGGCTCTTGGCCAGGGACTCGGCCATGGCGATATCGATGCCTTCGTAGCGGCCATCGGCACGCAGGAAGGTGTAGGGCTTGTAGTCGCCGGTGGTGCAGACGGTGAGCGTGCCGCTGTCGAGCACGTTGTCCAGGCGCGAGGGGGGCGTGTCCGCGAAGGCGGGTGTCGCCAGACTCACCAATACACACAGGGCTAAAGGAGCTTTCATGCGGTCGAGTCCTTGGGCATGATCGGGCGGCCATTATTTCCAGCAAGATGGCGGGGTGGCAAGGACGGCGAATGTTTAGCCAACGTGCAACCAAACTCCGTCAACCCTGAATTGACGCCCCTGACCCGGCGTGTGACGCTGCCGGGCATCTCCCTCACGGTGATTCGCCCATGGACGGTTACCCCGACACTTACCCCGAGACACTGCCTGGCGTCGTCGCGCCGAGCGGTCCGGCGGATGTCGAGGCGTTGCCCTCCGCGCTGGCTTTCTGGGCCCTGTTCCACTGTCGACATGCGCGCCCACCAGATACCTCTCTCCTACGTTGATCTACCCGATGGATGACGCGCACCTGCGCGCATCCGCCCGGCGGCGCCTGTGCGCCTGCCTGACGCTAACGTATGAGAATTGCCATGAGTGTTTTTGCCAGCCTGCACGAAGCCCGCTCTTTCCTTGAGCAGAACCCGGACATCGAGATGTTCGAGCTGTTTATCCTCGACAACAATGGCGTGCCGCGCGGCAAGTTGCTGCATCGCGACGAACTGCTGGCGGTGTATGAAAGCGGCCGCCCGCTGCCCAGCACCATCCTTGGCCTGACCATCCATGGCGATGACGTGGAAAACTCCGGGCTGGTGTGGGAGGTGGGCGATATCGACTGTCGCGCCTACCCGATCAGCGGCAGTTTGCAGCGCATGCCATGGCGGCTGATTCCGACGGCGGCGGTGCAAGTCAGCATGCACCCCACCGAAGGCTTGCCCGCCACCGTGGCCGACCCCCGGCACGTGCTGGCCAGGGTGATCGACGGGCTCAAGGCCGATGGTTATTACCCGGTGATGGCGGCGGAACTGGAGTTCTACCTGCTCGACCAGAAACCCGACCACAACGGCCGCCCGCAACCAGCGCGCGACATGGACGGCGGCCGCCCGCGTGCGACCCAGGTCTATGGCCTGCGCGAGCTGGAGCAGATCGAACCGTTTCTCGCCGACCTTTACAGCGCCTGCAAACTGCAAGGCATCCCGGCGCGCACGGCGATTTCCGAATACGCGCCGGGCCAGGTCGAAATCACCCTCGAACACCGCACCGATGCCCTGCAAGCGATGGACGAAGCGGTGCGCTACAAACGCCTGGTCAAAGGCGTGGCGCACAAGCACGGGATGACGGCGTGCTTCATGGCCAAACCGTTCGACGACCTGGCCGGCACCGGTATGCACATGCATGTCAGCCTGGCGGACGCCGAGGGCCATAACCTGTTCGCCAGCGAGGCCGCCGACGGTACGCCGCTGCTGCGCCAGGCGGTGGGCGGCATGCTCAGCACCTTGCTCGATTCGCTGCTGATGTTCTGCCCCAACGCCAACTCCTATCGCCGCTTCCAGACCAACAGCTATGCGCCGCTGGCCGCTACCTGGGGCGTCGACAACCGCACTGTCAGCCTGCGTGTGCCGGGTGGTCCGGCGCCGTCGCGGCACATCGAACACCGCCTCTGCGGCGCCGACGCCAACCCTTATCTGGCGGCGGCGGCGATCCTCGCCGGTATCCACCGCGGCATCCGCGAACGACTTGACCCCGGCGCTCCGGTGGAAGGCAACGGCTACGCCCAGGCCAACGCGTTGCTGCCCACCGATTGGCTCACCACCCTGCGCGCCCTGGAAGACTCCAGCTGGGCACGGGAGGCGTTCGGCAGTGAGTTTCTCGGCGTGTACCTGGCGGTGAAACGGGCTGAATATCGGCAGTTCATGGGCGAGGTGGGCGAGCAGGACTGGCGCTGGTATCTGCACTCGGCGTGAACGGATTGACGGTGGTGGTTTTTTCGACCTTTTTTTCACGTTGCACTGGTTAAGCTGCGAATCAAGGTCATTCACTACCGTTCCACTCACATGAGCCCGTGATGTTGTCACCACCACTTTCGTCCATCGAGATTGAATACGCCGAACGCTGTGACCGTGAGCACGCCAGGGTCTGCGGCGATACGCGCCCGCCTGGGCTGCGTCAGCGTCTGGCGGCGTGGCGTGACGGGCGGCTGGTGCGCAATGCCCTCAAGGTGGCCGGCGAGCCCGGTCTGATCCTCGACCTGGCCTGCGGTTCGGGGCGGTTCTGGCCGGTGTTGGCCGAACACGTCAACCGGGTCATCCTCGCCTCGGATAACTCCCAGGACATGCTCGACCACGCCCGCACCCATCACCCGGCGGCGCTGCTCAAGCGGGTCAAGACCTTTCAGGGCTCGGCATTTTCCATCGGCTTGTCGGCGAACGCGGTAGATTGCATTTTCTGTCTGGAATTGTTTCGCCACGTGCCCAGCCGCGAAGGGCGCCAAGCGCTGCTGCAGGAGTTTCATCGGGTCAGCCGCGACACCGTGATCGTGTCGGTCGCCTCCCGGACGCCAGTGGAGGGGGAGTTCTGCCAGGCGGGGTTCCAGGTCCTGAATCACCAGGAGTTCATTCCTGGCTCCAGCGTATGGCGTGTCTACGTTCTACGTAAGATGGGATAACTCCAATCTGTCGGACTATTCTTTACACGCTGTCGGAGTTTTCATGATTGCGTGTGCACTGCGGATGCTCGCAAGTCCCTTCCGCGATATATACTGCGCGCCATTCTTCAAGGGAGAGCCGTGTGGCCATCGATATTCACTGGATCTGCGACAACGATAGCCTCGGCCAGCATTGCGCCGAATGGCAGCAGTTGCCATTCGTCGCCCTCGACACCGAATTCATGCGGGTCGACACCTTTTATCCCATTGCCGGGCTGATCCAGATCGGTGATGGCGTTCGCGCTTACCTGATCGACCCCCTGACCATCGACAACTGGCAACCGCTGGCGGCGTTGCTGGAAAACCCGGCCGTGATCAAAGTGGTCCACGCCTGCAGTGAAGACCTGGAAGTGTTGCTGCGCCTGACTGGCAGCCTGCCGGTGCCGTTGTTCGACACCCAACTGGCCGCGGCTTACCTGAACCTCGGCTTCTCCATGGGCTATTCGCGCCTGGTGCAAGCCGTGCTCGATATCGACTTGCCCAAGGGCGAAACCCGTTCGGACTGGCTGCAGCGCCCGTTGTCCGAGACCCAGGTGAGCTACGCCGCCGAAGATGCGGTCCACTTGGCCGAGGTCTTCATTCGCCTGCGCCCGCGGCTGTCGGACGACAAATACGCCTGGGTCCTGGAAGACGGTGCCGAACTGGTGGCCAACCTGCGCCGCGAAGTCGACCCTTACGAGGTGTACCGCGAGGCCAAGCTGGCGTGGAAACTGTCCCGTGCCCAACTCGCCGTGCTGCGTGAACTGTGCGCCTGGCGCGAGCAGCAAGCGCGTGCCCGTGACCTGCCGCGCAATCGCATCATTCGTGAACACTCGCTGTGGCCCCTGGCCAAATCCCAGCCGGATAACCTCGCCGCCCTGGGCAAAATCGAAGACATGCACCCGCGCACCGTGCGTCAGGATGGCCAGTTTCTGCTGGACCTGATCAAGCGCGCCGGCAGCGTGTCCATGGACCAATGGCCGCCCGCCGTGGCTGAACCGCTGCCGGTGGATGCCGCTGCGCTGATCAAGCACCTGCGCGCCTTGGGCCAGGCGCAAGCCGAACGCCTGGAGATGGCGCCGGAACTGATGCTGCGCAAGAAAACCCTCGAAGCCCTGGTCAAAAGTGGCTACCCCGACGGGCCTTACCAATTGCCAGACTCGCTGCGTGGCTGGCGCCGCGAGTTGATGGGCCAGGCGCTGCTCGACAGCCTGGCCACTGCCGGAGAACAGCCTTGAAACGTATTTGCTCCATCTATCGCAGCTTGAAACGCAACGAAATGTATCTCTACGTGCTGAAAAGCGATGCCCTGGAGCGCGTGCCGGAACCCTTGATGGAAGCCTTCGGCAAGGCCCATCACGCCTTCGACATGGTGCTGACGCCCGAGCGCAAGCTGTCGCGCGAGGACATCGCAGTGGTCCTGGAAAACCTCGAAAAGCAGGGCTACCACCTGCAAATGCCACCGGCCGAGGACGAGTACATCGAACACTTGCCCGAAGAGCTGCTGCGCCGCAACGACCCGATGTGATCGCGGCGTGCCCTGCCCGGGGCGCATTCTTTTCCATGGAATCGTATTAATGGATGGTGGCCGTAAGGATGCGGGCGGCCGTCCGCATTGTTTTTGAAAGGTTTGAACCATGCGTGTTCTGATTGCTGAACAGGATCACCCGCTCTACGCCCGGTTGCTGAGCGAAGCGGCCCCGGACCTCGAGGTGTTGACCAGCGGCGACTCGGCCGAACTCTCGCGCCTGGCGGCCGATTGCCCGGTGTGGCTCGGCCAGCCGGACCTGCTCGCCACCCTGTTGCGCCAGGGGCACCAGCCGCAGTGGCTGCAATCGACCTGGGCCGGCATCACGCCGCTGCTGGCCGACGGCCTGCCCCGCGACTATCGCTTGACCCGTGCGGTGGGGATTTTTGGCCAGGTCATGGCGGAATTTATCCTCACCTACATGCTCGGCCATGAACGCGAAGTCTTGGCGCGCCTGGTCAGCCAGGTCGAGCGCAAGTGGGACAACCGCATGGGCCAGAGCCTGGCGGGGCGCACGGTGCTGATCGTCGGCTGCGGTGATATCGGCCAGCGCGTGGCGCAGTTCCTCGTGCCGTTTGGCGTCAAGCTGTACGGCATCGCCAGCCAGGCGCGCGAGCAGGCGCCGTTTGTCGAAGTGGCCGCGCTCGATCAACTCGGCCGGCTGGTGGGCGAAGCGGACTACGTGATCAACCTGTTGCCCAACACGCCGAACACCCACGACCTGTACGACGCGGCGCTGTTCAAGCAATTCAAGCCGAGCGGGTTGTTTATCAACGTCGGCCGCGGCGTTGCGGTGGTTGATGCGGATCTGGTCGAAGCGTTGAAAGAAGGGCACCTGGCTGGCGCGGTGATCGACGTGTGCCGCCAGGAACCGTTGCCGCAGCGCCACCCGTTCTGGACCGCCTGGGGCTTGCTGCTGACCGGGCACAGCTCGGCGCCGACCTCGCCGTCGATGATGGTGCAACTGTTTCTGGAAAACGTGCGCGCCTACCAGGCCAAGCAAGTGTTGCGCGGTGAAGTGGATTTCGAGCGCGGCTACTGACACCGCGTCGAACCACAGGTGGGGGCTGGCGAGCCAGCTCCCACGTCAGTCCTAGAGACTGAAATCGCCTTGCGAAACCAGCTCGCTCAACGGCTTGCGCGGGCTTGGGGTCTCACGGCCTTGCAGGTACTCGGGCAAGCTCGACTTGTCGCCCAGCTTGCCAATCGCGACCGCCGCATGCAGCGCATAACCCTCGGGAATCTTCAGCTCTTTGCGCGTCAGCGCCTGATCGAAGCCGGCCATGCCATGGCTGTGCCAGCCGCTGAGGCTGGCCTGCAGCGCGAGGTAGCCCCAGGCCGAACCGGTGTCGAAGGTGTGCCACAGCGCCGGGGTTTCTTCGCTGGCGCCGGGGGCGATGAAGTCGGTTTTCGAGGCGATGATCACCAGGGCCGACGCATGCTGCGCCCAGTTGCGGTTGAATTCGTTCAACAGGCCGAGGAAACGCTCCCAGTCCGGCGTGTCACGGCGCGCATAGAGAAAACGCCAGGGCTGCGAGTTGTAGGCCGATGGCGCCCAGCGCGCGGCTTCGAAAAAACTCAGCAGGGTTTCCTGCGGGATGCTCTCGCCGGTAAAGGCGCGGGGCGACCAGCGCTCAGTGAACTGGGGGTTGATCGGGTAATCGGCAGCGCGGGGGTTGGTGCTCATGGGCAGTTCCTGATCGTCAATTCGGCGCTCAAAGCTACTGCGCTCCCGCTAGACTGACAAGTCTTGCAACACCGCCAGTCGTAAGCGCTTGGCCCCAGTGGCCTTGGGCACTAGACTGGCGGCCTTTTCACCCACCGATACCGATGTAGAGCCATGGCCGCCAAAGTCGAACCTTTCTGGATACGCAAAACCCTTGAACACCTCGATCAGGAGGAGTGGGAGTCGTTGTGCGACGGCTGTGGCCTGTGCTGCCTGCAAAAGCTCGAGGATGAAGACGACAACAGCGTCTATTACACGCGCATCGCCTGCAAACTGCTCGACCTGAAAACCTGCCAGTGCACCGATTACCCCAACCGCCGCGCGTCGGTGCCCGACTGCATCCAGCTCACCCCGGGCCAGGCCGACCAGTTCAAGTGGTTGCCGCCCACCTGCGGTTACCGCCTGGTCAGCGAGCGCAAGGACTTGCCGCTGTGGCATCACCTGGTCTGCGGCGACCGTGACGCCGTGCATCACGAACGCATTTCCCAGTCCGGACGCATGCTCCGCGAAGGCAGCGTGCCCGAAGAAGACTGGGAGGATTACCTGATCTTCCGCGCTGGCTGAACAAGGAGCGAGTATGAAGGGGCTGACCCGGCTGGCGGCAAGCCTGGTGTTGCTGGCGCTGAGCACACCGGCGTGGTGCGCGAAGAAAGTCGACTTGGACTATCACGTCAAACTGCTGCCCCAGAGCGATCAGGCTGAGGTGCGCGTGAGTCTGTCCCAGGGTTCGGCGGTGCGCAGCCTGGATTTCGAGTTGGGGCGCGACGGTGACTACAGCGATTTCAAGGCCGATGGCCAATGGAAAGTCAGTGGCCATCGCGGCCTTTGGCAACCCAGCGCCGACAAGGCCAGCCTGACCTACCGTGTACGCCTCAGCCATGCGCGCAAGCCGGGTATCTATGAAACGCGCATGACGCCGGGTTGGGCGCTGTTTCGCGGGGAAGACCTGGTGCCGACCGCGCACCTCGACCAGCAGGACGGCGTCGAGCTGGTCTCGCGCCTGGTGTTCGAGCTGCCGACGGGCTGGAAAAGCGTCGAAACCGCCTGGCCGCGTATCGGCAAGCACACCTTCCGGATCAACAACGTCTCGCGCCTGTTCGACCGCCCCACCGGCTGGATGCTCGCCGGTAACCTCGGCAGCCGCCGTGTGCGCCTGGGCGAAACCGACGTCACCGTGGCCTCGCCCAAGGGCCAGGCCATGCGCCGTATGGACGTGCTGACGTTGCTGACTTTCGTCTGGCCGCAGGTGGAAGCCGCGTTCCCGCGTCACCCCGCCAAGCTATTGATTGTCGGCGCCAGCGACCCGATGCGCCGTGGCGCCTTCTCGGCGCGCGACTCGGTCTACCTCAACAGCCGCACGCCGCTGGTCAGTGAAAACGGCAGCAGCCCGTTGATCCGCGAAGTGGTGCATGCCATCGGCCGCTTCAGTGACCATGATGCCAGCGACTGGATCAGCGAAGGCCTGGCGGAGTATTACGCGATCGAACTGCTGCGCCGTGGCGGCGGGATCACCGATGAGCGCTATGCGGCGATACAGGCGCGGTTGACCCGCGAAGGCAAGGACGTCACCAGCCTGCGTGGCGAGCACGTCAGCGGCGCAATCGTGGCGCGGGCAGTGGTGGTGATGCAGGAGCTGGATCGCGAGATCCGCGTGAAAACCCACAACAAGCGCTCGCTGGATGATCTTGCGCAAGTGGTGATGCGGGCGAACAGCGTCAGCACCCCAGAGTTTGTGCGACTGGCCCAGAGCATTATCGGCGAGTCGTCGGTGGTGCTGGACTCCAAGCTGTTGCGCTGACCCAGAATAAAGGTGGGAGCAAGCCGCCTCCCACATCTGGATCAGCAACAGACAGAAGACTTGGCTCAGCCGGTGGTTTTTGTGGCCTTTTCGGCCCCCGTTTGCGCCTTGGTCTTCAGGTTCTTCAACTCGTCACCGGCCCGCTCGATTTTCGTGCGCAGGCTGTTCATTTCCTGGCGACCTTGTTCCAGCTTGTCCTTGAGCGAACTGTGCCCGGTAAACCCACGCGTCAGCGCCACGCCGCCAATCGCCACCTGGAGCAGCCCGAAAATCCCGCCACGGCGCAGGCCTTTGCCGACCATGATCACGCCGCCGGCCACCGAGCCGATGCGCTCCCAACCGTGTATGTTCTGCGTGGGGCGGGCCTGGCGTGGGGTGGATTCAATGACAGGTCGCAGGGTTTTGCTGTCGCTCATGATCGGTCTCCAACAAGGGCTAGTGATACGCAACTGACTGTGTGCAGGCGCCGGATGTTCCCGGCAACTCAGTATTTGGGCCCCGAGCGGGTGTTATTGCCCTTGGCCAGGCGGTCGTAGAGCACCACGTTGACGGTGGCGGCGAGGTTCATGCAGCCGGTGGTCGGGATGTACACCACGTCTTCACACCAGTCGCGAATCTCTTTGTCGAGGGAGCCATCTTCGGGGCCGAAGATGTACAGCGCGCGGTCGGGGTGGGTGTATTCGGGCAGCGGGCGGGCGCCGTCCACCAGTTCGACGGCGACCGGGATGCAGCCCAGCGGCAGGATTTTTCTCAGGTCATCGATGCCGATCAGCGGAATGTCGTGGTGGACCTTCTTGGTGTCGGTGATGAAATCCCGGGCGCGCTCGTAGCGTTTGCCGGTGTAGAACACCGAGGCCACGCCGTAGCAACCGGCGGCGCGCATCACCGAACCGACGTTTTCGGGGGATTTGGGGTTATACAGACCGATGCAGCTGTAGCGTTTATTGCCCACGGGGAAGGGTGCCTTGGAGAAAAGCGGCGATTATACGGGGATTGGTCGGGCTGTGGTCGCTATCGAGCGCTGCGTCGCTGGCGCTGCCGCCTTCGCGAGCAAGCCCGCTCCCACATTGGTCCGTGTCCATGCTCTGGAATGCGGTCAAGGGTAGGAGCGGGCTTGCCCGCGAAGAGGGCGGGGCAGCCCGCGCGCAACTTCAGTCGTCTTTCTTCATCAACCCTGCCAACGCCGCGAACGGGTTGTGCGTGGCCTTGGCGATCGTCGGGCTGCTGGTGGAGCCTTCGCCGAAGTACTGCTGGTCGGTGTAGCGCGAGTGCTCGTTGTCGTGGCAGTACAGGCACAGCAACTCCCAGTTGGACCCATCCTGGGGATTGTCGTCATGGTTGTGGTTGCGGTGGTGTACGGTCAGTTCGCTCAGGCGCTTGCCGGCGAATTCACGGGCGCAGCGGCCGCACACGTGGGGGTACATTTTCAGGGCTTTGTCGCGGTAGCCCATTTCCCGGTCGCGCTGGGCATCGGCGAGGATGCGGTCGAGCTTGGCGGTGTGGGAGGGCGGGTTGGTCGAGCTCATCATGGCTCCTGTCTTCGGGTGGGTCACGGATAGGGTTGATTCTAGCCAATCGCGGCGCAATTAGCCCTTGAGCTTTTCCGCAATCCAGATGGTGTGCCGCGTGCCCTTGTTGCCATGGGCGAACACTTGCACTTCCTCGGCCTTGAAACCGGCCTTGCGCAGCTTGTCGCTGAACAGCTTGTCGGCGCTGGCCGACCACACCGCAAGTACGCCCTTGGGGCGCAGGGCCTTGGCGCAGGCGGCCAGGCCACCGGCGGAGTAGAGCCAACTGTTGGCTTTTTGCGTAAGGCCTTCGGGGCCGTTGTCCACGTCGAGCATGATCGCATCAAAGCCCTGGGGCTCGGCTTGCAGCACCTTGGCCACGTCTTCCATGCGGACCGCGGTGCGCGGGTCAAGCAGCGGGCGCCCGGCCTTTTCGCCCAAAGGGCCACGGTTCCATTCCACGACACCGGGCACCAGTTCTGCCACCACCACTTCGGCGGTCTTGCCCAGGTGCTTGAGGGCCGACGCGAGGGTGAAACCCATGCCCAGCCCGCCGATCAATACCCGCGAACCGGGGCGGCCGGCGACTTTGCGACAAGGGATTTCTGCCAGCGCGTCTTCGGAGCCGTGCATGCGCGTGTTCATCAACTGGCCGCCGTCGCCGCCCTGGATCTTGATGACAAAGTCCTCGCCGTATTCGAACAGGCACAAGGCACCGCCGTTGTCGGGGATCGGGGTGGTGTCCAGCAGAACGAAACGTTTCATGGAGATCTCATTGGGAAGGGCATTCTTGCGCGGTTGGGAGTAGCCTTACGACATTCCGGTCAGGCCATGGAGCCATCGATGAAGTGCAGCATTCTAACGGTCATTGTGTTGGGCGCGCTCACATTGGGTGTGGCGCAGGCTCAGGAGTTGCAAACCGTACCGGTTGCGCCGGCGCCAACCCCAGGCGCGCCGGGCACCCCCACCCCGACGCTGTATCCGCAAGTCACCCCGCCGGCGGTGCCCAAGACGAACGGCTCGCCGCCGCTGGTGCCTATTGTGTTACCTGCGCCACCGAAGGACCAGACGGTCCCCGGCGTGCCGCCGAACGACAGCAAGCCGAAGACGCCCGGCGGTTAACCGCGTCGAGCGCTCCAGCGTTCAGACAGGACCGCTAAACCAGCCCCAGCGCCTTGAACACAAATGCATATTCGAGCGCTACGTCACGTAATCCCTGGTAACGCCCGCTCATGCCGCCATGGCCGGCCCCCAGTTCGGTCTTGAGCAGCAGCAGGTTGTCGTCCGTCTTGGTGTCGCGCAGCTTGGCCACCCACTTGGCCGCTTCCCAGTACTGCACGCGGCTGTCGTTGTAGCCGGCGATCACCAGCAGGGCCGGGTAGGCCTGGGCGCGCACGTTCTCATACGGCGCATACGCCTTGATGCGCGCATAGACCTCGGGCTCCTGCGGGTTGCCCCACTCGTCGTACTCGGTGACGGTCAGCGGCAGGTCCGGGTCGAGCATGGTGTTGAGCACGTCGACGAACGGCACTTCGGCAATCGCCGCCTGGAACAGCTCCGGACGCTGGTTGAGCACCGCGCCGATCAACAGGCCACCGGCACTGCCGCCGCTGATCACCAGCTGTTTGGCGCAGGTCAAACCCTGTGCGATCAGGTGTTCGGCACAGGCGATAAAGTCGCTGAACGTGTTCTGCTTGTGTTCTTGTTTGCCATTGCGATACCAGGCTTCGCCCAGCTCGCCGCCGCCGCGCACATGCGCAATGGCAAACGCGACGCCACGGTCCAGCAGGCTCAGGCGCGCGTGGGAGAACCACGGATCGAGGCTCTGGCCGTAGGCGCCATAGCCGTAGAGGTACAGCGGCGTCGGTTTGCCAAGCTGGTCGCGCTTGACCACCAGGCTGATCGGCACCTGGGTGCCATCGGCGGAGGTTGCCCACAAACGCTGGCTGACGTAATCGTCGGCGTTGAAGACGCCGAGTACCGGGGTTTCCTTGAGCACCTGTTGCGCGCCGCTGGCCAGTTCCAGCTGGCGCACCTGGGCCGGACGGTTCAGGGCTTCGTAGCGCAGGCGGATCTTGTCGCTGGGGAATTCCAGGCTGTTTTGTACGTAGAGGCTGTAGGCAGCGTCAGGCAATTCCACACGATAGGTCGGTAGACCCTGGGGATGCACTTCGATGACCGGCAGGCCGCCGATGCGCAGGCTCAAGGTCATGGCGCCGGCATTCAGGCTCACGCCGTCGAGCATCACCTCATCGCTGTGGGGGATCAGGTTTTTCCAGTCGGCCTGGGTCGGCACGCGGCCGGTGTCGGCGGCGACGAACAGGGCGTAGTTGATGCCGTCGCGGTTGCTGCGGATGAACCAGGTCCACGCGCCGTCGAGCTGGCCGTGGTCGACGTCGTACTCGTGGTCTTCGACCCGTGGCGCCAGGCAGGTGAAGTCCAGGTGCGGCTGGTCGGCGTCCAGCGCCCAGATTTCACTGGTGGTCTTGCTGCCCAGGGCCACCAGCAACTGGCGCTCGGAGCTGGAGCGGTAGCAGTGCAGGAAGAAACGCCCGTCGGTCTCGTGGAACACTTCCTGCGCGGCGGTGCCGTCCAGGCGATAGCGGTAGAGTTTGTGCGGACGATGGGTGTCGTCCAGTTCGCCGAAAAACAGGGTCAGGCTGTCATTGGCCCAGGTCATGCTGCCGTCGCAGTTATCGAACGCCAGTTCGCTGACTTTGTCGGTGGCCAATTCCTTCACGTACAGGGTGTAGATCTCTTCGCCATTGGTATCGAGGCTGTAGGCCAGGCGCTGATGGTCGGGGCTGATGCTGAACGCACCGAGGGAGAAAAAGCCGCCGTTGGCCAGCACGTTGGGGTCGAGCAACAGCTCCTCGCTGCTGTCATCCACCTGGTTGCTGTCGTCGGCCGGGCGGCGGCAGCGGTAGTGGCGGGCGTATTCGTCGCCGGCGGTGGTGCGTGTGTAATACAGGTACGGGCCCCAGGGGGAGGGCAGCGACAGGTCGGTTTCGAGGATACGGCCCTTGATCTCTTCGAACAGGGTTTCACGCAGCGCCTGTTGCCCGGCGAGTTGGGCTTCCTGCCAGGCGTTTTCGGCTTTCAGGTAATCCATCACTTCTGCGCTGTCACGCACTTGCAGCCAGGCGTAAGGGTCCTGGCCTGGGGCCTTGCGGGCAATCGGGGCGGCAGTGATGGGGGTCGATGGCGGCATGGATCACTCTCTGTCTGGCGGATGGTGGCAGGCATTGCAGCCGCGACACGCAAAAGCCGTTATCATAGCGGCCTGTTTGCCTACCTTGCCATGGACACCATGACCGAGAACGATTATCTGACCGCTTGGGGCCTTTACGCCTTCGCCGCTTTGGGCTGCCTGTTGGTGTGGTGGCGCATGACCCGCTGGATCTGGCGCTGGTTGCGCGAGCCACTGCAATTGCTGATGGCCGTGCTGCTGTTGAGCCCGACCATCGTCGACCCGGTCAAGACCCAGTTCGCGCCGGCCGTGGCGATTACTGCGCTGGACCTGGTGCTCAAGGTCGGCAATAACGCCTGGCGGGCTGTCTCCGATTTGTTCATGTACACGATGATCGCCTTTGGCGTGTACCTCGTGTTTGTGTTGATCCGCTGGCCCATCGAGCGCGCCGCCAATGCCCGCCGTGAGCGCAAGGCCGCCGCTGATGCCGCCTTGGCCGCCGAGCCCGAAGACGATGACGAGCCGTTCCGTCGCCCGGCGCCTGTGGGCGGTATGCGGGTCGAACCGCGCCTTTAACGTTGTCTGCCCTGCAGCGAGAGCCCTGGCATGTGTGAATTATTGGGCATGAGTGCCAACGTCCCCACCGATATCGTGTTCAGCTTTACCGGGCTGATGCAGCGCGGTGGGCGTACCGGCCCCCACCGCGACGGTTGGGGCATCGCGTTCTATGAAGGTCGTGGCCTGCGCCTGTTCCAGGACCCGGCCGCGAGCAGCGAATCGGAAGTCGCGCGGCTGGTGCAGCGTTATCCCATCAAAAGTGAAGTGGTGATTGGCCATATCCGCCAGGCCAACGTGGGCAAGGTGTGCCTGTCCAATACCCACCCGTTCGTGCGCGAGCTGTGGGGGCGTAACTGGTGCTTTGCGCACAACGGCCAATTGGCCGACTTCACCCCGCGCGCCACGTTTTACCGGCCGGTGGGCGACACCGACAGCGAAGCGGCGTTCTGCGACCTGCTCAACCGCGTCCGCGAGGCGTTCCCGGAGCCGGTGGAGATCGAACAGATGCTGCCGGACCTGATCGCCGCCTGCACCGAATACCGCAGCAAAGGCGTGTTCAACTGCCTGCTCAGCGACGGCGATTGGTTGTTCTGCTACTGCACGACCAAATTGGCCCAGATCACCCGGCGCGCTCCGTTCGGCCCGGCACGCTTGAAAGATGTCGACGTGATCGTCGATTTCCAGGCCGAAACCACGCCCAACGATGTGGTAACGGTGATCGCCACCGAACCCCTGACCGACAACGAAAACTGGACCCGCTACGAACCGGGCCAGTGGAGCCTGTGGCGGCGCGGTGAATGCGTCAGCCAGGGCATTACCGAGTAAGGAAGTCGACTATGTTGCTCAGCTATCTGCGGTTGGTGTTGTTTGCCATTGGCTTGTTGGTCGGTGTGCAAGTGCCGGGGTTCATCAATGACTACGCCAAGCGCGTCGAAGCCCACTTGATCGAGGCCCAGACCGGCCTGCGCGGCTTTGAATCCACCGCGCAACAGTTCTTCAACGGCGACTTGCAGGCCCTGGTCGCCCACTACCGCGCCAGCGACGACCCGGTGTTTCGCAGCGATGCCAACAGCCTCGGCACGTTGTTGGATCGTCAGTTGGCGCTGGACAAGCAATTCCAGGCCATGCAAGGCCCCTGGTACATTCGCGCATTGCAGGTAGCGGTGGCGGCCGACCCGGCGATTCGCCTGGAAACCTGGAACGGCTACAGCTACCAGATCCTGCTGACCCCCGAAGCCATGGGCTGGGGCCTGGGCGGGGCGATGTTGTTGTCGTTCGGCCTGGAGTGCCTGTTCCGCTTGATCGACTGGGTGGTGCTGGGCGGCAAGCGCCTGCGCCAGAGCCGGCCGATCGAAGAGCGTGATTTGAAAGGGCTGTAGAAAGGCCTGTAATGGTGGGAGGGGGCTTGCTCCCACCGTTTTAATCGCGTTCCTTCAACTTCATGGGGTCGACCTTTATGGGGTGGACGCCGTCCCGGACACACGCCAAAAATCGCGCCGTTTCACGATAAGTGTCGCTGGGAGGGTGGGATAAGTTGCGAGTCTTGTGTAAAAGATCCCACACTACAAAAAAACAAAGCCTACAGGAGCACTCAGCGTGAGCCGTCTGCTATTGAATTGCGACATCGGCGAAAGCTATGGCAACTGGAACCTGGGTCTGGACGCTGAGGTCATGCCGTTCATTGATTGCGCCAACGTGGCCTGCGGCTTCCATGCCGGCGACCCGAGCGTCATGCGCAAGACCGTCGGCCTGGCGCTCAAGCATGGCGTGCTGGTCGGGGCGCACCCGGCGTATCAGGACCTGCAGGGTTTCGGCCGCCGTTCCATGGCCTACACGCCCGAAGAAATCCAAGACCTGTTGCACTACCAGATCGGCGCGCTCGACGGCATTTGCCGCGCCCAGGGCGGACGGGTCAGCTACGTCAAACCCCATGGCGCGATGTACAACGACATGATGGCCAACCCCGCGCAGTTGCGTGCGGTGATCCAGGCCGTTGCCGCTTACGGCGAACTGCCGCTGATGCTGCTGGCCACTCGCGACAACCGCGCGGCCCAGGCGCTGGGCGACGAATACGGTGTGATCCTGTGGTTCGAGGCGTTCGCCGACCGCGCCTACGACAACAAGGGGCACCTGGTTTCCCGCCAATTGCCCGGCGCGGTACACCACGATACCGAAGCCATCATCCAGCAATCCCTGACCATTTCCCGTGGCGAACCCTTGACCGCCAGCGATGGCAGCCCCTTGGTCCTGCGGGCCAATACCTTGTGTGTGCATGGCGATAACGCCAGTTCGGTGGCCTCCGTGCAGCGCATTCGCGAGGCGTTGAAGTGCCAGTGACGCCACGCCTATGGGAGATATCGGGTTACTTGGAAAGGAACCGCATGCCTTCTTCCAGCCCGCGTAAGGTCAGCGGATACATCTGGTCTTCGACCAACTCCCGCACGATCCCGGTCGACGCCGTATAGCCCCAGGTGTCCTTCGGATACGGGTTTATCCAGATCAGCTTCTTGTACTTGGCCATGAAGCGCTGCATCCACACATACCCCGGCTCCTCGTTCCAATGCTCGACGCTGCCGCCGGCCTGGGTGATTTCATACGGCGCCATCGAGGCATCGCCGATAAAGATCACTTTGTAATCGGCGCCATATTTGTGCAGCAAGTCCTGGGTGGAGGTGCGCTCCGACGTGCGGCGCTGGTTGTTCTTCCACACCGACTCGTACACGAAGTTGTGGAAGTAGAAGTACTCCAGGTGCTTGAACTCGGTCTTGCACGCGGAGAACAGCTCTTCGCAGATCTTCACGTGGGCGTCCATCGAGCCGCCGATGTCGAACAGCAACAGCAGCTTGATGGTGTTGCGCCGTTCCGGGCGCATCTGGATATTCAGCAAGCCTGCATCGCGGGCGGTGTGGTCGATGGTGCCGTCGATGTCCAGCTCTTCCGCCGCACCCTGGCGCGCGAACTTGCGCAGGCGGCGCAGGGCGATCTTGATGTTGCGCGTGCCCAGTTCCACCTGATCGTCGAGGTTCTTGTACTCGCGCTGGTCCCAGACTTTCACCGCCTTGCCCTGGCGCTTGCCCGCATCGCCGACGCGGATGCCTTCCGGGTTGTAGCCGCCGGAGCCGAACGGGCTGGTGCCGCCGGTGCCGATCCACTTGTTGCCGCCGGCGTGACGCTCTTTCTGTTCTTCCAGGCGTTTCTTGAACTCTTCGATCAACTTGTCCAGGCCGCCGAGGGACTGGATCTGCGCGCGTTCTTCGTCGCTCAGCGAACGTTCGAACTCCTTGCGCAGCCAGTCTTCGGGGATCAGCGCCTGCAGGTGGTCGTCGAGCTTTTCCAGGCCGTTGAAATAGGCGCTGAAGGCGCGGTCGAACTTGTCGAAATGGCGTTCGTCCTTGACCAGGATCGCCCGGGCCAAGTAGTAGAACTCGTCCATGTCGGCGAAGATCACCCGCTGTTTCAGGGCGTTGATCAGGTCGAGCAGCTCGCGCACCGACACCGGCACCTTGGCTGCACGCATTTCATTGAACAGGTTGAGCAACATGGCAGGCGCCCTTATCGGTTACCGCGACGGCTCATGAACGCCAGGCGTTCGAGCAATTGCACGTCCTGCTCGTTCTTCACCAGCGCACCGGCCAGGGGCGGGATGGCCTTGGTCGGGTCGCGTTCGCGCAGTACCGCTTCGCCGATATTGTCGGCCATCAGCAGCTTGAGCCAGTCGACCAGTTCGGAGGTGGAAGGCTTTTTCTTCAGGCCCGGCACTTTGCGCACGTCGAAGAACACGTCCAGCGCTTCGCTGACCAGGTCTTTCTTGATGTCGGGGTAATGCACATCGACGATCTTTTGCAGGGTGGCGCGGTCGGGGAAGGCGATGTAATGGAAGAAGCAGCGGCGCAGGAACGCATCCGGCAGTTCTTTTTCATTGTTGGAGGTAATGATGATGATCGGGCGTTTCTTGGCCTTGATGGTCTCGTCGATTTCGTAGACGTAGAACTCCATCTTGTCGAGTTCTTGCAGCAGGTCGTTGGGGAATTCGATGTCGGCCTTGTCGATTTCGTCGATCAGCAGGATCACCCGTTCCTCGGCCTCGAAGGCTTCCCAGAGCTTGCCCTTCTTCAGGTAGTTGCGCACGTCATGCACCTTGTCCACGCCCAGCTGCGAGTCGCGCAGGCGGCTGACCGCATCGTACTCGTACAGGCCCTGGTGGGCCTTGGTGGTGGACTTGATGTGCCAGGTGATCAGCTTGGCGCCGAAGGATTCGGCCAACTGCTCGGCGAGCATGGTCTTGCCGGTGCCCGGCTCGCCCTTGACCAGCAGCGGCCGCTCCAGGGTGATGGCCGCGTTGACGGCCAGTTTCAGGTCATCGGTGGCAACGTAGGCCTGGGTGCCTTCGAACTTCATCGGTCATTCCTCGAATTCATCAATGCCCGACTATACCGTGCGGCCCCGGCGACTGTGAACGCAGACGGGTTATTCAGTCTCTGAATGACCAGTCACGCGTGCGCTCAGTCGATCGAAGGCGTGGTCGTTCCCGGGGCCGATCTGCGGGCTTGTAGGAGATTGACTATTGCGATGTCTCCGACGTTCCTCTGACTGGACGCTTTGGAAGACGAGGCATACCCTTGGGGCTTTCTTCAAGCCGCCTCAAGGACCCGTCATGAGCCGCATTTTTGCAGACAACGCGCACTCCATCGGTAACACGCCTCTGGTTCAGATCAACCGCATCGCACCGCGTGGCGTGACCATCCTGGCCAAGATCGAAGGGCGTAACCCGGGTTATTCGGTGAAGTGTCGCATTGGCGCGAACATGATCTGGGACGCGGAAAGCACCGGCAAACTCAAGCCGGGCATGACCATTGTCGAACCGACCTCGGGCAACACCGGTATCGGCCTGGCGTTCGTCGCCGCGGCCCGTGGCTACAAACTGGTGCTGACCATGCCTGCGTCGATGAGCATCGAGCGCCGCAAAGTGCTCAAGGCCCTGGGCGCCGAGCTGGTGCTGACCGAACCGGCCAAGGGCATGAAGGGCGCAATCGACAAAGCCGCGGAAATCCTCGCCAGCGACCCGGCCACCTACTACATGCCGGCGCAGTTCGAAAACCCGGCCAACCCGGCGATCCACGAAAAAACCACCGGCCCGGAAATCTGGAACGACACCGACGGCGCCGTCGACGTGTTGGTGGCGGGCGTGGGCACCGGCGGCACCATTACCGGGGTGTCGCGCTATATCAAGAACACTGCGGGCAAGCCGATTCTGTCGGTGGCCGTCGAGCCGATCGTCTCGCCGGTGATCACCCAGGCGCTGGCCGGTGAAGAGATCAAGCCGAGCCCGCACAAGATCCAGGGCATCGGCGCCGGGTTCGTGCCGAAGAACCTCGACCTGTCGATGGTCGACCGCGTGGAACTGGTGAGCGACGACGAATCCAAGGCCATGGCCCTGCGCCTGATGCGGGAAGAGGGGATTCTGTGCGGGATCTCCTGCGGCGCGGCGATGGCGGTCGCCGTGCGCCTGGCCGAGAAGCCGGAGATGCAGGGCAAGACCATCGTGGTGATCCTGCCGGACTCCGGCGAGCGCTACCTGTCGAGCATGCTGTTCAGTGATTTGTTTACCGATCAAGAAAACCAGGCTTGATGCAAATCAGCGTGAGAGCGGGGGCCTTATGCATAATTGGCCTACCCTCGCGCCGTTTTAAACGCTGATTGTTGGACTGCGCGGGTTTTTCCCGAGGTCCGGAGTGTTTATCATGGCCGGCTGCTACGCCTGGTTTCCCCTCGACGGGAGGTTGTTGGCCAGGCGCTTATTTCCAGGAGTTGCTGCATGACCTTTTCTTTGGCCGCCAAACTGTCGGTGTTGCTGGTGTTTATCGGCAGCACGCTGTACGTACACCTGCGCGGCAAGGCCCGTTTGCCGATGTTGCGCCAGTTCGTCAACCACTCGGCGCTGTTTGCCCCGTATAACGCCTTGATGTACCTGTTCTCGGCCGTGCCGTCCAAGCCGTACCTGGACCGCAGCAAGTTCCCGGAACTGGACGTGCTCAAGGACAACTGGGAAGTGATCCGCGAAGAGGCCATGCACCTGTTCGACGAGGGTTACATCCGCGCCGCCGAAAAGAATAACGACGCCGGCTTCGGCTCGTTCTTCAAGAAGGGCTGGAAGCGTTTCTACCTCAAGTGGTACGACAAACCGCTGCCGTCGGCCGAGGCCCTGTGCCCGAAAACCGTGGCCCTGGTCAGCAGCATCCCCAACGTCAAGGGCGCGATGTTCGCGCTGTTGCCGGGCGGCAGTCACCTCAACCCGCACCGCGACCCGTTTGCCGGTTCCCTGCGTTATCACCTGGGGCTGTCCACGCCGAACTCCGACGACTGCCGCATTTTCGTCGACGGCCAGGAATACGCCTGGCGCGACGGTGAAGACGTGATGTTCGACGAGACCTACGTACACTGGGTGAAGAACGAGACGGAAAAGACCCGCGTGATCCTGTTCTGTGACATCGAGCGCCCGCTGAGCAATCCCCTGATGACCCGCATCAACCGCTGGGTCAGCGCGCAACTGGGCCGCGCCACCGCGCCGCAGAACCTGGACGACGAACGCGTCGGCGGCATCAACCAGGCTTATGCCTGGAGCAAGTCGTTCAGCGACAAGATCAGCAGCGTGGTCAAGCAGTGGAAGCGCAAGCATCCCAAGGCCTACCGCATTGCGCGGCCGGTGCTGGCGGTTGTCGTCTTGGTACTGCTGTGGAAGTGGCTCTTCGGCTGACTTGAAGCTTTAAATGCGGTCAAAACTGTGGGAGGGGGCTTGCCCCCGATAGCGGTGTGTCAGTCATCAGATGTATCGACTGATCCACCGCTATCGGGGGCAAGCCCCCTCCCACATTTGGCCTCCAGCGACCTTTAGCTGGCGATCAACTGGCGCAGCACATAGTGCAGGATGCCGCCGGCCTTGAAGTATTCCACTTCATTGAGGGTGTCGATCCGGCACAGCACGTCGATCTTCTCGCTGCTGCCATCCTCGCGGGTAATCACCAGGGTCAGGTTCATGCGCGGCACGAGCTGCGCGTCGCTGAGGCCCAGGATGTCGATCTTCTCCTTGCCGGTGAGCTTGAGCGCCTTGCGGTTCTGGTCCAGCTTGAACTGCAAGGGCAGCACGCCCATGCCCACCAGGTTGGAACGGTGAATGCGCTCGAAGCTTTCGGCGATCACTGCCTTGACCCCTAGCAGATTAGTACCCTTGGCCGCCCAGTCGCGGCTCGAGCCGGTGCCGTATTCCTGGCCAGCGACCACCACCAGCGGTGTGCCGGCGGCCTGGTACTTCATGGCGGCGTCGTAGATCGGCATTTTCTCGCCGGTGGGCACATACAGCGTATTGCCGCCTTCCTCGCCGCCGAGCATTTCATTGCGGATACGGATATTGGCGAAGGTGCCGCGCATCATCACTTCATGGTTGCCGCGGCGTGAGCCGTAGGAGTTGAAGTCGCGCGGTTCCACGCCTTGTTCGCGCAGGTAATGGCCGGCGGGGCTGTCGGCCTTGATGTTGCCGGCGGGGGAGATGTGGTCGGTGGTCACCGAATCGCCCAGCAGGGCCAGGACGTTGGCGCCGTGGATGTCCTTGATCACTGGCAGCGGCCCGGCGATGTCGTCGAAGAACGGCGGATGCTGGATGTAGGTGGAATCCTTCTGCCACACGTAGGTCGCGGCCTGCGGCACTTCGATGGCTTGCCACTGTGCGTCGCCGGCGAACACCTCGGCGTATTCCTTGTGGAACATGCCGGTGCTGACCTGGGCGACCGCGTCGGCAATCTCCTGGCTGCTTGGCCAGATGTCCTTGAGGTAGACCGGATTGCCGTGTTGATCGTTGCCCAACGGCTCGCGGCTGATATCGATGCGTACCGTACCGGCCAACGCATACGCCACCACCAGCGGCGGCGAGGCCAGCCAGTTGGTTTTCACCAGCGGGTGGACGCGGCCTTCGAAGTTGCGGTTGCCGGACAGCACCGACGCCACGGCCAGGTCGGCTTTCTGGATGGCTTTTTCAATCGGCTCGGGCAACGGGCCGGAGTTGCCGATGCAGGTGGTGCAGCCATAACCCACCAGGTCAAAACCGAGCTTGTCCAGGTATTGGGTGAGGCCGGCGGCCTTGTAGTAGTCGGTGACCACTTTGGAGCCGGGGGCCAGGGAGGTTTTTACCCAGGGTTTGCGGGTCAGACCTTTTTCCACGGCCTTTTTCGCCACCAGCCCGGCGGCCATCATCACGCTGGGGTTGGAGGTGTTGGTGCAGGAGGTGATCGCGGCGATCACCACGGCGCCATTTTTCAGGCGATAGGTCTGGCCGTCGTACTCGTAGTCGGTTTCGCCCACCAGGTCGGCATTGCCCACGGCCACACCGCCGCCGCCTTCGCTTTCCAGGCGGCCTTCTTCCTTGTTGGTCGGTTTGAATTGCAGGTCGAGGAAGTCACTGAACGCCTGGCCGACATTCGGCAGCGACACGCGGTCCTGCGGGCGTTTCGGCCCGGCGAGGCTGGCTTCGACGCTGCCCATGTCCAGGGCCAGGCTGTCGGTGAACACCGGCTCCTGGCCGGCGTTGCGCCACAGGCCTTGGGCCTTGGTGTAGGCCTCGACCAGTTTGACGGTCTGCGCCGGGCGACCGGACAGGCGCAGGTAGTCCAGGGTCACCTCATCCACCGGGAAAAAGCCGCAGGTGGCGCCGTATTCCGGGGCCATGTTGGCGATGGTGGCGCGGTCAGCCAGGGGCAGGTCGGCCAGGCCGTCGCCGTAGAACTCGACGAATTTGCCGACCACGCCTTTCTTGCGCAGCATCTGGGTGACGGTCAGCACCAGGTCGGTGGCGGTGATGCCTTCTTTCAATTTGCCGGTGAGCTTGAAGCCGATCACTTCCGGAATCAGCATCGACACCGGCTGGCCGAGCATCGCCGCTTCCGCTTCGATCCCGCCCACGCCCCAGCCGAGCACGCCGAGGCCGTTGATCATGGTGGTGTGGGAATCGGTGCCGACCAGGGTGTCGGGGAAGGCGTAGGTGCGGCCGTCTTCGTCCTTGGTCCACACGGTGCGGCCGAGGTATTCGAGGTTGACCTGGTGACAGATGCCGGTGCCCGGCGGCACCACGCTGAAGTTGTCGAAGGCGCTCTGGCCCCAGCGCAGGAAGGCGTAGCGTTCGCCGTTGCGCTGCATTTCGATGTCGACGTTTTGCCCGAACGCGGCGGTGGTGCCGAACTTGTCGACCATCACCGAGTGGTCGATCACCAGGTCCACCGGCGACAGCGGGTTGATGCGCTGCGGGTCGCCACCGGCCTTGGCCACGGCGGCGCGCATGGCGGCCAGGTCGACCACGGCGGGCACCCCGGTAAAATCTTGCATCAGCACGCGGGCCGGGCGGTACTGGATCTCGCGGTCGGACTGGCGCTCTTTGAGCCAGGCGGCGATGGCCTTGAGGTCGGCGCCGGTGACGGTTTTGTTGTCTTCCCAGCGCAGCAGGTTTTCCAGCAGCACCTTGAGGGACATCGGCAGCTTATCCAGGTCACCCAGGCGCTTGGCGGCTTCGGGCAAGCTGAAATAGTGATAAGTCTTGTCGTCGATTTGCAGGGTTTTAAGGGTTCTCAGGCTATCAAGGGATGACATTACATGACTCCTTATGGTCCGCACGGCTACGGACCTGACGGGACGAACAGAACTATCAAACTAGCCCTGTTTTCAGTAGCTGGCTAATTACTGGACTCTATGGACAGATCCAAGGTTCCGAAGTCAGTTATCATGCGCGCGTTTTCATGACAGACATTGCGATAGCGCAAGTCCGTTGGGTCGCCAGGAGAGTCGATGAACACCCTTTTTATGCACTGCCGCCCGGGTTTTGAAGGCGAAGTCTGTTCCGAGATCGCGGAACACGCCGCGCGCCTGAACGTTTCCGGCTACGCCAAGGCCAAGACCGGCAGCGCCTGCGCCGAATTTGTCTGCACCGAGGAAGACGGCGCCCAGCGCCTGATGCACGGCCAGCGTTTTGCCGAGCTGATCTTCCCGCGGCAGTGGGCGCGCGGGGTGTTCATCGACCTGCCGGAAACCGACCGCATCAGCGTGATCCTCGCGCACCTGCGCGAATTCCCGGTGTGCGGCAGCCTGTGGCTGGAGATGGTCGACACCAACGACGGCAAGGAGCTGTCGAACTTCTGCAAGAAATTCGAAGTCCACCTGCGCAAAGCCCTGCTGAACGCCGGCAAGCTGGTGGACGACCCGAGCAAGCCGCGCCTGCTGCTGACCTTCAAGAGCGGCCGCGAAGTGTTCATGGGCCTGGCCGAGTCGAATAACTCGGCGATGTGGCCGATGGGCATCCCGCGCCTGAAATTCCCCCGCGATGCGCCCAGCCGCTCGACCTTGAAGCTGGAAGAGGCCTGGCACCACTTCATCCCCCGCGACCAGTGGGACGAGCGCCTGCACGGCGACATGACCGGCGTCGACCTGGGCGCGGCTCCGGGCGGCTGGACCTGGCAACTGGTCAACCGGGGCATGCTGGTGACCGCCATCGACAACGGCCCCATGGCCGAAAGCCTGATGGACACCGGCCTGGTGCAACACTTGATGGCCGACGGTTTCACCTTCGTGCCCAAGCAGCCGGTGGACTGGATGGTGTGCGACATCGTCGAAAAACCGGCTCGCAACGCCGCCTTGCTGGAAACCTGGATCGGCGAAGGCTATTGCCGTGAAGCGGTGGTCAACCTGAAACTGCCGATGAAGCAGCGTTACGCCGAGGTCAAGCGTTTGCTCGAGCGCATCGAAGACGGCTTCAAGGCGCGCGGTATTCGTGTGGAAATCGGCTGTAAGCAGCTGTACCACGACCGCGAGGAAGTGACCTGCCACTTGCGTCGGCTGGTGGATGTGAAGAAAACCAAGGCCCGTTAAACTGAGCGCCTGCCGTAGGAGTAATCAATGAGCGATATGACCGACACTGCCGTCGACGGCACCCTCGACGCCACCGGGCTGAACTGCCCGGAGCCGGTGATGATGCTGCACCAGCACATCCGTGACCTGCCGCCTGGCGGCTTGCTCAAGGTGATCGCGACCGACCCGTCGACCCGCCGCGACATTCCCAAGTTCTGCGTGTTCCTTGACCACGAACTGGTGGCTCAGCAGGAACAGGCCGGTACGTACCTGTACTGGATCCGCAAGAAGCTCGACTAAGCCCCCGATTCCTGTAGGAGCGAGCTTGCTCGCGAAAACCCCGAGAGCGCCACGTCAAACCAGGCAAGCTGCGTTATCGCTGGCGACCTTCGCGAGCAAGCGCAGGTGTGTGCTGCTTAACCCCGCACCTTGTCCCGGCGAATGCGTCGGCGTGCGCTGCGCGCCAGGCGCACCAGCAACATCCCCGCCGCGCAGCTCAGGCCCACGATCAGCCCCTGCCACAAACCGCTGGGGCCGCTCGCAGCGCCCAGCCAGTCGGTCAGCCCCAGGGCGTAACCCACCGGCAAGCCCACGCCCCAGTAGGCAAACAGGGTCAGCACCATGGTCACCCGGGTGTCCTGATAGCCGCGCAACGCACCGGCGGCGGTGACCTGGATCGAGTCGGAAAACTGGAACAGCGCGGAAAACACGATCAGCGTCGACGCCAGGTGGATCACCACCGGGTCCGGGGTGTAGATCGCCGCGATCTGCTCGCGAAACACCAGCATCAGGCTGCAGGACAGGCAGGCATACGCCAGCGCCGTGCCCATGCCGACCCCGGCAGCGAAGCGCGCTTCACGCGGCAGGCCACGGCCGAGGGCCTGGCCGACGCGCACGGTGACGGCCGTGCTCAGGGAGTAAGGGATCATGAACACCAGGGAGCTGACGTTCAGGGCGATCTGATGGCCGGAGACCACCGTGGCGCCCAGGCTGCCGATCAGCAGGGCGATCACCGCGAAGATGCTCGATTCGGCAAAGATCGCGATGCCGATCGGCAGGCCGATGCCCAATACGCGCTTGATCACCGCCCATTGCGGCCAATCGAAACGCTTGAACAGTTCGCTGCTCTGGTACGCCGGCCCCCAGCGCGTCCAGCCCGCCAGGCCGAGCATCATCACCCACATCGCAATGCCCGTGGCCCAGCCGCAGCCCACGCCGCCCATGGCCGGCACGCCGAAATGGCCATAGATGAAGATGTAGTTCAGCGGGATATTCAGCGCCAACCCGCACAGGCCCATGACCATGCTCGGGCGTGTGCGGCCCAGGCCGTCGCTGAAACAACGCAACACGTAATACAGGGCAACGGCCGGCATGCCTGCGGCGATGCCGTGCAGGTAGCCCATGGAGGGTTTGATCAGGTCGGGTTCAACCTTCATCGCGTGCAGGATCGGTTCGGCGCTGAGCAGCAGCAGTGACGCGGTGATGCCGACCACCACCGCCAACCACAGGGATTGGCGCACCAGTGGCCCGATCTCGCTGTAGTGACCGGCGCCATAGCGCTGGGCGACTTTCGGCGTGGTGGCCAGCAAGGTGCCGGTCATCAGCAGGTACACCGGAATCCAGATCGAATTGCCCAGGCCCACCGCCGCCAGGTCCTGCGGGCTGACGCGCCCGGCCATCACCGCATCGACAAAGCTCATCGCGGTGGTTGCCAGTTGGCCGATCATGATCGGCACGGCGAGTGTCAGCAGGCCGCGCACTTCCCGGCTGATGCGGGCGGGACGGGTGAGGGTGGCGGTGGCGGTGTTCACGTGCAGATGTCCAAAGAAGAGCGCAGGACGGCGGATTCTACGCGTTGACGCAGCGGTCAGGAAAAAACCTGTGTTAGCGATTTGTAAGCGATCTTCCAGGCGCCGCAGCGTCCACCTTCGATCTGCGGTGGAACACCGATCGCATCCCTGTACACTGCTGTTCCGCCAAAGGAGCCTGCCATGCTGATTGTTGCCGACGAAAATATTCCGCTGCTCGATGCTTTCTTCCAAGGATTTGGCGAAATACGCCGGGTGCCCGGCCGTTCCATTGACCGCGCCACCGTCGAGCAGGCCGATGTGCTGCTGGTGCGCTCGGTGACCAACGTCAACCGAGCCTTGCTCGAAGGTTCCAAGGTGCGCTTTGTCGGCACCTGCACCATCGGCACCGATCATTTGGACCTCGACTATTTCCAGCGTGCCGGCATTCAATGGTCCAGCGCGCCCGGCTGCAATGCCCGTGGCGTGGTGGACTACGTGCTGGGCAGCTTGCAGACCCTGGCCGAGATCGAGGGCGCCGACCTCAACCAGCGGACTTACGGTGTCGTCGGCGCCGGTGAAGTGGGCGGGCGTTTGGTCAAGGTGCTCAAGGGCCTGGGCTGGAACGTGCTGGTCTGCGACCCGCCGCGGCAGATCGCCGAAGACGGTGACTACGTCAGCCTGGAGCAGATCATCGAGCAATGCGACGTGATCAGCCTGCACACGCCGTTGACCAAGTCCGGCAACGGCTCCACCTGGCACTTGTTCGACCGCGAGCGCCTCAACCGCCTCAAGCCCGGTGCCTGGCTGATCAACGCCAGCCGTGGCCCGGTGGTGGACAACGCCGCCCTGCGTGACGTGCTGCTTTCGCGTGAAGACCTGCAAGCGGTGCTGGATGTGTGGGAAGGCGAGCCCGAAGTGGATGTCGACCTGGCCGACCTCTGCGTGCTGGCCACCCCGCACATCGCCGGTTACAGCCTGGACGGCAAGCAGCGCGGCACGGCGCAGATCTACCAGGCGTTCTGCGCGCATCTGGGCCAGGCGCCGGCGATTGAACTGAGTGATTTGCTGCCGCCGCCGTGGCTGGCCGAGGTCCACTTGAATGCGTCTACCGACCCGGCCTGGGCGCTGGCGACGTTATGCCGCAGCGTGTACGACCCGCGTCGCGACGATGCGGATTTCCGTCGCAGCCTCGTGGGAACGGTGGACGAGCAACGCAAGGCGTTCGATCTGCTGCGCAAGCACTATCCGGAGCGCCGTGAGATCGATGGCTTGAAGGTGCGTATCCATGGGCAATCGGCGCTGTTGTCTGGCATCGTCGAGGCATTGGGCGCTGAGCTGCTGTAGGAACGAGGTCACAAAAAAACCGGCCATCAAGGCCGGTTCTGAAAGAGCGTGGGCGCTTCAGCCTTGCTGGGCAGGCTTGACCAGTCGCTGTTCCAGCTCGCGGCACGCTTGCTGGATCATGTCTTCGGTAATCTGCACTTCGCGGCCTTGGGCGTCGATGACGGAGCAAGGCAGGTATTGCGGTTGGCGGATTACTTCAATCTTGGCATCGCTGCTGTTTTGCAAGGTCATGGCCTGTCTCCTCATCAGGTTGTGTACCAACTTTAACCCCCCCGCGTGACCGAGCTGTTACAACTCCTTGCAAGATCATCGCTTCGAATACTCAGTCCACCAGAAACCGTTACAAATTTCCAGCCGGGTGTTAGACCGATAACCTCTAGGGGGCAGAGTGGGCGGGCATAATTAACCCGACTCATTGTTATTTACCCAAGTTCCCCCAATGTTGTCTGTAGGTTCCGATCTCCCCTCATCAGGTGATGCCCCCCATGTTCTCTGTCCGACAACGCCGTGCAATTCGCCTGGCCAGCCGCTTCATTGCGCCCTATCGCTGGCAGGCGCTTGGCGCGCTGGTGGCGCTGATCGTCACCGCCGGCATCACCTTGTCCATGGGCCAGGGCATTCGCCTGTTGGTGGACCAGGGCTTCATGACCCAGTCGCCGCACCTGCTCAACCAATCCATCGGCCTGTTCATGATCCTGGTACTGGGCCTGGCCGTCGGCACGTTTGCGCGGTTTTACCTGGTGTCGTGGATCGGCGAGCGGGTGGTGGCCGACATTCGTCGGCAGGTGTTCAACCACCTGATCTACCTGCATCCTGGCTTCTATGAAAACAACCGCAGCTCGGAAATCCAGTCGCGGTTGACCACCGACACCACATTGTTGCAATCGGTGATCGGCTCCTCGCTGTCGCTGTTCCTGCGCAATGCGTTGATGGTCATCGGCGGCATCGTGCTGCTGTTTGTCACCAACCCCAAGCTCACCAGCATCGTGGTGGTGGCGCTGCCGCTGGTGTTGGCGCCGATCCTGATTTTCGGCCGCCGCGTGCGCAGCCTGTCGCGCTTGAGCCAGGACCGTATCGCCGACGTCGGCAGCTACGTGTCCGAGACGCTCGGCCAGATCAAGACCGTGCAGGCCTATAACCACCAGGCGCAGGACGAACAACGCTTTGCCGTGACCGTCGAGGACGCTTTCAGCACCGCACGTAAGCGCATCGCCCAGCGTGCCTGGCTGATTACCCTGGTGATCATGCTGGTGCTCGGCGCCGTCGGGGTGATGCTGTGGGTCGGCGGCATGGATGTGATCAGCGGGCGCATTTCCGGTGGTGAACTGGCCGCGTTCGTGTTCTACAGCCTGATCGTCGGCAGCGCCGTCGGCACCTTGAGCGAAGTGCTCGGCGAGTTGCAGCGCGCCGCGGGGGCGGCAGAGCGGATCGGCGAGTTGCTGCAGTCGCACAGCGAGATCCAGGCGCCCGTCGCCGGCGGCGTGCAATTACCGCCACGCGTCAGCGGCCGCATGGAGCTGCAAGACCTGCGCTTTTCCTACCCGTCGCGGCCGGACACTTACGCCATCGACGGTTTGAACCTGACCATCAACCCCGGCGAAACCCTCGCGCTGGTAGGGCCGTCGGGCGCGGGCAAGTCGACGATTTTCGACCTGTTGCTGCGCTTCTATGATCCCCAGCACGGCCGCATCCTGCTCGAAGGCCAGCCGCTGACCGAACTCGACCCCCAGGACCTGCGCCGCCACTTTGCCCTGGTGTCCCAGAGCCCGGCGCTGTTCTTTGGCAGTGTCGAAGACAACATCCGCTACGGCAACCCGAGCGCCACTCGCGAGCAGGTCGAAGCCGCCGCGCGCATTGCCCATGCTCACGACTTCATCCTGCAAATGCCCGATGGCTACCAGACCCACCTCGGCGACGGCGGCATGGGCCTCTCCGGCGGCCAACGGCAACGCC
The DNA here is from genome assembly GCF_054060055.1 of Pseudomonas sp. TE36184. Taxonomy (NCBI): domain Bacteria; kingdom Pseudomonadati; phylum Pseudomonadota; class Gammaproteobacteria; order Pseudomonadales; family Pseudomonadaceae; genus Pseudomonas; species Pseudomonas sp. TE36184. Next base: position 2,847,260 of record NZ_JBSSCU010000001.1, on the reverse strand, counting down.
TGGCGATCGCCCGCGCGTTGCTGGTAGATGCGCCGATCCTGCTGCTGGACGAAGCCACCAGCGCCCTCGACGCCCAGAGCGAACACCTGATCCAGCAGGCGCTGCCACAACTGATGCAGGGCCGCACCACGCTGGTCATCGCGCATCGGCTGGCGACGGTGAAGCATGCGGACCGGATCGCAGTGATGGACCAGGGCAAGCTGGTGGCGATCGGCACGCATCAGCAGTTGATCGCGAGCAACCCGCTGTATGCGCGGTTGGCGGCGTTGCAGTTCAGTGATGGCGTGGAGGAACAGGCTGCGCACTGAAATCACTGCGCATAAAAATGCCCGCATCCTTCGATGCGGGCATTTTTGTGTGTGCGTCACGCTTTATTGATCGTCGAAATACCGCTCATGCCAGTCCACCAACGGCTGTGGCGAATTGAGCTTCTGCCCGTAGATCACCGAATAAGACAGCACGTTCTGCACGTACTGGCGGGTTTCGTCGAACGGGATGCTTTCCACCCACACGTCGAAACTCAGGTGATCGGCGCCGCGCAGCCACTGGCGCACGCGGCCCGGGCCGGCGTTGTAGGCGGCGGAAGCGAGGACGCGGTTGCCGTTGAACTGGCTGTGTACCTGGCTCAGGTAAGCGGCGCCGAGCTGGATGTTTTTATCCGGATCGAGCACCTGGGCCGGGGAGGCCAGCGGGATGCTGAACTTGCGCGCGGTGTCTTTGGCGGTGCCGGGCATCAGTTGCATCAGGCCGCTGGCGCCGACGCCGGAGCGGGCGTCGTCCATGAACGCGCTTTCCTGGCGGGTGATGGCGAACACCCAGCTCGAATGCAGGCCGCGCACCTTGGCTTCGCGCACCAGGGTGTCGCGGTGGGCCATTGGGAAGCGGATGTCGAGGTCATCCCAGTACTGCGCCTGGCTGATGGTACGGATCGCCGGGAAGTACCACTTCATGTCGTAGGCCAGCCTGGCCTGGGCGACCATTTCGTCGCGATTGAAGTGACGGCTGACGTGGTACCACTCGCGGCGGCCATCGACCACCTGGCCCCGCGCATAGAACTCCAGGGCGCGGCGCACGCCGGGGGTGTTGCGCACTTTGTTGATCAGCGCCTGGCTCATCAACAGCGGCTTGTTCATCAGTTGGTACGGCGCTTTGGAGCGGTCGGCGGCGAGGAAACCGTAGAAATCGCGCTCCCGCGACAGGTTCTTGTACAGCACCAGGGCTTGCGGGTTTTTCGGCTCGGCCAGCTCCAGGCTGCGGGCCTGCCAGTAGCGCCAGCGGTTGGTGGTGGCCAAGTCCTGCGGGAGTTTGCGCGTGAGTTGGTAGGCGTCTTCCCAGCGGGCCAGGCGCAACAGCAGGCGCAGGCGCCATTCGGACACGGTGTTGTCGCGCAGTTCCGGGTCGTACTTGGTCATCACCTCAAGAGCGCGTGGATCAAAGCGCTTGGCCAGGGTCAGGCCGATCTCACGGGCAATCGCCACTTTTTCGTCACGGGAGAAGTGCATGCTGCTGGCATAGCCGTCGAGCATGGCCATGGCCTTGTCCGGGTCCTGGCGCGCCAGGCGGCGCAGGCCCAGGCCCACGGCGTCAGACATGGCCTCGGTGGCCGGCAGGAAGCGCGATGGGTCGTTGAGCATCTCCGGCTTTTGCGCCACGTCCACCATCAGGCGGCCTTGAGCGCCGAGGGTCGGCAGGCTTTTCACCAGGCTGTTGGCCAGCGCGTAGTTGCGGGCTTCGGCGGCGAGCTTGGCGCGGTCCCAGATTTTCTGTTCGGTGAGTTGGCCATCTGCGGCCCACTGCGCGAACGTGGCATCACAGGCGGACGGTTGCGATTTACCGGTCAGCCAGAGTTTTTCGGTGGTTTTGTAGCCTTCGGCCTTCAGATTGTGCGTGAGCTGGAACTGGCCATGCAGGCAATCGAGCTCGACGAAATTGAGCTTGGGGTCGTAGTACTTTTCAAAGGTCTGCCAGTCGCCACGCTCGGCCAGCCAGCGCAACCAACGCAGTTTCATCCAGTTGGCCTGGGGCAGGTCGCCGTTTTTGGCGAGGAACTGTTCGATTTCCTCGTTGCTCGCGGTCTTCAGGCGTGCGGTCAGCTCGTCGTAGGCCAGGTACGGCGTCAGCGGGTAGTCGGCCAAGGCCTGGCTGTATTGCATGTAGGGCCCGGTGTCGCCCTTGGCCAGGGCGCGTTTGGCTTCATCGTAATATTGACGTTGGGTGGTTATGTCCACGGCCAGGGCGGATTGAGCGGCAGTGGCGGTAAGAAGCAGACAAGATAAAAAGTTGAAAAGGCGACTGCGCATGAGACGTCCGTGCAGAGAAATCACGACTAGCGCCGGCACCGCCGACACTCATTGCCTCTAGCTTAGCCTTTTGCCAGCGGCCGGTGAAAGCTTTGCCGACCTGTTCGTTCAAGTTCGCCGGAATTGTCTTACAGAACCCACCCGTAGCGAAAATGCCGGCCGCATCCCACCCTCAACTCAGGTAGAATGCGCGCCCAGTTTTTGGAGAAGCGTATGACCCTGCTCAAATTCAGCGATGTGTCCCTTGCTTTCGGCGCTATGCCGTTGTTGGACAAGGTGTCCTGGCAGATCGCCCGTGGTGAGCGGGTGTGCATCATCGGCCGCAACGGCACCGGCAAGTCCAGCATGATGAAGCTGGTAAAAGGCGACCAGAAGCCCGATGACGGCTCTGTATGGCGCGCCCCGGGCCTCAAGATTGGCGAATTGCCGCAGGAACTGCCGGTGGCCGACGGACGGACAGTGTTCGACGTGGTCGCCGAAGGCCTGGACGGCGTCGGTGAGTTGCTTGCGCAATACCATCACCTGGCGCAGAACTGCGTTACCGAAGAAGACCTGGACAAGCTGATGCACGTCCAGCAAGACCTCGAAGCCCGTGACGGCTGGCGCCTGCAGCAACTGGTGGACAGCACCCTGAGCCGCCTGCAACTGCCGGCCGACAAGACCCTCGCCGAATTGTCCGGCGGCTGGCGTCGCCGCGTCCTGCTGGCCCAGGCCCTGGTGTCCGAGCCGGACCTGCTGCTGCTCGACGAACCGACCAACCACCTGGACATCGGCGCGATCGCCTGGCTCGAAGAAGCCCTCAAGGATTTCCAGGGCGCCGTGCTGTTCATCACGCACGACCGGTCCTTCCTGCAGAACCTGGCGACCCGTATCCTCGAGCTGGACCGTGGTGGCCTGATCGACTGGAACGGCGACTACGCCAGCTTCCTGGTCCACAAAGAAGCCACCCTGGCCGCCGAAGAAACCGCCAACGCCTTGTTCGACAAGCGCCTGGCCCAGGAAGAAGTGTGGATCCGCCAGGGCATCAAGGCGCGCCGCACCCGTAACGAAGGCCGTGTACGCGCACTCAAGGCCCTGCGCGTTGAACGCAGTGAGCGTCGCGAGCGCACCGGCAAGGCCAATATCATGCTGGAAACCGCCGACAAGTCGGGCAAGCAGGTGATGGTGCTGGAGAACGTCAGCTTCCATCACCCGGACGGTCCGTTCCTGATCAAGGACTTCTCCATGGTCCTGCAGCGCGGCGACCGTATCGGCCTGCTCGGCGCCAACGGCACCGGCAAGACCACGTTGCTCAAGCTGATGCTCAACGGCCTGCAACCGACCAGCGGTAAAGTGGAAGAGGGCACGCGCATCGACGTGGCCTACTTCGACCAATTGCGTCACCAGTTGGACCTGGAAAAAACCGTGATCGACAACGTCGCCGAAGGCCGCGACTTTATCGATATCGACGGCCAGAGCCGCCATGTGCTGAGCTACCTGGGCGACTTCCTGTTCAGCCCGCAGCGCGCGCGCACGCCGGTCAAGGCCTTGTCCGGTGGTGAGCGTGCGCGCTTGCTGCTGGCCAAGCTGTTCAGCAAGCCGGCCAACCTGCTGGTCCTCGACGAACCGACCAACGACCTCGACGTGGAAACCCTCGAGCTGCTGGAAGAGGTCCTGCTGACCTTCAACGGCACTGTGCTGATGGTCAGCCACGACCGGGCATTCCTCGACAACGTGGTCACCAGCACCCTGGTCTTCGAAGGTGAAGGCAAGGTGCGCGAGTACGTCGGTGGTTACCAGGACTGGCTGCGCCAGGGCGGCTCGCCGCGCCTGCTGGGCGTGACCGAGAGCAAGTCCGGCAAGGCCGACTTGACCTCTGCCGTCGTCGCCCCCGTGGCCGCCGCTGCACCGGCGCCGGAAGCCGCGCCTGCCGCGAAGAAGAAACTCAGCTACAAGCTGCAGCGTGAGCTGGAAGCCCTGCCGGGTGAAATCGACGCCAAGGAGCAGCAGATCGCTGCGGTCGAAGCGCAAATGGCTGACGCGGGTTTCTACCTGCGTCCGGCGGCGGAAACCGCCGAGGTCATCGCGTCCCTGGAAACCTTGAACCAGGAGCTGGAAGTGCTGGTTGAACGTTGGGCCGAGTTGGACGCCTGATTGATTCCAGTGCATTAAAAAACCCGGTGTTCATTTCAATGAGCACCGGGTTTTTTATATGAGCTGCAGTCCAACATATGGGAGGGAGCAAGCTCCCTCCCATATTTGGGTCTCGATCGGTCTTACGCGTTCTTTTTCAGCTTCACCGCCAGCACATCGCACGGTGCGCCGTGCAGGACGTCATTGGCTGTGGAGCCCAGCAGCAAGGCCAGGCCGTGACGGCCATGGCTGCCGACCACGATCAGGTCGCAGCCCTGTTCCTTGGCCAGGTGATGGATTTCCTGGCGTGGCTGACCATAGGTCAGGTGGCTCTGACCTTTTTTCAGGTTCGGGTACTTGGTGGTCAGGCGCTCAAGGCGTTCCTTGGCTTGATCGAATTGCTGCTGTTGCAGTTGTGACAGGTCCATCGGCACGTCGCCGCCAAAGGCCATGGCCATCGGTTCGACGATATGCACCAGGGACAGCTTGGCAGTGGTGCCAGCCAGATCCACGGCGCGTTTGATCACTGGATCGCACTCTTCGGTCAGGTCTACGGCGACCAGAATATGTTCGTATGACATGGGGCGTTCCTCCAGGGGACTGCAATAAGTTCAGTATGGCTGCTTTCAAGCGGATGGGGTTGCGTCAGGTCAAATCCGCTTATCTAAAAAATCGGGAGTACACATATGACGGTCTGGATAGTGGTGTCAATCCTTGCGGTGGTTTTGAGCCCCCTGGCATGGCTGCGCCCGTCGCGCCATCAGAGTGGGCGCATGGCCCTGCGCATGGAGGCGCGCCGCATGGGCCTGGCGATGCAACTGGCGCCCCAGGCGTGGCCGCACTGGCTCAAGCAGGAGCCGCCGAGCCCGTGCGCGCAATACCACCGGCCACGGCGCGGCAAGGTCCCTGCACTATGGAGTTATTGGCAGCTGGAGCCTGGCGTGTGGGTCAACCAGTGGCAGGAAGCCTGCGTGGACGAGCAATTGCTGGCGCATTTTGCGACGCTGCCGGCCAACGTCTACAAAGTCGAGGCAGACCGGCAAATGATCGCGTTGTGCTGGGGCGAGAAGGGTGAGGTGAGCGACCTGCAGGCCATTGATACGTTGCTCAAGGCCCTGGCCTGAACGTCGGGCAATAAAAAGCCCGACATCATCATCGGGCGGGGTTGGCCAGGCAGGCCGGTAAAGCTGTGTGTTTCACGCCGGGTATTCACCCAGGCGTTTTGACTATTCTGTAATGGCTGCCGCAAGCCTAGCCGGATATCCGGATCTGTACAGTCTTTTCCTACGCTGTGTTCATTATTGATTTGGTGAATAGTTGAATATTGGCGAAGCGTGGGCCAAGGGTTGGGGTTCTGAAATGACTGGAAAGTCGCGTTTTTCCTAGCGCTTTCGAGCGATTGACAATTGCCCGGAATTGGATGAAGGTGGCGTACCCAAATCAAACGGGCGTATGAATTGAGCGTTTGTCTGTCAGACGTCTCATACAGAATCCCGACTATCGCATTGGCGGGTGTGCCTGGCGCATTGGGGTGAGCATTGACGAAATCATCAATGTCCAACCAGAGGCCAGCGTCCGATGTGTACTGTTCAGCTTCCATATCGTGGAGATCAGTTGATGATTTACGAAGGTAAAGCCATCACGGTTAAGGCTCTTGAAAGTGGCATCGTCGAACTGAAATTCGACCTCAAGGGTGAGTCCGTCAACAAGTTCAACCGTCTAACCCTGAACGAACTGCGTCAGGCCGTAGACGCCATCAAAGCAGATGCTTCGGTCAAGGGCGTGATCGTCTCCAGCGGCAAGGACGTGTTTATCGTCGGCGCCGACATCACCGAATTCGTCGAGAGCTTCAAGCTGCCCGATGCCGAGCTGGTGGCTGGCAACCTCGAAGCCAACAAGATTTTCAGCGATTTCGAAGACCTCAACGTGCCGACCGTTGCCGCGATCAACGGCATCGCGCTGGGCGGCGGCCTGGAAATGTGCCTGGCCGCGGATTTCCGCGTCATGTCGGCCACTGCGAAAATCGGCCTGCCGGAAGTCAAGCTGGGCATCTACCCAGGTTTCGGCGGCACTGTGCGCCTGCCGCGCATCATCGGGGCCGACAACGCCATCGAGTGGATCGCCGCCGGCAAGGAAAACAAAGCTGAAGACGCGCTGAAAGTCGGTGCCGTCGATGCCGTGGTTGCCCCGGACAAACTGGCCGAAGCCGCGCTGAACCTGATCAAGGGCGCCATCAGCGGCGAATTTGATTACAAGGCCAAGCGTCAGCCGAAGCTGGAAAAACTCAAGCTCAACGCCATCGAACAAATGATGGCGTTCGAAACCGCCAAAGGTTTCGTGGCTGGCCAGGCCGGCCCGAACTACCCGGCGCCGGTTGAAGCGATCAAGACCATCCAGAAAGCCGCGAACTTCGGTCGCGACAAAGCCCTGGAAGTGGAAGCGGCAGGTTTCGTCAAACTGGCCAAGACCTCCGCTGCCCAGAGCCTGATCGGTCTGTTCCTGAACGATCAGGAACTGAAGAAAAAGGCCAAGGCCTACGATGAAGTCGCCAAGGATGTGAAACAGGCCGCCGTACTCGGTGCCGGTATCATGGGCGGCGGTATCGCCTATCAGTCGGCGTCCAAAGGCACGCCGATCCTGATGAAAGACATCAACGAACACGGCATCGAGCAAGGCCTGGCGGAAGCGGCCAAGCTGCTGGTGGGTCGGGTTGATAAAGGTCGCATGACCGCGGCGAAAATGGCTGAAGTGCTCAACGGCATTCGTCCTACGCTGTCCTACGGCGATTTCGGCCACGTCGACCTGGTGGTCGAAGCGGTTGTCGAAAACCCGAAGGTCAAGCAAGCGGTACTGGCGGAAGTGGAAGCCCAGGTCAAAGACGACACCATCCTGGCGTCCAACACCTCGACCATTTCCATCACGCTGCTGGCCAAGGCCCTCAAGCGTCCGGAAAACTTCGTCGGCATGCACTTCTTCAACCCGGTGCACATGATGCCGCTGGTGGAAGTGATCCGTGGTGAGAAGTCCAGCGAGCTGGCCGTCGCCACTACCGTTGCTTACGCCAAGAAAATGGGCAAGAACCCGATCGTGGTCAACGACTGCCCGGGCTTTTTGGTCAACCGCGTGCTGTTCCCGTACTTCGGCGGTTTCGCCAAGCTGGTCAGCGCCGGTGTGGACTTTGTGCGTATCGACAAGGTGATGGAAAAATTCGGCTGGCCGATGGGCCCGGCGTACCTGATGGACGTGGTCGGCATCGACACCGGCCACCACGGTCGCGACGTGATGGCTGAAGGCTTCCCGGACCGCATGAAAGACGACCGCTGCTCGGCGATCGACGCGCTCTACGAGGCCAAGCGCCTGGGCCAGAAGAACGGCAAGGGCTTCTACGCCTACGAGACCGACAAGAAGGGCAAGCAGAAGAAGGTTGCCGATCCGTCGGTCCACGAAGTGCTCGCGCCGGTCATCTATGAACAGCGTGAGGTGTCCGACGAGGACATCATCAACTGGATGATGATCGCCCTGTGCCTGGAAACCGTGCGTTGCCTGGAAGACGGCATCGTCGAAACCGCCGCCGAAGCCGACATGGGCCTGGTGTACGGTATTGGTTTCCCTCCATTCCGTGGCGGTGCACTGCGTTACATCGACTCGATCGGTGTGGCCGAGTTCGTTGCCCTGGCTGATCAATACGCTGATTTGGGCCCGCTGTACCACCCGACCGCGAAGCTGCGTGAGATGGCCAAGAACGGCCAGAGCTTCTTCGGTTAAGCGTCCCATACACTTGAGCGAGAATATTTATGAGCTTGAATCCAAGAGACGTCGTGATTGTCGACTTCGGTCGCACGCCGATGGGCCGCTCCAAGGGCGGCATGCACCGCAACACCCGCGCCGAAGACATGTCGGCGCACCTGATCAGCAAATTGCTGGAGCGTAACGTCAAGGTCGACCCGAACGAAGTCGAAGACGTGATCTGGGGCTGTGTCAACCAGACCCTGGAACAGGGCTGGAACATCGCCCGCATGGCCTCCTTGCTGACCCAGATCCCGCACACCGCGGCCGCCCAGACGGTCAGCCGCCTGTGTGGTTCGTCGATGAGCGCATTGCACACGGCTGCCCAGGCGATCATGACCGGCAACGGTGATGTATTCGTGGTCGGTGGCGTGGAGCACATGGGCCACGTCAGCATGATGCACGGTGTCGATCCCAACCCGCACATGTCGCTGCACGCGGCAAAAGCCTCGGGCATGATGGGCCTCACCGCGGAAATGCTCGGCAAGATGCACGGCATTACCCGCGAAGCCCAGGATGCGTTCGGCCTGCGTTCCCACCAGCTCGCCCACAAGGCGACCGTGGAAGGCAAGTTCAAGGATGAAATCATCCCGATGAACGGCTACGACGAGAACGGTTTCCTGAAACTGTTCGACTACGACGAAACCATTCGTCCGGATACCACCCTGGAAAGCCTGGCCGCCTTGAAACCGGCGTTCAATCCAAAGGGCGGCACCGTGACAGCCGGCACTTCGTCGCAAATCACCGACGGTGCCTCGTGCATGATCGTGATGTCGGCGCAGCGTGCCAAGGACCTGGGTATCCAGCCGATGGCGGTGATTCGTTCGATGGCCGTAGCGGGTGTGGACCCGGCGATCATGGGCTATGGTCCGGTACCGGCGACACAAAAAGCCTTGAAGCGCGCGGGCCTGACCGTCGCCGATATCGACTTCTTCGAGCTCAACGAAGCCTTCGCCGCACAGGCCCTGCCGGTGCTGAAAGATTTGAAAGTACTCGACAAGATGAACGAGAAGGTTAACCTGCACGGCGGCGCGATCGCCCTGGGCCACCCGTTCGGTTGCTCCGGCGCGCGAATCTCCGGCACTTTGCTCAATGTGATGAAGCAAAATGGCGGCAACCTCGGGGTTGCAACCATGTGCATTGGTCTCGGCCAAGGCATTTCCACCGTCTTCGAACGCCTTTAAGCGTTGGGTTGACGGAAGCCGGGGCCCAGTGCCCCGGTTTTTGTTTTTCGGTAGTTTTATTATTTTTTTTTAACAAATTTTGTAAGGTGGCCAGAGCATGAAAGTCGAACCAGGGCTCTACCAACATTATAAAGGTCCGCAGTACCGCGTTTTTAATGTGGCGCGGCACTCCGAGACCGAAGAAGAAGTGGTGTTCTACCAAGCACTGTATGGCGATTACGGCTTTTGGGTGCGCCCGTTGAGCATGTTCCTCGAGTCCGTCGAAGTTGACGGCGAACAGGTCCCACGCTTTGCTTTGGTGCAGGCCGAACCCAGTCTTTTTTCAGGGCAATAACGGCAGGCTGCGCAGAATGCTGCGCTTGACCTCACCCGGTTGCCACTATATATAGCGTTGCCGCGTCAGGCGCCAACTGCCTTTCACTTCTCGAATTCAGGAATTTTCCGATCCATGGGCAAATCGCTGGTCATTGTGGAATCCCCGGCTAAGGCCAAGACCATCAACAAGTACTTGGGCAACGAGTACGTGGTGAAGTCGAGTATCGGCCATATCCGAGACCTGCCCACCAGCGGTTCGGCTAGCGCCAGCAAGGAGCCTGCCGCCAAGCGCGGCAAGGCGGCTGCGGGCGAAGGTCCGGTGCTCACGCCTAAAGAGAAAGCGCGCAAGCAACTGGTCTCGCGCATGGGTGTGGACCCGGAACATGGCTGGAAGGCCAAGTACGAAATCCTTCCGGGCAAGGAAAAGGTCATCGAAGAGCTGCGCCGGCTCGCCAAAGATGCCGACACCATCTATCTCGCAACGGACTTGGACCGCGAAGGGGAAGCCATTGCCTGGCACCTGCGGGAAGCCATCGGCGGTGATGACAGCCGCTACAAGCGTGTGGTGTTCAACGAAATCACCAAGAAAGCCATCCAGGAAGCCTTCTCCAAGCCGGGCGAACTGGATATCGACCGCGTCAACGCCCAGCAGGCCCGTCGTTTCCTCGACCGTGTCGTGGGTTACATGGTCTCGCCACTGCTGTGGGCCAAGATTGCCCGTGGCCTGTCCGCTGGCCGTGTGCAATCGGTCGCGGTCAAGCTGGTGGTGGAGCGTGAGCGCGAGATTCGTGCGTTCAACCCTGAAGAATACTGGGAAGTCCACGCCGACCTCGGCACCGCCAGGGGCGCCAACGTGCGCTTTGAAGTGGCCCGTGAAAAAGGCGAGGCCTTCAAGCCGCTGAACGAAGCCCAGGCCATGGCCGCGCTGGAGAAGCTCAAGTCTTCCAGCTACAGCATCGTCAAGCGCGAAGACAAACCGACCAGCAGCAAGCCGTCGGCGCCGTTCATCACGTCCACCCTGCAACAGGCCGCGAGTAACCGCCTGGGCTTCGGCGTGAAGAAAACCATGATGATGGCCCAGCGTCTGTACGAAGCCGGCTACATCACCTATATGCGTACCGACTCCACCAACCTGTCGCAAGACGCAGTGGCGATGGCGCGCACGTATATTGAAAGCGAGTTCGGCAAGAAGTACCTGCCGGAGAAGCCGAACGTCTACAGCAGCAAAGAAGGCGCCCAGGAGGCTCACGAAGCGATTCGTCCTTCGGACGCCAACACCGAGCCGAGCAAGCTGAGCGGCATGGAACGTGACGCTGAGCGCCTCTATGAGCTGATCTGGCGCCAGTTCCTGGCCTGCCAGATGCTGCCGGCGCAATACCTGTCCACCACCGTCAGCGTGGGCGCAGGCGACTTCGAGCTGCGTGCCAAGGGCCGTATCCTCAAGTTCGACGGCTACACCCGCGTGATGCCGCAAATCGCCAAGCCAGGCGACGACGACGTACTGCCGGACATGGCCCAGGGCGACACGTTGAAGCTGATCAAGCTCGACCCGTCCCAGCACTTCACCAAGCCGCCGGCGCGTTATTCGGAAGCCAGCCTGGTGAAAGAAATGGAGAAACGCGGTATCGGTCGTCCTTCGACCTATGCGGCGATCATCTCCACGATCCAGGACCGTGGCTACGTGGCGCTGCACAACCGGCGTTTCTATTCGGAAAAAATGGGCGACATCGTCACCGAGCGTCTGTCCGAGAGTTTCTCCAACCTGATGGACTACGGCTTCACCGCCGGCATGGAAGAGAACCTCGATGACGTGGCCCAGGGCGAGCGCGACTGGAAGAGCGTGCTCGACGAGTTCTACGGCGACTTCAAGAAAAAACTCGAAGTGGCCGAAAGCCCGGACAGCGGCATGCGTGCCAACCAGCCGGTGATGACCGACATCCCGTGCCTGACCTGCGGCCGGCCGATGCAGATTCGTACCGCGTCCACTGGCGTGTTCCTCGGTTGCTCGGGCTACAGCCTGCCGCCGAAAGAGCGCTGCAAGGCCACCGTCAACCTGGTGCCGGGCGATGAAATCGCCGCCGACGACGAGGGTGAATCCGAATCGCTGGTGCTGCGTGGCAAGCACCGTTGCCCGATCTGCAGCACGGCGATGGATGCCTACCTGTTGGACGAGAAGCACAAGTTGCACATCTGCGGTAACAACCCGGATTGCGACGGCTACGAGATCGAAGAGGGCAGCTACCGCATCAAGGGCTACGAAGGCCCGAGCCTGGAATGCGACAAGTGCGGCAGCGAGATGCAACTCAAGACCGGCCGTTTCGGCAAGTTCTTCGGTTGCACCAACCCGACGTGCAAGAACACCCGCAAACTGCTGAAAAGCGGTGACGCGGCGCCGCCGAAGATGGACCCGGTGAAGATGCCCGAACTCAAGTGCGAGAAGGTCAACGACACCTATATCCTGCGTGATGGCGCTTCGGGGCTGTTCCTGGCTGCCAGCCAGTTCCCGAAAAACCGCGAGACCCGTGCGCCGCTGGTGCTCGAGATCGTGCCGCACAAGGATGAGATCGATCCGAAGTACCACTTCCTGTGCGAAGCGCCGAAGAAGGACCCGGACGGTCGCCCGGCCGTGATCCGCTACAGCCGCAAGACCAAGGAACAGTACGTGCAGTCCGAAGTGGACGGTAAGCCGACCGGTTGGAAGGCGTTCTACGACGGTGGCAAGTGGAAGGTCGAGGACAAGCGCCAGGGCGCTTGATCGGTTAATCTGATAACGCTAAAAGCCGTCTGCATAGACGGCTTTTGCTTGCTGTAGGAGCGAGCTTGCTCGCGAAGGTCGCTAACGATTACACGAAAAACCTGATGCCCCACGGCGCCCCCAGGTTTTTCGCGAGCAAGCTCGCTCTTACATACCAGCATTACGCCTATTCGTTGTGGAGATTGCCGTCATGGCCAACGAACTCTATACCCGTACCAACCAGAAAATTTACTTCGCGGGTTTATCCCTGGAAGCCCTTGGCCGTGCCGAGGAAGGGAAGGAGATGAACGCCATCGCGCTGGTCCAGGCGGGGCGTGAGGCGGCCCTGTTCCACCTGTACGGCGCCTTGCTGGGGCTGTGTCATGAAATCGCCGGGTTCTACCGTTTGCCCCAGGCCGGTTCGCCGCGTGCGGAAATGATCATGAATCGCGAAGTGCTGGACGCCATGGCGATCCCTGAACTCGCCGAATTGGTGGAAATGGCGCAAAGCCCCGACAGTTGGGTGGCACGCCTGCTCAAAGCGCATGCCGATATGTTCCAGCCGCCACGTGTTCCCCATGTGCCCAAGGGCGATGTGACACAGCCGTTGATCGTGGCGCTGTCGCTGGAAGAGGATGAACCGAAGCCGTTGAGCCGCGAAGAGCTCGAAGGTTGGCGCCAGGAGCTGAAAAACATGGCGCTGCGGTTTCGCGAAGGTTTGAACGAGTGCTGAGACACGCTCGTTGAGCCGGTGATCATTGCGAGCTGACAGCCAAGGCACCTGCGCAGATGGGTGCCAATCAAAATTGTGGCAGTGGGCTTGCTTTCACTAAGCACCATTCATCCAGCCGTAAAGAAACCTCGCCAGATCCACTGCGAGGCCCGGCAGATGACTGATATAATCCCGGCCTTTCGTGGAGAACAGACTTTTATGCCAACGTCCTTTCTGGAAATTGTTGAATTGCCTGACGGCCGAATCGAGCTGCGCCGGGCTGAGGACGAGGGTTCTCTGGTTATCTTGGACTTTTCCGAAGACGCCAAGGCGTTCCTGCAAGGCCAGCACGTGGAAGTGGCAAAAGCCATGTTGAGCGTTGGCGTACAGATGGCAGGCCGCCTGGCAGAAGGCGAACCGGAGAAAGAAGACGGTCCACGGGTTCTGCACTGAGTGTGGCGTGGGAGCTTGCTCCCGCTGGGGCGCTAAGCGGCCCTGAACATGCGATTGCTGCACCGTCCAATGGGAGCAAGCTCCCTTGCCACAGGGTTAGCCTGCGGCACCTCGAATTACCCCAAACGAATATTCAAGCTCTGCGCATCGCCGGTACGTGCGGCGCTGATCAACTGTTGCTTGGCGTTGGCATTCAGCGGGTTCAACCAGCTCACCACTGTATGGCTGCGGCCCAGGCGCAGGGCTTCGCAGGTCAACTGCTGGGCACTTTGCGCGCCGCGTGGTTGCAGCAACAGGATGCGTTCGCGGTTGAGACCGGCGTCCCGCAGCCAAGCCTGGGTCAGGCTGGCGGGTGGGGCGATCAGCGTCAACCAGCGTGCATCCTGTTCCTCGCTTAGTTCGCGCAGGATCGGCGCCAGCAGGCTCAGGCAGCTCCCGGCCGCACCGCGCAACGACAGTTCACTGAACGCCTCAGGCTCGGCGCACCAGGGCGCCTCGACCGTTTCCTTGAGGATGGGCGCAAGGGGTTGGGCCATGAAGGCCTCGAACAGCGACAGTTGTGTGTGTTGTGGGGTGTGCACGAGCTGCATGATGCCTCCTTTAGCGGCGAATGACGCCGACGCTCAGGCCTTCGATCACCAGGTCCTGGTCTTTCAGGTTGACTTCGATCGGGGCGAACTCAGGGTTCTCGGCCAGGAGCCAGACCTTGCTGCCTTCGCGCTTGAAGCGTTTGACGGTGACTTCATCGCCGATGCGGGCGACGACGATCTGGCCGTTACGGGCTTCACGAGTGGTGTGGACAGCCAGCAGGTCACCGTCGAAAATGCCCACGTCCTTCATGCTCATGCCATGCACCCGCAACAGGTAGTCGGCGCGAGGATGGAAGAAGGTCGGGTTGATGTTGCAGGATTCCTCGACGTGCTGTTGCGCCAGGATCGGCGCGCCGGCAGCGACGCGGCCGATGATCGGCAGGGTCGATTCGTCGGCCTTGGCTTCGAAACCGGGGATGCGAATGCCCCGCGAAGCGCCCGGGGTCATCTCGATCGCGCCTTTGCGAGCGAGGGCCTTGAGGTGTTCTTCGGCGGCGTTGGGGGATTTGAACCCCAGTTCCAGCGCAATTTCCGCGCGCGTCGGCGGGTAGCCGTTGTCGTCGAGGCAGCGCTTGATAAAAGCCAGAATCTCAGCTTGGCGTGGCGTCAGTTTTAGCATGTTGATCGCTCTGTCTTTTTATACAGTGACTGGGATTATATACAGTGGACTGCGCTTGGCAATCATCCTTTTTTGCGCGTCCGCTGGACGGTCATTCGTCAGCCCTCCTACAACGCAAAGACAGCGCTGCCTACAGAGTTGAAAGGATGTGATTAAATAGCGTTCAAATAGATGACTGCCTGGCCGGAAAGCGAACCCACAGGCTTGACAAGACACAAGCTGAAACGTATGTTTCAAACAAGTGTTTGTCAGGCGGAGTAGCCATGGCCCAGTCGGAAACCGTTGAACGCATTCTCGATGCTGCCGAGCAATTGTTCGCGGAAAAAGGATTTGCTGAAACCTCATTGCGGCTGATCACCAGCAAGGCCGGGGTCAACCTCGCCGCCGTGAACTACCATTTCGGCTCGAAAAAAGCCCTGATCCAGGCGGTGTTCTCGCGTTTCCTGGGGCCGTTCTGCGCCAGTCTCGACCGTGAGCTCGAACGCCGCCAGGCCAAGGCCGACCATAAGCCAAGCCTGGAAGAACTGCTGGAAATCCTCGTTGAGCAAGCGCTGGTGGTGCAGCCACGCAGCGGCAACGACCTGTCGATCTTCATGCGCCTGTTGGGCCTGGCGTTCAGCCAGAGCCAGGGCCACCTGCGCCGCTACCTGGAAGACATGTACGGCAAGGTGTTCCGCCGCTATATGTTGCTGGTCAACGAAGCCGCCCCGCGCATCCCGCCGATCGAATTGTTCTGGCGCGTACACTTCATGCTCGGCGCTGCGGCATTCAGCATGTCCGGGATCAAGGCCTTGCGGGCGATTGCCGAGACCGACTTTGGCGTCAACACCTCCATCGAGCAGGTGATGCGCCTGATGGTGCCGTTCCTCGCTGCCGGCATGCGCGCCGAAACCGGCGTGACCGACCAGACCATGGCTGCCGCGCAATTGCGTCCGCGCAGCAAATCGACGCCAATCCCCGCGAAGGTTTGACCGCCCCGGGTGTGCGCGGCCGCCAGCATCCGCTAAGCTAGCCGCCCATGCCGAATTCAGCTATTTACTCGCAACCCATTGTTCTTGCCGCGCCCGCCGCGCCGCGAGGGCAATGGGTTGTGTGCGTTATTTAAGGAAGGTTTATGACTGCTGCCCTGCAAGGTTCTTTGATGGTCGACGTTGCCGGTACCTGGCTGACGGCCGAGGATCGCCACCTGTTGCGCCAGCCTGAGGTGGGCGGCCTGATCATTTTTGCGCGCAATATCGAGCATCCGCGCCAGGTGCGGGAATTGAGCGCGGCGATTCGTGCCGTGCGCCCGGACCTGCTGCTGGCGGTCGACCAGGAGGGCGGTCGCGTGCAGCGCCTGCGCCAGGGTTTTGTGCGCCTGCCGGCCATGCGCGCGCTGGCGGATCACCCTAACGCCGAATACCTCGCCGAACAGTGTGGCTGGATCATGGCCACTGAAGTCCTGGCCGTCGGCCTGGACCTGAGTTTCGCCCCCGTGCTGGACCTGGACTACCAGCGCAGCGCCGTGGTCGGCAGCCGTTCCTTCGAGGGCAACCCCGAGCGCGCCGCGGTGCTGCGGTGCTTGCCGGGGCGTTTATCCGCGGCATGAACAGCGCCGGCATGGCCGCCACCGGCAAGCACTTCCCGGGGCACGGGTGGGCTGAAGCCGATTCCCACGTTGCGATTCCCAATGACGAACGCAGCCTGGAACAGATTCGCGCCAATGACCTGGTACCTTTCGCACGCCTGAGCCGGCAATTGGCGGCGGTGATGCCAGCCCACGTCATTTACCC
The DNA here is from genome assembly GCF_054060055.1 of Pseudomonas sp. TE36184. Taxonomy (NCBI): domain Bacteria; kingdom Pseudomonadati; phylum Pseudomonadota; class Gammaproteobacteria; order Pseudomonadales; family Pseudomonadaceae; genus Pseudomonas; species Pseudomonas sp. TE36184. Next base: position 2,830,683 of record NZ_JBSSCU010000001.1, on the reverse strand, counting down.
GCAAGTCGACGCCCAGCCGGCCGGTTTCTCGCGCCGCTGGTTGCAGGACATCCTGCGCGGCGAATTGCAATTTGACGGGGTGATTTTCAGCGACGACCTGTCCATGGCTGGTGCCCACGTGGTTGGGGATGCGGCCAGCCGAATTGAAGCCGCACTGACGGCGGGGTGCGACATGGGCCTGGTGTGCAACGATCGGGCGGCTGCCGAACTGGCGCTGAGCGCGGCCCAGCGGATGAAGGTCACGCCATCGGCGCGGATCGCACGGATGCGTGGGCAGGCGGTTGCGTCGACGGAGTATAAGCAAGACCCGCGTTGGCTGGTGGCGCTCGGCGCGTTGCGGGATGCGCAGTTGATCGATTGAAACGGCGGCGCGCCTATCGCGGGCAAGCCCGCTCCTACACTTGATTGTGTACATTCTGTCGAAGTGCGGTTGAATGTGGCGATGCGCTGGCCCGCGAGGGCGATCTAACCGTCAGCGTTTTTCTTGTTTGTTGGGCAGCGGCGCAAACAGCGCCTCGATCTCTTCGTTGCCCAACTGCCAATCCCCGGTGGTCCGCCCGTCCAGCACGCCCGCTGCAAGGTCGGACTTTTCCTTCTGCAGGTGCTGGATTTTCTCCTCCACCGTGCCCCGTGCAATCATCTTGTAGACGAATACCGGTTTCTCCTGGCCGATGCGATACGCACGGTCGGTGGCCTGGTTTTCCGTGGCCGGGTTCCACCACGGGTCATAGTGGATCACGGTGTCGGCTTCGGTCAGGTTGAGTCCTACGCCACCTGCCTTCAGGCTGATCAGAAAGATCTGCAGCTTGCCGCTCTGGAAGTCTTTCACCGGCGTGCGCCGATCGCGGGTCTGGCCGGTCAGCAGCGCATAGGCGACGCCGCGTTTTTTCAGCTCGAGTTCAATCAGGCTCAGCATCGAGGTGAACTGGGAGAACAACAGAATCCGGCGCCCTTCGGCAAACAGCTCTTCGAGCATTTCCATCAAGCTGTCGAGCTTGCCCGAGCTGCTGCCGCGCGTTGGCAGGGTGGCATCGTTGACCAGGCGCAAATCGCAGCACACCTGGCGCAGCTTGAGCAGCGCTTCAAGAATGATGATCTGGCTGCGCGCCACGCCTTTGCGGGTGATCTCATCGCGGACTTTTTTGTCCATGGCCAGGCGCATGGTTTCGTACACATCGCGCTGGGCCTCATTGAGCTCGACCCAGTGGATGATCTCGGTTTTCGGCGGTAATTCCGTCGCCACCTGTTCCTTGGTGCGACGCAGCAGGAACGGTTTGATCCGACCGTTCAGGTGCTGCAATCGCACATCGCTGGCGCGTTTTTCAATCGGCACGCGGTAGTCGCGGTTGAAGCTTTTCACGTCGCCCAACCAGCCCGGCAACAGGAAGTGGAACAGCGACCACAGCTCGCCCAGGTGGTTTTCCAGCGGGGTGCCGCTCAGGCACAGGCGCTGCCGTGCGTTCAGCTCACGCGCCGCCTGGGCCGCCTTGCTCGAAGGGTTCTTGATGTACTGCGCTTCGTCGAGGATCAGCACATGCAAGGGCAGGGCGGCGAGTTGCTCGATGTCTTTGGGCAGCAACGCATACGTGGTCAGCAGCAGGTCGTAGTCCTGCAGGTTTGCGAAGTGCTTTTTGCGGGTGGCGCCATACAGCGCCAGGACCTTGAGTTGCGGCGTGAAGTGCGCGGCCTCGTCGAGCCAGTTGGGGATCAGGCTGGTGGGCATCACCACCATGCACGGGCGGTCCAGGCGCCCGGCGATCTTCTCGCTGAGAATATGCGCCAAGGTCTGTAAGGTTTTGCCCAGGCCCATGTCGTCCGCAAGAATGCCGCCCACTTCCAGCTGGCGCAGTGACTGCATCCAGCTCAAGCCCTCCAGCTGATAGGGGCGCAAGGTCGCGTTCAAGCCTTCGGGCGCGACGCAGGTGAAATCCTTGATGTCGCGCAGGCGCTGGGCGAAGGTGCGGATCTTCTCGCCGCCTTCCCATTGCAGCGGCAGGTCTTCCAGCGGGTTGAGGCGGATCGCGTCGGCCTTGGCCAGGCGCAGCGTGGTGGTGCCGGGTTCCTGCAGGTAGAACTCGCCGAGGGTGGCCAGGACGGGTTTCAGGCGGCCGTAGGGCAGCGCCACTTGCAGCGGGCCGTGGCCACCGTTGGGCAGGCCGGGGATGTTGACCAGGATCAGTTCGTCATCGCGGCGGCGTGCGAGTTTTTCCGGGTTGAGGATTTCGGTGTGCGAACGCATCAGGTTGAGCAGGATCGGCAGCAGGCTCAGGCGTTCGCCGTTGACGATGATCCCCAGTTCCAGGTCGAACCAGTCGCGCTCCGGCCCTTCGTCGACGGTGGCATACCAGTCGTCCACCGGGCTCAGGTCGAAGCCGAAGTCGTCGTCGATCTGCAACTCCCAACCTTCGGCCCGCAGTGTCGGCGATGCGTTGAGGGTGAAGTTCAGCCAGGCGCTGTCATTGATCATCTCGAACAGTTCGCCGGCACTTTCCGGCAACGCTTTGCTCTGGCGCGTGGCGATCTTGAAACCGAGCAGGCGCAGTTGTTCGCGATAGCGCTGTTCCAGCTCGGGGTGCCGCTTGATCCGCAGGCTCTGGGTTTCCTGGCGGACGATGATGTCGGCGTTCTTTTGCCCGCTGACGTAGTTGCCCAGATAGTTGAACGACAGCGCCGCACGGTGCTGGATATAGCGCTGCATCTTGCCGTTGCGCGGCTCGAACGCGCTGAACTCGACACTGGCCAGCCACAGGCGCGGCACGGGCAGCACGTCGTCCATCACCACCTGCGGCAGCACCACGCGGTTGTCCAGCACGGCCTGGAGTTTTTCCAGCAGTTCGGCGTCCTGGGCCGCCGCCGGGTAGGCCAGGGTTTCCTGGACCTTGAGCAGCACCGCGGCGATGTGTTTGCAGTTGGTGTGTACCGGGCAGGTGCAGCGGCTGTCCACCAGGATCAGCGTGCCCTTGGCCGATTCGCGCAACGAGATGGTCTGCCGGTAGACGTTGCTGCCCGAGCCTTCGCAACTGGCGATGATGGTGCTGTCGCCCGACTCGACGATGCGTACCCGGTTCTCCAAGGCATAGCGCCGCCCGCGCTCCAGGCTTTGTTCTTTGAAGCGATTGGCCCACGAAGGGGCCAGGGGCTTGGTGAGCGGCGACGTCAGGGGCATGGCGCTGGATCAGTCCTGAAAGTCGACGGGCGGTGCGCTGGGCTGTTTGGCGGTCAACGAAGTGATCTTGATCAGCAGCGCCAGGTGGCCGCCATCCAGGTAGTTGAGCTGGTTGTTCTTGGTCCGCACGTCTTTCTGCGCCAGATGCTCGCTGGCGATGACGCTGCCGTTGCCGTCGAACTGGTTGATCCAGAAGTCCGCGTCGATATCGGTAAAGCGCCCCAGTTGCAGGCTCAGCACACCCTCGAGGGGAAACTGACCGAACTGCTCCCGGCCGTCGGTGATCGCGATTTTTACCGGCTGCTCACCGAGGTTCTGTTCCCAGGCCTTGTGCGCCAGCACCGTGTAGTTGGCGTCTGCGCGGAGTTTGTCGACGATCGTGCCCAGGCGCGCCGGGCTGCTTCTGTCGCCCAGGCGCTCGGCGCCGGCATCCCAGTCTTCCGGCGCGGCGCGGCTGTTGATCACCGGCTCCGCGTTCTGGCGCACCAGGACCATTTCCACTTGGTACAGGCTGTCGGCAAACGCCGAAGGTGCGAGTACCACTAATAACAAGCTCAGAATGCGAAACACGCGCATTGGGGCGTCCTTCAAACAGATTTCGGGATGAGGCGCTCAAACAGCGCCTCCAAGGTATTGAAGCGTTCTTCGGCACGTTCCATCGGCACCATGAACTTGAACAGCGTAGCCCCTTCGAACTTGTACCGGTTGGGCTGGCCCTGGATCAGCTTGATCAGCACCAACGGGTCCACCGGCGTCTGCGCTTCGAACTCGATGCGCCCGCCCTGCGGCCCGGCGTCGACCTTCTTGATCCCCAGTTGCTCGGCCTGCAATTTGAGCAGGGTCAGGCGCACCAGGTTCTTGGTCGGTTCCGGCAACAGGCCGAAGCGATCGATCATCTCCACCTGCAGGTCCTTGAGGCCTTCTTCGTCGGTGGCCGAGGCGATGCGCTTGTACAGGATCAGTCGCGCGTGGACATCCGGCAGGTAGTCTTCGGGGATCAATGCCGGCAAGCGCAGGTTGATCTCCGGACCGCCGCCCAGGGGTTGGTCGAGGTTCGGTTGCTCGCCCTTGCGGATGGCTTTCACTGCGCGTTCGAGCATCTCCATATATAAGGTGAAGCCCACGGCCTGGATCTGCCCGCTCTGGCCGTCGCCGAGCAGTTCGCCGGCGCCACGGATTTCCAGGTCGTTGGTGGCCAGCACAAAGCCGGCGCCCAGGTCCTGGGTGTTGGCGATGGCTTCCAGGCGTTTTTCCGCGTCGCCGGTGATTTGCTGGCGCGGTGGCGTCAGCAGGTAGGCGTAGGCCTGGTGGTGACTGCGTCCGACGCGGCCGCGCAGTTGATGCAGTTGTGCCAGGCCGAACTTGTCGGCGCGCTCGATGATGATGGTGTTGGCGCTCGGCACGTCGATGCCGGTCTCGATGATGGTCGAGGCGATCAGCACGTTGAAGCGCTTGTGGTAGAAGTCGCTCATCACCTGTTCGAGGTCGCGCTCGCGCATTTGCCCGTGGCCGATGGCGATGCGTGCTTCCGGCACCAGTGCGGCGAGGTCGGCGGCGCATTTCTCGATGGTTTTCACATCGTTGTGCAGGTAATACACCTGCCCGCCACGCAGCAATTCGCGCAGCAGCGCTTCCTTGACCGTGCTGTTGTTCTGCTCCATCACGAAGGTGCGTACCGACAGGCGCCGCGCCGGTGGAGTGGCGATGATCGACAGGTCGCGCATGCCCGACACCGCCATGTTCAGCGTGCGCGGAATCGGCGTGGCGGTGAGGGTCAGAATGTCGACTTCGCTGCGCAGTGCCTTGAGCTGTTCTTTCTGACGCACCCCGAAGCGGTGTTCTTCGTCGATGATCACCAGGCCCAGGTTCTTGATCTTCACATCGTCCGACAGCAGCTTGTGGGTGCCGATCACGATGTCGATCTTACCCTCCGCCAGGTCGGCGACGGCGGCGTTCACTTCCTTGGCGGATTTGAAACGGCTCATCACTTCCACGGTCACCGGCCAGTCGGCAAAGCGGTCGCGAAAGCTGTTGTAGTGCTGCTGGGCGAGCAGGGTAGTCGGCACCAGGATCGCCACTTGCTTGCCGCCATGCACCGCGATGAAGGCGGCGCGCATCGCCACTTCGGTCTTGCCGAAGCCCACGTCGCCGCACACCAGGCGGTCCATCGGCTTGGGCGCGAGCATGTCGGCGCGCACGGCTTCGATGGTGGTTTGCTGGTCCGGGGTTTCTTCGAAGGCGAAGCCGGCGCTGAAGGTGGCGTAGTCGGCTTTCGGGTCGGCGAACGCATAACCCTCGCGGGCGGCGCGACGGGCATAGATGTCGAGCAGCTCGGCGGCGACGTCGCGCACCTGTTCGGCGGCCTTGCGCTTGGCTTTCTGCCAGGTCTCGGAACCCAGGCGGTGCAACGGCGCCAGGGCGTCGTCGCTGCCGGTGTAGCGGGCGATCAGGTGCAGGTTGGCCACCGGCACATATAGCTTGGCGCCTTCGGCGTATTCCATGGTGAGGAATTCGGCGGCCTGGTTGTCGATTTCCAGCGTTTGCAGGCCCAGGTAGCGGCCGACGCCGTGGTCGATATGCACCACCGGCGCGCCTTCGCGCAGTTCGGTGAGGTTTTTGATCACTGCGTCGTTGTTGGCGTCGGCGCGTTTTTCGCGGCGACGGCGCTGCATCACCCGTTGCCCGAACAGCGGGCTTTCGGCGATCAGCGCCAGGGCCGGATCGTCCAGCAACAGGCCTTCATCCAGCGGCGCAATGGTGATCGCCAGGCGCTCTTTGCCGGCGACGAAGTCCGGCCAGCTGTCGACGGTTTTCGGGCGCAGCTTCAGGCGTTCCAGCAGCTCCAGCAGCACTTCGCGGCGCCCGGCCGATTCGGCGGTAAACAGCACGCGCCCGGCGAAATCGCCGAGGAAGTTGGACAGCGCTTCGAGCGGCTGGCTGGCCTTGGCTTCAATCGCCAGGTTCGGCAGGTTTTGCGCGGGGAAGCGCGTGCGGCCGCTGCCTGCGTCCACATCCTCTTGGCTGGCGACCACGCGCGGCCAGTTTTTCAGGCGGGCGAAGCAGTCTTCCACCGGCAGGAACAGTTCAGCCGGCGGTAATAAAGGACGGGACGGATCGACGCGACGCTCTTCATAGCGGTTGCGCACGTCGCTCCAGAAGTTTTCCGCCGCCTGCTCGATGCCCGGCAGCGAGAACACTTGGGTGTCCTGGGGCAGGTAGTCGAACAGGGTGGAGGTTTCGTCGAAGAACAGCGGCAGGTAGTACTCGATACCGGCGGGGGTAATCCCGCTGCTCAAGTCCTGGAAGATCGGGCAGCGGCGGAAGTCGACGTCGAAGCGTTCGCGAAAGCGCGCCTTGAAACGCGTCACCGCGTCTTTCTGCAGCGGGAATTCCCGCGCCGGCAGCAGTTTGATCGACTCGACTTTGTCGATGGAGCGCTGGTTTTCCGGATCGAAGGTGCGCAGGGTCTCGATTTCGTCATCGAACAGGTCGATGCGGTACGGCAACTTGCTGCCCATCGGGAACAGGTCGATCAGCGCTCCGCGCACCGCGAATTCGCCGTGCTCGTACACCGTGTCGACGCAGCGGTAGCCGCTGGCTTCCAGGCGTGTACGCATTTGCTCCACGTCGAGCTTCTGGCCGATATCCAGCACCAGGCTGCTGCCCAGCAGGAACTTGGTCGGCGCCAGGCGGTGCAGCGCCGTGGTGATCGGCACCACCAGCACGCCGTGGACCAGTTCCGGCAGGCGGTACAGGCTGGCGATGCGCTGGGAAATGATGTCCTGGTGCGGCGAGAACAGGTCGTAGGGCAGGGTTTCCCAGTCGGGAAAATGCAGCACCGGCAAATCGGGGGCGAAGAAGCTCAGCTCCTGCTCCAGCCGTTCGGCGCTTTGGCTGTCGGCGGTAAGCAGCAGGGTAAAGCGCTTGGCTGCGCTGGCAGCCTCGGCGATGGCCAGGCTCAGGGCGGCACCGGGCAAATTGCCCCAGTGCTGTTTACCTGCCGCGGCAGGGAGTTGCGGTAGACGCAGAACGGGCACGGAAGGTTGAGCTCCAAGCGTTGCGACAAAGTCGGTAATTGTAACGGCCCGAGGTGCCGCCTGTCAGTTGCTGACTGAGCCTATTACGGTTTGCGGGAAATGTGGTGGCTAAGACAAACAATGGCGCGTTTTGACTCAATATGTAGTGCCAATATGCATATAGTTTTCGGAGGGTTACGGACAAGTCGTGCTGCCCGCTCCACTAGTGGCCTTCTGGAACCCGCGTATTTACTGGGCTGCAGCGAGGTGGCTTTTTTGGGTAAGCGCTTTTTGTTGTAGGACGCGCATTGCTCCGGGGGCGGCCGGGCGGCATAATGTAGCCCCTTTTTTCAGCCCCTACATGTGGAAGGTTCCCGTGACTCAGAAGCCCGACCAGTGTCTTGGTGAATGGATCGACCGTGAAGCACTCGCTGAAGCGATGATCCCGCTTATCGGTCAGCTGTACCGCAATAACAATGTGGTGAGCTCGATCTATGGCCGCAGTCTGATCAACCAGTCAGTCATCGCGATTCTCAAGGCGCATCGCTTTGCTCGCCATCGTTCGACCAACGACAGCGAACTCTCCGTCCACGAAACATTCCCTCTGCTCAAAGCCATGAGCGAGCTCAAGCTCGGCGCGGCTTCGGTAGACCTGGGCAAGTTGGCCGCCAAGTTCCGCGCTGAAGCCAACGGCCGTTCCGTCGAGCAGTTCGTGCGTGAAGAAATGGCCGACGTGGTCGGCAAGCAGAACGCCTCCGCCCGTAAAGGCACTGACGTTGTGCTCTACGGCTTCGGTCGCATCGGCCGCCTGCTGGCACGCATCCTGATCGGTAAAACCGGTGGCGGCGACGGCCTGCGCCTGCGCGCCATCGTGGTACGCAAGGGCGCCGAGAACGACCTGGCCAAGCGCGCGAGCCTCTTGCGTCGCGACTCGGTACACGGTCCGTTCAACGGCACCATCGTCATCGACGAAGAAAACAACACCATCACCGCCAACGGTAACCTGATCCAGGTGATCTACGCGAAGAACCCGACCGAGGTGGATTACACCCAGTACGGCATCAAGGACGCCCTGCTGGTGGATAACACCGGCGTATGGCGCGACGCCGAAGGCCTGGGCCAGCACCTGACCTGCCCGGGCGTTGCCCGCGTTGTCCTGACCGCGCCTGGCAAAGGCAAGCTGAAGAACATCGTTCACGGCATCAACCACACGGAAATCACCGCTGACGACAAGATCGTGTCCGCCGCTTCCTGCACCACCAACGCCATCGTGCCGGTGCTGAAGGCAGTCAATGACAAGTTCGGCATCATCAACGGTCACGTCGAAACCGTTCACTCGTACACCAACGACCAGAACCTGATCGACAACTTCCACAAGGGCAATCGCCGTGGTCGCAGCGCCGCGCTGAACATGGTGATCACCGAGACCGGTGCCGCCACCGCTGCCGCCAAGGCCCTGCCTGAGCTGGCCGGCAAGCTGACCGGTAACGCGATCCGCGTGCCGACGCCTAACGTGTCGATGGCCATTCTCAACCTGAACCTTGAGAAAGCCGCTACCCGCGACGAGATGAACGAGTACCTGCGCTACATGGCGCTGCACTCCGATCTGCATAAGCAAATCGACTTCGTCAACTCCCAGGAAGTGGTCTCCACCGACTTCGTTGGCTCGCGCCACGCCGGTGTGGTGGACGCGGAAGCGACCATTACCCAGGACAACCGTGTTGTGCTGTACGTGTGGTACGACAACGAGTTCGGCTACAGCTGCCAGGTCGTTCGTGTGATGGAAGACATGGCTGGGGTCAACCCGCCTGCATTCCCGCGCTAAGCGTTCAGGTTGAATGAAAAAGCCCCGACTGGTTCGGGGCTTTTTTCTGCCTGTGGGTTTCGGCTGTGTGGGAGGCATCGCGCGCAAGCCCGCGCCTACAGGGGCATGCATTTTTTCAGGCGATACGCCGTCAACTGTGGCCGGCCAAGGTGAGACGATCCGCCTCATTGGTGAGCGCCGGGAGTGCGAACATCAGCCATAAACAGATAACGGCATGCCGCATAATGGGCGGTCCTGCCAGGGTGTGTGCCTGCGGGTTAATTCACTTTTCGACGGCGATCAGGTTTATGGGCAATCTGCGACAGATAGCGATGGTGTGCGGTTTTGCGGCGCTGGCCGGCTGTGGCGGCGATACGCTGGAGCAGTTTGGGGGGCCGACCATGGGCAGCACCTATTCGATCCAGTATGTCAGAAGCTCGACGGCACCTACGCCGAAAGAGCTGCAGCGCCAGGTGGAAAAAATCCTGGGGGATGTCGACCGACAGATGTCGACCTACCGCAGCGACTCGGATATCGAGCGTTTCAACAATCTGCCGGCCAATAGCTGTCAGCCGATGCCTGCGCCGGTGCTGCAACTGGTGCGTACCGGCGAGCAACTGTCCCAGGCCAGCGCGGGTGCGTTCGACCTGACGGTGGAGCCGCTGCTGAACCTGTGGGGGTTCGGGCCCCAGGCCCGGCAACTCAAGGTGCCGGACGCCGCGACGCTGGCCGAGGTGCGTCAACGGGTCGGTCACCAGCATCTGCGCATCGACGGCGAACAACTGTGCAAGGACGCCGCCGTCGAGGTCGACTTCAACAGCATTGCTGCCGGTTACGCGGTGGATCGTATCGCCGAGCTGTTGAGCGGCCTGGGTATCCATCACTACCTCGCCGAAGCCACCGGCGAACTCAAGGCTGCCGGCCACAAACCGGATGGTTCGCCCTGGCGCGTCGCGCTGGAAGAGCCTCGCGATGACCAGCAGGTCGCCGAAAAAATCATCCGCGTAGACGGCTTTGGTGTGTCCACATCGGGTGACTATCGTAATTATTTCCAGCAGGGTGGTCGGCGCTATTCCCACACCCTGGATGCGCGGACCGGCGCGCCGATTACCCATCAACTGGCATCGGTGACAGTGTTGCACCCGTCGGCGCTGATGGCCGATGGGTTGTCGACGTTGCTGTTGATCCTTGGGCCGGAGCAAGGCTGGGACTACGCCGAACAGCACCAGATCGCCGCGTTTTTTGTGCAGCGCGAGGGGGATGTTTTTGTCACGCGCAGTAATCCGGCGTTCGAACAGATGACCGCTGTGAAACCGTAATCCACGCTGTGTAGTAAAGGCAAAACTGGCCTACGACGCGACCAAGGGTTAATGTGCGCGGCGTTGAGCCTTATATAGACTGTGCCCCGGTTCACACACTTGAGCCAAATTGTCCTTCATGACCGCTGGCCGCGGCATGATTTAGCCAGGCGTCAAACCGCGCGCCTGGCCTGTTCTGAGGAGTACGCATGGCTGTCTACAACTACGACGTGGTAGTACTGGGTTCCGGCCCGGCTGGAGAAGGTGCGGCGATGAACGCCGCGAAGGCAGGGCGCAAGGTGGCAATGGTCGATAGCCGTCGCCAGGTCGGCGGAAACTGCACCCACCTGGGTACCATCCCGTCCAAGGCCTTGCGTCACTCAGTGCGCCAGATCATGCAGTTCAATACCAATCCGATGTTCCGGGCCATTGGCGAGCCGCGTTGGTTTTCGTTCCCGGACGTGCTCAAAAGCGCGGAAAAAGTCATCGCCAAGCAGGTGGCGTCGCGGACCGGCTATTACGCCCGTAACCGTGTCGACCTGTTCTTCGGCACCGGCAGCTTCGCCGACGAGCAAACCGTCGAAGTGGTCTGCTCCAACGGCGTGGTCGAGAAGCTGGTGGCCAAGCACATCATCATCGCTACCGGGTCGCGCCCGTATCGCCCGGTGGATATCGATTTCCTCCACCCGCGTATCTACGATAGCGACACCATCCTCAGCCTGGGCCATACCCCGCGCAAACTGATCATCTATGGCGCCGGCGTGATCGGCTGCGAATACGCCTCGATCTTCAGCGGCCTTGGGGTGCTGGTAGAGCTGGTGGACAACCGTGACCAGTTGCTGAGCTTCCTCGACTCGGAAATTTCCCAGGCGTTGAGTTATCACTTCAGCAACAACAACATCACCGTGCGCCACAACGAAGAGTACGAGCGCGTCGAAGGCCTGGACAACGGTGTGATCCTGCACCTCAAGTCCGGCAAGAAGATCAAGGCCGACGCCTTGCTGTGGTGCAACGGTCGTACCGGCAACACCGACAAGCTGGGCATGGAAAATGTCGGGGTCAAGGTCAACAACCGTGGCCAGATCGAAGTGGACGAGAACTATCGCACCTGCGTGTCGAATATCTACGGTGCCGGCGACGTGATCGGCTGGCCAAGCCTGGCCAGCGCCGCCCATGACCAGGGCCGTTCGGCCGCCGGCAGCATTGTCGACAATGGCAGCTGGCGCTATGTGAACGACGTGCCGACCGGGATCTACACGATTCCGGAGATCAGCTCGATCGGTAAGAACGAACACGAACTGACCAAGGCCAAGGTGCCTTACGAAGTGGGCAAGGCGTTCTTCAAGAGCATGGCGCGTGCGCAGATCGCCGGCGAGCCGCAAGGCATGCTGAAGATTCTGTTCCACCGTGAAACCCTGGAAGTCCTCGGCGTGCATTGCTTCGGCTACCAGGCTTCGGAGATCGTCCACATCGGCCAGGCCATCATGAACCAGCCGGGTGAGCAAAATACCCTCAAGTATTTCGTCAACACCACGTTCAACTACCCAACCATGGCGGAAGCCTATCGGGTCGCGGCCTACGACGGCCTCAACCGGCTTTTTTGAGCGGCTCCGGCCGGTGGCCTGAGCCGGCCGGGGAGACCGATTTCAGTAATTCTCGAGCGTGGCAGTGGCCAAACCGGGAAAGTCTGTAATCAGGCTATCTACGCCGAAGTCGGCGAGCCTGCGCATCAGCGCAGGTTCGTTGACTGTCCACACCGACACGTGCAATCCCTGGCGCTGGGCTTTTTCCAGACGCTCGGGGGTACACAACGTCCAGTTCAACGCCAGAAACTCACAGCCATAGTTTTGCGCGACCTTCAGCGGGTCGAGCCAGGCGTATTCGGCCACCAGCCCGCGCGACAGGTCCGGGGTGAGTTCCACCGCCGCTTTCAACACTTCCCGTGAGCTTGAGGTCACTGTGACCTTGTCCATGAGGCCGAAACGCACGGCCATTTCCCGGATCGCCAGCACGGTGGTCGCGGCGCGGGTGCGCGAGGCGCTTTTGACTTCCAGTTGCCAGTGATCGAAGTCGCACTTTTCAAACAGTTCTTCCAGGCGCGGGATCGGGCAGGGGTTGATCCAGCCGGGGCCGCCTTTGCGGGCGTCCATCTTCACCAGGTCTGCCGCCGAATACTCGACGACTTTGCCGCGCCGGTCGGCGGTGCGCTTGAGGGTCGGGTCGTGGATGACCATCAGTTCGCCGTCCATGGACAGGTGCAAATCCAATTCGCAACGGCGTACACCGTGCTTGAGGCACTGCTGGAAGCTGGTCAGGGTGTTTTCTGGTGCTTCGCCTTTGGCACCGCGGTGGCCGTAGATCAGGGTCACAGTTGCTCCTTTGCGCCAGGTCGTCTGGCGGGGTGAATACGAATTCAGGTGTCTTTGGCGTCGCTCTGTTCCCGCGCCAGGCGCCGTTGCTGCGCCTGTTTCTGCAGGATGTAGCGCGCCAGCAGTTGGCGTTGGGCGTCGGTCATCGATTCGAATTCCGTGCCAATGGCAAAAGCGCCGCCCTTGGCATCGCAATGGGTGACCCGCGCCCGTAACAGCAGGCCCAGCGCCTGGGGCATCAGCACCAGCTTGACCGCCAGGTGGGCGTCGAGTGCCAGGGGCGTCGGGTGCAGGAAGTCGATGCCGCCTTCGGAAATGATCACCGGCTGCGGTGCGCCGACTTCATCCAGTAGGCCGCGCGCCATGATCTGGCTGAGCAGATCCAGGCGTTTGTTCTGGATTCGGAGGAGGGCGGCCAGGCTGCGATCTTTCTCGCTGAGCTGGCGCAACAGGTGTTGGGCTTCGAATTCGCTCAGGTGCAGTTCACTGAGTAGATTGAATAGCGGCGAATCATCCAGCAACACTTCCTTGCTCGCCGCTTCGGGGGCGGACAGGCTTTTGATTTGAAGTGCGATCATGTCGTCGATACGGTAGTATTCGCGGCGTTCTTCTTCATCTAATGTCGACATGGCGAACCCAAAGTAGCGGTAATGGTCTGAGTGTAAAGCTGCTTACCAGACCCCGCCACCGGGACGTCTTCTTTTCCTCCGAACAAGCCCCGACATGTTCAGACCTCTCTTCGTATTTATTGGCACGCGTTATACCCGTGCAAAGCGTCGCAATCATTTTGTGTCGTTCATTTCCTTGACCTCGATGATCGGTCTCGCCCTTGGCGTGGTCGTGATGATCGTGGTGTTGTCGGTGATGAACGGCTTCGATCATGAGATGCGTACCCGCGTGCTGGGCATGGTGCCCCACGCGACCATCGAGTCGGGTGAACCGATCAGCGACTGGCAAAGCCTGGCCGACAAGGTCAAGCAGAACCCCAAGGTCGTGGCCGTGGCGCCGTTCACCCAGATGCAAGGGTTGCTGACCAATGACGGCAAGGTGCAGAAAATCCTGCTCAATGCCATCGACCCGGTCCAGGAGCGCAAGGTCTCGATCATCGACAAGTTCATGCTGCAGGGCAAACTTGACGACCTGGCGCCCGGCAGCTTCGGTATCGTCATCGGCGACAAGGCCGCGGCCAAGCTCGGCGTGGGCATCGGCGACAAGCTGACCTTCGTCGCCCCGGAAGTCACCGTGACCCCGGCCGGCATGTTCCCGCGCATGAAGCGCTTTACCGTGGTCGGCACCTTCCACGTCGGCGCTGGCGAGATCGACGGCTACCTCGGCCTGACCAACCTCACCGACCTGGCGCGTCTGCATCGCTGGAAGCCGGACCAGGTGCAGGGCCTGCGCCTGAAGTTCAACGATTTGTTCGACGCCCCGCGCGGCGCCTGGGAAATCGCCCAGCACCTGGGTGAAAACCAGTACTACGCCCGCGACTGGACCCGTACCCACGGCAACCTGTACCAGGCCATCCGCATGGAAAAAGCCATGATCGGCCTGTTGTTGCTGCTGATCGTCGCCGTCGCGGCCTTCAACATCATCTCCACCCTGGTGATGGTGGTGAACGACAAGAAGGGCGACATCGCCATCCTGCGCACCCTGGGCGCCACGCCGGGGCAGATCATGGCGATCTTCATGGTGCAGGGCACGGTGATCGGCGTGGTCGGCACCTTGATCGGCACCGCGCTGGGCATTCTGGCTGCGCTCAACGTCAGCGCTGCCATCGCCGGCCTCGAAACCCTGATCGGCCACAAGTTTCTCAACGCCGACGTCTACTTCATCGATTACTTGCCGTCCCAGGTTCAGGCCCAGGACGTGCTGATGGTGGGCGGCGCTGCGTTGGTCCTGAGTTTCCTTGCCACCCTGTATCCAGCCTGGCGCGCGGCACGTACCCAGCCAGCACAGGCCTTACGTTATGAGTGAATCGGGCATGAGTGAAAAAGCAATCCTGAGCTGCCGCAACCTGGGCAAGTCCTACGAGGAAGGTCCGGAATCGGTGGTGGTGTTGTCCAACCTGCAACTTGAGCTGCACCCCGGCGAGCGCGTGGCGATCGTCGGCAGTTCCGGTTCCGGCAAAAGTACCTTGCTCAACCTGTTGGGCGGCCTCGATACGCCGTCCCAGGGCAGCGTGTGGCTGGCCGGCGAAGAACTCTCGGCCCTCGGCGAAAAGGCCCGCGGCCAACTGCGCAACCGTTCGTTGGGTTTCGTGTACCAGTTCCACCACCTGTTGCCGGAGTTCACCGCCCTGGAAAACGTGTGCATGCCGCTGCTGATCGGCAAGACCGCGATCCCAGAGGCGCGCCAGCGTGCCAAGGCTTTGCTGGAGCGCGTTGGCCTCGGCCATCGCCTGGAGCACAAACCGGCCGAATTGTCCGGCGGTGAGCGCCAGCGTGTGGCGATTGCCCGTGCCCTGGTGAACAACCCGGGCCTGGTGATGCTCGACGAGCCGACCGGCAACCTCGATTCCCACACCGCCCAGGGCATCAAGGACTTGATGCTCGAACTGAGCACCCAGATGCGTACCGCGTTCCTGGTGGTGACCCATGACATGAGCATGGCCCGGCAGATGGACCGCGTACTGCACCTGCAGGAAGGTCATCTGGTCGCCATCTGACCTGTTTCAAGCCCGGTGCATGACGCCGGGTTTTTTCATTTTTTCAGGCGGTGCAAGCGAATGTTCAGACCGTTATCGATTTTCATCGGCACGCGCTATACCCGCGCCAAGCGCCGCAACCGTTTTGTTTCGTTTATCTCGATGACCTCGATGATCGGCCTCGCCCTGGGCGTGCTGGCGATGATCGTGGTGTTGTCGGTGATGAATGGCTTTCAACGCGAAATGAGCTCGCGCATCCTCGGCATGGTGCCTCACGCCACCATCGTCGGCGTGAACCCGATCGACAACTGGCAGCCGGTGGCCGCCGCCGCGATGAAGAATCCCGAAGTGACCGCCGCAGTACCGTTCACGCAGATGGACGGTATGTTCTCCTACAAGGGCGCGATGCAGCCGATCGAGATCAGCGGCGTCGACCCGGCCCAGGAAGGCAAGGTGTCGATCGTGGCCCAGCATATCGTCCAGGGTAAACTGGAAGACTTGAAACCCGGCGAGTTCGGCGTGGTGGTCGGTGAAATCACCGCGCGGCGCTTTCGCCTGAACGTGGGCGACAAGCTGACCCTGATCGTCCCGGAAATCAGCAGCGCGCCGGGTGGCATCACCCCGCGCATGCAGCGATTGAACGTGGTCGGTATCTTCAAGGTCGGCGCCGAGCTGGACGGTTCGATGGCGTTGATCCATATGGCCGACGCCGCAGAAATTCAGCATTGGCAGCCGAACCAGGTGCAGAGCGTGCGCCTGGCGGTGAAGGACTTGTACGCGGCGCCCAAGGTCTCGGCGGACATCGCCGCCAGCCTCGGTGCGGCCTACAAGGCGGATGACTGGACCCACACCCAGGGCAGTCTGTTCAGCGCGATGAAGATGGAAAAAACCATGATCGGCCTGCTGTTGCTGATGATCGTCGCGGTGGCGGCGTTCAACATCATTGCCACGTTGATCATGGTGGTGAACGACAAGGGCGCGGACATCGCGATCCTGCGGACCATCGGCGCCACGCCACGGCAGATCATGGCGATCTTCATGGTGCAGGGCACGGTGATCGGTATCATCGGCACCCTGATCGGCGGTGTGCTGGGCGTGATTGCGGCGCTCAACGTCAGTGAGCTGGTGGGTTGGCTGGAGCGCGTGAGCGGGCAGCATATCTTCAGTTCGGACGTGTACTTCGTCAGCAACCTGCCCTCGCAATTGCAGGGTGGGGATGTGCTGCTGATCTGCTCGGCCGGGTTTGTGTTGAGCTTTTTGGCCACGGTTTACCCGGCGTATCGGGCGGCGAAGATCGAGCCGGCGCATGCCCTCAGGTATTCGTAGGATTTAAGACCGCTATCGGGAGCAAGCCCCTCCCACATTTTGAATGTATTCACAGATCAAAATGTGGGAGGGAGCTTGCTCCCGATAGCGCCGGCACAGCTTGCATCACCCCCCCCTGGCAACTCGATCACAAACCGCGTCCACCCCGGCTCAGACTCGCAATAAATCCGCCCGCCATGCGCTCGCACAATCGACTGGGTAATCGCCAGCCCCAGCCCTGCGTGTTCACTGCTGCCTTCATGCCGCGCCGGGTCCGCCCGGTAGAAGCGGTCGAACAATCGCGGTAACACCTCCGCCGGAATGCCTTCGCCGCTGTTCTCCACTGTCAGCGTCACGCCTTGTGCGCCCTGCGCCAGATGCACCCGCACTTCGCCGCCCGCGGGCGTAAAGCGCAGCGCGTTATCCAGCAGGTTCGACAATGCCCGGCGCAACATGCCGCGATCGCCGGTTGTGTGAGCCATACCCTCGCGCACCAGGCTGACGTGCGCGTCTTCCGCCAGCAAGACGAAGAACTCCAGCAGTGCGTCCACTTCGTCCGCGAGCTTCAACGGTTCGCGCGTGGGCGCCAACAGCCCGTGATCGGCCTTGGCCAGGTACAACATGTCGTTCACCAACTGCGCCATCCACTGCAACTCTTCCAGATTGCTGTGCAGCGCCTCGCGGTAATCCTCCAGCGGGCGCGGCTGGGTGAGGATGACTTGGGTGTGGGTCAACAAGTTCGACAGGGGCGTGCGCAGTTCGTGGGCGATATCGGCGGAGAACGCCGAGAGGCGCTGGAACGCGTCGTCCAGTCGGCCCAGCATGGCGTTGAAGGCCTGGGCCAGTTCCGCCAGTTCCACCGGCATGCCCTGCTCGGGCAAACGCTGGGTCAGGGAGTGGGCCGACACGCTGGCGGCCACTTCGCCCATGCGCCGCAACGGTCGCAGCCCGCTGCGCGCCGCCCAGGCGCCTAGCAGCGCGGTGGCCAGGGCCGAGAGGCTGACTGTGAGCCAGATCAAATGCTGCATGCGTTGCAGGAAGTGCTGATGGTGGGTGATGTCGAGCATCAGGCTCAGTTGCGGCGAGTCGGGTTGGCCCGGCCTTAGCGGCGCGTTGTACACGCGGTAGTCGATGCCGGCGTTTTGCAGGCTGTGCAGGCCGGGCGACTCGGGCAGGGCAATGGCCGGCGCGCCGTCAAACCAGCGCTGGCCGGCGGCGGTGATGCGTACTGTGAGGTCGGGCTGACGATTGAGCTCGGCGCGCAGTTGCGCTTCGCGCTGGGCGAATAGCTGCGGTGAGTCGACGCCCTGCAAGGTGCTGCGCAGCGCCACCAGTTTGCTTTCGAGCAGTTGCTGGTCCAGCTCGACAAAATGCGCCTCGCTGGCGCGGTTGAACAGCACGCCGGCGAGCAACGAGACCACCGCGGTGCAGGCCGCAAACAGCAGGGCCAGGCGGCTGGCCAGGGACAGACGCTTGATCAACTGCATCGTTCCTCCAGCACATAACCCATGCCGCGCACGGTGTGGATGAGTTTATTGGGGAAGTTGTCGTCGATTTTCAGGCGCAGGCGGCGGATCGCCACTTCGATGATGTTGGTGTCGCTGTCAAAGTTCATGTCCCACACCTGGGACGCGATCAGCGACTTGGGCAGTACTTCGCCCTGGCGCCGCAGCAGCAGTTCGAGCAGGGCGAACTCCTTGGCGGTGAGGTCGATGCGCTGGCCGTCGCGCTCGACGCGGCGACGGATCAGGTCCAGGCGCAGGTCGGCCAGTTGCAGGGTGGTTTCCTGCGGTGCGCTGCTGCCACGGCGCAACAGGCTGCGCACCCGCGCAAGCAGTTCGGAGAAGGCGAACGGCTTGACCAGATAATCGTCGGCGCCCAGTTCCAGGCCGTGTACGCGGTCTTCCACTGCGTCGCGGGCGGTGAGAAACAGCACCGGGACGTCGAGGCCAGCGCTGCGCACTGCCTGTAGGATCTGCCAACCATTGCGACCGGGCAGCATCACATCGAGGATCAGCAGGTCGTAATCGCCAGTCAGCGCCAAGTGTTGGCCGCTGGTGCCGTCGGCCACCAGCTCGGTGGTAAAACCGGCTTCGGTCAGGCCTTGGCGCAGGTAATGGCCGGTTTTGGGTTGGTCTTCGACGATCAGCAGTTTCATGGGCAGCTCTTGGCGGCGGGTCACGTCAGGCTTTATACCGTGGTGGCCAGGGGAGGGGCGCAACCTGACAAAGTTGTAATCTAGCAGTCAGCTGGCTGGCAGCGCTGCAATCTTAGAGTGGTCCTCAGACTGATCCCACACCTTTGGAGAATTGAGATGGCATTGCGTACCCCCTTGTTGTTGGCGGGCTGCCTGTTGGCGTTGAGTGTCGGAGCAATGGCCGGCACGGCCCACACCTATGCGTTCGGCCAGCCGGCATCTGCCGATAAGGCCACGCGCACCGTGGAAGTGGTGCTGCAGGATATGTCCTTTTCGCCCAAGTCCCTGGACGTAAAAGCCGGTGAGACCGTGCGCTTTGTGCTGGTCAACAAAGGCCAGTTGCTCCATGAGTTCAACCTGGGCGATGCGGCCATGCATGCGGAGCATCAGAAGCAAATGATGCAGATGCAGGCCAGCGGCATGCTGAACGCCACCGGCATGGGCAAGATGGACCACGGCGCCATGGAGCACGGCAATATGGGCAATATGGGCGGGATGAAGCACGATGATCCCAACAGTGTTCTGGTCGGACCGGGTAAAACCGCCGAGTTGACCTGGACCTTCAGCAAAGCCACCGGGTTGGAGTTTGCCTGCAATATTCCCGGGCACTACCAGGCGGGCATGGTCGGCAAGATCAACGTCGATTGAGCCGCTGCGGCGATTGACGGTGTCGATGCGGCGGTTGTTAGAGGCGGGGGCAAAGGCTGGTAGACTGGTGGGGTTAATTTAGCCAGGTTTCCGCCATGCATCCCGCAGCCGAACATTCGCCGCTGGGCAAGTCCAGTGAATACATCTCCACCTACACCCCTTCGTTGCTGTTCCCGATTCCACGCGCCGCGAAATGGGCCGAGCTGGGCCTGAGCGCCGAGACCCTGCCGTACACGGGCGTGGATTTCTGGAACTGCTTCGAACTGTCCTGGCTGCTGCCGTCGGGCAAGCCGGTGGTGGCCATCGGTGAATTCAGCATTGCGGCCGACTCGCCGAATATCATCGAGTCCAAGTCCTTCAAGCTGTACCTCAACTCGCTGAACCAGACCGTGTTTGCCGATACGCAAAGTCTGGAGGCGACGTTGCGCACCGACCTCAGCGCTGCTGCCGGCAAGCCGGTGGGCGTGCGCGTGCGCAGCCTGGCCGAGGTTGAAGCCGAAGGCGTGGTGGCGTTGCCGGGAGTGTGCATCGATGACCTGGATATCAGCGTCAGCAACTACGAACATCCGCGTCCGGAACTGCTGCGTTGCGATGACTCGCGCATTGTCGAGGAGAGCGTGTACAGCCACCTGCTCAAATCCAACTGCCCGGTCACCAGCCAGCCCGACTGGGGCAGCGTGGCCGTGCAATACCGCGGCGCACAGCTGGATCACGCCAGCCTGTTGGAGTATCTGGTGAGCTTTCGCCAGCACTCGGACTTCCATGAGCAGTGCGTGGAGCGGATCTTCCTGGACTTGCAGCGCCTGCTGAAGCCGGAGAAATTGACGGTATATGCGCGGTATGTGCGGCGGGGTGGGTTGGATATCAACCCGTATCGCAGTACTGAGGCGGTGCCGTTCCAGAACCTGCGCCTGGCGCGCCAGTAACCTTTACACAAACCCAATGTGGGAGGGGGCTTGCCCCCGATAGCGGAGTGTCAGTCACAGTCTCTGTGTCTGACCCACTGCAATCGGGGGCAAGCCCCCTCCCACATCGCACAGCTGGATCACGCCAGCCTGTTGGAGTATCTGGTGAGCTTTCGCCAGCACTCGGACTTCCATGAGCAGTGCGTGGAGCGGATCTTCCTGGACTTGCAGCGCCTGCTGACGCCGGAGAAGTTGACGGTATATGCGCGGTATGTGCGGCGGGGTGGGTTGGATATCAACCCGTATCGCAGTACTGAGGCGGTGCCGTTCCAGAACCTGCGCCTGGCGCGCCAGTAACCTTTACACAAACCCAATGTGGGAGGGGGCTTGCCCCCGATAGCGGAGTGTCAGTCACAGTCTCTGTGCCTGACTCACCCCTATCGGGGGCAAGCCCCCTCCCACATTGGGTTCTGTGCTTGGTTTGGGCGCGGGTTAAATGCCGATGTTGCCCAGGGTGATCACGATATTGCGCAGCGTCCCGGCAATGCCTGGGTGGTCTAACTCGAAACCTTCTACCGCCCGGTTCACTTCGTCGGCGATGCTGGGCGGCTGGGTGGCCGGTTCCAGTTCAAGTTGTACTTCAAACTTGGCCAGCAAGGCTTCCAGCGCTTCACGTTTTTCGGCTGGCAGCGGTGGTTCCTGGTCCAGTTGCTCGCGCAGGATGTTGACCTGTTCTTGCAGTTTTTCGCGGGCAGGCATGGTGTTGTTCCTTTTATCGATAGGCACTGGCATAGACCACGGCACGCCGAGAAAGGTCTACGAGAGGAGCTGTAGATTAATCTACCGGCGCCGTCTGTGCATGATCTCAATCAGGGCTTTTCGCCTTTGAGCTGGCGCAGGCTGATGTCTGCCAGGCAGGTGCCGAGCTCGCCGAGGTGATCGATCACCGAATGCACCCCCAGCCCATACAGCGCCACGGTGGCCTTGCCGCGTTTGTATTCGCGTTGTTGGTCGGTCAGTGCCTGCCATTGCTCGGGCGCCAGGCCGCACAGCGAACCGCAGGACGCCAGGCCGATAGTCCACAGCCCGGCATTCAGGCCCGATTGCAGCAGGCGCGGCTCGCCGCTGACCAGCACGCAGCCTTCCAGGCGTTCGATGTTCAATTCCATCAAGGCTTGCCAGCATGCATGAGGGGCGGGCCAGCGGATGGGAGAGGACGATGCGGCCTTGAGCCAATCGGGCAGCGCAGCGGCCAGTGGGGTTGTTACCGAGGGCGGCAGCTCATCCAGCCAGGCGCAGGGCACGCCTTGTTCCTTGAGGCTGCGCAGGACCTTCAGCGCACCTGGTGTGGCTTCGGCGTGCGGGGAGGGTGAATCGGTGCGCGCCTGGGAACCGAAATCGACCAGGCAGCCACTCAGGCCAAACAACACGGCGGTCAAGGTGGGGGCAGTGGCGACGGCAATCTCGGCGTGAGGCATTTCGACATCCCTGAAATAGCTACGACGCTATCGGAGTGGCGTGACAAGTCCGTGACAGTTTGTAGGAATTTTGTACATTCTCCGTATGTCGTTTCCTGGCAGCTGCCTAAAAGGACACTTCCGTCATATACTGGCGCCTTATTCAGGGCATAGCGCCCATGACAGACTATTCAAGGAGCAAAAGCTATGCGCTGGAGCCACTACTTCGCTCAGTTTTCGGTGTGTGCCGTTATCCTGATGGCCCCTTTCGCCGCACAGGCCGCGTCGGAAGATGATCCATGGGAAAGCATCAACCGCCCGATCTTCACCTTCAACGACACCGTTGATACCTACGCCCTCAAACCATTGGCCCAAGGCTATCAGTTTGTGACCCCGCAATTCGTGCAGGACGGCGTGCACAACTTCTTCCGCAATATCGGCGATGTCGGCAACCTGGCCAACAACGTGCTGCAACTCAAGCCACACGCGGCCGGCGTGGATACTGCCCGCCTGTTGATGAACACCACCTTCGGCGTGCTGGGCTTTATCGACGTCGGCACCAAAATGGGGCTGCAACGCAGCGATGAAGACTTCGGCCAAACCCTCGGTTACTGGGGCGTCGGCAGCGGTCCTTACGTGATGCTGCCGCTGCTGGGCCCAAGCACCCTGCGCGACGCGCCGTCCAAATACGTGGACAGCTACACCCAACCGTACCGCTACATGAACGACATCGGCTGGCGCAACAGCACCTTCGGCCTGAACATCGTCGACACCCGTGCCAGCCTGCTCGACAGCGAGAAGTTGATCACCGGCGACAAGTACACCTTCATCCGCAACGCCTACCTGCAGAACCGCGAGTTCAAGGTCAAGGACGGCAAGGTTGTCGACGACTTCTAGGTCGAGACCTCTTGAAACGAAAAAAGGCGACCATGTGGTCGCCTTTTTTGTGCGCGGGTATCAGCGCATTTTCAGGATCTTCAGCCCCAGATGCTGGCCGTCGCCCTCGTTCCTCGCCCATACCACCTGGGTGTCCGCTTCCAGGCCCGCGAGGGCCGCGTGTTCCGACTCGATACGCACGGTCAGCAGATCGCCCACCGTGAACTGGCGAGGTGCCTGCACCTGCATGCCGGAGCTGGAGAGGTCCACGCAAACCCCGTCAATTTCTTGCCCGGCATGGATCAAAGAGACATTGGCATCCACTCGCATGCGGATGAAATCGCGCTTTTCAGCGTAGTCGCGCTCGTGTTCGCTCACAGCTTCCATCCTTACTTTGTGTTGTGGTGATGGCTGTTCTTATAACTCCCGGTGATTTGCGATGTAAAGACGTTCGGCGACCATCGGCATGAGCTTGAAACCCCTGTCGGATGGGAGTACCGTCTGCGCCTTAGAAGGGCACCTCTGCTTTACCTTTGTGCGTGGGCAAAAAGCCTATGCTTTGTAGGACAGAGAGGCTAGAAAGCGAATCCAGTAGCGTGAGCCCGGCCATTGCCGAGCCGCCTACGCCAACCTAATTCTGGCGCCGTTTGCCCACATGCCAAAAACCAGTGCCACGCTGCTGATAATCGATGACGACGAAGTAGTGCGCGCAAGCCTTGCGGCCTATTTGGAAGACAGTGGCTTCAGCGTCCTGCAGGCCAGCAATGGCCAACAGGGTCTCCAGGTGTTCGAGCGCGACAAGCCCGACCTCGTGATCTGCGATCTGCGCATGCCCCAGATGGGCGGCCTCGAACTGATTCGCCAGGTGACCGAGCTTGCTCCGCAGACGCCGGTGATTGTCGTGTCCGGTGCCGGGGTGATGAACGATGCCGTCGAGGCCCTGCGCCTGGGCGCCGCCGACTACCTGATCAAGCCCCTGGAAGACCTGGCGGTGCTGGAGCACTCGGTGCGCCGCGCCCTGGATCGCGCACGCCTGCTGGTGGAAAACCAGCGCTACCGCGAAAAGCTCGAAACCGCCAACCGCGAACTCGAAGCCAGCCTGAACCTGCTCCAGGAAGACCAGAACGCCGGTCGCCAGGTGCAGATGAACATGCTGCCGGTCAGCCCGTGGACCATCGATGAGTTCAAGTTTGCGCACCAGATCATCCCGTCGCTGTACCTGTCGGGTGATTTTGTCGACTATTTCCGCGTAGATGAGCGGCGGGTGGCGTTTTATCTGGCCGACGTGTCCGGCCACGGCGCGTCCTCGGCATTTGTCACCGTGTTGTTGAAGTTCATGACCACACGGCTGCTGTTCGAATCCAAGCGCAATGGCACCTTGCCGGAGTTCACCCCCTCCGAGGTGCTGGGCCACATCAACCGAGGCCTGATCAGCTGCAAGCTGGGCAAGCACGTGACGATGGTGGGCGGCGTGATTGATGAAGAAACCGGTCTTTTGACCTACAGCATCGGCGGTCACCTGCCGATGCCGGTTTTATACACTCCTGACAGTGTGCGCTACCTGGAAGGGCGTGGTCTGCCCGTCGGCTTGTTCAATGAAGCCACCTACGAAGACCACATCCTGGAGCTGCCGCCGACCTTCAGCCTGACGCTGATGTCCGATGGCATCCTCGACCTTCTTCCAGAGCCTACACTCAAAGAGAAAGAAGCTGCCTTGCCCCAACGGGTCAAGTCGGCGGGCGGCAGCCTGGATGGCCTGCGGCAGGTTTTTGGATTGGCCACGCTAGGGGAGATGCCGGATGATATCGCCCTATTGGTGTTGAGCAGGAATCTTTGATGAGTACCGGAAGAATCCAATTCGCCGAGCAAGACGGGACGTTTGTCCTGAAGTTTGTCGGTGAAGTGCGCCTGACCTTGTGTTCGGCGCTGGATGCAACGATTGAGCGGATCTTCACAGCGCTGAATTTCTCGGCGATCGTGATCGATCTGACCGAAACCCGCAGCATCGATAGCACCACGCTTGGGCTGTTGGCCAAGTTGTCCATTCTGTCTCGGCAGAAGGTCGGCCTGTTGCCCACTGTCGTCACCACCCACGAAGACATCACCCGTCTGCTGCAATCCATGGGCTTCGATCAAGTGTTCAACATCGTTGACCGCCCGATCCCCTGCCCGGAATGTCTGACCGACCTGCCGTCCCAGGACCAATCCGAGGAAATCGTGCGGATCAAGGTGCTGGAAGCGCACAAAATCCTGATGGGCTTGAACGAGTCCAACCGCGAAGCCTTCCACGACCTCGTCAACGCCCTCGAACGCCACTGATCTCTCCAGGTGTGGGAGGGGGCTTGCTTCCGATTGCCCCAGACCTGTCAGTACATGCCTAACGGATTGACACAAAAAAAGGGCGGAACCCTCACAGGTCCCGCCCTTTTTGCTGCCGCCGCTGTTACAGCTTGGCAGCCAGCAACGCCTCCAGCTTCTCCTGGTCGCGGGCAAACTGACGAATCCCCTCGGCCAGCTTCTCGGTCGCCATCGCATCCTCGTTGGACTCCCAACGGAACTGCGCTTCAGTCAGATGTACCCGCGCTTCACCGGCATGGCCTGGCGACAACTTGCGCTCCAGCTTGCCAGTATCGGCCGCCAGTTTCTCCAGCAGGTCCGGGCTGATGGTCAGGCGATCACAGCCGGCCAGCTCTTCGATCTGGCTCAGGTTGCGGAAACTCGCCCCCATCACCACGGTCTTGTAGCCATTGGCCTTGTAGTAGTTGTAGATGCGCGTCACCGACTGCACGCCCGGATCGTCTGCGCCGGTGTAGTCGTTGCCGTTGGCTTTCTTGTACCAGTCGTAGATACGGCCCACGAACGGCGAAATCAGGAACACGCCCGCTTCGGCACAGGCCACGGCCTGGGCGAAGGAGAACAGCAGCGTCAGGTTGGTCTGGATGCCTTCTTTTTCCAGCTTCTCCGCCGCGCGGATGCCTTCCCAGGTGGACGCGATCTTGATCAGCACGCGATCACGGCCAACCCCGGCTTTTTCGTACAGGTCGATCAGACGGTGCGCGCGCTTGAGTACGGCGTCAGTGTCGAACGACAAGCGCGCATCCACCTCGGTGGAGATACGGCCGGGCACCACTTTCAGGATCTCTTGACCCACCGCCACCGCAAAACGGTCGCTGGCCAGGCCGACATCACCGTTGCAGTCTTTCACGCACTCATCCAGCAACTTGGCATAGCCCGGGATCGACGCGGCCTTGAGCAGCAGGGAAGGGTTGGTGGTGGCATCTTGCGGCTTGAGATTGGCGAGGGCCGCAAAATCGCCGGTATCGGCGACGACGGTGGTGAACTGTTTGAGTTGTTCCAGCTTGGAAGTCATGAGCGTGCTCTGTCCTATGGGTCTGATGACATTACCCGAGCGCTGGCAGGCGCTCAAGGGCGCAAATGCGTTCGATCGTTTGCGAGGGCAACAACCTGAAAACAGCCGTTTGAATGACTGGCCTTGCTGGTAAATAGGAGGGCAAAATCGCCCGCAGGTTCAACCCAACAGCTCGATGAACACCGCGATCAACCTGTGGGCGCCGGTTTCACCGGCCCTCCAACAACTCCGCCGCCTGATCCAGCAACGCCAGCGGGTCACTTGCTTTATGAATATCCACCGACAACAACTGCCGGAACTTGCGCGCCCCAGGGAAACCCGTGCCCAACCCCAGCACATGCCGCGTAATGTGATGCATCGAGCCACCGCTTGCCAAATGCTCCGCGATATAAGGCCGCAACTGCGCCAACGCCTCTGCCCGACTGATCACCGGCCGCGTGCTGCCAAACAACTGCTGATCCACCTCTGCCAGTAAATACGGATTGTGATAAGCCTCCCGGCCCAGCATCACCCCGTCAAACGTCTGCAAATGCTCATGGCACTGCTCCAGCGTCTTGATCCCGCCGTTGAGAATAATCTCCAGCTCGGCAAAATCCCGCTTCAACTGCGCCGCCACGTCATAACGCAACGGCGGAATGTCGCGATTCTCCTTCGGCGACAACCCCTCCAGAATCGCAATCCGCGCATGCACGGTAAAACTGGTACACCCCGCGTCCTTCACCTGCCCGACGAAATCACACAACTGGGCGTAACTGTCCCGCCCATTGATCCCGATACGGTGCTTCACCGTCACCGGAATCGACACCGCATCGCGCATCGCCTTCACACAATCGGCCACCAACGCCGGATGGCCCATCAGACACGCGCCGATCATATTGTTCTGCACCCGATCGCTGGGGCAGCCGACGTTCAGGTTCACTTCATCGTAACCGGCAGCCTCGGCCATACGGGCACAAGCGGCCAAATCGGCGGGAACACTGCCGCCCAGTTGGAGGGCGAGCGGGTGCTCGGCGTCGTTGTGGCGCAGGAAGCGCTCGTGATCGCCGTGGAGGATCGCGCCGGTGGTGACCATCTCGGTGTAGAGCAGGGCGTGTTTGGAGAGCAGGCGCAGGAAGAACCGGCAGTGGCGGTCGGTCCAGTCCATCATCGGGGCCACACTGAAGCGTCGAGACGACTTGGAGCGGGGCGGGCTTTTATTTACGGGCGCTTCAGGTTTTTCGGAATTCATTTGTTCGACTGATCTTTTATACAGCTGTTTTTACCCATTTTTCCTTGTTTTTCGAAGTCGGTTGCTACAATGTAGCAAGCGAATTCGGCAATGTAGCAACTGGAAATGGGCACGATCACATCACGCAAGCGCAAGGACAACTCGACGGCCTATACGGCGCAGATACGGATCAATCGGGATGGGCGCACAGTTTATCAGGAAAGCCAAACCTTCGACCGCAAGCAGGTCGCTCAGGCTTGGATCAAACGGCGTGAGACGGAGCTGGCCGAGCCTGGTGCAATTGAGCGCGCGAACCGCAAGGGCGTAACGATAAGGAAGATGATTGAGCAGTACCTGGACGAGTACGAGAAGATCCGGCCGTTGGGTAAGACAAAGAACGCAACACTCAATGCGATCAAGGAAACTTGGCTAGGTGACCTTGATGACTCGGCGCTGACCAGTCAGAAGCTGGTTGAGTTCGCTCAGTGGCGGATGAGTGAAGAGGGCGGTGGCGTTCAGGCGCAGACGGTCGGCAATGATCTCTCGCACTTGGGCGCTGTGCTGTCGGTGGCCCGGCCTGCGTGGGGCTATGAGGTCGACCCGCTAGCTATGCCTGATGCGCGCAAGGTGTTGCGTAAGCTGGGTATGGTGAGTAAGAGCAAGGAGCGCAACCGGCGGCCGACGATCGAGGAGCTGGACAAGCTCATGGCGCATTTCTTCGAAATGCAGGAACGGCGCAATGCTCAGATCGACATGCCGAAGGTGATCGCCTTTGCGCTTTTCTCGACGCGCCGACAGGAGGAAATTACGCGTATCCGCTGGGTTGATCTCGACGAGTCGCGGCAGGCTGTCCTGGTGCGCGATATGAAAAACCCTGGTCAGAAGATCGGTAATGACGTTTGGTGTCATCTGCCAGATGAGGCTTGGGCAATTTTGCAGAGCATGCCCAAGATCGAGCGGGAAATCTTTCCCTACAACGCCAAGTCAGTGTCGGCCGCATTTACGCGGGCGTGCCCGATGCTCGGCATCAAGGATCTCCACTTTCACGACCTTCGTCACGAAGGTGTGAGCCGGTTGTTTGAGATGGATTGGGACATACCTAGGGTGTCGAGTGTATCTGGGCACCGGGACTGGAACTCGTTGAGACGGTACACCCACTTACGAGGACGAGGCGACCCATACATTGCCTGGCGCTGGCTTAGCGCGGTTATTTCTTGATTTTAAAGTGACGCCGCTGGCATATTCCTTGCCTCATATCGGCCTATTCCAAGGATAGAAAATGACTGAGTATTACGTTACTGCGGTACGTCACAACAAGGAACAATCAAAAATTATTGCCTTGCAGGTTCGTAGGCGTATTCTGGAAGAGAAAAAGGTTGGTCCGCGCGTCGGCAGTAGTCGTGAGTTTATTGCTGATTTGATCTTGTCGAAGACGGCGACCTTTAAAACTGCGACTTACAACAAGGCGGAAAAATATTGGGAGAGTGGCGCTCTTGTTCATGTAGTGGGTGACAATTTCCTCTCGACAGATCGAAATGATAAAACAAAAGACAATTTAGGGGAGCTGCCGCCGTTTTGACCTTTACTGTTTTTGGAGTAAAGCCCTGACTTCTTCAGGGCTTTTTCACTTTTGTTATGCGGCTTTCCTTCCCATTAGTTGATTTTGTTCAGCTCGCGCTTTTTCGGTCTGACGATCGATGTAGTCGGCAAGGTCTCTAAGATGTATTCCCAGCGCCGCTTTTTGACTGTCTGCCCCCAATCGCACAACAGGAATATCAATCTCACCATCTAGCCTTTTACGCTTGAATTTCTCCACTGTCAGATGCATGTAATCCGCGCATACACGATCTAGGGGGATAACTGCCTGCCCATCGTACTGAGCCATCAATAGGAACAAGGTATTCATTGATGCACCTCTTGTGTCGACGCGCTTAGCGCAATGGCTACCGGTTGCACCCAGATCGAAACGTTGCTGAGCATAAATGTCTCGCCTGCCTCCGAGAGTAGTAGCGTCATACCAAACACGTCAGCCATGGCCTTTGCTGCGGCGCGGGGTACTGCGTTGCCGATGCGTTCACGGTGGCTGCCATCGTTGATTCCGTCCAGCTGGAAGAACCTCGCATGTTCAAGCTTGCGAGCATGTTGCATCACTCGAATGTCACGGGCGGTCTGCGGATCTGCTGACCAGTGATCTTCTGGATCAAACAGCGACTGCAGCGCGGCCAGCTCCAGGGTGGTGAACGGACGGTGCCAGGTGCCGTCGAGGCTGGTGATCATGCAGGTCAGCCGGTCGTTGGGCGCCGGCATACGCTGATCGGCAACCGACCACCGCCCGTTGTCGTGGCAGGCACTGGCGGACACGGCACCTGCCGGCGTGTTGTAGTCGACGACTCCGTAATGCCCGCCTGTAAGGTAGGCGTCGCCCTTGCTGCGCGACATGCCCGGGCGCGGATCTGCGATCGATAAAGCCCCACTGGCAACCTGTTGAGAGCCAGTCACGGTTTTGGCGCTCTCGCACCAGGGCGTGATCCGCAGCTTTTGCGTGCTGGCGTTCGGGTGCCAGTTTTTATAGGTCGGATCTGCCACAGCGAAAGCGCCTTGCCCGGTGGTGCTGCCGGCGATCACGGTGCCGGCCGGCTTGCTGTAGTCGGTGACCAGGTACTTACCGAAGCCCTTTGACGGTTGTCGAGGGTCAGCCACGGCCTGCACGCCGGAGCTAGGGCCGTGCCCTGCGGTGGCAGTGCCTGCGGCTTGGTCGTTGCGAACTACCCGGAATATGTTGTTGCGCCGCTCGCGGCTCATGCGCGGGTCTGCAACGCTGAACGTCCCTTGCCCTGGGCTGCGTTGGCCGGTGACTACGCCGCAATGGCGGTTGTAAGGCAGCACGCCGTATTGGGTGTATTCGAATTTGCTGGTCGGACGCGGATCCGCGACGGAAAACTTGCCGTTCATAGGCCGGCTCGCACCTGCAACCACGCCTGCTGTATCGTCCCAATCGACAACACCGAGTACGCCGTTGTGGTATTCCGGCACGATCACAAAGTCACGTAGGTGACCGTCCTCGATCGCAAACCGACTTAGGCTGCGCCAATCCTTCCCGGCCTCAACTAATGCCAGGCGCACCCACGTTTTCCACTGCAGCGCAGGTACTCGGTGCATCGGGCCGGCCTGTTCGATGTCACCTGCCAGCGGCATGCGGCTCAGCACGTCGCCAACGGCGCGCAGGCTGCGCTTCTCGGGCTCGTATAGAAACGCCGGCACTTTCTCGACGTGTCTGGCCACCAACAGGAATCGCTTGCGGCTCTGTGCCAAGCCACCGATCTCGCCGCAATCATGGGTGGTTTCCGCGACCGCGTATCCATAGAAACTGAGCAGCTTGTTGATTTGATCGAGCAGGTGACGGCCGCGAGTAGCTAAACGTGGCACGTTCTCGAAGATAATCAGCGAGACTGGGTTGTGCTTCCATGCTTCGCACATCAGCCAGACACAGCGCAGCGTCAGTTCGTTTAGGGCCTGATACTTCGGGGTTTGGCTCATCGTCTCGGAGAGCAACCCCGACGCACCTTTGCAGGGACTGCTGATGAATACGGCGTCCGGATCTTCATTACAGGCGGCGCGGCGTAGATCTTCAGCGGTGGCTTCTTTCCAGCCTGCAGGCGGTTCCTTTCCATGGAATGCGGTGAACTGTTCGCGGGTGAACAGATCCATCAGCGTACCTGGTACGCCGGTCATCATTTGAAAGTCACGTAGTCCAGCGGGATCAACGTCAACACCACCTAGGCATCGCCATTCGGCTTGTACTGAGCCCAATGCAGGCTTGGAGTCACTAAAACCTGCGGCACCACTGCCCAGCCCGCAGCACATGTGGAAGTGTTTGAAAGTACGCTTGATCACAGGCGAACTCCCTTGGCTTGCTGGCCAACGAGTGCGGCGTGCTTCCACCCTCTGCGCTTCCATGCTGCGAAGCCTGCCCGGTACGCGTAATGCTCACGGGCGAACGAGTCGGATGTCTTCGCACTAGGTGCGGTGATGTACGTACCTCGCTGGGCGCAGTACCGCAGGCCTTCGGGGACTGGGAACTCTTTCTCGAACTCGGTGCGCTCGTCGATCTGAGGCTCGTCGACGGTCTCTTGTGACGGGTTTTCAGAGTTGCTGTGAAGGTGCGTATACCCCACAGCAAGCTGCGCGGGCGGGCGACTTTGAGCGTTTAGCGTTGCATCAGCGAGCGCTGCCCCGCGCAGCTTTTCGTGGGGTATAAGTGCCTTGGCAGTGGCGCTGGAAGAGGCAATATTGCCTGCTGCTGCGCAGCAGAGACTGTTTGTTTCTAGCGTGTCGAAGCCACCTGCATCGCGGAGCAAAGCGGGCAGGGCATTAGCGTTGTCCTGGCGGGTCTTCATGCCGCTTTCCTCCGATGTTCGAAAGCAAGTTGGTCCATCAGCCGCTGGTGGTAAGTGAGTCGGGCCTCTGCGGCGGGCCATGGCCGGATGGTTTCAAGCATGGGGTTGATGCCGGCCAAGCAATCCCACATAGCCGGATCGGTTGGCATGAGGTCGCGGCGTTCTGTTGCCAGGGCAATCAGATCGGCATGGTGCACGCTGGCAGGGAGATCGAGGGCCAGGTCGAAGCGCTCACAAACGCGCATCCAGATCACATCCTCGAAGCCTAGGTAGTCGGGCATCCACTGCTTTAGTGGGCGTGTCATGTCGCCCAGGTATGCCTCGGTCGCGTCGTGGAGCAAGGCCGCGAGCTTGTGCTCTTCCGGCACCAGCTCGGCGACGATGCAGCTGTGTTGGGCCACGCTGTAGAACTCGCGGGTGTGGCCGTTGAAGCGGCACAGGTGGGCCAGCGCGTGCGAGATGTCCCGTGGGTCAATCATGTCGACGTCTGGCTCGTATAGGTCGAAATGCTTGCCGGTTGAGGTGAGAATCCAGTTCATGCGGCTTCCCTCATAAGATCGGCCAGCAGCAGGGCGTTGTCTGTTGCTTTGTGCAATTGGCGCAAAGCGTCATAACCGATCAGCGCTTTCAGCTGCCGGTCGAATTCCTTGTTGTAGCGGGTCAGGGCGCGCAGGTGCTTGGTGGCCTTAGCGTGCTGCTGTTGCAGTGTGCCGGCGGCTTGTGGCGTCAAGCGCAGCATTGGAATGGAGCTGCTCATACGTCACCGCCGACTGCTTTTTGGTTTCGGGTGTGAATTTCCGCTTCGGTTCGAAAGAATTGCGCTGCTTTGCGGGCGTCTGCAGGGCACATTTCTTCGGTTTGCTCGCGCTGTATCACCCAGCGGCCTTGGGGCTCAGTGATTGAGATGGCCGCTGGGGCCGGTGCCAGCTTTGAGGCTTCTGAACCCAGTAAAGCTGCCATTGCAAGAGCTTGGTCACGGAGAGTAAGTGTGTCGCGCTCCAGTTTCTTGCCGGTACGGAATGCGCTGAATGTTTCTGCGGCAATTCGCAACTTTTCGGCGATCTCCAAGAGAGTTCGGCGGGATGGCTCCCCAAGTTTTGAAGCGGCCAATGCTCGTTCGTAATGGGAATACAGTTTCATATACTGGGCCTGGGCCTGATTAAGCAGTCGCTTCAGATCCTCAATCGCCACTGAGTTATCCGATTGCTGAATGGCCTTGCCTTCGCCGATACCTTCGATGCGGCCATCAATTAGGCCTCCTCGATAGCCGACCCAGTAGAGAATGCCAGCGGCTATTACGATGCTGATTAGTGCGCAGATTTGTATTGCGGTCATGTGGTGTGCTCCTTTTGGTTTTGTTGGCTGGTGGTGGCAGCCGTTTGGTTACTGGTCTTGCTCAGTTAAATCGTTCTGCGGACGCGGCATGTCCTCGTCCGCCTTGTAGGCGCGGATGTCGATCAATGCTGCGATGTGCTTGATGTGGGCATACCTCAACGCCTTGACGCTGTGGTCCAGGGTGGTCACCGGCAACTGAATCCGGCCGCTGTTGATCGCCTCGGTGAAGGTCTTTTCATTGAGGTTCTTGAAGTAATGCACGCGCAGCTTTTCCAGGGGGATAAGCACGTCGCCGAAGAGTTGGTGGAGCATCTCGACGGTTGCGCTATCCGGCGCGGGTTGCAGCCGTAGCGGTGTTTGAATGTTGTTGCTCATGTGCGGCGGCCTCCTTGCGTTTGAGTCGTGAAGGGTGGTTCCAGGCATTCAGGCAGTGGCGTTTGGTTAGCTCCCGCAGATGCTCCGGCACTTCGAGGAGTGCAGCGTTGCGCTCCTCTCGTGTGTGCATGGCGACGATCTGGCGGGCGTACTCCCTAGGCCACGTCACGGTTGTCTGCCGGGATGGCTGGCAGTTCGAGGCCCAACTGTTCGGCGAGCCAGCGTATGCCTGCCTGCCGGACCTTGGTCGACTGGCTGTACTGCATGCCGGCGGTCTCGTGATACCAGTTGCTGTCCTTGATCCGCAGGTACTCACGGTCGCGGACGGGGAAGGCCGGTAGGTTGCGGTCGTTGAGCAAGCCCTTCTCACGCATGAGCGCGATCAGTTTGGGACGGGTGAGGCCAAAGTACTTGGCGGTTTTTTCCAGGCTACGTTCCATCTCGGCCTCCTAGGCTGCATGCGCGGCGGGTGTTGCCACGGCAGCCAGATGGGTGATGGATTCGGCGACCATGGAGTAGATCTCCACGTCACTGCCGTACACCGTGAAGCACTTGGTACGCGGCTTCCTGACGCCGATGCTCATGATGGTGGTGATGCCTGCGCGGGTTTTGTTACGGTGGATTGCCAGGTTGATCGGTTGTTCAAAGCCCATATCGAGGCTGAGGGCGCCGCCGGTTTGCACTAGGTCGAATACCTGCTGCCGGTGTTCAGTTTCGAACACGCCGTAGCGGCGGTCTGCATGCGGCAAAGGCGATGGCTCGGAGGAGGTGGTTGGCCCGTTGACGATCTCTTCAATGAAGTCTGCAAGCTTGAGGTGCATCTTTTTGCTGTTGGTCAGGGTCAGCGTGTGGCGTTCGCTGTCCAGCTCAACGGTGAAGTGTGTGTCGACTTTGCGGCGTTCGACTTTCAGGCGGAAGGCCAGGGGTTCACGCTGCGTCTCGGCGCGCAGGAGGTGATTGAAGGTTTCGGTCAAGTTGACCTGTGCCTTGAGCAGGGTCAGGGTGCGATTGTCGAGTTTGTACTTGCTCATGCTGCTTGCCCTCCGCCGTTTGGATCGAAGGGGGCGGGTGCGGCGCGCTGTTTCAGCCTGGGGCTGGACGAGATGAAGGCGCAGCCGCTGTCTTGCGCCAGGCGGCGGATTTCGAATATGCGGGAGGGGTTAGCAGCGGCCGGGTGGACGTGCAATGTGGCTGTGGTGTGCATGGTTTTGCCTCGCTCTGTGGTGAAAGAGTGAAGCAAATATCAACCAGTGGTTTATAATTGTCAACCACCGATGGTTGATATTTGAGATGGCTAAACTCTTGTTGGACATATTGATGGCATTTTAGTAGCGTTCATCCTGACGAATTTCCTCTTAGGATAGAGAATGGATATTATGGAGAGACTTCTACCCGCTAATTTTTTGGAGCTCCTAGGAGGAGTTCTAGCTATTGTCGCTATCTTTGCCGGGTTGGGATCATTAAAGTTTAATTTGAGAGTTCATCTGCTGAAGTTGTTATCTATAGCCTTTATTTGTGCGCTAGCTTTGTTTTCTAATAGCGTTACAACATACTTTGTGGCGATCTTTGTTATTGCGACTGCAGTTACTGAGCTGGATTTTTTACAGAATCTTGCTGCAATAATTAGAGGGAATGATGGTTACTTTAATTACAAGAAAGAGGCTTTGTCTAGAGAAAGTAAGTTTGGGAATTTGGCGGCGGATGTCGCGCAGGCTGATGTTGTCTCCTCTAGTGGGTTGGATAGCGCGGGCGAGAGAAGCACTAATTCGGGCCCTGAAGAATTTGCAGGATCAGAAGCGGGGAATGCTAAAAATGATGCTGAAACAACCCCTTTGGAAAAGGTTGTAGTCGAGTCAAGTCATGAAGACATTGAGGTTGAAGCTGAGAAGCCTGACGGGGTGATTGCATTAAAAAGTAGTGACCACCGACGTGCTTTTGGAGAGAGCGATAGATTCTTAGGACTTTCAAGCACTACAGAGCGGTTGAGGCGAGTATTTGACCTGGAAAACAAAGCGTTCGACAGATTGGAAGTGTCATATAGGACTACGATTGAGCGCGGTGTCCGCCTTGTCTCAAAAAGCGGACTGCAAGTTGAACTCGATGGACTAATTTCTACTCGCATGATTCGGCATACAATATTCGAAATCAAATATTTGAGATCTCCGAGAAATTTCATTTCTTGGGTAAAGCTAGTTTCATCTCAGTTGGATCGCATTCGGGCGCTGTATAAAGAGATTACGAATAAAGATGCAGTTATTCATTTTGTATTGATTCTTGAAGATGGTGTTTCTTTAACCGAAAGGCAGACAAGAGAACTAAAGGGCATGAATGCTGATGATGTTTCGGTTTTTACTGCCGCATTGCTTGAGTCTAAGGTGGAGTAGTTGGCGTGATCTTATTCTGGGATAAATGATCCAACGACTTTTCCGCATATATGAGTCTCTTCCGTAATGTCAATGATTGGATATTGCGGATTGATAGGCTTCAAAAACTGCCTCCCTGCATCTTCGACTAAAACTTTGAATGTCGCCTCATTTGTTCTTGGCACTCTTGCAATTACTCTGTCTCCAGTATTTGCTTCTGCCTCCGGATCGACAAAAATAATACACCCCGTAGGATAGCTGCGACCTGGGCCTGGGTTCGTCATCGAGTCTCCAAGAACTCGAAGGGCATAGCCACTGTCACTGATGGGGACTGGGCAAGATAGCCAGGACTCACCATCGTATTGTTCACAATTTGCCTCGCACCATGCTCCTGCCTGTACCCACGAAATTAGTGGGACTTTGCCAAATCGTTTTGTAATTTCGAGAACATTGTTGTCGCCTCTGTTAATGAGTTGACGAACGTTGCTGTCTCCAATCTGCTCTTTAGGCTGGACACCATATTCTAACCACTCGCGCCGGACTTTGAGCCACGCGCAAAGGGCAACCATACTGTCAGCCTCGGCGATGGCATCTCCATTAAGCCACTTACTGACAGCTTGCGGACTCTTGACCACGCCAACGCTCTTCAAGTGCTTATGAATGTCCACCCCACGTCCCCGGGTGCGTACACCGGCATCGTCAAGTGCTTCGTGTAGGCGCGCCGTGAAAGCTGCCCGTAGCTCGTTCTTATCAACCATGAGTTGATACTCTCACAGGGGTTGCGCAATAGTCAGTTGATGTTAATATCAACCGCGAGTTGATAAATGGAGGTTGCCATGTTGAACCCCGCAGATTTTCCAAACGCTATCGCGTTCGCATTTGAAGCAGTAGGCGGCATTGGTGCCGCCGCCAAGGTGTGTGAGAGGAGCTATCAGGCGCTCAATAAATGGCGCTTGGCTGCCAGCCTTCCCCGCACCGACTACACCGGCGAAACCCACTACGCAAAACTGTTAGCGACCGCTGCTGAGCAAAAGGGCAACGCGTTTGATGCTGCCTGGTTGCTCAACGCATCGGCACCGCAGAAAGCTGCAGCGTAGATAGAAAAAAGGCGACCCACGGGCCGCCCAGTTCCTCCCGGCACACACCACCACAGTGCTGTCGGGTCGCGACGAAAGTTGGAGGGCACACCACATGCAAACCACCTCCTTTTATCGCGCTACCAAGACACGGATGTCTTGGGTTGCTGCCTTTTCCACCACAGATTAGGCAGCTGTTGCGCCAGAGGTGAGCAACGGATTGTTCGCCTCGGCACGGTGCCGGTTTCGATCCCTAAGATCTGGCCGGCGTTTGGGCCCTTTCAAGCCACGCGGCAAATGTAACACCACTGCATGTCGCGGGGCACTGGCAACTTAGTAGGATTAATGCCATGAGCCGAGTAGCTTTAAGCTGTGTTGATCGAGCGCAAAGGGAAGTCCTGACGCTCGAATTAGCCCTGTACCACGCCGCACGGGACTACCCCGGCGGTGCCGCTGCAATCGCCGCCACCACCGGCCGCAATGCCACCACGTTGCAGCACAAGTTGTCTCCCACCCATCCCTCGCACGCGGTCAACATTCAAGAGTTCGGCGAGATCCTCGAATTGACCAAGGACCGCCGCATCCTCGATGCGGTGCATGCATTGGTCGGCGACACAACGTGGCAAGAGCTGGCAGAAACCTATACCAGCGACATGCCTGAGACCCTAACCACAGGTATCGCCTCGTACTTCAGGCAGGTGGCTGATCTGGCTGACACCTGGGCCAAGAGCATTGGCGATGGCGTTGTGAGTGATCAGGAACTGGCTGAAATTCGCCTGCAGGTATTTCGCGGTATCCAGGGACTGTTGGGGATGTTCAACCGCGCCAAATACGTCAACCAGACAACTCGGGGGGCGGACCGTGGCTGACGACATCGACTTTGCAAATGACTTGGTGCAGGAGCGCATGGACCGTGCGCTCGCCGCACGGCATGCGAACAAAACCGCCACGCTCGCGCATTCCTTCATGTTCTGTGAAGAGTGCGACGCGCCGATCCCAACAGCGCGCCGTGTAGCTATCCCCGGCTGCACCCATTGCGTGATCTGCCAATCCATCGACGAAGCCAGGAAGGCCCGCCATGCTCGATGAGGTATTGAATCAGTTCGCGGACTACGGCCTTGAACCCGCTCAGCCCCTGGCCTTCGGCAAACTCACCCGCTGCAAAACCACCCAGGACAAGGGCAAGGAAAAAAACGGCTGGTATGTCATCCACGAACACCGTACCGAAAAAAACGAAACGCTGATCTTCGGCAGTTTCGGTGACTGGCGCTCCGGCGACACCCAGAAGATCAAGGTCAAGGCCGGCCGTATGAGCCCAGAAGAGCGCGACGTCATGCGCGCTCGCCAGGAGGATGCCAAGCGCAAGGCCGCTGAGATCGCGGCCAACGCGTCACGTCGAGCGGCCAACCGCGCAGCCGGCCTGTTCAAGCGCATGCCCGAAAAGGGCAAGAGCGCCTATCTGGATCGAAAGCAGATCGTTGGCTTCAAAGTCCGCTATGCGCCCCGTACCGGCGCATTTTTGGTACCCATGTGTAACGTGCGCGACCAGATCGTCGGCCTGCAGGTGATCTTCCCCGCGAAGCAAGAGGACACCGGGCGCGACAAAGCGTATTGGCCCTACGGCATGTCGAAAGAGGGCGCCTTCCACCTGATCGGCCCGCACCCTGAGCCCGGCGAACCGGTGCTGGTGTGTGAGGGCTACGCCACGGGCGCCAGCCTGCACATGGCGACGTCGCTTACTGTTGCCATCGCCTTCGACGCGGGCAACCTGCTGCCGGTCTCCAAGGCCATGCGAGAGCGTTTCCCCGGTTGCCCGCTGATCATCTGCCGCGATGATGACTGGAAGACCACGCGCCCCAACGGTGTCCCTTGGAACCCTGGCGAAGAGAAAGCCAACAATGCAGCGCTGGTTGTCGGTGGCCAGGTGGTTGCCCCTGTGTTCTCCGGGGAACGCGAGATCAAGTGGACCGACTTCAACGACCTGCATGTCGCCGAAGGTTTAGAGGCCGTCCGCCGCCAGGTGCTGGCAGTGGTCAAGCCTCCTGCAGCGGGTGGCTGGAAAGACCAACTCGCCCGCACCGAGAACGGCTCCCTTATCGCGCACATGCAAAACGTCGAGCTGATCCTGGGTAATGACGAGCGCTGGGCCGGGGTCATTGGTTACAGCGTGTTCAGCTCCAAGATCGTCAAGCTCCGGTCCGCGCCCTTCGGCGGCGGTGCCGGCGATTGGGCTGACATCGACGACATGCGCGTGATGAAGTGGCTCGCGCAGCAATACAACCTCCGCGTAAAGGCATCCCATGTGATCGAGGCGGTCAGTGTGGTTGCACACGACCACGCCTTTCACCCGGTGCGAGAGTACCTGGAGAAGCTTGAGTGGGATCGCGTGCCTCGCATTGAAACCTGGCTGACCGACGTGCTGGGCGTTCAGGCAAGTGAGTACTCGGCCAAGGTCGGCAAGCGCTGGCTGATCTCGGCGGTCGCCCGTGTGATGCGCCCAGGCTGCAAGGCCGACTCGGTGATGATCCTCGAAGGCGGGCAGGGCGCCGGTAAGTCCACGGCCATGGGCGTACTCGGTGGCGAGTGGTTCATGGATACGCCCTTTGCCCTCGGCGACAAAGACAGCTTCCAGGCGATTCGCGGCAAGTGGATTGTCGAGTTGGGGGAGCTGGACAGCTTCAACAAGGCTGAAAGCACCAAGGCCAAACAGTTCTTCTCCGCCTCCACCGACACTTACCGCGAGAGCTACGGCCGCAGAACGAATGACGTGCCACGCCAGTGTGTTTTTGTGGGCACTACCAACCAAGAGGAGTACCTCAAGGACGCCACGGGCAACCGCCGCTATTGGCCGGTGTTCTGCAACAAGGTCGATCTGGAGCAACTGCGCGAGGTCCGCGATCAGCTATGGGCTGAGGCGCTGTTCTGTTTCGAAGCCGGCGATATCTGGTGGGTGACCAAGGACGAATCTTGGATGTTCGCAGAGGCCCAGGACGAACGCTTCGTGGTGGACGAATGGGAAGGCCCAATCCTCGCTTGGATGGAAGAGTCTCAGATCGGTGAAACCGCCACCGGCAACGAGATCCTGACCCAGGCGCTGAAGCTCGACTTCGGTCACTGGGGCAAACCCGAGCAGATGCGAGTCGGGGCGATCATGCACCGGCTGGGTTGGCGTAAGCGACGCATGCCGGCATTGGCAAAAAGCGGCGTGCGGCCCTGGGCCTATGAAAAGCCTGCGGGTTGGGGGCGTGCGTCTGCGCTGCAGCAGTCGGTGATCGAGGAGCCTTGCTTTGATTAAGCGAATCGACGAGATGCTCAAGCTCTGGGCACAGGATCTGCACTCGCCGGTGCCAGAAAACGTGGGCGGGCCGAGCGGCGGCAACATGATCGCCATGCTGATGGAGTGCAAGGGCGAGCTGATACGCGGCACACGCGGCAGTCGGGTGTTGCTGGATGAGTCTGCGGACATTGAGCTGATCGTCAACAAGCACTTGCCGCCGCAGCTGTCGGTCGTTGTGCGTGAGCACTACTGCAACCACGAAAGCTTCCTCTCGCAGAAGTACACCCACTGCGGATGCGGTCGGGATACCTACTACCAGCGCCTGCACGAAGCCCACCTGCACATCGCCGGCATGCTGATGGGGAAGGCTGCATGACCCCTGGCGTCACTCCGCGTGCCTTTGTCCTACTGTCCCGCCTTGTCCGACTCGCATTTAGCGCAGTTGGACAGGCGCAGGCCGCGCCGTTGTTGGCTTGTCCTACCGTCCAACCTTCAACCGCCCCACGCACACATGAGCATAGCGGGTACGTAATCGCGCCCATGGCGCGCATGCGTGCTTTTAGCTTTCTCTCTATACACAAGAGAAAAGGAATAAAGGTAGGACAGTAGGGCAGAGCCCCGTATTCAGGCGCCTGTAGCTGTCCTACTTCGATCAAGAGTAGTGGGACAGGTCAGACGGGGCACCAGAAGCGATAACCGAATGAATGCGTTGTACCTGCGTTGCACCTGCGTCATACCTGTATTGCACCCGTATTGCGCCATGGCATTAAAACTCACTTGCTGCCACCGGAATCGACCTGTAAAAAGTACCCATCTTCGATAGGTGCGACCGCAAGCAGCGGGACACACCACCACACTGAACCCGGCCATTGCGCCGGGTTTTTGCGTTTATGGGGTAGGGCGATGACAAACGAGCAGCAAGCGCTTATTGAGATGCCGATCTGGATGGTGATCCTGCTATCCCTGATCGGCGGTATTTCCGGCGAGGCATGGCGGGCCGACAAAGCGGGGGTAAGCGGCTGGTCATTGGTTCGCCGCTTGCTGCTTCGATCCGGGGCCTGTGTGGTCTGCGGGCTCTCCACCATGATGTTGTTGCACGCATCGGGCATGTCGGTCCTGGCGGCGGGGAGCATTGGCTGCCTCACCGCGATGGCCGGCGCCGATGTCGCCATTGGCCTGTACGAACGCTGGGCCGCCAAGCGGTTGGGCGTGTGCGATGTGCCGCCCTCGGGTAGCGGGCAGGTCTGATGCTCTGGAGGCCACGAAATACGTGGCCTGTAGATGATTGAATCAAGATGGTGCGCCGAAAAGTCGCCGGGGACCCTGGCAGCATTCGAGGGACACGGGGCATGAAACCCGCGGCTTTTTGTTAGTGGCTGGGTTCCAAAGTTAGTTGACCTCAGTTGACTGGTTGACCAGTTGACCGGGCTTGGAAATAGGAGGGTTTATGGCTTTTTTGACTCGTAAGGAATACGGCACGCTGAAAGGCTGGTCCAAGCAGCACATCAGCAAACTGATACTGAATAATCGCTTGGTGTTGGATGAGGCAGGGTTGATCGATGTTGATGCCAGCGAGCAGTTCCTGGCGCTGACACGCGACCCGAGCAAGGCTGGGGTGAGCGCTCGCCATAAGCTAGACAAGCAGTCTCCAGCCCAGACTCCTGCGGTATCGGTACATCAACCGGCTTACAGCGGACAGCCGCCAATTCCCGATTATCAACGGTCTCGCGCACGTCGTGAACATGCTCAAGCTGAGCAAATTGAAACCCAGGTCCGCAAGGAAAACGGTTCCTTAGTAGAGGCTGAGGTGGTCGATAAGGCCGCCTTTGAGGCCGGACGTATGCTGCGCGATCTTCTACTTGGCCTGCCGCCTCAAATCGCTTCGG
Source organism: Pseudomonas sp. TE36184 (assembly GCF_054060055.1). NCBI lineage: Bacteria > Pseudomonadati > Pseudomonadota > Gammaproteobacteria > Pseudomonadales > Pseudomonadaceae > Pseudomonas > Pseudomonas sp. TE36184. The sequence continues at coordinate 2,788,712 of NZ_JBSSCU010000001.1, read as the reverse complement.
AATTGGTTGCGCTTACTGATCCCTGGGAAATCGAAAAACACCTGACGGCGGCGATCAGAAGAACCCTTGAAGACGCTGAGCGCATGTCAATCAGCGATCTTTCCCGAGCACTAACCAAGAGCTAAGCCTGATGCATTTTCCATACGCTGACGGTGAAGAGGTTTACCGCACGGCGTATTTACGCGGCTTGCATCCTGACCCTGACCTTTGGGTTGATGAGTGGGCCGATGAATACATGCGAATTCCGCGCAGTGTGGGCGCCGCTGAGCCAGGCCAATATCGAACATCCCGCACGCCCTATGCCCGTGAGCCTATGCGTTGTTTGTCCCCGGCACACCCTTGCAAGCGTGTAGTCACCATGGTGGCTTCGCAGTTGATGAAAACGCAGATTGCTTTGAACTGGATCGGAGCGTTAATTCACATGTCGCCTTCGAACATTTTGACATTGCTGCCAACGCTAAAACTGGCTTCTCGGGTTTCATCTCGGATTAGTAAAACGATAGATGCAACACCGGTTCTACGCGAAAGAGTGGCTGCGCCGCGTTCGCGTGATGCTAAGAACACACAGGATACGAAAGAGTTTGAGGGGGGGACGCTTTACGCAGTAACAGCAGGTTCAGCGGCCAACCTAGCCGAGTTGGCAGCGCGCTTTATATACGGTGATGAGATCGACCGCTGGGAGGTCGATGTGGGTAACGAGGGCGACCCGGTAAAGTTGGCAGAGATCCGGGGCAGCACATTTGGCAGAAAGGCCAAGTTTTACTTCTCCAGCTCACCAACCCTCAAGGGCGCCTCCCGTATTGCCGACCTTTTTGCTATGAGCGATCAGCGTTATTACTACGTTCCGTGCCCACACTGCCAGCACATGCAAGTGCTGGAGTGGGAAAACCTCAAGTACACCGAGGACTACAGCCAAATCCAATATCTTTGCAGCGGGCCAGAATGCGGCGCGCTTATTGATGAACACCATAAGGGTGAAATGCTAGCTCGCGGGGAGTGGCGTTCCCACGCTGAAGGTGACGGTGAAACTGTCGGTTTTCATCTCAATGCTCTTTATGCCCCACTGGGTTGGACTAGTTGGTTGTCGATGGCAAAAGACTATGACGAAGCTGTGGTGAAGCAGGCTAGTGGTGATCTTGAAGCTATGCAGGTGTTTTTCAACACGCGCCTGGCGAAGGTCTGGGACAGTACGCAAGAACAGACAAAGGCCAGCGTGCTGCAGGCTCGTGCGTTGCAGGAAGACTACGTACTGGGCTCTGTACCTAACGGTGCACTAATGTTGACGGCCTCCGTGGATGTTCAAGCCAACCGACTTGAGTTCATGGTAATGGGCTGGGGTGTTGGCATGGAGCGTTGGGTCATCGACCATCAGGTGATTATGGGCAATCCATCGGACGAGCAGACCTGGTCCGCATTGGATGAAAAGCTGAAGGCAAGGTACTGGCACCCCTGCGGTGTAGGTCTGACGATTCTGGCAACTGCCGTCGATACGGGTGGTCACCACACCAATGACGTTTACCAGTTTTGCCGCGTGCGCCGTTGGCGCAATGTCTTTGCGATCAAGGGGGCCAGCAAGCCCGGCAAACCGCCGATTGCCCAGCGCCCCTCAATGGTCGACGTAACCTGGCGAGGCCAGACCGAACGTAATGGTGCCGAACTTTGGTTTGTTGGCACCGACACCGCGAAGGATTGGATCTACAACCGATATCCTTTTGAGTCCGGTCCGGGGGCATTGCACTTTGCCAAAGATTTGCCTGACGATTTTTTCGCGCAATGCGTGGCCGAGCGCAGGATAACCCGCTATGTGAAAAACAAGCCGGTCACTGAATGGATCAAAGGTAAGTCGGAGCGTAACGAAGCCTTAGACCTGATGGTGTATTGCTTGGCGATGGCGCATTACCTCGGCCTAGATCGATACAAGGAAAGGGATTGGGATCGGGTCGCTCAGGCTCTCGCTCAATCTGAGCTGTTCGCAGAGAAACCCGCTTCCAATATCCCGGATGTTAGGGACGTTGAAGGCCCAGCGCCGGTTTCAAGGCCTCAAACTTTACAACAACCTGTCGCCCCGACCGTCCAACCGCGCCCCGCTGCACCCCCTCAACGCCGCAGTTCCACCAGCGGTTACCTGAAGAGACGCTGATATGTCGTTTACCCCGAAGCACCTCGAAGCCATCGAGCGCGCCATCGCACGCGGTGAAAAGACCGTGCGCTACAGCGACCGAACGGTGGAGTACCGCTCCATCGACGAACTGCTCAAGGCCCGCGACGAGATCCGCACGTCGCTCAGCCAAGCCACCGGGCCTCGCTCTCGCGTGGTTCGGCTTACCCACGGAGGCAAAGGACTCTAATGGCCCGACATTATCCGACGCTGACCCGTAATGGATTCTTGCTGCCGTCGAACATCAAGGCCAGTTACGAAGGCGCCGGGGAGGGCCGTCGTTCGGCCAGTTGGGAAGCCACCGACAACGGTATCAACAGCATCAACACTCCGGCCTTGCGCAACCTGCGGGCTCGCTCGCGGGCGGCGGTGCGCAATGACCCGTACGCGTTCAATGTCATCGACAAGCGTGTCAGCAACCTGATCGGTACCGGCATCACTCCTAGGCCGACCACGGATGACGCGGCCCTGCGCAAACTCAAGCAACAGCTGTGGGATGACTGGGTGGATGAGGCGGACGCCGACGAGTTGACCGACTTCTACGGCATGCAGGCCCTGGTGGCGCGCACCGTGGAAACGGCCGGTGAGTGCTTTGTGCGGCTCAGGCCGCGCAGTCCGAGCGAAGGCTTGGCGGTGCCGCTGCAGCTGCAGGCGCTGGCCCCTGAATTTGTCCCACACGACAAGTTCGAGACCGCCAAAAACGGCAACGTGATCCGCGCCGGGATCGAGTTCAACCCGGCCGGCAAGCGAGTGGCGTATTGGATGTACCTCTCGCACCCACGGGATTCGTCGTCGTTGAACGCCGGCTACAACCAACTCGTGCGTGTACCGGCGGCGCAGGTGCTGCATATCTTCGAACCGATGGAGCCGGGGCAACTGCGCGGCGTGCCACGTTTGGCTCCAGTGTTGAAGCGCCTGCGCAGTCTGGACAACTACGACGACGCGGTGTTGTTCCGCCAGGAAGTGGCGAACCTGTTCGCCGGTTTCATCAAACGGCCATCGCCGGACATGGGGCAGCAACCACGCGACCCTGTCACGGGACAACTCCTGACCACCGACCGCGACGGCTTCACGCCGATGGTCGCCTTGGAGCCCGGCACGATGCAGGAGCTGGGGCCGGGTGAAGAGGTGGAGTTCTCCAAACCGCCGGACGCCGGCAACAACTACCCGGACTTCATGCGGCAGCAACTGATGGCTGCGGCGGCGGGTTCGGGGACGCCCTACGAGATCCTCACCGGCGACATGCGCGAGGTCAACGACCGGGCGCTGCGGGTGGTGCTCAACGAGTTTCGGCGCCGATTGGAGCAACTGCAATTCGGCGTGTATGTGCATCAGTTATGTCGCCCGGTGCGGGCCGCCTGGATGGACATGGCGGTGCTGTCCGGCGCCCTGATGCTGGAGGACTACGCGCAACGTCGCCGCGAATACCTGCGTACGCGTTGGGTACCGCAAGGCTGGGCCTACATCCAGCCGGTGCAGGACGTACAGGCGAGGCGCATGGAAGTGCAAGCGGGCTTTGCCTCACGCAGCGAGATGGTGCTGCGCACCGGTTACGACGCGGAAACGGTCGACACGGAAAACGCTGCTGATCTCGTCAGGGCCACGGATCTTGGACTCAACTACACGACTCTTGAAGCCATCGAGGTGATCGATGACAAGGAACAACCATGAGCAAAAAGACAAAACCCCGCGTTTATGACAAGGCGGGCAAGCAGGTAACGGTGGCCGATAAAAGCTGGTACACCCTCCAGGCTAACGGCGAAGCCGAGCAACGCAGCATCGAAATCTTCGTGTACGGCGAGATCGGCACCTGGGGCGTCACCGCCAATCAGTTCGTGCAGGATCTGCGCGCCATGGATGACGGCACTTCCCCTGTGATTGTCGCGTTCAATAGCATCGGCGGTGATCTGTTCGACGGCCTGGCGATTCACAACGCGCTGTCGAGATTGGGCGAGCGCTGCACTGGTCGTATTGACGCCCTGGCGGCCAGCGCGGCCAGTGTCGCGGTGTGCGGCGCTCACCGGGTAGTGATCGCGGCCAACGCCATGTTGATGATTCACAACCCCTACACCTTTACCGGTGGTGATGCCGAAGACTTCCGTCGTGTCGCGGATGTGCTGGACCAGACCCTGGAAGCGATTATCGCGGCCTACAAAGCCAAGGCGCCGAACATCGACGAAGCCGAGCTGCGGCGCATGGTCAACGCCGAAACCTGGCTCACGGCCAATGAGGCTGTGGCGCTGGGCCTGGCCGATGAAGTTGGCGACGGCCTCAAGGTCAGCGCCTGTCTCGGCCAGGGCAGCGTGTTGCAGCGCTTCCAGAACGCCCCGCCCGAGCTGCTCGCCCAACTGGACGAGCAGCCGGAAGTTGAACCGCCGGAGCCCGATCCTGCCCCTGTGCTGGACGCGGCAAAACTGGCGCTGCTGGTCACTCAGGGCTGCGCGGCGGCAGGTATCAGCAACCTGGTGGACCCGATACTCGCCACGACGAAGCTGGAAAGCGAAGTGATAGTCCAGGCGGCGCTGACCAAGGCCAAAGCGCTGCATGGCCTGTGTGTCGCTGCACGGTTGCCAGAGCTGACCGGTGAATTTATCAACGCAGGCTTGGACGAGGCGGCCGTCAGGGCGCGCCTGTTCGACAAGCTGGTGGGTAGCGGCGGCGGGTTTGAAATCAACAACAGCCTGCCGCTGGACAATGACCCAGCACCAACGATCAAGGCCAAACAGGTCGACACCCATGCAGTCTGGGCGGCTCGCCAGGCAGCACAGAACGGAACCTCGAAAGGAGTAAGATCATGAAAATCGAATCGATGCACGCAGGTGAGTTCCTGCTGTCTGAGGGCCCCGGCACCATTTCACGCGAAGCGATTAACGTCGCAGCAGGGCCAGCGCTGGAGCCGGGCCAGATCCTGGGGCTGGTGACCGCTACGGGCGAGTTCGCCCCCTATCTGCCGACAGCTGAAGACGGCTCTGAGAACGCCATCGCGATTCTTTACGGCCCGCTGGGGCAGTCTGATGTGGTCCGTCGCGGCCGAGCCATAGTGCGCCAGGCCGAGGTCAGCGAAGCCCATTTGACCGGTCTCGACCCCGCTGCCGAAAAGGCTCTTGCCGCTCATTTCGTGATCGTTCGCTAGGACGCTCACTCCATTTATCCATCCCGCCGAGTGCGGGATTTTTCGTTTCTGGAGAGTACCCCATGGCCGATATCGCCATTTTTGAAGACGATGTGTTCAGCGTCTCCTCGTTGACCGCTGCAATCAATGAACAGGAATACCTGCCGGGCCGCATTAGCAGCTTGGGCCTGTTCCGTGAGGAGGGCATCAGCACCCTGACTGTGCAAATCGAGAAGGACGGCGACACCCTGGCCCTGGTACCCGCCGGTGAGCGTGGCACCTCTGGCCTGGTGGTCGCCGGGTCCAAGCGTCAGATGATCCCGTTCAACACCGTACACCTGCCTGAACGCTTCACCATCAAGGCGGATGAGATCCAGGGCATTCGTGCCTTTGGCACGCGTAGCGAACTACAGGCGGTGCAGGATGTGGTCAACAAGCGCCTGGCGAAAGCACGTCGCCAGTTGGACGCCACGCACGAATTCCAACGCATGGGCGCCTTGAACGGCCAGGTATTAGATGCAGACGGTAAGACGGTGCTGTTGGATATCTATAAAACTTTCGGCGTTGAGCGCAAAAGGTTGCCGATGGACCTGGATAACCCTGGCACTAAGGTTCGGGTCAAATGCGGTGAGGCACTCGATATGCAGGAGGATGCGCTGGGCAGCATTACCAGCACAGGCTCCCGTGCCCTCTGCGGTAAAACTTTCTGGAACGCGCTAATTTCCCACGAATCGGTGGAGAAAACCTACCTCAACACTATGCAAGCCGCGTCCCTGCGTGGCGATGCACGTGAAAGCTTCGAGTTCGGCGGGATCGTCTGGGAGCGTTATCGCGGCAAGGTGGCGGGCGTCTCGTTTATCCACGACGACAAGGCCCTGCTGATCCCCGAGGGCGTCCCGGACCTGTACATCTCGTCCTTTGCGCCGGCCGATTACATGGAAACGGTCAACACCCAGGGCATCCCGTACTACAGCAAGATCGAGCCGCTGCCATTCAACAAGGGCGTGGCCGGTGAAGCCCAGTCCAACCCGTTGCACCTATGCACGCGGCCCTTGGCGCAGATCCTGCTGGAGCTCTGACCGTGGCCTTCCGCGATCTGATCGACGATATCGACGACGTGGTCTTTGAAACCCTGGGCGATAGTGCGTTGATCGAAGGCCGCGCTGAGCCGGTGCTGGGCATGTTCTCTGCGCCCTGGAAACAGCCCCAGTTCGGCAAGCTCAACACCGGCCTGCGGGAGCCACGCTTCGAGATCCGCGTCAAGGATTCGGACGGATTGGTAAAGGGCTTACGGGTCAGCGTCGATCTACCGGCGTTGGATGGTGGCGGCGACTATGACCTGCTGCAGCTTGAGCCAAACGGTAATGGCCTGGTGGCCTTGATCTTGAGGAAGCGGCCATGAGCATTGGCAGCTACACCCAGCAGAAGCGTGGCGGCGGGATGCTCACCATCCAACCGTCGGCAGTGCATGTTCAGACGTTGAAAGAGTTCGGCGAGCTGGTGCCCAAGGCAGCAGCGGCGGCCCAGCGGCGTGCAATCAACAAGACAATACGTCGGCTGCGTACCCATATCGCACGGGCGGTAGGCAAGCAGGAGCGGATCGCCATCGGCGCCGTCCGGCAACGCTTGCGGGCTTACCCGGTCAGCGGTGGAGCGATGCGCGGCAAGTTGTGGTTTGGGGTCAACGCCATTGAGGCCAGCCGCATCGGACGGCCTCGGCAATCCCGCGCCGGTGTCTCGGTGGCGGGGCGGCGCTACCAGGGCGCGTTCTTCAAGCAGGTGTACGGCAGCAGTCCTGACATCTGGATCCGCACGTCGAGCAAGCACTTCAATGCCACGGATTACCCCGACAGCACGCAGGGGCGGCGCAGCTCTGGCTTCATTGCCGAGAGCGACAACCGCTTCCCCTTGGCGAAAGCCAAGGTCTCGCTGGACCAAGTGCGGCCGCACTTCGACACCTGGGTGAAACGCGCCGATGAAATCTTGCTGGAGATCCTCAAGCAAGAACTCAACTTTGAATTGCAGAAGTACCTCAAGGGGACCGCCCGTGTCTGATCAGCCTTTCAGCCTCGACCGTCTGTATGAAGCCATCGAGCAGCACCTGCAGGAGCACTTGCCGGGTATTCAGGGAGCGTCGTTCTGGCCGGATCTGTCGGCAGACACCAGCATTCCCACGCCGGTGGTGCTGCTGGAGATGGCTGAAATGGAGCCGGCGACCGATATCGGTACCGGTGAAACTGCGCTGACCTGTAAGTTCGAGGCGCGGATCATTGTCGATTCGATCAGCGCGGATCCGCAACGTCAGGCCGTGCAACTGGCCTCACAACTGGCGGTGCTTCTGCGAGGGCAGAGCTGGGGCTTGGAGGTCGCCTGCGCGCAGTTCGTGCGCTCCACCCAGGACTGGACCAAACCCGAACTGGATGGCTACTTCGTCTGGCTGGTGGAGTGGGATCAGACGGTATACCTGGGCGCTGAGGAATGGCCATGGCCTGATGAGCCGCCTGGTTCGCTGGTTTTCAACATCGAGCCGGGCGACGGGCCCGTGAGCCCCGAGGATCTTCAGTGAGTTACGCCGAGGCGGAGCATGACCGCATGATCGCCGCCATGCTCATGCCTTGTGTGGTGGTCGGCGTGGACCTGGCGGCGCCGGCGGTGCGTGTCAGCAATGGCGAGTGGACCAGCGCCTGGGTGCGTTGGCATAGCCTGGCGGCCGGCAAGGCGCGGCACTGGCGCGCGCCCAGCCTGGGCGAGCAGGGAGTGTTGTTCAACCCCAGCGGCCAGGCGGGCATGGGCACGTTTATTCCCGGGCTGTACGGCAATGCCGGCGGCCCGCCAGATAACCGCGACCATGTAGAGGTCTGGCGGTTTGATGATGGCGGCTCTCTGGTTTACGACTGGGAGGCCAAAACCTACACCATCACGTTGCCCACCGGCACGGTCACCATCAAAGTGGGCAGCACGGTTGTAACCGTTACGGATAACGCGGTGAATGCCACGGTCGGCGGCACAGAGTTTGACTTGGCGCCCGGATGGGCGGCGGTTAAGTCGCCTCAGATATCGTTGATCGGCGCGGTTGAGATCGACGGCCCGTTACACGTAACGCAGACCATCACCGGCGCCGCCGATATCCTGGCAACCGGTAACAGCGACAACCACCACAAGCATTAACCCAAATCATCTACAGCCCGCCGCGTGCGGGTTTTTTCATGCCCGGAGAAAATCATGGCCAAGACCATCGACAAGCCCGTAACCGACGAACAAGCCCCGGCCGCGTCGGCGTCCCTGACGTTCCGCGATCTGGTCTACACATCGCGCACGCTGGTTGTGCCTGGCACCGAACGCACTTATCCAGTGGTCAAGGCCCTGGTGGTGGTGCCGGAGTCTGACAAAGAGGCAGTGGCCTTCCTGAAGGCCAGCAGCGAATACGCTGCCCAGGAGGGCTAAGCCAGATGATCGGAATGGATCGCCACACCGGGCAGCCCATATCCGGCATTGAGCATTTGCGACAGTCCATCGCGGACATCTTGAGTACGCCCCTGGAAAGTCGTCGGCACCGGCCGGAATACGGCAGCAAGTTACGCCAGTTCGTTGACTTGCCAATCAATGCCGGTTGGAAAAGTGCGGTGCAGGCCGAAGCGGCTCATGCCCTCGGCCTACATGAGCCGCGCCTGAAGCTTGAGCGTGTGACGGCGCTGTCGCTGCTGGACGGGAAAATAAACATGATCATTTCCGGCAAATACCTGGGCGATAGCTTTGTCTTGGAGGTCAGCGTATGAGCATCGTGGACTTGTCGGCCTTGCCGGCGCCGGAGGTGCTTGAGCCGCTGGACTTCGAAGAGGTTTACGAAGAAGGGCTGTCAGCGTTTCGTGACTACATGGGCGACAATTGGAACGCCGCACTTGAAAGCGATCCAGTTACCAAATTGCTGGAGGTTGGTGCTTATAACAAGGTTGGCAACCGCGCCCGGGTTAACGATGCGTGCAAGGCGCTTTTGTTGGCGCACGCCATTGGTGCCGACCTCGATCAGCTGGGCGCAAACGTCAACCTGAAACGTCTGGTGATCCAGCCCGAGAACTTTCTGGCGGTGCCGCCCGTGCCGCAAGTGCTTGAGGATCATGATTCGTTTCGTGAGCGCATCCAGTTGGCATATGAGGGGCTGACCACTGCGGGGCCGCGTAACAGCTACATCCTGCATGCGCGTAACGCGTCCGGCCTTGTGCGCGATGCCACGGCGGAAAGTCCGTCGCCGGCGAGCGTTACCGTAACGGTGTTGAGCACGGAAGGGGACGGGACACCCACGCCGGAGCTGTTGGCCACGGTGGCTACAGCTCTTAATGACGATAACGTGCGGCCGCTGGGTGATCGGGTGACAGTCCAGGGCGCCGAAATTCTGCATTACCGAATTGACGCAATCCTTCATATGAACAGCGCCGGTCCAGAAGGTGACGCGGCTCTGGCCGAAGCCCTAAGCCGCCTTTCGAAATGGGTAAACCCCCGCAAGCGTCTTGGCGTTGAGGTGGCCCGTTCTGCTGTAGACGCCCAGGTGCATGTTGCCGGCGTTTCCCGTGTCGATCTGCCTGGGTGGGTCGACTTGGCTCCTACTAGAGCCCAGGCCGCGTACTGCACTGGTTACAGCGTGAGGTTGGCGGATGAAAAGCCTACTGCCCAGCAATAGCACCAAGCTAGAGCGGGCCATTGAGACGGCGCTCTACGAAAAAACCATTGTTCCGCTGCGCACGCTCTACAACGCCGATACATGTCCGGCTCACTTGCTGCTGCATTTGGCGTGGGCCTGGTCGGTCGACCGCTGGGATTATCGGTGGAGCGATGCGACCAAGCGTGCCGCTATCAAGGCCTCGTATTACATCCATAAGCACAAGGGCACGATTGGCGCTTTGCGCCGCGTTGTCGAGCCGCTGGGTTATCTGATTGAAGTCGTTGAATGGTGGCAGACGGTGCCGGCGGGTGTTCCCGGTACGTTCGCGCTGAAAGTCGGCGTTCTGGACACCGGTATTACCGAAGAAATGTACGAAGAGCTTGCCCGGCTCATTGATGACGCCAAGCCCGTCAGTCGGCATATGACAGGCCTTGCGATAAGCCTTGAAACGCGTGGCGCCGTAAATATCGGCGTTGCCCTCTATGACGGCGACGTAATCGACGTCTATCCACCAGTACAGCGTGATATCGACGTGACCAGCTATATCAGTGCGGCCGGTCGTGAGCACAGCATAGACACTCTGGATGTGTATTCATGATTGATCAAAACTCGCAATTTATGGCGATCCTCACGAACGTGGGTGCTGCCAAACTCGCTAATGCTAATGCCCTTGGTACGGCCTGGAGCCTTACAGCCTTGGGTGTTGGCGATGCCAATGGTACAGATCCGATTCCCAGCAGCACACAAACAAAGCTCATTAATGAGCGTCGTCGTGCACCGCTTAATCAGGTTCGCGTCGATCCAGTAAATGACGCCGTTATCATCGCAGAACAAGTAATTCCGCCGGATGTGGGTGGCTTCTGGATTCGTGAAATAGGCGTGTATGACGCGGACGGCGATCTGGTGGCTGTTTCGAACTGCGCACCTAGCTTCAAGCCAGTGCTATCCCAGGGGTCGGGGCGCACGCAGATTGTGCGTATGAATTTCATCGTTTCCAGCACTGGAAACATCGTTCTTAAAATTGATCCGGCGGTGGTGCTGGCGACGCGTGAGTATGTCGACCTGGCTGTTGCTGAGGCTTTCAACAAACAGGACTTTAAAAACTCTGTGCTGTTGGCAACTACTGGCCCCATCACGCTCAGTGGGTCTCAAATAGTTGACGGTGAGGCGACCGCTGACAAGGCCAGGGTGCTAGTTAAAGATCAGCTTGAAGCCAAGGATAATGGCATTTACATCGTTTCTCACAGCGGCGCTTGGGCCAGGTCACAGGATGCAGATGTAAGCATTGAAATCACGCCGGGCCTTATGGTGCCGGTCGAAAAAGGTGTGGCAAACGGAGACAGTATTTTTCAGCTTACGTCTGACGGCCCGATTGTGCTGGGAACCTCTCGGCTGTTTTTCGAAAAGCTCGCTGGTCGAAGCGGAGTTTATGCCGGCACATATCGGTCGGTTACCGTCGATAGCATGGGCAGGGTGCTTGGTGGTAGTAATCCGACGACGCTTGCAGGGTACGGATTGGTTGACGCCGCTCCGCTCGATAGCCCGAAGTTGTCGGGAGTACCTAAGGCGCCGACAGCTTTACCCGGTACTAGCGATGAGCAAATATCTAATGCGGCATTTGTCCAGGCTGCGATTGCCGCGCTTGTGGGTGGCGCCCCCGGCTCGCTGAACACCTTGAAAAAGCTGGTCGACGCCATGGAGTTGTTGGCACCGCTCGCAAGCCCAGCGCTTTCGGGAGTTCCCAAGGCGCCTACACCTGCTGTCGGGGCGAATAACGACCAAATTGCGAATACGGCGTTCGTTCAAGCGGCCATCGCGGCGTTAGTCAATTCGGCACCTGGCGCGCTGGATACGCTCAAAGAGTTAGCCGATGCGTTGGGCCAAGACCCAAACTTTGCCACCACCATAAACAATGCTCTTGCGGCCAAAGCTCCCTTGAACAGTCCTCTTCTGTCAGGCAAGCCGAAAGCTCCAACCGCTCCGCTGTCTGGCGAGGGCTCTAACAATGAGCAAATTGCCAACACCCAGTTTGTTCAGAGCTTGATATCGACCCTATTTCCCAAACGCACGTTTTCGGCAAATGACTTTATTCGGATTCCTGATACGCCGGGAGGTTTCATCATTCAGTTCGGTAGTGCAGTGGTCGCGCCTGAGGGAACCACTGACGTGACGCTGCCTATTTCTTTCAACAGTATTCGAGGGGCTATTGCTGGAATGGGTGTGTCGGGATGGAACAACAATGGCAACTATAGCGCTTATGCGGGGCTTATATCTCAATCAGTGATCAGGCTAACTCAGGACGTTTCTTCCAGCAGTGGCGCAGGTAATCAGACGCTGTATTACTTGGCTTGGGGTAATTAAATATGCGGTTTTATTACTGCTACGAATTGTCGGGTTGGTTTAGCCCTGAATACAATCAAGTTATTCCGCCCGATGCCGTCGAGGTCGATCAGGAAACGCGTATAGCTTTGCTTGCGGGATTAGAGGCTGGTTTTGTAATCGTCAAAGGCGAGGACGGTATGCCGGAACTTGCTGATCGTCCTGGCCCCTCCCTGGATCAACTACAGGCGAAAGAGCGCGTTTGGCGGGATGCACAATTGGCACTCACTGACCCTCTTGTTATGCGTCACCGCGACGAGTTGGAGCTTTCGGAAGTGACCACTTTAACTTCCGAGCAGTACAGCCAGTTGCAGGCTTACCGAAGCGAGCTGCGCAATTGGCCTAACGGCTCGCTGTTTCCAGCGTCTGCTCATCGCCCTGTTTTGCCTTCCTGGCTTGCCGCCGAGTCGGTGTAGTCGCCCTTACCTTTTTTTGGGGGGCGCTCCAAGTACAGCTAACTCGAACAACCTACGGCCCTGCTCATGCGGGGCTTTTTCGTTTCTGGAGATTGACCCTTATGAGTTTCTTTCACGGCATCACCACTTCGCTGATCGACACCGGGGCGCGCACTATCTCGCTCCCGTCGTCCTCGATCATTGGTCTGTGCGACACCTTCACCCCTGGCGTACTGGGTGGCGGCAGTGCCAAGGCTGGTGAGCTTAAGCTGATCACGTCCGAGCGTGAGGCTATTGCCGCGTTCGGGGCTGACTCGGCTATCACCCGGGCGTGTCAGGCGATCTATGTGCGGGCGAAGGCTGTAATCGTCGCAGTTGGCGTCCCTAAGCTCGCTGACGCCGCGCTGCAAACGTCCGCCATCATCGGTGGCGTTCTGGCGGATGGACAGCGCGCGGGCCTTCAGGCGCTGCTGGACGGCAAGAGCCGACACAACGCCCAGCCCAAGTTGCTGATTGCCCCAGGGCACTCGGCCATCCAGGCGGTGGCCACTGCCATGGATGCCCTGGCCGGCAAGCTGCGGGCGATTGCCATCATTGATGGCCCGAACACGACTGACGAGGCCGCCATGGCCTACGCGCTGAACTTCGGCAGTAAGCGCATTTACCTGGTGGATCCTGGCTTGCAGTTCTGGAGCACCGTCGAAAACGCGACCGTTGATGCCCCAGCCTCGGCCTGGGTGGCAGGCCTGTTTGCCTGGACCGACGCGGAATACGGCTACTGGGCGTCGCCGTCGAACAAAGAGTTTGTTGGTATCACCGGTACCACCCGCCCGGTGGAGTACTTGGACGGTGACGCAACGTGTCGGGCCAACCTGCTCAATAACGCGAACATCACCACGATCATCCGTGACGGCGGCTACCGACTGTGGGGTAACCGCACCTGCTCGGCCGATGCCAAATGGTCGTTTGTCACCCGCGTGCGAACTTGCGACATCCTCATGGATGCGATCCAGGCCGGCCACAAGTGGGCGGTAGACCGCTCGATCACGAAAACCTATGTGTCGGACGTGACCGAAGGGCTTCAGGCCTTCATGCGTGACCAGAAAAACGCTGGCGCTGTGATCAACTTTGAGGTGTACGCAGACACCGAAATGAACACGGCCTCCCAGTTGGAGCAGGGCAAAGTCTACTGGCGCATTCGCTTCACCGACGTGCCGCCAGCCGAGAACCCGAATTTCCTGATCGAGGTCACCAACGAGTGGCTGACCGAAGTACTTGAAGCAGCCTAAGGGGGCCGAGCAATGATTCCTGAAATGTTGACCAACTGCGTCATGTTCTGTGACGGCGTGAGCTTTTCCGGTGATGTGCCGTCGATGACGTTGCCCAAGCTGGCGATCAAGAGCGACGAATACCGGGGCGGTGGTATGAGCGGCCCTGTCGACCTGCCCACTGGCTTGGAGAAGCTGGAAGCGGCATTCACTACCAACGGCGTGCGTAAAGAGGCGCTGAAGTTCTTCGGTCTGGCGGATCAGACCGCGTGCAACCTCGTTTTTCGTGGAGCGTTCAAGGGCCAGAAGGGCACCGTCAAGGCGGTAACGGTGACCCTGCGCGGCTCGCTTAAAGAGGTGGACATGGGCGATTGGAAGCCGGGCGATAAGGCCGAAATCAAGCACGCCGTGGCCGTCACTTACTACAAGCTCGAAATCGACGGTCGTGTGATGTTTGAAATCGACTTTGCAAACATGGTGCAGCTGATCAACGGTGTTGATCAGCTGGCCGCTGAACGTTCGGCCCTGGGCCTTTAAGGATTGATGACATGACCGATTCTCTTGCAGCGCCGCTGCCATCCTGGCTGGTCCTGAGCGACGACGGCGTTACCGTAACGCTCAAGCATAAGGCCAATCTCAATGGGGTTGTGACCGATAAGCTGATGATGCGGGCGCCCAGCGTGAAGGATGTTATGGCCGCCAAGATCGCTGGCAATGGTGACCATGAAAAGGTGGAGCTGAACTTGTTTTGCAGCCTGCTCATGGCTACCGAGGCCGAACTCACTGCCCTCAAATACAAGGACTACATGCGCCTTCAGGCGGGCTATTTTCGCCTGGTTGAAGAAGACGACGTGTAACGAGGGCACGCTTAAGGTGCTGGCCAAGCGCTTGGCAAAAGAGACGGGTTTCTCGTCTGCCGAGATCCTGGCCATGCCTTTTAACGTAATGGTTTGGTGGCTCACGGACTGAGCCGCTGTTGATGTAACCGACGTATAGGGCGTGCATATGGCGAACAAACTTGCTCTCGGCCTGGTGATTGGCGGCGCCGTCAGCTCGACGGTAGGGGCGGCGTTCAAGGACGTCAGCAACAAAATCAAGAAGCTGGAGGAACAAGGTTCCCGCGCGCGGGTGCTGGAAAAGACCATTGGCGAAACCATGCGCTTGCGTGACGAATGGCGCAAGGCGCACATGGCTGGCGACAAAGGTGCGGACGCGCTACGGCGAAAGCTTGAGAATAATCTGGACGGCCTGCGCAAGCAGGGCGTTGAGGTGCGCAACCTGACCAAGGCTTATTCGGCCATGGGGCAGGTGGCGACAAAAGCCGAGCTTAAAGCCAAGGGCCATATGCAGCTCGATGCTGGTAAACAGCAGATGAAAAGCAGCATTGGCCAGGCAGCGGCGGCGACGGCAGCGATGGCCATTCCGACGAAGGTTAGCGCGGACTTTGGCGCGATCATTCGTGACATTGCGATCAAGGCGAACATTGCCAACAAGCCCGAAGAAGCGCAGATGGCCAAGACGATTATTGGTACGTCGCGCGATTCCGGCATGGCCCGCAATCAGGTGGCCGAGGTGGTCAACGCCCTGGTGGGGGCCGGCATGGAGCTGGATAAGGCGCTGTCGTACGCACCAGTGGCGGCCAAATTTGCCGTAGGGCAGGGGGCGGATGGCGGCGAAACGGCCCGCATGATTAACGCCTTGGGGCAGAACGCCAAAATCTCCGACCCGGCCGTGATGCAAAAGGCACTGGAGGCCATCGCCTATCAGGGCCAGGCGGGTAGTTTTGAAGCGGCTGACATGGCGCGCTGGTTTCCCGAGTTGCTGGCAGGCATGGGCAAGATCGGCATTACTGGCATGGATGCGGTCACGCAACTGGGCTCAATGCTTCAGGTTCAAATGAAGACCGCCGGCGGCGCCGACGAAGCGGCCAATAACCTCAAGAACTGGATGGAGAAAATCGGTTCTGGCGAAACGGTCAAGGCCTACAAGGATGCCGGGATTGATTACCAAGGGTCGATGAATACCGGCCTGCAGAACGGTAAATCAACCTTGGAATCCAGCTTTGAGCTGGCACAGAAGTACATTGCGGCGACGGATCCGAAGAAGGCCGCCGCGATGGCAGCTGCTACAGCCAAGATCAGTAAGGAAACTGACCCCGAGAAAGCCAAGGCCATGATTGCATCCCTGGAGCAAGCGTTGCGCACCGGGGATCTGTTCGCGGACATGCAGGTTAAGGGTGCTTTGACGGCCTACATGCAGAACAAAGAGCTGTATGCCCAGCTCAAGAAAGACTCGGCCTCGGCCACTGGGATCCTTGATAAGAACCTTGAGGAACGCCGGCAGGCGTCGGCTCAGAAATGGGCGGAAATGGCCCAGGGCATGGACGAAGCCATGCGCGCCATTGGTGACGCATTCCGGCCCGTCACTGACAAGGTGGCGGATGGGTTGGCCTATGTCACCCAGGGGCTGGCCAAGCTGTCGGATGAGTCGCCCCGGGTTGTGACCGGGATCGGCGCCGCTGTGGCCGCTGTGATCGCGTTTCAGACCGCTATGAGCGGATTCAAGATTGCCAAGGGGTTGCTCAACCTTGGGCGCGGCTCGCTGATGGGTAACCCGAATATCCCGCAAAAAGTCATTGTCACCAACATGCCTGTTGGTGGGTCTGGCGGTATGGATATCGGCGCCGATGATGCCGGCGGCAAGGATGGGAAAGGGAAGGGCAAGGGCGCCGGCCGTGGCGGCCGAAGTCCGGGGCGAGGTATTGGGGCTGGGGTGAAAGGCCCGGCAGTGCTGGCGCTGGTTGAGGCCGGTTTTAAGGTCAAAGATACCTACGACAACGCTGAAACCCAAGATGAAAAAGCCGAAGGCTATGGCGCAGCGGCAGGCGGTCTTGCCGGCACGCTCGCCGGCGCTGCGGCCGGTGCGGCCATCGGTTCGGCGGTGCCGGTAATCGGCACCATCTTGGGGGGGCTGATTGGTGGCTATCTTGGGAGCTTGGGTGGTGACGCCCTGGGCGGTGCCATCGGCAAGTCGATGTTTGGTTCTGACGAAAGCAAGAAGGTCATGCCCGTGGCCGGCCCGTTGATGATGAAGGATGCCGGCAAAGACATCCCGCCGGTGCTGGGGGATATCGCCAAGTCGTTCGCTCCGTCGCGCACGGGGCCTCTCATGCTGACCAATCCGGGCCAGGGTGCATTGCCGGCAACGCCTGGCGCGGTCAACCCAGGTGATGCTGCGCGTTCCATGATGATGCCCCAGGCCGTCGCAGATGCGACGGCTGGGCCGCTAGCGGCGGCCGTGGTCGCCAAGGTGCAGCCGGCGAAGATCGAGCCCAAGGTGGACATTACCGCGCCCTTCACGCTGACGGTGCAAGGCGATGTGAAAGATCCGAACGAGTTGGCGGCCAAGTTGCAGCCGTTGCTGGAGCAGCACCGCCGGGAAATCGCCCAGCAGCTCGAAAACCGCAAGCTTTACGACGCGCCGCACATCTAAGGGGGGGATCATGGAATCACTGGCACAGCTACAGTCCGGCCTGAAGTATCTGGCCTCGGCCGGGGAGGCGGGCCGGCGCAGTATCGACGGCATGATGGGGCCGGTAAATGGTGCAATCAGCGAAATCACCGGCGCCGCCAACGAGCTGGAGGATCTGCCGTTTATTGGCCCGGCCGTAGGGGCAAAGCTTCAGCGCGTCATGCGTGGCATTGCCACCGCCCAGGCCAAGGTTGGCCAGGTGGTGGCCACCTACAACCGTGCGACGCGCGCCCTGTCGCAGATAGACGAACGCCTGGGCACCTTGAAAGAGCAGGCCGGGCGTGCTGCTACAGCGATCAACAAGATCGCCGGCAAGATTGACCCGTCACTGGCCAACATCCTGCCCACCGGCGCATTTGCCACGGATTCGACGCCGGCAAAAGAGGCGGTAAAGCCTTTTCCCCATCTGCTGATCATTCAGCCGCTGGACTCGAAGGCGCAGCCGTATTACTTCAACCTTGATACGGCTGCCTTTGATTCGCTGCGCCGCTCGACCGAATACCGCTGGGCCTCCCAGGAACGCCTGACGCGTCGGTCTGCCCAGCAGGCCGTGGGCATGGGTGATGAGAAAATCACGCTCAAGGGCGATATTTTTCCGGGCTACCGGGGCGGGCTGGAACAGCTCAATACGCTGCGCTCAATAGGCTCACAGCTTAAGCCGGTGACCCTGACCACGGGTTATGGCTTTGTGCTGGGCACCTGGTGCCTCAAGACCATTGACGAAGACCAAAGCGCGCTGATGCAGGGCGGTATCCCCCGAAAACAGGCGTTTACCTTGGAGTTTGTGCGCTATGGCGACGACATGCAGAACATCTGACGGCGATCTGTTGGACACCATTTGCCATAACTTTTATGGCCATCTGGTGGGCAGTGTCGAGGCCGTGTTGGCAGCCAATCAGGGGCTGGCGGATGAGGATCAGCCTTACCGTGCCGGCGTGGTGATTTTCTTGCCGGATCTGCCAGGTCCCGTGGATGAGCAAGTGGCGCTGTGGGATTGATTCAGTTCTATCGGCTGCGCCCTTGTTCCGTTACGCGTAACGCCTCCTTTCCCTAGAGCCCGCCCAGTGCGGGTTTTTATTGGCCAATGCCCTATGACTCCCCAATTTAGAATCGTCGCGAACGGTTCCGACATTACGTCGCTGATTAACGATCGGCTTTTGCTGTTGCGCACCACGGATAAGCCCGGCATGGAGTCGGACGAGTTTGAGTTGCGTATTGATGACCGCGACGGCCTGGTAACGCTGCCCAAACGCGGCGCCGGGATCGAGGTCTACCTGGGCTATGCCGAAACGTCCCTGGTGCGCCTGGGGCTCTATGTGGTCGATGAAATCGAGGTATCCGGCCCGCCGGACACCATCGTTATCCGTGGCAAGGCGAGCGACATGCGCGGTACCGGTAAATCGATCCGCAGCGGCAGCTGGGAAGGCGTGCCGCTGTCGAAAATCGTTTCCGATATCGCGGCCCGTAACGGCTGGACCCCAGCCTGCACCATCGCTACGAAAGTCGCCCGGGCTGACCAGCTCCACGAATCTGACTTCAGCTTTGTCACGCGCCTGGCCAAGCAATACGACTGCACCGCCAAGGTGGGTGACGGTAAGTTGATGGTGATGCAGCGCCAAGCGGGCCTGAGTGCCAGCGGCAAGGTGATTGGCGCGATCACCATCACGCGCAGCGACGTAAGCCGCTGGCAGTTTCGCCTGGGCGACCGTAACGCGCACAAGACCGTGGCGGCCAAGCATCAGGACAAGAAGACGGGCAAGTTGTCAGTGGTCTCCCTGGAGAATGACGACGTGCCGGATGGCCTGCCGGCAGTTCACACCGACCGCCATATTCACCCGAACAAGACCGCCGCCGAGTCAGCGGCTAAGGCGCGATTGGCTGCGTTCAACCGCTCGACGGCGGGAGTGCGCCTGGAAATGGTCGGGCGCACGGATCTTTTCGCGGAGCGCTCTATCAACGCCCAGGGCTTCAAGGTGGGGCTCGATGGCGAGTACCTGGTGGATTCAGTCGAGCAGACATTCACCCAAGCCGGCTGGTCCACCACCGTCGAGTGCAACGGCGGTAAAAAGGGCAAGGCCAAAGCCAAAGGCAAGAAAACGAAGAAAGCCGCTAAGCCAGTCAAAGTCGTCAGCCTGGCTTAGCGGTCGCGCACCACAACCCCCGCCAAGTGCGGGCTACTCATGTTAGGAGCTTGTATGCCCATCACCCAGCAGCAGTTGCTGCAGATCCTCCCGAACGCCGGCCGCCAAGCCGGCGTTTTTGTATCCGCCCTAAACGCGGCCATGGCGAATCGAAAGATCGACACACCGAAGCGCCAGGCGGCATTCCTCGCCCAGATCGGCCACGAGTCGGGCCAGTTGCAGTACGTGCGTGAGCTGGGGAGTGGTCAATACCTCAGCAAGTACGACACCGGCGCGCTTGCGGCCAAGCTGGGGAACACGCCTGCAGCCGACGGTGACGGCCAACGCTATCGAGGGCGCGGGCTGATCCAGATCACCGGCCACGACAACTACCTGCGCTGCAGCTTGGCATTGTTCGGCGATGAGCGATTGCTTGGCACGCCTGAGCTGCTCGAGCAGCCGCAGTGGGCGGCAGAGTCAGCTGCGTGGTTCTGGTCCGTGAATGCATTGAATGCACTCGCTGATCAAGATCAGTTCAACACCATCACCCGCCGGATCAATGGCGGGCTCAACGGACTGGAAGATCGGCTGCAGCTGTGGGCCAGGGCGAGGGCAGTGTTATGCGTCTCTTCGACCTGATCCCTGAGCAGTTCCGTATCGCTGCTGTTGGCTTGTTGCTGGTGATGTTGGCGGCCGGCTCTGCTGCATTGGCCTGGACCGTTCAAGGATGGCGTTACGGCCAGCAGCTGGAGCGCCAGGCCCGGCTGCATGCGGACACCCTCAACGAGCTATCGCAAGCCTCTGCCGCTCTGCAGCGCACCGAGCAGGACAAGCGCTTTGCTCTGGAGCAACGCCTGCAGGACAAAGATGAAACCCACTACAAGGAATTGACTGATGAGCAAACGAAGCAGGCTCGTCTGCGTGATCGCCTGGCTACTGCTGATCTGCGGCTGTCAGTCTTACTCGCCGCCACCGACGCCGCCAGCGGCTGTTCAGTGCCAGCCACCACCGCCACCGGCCGCGTGGTTCATGGCTCCACAAGAGCCCAACTTGACCCAGCGCATGCTCAGCGAATTATCGGAATCACCGATGCCGGCGACCAAGGATTGATCGCCCTACGGGCCTGTCAGGCCTACGCAAAAGAAGTCTCTACACCGAAGTAAAAGGAGCGGCCGGGCAGGATGCGTCAACATCCAGCCCGGCCACCTTCCCCGCAGAACGTCCCTGCAAGTCCAGCCAAGGCTCCTGCTTCGTGCACAAAGCGGAGCGAGCCTAGCACTGTTTATCCATACAGCAAAGGTCTTGCTTTTATATGTCTACACCCATCATCCCTTGGATGGGCGGCAAACGCCGCCTGGCCGACCGCCTTATCCCGCTCTTCCCTCCCCACGAATGCTACGTGGAAGTCTTTGCCGGGGGCGCCGCGCTCTACTTCATGCGTCCTCAGGCCGCGCCGGTTGAAGTCCTCAACGACATCAACGGCGACCTGGTGACGCTGTACCGCGTGGTGCAGAATCACTTGGAAGAATTCGTCCGCCAGTTCAAATGGGCGCTCAGTTCTCGGCAGGTGTTCGAGTGGCAGAAGATGACCCGCCCGGAAACCCTCACTGACATTCAGCGCGCCGCCCGATTCTTTTACCTGCAGCACCATGCCTTTGCAGGCAAGGTCACCGGGCAGACGTTTGGTACTGCCACCACTGGCCCGGCCATCAATCTGTTGCGGATCGAGGAGAATCTCTCGGCCGCTTGGCAACGGCTGTCCGGGACCTACGTCGAAAATCTCCCCTGGCTTGAATGCGCAGAACGCTACGACCGCGCCCACACCTTTCACTACATGGATCCGCCTTACTGGCAGACAGCGGGCTATGGCGTGGATTTCCCCTTTGAAAACTACGAGCGCATGGCCGACTTCATGCGACGGTGTAAAGGCAAGGTGATGGTCAGCATCAACGATCACCCGGACATCCGGCGGGTATTCGAGGGCTTTCACTTCGAAACTTTGGATATACGCTACTCCACGACCAATCAGCGGCAGGGGAAGGCTGAGATTAGCGGTGAGTTGGTGATCATGAACTGGGAACCATCGGCGTTTGGAGGCTTGTTCTGATTCGATTTTCGGCTGGATTGCTGGCGCCAGCTTAATTACCCGCCTTCTGTGTGGCTGCGTCCGACCCAAAGCTGCCCTTCACCGAGGGCAGGAATCGGCCCAGGCTGTGTAAAACGTTTTTGAGCGCGTCAGGTACTCCAAACCGGACTGGAAATCGCGTTTCTACGCGAAATCCACATCTGCAGACTTGCCGATAAATTTCAGATTTAACGTAGACGCGCACACTTCAATTTTGGCGAAGCGTTTTTACACACTCTGGGCCAATTGCAGCCCTTCGCCATAGGTAGCAATCGTGAAAAGCGGCGTGCCACCAATTCAGCTAAAGGCTAAGAACAGTTACTCCCGACACAGAAATGGCACCGAAATTCCATTAATTTTCTAAAGCGAAAGAAAAACCTAAAATTATAGTAAAAAAAAACAGAAATAACTTTCTTTTTAAAAAAATTGCCAACACCGTAAATCTCGACTAAACCCTAAGCTGTCAATGAGTTGCTAAACCCACTAGCAACCATTAAATCCTTAATAATCTAAAGGGACATACAGTCTACTAATGGAGCACGTATGCCTGATCGAATTCAGTGTGTTGACTTAGCCCACGTTCACATAATTGTCGACGATATCGACTATGCCAGCGAGTTCTACAGAGAAGTTTTAGATTTCGTAGAAATGCAAAGCCATGACAACTTGGCCAATCCAGGACTTGCTAGATATTATGGCTGGTTTGGAAATGTTGATGACTTTCGAGTAAGCCTTCGCTTCCTCACTTGGCCAGATACATTAACAATTAAACTAGTAAAGGTTCGAATACGTGGAGTATATGACGGATCAAATGCTCAAATGCCTACGCAGTTCGAACCCAGGCTAACTTCAGGATTCTCGCAATACTTTTCTAATGGCACAGGAGCTTTATCTGTAAGAGTGAAAGACTTAGATGCTACCTTTGCTCATCTTTTGGCCTATGCTCAAGATTACACATCAAAATACAAAATTACATTGATAAGTAACCCTACGTTTTTGTCAGCCTTGAAACCCGGGGACATTGGCGCAACGAGCAATAGCGCGCTTTATCAAAACGACGTAGTACTAGAAGCTTTAGCAAAGACTTTCGATCAGCGATCAAAGTTCCAACTTATAGACCCGTTCGGGGTTAGATGGGAATTTAATAATGACATTGTCTGAGCATAGGAGTGAATGACATGGGCTGGACATGGAAAGACCGTAACCTATTACTTCAAATGTACCCTTCACTAGCTTTGTCTCCTATATTACTGGAGCGCTGGCCCGGTCTGAAAGAGGCCGTAGCGGAGCTACAGGCAAAACAAGACGCGCAGAACTCAGGCGGAAGCAGTGCAGTTGCGAACCCTCTAGTTGACGCGGGCAACATAGATACCCAGAAGGATAGCTGATATGTCCCCCGGGCTTATATTTCCGAAGGAAACACTTTACGCATACCCGCTCGAAGTGTCCGGAGAGGGACTGGCGCCAAGTATTTCGGTAGCGTCCCACCTTTCGAGTCTTGACGGTGCAAATTCGCAGTGGCTAAAAAAGCCGCTAGCGATATACATACATATTCCGTTCTGTCCAAGCCTCTGTCAATTCTGCGGATTTATCAAGCAAAAGGTTGGTCCCTATGAGCAAATAAACGAGTATGTAAACCTTCTTACTTCTGAAATAGAATTTGTTGCAAGCCATATCCCTCGCGAATTACGCACAGTCAGTTGCATTTATTTCGGGGGAGGCACACCCAGCGTCCTTTCAATTGGCCAAATCAAAATAATTCTTGATGCTATCAATAGCAACTTCGACACTAATTTAGCTGTTGAGATATCTTTTGAGGGTGAGGCGAACTCTCTGAGGCGACCAAAGTATTTAAGTGAGATAGCATCTCTCGGATTTAACAGGCTCTCATATGGCATCCAGACAATGGATCCCAATATGCGCAGCATTCTTAACCTCAAACCAACACTGGAAACTCTATCAACTGTGTATGCATTAGCATCGCCTTTGTTTGAAGAGGTAATGGTTGATTTCATCTTCGGATGGCCAGGTCAGACATTGGATGCCTTGCGAAATGATCTTGAAGAGCTAATGCAAAGAATCCGGCCAAATGCTATTGAAGCGTTCTTGTTTGAGGCGCTTGATGCCTCTCCTAGCTTCTTAGCTGCACTGTCCGCGTATGGTGTTGAACCTATTGAGCCCTCCGAAGCTATAAAAATGCGGAGCTTTGTAAAAAAATTTTTAAATAAAGAATTTAGCATGATGGGATATACCAAATTCAGACGAGACTTTTCGATTGAAAATAATCTAGTCAATCGGCCAGGAAACTACGATGAATGCTACTACGGTTGGAATAATGGTCAGGTTTTAGGGTTCGGCAGAGGAGCACAGTCTTTTTTTTCCGGAGCAATGTGGGGCTCCTCCACTACACCTAAGCAGTACAGCGATCTAACATCCAAGAAAATAATTCCGGCAACAACGTTCACTACCTATTCGCTTGACGAGCGTGAACGTGTGACTTGGCCAAGAAAGGGATACGTTAGCGAAAAAGTGATTTCCAATGACATTGAGTGCTTTGAGAAGATAGAGAATTTAGTATCATTAGGTTTGTGTGCTAGAACTACGGATGGCTACTCTCTGACCGAGACAGGTGAAGAATTAGTTCCCGCAATACTGACAATGCTAATTCCGGAGAATCGCAAAGAGACAATTGATAAGATCACAAGGCAGCGTCTTTCTGCTCGGAGCACTATTGATGATCACTTCAGGAGATAGCCAGAGATTTGAGGGGCTTGACCCCAATGATCAAGCAACTACCACATTACTTGATTCGGTCCAGGCGGGAATATTAAAATCTCATGGAAGAGATTTTGTCGCGTATTTATTCATAACATGGAACCTAGCCCTTCTAAACAGAATACAAGTAGGTAAGTGGCTCCATAGCTTAAAAGTCACATCTGCTGCACAACAACTAGAACAAATCAAAAATTATAAGACGCTGCTAATAGAGGATTCAGTCATCCTCAGCGTTATGCTAAGCATTTTTGCCTACAAAGCCTTAAAAATACCTGCTCGATTAATACCTCGTGAAGTCGCTTTTCGAGACGGGATGAAAACTTCAATGTTACGCCTAGGGGAAAGAGGCACCGTAAATTGGGATCCATTTTATAAATCCAGTCCTCACTGCTGCATCCAAATTGCATGCTCAGACCAGCAAAAACTTGAACAAAAAATCGCGGATCAACAAGATAGCGTTTCGTTTTATTTTGGCGAAGGCGCGGAAGTTCACATAGAACGTGGTGAAATGCTCAGGAATTCCCAGGGAGAAGTTATCGAGCACTTTGGATTCAGAGACGGAATTAGTCAACCTTTATTCTTCAAGGATCAAATAGAGAGCCAGAGCAGTCATATCTATGACAACTCTTATGATCCTCATGACATTGTATTGGTCTCAGAGGCTCCGATTACTTCCAGCTTCGGGAGTTATTGTGTTTATAGAAAAATTGAACAAAACATGTCAATTTTTAAAAAATTGGAATCTGAACTTTCTCAGGCCATCGGTGCTAGTGAAAAGCTTGCAGGTTCATTAGCTATGGGTCGTTTCCCTGAAGGCGATCCAACTGTGAAAGTAATGTCGGGAGACATTAACTCATTCACGTTCGCCGACGATTTAGATGGCATGCAGTGTCCATTGCACAGTCATATTCGAAAATCAAATCCTAGAATACCAGCGGAGGATGTAAGAATTGTGAGGAGAGGTATTCCCTACGGAAACTCCAACAAAACGTCTACATGCGGACTTCTATTCTTTTGTTTTCAGCGGGATATCTCTACTCAATTTGAGAAAATACAAGGCGCGTGGTTGAACAGCCCTCGCAGCTCTGAGTCGCCAATAAAAATGGTCGGCCAAGATGGAATTAGCGGCCTGTGGGACCTTCAAAATTCATTAAATCAACAGTGGCCGCAGCCATGGCCTTCACCTATAAGCAAAATAAAATTTTCTTTCGGGAATGTAACCACCATAAAGGGCGGCGAGTATTTTTATACTCCAAGCATAAAAATGCTACAGCTAATTGCGTCAAACTTGGATGACACAAACAATGACTAATATCAATCCTGTAAGCATGCTGATTGAAGCAGTCAATCTCAAAAACTCAAGTGAAACAACAAAAGCGACAAGAATACTAAAAAGAATTAATGAACTTTGGCCAAATTATGACGCAGCCTATTACCTCGCTGCTGAGCTATTCATTCAAAGCGGATTATTTAAAGATGCAGCTCAAACACTTGAAACCATGCATATTGAAGTTGGCGCACTCCAAGACAGTAACTATCTTTTGGCTACCGCCATGCTACGAGACGGTCAGTATGACAAATTTAAATCGGCATTAAATCGTGCGCTGATGTCACCAACTCAACCAACAGAAAGTCGAATGCTACCTTTCTCATATGTTACTCCGGCACGTATAGTTCACGACACCCTTCAGCTCCAACATTTGATAGATATAGAGGTAGTTGATAAAACCTATCAAGCTGAAGTTTCAATTTTAATAGAAATATTTGAAAAACACTTTCTACAAAATTTTTACTCGTGGCCTAGCATAGATGCACGGATTGCAACAACACTTGACCCCATGGAAGTTGGTTTATTACATAGAGTTTACAGGCGGGTTGTTAATGTCTTTCCCGCCAACCGAACAAATGAATGCTTCAATTGCATAGACTGGGCTGAGAAAGAGGCTACTTTTTTTAGATCACAGCCCGAGTGCAGATATGTGATTGTCGACGACTTACTTTCCCCAAACACATTGAAGGCACTTCAAAATTATGTTCTGGAATCTTGGATTTGGTTTAACGATGCTCAGAAAGGATTTGGATACCTTGGCGCATATGAGCATAATGGTTTTCGCACCCCACTTATAGACCAAATAGCAACTGAACTATCTGCGCGACTTCCCCAGTTACTAGGGGGACTCTGTTTGAGTCAAGTATGGGCATACAGAAATGTCATCGGGACGCGAGGAGTCGGAGTGCATGCTGACTTTGCGAAAATCAATATAAATTTTTGGATTACTGATGACTCGGCAAAACTAGGAGAATCAGGAGGTGGATTAAAATTATATAGCGCCAGTCGCCCTGAAGACTGCTCGTTCCAACAATACAATGGCGATGAAAAACTAATACATAGCTTTATACATAATAAGCCATACGAGAAAATTGATTACAAATGCAATAGAGCTGTGATTTTCGACTCTGCACTTTTTCATTGCTCTGATGAGCCAAAATTTGGGGAGCTATTTCAAGATCTAAGAACCAACATAACTTTGTTGTATTCATGACACCGCCGACGAACATGCTGCCGGCAGTCACAGTACGATAAAACCTAGACACCTAGGCCCTTCGCGACAGGCAGCATCGGCCATTAGCAGTCGGTGGCAAGCGCTCCAGTGCGCAGTCGGTGTCCGGCGTTTCCGAGGCCGGTGACGCGGTTAGCACAATCGTAACCATGATCGAGCGGATCAACGGCATGAACCACCAAATCGCCGCTGCCGCCGAGCAGCAGAGTACCGTTGCCGAGCAGATCAGCCGGGGCATCGTGACCGTCAGCGAAAGCGCCGAGCAATCCGCTGCAGCCTTCCGCAGCGCGCAGAAGGAAAGCGAAGGACTGGCACGCACCAGCGTGACATTGCGAGAGAACATCTCGCGCTTTCAGCCCTAGGGTCTGTTGCCGTTTCATCGCGAGCCGAGTTGCTGCGAGAAATGTCCCCCGTTTAGCCACAGGACGCAGGTAACGGTCCGAGTCCTGCAATAACATCGGGGGGCCATTTTCCTCGCAACCCTATGGTCTGACCCCAACTTCGCAATACCTGCCATTTTTGAGCGCCTGCTTTTGGCCGATCCGGGAGCGTGCGATTCGGGTTGTTCATCCGGCTAGGAACCAGATATAAAGCGAATGCGCTTTGTATTCAGGGGGAATACAAGCATTCATAAGGTGATCACGGATGTACATCTACAAAATGGTTCAAGTGCCGCCAAACATTGAAGTTCGTGCGAAGGAGCACCGGGGGAACGAGGCCGCTGTTTATCTACAAAATGTGGTCAACACTCATGCTGAGGATGGATGGGAGTTCTATCGGATTGACACGATTGGCGTTTCAGTCAAACCGGGATGCTTCGACGCGTTACTGGGGAAGAAAAACGTGCTGAACCACTATTACGTGATTTCTTTGCGCAAGCCCCGATGATCAAGCTTTGCGCCGTCTCAGCAATTCGCTGCTATCAGCGAGTTGCTCCATCTCGATTGCGAGATGCCTGCCGATTTGAGCCTTCCTGTTCAAACTATGCGATACAAGCCATCGAAAAGTATGGTGTTCTAAACGGCTGCCGTATGGCTGTGGGCCGCATCTGCAGGTGTCGGTACCCGAACGGCGGGAAAGATTTTCCCTGAATAAGTCGGACAGTGAGCCCCGACGCCTTAACTGTTCAGCTCTGCTTGCCATGATCCTGACGGGCTGCTTTTGGCCGATTGCTGCTTACTAGCACCTTATGCTGCCCGCGTTGGGATTACCGGCTGCACACCTCAGATGGCTTAGGCTTGGCCGGAACTCGAACCCCTGAGCTTGGCTAAGCCCTGTTTGATGTGGCCGGCGTTTTCACCAATCGTGTCAAGCGCCCCACGAACGTTATTCCCAACCTCTGACGAGCCATGCTGTTCCAGGTGTAGTGTCAGCTCCATTAAGGCTGCCTCCAAGGCAAGCTGGTTGGTGTACATCCTCTCAAGTACATCGGACAGCGAATAATCACCAAGCATGGCGTCGGCTCCTCCCGAGAAAAAGTACAAGCATAGTACCGGTAGTGCCCTTGGCAGGCAGTGATGTCAAGTTGCTTAGAAATTGCTACAAGACGAGAGGATTATAGCTGCTCAGCCCGTGAGGGCAGGTTGTTGGGGGAGGACTATGCCCAATCCATCATCGGCGCGACAGAGAAACGGCGGGAAAGTGGACCTGTCTGTAGGGACATTGGCAATCTGAGTCAACGAGGCGAATGGCGTAGTTTATCGGGGATGTTTCTTAGGTGTCGGGGAGGTGTATACCGTGCTCTTCACCACTTCGAGCGGGGCATTGCCATGTGTGGAATATGCCGGGAATGTCGGTGAAATATCCCGCATTCTTCTCGACTTGCTCCTCAAACCTCCCGCCGCTAACCTCCTCAAGCCGCTGCCAATCCAGCGGCCGGAGGTGGAAGTCCGTATCGCTAAAGGCGTTTTAACTCCCGTCACTATTTGGAGCTTCGCCCATGCACAGCAACACGCCCAGTCTCTCTATTGATCGCGACCCTTCGCCCGTCGATACCAAGCTTCACGCCACAGCTCAACGTGCCATTGCTCGTGACTTGCCTCAATCCACCGACAATGCGCCTGACGAACACCCAACCCACAACCTATTCCTCGTCAGCCCCGACATAGACACCGAAACCCTCCTGGCCAACGCTTCCGAAAACCTTGCGTCCGCCAGCGAAATGGCCGCTACCGTGGCTTTCAACCTCGACGAGTCCCAGCGCTCCATTGTCTTGGGCATTCAGCAACTGATCGACCTGAGCGGGCTACTCGTTGACCGGGCCCATGACCAAGTCGCTCGTGTCATCAGCCCGGCTACAGCCTGACAATCGACCTCTGCCGCCTTAGCCCAAGGCGGCAACCTGAACCCATTCTGTCTTCCGGCGAAGTTTCATCATTCCCTGCGCCGTTGAGGCCTACGATCATCTCTATGGGAAACCCCCGAACCCACAGGGAGCTGAAAAAATGATCTCGAACCTTGTCAAAGTCGTGATGATCGCCGGCGCGTTGCTGTTGAGCGCTTGTTCGTCGGATTCGTCGGGCGTGAGTCGCGACCCTTGTTTTGCAGGGGGATGCCAGGCGTTTGGTGACCACAGCCCCAACAAGGCCGCCAAGATGAATTTTGGCGGCAGTGGGCTGGGTAGTAGTTATGGTGAGTATGGTTCTGGGTTGTTGCATGATGACTGATGGGGCAGTGGGGCAGTCAGGGATGTGTTGATTGAACCGCCGCTATCGGGAGCAAGCCCCCTCCCACATGAGGGGCCCCGGCGCGTGAGGCTGCACGCTATCAAATAGCCATGCCTGTGACTTCACGTCGCGTCTGTCAGGCTTGACACTCACCCCGATCAGCCTTGCCAAAACGCCTATTTTAGAGCTGTCAATTAGCCAAACAGCGCATGATCGCCGGTTGGCGTGATATTCTGCGCGCCATCTTGGTCTAGTCTTTCTCCGGAACGTACACCCGTATACGTCCCGGCGGCTGGCTGTCGCCCAGGTAGCTGAAGCCAATAATGATAAGAAGTCAGCGCAGAAGGGACATAAAAGTGAGGTCGATACGTCGGCCTTGTGTGCCCACCCTGCGGTCTTTGAGTGAATGTGCAAACCCGGCGCTGCGTTGCCTGACGCCGCGTGATCGAGGGTTGCCCGGGCTCAGAGGCAGTGGGGCGGATGGCGTTTTATCATAGGTGCTACTGATGTTTAAGAAAGTAAACACGGCCCTGCTGGGGCTGGCTTTGTCGATGGGGATCACGTCCGTTCATGCGGAAGAGGCAAAGAAAGTCGATGTGCTGCTGATCGGCGGCGGCATCATGAGTGCGACCCTGGGTGTCTGGCTCAACGAGCTGGAGCCGGGCTGGTCGATGGAAATGGTCGAGCGCCTCGACGGCGTCGCCGAAGAAAGCTCCAACGGCTGGAACAACGCCGGTACCGGTCACTCGGCCCTCGCCGAGCTGAACTACACCCCGGAAGACAAGAACGGCAACGTTGAGATCCCGAAAGCGGTCGAAATCAACGAAGCGTTCCAGATCTCCCGCCAGTTCTGGTCCTGGCAGGTCCAGCAGGGCGTGCTGAAGAACCCGCGTTCGTTCATCAACTCCACTCCGCACATGAGCTTTGTGTGGGGCGATGACAACATCAAGTTCCTGAAAAAGCGTTACGAAGCCTTGCAAGCGAGCCCGCTGTTCGCTGGCATGCAGTATTCCGAAGACCCGGCGCAGATCGCCAAGTGGGTTCCGCTGATGATGGAAGGGCGTGACCCGAACCAGAAAATCGCGGCCACCTGGAGCCCGCTGGGTACGGACATGAACTTCGGCGAGATCACCCGCCAGTTCGTCGCTCACCTGCAAACCACGCCTAAGTTCGACCTGAAACTGTCGAGCGAAGTGCAGGACATCACCAAGAACGCCGACGGTTCGTGGCGTGTCAGCTACAAAAACCTGAAAGATGGCAGCAAGACCGAAACCGACGCCAAGTTCGTGTTCATCGGTGCCGGCGGCGGTGCCCTGCACCTGCTGCAAAAGTCGGGCATTCCTGAAGCCAAGGAATACGCGGGCTTCCCGGTGGGTGGTTCGTTCTTGGTGACCGATAACCCAACCATCGCCGAGCAGCACCTGGCCAAGGCCTACGGTAAAGCTTCGGTGGGCGCGCCGCCGATGTCGGTGCCGCACCTGGACACCCGCGTGCTGGATGGCAAGCGCGTGATTCTGTTTGGCCCGTTCGCGACCTTCTCGACCAAGTTCCTGAAAGAAGGCTCGTACCTGGACCTGCTGACCAGCACCACCACCCACAACATCTGGCCGATGACCAAAGTCGGTATTCGCGAATACCCGCTGGTCGAGTACCTCGCCGGGCAACTGATGCTGTCGGATGACGACCGCTTCAAGGCACTGCAAGAGTACTTCCCGAACGCCAAGCAGTCCGACTGGCGCCTGTGGCAAGCCGGCCAGCGTGTGCAGATCATCAAGCGTGACGAAGAGCAGGGCGGCGTGCTGAAACTCGGCACCGAAGTGGTCAGCTCCGCCGACAACACCATCGCCGGCCTGTTGGGTGCATCGCCAGGCGCGTCGACCGCGGCTCCGATCATGCTGACCGTGCTGCAGAAAGTGTTCAAGGACAAGGTCGCGACTCCGGCCTGGCAGGAAAAACTGCATCAGATCGTGCCAAGCTACGGCACCAAGCTGAACGACAGTCCTGAGGCTGTTGCCAAGGAATGGGCCTACACCGCCGGTATCCTGCAACTGACTCCACCACCAGCGATTCCGCAGATGACCGCTCCCAAGGCCACCGAGGCTGCCAAGCCTGCGGCTGAGCCGAGCAAACCGGCGTCTGATCTGGCGCTGTAAGACCAGGCCCTGAGACTGGGGCCGATCGGTCAAAAAAAGCCCGCTGAGCCGATGACGCTCAGCGGGCTTTTTGTGGGCGCGTGTTTATGCGCGGGGGTGGGTGCGCTCCACCGCAGGCAGTTCAACCGTTCGTTCGGCTGCCGCCAGCGCCGCCGTCAAGCCGGCTCGGTCCAGCACAACGCAATAGGCCGGTTTGGCCCGCTCGAAGCGCCAGCTTTCATCCAGCCCACCGGCATCCACGGCGTCGAAACCGAGTTCGTCGAGTAACTCGATCACTTGCGCTTTCGCCGCGGCGTCATCCGCCGCCACCGGCAGTGCGCGGCGGTCGGGTGCGCCGTGAGGGCGGGCGTCCCGCGTCAGGTCCGGTGCAAAGATTGCGTTGAATACTTTCACCACATGGGAATGCGGCAAATGCTCGGCGAGCAGCCGGCTGGTGGTGGTTTCAAAACGGTCCAATTCAGGGATATGCCCGTCGCGCTCGGGGTAGTAATTGTTGGCGTCCATCACTGTTTTGCCTTCCAGCCACTGCGCGGGCACGCTGCGGTAATGTTCCAGGGGGATCGCCACGAGGACCACGTCGCCAAATCTGGCTGCGTCTTGCGCGCTGCCCACTTTAACGCCCCAGATGCCGCTGAGTACGCTGCTCATGGACTGCGGGCCGCGGGAGTTGCTCAACATCACTTCGTGACCGGCCGCCAGCGCCAGTTGGGCCACCGCGCGTCCGATGAAACCTGCTCCAATCACGCCAATCTTCATGGCCTTGCTCCTGCAAAGTAGGGGAGCGGTTATGATGATTAACAATCACAGGGTGATAAACGAGCGTATTGGCGTGGGTGTCGTTACTGGGAGTTGGGAATGATGGACCGTCTTTCGAGCATGAATGCCTTTGTGGTCGCCGCCGAGTTGGGCTCGTATGCGCGAGCCGCCGAGCGTTTGAATATGTCGGCGCAGATGGTGGCCAAGCATGTCACAGCGCTGGAGCAGCGCCTGGGTGCGCGCTTGCTCAATCGCACCACGCGCCGACAAAGCCTGACGGAGTTGGGTAGCGCTTACTACGAGCGTTGCAAGCATATTCTGACGGAGGCTGAGGCCGCCGATTCCCTGGCGCAGATCATGAATGACACCCCACGCGGCACGCTGAAAATCACCGCCCCGGTGACCTTCGGCTCCTACAGCCTGATGCCCTTGGTGACCGCGTTTTTGCGTGACAACCCCGATGTGAACATCGACCTGCACCTCACCGATCGTTTTGTCGACCTGGTGGAGGAAGGCTACGAAGCCGCCTTCCGCATTGGCCCCCCGGCGATCACGGGGCTGACCGCCAGGCCCCTGGCGCCGTATCGCCTGGTGGTCTGCGCGGCGCCGGCCTACCTGGCGGCACGAGGCACACCGCTGTGGCCGGCGGACCTTCAACAGCATGAATGCCTGGGCTACGCCTTCTGGTCACGCCCGGCAGATCGCGAATGGGTGTTCTACCAGGGCTCGGTCCCGCACACCGTGCAGGTTGCCAGCCGTTTGCAGATCAACGAAAGCAGGGCCTTGATGTCGGCCGCGCTGGATGGGTTTGGCATTGTGCTCGGCCCGGAAGATTTTCTGCGCCCGGCCCTGGCCAGGGGCGAGTTGGTGCGAGTGCTGCCGGACTTTGACGCGCCGAGCCGGCCCATGCATTTGGTCTACACCGCCAACCGCCAGCGTACCGCCAAGTTGCGGCGTTTTGTCGAGGCTGTGCTGGAGCGCTTTGGCCCGGCTTGAGCGTTCAAATCGCGACTCGGCCTTCCGTCTGTTCCTCGGGATGCACTGTCGGCAGGTTCAGCAACCCGACAGACACCACCTGTTAAAAAGTACCCAGGCCTTGCAGGAGCGCGGCTGGAACAAGGGGGGATTTTTTACTGAGGTAGGTGTGGGGCGTTAGCGCCCGAGGGGTTTGTATGTTGCTACGTTATGCAGCATTGGCGGCCATGGTCGTCGCGGCGTCCGGGTGTGTGCAAGAGCGTGTCGTGCATGAGCGTCGACCGGTAGAACGTGAGTATGTGGAAGTGGTCGCGCCACAACCGCCGCCGATGCAAGTGATCGAAGTCGAGCCGGCGGTGCGCGAAGGTTATGTATGGTCACGCGGGTACTGGCGTTGGGAAGGCGGGCGTTATGTGGCGGTACACGGCCATTGGGAGCCGGTGCGCGAGGGCTACCGTTATGTGCATCCGCATTGGGTGCAACGAAATGACGGTTACCACTGGCAGCATGGTGGCTGGGTTCGCTGAACCCCGCTCAGGCCAGTCGCTTCATGCCCGCAGCCTTGGCCGCATCGAGGTCAAAGGTGGCGGTGTACTCGCAGCCGGCTGCGTGGGCGCAGCGCGCTATCAGACAGTCGGCGAAATCGGCTTTGTTCGCCGAAAACCGCCGGAGCGCCTGCCAGATGATCTCGGCATACTCGACGATCAATTCACGGGTTCGCAGCAGCGTTTCCAGCACCGCCACCACATCGCTCTTGGCTGACTGGTAGCAACTTTGTAGCACCCATACCAACTCCACCACCGACACCAGGCTGACAAAGCCTGGCGACAGGGTGGTGAGGGATTCGATCAGCTCGGATGCCTTGGCGGATTGGACCGGATCATCCTGGGTGACATAGCGCACCAGCACATTGGTATCCAGGCCGATCATCGGGCTTTCGCTCCCTGTGCCGCAATCGCGCGGTTCATGTCCTCGATGGAAATGGCCTGGGCAGGCTTGCGGATCAGCCCCTTGAGGTCGTGAACGGTTTTGCTCGCGGCAATAATGGAAAATTTGCCGTCTTCCATTTCGACGAATTCAACCCGGTCTCCCGTTTCCAGGCCCAGGGCTGTCCTGACCTGGACGGGGATGGTGATTTGTCCTTTTGAAGTCAGTGTGGCGGTCGCCATATTGAAGGTCTCCATCGTGATACTCCTTACATTAGGGTAAGGCGTCTGGGAGAACAAGATCCGTTGGTCCATAGGTCGCTCCTCGGTGTGGGTCAGTCGGGCTTCGTAAAAACGATAGCCCGACGTCTCCCGCCGACAAGCCTGAACACAAGGTTAAAGCGCTACAGCATGTGTGCTGACTTATTGCACCACGCGGTAGCACGGCACATATGCCGCGCCACCCGGCAACTTCATGCGGTGCTGGGCGACGAACGCCTGCAGCAGTTCATCCAGCGGCTTCATGATGGCCGGGTCGCCATGGATCTGGTAAGGGCCGTTCTGCTCGATCAGGCGAATGCCCTTGTCCTTGACGTTGCCCGCCACAATCCCCGAGAACGCGCGACGTAGGTTGGCTGCCAGTTCATGGGGTGGCAGCGCGTGGTTCAGTTGCAGGCTGGCCATGTTTTCGTGGGTCGGGTCGAACGGGCGCTGGAAGCCTTCGTCGATCTTCAACAGCCAGTTGAAGTGGAACGCATCGTTACGCTCGCGGCGGAACTGCTTGACGGCCTTGAGCCCGGCGGTCATCTGGCGGGCCACTTCGGCCGGATCGTCGATGATGATCTGGTAGTGCGCCTGCGCGGCCTCGCCGAGGGTGGCGCCGACGAATGCGTGCAACTGTTGCAGGTACGGTGCGGCGTGCTTTGGCCCGGTGAGGATGACCGGGAACGGCAGGCCGCGGTTGTCCGGGTGCATCAGGATGCCCAGCAGGTAGAGGAACTCTTCCGCCGTGCCGGCGCCGCCCGGGAAGATGATGATGCCGTGGCCGACGCGCACGAAGGCTTCCAGGCGCTTCTCGATGTCCGGCAGGATCACCAGCTCATTGACGATCGGGTTCGGTGCTTCCGCAGCGATGATGCCCGGCTCGGTCAGGCCCAGGTAGCGCCCGCCGTTGATGCGTTGCTTGGCGTGGGAAATGGTCGCGCCCTTCATCGGCCCTTTCATCACGCCGGGGCCGCAACCGGTACAGACGTCGAGGCTGCGCAGGCCCAGTTCGTGGCCGACTTTCTTGGTGTATTTGTATTCTTCGGTGTTGATCGAGTGCCCGCCCCAGCACACCACGATCTTCGGCTCGACACCCGGGCGCAGCGTGCGTGCGTTGCGCAACAGGTGGAACACGTAGTCGGTGATGCCCTGGGAGTTGCTCAGGTCGATGCGCTGGCTGTCCAGTTCGTTCTCGGTGTAGACGATGTCGCGCAGGGCGCTGAACAGCATTTCGCGGGTACTGGCGATCATTTCGCCATCGACGAAGGCGTCGGCCGGGGCGTTCAGCAGTTCCAGGCGCACGCCGCGATCCTGCTGGTGGATACGCACTTCAAAGTCTTTATAGGCGTCGAGGATGGTCTTGGCGTTGTCGATGTGCGCGCCGGTGTTGAGGATGGCCAGGGCGCACTGGCGGAACAGGGTATAGATGCTGCCGGAGCCGGCTTCGCTCAGTTGCTGGACTTCACGCTGGGAGAGTGTTTCGAGGCTGCCCTTGGGGCTGACGGAGGCATTGATGACTTGACGTTGGGGCATTCTGATTCCTTGAAAGCACAGCCACCGCGCCCGTCATGGGGGCGATGGCTTGAGAAGAATGGGCGCGGGATACGGTCGCACGAGACGGCTATTTTCGCTGGCCCGCAGGCGCTACGCAAATACTGTCCAGCCCCATCATGCCGCAGAACCTACTGGATCAGCTTCCAGTTTTTGTAGAAAACCCGACGCAGCGTGAACACCAGGCCGGCAAACCCTGTGATCACGGCATTGAGGACGGCGGGCAACGCGGTCGGCCGCACGATATCAATGAACAGGCAGTAGCGCTTGGCATCGTTCTTGTTGAAGGACGCATGCATCAGCGTGTCATCGAAGATAAACAGTGGGTCGTCGTGCCAGTAATGCTTGTGTTTGCCCACCTGGATGTACACGCCCTCATGGTGAGGCGCCGGCGCCATGTTATAGAGCACCCGGAACATCATGCGCAGGGGGCCGAAGTGGAAGGAGGTCGAACGGTTTTCGTTGAACACCGACACGCCGATGGTCTTCACGAACGGCAATTTCTTGCGCAGTTCCGGGATGTCCAGGGTGGTTTCGATCGGCCGGCCGTACCATTGGAAAAACAGCATGCCGCGTTTCTTCTCGGCCATGCGTTCGTCCAGGTAGCCGATGATTTCATCCTTGTGGGCCATGGCGTCGTCGATCACCTGTTGCAGGTCTTCACGCCAGGCGGGCGGCAGGTCTCGCATCGTGTAGACGTGGCGGTTGCGGCTGCTCAGCAGGTCGAACAGGGTGTTGAACGGTGCCAGCAGCCAGGTATTGCGGCCGCTGCCGATGAAATATTTCTTGAAGGTGTCGCGGTCATACAGGCCGTTACGCAGGAAATCATAGATACCGCAGACCAGCACGAGGCCGAGGAACACCACGGTGGTCAGGGGAAAGAGGTAGATAATCAGCAGGACGCCGAATGCCCAGGCGAACGACACGGCTTTTTTGCGTAACGCAGATTTACTCATGAAACTCAGCTCCAGCTGGACTCCATTCGACAGGTCCAGATGCGTGGCTGCGAGTGGTGGGGTTGCGAAACATATCGAAACAATCTCGTCATGATAAGACGTTCTCAGGACGATGGGCGTTTTAAATATTGCGAAATTGTGAAGAACTGACACAGTTTTTAACCCGCGGCGCGGCTTGCGCGGCGAGTTTGGGATTGGATTTTGTAAACAGAAGATTTGCGACTATCGTGACGCTTCGGTTTTTTGGACGTCATAGACCGGTACGATTACGTTGAATGGCCACCATTGGCCTTCGGCACCTTGGAAGAGGCAGAAATTTTATGATCATCAAACCGCGGGTTCGTGGCTTTATCTGTGTGACCGCTCACCCTGTTGGCTGTGAAGCGAACGTCAAGGAACAGATCGACTACGTCACCCAACACGGCGTCATCGAAGGCGGCCCGAAAAAGGTGCTGGTCCTCGGTGCTTCCACTGGTTACGGCCTGGCCGCGCGCATCAGTGCTGCGTTTGGCTGCGGCGCCGATACCCTGGGCGTGTTTTTTGAGAAAGAAGGCGAAGAAGGCAAGCTGAGCTCCGCCGGCTGGTACAACAGCGCCGCGTTCGAGAAGTTTGCCGTCGAAAAAGGCCTGTACGCCAAGAGCATCAACGGCGACGCGTTCTCTGACGAGATCAAGCGCCTGACCATCGAGACCATCAAGAAAGACCTGGGCAAGATCGACCTGGTGGTCTACAGCCTGGCCGCGCCACGCCGCACCGACCCGCAGGGCGTGGTGCACAACTCCACGCTCAAGCCGATCGGCAAGGCCGTGACCCTGCGCGGGATCAACACCGACAAGGGCGTTGTCGTCGACACCACCCTTGAGCCGGCCACCCAGGAAGAAATCGACGGCACCGTGAAAGTCATGGGCGGCGAAGACTGGCAGCTGTGGATCGACGCCCTGCGTGAAGCGGACGTGCTGGCCGAAGGCGCCAAGACCACGGCGTTCACCTACCTCGGCGAGAAGCTGACCCAGGATATCTACTGGAACGGCTCCATCGGCGAAGCCAAGAAGGACCTGGACAAGAAAGTCCTGACCCTGCGCAACAACCTGGCCGCACTGAAGGGCGACGCCCGCGTGTCGGTGCTCAAGGCTGTGGTCACCCAGGCCAGCTCGGCGATCCCGATCATGCCGCTGTACCTGTCGTTGCTGTTCAAAGTGATGAAAGAGCAGGGCACCCACGAAGGTTGCATCGAGCAGGTCTATGGCCTGTTCAAGGACAGCCTGTACGGCCGCGAGCCGAAGCTCGACGCCGACGGCCGCCTGCGTGCCGACCTGGCCGAGCTGCAACCGAAAGTCCAGGACGCCGTGGCTGCGCTGTGGAATCAGGTCACCGACGACAACGTCAACGAGATCAGCGATTTTGCCGGCTACAAGGCTGAGTTCCTGCGCTTGTTCGGCTTTGAGATCGACGGCGTGGACTACGAGGCTGATGTGAATCCGACCGTGAAGATCAACGGTCTGGTCCAAGCCTAAACACGCTCGAAAAACATGTGGGAGCGGGCTTGCCCGCGATTGCAGTGGGTCAGCCGAAACCTCCGGCACTGACAAACCGCCATCGCGAGCAAGCCCGCTCCCACATTCGTTGTGTGTAAAGCCATCGCGATCTGCCAGACTCCATCCGCTATCAACTCACGCTAACGGAGGATCTGATGACGATTCGTGCAGTCGTTTTTGATTTTGGCGGTGTCCTGTTCGATTGGAGCCCGCAGCACCTGTACCGCCAGCTGATCGCCGATGATGACGAGCGGCAATGGTTCCTCGACAACATCTGCACCCAGGCCTGGAACACCGAGCAAGACGCCGGTCGCACCCTGGCCGAGGCGACGCGCAGCCTGGTCGCGCAATATCCCCAGCACGAAACCTTGATCACGGCCTACTACGACCGCTGGCATGAAATGCTGCGCGGGCCGTTGCCCGAGGGCGTGGCCATTCTCAAGGCGCTGCATCAGGCCGACGTGCCGCTGTTCGGGCTCACCAATTGGTCGGCCGAGACGTTCCCCTATGCGCGGGCCAACTACCCGTTCCTGCAGTGTTTTCGCGACATCGTGGTCTCCGGCGAGTTGAAGCTGATCAAGCCCGATGCCGCGATCTATCACGCCAGCCTCGGCCAGGTGCGCGCTCATCTGCCGGATATCCAGCCTGCCGAAGTGGTGTTCATCGATGATGTCGCGGGCAATATCGACGCGGCTATCGCGCTGGGCTGGCAAGGCATTCACCACGTTTGCGCCGAGCGCACCGCTGAGCGTCTGCGTGAATTGGGCGTGGGCTTTTAGCGCGCCCATTTCTCCAGGACAAAATCCACGAACGCCCGCAGTTTAGGCAGGCGGTAACGATCCTGGCCGTACAGCAAATGCATGGGGCGGCGGGGCAGTTGATAGGCGGTCAGCAAGGCCACCAGCTTCCCGCTGTGCAGGTCGGGCTGCACCAGGGCATCGGGCAGCATGACGATGCCCATGCCTTGCACTGCCGCCTGGCGCAGGGCTTGCGAGCTGTTGATGGTCAGCGAGCCGGACACCGGAATCTCCACTTCGCCGTCCGCGTCGCTCATGCGCCACAGTTTGTCGGCGTTACGCCAATCGTCGCCGGATGGGTAGGCGAAGGCCAGGCAGTCGTGTTGTTGCAGATCCTCGGGCGTTTGCGGCGTGCCGCGTCGCGCCAGGTAATCCGGCGCGGCGCACAGGGTGATGGTGTAGTCCTGCAGGGGCCGGGCGATCAGGCTTGAGGGTTCCAGCTCGCCCAGGCGGATGGCCACGTCGAAGCCGCTGTCGACCAGGTCCATGCGTTGATTGCTGAGCACCACGTACAGCTTGATCAGCGGGTAACGTTGGGAAAATTCGCTCAAGGCCGGCGCCAGGCGTTCGGTGCCGAAGGCGGGCGGGGCGGTGATGCGCAGGGTGCCCTTGGGCACGTCGCTGTGGGCCTGTTCGGCCAATTGCTCGGAGTCGGCCACCAGCCCCAGCACTTCCAGGCAGCGCTGGTAATACTGCCCGCCGAATTCCGTGAGGCTTTGCTTGCGCGTGGTGCGCTTGAGCAGGCTGACCCCCAGGCGTTGCTCCAGGGCACGCAAATGGTTGCCGACCATGGTGGTCGACATCCCACTGGCATGGGCCGCGGCGGTCATGCTGCCGGTCTCGACCACTTTCACATACACCGACATCGCCTGGAACAGATCCATTATCAAGCCCTGGTTTAAAGTCATTGCAGGAAAGCACAGTTTATCCAGCTTGGGTGGCTAACGATACTGGACCCATCCCAACCCAGCACTGGAGCTTGCCACCATGACCGCCGCTTGCCTGATGACCACTTACCAACCCTTGGCCTTGAGCTTTGCGCGTGGCCTGGGCACGCGCCTGTGGGACCAGCAGGGGCGCGAATACCTGGACGCCGTGGCAGGCGTGGCCGTGACCAACGTCGGGCACTCCCATCCGAAACTGGTGACAGCCATCAGCGAACAAGCCGGGTTACTGTTGCACACCTCCAACCTTTACAGCATCGATTGGCAACAACGCTTGGCCCAGCGTCTGACCCAACTGTCGGGCCTCGATCGTGCGTTTTTCAACAACTCCGGCGCCGAAGCCAACGAGACCGCGCTAAAGCTGGCGCGGCTGCACGGCTGGAAAAAAGGCATCGAGGCGCCGTTGGTGGTGGTGATGGAAAACGCCTTCCACGGCCGCACGCTGGGCACCATGGCGGCCAGCGACGGGCCTTCGGTACGCCTGGGGTTCCAGCGCTTGCCGGGGGATTTTCTCAAGGTCGGCTTCGGCGACCTGGCGGCGCTGGAGGCGATCACGCAAGCGTTCGGCACGCGCATCGCAGCGGTCTTGCTGGAACCGATCCAGGGCGAAAGCGGGGTGCAAGTGGCGCCGCCGGGTTACCTGAAAGCCCTGCGCGCTCACTGCACGCGCCACGGCTGGCTGATGATGCTCGATGAAATCCAGACCGGCATCGGCCGCACCGGCGCCTGGTTTGCCTTCCAGCACGAGGGCATCGTGCCGGACGTGATGACCCTGGCCAAAGGCCTCGGCAACGGCGTGCCCATCGGTGCCTGCCTGGCCAGGAACGTGGCGGCCGACTTGTTCACTCCGGGCAGCCACGGCAGCACGTTCGGCGGTAACCCATTGGCCTGCCGGGTGGGTTGCACCGTGCTGGAGATCATTGAAGAACAAGGCCTGCTGCAGAACGCCGCGCAACAGGGCGAGCGCTTGTTGGCCCGCTTACGGGTGGAGTTGGATGAGCACCCGCAGGTGCTGGCGATTCGCGGCAAGGGCTTGATGATCGGCATCGAGCTGGCAGACCCGTGTCGCGAGCTGGCCCTGCGCGCCGCCGAGGAACATGGGTTGTTGATCAACGTGACGCGGGGCAAGGTGATTCGCCTGCTGCCGCCGCTGACCCTGGAGGCCAAGGAGGTCGAGATGATCGTGCGGGCCATCACCCGCTTGCTGGATTGAAATGAGATCCCCTGTGGGAGGGTGCTTGCCCCCGATGGCGGTGTATCAGTCGAGCAATCTGCAACTGACACACCGCCATCGGGGGCAAGCCCCCTCCTACAAGGGATTCCGGTGATCTTCAGTGGTCACTCCCATTCAACCACTCTTGGTTCATCGTCTCGCTATCCCCCAGGTAGTCCAGCAACCAACTCATCGCCGGGGACAGTTTGTTCTGTGCCCAGGCCACGCATGACGGGCTGGCCGGGAACGGCCGGCGCAGTTGCAGCGCGACCAGCTCACCGCGTTCGATCCACGGCAACACCTGATGCGCCGGCGCCATGCCGACGCACAGGCCGTCGCGCAGGCAGTCAATGGCCGAGGCCCAGTTCGGTACCACCAGCCGGCGCTGGTTATCCAGGGTCCAGGTATCGCGCTTGGGCAGGTTGCGCGAGGTGTCGGTCATGCACAGGGACGCGAACGGGCGCAGTTGATCGTCACTGAGCAAACCATCCAGCGCCGCCAGCGGGTGTTTCGCGCTGACCACGCACAACCAGTTCAACAGGCCCATATCGCGAAATGTGAAGTGACTCGTCACCGGCACCGCGCTGGTGGCGCCGATCACGATGTCGGTGCGCTCATCGGCGAGGGCGTCCCACACGCCGTTGTACACCTCGTACTCCAGCAGCAATTCCACGTCAGGGAACTGCCGATAGAAATCCAGCACCAACTGCCGGCAGC
Organism: Pseudomonas sp. TE36184; assembly: GCF_054060055.1. NCBI lineage: Bacteria > Pseudomonadati > Pseudomonadota > Gammaproteobacteria > Pseudomonadales > Pseudomonadaceae > Pseudomonas > Pseudomonas sp. TE36184. Next base: position 2,746,178 of record NZ_JBSSCU010000001.1, on the reverse strand, counting down.
GCTGGGGTTTGACGATGGAGTCCACCGCGACCTTCAACTGGCCGCTCCAGCCATTGGCCACTTGCTGGCACAGGCGCCGTGTACCGAGCATGGTTTTCATCACGCCGCGGGCTTCGTCTATAAATAGACGGCCGGCCGCGGTGAGCTCGACGTCGCGATGGCGCCGCACGAACAAGGGCACGGCCAGCCACTCTTCCAACTGACGCACCGTGTAGCTGATGGCCGACGGCACGCGGTGCAATTCCTGGGCGGCGGCGCTGAAGCTGCCATGGCGTGCGACGGCATCGACCACATCCAGGGAGTATTCGGACCACATGGCGGTTGCCTTCAAATTAATTGATAGAAGTGTCCAATTATTATCGCTTCACAGAGAGGCTGCCAGCTTCATAATGGGCAGCAGTCAGCAAATAGTTTGATGGCAGGTTCAACAAGGCTTCAATGAAAAACTCTTTTGGTTTCACCTGGTACCTGGCGGGGCTGAGCATGCTCGGTTATCTCGCCATGGACATGTACTTGCCGGCGTTCGGTGCCATGGGCGAGCAATTACACATCGGCGCGGGCGCGGTGGGCGCCAGCTTGAGTATTTTCCTCGCGGGCTTTGCCGTGGGGCAGTTGTTGTGGGGGCCGTTGTCTGACCGACTGGGGCGCAAACCGATCCTGCTCACGGGCCTGAGCCTGTTCGTGCTGGGTTGCGTCGGCATGTTCTGGGTCGAGACCGCCACGCAACTGCTGGCACTGCGTTTTATCCAGGCGATTGGCGTGTGTTCCGCCGCCGTGAGCTGGCAGGCACTGGTGATTGACCGCTACCCGGCCGACAAGGCTCACCGCGTGTTCGCCAGCATCATGCCGCTGATGTCGTTGTCGCCGGCCCTGGCGCCGCTGTTGGGGGCCATGGTGCTGAATCACTTTGGCTGGCAGGCGATTTTCGCGGTGTTGCTGGGCGTGTCGCTGCTGTTGCTGCTGCCGACTCTGTTCCTGCGCACGGCGCCGAAACGGCTGGCGGAGGAAGGCGAACCGACGCGCCTCGGTTATGGGCAATTGCTCGGCTCGCGCGTGTTCACCGGCAACGTCATGATCTTTGCTGCCTGCTCCGCCAGTTTCTTCGCCTGGTTGACCGCCTCGCCGTTCATCCTCGGCGATATGGGCTACAGCCCGAATGACATTGGCCTGAGTTATGTGCTGCCGACCCTCGCGTTCCTGATCGGAGGCTACAGCTGCCGCAGCGCGTTGCAGCGATTCCAGGGCAAGACGCTGTTACCCTGGCTGCTGGTGGCCTACTGCATCAGCATGCTGGCGTTGTACCTGGTCGCCACCTTGAGCGTGCCGACCCTGACCACCTTGCTGATTCCGTTCTGCCTGATGGCGCTGGTCAACGGCGCCAGTTATCCCATCGTGGTGGCGAATGCGCTGATGCCGTTTGCGGAAAATTCCGGCAAGGCAGCGGCGCTGCAAAACACCCTGCAACTGGGCCTGTGTTTTCTCAGCAGCCTGTTGGTGTCGTCGATGCTTGAGCAGCCGCTGCTGATCACCGTGATCGTGATGCTGGCGACCGCGCCGCTGGCGGTGCTGGGTTACTGGTTGGCGCGGCCGAAAACCGATGATTCGCAATTGGCGAATGCTTGATCTGACAAGTGGGCGCTGGATTGCCTGCGCTGCATCAGGTTTACCGAGCCGATGCGATCGCAGGCAAGCCAACCCCCACACTTGATTGCGGCTTTTTCAGTGTCTTGAGCGGTAAATCCTAGAACGTCACTTCCATATTCAGCGTGGGTGTCGACGTGCGACTGCCCCGACCGCCGTCCACACCGAACTTGTTATGCCAGTACTCGTAGCCCACTCCGAGGTACAGGTTCGGCGTTACGCGCTTGCCGGGTCGCACCGCGACCATCAGCGCGCTACGCATCAGCGTTTCCGCTGCGGTATCGCGGCCGTGGAAGTCCTCGCCCTTGTTGCCGACATGGTTGATAAACCCCTGGAACTTGGCCGCGTGGCTGCCGATCTCGAACGGACGCATCCACGTCAGGTTGAGCATGTAGGTGTCGTCGAAGGTATGGTCCGACTCTTTCGCGCCGGGAATCCCGCTGTGATTGCGTTCTTTGTAATACATCAGGCTCAGGTCCAATACGCCGACGGTGTTGAACTTCAAGGTCGGGCCGAGCACCAGCGCGCGTTTTTTCGCCGAGGCAAAGTTGTTGTTGCGGTTGGCATCGAAGCCCAGGGTCAGGGCGTAGTCCTTGATCAACCCGGTGCCCAGCGGCGTATCGAAAACGCGAGAGGCATACAACTGGTGTCGGTATACCGCATACACCTCACTGCCGCCGTGGTCGGTGCCCTTGCGCGGGTCGCGGCTGTCGGACAAAAACACATCGAGGTTCAGAAAGTTGCTGCCGTACTGGTAGCCACTGGCGTGGGTGACGCTGTAGATGCGCTTGCTGAATGCGTCGGGGTTGTTCGGGTTGGTGAATTGCTGGCCGTAGCGAAATCCTACGCTGTTGTTCATCCATTCCAGCGCGACAGCCTCCCCGCCGCCGAGGAGGGTCAATGCAACGGTTGCGCCCTGTAATGCCTTTTTCATTGTTTTAGGTCCTATGGCGTTCTGGCTCATGACGGCCGGATTGTTTTTGTAACGCCGGTGGAGGGTATCTTGTTCGAACGATTGTATACAACTCTATGGACATCTAGTCTCGGTATTGCATACAGTGGCGCCACAACAAAAACAGAGAACCCCTCACCATGACTATCCCGAAGGCGTCATCGCAACGACCCGAAGATGAGAATCTCGGCGTCGCCGCCAACATGGCTTACGGCCTGCAGCATGTGCTCACCATGTACGGCGGCATCGTTGCCGTACCGTTGATCGTCGGCCAGGCGGCCGGGTTGTCGCCGGCGGATATCGGCCTGTTGATCGCCGCGTCGCTGTTTGCCGGCGGCCTGGCCACGTTGTTGCAAACCCTTGGCCTGCCGTTCTTTGGTTGTCAGTTGCCGCTGGTGCAAGGCGTGTCGTTTGCCGGTGTGGCGACGATGGTGGCGATTGTCGGCAGTGATGGCGCCGGTGGGGTGCCAGCGATTCTCGGGGCGGTGATGGCTGCGTCGTTTATCGGGCTGCTGATCACGCCGGTGTTCTCGCGGATCACCCAGTTTTTCCCGCCGTTGGTGACCGGCATTGTGATCACCACCATCGGCCTGACGCTGATGCCGGTGGCCGCACGCTGGGCCATGGGCGGCAACAGCCGTGCGGCGGATTTCGGCAGCATGGCGAACGTCGGCCTGGCCGCGTTGACCCTGTTGCTGGTGTTGTTGCTGAGCAAGATCGGCAGCGCGACGATCTCGCGGTTATCGATCCTGCTGGCGATGGTGATCGGCACCGTGATTGCGGTGTTCCTGGGCATGGCGGACTTTTCCGGCGTGACCCAGGGGCCGATGTTCGGCTTCCCCACGCCGTTCCATTTCGGCATGCCGACCTTCCATGTGGCCGCGATCATTTCCATGTGCATTGTGGTGATGGTGACGCTGGTGGAGACTTCGGCGGACATCCTGGCCGTGGGCGAGATCATCGACACCAAAGTCGACTCCAAACGCCTGGGCAATGGCTTGCGTGCCGACATGCTGTCGAGCCTGTTCGCGCCGATCTTTGGTTCGTTTACCCAGAGCGCGTTCGCCCAGAACGTCGGCCTGGTGGCGGTCACCGGGGTGAAAAGTCGTTTTGTGGTCGCGACAGGCGGGTTGTTCCTGGTCGTCCTCGGCCTGCTGCCGTTCATGGGGCGGGTGATTGCGGCAGTGCCGACCTCGGTGTTGGGTGGTGCCGGGATCGTGTTGTTCGGCACCGTGGCAGCCAGCGGTATTCGCACACTGTCCAAGGTGGATTACCGCAACAACATGAACCTGATCATCGTGGCCACGTCCATCGGTTTCGGCATGATCCCGATTGCCGCGCCGAGCTTCTACGATCATTTTCCCAGCTGGTTCGCGACCATTTTCCATTCGGGCATCAGTTCGTCGGCGATCATGGCGATCTTGCTGAACCTGGCGTTCAACCACTTCACCGCCGGCAATTCGGACCAGCAGTCGGTGTTTGTGGCCGGGACTGAGCGCAGCCTGTGTTTCCAGGATGTGGCCGTCTTGCGCGAAGGCGATTACTTCAGGGGCGGCAAGCTGTTCGATGCCGAAGGCAAGGAGATTCCACTGGTGGCCGAGGTGCCGAGAAAAACCGCGAAGGCCGAGACCAGCGAGGTTTGAAACGGTGGCAGCGGGTTTGCTCGCGATGGCGGTCAGGCGCTGACTGAACCACCGCCATCATGAGCAGGCCCGCTGCCACATTGCTCGTCAGCTTGCTTTGAGGGTCTTGTGCGGCACTGAACAGGCCTCATCCAAAAACTTCACCACTGTCCCCATGCACGCCTGGCGCTCTTCGACATGGGGCATGTGGCTGGAGTCTTCAAACAGCGCCCAGCGCACATCCGCGATTTCATCCAGGAACGGCTTGACCACCAGCGGTGTGGCTTCGTCATGCTGGCCGGAAATCACCAGGGTCGGCACCTTGATTGCCGACAGACGGCCAATCACGTTCCAGTCCTTCAAACTGCCGATCACATGGAACTCGGTCGGGCCGCTCATGGCGTGGTACACGGTCGGGTCTGCATCGACCTGAGCGAACGTGCGCGCAACCTCGTCCGGCCATGGGTTGACCCGGCAGACGTGCTGGTCGTAGAAAATCCGCGAGGCGGCGAGGTATTCCGGGTCCTGGTAGGTGCCGGCGGCTTCATGCTTGAGCAGGGTTTCATGCACGCCTTCGGGCAGCAACTGACGCAGGCGGTTGGCTTCGCTGACCCAGGTACGCATGCAGGTGGGCGAGTTGGCCGGGATAAACGCACGCAGGCCCTTGGGTTGCAGAATCGCGTGTTCGCTGCCGAGCATGCCGCCCCAGGATTGCCCGAGAATCGCGTAGTCCTGGCTGATTTGCAGGTGGTCCAGCAGGTTGTTCAGTTCGTCGAGGAACAGGCTGACAGTCCAGAAGGACGGGGCTTTGTCGGGCAAGTGCGTGGAGCGGCCGTTGCCCAGTTGGTCGTAGTGGATGACGGCGTGACCACTGGCGGCGACGTCCTTGAAGGCATCGACGTAATCATGGGTGCAGCCGGGACCGCCGTGGATGATCACCAGCGGTGTACGGCCCGAGGCCAGGTCGCCGGTGACGCGATACCAGGTCTGATAGGGGCCGAAGGGCGCAAACCCTTCGCGGACTTTTTCGATGAATTCCATTTCGTATCCTGCTTTGAAAAAAAAGTATCAGGGACACGATAATCGGCACGCGACGTTTAGGTAACTAGCAAAACAGCTAGGTTTTGCCGAAGGGTCAATCTTCCAGCAAGCGGTAATGAGTGGCGCGCACCACGGCCTGTACGCGATTTTTCGCCCCCAGTTTGTGCATTGCCGAGGCAAGATGCAGGGTGACGACCGCCAGCGAGCGGCTCAGCTGCGTGGCGATTTCGGCGGCGGTCAGGCCGTCGGCGGCCCATTTCAGGCACTCGCGCTCGCGTTTGGTCAGACGGATATGCGGGTAGGTGCGTAGTTCATTGCTGAACAGTGGGTAGGCCGCTTCCTGCAGGGCATGGGAAATCAGGCCGAAATCCGACAAGCTCTGTTGCGCGTCCTCCAGCACCGTATGCGCCTTGCCGGTGCGCAAGCCGGTCAACGATGCGAAGCCGCCCCGGGGCAGATGAATCGGCACGCTGACGCCGCAGGTCAGTTGCTGGTCATGCAGGTAAGACGAGACGGGGGCGTGGCACGGGTCGATGATCTTCTGCAGCGCCGTCTGCGCCTTAGCCTCGTAGGACCAGACAAACGGCGACACCGTATTCAAGGCCAGGTGCTGCACCGGATCGATCTGGTAGAACCCTTCGCCGCACCATAAGGCATGCCAATCGGAAGGCGTGTTGCGCAGTTGCAGCACCGAAGGTGTGATCAACGTGCCGTTGAGGTCGATGGGCACCGGTGAGTAGTCATACACCAGCGCATCGAAACCCAACTGTTGGGCTAGGATAAACGCATTGTCCATCTGCTCGTCCAGGCTCCTGCCCGGCATGAGACGGTGATTGAAGGCAGTTAGCTTGGCCAGCATCCGTTCTGCTCCCGAATTCATATGAATCTCGACTTGCTGCAAGTAGAATGCCACGCCCCGGCGAAGGACTGCCAGGCCAAACCTATAAGAAATACTAGGTTATGGATGCACGGCATCCTCGGTAGCTTATGGCCTCATAAGCGGCCGCAACCCGCCAGGCCGATACCACACAAGGAACGTATGCATGTGGCGTGAAATAGCCCCCGACCAGCAGTACACCGTGCAAGTCGATGGCCATGACCTCGCGGTCTACAGCTTTGGCGAAGGCGATGAGGTGCTGTTGTGCCTCAACGGCGGGCCAGGGCTACCGTGTGACTATTTGCGCGACGCCCATGGCTGGCTCAAAGAGCATGACCTGCGAGTGGTTGCATTCGACCAGCTTGGCACCGGTGCTTCAGCCAGACCGACCGATGTTTCCCTGTGGGAAATCGGCCGTTATGTCGAAGAAGTCGAAACCGTGCGCCAAACCCTGGGCCTGGGCCGTGTGCATTTGCTCGGGCATTCCTGGGGCGGCTGGCTGGGCATCGAATACGCCATCCATTACCCCGATGCGCTGAAAAGCCTGATCCTGGAAAACACCGTCGGCGACATTCCGCACCTCTCCCAGGAACTCGAACGCCTGCGCGGCGCCCTCGGCAGTGAAACCGTGGCGATGATGCAGCGCCATGAAGCCATGGGGACGCTGGATCATCCGCAGTACCAGGCCGCGATCACCTTGCTCAATTATCGCCATGTGTGCCGCCTGGACGAATGGCCGGCGCCGCTCCGGCGCTCCCTCGACGACTGGAACATGGGCCCTTACGCAACCATGCAGGGCCCCAACGAATTTCTGTATATCGGCAACCTCAAGGACTGGAACCGCATCGCCGAGATGGCCGATTTCAACATGCCGATGCTGATCACCACCGGTCAGCACGACGAGCTCACCCCGGCCTGCGCCCTGCGCATGAAACTGGCCGCCCAGCACGCCGAATTGCATGTGTTCCGCAACAGCAGCCATATGCCATTTTACGAAGAGCCCCAGGCGTACTTCCCGGTACTGCTGGACTTCCTCGCTCGTCACCGAGGCTGACGGATGAACCTGGCGCGCTACCGCTTCGTGCTGACCCGGCCGCTGCAATTGCTGCCGGTGCTGTTCGGCATCAGCCTGATCACCTTCGTGCTGGTGCGCTCGATTCCCGGTGACCCGGCGCGCGCGCTGCTCGGCTCGCGCAGCACGCCGGATGCGTTGCTGAAGATCCGCGCACAGTTCGGGCTCGACCAGCCGCTGTGGCTGCAATATTTTTACTTCTTGAAAAACCTGCTCAAGGGCGACCTCGGCCAATCGCTGTTGTACAAGGTCGACGCGTTGAAGCTGATCGTCACCCGTATCGAGCCGACCCTGGTGCTGGTGCTCGGCAGTGTGCTGCTGGCGCTGCTGATCGCAGTGCCGCTGGCCACCGTCGCGGCGCGGCGCAAAGGCGGCTGGGCGGACAACCTGATTCGCGTGTTCACCACCGTCGGCCTGGGGATGCCGGCATTTTGGCTGGGGTTGATGCTGATCCTGCTGCTTAGCGTGCAATGGGGCCTGTTTCCGGTGTCTGGCTACGGTCGCACCTGGCTGGACAAGGCGCACCATATGGTCCTGCCGTGCCTGACCATCGCCCTGGCCCTGTCGGCGGTGCTGGTGCGCAACCTGCGGGCGAGCATGTTGATGGAGTTGCAGGCGGACCATGTCACCGCTGCCCGGGCGCGCGGGTTGTCGGAAGCGGCGGTGTTTCGCCGGCATGTACTGCCCAATTCCCTGGTGCCGACGGTCAACCTGCTGGCGGTGAATATCGGTTGGCTGATCAGCGGCACGGTGGTTATCGAAAGCCTGTTCGCCATTCCCGGCATCGGCCAGTTACTGGTGCGCGGCATCTTTACCCGCGACTACATGGTGGTGCAGGGCGTGGCCATGGTGCTGGCCTGTGCGACGGTGGTGGTCAACTTCGTCGCGGATGTGGTGACCGTCGCCCTCGACCCACGAGTGAAGATGCAATGAGCACTCGTCCACTGATCGCGCCATGGCGCTTGCGCCTGCGCTTTGGCTTGCGCGACGGGCGGCTGACCGCCGCGTGGGGTTTGCTGATTCTGTTGACGTGGCTGGGCCTGGCGTTGTTTGCGCCGTGGCTCGCGCCGTTCGACCCGATCGCGCAGAACACCGATCTCAGCTTGCTCGGGCCGAGCCTGGGCCATCCCTTCGGTACGGATAATTATGGCCGCGATATTCTCTCGCGGGTGATCTGGGGCGCACGCATCGACCTGCAATTGGCGATTGTCGGGGTGATCTTCCCGTTCATGATCGGTACCTTTATCGGCGCGGTCTCCGGCTATATCGGCGGGCGTTTCGACAGCGTCTGCATGCGCGTCATCGACGTGATCCTGGCGTTCCCGTTCCTGGTGTTGATGCTGGCAATCATGGCCATCCTCGGTCCGGGCTTGAAGAGTTTCTATATCGCCATGGCGTTGGTGGGCTGGGTGTCGTATGCGCGGTTGATCCGCTCGCAGATCCTGGTGCTCAAGGAAAGTGACTTCGCCCTGGCGGCCAAAAGCCTCGGCTTTGGCCATGGGCGCATTCTGTTCCGGCACTTGCTGCCGAATGCGATGTTTGGCTCGATTGTGTTTTCCATGTCTGACGCGGTGCTGGTGCTGCTCAACGGCGCAGCGGTGAGTTACCTGGGCCTGGGCGTGCAACCGCCGACCGCCGAGTGGGGAACGATGGTCGCCGAAGGGCAGGCCTTCATTACCACCGCCTGGTGGATCTGTACTTTTCCGGGGCTGGCCATCGTGACCCTGGCCATGGGCTTCAGCCTGCTGGCCGATGGCGTGGCGCAAGTGTTGGGAGAGCGCCCATGAGCCTGCTGCAAGTGCGCGACCTGAGCGTGATCGCCAACAATGCCGGGCGCGACGTGACCCTGGTCGACCGCGTCTCCTTCGACCTGGCCGAAGGCGAGATCCTCGGCCTGGTAGGCGAAAGCGGCTCGGGCAAGACCATGGCCTGTCGCGGGCTGATCCGCCTGTTGCCGTCGCCCAACCTGCGCGTGCAGGGCGGCGCGGTGCGCCTGGCCGGCCAGGACTTGCTGCCACTGGACGACGCAGGCATGCGCGCAATACGTGGCGGGCAATTGGGCATGATCTTCCAGAACCCCAGCAGTCACCTCGACCCGCTGATGCGTATCGGCGAACAGATCGCCGAGGGCATCCGTCTGCATCAAGGCGCGTCGAAAAAAGACGCGCGCCGGCAAGCCATCGAAGTGTTGCGCCAAGTGGGCATTCCCGATCCCCAGGCGCGGGTCGACAACTACCCCCACGAGTTTTCCGGCGGCATGCGCCAGCGCGCCATGATCGCCGTGGCGTTGGGCTGCAACCCGACAGTGCTGATTGCCGACGAACCCACCACGGCCCTCGATGTGACCGTGCAGGCGCAAATCCTGCGGCTGTTGCTGGAGCTGCGCGACCAGCGTGGCTTGTCGATCATCATGATCACCCACGACCTCGGCGTGGTGGCGCAAACCTGCGACACCATCGCGGTGATGTACGCCGGGCGCCTGTGCGAGCACGCCAGTAAATACGAGCTGCTCGCCCATCCCCGACACCCGTACACCGCGGGGCTGATCGATTGCCAGCCGGCCCACAGCAGCGGCCACGCCTTGCTGCGCACCATTGCTGGCCAGCCGCCGTTGCTCGATGCGTTGCCCGTCGGGTGCCGCTTCCACCCGCGTTGCCCGCAAGTCGGCAGCCTGTGTCGCGAACGCTTGCCGGAAGGTGCGCGGGTGGCCTGTCACTATCCGTTGGGAGATCGCTCATGAGCCTGTTGCAGATCAAGGACCTGGAGGTACGGTTTGCCGCGTCCGGCAGCGGGATGTTCGGCCTGCACAAACAGTGGGTGAGGGCGGTCAACGGTGTGTCGCTGAACCTGGCGGCGGGCGAGACCCTGGGGCTGGTGGGCGAATCCGGCAGCGGCAAAAGCACCCTCGGCCGGGCGATTCTGCACCTCAACCCGATCAGCGCCGGGCAGGTGCTGTTCGACGGCATCGACATGGCCCACGGCAGCGCCGTCGACATCGCCCGCCTGCGCCATGAAACCGCGATGATCTTCCAAGACCCGTATGCCGCGCTGAACCCACGCCACACCATCGGCGAAACCCTTGCCGAAGTGTTGCGGGTGCAGCACAAAGTCGCGCCGCAGCAGATCGCGCGGCGTGTCGACGAGTTACTCGAGCTGGTCGGCCTGCGCCCTGAATTGGCCGCTCGCAAGCCCGGCTCCCTCAGCGGCGGCCAGTGCCAGCGAGTCGGCATCGCCCGGGCGCTGGCGGTGGAGCCGCGCTTGATCGTTGCCGATGAATGCGTGGCGGCACTGGATGTCTCGATCCAGGGGCAGATCATCAACCTGTTGCTGGAACTGCAACAGCGCATGAACCTGGCGATTCTGTTCATCGCCCATGACCTGGCCATCGTGCGCCGCCTGTGCGACCGCGTGGCGGTGATGTACCTGGGCCAGATCGTCGAGGAGGGGCCGGTGGAAGCGGTCTTCACTTCACCGCGTCACCCGTATACGGCGGCGTTGATCCAGGCGATTCCCGAGATCGATCCGCATCGGCCGTTGCCCACGGAACCCTTGCCCGGCGAGCCGCCGAGCCCGCTGAATCTGCCTACAGGCTGTGCTTTTCACCCGCGTTGCCGGTATGCCCAGGCCATGTGTTCCGTGGTGTTGCCGCCGACCCATTTCCTGCACGAGCATCGGTACAGTTGCGTGCTTGAAGAACCTTTGCTTTGACCCCTGCCATTCTTGAACAACCGCCGTTATAAACAAGGAGTTATGACATGCAATCGCGCCACTTGAAGTTGCTCGCCGCCGCCACATTGACCGCCTGGTCGCTGACCGCCGGTCTTGCCCAGGCTGCCGGTGTTCTCACCATCGGTTGCCGGGAAGACAGCACCACGTTCGATCCGATCAAAAGCGCGCAAAACCGCGACACCTGGGTCTTTGCCAACGTCTACGACACCCTGGTGCGCGTGGACAACCTGGGCACCAAGATGGAGCCGGGGCTGGCTGAAAGCTGGGAGATTTCCAGGGACGGCCTGACGTACACCTTCAAGCTGCGTGCGGCGAAGTTCTCGGATGGCTCGCCGATCACCGCAGAGGATGCGGCGTTCAGCCTGTTGCGCATCCGCGACAACAAGGCCTCGCTGTGGAGCGACCCGTTCAGCCTGATCGACACGGCCAAGGCCGCCGACCCGCAAACCCTGGTGGTAACGCTGAAGACTCCGGCGGTCGCGTTCCTCTCGCAACTGGCGTCGCCGACGGTGTCGATCCTGTCGGAAAAGGCCATGAGCAAAATGGGCGAAGACGCCTACGCGGAAAACCCGGTGACCTCCGGCGCGTTTACCGTGGGCGAATGGCGCAAGGGCGATCGGGTGATCCTGAAGAAAAACCCGAACTTCTGGCAGGCCGGGAACGTCAGCCTGGATGGCGTGGAGTGGGTCTCGGTGACCGACGACAACACGCGCATGCGTATGGTGCAGAACAACGAGCTGGACACGGCGATCTTCGTACCGTTCTCCCGGGTTGAAGAACTGAAGAAAGACAAAAACGTGGTGATCCATTCCGACCCGTCCACCCGCGAAGATCACCTGCTGATCAACCACGAGCACGGCCTGCTGGCCAAGCCGGAAGTACGCCAGGCGCTGGACATGGCCATCGACAAACAATCGCTGGTGAAGACGGCCACTTACGGTCAAGGCACCGTGGCTTATTCCTACATCCCCAAAGGTTCGCTGTACCACTACGCCAACAACCTGCAGCGCCCGTATGACCCGACCGCGGCGAAGAAACTGCTGGCCGACGCCGGCGCCAAGGACTTGAAGCTGAACTACGTGGTCAACGCCGGCAACGAAGCCGACGAGCAGATCGCGGTGATCATCAAGGACCAGTTGGCCAAGGTCGGCGTGACGGCCAACCTGCAGAAAGTCGACCCGACCCAAAGCTGGCAGATGCTGGTGGACGGTGAGTACGATATTTCGGTGATGTACTGGACCAACGACATCCTCGACCCGGACCAGAAGACCACCTTCGTGCTGGGCCACGACACCAACAAGAACTACATGACCCGTTACAGGAACGACAAGGTCAAGGAACTGGTCGCCGCCGCACGCATCGAGGCCGACCCGGCCAAGCGTGAGCAGATGTACGTCGACCTGCAGAAACTGGCGAAACAGGATGTGAACTGGATCGACCTGTACTACAGCCCGTACATCAACATCTCACGCAAGAATGTGAGCAACTTCCTGCAAAACCCATTGGGTCGCTTCACCCTCGAGGAAGTCGTGAAAAACTAAAGAACACCGCTAAATAAATGTGGGAGGGGGCTTGCCCCCGATAGCAGGGTGTCAGTCACTGCATCTGTGACTGACCCACCGCTATCGGGGGCAAGCCCCCTCCCACATGTGTCAGCCGTTACTGCGCGTCGAACGCTTGCCCGTTGATCCCGCTGCTGTCCGGCCCCATCAGGTACAGGTACACCGGCATGATGTCTTCCGGCGCCGGGTTGTCGGCCGGGTTTTCCCCCGGGTACGCCTGGGCCCGCATGCTGGTGCGTGTGGCGCCGGGGTTGATGCTGTTGGCCCGTACTGGCGCAACGGTGTCGAGCTCGTCGGCGAGGGTTTGCATCAGGCCTTCGGTGGCGAATTTCGATACGCCATAGGCACCCCAATACGCCCGGCCCTTGCGCCCGACGCTGCTGGAAGTGAACACCACCGAGGCGTCCTGGGACAGCTTGAGCAGCGGCAACAGCGTGCTGGTCAGCATGAACATCGCGTTGACGTTGATGTGCATCACCCGCATGAAGTTCTCACCGGACAACTGCTCGATCGGCGTGCGTGGGCCGATGATCGAGGCGTTGTGCAGCAGGCCGTCGAGGTGGCCGAATTCCTTTTCGATCATCGCCGCCAGCTCATCGTATTGATGGGGCAGGGCGGTCTCCAGGTTGAACGGGATCACCACCGGTTGCGGGTGGCCGGCGGCTTCGATCTCGTCGTACACCTGGGCCAGGTTGGCTTCGGTCTTGCCCAGCAACAGCACGGTCGCGCCATGGGCGGCATAGGTTTTCGCCGCCGCCGCGCCAATCCCGCGACCGGCACCGGTCACCAGGATGACGCGGCCTTTGAGCAGTTCGGGACGTGCAGAGTAATCAAACATAAATAGCCTCGACAAAATTCACTAGGTGACCAACACCGAGCTGGAAAACACTGAAGATCCCCTGTGGGAGGGGGCTTCATAGGTCAGCAAGACCGGTAGACCATCAGCAACTGCACAGCGCGTTATCCAGCACCTTGCGCAATTCCAGCGGGTGATCCACCACCACATCCGCGCCCCAGTGACGTGGGTTGTCGTCCGGGTGGATGTAGCCATAGGTGACCGCAGCCGTGCGGGTGCCGGCGTCGCGGCCGGACTCGATGTCGCGCAGGTCATCGCCGACGAACAGCACGCAGGCCGGGTCCAGGTTGAGCATCTGGCACGCCAGGATCAGCGGCTCCGGGTGCGGCTTGCTGTTCGTCACGTGGTCTGGGCAGATCAGCAGCGCCGAGCGCTCGGCCAGGCCCAGCTGCTGCATGATCGGCTCGGCAAACCGCAGCGGTTTGTTGGTGACCACGCCCCAGATCAGCTTGGATTTTTCGATGTCTGCCAGCAGCTCGGCCATCCCGTCGAACAACGCGCTGTGGATCGCGCAGCCCTTGAGGTAGCGCTCGAGGAACTCCAGGCGCAGTTCTTCAAAGCCCGGGGATTCCGGGTCCATCGAGAAGGTCACGGCGACCATCGCCCGCGCGCCGCCGGAGATTTCATCGCGGATATGCTGGTCGTTGATCGGCGCCAGGTTACGGTCGGCGCGCATGGCCTGGCAGATGGCGATAAAGTCCGGCGCGGTGTCCAGCAGGGTACCGTCCATATCGAAGAGAACCGCTCGCAACTTCACAGGCTTACTCCTCGCGCAGGGTCTGGATCATGTAGTTGACGTCGACGTCGCTGGCCAGCTTGTAGTGCTTGGTCAGCGGGTTGTAGGTCAGGCCGATGATGTCCTTGACGCTCAGCCCGGCCTGACGGCTCCAGGCGCCCAGCTCGGAAGGGCGGATGAATTTCTTGAAGTCGTGGGTGCCGCGCGGCAGCAGCTTCATGATGTATTCGGCGCCGATGATCGCGAACAGGTAGGCCTTGGGGTTGCGGTTGATCGTGGAGAAGAACACCTGGCCACCGGGCTTGACCATGCGGAAGCAGGCGCGGATCACCGAGGAGGGGTCCGGTACGTGTTCGAGCATTTCCAGGCAGGTGATCACGTCGAACTGCTCGGGCATTTCCTCGGCCAGGGCTTCGGCGGTGATCTGGCGGTATTCGACGTTCACCCCGGATTCCAACTGATGCAACTGGGCCACGGCCAACGGCGCTTCGCCCATGTCGATCCCCAGCACGGTGGCGCCGCGCTGGGCCATGGCTTCGCTGAGGATGCCGCCGCCGCAACCGACGTCCAGCACCTTCTTGCCGGCCAGGTTGATGCGTTCGTCAATCCAGTTGACCCGCAGCGGGTTGATGTCGTGCAGGGGTTTGAACTCGCTTTCGCGGTCCCACCAGCGGTGGGCCAGGGCTTCGAATTTGGCGATTTCGGCGTGGTCGACATTGCTCATGGTGGTTCCTCTAAATCGGATAAATCGGTTTGTCGGCCCTGAACACGGGTTCAGGACCGGCGTTATTCGCGGTGCCCGCTGATGCGCTGGCCCCAGGCAATGGCCATGGCGGTCAACTGTGGTTCATCCATGCGGGTCAACTGCCGGTTGTCGAGCAACTGCTTGCCGGCGACCCAAAGGTGTTTCACGCTATCGCGTCCGGTGGCATATATAAGCTGTGAGACCGGATCGTAGATCGGTTGTTGCGCCAGCCCCGAAAGATCAAAGGCGACGATATCCGCCGCCTTGCCGACCTCCAGCGAGCCAATCTCGCCCTCCAGGCCCATGGCGCGGGCGCCGTTGAGGGTCGCCATGCGCAAGGCACGGTGGGCATCCAGGGCGGTCACCGAACCGGAGACGGCCTTGGCCAGCATCGCGGCGGTACGGGTTTCGCCCAGCAGGTCGAGGTCATTGTTGCTGGCGGCGCCATCGGTACCGATGGCCACATTGACGCCAGCCTGCCACAGACGCTCCACCGGGCAGAAGCCGCTGGCCAGTTTCAGGTTCGATTCCGGGCAATGGATGACGCTGGTGTTGCTTTCTACCAGCAAAGCCAGGTCGTCCTCGCTGATTTGGGTCATGTGAACGGCCTGAAAGCGCGGGCCCAGCAGGCCAAGCCGGCCGAGGCGCGCCAATGGGCGTTCGCCGGTCTGCTCGACAGACTGTTGTACCTCGAACGCGCTCTCGTGCACATGCATATGGATCGCCGCGTCCAGCTCCTCGGCGATCACCCGGATCTTTTCCAGGTTGGCGTCGCTCACGGTGTAGGGCGCGTGGGGGCCGAAGGTGATCTTGATGCGCGGGTGATGCTTGAGGTCGCCGAACAACTCGATGCCCTGGCGAATCGCCTCGTCGGCGCTGCTGGCGCCGGGAATCGGGAAGTCGAGGATCGGAATCGCGATCTGCGCGCGCATCCCGCTGTTGTGGACGCAATCACTGGCGACCTTGGGAAAGAAGTACATGTCCGAGAAGCAAGTAATGCCACCCTTGAGCTGTTCGGCGATGGCCAGGTCGGTGCCGTCGCGCACGAAGGCTTCATCGACCCACTTGGTCTCGGCGGGCCAGATGTGTTTTTCCAGCCAGGTCATCAGCGGCAGGTCATCGGCCAGGCCGCGAAACAGGGTCATTGCCGCGTGGCCGTGGGCGTTGATCAGGCCGGGGCTGAGCAGCATGCCCGGCAGCTCGCGCACTTCACTGGCGGAAAGTTTCAGCGCCGCGGCCCGCGGGCCGATAAAGGCAATGCGCCCATCGCGGATGCCCAGGCCATGCTCCTTGAGCACCACGCCGGCGGGTTCGACAGGTACCAGCCACGTCGGCAGTAGCAATAAGTCGAGCGGGGCGGCAGTGGAGGTCATCGCAGGCTTCTTCCCGGGCAGCAATAAAAGAAGGGCGAAGTATACCCGAGCGTCCTGGCTGGCGGATCGCTATAATCGGCGGCTTTTGTTCATGAGTGCGGGGTGAGGGATGCGCGATCGACTGTTGGCTGCGGAGAAAGTGAAGGCCATCGATTGGCGCGATGGCGCACTGCACCTGCTCGACCAGCGTGTTTTGCCGTCCCGGGAAAGCTGGGTGACCTGCTCCACGGTCGATGAAGTGGCCGCGGCCATACGCTCGATGGTCGTGCGCGGCGCAGCGGCCATCGGCATCAGTGCCGCCTACGGCCTGGTACTCGCCGCCCGCGAACGGATCGCCGAGGGCGATGACTGGCAGGCTGGATGGGAAGAAGACTACGCACTTTTGGCCGATACTCGCCCGACCGGCGCAAACCTGCTCTGGGCCCTCAAACGCATGCGCGACCGCCTGGACCGTCTCAAACAGCACGCCGATCCGCTGGCGGTGCTGGAGGCCGAAGCCATCGCGATCCATGAGAGCGACCGCGAAGCCAACGTCGTCATGGCTCAGTTGGGCGTCGAGCGGATTCGCAAGCACCAGGGCAACGCCCAGGCGATCCTGACCCATGGCAACGCAGGCGCCCTGGCCACAGGAGGTGTCGGCACGGCCCTCGGCGTGATCCGCGCCGCCTTTCTGGAGGGTCTGGTCGAGCAGGTCTACGTCAACGAGACCCGGCCATGGTTGCAAGGTTCGCGGCTGACGGCGTGGGAATTGGCTGGCGAGGGGCTGCCCGTCACGGTCAATGCCGACTCGGCGGGCGCGCATATCCTCAAGACCAAAGGTGTGACCTGGGTGATCGTCGGCGCCGACTGCATTGCGGCCAACGGTGATGTGATCGGCAAGATCGGCACTTATCAATTGGCGGTGTGCGCCATGCACCATGGCGTGCGTTTCATGGTGGTGGCGCCGAGTTCGACCCTGGACCTGATGATGGCCTCCGGCGACGACGTGGCCCTGGAAGAGCGCGCTGCGGGCGAGTTGCTGGACGTCGCCGGGCAGCGTTTTGCTGCGGATGTGAATGCCTTCAATCCGGTGTTTGATGTGACCCCGGCCGACTTGATCGACGTGATCGTGACCGAAAAGGGTATTGTCGAACGGCCTGACACGGCCAAGCTCGCCAAGTTGATGTGCCGTAAACGCCTGCATTGAGGGCTTTGGTGGTTGTTAGATTGCCATCGGGAGCAAGCTCCCTCCCACATTTGACGGTGTTCACAATTTGAGTGTGGCAGGGGGGCTTGCTCCCGATAGGCCTTGAAAGGCCATGGTTTCTTCGGATCTGCCGCGCAAAAACAGCACCACCCCGGCTCTAAGCCCCTCTCGTCGCCCTCAAGCCTGTCATCCGTCAACTTACTATGCTCCATGCCCGTCAGGGGGATAGGTGCGTGGCGGCGATTGTGATAACATCCGGCGGTTTCCAGGGTCGCCCCGAGGGGCTGCCTTTAACGTGCAGATCCGTGTCATAACTCGTTGATTTGTCGTAAGTCGTTGCCAGGCACCATGCCGGCAGCGGCGAGCTTCGTTCGTCCCATATGGATGTGACGAGGTTTCACCCGAAAAAGGAATCAGGCTTCTCATGGGCGAACTGGCCAAAGAAATCCTCCCGGTCAATATCGAAGACGAGCTGAAACAGTCCTACCTCGACTACGCGATGAGCGTAATTGTCGGTCGGGCACTGCCTGATGCGCGCGATGGCTTGAAGCCCGTGCACCGGCGTGTGCTGTTCGCGATGAGCGAGCTGGGTAACGACTGGAACAAGCCGTACAAGAAATCTGCCCGTGTTGTCGGTGACGTGATCGGTAAGTATCACCCTCACGGCGACACTGCGGTGTACGACACCATCGTTCGGATGGCCCAGCCGTTTTCCCTGCGCTACCTGCTGGTAGACGGCCAGGGCAACTTCGGTTCGGTCGACGGCGACAACGCCGCTGCCATGCGATACACCGAAGTCCGCATGACCAAGCTGGCGCACGAGCTGCTGGCCGACCTGCACAAAGAAACCGTGGACTGGGTGCCGAACTACGACGGCACCGAAATGATCCCGGCGGTCATGCCAACCCGTATTCCCAACCTGCTGGTCAACGGCTCCAGCGGTATCGCCGTGGGCATGGCCACCAACATCCCGCCGCACAACCTCGGTGAAGTCATCGACGGTTGCCTGGCCCTCATCGACAACCCCGAGCTGACCGTCGATGAGCTGATGCAATACATCCCAGGCCCGGACTTCCCGACCGCCGCGATCATCAACGGCCGCGCCGGCATCATCGAAGCCTATCGCACCGGCCGTGGCCGCATTTACATGCGCGCCCGCTCGATCATCGAAGACATCGACAAGGTCGGTGGCCGCCAGCAGATCGTCATCACCGAGCTGCCTTACCAGTTGAACAAGGCGCGTCTGATCGAGAAGATCGCCGAGCTGGTCAAGGAGAAGAAGCTCGAAGGCATCACCGAGCTGCGCGACGAGTCCGACAAGGACGGTATGCGCGTCGTGATCGAGCTGCGTCGTGGCGAAGTGCCTGAGGTGATCCTCAACAACCTCTACGCCCAGACCCAGCTGCAAAGCGTGTTCGGTATCAACGTCGTGGCCCTGATCGACGGTCGCCCGCGCATCCTGAACCTCAAGGATCTGCTGGAAGCCTTCGTCCGTCACCGTCGCGAAGTCGTGACCCGCCGCACCGTGTTCGAACTGCGCAAGGCCCGCGAGCGCGGCCACATCCTGGAAGGCCAGGCGGTTGCGCTGTCGAACATCGACCCGGTCATCGCCCTGATCAAGGCTTCGCCGACCCCGTCGGAAGCCAAGGAAGCGCTGATCAAGATGCCGTGGGAATCCAGCGCCGTGGTGGCGATGGTTGAACGCGCCGGCGCCGATTCCTGCCGTCCCGAGACCCTCGACCCGCAATACGGTCTGCGCGACGGCAAGTATTTCCTGTCGCCGGAACAGGCCCAGGCCATCCTCGAACTGCGCCTGCACCGCCTGACCGGTCTGGAGCACGAGAAGCTGCTGGCCGAGTACCAGGAGATCCTCAACCAGATCGGCGAGCTGATCCGCATCCTCAACAGCGCCGTGCGCCTGATGGAAGTGATCCGCGAAGAACTGGAAGTGATTCGCGCCGAATACGGCGACGTGCGCCGCACCGAAATCCTCGATGCGCGTCTCGACCTGACCCTGGGTGACATGATCCCGGAAGAAGAGCGCGTCGTGACCATCTCCCACGGTGGCTATGCCAAGACCCAGCCATTGGCTGCGTACCAGGCCCAGCGTCGTGGCGGTAAAGGCAAATCGGCTACCGGCGTCAAGGATGAGGACTACATCGCTCACCTGCTGGTCGCCAACAGCCACACCACGCTGCTGCTGTTCTCCAGCAAGGGCAAGGTGTACTGGCTGAAAACCTACGAAATCCCGGAAGCCTCCCGTGCCGCCCGTGGGCGTCCGCTGGTCAACCTGCTGCCGCTGGACAGTGATGAGTACATCACCACCATGCTGCCGGTCGATGAATACACCGAAGGTCACTTCATCTTCATGGCCACCGCCAAGGGCACCGTGAAGAAGACCCCGCTGGAATCCTTCAGCCGTCAACGCAGCGTGGGCCTGATCGCCCTGGAGCTGGATGAAGGCGACGTGTTGATCTCCGCAGCCATCACCGATGGCGAGCGTGAAGTCATGCTGTTTTCCGATGGCGGCAAAGTGACGCGCTTCAAAGAATCCGACGTGCGTGCCATGGGTCGTACCGCCCGCGGTGTGCGCGGGATGCGCCTGCCGGAAGGGCAGAAGCTGATTTCCATGTTGATCCCGGAAGAAGGCAGCCAGATCCTCACCGCTTCGGCGCGTGGTTATGGCAAGCGCACCGCCATCAGCGAGTTCCCGGAGTACAAGCGTGGCGGCCAGGGCGTTATCGCCATGGTCAGCAACGACCGCAACGGCCGTCTGGTCGGCGCGGTACAGGTGCTCGATGGCGAGGAGATCATGCTGATTTCCGACCAGGGCACCCTGGTGCGTACCCGTGTCGCTGAAGTATCGAGCCTGGGCCGTAACACCCAGGGCGTGACGCTGATCAAGCTGGCCAACGACGAAACGCTGGTTGGCTTGGAACGCGTCCAGGAACCGTCGGAAGTCGAAGGCGAAGAGCTGGAAGGCGAGGCATTTGACGGCGAGGTGATCGCAACCGGCGATGACAACGTCGACGAGCCGACCCTCGACGCTGCCGCAGACGAAGAAGAACCGCAGGAATAAGCGGACAAACAGGGGGGCGGATGAAGATTCGCCCCTTGTTGTTTGTCACCTTTGAAATATCAATGCTCCCCCTGTAGGAGCGGGCTTGCCCGCGAAAATCGTCAACGATAACGCGTGCATCCTGGATAAACGCGGTGATCTTGCGTTTTTCGCGGGCAAGCCCGCTCCTACAGGCAGCGTTAGCAGTTAATATTCGATTTATTGCACCACCCCCACCAGATCAGAGTGAGATTGGATGTGAGCAAGAGAGCCTATAACTTCTGTGCCGGTCCCGCGGCGCTTCCTGAAGCAGTCCTGCAGCGCGCGCAGGGTGAACTCCTCGATTGGCATGGAAAAGGCCTCTCTGTGATGGAAATGAGCCATCGCAGTGATGAGTTCGTGTCCATCGCCACCAAGGCCGAGCAGGACCTGCGCGACTTGCTGGACATTCCCTCCGACTACAAAGTGCTGTTCCTGCAGGGCGGCGCGAGCCAGCAGTTCGCCCAGGTGCCGCTGAACCTGCTGCCCGAAGACGGCACGGCCGATTACATCGATACCGGTATCTGGTCGCAGAAAGCCATCGAAGAAGCTGCGCGCTACGGCAACGTCAACGTCGCCGGTACCGCCAAGCCTTACGATTACTTCGCGATTCCAGGTCAGAACGAGTGGAAGCTGTCGAAGGACGCGGCCTACGTACACTACGTGGCCAACGAAACCATCGGCGGCCTGGAATTCGACTGGGTGCCGCAAGTGGGTGACGTGCCGTTGGTGTGCGACATGTCTTCGGACATTCTCTCGCGGCCGATCGATGTGTCCAAGTACGGCATGATCTACGCCGGCGCGCAGAAGAACATCGGCCCGAGCGGCATCCTGGTCAACATCGTCCGTGAAGACCTGCTCGGTCGCGCCCGCTCGCTGTGCCCCACCATGCTCAACTACAAGGTCGCGGCCGACAACGGCTCGATGTACAACACGCCGCCAGCGTTTGCCTGGTACCTCTCGGGCCTGGTGTTCGAGTGGCTCAAAGAGCAGGGCGGCGTTGCCGCCATGGGCAAGCTCAACGAAGTGAAGAAGCGCACCCTGTACGACTTCATCGACGCCAGCGGTTTGTACAGCAACCCGATCAACCTGACCGACCGCTCGTGGATGAACGTTCCGTTCCGCCTGGCCGACGACCGTCTGGACAAGCCGTTCCTGGCCGGTGCCGAGGCGCGCGGCCTGCTGAACCTCAAGGGTCACCGTTCGGTGGGCGGCATGCGCGCCTCCATCTACAACGCTGTCGATATCAATGCCATCAACGCGTTGGTGGCCTACATGGCAGAGTTCGAAAAGGAACACGGCTAATGTCTGAGCAAGAACTCAAGGCCCTGCGTGTACGCATTGACAGCCTGGACGAGAAAGTCCTGGAGCTGATCAGTGAGCGCGCGCGCTGTGCCCAGGAAGTGGCGCGGGTGAAGATGGCGTCCCTGGCGGAAGGCGAAGTGCCGGTGTTCTACCGTCCGGAACGTGAAGCTCAGGTGCTCAAGCGCGTGATGGAGCGCAACAAGGGGCCGTTGGGTAACGAAGAGATGGCGCGGTTGTTCCGTGAAATCATGTCTTCCTGCCTGGCGCTCGAGCAGCCGCTGAAAGTGGCTTACCTCGGCCCGGAAGGCACCTTCACCCAGGCGGCAGCGATGAAGCACTTCGGTCACGCGGTGATCAGCAAGCCGATGGCAGCGATCGACGAAGTGTTCCGTGAAGTGGCGGCCGGCGCGGTGAATTTTGGCGTGGTGCCGGTGGAAAACTCCACCGAAGGCGCGGTCAACCACACCCTGGACAGCTTCCTTGAGCACGACATGGTGATCTGCGGCGAAGTCGAGCTGCGCATCCACCACCATTTGCTGGTGGGTGAAAACACCAAGACCGACAGCATCAGCCGTATCTACTCCCACGCCCAGTCCCTGGCCCAGTGCCGCAAGTGGCTGGATGCCCATTACCCGAATGTCGAGCGCGTGGCGGTGTCCAGCAACGCCGAAGCGGCCAAGCGGGTCAAGGGCGAGTGGAACTCGGCGGCGATTGCTGGCGATATGGCGGCGGGCCTGTACGGCCTGACGCGCCTGGCCGAAAAAATCGAAGACCGCCCGGACAACTCCACGCGCTTCTTGATGATCGGCAGCCAGGAAGTGCCGCCGACTGGCGACGACAAGACCTCGATCATCGTCTCCATGAGCAACAAGCCCGGCGCGCTGCATGAACTGCTGGTGCCGTTCCATGACAACGGGATTGACCTGACGCGCATCGAGACTCGTCCTTCGCGCAGCGGTAAATGGACCTACGTGTTTTTTATCGACTTCATCGGCCATCACCGTGATCCGCTGGTCAAAAGCGTGCTCGAGAAAATCAGTCAGGAAGCCGTGGCACTCAAGGTGCTGGGCTCTTACCCGAAAGCGGTTTTGTGAGGCGTTAACATGAGTGGCAACTTCCTCGCCCTGGCGCAGCCGGGCGTGCAACAACTGTCGCCTTACGTTCCAGGCAAGCCTGTGGACGAGCTGGCGCGTGAGTTGAACCTGGACCCGGCGAAGATCGTCAAGCTGGCCAGTAACGAGAACCCTCTGGGTCCAAGCCCCAAGGTGCTGGCGGCGATTCGTGAAGAGCTGGCCGAGCTGACCCGTTATCCGGATGGCAACGGTTTTGCCCTCAAGTCCCTGCTGGCGCAGAAGTGCGGGGTCGAGCTGAATCAGGTGACCCTGGGCAACGGCTCCAACGACATTCTTGAACTGGTCGGTCGTGCCTATCTGGCGCCCGGCCTGAACGCCGTGTTCAGCGAGCACGCGTTTGCGGTCTACCCGATCGTCACCCAGGCCGTCGGTGCCGATGCGCGGGTGATTCCTGCCAAGGACTGGGGTCACGACCTGCCGGCCATGCTGGCGGCGATCGATGCACAGACCCGCGTCGTGTTTATCGCCAACCCGAACAACCCGACCGGCACCTGGTTCGATGCACAGGCACTGAACGACTTCCTACAGGATGTGCCGGAACATGTGCTGGTGGTGCTGGACGAGGCCTACATCGAGTACGCCGAAGGCAGCGACCTGCCCGACGGCCTGGATTTCCTCGCGGCCTACCCGAACCTGCTGGTCTCGCGCACGTTCTCCAAGGCTTATGGCCTGGCGTCGCTGCGCGTCGGCTACGGCCTGTCGACGGCGGTGGTGGCTGATGTGCTCAACCGTGTGCGTCAGCCGTTCAACGTCAACAGCCTTGCCCTGGCGGCGGCCTGCGCAGCGTTGCAGGATGCCGAGTACCTGGAAGAAGGGCGTCGCATCAACGAAAGCGGCATGCTGCAGTTGCAGGCAGGCTTTCGTGAGCTGGGCCTGGGCTGGATTCCGTCCAAGGGCAACTTCATCTGCGTCGATCTCGGCCAAGTGGCGGCCCCGGTGTTCCAGGGCTTGCTGCGCGAAGGCGTGATCGTGCGTCCGGTGGCCAACTACGGCATGCCGAACCACCTGCGCATCACCGTCGGTCTGCCGGCTGAGAACAGCCGCTTCCTGGAGGCGCTGGCCAAGGTTCTGGCCCGTGGTTGATGTCACTGCATTGCAACCTGCTGTGCCTATGATCGGTCGCCTGGTGGTGGTCGGTCTGGGTTTGATCGGTGGTTCCTTCGCCAAGGGCCTGCGCGAGAGCGGGTTGTGTGGCGAAGTGGTCGGCGTGGACCTGGACCCGCAATCGTGCAAGTTGGCGGTTGAGCTGGGTGTCGTCGATCGCTGTGAAACCGACCTGGCGCTAGCATGCCGGGGCGCCGATGTGATCCAGCTCGCCGTGCCGATCCTGGCCATGGAGAAGTTGCTGGCGGTGCTGGCCGGCATGGACCTCGGCCAGGCGATCCTCACCGACGTCGGCAGCGCCAAGGGCAATGTGGTGCGGGCGGCGCAGCAGGCGTTTGGCGAGATGCCCGCGCGTTTTGTGCCGGGCCATCCGATTGCCGGTTCCGAGCAGAGCGGGGTGGAAGCGTCCAATGCGCAGTTGTTCCGTCGGCATAAAGTGATTCTGACGCCGCTGGCACAAACCGACCCGGCGGCCTTGGCCGTGGTCGACCGTCTGTGGCGCGAGCTGGGCGCGGATGTCGAGCATATGCAGGTCGAGCGCCACGACGAAGTGCTGGCGGCGACCAGTCATCTGCCCCATCTGCTGGCGTTCGGATTGGTGGATTCGTTGGCCAAACGCAACGAAAACCTCGAGATTTTCCGCTATGCCGCCGGTGGCTTTCGCGATTTCACGCGGATCGCCGGCAGCGACCCGGTGATGTGGCACGACATCTTCCTCGCCAACCGCGAGGCCGTGTTGCGCACCCTGGACACCTTCCGCAGCGACCTTGACGCCTTGCGCGACGCGGTCGATGCCGGGGATGGCCACCAATTATTGGGCGTGTTTACCCGTGCGCGGGTGGCGCGTGAACATTTCAGCAAGATCCTGGCACGCCGGGCCTACATGGAAACCGCTGTGAACGCCGACGACCTGACTTTCCTCGCCAACCCGGGCGGCCGCTTGAGCGGGCGTATCCGGGTGCCGGGCGACAAGTCGATCTCCCATCGGTCGATCATGCTCGGTTCGTTGGCCGAGGGCGTGACCGAAGTCGAAGGTTTCCTTGAGGGTGAAGATGCCCTGGCGACCTTGCAGGCGTTTCGCGACATGGGCGTGGTGATCGAGGGGCCGCACCACGGGCGCGTGATCATTCATGGTGTCGGGCTTCATGGTTTGAAGCCGGCGCCGGGGCCGATTTATCTCGGTAACTCCGGCACCTCCATGCGCCTGTTGTCCGGCTTGCTCGCCGCGCAGGCCTTCGACAGCGTGCTGACCGGCGATGCTTCGTTGTCCAAGCGCCCGATGAACCGCGTGGCCGAGCCGCTGCGGAAGATGGGCGCGGTGATCGAAACCGGGCCGGAAGGGCGCCCACCGCTGACCATCCGTGGCGGCCATAAGTTGAAAGGCCTGACGTATGTGCTGCCGATGGCCAGTGCGCAGGTCAAATCCTGCCTGCTGCTGGCGGGCCTGTATGCCGAGGGCAAGACGTCCGTCACCGAGCCGGCACCGACCCGCGACCATACCGAGCGCATGCTGCGCGGTTTCGGTTATCCGGTAGAGGTCGTGGGTGCAACGGCGACGGTCGAGTCGGGCCATGCGCTGGTCGCCACCCATATTGAAGTACCGGGGGATATTTCCTCGTCGGCATTTTTCCTGGTGGCGGCGTCAATCGCGGAAGGTTCCGAGCTGTTGCTGGAACATGTCGGCATCAATCCGACGCGCACCGGGGTGATCGATATCCTGCGGCTGATGGGCGCGGATATCAGCCTGGAAAACCCGCGCGAAGTGGGCGGCGAACCGGTGGCCGACCTGCGGGTGCGGGCGGCCGCGTTGAAAGGGATCGAGATCCCCGAAGCGCTGGTGCCGTTGGCAATCGATGAATTTCCTGTGCTGTTTGTGGCTGCTGCCTGCGCTGAAGGGCGAACCGTCCTGCGTGGTGCGCAAGAATTGCGGGTCAAGGAGTCCGACCGTATCCAGGTCATGGCCGACGGTCTGCTCGCCCTTGGCGTGAAGTGTGAACCCACCCCCGATGGGATTATCATTGACGGTGGCCTGATGGGCGGTGGCGAAGTGCATGCCCATGGCGATCACCGGATCGCCATGGCGTTCAGCGTGGCTTCGCTGCGGGCAACGGCGCCGATTCGTATCCGTGACTGCGCCAATGTTGCTACGTCTTTTCCGAACTTTCTTACACTGTGTGCCCAAGTCGGCATCCGTGTTGCCCAAGAGGCTCAATTGTGAATATCAAAGCACCGGTGATTACCATCGACGGGCCAAGCGGCTCGGGCAAAGGCACGATCGCCGGCATCCTGGCCAAGCGCCTGGGCTGGTGCCTGCTGGATTCCGGCGCGCTGTACCGCCTGCTGGCATTTGCCGCCCGCAACCACGGCGTCGACCTCACCAACGAAGAATCCCTGAAGCTGCTGGCGGCGCACCTTGATGTGCAGTTCGTCGCTGCGACGGAAGGTCATCCCCAGCGCATCATCCTGGAAGGGGACGATGTGACCGATGACCTGCGTAACGAACAAGTCGGTTCCTGGGCCTCCCAGGTTGCCGCGCTGCCGGCCGTGCGTGATGCGCTGCTGCAGCGCCAGCGGGCGTTTCAGGAGCCTCCGGGCCTGGTAGCCGATGGCCGCGACATGGGCACGGTGGTATTTCCCGAGGCGCCGCTGAAGATTTTCCTGACCGCCAGCGCCGAGGAGCGGGCGCGTCGCCGCTACTTGCAGTTGAAGGGCAAAGTGGATGGTGTTAGTCTGTCGAGTCTGCTAGATGAGATCCGTGCACGCGACGAGCGTGATACCCAGCGCGCAGTAGCCCCGCTCAAGCCGGCGGCTGATGCCATACAGCTGGATTCAACGGAGTTGTCCATCGAGCAGGTGCTGGAACGCATCTTGAGTGAAATCGCTATTCGCGATATCGCCGGGTGACCAAGAAGTCTGCAGGGGACCAGTCATAGTCCTGCGGTGCTTCTTTTAATTGAAACTAACCCACACCGTCTGGGGCGTGGAGATGGGCGTATTCTTCGCCCTTATCAACAGGAATTAAAATGAGCGAAAGCTTTGCGGAACTCTTTGAAGAAAGCCTAAAAACCCTGAACCTTCAGGCAGGCTCCATCATCACCGGTGTTATCGTTGATATCGATTACCAAGCTCGCTGGGTAACCGTTCACGCTGGTCTGAAGTCTGAAGCACTCATCCCGCTTGAGCAGTTCTACAACGACGCTGGCGATCTGACTATCAATGTCGGTGACGAAGTTCACGTTGCTCTGGACTCGGTTGAAGACGGTTTCGGTGAAACCAAGCTGTCCCGTGAAAAAGCCAAGCGCGCTGAATGCTGGATTGTTCTCGAAGCAGCCTTCGCAGCTGAAGAAGTGGTCAAGGGCGTTATCAACGGTAAGGTTAAAGGCGGCTTCACTGTCGACGTTAACGGCATCCGTGCGTTCCTGCCAGGTTCTTTGGTCGACGTCCGTCCAGTGCGCGACACCACGCACCTGGAAGGCAAGGAACTCGAATTCAAGGTCATCAAGCTCGATCAGAAACGCAACAACGTTGTCGTTTCCCGTCGCAGCGTCCTGGAAGCAGAGAACTCCGCCGAGCGTGAAGCTCTGCTGGAATCCCTGCAGGAAGGCCAACAAGTCAAAGGTATCGTCAAGAACCTCACCGATTACGGCGCATTCGTCGATCTGGGTGGCGTCGATGGCCTGCTGCACATTACCGACATGGCTTGGAAGCGTATCAAGCATCCTTCCGAAATCGTCAACGTTGGCGACGAGATCGATGTCAAGGTTCTGAAATACGATCGCGAACGCAACCGTGTTTCCCTGGGCCTGAAGCAACTGGGTGAAGATCCATGGGTCGCTATCAAAGCCCGTTACCCAGAAAGCACCCGCGTGACCGCGCGCGTTACCAACCTGACTGACTACGGCTGCTTCGCTGAGCTGGAAGAAGGCGTTGAAGGCCTGGTACACGTTTCCGAAATGGACTGGACCAACAAAAACATCCACCCTTCGAAAGTCGTACAAGTCGGCGACGAAGTGGAAGTTATGGTTCTGGACATCGACGAAGAGCGTCGTCGTATCTCCCTGGGCATCAAGCAGTGCAAATCTAACCCATGGGAAGATTTCTCTGGCCAGTTCAACAAGGGCGATAAAATCTCCGGCACCATCAAGTCGATCACCGATTTCGGTATCTTCATTGGTCTGGACGGCGGCATCGACGGCCTGGTTCACCTGTCCGACATCTCCTGGAACGAAGTGGGCGAAGAAGCTGTTCGTCGCTTCAAGAAGGGCGACGAGCTGGACACCGTTATCCTGTCGGTTGACCCAGAGCGCGAGCGCATCTCCCTGGGCATCAAGCAACTGGAAAGCGATCCGTTCTCCGAGTACGTTCAAGAGAACGACAAAGGCGCAATCGTTAAAGGCATCGTGAAAGAAGTTGACGCTAAAGGCGCCATCATCACCCTGGCCGACGATATCGAAGCGACTCTGAAAGCCTCCGAAATCAGCCGTGACCGCGTTGAAGACGCGCGCAACGTTCTGAAAGAAGGCGAAGAAGTAGAAGCCAAGATCATCAGCGTTGACCGCAAGAGCCGCGTAATCCAGCTCTCCATCAAGTCGAAAGACGATGCTGAAGAGAAAGAAGCCATCCAGAGCCTGCGCGACAAGCCAGCTACCTCTGAGCCTTCTGCTGGTCCTACCACTCTGGGCGACCTGCTGCGTGCACAAATGGAAAAACAGAACTGAGTTCTGTCAGACCATAGAAAAAGGGCGACTTCGGTCGCCCTTTTTTGTGCCTGAAATTTGTTGAATCAACAACTTGGAGCCACGTAGAGCTGATCGGTGTCAGAACTGATTATAGTCTTTGGATAAGCTATTCCCGTGTTGCTGATTCAGTAAGGATTTTCAATGAACAGGCTCATCTTAGTGTTCGCAATGGCCATGCTTGCAGGTTGCGCCGCCACCAATGCCAAGACTCACGCACGGCATGGCGTCAGTGGCATCGAGATCGACTGCTCAGGCTTGGGTTCCAACTGGGAGAAGTGCGAGAAGCGCGCGGCTCGAGAGTGCAAGACGCAGGGGTACAAGGTCGTCACAAGGTCCAGTGACGCCAAGGACGAGGAAGGGGATTACTTGTTCGGCTGGAACCCGGCAGGCGCCGTTACCCGCACGATGCTGGTGATCTGCAATTGAGCGCGTAAGCGCTTGATAGTGAAGTCGATCTGGCGTGTAGATAAGTTATTGGATGGGCTGTTCAAATTCATCAAGTCATGCTAAAACCTTTGAAGCGCTTTTCCTAGCTGCTTGAAAAAGAAGGGAAAAATATGACGAAGTCGGAGTTGATCGAACGAATTGTCACCCATCAAGGGCTGCTCTCATCCAAGGATGTGGAGCTGGCCATCAAGACCATGCTTGAACAAATGTCCCAATGCCTGGCTACGGGCGATCGTATTGAGATCCGAGGGTTTGGTAGCTTCTCGCTACACTACCGCGCCCCGCGCGTAGGCCGTAACCCTAAGACCGGGCAATCCGTCAGCCTGGACGGCAAGTTCGTGCCTCACTTCAAGCCGGGCAAGGAATTGCGTGATCGAGTGAACGAAGACGAAGAAGAAAACGTCTGAGTGTCTTTAGGGTAGGAGAAGATTATGCGTGGGATTAAGCGCGCCGTGGTGTTGCTGACAGTGCTGGTGGTCGCACTGGTGGTTATAGCGTTTGTGCTCGAAAACCAGCAGGGCGTGTCTCTCTCGTTCCTTGGCCTGGCGACCGGGCAGATGCCGGTGTCGGTGTTCGTGACCGTGGCGTTGATTGTCGGCATGCTGATAGGGCCGTTGTTAGGCATATTGGTGCGCAGTCGGCGTCATAAGTCGACCCCTGCAGGGCGTGCCTAGGGAGCTCTCTCCCGTTCCACAAAAATCGCATGCATGCTGAGACAACCGCTCGTCAGAAAACTGCCCTAAAATAGCCCGTCAATTTCAGCGCCGCCTTGTAATGATGCGGCCGCCCTCAAGTAAAAAATCCGCGGATTCATTGGGTTTTAGCTCGATAGTTCGGAGTTTTCTTTCTGTTTCAAGATTCCTCGGGCGTGTTCCATGAGGTTTGGCGCTATACGTGTAAGAAAACCTGATGCCTATGTCAATACTTGCAATATGTCAGAGAGATGGCAAAATGAAATCTGTTCTCGATAACGGGCAATTTGTGCGCTCAAAATTTGGCAGCGACGCTGGTTTTTGACGGTCATCTAATTAGAATAAAAAAGACACAATTTTGTCTGCATAACGAGCCCGCAGTTTCTTTTTGAAGGCAGGTTTTTGTTGTGAGTAGCAGCCTCCGTGTTTCCCCGCTCTCCGCAGTTGACAAATTTGATTTTGTTGTAGTTTTTAAGGCTGTTTGGCAGCAAAGAAAACTTATAGCGGCACTTATTGTGATCGGTGCCGCAGTTGGCTTCGGTTATGGCCTGCTGGCTACTCCTGAATACCAGGTAAGCAGCACCTTACGCCCTGCAGCGTTAAATGAGTTTGATGCTTTGAATCGGTCTGGGATTTATGTGCTACCGCCGCGTGAGGCGCTGACGAGATTAGGCGCTTCTCTGGAGTCTTACGAAACCCGCTTAGAATTTTTTAGGGCGAACCAAGACTTATTTCAGGCTTTCATGAAGCCAGGTCGTACATTGGAGCAAAGTTTCGAAGAGTTTAATATGAGCTCAGTAAGTGTTATGTTGCCTGATCCAAATAAGCCGGATTCGCTCAATACATATATAGAATTGAAGTTGAACTATCCGGGGAGGGTGGATGGCGTTGCCATTTTAAACGGGCTCGTAAATTATGCGATTAAAAAAGAGATTTCGCAAATTGGCGCTGATGTCAATGTTATTGTCGGCAATCGCTTAAATGAACTCAATGAGAAATTTTCAGCTGCGCGTGCAAGTTATCAATCTGAAAAAGAAGCGAAGATTGCCTCTTTGTTGGAAACCGATAATATTAAGCGTGCGAAATTGAACGATGAGCTTCGCGCATTACGAGCTCAATTAATAGTAAAGCGCGGTAATCGAGTAGCTCAGCTTGATGAGGCTATATCTATTGCTAAGAAATTAGGAATTAGAAAGCCTTCGACACCGTCGTCCATGTCGGAGTCATCCGGTGCTGGCGGCGCTAATGTAATGCATACGGAAGTTAATAATCAGCAATTCCCGCTTTATTTTATGGGGGTGGAAGCGTTGGAGGCTGAGCGCGTTGCGTTGCTAGGGCGTAAGTCAGATGACTTTAGCTCTTCCCGTATTTCACAAATTGCTAAAGAGCTACAGCTGCTTAAAAGCAATCGCGAAATAGATGTACTGTCTGGGCGGGAGAATGAAGATATTTTTTTGAGCGGTGTACAGCCCTTGCGTGCGGAAATTTCTCGATTAGGTAATATCAATACCGATATGAGTAAATTGAAGCTTGTGACGGTGGACAAGCAAGCGCTCGAACCTCTGGGTCCTGTGAAGCCGCAGAGAGGATTCAACCTCGTCCTCGGGCTCTTAGTGGGGGCTTTGGTAGGTGCCGCATTCGCGGTAATGCGCTACGCATTCCGTTCTCCTGAATAGTATTCTTTGTTCATATCGCATACTTAATCACAATTCAGCCTCTCGGAGGAGGGGCTTACCCATCCCCTGTGGACAGAGTTCGTGTGCTATGAGGCAGAGATCAAAAGCCTGTTGGCTGTGGTCTTCGTTAAAGAGAATGTGCTAAATTAAGACTAGCTTCTTGCTCAGCACCATGTTAGTCGGAAAAGGCTATTTAAGGCTATGGCATTGCAATTATTCTAAAAACAACCATTTTTTTGAGTTTTAGGTGTGGGATATGAATTTAGTTAGGTGGATTGATTTTCAGGTACTGGGTGATCATCGAGGTAGTTTGGTCGCTATTGAGCACGGAAAAGTTATCCCGTTTGATATAAAACGTGTGTATTACATATATGGTACCGCAAAAGGCGTGAGCAGGGGGTTTCATGCTCATCGTGAATTAAAGCAGGTTGCTATATGCGTTGCAGGAAGTTGCCGGATGATATTGGATGATGGTACTCATCGTGAAGAAGTAATCTTGGACTGCCCTAAAAAGGGGATAGTTATTGATGAGATGGCTTGGCATGAGATGCACGATTTCAGCGAGCATTGTGTACTCCTTGTATTAGCTAGCGATCATTATAATGAGTCGGACTATATTAGAGATTATGCGCAATTTATTGAGTTGAGCAAGGTGGCGCGTATTTAGAAGTATGCTTCGAGTTTATGAGTAATAAGTGTGCGCTTTTGTTTCGTTGTGTTGTCTTTGTCGTGCGTGCAAATATTTATGGTGATGCTGAAGTTGGATGGCGTAAAGTATAATAATATTGTGGTGGTGAGGTTGTAAATGATTTTATCTGAGGCTAAACAGCATTGCTGTTAAACGTTAGTGTTTTGGCAGTTGCGAAATGAATAACTGATTTTGGAGAAAACGGTGGCTGCAAAAATTAGCGTAATGGTACCAGTTTATAACTCTAAAGAATATCTACAAGAGTGCCTGGATTCCATATTTAGCCAAAATTATGAAAATTTTGAAGTTGTCGTTTCAGATGATGCTTCAACGGATGGTGGTCAGGAAATATTAAAAAAGTATGCTGCTCAGTACAAGAACATGATTTTGTTGCTTAATGAAAATAATTTAGGAATCACAGATAATTGTGACCAGGCTCTTCAGGCGTGTGACGGAAAGTATATAGTTTTATTTGCGGGTGATGATGTAATGTTGCCTGGAAAGTTGTCAATGCAAGTTGAGTTTATGGAGAGTCATCCTGATGTGGCGATAAGCTATCATTCTGTAGAGGTTTTTAACTCTGATACTAATACAGTGCTGGGATATACTAGTAGTACGCCTGCTGATGAAACGAATAATACCGTTGATATAATAACTAAGATGGGGATTGATGGCTCAATGAGCATCATGTCCAGATCCAGCATGGTGCCTAAGGATATATATAAAACGGATGTTAAATATATTAGTGACTGGCTTTTTCAAATAGAGGTATCTCTGGCGGGCAGGGTGGTTATGTTGCCAGGCGTATGGTGCAAATATCGAAAATATGGCACTAATAATGGGAAAGACCTTTCCAGATATCTTCATGAATTTGAGGAAGTTATTGGCTACGTGAAGACAAAGTATAGCAAAAATTCCCAGCTCGTGAATGCTTGTAATGTTGGTCTCGCCCGTTTTCTGGCAGGCGAAGCGTTTCGAAATATAGCGGCGGGGCAAAAAAAGCAAGCCAGAACCAACTTGAAGCGTGCTATCGGGTTAGACAGGAAACTCATTTATGTGGTGGCCTATCTATTTGCTTTTGTTCCTCTGGGCGCAAGTGTGTTACAGAAGATGAAATATAGTTTAAAGAAGGTCTTGAGCAGGCTGGGCTTGCTATGAGGAGTGTGTTAGTCGTTGGTCGCAGTAATGTTATGTTTTTTTGCGGATATGTAATTTTTATATTTTATATGTTTCATATGGCGCGTGGACTTTTTTACGTCTATCCGCTTCTGGTGTTTTTTTTAGTGTTGTGCGTAAATATTTGGGCAATATCCCATGCAGCCTGGAATGAACTGGACTCGGGCGGTTTGTTTCTTATTAGTATTATGATTGGATACTCGCTGTTAGTCATACCTATCATTTCATTGGTTTGTTACCCCGAATATTTTACGCTCACGTCTGTCGCACGTTTTTTGTTTGTGCTGCCTTTATTAGTGTTGACATTGGTTTTCGTGAGGGTTGATCGGTTTTCAAAGATATTAAAATTTTATATTTTGTTTTCGATTCTGTGCGGTGCCTCAGTTTTGTATCAAATAAAATTTGGTCCTGTCAGCTGGTTTGCTGAGGCATCTAGTCGCGATGGGCTGGTGCGGTATTCCTCTCTGGCCGGTAGTTTAACTATACTGGGTGTGTCCGGAGGGCTAGCGTTACCCTTCGCATTTTTTCTGATTAGGCGAGGTTTGTTGAGGTGCGTTGTGCTTGCTGCGATAGCAATTGGTATGTTGTTGTCGTTGCAAAAAGCGGCAGTTATTAATTTGGTTATTTTCGCTGGATTGGTGTTTTGGTATTTTTTGAAGAAGGGTGAGTTGGGTTTTATCGTTTTGATTGGAGTGCTGCTGACTGGTTTCGTTGCACTGCTGTATAGTTTCGATGTTAGTTATGCGGTTTCTGTTGTCAATAATGTTTTCAGGATTGGTCAGGCAAGTGAAAGCTACACCGATTACTCATTTTCCGAGAGTATTCTTTCTCGTTTATGGGGGCTGCCTTCCGTCGTTTTGGACTACCATGGTCCGTATTCGCTGATAGTTGGAGTAGGTATTGCTGGCGGAGCAGGAGTATTTGGGAATGAAGAATTACCCATGTCTCACAATGCGCTTCTTGACTATCTCTTCATTGGTGGAATTCCTTACCTGCTGATTTTCATGATTTCGGCAAGCTACGCAATTCAAAAATGCCTTCGTTGTATTCAACAGGATACGGCAAACCAGGGGTTGCATCGCGCTTGTCTATGGTTTTTCTTGATTTTTTTGGCTAATATGCCCTTTGCGTCTGGGATGCAGTTTCAGCCGGTTCTTGGTGGGATTTTCTATGCAGTACTAGGCTGGTATTTGATAGTTCCCAAGAAAACAGTCGACTCATTACAGAAAGATTAGATTTTGGAGGTAGTGTGTTTTCAGGTAAGAAGTTATTGATTAGTGGCGGCACGGGATCTTTTGGAAATGCCGTGCTTAGGCGTTTTTTAGCGACTGATATAGCAGAAATCAGAATCTTCAGTCGCGACGAAAAAAAACAAGACGATATGCGCAAGCGGTATAATAGTTCTAAACTGAAATTTTATATCGGTGATGTACGAGATTATCAGAGCGTGCTCAATGCTACGCGCGGCGTCGATTACATTTTTCATGCTGCAGCGTTGAAACAAGTACCTTCTTGCGAATTTCATCCAATGGAAGCAGTAAAGACTAACGTTATCGGTACTGATAATGTGCTTGAGGCCGCAATCCAGAACGAGGTCAAACGTGTTGTTTGTCTTAGTACGGATAAAGCGGTCTACCCTATTAATGCAATGGGTATTTCGAAGGCAATGATGGAAAAGGTTATGGTTGCCAAATCCCGAAATGTGGATGAAAGCAAGACTGTGATCTGCGGAACGCGTTACGGGAATGTTATGGCATCTCGTGGGTCGGTGATTCCGCTTTTCGTCGAGCAGATCAGGGCAGGTAAGGCGCTATCAATTACTGACCCTCATATGACCCGATTCATGATGACCCTGGCTGACGCTGTAGATCTTGTTCTTTATGCTTTCGAGCATGGTAACAATGGTGACTTGTTTGTTCAGAAGGCGCCTGCGGCGACGGTTGACACCCTCGCTCGTGCAATAACTTTGCTGATGGGGCTTCCTCAGCACCCTATTCAAGTTATTGGTACTCGTCATGGCGAAAAACTATACGAGGCATTATTAAGTCGCGAAGAAATGGCTTGTGCAGAGGATCGGGGTGACTATTTCCGCATACCGCCTGATTTACGAGATTTAAACTACAGTAAATTCGTTGAACAGGGTGAGGAGAAGATTTCCTCAACTGAAGACTATAACTCTCACAATACCGAGCGATTGGATCTTGATGGGATGCAAGAACTTCTATTAAAACTTGATTTCATGCGCTCAATTCAGTGTGGTGAACACGCAACGCCTGAGGAGTAAGTGATGAAAGTGCTAATCACCGGTGCGCAGGGATTTGTCGCTAAAAATCTGTACGCACACTTACGTGAGCGTCAGGACATAGAGATTTTTTCTTTTTCTCGTCAAGATAGCTTGGCCTCGTTAAAGAGCATGATTTCAGAAGTGGATTTCATATTTCATCTGGCTGGCGTTAATAGGCCGGATGATCCGGAAGAATTTCGGACTGGAAACACTGATCTGACGAAAGCAATTTGTGACGAAATAGCAGCTGCCGGTAGAAAAATACCCATTATTTATACATCATCGAGCCAGGCGGAACTTGATAATCTCTATGGAGCCAGCAAACTGGGCGCTGAGCGTGCGCTTGTTGACTTAGCCGCGAACTATGCTGTTCCTATTCATATTTTTCGTTTGCCCAATGTTTTTGGCAAGTGGGCGAAACCTAACTATAACTCAGCTGTTGCGACATTCTGTAATAATATCGCACGTGGGCTGCCGATTAAAATCAATAATTCGGATGCGCCTGTCACATTAGTTTATATCGACGATGTGATTGCTCAATTTATCGCCGTAATGGATGGCAAAGTTTCAGGTAACCCATTTATATCCGTCAGTCCGGCCTATGAGACCACCATCGGTAATTTGGCCGCTCAATTGGGTAAGTTTCGTGAAAGCCGCGAGACGCTTATTACAGAGTCTGTAGGCGCCGGCTTTGCCCGTGCCCTTTATTCGACTTATCTGAGCTATATTCCTCCAGAACGGTTCACCTATGAGGTTCCGAAGTATGGAGATCCTCGTGGTGTTTTTGTGGAGATGCTAAAAACCAAGGACTCAGGGCAGTTCTCGTATTTCACTGCACACCCCGGTGTTACGAGGGGTGGGCATTATCACCATTCCAAAACGGAAAAATTTCTAGTAATTAAAGGGTTAGCTTGTTTTCGCTTTCGTCGTATCGACTCTGGTGAGTTTTATGAACTTTTCACCTCAGGTGAAAAGCCGGAAGTTGTGGAAACGGTACCTGGTTGGACGCATGATATTACCAATGCCGGAAGTGATGAGATGATCGTGATGTTATGGGCTAACGAAATATTCGATCGCGAACGTCCCGACACCTATACCATGCCAGTAAGCATCGAAGCTTAAATATATTCGCACATAGAGACAGCTATGAAAAAAATGAAAGTTGTTACCGTAGTAGGAACTCGGCCAGAGATCATACGGTTATCGCGAGTTATTTATTCACTCGACAGGCATTGCGATCATGTGTTGGTCCATACTGGTCAGAATTATGACTACGAGCTCAACGAAATTTTTTTCCAGGATCTTGGGATACGTAAGCCGGACCATTTTCTAAATGCCGCCGGTGCGACTGGCGCTGAAACTATTGGTAACGTTATTATCGCGGTAGATCGAGTACTATCGGAGGTCAATCCTGAAGCGCTATTGGTCTTGGGCGACACCAATAGCTGCATGGCAGTTATCCCCGCAAAGCGTCGGAAAATTCCGATATTCCATATGGAAGCAGGTAACCGATGCTTCGATATGCGGGTTCCCGAAGAAATCAATCGTCGTATCGTCGATCACACGGCCGATATCAATTTGACTTATAGTACTATTGCACGAGATTACCTTCTTCGAGAAGGGCTGTCTCCTGACATGGTGATCAAAACGGGCAGTCCGATGTACGAAGTCCTTTCTCACTATAGATCAGGCATCGAAGCGTCTGATGTTCTTGATCGCTTGCGTTTAGAGCACGGCAAGTTTTTTGTTGTCAGTGCTCACCGTGAAGAAAATATCGATTCAGACAAGAATTTTTTGAAATTGGTTGATGTACTTAATACAGTGGCGAGTGAATATGGTTTCCCTGTAATCGTTTCCACTCATCCGCGTACGCTAAAACGTGTAAATTCAATGGGTGTAAAGTTTCACGACAATGTTCAGTTGCTGACGCCCTTGGGATTCAAGGACTATAATAAATTGCAACTGACTGCAAAGGCGGTGTTGTCAGACAGTGGCACAATCAATGAAGAGTCTTCGATTCTCAACTTCCCGGCCTTGAATATACGCGAGGCGCACGAACGTCCTGAGGGTATGGAAGAGGCCGCCGTGATGATGGTCGGCCTGGAAGTCAATCGAGTTCTTCAGGGTTTGACGATTTTGGAAAGTCAGGAAACCGGTTGTGCTCGCACTTTACGTTTAGTTGGTGATTACAGTATGCCCAATGTTTCTGAAAAAATTACCAGGATTATTCATAGCTATACTGACTATGTAAATCGTATTGTTTGGAAACGCTACTGATTGAGTTATTCAAATGTCTAAGGATAAGCTGAATATTCTTGTTGTCACACAGTATTTTTGGCCCGAGAATATGCGGATCAATGATCTTGTTAGAGATATGTCCGAAAAAGGCCATCAAGTGACTGTGCTGACGGGCTTGCCTAATTACCCCGAGGGCGAGGTTTACGAGCAATATAGAGATCATCCAGAGAAGTTCAGAGAGTTTGCTGGAGCCAAAATCGTTCGTATACCGCTTATACCTCGTGCGAAGCGCAGCTTGAACTTAATACTTAATTATCTTTCTTTCTTTACCATCGCGAGTGTAATAGGTCCGTGGAGGTTACGTCACGAACGGTATGACGCCATTTTTGTTTATGCAGTGTCGCCGATTATGGCGGCCATACCAGCACTGGTGATAGGGCGGTTAAAAAAAACACCGGTGTTCGTTTGGGTGCTGGATTTATGGCCGGAGACGCTCAGGGCGGTTGGCGTCCTTAAGCAGCCGCTGTTACTGGGGGGAGTGGGGCGACTGGTGTCCTGGATCTACAATCGGACCGATTATTTGTTACTGCAGTCGCACGGCTTTTTCGAAAACGTAAAACATTACTGCACGAAAGATATTTCTTCAGATCGTTTGGTTTACTTTCCAAGCTGGGCTGAGGACGATTTCTCGAATTCGAGCCAGCAAACCTCTACGTTACTTCATCCGGACTCAACGGTGTTTACTGTATTGTTCGCCGGAAACTTGGGGGAGGCTCAGGACCTTCCTGCCGTTATCGAAGCCGCTCAGGCGCTCGCGGGAAAGGTGTCCGTGCGTTGGGTCATTGTTGGTGACGGTCGAATGAGCCAATGGCTGGCTGACGAAGTGACGTCCCGTGGGTTGGGTAACGTTTTACTATTGGGTCGTCATCCACTTGAGGAAATGCCTGCGCTGTTTGCGTGTGCTGACGCGCTTCTTGTCTCGTTGAAGACGAATGATGTCTTTGAAAAGACAATTCCAGGTAAAGTCCAGGCTTATCTCGCATCTGGTAAGCCGATTCTCGGCATGATTAATGGAGAGGCGGCCCGTGTCATCAACGAATCTGGCGCTGGTTTATCTTGTGATTCAGGTAATGCAGCAGCGCTTGCGGAAATCACGTTCCAACTGGCCATGATGGATCCTGAGCAGCGTGTGTCCATGGGGAGATCTGGCCGTGATTACTATTTGGAAAACTATTCTAAATTCAGCCTTTTGAATCGATTGGAGCAGCTTTTTCGCGATGCAACCTTGCGTAAGGGACAACAGTGATGTCGCAATCTGTATTTTTGACCGGTGCTACTGGTTTCGTGGGCGGAGATTTACTGCGACGGTTGGTAGCAGATAGCTTCTCAGTAACAGCAGCTGTCCGTAAGGGAGCCGTGCTAGATGCAAGTGGCATCACTATTGTTGCGTTTGAATCCTTTGAAAGTGCTCGCTGGGATGAGGTTTTAACTGGTATTGATGCGGTGGTGCATTGCGCTGCGCGCGTTCATGTCATGGACGACAAAGAGGCTGATCCTCTGGCTGCGTTCCGTAAGGTCAATGTCGAGGGTACCCTGAGTCTTGCTCAACAGGCGGCTGAGGCGGGGGTACGACGCTTTGTCTTCATCAGCTCAATAAAGGTCAACGGAGAGGGGACGTCACTCGGCCGTCCTTATACAGCGGATGATCATCCCGAACCAGGCGATCCCTATGGTGTCTCCAAGATGGAAGCCGAACAAGGGCTACGAGCTCTTGCGGCTCGGACCGGTATGGAGGTTGTTATTATCCGACCAGTGCTTGTGTACGGTCCAGGTGTAAAAGCCAATTTTCTGAATATGATGCGGTGGCTGGACAAAGGTATACCGTTGCCCTTTGGCGCGATAAATAATCGTCGTAGTCTAGTTGCCTTAGGCAACTTGGTGGATCTCATAGTGACTGCCCTCACTCACCCCTCAGCTGCAAATCAAACGTTTTTGGCAAGCGACGGAGAAGACCTATCGACTACTCAATTGCTGCGTCGAATGGCAAGCGCACTGGGTAAGCCTGCGCATCTTTTACCCTTACCCAGTTGGGTGCTTAGCATCGCTGCAAATATGCTTGGTAAGCAATCGTTATCTCAACGACTTTGCGGGTCGTTGCAGGTAGATATCAGTAAAAACAAGGAATTGATGCACTGGACTCCACCCATATCAGTGGATGATGCGTTGAAAACCGCTGCGCAGCATTATACGGAACTGAAAAAAAAATGATTTATTGGTGGTTGATCCCCGGGGTTGTACTTGTTTCATTTGCGCTGACCGTAGCTCTGCGTCGTTATGCGCTTGCTCGTAGCATCATTGATGTCCCGAATGCCCGAAGCTCCCATTCGGTGCCTACGCCGAGGGGAGGAGGGATTGCGATTGTCCTTGCCTTTTTGTTGGTGTTGCCGTTCCTAACCTGGTCGCAACTGCTTCCTTTGCAGGTATTGATCGCAATTTGGTGGGCGGGTGCATTAGTGGCAGTAGTCGGGTTCCTAGATGACCATGGGCACATCGCAGCACGATGGCGCTTGCTTGGGCATTTCGCCGCAGCGGCTTGGGCCTTGTTCTGGTTGGGAGGATTACCCGTAATCCTTGTGTTCGGCATTTCTGTCGATTTGAGTTGGGCGGGTGGTTTTGTTGCCGCGTTTTACCTAGTTTGGATGCTCAATCTTTATAACTTCATGGACGGAATTGATGGGATCGCGAGTATAGAGGCCATCTGCGCATGTCTCGGAGCCTGTCTGATCTATTGGCTAGGTGGGTTTGAAGGTCTATTTTGGCTCCCATTGCTTCTTGCGATGGCAGTTGCAGGTTTTCTTTTTTGGAACTTCCCTCCTGCTCGTATTTTCATGGGAGACGCCGGGAGTGGATTTCTAGGTTTGGTGCTAGGTCTTATTTCTATCCAGGCTGCATGGGTGTCCTCACAACTGCTGTGGGCTTGGTTGATTCTATTGGGTGTCTTTATCGTAGACTCCACTTTCACATTGATTCGTAGGCTGCTACGTGGCGATAAAGTATATGAAGCTCATCGCAGTCATGCTTATCAGTTTGCCACCCGACGCTTCGGAAAACATTTGACGGTAACGCTTACGGTCGCAGTGCTTAACTTATTTTGGCTATTGCCGATCGCCATGGCTGTAGCCTTGCTGAATTGGGACGGCGCGTGGGGGGTGATTCTTGCTTACGCACCCCTCGTTGGTTTGGCGATTAAATTCAAGGCTGGTAGCGTTGAACGTAACGACTGAAGCAATCGCGCTGTGGCTCAGGATTAACCATCCAGTCAATGTCGGAAACGTAGAATGAACGCCTGGTAACAGTTATGGGAGCAGCTTCAAGTGGGTGAAGGGGTTATGGAAAAGTTACGAGCGTTTCTTGTTGGACTACCTCGCCGCAAGAAGCGACTGATACAGGTAACAGCGGACGTCTTTATAGTCTGGGTTGCATTATGGCTGGCATTCGTCGTGCGCTTGGGTATTGATGAAATGGTCAATCCGTTTCGGGATCACTTGTGGTTGTTCTTAGTGGCGCCCGTGGTGGCGATTCCTCTGTTCATTCGCTTCGGAATGTACAGGGCTGTGATGCGGTATTTTGGTAACGATGCACTGATCGCTATCATCAAGGCCGTTAGCCTGTCCTCTTTGATCTTGGGCGTCGTCGTCTACTGGTACAGTAATCATCAAAATGTTGTGCCGCGTTCCATTATCTTCAACTACTGGTGGCTCAGTCTGATTATGGTGGGCGGCCTGCGGTTGGCGATGCGTCAATATTTCCTTGGTGACTGGTTCGCGGCAGCACAGCATGTCCCTTTCACCAGTCGTGAAGATGGCCTCCCCCGTGTTGCAATCTACGGCGCTGGCGCAGCCGGCAATCAGTTGGTTGCCGCGCTCCGTATGGGCCGTGTCATGCGACCGGTGGCCTTTATCGACGATGATGTCAGTATTTCTGATCGCGTGATTTCCGGCCTTCAAGTCTACAAACCCAAGCACATCCAACGCATGATTGATACCACAGGTGCGCAGGAAATCCTGTTGGCAATTCCCTCATCTAATCGCGGTCGTCGCAGAGAGATTCTCGGTTTCCTTGAAGGGTTTCCGCTCCATGTGCGAAGTGTGCCAGGTTTCATGGATCTCGCCAGTGGCCGGGTTAAGGTGGATGATATCCAGGAAGTGGATATCGCCGACCTGTTAGGGCGCGATGCTGTTCCTGCCCAAGCTGAACTGCTGGAACACTGCATCAAGGGGCAGGTCGTACTGGTGACTGGGGCTGGAGGGTCTATCGGTTCAGAACTTTGCAGGCAAATCCTGTTCTTACGTCCGACGGTTTTGTTGTTATTTGAGCATAGCGAATTCAATCTATATAATATCTTGTCGGAGCTTGAACAGCGCGTCATTCGTGAATCATTGCCCATAAAATTATTACCAATATTGGGCTCGGTACGTAATTCATCCAAACTGCTGGATACTATGAAAGCTTGGCGGGTGAACACTGTTTACCATGCGGCGGCCTATAAACATGTTCCGATGGTAGAGCACAATATCGCCGAAGGCGTTTTGAATAATGTAGTAGGCACATTAAATACCGCTCAGGCCGCTCTACAGGCCTGTGTGGCAAACTTTGTGTTGATCTCTACCGATAAAGCAGTTCGCCCCACGAATGTAATGGGGAGCACCAAGCGTCTCGCCGAATTGACGCTGCAAGCCCTCAGCCGCGAGCTAGCCCCCGTCTTGTTTGGTGACAAGTCTAATGTCTCGCATGTAAACAAAACACGATTTACTATGGTGCGTTTTGGTAATGTGCTGGGCTCTTCGGGTTCGGTCATTCCGTTGTTCCACAAACAAATTAAGTCTGGTGGACCTTTAACGGTCACTCATCCTAAAATTACACGCTATTTCATGACTATCCCTGAGGCTGCTCAACTGGTGATTCAGGCTGGCTCTATGGGGCTTGGCGGTGATGTATTTGTATTGGACATGGGGGAGCCGGTAAAAATCGTTGAGTTAGCTGAGAAAATGGTCCATTTGTCCGGTCTGAGTGTGCGCTCAGAAAAAAATCCACATGGGGACATTTGCATTGAATTCTCCGGCCTGAGGCCAGGCGAAAAGCTGTATGAAGAGCTGCTGATCGGCGATAACGTTGTCCCCACTCAGCACTCAATGATCATGAGTGCCAATGAAGATCACCTGCCGTGGGAGAAGCTCAAAGAGATGTTGTCCGAGTTGCTTGCCGCAGTGGATAAGGATGACTACGATCGCGTACGACAGCTGCTTCGAGATACGGTCAGCGGTTATACGCCTGACGGTGAGATCGTAGATTGGATATATCAGCAGCGTCGCCTTGAGCCTTGAAGTCAAGTATGGATCCATGAACCCCACATTTAAGGTTCTTCACGGAATCCCGGGAAACACAGAAACAAGAACGCCGATTTGATGGATGATGTTCGTGCGAGCAAACACATCTAAAAAACCGGCGTTCTTATGCGCAATATTAATACTTTCCTTTCTTTTTGGGAGGGCTTTTCTGTCGTTGCGATCAAACCTGACGGCGATGCCCTTCAAATCGACCTGATCCCCCAGGCCACGCGATTTCCCACCTGTGGTGGCTGCCAAAAGCTCGTAAGCGCTCCATAAACCTCACATTCAAAGCCGCCACCTGACCCTCGATGATGTGCTCCCGATTTCTTTCCGGAGCCAGCACCTCATGATGCGTCCCGACGCAAAAGTCGAAAAAGTCTATCTGTACCCCAAGCCCGTCGACTTCCGAAAATCCATCGACGGCCTCGCCGCTCTGGTCGAACTGGACATCAAGGCCGCGGTGTTTGATCCGGTGCTTTTTGTCTTCCTCAACAAGCCTCGAAACCGAGTGAAGATTTTATATTGGGAACGCAACGGCTTTTGCCTTTGGCTGAAGCGCCTGGAGTCCGAGCGTTTCAAAACATCGCCGGATTGTTCGGATGAAGCCATCGTGCTGACGGTTCAAGAGCTCAACTGGTTATTGGACGGTTTTGATTTGTGGCGCAACCGGCCGCATCAAGTTTTGACGCCTCGATTCGTCGCCTGATTCGGTATAATCCACGGCACGATTTCCATGCCCAAAGACCTTCCTGACGACCCTGTTTTGCTCAAGCAACTGCTTGAGCAAATGCTGAGTGAGCGCGAGTCGGATAAGGGCAAGATCGTTCATCTTGAAGAAGAAAACGCGCTGTTGCGTCAGCACCTTTTCGGGCGCAAGTCAGAGCAGACAGCCGATCCCGCGACCCCGCAAATGGCCTTGTTCAACGAAGCTGAAAGCGTGGCCGAGTCTGTCGACGAAACGGTTGAAGAAGAGGTCGTAGCGCCGAGCAAACGACGAGGCAAGCGCAAGCCTCTGCCCGCCGATCTTCCACGTATCGAAGTCATTCACGAACTGCCCGATCACGAGCTGACCTGTGCCTGCGGTTGCCGTAAACACAGCATTGGCGAGGAAATCAGCGAGCAGCTGGAGATCGTGCCGATGCAAATCTGCGAGATCAAACATGTGCGCAAGGTCTACGCCTGCCGTGGCTGTGAAACCGCGCTGGTCACCGCCGACAAACCGGCGCAGCTGATCGAAAAGAGCATGGCTAGCCCCAGCGTTTTGGCGATGTTGCTGACGACCAAATACGTCGATGGCCTGCCCCTGCATCGCTTCGAAAAAGTACTCGGTCGCCACGGCGTCGATATTCCACGACAAACCTTGGCACGCTGGGTTATCCAGTGCGGCGAACACCTGCAACCCTTGCTCAACTTGATGCGTGATCGACTGCTGGAAAGTCGCGTCATCCACTGCGACGAAACACGCGTGCAGGTGCTGAAAGAGCTTGA
This sequence comes from Pseudomonas sp. TE36184, assembly GCF_054060055.1. Lineage (NCBI taxonomy): Bacteria > Pseudomonadati > Pseudomonadota > Gammaproteobacteria > Pseudomonadales > Pseudomonadaceae > Pseudomonas > Pseudomonas sp. TE36184. Next base: position 2,701,329 of record NZ_JBSSCU010000001.1, on the reverse strand, counting down.
TCGAGAGCCGACCAGTCAATCCTGGATGTGGGTGCAAACCGGCGGGCCGCCGGATCAGCCTGTCATCCTTTTTGACTACTCGACCAGCCGGGCGCAGGAGGTTCCATCGCGCCTGCTCGAAGGTTATCGCGGCTACCTGATGACCGATGATTACGCTGGTTATAACTCCTTGGGCGCGCAATCCGGTGTCGAACGTTTAGGCTGTTGGGCACATGCGCGACGCAAGTTTGTCGAGGCGCAAAAGGTGCAGCCTAAAGGCAAAACCGGGCGTGCGGATATCGCCCTGAATCTGATCAACAAGCTGTACGGTATCGAGCGAGATTTAAAAGAAGTCGGCGATGAACATCGCCATGAAAGCCGACAGCAAAACAGCCTGCCGGTGTTGGCGCAGTTGCACACATGGCTGGAGAAAACCCAGCCACAAGTGACGGCGCAAAATGCATTGGGCAAAGCCATCAGCTACCTGGCCAGCAACTGGATCAAGTTGGTTCGCTACACCGAAGCCGGTTACTTGCCGATCGACAACAACGCCGCCGAGCGTGCGATCCGGCCCTTCGTGATCGGGCGCAAGAATTGGCTGTTCAGCGACACGCCCAAAGGCGCGACGGCCAGCGCTCAACTTTACAGCCTGGTCGAGACGGCTAAAGCCAACGGCCAAGAGCCCTATGCGTGGCTGCGCCACGCACTTGAGCGCCTGCCGACAGCTTCTTCGGTTGAGGACTACGAAGCTTTACTGCCCTGGAACTGCTCGCCGGTATCGCATAGTTAAACGCGCTGTCCATCTTGAGGGCCGGTAGGGTTTACGGTGAGTTTAAAGAACGAGCGGAGCAACGATCATGGAATACGACGATAAACTGATTGAAGAAGCCATGCTTGCCCTGTTGGTAACCTTCAGTTTTGATAACGGCGATGCTTGGAAAGGGTTCGACTTCGAGACCATGAGCCGATTGCATGAACATGGTTTCATCAGCAATCCGGTGAGCAAGAACAAATCGATTTGGTTGACGGCTGAAGGGCTGGAGCGCGGTCGACAGATAGCCGACCGATTGTTTGGGGTAAGAACTCAAGTGGAGCATGGATCCGACTCGGATACCTGACCTCATACCACGGCCATACTGTAGGTGGGGTTTATGGATCGCATACAAAAGCTCTGTCCAACAACTCATGAGTACTGCGATCGAGTCGTGCGTGACTTGCCGATTCTCGGTCGCGCAGTCCGCCTCAACGTGCAGCTCAGGCGTGTTGGCTGCCGTGATTGTGGCAAGCGCATGGAGGTCGTCAGTTGGATGGATCGCTTACGTTCATACCCTATCCACGAGAGCTAACTATGCATCCTTATCCCATAGCTCGCTTCGGCGTCAAAACCCAAGGCAGGAGCCGTATGCGGTAATTCTGCACGTACGGATCTGTGCGGGGGGGCTGGTGACTTTTTGATCTATATTAGCTATCCAGCCTATACTATTTTTTCAGAATCCCGGGCGCATGTATCGTGGCCCAAGTGACAAATAGATCAGCTAACTTTGAGCTGGCGTATTCTGAATAATGATAATACTCGTCTCTGAATACGGGCATTCCGTCAATTACCATTGAGCATTGCGTGTCGTCACAATACATTGAGTTTTGGTCAAAAAATTGCACCGTTGGGAAAGCATTCTTTATCTCGTTTTCCAAAGGTGCGAAGTCTGCTTCCAACTTGTTCAGTTTCTCCAGACCAATCGAACACTGGCTGTCAGACCCGGAATACAAGTGGGTTGAACGTGTAAAGCACCCTTTGACGTTGTAGTCAAAGGTGAGGTGAGGTTTAAATATAATAACTTTCTTATTGTTATCAAGTAAAAAGGCTATTCTCTGTTTTACGCTTTTTATATAGTCACCATCAAATACTTGAGGGAAGCCGTCAATGATAACGTACTCGATTGGCTTGGATCGTCTCACAATATTGTGAATGAAAATTTCCTGTCGCCGAGGACGCCCCCCGCTACAGGGCCATCCGCCGATCTCGGGCGTGCCATCGGCTTTATCAGCCCCGGCTATCCCACACACACCTATAGATAAAATAGTATTGCCCCTCAATTTTTCGTTATTGACGAGGCCAGGATATAAGTGGTTTGCAAAGCTATTTCCATATAGGAGTACGGTCGGTTCTGCATCTCGATTAATTACACAGAACCACCACCCGTAGGTCTTGCTTTCTTCAAACGGATATCTATTCAGGCATTGCTCATTCGACGCGTACTTCCAAATCGGCCCTACGAGTTGGGAGAGAGCACGCTCAGATTTCTCTACAATTGGTCTGTTGGGCAATCCGTTGCTATAGTTAGTGAAGTAACCAAGCGATGCCACTGACAGCATAGCGACGACCAGCAACGGGGTGATCGACTTATGGCCGCTGTGCCTTATGGGATGTTCAATGAAATTATAGGTCAGCCAGGCCAACACTACTGACAAGGTGACTAAGCTTGCGCGCATTTGCCAACTGGGCAAACCATTTTCCAGAAGTCTCGCAAAAGTGAGTATGGGCCAATGCCACAAATAAAGAGGAAAACTGATCAGTCCGATCCAAACCATGGGTCTATTCGATAACACTACTTTATTGAGCCAGGCATGCGGGCCGGCGGCAAGGATCAATACGGCACCTGTTGTAGGAACCACAGCCCACCAACTGGGAAAAGCCGCATGCTTATCAATAGCAATGAAAGAAAATGTAACAAGCAGGGCGCCGCTTACAGACAGCATGTTAGGCAGTGTGTTGTGATTAGCATCTAAAGGAGGAAAAAAATGTGGGTGTTGAAGTTTAATTAGTGCTAATAAAGCGCCAGCCAATAGCTCCCATGCTCTATTTTGAATTGTATAAAAGTCAGAGGCTGGATCAATAGTTGCATTATGGATATTTAATCCAAATGAGATGAGTGTGATGGTGATAACTGGAGTCGCATAATTAAGTCTTATTTTTTTTGATGAAAAAGCAAGTAGTGGCCATAACAAGTAAAATTGTTCTTCGACGCCTAGTGACCAAAGGTTAAGTAAGATTTTGGAGTCGGATAAATTATCAAAGTATCCAACCTCATTGAGTAAAATGACGTTTGATGAAAAAAAGGCACCTCCCAGAATATGTTTTCCGAGTTGGGCGTATTCATCTGCAAATAATGAAAACCAACCGAAGCACCAACAGCTGATGAAAACAATGATCAGGGCCGGAAAAATCCTATTGATCCGGCGTCGATAAAAATCCGTGAATGAAAATGTATGTTCTTCTAACCCGCCGAAAATGATAGTTGATATGAGAAAACCAGAAATTACAAAGAAGATATCAACGCCAACAAATCCACCAGTTATTGAGCTTGGAAAAGCGTGAAATAATACCACTGCGAGCACGGCGACTGCGCGAAGCCCATCTATGTCTGGCCTGTATATAGTTCCCACAAACTACCTGTACTTGTGAATGGTTGTTTAAAACTCTTTAAATAGCCCGTCGCTAGAGGTGGGCCCTGTTATTTATCTCTGGGTGTTTAATTAGGTGGGTGGGTCTAGTTTTCTCACGTAACGACATGCGATATACGCAGTAAATAGGAAATATAAAACGTAATTTACAATAAACGCATACATGGCGCCTATAAGTCCAAAATAGTCAGTGAGAGTGTAAACCCAGAGCACATAGGTCAATCCGAAAAATATTTCGGAAAATAGAAACGTTTTGGTCATCGCTTTGGCGAGCATTATAAAAGATAGTATAAAGGACGCTATTTTTATTACGTCGCCCACTAGTTGAGGAGCATAGAGATAGAGGCTGCTTAAAAAACTCTCGGAGAATAGTATTCGTGTTATTATGTCGCGCAATAGGTAAATAATTAATGCGAGAATACTTACCGTAGGTATCAAATATGCGTAGGCTTTTCTTATTTCAGATATGAGCAAATTTCTCTGTGTGGTTGCTGATAGCTTTGGAAGGTAATAAATGTTTATCGCCATTGTTATGAATAGTAGATAGGCATCTGAAATCTTACTGACCGCCTGCCAATAGCCTACTTGCTCCCAGGAAAACCGTTCGCTTAGGATGTTTCTTACTAGAATCTGCATTAGAGGTGCGAGAAGGGCGGACGTTAATGTCATTAGCGAATATTGTGCGAGCTTATTCATCATCGGTTTATTCCAGGTTACCTGGAAATAAAACCAATTGAAATAATTGCTTCTCTTAAAAAAAATCAGGCTGATTGCCAATAAACTTGCTTGGCCCAATAAAAAGGCAAGTAGTACGCCATAGAGTTGGTAGTAATACCCTAGCAGTAGGGGGGCCAAGATACCTATTATCGCGCCCCCCACATGTATTACAGCAAGGCGTTTAACGTCCATCATGCCATTGATGATGGCAATGATAAGATTGTTCAGTGCTACAAATATCTGCACAAATGCTAAAATCACTATCAAACTTTGGTAACGTAGATCGCCCAGCAGCCATTTGGTTATGTATTCACTCAGCGTCAATACGCTGATGCACATGACTAAGGATGAAACCAGCGAGAAACTGAATGCGCAGTTTAATAGAAGTTTAAAATCCTTGTTTTGCTCTCTGTACTGTGCGAGATACTTGACAACTCCAGATCCTACACCACCACCGGCAAACACTACCAGCAATGCCGTCAAGCTCATGAACTGTCCAAATTGGGCAACTCCTTCGGGGCCAGCCATTACCGCAACAAGTTTCATGACGAGGAATCCCGAGAGTAACCTTGCTAATGTAGCAACGAAGGTTAAAGCTCCCGTTTTTAATATATTCAAAGTCGTACCAATTTACTATTTTGCGGAATCGAAGCGTGGCCCGCCTTCACTGAGGTTCTGGTCAATCAGCAGCTTTAAAGTTATTCAGGCATTTGATGATTGTCTCGGCATCTGCTTCGCTTGTTTCAATGCTCAGTGGAACGCTTAATACACGCTCGTGAATGGCTTCAGTGATCGGGTAGCTGTGTGCGACGAATTCTTTATAAGCATTTTGTTTGTGCGCAGGAATAGGATAATGGATTAACGTTTGAACTCCATTGGTTTGTAGGTGTTCTTTCAAACTATCCCGATTTTTGGTTTGTATAACAAACAAATGCCAGACATGCTGTTCCTGCAGGGTAATATTGGGTAGGTGAATCAAGTTGTTTTTTACTTCCTGAATATATAGATTCGCAAGTTTTCTGCGCTCAAAAATTTCACTGTCAATGTAGTTAAGTTTTACTCTGAGCATCGCAGCTTGAATTTCGTCCAGCCGGCTGTTGACTCCCCTGTATTGATTTTCATATTTTTTGTAGCTGCCATAGTTTCCGAGCGCTCGGATAACGGAAGCCAGTTCTTCATCATTCGTTGTTACGGCGCCCGCATCTCCCAAGGCACCCAGGTTTTTACCGGGATAGAAGCTGAATCCCGATGCATGACCCCAGTTGCCGGACTTGCGGCCGTCGATACTTGCACCGTGAGATTGTGCGGAGTCTTCAAGTATTAACAAATCATGTTTTTTGGCGATGTTGCACAGGACTGGCATATCTGCTAACTGTCCATAGAGATGCACGGCGAGAATAACTTTTGTGCGTGGGGTAATTATTTTTTCTACAGATTCAGCGGAAATATTATACGTTTTAGGATCAGGTTCAACCAGAACAGGTATAAGGCGATTTTCACTGATCGCGAGGATACTGGCGATATAGGTGTTAGCCGGCACAATGACTTCATCGCCCTCCGATAACTTGCCCATCTCCTTCCAGGCGCGAAGCGTAAGAGTTAATGCGTCCAAACCGTTTGCCACACCGACGCAAAATTTTGTACCGCAATAGTTGGCAAATTCTTGTTCAAAGCTTGATAGTTCTTGCCCGCCAATATACCAACCCGAATCAATTACTCTTGCACACGCTTCTTTTAATTCCAGTGAATAACGCTGGTTGATTTTCTTCAGGTCTAGAAAGTTAATCATTTAAATTGATCTCATAAAAGTCAATAATTGCGCCGCGACCGCCGAAACTTTCTTTTTGAGCGATCAATCCACTATTCAGTTGGCGGCCCTGCTCCTCTGTTGAGATACCAAAGCTGAAGTACTCAAAGTTTTTTTGCTGGCTCTCTTGAATACAAGATTCAATTAGATGGTCAAGCGCGCCGACTTCCTTACCCTCTGCACTGGTCGCCAGATATTGAGTATGGACTACCGTATCAAATGTAAAAAGCACAGTGGCAGCGAGCATTTTTCCTTCGCTCTCAATGACCCTAAGTGAGATGTTTTCAGGAAATTTACTTGATAATAAGATTAGCTCCTCTGCGGTATGCACCGGAATCGCATCATGTCGCTCAAGTACGCGGCTCAAGAGTTCAACGAAGCCTTGCCAGTTTGTTGACGTGGTCATCGCCAGGTTGTTTTTCTTCGCTCGAGCGATCAGCCATTTTCTACCCTTGGACAGCTTTAGACGACGCTTAAGGTAGATGACACTGGAAAGGTCACGCCGGACTAAACTCGCACCTGCCCTGAACAAAGCGTAGAGATCTTCCTGTGCTCCTTGGTTTGCAAAAATAAAAGGTATGGCTTTGTAAATAATTTTCTTGACACCCGCTTCTCGGGAGAAATCGGCTACTGCTTCAAGGCAGGATAAAACGGTATCTGCTTTGACTTTTTGCGACAGAACCAACCCACCATAAGTTAATCCGGCGTGGCTAGTTAAAATATCATCTTTACGTGAAGCTGGTAACACAGCCAGCAGTACGTCATCTTCGTAGATCATCAGCGAAGCATCGGTAAACCGATCTGCGTGATACTCCATGAAATCGCGCTTGAATAGAAATAATGGCGTTTTGGAGTCAGCAATAAAGCTGTCCCAAATTGATTTGTCCACAGGGGAGTAAAAGCTGCAAACTACCACTCTATAAGCTCCGCAACACCAAAACCATCAATGCCCATATTGTTGCCATTATAGATGCAAAATACTTTGCCATGGGCGCAAACCAAACGCGGGTAGCACAGATGCGTAGAATCGAACTCTCCAGGGGAAAGAGTCAAACCGAAATCGCCATCTCGCCGTTCCCATTGTTTACCATCTTTAGAAAGTGCGATGCCCGGGAAGTAGTCTTCTCCAGAAGTGCTGCCTTTCGTATAAAACATATAGTAAGTGCCATCATGTTTGTACACGGACGGCCTTCCAATACGGTACTCGTCCCCTTCTACATCAACGCACAGTACTTCGGCCTGGTCAAAGCGTATACCATCAGCTGATTCCGTATACCATATATTGTAGTTAGGATATTGTTTACCCTTGATCTCTTCCCAAGAGTCGCCTACCGCAAACCATGCCTTCCAAAGGCCATCTTCAAATAGGATCGTGTGGATAGCACGGATGGTGGTACCTCCTTGGGCGCGATCCAGCACTGGGGTTTCTATTACCCGCTGAAAAGTATTGCCTCCATCGGTGCTTTCAGCTAACCCCGTAAAGGCCAGAAACTTGGCGCGCTTAACCAATTGGAATCCAACATAATACATTCTCAACACGTCGCCGTGTCTTACGATGTCTCCAAGAATTACGCCATTGTCATCGAAACAGCCATCTCGGCCGCGGTCCAATACTGGCTTATCGGAAATACCGAGGACTTTCGTCGGATCCTTAGCTGAAATATCAACATAACCGATTCTACTTATTCCCTCATTATCTCTGAAACCGGCATAAACACGGATGATATCGTCATTCAATAAGAAAGGCGTTGGTGTCATTGCAAAGTCTTTCTTCCAGTCATTGCTCCCTGCGGGGGAGAAAACATGACCTAATTTATTCCATTTCATGACGATACCTATAACTTAACGCTGAGTGAACTTTTCTTGGGTAATTCTTTAGCGGGAGCCCCGTAGTAGATACGCTCAGGCTCTTTCAGGCTTTTCGACACCAATGCGCCGGAGGCGACTATGCAGTCGCGGGCGATAGTGATGCGGTCGTTGATCGTCGCATTGACACCTAAAAAGCTGCCGCTTCCTATCCTGCAATAACCGGAAACTACAACATGTGAGGAAAGGAAACAGTTATCTTCTATCACTGTCCGGTGGCCGATGTGGTTGCCGCTCCACAGAATAACGTTGTTTCCTATCTCCACAAACGGTTGGACGGTATTGTTTTCAAAGATAAAGCAGTTATCCCCTATCTTTGCATTGCGCCAAACGAATGCTCGTGAACTGACATAGGTGGCGCAAGTGTAATTTTTTGACTTTGCCTCGTTGTATAGTCGAGTTCTTAGTCGATTAAGTTGTGAGGCGGGGATTGCTACGAACGCTTGAAAGCTACTCGGCGGGAAGTGCTGTTCTATCTCTTCAAATGGCACGATCGGTAAACCATAGAGTGTCTTCTCCACAATATATTCACGCTCGACCGCAAAGCCAGCGACGTCATAACTCGAATCATATGTGAAGTATTCGTAAGCAATCATCGCCATTTCTCCTGCTCCGATGATTACCAATTTCTTATCCTTCGTCATTCCGACCCCCTATTTGATTTTGATGTTTTTACGTCATGGTACACAAATTGGTAAAAAACGTTCTGCTGCCTGCGTTTCCCATCATGGATGCGTCAAAGCCTGCGCAAAAGCGGGCTTGGTTACTTCGCGCTCGCCGTTTGAGCACCGGAACCTTGTAGGCCGGAAGGGCTAATGCTTGAGGTTTTCGCATGCCCTCGAATCGTTTGTCAGTTGCTAGTGTACTGATAGCTGTGACGAAAATCTCCTTTGTACTCTCAATGCTGCAGCAAGCGGAATTGCCACCATGCACATTGCTCGCGGGGTTCGCGTCTCTGGGATGTCCAGGCGGATCTCACACTCTGTAACTCAGTCGTTTTTGAATCTTGCCGAACATCACCTAAGTTTGAAGAGCAGCTTAGGAAAGCTGCTTTTTTCACTGATTTCACGGAGCATCACCTATGCGTAAAGCGAGTTTTTCGTCCCTTGTTTTTGCTTTTCTTGCCAGTATTTCGCTAGCGGCCACTGCAGCGCCCCTCAGCAAACCGGAAGTGTCGGCTCCGACCACCGTCCAAATCGCCCAGCCGGGGATTTCTAATAAGGTGAGCCTCAACTCAGCTGACGCAGATACGCTTCGCCGTGATCTGTTTGGTATCGGCGCTGCGAAGGCCAGGGCGATCATTGCTTACCGCGAAAAAAATGGACCCTTCATTGCGGTAGATGAGTTGCTGGAGGTTAAAGGTATCGGCAAGGCGCTCCTGGAAAAAAATCGCGAACGGCTGGAGATCAAATAACTAGGCGGAAGCGGCAAGGGAGGCCGGTCATGAACCGGCCTTTTCATTATGAGATATCTAGGCGTTTAGGCGTTTACTCACTAGCGTCGAGATCATCATCAACCTTTGTTCGTCAGCATTCGCACAACCCAACATCCTTCCAAATTGCTCCATCCAATTGCTGAGCAATGTATCTGTCGTAGCACTGTGCAGCAATCTAGAATTCGACGCTGGTGACAGGGTCGACAGCGTGTATCCACGGCAAAGGGGAGGTCTGGCTGGCCTTCTATGAGCGCCTTAAACGACCTCCCTTTCTCCGAACGAATAAACCTTGAATAAATTTGCACAGTTCTCGCGGACTTGGCATGAATAATTATTACTCTATAGCTGGAGATTGTTCAACAATCATAGGTGGGTCATGACACTTAATTTGTCCTTAGCTGACCAGTTTGTCGGACCGATGCGCAGCCCGTTGTTCGACGAGTTTTTCGCCCAGGTGATTGCGCAGTTGCGTCTGGTGTTCTGCGCCGCGCCCGATGAGCAGCGTTTCCAGTCGCCCTGGCTGGAACGGGACCTTGAGATCCACACGTTATTAGCCAATAACAACAAGCTGGCGGCCGGGGAGGCGATGAGCGTGTACCTGGATGATTCAGAACGGCAGTCGTTGGCCCTGTTTACTTTCCCTTGATCGAGGATTCGCACCATGTACAAAGACTATCCAGCCGCTTACCAGGTCAGCAAAGGTTCGGCGTTGCAGGTCGACACCGCGTTTTACGAGCGTATCCGTGAGCGCAAGGATCAACGCACCTTGGTCGAACAGTTCGAGGTGCCGATTCGCACGGGCAGGGCGTGGAAGGTGCCGGCCGGGCATGTGTTCCGTGTGACTACGCCGGTGGGGCCACAGGTGGGCGACTTCAATGTGTGGAACGCCAACGACCCGCGCGAACGCCTGTGGGCCGCGCGCACGCGTCAGTTGCAGGGCGCGCATGTCAGCACCCATGACCGGTTGTGGTCGAACCTGCCGTTCCTGCGGCCGCTGGTGACCATCACCGATGACAGCCTGGCCAGCTACGGCATCGATGAGCACGGCGGGCGCCTGCATGATTTGCTCGGTACGCGCTGCGATCCGTATGTGAACCGCATGCTCACTGGTGAAGATTTCCATCATCACTGTCACTCGAACCTGACCCGTGCGGTGTTGCCTCACGGTCTGACGGAATTCGACGTGCATGACGTGCTGAACATCTTCCAATGCACCGGCCTCAATCACGACGACATGTATTTCATGAAAGCCTGTCCGGCGCAGAAGGGCGATTACCTGGAGTTTTTTGCCGAGATTGATTTGTTGTGTGCGCTGTCGACCTGCCCGGGCGGGGATCTGTCGCTGCCGATGTGGGGCCCGGATGCACAGGACCCGCTGACGGTGTGTCGTCCGCTGGGGGTTGAGATTTATCGACTGGAAGCCGAGTTGCTGAACGGCTGGAGTCAGCCGGAGCGTGCTGCTTATAAAGGGCAGCACGGTTTGCAGATTGCCAAGGCGGAATGGGAGTAGGGCAGAAGAGGGGCTGCATTGCAGCCCGACGGGAGCAAGCTCCCTCGCCACATGGGATCAGCGGTCCTGCCCATCCTTGGCATCCGCCTGCGCATTGCGCTCGGCCACGCGTTTGCGTTGTTCGTCGGTGAGTTCCACTTTGTTGGCGCTGTCACGCAGCATCAGCAGCCCGCCGACGATCGACCCGATCGCAACCACCATAATCAACCATGCATACCACGGCATAACGCTCTCCTTGAGGCAGATTGCCGTGGGAGGTTTTCCCACGGTAATAACTGCTTTGAGTTACAGGCTTTCTGAGTAGTTCAGTGTAGGCCTGTTCCGCCTCAAAACCTTAGAGCCCGGTCAACATTGCATCTGCCGGTGCCGCGGCGCGGTCGTGCGCGGTCATCTGGAAGTAGATGAAGCCGACCACCATGAAGCCGAGGAAGATCATGCCGATCAGCGCGTTGAACCAGGCCATGGCCACCAGGCACACCACCGCCAGCACCAGCGCGATGCCCGGCACGATCGGGTAGCCCGGAGCGCGGAAGGTGCGTTCCAGCAGCGGTTCGGTCTTACGCAGTTTGAACAGGCTGAGCATGCTCATGATGTACATCACGATGGCGCCGAATACGGCCATGGTGATCATTGCTGCAGTCAGGGTCATGCCGCCCAGGTTGATCAAACCGTCGCTGTAGATGGCGGCAATACCGACCACGCCGCCAGCGATGATTGCCCGGTGCGGTGTATGAAAACGCGACAGCTTGGCCAGGAACGGCGGCAGGTAGCCGGCCCGAGCCAGGGCGAAGAATTGGCGCGAGTAGCCAAGGATGATGCCGTGGAAGCTCGCCACCAAACCGAACAGGCCGATCCACACCAGCATGTGCAGCCAGCCGGAGCTTTCGCCTACTACGGTTTTCATCGCCTGGGGCAGCGGGTCGTTGATGTTCGACAGGGTGCGCCAGTCGCCCACGCCGCCGGCGAAGAACATCACGCCCATGGCCAGGATCACCAGGGTCAGGATGCCGCTGATGTAGGCTTTCGGAATGGTGCGCTTGGGATCTTTCGCTTCCTCGGCCGCCATGGCCGCGCCTTCGATGGCGAGGAAGAACCAGATCGCGAAGGGGATCGCCGCGAACATTCCGGCAATCGCCGGGGCCCCGAAGGTGTCGGAGCCGGCCCAGCCATTAAGGGCGAAGTTGCTGAAGCTGAACGCGGGGGCGACCACGCCCATGAACACCAGCAGTTCGGCGACGGCGAGTACGCACACCACCAGTTCGAAGGTGGCGGCGAGTTTCACGCCGAGGATGTTCAGGCCCATGAACACGATGTAGGCGCCGACGGCGGCGTGTTTCGGATCGAGTGCGGGAAACTGCACATTCAGATACGCACCGATTGCCAAGGCGATGGCGGGCGGGGCGAACACGAATTCGATCAGGGTCGCCAGGCCGGCAATCAGGCCGCCTTTTTCACCAAACGCGCGGCGGCTGTAGGCAAAGGGCCCACCTGCGTGGGGAATGGCGGTGGTCAGTTCGGTGAAACTGAAGATAAAGCAGGTGTACATCGCGGCGACCATCAACGAGGTCACCAGGAAGCCCAAGGTCCCGGCTACGCCCCAGCCATAGCTCCAGCCGAAGTATTCCCCGGAAATCACCAGCCCGACCGCGATGCCCCACAAATGCAGGGTGCCCAAGGTGGGTTTGAGTTGTGTGTTCATCGTATTGCGCTCCCTGAACCGGTTGGAATGATTCAAGGTGTTGCAGCGGCCATGCCAGCCTGAGAATCATTGTCGTAAAGCTGCGCTACTGTCGTTTGGGGGATGGTTTGGCGTTTGAATTTTCCTGTTGCTGCACCAGATAAGTGCGGCGGTGACTGTGCCGGTGCTATCGGGAGCAAGCTCCCTCCCACACTTGACCGAGTTGTCATGCCGAGCGCCGATCAACCTGTGGGAGGGCGCTTGCTCCCGATAGCGCCCGCCCAGGCACCGAAACCCCCGGTGTAAACCCCGCATAAACCCACTCTTTACGCCATCTTTACGCCTCACCCAGCCCCTCGCTCTCGTTCCTTTACACCACTCCTGCCGACAATTGCCCCACACGCGGCACTCGCCGCAAAACGGAGAGACTTCCATGAGCGTTCTGGACGGGGTGTCACTGCTATTGGCCGTGGCGCTGTTCATTTATCTGCTGGTTGCGCTATTACGCGCGGATCGGAACTAGGAGCAGGCTATGCACAGTTATGACTATTGGCTGATCATCGCCTTCTTCGCCGTGGTACTGGTGCCGGCCCCGTTCCTGGGGCGGTTCTATTACAACGTGATGGAAGGCCGGCGCACTTGGCTCACGCCGCTGCTCGGGCCCGTGGAGCGCGCGTGCTATCGCCTCTCGGGCGTGGACGCGCAACAGGAACAGAGCTGGCAGAAATACATGTTGGCGTTGCTGGCGTTCAACCTCGCCGGGTTTGTGTTGCTGTTCTCGATCCTTTTGTTCCAGGACTACCTCCCACTGAACCCGCAGAAATTGCCGGGCCAGGAATGGACCCTGGCCTTCAACACCGCGGTCAGCTTCATGACCAACACCAACTGGCAGTCCTACAGCGGTGAAGCGTCCCTCAGCTACCTCAGCCAGATGGCCGGCCTCACCGTGCAGAACTTCGTCAGTGCCGCCACCGGTCTTGCCGTCCTGGTCGCGCTGTGCCGTGGGATCGGTCGCAAATCCACCCAGACCCTGGGCAACTTCTGGGTCGACATGACCCGCGCCACGCTCTACGGCCTGTTGCCGTTGTGCCTGGTGATGGCGTTGTTCCTGGTGTGGCAGGGCGTGCCGCAAACCTTCGCGCATTATGTTGATGCCGTGACCCTGCAGGGCGTCGACCAGGTGATCCCTTTGGGCCCGGCGGCCAGCCAGATTGCGATCAAGCAACTGGGCACCAACGGTGGCGGTTTCTTTGGCGTGAACTCGGCGCATCCGTTTGAAAACCCGACGGCCTGGGCCAACCTGTTCGAGTTGTCGGCGATCATCCTGATCCCGGTGGCGCTGGTGTTTACCTTCGGCCATTACGTGAAGGATCTGCGTCAGAGCCGGGCGATCCTCGCTTGCATGCTGGCCCTGTTCCTGATCGGCGGTGCAACCTCGCTGTGGGCCGAGTACCAGCCCAATCCGACCTTGAACAACCCGGCGGTTGAGCAGACCGCGCCGCTGGAAGGTAAAGAAGCGCGCTTCGGCACCACTGGCACCGTGTTGTGGTCGGTGACCACCACCGCGGCGTCCAACGGTTCGGTCAACGGCATGCACGACAGCCTCAGCCCCCTCAGCGGGATGGTGGCACTGGTCAACATGATGGTCGGCGAAGTGATCTTCGGCGGCGTCGGCGCCGGTATGTACGGCATGTTGCTCAACGTGTTGATCGCGGTGTTCCTCGCCGGCCTGATGATCGGCCGCACTCCGGAATACCTGGGCAAGAAGCTGCAGGCCAAGGAAGTGCAATTGCTGGTCGTGACCCTGATGGTGATGCCGATCGGCGTGCTGGTGCTCGGTGCCCTCGCTTCCAGCCTGCCCGGCCCGGCCGGTGCGATCAGCAACCCTGGCCCCCACGGGTTCAGCCAGTTGCTCTATGCCTACACCTCGGCCAGTGCCAACAACGGTTCGGCGTTCGGCGGCTTCAGTGCCAACACGCCGTTCCACAACTTGATGCTGGGCCTGGGCATGTTGATCGGTCGCTTCGGCTACATCCTCCCGGTACTGGCCCTGGCCGGCAGCCTGGCGATGAAGAAGACCGCACCGATTGGCCAGAACAGCTTCCCCACCCATGGTCCGCTGTTCGTGACCCTGTTGACCGTGACCATTTTGCTGGTGGGCGGCCTGACCTTCCTGCCGACACTGGCACTGGGCCCTATTGCTGAACACCTGAGCATGGCTGCTTTTAAATGAAGAGCCGAGGGATATGAAAATGAACATGCCTGCAAAAAACGCGAGCCCGGTCAAAACCCACGAGCCCGCCAAAACCGCGATCTCCGCGCTGTGGCGCCCGGCGCTGGTCCAGGCGTTCGTCAAGCTCGACCCACGGCAACTGCAACGCTCGCCGGTGATGCTGGTGGTCGAACTGACCGCCATCCTCACCACCGTGCTGTGCCTGGTGCCCGACACCGCCGTGCCGACCTTCGTCGCCGCGCAAATCGCCGTGTGGCTGTGGTTTACCGTGCTGTTCGCCAACTTCGCCGAAGCCTTGGCCGAAGGGCGTGGCAAGGCCCGCGCCGACAGCCTCAAGGCCGGCAGCGAAGGCCTCAGCGCTCGGCGCAAGGAGGCCGATGGCAGCTTCAAGGTCGTGCCCGCCACCAGCCTGCGCAAAGGTGATGTGGTGCGCGTCGCCGCCGGGGAAATGATCCCCGGCGACGGCGAGGTCATCGAAGGCATCGCCGCGGTCAACGAAGCGGCGATCACCGGCGAATCCGCGCCGGTGATCCGCGAATCCGGCGGCGATCGCTCGGCCGTCACCGGCAACACGCGCCTGGTCTCGGACTGGCTGCTGATCCGCATCACCGCCAACCCCGGCGAGTCCACGCTGGACCGCATGATCGCGCTGGTGGAAGGCGCCAAACGCCAGAAAACCCCCAACGAAGTGGCGCTGGATATCCTGCTGATCGGCCTGACCCTGATCTTCCTGCTGGTGGTCGTGACCCTGCAGCCGTTCGCTCACTTTGCCAATGGCAGCTTGCCTCTGGTGTTCCTGGTCGCACTGCTGGTGACGCTGATTCCTACCACCATCGGCGGCTTGCTCTCGGCCATCGGTATCGCCGGTATGGACCGCCTGGTGCGCCTCAACGTGATCGCCAAGTCCGGTCGCGCCGTGGAAGCGGCGGGGGACGTGCATGTGTTGCTGCTGGACAAGACCGGCACCATCACCTTTGGCAACCGTCGCTGCGCGGCAGTGGTGGCGGCGCCAGGCGTGAGCGGCCGGGAACTGGCCGAGGGCGCGCTGCTGGCGTCCCTGGCGGATGACACGGCAGAAGGTAAATCCATCGTTGAATACCTGCGTGCCCTGCACCCACAGGCCGAGCCGTCCCTGGCGGAACTGACTGCTGTGCCGTTCACCGCCGAAACCCGTTTGTCCGGCGTCGACTATCAGGGCCGCGTATTCCGCAAAGGCGCCGTGGACTCGCTGCTGGCGTTTATCGGTCAGCCTCGCGGCGACCTGCAACCGGCCCTGTCGCGGGAAGTCGACAAGATCGCCCAGAGCGGCGGCACGCCGTTGCTGGTGTGCGCCGATGGCAAGTTGCTCGGTGCGATCCATCTGAAGGACGTGGTCAAGCCCGGCATCCGCGAACGGTTTGCCGAGCTGCGCAAACTGGGGATCCGCACCGTGATGGTCACCGGCGACAACCCGCTGACAGCGGCCGCGATTGCTGCGGAAGCCGGCGTGGACGACGTGTTGGCCGAAGCTACCCCGGAGAAAAAACTCGCACGGATCCGCCACGAACAGAACGACGGCCGACTGGTGGCGATGTGCGGCGACGGCGCCAACGACGCCCCGGCGCTGGCCCAGGCGGACGTCGGCATGGCGATGAACGACGGGACCCAGGCTGCCCGCGAAGCGGCCAACATGGTCGACCTCGACAGCGACCCGACCAAGCTGCTGGACGTGGTGCAGATCGGCAAGGAATTGCTGGTGACCCGCGGCGCGCTGACCACCTTTTCCATCGCCAACGACGTGGCCAAGTACTTCGCGATCCTGCCGGCGCTGTTCGCCTCGATCTACCCGCAACTGGGCGTGCTCAACGTGATGCACCTGCAGAGCCCGCAGAGCGCGATCCTCTCGGCCATCGTGTTCAACGCGCTGATCATCGTCGTGCTGATTCCCCTGGCGCTGCGCGGTGTGCGGGTGCAGGCGGCGAGTGCGGCGGCGTTGCTGCGGCGCAACCTATTGATCTACGGCCTGGGCGGGATTGTGGTGCCGTTCGTGGGCATCAAGGCGATCGACATGTTGCTGACCGCGCTGCACCTGGTTTGACCCGATGCCTGTGGGCACCGGCAAAGCGGTGGCCACAGGTTGCACTGACCGAATCGAGGAATTTGAAATGTCCAATATCATCCGCCCGGCCCTGAGCCTGCTGGTCCTCATGACCCTGATCACCGGCGTCGCCTACCCGTTGGTGGTGACCGGCGTCGCCCAGGTTGCCTTCCCGGACCAGGCCAACGGCAGCCTGGTGCGCGACGCCAGCGGCAAGGTGCGCGGCTCCAGCCTGATCGCCCAGGACTTTACCGGCGACAGCTGGTTCCACCCGCGTCCTTCGGCGGGCGCGTTCGCGACCGTGTCCAGCAGCGCGAGCAACCTGGGGCCAAGCAACCCGGCATTGGCCACGCGCGTGTTCGATGACGCGAATAAACAGTTCGTGCCCGCGCAAGGGCCGGTGCCGCTAGCCTCGCTGACTACCTCCGGCAGCGGTCTTGATCCACACTTGCCTCCGCAGGCGATTGCCTATCAACTGGCGCGGGTAGCCGCCGCGCGGAATGTGCCGGTGGCCACCCTGCAACGCTTGCTGGATGAACACATTGAAAGCCCACTGGTGGGCCCGCCGGTGGTGAATGTGCTGGCGCTGAACATGGCCCTGGAAAAATTGTAAACAGGAGCGCCGCTATCGCGGGCAATGCATTCCACATGTGAGAGCGGGCTTGCCCGCGATAGCGCCCTGAAAGACACCCTATAAACCCCTGAAGGAACCCCCGCGCATGAGCGACTCCGGCCGCGCCGATGCCCTGTTAGCCGATCTGCCCCGGGACGGCCGTGGCCGGCTCAAAGTCTTCCTGGGCGCCGCGCCGGGTGTGGGCAAGACCTACGCCATGCTCCAGGCCGCCCACACACAGTTGCGCCAGGGCGTCAGGTTGCTCGCTGGCGTGGTCGAAACCCACGGCCGCGCCGAGACCGAAGCGTTGCTCAGCGGCCTGCCGCAGCAACCGTTGCTGCGCAGTGAATACCGGGGCGTGATGCTCGAGGAAATGGACCTGGACGGCCTGCTCGCCGCCAAGCCGCAACTGGTGCTGGTGGACGAACTGGCCCACAGCAACGCGCCCGGCAGCCGCCATGAAAAGCGCTGGCAGGATATTCAGGAACTGCTCGCCGCCGGCATCAACGTGTTCACCACGGTCAACGTCCAGCACCTGGAAAGCCTCAACGATCAGGTGCGTGGCATTACCGGCGTGCAGGTGCGCGAAACCCTGCCCGATTGGGTCCTGCAGGAGGCCGATGAGCTGCTGCTGATCGACCTGCCGTCCCGCGAGTTGCTGGAGCGCCTGCGCGACGGCAAGGTGTATGTGCCGGAACAGGCCCGCGCGGCCATCGACGCGTTTTTCACCCAGACCAACCTGATGGCCCTGCGCGAGCTGGCGATGCAAACCGCCGCGGCTCACGTCGACGACGACCTGGCCCAGGGTTACCGCCAACTCGGCCAGGCCGCGCCGGCCGTGCGTGGGCGCTTGCTGGTCGGCGTCGACGGCGATGCGCAAGCCGAGCGCCTGGTGCGCCATGCCAGCCGCGTGGCGCAGCGTCGCCATCTGCCCTGGACCCTGGTGCATATCGATAACGGCCGCGCACGCGATGAGCAAGCGCGTCTGCGTCTGCAAAATGCCCAGCAACTGGCCGAACGCCTCGGCGGTGACGTGGTGCTGTTGCGTGCGGGGGAGGTGACCAAGACGTTGATCCAGCATGCCGCCGAGCGCCGCGCCAGCCTGGTGCTGGTCGGGCAGTCGCGGATGAACTGGCGACGTCGGCTGTTCGGCGGTGGCGTGGCCGAGCGCCTGATGCGCAATGCGCGCGGTCTGGAAATCAATATCCTCGACAGCGACGACGTACCTGCACCGCCGCGTCTGCCGGATGTGCGCGGGCTGGTGTGGTTCGACTATGCGCTGGCGGTGGTCGCGACGGTGATCGCGGCGGCCCTGGCCTGGGCGGTCGCCAGTGTGTTGCCGTTGCCGAATATCTCGCTGGTGTTTCTCGCGGCGGTATTGCTGGTGGCGGTGCGCAGCAGCCTGGGGCCGTCCCTGATGTGCGCGGCGCTGTCGTTCCTGACGTATGACTTCCTGTTTATTCCGCCAAAATTCTCCTTCGCCATCCAGCGTGAAGAAGACGTGCTGACTCTGTTGTTCTTCCTGCTGATGGCGGCGCTGACCGGTAACCTCGCGGCGCGCCAGCGCCGGCAGTTGCAGGCGTTGCGCGATACCCAGGAAGAAACCAGCGAGCTGCTCGACCTGTCGCGCAAACTCACCGCCGCCACCGACCGCCAGGCGGTGATCAGCGCGGCGGCGCATCACCTGGAAGGCTGGAGCGACCTGGATCTGTGCCTGGTCAACCGCGACGGCCAGGGCGGCTGGAAAGTCGAGACCGGCGGGCCGCTGACCTTCACCGAAGCCGAACGCGCCGCCGCCGACTGGGCCTGGCAGCATGATCAGCCGGCGGGCAAGGGCACCGGCACGTTGCCGTTCGGGGGCTGGTGGTGGTGGCCGCTGTCGAGCGAAGAGGGCCCGCTGGGGTTGCTCGGTGTCAGTGCAAAACCCGGTATGGAACTGAGCGGCCAGCGGCGTCGCTTGCTGATCGCCTTGAGCCAGCCGCTGGCCCAGGCGTTGGCCCGCGCGCAATTGGCGCAGGAGCTGGAGTCCGCGCGCCTGCACGGCGAGACCGAGCAACTGCGCAGTGCCTTGCTCGCCTCGGTGTCCCACGATTTGCGCACGCCGTTGACGTCCATGCGCGGCAGTATCGACAGCTTGCTGGCACTCGGCGAAGCCATCCCGCTGGAGGATCGCCGCGAGTTGCTCGAAGGCACCCGCGATGAAGCCGAGCGCCTCGACCGCTATATCCAGAACCTGTTGGACATGACCCGCCTGGGCCATGGCGCGTTGAAGCTGGCGCGCGATTGGGTCTCGCCCGGTGATATCGTCGGCAGCGCCCTCGGCCGTTTGCGCGCGGTGCTGGCGCCGTTGCAGGTGAGGATCGATGTGCCGTCTGAACTGCCGTTGCTGTATGTGCATGCCGCGTTGATCGAGCAGGCGCTGGTCAACGTGCTGGAAAACGCCGCTCGATTCTCGCCGGCCCAGGGCCATTTGCACGTCAGCGCCGGGGTGTCGGATAACCAGCTATTCTTCGCCGTGGCGGATGAGGGCCCCGGGATTCCCGAAGACGAGCGCGCGAAGATTTTCGATATGTTCTACACCGCTGCCCGTGGCGATCGCGGCGGCCAGGGCACCGGTCTGGGCCTGGCGATCTGCCAGGGCATGGTCGGTGCCCATGGCGGGCATATCAGCGTCGCCGATGGGATTGGCGGGCGGGGCACTTGCATCACGCTGTTCCTGCCTTTACCCGCACAGCCTGGCCTGGAACGCGAGGCGTGAGCTACTCTCTTTTTTCGATGGATTTTGATTGGACACCATGAGCCAGACCGCGACGATTTTGGTCATTGACGACGAACCGCAGATCCGCAAATTCCTGCGCATCAGCCTGGCCTCCCAGGGCTACAAAGTGATCGAGGCCGGCACTGGCAACGAAGGCCTGGCCCAGGCCGCCTTGAGTAAGCCGGATTTGCTGGTACTCGACCTCGGCTTGCCGGACATGGACGGCCAGCAGGTGCTGCGCGAGTTTCGTGAGTGGTCGACGGTGCCGGTGCTGGTGTTGTCGGTGCGCGCCAGCGAAGTGCAAAAGGTCGAGGCGCTGGATGGGGGCGCGAACGATTACGTCACCAAACCCTTTGGCATCCAGGAGTTTCTGGCCCGCGTGCGCGCCTTGTTGCGCCAGGCCCCAGCGGGTGAAGCCCAGGAAGCGGCGTTGTGTTTTGGCCCGCTGACGGTGGACCTGGCCTTCCGCCGCGTATTGCTGGACGGTGCCGAAGTGGCGCTGACCCGCAAGGAATACGCGGTGCTGGCGCAATTGGCGCGACATCCGGGGCGGGTGATTACCCAGCAGCAATTGCTCAAAGACATCTGGGGGCCGACCCATATCGAGGACAGCCACTACCTGCGCATCGTGGTGGGCCACCTGCGCCAGAAGCTGGCGGATGATCCGACTCAGCCGCGGTTTATCGTGACCGAGGCGGGGGTGGGGTATCGGTTGCTGGGGGCTTAGGTCTGGTGGGTTTTCGTTGGCTGTCAGGGCCTCATCGGGGGCAAGCCCCCTCCCACAGGTTGAAGGCGTTCACAAATCAAAATGTGGGAGGGGCGGTGCGACGATTCGACTTGCCCCCGATAGGGCCCCCAGCCACACCGCCAATCTCAGTGCTGCTCACTCTCATACCGATCCAACGTATCACTGGCGATCTCGCGCCCCAGGGCGATCAGTTCCGGCGCCTTGTAGAACTCGAAAAACCGGCACACTCGCTTCGGCACGTTGATCAGCACATCCGGCGGGTAGCCGGCGATCTTGTATTGCGCCAGCGATGTCTGCATCACCTCGAAGCTCTGGTTGATCAGGTCCAGCAATGATGCCGGGCCGACGTTATCGATGATGAACGAACCGGTCGCCGACTTCGGCGCCCCGGCTTTTTCCGGGGCGGCGGCGGGCTGCTGGGATTCCGGTTCGGCCGACTCCAGCCACGGGTTGATCTCGGCCGCTTGGGCCTGCAAGGCTTCCTGTTCGAGCTTCATCAACTGCTCGGCCTGCTTGCGGCGAAACGGCAAGTGCGAACCCAGCGACTTCGCCAGGCTGTTGAAGCGGCTCTTGAATGCCGGCGGCCGCTGGATCACCGGCAAGTGGTAGTGTTTCTGGTTGGTCGCGTTGAGGTTGACGGCAATGATCAAGTCGCAATGGCTCGACACCACCGGCACGATCGGCAGCGGGTTGAGCAGGCCGCCATCCACCAGCATGCGGTTGCCCTGCATCACCGGGGTGAACAGGCTCGGAATCGCCGCCGATGCGCGCATGGCCTGGTGCAGGCAGCCTTCCTGGAACCAGATTTCCTGCTGGTTAGTGAGGTCGGTGGCCACGGCGGTGTAGGGGATGCGCAGCTCTTCGATATTGATCTCGCCGACGATCTTGCGGATCTGCCCGAAGACCTTCTCGCCGCGAATCGCTCCCAGGCGGAAGCTCACATCGACCAGGCGCAGTACGTCGAGGTAATCCAGGCTTTCGATCCAGTTGCGATACTCATCGAGTTTGCCGGCAGCATAGATTCCGCCGACCACCGCGCCCATGGAGCAGCCGGCGATACAGGCGATGTCGTAGCCGCGCCGTTCGATTTCCTCGATCACACCGATATGGGCATAGCCCCTGGCCCCACCGGAGCCCAGCACCAAGGCAACACGCTTCTTCATGGTCGATGTCCTTCGTTAAGCAGGCGCCCACAATGCGCCCAATACGGGGGCGGCTTCAATCTTCGCGCCACCGCGCAATATTTTTCCAGAATAGCGGCTAGGCTCGGGTATGCTCTGGCAATCGGCGCTTTTGATTTCGGGTGGCGGACAAGGCACTTTTCTTTGTAGGCAACGTCTACACGGTACGACCGTTTTTCTTTATTTTGAGGTGTCATCGATGAAAGCCTGGATGTGTGTGCCTGTGATCATGTTGGCCCTGGCCGGTTGCGCCGGGAAAACTGCCTATCGCGACAGCTGCGGCAGCCAATTGGACGCCGCGTGGAAAGAGCTGGACCTGGCCAAGGCCGAAGGCTTTGCCGGTACCGTGAGTTACTCCAAGGCCTTGTCCCTGTTGACCGGCGCCAAGACCCAGCAGCAATTCGAAGCGTTCGAAGGCTGCGCCAACAAGGCCGAGAAGGCGCGTTTCTATATTCGTGAGTCGCGCGCCGGCCGCTGATTCGTCGCAGCTGTCGAGTGCAACCAGGCTGCGTCAGCGGTTTGAGTGATGCAGGGATTATTCGTCGTCAGTGGGGGAAAGCATGTCAGCCTTGGTAGATCAGTTAGTCGCTCAGGTCATCGGCCTGGAAGTAGGGTTACTGAGCTGCCAGGCTCGGCTCGCCGCCGTCACCGACGATGAAGCCCTGCATGATTTGCGCACCACCGTGCGGCGCCTGCGTAGCCTGTTGCGACCCTTGCGCGGCTTGCCGGGGGTCGAACAACTCGAACTGGCCGCCAGCACCGTCGGCCAATTGACCACCCCGTTGCGCGATCGTGAAGTGCTGGCCGCGCATCTGCACCAGCACGGTCACCATGCCGCCGCCGACCGTCGTCTGCGCCTGCAACCCGAGGCCTATCGCCACGTCGCCCAGGGCCCGGAGCTGGCGCACCTGCTGCAGATCCTCGATGCATTCCCGCGGTTTATCCGTGCCTCGCAACACCAGAAACTGCTCAGGGGCCTGCGCACGCGTATCGAGAAACGCCTGGCCAAGCAATGGCACAACCTCGATGACGCCCTGCAGGACCCCAGTCACGATCGCCACCGTCTGCGTTTGTTGATCAAGCGCGTGCGCTACGCCGCCGAAGCCTACCCCGAGCTGGACAAGCTGCCGGTCAAGGCCGTGTTGCGCCTCAAGCAAGCCCAAGGCGCCCTGGGCGATTGGCATGATTGCTGGCAGTGGCTGCTCCAGGCCGAGCATCAAGCCGATCTGCAGCCCTGTGTGACGATTTGGCGTCGCACCATGGCCCAGGCCGAAGGCGAGGCGGATCGGGTGCTGGACAAACTCTGCGCGGATTGTTTCTGAGCCGGTCCGGTTTTTGGCCGGAATAGGCGCTGTACCTGGTGGGTGCGCTGGTTAAGATCGCTGCTCCGGTCTTTTTGATGTGAGGTCGCCATGCGCTTCAGTGATTTGCTCGACGCCGCCCGTAACCACCCGCTGGAGGTCACCATCCCCGCCGAATGGGCGCAGGGTCGCGCGACCTTTGGTGGCCTGGTGGCCGCTTTGCAATATGAAGCGCTACGCGCCCAGGTCCCTGCCGACCGGCCGTTACGCTCGTTGGCAATCACCTTTGTCGGCCCGGTCGCCGCGGATGTGCCCGCCAGTTATCACGTCGAAGTGCTGCGCGAAGGCAAGGCGGTCAGCCAATTGCTTGGCCGGGTGGTGCAGAACGGTGAAGTGGCGACGCTGGTCCAGGCCAGTTTCGGCGCGTCCCGTGAGTCGCAAGTCGTGGTGGCGAGCGAGCCGCCGCCGACCTTCAAGCATTGGGATGAATGCCAGGAGCTGCCGTATATCCAGGGCGTCACCCCGGAATTCATGCGGCACCTGGCGATGCGCTGGAGTGTCGGCGGCCTGCCGTTTACCGGCAATACCTCCCGCGACATGGGCGGTTGGGTGCGCTTGCGCGGCGATGTGAAGGAAGAGCCGCTGACCGAGTCGCACATCCTCGCCCTGGTGGATGCCTGGCCGCCAGCGTTGCTGCCGCACCTACGCAAGCCCGCGCCGGGCAGTACCCTGACCTGGACCATCGAATTTATCCAGCCGCTGCAAGACCTCACCACACTTGACTGGTGCCAGTACTACGTCAACATCGAACACGCCCGTGACGGCTACGGCCATGCCGCTGCGGCGCTGTGGAGCCCGAGCGGCGAGTTGATCGCCATCAGCCGCCAGACCGTGGTGGTCTTCGCCTGACCTTCAGTGCCGGTGGCGCTGACGCCAGGCGCGCCACCAGCCGCCGCTGAGCACAAAGCGCGGGAAGCTCACGAACTGCTCGACCAACAGGCGTTGGACCGCGTCTTTGCGGTCGCTGAACGGTTCACCGGCCTGGGCTTCCAGGCTGTGGCCATGCCGCTGCAAGGCAAGGCCGGCGAGGATGCCGACAACGCCCACAGCCAAACTGGCCAGGCTCAGGCTGAACACCCCGGAAACGACCAACAGAAACCCGATGATAAACAGCGGCACCGCGATCATGTGCAACGCCAGGTTGGTCGGGTGCTGGTGGTTTTGCGGGTACTGACGCCATTGCCAGGCGGGGAGATTGGGATGACGTTTGCCCATGATGATGAATCCTCTGTCCGTTGAAACAACTTGAACAGAGTTTAGGTCGGGTCGGCTGGCGCGGCGAATCAAGGCTGGCTATGGGGGCCATAGCCTCGCCTTGTATTGCTTATAGCTTCAACTGGCCAATCGCCTTGCTCAACTCCCCGGCCAATGTGGCGAGCTGATTGCTGGTGGTGGCCGAATCCACGGTCTGCTGCACGGTGTTCTCGGTCACATCACGAATACTCACCACGGCGCGGTTCATCTCTTCGGCGACATGGCTCTGCTGTTCGGCGGCGACGGCGATCTGGGTGTTGCTTTCGCGCATCTGCGCCACGGCGCCGGTGATTTCGGCCAGTGCCGCGCCGGCTTCCTGGGCCTGTTGCACGCAGTCATCGGCCTTGAACGAGCTTTCTTGCATGAAGTCCACCGCATCGCGGGTGCCGGCTTGCAGCGCCGAGACCATGAGCGTGATTTCGTCGGTGGAGGTTTGCACGCGTTTGGCCAGGTTGCGCACTTCGTCGGCGACCACGGCGAAACCGCGGCCCATCTCTCCGGCGCGGGCGGCTTCGATGGCGGCGTTGAGCGCGAGCAGGTTGGTCTGTTCGGCGATGCTGTGGATCACGCTGACCACGCCGTTGATTTTCTGGCTGTCTTCGGCGAGTTTCTGGATCATCTCGGCGGTCTGTTGCACGCCGCTGGACAGCCCGGCGATTGAGCGCTGCACCCGATCCACCACTTCGCGGCCGCTGCCGGCGAGGGTGTCGGCGGTCTGGGACAAATCGCGGGTGGCGCCGGCGTGCTGGGCGATGTGGTGGACGGTGGCCGTCATCTCGTTGATGGCGGTGGCGGCTTGGTCGGTTTCGCTTTGCTGGCCGAGCATGCCGTGCTGCACCTCGTTCATGCTGCTGGCCAGTCGCGCCGCGCCCTCATCCAGTTGCTTGGCGGTGCTGGCCACGGTGTTGACCACTCGCTGGTAGCCGGCTTGCATGGCATTGAACGCGCTGGCCATCTGCCCGACTTCATCTTTGCAGGCCAGCGGGACACGCGCCGACAAGTCGCCGGTTTTCTCGACGTGCAGCATCACGTCCTTGAGGGTGTTGAGCTGGCTGAGCAGGAAGCGGATCAGCAACTGCGACGCGCAGAGCATCGCCAGCATCAGGATCAGCACCGCCACCGCGTAGTTGGCGAAGCGCTCACTGAACACCTGGCTCAGGCTTGGCGCGTAAGCGAGCACGGCGACCTGTTGCCCGTCGGCGCGGGCGACCACTTCAGCGCCCATCAACGGGTTTTCGCCGAATAAGGGCAGGTGATTGAGTTCGACCCAGCCGCTGGCACTGCTCAAGTCTGACAGATCTTGATCAGCCAACTGTGGGACTTGGCCACGGGCAAACGTCAGCCACGCCTCGCCCTTGGGCAGCGCCTTGTCGGCCGGCCAGGCGCTGAGCACGCGCGCCTGGGCTTGTGCCGAGGCCTGGGACGCCTGGCTGCGCGACTGCTGTTCGAGATGCACAGCGTATAGCACCAACAGCAGCGTGGTGATAAAGGCGACCGCGTTGACGGCCCAGAATTTGTATTTCAGCGAGATATTGCTAAGCCAGGCACCCATAGAAGGTTTTTCTCTGATAGCGGAAACAGCATTGGCAAGGTGCCATTATTGTGCCGCTACTGAAAAAATACCACTTTGATATGGGTCAATACGCCACATCAAACCACAGCGGGTAGGCCAAAAAAAATACGCGCGCAGGCGGTGCTGTGCTGGGCCAGGTCTTCCAGGCTTTCGTTGCGGTGCAGGGCGACTTCGCGCAGCACCTCCGGCAGGTAGGCCGGTTCGTTGCGGCCGTTTTTCGGTTTGGGCCGCAGGGTGCGCGGCAGCAGGTAAGGCGCGTCGCTTTCCAGCATCAGGCGGCCCCGAGGAATTTCTCTGACCAGCGGATGCAGGTGCGTCCCACGGCGTTCGTCGCAGATCCAGCCGGTGATGCCGATGTGCAAGTCGAGATCGAGGTAGCTGAACAGCGCCTGCTGCTCGCCCGTGAAACAATGCACCACGGCGGCGGACAAGTGATCGCGGTAATCCTTGAGGATCTCCAGCAGGCGCTGGTTGGCGTCGCGTTCGTGGAGAAACACCGGCAGTTTCAGCTCGACGGCTAGGGCCAGGTGTTCTTCGAGGACTTTTTCCTGCTGCGGGCGCGGTGAGAAGTCGCGGTTGAAATCCAGCCCGCATTCGCCCACCGCGCGCACGCGGCTGTCGTTGAGCAAACCACGTAGGCGTTGGGCGCTGTCGCCGTTCCAGTCGCTGGCGGAGTGGGGGTGGATGCCGGCGGTGCAGAACAGTCGCTGGCCGCTTTCATCCAGCTTTTCGCACAATTGCAGGGCCTGTTCGCTGCCGTCGACACTGGTGCCGGTGAGCACCAATTGTTGCACGCCGGCGGCATACGCACGCTCGAGAACGGCCTGGTGCTTCTCGTCGAAACTTGGGTTTGTCAGGTTGACGCCGATATCAATGAGTTGCATGGTGCTATCTCCGCCTGCGGCCGGAAAGCATATCAGAGCTGTAGATTTATAAGAAAAACCTAGAACTACAACGAGTTATAGCTGTCTTTGAACGTCGCAAGTGACATTGTGGTGGGTCTATCGCCTACCCTGGTGCCGCCGTTGCGTGCCTTGTCAGCGCATAAAGCGCTCTGTTTCTGACCTCCAGCCCCTCGTTTTTCGCGAAGGTGCTGGCCAGTATTCTTTCCGGAGAGCGGATGATCCGACCCTCGGCGTTGCTTATGTTGTGCCTGACGTTATCGCTGCCCATGGCGGCGGTCGCGCGGCTGGACGGGCCGCTGGAAGTGACCAAGCCGAGCAAGGTGCGCGACCTGGCCGAGATTCGCTCCAGTCGTACCCTGCGCGTACTGGTCAACCAGAGCCGCAACAGTTCCGGCGAAATCCAGGGCCAGGCCATTGGTGTCGAATACCATCGCCTGCGTGCGTTCGAGCAGTACCTCAACGACCAAGCCCGCGATGGCCAGGAAATCAATCTGAAGATCATCCCCAAGGCCAAGGACCAACTGCTTGGCGCGCTGGCGCGGGGTGAAGGCGATCTGGTAGCCCCCGGGGAATTGCTGGAAGTGAAGGCTACGCACAAGATCAGTGCGAGCGACCCGATTGCCAGCGGCGTGCCGTTATGGCTGGTGGGGGTCAAGGGCGAGCGCCGGTTCACCCGGCTGGAGCAGTTGTCCGGGCGCACATTGGCGCTGACCACCGGCAGCGCGGCGGCGGATGCGATCAACCAGGTCAACCAGAAACTGGCCCTGCACAAGCAGCCGCCGATCAAGGTGGAGTGGGTCGACCCGAGCCTGGCGGTGGAGGACGTGCTGGAGATGGTCCAGGCCGGCATCTTTCACCTGACCATCGTCGAGAAGCCCATCGCCGAACGCTGGTCGAAGATCCTGCCCAAGCTGCGCTTCGACAAGCAGGTGGTGATCAATGAGCCGGGCGAAGAGTATTGGTTCGTGCGGCAGGACGCCGCGATGCTGCGGGCGAGTATTGATCGCTTCCTCAAGACCTACCGCACGCCGTCCGACCAGGACGTGGCGTTTCAGCGCATTTATCGACGCCTTTACCAAGTGCGCAACCCGCTGGCCCGCATCGACCGCCAGCGCCTGGAGAAACTGCGCCCGATCCTGCAAAAGCATGCGCGCGAGCAAGGCATGGATTGGTTGAACCTCGCCGCGCTGGCCTTCAAGGAGTCCGCCCTCGACCCAAGCGCGCGCAGCAGCGGTGGCCCCACCGGCCTGATGCAGATCACGCCTTCGGCGGCGCAGCGGGTGGGCGTGAACAATATCGAAAATCTCGACAGTAACGTGCAGGCGGGCGCACGTTACCTGTCGATGATCCGCCGCAAGTTTTTCGCCAGCCCCAAGCTCAACGAGCGTGAGCGCATGGCGTTCGTGCTGGCGGCCTACAACATGGGGCCGGAACGCGTGCAAGGCATGCGTACCGAAGCCAAGCGGCGTGGGTTGAACCCCAATCAGTGGTTCTTCCAGGTGGAGCGCATTGCCATGGAGCAGGTGGGGATGAGCGGCGTGAGCTATGTGAATAGCGTCAACAAGTACTACCTGGCGTTTGATCGGGAGCGGGACTCCCTGGAGCCGTCGGCGTTGGAGCCGAAAATCGCTTCGCGCAAGTGATCGATTTTATAGATATTAATCAGGCATTTTTTCGGCTTTTATCATTGCCTAAACTGATTAATATAGCGGCCAACCAACCCCTACTCTGAAAAGGATTATCCCCATGAGCCCACTGATCAAAAGCATCCTGTCCACCCGCGCCGGCTATGGCTTGACCATTCTGCGCATTGTCGTCGGCATCATCTTCGCTGCCCACGGTTCGCAAAAACTCTTTGGCTGGTTTGGCGGCTACGGCCTGGCGGGCACCGCGCAGTGGATGGAAAGCATCGGCCTGGCGCCGGGCACCCTGATGGCCTTGTTGTCGGGCGGTACTGAGTTCTTCGCCGGCCTGGCCTTGATCATCGGTCTGCTGGCACGCCCTGCGGCCTTGGGCCTGACGATCCTGTCGCTGGTGGCGATCTTCTCGGTGCATATCCATAACGGTCTGTTCATGGCGAACAATGGTTATGAGTTCGCCCTGGCCTTGCTCGGCGGCTCCCTGGCCGTCCTGTTCGAAGGTGCCGGCAAACTGTCCGCCGACCGCGCCATCACCCACTGATCGGTCTGTAACCGCTGGAGAAGGCCCGCCATGTGCGGGCCTTTTCGTTGCGCGGGATTCTTGACACCGCCCCATCGGCTTCTCTAGGATGTTGGTTATGCGCCGATTTAAACAGCTAATTGCGGGGCGCCACTGGGACTCGATGCAGCCCGACAGAAGCCAGTTCTCATTGCAGACGCCGGCTTCGAAATACCGCTAAAGCGCTGGTTCGGTGTTGCCTCTCACCTGCCCGCAGACTTTTGAGGCAGAGACACGACACGATGAATGCACCACGCCCCCTCATACGCCTGGCTCCGATCACTGCGGAGCTGACTCAACGCAATCCGAGAATTCTCCTGGGCGGCAAGCACCAGCCGACGCTGTTGCGTTACCTGGACGGCTGGCCGCGTCGGGGCGGGCGGCCCTCGGCGTTCCTGATCCAATTTGTCGAAGATGGCGATTCCCTGGCACGCTTTGCCAGCAACAGCTTTGACCTCGCGGTGATCCAGGCGCCCAGCGCCAGTGACGCGGCTGAGGTGATCCGCCAACTGACGCGCATTGCCCGACAAGGTTTGATCGCGCGGCGCTGAGCCCTCAATAAAACGCCGACGGCGGCACCGGCCAGCGACGACGCCGCCGCCGAAACAGCCCCCAGGCAATCAGGCACAGCAGTGCCGGCAACGGCACAATCACCAGCAGTTTTACGTTGCGTTCCAGGCGCTGCACTGGCGCGTAAAGCGTGTTTTTCAGCGTATGCAGTTCCATCGGTAGACGCAGGCGTTCCTTGTTGAGCGCTTGCAACTGGGTACTGGTATCGACCGACTCCGTGCCCAGGGCCGTGACGTCGGGGTTAAGGCGCTGCCATTCCTTTTCCGTTCGTGCCAGGCGCCGTTCCAGCTCGGCAGCCTGATCCCGATAGGCGCGTTCGGCAGCCTCGCGCCGCTTCGCCAGCAGCTTCAATGAATGGCCGGCCACCGCGCGCGGGCGAATATCCGCCAGGGCCTGCGGCGCGGCGAGGTTATCCAGTGCGTTCATGACAAACAGTTTGTTGGCATTTCGCGCGGATTCGCCGGGAGGCTCGCTCAACATATCCGTATCTGCAACCACGACCACATGGATCTGCGCCGCCTTCTGCAACCCCGGCGGCCGCCCGCCAAATCCGTCGGCAAACGCCGAATAGGCTGGCCCTTCGAGGCGGGCAGCGATCACGTGAGGCTCGCCACGCGTGGGTAACGCACTGCCCACGGCGTCTGAATCGATCAGTAACGACTGTCTGGAACTGCGCAACAGCGGCGTGAAGATGGCGCGGCTTTTATCCAGGGAGAACAGGGCGCCGCTATTCGACACGGTCACTGTGCCCAGCTTCCAGGTGCTGACATCGCGGGTATTCATTGCTTGGCGTGGCAGGGTGAATGTGGCCGGTTGATGTTCCGACGGGGCATAGGTGGGGTCGACCAGCACTTTGTTGCTCGGCATGCTGACCCCCCAGCCGGCGAGCAACGCGTCTAGCCGGGTGGCGGAGGACGTTGTCTTTGAGCCGCCTTTGTCGAGGGGGTCGATAAACATCAGCAGTTTGCCGCCGCCCAGGACGAACTGGTCGATCGCATACAGTGTTTTTTCCGGCAGCCCGCGTGGATGTACGAGCATCAGGGTTTTAATCCGCGAGGGCACATGATCGGCCGTCGGCTCCAGCTCCAGGAGGTCGAAATGTCGGTGCAATTCCAGTACCAGCGGCTCGATGGATGCGCCGGCCGGTAACCCTGATAACAGCCCGACGATCGCGGGCTCGGGGTGCAGCAACTGGGTGATCAAGTGGCTGATTTCATACTCCAGCAGCGGCTCGTTCTCCGGGTTGAACGACTCGATGCGTTGGGCGGTTTGCCCCTCCCGAGCGCCGATAAGACCGAAGAACCCCGGTTGATCGCGCAGGCCATACAGTCCTGCTTTGTAGGCATCCTCTGAAAAGGGAGTGGGATCGATAATGTGCAGATTGATCTTGCCGTTTGCTGCGTGTTCGAACGCCCTGAGTTGTTCTTCAACGCGTTTGGCATAGTGTTTCAGGATGCTTTTTTTGGCCGGTATGCTTGAATTGAAATAATAGAAGTCCAGTGGACTTTCCAGTGTGGTGAGTAAGTGCAATGCCGAGGGTGACAATGTATTGGTCTGTTGTTGGGAAAAGTCCTGGCGTAAATCAGGAAGTTTGACTACCCATACCAGGTTGAATGCGAGGAACAGCAGCAGTATGACGCTAAGTGTCATGCCGGTGCGCAATGGATATCGCATCGAGAGTGTTCCTTCTCAGCTGTTCTTGTAGTTGAGGATAACGGTCGTCGCAGCAAGAAAAGCAATGATCATGCTGATGAAATACGCGCCGTCCTGAAAGGTAAGTGTCCCGTGATCAATCAGGCCAAAACGCAGGAGTGGGCTGAGAGATGTCAAACTGTCGATGATCCAGATGGGGGCTTGACGCTCCAGTGCATCCAATATCGAAGACACGCCGCTGGCCAATAACAACAGGCTCAGCGTCAATATGAAAATGGCCAGGCGCTGGCGGGTCAGTGCACAAATAAAAACACCCACTGAGAGATAGCTTCCGCTCAATAACCAACTGGCCAGGAATTGGGATGCGATGACCCGGTTGTCCGCACTGCCCAACAAGTTGACCACCGTCACGATGGGGAATGTCAGTAATAATGCCAGGCCCGCCACGACCCAGGCGGCGAGGAACTTCCCAATAACCAGTTCGGCGGGCCGCACAGGCAGTGTTTTCATGAAATCGCCAAAGCCTGTCTCATTCTCGTCCGCCCAAAGTTGAGTCGACAGTGCAGGGATCAGTAACAGGTACAACCAAGGGTGCCATTGAAAAAAGCCCTGCAAATCGCTGCTGCTGCGCTCCAGCAATTGGCTGGTGTGCAACCCCAGCAAGGTCGACAGCAACAGGAACAGCGCAACGCTCAGGTAGGTGGCAGGTGCCGATAGATAGCTGGCAAGCTGGCGTTTGAAAACAGATGGCAGCAGGTTCAATGGGAGGCCTCCTGGCTCAGGTGGTGAACGACATCGTTCAGGCGGCCTGGCTCCAGATTCAGTGAGTGTATTTCCCAGCGTCGGTTGGCAATCAATGCGCAGATGGCGGGGTAGATGGAGTGTCCCGGCATGGCGAGAACGGTTACCGTGCCCGGGCCGTGCCGGTCTTCTTCGATACCTGCCACGCCGGGCAGTACCGCAAGTGCCAGTAAATCCAGGGCTGACTCCGCCGCCAGGGTGACCGCGCGAAAGTGCCGGGAACTGCGCTGCAGCTCGGCCATCGGGGTGTCCGCCAACAGGCGCCCGCCGCCAATGACCAGGGCGCGGGTGCAGACGCCGGCCAGTGCTTCGCAATCGCGTGAGGCAACGATGATCGTCATCTCGTCGGCCAACGACTGGATAAGCCTGCTGATCTTGCCTTGCTGATGGGGCGCCAACCCTTCGCTGGGTTCGTCCAGTAACAGCACGTCGGGGTCGTGCAGCAGGGCCTGGGCAAACGCGACTTTGCGTTTCAGGCCAGGGGGAAGGGTGTTGATCGGGTAATCGAGGACTGGCCAGAGTTCGAGTCGGCTGGCCGCGTGATCCACCCGCCTGCGTCGCTCCGCGCCTTGGAATCCCCGAACGGTGGCGATGAAACTGAGCAGGTTCTTGACCGACAGGGTCGGGTGACTGACACCGGATTCGGGTTGATAGCCTATTGCCTTGCGTGCGTGATAGCCGTGCGTGTGTGTATCCAGCCCCAGAATCCGCACTTGCCCCGAGGAGGGTTGGATGGCGCCGGCGATCATTTTTAAAAGTGTCGTTTTACCTGCCCCCTCCAATCCAAATACACCAAGGCACTCTTGGCGTTTGGCAGAAAATGAGACATCGCTGATTACACTCTTTTTGTTCAAGTATTTTGTGAGGTTGCTTATCTCGATCATTATGCTTTTCTGTTCGGTTGGTGAGGCAAGAAGAATGAAGAGGCAAGCGCCTTTGTTGAGTGATATAGGGCTCGGGTTTAAAAATGGTACGTTCAATGTACAGCGCTTGGAAATGCTGAAGTATCTTAATAAGAGAAGTCCTACGTTCAGTCTGTTACTTCGCTGAAACAATCGTTGAGTGATAAATGCATGTTGATGGTCGGATGTTTATCTGATGTTTATATACGCTTTGCTTGTTGTCATGAGGCCTGATTACTATGATGCTTCTACGTACCCTAGTTCTTGAACGCTCTGGTGAGGATGCGCCGGTCAACGGTGCTCTGCTCTGTGGTTTTGCTGTTCCCCAGATCGCGTCGAACTTTCTTGTGTACAGCCTGGATGAAGAAATAGAGCCGGGTAGTTCCCGGGTATATGTCGCAGCATTGCGTAGGAAAGTTGAACGCTACTTCTTGGGTGGGGTGGATGCCCAAGAGGATCTGCAAGTTGCGATGCGGGTGTTTAAACAAATACTGACCCTGGCCGCGTCCGGTACCAAGTCGGGTAGCGTCGGCGACGGCCAGATTCCCTATCACTTTGTCGACTTGAAAGGCTGTAAGTTGCCGCCCGCCAGGCCCGAAGATCATCATTCAATGAACATCAAGAAAGCCTTGGTGATGAAGGTGATTACCTTGGGCACATCGGCCCCTGCGTCAGAGGCGATTGAAAGTCCCACGCTGATTGTCCCGTCCATTCGTTTTTCTTCCAAATTGGTCTCGGCTCCCAAAGTCACCAAAGCGCCTGAAAAGGTCTTGCCCGTGGTGATCGAGGGGCTGGCTGAACCTCAGCGGCAGGTGCCCGCGGTCGTGGCGCCAACTGCTGCGCCGGTCGTCGCGGTTGCACCCAGTGCGCCGCCGGCATCCAACGAACAGGCAGAACACAATTCACTGTTCGAGGTGGACAGCACCTTGACCAACCTCGCGCGTGTCGCCCAGGAACTGACCCAGCAAAAACTCGCGATGCAAAAGCGCGAAGAAGCGCTCGAACAGCGCCAGGTTGAACTGCAGCGAGGGCTGGCGGAGCTTGAGCAAAAGCGCCAGGAACTGACCCGTCGCATGGTGCAGGAGGAGGGCGCCGTGCAGTTGCAGGCGCAGGCGTTGGAGGGGCGTGAAGCGCAGTTGGCAAATGCCGTGGTCATGCAGCAGCAAGGGCAGCGTCAAATGGATGAGCGCACCCGCGTCCTCGAAGAGCGGGCCATTCAAGTCGAGGCGCAAGAGCTGCGGGCGCGTCAGAAAGGCGAGACGTTGGCGGCGCTGCTCGTGCAGTTACCAGGGTTGCGCCAGAATGTGCATGCCATTCTCTTTGAACTCGACCAGGCGTTGGACGGCCTGGCCAGGAATGAGCTGGTTCAAGCGAGCAGCGAGCCGGGCGCAATCCAGCTGTGATGCGAGGCGTCAGAGGGTCTGGCTACTTTCCCCGGTTCATTTATCATCACCCTCTGTTCGTCGACGCCGGGGCCTGCATGCCGCGGCGTATTGGAATCAATGGACATTGCCTGGGGATGCACACGTTTGAGTACCAAGCTGATTACCAAAGAAGGTCATGAGGCGCTGAAGAAGGAGTTGGATTACCTGTGGCGCGAAAAGCGTCCGGACACCACGCGCAAGGTGACTTGGGCTGCTTCCCTGGGGGATCGCAGCGAGAACGCGGACTACCAGTACAACAAGAAGCTGCTGCGTGAGATTGACCGACGGGTGCGCTACCTGCGCAAGCGTCTGGAAGACATGCGCGTGGTGGAGTACATGCCCGAACAGGAAGGGCGGGTATTTTTCGGTGCCTGGGTGGATATCGAAAACGAGCAGGGCGAAACCAAGCGTTTTCGCATCGTCGGCTATGACGAGATCTACGAACGCATGGACTACATCTCCATCGATTCGCCGATGGCGCGGGCGCTGCTGCGCAAGCAAGTCGACGATGAGGCCATCGTGCAGACGCCGAACGGCGAGGTGTGCTGGTGGATCACCGCTATCGAGTATGTGAAATAGACAATGATGGCCCGCGGTCTGTGACGCGCGGGCCACTGTCGTCTCAGCCTTCGCGCAATACCGCCAATGGCGTGGCATTCAGCGCGCGACGCGTCCCGAACACCCCGGCAGCGCCGATCAGCACGCCACCGATCACCGGCAGCAACAGCAACCACGGGTGTGGGTGCCAGGCCAGGTCGAAGGCATAGCGGTAGAGCACCCAGGTCACCAGTTCGGTGCCCAGCGCCGCGAGCAAACCGCTGACGGCGCCGAGCAAGCCGAACTCGATGCGTCGGGCCTTCACCAGCAGCTTGCGCTCGGCGCCCAGCGCACGCAGCAGCGCACCTTGGCGAATGCGCTCGTCCAGGGTGGCCTGCAGGCCGGAGAACAGCACCGCCATCCCTGCCGCCAGCACGAACAGCAGCACGTACTCCACGGCCAGCGTTACTTGGGCGAGGATGCTGCGCAACTGTTCCAGCAGGGCCTCGACCTGCAGGATCGTGACCGCCGGGAAGGCCCGGGACAGGTCGACGATCTGCCGGTCATGGCCGGGGGCCAGATAGAAGCTGGTCAGGTAGGTGGCCGGCAGGTCTTTCAAAGTGCCAGGCTGGAAAATCATGAAGAAGTTGGGCTGGAAGTTATCCCAATTGATGGTGCGCAGGCTGGTGACCCGCGCTTCACGGGTTTCGCCCGCCACGGTGAACACCAGGTGGTCGTCGAGCTTGAGTTTCAGGCTTTCGGCAACCTTGGCTTCCACCGACACGCCCGGTATTTCATCGCCCGGTTGCTGTGACCACCAGGTACCCGCGGTCAGGGCATTGCCCGGCGGCAGGTCGGCGGCCCAGGTCAGGCTCAGGTCGCGCTGGATTGCGCGGTCGCCGCTGGAGTCCTTGCTGACGATCGCCTGCACGGGCTCGCCGTTGACGCTGATCAGCCGGCCGGGCACCACCGGATACAGCGGCGCCGATTGTGCCTGCAGTTCGAGCAGGCGAGCGCCAAAGGCGTCTTTGTCGGCGGGCAGGATGTTCAGCGCGAAGTAGTTGGGGGCATCCTTGGGCAGCTGGTTTTGCCAGGTGTCGAGCAATTCGCCGCGCAGCAGGGCGATCAAGCCCATGGACAGCAGGATCAAGCCGAACGCCAGCGACTGGCCTGCCGCCGCCAACGGATAGCGCAGCAACTGGCCCAGGCCCAGGCGCCACGGCAGGGACGCCCGGGCCAGCAGGCGGCGCAGGCTCTGCAACAGCAGCAGGAGCAGGCCACCGAGGATCAACGCCGCAACCACGCCCCCGCCGAGCAGGGCGAAGGTCAGCACCAGGTCGAGGCTCAGGCGCCACATGATCAGGCCCAGGGCAAGCAGCGCCGCGCCGTAGACCATCCAGGTGCTGGACGGGATGGGCAGCAGGTCGCGCCGCAACACGCGCAGCGGTGGGACGCGGCCCAGTGCCGCCAACGGTGGCAGGGCGAAACCGGCGAGGGCCACCAGCCCGGTGCCGATCCCGGCAATGGCCGGCAGCAGCCCGCCGGGCGGTACGTCCGCCGGCAGCAGGTCGTGGAGGAAATAGAACAGGCCAAATTGCGCCAGCCAGCCCAGCAGGGCGCCGGCCAGGCTCGCCAACAGGCCGAGTACGCTCAGTTGCAGGCTGAACAACAACATGGTTTCACGCCGCGATAAACCCAGGCAGCGCAACAACGCGCTGGCATCAAAACGTCGGCTGGCGAAACGGTTGGCGGACAACGCCACGGCCACACCGGCCAGCAACACCGCCACCAGGCTGGCCATGTTCAGGTAGCGCTCGGCCTTGCCCAGGGCGCCGCCGATCTGCTGGTTGCCATCCCGCGAGTCCTGCAGGCGCTGGTTGGCCGCGAGGCCCGGCTTGATCAGGTCGCGATAGGTTTGCAGTGCCGTACTTGAGGGGGCTGCGCGCCACAGTTCGCGGTAACTGACGCGGCTGCCGGGCTGGACGACGCCAGTGGCGCCCAGGTCGGCCAGGTTGATCATCACCCGTGGCGTGAGGCTGTAGAAATTGCCGGCGCGGTCCGGTTCATAGGTCAGCACACGCGCCAGGCGCAGGGACTTCATGCCCACGTCGATGCTGTCACCGACTTTCAGGTCGAGTGCGGTGAGCAGCCGTGCCTCCACCCAGGCTTCGCCGGGTTTCGGGCCGCCGCCCGCGGTTTCGTCAGCGAATGGCGCGGCTGCGCTCTTCAGTTCGCCGCGCAGCGGGTATTGTTCGTTGACCGCCTTGATGCTGGACAGCTGGATGCCGTTATCGGTGGCGATAACGCTGGAAAACTCGACGACGCGTGCGTGATCCAGGCCCAGTTCGATCCCGGACCTGATTTGCTCGGGGCGCGCGGGTGAGCTGCCCTCGAGCACCAGGTCGGCGCCGAGGAACTCGGTGGCGCGCAACAGCATGGCGCCATTAAGGCGTGCGCCGAAGTAGCCGATGGCGGTGCTGGAGGCCACGGCCACCAGCAGGGCGAAGAACAACACGCGCAATTCGCCGGCGCGGGCATCGCGCAGCAATTGGCGCAGGGCAAGGCTGAACAGGCGCAACAGCGGCAAGCGTGCCATCAAGGCTCCAGGGGCGCGACCAGCAGGCCGGCTTCAAGGCGGATCAGGCGTCGGCAACGGTGCGCCAGGCGCTCGTCGTGAGTGACCAGGACCAGGGTCGTGCCGCTTTCTTTATTCAGTTCGAACAGCAGGTCGCTGATGCGCTCGCCGGTATGGCTGTCGAGGTTGCCGGTGGGTTCGTCGGCAAACAGCACGTCCGGTTCGGCGGCAAAGGCGCGGGCGATCGCCACCCGTTGCTGCTCACCCCCGGAGAGTTGGCGTGGCGAGTGGGTCAGGCGTTGGCCCAGGCCGACCCGTTCGAGCAGGTACCTGGCGCGCTCGCGGGCGTCTTTGCGGCCGTCCAGCTCCAGCGGCAGCATGACGTTCTCCAGGGCGTTGAGGCTGTCGAGCAGTTGGAATGACTGGAAGACGAAGCCCACATGCTCGGCGCGGATGCGCGCGCGCTGGTCTTCGTCGAGGCTGCTCAGGGCTTGGCCGGCGAGGATGACTTCGCCGCTGCTGGGCAGGTC
The DNA here is from genome assembly GCF_054060055.1 of Pseudomonas sp. TE36184. NCBI lineage: Bacteria > Pseudomonadati > Pseudomonadota > Gammaproteobacteria > Pseudomonadales > Pseudomonadaceae > Pseudomonas > Pseudomonas sp. TE36184. The sequence goes on along the minus strand of NZ_JBSSCU010000001.1, from coordinate 2,662,981 downwards.
GAGGCCGGCCAGCAGACCGAGGAGGGTGGACTTGCCGGAGCCGGAGGCACCGACGATAGCCAGGCTATCGCCCTTGTTCAGTTCCAGGCTCAGTTCGTGCAGGATAGTCAGTTCACCTTCCGCGCTGGGAACCACTTTGCTAAGGTTTCGCGCGATGAGAATGCTTGCGCCCATGGAGAATCCGATGCGAATGTGGTTTTTGAGTGCTGGCCTGGCCTTGATGTGCATGGCCCAGAACGCAGCGGCGGGTACAGTCCTGATCGTTGGCGATAGTATCAGTGCCGGTTTCGGACTGGATACCAGCAAAGGGTGGGTAGCCTTGTTGGGACAGCGGCTCAAACACGAAGGTTTCGACGATAAAGTGGTCAACGCGTCCATCAGCGGCGACACCAGCGCCGGAGGCCTCGCGCGGCTGCCGGCGGCGCTTGCGGAGCATAAGCCCAACCTGGTGATTATCGAGCTGGGCGGCAATGACGGCCTGCGTGGACAGCCGCCCGCGCAATTGAAACAAAATCTTGCGTCGATGATCGAGCAGTCCCAGGCGGTCGGCGCCAAGGTCCTGCTGCTGGGCATGCAGTTGCCGCCTAACTACGGTCCGAAATACACCACGGCATTTGCCGGGGTCTACGCGGCCCTGGCCAAGGAGAAGAGCGTGCCGTTGGTGCCGTTTTTCCTCGACGGCGTGGGCGGTCATCCCGAGTTGATGCAGGCCGATCAACTGCACCCGGCGGTCGGCGCCCAGGGTAAGTTGCTGGAAAATGTCTGGCCGACGCTAAAACCGCTGTTATGACGCTTTTCTACCGGCAGGCTTTCGGCTAAGGTGGCGCCCCCCCGATTTGGAGCCCTCGATGTCGCGTCCTGCCTGGTCCCTGTTTAATTACCAACTGATCGAGCCGGACGAGCAGCTGGATCTGTTCGCCTGCCAGGAAGTCCGGGTGCATCTGGTCACGCGTCAATTGGAGCTGGGCGGCACGATCGATCGCACGCTCTGCGGCACGTTGTTGCCGGCTCAGCCACGCTGGTCGGCGGTGGATCGCTCGATTTTCCAGGATCAGCGCCTGTGCCCCCTGTGCCGTGCCATCTTGGAGTCGCAAAAGCGTGGCACGCCGCCGATCTGGCCGGAGCTGCGCTTCGAGTGGTGAGGGGCGCTACGAGCTTGCAGCTTGAAGCCCGCATCGCGTATACAATCGCTTTTTACCTACACGTTGTTCTGCGAAGGATTTTCCGGATGTTGTCGCGCCTTTCCGCCGTCACCTGCTGCCTGTCTCTTGCCGCCCTGTGTGCGGCGGGTTCCGCGGCGGCCTTGCAGTTGCCCTTGCCACCCCCGGGCGAAGACATCGTCGGCCAGGTCCAAGTGATCAAGGCCAAGTACGAAGATACGTTTGCCGACCTGGGTACCACCTACGACCTGGGCTACTCGGAGATGGTCGCCGCCAACCCGGGCGTCGATGCCTGGTTGCCGGGGGCGGGCACCGAGATCGTCCTGCCGACGCGGTTCATCCTGCCGCCGGGCCCCCGCGAAGGCATCGTGATCAACCTTGCCGAATACCGGCTCTACTATTTCCCCAAGGGCCAGAACGTCGTCTACACCTTCCCGCTGGGGATTGGTCGTGAAGGCTGGGGCTCGCCGATCGCCCATACCAGCATTGTCGCGAAAACGCCGAACCCGACCTGGACGCCACCCGCTTCGATCAAGGCCGAGCACGCCGCCAACGGCGATCCGTTGCCCAACGTGGTACCGGCCGGCCCGGACAACCCGCTGGGGCCGTTCAAGTTCACCCTGGGCACGCCGGGCTACCTGATCCACGGCTCCAACATGAAGTTCGGTATCGGCACGCGTACCAGCCACGGCTGCTTCCGCATGTTCAACAATAACGTGCTGGAAATGGCCGGCATGGTACCGGTGGGTACTCCGGTGCGTATCATCAACGATGCCTACAAGTTCGGCAGCAGTGGCGGCAAGGTCTACCTCGAAGCGCATACGCCGCTGAACGACGATGGCACGCCGTCGGTGGTCGACAAGCACACCGCGGTGATCAACGCGCTGCTCAAGCGTGAAGACCTGGCCAATCACCTGCGGGTGAACTGGGATCAGGTGCGCGACGTGGTCGCGGCGGAAGATGGCCTGCCGACTGAAATCGGTGTGCCGGCTGCGGCGTCGATGGTCTCGAACGCGCCGCTCGATCCGTTGCAATAAGCCGGTTCGATCAATCGCCCGCCACGGCCTTGGGCTGCGGCGGGCTTTTTATTGCCCGTGATCCGGGACCGAATCGCAGGCAATAAAAAGCCGGTCCAAGAATGGACCGGCTTGGTAACAACCCCGAAGGACTATTACTTGCGGCTAGCTTTTTCAAGCATGCGCAGAGCGCGCTCGTTAGCTTCGTCAGCAGTCTGTTGTGCTTTTTGAGCAGCAGCCAGAGCTTCATCAGCTTTACGGTAGGCTTCGTCTGCACGAGCCTGGGAGCGAGCTGCTGCGTCTTCAGTTGCAGTCAGACGAGCTTCGGTTTCTTTGGAGACGCTGCTGCAACCGGTAGCCAGAACTGCGGCCAGAGCCAGAGCAGAGAATTTCAGAACGTTGTTCATCGTGTTCCCCTTCAAGGACTTTCTATAAGATAGCTACTATCTCAGAGTGAGCTAATAGCCGGCGTACATACTACTCATTACTTGTAGTAAGTAAACTGACGTAGCGCAAGAAGCAAAAAAAAATTTCTGTGCTGAATCTATTTTGGCTAATCTTTTGGGAAATTGTATAAAAAGCGTTCAATTTTTAGCAGTCTGCTGAAGAATGCATGCGCCCTGAAAGGGCCGGCCAGCATGTGTCAAGCCTTGTAAGTAGATGAAAATTTATATACTGAAGCTAACACTTTTGTACAGGTTGACTTTGCCAAACCCTGTATCTTTTGCGCATGTAGAGGTGACTTTAACAGCGCCTGTTCGTCTCAAGCTTCAACTGCCGGCAATGTTCAGGCTTTCGGTCACCGATTGATCGAGGCCCTTTCTATATCCGCCAGCCCCAGGGATGACGAGTGCGTCTTGAGCAATTTCAGGATTGCCGCCTACTATTCTCTACGTGCTGGTTGTGAGCGCTCACGGTTTTCTCGTCGTCGAAACCGGCACGGGGTGGCGTAGATGTTCCTTCGCCGGAAAAACATCGGTAAGGTAGGGGTCAGAATCCAAGACCCGCGAGGAGTAGTGATGAGCGAGGCGTTGTCCATCCACCATGACCAGGCTGGTCATCAGTTCGAGACCAATGTGGACGGTCATCGTGCCTACCTGACCTATATGGACCTCGGGAAGCAGACCTTGGACATCTATCGGACCTTCGTGCCCAACGCACTGCGAGGTCGCGGTATCGCGGCTGCATTGACCGAGGAAGCCTTGAAGTTCGCCGAAGAGGCCGGCTACACGGTGATCCCGTCGTGCTCTTACGTCGAGCGCTACATGGAGCGCCACCAGCGCCATGCGGCCAAGCTGTAAGGCATGAACTGCAACATGAAAAACGCCGGGCTTAGCCCGGCGTTTTTGTGTGCGCTGATCAGGATCAGACTCAGCTGCGCTTGCGCAGGGGCAACACGTCCTTGAGCTTGGCGTGCATGCTGCGCAGGGTGTTCTCGGTGGTCGCCCAGTCGATGCAGGCATCGGTGATCGACACGCCGTACTGCAAGTCGGCCAGGTCTTTGGGGATAGCCTGGCAGCCCCAGTTCAGGTGGCTTTCGACCATCAGGCCGATGATCGACTGGTTGCCTTCCAGGATCTGGTTGGCGACGTTTTCCATCACCAGCGGTTGCAGGGCCGGGTCCTTGTTGGAGTTGGCGTGGCTGCAATCGACCATGATGTTCGGCTTGATCTTGGCCTTGTTCAGCGCCTGTTCGCACAGGGCAACGCTGACCGAATCATAGTTGGGCTTGCCGTTGCCGCCGCGCAATACCACGTGACCGTAGGCGTTGCCTTTGGTGGTGACGATGGAGACGCCGCCTTCCTGGTTGATACCCAGGAAGCGATGAGGGCTGGAGACCGACTGCAGCGCGTTGATCGCCACGGTCAGGCCGCCGTCGGTGCCGTTCTTGAAGCCCACGGCCGAAGACAGGCCGGACGCCATTTCGCGGTGGGTTTGCGATTCGGTGGTGCGCGCGCCGATGGCCGACCAGCTGATCAGGTCCTGCAGGTACTGCGGGGAGATCGGGTCGAGGGCTTCGGTGGCGGTGGGCAGGCCCATTTCGGCCAGGTCCAGCAGCAACTTGCGACCGATGTGCAAGCCGTCCTGGATCTTGAACGAGTCGTCCAGGTACGGGTCGTTGATCAGGCCCTTCCAGCCGACGGTGGTACGCGGTTTCTCGAAATAGACGCGCATGACCAGATACAAGGTGTCGGACACTTCTTCGGCCAGCGCCTTGAGGCGCTCGGCGTATTCGTGGGCCGCCTTGAGGTCGTGGATCGAGCATGGCCCGATTACCACGAAGAGGCGGTGGTCGGTGCCGTCGAGAATGTCACGAATGACTTCGCGACCCTTGGTGACGGTCTGCAGGGCAGCGTCGCTCAGGGGGATTTCGCGCTTGAGCTGATCGGGCGTGATCAGGGTCTCGTTGGATTCGACGTTCAGGTCGTTGATCGGTAAATCAGCCATCGTGTTACTCGTCAGGGTCACGGGTGCCGGCCGCCAGCCATCCCCGTGCGGCGGAGCACAGCATGATTTGAATGCAGGGGGGAGGAACCTTAGCGCGTAACACGGGCCCGCGACAATGGGCAAAGCCCGCTTTAATCCAGTGCCGGCGCTACAAACGCCTCATGGGAGAATTCACCGGCATGCCGCGCCACCCACTCGCGGGCCATCGTTTCGAACTGCTCGGGCGTCGACTCAGCGTCTTCGTGCTGGCGGCAGTAGCGCTCTATCCGGCATGCTTGCTCACCCATGCGTGCGCCGAACAACGCATGTTCATCGGTAAACGAGATGCCGACGCGATAGCCGTCTTCTACCTTGCGGCACCATGCCACATAGCCCGGGTAGCGGGCCCCGGCGCCCAGGGACGGGATATGCAGGTCAACCGCTGTACCCTGGCGCCAGGCACGCGGGCAATTGCAGGCGATGCCGCCCAGGCCGATAGTGTGCAGGCGTTGGCGGGGAATGGGGGGAGAGGGACGTTGGATCAACAGGGCAGCGACATCATCAGGATGAGGTAAAAAACGACCCATGTACACGGACTCCGAGCACCGTCCAGTCGACGGCGGTGGCAGCAGTATAGTGAAGGAGCAGGCATTGACCGACCTGGATATTGACCAGCAACTGTTGGGATTACCAGGCATTTCGCTCGTGCTGTTTACCAGCGTGGGCTGTTCCGGTTGCCGTTGGGCGCATCAGCAGCTACCGGGCTGGCAGTTGCCGGTGGATCGGTTGTGCTGGGTGGATGCCGGGCACAACGGCGGCGCGGTGGAACGTTATCAGGTCTTTCATTTGCCGGCGCTGTTCGTGGTGTGCGAGGGTCAATTCTTCGGGCAGATACAGACACGTCTTACACCTTCCGAGCTTACCGACGCTATTCATCAAGCGCTTACCCGCACTCCAGAGGATTTGCCATGACCGCATTGTCGCCACGCATTGGCATTATCGGCACCGGCGCCATCGGTGGTTTCTACGGCCTGATGCTGGCGCGCGCCGGCTTCGATGTGCATTTCCTGCTGCGCAGCGAATACGCAGCGGTCAGTGAGCGTGGCCTGCGCCTCAACAGCAGCGTGCATGGCACCTTGCACCTGAACCCCGTGCAGGCCTACGCCCACGCCGCCGACATGCCACCGTGCGACTGGCTGCTGGTAGGCACCAAATCCACGGGCAATGTCGACCTGGCCCCGACCATCGCCCAGGTCGCGGCGCCCGACGCGAAGGTGGTGTTGCTGCAAAATGGCCTCGATGTCGAAGACAGCCTGCGCGAACACTTGCCGGCGTCCCTGCATCTGCTCGGTGGGTTGTGCTATATCGGCGTACACCGTTCCGCCCCCGGCGTCGTCGAGCATCAGGCGTTGGGCCGGGTCAACCTGGGTTATCACAGCGGCACTGCTGCCAACGACGAAGCGCGCCAGAAGGCGATTGTCGAAGCAGGCGCCGCGTTGTTTCATCAGGCCGGCATCGAGTCCCAGGCCATGGCCAACGTACACCTGGCGCGCTGGCACAAGCTGGTGTGGAACGTGCCTTATAACGGTCTCTCCGTGCTGTTGGGCTGTGGCACCACGGCGATGATGGCGGACGAGTCCAGCCGCGAACTGATCCAGGCGCTGATGGCCGAAGTGGTGAAGGGCGCTCACGCCTGCGGTCATGAGATTCCGGCCAGCTATGCCGAGCAGATGTTTACCATGACCGAAAGCATGGACGACTACCTGCCCAGCATGTACCACGACCATATCCATAAACGCCCGCTGGAACTGGCGGCGATCTACGCTCGCCCACTCGCCGCCGCCAAGGCCGCCGGCTGCGAGCTGCCGCGCATGCAGGCGTTGTATCAGGCCTTGAGTTTTATTGATCGGCATAACCGCTGATTGGGGGGAACCACCATGGCAAACGGATTGGGCGACAAACTGGTGCTGGCGATTTCATCGCGGGCCCTGTTCGACTTGAGCGATAGCCACAAGGTCTACCTGGCCCAAGGCGTGGAGGCCTACCGCAAATACCAGATCGAGCACGAAGAAGAAACGCTCGAGCCGGGCGATGCCTTCCCGCTGGTCAAAAAGCTGCTGAGCCTCAACGCCAGCCTGGGCCGGGCCCGGGTCGAAGTGGTGCTGGTGTCGCGCAACAGTGCTGACACCGGCCTGCGCGTGTTCAATTCGATCCAGCATTACGGGTTGGACATTTCCCGCGCCGCTTTCGTAGGAGGGCGTAGTCCATATCCTTATTTGGCGGCGTTTGGTTGCCATCTGTTTCTTTCGACCCATGCTGACGATGTGCGCAGTGCGCTCGATGCTGGGTTCGCCGCGGCGACGATTCTGTCGGGCGGCGCGCGCCGTGCATCGAGCGAGGAGCTGCGGATCGCATTCGATGGCGATGCGGTGTTGTTTTCCGACGAGTCGGAGCGCGTTTACCAACAGGGCGGGCTGGAGGCGTTCCAGGCCAGCGAACGCGAATCGGCGCGCCAGCCGTTGCATGGTGGCCCCTTCAAGGGCTTCCTCGCGGCGCTGAACCTGTTGCAGCGTGAGTTTCCGGACGCGGCCTGCCCGATCCGCACTGCCCTGGTCACCGCCCGGTCGGCGCCGTCCCACGAGCGGGTGATCCGTACCCTGCGCGAGTGGGATATCCGCCTGGACGAGTCGTTGTTCCTCGGCGGCCTGGAGAAATCCGCGTTCCTGGAGGCGTTCGCCGCCGACGTTTTTTTCGACGACCAGGCCGGCCATTGCGAGAAAGCCAGGGAGGTGGTGGCCACCGGGCATGTGCCCCATGGCATCAGTAATGAGGTGAAGGTTCAGACGCCGAGCTAAGTCAGTCTAATTCCCCAAGGCGCTGCTAAGCTCATTCAATCTCCGCCATCCTGGCAGTCCAGGAGGTTTTATGATCCGTTCGATGCTGTATGCCACGGACCTTGGTCTGTATGCGCCTTATGTGATGCAACATGCGCTGGCGCTGGCGCGAACGTTCAAGGCTGAGCTGTCGGTGATTCATGTGGTCGAACCCATCGGGCTGTTCGCCGAATCGGTGTTGCAAAGCTACCTTGATGAAAAGGCCCTGAACGAATGGCAGAGCCAGGGCCTGAGCACAGTGATGGCGACGATCGAGCAGCGGGTCCTTGAGAGTTTTCGCGAGGAGCTGGGGGACGGCGCGCAAGACTTGCAACTGATCCACTCGGTGCGGGTGATCCAGGGTGACCCGTGCGAGGTGATTCTCGACCAGTTGCGTAAACTTTCCGTGGATTTGTTGATCGTAGGCAGTCATAGCCACGCAACGGCCGCGGCCACACCCCTTGGGCGCACTGCCGCGCGGGTGTTGCAGCTGTCTCCGGTGCCGGTTTACCTGGTGCCATCGTTACAACGTCGACGCAGTGATGACGTGTGAGGGGGAGTGATAGATAAAAAGTTCTAGATTTATCAGTCTAACCTTTAATATAGTTATATACCGTCGCTGATACCCGTGGCGTCTATCTGCTTTGAGGGATACATATGAAGCTTCAACAACTGCGCTACATCTGGGAAGTGGCGCACCACGATCTCAACGTTTCCGCTACCGCTCAAAGCCTGTACACCTCGCAACCGGGTATCAGCAAACAGATCCGCCTGCTCGAAGACGAGCTGGGTGTCGAAGTGTTCGCCCGCAGCGGCAAGCACCTGACCCGCGTCACCCCGGCCGGTGAGCGTATCATCACCACCGCCGGCGAGATCCTGCGTAAAGTCGAAAGCATCAAGCAGATCGCCCAGGAATTCTCCAACGAGAAGAAGGGCACCCTGTCGATCGCGACCACCCACACCCAGGCACGGTATGCGTTGCCGCCGGTGATCCGCGATTTCATCAAGCAATACCCGGACGTGGCCCTGCACATGCACCAGGGGTCGCCGATGCAGATCGCTGAAATGGCCGCCGACGGCACCGTCGATTTCGCGATTGCAACGGAGGCCCTGGAGTTGTTCGGCGACTTGGTGATGATGCCGTGCTATCGCTGGAACCGTTGTGTGGTGGTGCCGCAAGGCCACCCGCTGGCCAAGCTGCCGAAGCTGACCCTGGAAGCCCTGGCGGAATACCCGATCGTGACTTATGTGTTCGGCTTTACCGGCCGCTCCAAGCTCGACGAAGCCTTCAGCCACCGCGGCCTCACGCCGAAAGTGGTGTTCACCGCCGCCGACGCCGACGTGATCAAGACTTACGTTCGCCTGGGCCTGGGCGTGGGGATCGTCGCCAAGATGGCGGTCGACACCCAGCTCGATAAAGACCTGGTCGTGCTCGACGCCAGCGAGTTGTTCGAGTCCAGCGTGACCAAGATCGGTTTCCGTCGTGGCACGTTCCTGCGTGGTTTCATGTGCGACTTCATCGAGAAATTCGCCCCGCACCTGACGCGCGAAGTCATGGCCAAGGCGATCCAGTGCCACAACAAGCAGGAACTGGAAGAGTTGTTCGACGGCGTAGAACTGCCCGTCCACTGAGTGGTTTCAGCGGGCCTCGGTCACCGTAAAGTGTTGCCGGGCGCCCGCCACCAGGATTTCCACCTCATCGCCTTCGAACTTGCCCAGCAGGCTGTGGCCCAGGGGCGAGCGCGGGGTGATGACGGTGACCGGTTGCCCCACCACATCGACTTTCAAACCCGCAGCATCCGGCGCCAGGAACAACCATTGCTGGCGACCGTTTTCGTCCTCCAGGCCCACTAGCGCGCCGACTTCTATGCCCCGTTGCTCATCGTATGCACGCAGCTGCAGTTGCAGGTTCTGGCACAGCGCCAGCGACTGCTTGATTTCTTCCACCCGCTTGGCCTGCCCGGCCGCCAGGTAAGACGCTTCCAGGCCGAGGGTGTCGTATTTGTTTTCGGCGATGTTTTCTTCGTGGGTCGCGGTTTCGTAGGCGGTCTGCGCGGCGCGCTGGGCGATGTCGAGGTCGACGCTGAGTTTTTCCAGGATCAACTGGAGGACGGCGTGTTTATTCATGGTTGGGCTTGATCATTCGCAAAATTGCAGGACATTCGCCTTGCTCTTTTCATTGGGCGCGTTCTGGTCCTGTTGCAGCCAGAACTGGCATTTGGGGTTGGACAGGTTGCGCGCATTGTTGCGCGCCTGATCCAGGCTCTGCCGTTGTTCCTGCTTGCGCAGGTTCTCTTGATACTGCTCGAACAGACGGTTCGGCGGTTCCACCGCGACCGGCGCGGGCTTGCCGAGTTGCTCGACGGCCTGGGCGACCGGCGCCAGGCTCTGCGGGAACAGATAGCGCGACGCCAGCCAGGTGGTCAGCGCAATCGCGATAAACCCCAGCCACACGCCCAGGGCGATAGCGAGACAAAGCTTGAACAACGACAGCGGACGGTCAGACATGGCGGCCTCCTGGCAGGCATTTACGGCGTGGCGGCGATTGTCGCACAGCCACCGTGCAGAATAATCGCGATCAAGCCTTCTGCATCGGGGCATTTATGCGGACAATCGAGCCTTTGAGCGTGGGAGCCCGGAATGAAAGCCCGCTGGGATATTTTTTGCAGCGTCGTCGACAACTACGGCGACATTGGCGTGACTTGGCGCCTGGCCCGGCAATTGGTGGTGGAGCACGCCTGTGACGTGCGCTTGTGGGTCGATGACCTGCGGGCCTTCGAACGCATGTGCCCGGAGATTGATGTGCAACGGGAGCAGCAATGGCAAGAGGGCGTCGACGTGCGCCATTGGCCGGCGCAATGGTCGGCCACGCCATCGGCGGATGTGGTGATCGCCGCGTTTGCCTGCCAGTTGCCGCCTGACTACATGGACGCGATGGCCGCGCGCGAGCACGCGCCGTTGTGGATGAACCTGGACTACCTGAGTGCCGAGGACTGGGTGGTGGGGTGCCATCGTCTGCCGTCGGTGAAGTTCAAGGGGGTGCAGAAGTACTTCTTCTTTCCCGGCTTCCGGCCCGGCACCGGTGGCCTGTTGCGTGAGGCGGGGTTGCTGCAACAGCGTCAGGCGTTTCAGCAGGATGCTGGCGCGCAGAAATATTTCCTGCAAAGCCTGGGCGTATTTCCCGCAACCGGTGCGCGGCTGATGTCGCTGTTTGCCTACGAAAATGCCGCGCTTGCCGGTTGGCTGGACGTGTTGGCGACGGACGGGCGCGCCACTCATCTGCTGGTGCCGGAAGGGCGCATCCTCGGCGATGTGCAGCGCTGGCTCGGCGTGGACCGGCTGGCGGCGGGCGATACTCATCAGCGCGACGCCCTGACCGTGCAGGTGCTGCCGTTCGTGCGCCAGGAGCAATATGACCGCCTGCTGTGGTGTTGCGAGTTCAACGCCGTGCGCGGCGAAGACTCGTTCGTGCGGGCCCAATGGGCCGGGCGCCCGTTGCTGTGGCACATCTATCGCCAGGACGAAGACATCCACCTGGACAAGCTCGACGCCTTTCTGGAGCTGTACACCGCAGCCCTTTCGCCGGCGGCAAAACTCGCGGTGGTAGCGCTTTGGCAGGCCTGGAACACCGAGGGTGATATGGCCCTGCCGTGGAAAAAGCTGCTGGAACACTGGCCGGAAGTGGCTGCACACGCCGAAACATGGTGTCTGGAACAGGCCTTGCAGGCGGATCTTGCGACGGCGCTGGTACAGTTTTATGAAAGTTGGATATGATACGCCACCTTGATTTTTGTAAACCCCATCCAAATTTCGGATATACGCAATGAAAACTGGTAAAGAACTGAAACCCGGTATGGTAATCCGTATCGACAACGATCCTTGGTTGGTTCAGAAAGCTGAGTTCACCAAGTCGGGCCGTAACAGCGCGATCATGAAGACCAAGCTGAAAAACCTGCTGACTGGTTACAAGACCGAAACCGTTTACAGCGCTGATGACAAGCTGGACGACGTGATCCTCGACCGTAAAGAAGCGACCCTGTCTTTCATCAGCGGTGACTCTTACACGTTCATGGACACCACCGACTACACCATGTACGAGCTGAACGCTGAAGATATCGAAGCCGTTCTGCCGTTCGTGGAAGAAGGTATGGACGACGTCTGCGAAGCCATCTTCTTCGAAGACCGCCTGGTTTCCGTAGAGCTGCCGACCACTATCGTGCGTAAGGTTGCCTACACCGAAGGTTCCGCTCGCGGCGACACTTCGGGCAAAGTCATGAAGCCTGCCAAGCTGGCTAACGGTACCGAACTGCAAGTGGCCGATTTCATCGAAATCGACGACATGATCGAGATCGACACCCGTGAAGGCGGTTCGTACAAAGGTCGCGCCAAGAAGTAATTCTGGCCCCACCGGTACGAAAAAAGCCCGACCTTGAGTCGGGCTTTTTTGTGGGCGTTTACCTGTCACTTCAAGTATTGCCTCAGCATCATCCGATGCTTGCCGCAACGCCGGCACGTGGCTGGCGGCGTGTCGTTGGCGAGCCGCGCGGGTTAGACGGTGACGTGCAGACGCACATCGACGTTGCCGCGGGTGGCGTTGGAGTAGGGGCAGACTTGGTGGGCGGCGTCGACCAGGCTTTGCGCGTCGTCCTGGGCCAGGCCCGGCAGGCTGATGTGCAGGTCGATATCCAGACCGAAGCCACCCGGGATCTGACCGATGCCGACATGGGCAGTGATCGACGCATCATCCGGAATTTTGCGTTTGGTCTGGCTGGCGACGAATTTCAGTGCGCCGATAAAGCAGGCCGAGTAGCCGGCGGCGAACAGTTGTTCCGGGTTGGTGGCCTGACCGCCGGCACCGCCCAGTTCCTTGGGGGTGGAGAGTTTGACGTCGAGGATGTTGTCGTTGGACACGGCACGACCATCACGGCCGCCGGTGGCGGTGGCTACTGCGGTATAGAGCGTTTGCATGGTGTTGCCCTCTTGGTGTTTTGCGCTAAATGTTTGCGCGCTAAGTAGTTGGTGGGATGAATGTATAGCGCTAATGTTTAGTGCGCAAGATAAATTTCAGAATTTTTTCGTAAGGGCACCTCAAAACCACCTGTGGGAGGGGATTGCCCCCTCCGCAGGTATGGGGCTTGGGTGTGTTTAGACCGCGCCTTGCAGATTGCCCCGCAACGCAATCAAATCAGCTTGCAGCTTGCGCAGTTGCTCCAGCTCCAGGCCGCTGGCGCCGAGGATGCACTGAGGAATCCCCTTGGCCTTGTCTTGCAAGGCACGGCCAGCGTCGGTCAGTTCCACCACCACCACTCGCTCGTCTTCGCGACTGCGCGTGCGGCTGAGCAGGCCCTCGGCTTCCAGGCGCTTGAGCAGGGGGGTCAGGGAGCCGGGATCGGTCAGCAGGCGGCTGCTGATTTCGCCGACAGTCAAGCCATCTTCTTCCCACAGCACCATCATGGCCAGGTACTGCGGATAGGTCAGGCCGAGGGCTTGCAGCAACGGCTTGTAAACCTTGGTCATCAGCAATGAAGTGGAGTGCAGGGCGAAGCACAGCTGGTTATCCAGCAACAGGGACTGGCAAGGATCGGGATTTTTGCTCATGGTGCTGCCTCAAAAAAGCGTATCTGGGCTGGAATCTAGCGGGCAAATCTTTAATGCGCCAGGTAATTCTGTCCGGGGGTCAGACCAATCCGCTTTGCAGTGCCAGGTCCCAGGGCGGCACTGGGCTGAAGCGCGATTTCAGGTATTCGAGCAACAAGCGGCTACGTGCGTTCGGCTGTTGTTCCAGGCGCAGCGCATAGATGCCGGTGGTTTCCGGGCTGGGCAGGCCGTTTTCGCAAAACAGTGGCAAGAGTTCGCCGCGGACCAGGTATTCACTCGCCAGCCAGGTGGGCAGGTGCGCGATACCCAGGCCGGCCAGGGCGCCGGAGAGCAGGGCTTCGGCGTTGTTGGCGCTCATGCGGATGCGTTGCGGGCGATAGGTGGCGCGACGCCCGTCCAGTTCGAAGCGCCAGGCGAAGATCGGCGCCAGGCCATCCCAGTCCAGGCCGTCGTGTTCGCTGAGGTCTCGCGGATGGGTCGGCGTGCCACGGTTTTTCAGGTAGGCCGGGCTGGCACAGGCAATTCGCACGATGCTGGCCAGCGGCGTGGCGATCAGCCGGGTGTCGACGATATGCCCGGCACGCAGCACCAGATCGACCTTGCCCAGGTGCGCGCCCTGCATGTCCACGAAGCTGTCGATCAAATGCAGGTGTACATCCAGCCCCGGGTAGACGTTCAGGAAGTCGGCGATCACCGGCGCCAGATGCCGTCGACCGAACGCCGCCGGTGCGTCCACGCGAATCAAGCCTTCCGGCGCATGGCTCAAGGACACCGCTTCCGCCCGTGCCAATTGCAACTCGGTGACGATGCGCCGCGCGCGTTCGGCGAACGCCAGGCCGGCCGGTGTCGGCAGCACCGCGTGGGTGCTGCGCTGGAACAAGCGGCTGCCCACCGAGCTTTCCAGGCTGTCGATACGCCGGGCCACGGCGGAGGGCGTCAGCGGATGGCGACGCGCGGCGGCAGAAAAACTGCCGGTTTCCAGCACATCGAGAAACAGGCTGAGTTGGTCGGTGAGGATATGCGGGTTCATCGGTCGACGCTTATGCGGGATTGGCACAGCCATTGTGCGTTGCTGTGCGTATCCGCGCCAGAGCGGACTGCGTAGCATGCAAGGCTTGGGATTGTGGAGTAATGCGTGGTGTTGGATATAGCGATGTACTTGGTTATGGGCGCGGCATTGGGCACGGTGGGCGGCCTGTTCGGCATTGGCGGCGGGTTGATTGCCATCCCGGTGCTCGGCGTGCTGTTCGGCCTCGATCAGCAGATCGCCCAAGGCACCGCGCTGGTGATGGTGGTGCCCAACGTGATGCTCGCGCTGTGGCGTTATCACCAGCGTAATCGCATTGAACTGCGCCACGCGCTACCGCTGGGGGTAATGGGCTTCAGCTTTGCCTGGCTCGGCTCGATCTGGGCCGTGGGCCTGGACGCCGGCGCGATGCGTGTCGGCTTTATCGCATTTCTGCTGGCGCTGTCGGCCTACAACCTGCTGCGCATGTTCACCCGCAATGCGCCGCCGACGGCACAGATGCGCCATGCCTGGCCGTGGCTCGGGGTGTTGGGCGCGGTCTCCGGCTCTATGGGCGGTTTGTTCGGTGTCGGTGGTGCGGTGGTCGCCACGCCGGTGCTGACCAGTGTGTTCGGCACCACCCAGGTGGTGGCCCAAGGCTTGTCCCTGGCCTTGGCGCTGCCCAGCACCGGGGTGACTCTTGTCACTTACGCCTGGCACCACGAAGTGGACTGGATGATCGGCATCCCCCTGGCGGTCGGTGGCCTGCTCAGCATCAGTTGGGGTGTAAAAGTCGCCCACGCTCTGCCGGAGCGCCTGTTGCGCGGTTTGTTCTGCGGTTTCCTGGTGGTGTGCGCCGTGATGCTGATGTTTAAGGTTTGAAGCCGTCGATGATGTACTCCGCCAGGCATTCGGTGATAGGTGACGTCATCAACGGGTTGCGTAACAAGCGCAGATTCATCGACGGCAAGGGCGGGAAACCCTCGTCACTGCCGAGCATGCGCAGGTCATCTGTCACCAGGCTTTCCATGCTGACCATCACTGCCAGGCCGGCGCTGACCACGGCCTGGATCGCCGCCCCGTTGGTGCTGTTGTAGGCCAGGCGATAATTGCGCCCGACGGTATCCAGTGAGGTACGCGCCCACTGGGTGTAAAGGCAATCGGCGCCGGACATCGCCAGTGGCAGGGCGTCGTGCTCGTCCACGCAGAAACACGGTGCCGCGGCCCACACCACGCGCTCGGTGCGCAACAGCTCGCCGATATCATTGCCGGGCTCGCGGCTGATCACCGTCAACGCCAGATCCCGCCGTTGCATCAGCACGGTGGATGCCTCGCAGTGCATCTCGATCTGGATCAACGGGTAGGCCTTGGAAAACTGTTTGAGAATCCCCGGCAGGAAGCGCATCACATAGTCGTCCGGGGTGCCGATGCGTACCAGCCCGACCATATGCGGTTCTCGCAGGGTGTTGAACACCTCGCTGTGCAGTTTCAGGATGCGCCGCGCATACCCCAGCAGCACCTGGCCCTCCGGCGTCAGTCGCACTTGGCGGCCGTCGCGCTCGAACAGTTTGCGCTGCAGCACGTCTTCTTCCAGGCGCTTCATCTGCATGCTGACCGCCGATTGGGTGCGGTTGACCTGCTCGCCGGCACGGGTAAACCCACCCTGGTCGGCGATGGCGACGAAGGTGCGCAGCACGTCGGTGTCGATGCTTGGGTAGGCGGCCAATTGATCAATTCCTGAGATGTATTTCATAAGAAACATTCGTTGGATTGATCATAGCCGCCGGCACACACTCGCGTCATCCCCAAGGGAGGGCGAGAAGATGAAAGGTCAAACAGGTTGTGCAGGATGGACGAAGCGGCCGCTTTCCGGGCTGTTCCAAGCGATTGCGCGGTGGCAGGTATTGCGGCACGAGCGTCGGTTAGTGGCCACGCTGAGCGATGCGGCGCTCAAGGATATCGGGCTGAGCCGCGCTGACGTGGAGCACGAAACCCATCGGCATTTCTGGGAAGACCCACTGCGAAAATGACCGAGGATGCAGTAGGGTGGTCGGCACGTTCATACGGAGATGCCCATGCCCGCCGACCTGTCGTTTTCCCTCAAGCAAGCGCGCCGCATGGCACTGGCCGCCCAGGGCTTTTCCGGGCGCCAGGCGCCTGCATTGATCAAGGCCGCACACCTCAACCGCTTGATCGACCGCCTGGGTGTGCTGCAGATCGATTCGGTCAATGCCGTGGTGCGCTCCCATTACCTGCCGTTGTTTTCCCGCCTGGGTCAGTACGCCCCGTCACTGCTTGAGCAGGCGGCCTGGAGCCAGGGCCGACAGCGTTCGTTGTTCGAGTATTGGGGGCATGAGGCCTCGTTGTTGCCGATGGCGCTGTACCCCTTGATGCGCTGGCGCATGGAGCGGGCAAAACAAGGGCAGGGGATCTACGCGCAGATGGCGCGTTTTGGTCGCGAGCAGCAGGCCATCATCCAGCGCGTGTTGAACACTGTCGAACAACAGGGCGCCTTGGGTGCAGGCAGTCTGTCGACCCGCGCCGAGCGCGCCGGCCCGTGGTGGGACTGGAGCGATGAAAAGCACGCGCTGGAATGGCTGTTCGCCGCTGGCCTGGTCACGGTTGCCGGTCGGCGCGGGTTCGAGCGGCTCTACGATTTGCCCGAGCGCGTCATTCCCGGCGACCGGCTGCACCAGGCCCCGTTGAGCGAGGCCGAGGCTCAGCGCGGTTTGCTGCTGCACAGTGCGACTGCGCTGGGTGTGGGCAGCGAAAAAGATCTGCGCGATTATTTCCGCCTGGACCCCGCCGACACTCGCAGCCGTTTGGCCGAGCTGGTCGAAGACGGCCAATTGCTGATGTGCCGCGTGCAGGGCTGGAAGCAGCCGGCCTACTGCCTGCCGGAGCCGAAAGTACCGCGCAAGGTGCCGGCCAGCGCACTGTTGTCGCCGTTCGATTCGCTGATCTGGGAGCGCAGCCGCACCGAGCGGCTGTTCGATTTCCGTTATCGGCTGGAGATTTACACGCCGCAGGACAAGCGGGTGTACGGCTACTACGTGCTGCCGTTTCTGCACAACGAGCGGATCGCCGCGCGCGTCGACCTGCGTGCCGAACGCGCCCACGGCCGCCTGGCCGTGCATGCGGTGCATGAAGAAGAGCCGGGGCTGGACGAGGAGGGGATGTGTGCGCTGGCGCTGAACTTGCGGCAAATGGCCGATTGGCTAGGGCTCGAACAGGTGCAGCTCAATTGCCCACGGCCGAGTGCCGACCGATTAAGGGCGGCGATGCTCACATCACGGTAGGCCCGAGCTTGCTCGCGAGAAACGTTAACGGTGACGCGGGAAACCGACACCCCGCGGCATTCTCAGGTTTTTCGCGAACAAGCTCGCGCCTACCGAATGGGGTCACCGTTTTACTTGCTTCAACGTCTCTGCGATCAGGAACGCCAGCTCCAGCGACTGATCGGCATTCATCCGCGGGTCGCAGTGGGTGTGGTAGCGGTCCGACAAGCCATCTTCGGTGATCGGCCGCGCGCCGCCGATGCATTCGGTGACGTTCTGCCCGGTCATCTCGATATGAATCCCGCCGGCATAGGTGCCTTCGGCCTCGTGTACCTGGAAGAATTCCTTCACCTCGCCGAGGATCTGCGCAAAGTCGCGGGTCTTGTAGCCGCTGCTGGCCTTGATCGTGTTGCCGTGCATCGGGTCGGAGCTCCACAGCACCTGTTTGCCCTCACGCTGCACGGCGCGAAGCAGCGCCGGCAGGTGGTCGCCGACCTTGTTGGCGCCCATGCGCGCGATCAGGTTCAAGCGGCCGGGGTCGTTGTCCGGGTTGAGGATGTCGATCAGGCGGATCAGGTCATCCGGGTTCATGCTCGGGCCGACCTTGACCCCGATCGGGTTGTGTACCCCGCGCAGGAACTCGACGTGGGCGCCGTCCAACTGACGGGTGCGATCGCCGATCCACAGCATGTGGGCTGAGCAGTCGTAGTAGTCGTTGGTCAGGCTGTCGCGGCGCACGAAGGCTTGTTCGTAGTTGAGCAGCAGCGCTTCGTGGGCGGTGAAGAAGCTGGTTTCGCGCAGTTGCGGCGAGCTGTCCATGCCGCAGGCGCGCATGAAGGCCAGGGTTTCGTCGATACGGTTCGCCAACTGGCTGTACTTCTCGGCCAGTGCGGAGTTGGCGATGAAGTCCAGGTTCCACTTGTGTACCTGGTGCAGGTCGGCAAACCCGCCCTGGGCGAACGCGCGCAGCAGGTTAAGGGTGGCGGTGGACTGGTGGTAGGACTGCAGCAGGCGGTCGGGGTCCGGCACACGGCTTTTTTCGTCGAAGCCGATGCCGTTGACGATATCGCCACGGTAGGCCGGCAAGGTGACGCCATCGATGGTTTCATCGTTGGACGAGCGCGGCTTGGCGAACTGGCCGGCCATGCGCCCGACTTTCACCACCGGGCAGCCGGCGGCGAAGGTCATCACGATAGCCATCTGCAGCAGCACCTTGAAGGTGTCGCGGATTTTTGCGGCGGAGAACTCGGCAAAACTCTCGGCGCAGTCGCCGCCTTGCAGCAG
Source organism: Pseudomonas sp. TE36184 (assembly GCF_054060055.1). Lineage (NCBI taxonomy): Bacteria > Pseudomonadati > Pseudomonadota > Gammaproteobacteria > Pseudomonadales > Pseudomonadaceae > Pseudomonas > Pseudomonas sp. TE36184. The sequence continues at coordinate 2,644,339 of NZ_JBSSCU010000001.1, read as the reverse complement.
GAAGGCGCGCCCCTGGGTCACCTCGGCAAACTGGCGGCGCAACTCGCGGGCCTCCCCGGCAAATACCAGCGGCGGGTAGCTGGCCAGGCTCTGCTCCACCTGTAACAGGTGTGCAGCGTCCGGGTACTGGGGTTGTTGCTGGATCGGCAGGGCGCGCCAGCTGTCGGGGCTCCAGGGTTGGCTCATCGTGGACTCGATAGGGTGATTGACGGTCGGGCGCCAATGTTATCAGCAATTAGTGCGTGACCTGTTGCCGCCGGTTGGCCGACAATCGCGCCTTTGCCCTGGGGTGAACCCGTTAGGAGTTGTAGATGAGCGAGGAGCGTGTCGAGCGCCTGCTGGCCGAGGTCCATGATGACTTCGGCATGATCCGCGTGCTCGAAGTGGCCGATTACCGTTTTCTCGAGTTTGGCGACGCCATCGAGCAAAGCTGCGTGTTCACCGCCGACCCGAGCTGGCTGGAGTACGACTACACCCGTGCGATGCTGATCGGTGCGTTGTGCCACGAGCAGCCGGAAAGCGCGTTGTTCCTCGGCCTGGGCGCCGGCACGCTGACCCAGGCGTGCCTCAAGTTCCTGCCGCTGGAGGATGTCGAAGCCATCGAGCTGCGCCCCGAAGTGCCGCGCCTGGCCATTGAGTTCCTGGGGCTGGACGACGATCCGCGCCTGTACATCCGCATTGGCGACGCCCTGGAACTGCTCGAAACCGCCGAAACGGCCGACCTGATCTTCGTCGACCTGTACACCGATGTCGGCCCCGGCGTCGGGCACCTGGCCTGGACCTTCCTGGAAAACTGCCAGAAGAAACTCAACCCCGGCGGTTGGCTGGTGATCAACCAGTGGGCCACCGACGACGGCAAGCCGTTGGGTGCGGCCCTGCTGCGCGGGTTGTATCACCGGCATTATTGGGAGCTGCCGGTGAAGGAGGGCAATGTGATCCTGCTGGTGCCTTCGGAGCTGGATCAGGCGCTGGACGCTGCGGCGCTCTCGGCCCGCGCCGAAGCGCTGGCACCGCGATTGGGCTATTCGTTGCAGCCATTGATCAAGGCGATTCGGCCGGCAACCTAGTTGTCTGAACGGGCGTCATCGCGGGCAAGCCCACTCCCACATTTGACCGAGCACATCCTGAAGGAATGTGGTCGATGTGGGCGCGGGCTTGCTCGCGATGACTGCGGCACGGCCAACTCAAATTCCCCTGAATACCCCCGGGCGCTTCTCGAGCATGGCGCGCACGCCTTCCTTGGCGTCTTCGCTGTTGAACAATTGCGCGACCAGCGGCGGTAACGCGGCGGCCGCGACAGCTTCGCCCTCCAAGCGCGCCAGGCGGGCCGACATCAACGTGGCTTGCACGCCGAGGGGTGCCTGGCGCGCGATGCGGCTGGCCAGTTCGATGGCGCGCGGCAGCAGGTCTTCGCTGGCCATCACTTCCTGCACCAACCCCAGGCGCAGGGCTTCGTGGGCATCGAACTCATCGCCGGTGAGCAGCCAGCGCATGGCGTTGCCCCAGCCTGCTATTTGATGAAAGCGCAACGTCGCACCACCAAATGGAAAGATCCCACGTTGTACTTCCATCTGCGCGAAGCGAGTGTTGCTCGCGCAGAGATTGATATCCGCCGCCAGCATCAACTCGATGCCAAGGGTCAGGCAGTAGCCCTGAGCGGCGACGATCACCGGTTTGCCGACCCGAGGGCCGGCGAACACGCCCCAGGGATCGCAGCCCCCCGGTGGCGGTTGCCAGCCTCCGGCCATCACTGCGCTGACGTTGGCCAGGTCCAGCCCGGCGGTGAAGTGGTCGCCGTGGGCGAACACCACGGCCACCCGCGCATCGTCGTTTCGATCAAATTCGCCATAGGCCAGGCTCAGTGCGTTGAGCAGATCCAGGTCAAAGGCATTGCGCTTGGCGACCCGATCCAGGCCCAACAACAGGACATGACCCAGGAGTTCACGGCTGACGAGGCTGCTGCTGGCTTGATTCATCGGGTGTGCCCTCGGGCGCAGTAAGGGGTTTCGGACCAAAGGGGCCGAGTGTGCGGGTGAACCGTTTAAGCGTTTCAGCCAACAGGGCCGGGCACTTGAAAAATAGACCCTGGAGCCCATCTGCGCAAAGGCGGTGACGCAGTGCGGTTTATCGGCGCTTTGCGATAAAAAAAGCTCCCTTTTTCAGCTATTTCCGGTATAGTGCGCGCCGGCCTTTAACCGGGCCGCGTTTAGGTAGCGCAATTCCCCGAAGTCAGCTTCGGCTGCACGTCCGCACAGCGGACTCTTCCTTGACGAATCTTTTTCATTCATTCGTTTTCGCAAATCCCCGCCGACAAAGCAGCCAGGGCGACTCTTGAGTCTCAACACGGCATGCGCAGCTTTGGAGCATGGGTCTTTGCGGATGCACTTAGAGGCAGACCCATGACCCAGGAAACCGGCGGCTTCGCCGCTTTTAATCTTAACCCGAACATTCTTGCTGCCGTCATTGCGACTGGCTACGAAGAACCTTCGGCGATTCAGCAGCAATCGATCCCGATCATCATGGCCGGCCACGACATGATTGGCCAGGCGCAAACCGGTACCGGTAAAACCGCCGCGTTCGCCCTGCCTATCCTGCACTGCATCGATCCTGCCAAGCGCGAACCGCAAGCCCTGATCCTGGCGCCAACTCGTGAGTTGGCGCTGCAAGTAGCAACCGCTTTTGAAACCTACGCCAAGCAAATGCCAGGCGTAACCGTTGTGGCCGTCTACGGCGGCGCGCCGATGGGCCCGCAACTCAAGGCTATCCGTAATGGCGCACAGATCGTTGTCGCCACTCCGGGTCGTCTGTGCGACCACCTGCGTCGTGACGAGAAAGTCCTGTCGACCGTGAACCACCTGGTTCTGGACGAAGCTGACGAAATGTTGAAGCTGGGCTTCATGGATGACCTGGAAGTCATCTTCAAGGCACTGCCACCGACCCGTCAGACCGTGCTGTTCTCGGCCACCCTGCCGCAGTCGATCCGTGCCATTGCCGAACGCCACCTGCGCGATCCGCAACACGTGAAGATCCAGACCAAGACTCAGACCGTTACCGCGATCGAACAGGCTCACCTGTTGGTTCACGCTGACCAGAAGACCTCGGCTGTATTGAGCCTGCTGGAAGTCGAAGACTTCGACGCGCTGATCATGTTCGTGCGTACCAAGCAAGCGACCCTGGACCTGGCCAGTGCCCTCGAAGCCAAAGGCTACAAAGCCGCTGCGCTGAACGGTGACATCGCCCAGAACCAACGTGAGCGCGTGATCGACTCCCTCAAGGATGGCCGTCTGGACATCGTTGTAGCGACCGACGTAGCTGCTCGTGGCCTCGACGTTCCACGTATCACCCACGTGTTCAACGTTGACATGCCTTACGATCCAGAGTCCTACGTTCACCGTATCGGCCGTACCGGCCGTGCGGGTCGCGAAGGTCGCGCACTGCTGCTGGTGACGCCGCGTGAGCGCCGCATGCTGCAAGTGATCGAGCGTGTGACCGGTCAGAAAGTCGCCGAAGTCCGCCTGCCGGATGCCCAGGCCGTTCTCGATGCACGCATCAAGAAACTGACCAACAGCCTGTCGCCACTGGTGGCTGACGCTGAATCGACCCACGGCGACCTGCTGGACCGCCTGACCGCCGATATCGGTTGCACCCCGCGTGCCCTGGCTGCAGCCCTGCTGCGCAAAGCCACCAACGCTCAGGCCTTGACCCTGGCAGCCATCGAGAAAGAACGCCCACTGGTACCGAACAACGCGCCACGCGGTGATCGTCCAGAGCGTTCCGGCGACCGTCCTGAGCGTGGTGATCGTGAGCGTCGCGCTCCGGTGCCATTGGCTGAAGGTCGTGCTCGCTGCCGTACCGCGCTGGGCGCGCGTGATGGTATCGCGGCCAAGAACCTGCTGGGCGCTATCCTCAACGAGGGTGGCCTGGCACGTGAAGCCATCGGTCGCATCCAGGTCCGTGACAGCTTCTCCCTGGTGGAGCTGCCGGAAGACGGTCTGGAAAAACTGCTGACCAAGCTGAAAGACACACGCGTTGCCGGTAAGCAGCTCAAGCTGCGTCGCTACCGCGAAGATTGATCCGCCCCTGGGCTGATTGATCGCACCTAAAAAAATCCCCGACTGGTTCGGGGATTTTTTTTGCCCGGCAATTGGCGCGGATCGTCGTGGGGTGGTCGGCCATAACGGTCAGCTGCTGATCTTATTGGGTTTAGGAAAAGTCTGAGTTTCTGAGCGGCCTTTCTGGCAGCCGGCTTTGCGTAAAGTTTTTACTATCAAGTGACGGGGGGCGGATAAACCTGAGTTGCATCGCTCAAGGGTAAAAAACGCTCTCAATCTGCTCTCGTCAGTTGTTCAAGTTGGAAAGGTTCGCTTGTAACCGTGTCGAGGGATAGGCGCCGGGCTTGACGGCTATTGATTGATTTTTCCAGAAAGGAGCTGTGGCTGTTATGCGTATTAGTAATTCACAGTTGTTTCCACAAACAATGCCTGAGCCTGCGACTTATCCTCCCAGCCAACCGCCTGTTAATCAGGCGCGAGAGCCAGCGCGCGAGCACGGTTTGCCATGGACCGAGCGCGCACTCGCTTCGGATGCCGCGGCCGCTCGTTCAAGAAGAAATACGCCATCCATGCCTGTAGCGTCTGCGACCACGACGTCAACGCTTAATAAAGTCAGCGATCCAAAACTGGAAATCAAGAAGGTAGCCACATCGCCCAATGGGTTGTATGGCCTGAGTTACTCGCTGTCCGCGCCTGGCGCTGGGTTGAGTAACATTACGTTTCCAATGAGTATCGACGAAGGCCTTCAACGAAAAGGAAGCAAGGACGCAGGGATTTATTATGCGATGCAGTTTGGCGTCAATGATGCACAAGGTCGGCCTCTTGGCCGTGGCTATATTGGGATGCAGCCGCGCGGGGATGGCAAGGCGCTGATTGTGTTTTCTGGAAACGGTGAGCATTTCAAAGCGCCACAAGGCCGCCCCGAGTTTGATGGGGGAAAGGGCGCCAGTAACAGCACCTTGGTAGATTTTAAATTTGGGAATAAATATAACCTCACGGTAGAACGAGATCCTGAGGATGCCCATAAGTTGAGGGGGTTTATTCAGGACGTTACCGATGCCGACATGCCGGGCCCCAAGCAGCATGTCAAAGATATTTATGTCGATCAGAAGTTTGCCTTGGCTGGCAGAGACAGAGGCTTCGTCGAACATTACGGCGCGAAAATAGACCGAAGTTCGCAGATCGCACCTACTCGCGGTAGTTTCTCCGCCCCCTTTACTACAGACGATAAGGGCAATGTCAGGGTGGGTGAAATCAAGAGTGATGGGCTCTATGGCCGGTACAAGAACTCGATGGTGGGACTGCAGCGGGTGATCAGCGAAGCGGGTAAAGGTAAGGAAATACAATTCTCTTTTCAGGGCGCAGGTTATGAGAAGAAAGCCTGAAGGCGCTGTTGATAGAGCCTGAGTAAGCGTTTCAACGCTACGCCTGTTGGAGTTGCGCCCCTTGAAAATGTTGGCGATGCAAAAAACCGGAAGGCCCACGCAGGTGAGGATTTCCGGTTTTTCTTCTTGGGCCGCGCTCGCTTTGTGGGCGGCCCTCAATCTGGGTTTGCCCGCGCATTGGGATGTGCGTCAGCCGAAGCGGTAGATGTCCATGCCCAGCGCGCCCATGGTGAAGCCTTGGTGCGCCACGCTGAAGTCGCCGCCGGCACCCCGCGCAAAGTAGAGCGGCAGTAAATGTTCATCACTGGGATGGCTGCGCACGGCGTTGGGCGCCTGGCGGCGATAATCGTGCAGCGCGGCTTCGTCGTTGGCGGCAAGCTTGTCCACCATCCAGTCACGAAACGCCCGCGCCCACGGCTCGATGCTTTCGGACCCGGCGTGCCAATCCAGTTCACCGAGGTTGTGGGTGATGCTGCCGGAGCCGATCAGCAACACGCCTTGTTCGCGCAGGCTGGCGAGGGCGTGTCCGACCCGGGTCTGCAGGGCAGGGCCCATACGGCTGGGCAAGGACACTTGCACCACCGGGATATCCGCGGCCGGATACATCAGCGACAGCGGCACCCAGGCGCCGTGGTCGAAGGGACGGCGCTCATCGATGCGCGCATTCAAGCCATCGGCGTGCAGCAACTCGACAATCTCGCGCGCCAATTGCGGGTCGCCCGGCGCCGGGTATTGCACGGCAAACAACTCGGCCGGAAAGCCGCCGAAGTCATGCCAGGTTTCCGGTGCGGCGTTGCAGCTGACCAGCAATTCCTGGCTTTCCCAATGCGCCGACACCACCACAATCGCCTTCGGCCGTGGCAGTTCAGCCGCCAGGCGCTGCAGAGCCGGGCCGCTGGCACCGGGTTGCAGGGCGAGCATGGGCGAACCATGGGAGATAAACAGAGTGGGGAGCATAAGAAGGGCCCTCAGGGTTAACATGCCCCATCTTCAATCAGATCAATGATCTAAATCTAATATAAGTTTTAGTGCCTTTTGATCGAATTTTTAGGGTGATGTATGGATTCTCAGTTTTGGCGGGAGCGCTGGGCACGTAATCAGATCGGTTTTCACTTGCCCGAGGTCAACCCCTATCTGCAACGGCACTGGCCGCAGTTGGCGGTCGCGCAGGGGGCAAAGGTGCTGGTGCCCTTGTGTGGCAAAAGCCTGGATCTGGTGTGGCTGGCCAGTCAAGGCTGTCGCGTGCTCGGGGTAGAGCTGTCGGAGCAGGCGGTTGAGGCATTCTTCAGTGAGCAGGGGCTGATACCGCATATCAGCCAACGTGGCGTGTTCAAGGTGTACCAGGCGGATGTGATCGAGGTGTGGTGCGGTGATTTCTTCGCGCTGGACGCGCAGGCGCTGCTCGATTGCACGGCGCTTTATGATCGCGCGGCGTTGATCGCCTTGCCGCCGCTGATGCGGGCGCGCTACACCGAGCACCTCAATACGCTTCTGGGGCCGGGTTGCAAGGGGTTGCTGATTACCCTCGACTACGACCAGACGCAAAAGGCCGGCCCACCGTTTGCGGTGACCGATGATGAGGTGAAGGCGCTGCTGGGGGCGCACTGGGCCCTCGAAGTGCTTGAGGAGCAGGACGTTTTGGGTGAGAGCTGGAAGTTCGTTCAGGACGGCGTAACCCGGCTGGAAGAGCGAGTCTATCGACTCACGAAGCGCTGAGTCCTGGGCGGGTAAGGCGCCCACAAAAAAGGGGCGATCAGATCGCCCCTTTCCGTGTCGCCGCCAAGCGGTCAGCCGCGACGACGCAGTGCGTCAATCCGCTCTTCCAGCGGCGGGTGGCTCATGAACATGCGCGCCAGGCCCTGCTTGATGCCGCCGTTGATGCCAAACGCGGTCAGGCTGTCCGGCATATGCACCGGCAGGCCCTGTTCGGAGCGCAGGTGCTGCAAGGCTGCAATCATCGCCCCGGTGCCGGCCAGGCGGGCACCGGCTTCGTCCGCGCGAAATTCCCGTTTGCGCGAGAACCACATGACGATCGCGCTGGCCAGGAAGCCCAGCACCAGTTCAGCGAAGATGGTTGCCACGTAGTAGGCAATGCCGCGGCCTTCTTCGTTCTTGAAGATCACCTTGTCGACGAAGTTGCCGATGATTCGCGCGAAGAACATCACGAAGGTGTTCACCACGCCCTGGACCAGCGCCAGGGTGACCATGTCACCGTTCGCCACGTGGCCGATCTCGTGGGCCAGCACCGCCTTGACTTCATCGTAGGAGAAGCGCTCCAGCATGCCCTGGCTCACCGCAACGAGCGCGTCGTTCTTGTTCCAGCCGGTGGCAAAGGCGTTGGCTTCATAGGCCGGGAAGATCCCGACCTCCGGCATCTTGATACCGGCCTCGCGGGACAACTGTTCGACGGTCTGCAGCAACCATTGCTCATGCCGGGTGCGTGGCTGAGTGATGACCTGGGTGCTGGTGCTCATCTTCGCCATCCACTTGGAGATGAACAGCGAGAACAGCGAGCCGGCAAAACCAAAGACCGCACAGAAGATCAGCAGCTGATTGAGGTTCAGATCAACCCCGTTGGCCGCCATGAACCCGTTGAAGCCGAAAAGGCTCAGGGTGATGCTGGCAATCAGCACGACCGCCAGGTTAGTGGCCAAGAACAGCAGGATGCGCATCATGGTTGTAGAGTTCTCCTCATGCTAAATATGTCGCGTACTGCGGGGTATATAAGGTGCGACATGGGGTGATTCAACCGAGCGACTATTTCAAACTGTGTCCTACAGCCTGAATGTAGAGTCTTGAAGGGAATTTCCGACCTGTATTGCCCCGCTTGATCAGCCTCCTGTTGCCTCGCGGCCCTTTGATTATAAGGGGCACGCGCTGGGAGAGGGGCAAACGCAGTGCGGAGCGGGGCAATGGGCAGAGAAGTGTTGCCAGATACTCGCTGTACGACCAGATCCCGGTCGTACAGCGTCATAGTCGTTACTGGCGATAGGACTTGAGGAAGTTGCCGATGCGACCGATGGCCATGTCCAGGTCATCCACACGCGGCAAGGTCACCACGCGGAAGTGATCCGGCCACGGCCAGTTGAACGCGGTGCCTTGCACCACCAGGAGCTTTTCCGACAGCAGCAGGTCGAGCACGAACTTCTCGTCGTTGAGGATCGGGCAGACTTTCGGGTCGATGCGTGGGAAGGCGTACAGCGCGCCCATCGGTTTCACGCAACTGACGCCGGGAATGTCGTTGAGCAATTCCCAGGTGCGGTTGCGTTGCTCCAACAGGCGGCCCTGAGGCAGCAGCAGATCGTTGATGCTCTGGTAACCGCCCAGCGCGGTCTGGATCGCGTGCTGGCTCGGTACGTTGGCACACAGGCGCATATTGGCCAGCATGTCGATGCCTTCAATGTAGCTCTGGGCGTTGTGCTTGGGCCCGGAGATGGCGACCCAGCCGGAGCGGAAACCCGCCACGCGGTAGGACTTGGACAAGCCGTTGAAGGTCAGGCAGAGCAGGTCCGGCGCGAGGGAGGCGGTGCAGATGTGGACGGCATCGTCGTAGAGGATCTTGTCGTAGATCTCGTCGGAGAACACCACCAGGTTGTGCTGGCGCGCCAGCTCGAGCATGCCCAGCAGCACTTCCCGCGAGTACACGGCGCCGGTCGGGTTGTTCGGGTTGATGATGACCAGCGCCTTGGTGTTCGGGGTGATCTTGGCCTTGATGTCGGCCAGGTCCGGGAACCAGTCGGCGCCTTCGTCGCACAGGTAGTGTACCGGGCGGCCACCGGCCAGGGTCACCGCGGCGGTCCACAGCGGGTAGTCCGGCGCCGGCACCAGCACTTCGTCGCTATTGTTGAGCAAGGCCTGCATCGACATCACGATCAGTTCGGACACGCCGTTGCCCAGGTAGATGTCCTCGATGCCGACACCTTCGACCTGCTTCTGCTGGTAATACTGCATCACCGCCTTGCGCGCACTGAACAGGCCTTTGGAGTCGCTGTAGCCCTGGGCGGTGGGGCAGGTTGCGGATCACGTCCTGGAGGATTTCGTCCGGCGCTTCGAAACCAAAGGGCGCCGGGTTGCCAATGTTCAGCTTGAGGATGCGATGGCCTTCCTCTTCCAGGCGCTTGGCGTGCTTGAGCACCGGGCCGCGAATGTCGTAGCAGACGTTGGCGAGCTTGTTCGATTTGCTGACCTGCATGGCGATGTGATCCTGAAAATGAACGATCCAGACGGTACGGAGCCTACCGTGCTGAGAATCCTGCGTTGGTCGCACCCATAAATACGTTTGAATGCCGCTAACGCGGGTGCCAGACTGCCGGGTTGAAGAGGCGCAATCATACGTGCCGCCTGATCCCTGGAAAAGACACAGATCAGGGTTTTTCAGTTGCCGAGGTGTACTGATGGAAAAGCTGCAGAAAACCATTGAAGAATGGAAAGCGATGCTCGATCCGGAGCAATACAACGTGTGCCGCCTGAAGGGCACCGAACGGCCGTTTTCCGGCAAGTACAATGCCACCAAGACCGACGGCGTGTATCACTGCATCTGCTGCAATGAGCCACTGTTCGACTCTTCCACCAAGTTCGATTCCGGCTGCGGCTGGCCCAGCTTCTACGCACCGATCGCCGACCGCGCGATGATCGAGATCCGCGATGTCAGCCACGGCATGATCCGCACCGAAGTCACCTGCGCCAAGTGCGACGCGCACCTGGGGCATGTGTTCCCGGATGGCCCGCCGCCGACCGGCCTGCGCTATTGCATCAACTCGGTGTGCCTGGACCTCGTGCCGCGCTGAGCCTGAGTCGCCCCTGCGTCTTGCGCGGGGGCGATGTATACCGGGCTATCAGTTTGATCAATTCAATTGCACGCAATTGAATTGCTCGCTATGTTTTTCCTTCTTTCTCCTGATCCGAGGCATTGCCATGAGCGATAACCTGCTGAGCATCCCTTGCACCACCATCAAGGGTGAGCAAAAGACCTTGGCCGATTTTGCCGGCAAGGCCATTCTTGTGGTCAACACTGCCAGCAAATGCGGCTTCACCCCGCAGTACAAGGGCCTGGAGCAACTCTGGCAGCAGTACAAGGACCAGGGCCTGGTGGTGCTGGGGTTTCCGTGCAACCAGTTCGGCAAGCAGGAACCGGGCAACGAAGGCGCGATTGCCGAGTTCTGCGAGCTGAATTTCGGCGTCAGCTTCCCGTTGTTCAAGAAGATCGACGTCAATGGCGGCGCTGCCCACCCGCTGTTCGTGCAGTTGAAAAAACGCGCGCCGGGCCTGCTGGGTTCCAAGGGCATCAAGTGGAATTTCACCAAGTTCCTCATCGGTCGCGACGGCCAGGTGGTCAAGCGCTTTGCGCCAACCACCAAGCCCCAGGAGTTGACCCAAGAGATCGAAGCCCTGCTCAAATGACCGACCTGCCCACCGTGTCCCTGGCGCTGGACAACCAGCTGTGTTTCAAGCTCTACGCCGCATCGCGCGCGGTGACCCGCGCCTATAAACCGATGCTTGACCAGTTGGGCCTGACCTACCCGCAATACGTGGTGATGCTGGTGTTGTGGGAATGGCACCACGCGACGCCGCCCCAGCCCACGGTCAAGGCCCTGGGCGAGCGCTTGATGCTCGATTCGGGCACGCTGACACCGCTGCTCAAGCGCCTGGAGCAGCTTGGGTTGGTGAGGCGCCAGCGCAGCGCGCAGGATGAACGCGAAGTGCATTTGAGCCTGAGCCACGCCGGGGTGCAGTTGCGCGGCCAGGCCCATCAGTTGAAAACCCGCTTGCTGTGCGACAGCGGTGTCGACCTCAACCAGGCCGATGCCTTGCGCGAGGGGTTGGACCAATTGCTCGCGCAGATCAGAGACTTGTCGTCTTAGGCACCCACAGGTCCAGCAGCGCATTGAGTTCTTCGCGGCGAAACGGCTTGGCCAGGTAGTCATTCATCCCCGCCGCCCGGCAACGCTCGCGTTCTTCCGACAGCGCGTTGGCGGTCAGGGCGACAATGGGCAGGTCCGGCCAGCGCCCGCTGCGACGAATCTGCCGACTGGCCTCGTAGCCATCCATCACCGGCATGTTGCAGTCCATCAGCACCATGTCGAAGTGCTGTTCTTCGAGGAACCTGAGCGCTTCGCCACCATGGGCGGCGACGATCACTTCGCAGCCCAACTTGCTGAGCATGCCCTTGGCCACCAGTTGATTGACCGGGTTGTCCTCCACCAGCAGGATGCGTGCCCGGTGGACCAGGGGCGTGGCATCGAGTGCGATCGGGTCGAGGATCAAGTGCGCGTCGCTGCGCAGATTACGTTGCAGGATCTGGTACAGCGCGTTGCGGCTCAAAGGGCGCGCCTGTTGCTGCAACGGCGCCAGGGCCGCGACTTCCTCACTGGGCATGAAATTGCCATAGGCGGTCACCAGCAGGATCGGCGCCGTGATGGCCGGGCGCAGGCGAAACAGGCACTCCGGGCAGTCCGTGATCAACAAGTCGGGTTTTTTCCCGCTCAAGTCCTCATCGATAGAATAGCAATGCACTGTCAGCCCCCAGTGAGGTAACAGGGTACTGAGCAGCTCCGCCAGGCCGCTGTCGGCACTGGTGATTGCAATGACTTCGCCCGTCAGCGGCGCGAGCCGGGGCCCAGGCAAATGGGCGGGCAGCGGCAGGTCGGCGCAGAACTGGCTGCCGAAGCCGACTTCCGAACTGATGCTCAGCCGACCGTGCATCGCCTCGCACAGGTTATGGGTCAGCGCCAGGCCCAGGCCGGTGCCGCCAAACTGGCGGGTGATGCCCGCGCCAGCCTGGGTGAACGGCTGGAAGATCTTCACCTGCGCGTCCTGGGCAATGCCGATCCCGGTGTCGCACACTTCGATTTTTACTCGGCCATCCTGGGCGCTGAGGCGCACATCCACGCGGCCGAAGCGCGTGAACTTCAAGGCGTTGGACAGCAGGTTACTGACGATCTGCCGCACACGTGTCGGGTCGCCGAGCACCTGCGCCGGGAACTGCGGGTCGATCAGGCACGTCAGTTCGACACTCGGCGCGGCGTTCTGCGATAACAGGTTGGCGGTGTCTTCCACCAGCGCGCCGAGGTCGAACGGGATGCGCTCCAGCTCCAACTGGCCCGCGTCGAACTTGGACAGGTCGAGGATATCGTTGAGCAGTTCCACCAGCACCTTGCCGGAATCATGGGCGATCGACAGTTGCTGGCGCTGCTCGGCGTTGAGCGGGCTGTCCAGCGACAGCGCGATCATGCCCAGCAACCCATTGAGCGGCGTGCGGATTTCGTGACTCATATTGGCCAGGAACGCCGCCCGCGCCTGAGCCATGCCCAGCGCGTTCATTTTTGCTGCTTCCAACTCATCGTTGGACTGGCTCAAGCGCTGGTTGCTGGCCTTGAGCTCCAGCGTGCGCGCCGAGACGATGTTTTCCAGTTGTCCCAGGTACTCGGTGAGGCGGTCCTCGGCGTGACGGCGCTGCTGGATCTCGGTTTCCAGGGTGTCGAATTGCTGGTTGGCCATGTTGACCAGCACGCCGATTTCATCGTGCTCGTGCCCCGGCGGGCAATCCAGGCGTGTCTGCCTGCGCGTGCTCAGCTCGCGAATGATGCGTACCAGCGGTTGGGTCAGCATCACATAGAACAGGCCCAGCAGGATCCCGGTCAGCAGCAGGCTGCGCACAAACCCGTTGATCAGGGTGACCTCGGCGCGGTGCAGGAAGCGGCTGCCAAAGGCGTAGGTGTCTACGTCGAGGCGCAGCACGCCAAGGGATTCGTTGGGCATATGGCTGAGGAACAGCCGGTCTTCAAACTGGCGGTTGGCGCCGAACAGGAAATCGCTGACGGGCCGGTAGGGGCTTTCCTTGCGCGGCCGTCCGACGTCGGCCAGTACCACGCCGTTGTTGTCGGTCAACCGCGCCTGAATGATGGCGGGGGAGTGCAACAGGCCGAGGGTCAGCTCCTGGGCCAGCTCGGCGTCGATGTTGTAGGCGATGCGCGACGCCGGGTTATGGCTGATTTCAATCAGCGAACGAATTTCACGGTTGATGGATGCGTCTTCGCTGGCATAATCAATGCCGATCTGGATCAGGCTGAGCAAGGTTCCCAAGACGAAACCGACCAGCACAGTCAATCTGGCTTGTTTATAAGACAAGCGGTGGGCGAACTTGATATCCATCGAGTGTTGAACCACTTCACGTTTCCCTTCGCCCGGCAAGCATAGCTGAACATCCACAGGTTCAGGCTTGCCCGGCACGAATCGTCAGTTTTAGAGGTGCAGCCCGGAGCGCTCGGCCGCAGGGTTGCCAATACGCCATCTTTTACAAGAACTTGCCAGAGGAATAGTCGTGGATTCTCGATTGAATGCCTTTCTTGAGCGTGCCGATGCCGTACTCGCGCGCCTGGAACCCCTGTTGCCAGCCCCGCGCCAAACCATCGACTGGAACCAATGCCTTGCGGCCCGTTGGCAGCGTGAGGGTCGCAGCGGCTTCCTGCTGCCGCTGGAGGTCAGCCTGGACATGCGTCTGTCCGACTTGATCGGTGTGGACAAGCAGCGTGAAACATTGGCGCGCAACACCCAACAGTTCCTCGACGGCCTGCCCGCCAACCATGCGCTGCTGTGGGGCTCGCGCGGCACGGGGAAATCGTCGATGGTGCGCGCCTTGCTCGCCCAGCACGCCAGCGCCGGTTTACGCTTGATCGAAATCGAACGCGATCACCTCGCCGACCTGCCGCGTGTGGTCGAACAACTGCTCAAGCTGCCGCAGCGTTTCATTCTGTTCTGCGATGACCTGTCGTTCGAGGCCGGTGAAGGCGATTACCGCGTGCTCAAGAGCGTGCTGGACGGTTCCCTGGAACAGGCGCCGGAAAACGTGCTGCTGTATGCCACGTCCAACCGTCGTCACCTGGTGCCGGAAAACCAGAGCGACAACGATAACTGGAAACGCGTGGATGGCGAGCTGCACCCGAGTGAGGCGGTGGAAGACAAGATCGCCTTGTCCGATCGTTTTGGCCTGTGGCTGTCGTTCTACCCATTCACCCAGGAACATTTCCTGAACGTGGTGGAACACTGGATCGGCGAGCTGGCGCGCAAGGCCGGCCTGCAGTGGCAGCGTGATGAAGACCTCGATATCCTCGCCGTGCGCTGGGCCACCGGGCGTGGCAACCGCAACGGCCGTTGCGCGTATCAATTCGCCCGTTACTGGGTGGGCCTCAAATTGCTGGAGCGTCAACCATGATCGATTTGCAGCAGGCCGGCAGCGGTCTGGATGGCTATGCCATGTTGTGTGCGCAGTTGGAGTCGCTGCTGGCCGATGAGCGCGATTTCATCGCCAACAGCGCGCAGTTCTCTGCGTTTTTGTTCAATCAGTTGGATGACTTGAACTGGGCCGGTTTCTACCTCAACCGTCACGAAGAGTTGGTGTTGGGGCCGTTCCAGGGGCAGATCGCGTGTGTACGCATTCCGTTCGGGCGTGGCGTGTGCGGTGCGGCGGCCGCGTCGCGCCAGACCCAGCGGGTGGAAGATGTGCATGCGTTCCCGGGGCATATCGCCTGTGACAGCGCATCGAACAGTGAACTGGTGGTGCCGCTGGTCAAGGATGGCCGACTGATTGGCGTCCTCGACCTCGACAGCCCGTCGCTGGCCCGGTTTACCGCGCAAGACCAGGTTGGTATCGAGCAGTTGGCGGCGATTTTCCTGCGCCTGACCGACTGCTGACCGACCGTTGCGGGGGCGGGCCGTGCGGCGCGCTCCTGCCTACCCTGGAGAGCCCAGGCCGTTGAGTTGCATGTGCAGCAGGCGCTCCAGTTCCAGCATGCACTTTTCCAGGGTCTTGATGCCGGTTTCGATCACCGCCCGATCATCGCCGCGGGCGCAGGCCTGCTCCAGCGCTTCGCATTGCGCCGCCAGTACACTGGCCTGGACGATACGCGCAGCGCCCTTGATCTTGTGGGCCTGCTCGATGATGTCCTGCAGTGAAGCCTGCTGGGCCCACAACGTGACCAATATCTGGCGATCGTGACAGCTGCTGCTCAGCAGTTCCTCAAGCAGCCGCCGAGTCAGTTGCGGATCGCCGCCCGTCAGCGCATCCAGGTGGCTGAGGTCGAGTCGCGGGCCGGACGGCTGCGGCGCGATCTGCGCCAGTTGCCGTTCCAGCGCCGTGAGGCTGATCGGTTTGAACAGGCAGTCGTTCATCCCGGCTTCGGCGCAGCGCAGCTTCTCTTCGGGCTGGGCGTTGGCGGTAAACCCCAGGACCACGCAGGGTGTCAGTTGCTCCCGCTGCTCATACTCACGGATCGAGCGGCTTAACTCATAGCCATTCATGATGGGCATGTTGCAGTCGGCGATCACCAGGTCGAAGTGTGCCTGGCGCCAGGCCTGGAACCCGGCGGCGCCATGTTGGGCTGCGGTGAACTGGTGGCCCAGGTAACCCAGTTGCTGGCACATCAGCAGGCGATTCGCCGGATGATCATCCACCACCAGCACGTTGAGCACCGGCGCCGGTGCGGGCGCGGCCGGCAGGGGTTCGTCCGCGGCCTGGATGGGCTGCAGGCAGTTCATCTTCAGGCTGACATGCACCTGGGTGCCGACCATGGGCACGCTGCTCAGGCTCAGTTGCCCGCCCATCATCGCGCACAGGCTGCGGCAGATCACCAGCCCCAGGCCCGCGCCGCTGCGGGCCAATTGCCCGGAATTGTCGGCCTGGGCAAAGGGTTCGAACAGGCGCAACTGGTCGTCGCGGCTGATGCCGATCCCCGTGTCTTCGACCACCAGCTTCATTTCGACTTGCTGTGCCAATTCGGTGGCTTGCACCTGCACCTTGATCTTTACCTGCCCGCGCTCGGTGAACTTGATCGCATTGCTCACCAGGTTGGACAGCACCTGCTTGAAGCGCAGCGGGTCGATCAGCACGTCGGTGTCATCGAGTTCGGGCTTGAACTCCAGCAGCAAACTCAGGGTTTTCTGGCGTGCCAGGCCGTCGAACACCCGCACCACCGACTCGATCACTTCCCGCAGGTTCACACGCTCCGGCGCCAGGCTCAGGCGGCCGGATTCGATCCGCGCAATGTCCAGAATATCACCGATCAGCTCCAGCAGGTCCTTGGCCGAGTGGTAGGCGACTTCGATCGCCGGGCGGTCGAGATGCCCCTGGTCGGCGCGCTTGAGGGTCAGTTCGAGCATGCCGATCACCGCAATCATAGACGTGGATTGTAGAAACGCTACAATCCATTATCTACAAGGGCTTAAGACGTTATGACAGAGCAAAAACCATTGCCCAGGGCGTTCTCTGACGTGTTCAGAAACGACGAAACGATAAACGTGTATAGCTACATCAGATTTTCCTCCAAAGCCCAAAGCTTGGGCTTTGGGGAGGTTCGACAACTCGAACAAATCAACCGATTTTTCGAGCAATATCCTATCGCTCGACTTGTCGAGCGCTACGAAGATTTAGGCGTGTCTGCTTTCAAGGGCAAAAATCTAAAATCAGGACAATTAGCTAGATTCGTTGAACGTATCAAGTCAAAAGAAATTCTGCCTAACTCTCTACTTTTAGTAGAGAGCTTTGACAGAATAAGTCGAATGGGCGGTTATGACGCATTAGAACTTATTATCTCAATCATTCAATCAGACTGTGCAATTTACACACTTTTTGATAATCGTCTTTATTCGAAACGAAAGAAAGATAGTAGCGTTGATATTAGTCTAATACAGAATATTCTTGAACGTGCAAATGATGAATCTCGTGCTAAATCAGAACGAATTTTAGACGCAAAAAAACGGAATAGAGAAAAAGGCGAAAATGGCGGAGTTATCACTAAACAATGTCCTTTCTGGATTTCGTTTGTAGATAATAAATTCGTACTAAATGAACATTCAAATGCTGTAAGGCGTATGACAGAGCTTTGCTATGAGATGGGTTTTCAATCAATTGCACAGCAGTTAAATAGAGAAAATCACCCACGAAAATACACAAGTAGCACTGTGAGCAAAGTGCTTCACAAACACGCAATTTACGGCTCTTATCTTGCTCTAAAACTTGACGAAAATGGCGTTAGAAACGTCTTTAACAAAGAGATAAAAAACTATTATCCTTCTGTGATTAGCGAGTCCGAATTTCACAGAATTAGTGCAAAACTTCAAGAGAGATTAGACCCAAAATTCTCTGGTAGAAAAGCGGAGGATTTTAGAAACATTTTTAGGGGTTTGGCATTTTGTAAGTGCGGTTCTACATTTCGCTTTCATAAGCAGAAAAACCATTATGTTGATTTAGTCTGTCAAGCCTCAACGTTTAATAACTGCGAATATGCACTAGAAAAAAAGGGTGTTAGACATAGATATTTTCTGATTGAAGATTTGTTTATGATGTATCACAAACAAATCCCGTTTGAAACGATTCTTGTCAAATCTGACGATATTAAAATGCTTGAAAAAGAGCAGCAAGAAAATGCTGGTTTGATTATTGCGAAAGAAAAAGCACTTGCAAATAACTTTTCAATTCTCGAAAAGTCATCAGAAAATTCACAAAAGTATATTTTGAGTAGAATTGATGAAGTGAGTCTCGAACTCGACGAACTGAAAAAAAATCAGTACGAGTTGTCATTGAGAATTAATAATTTGCACATAACGGATAAAACGTCTGTTCATACACACGATGTGTATAAGCTTCTTTTAAGCGAAAATGGTCGTATAAAAATCAATAATTTTTTACACTCGCAAAAAGTAAAATTGATTATCACGCCAGTGAAAAAAAAGCATTTCTCTATTGATATTTTTCACGCAGATAGACTGATTGATACAATCGACGTTGCAAATGACGAATATACTGCACGTCTAAAATCTCACCTTGAATGAAACCGATTAGCCCTTTTAGTTGAGCGATTAGAAATCGCTTAACTAAAAGCACTTAAAGTGTTTCACGTGAAACTATTAATGTTTTTACGTCTGCGATGCGTAGGTCTTGTTACTTCTAAACCTTCTTTTTCAAGCTCTGAAACTTCTGTGTCAATCATATTATCAACAAGCAAAATATCACTTTCATCAGCTTTATCACTTTCAGTGATTCTATTCGCTTTTTCTTCAACATCTTGTCGTTTAATCAAAATTTCAAGCGTTGAGTCATTTCTTATACTATTCACCCACCCAATCAAGCTCGATTTAAAATCATTAAAGGCCTTTACAATAAAATTCAACTTCGCTTTTTCAAGCATTATTTGAGACTTTTTATTGTCCAGTTCAATCTCTTTAATCTCTAATTCTTTTAGTTTTGTTTCTGCTTCTTTCTGTGCAAGAACCGCCACAGTCGTTACGTTCTGCGCTTCTAAAACGAGTTTTGAGGCGTTTTGAGCTTCTGCTTTTGCTTTGTCATACTCGTGACGTTGTGCAGTCTTACGCCTGCCCACGTTGACCCTCAACGGTTTGTGGTGTGTGTGATCGATATTACAATGCTTCAATACTGACTGATTAAACTGTAATTTCAACTTCGCTAAAACGTTCTTTCTATCCAAATCAGCCAATCTCTGCCCTGAAAAAATCCTAGGAACAAGAAGGTTTAAGTGAGGATTTGCCTGGTCGTGTATATTCAAAAAACACGCTCGACCAAAACGATTAACATCCTCTTTTATCTCTAATTCTATGTGAATTGTATTGACCAAATCTTTTGATATTTTTGTCCATTGTTCAGCGGTAGGCTTATGCGGAGGGGGTAATATAAAGTTAAAAGATTGAGCAAAAGACTCAACTTTTCTACCTCCTTTTTTGTTTTTCGCATCGAATGAAATCGTTTCTTGAATAGTGTTATTAAGAAACGTATTTACGTCAGAGTTGAACAGTGAGTAGATAGTCGTGTTTTTATGATTCTTGTGCTTCGCACTTGCTAAATAACTAGCATATTCAGACAATCCAAAATCTTTATTTTTGACACGCTCTGTTGTTACAGTCCAGTTTTTTATGCTCATATCGAACCTTCAAAAATGGTTCGACAGGTCTTACAAACTATTGTAAATTTCGGAAAATCAAACTCTGTGCTTGTATGCCAAAGAAGACCGTGTTGGGTTTTTTTCTTGCAGTTCGCACAGAGTAAATATAAGTTATTCATTTGTGTTTTAAGTTGTTATACCTTTATAGTAGCATATCGTAACAACGAAATTTCATAGTTGTTCAGCCGATTAGTCAGAGTTCAAGATAGGACAACCCTGAAGGGTTGACGGGCTGGCGCCCTTCCTCTTGCTAGGGGATACCCCTAGAACCCAAAATCAAAAGCCTAAAAGCCTAATCAAAAGCGCCTAAACGAATTATCTCTACGTGTATTTAAAATCTGCTGTTTATCAACAGTCGATTTTAAAGACACTTTACGAGATTTAAAAAATAGACGCACAACATCGTTAACGATAAAAACCAAGGCAAGACGTTCAGACATATTGCTACGTTCTTGACCAAGAAAAACTACTTGCCTAACAATTTCCCGCTCTTTGTTTTTTGAACTTGCTTGATATGTTTCGACAAGCTCAATCAGCAAAAGTAGTTGCTGAATATTATTCGCATTGCTCAATAATATCTGAAATGCTCTGACGACTTTCAAGTCTCTTATTGAGCCAATCAGATTTTCTGCTTTTTTTCTAACTTCTATTTCGCTCATAGTAATTTGTATTTTGTATCATTATACAATTACTATGTTCTGACTTACCTTTTAACCCCCCTTGCGGGGGGAAGGGGGGAGATGGTAAATAACGGCAGTACCTGCCGCATAGATAACAATTTTAATAATACGGGTTTGTCGGCAAATTATAAGTCTTAATAACAACGCCCTTGCTTAAATACTCTGGATTTCTCCAAAAGTCTCCATCTTGCATTGTCCAGAGTGTTTTTGACTCTTCACAACTTCGTGTTTTAAAGTTAAAACTGTGACTTATTTCCAGCGCCGTACTTCCTCGCTCATTAATGTCGTCTTTGTTTTTACAATCACGAGAAGCAGCTTGATAAGCTCTTACAGACTCTTGTCGTTCTTTATCTGTCATTCTGTCTTTTACTGAAACTTTATTTTCAATTACAGTTCCTGCCGGAACATTGCTAGTAGTTTCAAAATATCCCGCATTTACCGCAATGCACAGCGCAAATAGCACAAACGAAAATTTAAAAAAATCATTCATGTTTAGTTCCTGCACTGTTGTGCATATGCTTTATTTGAACATCATCATAGACAGAAGCTTTTTCAAAATCTGCGCGACGCTCTTTATCCATGCGTTGATAAAGCCCAATAAAAAAGAAATTCGTATTGAGATAAATGCTGTTGTTTTCGTCCACAATTAACACTTTTTTAGTAATGAGTGTTTTCCAATTTCGATTTATTACAGAAGCGCTGATTTTCGTTTTTGCTGCGATTGACGCTTGTGTCATTGCAACAACATTACCCCATTTTAGCGTGTCTAAAATGTGCACGATAATCTTAAATTCCGTCGGTGTTAATTCTAGTTTTAGTAGATTCTCTGAAAAGCCGTAAAAATATTTCACGTCTTTCTTTAACGAATTTTCTTTATCTAATTCTATTTTAGTCGTTACTTTTGCATTGATTTGTTTGTCATCGTCATTAGCGTTTTTCTTGTCATTTACATATCTACTATGTAATACAGACATTGCTGATTCAACAGCGCGATTGACTTGTTCAGCAATAAATTGAGCATTGTCAGAATTTGCAGGTCTAAAATTATCATCTTGTTCAATGTTTGCACTATTAACATCTATAAATTCATTCATTTATTTCCTCATTTTGTTAGTCATAATCATAGCGTAGCATTTAGATTTGAGAAATAAAGACTTAAACGACAAAATAATTAACTTTTTTGAAATTAAAATTTCTGTATGAGCAATTTTTCTTGTTTAAGAGAACTTGGAGAAGGTTTATTTATTGATTGAGAAGTTAATTGCACTGTCGAAATAGTCATTGACGAAAAAGTCAACGTCATTGACGAAAAAGTAAAAGTGCATTGATAAAAAAGTCATAAGCATTGATTAAAAAATCAATGACTATTGATGGAAAAGTATATGAGCATTGATTAAAAAGTACATAAACATTGATTTTTTAGTCAATACCGAAGGGCTGTAAGCCACGTATAACGTGGCTTTGAGGGTTGCTTAAGATGGTAATGAGGTAAGGCTTTTAAGGTTTAATAAGGCCCGTAAGAAGCAATTAAAAATACACGGCATAAACTGCCGTTAATTTACTTATTTTTTTGTAAAAGCAATAAAGCAGAAAAGCATTAAAAAGCGATTTGGCTATTCTCTCTTGATGATTCACCCATTACGTTGCCCCCGAGGGGTCAGGTGAATTACTCACGTCCAGATAGCGCCCGCGCCTATGCGGCGTTTTCGGGCGATTTGTCAAAAAATGCACGTCAAGATACACTCAAATCACGTTCTACAATCTGCGCCTATGATTGCGTTCATCGGGGTGCGGATTTCGTGGCTCATGGTTGCCAGAAAGGTGCTCTTGGCACGGTTGGCTTCGTCGGCACGTTCCTTGGCGGCGCGCAGCTCATCGAACAGCTGGCGTCGTTCGCTGATGTCGATCCAGCCGCCGATGATGCCCTGGACTTCGCCGGTGGAGTCGCGGTAGGGCAGTATCCAGTGGTAGATCGTCAGCTTTTTGCCATTGATGAGCAGGGTGCGATCAAGGATCAGCGGGTTGCCCTCGGCGACCACGCGCAGATAGTCGGCGTGATACTGAGCCGCTTCGGTTGCCTGGGCCGTGCTCATCTGCATCACACTTTTGCCGATGACCTCTTCGCGCTTGACGTCGAACACCTGCAGGTAGCTGTCGTTGCAGGTCTGCAACAGGCCGTTGCGGTCGCGGACATAGATCGGGTGCGGCGTTTCGTTGACCAGTGCGCGCATGAATTCGAACTGGTCGTTGAGGGCGCGTTCGGCCATCTTGCGGTGCTTGATCTCCCGGCGCATGTAGGCGTTCCAGGTCAGGGAAATCAGCAGCAGCAGGCCGGTGACGAGGATGATCTGGGCAATCAGGTGGTGGTAGTTGCGCCAGTAGCTGTCGGAGGCGGCGGCGTAGCCTCGCCAACGGCTGTTGATCACCCCGAGCTCATCGGGGGCGATGCTCAGCAGCGCCTTGTCGAGGATCGCGCTCAACTCGGTGGCACCCCGTGACGTGGCCAGCGCAAAGACTGCGGGGAGGGTGCCGATGCTGCCGCTGATCTGCAGTTTGTCCTGAAACACTTGGGAGGACAGAAAATAGTTGGCGATCACCAACGAGTTCACCGCGCCTTCCACATGCCCCTGGGCCAGGAGTTCCGAGGCCTTGAAGGTATCACTGGTTTCCACCAGGCGAATGTGCGGGAAATCCTTGCGCAGAAGGCTTTCCAGAGGGTTGCCTTGGGTGATCGCCAGGCGCTTGCCTGCCATCTGTTCAAGATTCGATGGGGCGTTGGGTTCCTTGCGCGTGAGCAATACGTAGGAGTTTTCCAGATAGGGACGACTGAAGTTCAGTTGAGCTTCGCGTTCCGTGCTGGGAATGATGGCGCCGATGAGGTCGGCTTTGCCGGTATCGACTTGCTCGATCATCGCGTTGACATCGCGTGCGCGCAGGATCTCGAAGCGCAACCCGGTGCGCAGGCGGATCAGCTCCAGGAGGTCGGCGGTGATGCCGCGGAAGTTGCCGTCGGCATCGAAGAAGGTCAATGGCGCGAAGGTTTCGTTGGCGATTACCCGGACCACCGGGTGCGCCTTCAGCCAGCGTTCCTCGCGTTGCGTCAGTTGCAGTTTTTGCGCGGTGAGCAGGATGTCGCTGCCCGCACTCCAGCGTTTGGCAATGCTCTCCTGCTCATTGGTCGGCACCGCCGCCAGCACCGCGTTGAGGATGCTCAAGAGGGTGTGCTGGTCCTGGCGCACGGCAAAGCTGAAACCATAGGCTTCGTGCTTGCCGAAGTTGGCCATGCGGATATTTTTCAGGTAGCCCTTGTTGATCATGTAATGGGTGGAAATGGTGTCGCCGAGAAACACATCCGCCTGGTCGAATGCCACCGCATTCAGGGCGTTCTGATAAGAGGGGTAGGTGTGGATGATCGCCTCGGGATACAGCTTCTCGACTTCGCCCAGCGGCAGGTAGTGATAGACCAGGCTCAGGCGCAGCCCGGCCAGGCCCTCACTGAGGCTGCGGGTTTCGCCCTCGCGTGTCACCAGCACTGGCTGGTCCACGGCATACGGTGCTGAAAGGGTGAGCAGCGGGTTGGTGGCCTCAAAGCCATTGGACGAGCCCAGCAGGTCGATTTCACCGGCTTCAAGCGCCTGAATGGAGGCTTCCCGGTTGGGGTAGCGCAGCACTCTGACGGGGAGCGCCAGCGCCTTGGCCAACAGCCCGGCGTAATCGGCCGTGAGCCCCTCATAGTCGCGTCCGCTGGCCGTGAGGTCGAAGGGCGGGTAGTCGGGAGCTGCCGCGCCGAGCACCAGTTCGCGTTTGTTCTGCAGCCACTGGCGTTGCGTCTTGTCCAGTTGAGTGTCCAGTTGAACGGCGCCTGCGCGGCTCAATAAGGTGAAGTGTTCCGGTTCCGTTTGAGCAGCGAGCACAGAGGTGCTCAAGCACACGCCTGCGCTCAATATGATCAGATAGTCCTTTATACGCCTGGGCATCCGCTTTCTCACACTAGCGCGTTTCGTTTTGCCAACTCGATAAGTTCTACCAAGGACTTGGCTTTGAGTTTTTGCATAAGCCTCTTTTTGTAGGTGCTGACGGTTTTGTTACTGAGAAACATACCTTTGGCAATTTCCTTGTTGGTGCGACCTTGTGCAAAAAGTTGCAAGACCATTAATTCGCGATCATTCACTGCCTTGAATAGTTCCAGTTCCTGGGAATTACTGTCCGGGCCGCAGGCGTTCAATGCCTGGCTGGGGAAGTAGTTGTAGCCGGATAATACAGCGCGGATGGCACTCAGCAGTTCACTCAGGTCGCCCTCTTTGCACACATAGCCGTCGGCGCCCGAGCGCATGCAGCGGGTGGCGAACAGGGTTGGGCATTGGGCCGTCAGAATCAGGGTTTTCATCGAAGTATTCATTGCGTTAAATCGGCACAGCACTTCGAGGCCATCAAGTTTTGGAATACTGATATCCAGAATGATCAGGTCTGGAAGGCATTCGCGAACCATTTGTATTGCATCACAACCGTTATCCGTTTCGCCGACGACTTTATAGCCTTCGTGTTCCAACAACATACGAATCGCCAGCCTGATAACAGGATGGTCATCAATAATGAAAACTGTGTTCATAATCACATTCCATGCAAGTGCAAATAAAGCGGGCACATTAGCTCAGAAGGCGAGGCGGGAGCATGGAGGTGAGGGGGCGTAGATACAGAACAGGAATATTCCTACATTAAAAAAGGTATTTCCTTACGATCTATCAAGGCTTTGTGGACGTCTGTTTCAGAATTCGGTCGGCGATGCGGGTTCGGGCCTTGGCCCACCGGTTAAGCGGTTGTTGTGGTGAGTTTTTCCTATGTGGAGATGTTTAAATTCCTACATTTACAGCGGGCTTATCAGCGTCATTAGTTCGTCCCGGTTTAACGGTTTTGATAAATAGCCAAGTAACGGCAAGTTACGTTGTAAGGCTTGAGTCTTCAGATTCGCCAGTTCGGGCAGGGGCAGCCCGCTCAACAGGATCGCCCCTGCGATAAACCCCCGCCGACCGGCGATTTCGACTAACTCAAGCCCGGGCAGATCTGGCAGGCATTGGTCGCACAGCATGAGGTCGAAGGGCCGTTCGGACTGGGTCATCAAGCGGATCGCCTGTTCGGCGTTTTCCGCCAGGGTCAGGTGCTCGAAGCCGAAGCTGTTGAGCAGGCACTGGGTTGCCAGGAGCTGAAAGGGGTGATCCTCCACCAACAGGATGCGAAGGCAATTCTTGAACATAGGAAGGGCACACGGTGAGTCAAGCGGCGATTGGGCGGGGCGTAGGAAGGCGCCCTATGCCCTTTAAGAGCGTGCGTGATTATTCATCGGGTGTTTGTACTGATTCGATCAGGCCGCTCTGTTCCCTTCGTAGGTAGATTCTGTTCAGGCAACAGGCAGCTGGATCAGTCATCTATTGCGGGCTGGAACGCCCGGTCATTTCCCGCGCCATCTCGGTGGCGTAGCTGTCGGTCATGCCGGCGATGAAATCGATCATCCGCAGGAACGAGGCGTGCAGCGACCAGGCCGGGTCGGGGGCACTGTTGCCCAGCAAGTCGAGGATGCGCCGGTTCTTGAACGACGGCGTGCGCCCGCCGTGCTGTTCAAGCGCCGCCCCGCAGAAGGCGTTGAGGAGGATTTCCAGGGTGGTGTAGGCGCCGATTTCATGCAGGGTCTTGCGCTTGTCCTGGAAGATTTTCTTGCGCGCCATGTCCTTGGCATCCAGCACGCAGCGTTTGGCGGGGCCGTGCATATGCTCGACCAGATCACCGTGCAAGGTGCCGGCGAGCAAGGCGTCCTGTTGTTCGACGAAAGCGCGTGCGGCGGCGTTGGTCAGGTGTTCGATGGCTTTGCCGCGCAGGATCGCCAGTTTGCGCCGCCGTGAATCCTGGGCGCCCAGTTGCCGGTAGGTTTGCGGCAGGTCGTCGCCGACCAGGTCGAGCAGCAGCGACTCGACTTCGGCATATTGCAGCAAGTCCATTTCCAAGCCGTCTTCCAGGTCGATCAGCGCGTAGCAGATGTCGTCCGCGGCCTCCATCAAGTACACCAGCGGATGGCGCGCCCAGCGTTGTTCTTCCAGTTGCGGCAGGCCGAGCTTGTGGGCGATCTGCTCAAGAATCGGCAATTCGCTCTGGTAGCAGCCGAACTTGTGTTTCTTGTAGCCCAGGGAGTCGGCATGGCGGGCGGTCCACGGGTATTTCAGGTAGGTGCCCAAGGTCGCGTAGGTCAGCCGCGTGCCGCCGTCGAACTGGTGGTATTCCAGCTGGGTCAGCACCCTGAAGCCCTGGGCGTTGCCTTCGAAATTGAGGAAGTCATTGCGCTCGGCCACGCTCATGTCGTCCAGCCAGCCGCGCCCGGCGGCCTGCTGGAACCAATGGCGGATGGCGTCTTCGCCGGAGTGTCCGAAGGGCGGGTTGCCGATGTCGTGGGCCAGGCAGGCCGATTGCACCACCATGCCCAGGTCGCTCGGGTCGCACCACTCGGGCAGGGCGCTGCGCAGGGTTTCGCCCACGCGCATGCCGAGGGAGCGGCCGACGCAGCTGACTTCCAGGGAGTGGGTCAGACGGGTGTGGATATGGTCGTTGCTCGACACCGGGTGGACTTGAGTCTTGCGCCCCAGGCGGCGGAACGCGCCGGAGAAAATGATGCGGTCATGGTCTTTGTGAAACGGGCTACGGCCCAATTCTTCCGGGCTGTGCAGGGGCTTTCCAAGACGTTCGCGAGTCAGCAGGGTGGGCCAATCCAAGGCGGGTACTCTCCGTGCGGTGAATGACTCGCCCAGCTTCCCGGTTCCGGGTGGGCGGAGCAAGCGAAAATCTACAGGCCGACCGCGTCGATATCGATTAACAGCAAGCGCTGACCGTTATCGAAGAATTGTCCGGCGGTCAGGCAATACTGGTTGGTGGTGGCGTCGCGGTAGGTCGAAGACAGCGTCAAGCGGCGCTCGTCCCAGCCTTCGGCCAGCAGATGATAGAAATACGGGCGCCACGACCAATTGTGGCCGAGGTAGCGGCTGTCGGCTTGCCAGGCGTCCTGGCGCCATTCGAAATTGGGGGTCAGTTGGGTGCCATGCCGGTCGCACTGGTAGAACCGCAGCAGCCAGGGATAATCCGGCAATTGCGGCAAATGGCTCAGCGGCGCCTGGCCCTGGGCCCAGGTCTGGAGGATTTTCATCAGTTCGGCCAGTTGTTGGCGCAATTGCATGATGCGTCCGCGTTCGGCGAGTTTTTTCTGCACGTAGGCGCCACGCAGTTGGGCGAAGCGCGGCACGAAAGCATCGGCGGCGAACCAGTCCAGTTGCGCCTGGGCAAACAGATAGCCCTGCACATACCGCGAGCCGCATTCCAGCGCAAAACTCAACTGCGCCTCGGTCTCCACCCCTTCGGCAATGATCCAGCAGCCGGTTTTTTCCGCCATTTGCGCCAGTGCCCGCACCACTTCACTGCTGGGGCCCCCTTTGGCGGCCTCCTGAAACAGGCGCATGTCCAGCTTGAGAATGTCCGGCTGCAACGCCAGCACGCGGTCGAGCTGCGAATAGCCGGCGCCGAAGTCATCGATGGCGATGCGCGCGCCGGCCTCGCGATAGCGCGCCACCACGTCGGCCAGGCGCTGGATATCGCCGCCCAGCTCAGTGATCTCGAACACGATGCGCTGTGGATCGACGCCGTGAGCCTGCACCTGTTGCAAACTGGGCAGGGCCTGGCCGGCACGCAGGCGATTGATCCAGCGCGGTGAGATATTCAGGCTCAGAAACCAGTCCTGCGGTACCTCGTGCAGACGGCTCAAGGCGTTGTCGCGGATCTGCCGGTCCAGGCGCCGCAAGGCCACGCCTGAGGTGCGCGGGTCGGCGAACAACGGGCCGACCGACAGCAGGCGACCGTCAGCCTGGCGCAGGCGGCCGAGAGCCTCGACGCCGGCGATGCGCCCGGTGGCGGTGTCGATGAAGGGTTGGAAGCAGGCGAGCGGTTGCCCGTCGATCACGGGGCCTCCTTAAAAACGTTGGCAACAAAGTGCCCGGCCCTCGTTGACGAGGGCCGGGCCGATTCTGTTTGCAAGAATGCAGCCAGCAGGCCTCAACCTTTGCGTGAGGCGCCCTGCATGGCTAATTTGATCAGTGGGATCAAACCGGCGCCCAGCCGTACCAGGCGGGTCAGGCTGCTGAGACTGCCGCCCTTGGCGCCCTTGCCGGTAAAGAAGCCGATCAGCGTCACTGCGGCCACGCCCCACAGCGGCGCATGCTTGATGCCCAGGCTGTCCTGCCAGTGCTGGCCCATGTTGCGCACCTTATTCAGGGGCGCCATCAGTTGCTGGGACTCGTGGCGGATTTCCTGGCGGTGCATTTCCATGCGCAGGCGGATCAATGCCTTGCGCATTTCCCGGCGCGAGTTGGTGGGTGGGATTTCAGTCAGGCTCATGGCAGCAGGCGCTCCCGGTCATTGGCCAGCTCTTCGAGGGTGGCGTGGAACGGCGTGGACTCATCGAACACCGCCGCCTTCAAGCGCACACCGCAGAATGCAGCGGCCAGGGTATAGAACACGCAGAGGCAGATGATTCCGGTCAGGCGGTAGCCGGTGTCCCACACCAGAATCATCACCAATGTCGACAACCCCACCAGCAACAGCAGGGCAAACACCAGGGCCAGCCCGGCAAACAGCAGCAGGCTGACGGTGCGCGCTTTCTGCTCCTGCAGCTCGATGCCGAACAGTTCGACATGGCTGTGCAGCAAGCCCAGTACGGCTGCGCCCAGGCGTCGGGACGTTGAACTTGGGCCCGTGGACGAGCCGGATTCGCCGATAGACATAGGATTAGCGCCTTGTAGCCAACAGACCGATCAAGAAGCCCACGCCGGCGGCAATGCCCACTGATTGCCAAGGGTTGGCCTGCACATAATCTTCGGTCGCGGTGACGGCGGCCTTGCTGCGGTCGCGCAGGGAGTCTTCGGTCAGTTGCAGGGTTTCACGGGCCTTGAGCAGGCTGTCGTGGATCTTGGCGCGCAGCTCGTCGGCCTGGTCACCGGCCAGGATGGCGGTGTCGTCCAGCAACTTTTCAGTATCACTGACCAGCGTTTGAAAATCCGCCATCAGTATTTCTTGAGCCGTCTGTGCTGTTTTGCTGGCCATGGTTATCTCCGTGAGTGGCTGATCGGTACGTGTGGTTTCGAGTCACCGGTATCGGTGAAGGTTCATTGCAAATGACTGGTACAGCTTTTGCTTTGCCTTGGTGCGCAGGCCCCTGGGTCTGCGCTGAATCTGGGCGGTTGGGCCGCAAACCGGTGAAAACCTTACCCTATATAACTGAAACTCGCGGAAAAACCCTGTCGGGAATGGCCGGTTGTGCTGATCGCTGCGCTAAAGCGGTTCACGCCCTCAGAAGAGGGGCGGAGCCGGTGGTACCAATTTAGTGCGCGAAACGCCGGTTTGAACCGCTTTGGTGCTTTTTGCCTTTATCGCAGGCCTGCCAACCTCCATGGAAAATCTGCAAAGCGCAGTGGACACCCTCGTCCACAGCTCCAACACCCTGTTCATTCTGATCGGTGCGGTCATGGTTTTGGCCATGCACGCCGGTTTTGCCTTCCTCGAAGTCGGCACCGTGCGTCAGAAGAACCAAGTCAACGCCCTGTCGAAAATCCTCAGTGACTTCGCGATCTCCACCCTGGCCTATTTCTTTATAGGCTATTGGATCTCTTATGGCGTGAGCTTCATGCAACCGGCGGCAGTGATCAGTGCCGATCACGGCTATGGTCTGGTGAAGTTCTTCTTCCTGCTGACCTTTGCCGCGGCGATTCCGGCGATCATTTCCGGGGGCATTGCCGAGCGTGCACGATTTGTTCCGCAACTGTGCGCTACCGCGTTGATCGTGGCGTTTATCTACCCGTTTTTCGAAGGCATGGTGTGGAACGGCAATTTCGGCGTGCAGGCCTGGTTGCTCGCGACCTTCGGTGCCAGCTTCCATGACTTCGCCGGTTCCGTGGTGGTGCATGCCATGGGCGGCTGGCTGGCGTTGGCGGCGGTGCTGTTGCTCGGGCCGCGCAACGGGCGTTATCGCGAAGGGCGCCTGGTCGCGTTTGCGCCGTCGAGCATCCCGTTCCTGGCGCTGGGCTCGTGGATTCTGATTGTCGGCTGGTTCGGCTTTAACGTGATGAGCGCACAAACCCTGAACGGCGTCAGTGGCCTGGTGGCGGTCAACTCGCTGATGGCCATGGTCGGCGGTACGGTTGCGGCGCTGGTGATTGGCCGCAATGACCCCGGCTTTCTGCACAACGGCCCGCTGGCCGGGCTGGTGGCGATTTGTGCCGGTTCCGACCTGATGCATCCGGTGGGCGCATTGGTCACGGGGGTTGTCGCCGGTGGCTTGTTTGTGTGGTGCTTCATTGCCGCCCAGGATCGCTGGAAGATCGACGATGTGCTGGGTGTCTGGCCGTTGCATGGCCTGTGTGGCGTGTGGGGTGGCATTGCCTGCGGCATCTTCGGCCAGACCGCCCTTGGCGGGTTGGGCGGGGTCAGCCTGATCAGCCAATTGATCGGCACCGCGTTGGGTGTGCTGGTGGCGTTTGCCGGCGGCCTGCTGGTGTATGGCGTGATCAAGCGCGTACACGGGCTGCGCCTGAGCCAGGAAGAGGAGTACTACGGCGCGGACCTGTCGATCCACAAGATCGGTGCGATCAGTCAGGATTGATCGGCGCCTCTTCGTCAGGGGCCGCCCGCGGGTAGAAGCCGTGCAGCAGACGGTAGCGGTTATGCCGCACCTCATCGACCCGCGCTTGCACCTGCTGGTCCGGCAGGCCCAGCAGGATCAGGGCGTGGGAGGCGAGCATCAGGCTCGACTCCAGCAGCTCGGGCACCACTTCGCTGGCGCCCGCGGCTTTCAGTTCGGCTAATTGGCTGTCGTCGCGGGTGCGTACCAGGATCGGTACGTCGGCGTTGATCCGGCGGGCTTCCTTCAGCACCAGCAGGGCGACTTCGGTGTTATCCACGGCGATCACCACCAGCCGCGCCCGCTCCAGGCCGACTGCGCTGAGCAGGGCGCCACGGCGGCAGTCGCCGTAATGCACGCTGTTGTCTTCGGTGGCGGCTTCCTGCACCCGTTCCGGGTTGTCATCCAGGGCGATAAACGCCTGTTGTTCGTGGTGCAGAAAGCGCCCGATGGATTGCCCGACGCGGCCATAGCCGCAGATCACCGCATGGTCGCGTAACTCGGCGTTGAGCGCGGTGATGGCTTCGAGTTGCACCTGCTGGTTGGGTTTGCGGTGCAGGCGCAGGGCAATGCCCGGTGCCGCGCGCAGCAAAAGCGGGGTCAGCAGCATCGAGCAGAAGGTGGCGGCCAGCAGCAAGCCGTTGAACTCATCCGGAATCAGCCGGCTCTGTTGCATCTGCGCCATCAGCGCAAAACAGAACTCGCCGCCCTGGGCCAGGGCCAGGCCGCTGCGCCAGGCGGTTTCGCGGTCGCTGCCGCGTAGTTTGACCAGCGCCGCGACCACGCAGCCCTTGGTCAGCATCAGCGTGAAGGTCAGGCCGAGGATCAGCAGGCTGTGGCTGATGAACAGTTGCAGGTCGATGAGCATGCCGATGCTGACGAAAAACAGCCCCAGCAGAATGTCGCGAAACGGCCGGATATCCGCCTCGATCTGATGCCGGTAATGGCTTTCCCCCAGCAGCATGCCAGCCAGGAACGCACCAAGCGCCGGGGAGAGGCCCAGCAAGTGCGTGAGCCAGGCGGTCAGCAACACGATCACCAGCGCCAGCAGCACAAACAGCTCGGCCGAATGGGAGGCGGCGACTTCATGGAACAGACGCGGCAATAACCAGCGGCTGGCGAGCAACAGGCCGACGAACAACAACAATGTCTTGGCCAGCGTCAACGGCAGTGCCCAGTACCAGGCCTGTTCGCTGCCACCGGCGAACACCGGCACCAGGGTCAGCAGCAACACCGCCACTACATCCTGGAACAGCAGCACGCCAATCGCGTTCTGGCCGTGGCTGCTGAAGATTTCCCCGAGGCTGCTCAGCTCTTTGCTGACAATGGCCGTGGACGACAACGCCAACCCCGCACCGAGCATCAAGGCGATGTTCGGCGACACGCCAAAGGCCATCAACAGGCCTCCCAGCAGCAACCCGCAGCCCAGCACTTGCAAGCTGCCCAGGCCAAATACCACGTGGCGCAGGGCGAACATCTTGCTCAGGGAGAACTCCAGGCCAAGGGAAAACAGCAGGAATACCACGCCCAGCTCGGCGAGGTCGGGCAGGTTTTCGCTGTCATTCACCCAGTCGAGGGCGGTCGGCCCCACGGCCAGGCCCACGCACAGGTAGCCCAGCACGGGCGGCAATTGCAGCCGGCGAAACAGCGCAATCACCACCAGGGATGAGGCCAGAATGATCAGCAGGTTGGCGAACACAAGCATCTCCGTTGCAGGGCGAGCGGACAAAAAGCCGCGAGAATCGCTGAATCAGTTATAGGGCATGATGATCTGGGTCAGGGTTTATCGGCTCGCCAGCGCTATAGAGTCGGCCTAAAATGGGCGCCTATTCCTGATCAGGTCCTGTCGTCATGCCTCCTGAATGCCAGTTGTTCACTACTTCGGGTTGCCATCTGTGTGAGCTCGCCGAAGCAGAAATCATGCCGTTGGTCGAACATGGGTTGCTGGTTGAGCTGGTGGATATCGCCGATTCCGAAGCCTTGTTTGAAGCCTATGGCCTAACGATTCCGGTGCTGCGCCGGGTGGATACCGGGGCTGAACTGGGGTGGCCGTTCGACACGGAGCAGGTGGTGGCCTTCCTATTCTAGCGCTTGGGCGATGGCAGCTTTCTCAATATTGGGTTACTGTATGTTTGTACAGCGATTGAATAGAGGGAACGCCCGTGGTGAATGTTGAACAACTGAAAAGCAGCGTTAATCGCATGTCCGCCGACGTCGTGCGCGATGCGGTGAACGAGCTGCGCCTCGACGGCCTGGTCACGGAAGGCAAGACGCCGTTTAACAAAGTGCATTTCAATACCTGCTTTGCCGAGATCGAAGCGCTGTTCCAGCGCGCCGGTTATCACAAGCAGTTGGATGTGGTGGGTTACCAGGGCTTGCTGTACGCGCTATATGATCCGGGCCGTTGGGAAGCGGTGGACGTGCTGCGCTGGCTCAAGGAATTTACCGAGGCCGCCAGTGCTTCGCCGATCCTGCGGGCGCAATTGGCCAAGGCCTGAGATCCGCCCTAGGCTCAATCCCGCTCCATGCGGGATAATGCCGGCCTGTTTCCCAGGCTTCGAGCATCTGCATGTCCACTTCCGGTTTTTCCGCGTCCCAGCATCAAGCCAGCACCCTGTACTTGCCGCCTGGCCCTTGGGCGACGGTGCTCGACTGCCTGTGCGAGAATTTCCCGGCGATCGGCCGCACGCAGTGGCTGGACCGCATCGCCCGTGGCCGGGTGCTGGATCTGCAGGGTAGCCCGATCCGCCTGGACCTGGCCTACAAGGAAGGCCTGTGCATCTACTACTTCCGCGAAGTGCCGAACGAAAAAGTCATCCCAGTGCAGGAAACCATCCTGTACGCCGACGAACACCTGGTGGTGGCGGACAAACCACACTTTCTGCCCGTCACCCCGGCGGGTGAGTACGTCGAGCAAACCCTGTTGCGCCGCCTGATCCGCCGCCTGGACAACCCGTCCCTGGTGCCCCTGCACCGCATCGACCGGCATACGGCGGGGCTGGTGCTGTTCTCGGCCAACCCGCAAAGCCGCTCGGCCTATCAGCAGTTGTTTCCCACGCGTCAAATCGACAAGTTCTACGAGGCCATCGCCCCGGCCTTGCCGAACCTGACCTTCCCGCTGGTCCACAAAAGCCGTCTGGTGGATGGCGAGCCGTTCTTTCGCATGCAGGAAGGGCCGGGCGCCAGCAACACCGAAACGGCCGTGGAAGTGCGCGAAACCCACGGCGACTTATGGCGCTATGGGCTGTTCCCTGTGACCGGCAAGAAGCACCAGTTGCGTGTACACATGACGGCGCTCGGCGCGAGCATTTGCAATGACCCGTTCTACCCCGAGGTGATCAAGGATGCCGTGGACGACTACGCCAATCCCTTGAAGCTGCTCGCCCAGGGGGTGCGTTTTATCGATCCGGTCACGGGTGCAGAACGCAGTTTCCGCAGCCAGATCACGCTCGACTGGTAACCGCAGAAACGACAAGGCCCGCGCGAGGCGGGCCTTGTATGCAAGCGTTGCGGCTTACAGGTCTTTAACGGTACGCACTTGATCCTTGTTGATGCGGGTGCGCTTGCCGTCAAGCTGTTCGAATTCGTAGAAACCCGTATCTTCATTGTATTTCGGGGTATCGACAGCCTGGATTTCGCGACCGTCATTCAGGGTGATCACTGTCGGCGAGGCGCAACCGGCAAGGGTAGCGAGGCCCAGTGCAAGCATGAAAGCGGCGATGGTCCGTTGAGTCATGAGTGTGTCTCCAAGAAAATTCTTTTTGATTGCTGACTGTGTGACGCGTGGCGCGTCGACAAAGTTCCTTGTGCGGGGTTCATTCTGACACGTCGGGCCTGGTGTGTAACAGCGCAGGCGTGTTCAGGTTGGCCAGGCGCGGATCATCTGCCGGGCATTCCAGCCCGATGCCCCCCAACTGCAGGAAGATCTTGCGCGGGCTGCGCTCACCGGCTTGCCAGGCCTGTTCTACCGCGCTTTGCAGGTGGGTGGGGATGATGCAGATCAACGGTTCCCAGAATTCGCCGTGGCGCACCATCACCGGCAGCCGCGGATTGCGCTGCGCCGTCTTGCGCAGGTCGGCGAGCAGTCGAGCGTCAAGATGCGGCACATCGCACGGCAAAATCAGTAAGTGCTCATGGCGGGCGGCGTTCAAACCTGCGCGGATACCGGCCAGCGGCCCGGGGAAATCCGTACTGTCGTCACTCACCAACTGGTCGGCATACGGCGTGTAGCGGTCCGGGTTGCGGTTGCACGAGATGATCAGGTCGTCGGTCAGTGGGCGCACCAAGTGGTGCAAGTGCGCGATCAATGGCTGACCCTGCCATTCCAGCAAGCCTTTGTCTTGTCCGCCCATGCGTTGGCCGCGGCCACCGGCCAACAGCAGAATCGAACAGGGCAGAGGCGAAGAATCGTCGGGCATGGGGGTTCCGCAGCGGCAGGTAAATAGGGGCCTGTGATATAACATCGGGCTGTTCCTTCGACAACCGGACCGTGCCATGAAAGCCAAGGCAGATGCGCCCTTTGTACCCCTGAATATCGCTGTACTGACGGTCAGCGACACCCGCACCCTGGACACCGACACCTCGGGCCAGGTTTTCGTCGACCGCCTGATCGCCGCCGGCCACCTCCTGGCCGAGCGCGTGCTGCTCAAGGACGACCTCTACAAGATTCGCGCCCAGGTGGCCCACTGGATCGCCGAAGACGTGGTGCAGGTCGTGCTGATCACCGGTGGCACCGGTTTCACCGGCCGCGACAGCACGCCCGAAGCGGTGAGCTGCCTGCTGGACAAACAGGTCGACGGCTTTGGCGAGCTGTTCCGCCAGATCTCCGTGGCCGACATCGGCACCTCCACCGTGCAATCCCGCGCCCTGGCCGGCCTGGCCAACGGCACCCTGGTGTGCTGCCTGCCGGGTTCGACCAACGCCGTGCGTACCGGTTGGGACGGCATCCTCGCCGAGCAACTGGACAACCGTCACCGCCCCTGCAACTTCGTACCGCACCTGAAGCAGGCCGAACCCTGTGAATCCCGTGGATAAGCCGGGCAAGACCGGCGCCTTGATGCCGGTGGAAGAAGCCCTGCAACGCTTGCTCGAGATGGCCGAGGCCGCGCCGATTCGCGAGCAGCAGGTATTGCCCCTGGCCGCGGGTGATGGCCGCGTACTGGCGCAGGATTTGATCTCCACCCTCGATCTGCCGCCGTGGCCCAACAGCGCCATGGACGGTTATGCCATGCGCCTGGCGGACTGGACGGGCGAACCGTTGGCGGTGAGCCAGCGCATCTTCGCCGGTCAGGCCCCCGCGCCATTGGCTGCCGGCACCTGCGCGCGCATCTTCACCGGGGCGCCCGTGCCGCAAGGCGCGGACTGCGTGGAAATGCAGGAAAACGCCGTGGTCCACGCCGACGCGCGTGTGAGCTTTACCGAGCCGTTGCATATCGGTCAGAACATTCGCCCGCAAGGGCAGGAAACCACCGTCGGCGAAGTGGTGCTGACCGCGGGCACGCGCCTGGGGCCGATCGAACTCGGCCTGGCTGCGTCCCTCGGTCTCGACCAATTGACCGTGGTGCGCCGCGTGCGGGTCGCGGTGCTGTCCACCGGCGATGAGTTGATCGAGCCCGGCCTGCCCCTCGGCCCAGGGCAGATCTACAACAGCAACCGTCGCGTGCTGTGCAGTTGGCTGGAGCGCCTGGGATGCGAAGTGATCGATGCGGGCATTCTTCCCGATGACCTGGACCAGACGCGCACGTGTCTGGCGGGCCTGGGCGCGGTTGACTTGATTCTGTCGACCGGCGGTGTGTCGGTGGGCGAGGCGGATTTTCTCGGCATTGCCCTGCGTGAAGAAGGCGAGCTGGCCTTGTGGAAGCTCGCGATCAAACCGGGCAAGCCGCTGACCTTCGGCCATTTCCGTGGCGTGCCGGTGATCGGCCTGCCGGGCAATCCGGCGTCGACGCTGGTGACGTTTGCCCTGTTGGCACGCCCCTATCTGCTGCGCCGCCAAGGTGTGGCGGAGGTCGAGCCGCTGCGGTTCGAGGTGCCAGCGGGGTTCGTCTGGCCCAAACCGGGCAACCGCCGCGAATATTTGCGCGGGCGCATCGAGCAGGGCAGGGCGGTCATCTATCGCAACCAGAGCTCCGGCGTGCTGCGCAGCGCGGCGTGGGCGCAAGGGTTGGTGGAGGTGCTGGAAGGGACGACGCTGGCGATGGGCGACCGGGTGAATTTCATTCCCCTGAGCGAAGTCCTGAACTGAAGCCGATCCAAATGTGGGAGGGGGCAAGCCCCCTCCCACATTTGGATTGTTGTTTGTCTGGGGCTACTCAGTAGTCGTCGCCACGCTCGGTGACATCGCGCTCGACCGGCTCGGCGTGCGGGTCGTACCCCGCCGGAAACTTGCCCTTCAGCGTCCAGGCAAACGCAATGATCTCGGCGATCGTGCGGTACAACTCTTCCGGGATACTGTCGCCCAGTTCCATGCGCGCCAGCAGCTTCACCAGCTCGGCGTTTTCATAGATGGGCACTTCGTTTTCCCGCGCCAGCTTGAGGATCGCTTCGGCCAGGGCATCGTCGCCCTTGGCGGTCAGGGTCGGCGCTTGTTGGCCGTCATACTTGAGGGCGATGGCCTGGCGCGGTGGGTTGGCGTTGTTCATGCGGTTTCGTCCACCCAGCGTTGCTCCAATCCGGTTTTCGGCCCGCGTGGCGGCGTGCCGAGGTGGCAGTCGAGGTCGCCGACATTGATGCCCGACGTCACCAGGCGCTCGCGCAAACTGCCCAAGTGACTTTCGATCAAACTGGCGGTGAACGGTCGCGTCGCCCACAACTGGCTCGACAGTTTGCCCTGCGACAACTGCGCCTGGACCTGCAACGGCCCCAGCGGCTCCATGTCGAAGGCCAGTTCCACGCGCCAGAGCATCTGCTTGGGGTCTTTTTTGTCCTTGCGTTCAGGCTGGTCCTTGTCCTGCGCGGGCTCTTCGCGCTGGAACTTGACCTGCAGCGGCACGATGTCCTGCAGGGTCCGCATGGGAATTTCCAGCTGCCAGGTGGTTTGCAGGCGGCCGTCGGCGGTGGTGCCGGTCTGTTCCAGGCTCGACAGCTGATGGCTCTGTAACCGCGAGATGGCCCCGGCGGCCAGGCGCAGCAGGTTCTCCAGGTCGCCTTCGCCTGCCAGGCGTTGCATCAGCCGTTCCGGCAATGGAAAACCGGCGGGTGCCTGGCGGGCGCTGATCTGCCCGAGGGTGTTCAGCGGGCTGCGCACGAAGTTGGGCAGTATCTGGGCCAGGGTGTTGGCGGCGAGGATGGCATTGAGGTTGGTGCTGACGGGCAGGGCGGGCAGCAGATCGGCGACCAGGCGCAGCAGCGCGCCCTTCATATCCAGCGGTGGAATTTGCGGGTTTTGCCCGGCCAGCAACTTGGCTTCAAGAAACGCGCCGCTGTTCTGGATGACTTGCGCCAGCACCTTGGGATTGCTGACTTGCGCCAGGTCGGGCAATGCCGCGAGCAGCCGCGTGGCGGCCGAGCGCAGTTCGACGGACGTACTGTCGTCCTGGGGCAGGCGTTGCAACGCGGTGAACACCGCATCCAACGAGCCCTGGCGGCTTTGCTGGGTGGCGAGTTGCTGGGTCACGGCCAGTTGATCCTTGAGCCCGCTCAAGGGCACAAAGTTCAGGGTCTGCGTGTCCTGTACCACGGCGCTGAGCAGGCTGCCGACGCGTAGCGGTTGCGGGCTTTCCAGGGTCAGGGTCGTGCCGGCCAGGGCGCTGTTGAGGACTGTCACCAACGAACGGTAGATCGTCGGTTGCGTGGTGCCTTGGGGCAGCGCTTGGCTGGTCAGGACTTTGGCTTGCAGCAAGGTGCCCGCCGGCATTTGTGTGGTGTCGATGCGGGTGAGGGCGGCGACGTTGGCGCTCAAGGCCTGCTGCAGGCTGAGGGTCAGGTTACCGGCGGACGTCTGGCTCACCGCCACATTGCTGCCCAGCGGCAAGGGTTGCGGGCTGCTGGCCTGCACCAGCGTCTGGCGGCCACCGTCGAGGGTCAATTTGAGCAGCAACTGAAAGGCTTCGCCGCCTTGTTTAAGTGCGATGACTTCGGCGTTCGCGGTTTTTCCCGGGTCGATCAAGCCGATCTGCGGCTCCAGCAGTTTCAGCAACTCACCGGTTGCTGGCGCCGGCGCAGGGGCCGGCCCGGCTGTCGGGGCAGGAGAAAGCGTAGGAAGGTTGATCTCACCGGTCATCGTGCGTGTCGTCTCAGGGGAAATAGCCCTCTTTAGCGTAGGGCATCGCATGTATAATGCGGCCCGTCTGCCATGAGAGCGGTAAAAACCTCACAACTATTTGATCCAGCTCTCTAAAATCGGTCGCCAAAGCCGTTATTGTGCTCCTTTCTATAACGGCCGCAGCACCGCCGACTTGAACCGTAAAGGCCCGCGATCTTTTGACCAGCCCTCTTCTTGAAGCCGTAGCGCTTGCCTGTGAACGCGACCTGCGCCTGCTGTTCGAGCACCTCGACCTGCGCCTGGCGGGCGGTGACATGGTGCAGATCAGCGGGCCCAACGGCAGCGGCAAGACCAGCCTCCTGCGTTTGCTGGCCGGGTTGATGCAGCCCACGGCGGGCGAAGTGCGGCTCAACGGCAAGCCCCTGAACGAACAACGCACCGAGCTGGCCCGCAACCTCACCTGGATCGGCCACGCCGCCGGGATCAAGGACGTGCTCAGCGCCGAGGAAAACCTCAGTTGGCTCAGCGCCCTGCATCATCCGGCCAGCCGCGAGGCGATCTGGCAGGCACTCGCCGCCGTCGGCCTCAAGGGCTTCGAAGATGTGCCCTGCCACACCTTGTCGGCCGGCCAGCAGCGCCGCGTGGCCCTGGCGCGCCTGTATCTGCCCGGCCCGCCGCTGTGGATTCTCGACGAACCCTTCACCGCCCTCGACAAACAAGGTGTCGCCCAGTTGGAAGAACACCTGGCGCGGCATTGCGAGCAGGGCGGCCTCGTCGTGCTGACGACGCACCACAGCCTGACGCGCCTGCCCGCCGGTTACCGCGAGCTGGACCTGGGGCGGTGGTCGGTATGAGTGTGTTCGCGCTGTTGGTGGCCCGCGAGGCGCGGCTGTTGTGCCGGCGCCCGGCCGAACTGGCCAATCCGCTGGTGTTCTTTGCGATTGTCATCGCGTTGTTCCCGCTGGCGGTCGGCCCCGAGACTAAACTGTTGCAAACCTTGTCTCCGGGACTGGTGTGGGTGGCGGCCCTTTTGTCCGTGCTGCTCTCGCTGGACG
Organism: Pseudomonas sp. TE36184; assembly: GCF_054060055.1. NCBI lineage: Bacteria > Pseudomonadati > Pseudomonadota > Gammaproteobacteria > Pseudomonadales > Pseudomonadaceae > Pseudomonas > Pseudomonas sp. TE36184. The sequence continues at coordinate 2,604,313 of NZ_JBSSCU010000001.1, read as the reverse complement.
GGCTGTTTCGCAGTGATTTCGAGGACGGTTCCCTGGAACAGTGGGTCCTTTCGTCGCACCCCCTGCCACTTCTGGTATTGGCCAAGGTACTGGCACACTGGGCGTTTTCCGGCCTGGCGCTGGTGTTGCTCTCGCCGTTGCTGGCAATGATGCTAGGGTTGCCCAGTGAATGCCTGCCGGTATTGCTCATGTCCTTGTTGCTCGGCACGCCGGCGCTCAGCCTGTTGGGAGCGGTGGGCGCGGCGCTGACGGTGGGTTTGAAACGCGGCGGCCTGCTGCTGGCCTTGTTGATTCTGCCTTTGTATATCCCGGTGTTGATCCTCGGCAGCGGCGCTTTGCAAGCCGCGCTCATGGGCATGCCGGCGACCGGTTACCTCCTGTGGCTTGGCAGCCTGACCGCCCTGGCGGTAACCCTGACACCCTTTGCCATAGCCGCCGGCCTGAAGATCAGCGTCGGCGAATAATGAAGTCGGGTTACGCGTAACCCGTTCTTCAACATAAGAAAGACCCTACGCTTCTTGCAAATACAAGACGCAACCGTGATGGAAACAGCAATGAACTGGACCTGGTTTCACAAGCTCGGCTCGCCCAAATGGTTTTACGGCATCAGCGGCAAGCTGCTGCCGTGGTTGAGCATCGCCGCCGTAGTGCTGATCGGCCTCGGCCTGGTCTGGGGCCTGGCCTTCGCGCCGCCGGATTACCAGCAGGGCAACAGCTTTCGCATCATCTATATCCACGTGCCTACCGCAATGCTGGCCCAGTCCTGCTACGTGATGCTGGCGGTGTGCGGCATCGTCGGCCTGGTGTGGAAGATGAAACTCGCGGACGTCGCCCTGCAATGCGCCGCGCCCATCGGTGCGTGGATGACCGCCGTGTCGCTGGTCACCGGCGCGATCTGGGGCAAACCCACCTGGGGCTCGTGGTGGGTGTGGGATGCACGACTAACGTCCATGTTGATCCTGCTGTTTCTGTACTTCGGTCTGATTGCCCTGGGCAACGCGATCAGCAATCGTGACAGCGCCGCCAAGGCCTGTGCGGTGCTGGCGATTGTCGGTGTGATCAACATCCCGATCATCAAATACTCGGTGGAGTGGTGGAACACCCTGCACCAGGGCGCCACCTTCACCCTCACCGAAAAACCGGCGATGCCCGTGGAAATGTGGGCGCCGCTGTTGCTGATGGTGCTGGGGTTCTACTGCTTCTTCGGCGCTGTGCTGCTGATGCGGATGCGCCTTGAAGTGCTCAAGCGTGAAGCCCGCGCCAGTTGGGTCAAGGCCGAAGTGCAGAGCAGCCTGGGAGCGCGTGGATGAGTTTTGCTTCTTTCAGTGATTTTCTCGCCATGGGCCACCATGGCCTGTATGTCTGGACGGCCTATGGCATCTGCCTGGCGGTACTGGCCCTCAACGTTGCCGTGCCGATCCTGGCCCGCAAGCGTTACCTGCAACAAGAGGCGCGTCGTCTGCGCCGGGAGACCGAAAAGTGAATCCGCTGCGTAGAAAGCGTCTGTTGATCATCCTTGCCATTCTGGCCGGCGTCGGTATTGCCGTGGGCCTGGCGATGAGCGCCCTGCGGGAGAACATCAACCTGTTCTACACCCCAACCCAGATCGCCAACGGCGAAGCACCGCTGGGCACGCGCATCCGCGCCGGCGGCATGGTGGAGAAGGGCTCGTTGAAACGCTCCGGCGATTCTCTCGACGTCACCTTCGTGGTCACCGACTTCAACAAGGCCGTGACCATTACGTATCGCGGCATCCTCCCGGACCTGTTCCGCGAAGGCCAGGGCATCGTCGCCCTGGGCAAACTGAATGCCGATGGCGTGGTGGTGGCCGATGAAGTACTGGCCAAGCACGATGAGAAATACATGCCGCCGGAAGTCACCAAAGCGTTGAAAGACAGCGGCCAAACCGCTCCAACTCCAGCCAAGGAGGGCTAAGTGATGACGTCCGCACTGTTTATTCCGGAGCTGGGCCATTTGGCGATGATCCTCGCCCTGTGCTTCGCCATCGTCCAGGCCGTGGTGCCGTTGCTCGGCGCGTGGCGCGGCGACCGCCTGTGGATGAGCCTGGCGCAGCCGGCCGCCTGGGGCCAGTTTGTCTTCCTGGTGTTCGCGTTCGGTTGCCTGACCTACGCCTTTATGACCGACGATTTTTCCGTCGCCTATGTGGCCAGCAACTCCAACAGCGCCTTGCCCTGGTATTACAAGTTCAGCGCCGTGTGGGGCGCCCACGAAGGTTCGCTGCTGTTGTGGGCCCTGATCCTCGGCGGTTGGACCTTCGCCGTATCGATCTTCTCCCGGCAACTGCCGCAAGTCATGCTGGCCAGGGTGCTGGCAGTGATGGGCATGATCAGCGTCGGCTTCCTGCTATTCCTGATCATGACGTCCAACCCGTTCAGCCGCATCTTGCCGCAGATTCCGGTGGACGGGCATGACCTCAACCCGCTGCTGCAGGACATCGGCCTGATCGTCCACCCGCCGATGCTCTACATGGGCTACGTCGGTTTCTCCGTGGCCTTCGCCTTCGCCATCGCCGCGTTGCTCGGCGGGCGCCTCGATGCGGCCTGGGCGCGCTGGTCGCGGCCATGGACCATCGTCGCCTGGGCCTTCCTCGGCATCGGGATCACCCTGGGTTCGTGGTGGGCCTATTACGAGCTCGGCTGGGGCGGCTGGTGGTTCTGGGACCCGGTGGAAAACGCGTCCTTCATGCCATGGCTGGTGGGTACGGCGCTGATTCACTCGCTGGCCGTCACCGAAAAACGCGGTGTGTTCAAGAGTTGGACAGTGTTGCTGGCCATCGCGGCGTTTTCCCTCAGCCTGCTCGGCACTTTCCTCGTGCGTTCGGGCGTGCTGACTTCGGTTCACGCGTTTGCGTCCGACCCTGCCCGCGGTGTGTTCATCCTGATGTTCCTGCTGTGTGTGGTCGGCGGTTCCCTGACCCTGTTTGCCCTGCGCGCGCCGGTGGTCAAGAGCCAGGTCGGCTTCAACCTGTGGTCGCGGGAAACCCTGTTGCTGGGCAACAACCTCGTGCTGGTGGTGGCCGCGTCGATGATCCTGCTCGGCACCCTGTACCCGCTGGTGCTGGATGCGCTGACCGGCGCCAAGCTGTCGGTCGGTCCGCCGTATTTCAACGCCTTGTTCATTCCGTTGATGGGCTTGTTGATGGTGGTAATGGCCGTCGGCGTGCTGGTGCGCTGGAAAGACACCCCGGTGAAATGGCTGGTGGGCATGCTGACCCCAGTGCTGCTGGGCAGCGCCGCCTTGGCCGTGATCGCCGGTATCGCTTATGGCGATTTCAACTGGGCGGTCCTCGCCACGTTCATGCTCGCCGCCTGGGTATTGCTGGCCGGCATGCGCGACATCGTCGACAAGACCCGTCACAAAGGCCTGATCAAAGGCCTGCCCACCCTGACCCGCAGCTATTGGGGCATGCAGATTGCGCACATCGGCATCGCCGTGTGTGCCCTCGGCGTGGTGCTCTCCAGCCAGAACAGCGCCGAGCGTGACCTGCGCCTGGCCCCCGGCGAGTCCATGGACCTGGCCGGTTACCACTTCATCTTCGAAGGCGCCAAGCACTTCGAAGGGCCGAACTTCACGTCCGACAAAGGCACCGTGCGCGTAGTCCGCAACGGTAAGGAAGTCGCCGTGCTGCACCCGGAAAAACGCTTGTACACCGTGCAGAGTTCGATGATGACCGAAGCCGGGATCGACGGCGGTTTCACCCGTGACCTTTACGTCGCCCTGGGTGAGCCGCTGGGCGAAGGTGCCTGGGCGGTGCGCGTGCATGTCAAACCGTTCGTGCGCTGGATCTGGTTCGGCGGTTTGCTCACCGGTCTGGGTGGTGTGCTCGCGGCGCTGGACCGGCGCTATCGGGTCAAGGTCAAGAGCCGGGTGCGTGAAGCCCTGGGCCTGCAAGGAGCGGCGGTATGAAGCGTTGGTTGATGGTCGTGCCGCTGGCATTGTTTCTGCTGGTGGCGGTGTTCCTGTATCGCGGGTTGTACCTGGACCCGGCCGAGTTGCCCTCGGCCATGATCGGCAAGCCGTTCCCGGCGTTTTCCCTGCCGACGGTGCAGGGCGACAAGACCCTGACCCAGGCCGATTTGCTGGGCAAACCGGCGCTGGTCAACGTGTGGGGCACTTGGTGCATTTCCTGCCGCGTAGAACACCCGGTGCTGAACAAACTCGCCGAGAACGGCGTGGTGATCTACGGCATCAACTACAAGGACGACAATGCGGCGGCCTTGAAGTGGCTGGCGGAATTCCACAACCCGTACCAGCTGGATATCCGCGATGAAGACGGCAACCTGGGGTTGAATCTCGGCGTCTACGGCGCCCCGGAAACCTTCTTTATCGATGCCAAGGGCGTGATCCGCGACAAGTATGTCGGCGTCATCGATGAAGTGGTCTGGCGCGAACAACTGGCCGCCAAGTATCAGGCCCTGGTCGACGAGGCCAAGCCATGAAGCGCTGGTTAGCTGCTGCCGTATTGGCCCTGGGCCTGGCGGGCGTGGCCCACGCCGCCATCGACACCTATGAATTCGCCAATGACGCCGAGCGTGAGCGTTTTCGCGAACTGACCAAGGAACTGCGCTGCCCCAAGTGCCAGAACCAGGACATCGCTGACTCCAACGCGCCCATCGCCGCCGACCTGCGCAAAGAGATCTTCCGCATGTTGGGGGAGGGCAAGGACAACCAGCAGATCATCGACTTCATGGTCGACCGCTACGGCGATTTCGTGCGCTACAAACCGGCCCTCACCGGCAAGACCGCACTGCTCTGGTTCGGCCCCGCCGGGCTGCTGCTGGCTGGCATGGTGGTGATGGTGGTGATCGTCCGCCGTCGCCGCGCCGCGCCTACCGATGGTTCCGACGCGCTATCCCCCGACGAGCGCCAACGCCTCGACCAATTGCTGGACACCAAGACTGATGATTGATTTCTGGCTCGCAGCCGGTTTGCTGCTTCTGATTGCCCTGAGTTTCCTGTTGATCCCTGTGTTGCGCGGCCGTCGTGCCCAGCGCGAAGAGGATCGCACCGCGCTGAACGTGGCGCTGTATCAAGAACGCGTGGCCGAACTGCAAACCCAGCAGGACGAAGGCGTGCTCAACGCCACGCAACTCGACACCGGCCGCGCCGAAGCCGCGCGCGAATTGCTGGCCGACACCGAAGGCATGGAAAAGCCCCGCGAATCGCGCCTGGGCAAGCCGCTGCCATTGCTCGCAGCGGTTTTGGTGCCCGTGCTGGGCATTGGCTTGTATCTGCACTTCGGTGCCAGCGACAAGGTCGAACTGACCCGCGAATTCTCCCAGCCACCGGTATCCATGGAAGACATGACCCACCGCCTGGAACGCGCCGCCGCCGCCCAGCCGGATTCGGCAGAAGGCTTGTACTTCCTCGGTCGCGCCTACATGGCCCAGGACCGCTCCGCCGATGCCGCCAAGGTCTTCGAGCGCACCGTGGCCCTGGCCGGGCGCCAGCCGGAGCTGTTGGGCCAGTGGGCCCAGGCCCAGTACTTCGCCGACAACAAGCAGTGGTCGCCCAAGGTCCAGGCCCTGACCGACGAAGCCCTCAAGCTCGACCCGCGAGAAGTCACCAGCCTCGGTCTGCTTGGCATCGCGGCCTTTGAAGGCCAGCGCTACCAGGAGGCGATCGATTACTGGAGCCGCCTGCTGGCGCAACTGCCGCCCGAAGACAACTCCCGCGTCGCCCTGCAAGGCGGGATCGACCGCGCGGCAGAGCGGCTGAAAGCGAGCGGTGGCACCGTCGCCCAAAAAGCCGTGATGAAAGTGCGCGTGGACCTCTCCGCCGACATCAAGGCCAAGGCCCTGCCAAGCGACAGCGTGTTCATCTTCGCTCGCGCTGTCTCCGGCCCGCCGGCGCCGCTGGCGGCCAAGCGTGTGACCGTCGCCGACCTGCCGGTCACCGTCGAACTGGGCGATGCCGACGCAATGATGCCGCAGTTGAAACTGTCCAACTTCCCTGAAGTCCAACTGGTTGCGCGCATATCCCGGGCCGGTCAACCGACCACTGGCGAGTGGATCGGCCGCAGCCAACCCCTGGCCAGCACCACCACTGCGCTGCAGCAGCTGACCATCGACAGTCCGGACAAGTAATTCGAGGAAACGCCTATGACCGCCCTTGCACGCATCACCCTGCTCAGCCTGGTATTGGGCTTGAGCGCTTGTGCGGTCCACCGCCCACCTCCGGCACCCACCGGCCCGACCATTCCCCCATCGGGCCCCTCGACCAAGCCAGCCACCAGACCCTCCAGCCCGGTCACCGCACCCGCGAAAGCGCCACCGAGCAAGTCGCCGACCTTCGCCCCGCCACCCGGCGCGGCCAGCCACTGGGACGGCAAGATGCAAGTGTATGTGCTGGAAGACCAGCCCGACACCTTCTACCGCCAGCGCACCTACTACCGCTGGAGCAACGGCTGGAGCCGCTCCATCAGCCCGGACGGGCCGTGGGAAGAGACCGACGTGCATGGCGTACCGCCGGGGTTGAGCAAGCAGTACGCGCAGTGACAGAAGGCGACCTTTGGGTCGCCTTTTTCATGCCTGCAGTGTGGTCCTTCAAACGCTGGAGATCCAATGCCGGGGCCGGACTTGTCCGAGATAGAGGTCTGTCAGATAAAAATGATTTCCGAACTCAGCGCCATGAGTCCGTCATAGGCTGATGGCGTCATTCGGCGGATCTTCATCCTTACTCTCAACAAGTGCCGTTCGATAAAAGATTGTGCTGTCTTCGCACTTTCCACACGGACTGCCGCCATTCGCCCCTAGACGGACAGTTTGGGTGAAAAAATCGGCTCGACACCTACAAGCGGCTGACGCGGCGTTGCTGCTTTCTTCGCCTTGTAGGACGGACCCTGTAGCGAGCAGGTAGGTATGAATGCCACCTCTGCGGACACGTACTTGGTGACCAGGGAATTGAGTTTCAGGCAAGGCGAAAACTACTGCGATGGCATGGCGGAAAACCGCGCCTGTACTGCTGAAGGGCTGGGTCACATTGATTTCGTGATACTCGCACTTGAACTCCGCAGGATGGCGATCTGCGACACGCCCGCAATATCCGTATTGATTGAGACGGCGTCTGGTCAGCGAGCCGAGGAGGCCTGCGCGCCACAGTACGCCTACCGTAAAGGTAGGGCGAGATGAGCGAGGGGTAACTGCAAACCTGTAATTATGCTGCCCGGTAGCTCATAAGTTGAAGTTTGAAATTGCCCGTCAGGGGATGGTTGATGCGGTGTTGGGGATGTAACTCCATTAAATGAGAGGTTTCACTCAATAAAAAAGGAAGTTTCTATGTGTTGCCTACTTTTGTTGGAGTAGGAAGGAGGTTTTTTTAAACTTGGCGGTTGGCTCATAGTTGGTTCGTAGCGGATGGCAAGGCTCTAAGTCGCATGTTTCATAGGTTTGTTGGAAATAATTGATTTGTGGATTGACATGTGTGGCGTGATGCTAATAATTTTGTGTGCAATGCCTTTTTAAAGGCGGGTTGAAATTCATTTATTATAAAAACAAGGATAATTATATGAGTGTTCAGAATCCGATCGGCGCGGGATCAAATGAAAGATCTACTCGTGGTGAAATATATAAAGTGTGCGAGGCTGGTTATAATGAAATCGCAAATGCGATAGTGCGGCACTCTGCCCTACGTGAGCTTGAGTCGTTTGGGAAAATTATTTCCGATAAGCCACTAAGTCATCCAGAAAGGGCTCTATTTTTTGCAACTATTTGGGCTTTCTTCAAGGATGTTCCGGCTGGAATCGTCGCATTGGCTGCGCGCGTTACGGATGAATGGATTAAAGAAGATATGTGGCACGGCACGGCTAAAGCCGCGCATATTCTTTACGCATCCGTGGATGAATACGGTCTACATCAACATAGCAAGCATATGTTGCCAACCCATCATCAAATGTTCAAACAACTGACCACTCACCTGGGACTTTCCGATGCTGAGCTGTTCAATCCTCACTACATTCTTCCTGAGGGCACCGCCATGGGTAATAATACCCATCGAATGTACCGTTCTGAGTTTTTAGGTGAGGCATTGGGTTTTCATTTGGCGTCAGAAATGACTTCCTCACGAGAGTTTCAGTTTTTCCTGAAAGGATTTCAAAAATATGCCGGCGAATATGGTCTGGTCGACGAAGATGACCCCGTTTTGGCATTCTTTGCGATTCATTGTGAGGTTGAACCTATGCATGTCGCGACCGGGCGCGAAATCATGATTTCGTACTTGGAGAAAAATCCAACTATTGCCCCGCATGCAATGCGCGGGGCGATGGCATTTATGGATGGGTTCGAGCAAATGTTTGCCGCTTTGAATCGGCGGCTGGCCTGAAAATCGAACTTCTGATAGTGAAGGACATTATTATGAGTCGGTCTTATGAGTGCCAGATTTGCCACTACGTTTATTCAGAGTCTTCAGGCGAGGCTCTAGTCGATATAGAACCCGGCACGACTTGGGATGAGATTGGGGAGGCGTTTCAATGCCCGCACTGCCAAGCGAAGAAAAAGCTGTTTATTGAGGTTCTGAGTTAGATGCAGGGTTTTCTGAGTTCGATGGTATTCGCCACAATGCTTTCCATAGGTTTTGGACCGATAGCCTTGATCATCCTGAGGCAGTCCATCGCCTGTGGCTTTCGCGGCGCACTACCTGGGGCTCTAGGTGCGGCAGTTGCAGATGCGGTTTTTGCGGCTGTCGCATTTTATGGTTTGCAGACAATCAAGGCATTTTGGCTAGCCAATAACCGTCTGTTGACCTGGGTGGCAATTGCTTACCTGTTTTATCTGGGGGGCATTACATTTGCAAAACATACAGCTGTGGCACAAGTAAAAACGACAGCAGGATTTATCCCGGTCTTTTTACTGACGCTAATGAACCCACTCACTATCGTAGCGATCTCCTCCTATGTGATTGCCAGCGGCACGCTGTTTGAGGGGCTCGGGCTCTACCTGAGTCTGGCGGGTTTTCTGGTGGGTTCATTTTTAGGCCAGATGTTATATGCGCTGGGTGGCAGCCTCATCAGGACTGCGCTGATCGATAATCCTGATCTTGATGTGATCAATCGCATCAGCGGTGGATTATTGATTGGCTTTGCGGTGTGGCAATGCGCGCGCGTTTTGTCTGGAGGCTGACCCTCTGCCTTCCGGGAAACCGTGCACAGTTCCTGCACCCGAACATGAAAGCGCCTACGCGCACGCCTGACCGAGTGCATAGCGCGTCACAATCCGATACTGTGGCCGCCGCCGTGAAACGTAGTCGGTCATGCAACAAATCTGCAGACAAGCGAAGAGGGTGTATTGATGGCGGGCAGGTTGATCTATCTCATCGGGCCATCGGGTTCGGGCAAGGACAGCCTGTTGGACGCTGCACGACCACGTTTGGCCGAACGTGGCTGCCGCATTGTGCGTCGGGTGATTACGCGCTCGGCGGAAGCGGTGGGCGAGGCGGCACAGGGGGTGAGCGCCGAGCAGTTTGTCGCGATGCAAGCCGAAGGCGCGTTTGCGTTGAGTTGGCAGGCCAATGGGTTGTCCTATGGCATACCCGCGGACATCGACGCGTGGCTGGCGGCGGGGGAGGATGTGCTGGTCAACGGCTCCCGTGCCCACCTGGCGCAGGCCCGCGAGCGTTACCCGGCGTTGCTGGTGGTGTTGCTGAGTGTCGATCAGGTGGCGCTGCGCCAGCGCTTGCTGGCGCGGGGGCGTGAGTCGGTGGCGGATATCGATGCGCGCCTGGCGCGTAATGCACGGTTTACGGCGCAGTTGCTGGCCGGCATGGGTGCGGGGTTGCTCGTGCTGGATAACTCCGGCCCGCTGGAGCATACGGTCGAGTGTTTGCTGCGCTACCTGGGCCCGTCAGCGCGTTGACAACCGTTCCACATACTCCACAAACGCCCGCGCCTTGGCACTCGCCATCCGCCCTGTCGGAAACACGGCCCATAAGTCCCGCGCCGGCAAATGCCAGTCGGTCAGCACCGGCCTCACCGCGCCACTGGCCAGTTCCGGCGCGAACATCCAGGCCGATGCCAGGGTCAGGCCCAAGTGGTTCAGCACAGCCGCGCGTACCCCTTCCGCCGCTGTGATGTGCAAGCGGCCATGGACGACGATCGGGTATTCGCGGGCGTCTCGGGTAAATGTCCAGCGCGCGCCCTCGCCCTGGGTGTAGATGACCGCCTGGTGTCGCAGCAGATCGGCTGGCGTGGCGGGTTCGCCGAAGCGTTCGAAGTAGGCCGGGGTGCCCAGGATATGGCAGGGCGACGCCCCGATCTTGCGTGCGGTCAGCCCCGAATCGCTCAGGTTGCCCATGCGCAGGGCGACGTCGATGCCTTCTTCCACCAGGTTGAGGCTGTGGTCGTCGAGTACCACATCGATGTTCAACCCAGGGTACTGCTCCAGGAACGGCCCCAGGTGCGGAAGGATATGCAGGCTGGCGAAGGTCACGGCGGCGCTGATGCGCAAGTTACCCGACAGCCCGGCGCCCGCGCTGCGGGCAGCGTCGTCGGCCTCGTTGGCCTCATCGATGGCGCGCTTGGCTTTTTCGAAATACGCCAGGCCCGCTTCGGTCGGCGTCAAGCCCCTGGTTGAGCGCAGTACCAAGCGCACCGCCAGGCGCGCTTCCAACTGCGCGACGCTCTTCGACACCGCGGGCTGGCCGATGCCCAGGCGTTTGGCGGCGGCGGAGAACGAGCCGGTTTCGACAACGTGGACGAAGGTTTCCATGGCGGTCAGGCGGTCCATCGGGTGTCCCTTGCTTGTGATTGAGCGCATCGCGACGCAGTACGGCGCAAAGCCTACGGGGAATGGCCATGGCTTGTCACCCGCTCCCAGGCGGGGTTTATCGCCGTGAAGAAGCTTAAGTGGATATGTCTTTGTCTGGCGGGAATTGAAGTAAGCCAGTGACGGGTATTTGTTTAGAATTTGTTTTTTTATTGTAAAAGCAACCCGGTATTGGTGAGTCGGTTGTGTGGTTGGATGTTTAAATTGCAAATAAAATCCTGGTTGTCTGACTGCATGTTACGCGGCGTGTGGTTGTTTCAGCTGAAACTAAAATAGTGTTGGTCCGCTATTTTTCACTGTGCGAGATTATCGGCGATAACGATGAGCCTGGTTTGACGCGGCTCGCGGTTATTGATACTTAATCTCCGGATCGATTCGATTCGGTGTTCTTGTGTATTCATTAATAATACGAGTGCCGCACAATGAATGGACCTGATCTGTTTTCTGTAACTTCCCGCATGGGGTTTCCGATATCGGACCCCGGCCCGTTTGGTGCCGGGGCCTCGAAGAAACCGTCGTTTACGACGGACCAGGCGGCCAAACAAATCACGCGGGAAAATCATCGTTTCCGTGACCGTAACGGCGATCAGAAGATCGACTTGCACTACACGGTCGACGCGAGTTTCACCGCCCAGCAGAAACAGCGCGTGCACCAGGCAGTGCAAGCCTGGCAGGATGTGGCCAATATCAGTTTCCGCGAGCAGTCAAACGGTACGGACGGAGCGCTCAGTATCCACAACAACCCTCGCGGCGACCGGGGGGTTGCCGACTTACCTCATGGTTCCACGAATCGGACAGCAGCCACGATCGGCACCCGGGGCGGGGCGGCTTCGCCTGCGCTGGGCAGTCACTTTTCGGTCACGGCTATTCATGAAATCGGTCACGCTATTGGCCTGCAACATCCGGGACGCTATAACGGCGACGGTGCCAACTACCAAAACGGCGCGGTCTACGCGCAGGACACCAAGGCACGCACCGTGATGAGTTACTGGTCGGAACGCCATCAATCCGGTCATGACTTCAGATCGCTCAATCCGTCTGCCCCGATGATGGACGATATCGCCGCGGCGCAACGCTTGTATGGCGCCAACCACCAGACCCGCAAGACCGACACCGTCTATGGTTTCAACTCCAATACCGAGCGCGAAGTGATGAGCCTTACCAGCGCCAGGGACAAACCGGTGTTCTGTGTGTGGGATGGTGGTGGTGTGGATACGCTGGATTTTTCCGGGTTTTCCCAGGATCAGAAGGTCGATCTGAATGCGGAGTCGTTCTCTGACGTGGGCGGCTTGAAGGGCAATGTGTCCGTCGCCAAGGGATGTGTTATTGAAAACGCGATCGGCGGTGCCGGTCGTGATGCCTTGATCGGCAATGATGCGGCCAACCGCCTCAAGGGCGGTGCCGGCGCCGACACGTTGAGGGGCGGCGGCGGCGCGGATACGTTTGTCTACGATAACGTCAGCGACTCCGCCGCACAGAGCCCAGACCTGATCGAGGACTTCACCAGCGGTACCGATAAGATCGACGTCTCGGGTGCGTTAAAAGCGGCAGGTGTGCGCGCCCTGGTGTTTACCGATCGGTTCAGCGGCCGCGCCGGTGAAGCGGTGCTCAAACACGATGCCAGTACGGGGGGGGCGAGCCTGGCCATTGATCTGAAGGGGACGGGCAACGCGGACATGGTGATCAACAGCAAGGGGCAGATCAAGCCTGGCGATGTACGGTGGGATGGGTCGCAGCCTGAAGTTCAGTCTGTGCCGACGCCAGCCCCAACTCCAGCTCCAACCCCAACCCCAACCCCGCCGCCGGGTGAAACCCCAAACGGGCCGTCCGCACTGATCGAAATGCTTGCCAAGACGCTGTCAGCGTTCGTGTTACAGCTGCTGCAGATTATCGCCCCATCGTCCAGTGGCAGGCCGCGCTCGTAACCCCACCCACGATCCCGAGGCATCATGCCGTCAGGCAGTGACCGCCGAAGTGTGGCGCGAAGCACTGAGAAAGCGCAGCAGCGCCACCAGCGGGAACGCACTGCCCACCAGCATCACGCCCAGCCAGCCGCCGTGTTCGTACACGCTGCTGGCAATCGCCGAGCCGAAGGCACCGCCGATGAAGATGCTGGTCATGTACAGCGCGTTCAGGCGGCTGCGGCTGTTGGCGTCGAGGGCGTAGATGGCGCGTTGGCCGAGGACCATGTTCATCTGCACGCAGAAGTCGAGGACCACGCCGGTCACCGCCAGGCCGATCACGCTGTACAGCGGGTGTACGAAGGCCGGCAGGAAGCTCAACACCGCAAACACCATGGCCAGCAGTGACGCGCGGTGGGTGTGGCCGGCATCGGCCAGGCGCCCGGCGATGGGCGCGGCGATGGCGCCGATGGCACCGACCAGGGCGAAGATCGCGATCTGGGTCTGGCTCAGGCCATGGTTGCGCACCAACTCCAGCGGCGCGGCGGTCCAGAACAGGCTGAAGGTGGCAAACATGCAACCTTGATAAAAGGCGCGCTGGCGCAACAGCGGTTGTTCACGCAGCAGGGTGCCGAGGGAACGCAACAACTGGCCATAGCTGGCGCTGTGGTCGGGCTGGCGCTTGGGGATGGTCATCAGCAAGACCACGCTGATAACGGCCATCAACGCGGCGGCGGCCATGAACATCGCGCGCCAGCCGAAATGGTCGGCGACCACACTGGACACCGGCCGCGCCAGCAGGATGCCCAGCAACAGGCCGCCCATGATGCTGCCGACCACGCGGCCACGGGACTCGGCAGGTGCCAGGTGCGCCGCCAGTGGGATCAGGATCTGCACCGACACCGAGCTGAAACCGATCAACAACGACACCAGCAGGAACAGGTTCGGTTGCTCGGTAAACGCCGCACCCAGCAGGCTGGCGATGGCGATCACGGTGGTGCTGATCATCAGCTTGCGGTTTTCCAGCAAGTCGCCCAGGGGCACCAGGAAGAACAGGCCCAGGGCGTAGCCGATTTGCGTCAGCGATACGATCAGGCTGGCCATGGCGGGCGTCAGGCCGATGTCCGGCGCGATCAGCTCGATGATCGGTTGCGCGTAGTAGATGTTGGCGACGATGGCGCCGCAGCAAAACGCAAACAGCATCACCATCCCGCGGGTCATGGTGCTCGTAGCGTGGGGAGTAGCGTTCATGGTGTTCTCATAAAAGCGAAGGAAGATGGCGAGCGAGAGTAAAGACAAGACACTGCGACGAGTAGGCTGTTAGCGGTGATAACACTCATGCCGTGAAATGATGACTGAAGCCTTGGCGTTGGCTTCGAGCGCCCATGATACATGCAGACACACCGGCCGAAACAGGCGACCCGGCGGCCTGACGATCATGCTTGGCATCAAACGAATGTGGGAGCGGGCTTGCCTGCAATGCGGACACCCCGGTGTATCGGACACACCCGGGCGACGCTATCGCAGGCAAGCCAGCCCCCACATTGGCTCGCGTTTCTTCAGTGCAAGCGGCTTACTGCCCGTTATAGATCTGGTCGAACACCCCGCCATCGTTGAAGTGGGTTTTCTGCACGGTGCGCCAGTCGCCAAAGGTCTTCTCGACCGACAGGAAGTCGACTTTCGGGAAACGATCGGTGTACTTGGCCAGCACTTTCGGGTCACGCGGGCGCAGGTAGTTGTTGGCCGCGATTTCCTGGCCTTCCGGCGACCACAGGTACTTCAGGTAGTCTTCGGCGACTGCGCGCGTGCCTTTCTTCTCGACCACTTTGTCCACCACCGTGACCGGTGGCTCGGCTTCGGCGGAGACACTTGGGTAGACCACTTCGAACTGATCGCGGCCGAATTCGCGGGCGATCATTTCCGCTTCGTTTTCAAAGGTCACCAGCACATCGCCGATCTGGTTGGTCATGAACGTCGTGGTCGCGGCACGGCCACCGGTGTCCAGCACGGGCGCCTGCTTGAACAGCTTGCCGACAAAGGCCTTGGCCTTGTCTTCGTCACCGCCGTTCTTCAGCACGTAGCCCCAGGCCGACAGGTAGGTGTAGCGACCGTTACCCGAGGTCTTCGGGTTGGGCACGACCACTTGCACACCATCCTTGAGCAGGTCCGGCCAGTCTTTCAGGGCTTTCGGGTTGCCCTTGCGCACGATAAACACGGTGGCCGAAGTGAACGGCGCGCTGTTGTTCGGCAGGCGGGTAGCCCAGTTGTCCGGCACCAGTTTGCCGTTGTCGACCAGGGCGTTGATGTCGGTGGCCATGTTCATGGTGATTACATCAGCCGGCAGGCCGTCGATCACCGAGCGCGCTTGTTTGCTGGAGCCGCCGAAGGACATCTGCAAGGTCAGCTTGTCGTTCGGGTGCTCGGCTTCCCAGTGTTTCTGGAAGGCGGCGTTGTAGTCCTTGTAGAAATCGCGCATCACGTCGTAGGACACGTTGAGCAGGGTGGTCGGTGCGGCCTGGACGACACCGGCCAATGCAAGGCCGGCGGCCAGAAGAGAGGCGCTAACGAGTTTTTTCACTGCTCATTCCTTGTTGTACGAGAGTAGAGATAGGCACTTTGCCAGCGACTATAGCCGGGGGGGCACATTCGCTTAAAGATCAAAAAGATCTTTGCTTATTTCAACTTATTAAACAGTGCATTGCCACACCGTGAACAAAACGCCGCGTTCGCGTCATGGGTGTTTTTCTTGCACACCGGGCAGTCCGTTTGCAACTGTTCACCGCGCATGGCGTTGGCCAGTTCGGCGGTGAAGATCCCGGTGGGCACGGCGATGATCGAATAACCGGTGATCATCACCAGGGACGAGATTACCTGGCCCAGCGGGGTCTTGGGCACGATATCGCCGAAGCCCACGGTGGTCAGGGTCACGATCGCCCAGTAGATGCCCTTGGGGATGCTGGTGAAGCCGTTCCCAGGCCCTTCGATTACATACATCAAGGTGCCGAACACCGTCACCAGGGTGCAGACGCTGAGCAGGAACACCACGATCTTCTGCTTGCTGCCGCGCAACGCCGACATCAGGTAGTTGGCCTGCTTGAGGTACGGCCCGAGCTTGAGCACCCGGAAGATGCGCAGCATGCGGATGATGCGGATGATCAACAGGTACTGGGCATCGCTGTAATACAGCGCGAGGATGCCGGGCACGATGGCGAGCAAATCCACCAGGCCATAGAAACTGAAGGCATAGCGCAACGGCTTGGGCGAGCAGTACAGGCGCAGGCCATACTCGATGGCGAAGATGACGGTGAAGCCCCACTCGATGTAGGCCAGCACGGCGGCGTAATTGTCGTGGACTTCCTGGATGCTGTCGAGGATCACCACCACCAGGCTGGCGAGAATGATCAGCAGCAGGGTGCTGTCGAAACGCCGCCCGGCCGGTGTGTCACTCTGGAAAACCATGACATAGAGACGCTGGCGCCAGTCGTTGTTGCTGTCCATCACGTTCGCCCCTATCGAATATCGGGCAAGCCTAGGGGGATTCGAACGGGCTGTCCACGCGGGCTTTGTGCCACATCCGGCGGCTGGCGCGCACCAACCAGCAGGCGAGGATAAAGGGCGCGGTCAACGCGGGCAGGTGCAGCGCGGCAAAACCGGGGGTGAGGATGATCGCCAGGACGATGCCGGCCAGCGGCAACCCAGGTCGGCGGCGTGTGCCGCTCAGGGCCAGGGCGGCCAGCGCCGGGTTGTAGCTGTGCAGGCCGAGGAGGGCGCCGACGGGCTCGCCCAGCAGCAGGGCGAACAGCACGCCGAGGACGGCGCCGGTCAATGCCCATGCTGCGGCACGGCGGTTGGCCAGGCATAACCCGAGCGCAATCAATGCGCCGGCCAGGGGCTGGTCGAGCAGCAGGATTTGCGCGAGGCCGCTAAAAGGCGCGCTGACGATGCCGAGAGCGTCGGGTTCGCGCAAGGCCACGGCGCTTTCGGCGGCCGCGCCCAGCAGCAGCCAGCCGAGGCCGACAAACGGCGCGGTATAGGCGGGCAAGGCCTCGGGCTGGGTGGTGTGTCGCAGCCATTGTCGGGTCAGGATCGCACTCAGGCCGCCGCAGGCGAGGATCAGCGGCACCACCATGACCGACCAGGCAAAGTGCTGGCTGATCAACAGGCCCAGCAACACACCGTTGTAGCTGTACAGGCCGGCCTGGCGTTCCGCCTTGGGATAGTCGCGGCGCTGGGCCGTGAGCAAGCCGGCGAGACCCCCCAGCAGTGCACCGCCGAGCAGGGCCGGAGCGCCGAGCAGGATCGCCAGCAGACACAGCAGACCACACAGCGGCTGGTGCTGCAGGACGATCTGGCTGAAGCCGTTGAGCAGCGCTTCGGCCCAGTCGGGGCAGGAGGGAGTGGGCATTGTTGTGTGAGTCAGTGAGAGCGAGTTGTCCTCATCGCAGACTTGCCTGCGATGAGGCCCTGACCGGCGCTAGATCAACGTCTGATCGACCCCGGTTGCGCAACCCGCAGTTTCGGCCCTTGCAGGTCCATCGGGATGCTGAAGGGGGCATTCAACAGGGTGGGCAGCCTCGAGAATCAGAATGGCGCGAAAGTCGTTGACGTTGGTGCGGGTCGGTTCGGTGATGATCAGATCGTCGAGGGCGGCGAAATAGCCGTAGCCATTGTTGTTGTCCAGCTCGTCGCAGGCCGACAGCCCCAGCGCTTCGGCGCGGGCGTAGCTGGTGGGGGTCATGAGCGCGCCGGCGTTGTCTTCCGAACCGTCGATGCCGTCGGTATCGCCGGCCAGGGCGTAGACGCCGGGCAGGCCCTTGAGGCTGTCGGTGAGGCTCAGCAGGAATTCGGCGTTGCGCCCGCCACGGCCAGTGCCGCGCACGGTCACGGTGGTTTCCCCGCCGGACAGGATCACGCATGGCGCCGCCAACGGCTGGCCGTGCTGCACGATCTGCCGGGTGATCCCGGCGTGGACCTTGGCCACGTCCCGCGCTTCGCCTTCGAGGTCGCCGAGGATCAGCGGGCTGAACCCGGCCTGGCGGGCTTTTACCGCGACCGCTTCCAACGACTGTTGTGGGCGGGCGATCAATTGGAAGTGGCTGCGGGCGAGCAGCGGGTCGCCGGGTTTGACGGTTTCCGAGGCCGGGTTCTGCAACCAACTGCGCACGGACGCCGGCGCGTCGATGTCATAGCGCTTGAGAATGGCCAGGGCCTGTTGCGAAGTGCTTGGGTCGCCGACCGTGGGGCCGGAAGCGATCACCGTGGCCAGGTCGCCCGGCACATCGGAAATCGCGTAGGTATAGACCGTCGCCGGCCATGCCGCCCTGGCCAGTCGGCCGCCCTTGATCGCCGAGAGGTGCTTGCGCACGCAATTCATCTCGCCGATGGTGGCGCCGGATTTGAGCAGGGCTTTGTTGATGGCCTGTTTGTCGGCCAGGCTGATGCCTTCGGCGGGCAGAGCGAGCAATGCCGAGCCACCGCCGGAGAGCAGGAAGATCACCCGGTCGTCTTCGCTCAGTTGGCTGATCAGCGCCAGCACGCGCTGCGCCATTTTGATGCCGGCGGCATCCGGGACCGGGTGGGCGGCTTCGACCACTTCGATTTTCTGGCACGGCGCGCCATGGCCGTAGCGGGTGACCACCAGGCCCGTGACTTCACCGTGCCAGGCGTTTTCCACGACCAGCGCCATGGCGGCCGCGGCTTTGCCGGCGCCGATCACAATCACCCGGCCGCTGCGGTCGGCGGGCAGGTAGGCTTCGAGGACTTGCCGGGGATGGGCGGCGTCAATGGCTGTGGCAAACAGCTCACGAAGCAGGTGTTGCGGATCGACCGACATAAGCGGGCTCCCGGGGATTTTTTGTTATTAGAGATGCAGCAATTGCGGCTATTGAAATGCGATCAACCTGTGGAAGGGGGCTTGCTCCCTCCCACATTTGACGGCATTTCAAAAGGGCAGCGGTGTGGGTTATTTGTCGCGAATCGAGAAGTTCGCCATATGCTCCAAGCCCTTGATCAACGCCGAGTGGTCCCAGTTGCCGCCCCCGATCGCGGTGCAGGTGCTGAACACCTGTTGGGTGCCAGCGGTGTTCGGCAGGTTGATCCCCAGCTCCTTGGCCCCGGCCAGCGCCAGGTTGAGGTCCTTCTGGTGCAGGTTGATGCGAAAGCCCGGATCGAAGGTGCCCTTGATCATGCGTTCGCCGTGTACTTCAAGGATCTTCGACGAGGCGAAGCCGCCCATCAGCGCTTCACGCACCTTGGCCGGGTCGGCGCCGTTTTTCGCGGCGAACAGCAGCGCTTCGGCCACCGCCTGGATGTTCAGCGCGACGATAATCTGATTCGCCACTTTGGCTGTCTGGCCGTCGCCGTTGCCGCCGACCAGAGTGATGTTCTTGCCCATGCTCTGGAACAGCGGCAAGGCACGCTCGAAGGTCTGCGGCTCACCGCCGACCATGATGCTCAAGGTGCCGGCCTTGGCCCCGACTTCACCGCCGGACACCGGCGCATCGAGGTACTGCGCGCCGGTCTGGTTGATCCTGGCGGCAAAGGCCTTGGTGGCGGTGGGGGAGATCGAGCTCATGTCGATCACCACCTTGTTCGGCGACAGGCCGGCGGCCACGCCATCGGCGCGGAACAGCACGTCATCGACCTGCGGGGTGTCGGGCACCATGACGATGATGAATTCGGCTTCCTGGGCGACGTGCTGCGGGGAGGCCCGCGCGATGGCGCCGGCGGCGATCAACTCGGCTGGCGCCTTGCCGTGATGCTCGGACAGGAACAGTTGGTGACCGGCTTTTTGCAGGTTGGCGGCCATGGGTTGGCCCATGATGCCGGTGCCGATGAATCCGATTTTAGCCATGAAAAAATCCTCTTTTTATTCGATAGAGCGCGGTCTGCCAAACACATGGGGTCCAAATGTGGGAGGGGGCAAGTCCCCTCCCACAGGTTGGTTGCGTGTTGTGCCTGTCAGAGGGCGTTATGGGTCTTGAGCCAACCCAAACCCGCTTCGGTGGTGGTCAACGGCTTGTATTCACAGCCGATCCAACCCTGATAACCGATACGGTCCAAATGCTCGAACAGGAACCGATAGTTGATCTCCCCGGTCCCGGGCTCGTTGCGACCCGGGTTATCCGCCAGTTGGATGTGGTTGATCTCACCCAGATGCGCAGCCAGGGTGCGGGCCAGATCGCCTTCCATGATTTGCATGTGGTAGATGTCGTATTGCAGGAACAGATTGGCGCTGCCCACCTGTTCGCGAATCGCCAGAGCCTGCGCGGTGTTGTTCAGGTAGAACCCAGGGATGTCGCGGGTGTTGATCGCTTCCATCACCAGCTTGATACCCGCCGCTTGCAGGGTGTCGGCGGCGTATTTGAGGTTGGCGACGAAGGTCTTTTCTACGATGGCATCGTCCACGCCCTGCGGCCGGATGCCCGCCAGGCAGTTGACCTGGGTGTTGCCCAGCACCTGGGCGTAAGCGATGGCCAGGTCGACCCCGGCGCGGAACTCCTCGACCCGATCCGGATGGCACGCCAGGCCCCGTTCGCCCTTGGCCCAATCGCCGGCCGGCAGGTTGAACAGCACCTGGGTCAAGCCATTGGCATCCAACTGCGCCTTGATTTCGGCAGAGCTGAATTCGTAGGGGAACAGGTATTCGACGCCTGCAAAGCCCGCATCGGCGGCCGCTTTGAAGCGAGCGAGAAACGCCTGTTCGGTGAACAGCATGGACAGGTTGGCGGCAAAGCGCGGCATAAGGTTCTCCTTAATCGAGCAGGGAAATGGCGGTCGGCGCATCGTTGCCGACCAGGGCCAGATCTTCGAATTCGTTGACGGCGTTGATCTCGGTGCCCATGGAAATATTGGTCACGCGCTCCAGAATAATCTCAACGATCACCGGAACCTTGAATTCTTCGAGCATTTCCTGGGCGCGGCGCAGTGCCGGCTGGATCTGGCCAGGCTCGAACACGCGCAGCGCCTTGCACCCCAGGCCTTCGGCGACCGCGACGTGGTCGACGCCATAGCCGTTGAGTTCCGGGGCGTTGAGGTTGTCGAAAGACAACTGCACGCAGTAGTCCATTTCGAAGCCGCGCTGGGCCTGGCGGATCAGCCCCAGGTAGGAGTTGTTCACCACTACGTGGATATACGGCAGCTTGAACTGCGCGCCCACGGCCAGTTCTTCGATCATGAACTGGAAGTCATAGTCGCCGGACAGCGCCACCACCTTGCGGCTCGGGTCGGCCTTGACCACGCCGAGCGCCGCCGGGATGGTCCAACCCAACGGGCCGGCCTGGCCGCAGTTGATCCAGTGACGCGGCTTGTAGACATGCAGGAATTGCGCGCCGGCAATCTGCGACAGGCCGATGGTGCTGACGTAGCAGGTGTCTTTGCCGAACACCTGGTTCATCTCTTCGTACACCCGTTGCGGCTTGACCGGCACGTTGTCGAAGTGGGTCTTGCGCTGCAGGGTGGCCTTGCGCTGCTGGCAGTCATGCAGCCAGGCGCTGCGGTCCTTGAGTTTGCCTGCGGCTTTCCACTCGCGGGCGACTTCGATGAACATCGTCAGTGCGGCCCCGGCGTCGGAAACGATGCCGAGGTCCGGGGTGAATACGCGACCGATTTGCGTCGGTTCAATGTCGACGTGAATGAACGTGCGCCCCTCGGTGTACACCTCCACCGAACCGGTGTGGCGGTTGGCCCAGCGGTTGCCGATGCCGAGCACCACGTCGGCTTTCAGCAGCGTCGCGTTGCCATAACGGTGCGACGTTTGCAGGCCGACCATGCCTACCATCTGCGGGTGATCGTCGGGGATGGTGCCCCAGCCCATCAAGGTCGGGATCACCGGGATGCCGGTCAACTCGGCGAACTCCACCAGCAGGTCGCTGGCATCGGCATTGATCACGCCGCCACCGCTCACCAGCAGCGGGCGTTCGGCCTGGTCGAGCAGGGCCAGGGCTTTTTCCACCTGGATGCGCGTGGCCAGCGGTTTGGCCAGGGGCAGCGGCTGGTAGGCGTCGATGTCGAATTCGATCTCGGCCATCTGTACGTCGAACGGCAGGTCGATCAGCACCGGGCCAGGGCGGCCGGAGCGCATTTCATAAAAGGCCTTCTGGAACGCATACGGCACCTGGCCGGGTTCGAGGACCGTGGTCGCCCACTTGGTCACCGGCTTGACGATGCTGGTGATGTCCACGGCCTGGAAATCTTCCTTGTGCATCCGCGCCCGGGGGGCCTGGCCGGTGATGCACAGGATCGGAATCGAGTCGGCCGAGGCGCTGTACAGGCCGGTGACCATGTCGGTGCCCGCCGGGCCCGATGTGCCGATGCACACGCCGATATTGCCGGCCTTGGTGCGGGTGTAGCCCTCGGCCATGTGCGAAGCGCCTTCAACGTGGCGAGCAAGGACGTGATCGATGCCACCGACCTTCTGCAAGGCCGAATACAGCGGGTTGATCGCGGCGCCTGGGATACCGAAGGCGGTGTCTACCCCTTCACGACGCATCACCAGAACGGCGGCTTCGATTGCTCTCATTTTGCTCATTGTTTTGGTGCCTCTTGCGTTTTGTAATTGTATACAAGTGGTGTTTGGTCGAAGTGTATTCACGGCGAGCGCCACAGGTCAATGCATTTTATTCAGTAGCCTTTGCGTTCGTCGGAAGGTCTTTGCAGGGTATTTTTTCGACATTCGGTAGGTTTGCGCGAAAATATTGTATACAAAAGATAACTATATTGTGTTCTATTTGTCGCATCCGGTATCTGTTCCAACAGAGCCCACGGCTTTCCCATAACAAGATAAGGACGGCACCCATGAGCGCTTTAACCTTGAAAGTCGCAGTCAACCTGGCCGGCCAGGCCCTCGCCGCAGGCCGCGCCATTGCCTCGGCACCGCTGACCATTGCGGTGCTGGACGGCGGCGGTCACCTGATCACCCTGCAACGGGACGACGGCGCCAGCCTGCTGCGCCCGCAGATCGCCATCGGCAAGGCCTGGGGTGCGATTGCCCTGGGCAAAGGCTCACGCTTGCTCGCGCTGGATGCGCAGCAACGCCCGGCGTTTATCGCCGCAGTGAACAGCTTGGGGCAGGGCAGCGTGGTGCCGGCGCCGGGCGGGGTGTTGATTCGGGATCAGGAAGGGCTGGTGCTGGGGGCGATCGGGATCAGCGGGGACACGTCGGATATTGATGAGCAGTGTGCGATCACGGCGATTGAAGCGCTGGGTTTGTGGGCGGATGCGGGGGTGTCAGCCTGATTTTTGGATGACTGTCTGGGCCTCATCGGGAGCAAGCTCCCTCCCACATTTGACGGTATTCACAAATAGACATGTGTAAACCCGATCAAATGTGGGAGGGCGCTTGCTCCCGATTGCCACAGGCGCCTCGGTGTTTTAGTCCGGCGCACAGCCTTTGAGCACCAACCGAATAATCGTCTGCGCCGCCGCCTCGTAATCCGCTTCATCCAATTTGGCCTTGCCGGTCACCGCCGAAATCTGCCAATCAAAATCCGCATACGTCTGGGTTGCGGCCCAGATGCTGAACATCAAGTGATTGGGATCGATCGGCGCAATCAACCCGCGGTCCACCCAGTGCTGGATGCACTGGATATTGTGCTTGGCCTGGGCGTTGAGTTGCTCGACCTGTTCGGCGCTCAGGTGCGGGGCGCCGTGCATGATTTCGCTGGCGAACACCTTGGAGGCGAAGGGCAGGTCGCGGGAGATGCGGATTTTCGAGCGGATGTAGTTGCTCAGTACCACCGCAGGCTCACCCTCCGGGTTGAACGGCGTGGAGGCTGCCAGGATCGGCTCGATGATGCTCTCGAGCACTTCGCGGTAGAGGTTGTCCTTGGACTTGAAGTAGTAGTAGACGTTGGGCTTGGGCAGCCCGGCCTTGGCGGCGATGTCGCTGGTTTTGGTCGCGGCGAAGCCCTTGTCGGCAAACTCCTCGCTCGCCGCCCGCAGGATCTTTTCTTTGTTGCGCTCGCGAATGCTGCTCATAAACCAGAGGGTTCCTTGCCATGACAGGCGGTTGCGCATGGTAGCACCGGCCATCCGCGAGCCTCAACAATGTGCCCGCGACACTCTTGGGGTCGATCGTGCATCCCGGTTTTGGCCTACAAAAAACTCGGAAATAGACTATCTGTAAAATATAGACGAATTGTTTAGGTTGGCGTAGTGTCCGCTGGGTCAGTGACTGAGCCTGCGTCAATCACCCGTGTTCCTTCGGGTTAACCAGGCCTCAGGCACTACCCAGAATAAAAATAATTCGGTAGGTGCCTTCATGAAACAGGTCAAACAGACGCTCTATGCCGTAACGATCACCCTCGGGCTGTTGTCGGTGGCCCATGCGCAGCCGCTGCGTTTCGCCACGGAGGGTGCTTATCCGCCTTTCAACTATGTGGACTCGAATAACCAACTGCGTGGTTTTGACGTCGATATGGCGAACGCCCTGTGCGCCAGGCTCGGCGTCGAATGCACGATTGTTGCCCAGGACTGGGAGGGCATCATCCCGGGCCTGCTCGCGAAAAAGTACGACGCGATCATCGCCTCGATGGCCATCACCGAAGAGCGCCAGAAGACCGTCAGCTTCACCCAGCCCTACAACCGCACGCGCATGGTTCTGGCAGTGCCCAGGGGCAGCGACATTCAGGACGCCGCGCCGGCCACGTTGTCCGGCAAGACGGTCGGCGCTCAGTCGTCGTCCACCCAGGGTATCTACAACCAGGATGTCTATGGCGCCAATGGGGCGCGGGTCAAGTTGTACGTCGGCCAGGACGAGGCCAACAGCGACCTGCTCAACGGCCGCCTGGATGCGGTGGTCAACGACAGCGCGCCAATGCAGGAGTGGTTGAAGAACACCGACCCGCAGTGTTGCCGGGTGCTGGCTATCCCCGGTACGCAAAGCGACGCCGGTATTGCCGTGCGCAAGGCCGATGAGGCGTTGCGCGCGAGGCTGAACCAGGCCATCGCGGACGTGATCGCCGACGGCACGTATCGACAGCTCAAGTTGGCCCATGGCCTTGAGGATGATTAAGCGCGGGGGCGTCTTCCATGTTCGAGTCATTAGGGTTGTTGTCGTTGGGCGCCGGTGGGTGGGGCGGCGCGCTGCTGGCGGGCGCAGGGGTCACGATGGCGCTGGCATTGGCGTGTGTGCCGCTGGGGTTGCCATTGGGGTTGTTGGTGGCGCTGTGCAGCAGATCGGCAAACGCCACGGTGAGGGCGATGGCTGCGCTGTTCTCCACCTGTTTTCGTGGCCTGCCGGAGTTGCTGACGTTATTGATCGTGTATTACGGCATCCAGATCGCGCTGCAGAAGTTCCAGGCGTATTGGGGCGGTTCGGCCGAGTTTGGCATCAACGCGTTCGTGGCGGCGGTGATCGCGTTCAGCCTGGTGCTGGCGGCCTTTTCCAGCGAGGTGTGGCTGGGGGCGTTGAAGACCGTGGCGCGCGGCCAGTACGAAGGCGCCCAGGCACTGGGCTTGAGCCGCAGGCACACGTTTTTCAAGGTAGTGCTGCCGCAGGTGATGAGGATCGCCTTGCCGGGGCTTTCGAACAACTGGTTGAGCCTGCTCAAGGACACGGCGTTGGTGTCGACCATTTCCCTGGTGGACCTGATGCGCCAGACCAGCCTGGCGGTGAACGCCACCAAGGAACCGATGTTGTTTTATCTGGCGGCGTGTGGCCTGTACCTGCTGCTGTCGTCGATGTCGGGGTTTTGCGTCGCGCAGCTTGAAAAGCACTACGGCCAGGGTCGGGAGCGTGCCTCATGATGGGGGGCGAGCGTTTTGCCGAGTGGCTCGGGCTTGAACTGCTTCAGCGCTACGGTGCGCAGTTGTTCGATGGCTTGTTGCTGACCCTGCAATTGGTGGCGATATCCAGCAGCGCCGGGATGGTGCTTGGCGTGCTGTTGGCGTTGGGCAGGACTTCACGCTGGCGTTTGTTGCAGTACGGGTGCAGGGCCTATCTCTACTTTTTCAGGGGCTCGCCGCTGTTGGCGCAGTTGTTCCTGATCTATTACGGCTTGGGTTCCTTCCACGGTTTCTGGCGCGACCTTGGCCTGTGGGGCTGGTTCGGCGACCCGTGGTTTTGCGCCGTGCTGGCGTTCACCTTGAATACGGCGGCCTATCAGGCCGAGATCTTTCGCGGCGGGTTGCTCTCCGTGCCCCGTGCCCACTATGAAGCCGCGACGGTGTTGGGGTTGAGCCGCACCACCACGTTTTTCAAGGTGACCTTGCCGCAGGTGCTCATCGTGACGGTGGGGCCACTGGGCAATGAACTGATTTTGATCATCAAGGCCAGCGCGATTGTGTCGCTGGTGACCTTGCTGGATTTGATGGGCGTGGCCAAGCTGGCGTTCTCACGCACTTTTGATTTCCAGGTGTATGTGTGGGTGGCGCTGGTCTACCTGCTGGTGGTCGAGTGTGTCCGGCGAGGGGTGAACCGGATCAATCGTCGACTCACCCGCCACATGCGGCCAACTGACGAATGATAGGGAAGGGTGGATACATGGGGTCATCAGGGGAGTTTGAGCGGTCGATCTGCGCGCCTGCGCCGGTGGTGATCGACGTCGAAGGGCTGAGTAAATGGTACGGCCCATACCAGGTGCTGCACGGTATCGACCTGCGCGTGGTGCAGGGCGAGCGGATTGTGCTGTGCGGCACCTCGGGCTCCGGCAAGTCCACATTGATCCGTTGCCTCAATCGTCTGGAACCGGCGCAGCAGGGCCGAATCCAGGTGCTGGGCGCCGACTTGAGCGCTTCGCCGACGCTCTGCCGCGCGGCCTTGCGTGAGGTCGGCATGGTGTTTCAGGGCTTCAACCTGTTTCCGCACCTGACCGTCTTGCAAAACTGCATGCTGGCGCCGATGTCCGTGCGCGGCATGCCCCGCGACAGCGCGCAGGACCAGGCGATGGCGCTGCTGAAAAAAGTCGGGATCGATCAACACTGGAAAAAATACCCGGCGCAACTGTCGGGCGGCCAACAGCAGCGGGTCGCGATAGCCAGGGCATTGTGCATGACCCCGAAAATCATGCTGTTCGATGAGCCGACGTCGGCACTCGACCCGGAGGCTGTCGGCGAGGTGCTGGACGTGATGGTCATGCTCGCCGAAAGTGGCATGACCTTGCTCTGCGTCACCCACGAAATGGGCTTTGCCCGGCAAGTCGCCGGGCGTGTGCTGTTTCTCGATGGCGGGCGGATCATCGAAGACCAGCCGCCGGAGGCGTTTTTCACTGCGCCACGCACACCTCGCGCGCAAGCGTTTCTGGCGCAGGTGCTGGGGTAGGCGGCTGGTATCGAGCAGGCAAAAAAAAGCCATTCGAGCGCGTCGAATGGCTTTTTTACCGCGCGCTGCGCTTATTCGGCAATCTGCAACTTGCGCGATTCCGTATAGATGTAGCGCACCTTTTCGTACTCGAACGGCGAGTTCAACTGACCGTAGCGGAAGCTGGTCTGGTAACGCTTGTCGACCACGCGCAGGGCCCAGATCTCCGGATGGTTGGAGCTGACTTCGGAGACGTTCAGGAAGTTGATCTGCGATTCGGCGCTGTAGTCGACCACCAGGCCGCTGGTATCGCGCAGGTTCGATGGGCCCAGGATCGGCAGCACCAGATAGGCGCCGCCAGGCACGCCGTAGAAACCCAGAGTCTGGCCGAAGTCTTCGCTCTGGCGCGGCAGGCCCATGGCGGTAGCCGGGTCCCACAGCCCGGCAACGCCGATGGTGGTGTTGAGCAGCAGGCGCCCGGTGGTTTCCAGGGAGCGGTGACCCTTGAGTTGCAACAGGCTGTTCAACAGGTTGGGCACATCGCCGAGGTTGTTGAAGAAATTGCTTACGCCGGTACGCAGGAAGCTCGGCGTGACGTAGCGGTAACCGTCGACCACCGGCAGGAACACCCATTGGTCGAAGCGGTAGTTGAAGTGGTAAACGCGACGGTTCCACGATTCCAGCGGGTCGTACACGTTGAGGGCGGTCAGTGACGAGCGTTCGAACTCGCGCTGGTCCAGGCCCGGGTTGAACTTGAGTTTGCTCAGCGGCTCCTTGAAGCCGTCGGCACCCACGACGGTGGGCGCGTGCGCCTTGCTGTTGTCGGCATTGGCCACGCTTGCGCACATCAGGGCGGCAAGCAGCAGAAGATATTTAGCCACGGAAAAACTCCAGCATGGCGTCGGCGTTGACGCGGTAATTGAGGTTGCCGCAATGGCCGCCCAGCGGGTAGACAGTCAAGCGATCGCCGAAGGTTTGACGCAGGAAGCCGAGGTCGCCCGGGCCGAGGATCACGTCGTCGGCGTTATGCATGACGGCGATTTTCGGGCTGGTGTGCAGGTAGTCCTTGAGGGCGTACAGGCTGACCTGATCGACCAATTGCAACAGGCTGCCGCCATCGGAACGGGCGCGCCACATCGGGATGACCTGTTCGGTGAGGTAGCAATCGAAGTCACATTGCAGCGCGCGCTTGAGGAACGGCGTGAGGCTGGTGCCTTCGGTGATCGGGTACTTCGGCGGGATGATCAGGCCGCGGCGGTTGATCAGGTCCGAGGTGAAGGCGATGTCGGCCGCCGAAAAACGGAACGTGGTGCCGATCAGCATGGCCATCTGTTCGTTGGTCAGGTGCTGCTTGGAGTTCTGGAAGTCGTAGAGCAGGGCGTCGTTAAGGTCGATGTAGCCCTTTTGCTGGAAGTAGCGGGTCAGCTTGTTCAACACCAGTTCATAAAAGGTCGTGGTGTTGTTGATGCCCTTGACCTCGGTCTGCACCAGCTTGTCGAGGTTGGTGATCGAGGTGTACAGGTTGACCGGCGGGTTGAGCAGCAGCACTTTCTTGAAGTTGAAGCTGCGGCGGGTTTCGTCGAGCTTGCTGACAAAGGCCGCATCCAGCGCACCGAGGCTGTAGCCGCTGAGGTAAAAGTCGGTGACCGGCAGTGAGGCGTTCTGCGCGCGCACTGCTTGCATCACGCGGTACATGTCTTCGGCGTCTTCCTGGGTGATACCCGGCGTGGCGAAGCGCGAGGCGGCGCTCATGAAGTCGAAGCTGGTCGGCGATGACAGTTGCACGACGTGGTAGCCGGCCTGGTAGTACAGTTTTTTCAGGTATTCGTTGATGCTGCTGTCAAACCGCGCACCGGTGCCCGAGATCAGGAAGATCAGCGGTGCGGCGCGGTCTTGCTTGGCGATGCGGTAGGTGAGTTTCTTCACTGCCCAGAAGTTGTCGGGCAGGCTGAACTCGCGCTCGGGACGCATGTTCAGGGTGTAGTCGGACTGGTTGATTTCGTCGTCGCTCGGCAAGCTGGGCCGAAGGTCAGGCGGGGTGGTGGCGATGGTCGCTTCGAACGGGTTGGTCAAAGGGAAGCCATAGCTGGCCTGGTCGATGTCGACGGCCAGTGCTGACGCACTCAAAAAAAGGCTGCCCAGCAAGGCAGCGCAGCGCAAGGAACGGAGCATGACTTAATCCCTAAGAGGAAACGTGCTGAATGAAGTTCGCAGGCTATGACCACCGCGTTGCCACCGAAGTGCCAGCCATCGGCACGAAAAGTCGGATAAAAAACGTCGGAGTCGGGGTAATAGTAGGCAGAAGATACACTTTGCCGCGTATTGATGGACACTTATCTGCGTACACATCTTGCTAACGGCCACCGGGGGATTAAGCTGAGCGCCGTTTTTGCCTATCGGAGTGCTCCATGTCCCGCCGCTTGCCGCTGACCCTACTGCTCATTGCCTTGCCATTATGGCTGGCCGCCAGTTATGCCGCGCGTTACGGCTTCATGGAGGATGGCCGGTGGGTCGGCATTTGCGCGGATGAAGCCAACCGCTGGGAATGCCAGGTGCGTTCGAACCTGGGCTTGATGATTCACTTCCAGGTGATGGGCTGGGCTGCGCTGATCGCGTCGGTGCTGGCGTTTTTCGTGCCGGGCCGTGCGGGGTGGGGGTTGGCGGTGCTGGGGCTGGTGTTCGGGTTGCCGGCGTTGGCGTTGTACAACACCACATTTGCGGTGTTTGCGGTGGTGATTGCCGGGTTGCGCTTGGTCCGCAAGCCACGGGCGGCCTGATAGGGGCAATCGGGGCAAATCGAATCGTCGCACCGCCCCTTCCACATGGGAACGCGTTCCAAATGTGGGAGGGGCTTGCCCCCGACGGCACTCTTAAGCCTTGCGCATCCGCAAGCACCGCCACAAAGCCACAACCATCAACCCACTGACCAGCGCCCAACCCCACGCCTGCTGGTTCAACAGACCTTCGCGGAACAGCTGCGGCGCAATGCCGGCACCGATGATAAAGGCCAGTAGGGCAATTTCCCGACGTGGCCCGGTCACCGGGCGAATCAGATAGACCAGGGCAGGCAGCACCAGCGCCGCACTTGGGAAGCTGCGGTAGCGCGGGTCAAACACCAGCGCCAGCATCATCACCGCGCCAGCGAACCCGGCGATTGCCACCAGCCAGCCCGCGCGCGGCTCCAGCCAGTTGAACGCCCGCTCGCGCCAACCCTCGCGGCTGCTCAAGGCCAGGGCCGCATGTGCCAGTACCAGCAGGTTCAACGCGACCAGCAGCCCCGCCCACACCCATTCATCATAGAAGCGTGCGGTTACGCGGGTCAGTTCGGCCCAGGTGCCGATGGAACAGGCGGCGACGGCCCCGAGCAGCGGCAGCAGCCAGGCGGCGCGCACGCTGCGCACTCGCCCGCCGAGCGCCAGGGTGCCCAGCAGGATGAGTCCACCGACTCCCAGCCACAGTGGCCAGTACGGTACGTTGGTCACTGGGCCTGCGAGGATGCCTTTGTCCTGGCGATCGGCATCGAACAAGCCCCAGTAGCCGCCGACAGCGCCTTCACTGGCACGCTTCCACGGCTGGTCGAAGGCTTCGATCAGGTTGTAGTGCCAGCCATTGGCTTCGGCCATGGCCACGAAACCGCGCATGAACTTGGCCTCATTGACCCGGCTCGGCACCGCGGTTTCGCGCTGGCGGCCTTCGCTGGGCCAGCCGGTCTCGCCGATCATTACGTCCTTGGGCGCGAATTTATTGCCGAAGGTCTGGCGCACGTCACCGACATGCTTGAGCGCCTGGTCGATTCCCGAGGGGGCGTCTTCCCAGTACGGCAGCAAGTGGATGGTCAGGAAATCCACCGCCGGGGCAATTTCCGGGTGTTGCAGCCAGAATTCCCAGACGTCGGCATACGTGACTGGCTGCTTGATCTGGCTTTTGACCTTATGGATCAGCTTCACCAACTGTGCGGCCGTGACTTCCTTGCGCAGCAGGGTTTCGTTACCGACGATCACCGAAGTCACCACGTCGGCGTTGGCGTTGGCCGAGGCGATCAAGGCGTCGACTTCTTTTTCGGTGTCGACCGGGTTGCCGTTGACCCAGGCGCCGATCATCAGTTTCAGCCCGTGCTTGCGCGCCAGGTCCGGCAAGGCTTCCAGGCCGGTCATGGAGTAGGTGCGGATGCATTCGAAGCGGGTGGCCAGCAGGGCCAGGTCGGCGTCCATGCGCTCGGGGCGCAGCTTGAACGGCTGGTCGAACGGTGATTGGTCCTTGTCGAACGGTGTGTAGGAGGCGCATTGCAGTTTGTGGCTGGCGCTGGCCACGTCCGGCAGCACCACTGGCCGGCCGAGGCCATACCAGTACCCGACCAGCGCAAGCAGGCCGAGGATCAAGGCGAATAAATAGGGCAGGGCAGGGAAGCGGGCAGTTGCGGGCATGGTCGGCTTATCTGGGGAGCAAAGGCGCGCATCTTACCCGGATTTGTCGCGTCCCAGTGGGGCTGCATGATTTAGACATGCAAAGTTCGGGCGGGGTATGAGGTGAGCGTCCCATAACAACGCTAGCTGGCGATGTGATGTCGTTTCTTGCTTACCTGAGGTCGCTGACAGAGCAGGACAAAGGCCCCGGCAGGTTGATGATCGAAGTATCAGCACTCCACTGATGTCGTTGCCGCCGGATCGATGCGCGTGAAGGGGGCGTGGCGCACCACATAACAACAGGTTGACGTCGCTCGACATCCGTCGGGCGCAGCACTTTCGGGGAAGTACGATGAAGATGCGACGACTCTTGGGCGCAGTTGCCACTCTGGTAGTTGCGATGAGCTCCACACTGGCCAGCGCCGACAGCAAAACCCTGAGCATCGGCTACGTGGACGGTTGGTCCGACAGCGTTGCCACCACTCATGTGGCGGCAGAAGTGATCAAGGCAAAGCTCGGTTATGACGTCAAGTTGCAAGCGGTCGCCACCGGGATCATGTGGCAGGGTGTTGCTACCGGCAAGCTCGACGCCATGCTCTCTGCCTGGCTACCCGTGACCCACGGTGAATACTGGGCCAAGAACAAGGACAAGGTGGTCGACTACGGCCCCAACTTCAAGGATGCGAAGATCGGCCTGATCGTGCCGGAGTACGTCAAGGCCAAGTCCATCGAAGACCTCAAGACCGACACCACCTTCAAGAACAAGATCGTCGGTATCGACGCCGGTTCAGGCGTGATGCTCAAGACCGACGAAGCGATCAAGGCCTATGGCCTGGACTACAAGCTGCAAGCCAGCTCCGGTGCCGCGATGATCGCCGAACTGACCCGCGCCGAAGACAAGCAGGAATCCATTGCAGTCACCGGGTGGGTGCCGCACTGGATGTTCGCCAAGTGGAAACTGCGGTTCCTGGACGATCCAAAAGGGATCTATGGCGCTGCTGAAACCGTCAACAGCATCGGTAGCAAGGGCCTGGAGAAGAAAGCCCCGGACGTCGTGGCGTTCCTGAAGAAATTCCAATGGGCTTCCAAGGACGAAATCGGTGAAGTCATGCTCGCCATCCAGGAGGGTGCCAAGCCCGATGCAGCCGCCAAGGACTGGGTTGCCAAGCACCCTGAGCGGGTTGCCGAGTGGCTCGCCAAGTAACCCCCCTTTGATGTAACCCCTTGTGGGAGGGGGCTTGCCCCCGATAGCGATGGATCAGTCAGATCATCAGCGACTGACACACCGCAATCGGGGGCAAGCCCCCTCCCACATTATTTTCGCCGCCCGCAAATGTTTCTGCGCCCTCGCAAACCCTCGCTACACTCCCTCTAATACTAAGGTCGTCTGGAACCTGCCCCGTAGCCGCATACAGTGGCTATTGTTTCAATAATAACAAAGCTGTGCTGCGAGGATAAAAACAATGAACGA
The DNA here is from genome assembly GCF_054060055.1 of Pseudomonas sp. TE36184. Classification (NCBI taxonomy): domain Bacteria; kingdom Pseudomonadati; phylum Pseudomonadota; class Gammaproteobacteria; order Pseudomonadales; family Pseudomonadaceae; genus Pseudomonas; species Pseudomonas sp. TE36184. The sequence goes on along the minus strand of NZ_JBSSCU010000001.1, from coordinate 2,571,521 downwards.
CAGCATTTACCTCTCGATTCAAAACAGCCCGCGCTTCAAGGAGCTGGTTAGAAAAAGGGAAAGGTTCGCCTGGATTCTCTCGGCGATCATGCTAGGGCTTTACTCCGGATTCATCCTGTTGATTGCCTACGGGCCACAATTGCTGGGGGCTAAGATCAGCTCCACTTCGTCCATCACCTGGGGAATCCCTATCGGTGTCGGGCTGATTCTATCGGCCTTTGTCCTCACTGCGATCTACGTGCGACGCGCCAACGGCGAATTCGACGATCTGAACAATGCGATTCTCAAGGAGGCTGCGCAATGATCCGTCGTCTATTGGCTGTACTGGGTGCTTCGGTCTTCGCGCCTGCTATATGGGCGGGGGAGGCGTTGACCGGTGAAGTGCAAAAACAACCGCTGAATATTCCAGCGATCCTGATGTTCGTGGTCTTTGTCGGCGCGACGTTGTGCATTACCTACTGGGCGTCCAAGCGCAACAACTCGGCGGCCGACTACTATGCGGCCGGCGGCAAGATCACCGGTTTCCAGAACGGCCTGGCGATTGCCGGCGACTATATGTCGGCCGCGTCCTTCCTGGGTATTTCCGCACTGGTATACACCTCCGGCTACGACGGCCTGATCTACTCGATCGGCTTCCTGGTGGGCTGGCCGATCATTCTGTTCCTGATCGCCGAGCGCCTGCGTAACCTGGGCAAATACACCTTTGCCGACGTGGCGTCCTATCGCCTCGGGCAAACCCAGATCCGTAGCCTGTCGGCTTGCGGTTCGCTGGTGGTGGTGGCGTTCTACCTGATCGCGCAGATGGTAGGCGCGGGCAAGTTGATCCAGCTGCTGTTCGGCCTTGATTACCATGTAGCGGTGATCATGGTGGGTGTCCTGATGTGCTTGTACGTGCTGTTCGGCGGCATGCTGGCGACCACCTGGGTGCAGATCATCAAGGCAGTGTTGCTGCTGTCCGGCGCCACGTTCATGGCGGTGATGGTGATGAAGCACGTCAACTTCGACTTCAGCACGCTGTTTTCCGAGGCGATCAAGGTTCACCCTAAAGGTGAAGCGATCATGAGCCCTGGCGGTTTGGTGAAAGATCCGGTCTCCGCGTTCTCCCTGGCTCTGGCACTGATGTTCGGTACCGCCGGCCTGCCGCACATCCTGATGCGCTTCTTCACCGTGAGCGACGCCAAGGAAGCGCGCAAGAGCGTGTTGTACGCCACTGGTTTCATCGGCTACTTCTACATCCTGACCTTCATCATCGGTTTCGGCGCGATCCTGCTGGTCAGCACCAACCCGGCGTTCAAGGATGCTGCAGGCGCCTTGCTCGGTGGTAACAACATGGCGGCGGTTCACCTGGCCAACGCGGTGGGTGGCAGTATCTTCCTGGGCTTCATCTCGGCTGTGGCGTTTGCCACCATCCTCGCGGTGGTTGCGGGCTTGACCCTGGCCGGTGCTTCGGCGGTGTCCCATGACCTGTATGCCAGCGTGATCAAGAAAGGCAAGGCCAACGACAAAGAGGAGATTCGCGTCTCGAAGATCACCACTATCGCCTTGGCGGTGCTGGCAATCGGTCTGGGTATCCTGTTTGAAAGCCAGAACATTGCGTTCATGGTCGGCCTGGCGTTCTCTATCGCTGCCAGCTGTAACTTCCCGGTGTTGCTGCTTTCCATGTACTGGAAAAACCTCACCACCCGTGGCGCAATGATTGGCGGCTGGCTCGGGTTGGTCAGTGCCGTGGGCCTGATGGTCCTGGGGCCGACCATCTGGGTGTCGATCCTGCATCACGAAAAAGCCATCTTCCCGTATGAGTACCCTGCGCTGTTCTCGATGTTCATCGCGTTCGTCAGCATCTGGTTCTTCTCCATCACCGACAAGTCGGCGGCGGCAGTCAAGGAACGGGCACTGTACTTCCCGCAGTTTGTGCGTTCGCAGACTGGCCTGGGGGCGAGTGGGGCGGTTTCTCACTAAGGTTGTAGCTCAATAGGAAATGCCCCGGTCGATAGGCTGGGGCATTTTTTTTTTGGCTGGAGTTTTGTGGTGGCTGGGCCATTGCTATCGGGGGCAAGCCCCCTCCCACAGTTGATTGCATTCCAAGGTGGGTAGTTGGTCAGGTTTGGGGGGGCTTAATAGGACGTGTCCCGGTCGATAGGCTGGGGTTTTGTGTTGACTGGGCTAGTGTCATCGGGAGCAAGCTCCCGATAGCTGAATTTCAGACAAAACAGTTTCTTGGTTCCTGCACAAATAAAAACGGCCTCCATGAAGGAGGCCGCTTTTTTATTGCGCGTCGGTCAGATGCTTACTTGCGATCTTCCAACTTGGTAATGTCACGCGACTCGTAGCCGGTGTACAGCTGGCGCGGGCGGCCAATCTTGTACGGGCTGGAGAGCATTTCTTTCCAGTGGGAGATCCAGCCCACGGTCCGCGCCAGGGCGAAGATCACGGTGAACATGCTGGTTGGAATGCCGATCGCCTTGAGGATGATCCCCGAGTAGAAGTCGACGTTCGGGTACAGCGAGCGCTCGATGAAGTACGGGTCGGTCAGAGCGATCTCTTCCAGGCGCATGGCCAGTTCGAGTTGCGGATCGTTCTTGATGCCCAGTTCCCTCAACACTTCGTCGCAGGTCTTCTTCATGACGGTGGCGCGTGGGTCGCGGTTCTTGTAGACCCGGTGACCGAAGCCCATCAACTTGAACGGATCGTTCTTGTCCTTGGCCTTGGCGATGTATTTGTCGATGTTCGAGACATCGCCGATTTCATCGAGCATGGTCAATACGGCTTCGTTCGCACCGCCGTGGGCGGGGCCCCACAGCGCGGCGATACCGGCGGCGATACAGGCGAACGGGTTGGCACCCGAAGAGCCGGCCAGACGCACGGTAGAGGTGGAGGCGTTCTGCTCGTGGTCGGCATGGAGGATGAAGATCCGGTCCATTGCCTTGGCGAGCACCGGGCTGATCGGTTTGATCTCGCACGGGGTGTTGAACATCATGTGCAGGAAGTTTTCCGCGTAAGTCAGGTCGTTGCGCGGGTACATCATGGGTTGCCCCATGGAGTACTTGTAAACCATTGCGGCCAGGGTCGGCATCTTGGCAACCAGGCGGATCGCGGAGATTTCGCGATGCTGCGGGTTATTGATGTCGAGGGAGTCGTGATAGAAGGCCGACAGGGCGCCGACCACGCCGCACATGACGGCCATCGGGTGGGCGTCGCGACGGAAGCCGTTGAAGAACGTCTTCAACTGCTCGTGAACCATGGTGTGGTTCTTTACAGTACTGACAAACTGGGCTTTCTGCTCGGCGGTTGGCAACTCGCCATTTAGTAGCAGATAGCAGGTTTCCAGGTAGTCCGATTTCTCAGCCAGTTGCTCGATCGGGTAGCCCCGATGCAGCAAAATGCCATTATCGCCATCAATATAGGTAATCTTCGACTCGCATGAGGCGGTCGACATGAAACCTGGGTCGAAAGTGAAACGGCCCGTGGCCGTCAGGCCCCGTACGTCGATAACATCAGGACCAACGGTGCCGGTTAAAATGGGCAGCTCGACGGGGGCTGCGCCCTCGATGATCAACTGCGCTTTTTTGTCAGCCATGTGGCCTCCTATTTATGCTTCAAATCATCAGACAGACCCCCCACGCAGGGCCCGCACCACTATAGTGAGATAAATTCAGATGTCAATTTGCCTAAAGTCTTGCCCCAGAAGGCTTTAACCGGACTTTTTCCTCGAAATTTACCGCCATTTACGCCTTTTATCCTGCCAACGCAATGCGCTATTAGGGTGAGGTCAGCGCGTTGTCATTAGTAACCTAACTGTCTATACTCGGCCACCGACCGCCAAGGGCTTTTGGGCTTGCTTTCATTGGGGGTCGCACTCCCTGGGTGGTGTTACCTGACCAGTCCGCTCCCCAACAACTTTGCCCTGATTGTTAGGGGCTCTTCAGTGTGAAAAAAAGCCGTGAATAGCCAACGACCTGTAAACCTAGACCTAAGGACCATCAAACTCCCCATCACCGGCGTTACGTCGTTCCTGCACCGTGTTTCCGGCATCATCCTCTTCCTGGGCCTGGGCTTCATGCTTTATGCATTGAGCAAATCCCTGGGTTCCGAGGAAGGTTATGCCGAGGTGAAGGCATGCTTGACCAGTCCGCTGGCCAAGTTCGTAGCATGGGGCCTCTTGTCCGCTCTGCTGTATCACTTGGTAGCCGGCGTGCGCCACTTGATCATGGATATGGGCATCGGTGAGACGCTGGAAGGCGGCCGCCTGGGCTCGAAAATCGTCATCGCCGTTTCCGTGGCGCTGATCGTTCTGGCAGGAGTTTGGATATGGTAACCAGCGTAACGAATCTGTCGCGTTCGGGCCTCTATGACTGGATGGCACAGCGTGTGTCTGCGGTCGTTCTCGCGGCTTATTTCATTTTCCTGATCGGATACCTCGTCGCCAATCCGGGCATCGGCTATGAGCAATGGCATGGCCTGTTTTCCCACAATGCGATGCGAATCTTCAGTCTGCTGGCCCTTGTAGCCCTGGGCGCTCACGCCTGGGTCGGCATGTGGACCATTTCGACCGACTACCTGACGCCGATGGCGCTGGGCAAGTCTGCGACAGCAGTACGGTTTCTCTTCCAGGCAGTATGCGGCGTCGCGATGTTCGCTTACTTCGTCTGGGGTGTGCAGATTCTTTGGGGTATCTGATCCATGGCTAACATTCCAACTATTTCCTTCGACGCCATCATCATTGGTGGCGGCGGCGCCGGCATGCGCGCAGCGCTGCAACTGGCTCAGGGTGGTCACAAGACTGCCGTGATCACCAAGGTGTTCCCGACGCGTTCCCACACCGTATCGGCCCAGGGTGGCATCACCTGCGCCATCGCCTCCGCCGACCCGAACGATGACTGGCGCTGGCACATGTACGATACCGTCAAGGGTTCCGACTATATCGGTGACCAGGACGCTATCGAATACATGTGTCAGGAAGGCCCGGCCGCCGTGTTCGAGCTGGACCACATGGGTCTGCCGTTCTCGCGTACCGAGCAAGGTCGTATCTACCAGCGTCCATTCGGCGGTCAGTCGAAGGATTACGGTAAAGGCGGCCAGGCTGCCCGTACTTGCGCCGCGTCCGACCGTACCGGTCACGCGCTGCTGCACACCCTGTATCAGGGCAACCTGAAAGCCGGCACCACGTTCCTGAACGAGTACTACGCGGTTGACCTGGTAAAAAACCAGGACGGCGCATTCGTCGGCGTGATCGCTATCTGCATCGAAACCGGTGAAACCACCTACATTCGCGCCAAGGCTACCGTTCTGGCGACTGGCGGTGCAGGTCGTATCTACGCCTCGACCACCAACGCACTGATCAACACCGGCGACGGCGTTGGCATGGCGCTGCGTGCCGGCGTGCCGGTGCAAGACATTGAAATGTGGCAGTTCCACCCAACCGGCATCGCCGGCGCCGGTGTACTCGTCACCGAAGGTTGCCGTGGTGAAGGTGGCTACCTGATCAACAAGCACGGTGAGCGTTTCATGGAGCGTTATGCTCCGAACGCGAAAGACCTTGCCGGTCGTGACGTTGTAGCCCGTTCCATGGTCAAGGAAATCATCGCCGGCAACGGCTGTGGCCCGAACGGCGACCACGTGCTGCTCAAGCTCGATCACCTCGGCGAGGAAGTGCTGCACAGCCGCCTGCCAGGTATCTGCGAACTGTCCAAGACCTTCGCGCACGTTGACCCGGTGGTTGCTCCGGTTCCGGTTGTTCCGACTTGCCACTACATGATGGGCGGCGTGCCGACCAACATCCATGGCCAGGCAATCACCCAGAACGCCGACGGCGTGGACGAGATCATCCATGGTCTGTTCGCGGTGGGCGAAGTGGCTTGCGTATCGGTACACGGCGCCAACCGTCTGGGCGGCAACTCGCTGCTCGACCTGGTGGTCTTCGGCCGCGCTGCCGGCCTGCACCTGGAAAAGGCGCTGACCGACGGCATCGAATACGATGACGCTACCGACGCCAACATCGAAGCTGCCCTGGCGCGTCTGTCCGCTCTGAACGAGCGTACCGAAGGCGAAGACGTGGCTACCCTGCGTCGCGAGCTGCAAAGCTGCATGCAGAACTACTTCGGTGTATTCCGTACCGGCGAATACATGCAGAAGGGTATTGCCCTGCTGGCTGACCTGCGCAAGCGCATCGCCAACGTCAAGATCAACGATAAGAGCCAGGCGTTCAACACCGCTCGTATCGAAGCCCTTGAGCTGCAAAACCTGTTGGAAGTGGCTGAAGCGACTGCGATTGCCGCCGAGGTTCGTAAAGAGTCCCGCGGTGCTCACGCTCGTGAAGACTACGAAGACCGTGACGATGAAAACTGGCTGTGCCACACCCTCTACTTCCCGGGTGAAAAGCGCGTCACCAAGCGTGCCGTTAACTTCTCGCCGAAGACGGTTCCGATGTTTGAACCGAAAATTCGGACTTACTAAGGGTGGCTGCCATGTTGAAAGTCAGTGTGTATCGCTACAACCCTGATCGGGACGCTGCGCCGTTCATGCAGGAATTCCAGGTCAATACCGGTGGTAAAGACTTGATGGTGCTGGATGTGCTGGCCCTGATCAAAGAGCAGGACGAAGGGTTCTCCTATCGTCGCTCTTGCCGTGAAGGTGTTTGCGGCTCCGACGGCATGAACATCAACGGCAAGAACGGCCTGGCGTGCATCACGCCGCTGTCCGCCGTGGTCAAAGGCAACAAGCTGATCATTCGTCCTCTGCCAGGTTTGCCGGTTATCCGTGACCTGGTCGTCGATATGAGCATCTTCTACAAGCAATACGAGAAGGTTAAGCCATTCCTGCAGAACGATACGCCGGCTCCGGCCATCGAGCGTCTGCAGTCCCCGGAAGAGCGCGAGAAGCTCGACGGCCTGTACGAGTGCATCCTGTGCGCTTGCTGCTCGACGTCGTGCCCATCCTTCTGGTGGAACCCGGACAAATTCCTGGGCCCGGCTGCTCTGCTGCAAGCATATCGCTTCCTGGCAGACAGTCGTGACACCCAGACCTCCGAGCGTCTGGCTTCACTGGATGACCCGTTCAGCGTATTCCGCTGCCGCGGGATCATGAATTGCGTCAACGTATGTCCTAAAGGCCTGAACCCGACTAAGGCCATTGGTCACATCCGTAACATGCTGCTGCAAAGCGGCGTGTAATTGACGTTGTAGCAAAGCAGGACCGTTGTGCCCGTAAATGCTACGGCGCAGGCTTCAACCGGCGCCGTAGTCTTAACTTGAGCAGCGACTTACAAAGCCGCGGCTCTTATTTTGAAGAAATGAGACAAGCAGGGGCATTCGGGTTGGTACCCGAACTATCAGCGTGATCCTAAGTGGCTTGTTTTGGTCGCTGCACTTGGCCTTTTGCAAGCAAACTCGGTGTCGCCGCCGGTGGTGTCCCCAAATCGAGGGTGACCAAGCATGCAAGAAAGCGTGATGCAGCGCATGTGGAACAGCGGCTATCTTTCAGGTGGTAACGCTGCCTATGTGGAAGAGCTTTATGAGCTCTACCTGCACGACCCTAACGCTGTGCCAGAAGAATGGCGCACCAAATTTCAGACGTTGTCTTCAGACGGCAACGCTGCCACCGATGTATCGCACGCAACAATTCGCGATCAGTTCGTGCTGCTGGCAAAGAACCAGCGCCGCGCCCAACCGGTTTCCGCCGGAAGTGTGAGCAGTGAGCATGAGAAGAAGCAAGTTGAAGTACTGCGACTGATCCAGGCCTACCGTATGCGCGGCCACCAGGCGGCCCAGCTCGACCCGCTGGGGCTCTGGAAGCGTCCTGCACCTGCAGACCTGTCGATCAATCATTACGGCTTGACCAATGCCGATCTTGATACGACCTTCCGTGCCGGAGACCTGTTCATCGGCAAAGAGGAAGCGAGCCTACGCGAAATTCACGAAGCGTTGCAGCAGACATATTGCCGCACCATTGGCGCTGAGTTCACGCACATCACCGACTCCGAACAGCGTCACTGGTTCCAGCATCGCCTGGAAGGCGTGCGTGGCCGTCCGGTGTTGTCTGCCGATGTGCGCAGCCACCTGCTTGAGCGCGTGACCGCAGCCGAAGGCCTCGAAAAATACCTGGGCACCAAATACCCGGGCACCAAGCGTTTCGGCCTGGAAGGCGGCGAGAGCCTGATTCCGATGCTCGACGAGCTGATCCAGCGTTCCGGCTCCTACGGCACCAAGGAAATCGTGATCGGCATGGCCCACCGTGGCCGTCTCAACGTGCTGGTCAACACCTTCGGCAAGAACCCGCGCGACTTGTTCGACGAGTTCGAAGGCAAGAAAAAGGTCGAGCTGGGTTCCGGTGACGTTAAATACCACCAGGGCTTCTCGTCCAACGTGATGACCACCGGCGGTGAAGTTCACCTGGCCATGGCCTTCAACCCGTCCCACCTGGAAATCGTTTCTCCAGTGGTCGAGGGTTCGGTGCGCGCTCGCCAGGATCGTCGTAACGACGCGACCGGTGAGAAGGTTCTGCCGATTTCCATCCACGGCGACGCGGCATTCGCCGGTCAAGGCGTGGTCCTGGAAACCTTCCAGATGTCGCAGACCCGCGGCTTCAAGACCGGCGGTACTGTTCACATCGTCATCAACAACCAGGTGGGCTTCACCATCAGCAACCCGTTGGACGCGCGTTCCACCGAGTACGCCACCGACGTTGCCAAGATGATCCAGGCGCCGATCCTCCATGTGAATGGTGATGATCCGGAAGCCGTGCTGTTCGTGACCCAACTGGCTGTCGACTACCGCATGCAGTTCAAGCGTGACGTGGTGATCGACCTGGTTTGCTACCGCCGTCGCGGTCACAACGAAGCGGACGAACCAAGCGGCACCCAGCCGTTGATGTACCAGCAGATCACCAAGCAGCGCACCACCCGTGAGCTGTACGCCGAAAGCCTGACCAAGGCCGGTGTGGTTGACGAAGCGCGTGTTCAGGCGAAAGTCGACGAATACCGCAACGCGTTGGACAACGGTCTGCATGTTGTAAAAAGCCTGGTCAAAGAGCCGAACAAAGAGCTGTTCGTCGACTGGCGTCCGTACCTGGGCCACGCCTGGACTGCGCGTCACGATACGTCGTTCGATCTGAAGACTCTGCAGGAACTGTCTGCCAAGCTGCTGGAAATTCCTGACGGCTTCGTCGTACAGCGCCAGGTCGCGAAGATCTACGAAGACCGTCAGAAGATGCAAGCCGGCGGCCTGCCGATCAACTGGGGTTACGCCGAAACCATGGCGTATGCGACCCTGGCGTTCGAAGGTCACCCGATCCGCATGACCGGCCAGGACATCGGCCGTGGTACGTTCTCGCACCGTCACGCGGTTCTGCACAACCAGAAAGACGCAGGCACCTACATCCCGCTGCAACACCTGTACGAAGGCCAGCCACGTTTCGACCTGTACGATTCGTTCCTGTCCGAAGAAGCCGTACTGGCGTTCGAATACGGTTACTCGACCACCACGCCTAACGCGCTGGTGATCTGGGAAGCCCAGTTCGGCGACTTCGCCAACGGTGCCCAGGTGGTTATCGACCAGTTCATCACCAGCGGCGAGCACAAGTGGGGCCGTCTGTGCGGTCTGACCATGCTGCTGCCACACGGTTATGAAGGTCAGGGTCCGGAGCACTCCTCGGCCCGTCTGGAGCGTTACCTGCAGCTGTGCGCCGAGCACAACATCCAGGTGTGCGTGCCGACTACCCCGGCCCAGATCTACCACTTGCTGCGTCGCCAGGTCATTCGCCCACTGCGCAAGCCGCTGGTAGTGCTGACGCCGAAATCGCTGTTGCGTCATAAATTGGCCATCTCGACCCTGGAAGATCTGGCGGAAGGCTCGTTCCAGACCGTTATTCCAGAAATCGATACACTGGACGCGGCCAAGGTCACTCGCCTGATCCTGTGCAGCGGCAAGGTCTACTACGATTTGCTGGAAAAACGCCGTGCCGAAGGCCGCGAAGACATCGCCATCGTGCGTATCGAGCAGCTTTACCCGTTCCCGGAAGATGACCTCATGGAGATCATCGCGCCTTACACCAACCTCACTCATGTAGTGTGGTGTCAGGAAGAACCGATGAACCAGGGCGCCTGGTACAGCAGCCAGCATCATCTGCGTCGCAGCATTGGTAACCACAACAAGGCCCTGGGCCTGGAATACGCCGGTCGCGATGCTTCTGCCGCGCCTGCCTGTGGTTATGCATCGATGCACGCCGAGCAGCAGGAAAAACTCCTGCAAGATGCTTTCACTGTTTAACGCCTTCGCGCTGACTGAAACCGAATTTTAAGGACCCACAGATAATGGCTATCGAAATCAAAGCCCCGACATTCCCGGAATCGGTTGCCGATGGCACCATTGCCACTTGGCACAAGAAACCAGGCGAGGCTGTAAAGCGTGACGAACTGATCGTCGACATCGAGACCGACAAAGTCGTTCTGGAAGTGTTGGCTGAAGCTGACGGCGTGTTGGGCGCGATCATTGCCAACGAAGGCGATACCGTCCTGTCCAACCAGGTACTGGGCTCGATCGAAGCGGGCAGCGCTGCTGCCGCTCCGGCTGCCGCTGCACCGGCTGTTGCTGCTTCTGCTCCAGCTGCCGCTCCGGCGGCGGGTGGCGAAGATCCAATCGCCGCACCGGCTGCTCGTCAGCTGGCCGAAGAGAACGGCATCAACCTGGCTTCCATCAAAGGCACCGGCAAAGACGGCCGTGTGACCAAGGAAGACGTGGTTGCTGCCGTTGAAGCCAAGAAAAACGCTCCAGCTGCCGCACCCGCCAAGGCTGCAGCACCTGCTGCCGCTGCTCCTGTGTTCGCCGCTGGCGACCGCACCGAGAAGCGCGTGCCGATGACCCGCGTGCGTGCCACCGTGGCCAAGCGTCTGGTTGAAGCACAGTCGAACATGGCGATGCTGACCACCTTCAACGAAGTCGACATGACCGAAGTCATGGCCCTGCGTTCGAAGTACAAGGACCTGTTCGAGAAGAGCCACAACGGCGTGCGCCTGGGCTTCATGTCGTTCTTCGTGAAAGCGGCCACCGAAGCGCTGAAACGCTTCCCGGCAGTCAACGCTTCCATCGACGGCAGCGACATCGTTTACCATGGTTATGCAGACGTCGGCGTTGCCGTGTCCAGCGACCGCGGCCTGGTGGTTCCGGTTCTGCGTAACGCCGAGCTGATGAGCCTGGCTGAAATCGAAGGCGGCATCGCCGGCTTCGGCAAGAAAGCCCGTGACGGCAAGCTGACCATCGACGAGATGACCGGCGGCACCTTCACCATCACCAACGGTGGTACCTTCGGTTCGATGATGTCGACTCCGATCGTCAACCCGCCGCAAGCTGCGATCCTGGGCATGCACAACATCATCCAGCGTCCGATGGCCATCAACGGCCAAGTCGTGATCCGTCCGATGATGTACCTGGCGCTGTCTTACGATCACCGCCTGATCGATGGTAAAGAAGCCGTGACTTTCCTGGTGACCATCAAGAACCTGCTGGAAGACCCAGCTCGTCTGCTGCTGGATATCTGATAGAAGCAGCTGCGGGCCTCAAGTGACAGGCTGCCGGATACGGCAGTCGGGCTTGGGGCCTGCGGCTTGACAGCTTGCTGCTAAATAGAGGAACTATTTTCATGTCGCAGAAATTTGACGTTGTAGTGATTGGTGCAGGTCCTGGCGGCTATGTTGCCGCTATCAAGGCCGCACAACTGGGCCTCTCGACTGCTTGCATCGAAAAATACACCGACAAGGAAGGCAAACTGGCACTGGGCGGTACTTGCCTGAACGTTGGTTGCATTCCTTCCAAGGCGCTGCTGGACAGCTCCTGGAAATTCCACGAAGCGCAAAGCGGTTTTGCCATCCACGGCATCAGCCACGCTGGCGTGACCATGGACGTACCCGCGATGGTTGGCCGTAAAGCCAACATCGTCAAAGGCCTGACCTCCGGCGTTGCCACCCTGTTCAAGGCCAACGGCGTAACTTCCCTGCAAGGCCACGGCAAGCTGCTGGCTGGCAAGAAAGTTGAAATCACCAAGCCGGACGGTTCGGTCGAAATCATCGAAGCCGAAAACGTGATCCTGGCTCCAGGTTCGCGTCCGATCGACATTCCACCAGCACCTGTTGACCAGAAAGTCATCGTTGATTCGACCGGCGCCCTGGAATTCCAAGCAGTTCCCAAGCGTCTGGGCGTGATCGGCGCCGGCGTGATCGGCCTGGAACTGGGTTCGGTCTGGTCCCGCCTGGGTTCCCAGGTCACTGTGCTCGAAGCCCTGGACACGTTCCTGCTGGCTGCTGACACCGCAGTGTCCAAGGAAGCCCTGAAAACCCTGACCAAACAGGGTCTGGACATCAAGCTGGGCGCTCGCGTGACCGGCTCGAAGGTCAACGGCGAAGAAGTGGTCGTGACCTACACCGACAAGGATGGCGAACAGACCATCACCTTCGACAAGCTGATCGTAGCCGTTGGTCGCCGTCCAGTGACCACCGACCTGCTGGCAGCCGACAGCGGCGTGAACATCGACGAGCGTGGTTTCATCCACGTTGACGATCACTGCGCTACCACCGTTCCAGGCGTCTACGCCATTGGTGACGTGGTTCGCGGCATGATGCTGGCGCACAAGGCTTCCGAAGAAGGCATCATGGTTGTCGAGCGCATCAAGGGCCACAAAACCCAGATGAACTACGACCTGGTCCCATCGGTTATCTATACCCACCCGGAAATTGCATGGGTCGGCAAGAACGAACAGCAGTTGAAAGCTGAAGGCGTTGAAGTTAACGTCGGCACCTTCCCGTTCGCTGCTTCTGGTCGTGCCATGGCAGCCAACGACACCGGTGGTTTTGTCAAAGTCATCGCTGATGCCAAGACTGACCGCGTATTGGGCGTCCATGTGATTGGCCCAGGCGCAGCAGAACTGGTCCAGCAGGGCGCAATCGGTATGGAATTCGGCACCAGTGCCGAGGACATCGGCATGATGGTTTTCTCCCATCCGACCCTGTCCGAAGCATTGCACGAAGCCGCGCTGGCAGTGAATGGTCATGCCATTCACATCGCGAACAAGAAGAAGCGCTAAAACGAGATAATAAGAAACCACGGCGGTTGCCCGTCGTGAGCCTTGCGCGCAAGACTCACCGCGGAATATCCGCTGGACGCAGTCTTGCGCAGCTTGACCGGGCTTGAGTCCGGCAAGTTGCGTAAGCAGCAGTCACAGGTGGCGCGGCACTCATAATGAGCGCAGCGCCGAATGCGCAGTACCTAACGAAGACGGTAAAAAGCATGAATCTTCACGAGTATCAGGGTAAGCAGCTGTTCGCTGAATACGGCCTGCCAGTATCCCAGGGCTACGCAGTAGACACCCCGGAAGCAGCAGCAGAAGCTTGCGATAAAATCGGCGGGACCGAATGGGTTGTAAAAGCCCAGGTTCACGCAGGTGGTCGCGGTAAAGCGGGCGGCGTTAAGCTGGTTCGCAGCAAAGAAGACGCCAAGGCCTTCGCACAGCAGTGGCTGGGCAAGCGTCTGGTGACTTACCAGACTGATGCCAATGGCCAGCCAGTCACCAAGATCCTGGTTGAATCGTGCACTGATATCGCTAAAGAGCTGTACCTGGGCGCTGTCGTTGACCGTTCGAGCCGTCGCATCGTGTTCATGGCTTCCACCGAAGGTGGCGTGGACATCGAGAAGATCGCTCACGATACCCCTGAAAAAATTCTGAAAGCCACTATCGATCCACTGGTTGGCGCTCAGCCATTCCAGGGTCGCGAGCTGGCTTTCCAGCTGGGTCTGGAAGGCAAGCAAGTTGCCCAGTTCGCCAAGATCTTCGTAGGTCTGGCCAAACTGTTCCAGGATCACGATCTGGCCCTGCTGGAAGTGAACCCGCTGGTGATCAAGGCTGACGGCGATCTGCATTGCCTCGACGCCAAGATCAACATCGACGCCAACGCCATGTACCGTCAGCCTAAGCTGAAGACTTTCCACGATCCGTCGCAAGACGATCCGCGCGAAGCGCACGCTGCCAAGTTCGAACTGAACTACGTAGCCCTGGAAGGTAACATCGGCTGCATGGTCAACGGTGCCGGCCTGGCCATGGGTACCATGGACATCGTCAACCTGCATGGCGGCAAACCAGCCAACTTCCTCGACGTGGGCGGTGGTGCTACCAAAGAACGCGTAACCGAAGCCTTCAAGATCATCCTGTCCGACTCCAACGTCGCTGCAGTACTGGTCAACATCTTCGGCGGCATCGTTCGTTGCGACATGATTGCCGAAGGCATCATCGGTGCAGTGAAAGAAGTCGGCGTGAAAATCCCGGTTGTTGTTCGCCTTGAAGGTAACAACGCTGAACTGGGCGCTAAAGTACTGGCAGAAAGCGGTTTGAACATCATCGCGGCTACCAGCCTGACCGACGCTGCTCAACAAGTTGTCAAAGCTGCGGAGGGCAAATAATGAGCGTCCTGATCAATAAAGACACCAAAGTTATCTGCCAGGGTATTACCGGTTCGCAAGGTAGCTTCCACACCCAGCAAGCCATCGAATACGGCACCAAGATGGTTGGTGGTGTAACTCCGGGCAAAGGCGGCACCGAGCACCTGGGCCTGCCAGTGTTCAACACCGTTAAAGACGCAGTAGCTGCCACTGGCGCGACCGCCAGCGTGATCTACGTTCCGGCTCCTTTCTGCAAAGACTCGATCCTGGAAGCGGCGTTCGGCGGCATCAAGCTGATCGTGTGCATCACCGAAGGCATTCCTACCCTGGATATGCTGGATGCCAAGGTCAAGTGCGACGAGCTGGGCGTGGTCCTGATCGGTCCTAACTGCCCAGGCGTGATCACTCCAGGCGAATGCAAGATCGGCATCATGCCTGGTCACATTCACTTGCCAGGTAAAGTCGGTATCGTTTCCCGTTCCGGCACCCTGACCTACGAAGCTGTGAAGCAGACCACTGACGCCGGTTTCGGTCAGTCGACTTGCGTCGGCATCGGCGGTGACCCGATCCCAGGCTCGAACTTCATCGACATCCTGAAGCTGTTCCAGGAAGACCCGAAGACCGAAGCGATCGTCATGATCGGTGAGATCGGCGGTTCGGCTGAAGAAGAAGCGGCTGCCTACATCAAGGCCCACGTGACCAAGCCGGTTGTTTCCTACATCGCTGGTGTGACTGCCCCTGCTGGCAAGCGCATGGGCCATGCTGGCGCAATCATCTCTGGCGGCAAAGGCACTGCAGACGAGAAATTCGCTGCACTGCAAGACGCAGGCGTAAAAACCGTGCGTTCGCTGGCAGACATCGGCAAGGCCCTGGCCGAGCTGACCGGTTGGGCAGTCAAGTAAGCCTCGCGCTTAACTGACGCTTCACCAGCAAAGGCCACCTTCGGGTGGCCTTTGTGCATTCTGGGCGGCCCATTTATTGAAATGTACGTGGTCCCATGTGGGAGGGGGCTTGCTCCTGATAGCGGTGGCTCAGTCACTGATGATGTGATTGAACCTCCGCTATCGGGAGCAAGCTCCCTCCCACATTTTTTGTCTGTATCGCCACATTAAGTATGAAAACACGACATTCCAATGTCGCTTATCGGACAGTTCGCCCTGCAACAGTGCGTTTATCGGCCAAATTCTGTAACCTTGCCGCCTCTTTAAGCGCTCGCATCCCAAAAGGAAGCCGCGCGCTAGACCGGTCGGTGCCCACAAGGGCCGGCAGCATTTCCCTCATCCATAGGGAAGCCCTCTCTAAATTCCGATTCAGTAGTGTGGTATTTCCTCAAATGAAAGTGTTGAAAAGTCAGGACATCCTGGCGTTGGGCTTCATGACTTTTGCCCTGTTTGTAGGGGCCGGCAACATCATCTTCCCGCCTATCGTTGGTTTGCAGTCCGGGCCCCATGTCTGGATGGCGGCGTTGGGTTTCCTGATCACCGCAGTCGGGCTTCCGGTGGTCACCGTGATCGCCCTGGCCAAGGTCGGTGGTGGTATGGATGCGTTGAGCAGCCCGATCGGCAAGATCGCCGGTGGCCTGCTGGCGGCGGCAGCGTATCTGGCGGTAGGGCCGCTGTTCGCCACCCCGCGTACCGCGACCGTGTCCTTTGAAGTGGGCCTGGCGCCGTTGACCGGTGAAAGCCCGCTGGCGCTGTTCCTCTACAGCGCGGTGTACTTTCTGGTGGTGTTTTTCGTCTCCCTGTACCCGGGCCGTCTGTTGGACACCGTGGGCCGTTTCCTGGCGCCGCTGAAAATCATCGCGCTGTCCATCCTTGGTATCGCCGCGTTTGCCTTGCCGGCCGGTGACGTGGGCGTCGCCAACCCGGAATACGTGGCCGCGCCGTTCTCCCAAGGCTTTATCAATGGTTACCTGACCATGGATACCCTGGGCGCGCTGGTGTTCGGTATCGTGATCGTCAACGCGATCCGTTCCCGTGGTGTCGAATCGCCTAAATTGATCACCCGCTACGCGATCATTGCCGGGCTGATTGCCGGCGTCGGCCTGGCGTTGGTGTATGTCAGCCTGTTCCGCCTCGGGGCGGGCAGCCATGAGATCGCCGCCGGTGCCGCCAATGGCGCCGCTGTCCTGCACGCCTACGTGCAACACACCTTTGGTTCCCTGGGCAGTGGCTTCCTGGCCGTGCTGATCTCCCTGGCCTGCCTGGTCACCGCCGTCGGCCTGACCTGTGCCTGCGCCGAGTACTTCAGCCGGATCCTGCCGCTGTCCTACAAGACCCTGGTGGTGATCCTGGCGCTGTTCTCGCTGTTCGTGTCCAACCTGGGCCTGACCAAACTGATCGCGTTTTCGATCCCGGTGCTCACTGCGATCTACCCGCCATGCATCGTGCTGGTGGCTTTGAGCTTCTGCAAAGACTTCTGGCAGGAGCAGAGCCGCATCGTTGGCCCGGTGATGTTGGTGTCGTTCATCTTCGGCTGCATCGATGCGCTCAAGGGCGCCGGCCTGGCGGGCTGGATGCCGTCGCAATTGGCCAACCTGCCGTTGAGCGAGCAGGGCCTGGCGTGGCTGGTGCCATCGGTGATGATGCTGGTGGTCGCGGTGGTGGTTGACCGCATGCTGGGCAAGCGCAGCGAAGCGGTCGCGTAACCCCCGGCTTCAGGCTGTATTGAAATGCCCCGTATCGATTGATACGGGGCATTTTTTATGGGCGGCGGGCAGTGCCTTTTTCCGTGGGCTAACGTCGAAGGAGTAACGCAAAGCTCAAGCTGGAACCCGGCGCCCACACTTAACCGGGTTCATGAAATCTGTCGTGTATAAGGACCCGCATGCCGTTTATCGAAGCCAACCTGATCCACTTGCTTGCCGCCCTCTGGTTCGTCCTCTGTTGGGGCGGCTACACCCGTTATGCCACCTGGAAAGCCCGCGACACTGCCTGTCTGGCCAGCGTGCTGCACCTGTATCGCGAAGACTGGATGCGTCGCATGCTGCTGCGTGACAACCGCATCGCCGACGCCAGTGTGATTGGCAATCTTGAGCGCAACGCGTCGTTCTTCGCCTCCAGCACCTTGATCATCCTTGCGGGCATTCTCACCGTGTTGGGCGCCTCGGAGCGGGCGGTTTCATTGCTGGCCGATATTCCCCTGGTGCAGCAGGCATCCCAGGGTATGTCGGAGATCAAGCTGCTGTGCCTGGCACTGGTGTTCGTCTACGCGTTCTTCACGTTCAGCTGGTGCATGCGCCAGTACAACTTTGCCGCGGTGCTGGTGGGGTCGGCGCCGATGATCGGTGAGCGGCATGTGTCGGAGCAGGAGCGCAAGGCGTTTGCCCTGCGGGCGGCGCGGGTGATTTCGATGGCGGCCAACCAGTTCAACTTTGGCCTGCGCGCTTATTACTTCGGGATGACCATGCTGGCATGGTTTGTCAGCCCCTGGCTGTTCATGTCGATGAGCGCCGGGGTGGTGTTGGTGCTGTATCGCCGAGAGTTTCATTCCGACGTGCTGCAAGTGATGGTGTATACGCAGACCGATACGTCGCTGCCGGACGTGGCCAAAGACCCGGTGGCGTAAAGCGCTGCAGGCATAGCGCCGGTTTATCGCACTGCGCGCCAACAGCAGACAAAGTAAAGCCCGCTATCTAAGCGGGCTTTCTTTTTGCAGCCAAGCTATTTCAAGCCCCGGTATCAAGAACCGGTTGCTGGGGTAGCAGGTGCTGCTTCTTGTGCTGCGGCTTTGTTCGATTCGGCCTGAGCTTTGGCAGCATCGCCGTTTTCTTTCGCAGCTTCGTTCACTTTATCCTGTGCTGCAGCCATATCTTTCTGAGCTTGCTCAGAGTGCGCGGCGGCATCTTGGGCTTTGTTTTCGGATTTCTTGTCGCAGGCAGCGAGACCGAGGGCAGCGGCCAGCATCATGGAAATAGCTAAAGTCTTGCGCATTGGGTGTTTCTCCTTAGTGAAGATATCTACTGGCCTTTCGAGCACATGGGGCCAGCATTAGTTCCTTATATCCCACAGATATATAAAGCATTTTCCCAAGGAACTTTTTCCGACGGTCCATACTGCGCCGGACCCACATTCATCAGAGTCTGAACCGAATGACCGAAAATCCCTTGTTAGAGCGTGCCAAGCGCTTTATTTCAGCGTTGCGCCATTGCCAGGTGCTGAGCATTACCGTTCATCAAGCCAGCGAAGAGGGGATTACCCTGGTTCTGCCCTACAGCCCGATGATCGTGGGTGATCCCCAGACGGGCGTGATCCATGGTGGCGCATTGACCTCGCTGATGGACACCGCCTGCGGCATGGCCACCCTGTGCGTGTTGCCGGAGTTCGAGGTGTGCCCGACCCTCGACCTGCGCATCGACTACATGCATCCCGCCGAACCGCACAAGCCGGTGTATGGTTTTGCCCAGTGCTACCGGGTGACCACCGACGTGATTTTCACCCGTGGTTTCGCTTACCAGGATGACCCGCAACAACCCGTCGCCCACACGGTGGGGACGTTCATGCGTATGGGCAAGCGCCTCAAGGGCGCGCAGGGGCTGGGCAGTACAGTCACGGGAGAACAGGTATGACACATCACTTCAAGACACGTCTGGAGCAGGCCCATGAGCACGGTAACTACAAGGCGCTGCTCGATCTGATCCCCTACGCCAAGCTGATCGGCATCGAATGCACGCGGATAGGCGATGAGCTGCTGTTCCGCCTGCCGGCCAACAAGGACAACATTGGTAACCCGATATTACCGGCGCTGCACGGCGGTGTGATTGCAGGCTTTATGGAACTCTGCGCCGCGTTGCACCTGCTGGTGTTCACCGGCGCACCGGGCCTGCCGAAAATCATCGACTTTTCCCTGGATTACCTGCGTGCCGGCCAGTTTCGCGACACTTACGCCAAGTGCCAGGTCTGGCGCCAGGGTCGACGGGTGGCGAACGTGTCGATCACCGCCTGGCAAAGCACCGCGGCCGAACCCATCGCCACCGCCCGCGCGCATTTCAAGATCGGAGAAGTGTCCCGCCCTTGAAATCCTGGTCTTAGCCCCCAACTTTGATGACAACCCGCCGCCAACCCTTCAGGGCGCGGCCACTGCCATCCAATTGGAGTTTGATGACCATGAGTGTGGAAACTCAAAAGGAAACCCTGGGCTTCCAGACCGAGGTGAAGCAACTGCTGCACCTCATGATCCATTCGCTGTATTCCAACAAGGAAATTTTCCTTCGCGAGTTGATCTCGAACGCCTCTGACGCTGTCGACAAATTACGTTTCGAAGCCCTGTCCAAGCCGGAGTTGCTGGAAGGCGGCGCCGAACTGAAAATCCGCGTGAGCTTCGACAAAGACGCCAAGACCGTCACCCTCGAAGACAACGGTATCGGCATGAGCCGTGAGGATGCGATCACCCACCTGGGGACCATCGCCAAATCCGGCACTGCCGATTTCATGAAGCACCTTTCGGGCGACCAGAAGAAAGATTCGCACCTGATCGGCCAGTTCGGCGTGGGCTTCTACTCGGCCTTCATCGTCGCCGACAAGGTTGAAGTGTTCAGCCGCCGCGCCGGCCTTGACGCCAGCGAAGGCGTGCATTGGTCTTCGAAAGGCGAGGGCGAGTTTGAAGTCGCTACCCTCGACAAGGCTGATCGCGGTACGCGCATCGTGCTGCACCTGAAACCCGGTGAAGACGAATTTGCCGATGGCTGGCGCCTGCGCAACATCATCAAGAAGTATTCCGACCACATCGCCCTGCCGATCGAATTGCCGAAAGAGCAGGCCGCCGCCGAAGGCGAAGAAGCACCGGCCGTTGAGTGGGAAACCGTCAACCGCGCCAGCGCTCTGTGGACCCGTCCGCGTACCGAGATCAAGGACGAGGAATACCAGGAGTTCTACAAGCACATCGGGCACGACTACGAAAACCCGCTGAGCTGGAGCCACAACAAGGTCGAAGGCAAGCTGGAATACAGCTCGCTGCTCTACGTACCGGCCCGCGCGCCGTTCGACCTGTACCAGCGCGAAGCGCCAAAGGGCCTGAAGCTCTACGTGCAGCGCGTGTTCGTGATGGACCAGGCGGAATCGTTCCTGCCGCTGTACCTGCGCTTTATCAAAGGCGTGGTCGACTCCAACGACCTGTCGCTGAACGTGTCGCGGGAAATCCTGCAGAAAGACCCGATCATCGACTCCATGAAGTCGGCGCTGACCAAGCGCGTCCTCGACATGCTGGAAAAAACTGGCGAAGAACGAGCCTGAGCAATACAAAGGCTTCTGGAAGAACTTCGGCCAGGTTATGAAAGAAGGCCCGGCGGAAGATTTCGCCAACAAGGAAAAAATCGCCGGCCTGCTGCGTTTTGCCTCCACCCAGGGCGAAGACGGCGAGCAGGTGGTGTCCCTGGCCGAGTACCTGGCACGCGCCAAGGAAGGTCAGGACAAGATCTACTACCTGACCGGTGAGACCTACGCTCAGGTCAAGAACAGCCCGCACCTGGAAGTCTTCCGCAAGAAAGGCATCGAAGTGCTACTGCTGACCGACCGTATCGATGAGTGGCTGATGAGCTACCTCAGCGAATTCGACGGTAAGACCTTCGTCGACGTGGCGCGTGGCGACCTGGACCTGGGCAACCTGGATTCCGAAGAAGACAAAAAAGCCGCTGAAGAAGTGGCCAAGTCCAAGGAAGGCCTGGTTGAGCGGATCAAGGCCTCCCTGGGCGACGCCGTCAGCGAAGTGCGGGTTTCCCACCGTCTGACCGACTCCCCGGCGATCCTGGCCATCGGCGAGCAGGACCTGGGCATGCAGATGCGTCAGATCCTCGAAGCCAGCGGTCAGAAGGTGCCGGACTCCAAGCCGATCTTCGAATTCAACCCGGCTCACCCGCTGATCGAGAAACTCGACGGCGAACAGAGCGAAGAGCGTTTTGGCGACCTGTCGCACATCCTCTTCGACCAGGCAGCCCTGGCTGCCGGCGACAGCCTGAAAGACCCGGCCGCCTATGTGCGCCGACTGAACAAGCTGTTGGTTGAACTGTCGGTTTAACCCCGTTGTAGAAAAACCCGCTTCGGCGGGTTTTTTCGTTCTTGTGCAACCTCAACTGGAGTAAATGATGAGCCAAGTCACTGTGCGTTCCGTGGTCTATCAGATTGATGGCCAGTCTTATGAAAGCCGCCTGGCCTTCGATGCCAGCCAAACCGGCCCGCTGCCGGGCCTGTTGATGGCACCGAACTGGATGGGCGTGAGTGCAGGGGCCGAAGAGATTGCCAAGCGCGTCGCCAGCAAAGGCTACGTGGTGCTGATCGCCGACCTGTACGGGCAAACCGTGCGCCCGTCGAATAACGATGAAGCCGGTGCGGCGATGATGCCGTTGAAGAATGACCGCCCGTTGCTGAACAAGCGCATGCAGGCCGCGTTAGCGCAACTGCAAGGCCAGAGCGAAGCTGCGGTGGATACGTCCAGGTTGGCCACCTTCGGTTTCTGCTTCGGCGGTTGCTGTGCGCTGGAGCTGGCGCGCACCGGCGCAGCGTTGAAGGCTGCGGTGTCGTTCCACGGCACCCTCGACACGCCAAACCCGGCGGATGCGAAGAACATCAAGGGCTCCGTGCTGGTGTTGCATGGTGCTTCCGACCCGCTGGTGCCGAAAGCACAACTGCCAGCGTTCGAAGATGAGATGAACGCGGCTGGTGTGGATTGGCAACTGCTGAGCTATGGCGGTGCGGTGCATTCCTTCACCGACCCGCATGCCAACGTGCCGGGCATGATGATGTACGACGCGAAGACCGCTGCGCGGGCCTTCCAGTCGATGCATAACTTGTTGGATGAAGTGTTCAAGGGCTAAGTCTCTGGCGTCTGTCCTGGCCTCATCGCGAGCAAGCCAGCTCCCACATTCGAGCGCATTCCTACAGGGTAAATGCGGTTAAATGTGGGAGCAGGCGGCTATCTCACCGGCAACTCAATTCTTTCGGTTTCACCGGGCACCGTTGGCCAATCCCCAGCCGCCCAACGCTGCCGGGCCTGCTCGATCACGGCCGGGTCGCTCGCGACAAAATTCCAGTTGATCCGGCGTGGCCCATCCAGCGGCGCGCCACCGAACACCACCAGGTGACAATCGCTGTCGGCAGACAGGGTCATCGCCTGTCCGCTCGGCAACACCACCAGACTGTGTGCCTCAAGCGGCTCACCGTCCAACTGCACGTCACCCTCCAGCACATACACCGCGCGTTCTTCATGCTCGTCGGGGATCAGCAGGGTGGTGGCCGTCTGCATCTGCACATCGGCGTACAGCGTGGGCGACAGCACCGGCACCGGTGATTTGAGGCAGAAGCCATTGCCGGCGATCAGGCGGATCTGCACGCCCAGGTTGTCGCTGGTGGGCAAGCTGGCTGCCGGATGGTGGCTGTAATGCCCCGGGCCGCTCTCGTGGTCCCTGGGGGAGGCGAGCCACACTTGCAGCCCATGCAGGCTGAACCCCTTGCTCTTGATTGCTTCGGGCGTGCGCTCGACGTGGGCAATCGCGCTGCCGGCGGTCATCCAGCTCACATCGCCGGCCTGAACCATTTGGTCCGAACCGAGGCTGTCCTTGTGCTGCAAGGTGCCTTCGAACAGGTAGGTGAGGGTCGACAGGCCGATGTGCGGATGCTGGCGGATATTCATGCCGCTGCCCGGTGCATAGCGGGTCGCCAGCATATGGTCGAAAAACACGAACGGCCCGACGCTACGGCATTCTCGCGATGGCAGCGGGCGCAGGATGGGCTGGCCTTCGACATCTTCGAGGCGAGGGCGGATCACGGTGAGGGTGGTCATGGTGCGTCCCTGTCGGAGCGGGTTGGATAGCCCTGAGCATAACCCGCTCGACCGGAGGTTGCCGCTATTGGCTGAAGGCACCTTCCGACAATTTCGTCTCGATACTCACCTCGGCGGTGGTCATCAGCTTGTGTATCGGGCAGCGGTCGGCGATGCGGTGCAGTTCGTCGCGTTGCTGATCGGTGAGCACGCCCTTGAGCGTCAGCTTGACGTTGAGGTGGTACTTGCCCTTTTGCTCTTCGCTGTCGTCGTGGGTGATTTCCACGGTTACGCCGGTCAGCGGGATGCCCTTTCTCTGCGCATACAGCTTCAGGGTCAGGGCCTTGCACGACGCCAGGGCTGCGTCGAAATAGTCGTGGGGCGAGGGCGCGGTGTCGTCACCGCCCAGGCTTTTGGGCAGATCGGTGAACAACTCGTGGTTATCGATGTTGAGGCTGTGGCGGAAGTTGTCGGCATTCAGGGTGTTGACGGTAACAGGCATGGCGAACCTCTCAAGCGTGGCAGGAAGAAAGTCATGCAGTTATAGAACATGCTGGCACTCAAGTGTTCCAGGATTTTTTCCAGGTAGCGGCGGGCAGGATTCCCAGCATCAGTTCGAGGCAACGGAGCAACACCCGCGTACAAGCGAGGCGACCCCGAATTCAAGCGCAAAAAAAACGCCCCGAACCAGTCGGGGCGTTTTCATCTGATCAAGCTGCGGGGCTTACTTGCCCTGCCAGCGTTTCAGCACCAGGGTGGCGTTAGTGCCACCGAAGCCGAAGCTGTTGCTCATCACGGTGTCGACTTTTACGTTTTCGACGGTCTTGGTCAGGATCGGCATATCGGCCACGACCGGGTCCATCTCTTCGATGTTGGCCGAGCCAGCCATGAAGTTGCCTTCCATCATCAGCAGGCAGTAGATCGTTTCGTGAACGCCGGCGGCGCCCAGGGAGTGACCCGACAGGCTCTTGGTGGAGCTGATGGCCGGTGCCTTGTCGCCGAATACCGCGCGCACGCCTTCCATTTCCTTGGCGTCGCCGACCGGAGTCGAGGTGCCGTGGGTGTTCAGGTAGTCGATCGGGGTATCCACGGTGGACATGGCCATCTGCATGCAGCGGATGGCGCCTTCACCGCTTGGCGCAACCATGTCGTAGCCGTCGGAAGTGGCGCCGTAGCCGACGATTTCCGCGTAGATCTTCGCGCCACGGGCCAGAGCGTGTTCCAGCTCCTCGACCACCACCATGCCGCCGCCGCCGGCGATGACGAAACCGTCACGCTTGGCGTCGTAGGCGCGGGAGGCCTTTTCCGGGGTGTCGTTGTACTGGGTGGACAGCGCGCCCATGGCGTCGAACAGGAACGATTGGCTCCAATGTTCTTCTTCGCCGCCGCCGGCGAACACGATGTCCTGCTTGCCCAGCTGGATCTGCTCAACCGCGTTACCGATGCAGTGAGCACTGGTGGCGCAAGCGGAGGAGATCGAGTAGTTCACGCCCTTGATCTGGAACGGCGTGGCCAGGCAGGCGGAAACGGTGCTGCCCATGGTCCGCGTGACACGGTACGGGCCAACGCGCTTCACGCCTTTCTCGCGCAGGATGTCCAGCGCTTCCATCTGGTTCAGGGTGGACGCGCCGCCGGAACCGGCGATCAGGCCGGTACGCACGTTCGAGACCTGATCGTGGCTCAGGCCGGAATCGGCGATGGCGTCCTTCATGGCCAGGTAAGCGTAGGCGGCAGCGTGGCCGACGAAGCGGTAGATCTTGCGATCGATCAACTCTTCGAGGGGCAGGTCGATGGAGCCGGAAACCTGGCTACGCAGACCCATTTCGGCATATTCCGGGTTGAAGCGGATGCCAGGGCGACTTGCACGCAGGTTAGCGGTGACGGTCTCTTTGTCATTGCCCAGGCAAGAAACGATGCCCAGACCAGTGATAACGACGCGGCGCATGCGGATAACCCTTAAAAGTTGTCAGTGGAAGTGAATACGCCGACCCGAAGGCCTTCGGCAGTATAGATCTCGCGACCGTCGACAGTCACCGAACCGTCGGCGATCGCCAGGTTCAGCTTGCCCTTGAGGACGCGCTTGATTTGAATGTTGTAGGTGACTTTCTTGGCGCTCGGCAGAACCTGGCCAAAGAACTTCACTTCGCCCGAACCCAGGGCGCGACCGCGGCCCGGCAAGCCTTGCCAGCCGAGGTAGAAACCGACCAGTTGCCACATGGCGTCGAGGCCCAGGCAGCCCGGCATGACAGGGTCGCCTTCGAAATGGCAGGCGAAGAACCACAGGTCCGGGGTGATATCCAGCTCGGCGACCAATTCACCTTTGCCGTACTTGCCACCCTCTTCACTGATATGGGTGATGCGATCCACCATCAGCATGTTCGGGGCGGGCAGTTGCGCGTTACCTGGGCCGAACAGCTCACCGCGACTGCAGCGCAGCAGGTCTTCCCGAGTAAAGGCGTTTTGTTTGGTCATGCGAGCTCCTCAATAATCCCATGCGGCAGGGTAGGGCAAATCTTCCCGAACCGACTGAAGCGTTCATGCCTCACATCGGCAGCCTACACATAGACTATTGCGTTGTAGTGAAAGTCACAGCGTCAAGGCACTGAATGTACACTTGTTCACTGAAATTTTAAACCGGGCCTGTTTATCGGTCCGTTCGGGTGCCTAAGACTGCCGCACTTTCGTCTTTCACGCCAGTCGCAGTTGGCTGATGGCGCGGCGCTATTGCACCCAACGCTGCAGGATTTGCTGCAAATCCGTGCGTTTGAACGGCTTGGCCAGGTAATCGTTCATTCCGGCGGCCAGGCAGAGTTCACGATCGCCCTGCAAGGCGTTGGCGGTGAGGGCGATGATCGGCAGCTCGGCGCAGCCCGGCAGTTGGCGAATCTGGCGGGTGGCTTCGTAGCCGTCGATCAGCGGTAGCCGGCAATCCATCAGGATCGCGGTGAAAATCAGGCTCTCGGCGCTGCGGATCGCTTCGGCGCCGTCGGTGGCCAGGCTGACTTCAAAGCCCAGGCTGCGCAGCATGGCTTCGACCACGGTGCGGTTGACCGGGTTGTCTTCCACCAGCAGCACATGGCGGCCGTCGCCCGCGCTGGCTTTACCTTCGGCGTTGGCGGCGATGGCCGGCACGCTGTGCTGGTCGATGGCCAGCGGGATTTCCAGGGTGAACGCCGAACCGCGACCTTCTTCGCTCTGCGCGCGCAGGGTGCCGCCCATGCGTTCGGCCAGGGTGCGGGCGATGGGCAGGCCCAGGCCGGTGCCGCCGTAACGTCTTGAAATGGAACTGTCGGCCTGCTGGAACGCATCGAACATCAGTTCCAGGCGCTCGGCGGAAATGCCAATGCCGCTGTCGCGCACGGTGCAGGTGAACCACACCAGTTCATGGTCGAGGGGTTGCCAATGGGGCTCGACGCTGACGCTGCCGTGCTCGGTGAACTTGAGCGCGTTGCCGATCAGGTTCACCAGAATCTGGCGGATACGCGTCGGGTCGCCCTGCACGCGCAACGTGTCCAAGCCCGGCGGGATCGGCAGTTCGAGGCTCAGCCCGCGCTGCTGGGCGCTGTGCTGGAAGGCCTGGGCGCAGCTGTTGATCAGGTCTGCGAGGTTGAACGGAATGTGTTCCAGCTCCAGGGCCGCGCGTTCGATGCGCGAGAAGTCGAGGATGTCATTGATGACCTTGAGCAAATGTTCCGTGGACTCGGAGGCCAGCGCGGCATATTCGGTCTGCTCTTCGGTCATCTCGGTGGTTTCCAGCAACTGCAGCATGCCCAGCACGCCGTTCATCGGCGTGCGCAGCTCGTGGCTCATCATCGCCAGGAAGTCCGACTTGGCGTTGTTCGCCCGTTCGGCTTCCTCGCGGGTCTGGATCAGTTGCGCCATGGCCTGCTGCTGTTCGCGGCTGGCCTGGTTGAGGCCTTCGGCAAGGTTGTTGATGTGCCGCGAGAGGTCGCCCAGTTCGGAGTCATCGACAATCGGCAGCGGGGTCTTGTAGTCGCCTTGCTGGATCGCCTTGACTGCATTACCCATCGCGCTGATCGGCTGCGACAGGCTGGCGGCCAGGCGCCGCGCGAGCAAAAAGGTGAACAGCAGGGCAAACAGCGCGAGTACGCCGGCCTTGAACAGAATCTCCTGTTGGCGCTGGCTGAAGGCATCGTTGGACATGCCGACGATCACCCGGCCCAGGTAGTCGGCACGCGGCGCCTTGGGTTCGTTGAGGTTGTCCTGGAAAAAGTCATTGCCCAATTGGATATGTTGCAGGCGGATCGGGGCCTGGAACACTTTGACCGACAGCGAGCGGTCGTGGTTTTCCGACGGTTGCTCGACGTACACCAGGATGTTCTCGGCGCTGTCCTGGATCTCCAGGAAGCGCACATGGGGCGTGGCCAGCGTCGCGCGCAGCAGGCTGTCGAGCACGTCGTTGTTGCCGGAGATCACCCCGTATTCGGTGGCCGGGGCCAATTGGTTGGCGATCAACTGGCCGGTGTGGTCGAGTTCCTGGCGCAGGTCCTGGATCCGCACGAAGGTGAAGAAGCTGATCAACAGCAACGTCAGCAACAGCGCCGGCCCCAGGGTGATGAGCTGGGTGCGGGTGTTGATGTCCCAACGACGACGTAAGGTCATGGGCGTTGTTCTCCTTCGGCCAGGCGGGCGGCGACGTTGGCTTCGTCGACCTGTTCGATGCCCAGTGAGCGTGCGACTTGCGGGTTGCCCACGACTTTGAAACGCTCCGGGTACACGGCGCGCGGCCAGCCGGCCGGCGGGTGATCGAGCAGGCGGTCGAGCACGGCCAGCCAGTCGGTCTGGTCGCTGTAAGTACTGGCCAGGCTGCCGGCCTTGACGAAGCCGGCATTGGGCCCCACCAGCGGCAGTTGCCGGGCATAACTGCTCAGTAGCAGGTTCTTCGCGGTTTTCGGGTTGTATAACTGCGGGTCGTCAAGGCCGAGCAGCACATCGCTGTTTCTGAACAAATGCTGCAGCGGGCGACTGTCGTTAATGTCGTCCCAGCGCTGGGGCACGATCTCCAGGCCCATCGGCGCGGCGTATTGGCGCAACTCGCGGAGCAGGAATTCACTGTCGGCGCCGTAGAGCACGCCGATGCGGCGGGCCTGGGGCAGGATTGTGGCGATCAGCCGCAGTTGGCGCTCCAGCGGCGGGTCACTCCACAGCAGGCTGATTTTGCCCGGCACGCCCTGGCCCATGCGCTGGTGGGCCTGCAGGCGGCTGATGCGCAACACCAGGGTCGACGGCCCCTGGGTATCCTGCAGGCGCCAGTCGAGGCTGGGCAGGTCCAACAGGATCAGGCGCGTATTGGCCGGTAGGCGGCTGGGCGCGGGCAGGTTGGCGAGGGGGGTGAAGGTCACACGGTCGTCGGGGCGCTGCTGGGTGAGCGCCTGGACGAAGGCCTGCACCCCGGCGCCGTCTTCGGCGGCGGTCAGCAGGATATCGGCGCTCCAGGCCGGTACGCTGAGCAGCAGGCACAGCAGCAGCAGGCCGCGTTGCCAGCGTCTGGGGAGAGAGAGGAGGGTCATCCGTGACTGAGCGCCCATGTCAGAACTCTAACTCCGCGCTGAAGTAGAGCACTTGGCGATGGTCGTAGTTGTTGTCGGCCCAGGTGGTGGGCTGGTTGTCCAGGCGTTGTTGCAACATGCCGGCCAGTTCCACGTTGGCGTTGCCCAGGGCCATGCGCTTGGCGACCCGCAGGTCGACCCGTTCGAAGCGATAGCGGTTAAGGGCGTCGTCGCCATAGTAGAACAGGGCGCTGGACCAGCCTTGCCCCCATTCGCGCAACCAGCCGGCCGAACCGCTGTTGCGTGCGGTTTGCGCCTTGTCCAGCGGGTTGCTGGTGCTGGCGTCGACGTAAGCGTAGGTCAGCCGCAGGCGGTCGGCGTTGCTCATGCGCCAATCGAATTGGGATTCTGCGCCGGTAAAGCGCGAGCTGTTGGCGTTGCTGGCAATGTACTGATTGTTGCGCAGCGGCGAACTGATCATGTCGGTGATTTCGTCGTAGAACAGTTTCACGTCCATGTTCAGCCCGATGTCGGCAAAAAAGCCGTTATAGCCCAATTCGCGGGATTTCATCAGTTCTTTGTCGAGGTTGCCCGGACCGCGCGTGACCACGAAGTACTGCCCGGAATTCTGCCCGTAGGCCGGCGAGTCGAGGTTGGTGACGCGATAGCTCCAGTTGACGTTGTTCTCGAACATGTCCGGCGAACGGATCGCCTCGGAGTACACCGCGCGCAGGCCGTGGCGCGGGTTGATCAGGTAGTTGACCGCCACCCGCGGCGTCAGCGAGTTGCCGCTCAGGTGGGTGTCTTCGTACATGGCGCCGCCCTGCAGCAACCAGTGCTCGCTGGCGCGCCATTCAAGCTGGCCGAACAGGCGCCAGGTGGTGTCATCCAGAGTGCCGTTGAAATAGGTGTCGGAGTCGGCGCGGTCATAGCGATAGTTCATACCGCTGACCAGGCGCAGGCTGTCGGACAGGCTCAGGGTGTCCTGGATCTCCAGGTCGTAGCGGCTTTCGCGGGTGCTTTGGTCGATGTCGCCGCATACGCTCTGGCTGGCGCCGTTGCGCCATTGGTCCAATACTTGGTTGCCCAGTGCTTGTTCGTCGGCGCTGCCGGGAGGCGCAACACCTTGGCTGTAGGTGTCCATATGCCGGGCCAATCGCTCGGCATAATTGGGGTTGAGCTGCCACAGCCGGGTCAATTCCGGGCTGAACGACACCTTGGCGTCACAGGCTTTCCAGATCTGCCGGCGGTCCCATTGTTGGGCCGAGCCCTGGATATACAAGCTGTGTTCGGGATTGAAATCGAAATTCCAGCGCAGGGAGCCGGCATAGTCCTTGGCGGTAACGTCGGAATTGTTGCCGCCCTCGGTAATCCCGGCGAATACCGGCGTGTAGGTATAAGGACGCTGGTTGGTCCCTTCCTTGGCATTCAGTTGCCAGTCGATGCTCTGTTGCGTGTTCAGCGTCTGGCTCACCGCCAGGCTGAAGCGGTTGAGACGCCGGCCGTCACGACGGTCGGCGCCCACCGCGTTGCTGTCAAAGCCATCGTCCTGCTGCCCGGACATCGACAGGCGCAGGTCGCCGGTTTCCCAGCCTACGCCCTGGCTGGCATAGAAGTCGTTGATCCCGCGTTCGCCGCGTACCACTTTTACCCTTGAACCGTGGCTGTCGGCCGGTGAGCGCGTGAGGATATTCACCACAGCCATCAACGCATTGGCGCCGTAGCTGACGGTGTTGGGCCCGCGGAACACTTCGATGCGCTCGATGTCTTCCATGGCCACCGGAATATCGCTCCAGTCCACCGTGGCCAGGCCTGCGCGGTACACCGAGCGGCCGTCGATCAAGACCTGCATGCGTCGCGCATCGCTGGCATTGGTGCCGTGGTAGTTCACCGCCGCCTGGTTGCCGCTGGTGTAGCCGACCATCATGCCCGGCACCAGCCGCAGCAACTCAGCGATGTCCCGCGCGCCGCTGGCCTTGATCAGTTCGCTGTCGATCACGGTCATGCTGCCGGGCACGGCGGCGGCCGATTGTTTGAGGCGAGTGGCAGTCAGCACCTGTGGCAGCGGTTGGTTGTCGAGGAACAGGTCGTCGGCGAACACCGCGCCGCTGCACAACAGCATCAACCACAACGATGAACGGGGAGGAGGGCCCAAATACACGGCACGGCCTTGATAATTACGGATAGCCGACCATGTTAACCGAGGCCGGGCCATTTGCCAGTCGTCGCCTTTGCAATTACCCCGCGTCGCTATGGCATTTTCCGACAGGCGTGTGAATTGATACGGGGGCTGGCCGCAAGCGGGGGGCTCCGTATAATGCGGCCATCGCCACTGGTATGGATTAACGGATTGCATATGACTGAACAGCGCCCTATTGCGGTCCTGGGAGGCGGAAGTTTTGGTACCGCCGTGGCTAACCTGCTGGCTGAGAACGGTCATGCGGTGCGCCAGTGGATGCGCGATCCCGAACAGGCCGAGGCCATTCGCGTCCATCGAGAAAACCCTCGTTACCTTAAAGGCATCAAGATTCATCCGGCGGTCGAGCCGGTCACCGACTTGCAGGCGACCCTGGAGGCCTGCGAGCTGTGTTTCGTCGCGCTGCCTTCGAGTGCGTTGCGTTCGGTACTCGCGCCTCACGCCGAACGCCTGGCGGGCAAGCTGCTGGTCAGTTTGACCAAGGGCATCGAGGCGCACACCTTCAAGCTGATGAGCGAAATCCTCGAAGAGATCGCCCCGCAGGCGCGCATCGGCGTGCTGTCCGGGCCGAACCTGGCGCGGGAAGTGGCCGAACATGCACTGACCGCCACCGTGATCGCCAGTGAAGATGAAGCACTGTGTGAGCGGGTCCAGGCCGTGCTGCATGGGCGCACCTTCCGCGTGTACGCCAGTGGCGATCGCTTCGGCGTCGAGCTGGGCGGTGCGCTGAAAAACGTCTACGCGATCATTGCCGGGATGGCGGTGGCGCTGGGCATGGGCGAGAACACCAAGAGCATGCTGATCACCCGTGCGCTGGCGGAAATGACCCGCTTCGCGGTGAGCCAGGGCGCCAACCCGATGACGTTCCTGGGCCTGGCGGGCGTGGGCGACCTGATCGTCACCTGCTCGTCGCCGAAAAGCCGTAACTATCAGGTCGGTTTCGCCCTCGGCCAGGGCCTGAGCCTGGAAGACGCCGTGGCGCGCCTGGGCGAAGTGGCCGAAGGGGTCAATACCCTCAAGGTGCTCAAGGCCAAGGCCCAGGAGGCCGGCGTGTACATGCCGCTGGTCGCCGGGTTGCACGCGATCCTGTTTGAAGGGCGCACCCTGAATCAGGTCATCGAGTTGCTGATGCGCGCCGAGCCGAAAACCGATGTCGACTTTATTTCCACCAGTGGTTTCAACTGAGGAACGCGTCATGAACGATCCGAAAGCAGCTCCCAAGTACGAGTCCATCGCCCTGCGCATCTTGTGGATGCTGGTGTTTGCCCTGGTGTGGCAAGTGGCGCAATTCCTGCTCGGTGCGTTGGTGGTGGTGCAACTGATTTACCGGTTGGTCTACGGCGCGCCGAACCTGGGCCTGATGAATTTTGGCGACAGCCTGAGCCAGTTCCTCGCGCAGATCGGCCGCTTCGGCAGTTTCCACACCGAGCAAAAGCCCTGGCCATTCGCCGACTGGCCGACGCCGCGTGCGCCGGAAGGCGAAGCCGCCCACAGCGTGCCGCCAGCACCGCACCCGGTGCGCGATGAAGAGCCAAAACTGTGAAACTGTGGATTTTGCGGCATGGTGAAGCCCAAGCGCATGCCCGCACCGATGCCGAGCGCGAGCTGACCGAGCATGGCCGCGCCGAAGTCTTGCGCAGCGCGGCGCACCTGATCGGCCAGCCCATCAGCGCGATCATTGCCAGCCCGTATGTACGGGCGCAGCAGACCGCGCAGCTGGTGCGTGAAGCGCTGGGCTTCGTGCCGGACATCCGCACCGTGCCCTGGCTGACACCGGACGGCAATCCGCAGCAGGTGCTGGAAAAGCTCGACACGGATGAGAATGTGCTGCTGGTCAGCCATCAGCCGCTGGTCGGCAGCCTGATCAGCTTTTTGCAGCATGGTCATCAGCGTCAACCGCTGCCGATGTACACCGCCAGCCTGGCGGAGTTGGAGGGGGAATGCCCGCTGGCGGGGCTGATGAGCCTGGTCAGTGTGAAACACCCGTAGGCGCTTTCACTGCTTTGTGTGTGCTATATAGTCAGCCGAGCAAGTGCTTGGTTGGCTATCATCGGACCACAAAGGAGCGCGTCCCATGCCCGTCGCTTTTCGTTTGCCGTTGCAGGTCTTCTTCGAACGTGAAGCGCGGCATCCGCGCAAACCCTTCCTGGTGCAGCCCGTCGGCGGCGACGAGGTACAGACCCTCACTTGGGCCGAGGTCGGCCACCAGGCCCGCTGCGCCGCGCATTGGCTGCGTGCGAGGGAACTGCCCCAGGGTTCGCACGTAGCCCTGATCTCGAAAAATTGCGCGCACTGGATCATCGCCGACCTGGCCATCTGGATGGCCGGGCATGTCTCGGTGCCGCTCTATCCCAACCTCACCGCCGATTCCGTCGCCCATGTGCTGAAGCACTCCGAGGCGGCGCTGGTGTTCATCGGCAAGCTCGATGACTGGCCCGCCATGGCGCCCGGGGTTCCGGCCGACGTGCCCACCATCGGCCTGCCGCTGTGTCCGGCGGGTGACTTGGATTTCAGCTGGACCGAGCTGCAAGCCTGTTCACCGATCCAGGATCAGCCGCTACCTGCCGCGTCGGATCTGGCCACCATCATCTACACCTCCGGCACCACCGGCCTGCCCAAGGGCGTGATGCACAGCTTCGGCGCCCTGGGCTTTGCCGCCACCGGAGGCACCGAATTGTTCGGCCTGGGGGAGGGTGACCGGCTGCTGTCGTACCTGCCCTTGTGCCATGTGGCGGAGCGGATGTTTGTGGAATTGGCGGCGATCTATACCGGGCAAACCGTGTATTTCGCCGAAAGCCTTGAGACTTTTCTGAGGGACCTGCGTCGGGCACGGCCGACGGCGCTGTTCGGGGTGCCGCGTATCTGGACCAAATTCCAGATGGGCGTCTACGGCAAGATCCCGGCGACGCGCCTGGAGCGCCTGTTGCGGCTGCCCTTCATCGGCAAACGCGTGGGCCGCAAGGTGCTGGCCGGCCTGGGCCTGGACGCGTTACGCATTGCGCTGTCCGGCGCGGCGCCGGTGCCCGAAGCCTTGTTGCGCTGGTATCAGCGCCTGGGCCTGGATGTGCTGGAGGTGTACGGCATGACCGAGAGTTGCGGCTATTCCCATGTTTGTCGCCCCGGCCAGCAGACGATCGGCTGGATCGGCCTGCCGTGCCCGGGCGTTGAAGTGCGTATCGACCCGCTCGGCGAAGTGCAGGTGCGCAGTGGCGCGACCATGCTCGGTTACTTCAAGGACCCGGAAAAAACCGCCGAAACCCTCACCCCGGACGGCTTCCTGCGCACCGGCGACAAGGGCGAGCAGGACGCCGAGGGCCGTCTGCGCCTGACCGGGCGTCTCAAGGAAATCTTCAAGACCAGCAAGGGCAAGTACGTGGCCCCGGCGCCGATCGAAAACCGCCTGGCCGAACATGCACGGATCGAACAGGTGTGTGTGGTCGGCGACGGCCTGCCTGCGCCGATGGGCCTGTGCGTGCTGTCGGCGGCGGGCCAGGCGGATGCGCGCCAGGCCTTGCACGGCAGCCTTGAACGCTGGCTGGAGCAGGTCAACGCGGCGTTGGACAAGCATGAGCGCCTGCGTCAATTGGTGGTGGTGAAAGACAGTTGGGCGGTGGAAAACGGCTTCCTGACACCGACCTTGAAGATCAGGCGCAATGTCATCGAATCGACCTACGGCCCACAGTTTCAGGTGTGGAGCGAGCGCACCGAAGTCATTCTGTGGCAGGATTAGGGTCATCATAAAACCAATAGGGACAACGGTATGAGCCTGTGGCGCACCCAACCCAATATCGAACAACTCAACGCTCTGCAGAAAAACACCATCGGTGAAGTGCTGGACATTCGCTTCGAAAGTTTCGACGAAGAATCCCTGACCGCCAGCATGGTGGTCGATCAGCGTACCCATCAGCCCTACGGCCTGCTGCACGGCGGCGCGTCGGTCGTGCTGGCCGAAAGCGTCGGCTCCATGGCGGCCTACCTGTGCATCGATGCGAGCAAGTTCTATTGCGTCGGCCTCGAGGTCAACGCCAATCACCTGCGCGGGGTGCGCAGCGGGCGGGTGACGGCGGTGGCGAGGGCGATTCATATCGGCCGCACCACCCAGGTGTGGGACATCCGCCTGACCAACGATGATGGCAAGTCCAGCTGCGTCTCGCGCCTGACCATGGCCGTAGTGCCCCTGGGCGAGAACCCGCCGGCGCGATAGGCGTGGCGTGAGTGTCATCATTCCTGGCGGTTACGGTCATTGCCGTAACGGTCGGGCGTGGTGACAATCAATGTCTGTTTTTATAGATGGAACCGGTATGTCGCAGCACGTGTTTTTTGCCCACGCCAATGGCTTCCCTTCGGCTACCTACGGCAAGTTGTTTGCCGGCCTGGCCCCGGAATATACCGTCGCGCACCTGCCGCAGCACGGCCACGATCCACGGTTTCCGGTGGACGACAACTGGCAGAACCTGGTGGACGAACTGATCCACCATCTGCAACAGCAGCCCGAGCCGGTGTGGGGCGTGGGCCATTCCCTGGGCGGCGTGTTGCATTTGCACGCGGCCATGCGCTGCCCGCAGTTGTATCGCGGCGTGGTGATGCTCGACTCGCCGGTGCTGACCCGTGCCGACCGCTGGGTGATCCGCGCCGCCAAGCGCTTTGGTTTTATCGACCGCCTCACCCCGGCCGGGCGCACCCTGGGCCGCCGTGAAGAATTCGCCGACCTGGACGCCGCGCGCAGTTACTTCGCCGGCAAGACCCTGTTTCGCGGCTTCGACCCGGAATGCTTCGACGCTTACCTGCAACATGGCCTGTATCAGGTCGGCGATCGCCTGCGCCTGCGTTTCGATCCGGCCACTGAAATCAGTATCTACCGGG
The DNA here is from genome assembly GCF_054060055.1 of Pseudomonas sp. TE36184. Classification (NCBI taxonomy): domain Bacteria; kingdom Pseudomonadati; phylum Pseudomonadota; class Gammaproteobacteria; order Pseudomonadales; family Pseudomonadaceae; genus Pseudomonas; species Pseudomonas sp. TE36184. Next base: position 2,535,783 of record NZ_JBSSCU010000001.1, on the reverse strand, counting down.
GCGTGCCCCACACCAGCCCGGGCCAGGTGCGCCAGTTGAAAGTGCCGCTGGCGGTGGTGCGTGGGCGCCAGAGCCGGGTGGTGATGCGCCACCACGCCAGCGGCGTCGGGCGCCTGCCCATGGGAGAAATGCTCACCATGCCCGGCGGCCATATGTTCCCCCTCGAACGCCCCCAGGACACCGCGACCTTGCTCAAGCAGCTGTTCGCCCGTTGGGAAGCCCGCGAGCGCAGTTGCGCATGAGTACGCCGGTCGAAGAAGTGCGCCTGAGCCTGCCGCATATCGAATTGGCCGCGCATCTGTTCGGTCCCGAAGACGGTCTGCCGGTGATCGCCTTGCATGGCTGGCTGGACAACGCCAACAGCTTCGCGCGGTTGGCGCCGAAACTGCAGGGCATGCGTATCGTCGCCCTCGACATGGCCGGCCACGGGCATTCGGCGCATCGTCCGACGGGGGCCGGTTATGCCCTGTGGGATTACGTCCACGATGTGCTGCAGGTCGCCGAACAACTGGGCTGGAAACGTTTTGCATTACTTGGCCATTCCCTCGGCGCCATCGTCTCCCTGGTATTGGCCGGTGCCTTGCCGGAGCGGGTGACGCACCTGGGTTTGATCGACGGTGTGATCCCGCCGACCGCCTCCGGCGAGAACGCCGCCGAACGCCTGGGCATGGCGTTGCAGGCGCAATTGAACCTGCAGGGCAAGCGCAAGCCGGTCTACAGCAACCTTGATCGCGCCGTCGAAGCGCGGATGAAAGGGCTGGTGGCCGTCAGCCGCGAAGCCGCTGAACTGCTGGCCCAGCGCGGTTTGATGCCGGTGCCGGGCGGTTACACCTGGCGAACGGACAGCCGCTTGACCCTGGCATCGCCGATGCGTCTGACCGACGAGCAAGCCATGGCTTTCGTGCGCCGCGTAGGTTGCCCTACTCAACTGGTGGTCGCCGCTGACGGCATGCTGGCGAGACATCCCGAATTGCTTTCCCAGCTACCGTTTACCGTGACGACCCTGCCCGGTGGCCATCATTTGCACTTGAATGACGAGGCGGGCGCGGTCCTTGTTGCAGACTGTTTCAATCGGTTCTTCTCTGCACCTTGACTTGGCGCGGTCAACTGCCGAGGCTGGGCGGATTGAAAGGGAGTCAACCATGAACGATCTCAACACCGATCTTGAAACTGCTGCGACCTCCGATGGCCAGGGCTCAACTATCCGATGAGCGTGCGTAAAGGCTGTATCCGTGCCTTCGGGCTGTGTGTGTTCAGCCCGTTGGTGTTCGCCGCCGATGTGCCGGGTAGCCAGGACTTGCCCGCCGTGGCCCGTCAGGTCGACGCGCAAATCGTCGATTATCGTCCCGCCGAAGAAAAAGAGCGCATCTACCCCATGGGCGCGATCCGCAAGATCAGCGGCCAGTTGCGTTACGAAGCCCAGGCCACCGCGCGCGGCCAGGCCACCGCCATCACCTATGAACTGCCCGCCGAGCACACCTCCAGCGCTGCGTTCACCGCCACGCGCGAAGCGCTGCAGCAGCAGGGCGCGCAGCTGTTGTTCTGGTGCCAGGCCCGTGACTGCGGTGAAAGCAGCCTGTGGGCCAATGAAGTGTTCGGTAATGCCAAGTTGGTCGGCGCCGATGGCCAGCAGGAATACCTGCTGTTGCGTCTGGCCGCCCCGCAGGACAATTCCCTGGTGGCGTTGTACGGCATCACCCGCGGCAATCGCCGGGCTTACCTGCATGTCGAACAGATCGATGCCGACGCCCCGCTCGGGGAACTGCTGCCGACCTCCGCCACGCTGTTGCGCGAACTCAAAAGCACTGGCGAGCTGGATTTCCCGGCTTTGGGTGCGGACCCCGATACCACCTGGTTGACCCTGATTTCCCGCGGTTTGAACCTCGACACCACCCTGCGTGTCAGTTTGACCGGCCCCCATGCCGAAGCGTGGCGCCAGGCCCTGATTGACAAGGGCGTGCGGGCCGCACGCCTGGAAACCGGTACCGAGCCAGCCAAAGGCCTGCACCTGCATCTGATACGCTGACCGAAACAGGGCGAACGGACCCGCGCCGTTCGCCTAAACTGACTGCCTTCAGCCTTTTCCTAGAGAAACTCCATGCTCAATAACGATCGCCTGCTGGTGCAAATCCTGCTGCTGGTGCTGTTCGGTGCCAGCTTCTGGGTGATGGCGCCGTTCTGGTCGGCGCTGTTCTGGGGGGCGGTGCTGGCGTTTGCCAGTTGGCCGCTGATGGTGTTGCTGACCCGCTGGCTGGGCGGCCGCGAATCCCTGGCCGCTGGCATCCTGACCTTGGGCTGGATGCTGCTGGTGGCGGTGCCGCTGGTATGGCTGGGGTTCAACCTCGCGGACCATGTGCGCGACGCGGTGACGTTGATCAAGGATATTCAGGTCGACGGTTTGCCGGCGGCGCCGGCCTGGTTGGGGTCGATTCCCTTTGTCGGAGAACGGCTGGTGGCGATGTGGGACAGCATCGACCAGCAGGGCGCGGCGCTGATGGTCAGCCTCAAGCCGTACCTGGGGCAGGTGGGCAACTGGCTGCTGGCGCGCAGCGCGCAGATCGGCGGCGGCATCCTGGAGCTGACCCTCAGCCTGGTGTTCGTGTTCTTTTTCTACCGTGACGGGCCGCGCCTGGCGATGTTCGTCCACCGCCTGCTGGAGCGCTTGATCGGCGAACGTGCCGGTTACTACATCGAACTGGTGGCCGGCACCGTGCAACGCGTGGTCAATGGCGTGATCGGTACGGCCGCCGCCCAGGCCGTGCTCGCGCTGATCGGCTTCCTGATCGCCGGGGTGCCGGGCGCGCTGGTGCTGGGTATCGTCACGTTCCTGCTCAGCCTGATCCCCATGGGGCCGCCGCTGGTGTGGATTCCGGCCACGGCCTGGCTGGCGTGGAAGGGCGATTACACCTACGCAGTGTTCCTCGGCGTGTGGGGCACGTTCATCATCAGCGGCGTGGACAACGTGCTCAAGCCGTACCTGATCAGCCGTGGCGGCAACCTGCCGCTGGTGATCGTGTTGCTCGGGGTATTCGGCGGCCTGATCGCGTTTGGCTTCATCGGCCTGTTTATCGGCCCGACCTTGCTCGCCGTGGCGTACAGCCTGCTGATGGATTGGAGCGCGACCCAGGCCCAGAGCCGCCGCGAAGACGAACCGCTGTAGCTGAGTGGCCAAGATTTATGGGGGAGTTGGACGGCGTTGGCCGTCAGGCGCGGGGCAACCACATCACGGCAGTCAACCCACCGCCCGGGGTTTCCTCGAGGCTCAACCGTCCGCCCAGGCGTTCCACCGCGTCCTTGGCGATGGTCATGCCCAGGCCCACGCCGCCGGAGTTGCGGTTGCGCGAGCCTTCCAGCCGATAGAACGGTTCGAACACCGCCTCGCGCTTGTCGGCGGCAATCCCGGGGCCGTGGTCAATCACGCGGATGGTCAGGGCCTCGCGGCTGTCCTCCAGTTCCACGCGCGCGCTGCCGGCGTAGCGCAAGGCGTTGTCGATCAGGTTGTTGAGGCATGAACGCAACGCCATCGGCTGCACCTGCAAAGGCGCACAGGTGCCGGCACATTGCACATTGGAACCTTGGTCCTGGGCGTTCTCACTGATCGACTCCACCAGCGCCTGCACATCCAGCCAGTGCCGGCTTTCGCTGGTGCGTTGTTCGTGCAGGTAGCTCAAGGTGGCGTCGAGCATGCCGATCATGTCGTTCAGGTCCTGGCGCATCTGGCCTTGCAGCTTGGCGTCTTCGATCTGCTCCAGGCGCAGCTTGAGGCGCGACAGCGGGGTGCGCAGGTCATGGGAGACCGCGCCGAGCATGCGCGCGCGCTGACCGACTTGTTCGCGAATACGTTTTTGCATCAGGTTGAAGGTTGACGCGGCCTGCTGGGCTTCCCGGGGGCCCGATTCGTCGAGAGGCGGGCTGTCGAGGTCCAGGCTCAAGCGCTCGGCGGCCTCACTCAGGCGCTGGATCGGCCGGCTCAACAATTTGGCGCCATACCAGGCGGCGATGATCAACGAGAAAAACTGAAACGTCAGCGGCACCACCGGGCCGCCAAACCATGGGCGAGGGCGTTTAGGCAGGGGCCTCATCGTGCCGTCCGGTTGCTCGACGAAGGTGTCCTTGCGCGGTGGCGGAGGCGGGTCATAGTGGTGGAACCAGAAAAATGCCAACGCATGGGCCAGTACAATCGCCAACAGCAACACACCGAACAAGCGGCCGAACAGCGTGTTGAGGGCGTTGCGCATCAGCCGATATCCCGTGCGTCGAACAGATAGCCTTCACCGCGCACGGTCTTGATCAACTGCGGTGCTTTGGGGTCATCGCCCAGCTTCTGGCGCAGGCGCGAGACCAGCAGGTCAATGCTGCGATCGAAGGCCTCGATGGAACGACCGCGGGCCGCATCCAGCAACTGTTCGCGGCTCAACACCCGGCGCGGCCGCTCGATAAACACCCATAGCAGGCGGAACTCGGCGTTGGACAGCGGCACCACCAGGCCATCGTCGGCCACCAATTGGCGCAACACGCTGTTGAGCCGCCAGTTATCGAAGCGGATATTGGCGCGCTGCTCGGTGCGGTCGTCGCGCACCCGGCGCAGGATGGTCTGGATGCGCGCCACCAATTCACGCGGCTCGAACGGCTTGGACATATAGTCGTCGGCGCCCAGTTCCAGGCCGATGATGCGGTCGGTGGGTTCGCAGCGGGCGGTGAGCATCAGGATCGGAATGTCCGACTCGGCGCGCAGCCAGCGGCACAGCGACAGACCGTCTTCGCCCGGCAGCATCAGGTCGAGCACCACCACATCAAAGGTTTCGGCTTGCATCGCCACGCGCATCGCGGTGCCGTCGGTGACGCCGGTGGCGAGAATATTGAAGCGCGCCAGGTAGTCGATCAGCAGTTCGCGGATCGGCACATCGTCGTCGACAATCAGCGCGCGGGTGTTCCAGCGCTTTTCATCGGCGCTCACCGCGTTTTTTTGCTCGTCGTTCAGCGGGACGGAAGTATGCATAGTGCGATCATCTGCCTGGTGGTAGCGGTCAGCATAGGCGCCCAGCCCCATGGCTGGTAGTGCTGGTCGGTGGGTCGTGCGGGCGAGGCTAGCGGTAGGGCGTGTTGAGGGCATGTCGTGAATGTATCTGCTTTGATACAAATGGCCGAAAGGTCCGCCTGAGTGCGCTTGGTCAGTATTTACCGATCATCGGATCCCGCAACGGCGTCGCTTGCGCTACAATTCGCGCCGATTTCGACTTGCCTGAGAGCCCATTCCAATGTCCGTCTGCCAGACTCCTATCATCGTCGCCCTGGATTACCCCACCCGTGACGCCGCACTGAAGCTGGCTGACCAGTTGGACCCGAAGCTGTGTCGGGTCAAGGTCGGCAAGGAACTGTTCACCAGTTGCGCCGCGGACATCGTCGGCACGCTGCGTGACAAAGGTTTCGAGGTGTTCCTCGACCTGAAATTCCACGACATCCCCAACACCACCGCGATGGCGGTCAAGGCGGCCGCCGAAATGGGCGTGTGGATGGTCAATGTACACTGCTCCGGCGGCCTGCGCATGATGGCCGCCTGCCGTGAAGTGTTGGAACAGCGCAGCGGCCCTAAACCCTTGCTGATCGGTGTGACCGTGCTGACCAGCATGGAGCGCGAAGACCTGGCCGCGATCGGCCTGGATATCGAACCTCAGGAGCAAGTGCTGCGCCTGGCGGCCCTGGCGCAAAAAGCCGGCCTCGATGGCCTGGTCTGTTCGGCGCTGGAAGCCCGGGCGCTCAAGACCGCCCACCCGTCGCTGCAATTGGTCACCCCGGGGATTCGCCCGGCGGGCAGCGCCCAGGATGACCAGCGCCGTATCCTCACGCCGCGTCAGGCCCTGGACGCCGGCTCGGACTACCTGGTGATCGGCCGCCCGATCAGCCAGGCGGCGGACCCGGCCAAGGCATTGGCGGCAGTCGTCGCCGAGATCGCCTGATCGATCACCGATCAACCATGTGGGAGGGGGCAAGCCCTCTCCCACATTGACATCTGCTGTGTATCAGCTGACTTTGAGCACCAGCTTGCCGAAGTTCTCCCCGTTGAACAGCTTCATCAGCGTCTCCGGGAACGTCTCCAGTCCTTCCACAATGTCTTCCTTGCTCTTGAGCTTGCCCTGCGCCATCCAGCCGGCCATTTCCTGCCCGGCGGCGGCAAAGTTCGCCGCGTGATCCATCACCACGAAGCCTTCCATGCGTGCGCGATTGACCAGCAATGACAGGTAGTTGGCCGGGCCTTTTACCGCGTCCTTGTTGTTGTACTGGCTGATCGCACCGCAGATCACTACGCGGGCTTTGAATGCCAGGCGGCTGAGCACGGCGTCGAGAATATCGCCGCCGACGTTATCGAAATACACATCCACGCCCTTGGGGCACTCGCGCTTGAGCGCGGCGGGCAGGTCTTCGTGTTTGTAATCGATGGCGGCGTCGAAGCCCAGTTCATCCACCAGGAACTTGCACTTGTCGGCGCCACCGGCAATACCCACCACGCGGCAGCCTTTGATCTTGGCGATCTGCCCGGCAATGCTGCCCACCGCCCCGGCCGCGCCGGAGATCACCACGGTTTCGCCGGCCTTGGGTGCGCCGGTCTCGAGCAGGGCGAAGTAGGCGGTCATGCCGGTCATGCCCAGCGCCGACAGGTAGCGCGGCAGGGGCGCAAGCGTGGGGTCGACCTTGTAGAAACCACGCGGCTCGCCGAGGAAGTAATCCTGCACCCCCAGGGCGCCGTTCACGTAGTCCCCGACGGCGAATTTAGGGGTGTTCGAGGCGATTACCTTGCCTACACCCAGCGCCCGCATCACTTCGCCGATGCCGACGGGCGGAATGTAGGATTTGCCCTCATTCATCCAGCCGCGCATGGCCGGGTCGAGGGACAGGTATTCGTTGCGCACCAGCACCTGCCCGTCCTGTGGCGTGCCCACCGGCACTTCCTGGTAGGTGAAGGTCTCCCGCGTGGCCGCGCCGACCGGGCGTTTGGCGAGCAGGAACTGGCGGTTGGTCTGGGCAGTCATGGCAAGGACTCTTGAGAAATGAAGCCTGATTGATAGACCCATACTGGCCTGCGAGCAAGGTCGGCCGAGGACTGCGAATGCTTGGCGATAGGCTTCGATGATAGTCAGCCGGGCGGTCTTATCATTGTGATTCATGCAGCGCTAACCGGCCTTCTGATAGTGCTGACGCGCCCGTGTCGGGCTTGGCTAGACTCGGCCCACGGCTATTTCTCCCATAGGACATCCCCCATGAGCATGACGTTTTCCGGCCAGGTCGCCCTGGTCACCGGCGCCGCCGCCGGTATTGGCCGCGCCACCGCGCTGGCGTTTGCCGCCGAAGGTTTGAAGGTAGTGGTTGCCGACCTCGACGTAGCGGGTGGCGAAGGCACTGTCGCGCTGATCCGCGAGGCCGGTGGCGAGGCGCAGTTCGTGCGCTGCAACGTCACCCTGGAAGCCGACGTGCAGCAATTGATGGCGCAGACCATCGCCGCGTATGGCCGCCTGGACTACGCCTTTAACAACGCCGGGATCGAGATCGAGAAAGGCAAGTTGGCGGACGGCACCCTCGATGAGTTCGACGCGATCATGGGCGTCAACGTCAAGGGCGTGTGGTTGTGCATGAAGTACCAATTGCCGTTGCTGCTGGCCCAGGGCGCTGGTGCGATCGTCAACACTGCGTCGGTGGCGGGGCTGGGCGCCGCGCCGAAGATGAGCATCTATGCCGCGTCCAAGCACGCGGTGATCGGCCTGACCAAATCGGCGGCCATCGAGTACGCGAAAAAGAACATCCGCGTCAACGCGGTATGCCCGGCCGTGATCGACACCGACATGTTCCGCCGTGCCTATGAAGCTGACCCGCGCAAAGCCGAATTCGCCGCGGCCATGCACCCGGTCGGGCGCATCGGCAAGGTCGAGGAAATCGCCAGTGCGGTGTTGTACCTGTGCAGTGACGGTGCGGCGTTCACCACCGGCCACGCCCTGGCGGTGGACGGCGGTGCCACCGCGATCTAGGACTCCAAGCCGCACCTCATTCGAAAAAGTTTGAGGTGCTGTGGGGCGTTTCCATAGCTGGCAAAACGCCGTGATCCAATGTGTATCAGGAGGTAAATAAGTCAATAAAATCAATACTTTAGTTACTGTTGGCGACCGGTTGGAGCGGGCTTCTGTGCTTAACTGTTTTGGGTTGAATAACAGATAGTTAAGTGAGTGGCTCATGGATTTAGGGATCGATCGACAAGCCCTTGTACCGGTGGTGCAGCAAATCGTCAGCGCGGTGGCGGAATGGATTCGCAAGAGCGGGGTCAGCCCCGGTACACGCTTGCCGTCCATCCGCCAACTGGCCCTCGACAACCTGCTCAGCCAGTCCAGCGTGATCGAGGCATTCGAGCGCATGGAGGCCCAGGGCCTGCTGACCTCGAAGCAGGGCTCCGGGTTTGTGGTGGCGCAGCCGCCAGTGGCTCAGGAACGCCACTGGTATGAAGGCGCGGAGCGAGAGTGGGGCGCTTTCACCGACAGCCCGTTGGGCGAGTTGAAACTCGGCTGCGGTTGGCTGCCGGACGCCTGGCGCGAAAGCGATGACATCAGCTACGCGATCCGCGAAGTCAGCCGCATCGATACCGGCGGCCTGTTCAACTACAGCACGCCACTGGGGCTGCCGGCGCTGCGCGAGCAACTGCTCAAGCGCCTGACCCAGATTCACGTGGCCACCAGCCTCGACCGCATTCTCACCACCCATGGCGCCAGCCATGCCCAGGACCTGCTGATCCGCACCTTGCTCAAGGCCGGCGACACGGTGGTCGTGGAAACCCCCGGTTATGGCAACCTCTTTCGTCAGTTGGCCTTCCACGGCGTCACGCTGCTGGAAGTGCCGCGTACCCAGGGCGGCCCGGACGTCCCGGCGCTGGAAGCCCTGCTGCGTCGCCATCGTCCCAAGTGCCTGTTTATCAACAGCCTGTATCACAACCCCACCGGCACCAGCCTGTGCCGCAAGGTGGCCGAGCGTTTGCTGGCGCTGGCGCACAGCGAAGACTTTCTGATCATCGAAGAAGATGTCTACGCCGACCTGCAACACGCCAGTTGCACGCGGCTCTCGGCGCTGCCCCATGATGACCGGGTGATCTATGTCTCGAGTTTTTCCAAGACCCTCAGCAGTGCCCTGCGCGTCGGCTACCTCAGCGCCAGTTCGCCGATCATTGCGCAATTGGTACACCTCAAGACACTCACCGGCATCGGTACCTCGCGTTTTGCCGAAGCGGTGATGGCCACGTTGCTGGCCAACGGCACCTATCGCAAATGGGTGCAGCGCCTGCGCAAACGCCTGAACGCGCAAATGGCCGCGACCTTGCAGGTGCTGGAGGATGAGGAATGGCAGGTGTTCGCCGTGCCCGCCGGCGGCATGTTTGTCTGGGCGCGGCCTCGCATGGCCGACCGTTCACGCTTGCAGGCGTGTGCGCGGCAACTCGGCGTGTTGATGTCGCCGGGGGCGCTGTTCAGCCCCACGGGTGAACACAGCGAGTGGCAGCGCATCAATGTGGCCTATGCTGCTGATCAGCGGGCCCTGGCGTTGTTCCGCGCCGCGGGGCCCGCCAGATCGACCTCGACCATTCTGAAAACGACGAGTGTGTAGCTTTTTGCCATTATTGTGGCGCCAACGACTTGTGTTCAGGGCCTTGGGGTTGCGAATCTCGCTGCTGGGAAACCGGACTTGATGGCATCCGCCATTGCAAGAGGATTCAAGTGCAATGATTTCGGCCGTGCAACGACGTTTCGCCAACCTCGGTATGGCGAAAAAACTGGGTTTGGGCTTCAGCCTGGTACTGCTGTTGACTGCGTTGGTCGCAGCGATTGGCGTGTGGTCCCTGCAAACCGTTGGCCTGCGTTTCGAGGGCCTCAAGAGCATGTCTTCGCTCAACAGCGGGCTGCTCAAGGTGCGTTTGATCGAGCAGGACTACGCGCTGCACGCCGACCCCAAGTCCGTCGACGCCCTGCATGAGCAAGTCGACGCCTTGGCCGCCCTGGCCGCCAGCCTCAAGGCCGAGTCTGCGACCAACGTGCCGCTGATGACCGAGGTCGAACAGGCCCTGGCGGCTTACCGCAAGGCGTTCGATGAGTTCGTCGAACTGACCCAGACCAAGGACCTGGCACTGGAAATGGCCAGTTGGTCGGTGTCCAGCGTGGCCAATAACCTCGATGTGTTGCAGGCCGGCCTGGCCGACGATGGCGCCTATGGCCTCAAGGAAAGCCAGGGCAAGGAGGGCGCCGAGTTTATCGAGCAGGCGGGGCAGGTCAGCCAGGTTTCGCGGTTGATGCTGCAAGCCATGAACGAGGCCCATGTGCGCCTCGATCAGAGCCGCAAAGGGCAGGAAGACAACGCCGAACAAGGCAAGATCGAACAGGCCGAGCAAGCGCTGGCCCAGGTCGAATTACTGAAGACCTCGGTCAAGGACGCCGGTTACCAGACGGTGCTCAATGAGGTCGGCGGGCATATCGCTGCGTTCAATGAAAAGCTCGGCGAATACACCGGCCTGCTGGCCCAGGAAAAAGTGGTCTACAAACAATTGCATGATCGCGCCGATCAAGTGGTCAGCCGCGTCGACCAGGCGTATGCCGCCGAAGATCAGTCGATGCAGGCGCAGTTGAAGAAAAGCGCGCTGCTGATCATCGGCTCCTCGGCCCTGGCGCTGTTGATGGGCTTGATTGCGGCCTGGGTGATTACCCGGTTGATCGTCGCGCCGCTGCGCCGGGTGATCGCGGTGGCCCAGCAGATCGCAGCCGGCGATTTGAGCGGGCGCATGGACGTCAGCCGCCGTGATGAAATCGGCCAACTGATGCAGGCGATGCAACAGATGGGCAGCGGCTTGAGCGATATGGTCAGCAGGCTGCAAGCGGGCATCGAGCAATTGGCCAGTTCGGCGCATTCGCTGTCCAGCGTCACCGAGCAGACCAACATCGAGGTCAGCAGCCAGAAGGAAGAAACCGAGCAGGTCGCCACGGCGATGAACCAGATGACCGCCACGGTCCACGATGTGGCGCGCAACGCCGAAGAGGCCGCACAGGCTGCGCAGACCGCCGATGACAAAGTCGACAGCGGCCAGCAGGTGGTGCGCCAGAGTTTGCAGCGCATCGAACAGCTGGCCACGTCCAGCACCAGCGCGAGCGCCAGCATCGACAGCCTCAGCAGCGAAATCCAGAACATCGGCAGCGTGTTGAGCGTGATCAAAAGCGTGGCCGAACAGACCAACCTGCTGGCGCTCAACGCAGCCATCGAGGCCGCGCGCGCCGGTGAGCAAGGCCGTGGTTTTGCGGTGGTGGCCGATGAGGTGCGGGCGCTGGCCAAGCGCACCCAGCAATCGACCGAGGAGATCGAGCGCCTGGTCGGCACCTTGCGCAGCGCGGCGCAAGCGTCGGTGCAGCAGATCCAGCAGAGCGGCGAGTTGGTGAAGCTGGCCGTCAGCGATGCGCTGGAAACCGAAAGCGCGCTGGGCAGCATTGCGGTCGCGGTGTCATTGATCCAACAAATGAATCAGCAGATTGCCGCAGCGGCCGAGCAACAGAGTTCGGTGGCCGAAGAGATCAACCGCAGCGTCACCAGCATTCGCGCGAGTGCCGATCAATCGGCGTTGAGCATGCAAGGCAATGCCGCGTCGAGTATTGCGCTGGCGCGGTTGGGCGCGGAACTCAAGGGCATGGTGGGGCACTTCCGCCTTTGATCGCCGCCGCCGGGCCGCGATCAAAGGGCCGGGGCGCGATCAGGCGTGGTTGGCGAGGAAGGTCAGCAGCGCTTCATTGACGAAGTCCGGGTTCTCGCGGCTGGAGATATGCCCGGCGTCGGGAATCAGGCTCAGGCCGCAGCCGATCAGGCTGGCCATCTGCTCGGACTCGGCGGGTGGGCGAGGCGTGTCCTGTTCGCCGCACAGCACCAGGGTGGTGTCGGCGTCCAGGCGTGACAACTGCTCCAGCACATCTGCGCGGCTGAAGATCAGCCGGCCCAGGGGCACGATGCTGTCCAGCAGGCGCGCCGTGGGGTAGCCCTGCAATACTTTGCGGAAATCCTGGTACAGCGCCGATGCGCGGTCGATACCCGGGCAGAAAAAGATCGGCGCGACCACATCCAGCAGCGGCTCGGGGATGGCGCCGGCGTCTTCGATCATCTTGAACAGCGAAAAGTAGTGCTGGCGCGTGGCCTCGGGCTCGGCGCCGAGGTAGGTGTCCATCAGCACCAGGCTGTTGACCCGCTCGGGTGCCAGCAGGGCCAGGCGTGCGCCCCACATGCCGCCGACCGACAAACCCACCAGATTGACCTGGGCAATCTGCAATTGGTCGAGCAGTGCCAGGGCCTGGCGCGCCAGGTCGTCCAGGGAGCGCGTGTGCGCCGGCAGCGGCCCGGACTCGCCGTGGCCCCACAGTTCGGGGACGATCACGCGGTATTGCTGCGACAGCGCTTCGATCTGCGGTGCCCACATGGCGCGGTCCCACAGGTAACTCGAACCCAGCAGGACGACCGGGCCGCGGCCCTGGTCAACATAGTGCAGCGGTTGTCCATCAATCACGGCGACAGGCATAGCGGGCCTCTAACTTCACGGAGTGAGGGGGACTTTTGTACGCGAGTCGGCGGCGAGGGGATAGATGCTAAATGATGGCATGTGGCGAGGAGCGCTCGCCACATGGGGTGGGGGAGGTCAGTCGTAGATGACTTTTTTCTTCCATTCGGCATCGGTGTCGGCGACTTTCAGGCCTTCGGTCAGTTCGTTGACTTCATCTTCCGCCGGTTTGCTGTTGGTCAGCACCGTGGAGTTGGCGCGCGCCAATTGACTCTCCAGCAATTGCAGTTGCTCTCTGTAGATCGCCGGCTCAGGCTGTTTGCGCAGGTACTGCACGCCGCGCTCGAAGGCCAGGCGCGCCTGGCCCGGCTGGTTCTGTTGCAGGGCATGCTGGCCGAGGTTGTTGAAGAACTCGATGTGCAGCAGGACCAGGATGTGGCGAATCTCCCTGATCCAGTGCTTGGCTTCATTGGCCGGCAGGAAACCGTCCTGGGCGGCGCGGGTGACCTGGCCGTGCAGGGCTTCGAGCAGGAAGCGCACGTCCTTGGCCTTGGCTTCGGTCTGGATCGGGCCGGGCGGGTTGTTGATCGGGATCGATTCGCCCTGGGCCACCAGCGCATTCAGTTCGGCGATCCGCGCCTTGAGCGGTGCGCTGGACTTGTTGAGGTGCAACAAGCGCTGGTTGACGTTGAGTTCCAGGCGGGTCAGCAGCAGCTTGAGTGCCGGAGTCATCAACTGGCCGGGGAAGGTCTCGGTGATTTCACCACAGCGACGCAGCCGGTCATTAAGCTCGATCACGGTGCGTTGCTTTTCCAGTTTGTTGTTTTCCACCACATGGTTCATATAGCCAATGGCGATCAGTATTGCGATCCCGGCTATTACCAGCAGGGTGATCATGAGTGGTGTCACCGGTGCGACCTCTTTATAGGGTTTGCTGTTGAGTGTAGTGACTGAGACATCTGCCGGATAGGACTGTTCGACCAGTTGCCCAGGTAGTTTCTTCTATATACGTAAGCATTCCCTGCGTAGATGCACAATGCCATCAGTTGCTGAGCGAACTATAGCGTCTTGTCGGGCGCCAGAATATAGGCGTCAAGGCGCGGACGCGCAGAATGCCCGCACGGGCCTGGAAAGGGGGGCGAAGTCATTGATTTAAATAAATTTATCCTGGGGGGTTGACGACCTTTCAATCCATCCATAGAATGCGCGCCACTTGCAGCGTAAAGCACACAGCGAAACGCGGCAGGGAGTGAATGTTGTACGTGTGTCCCCTTCGTCTAGTGGCCTAGGACACCGCCCTTTCACGGCGGTAACAGGGGTTCGAGTCCCCTAGGGGACGCCAATGCGGGAATAGCTCAGTTGGTAGAGCACGACCTTGCCAAGGTCGGGGTCGCGAGTTCGAGTCTCGTTTCCCGCTCCATTTTTAAGCAGTGTTGCCTTCGGGCGGCATTGAGTGAAACCAGGACCAAGTCTTAGGACGAGGCCTCTGGGCACTGAAATACACACCATGTGTTTCAGTAGCGTGTCCCCTTCGTCTAGTGGCCTAGGACACCGCCCTTTCACGGCGGTAACAGGGGTTCGAGTCCCCTAGGGGACGCCATTTGCGGGAATAGCTCAGTTGGTAGAGCACGACCTTGCCAAGGTCGGGGTCGCGAGTTCGAGTCTCGTTTCCCGCTCCAATTTTTGATTCGCAGTGTCCATCGGACCTGGGAGTCAGCGAAAAAAAGACGCTTCGGCGTCTTTTTTCGTTTCTGCGATAAATCAAATATTGCATCTGCTGAGGGTGGCTTGAGCGCTTCGGGCTATCCGACACACCTCAACCGCACCTGCACAAAAAACAATGCCCTCCATAGAGGAGGGCATCGGTTTGAGGTTGGCTGCATCAATCCCGTCAGCTAGCGTCCATGCCGTTCAATCGGACACGAGCGTGTGCGCGCAGCGTTCGGGCTTGATGGAAACGGCCTAGAGCTTTTTCGCCATGTCGCGCAGCATGAACTTCTGGATCTTGCCTGTCGACGTCTTCGGCAACTGTGTGAACACCACCGTGCGTGGCACCTTGAAGCCCGCCAGGTGTTCGCGACAGAAGCTGATGATGTCGGCTTCGCGGACGTTCTGGTGGTCGGCCTTGAGGGTGACGAAGGCGCACGGCGTTTCACCCCATTTTTCATCGGGGCGGGCGACGACCGCGGCTTCGAGGATTGCCGGGTGGCGGTACAGCACACCTTCGAGTTCGATGGTGGAGATGTTCTCGCCGCCGGAGATGATGATGTCCTTGAGCCGGTCGCGGATTTCGACATAGCCGTCAGGATGGGTCACCGCCAGGTCGCCGGTGTGGAACCAGCCGCCTTCGAACGCTTCGGCGGTTGCCGTCGGGTTCTTCAGATAGCCTTTCATCACCGTGTTGCCCCGCATGAAAATCTCACCGATGGTGTGGCCATCATGGGGGGTGGGTTCGAGGGTTTTCGGGTCGGCAACCATCACGCCTTCCAGGGTCGGGTAGCGCACGCCCTGGCGCGCCTTGATCTGGGCGCGTTCTTCCAGGGGCAGCTCATCCCATTCCGAGTGCCAGGCGCACAGGGTCACCGGGCCGTACACTTCGGTCAGGCCGTAGACGTGGATCACCTTGATGCCCATTTCTTCCACGGCGCCGATCACCTTGGCGGGTGGCGCCGCGCCGGCGACCATCGCGTTCACCGGGTGGTCGATGGCAGCCTTGGCCGAGTCGGGCATGTTCACCAGGGCGTTGAGCACGATTGGCGCGCCACACAAGTGGGTGACCTGATGCTCGCGGATCAGGTTGAGGATTCTCTGTGGGTCGACGCGGCGCAGAAACACATGGACCCCGGCCAAGGCCGTGATGATCCACGGGTAGCACCAACCGTTGCAGTGGAACATCGGCAGCGTCCACAGGTACACCGGGTGGTTGCCGATCGCCCAGATCATTTGGTTGCCCAGGGAGTTCAGGTAGGCCCCGCGGTGGTGGTAGACCACGCCCTTGGGGTTGCCGGTCGTGCCCGAGGTGTAGTTCAGCGAGATGGCTTGCCATTCGTCTGCAGGCCACTGCCAGGCGAAATCCGGATCGCCCTCTGCGAGAAACGCCTCGTAGTCCAGGTCGCTGACCGGCTGGCCTTCGCCGTATTCCGGGTCGTCGACGTCGATGACCAGCGGCGGATGGTCAAGCATGCCGATGGCCGCATGCACCACATCGTGGAACTCACGGTCGGCGATCAGTACCTTGGCTTCGCCATGCGCGAGCATGAAGGCGATGGCCTCGGCATCCAGGCGCACGTTGAGGGCATTGAGTACCGCGCCAATCATCGGCACGCCAAAATGCGCTTCGAGCATGGCCGGGATGTTGGGCAGCATGACGGCCACGGTGTCGTTTTTGCCGATCCCGCGACCGGCCAGGGCCGAGGCCAGGCGCCGGCAACGGCTGTAGGTTTGCGCCCAGGTGGCGCGTATCGATCCGTGGATCACGGCAGGGTAATCGGGATAAACGCTGGCAGTGCGTTCAATGAAGCTTAAAGGCGAAAGAGCAATGTGATTAACGCTGGTCGGCTCGAGGCCTTGGTCGAAAATGGACATGGTGCGGATACCCGGTGGCTGATTATTAGCTCTATTGTTCGAGACGCTGGTAACGGCAGTTAAGCTGACGGTGCCGGCCTTGAGGCTTTATCGTTGGCACGCCGGTCCCTGCGGGAAAAGCTCAATGACTTCTCCGGCGGCTTTTATATACTGTCCGCGCAGATATATGGAAGTACTACCTGTGTTGTATAGTATATGTACTATATCTTGATGAAACGCTTCCGCTGACCTCGACGTTCCCCTCCCTGTATAGGTTCCATGATGATCGGCAACTCCGTGCGCTTGACAGGCGGTTCGCCGCTGCTCAGGCATGACCCGCAGCCGAGTCTGCTGCTCGATGCCCAGGCTCGGCCGCTGGAGTTCAACGCCGCGCTGCTGGCGTTGCTTGAGCAGTTGTCCCTGGTCGATTGTATGAACCTGTTGCCGATCAATTGCTTGCCGCTGGTGCAGGCGTGCCTGGGGCAGCAGCGGGCGATCGAAAACGTCGAGGCACAGTTCGCCGAGCGCATTCTGGTGTGGACGTTCATTCCCGACCCGGATGAAAACCGCGTGCTGGCGCGCTGCCGGGAAGCCAGCGCGCAGATTGTCGCCGAGCGCGAATCCACCAAGGCGCGGCGCCTGTATCGGCTGATCATCGAAAACACCACCGACCTGATTTCCCGGCACACCCCGGATGGCGCTTTTCTCGACGCTTCACCGGCTTCCTGGGCCTTACTGGGCTATTGGCCGGGGGAATTGCGCGGGACTCGGGCACAGCGCCTGTTCCATCGGCAAGGCTTGGCGGGGTTGGTGCGGCGCGCCCGGGAGGGCCTGGAGCAGGACGGTTATTACACCATGACCTATCGCATCCGCCATCGCCAGGGCCATTACCTGTGGTTTGAAACCGCCTGCCGGGCGATCCGCGAGACCTACACCGGCGCGGTGGTGGAGGTGGTCAGCGTGTCCCGCGACATCACTGCCAGGGTCCAGGCCGAGGAAACCACCCTGACCGAACGCGAGCTGCGCGAGGCCCAGCAACGCCATC
Organism: Pseudomonas sp. TE36184; assembly: GCF_054060055.1. Taxonomy (NCBI): domain Bacteria; kingdom Pseudomonadati; phylum Pseudomonadota; class Gammaproteobacteria; order Pseudomonadales; family Pseudomonadaceae; genus Pseudomonas; species Pseudomonas sp. TE36184. Next base: position 2,518,627 of record NZ_JBSSCU010000001.1, on the reverse strand, counting down.
ATCAGGACGAACTGGCGCACACCGCGCGCGTGGTGACCCTGGGTGAACTGGCATCGGGTATCGCCCATGAAATGAATCAGCCGCTGGCGGCGGTGGTCAATTACGCCAACGCCAGCCAGCGTTATCTGGCCGCGATGGGCAGCGATTCGCCGGCGGCCGAACGGGTGGCTCAAGGCCTGGAACGGATTTCGGTGCATGCCAATCACGCCGCGCAAGTGATCAAGCGCTTGCGTGCGTTTCTGCGCAAGGGGCGCCGCCGCATGGAGGCGCTGAACCCCGGCGAGGTCGCCCGCGAAGCGGTGCGCCTGTGTGCCTGGGAGGCCAGCGATTGTCAGGTGACGATCGAGGATCGCCTGCCGGATAATCTGCCGCTGATTTACGCCGACCGGGTGTTGCTGGAACAGGTGCTGCTGAACCTGCTGCGCAATGCCATCGAGGCGAATCGCGAAGCCCATCCCGGCCAGCCCTCGCTCATCGTCATGAGTGCCTTGGCGCAGCGTGACGGGTGGGTGCAGATCGACGTGAGCGATCAGGGCCCCGGTGTCTCGCCGGCGCAGTTGGAACAGATATTCACGCCGTTCTATACCAGCAAGGCCAATGGCCTGGGCCTGGGCTTGTCCATGAGCCGCAGCATTATCGAAGGCTTCGGTGGCGAGTTGCAGGCCGAACCGATGCCGGTCGGGCTGCAAATGTGCTGCCGCTTGCCCACGCTCGCGCAGAGCGGCGCTCCACAATAAGAAGAGGAATCAAGCGATGGTGAGCGTGACGGAACAGGTGGTGTATGTGGTGGATGACGACCAGGGGATGCTCGACTCGACCGTCTGGTTGCTGGAGTCGGTGGGCCTCAAGGCGCTGCCGTTTACCAGTGGCCGCGAGTTTCTCGACGCCTGCGACAGCCGCCTCAACGCCTGTGTGCTGCTGGATGTACGCATGCCGGGCATGGGCGGCCTGAATGTTCAGGAGCACATGCGCAGCCGTGATTTGCACCTGCCGGTGATTTTCGTCAGCGGCCACGCCGATGTGCCGATTGTGGTCCGCGCGTTCAAGGCCGGGGCGCATGACTTTATCGAGAAACCCTACAACGAACAGTTGCTGCTGGACAGTGTCCTGCAGGCCCTGAGCAAGGCCGATCATCGCCAGAGCCTCGGTGAAGGACCGGCGCGGGTACAGGCGCGGCTGCAGCAACTCACGCCACGCGAGCGCGATGTATTGCTGCCGTTGGTGCAGGGTTATACCAACCGCGAAATCGCCGAGCAGTTGGGCGTCAGCGTCAAGACCATCGATCTGTATCGCGCACGGGTCATGAAGCGCATGGCGGCCAGCCATTTGCCGGAGCTGGTGGGGATGGCGATTGCCGCCGGCCTGGTGGACCCCCTGCAATTGCGCTGATAGGCCTCAGGCCACGGCAATCTGCAGGCTCGGCCGGTCGCTGGCCCTTGTTGCCAGCACGCGCTCGATGGCGCCGGTCAGCAGGTTTTCCAGTAACTCGGTGCGTTCGGCATCATCCAGCGCCTGCCCGGCCAGCCAGCTCGGCGCATTGTTCAGCAGCGTGGCGATCGCGTGGCCGGCCGCTTGCAGGGCGTGGACACTCAGCCGCCGCGGTCGCCCGAGCATTTGCAGCAGTCGGTGCTCGTATTGTTCGCGCAACTGCCGGACCCGTAGCTGCTGGTCTTCCGTGAGGCAGCCGCAATCACGCTCCACCAGGCGGAAGTGCCATGGCATCTCTCGATGCAAATTCAGGTGGGCGTGGATCAGCCGTTGCAAGTTGTCCTGGCGTGAGCGCGGCCGCTGCTCGACGCGCCCCAGGGTGGTCAGCAGTTCTTCGTAGAACTCTTCGATCCAATCCAGCAGCAGGTGCTGCTTGCTGGGGTAGTGGTGGTACAGCGAGCCCGGGGTCAACCCCAGGCTGCTGGCCAGCTCGCGCATGCCGACTTGACCGAAGCCTTTACTGGCGAGCAACTCCAGGGCCTTGTTGCGGTGTTCGCACAAGCGCGAGCGATACTCAGCCATAGGTATGGAAGCCGCGCCCGGTCTTGCGCCCCAGGTAACCGGCGGCCACCATTTCCTTGAGCAGCGGCGCGCTGCGGTATTTGCTGTCCTGGAAGCCCTCGTAGAACGCTTCGAGGATCGCCAGCAAGGTGTCCAGGCCGATCAGGTCGGCCAGGGCCAGCGGGCCGATCGGCTGGTTGCAGCCCAGGCACATGCCGGCGTCGATGTCTTCGGCGCTGGCCAGGCCTTCCTGGAACACCAGGATCGCTTCGTTGATCATCGGCACCAGAATCCGGTTGACCACGAAACCCGGGCGGTTGCCGGCGGTGATCGCAGTCTTGCCCAGGTGCTGCGCCAGCTCGATGGCCTGGGCGTGGGTCGTGTCGCTGGTCTGCAGGCCACGAATCACTTCGATCAGGCCCATCACCGGCACCGGGTTGAAAAAATGCAGGCCGATAAAGCGCTCCGGGGCGTTAACGCCGGCCGCCAGTTCGGTGATGGACAGCGAAGACGTATTGGAGGCAATCACGCATTGCTCATCGACATGAGCGGCGATCTGTTGCAGCACGCGCCGCTTCAGTTCGAGGTTTTCCGTGGCGGCCTCGATGACCCATTGGGCATTCGCCAGGCTGGCGTAGTCGGTGCTGGTGCGGATCTTGCCCAGCGCCGTATGCTTCTGGGGTTCGCTGAGGATGCCCTTGTTGACTTGGCGATCGAGGTTCTTGCCCACGGTGGCCAGGGCTTTTTCCAGGGCGCCGGCGGAGATGTCCAGCAAGGTCACGTTGATGCCGGCCACGGCGCAGATCTGGGCGATGCCGTTACCCATGGTGCCCGCGCCGATCACGCCGATATTCTGCAGATTCATCGTCAGTCTCTCTTCAATTGTGCGCTGCCGTCGCACGGCAGACATGCCTTGCAATACGGTCCATTGGGCGAGAGTCTAGGGCCCGACAATGTGGCGGCCTATGCCGAAACCTGTCAGTTGTATTGGCGTTTCTTACCATGTGTCCGCTACAGGAACTCAGAATGATGCCCACCCGGGAAAAGGATTCGGTTGCCGTCTACTTCGTGCAGGTCATGATCCATGCGCTGCGCGATCAGCCCGAGCGGCTCGCCGCGGTGCTGTGCGAAGCGGGCATCGCGCCGGCGTTGCTGACCCAGCCCGAGGCCCGGGTGCCGGCCAGCGCGTTTGCGGCGTTATGGCTGATTCAGATCCGTGAGTTGAACGACGAGTTCTTCCGCCTGGACTCCCACGGCATGCCGCCGGGCAGTTTCGCCCTGATCTGCCGTGGCCTGATCCAGGAGCCGAACCTGGGCAAGGCGCTCACCCAGTGCCTGGCCAGTTTCGCCCTGTTCCTGCGCGACTTTCGCGGCAGCCTCAGCGTGCATGGCAAGCGCGCGGTACTCAGCCTGGAAGTCGGCGGCGGCGATGAGGACACCCGGCGTTACGGTGAGGAAACCTTCCTGGTGCTGATGATCAGCCTGCTGTGCTGGCTGGGCGGACGCCGCGTGCCCATCGATCGCGCCGACTTTCGCCATGTGCGTGCGCCGCTCAGCGACGATCAATTGCTGTGGGGCTACAACCTGACGTTTGGCGCGGCCCGCACCGAAATCGAGTTCGCCAGCAGCTACCTGCGTCTGGCCGTGGTGCAGGACCTGGCGTCGCTCAAGGTGTTTCTGCGCAGCGCGCCGCAATGGCTGGTGATCCGCTTTCGCAACCAGGACGGCATGGCGACCCAGGTCTACCAACGCCTGCGTGGCAGCCACTACAGCCAGTGGCCGGCGCTGGAGGATCTGGCCGTGGATTTGCACATGAGCCCCAGCACCTTGCGCCGCCGATTGGAGCGCGAAGGTTGCTCGTTTCAGGAGATCAAGGACGAAGTGCGCCGCAGCTTGGCGCTGGAACTGCTCTGCCAGACGCGCGCCAGCATCGGTGAAATCGCCGCGCAATGCGGTTTTCAGGAACCCAGCGCATTCCATCGCGCGTTCAAGAAGTGGACCGGCGAAAGCCCGGGGCGTTACCGCGAGCGGGTCCAGGGCAAAGTGTCGCGGCCTGCGCGCCTGGACGCCTGAGTCATTTTCGGTTGAGCGCCGCGTCGCGGTAAGTCCTGGGTAACTCGCCGGTCCATTGGCGAAAGGCCCGGGTGAACGCCGAAGGGTCCGAGAACCCCAGCTGTTGCGAGGTCTGGTTGATCGACATCGACGTCTGGCTCAAGTAATGAATGGCCATGTCGCGGCGTACCCCGTCCTTGAGTTTCTGGAACTTGCTGCCTTCGGCCAGCAGCTTGCGCCGCAGCGTTCTTTCCGTCAGGTGCAGCTCACTGGCGGTGCTCTGGATGGTGGCCTTGGCGAGATCGCTGACGTTCTCCAGGTGGTCCAGCACCCGTCGCGTGTAAACCGGGTAATAGGCGGGGCGGGTGAACCAGTCCACCGGTGCGCGCTGCAGGTGGTAGGCCAGGGTTTCCGCGGTTTGTACCAGCGGCGCGGTGAGCATCCGGGCGTCGAACACCAGGCAGGTCTCAGGTTGGTCAAAATGCGTGGGGCACGGAAACATCAAGCGGTATTCCGCTGAATGGGCAGGCTCGGGATGGTCGAACGTCACCCGCTTGAGCGTGATCCGCTGGCCGATCAGCCAACTGGGGAAACGATGCCAGAGCAAGAGTAAAAAACCCCTCAACAGGTAACCGGGGTCCAGGCTCGGGTCGCTCAAGGCCATGGAAAACATGGCCTCATCACCGACGACTTTCAGCTCCAGGTGCAGGGAGTCGTTCATCACGTTGTAGAAATGGCTGAGCTTGTAATACACCGAATGCAGGTTGTGCGAATGGATCACTTGCTTGGCCATTATCGCGAAGCAGCCCTTCGGGCAGCGCTGTGAACCTGCGCCGAAAAACTCATCATCACTCAAGCGCCACACGGCCTGCATCAAGCGACTGAACTGGTCGGGGGTGATGCGCAGGTGCAGGTTGTCCAGGCGCTTGCGGCTGATGCCGGCTTCCTTGAGCAATACCTCTTCGTCCAGCGCGAGGCGGCGCGCAGCCGTCATCAGGATGTGGGCGAAGTACATGGAGATGGAATAACGCTCGATGCCCATCGTTCAGGAGTCCGGCAGCAGGGGAGGTTAGTTTAGCCAAAAGTGACTGTCCGTTTATGTCTGTTTTTCGACTGATTTGGTAATTGCCACGCGGGGCTGGATCGGAGGAAGCTGAATAGAGCTTTGCGCTGCTGGCTCCGTCCCTGCTTGCTACCGACCCGGGTTTTTAAGGTAATGGCCGTTTTGGTCAATTACCCGGCATGGGGTAGCGGGCGAAGGGTGTAGCGGCCTGTCTAACGAGTGAATGAGGAAAGTAACAATGAGTGGTTATGCCCATCCGTACCGCGACACCGAATTCGTGCTGGAGGAACTGGTCGGATTTGAGCAGTTGTGCGCGAGCGCCCAGCTTCAGGATGTCAACAGCGAGTTGGTCAGCGCCATCTTGAGCGAGGCAGGCCGCTTGGGCTCCGGCGTGCTGGCGCCGCTCAACCGGGTCGGTGATACCCAAGGTACGCACCTGGGGGAACAGGGTGTGCAAGAGGCACCGGGTTTTGCCGAGGCATATCGGCAATTCCAGGAAGGCGGCTGGCCCTCGTTGACCGCTGCGGAGCAACACGGCGGGCAGAACCTGCCGAACGTGATCGGCACGGCCGTCAATGAGATCTGGCACTCAGCCAATATGGCGTTCGCCTTGTGCCCCATGTTGACCCAGGGCGCCATCGAAGCCATCGCCCATCACGGCTCGGCCGAACTGCAAGGCGCCTACCTGGAAAAACTGGTGAGCGGCGAGTGGACCGGGACGATGAACCTGACCGAGCCGGATGCCGGCTCCGATCTGGCGGCCATCAAGAGCCGCGCCGTGCCCCAGGGCGACCACTATCTGATCACCGGGCAGAAGATTTTCATCACCTGGGGCGATCACCAGATGACCGACAACGTCGTGCATTTGGTCCTGGCACGTTTGCCGGATGCGCCGGCGGGCGTCAAAGGCATTTCGCTGTTCGTGGTGCCCAAGTTCCTGCTCGATGCCCAGGGCCAGCCGGGTGTGCGCAACCGCGTGCAGTGCATCTCCCTGGAACACAAACTGGGCATTCATGGCAGCCCGACCTGCGTGATGAATTTCGGCGATCCCGAAGGGGCCGTCGGTTATCTGCTTGGCGAGCCGCACATGGGCCTGGCCTGCATGTTCACCATGATGAACCACGCCCGCCAGAGTGTCGGCCTGCAGGGGCTGTCGATTGCCGAGCGCGCTTACCAGCAGGCCCGTCAATACGCCAAGGACCGTCTGCAGGGCACGCGCAAGGATGGCAGCCGTTTCTCGATCATCCACTTTCCCGATGTGCGCCGGATGCTGTTGCAGATGAAAGCGTCCATCGAAGCGATGCGCGCGTTGTCGCTGGTGGCCGCCGCCGAAGTCGACCGTGCCGCGCATGCGCCCACGCCGGAACTGGCGCGCCATCACCAAGGGCGGGTCGATGTGTTCACCCCGATCGTCAAAGGCTGGCTGACCGAACTGGCCCAGGAAGTCACCTCCCTCGGCGTGCAAATCCACGGCGGCATGGGCTTCATCGAAGAGACCGGCGCGGCGCAGCATTATCGCGATGCGCGCATCCTGACCATTTATGAAGGCACCACCGGCATTCAGGCGCTCGACCTGGTGGGGCGCAAGACCCTGCTGAACCAAGGCGCGTTACTGAACAGCCTGCTCGAGGAAATGGATGAAACCGTCGAGCAACTGCGTCACATCGATGCCCTCGACTATCAGGCCGTGGCACTGGCCGCTGCGCTCGGCGCCGGGCGCGAGGCCTTGTCGCGGTTACTCGACAACGCCAAGCACGATGCGGATTGGGCCGGCAGTGTCAGCGTCAACTTCCTGATGCTCTTCGGCTACCTGTCGGGCGGCTGGCTCATGGCGCGTTCTGCTGTGCAGGCGCATGCGCAGTTGGAAGCCGGCACGGGCGATGCGGCCTTCCTCAAGGCCAAGGGCGTCAGCGCACGCTTCTACGCGGAGCAATTGTTGCCGCGGGTACACGCATTGTTGGCGGCGGTCAGCGCTGGGAGCGCGAGCATCATGGCGTTGGATGAAGAACAGTTCTGACAGCGCGTTGATTTTTGTGCCTAACTTTTTTGAGGTTCACCCCATGCATCACCAGCGCATCCGCCTGGATTCCTTGCACGAAAAAATCATGAGCGCGGCGCAGGCCGCCGCGTTCATTCAAGACGGCATGACCGTGGGCATGAGTGGTTTCGGTGGCGCAGGGGACGCCAAGGCCGTGCCGCTGGCGCTCATCGAACGAGCGCGGCAGGATCCGCTCAAGATCAACCTGATCACCGGCGCGAGCCTCGGTCGTGGCCTGGACGGGCAGATGGCCGAGGCCGGGCTGCTGGCGCGGCGCATGCCGTTTCAAGGCGACCCGGTGCTGCGCAAGGCGATCAACGAAGGCCGTGTGGTGTTTATCGACCAGCACCTGAGCGAAGTGGTCGAACAACTGCGTGACGGCAGCCTGCCCAATCCGGATATTGCGGTGATTGAAGCGGTGGCGATCACCGAGCAGGGCCATATCGTGCCGACGTCTTCGGTCGGCAATTCGGCCAGTTTCGCCCAGACGGCACGGCAGGTCATTGTTGAGCTGAACCTGGCCAGCAGCCCCTATTTCGAAGGGATGCACGATATTTTCCTGCCCCACGGGCGCCCTGGCCGCGGGCCGATTCCGGTCATCCGCGCGGATGATCGCATCGGCACCCAGGCCATCGAAATTGACCCTGCCAAGATCGTCGCCATCGTGCTCTGCGACACGCCGGAATCTGCGATTCCGATGCTGCCGCCCGATCATGAGACCCAGGCGATTGCCGACCATCTGGTGGCTTTTTTCGAGCAGGAAGTGGAGCACAAACGCTTGGGCAGAAGCCTGGCGCCGTTGCAAGTCGGCGTCGGCTCCATTGCCAACGCCGTCATGTGCGGGCTGATCGATGCGCCGTTCACCGACCTGGTGCAGTACTCGGAGGTGTTGCAGGATTCGACCTTCGAATTGCTCGACGCGGGCAAGCTGAAGTTTGCCTCCGGCTGTTCGATTACCTTGTCCGGCCCCTGCGGCCAGCGGGTGTTCGGCAACCTGGGAAAATACGCCGACCGCCTGGTGTTGCGGCCCCAGGAAATTTCCAATCACCCGGAAGTGATTCGACGCTTAGGCGTGATTGCCATCAACACCGCGCTGGAATTCGACCTGTACGGAAACGTCAATTCCACCCACGTCTGTGGCACGCAGATCATGAATGGCATCGGCGGTTCGGGAGACTTCGCCCGCAACGCGCTGCTGTCGATTTTCGTGACCAAGTCGATCGCCAAGGACGGTGCGATTTCCCGCGTGGTGCCGATGGTCAGCCATGTCGACCACACCGAGCATGACGTCGATATCCTGGTGACTGAGCAAGGGCTGGCCGACCTGCGCGGCCTGGCGCCGAAAGAACGGGCCGAGTTGATCATCAACCACTGCGTGCATCCGGATTATCGCGAGGCGTTGCGCAGCTACTTCAAGGCCGCGTGCGCCAAAGGTGGGCATACGCCGCATGTGTTGAGCAAGGCCTTGAGCTGGCACATCAATCTGCAGGAAACCGGTTCGATGCAGGCGGCCGCCGTCGGCGTCTAGGGTGTCTGCGCCAACTGAAACAAGCCCGCCGTTGCGGCGGGCTCCCGCCGCATTCAGAGCTGCGGTAACTGACCGACCCGCGCCATCATTTCGGTGACGATTTGCAGGTCGAGGAGGAACTGCTCGACCGTCTTGAACTCATTGTCGGTGTGCCCGGTGTACTTCTCTTCCGGGCGTGCCAGGCCGAACTGCACGCCGTTGGGCAGTTCATGCACGGAGGTGGCGCCGGCCGAGGTGCCGAACGCGTGTTTCATGCCCAGGTTTTCCGTGGCCACCGCCAACAAGGCTTTGACCCACTCACCTTCCGGGTTGCGGTACATCGGTTCGGCGATCGAGTAGGTGAAGTTCACGTTGACCTTGGTTTTCTTGTCCCAGGCGCTGAGCTTGTCGGCAATTTGCGCTTTGAGTTTCTCCGGCGACTGCCCCTTGGGCACGCGCAGGTTCACCGCCAGCTTGAAGCTCTTGTCGTCGAGGTCGACGAACGTCAGCGAGGTGGTCAGTGGGCCCATGAAGTCATCGGCGAAGCCCACGCCCAATTTGCCGCCCAGGTAATCCAGGCCCCAATTGTCGGCGGCATAACGCGCCGCGTCGGTGATGTGGTTGTGCTTGAGGGCGATCTTGCCGTCGACGCTGTGGATCAGTTCCAGCATGCGCGCGACCGGATTCACCCCGGATTCCGGTTCGGACGAATGCGCCGAGACCCCGGTGACCGTCAACTGCACCTGTTTGCCGACCACCTTGGCGCTCACCTGGAAGTCACCGCCATTGCGCTCGGCGTATTGCGTACCGGCCTCTTGCAGGCTGGCCGCCAACTCGGCGGGTTTGTCGCTGAGCAACGTGGCGACCGACGCCGAGGGAATCTGGTTGGTGGCCTTGCCGCCGGTCATGGCGATGATCTCTGCGCCTTTGCCTTCGCCTTTGCGGCGTGGGAAGGTGGCCATGATCGTGCCGTAACCTTTTTCGGCAATGACCACCGGGTAGCCGCCATCCAGCGCCAGGTTGTACGGTGGCGTCGGGTTGCGTTCGAAGTAATAGGGGATCGCGTCGCCGGAGGTTTCCTCGGTGGTGTCCACCAGCAGCTTGAACGTGCGCGCCAGCGGCAGCTTCTCTTCCTTGATCACCTTCATGGCGTACATCGCCACCACGATGCCATTTTTGTCGTCTTCAGTCCCGCGACCGTACATGCGGTCGCCAATCAGCGTGACCTTGAACGGATCGAGCCGGGTGCCGTCTTTCAACACCCAGTTTTCCGGCGTCACCGGCACCACATCCGCATGCGCGTGGATACCCACCACTTCATCGCCGCTGCCTTCCAGGGAGATTTCGTACACGCGGTTATCGATGTTACGGAAGTTCAGGTTGAAGGCTTTCGCCAGGCCCTGCAGCTTGTCGGCGATCTTGAGGAATTGCGGGTTTTTGTACTGCGGCACGCCGTCGACGTTGAACGTCGGAATTTCCACCAGCTCGCGCAGGGTCTCGGTGGCGGCCTTGGCGTATTTCAGCCGCGCATAAATGCCCAGCAGGCGATTGATTTCGTTCTGTTGCTCGGCGCTCAGGGGTTTGTGCTCGAGAAAGGCGCTGATCGCCGGCCCCGTATCGCTGGTTTTGCCCAGCTCGCCCTGGGCCAGGGTGCCGAGGAAACTGTTGAAGTCAGTGACCGAGGTTGCGCTGAAGTCCTTCAGAATCGCCGTGCTCTGCTGTGGGGTGATATTGGCGAAAGCCGGGCTGACGAGGGTCGAAAGGCTCGCGGCGAACACGCTGGCGACAGCCAATTGCTTGAGTGGAAAGTACATGGCGGGAGGCATTCCTTTGCTGGTAGTGAGTGGGGTATTTCTGATCATTAAGTCAGAAATATTTCCACACACTACCACCACAGGGACTGAGAATGGCAGACCTTGGCGTAGGAAATTTCTCAGTCAAACGCCCCCGCGTCGAAGGGTACATCCCTGTGCGCGCGGGCGTTGAATCGTGTCCAGGTCAAGGTTGGCCAGGGTGCGGCGCAGGGTAATCGGCCGTTACGTCCAGTGCTTTGGCGTAGGGCCCATCCCACAACTGCTCATGCAATTGGCCTATACGCTTGGCCATCGCTTCGCTGCGCATGACCACCTCCAGGTTGCGCGAATTATCCAGATAACCGCCCAGCCAATTGCTGGTGCCGACCCAGGCCACTTGCCCGTCGATCTCCAGGGTCTTGCTGTGGATCACCCGTGCGTAGGGGATAAACCCTTGCTTGGCCTGGGGCAGGGTGACGATCTTGATCTGCACGTTGGGCAGCACCGCGAGGCTTTTCAAATAGGGCAGTTCCAGCGCATCGGTGTTCCAGTTGGACACCATCAGCTTGATCGACACCCCGCGTGCGGCGGCGGCACGCACGGCGTTGTCGATCACCGCATAGTAGGGCCGGGTTTTATCCGGGCCGTAGGACAGCGGCGCGTAGTCCAGCAGTTGCACGCGCACTTCGTGCTTGGCTTCGCCGAGCAGGCGCGGCAGTTCGAGTTGGGAGTCGCCCACCCCGGGCGGGTTGTAGCGTTGCGGGCTGGCCACCAGGTAATTGCCGCTGCGCGCAGGCGCCTGGCCGGCCATCGGCAGCGGCACCGGGCTGTGTGCGCTCAGCGCCGCCTGGGCTTGCCAGTCCTGATCGAAAATCGCCTGGACCTGGCCGACCACCGTGGCGTCGGTGATGCGCAGCCCGGTTTCGTGGATATGTTCCAGGGACCGCCAGTCGAAATTCTGGCTGCCGACAAACGCCTGCTGCCCATCCACCACCATGTATTTGGCGTGGATGATGCCGCCACTCAGTTGCGCGTAGGGCAGCACGCGCAAGGTCAGGTTGGGAATCGCGCGCAGGCGTTCCAGGGTGGAGGCTTCTGATAGGCGAATGCCTTTTTCCTCCAGCAGGAAGCGAATTTTCACGCCGCGTTTACCGGCGGCCTCCAGGCGCTCGATCACCCGCTCCAGTACCGAGCCTGGATGGTCGGCGGCATAAAACTGGCCGATGTCGATCGTGCTTTTGGCGCCGTCGAACAGCTCGATCCATACCGGGCCCGGCTGGCGTAGATCGGCGCTCGCCAGGTCGGTGTCCAGCGGCACGGTGTGTACCAGTTCGAACCCCGGAATTGAAAAGTCCGCCTGGGCCAGCGGACTGAGCAGCCAGCCGGCGAGGCCGGCGATACGGCATTTCATCGATAGGGACATAGGCATCTCGTCAGGGAAAAAGACAGGGCGGGCGCCTCACGCGCCCGCCCTGACAGTCATGCCGTGCGGCTGTGCAACGAGGTCGGCACCAGGTGCGGCACTTCGCCTTGCACGCGGGCCCCGGTGGCAGCGCGGATCAGCAGGATCTTCAACTGATCGTTGATGCGTTCCAGGCTGTCCTGGAAGAAGTTGTGGAACACCACGCAGAACAGCGCGATGGCGATCCCCAGGCCCGTCGCGAACAACGCGGTGCCGATACCGCCGGAAATCTGCCCAGGGTCGGACACCCCCGCGCTGGCCAACGCCTTGAAGGTGTCGATGATGCCGAGGATGGTGCCGAGCAAGCCCAGCAACGGCGCGGCGGTGGTGATGGTTTCGATTATCCACAGGCTGCGGGCCAGCGGGGCGCGGGTGGTCAGGTACTGGGTTTCGATCACATCGTCCAGGTCCTTGCGCGAACCCTGCGAGGCTTTCTGTGCCAGCACCGGCATCACCATGTTCAGCGGCAGGCTGTCGCGGCGGCTCAGGCTTTCCGGCAGGTCACGTTCGCTGTGTACGTGGGCGCCCAGCACCTCGGTCAAGGCACGGGCCTGGCGGCGCACATAGGCGAAGTAAATACCGCGCTCGATGGTGATAAAGATGGCGATGGCCATCGCGGCGTACATCACATAGAAGGTGATGTCGTGGAGCAGGTTCATGTTCATGTTCGATTACCTCGCCGTTAGAAATTGGCTTCCAGGGACACCGTCACGGTGCGTTCCAGGCCAACGATGTAGGCCGGGTCGCCGTCGCGGAAACCGCTGTAGCTGGCCGCGTTGGTCTTGGTGGTGTACACGCCGTCCAGGTACTTCTTGTCGAACAGGTTGTCGACGTTCAGGCGCAGGGTTGCGTCCTTCACCACTTTCTTGTCCACCGGCAGGTAGATACCGGCGCCGGCGTTGAACACGGTGCGGCCGGAGATGGCTTCGTCGTTGGTCAGGTCACCGTAGAGCTTGCTGGTGTATTTGCCGCCGAAGGTGCCGTAGAAGCGTCCGTCGTCATACCCGATGTTGGCGGCCAGCATGTTTTTCGGCACGTTGGCGAACTGCTTGCCGCTGGTGGGCAACAGGATGGCTTTGCCCGCGTTGTACACGGTCAAGTCGTCCTGTTGCTCGGCCTTGGTATAGGTGTAGGAGGTGTAGTAGTTGAAGTGGTGGGGCAGCAGGCCGCTCCATTCCAGCTCCAGGCCGCTGTTGTTGACCGATCCGGCGTTGATGTCGGCGAAGTCGCCGTTGACGTCCTTGGACGAAACCTGGCGATCCTTGAACTGCATGTAGAACAAGGTGGCGGCCACGGTCATGTCGTCGCCGGTGAAGCGCCAGCCCAGCTCATGGTTCCAGCTGGTTTCCGGCTTGGAGTTGATCGAGTCCACGCCCTTGTCGTACAGCACGTAGTTCTGCGGGATACGCATGTTGCGCGACAGGCTGTAGAACAACTGGTCGCGTTCGTCGAGCTGGTACTTGAGGCCGGCGTTGGGCAGCAGCTTGTTGTAGGTCTGGTGACGTTTTTCCGGCTGCTCGGTGAGGCTGCCGTTGTTGGTGCCGTCGCGCTTGACGTTCATGTAGGCCAGGCCGGCCACCAGGGTCCAGTCCGGGTTGATGTACCAGGTGTCCTGGGCCCAGACTTTCTGCGCCGGCGTGACGGTGAAACGATCGCGGCCTTGCACGGTGTTGCCGTTCGCATCGACCACGGAAGTGCCGTCCGGCCAGGTATCGGTAGGCTTGCCGTTGCTCTTGAGCGCGATGAACGGTTGGGTCTGGCTTTGGCGCGCGCGCTCGTACCAGTAGCCGAATTGCAGGCTGTGATCGCCCAGGTCCCAGTTCAGTTTGGTGGTAATGCCGGGGCGCCAGGTCTGGGTGCGGGAGGGGCGGTAGTACACGCCGGTGGTCGAGGAACCGTCGGCATTGTATTGCGCGGCGGTGGGCAAGTTGCCCAGGTCGAAGACGCCGCCTGCGTTTGAGCCGCGGTTCAGCGCGTAGCTCGACGAGTTGACGCCGCTGCCGTTACCCCAGAAGTAATACGGGATCACCGACAGGGCCAGGTTGTCGGCCAGTTTGAACTGGGTATTGAGCACGCCGGTAAAGGTCTGGAACGGGTTCTGCGCGAGGGCGTAGTAGCTGTTGAGCTTGCCGTTGCTGCCGACCGTCGGTGTGGCGGGGTAGGGGTCGAACTTGCGGCCGTTCTGCTGGAACTGCGATTTGGTCAGTTGGCTGTAACTGTTGTTGTCCTGCTCGTGGTACTTGAGGATCAGGTTGGCGGTGTTGCCGTTGCCGGCGTCGAAGAAGCTGTTCCACTCGACCTTGTCCGCACGCACGGCGCCCGAGCCGCGCCACATCTGCCCTTCGGTATGGGACGCCGACAGCCAGTTGCTCAGGCCGTTGACCTCGCCGGTGTTGAGCCGGGCAAAGGTCTTGCGGGTGGCGTTGCTGCCGATGGTCTGTTTGACGAAGGCCCCGGTTTCCTTGGTGGGGCGAATGGTCACGATACCGATGTTGCCGCCGCTGGAACCGATGTGCGGGCCGTCGGCCTCCGACGAGCCTTGGGTGACGAAAATCTGGTCGATGTTTTCCGGGTCGCCCAACAGGTTGGAGTACAGCGCATAGTTGCCGGAGTCGTTGATCGGCATGCCGTCCACCGACATCCCCACCTGGTCGGAGTTAAGCCCGCGCATGGTGAAGCGAAAACCCGACAGGCCGGTGGCATCTTCGCTGGAGATGTTCAGGCCCGGGGTGTACTTGAGCTTGTCGATGGCGTTGCCGGTGGCGGTTTGTTTATCCAGCGCTTCCTTGGTTATCGTGGAGCGCCCCTTGATGCTTTCTTCCTGCACCATGTAGCCGCCACCGGCAGTGGCCTTGCCTTGTACGCCGATGGTGCCGACGTCGCTGTCGCCGGTGTCGGCCATGACCATGCCATGCCCCATGCTCGCGGCAACGAGTGCCAGATGAATCCGTGTGAACCTCATCAGTGTCGTCCTAGTGTCGGGTGCTTATTGCACGCTGTAGTTGAAGGTGGCGGTGAAGCGCTGCTCGTTGCGCCCCCCGAAGGCTTGCTCGGGGAACGGCTTGACCTGCTTGATACGCCGCAGGCTGTTGGCGGCGGCCCGGTTGAGCAACATGCTCGAGGCCGGGGTCTGCACGCCGGAGTCGAGTACCCGACCCTGGCGGTCCACCAGCAGCCAGACCACCACGTCGCCACTTGGGCGTTCGAGGGAGGCCTGGCGTCCTGTGGGGTATTGCTTGTAAGTGTCCAGCTCGTTACGCAAACCCTTGAGGTAACCGCCCTCCAGGGCCTGGCCGTCGACCTTGGGCGGTGCGGGCGGGGCCGGAGTCGGCGCAGCCTGGGCGACCGCCGCGGGCGCGGGTTTGGCCGCCACCGGGGGCGGTGTCGGCGTGGGTTTGGCGACCACGGGCTTGGGCGCCGGCTTGGGCTTGGGTTCAGGTTTCGGCACCGGCTTGGGCGGTGGCGGGGGCGGTGGTGGAGGGGCCGGCTCGGCCTCTTCATCCTCGATCACCGGCGGTGGCGGTGCTTGCTCCGCCACGGGTGGCGGCACCACCTCGGGCTCCGGCTCGACCAATGCCAACTCGACCGCCGACTCGTCGTACACCGGTTCGACCTTCAACGTCTGGGACTGGATACCCAGTGCAATCAGCACCAGGGCGATCAGGGCCGGGACACTGCCCAGCAGCCGACGCGCACGAAACAGGACATACATGATCAGGACTTACGCGTGGCGATGGACACGGAGGTAAAGCCACCCAGACGCAGGGTGTCCATCACCTCCACCAGGCGCGAAACCTCCACGCCCTTGTCGCTGTTGACGATGATCGTCGACTTGGTATCCGGCTTTTCAGCCGCCTTCAGCGCCGGTACCAGAGCGTCGACCGTGAGGTCCTTGCCATCCAGTTGCAACTGGCCTTCCAGGCCCAGGGTGAGGATGAATTTGTTCTGCGGCTTGAGCTGCTGCGAACTGCTGGCGCTGGGCAGTTGAGTCTTCATGCCGAGTGCCGGAATCACGTTCAGACTCACGAGTACGAAAAACACCAGGAGGAACATCATCACGTCGATCATCGGGATCAGTTCGATGTGTGCCTTGCGTTTTTTCGGTTCATCCCAGGTTCTCATTCCGCTACCCCGTTATTGAATTAGGGGCGACACGCTAACAACGGAAAATGACCGAACGGTTAACTTTAATTTACGTTTTGACGTGTCTAGGACGTGTCTTACAGATTGGTTTCCGGTCACTTCCACGACGTAATGAAACTGAAACGCCGGGGGTACATTCTCGAAAAATTTACACCGAGAGCCGTCTTGTATGAGTCAGTCATTGCCGCATTTGTTGACTTCGCGTTTACTGTTGCGGGCGCTGGAAAGCGACCAGGCCGCGGTACTTTCCAGCCTCGCCAACGGGCCGAAGATTGCTGACAACACGGCCAACATTCCATCGCCCTATACCCTGGAAACGGCCCGGACGTTTATTGACGGGATGCAAGACAAATACCGCGCCGGCGATCTGTTGAGCCTGGGCATGCACCTGCGCGAAACCGGCGAATTGATCGGCATCGTCAGCCTGCGTCTCAATGCGCGTCACCACTACGGGCACCTGGGCGGATGGGTGGCGGCGCACTGTCGCAACCAGGGCTATGCGGCCGAGGCGGCGCGTGCGGTGATGGACTTCGGGTTCGCCGAACTGGGCCTGTACCGAGTGGGCAGCCAATGCTTTGCCCGCAACAAGGAGTCGGCGCGGGTCATGGAGAAAATCGGCCTGCTGTACGAAGGCTGTATGCGCGCCGCGTTTCTCAAGAATGGGGTGTATGAGGACTTGCTCGGGTTTGCGACCGTGCGCAATGACTGGGAGCGCCGGGCGTGAGTCGTGCGGTTGACCATGATCGGCGCCGGGTGCTGGCCGGGCTGGCGCTGGCCACCACCTTTTCGATCCTCAGCCCGTTTGCCCGCAGTGCGGGGATCGATTATCCGTTCACGTTGGGCGTGGCCTCGGGTGATCCGTTGCCGGATGGTTTCGTGATCTGGACGCGCCTGGCGCCGTTGTTCAATGCGGCGGACGGTCGCGGCGGGTTGGCGCGTGCGGTGCCGGTGCGTTGGCGGGTCGCCAGCGATGCGGGGATGACGCGCATTGTGAGGCAGGGTGAGGTGATGGCGAGCGAGCGCTTTGCCCACTCCGTGCATGTGGAAGTCGCGGGGCTGGAAGCCGGCAGGCCGTATTGGTATCAGTTCGAAGGGCTGGGGGCGCAGAGTGCGGTGGGGCAGTCGCGTACCGCGCCGGCTTTGCATGCCCTGGCGACGGCGCGTTTGGGGTTCGTGTCGTGCTCCCACTGGGAACGCGGATACTTCAGTGCCTATCGTCACCTGGCGGCGGAGCAGCCGGACCTGGTGTTTTTCCTCGGTGACTATATCTACGACAGTTCCTACGCGGCCGATTCGGGAAAAGTCATTCGTTCCCACGGCAGCGGCAACGCGCTGACCCTGAGCGACTATCGCAACCGCTATGCGCTGTACAAGACCGATCCGGATCTCCAGGCCTTGCACGCGGCGGCGCCCAGCGTGGCGACCTGGGACGATCACGAGGTGCAGAACGACTATGCCAGCCGCTGGTCCCAGGACCCGAAGGTTGCCGTGGCGCAGTTTCTCAAGCAGCGGGCGGCGGCGTATCAGGCCTATTACGAGCATATGCCGCTGCGCGTGAGCAGCCTGCCCAACGGGCCGGATATGCGCGTTTATCGGCGCCTGGACTACGGCCGCCTGGCACGTTTCCATGTGCTCGACGGTCGACAGTATCGCTCCGAGCAACCGTGCATTCAGGCCAACGGCAGCCATCAGGGCCACATCGCCGCCAACACCTGCAGCGACTTGCGCGACCCCGCTCGCACCATGCTCGGTTGGCAGCAGGAGGCCTGGCTGGACCAGGGGTTTGCCCAGTCGAAAGCGCAATGGAACGTGATCGCCCAGGACTTGCTGGTGGCGCCGCTGCTGCAGCGCGACCTGACCCAGCACACGCTGGGCCATTGGACCGATGGTTGGGATGGCTACATGGCGAACCGTTCACGGATGCTCGCGTCCATCGCGCGCCACCAGGTCAACAACCCGGTGTTCTGGGGCGGCGATATACATTCATTCTGGGCCACGGATTTGCATGCCGATGCCAACAACCCGGACTCGCCCGTGCTCGCCACCGAGTTCGTCGGCACCTCGGTGACCTCCGATGGGCCGCCTTATGACGCCTTCACCCAGATGCTGCCGCAGAATCCCCATGTGAAGTTTTTCGACAGCCGCCAGCGCGGGTATGTATCGGTGGCGTTGGATAGCCAGCGCATGCTCACGGACTTTCGTGTGATTACCGATCCGCGTGACCCGGCCGCCACGGTGTCGACGCTCAAGTCGTTCGTGGTGGAACCGGGGCGGGCCGGGGCGATCGCGGTTTAATCCAGGCTGTAGCGTACCGACAGCGTGCCCTTTTTCTCCGACACGGCCAGGATCGTCACCTGGCCCAATTCGCCCAACGCCTGCACATGCGTGCCACCACAGGCATACGCGGGCAACTCGCCGAAGCCGACTTCGCGGATGCCGTCTTCCAGGCGCATCTGGCGCGGGTAGTCGGCGGCGATCCATTGGTCGAGCTGTTGTTGAAGCGTGTCGGCCTCCATGGCTTGTGCGCTTTCGCCGCGGATAAAGGTGATCTTGCCTTCGCCCGGCCAGTGGTGGGCCTTGATCGGCATCCAGCCCAACGCCTCGCCGGCGTTGCCGATCAAGTGTCCGGCGGAATGCAGGCGGGTGTGCAAGGCACGGCGTGGTGCATCGACCCGTGCGTTGATCGGGCCCGGTTCTACGGGCTGGTCGAGGTAATGCACCACGCGCTCCGCCTCCTGGGTCACCCGCAGCACCCGGCTGTCGCCCAGCCAGCCGGTGTCGAATGGCTGGCCGCCGCCCTGGGGGTGGAAAATCGTCGACTGCAGCGTGACCGCAAACTGCTCTTCGTGGGCGGTGCAGCTCAGCACTTCAAGCTCGGCGGTCAGGTGGTCGTGGGTGAAAAACAGGCGCTCGGTCATCGTCTACATCCGCATCAAGGTTCTGCGGGCAGTATAAATAGTGCGCAGATGGGTGATAATCCGTTCAATTATCAATGGACTTGTGCGTCATGAGCATCAATCTTCCTTTGCCGCTGCTGGGTGAAATGGCGATTTTCGTCAAAGTGGTGGAAGCCGGCAGTTTTTCTGCGGCAGCGCGACAACTGAGCGTGTCGCCTTCGGCGGTGAGCCGCAGCATCTCGCGTCTCGAACAGGCGTTGGCCACGCGCCTGCTGCAACGCACCACGCGCAAACTGCGTTTGAGCGAGGGCGGCGAAGAGGTGTTCAAGCGTTGCCAGGAGATGGTCAACGCGGCGCGCTCGGTGATGGAAATCAGCGGCCAGTTCACCCACGAGGCCGAGGGCCTGGTGCGGGTCAGCGTGCCCAAGGCGGTGGGGCGGTTCGTGGTGCATCCGTATATGCCGGAATTTCTGCGGCGCTATCCCAAGGTCGATGTGCAACTGATCCTCGAGGACCGGCAGGTGGACCTGATCGATGACAACGTCGACCTGAGTATCCGTATCACCGACAGCCCGCCGCCGGGCCTGGTGGGGCGGCAATTACTGCCCATCGAACACGTGTTGTGCGCGACGCCGCAGTACCTGGCCGAGCATGGCACGCCGAGTCATCCCCATGATCTGCTGGCGCACAGTTGCATCTACCTGGGCGAAACCCCGGGGGACTCGCGCTGGAAGTTTCGCCGGGCGGGCAAGGCGGTCACGGTGGGCGTGCGGGGGCGGTATGCGGCGAACCACACCGGCGTGCGTCTGGATGCGGTGTTGCAGCATGTTGGGATTGGCAGCTTGCCGTATTTCACGGCGCGGCATGCGTTGGATGAGGGGCGCCTGGTGCAGGTGTTGCCTGAGTGGGACTTTATTGCGTCCTACCATGGCGAGGCCTGGCTGCTGCACTCGCCGACGCGGTACCTGCCGCCGAAGGTGCGGGTGTTCATTGATTACCTGGTGGCGTGCATGGCCACCGAGCCGACGCTGCGCCGACGGTAGTGTGGGAGGGGGCTTGCGCCCGATAGCGGTGGATCAGTCATGCATGTATTGGCTGACACACCGCCATCGGGGGCAAGCCCCCTCCCACATTGAATGATCAGTGCTTGCTCTGGTCCTGCGGCATCGCCAGCAGCTGTTTTTCCTGGTTCCAGTCGAACGGTTCGTCGTTCTGTTCGGCTTCAAAGCGACGCTCTTCCAGGGCCTGGTACAGGTCCAGTTCTTCGTCGGGCATGAAGTGCAGGCAATCACCGCCGAAGAACCACAGCAGGTCGCGTGGCACCAGATGGGCGATTTGCGGGTAACGCAGGATGACCTGGCTCATCATGTCCTGGCCCAGGTACTGGCTCTCGGTAGTGTGGGAGGGGGCTTGCCCCCACCCACATTGAATGATCAGTGCTTGCTCTGGTCCTGCGGCATCGCCAGCAGCTGTTTTTCCTGGTTCCAGTCGAACGGTTCGTCGTTCTGTTCGGCTTCAAAGCGACGCTCTTCCAGGGCCTGGTACAGGTCCAGTTCTTCATCGGGCATGAAGTGCAGGCAATCGCCGCCGAAGAACCACAGCAGGTCCCGTGGCACCAGATGGGCGATTTGCGGGTAACGCAGGATGACCTGGCTCATCATGTCCTGGCCCAGGTACTGGCTCTCGATCGGATCGATCGGCAGCAGGGCGCGCAGTTCATCGAAACGCTCCAGGAACAGCAGGTGGCTTTCCTCGGGCACCTGTTCGGCTTCGCCGACGGCAACCAGGATGCTGCGCAGGTGGTCGAGCAAGACGAGATGATCAGCAACGACGTTGGACACGAGATAAGTCCTCAAAGCAAAAACGGGCGCGAGAGTATATAGCTCAAGCGCCCGTAATTATATGGCCTGGGGGATCAGCGGACTTTACCCGCGGCCTGGGCCAGTTCTTCCTTGCTGAAATCATCCACGTCGATCACCTTGCGCCGTGCCGCTTCGGCTTCACGCAGGGTTTGCGCCTCGGCCGGTTGCAGCACCCCGGCGTGCAGTGCGGCGTCGATGGCCGGTTCGCCGGCAGCCGGTTTGACCTGGCCGCTTTTGAGGGCCGCATGCAGTTTTTTCTGCAGCGGATGGCTGGCGGCGAGCAGGTCGCAGGCATGTTGCAGGGCGCCCACCGGGTCTTGCGCCGATTGCGGGCGGTAGCAGCCAGCCAGCAGTTCTTCGAGGGTCGGATCGCCCTTGGCGCGACCGATCACCGCGGCCACTTCGGCATCCAGCGCATCGGACGGGCCGGTATGGCGACGGCCGAACGGGAACACGATGACCCGCAGCAGGCAACCGAGCAGCTTGTTCGGGAAGTTGCTCAGCAGTTCATCCAGCGCGCGTTCGGCTTCGCCCAGGCTTTCTTCCATGGCCCAGGTGAACAGCGGTTCCAGGTGGTCCGGCGAATCCAGGTCGTGATAACGCTTGAGCGCCGCCGAAGCCAGGTACATATGGCTCAGCACATCGCCCAGGCGTGCCGACAGGCGTTCGCGGCGTTTCAACTCGCCGCCCAGCAGCATCATGCTCAGGTCGGCGAGCAGGGCGAACGCCGCAGCCTGACGGTTCAGCGCGCGGAAGTAAGCCTGGCTCAAGCGGTTGCCGGGGGCTTTTTCGAAGTGGCCGAGACCCAGGTTGAGCACCAGGGTGCTGGCGGCGTTGCTCACGGCAAAGCCGATGTGCTGCATCAGCAGGCCATCGAATTCCTTGAGCGCCTGGTCGTGGTCTTCGCGGCCGGCCAGGGCCATTTCCTTGAGTACGAAGGGGTGGCAACGGATCGCGCCCTGGCCAAAGATCATCAGGTTGCGCGACAGGATATTTGCGCCTTCCACCGTGATGAAGATCGGCGCGCCTTGCCAACTGCGGCCCAGGTAGTTGTTCGGGCCCATGATGATGCCCTTGCCGCCGTGGACATCCATGGCGTGGCTGATGCATTCGCGGCCGCGCTCGGTCAGGTGGTACTTGAGGATCGCCGACAGCACCGAGGGTTTTTCACCGAGGTCCACCGCGTTGGCGGTGAGCATGCGCGCGCTGTCCATCAGCCAGGCGTTGCCGCCGATGCGGGCGAGGGCCTCCTGGATACCTTCGAAGGCCGCCAGCGGCACGTTGAACTGCTCGCGTACCTGGGCGTATTGGCCGGTCACCAGGCTGGTGAACTTGGCTGCGCCGGTGCCGACCGCCGGCAGGGAAATCGAGCGGCCCACCGACAGGCAGTTCATCAGCATCATCCAGCCCTTGCCGAGCATGTCCTGGCCACCGATCAGGTAGTCCAGGGGGATGAACACGTCCTTGCCGGAGTTGGGCCCGTTCATGAACGCGGCGCCCAGCGGCAGGTGACGACGGCCGATGTCAACGCCCGGCGTATCGGTGGGAATCAACGCGAGGCTGATGCCCAGGTCTTCTTCTTCGCCCAGCAAGTGGTCCGGGTCATGTGCCTTGAACGCCAGGCCGAGCAGGGTCGCGACCGGGCCCAGGGTGATGTAGCGTTTTTCCCAGTTCAGGCGCAGGCCGAGGGTTTCCTCGCCTTGCCATTGACCTTTGCAGATCACCCCGGTGTCGGGCATGGCGCCGGCGTCGGAGCCGGCCAGCGGGCCGGTCAGGGCGAAGCAGGGAATATCGTCGCCACGGGCCAGGCGCGGCAGGTAGTGGTTGCGCTGTTCATCGGTGCCGTAATGCAGCAGCAGCTCGGCCGGGCCGAGGGAGTTGGGGACCATCACGGTGGACGCCAGGTCGCCGCTGCGGGTCGCGAGTTTCATCGCCACCTGGGAGTGGGCATAGGCGGAGAAGCCTTTGCCGCCGTACTCCTTGGGAATGATCAGGGCGAAGAAACCATGGGTCTTGATGTGTTCCCAGGCGGCGGGCGGCAGGTCCATGGCCTGGCCGATTTGCCAGTCGCTGACCATCGCGCACAGTTCTTCGGTCGGCCCATCGATGAACGCCTGCTCTTCTTCGGTCAGGCGTGCCTTGGGGTAGGCGAGCAACGTGTTCCAGTCGGGGCGGCCGCTGAACAGCTCGCCGTCCCACCAGACGGTGCCGGCGTCGATGGCATCGCGCTCGGTCTCGGACATTGGCGGCAAGACCTTCTGAAACCAACTGAACAGCGGCTTGGTGACGTATTCGCGGCGCAGGTCGGGCAGCAGCAGCGGCGCGGCGACGATGGCAATCAACACCCAGCAGATCAGCAGCAGCCAACCCGGTGCGTGGCTCCAGGCGCCCATCGCCAGCAGGTAAACGGCGACCACGCCCAGGGCGGGCAGGGGCGCGGTGCGGCGGTGTGCCAGGTAGGCAATGCCGACCACCAGAACCAGTATCCACAACAACAACATATTCAATCCTCCGTGAAACCAGGGGCGAAACCACCGTTGAGCTTAGTCGGCATCCGAGAAAGCGCGGTGATCAGGGTGTGGCGAGTTGTACTGGAAGCACCTTGGGATCACCGATCACCAGGCGCCGACATTTGGCCGAATCGTCGTTATCACTGTGGCGGACCTGTCGTTAGACTCCAGGCTTCCCCCGGAGATCAAACCCATGGAAACGTACCTGAATCCCAGCCGCTTCATCGATAGTGACCACCCTGCGGTGGTGGAGTTCGCCGAAAAACATCGCGGTTCCAGCGCGGATTCAGGTGACCAGGCAGTCAGTCTTTATTACGCCGTGCGTGAGGCGGTGCGCTACAACCCCTATACCTTCAGCCGCGACCCCAACACCCTGAACGCCAGCTTCGCCCTGGCTGCCGGCCAGAGCTACTGCGTGCCCAAGGCCACCTTGCTCGCCGCCTGCGCACGGCACTGCGGGATTGCGGCGCGCATCGGCCTGGCGGATGTGCGCAATCACCTGTCGACGCCACGCCTGATCGCGCTGCTCAAAAGCGATGTGTTCGCCATGCACGGTTATACCGAGCTGTACCTGAACGGGCGCTGGGTCAAAGCCACGCCGGCGTTCAACCAGCAATTGTGCGAGCTGTTCGATGTGCCGCCGCTGGCGTTCGATGGGATCAACGACAGTGTGTTCCACGCCTTCAATCGCCAGGGCAAGCGCTCGATGGAGTACGTGGTGGACCATGGGCAATTTGCGGATGTGCCCGAAGATTTCTTCTTTGCCCACCTGGAGAAATGTTACCCGCACCTGTTTGGCGAGCAGATGCCGAGCGTGCTGGGTGACATGCAGGACGATTTAAGCCGCCCGTGAACCGGCGTATGCTGCTGCGTTAATCAAGCCATGTTCATCAACAATAAGGCGCGGTCATGCTGAAGATCTGGGGGCGTAAAAATTCATCGAACGTCAGGAAAGTCCTGTGGTGCGCCGAGGAACTCGGCCTGGACTATGAGGCCATCGATGCGGGCGGGGCGTTTGGCGTGGTGGACACGCCGCAATACCGCGCGTTGAACCCGAATGGCCGGGTGCCGATGATCGAAGACGGCGACTTCGTGCTGTGGGAATCCAACACCATCGTGCGTTACCTCTGCGCCAAGCAGGCGTCGAACTGGTACCCGAGCGACGTGAAGGCGCGGGCCAGTGCCGAAAAATGGATGGACTGGACCACCTCGACCCTCGCCGAGCCGTTCAAGGCGGTGTTCTGGGGCGTGGTACGCACCCCGGCGGAAAAACAGAACTGGGACAGCATCAACGCCGGGCGCCAGGCCTGCATCGATGCACTCGGCACCGTGGAGAAGGCGCTCGCCGAACAGCCCTACCTGTCAGGCGACGCCATCGGCATGGGCGATATCCCCTTGGGCTGCTTTGTTTACGCCTGGTTTGAAATGCCCATCGAACGCCCGGCCATGCCCCACCTGGAGGCTTGGTACCAACGCCTGCAACAGCGCCCGGCGTACCGCAAAGCGGTGATGACCGCGTTGACCTGATACTGACTATTAATACAGGTGACTGTACTTGTGCGGCGCGGGCAAGCACCATGTTTGTCATGCGCCGCCGTTGAACGATGCGCGGTGTGCCTTCATCTATTGTCCCTATTCCCTTCTTTGGTGCGTATTCCGCTATGAGTTCCGCTCTGTCCATCCGGCAGCTAACCAAAACCTACGGCAACGGTTTCCAGGCCCTGAGTGGTATCGATCTGGACGTTGCCGAAGGTGATTTCTTCGCCTTGCTCGGCCCCAATGGCGCCGGCAAATCCACCACCATTGGCATTCTCTCGACCCTGGTCAACAAGACCAGCGGCACGGTGAATATCTTCGGCCATGACCTGGACAAATCCCCGGCGGCGCTCAAGCGTTGCATCGGCGTGGTGCCCCAGGAATTCAACTTCAACCAGTTCGAAAAGACCTTCGACATCGTCGTGACCCAGGCCGGCTACTACGGCATCCCGTCGAAAATCGCCAAGGAACGCGCCGAGCAGTACCTGACCCAACTGGGCCTGTGGGACAAGCGCGACGTGCCTTCGCGTTCGCTCTCCGGCGGCATGAAGCGACGCTTGATGATCGCCCGCGCGCTGGTCCACGAACCGCGCCTGCTGATCCTCGACGAGCCCACCGCGGGGGTGGACATTGAACTGCGTCGCTCGATGTGGACCTTCCTCACCGAGCTGAACCAGAAAGGCATCACCATCATCCTCACCACCCATTACCTGGAAGAGGCTGAGCAACTGTGCCGCAACATCGGCATCATCGACCACGGCACCATTGTCGAGAACACCAGCATGCGCAACCTGCTGGGCCAGTTGCATGTGGAAACCTTCCTGCTCGACCTGAAGACCGAACGGTCGGCGCCGCCGCAATTGCTCGGCTACCCATGCCGCCTGGTGGACAGCCGCACCCTGGAAGTCCAGGTGGATAAAGCCATGGGCATCACCGCGCTGTTCGGCCAATTGGCGACCCAGCACATCGAAGTGCTGAGCCTGCGTAACAAAACCAATCGCCTTGAGGAGTTGTTCGTGTCCCTGGTGGAAAAAAACCTGGCGAAGGTGGCGGTATGAATGCTGAACTGCAACCCAACCTCATCGCCCTGCAAACCATCGTCTACCGTGAAGTGAAACGCTTTACCCGGATCTGGCCGCAGACCCTGCTGCCGCCGGCGATCACCATGGTCCTGTACTTCGTGATCTTCGGTAACCTGATCGGCCGGCAGATCGGCGGCATGGGCGGTTTCACCTACATGGAGTACATCGTGCCGGGCCTGATCATGATGTCGGTGATCACCAACTCCTACGGCAACGTGGTGTCGAGTTTCTTCGGCAGCAAGTTCCAGCGCTCCATCGAAGAACTGATGGTGTCGCCGGTGTCGCCGCACACCATTCTGATCGGCTACACCTTGGGCGGCGTGCTGCGTGGCTTGATGGTCGGCGTGATCGTGACCTTGTTGTCGTTGTTCTTCACCCAACTGCAAGTGCATCACCTCGGCATCACCCTGGTGGTGGTGGTGCTGACGGCGACGATCTTCTCGCTGCTGGGCTTCATCAACGCGGTGTTTGCACGCAACTTCGATGACATTTCGATCATCCCGACCTTCGTGCTGACGCCGCTGACCTACCTGGGCGGGGTGTTCTACTCCATTACCTTGCTGCCGCCGTTCTGGCAGACCGTGTCGCTGGCCAACCCGGTGCTGCACATGGTCAACGCCTTCCGCTACGGCATCCTGGGCGTGTCGGATATCCGGATCAGCGTGGCGATCACCTTCATGGTCGTGGCCACGGCGGTGTTGTACATCGGTTGCGCGCGGTTGCTGGTGAGCGGGCGCGGGATGCGGACGTAACGCCGGATTACACGCCGTAAAAAATGTGGGAGCGGGCAAGCCCGTTCCCACATTGGTTTCTGAATAACGTCTTTACCCTTGCAGCGCCAACTCGATCAGCGCGTGCAGCTCATCCACCGCCAGTGGCGCGGGGGAGAACAGAATGCGAAACACCGTCGGCGCCGCCAGCAGGTTGATCAGGCGGTCCGCGCTCGGCGGTGGCGGCGTGGCGTTCGGGTAGCGCTCGACGATCGTTTGAAGCTGCCCGCTCAGGATGCTCACGCAATACCCCGGCGTCTGGCTGGATTGCACATCGCGCATCATGTTGCGCCCCGGCTCCGAACTCATCTCATCCAGGTATTGCTCGGCCCACGCCCGCAGGTCGCCGCGCAGGCTGCCGGTGTTGGCCGGCGCGCTGTCCGGGCGCATGCGCGCCAGGGCCACATCGGCGAGCAACACCGAGAGGTCGCCCCAGCGGCGGTAGATGGTCGACGGCGTGACGCCCGCGCGCGCCGCGATCATCGGTACGGTGACGCTGGACCGCTCATGGGTTTCCAGCAGTTCGCGCACCGCCGAATGGACGGATTCTTGTACCCGGGCACTACGGCCCCCCGGGCGGAGGCCTTCTTTTATCGCCATGCCTGTGACCTTAACACAAAGAATTTGCTTTAAGCGGCGAGCAGTAGCACACTCGACAAAAGCAAAATATTAGCTTTAGCGGAGCGTGCCCATGTCCAGCCTCACTTCTCATCGTTCCAGCCTGGTGTTCCTGGCGATCACCTTGCTGACATTCCTGGCGGCCTCCAGCGCGCCGACGCCGTTGTATCACCTGTACCAGGAGGGCCTGCATTTTTCCTCGGGCATGCTCACACTGATCTTCGGGGTCTACGCCTTGAGCTTGCTGGCGGCGCTGTTGACCGTGGGCTCGCTGTCGGATCACCTGGGGCGCAAGCCGGTGATTTTTGCCGCACTGGCCCTGAATATGCTGGCGATGCTGCTGTTTATCAATGAGAGCAGCGTGGCCTGGCTGATCGCCGCACGGACGCTGCAGGGTTTCGCCACCGGCATGGCCACCGCGGTATTGGGCGCGGCCCTGCTCGACACCGACCGCCAACAGGGGCCGCTGGTCAATAGCGTCGCGCCCTTGCTGGGCATGGCTTGTGGCGCGATGGGCAGCAGCCTGCTGGTGGAATTCGCGCCGCTGCCCACCCAGTTGATCTACTGGACACTGCTCGCGCTGATGCTCGGGCAGGCCATGTATGTGTGGCGTTTACCGGAAACCGTCAGTCGCATCCCCGGCGCGCTGGCGTCATTGCGCCCGACTTTGCACGTGCCGCCGCAAGCGCGCCGGGCGTTGTGGCTGTCGTTGCCGGTGGACGTGGCGGTGTGGGCCATGGGCGGCTTCTATCTGTCCCTGGCGCCGTCGCTGGTACGGGCGGCGACCGGCTCGACCTCCAACCTGATCGGTGGCGGCCTGGTCGCGGTGTTGACCTTGAGCGGCGCGCTGATGATTTTCAGCCTGCGCAATCGCCCGGCCCACAAGGTCCTGCGGTTGGGCGCCAGCCTGCTGGCCGTTGGCGTGGCGCTGATTCTCGCGGCGGTCCACAGCGCCAGCCTGCCACTGTTTTTCATCGCCACGTTGATCGCCGGCAGTGGTTTTGGCGCGGGCTTTCTCGGGGCCTTGCGCAGTGTGGTGCCGCTGGCCTTGCCCCATGAGCGGGCGGGGTTGATGTCGGCGTTTTACGTGCTGAGCTACCTGGCGTTCTGCCTGCCGTCTTTGCTGGCGGGCAATCTGATCCGCAGTTTTGGCCTCATCGCCACCACGGACGGCTATGGTGTCGTGCTGATCATGCTGACCCTCGGCGCCCTGGCCGGGTTGCTGCGCCAGGATGCATTGCGGGTCGGGTGCAAGGGCAGCGTATGACGCTATATTGGTAAAATAGATAACAGTTAGAGATATTACCCGTTATATAGATATGCGCTCAGGTTCTACCATGGCCCCAACCTCCTACGAGGAAGAGGATTGCCATCATGACCTGCTCGACCACCCTGAACTACAAACCCTTCAGCCACCTGGCCCGTCCGCGGGAAGTGATCCGCCAGTTCACCCCGAACTGGTTCGCCGCCACCATGGGCACCGGGGTGTTGGCGCTGGCGCTGGCGCAACTGCCGGTCAATCTGCCCGGCATGTACGCCATCGCCGAAGGGTTGTGGCTGTTCACCATCGGCCTGTTCATCCTGTTCAGCGCCTTGTATGCGGCGCGCTGGGTGATGTTTTTCGACGAAGCGCGACGGATCTTCGGGCACTCCACGGTGTCGATGTTCTTCGGCACCATTCCCATGGGCCTGGCTACGCTGCTCAACGGTTTGCTGCTGTTCGGCCTGCCGCGCTGGGGCGCTGGCGTGGTGCCGCTGGCCGAAGCGCTGTGGTGGCTGGACGTGGCGATGGCAGTGGCCTGCGGTGTGCTGATTCCGTTCATGATGTTCACGCGCCAGGAACACAGCATCGACCAGATGACCGCCGTCTGGCTGTTGCCGGTGGTCGCCGCCGAAGTCGCCGCCGCCAGCGGTGGCTTGTTGGCGACGCACCTGGCGGATGCCCACGGGCAACTGGTGATGCTGGTGACCAGCTACGTGCTGTGGGCATTTTCCCTGCCGGTGGCGTTCAGCATTCTGACCATCCTGATGCTGCGCATGGCCCTGCATAAGCTGCCCCACGCCAACATGGCCGCGTCGAGCTGGCTGGCACTTGGCCCGATCGGCACCGGCGCCCTCGGTATGCTGCTGCTGGGCGGCGATGCACCGGCGATCTTCGCCGCCAATGGCTTGCCCACTGTCGGTGAAATCGCCTACGGCCTGGGCTTGATCGCCGGGATTACCCTGTGGGGCTTCGGTTTGTGGTGGATGCTGATCGCGGTGCTGATCACCCTGCGTTACCTGCGCGCCGGTATCCCGTTCAACCTGGGCTGGTGGGGCTTCACCTTTCCGTTGGGGGTCTACGCCCTGGCCACGTTGAAGCTGGCGAATGTGTTGCACCTGGGGTTCTTCAGCGTAGTGGGCGGCGTGCTGGTGCTGGCGTTGGCGCTGATGTGGCTGGTCGTCGCCAAGCGCACCGTGCAGGGGGCCTATAAAGGTGAGCTTTTTGTTTCGCCGTGTATTGCAGGATTAGGGAATAAGTAAGCGGGATTAGGTAAAGTCGTGGCCTGAAAAAAACCAGGCCACGCAGGAACACGGACGATGAGCCACCCCTCACAATTCACCTTGCTGCGCACACGGCGCTTTCTGCCGTTCTTCATTACCCAGTTACTGGGTGCCTTCAACGACAACATCTTCAAGCAATCGCTGATCCTGGCGATTCTCTACAAATTGACCATCGACGGTGACCGCGCCATCTGGGTCAACCTGTGCGCTTTGTTGTTTATCCTGCCGTTCTTCCTGTTCTCGGCGCTGGCCGGGCAGTTTGGCGAGAAATTCAACAAGGACGCGTTGATCCGCGCGATCAAGGTCGGCGAGATCGTGATCATGGCCGTCGGCGCCACCGGCTTTTTGTTCAATCATCTGGAACTGATGCTGCTGGCGTTGTTTGCCATGGGCACCCATTCCGCGCTGTTCGGCCCGGTGAAGTACTCGATCATGCCTCAGGCCCTGCGCGAGGATGAGCTGGTGGGTGGCAACGGCCTGGTGGAAATGGGCACGTTCCTGGCGATCCTCGCTGGCACCATCGGCGCCGGGATCATGATGTCGTCCGCCCATTACGCGCCGGTGGTGGCGGTGGCGATTGTCGGCGTGGCGCTGCTGGGTTACCTGGCCAGCCGCGGCATTCCGCGGGCGGCGGCGTCTTCGCCGCAACTGCGGCTGGACTGGAACATCTTCAGCCAGTCCTGGGCCACCTTGCGCCTGGGCCTGGGGCAGACCCCGGCGGTGTCGCGCTCGATCGTCGGCAACTCGTGGTTCTGGTTTGTCGGCGCGATCTACCTGACGCAGATCCCGGCCTACGCCAAGGAATGGTTGTACGGCGACGAAACCGTGGTGACCCTGATCCTCACGGTGTTCTCGGTGGGCATCGCGCTGGGCTCGATGCTCTGCGAAAAACTCTCCGGGCGTAAAGTGGAAATCGGCCTGGTGCCGTTTGGCTCCTTCGGCCTGACGGTGTTCGGCCTGCTGCTGTGGTGGCATTCCGGCGGGATGCCGCAGAACGTGCAGGCCAACGACTGGCTGGCGGTGCTCGGGTACGGCCAGGCCTGGTGGGTGTTGTTCGATATCCTCGGCCTGGGTGTGTTCGGCGGCTTCTATATCGTGCCGTTGTACGCACTGATCCAGTCGCGCACCGCCGAGAACGAACGGGCGCGGGTGATCGCCGCCAACAACATCCTCAACGCGCTGTTCATGGTGGTCTCGGCGATTGTGTCGATCCTGCTGCTGAGCGTGGCCAAGCTGTCGATCCCCGAGCTGTTCCTGGTGGTGTCGCTGCTCAACGTGGCGGTCAACGCCTACATCTTCAAGATCGTCCCCGAGTTCACCATGCGTTTCATGATCTGGCTGCTCAGCCATTCCATGTACCGCGTCGAGCATCGCAACCTGGAACTGATCCCGGACGAAGGCGCGGCCTTGCTGGTGTGCAACCACGTCTCGTTCGTCGATGCGCTGTTGATTGGTGGCGCGGTGCGTCGGCCGATTCGCTTTGTCATGTACTACAAGATCTACCGCTTGCCGGTGCTCAACTTCATCTTTCGCACCGCCGGGACGATTCCGATTGCCGGGCGTAATGAAGACATCCAGATCTACGAAAAAGCCTTCACACGAATTGCGCAGTACCTGAAGGACGGCGAGTTGGTGTGCATCTTCCCGGAAGGCAAGTTGACCAGTGATGGCGAGATGAACGAGTTCCGCGGTGGTGTGACGCGCATTCTGGAAGAGACGCCGGTGCCGGTGATTCCATTGGCGTTGCAGGGCTTGTGGGGGAGTTTTTTCAGCCGCGACCCTAACAAGGGCTTCTTTCATCGCATTTGGTCGCGCGTGACACTGGTGGTCGGCCAGCCGGTAACGGCGCAGGCAGCGACACCGTCGCACTTGCAGGGTTTGGTCGGGGAACTGCGGGGGGCGGTGAAGTAGCGAGCCAGGTTTACTCGGCATGCGTGCTGCTGGCGAGCGGTGTGGCGCCAGGATGTTCCGGCGTGACGCGGCTCCTTCATGCCCAGTCCGGTAATTTTTCACTCTATTGGAGGAACGTTTTCGGTCAGCACGCCACAGAGTTATCGTCTTCCTCTGCGTATGACGGGAGCTAACGATGGACTCTCCTTCTACCTCTGCTTCTTCACCGCAGCCGCAGCTGGCTTACTCCGGCGAAGATCAAAAAGCCAACTCGGCCTATCGCGCGGCGAGTGATCCCGTCAGACAGGCCGCCCATGCGGCTCCGATCACTGCCAATGTGCCGTTTATGTACAACAATACTCATGGGCCATCCAGGGTGGAGATCGGTTCAGTCGAGGCTGGCCCGGTGACTTATGGCAGTGACTCCGATCTCCAGCGGCGTGCAAGGCAATCTGATGCTGCGCCGGCCGATTCATACTTCCAGAGCGCGCCCAGTCGTGAACAGGTTCGCGCCAAGGCCGAGGGCCGGCAAGGCAGTATTGATTTTGGCGGCCCTTCATCACCCTCTGCGCCGACCAAGGTCGACCCGAGTCGGGGATACCATGATGGCAATGTCAGCATTACTCGCGAACGTGGCACCTCGTCTCGTGCACAACGGAACCATGAGACCCTTCGCATCAAAACCGGCAATGGTGATGATTCTATCCATATCGAAGAAAGCCGGGACGGTGGGCTCCTCGCGCAGATCAATGGGAAATCCTACGACATTCAACATCATGAAAATCCCGCAATCAAACAGGGCGTTGTGGTCGAAACCGGCGGGGGGAATGATGGCGTCAGCATCGGTTACGGGGGGAGTCGGGAAACGTTTATCTATGCCGGCGCGGGTAACGATACGGTTTACGCCGGGTCGGGCAAGACGAATGTGTTCGGCGGGGAGGGTTCTGACGTGATTAACCTGGGCAGCGGTGAAAGCTACGCCGAAGGTAATGATGGAAATGACTTTATCACCGGGGGCAGTGGCAATGCTGTGATTTACGGTGGCAAAGGCAGCGATGAATTGCGTGCAGGCGGAGGGCCAGATACCAAAACCAACTACGTGGATGGCGGGGAGGATAACGATCTGATTTATGGCGGAAGGGGGCACAACATTCTGCATGGCGGACCGGGCGATGACCATATCGTCGGGGGAGACAGCAATACTATTTATACCGGGAGGGGGCGGGATACTGTCCAGACAACCAATGAAAATGATCGTGTCTTCGGACGGCGAGGGGTCGACGATCTGAGCCAGCTCCGTTCCCAGTCAGGCTTTCGGGAAGTCGCCCCCCTTGACGTCGGTCATCGCGGGATCAAAGTCGAAGGAAGCCCGGAGTTCCGCCAGCGTGTAAATGATGACCTTGAGTTTCTCAGAGGTTCGCCGGTGGGGCAGAGGGTGCTTGCAAAAATCGATTCGCTTGAAGCGCCTGTCAAGATCCGACAAGGGGCCGATGGTAGTTTCTATGACTACAGTGATCCAGGTCTCGGAGTTACGCGCAGCGATGAAGGCCGCCGTGCTGATTATGGCGACGGTTTTGTCAAAGACGGCGTTGCGGGCATACCTGCAACAGATCCGGTCCTGACGTATCAACCTAACTTCATTGTGCCGGGGGACCAACGGCCTCCGATCATTGTTCTGCAACATGAGCTCGCCCATGCGATCAATTTTGGTGAAGGCTCTGCGCTGACAGGTACGACTTTTTCAGGCACCAAAATGGTGGGTTACGACTCAAATGGCCGACCCCGGTTCATGCCGGTGTACGAGGATAATTTTGAGCGCCAGGCGGTCGGACTCTTCACCAGCCACGCCCCCTATAAATTCGACCCGAATCTGCCGGCCTCCACCTCCAACGTCTGGCCCTTCACCGAAAACGCGCTGCTCTACGAGCTTGGTTTGCCATTACGCCAACGCTATACGTAACCATGCGTCGATCGTTGCTGCGGGGGGAATTATGTAGGTGGGGGGCGAGACTGCGTGCCGGCAGAGGCTACGCGCTGATCTTGAGCCCCACCAACCCGGCGATGATCAACGCCACACTGGCCAGCCGGAACAGCGCCATGGATTCCCCGAACAGGATAATCCCGGCGATCACCGTGCCCACTGCACCTACGCCGGTCCAGATGGCGTAGGCGGTGCCCAGTGGCAATTCCTTCATGGCCAGCCCCAGCAGGCCGAGGCTGATGGCCATGGCGGCAATCGTCAGGGCGGTGGGCAGCGGCTTGCTGAAGCCGTCGGTGTATTTCAAGCCGACGGCCCAGCCGACTTCGAACAGCCCGGCGAAAACCAGAATGATCCAGGACATGATGACCTCCCTCTATAAAAGCGGGGTCGTCCCCTGATGTGTACGCGATAGCGTCGCGGGGTCGTCCCCGCGGCGTTCGGTAGAGTGCCGAAGATTGATCAAACGATCAAGTTTTCGCAGTGGCTTCCAGGGTGCGGCGGTCTTCCTTTTCGCTCATGCGGCGGAAGTACGTCGACAGCAGCGCCCCGGAAATATTGTGCCAGACACTGAACAGCGCACTCGGCACTGCGGCCAGCGGCGAAAAATGCGCGCTGGCCAGCGCGGCACCCAGCCCGGAATTCTGCATGCCCACTTCCAACGCCAGCGACTTGCGTTGCGCCAACGGCAGCTTGAACAGGCGGCCGGTGAAATAGCCCAGCACGTAACCGAAGCTGTTGTGCAGCATCACCACGGCCATGATCAGCAGGCCCGACTCGGCGATCTTGGCCTGGCTGGCGGCCACCACGGCGGCGACGATGATCACGATGCTCACCACCGATACCAGCGGCAGCACCTCCACCGCATGGCGGACCCGCTCGCCGAGCACACGTTGCGCCACCACGCCAAGCACGATCGGCAACAGCACCACTTGCAGGATCGACCAGAATAATTCCATGAACGACACCGGCAGCCAGGCCGAAGCCAGCAGCCAGATCAGCGCCGGGGTCAGCAGTGGCGCGAGGAGGGTGGTGACGGCGGCGATCGCCACCGACAACGCCAGGTCGCCACGGGCCAGCCAGGTCATCACGTTGGACGAGGTGCCGCTTGGGCAGCAGCCGACGAGGATCACGCCGACGGCGATTTCGGGCGGCAGGTTGAAGGCCCGGCACAGCAACCAGGCCACGCCCGGCATGATCACAAAGTGCGCGACCACGCCCAGGGCCACGCGCCACGGATGGCGGGCGACTTCGGCGAAGTCTTCGAGTTTGAGGGTCAGCCCCATGCCGAACATCACCAGGCCCAGCAGCGGGACGATGGCGCTTTTCAAGCCGATGAACCAGCCGGGTTCGACGAAGGCCAGCACGGCAAAGATCAACACCCAGTAGGCGAAGGTATTGCCGACGAAGCGACTCAAGGCGGCGAGTGCGCGCATGGGGAAGTCCTTATTATTAGGTGTACGGAAAAACCATTGTAGGAGCGAGCTTGCTCGCGAAAATCGTCAACGATGACGCGGGCATTTTGAATGCACGCGGCGCGCTCAGGTTCTTCGCGAGCAAGCTCGCTCCTACAGTAAGGCGATAGTGCGCTTAGATACCCTGTGGGGTTTCTTCGCCGCCCAGTGCTTCGATCAGCGCCGGCAGGAATTCGCCGAAGGTCAGCATCATCAGGGTAAAGCTGGCATCCAGTTGGCCCAGGGCTTCGTCGCCACCGTCCTGTTCGGCCTGGTCCTGCAGCAGGTCTTCGAACTTCAGGCGCTTGACGGTCATCTTGTCGTCGAGCATGAAGGACAGCTTGTCCTGCCAGGCCAGCGACAGTTGGGTCACCACTTTGCCGGTGCTCAGGTGCAGCTGGATTTCTTCGCTGGTCAGGTCCTGGCGCTTGCAGCGCACGATGCCGCCGTCTTCGTGGGTGTCGCGCAGTTCGCATTCGTCGAGGACGAAGAAGTCATCGGCCGGTTTCTGGGTGGTGACCCAGTCGGTCATGACCGCGGTTGGCGCGGTTTTCACGGTGAGTGGGCGCACCGGCAGGGTGCCGATCACTTCACGCAGGGTCGACAGCAGGTCTTCGGCGCGTTTCGGGCTGGCCGAGTTGACCAGGATCAGGCCCTGTTTCGGCGCGATCGCGGCGAAGGTCGACGAACGACGGATAAACGCGCGCGGCAGGAAGGCCTGGATGATTTCATCCTTGATCTGGTCCCGTTCCTTTTTATAGACCTTGCGCATTTGCTCGGCTTCGATCTCTTCGACCTTCTCTTTCACGGCGTCACGCACCACGCTACCCGGCAGGATGCGTTCTTCCTTGCGCGCAGCGATCAGCATGAAGTCACCGCTGACGTGAACCAGGGGAGCGTCTTCGCCTTTACCGAAAGGTGCGACGAAACCGTAAGTGGTCAACTCCTGGCTTGCACAAGGGCGCGCCAGTTTGGTGGCCATTGCAGTTTCCAACGCCTCGGCATCAACAGGCAGATCTTGGGTCAGGCGATAGATAAGCAGGTTCTTGAACCACATGGGGTGAGTCTCTCCTTTATACAAAGGGGGGCATTATTGTCTTGATAGCGGCTGAGGCCAACCCTGCCTAAGCCATTGGAAGGGCTGAAAAAAAAGATTTAAGAAAGTGCTTGCCAGACCTTGGGTCGCTCCGTAGAATGCGCGCCACACCGAAACGAAGGGTGATTAGCTCAGCTGGGAGAGCATCTGCCTTACAAGCAGAGGGTCGGCGGTTCGATCCCGTCATCACCCACCATTCGCTTCAAGTGTTACGCGCAGCGGTAGTTCAGTCGGTTAGAATACCGGCCTGTCACGCCGGGGGTCGCGGGTTCGAGTCCCGTCCGCTGCGCCATATTCGGTAACCTGGAACGCTGAACGCCAGGTCACCACAGAAAGCCCGCTCATCGAGCGGGCTTTTTTGTGCCCGGGATTCGGCGCCCTGGCGACGCCGCCCAACCTGCGTTCGCTGTGTGGTGAGATCGATCGGCGGTACACTTTCGCGGGCAATCTTCCGAACCAGCTTACTTCTCGCGCTTTTTCACGCGCGGCAGGGGACACCTCGAAGGCGGCAACATACGGTGAATATCGATACCCGCATCAAATTCCGCCATCTGGTGTGCTTTCTCGAAGTGGCGCGCCAGGGCAGTCTGGCGCGCGCCTCGGAAAAATTGGCGATCAGCCAGCCGGCGCTGTCCAAGACCCTCAAAGAACTCGAAACCCTGCTGACCGCCACTTTATTCGTGCGCAGCAAAAGTGGCGCGGCGTTGACTGAAGCCGGAGTGGCTTTTTTGCGTTATGCCGGGCCGAGCGTACAAGCGCTGCGAGAAGGGGTGAATAGCCTGCGTGCCGGCGAGCACGAACCCTTCACCGCCAGGCTCGGCGTGCTGTCCACCGTGGAAAGTTTGCTGGTGCCCGAGGTCGTCTGTCGTTTGCATGCCCGACATCCCGCGTTGGTCGTGAGCGTGGTGACCGGGCCGAGCGCGTACCTGTTGTCGCAATTGCGTGTAGGGGAGTTGGACCTGGTGGTCGGACGCATGACCGATAGCCCGCAGATCCTGGGGCTGATGTTCGAGCATCTGTACAGCGAATCCATGACCCTGGTGGTGCGTAACGGCCATCCGCTATTGGCTGACCCGCAGGCGCATGAACATATCGAAAATTATCCGCTGGTGTTGCCGCTGGCGGGGACGACGATCCGCAAATACGCCGACAGCCTGTTTGTGCAGCACGGCATCAGCCCGCCGCGCCAGCGTCTGGAAACCCTGTCGTTGATCTTGAGTCGGCGTTATGTGCAGGGCAGTCAGGCGATCTGGGTCGCGCCTTTTGATGCGGTCAGGCAGGACCTGAATCGAGGTGATCTGTTTGAGTTGGAGTTGGGTATTCGTGAACCCGGTGGTTCTGTGGGGCTGTGCAGCAATCCCTCGCTGACGATGTCCATGGCGGCTCAATGGTGCGTGGAGGTGTTGCGCGAGGTGGGCGCGGAATATCGCGAAGGCAGCTATCCATAACCATTTGGATATGGATAGGGTCGGTTTTTTCAGTGTTGGAGGACGCCTGATCAGGCGAGACTGGGGCGGTGATTGCCGGTTACCCAGCGTTCACCCCTGATTTTCATCCATAACAAAAAGGAAACCGACATGTCTGATGCGGACAACAGCCGTTTCGTCATTCGTGATCGTAATTGGCACCCCAAAGCCCTGACGCCTGACTACAAAACCTCGATCCTGCGTTCCCCGCGTCAAGCCTTGGTGAGCATCCCCCTATCCCGCTCGGAAACCAGCGGCCCGGACTTTTCCCACCTGAAGATGGGGCAGCACGATAACGATCTGCTGCTGAACTTCAACCACGGGGGCTTGCCCATCGGTGAGCGCATCATCGTCGCCGGTCGGGTCTGTGACCAGTATGGCAAGCCGATTCCCCATACCCTGGTGGAGATGTGGCAAGCCAATGCCGGTGGTCGCTATCGACACAAGAAAGACAGCTATCTGGCCCCCATCGACCCTAACTTCGGTGGCGTCGGCCGTGCCTTGACCGACCGCGACGGCAACTACAGTTTCCGCACGGTCAAGCCCGGCCCGTATCCGTGGCGCAATGGTCCCAACGACTGGCGTCCGGCGCATATTCACTTCTCCATCAGTGGCCCGTCGATTGCCACGCGATTGATCACCCAGCTGTATTTCGAAGGTGACCCGCTCATCCCGATGTGCCCGATCGTCAAGTCGATCGCCAATCCGGATGCGGTGCAGAGCCTGATCGCAAGGCTTGATATGAGCATGGCCAATCCCATGGATTGCCTGGCTTATCGCTTTGATATCGTTCTGCGCGGTCAGCGCAAGACCCACTTCGAAAACCGTTGAGGAGGCACGTCCATGCCCGTTGAACTTCTGCCTGAAACCCCGTCGCAAACCGCCGGTCCTTACGTGCATATCGGCCTGGCGCTGGAGGCGGCAGGCAACCCGCCCCGCGAGCAGGAAATCTGGAACGAAATGGCCAAGCCTGGTGCGCCGGAGGAGCACATCCTGTTACTGGGCCATGTCTATGACGGCAACGGTCACCTGATCCGCGATGCGTTCCTGGAATGTTGGCAGGCTGACCACGAAGGCGTTTACGACAGCGACTACAACCTGGAAAAGCCCTTCAACGGTTTTGGCCGCACGGCGACCACGGATACTGGCGAGTGGCAGATCCATACCGTCAAGCCGGGCACCGTGAAGAACGCTGCAGGTGTGCCGATGGCGCCGCACGTCAATGTTTCGCTGTTCGCGCGGGGCATCAATATTCACTTGCAGACCCGAGTGTACTTCGACGATGAAGCCCAGGCCAATGCGGTCGATCCGGTGTTGAATCTGATCGAGCAGCCTCAACGTCGGGAGACGCTGGTCGCCACGCGTTGCACGGTTGATGGCAAGTTGGCTTATCGTTTCGATATCCGCATACAGGGCGAAGAAGAAACAGTGTTCTTCGACTTCTGACGGAGGTGGGGCACGGCAAGCCCGCTCATTGAGCGGGCTTTTTGCGGTCTGGGCTTTGGAAAACCCGGTGCGGGGTGACCTCTTAACGGGCCATCGGTTAAACGCTATAGCGCCGCGTTTGGCCCAGAAGAGGCCCGTTTTTACCGGGGCGCGCCGCTCATTGAAAAATATTTAAAATAAATTGCATTTAAATCAACACATTGCGGATTTTTCGTATATGATGCGGCCCACACCGAAAGTGAAGGGTGATTAGCTCAGCTGGGAGAGCATCTGCCTTACAAGCAGAGGGTCGGCGGTTCGATCCCGTCATCACCCACCATTCGCTTCAAGTGTTACGCGCAGCGGTAGTTCAGTCGGTTAGAATACCGGCCTGTCACGCCGGGGGTCGCGGGTTCGAGTCCCGTCCGCTGCGCCATATTCGGTAACCTGGAACGCTGAACGCCAGGTCACCACAGAAAGCCCGCTCATCGAGCGGGCTTTTTTTTGTCTGCAATTCAGTTCGGCTCTCCCTGTGCGGCCTCGGCGTGGAGGGGCGCGATGGGGCGTCGACCGAGGAAAATCAACACCGCCGCCGCCGTCAGCAAGGTGAAGCCCGCCAGCAGTTGCAACAAGTTGTTGAAGCCGGCGATATAGGCCGTGCGCAACACCGCCACGGGCAGGCTCGCACTGGCGTGCTGCACATTGCCCATGACCAGGCTCTGCGCAATGACGGAAACGTCCAGCGCCGTGTGCTGCGGCAGATGATGCGCAACCAGGGCGCTCAACACCGCCAGGGTAACCGCCAGCGCCACGCCTTCACTGGCCACGCGTGTGGTATTGAAAATCCCCGCCGCCATGCCCGCACGTTCTTTGGGAACCACGCTGATCGCCAGCCCGTCCATCAAGCCCCATGGCAACCCGGTGCCGATGCCGATGATCAGCATCGCGACCACTGTCTGCCACGGCTGGCCGACCTGAACCAGGCTCAGCGCATACAAGCCCGCCGCCGCGATCAGCAGGCCAATGGCGCACAGCACGCCCGCCGACAGCCAGCGCGTGAGCGTCGCCGCGAGCATCGGCACCCCCAGCATGGGCGCCGACAGTGCGAGCATCATCAAGCCTGCCTCGGACGCGCCGTGGCCTTCGACGCCGATAAAGCGCAGCGGCAGCAACACGATCAGGACGATGTAGCAGTAACAGGTGCCGATCGGCAGCAGTTGCACGCCAAGGAAGCGCGCAAAGCGAAACAGCTGCAGGTCGAGCATCGGGTGGCGGACGCGATGTTCAACGAGGATAAACACCAGCAGCAACACGGCGGCCGCCGCCAGCAGGTACCGTGTGCTCGCCGCGCCCCAACCCTGTTCCGGCGCGAGGATGACCGCTGTGGTCAAGCTCACCAGCATGGCCGAAAACGTCAGCACGCCGGCCGTGTCCAGGCGCAGTGCCCGGGGATCGCGGCTTTCCCGCAGGGTCGGCGCGGCGAGCATGAGCGAGAGGCCTGCCAGCACGGCCGTGCCGAGGAAAATCGCGCGCCAGCCCCACTGTTCGATCAGCAGCCCCGACAACAGCGGGCCAAACGCCAGCCCCGCGCCGAAGGTGGTGCCCAGCAGGCTGAAGGCGCGCGTGCGCGCATGCCCGTCAAATTCCTGGGCCAGCGCCGCACAACCGCTGGCCAGCGCGATGGCCGCCGCGACGCCCTGCAGTGCGCGCAAGGCATCCAGCCAGAGCATGCCCGGTGCCACCGTCAGCCACAGGGAGGCGCCAGTAAACAGTGCCATGCCCCATAAAAACAGGCGCTTGCGCCCATAGCGGTCGGCGAGGGTGCCGGCGGCCATCAACAAGCTGCCGAAGCTGAGCATGAACGCGTTGGTGATCCACGCCAGTTGCGTGGGGTGGGCGGCGAATGTCTGGCCGATAAATGGCGTGGCGACAGCGCCGCCGGTAAAGCTCATGGGCAACACCAACGCCGCCAGGCAAATCGCGGCCAGGATGGCATGGCGGCCCGGGGCGGGCAGGGTCTCGGTGGTGGTGTGCATGGGGGGGCATTCCGGCTGTTTTATGAAGACAAAGACTCTAGACAGGATGCAATCATCGATAAACAGCCTTACATTCCACTCATAACGGACTGAATGGATGTAATGGCGTGACGGATAATCTCAGCGGCGTGATCGCCTTCGTCAAAACGGCAGAAGCCCTCAGCTTCGTGGGGGCAGCGCGGGCACTGGGGGTTTCCGCCTCGGCGGTGGGCAAGAATGTCGCCAAACTCGAAGCCTCGCTGAATGTGCGCCTGCTGCACCGCAGCACGCGCAAAGTCGGCCTGACCGCCGAAGGTCAATTGTTCTACGAGCGCTGTCGGAAAATTCTCGACGACCTGCACGACGCCCGCGCCATGCTTTCCCATGCCATACAAGCGCCCCGTGGCAAATTGCGCGTCAGCCTGCCGACCATCGGCTACCGCTTTCTCTTTCCGCATATGCTCGCGTTCAGGCAGACCTACCCGGAGATCGAGCTGGAACTGGATTTCAACGACCACCTGGTGGATGTGATCGAGGAGGGCTTCGACGTGGTGATCCGCAGCGGCGGCCTGGCCGATTCGAGCTTGATGGCCCGCAAGCTGGGGCCGTTCAGGTTTGTGCTGTGTGCATCGCCCGCGTATCTGCGCGAGCACGGGCGGCCGGCAACCCTCGCCGATCTTGAGCGCCACCCATGCCTGCGTTATCGGTTTGCCACCACCGGCAAGATCATGGACTGGACGTTGTCCGCCAACCCCGCGATCACGGCGTTGCGCCTGCCCACGGCGCTGACGTTGAACAATATGGAAGCCATGCTCAGCGCCGCCGTCGACGGCCACGGCATTGCCTACGTGCCGGACTTTCTCGCCCGCGAAGCGCTCGCCCAAGGGCAGTTGGACACCGTGTTGGAGGGCCACTGCGAGGACGAGGGCCAGTTCTGGGCGTTGTGGCCGTCCAGTCGCCATCTCTCGCCGAAAATCCGCGTGTTCGTGGACTTCGCCGCCGCGCGCCTGTTCACAACCCGACCAACCGGTAGCCCACCTGCAACTCGGTAATGAAGTACTGCGGCTGCGCCGGGTCGGCCTCGAGTTTTTGCCGCAAATGCGCCATGTGTACACGTAGGTAGTGGGCGCGGTCGACGTAGTCCAGGCCCCACACGTCCAGCAGCAGTTGCCGGTGAGTCAGCACCCGGCTCTGGCCGCGAATCATCGCGCAGAGCAAGCGGTACTCGATGGGCGTCAGGTGGACCGGCTGGCCCGAGCGCGACACTTCATGGGTGGCCAGGTCGACCTCGATCTCGCCGAACGCCACCTTGCTGGTCGCCACCACGCTGCCGGTCTGCCCATGCCGGCGC
Source organism: Pseudomonas sp. TE36184 (assembly GCF_054060055.1). Classification (NCBI taxonomy): domain Bacteria; kingdom Pseudomonadati; phylum Pseudomonadota; class Gammaproteobacteria; order Pseudomonadales; family Pseudomonadaceae; genus Pseudomonas; species Pseudomonas sp. TE36184. The sequence continues at coordinate 2,476,086 of NZ_JBSSCU010000001.1, read as the reverse complement.
AGTTGGGCGCGGATGCGTGCGAGCAGTTCGGGCACGCCGAACGGCTTGGTCAGGTAGTCATCGGCGCCGGCGTCCAGGGCGGCGACTTTTTCTTCTTCGCGGTCACGCGCCGACAACACCAGGATCGGCACCGCCAGCCAGCCGCGCAGTTCGCTGATCAGTTGTTTGCCATCGCCGTCCGGCAGGCCGAGGTCGACGATCACCAGGTCTGGCTGACGGCTGGCGGCATGGATCAGCGCGCGTTTGACGCTGTCGGCCTCGAACACCTGAAAACCTTCATCTTGCAGGGCAATGCCGACAAAGCGGCGGATGTTGGCCTCGTCTTCAACAATCAGAATGCGTGCAGTGCTCATAAGGGTTCCATGACGGGCGGGGTGCCCGCCGGTAGCGTGATGATGAAATGCATGCCGCACGCGCGGCCGGGGTTGGCGTCGATGCGCCCGCCGTGAGCCTCGACGATACGTTTGGCCAGCGCCAGGCCCAGGCCGATGCCGGCGACGGACGATTCCTGCTGGCCGCGGGTGAAGGGTTCGAACAGATTCGCCGGCGCATGGCCGGGGCCGGTGTCGCTGACCTCCAGCACAATGCCCTTGCCGACCTGGCTCGCGGCCACGCGGATAGCGGTGCCCGGCGGGGTGTACTTGGCGGCGTTGTCCAGCAGGTTGACCAGCACCCGCTCGATCAGCAGCGCGTCGACTTCAACCAGCGGCAAGTGCGCGTCGAGCGTGGTGTGGACAGGGTGCCGCGCCAACGGTTCGCGCAATTGGCGCAGGGCGCTGCCGACGATTTCTTCCAGCGAGTGCCATTGGCGGTTCAGGCGCACGCCGCGTTCTTGCATGCGTGCCATGTCCAGCAGGTTTTCGATCAGGCGCTGCATGGACGTGGCTTGTTCGTGGATGCCGTGCAGCAGATCGGTCAGCGGCCCCGGCGGGGCGTGGGGCAGGGCGGTGTCGGCGGCGCCGATCAGCGTGGTCAAGGGCGTGCGCAGGTCGTGGGAAATCGCCGCGAGCAGGGTGTTGCGCATTTTCTCGCCTTCCATCTGCACCAGGGTGCTTTGCGCCACCTCGACGAAATGCACGCGCTCCAGGGCAATCGCCAGCTGACTCATGCAGGCTTCGAGCAGGCGGCGTTCCTGTGGGTCGTTCAGGCGCTCGCTCTGCGCCAGTTCCAGCACCAGCACGCCGCGCACGCGCATCGGCGCTTTGAGCGGCAAGTAGCAGCCCTTGGCCGCCGACAGGGTGTCGGTGCCGTGGCCGGCGGGGTGGCCGTGGTCGTAAGCCCATTGGGCGATGCTGTCGTCGATCGGCAGCCCGCCCGCGCTGACGCTGTGTACGCCATCGGCGGCATCCGGCAGGGCCAGGCCGACCCGGGCTTCGAAGACGCCGCTGAAGGTGCGCAGCGCGACTTCGCTGATGTGCTCCACGGTCAGCGCGGCCGACAGGTCGCGGGCCAGGCGCGCCAGGGAGGTTGCGCGGCGTTCGCGCGCGGCAGCGGTGCGCGCTTCGTGGCGCAGGCGCGCGGTGAGTTGGCCGGTGATCAGGGCGATGCCGAGCATCAACGCAAAGGTGAAGAAATATTGGGTGTCGTTGACGGTGAATGAATAGCGCGGCTGTACGAAAAAGAAGTCGAAACACAGCACCGCGAGCATCGCGGCCCACACGCCGGGGCCGCGTCCATAGCGCAGCGCCACCAACACGACGGTGAGCAAAAACAGCATGACCACGTTGGCCAGGTCGAACACCTGCAAGAGCAGGGCGGCGCCGGCGCTGGCGGCGAAACAGGCGAGGCTGGCCCAGAGGTAGGCCAGTCGAGTGCCGGGCAGCGCCGCGGGTTTTTCGTGCACGACGGGCTTGCCCGGCAGCAGGCCGTGGGCAATCACGATCTGATCGATTTGCGGGTGATGGCGGCTGATCCGGTCGCTGACCGACTGATGCCAGAACCGCCACCGGCGGCGCGGATGATGGCCGAGCACCAGGCGATTGGCATTGTGCTCGCGGGCGCAGGCGACCAGGGCTTCGGCGACGTCCATGCCCGGCAGTGTGGCCGTGTCGGCGCCGAATTCGCCGGCCAGGGCCAGGGTCTTCATCGCGCTCAGGTAGCGCTGGGCGCCGCGTCCCTGGGCCGACGCGACGTGGACCACAATCCAGTCCGCTTCCAGCTTCTGCGCCAGGCGCGCCGCTTCACGCACCAGGCGTTCATCGCCAGCGTCACCGGCCACGCCGACCAGCAGCCGTTCGCGGGCCGGCCACAGGGCCTTGATCGACTGTTCGCGGCGGTACACGCGCATTTGCGTGTCGACCCGGTCGGCCGTGCGCCGCAGTGCCAGTTCGCGCAGCGCCAGCAGGTTGCCCTTGCGGAAAAAATGTTGCGACGCACGCGACGCCGCCGGGCCCAGGTACACTTTGCCGTCCTTGAGGCGTTGCAACAGATCGTCCGGCGGCAGGTCGATCACCACCACGTCGTGGGCGTTATCGAACACATGGTCGGGCACGGTTTCGCGCACGCGGATGCCGATGATCCCGCTGACCAGGTCATTCAGGCTTTCCAGGTGCTGCACGTTGAGGGTGGTCCAGACATCGATGCCGGCGCTGAGCAGCTCTTCCACGTCTTGCCAGCGTTTGGGATGGCGCGAGCCGGGCACGTTGCTATGGGCCAGTTCATCCACCAACACCACGGCGGGATGGCGGCGCAGGGCGGCGTCGAGGTCGAATTCGCTGAGCGCGAACTCGCCATGCTGCAGCGCGGCGCGGGGCAGTTGTTCCAGTCCATGGAGCCACTCGGCGGTTTCCGCGCGGCCATGGGTTTCCACCACCCCGGCCAGTACGTCGCGGCCCAGGGCAACTTCGCGTTGCGCCGCGGCGAGCATGGCGCAGGTCTTGCCCACCCCTGCGTTGGAGCCGAAGTAGATACGCAATTTGCCGCGTAAGGCGGCCTGTTCTTCTTGTTGTACCCGCGCCAGCAGGGCGTCGGGGTCGGGGCGTTCGTCGTTTAAGGCGGGCATGTCATTCCTCTGGTTGTCTGTAGGAGCGAGCTTGCTCGCGAAAAACCTGAGGGTGCCGCTGGGTGTCAGGTTTCCCGCGTTATCGTTAACGCCCTTCGCGAGCAAGCTCGCTCCTACAGTGGTTGGCGCGCTATACGAGGCCCAACCCCGTCAGCAGCAGGTCGATCAGCTTGATCCCGGCAAACGGCACCAGCACCCCGCCCAGGCCGTAGATCAGCAGGTTGCGGTTGAGCAGCGCCGCCGCGCCGATCGAGCGGTAGGTCACGCCACGCAGGGCCAGGGGAATCAGCGCGACAATGATCAGCGCGTTGAAAATCACCGCGCTGAGAATCGCCGAGTTGGGGCTGGCCAGGTGCATCACATTCAATGCGCCGAGCTGTGGATAGGTCGCGACAAACGCCGCCGGGATGATTGCAAAGTACTTCGCCACGTCATTCGCCACGCTGAAGGTGGTGAGGGCGCCGCGGGTCATCAGCATCTGTTTGCCGACCTCGACCACTTCGATCAGCTTGGTCGGGTTGCTGTCGAGGTCGACCATGTTGCCGGCCTCTTTGGCTGCCTGGGTGCCGCTGTTCATCGCCACCGCCACGTCGGCCTGGGCCAGCGCCGGCGCATCGTTGGTGCCGTCGCCGGTCATCGCCACGAGCTTGCCCTGGGCCTGGTAGTCGCGGATCAATTGCAGCTTGTCTTCCGGGCGGGCTTCGGCGAGGAAGTCATCCACGCCGGCCTCCACCGCAATGGCGGCAGCGGTCAGGCGGTTGTCGCCGGTGATCATCACGGTCTTGATGCCCATGCGCCGCAACTCGGCGAAGCGTTCCTTGATGCCGCCCTTGACCACGTCCTTGAGTTCGACCACGCCCAGCGCCTTGGCACCGTCGCTGACCACCAGCGGCGTGCTGCCACGCCGCGCGACTTCATCGACCTTGGCCTGCAAGCTTGTCGGAAAACTGCCGCCCAACGCCTCGATATGGCTGCGAATCGCGTCCGCCGCACCTTTGCGAATCGCCCGGCCTTCGGGCAGGTCGACCCCGCTCATGCGGGTTTGCGCGGTGAAGTGGACAAAGCTGGCGCCCAACTGGTGAATGTCCCGCGCGCGAATGTCGAACTTCTGTTTGGCCAGTACCACGATGCTGCGGCCTTCCGGGGTTTCATCGGCCAGGGACGCCAGTTGCGCGGCGTCCGCCAACTCGGCCTCTTTTATCCCCGGCGCCGGCAAAAAGCTGCTGGCCTGACGGTTGCCCAGGGTGATGGTGCCGGTTTTGTCCAGCAGCAACACGTCGATGTCGCCCGCCGCTTCGACCGCCCGCCCGGAAGTGGCGATGACATTGGCCGACATCATCCGGCTCATGCCCGCCACGCCGATGGCCGAGAGCAGGCCGCCGATGGTGGTGGGGATCAGGCACACCAGCAAGGCCACCAGCACCGTGGCGCTGACCACGCTGCCGCTGCCGCTCATGACCACGGCGAAGATCGAGTAAGGGCTCAGCGTGGCGATCACCAGCAGAAACAACAGGGTCAGGCCCACCAGCAGGATGGTCAGCGCCACTTCGTTCGGGGTCTTCTGGCGCTTGGCCGATTCGACCATCGAGATCATGCGGTCCAGAAACGACTCGCCGGGGTTGACGCTGATACGCACCACCAGCCAGTCCGACAGCACACGGGTGCCGCCGGTGACCGAGGAAAAGTCGCCGCCGGCCTCGCGAATCACCGGTGCCGATTCGCCAGTGATCGCGCTTTCGTCCACCGACGCCACGCCTTCAATCACGATGCCGTCCAGCGGCACCAGGTCGCCGGCTTCGATCAGCACCACCTGATCTTTGCGCAGCAGCGTCGCTTCCGTTGGCAGCCACGCCGCGCCGTGCTTGGGCTGTTGCAGCAACTTGGCCAGGGTCTGGCGTTTCATGCCGCGCAGGCTCGCGGCCTGGGCGCGGCTGCGTCCTTCGGCCAGGGCCTCGGCGAAGTTGGCGAACAGCACGGTGAACCACAGCCACAAGGTGATGCTGAGGATAAAGCCGCTGGGCGCTTCACCCTGGCCGCCCAGGGACTGGAACCACAACAGGGTGGTGAGGATGCTGCCCAGGTAGACCACGAACATCACCGGGTTTTTCCATTGCGCCTGGGGCTGCAGTTTCTTCAGCGCATCCCCACACGCGGTGAGGACGATGGCGCGATCAAACAGAGGTAAACGAGCATTCTTCATGAGGGAAATCTCTTACTCACTGGCCGCAATAGGGGGCTGACGCGATGGCAGGCGGGCGTCCAGCGCAAGGTTGAGTTGCAGCACATTGACCCGTGGTTCGCCGAGCAGGCCGAGGGTGCGCGCGCTGGTGTATTGGTTGACCAGTTGCAGCAGCTCGGTTTCGGGGATCTGCCGCAGGCGCGCCACCCGTGGCAGTTGCAGCCGCGCATTGGCCAGCGAGATATGCGGATCGAGGCCTGAAGCGGAAGCGGTGACCGCGTCCACCGGAACCAGGGCATCGGCGGCCAGGCCGTTGTCCTGGCGATAGGCGTGGGCGCGTGCGGCCACCTGGTCCACCAGCTTCTGGCTGGTCGGCCCCAGGTTGCTGGCGCCGCTGGAGCCGGCGTTGTATGGCTGCGACACGCTTTTGCTCGGGTCTTGCGGGTCGGCGCCGAGGGTCATGCTCGGGCGGCCGTGAAAGTACTCCGGCCGGGTGAAGTGCTGGCCGATCAGGGCTGAGCCCATGACCAGGCCGTCGCGTTCAATCAGCGAGCCGCGGGCCTGGAACGGGAACACCAGTTGGGCGGTCACGGTGGTGAGCGCCGGGTAGGCGAACCCCGTCAACAGCATGAAAAACACCGCCGAAACCAGCACCGGGCGCAACAGCCCTTTGAATATCGATTGAGTCGTCATCCACGTGTCCTCAGTTGTACGTCTGGCCGGACAGCAACTGCAGTTGCTCCACCAGCGGGCCGAGCGCGAGCGCCGGCAAAAAGGTCAGGCCACCGACCACCAGCACCACGAACACCACCAGCAACATGAACAGCGGGGTCGCGGTGGGAATGGTGCCGGCACCGGCAGGCACGGTTTTCTTCATTGCCAGGGAACCCGCCACGGCGAGCATCGGCAGCATGGTGAAGAAGCGCCCGATCAACATCGCCAGGCCGATGGTGGTGTTGAAAAACGGCGTGTTCGCGTTCAAGCCGGCGAAGGCCGAGCCGTTGTTGGCGGTGCCGGAGGTATAGGCGTAGAGCACCTCGCTGAAACCGTGGGGGCCGAGGTTGTTCAGGCTGGCCAGGGTGTCGGGCCACAGGGCGGCGAGGGCGGTGAAGCCGAGGATGCTGATGGGGTGCGCGAGCACCGAGAGCATCACCAGTTTCATCTCCCGCGCCTCGATTTTCTTGCCGAGGAACTCGGGGCTGCGGCCGATCATCATGCCCACCAGGAACACCGTCAGCAGGGCGTACTGGATCAGGTTGATAAAGCCCACGCCGTCGCCGCCGAACACGCAGTTGAGCATCATCTGCGCCAGGGGCACGAAACCGCCCATGGGGGTCAGCGAGTCGTGCATGGTGTTGACCGAGCCGGTGGTCGCGGCGGTGGTGGTGGCGATGAACAGGCTGCTGTCGGCGATGCCGAAGCGCAGTTCCTTGCCTTCCATGTTGCCGCCGCTTTGTTCCAGCGACAGGCTCTGGTTGGCGCCGGCCTGGGTCAGCAGCGGGTTGCCGTTTTGCTCGGCGCCGTAGACCAGGGCGAGGAAGCCGATGAACATCACCAGGAAGGTGCCGAAAAACACCCAACCCTGACGACGCTGCACCAGCATGCTGCCAAAGGTGTAGGTCAATGCCGACGGGATCAGCAACATGCTGAGGATGTGTAGGATGTTGGTCAGCGGCGTCGGGTTTTCGAACGGGTGCGCCGCGTTCATGCTGAAGAAACCGCCGCCGTTGGTGCCGATGTGCTTGATCGATTCAAAGCTGGCCACCGCGCCGACAATCAACTGCTGCTGCGCGCCTTCCAGCGTGGTGACCAGCGCCTGGGAAGCGAAGGTCTGCGGCATGCCCTGCCAGACATACACCAGCGCCATGCCCAGGCACAGCGGCAGCATTACGCGGTAGAGCGTGCGGGTGAAGTCGACCCAGAAGTTGCCGAGGTCGCCCGAGCTGGAGCGGCTCAAGCCGCGAATGAAACCGGCCGCCGCGACCACGCCGGAGGTGGCGCCGACGCACATCAGAAAGGTGATGACCGCCATCTGGCTGAAGTTCGACAGGCTCGTCTCGCCCGAGTACGCCTGCCAGTTGGTGTTGGTAATAAAGGACACCGTGGTGTTGAACGCCAGGTCCGGCGTTTGCGCGGCCAGCCCCAGCGGGTTGATCGGCATCACCGCCTGCAGGCGCAGGACCAGATAGCCCAGCAGCATCATCGCCGCGTTCGACAGCAACAGCGCCGAACCGTAGCGGGCCCAGCCCATGTTTTCCTGCGGGTCGATACCCAGCAGGCGATAGGTACAACGTTCCGGCCAGGCATGGTAAGTCCCGGTGAACACCCGGGTCAGCCATTTGCCCATCAGTACCGCGAGTCCCGTCATCAACCCCAGGACCAGCGCAAATTCCAGCAGCGTGCTTAACATGTCGTGGCTCCGTTCAAATCTTGCCCATGGCGACAATGGCCATGGCAGTCGCAACAAAAAACACCAGGGAGAGGCCAATAAACATCAGGTCGTACATGGCGAACTCCCTAGAATTTTTCTGCGCGAATAAGTGCGTAGCCCAAGTAAGCGAACAGCCCCACGGCGCATAAGCCGCTGGCGATATAAATGAACGTGAGTGTGAGCACGGTGTAACTCCCCTGAATGAATAAGCCGCAATGGCGGACGCGGGGAGGTTAATCGCTGGGGTATCAAGCCCAGGCACTGATTAGCGGCGGCGGTATTAAGACGGTATAGAGACGAAGTCATGCGAGGCGAACGAAAAAAAGGGATAGCCCGCCGCCCGGGTATCCCTTGAAAAACTGGGGTTCTGCTGATGTTGACGCGCTGTTTATTTGGCTTTCTTTTTCTTCTCGCTGCGCGTGGCGAGGTGCTCGAAGCAAAACGCGGCGGTGCCGAAGAGTGCAATCATTGAGAGGACGACCATGCCTAAAGTTGAACTTTCCACGATGACTTCCTACGGATGTTTGGGGGTAGGAAGTGACGGTAGAACGTTCGCGCTTAGTGACTCAATAGAGGCGACGTAATCGTTATGGCGAATTGGCAATCTATACGCATTCTTTACGAAAAGCAGAACGACACAACATCTGCTTATTGTAATGAGATCTAAATGTGGGAGGCAGCAAGCCCCCTCCCACACAGCCCCCAACCTTACAAGTTGCGGCTATGCCGATAGTCGCTGACGGCTTCGTACACCGCTTTACGCAACCGGTTGATCCCGCCGATGGGGCGATGCGCCTCCAGCCCGAACCACGGGTTGAACGACTGGTTGTCGCACGCCAGGTTCAGCGCCGGCGTGTCGAAATCCTGGGCGGGGATCGTCACCTTGGCCACGGTTTCATAGGGCGCATCGCTTTCCTTCCATTCGATGCTGGTGTCTTCGATCGGCATGAACTTCTGCGGGTTCTGCCGCTGGATCTGCAACACGAAACACGCCGGTACGCGGTCGGTGGACAGTTGCTGGTTCAGCGCACTGCGCAGGAAGTTCGGCAGGTCCTGGTTCTGTTTGGGCAGCACGTAATCCGGGCAGCTTTGCGGGTCGGGTGCGACGCGGAACTTGGCGTTGGCCGCGCCGAACTTGTAGGGCGAGACGGAAAAGTACGTGGTCTGGGTCGGGCTGGCTGGCGCGGGGGCCAGGGTCGCCAGGGCGATGAACAGGTGGCGCACCTGCCAACTGCGCGGGTCGAGCTTGGGAAAAAATGCCAGGACCTTCTTGCCGTCTGCCTGGGCCCCGATGTTCTGCGCGTATTCGGCCACGTCGCTGACAAAGAAGTTCGGGTGGCTGAACATCACGAAGTCCTGCTCGGCCCGCGCTTGCTGGTCGGCGAGCAGCTGTTTGCCCGGCACGTCGAGCAGCTTGATGGCCATGCCGCGTGCATCGCGGATGCTGTCGAATTGCGGGTAGGCGTTGCCGTTGGACAGCCGCATCATGGCGTGCCAGGTCTTGCCCGGTTCGGCGAACACACCTTGGCGTAACGCCGGGTCGAGGTCGGCCAGCACACTGACTTCGGCCTTCACGCAACCGTGGGCCTTGGCGTGGGCGTCGCGCAGGTAGCGCGTGCCTTCGCGGTGTTGGTCAACGATACGCACTGCCGTCTGGATAATGCCTTGGGTCATTGCCGCTTCACCGGACGGGATCTGCTCATCCGGCGACACCGGACCGCTGTACTGCCAGGCGTACCAGGCGGTGGCGGCCAGCCAGCCGAGCAGGCCAAGGGCCAGCAGCCATGCCAGGGTTTTGCCGAGCACGGTGCCGAGGCGCAGCCACAGGCGCGCGAGCATGGACGGTTGCTGGTTGTGCGAGTGGATAATCATGGCAGTTGTTGCTCCAGCGGGCCGCCGAGGACTTTGAGGTATTCGAGCAGCGCCCAGCGTTCCTGGGGCAGCAGGCCGCGGCCGATGACCCCGTTGCCACGCTGGCCGGCACGGAATTCATGGCCGCTGTTGTGGTTGCCGGTGATGCGCGTATCGAACAGGAAGGCATTTTTGAACGCGTCGGTCTGAAAGCCCAGGTGGCGCGGGTCGTAGTCGAAGGTGCCTTTATAGAAGGTGGTGGCGCGCTCGTCCTGGGGCGAGAGCAACTGGTAGATCGTCGGCACCGAGCCGTTGTGCAAGAACGGCGGGGTGGCCCACACGCCGGCCAGCGGCCGCGCTTTGTAGGCGCGCAATTCGCGCACGCCGATGGGCAGGCCGTAACCGTCCAGGCGTGGGCGCTCGGCCGGGGTAACGCCGGCGGCGCGGTAGGCGTGGTCCTCAACGAAGGCGGTGACGTAGGCCAGGCCCTTGGCCACGGAGATTTTTTTCAGGTCCAGCGGTTCGGTGGGCGTGGGGTGCAACTCGACGTTCAGTTGGGCCAGCTCCGCCGGGTCCCATTTCAAGGCGCTGAGGTCATAGCGCTGGTCGGCAATGTTGTTGGCGGCGCCAGGGTCGGTGCCGATGGCGTCCACCGGGAGCATCTTCAGTTGCTGTACCGGGCGGCCATTTTGCTGGGTGACGGCCGGCACATGGCAGCCGGCGCAGTTTTCGGCGAACAGTGCGCGGCCCTGGGCGGCGAGGGGCTTGTCGATGGCGCCGAACAGGTCTTCCGGCCAGGTCGGCGGCTTGAGGCGCTGCAGGGTTTCTTCGATCAGGTTCAGGTCGCGCACCCGCACGCTCGACGGGTAGCGCGCGTAGCCCTGAAGCGGTTGGCCGGCGTTGTCGAAGAAGCCCAGGGTGGCTCCCACGCCGAGGGCTTCGCCGATATTGCGCGCCATCGGTTGTTGCGCTGAACCGTTCCACTGCACCCAGTCGAACGTCCAGATATCCCACAGCTGCGGGTAGTCCACAGGCGCGTTGGCAACGCGGTAATTGTCCGGCGAAATCGCGTCGCCGAAGCTGGCGTTGGCGATGCGGCCGAAGGCATCGGTGCGCCCCGGGCCTTCTTCGGTGGGGTAGAGGCCGCGATGGGTGTCGTTCCAGGCGACTTTGAGGAACTGGTTCAGCGACTGTTTGAAGTCCTGGCGCAGCAGTTGTTCATTGTGAGTGTCGTAATCGTGGCCAAGCACCTTGCGGGCGAAGCGCTCGAATTTCCAGGGGTTGTAATACGTCGCGGCAAGGCTGGCCACCAGGGCCTGGCCGAAACTGCCGCCGCGCAAGGTCGGCACGCTGGACGGCAGCACGTGCTGGGCCGAACCGCCGTCGATGCGCAGGGCCTGGCCGTTGAAATGCAGTTCGCCGGTGTGGCAGGCGGCGCAGGTGATGTCCAGGTATTCGGTATTGTTGCCGGCATTCTTGTGTCGAGCGAAGCCGACCGGCAGGTTGCCGGGGTTTTGTGTGCTGGGCACTTGCTTGGGGTCGACCAGGAAGCCGAAGCGTGCCAGGTACTCCGGGGCGGCGAAGCGCTGTTCGGAAAACGGCAGTTCCAGCGCGGTGAACCAGTCGTAATGCAGGCCTTTTACCTGGGTGCCCTGGGGCGTGAAGTAATAGGTCTGGCGGTCGGCGGCACTCCATTGGTCCTGGTAGCGTACCTGTTCCACGGGCACGTAGTCCGGCAGCCTGGGGTTGACGGTGTAATAGAGCACCACCGCCAGGATCAGGCCCAGCAGGGCGAGAATCAGCAATAAAACACGGGAAAAAATGCGCAAGATAACTATCCTTGTCGAGTGATTGCGTTGTTATGCCACTACGCCACAGGTGCGGCAAGTGGCCATGGTCCTGCTGACAGGCAGTCCCGCGATCCGTCGCGGGCGCCCATCATGAATGAAAATGCGTTTAAACACGTGAACTTATCAGAAGTTTCCTGCTCAGATGCCGGTAGCCATTGGTCGTGGCCGCCTGATAAGCTCGCGACTTTATTCGATTGCCCTTTTGGCGCATGAACAAGGAAATAGCATGAAACAGCATCGGTTGGCGGCGGCGGTGGCCCTGGTTAGCCTGGTACTTGCGGGTTGTGATTCGCAGACCAGCGTAGAGCTGAAAACCCCGGCGCAGAAAGCTTCCTACGGTATCGGCCTGAACATGGGCAAAAGCCTTGCCCAAGAAGGCATGGATGACCTGGATTCCAAAGCGGTAGCCCAGGGCATTGAAGATGCCGTCGGCAAGAAAGAGCAGAAGCTGAAAGACGACGAACTGGTTGAAGCGTTTGCCGCACTGCAAAAGCGTGCAGAAGAACGCATGGCCAAAATGAGCGAAGAGTCGGCAGCCGCCGGCAAGAAATTCCTCGAAGACAACGCCAAGAAAGACGGTGTAGTCACCACGGCTTCCGGCCTGCAGTACAAGATCACCAAGAAAGCCGACGGCCCTCAGCCTAAGCCGACCGACGTAGTGACTGTTCACTACACCGGCAAGCTCACCAACGGCACCACCTTTGACAGCTCCGTGGATCGCGGCAGCCCGATTGACCTGCCGGTCAGCGGCGTGATTCCGGGTTGGGTCGAAGGCCTGCAACTGATGCACGTCGGCGAGAAGGTCGAGTTGTACATCCCGTCCGACCTGGCTTACGGTGCCCAGAGCCCGAGCCCGGCGATTCCGGCCAACTCCGTGCTGGTATTCGACCTGGAACTGCTGGGTATCAAGGACCCGGCCAAGGCTGAAGCTCCTGACGCACCAGCCGCCAAGAAGTAATCGGCGCCTGAACACCCAACGCCCCGTCTCGACGGGGCGTTGTTGTTTCTGCCGCACGCTTGCACACTCAAGCCTGTGCAAACCCAAACGAACGTCCGCAAGGTGCGGCAGTCTGATCAAGACTCGAGTGCAGGTAGCCGGACGCAAGCGCCAAGTCAATGAATTCTTGGGTTTTTTTGATGTGCGCAAAAAACGCCCGATCTGACTGAAAGCCTTGTAAACCGTGGCTCTCAGCGGTGAAAACCGGCTCTGTTCACAAGGTTATCCACAATTTGTGTGGATAACCTTCTCTGTCCCATGGAACTGGAGTGCCGAATGAAACCACCCTTCAATTTCGCCCGTTTTCTGCCCATGGCCGCGCGCTTGCTGGGGCGTGGGCGCTTGCCGACGCTGTTGTTCGCCGTGGCGGCCAAGGGCGCAAGCCAGGGCAACCGCCTCGGTAAGCTCAAGGATGACCTCAAGTTGCTCCAGGCCCTGTGCCTGGCCTACTGGCGGGGCGAGTACCGCGCGATCAGCCCGAAGGCGCTGGTGTCGGTCGTCGCAGGACTGATGTATTTCCTCAGTCCGATCGATGCGATACCGGACTTTATTCCCATGTTCGGCATGCTCGACGACATCGCCGTGCTGGCCTGGGTCATGAAGAGCCTGAGCGCCGAACTGAGCGCCTTTCGCGCCTGGCGTGAGGCGCAGCGTCCGGAAAAGCTCGCCGTGGTTGAGCGCCTGCCTGCGACGCCCGCGCTGCTGGCCCAGGAAAACCGGCAAAAAAACCCATGATACGGCGATCCCCCTGCGACCTTTGTGGCTGTTAGGATTACACTCCTTAGGAAAGCGCTTAAGGAAAGTGCTTACTTAGTAAGTGTTGTTATCCTACGGGGCTGTCATGGATATTCAGATAATTTCACGGGATGGCGAACCCGAATATGCGGTGTTGCCATGGGATCAGTACCAGGCGCTGCTAAAAGCCGCCGGTCAGCAGCAACCCGCACCAGCACCGTCTTCTACTGCCCACGCCGCGCCAGCCCAGGACCTGCACCCGCTTGCAGACCTGCGCGGCTTGCGCGAAGCCAAGGGCCTGGCTATTGAAGCCCTGGCCCGTACCGTGGGGATCAGCCCCTCGTACCTCGGATTGATCGAAAGTGGTGAACGCCAGCCGGATGCCGCGATCCGCCGCAGTCTGGCCTGGGAATTGGGCGTGGCAGGTTGGAGGGATGAATCTTGAGCCTACGTATCAGCCGTCAACACTGGGATGGGTTACTCCACGAACTGGACCAGGCGCGCCGCCAGCGCCACTTGCTGACTTACCGTGCGCTGCTGGAGCGCCTGCAATTTCCCACGCCGGCGATGCAGACCCTCACCGCCGCCCTGGAACATCTGGCGGCGCTGGATGCCAAGGCCGAGCAGCCATTGCGCAGTTCCCTGGTGATCAGCCAGGGTGCCAGCCGCCTGCCGCGTACCGGTTTTTTTGAATGCGTGGAGCGCCTGGGGCGTTTTTGCGGGCCTTCCGATGGCGTGGCCGCCGCGTCCTGGCACGCTTCGGAGGTGGTGCGCGTGTTCGAATACGAGTACCCGGAATCCGCCGAGGCTTAAACCGGCAGGGGCAGCATGTCCAGGCTGTCGATCACGTGGATGCTGTAACCGGCGATGTCCTTGGCATGGTGTTTAGCCTGGGACGCCAGCTCCGCCAACTGACTGGCATCGAGTTGTCCACAGGCCTGTGGATACAAATGCACCACGCCGATGGACAGCGACAACAGAGCATATTCCTGGCGCACACCCTGGCGGTTCAAGGCCACAAAGCAGCCGGCGTCCAGATGTTCGGCGCGATAGAAGCGTCGGCATTGGGTGTGGAAATCGTCCAGCAGTTGATTGAGCCGTTTGCGCCAATCCTGCGGCCCGAGCACCAGCAAGAAGTCATCGCCGCCGATATGCCCGACAAAGTCGCGGCTGGGGTCGACCCGGTCATTCAGGCATTGCGCCAGGCACAGCAGCACTTCATCGCCACGCCCGTAGCCATAGATGTCATTGAACGGCTTGAAGCTGTCGATATCCACGTAGCAAATCACCGACTCGCGTTGCTGCTGCAACAGTCGCGTCAGGCACTGCTGGATCGGCACGTTGCCCGGTAGCAGGGTCAACGGGTTGGCGTAGCGCGCCTGCTGGATCTTCAGCTCGGTGATCAGCTTGAGCACATCGATCACCCGGCCCAGGCCGAGGTAGTCGCCGTTCAGCGTGATGATGAAGTCTTCCTCGATGCGTTGGCGGGCGCGGCTGGTCAGCAGCCGGCTGACCTGTTGCAGGGACTGGCTCAATTCCACCGCGAGAAAATCATCGCTCATCAGGCGGCTGATCGGCTTGCGCGCGAACAGGTCGGTGGCGAACGGTTTGAGCAGGGCGTCGGACAACGAATGGCGATGCACAATCCCGACCGGCCGGTCGCGCCCATCCAGCACCGCCAGGGAGTTGAGGTTGGCCTGGCGGCGGAAGGACTCCAGCACCTGGGCGGTGGCGGTGTCCTGATTCACTGCCGGCTGCTCGTTGAGCAGGGCGCTGAGGTCACTGCCTTCTTCGCTGAGGGCAATGTTGGCGTTATCGGGTTTGGGTAGCATCAGGCGCGCTTCCTGCGGCGGGTGTTCTTGGGGACGACAGAGCAAATAACCCTGGACCAGGTCGACCCCCATCTCGGTCAGCACCGCCAGCTCTTCCGGCAGCTCGATGCCTTCGGCAATCACCTGGGCGCGCGACGCCCGGGCGATCTGCAGGATAGAGCCGACAAATTCGCGCTTGAGCGCGTCCTGGTGGATGCCGTCGATAAAGTGCCGATCGATCTTCACGTAATCCGGACGCAGTTCCGACCACAGGCGCAGGCTGGAATACCCCGCGCCCAAGTCGTCGAGCGCGATGGCGAAACCCATGTCGCGGTAGTGATGCAGGGCGGTTTGCAGCAGGTCGAAATCGTCGGTGGGCGACTGCTCGGTGAGTTCGATCACCACTTGGCTGGGGGGGATGCCGAAGTCCCGCAGCAGTTGCAGGGTGCGGCCCGGTTGGTGCGCGGTTTCCATCAGGGATTCCGGCGAGATATTGAGAAACAGCTTGCCCGGCAACTTCTGCTCGCTGAAGCGTCGGCATGCGCTTTCGCGGCAGGCTATTTCCAGTTCGCTGAGGCGCCCGGCATGGCCGGCCACGGCAAACAGGGCGACCGGGGAGTGCAGCGGGCTGTTGGACGGGCCACGGCTGAGGGCTTCGTAGCCGAGGATACGCCGCTCGGACAGACAGATGATCGGTTGGAACAGGCTGTGCAAACTGCCTTGAGCCAGGATAGAGCCCAATGCATTCAGCTGTTCGGTCATGGTCATGGCGATCTCGATCGAAAAAAAAGGACCGCAGGCGGTGAGCCGACGGTCCTTTATTTCACGACAGAATGATGTCTATATGATGACACTCTGCGGAGCGATCACATTAAATAGCCATCATTTACTGCTTGGCCACCTGTTTGGTCACTTTCAGGTAGTCCAGCAGAATCCGGCCTGTCTCGGCCAGGTAGGCGTCGTCTTCCGGCTTGGTTTTATCCGCCTCGGCCGGCAGCGCGTCTTCATCTTCTTTCTTCAGTTCCTTGAGTGGGTCTTCGCCCTTGGCCTTGCGGCGGACGTTCTCCAGCACCAGTTGCTGATTCTCGATGTCGGCGTGCTGCTTGCGACGATCCACTTCATTGAGGCTGACGGATTTTTCTTCCATCAGCTTCTTGGCCAGGGCCAGCTTGTCGCGGATGAACACGAACTCGGCATCCTTGGCGGAGCGGGTGTCGTGGTCAGCCTTCAACTGCGCCAGGAATGGCTTGAACGGGTCCGACGCGGGCTTGATCGCAGGACGGATGGTGTCCCACGGCATGGCCTCGGGCAGGGCGCTCTCGCCGATTTCCTTGGTGTCGATGATCGACGGGAAGTCGATGTCCGGCAGCACGCCCTGATGCTGGGTGCTCTGCCCGGAAACCCGGTAGAACTTGGCCAGGGTCAGTTTCAGCTCGCCATGGTTCAGCGGCTGGATGGTCTGCACGGTGCCTTTGCCGAAGGTCTGGCCGCCGATGATCAAGGCGCGGTGATAGTCCTGCATGGCGCCGGCGAAAATCTCCGAGGCCGAGGCCGACAGGCGGTTGACCAGCAACGCCATCGGGCCTTTGTAGAAGGCGCCCGGGTTCTCGTCTTCGAGCACGTCGACACGGCCGTCAGCGTTGCGCACCAACACGGTCGGACCCTTGTCGATAAACAGGCTGGTCAGCTCGGTGGCTTCCTGCAGGGAGCCGCCGCCGTTGTTGCGCAGGTCGATGACCACGCCGTCGACTTTTTCTTTCTGCAGCTCGGTCAGGATCTTCTTAACGTCGCGCGTGGTGCTCTTGTAGTCCGGATCGCCGGCCCGGAAGGCCTTGAAGTCCAGGTAGAAGGCCGGGATTTCAATCACGCCCAGCTTGTAGTCCTTGCCATCCTGCTTGAGGTTGAGGACTTTCTTCTGCACGGCCTGGTCTTCGAGTTTCACCGCTTCACGGGTGATGGACACGATCTTGCTGGTCTGGTCGTTCGGCGCATTGGTGTGCGGAATCACTTCCAGGCGCACCACGCTGCCTTTCGGCCCACGGATCAGCTTGACCACTTCGTCCAGGCGCCAGCCGACCACATCGACCATCTCTTTGTCGGCCTGGGCCACGCCGATGATCTTGTCGGCAGGGGCGACCTGCTTGGTCTTGTCTGCCGGACCGGCCGGTACCAGACGCACGATTTTCACCTGGTCATTGTCGCTTTGCAGGACGGCACCGATGCCTTCCAGCGACAGACTCATGTTGATATCGAAATTTTCCGCGTTATCCGGCGACAGATAATTGGTGTGCGGATCGTAGGACATCGCGAAGGTGTTGATGTAGGCCTGGAAGATATCTTCGGCACGGGTCTGGTCCAGACGTGCCAGCTGATTCTTGTAGCGCTTGGTCAACAGCTCTTGAATGGCCTTCGGCTCTTTGCCGGCGATCTTCAGGCGCAGCACTTCGTCCTTGACGCGTTTGCGCCACAGGTCATCCAGGGCGGCGGTGCTGGTCAGCCAAGGGGCGTCCTTGCGATCCACCAGAAGGCTTTCCTTCTCGGTGAAGTCGAACTTGTCGATGCCTTTGTCCAATTCACCCAGGGCGAAGTCCAGACGCGCTTTGACGCGGTCCAGGTAACGCTTGTAGATGGTGAACCCGGGCTGCAGGTCGCCGCTCTTGAGGAAGTCGTCGAACTGGGTCTTCCACTTGTCGAACTCAGCGATGTCGCTGGCCAGGAAGTAGCTGCGCGACGGGTCCAGCAGCTTGAGGTAGCTGTCATAGATGATCACCGAGCGAGCGTCGTCCAGCGGCGGCTTGCTGTAGTGATGACGCTTGAGCAACTCGACGACGTTAAGGCTGGCAATCACCTCATCGCGATCAGGCTGAAGATTGTCCCAGCTGTTGGCTGCGAACGTATTGGTCGACATCGACGACAAGCCGAGACCAATGAAAAGAGCTAGGGCGGTGCTGGGGAACAAATGCTTCATGCTGATTCGACGCGGGGGCAATTGATAACGCATATTAGGCCGTCTTTGAAGTCGCCGGTTCCATTTGGGCCGGTCGCATAATGCAAAAAGCCCGGCGATACAGCTACGGGCTCAGTCCAGACTCACTATGGAGGCACTGTGAAAGCATTGCAAGGCGTTGAAGGTCATGTGGAGTGGTTGGAAGAGCCAAGTCCTACATGCGATGTAGGTCAGGTTCGCATTCGGGTGGCGGCTGCGGGCCTCAATCGTGCCGATTTATTGCAGCGTGCGGGGCTGTATCCGCCGCCGCCGGGCGTCAGCAAGGTGTTGGGCCTGGAGTGTTCCGGGGTGATCAGCGAGGTCGGCGCGGGTTCGTCCTGGCAGGTCGGCGACCGCGTCTGCGCGCTGCTGGCCGGCGGCGGCATGGCCGAGGAAGTGGTGGTGGACGCCCGTCACGTGCTGCCGGTGCCGGAAGGCCTGTCGTTGATCGAAGCGGCGGCATTGCCCGAGGTGTATAGCACCGCGTGGTTGAACCTGTTCCAACTGGCGGGCGTCAAGCCCGGCGAGAAGGTGTTGCTGCATGCCGGCGCCAGTGGCGTGGGTTCGGCGGCGATCCAGTTGTGCAAGGCATTCGGCAGCCCGTGCTGGGTCAGTGTCGGCTCGGCGGATCGGTTGGCCTACTGTGAAGCCCTCGGCGCCCAGGGCGGCGTGGTCCGCACGGACGGTATCGAAGGGCTGCGGGATTTCGGGCCGTTTGACGTCATCCTCGACCCGGTCGGCGCCAGCTACGCGGCGCTGGACCTCAAGTTGCTGGCCCTGGACGGTCGTTGGGTGCTGATCGGCCTGATGGGCGGGCGCGAGGCGCAACTGGACCTGGCGCAGGTGCTGGGCAAGCGAGTGCAACTGCTGGGCTCGACCCTGCGCAGCCGTGACGATCAGTTCAAGGCCGACCTGTTCAGTGACCTGAGCCAGCATGTCTGGCCGTTGTTTGCCGAAGGCCGCTTGAGCCCGCAACTGGCCAAGACCTTCCCGATCAACGATGCCGAGGCGGCGTTTGCGGAGCTGGCGACCAACCAGATTTCCGGCAAGTTGGTGTTGGTGATCGACGACAGCCTGACCTGATCCCGAATTGGAATGTGGTCAATGTGGGAGGGGGCTTGCCCCCTCCCACATTTGGATCTTGGTCGAATCAGGCCCAGCGGTGGACCGGCCAGCCGGCTTTTTCGGCGTGCTCGCGCAATACCGGGTCGGGGTTCACCACCTGCGGGTTATCCACCTTCAGCAGCAGCGGCAGATCATTGCGCGAATCCGAATAGAAGTACGCGCCTTCCAGGGTTTCTCCTTCCTGCTCCAGCCATTCGAGCAAACGGGTGATCTTGCCTTCGCGGTAGGTCAGGACGCCGACAGTACGGCCGCTGTACACGCCGTGGCTGACATCCAGCTCGATCCCCAACACTTCGTCGATGCCGATACGCGCCGCAATCGGCGTGACCAAGTGGGTGCCCGACGCGGAAATCACCAGCACCCGGTCGCCGTTCGCGCGGTGGCGGGCGATGGTGCGGGTGGCGTCGCTGTAGATCAGCGGTTCGATCACGTCCTCGACCCAGGGCTCCACCAGGTGCTCGATCTCCTCCGGCGTGCGGCCGATCATCGGCTCCAGGCTGAAGTCCATGAACTCTTCCATGGCCAGCTTGCCCTGGCTGTAGGCGTCCATCAGTTCGTTGTTCTTGCGCATGAACGACTCGGGGTCGACCCAGGCCAGGCGGCCCATCTGCTCACTCCACAGGGTGGCGCAGTCGCCGTGGATCAGGGTGTCGTCCAAATCAAAAATTACCAATGCCATCCGTCACACTCTCTTAAAAAATCACTGCTGCTCAGGCTACTTCACACAGTGCGCTCGGGTCGATGGAAAGTGCCAGGCGCTGGCCGTCGGGGTGCAGATCGTCCGCCGAGCGGTTGAGCACGTCCACCACCAATTCCACGCCGCGCGCTTCGATACGGTAGCGAATCACGTTGCCCAGCAGGCTGTGGCTGCGCACCAGGGCGTCGAGTTCGCCGCTGCGGCTCAGTTCGATGGCTTCCGGGCGAATCGCGATGCGCCCGCTGATCGGCCGTTGCAGCAGTTGGCTGGCCTTGTCCGCGTCGAGCAGGTTGTAGTTGCCGATAAACCCGGCGGCAAACACATCCACCGGCGCGGTGTAGAGGGTTTCGGCATCGCCGCTTTGCACGATCTTGCCCTGGTTCATCAGGAAGATCCGGTCGGACATGGTCAGCGCTTCTTCCTGGTCATGGGTCACGAAAATCGTGGTCAGGCCCAATTCGCGCTGGATCTGGCGGATCTGCTCGCGCAGGTGCTTGCGGATGCGTGCATCCAGCGCCGACAGCGGTTCATCCAGCAGCAACAGGCGCGGGCGGGTCACCAGGGAGCGGGCGAGGGCCACGCGCTGGCACTGACCGCCGGACATCTGGTGCGGGTAGCGCCCGGCCAGCTCCTTGAGCTCCACCAGTTGCAGCACGTCCTGCACGCGTTTGTGGCTGTCGTCGGCGTTGACCTTTTGCATGCGCAGGCCGAAGGCGACGTTTTGTTCCACGGTCATGTTGGGGAACAGCGCATAGCTCTGGAACACCATGCCGATCTGCCGTTTCTGCGGGCTCAAGGGCACGATGTCGTGGCCGTCGAGGAGGATCTGGCCACTGTCGACCGAGGTCAGGCCGGCGATGCAGCGCAGCAAGGTGGACTTGCCGCAGCCGGACGGGCCGAGCAGGGTGACGAATTCGCCCTTGGCGATCTCGCAGTTGATGTCACTGAACACCGGGGTGCCGGCGTAGCCTTTTTGCAGGTGTTGGACGCTGACGAAGCTCATTGGCTTTTGTCCTTGTTCAAGATGTTGGCGGCCCAGGTCAGCACCAGCACAAAGAAGAAATAGGAAATGACCACGGCACTGGTGAAGTGGCCGCTGCTGTTGCGCATGTTGTTCAGGTACACCTGCAGGGTTTCGTAGCGCGTGCCGACGAGGATATTGGCGAACACGAACTCACCGAACAGGAACGAAAACGACAGCAGCAACGCCACCATCAGGCCCTTGCGCAGGTTGGGCAGCACCACCAGGATCGCTGCCTGCCAGGTGCTGGCGCCGAGCAGTTGCGCGGCGTCCATCAGGTCGCGCAGGTTGATGGCTTGCAGGTTGTTGGTGATCGCGCGGTACATGAACGGCAGCGCCACGGTGAAGTAGCAGCCGATCAGAATCCACGGCGTCCCCACCATCGCCAGCGGCCCGGAGCCATAGAGTTGCAGCAGGCCCACCGACGACACCACCGGCGGCACCGCGAACGGCAGCAGGATCAGGATGTTCATCAACGCGTCGAGCCTGGGGAAGTGGTAATGCACCACGAACAGCAGCGGCAGGATCAGCACCACCGACAAAATCAACGCGCCCACGCACACCAGCAGGGACTGGCCGAAAGCCATCAGAAAGCGCGGGTCGCTCCACAGTTGCACGTACCACTTCACGGTAAAGCCGGCCGGCAAGATCGTCGCCGACCAGCTGCTGGCAATGGAGTAGACAAAGGTGCCGATCAGCGGCAGCACCAGGATCGCGAACAACAGGTACACCACCACCCGGTGGTAGAGAGAGGCCGGGCCGGCTTCAGCGCGAGACATGGTAGCTCCTCTTGAGCAGCAATTGATGGACCACGGTGACCACGGTCATCAGCGCCACCAGCACCACGGCCAGGGCGCTGGCCATGTTCGGGTCCAGGGAGATGTCGCCGGACACCATCGCCGCGATCCGGATCGGCAATACGTTGAAATTGCCGGTGGTCAGCGCGTAGACCGTGGCGTAGGCGCCGAGGGCGTTGGCCAGCAGGATCACGAAGGTGCCGAGCAGCGCGGGGGTCAGCACCGGCAGGCCGATGTGGCGCCAGAACTGCCAGCCGTTGGCACCCAGCAGGGCGGCGGACTCGCGCCAGTCTTCGCGCAACGCATCGAAGGCCGGGTAGAGCAGCAGCACGCCCAGCGGGATCTGGAAGTAGGTGTAGAGAATGATCAGGCCGGTCTTGGAGTACAGGTTGAAGTCCTGAATGATCCCGGCCTGCTTGAGCATGATGGTGATGCTGCCGTTGAAACCGAGCAGGATGATGAAGGCAAAGGCCAGGGGCACGCCGGCGAAGTTGCTGGTCATGTTGGCGAAGGCTGTGACGAAGTTGCGCAGCGGCGAGTCCACGCGGCGCAACGAGTAGCTGCCGAGCACCGAAATGATGATGCCGAACACGCTGGAGTAGAAGCTGATCTCCAGGCTGTACTGGATCGCCTGCAGGTAGAACTTCGAACTGAAGATTTTGCTGAAGTTGGCCAGGCCCCAGCCGAACTCTTCCGATTGCAGGCTGTTGATCATCACCCACGCCAGCGGGGCAATTTCAAACACGATGAAGAACAGCGCGAAGGGCATCAGGCAGAGGATCGCCAGCCATTTGCTGCGGGTCATGGCACTCACTTCAACAGCTCCCGGCAGACAGGTTTGTCGTGGGGCACGCCCAGCAACGCGCAGACGGTGCCGCACAGCTCGGTTTGCCTGGGCGTGGCGTCGGGATCGAAGGTGAAGGCCGAGCCGATCACGAACAGCGGCACTTCGCGTTCTTCCGGCAGCAGGCCGTTGTGGGAGCGGTCGTTGTTCATGCCGTGGTCGGCGGTCACCAGCACCTGATAGCCGGCGTCGAGCCAGCCTTGCAGGTAGTCGGCCAGGAGGATGTCGGCCGAGCGTGCGCTGTTGCGGTATTGCGCGCTGTCGAGGCCGTGCTTGTGGCCGGCGTCGTCGATGTTCATCGGGTGGACGACCAGCAGGTTCGGCGCGTGTCTGCAGCGCAGGCTTTCGGCGTCGGCGAACAGGTGCGAATCCGGGTAGTGGTCCTGCCAGTAGAAGTGCCCGTGCTGGATCGCCAGGGTCTTGTCGTCGGTATGCCGGTCACGGGCGGCGATAAAGGGCGTGCGGTTATACAACTCGCTGACCCAGTGATAGGCCGCCGCGGCGGTGGTGAGACCGGCGTCGCGGGCGTAATGGAACAGGCTGCGCTGGTTGGACAGGCGCGACACATGGTTGTGGGTGATGCCGCTGTCGATCGGCGGCACGCCGGTGAAGATGCATTCGTAGAGCGGCCGGGAGAGTGACGGCAGTTCACATTCGAGTTTGTAGAGGGCTGCGCGTCCTGCGCCGACGTAGGCTTGCAGATGCCCCATGGCATGACGGGCAACCTCGAAGTTCAGGCCGTCGAGCACCACAAGGATGACGTTGTGCTTCATAGGGGGAGACGCTCCGCAACAGATGGGTTTGGATCGGGTTTGCGGTTGGGACCGGAACAAATGTGGGAGCAGGCAAGCCTGCTCCCACACTGACCGCATCTACAGCTCAGGCATTACTGCATATTGATGATGACTTCTTCCTGCCACTTCTGCGGCAGTGCCTTGGAGCTCTTCTCCCAGGCGGCGGCATCCTTGATCGGGGTGACGTGCTTGTATTGCTCGTTCGGCAGCAGCTTGTCCTGCACTTCCTTCGGCAACGTCAGGTGTTCGGCGCGAATCGGCCGCGCATTGCCCTTGGCCAGGTTGATCTGGCCGGCGTCGCTGAAGATGTATTCGCGGGCCAGTTTGGCGGCGTTCGGGTGCTTGGCGTATTTATTGATGATGGTGGTGTAGCCGGAAATCACCGAACCGTCCGATGGGATCAGCACCACGTAGTCATCCGGGTTGGCCATCTTGGCTCTGTAGCTCAAACCGTTGAAATCCCAGACTACGCCGACTTCCACTTCGCCCTTTTCCATGGTGGCGATGGTCGGGTTGGCGAGGGACAGGCGACCTTGCTTGGCGATGTCGGCGAACATCAGCAGGGCCGGCTGCAGGTTTTTCTCGTCGCCCTTGTTGGCGATGGCGGCGGCCAGCACACCGTTGGCGGCTTGGGCGGCGGTGCTCACGTCACCGATGGAGACCTTGTATTTGCCGCTCTTCAAGTCAGCCCAGCTGGTTGGTACGTCCGAGCCGTGCAGCAGCTTTTTGTTGACGATAAAGGCGATGGTGCCGGTGTAGGCCAGCGCCCAGTTGCCGTCTTTATCTTTCGCCCAATCCGGGACCTGGGCCCAGGTGCTTGGTTTGTAAGGCTGGACCACGCCCTGTTTCACCGCGATCGGGCCGAAGGCCGCGCCGACGTCGCCGATATCGGCACTGGCGTTGTCTTTCTCGGCGGCGAACTTGGCGATTTCCTGGGCCGAGCTCATGTCGGTGTCGATGTGCTTGAGGCCGTAGGTCTTGGCCAGGTCATCCCAGGTGCCTTTCCAGTTGGCCCAGTCATCGGGCATGCCGACGCTGTTGACGGCGCCTTCCGCTTTTGCGGCGGCTTCGAGCGTTTTTAGATCGGTATCAGCGGCCATGGCGGCGGTGCACATGGCAATGGTCGAGCCTAACAGTGATGCCAGGAAAAGCTGTTTCATCCGAAGCTCCTTTGGGCGTTTTCAACGCGGCGTTTTATATGAACGTTAGCGGTGGTGTTGGTCTAGGTCAGCAATACCTGAGCCAATCTAGGCGGGATGGATGACAGTTTCATGTCGATGTCGTTTTTGAAGCGCCGATGTCGCTCGGCGCAGGTTTAGCGTAGACCATGCCCAAGCGCCCGCAGGCCTTGGACTTGGCCGACGGATTGCAGGGTTTGTCACGAGGCTCGACCGGGGTTGTCATCTGTCGGTCATCTGCAATGCCTAGGCTGGCATGCAGTAATACAAGCCCATTTAATGAGCGGTTTATGCACCTGAACGGTGCTGGTCTAGTCCAGATAGGTAACGTTGATGCGTGATGAGGCAATCAAGGCGGTGACATCCATCGGCCTGGCGCTGCAAGAGCAGATCGACCATGGCCTTTTGCCGCCAGCCAGCAAACTGCCCGCCGAGCGCAAGCTCAGCGAGTTGTTTGGTACCACCCGGATTACGGTGCGGGAAGCCTTGTTACAACTGGAGGCCCAAGGCCAGATCTATCGCGAGGAGCGCCGTGGCTGGTTTGTCTCGCCGCCGCGCCTGGCCTACAACCTGATGCAGCGCAGCCACTTTCACGCAATGGTCAACGATCAGGGCCGCGTGGCGTCGACCGAGGTGATCAGCGCGCGGCTGCAACCGGCATCGGCGGCGGTGTGTGCGTGGCTGCAATTGCCGGCGCTGTCCAGCGTGATCCAGATCTGCCGCCGGCGCAGGATCGATGAGCGCCTGGTGTTGTATGTGGAGCACTACCTGAACCCGCAGTATTTCCCCGGGATTCTGGCCTGCGACCTGAACCAGTCGATGACCGAGCTGTATGCGCGCAAGTACGATTTGCACTACGGGCGGGTACGCTTCGAGATTGTGCCGACCTCACTGCCGGTGGAAGCCGCCGCCGCGTTGCGCGTGTCGGTGGGCAGCCCGGGCTTGCGTATCGCCCGGGTCAACTATGACCAGCATCAGCGTTTGATCGACTGCGACCTGGAGTTCTGGCGGCATGATGCCATCCACGTGGGCGTGGATGTCATGGGCTCAGCGTCTTGATCAGTTGATCCACATTGCTTTCCAACGCCGTCACCGGGTCGGCGCCGTCGACGTTCAAGACCAGCAGTTGCGCGCCGCCGGCCGTCACCGCGGTTTGCACCGCCGCGCTTGGCGGGCGATGGTGCAGCACCACGGCCACCTCGTTGTCCTTCAGGCGGGTGCTCAGTTGCTGTAAGGCCTCGGGCGTCCAGTCGGCATCTGGGCGTGCGTCGGTGTCGAGCACTTCCAGGTTCAAGCTGCCGAGCAGATACGCAAAGTGATCACTCAGGCTGACCACGCTCAGGTTATCCGCCTGGGCCAGCCGTGCTTCGCTGTCGGCGGTGAGCTTGAGCAGGCGCAGCTTGAGGGCGGCCAGGTTGGCGTCGATTTGCGCCTTCGCGCCCGGTGCCAGGCGGCTCAGGTCGGCGGCCATCACATCGGCCATGCGCCCCATATTGTTGCTCGATTGCCACGGCTGGCTGTTCAAGCCATCGCTGACGCCCGGTTGCACGGCGATCCCCGGCAGGCCACCGTCCACCGGGCGCGCGGCGTCCACTTCGACGATGCGGATATTGCTGCGTCGCGCCACCGGGTACAGCGGGTCGTCGGCCCACAGCGAACGCAAGCCGATGACGGCATCGGCATCCATCGCCAACGTGCTCAAGGCCGGCGCGCCACGGCCGGTGAAGTAGGACACCTGCCGCGAACCGGGCAGGTTGGCCGGCGCGGCGCGTTCGAGCTGTACGTCGCTGCCTTTAAGCAGCAGCTCCGCCAGGCCATAGGTAATGGGCAACGAGGCGAGGACCTTCACAGGCTTTTTCGCTTTGGTCAGCGCGGCGTGGCCCAGGCCTTGGTTGACTTTGAAACTCTTCGGATCAAAACCGTCGACGGCCAGCGCTGACGCGCTGGTCAGGCAAGCGATGGCCAAGGCCAGTGAGCGAAAGACAGGGTGCATTATCCAAGATTCCCTTTGAGGCTGGGCACGGTGCCGCGCGCGATGGCGGCGAGGGCGAAGGCGATACCGGCGACCAGGATGATCGCGGCGCCGGAGGGGATGGGCAGGTCGAAGATGATCGGCAGCAGGATGCCGCACAACGTGCTGACGGTGGCAATCGCCACGGAGACCCAGAAGAAGCCTTTGAGCGACTGGCTCAGCAAGCGTGCCGCCGCCGCCGGAATCACCAGCAGCGCGCCCACCAGGATCGCCCCGATGACCTTGACCGCTGCGACGGTGATCAATGTCACCAGGATCACGAACAGGTAATCCAGGGTCTTCACCGCCACCCCGCGTACCGCCGCCAATTGCGGGTTGAAGCTGGCGAGCATGATGCGGTTGTACAGCGGCAGGGCGAGGGCCATCACCAGCGAACCGACAATCGCCAGCACCAGCAGATCGTTGCCATTGACCGTCAACACCGAACCGAACAGCACGTTTTCCAGGATGTGAACGTTGATCTTGCCCGCCAGTATCAACAGCAGGCTTGCGCCCAACGCCAGGGACACCGAGAGGAACACGCCGATCAAGGTATCCGGCGCCAGGCCGGTGCGGTTGCGCAGGTAATTGAGCAGGATGCCGAACAGCAGGCAGTAGCCGAACAGCGCGCCATAGGGCCCGGTGTAGGGTTCGCCGAGCAGAATGCCCACGGCCACGCCGGTCAGCGCGGCATGGCCGACCGCTTCGGAGAAAAACGCAAAGCGCTTGACCACCACCAGCGTCCCCAGGCCGCCCAGCACCGGGCCGATCAGCAGGCCGGCGAGCAGGGCGTTGACCACAAAACCATAGGCCAGCGCCTCCGGCAGGTAACCGGAAGAGGCCCAGCCCTGGACCATCAGGCGAAACGCTTCATAACTCATGGCGCCAGGCTCCGAGGATGGGTGGAGAACAGGGTCAGCAGGCGATCCGGGGTCAGTGCCGCTTTGGGTGTGGCGTCGAACAGCACGCGGCGGTTCAGGCCGGTGACGCGGTCGGCGAGGCGGCCCACGGCGTCCAGGTCGTGCTCGATCCACAGCACGGTGATCCCGGCGCGGCGCCAGTCATCGAGCAGACGTTCGAACACCTGGATACCGGCTTCATCGAGGGCCGACATCGGCTCATCCAACACCAGCAATTGCGGGGCCGGGATCAGCCCCTGGGCGAGCAGCACGCGCTGACGTTCACCGCCCGACAACGCGCCCATGCGCCGTTTGCGTTTGTCCTGCAGGCCGACCCGTTCCAGGGCCTCGCCGATGGCGCCGGCGTAATGCCTGGACAGCCCGAGAAACGCCGGGCGCCGCTGACACATCGCCGCCATGAAGTCATCCACGGTCATCGGCAGGCCGCGGTCGAACTCCAGCGCCTGGGGCACATAACCAATGGTGCCGGGCGTGTCCGGCCACGTCAGGCGCAGTTGCCCCTGGTGCGGCGTTTGCCCCAGCAGCGTTTTGATCAGCGAGCTTTTCCCACCACCGTTCGGGCCCACCAGTGCATGGATGCTGCCCGGCTGCACCTGGAAGCTCACGTCATCGAGGATCACGGTGCGGCCCAGGGTCAGCGACACCTTGTCGAAGTCGATCGTCGGGCCGACGCTGACCATGCTCAAGCGTTGCGCCGCCGTCATGCCCCCGACTCCTGAATCGCCCGCACCACCGTGTTGAGGTTGCCGGTCATTTCCACTTCGTACTTTTCAGCGCTGTATTCGCCGTAGGAGATATGCGACAGCGGGTATAGCCGGACCCCGGATTCACGCTGGATGGTCTCGACGTAGGTGGACGGGAAATCCATCTCCGAGAAGATCACTTTCACATCCAGGGCGCGCAATTCATCGATGGTTTTCTTCAACTGGCTCGGGCTGGGTTCGATGCCGTGGGCCGGCTCGACCACGGCGGTGACTTCCAGGCCGAACTCGCGCAGCAGGTAGTCGTAGGCTGCGTGGACCGTGGCCACGCGCAGGTCCGGGTTGGGCGCGCGGGTCAGCTTGGCCAGGGCCTCGGCGCGCATCTGCCGCAGGCGCTTGCCGTAGGCGCGGGCGTTCTGGGTGTAGGTCTTGGCGTTGTCCGGGTCGAGCTTGCCCAGTTCGCGGGCGATGTTGTTGACCTGGGCAATCGAGGCACTGATCGACAGGAAGGTGTGCGGGTTGACCACCTTGCCGGCGCCGCGCGCGGCGTTGCCGGTGGCGGCCAGCAGCGGCACGTTGGCGTTGGCTTCGATCACCGGGATGTGCGGCCGCTCGCTGGTGGCGATCATGCGGTCGGCGAAATCGTCGTGGCCGACCCCGTTGAGCACGATCACATCCAGGGTGCCGATGCGCTTGATGTCGTCGGCGCGCGGCTCGTAGGCATGTGGGTTGAAACCGGCCGGAATCAGCGGCACCACCTCGGCCTTGTCGCCGACGATGTTGGCGACGTAGCTGTAGTAAGGATGCAGGGTGATGCCGATCCGCAGGCGCTTGGCTGCCTCGGCGTTGGCCAGCGGAGCGAGCAGCAGGCTGATCAGGCTGACCAGCAGCAGGCGTACAAGGGGCGATGAAATAGACATGGGCAATCGGTCTTCTCGGTCTTCTCGGTCAGTGACGGTGCTGGCGGGTCACGCCGGCGTCGAATTGCGCGACCACTTGCTGCCAGCCGGCCGCGATCAGCGCCTGGTCGGTGAGGTCGGCGGGGGCGGCCAGGTCTGGGCGGCGGTTGAGCCAGATGTCCGGCTCGGCGCCCGTTACCCGCATCAGCAGCGAGCCGCTGGTGGCCGGTGTCTGGCTCACGCCGAGGTAGGCCGACGGCGCCAGCAACTGCCAGCGATGATCGCCACGGCTGACCGAGCTGGCGTCCTGGGCAAAGGGCGCAAAGCCTTCTTCGGCCAGTTGCGCGGGCGTCGGCAGCACGCTGTGTGCCTGCTGCAGCCAGTGGATTTCATCCAGGGTCACGCGCAGGTCGGCGTAGATGCCTTGCTCGGCGGCGCTGAGGTCGCGGCGCGCGTCCAACTGGTGGCTGGGCACGGCAACCACGGCCTGGGTTTCACCGTGCAGGGCCACCACCGTACCGGCCACCGCCAGAATGATCAGGCACAGCAGCAGGACATAGAGGGTTTCGTGCCCGGCCCCGGCTGGGCGTACCACCTGTGTCGTACTCATTGGGACGGGATATCCGCTTGGTCGATTTCAACGACGTGACCGGGGCCGGCATCGAACAGCACGTAGAACTCGGCTGAGGGCTTCTTGAAGGTCAGGGTCGAGTCCGCGCCGAGCTTGCCGGGCACGAGGATGGTTTCGTCGTAGCCGATCACATCCAGGGTCACGCCGGGGGCGCCGCTGCCGTCGGAAAAACCGCCGGTGCATTGGATCTGTTCGCCGGGGATTTCCTTGCATTCGCACATCGGGTTGTGGGCCACGGCTGTGGGACAGAAACCGACGCACAGCAACAACGTGGCGCAGGCGCGGCTCAGGCGTATCAATGTCATGGTTTGACTCCTTGCTTGTTCAGCCAGGCAATGGTGGCAGGCGAGGCCTGGCTCAGCGCAATGGAACCCTGGTGCATCGTGCCGTCCCAGCCTTCCATGGTGACCCACAGTTCGGCGTCGGCCGGCGTGCGCTCGGGCACCGGCAGCAGCGCGCCCATGCGGTACGGCGTGCCGAAGAAGATCACCCCGGCGGCGCGCAGGCTGCGCGGTTTGCCGATACGCAGGTAGGTTGCCTTGACCTGCTCGGCGCAGTTGGCGCACAGGGCGGCATTGAAAAATTTCATCGGGCCGGCCGGGTCCGGGCGCGGGCCTTCGTTGCGGAACTCGGCGAGGGTCAGGCTCCAGGGCCCGACCTGCACCTCGCCGGCCACCCGCTCGCCGATGCCGCTGTCACCGCGAAACAGCGCGGCGTCGGCAAAGTACTTGGGCATGAAGCCCAGGGGCACCAGCAACAGCAGGACGTTAAGGTGGAACCGCCATTTCAGCCACACGGCGCGCAGTGGCGAAGGCGTTGCGGCAGCGACCTTGCTCATTGGTTGCCCTCCGTCATTTCAGCCTGCAGGGCCACGACCGCTGCCGCCTGGCGCGGCGCCTTGTGGCTGCGCTTGAGGGCATGGAGGGTGGCCAGGGCGGTGCGTTTGGTCCAGATCAGCAGGCCGCTCAACACCATCATGCTCAACACCAGGCCGAAGAATGCCCAGATCAGCTTGATCCACAGCCCGCCAAAGTCGCCGGTGTGCAGCGGGCGCATGGATTCGGTGACGAACTCCAGCGTCGAGCGGTTGGACAGCAGGTGCGAAACCGCCACTTCGCCGGTGTAGGGGTTGATCTGTGCGGTCTGGAACATCAACGGGTACCAGCCCCGCCCGCCGATCTGCAGATGGCTGTAGGCATTGAGTGGCAGGAACACGAAGCTGGTCTCCAGCCCCGGAATCCGTTGGCTGGCGATTTCGATCGCGTCGTCCAGGGCAATCATCGGCGCCGGCACGCCGGGGGCGGACGTCGGTACGTTCTCCCGGGCGATCACCGGCACGATAGGCTCGCTGGAGATGGAAATCTGGTTATCCCCCAGGATCGCCTGAATCAGGAACCAGGTGCCGGTGATGGAAATGACCGCGATGAACCAGATCGACCAGATACCGCTCAGGCGATGGAAGTCGCCCCAGAAGATCCGCGCGCCATGGCGGATTCGCAGGGTCGGGCGCAAAAAGCCCTTCCAGAAGCGCTTGTACACCACCAGCCCGGTGATCAACGACGCCAGCAACGGCAGGCCGAGCGCGGAGACCAGGTACCAGCCCCAACTGAACCCATTGGTGAATGGCACCAGCCACCAGCCGTGCAGGGCGCGGGTGAATTGTTTGAAGTCGAACGCCGGGCTGATGCCCTGGATCGCCCCTGTGTAAGGGTTGACATAGACCTCCACCGAGCGCCCGTCGGGGTAGCTGAGGGTGACACTCAGGGCGAAGTGCGACTCGTCCGGGCGGATGATGGATTGCACGATCACCAGGGGCTCTGCGCGTTTGATGGCGTTGATCACCTGGTCATAGCTCAACGGTTCGGCGTCGTCCGACGGCTTGCTGGCGCGGATTTCCGGGTTGGCCAGCCAGACGATTTCCTGGCTGACCACGGCCAGGGTGCCGGTGACGCAGACGATCAGTACAAAAAACCAGATGGGTAATGCCAGCCAGCTGTGTACGAGAAACCAGAGTTTTGAGCGCGACTTCTTCGACATGTGAATGGGAGTCTTGATCGGAGGGGGGCAATGAGGGCCCGGAAAAGGCCAGTCGTAGCTTTTGCTGACGCGACAGGCTGTATCTAAGTTAAGACGGATGAGAATGAGAAATCCCTAACCCAGATATGAAAGCAAATGTTTCAGGTTCACATTCGGGGCGCTGAGGCCTCGGTGCTGGGCAGCCCCCGTCTCAAGCCGACCCTCGATCAAACAGTGGCAGCGGGCCTGCCCGCGATGGCGCTCGGTCAGGCACCGCCCGACATCCCGCCATCGCGAGCAAGCCCGTTCCCAGGCTCAGCCTTGCTTGAACAGCGCTTCGGCGCGCTGGCGGATTTGTGCTTCGTTCAGATTCTCCTTGCGGGAGGCCAGGAACCACACATGACCGAACGGATCTCTCAGCGTGGCGGAGCGGTCGCCGTAGAACTGGTCCTTGGGTTCGGAAATGGACAGGCCGCCGGCTGCGACCGCTTGTCGATACTGCGCGTCGACATCGTCCACATATAAATGCAGGCCGACGCTGGTGTGGCCATCGCGCGGGCTGCCGAAGGCCATTTCACCGCAGGGCGAGGCGAGCATGATCGCCGAGTCTCCGATACGCAGTTCAGCGTGGCCGACCTTGCCGTCGGGCATGTCCAGGCGCATGACTTGCGTGGCGTTGAAGGCTTTTTTGTAGAACTCGATGGCTTCGGCGGCTTTTTTCGACGCCCAGGTAGGGCGTGATGCTGTGATAGCCCTCGGGGATAGGTTTTACGCTCATATCATTCTCCCTGAATTGTGTTTATGAAGGGACAGCCCTTTCACTATAGGCCACGCCGGCCGTGGCTTGCGGGCAACCGACGAGGTGTTGCCCAGGCAACAGTGAACAGGCAGATCGTTCCGCCATCAGTGCTGCGGCGGGCGCCAGCCGCAGCGACACCACGGGGTTCAGGGCGCGGCGCTGTCCCAGGGGGTTAAGGTGAACATTTCCCACTGGGAGCGGTTTTTCAGCTGGGCTCCAACAACTGAGCCCCCGGCCCACGCTCACCGAGCAGGTCGCCCTGATTGCGCAACGGGCAGGCTTCCAGCGACAGACATCCACAGCCAATACAACCATTGAGCTTGTCGCGCAGGAGCATCAGCTTGTTGATGCGCTCGTCCAGATCTGCCCGCCACGATGCCGACAAACGCTGCCAATCTTTAGCCGTCGGCGTGCGTCCATCCGGCAGGGCCTGCAACGCTTCACCAATCGTCGCCAGCGGAATCCCCAGGCGCTGGGCGATCTTGATCACCACCACCCGGCGCAGTACATCGCGCGGGTAGCGCCGCTGGTTGCCGGCATTGCGATTGCTTTTGATCAGCCCCTTGGTTTCGTAGAAATGCAGGGCCGTGACCGCCACGCCGCTGCGGGCCGACAGTTGGCCAACAGTAAGCTCCTTGGTAACCATGAAAAACTCCGGATTAACCCTTGACCTTGACTTAACTAGAGGTTTTACCCTGCGTGGTATCGAATCACAAGATTCTGCCTACAGAGAAAGGGGAGTGTTCATGCAAGTATCAGAGAAGAATCGCAGTTTCACTCAATTGATCGAGTTTCAGGTCGAGCCCCAGCAACAGCTCGCCCTGGTCGCGGCGTTGTCCATCCAGAGCGAGCGCCTGGCCCAAGGGCACGGCGGCTTTCTCAATGCGAGTGTGCAGGTCAGCGATGACGGGCGGCGGGTACTCAATTACCTGCAATGGCGCTCACGCGAGGACGGCGAGGCGGCCTTCCAGTGCGTTGAGCACGGCGAGGAAGATTTCTGGACACTGATACGCGCCCACCAGGCCACGGCCGTGACCTTCGGTTCGTTCCAGGTGCTGCACAGTTTCGAGCGCAGCCATGACAATGCGTTGCACTGCCGTTTAAATGGATAGGTGCAGCATGCGCTCACCCTGAACGTTTTCCCCCGGGCGGCGCTTGTTCACCGCCAGTTCGCCGATCTTGATCAGGCGCGTGCGTGTGACGTTGCGGCTCAGGCCCAACAGGTTGGCGGTGTGGACCTGGTTGTAGTGGCTGAAGCGGTAGGCGGCACGCAGCAACGCGTCCTCGACTTTTTCATGCAGGGCACCGGCCTGTTCCTCGAACAGCTTTTGAAATGCCCGTTCCAGCAAGGCTTCGGCACTGTTGTCGGTGCCGTGCGGGCTGTCGTCCTGACGCTCGATGCGCAGGTTCGACAGGCGTAGATCGTCGCGTTCGATCACGCCATTGCGGCAGATCAGCAAGGTGTGGTGAATCACGTTTTCCAGCTCGCGGATATTGCCTGGCCAGCTGTAGTTTTTCAGCTTGTGTTCGGCCTCGCGGCTGATGGTGACCGGGCCGTAGCCCAGGCGCTGGCTGTAGGCTTCGATGAAGTGTCGGGTCAGCGGCAGGATATCGCCGGGACGCTCGCGCAACGGGCTGAGTTCCAGGCTGACCACGTCGAGACGGTAGTAGAGGTCTTCACGGAAGTGCCCGGCGTTGATGGCTTTTTCCAACTGCACGTTGGTCGCCGCAAGCACGCGCACATCGATGGGAATGCTCTTGCGCGAGCCCAGGCGCACCACCTCCCGCTCTTGCAGTACGCGCAATAACTTGACCTGGATCGCCATCGGCAAATCACCGATCTCATCGAGGAACAAGGTGCCGCCGTCGGCCTCTTCGAACCAACCGGCCTTGGCGCTGAGGGCGCCGGTGAAGGCGCCTTTTTCATGGCCGAACAGCTCGGCTTCCACCAGCGATTCGGAAAACGCCCCGCAGTTCACCGCCACGAAGGGCCGGTTGCGTCGTGCGCTGAGGTTATGAATGTGGCGCGCCACCAGCTCTTTACCGGTCCCGGTTTCGCCGATGATCAACACGCTGGCTTCGCTGGGCGCCACTTGCTGGATATGGTCGAGCAGTGCCTGGGATTTCGGGTCTTCGAAGACCTGGGCCGTGGCGCGGATCGAGGTGGCGAGGGCGGGCGAGGGCGGTAAGGTTAAAAGCTGCATGGGCACCTCTTTATGAATAGAACGTAGGAGTCGGCAGGGACTGGTTCAACGCCCAGTCCCCCAGTTCGTGGAGTTTGTAGTCCACCGGGTCGTGCAGGCTTTGCGTGCGCAGGTTGCGCCAGTGCCGGTCCAGGCGCAGTGACGCATGGGTGGAGCGCGCGCCGGTGACTTCAAACAGGCGGCTGCACAACTCCAGGCCCTGGCGGCTGGCGGCGACCTTGGCGGTGGCGATGGCGATGGCCAGTTGGCCGCGTGCGTTTTCGCTGAGGTTCGGCCCCTGGGCCCAGGCTTGATCGAGCAGCGCGGCGGCGCGTTCCACCAGCAGGCGCACACCTTGCAGGGCCACCCAGAATTCGCCGTAGTGGTGCAGCACGTAAGGGTCTTGGCGCACATCCTCGGCGGTGGATTTATGCCACGCACGGGTTTCGGTGAGGGTGTAGTTGCGCGCTTCATCAAAGGCACCTTCGGCTATGCCGAGGAACATGTGCGTGAAGGTCAACTGCGCGATCAGTGGGCGCAGGCAGGCGAACGGTGTGCTCAGAGGGCCCGGGTCGAGCAGCAATTCCGACTCCTCGACGCGCACCCGTTCGAAACTGGCGCTGCCGCTGTCGGTCTGGCGCTGGCCGATATTGTTCCAGTCGTTGTGCAAGGTGATGCCGCTGCGCCCGCTGGGGATGGCGGCGATCAGCAACTTGCCGCCGGCGCTCTCATCCACCGCCGAGGCGATCAGCATTTCCGAGTCGCTGGCGCCGGAGCAAAAGCTCTTCTTGCCGGAGAACTCACGCCAACCGCCGAAATCCTTGACCTGCGTGCGCGTGTCCAGCGGGTTGAGGGCGTTGCCCCAGAACCAGTTTTTGCGTGCGGTCTGTTCGAACCACGGCTGCCATTGGTCCGGCCGCGAAAACAGGCGCACCGTAGCGAGCATCAGGTGGTGAAAACCGAAGACATGAGCGATGGAGCTGTCGACCTTGGCGAATTCACGCACGATGGCCAGGGTGTCGCTCCAGCGCGCACCAAGGCCGCCGTATTGAGTGGGAATGCTCAGGGCCAGCAGACCGCTTTGGCGCAGGGCATCCCGTTCGGTTTTTGGCGTGCCGCCGCGCTCGTCGCGTTCGACGGCGGTGAGGGCGAATTCGGCGGCGAGCTGTCTGGCGGTCTGCAAAGGTGAGGGCAGGACGCTGTGGGGGTTGGCTGTCACGCGGTGTTCCTCATAGGGCTCTAATGCCGTGTGCTGTCTATTGGGCAATGCAGATCAACGGTGCGATCTCAGCATTCTCAGGCCTTGGCCGGCAGCACATCATTGGCAATCATCTCGCCAAACGGTCCGGTGAGATTGGTGACACCGCGCCCGGCCAGGCTGGCGTAGGGTTCCGGCAATAGCGGGAACACCAACTCGGCGAAGCGATAGGCTTCTTCGAGGTGCGGGTAGCCGGAAAAGATGAAACTCTCGATGCCCAAATCCGCGTATTCCTTGATCCGCTCGGCCACTTGCCGCGGGTTGCCTACCAGCGCCGTGCCGGCACCGCCACGGACCAGGCCGACACCGGCCCACAGGTTGGGGGCGATTTCCAGGTTGTCGCGGCGCCCGTCGTGCAAGGCGGCCAT
The DNA here is from genome assembly GCF_054060055.1 of Pseudomonas sp. TE36184. Taxonomy (NCBI): domain Bacteria; kingdom Pseudomonadati; phylum Pseudomonadota; class Gammaproteobacteria; order Pseudomonadales; family Pseudomonadaceae; genus Pseudomonas; species Pseudomonas sp. TE36184. The sequence continues at coordinate 2,440,003 of NZ_JBSSCU010000001.1, read as the reverse complement.
GCGGCGCTGGCCTTCGGAATCAAAGCGCGAGAAGGATTTTTGCGCGGCGGCGATGGTCTCGTCGCTGATGTGTTCGATCAGTTTGTCGGCGGCTTTCCAGGCGTCTTCTTCGGTCTCGCGCACGATCACATGCAGGCGGATGCCGAACTTCACGGTCCGCCCGTGGCGCGCGGCCCGTTCACGTACATCCGCGAGTTTTTCGGCGACGGCGGCGGGTGGTTCGCCCCAGGTCAGGTACACGTCCACCTGTTCGGCGGCGAGGTCGTGGGCGGCGTCGGAGGAACCGCCGAAGTACAGCGGTGGATAAGGCTTCTGCACCGGTGGGTAAAGTGCCTTGGCATTCTGCACACGCAGGTGTTTGCCTTCGAAGTCCACCGATTCGCCCTGCAATACGCGGCGCCAGATCTTGAGGAATTCGTCGGAGACTTCATAGCGTTCGCGGTGGTCGAGGAAGCTGCCGTCGCCGCGGTTTTCGTCGGGGTCGCCGCCGGTCACGACGTTGATCAGCAGGCGGCCGTTGGACAGGCGATCCAGGGTCGCCGCCATGCGCGCCGACACTGTGGGCGAGATGATGCCAGGGCGAATTGCCACCAGGTAGCGCAAGCGTTCTGTCAGCGGCACCAGCGCCGAGGCGATTACCCAGGAGTCTTCGCACGAACGCCCGGTAGGAATCAACACGCCGTAGTAGCCAAGGCTGTCAGCGGCCTGGGCGACTTGCTTCAGATAATTGAGGGTGACCGGACGGGCACCTTGGGTGGTGCCCAGGTAATGACCGTCGCCATGAGTGGGCAGAAACCAGAAAACATCCATGACGAATCCTTAAGCGATTTTCAACAGTGAGGGGACGTGCGCGGCGAACAAAGGGGCTGCGCGTTCTGCCGCAAGGCGAATACGGCCTTTCAAGGCTTCGTTGGTGATTTGGTAATCGGTGAAATCGGCTTCGGTGGCATATACGCCGATCGGCAAGGTCAGGGCCTGGAAGAAGCTGAACAGCGGGCGCAACTGGTGATCGAGTACCAGCGCGTGACGTTCGCTGCCGCCGGTGGCGGCCAGCAGCACAGGGGTGTCGATCAGCGAGTTAAGGCCAACCAGGTCGAACAGATGCTTGAGCAGGCCTGGATAAGAACCGCGATAGACCGGTGCGGCGACGATCAGCAAGTCGGCCTGTTCGATGGCCAACAGTTGGGATTCGACCTCGGCCGGCAACTCATCGCGCGACAGTGCGCCGCCCAGTGGCCGGGCGATGTCACCGAGTTCGATCAGGGTCGTCTGGATCGGCAACAACGTTGCCAGTTCGGCCAGCACGGCCTGGGTCAACACCAGGGTACGGGACGGGCGCCAGGTTCCGCCGGAGAGGGCAACGACATTCAGGGGACGGGTCATCAACAGTTCCTTTTTCAACAGTGGCATAGCAGGGGAAGTGAGCCGGTCTGAGCAAGAGCTGTACCAACGGCTGCAGGCCTTGATCCGCCTGGGCTGCGGGCTCACTGCTGAAAAACGTTGCTGTTGTCTGCCTGGTGTTTTGTTGAATGGCTGTTGCCTGCGCAACAGTTGCCTGGCGAACAGTGTCGAATTCGCGTGGAGCCATTTATAGAGGGTTATGTTTATTCCGTAAATGAACGTATTTCCATATTTATAGATCTTAAAGGAATATAAGGGTGGCGCTGATGAGGATGTGGCGACGGGTGATAGCGACTATCACGGATGGTGATTTTTCACTGTCCAGGGTCGGGAGTAGCCTGTGTTCATTGACTTGAGACCTTCTTCGCAGAGCCGTCGCCATGAACCGATTTTTTGCTGTTTCCTTATTACTCGTCACTTCTGTCGTTGCCGGTTGTGCGACCCATCCTTCGCCTGAATTACGTCCTTACACGGCGCAAGAAACCCGGGAACTGGCGCTGGAGGCGTTGAGCCGTCGCGGCTTGTCGTTTGACGAATATCAACGCCAGCGGGCTGCCCTGACCGGTCAGGCACAACAACCTTTCAGTTTTGCTCACCAGGGCGAAATGAACGCCGAACGTAATGTGACCCTGCATGGCCGCCCCAGTTGAGCCGGTGCTCAGTGGCAAAAAGCCCGAGGTTTCTCAAGAAGCCTCGGGCTTTTTGTTTGCCATGGCGCTATGTCAGCCTGTTAAGCTGAATTTCAGGAGCGTTCCTACGCACATTTACCTCAAGTGGTCCTTTTTTAATGGCATTCGATCGGGTAAACCTGACGACCTCTGTTCCGGTCGATGCCCCTGAGACGTTGCTCTCGGGAACCTGCTCTGCGAGTCCCTAAGGTTATGAATAAACGTCCGTTGTATTTCGACTACGCCGCCACCACCCCGGTGGACGAGCGGGTCATCCAGGTGATGGTCGAGTGTCTGGGCTTGCACGCCAATTTCGGTAACCCTGCGTCCAGTTCCCACGCCTTCGGCCAAGCGGCCCGGCAAACGGTTGAACAGGCGCGTCGCCAGGTGGCCGAGCTGGTCGGTGCCGAGCCGGAGCAGATCGTCTGGACGTCCGGCGCGACGGAGTCCAACAATCTCGCGATCAAGGGGGTGACTCAAGCGCGGGGCTTGGCGGGTGGGCATATCATCACCAGCCAGATCGAGCACAAGGCTACGCTGGACACCGCGCGGCAGATGCAGGAGGCCGGAGTGGCGGTGACCTACCTGGCGCCGGACGCCGATGGGTTGATCAGTGCCGAGGCGGTGAGTGAAGCACTGCGTGAGGACACCTTCCTGGTATCGCTGATGTTGGTGAACAACGAGTTGGGCACCCTCAACGACATCCCCGCCATTGGCGCGCGGGTGCGTGACCACGGCGCGTTGTTGCATGTGGACGCGGCACAGGGCGCGGGCAAGGTGGCGATCGACCTGGCGCAATGGCCGGTGGATTTGATGTCGTTTTCCGCGCACAAGGTGTATGGCCCCAAGGGGATCGGCGCGCTGTATGTCGGGCCGCGGGCGCAGCGGAAGGTGTTGGCGCAGATTCACGGCGGTGGCCACGAGGGCGGCTTGCGCTCCGGTACACTGGCAACCCACCAGATTGCGGGCATGGGCGCGGCGTTCGCCTTGGCGGCGCAGGCGTTCAGTGAAGAGCAGGCGGCGATCGTGGCCTTGCGCCAGCGCCTGCTCGATCAACTGGCGTCGGTCGTCGGTGTGCGTCTCAATGGCAGCGCCACCCAGCGCATTCCCCACACCCTCAGCCTCACCTTCGGTGAAGGCGAGTTCAACGCCGCGGCCTTGAGTGCGGGCATTGCTTTTTCCGCCACCTCGGCCTGCAATTCGGCGAGCAATGCGCCCTCCCATGTGCTGCTGGCGCTGGGGCATGATGCCCGCAGCGCCGGTCGAACCATTCGCTTGAGCCTGGGGCGGTTCACCACCGAGCAGGATATCGACCAGGCCGTGCAGTTGATCAAGGCCGCCCTTGCCAGTGCGCCGGCGTTCTGGGCGGTCTGATTCTTCATTCGTAATCCATAACAATTATTCGTGGTTAGCAGGAGACACAATGAGTACGCAGCCTTTGACCCATGGAACGGTTCCCCAGCGCCTGGCGCATACCCGTGAATTGATGCGCCGCGAAGGCATTCATGCCTTGCTGGTGCCGTCCGCTGACCCGCACCTGTCCGAATACTTGCCGGGCTACTGGCAGGGGCGTCAATGGTTGTCGGGCTTCCACGGCTCGGTGGGGACGCTGATCGTCACCGCGGATTTCGCCGGTGTCTGGGCCGACAGCCGCTACTGGGAACAAGCGACCAAGGAACTCAAGGGCAGCGGTATCGAGTTGGTGAAGCTGCAGCCGGGTCAACCTGGCCCGCTGGAGTGGCTGGCCGAACAGACGCCGCAGGGCGCCGTGGTGGCGGTCGACGGTGCGGTAATGGCCGTGGCGTCGGCGCGTACCTTGGGCGGCAAACTGGCGGAGCGCGGTGCTCGCCTGCGTACCGACATCGACCTGCTGAATGAAGTCTGGAGCGACCGCCCGGCGTTGCCGAATCAGCCGATCTACCAGCACCTGCCACCGCAGGCCACCGTCAGCCGTGGCGAAAAACTCGCTGCACTGCGCGCCAGCTTGAAAGAAAAGGGCGCCGACTGGCACTTCATCGCCACCCTGGATGACATCGCCTGGTTGTTTAACCTGCGCGGTGCCGATGTATCGTTCAACCCGGTGTTTGTGTCCTTCGCCCTGATCAATGCGCAACAGGCCACGCTGTTTGTGGCGCTGAGCAAAGTCGATGCCGCGCTGCGGGCGGTGCTTGAGCAGGATGGCGTGACCTTGCGCGATTACAGCGAAGTCGCCGATGCCCTGCGCGCGGTGCCATCGGGCGCGAGTGTGCAGGTTGATCCGGCACGCGTGACCGCCGGTTTGCTGGAACACCTGGACGCCAGCGTCAAGCTGGTGGAAGGGCTGAACCCGACGACGCTTGCCAAATCCCGCAAGAGCCTGGCCGACGCGGAACATATCCGCCTGGCCATGGAGCAGGATGGCGCGGCCTTGTGCGAATTCTTCGCCTGGCTGGAGAGTGCGCTGGGCCGTGAACGCATCACTGAACTGACCATCGACGAACACCTGACTGCCGCACGTACCCGCCGTCCCGGTTATGTGTCGCTGAGTTTCAACACCATCGCTGCGTTCAATGCCAATGGCGCGATGCCGCATTACCACGCCACCGAAGAAGAGCATGCGCTGATCGAAGGCGATGGCCTGCTGCTGATCGACTCGGGTGGCCAGTACTTGGGCGGTACTACCGATATCACGCGGATGGTGCCTATCGGAGCGCCGAGTGATGAACAGAAGCGTGATTGCACCCGCGTGCTCAAGGGGGTGATCGCCCTGTCCCGTGCTCATTTTCCCAAGGGCATTATGTCGCCACTGCTCGATGCCATCGCGCGCGCGCCGATCTGGGCCGAAGGTGTGGACTACGGCCATGGCACGGGGCACGGTGTAGGTTATTTCCTCAATGTGCATGAAGGTCCGCAGGTCATCGCCTACCAGGCCGCTACTGCGCCGCAAACCGCGATGCAGCCGGGCATGATCACCTCCATTGAACCGGGTACTTACCGTCCGGGGCGTTGGGGCGTGCGTATCGAGAACCTGGTGTTGAATCGCGAAGCGGGCAAGACCGAGTTCGGTGAGTTCCTCGAGTTCGAAACCCTGACCTTGTGCCCGATCGACACCCGTTGTCTGGAGCCGTCGTTGCTGACGGCGGAGGAGCGCCAGTGGCTCAATGCGTACCATGCCGAGGTGTGTCAGCGTTTGAGCCCATTGCTCAGTGGCGCTGCGCTGGAGTGGTTGCAGGTACGCACCGCGGCTATTTGATCGGTCGCTGCTCGGCAAGTGCCGCTTGCGATTTACGCGCAGGCGGCCGGTCGCAGCGTCGCGAAGGGCTGCGCGGGGTCGAGGCGTTCGGTGGGCGCTGCGGAGCAGTCGGAAGTGGACTGCTCGGGCCGCTATTTACAGATGACGATCATGCTCCGGCTGGTGTAACCAGCAGGGTTGAGGCCGAAGGGGTAGTCCCCAGGCTCCTCGGAGTTGTCACCGGACTTGGCGATAACCCGGTAGCCCTTGGCGCCGCATGAGTTGACTGCACTGATGTAGCACTGGTCCCAGGAGGAGGACAGCCCGGAACAGTTGATATGCAACCCTTTTTTGCCCCGTTTCACTTCTGTCTTGGTGGTCGCGGCACAGCCAGCAATGGCCACGACCATTAACAGTATCAAAATTCGCTTCATTCCCATCCTTAATAGCCGCTTCGAAAAAATTGCCTGAAGCTGGCTTTACTCGCTCTCGATTGTAGCGTTCGCGCTGTCCTTGTCGAAACTCTCCATGAATGACATTTGTTTGCGGCCTAAACATGGCCCAAATGAGCGGCAAATACCAGAGTTACCGTCAAAGATGATTAATCGGCTGGTACTAGAGGTTTGGCCTCGTTTCGCATGGTCAGCGTGGCGCCAACGGAGGCCAGGATAATGCAGGAGATGGCCAGCCACTGTGCGAGCGACAAATGCTCCTGCAGGAAGAACAGGCCCGAGAGCGCACCGAATGCGGGCTCGATGCTCATCAAGGTGCCGAAAGTACGGGCGGGCAGGCGAGTCAGCGCGACCATCTCCAGGGTGTAGGGGAGCGCCGTGGACAGGATGGCGACGCCGATGGCAACTGGAATCAGCGCAGGCGTCAGCAATGCCGCGCCCGCATGAACGATGCCGATCGGTGCGACGAACAAGGCGGCGATCATGACGCCGAGGGCAGCAGTTTGCACGCCGTTGTCATTCCCTGCCTTTTGGCCGAACAGAATGTAGAGCGCCCAGCAAACACCTGCGCCTAGTGCATAAGCCGCACCGACCAGGTCGATCCCCGTGCTGGCTTCTCCCGTGGGGATCAATAGCAGAAGACCGACAACTGCGAGGGCGATCCACAGAAAGTCCACCGCGCGGCGCGATGCATAGAGGGCGACGGCGAGCGGCCCGGTGAACTCCAGGGCTACCGCAATACCAAGAGGGACTGTGCGCAGCGACATATAGAAGAGGAAGTTCATGCCGCCTAACGCCATTCCGTAAACAATCACGGTGCGCAGGGATTTGGCCGTCAGCGTCGCCCGCCATGGGCGCAATATCAGCAACATGATGATGCTGGCGAAAATCAGGCGCAGCGTGGTGGTGCCTTGAGCGCCGACGATAGGGAACATGGTCTTGGCCAGCGAAGCGCCGGACTGGATGGAAGCCATGGCGATCAACAGCAGGCCGACAGGAAACAGTGCCGAGGCCAGGCTGCGAGGGGAGGTGGTCATTGGGGTGTTCGTCCGAGGTCATATTTGAGTAGCAAAGAGCCCTATGATGCTTAAGTGTGTGTCGCTGAGCAATATATTGCTCAATTATCAGTTTTCTACCTTCTATATAGAGTGGATTGGGAGGTTTTCCGCTGTTTGATAGAAAAACCAAATTAAAGGTTGACGGCAAATCCTGGACGTCTATAATTCGCCCCACTTCCGGCGCAGTCGAAACGGAAAACTCCTTGGTAAACAAAGAGTTACACGAGATTCGACAGCGACCTGCTTCAGTTCATCGAAGCCTGGAAGGAGTTGGTAGAGCAGGGTTGTTTGGCTCTATTAACGTTTCGATCTTCTCGGTCGAAAGCGGAGAAAAAGAGGTGTTGACAGCAGCGTGTAACGCTGTAGAATTCGCCTCCCGCTAACGAGAGATCGGAAGCGCAAGTGGTTGAAGTTACAAAGGAAACTTTGAAAACTTCTGAAAGTAATCACTTGACAGCAAATGAGGCTGCTGTAGAATGCGCGCCTCGGTTGAGACGAAAGATCTTAACCAACCGCTCTTTAACAACTGAATCAAGCAATTCGTGTGGGTGCTTGTGGAGTCAGACTGATAGTCAACAAGATTATCAGCATCACAGGTTGCTACGCGAGAAATCAAAGATGTAACCAACGATTGCTGAGCCAAGTTTAGGGTTTCTTAAAAACCCAAAGATGTTTGAACTGAAGAGTTTGATCATGGCTCAGATTGAACGCTGGCGGCAGGCCTAACACATGCAAGTCGAGCGGTAGAGAGAAGCTTGCTTCTCTTGAGAGCGGCGGACGGGTGAGTAATGCCTAGGAATCTGCCTGGTAGTGGGGGATAACGTTCGGAAACGGACGCTAATACCGCATACGTCCTACGGGAGAAAGCAGGGGACCTTCGGGCCTTGCGCTATCAGATGAGCCTAGGTCGGATTAGCTAGTTGGTGAGGTAATGGCTCACCAAGGCGACGATCCGTAACTGGTCTGAGAGGATGATCAGTCACACTGGAACTGAGACACGGTCCAGACTCCTACGGGAGGCAGCAGTGGGGAATATTGGACAATGGGCGAAAGCCTGATCCAGCCATGCCGCGTGTGTGAAGAAGGTCTTCGGATTGTAAAGCACTTTAAGTTGGGAGGAAGGGCAGTTACCTAATACGTGATTGTTTTGACGTTACCGACAGAATAAGCACCGGCTAACTCTGTGCCAGCAGCCGCGGTAATACAGAGGGTGCAAGCGTTAATCGGAATTACTGGGCGTAAAGCGCGCGTAGGTGGTTAGTTAAGTTGGATGTGAAATCCCCGGGCTCAACCTGGGAACTGCATTCAAAACTGACTGACTAGAGTATGGTAGAGGGTGGTGGAATTTCCTGTGTAGCGGTGAAATGCGTAGATATAGGAAGGAACACCAGTGGCGAAGGCGACCACCTGGACTGATACTGACACTGAGGTGCGAAAGCGTGGGGAGCAAACAGGATTAGATACCCTGGTAGTCCACGCCGTAAACGATGTCAACTAGCCGTTGGGAGCCTTGAGCTCTTAGTGGCGCAGCTAACGCATTAAGTTGACCGCCTGGGGAGTACGGCCGCAAGGTTAAAACTCAAATGAATTGACGGGGGCCCGCACAAGCGGTGGAGCATGTGGTTTAATTCGAAGCAACGCGAAGAACCTTACCAGGCCTTGACATCCAATGAACTTTCTAGAGATAGATTGGTGCCTTCGGGAACATTGAGACAGGTGCTGCATGGCTGTCGTCAGCTCGTGTCGTGAGATGTTGGGTTAAGTCCCGTAACGAGCGCAACCCTTGTCCTTAGTTACCAGCACGTCATGGTGGGCACTCTAAGGAGACTGCCGGTGACAAACCGGAGGAAGGTGGGGATGACGTCAAGTCATCATGGCCCTTACGGCCTGGGCTACACACGTGCTACAATGGTCGGTACAGAGGGTTGCCAAGCCGCGAGGTGGAGCTAATCCCAGAAAACCGATCGTAGTCCGGATCGCAGTCTGCAACTCGACTGCGTGAAGTCGGAATCGCTAGTAATCGCGAATCAGAATGTCGCGGTGAATACGTTCCCGGGCCTTGTACACACCGCCCGTCACACCATGGGAGTGGGTTGCACCAGAAGTAGCTAGTCTAACCTTCGGGGGGACGGTTACCACGGTGTGATTCATGACTGGGGTGAAGTCGTAACAAGGTAGCCGTAGGGGAACCTGCGGCTGGATCACCTCCTTAATCGACGACATCAGCTGCTCCATAAGTTCCCACACGAATTGCTTGATTCATTGAAGAAGACGATAAAGAAGCAGCCCGAAATTGGGTCTGTAGCTCAGTTGGTTAGAGCGCACCCCTGATAAGGGTGAGGTCGGCAGTTCGAATCTGCCCAGACCCACCAATTTTGTGTGGGAACCTGTAGAAATACGGGGCCATAGCTCAGCTGGGAGAGCGCCTGCCTTGCACGCAGGAGGTCAACGGTTCGATCCCGTTTGGCTCCACCACTACTGCTTCTAGAAGTTGAAAGCTTAGAAATGAGCATTCCATCGTGATGATGGTGAATGTTGATTTCTAGTCTTTGATTAGATCGTTCTTTAAAAATTTGGGTATGTGATAGAAAGATAGACTGAACGTTACTTTCACTGGTAACGGATCAGGCTAAGGTAAAATTTGTGAGTTCTCTTAATTGAGAAATTCGAATTTTCGGCGAATGTCGTCTTCACAGTATAACCAGATTGCTTGGGGTTATATGGTCAAGTGAAGAAGCGCATACGGTGGATGCCTTGGCAGTCAGAGGCGATGAAAGACGTGGTAGCCTGCGAAAAGCTTCGGGGAGTCGGCAAACAGACTTTGATCCGGAGATGTCTGAATGGGGGAACCCAGCCATCATAAGATGGTTACCTTACACTGAATACATAGGTGTAAGGGGCGAACCAGGGGAACTGAAACATCTAAGTACCCTGAGGAAAAGAAATCAACCGAGATTCCCTTAGTAGTGGCGAGCGAACGGGGACTAGCCCTTAAGTGGCTTTGAGATTAGCGGAACGCTCTGGAAAGTGCGGCCATAGTGGGTGATAGCCCTGTACGCGAAAATCTCTTAGTCATGAAATCGAGTAGGACGGAGCACGAGAAACTTTGTCTGAATATGGGGGGACCATCCTCCAAGGCTAAATACTACTGACTGACCGATAGTGAACTAGTACCGTGAGGGAAAGGCGAAAAGAACCCCGGAGAGGGGAGTGAAATAGATCCTGAAACCGTATGCGTACAAGCAGTGGGAGCCTACTTTGTTAGGTGACTGCGTACCTTTTGTATAATGGGTCAGCGACTTATTTTCAGTGGCGAGCTTAACCGAATAGGGGAGGCGTAGCGAAAGCGAGTCTTAATAGGGCGTCTAGTCGCTGGGAATAGACCCGAAACCGGGCGATCTATCCATGGGCAGGTTGAAGGTTGGGTAACACTAACTGGAGGACCGAACCGACTACCGTTGAAAAGTTAGCGGATGACCTGTGGATCGGAGTGAAAGGCTAATCAAGCTCGGAGATAGCTGGTTCTCCTCGAAAGCTATTTAGGTAGCGCCTCATGTATCACTGTAGGGGGTAGAGCACTGTTTCGGCTAGGGGGTCATCCCGACTTACCAAACCGATGCAAACTCCGAATACCTACAAGTGCCGAGCATGGGAGACACACGGCGGGTGCTAACGTCCGTCGTGAAAAGGGAAACAACCCAGACCGTCAGCTAAGGTCCCAAAGTTATGGTTAAGTGGGAAACGATGTGGGAAGGCTTAGACAGCTAGGAGGTTGGCTTAGAAGCAGCCACCCTTTAAAGAAAGCGTAATAGCTCACTAGTCGAGTCGGCCTGCGCGGAAGATGTAACGGGGCTCAAACCATACACCGAAGCTACGGGTATCACGTAAGTGATGCGGTAGAGGAGCGTTCTGTAAGCCTGTGAAGGTGAGTTGAGAAGCTTGCTGGAGGTATCAGAAGTGCGAATGCTGACATGAGTAACGATAATGGGTGTGAAAAACACCCACGCCGAAAGACCAAGGTTTCCTGCGCAACGTTAATCGACGCAGGGTTAGTCGGTCCCTAAGGCGAGGCTGAAAAGCGTAGTCGATGGAAAACAGGTTAATATTCCTGTACTTCTGGTTATTGCGATGGAGGGACGGAGAAGGCTAGGCCAGCTTGGCGTTGGTTGTCCAAGTTTAAGGTGGTAGGCTGGAATCTTAGGTAAATCCGGGATTCTAAGGCCGAGAGCTGATGACGAGTCATCTTTTAGATGACGAAGTGGTTGATGCCATGCTTCCAAGAAAAGCTTCTAAGCTTCAGGTAACCAGGAACCGTACCCCAAACCGACACAGGTGGTTGGGTAGAGAATACCAAGGCGCTTGAGAGAACTCGGGTGAAGGAACTAGGCAAAATGGCACCGTAACTTCGGGAGAAGGTGCGCCGGTGAGGGTGAAGGACTTGCTCCGTAAGCTCATGCCGGTCGAAGATACCAGGCCGCTGCGACTGTTTATTAAAAACACAGCACTCTGCAAACACGAAAGTGGACGTATAGGGTGTGACGCCTGCCCGGTGCCGGAAGGTTAATTGATGGGGTTAGCTAACGCGAAGCTCTTGATCGAAGCCCCGGTAAACGGCGGCCGTAACTATAACGGTCCTAAGGTAGCGAAATTCCTTGTCGGGTAAGTTCCGACCTGCACGAATGGCGTAACGATGGCGGCGCTGTCTCCACCCGAGACTCAGTGAAATTGAAATCGCTGTGAAGATGCAGTGTATCCGCGGCTAGACGGAAAGACCCCGTGAACCTTTACTATAGCTTTGCACTGGACTTTGAATTTGCTTGTGTAGGATAGGTGGGAGGCTTTGAAGCGTGGACGCCAGTTCGCGTGGAGCCAACCTTGAAATACCACCCTGGCAACTTTGAGGTTCTAACTCAGGTCCGTTATCCGGATCGAGGACAGTGTATGGTGGGTAGTTTGACTGGGGCGGTCTCCTCCTAAAGAGTAACGGAGGAGTACGAAGGTGCGCTCAGACCGGTCGGAAATCGGTCGTAGAGTATAAAGGCAAAAGCGCGCTTGACTGCGAGACAGACACGTCGAGCAGGTACGAAAGTAGGTCTTAGTGATCCGGTGGTTCTGTATGGAAGGGCCATCGCTCAACGGATAAAAGGTACTCCGGGGATAACAGGCTGATACCGCCCAAGAGTTCATATCGACGGCGGTGTTTGGCACCTCGATGTCGGCTCATCACATCCTGGGGCTGAAGCCGGTCCCAAGGGTATGGCTGTTCGCCATTTAAAGTGGTACGCGAGCTGGGTTTAGAACGTCGTGAGACAGTTCGGTCCCTATCTGCCGTGGACGTTTGAGATTTGAGAGGGGCTGCTCCTAGTACGAGAGGACCGGAGTGGACGAACCTCTGGTGTTCCGGTTGTCACGCCAGTGGCATTGCCGGGTAGCTATGTTCGGAATAGATAACCGCTGAAAGCATCTAAGCGGGAAACTAGCCTCAAGATGAGATCTCACTGGGACCTTGAGTCCCCTGAAGGGCCGTCGAAGACTACGACGTTGATAGGTTGGGTGTGTAAGCGCTGTGAGGCGTTGAGCTAACCAATACTAATTGCCCGTGAGGCTTGACCATATAACACCCAAGCAATTTGCGAACTCGAAAGAGACCAGATTGCGGTGTGTGAAGACGAAACGAACCGAAAGTTCGACTCTTACAAAACACCGAAAGCTATCACATACCCAATTTGCTGAAGCGAGGCCAGCTGGCCACGACTCAGTACCCGAATTTCTTGACGACCATAGAGCATTGGAACCACCTGATCCCATCCCGAACTCAGCAGTGAAACGATGCATCGCCGATGGTAGTGTGGGGTTTCCCCATGTGAGAGTAGGTCATCGTCAAGATTAAATTCCAGAACCCCTGTTTGCTCGCGCAGACAGGGGTTTTGTTTTGGGCGGTCGGAAAGGGTCAAGTGGCTCGCCCCCCCTCGGTACTCGACAAAATTGCGCAGTTATTTCTGAACCAGACCACTAGAATAGGTACCTAACTTTGTTTTGGGCGGTCGGAAAGGGCGCCTCATTGCGGTGGTCTTCAGTGCTTCCTTGGCAGTGTCTACTAAAGGCTTTTGTATCGCTCTCCTCAAGCTGCAAGATCGTACAAGAGCGCTCGACCCTTCCTTCGATAGTCTGACAACTCTCACCTACCAGAGGATCTGTCATGACTCAGCAGCACCCAGCACAACCTGTCAATCTCGCGCAAAAGGCTTCGCTCATCAGTGAACAGTGGAGCCCGAGAGTCGTCGCCGAGATGAACGACTACCAGTTCAAGGTTGTACGCATCGAAGGCGAGTTCATCTGGCACTCACATCCAGAAACCGACGAGGCGTTTTTCGTGCTTGAAGGGACACTGCGCATCGACCTTCCGGACGGTCCCGTGTATGTGGCACCGGGTGAGCTGTATGTCGTTCCTCGCGGAATAGAGCATCGGACGGCCGCCGAAGGCGAAGCCAAATTGATGATGATCGAACCACGCGGCATCTTGAACACCGGCCATGAAGGGGGAGACCGCACCGCCATGAACGACCTGTGGATCTGAAATCCCCCTGCTGTTCGAGGCCACCGTTGCCATCTGGTAACAGTAGCCTCATCCCCTGATGCTCGGTGCCGTCTGACTCAACGGCACCACACGGCTCTTCCCAGGTACCGTTGGGGAAATCGATGCAAAGTGTTTCTGCATTTTTGTTATGGTGCAGCACATTTTCACAAGGATTGAGCTTTTATCCGCAGGACGCGGCGTCGACCTTTTTCAACGAGATGCTGTAGAAATGCCTCAACCAATACCGATCAAAGACCACGAAAACGAAAACCGCCTGGTCAACAAGCGCCTGCTCGCCTGCGCCTTGTTGGTGATCGGCATCACCTGCGCCCTGGTGGGCCGCCTGTATTTCCTGCAGGTCGTGCAATTCGAGTATCACTCGACGATTTCTGAAAACAACCGTGTCCACGTACTGCCCATCACACCGACTCGCGGCTTGATCTATGACCGCAATGGCGTCGTGCTGGCCGACAACCGTCCAAGCTACAACCTGACCATCACCCGCGAGCGCACCACAGACCTCAAGGGCGAACTGGACGCGATCGTCAGCCTGCTGCACCTGCCGGCAGAAGACCGTGCCGTATTCGACAAGGCGCTGAAGCAGGCGCGGCATCCTTTTGTTCCGGTTACGTTGTTTTATGAGCTGACCGAAGAACAGATCGCCGAACTCGCCGTCAACGAATTCCGCCTGCCCGGTGTAGACGTCGAACCGCAATTCGTCCGCCACTACCCCCTGGGCGCGCATTTCGCTCACTCCATCGGTTACGTTGGCCGCATCAACGAAAAAGAATCCAAGGCCCTCGACTCGGTGGAGTACCGCGGCACGCAGTCCATCGGCAAGACCGGCATCGAGCGTTTCTACGAGTCAGAACTGCATGGTCATGTCGGCTATGAAGAAGTCGAGACCAATGCACAGGGGCGCGTACTGCGTGTGCTCAAGCATACCGACCCGATCCCCGGCAAAAACATCGTGCTGAGCCTCGATGTCAAACTCCAGGAAGCGGCGGAAGAGGCGCTGGGCGATCGTCGTGGCTCCGTGGTAGCCCTCGACCCGCAAACTGGCGAAGTACTGGCGATGGTCAGCAAACCCAGCTTCGACCCCAACCTGTTCGTCACGGGCATCAGCTTCAAGGAATACGCCGCCCTGCATGATTCCATCGACCGGCCGCTGTTCAACCGCGTCCTGCGCGGTCTCTATGCGCCGGGTTCGACGATCAAGCCGGAAGTGGCCATCGCGGGTCTCGACAGCGGGGTAGTGACGGCCCAGACCCGCGTGTTCGACCCCGGTTACTACCAATTGCCTGACTTTGACCACAAATACCGCAACTGGAACCACAGCGGCGACGGTTGGGTGGATATGGACGCCGCCATCATGCGCTCCAACGACACCTATTTTTACGACCTGGCCCACAAGCTCGGCATCGACCGCCTGCACGACTACCTGGCCGAGTTCGGCCTCGGCCAGAAAGTCTCCCTGGACATGTTCGAAGAGTCGGCCGGCCTGATGCCGTCCCAGGCCTGGAAGCGCGCGACCCGGCGTCAGCCCTGGTTCCCGGGCGAAACGGTGATCCTCGGCATCGGCCAGGGTTATATGCAAGTCACGCCGCTGCAACTGGCCCAGGCCACTGCGTTGATTGCCAACAAAGGCGTGTGGAATCGGCCGCACCTGGCCAAGACCATCAACGGCGTGGCGCCGGTGGACGAGCACCCGATGCCCAACGTGGTCCTCAAGAACCCGCGTGACTGGGAGCAGGTCAACCACGGGATGCAACTGGTGATGCACGACCCGCGCGGGATCGCCCGGGCGGCCGCGCAAGGCGCGCAATACCGCATCGCCGGCAAGAGTGGTACCGCGCAGGTGGTGGCGATCAAACAGGGCGAGCGCTACAACCGCGACAAAACCCAGGAACGCCACCGTGACAACGCGCTGTTTGTCGGGTTTGCGCCAGCGGAGCACCCCCAGATCGTGATTTCGGTGATGATCGAAAACGGCGAGGCCGGTGGCCGCGTCGCAGGCCCGGTGGTGCGCCAGATCATGGACGCCTGGCTGCTCGACCACGAAGGCCACTTGAAGCCGCAATATGCGACGCCGAGCAAAGCCCCCGGCGACCCCCACGTCTGACTCATACCTGCCATTCGTCCCACTGCTGCACGCCCTCATGCGCCAGCCACGGCACATCGTGGGCCGTCCAGATATGCGCGGTGGGCCTGATGCCCGGATCATCGTCCAGCGTCGCCACCCGCACAATCACATGGGGCTGATGCCCGCGCTCGGCCATCAGGTGTGAGCCACAGCGCGAGCAGAAGCGCCTGAATTTGCCTGGCGAGGATTCGAAGGCCGCCAACAGTTCTTCGCCCTGGGTCCAGCGAAAGTGCTCACGCATTACGCCGGCGGTGCTCACAAACGCTGCCGCATGCACCTTGCGACAGCTGTCGCAGTGGCAGTGGCTGATGGGCATGTCCAGGCTGTCCACCTGGTAGCGCACGGCTTTACAGAAGCAACTTCCATTCAACGGGTCAGTCATAACCTAAGGGCCTGGACAACAACGGGGGCATCATCATCGCGCAGAACCCAAGGTTGCGCATTAGTCGATGTCGCCTACTGTCAATGGAGGAGGTGACGTATGCACGTATCAGATCGTATAGAACGGAAAGTCCTACTGAACGCTCCACGCAAAAAAGTGTGGGAGGCACTCACCGATGCCGAGCAATTCGGCCGCTGGTTTGGCATCGCCCTCAAGGGCAAGACCTTTGTCGCCGGGGAAACGATCGAAGCGCCGATCACTTACCCAGGTTACGAACACGTGATCTGGAAAGCCAAGATCGAACGCATCCTGCCGCAGACGCGGTTTTCTTTCTCGTGGCACCCCTTCGCCGTCGAAAAGGGCTTCGACTACGACAAGGAAACACCGACGCTGGTGGAGTTCACCGTTGAAGACCGCGCCCCGGGCATTCTGCTGCGGGTCGTTGAATCCGGCTTCGACGCAGTGCCCGAAGCCCGCCGCCTGAAAGCCTTCAAAATGAATTCCCGCGGCTGGGACGAGCAAATGCGCAATATCGAAGGCTACCTGAGCCACTTCCACCAAGGCATCGCCTGAGGCGATTGCGCTCTGTGTGCGTTAACGTGCCGCGTTTGGCCGGATGCCGGGTAGAATCACGCCCTGAACGTGATTCCTGAGGTGCGGCACGGTGGATTTACAGCAGGGTTTTGTCCTGACCCGGCATTGGCGCGACACCCCGGCGGGGACGCAGGTCAGCTTCTGGCTGGCCACCGACCAGGGGCCGCGGCTTATTCGCCTCCCTGTGCAAAGCTCGGTGATATTCATCCCCGAAGCCCATCGCAAGCCGCTGGATTGGCTGCTCAAAGACGAGCGCGATATCGAATTGCGCCCGCTGGCGCTGTGCGATTTCCATCACCGCAAGGTATTAGGCCTCTACACCCGCCAGCATCGGCAACTGATGGACCTGGAAAAGCGCCTGCGCGCCGCCGGTGTCGATGTCTACGAAGGTGACGTGCGCCCGCCCGAGCGCTACATGATGGAGCGTTTCATCACCGCCCCCGTGTGGTTCGACGGCACGCCCGACGCCAGCGGCGCGCTGCTCGAAGCGCAGATGAAACCCGCCCCCGACTATCGTCCGCCGCTCAAACTGGTGTCCCTGGACATCGAGACCACCGCTCAGGGCGATCTGTATTCCATCGCCCTCGAAGGCTGCGGCGAGCGCCAGGTGTATATGCTCGGCCCGCCGAACAAGAGCGACGCGGTGGACTTCAAGCTCGACTACTGCGACACCCGCGGCCAATTGCTCGAACGCCTCAACCAGTGGCTGGCCACCCATGACCCCGATGCGATCATCGGCTGGAATGTGGTGCAGTTCGACCTGCGCGTGCTCCACGAACATGCCCAGCGCCTCAACGTGCCGCTCCTGCTCGGCCGCGGCGAAGAGCCCATGACCTGGCGCGAACACGGCAGCCGCAATCATTACTTCGCGGCCGCGGCGGGGCGGTTGATCATCGACGGTATCGAAGCGCTGCGCTCGGCCACCTGGAGTTTTGAATCCTTCAGCCTGGAAAACGTCGCGCAAACCCTGCTCGGCGAAGGCAAGGACATCTCCACGCCGTACCAGCGCATGGACGAGATCAACCGCATGTTCGCCGAGGACAAGCCGGCCCTGGCGCGTTACAACCTCAAGGACTGCGAACTGGTCACGCGGATTTTCGCCAAGACCGAGCTGCTCAAGTTCCTGCTCGAACGCGCCAGCGTCACTGGCTTGCCAGCCGACCGCAACGGTGGCTCCGTGGCCGCATTCACCCACTTGTACATGCCGCTGATGCACCGCCAGGGCTTCGTCGCGCCGAACCTGGGCGACAAACCGCCCCAGGCCAGCCCCGGCGGGTTCGTCATGGATTCACGCCCCGGCCTCTACGAATCGGTGTTGGTGCTGGACTACAAAAGCCTCTACCCGTCGATCATCCGCAGCTTCCTGATCGACCCTGTAGGCCTGGTCGAAGGCCTCAAGCACCCCGATGACAGTGCGTCGGTGGAAGGCTTTCGCGGCGCACGGTTTTCCCGCACCCGGCACTGCCTGCCCGCCATCGTCGCGCGCATCTCCGAAGGCCGCGAAGAGGCCAAGCGCGAACACAATGCACCGTTGTCCCAAGCGCTGAAAATCATCATGAACGCCTTCTACGGCGTGCTTGGCTCCAGCGGTTGCCGCTTCTTCGATACGCGCCTGGCGTCCTCGATCACCCTGCGCGGCCATCAGATCATGCGCCAGACCCGCGAACTGGTCGAAGCCCAGGGGTATGAAGTGATCTACGGCGACACCGATTCGACCTTCGTCTGGCTCGGCAGCGCGCATTCCCAGGAGGACGCCCGCCGCATCGGCCAGGCGCTGGTGCAGCACGTCAACGATTGGTGGCGCGCGCATTTGCACAACGCATTCGGCCTGCACAGCGCGCTGGAGTTGCAATACGAAACCCACTTCACGCGCTTCCTCATGCCGACCATTCGCGGCGCCGAGGAGGGCAGCAAGAAGCGGTACGCCGGGTTGGTGGTGCGCGGCGATGGCAGCGAAGAGATGGTCTACAAGGGCCTGGAAACCGTGCGCAGCGACTGGTCGCCCCTGGCCCGGCAATTCCAGCAGGAACTCTACCAGCGCATCTTCCACCGCCAGCCCCATCAGGATTACGTGCGCGACTACGTGCGGCGCACCTTGAGCGGCGAATTCGACGAGTTGCTGATCTACCGCAAGCGCCTGCGCCGCCGGTTGGACGACTACGAGCGCAACGTCCCGCCCCACGTGCGCGCCGCGCGCCTGGCCGACGACTACAACGACCGCATGAACCGCCCGCGTCAGTACCAGCGCGGCGGTTGGATCAGCTACGTGATCACCGTCAACGGCCCGGAGCCGCTGGAAGTGCGCCAGGCCCCGATTGACTACGACCACTACGTCACGCGGCAATTGCAGCCGGTGGCCGATGCGATTCTGCCGTTTGTGAATGACGACTTCGGCACCCTGGTCGGCGGGCAAATGGGCCTGTTCTGAAGTACTTGCCTCGCGTGGCTAAGCGTCTACGCTGTTGGCGTGCTCGGCAACTGCTACATGACATTCAGGAGGAACCCCCATGTACACGCTCTACGGCACCGACGACTCCGGCTCATGCATGATTGAAATTGCCCTGCCGCGTTGCGCGGTGCCGTGGCATCGGGTGGACGCCAGCTCCTGGCAGGACGGCGAAGGCAGTGCAGCGCTCGCACGGATCAACCCGCTCAAACAGATCCCCACGTTGGTGACGCCCGACGGCCAGGTGCTGACGGAAAGCGCGGCGATCCTGATCCACCTGGGCCTGGAATTCCCGGCCGCCAACCTACTCGCCGGCAACCGCGGCCAGATCCTCCGCGGCCTGGTGTACATCGCCGCCAATTGCTACTCGGCGATAGGCATCATCGACTACCCGCAACGCTGGCTGGGCAACGCCGATGAGGCGGCGCAAGCGCAATTGATCAGCGGCACGCGCCACTACCTGCACCAGGCCTGGAGGGTGTTCGCCGATCAGTTTGCCGACCAATTGTTCGCCCCCGACCAACAGCCGAATGCCCTGGGCATCATGGCGGCGGCGGTGTCGCGCTGGGATGCGGCGCGAGAGGCGTTGCAAGCCTCGCGGCCGGCGTTCGCCCAGACCCTGGCCCGGGTGGACGCCGACCCGCTCGTCGCGCCGGTGTTCGCTCGGCATTGGCCGCAGCAATGACAGTGCCGCGTCCTATCGCCTGGCACGTCACGCGCTGGTGCGACGACCCCTATAGCCAAGGTGCCTACAGCGCAATGTTGCCGGGAGGCGATGTGAGCCTGCGGCGCCTGCTCTCGACGCCGATTGATAATCGTCTGTTCCTCGCTGGGGAAGCCTTCAACCACGATCATTGCGCCATGACCCACAGCGCTTGGGACAGTGGCATCCGCGCTGCGAATGCGGTGGCCGGCACCCGCGCCCGCAAGGTCATCGTTATCGGTGCCGGGTTTGCCGGCCTGAGTGCCGCACGTGCGTTGCAGGCGCAGGGTTTGGAGGTGCGCGTACTCGAGGCGCGCAACCGCATCGGCGGGCGCGTGAACAGTGTGGCCCTGGGTGACCATACGGTGGATGCGGGGGCCGCCTGGTTGCAGCACTATGCCCTCAACCCGCTGGCCCGACGTGCCGAGCAGTTGGGCCTGGAGCGACGGCCTACCGATTTCTCGCAACCATTGGCTGCCGCGTGGGACGGCCCCGTACCGGACATCAATGGCGCGTATGAACGCTTGAAACAGGCCATTGATCGTCATCAACCCTTGGCGCAGGGCATCGATCAATACCTTGCGACCCTCAATGCCCCCGAACGCCGCGCTGCCCGCTATGCCATCGACGCTAACCTGATCCTCGAAGCCGGGTTGCCCCTGGACCAGTTGTCGACGCATACGCTCGACGAGGAGGGCGTTGGCCACGGCGACCAGTTTCTGCCTCAAGGCTATCGGCAATTACTGGAAGACGCCGCCAGCGGCCTGAATATCCACCTCAATCACCCCGTGCAGCACGTTGCCTGGGACGAGCACGGCGTGTGGGTCGATGGCCTCAATGCAGATGCCTGCATCTGTACGGTGCCGATACCGGTACTCAAACACCTGCACTTTACGCCAGGCTTGCCGACGGCTTACCGAGAGGCCCTGGCGTTTTTCACCATGGGCCGCCTGGAAAAGGTCGTGCTGCAATTCGACCAGCGCTGGTGGCCGGTTTCCCGCGATGGTTATCTGCGTTGGTACGATCGCCCTGCCAATTGGGGGGAGTGGCTGGATTTGACCGATGCCGTGGGTGCGCCGCTGATTGCCGGGTTGATCGCCGGTGATGCGGTGGACCGGCACTATCGAGGCAAGCTTGACGAGCAGATCGCACTGCAAGCCTGCGAAAAACTTGCGGCCTGGGCCTGCGCAATCAAAGGAAACAATGACTGCTAGCACTCGTCACCCCTTGCGTAGCCGGCGTCCTGACCTACGCTTTCTCAAGGCGGTGTAGGAATCATCCTTGAATTTGGCTGTCGCAGACATGAAACTCAAGAACCCTGCATGGAATTCAAAGGAGGTACGCATGCTCATCCGGTCGCTGACCCTGGCTACCTTGATGGCTTTTACGGGGCCGTTGTTGGCTGCTGATGATATCAACCCGCTCAAGCAGGATTTGGGCAAGGCCCGGCCGCTGGTGGTGGTGGAGCTTGATTCCGGCAATGACACATTGGCCAAGCTCAAGAAACAGCTGGACGAGCCTGCCACCAAGCAGTCCTTTGAAGAGCGCGGCATGGTGTTGTACACCGTGAAGTTCGGCAGCATCGGTGCCGAAGGGGAGAAGTTCGCCAAGGACCCCAAGGACAACAAGAGGCTTGCCCCGCCTGAAACCAACGCGCTGATCCGCGCCCTCAAATTAGGCGCCGGCAGCGGCACCAAAGTGATCCTGGTCGGCAAGGACGGCGAGAAGAAAGTCGAGAAGACCGTGCCGCCGGATACCCTCAACTTGAGCGAGTTTTTCAGCGCCATCGACCAGATGCCGATGGCCGAGAAAGAAGCGGCTGCCGTTGCGGAACCCGAACCTGTCGCCCCCGCGCCAGGCAAGAACGCCAAGCCCGCCAAACCGGCGAAGCCCGGCAGCAAACCGGCCCCTCAGCCATTGGATGACTGAGGCTTATCCTTCGGCGGGCGCGCGCCCATAGATATCGTCGAAGCGCACAATGTCGTCTTCGCCCAGGTACTCGCCGCTCTGCACCTCGATCATCACCAGCTCGATGCTGCCGGGGTTGGTCAGGCGGTGTTTGTGCCCGGCCGGAATGTAGGTGGACTCGTTGGCGTTGATCAACAATTCCCGCTCGCCATTGGTGATCTGCGCGGTACCGCTGACCACCACCCAGTGTTCGCTGCGGTGGTGATGCATCTGCAACGACAGTGACGCCAGCGGCTTGACCACAATGCGCTTGATCTTGAAGCGCGCACTCTCCTCCAGCACCGTGTAGGTGCCCCATGGCCGCGTCACCGTGCGGTGCAGGTTGTACGCCGGATGGTTCTGGCGCTTGAGCTCGGCCACGATGTGGCGCACATCCTGGCTGCGGTGGGCATCGGCGATCAGCAGGGCGTCGGCGGTGTCGACGATGATCAGGTCGCGCACGCCCACCACGCCCAATACCCGCCTGGGCGAGTCGATGTAGCAGTTGTGGACGTCATGCAGAATCGCTTCGCCATTGACCTGATTGCCCTGGGCATCGCTGGGGGTGAGCTGGCGCAGGGTTTCCCAGGAGCCGATATCGCTCCAGCCGATATCGCAGGGCACCACGGCCACCTGCGTGGACTTCTCCATCAGCGCCACGTCGATGGACAGGTCCGGCGCGCCGCCGAAGCCATCGGCATCCAGTTCGCGCTGGCGCGAGGTCGTATTCTGCAGGCTCTGGCTGTGCGCCAGCGCGGCCTTGGCGGCCGCCAGCACCTGCGGGGCGTGGGTGGTCAGCTCGTTCACCAGGGTGCTGGCCTTGAAGCAGAATATGCCGGCGTTCCACAGGTGCTGGCCGCCGTCGAGGTAGCCTTGCGCGGTGGCCAGGTCGGGTTTTTCGACAAAGCGTTTGACCCGGTTTCCCGCACTCAACGCGGCGCCTTGTTCGATGTAGCCGAAGCCGGTTTCCGGGCGATCAGGCTCAATACCGAAGGTCACCAGGTAGCCGGCTGCGGCCAGCTCGCGGGCCTGGCTCACGGCCGCGGCGAACGCGCTTTCATTGAGGATCAAGTGGTCGGCGGGCATCACCAGCAACGGTGCGTCGTCGCCGAAGTGCTCCAGCACATGCAGCGCCGCCACCGCCATCGCCGCTGCCGTGTTGCGGCCGAAGGGCTCCAGCAACAAGTCCAGGGGCAGGCGGGCTGTGTTCACCAGGCGGTAGTCATCCAGCGTGCGAAACAGCAGGTCACGGTTGGTGACCGTCAGCACGTTTTCCACCCCGGGCAGGCGGCTGGCGCGCAGGAAGGTTTTCTGCAGCAGGCTCTGGCCATCGCGCATACGCATGAACGGCTTGGGCATGTTCTGCCGGGAGACTGGCCACAGTCGGGTACCCGAACCGCCGGAAATGATGCAGGGAATTAATCCGTCGTGGGTATTCATCAATAAACTTCTTGGGGGGAAAGGGCAGCCCGCGCTTCGGAATCGAGCTTCGTCGCAATCGCGCTGCCCCGTATCATCGGCGACCCGCCGCGCAGCGGCAACTGCGACGCGTATCAACCCAGGCGCGCTGCCGCCCGCGCAGTGATTTCTGCGCGGACCTTGCGCGACTCGGCCGTGCGTTTGTTGGCCTCTTCCAGCACGGCCTTCGGCGCGGTATCCGGCCGGCCGGCATTGAACGGTGGCGCCGGGGCGTATTCGATCTGCAACTGCACCAATTGCGCTGTTGCTTCGTCGTACAGCTCAGCGGCCAGGGTCAGGGCGAAGTCGATCCCCGCAGTGATCCCACCGCCGGTGAGCAGGTTGCCGTCACGCACCACGCGCGCCTGAACCGGAATGGCGCCGAGCGGGGCGAGCAGGTCGTGGTAGGCCCAATGGGTGGTGGCCTTGCGCCCGCGCAGCAAACCGGCCGCACCGAGCACCAGCGAACCGGTGCATACCGAGGTGACATAACGCGCGGTGAGCGCCTGGACCCTGAGGAAGTCGAGGGTCTGCGGGTCTTCCATCAACGGGCCGACGCCGCTGCCGCCAGGGACGCAGAGCACATCCAGGTGTGGGCAATCGGCGTAGGTCATGGTCGGCGTGAACACCAGCCCGGTGCTGGAGGTGACCGGCGAAAGGTCTTTCCACACCAGGTGCAACTTCACATCCGGTAGCGAGCCCAAGACGTCATAGGGGCCGGTGAGGTCCAGTTGCTGGATGCCGGGGAACAACAGAAAACCGATCTGCAAGGTCATGAATGAAGCTCCGATAAGGGGTGGACGGTTTCACTCTAGAGGCCTAGGCTTTGGCGAATACGCCATTGAACCCACGAATCACGCCAAACATGCCGCGCATCATTCATGTACTCGCTTTTGATAATGCCCAAGTGCTCGACGTGACCGGGCCCTTGCAGGTGTTCGCCTCGGCCAACGACCTTGCGCGCCAGCGCGGTGCGCCGTTGCCCTACGCGGTTTCGGTGATCGCCGCCCAGGCGGCGCCAGTGATGACCTCCGCCGGCCTGGCGCTGGTGGCCGAGCCGTTGCCCGCCGTCGACACGCCTTGCGACACCCTGCTCATCGCCGGCGGCTGGGGTGTCTACGGCGCCGCCGAAGACCTGGCGCTGGTGGACTGGGTGCGCGAAAAAGCCCGGTACACCCGGCGCATGGCCTCGGTGTGTACCGGGGCTTTTCTGCTGGCGGCCAGTGGCTTGCTCGACGGCTGTCGCGTGGCGACGCACTGGACACGCTGTGAAGAGCTGGCGCGCAAGTTCCCGGCGCTGACGGTGGAGGCCAACCCGATTTTCATCCAGCAGGGCACCGTGTGGACGTCGGCCGGTGTAACCGCCGGGATCGACCTGTGCCTGGCCTTGGTGGAACAAGACCTGGGCCGCGCCGTGGCCCTGGAAGTCGCGCGGCACCTGGTGGTTTTCCTCAAACGCCCCGGTGGCCAATCGCAGTTCAGCGTGACCTTGTCATTGCAAAAAGGCGACAGCCGCTTTGCCGAGTTGCACGCGTGGATCGCGGAGCACCTGACCCTCGACCTGACCCTCGCCACCCTGGCCGCCCAGGCCGGCATGAGCGAGCGCAGCTTCGTGCGTCACTACCGCGCCGAAACCGGCCAGACCCCCGCGCGCGCGGTCGAACTGATCCGCGTCGAAACCGCCCGCCGGCAACTGGCGGACAGCAGCACACCGATCAAACGCATCGCCGTGCAGTGCGGGTTCGGTTGTGAAGAGACCTTGCGGCGCAGCTTCCTGCGGGTCTTGTCAGTCACGCCGCAGGCTTATCGCGAGCGCTTTTCGCCAGCGGCCTAGGCGAGCAATTCCAGGAGTGCCTCAAGGGTCGCTTGCGGCGCTTCCTGAGGGATATTGTGGCCGACGCCGGGCAACACCTGCCGCCGATAGAAGCCGCTGAAGTGCTGCGCGTCGTCATCCTCCAGCGGCGGCGGGCCCACGCCATCATCGGCGCCGCACAGCGAAATCGTCGGCACCGTGATCGGCGGTTGCAGCGCCAGCGCCTGTTCGATGGGCGCCAGTGCGGGATCGCCCGGTGCGTACATGAAGCGGTGACGGTAGGAATGAATCACCACGTCGACAAAGTCCGGGTTATCGAACGATGGCGCGCTCTGGCCATAGAGGCTGGGGCCTGCCGCCCAGGAGGGCGACCACAGTGACCACAGCAATTGGCAAAACGCCCGGCGATTGGCGGTCAACCCATCCACGCCACGCTGGGTGTGGAAGTAGTACTGGTACCACAACCGATGCTCCGTCTCTGGCGGCCTGGGCTCGAGCGACTTGGCAATGTCCTGGATGTTGTAGCCGTCCCCGCTCACCAACCCGCGCACGCGCTCCGGCCACAGTGCCGCGACAATACAGGCGGCACGCCCACCCCAGTCGTAGCCCGCCAGGGTGGCCCGCGGGATACACAGCGCATCCATGAACTCCAGCAGGTCCTTGGCCAACGCTGCCTGTTGCCCGGAGCGCATCACCTGCGCGTTGATAAACCGCGTCGGGCCATAACCACGCAGGTACGGCACCCACACCCGACAACCGCGCTCGGCCAGGGCCGGGGTGATATCGTCATAGCTGCGAGGGTCGTAGGGGAAGCCATGCAGCAGGATCACCGGTTCACCGTCGACGGGGCCGTGGGCTTCATACGCCACATCGAGCATCGAGGTGCGTACATAAAACAGCGCAGGGGCGATGGGCATGATGGGCT
Organism: Pseudomonas sp. TE36184; assembly: GCF_054060055.1. NCBI lineage: Bacteria > Pseudomonadati > Pseudomonadota > Gammaproteobacteria > Pseudomonadales > Pseudomonadaceae > Pseudomonas > Pseudomonas sp. TE36184. Next base: position 2,414,225 of record NZ_JBSSCU010000001.1, on the reverse strand, counting down.
CCTATCGGGTGGGCGATGACTGCCGATGACACTACCGCCGATCCATTAACGCCACAAGGCTGAGAGGGTCGTGGGCCAAGAGTGTCCGGCGTTCAGGTTGCCCGACCCACCGTCATCGTGGCCTCGCTGACCCTCGACGGGTGGCGTTCAAGGCTGCCACACCGTCTTCGCGCCGCTCAACTTGCGGTCCAGAAACGTTGCCGCGCTGATCAGTGCCAAATGGCTCAACGCCTGCGGCGTATTGCCCAGGTGGCGCGCCTGGTTGTCGAACTCTTCGGCGTACAACCCCAGCGGGTTGGCGTAGCGCAGCAACTGCTCAAACTCCAGATGCGCCTTTTCGACCTGCCCGGCGCGGGCCAGGCATTCGACGTACTAGAACGAGCAGGCGGCAAACGCGCCTTCGGTGCCTGGCAGGCCGTCGATCCGGCTGTCGTCGTTGCGATAGCGATAGACCATACCGTCGCGCACCAGGCTTTTCTGGATCGCTGCCAGCGTCGAGAGCCAGCGCGGGTCGGTGGCGGCGACGAAGCGCATCAGCGGCATGAGCAGCATCGAACCGTCCAGCGCGGTGCTGCCGGTATGCTGCACAAAGTGCCCGCGTTCTTCGTTCCAGAAATTGCCCCAGATATCCGCGTAGATCGCCTGGCGCGTCTGGTCCCAGCGCGCGAACGGCGCCGGCAGCGAGCGTTTGGACGCCAGGCGGATCGCACGGTCCAGCGCCACCCAGCACATCAGCCGCGAGTGCAGGAAGTGGTGCTGCTCGCCGCGCATTTCCCAGATACCCACGTCTTTGCGGTTCCAGATATCACAGACCTGATCCGCGAGTTCGACCGTGTGTTTCCAGCCGTCGTGGGAAATGGCTTCGCCGTATTTGTTGACCAGATAAATCGCGTCCATCAACTCGCCGTAGATGTCCAGTTGGACCTGGTCGAACGCCTCATTGCCGATACGCACCGGCGTCGCGCCGCCATGCCCGCGCAAGTGCGTCAGCTGAGTTTCGGGCAGTTGCTGGCGGCCGTCGATGCCATACAGGATGTTGATCTTGACGGGCTGGTCGCTGCAGTCGCTGACCCGCCCTCTGAGCCAACGCATGTAGTGATTGGCTTCGTCGACAAAACCCAGGCGCATGAACGCGTAGACCGTGAACGAGGCGTCACGGATCCAGGTGTAACGGTAGTCCCAGTTGCGCTCGCCGCCGGGCGATTCGGGCAGGCCGAAGGTGGCGGCGGCGATGATTGCGCCATGTTTGCGCGAGGTCAAAAGCTTCAGGGCCAGGGCCGAGCGGTTGACCATTTCGCGCCAGCGCCCGCGGTAGTTCGATTGCGCGATCCAGCCGCGCCAGAACGCCAGGGTGTGCGTCAACGCCAGGTCGGTGCAGCTGCTGTCGACGCGCGGGTCGTCCTGCCCGCCGAGGACGAGTTCGGCGCCTTCCTCCTGGGCCAGGACGAAGCTGGCCACTGCGGCGTTGTCTTCGACCTGCAGTGCGTGGCTGCTCGACAAGCGCAGACCGGGCTGGCCGTGGGCGGCGAAACACACCGTGCCGTTGTCGAGGCTGGCGTGGGTGGGCGCGCGCGCATAGTCATGACGCACGGCGCAGCGCAGGTGGATCGTCACCTGGCCGCTGACTGCACGCACGCGGCGAATCAACAGGGGCAGGTCGTCCTCCTCACCGATGGTCAACAGGTCAGTGATTTCCACCACGGCGTCATCGCTGAGCCAGCGGGTCTGCAGCACGTTGGTGTCGGGCAGGTAGATCTGTTCGCGGCGGGCGTTGGGCAGGTCTGGCGTGAGCTGGAAAATGCCGGCGTCGGGCGTGTCGAGCAGCGCGCAGAAGATCGACGGGCTGTCGAATTCCGGCCAGCAGAAAAAGTCGACGCTGCCCTTGTCGTTCACCAGGGCGGCGCTGCGCATGTCGCCGATGATGCCGTGGGCGTCGATGGCGCTCTGTGGCTCGTGCTTGAAATCAACCATTGCCGCCGCCGGTCAACAGGGCTACTTGTTGCTGCCGCGAGAGATGCATCCGTTACCCACCGTTGAGTTGCGTTCAGTTAGCTGACTGGCGGGGCAGGGCACAAGTTCACCGAAAACACCACAACTTGGCTGGCGCTCGCAGTAAATGACACACCACTCGCCAGCAGAACCCATTCACTTCTCCCATTGCTCAAGCAGAATCGAAACAAATTTCTCCGCCGCTGGGGATAACGAGGCTCCACGACGGTAAACCAGTCCCAATGAACGGTTCACAATGGGCTCTATCAACGGGATGCTGACCAACGTCGGATGATCCACGGCAGGCATCGCCAGGCTCGGCACGGCCGAGACGCCGAGGCCGGCTTCCACCAGGCCCAGCGACGTCGAAAGGTGTTGCACCTCATAGAACCACTGCGGGCGCCAGCTCAAGCCCGATAACGCATGATCGAGCAACATCCGGTTGCCGCTCAGGCGTCCGACGCCGATCAAGCGGTAGTTGCTGAGTTCAGACCAGGTCACCGCGCTACGTTCCGCCAGTTCATGATCGCGTCGACATGCCAATACAAAAGGCTCGTCGACCAATGGCACAAATTCTATGTCGGGGTGCTGGCCGCTCATCATGTTGATGCCGAAGTCGGCTTCTCCGCGCAGCACGGCCTCCAGGCCTTCGTTGGCGCTGAGATCGAGCAGGCGGATACGGATTTGCGGATAGCGCTCGTTATAGAGGCGGATGACCGAAGGCAGGAAGTAGAAAGCTGCGGTCGGGATGCAGGCAAGGGTGACCCGTCCGCTCTGTCGCTCTGCCAGCTCTCGGATGTTGAGTATCGAGTCGTCGAAGTCGTCCAGTAGGCGGCGTGCCTTGGGTAGAAAGTCCCGACCAACGCTCGTGAGACTCACCCTTCTGGTGGTGCGATCGAGAAGGGCTGTTCCCAAGCCTTCCTCCAGTTTTTTCATCCTCCGGCTCAGCGCCGGCTGGGACAGGTGCAATGCATCGGCAGCCTCGTGGAAGCTCCCGAGTTCGGCGATTTTAACGAACGATCGTATGTCATTTAGCTCATATTGCATTTTTTATAACTCGATGGAGGAGGGCGGCGGCGTTCAATCATCCTAGGTTTGTCATTCGTTAAACGCAATAATCAGGCTGATATTTGCATTGGAAACATTTTTTAAAGCCTGCGACTCTTGCCTCAAGAGCATTAATCAACCCGATTGATCAATAAGAGTCAGTGGTCATGCAACGAATTCCTTGTGTGCTTATGCGCGGCGGTACGTCCAAGGGGCCAGTATTTCTCGCCTGGGACCTGCCTGATGCGATCGAACAGCGTGATGAGCTGCTGCTCAACCTGATGGGCTCCGGCCATGAGCTGGAAATTGACGGCATTGGCGGTGGGAGCCCGCAAACCAGCAAGGTCGCCATCGTCAGCCCATCGCTGCACCCGGACGCGGATGTCGACTATTTGTTCGTGCAGGTCATGGTTTCCCAGCGTCGAGTCGATACCGCGCCCAATTGCGGCAATATGCTTTGCGCCGTTGGCCCGTTTGCGGTCGAGCAGGGGCTGGTCAAGGCGTCTAAAGGCCTGACGCGTGTGCGTATTCGCAACCTCAACACGGGGACGTTTGTGAACGCAGACGTACACACTCCCGAAGGGACTGTCAGCTACGAAGGCGACACTGCCATCGATGGCGTGCCGGGGACTGCCGCTCCCGTGCAACTGACCTTCCTGGATGCCGCGGGCAGCAAAACCGGTAAGCTGTTCCCGACGGGGCAGACTCAGGACCTGATCGACGGTGTCCCGATGACCTGCATCGACATGGCGATGCCGATGATGATCATCGAGGCTGGCCAATTGGGTAAACGTGGGGACGAAAGCCCTGCTGAGCTGGATGCCGACAAAGCGTTCCTGGGGCGCCTGGAGTCTCTGCGGCTGCAAGCCGGCCTGGCAATGGGTTTGGGCGACGTCAGTGATAAAGTGATCCCCAAGCCCGTACTGGTGTCGCCGGCCAAGGCGGGCGGCACCCTTCAGGTGCGCTATTTCATGCCGCACAACTGCCACCGGGCACTGGCGATTACCGGCTCTATCGGCTTGGCCACCGCGTGCGTCAGCGAAGGCAGCGTGATTGCTCAATTGCTTGGCGGGGTGAGTGAGCCGCGCTTGAAACACGTTCGAATTGAACATCCAAGTGGCGCAATAGACGTTGTACTGTCCTACACCGGGGCTCAGGGTGAGACAATTCGCGCTTCGGTAGTGCGTACATCGCGCAGGTTGTTCTCCGGTTATGTCTACGCCGCGGCTTCCCAACGACTTGCCGGATAACGTCCTTTAGTCATTGTCGTTTCTGCATCAGCACAATTCTAAAAATGGGTGATGCCATGAAGTTTGTAAAATCGCTCTACGTCCAGATTCTCTTCGCCGTGCTGTTGGGCGTGCTGGTCGGGCATTTCTGGTCACAACAGGCCATAGCCTTGAAGCCGCTGGGTGATGCCTTCATCAAGCTGATCAAGATGATGATCGCTCCCGTGGTGTTCTGCACCATCGTCACCGGTATCGCCGGCATGAGCGACAAGCGCTCCCTCGGGCGTTTGTTGAGCAAGACCCTGTTGCTGTTCCTGGGCCTGACCGTGATCAGCCTGATCATCGGCCTGGTGGCGGTCTATCTGTTCAAGCCCGGTGTGGGCATGAACATCGACCCTACCCAATTGAGCACCAAGGGGCTGTCGCACTACACCGATTCTGCGGCGAAGCTGGGCGTGGTCGAGTTTTTCATGCACATCATCCCCGACACGTTCATCGGTGCTTTCAATAAAGGTGAGGTGCTGCCGGTTCTATTCATTGCGGTGCTGTGCGGGTTTGCGCTTTCGGCCATTGGCGAGCGCGGCAAGCCGCTACTGGATGTACTGGAGTCCGCTTCGCACATGGTCTTCAAGATCTTCTCCTACCTGATGCGCTTTGCGCCGATCGGTGCCTTTGGGGCCTTGGCGTTCACGGTCGGGCAGTACGGCATTACCTCGTTGGGCTCGTTGGCCAAGCTGATCATGACGCTGTACATCGCCTGCGCATTCTTCGTGTTTGTGGTGCTGGGGAGTATTTGCCGCGCGCATGGCTTCAGTCTGTGGAAGTTGCTGCGCTACTTGCGCGAAGAATTCCTGGTGGTCCTCGGCACGTCGTCCACCGAGCCGGTAATGCCGCGGATGTTGGAAAAACTCCAGGCCCTGGGTTGCAACAAAGGCGTGGTCGGGCTGGTGCTGCCCACGGGTTACTCGTTCAACCTCGACGGTACGGCGATCTACCTCTCGCTGGCGGCGGTGTTCATTGCCCAGGCCTGCAACATCGACCTGAGCCTGACCCAGACCGTGACCATGCTGGCAATCATGCTGCTGTCCTCGAAAGGCGCCGCCGGTGTCACCGGCTCCGGTTTTGTCGCACTGGCGTCAACGTTGACGGTCATTCACGACATTCCCTTGGCCGGCCTTGCCCTGCTGATCGGTATCGACCGCTTCATGTCGGAAGCCCGGGCCTTGACCAGCCTGGCCAGCAATGCGGTGGCGACCGTGGTGATGTCCCTCTCGGAAAATGCCTGCGATCGCGAAGTACTGATGCGGACGCTGGACGGCAAACCTTCCCCCATTGCCATCTCGGCCCAGGCCCAGAACCCGGACTGGGATGGTGTGACGGTCACGGACCGCGTCTGACCGGTCGCGGCTGCGCCCAGACACCTTAAACACCTCAAATAAACACTCCCCGCCAGGCACAACTGGCGGGCGCGGACTCGTGCGCCTGTGCATCGGCCCCGTTACTTATAAGAACAAGAGAACTGACTTATGCTCGCATTGCTTGGCTTGGCCATGGTGGTGGTTTTCACCTTCCTGATAATGACTAAACGGCTGTCGCCGATTGTCGCCCTGACGCTGGTTCCGATTGTGTTTGCCGTGATTGGCGGTTTCGGCGGCACTACCGGCAAGATGATGCTCGACGGCTTGAAAATGGTCGCACCGTCGGCCGCGCTCCTGCTGTTCGCGATCCTGTTTTTCGGCTTGATGATCGACGCCGGCCTGTTTGACCCGCTGATTCGCAAGATCCTCAAGCGCGTCAACGGCGACCCGATGAAAATCGCTGTCGGCACCGCGTTGCTTTCGCTGGTGGTGGCATTGGACGGTGACGGCACCACCACCTACATGATCACCTGCGCAGCCATGCTTCCGCTGTATAAGCGCATCGGCATGAACCCGATGATTCTGGCGACCATTTCCATGCTTTCGCTGAGCATCATGAGCGGCATGACCCCCTGGGGAGGGCCCGCGACCCGCGCGATTGCGGCACTGGGCCTGGATGCCGGGGCCTACTTCGTACCCTTGCTGCCGACCATGATCGGCGGCGCGATGTGGGTGGTGTTCACCGCGTTCCTGCTGGGCCGCGCCGAGCGCAAGCGCATCGGTAACATTCAACTGGAGAGCGGCGGCGGTAACTGCTACATCAACGCAATACTCGAGGACACGCCGCACAAGCGCCCGAAACTGGCCTACGTCAACCTGCTGCTGGTCATCGCGGTGATGGTCGCGCTGGTGATGGGGATCATGCATTCCGCGATCCTGTTCCTGATCGGGTTCGTCCTGGCGCTGATGATCAACTATCCGCAACTGGACATTCAGAAGGAACGCATCCTTGCCCATTCGGGCAACGCCATGACGGTCGTATTGTTGGTGTTTGCCGCGGGCATCTTTGCCGGGATTTTCTCTGGCACGAAGATGGTCGATTCTCTCGCGCAGACACTGGTTGACTGGATTCCGCCGTCCTGGGGGCACCTGTTCCCGCTGGTCGTGGCCGTTACCAGCATGCCGCTGACGTTCGTCCTGTCCAACGATGCCTACTACTTCGGCGTGGTGCCTATCCTGGCCAACGCCGCCGCGGCCTACGGCATTGATCCGCTGGAGATCGCCCGCGCATCGATTCTGGGGCAACCGGTGCATCTGATGAGCCCGTTGGTCGCCTCGACCCTGTTGTTGGTCGGGATGGTTGATCGCGACATCGGCGATTTCCAGAAAGCCACCGTCAAGTGGGCCGTGCTCACCTCATTGGTCATCACGGTGCTGGCTTTGTTGACCGGGGCGATCAGTCTCTTCACCTGATTCAACCCAACCTCCTGTTTTTCACTGACGCGCCTCACCCGCGAGGCGCGCGATCTCCTGCACGCCAAATAACAACAATGAGTAGTTTGCTATGAACACTGTACATACCCAACGGGTGCTGTTTTCACTGCTTGGTTTGTTGCCGCTGGCCAGTGCCAGCGCCGAAGGATTTATCGATGACAGCAAGCTCAAGCTGCAATTGCGCAACGTCTATTTCAATGAAAACTTTCGCGACGAGCATGGCTTGAGTGCCCGATCGGCCAGGACCGCCAAGAGCGAACGCACCGAATGGGCCCAGGGATTCCTGCTGGATTACCAGTCGGGATTCACCCCAGGCACCGTTGGGTTTGGGGTGGATGCCCTGGGCCTGCTCGGGGTCAAGCTCGACTCCGGACGTGGCCGCAGCGGTACAGGCTTGTTGCCGGTTCACGCTGACGGGCGTGCGGCCGACGAGTTCGCCAGCCTGGGCATGACCGCCAAGGCCCGACTGGCCAAGACCACGCTCAAATATGGGACCTTGCTGCCCAAGACACCGGTACTGATCTACAACGATGCGCGTCTGATGCCGCAAACCTACCAAGGCGCACAGATCAACAGCCTCGACATCGAGAACCTCAGCCTCACCGGGGGCCACCTCGATCGATTCAAGCTGCGTGACTCCACCGACAGCATGCCGATTGTGCCCGACGGCTATAGCGGCGCTGAATCCGGGGACTTCAGTTATGCCGGCGGAGAATACAAGCTGGGGAAAAACCTTCGCCTGAGTTACTTCTACGGCGAACTGGAGAACTTCTACCGGCAGCATTTTGCCGGCATCCAGCACGATCTACCCCTGGGCGGCGGCGTGCTGACCAGTGATTTGCGCTACTTCAACAGTGTCGATAGCGGCTCTGCCTACGGCGGCAAGATCGATAACAACATGCTCAGTGGGCAACTGTCCTACGCCATTTCCGGGCATACCTTCGGTGGCGGGTATCAGACCCTCAGCGGGGATGCCGGGTTGCCATACATCAGTGGCGCGACCGTCTATTCGTTCAGCAACGCCGGTATCGGTAAGTTCATCGAAGAGGACGAGAAGACCTGGATGCTCAACTACGGCTTCAACTTCGCCGCCCTGGGTGTCCCTGGCCTGACCTTTTCCACGCGTTACCTGAGCGGTAACGACGGTAAGTCCAACACCACGGTCAAGGAATGGGAACGCGATGCCGAACTGGCCTATGTGGTGCAGCAAGGCACCTTCAAAGGCCTGGGAGTGAAGCTGCGCAATTACGTCTACCGCTCGGATTTCTCCCGTGGTCGTGACAGTAATCGGATCTACTTCACCTACGACATCGCGCTCTGGTGATCCACTGCTCGCGGCCACGCGACATTCGCGGGCCGCTTTTGCATCGGCGGCTTCATAGGATCGGGGTGAAGGAATCAAATAATGTCGTTCAAAACCAAAATACTGTTGCTGACCTTATTGCCGGTGCTGTTGTTTGCGCTGGTTTTAGGGTTGAGCGCGCGCAGCACGTTGCAGGCCCAGGCCGAGCAGGAAGTCGCACAGACCCGCGAGCGGCTGCTCGAGGAAAGCCGCACCCGACTCAAGGATTACGCGAGCATCGCTCAGACGTCCATCACCGAACTGTATGAGCGGGCGGCTGCCGGGGACCTTTCCGGCCGAGCCTTGGCAATCAGCCGACTGTCCAACGTGAAGTATGGCGATGACGGGTATTTCATCGGCTATGACAGTCAGGTCGTGCGCCTGTTTCGCGGTGACAGCAGCGAAGGCGTCGGCACCAACATGAGTGATCGCAAAGACATCAACGGGAAGTACCTGAACCGCGAGATGGTCGAAGCGGCCAAAAACCAAACGCACTTCGTCACCTATTCGGGTGGGGTCGTCAACACCGATAAGGTGGTGCCCAAGCTCGCTTACAGTTTCTATTTGCCCAAGTGGGACATGGTTGTCGTCACCGCGGTCAATCTGGACAGCATTGAAACCCAGGTCGCCAACGTGCGGGCCGATGTCGAGCTGCGCATACACCACTTGATGCTCAGCATTGCGCTTATCGCTGGCGCGCTGATCGGCATCATCGGGGCACTCGCGCTTCTGCTGGTCAAGCGCAGCTTACGACCCTTGACCTTAATCCGCGCTCACCTCGATGAAATCGCCGCGGGCGAGGGGGATCTGACGCGGCGGCTGCCGCTTGTGAGTCGCGACGAACTGGGGCAACTGGCCGGTTCGTTCAATGCCTTTATCGAAAAGATTCACAGCCTGGTCAGCCAGATCGTCGCGATGAGCGAACAGTTGACCGGGTCTGTCAGCCATGTGGCCGAGCAGAGCCGGCAGATTGACCGGGCCATGGATCGGCAGCGCCTGGAAACCGACCAAGTGGCCGCGGCGATAAACCAGATGTCATCGGCGGCGCAGGAAGTCTCGGCCAGCGCGCACAATGCGGCAAGCGCAGCGGTCGAGACAGACAGGCAGTCCCGTCACGCCAGGCAGATCGTCAACGGCAGTATTGCGCGCATTCAGGCACTGACGGTCGAGCTGGATGAGAGTGGCCTGTCGATGCAGAATCTGCAAAACGACGTGACGTCTATCGTCACCGTGCTGGACGTCATTCGCTCGATTGCCGAACAGACCAACCTTTTAGCCCTCAATGCAGCCATCGAAGCCGCGCGTGCCGGTGCGGCCGGGCGCGGGTTTGCCGTGGTTGCCGATGAAGTGAGGGCGTTAGCCAGTCGCACTCAGCGCAGTACCCAGGAAATCCAAGCGATGGTCGAGCGTCTGGAGAGCGCTACCGGCGGGGTGGTCACGGCCATGCACCAATCCACCGAAGCCGCCCAGGGCGCTAACGCCGAGGCCGACCAGGCGGGTGAGTTTCTGGGCAACACGGTCGAGCTGATCGCCACGATCAATGCAATGAACGCGCAAATCGCAAGTGCCGCGGAGGAGCAAACCGCGGTGGCTGAAGAGATCAACCGCGGAGTGCATCAGATCGCACGCGCCATCGACGCGGTTGCCAACCAGACGCAGCAGGGCGTCCAGACCGTCGATGAGTTGTATGCGATCGGCAGCCGCCTGCAAGGCTTGCTGGGGCAATTCAAAATCTGAGGCTGCCCTGTAGGGGGCGATAGGGTGGCCTGCATCGACATCATGCGTGATCACTTTCTCACGCAATAATGAAAATCATGAAAAAAGGCCCTTCTCTTAAGAAAAATCACGCTTGTGTGAATTTCTATAAATTCATTTTTATCAAATACTTATATTACTTTGTAATGATATTTAATTGCTTAGCCAAAAAATTGGCTTGTAGCATGTTGTAAAAGTTTCATGTTTGACAAATTGACGCCAATACATTGTCAGAATAGCATTCCCGGAAATGATGGCTCTTAGCCATCCTTCATTGGGGTGTTTATGTACGGCTCAAAACTCAGGATGAGTGCCTTTGGGGTGCTGGCGTTGGCGGGGGTTGCTGCCTCATTCATGGCTGAAGCTGCATCCAATCCCGGCGACACCGACCTGATTCGCGACCGTCAGGACCGCCTCCTCGAAGAACAACGCCAGCGCCTCGACCAACTCAAGGAATTACCCGGCAAAACCCCATCACCGGTGGCGCCTGCAGCCCCGGTTGACAGTCGTTGTTTCCTAATCAAGACCATCGAACTCACGGGGGCAGACGCGCTTTCCGCCGGCGAACGCGAACGCCTGCTGGCACCCTATATTGGCCAATGCCTGGGCGTAGCGCAGCTCAATGCTCTGCTTAAAGTCATCACCGAGCGCTACATCGAAAAAGGCCTGGTCACCAGCCGTGCCTATTTGCCGCAACAGGATCTGTCCAGCGGCATCTTGAAGGTCCAAGTGGTGGAAGGCCGGCTCGAAGGCTTGAAGGGCGCCGATGGCAGTGGCTTTTCCGAGCGCCAGTTGGCCCAGGTGTTTCCGGGCAGGTCGGGGGAGTTGCTCAACCTGCGGGAAATCGAGCAGATGGTTGATCAGCTCAACCGCCTGCCATCGAACCAGGCGCAGATGGAACTGGCGCCGGGCAAGGAAGTTGGCGGCAGCGAAGTATTGGTCAAGAACACCCCGCAAAAGCCCTGGCGTGCCGGTTTGTCCTACGGCAACGACGGCCAGCGCAGCACCGGTCGCCAACAGGCGGGTACGAGCTTGGACTGGGACAACCCGCTGGGGCTGTCCGATCAACTCTCCCTGCGCGCCGGGCACGATGTGGTCAGTGATACCAGCAAGAATTCGCGTAACGCGATGCTCAATTACAACCTGCCGTTCGGTTGGTGGAACCTCACCTACAGCTACAACGAAAGCGAATACCGCTCCCTGGCCCTAGCCAACGGTTTCAGCTTCAAGCAAAGCGGCGACAGCCAGAACCACCAACTACGCCTTGAGCGTGTGATCTATCGCGATGCCGTGAGCAAAACCTCGCTGAGCAGTGGCGTGTCGTACCTCAGCACCCACAACTACATCGAAGACAGCAAGCTGGCGCTGAGCAGCAACCGCATCAGCGAAGCCCAGTTCGGCATCAACCATGGCCGGCGCATCGGCGGGGGTTTTCTCAACGTCGACCTGGGCATGCAAGACGGTATCGGCGCCTTCGATGCCCAAAGCAATCGTGACGTCAAAGCCGGCCAGCCCGACGCGCGCTACCGCAAATACACCGCCACCCTCAGCTATTTGCAGCCGTTCAAGCTGGGCGATGAGTCATTCAGTTTCAGCAGCCTGATGACCGGGCAACACAGTGAAGACGTGCTGTTCAGCCCACAACGCACCAGCCTTGGCGGTCTGTCGTCGATTCGCGGCTACCAGGACCAGTCCCTCACCGGTGACAGCGGTGGTTACTGGCGCAACGACCTGCGCTGGACACGCCCGGTGACCTGGAACTGGATGCACACCGTGTTTGCCGAGTACGGCAGCAGCATTGGCTATGACCAGGGCGTGATCAGCCACGGGCGGTACAACCCTGACCAGCACGGGCGCATGACCAGTGACGCGCTGGAGTTGTTTGCCCGCGGCCCCAACGTGGCCGCCACCGTGACCTTTGCGCACTCCCTGGAACGACCCGACGCGATCACCGAGCGTGAGGCGCCGATCTATTTCCGTCTGGATTTCTTCCTCTAACTTTTTCGCCTTTGTGCATCGAGACTTGACATGGACGTCCGCCAATTCGCCTTTCTTGCGCGCCAACCTTCTGCGGCCCTGAAAAACCGCACGTCGTTTCTGGGGCTGCCCAAGCGCGGGTTGGCGCTCATCCTGGTTAACGCCATGTTCTGGCAACCGTTGCTGGCACAGGCGGATGGCATCGTCGTCAATGCCCCCGGCACCACACTGGCGCAAGCGGGCAACGGCGTGCCCATCGTCAACATCGCGGCGCCGAATGCGGCGGGCTTGTCCCATAACCAGTTCCATGACTACAACGTCGGCGCGCAGGGCCTGATCCTCAACAACGCCACGGATCGCACCCAAAGTACGCAACTGGGCGGGATCATTGTCGGCAACCCCAATTTCACCGGGCAGGCCGCCAGCACCATCCTCAACGAAGTCAACGGCGGCAGCCCCAGCCAGTTGCGCGGCTACACCGAAGTGGCGGGGCAGGCGGCCCATGTGATTGTCGCCAACCCTTACGGTGTGAGCTGCAATGGCTGCGGCTTTATCAACACGCCGCAGGTGACGCTGACCACCGGCCAGGCCGTGATTGAAAACGGCAAGGTCAGCCGCTACCAGGTGGACCAGGGCGGTGTGTCGGTTGACGGCGACGGATTGAACGCGAGCAACGTGGGCCAGTTCGAAATCATCACCCGCGCCGCGCACATCAATGCGCAGATTCAGGCGCAAAAGCTGACCGTTGTTGCCGGTCGCAATGACGTGGACGCCAGCACCTTGAATGCCGCCGCACGGGCTGCGGACGGCAGTGCTGCACCGGCACTGGCTATCGATTCGTCGGCGCTGGGCGGGATGTACGCCGGCACGATCAGGCTGGTGGGCACTGAGGCGGGCGTGGGGGTAAAACTTGCCGGCAACATGGTGGCCGGTGGTGATATCCGGATCGACGCCAACGGGCACCTGAACCTGGGGCAAACCTCTGCCGGCAATGCACTGAATGTGACCGCCCAAAGCCTGGAAACCCAAGGCGCGGTATATGCCGGTACGGATCTGGCGATCAAGGCCCAGGGCGACCTGAGCAACACCAACAACCTGGCAGCCCGTGACAGCATCACGCTGGACAGCGGCGCTCGCCTGAGCAACAGCGGCATTATTGAAGCGGGCGTCAATGCCGACAACAGCCGCAATGCCAACGGCGATGTGCGCCTGACCGCGCAAACCCTCGACAACACCGGTAACACCATCATCGCCAGCCGTGACCTGACGGTGAATGCGGCTGCGCTGGTCAATCAGCACGGCACCCTCAGCGCCGGGCGTCAGGCGCAGGTCAGTGCCGATCAAGTCGATAACACGAATCAGGCTCGGATAATCAGCGCCGGCAGCCTGGGGCTGACGGCCAGCCAGTTGCTCAACAACACTGGTGGGCTGTTGAGCGGCACCGGCAATCTCAACGGCACGGTGGGCCAACTGCTCAACAACGCAGGCGAGCTGTCGAGTGTTGGCCAGGTCAGCTTGCAGGTTGCGTCTCTGGATAACGTTGCCGGCCTGGTGTCGGCCGGGCAGGTGTTGAGCCTCAACGCCAGCGGCGCGCTGAATAATCAGGGCGGGCGGATAGCGGCGGGGCAGGCGGTGCAACTCACCGCAGGCGCACTGGACAACAGCCAAAAGGGCGCGCTTACCAGCCAAGGCACGCTTGACCTTGCAAGCGGCCCGGTCAACAACAGTGCCGGCGGCCAAATCTCCAGTACCCAGGGGCTGCACGCAAACCTGGGTAGCCTTGACCAGCATGACGGCGGCCGTTTCTACAGCACCGCCGACATGAGCCTGAACCTCAACAGCGGCCTGCTGGACAACCGCAACGGGCTGCTCAACGCAAGCGGCCAGTTGACCCTCAAGGGTCTCAACACCGTTAACAACCATCAGGGCGAAATTTCCAGTGCACACGGCTTTTCGCTCGCCGCCAATAGCCTGGATAACGGCGCGGGCAAGCTGCTCAGCGATCAGGCCCTGACAGTGCAGATCGCTCAAGTGCTGAACAACGGTGCCGGGGTGATTTCTGCCAACGGTTTACAGGTCGCCGTCGGCAGCCTGGACAATACCGCCGGCCGGGTAGCCAGCCAGTCCGATGTGAGCCTTGACCTCAATCGTGGCCAACTCACCAACCTGGGCGGCGTGATCAACGCGCCGGGGCAGTTGCTGCTCAGTCATTTGAACGGCGTCGATAATCGCAACGGCGAGATCTCCAGTACCACCAGTTTCAGCCTGCTGGCCGACAACCTCGACAACAGCAACGGCAAACTCCTTAGCGCACAGGCGTTGACAGTGCACATTGCCCAGGCCCTGGAAAACGCCAAGGGGCTGGTGTCCGCACAGGCGCTGGAGGTGCATGGCGCCAGCCTCGGCAACGTCGGCGGCACCCTCAGTGCCACGGGCGGCTTGGCCGTGCAGGTCGACGGTGGGCTGGATAACCGCAACGGGCAGATCCTCGCGCACACGGCTTCGGTCACTGTGGGCGCCTTGGATAACCGTCAGGGCCAGGTGCAGGGTGACGCAAACCTGAGCCTTGTCGGCGCTGGAGCCATCGATAATCGCCAGGGCACCCTGGCGACCGGCCAGGCGTTCGACTTGAGCGCGGCGAGCCTGGATAACACCAATGGCAGCCTGACCAGCAACGGCCAACTGACGGCACAGATCGCCGGGCAACTGCTCAACCAGACTGGCCTGTTCGCCGCTACCGGCGACCTGCAACTGAGCGCCGCCAGCCTGGACAACCGGAGCCTGGGCCGCATCATCGGCAAGGCCAACACCCGCCTTGCCGTCGGCCAGTTGGACAACCGCGGCGGCGAAGTCTCCAGCGTTAACGACCTGAGCGTGACCGGTACCGGCGTCGACAACAGCCAGGGCGGTCACCTGCTGGCCGGCGGCGCGCTGCAACTGACGCTTGATCGCCTCGATAACCAGCTCAAGGGCATCCTCAGCGGGCAGCACACCGTCAGCATCAACGCGGGCAGCCTGGACAACAGTGGCCAGGGCAGCGTGTATGCCAAAGACGACCTGTCATTGCTGCTGCGCAATCAGTTCAATAACGGGCAGGGCGTGGTACGCAGCGACAGCCGCTTCAGCGCGCAAATGGGCAACCTGATCAACGATGGCGGGCGCATCAGCAGTGCCGGGCCATGGGCGCTCACCAGCCAGAGTGCGGTCAGCAACAAGGGCGGCGAACTGCTCAGCGCCGCCGGTTTGATGCTGACCAGCGCCAGTCTGGATAACAGTGTTGCCGGTCACCTTATCGGGGACGGCGCGGTGCGCGTCGTCACCGGTGCGTTGAACAACCAGGGCGGGCGGCTGACCAGCGCCGATCGCCTCGACCTCAGCGCCGCTCAGGTGGACAACAGCGGCGCCGGCCGCATCGCCAGCACTCAGGCGCTGAACGCCAGCGTTACCGGCCTGGACCAACACGCTGGCGGCCAGTTGTACAGCACCGCCAGCCTGACTCTGGACCTGAACCACGGGCTATTGAACAACGCCGGTGGCCTGATCCACGCCCCGGGCGCGTTGCTGCTGAACCATCTCGACAATGTGGATAACAGCGGCGGCGAAATCTCCAGCGCGCAGGCCTTTACCTTCGCCGCGCAGAACCTCGACAACAGCGCCGGCAAGCTGATCAGCGACCAGGCGCTGACCCTCACGGTCGCGCAGCTGCTGACCAACCTCAACGGTGAAATTTCGGCGGCTGGGCTCAAGGCGCAAGCGGGCACACTGGATAACACTCACGGCTTGCTGAGCAGTTCAACGGACCTGGGATTGACCGTGGCCGGCTACCTTGTCAACGACAACGGCGAGGTATCGAGCGCCGGTGCCAGCGTGGTCAATGCCGCGACGCTGAGCAATAAGCGCGGGCAAATGCTGGGCGATAACAGCCTTGACCTGAACGTCAGCGGGGCACTGGGTAACAATGGCGGCACTCTCGGCGCCGGCCAACGCTTGCAGGTCAAATCCGCCAGCCTCGACAACAGCCAGTCCGGCAGCCTGGTCAGCGACGGCAGCTTGAGTGCGACCGTTGACGGCCTGCTCGACAACCATGCGCAAGGCAGCGTGCAGGCCAAGGGCGCGGTGGACATCCAGTCCGCCAGCCTGGACAACCGCACCGGGGCGATTCGCACCAACGGGAATCTGAACCTGCACACGGGCCAGGTGGACAACCGCCAGGGCGTGATCAACAGCAAGCAGGCACTGGGCTTCGTGGGTCAGTCGCTGAATAACAGTAACGGCTTGACCAGCGCCACCGGCCCGGTGCAGTTGGCGTTCGATACCGTCAGCAACGACAAGGGACGTATCGCCAGCCAGGGCGATCTCGACGCAACTCTGGGAGCGCTGACTCAACAGGGTGGTGAGCTGGTGGCCCAGGGCAACCTGACGCTGAATGCCAACACCCTCGACAACCGCAACGGTGGGCTGGTTGCGGCTACAAAAGCGCTGAAACTCAGTATCGACAGCGTCGACAACCGCGTGGGGGAAATTTCCAGTCAGCAAAGTGTCTCGCTGAGCGGCCAATACCTGGATAACAGCGGCGGCAAGTTGCTCGCTGCAACTGCACTGGAACTGGCCGTTGCCCAGGTGATCAACCAGGCCAAAGGGCTGGTGTTCGCTCAAGACGCGCACCTGGTGGGCACGCGCCTGGACAACACCCAAGGCAGCGTGGCGGCCCAGCACTCGCTGGCCATTCAACTGGCTCCGGCCATGTTGCCGGGCGCCAGCCTGATCAACGCCGGCGGCACCCTCAGCAGCGAAGGCGGCCTGACGCTGCTCGGCCAACGCCTCGACAACACCGGCGGCAAGGTGTCCAGCGCCGGCCTGCTGAGCGTGACCAGCGCTGGCGACCTGTTGAACCTGGGCGGCACCTTCGACTCGGCGCAAGGCCTGGCACTTTCCAGTGCCAGCCTCGACAACAGCCAGCAAGGCCTGATCAAAAGTGACGGTGCCTCCAGCATCACCACCGGCCAGTTCAACAACGCCACGGGCGGGCAGCTCACCAGCACCGGCAAGCTCGACCTCACCGCGGCCCAGGTCAACAACGGCGGGCGTATCGCCAGCGCCGATGTGTTGAGCGCGAACGTCACCGGGCTGACCCAACAGAACGGCCAATTGTTCAGCAACACCCAACTGAACCTGAACCTCAACGGCGGCGACTTGAGCAACAGCGGCTTGATCAATGCGCCAATCCTGCTGCTGAGCAACCTGGGCAACCTCAGTAACCAGGGCGGCGAAATCTCCAGCCAGAATGCGTTTTCGCTGGCTGCGCGCAGCCTGGACAACAGCAACGGCAAACTCATCAGCAATCAGGCCCTGACCCTTGCTGCGGACCAGCAACTGGGTAACGTCAACGGCCATATCAGCGCCGTGGGTTTCACTGCGCGCAGCACGCAGCTGGATAACACCGACGGCATCATCAGCAGCCATGATGGCGTGGACATCAGTGCCCGTGACCTGCTCACCAACCTGCGCGGCAGCCTGGTCGGTGACGGCTCGCTGCTGCTGACCACCGCCAGCCTGGACAACCGCGCGGGGCAGGTCGCAGGCAAGGCTGACACAACGCTCAATGCCGGCGTGATCAACAACCAGAAAGGCCAGGTGATCAGCACCGATACCTTGCACCTGCGCGGTGCCAGCCTGGATAACCGCACCGGCCTGGTCGGCGCGACCAACGCGTTGAAACTGGATGTGGGCAGTGTCGACAACCGCGCGGG
The DNA here is from genome assembly GCF_054060055.1 of Pseudomonas sp. TE36184. Lineage (NCBI taxonomy): Bacteria > Pseudomonadati > Pseudomonadota > Gammaproteobacteria > Pseudomonadales > Pseudomonadaceae > Pseudomonas > Pseudomonas sp. TE36184. The sequence goes on along the minus strand of NZ_JBSSCU010000001.1, from coordinate 2,396,284 downwards.
CGAGTTAAACGGCAGCGCCGATGTCAGCGTCAACGGTCAACAGCTGAACAACAGCGACGGCGGCAAGCTGTTCGCCGCCAACGCCCTGAGCCTTGTCGTTGACCAGTTGCTGAACCGTACCCTCGGCCAGCTCAACGGCCAACGTGTGACCCTCACCGGCTCAACGCTGGACAACAGCGGCGGCAAGGTTTTCAGCCAGCAACCGCTGGTGCTGAACCTCACCGGTGATGTGAACAACACCCAAGGCCTGTTGAGCAGCGAAAGCCAACTGACCCTCAATGCTGCCAACCTCATCAATGCCCAGGGCAGCGTTTCCAGCGCGCAAGACCTCACGCTGGGCCTCAGCGGCCAGGTCAACAACCTTGGCGGCGAACTGGTGACCGACGGCGCCCTGAACCTGCACAGTGCCGGGCTGGGTAACGGGCAAGGCAACATCAGCGGTAAAGGCGCGGTGGCGCTGGTCACGGGTGACCTGACAAACCAGAGCGGCAGCATCAGCAGCGGCGACACCCTGAGCCTCACCGCAGGCCAACTGAGCAACGGCGGCAGCATTGGCAGTCACAACGCGCTGACCGCCAGCGTGACCGGCCTGGACCAGCAAGGCGGCAAGCTGTTCAGCAACGGCGCCTTGACGCTCGATGTCAACAACGGCCTGTTGAGCAATACCGACGGCTTGATCAATTCGGCAGGCCTGCTGCAACTGAACCACCTCACAGACGTCACTAACCACAACGGTGAAATCTCCAGCGGCCAGGCGTTCACACTTGTCGCGCAGAACCTCGACAACAGCAACGGTAAGCTGCTGAGTAACCAATGGCTGACCCTGCGCGTCAACCAGGCCCTGAGCAACATCAAGGGCCTGATCGGCGCTGCCAGCCTCGACGCCCACGCCGCCTCGGTGGACAACAGCAACGGCACCCTGAACAGTCGGGGTGACCTGCAACTGACCAGTGATGGCCTGCTGAACAACACAGGCCTTGGCTTGATCCACAGCCAGGGCAACCTGAACCTCACGGCGGGCAGCCTGAATACTGGCAGCGGCGGTGAAGTGTCAGCGCTGGGCACTCTGGACCTGAGCACCAGCGCGTTGACCTCGGCGAACGGCAGGGTGACAGGTGAGCAACGCGTCACGCTGGACCTGAACAATGGTGACCTGGATAACCACGGCGGCCTGATCCTCGGCAAAGGCCCGCTGGCTATCAACCACCTGCGTGACCTCAACAACCAAGGGGGTGAAGTCTCCAGCCAGCAGAACCTGGTACTGGCCGCGCGTGCGCTGGACAACAGCGCCGGCAAGCTGATCAGCAGCCAGGCATTGACCCTGGGCGCCGCCAACCTGATCAATGCCAACGGCCTGGTGTCGGGCTGGCAGAGCCTCGGTTTTGCTGGCGGCAGCCTCGATAACCGCAACAACGGCACGTTTTCCAGCCGCAGCGGTGCGATGGCGGTGAACCTCACGGGGGCGCTGCTCAACAGTGGCGCCGGGGCGCTGGTCAGCCAGGGCCGCCTGGATATCAGTGCGGCCAGCCTCGACAACAGCGGCGGCGGGATTCTGTCCAGCGCCGCGGGGCAGGGCCTGACAGTCAGCGGCCTGCTCAACAACAGCGGCGGCGGTTTGATCGACAGTGGCGCGACCCTGGACGTGCAGGCGGCGACCCTGAGCAACGACGCCGGTGCGCTCAACGCGCAGCAAGCGCTGGCGGTCAATGCCAATGACCTGGGCAATGCGGCTGGCACCTTGGCCAGCAACGGCGCGATGACCCTGAACCTGCTGGGCAACCTCACCAACACCAACGGCAAACTGGCCAGCGCAGGCCCGTTGCTGTTGCAGCGCGCCGCCCAGGTCAACAATCAGGGTGGGCAGATTGTCAGCCAGAACCTGCTGAGCCTGTTTGCCGGTGCGATCGACAACAGCCAGCACGGCACCCTCGCAGGCACCGGCAGCGTGGCGATCAACGCCAGTGGCGCAGTGCAAAACAATGCCGACGGTTTGATCTACAGCCAGGGCGCCGACGTGCAATTGCAGGCCGCCGGGCTCGCCAACAGCCGCGGCGTGGTGCAGGGCCAGAACGGCCTGACCCTGAACATCAGCGGCGACGTGGATAACCAGAGCGGCAAACTCATCGCGCAAACCGGTGACCTGACGCTCAACGCCAACAACCTCGACAACCGTGGCGGCACATTCGCCAGCCTCAACGGTGCGTTGCAGGCCCAAATAGTGGGTGTGCTGCGCAACGGCTATGACCTGAACAACAACCGCCAGGGCGGCACGGTGCAGGGGCAGCGCCTCAACCTGCAGGCGGCGATGTTTGATAACTACGGCGGGCGCGTTTCCGCCCAGGGCGGCGATGCGCTCGTCACCACCGGCAATTTCGACAACCGCAACGGCGGGCTCTACGCGACGGGCCTGGTGAGCGTCAGCGGCAACGACTTTGATAACAGTGGCGATAACGACGGCCAGATCGCCGGCCAACAGATCGACCTGAGCCTGCGCGGCGCGCTGAATAACCGCCTGGGCGTCGTCGAAAGCCAATCCACCCTCAAGGTCAGCGCCGCCAGCCTCGACAACGGCAACGGCCGCTTGCGCGCCCTGGGTAATGCGGGCACCACCGAGTTCGCCATCGGCGGCCTGCTGGATAACACCAACGGTGTGCTCGAAACCGCCAACAGCAACCTGATACTGGGGGCCGGCAGCCTGCAGAACGTCGGCGGTAGCGTGCTGCACGTCGGCAATGGCAACTTCACGATCGCGCCGAGCAACCTCAACAGCGTGGGTGGCAGCCTGGTGACGCGTGGTGGCCTGACCATCGCCCAGGACACCTGGACCAACAGCAGCGTGATCCAGGCCGGGCGCCTGACGGTCAACGTCAATACCCTCAACCAGACCGCCGACGGCCAATTACTGGCAAGCAGTGCGTTGACCGGTACCGGTGAAAACTGGTCCACCAATGGCTTGATCGCCAGTGACGGCAGTCTCGACTTGCACCTGGGCGGCACGCTCAACGGCGCAGGGCGCATCACCAGTCAGGGCGACCTCAGTCTGAGCGCCGCGCAATTGAACCTGAGCAACACCGCCAGCGTGGCCGGCGGCGGCCTGACCAGCGCCAACATCACGGGCACCCTGAACAACGCCGGGCGGCTGACGTCCGCCAACGACCTGATCATCAATGCCGGCGCGATAAACAACACGGCAACCCTTGGCAGTGCTCAGAAGCTCACCGCCACCTCCGGCGCACTGCTCAATGACCATGGTCTGATTTTCAGCGGTGGCGACATGAGCCTGCGCGTCGACACGCTGACCAACAGCTACGCCGACGTCTACAGCCTGGGCAACCTGAGCATCGACCGCGACGGGCAGGGCGGCCTTGCCACGCAGATACTCAACAGTTCATCGAGCCTGCAAAGCGACGGCAATATGAGCCTTGCCGCCAGCACGATCCAGAACGTGCGTGCGGTGCTGACCACCAGCGCAGGCGGCATCTACACCGCCTCCATCACTGAATTCCCGTGCATCGAAGGCCCGAACTACGCGGGTGATTGCAGCGGCAAACAGAACCACTTGTGGCAAATCGATCAACGCGAAAAACTCGAAGTGACGGCCTCCAGCGCCGCCTCGAGCATCACCGCCGGGCAAAACCTCAGTATTGCCGGCGGCGATGTGGTCAATGCCAGTAGCACCATTGGCGCGGGTGGCAACCTCGGCGTTGTCGCCAACAACCTGACTAATAGTGGCGTTGAAACCGGCGAAACCGACACCTGGCGCCTGTTCGTGTCCGAGCGTACCCGGCATCCCGAGATGTGGTACGACGCGGCCGCCGCGTTCAATAACCGTTACTCCGTCGGCGGCGCTGCCTACAACGCCAGTGACCTGAGCGGCCTGGCCGGTGCCATGGCCGGGTTTATCGGTATCACCGAGGCTGAGCGCACGGTATTGCGCCGAGTCACCCAGATCAGTGCCGGTGACCAGACCTACGCGGGTGTGATTCAGGCGGGTGGCGCGGTTAACGTCAAGGCCCAGGCCAATATCGACAACAGCGTGGTACGCCCAGGCTTTACCTATGTAGGCGCAGGCGCCAAGACCGGCACCGGTGCGGCGGGTGCCAGCGGTGCGGGCACCTTCTCCACGCGCATTACCGTCAACGGGCAACTGCCGCCCGACCTGGCCCAACGGCAGATCAACCCCCTGACCTTGCCGGGCTTCAGCCTGCCCACCGGGCAAAACGGCCTGTTCCGCCTGAGCGGGCAGGGCAGCAGTGCCCCGGCGCAGGGTAACAATGCGCCGGGCTGGTCGGTGAGTGGCGCCAGTCTGCAACTTGACCAACATCAGATCACCGCACCCACCCATCAGGGCCGGGTGATACAGATAAATGCCCCGACTCAGGACGCCGCCGGCAGCCTTCAACTGAACTTGGCTACCCGCCAGGCCAGCGGCATCGGCGCCAGCAGCAGCGGTGTGGGGACCATTGGCGATGGCGGCGGCGCCAGCATCCAAACCCCTGGCCGCAGCAGCGCCGCCGATGCCAGCCAAGTGGTCGCAATCGGCACACAGAACGCCGGCGGTGGCGCGGCATCGTCTGCGGTCGTTGCATCCCACCCGAACCTGGACCTGCCGGCGCAAGCCACTGACCACGGCAGCACCGTGGTCGTGAACGCTCCGTCGATTCCCGGTGTGACCCCAGTGGCCCCGGCCGCAACCACCGGCGACAAACCGTCCCCGGTGGCCAGCCAGAGCATTGCTCGTGTGCAGGGCCTGCCGGGCACGCAGCCCGTGTCGCAGCCGCAGAAATACCTGATCGAAACCAACCCGGTGCTCACCGACCTCAAGCAGTTCATGAGCTCGGACTATCTACTCTCCGGCCTCGGCTACAACCCTGACGACAGCGCCAAGCGCCTCGGCGACGGCCTCTATGAGCAACGTCTGGTCGAACAAGCCGTGGTGGCCCGCACCGGCCAACGCTTCATCGACGGCCAGAACACCGACTCGGGCATGCTCAAGTACCTGATGGACAACGCCATCAGGAGCAAACAGCAACTCGGCCTGAGCGTGGGTGTGAGCCTCACCTCAGCCCAAGTCGCGGCGCTGACCCACGACATCGTCTGGCTTGAAGAAGAGCAAGTAAACGGCGAAAACGTCCTGGTGCCCGTGGTGTACCTGGCCCAGGCGAATAACCGCCTGGCCCCGGACGGCGCGTTGATCGCCGGTAACGACGTCAACCTGATCGCCGGCCAGAACCTGGACAACGTCGGCACCTTGCGGGCTAGCAATAACCTGTCGGCCCAGGCCGGCAACGACCTGACCAACAGCGGCCTGATCCAGGCCGGTAACCGCCTCAATCTGCTGGCCGGTAACACCATCGTCAACACCGCCGGCGGCATCATCGCCGGTCGCGACGTGAACCTGACCGTCACCCAAGGCGACATCCTCAACGAGCGCAGCGTCACCAGCCACGACAGCAGCAGCGGCTACCGCACCGAGCACACCGACTCCGTGGACAGTGCAGCGCGCATCGAAGCTGCGAACAACCTGAGCCTGCAAGCCGGCCGCGACGTAAACAGCGTGGGCGGCGTGATGAGCAGCGGCGCCGACACCACGCTCAAGGCCGGGCGCGACGTCAACCTGATCTCTGCCGAAGGGACCAACAGCAATACGGTGAGCGGGCTGTTCAAGAACAGCAGCGTGACCCAGTACGGCAGCCGCGTGGATGCCGGCGGTGATTTAAGGGTACAGGCGGGCCGGGACATCAGCGCGGTGGCGAGTGAGATCGATGCCAAGCGTGATGTGACGATGTCGGCGGTGGGCGATTTGTCACTGTCGTCGGCAGCAGACGAGTCCCATGCCTCGTTTACGTCGAAGAAGGTCAAGAGCAAAGAGGACCATGTGAGCCAGGTCTCCACCACGGTTAAAGCCGGTGGTGACGTGGCGCTGAGCGCCGGACAGGACCTGGCGTTGACGGCGAGCCGGGTGACGGCGGGGGATGAGGCGTATTTGTATGCCGGTAAAGACCTGAACCTGGCGGCGGCTGAAGACAGCGATTACTCGTATTACTCGAAAACGAAGAAGGGGTCGTGGGGTAAGAAAAGCTCGAAGATGAGCGAGAGCGAAAATGATGTGGCTGTCAGCTCGTCCGTTGATGCCGGGAAAAAAGTCTCACTTTCCGCAGGCCAGGACTTCAATGCCGAGGGTGCCAAGGTCAGCAGCGGCGATGCATTGCAGGTCAGTGCCGGGCATGACGTTAATTTGGACACGGCGGATAACTACACCAGCCAGGCTAATGCTTCGTCCAAGAAAGGCTTGTTTTCCAGCAAGAGCAGCAGCTCGTCGTCTAGCCAGTCAACGGTAACCAGCACCGAGTTGCAAGGCAACAGCATCACCGTGCAGGCCGATAATGACGTCACCATGAACGCCGCCGCGCTGAAAGCACAGCAGGCGGTAAAACTGAGTGCTGGCCGGGATATCGAGATCGGCACGGCTGAGCAGCAGCAAACGGCGAGTCAATCCAGCCAGTCCAGCAAGTTTGGGTTCAATATCGTCGCCGCGCCGTCGCTGACCCAAAAAGCCCAGTTGGGGCAACAGAGCGGCAGCCAGAGCATCGGTACCAGTATCAGTGCCGGTAGTCTGGATATTCAGAGCGGTCGCGATACCGCCGTACGTGGCAGCACGCTGGTGACGGACAACGGCCTGCGAATTGATGCCGGGCGCAATCTTGACGTCGTCAGTGCCGAAGACCAGAGCGCCTCCAGTAGCAAGTCCAGCAGCAAGAAAGTCGGTGAGATCGGTTCATGGTGGCAGGACGCGATGGGCGTCGCCCAGCTCAAAGACGCTGATAAAAACGCCAGCACCCGACAAGCTGGAAGCCAGGTCGCCTCCCTGGGGGGCGACGTAAGCCTGGCCGCGGGCGAGCATTACAATCAGGTTGCCAGCCAGGTCATCGCCCCTAAAGGCGATATCTCGATTACCGCCAAGGATGTTGATATCCAGGCTGGCTTCGACGTGCTGAATGCCAATCACACGGCAAGTGCCAGCCGTACCGCGATTGGCGGGAGCATCGATATCCCGTTGCTCGACGCTGCGCGCGGCGTTCAAGGGGCCGTCGAATCTGCGGGGAAAACATCCGATCCACGGATGCAAGGATTGGCAGCCGCCAACGCCGCAATGAGTGGCAAGAAAACCTACGACGCCGCGCAGGACGTGTTGAAAAATGGTGTCGGCTTCAAGGTCAGCGTCAGCCTGAGTAACAGTGAAAGCCACAGCGACAGTAGTCAATCCGGTCAGAACGTGGTGTCCAGCAGCTTGGCTGCTGGGGGAGACATTAATGTCACTGCCACGGGTGCAGGCAAAGACAGCACCCTCAATGTTGTGGGTAGCCGCATCGATGCCGGGCATGACGTCAATCTGAAAGCAGATGGCGACATCAATCTGTTATCGGCCCAAAACACCGCCGTGCAAAAGAGCACCAACGGCAACAGCGGTGGCAGTGTCGGCATCGGCTTAACAGTCGGCGGCACGCAGAACGGCCTCTCGCTGGACCTGGCTGCGAACAAAGGCATGGGCATGTCCGACGGGCATGACGTCACGCAGACCAATACCTCGATCAAAGCCGGCAACAAAGCCAGTCTCGACAGCGGCAACGATACCAACCTCAAGGGCGCAGTGGTGACTGCCAAGCAGGTACAGGCCGATGTCGGTGGCGACCTGAACCTGTCCAGTCTTCAGGACACCAGCAAGTTCAGCTCTAAACAAGTCGATGCAAGCGTCGGCGTCAGCATCTGCATTCCACCGTTCTGCTACGGCGTCAGCGGCACCGCGTCGTTCAACCAGCAGAAAATGAACAGCGACTACGCCAGTGTCAGCGAGCAAACCGGTATCAAGGCGGGGGATGGTGGCTTCCAGGTCGATGTAAAGGGCAATACCGACCTTAATGGCGCCATCATTGCCAGCTCGGATCAGGCGGTGAAAGACGGGAAAAATACGCTTTCCACCGGCACGCTCACCAGCTCCGACGTCAAGAACAAAGCCTCCTACGACGCCAGCAGCATTGGCCTGAGCGGGGGCATGGGCGAACACATCGGACGTGCTGCCGACGGCTCGCAAAAAGCCGGTGCGCCGGGCACTCCGGTGCCGAACAACGGCAAGGTCAGCGCCAACGCCCCGATTGCCTTGCTGGCCAGCGGCGATGCGAGCAGCGTCACTCAAAGCGGTATCAGCGGCGCGACGGTCAAGATCAATGATGACGCCAAGCAACAGGCGCTGACGGGGCAGACGGCTGCTGAAACAGTGGCTGCGATCAACACCGACGTGTCCAGTGATCGTGATGGCAGCAACAAGCTCAAGCCGATTTTCAACCCGCAGGAGATTCAGGCTGGGTTTGATATTACGGCGAAGTTTGTGCAGAACGTTGGCGTTTACCTGGAGGATCGGGCCAGTGAAGCGGATGCCAAGCTTAAACAGGCCGACAAAGAGCACGCGGATGCTAAAGATGAGACCTTAAGCTATGAAGATAGAGACGCTCATCTCAAGAAGGCCCAGTTGCTTGAGCAGCAGGCAAAGGACATTTCTAACAACTGGGGAGCAGGCGGAACCTATCGACAGATTGCAACGGCTTTAGTCGCCGGTGCTAGCGGTAACGTCACTGGCGGTAGTTCGCAGTTTGCTCAGAACATGTTTGTCAATTACGTCCAGCAGCAAGGGGCTGATTACATTGGCAAACTGGTCATCAATGGCCTGAAAGAAGGCAGCCCTGAACATGCGGGCTTGCACGCCATTCTGGGTTGTGCAGGTGCTGCTGCCAGTCAACAGAGTTGCTCTGCTGGCGCTTTGGGTGGTTCGGCCAGTAGTGTGTTGGCAGGACTCTTTAACGAAACCGATCCGAACGAAACCAAAGAAGAGCGTGAAGCCAAGCGCAACATCATTGCGTCTGTGGTGACCGGCATTGCTGCGATGAGCAATCCGAACGGCGCGGCGACAGCCACCAACGCTGCGATAGCAAACGTCGATAACAATTGGTTGGCGACCCAACAAATTGTTCAAATGACGAAAGAGCTTGCAGAAGCCAAAAGCACGCCTGAAGTCGTGGCGGTCTTCGGGAAATGGTTAGCCATTTCCGGCAATCAAGACTTGATTACAGGAACTGCGTTATTTAATAGCTTCAAAGACAGCATGGCGGGCTCGGGTGTAGACGTCCTTAACAGCGCGGTTGGGGTGCTACGGGATCCCGTTGCAACTGTTGACGCTATGCGCGAGTTTGCAGAGTCAGCTGATGGTAAAAAGCTGCTGGGTGCCGCTGCCGATACCTTTAAATCGCAGATTAGTCAGATTCGTGAAGCCCTCGTTGTGGGTGGCGATGAAAATGCCGAAAACCTCGGCAAGCAGCTAGGTGAGGCCGTCGCGCTATATGCCCAACTGATTGCTACCGGTGGTGCGGGAGGTGCTGCAAAGGAATCTTGGTTGCTCTCTAAAGCCGGTGTCGAGGTCACCAGCAGCGGAATCAAAGAGATCGCTGCTGGTGTCAAAGCGACTGGGGGAATCGAGGCGAAGCTGGCTAAACTTGAGAAGATTGGGCCGGATCCAGATGTGCCATCTGTCGCTCCAGTAGAATCACCGAATCATGTGTTGGTGGACAGCGCTAAATACGTTAAGAGTTCCACTATTGAAGCCAACACTACGGTGCAGCTCACTGAAAGCGTGCGCCTCAAGGATGATAGCGTTATTCCAAAGGGCAGTATTGTCACGGTTAGTGATGATGCGATGAAGGTTGTTTACCCAGATGGGACGAGTGAGCTAGTCTCCTACTCGAAGGTAACCACAAAACCTTTGGAACTGCCTGGTCCAAAAGCTACTGGTGGCGCTGCCGGAAAGGGAGACGAGTTTATCCCTCCAGGAATGGATCGCCCATTCCGTCCTGTTAACCCAGAGTTTCCGCCGAGCAAGTCTGTTGTCGATGCAATGGAGAGCCCGCAAATTAAAAACATGGTGGGTTGTTCAGGAGCAGATTGTTCAGATATTGCAAGCAAATTGTTTGATGCTTCTGGTGGTAAAGGAAAGATTATTGAAGTTCGTCCGTCGAAAGCTGGCGATTTAAATGTTTATGAGAATGGAATTAAAGAGCCGGGTCAGTTTTATCACCAAGTCTATACTGATGGTCGATATGTTTATGACCCACGGCTATCGTCCAACCCTATCCCCAAAGGGGACTGGGAGCAGCATATTAAAAATATCAACCCAGGTGGGATATCGATCTCTGATAAGCTGAAGGGGTTAAAGTAATGGGTGTGACTAGGGTTTTAGATTCGGAAGGTGAGCTGCTAAATATTCTTCATGACTTGAGTGCACTTGAGTGGAGGAAATACAGGCAACGCAATCCAGAGGTCTGGATGGGTGATCATTTTGAAAGAGAGGACCGCTCAAGATTCCCTCCATATATAGCTTTTCGATTTAAAAAAGAAAATGAATATGTTATCTCTACTTTGAAGGAGGTGGTTGGTTCTTATATAGGCTTGATTTCTTGGGTGCTGATAGGTTGTGAGCGTTATGCGTCCTCTGGCATGAATTGGGTAGTTGAGCCTGTATATATTAAGGAGGTAGAGGCTAAAGCCCAGTCTTTAGGGCTCTCTTCTGAAAGCTATCTTGCTAAGTATGAACCTGAGTTTGGCTCTATTGCCTTTGAAGACTTGGCTGGGTTGACTGAATATATTCGTAAAAAATTCTCAGAGTTGAATATCTCCAGCCAATAAACTGTAGAGGTCTTGGCTTGATTTGGCACTTTCGACACCGGCCTTGCGCCGGTATTTTTGCATACTATCTGAATACTATCTGCAGTCAAGCAACGGCGAAAAATACAGGCACGCTATGGATGTATACATCCGGTGCCAAAGGGGAGCCCTTTGAATCCCGAAAAGCCGCCTCTACGAGTCGAGTGATAAATCTGAGTGAACCGTCGGACAGGAAATGTTTTGTGGCCACCGCCTGCACGCAGTCGGTGTCCCCAAAAACCTGATCAGGGCTGCGCCCCGATACCCCGCTGGAGTAGCGTATTTCAGAAGTTCGAGTTTTCCTCGATTAGTGCGAGTTAGATCAATTTAGAGAAATTTAGAGAAATTTAGAGCGACTTAGAGCGATTTAAAGAGATTTGTCTCGAGCACAGAGCCTGCGGCTAATTTGGTGAGGCACGTTACCGACTGTTTACAAATGAGCTGCGCCATTCGTAACCAGTCGACCGTACCAAAGGGGAAACCCCTTTGAACCCCGAAGCCTAACGCGCTGCGCTTGTTGGCCCCTGGCGGTCCGATGGCTTCGCCACCGAACCGCCAGGGGCTTTTTGTCAGCGGCTGATTTGGGTCGTCCAGGGTGTGCTGTGACGGGCTCAAAACCCGCGTCGGGGTGGTTTTGTTCAGCGACCGCGAATCAGCTAGGCCGACCGGCTCGCAGGCCGCGTCCTGTCTGGCGTTGCGCGTGTAGACAACGAAATTCGCGTCGGGTGATACTGTTGGTGCAAAAGCAACTGGCGGGGCGGTAGACCGTGCTACTACTGGGATTGAGTGGGGCAAGGGTATTCAAGGTCAAGGAATGCCTTGGGAGGATTACCTTGGGACGCAACTGCCAGCAGGCTCTCGACTACCGCCTAACTTCAAGACGTTTGACTTTTTTGACGAAACCACTGGTATAGCGACCAGCGCCAAAACACTTGATACGACGACTGCTGCCAAACTTGCTAATCCGAGCCAAGTATATTCATCGCTCAAAGGAAATATTGATGCCGCTGCTAATTTTTCTGAATCTGGCTTGAAGGGTGTGACAGTTACTTCAAGTCAAATTACCGCTCGCGAATTACAAGTTGCCATTCCTGAAGCCACGACTAGCGCTCAATGGGAACAAATCAATAGAGCCATTGAATATGGTCAGAGCAAAGGCATTACGGTAAAAATTACCAAGGTGAATTAAGATGAACGATGTCGTGAAAACAGCCTGGGCGGATGCAGGAGTCAATAAGGAATTTATTTACGTTAAAACTTATTCTGGCTATCGGAGTAGTCGAGCTGATCCACAGGGTGTCGAGCATCACGCCAGCCCTGAAATCAGTGATCAAGAGTTAGGTGTTGTGGTATTGGATGCGTTGGCCCATAGCCGATTTGTGCTTCCCGAGCCGCGTAAGGATGTTTGGATTCATCCTGAAGCTACTTTTGATATGGAACTCTACGACTACAACCTGACCAATCAACGATATGATCAATGGGTTGGCAACACTTTGGAGCGCTATGGCTACAAGACCAAGCGTGCTTTATTTAAAGATATGAAAAAATGCAGTATCGAAAGTAAGAGTGATCAGATCACTATTCGCCCCAGCCATCACGAAAAGCTAGAAGCCTGGAGTGGTAAGGGACTAAGTGAGAGTGACTATGTCATTATCCCCAGCGGTAGTAGTCCTTCCGATGTAGGTGCGGCCTTACGCTTGGCTTTTAGTCGGTGCACCTAATGTGTAGAGGTTTCGAGTTGATCTGACACCGGCCTCGTGCCGGTGTTGTTTTATCTGCTTACTGCAAAACCTCCCGTCCTTCGCTGCTCGCTTTAGTCGTGGCCTGAGCGATCAGGGCATCGAGCATCTGCGCCACAAATTTCTGCTGGCTCTTAGGTAGCTGGTCGATGGCTTCCAGTTGCTGTTGCCATTTCGGAGCAGGGCCACGCTTACGCACAGTGGTTTCCTGCTGCTGACCAAACAGTTCTTCGAGTGTGGTCGAAAGCAGCCGGGCCAGCTCTGGCAACGCCGCTACCTGGATACGCCGCTTGCCGGACTCATAGGCTTGGATAGTCTGCGGAGACACGCCCAGCCGTTCAGCCAGTTGGGTTTGGGTGATGCCGTGTTCTTTGCGCAGGCGGGCAATGCGTTCGCCCAGGGTAATGAAAAAATCACGTTCTTCGCTGGTGATGCTCATAGCTGTCGTCGACGAGATCTGTAATAGGACAGCTATTAACGTACTCCCGTGGAAAAGGGGACAGATTTATTTATAGAATTGAAAAAGTCCAAGCAGCGGCCTTCCTGGATGAGTCAGCGCTGTTACGACGATGCGCCAGAGACACTGACAGTACCTGAACTGAAAACCGGCGGAAAAAACCTGGTGACGCCCTTGAGCTGTCCGCAGCAAGTACCGAAAGCAGCTCTCGAATCGCTGTATAAGGGCCGATGGCATGTTGAGCTGGATCTACGCAATCTCAAGACAACGTTGAGACTTGAAATGCTGAGCTGCAAGACACCTGGCATGGCCGTCAAAGAGCTATGGATTTATCTGCTGGCGCACAATCTGATTCGGATGATCATGGCCCAATCCGCTCTGTTAGCGGATTGTTTACCGCGAGAACTGAGCTTCAAGCATGTCTTCAGCTGTGCCTTGCGTTGAGGCTGTATGGGGCTGGCGAATACGGCGATGAGTTGTTGAGTCTGCTCGAGTTGATTGCTTGCAAACGTGTTGGAAACCGGCCTGGCAGGATGGAGCCTCGTGCTTTAAAACGAAGATCCAAGCCTTACCCCATGCTGATGCAAGCACGTCGATCGGCAAGGGCTGAGGTGCGGAGAAATGGGCACCCGAAGACGGTTAAGTAAGTGCCATTCGAAGCTGAGCCCTATTTTACGGTCGAACTGATCGCCACGATCAATGCAATGAACGCGCAAATCGCGAGTGCCGCGGAGGTGCAAACCGCGGTGGCTGAAGAGATCAACCGCGGAGTGCATCAGATCGCACGCGCGATCGACGCGGTTGCCAACCAGTCCAGACCGTCGACGAGTTGTATGCGATCGGCAGCCGCCTGCAAGGCTTGCTGGGGCAATTCAAAATCTGAGGCTGCCCTGCAGGGATACCGCGCTTATCAGGCGTTGACCGTCACCGCGTTTTGCTTGCGATACAAGATCGTCGTCGCCGTGAACCCGCACAACGCCGCAAACATCAGCCAGTAGGCCGGTGATGCCTTATCGCCGGTTACTTGCACCAAAAGGGTGGATACGGCGGGTGTAAAGCCGCCAAACACTGCAGTCGCCAAGCTGAACGCCAGGGAGAACCCGACGACCCTGACGTTCTGTGGCATCACCTCAGTCAGCGCGGCGACCATTGCGCCGTTGTAAATGCCAAAGAAGAACGAGAAGTACAGCAGCACGCTGAGGAGTCGTTCGAAGCTGGCCGCGGCGGCCAGCCAATGCATGGCGGGGTAAGCGGTGCATAGGCACAACAAAGAGATCGCCAGCAATAACGGGCGCCGGCCGATACGGTCGGAGAGTGTGCCGCCGATGGGCAACCAAATGAAGTTGCTCAGGCCGACGAAGAGCGTGACCACCAGGCTGTCGGTGGTGCTCAGGTTCAGTACCGAACGGCCGAAAGTCGGGGTGTAGACGGTGATCAGGTAGAACGTGGTGGTGGTCATCGACGCCAACAGACCGCCAGCCAGTACCGTGCGCCAGTTGTCGCGCATTGAGCGGAACACTTCATTGGCCGTTGGGTGATGCTTGCGTGCTTTGAACGCCTCGGTTTCCTGCAACGAACGGCGAATGATGAAGATGAACGGGATGATCACGCAGCCGATAAAGAACGGGATGCGCCAGCCCCAGGCAGCTACCTCGGCGGCTGCCATGGACGCGTTGATCGTGTAACCCAGCGCTGCCGCAAGAATGATCGCCACTTGTTGGCTGGCCGATTGCCAACTGGTGTAGAACCCGCAGCGGCCCGGCGTGGCGATTTCAGCCAGGTACACCGAAACGCCCCCCATCTCCGCCCCGGCGGAGAAGCCCTGCAACAGTCGTCCCATCAACACCAATACCGGTGCTGCCACTCCGATGCTGGCGTAACCGGGCACGAGCGCAATCAATACCGTCCCGGCCGCCATGATCGACAGCGTTACGATCAGGCCCTTGCGCCGTCCCACCTTGTCGATGTACGCCCCCAGCACGATAGCGCCCAGCGGACGCATCAGGAACCCGGAGCCGAATACGGCGAAGGTCATCATCAGCGAAGCGAAGTCGCTGGTGGCAGGAAAGAACGTCTGGGAGATGTAGGTCGCGTAGAACCCGAACAGAAAGAAGTCGAACTGTTCGAGAAAGTTGCCGCTGGTGACCCGCAGGATGGCGCCCAGTTTCGAACCCTTGGACGGGGTGTTTTGTGTTGTTGTTTTCATTATGGCTACCGTGGTGATCAATCTTGTTTTTGGAATGACGGTCTTGACGATCAGTCGCTTGCGGCGTTGATGGGGTTGGGTTGACGTTTTTCGATGGAGTATTTGAGCAGCGCGGCGCTGCGGAAGATGCCGTGGGCGAATTTGCTGTAGGGCATGGTCAGGAAAAAAGCCATGACCAGGCCGAGATGGATCGCCAGCAACAGGCCCAGGGCCATGCTTTCGCGAAACGCCAGGAGTGCCAGGCCGCTGGCGCTGACGAGAAACAACAGTGCGATGAAGCCGCGATCCATGGGCTTCTGCTGTTCATCGCCGTGTTCGGCGTTGCGCCGCAGGTTCAACCACAAGAGCCCCGCCGGGCCGACCAGCAACCCGAACCCGCCGACGATGCCGAGCATCACCGGCACGCTCAAGACGGGGTAGGGCGCCGACCAGCCCAGCAGGAAATGGTAGAGCGTGGCCACGCCGGTGGCGGCGAAGCACAGCATGAAGCCGTAGAAGGTGAAGTGATGGAAGCGCCGCCGCCACAAGGTGAATCGATCATCGGCGTTATTGCAGCCCTCGCCGTGGCCACCATCCAGGTACTTGAGCGTGGCCACATTGGCGCTCGCTTCCAGGGCCGCCGATGTTGTTTGCTCGCGGGAGGCCTCGACCGGCGAGACATTGCGCCAAAAGCGCCGCACGCCGATCGCCAATGCAAGCACCGCGAAACCAAACACTGCGCCGAACATCAGCGCCAGCGTGTTATGCGGGAAGATCCCGTAGAAATTCCCCCCGGGCATTGCCGTGAACAGATTGCCCATCATCATCAACGTCAGGCAGAGGAACAGCGCCAGCCCCGCGCCGGATGCCAGCGCCAGGGTCAGCCCGTTGCGCCGGTATAACGTGCCCATCGCTTGCGGCCAGGCGTACTCGGCATACGTGTCGAGGCGGACTTTGGCCATGGCCTTGGGCACATTGATCGCAAATTCATGCGGTGCGGCGTACTGGCAAGCATGCAGGCACGCGCCGCAGTTATGGCAAAGGTTCGCCAGGTAATGGATGTCCGCCTGAGAAAATTCCAGGCGTCGGGTCATGGCCGGGAATACCGCGCAGAAGCCCTCGCAATAACGGCAGGCATTGCAGACCGTCATTTGTCGCTGGACTTCGCTTTCATCAAGGTTGAGGACGGGAATCAGCGTGCCCGGCGCCTTGGGATCAAACAGCTGCATGTTGCGGCTCCTGGGATGAACGGGTGATGAAACCGGCCGCGGCGGCGGCTTGCACGCCGGCAATGCGACCGAATGCGGTGCCGATGGCCATGCCGATGCCGGCGGTGTAGCCCTTGCCCAATACGTTGCCAGCCATCATTTCTCCGGCGACGAACAGGTTCGGGCTCGCCTGGCCATTGAAGCGAACGGCGGCGGTAGCGTCGGTGGCGAGGCCTAAATAGGTGAAGGTCACGCCCGGCTTGAGCGGGTAGGCGCAGAAGGGGGGCTTGACCAATGGGCGGGCCCAATGGGTTTTGGCGGGCGTCAAACCTTCGGTGCGGCAATCGTCCAGGGCGGTGTGGTCGAACGTACCGACGCGGCAGGCCGCGTTGTAGGCCTGGATGGTGCTGACAAATGGCGTCACCGGGAGCTTCAGCTGGCGCGCCAGGTCTTCCAGCGAGTTGGCTTTGGTGCCCGGAAACACCGGCGGCATGAACCGACCGATGGCCTGTTGGTCGATGATCGAGTAGGCCTGTTGACCGGGCTGCCCCGCGACCAGGCGCCCCCAGATCGCATAGCGCTTGGGCCAGAAATCCTCGCCCTCGTCATAGAAGCGCTCGCCGTCGCGATTGACCACCACGCCCAGCGATACACAATCGATACGCGTGCAGATGCCGCCGTCATATAACGGTGCGCGGGCGTCGATGGCCACCATGTGCGCCTGGGTCGGGTCGCCGATAAAATCGGCGCCCAGTTGCTGCATGCGCCGCAGCAGTACGCCGGTATTGAAGCGTGTGCCGCGAATCAGAAAGTTGTCCGAAGGCCACTCGCCGCGCTCGTTTTGCCCCCACGCTTCACGCAGCCATTCGCGGTTGGATTCGAACCCGCCCGCCGCCAGCACGCACGTCCTGGCCTGGATACGTTCGGCGGGCAGACGTTGCCCTTCGGCATCGCGCGCGCTCAGGTGGGCCGCGACAAATGTTCCCCCGTTCAATTCGATGTCGGTCACTTGCGCGTTGTAGCGGATGTTCACGCCCAACCGCTCGGCGCTGCGGTAATACGCATTCACCAACGCCTTGCCGCCGCCCATGAAAAACGCGTTGGTGCGCGCGACATGCAGCGCGCCGGACAACGACGGCTGAAAATGCACGCCATGGGCGCGCATCCAGTCACGGCAGTTCGATGAGGCGCGGATGACCAGACGAGCGAGCTTCTCGTTGGTCATCCCGCCGGTGACTTTCAGCAGATCCTGCCAATACTCCTCTTCGGGGTAGGCCTCGACCAATACATCCTGGGGCGCGTCGTGCATGCAGCGCAGGTTGCGGGTGTGTTGCGAGTTGCCGCCGCGCCAGGCTTTGGGCGCGCCTTCAAGCAACATCACGCTGGCGCCGGCCTCTCGGGCCATTAACGCCGCGCACAAGGCGGCATTGCCGCCGCCAATGACTAATACGTCGATCATCATCACTCCTCGATCGCGAGGAGGCGTGAACGAAGGGCTCCTCGCGAGTGGCGAGACCTTAGGGCAGCGAGCGTTGGGTCGAAAGGCGCGTTAGTGGTTGGGGTGTTTAGTTTTCGTAAAGGCTTTGCGGGTTGCCGCTGGCCCTGAAGCGCGGGCGAGGGCGGCTGGAGATCAGGGCGTGATGTCTTCGATCCACGAGGCGCCCGGCCATTGATGATCGATCACCAACTGCCGCGCCACATCGGTGATGACCAGCCGCGCCGCGAGTGCCGCGGGCGCCAGCTCATCATCCGGCAGTGTCGCCAACAGGTTTCGCCGGCCGACATGAGCATCGGCGATTTCCACCACCGAAAGCCCCGACTCGCCTTTAAGCGCCACCGCCGCGCCGGGCTGGATGGTGGCCGCGTGGCCGGCGCGTACAGCGTTCATCAACACGGCCAGGCCATCCACCTCCATGATGATGTTGGGCGTCAACCCCGACCGCTCGAACGCCGCCATCAGCGTTGAGCGCAAACCGTGTTGCGCACTCGGCATCACCAGTGGCAGTTGCCCCAGGTCCGCCATTTGCACAGAGCTTCCTTGCGGGGCATCCGGCAAGTGCGGCGAGCAGATGACAAACAGTTTCTCGTCAAGCAGCGGCGTCACGCTCCAGCGCTTGCCCCCTTCAAGTTGAAATAAAATGGCCAGATCGATCTGCCGGGCATTGAGTTGCGTGGCCAGATGCCCGGACAGCATCTCGATCAGGTGCAACTGAATATCCGGATACCGCGCGCGCATCGCATTGATCAAGGGCAGGGCAAGCACCGTGGCCGTGGTGGGCGGCAAGCCCACGGTGACATACCCGCTCATCCGCCCACGGTGTGCCGCCAGGATCGCATTCTCGGCTTGCCTCAAGCACAACTGCGCATGGTGCAGGAACGCCATGCCGGCCGGGGTCGGTGTGACGCCGGTGGTCGTGCGGTTCAGCAGGCGGGTCGAGAGTTCGCTTTCGAGTTTGGCGATCTGCTGGCTCAGCGCCGACACGCCCACGTCCAGCTCAAGGGCTGCGCGGCCCAGGCTGCCGTGTTCGACAATGTTGACGAAATAGCGCAGTTGTCTTAATTCCACGCGTTACTGCTCCACTTCAAATGGGTACCTGCCTGTGTAACGGTGGGTCGGGGAACGTCAGCCACCACGCACCGAGCGGGCGAGGCGGCGCGTGGTCAGCCTGAGAGGTAACGCGTCGGCAGTCAACTTCCAGCGTTGGGTTCGCTGCTGGCCGGCGTTGTTGGCGTGCGCCAATTCATAACATGCGGCGCAGCACGTCGCTACGAGGGTCTTTGTCGTAGAAGCGGTGCTTGAGCGCACCGGCGATGTGCAACAGGATCAGCCCGAGCAAGGTATACGCAAGTACCTTGTGCAGCCACTGGAAGACGACGAACCAGTCGTCATTTTTCGCCAGCAGCTCCGGCAGGTTGATCCCGAAAAAGAACACCCCGTCGCTCATCGTGTAGGTGCTCGACATCGAGTAACCCATCAGCGGCACGATCACGAGCAGCGCATACATCACGCGTTGCGCCAGTCTCGACACAAACCGCTCATGCTTCGCCAGCGTTCCCGGCGGCTGTGGCAGCCTGGGGCTGTGCAACCGCAGGGCGATCTGAACCAGCACCACCAGGAACGTCAGCACCCCGAAGGACTTGTGCCAGGGGTAATAGAGCTCGAACTTGCTTGCCACTTCGTCAGGCATGCCGGTCATATGCCAGCCGGCCCAGAGCAGGCCGGCGACGAGTGCGGCGCGCAGCCAATGCAACATGCGCAGGGACGTCGGATACCGATCGGTGCTCTGTTCGTCAGTCGGGTTCATCGTGGTCTCTCCATGGGTATCAAAGGCCTCAGCGGCGGCGGGGCGATCAGGCCCGGTTTTTTTTTCAGGTGGGCAGCAGCACGGTGATGACCTTCTCCTCGGTGTAGGCCATCGCGCCGCCGAAACCGCCCTCGCGTCCGATGCCACTGGTCTTGACACCGCCCCAGGGCAGGTTGGCATCCAGCGGGCTCCAGCAGTTGACACCCACGGCGCCGACCTTCACCGCCGCGGCCACGCGATGCGCGCGCGCCAGGTCGGTGGTCCACACCGTGGCCGCCAGGCCGTAGGTGGAATCGTTGGCCAGTGCGACAGCCTCTTCTTCGCTGTCGAACGTGATCACGGTGCCGACGGGGCCGAAGATTTCGTCGCGGGCGATCGCCATCTCGTTGTTGGCGTTGGCGAAGATCGTCGGCCGCACAAACCAGCCGCGCTCAGGCGTCGATACACCGCCGGCGAGCAGAGTAGCGCCTTGGTCGATGCCCAGTTGGATGTAACGGTTAACGCGATCGAATTGCGCTTTCTTGGCCACCGGGCCCATCTGTATGCCGGGTTCGCGCGGATCGCCGACCTTGACCGCTCGCGCCGCCTCGGCCAGCGCTGCGGCGAAACGCTCGGCAATGCCGCGCTGCACCAAAATGCGCGAGCCGGCGGCACAGACCTGGCCCTGGTTGGCGAACAACCCGAGGGTGCAACCGCGCAGCGCGTCGTCAAAGGGCGCGTCGTCGAAGACGATCTGCGGGCTCTTGCCGCCCAGTTCCAAGGCCACGTGCTTGAACAGCACACCGGCGGTGCGCTGGATCTCGCGTCCCGCCTCGGGGCTGCCGGTGAAGCTGATCTTGGCGACGTGCGGGTGTTCGCACAACGCACGGCCCACCTCGGCGCCGTAGCCGGTGACCACGTTGATCACGCCATCGGGGAAACCCGCTTCCTGAGCCAGCGCGGCCAGGTGCAGGGCGGACTGCGGCGTTTCTTCCGAAGGCTTGATGACCACGGTGCAGCCGGCGGCGAGCAACGCCGCGAGTTTCCAGACGGTGATCATCAGCGGCGAGTTCCAGGGCACGATCGCACCGACTACGCCCACCGGCTCGCGGACTGTGTACGAGAGCGTCTTGGTGCCGAAGTAGCCGCCAGTGGGAATGGTGCGCCCCTCCAACTGGTTGGCCCAGCCGGCGGCGGCACGCAGGTTGGCGACCGCGTTGGGGACGTCCAGCCGGCGCGGTTCGAGCGGCGAACGGCCGATGGCGTCGGCGTCCAGGTCGGCCAGCACGTCGGTGTCACGCTCTACCAGGTCTGCCAGTTTCACCAGCAGCCGCCCGCGCTGGGCGCCATCGAGCTGGCGCCAGGCGCCATGTTCGAGTTGGCGCTGCGCGGCGGCTACGGCGCGATCCACGTCTTCGGCCGTGCCGCGTGCGCAGCTGCCGTACACCTGTTCTGTCACGGGGTTGACCAGGGCAATGCGCCGGCCGTCGGAGGCTTCGACGCCAGTGCCGGCGATGAAGTGATTCAAATGTTCAGTCATGTTTGAGGCCTAAGTGATGGAGGACCGGTGTGAACCGCTCAAGCCTTGAAGGAGGCCAGTGCCTCGCGGGGCATCCGCGCAGTGCAAGGATTCAGGTATGCCGATCATCCCTATGGCGCGCCGCTTGCCGTTAGCCCGAATTGGCACTTGAGACGGCTGCCGTGAGCGCGCCGCCCCGCGAATTGAGGCGTGCACAAAGGAATGTGCAGGTTTTGCGCTATGTGCGAATATCGCCGGGAAGAATGCTCAAAAAAAAAGAATATTGGCAGAGGCTTTCGGCACCATGAAAAACCCGCTCATCAGCCACTTTCAAGATATCCATGTGCATGCGGCCACCATCGAGGAATGGAGCCAGGACTACAGTCAATTAACCGCGGGTTCGGCTGAGAGTTCGCTCATGCAACTGTCGACTGCCGGTTGCCATGTGTTTCGCGAGCAGATTAACCAGCGCGTCGTGCAACACGGCGCGGCGCCGCGAGGCAAGATGTGTTTTGCCGTGCCGATCACCGTGCCGGGTTCGGTTCGGATGCAAGGGCGGGAGGTGGACGACAGCAGCCTGTTCTTCCTTCACGGTGGCGAGGAGTTCATGTTCCATATGCCGATGGGCATGGAGTTGTTGTCCATCACGTTCGAGCGTGAATTGTTCGAGCAGGCACTGGCGCAAACGGCGTCGGCGAAGGAGGTCGGCCAGTTGCTGCGTCAGCCGGTGATCAGGGTGTCCACGCAGCGCGTTGCCGGCGCTCGTCGGCGCTTGCTGGCGATGTTCTCCCAGGCCCTGATGCACGAAGCGCTCGACAGCACGCGAGACCGCGAGCGGGAGCAGGCGTTGGAACAGGCCATGCTTGGCGAGCTGCTGCAACTCTTGACCGACCCGGCCTGTGACAAGCAGCAACGCAGCCCAAGTTCCACGGGCAGTTTCATCGTCGAGAAATGCCACCGTCTGGCGACGGCGCAGTTGAACAGCGTGCCCAGCGTGAACGACTTGTGCCAGCGCCTGCAAGTCAGTCGCCGCACCGTGCAGAACAGCTTTCGCGCGGTCGCCGAGACCACGCCCCTGAACTACCTGCGCTCCGTGAGGCTCAACGGTGTGCGCCGGACCTTGATGTCCACCCGCGCGTCGGAGCTCTCGATCGGCGATATCGCTGCCCAATGGGGCTTCTATCACCTCAGCCATTTCGCCGCGGAGTACCACGCGCTGTTCGCCGAGTTACCGTCGCACACCGCACGTGCCGCCATCGCCGTCTGCGCGCGGGCCTGACGATCCAGTTGTTACGGTGCTGCCGATCTGCTCACGGATAGTGCATGGACTGTCCTCTTTAGTAGCACATCGTCCGGACAGGATCGGATGGGCGACTGCGAAGTATCCGACGACTACATCTAAATCAATCACTTAAGTCGACAGGCCAGAACCTGGCACGCCTCGTGCATTTTTGAATTTATGGATAATTGGATACAAAAATGCAAAGGTACCGCCGAATGCAATTTGCCCCCGCTTACGTTGACCGTCAGCCCCTGACTGCCGAGGAAGAGGCCTACAACTTCCTGCTCAATGCCATTTGCGGCGGCCGCTACCGCAAGGGCGACCGCCTGATTGCCGAAGACATCGCCAGTGAAATCGGTATGAGCCGCATGCCGGTGCGCGAAGCGTTCCGCCGCCTGGATGCCCAGGGCCTGGTGACCTTGCGCCCCAACCGCGGCGCCATCGTCGGCGGCCTGGATATCGATGAGCTGCACGAAGTCTTCGAGATGCGCAGCGCCCTCGAAGGCCTGGCGGTGCGTGTTGCGGTCGGTCGTATCGGCGAGCGCCAACTGGCGGCCCTGGAGCGCTTGCTGGACGAAATGGACGACTACCGCGACGAAAGCGCCGTGTGGGTCAGCCGGCACCGCGCGTTCCATGAATACCTGTGCAGCCTCAGCGGCCGGCCGCGGCTGATGAAGCAGATTTCGGCGTTGTACTCACTGGTCGAGGCGCCCATGCGCTTGTGGTTGCAACACGGTGAGAAACCCCTCAGCGCGCGCCAGGAACACGCGGTGATCCTCGACGCCATCCGTGCCGGTGACGCGGCGCGCGCCGAAGCCGTGGTGCGCGAGCACATCGAAGGCACCGTGCCGGCGCTGATTCAATTCCTGCAATCGGAACAATAGAAGCGGGCCCAAGCCCGCCTGTGTGTTGACGTTGAGTCCTGCCCCCGTTATTCAACGAACTGGAGTGTCTGGTCATGCATAAACGCCGCGCCTTGCTGGTGGCTCTCTCTCTCGGCCTCTGTACCCCATGGGCCTTCGCTGCGCCCCAGGTGCCGGAGCGTCTGCAGAAAGTCGATAAGCTCATCTACTGCTCGGGGATGGATTCACCGCCCCTGGTGTCCTTCGACGAAACCCAGAAACCGCGCGGGCTCACCGTCGACCTCGGCGTGGAAATCGCCAAGCGCCTGGGCGACAAACAGGTGCAATGGCGGGTGATTCCGTTCTCCGGGCTGGTGCCGGCGTTGCTCGCCCAGCAGTGCGACATGATTGTCGATCAACTGTTCGACAAGCCCGAACGGCGACAGGTGATCGACATCGTCAACTACATGTATTCCAGCCAGTCGGTGGTGGTGCCCAAGGGCAACCCCAAGGGCATCAAGACCCTGGATGACCTGTCCGCGCACAAAGTGGCGGTGCTCAACGGTTCCACCATCAAGACCCTGTTGGACACCCACAACGACAGCCTGACCAAGGCCGGCAAGCCACCGATGAAGCTGGTGGTCTACAACACCGACACCGACGCGTTCCAGGCCCTGCGCATCAGCCAGGTCGACGCCTACGGCACCACCGTGGAAACCGCCGGTTACTACGCGGCCATGGCCCCGGACCTGTTCCAGGAAGGCGTGCCGGCGTTCAGTCGCATCCTCACTGGCCTGGGCATGCGCAAGGACGACCCGCAACTGACCGCCGCCGTGCAGCAGATCATCAGCGACATGCGCAGCGATGGCAGCTACGTGCGGTTGCTGGACAAATGGCATGTCAGCAGCGACACACTCGACTGAGGCAAACCTGCGATGAATTTCAATTGGGATGTGTTCTGGCAGTACCTGCTGCAGCCCAGCGGGGTGTACCTCACCGGGCTCTGGTTGACCTGCCTGATCAGCGTGCTGGCGATGCTGCTCGGCTGCGTGCTGGGGCTGGCGGCGGCGCTGTTGCGCTTGTCGAAGAACCCGCTGTTGCACCTGCCGGTACGCTTTTATGTGTGGTTGATGCGCGGCACGCCGTTGCTGGTGCAGATCGTGTTTCTGTACACCGCATTGGCGGCGGGCGGGATTTTCCGCTTCGAGGACATCGAGCTGTTCGGCCTGATCGTGCCCGGCAATATCCAGGCGGCCATCATCGCCCTGGGCCTCAACGAAGGCGCGTACATGGCCGAGATCATCCGTGCCGGTATCGGCGCGGTGGACAAGGGCCAATACGAAGCCGGGCGTTCCCTGGGCATGGGCTTCGCCAAGCTGATGCGGCGCATTGTGCTGCCCCAGGCCTTCCGGGTGATCGTGCCGCCGCTGGGCAACGAGTTCAACGTGATGCTCAAGAACACCACCCTGGTCAGCGTGATCGGTGTGCAGGAGCTGCTGCTCAGTACGCAGATGATCACCTCGGCGACCTTCCGCGTATTTGAGCTGTACCTGGTGGTCGCCCTCTACTTCTTGACGCTGACGACACTGTGGGGCTTTTTCCAACGCTGGCTGGAGACGCGCTTCAGCCAGTCCGACCGGCCCACCGCGCCGCCGACGGCGTCCAGCCGCCTGTTCGGGCGCAGCACCCTGAAACTGCTGAGGGGACGTTAACCATGGCGCACCAAAGTGAAGAACTGATCATCGAAGCGCTGGATATCCACAAGTCGTTCGGTACATTGCCGATTCTCAAGGGCATCTCGCTGCAAGTACGCCGTGGCGAAGTGGTGGTGCTGATCGGCGCCTCCGGCTCCGGCAAGACCACCTTTATCCGCTGCATCAATTTGCTGGAAGACATCCAGGGCGGGCGCATCCGCGTCAACGGTCGCGCCATGGGTTATTGCGAGCGCAGCGACGGCAGCCTGGTGCGCGATTCAGAGCGCAACATCGCCCGTCAGCGCCGCGACATCGGCATGGTGTTCCAGCGTTTCAACCTGTTCCCGCACATGACCGCGCTGGAAAACATCATCGAAGCGCCGATCCAGGTGCTCGGCACGCCGCGTGCGCAAGCGCTGGAACAGGCCCGTGGCCTGCTGGCGCGGGTCGGCCTGGCGGACAAGGCCAGCCATTACCCGTCGATGCTCTCCGGCGGCCAGCAGCAACGGGTGGCGATCGCCCGCGCGCTGGCGATGAAGCCCCAGGCGATGCTGTTCGACGAGCCCACCAGCGCCCTCGACCCGGAAACCGTCGGCGAAGTGCTGCAGGTGATGAAGGAACTGGCCGAGGAGGGCATGACCATGGTGGTGGTCACCCATGAGATGGGCTTCGCCCGTGAAGTGGCCGACCGCGTGGTGGTGCTCGATCAGGGCGAACTGATCGAGCAGGGCCCGCCGGAACAGATCTTCAGCCACCCCAGCCATCCGCGTACCCGAGCCTTTCTCAGCCGCGTGTTATGACTTTTTTTGAAGAGCCTTTGCCATGTTGAAATTTTCTGCTCACGAGTACCCTTATCCGTCGCAACGCCAAAGCGTCTTCGCCCGTCGCGGCATGGTCGCGGCGTCCCAACCGCTGGCCGCCCAGGCCGGGATCGAGATCATGCAAAAGGGCGGTAATGCCATCGATGCCGCCATCGCCACGGCGGCGGCGCTCACCGTGGTGGAACCCACCGGCTGCGGCCTGGGCGGCGATGCCTTTGCCCTGGTGTGGTGCAAGGGCCAGTTGCACGGCCTGAACGGCAACGGCCACGCGCCGGCCGCCTTGAACATCGAGGCGGTCAAGGCGGCGGGCCATGAGCGGATGCCGCTGTACGGCTGGACACCGGTCACCGTGCCCGGTTGTCCATCGGCCTGGGCGGAGCTGTCGCAACGCTTCGGCAAGTTGCCCTTTGCCGAACTGCTGCAACCGGCGATCAGCCTGGCGCGCGACGGTTTCCCCGTGTCGCCGGTGGTCGCCCATCAATGGCAGATCGCCCTGAATGAATTCAGCCCCCATCGCGACGCGGTGCTGGACGCCTGGTTCGACACGTTCCTGATCGACGGGCGCGCACCACAGGCCGGGCAGATCTTCCGCAACCCGGCCCAGGCCCACACGCTGGAAGAACTCGCCGCGACCCGCTGCGAAAGCCTCTATCGCGGCGCCTTGGCCGAGCGCCTTGACGCGCACTCCCGCGCCAGCGGCGGTTACCTGCGCGCCAGCGACCTCAAGGATTACCGCGCGCAGTGGGTGGCGCCGATCCATATCAATTATCGCGGCGTGGACGTCTGGGAAATTCCGCCGAGCGGGCAGGGGCTGGTGGCGTTGATGACGCTGAAGATCCTTGAAGGCTTCAGCTTCGATCACCGCGACAGCCAACAGACCTGGCACCGTCAGTTGGAAGCGATGAAGCTCGCCTACAGCGACGGCCTGCACTACATCACCGACCCCCAGCATATGCGTGTGGCGGTGGCCGATCTGCTGAGCGACGCCTACAGCACGCGCCGCCGCAGCCAGATCGGTGAACAGGCGCAGCCGCCCAAGCCCGGCGACCCCCACGCCAGCGGCACGGTATACCTGGCCACGGCGGACGCCGAAGGCAATATGGTTTCGTTCATCCAGAGTAACTACCACGGCTTCGGCTCCGGCGTGGTGCTGCCCGACAGCGGCATCGCCCTGCAGAATCGCGGGCAGGAATTCAGCCTCGATCCGGCCCACGCCAACTGCCTGGCCGCGGGCAAGAAAACCTTCCACACCATCATCCCGGGCTTTCTCACCAAGGACGGCCAGGCTCTCGGACCGTTCGGCGTGATGGGCGGCTACATGCAGCCCCAGGGCCATGTGCAGATGGTGATGAACCTGGTGGACTTCGGCCTCAACCCCCAGGCGGCCCTGGACGCACCGCGCTGGCAATGGCTGGGCGACATGAAGGTCGGCATCGAACACGGCGCTTCGCGGGACTTGGTCAATGCACTGGCGCGGCGCGGGCATAAGGTGCAGACCGACAGCGACCTGACCGACTACGGGCGTGGGCAGATCATTCTGCGCGACCCGGTCAGCGGCGTGCTGTGCGGGGGGACCGAGCCGCGGACGGATTCGCATATCGCCGTGTGGTGAGCCGCTGATCGAGCCCAAGGGCGCGGTTTCACTGCGCCTGCCGGCTCAGCTTGACCAGCAGCGCGGCCATCAACAGCAGTACCGCCATCGTCACCAGCACGACCACGAAGCCTGCATCAAACGCCGCACGGGCGAACGCCGTCAGCATGGCGGCGCCCTCGGGTGACAAGGTCTCGGCGACTTTCAGCGCGTCGTCGAGGCTCTCGAATGTCATGGGGTTTCGGCTCAGCCATGACGGGATCATCAGGCCTGTCGAGTACGCGTAGATCGCTGACAAGAGGCTGCCTGCCAGTGTCACGCCCACCGCACCGCCCAGTTCGAACGAGACTTCCTCAAGGGAGGCGGCCATGCCGGCCTTGTCGGCGGGCACGCTGAGCATGATAGTGCTCGACGCTGCGGTCAGTGCCGCCCCCATGGTCAGGCCCAGCAGCGCCAGGCTGACGATTTGCAGCGGCACTGCGGCGTTGTACAGCGACACATAGGCCAGCATCGCGGCGGCTGACAGCAGCAATGTCCAGAACAGCATGCGTTGGTTGCCCAGGCGCGGCAGGTAGTAGCCGGCAAGCGGGCCGGCGACGAAGGAACCCAGTGGCAGCGGCAGGATGAACAGCGCCGCGTCCAGCGGCGACAGGCCCAGCACCAGCTGCAGGCGCTGGCTGAACACCAGTTCCATGCCAATCAAGGCGGCGGCGGACACGAGCGCTGCAATCACGGCATTTCTGAATCCGGGCGTGCTGAACAACGACAGATCGAGCATCGGTTGCGTCGCTCGGCGTTGGCGCCGAATGAACAGTGTGAGGCAGAGCGCACCGAGCACGACCGCCACCAGCATGGCGTCGAAGGAGGGCACCCGTTTGCCGAGTTCCTTGACGGCATACGCCATGCTGATCAACCCGATCATCACCTGCAGCGAACCCAGCCAATCCCAACGTCGTTCGGGGTTTCCCGGGTGGTCGGGGATCAACAGCACGCCGACGAGCAACGCCAGCAGCACAATCGGCACGTTGATCAGAAACACCGAGCCCCACCAGAAATGCTCCAGCAACAGGCCACCCACCACCGGCCCGAACGCCGCGCCCCCCGAGGCCACCGAGGCCCAGATCCCGAACGCCATGGCCTGTTCGCGCTCGTCGGTGAACGTCAACCGGACCAGGGCCAATGTGGCGGGCATCATCATCGCTGCGCCGACCGCCAGGAACCCCCGCGCGCCGATCAATACGCTGGCCGAAGGCGAGAAGGCTGCGATCAGCGAGCACAGCCCAAATACACTCAAGCCCCCGATAAATAGCCGTTTATGCCCCAGGCGGTCGCCGAGCGTGCCCATGCCCAGCAACAGCCCGGCGGCGATCAGCGCATAGATATTGATGATCCACAGTTTCTGCGACGCCGTCGCACCGAGCTCGCGCGTCAGTGTCGGCAACGCGGTGTACAGCACGGTCATGTCAATCACGATGAGCAGCAATGCGCTGGAAATAATGGCCAGGATCAACCAGCGTCGCGAAGCGGTCATGGGCAGGGCTCGATGGGTAAAGTGTCGAAGGCCGGCCACTGTAGCTCAGTTGTGCTGCATTGCCCCTCACACACGGAAATGGCCCACCAGGTTCTGTTGATGGTTGGCCATTTCATGCAGTGAGTCACTGGCCCTGGAGGCCTCGTTCATGCGCGTGGTGAGTGTTTCGCTGATGCCTCGGATGTCACTGACACGCTGGCTGATATCGTCCACGACGGTGCTTTGTTCCAGGGCGGCGCTGGCGATCTGCTGGTTCATCTGCTCGATCACGTCCACGGCCTGGGAGATGTTCTGCAGCGCCGCACGCGTCTGTTGCACCTGGATCACGCTGCTGCCGGCTTGTTCGCGACTCAGTTGAGTGCTGTGTACCACCTCCTGGCTCAGCTGTTGCAACCTCTCGATCACGTTGCGCACCTGTTCGACCGAACTCTGGGTGTTGCTGGCCAGGTGCCTGACTTCATCGGCCACCACCGCAAAACCGCGCCCTTGTTCGCCCGCTCTGGCCGCTTCGATGGCCGCGTTCAAGGCCAGCAGATTGGTCTGTTGAGCGAGGGTGCAGATCACGTCCAGCACCTGGCTGATCTGGCTGCTGCTGTCGGCGAGGGCGTGTACCTGCTTGAGTGTGGCGTCCAGGCGCTGGTCGAGGTGTTCGATGTTGTGTACGGCGCTGGCGAAGACGGCCTGACCGGAGCGGCTCGCGCTTTCCGCGGCGCTCGCGGCGTCGGCGGCAGAGTGCGAGTGGCGCGCCACTTCCTGGGCACTGGCGCTCATTTCATGCAGCGCGGTCGCCGCCAGTTCCACTTCACGGTACTGGCGCTGCATGCCTGCGCTGACCTCCCGGGCAATGCCCGAGGACGTGTCGGCACTGGTGCGCGTGTCCCGCGAGGCGGATTGGATGTCGCGGATGATCGGCTGCAATTTGTCCAGGAAACGGTTGAAACCGTTGCTCAGTGCGCCCAGCTCATCGTGGCGAGCCACCGGCAGGCGTTGGGTGAGATCACCGTCGCCATCGACAATCGCATCGAGCAGGCTGGCCACCTTCAGCAGCGGGCGCGTCACGCCGTAGGCCGCCAGCCAGATCAGCAGCATGCCCAGGCAACTGGCGAGCAAACCGAGGCCCAGGTTGAGCCAATTGGCCTGGCGGCGTTGGGCATCCAGTTCGCTCTGCATCTGCCGAACGGGGGCCTGCGCCACGGCTTGCGGCACCTTCAGCTGCAACGTCCACGGTGGGCTGCCCGCCACGGTCTGGACGGCCTGACTGATGTCGATGCTGGCGCCCGAGACCTCGCCACTGCGCCCGGCCACCTGGCCCGAGTTTGCGACTATGCTGACTGCGCTGGCGCCCTGGTACAGATCCTGGCGCAGGTTGGCCGCGAGTTTCTGCAGGGTGTCGAGGCCGATGTCCATGCCGACCACGCCGATCGTCGTGCCGTTGGCGATCAGTGGAATCGAAATGCTACTCATCAGGACTTTGCGGCCCTCCACCTCGCT
Source organism: Pseudomonas sp. TE36184 (assembly GCF_054060055.1). Lineage (NCBI taxonomy): Bacteria > Pseudomonadati > Pseudomonadota > Gammaproteobacteria > Pseudomonadales > Pseudomonadaceae > Pseudomonas > Pseudomonas sp. TE36184. The sequence goes on along the minus strand of NZ_JBSSCU010000001.1, from coordinate 2,365,891 downwards.
TTCATAGGGCGCCACCACACAGGTGCGGCCCTGGGCCTGCGGGCAGACGTACCAGGCGTTTTCCGGCTCACTGCCCGCCGGCGCATGGTTGGCGGTGATTTGCGGCTCGGTGAGTACTTCCTGGACCAACTGCCCCGGTTGGCTCTGCGACCAATACAGCGCGAACCGGCCTGTTTCGTTGCCTGCCAACGCACGTTGCGCGGTGAACTGCGCGTCGGCACCTGCCAGCGCATCGGGCAGCAACACCACGTACAGGCCGAGCACTTTGTCGCGCTTGAGCAGTGTCTGGCGAGTAATGTTCACCAGTGTCTCGCGCAGTTGTGTCGCCGAGAGGTGGCCATTGAGGGTTTGTTCGCGCAGTTGCAGGACCTGTTGCGCGAAGCCTTCGCCATACAGCGCCGTCTCATTGAAAAACCGCGCAACCTGCTGACCGTGGGCAACCGCCTGGGCCTGCAAGTGCTCCGTGGCCGCTTGCGCCAGCAACTGAGTGCTGCGTGCCTTGAGCAGTTCTGCACTTTGTTGATTCTGGTACAGCGAGGCGCCGGTCAATGCGGCGACAACGGCCAGCAGGCACAGCCCGCTCAGGAGTGTGATGCGCCATTGAATAGTCAGGTGAGCAAAAGGCATGGCTGGGGGTTCCTGCGCGTGAGGGCTCTATGGGCTGTAATAGCCTGGTGGGCGCCGTCGTTTCTTATTGTTGCTAGCCGACATCCGGGCATAGCACGGCGACCCTAGAGTGCAGGGATGAACATCCGGGGGGTTATCCCAAATCGGCGGGGAACGGTGCTGGACGCTGAACTGTTTTGGGGCGGTGCAGGCGATGCTACCGATTTGGGATAGCGAGGGGTTTGTAGGGGGGCATAGGATCGAATACAGCGTGCAAGCCAAAAAATAAAAGCGCTACCCGGTGCCGATAGAGCCTTGATCGGAGCCACCCCACAGCGACTGCCTCATACAATAAGGTCAATAACATGAGTGTATCTATTCAGGTCAACAGCTCCACGGAGTTGAAGCGAGGCGCCCTGGGTGTCGGCTTCATCATCTTTTTCGTGGTTTCGGCGGCGAGTCCGCTCAGTGTCATCGCCGGCGGTTTTCCGATTGGCATCATGCTGGGTAACGGTGCCGGCACCCCGGCGTTGCTGCTTCTCGCCTTGCTGGTGCTATTGGCGTTCTCGGTGGGTTACACCACCATGTCCCGGCACCTCACCAACGCTGGCGGTTTCTATGCCTTCACCTCGCGTGGCCTGGGCGGTTTGGCCGGGGGCTCGGCGGCGGTGTTGGCGATGTTTGCCTATAACATTCTCCAGATCGCCCTGTATGGCATGTTCGGCGGCGTGGTCAGCGGCACCATGGAGAGCTTGGTTGGCCTGGTGTTGCCGTGGTGGTCGTATTCGCTGATGGCGATGGCCAGTATTGCGGTCCTCGGTTATCGCAAGATTGATCTGTCGGCCCGGGTATTGTCGGTCGTGGTGATCGCCGAGTACCTGGCGATCCTCACCCTCGACTTCGCCATTCTCAAGAGCGGCGGTGACAGCGGGGTCAATCTCGACGCATTCAGCAGCCAGCATGTGTTCAGCGGTACGCCGTCGATCGGCCTGCTGTTCTGCTTCGCCGCCTTCATCGGCTTCGAGGCCACGACGATCTACGGCGAGGAAGCGAAAAACCCGCAGCGCACCATTCCGATTGCCACCTACTGTTCGGTGCTGTTGATCGGTGGGTTCTATGCGCTGTCGGTCTGGGCGATGGTGGTGGGCGTGGGCGCGGACAAGATCGTGCCGATGCTGCAGGCATTACAGGACCCCACGACCTTTATCTACGGCATGTCCGATCACTTCGTCGGGCCTTACCTGACCCAGATCATCCGCGTGCTGTTCATGGTCAGTATCTACGCCGGGCTGTTGGCATTCCATAACGCCGCCGCGCGCTACTTCTACGCGATCGGCCGTGACGGCCTGCTGCACAGTCTGCTGGGCACCACGCACCGCGTGCATCAGAGCCCGCATATGGGCTCGGCCTTGCAGAGCCTGATCGCGGCAGTGGTGGTGCTGATCTTCGCCGCCTTGGATGCGGACCCGATCCTGCAACTGTTCGCCTGGTTCTCCAACCTCGCCACCCTGTGCGTGATTTTGTTGATGGCGATGACCTCGGTCGCGGTGTGTGTGTATTTTCACCGGCATCCCGAGCTCAACGTCAGCGTTTTGCGCGGGCGCATTCTGCCGGGGATCTCCTGCCTGGCATTACTGATGGTGCTGGTACTGGCGGTGGCGCATTTCGATGTGCTCACGGGCGCCAGCAAGCTGTTGTCGTACAGCCTGTGCGCCGTCATCCCCCTGGCCCTGCTCGGCGGCATCTTTCTCGCCGCGCGCTTGCGCAAGGTATCGCCCCAGCGGTTCCTGGCGTTGGGCAGCCACAAGCTCTAAGGCATCAACCCGGTACAACTCTACTGCGAACTGTGCGCTTGTCGGTGTCCGACAAGGCGTGCCTGCGTTAAAGGAAAATTGCACATGCACCATTACACGATGCTGATCAACGGGGTTCAGGTTGCCGGTGAAAACGGGCAGTTTGACGTGATCAACCCAGCCACCGGCACCGCATTCGCACAGTGCCCGGCCGGTTCCCTGGCGCAACTGGACCAGGCGGTGGCGGCTGCCCAGGCGGCCTTCAAAACGTGGCGGCACAGCACTCACGCGCTGCGTTGCGAGCGCCTGCTGGCGATTGCCGAGGCGATCGAACAGGATGCCGACGCCCTGGCCCGGTTGATCGTTCTCGAACAGGGCAAACCGCTGGAGCTGGCGTTGTCCGAAGTCATGGGCGCCGCCGCGTGGACCCGCTATGCCGCCGCGCAACAGATCCCCGTGGAACTGGTGGAAGAAACCCCCACCCAGCGTGTCGAGTTGCACCGCAAGCCGCTGGGCGTGGTGGCTTCCATCACACCGTGGAACTGGCCGGTGATGATTGCCGTGTGGCACATCATGCCGGCGTTGCGTGCCGGCAATTGCGTGATCAGCAAACCCTCGAGCCTGACGCCATTGAGCACCTTGCGCCTGGTGGACATCATCGCTCGGCATCTGCCCCACGGGGTGATCAATTGCGTGACCGGTGAGCAAGGTTTCGGCAGCGCGATCACCTCCCACCCCGGTATCCAGAAGATCGTCTTCACCGGCTCGACCGCCACCGGGCAAAGCGTGATGCGCGGCGCTGCTGGCAACCTCAAGCGATTGACCCTCGAACTGGGCGGTAACGATGCCGCCATCGTACTGCCGGGCACGCCGGTGGAAGAGGTCGCCGAAGCGATTTTCCAGGCAGCGTTCCTCAACATGGGCCAGACCTGTGCGGCCCTCAAGCGTTTGTACGTTCATGAGTCCCAGTACTCGGCGTTTGCCGATGCACTGACGCGCATCGCCGCACGCCAGGTCGTCGGTGACGGCCTGGCGCCGGGGGTCACGTTTGGTCCGGTGCAGAACCTGGAGCAACTGCAACTGGTCGAGGCACTGGTCGCCGATGCGCGCGAACACGGCGCGCGGGTTTTGTGCGGCGGCGCACGCCTGGAGCGTCCGGGGTTCTTTTATCCACCCACGCTGGTCGCCGATGTCACGGACGGCCAGCGGCTGGTCGACGAGGAGCAGTTTGGCCCGGTGTTGCCGTTGATCGCCTATCAGGATGTGGAAGACGTGCTGCGTCGCGCGAATGCGGGCGACATGGGCTTGGGCGGCTCGGTCTGGGGGCCGGACGTCGAACAGGCGACGGCGTTGGCCAGTCGTCTGGAAAGCGGCGTGGCATGGGTCAACTGCCATGCCCGCATCCAGCCGAACACGCCGTTCGGCGGCAGCAAGATGTCCGGGTTCGGTGTCGAGTTCGGCCTTGAAGGGCTGCTGGAATTCACCGGGCAACAGCTGTTGTTTGTCCACAAGCGTGACGCTGAGTAAGGGCCTGAGCCATGTACGAAAAATACAAAACTGCGCAGAAGAAATTCTGGCATCCGATGAGTTCCAGCGCCCCGGCGCAGCGTGCCAAGACCTTGATCATTGCCCGTGGCGACGGCAACTACATCACCGACATCGACGGCCAGCGCATGCTCGACGGCGTGGGCGGCCTGTGGAACGTCAACATCGGGCACAACCGTGCGTCGGTCAAGGCCGCGATTGCCGCGCAACTCGACGAACTGGCGTATTACCAGACCTTCGACGGCATTGCCCATCCGCGGGTGTTCGACCTGGCCGAGCGGCTGACGTCGATGTTCGCCCAGGAGCAGATGACGCGTGTGCTGTTCAGTTCCGGTGGCTCCGATGCGGTGGAGACCGCACTGAAAATGGCCCGCCAGTACTGGATCGCCAGCGGCGAGCCGGGGCGCACGCGCTTTTTGTCCCTGCGCAACGGTTATCACGGCGTACACATGGGCGGCACGTCAGTGGGCGGCAATGGGGTTTATCACTACAACCACGGGCCGTTGTTGGCCGGATGCCATTTGCTCGACACCCCATGGTTGTATCGCAACCCTTGGGACTGCCGGGACCCGCAAGCGCTGACCGCACACTGCATTCGCCAGCTTGAAGATCAGATCGCCTTGCTGGGCGCGCAGACCATCGCCGCGTTGATCGCGGAACCGGTGCAAGGCGCCGGTGGCGTGATCGTGCCGCCGGACGACTACTGGAAGCGCCTGCGTGAGGTGTGCGACCGCCACGGCATTCTGTTGATCGCCGACGAAGTGGTCACCGGTTTCGGTCGCTCGGGCTGCATGCTCGGCAGCCGCGGCTGGGGTGTCGCGCCGGACATGCTGTGCCTGGCCAAAGGCATCACCGCCGGTTATATCCCGCTGGGCGCAACGATGTTCAATCAGCGCATCGTCGACGCGATTGAGCACGGCGAAGGCTTCAGTAACGTGATCATGCACGGCTACACCTACAGCGGGCATCCGACCGCCTGCGCGGCCGCTCTGGCGGTGCTGGATATCGTCGAAGCCGAGGACCTGCCGGGCAACGCCGTCAAGGTCGGCGGGCAATTGCTCGAACAGCTGCAAGCACTGACCGAGCGTTACGCCGTGGTCGGTGAAGTGCGCGGCAAGGGCCTGATGATTGCCCTCGACCTGGTGGCGGACAAAACCACCCGCGAACCGCTGAACCCGGCGGCCGGGCAGCCTTTGCGGATCGCTGACGCGGCACGCCGCGCCGGGGTGCTGGTGCGGCCGATCGGCAACAAAATCGTTCTTTCGCCACCGCTGACCCTCACGGGCGGGGAGGCCGAATTGATCGTCGCGGCGCTGGACACCGCGCTCGCCGCTTGCGGCTAGCCCTTGCGAGCCTGGCGCAGCGCGGCTGCGCCAGTGTTATGCGAATACCTAAGACAGCCTTTGAAGGTGCACCTCAAGGAGTTTCAACCATGCGGTATCCATCCCCTCCCTTTCGCCGCAGCACCCTGGCTGCCACATTGGCGCTTTGCGCCGTCGGCCAGGCCCATGCCTATGAGGTTTACAGCGACGAGAGCCGGCATCTGAACGCCGATATGACCGCCGTATTCGGTCAGTTCAACAGTCGCAAAAACTATGACGGCGCCCCGGGCGGTTCGACCTGGCGCGAAGGCTTCATCAAATACGGCTTGAGCGGCGACCAGGCCCTGGCAGGCAAAGGCACGGCCTATGGCGCGTTCGCGCTGGTCAGTTCCGCGACCTGGGGCGACGGTGATCCGGCCGGCAATACCCTCGGCACCGAACACACCACGAAAATTGAAGACGCTTACCTCGGGTGGCGTTCCGGCGACCTGTTTCCGGCACTGGGCAAGGACGGTGTGGATATTTCCGGTGGGCGCCAGGTGGTCAAGATCGGTCGTGGTTTCCTGATCAACGACGACGGGCCGAACCTGGGCAAGGGCCCGGCGGATGGCGCGCTGAACCGTGGTGGGGCCTTTTACCTGGCGGCGCGGCATGCCTTCGATCAAACCGCGGTCCTGCGCCTGGGCGGGCAGGAGGGCGTGCATGGCAGCGTGTTGTGGCTCAAGTCCGACAACCGCGCCCAGGCTGAAACCGAACTGGCCGCCGGCACCCTGGATTACACCGCCAAGCCTGGCACTCTGGGGTTGACCTGGGTGCATGGCATCGATGTGAACGAGCGCTGGGCCAGCGATTTTCAGCGCCAGCGCAAGGGTATGAACGTCTACAGCGTGCGCGGCGAAGGCGATGCCGGGCTGCCGAACGTCAGCCTGGCATTCGAGTATGCCTGGCAGGACAAAGACGCCGGGCCTGAAAAAGCCTGGTACGGCGAAGCCGGCTACACCTTTGCCGACATCGCCTGGGCGCCGAAGCTGACCTATCGCTATACCCGTTATTCGCAGAAGTGGGATTCGCTGTTTACCGGGCTCAGCACGGGTTACGGCACCTGGTTCCAGGGCGAGGTGGCCTCCAACTATGCCGGCCCGTTCAACAGCAACACCGGTATCCATCACGTCGGTCTCAAGGCAACGCCATTGGAGAACCTGACGGTCGGCGCGCTGTACTTTGACTTCGACACGTTGCGCAAAAACAATGCGCTGAACCTCGATGCGCGGGAGCTGGACGTCTACGTCGAGTGGGCCGTCAACCCGCACCTGATCGTCACGCCGCTGATCGGCCTCTACAAGCCGAAGCAGGACTCCACCAGCGGCGGCAACCAGACGGTCGGCAATGGCACCAACCTGTACAGCCAATTCACGGTCGCGGTGCCATTCTGAGGTTGACGGCCGTCGCGTTCCTGACCCTCAGGACGCGGGGGCGCTCGGTGGGTTGCGCATGTTTTCGGCAATTCGCCGTGTGGTGTCTATCACCATTTCGATCACGGTTTCCTGACGCAGCAGCTTGAAGCTCTGGCTGCTGCCGACGGCGGACAGACTGCCGACCACCTCGTCCATATCCGGCCGGATGATGGGCGCGGCGATGCCGGTCAGGCCCAGGTTGAGTTCGTCGTGGGTCAGGCAGTAGCCGTCCTTGCGGATCTTTTTCGCGGCCTTGGAGAAGCTGGCCCAGTCGTATGGGCTGTCCGGGTCGTTGGCCATGTGTTCTTCGAACAGGCGTTGCAAGCGTCGACCTTTCTGAAAGGCGATCAGCACCTTGGATTGCGCGCCGCGAAAAAACGGCAGCGGGTGTCCGCGGCCAAAGGAGAAGTGGTAGGTGTCGCTGGGTTCGGCGATGTAGGTGTTGATGATGCGCCCGTCATAAAAAACGCTGGCGAACACGGCCAGGCCGGTCTGGGCGGACAGTTCGTGCATCAGCTCGCGCCCGGCGAGGAGGATGGGGTCGTACTGGCGCATCATCCAGTCCAGTTCGATCACGCGCGGCCCCAGGCCGTAGCTGCCGGCATCCACGCGGGTCAGCAGGCCGGCGTCACACAGGTCCTTGACGTAGCGATACACGGTGGCGCGCGACAGGCCCATGCGCTCGGCGATGGTGTCCGGATCGATCTTCAACGTCTGCGGACCGAACAGGTCCAGGACACTCAACAACTTGCTCAGACTGCTCATTTCGTTCCTAGAAAAGGGGATGGCACGCGGGTGAGCACTATAGGCACGCCCGCCCGCGCTGAAAAGACGGCCGGCCCGATGGGGGGCCGTCACGCCACACTATCGCAGTTAAGCGAAAAAGCAATCGTCGCAGCACTTTTCATAACCGATTAATTGGCATTTATCTCATAAGTAGAGATAAATGGTAAAAAACAGCTTGTTTGATGTGATTTTATGTGTGATAAATCTCATCAAAGAAGATGCTCAAGCGAGAGGGCTGATAATGAATGGTGCGCAACTGATAGTGAATGCGGCAGCGGCAAGCGGTATCGAGTACTGCTTCGCCAACCCGGGAACCACGGAGATCCCGCTGGTGGCGGCCATGGCCAGCGCGCCCGCCCTCAAGCCGGTGTTGTCGTTGTTCGAAGGCGTCTGTACCGGAGCGGCGGACGGTTACGGCCGCGTCGCCGGCAAGCCCGCGATGACGCTGACTCACCTGGGCCCGGGGTTTGCCAATGGCATCGCCAACCTGCACAACGCGCGGCGCGCCAACACGCCTATCGTCAATGTGATCGGTGACCACGCCTCATGGCACGTCAACTACGACCCGCCCCTGGCCAGCGATATCCAGGCCCTGGCCGGCACCGTGTCCGGCTGGGTTCGCACATCGCGCACCGCCTCGGCGATCGGTGAGGACCTGCAGGAAGCCGTGCGTGCCGCCTGGCAAGCCAAGGGCCAGATCGCCAGTCTGATCCTGCCGATGGACCTGCAAGCCGCCGCGGTGACGCACAACGGTGTGTTCACGCGGATGCAGGCGCCGATCCGCCGCTTTGCCGGCGACCGTATCGAAGCGGTCGCGCAGGCCTTGCGTGATGGTCAGCGGCTGGTCTTCATCGTCGGTGATCAAGGCTTGTCGGTTGCCGGCCTGGAAGCGGCAGGGCGTCTGGCGCAATTGCCCGGTGTGCGGCTGTTCGCCGAAACCTTTCCCCGGCTCAGCTACCGGGGCGGCGGTCTGCCGGACCTGGACCGCCTGCCGTACTTCCCGGAAGTGGCCATCGAGATCCTCGAGCAGTACGACAAGGTGGTCTGTGCCGGTGTCCCGGAACCCATCAGTTACTTCGGCTACGAAGGTATTCCGTCGCGGCTGGCCGAACGTGAGCGCTTGCTGTCGCTGGCCGACGTCGGCGACGACGTGGCCGGGGCGTTGACCGCGCTGGCCGACGCGCTGAATGCACCGGCTTATGTGCCGACCCCGCGGGGGATCGAGCTGCCGCCAGGCGAGGCCGCGTTGACGCCGCAGTCGGTCGGCCAAGTGCTGGCCGCAGCGCTGCCGGACGACTGCATTGTCTCGGTCGAAGGGGGCACTTGCGGCTATCCGTTTTTCACCGCCTCCGCCAGTGCGGCGCGGCACCGTGTGTTGACCAACACCGGCGGCGCGATTGGCCAGGGCATTCCGGTCGGGTTCGGCGCCGCGCTGGCGGAGCCCGGTACCCGGGTGTTTTGCCTGCAATCGGACGGCAGCGCGCAGTACACCATTCAAACCCTGTGGAGCATCGCCCGCGAGCAATTGCCGGTGGTGATCCTGATCGCCGCCAACCACCGCTACGCGATCCTGCAGAACGAACTGCGCCGTTTCGGCATGACCGAACTCGACCCGCAAGCCCTCAGCCTGACCGTGCTGGACCGTCCGCGGATCGACTGGAAAGCCCTGGCCACCGGCTACGGCGTGCCGGCCCGTACCGTACACACCAATGCCGAACTGCAACGGGCGCTGGCCAATGCCGCCGCCGATGCGGGCCCTTGCCTGATCGAAATGGCACTGTGAAGGAGTCGATGATGAATCAGCTTGACGTGTTACCCGCCGTCCAGGCGTTCCTGTCTCAACCCGGCCGTCTGTTCATCGGCGGTACCTGGCAAGACGCGGCCAGCGGTCGCCGGTTCGCGGTGGAAAACCCGGCCACCGAAGAAACACTCACGGAAGTCGCGCGCAGCGACGAGCGCGATGTGGATGCCGCCGTAGCCGCCGCCCGCGCCGCATTCACGGGGGCTTGGGCGCAGCAGTCACCGGCCCAGCGCGGCGTGTTGCTGTTTCGCCTGGCGGACTTGCTCGACCAGCACCGCGAAGAGCTGGCGCAACTGATCACCCTGGAAAACGGCAAGCCGATTACCAACGCACGCGCCGAGGCGGCCAGCGCGGCCAGCATCCTTCGTTACTTCGCCGGTTGGCCGACCAAGATCGAAGGCAGCACGCTGCCGGTATCGCCGGCCAGCGGCGCACCGATGCTCAACTACACGTTGCGCGAGCCGGTGGGCGTCTGCGCCTTGATCGTGCCGTGGAACTTCCCGTTGAACATGTGCGTGTGGAAGCTCGGCCCGGCGCTGGCCACCGGCTGTGTGGCGGTGCTCAAGCCCGCCGAGCAGACGCCGCTGGTGGCGATCCGGCTGGTGCAGTTGATCGAGGCGGCGGGCTTCCCGCCGGGTGTGGTCAACCTGATCACCGGCCTGGGCGCCGAGACCGGCGCACCGCTGGCGCAGCATCCTGACGTGGACAAGATCGCCTTCACCGGCTCGACCCAGGTCGGGCGGCTGATCGCCCAGGCGGCCACCGGCAACATGAAGAAGGTCTCGCTGGAGCTGGGCGGCAAATCACCGAACATCATCTTGCCCGACGCCGACATCGTGCGCGCCGCCAAGGGCGCCGCCGATGGGATTTTCTACAACCAGGGCCAGGTGTGTACGGCGGCATCGCGCCTGTACGTACACGCCAGCGTGCTGGATCAGGTGCTCGAAGAATTGCAGCGCCACGCTGCCGCCCATGTCCTCGGCAACGGCCTGGACCCGGCCAACAGCATGGGCCCGCTGGTGTCCGCGCGGCAGCTGGATACGGTCAAGGGCTACCTGCAGCGCGGCCAGGAGGAGGGCGCCGAACTGATTTGCGGCGGCGGCCGCCCCGAGCACCTGGAACGCGGGCACTTCATCCAGCCGAGCGTGTTCCTCGATCGTGCCGAGCGTGCCTGCGTGGCCCGCGAAGAGATCTTCGGCCCGGTGCTCACCGTCATGAGCTGGACCGACGTCGATGACCTGGTGTTGCGCGCCAACGACTCGCCCTATGGCCTGGCCGCCGGCCTGTGGACCCGCGACTTGCGCTCGGCGCACCGCCTGGCGGCGCAGCTCCAGGCCGGTTCGGTGTGGATCAACTGTTGGAACGTGGTCGATGCGGCTTCGCCGTTCGGCGGCTACAAGCAATCCGGCTGGGGCCGGGAAATGGGCAAGAACGTTATCGACGCCTACACCGAGACCAAAAGTGTGTTTGTCGATCTCGGCTGAACAGAATAATCACAAGAGGAACTGCTATGGATCTGGAATTGAAAGGCCGCGTGGCAATCGTCACCGGAGGTGGCATGGGCATCGGCAAGGAAGTTGCGCGCTTTCTGTCCGAAGAAGGCTGCAAGGTGGTGATCTGCGCGCGGCGCATGGCGTTTCTCCAGCTGGCCGCCGAAGAGATCAGCGCGCAGACCGGCAACGAAGTACTGCCGCTGTTCTGCGACACCAACGATATGTCGGCCGTGTCGGAAATGGTCGCCGCCGCGCACAAGCACTTCGGCCGCATCGACATCCTGGTCAACGGTGCCGCGGCGCCGTCGGGCGTGGTGCGCAATGACATCGAGCATGCCGGCGACGACGAGTTGCTGTCGGACCTCAACACCAAAGTGATCGGCTACTTCCGCTGTGCCAAGGCCGTGACCCCGCACATGAAGGCGGGCGGTTTCGGTCGCATCATCAACATCGGCGGCCTCACCGGGCGCAGCAGCAAAGTCCTCTCGGGGATGCGCAACCTGGCGATCGCGCACATGACCAAAACCCTGTCCGACCAGTTGGGCGCGTTCGGCATCACGGTCAACCTGATCCACCCGGGCGTGGTCGACACCCCGCACATCCGCGAGCTGTACGAGCGCGAAGGGATCAAGCAGGGCAAGACCCCGGAGCAGGTCGAGCAGGGCTACATCGACGCAACGCCGATTCGCCGCACGCTGGCGCCCATTGAAATGGGCTGGCTGATCGGCTTCCTGGCGTCCCCCAAGGCTGGCGCGGTGACCGGTGAATCCATCGGCATCGACGGCGGCCTGACCCGTGGCATCTTCATCTGAGGAGTAACTGCGATGAGTAACGGAACCCTATTAGTCGCCACCGTCGGCCAGGCCGTGATCCGTAGCGCCGACGATGGCCGCAGTTGGCATCGTCTCGGCCTCGGGCAGGATCTGGAGTTCGATGCGATCACCCGTTCGCTGAGCTTTCACCCCGGTACGCCGGACGTGATTTATGCCGGCACCGACATTGGTTTGTGCGTCAGCCACGACACAGGCGGCCATTGGCAGCAGGTCGACACGCCGTTCAACGGGCAGACCGTGTGGAAGGTGGCGGTCGACCCGCAGGATGCTCTGCGGATATTCGTCGGCACCGGTGCGCCTTCGCGCGCCGAGCTATGGCGCACCCTGGACGGCGGCCTGAGCTGGGATCGCGCGCCGGTGGAAATCCCGGAGTTCTGTGACGGCGTCAGTCGTCCACGGTTGCTGGCCTTCGCCTACGACCCCACCGACCGCAACCAGGTGTGGTTCGGCCTCGAGGAGGGCGGGCTGTTCCATTCGCGTAACGGCGGCGAAAGCTGGATGCGCGTCGATGATCGGCTGCTGTGGGACTTCAACTCGGACATTCACAACATCCTGGTCCTGCCCAATCACGGTGAGAAAGTCATCGTGGTGGTTTGCGTCAATGCGGTTTACCGCAGCCTCGATGAAGGGCTGACCTGGACCGGCATCGTCGCCCGCGAAGCGTTTGGCCTGTATTACGCGCGCGCCATGAGTGCGCCATTGGGCACGCAGGATACGCTGTACCTGAGCATCTCCGACGGCACGCCGGGCACCACCAGCAAGATCCTGGTCTCCCATGATGCCGCGCTCAGTTGGCAGGTGTTGCCGCTGCCGCAACAGCCCAATTCCTGTGTGTGGGCTATCGCCTTCAACCCGGCGAACCCTCGGCAAATCGTCGCGGGCACCAAGTACGGCCATTTGTTCACCTCCGAGAACGGCGGTGACGGCTGGCAGAAGCAGTGGCGCGAATTCAGTGAGATCGCTGACGTGCTGTGGACGCCCGCCGTGGCGCAGATCAAGGCGGGGCATCAATCCATCGTCAAGAAAAACTGAGGTAGTGCGTGATGAAAGTCGAAGTCCTTCGTACTCACTTATCGCTATGGGTGAGTGATCCAGATGTGTCAGCACTTTGGTACGCCGACATCCTGGGTATGCACGAAAGTGCCCGTGGCGAGAGCTGGGTGATGATGGCGTTTGGCACCAAGCACCACGACATTGCGTTGATTCGTGCCGAACCCGGCGCCCATCAGGGCGGGTTGGGGTTGCAGCACTACGGATTGGAAATCGCCGGCGACATGACCACCCTGCGCCAGCTCTACGGCATGTTGCTGAGCAAAGGCGTCGAGGTGGTGAAAATCACCGATCACGAAATCGGCCATGGCGTGTATTTCCACGATCCGGATTGTAATCGCATGGAATTCTTTCTCGAGACCGAGCACGACGACGCACTTGGCAAGGCCCGCTTCAAGGCCGCCGGCGCGCCGAGCCGGAACTTTAAACTCGACCCACTTTGAATAGAGGCAGCTCTGATGAAAACCGCGAATTTCGCCAGCTATCACATCCGTAAATGGTACAGCTTCATTGAAGAAACCCTGGCCAACGAAACCGGCCAGTTGGCCGATGGCGAACCTGTGTACAAGTACGCCATCGCTGCAGTGATTGCCAACCCCTATGCCGGCCGCTTTAGCCAGACGCTGGATGCATTGGTGGACGACTCGCCGTTGCTGGGCGAAGAGTTCGGCCGGCGCATCAACGCACTGGCCGGCGAGCACGAGATTGTCAGCTACGGCAAGGCTATCCTGGTGGGCACCGAGGGCGAGTACGAGCACGGCAACGCGTTCCTGACCAACCCTGCCGCCGATCCGATCCGTGTCGCGCTGGGCGGTGGCAAATCCTGGGTGCCGTCCACCGGCAAACGTGGCGGTCCGGGTTCGACCATTGACGTGCCATTGGCTCACAAGGATGCGCTGTATGTGCGCTCCCATTACGACAGCATGTCGCTGATGTTCGGTGACGGTCCTTCGCCGGACGAGATCGTTGTGATCTGGGCCTTCGCCACGCGCGGACGCCTGCATGCACGGCTCGGCGGTTTGCAGGCGGCGGATGTGCAAGGTCTCGACGGGCTGCACTGAGCCCGGGCGCAAGGCCTTGCGTGGCATCCGATCAAAACCACAACAAGAAAGCGGTGACTAGCGATGAAGCAGGACAAAACCCAGGTGGTCATTGTCGGCGGCGGCCCGAACGGGATCACCGCCGCACACTATATGGGGATGTACGGTATCGACTGCGTCGTCCTTGAACTGGCCGACGGCATCCTGCCTTATCCCCGCGCAGTTGGCATGGATGATGAAGCGCTGCGCGTGCTGCAGGGGATCGGCATTGCCGAGCTGGCCGCACGTGACATGATCTGCGATGTACCGCTGCGCTATTACAACGCGCGTGGCGTGTGTTTCGCCGAGGTCAAGCCGAGCGTCGCGCAGTACGGTTGGCCGATGCGGAACATCTTCATGCAGCAATTGCTCGAAGGCACCCTACGCGAACATCTCGTGCAGCACGCCAGCGTCCAATTGCGCCAGGGCCATGAACTGCTCGAACTGGAGCAGGACGAGCAGGGCGTGACCTTGCAGGTGCGCGATGCCCACGGCGAGCTCTACCAGTTGCAGGCGGACTATGTGATTGGCGCCGACGGCGGGCGTTCCACCGTGCGCAAACAGTTGGGCGTCGAACTGCTCGGGCTCACGCATCCGCGCAAATGGGTGGTGGTCGATACGGCCAACGACACCCTGGATGCGCCGTACACCGCCCTGCATGCCGATCCGCAACGGCCCTTCGTGTGCATCTACCTGCCTTATCAGCAGCGGCGCTGGGAGTTCATGCTGCTGGAGGGCGAAGACGAAGCGAAGATGTGCGACGAGGCGACGATTCGTGAACTGATCCGCGGCCATATCGGCGCGGCCGTGGATCAGTTGAACGTCATCCGGATCCGCGCTTACACCCACCACTCCCGCGTTGCGGCGCGGTTCGTCCAGGGGCGGGTCGCGCTGGTCGGCGATGCGGCGCATATTTCGCCGCCCTGGGCCGGGCAGGGGCTCAATTCCGGCCTGCGCGACGTGGCCAACGTGGCCTGGAAACTGGCGGCGATCATTCAGGGCCGCGCGGCGCCGTCGATCCTCGCCAGCTACGACCAGGAACGCCGCGGCCACGCCACCGAGCTGGTGGCGCTGGCCGACAACATGGGCGCCGTGCTGGGGTTGACCAACCCGCTGATGGCCGGCGTGCGCGACTGGCTGTTCCAGGCGGTCAACAGCGTCGACAACCTGCGCTCGCACCTCTTGGAATTCAAGTTCAAACCCAAGGCCACCATCACCCAAGGCCTGGTCTATCACGAGCGTGCCGAGCTGCGCGAAGACGATCTGGTCGGGCAACTGTTCGTGCAGCCTTATATCGAAGATGCCCAGGGCCAACGTCGGCGCCTCGACGACATGCTGGGCAACTCGTATGCCGTGCTGGGTTACCGTACCAATCCCCGGGCGCCACTGAGCGAGGACATGGCCGCGTATTGGGCGCGTTGGAACACGCGCTTTATCCAGGTCAACCGTTCGCGCAGCGGCGTGGGGCGCAACCAGCCGCTGACGGCGATGGACGCGATCAGTGTGGAGGACGTGGATAACCGGCTGGGCGAGTGGTTCTCCAAGGTGCGCGACTGCATCGTCGTGGTGCGTCCGGACCGCTTTGTCGCGGCCATTACCACCCCAGAGCGGCTGGACGGTGTATTGCGCAAGCTGGCGGAGCAACTGTCATGAGCACGCCCGACGATGTACTCGGCCAACTGCGCCAAGCGAGGCTCAGCGCTCATGCCATTGCACCTTTGGCACCGCAGGCGCTGGACCGGCAGCAAGGCTACGCGCTGTTGCGCCAGACCCTGGAGCGACGCGTGGCCGCCGGGGAGAAACCGAGCGGCTGGAAGGTCGCCTTCGCTGGCCGAGCCGCGCAAGCACGCTTTGCTCTCGACGAACCGGTGTACGGCGGCCTCACGGATGCGATGCAGGTCGAGCCGGGGAGTGCGGTGCCGTTGGCGCGGCTGATCCAGCCCAAGCTGGAGGTCGAACTGGCGTTCGTCTTCGGGCACGCGCTGGCGCCGGGGGACTACCGCGACCAGGACATTCTGACGGCCATCGCCGAGGTGGCGCCCGCGTTCGAAATCGCCGACTGCCGGTGGCAAGGCTGGCGTTTCGGGCTTGGCGCCTTCCTCGCCGATAACGCGGCGGCGGGGCTTTACTGTGTGGGGCCGAGGTCGCCGTTCGAGCCGCAACAGCATGCCTGCGTGCCCTATCGTCTGGAGCACGAAGGGGTTCACCTGGGCAGCGGCGATACGCAGGCTCGGGAAGACAACCCCCTGTTCAATCTGTGCTGGTTGGTGCGCCGGCTCCTGGCGGACGGTCACCGTATCGAGGCTGGGCAGGTGGTGCTGTCGGGCGCGTTGCTGGCACCGATCGATATACAGCCGGGAACCTATCGTCTGCAGATGCTTGGCACGGAACTGGCTTTGGTTTTCCAGGCGGACACTGTGCCCGTGTGAATGCCAGCTGCCGTCAGGGATGACTGAGCCCCCTTCAGGCCAATGACCAGACACAGGCCGCCGAGGAACGACGAATATGCTCGCTGAAGTCCGAACCTTCAATGATCCTCAACAGCACGCCGGCTCGATCCAGGGCTGGCAGCAGATCTACGACCAACTGGGCCGTGGCTGCCTCACCAGTGAACTGCGCCAGTTGTCCTGCGATCGCTTCCAGATTTTCCAGGAGGTGCTGGACAAGCGAGTGGTGCAGCATGGTTCCTCGCCCAAAGGCCGGTTGTGCGCCGCCATGTCATTGGGCAGCTCGCCGGTGGTGCAAGGGCAGCAAGTGGACGCGCAGAGCGTGGTGCTGCTGCGCGATTCAGAGGAGTTCGTATTGCATGCCCCGGAAGGCACGCATTTTTTCGCGATCAACGTCGACGCGGTACGCTTTGCCAAACTGGCGGCTTTCGAATTATCCGGCGAGCAGCTTAAACGCCTGACCACCGTGTCTCAGCTGCGTGTGGATGAGGCGTTACTGCTGCGTATACACCAGCGTATTCACCCGTTGTTTCGTCACCTTTTGGAACATACCGACGCGATCAGCGCCGTTTCGGAAAAGATCCTGGAAGATGAGCTGCTCGGCACCTTCCTGGACCTATTCACCCATGCCAGCGACGAGGTGCGTTGCCGGCGCGGCAATTTCGCCGTCAGTGCCTACCTGGTCCGGCGTTGCCAGGAGTTGATCGTTGCCAGTGGCGATACCCCGTTGAGCATCCTCGACCTGTGCGAGCAATTGCGCGTCAGCCGCAGGACCCTGCAGAACAGTTTTCAGGCGGTGACCGGCCTGCGCCCGGTCGAGTACCTGCGCAATCTGCGCCTCAACGCGGTCCGGCGGCGGTTGATCGCGACCGCGGCCAGCGAGAAAAACGTCGGTGAGGTCGCCGTGGCCATGGGCTTTTTTCACCTGAGTCACTTCGCGGCGCATTACCGCGAATTGTTTGGCGAGTCGCCCTCGGAAACGCGCAGGGCCGAGCGCTGATGCGCGATCAGTCTGCCGCTTCGCCAAGCCCGGGGTTCACGCGCTTGCCGATGTCCTTGAGCCGCGCCAGTTGGTCGATCATCGAGGGGGCTTCATCCAGGCAACTGACGAAAGTCCACAGGTAAGTCATCACCGCATAGATATGCCCGGCTTTTACGGCCGGCGACAATGCCAGTTGCGTGATGGCAACCACAAACAGCAGCGCCGCCAGGATGCCAATGAACAGGAAGGCGATGGCCTCACGGTCCGACAAGCGGATGCGCAGTCGCGACAGCAGGTGATAATGACGGTGCAGGGTATGCGCGCCGACGGCTTCCACCATGCCGATTTCCTTTTCCAGGCGATTGTTCAAGCGCTCATGCAAGCGCTGGTTACGCCGGGCGAAGCCGGGCATCACGGTGACGCACAGCAGCAGCGCGAGCAGGCATGCCACGCCAACCCATGGCTCGATCACCAGCAACATGCCGGCCGCGCCAATGATCGAGACCAGCGCGGTGGCGATGATCGGCACGTGCTTCTCGAAAAAGTCGACAAAGTCCCGCGCCAGCACCACCCGCGCCGCCGCCTTGGACGTGCTCTGGCGTTCCAGGCGCTGATTGAGGATCACCGGCACCGCAAGATCGGCGTAGATGCGCGTAAAGGTGCGCGTATCCAGCGCGCGCCGCGCCGCCCCCACCACCCAGAACCCCAGCACCACGCCGGCATAGAGCAATGCGCTGGCGGCATCGCCACGGATGATTGAGTCCACGGCAAACCCGGCAAACAGCGGGTAGGCGAGCAGCAGTGCATTTTCCAGCGCCACCAGCGACAAGGTCGCGAACAGCTTGCCGGGGTAGGCCCTGGCAATGGCCTTGAGGGTCTGGCTGGCGGATTGCTGACCGAGCTTTTTGCTTTCTTCGAGCACAATCCTAGGGGTTACGGACGGCATGGGCCACCTGTCGAGCGCATCATGGGAGGATAGATACCGCGGGCGACGCCGAGCAGATAGCGCGCCTCCTCGGTCATCAATAACAAATTGATCTGCACTTCTTCGATAACGATTTCCAGGGCGATCAATATGCAAATGGCCGGCGCTGCAATCAGCCAGTGACAATAAGACTGTGTGATCAACGACGCGCACACACCAATCAACCACAACGCCAATACGCAATGCGGCGCGTACTTCTGCAGGGGAATCCAGAAGCGCTGCAACTTTCGCAGTTTGAGTGTGTAGAGCGTCAGTGACGCTTCCAGCTGTTTGGAGTCAACAAGGGGGCGAGCGGAATGCAGAGTCGGCATAACAATTGTCCGCGTAAAACATTGAACGTCATTTGCCAGGTGTTGCTTCATTATCCCGGCGCCCGTGGCCTGGAAGGGTTTGATTGAACCAGGCAAGATTGATTGCTGTGACTTCGACCCATTCGCCCTGAGTTGGCATCCTTTCGCAGCTCTTGAACGCGATACAACGTCCTTGTGAGTTCAATAAGGCAAAGTGGCGATATTTCGTGGCTCTATTAACTATAAAAATAGAGAGGCGCATGCCATCACCTTTGTCGGTTTGAATATTCAAGCGGGTTTGGCGTTATATGCAGTTACACCTCAGTAGACTCCGTGTAGGTATCCAGGCTTTGCGTTGTTGTTGGCCAACTGAGTTCAAACACGGTGCCGCCATTAATCGATGTCCGACAGCTCACCGTGCCGCCATGGGCGATGGCAATCGCGCGCACCACGGCCAGGCCCAGCCCACTGCCTCCCTGGGCACGGGAGCGAGAACTTTCGCCGCGCTGGAACGCATCGAAAATATGCGTCGCGAACGCATCGTCCACCCCCGGCCCTTCATCCGTGACTCTCAGGAAGTTGCGCGAGCGTTGGCTGCCGAGTTGCACCCAGACGTTGCCCGGCGTCGCATGCCGGCGGATGTTGTCCAGCAGCGCCAGCAACGCCTGGCGAATCCGCGCGCGGTCACAGCGTATCGGGCCTTTGAGCAGGTCCAGGTGCAGCACGAAGCCGGCGCTGCGCAAGCTCGATTCGAACAACCGTGCTTCGGCTTCCAGGTCGGCGGCCAGGTCGGCGTAGTCGGGTTCGAGCTTGAGGTAGCCGCTGTCTCCCAGGCCGACCACGCGCAAGTCTTCAACCAGGCGCGTCAACCCTTCCACTTGCGTCAGCAGGCTATAGAACTGCGCGGTGTCCGGTTCGAACACACCTTCGGCCAGCCCCTGCAGGCGGCCGCGCAAGATGGTCAGCGGCGTGCGCAACTCATGGGCGATCGCTGCGTTCCAGAACGCCTGTTCTTCGGCCATGCGTTTCAGTCGGTTGGCCATGCTGTTGAAGTCATCCACTAATAAGGCGGCTTCGCCCAAGGATTGATCCGGCGCCACTGCGCGGGCATCCAGGTCGCCATCGGCCAGCCTGCGCAGGCTGGCCGCCACCGAGTTCAAGGGCATCAGAATGCGCCGGGACAACTTGATCGCCGCTGCGACGCCGACACCCAGGCTGACGCAGGTGATCAGGCTCATCCAGGCCCACTCCATGCCGCTGGGCAGCCACTCATCCATTTCCGCGTCGCTCAGCGGAGCAAACGACCACAGCAACCCATAAAAGACATAGGTCCCGACAATCGCCAGGGTTATCACACACAGGACCACGGCCGACATCGACAGGATAATCTGCCGACTCAAGCTGTTGGCGCCTTTCATGGCAGGCTCCCGAACCGGTAGCCGACCCCGCGGATACTGGCCGGTACGCCTTGCAGTCCGAGGTCCTCGATTTTCCTGCGCAATTTGCTGATATGGCTGTCGACCGTGCGCTCCAGGCTGTCGCTCTCGGGCGAACAGAGGGCCAGCAACTCGGCGCGGCTAAACACGCGCCGGGGCGCCTTTGCCAATTGCGCGAGTAACTTGAATTCGGTCACGGTCAGGTTCAATGGGTGTTTCTGCCCATCGATGCTGACGCTCACGTCATGGTTGTCGATGTCGATTTCGAAGGCGTCCACGCGCAGCACGCTGCGCCCCGTCAAATAGCCATTGTCGATGCAGCGGCGCAGCACCGCCTGGGTTCTGGCGACGACCTCGGCCGGGTTGAACGGCTTGACGATGTAATCGTCGGCGCCAATACGCAGCCCCATGAGTTTGTCCACGTCCTGGTCCTGTGCGGTCAGCATGATGACCGGCGTGTTGCCGCGGTGACGAACCTCCGCCAGTACCATCCAGCCATCCAGTTTCGGCATCAGTACATCGAGCAGCACCAGGTCGGGCTTGAGCGTTTGATGCAGTTCGAGTGCGCGACGGCCATCCTGCGCATGCGCGGTTTGAAAGCCGGCGCGTTTGAGATAGGCCGTGAGGATATCGGCGATTTCCGGTTCGTCTTCGGCGATCAGGATCAGTGCCTGATTAGCGGTTGATGCAACGAGTGATTCGGTCATGTTCTGCTCGGTCGATGTGCCCTGTGCTACCGGGCCATGCTGCAACGGCGCGCGGTTTTCTGGCAACGGGTTGGATGATGCACGGCAAGCATGCACTTTCAGCGTAGGTTTTATGGAGAAATGATGGAGACGCAGGTTTATTTTTCGTCGCGCGGAGGAGGGGGGTGAACGCTGCCTGATGCGGCGCGTTCAGGCGAAGCTGATGCGGTCGCTGTAGGCGTTCTGCACAATCTTGCGCTGGTAGTCACAGGGCGTCGTACTGACCAGCTTCTTGAAGTCGCGCAGGAAGTGTGACTGATCGGAGAAGCCCAGGTCCAGCGCCAGTTCCGAGAAGGATACATCGTGCTGGGTGTTCAATGTTTCCAGGGCCGCCTGGCAGCGAATGATGCGACAAAAGATCTTCGGCGACATGCCGGTGTCCTGGCTGAACTGGCGATGGATGGTGCGGCTGGTGTAGCCGCTGAGGTCTTCAAGCTGCTGAATGCGCAGGTCACCGCGATGCACCAGGGCCTGTTGAATCACCATCGCCGTCAGTTTCGAGGTCCTGCCCATCAGGCGCGGGGCCAGGTAGTCATTGAACAGCCTCATCTGCTCTTCCAGCCGTGGGGTTTGCACGATGTTCTCGAACATGCGCTGGGCAAACCCCGAGACCTTGAGCAGATCCAGCTCCTGTTCGGTCAGGTCCGCGGCCAGCACATTGATGAAGCCTGGAATGACCCCCGGTGAAAAGCGCACGCCAAAGTAGTGATGATGCTGGTGCAGTTCGACGCGCTGCGCCTCCAGCGGCGTGCCGCAGATCCGCACGGTGGGACGTGTGGCATCGCAGTCGAAAACGATGTCCACGCAGCCATCCGGCACCGCCAGCACGTCGGTCGATTGGGCGACATCGAAGGCATAGAAATGCGAGATCGCCGGGTGTTCGGAAGGCATCACCGAATACCGCGATGAGTTGAGTACGAACCAGGGTTGTTCGTAGGCGGTTGGGTGCCGCGGCCTCGGCGCACACAGGTTGACCATGACGGAACCTTCGATTGGCAATATGCGCGAATATTCAGGCATTTATCGCGCCAACTCAGGTGCCCGCGGCAAGCGCCGATGTCCGAAATTTACAATACCGCCGATAAGCCCAGCCCGATACTCGGACTCGACAGCGTGGGAGCCGCGCCTACCGCAGCGATATCACCTTCAGCCCGAGAATAATTATGTCCACGACTACAAAAATAGACTTCATTTACCTGTCCGAGCAGGACATGATCCGCGCTGGCGTCACCGACATGCTTGCCTGTGTCGACACCATGGAAGAGATGTTCGGCCTGCTGTATATCGGCGACTACCGCATGGCGGGCCCGAACAACGATTCCCACGGCGCGATGGTGATTTTCCCCAAGGAATCACCCTTCCCGAACATGCCCAAACCCACCGCTGACCGACGCATGATGGCGATGCCAGCCTACCTGGGCGGCAACTTCTGCACCGCCGGCGTGAAGTGGTACGGCTCCAACATCGCCAACCGCGACAAAGGCCTGCCGCGCTCGATCCTGATGTTCACGCTCAACGACCCCGACACGGGCGCACCGCTGGCGCACATGTCGGCCAACCTGCTGTCGGCGTATCGCACCGGCGCGATTCCCGGCGTGGGCGCGCGCCACCTGGCCCGCAAGGATGCCAAAGTCGTCGGCCTGCTGGGCCCGGGGGTGATGGGCAAGACCACGCTGGCCGCTTTCATCGCGGTGTGCCCGCAGATCGATACCTTGAAGATCAAGGGACGCGGCGAGAAAAGCCTCAACGATTTTATTGCCTGGGTAAAGCAAACCTACCCACAGGTGACCACGATAAAAGTCGTCGACACCCTCGAAGATGTGGTCCGCGACGCCGACCTTGTTACTTATTGTAGCTCCGGTGAGGTCGGCGACCCCTCGAACTACCCAATCGTTAAGCGTGAGTGGGTCAAACCGGGCGCCTTCATGGCGATGCCGGCGTCCTGCTCCCTGGATGAAGGCATGGAGAGCTCCGAGGTGCGCAAGGTGCTGGATAACACCGGCCTCTATGAAGCCTGGTTCGAAGAGTTGCCCAAGCCCGCGCACCACTGCGTGCCGGTGATCGGTGTGCGGTTCATGGACATGATCGCCGAAGGCAAGATGCAGCGCGACGAGCTCGAAGACATCGGCAAGATCGTTGCCGGCGATGCCCAGGGCCGCCGGAACGATGAAGAGATCATCATCATGTCGGTGGGCGGCATGCCCGTGGAAGACGTGGCCTGGGGCACGGTGGTGTACCGCAATGCCATCGCAAAAGGCATCGGCGTGAAACTGAATCTGTGGGAAACCCCCGCGTTGCGCTAAGCCACCCTTATCCATCTGAAGAGGCAACGACATGACCAAAATCATCAAGCTCAAGACCGGTTCCCCGTTTGAAGACCAAGCCAGCTATTCACGCCTGGTGGTGGTGGACAACTGGATCTATGTCTCCAATACCGCAGGCCGCAACCCGCAAACCAAGTTGATCCCCGAGGACATCCTCGAACAGACGCATCAGGTATTCGCCAACATCGAAACGGCCCTCGCCGCCGTCGACGCCAGCCTGGCCGATGTGGTGTGCTCGCGGGTGTTCATCCAGGACCCCAAGGACGTTCCGGCGGTCATGGGCCTGATCGGCGAGAAGTTTCGCGGTGTCGATCCGGCCAGTACCGTGACCTGCCCGCCGTTGGGCTCGACGGTCTACAAGGTGGAACTGGAAGTGACGGCCTATCGCAACGCCTCCAAGGCGCAGGTCGAAGTCATCCGCCTGTCGCAATGACCGCTACGCGGCCGTGCGCTTGCGCGGCCGACCTCAATCGCTCACAGAGTCTTGATCATGGCCCCGACTATAGCGCCCGTGAACACGTCAACCACGTTCCCCTTCGCGACGTCCGTCGTCATCATTGGCGGCGGGATTATCGGCTTGACGGCTGCGCTGACATTGGCCGAACGCAATATCGCGGTGGTGGTGCTGGAAAAAGGCCGTATCGCCGGCGAACAGTCCTCACGCAACCTCGGCTGGGTGCGCAAGACCAGCCGGCACGCCGCCGATATCCCCTTGGCCCTCGCCGCAGATCGCTTGTGGGCGCAGATGCCTGAGCGGGTCGGCGCCGACGTCGGGTATCGGCAAGAGGGCATCATGTTCCTGGGCCGCAACGAGGCGCAGATGGCGATGCATGAAAGCTGGCTGAAATCGGTCGAACATCTGTCCCTCGACTCGCGGTTGCTGAGCCAGCGCGAGATCGCGCAACGGGTGCCGGGCGGCGTGGCTGACTGGGCCGGCGGTATCTTTACGCCATCCGATGCGCGGGCCGAGCCGACCCTGGCCAGCAGTGCGATCGCCAAGGCGGCCATGGCCAAGGGCGTGGTGAT
Organism: Pseudomonas sp. TE36184; assembly: GCF_054060055.1. Taxonomy (NCBI): domain Bacteria; kingdom Pseudomonadati; phylum Pseudomonadota; class Gammaproteobacteria; order Pseudomonadales; family Pseudomonadaceae; genus Pseudomonas; species Pseudomonas sp. TE36184. The sequence continues at coordinate 2,341,893 of NZ_JBSSCU010000001.1, read as the reverse complement.
CATCGAGCAGTGTGCGGTGCGTACACTGCAGATGTCCGCCGGCAAGGTCAGTGGGGTGGTCACTGAAAAGGGCGAGATTCGCTGCGATCAGGTATTGCTGGCCGGGGGGATGTGGTCGCGGCGTTTTTTGGGCAACCTCGGCGTGGCGTTGCCGACCTTGGCCTTGACCTGTTCGGTGCTGCGCACACATCCGATGGACGGGCCTACGGAGATCGCCGTGGGCGCGCCGGACTTTTCCTTTCGCAAGCATAAGGACGGCGGTTTCATCATTACCCAACGCGGCAAATTGGACGCCTACCTGACCCTCGATCACCTGTTGCTCGCCAAGCAATACATGCCGCAGTTTCGTGCGCAGCGCAGCGTGTTGAACGTGTCGCTGGGCAAGTATTTCTTTAACGACCTGGCGCTGGCCCGGCGTTGGTCGGCCGACAGTATCAGCCCGTTCGAACGGGTACGGGTGCAGGACCCGGCCGCCAACCCGCGGCTCAACAACGATGCGATGAACAACCTCAAGGCCGCCTGGCCGGTATTCGAGCAGGCGCGGATCGCCCAGGCCTGGGCGGGCACCATCGACGTGACGCCGGACTCGAACCCGGTGATTGGGCCGGTCGCGCAAATTCCCGGGTTGACCGTCGCCACCGGTTTCTCGGGGCACGGTTTCGGTACCTCGCCGGCGGCCGGCCATCTGGCGGCGGATATCGTCAGCGGGGATACCCCGATCATCGATCCGAGCCCGTATCGTTTCGATCGTTTCTAAGCCGGCCCAAGCCCAGCCTTCATGGAGCACAACGATGTCGCCTGCCAGCTGTTTTTTTACTAATCGCACAGGCTTGCGCCTGCATTTTCTGCAATGGGGCGCGCCGAGCGGCGTGCCTCTGGTTCTGCTGCACGGCTTGCGGGCCTATGCGCAGACCTGGGAGTCGCTGGTGCAGGCGTTGGGCCCCGGTTACTGCGTTTACGCCCTGGACCAGCGCGGTCGCGGGTTGAGCGATTGGGCCACGCCGAGCAGCTACCACACGCAATCTTATGTGGAGGATGTGGAGGACTTCGTCGCCCACCTCGGTTTGCAACGCTTCGTGTTGCTGGGGCATTCGCTGGGTGGCGCCAATGCCCTTGAATATGCGCGGCAAAACCCAGGGCGTTTGCACGGGCTGATCATCGAAGACATCGGTCCCGGCTCTTCGAGCCAGGGCGACGGCGCGGCGCGTATTCGCCGTGAAATGAGCCAGACGCCGTTGCACTTCGACAGCTGGGCGAGCGCCCGCGCTTTCTGGCAGGCGTCGCGCCCGGGCTTGTCGGAGCAGGGCCTCGCTTCCAGGCTGGCGCATTCGATGAAAGAGCACGAAGGGCTGATCAGCTGGCGGCACGATCAGCAAGGCATCGCCGAGGCGCGCCTGAGCATCGAGCCGACCGACCTGTGGCCGGCGGTGCGGGCCTTGGACTGCCCGACCCTGTTCATTCGTGGCGGGCGTTCGGACTTCCTGCCCACCGCGACGCTGCAGGCGATGCGTGACAGCAATCGGCAGGTGCAGACGGTGGAAGTCGCGCACGCCAGTCACTATGTCCACGACGATCAGGGCGAGACGTTCAACCGGCTGGTCGCTGACTTTCTCGCCAGCCTCACGACTCCCAGCCCATGAAGGCAAGCGCGCACCGGCACTGACGTTTACGCCGCATCGAGACTGGCGCGGATCTTGTCCGCCAGCGCCAGCAACGGCGCGGCATACTGCGCGACCACCGCTTCGATCGGCTGCGGGGTCGACACGCTGATATTCAAAATGTGGTCCTGATAATTGCGTATGCCGAGTGGGGTCGAAATAGCCACCACCTCGGCCTGCCAGGACGCCGCGCAATACCCGCGAAGGCGGATGCTTTCATCGGCCTCGGCGATCTCGGCCGCCAACCCCTCCCATCTGGCGTCGCAGCGCCTGGCCTTGAACAGCGCCAGCAGCGCTTGCTGTTTCTGCGTTGGAATCGTCGCCAGGTAAGCGCGTCCCAGCGAGGTGAACTCCATGGGTACCCGTTGCCCGGTTTGTACGGTGCGTGGCGTGTTCTTGCGACTCAGGCGGATCGACTCCAGGTAAATCATTTCATCGCGGTCGGCGGCGGCCAACCCGACATTCACCCGGAGTGCATGAGCCGCCTCGCGCATCAGTGGCGCGGCGCGCTGAATCAGTGAACTGCTGTTGTACATGGCGTTGCCCAAGCAAAGCGTGGCGGGCGCGAGGCGATAGGCGCTGCGCTGGCCGTCGTACACCAGCATCCCGCTGTGAATCAGCGTCTGGGTCAAGCGACTGATGGTCGACTTGGACAAACCCGTGCGCTCGCTGATATCGCCATTCCCCAGGTACTCGGTGCCCGCGCGAAAGGCCCGCAGAATCTCGAGGCCCCGCTCAAGCGAGCGGTTGAGGGGCGCCTTGCCCGCACCGGGTCTGTCCAGGCCGTCATCCTCTCTCATCGTGTTCCACCCAGTGGAATTGGCGGATTGTTAATCATGGGGAGCTCCATAGACTCGGATCAGCGCAAGGCCTTTCAGTTTGGGCCGCTGCCATGCCAACAACAAGAGAGAGATTCCCCATGACGATGTTGCAAAGTGTTACTTCGCCGATCCACATGACCGTTGATGACGACGGTATCGCCGTGCTCACGCTCAACCGCCCCGAGGCGCGTAATGCGATCAGCGACGAGATGCGCAGCCAGATGATCGAGCTGCTGGAGGAGGTCGCCGCGAACCGCGCGATTCGCGCACTCATCATCACCGGCACCGGCAAGGGTTTCTGCGCCGGAGGCGACATCAAAGGCATGGAAAAGCGCATGAGTGCGCCGGCGGGCGAGGTGGCCTACAACGGTTGGAAGCGCCAGCAGCGCGTGCATCATGCGGTGTCCCTGTTGCTCAACCTGCCCAAGCCGACGCTCGCCGCGGTCAACGGCGCCGCCACGGGCCTGGGGTGCGACCTGGCGTTGAGCTGCGATTTCGTGGTGTCCTCGCGGCAAGCCAGTTATGCGATGAGCTACATCGCACGGGGCCTGATTCCCGACGGCGGTGGCTTGTATCTGCTGCCGCGTCGCGTCGGGCTGCCCAAGGCCAAGGAGCTGATCTATACCGGGCGCACCGTGCAGCCTGAAGAAGGTTTGGCGATCGGCCTGGTGGACCGGCTGGTGGAGCATGACGACCTGCTTGTGGAGGCCCGGCGCTGGGCCCTTGAGTTATCCGCCGGCTCGGCCACTGCGCTGGCCTTGAGCAAATCCATCCTGAACAACAGCTTCGAACTCACCCAGGCCCAGGTATTGGCCATGGGCAGCCAGGCCCAGGGCATCTGCTACACCTCCGCCGAGCACCAGGCATCGGTCGCCGCTTTTCTGGCGGCCAAGGCGAAGAGGGGGTGAGCATGGACAGCATTTCCCGCCTGATGAACCCACGCAGTGTCGCCGTGATCGGCGCCTCCGGGGACGCGCAAAAAACCTCCGGCAGACCCATCGCGTTCTTGCGTAAACATGGCTTCGCCGGCCGCTTGTACCCGGTCAATCCACGCTACGCCGAGATCGATGGGTTGACGTGCTATCCCAACATCGCCGCATTGCCGGAAGTGCCGGACGCCGCCATCATCCTGCTCGGCCCCGAACGCGCCAACCAGGCCGTGGCCGAATTGGCGGCCATGGGCACGCCGGCGGCCATCGTGCTTGCCGGTGGTTATGGCGAAGCCGGCGAGGAGGGCATCGCGCGCCAGCAAGCCTTGCAAGCCGCGCGAGGCAACATGCGCGTGTTGGGGCCGAACACCATCGGCCTGATCAACCTCACTCAAGGCATCACCCTGTCTGCCAGCGGCGCACTTGATCAGGAGGCGTTGCGGGCCGGCAATATTGCGGTGATTTCGCAAAGTGGCGGGATTCTCGGCTCTATCCTGTCCCGTGGCGCAGCTGCCGGCATCGGCTTTTCAAAGCTGGTGGCAACCAGCAACGAGGTCGATCTGGACGTCGCCGATTTCGTCGATTACCTGGTGGATGACGCGGCAACCGACGTTATCGCCCTGTATCTGGAAGGGCTTCGCGACACGGCCAAGTTCAGCCGTGCCGCGCTCAAGGCGCGCGCTGCCGGCAAACCGATCGTCGTCTTCAAGGTCGGACGTTCCGAGGCCGGTGCCCGCTCGGCGGCGTCCCATACCGGCGCCCTGGCCGGTGCCGACGCGCTCTACGATGTCTACTTCAAACAATTGGGCATTGTTCGCGCCCAGACCTTTGCCGACTTGCTCGACCTGCCTTTCGCACTGGCCAGCCGGCGCACGATGGCGGGCAATCGCGTGGCGATTCTGACCTCCACAGGCGGCGCCGGCACGCTGATCGCAGATGCCCTGGGCGCCAGCGGGTTCGACACCCCACCGCCGGGCGACGCCACCGCCGCGCGTTTGCGCGATCTCGACATCGGCGACCAGGCCGTGCTGGATCGCAACCCCATCGACCTGACGCTGGCCGGCCTGCAGCCGCATATCATGCAGCAGGCCATGTGCATCCTGCTGGAAAGCACGGACTACGACGCGGTCATCAGCGTGGTGGGGTCGTCCGGCGTCGCCCGCCCGACATTGATGGCGGATGCAATCCGCGACAGTCAGCGCGACAGCTGCAAGCCGGTCCTCGCCTATGTCAGTCCTTATGCACCGCAAGCCTTGCTGCGCATCAACAGCAACCAAGGCATCGCCTTTACCGCGCCTGAGGCGTGTGCCAGTGCGTTGCTGGCCTTGAAAGGCCACAGCGCTGTCGAGCCGTGCGCGGCGCCGACGCAAGCGCGCAATCAAGCCATGACCGCGACGGAAGTTGAGCAATTGCCGAGCGGCACCCTGGATGAACGGCACAGCAAGGCGCTGTTCAGCCGCTTTGGCGTGCCGGTCACCCGCGAACGGGCGGTTGAGCATACGAGCCAGGCAATAGACGCCGCTCGTGCGCTCGGCCCCAAGGTTGTGCTGAAGGTGCTCTCCGAGCGCATTCCCCACAAAACCGAAGTGGGCGGCGTCGCGCTCGGTCTTACCGAACACACCATTGGCCAGGCGCTGGAACACATGCGCGGCGTGGTCGCGGACAAGGTGGGGTTTGTCCCCGAGCGCTTTCTGGTTCAGGAGATGGTCAGCGGCGGCCACGAGCTGATCCTGGGCTTCCATCGAGACCCGCAACTGGGGCCTGCGTTGCTACTGGGGATGGGCGGTGTCAGCGCCGAACTGCTGCGGGACACCAGCATGAGGCTGCTGCCGATCAGCCGCAACGACGCGCAGGCAATGCTCAGAGAACTGAAAACCTTTGCGCTGCTCGACGGCTATCGCGGCGCCCCCAAGGCGGATATCGGTGCGCTTGTCGACTGCATCATGGCCTTCGCCGATATGGCAACGACCTTGGGCACCAAGCTCCACGAAGCCGAAATCAACCCTTTGCGCGTGTTCGCGCAAGGGCAGGGTGTCAGGGCGGTGGATGGCCTGGCACTGCTGGCGTGAGGCAGCACCTGTTCCACTCTGTGGAATAGGTGGATTGACCCTCACAGCCCCGGTTTCATAATCAAGACAGCTTCATCAACGACTCATAAAAACAAGTAGGTCGCTATGAACGTACTCAACTGCACATCGAACCAACGGCTCCCTCTGGGCAACCTGCATTTTCAGAGAAGGAGCCCATCATGCCTGTCGCATTAAAAGCCATCACCACGCCAGCTGGCGCGGAACGGGATGAGCGCGCGTCGGCGCTGATCCAATTTATCGGTGTTTCCAAATCCTTCACGGTCAAGGGCGTGGCCAAACAGGCATCCCACAGCATCAACCTGTCGATCGAGAAGGGTGAAGTGGTCACCGTGGTCGGGCCATCGGGATGTGGTAAATCCACACTGCTGAACATGGTCGCGGGGCTGTTCGCGCCCACCGAAGGGCAGGTGGTCTACAACGGCAAAGCCGTATGCGGGGTCAATGGCCGTACCGGCTACATGACCCAGAGCGACCACTTGCTGCCCTGGCGCGATGTGGTCGGCAACATTGCCGTGCCCCTGGAAATCCAAGGCATGCCCAAGGTGCAACGGCGCGAGCGTATTCAGGAACTGATCAAACTGGTCGGTCTTGAAGGCTTCGAAAAATCCTACCCCAGCCAACTGTCCGGCGGCATGCGCAAACGTGCGGCGCTGGCCCGCCTGCTCGCCTATGACCCGGAAACGCTGCTGATGGACGAGCCTTTCGCGGCATTGGATGCGCAACTGCGCATGCGTATGCAGACCGAGCTGATTCGGCTCAGCCGGCGCTTGAACAAGACCGTGATCTTCGTGACTCACGACTTGGATGAAGCCGTCGCCCTGGGGGATCGCTGCCTGATCTTCGCCGGCCGGCCCGGCACCATTGTCAAGGACGTGCCGATCCCGCTGGGCGAGGAGCGCAACATTCTCCAACTGCGCAAGGACCCCAGGTACCACCAGCTTTGCGGCGATTTGTGGGACTTCATGACCCCGTCTTTGAACGATGCAGCGGAGGGTAACCGAGCATGAATATATTCCTTGGACGTCTGGCGATCTTCATCACACTGTTCGCCACGTGGGAGCTGTCATCGGGGCCGTTGATCGATCCCTTTTTCGTCAGTTCTCCCAGTGAAATCGCCGGCAAGTTCTACGAGCTGGTGATCAGCGGAAGGCTGTTTTCCCATGGTGGGATCACGGTGGTGGAAACCCTTGCCGGCTTCGTGCTCGGGGCGACGGTCGGGATCGGGGTGGGGTTGCTGTTGGGCCGTAACGAATTGCTGGCCAAGCTGCTCGATCCGATCCTCGTGTCGATCTATAGCTTGCCGAAAGTGGCCCTGGCCCCGCTGTTCATCATGTGGTTCGGCATCGGGATCGAGATGAAGATCATCCTGACCGCCACCATCGTGTTCTTCCTTGTCTTCCTCAACACCTACAGCGGCGTGCGAGCGGTCGACCGCGAGCAGCTGGAGATCCTGCGCTTGATGGGCGCACGCGAGCATCACTTGATCACCAAGGTGGTGTTCCCTTCGGCCATCCAATGGGTATTCACCGGGCTCAAGCTCTCGGTGCCTTACGCGCTGATCGGGGCCATCGTCGGCGAAATCATGGCGTCCAATCGTGGGCTCGGCTATCTGCTGCAAGATGCGGCGGGGCAGTTGGACACCGCTGGGGTGTTCGCCGCGTTGGTCGCCATCATCGCTCTGGCGCTGCTGCTGCAAGCGATCGTGCGTATGGTCGAGACACGCCTGATGCCATGGAAAAAAGATCTGGGTGATCGTGAAGCTTCGGTTTGACCTGTTCATAACTCACAAGAAAATACAGGTGTACGCATGTCTATTAAAAAACTGATCGCAAAGGCGGGCCTTGTCGCTTCGTTGCTGGCTGGCGCCACTGGCGCTTATGCGCAGGATATAAAAGTTGCCCTGGGCACCGATGGGTTCGTGCATATGCCGCTGTTCGTGGCGGTGGATGGCGGCTATTTCAAGAAGCAGGGGATGAATGTCGAACTCGTCAAGTTCAAGGGCGGCGGTGCCGCGACCTCGGGCCTGGCCAGTCGAACCGTCGAGTTCTGTTCCTGTGCGATCCAGAACTCGATCAACGCGAAATTGAAGGGCGCCGACTTGACCCTGCTGGGCCGGCTGGTGGGGCAGTACGCAAGCAACGTGGTGATCAGCCAGAAGAAAGCCGACCAACTGGGCCTGACCGCGCAAACGCCGATGGAGCAGCGGCTGAAAGCGATGAAGGGCTTGAAGATTGCGGTCAGCGGCGCGGGCGGCAGTGCTGATTTCCTGGTGCGGTTTCTCGGTGAAAAAGGCGGCCTTTCGGCAGAAAAGGACTTCACGTTGTTATACCTGAACAGTGCCAGCGCCATTCTGACGGCATTCGCCCAGGAACGTATCGACGGTTTCGCACTGTCCTCTCCGACCTCGGACAGCGCCATTATCGAACACAAAGGTTTCACCCTGTTGGATATGGCCGAAGGGCAGGTCAAGGAGCTTGATGGTTATCCCTCCATCGCCTTGAGTGCGCGCAAGCAATGGGCCGATGAAAACCCGCAGACGGTGAAGACATTCCTGGACGCGCTGGCGCAAGCGACGACGCTGATCAACGAGCACCCTGAGCAAGCCATGAAACTGGTGCGCGCGCGCTTTGAAGGCACGCCGGATAACGTGTACGCGGCGGCCTGGGCCTCCAACAAACACTCATTTCCTCAAACGCCTTATCTGAGCGAGGAAGACGTCGCCCGGGCGATTGCGTTTCTCGGCAAAGTCCAAGGTCAATCGATTCCCGGCAAGGCCGGCGACTACATGACCGCGATGCACTGACACCCACTCTCACCTGATGGATGTAGCGGCCCACCGATCTCGAACGAGCGCGGTGTGGCTGCGTACCGCCCGGATTTTCTCATGAATAATAAAAAAACAAGCATATCGTGGGGCGTGATGGTTGCCGTCGGACCCTGCCTGGCCACCGCCCAGGCAGCCGACTTCTTCGCCGACTCCAAGGTCGACCTGGAAATGCGCAACTTCTACATGAACCGCGATTTTCGCGACGGCAGCGGCCCATCAAAACGCGATGAATGGGCGCAGGGCTTCATTCTGCGCGCACAGTCGGGTTACACGCCCGGCGTCGTCGGGTTTGGCCTGGATGCGATCGCCATGGTGGGCCTGAAACTCGATTCGAGTCCGGATCGAACGGGCACGGGGTTACTGCCGGTTCGCGATGACGGCAGCGCCCCGGGCGAGTATTCCAAGGCCGGGTTGACCGCGAAAATGCGCGTGTCCAAAACCGAGCTGAAGGTCGGCACCTTGATGCCCAAGCTGCCGACGCTGCAAGCGAACTTCGGACGCTTGCTCCCGCAAACGTTTCGCGGAGGCATGATCGAGTCCCGGGAGTGGAATGGCCTGGAGCTGATCGGGGGGCACCTTGATCAGGTCACCGATCGCGATGTCACCGGTGCGCGAGGGTTGTCGATCAATAACAAGAATCGGCGCTTTTCCGGCGCGCTTGACGGCGGCAACTTCGAGTTGGCGGGTGCCGCTTACCGCTGGAAGCATTTCCAGCTGACCTATCAGCTCGGACGACTGGAGGATGTCTATCAGCAGCACTATCTCGGTTTCAACAGTACCCACGACGTCGGTGAGGGTAAGTTCAAGGCGGATCTGCGCCTGTTTGTCAGCGACGATCAGGGGCAAGCGCGCGCCGGGCAGGTGGACAATCGTGCGTTCAGCGGGCTGGCTACCTATGAATGGCGGGGCAACGCATTCAGCCTGGGGTATCAAGCCATGCACGGGGATTCGGCGTTTCCCTACGTCGACGGTACCGACCCTTACCTGGTCAACTTCGTGCAGGTGGGCGACTTTGCCGAGAAGGGCGAACGCTCATGGCAAGTGCGTTATGCGCGCGATCTGGCGTCGTGGGGCTTGCCGGGGATGACCTTCATGACCCGTTACATCAAGGGCTCCGACGCAGAGCTGCGCACGACCGACTCCGGCCGCGAGCGTGAGCTGGATGTCGAACTGCAGTATCGGGTGCAGAGCGGGCCGCTCAAGGCCTTGGACATACGCCTGCGCAACGCGGTGTACCGCTCGGACTTCTCCCGTAATGCCAACGACACGCGGGTGATCCTCAGCTATCCCATTTCCTTCCTGTGACCCTTCCGCCTGGTGACGAAGGATCGTTACCAGGCGACGGTCGCATCACTCAGGTAACGCTCATGGAATCCTTGGTCAGTTTGAATTCAGCTGATGGCATTGGTGTCATCGTCATCCATAACCCGCCGGTGAACGCGTTGTCCCAAGGCGTCCGGCAACAACTGTCGGACGCCTTGGCACAGGCTCAGGCCGACCCCACGGTGCGCGCCATCGTCCTCGCCTGCCAGGGCACGACGTTTGTGGCCGGAGCCGATCTCAAGGAGTTCGACCAGCCGTTGATGGCGCCGCACCTTCCGGACGTTCTGAACACCATTGAAAACAGCCCCAAACCGGTGATTGCTGCGCTTCACGGCTCCGTGCTCGGCGGGGGGCTGGAGCTGGCGTTGGCGTGTCATCTGCGGGTCGCGGATGCGTCTGCGGTGCTTGGTCTGCCCGAGGTCAGCCTGGGCTTGATCCCCGGTGCCGGCGGCACGCAGCGCTTGATTCGCCTGTGTGGCGCGTTGATCGCCGTCGACCTGGTCATTGCCGGGCAGCGTCTGACGGCGGCGCAGGCACACGCAGCCGGGCTGATCGATCACTGCGTGGCGACCGACGTCCACGCCGCAGCGATTGAGTACGCACGGCGCTTCAGCGTGGCCCAACCCTTCTGGCGGCGAACGCGAGATCGGCTGATTGCCGAACATGACGCCGCTGAATTCGAGGCGAAAGTCGCCGGCGTCATGAAAAAAATGCGCGGGCAACAAGCGCCCCTGGCTGCCCTCGAGGCGATCAAGGCCGCCCTGACCGTGCCGTTTGACGAAGGCATGGCCGTGGAGCGCAGGCTGTTTATCGAGCGCCGACAATCGGCCCAGGCCAAGGCGTTGCGGCATCTGTTTTTCACTGAGCGCGCCTTGGCCAGCCGCACGCGTCAGCTCGCTGCCAATGGCCACGCGCCCTCGATTCAAAAGGTCGCGGTGATTGGCTCAGGCACCATGGGCGCCGGGATTGCCATCTGCATCGCCAATGCAGGCCTCGTTGTAAGCCTGATCGACGTGCAGGATGCCGCGTTGCAACGCGGTGTGAAAAACATCGACGACTATTACCGGGACGCGCTGCTCAAAGGGCGGCTCGATGCCCAGGCTGCGCAACACTGCCGGGCCTTGATTCGGCCGTCGACCTCAATGGACGCGGTGGCGGACGCCGACCTGGTCATCGAAGCGGTGTTTGAAGACCTGCAGGTAAAACGTGCGGTGTTTCAACAACTGGACAGGTTGTGTCAGCCGCACGCCATTCTGGCGACCAACACGTCCTACTTGGACATCGAAGCCATCGCCGATGGCGTCAGCCGTCCACAGCAGGTCCTGGGCATGCATTTCTTCAGCCCCGCGCCGGTGATGAAACTGCTGGAGGTGGTGCGTACCACCCAGACCGACCGGGCAGTGCTGGCGGCGGTGCTGGCTTTGGCGCAGCGGCTCGGCAAGGTTGCGGTAACGGTCGGGGTGTGTGACGGTTTTGTGGGCAATCGGCTGTTGGCGGCGCGGGAGCGGGAAGCTATGTTCCTGTTGGAGGAGGGCGCGCCCCCCGAGGATGTCGACCGTGTGATGCGTGCCTTCGGCTTCCCCATCGGCCCCTTTGAACTGCGTGATCTGGCCGGCGTGGATGTTGCCTGGCGCAACCGCCAGGGGCGCCTTTCTCGGTTGAACGAGCGTGAGCGGCGCTGCGATTGGGTCGATAAACTGTACGCCGCCGACCGTCTTGGCCAAAAAGCCGGTGTTGGGTTTTATCGATACGCGCCAGGCAGCCGCCAGGCCGTGCCGGACCCCTGGTTGACCGAGGTGTTGGACCAGCACCGGCAGCAATGGCACATCACGCCGCGGAACATCACCGATCAGGAAATCGAAGAGCGCTGTTTGTTTGCAATGATCAACGAGGCCGCCTGGCTGATCGACAACGATATCGTGGCGCACCCTGGCGATATCGATCTGGTGTGGATTCATGGATATGGCTTTCCGCGCTACAAGGGCGGGTTGACTTACCATGCCGACCAGAGGGGGCTGGGCTATGTGGCAAAAGCGCTGACGCGCTATAACCCTGAAGCTGGAAAGGCACTCTTGGCGTTCATGACGCGCCGCAAAACCTTCCACGCTCATTGACGATCGGCCCCGGCGGGTTGTTGAGCCCGCCGGGGCATTGCGTCAGGCTTCTTTGATCACATGCCTCAGAATCAACGTCAGGACCGTCGCGACACACAGCATCGCGGCCATTGCGATAAGGCCGGCGTTGAATGAGTGGGTGAGGTCTTTGAGCCAGCCGACTGCGTAAGGACCGACCAACCCCCCGAGGCTACCCACGGCGTTGATGAACGCAATGCCACCGGCCGCGGCTTGCTTGCTCAGAAACGTCGCGGGGATGCTGTAGAAGCACGTGCGGACCGAACTCAACCCGATCAACGCCACCGTGAGGCCAATCAGTGCCGGAATCAGGTCGCTGTAGACCACCGAGAAAATAAACCCGGCCGCTCCGGTGGCGCAGGTAATGGCCAGGTGGAGCACATACCGCCTTTTGCGCGCGAGCACCTTCGCCCACACGAGCATCGCGACACTGGCAATCAGATACGGTATCGCCGACACCCAGCCGATCTGAGTCGTCGTCAGCGCATGGCTTTTGAGGATTTGCGGCAACCATACGCCAATGCCCAGGATGCCGATGATGTAGCTGAACAGAATCGCGGCGAGCAGCCATACCCTGACGTCGTTGATGGACTGTCGAAAGCTGTGCGCGCCCTTTGACTCATGTTCCGCGTCGAGTGCCGACTGCAACGCTTGGCGCTCGTGCACAGTCAGCCACTTGGCGTCTGCGGGCCTGTCGGCCAGGCACTTCAAGCACAGTACGCCGAGCACACATGCCGGAAGGCCTTGTAGCACCAACAGCCACTGCCAGCCCCGGTACCCCCAAAGACCATCCATCGAGAGCATGGCGGCAGAGAGCGGCCCACCGAGGACGGAAGAGACGGGGATGGCAAACAGAAACCAGGCCATGACCCGCGTCCGGTATTGGATCGGAAACCACAGCGACAAGAAGAAAATGACGCCAGGAAAGAACCCGGCTTCTGCGATACCGGCCAGCAGGCGGATGAAGGCGTAACTGAGCGGCCCTTGAGCCAGCGCGGTGGAGGCGGAGAACAGCCCCCAGGTAATCATGATTCTTGCGAGCCATCGCCGCGCACCGAAGCGGTACAGCGCCAGATTGCTGGGTACCTCGAACAAGCAATAGCCCACATAAAAAATGCCGGCTGCAAAACCGAACTGGGAAGCAGTGAGCCCCAAATCTTCATTCATTGTCAGTGAAGCAAAGCCGACGTTAGTTCTGTCGAGATAATTAAAGAAATACGCGATGGCGAGCAGTGGGATTAACCTTATCGCGGCTTTACGGCAGGCACTCGATTCCAGCGCCTCCTGTCTTGTTACTTCGCCTGCTGTGAGTATGTTCATGCGCGTCCATTATTGTTGTAGTGAGGAACCTGGAAGCATAGGGGCGCGCTTCTTATCCTCGCCAACACCTTTTAACCATAGGTCGCTATAACCGCAGGGCATGGGGCCGTGGCAGTGTTTGCGGGGATTCCTGCCATGCCCGACAGGCATCGAAAACCATGACGCATCAGCATTGGTTATTTTCTTGAAAGTGCATAAACCTGATGGCTCACACCCATCGGTTTGGCGTGCCAAACAATAATAAAAGGCTCATGTAATGCAATACACTAAGATGATTAAATCTCTCATAGTGGCAGGGCTGGTTGCCTATAGCTTGCCGGGACATACCGACGACATGGTCAGAACAATTGTTGCCGAGAAAGGCAATGTACACATTGAGGCGCTGGATCAGGGCAAGGGGCATGTCATCGTGATCCTGCCTTCAAAAGGCCGTGGCGCGAACGACTATGACGAAGTGGCCCGTTACCTGGTAGGTGACGGCTATCGCGTGATCCGTCCGGAGCCTCGCGGTGTCAAGGGCAGCAAGGCGCCCATGGATACGCCGACGCTGCACGATTTTGCGGCCGACGTCGCCTTGGTGATGGATAAAGCCAGCACCGGGCCTGCGGTGGTGGTCGGGCATGCCTGGGGAAGCCAACCTGCGCGTGTGCTGGCGGTCGATCGTCCAGATCTGGTTAAGGGGATTGTATTGGCCGCCGCGTCGGTTGGTAAGTTGCCTGCCGGTTCATCTGAAAAGCCCTACGGCCGCATGCTCGAAGCGATCAAAGGCGCGGGCAATTACGCGTTACCCGAAGCCCAGCGAATCAGCTATCTGAAGGAAGCGTTCTTCGCCCCCGGCAACGATCCGCGCGCCTGGCTGAGCGGATGGTACGACAAGACCCACCAGGCTCAAGACCATGCACGGGACAGCACACCCGTGGATCTTTATTGGTCAGCCGGCGCAACCGTGCCGATTCTCGACCTGCAAGGGCAGCATGACGCCGTCGTTATCCCGAACATTCTTAAATCCATGCTCGGCGATCGGGTCGAACATAAAACCATTGCCAACGCCGGACATGCCATGGCCCCCGAGCAGCCGCGTGAAATGGCGAGTGCCATCGCCGATTTCGCTAAACGCGTGTATGCGGACAAGTGATCGGCGTCTGTCGCCGATTTGATTGACGGGCGGTGCATGCGTTGGCCGTGGCCTGACGGAAAAATGCTCCGGACCTTTCGGTTCGGAGCATTCCTCATCTGTTGCGCGGCGTGTATTGCGCGCTACATCTTGCGGGCGTACTGGGCCTTGGCAAACGCAGCGATGGCATCCGCCATCGCTTTGGGTTGCTCAGGCGCCATGGCGTGTCCGGCATCTTTCAAGACCACGACCTGGACCCGGTCACCGAGCATGCTTTTGAGCACGCCGGAGAAGCGCCGCGGGGCAACCGTGTCCGCTTCACCTTGCAGATCGAGAATCGGGGCACTGCCGGCGGCGAAGTAGTCGTCTACCGGTGTGGTGTTGCGTGCATGGGACTCGGCATCGTGGGTGGCCTGGTGCCAACCGCCCAGCCACACAGTAGGATCGTTGCCGGGGGCAAAGAAGGCCTTGCGCAGGTAGATCAGGCGTTGCTCTTCGGGCAGCGACAGGTCGCCGGCACCATCGATGGCCTGCCGCATCTCGGCATTGATCGGTTTTTCCGTCGAGCCCGGCGGCACTTTGCCGGCAGACGCTGCGGCCATCACTACACCGCGGACAAGGTCAGGGCGATCGGCGGCGAGCATGCGCGCGGCGAAGTTGCCCCAGGCGTGACCGACCACCACGACAGGGCCTGTGTTTTCATGTTCGACGACTGCTGCGACGTCCCGGGCAAAGTCGTGTACCGACAGGTTTTCCATCGGCCCTTTGCTTTGCCCTATGCCACGCGGCTCGGGCCTGAGGACGCGGAACCCATCCACCTGAAGATAATGGGCGACCTGGTCATAATCGCGAGCCGAACGCCCCAATGAAGGGAGCATCACGATCACCGGCCCTTTCCCTTGCGAGCTGACCTCGATTTGCACGTTGTCATAGTTGACCAGCGTTTGCTTGATCGGTGTGCCAGCAGCCATCGCAACGGCGCAAGTGAGGCCAAAGGTGGCGCCGAGCAGAATACGCGAGAGGGTTTTCATTATTTACGCTCCTGTGCCGTTGGATTGTTGGCCGGTTCGAGGCCGCTTTCGGTCAGCAGATGACGTGCGGCCGGGCTGTTGAGGAAGGCAATGAACTCACGGGCAGGTTGTGTATGAGGCGTCTCGCGGGCGACTGTCGCGCAGAACCGGCTGATTTTCTGTACCTCTTCGGGAAGCGGGCCCAGGTAGTCGACGCCGGGGGTGACCTTCAACTCGCTGATTTGCTGCATGCCGATGTCCGCATCGCCTCTGGCCAGCGCCGTGCCCACCAGTTCCTTGCCGGCGATCTCAACGGTTTTACCTTTGATCTTGTCGCTGATGCCCAACCGCTGGAACAGCTCGGTACGGATATACACGCCGCTGGCACCTTGGGAGTAAGCGATCTTGTCGGCATTGAGCAACGCCGAGGTGAGCGCGGCGACGCTTGATACGTCCGGCTTGGGTTTGCCGTGAGGCACCCCGACACCGATGCGCGAGTCGGCGATCTCGCGGCGGGTGGTCATATCAAACGCGCCGGTGGGCGAGAGCAGTTCCAGGGTTTCATCCGCCATGATCGCCAGGTCCATCGGCTCTTTATGCCTGATGCGTTCTGGAATGGATTCGGGCGATGTGCCCATTGAAGGTCCCCAACTGAAACTCAGGGTATTGCCGCTGGCTTTTTCGTAGGCCGGCTGAAGGTGTTCCATGGCACCCCGCAGTGCGCCACTGGCAATGATCTTCAGTTCAGCGGCTTGGCTCAATTGAGAAAAACCGAGCAGGCTGACCAAACCGGTGGACAGCAGTATCGGAGCAGATCTTGTTTTTTTCATGGTGCTGCCTTCTTCAATGGGCGCCTGTTTCAAGCGCCGCGAGTGTTGACGAATAACGAGTACAACGATGTGGTCGACGCCATCAGCAGACGATTCCCGCGTGGGCCGCCGAAGCACAGGTTGGCGCAACGCTCCGGCAGGTCGATGTGACCAATCGCGGTGCCATCAGGGGCGAAGATGCGTACACCGTCCAGTCCGGGCTCAGGCGTGGCCCAGCCGCACCAGAGGTTACCGTCCACATCCACGCGTATCCCGTCGGGCAACCCGCTGCCGGCATCGATCAGCTCACGCCGATGACTGACTTGGCCTTGCTCATCGACGCTGTAGGCGACGATGCGCCGAGGGCGAGCCCTGGACTCAACCAGGTAGAGGGTCTTTTCATCCGGGGAGAAGGCCAGGCCGTTCGGGCCGTCGAGGTCTTCGGCCACGCAGTGCAGGCTGCCGTCCGCATCGAGGCGATAGAGGTTGGCCGGCAGTTGCGCGGTGCCTTGCCGGCCCATGTAGTCGCTGATCAGGCCGAACGGTGGGTCGGTGAACCAGATACTGTCGTCCGACTTCACCACGATGTCATTCGGCGAATTCAGCGGCTTTCCTGCAAAGCTGTCGGCCAGCACGCTGATGCTGCCGTCGTATTCGGTGCGGGTGACGCGCCGGCCGCCATGTTCGCAAACGAGCAGGCGTCCTTGACGGTCGCGCGTCATGCCATTGGCCTGGTTCGAGGGCTGGCGAAAGACACTCAAGCCGCCGGTGGTCTCGTCCCAACGCATGATGCGATCGTTCGGCAGATCGGTGAACAGCAGGAAGCGCGCGTCGGCGAACCAGGCGGGGCCTTCCGCCCAGCGCAGGCCTGTACCGAGACGCTCAACCTTGGCATGGGCAAGGCGGTAGTGCGCAAATCGAGGGTCCAATTCGCGAACGCTCGGGTCGGGCACGCGGGAGCTGGGAACCCAGGTAATTTCGTTCATCGTTTGATCTCCTGAATGGACGCACATCAGGCGTAAAGGCGCGCCGGGTTGTCGACCAGCACCGCCTGCTGCAAGGCGGGGCTGTCGCACACCTGGCGAATGAAGGCGAGAAGCTGGGCATCGTCAGGTATCGGCCCTTTGATATTCGGATGCGGCCAGTCCGATCCCCAGATGGCGCGCTCGGGGGCGCACTCCAGTAACGCGCGAACCTGATCCAGCGCCTGCGGCCAAGGGCCGGGCTGACCCTGCATGGCACGATCGATGCCCGACAGTTTGATCCAGCGATTCGCGTGGCCCAGTTCCGCCCGCAGTTCGTCCATCAACCGCGGATCAACCGGCTGGGTGAGGTCCGGGCGCGCCATATGATCAATGACCAGTGGCGTCTTCAGGTCGCGCCAGGTGTGGAGGAATGGCAACAGCGTCGGCAACTCCCCGTGCACCAGCACGTGCCACCCCAGCGGAGCGACGCGCTCGGCCAACGCGCGCAGCTTTTGTGGGTCGCGGGCCCCCGGCAGATGGCCCATCAAGTTGAAGCGGATACCGCGCAGGCCGCCGTCGTGCAGAGCCTGCAACTGATCGTCGGTGGTGGTTTCATCAATGATGCCGACACCGCGATAATGCCCGTTGCTGCTGGCTATCGCCTCCAGAATGGCGCTGTGGTCGGTGCCATAGGGCGCAGCCTGCACCAGCACGCCGTGACTGATACCCAGTCGACGATGCATGCCCAGCAGTTCGCTGAAAGGCGCAGGCTCAGGCGTATAGGCCGCGTTGGCCGGAAGAGGGAAACGCGCCCACGGGCCATAGATATGGGTGTGACAATCCCAGGCACCTGTAGCGCTGGATGAAATCGACATGCTGGCTCCGAAAGTCTGCCCCGATACGCCGCCTGCCAGACCGATACCGGCGGCAGCTATCATGGTGTGTTTGATGAACAGACGACGTGACGTCTGAACGCAGGAAAAGTCGTCCATGTTCGGCCCTGGTTGGGTAGGCGGGCAGGGCTGCGATTTGCACAGCCCTTTGGAATGAGTCAGTCGCAGCGTGCGGTCATGCCGCCATCGACGATGATTTCCGTGGCGGTGACGAAGCGTGATTCGTCACTGGCCAGATACAGCGCTGCAAACGCCGTATCGCGGCCATCGCCCATGAACCCGAGTGGAATGCGTGCCACACGCGAATCGAGCAGTTTGCTCACATCGCCGCCCGTGCGTTGCCCGGCCAGGCGCACTTCGACCATCGGCGTATGCAACTGCCCCGGAACCACCGTATTTACGCGGATGCCCTTGGGGGCGTATTCGACGGCGGTGACGCGAGACAGTTGAATGACGCCGGCTTTGCTGGCGGCGTAAGCCACTTGTGCCGAGCCCGTCCAGCGCGTGCCGGACGTCGAGGCGGTGTTGATGATCGAACCGCCGCCCTGTGCTTCCATCAGTGGCAGCACATGCTTGCAGGTCAGGTAGACGCTTCTGAGGTTCAGGGCGATCTGCGCATCGAACTTGTCTTCGGCCAATGCCACAGCGCCGCCCGCGGCGGAACCGCCGACGTTGTTGACGAGAATATCGACCTGGCCGTAAGCCGCTTTGCACGCGGCGACCATCGAGGCGACCGCCTGACTGTCGGTGACATCGCAGGCGAATGGGGTGACCTCACCGCCGGCTTCACGGATGCGTTCGAGGGTTTCCTCCATGGCGCCCAGGTCGCGATCGACCGCGAACACCTTCGCCCCGGCCATGGCGAATATCACCGCGACCGCACGGCCATTACCCCAGCCACTGCCGACACAGCCGGCGCCGGTGACGATAGCGACTTTGCCCTTGAGGCGATCGCTTTTTGGGAGAGTATCAGTCATGCAAGTATCCTCAGTTCAATGTAGTCGGCAGTTCGGCAGTGGCGCCCGCAGGTGGCGGAACTTCGAACACCTTGATGGTCATGGAAATCAGGGTGTAGTAACCCGCGATGCCGACCAGATCGACGGCCGCATCGGTACCCATCTGTTCGACGAATTCGGCGTAGAGGCCATCGCCGATAGCGCGTTGGGCGTGCAGTTCGCGAATGAAGCGGTAGACCAGGGCTTCATCGGCGTTTTCGAACGCCGGCTCGCGGTCATCCCGAATCGCTTCGATGATGTGTGGCGCCAGCCCGGCCTTCAGTGCGAAAGGCTTGTGCGCCGCCCACTCGTATTCGGCGAGCCAGTGCCGGCCCATCAACAGAATGGCCAGCTCCGACAGGCGCGGGTCCAGGCAGGTGTCATAGCGGCAGTAGCGGCCCAGTGCCTGGGCGCACTCGGCCAGCGCTGGCCGATGCAGCCAGATCGCCAGAGGGCCGCGCACGCCTTGGCGAGGGCCATTGGCGATGCGCTCGTAAACCGGGCGCTGCGCGTCGCTGAGGTGGTTCGGGTCGATAGGCTTTAAACGATTCATGGAGCTTTCCTGTCAGGGACGCGGTGACTGAATAGAAGGTTTGTGCGCGGGCGCGATGGCCGCCTCGGCTGACGGGCTTTCGACCGGTGGGCGCAGCAGGCTTCGGCTCGGCTTGCGGCCGGTTGCCCGCTCGAAAGCGTCGGGGTCGAATGCGCCTTCCCAGCGCGCGATGGCAAACACCGCGACGGTGTTGCCGACGATATTGGTCAGGGCGGTAGCGGTGGCCATGATCCGGTCAATGCCGAACAGCAACCCCAGGCCACTCAGCGGAAGGGTTTGTACCGATTGCAACGTCGCGGCCAGCTTGATGAAGGCCCCGCCTGCAACGGTGGTGCCGCCTTTGGAAGTGATACTCAGGATCGCCAGCAGACCCAGTTGCTGCACCAGGGAGAAAGGCGTGTCGGTCGCTTGTGCGATGAACCCGATCGCAACTGCCATGTAGATGGCAGTTCCATCAAGGTTGAAGCTGTAGCCGGCGGGCAGTACAAAACCGACGACCACTTCGTCACAACCGCTGCGTTGCAGCTTTTCGATCAGGCGTGGGAATACCACTTCGCCGGACGCCGTGCCGAACACCAGCAGGATCTCATCGCGAATCAGGCGCAGCACAGTGCCGAAGGGCAGGCCGATAGACCAACTGATCGAGCCCAGAATGCCGAAGACGAAGATCAGTGAAGCGGCGTAGTAAACCGCGATCAACTTGAGCAGATAGAGCAGGGTGTCGCCACCGTAACTGCCGATGGCCGCAGCCATGGCGCCGAACGCGCCCAGAGGGGCCAGCTTCATGATGAAGCCGAGCATTTTGAAGAGGATGCTCTGCGCCTCGCCAAGGGCTTTGACGGCGACCGAATCAGGGCCGCAGACGCGGTTGATGGCGATACCGGCCAATACCGAGATGATCAGTACCTGGATGATGTCGCCCTTGGCGAAAGCATCGACCAGTGTGTGGGGAATGAGCCCCAGCAGGTAGTTGATCATCGACACACTGCCTGCCGCAGAGGTGGCCTTGATCGCTTCACTGGATTCATTCAGGCTCGTCGCATGCAGGCCCACGCCCGGTTCAACGACGTTGACCAGAATGAAACCAATGAGCATCGCGACGGTGCTGACCACTTCAAAATAGACTAGCGACTTGATACCGAGTCGGCCGAGTTTGCGCATGTCCTGAACATGGGTAAGGCCATGAACCAGGGTGACGAAAACGATCGGCGCCAGCATCATTTTCAGCAGCGCGATGAATGCTTGTCCGAGGGGCTTCATGGCGACCGCCCATTGCGGTGCGGCGAAACCGAGGATGACGGCAGCAACAAGTGCTATCAGCACCTGTACGTGGAGTTTCTTCAACTGATTCATGGCATTTCCTGGCCCGAGAATGGGCATCATTATTCTTGTGGTAACACGTCCCTTGACGGGCAAGCTGGGCCTTCAGCTATCAGCGATGAGCATAGAAAAAACTAAAGCTAGGCACAAAAACCTTATTTTGATACAAAGCTATGCCATTACGGCATGGTGATAACGATGGATATTCGGGAACTACGCTCCTTCGTAAAAGTGGCCCAGTGCGGAGGTTTCAGCCGTGCGGCCAAAGAGCTCTTCATTGCTCAGCCGGCTCTGAGTCGGCAGATCGCCAAGCTTGAAGAGCAGCTTCAGGTGGCACTGTTCATTCGTCACGGAAGGGGGGTGGAGCTGACTGCCGCCGGGGCGCGTCTGCTGGAGCGGGCGGATGTAATGCTGCGTTACATGGAGGACACCGCTGATCATGTCCGAAACAGTGCGTTTGAAGAGCGCGGCCATTTGGCGATCGGGTTGCCTCCTGCGATCGGGACCATTGTGGGGCCGCAATTGATCCGTCGTTTTCACGAACGCTGGCCGAAGGCGTCGCTGCACGCGCTGGAAGGGTTGAGCACGTCGTTGCAGGAATGGCTGCTGGATGGCCGAATCCAGGTAGCCGTGGTGTACAACCAGCCTCTGCTCGAGGCCTTTGATGTCAAACCCATTTTCAGTGAGCGCATGGTGCTGGTCGGGCCTCCAGGGGAAGCGCCGAGATCGGTGCGTATCACCGGCCTGGCTGATTTCCCGCTGATCCTTCCGGGCCTGCCGCACAGTAATCGTCGCTTGATCGAGCAGGTTGCCGCGCAGAATGGACTGCGGCTGAACGTCATATTCGAAGTGGACAGCGTGAGCTTGACCAAGCGTCTGGTCGCCGAAGGCATGGGGTACTCCATTCTTGCTCACGCAGCCGTTCAGGAAGATATCGCGAAGGGGCTGTTGGTCGGTCACACCATCGAACGACCGGGCATCCGATCCACGGTTTCGTTGACGACACTCAAAGACCGTAGAAGCAGCCGCCTGGCGTTGAGTTGGGAAAAGATTCTGTTGGAGACGTTGGAAGAGCTGGTGACGGTCGGCGCGTGGAAGGACGCGACTCTCTGGCTGGGGCTGGAAAGCACAAAAACCTAGGGTGCCCGGCATGGCAAAGGCGAACCACTCCAGCGAGTGGTTTTTTTTTGCCTGGATTTTTACGCGGTTGATACAAAGCTGATACGCGAAAAACAGTTAATGAGAATCCATGTCATACGCGAATGGTTTGGTATATCATGCGCCGCGAATTCCTGGCAGGTTTGCCTGCGCGTCGGCTCATCCATGAGGTCCAACATCCATGCGTCACACCCTGATTTCCCTCTGCGTGCTTCAGGCGTTTACTCCTTTTGCCTGGGCACAGGTTGCCGCCTCTGAACAACCCAGCCTCGAGTTGCAGGCGACCACGGTCACCGGCGAAATGGACTACGAGACGGCTCAAGGGCCGGTCAAGGGCTACCGCGCAACACGTTCAGCCAGTGCGACCCGTACCGACACTTCGATTCATGAAACGCCGCAGTCCATCAGCGTAGTGCCCAAGGACGTGGTCGAGGACATTGGTGCGACTCGCCTGCAGGAGGCCCTGGACTACGCGGGCGGCGTCGGCCGGGCGAACAACTTCGGCGGGCAAGGGCTTACCAGCTTCACCGTGCGAGGCTTTACCACTGCCGAGTTCTACCGCAACGGTTTCCCGATCAACCGCGGCTACCCGAGCATGCCCGACGCCAACAGCATCGAGCGCCTTGAAGTGCTGCGCGGGCCGGCGACCATGCTGTATGGCCGTGGCGATCCCGGTGGCACCTTCAACGTGGTATCCAAGCAGCCGCTGGCCGAGCCCACGGTCACGCTGGGTAGCCAATTGAATGATCAGGGCATGAAGCGCGGCACCCTCGATGCGTCCGGCCCGCTGGATGAGCAAGGCGCGCTGGCCTATCGTCTGAACGTGGTGGGTGAGGGCGGCGACACCTTCCGCGACCATGTCTCGAGCGAACGCTACGGCGTGACCCCGGTGTTGACCTGGCAGGCCAATGACGCCACCAAGGTGATCTTCGAAGGCGACTTCATGCGTAACAATCGCCCGCTGGATCGCGGCCTGACACGCTTCGCCAACCAGCGTGGGACGCCGTCCCGTGACACCTTCTGGGGTGAGAAGTACGCCGGCGACCTGCACAACGATAACAACATGGCCCAGTTGCGCTTCGAACATCTGCTCAACGACAACTGGACCCTGGGCGGTGGTTTCCAGTGGCTGGACGGGACGATGAAGGGCAATGGTGTCGAGGCCAACGGCGCGACCAGCCTGGATGCCGATGGCCGCACACTTCAGCGCAACTTCAACTACCGCAAGCTGGAATGGACCGACAAGGACTACCAACTCAACCTGACCGGGCACTTTTCCACCGGCGGCTTTGATCACACCTTGCTCACTGGCATCGAATACGAAGACTACGACTACAAGTCGATCATCCAGCGTTCCGCCGTCTTGGCGGGGACCTTTCCGATCGATATCTACAACCCGGTCTACGGCCAGCCTCGTCCGGCGCTGACCCGCACGCCGACACACGATAAAGAAAACCTCAAGACCTACGCGGCCTTCGTTCAGGACCAAGTGGCACTGACCGAGCGCTTGAAAGTCCTCGCCGGTGCGCGCTTCGAGCGCTTCGAGCACGATTACGAGTCCTACGTACCCGGTGTCAGAAGCTGGAACGCCGCCGACAACGCCGTCACCCCGCGCGTCGGCGTGATGTATGACCTCACCGACACCGTCGCGCTCTACGCGGATGCCGCGCGCTCGTTCAAGCCCAACACTGGCGCCAGTCGTCAGGGCGGTGGGTTCGATCCGGAGAAGGGCAAGTCCTACGAGATGGGCGTGAAGTGGGAAGCGCTTGACCGACAGCTGAGCGTCGATGCGGCGATCTACCAGATCGAGAAGAAAAATGTCCAGGGTGTCGACCCCTTTAACTCCGACTTCAATGTCGCGACGGGCCAGGTCCGCAGCCGCGGCTTTGATCTGAACGTGGCCGGCAACCTGACGCCCGAGTGGCGGATGATCGGCGGCTATGCCTATGTGGATGCCGCCGTCACCAAGGACACCACTGTCCGTACCGGAACGCGTTTGGCCAACATTCCGCGCAATAGCTTCAGCCTGCTCAACGTGTATGAGTTCCAGGACGGCACGCTCAAAGGTTTGGGCCTCGGCGCCGGTGGCAAATACGTGGCCGAGCGTGCCGGGCAGACGGCCAACAACACGTTCGCGATGGACGCTTACACGGTCGTCGACCTGCTCGGTTACTACAAGGTCAACGAAAAGGTCAGGCTCAACCTGGACGTGAAGAACCTGTTCAATCGCGAGTACGAAGAGGGCTCGTTCTTGAACTTCTACGCCTACCCTGGCGAGCCGCGCACGGTGCAAGTGGGTATTTCCTACACTCTGTAGCGCGGTCAGCGCCCGGTGCGATGTGCCTCGTCGCTTGATCCGGTGGTATGCCGGGCGAAGGTCACGCAGCCACACTTTTTGGCGGCCTGTAGGGAAACCCCTACAGGCTCCGAAAATCCCTCGCGCAATATCAGGATTGGATGATGGCTCTTTGCTAGATGTCGGGTTAGAGTGATTAAAAGGTTCTTGCGAATCTTCGTTTCTGCGACCCCTCCCGAGGCTGCAGGACACTTCATAATGTGGAGTGCATCATGAAAGTCCTAATCGCTGATGACTCATCCATGTCCCGCAAGCTGGTCTTGCGTTCCCTGCCAGAATCACTGACCGAAGATGTTCGCCAGGCCTGTAACGGTGCCGAGGTGATGGAGGCGTATCACGCCGGTTTGGTGGACCTGCTTTTTCTCGACCTGACCATGCCGGTCATGGATGGCTTCCAGACCCTTGAGGCGCTCAAGCGCGAGGACGCGAATGTGGTTGTCGTGGTGATCAGCGCCGACATCCAGCCGCTGGCCAGGCAGCGCGTATCCGATCTGGGCGCTGCTGCATTCGTCGCCAAGCCGGTTACGGCGCAAGCTGTACTCAATGCCTTGCACGTCATAGGGGTACTTTGATGGAAACCTTGGCCGCGCTAACCGAAGACCAACGTGATGCCTTGCAGGAATTGATGAACATTGCCATGGGGCAGGCCGCCGAACGACTGGCCCGGCTGACCAACACCATGGTTACGCTTTCGGTTCCTTTCATTCACCCACTGATCCGGGAGCAGGACAACCTGTTGATTCCGGACCATCTTCGTCGAAGCTCCATGATCGTCACCCGCCAGTCGTTCCTGGGGGAGTTGCGCGGAGAGGTGTTCGTTTGCTTTGGTTCCATGGGGGCCGACAAGCTCGCCGAATTGCTCGGCTATAGCGACGGCGGCCCTGCGCAGCAGGAAGAACTGATGCTGGATGTCACCAACATCCTGTCCGGCGCCTGCATCAGTGGCCTGGCCAAGCAGGTGGCGATACAAGTGAGTTATGACGCGCCGTCGATTCTGGTCCACAGAGAAGAGTCCGCGAACGCACTGAATGAATTGAACCTGAACGAACACCTGGCGATGGTGTTGGAAATCCGTTTCGAGGTGCAGGCTCATCAATTCTCCTGCGACCTGCTGATCTGTATTACCGAACGTACAGCAGGCGTTGTGGTCCGGGCCATCGATCGCTTGCTCTATGAGCTTTGAAGGGGCGTCTTCATGACAGACAACAAGGCAATTTCCCGGGAAACCCTTGAGTCGATGCTCAAGGCCATCAACATGGGCGTGCTGCTGGTCGATCATGACTGCAAAGTGCTGTTCTCCAACCACTTCATGTCCATCAACAGCGGCCGCAGCGCCGAAGAGCTCGTCGGTCGCACGCTGTTCGAAGTGTTTCCGGAACTGCCCGAGGTCTGGACCCGGCAGAAGATCAACAGCGTCGTCACGCTGCAAAACTTTGCGTTCACCTCCTGGCAGCAACGGCCGCACCTGTTCAACTTCGAAAGCACCCGGCCGATCAGTGGCTTGGTCGGGCACATGTATCAGAACTGCACGTTCTTCCCGGTGCAGGACGCCGATGGCGGCAGTCTGGGGGTGGGCCTGGCGATAAGCGATACGACCGATACCGCTGCCCGCCAACTCGAACTGACGCACCTCAACGAGTTGCTGGAAGAGGAAAAGAGCGCCCAGGCGCTGCTGATCGCACGGCTCGAGGAGGCTCAGGCGCAGTTGCTGCAGTCCGAGAAAATGGCAGCGATAGGCCAGCTTGCGGCGGGCGTGGCCCACGAGATCAATAACCCGATCGGCTTTGTGTGCTCCAACGTCAACAGCCTGCGGCGTTACCTGGTGGATCTTTTCGCATTGCTCGACGCCTATGAACAGGCCAGTGACGAAAAACATGCGCAGGCTCATCCCGAGCTTGCGGCCATGCGGGACAAGGCGGATTACGACTTCATGCGGCAGGACATCGACGAGCTGATCGTCGAGTCAGTCGAGGGGCTGGACCGGGTCACTCGTATCGTCAAGGACCTGCGCGAGTTCTCCCATGTCGACAGCTACGAATGGCAGTTGGCTGATCTGCACAAGGGGCTGGATAGCACCCTCAACGTTATCTGGAACGAGATCAAGTTCAAGGCTCAGGTGATCAAGCGCTACGGCGATATCGAGCCTATCGAGTGCATGGGCTCGCAGATCAATCAGGTGTTCTTGAATCTGCTCATCAATGCGAGCCATGCCGTGGGCGTTGATGGCGAAATCATCATCAACAGTGGCAGGGAAGACGGCGGTGTGTTCGTCGAGGTCGTCGACAACGGTCACGGCATCCCGCTGGACATCCAGAACCGGATATTCGAACCGTTCTTCACCACCAAGCCGGTAGGCATGGGCTCGGGCCTGGGCCTGTCGCTGTCGTACAGCATCATCGTCAAGCACCATGGAAGACTCACCGTCGAAAGTGAACCGGGCCGGGGCAGTTGCTTCCGCGCGTGGCTCCCGTTACGTCAGCCCCAGGTACAGGCCCACGCTACCTCTGCCGTTGAAGGATGCTGAGCATGAACACCACCGAGTTGAGCGAAAAACGCTACACCGTCATGCTGGTGGACGACGAAGAAAGTATCCTCAACAGCCTGCGCCGCTTGCTGCGTGGCAAGCCTTACGATTTGCTGCTGGCCACCAGTGGCGCGCAGGCGCTGAACCTTTTCGAACTGCACCCCATAGACCTGATCGTCTGCGACGCGCGCATGCCGTTCATGGACGGCCCGACCCTGCTCCGTGAGGTGCATAAGCGCGATCCGCACTGCATGAATATCCTGCTGACCGGTTATGCCGACATGAGCATGATCACGCAGGCACTCAGCGATGGGTACATTTTCCGCTACATCAGCAAACCCTGGAAGGATGAAGAGCTTCAGCTCACCCTCGATGAGGCTTTGGAAATGCAATGTGTGCTGCGTGAACGTGACAACCCGAAGAAGCTCATCAGCGAATAGTGGCTCGACAGCTTCGGCGCCTCACGGTTTTTGATAAATCGAAGGCGCCACCAGCTTGAACGCATCGCTGACGCCGTTCAGGCTTTCCGAATGACTGATCATGAAATAGCCGCCACGTCGCAGGAATGGGAGCAGGCGACTGACCACTTTTCGCTTGGTCTCCTGATCAAAGTAAATCATCACGTTGCGCAGGAAAATCACATCGAATTCGCCCAGTTGGGGCAGGGTTTCGATCAGGTTGACTTGCACGAAACTGACCCGCTGGCGCAGGGATTTATCGATCAGGAAGGTACCTTCCTGCTGGCCGATGCCCTTGAGGCAGTATCGACTGAGCAAGGACTGCGGCAGTCTGTTGGCGCGTTCCATCGGGTAATGCCCGTTCCGGGCCTTGGCCAGTACCTGGGTGCTGATGTCCGATCCGATGACCTCCCAGGGCGTGCTGCGCAGGGTTTCGGCAAGGGTCATGGCCAGGCTGTAAGGTTCTTCGCCCGAGGAGCTGGCCGCGCTCCACACCCTGAAGGTCTTGCCTGGCGACGCGAAGGGCAATACCCGTTCGCGCAGGAACTCGAAGTGCTTGGGTTCACGAAAGAAATACGTTTCGTTGGTGGTCAACAGGTCCAGGGCGAACTGCAGTTCGTCGGGGTTCTCCTTGCCCATTATCATTTTGAAATACGCGCCGTAGCTCTCCAGTTCATGGAACTGCAGGCGCTTGAACAGACGCCCGGCAACCAGGGCTTTTTTCATGGGTGACAAGTGGATGCCCGCTGCACCATAGAGCCAGGACTGGAACTGGGTGAATTCACGATCTTCAAGATTGATCTGTTTCAATCCGAACTCCTTGTTCGTGACTTACAGCTCCTGGAGGCTGGGGCTGTCACCGGCGTCCGCCAGTTGAGACATTTCATCCATCGACAGCACCTTGTCCACCTGCAAGACGATGACGAACGTGCCGGCGACCTTGGCCATGCCGCTGATGAAGTCAGGGCGAATGCGCGCGCCAAAGCTGGGGGCCGGCTTGATCTCGTCCGCCGGAATTTCCAGTACCTCTGACACACTGTCCACCAGAAGCCCGATATCCTGGGCCTGGTGGTCCTCGCTACTGGCTTCGAGGATCACCACACAGCTGCGTCGAGAGACCTTCGTGCAGGGCTGTCCGAACCGTGCCTTGAGGTCCAGCACCGGCACCACGGCACCTCGCAGGTTAAGCACGCCGCGCACGAAGTCGGGCATCATCGGCACCGGAGTCACGTGTCCGTACTCGATGATTTCCTTGATGCCCTGGATATCGATGGCGAACATTTCGCCGCCCAGCAGGAGCGTCAGGTACTGCGCCTCCTGCTTTTGAATCGCCGTCGTCTGTCGGGTATCGGTTAACGCGCCCATGTCGCTCTCCTGCATGAAAAAAGCACCGCGTCCGGTTTGCGCTCAGAACCGCGTGAACTCGCTTTCGTCGGGGCCTGCGCTCTTGAGGAAGGTTTTCTGCGGGACCGCTCGCGGTGCCCGCGCCACCGCACGCGATACGCTGCTTGCCTGGCTGGATTTGCCCAGTGTGACGTTCGATGCCTGATCGCTTGCGTCCAGCCTGAAAAAACTCATGGCCTGCTGCAACTGTTCGGCCTGGGTACTCATTTCTTCGGCGGTGGAAGCGAGCTCTTCGCTGCTGGAGGCATTTTGCTGAGTGACCTGGTTGAGTTGGTTCATCGCCGAATTGATCTGCGCCACGCCGGCTGCCTGTTCTTCGGAGGCGGCCGTGATTTCCTGGACCAGATCGGAGGTCTTGTTGATCGACGGCAGCATCTCGCCAAGCAGATGGCCGGCCCGTTCGGCCATTTCGACACTGCTGGTGGACAGCTCGCCTATTTCCAGAGCCGCCACCTGGCTGCGCTCCGCCAGTTTGCGCACTTCGGCCGCCACCACCGCGAAGCCCTTGCCATGTTCGCCGGCTCGCGCCGCTTCAATGGCGGCGTTCAAGGCCAGCAAGTTGGTCTGGTAAGCAATGTCATCGATGATGCTGATGCGTTGCGCGATTTTTTTCATCGCCTGCACCGTCTGCTGAACAGAGTCGCCGCCGTCTCCTGCTTCCTTGGCCGCTTTGCTGGCCATGCCGTCGGTTATCTTGGCGTTCTCGGTGTTCTGGTTAATGCTGGCACTCATTTGTTCGATGGACGCACTGGTTTCTTCGACGCTTGCGGCTTGTTGGCTGGTGGTCTGGCTGATGGCCTGGGCGGTAGCGCTGACTTCCTCCGACGCGCTGGCCAGACCGTCGGCGGCATTGCGCACCTCACCGATAATCTGCGAAAGCTTGCCAATCATTGCCTGCATCGCCGTGAGCACACGCCCGGTTTCGTCCTTGGAACCACCTTCGATCTTCACGGCCAGGTTACCTTCGGCCAGTTGGCTGGCCACATCCACGGCCCTTTTCAGCGGGGTGGAAATGATGCGTGAAATAAACAACGCCAGCGCGATACCCACCAGCAAAGCCACGAGTACCGCGGCGATGATGGACAGTCGCGCATTGGCGTAGATTTCGTTACCGCGTTGATTGGCTGCCGTGGCTCCGGCGTCGTTGAGGTCGATGAGTTTTACCAGGTCGCTGGAGATCTGTTCGAAGTCCCGTTTCGAATCCCCTTTGAGAATGACACTGGTCTGTTCCTTCAAACCCTGCCGCGACTCGGCCAACAGGTTCTTGCTGGTGTTGAGGTAGCTGTTCCAGTTGGTCTTGAGCGTATCGAACAACGCCTGTTCCGCCGGGCTTGAGATCAGCTCTTTTTCATAGCGCGCCATGCGGGTCTCGACTTCCTTGCGGGCATCGACGATCTCCTGTTCATATTGCGCCTGTTCCGTCGGGCTCTCGGCCATCAGATAGCGCAGTTCCTTGACCCGATAGTTGGCGACAAAAAAACGAATGCCGGAGACAACCCGCACCGAAGGCAACCAGTTGTCGCGCATCTCAGCGGCAGTTTCGTTAACCAGGCCCAACTGGATGATGGCGAACACGCCCGTCATGGCCGTCAGCACCAACACCAGCAAGAACGAAGTGATGAGCTTGGTAGCTATCCTTAAATCGTAGAACCATTTCATTGAAAGGCCTCTCCATGTGCGGTGCGGTTGGCTGAATTGCCGGGTTTGCTATCGTTCGAGGAATAAACAGCGGTTTGCCCAGGCGTTTGCTGGGCGCGTTGTCTGGTTGTCGGTGCGCCAGCCGCTCAATAGCAGGGCGCACGCGCCACAGGCAGCGGCTACGAGCGATAAGTGGAAAAAAGTGCGAGCCTGAGGAAGCGGCTGCAAGTTGCCGTATGACGACATAGGTTCCTCCCTGAATCAGTAAATAGCGATCCTTCTCACATCAGCCTATCGGCTCGGGCCAAGATCAACTTGAGCGCAGAACAGGTCAGTCGTCGGTCAGCGGTAAAATAATTCGGTTTTACCGGGGCGGTAAGTAAGGGCTGTAATAAAAAACGGCCCGGCAGCGGTGATTTATATAATCGGTAGACGACTGACGGAGGCGTGGCGTTATATAAATAGCGCGCAATCGCCGCGTGCGAGTCCTTCAACGTCATGATTGCCTCCTAGTTTCTTTGTCCTATCCAGGTTTCTAAGGCCTTGGAACTCATAGGTTTTTCTATCAAGTAACGCTGCAGAACTTCTTGGTTTTCTACACCTTCTGCAACGACTCGGTAGCCGATATTTTGAAGTTATGCAGAATACGTTCGCAAATTTGCTCAGGGCCCGGCTCATTCATTGAGAATCAAGCCGAATCGCGTCGGACTGATTTTATAAAGCAAGCAATTATTGGGTAGCACTTTTGTAGGCGCGACGTTATCGTCAGGATCACGTCTTGTGCACAGATATAACCCGGTGCCTTGACTATATCGTTGAGGACTTTCGGCGTAATGACGTCGACTGCGTCAATCTCGCATGCGCTGTTTACCCGGACCGTTTGATGTATATCTTCCTCAAACCTCAATCGATTAAACAACCCGGTGGGTTGGTCTACGAAGTTACGAGCGCGCATGTTGCAGATACGCATCATGACCCGTTCAGCGAAGTCATTGAGCATGCCTCTGTCCAACTCGCTCATGGGCGCGCGCGTGGCAGTGTCAATAATGCAGAGCTCATCGACGATTGAGGCCCGCGTGACCGGCGCGTTGAAATACGCCGAGGTCATTGCGGCGATTTTGTCGAAGACTTCGTCGGAGTCGCTGCCCGCGGGGCAAAATTTGGCGACCTCTTTTAGCCTTTCAGCTTCATTCGACGGAATAGGAGCGCCTTCGCCCATGATGACCCTCGCAATTGCTTGGTTCTACCTACAAGGTATCAGGTGATGATGTCATTATGATATCATTTTTTCGTTCGCTGCAACGCTCAACGGTCTGCGCCTCGGCGTTGCGGGTGAGCACAGACAAGAGGTGATGCAAAACCCGCGACGGCCCACGAGTATTGACTTGGATCAGTTCCTGTAGCGCATTCTCTTCTATCGTGCTGCAGCTCTTCGAAGCCTGATATTGGGCTACAGTTCGAGCAAAGGATTGAGTCGTGGGTCTGAAGGCGCTTTAACGCGAGATAGACAAGTTGGCGGTGAGGGGCCGTGCTCTCGTAAAAACGTCAATGTTCAGGCGTTTCCGATTTCCAGTGCTGCGTAGAAGGTTGCTAGGCGTTTTACCCGCCTTGCAAATATCGTTAAGTCCGTTCAACGACCGAGGGCACAGGGACGATGGCTCGCGACGCACAGGCAGTGGCTGACGACGATACGTTGCGAACCCTCGAGAGTGTGCTCGGCTGTCTGTCCATTGCGGTTGTGGCGCTGGACCGCGCCGCTCGGGTTATCTCCGGCAATCCCGCGTTCGCCCAACTGCAAGTTCAAAATGGCGTTTCTCCGGCAGCGGGCGGCGAGTTCATCGCCCTCCTGCGGCCCGAAGACCATGGGCTGTTTTATGCCGCGCTGGAAACGGCCGCAGGGAACACGCGGGCTGGTTTCGCGGCATTGAGCAGAGGGGCGTGCGGGCTGGACGTCTCCCTGACGCTGTGGCGCGATGCGTATTTTATTGTCGAGGTCGTTGCCCGCCAGGGCGCGTCGGCCCCGTCATCCGAAACCGAAAGCTACGCGCAGATCCCGCTCAGGTCGATTTTCGATTCCTCCGGCACCGGCCTGGCGCTGGTGTCGCTGGACGGTCATTGGCTACGGGCCAATGGCGTCATCTGCAGGTTGCTTGGGTATAGCGAAGCGCAGTTGCAAACCACCACATTCATGGCACTGACCCACCCCGAGGACCGCGAGGTCGGCAAGCAGTTGATCGACGAACTCAAGCGCGGTGCAAGGTCGGGCGCGACGTTGCATAAACGCTATATCCATCGCGACGGGCGGGTGGTGTGGGCGCGGTTGACCGTGGGAATGGTGCGGGACGATCAGGGGCAGCCGCTCTGCTTTGTGTCCCAACTGGAGGACATCACCGAGAACTGGCAGCTGCGCGAAACGCTGGTGGGCAGCGAACTCAAATTTCTCACCCTCGCGGAAAGTTCACCCAACATCATCGTTCGCTACAACCGCAACCTGTTGCGCACTTACGTCAACCCGGCCTTTTTGCGCTTGACCGGCATGTCTTATGACGAGTCGATAGGCGTGAGCCCCGACGAGGACGCGGGTGACTATATCAACCAGCTGCGCCATGTCGTTGCGACGGGCGAAACCGCGCAATTCCTCGACAGTTGGACCTTCGCGGACAGTACCGAGTTGGTCAGTTGTGCGGTCAGCCTGACGGCCGAGCGCAGCCCGACAGGCGAGGTGATCGGCGTGTTGGCGCTGGCCCACGACATTACCGAGTTGTGCAAACAACAGGTCCTGGAAGACGCGCGCTTGGGGATTTTCGAAAAAATGGCGACGGGCGCGCCCCTGGAAGAAACGCTCGGGCTCCTGGTGGACTATCTGCAATTGGCCTTGCCCCATCGGTCCTGCCGGGTGCAGCTGGTAGCGCCGCTCGGCACCGGCGCGGTGATGAATACGGCGTCTGCCGTAGGCTGGTCCGAGCCGATCGTGGACAAACAAGGTCATGTGCTCGGCACTTTCGAGTTGTCCCAGGCGTCCGGCGCCGGGCCGGATGAGAGCGACATCCTGCGCGTGCGCCAGACCTGTCATATTGCGGCGATCGCGATCGAACGCTGGCAGTCAGAGTCGTTGCTCCGCGAGCGCGAGCGTCGTTACCGTGACATTTTCGACCATACCCTGGACATGCTTTGCCTGCTGGAAATGACGGCGGTCGGTTGCCTGCGTTGTGTCGAGGTCAACCCGGCGTTGTTGCGCGCGCTGGGCAAACCGCATGCCGATGTCATCGGTGAGCCGCTGGAGTTGATCTTTGGTCGATTGGGCGCGCAAAAGATCCAGGCGCTCTGTGAGCAATGCACAAGCGCCGGGCGGGTGGTTGAGTCGGATGAGGGCATGGTGCTTCGCAACGAAGTCCGTCAACTGCACTTTACGCTGGTGCCGGTGGCGGATTCAGGGCGTGTGGCGGCGCGGATATTGGTGATCAGCCGCGACATTACCCTGTTGATCAGGGCCCGGCAGAAAGAACTCGGACGCCAGCACGACATCAGCGCACTGGTCGAAAACAGCCCGGACGCTATCGCTCGGTTGAGTGCTCATGGCGAAGTGCTCTACGTCAATGCGCAGTTGCGAAGATGGGTGGGCGGGGCCTGGCCGGAACTGATGGGCATGCCCATGGACGCGGTGGCGCCGCTGAACCATCAGTCTCAGCTGTTTCGCGAATTGGTGGCCCAAGTGATTCAGGAAAATAAAGCGACGGAGCAGGAGTTTCTGCTCTCGGGGTTGAAGAGCGCACCCAAAGTGGTACTGATCCACTTTGTTCCAGAGGTCGACGGCCAGCGGGTCGTGAGTGTGCTGGCGGTGGGGCGCGATATTTCCAGGCTGCGGGCTGCCGAGCGGCGCCTGGCCAACTCCAATGCACAATTGCGCGATCTGTCGACCCGTCGCGAAACGGCGCGGGAAGAGGAGCGCAAACTGATCGCCAGGGAGATCCATGATGAGCTGGGCCAGCACTTGACGGCACTGCGCATGGGGATATCACTGTTGAGGTTTCAATTCGGCGCTTCGACACCCGAGCTGACCCCGCAGGTCGAGCGGCTGATGGTGCTGACCGACAAGACGATCCAGGTCGTGCGTGATGTCTCCACCAGCCTGCGACCGTCCGCGTTAAACCTGGGGCTGGTTTCCGGTCTTGAGTGGCTGACCACCGAGTTCGTCACCTTGACCCGGGTTCCCTGTGTGTTACACCTGCCGTCGATTCCCCTGACGCTCCCCGATACCCACGTCACCGCCGCGTTTCGCATCGTGCAGGAGTCGTTGACCAATATCGCGCGTTACGCCGAAGCGACACAGGTCAGCGTCACCCTGAGCCCGCAGGAAACCAACTGGCTACTGGAGGTCCAGGATAACGGCAAGGGGTTTGACCCCGACGCCGTCACCCGGCAGACCCTGGGGCTGGCCGGGATGCGTGAGCGCGGCCTGATGTTGGGCGGCAAAGTGATTGTTTTCAGCCATCCCGGACAGGGCACAACAGTCCAGGCATTCATTCCGATGCACAAGGATACGTATTAATGATTCGCATGCTGATCGCCGATGACCACACCATCATGCGCGAAGGGCTCAAGCAGTTGTTCATGCTGGTCGCCGACGTCCAGGTGGTGGCCGAAGCCGAGAGTGGCACGCAAGTGATCGAGCTGTTGCGCCAGGTCGAGATCGACCTGCTGCTGCTCGATATGAACATGCCGGGTATCAGCGGCGAAATCCTGATCGCCCGCCTGCATACCCAGTACCCGGAGCTGCCGATCCTGGTGTTGAGCATGCATAACGAAATCCACATTGCGCAACGCGCACTGCGCGCTGGTGCGCTCGGCTACCTCACCAAGGACCGCGACCCCGAGACCCTGTTGGTTGCCATGCGACGAGTGGCCAGCGGCCAACGTTACCTGGACCCGGCGCTGGCAGAGCAGATTGCCCTGCAAAGCAGTGGCCTGAAGCAACAGACCTACGTTGAAAGCCTGTCCGATCGCGAGTTTCAGATTCTGCGCTTGCTGGCTCATGGCATGAGCGTCAACCAGATCGCCGAACAGTTGGTCATCAGCAACAAGACGGTCAGCACCCACAAGACCCGGCTCATGGAAAAGATGGGGTTCGGCTCTACGGCGGACATTGTGCGCTTCGCCATGACCTTGGGTATTTCGTGAGCAAGCCCCTTGTGTAGGGATTTTCCTACCTTGGTTGCCGGTATCCCTACCCTGGAATAGGGATGGTCCGATGGCCGTGGTGCCATTATTGGGCCAGTATCCCTCTCAAGCAATCGAACTGCCGATCAACCGGCGACGAGATGCTTCGATTGGGAGACAGACCGTGAGCGAACAGACCACACCCCCCTCGGCTGCTTTGATAGTGTTTCCGGTCGCCTTGGCCGGTCTGCTCGGAGGTCTTGCGGTTGCCTACAGCAATGACTTCAGCGCATGGGCTGTGGCGGCAGGGGGCGCGTTGTTGGTGCTGTGCGTTGGCTTGGGCCTTTGGGCAAACAGATGCTTCCAGGCGCATTGCAACAGCCTGCAACGCCAGCTCGATCAGCCGCCCGAGGTCTCGGCGACATTGGCCGTCGATAACGGCCTGTCAGACGTGTGCCTCAGCGTGCTTCCCGTTTGGTCCAGGCAGATCGAAGCCGCGCGCGTGATCAGCGAAACGTCCATCCTCAAGCTCAGCGAACGCTTTGGCACGCTGTCATCGAACATCAGCCACAGCGTGGCCAGCAACGGCGGGCAAGATGCTTCCCAGCAATTGGTCGACTTGCTGGAAGTCGGCCAGCGCGACCTCAATTCCATCGTGCTGGCCCTGCGCTCCGCGCTCTCCAATAAAGAGAGCGAACTCAAAGAAGTCCTGCAACTCTCCGGCTTCACCGAACAACTTCAGCAGATGGCCAAGTTTGTCGGTGACATCGCCAGTCAAACCAACCTGCTTGCCCTCAACGCCGCCATCGAGGCCGCGCGCGCCGGTGAGGCGGGGCGAGGTTTTGCGGTGGTCGCCGATGAAGTGCGCAAGCTGTCGAGTATGTCCGGCGAGACCGGGCGCAAGATCAGTGAAACCGTGAATACCGTCAACGCGGCCATTGCCCGCACGGTGCAAATGTCCCGCCACCACGCTGAACAAGACACCTTGACCCTCGCGGATTCGGAGCGTGTGGTCTCGCAGGTCATCGAACATTTTCGCGGTACCGCCCAGACCCTCGTGCGCAACAGCCATGACCTGCAACAGCAGAGCGCCAACGTCGCCGACGAGATTGCCCAGGTGCTGGTCGCCTTGCAGTTCCAGGACCGCGTCAGCCAGATGTTGACGCTGATTACCCGCGACCTGGACAAGCTCCAGCAGCAATTGGACGAGCGCCAGGCATCGAGCCTGAGCGGGCATACCCTCAGCCCGATGGTCAGTGATCGTTGGCTGCAAGAGCTTTCAACGGCCTACACCATGCCGGAGCAACACGCTATCCATGGCGGTAACACGCACGCCAAGTCCGATGACAGCGAAATCACCTTTTTCTAGAGGAGCTTTTCCGATGAGCAAAACCATTCTGATCGTCGACGACTCTGCCTCCATCCGGCAGGTGGTCAGCATCACTCTCAAAGGCGCGGGTTATGACGTGATCGAAGGCTGTGATGGCAAAGATGCGCTGAGCAAACTGGACGGACGCAAAATCCACCTGATTGTCAGTGACGTGAACATGCCCAACATGGACGGCTTCAGCTTCGTCAAGGCGGCCAAGCTATTGCCGGCCTACAAGTTCACGCCGGTCATCATGCTGACCACCGAGGCCAGTGATGCGATGAAGCAGCAAGGCCAGGCCTCCGGTGCCAAGGCGTGGATGGTCAAGCCCTTTCAGCCGGCGCAAATGCTCACTGCCGTCTCCAAGTTGATCCTGCCATAGCAATGACCAGCGACCGCTGGCCAGGAGGTTTCCATGAAAAGCACCGTACCGATGCTACGTCGAATCCAGGTCATGGAAGGCCCCCTGACGATCTACACCGCCACTGAACAAAAAGACCTGTTGTTGTCGTTGTTTCCGCTGGCGCATGAGGTTGAGTTGGACTTGTCCAATGTCGACGAACTGGACAGCGCCGGTCTGCAATTGTTGATCCTCATCAAACGCGAGTCGCTCAAGGACGGAACGCAGCTGTTGCTGAGCAACCCGAGCGCGACCGTAATCGAAGCAATACGGCTCAGCGGTCTTGACGACTACTTCGCCAATCCGCTTTTCGCCCAGTCGCTTGGAGCATGATCGTATGGCCCAGCCCATGAACATGGATGACGTGCTGCAGACTTTCATTGCCGAGAGTCGCGAGCTCCTGCTGCAAATGGAAGACGCACTGCTGCAGATCGAGAGGTCGCCGCAGGACCTCGACACCATCAACGGCTTGTTCCGCGTGGCCCACACCATCAAAGGCTCGGCCGGCTTGTTTGGCTTGATGCCCATCGTTGAGTTCACCCATGTCGCCGAAAGCGTCCTGGACCGGGTCCGCAGCCTGGAAGTGCGCGTCGACGAGGCATTGAGTGCGTTGTTTCTCGATGCCCGTGACCATATCGGCCAGTTGATCGACCTGCTGGCCGAGGATGGCAACCTTGACCGATTGGACGAACCGCTGCGGGTCCAGGGCCAATGCCTGGGCGAGCGGCTCGCGCAGTACCTGGAAGGCTCGGTGCCGAGTGCTTCGCCTGCTCCAGCCACGCTGCCGGCGGACGAGCCGGGCGCAAGTCCCGGCCACTGGCACTTGTCCCTGCGCTTTGGTCCGGATGTATTGCGCAACGGCATGGACCCGCTGGCGTTCCTGCGTTACCTGAGCACGTTGGGGCAGTTGCTGCATACCGTCACACTGTGCGAGGGGTTGCCGCCGTTTGCGTCGATGGACCCGGAAACCAACTACCTGGGCTTTGAACTCGCGCTGCTCAGCGATGCCTCGCGGGAGGTCATCGACGGGGCATTTGATTTTGTGCGCGATGACGCGCTCGTCCAGATCCTTGCACCGCAAGCCTCTGTCCAAGCCTGTCGCGCGCATCTCGACGGATTGCCGGAAGACAATGCCGTGCTGCTTGAGCTGCTGGTGCGTTGCGGCACATTGACGGAGTCCCAGGCCCTGCTCGTCACCCAGGAGGGTGAGCATGCTCCAGTCGAGATGCGCGGCGAGCTGGACGCACCACCCGATTCAGTCGCGCCGTTGATCAAGGCCGGCAAGGGTGCGGCGAGCAACGAAGGCAACCTGATCCGCGTCGATGCCGCCAAGCTGGACCAACTGATCAACCTGGTTGGCGAGCTGATCATCGCCGGAGCCGGAGCCAACCTGGTGGCAGTGCGTAGCGGGATTGGCGAGATGATCGAAGCCACCAGCCTGTTATCGCGCTTGGTGGAAGAGGTGCGTGACTCGGCACTGACCCTGCGCATGGTGCAGATCGGCGCGACATTCACGCGCTTCCAGCGGGTGGTGCGCGACGTCTCCAAGGAACTGGGCAAGGACATCGTGCTGCAGATCGGCGGTGGCGAGACCGAGTTGGACAAGACCGTCGTCGAACGTATCGGCGACCCGTTGACGCACTTGGTGCGCAACGCCATGGACCATGGCATCGAGGCCGTATCGACGCGTCTTCAACGGGGCAAGCCGGCCCAGGGCACGGTACGCCTGAATGCCTACCACGAGTCCGGCAGTATCGTGATCGAAGTGTCGGACGACGGCGGTGGCCTGGCCAAGGACAAAATCCTGGCCAAGGCCCGCGAGCGTGGCCTGGTGGGGGACGGCCAGCTACCGGCGGATAAAGACATCCTGAACTTGATTTTCGAGCCGGGCTTCTCCACCGCCGACCAGGTCAGCAACCTGTCCGGCCGCGGGGTGGGCATGGATGTGGTCAAGCGCAATATCACCGCGTTGCGCGGCAGCGTGAGCCTCGAGAGCGAAGAAGGGCAGGGCACAACGGTACGGATTCGTCTGCCGCTGACCCTGGCCATCATCGACGGCTTTCTGATCGGGGTGGGCAAGGCTTCTTATGTCATCCCGCTGAACATGGTGGAGGAGTGCATCGAGCTGGCGCCTGGACAGGGCGCAGACACCGGCTACCTGGACCTGCGTGGAGATGTGCTGCCGATCCTGCGCCTGCGGGACATGTTCGATGTGCAAGAACCTCGAGGCAGTCGAGAAAACGTGGTCGTCGTGCAATACGCCGGCCTGCGTGCTGGCTTGGTGGTCGATCGCTTGCAGGGGGAGTTTCAAACCGTGATCAAGCCATTGGGCAAAGTGTTTGGTGAGGCCCATGGGCTCGGCGGGTTCACCATCCTTGGCAGTGGAGCCGTCGCCCTGATTCTGGATATACCCAATTTGTTAGGACACGTTGCCAAGGACGCCACCCACCGTTCGATCCCAAGTCCGTTATCGACTTAATGAGCGTCATCAGGAGTTCCTCGCCATGACCGTTATCAGAAATATCATGCTGTTGGTTTTCACCGCAGTGCTCGGCGTTGTCGTGTTGGGTGGTACCAGCCTTTACCTGGCCGGTGAAATCAATACGAGCGCCAGTTATGCCAACGTCAATACCGTGCCCAGCTTGCTGGAAATCGACCGTGCGGCGGCTGCGTTCACCGACCTTCACGCCCTGGAATGGCAGCGTCTGAACGATTCCGAAAAAAACTTCGTGTCCAGCTATGCGCAGAACGTGGCACAGAACTTCAGCGCGATTGGCAAAGCCCTGGATCACTATGAGGCCGCATTGGTCTCCGACGACCATGACGCAGCACTGTTGAAGCAGTTACGTGGCCGCTTGGGTGAATTTGCGACCCTGCAGGCGCATTTCGACAAGTTCATCGACGCCGGTGATCAAGCCTCGGCCCGCGCATTGATCGAGGCCAGCCAGCCATTGCAGAGCGCGGTGCTGACGACGATCGGTGAGCTGCGCGAATACAACCTGGAACTGGGGCGCAAGGGCCAATTGGTTGCCACCGCCACTGAGAAGAATGCCCGCTCCCTCATCCTGCTGGTCAGCGCGCTGACATTTTTAGCCACCGCGTTGGTGGGCGCACTTCTGGGGCGCAACCTGATGCGCCAACTCGGCGGCGAACCGGTGGCCGTGCGCGCTTTCGCCGCTCGCTTGTCAGCGGGGGAGCTGGATGCCAAAGCCACGCTCAAGCCCGGTGACACCACGAGCTTGATGGCGTCCATGCAACAACTGGGCGCGAGCCTGCATGGGCTGGTCGCGGAGATAAACCGCATGTCCAGTGAACACGACAAGGGCGACATCGATGCACAGATCGATGCTGGCCGCTTTCATGGCAGTTACCGCTCCATGGCCCAGGGCATCAACGAGATGGTCAACGGCCATATCAGCGTG
This sequence comes from Pseudomonas sp. TE36184, assembly GCF_054060055.1. NCBI lineage: Bacteria > Pseudomonadati > Pseudomonadota > Gammaproteobacteria > Pseudomonadales > Pseudomonadaceae > Pseudomonas > Pseudomonas sp. TE36184. Next base: position 2,301,248 of record NZ_JBSSCU010000001.1, on the reverse strand, counting down.
AAGAAAAAAGCCATGGCCTGCATCCGCGCCTTTGGTGAAGGTGATCTGTCGGCGTCGCTGGAAAAATTCCCGGGCAAAAAAGCCTTTATCAATGAAAACATCGAGCTGCTGCGCAGCAATGTGCTGGCGTTGATCCATGAGATGCAGCACATGTCCAGCGAGCATGAAAAAGGCGACATTGACGTCATGATCGACGTCGATCGCTTCTCGGGTTCGTACCGCGATATCGGTCAGGGCATCAATCAGATGGTCAGTGGCCATATCAGCGTGAAGAAAAAAGCCATGGCCTGTATCCGCGCGTTCGGCGAAGGCAATCTGTCAGCACCGCTTGAGCAATTTCCCGGCAAAAAAGCCTTTATCAACGAGAACATCGAGCAACTGCGGGCCAATATCCTGGCGCTCGTCGAAGACACCAGCCAGATCAGCGACAGCGCGCTGATCGGCAAACTCGATACCCGGCCTGACGCCGCTCGGCATCAAGGTGATTTCCGCCGCATCATCCTGGGGATCAACGGTTCGCTGGATGCGATCATCGTGCCGATTACTGAAGCGATGGATGTCTTGTCGGCGATGTCCAATGGCGACCTGACCCGGACCATCAACGGCGACTATCAAGGCAAGTTCCTGGAACTGAAAAACTCGGTCAACGGCACCGTGGAAAAACTCTCGGAAATCATCGGCGAAGTGCGCGGTTCGGCCGATTCGCTGTCCAGTGCTTCCGAGGAGATCTCCGCCACTGCGCAAAGCATGGCGCAGTCGGCGTCCGAACAGGCCGCGTCGGTGGAGCAGACCTCGGCATCGATGGAGCAGATGTCGGCGTCCATTGCTCAAAATACCGAAAATGCCAAGGTGACCGACGGCATGGCGGGTAAAGCCAACAAGGAAGCCTCGGAAGGCGGTCGCGCCGTGAAGGACACGGTGGCGGCGATGAAGACCATCGCTGAGAAAATCGGCATCGTCGACTCCATTGCTTACCAGACCAACCTGTTGGCGCTCAACGCGGCGATCGAAGCGGCGCGTGCCGGCGAGCACGGCAAAGGCTTCGCGGTGGTGGCGGCCGAAGTGCGCAAACTGGCCGAGCGCAGCCAGATCGCGGCGCAGGAAATCAGTGAAGTGGCCAAGAACAGCGTGGCCTTGGCGGAACGGGCGGGCAACCTGCTTGACGAGATTGTGCCCTCGATCGCCAAGACCTCTGACCTGGTGCAGGAAATCGCGGCCGCCTCGGAAGAACAATCCATCGGCTCTGAGCAAATCAACAGCGCGATGTCGCAGATGAGCCAACTGACCCAGCAAAACGCTTCGGCCTCCGAGGAACTGGCGGCGACGGCTGAGGAAATGAGCGGCCAGGCCGAGCAGTTGCAGGAACTCATGGGCTTTTTCAGCGTACAGAGCAAGCGCGCCGGGCGGACCGCCTCGATGCCCGTGATCAATCGCGCGGCATCCACGTTCGACCAGGATAGCCGTGCGGTGGAGAGCGGTTTCGTCCGCTTCGGGAGCTGACCCATGAGCGCCACAGCCGTTATGCCGAGCACTTTGGAGTCAGCGCCGCAGGTCGATGAGCCCTTGCAGTACCTGACCTTCTTGGCTGACCAGCAGATGTATGCGGTCAATACACTGAACGTTCGCGAAATCATCGAATACAACCAGGTGACCACGGTGCCGATGATGCCGACGTTCCTGCGCGGGGTGATCAACCTGCGCGGTTCAGTGGTGCCGTTAGTGGACCTCAAGGCACGGTTTGGCAAGGGTGTGACGGTGCTGGGCAGCCGAACGTGCATCGTCATTCTTGAAGCGGCGAAGGAGGGCGAGTCCCAGGTGCTGGGGGTGGTGGTGGACTCGGTCAGCGAAGTGATCGAGATCCTCGATATCGATATCAAGCCCGCGCCGGCCTTTGGTAACCCTATCCGTACCGACTTCATCCGGGGGATGACCAAGGTGCGAGGTGCGTTTGTCACGCTGCTGCAAATCGAGCAGGTGTTGTGTGTCGATGAGATGGCCGGCTTGATGCGAGCTTGACGTGTACGACCGCGCCTCCCGGCGCGGCCGCAAAGTAATCGATGCGAGGTGAGTCATGGCGTTATCCATCGCAAGTCCAGGGAAAGCCACGGTCTCGAGCCCTAGCCAATACCTCACCTTCGAGTTGGGGGATGAGATGTTCGCCGTCGGCACGCTCAACGTGCGAGAGATCATCGAATACGGACCGATCACCAGCGTGCCGTTGCTGCCGCCCAGCATCCGCGGCGTGATCAATCTGCGCGGCGCGGCGGTTCCTGTGCTGGACCTGGGTGTGCGCTTTCGCGGCGAGCGCACGGTGCAGACCTCGAGGACCTGCTTTGTGATCCTTGAGGTACAGGCCAATGCCGGGGGCAAGCCGGTGGGCATCATTGTGGATGCGGTCAGCGAGGTCCTTGAAATCGCCGATCAGGATATCGAACCGTCCTTGAATTTCGGGACCGATGTCAGAGCGGACTTCCTGTTGGGCATCGGCAAATTGGAGAGCGGTTTTGTGTTGTTGCTGGATATCGGTCGTGTGTTGTCCCTGGAACAGGTCGATGTGCTGGCAACCCTTGATCCCTTGCTGCCTTCAACTGCCTGATTGTTTTTTGGGAGTGTCCTCATGAACGTGATTCTCTCCGATGCGGAGTTCCTGCAGTTTCGCACTCTCATTCATCAAATCGCCGGCATCAGCCTGTCGGATGCCAAAAAACAGTTGGTGAGCGCTCGGCTCGCCAAGCGCCTGCAAGTGTTCAAGCTCAATACCTACGGCGCGTACTACAAAGTGCTGATGAAGGACGCGACGGAACTACAAGTGGCGGTCGATATGCTGACCACCAACGAAACCTACTTCTTCCGCGAGCCCAAGCATTTTGATTTTCTGCGCGATGTCGCACTGCCCGAACTGCGTGGCAGCGGGCCTTTGCGTGTATGGAGCGGCGCCTGCTCGAGCGGTGAAGAGCCCTACACCCTGGCCATGGTCCTGGCGGACAGCCTCGGCGGCCGGCCCTGGGAAATCGTCGCATCGGATATCAGCAGCCGGGTACTGGAAACGGCCCGCCAGGGGCGCTACCCCCTCGAAGGCACGCGCGGCATTCCCCAAGCGTTGCTCAACAAATATTGCCTCAAGGGCGTCGGCGCCAACCACGGTTGCTTCATGGTCGAACCGGCGCTGGCGTCGAGGATCGATTTCCAGGCCATCAACTTGAACAATCCTCTGCCGAAACTGGGAATGTTTGACGTGATCTTCCTGCGCAACGTGATGATCTATTTTGACAGCGAGACCAAAGTGCAAGTGGTCAAGCGCCTGGTCAGCCACCTCAAGCCCGGCGGCTATTTCCTGGTCAGCCATTCGGAAAGTCTCAATGGCGTGACCGATGAACTGCGACTGGTCAAGCCTTCGATCTATCGGAGGCCGCATGCCTGACACCCCACCGTCCCGCGAGGTGTACCTGAATCCCGGCGAGTGGTTTTTCGGTTCAGGCGCTATTCGGCTGCGCACCGTGCTGGGCTCATGCGTTGCATTGGTGGTCTGGCATCCGCGGCGCTTGTTGGGCGGCATGTGCCACTACCTGTTGCCCCGGCGCGCAGTGAAGAGATCGGCTGCACTGGATGGTCGCTACGGCGATGAGGCGCTCCAATTGCTGCTCGGCCGAATGCACGCGATCAAGGTGCCGCCGACGGAGTTCAGAATCAGCGTGTATGGCGGCGGGGATATGTTTCCGGGGCTGGCGCGTTCGGACAATCACTACGTTGGCCAGCGCAATGTCGAGCAAGCCAGGCACCTGCTCGATTCGCATCAGTTGCGGTGTCACAACTTTCATGTGGAAGGCGTGGGTTATCGAACCGTGGTGTTCGATCTGGCCAATGGCAACATCGAACTCAACTACCTGGCCCTGCATTGGCCACTCAGCAGCCCTCATGGAGAGCGTGCGATATGAGCCTTATCAAAGTACTGATCATTGACGACTCCGCGGTGGTTCGCCAGGTGCTGACGGCGACCCTTGGGCAAGACCCGGCCATTGAAGTGATCGGCGCGGCGGCGGACCCGGTGTTCGCCATGGACAAGATGAACAAGCAATGGCCGGACGTCATTGTGCTGGACGTCGAGATGCCGCGGATGGATGGCATTACGTTCCTCAAGAAACTGATGGCCGAACATCCGACGCCAGTGGTCATCTGTTCCACGCTGACCGAGAAGGGCGCGGCCACCACCATGCAAGCGCTGGCCGCCGGTGCGGTGAGTATCGTGACCAAGCCGCAACTCAATTTGCGTCAGTTCCTGACCGACAGTTCCGATGAATTGGCCGGTGCCGTCAAGGCCGCAGCCCGTGCCAACATGAAACGCATGGTGCCGTCCAGCGAGCGAGCCCCGGTCAAGCTGACTGCCGACGTCATACTGCCGGCGAGCACGCATGCCATGGCGCGCACCACCGAAAACATCGTCGCCATTGGTACGTCCACCGGCGGCACGCAAGCCCTGGAGCTGGTGCTGACTGCCTTGCCCAGGGTGTGCCCGGGAATCGTGATCGTGCAGCACATGCCGGAACACTTCACCGCGGCATTTGCCGAGCGGCTCAACCGCCTGTGCGAGATCGAAGTCAGGGAGGCGAAAAATGGCGACCGCGTCATTCCCGGTTGTGCGTTGATTGCTCCCGGCGGCAGGCACATGTTGCTCAAGCGCAGCGGCGCCCAATACCTGGTTGAAATCGTTGATGGGCCCCCTGTCAGCCGGCACCGCCCTTCGGTGGACGTGCTGTTTCGTTCGGTCGCCCGCAGCGCAGGCGGCAACGCGCTGGGCATCATCATGACGGGCATGGGGGACGATGGCGCTCGCGGGTTGAAGGAGATGCACGACAACGGCGCGCTGACGCTGGGCCAGAATGAAGAGTCGTGCGTGGTGTACGGCATGCCTAAGGAGGCCTTCAAGCTCGGTGCGGTGGAGCGCGAGTTGCCGCTCGAACAAATTCCAGCCGCGATTCTGCAGTCCATGCACCTGCGCCGCTGACGGTTGATGCTGGTGAACCGAGGTTTTTTGCGCACCTGGGTCGGGTTGGGCGGCGAGGGGGCTGGCTGCGCCGAAACGGCTTGGGAAGGTGATGAGTTCCGTATCTCAGCAGATGCTCTTCCTACCTGGGCGCTGGAAACTTTCAGCGCGATCAGGAACCGACTCCCACAGTTCTGCCACACAGGATAAGCCTGCTTCCGCTGGTTTGCTTGACGATTTGTCGATCGTCGGGGCGCCTGGAGCGCTGAGGCAAGGCGTCTGATCAAACCGAACTGGAGAACTAAATGTCGGCATCAGTATTCATGCAGTCTGTCGCTCACTCCTCTGATGACAAGTCTTTCAGAGACCCCATGTCCATTGCCGAGCGGTCTATGAGCTCATCGGCCAGCCAGAGCCTGTTCTGGGATTCGTATCACTTCGGCTCAGCATTCGGCAGCACGTCGTCGCGCCCGTACTTCGGCCACGGTCATTATCACTCGGGGCCGCCGCAACGTCCGCTGCCCGATAATGTGCGCCCGAATCCCGGCCCACCGCCGCGCCCAACCCCCGAGCGGCCGGACCCGCATTACTCCAAGCAAAGCAATCAGCAACTGGCCCAGGCGCTGCTGAGCAATTACGGCGCGTTCAGGGAAGGGCATTTTTCGCGGCAAGTCACCCTCGAAAGCCTGAAAAAAATGGCCGAGCGACCGTTGACCGGCAACCCGCAGATGGACGCCAATATCCGCCTGGCGAAGGAACTGCTGCGGCGTCCCGAGCTGGTACGCGCGCTCGATCGAAACATGAGCACCGGTGCTTCGGATGGCCGCTTGTCCAGGGACGATATTATGAGCGTCATCGGTTCCGATAACCCCTTTAAACTCAAAGACGACAAACAGCTGATCAAGGAAATGCTCGGCCATTTCCAACAGTTGAAGGGCAACGGTCGGGGCGACAGCATCAAGCTCGACAAGCTCAAAGAGTTTGCGGCGCAAGCGTTGACGGGCAACCCCTTCACTGACCATCTCATCCAATTGGCCAAGGAAGTCATGGCCCGTTCGATTCTGCAGGGGCGGATGGACAATGTTGACGAGTGGCAGCGCGACGGCAAGATTTCGCGACGCGAACTGCTGAAACTGCTGCGTTAACTCTGGCACAGCCGAATGCCGCGTCACTCGCGGCATAGGTTGGCAAGCGTAGTGAGCAGGAAGCACCACTTCAGTCAGGGAGGAAGGGTTTTACCACGAAGAGATTGCCATCGGCCGTTGAATGGCTGCCGGTGTCTTCACCTACCGAATCAGGTCTGGACTATGAATTCGACATCCTTTGAATCTCAGCCCTCCCAGTACACGGTTGCGAGCCTGGCGATGCCTGCACGGGAAGCAGGCCTCCCAAGCACATCCCGTTCGCAGGCACTTAACCTCATGTCTTCGCCGAAGTTCAGCTTCAGGGCGCCCACCGCCGAAGACTTCGATAAAGGTTCTCGAACATTCACGGAGGAACCGTTGTCCAGCCCTGTGTTTTCCACGCTCGCCGGGTTATGGCACAAGTTGTCTTGCCGTCTGGCCAATGACACCGAGCGGCATCTGGGCTAACCACTGAACCGTTCTGCCAGGCACAGCGCTGCGGACGGGAAACGATAAGGCAGGGAAGAAACGATCAGGCGTACATGAGCTACTTGAAGGATTCAGGCCGCTCATGTCCTTTGCTCATACCCGCAGTATTTTGCCGCTGACCGCCACCGCTGCGAGCAATCCCCCGATCAACAGGAAGGCAGTCGCCAGGCTGCTGCCATGGGCAATGAAACCGATCACCGCGGGCCCCGCGAGAATACCGGCATAGCCGAGGGTGGTGATGGCCGGCACGGCGATGTGTTCCGGCATGACGGTCTGCTTGCCGACAGCGGTGTAGAGCACCGGGACGATATTTGAGCATCCGGCGCCGACCAGCGCATAGCCCAGCAGGGACATGGCCCAGGCCGGCGACAGGGTCGCGAGGAAGATCCCGGCCGCCGCCAGCGCCCCGCCGGCGACGATCACCCGGGCAGCCCCCAGTCGACGGACAATCCGGTCGCCGGTCAGGCGCCCGGCGGTCATGGTCAGGGCAAAGGCCGCATAACCCAGGCCGGCGTAGGCTTCATCCAGGCCGCGTTCGGCACTGAGGAACACCGCGCTCCAGTCGAGCACGGCGCCTTCGGCCAAAAACACGATGAAACACAAGCCGCCGATAAACAGCACCACGCCGTGGGGAATGGCAAACGGCGGCCCGGCGCTTTCACTGCCGTAGGGCAACCAGTGGGGGGCGGCCTTGAACAGCGCCAGCGCCATGATGACGATCACCACCAGGGTCGCCTGCAGCGGCGAAAACCCCAGCCCCAGCAACCCGGAAACCCCCGCTGCGCCGACGATGCCGCCCAGGCTGAACAACCCATGGAAGCCCGACATCATGGTTTTGCCGCTGGCGCGCTCGACGATCACCGCTTGCAGGTTGACCGTGGAGTCGACCGTACCCAGGCCCGCGCCGAACAGGAACAGACTGGCCATCAGCAACGGGATCGAACTGACCGTGGCGAGCATGGGCAACGCCAGGCAGATCAGGACCGTCCCGGCGCTCAGTACGCGCCGGCAACCATAGCGCGAGGCCAGTGCGCCGGCCACCGGCATGGCGATGATCGAACCGCCCCCCAGGCACAGCAGCAACAGGCCCAGGGTGCCCTCGTTGAGTTCGGCGCGGGCCTTGGCATACGGCACCAACGGCGCCCAGGCGGCGATGCCGAAGCCGGCGATGAAGAAGGCGATGCGCGTCGACATTTGCTCCAGCCGCCCGGGAACCACGGGCGCTGGGGTGGGGATGGCAGTCATGGAGAATCCTTGGTTTTGCGTTCAACGAACGATGTCCGGCGCGACATCCTTACACATCAAGCCTGATCGAGCGAGCCAGGTTCACGCGGCGTTCGCGCTGGCGGCGGGTTTTATTTTCGCCAGCACGGAACGCTCTGGACACTGGCTGCCACCTAGAGGACATCGACGTGTAGGAGGTGGTCTGGAAGGTGCGTAATCCCCGTGAGAATTGCTGAACCCCAGGCTTCCTGCGGCGGATGACGCACCTTCCAGACCACTTCCCACGCGCCGACCGTTCTGTAATACGCTGCTGCTTCTGTGTGCAGACGATTGGACGGACGAAGCGATGAAGGACTTTCAGCCAGGCGACCCCATGACCCGGTTCTACGATGCCCGCGGCAATATCTATGGGGTGGTCAGCCCGGCCTGTTTGCGTCGCCACGGGGTCGAGGTGCCCGACACTGCGGCCCTCGCGGCGAGCCGGCGCGACGCTTGGGCACTGCCGGCTATTGCCGCCGAATGTGGCTGGGGGCCTTCGCCGCGTCCGGCTGGCGCCAAGGCGCACCGTTGTGATGGGTTGTTGGTCGGGCCGTTCCAGGCGGCGCCGCCGTTCGACCTGTTGATCGTCAACACTGACGGCTCCCTTGCGGAGCGCAGTGGCAATGGCCTGACCATCTTTGCCCAGGCGCTGAGCGATCAGGGCTTGATGACGCAGGGCTGCGAGCTGCGGGTGCATCACGATAAACAGGATGCGAAGTCGCCGCTGGCCACCTATGTCGAACCGGCACTGCACGAGCAGGTGCGTGGGTTCTGGCTGGCGTTGGGGCAGCCGGCGTTCGGCCCGCTGGCGGTCGGCGCGGACCTGCCTGGCGCCGAAGAGGGGGCGTTCAGCCATGTGTCCGCGCTGGCGGCGATCAACCCGGCATGGACGCGCAGCCAGTTTGTGCGGGTGGGCAACCCCCATTGCGTGACGTTGGTGTACCAGGCCGCTGCGCTGCCGGACAATCTGCCGATGCACCAGAGCGCACTGTTCGAGCCCTTGCAGGCGATTGCATTTGCGCCACCTGCCGGGCGTGGCCAGCCCTGTGTGGCCGGGGTCAACTTGCAATGGGCTGCCCAGGCGTCCGGCAATCGAGTGCTTGCGCGGGTGTTCGAGCGGGGAGAGGGGCCGACGGCGTCCTCCGGGACCAGCGCCTGTGCCGTGGCGTGCGCCGCGTGGCGCGCCGGTTGGGTCGCGGGCGGGGAGGTCGCGGTCGTGATGCCGGGCGGTACGGTGCCGGTTCGGTTGCAGATTCAGGATGCGACAGTGCTGAGCGTCAGCCTGTTCGGGGCCGCGCGGCCGCAGCTCGATGCAGGGCCGCGCGGCTGATCGCGTCGAGTCGTATCAGCGGCTGTCCATCGAACCCCGCGCGCTACAAAAACGTCACCTGCGCCGGCTGGCGCTTCATCAACACCTTGCCGTTGCGGATCGAGTACAGCGCCAGGCCCTGGCTGCGAATCACCTCGTAGTCGCTGTCGGCCGAGAGGATCAACAGGTTGGCCGGCCGGCCGGGTTCCAGCCCATAGCGATCGCCGAGGGCCATGGCCTTGGCGCTGTTGTCCGTGACCAGGTCCAGGGCGTTTTGCAGGTTGCGGTAGCCGAGCATGTGGCAGATGTGCAACCCGGCTTCGAGCACCCGCAGGATGTTGCCGTTGCCCAGGGGGTACCAGGGATCGACGATGGAGTCCTGGCCGAAGCACACGTTCATGCCGGCTTCCAGCAGTTCGTTGACGCGGGTGACGCCGCGCCGTTTCGGGAAACTGTCGAAGCGCCCTTGCAGGTGAATGCTTTCGGTGGGGCAGGAGACGAAGCTGATGCCGGAATGCCCGAGCAGGCGGAACAGTTTGGCGCAGTAGGCGTTGTCGTAGGAACCCATGGCCGTGGTGTGGCTGGCGGTGACGCGGGCGCCCATGTCGCGGCTGCGCGCTTCTTCGGCGAGCACTTCGAGGAAACGCGAGTGCGGGTCGTCGGTTTCGTCGCAATGCACGTCGACCAGGCAGCCGCTGCGTTCGGCCAGGTCCATCAGGAACTTCACCGAACTCACGCCCTGGTCGCGGGTGTATTCAAAGTGGGGGATGCCGCCGATCACGTCGGCGCCCAGGCGGACGGCTTCTTCCATCAGCTCGCGGCCGTTGCGGTACGACTCGATGCCCTCCTGGGGAAAGGCGACGATTTGCAGGTCGATCAGGTGCGCAGTGTCCTCGCGCACTTCGAGCATGGCTTTGAGCGCGGTGAGGTCCGGGTCGGTGACGTCGACGTGGGTACGCACATGCTGGATACCGTGGGCGGCGAGGGCCTGGATGGTTTTCCTGGCGCGGGCCTTGGTGTCTTCGTGGGTGATGGTGGCTTTGCGTTCGCCCCAGCACTCGATCCCTTCGAACAGGGTGCCGCTCATGTTCCAGCGCGGCTCGCCGGCGGTGAGGGTGGCGTCGAGGTGGATGTGCGGTTCGACGAAGGGCGGTATCACCAGGTTGCCGGCCGCGTCGAGGTCGTCGGGCCCCGCCGTGGGGGCTGTGGTTTGCGGCGTGATGCTGGCGATCCGGCCGTGTTCCAGGTGCAGATCATGCAGGCCTTCACGGTTGCGCAGGCGGGCGTTGATGATGTGCATGGGCAAGTTCCTCTTGGCTAAAAACAATCAGGCAGACAGCCGCCAGATCATCAGCGCGATGCCGATGTCCAGGCGGTCATACGAATTATCCAGCCTCAGCCCGCACAGGGCTTCGATGCGCTGGACGCGGTGCGTCAGGGTATTGCGGTGGACGGCCAGGCGCTGCGCGGCGGCCACCAGGTTACCATTCTCGTGGAACCAGGCTTCGAGGGTCGGCAGCAGGCTTGGGCCATGGTGCAGGTCGTGGCGCAGCAACGGGCCCAGGCGGTCATTGAGAAACTGGTCGAGCAGCGCACGATCGCGCACGCCGCTGAGCAGCTTCAATACGCCGAGTTCGTCATACACGCAGAGCCCGGCGCGTTCGCTGAAGCGCCGCGCGGCGGCCAACGCCTGGCGCGCTTCATCCTGCGCCTGGGCCAGGCGTGCCGGCGGGTGGGCGGCGGCGCTCAGGCCTATGAACAGTTTCAGCGGCGCCAGGCGCAGGTTCAGCGGCTTCAACCAATTGGCCAGTTGCTCCCGGTTAGCCAGCGCCGCGACGGCATCGGCGGCCGGCAGCAGCAACGTCCATTGGCCGGCGCGCCCGAGTACCGGCACCGCGGCCGACAACTGCCGCAAGCGCCGGGTAATGCTGTCGTGTTGCCGCGCCAACTGCGCTTCCATCTGCGCGGCCTCACCCTGGGCAAATAACGCGTCGCTGCCCTCTAACTGCAACTGCACGATTTGCCAATGGCCGGCCAGGGGCATGCCCAACTGGGCGGCGCGGTGCAGCAGCAGATCCAACGATTGATAGTCACCGGCCAGCAACCGCTCCAGCACATCGTGCCGCGAGCGGCCCAATTGCTCCGACTGGATCAACGCCGAACCGATCGCCTGGGTCACCAGCACCATTTTCAGTGAGTAAGGCTGTTCGATCAGCGGCATGTCGGCGGCTTCGGCGGCGTCCAGCAAGCGCTGGGGAATCGCCTGGATATAGGCCGGCCCGGTGAGAATCACCAACCCGGCCACCTGACGCAGGCAGGCTTCCTCCAGCAGTTGCAGCAAATTCGCTTCGTCCCGTGGGTGATTGATACCGGTGACGAACACCAGTTCGCCCCCCAGCACCCACTCGGCGATGCCGCTGTTCTCTGCGACATACGGCCAGCGCACGGCATTCTCCAGGCCCGCCGCCCCGGCGCGCAGACACAGAGACTCCAGCCCCGGCAGGGCGAGCACATCGGCAATGGTCAGGCTCATGCCTGTGCGTCAGCCAACGGTGCCCGCACGCGCAGTACGGCGCTGAGTAGCATGTAGGTCAGCGACGCGGCGACGATCCCCACCAACGGCGCCACCCAGGGCGAATTGAACGCCAGTACGGTGCCCACGGCGTAGGCGGTCAGCCCCGGCCAGTTGAACGCCGGCAGGCGCGCATCGGCCAGGCGCGGGTAGCGGCCGCGGTAGCGATAGAAAAAGTCCGCCATGATCACCCCGCCAATCGGTGGAATCACCGTGCCCAGCAGGATCAGGTACGGCACCAGCATGTCGTACATGCCGAGCAGCGCCAGCAGCGTGCCGATCACCGCACCTGCCAGGGTCACCGTCTTGCGGCGGCGGGTGCGCAGCAGGTTGCAACCGGCCACGGCGAAGTTGTAGATGGTGTTGTCCTGGGTGCTCCAGATATTGAGCAGCAACATCGCCATCGCGGCCGTGGCAAAGCCTTGCAGCAGCAACACCTCCACCACGTCGGGCTGTTGATAGACGATGGCGCCATAAGCCCCGATCAGCACCATCAAGCCATTGCCGACAAAAAAACCGATCAGGCTGGCGAGCACCGCGACCTTGGCCGAGCGCGAAAAGCGCGTCCAGTTGGTGGCCTGGGTCGCGCCGCTGACAAAGGTGCCGAACACCAGGGTGATCGCCGTCGACAAGTCCAGTTCCGACGTCGGCACCACCGCCAGCAAGCCTTGCAGCCCGCCGACTTTCACCGTGGCGACCCACATCGACAGGCACAACAGAATGCCCATGGCCGGCACCGCTATGTAGGACAGAATCTCCAACCCGCGATAGCCCACGTAGGCCGTGGCGCAGAACAGCAGGCCAAACAGCACCATCAGCACCAGCACGCTGCCCTGGCTCAGCTCGAAATATTTGCCCAGCACCACGGCGGCGGTGGCGGTGCCCCAGGCGTACCAGCCGATCTGGGTGAAACCGAGGATCAAATCACTGAGCTTGCTGCCGACTTCGCCAAAACAGAAGCGCCCCATCAGCACCGAGTTCAGGCCGCTCTTGAACGCGATGTAACCCAAGCCTGCGGCATAAATGCCCAACAGCAGGTTACCCAAGGCCACGACGCCGAGCATGTCGACGAAACTGAACGCCACGCCCAGCTTGCCGCCGGCAAACATGGTCGCGGTGAAAAAGGTGAAGCCCAGCAGCACCATGGCGGTGGACGCCAGGCCCTTGCGTGCGTGCATCGGGACTTCGCTGAGGGGGTAATCGTTGCCCGGTTCTTGCTGCGTCATGTGCCTTGCTCCCTGAATGAGTGACGCAGGCCTATTGCACCCCGCGTGCCAATTGAGCAGCAGTGACGGGCGCACGGTGGGTGTTGTGCAGTATGCACAGGATTTATCGCCAGACAGGCGCGGAACGCGGGCGGGAGTGGTCGCGGTGCCCAATCGGGCACGAAAGCGGTGCAGCGGTGATACAAATTGGATCAGTCGAACAGCGTCAGCGTGGTTTCGCCGCGATGAAACGCAAAGGCCGCCTCGAGATCGCTTTCGATGGTGCGCCCACGGGACAGCGGCGGCAGGTCGTCGAGGGCGAAAAAGCCCACCTCGGTGGTTTCGAACCCGGCCGTCGGCGCCAGTTGGTCGACCCGTTCACACAGGAAATACAGCTTGTAGAAGTCCCGCACATCCGGGCGATACAAGCCCTTGGCCTTGTGCGTGACGCTGTAGAGCGCCCGCGCCGTCACGGTCAGCCCGGCTTCCTCGCGGATCTCCTTGACGATGTTTTCTGCGGCCGACAGACCGATATCGGCATAGCCCCCCGGCAGCGCCCAGCAACCATCGGTCGCCTCGCGCACCAGCAGAATGCGCTCGCCGTCGATCACTGCGCCGCGGACATCGATCATTGGCGTCGAATAGCGCTGGGCGAAATCCGGGACCAGCCCGCTGATGCGCTCCAGCGGCACATTGCCCAATTGCGCGAGCATGCTGTGGGCGATCTCGGCAATTTCTTCCAGGCGCTCGCGTTCGAAGTCGTCGGTGCAAAAGTGCAGCCCCGTGGAAGCCAATGCCTGCAAGCGTTTGGCCTGGGCCAGCCAGGTGTTTTCCATGGGGCGCTCCCGCAGGACGTTGACGTGAGGGTTACTCGCCGCGATAGATGCAGCCGCTGGTGCAGGTTTCATGGATGCGAATCGCGCTGAGTTCCGGCAGCAGGGGTTTCAATTCGGTCCAGATCCACTTGGCCAGTACTTCGCTGGTGGGGTTTTCCAGGCCGGGGATGTCGTTCAGGTAGTTGTGGTCGAGGCGTTCATAGAGCGGCTTGAAAATCGCCTTGATCTCCGAGAAGTCGCGAATCCAGCCGGTATGGGGGTCCAGGTCGCCGCTCAGGTGGATCGCCACCTTGAACGAATGCCCATGCAGGCGCCCGCATTTGTGGCCGTCTGGCACGTGGGGCAGGCGGTGGGCGGATTCGAATGTAAATTCCTTGAAGATTTCCACAGTATTTTTCAGCTCGGTCAGGTTTCTGGCAGGCGGCGAGTTTAACAGCTACATCGCGCCTCGCGCATACCGCTGGGTCAAAGCGCCTGCAAGCGCTCGCCCAGGCCACCCTGGTCGGCCAGATGCAGAAACTCATCGCCCAGGCGCCGGCTCTCGCTCATTGCGGTTTGCCAGTATTTGTTGCGAGTCGCGTCATCGCCCAGAAAGCGCTTGAAGTCGCTGCGGTCCGGCAGTTTGCCGTGGGGCAGGCGGGCCAGGTAGTCCTTCGACGGCGCCAGCAGCAACACGTCCTGCAAGCCTTGTTGATTGCTGCGTCGCCACGGCAGGCCCTTGTCGAACCAGCCGGGGATGACGCGGTCGGTGAAGTGCGGGTACAGCACGATGTCATCGCCGTGGTAGGGCAGGTCGAGGTGGTAATCCAGCAGGCCGCCGTCGCGGTAGGTGCCGGCACCGGCGCCAGGCAGGTCGCGCACGCCTTGCATCACCAGGGGAATCGAGCCGGACGCCAGCAGCGCCTGGCGCAGGTTGCCCAGGTTCAGGTCGAGGAAGCGCGACGGAAAATCCCGCAGCGCATGCACCGGCGGCGCCTGGCGTGGGTCATGGATGATCAGCCGCTCGAAATGCCGCGCCAGCCGCGCGCGGCCGCGCAGGTTGTCGGCAATCACCGACGACAGGCCCAGGCCCAGCCGCCCGCGGTGGTCATCGGCGAGCAGGCCGTGGCTCTTGACCACCATGATGTTCAGCCGATAGCCGGGGTTGTCCAGCACCCGCGCATCGCGCCCGGCCAGCAGGTCATCGAGCATGCGCCGGCAGCTCTGGCTGACCTCGGCCATGGTCACGCCTTTGGCGAAGCGTTGTTCGTTGTACAGGCGGCCGAGGTCGAGCAGGCCTTGCACCGGGTCGGGCAGGCAGGCGCTGGCAAACCGCCAGGAACCGATGGAGGCACCGATCAGCGCACGTTCGCGTGGCGCTCGGGGCAGCCACTCGCCGAACAGCGCCAGGTCCAGGCCCTGGATGCCCAAGGCCTTGGGCCCGCCTGCCGCACCGGGAAGGATACCGACATCGGCAGGCTTGAGGCCTTGCTCGCGAATGCGCGCAAAGGCGCGTTTGCCGGCCTTGAGGGTCAGGGCGGGAAACTTGATGTGGATGGCTGTCATACCGGTCTCTGTTGAAGCGAGCGGGGCAGTATAGAAAATCTCGTCGGGTGAAGGAAAACGCGGGTGACGCGAATTGCCATGGTGGCAATTCAGTTTCAGTTAAGTTGCCACGGATACCCTGGCGGGTGTAGGACAAATATCGTGAAACGGAGACTCAGCATGAAGCGTCTTACAATGCTGGTCGCCGCCGGGTGCGCGGCCTCTTTGGCGGCACAGGCCCTGGCAGCCGACCCCGACAAGTCACTCCGCGGGCCCGGCACTGTTACTATTGTCGCCTTCGATCAGCTGGACGCTACGGCCCTGGCCTTGCATCCCGGTTCGACCCTGCTGGACACCGACCTGGACGAGGTCTACGGCAAGTACCTCTACGAGGTCGAACTGGAGGATGTCGACGGCATCGAATGGGAGGTTGAATTGGACGCGCTCACCGGGCATGTGCTCAAGAATCATCAGGATACGTAATGAAGGTATATCGACGCGCCGCTGGCTGGGCGGGGCTGGTGCTCCTGGCGTTTTGCTCAAGCCTGTCAGCCCGCGACCTCAACCAGGACGAAGCCTTGGCACTGCGCCAGCAGGGGGTGATCCTGCCGCTCGAGCAACTGTTGCAGCAGGCCATGGCGCGCCACCCCGGCTCGCGGCTGCTGGAAGCGGAGCTTGAGAAAAAGGACGAGCAATATGCCTATGAAGTGGAACTGGTGACGACCGACGGTGTGGTGCGCGAGATCAAACTCGACGCCACCAGCGGTGCGCTGATCAAAGACGAGGAAGACTGATGCGCCTGCTGTTGGTGGAAGACAACGTACCGCTGGCCGATGAACTGCTGGCCGGCCTGCAGCGCCAGGGCTATGCCGTCGATTGGCTGGCCGATGGGCGCGATGCCGCGTACCAGGGCCGCAGCGAACCCTATGACTTGATCATCCTCGACCTCGGCCTGCCCGGCTTGCCCGGGCTCGAGGTGTTGGCGCAATGGCGCGCGGCCGCGCTGGCCACCCCGGTGCTGATCCTCACCGCGCGCGATTCCTGGGCCGAGCGCATCGAAGGGCTCAAGGCCGGCGCCGACGATTACCTGAGCAAACCGTTTCACCCCGAAGAACTGCACCTGCGTGTCCAGGCGCTGTTGCGCCGTTCCCATGGCCAGGCCAACCAGCCGACCTTGCAAGCGGCCGGCCTGCACCTGGATGAAGGGCGCCAATGCGTGCTGCGCGACGGCGACGAAATCCAGCTGACCGCCGCCGAGTTTCGCTTGCTGCGCTATTTCATGTTGCACCCGCAACAGATCCTGTCGAAAAGCCATCTGGCCGAGCATTTGTATGACGGTGAGACCGAGCGCGATTCGAATGTGCTCGAAGTCCACGTCAACCACCTGCGCCGCAAATTGGGCCGCAGCGTGATCGAGACCCGGCGCGGCCAGGGTTACCGGTTCGGCGCCAGTCCTGCATGAAGTCGATCCAGCGGCACCTGAGCCTGGGGCTGATCAGCGTGATGGTGGTGGTCGGCGTGGTGCTGGCGCAAACCAGCCTGTGGTTGTTCGAAGCCGGTTTGCAGCGCTATTTGGAGGCCGGCCTGCGCAACGACAGCGAGAACCTGCTGGTGGCGCTGGTGCGCGGGCCGAATGGCGTGCAACTCGACGAGCAACGCCTGGCGCCGGCCTATCAGCGGCCGTTCTCGGGGCATTATTTCCGTATCGATTTCGCCGACATCCACTGGCGCTCCCGCTCGTTGTGGGACCAGGAGCTGCCACGCCTGCCCGCGGCCGGGCTCAAGGGCAATCTGCAGCTGGGGCCGGAAGGCCAGCAACTGTTGGTACTGCGCTCGGACTACAAGCGCTTCGGCCAATTGATTTCCATCAGCGTGGCCCAGGACTACACGCCCGTGCGCGAAAGCTTTCGGCTGATGCGTCAGATCGGCCTGGTGCTGGGGGTGGCGGCCCTGTTGCTGGTGTTGATCCTGCAACGGGTCACGGTCCGTCGCGCCTTGCGCCCGCTGGAAGTTGCGCGCAACCAGATCGCCCAGCTGCAACAGGGCCAGCGCTCGCAACTCGACACCCAGGTGCCGCAGGAGCTGGAACCGTTGGTGGCGCAGATCAACCACCTGCTGGCCCACACTGAAGACAGCCTCAAGCGTTCACGCAATGCCCTGGGCAACCTCGGCCACGCGCTGAAAACCCCGCTGTCGGTGCTGTTGAGCGCGGCGTCGAGCGAAGCGCTCAAGGATCAGCCGCGCTTGCGCACGCTGCTGCGCGAACAGCTAGAACAGGTGCAACAACGCCTCGACCGCGAACTCAACCGCGCACGCCTGGCCGGCGACACCCTGCCGGGCGCCTTGTTTGATTGCGCGAACGAACTGCCGGGCCTGCTGGCGACCCTGAACATGGTCCACGGCGACCACCTGGACTTGAGCCACCACGCCGTCCCTGGCCTGCAATTGCCCTGGGACCGCGAAGACCTGCTGGAGCTGCTCGGCAACCTGCTGGACAACGCCTGCAAATGGGCGGATGCGCAGGTGCGCCTGAGCATCGGCGAGACGCCGCACAGTTACCTGCTGGCGGTGGAAGACGACGGCCCCGGCATTCCCGAAGCCCAACACGACCGGGTGTTCAGCCGTGGTACGCGCCTGGACGAGCAGACCGACGGCCATGGCCTGGGCCTGGGAATCGTGCGCGATATCGTTGAGGTGTGGGGCGGGGTGTTGCAGTTGCAGGAAAGCCAACTGGGCGGGCTCAGGGTGCTGATCGAACTGCCCAAACGCTGAGGTCGATCAAAAATGGGGGGAGGGGGCTTACCCCGGTACAGACCGGAGACATCCTTTACGTTTGAAACCGGAGACATCGTTTACATGTATTAATCATGGCCTGGCGATGACCAGCCGATCAAAAGTGTGGGAGGGGGCTTGCCCCCGATAGCGGTGAATCAGTCGATGTAGCCTTTGACTGACCCACTGCAATCGGGGGCAAGCCCCCTCCCACATTGGATTTCCTTCAGAGTCGGTGTCGGTCACTCACACCTGGAAATGATCCATCAACCCCTGTTGCTGATTGGCCAGGTGGTTCAACGCCTGGCTGACGCGCGCCGATTCGTTGGCCTGTTCTGACAGCGACTCGGTGACATCGCGGATTGTCGCCACGTTGCTGTTGATCTCCTCGGCCACTGCGCTTTGCTCTTCGGCGGCGCTGGCGATCTGTAGGTTCATGTCGCTGATCACTGTGACTGCGGCGCCGATCTGGCGCAGGGCGGTGACCGCCTCGCCGACTTGTTCGACGCTGCTCTGGGCCTGGCGATAGCTGTTGCCCATGGCGCCGACCACATCGGTGGTGCCGCTTTGCAGTTGCTCGATCACCAGGCGGGTTTCTTCCACCGACTCCTGGGTACGACGCGCCAGGTTGCGCACTTCGTCGGCGACCACGGCAAACCCACGGCCGGCCTCACCGGCCCGGGCGGCTTCGATGGCGGCGTTGAGGGCCAGCAGGTTGGTCTGCTCGGCGATGCCGCGAATCACTTCGAGCACCGAGCCGATCTGCGCACTGTTGGTCGCCAGGCCTTCAACCTGGGCCATGGCGGTGCTCATGTCCGCCGCCAGATGGCCGATGTTGGTGGTGGTGCGGTCGATCACCTGCAGGCCGTCACGGGTGGCCTGGTCGGCATCGCGTGCGGCTTGGGCGGCCTGAGCCGCACTGCGGGCGACGTCCTGGGCGGTGGCGCTCATTTCATGGGAGGCGGTGGCCACCTGGTCGACCTGGCGGTATTGCTGCTCCATGCCAGCGCTGGTTTCGCTGGCGATCGCGGCGGATTGGTCGGCGGTGCCGCGGGCGTCCTGCACCGAGCGTTTGACCTCGGCGATGATCGGCTGCAGTTTGTCGAGGAAGCGGTTGAACCAGCCGGCCAGTTGCCCCAGCTCGTCCTGTTTGGCGTAGTCCAGGCGGCGGGTCAGGTCGCCTTCGCCGCTGGCGATGTCTTCGAGCATGTGCGCCACGCTCAGGATCGGCCGGGTCACGCTGCGCGCCATCAGCCACACCAGTCCCAGGCCGATCACGGCGGCGAGCAGGCCCAGGCTCAACTCGAGCAGGGTGCCGCGGGCGTTGTCGGCGTCCAGTTGCGCCTTGAGCGCTTCGGCCGGGCCCACCAGGATTTTTTCCGGCACATCCAGCAACACGCCCCACGGCTTGCCGCCGGGGATCGGCGTGAACGGTGCCAGGACCTTGAGTCGATGGTCGGCACGCAGGCTGCTGATCCGCGTACTGCCGGCCAGGGCGCTGAGCAATTGCGCGCCGCTGGCGGTGTCGACCTGGTCCAGGCGCTGGCTGAGCTTGCTCGCATCCGGGCTATAGCCGGCCAGCAAGCCGGTGGCGCTGAGAATGCTGACCTGGGTCTGGCCGTCATACAGCGTGTGGCTCGCCTGCTGGCTCACCGCCTGCAGGCTGTTGAGGTTGATGTCCACCGACAGCGAGGCGATGACTTTGCCATTCACTATCAGCGGGAACACGAGGCTGGTCATCAGTACGTTTTGGCCGTCGATGACATAGAAGTACGGTTCGATCACACACGGTTTGAGGGTGGTGCGCGGGCAGGTGAACCAGGCGTTGGCCTTTTCTCCACTCGGGCCGATGCTGGTGTCGGACATGTCGCTTTCGGGCAGCGACATGGCGGTGAGTTTGCCGGGCGTCGGCTGTGACCAATAGAGGGCGAATCGGCCTTTGTCGTTGCTGCCCAGCTCTGGCTGGTTGACGAACAGCTCGTCCTTGCCGTCCAGGGCATTGGCTTCGAACACCAGGGACAAGCCGAGCAGGTCGGGGTTGGCCTGCAAGGCGGCCTTGACCTGGCGGGTCAAGTCTTCACGGGTGTCGAAGGCGTCAAGGAAGCGCTTTTCTGCCTGTTCGCGCAGGAACAGCACCTGGCGGGAAAACCCGTGACCGTATTGATAGGCATCCATGAACTGCTGGCGGATGCCCAGCGCCTGCGCTTCGCCCTGGGCTTCGATACGCGCCTGGGCCGCTTCGTCGAGCATGTGCATGCTGGAGGCTTTGACCTGCTGCGAACTCTGTTCCATGCGATACAGCGACAGACCCACCAGCAGGGTCACGATCCCCAGCAGGCAGAGGCCGGCGAGCAGGGTGATTTTCCATTGAATGGACAGCTGTCTGAGGGACATCGCGGAGCATCCTTTACCTGAAAACATAGAGAGCCTTTATATCGGCGGCTGTATTTTTTTCTTTATTCAAACGTTCAATTTAAATTTGAAAGCGACGTCGTTTTTTGACATGCGACCGCGCCTGCTGCAAAGTGCGCGCCCTCTAATAAGACCTCCTTCCAGCCTGCACACCGGCAGTCATGCCGGTGCGGGCATGCCTGTATTTTGTTTTTTGCTTGAGGTAACCATGATTAACGCAGTCATCGCCGCGGTCGGCACCATGCTGGTGCTCAGCTTGTCCCGCGTGCATGTGGTCATCGCCATCATCGTCGGCGCCCTGGTGGGCGGGCTGACCGGTGGCCTGGGCATCGACGCCACGCTCCAGGCCTTCAACGGTGGGCTGGGTGGTGGCGCGACAGTGGCTTTGTCCTACGCATTGCTCGGCGCTTTCGCGGTGGCGATTGCCAAGTCCGGCCTGGCCCATGCCCTGGCGGACAAGGCGTTGCTGCTGGTCGATCGCCAGGAAGCCAGCGGCGGCAGCCATGTCAAATGGCTACTGATCGGCCTGCTGTGGGTGGTGGCGATCGCCTCGCAAAACATCCTGCCGATTCATATCGCGTTTATCCCGCTGCTGGTGCCGCCGTTGCTGTACGTGCTGACCAAACTGCAACTGGACCGTCGCCTGATCGCCTGCGTGATGACTTTCGGTTTGATCACGCCCTACATGTTCCTGCCGGTGGGCTTCGGCAACATCTTTCTCAACCAGATCCTGCTGGCCAACGTGGCCAAGAGCGGCGTGGACATCAGCCAGGTCAACGTGACCCACGCCATGGGCCTGCCGGCGCTGGGCATGGTGGTCGGCCTGCTGGTGGCGGTGTTTGTCAGCTACCGTAAAAAGCGCGTGTACGACCTGGAGAAAATCGAGCGGGTCGAACAGGTCGCGGTGCAATACAACCCACTGACCCTGCTGGTGGCCGGCCTGGCGATCGCCTCGGCGTTCATCATTCAGTTGTGGTTGGACTCGATGATCATCGGCGCCCTGGCCGGGTTTTTGATTTTCTCGGTATCGGGCATTGTGCGCTGGCGCGAGACCGACGACCTGTTCACCGAAGGCATGAAGATGATGGCGATGATCGGCTTCATCATGATCGCCGCTTCAGGCTTCGCCGAAGTGCTCAAGGCCACCGGAGACGTGCGCTCGCTGGTGGAAACGTCGGCGGCGTTCATCGGCCATAGCCGTGGAATCGGGGCGTTGCTGATGTTACTGGTGGGGCTGCTGGTGACCATGGGCATCGGTTCGTCGTTTTCCACGGTGCCGATCCTGGCCGCGATTTTCGTGCCGCTGTGTGTGCAACTGGGCTTCAGCCCGCTGGCCATTGTGTGCATCGTCGGCACGGCCGGCGCCCTTGGGCGATGCCGGTTCGCCGGCGTCGGACTCGACCCTGGGCCCGACCTCCGGCCTGAATATCGACGGCCAGCACCACCATATCTGGGACACCGTGGTGCCGACGTTCCTGCATTACAACATCCCGCTGCTGGTGTTTGGCTGGGTGGCGGCGATGACGCTCTGACGAGGTCGTCCTACAGAATCCGCGCAACTGGCCGTTAACCTCTCAAGCCGCCACTAATAAGAGAGAAAAGCCATGCGTCTGAGCCTGAAGGTCAAAGTCCTGTGCCTGGCCATAGTGCCGGTGCTGTTGTTTGCGTTGGTGATCAGCCTGACCACGGTGTGGATCCTCAAGGGGCAAGCGCGCAACGAGGTGGATGAGACCCGCCAGCACTTGCTCGACGCCGCCAAGGCCACTCTGCAGAGCTATGTGGAAGTGGCCATGACCACCATCAAACCGCTCTACGACGCCGCCGCCCCGGGCGATACGGCGGCGCGTGCCGAGGTGGTCAAGCTGCTGTCCAATACCAGCTACGGCAAGGATGGCTACTTCTTCGGCTACGACTCCGAAACCATCCGCCTGTTCAAGGGCAACAGCCCGGACGGCGTGGGCAAGAGCTTCAAGGACAACCGCGACCCGAATGGCGTCTACGTCAACCGCGACCTGGTCAAGGTCGGCAAGGACGGCACCCACTACCTGCAATACAGCTCGACCCAGCCCGGCCAGACCGAACTGGTGCCCAAGCTTGGCTACACCGAATACCTGCCCAAGTGGGACATGGTCATCGGCACCTCGGTCAACCTGGATGGCATCGATGCCCAGGTGGCGGTGGTCGAGGCCAAGGTCAAGAAGCGCATGGAGGGCGTATTGCTGAGTATCTTCGGTGTGGCCGTGCTGGTGCTGCTGGTGATTGCGGCGGCGGGCATGGTCCTGGCCAATACCATCCTGCGTCCGCTGCACCTGATGAAAGCCAACCTCGACGATATCGCTGCCGGTGAGGGCGACCTGACGCGGCGCCTGGCTATCACCAGCCAGGATGAGCTGGGCGATCTGGCTGGGGCCTTCAACCGGTTTGTCGAAAAGATCCACGGTTTGGTGCGCCAGATCACCGAAATGACCGCGCAACTCACCGGGCTGGTGGGCCAGGTGTCCGACCAGGCGCAGCGTTCGGAGCAGGCCATGGAGCGTCAGCGTCACGAGACCGACCAGGTGGCCACCGCGATCAATCAAATGTCTTCCGCCGCCCAGGAAGTGGCGCGCAGTGCCCAAGGCGCTTCCGTGGCTGCGCAACAGACCGACGCCGAGGGCCAGGCTGCCAAGCGCGTGGTGGACGGCAGCATCGCGCAGATCCATGCGTTGGTGAACGATATCCGCAGCAGCGGCGTGTCCCTCGACAGCTTGCAGCAGGATGTGTCGTCGATTGTCAGCGTGCTCGGCGTTATCCGCTCGATTGCCGAGCAGACCAACCTGTTGGCCCTTAACGCCGCGATCGAAGCGGCGCGGGCGGGGGAGGCCGGTCGCGGCTTTGCCGTGGTCGCCGACGAAGTGCGTGCCCTGGCCAGTCGTACCCAGACCAGCACCCAGGAAATCCAGGGCATGATCGACCGCCTGCAAAAAGGCACCGTCGCCGCCGTGGAGGCCATGCGCCGCTCCAGCGATGCCGGGGACGGCACCTCGGCCCAAGCCAACGAAGCCGGGGCGTCGCTGGACACCATGGCGCAGTTGATCGGCACCATCAACTCGATGAACGCGCAAATTGCCAGCGCCGCCGAAGAACAGACCGCCGTGGCCGAAGAGATCAACCGCAGCGTGCATCAGATTGCCGTGGCGGTGGACAGCGTGGCCGATGAAACCCAGTTGGGCGCCCAGACGTCGCGCAGCCTGGCCGACCTCGGCCAGCGCTTGGGCCAACTGGTGGCCCAGTTCAGGATCTGAGGGGGGTTACTCGACGTCGCGCATCAACAGGCCGAAACGCAGATCCATCTGCGCCGGCAAGGGCACATACACCGTGTGCCCATCCCCCGGCGCCACCTCGATGGCTTCGCCCTTGGCGTTGTGCAGGGTGGCCAGGTCGAAGTGAAAGTTGCCGGCGGGGGTCATCAGTTCCAGGTGATTGCCCACCGCAAAGCGGTTCTTCACCTTGACCTCCGCCAGCTCGCCCCGGCGCTCGCCGGTCAATTCGCCGACGAACTGCTGACGTTCCGACACCGAACTGCCGTTCTGGTAGTTCTGGTACTCGTCGTGTACATGGCGGCGCAGGAAACCTTCGGTGTAGCCGCGTTGGGCCAGTGACTCCAGATTGGTCATCAGGTTGCGGTCAAATTCGCGACCGGCCACGGCGTCATCGATGGCCTGGCGATACACCTGGGTGGTGCGCGCGCAGTAGAAGTGGGACTTGGTGCGGCCTTCGATCTTCAACGAATGCACGCCCATGCGGGTCAGGCGCTCCACATGCTGCACCGCGCGCAGGTCCTTGGCGTTCATGATGTAGGTGCCGTGCTCGTCTTCGAAGGCGGGCATCTGTTCATCCGGGCGGTTGGCCTCCTGCAACAGGAACACCTGATCGGTCGGCGCGCCAATGCCCAGTGTGGGTTCCGGCTGATATTCCTGGACGATATCGCCGGTGACGTTTTCCACCGCCGGCGTGGCCTGGTATTTCCAGCGGCAGGCATTGGTGCAGGTGCCTTGGTTGGCGTCGCGCTTGTTCATATAGCCGGAGAGCAGGCAGCGCCCGGAATAGGCCATGCACAACGCGCCGTGGACAAACACTTCCAGCTCCATGGCCGGCACTTGCTCGCGGATTTCGCCGATCTCTTCCAAGGACAATTCCCGCGACAGGATCACCCGGCAGATGCCCTGCTGTTGCCAGAATTCCACACTGGCCCAGTTCACGGTATTGGCCTGCACCGACAAGTGGATGGGCATCATCGGGAAGTGGCGACGCACCAGCATGATCAGCCCGGGGTCGGACATGATCAACGCATCCGGGCCCATGGCGATCACCGGGGCCAGGTCCTTGAGGAAGGTCTTCAGCTTGGCGTTGTGCGGCGCGATGTTGACCACCACGTAGAAACGCTTGCCCAGTGCATGGGCTTCCTCGATGCCCAGGGCCAGGTTGGCGTGGTCGAATTCGTTGTTGCGCACGCGCAGGCTGTAGCGCGGCTGGCCGGCGTATACCGCATCGGCGCCGTAGGCGAAGGCGTAGCGCATGTTTTTCAGGGTGCCGGCGGGGGCGAGCAGTTCGGGTGCAAGGACGAGAGACATGGGGAGTGGGGCCCAAAAGGCCGCGAGCGTAGCCGAACGCGTGCAGGGATTTATTGATCCAGGTCTACGCTTGCTGCAACAAAAAAGGCACTCCCGGGATTTGCGACGGACTAAGCACGTGGACGCAAGCGCGCGCCCGGCTTTTTGACCTGGATCGGACATGAATCAAACCAACCTGCAATTCAAGACTCTGCTGTTACTGCTGGCCCTGGTGACCGTTGCCTTTATCTGGATATTGCTGCCGTTTTACGGCGCGGTGTTCTGGGCGGTCATCCTGGGCATCATCTTTGCCCCGATGCAGCGGCGCCTGCAGGTGAAATCAGGCTGGAACCGCAACCTGACCTCCCTGGCCACCCTGACGGTGTGCCTGGTGATTGCGATTCTGCCGGTGATCATCACCAGCGCGTTGCTGGTGCAGGAGGGGGCCACGCTGTACAAAAATGTCGAAAGCGGCAAGCTGGACGTGGCCGGGTATATCGAACAGTTCAAGAACTTCCTGCCACCTTATTTTCAGCACCTTCTGGACCGCTTCGGCATGGGCAACCTGGAAAGCCTGCGCGAGAAAATCGTCAAAAGTGCGATGCAGGGCAGCCAGTTCTTCGCCAGTCAGGCGTTCAGCTTTGGCCAGGGCACGTTCGATTTCCTGGTGAGTTTTTTCATCATGCTGTATCTGCTGTTTTTCCTGCTGCGTGACGGCCCGGAGCTGGTGCGAAAAGTCCGCACGGCGGTGCCGCTGGCCGAGCCGCAAAAGCGCCGCCTGCAGCTCAAGTTCAACCGCGTGGTGCGCGCCACGGTCAAGGGCAACGTGTTGGTTGCCGTGACCCAAGGCGCGTTGGGCGGTTTGATCTTCTGGTTTCTGGACATTCCCAGCGCGTTGCTCTGGGCGGTGCTGATGGCGTTTTTGTCGCTGCTGCCGGCGGTGGGCGCGGGGATCGTGTGGGGGCCGGTGGCGGCGTACTTCCTGCTGAGCGGGGCGATCTGGCAAGGCGTGGTGCTGAGCCTGTTCGGTGTGTTCGTCATCGGCCTGGTGGATAACGTGCTGCGCCCGATTCTGGTGGGCAAGGACACCAAGATGCCGGACTACCTGATTCTGATCTCGACCCTGGGCGGCTTGTCGGTGTTCGGCCTCAACGGCTTTGTGATCGGGCCGCTGGTGGCGGCGTTGTTCATGTCCAGCTGGGCGTTGTTTGTCGAAAGCAAGCCGCGGCTCAAGTTGCCGTTGCCCTAGGCCTCAGGCGCGCAGCCTGAAGGTTGCCGCTTGTTGCTCGGCAGCCGATAACGAGGTGAGCGGGCCGCTGACGGGTTCGCCATCGTGCATCAGGTACCAGCAGGCGAGTACACCCAGCTTGCGCAGGGGGGCAGGAACGGCGCTGCCGATGACGGACATGATCTGAATAGTGGGCATATGGACCTCCAATCGCTATGAGGGTCACCTTACGGGGTGCCAGCGTCGAGGAAAAATCACCCGGCTTGATAGTCGACATCAACGCCAGGCGTCACTCCACCACTTGATCGAGCATGTGTACCACTTCTTGCTCATTGAGCAGGCCTTTGCGCACCAGGCTTTCGGTCAGCAGTGCGAGGAATTTTGCGCTGCGGTGGCCTTCCAGGTGCTTGAGTTCGGTCAGTGCGCTGTAGACCTTGCTGGACGTACAGAGTCCGGCTACGTGGTGTGGGTTTTGCGTGGGCATGGTCAGCCGTCCTTGTTGTTATCGGGTTCAGAGGTGGGATAGTGAAAGTGAGTCGTGACACAAACATGACAGCGCGAGACCCGGTCGGGCAAGTAGACTTTCGGCTTCGATGATGTGGGATTACGACTCGGCCATTGTCCTTATAACGACCTTGGTACGATCAATCCGCGCGAGGTGCGATAAAACGCCATGCAAAAAAAGGCCCCGCGGGTGGGCGAGGCCGGTTCAGGCAGATCGGTTCAAGCTTACCAACCGCGACCATAGTAGCCGTGGGGGTGGCCGTAATAGCCACGCGGTGGCCCGTAATACACCGGCGCCGGGCGGTAATAGACTTCTTGTTGCACATACACCGGCGGCGGTGGTGCGTAGTACACAGGCGGCGGTGCGGCGTAAACCGGTTGCGGTTGCACATACACCGGCTGCTGCACATAGACTTCACGCGGTTGGCTGGCAACCACGGAGCCTACGACGGCGGCGCCGACTAACGCACCCAAGACGGCCGGACCACCCCATCCACCACCGTGGGCGGAGGCTTGGCCTGCCATAGCGAGTGCACCGATAAGCAAGGCGATCTTGGGGATTTTACGAATCATGGTCATTCCTCGGTTAGCCCCTGCGCTTGTGGCCTGCAATCAATTGGCTCAAGTAATGTCGCGGGGATACTTTTAAGACAACGTATTTCTGAAAAACAGCACGGCCGATTGGTAAAGATTGTGTAAGGTCTGTACCGATTTGCTTACTTCAAGGAGTTACCCATGCAGATGCACCCCAACAAGGATACCCAACTGTGCATGTCACTGTCGGCGCGTCCCGGGAATTTCGGCCTGCGATTTCATAACCATTTGTATGAACAACTGGGTCTGAATTTCTACTATAAAGCCTTCAGCAGCCAGGATTTAGCCGGCGCGATCGGCGGTATCCGGGCGTTGGGGATTCGCGGTTGCGGGGTGTCGATGCCGTTCAAGGAGGCCAGTATTGCCCTGGTGGACGAACTGGACAGTTCGGTCAAAGCCATCGCGTCCCTGAACACCATCGTCAACACGGCCGGCCATCTCAAGGCCTACAACACCGACTACATCGCCATCGCGCAACTGTTGAAAAAGCATGCAGTGCCGACAGATTCGACCTTTGCCCTGCGCGGCAGCGGCGGCATGGCCAAAGCCGTGGCCAGCGCCCTGCGCGACGGCGGGTATGCCAATGGCGTGATCGTGGCGCGTAACGAAGCGGCGGGCAGGGCGCTGGCGCAGAGCCTGGGTTATCAATGGCAGGCGCAACTGGGCGATCTGCGCCCGCAGATGTTGATCAACGTCACGCCGATCGGCATGAGCGGCGGGGCCGAGGCCGATCAGTTGGCTTTCGAGGCTGACGCGGTGGACCAGGCGCAGACTGTGTTCGATGTGGTGGCGATCCCGGCGGAAACACCGTTGATCGTGCGCGCACGTGCCCAAGGCAAGCGCGTGATCACCGGGCTGGAAGTGATCGCGATCCAGGCGCTGGAGCAGTTTGTGTTGTACACCGGGGTGCGGCCGACCCAGGAACAGTTCGAAAGCGCCGTCGCGTTTGCGCGAGGCTGAACAGCGCGGCCAATCACCTGTAGGAGCAGGCAAGCCGGCTCCTACAGGGGGTTGAGCGTGTCAGGCCTGTTCCAGCTGTGCCAGCCGTTCTTCGAGCGCGGCAATCCGCGCTTCCAGCTCTTCGACGCGCTCGACTGAGACCCCGCCGGCCCCGCGTTCCACCGGGTTGCCGCGCGCCGCGATAATCGCCTCGATATCCGCCGGGTCGCCCAGCGCGTGGGTATAGCGATCCTCGCGTTGCCCCGCCTGGCGCGGCACCAGCACGGCCAGCCCCCGCGCAATCAGGCGTTCCAACTGGTGTACGACCTGGTCGGCGTCTTCGAAGTCATGCATGCGCCCGCTGCGGGTCAGCAGTTCGTTGACCGTCTGCGGCCCACGCAGAAACAGCAGCCCGGTCAGGATCACCTGGGCCGGCACCAATTCCAGCGCCTTGTCGACCCGGTGTTCCCAGCGGTCGGCGCGGCTGCCCATGACCAGGCGGGTGAAACCCTGGCCTTCCAGCACGCGCAGGCTTTGGCCGACCTGGCCTTGACTGAGGTTCATCACCGGCTCGCGGCTGGTCTTCTGGTTGCACGCCAGCACCAGCGCGTTGAGGGTCAGGGGGTAGGTTTCCGGGTTGGTCGCCTGTTTTTCGATCAGGCAGCCCAGGATGCGGATTTCCGTGCTGTTCAGGCGCGGCTCAGGGGTGTCGGTATCGTGCTCAGCGGTCATCGCGCTTTCCCTATGCAGTGAACGCACTAGCCTAATCCTGAAAAAATAAAAGACAAGCTGCCGGCATGGCTATAATCGCTGCTGGTTCCAACCCAGCCCTTACCGATGAGACTGTCATGACTATTTCCCTGTACGCCGCTTCCGTCCCAGTCTTCAAGCAAATGCTCACCGCCCTGAGCGGTGTGCTGGACAAAGCCGAAGCCCACGCCACCGCGAAGAACATCGAACCCAACGCCTTGCTGCAAGCGCGCCTGTTCCCGGACATGTTCCAACTGGTGCGCCAGGTGCAGATCGCCGTCGACTTCGCCAAGGGCGTTTCCGCGCGCCTGGCCGAGATCGAAGTGCCGAAATACGAAGACAACGAAGTGACCTTCGCCGACCTGCAAGCGCTGATCGCCAAGGTCCTGGCGTTTATGGACAGCATCAAGCCCGAGCAAATCGACGGCAAAGAAGGCATCGAGATCATCACTCGCCCAGGCACGCCGAAAGAGAAGCGCTTCAGCGGCCAGTCCTACCTGCTGACCTACGGCCTGCCGCAGTTCTTCTTCCACGTCACCACCGCCTACGCGCTGTTGCGTCACAACGGTGTGGAAGTGGGCAAGCGTGATTACATGGGCGCTTTCTGAATAACCGTGTACTGAGCGCATAAAATAAAAAAGCCCGGGGTCGTTCCGCTGTGAACGGCCCCGGGCTTTTTTGCGAGCACTGTTTAAACCGGCTGCTCTTCCTTGCCCAGGCACGCCGCCGCAGTAAACAGCACATCGGTGGACGAGTTGAGCGCGGTTTCCGCCGAGTCCTGCAACACACCGATGATGAAACCTACGGCCACCACCTGCATGGCGATATCGCTGGAGATGCCGAACAGGCTGCACGCCAGCGGGATCAGCAGCAGCGAACCGCCGGCCACGCCCGACGCACCGCACGCGCAAATGGCGGCGACCACGCTGAGCAGCACGGCGGTGGGCAGGTCTACGACGATGCCCAGGGTGTGTACGGCGGCCAGGGTCAACACGGTGATGGTGATCGCCGCACCCGCCATGTTGATGGTGGCACCCAGCGGGATCGACACCGAGTAGGTGTCTTCATGCAGGCCCAGGCGTTTGCTCAACGCCAGGTTCACCGGAATGTTCGCCGCCGAACTGCGGGTGAAGAATGCCGTGATGCCGCTTTCGCGCAGGCACATCAATACCAGTGGGTAGGGGTTGCGGCGCAGTTTCCAGAACACGATGGCCGGGTTGATCACCAGCGCCACGAACAGCATGCAGCCGATCAGCACCACCAACAGGTGGGCGTAACCGAGCAGGGCGCCGAAGCCGGAGGTGGCCAGGGTCGAGGCCACCAGGCCGAAAATCCCCAGGGGCGCGAAGCGGATCACCACGCGCACGATCAAGGTCACGCCGTTGGACAGGTCATCGAGCACCGTGCGGGTGGTTTCGCCGGCATGGCGAATCGCGATGCCCATGCCGATGGCCCAGGCCAGAATGCCGATAAAGTTGGCGTTCATCAGCGCGCTCACCGGGTTGTCCACCACGCTCAGCAACAGGCTCTGCAACACCTCGCCGATGCCGCCGGGGGCGCTCACGGTGGCGTCGTGGGTGGCGAGCACCAGCGGCGAGGGAAACAGCGTGCTGGCGATCACTGCAACCACGGCGGCCGCGAAGGTGCCTAGCAGGTAGAGGAACAGGATCGGCTTGATGTGGGTTTCCTGGCCGTGTTTGTGGTTGGCGATCGACGCCATCACCAGCACGAACACCAGGATCGGCGCCACGGCCTTCAGCGCGGTGACAAACACTTTGCCAATGAAACCGGTGGCCCTGGCGGCGTCGGGCGACACGAAGGCGAGCAGAATGCCGGCGATCAGGCCGATGACGATTTGCGTGACCAGGCTGACGCGCGTGAGTCGTTGGAAAAGGGAAGGGGCAGCAGTCATAAACGGTTGTCTCTGGTTTTTTTAGTAGGACGCAGCATTGCAGGTGGAGCGCGCTGTAGGAAGCGGGCGCGGAGTCTATCATGCTGTAGGAAATGTCCCTGTTGATGCGACATTCCGTCACCCATTTGCGGCCAATTCGCACAGATCCTGTTAATATCGCCGTCTCTCATCTTTCTTCTTCGTCAGCGGGCCTCCGGGCTTTCGTTGATGTCGTCGTTTCTGGAGTTTTCATGCTGTTTCCCATCCTGCTGCTGTCGGCCGCCGGTTTTACCGTGCTGACCACAGAATTCATTATCGTCGGCCTGTTGCCGTCGATTGCCCGGGACCTGAATGTCAGCGTGTCCCAGGCCGGCCTGCTGGTGACGCTGTTTGCGTTCACCGTGGCGGCGTTCGGCCCGTTTCTCACGGCCTACTGCGCGCGGTTCCAGCGCAAGCGCCTGTTCATCACGATTTTGATCATGTTCGCCGTGGCCAATGGTGTGGCGGCGCTGGCGCCGAATATCTGGGTGATGTCCCTGGCGCGCTTGATTCCGGCGTTGGGTTTGCCGGTGTTCTGGGCGCTGGCCAGTGAAACGGCGGTGGACATCGTCGGCCCGGCATACGCCGGTCGCGCCATCGAGAAGATCGGCTTCGGGATCGTCTGCGCCACCGTCTTCGGCATTCCGGTGGGCACGTTGATTTCCGATATGTTCGGCTGGCGCAGCGCGTTTGCGGTCCTCGCGGTGATTGCCTTGGCCAAGGCGCTGCTGCTGTTTGTCTACCTGCCGGTGACACAGGCGAAGAACGCGCAGGTGACGTTGCGCTCGCAATTCAAGCTGTTGCGCAGCCCGTTGATGCAGGGGCATATCCTGCTGTCGATCCTGGTCTTCAGCGGCATGTTCACCGCCTACACCTACCTGGCCGACATCCTTGAACGCCTGGCCGGCTTCGACGGCACGCTGGTCGGCTGGTGCCTGATGGGCTTTGGCGCAGTCGGGTTGATCGGCAACTCCCTGGGCGGCCGCGCGGTGGATCGCCACCCCTTGATTGCGTCGATGGTGTTCTGCGGGTTCATGATCGGCGGCATGGTCGCGTTGGTGCCGGCGATTCACTCCACCATCGGCCTGGCGGCGGCGATGGCCGTGTGGGGCGTGACCCAGGCGGCGATGTTCCTGGTCAGCCATGTGCGGCTGATGAAGGCTGCGCCGCATGCGCCGGCGTTTGCCGCGTCGCTGAATATTGCCGGTGGAAACCTCGGTATCGGTCTCGGCGCCTTGGTCGGTGGGCATGTGATCGACACCCTCGGCCTGGCCAGCCTGGGCCTGGCTGCGTCCGGGTTCATCCTGGTGTCGATGCTGCTGGCGCTGTGGCTGATGAGCGCCAAACCGCTGCCGACTGGCGCTTGAACCCTCAGGGCAGGGCGGTGAACAGTTCTCGCCTGGCGCCTTCGGTAATCGCCACGATGCCGGGGTGCTTGACCTTGCGTTCCACCGAAATCGCATAGAACGATTCGGTCACTGCCTCGGTCTGGCCAATCAGCGCGACGCCGTACTGGCGCACCACCTCATCGGCGATCACGCTGGGGGCGATAAAGATCCCGCTGCCGGATTGGCCGAATGCCTGCATCAAGGCACTGTCGTCGAACTCGCCGATGATCTTCGGTTGGATCTGTTGCTCGGCAAACCAGCGCAGCAAGCGGCTGCGCACCACGGTCTCCGCCCCCGGAATCAATAGCGGCGCGCCCTGTAAACACTGTGGGAAAACGCCGCGGTGTCGGTCAGCCAATGCTTGGGTAGCGAAAAAACTGATGCCGCATTCACCCAACTTCTGGCTGTAGCCTTTGATGTCCAGATGCGTGGGCATGGGGCTGTCGGAAATCACCAGGTCGAGGCGCTGGATCGCCAGGTCGGCGAGCAGGCGTTCGAGTTTGTCTTCGCGGCAGGTGATGCGGATCGGCTCGCTGAGCTCCATGGTCGGCGCGATCAGCCGGTAGACGATGGATTTGGGCACCACATCCGCCACCCCGACGCGAAACAGAATCTGCTGCTCATTCGGCTGGGCGCGCAACATCGCCTCCAACTCGTTGCCGGTCTGGAACATCTGCTCGGCATAGGGCAACGCCTGGCGCCCGGCTTCGGTCAGCTCGAGCTGACGGCCGACCCGCTGAAACAGGGCGATACCGAAGGTTTGCTCGAGCAGACTGATCTGCCCGCTGATGGTCTGGGGTGTGAGGTTCAGTTGCTCACAGGCGCGCACGATGCTGCCGGTCTTGGCCACCACCCAGAAGTAATGCAATTGTCGGTAATTGAGCATGCCGGCCTACACTTCGTTAAAACCGAAGTATACGCGAGAAAAATACGAATTTTCCTGAAGTGTTCCCCTGCATAGAATGCATCGCTATCGAGGGGCCACTATTTGGACCCAATGGTTCTAATGAGGAAAACATCATGAAACTCAATTCTCTGGGCGCGGCATCGTTGCTTGCGCTTTCATTAGTAGTGGTCAGCGGTTGTGATCAGGTCGAAAAAAGCGCACAGCAGGTGATGGGCAAGGCCAGCGAATCGGCCAAGCAAGTGATCGATGACACCCACAAGGCCGCCGAGCAGGCGTTGAGTGAAGCGACCCAAGGCCTGATCAGTCCGCAGAAAAAAGACGATCAGCCGCAAAACGAGTCTGAATCGACGCGTAAAGAAGCCTAATTTCCCAGCACAACGTCAGGATTGATCTATGGACTACCTTGTACAACTGGCCGCCAGCCCCACCGCCTGGGTCGCACTGGCGACCTTGATCGTGATGGAAATCGTGCTGGGCATCGATAACCTGATCTTTATCTCGATCCTCACCAACAAATTGCCCGAGCAGCACCGGGCCAAGGCGCGGCGCATCGGCATCAGCATGGCGTTGGTGTTGCGCCTGGGCCTGTTGAGCACCATTGCGTTCATCGTGCAGTTGACCACGCCAGTGTTTGAGATCCTCGGCCAGGCGTTTTCGTGGAAGGACATGATCCTCATCGCCGGCGGCCTGTTCCTGGTCTGGAAGGCAACCACCGAGATCCATCAAAGCATGGACCCGGAGCCTGAAGAGAAGGCCAGCAGCGGCAATGCCGTGTCCATAGGCTTTGCTGCGGCCATCGGCCAGATCCTGATGCTCGACCTGGTGTTCTCCATCGACAGCATCATCACCGCCGTGGGCATGACCGAGCATTTGCCGATCATGATCGTTGCCGTGGTGACCTCGGTCATCGTGATGCTGGTGGCGGCTGAACCGCTGGCCAAGTTCATCCACGACAACCCGACCGTGGTGATGCTGGCCCTGGGCTTCCTGATCATGATCGGCATGACCCTGATCGCCGAAGGCTTCGGCGCCCATGTGCCAAAAGGCTACGTGTATGCGGCCATGGCGTTCTCGGCGGCGATCGAGTGC
Source organism: Pseudomonas sp. TE36184 (assembly GCF_054060055.1). Lineage (NCBI taxonomy): Bacteria > Pseudomonadati > Pseudomonadota > Gammaproteobacteria > Pseudomonadales > Pseudomonadaceae > Pseudomonas > Pseudomonas sp. TE36184. The sequence goes on along the minus strand of NZ_JBSSCU010000001.1, from coordinate 2,266,840 downwards.
TTGAACATCGCCCGGCGCAACCGCCACAAGCGGTTGCTGGCCGCCCGCCAGTAATCGCAGCACCCCAAAAAGGCCGGCTGTGCTCGTAAGAGCCCCGCCGGCTTTTTGCCGTCTGTTAGAATCCGCGCACTTGATAGCTTGAGGTCCACCATGAACGAGCCGATTCGCCTTACCCAGTACAGCCATGGCGCGGGGTGTGGCTGCAAGATTTCGCCCCAGGTATTGGAAGTGATCCTCGCCGGCAGCGGCGCACAGAACCTTGACCCCAACCTGTGGGTGGGCAACGCCTCGCGGGATGATGCGGCGGTGTACGCCATCGACGACGAGCGCGGCGTGGTCTCCACCACTGATTTTTTCATGCCGATTGTCGATGACCCGTTCGACTTCGGCCGGATCGCCGCCACCAACGCGATCAGCGACATCTACGCCATGGGCGGCGACCCGTTGATGGCCATCGCCATTCTGGGCTGGCCGGTGAATGTCCTGGCGCCTGAGGTTGCCCGCGAAGTGATCCGTGGCGGCCGCTCCGTGTGCGACGAGGCCGGCATTCCCCTGGCCGGTGGCCACTCCATCGATGCGCCGGAGCCCATCTTCGGCCTGGCCGTGACTGGCATCGTGCAAAAGCGCCATATGAAGCGCAACGACACCGCCACCGTCGGCTGCCGTTTGTACCTGACCAAGCCCCTGGGCATCGGCATCCTGACCACTGCCGAAAAGAAGGGCAAATTGCGCGAGGCGGATATCGGCCTGGCTCGTGACTGGATGTGTACCCTCAACAAGCCTGGCAGCCGCTTCGGCAAACTGGCCGGCGTCACGGCAATGACCGACGTCACCGGCTTCGGGCTTTTGGGCCACTTGGTGGAAATGGCTGACGGCAGCGGCGTGACGGCACGCATCGAATACGACAAAGTCCCACGCCTGCCCGGGATCGAGGACTACCTGGACCAGGGCTGCATGCCGGGCGGCACCTTGCGCAACTTCGACAGCTACGCGAGCAAGCTCGGGCGCCTGCAGGAGCTGCACAAGCGCGTGCTGTGTGACCCGCAGACCAGCGGCGGCCTGCTGATCGCCGTTACGCCCGCGGGCGACGCCGAGTTTCATGCGGTCGCCAGCGAACTGGGCCTGACCCTTGAGGCCATCGGTGAATTGGTTGAGCGACAGACCCACGCGGTAGAGGTGTTTTGATGGCGACTGACATCACCGACTACCGCGACATCTTCCTCAACGACCGGCCGATGATGGATACCCGCGCGCCGGTCGAGTTCGCCAAGGGCGCGTTCCCGGGCGTGGTCAACCTGCCACTGATGACCGATGACGAGCGTCAGCGGGTCGGCACTTGCTACAAACAGCAGGGCCAGCAAGCGGCTATCGTGCTCGGACACGAACTGGTGTCCGGGGCGATCAAGGCCGGGCGTATCGAGCAATGGGCGCGGTTCGCCCAGGCCAATCCCGATGGCTACCTGTACTGCTTTCGTGGCGGGCTGCGCTCGCAGATCGTGCAGCAATGGCTGAAAACCGAAGCCGGTATCGAGTACCCCCGCGTCGGCGGCGGCTACAAAGCCATGCGTGGTTTTTTGCTGGAGACCGTCGAACAGGCGGTCGCCGAGTGTGATTTCGTGTTGCTGGGCGGCATGACCGGCACTGGCAAGACCGAAGTGCTCGGCCAACTGCGCAACGCCCTGGACCTGGAGGGCCACGCCAACCATCGCGGTTCCAGCTTCGGCAAGCGGGCCACGGTGCAACCGTCCAACATCGACTTCGAGAACCGCCTGGCGGTGGACCTGCTGAAAAAACGCGCGGGCGGCGTCGAGCAGTTTGTGGTCGAGGATGAGAGCCGCATGATCGGCAGTTGTGCGCTGCCGTTGCCGTTGCACAAGGGCATGCAGACCTTTGCGATGGTGTGGCTGGAAGACACTGTCGAAGGCCGGGTCGAACGTATCCTGCGCGATTACGTGGTCGACCTTTGCGCTGAATTCATCGCGGTATTTGGCGAAACCGGCTACGTCCTGTTTGGCGAGCGCCTGACCCAGAGCCTGGCCAATATCCACAAGCGCCTGGGCGGCGAGCGTTTCCAGCGGTTGCAGGCGATTCTGCAGGACGCCCTGGCGGAACAGACCCGCAGCGGCGCTGTGGACCTGCACCGGGTGTGGATCGAAGGGTTGCTGCGTGAGTACTACGACCCGATGTACGCCTTCCAGCGTGAAAGCAAAGGCGCGCGCATCGAGTTTGTCGGGGAGCAGGCAGCGGTGGTGGAGTATTTGCGCGAGCGTGGTGCGTTGCGAGGTTGATGCTTGCCTGCAATAAGGCCCTCAACCCCGCCTGCCACTTATAGAATCGCCGCTCCAATCAAGCCGCAGACCACGCCTACCAGCATGGTCAAACCGGCCACGGTGACCAGCACCCGCGCGTCGAAATCCTTGCGCAACATCAACAGCGACGGCAGGCTCACGCTCGGCAGGGTCATCAACAGGGCCACGGCCGGGCCGCTGCCCATGCCCAGCGTCATCATGGTTTGTACGATAGGAATCTCCGCGGCGGTCGGAATCACGAACAGCGTGCCGACAATCGCCAGCGGCACCAGCCACAGCAGGCTGTCGGCCATCGCCCCATCCACATGAGGAAACAGCCAGACCCGCGCCGCGCCCAACACCAGCACTGCCAGGATATACACCGGGATCGTGCTCCAGAACAGTTGCCACAGGGTGCGCAACCAGCGGCTGAAAAACGGTTGCGACTCGATCACGCTGGCCTCGGCCACCGCGCCCAGCGCCGCTTCCGGCACTTGTTCCGGGCGCGCGATGCGCTGGGCCACCAGGGACACGCCCACCACCAGCACAATCCCCGCCACCAGCCTTAACGCCGTGAAGCCCCAGCCCAGCACAAACCCCATGAATACCAGGGTGGCCGGGTTCAGCACCGGGTTGGCGATCCAGAACGCCAGCGCCGCGCCCACCGACACTTGCTGCCGGCGCATGCCTGCCGCCACCGGTGCCGCGCAGCAACTGCACATCATTCCGGGCAGCGCGAACAGCCCGCCGCGCAGGGTCGAACCCAGCCCGGCACGCCCGAACAGGCGCAGCAACCAGTCGCGGGGGATCAACACTTGCAGCAACGAGCCCAAGATCACCGCCAAAACGGCGGCTTTCCAGATCGCCAGGAAATACACCTGGGCGTAGGCCAGCGCCGCGGCCAGTGGAGAGGTTTGCTGGTCATTGAGAATCGACGCGCCGATGCTGTGGTTGTCGGCGGCGACAAATGCCTTGAAGTAGTAGGGCGACCACTTCACGTAGTAGAGGCCGATGCAGGCGACCAGCAGGAACAGCGCTGGTTTCCACCAGAACGACCAGCCCCGGTTGGGTTGGGTGGAGACGAGGTTGGACATGGTGTTGATCCGCAGATGAGTCAATAGCCGCGCATCATACGCCGCTATCGCCCATCCTTCAGATATCTGCGCTGATCTGCGTCGCCGGTGGGCAGGTTTGTTCGCCGTTGTTCAGGCCCTGCTTGTAGTTGCGGCTCAGCAGCGAGGCCTTGCCGTTATGCCAGGTGAGCGTCAACACATACAACGTGTCGTAGTCATTGCCGGACCAGTCTTGGGTGATGGTGTGCTTTTCGCCCACCGCTTCGCTGGCCACCTTGTTGATCAATTCCGGCAGATAGCCGTGGGACCAGGCGGTGTAGATGATGGCGTTGTGGTACTTGTTTTCCACCAGTTCGTCGGCGAGGGCGCTGGTGTCATTCGCCGAAAACGTGATGTTCACCGGCAAGCCGAGCTTGATCGCGCTGGGGCTGATGGTCATCAGTGGGCGAATGTAGCTGTAGGAATTATCTTTTTCGCCTTCCTCGACATTGCGCGTCGGGTTGGCGGCGAAGACGAAGTTGGCCTTGCCGAACTTTTCCGGCAGTACGGTAGCCAGGTTCATCGCACGGTTCAGGCCCTGGCAATTGAGTTGGCCCAGGCCGCCGACGGGTTTTTCGCCGTGGCGCAGGAACACCAGGGTTTGCACGCCGTCCACCGATTCGGCGCGGCTGATGCGCGATTGCAGGGTCAGGTCGAGGGCGCCGCCGACCAGCAACAGCGGTAATATGATGTATGAATATCGTTTGAGGCGTTGCGCAAGGCACAGAGGCTTTATTGTCATTGGGTTCGAGTCTTCAGTGCATCGGATTAAGGCGGACAAGCCCGGCCCCAGTGACACACGCGGCGTCCTGCGGGTTCCGTGTCTTATTAGCAGGCGTGCCTCCATTCACCGTTCAGCGCACTTAAGAGTCCACTCGGCCACTTTGGTTCGCTCGTGGGGGAGAGTAGCGAGGGCATGTTGCGCAATGATGACCCATGCAGGATGCCGGGCAGATGATTATCATGGGGGTTTCCGCCGAGGGATATCCCGATGAATTCACTCGCCGCTTTCCCGATCAACCGCAAATGGCCCGCCCAGCATCCGGAACGCCTGCAACTGTATTCGCTGCCCACGCCCAACGGGGTAAAAGTCTCGATCATGCTCGAAGAGCTGGGCCTGCCCTACGAGGCGCACAAAGTCAGCTTCGAGACCCAGGACCAGCTGTCGCCCGAGTTCCTGTCGCTGAACCCCAACAACAAGATTCCCGCGATCATCGACCCCAACGGCCCCGGCGGTCAGCCGTTGGCGCTGTTCGAGTCCGGTGCGATCCTGCTGTACCTGGCGGAAAAAACCAGCCAGTTGCTTTCCGAAGACCCGGCGACACGTTATGAAACCATTCAGTGGCTGATGTTCCAGATGTCCGGCATCGGCCCGATGTTTGGCCAGGTGGGGTTCTTCAACAAGTTCGCCGGCAAGGCCTACGAAGACAAGCGCCCGCGTGACCGCTACGTCGCCGAGTCGCGGCGCTTGCTGGACGTCTTGGAAAAACGCCTGCTGGGCCGCACCTGGATCATGGGCGACGACTACAGCATCGCGGACATCGCGACGTTTCCGTGGATCCGTAACCTGATCGGTTTCTACGAATCCGGTGACCTGGTCGGCATCGCCGATTTCCCCAATGTGCTGCGCGCGCTGGACGGCTTTGTCGCACGTCCGGCAGTGATCCGTGGCCTGAACATTCCGAGCTGAGCCCATGCCGACTTTCGATTTCAAACAACTGGATGTCTTCAGCAGTGTGTCGCTCAAAGGCAACCCGCTGGCGGTAGTGCTGGGGGCCGACAGCCTCAGCGAGCAACAGATGGCCGACTTCGCCAAGTGGACCAACCTCAGCGAAACCACGTTTTTACTCACGCCCCGCGATCCACGGGCTGACTACCGGGTAAGAATCTTCACCACCTTGCAGGAGCTACCGTTCGCCGGGCACCCGACGCTGGGCAGTTGCCATGCATGGTTGCAGGCGGGGGGCATTGCGCGAGGGGAGGAAATTATCCAGGAGTGCGAAATCGGCCTGGTGCGTATCCGTCGCCAAGGCGATGAGCTGGCGTTCATCGCGCCGCCGTTGTTGCGCTCGGGCCCGCTGGAGGCAGCGTTGCTGGAGCGCGTGCGGCTGGGGTTGGGCCTGGCGCCGGAGGCTATTGTGCGCAGTCAGTGGGTGGACAACGGCGCAGGTTGGCTGGCGGTGATGCTGGCCGACCGCCAGGCGGTGCTCGATCTGCAGCCCGATTACTCGCAGTTGCTCGGTCTGGCGGTGGGCGTGATTGCCCCCTGCGATCCCGAACGCGACGCTGTAGACACGCACTTTGAAGTGCGCGCGTTCATCGCCGGCGACGGGTCCCCGGAAGACCCGGCCACCGGCAGCTTGAATGCCGGGGTGGCCCAATGGTTGTTGGACGAAGGCCTGGCACCGAACTGTTACGTGGTCAGCCAGGGCACGGCCATGGGGCGCGCGGGGCGTATCCGCATCGAGCGCCAGGGCGATGAGATCTGGGTCGGCGGTGCTGTGGCGGTGTGCATCGAAGGGCGTCTACAGCTCTAGATCAATGCAATTGTTGTGGGCCTTGCCATAAACTATTGCCTGCCTGGCATTTGCGCTGCCGGGGTCGGGGGGCATACGCTTTCGCCCCAACGTTTTTAGCCTTATTCAGGACAGCCATGACCAGCCAGTTCCCTCAAGCCCGCCCACGCCGTCTGCGCCGCTCCCCGGAGTTGCGTAGCTTGTTCCAGGAAACCGAGTTCACCCTCAACGATCTGGTGCTGCCGATTTTCGTCGAAGAAGAAATCGACGACTTCGTACCGATCACCAGCATGCCGGGTGTGTTGCGCATCCCTGAGAAAAAGCTGGCCGGGGAAATCGAGCGCTATGCCCGCGCCGGGATCAAATCGGTGATGACCTTTGGCGTGTCCCACCACCTGGACGCCAGTGGCAGCGACACCTGGAAGGAGCGCGGCCTGGTCTCGCGCATGTCTTCGATCATCAAGGACGCCGTGCCGGAAATGATCGTGATGTCCGACACCTGTTTCTGCGAATACACCGATCATGGCCATTGCGGTGTGATGCATGGCGCCCATGTCGACAACGACGCGACCTTGGTCAACCTCGGCAAGCAAGCCGTGGCGGCGGCTCGTGCCGGTGCCGATGTGATCGCGCCGTCGGCGGCGATGGACGGCCAGGTTCAGGCGATTCGCCGGGCGTTGGATGACGCCGGTTTTACCCATATTCCGATCATGGCCTACTCCACCAAATTCGCTTCGGCCCTCTACGGCCCGTTCCGTGAAGCGGGTGGCAGCGCGCTCAAGGGAGACCGCAAAAGCTATCAGATGAACCCGATGAACCGCCGCGAAGCCGTGCGTGAATCGCTGCTGGACGAGCAGGAAGGCGCGGATGCGCTGATGGTCAAACCGGCCGGTGCCTACCTCGACATCATCCGTGACATCCGCGAAGCCTCGCGCCTGCCGGTGGCGGCGTATCAGGTCAGCGGCGAGTACGCGATGATCAAATTCGGTGCTCAGGCAGGCGCGATCGATGAGGACCGCGTGGTGCGGGAAACCCTGGGTTCGATCAAGCGCGCCGGCGCGGACCTGATCTTCACTTACTTCGCCATGGACCTGGCGCTGGCAGGGATCTAAAGCGCCCAACCTGTGGGGCGGGTAAGCCCGTCCCCACAGTGGGTTGCAGCGTTTTTCAGCGCTGTGCGAGCGCCAGGTTCAAGCCCAACCCCGCAAAGGCCGCCGCAAAACTGCGCCGCAGCCAGTTCTGTACCCGTGGTGACTCGATCACTGCGCGGCGAAACACATTGGCCAGCAGGCCATACACCACAAACACCGCAAACGTCATGGCCATGAACACGCCGCTCAGCACCAGCATTTGCAAGGCCGGCGCCGTGCTGGCCGGTGTGACGAACTGAGGCAGGAAGGCCAGGAAGAAAATCGTCAGCTTGGGGTTGAGAATATTCAGCAAAAAACCGCGCAGCATCAGGCCACGGGCCGTGGTTGCCGTTGGTGTGTCATTCACCGCGAAGGCCGAACGATCGCGCCAAGTGGCGTAGGCCAGGTACAGCAAGTAGGCGGCTCCGGCGAATTTCAGCGCTTCGAATGCCAATGCGCTGGTGTGCAGCAGGGTGGAAAGGCCGAGTATGGATGCCAATAAGTGCGGGATGATCCCAGCGGTACAGCCCAGCGCGGCGAACACGCTGGCGCGCTTGCCGGCCATGAGCCCCGTGGACACGGTAAAGATCACGCCGGTGCCGGGAATCAGCACAACGATCAGGCAGGTGATGAGAAAGTTCATGCTGAGCATGGCATTCAAACTCCTTGTACGAATGGTCGGTGAAAGATCCTGTCATATTCGCATTGTGTTGGCGAGGGGGCCACAGGGCGAACCCGCGTTAGACTTATCGGTCGATATCTGCATCGCCCGGCCCATCGCCCCTCAAGGAAGCCCCATGCACCTACGCCGCCTGATCCTGTGTCTCACGCCCTTGCTGGTGCTGGCCGGTTGCTCGACCGCACGCGGCCCGCAACAGCCGGAGCGCAGTGAAGCTGAGGTCAAGGCGCAGATCGTGCGTTTGCTGCCCGCCAAGGTCGCCGATCGCAACGGTTGGGCCCAGGATATCTACACCGCTTTCGACACCCAGCACATCTACCCGAGTACCGAAAACATCTGCGCCGTGCTGGCGGTGACTGAGCAAGAGTCCACTTACCAGGTCGACCCACCTGTGCCGAACATGGGCAAGATCGCCCAGGATGAAATCCTGCGCCGTGCCGGTAAGGTGCATGTGCCGGCGGTGTTGGTCCGCACGGCACTGCAACTGCGTTCGCCCACTGGTAAGTCCTACGCCGATCGCTTGAATGCCGCCCGCACGGAGAAAGACTTGAGCGGGATCTTCGATGACTTCATCAGCATGGTGCCCTTGGGCAATACGCTGTTTGGCGGCTTCAACCCGGTACACACCGCCGGCCCGATGCAAGTCAGCATCGACTTTGCGCAGAAGCAGGCGCGGGGTTATCCCTACACGGTAGACGGCACGATCCGTCGGGAAGTGTTCACGCGACGTGGCGGCATGTACTTTGGCATCGCCCATTTGCTTGGTTACCCAGTGAGTTATGACCGGCCGCTGTACCGGTTTGCCGACTTCAACGCCGGTTGGTACGCCAGCCGCAACGCCGCGTTCCAGGCCGCCGTCAGCCGCGTCTCAGGCACCGAGTTGGCGCTGGACGGGGATTTGATCCGCTACGGCTCGCTGCTGCCCGGCAGCACCGAATTGGCAGTGCGTTCCCTCGGCGCCCGGCTGGACATGCGCAACCCCAGCATCCGCAGTCAGCTGGAGCAGGGCGAACAGTTGGATTTTGAGCAGACCACGCTCTACACACGCGTGTTTGCCCTGGCCGACACGGCGGCCGGCAAACCGCTGCCGCGCGCGATCCTGCCGGGCATCGTGCTCAAGAGTCCGAAGATCACCCGCAACCTGACCACTGCCTGGTTCGCCCAGCGGGTGGATGAGCGTTATCAGCGCTGTATGAAGCGCTGAGGCCGGTCCTGAGCGGGGTTGGTGAATCAGCCCCAGGCATTGCAGAGGATATGTGCGGCTGATGGTAATAGTCGCCGTGTGGGGCCTGGGGTACACCTCATGCCTGACTCCAAGGAAGACTCCGCGATGATCGCTCACGCCGTGCCCGAAGGTTTTGTCTCACTGCCGCGCAGCAGCCCGCTGCTCGACTTGTTGGGCCCGGCGTATTGCCGGGGTGAAGGTCTGCTACTGGAAATCGGCCTGCGCGCCGACAACCGTCATGCCAATGGCCGCGGCACGGTGCATGGCGGGGTGTTGGCGACCCTGGCGGATATCGGCATGGGCTACGCGATGGCGTTTTCCAGTGAGCCGCCATTGCCGTTGATTACCGCGAGCATGACTGTCGATTACCTGGGCGCGGTGCAAGTGGGGGAGTGGATCGTGGTACGACTGGAGCATCACAAGCGTGGCCGGCAAATGGCATTTGCCACGGTGAGTCTGCAGGTGGGGGAGAAAGTCGTGGCGCGGGCGAACGCGGTGTTTGCGGTGCCGCGTGCGGACTGACAGGCGAAAAAAAGCCCGGTTTTTCGTGGAACCGGGCCTTTTCGTGTGTTGCTCTTGAATCAGCTGCGCTCAAGGGCCAGGGCTACGCCTTGGCCGCCACCGATGCACAGTGTCGCCAGGCCTTTTTTGGCGTCGCGCTTGATCATTTCGTGCAGCAGGGTCACCAGTATGCGGCAGCCTGATGCGCCGATCGGGTGGCCAATGGCAATCGCGCCGCCGTTGACGTTGACTTTGTCGGCGTCCCATTCCAGCTCTTTGGCCACCGCCAGGGATTGCGCGGCAAAGGCTTCGTTGGCTTCGACCAGGTCCAGGTCGCCGACGCTCCAGCCGGCTTTGTCCAGGCAGCGGCGGGTGGCCGCGACCGGGCCGATGCCCATGATGGCCGGGTCGACGCCGGCATTGGCGTAGCTGGCGATACGCGCCAGAACGGGCAGGCCAAGGGCCTTGGCCTTGTCGGCGCTCATCAGCAGCACCGCGGCGGCGCCGTCGTTGAGGCTGGATGCGTTGCCCGCGGTGACGCTGCCGTCTTTCTTGAACGCGGGTTTGAGTTTGGCCAACGACTCGGCGGTGGTGCCGGCGCGCGGTTGTTCATCCACGGCGAAGGCCACCGGGTCGCCCTTGCGCTGCGGGATCAGAATCGGCGTGATCTCATCGGCAAAGCGGCCGGTTTCGATGGCGGCGGCGGCTTTTTGCTGGGACGCGGCGGCGAAGGCGTCCTGGGCTTCACGGCTGATGCCGTACTTGTCCACCAGGTTCTCGGCGGTGATGCCCATGTGGTAGTCGTTGAATGCATCCCACAGGCCGTCGGTGATCATGCTGTCGATCATCTTGGCGTGGCCCATGCGCAAACCGGTGCGCGCACCAGGTAATACGTAGGGGGCCAGGCTCATGTTCTCCATGCCGCCGGCGATGATCACGTCGGCATCGCCACAACGGATGGCCTGGGCGCCCAGGTGCAGGGCCTTGAGGCCCGAACCGCAGACCTTGTTCAAGGTCATCGCGGGTACGGCATGGGGCAAGCCGGCGAGGATCGACGCCTGGCGCGCCGGGTTCTGGCCTGAGCCTGCGGTGAGTACGTGGCCGAGGATCACTTCATCCACCTGGGCCGGGTCGAGGCCGGTCTGCTCCAGCAGGCGACGGATTACGGCAGCGCCCAACTCCGGTGCCGGGATGCTCGCGAGCGATCCTTGAAAACTGCCTACGGCGGTACGTGTGGCAGCAACAATCACAACGTCTTGCATGGAATGTGTCCTCACTGGAATTGCATTTCTGGAACGTGGTCGGGGACGATTAGTTTACCGGCTGTCTTGCTGACAATCTCTTCAATACTGACCCCTGGGGCACGCTCCTTTAGGATAAAGGCGCCGTTGTCGATTTCCAGGTATGCAAGGTCCGTCAGCACACGCTTGATGCAGTGGGCACCGGTCAGCGGCAGGGTGCATTGGCTGAGCAATTTGGACTCACCGTCCTTGGAGGCGTGGGTCATGATCACGATGATGTTTTCCGCGCCGGCCACCAGGTCCATGGCGCCGCCCATGCCCTTGACCAGCTTGCCCGGGATCATCCACGAGGCGATGTTGCCCTGTACGTCCACTTCAAACGCGCCGAGCACGGTGAGGTCGACATGGCCGCCGCGAATCATTGCGAAGGACTCGGCGGAGGAGAAGATCGAGGCGCCGATGCGCGCGGTCACGGTTTGTTTGCCGGCGTTGATCATGTCGGCATCGATGGTGTCTTCGGTGGGAAACGGGCCCATGCCGAGCAGGCCGTTTTCCGATTGCAGCATCACTTCCATGCCTTCCGGGATGTAGTTGGCCACCAGGGTCGGAATGCCGATGCCCAGGTTGACGTAGAAACCGTCCTGCATTTCGCGGGCGACGCGTTGAGCCATTTGTTCGCGGGTGAGAGCCATTGTGCTGTTCCTCTTGTTCTCTTCGGGCTGGAGGGATTATTTGCGGACGGTGCGCTGTTCGATGCGCTTCTCGAAGGTGCCGCAGATGATCCGGTCGACGTAGATGCCAGGGGTGTGGATCTGCGACGGTTCCAGCTCGCCCGGTTCGACGATTTCCTCGACTTCGACCACGGTGATCTTGCCGGCGGTGGCGGCCAGCGGGTTGAAGTTCTGGGCGGTGTGGCGGTAGATGACGTTGCCGAAGTGGTCGGCTTTCCAGCCTTTGACGATGGCGAAGTCGCCGGTGATGGATTCTTCCATCAGGTACGGGCGACCGTTGAATTCGCGGGTTTCCTTGCCTTCGGCCACCGGGGTGCCGACGCCGGTGGCGGTGAAGAAGGCCGGAATGCCAGCACCGCCGGCGCGCATTTTTTCCGCCAGGGTGCCTTGGGGGGTGAGCACCACTTCGATTTCGCCGCTGAGCAGTTGCTTCTCGAACAGGGCGTTTTCGCCCACATAAGACGCGATCACTTTGCGGATCTGCTTTTGTTCCAGCAGCACGCCCAGGCCAAAGCCGTCGACGCCGCAGTTATTGGAAACCACGGTCAGGTCGCGGGTGCCTTTGCGCTTGATCTCGGCGATGAGGTTTTCCGGAATGCCGCACAGGCCAAAGCCGCCAGCGAGTACGGTCATGCCATCTTCCAGGCCTGCGAGGGCTTCTTCATAGGACGCCACGCGTTTATCGAAACCTGCCATATGCACCTCTTTTATTGTTAGTGGGCCAGCCAATGCCTCGAGTGTTGCGCCGACGGATTGATTTGTTAAGTTGTTTTTTAAGGTTGATTGATTTAAAAAACTGCATAGTCGAGCCGTCGTCCGGAGTAATGTCATGACCGTCAAACAGATGCGTGCCTTTTTGGCTGTGGCGCAGAGCCTGAGTTTTGCCGCCGCCTGCGAGCGCCTGCACCTCTCTCAGTCGGCGCTGAGCCTGACCATCAAAGGTCTGGAAGAAGGGCTGGGCGGGCGCTTGTTCAGCCGCAATACACGGAATGTCGCGCTGACCCCTGAAGGGGAATCCTTATTGCCGCTGGCGCGTCGGCTGATTGCCGATTGGGACAACGCCGAGGATGAACTGCGCCAGCGCTTCACCCTGCAGCGCGGGCGCGTAACGGTGGCGGCGATGCCGTCGTTTGCGGGCAACCTGCTGCCGCCGATCCTGAAGATATTCCGCGCGCGTTACCCCCATGTGAACGTGACGGTGCATGACCTGATCAACGAACAGGTGCTGGAAATGGTCCGTGATCGCCAGGTCGAGTTGGGCGTGGCGTTCGAACCGTCCGAGGGGTCGTCGCTGGCGTTTACGCCGTTATACCTGGACCGCTTCATTGCCGTGGTGCCCATGGATTCACCCTTGGCACTGCGTGCTGAAATCGACTGGAAAAGCCTGTTGGAACAACCGTTCATTGCCCTGCAACGACCCTCGACGGTACGGGTGATGCTGGAGGAGCATCTGGGCGCCTTGCAGATGAAATTGCCGGTGGCGCTGGAGAGTCATCAATTGGCGACGGTGGGCAAGATGGTTGCCAGTGGCCTGGGGGTCAGCGCCGTACCGGCATTATGTGCGCAGCAGATGCAGGAGGCGGGCGCCCATTGCATCACCTTGACCGATCCGGTGATCGAGCGGCCGATTGGTGTGTTGACCAAACCGGGGCATGAACTGTCGGCGGCGGCACAGGTGTTGTTTGATATTTTCCGCGATGAAGCGGGGAAAGGGCGTTACCCCAACTTTTGAAGTTGCATAAAAAATGTGGGAACTGGCAAGCCAGTTCCCACATTAGTTGAGAAGTACTTAGTAGTAGCGGTCGATTACTTTAACTTGCGAGTTGTCTTTGAAAGACTCCCACGCGTGGTTAAGTGTGTCGAACACTTGCTCGATGAAATTGCGATCGGCCGCCGCTTTCTTGCCGACATAACCCTGGCCGCGGCGGTACATCTTCAGGCGCGCCGCCAGTTCACGGTTGTTTTTGTCGAACTCGGCTTCTTCGGTGTGGGGCGCCAGGCAGTCAATTTGGACTTTGCCCGATTTGCCAATCCACAGGATATGGTCGTCGAGTGTGTCTTTCTGCGCTGCGAACATCTCAGCCAATTCTTCGATAGTTGGTTGGTTGTTCAGATTCATGTGTAAGCCCCTTGACCAGTTGGCGATCTATCAATTGATTCGTTAAAACTGCTTAGTTGTCTCCGGTTCCGAAAACCGGGCGTCAGTGACGGTCTGCCGAATACGGGCAGGGTCTTGAACCTGATGCATGTAGTCTTGCTGATGAACTGCTACGCAATGGTTTCATAACGAAGACAAGCAGCGTTTGAGCTCCTTGTACCGAACCCTTCGGGTCGGTCAGCTTCATCAATCTGCCTTGTGGGCAGTGCACATCCGGAAGAAACAGCTCGGCGGTCAGACGAGCTTGTTCAAAACGCTTGTTACCAACGCTCCCGATCCGGGAGACGTCTAGATCATGCAAGGACAAAAAGGTTACGTCAACGGTTATGTAGTGATTATTTTTGATCACTACATAAATCGCTGTGGGGATGGGGGCATGCGAGGAGGTGTGACTCAGGCGTCATTTTTTGTGCGGTGGGTCGCTGCAGTTCGTTGGCCTGCCCGGGTCTCCCGCTGATTTTTGAGGGGCGGTGCCCTGGCTATCCCAGGCGCTCTGCCAATAGCGGCAACAACCGCTCGCAGGATGCCGCGATCTTCAGTTGCAACAACTCATCCCCACGGGTCTTGCCCAGATTGATGGCAATCACCGGTTTGCCTTGCTCGACCATCGCCTTGCACAGGCGAAACGCCGAATAGGCCATCAGCGACGACCCCACCACTAACAGCCCCTCGGCGTGTTCCACCGCCGCCATCGCCCTGGCGGCGGTGGCCTGGGCAACGTTTTCGCCGAAGAACACGACGTCCGGTTTGAGCCGTTCACCGTCGCAATGGGGGCAGCGGGGCACGCGAAAACGTTGTTCAAACGCTGCGTCGAGCAGCGTATCGCCGTCGGGTGCCTGCACGGCGTCGACGCCCGCCAGGTACGGGTTCTCGGCCTCCATCAACCGTTGGATCACATCGCGTGCGCTGGGCCGATGGCAATCCAGGCATAGCACGCGATGCAAGCTGCCATGCAGCTCGATCACATCCTCACTACCGGCCTGGTCATGCAGCGTGTCGACGTTTTGTGTGATCAGCCCGCTGATACGCTGGCGATGTTGCAAGGCGGCCAGCGCCAGGTGGGCCTGGTTCGGCTGCGCAATCCGTACCCGTGGCCAGCCCAGCATCGCCCGTGCCCAATAACGGCGCCGCGCTTGCGGGGTGGCCAGGAACTCCTGGTACATCATCGGCGCCTTGCCTCGGCGCACGCCTTCGCTGTCCCGATAATCCGGGATACCTGATGACGTGCTGATCCCCGCCCCGGTCAGCACCAGAAAACGCCGTGCGGCCATGGCCCGGTGCAGGGTCTCGAGGTGGTCTTCTTGATGTTCGAGCATGTCGAGCATGGGCTCTCCTATTCGCCGCGAATGTATTGCTCCAGTTGCTTGATCAGGTTGGCTTGTTCGGCAATGGCTTCCTTGACCAGGTCACCGATGGAGAGCAGGCCCAGCAGTTTTCCGTCGACGACCACCGGTAGGTGGCGCAGGTGACTGTCGGTCATGATGTTCATGCAGGCTTCGACTGTCTTGTGGGCATCGACCGTGATGACTGGAGAGCTCATGACCTCGTGGACTTTGGTGGTGACGGAAGAAAGGCCTTTGAGTATCAGCTTCCGTGCGTAATCGCGCTCGCTGATGATGCCAACCACCTCACCCTGCTTGACGACCGGCAAGGCCCCGACATTTTTTGATGACATCACCACCAACGCTTCGAATACGGTGTGGTCCCATTCAATGGTGTGGACTTCCTGGTTTTGCTTGTCTTTGGCTTTGAGTACTTCTGAGACGGTTTTCATGGTGGCCACTCCGGTGTTGTTGTTGGGAAGTCAGCAATCCCCTACAGAATCCTAGACGGCCGGCGCCGGAGCAAGGACCAAAGCGGCGTTAAAGCTGTCGAAAAACGTCATCCGCCGGATTTATTCATGGTTTACCCGGTACTTGTCGGCTTTTTCGCCCGCTTTGGGCTGGCCGCCGTCTTGCGGGGCGCGGCCGTGCGTTTCTTCTTCCACGGGGTGGCGCCGCGGCCTGCCGGGCTGGCGGGGCCGGTGATGGTCATACGCATACCGTTGCAGCGGGCGATTTGCTTGCTCATCCAGGCCGCTTGCTTGGCGACGAATTCTTCCAGGCTCATTTCGCCGCTTTGCACCATGTCCAGCGCCTGTTCCCAGATCGCCGTGGTGCCCGGGTCGGCGATGGCGCGCGGCACCGCATCGATCAGGCTGAACGCCGCCGGGGTGGCCGAGAGGGCCTTGCCGTTTTTCACCAGGTAGCCTCGGTCCAGCAGGCCCTGGATGATCCCGGCGCGGGTGGCTTCGGTGCCGATGCCGGTGGTGTCCTTGAGCTTTTGCTTGAGCAACGGGTCTTCCACCAGCTTGGCGACGTTTTTCATCGCCTTGATCAGGTCGCCCTCGGTGAAGGGTTTGGGCGGCTGGGTCCACAGGTCCTTGAGGTTGACCTTGGCAACGGCGTAATCCTGGCCCTGCACCAACGCCGGCAGGGCTTGCGGTGCCGGCGCCTCACGGCCTTTGGCGGGTGCAAGGGCTTCGGGCAGCGCGCGTTTCCAGCCTGGCTCGATGACGACTTTGCCCACCGCGCGCAGTGCTTGGCCGGCGCAGTCGAAATCCGCCTGGGTACGGTCGTATTCATGGTTGGGCAGAAACTGCGCCAGGTAGCGCGCGCGAATCAGTGTGTAGACCGCCCGATGCTTGCCGGTGAGCTGCCCGGCATCCTTGCCGGCGCCGGTGGGAATGATGCCGTGGTGGGCGCTGACCTTGGCGTCGTTCCACGCCCGCGAGCGGCGCTGGGGATCGAGATGCGGCATCAGTTCGTTGACGGCCGCGTCGGCCCGGCCCAGGGCGGCAAGGATCTTCGCCGCGTCGCCATGCTGACTCAATGGCAGGTAGCCGCAATCGCTGCGCGGGTAGGTGATGGCCTTGTGGGTTTCGTACAGCGATTGGGCGATGTCCAGGGTTTCCTGGGCGCCGAGACCGAGCTTCTTCGAGCAGATTTCCTGCAACGTCCCCAGGTCGAAGGGCAGGGGCGCGACCTCGCGCATGCGTTCGGTGCGCAACTTCACCAGCCGCGCACTGGCGGCGTGGGTCATGGCGTCGGCGGCGTCCCGGGCGAGTTGCGGGTTGAGGCAGCGGCCTTGGTCGTCACAGGCATCGTCGACGGCGCGCCATTGGGCGGTGAAGGTCATGTGCGCGTGGCGCAGGTCGACATCGATGGCCCAGTAGGCCACCGGTACGAAATCGGCGATGCTGCGGTCGCGGTCGACCACCAGGCGCAGGGTCGGGGTCTGCACCCGGCCCACCGGCAGTACGCCTTGGTAACCGGATTGGCGGCCGAGCAAGGTAAACAGGCGGCTCATGTTCATGCCGATCAGCCAGTCGGCGCGGGAACGGCCGAGGGCCGAGTGGTACAGGCTGAAGGTCTCGGCGCCGGGTTTGAGCGCGGCCAGGGCCTTGCGGATGGAGGCGTCGTCCAGCGCCGACAGCCACAGGCGTTGGATCGGTCCGCGATAGCGGCAATGTTCCACCAGCTCGCGGGCGATCATTTCGCCCTCGCGGTCGGCGTCGGTGGCGATCACCAGTTCCAAGGCTTCCCCCAGCAGGCGCTTGACCGCCTTGAACTGGGCGGCGGTCTTGGGCTTGACGCGCATCTTCCATTTGTCCGGGACGATCGGCAGGTCGGCGAGCACCCAGCGCTTGTACTTGGCGTCGTAGGCGTCGGGCGGGGCGGTTTCCAGCAGGTGGCCGATGCACCAGGTGACAGTCACCCCGTTGCCCAGCCAGCAACCGTCGCCACGGCGCGTGGCGCCGAGCACGGCCGCAATATCCTTGGCCTGGGAGGGTTTTTCACAGAGGAACAGCCGCATGGTCATCACATCAGATCGGGTTGATGCCTTGCAGGATGCGTAGTCCGAGGGATTTGAGCAACCATTATCTGTATGGATGTACAGCAATTTGTGTGGCGCCGCAGAGCAGATGTGGGAGGGGGCTTGCTCCCTCCCACAGGGGACCTGCGGTGTTCAGGTGGTCAGGTCAGTTGTTGTCGATATCCACATGCCGCGTTTCCTTGAGGCAGAACATCCCGACAACCAGGCTCACCCCGGTCACGACCACCGGATACCACAAGCCATAGAAGATATCGCCGGTGTACACCACCAGGGCAAACGACACGGTCGGCAGGAAGCCGCCAAACCAGCCGTTGCCGATGTGATAGGGCAGGGACATCGAGGTGTAGCGGATGCGTGTCGGGAACAGTTCCACCATCAACGCCGCCAGCGGGCCGTAGCACATGGCCGCGATCAGGATCAGCACCACGATCAGCACCACCACCATCACCTTGTTGACCTGCGCCACATCCGCCGATGTCGGGTAGCCGGCCAGGGTCACGGCGGCGCGCAGGGCCGACTCGTCAAAGCCATCGATGTGCACGTCGCCCACACTCACCTGCACCGGGCTGCCCGCGGGGGCGGCGGCGCTGCTGTAGGGCAGGCCTTGCTTGACCAGGAAGGTCTTGACCTTGTCGCAGGGGCTGTCAAAACGCGCCTTGCCCACCGGGTCGAACTGGAAGGTGCAGGTGGCCGGGTCGGCCAGCACGGTGATCGGCGCCTGGCGACTGGCCTGGTCCATCGCCGGGTTGGTGTAGTGCGCCAGGCCCTTGAAGATCGGGAAGTACAGCGCGGTCGCCAGCAGCAGGCCGAGCATCAGCACCGGTTTGCGCCCGATCTTGTCCGACAGCCAGCCGAAGAAGATAAAGAACGGTGCGCCAATCACCACGCTGATGATCAGCAGCATATTGGCCAGGGCCGGGTCCATCTTCAGGAACTGCGTGAGGAAGAACAGCACATAGAACTGCGCCGCGTAAAAGGTCACCGCTTGCCCGCCGTTGATGCTGAACAGCGCAATCAGCACCACCTTGAGGTTTTCCCACTTGCCGAAGGACTCGCGGATCGGCGCCTTGCTGGCCTTGCCTTCCTCCTTCATTTTCAGGAACGCCGGCGATTCATGCAGGCTCATGCGGATCCAGGTGGAAATGCCCAGCAGCACGATGGAAAACAGGAACGGAATGCGCCAGCCCCACACTTCGAACTGATCGCCAGTGAAGTAGCGGCAGGCCAGCACCACCAGCAATGACAACAGCAGCCCCAGGGTGGCGGTGGATTGAATCCAACTGGTGTGCAGGCCGCGCTTGCCGGCGGGGGCGTGTTCGGCGACATAGGTCGCCGCGCCGCCGTACTCGCCGCCCAACGCCAGGCCTTGCAGCATGCGCAGGGCGATCAGGATGATCGGCGCGGCAATGCCGATGCTGGCATACGTGGGCAACAGGCCGACGCAGAACGTCGCCACACCCATCAGGATAATGGTCACGAGGAAGGTGTACTTGCGCCCGATCATGTCGCCCAGGCGGCCAAACACCAGCGCGCCGAACGGGCGCACCACAAAGCCGGCCGCGAAGGCCATCAAGGCAAAGATAAACGCCGTGGTGTCGTTGACCCCGGCAAAGAACTGTTTACTGATCACCGCCGCGAGGGCGCCATAGAGGAAGAAGTCATACCACTCGAATACCGTCCCCAGGGACGAGGCGAAGATGACTTTTCTCGATTCGCTGACGGTGCTCGTGCTGACCGCCGAGCCCAGGGTTTGAGCATGTTCTGACATCGGGTATCCCTCACAGTGATTATTTATTGTTGTTCCACTGTCGGTGCCAACCTCAGCACCGGTCTGTTTTCCGTTCCTCTGTAGGCGCGCGCTTGCTCGCGAAAATCACCAACGATTACGCGGGAAATCTGGATGAACGCGGCGCCTTTGTGTTTTTCGCGGGCAAGCTCGCTCCTACAGTGTTCGGTGAAAGGATCAGTTGCGCGGCTTTCTCCGCGATCATCAGCGTCGGTGAGCAGGTATTGCCGGATGTGATGCGGGGCATGATCGAGGCATCGGCGATGCGCAGCCCCGGCACGCCATGCACCCGCAACTGCGCGTCGACCACCGCGTCCTGGTCACTGCCCATGCGGCAGGTGCCCACCGGATGGAAGATCGTCGTGCCGATGCGCGCCGCGGCTTCGTGCAGTTGCTCTTCGGTTTGCAGCGCATCGCCGGGCAAGTATTCCACCGGTTTGAACGGGCTCAGGGCCGGCGCGGCGACGATCCGTCGAGTCAGGCGAATCGCGTCGGCAGCCACCCGCAGGTCTTGCGGATGGCTGAGGTAATTGGGCTGGATCAACGGCGCATCCGCCGGGTTGACCGAGCGAATATCGATACGCCCGCGGCTTTGCGGGCGCAGGTCGCAGACCGACGCGGTAAACGCCGGGAACGCGTGCAACGGCTCGCCGAAGCGCTCCAGGGACAGCGGCTGCACATGGTATTCAAGGTTGGCCGAGGTTTGTTCCGGGCCCGAGCGGGCAAACGCACCGAGCTGGCTGGGCGCCATCGACAGCGGGCCGCTGCGGTCATACAGGTAACGCAGGCCCATGCCCATTTTGCCCCACACGCTGCCCGCGATCTGGTTCAGGGTGCGCGCGTTTTCCAGCTTGTAGATCAGCCGCAGTTGCAGGTGGTCCTGCAGGTTGCCGCCAACCCCCGGCAGTTCATGCAACACATTGATGCCGAGCGGCTTGAGCACGTTGGCGGGGCCAATCCCCGAACGCTGCAAAATGCCGGGCGAACCCACGGCGCCAGCACACAACACGATTTCCTTACGGGCCTTCCAACGGAGCGACTGGCCGTGCTGACGCCCGACCACTGCCGATGCGCGGCCGTTTTCCAGCAACACGCGGTCGACTTCGACTTCGGTCAATACCGTCAGGTTCGGCCGATGGCGGATCGGTTTGAGGAACGCCTTGGCCGCATTCCAGCGGACGCCGGCCTTCTGGTTGACCTGAAAGTAACCGCAGCCTTCGTTATCGCCCTGGTTGAAGTCGCTGACGTTGGCGATGCCGCTTTGCGCCGCGGCCTCGCGAAAGGCATCCAGGATCGGCCAATGCAATCGCTGTTGCTCGACGCGCCACTCACCGCCGTCGCCGTGAAATGCCGAACCGCCGGCAAAATGGTTCTCGCTGTGCTTGAACAGCGGCAGCACGTCTTCCCACGCCCAGCCCGGGTTGCCTGCCGCCGCCCAGCCGTCGTAGTCCTGAGCCTGGCCGCGCATGTAGATCATGCCGTTGATCGACGAACAACCGCCGAGCACCTTGCCCCGCGGGTAACTCAGGGCGCGGCCTTGCAGGCCGGCCTGGGCTTCGGTCTTGAAGCACCAGTCGGTGCGTGGGTTGCCGATGCAGAACAGGTAGCCGACGGGGATGTGAATCCAGGGGTAATTGTCGCGACCACCGGCTTCAAGCAACAGCACACGGTGGGCGGGGTTGGCGGACAGTCGATTGGCCAGCAGGCAGCCTGCGGGGCCGGCGCCTACGACGATGTAATCGTATTCAGCAGTTGCAGTGGGCATCTGAGGTCTCGCTTGTTTTTCTTATTGGCTCCATCCTAGTTGTTAGTTTTCGTCTTAAAAATGTTAGTTTTTACCCAGTGGCTGTGCGTTTTTAAACAGTGCGGTCCAGGCTCACGGATTGGAGGCGCTATGTTCGACTGGAATGACCTGCGGTTTTTTCTTGAGTTGCAGCGCAGCGGCCGCCTGCTCACCGCCGCGCAACGCCTGAAAACCACCCACGCCACCGTGGCGCGGCATATCGAGGCGATCGAGAAAAGCCTCGGCACCGCGTTGTTCGTGCAGCACGCCCACGGCTATGAGTTGACGCCGTCCGGCGAGGCCCTGCTCAAACACGCCGAAGCCATGGAAAACGTCGCGCTGCTGGCCGAAGACGAACTGACTCACGCCGCCGCGCCCCTGGGCAAGATCCGCCTGGGCGTGGCCGAAGGGCTGGGGGTGATGTTCCTCGCCAGCCGCATGGGCGGGCTGTTCGAGCGCTATCCGGGGTTGGAAGTGGAGCTGGTGGCTGTGCCGCGTTTCGTCAGCATCCTCAACCGCGAAGCCGAAATCAGCATCCACCTCGAACGTCCCAGCGTCGATCAACTGGTCACGCGCAAACTCACCGACTACCGCCTGGCGCTCTATGCCAGCCGCGCGTATCTGGCGCGCACCCCGCCGATTGAAAAACGCGAAGACCTCGCCGCCCATGCCTGGATCGATTACGTCGACGATCTGCTGTTCAGCCAGGAACTGAAACTGCTCAGCAGCTTCTGCCGCAACCCCAAAGTGGTGTTCCACAGCACCAGCGTGATCGCCCAGCACCAGGCGGCGCGTTCCGGGCTGGGGATTGCGGTGTTGCCGTGCTTCATGGCGGCCGGTGATCCGGACCTGGTGGCGTTGTTGCCGGGGGAGGGGATTCAGCGCAGCTATTGGATCAGCTCGCGCCGGGAACTGCACAAGTCAGTGCGGCTGCGGGTGTTGTGGGATTACGTGGTGGAGTTGTGCGCGCGGGAGCAGCCACTGTTGCTCGGCGGGTCCGCCTGAAGAACCTGGATCAAAAATGTGGGAGGGGGCTTGCCCCCGATAGCAGTGTGTCAGCCAAAACATGCATGACTGAAGCAGCGCTATCGGGGGCAAGCCCCCTCCCACATTTTTGACCGGATTCAGCTTCCAAGATCAGGTCGGCTATAAGGCCAAGCAAGAGCAAAAGCAGATCAGGGTCTATCTGATCTATGGGGATCCAAATGTGGGAGGGGGCTTGCCCCCGATAGCAGTGTGTCAGCCAAAACATGCATGACTGATTCACCGCGATCGGGGGCAAGCCCCCTCCCACATTTTTGACCGGATTCAGCTTCCAAGATCAGGTCGGCTATAAGGCCAAGCAAGAGCAAGAGCAGAGCAAAAGCAGATCAGGGTCTATCTGATCTATGGAGATCCAAATGTGGGAGGGGGCTTGCCCCCGATAGCAGTGTGTCAGCCAAAACATGCATGACTGAAGCAGCGCTATCGGGGGCAAGCCCCCTCCCACATTTTTGACCGGATTCAGCTTCCAAGATCAGGTTGGCTATAAGGCCAAGCAAGAGCAAGAGCAGAGCAAAAGCAGATCAGGGTCTATCTGATCTATGGAGATCCAAATGTGGGAGGGGGCTTGCCCCCGATAGCAGTGTGTCAGCCAAAACATGCATGACTGATTCACCGCTATCGGGGGCAAGCCCCCTCCCACACTTTTGACCGGATTCAGCTTCCAAGATCAGGTTGGCTATAAGGCCAAGCAAGAGCAAGAGCAGAGCAAAAGCAGATCAGGGTCTATCTGATCTATGGAGATCCAAATGTGGGAGGGGGCTTGCCCCCGATAGCAGTGTGTCAGCCAAAACATGCATGACTGATTCACCGCTATCGGGGGCAAGCCCCCTCCCACACTTTTGACCGGATTCAGCTTCCAAGATCAGGTCGGCTATAAGGCCAAGCAAGAGCAAGAGCAGAGCAAAAGCAGCTCAGGGTCTATCTGATCTATGGAGATCTAAATGTGGGAGGGGGCTTGCTCCCGATAGCAGTGTGTCAGCCCAAACATGCATGACTGAAGCAGCGCTATCGGGGGCAAGCCCCCTCCCACACTTTTGACCGGATTCAGCTTCCAAGATCAGGTTGGCTATAAGGCCAAGCAAGAGCAGAGCAAAAGCAGATCAGGGTCTATCTGATCTATGGAGATCCAAATGTGGGAGGGGGCTTGCCGCCGATAGCAGTGTGTCAGCCAAAACATGCATGACTGAAGCAGCGCTATCGGGGGCAAGCCCCCTCCCACATTGGATCTGTGGTGTTGCTTGAACTGAGTCAATCGCGCAAGACGAATTCCGCGCTGCCCAGCCGTTCTCCATTCACCAGCACATGCACCGCGTGCTTGCCCGGGTAGTGCTTGCGCGTGGTCAGTTCACGGATATGTTGTTCGCGGCTGATGTGCTGCTGCTCGCCTGCGCCAAGGGTAAAGGCCTTTAGCTTGAACACTTTGGCCGCACGGTGGCCGGCGCTTTTTACGTAGTCGATGGCGTAGTCCACCACCAGTTTTTGTGGTGTGGCGGCGGTGGATTCGAGGCTGAAGGTCAGGTTGATCCGCTCCCCCAGTGTGATCACCGCCGGCGTGACGCGCAGGTGATGAATCTTGACCTCGGCCTTGGCTCCCGCGCCGATGATCGTCAGCGCGCGGGTGTTGCCCTGCTTGATCAGGCTGCGCAGTGCATGGCGGGCGATCCAGGCGGTGTGCGGGTTATCCAGCGACCAGCCTTCGATCAGGCTGAGGACCCAATCGGGGTGGTCCTTGGTGATGTCGTTGAGGTGGTTGGCCACGGACTTGCGCACGTAGAGGCTGCTGTCGGCCTTGAGGTTGTCGAGGATCGACGCGCACAGCGCGGGGGTGGCCTGCACGTCGGCCAGGCGGAATGACCACGGCAGGCGCGGTCGCGAGCCTTCGCTGGCGAGGCGGCGCACGTGTTCGTTGTCATCCAGCGACCACTGTTGCATCACCGCCAGGGTGCGTTGGAAGTCGTGCAGCAAGAAGTGCCGGATCGCGAATTCGGCGGAGCCAAAGGTGGTGAAATATTTGAGCGCGGCCATGGAGCGCTCGAAGTCATCCCGGCCATGACTCGCCACGTAGTGCGGCAGGAACAGGCTGACAAAGCCGCTGTTCAAGCGCGGCGCGAGGGCATAGAGCCGCGTGAGAGTCTGTGGGTAATCCAGCGGGATCACCGCATGCAGGCTGTCGCTGACCCGCGCCACGCGCTGCATCACCGACAACTCGGCCAGCCCGGCCTTGGCGTGCTGGAGAAAGCCCTGGGCGTCGAACGCCGGGTACACCGCCGTCATCTCGGTGGCGATGTGTTGCAGGCGTTCGGCGTTGAAGATTTCCTTGAGGGCCGGGGCGCTTTGGTCGGTCATCGGTGATTCCATGGGGGGTTAGAGAAACCAGCGGTATTCCCGTGCGTTGATCTCCTGCTGAAACGCCAAGTGGTCCTGGCGTTTGTTCTCGCAGTACACGTCGACAAATTCCGCGCCCAGCTTATCGCGCAATACCGCTTGATGTTGCATGGCGCGCACGGCCTCGAGCATTTCCAGGGGGAAGTCGGTGCCGCTGTTGCGGTCGTCGTTCAGTGGGGCGATGGGTTCGCGCTTGGCGTCAAGCCCATGCTCCAACCCCACCAGAATCGCCGCCAACACCAGGTACGGGTTGGCATCGGCGCTGGCCAGGCGGTGTTCGATACGCAGGTTGCGCGGGTCGGACTCGGGGATGCGTACGCACGCATCGCGGTCTTCGAAGCCCCAGCTGGCACGGGTGGCGGCGTTGACCGTACCGCCCAGGCGGCGGAAGGCGTTGTGGTTCGGCGAGAAGATCGGCATGCAGTGCGGCAGCAACTCCAGGCAGCCGGCCACGGCGTGGCGCAGGGGTTGCTGTTGATGGGCCGCGAGTATGTTGTTGCCGGCGCCGTCGTACAGGCTGACATGCACGTGCATGCCGCTGCCGGGGAATTGCAGGTAGGGCTTGGCCATGAAGCTGGCGCGGTAGCCGTGCTTGAGCGCCACGCCGCGGGTGCTGCGGCAGAACAGGGCGGCCCAGTCGGCAGCGCGCAGGCCATCGTCCAAGTGGCCGAAGTTGATCTCGAACTGGCCGGGGCCGAGTTCTGCGGTGATCACCGTGATGTCGATGCCTTGGTCCTTGGCGGTTTGCGCCATATCGTCGAGCACCTCGCTGAAGCGCGACAGTCGCTCGATATGCAGGTTGGGCTGGTCGTCGGCGTCGTTACTCAGCGGGTCGCGGGCGAATTGCGGCAGGCCGTTGTCGAGCTGCTTGTCGAACAGGTAAAACTCCAGTTCAAAGGCCACCACCGGGTGAATGCCTTTGTGGTGCAGGCGTTCCAGGACCTTGGCCAGTACTTCCCGCGGTTCGAATTCGATCGGCGCTTGCGTACCGTCCGAGGTGATCAGCATCTGGCCCAGCGGCTGCGACTCCCAGCTCACCGGCTTGAGCGTGCCCGGCACCAGGCGGCGGTTGGCGTCGGGGTCGCCGTCGTTGAAGCAGTAATCACCGATCTTGAACAACCCGCCCTGAACCCCCAGCAGCACGGCGTTCTGCGGCAGCTTCAAGGGGCCGCCGGCGGCGACTTTTTCCAGCATCTCCACCGGGTAGCGCTTGCCGTAGAAATGCCCGGGGATGTCCAGGGCGATCAGGTCGACATAACGCACGTCGGGGTGGTTCTGGCGAAAGCTCCGTACTTCGGCCAGCAGCGTGGAGGAATGGCTTTTCACGGGTGTAGCTCCTAGTTGTAAACCCACAGCACGCGGGCGGGCAGTTCGGTCAGGTTGGCGTAGCGGCAACGGGCGAAACTGGCCAGGTGGAAGCTGTCGCCTTGGTGCAGGGTGACCGAGTCGGCTTCCCCTTCCACCCACAGCGTCAACTCACCCTCCAGCACAAACCCGGCCTGCTCGGCGCGGTCGCTCATGGTCTGCTCACCGCTATTGGCTCCGGGGGCCAGCAGGCTGTCGAGCATCGAAAACGCACCGTTCATGTTGGGGGAGACCAGGATGTCGGTGATGCCATTGGCGTAATACACCGTGCGCCGCTCGTTGGGGCGCGTCACCCAGTTGATGGCCTTGGGCTTGCTCAGGCTGTAGAAATAGGTGGTGGGCACGTCAAGGGCGTGGCTGATCGCGGTCAGGTCCGCCACGGTCGGGCGTGACAGGCCTCGTTCGACCTGAGACAGGAAACCCACCGAACGCTCGATCTTTTGCGCCAATTGCGCGAGGGTGAGTTTCTTGTACTTGCGCAGGTCGTGGATCAGGATTGCCAGGGCTTCGAGTTCTTCTTGTTGGTTCATGAAATTTATTTCGTTAAATTTCATGAAAAATTACAGGATAAATTTCACGAGGGCAATAGGTTTGTGCTGCTCAAAACCACTAACGGCACCGTCCTCGAGATCACCCCGGTCAAGCAATAATCCGCTGGCAACGTCTGCTTTTTTTCGGGTTACTGAGGTAAGGTGACCGGCTGCAATGGCCGCGTTACCTTCATGGAATGAGAGCAGGATGCTTGCCACCCTAAGACACTACCCCCGCACAGTGAAGCTGTTGCTGTCCGCCACGTTGATGTTGACGCTGGCCAAGGCGATCACCTTTCCGTACCTGGTTATCTACCTCACCCGGCACTTTACCCTGGACATCACCCAGGTCGGCCTGGTGATCGGCAGTTCGCTGATCGTCGGTTCGTTGCTCAGCGTGTATGGCGGGTTTCTCGTCGATCGCATCAGCAGCTATCGGTTACTGCTGGGCTTGAGTGCGCTGTTTGTCGTGGGCTTTATCGGTACGGTGCTCGCGCAGACTATCTGGGCGTTCTACGGCTGCCTGATCCTGATCAACCTGGCTTACGCGGTCATCGATATTGCGATCAAAGCCGGCTTTGCCAGCCTGTTGCCGGAAGACGCGCGCAGTGAGGTGTTTTCCATCAAGTATACCCTGACCAATATCGGCTATGCGGTGGGGCCGTTCTTCGGCGCGATGGTGGCCAGGCTGGATATCAGCTTGCCGTTTATGCTGTCGGCGCTGTTGGGGGCGGGGTTTTTCCTGCTGTACTGGCGCTGGGGCGATCGTGCGCTGGCCACTGTCGATGCCACGCAAAAGCCGGTGTCGTTCCTGGCTGTCGGCCGCGTGCTGTTAAAGGATCGGCGCCTGGTGTGCTTCACCGTTGGCGGCGTGCTCAGTGCGGTGGTGTTCGGCCAGTTCACGGCTTACCTGTCGCAATACCTGGTGACCACCACCACTGCTGAATACACCTACAAGGTCATCAGCGCGGTGCTTACGACGAACGCCGTGTTGGTGATTGCCTTGCAATACGTGATCGGTCGGCGCATCTCGCACCGTTACCTGAGCCAATGGCTGATCTTCGGCTTGAGCATGTTCATGCTGGGGTTGATCGGCTTTGCGCTGTCCACCAGCGTACTGTGGTGGGTGCTGGCGATGGCGGTGTTTACCGTGGGGGAAATCGTCGTGTTCCCGGCCGAGTACATGTTTATCGACCGCATTGCCCCGGACCACCTGCGCGGCATGTATTACGGCGCGCAAAACCTGTCCAACCTCGGCGCCGCGCTGGGGCCGGTGCTGTGCGGGTTGGTGTTGGCCAGCCTGCCGGCGCATTACATGTTCTACATGCTGGGGGCGTTTATCGTCGGTGGCGGGGTGTTCTATTTCATGGGTGCGAGGCTGAAGGCAAGTCATCCAGAGTGAGTTTGCCCAGGTGGTTGCTGTGCAGCTCGTAGCGTAATTCTTCGACCATCTTGTCCACTTCTTGCGGGGTCTGCAGCCGATTGGTGCTGATCCCGGTGACCACCAGGTCGACCCGGCCGGTTTCGGCGTCGAAGACTTTGAGGGTCAGCGACGCGTCCCGGCACAGGGTGAATTCGCACGTCAGCGGCGACAGGCCTTCTTCGATGCAATTTCGCAATTGAGACAGGGTAAACATGCTAATTCCTTCCGGGTGTGGAATACGACGACACAGGATCGAAAGCCTGTGCCCACCTCAGGAAGGTTAAGCATTACACCTAGGCGCAATAAGGCGAATTCGCACTAACCGCACTAGTGCATTTGCACTTTCAGCGCTTGTTTTTCAGACGCAGTTCACCGGCGAACAGCCCGCGCTCACGGGCCCAGACGATCGCTGCACTACGGCTATGCACCCCCAGTTTGGAATACACCGTGGCCACATGGTTACGCACCGTGTTGGGCGCCAGCTTCAGGCGCGAGGCGATCTCTTTGTCGGCCAGGCCTTCGCAAATCAAACCCAGCACATCGCGCTCGCGGGTGGTGAGATCGGTGAAGGCAATGCCCGGCACATTGGGTCGGTTGGCGCCTTTGGCGTTGGCCAGCTTTTCGATCAGGGTCTGGCTGAACCAGGAGGCGTCCTGCATCACTTCTTCGATGGCCGCCACCAGCTCCAGCTCCGAGCGCTTGCGTTCGGTGATGTTCATCAGCACCAGCAGGTAGCAGGGCACGTCCTGGATGCTCACGGTATCGGCGGACACCACGCAGTCGATCACCTCATCGCCTTTCTTGCGCACCTTCAGATCCAGCCCGTCGAGGTTGCCGGCTTTTTCCAGAGTGGCGAACAACTGCGCGCAGGCTTGGGCGCTGTCGATGAAGTCGATGTCTTCGATGGCTTTGCCGATCAGTTCTTCACTGGTGTAGCCGGTAATGCTCATGAAGGCTTCGTTGATATCCACCACCTGACGGTTGTCGGCGTTGCACACCAGGGTTGGCACCGGCGTCAGGCGGAACGACTTGGCGAAGCGCTCCTCACTCTGGCGCAGGGCGATTTCTGCCTTGCGCCGCGGTTCCAGGTCGGTGAAGGAAAACAACATGCAGTCTTCCTCGTTCATGTCCAACGGCTGGCCGGCCACGATCACCAACTTGCTGCCGCCCTCGGGCAATCTCAATTCGGCCTGCATCTGCGGGATGGTCGCGCCTTCGGCCAGGCGCTGGATGGCCAGGTCCTTGCGCTCGGCGTGTTCCAGCACGTCCAGTTCATACACCGAGCGGCCGATCACTTGGTCGCGGTTATAGCCGGTCATCTCCAGAAAGCCCTGGTTGACCTTGATATAGCGCAGGTCGCTGAGGCGACAGATCACGGCGGGCGCGGGGTTGGCGTTGAAGGTTTTTTCGAAGCGCTGCTCGGCACTCGCCCATTCGGTGGCGTCGCTGAGGATCAACACCAAAAGCTCCGGTTCGCCGCGTGAATCGGTCAGCACCAGGCTGCGCAGGCGATGGACCCAACTGCGCTCGTCGTCGCCGGTGGGGCTGACTTCCACGATCACGTCGCTGAACGCTTCGCCGGCCGCCACCCGGCTGAGCGGGTAGTTGTCCGGCAACAGCGGGTGGTTATTGCGATAGCGCAAGGCGAACCGCTCGGCATAGGCCTGATTGTTGGCGCCCAGGTGTTCGACCGCGCTGACCCCGTGCATGGTCAGCGCGGCCTCGTTGGCCCAGAGGATGGTCTGGTCTAGCTCGGCCAAAATCACCCCGTCGGACAACCCGGAGATGATCTGCTGCAATTGGCGGCGGTTGGTTTCTTTGGCGAGGACGTCCTGGCTCATGGTTTCTCCTGGGAATGGGCGCATGCGAGTTACGACATCCAGGCTGCGCGATAGTGCAGCGCAACTGCCCCGTGCGATCTGGCGCACGCTGCTGTTGCGCACGGCGCTGAGCGTTTCCTTTCTTCACCTGCCGCGTTGAATGGGTAAAATGCCGGCTTTTTACGCGTATCCCGCAAAGGTGCATCTTGAACGCAGGCAAAGCTGTCGGCTTGTTATTACTCACTTCGCTGCTGGCGGCCTGCGGCACCTCGCCACCCCGCACGCCCAACGACCTCTGCGGCATCTTTCGCGAAAAGGCCGACTGGTACGACGCCGCCCAAGTCACCCAAAAGCGCTGGGGCGTGCCGATCCAGTTGCCGTTCGCCATCATGTACCAGGAATCGGCCTTCCGGCAGGACGCCAAGGCTCCGCGTAACTACCTGTTGTGGATCATCCCCTGGGGCCGCGTCTCCACGGCCGCCGGCTATGCCCAGGCCAAGGATGAAGTGTGGAACGACTACCGCAAAAGCACCGGCCGCAGCGGCGCCAGCCGTCAGGACTTCGACGACGCCATCGACTTCGTCGGTTGGTACATGGACAAGACCTACACCATCAACGGCGTTTACAAGTACGACGCCTACGGCCAATACCTGAATTACCACGAAGGCTGGGGCGGCTATCGCCAGCGCACCTACGCCAGCAAAGCCTGGCTACCCCCCGTGGCCAGCAAAGTGCAGGCTCGCTCGCAGCTGTATGCGCAGCAATATGCGGGTTGCAAGAATGATTTGGGGCGTGGGTTCTGGAGCCGGTTTTGGCATTGGTTGTGAGGCCGCTCGTGCTCAACGCGGCAATGCTCGATGCTGCATATAGCCCAGCATCTGATCGTACAGGTCAACCCGCCGATCCCTTTGCAGATCATTGAGGCTGTTCCAGATGGGCGCACTGCGCGCGCTGCTCAGGTCGATATCGGCGAACAGGATTTCCTGGCGATTGGCCGACGCCACCTTGCCGATAGGCCACCCATTGGTCCCGGCAATCAGCGAACACCCCAGGTAACGGGCATCGCGCTCTTCGCCGATTCGACTGGCGGCGGCAATAAACACGTTATTGACGTGTGCTGCCGTCATCGTCAGGTAGGACGCCATGCACCGCCCGGCGTCGTCGAACAGCGGGGGTGGCGTCCAGACCCAGTTGTTCAGGCTGCAAATGATATCGGCACCCTGCTGGCTGAGAATGCGCGGGACTTCGGGAAACCAGATGTCCCAACAGATCAGCATGCCGATCCGTCCGATCGGTGTCTCGAAGACTGGAAATCCCGTGTTTCCCGGGGTGAACCACAGCTTCTCCAGGTTCCATAGATGGGCCTTGCGGTACTTGCCGATAAAACCGTCCGGGCCGAGCAGCACCGCTGTATTGAATAATTGCGCTCCGTCGATTTCGTTCAGGCCCGCCGCCAGATAGACCTGGTACCGGCCGGCAAAGTCGATCCATGCCCGCAGACTCGGACCGTCTGGCACCGCTTCGGCGTGATCGAACGCATCTTTGCGGCTGGAAAAGAAGTAACCGCAGTTGGAAAGCTCCGGCAGCACGATCAGATTGGCGCCGCCGTTCGCTGCCGCGGCTGCCAGCTCCAGGCTACGTCGCAGGTTTGCGGTACGGTGGTCCACACCGACCTGGGGATCGAATTGCACAACAGAAACACGTACAGGGCTTGTGGCTTGGTTCATTGCGGGGTGATCTCTTTGGATGGCTACAGCCAAAGTGGCTGGCGTTCCATAAGAGGTGATTTGACGGGCGGGAGAAAATCGGGCGCTTCCGGTTGAGGTGTCAGTGGGCTCTTGATAGTTCGCTGCCCATATTCGTGGAGAGAGGTCAGGTCTTTTGGTCCCAGCGAAATTGGATCGACATGCACTAGCGTTGGTTGTGAGAACGACACCCGGCAACTGGTACAGACCTGTGAACTCTGACAGTAGGCAGGATGCAGTGAGCTTCTTAAGCTGCTGCGTGTGCCCTCACGCATTGTTGAAGAAGGAAACTGACAATGAAAAAGTCTGAATTTAGCGCTTACCTTGATAAAGAGATTAATACTGCCCAGGGCCGTATCTCATCCAAGGACAGCAAGTCCGATAAGGTCGATTCGGGCCGGGTGGAGTTTTTGACAGCGTTGAAGGATGTTGTCGATGGGAAGCCCCAGCCTAAAAATGTGGGCGTTGTCGGCGCCGTCAATGACGTGTTGCAGACACTAGGTCTGCTCTCTCGCGACAAAACCTTACTATCCGGCCTTGAGCTTTGAGGCGGTGATTGCTTTTGTTGTGGTGAGGCAATCGCCCCTCATCACAACGCGTGCCGCCGGTTCAGCTCGGCAGCATGCACTCCAGCGATCAATTCACCGCCCCCTCAGATTATGTTCACCGAGTGCGATCTCGAAATAGCGCCTGTGCGCGAGGTGCTGCCCAGCCGGCGGAAACGCCCCGCAGGTTAAAGAGAAATGTCATTGAGCCGACGCTTCCTACACTTGCCAAACCCACCCAATTCTGGGAAAACCCCAGCCTTTGCGCAGTCAACGAGAGCCCCCCATGAGCGACGAACAACTCCAGATCACCGACATCCGCCCCGGCACCGGCAAGGCCGTGGTCAAGGGCGCGTTGATCACCACTCAATACACCGGCACCCTGGAAGATGGCACGGTGTTCGATTCGTCGTGGGAACGGGGCAAGCCGTTTCAGTGTGTGATTGGAACGGGCCGGGTGATCAAGGGCTGGGACCAGGGGTTGATGGGCATGCAAGTCGGCGGTGTACGCACATTGTTCGTACCGGCGCACCTGGCGTATGGCGAACGTTCGATGGGCGCGCATATCAAGCCGAACAGCCCTTTGCGCTTTGAAATTGAATTGCTGGAAGTACTGACGCGCGATGATTGAGGGCGGCGGTTACACGCCGACCTCGAAGCATGGGCCGTCACGCAGGGGGCCGAGTGGCTGCGCCTGACGGTGGTGGTCGGTAATCGCAAGGCCGAGCGTTTCTGGCCGAAACTGGGGTATGTGCCGGTGCGTATTCGCGAGGGGATCAGGATGGGGCGACAGCTGAATACGGTGTCGATTCAGGTCAAGGCGCTGGTGGGTGGGCAGGTGGATGATTACCTGATACGGGTGCCGCTAGATCGACCTGTTGCACCTTAGCTGCGGATAGACACATTCAACCTGTGGGAGGGAGCTTGCTCCCGATGGCGATGGTGCAGCTAGAGATAAGCTAACTGCCCCACCGCCATCGGGAGCAAGCTCCCTCCCACATTTATGCCTCGGAGGGCTTCAAGATAGGGGTTCCTGAACCCATCCTGAAGAATCCTCTTATTCATCATGCAGGTACTTTCCTACGGTTTACTCTCCTGTAATCGGGGCGTAAGCTTCGCGCGTTTTCATCAATAGCGGAGACCCTCAGTGGGTACTTGTTCAAGTGACAGTCGTCGGCCGGTTTCGGTAACCGGCACAGACTTGGCAAGGTAACGCGCATTCTTCCGATGCCGTTGTCTCGCCAAACAGCGAGAAGCGGCATCCCGGCAGCGACCAGTCCTGGCGCCTGCCTCGATCCACTCTCATCGACGCTGACCAGCACCTGACTCACCTCAGGTTGCTACGGACGCGCCTGCCTTTTTGCGGCGGGCGGGCCAGGCTGGCTGTGCCTTTTTGATCGGGCGCGGCGCAGTTGGCCGTACCTGCACGACGGTTTCCTCGCGCAGGAGTAACACCATGAACTTCACTCTGTTGAAAGAGTTCTTTGCCGGCTTCCTGCGGACCCGGCATATCGCTCGGCATTTCCGTCGCCTGGCACTGCTCGACAGCGTCACCGACGCCAGCGTCAGCCGCGAAGTCCCGCCGAGCCTGGCGCAAACCCTGGTGGCTGCGGCCAACAGCGGCGCGGAACAATTGCTGGGCACCCTGGGCAGTCACGCCGAAGGCTTGGACGTCCAGGAAGCCGACGCGTTGCGGGAGCAATACGGCCTCAATGAAGTCGAACACGAACAGCCGCTGCCCTGGTGGGTCCACCTGTGGCATTGCTACAAGAACCCCTTCAACCTGCTGCTGACCTTGCTGGCGGTGATCTCCTGGCTGACCGAAGACATGAAGGCCGCCACGGTGATTTTTTCCATGGTGGTGCTGTCGACCCTGCTGCGTTTCTGGCAGGAGGCCAAGTCGAACAAGGCTGCCGACGCACTCAAGGACATGGTGAGCAATACCGCGACGGTGTTGCGCCGCGAGGCGGCCAAACCCATCGAGCTGCCGATCAAGCAACTGGTGCCGGGCGACCTGATCGTGCTGTCGGCCGGCGACATGATCCCCGCCGACTGCCGCGTGCTCAATGCCAAGGACCTGTTCGTCAGCCAGGCGGCGATGACCGGCGAATCGATGCCGGTGGAGAAGTTCGCCCAGCAGAAGGATGCCAAGACGCGCAACCCGCTGGACCTGGAGAACATCCTGTTCATGGGCACCAACGTGGTGTCCGGCGCGGCGACGGCGGTGATTCTGACCACCGGCAACAGCACCTATTTCGGCGCGTTGGCCCAGCGCGTCACCGCCACGGATCGCGCGACCACCTCGTTCCAGCAGGGCGTCAACAAAGTCAGTTGGCTGCTGATCCGCTTCATGTTCGTGATGGCGCCGCTGGTGTTGTTCATCAACGGTTTCACCAAGGGCGACTGGACCGAAGCGCTGCTGTTCGCGCTGTCGATTGCCGTGGGCCTGACCCCGGAAATGCTGCCGATGATCGTCACCTCGACGTTGGCCAAGGGCGCGGTGTTTCTGTCGCGCAAGAAGGTCATCGTCAAGCGCCTGGACGCGATCCAGAACTTCGGCGCCATGGACGTACTGTGTACGGACAAAACCGGCACGCTGACCCAGGACAAGATTTTCCTGGCGCGCCATGTGGACGTGTGGGGCGAAGAGTCCGACGACGTGCTGGAAATGGCCTACCTCAACAGTTACTACCAGACCGGTCTGAAAAACCTGCTGGACGTGGCGGTGCTGGAACACGTGGAGGTGCATCGCGAGCTGAAAGTCGCCACCGCGTTCCAGAAGGTCGATGAGATCCCGTTCGACTTCAACCGGCGCCGGATGTCGGTGGTGGTGGCCGAGCAAGGCCAGCCGCACCTGTTGATCTGCAAAGGCGCGGTGGAAGAGATTCTGTCGGTGTGCAACCGGGTGCGCCACGGTGACTCCAACGAAGCGCTGACCGATGAGTTGCTGGCGCGCATCCGCCAAGTGACCGCGGCATTCAACGAAGAAGGCTTGCGGGTGGTCGCGGTCGCCGCGCAGCCGATGTCAGCGGGGCGCGATACCTACAACCTGGCGGATGAAAAAAACCTGACGTTGATCGGTTATGTGGCCTTCCTCGATCCGCCCAAGGAAAGCACCGCGCCTGCCCTCAAAGCCCTCAAAGCCCACGGCGTGGCCGTCAAAGTGCTGACGGGCGATAACGAACTGGTCACCGCCAAGATCTGCCGCGAAGTGGGCCTGGAGCAGCAAGGCCTGCTGATGGGCAACGACATCGAGGACATGACCGACGCCGAACTGGCCAAGGCCGTGGAAACCACCAACGTATTCGCCAGGCTGACGCCGTCGCACAAAGAACGCATCGTGCGCCTGCTCAAGGCCAACGGCCATGTGGTGGGCTTCATGGGCGATGGGATCAACGACGCACCGGCGCTGCGCACGGCCGATATCGGTATTTCGGTGGACAGCGCGGTGGACATCGCCAAGGAAGCGGCTGACATCATCCTGCTGGAAAAGAGCCTGATGATCCTGGAGGAGGGCGTGCTCGAAGGCCGGCGCACCTTCGCCAACATGCTCAAGTACATCAAAATGACCGCCAGCTCCAACTTCGGCAACGTGTTTTCGGTGTTGGTCGCCAGTGCGTTCATTCCGTTCCTGCCGATGCTGCCCATGCATTTGCTGGTGCAGAACCTGCTGTACGACATTTCGCAGATCGCGATTCCATTCGATAACGTCGATGAAGACATGCTCGCCAAGCCGCAACGCTGGCAACCGGGGGATGTGGGCCGTTTCATGCTGTTTTTCGGGCCGATCAGTTCGATCTTTGACATCACCACGTTCGCACTCATGTGGTATGTGTTCGATGCCAACACCCCGGACCACCAGACCCTGTTCCAGTCGGGTTGGTTCGTGGTGGGGTTGCTGACCCAGACGCTGATCGTACATATGATCCGCACCCCGAAAATCCCGTTCCTGCAAAGCCGTGCGGCAATGCCGCTGATGGTGATGACGGGGGTGATCATGGCCGTGGGGATTTTCCTGCCGATGGGGCCGCTGGCGCACTACTTCAAACTGCAGGCGTTGCCGTCGCTGTACTTTGTGTTCCTGCCCGTGATTCTGTTGGGGTACATGGCGTTGACCCAAGCGGTGAAGGGCTACTACATCCGTAAGTTTGGCTGGCAATAACAGTTGTATCGAACGCCCCTGGGCCCGGCGGGAGCCGGGCCTGCCCGCGATGGCAGTGGGGCTGCCGCCGCATTCATGGAGTTTTTATGCAGGCAATCAACAACATCAACCTCGATTCCCTGATCGATACCGTGGTCAGCCTGACCGCCGCGTTTATCCTCGGCGGCTTGATCGGCTTCGAGCGCCAGTACCGCCAGCGCACGGCGGGCTTGCGCACCAACGTGCTGGTCGCAGTGGGCGCGGCGATTTTCGTCGACATGGCCAACCGCCTGGGCGGTGCAGACGGTGCTGTGCGGGTGGTCGCCTATGTGGTGTCGGGCATCGGCTTTCTGGGGGCCGGCGTGATCATGCGCGAAGAAGGCAACGTGCGCGGGCTCAACACCGCCGCCACCCTCTGGGCCTCGGCCGCGGTGGGCGCCTGTGCCGGTGCCGACCTGATCCTCGAAGCGCTGCTGGGCACGCTGTTCGTACTGGCGGCCAATACGCTGCTGCGGCCGATCGTCAATAACATCAACCGCCAGCCGCTGGATGTGGTGTCGGCGGAGGTGACCAACATCCTCTATGTGATTGCACGGCGTAGCCAGCAACAGGCGGTCATGGTGTTGCTGGAAGCCGAGCTGGCACGTTGCAACTACCCCGCCAGCGATGTCGATGTGCGCCCGTTTGGCAGCGAAGAAGTGGAGATCGAGGCGACCCTGGCGGCCACTTCCGTAGACGGTGATGAACTGGACGCCCTGGTGACGCGCATTTCCATGTCGAGCCTGGTGGTGCAGGCTTTCTGGAGCCCAAGTACCACCGACTGATCCACCCTGGTCAAGCCTAGGCATACCCAGGATTGGCTATGCTTTTGTAAGGAAAAGTCCTACACGCAGTCAGGATTATCCCTTCGTAAGAAACATCACCCCATTGCTAAGGTTGATCGCTGCGGCTGGCCGGCAGCAATGATATGGCTTCATATGTTCGTGGTGATTTTCAAGGGAAGGGACCAGGCACCCGTCTGTTGGCGCTCTGAGGGACTGTACCGTTCGTCGGGACTGTCAATTCTCACAGGTGGCTGGGTCCCGTGTGATGTGTCAGCGTACTTTGTCCTCTCAGGGGTGTTTTATGAGCAAAGCGTTAGTAGTGGATGACCACCCGTTTATTCGTGCCACTGTCAAATTTCTGTTGAAGCAGGAAGGTTTTACTGAAATTGATGAAGCGGGTAATGGCGCGGATGCCGTGCAGAAGGCCAGAGAAGGGCGCCCGGACCTGGTGATTCTCGACCTGGCGATGCCCAAGTTGGGTGGCCTGGAGGTCATCAGTCGGATCAAGGCCTTGGGCCTGCCGTGCAAGATCCTGGTGCTCACGTCCTACTTGGCGGTGTTTTTTTCGACCCGGTGCATGCGGGCCGGTGCCATGGGGTTTGTCGCCAAGACCGGCGAGTTGGACGAGCTGCAAAAAGCAATCAAGGCTGTGATGTGCAACTACAGCTGCTTTCCCAGCCTGCCCACCAGTTCGGTGCGCCGCGATGATTTGCAGACCTCCGAGCACGAGTTGGTGGAAGCTCTTTCGGACCGCGAGTTGACGGTGCTGCAGAAGCTGGCCCTGGGCCTGGGCAACAAGGAAATCGCCGAGGACATGCTGCTGAGCCACAAGACCATCAGCACGTACAAAACCCGC
Source organism: Pseudomonas sp. TE36184 (assembly GCF_054060055.1). NCBI lineage: Bacteria > Pseudomonadati > Pseudomonadota > Gammaproteobacteria > Pseudomonadales > Pseudomonadaceae > Pseudomonas > Pseudomonas sp. TE36184. The sequence goes on along the minus strand of NZ_JBSSCU010000001.1, from coordinate 2,229,136 downwards.
CTGAAGGAGAAGTTGCGCATGTCCTCCGTCGTGCATTTATCCAAGTTCGCCCAGCGCAATCACTTGATCTGAAATGACTGCCACTGCGTTCAGGCGGCTCGCCGCTATCTTGTTGCTGGGTCTGTTGCCCATGCTCGCAGTGGCCGTCGATCAGCCACACGCGCTGCGCCTGTTGGGGCACTCTCAGCTCGAAAACCCCCGCCTGATACTGGATGAAACCGACTGGCGCTGGCTACGTGAGCGGCGCACGTTGGTGATGGGGGTGTCGGCGCCGGATTACGCGCCATTCGACCTGAGCAACAACAACGACGAGCTTGAGGGCATTACCGCCGATTATGCGGCGCTGGTGGCGCAGGCGTTGAATATCATCATCGAGGTGCGACGCTACGACACCCGCGATGAAGTGATTGAAGCGCTCAAGCAGGGCGCGGTGGATTTCGTTGGCTCGGCCAACGGCTATGAAGCCGCAGACCCTGAGTTGGAGCTGTCACGCTCTTACGCCAACGATCAACCCACCCTGGTCACCCGCATCGGAGACACCCAGGCCCTGAGCGCGGACTTGGCCGGCAAACGCGTGGCCATGCTGTATCACTACATGCAGCCCGATGCCGTGCAGCGGTTCTACCCCCACGCGCAGTTGCAACTGTTTGCCTCGACCTTCGAAGCCATCGGTGCGGTGGCGTTCGGCCGGGCCGATGCGTACCTGGGCGATGCCATCAGCACCCGGTACCTGATCAACAAGAACCACCTCAATAACGTGCGCGTGGCGGATTTTTCCGGCCTGGAGGTCAACCCTTTCGGGTTTGCGTTCACCAAGGACAATATTCGCCTGCGCAATATCATCAACGCCGCGTTGGCCATCGTGCCGGTCAACCAGCAGATGGATATTCTGCGCCGCTGGAGTGCTGGCGGCAGCGGTTTCATGGAAGCCGAACGGCTGCGCCTGAGTGACAGCGAGCAGCGCTGGCTGGAGAAACACCCGCGGGTGAAAGTGGCGGTGCTCGACAAGTTCGTGCCATTGTCGTTTTTCAATGAGCAAGGGCAATTCGAAGGGCTGAGCGCGGAAGTGCTGGCGCGGATCAGCTTGCGCACGGGCCTGAAGTTCGATGTGGTGAAGGGCAGTTCGTTGCCTAGACAAATCGATGAGGTCAATGCTGGCCAGGCAGACATGCTGGCGGTGATTACCCCCAGCGTCGAGCGGACCGAGAAGTTGCGCTTCACCCGGCCTTACCTGTCCAACCCGTATGTGCTGGTGGTGCGCGCCGAAGACGAGTGGCTGGTTACCCTGGAAGACTTGCCCGGAAAGCGCCTGGCGTTCATTCGCAGCAACAGCCTGGGTGAGCAAATCGCGCGGGATTACCCCGGTATTGAGTTTATCGACAGCGCAAACCCCGAAGCCGCCATGGAGTTGGTGGCCAATGGCGGGGCCGATGCGACTGTTATTTCGCTCATCAGTGCGCGCTACATGATCGCGCGTCATTACCGCGACCGCTTGCGTATGACCAGCACCGTCGGCACGGAGCCGGCGCGGATCACGTTTGGCGTCAACCGCAGCCAACTGGAGTTGTATTCGATCCTCGACAAGGCATTGTTGAGCATCACACCTGAGGAGCTGGATGAGCTGACCAATCACTGGCGCAGCGAGATCATCATTGAAGACAGCTACTGGCTGCGCCATCGCAACGCAATCATCCAGGGTTTCAGTCTCGCCGCGGTGCTGTTGTTGATCACCCTGTGCTGGGCCTTTTACCTGCGCAGCCTGATTCGCAAGCGCGCCCAGGCCGAGCGGGCGTTGAGCGATCAGATGCGCTTTATGAGCGTGTTGATCGACGGCACGCCTCACCCGATTTACGTGCGCGATCGCCAGGGGCGGTTGATGGCCTGCAACAATGCCTACCTCGACGTGTTCGGTTTCAAGCTCGAAGACGTGATCGGCAAGACCGTGGTGGAAACCGACACCGGTAACCCGCCGCAAGCCCAGTCGTACCATGACGACTACCTGAAGTTGATGGCGCGGGGCGAGCCGCAGATTCATGACCGGATCCTCAGGGTGCCGGGCGGCGAAGTCCTCACGATTTACCATTGGATGCTGCCGTACCGCGACGGCGACGAGAAGGTCGTGGGTATGATTGCCGGCTGGGTGGATGTGAGTGAGCGCCACCGCTTGCTGGGCCAGTTGCAGGAAGCCAAGGACGATGCCGACGCCGCCAACCGCGCCAAGACGACGTTCCTGGCCACCATGAGCCACGAGATCCGGACGCCGATGAACGCGGTGATCGGCATGATCGAGCTGGCGCTCAAAAGCGCCGAGCAAGGTCGGGCGGATCGCGATGCGCTGGAAGTGGCGTCGGTGGCCTCGCGCGGCATGCTGGAATTGATCGGCGACATCCTGGACATCGCCCGGATCGAATCCGGCCACCTGTCCCTGGCCCAGGAGCCCGCCAACCTGCGTGAGCTGCTGGCCTCGGTGGTGCGGGTTTTCGAAGGCCTCGCGCGGGCCAAAGGGCTGGCGCTGCGCGTGACGCTCGATCCGGCGCTCGATCGCCCGGTGCTGATCGACCCGCTGCGCTTCAAGCAGGTGGTTTCGAACCTGCTCAGCAATGCCATCAAGTTCACCAGCAAAGGCCAGGTGCAACTGGGCGCCCAGGGCGATGTCGCCGAGGATCAACTGCGGCTCAGGTTGTGGGTGCAAGACACCGGTATGGGCATCAGTGCTCAGGACCAGCAGCGGCTGTTCAACCCGTTCAGCCAGGGCAGCAACGCTGAACAATCGGCGCGCAGCGGTTCCGGCCTGGGGCTGGTGATCAGTCGCAGTCTGTGCGAAATGATGGGCGGTCAGTTGCACCTGAGCAGCGTGCTGGGGCAGGGCACCCGGGTGGACGTGAGTGTGGCGCTGAGCCTGGCGGCCGCGCTGCCGGTGCCGGCTTCGGCGCCTGCTCCGCACAGCCCACCGACACGCGCGTTGAGTATCCTGGTGGTGGATGACTACCCGGCCAACCGTTTGCTGCTGGCCCGGCAGTTGAGCTTCCTGGGGCATCGCATTACCACGGCCGAGGACGGTGTGCAGGGGCTCGCGCTGTGGCAGGCCGGGCACTTCGATGGCGTGATCACCGATTGCAATATGCCTCTGAAGGACGGTTACACATTGGCGCGGGATATTCGTACTCAAGAGCACGAGCGAGGCCTGGTGCCGTGCCTGCTGTTGGGGTTTACCGCCAATGCCCAACCCGAAGAAGCCGAGCGCTGCCGCCAGGCGGGCATGGACGGGTGCCTGTTCAAGCCCACCGGGCTCGAAGACTTGCGATCGGCCCTGGCGCCGCGCATGGCGAGCCTATGCGAGCCGCAAGCCGAACCGGCGTTCGATCTGGGAGCGCTGATCATGCTGACGGGGGACGATCATGCCGCGCTCAACGAATTGTTGATGCCGCTGCTCGACAGTCTGGAAGCCGATCAACGGCTATTGCCGTCATTGCGACGCCAGGCCGACTTTGCCCAGTTGCATGACCTGGCACACCGCGCCAAAGGCGGCGCGCGGATGGTCAAGGCGCACGCGCTGATCGCTTGTTGCGAAACCTTGGAGGCCGTGTGCGAACGGCAGGACCTCCAGGCGTTGGGGGCAGCGGTTGAGGACGTCGAGCAGGCGATCGATGATTTGCATCACAGCTTGAGCGTTTATTGCAATCAACCTTGACGCGGTTGGGTGGTTATTCGGTGGATTTGGGACAACTCCTACATGAAGGGGGAACATGCCTGATTTTGTCTGCGGGATATGTCTGGAAAATGGGCTGCTCTCACTCAACGAGCACAGCCTGCCAGGGGTTTGCCATGCCGAACAAAGCACTGACCATCCTGATTGCCGATGAACAGCACCTGCAACGGTTGTATATCGAAAAAATGCTCAACCGATTGGGGTATCACCGGATTGTGCCGGTGCAAACCTTTGAAGAGGTCCAGATCCTCACGGCGATCCCGGCCAAACCCTTTGATGTGCTGATCGTCAATGCAGGCTTGGCGGCCCACGCCGGTGGGCCGCAGGCCCAGGTACGCCACGTGCTGGTCTACGATCACCTGGACCTGGGCGTACCCGTCGGCTCGACACCGCAGGTACTGGTCCGCTTGCCCGGCGTACCGGATAACATCAACCTCGAGCACTTCATGGACATCATCGACCCACCCGAGGCCGCCGCGGGCCTGCGGGTATTGCCCTGGCTGCGGGAATTATCGCGCACGCCGGTGGCCGGGGTTTAGTTCCGCGTCGGCGCGATGCCATTGGGGTTATCAGGCGCTGGCCCCGTCACGGCCCGCAACCTGCAACATGTCGGCAGCGCTCAAGGTCAGTTACAGGGCCTTGAGGTTGCTCTCCAGGTTGGCGGCCGTCCGGCTTGCCCGCGCTTTGCAGGCAAGCCGGTGTCCATTGCTCAGCCGATGGCGTGTTCGCGCAAGCGTTGAGCTGCGCTGCGCAACAGCTGCTCGGTGCTGTCCCAACCCAGGCAACCGTCGGTCACCGACACGCCGTATTTCATCGCCGGGCCCAATGGTTGGCAGCCTTCGAACACGTGGCTTTCGAGCATCATGCCGATCAGCGAAGTGTCGCCCTGCAGGCGTTGCTCCAGCACTTCATTGAACACTGCCGGCTGACGCAGCGGGTCTTTGCCACTGTTGGCATGGCTGCAATCGACCATGATCCGCGCGGTCACCTTGGACTTGGCCAGGTCCTGTTTCACCTGGGCCACGCTCTGCGCATCGTAGTTCGGCCCACGGTGACCGCCGCGCAACACCAGGTGGGTGTCGGGGTTGCCCGGGGTCTGGATGATCGCCGGGTGGCCCTGGCTGTCGACGCCGAAGTGCCGGTGCGGGTGGGACGCCGAGCGCATCGCATCGCAGGCAATGGCGACGCCGCCGTCGGTGCCGTTCTTGAAGCCGACGGGCATGCCCAGGCCGCTGGCCATTTCGCGGTGGATCTGCGACTCGGTGGTGCGTGCGCCGATGGCGACCCAGCTGAGCAGGTCGTCGAAGTAGCCGGCGGCCATCGGTTGCAGCAACTCGGTGGCGACCGGCAGGCCCAGGCGCAGCATCTCACGCATCAGTTCGCGGGACAGGCTGAGGCCGGCGGCCATGTCATCGCTGCCATCCAGGTGCGGGTCGTAGGCCAGGCCTTTCCAGCCAATGGTGGTGCGCGGTTTTTCGACGTAGGCGCGGATTACCAGCAGCATCTGGTCGCTGACGTCCAACGCCAGTTTCTTCAGGTTGCGTGCGTATTCCATGGCCGATTCCGGGTCGTGGATCGAACACGGACCGACGATCACCAGCAAACGTGAATCTTCGCCATTGAGAATGGCGCGCACGGCTTGGCGATGGGCGTGGATTTGCTCATTGAGGAATGGGCTGAGAGGTAACTGGTGCTTGAGTTCAAGGGAACTGGGCAAGCGCAGGGTCAGCGCTTCATTGGTGCTGGTCAGGGTAGAGACGGGCAGAACGGCGACGGAGGAGTTCATCTTCAAGGCTTCCTGGGCAAGCGGCGGGCGATTCCCGCACGCTCTGCCCTACTGGGGTGTTCGACAATTGGCCGTAGTGGCTACGTGTGTTGGCTTGCCACCGATAGGTGACCGATCGGAGGCGGCAGGCTGTCCCGAGCGGAGCTTGCTAAATCGCCATGCAGTGCTGGTGTCGTAGCGGTAATAGGTGGCGTAGTTCATGTCGTGATTCCTTTAAATGGTCTTGATCAAACAAAGTGTTCAGGGCTGAAAAAACAAAACCCCCGATCGGGGAGCCGACCGGGGGTTAGATTTCTCTGGTAGGCGACCCCTTGAGCAGTGGGCGCCGATTTCAGGTATCAGGCGCGCCAGTGGCTAAACCAATACCCAAAATAAAAGCTGACCAGTGCGCTCAAACCGTTCACACGGGTAGCCGATACCGAGCGCGAGGCGCTGGCAGCAGGGCAAACCTGGGTGTGGGTGAGTTGCAACATGGTGGCTCTCCAAATGATGGTGGCAGCTTACTAGAGGCGCACGGGTGGATTCAATCGGTAATTTCTATTGTGTGGAGGTACTTACGACTATGGGGTGAGTGCCGATATGCTGGTGGCCACTCAATAATGATTGCCGGGACGCGACCATGACTGCCTTGACCCTTGCCGCCGCTCAATCCGTTTCCATCGCCGGCGACGTACCGGCCAATATCCTGCGGCACCTGGCGTTCATGCGCGCCGCGGCTGAGCAGGGTGTGCAAGTGCTGGTGTTTCCGGAGCTGTCGTTGAGCGGGTATGAGCCGTCCTTGGCGGCTGAGCTGGCAATCGCCCCCGAGGACGCGCTGTTGACGCCGCTGCGCGAGATGGCGCGGGAGCTGCGCTTGACGGCGGTGGTGGGCATGCCGATCCGCTTGGCGCCAGGGGCGGGCGTGTCGATCGCCGCGTTGGTGCTGGGAGCAGACGGTTCGCTTGCGGTTTACACCAAGCAGCATCTGCATCCCGGCGAAGAGGTGGCGTTTGTCGCGGGGCAGGGCGGTGACGTGCTTGAGTGGCGGGATGATCGGATCGCGCTGGCGGTCTGCGCCGACTTTTCCCACGCCAGCCATGCACGTCAGGCTGCGCAAGCGGGCGCCACTGTATACGCCGCCGGCGTGCTGATCAGTGAAGGCGGCTACGCAACGGACAGTGCGTTGCTCCAGGGCTACGCCGCCGAGCATGGCCTGGTGGTATTGATGGCCAATCACGGTGGCCCCTCGGGCGGCTGGGCGTGCGCGGGGCGCAGTGCTATCTGGGGCGCCGATGGGCAGGTGCTTGCCGCCGCGCCAGGGGTGGGCGACGCGCTGGTCATTGCCCGTCGCGATGGCGGGCGCTGGACCGGTCAAGCGGTAGCACTGTGGGCTGAAGGGGCGCGATGACATGACGTTTCACTTGCGCGCGGCGACTGACCAGGACCGCTCATTTGCCCGGACGCTGACCTACGAAGCCATGCGCGGCTACTACGCGCAATACCGTTTGCTGTGGTCCAACGATGGTTTCGACGTGGCCTGGGCGGGGCGCGAGAATTGGCTGATCTGCAGCGACGATACCGTGGTGGGCTTTATCAGCCTGAGTCGCGACAGCCAGGCGCTGTACATTCGCGAGTTGCATATTCTCGAACCGTTCCGTGGCCGTGGAGCAGGCAGCTGGGTACTGGAGCAAATGGCACTCAAAGCGTGCGGTCAAGGTCGCGGTCTTTTACGGTTGACCGTGTTTAAAACCAATCCGGCAAAAAGGCTTTATCAGCGCAAGGGCTTGCAAGTTGCGGGTGAGGAAGCGTGCTTCTGGTGCATGGAACGCGATTGTCGGCCCATGTCCGCAGACTAATAAGTGACTCATTTGCGCAAAACAGGCACAACGGCTTAATAAGCGCATACTGAACCTAGGGCAATATTTCTTGTTCCTGCCTCAGAGGCTCATTCTCGGCAAGGATGATGCCTTCTTTCATGCCCAGAAGGACCGCTACCTTATGGGCCTCTCCCCGCCGTCCTTTCTTGCGCCCAGCGAGCACCTGATACGTGGTTGCCGGGTCGACACCGTGTTCCCGGGCGAACGCTTGAACCGACTTACCTTGGTGTTCAAGCCAAGCCTTGGCTTGTGCAGCAGTACGAATTCCGGGCATAGTTCAAAACCGTTCAAGTTTGTGTAACCAAGGGATCAGCGTATCACCTCTTGGGGTGTGCCAATTTAGGATCATACATCCAAATGAGTGGAATCGGTTTGCGTCTAAGGCAGGAAAGAGAGCGGCTTGGGTTGTCGCAAAAAGTGTTTGGTGAAATTGGAGGCGTTGAAGCGAACGCACAAGGCAAATACGAAAACGGCGGGCGGGCGCCGAAGGCCGATTATTTATCGCGTGTGGCCGAAAGAGGCGTGGATCTTCTGTACGTATTAACAGGCGCTCCCACGCCGGCGCAAATGGATAACTTGAGTCAGATCGAAGAAAAGGTGCTGGGCAACTATCGGGCGATGTTCAAAGAGGACCAGGACGCGATCCACCGATTGACCTCAACCTTGGCTGAACATTCGTCAATGTTGATAATGAATGGTAAATCCAAGCTGTAGCCCGGGATTCCTGACCTTTCCCCCAGGAAATAGCGTTGCGCGTCGTTCGACGGGCGCGCTTCCCGGCGTCAAGCGCTATATATATGACACTTGCAACTAGGTCTGCGCCTTGGTTTTTTGCTAAGGTGTTCAGCAACCTATAAGACCATATCGCGAGGTGTCTGCTTGATTAGGGTGCTAGTAGTCGATGACCATGATCTCGTTCGTACAGGCATTACACGAATGCTGGCTGACATCGATGGCCTGCAAGTAGTCGGCCAGGCTGAATCGGGTGAAGAGTCCCTGATCAAGGCCCGGGAGTTGAAACCCGATGTGGTGTTGATGGACGTCAAGATGCCTGGGATCGGCGGCCTTGGCGCCACTACCAAATTGTTGCGCAGCCACCCGGACATCAAAGTCGTGGTGGTCACCGTGTGCGAAGAAGACCCGTTTCCTACACGTCTGCTGCAGGCGGGGGCGGCGGGATACCTGACCAAGGGCGCAGGCCTGGCGGAGATGGTACAAGCCATTCGCCTGGTATTTGCCGGCCAGCGCTACATCAGCCCGCAGATCGCGCAGCAGTTGGCGATCAAGTCCTTCCAGCCCACCAGCGATTCGCCGTTTGACGTGCTGTCGGAGCGTGAAATCCAGATCGCCTTGATGATTGTCGGCTGCCAGAAGGTGCAGGCCATCTCCGACAAGCTGTGCCTGTCCCCCAAGACCGTCAACACCTACCGCTATCGCATTTTCGAGAAGCTCGCCATCAGCAGTGATGTTGAATTGACCCTGCTCGCGGTGCGCCACGGCATGGTGGACGCCAGCGCCTGACATGACCACACCGTTTGATCCGAGTGCCTTTCTCTCGACCTGCAGCGGCCGCCCCGGCGTGTACCGCATGTTCGACAGCGAGGCGCGCCTGCTGTATGTGGGCAAAGCCAAGAACCTGAAAAACCGCCTGGCGAGCTACTTCCGCAAGACCGGCCTCGCGCCGAAAACCGCGGCCCTGGTGGCGCGTATCGCCCAGGTCGAAACCACCATCACCGCCAACGAAACCGAGGCGCTGCTGCTTGAGCAGACGCTGATCAAGGAATGGCGGCCGCCTTACAACATCCTGCTGCGTGACGATAAATCCTACCCCTACGTGTTTTTATCTGACGGCGACTTCCCACGCCTGAGTATTCATCGGGGCGCGAAGAAGCAGAAGGGTAAATACTTCGGACCTTACCCCAGCGCCGGTGCGATCCGCGAAAGCCTGAGCCTGCTGCAAAAGACCTTTTTCGTGCGGCAGTGCGAAGACAGCTTCTACAAGAACCGCACCCGGCCGTGCCTGCAATATCAGATCAAGCGTTGCAAGGCACCCTGTGTCGGCCTGGTTGAACCGGCGGAGTACGCCGAGGATGTGCGCCATTCGGTGATGTTCCTCGAAGGGCGCAGCAACGCCCTCACCGACGAACTCTCCGGCGCCATGGAACAAGCCGCGAGCACCCTGGATTTCGAGCGAGCCGCCGAGTTGCGCGACCAGATCTCCCTGCTGCGGCGTGTGCAGGACCAGCAAAGCATGGAGGGCGGAACCGGCGACGTCGATGTGATCGCTGCGTTCGTCAACCCGGGTGGCGCCTGTGTCCACCTGATCAGTGTGCGTGGCGGTCGGGTGTTGGGCAGCAAGAACTTCTTCCCGCAGACCGGGATCGACGAGGAGGTCGCTGAAGTCATGGCCGCGTTCCTGGGCCAGTATTACGTCAGCAGCCCCGAGCGCGACTTGCCGTCGGAACTGATCGTCAACGTGGTGCATGAAGACTTCCCGACGTTGATCGAGGCCATCCACGCGTTGCGTGGCCGTGAACTGGACATCAGCCACCGCGTGCGCGGCACGCGGGCGCGCTGGCAGCAACTGGCCGTGACCAACGCCGAGCAGGCCCTGAGCGCGCGCCTGGCGAATCGACAGCACGTGGCCGCGCGCTTCGAGGCCCTGGCCGAAGTCCTCAACCTTGACGAACCGCCCCAGCGCCTGGAGTGTTACGACATCAGCCACTCCAGCGGCGAAGCCACGGTGGCGTCCTGCGTGGTGTTCGGGCCGGAGGGGCCGATCAAGTCCGATTACCGGCGCTACAACATCGAAGGCGTCACCGCCGGCGACGACTACGCCGCCATGCACCAGGCCTTGACGCGCCGCTTCAGCAAATTGAAGGAGGGGGAGGGCAAGCTCCCCGATATCCTGCTGGTGGACGGCGGCAAGGGCCAGTTGTCCATGGCTCGCGACGTGCTCAACGAACTGGCGGTGCCCGACCTGATCCTGCTCGGCGTGGCCAAGGGCGCCACGCGCAAGGCCGGCTTCGAGACGTTGTACTTGAATGATGCCGCCCATGAGTTCACGTTGAAGGGCGACTCGCCTGCGCTGCACCTGATCCAACAGATCCGCGACGAAGCCCACCGTTTCGCCATTACCGGCCATCGCGCCCGTCGCGGCAAAACCCGGCGAACCTCAACCCTGGAAGGCGTGGCCGGAGTAGGCCCGACACGCCGACGCGACCTGCTTAAACATTTTGGTGGCTTGCAAGAGCTCTCCCGTGCCAGCATTGACGAAATAGCTAAAGCACCCGGTATCAGTAAAAAGCTCGCTGAGTTGATTTATGCAAATCTGCACAGCGAGTAGAATGCCTTCTCACCTCGTAGCCAGTTGTGCCGATGAATATCCCTAATCTGATCACCGTTCTACGCGTCCTGCTTATTCCGATTTTCATTTTGTTGTTCTATTTGCCTTACGAATGGAGCTACATGGCCTCCAGTTCGGTGTTCGCCGTTGCGGCCGCCACCGATTGGCTCGACGGCTACCTGGCCCGACGCCTGGAACAGAGCACGCCGTTCGGCGCGTTCCTCGACCCGGTGGCCGACAAACTGATGGTGGCCGTGGCCCTGGTGCTGCTGGTGCAGGAACACGGCAACCTGTGGCTGACCTTGCCGGCTGCGGTGATCATCGGCCGCGAGATCGTCGTTTCGGCCCTGCGCGAATGGATGGCCGAAATCGGCGCCCGCGCCCACGTCGCCGTGTCGAACATGGGCAAATGGAAAACCGCCGCGCAAATGCTCGCGTTGGTGATCCTGCTGGCCAACCCGTCGGACTTTTCCTTCTGGGTCTTGCTGGGCTACGCCTTGCTGCTCATCGCTGCCGGCCTGACGCTGTGGTCCATGCTCCAGTATTTACGCGCTGCCTGGCCTCATCTGCGCACCACTGTTGAAAAAAAATAAAACTTTTTTGAATCAAGGGGTTGACGGGTGCTGAGGATTCTATAGAATGCGCCTCACCAAGACGCGGGAATAGCTCAGTTGGTAGAGCACGACCTTGCCAAGGTCGGGGTCGCGAGTTCGAGTCTCGTTTCCCGCTCCAAACATAGCGCTACAGAGTTCCACTGAATTCTGTCAGCGATCGAAACAAGGACCTTCGGGTCCTTTTTTCGTTCCGGCGGGAACCACTGACATCCAGCACCGTCCAGTGCTTTTAAGTCCCGATTTAACTCCCGAATGAGGGACTTGGATTTGGATATGCACTGAATCGGTTTTTTGCTGGAGCAGCTTGGATAGCGAGACGAGCATCCGCTCCTGACTCTGTTCAGGAGCTCGCTATGGCACTCTCGGATACGACCGTTCGGCAAGCCCGAATCACCGGCAATGACTACACGCTAGGCGACACGGATGGGCTTGCGCTCAACGTGACGGCCCGCGGTGGGAAAATCTGGCAGTTTCAATACTGCTGGGCGGGCGTGCAGAAGCGCATGTCTCTCGGTAGTTATCCGCAAATCAGCCTCAAAGAAGCCCGTGCGCGACGTGATGAGGCGCGCGCCTTGGTCGCCCAAGGCATCAATCCCTATGAGCACCGTAAACAGCAGCGTCGTGCTGTTCGTTTTACGGCAGAGCAGGCCTTCGAGGCCGTGTTCAATCAATGGGTGGAGTTCCGCAGGCTAAGCCTGAAGGAAGGGCGCCAGAGCACGCTCTCGCAAATCTTGAGAATCTTCAACAAAGACGTGCTGCCCACACTGGGCGGGCGGTCTATCTACGATATCAATCGTCACGATCTGCTGGATTTGCTGAGCAGGATCGAACAGCGCAAGGCCTTAACGACAGCTGAAAAGTGTCGGGCCTGGTTAAATCAATTGTTCCCCTATGCGTTGGTAAAAATCGAGCATAGGCTGGAGATGTCTACGATGCTGGGGGCAGTCCAATGAGCTTGCAAAGTGTCTAGAGAGTCCGTGGCGATTCACATCGGTCAAACTTTGAAGTGACTGACAAGTTGCTGTAACTGTACCCCCAGGCGCGCGAGTTCGATACTGGAGGCCGCTGTCTCCTCACTAGCTGAGGCGGTCTGCTCAGACACGTCGCGTACACTCAAAATGCTGCGGCTTATTTCCTCCGCCACCGAACTTTGTTGTACTGCGGCGGCAGCAATCTGTTGGTTCATGGCTTGAATCCCAGAAACCGTCTGAGTGATGCTAGCTAAAGATGCGCCTGCTTTACCTGCCAACGCCACAGTGCTATCGGTTAGTTCGCGGCTGCTCTGCATAATACTGGACACCTGACGTGTTCCACCTTGCAAGCCTGCCACCAAGCTTTCTATTTCCTCAGTGGACTGCTGAGTACGCTGAGCCAGTCCTCGTACTTCGTCAGCGACCACTGCAAAACCGCGCCCTGCCTCACCTGCGCGAGCAGCCTCAATGGCCGCGTTAAGGGCCAATAAATTAGTTTGCTCAGCCACCGCCTTGATCACGTCCATGATCTTGACGATGCGCCCACTTTCTTGTTCAAGCTTATTCATAGCTTCCGCTGAACGCCCGACTTCGCTGGACAAACGCTCAATCTGGGCGATGGCTTCCGCGACTACTTTGTCACCAGCGCGCGCCTGAGCATCGGCCTCTGATGCGGCAACGGAAGCTTGTTCCGCATTCCGCGCAACTTCATGCACAGTGGCCGACATTTCGTGCATCGCGGTAGCCACTTGGTCGGTCTCGGTTTTCTGGCTATTGACCCCAGCGCTGGTCTGCTCAGTGACAGCTGAAAGCTCTTCCGCTGCACTGGCGATCTGGGTGACTCCATCGCGGATACCACCGATCAGATCGCGCAAGGTACTACCCATGCGCTGAATACCTTGTTGCAGCACACCCAGTTCGTCTCTACGGGTCACGACCATGTTTTGCGTGAGATCGCCCGCTGCAATGCAATCGACCACAGCCAGAGTCTCCTGCAATGGGCGGGTAATCTGGCGGGTGATTATCAGAGCTGCAAGAAGCCCCAATAACATTGCCAAAGCAGTGCAACTCAACTGCAGCGTGCGGGCCTGAGCACTATCTGTTTCAAGGGCGGCCAGCTGTCTGGCATACATTTCATCAGTCAGGCGGGTGATGGCCTCTCCGAAATTGACAGTGTCCTGCACGGAGTGGTCGATAGCCCCATTACTGGCTGTAAAGTCCTGCACTGAGCGGCGGTAAGCCATCAGAGCGGTTTCCAGTTGCCTGATAGGATCGGCATAGGCGGCACCAAAGGTGTTGTTGAGGGTTTCAATGCCCTTGAGCGCACTATCAAGCTGGCGGGCGGCGGCTTGTTCCGTAGTGCTGTTGGGATTGCCGGTGTAGCCACGAACTTCATAACGCACCAGCGCGACATCCTCTTTGGCCTTGAGGATGACTTTGTATAACTCATAACGGCGCTGATCAGAGACTGGCATTGCTTCTACGTCATTGATGAGCTTGGCAATCAGCGCGGCGCCTTTGACCGCATTGGTGGCCATTTCCTTACGGGTGGCCGCACTATTGCGATAGGCCTCGCGCATCGTATTAATTGCCATTTGATACTGAGTGGTGGCTTGGTTGATCAGCGCAAGACTTTGCAAGTTTTCAGGTAGCTGCAGTTCTTTTGCGAGGCTTTTTTGCTTGGCGACAAACAGTTCCAGCGCATCCTGGATCAATGCACCTTGTTGCTCGTCACCCTTGTCCACCTGATACTGAAAACGGGCCCTCCGTAGATGATCAAGACGGTTGCCGAGTTCGGTGATGCCGGCCATTCGATTACTACGGTCAATCATTTTTCCCAAGCTGAACCAGCTGGTCGCGGCAAGGATGGCGGTTAGAAGGAGTACAACAGCAAAGCCCAAGGCCAGCTTGAGCATGACGCTGATATTCGCGAGCCAAGAGTTCATAGCGTTCCTTTGGTAATCAGCCGTGACCGATGAAAACTGGCGCGGTCATCTGAGAAGGGGGGGTAGGTATAATCAATATTGATATGGATGATTGGATGAATATAGCACATTGATGGCTTGGTGCCATCACAAGCTTTTAATGATTTCGACGATACGTGTCAGAATGGCGACAGCTAGAAAAATGAATCGCCCAGGATTCTCTAGACACCTTGCAAAAAGTTATACAAGGTGCTCGATTTCGTAAAAGGGTGGTGGCCGGCCTATGCAAGTCGGCATGCAATCCTACCGATCAATCACTACGCTCCACCCTGAAGCCTCTCTAGGTGGTTTTGACATCTGCCGCACTCAGGAGAAAGTCCGGTTAGCGCATTGCTTTCAAGACAGGACGGTTGCAGAGGTCGCATACGCCGTCATGAACAGTGAGAGGCAACTATTGTGGGTGGGTTTTTCCAACATTGAGGTCTGAATGACGAACCTTGCAAGCCGTGAAGAGCTAATCACATGGCGAACCTTAAGGTCTTCTCATGCACAGTTATGCGCGCTTAGATATCCAGACAAATTTTGCCGAAATGCTTGTTGGTTTCCTGATACTTGAACGCTTCGACAATCTCGTTCAAAGGGAAATGACGATCAATAATCGGACGCATACCATTAGCATTGATGGCTCGGATCATGTCTTGCTGCTGGCTGCGGCTGCCCACCAATACACCCTGCAGACGTACTTGCTTGATCAGTGCGGGTACAAAATTCATTGCACCGCTTACGCCACTCAGTATCCCGATGATGGAGATGTGACCAGCAACCCGAGTTGCAACCATCGATTGCTCGAGAGTCGCGGGGCCGCCGACTTCTATGATGTGATCAACACCACGGCCACCCGTTAGAGCGCGTGCAGTTTCACCCCAGTTAAGGTCTTTGCGGTAATTGATCACATGATCAGCGCCTAGTCCTTTCAGACGTTCAAGTTTTTCGTCGCTTGAAGAGGTAGCAATGACGGTAGCGCCGGCCAATTTAGCGAACTGCAGAGCGAAAATTGAAACGCCGCCAGTGCCTTGGACGAGCACGGTGTCGCCCGGCTTGAGTGAGTCATCGGCCATCAGGGCGCGCCATGCAGTAAGGCCGGCAGTGGTGAGCGTGGACGCTTCAGCATGGCTGTATCCGATAGGCGCGAGAGTGAACGATGTGGCTTTGGCCGTCACTTGCTCACGAGCGTAGCCGTCAATGCCATCACCTGGCACGCTAACAAAACCCTCAACCAGTGGCGCACCATTGATCCACTCAGGGAAGAATGTACTAACGACCGAGTCACCCACCTTGAATTCAGTGACATCTTCGCCGACAGCAATGACTTCACCTGCGCCGTCGGCCATGGGGATGCGTTTTTCACTAGGCCCCCACATACCGCTGACCACCGCGAAGTCGTGGTAGTTGAGCGAGTTGGCGTGAAGGCGCACTGTGATTTCGCCGCGCGCTGCGGCCCGTACTTCGCTACTGCCAACCACAACCTTTTCATAACCGCCACCGGGTTGGACGAAGATAGTTTTACTGCTCATAGGGGATTCCTTGTGTTTTCTAATTACGCGAAATTACGACCGTTCGGCAAGCCTGAATCACCGGCAATGACTACACGATAGGCGACACGGATGGGCTTGCGCTCAACGTGACGGCCCGCGGCGGGAAAATCTGGCGTTTCAATACTGCTGGGCGGGCGTGCAGAAGCGTATGTCTCTCGGTAGTTATCCGCAAATCAGCCTCAAAGAAGCCCGTGCGCGACGTGATGAGGCGCGCGCCTTGGTCGCCCACGGCATCAATCCCTATGAGCACCGTAAACAGCAGCGTCGTGCTGTTCGTTTTGCGGCAGAGCAGGCCTTCGAGGCCGTGTTCAATCAATGGGTGGAGTTCCGCAGGCTGAGCCTGAAGGAGGGGCGCCAGAGCACGCTCTCGCAAATCTTGAGAATCTTCAATAAAAACGTCCTGCCCATACTGGGTGGATGGTCTATCTACGACATCAATCGTCGCGATCTGCTGGATTTGCTGAGCAGGATCGAACAGCGCAAGGCCTTATCGACAGCTGAAAAGTGTCGGACCTGGTTTAATCAATTGTTCCGCTATGCGTTGGTAAAAATCGAGGGGCTAGAACACAATCCGGCTTCAGGCCTGGATGTGGTTACACTTCGCAAACCTCCTGTTACTCACAATCCATTTCTCCGTATGGAGGAGTTCCCGGCCTTGATGGCTGCTCTTCGAAACTACGGTGGCGCCAACCAAACTCGGCTTGGCCTTCGGTTGTTGCTGCTGACCGGTGTCCGCACGGGCGAGTTGCGGCTGGCGACACCCGACCAGTTCGATTTGGAGAAGCGTTTGTGGATCATACCGGCGGAAGTGGTGAAACAACTCCAGCTAGCGATGTGCAAGCCAGGTAAGCAGATCCAAAACGTACCGTGTCGATGCGAATGTGCTGGAGACGTCGGGTACTCGGATCGGCATGCCGATCGCTGTTGGACTGGTCAGCGACGCGGGTTGAGATCCGGTCGAGACGGGCAATTTGGCCTCGGTCATGCCTTTTCAGCAGGGTGGGCCGTGTTGGCGAGCGCACCTTACTGCTCCCCAATTGCGTCGTCGTCTGAGTCTGTCTGACGCATAACCCATCACCATTTTGCCGAGTGTCCCGACGTGTGGTGATAGGCGATCAGGTGACCGGGACTGCCACATGACCTAGCGAAAAAGCTCGCAGGTTCCCCTGCGCGCTTCATTTCCTGATTAGTAAGCCTAGGTAAGTGTCCTTCGACGGCCGACACAGGGTTCTGGATATCCTCGGTAGGCGTTCTAACTTACTCCGTCTACGACAAACCCTCGATAGACTGCACCCTTGAGCCTGTGTCCAACGATGGACTGATACGCGTCGCCGTGATACCAGGCCTTGGCTTCGTCGAATGTCGGGAAGGAGAAAAGTACAACGCCTTCTGGTAATTCCCCTTCAAACGCCTCAATCCGTTGATAGGCTGAAAGCATCGTGGACTGCAGGCCGGCAAGAGCAATGGTGGCTTTTTGTGCATAGATATCAAGCTCATGCTGATCGAGCGTTTTCTCTCGGATGAAGATTACATAAGCAGTCATGATCTGTCCCGTTAGCTATCGTTGACTGGGTCATCACATCAGTGGCTGATAACGACCTTGCCAAAGACGTCACGTGTCATGAGTTTTTCATACGCCCGCTTGGCGTCCCCAAACTCAAAACGACTGTCGATTACAGGGCTGATTCCATGTGCGGCGATGCCTGCGATCAAATCTTCCAGATCTTGTCGATTGCCCAGGGCGATAGGCTGGTATCGCGCCTGGCTCATGAACATGGACATGAAGTCGACGCTGCCTTCCAAGCCCGCGAGTACCCCAACCATCGAAACCTGGCCACCCACCGCAATGGCTTTGACCGACTCCTGGAAAGTGCCTGAGCCACCCACCTCAACGATGCGATTGACGCCATTGCCGTTGGTAAGCGCCCGGACCTGCTGCGACCATGCGGGATGGGTTTTGTAGTTGATGATGTCGGCTACGCCCAACAGCTTGAGCTGTTCGGACTTCTCATCGCTGGATGTCGTGGCAATGACGCGCGCGCCCAGCGCTTTTGCAAACTGGATGGCGAACAACGAGACGCCTCCCGTTCCCTGTGTCAGTACCGTGTCGCCTGCGCTTACTCCTTTGACCGCAGACCACGCAGTGACCGCAGCACAAGGTAGGGTAGCGGCCTCTTCAAAGCTCAGACTGCCAGGAATGTGGGCCAGAGCGTTTTCTGATGTGACGCGGTAATCTGCCAGCCAGCCGTCGACATCATATGAATACTGGGAATACTTTCCGGTGAACGGCCCGTCAATCCATTCAGGGAAGAATGAGTTCACGACTCGATCCCCAGTGACGAAGCGAGTCACTCCCTCGCCAACGGCGATCACCTCACCTGCACCATCGGAAAGAGGGATGGTGCCCGATGGTACGGGCGCTGTGTAGTGTCCTTGCAGAATGAGGATGTCTCGGAAATTCAACGAGGAGGCGCGTACGCGGACGACGACTTCGCCTGAGGCCGGAGTCGGAATCGCTATGGCACCGTTGACAAGGCCATCGAGCCCGCCAAATTTTTCGAGGTGATAGGCGCGGTTTTGTTTGGTTTCAGCATTCATGAAGCAGTCCTTTCTAGGGGGTTGATACATTATTTTCCCCTTGAATGCCGTGGTTGATAATCCACTGCCACCTACTCATACTGTTTAGATGAACTACACAATCGGACGCGGTGAGTTAGATGGGGTTCTCGTGTTCTTGGCGGTCGCCGAGGCGCGCGGCTTCCGGGCGGCTGCGCGCCGCCTTGGCATTACGCCATCAGCTGTTAGTCAGGCGATACGCACATTCGAACAGCGAGTGGGAGTGCCACTGCTGGCACGAACTACCAGAAGCGTCGGACTGACTGAGGCTGGAGCAAGACTGCTGCTTCAAGTGCGGCCTGCTGCTCAGCAGGTACTTCTGGGAATTGAGTCCGCGCGTAACTTCGGTGAGTCTGTAACCGGGCTGCTTCGAATCAGTGTTCCCAGGCCAAGTGTTCCTATGCTGACAGAACGCTTCGTGCCTGGGTTCCTTAGCGCGAACCCGGGAATACAGCTTGAATTTGTCGGTGATGATCACCTGGTGGACATCATTGATGAAGGTTGCGATGCCGGAGTACGACCGCGTTCATATGTACACGCTGATATGGTTGCGGTACCTCTGACCGCTGAGGAACCCAGCATTGTGGTCGGCTCACCGTCCCTGATCGCGCGCTATGCGCGGCCTCTGCTACCTGATGATATCTTGGGCCTGCCGTGCATCACCTATCGGCAGGCGGGTATTGTGCTGGACAGCTGGACATTCAGCGTCTCGGGCGAAAGACACGTAGTGCGCGTCCGTGGTCCGTTGATACTGGATGATGTGGCCGCTTGTATTCACGCCGCGGAGCGAGGGGTCGGATTGTTCATGCTTCCGCGATCTCTCGTTGCGCGCCATATCCACGCTGGAACACTTGAAGTCTTACTCGAAAGCTTCTCGGTGACCTTTCCCGGATTGGCGCTTTATTATCCCAGTCGGCGAAATGTGCTGCCCAAACTTCGTGCATTCATCGACTATGTTTTAGTCAGCAGACCTTGATAAGGGCATTGCAGTTTGAATCGCTCCGGGTTTTCTAGACACTCCCCAAGCTCGCCGTGCAGCGCTTTTCAAACTCTACCGGGACAGTTAATTGTTGAAATCATGACGCATTTTTCATGCTCGCAGCGGGAGCGATTTGGCTCGGCATAACGCCGAGCCTATAGAAAAGGCCTAAGCGATTTTCACATTCATCGTGATTCTGGCAGTGAAAACTTTCACGCCACCCTCGTCGAAGATATCAACCGGAACGAACTTGTCGCCGCCGGTTTTCCAGTCAATACCGCTGCCATCAGCTACAGCTCGAATGCTCGATTTTGCTTTCGCGAGATATTCAACGGTCATGCCTTTCGGAATCCATTTGGCGCCTGAAGGAATCGAAGCGTCAGTCATCATTCCGCCCGCGAGCTCGGCTGCGTTGCACAGGGCTATCGCGTGCACAGATGCCAGATGGTTGGTGATTTCCTTGCGAAACGGCACGTTAACGACTGCATGGCCTGGGCTGAGCTCTGAAATCTCAGGGGCGATCGTGCTGAAGTAAGGTGCCATTTGGCAGGCCATATTGCTGAACGCGGCGGGGCCTACGCTATTGAACATACTTAGAGCTTGACTCATGAGATACCCTCGCGGTTGGTTGCAGAATAATATTCTGTAACGGAATAATGTTCTGTGTTTATGGAGACTGTCAAGCCAAGCTTTCTTTACGGTGCGTTCACCCTATAGACTCCGCTTCATTTGGCGTTTCCCCTCATGCATTCAACTGATCTGATCGAGCGTATCTATCCGGGAAGGCGTAGCGAGCTCAAGCGCACAATCCTGCGCCGAGCACTTGCCTGCTTTAACGAGGTAGGCATCGAAGCCACAAACATCGAAACCATTCGGGCTCAATGCGAAACGAGCGTAGGCGCTATCTATCATCACTTCGGCAGTAAAGAGGGACTGGTGGCCGCTCTTTTTTTCGCTGCGCTAGAAGATCAGGCAGCGCTCCGAGATAGCTATTTGCAAAAAGCACAGACGGCTCAAGCGGGTGTAGCGGCTCTGATCTATAGCTACGCTGAATGGGTCGATGAGCAACCGGACTGGGCTCGCTTTGTTTTCCAAAGTCGCTACGCCGTCTCAAGTGGGCCTTTCAACGGTGAATTGCTTGAACGCAATAAACAACGCAACAGGCAGTTGCTGGACTGGATGAGTGTCGAGGGCCGCAAGGAACAGTTCAGTCATCTTCCTGTAGAACTCTTACCGTCACTCATCATCGGCGCGACGGAAAGCTATTCGCGTGCCTGGCTTTCCGGGAGGGTCGAAAAAAGCCCGAAGCAGTATCAGGACTTTCTCGCGAAGGCTGCTTGGAATTCGATTACGCAAATTGACTAGATAGCTAACTGACTTTTGAGTAAGCGTTGGAGGTTCTGAATCAGCTGGCTTTCAAGGTGCAGGAGGCACGTCGCACATCACTTCGGCTGCAGTGAATCGCTCAGGTTTAAACCGCCCCATCACCTTTGCGGGTGCTGTTAGCTTTTCGGCCACGTGGATTTGGATTTACGGGGACGCTTTTCCCGTACTCGCTCCACCAGGTGGCGAGTGCCGCCATCGTCGGCCCGAGCGCACTCGCCTTGGCTGTCATCTCATATTCGACGCGCGGTGGTACTTCCGCGAAGACTGTTCGCGAGATCCGGCCATCGTTTTCAAGCTCTCGGAGTTGCGCCGTCAGCATGTGTTGTGTGATACCGCTAATCGCAAACGCACAAGCGGAGTTGGGCTATTCAGCCTCCCACCTTGTGCCTTTGATGATCGTGGTCAAAGTACTGGGTCCTGCCACGATTCTCTGGCGCTTTAACGTGGCGCTCAGTGATCTGGCTTATGTCGGCATGTTTTATCATCTGCTGCTCTCCGCCCTAGCACACCTGGGTGTTCGCAAACCCAAAGGTTTTCTCCCGGCAGTCGTAGCACTCATCCTCTTGGCCGCCTCCTTCATGACACAAAACGCTGTTCGCGATAAAAGATGCCTTGGCGTGTCTTGTGTTTTTTATGCGATGTTCACCGATGCAACCGGCTCCCGCGTGGCAGAGCGTGCAGCCAGGAAGGCAAGCACAGCCGCCACGCCCAGCAATGCTGCGCTCAACTCGAAGGTTGCGCGATAGCCGCTCAAGTCAAACACCAGCCCGCCAACGGTTGCACCCGAGGCAATGGCCAGTTGAATGATCGCCACCATTAAGCCGCCTCCCGCTTCAGCAGCCTCTGGCAATGTTCTGGCCAGCCATGTCCACCATCCCACTGGAGCCGCCGTTGCAACCAGTCCCCAGAGACCCAGCAAGACAGTGGTGGTGGTCGCCGAACTGCCGAATGAAACGAGCGCCAGTGCGATCACCGCCATCAATATCGGAATGACGATGAGGGTGCGATGCAGGCCATTTTTCAAGAAGGCTTCAATCAGGAAGGTTCCCGCGAGCCCAGCCAGACCCAAGACGAGCAACATCAGCGATAGCGTGGAAACACTGACGTGCGTGACCGTTTCAAGGAACGGGCGCAGGTAGGTAAACAGCATAAACTGCCCCATGAAAAAGACACTGACCGCCACCATGCCTAACGCGACCGGTAGGCTTTTCATCAACTTGAAGACATTCCCAGTGCCCGAACCACTTTGTGACTTCATCGCCGGAAGGCTAAATAGAAGCCAGGCAGAGGCGATCACCGCGACCGGAATAACGCACAAAAATGCACCGCGCCAGCCGATCAACGCGCCAAGGAAACTGCCCAGCGGCGCTGCAATCACTGTTGCCAGAGCGTTGCCGCCGTTGACGATTGCCATGGCGCGAGTGATCTGGTCTTCAGGCACCAGGCGCATGGCGGTTGCGGCCGACAGCGACCAGAAGCCACCTATCGCTACCCCGATCAACGCGCGACCGATCATGAACACCCAGTAATTCGGCGCGAAAGCGACCACTGTTCCCGAAATGATCATCAGCACAGTCAGTGACAGCAGCAGAGGTTTGCGGTCGACCCGCGCCGCCACCGAAGCGATCAGAAGGCTGGTGAACAGCGCAAACAGCCCAGAGACAGAAATGCCCTGGCCCGCTTGCCCCTCGGTGATATGCAAGTCGGCGGCAATCGGCGTCAGCAGGCTGACGGGCATGAATTCCGATGCCACCAGCACGAAGGCTGCAAGCGACATGGCTAATACCGCGCCCCACGATTGTTCAGCTTTCCGGGGGGCGTGGAGGGAGTGGTTGCTCATTGATTGAATCCTGTCATGCGCGAAGCGTTGCGGCCCCGTAAATGAGGCCGCGCGAGAGAACCGGTGCCCGGCCAGGGGCACCGGCCATTTACTTCAGGTTGCTTTTGAAGAACGAAGTCAACTTAGCGAATGGAATGAGGTTGACCCGGTCGTAAAGATCCACATGTCCGGCATCTGGAATGATCAGCAGTTCTTTGGGTTCGGCAGCGCGTTTGTAGGCGTCTTCACTGAACTCGAGCGAGTGTGCCTTGGCACCAGCAATGAACAGCAGTGGGCGAGGGGAGATCGAATCTATGTCGTTAAACGGATAGAAGTTCATGAACTTCACGTTGCTGGTCAGTGTAGGCATGGTGGTGGTCTGCGCCGATGCGCCGGCAGGCGTAACCTCGCCACGCGGGGTGCGGTAGAAATCGTAGAACTCGTCACCCACGGCGTTACCGGTCAGCTTCAGCGGCGTGCCGCTGGTATAACGGATTTGACCACCCTGAAACTCTATATCACGCTGCTGCGCCGCTTCGCGAATGATCTGCTGACGTTGTTCCGACGTTACGCCATGCTTGAGGCCGTTACGATTGGCTGCGCCCATGTCGTACATGCTGACGGTGGCGATCGCCTTGAGGCGCGGATCAATCTTGGCCGCGCTGATGGCGAAGCTGCCACTGCCACAGATGCCAATGACGCCAATAAGCTCGCGATCAACAATGGGTTGAGTGCCGAGAAAGTCCACGGCGGCACTGAAGTCTTCGGCATAGATATCAGGCGAGACCGCTTGGCGAGGTGTGCCCGCACTTTCGCCCCAGAAGGACAAGTCCAGCGACAGCGTGACAAATCCCTGCTCGGCCATTTTGGTGGCGTAGAGGTTTGCGCTTTGCTCCTTTACCGCGCCCATGGGGTGGCCAACGATGATGGCGGCGTTTTTCGTTTTCGGGTCGAGGTCTTTCGGGGTGAACAAGTTGCCCGCGACTTTCATTCCGTATTGATTGTTGAAGGTGACCTTTTCCACCGTCACTTTGTCGCTTTTGTAGAAGTTGTCTGCACCGTTTGACATATCGGCTCCCATCGAAGAAAAAGAGGTAACAAGTAGCCCGAGGGCGAGAAAAATACCTTTCACTGGATCATCCTTTCGGTTGAGTCGTTACCGGCTGGAGTCTTTCGACTAGCCAACCAATGTGGCGTTGTCGATCACAAAGCGATACTTGACGTCACCCTTGAGCATCCGTTCGTAGGCGTTGTTGATCTGATCGGCTCGAACCAGTTCGATGTCGGCGACGATGTTGTGCTCGGCACAGAAATCCAGCATCTCCTGTGTTTCAGGGATGCCGCCGATCATCGAGCCGGCAATGGTTCGGCGCTTCATGATCAGGTTGAACACGTTGGGTGATGGATGCGGGGAGGCGGGGGCACCGACCAGCGTCAGCGCTCCGTCGCGCTTGAGCAACACCAGAAACGCATCCAGATCGTGGGGCGCTGCGACGGTATTGAGGATGAAGTCGAAGCTCTTGGTATGCGCGGCCATCTCCTCAGCGTTGCGCGATACCACCACTTCGTCCGCGCCCAATTCCTTTGCCGCTTCGCGCTTGGATTCCGATGTGGTGAATGCCACGACATGGGCGCCCATCGCATGGGCCAGTTTGATGCCCATGTGGCCTAGCCCACCAATACCGACCACGCCGACTTTCTTACCCGGCCCGACGTTCCAGTGGCGCAGCGGCGAATACGTGGTGATGCCCGCGCACAGCAGCGGTGCGACGGCGGCCAGTTGTTGCTCGGGATGGCGGATGCGCAGGACGTAACGCTCATGCACCACAACGTTTTGTGAGTAGCCGCCGAGCGTCCAGCCAGGAGCGTCTGGGGTAGGAAAGTTGTAGGTTCCGATCATGCCGTCGCAATAGTTTTCCAGGCCGGATTCACAGTCGTCACAGTGTTTACAGCTGTCGACGATGCAACCGACACCGACCAGATCGCCGACTTTGAATTCCGCTACATGGGCGCCGACCGCCGATACGCGGCCGACAATTTCGTGTCCCGGTACGCAGGGGAACTGCGTGCCTGCCCATTCGGCACGCACCTGATGCAAGTCCGAATGGCAGATACCGCAGAAGGCGATGTCGATCTGAACGTCATGGGTGGCGGGGGAACGGCGACTGATCTGCAAAGGCTCAAGGGGTTTGTCGCCCGCATGAGCACCATAGGCTTGTACAAGCATGGGAGAGTCCTCGATGGTGTGTCGGATGAACATTTTCCCGCTCTGCCCTGACTGCAAACAGTGCATTGCGCTGGATTACTTGCCTGATTCTATGAGTCTGCGTTCTTTTGCAGGACGGTTGCGCGCGGGCGAGTTAGAGTTCAGCGAAGAGGTACGAGACGAACATGATGCCCCCACACGAAACCCCCACATCGCCCCAAGAGGCGCTCGTCCAGGTCATTGGCTCGCGGGTCTTGAAACCCGGTGACTACGCAACATCGATTGCGGGTCTCGGCTTCTTTAGGCGCGAACACCCGTCGCCGCCTGTTGTTTGCATGGTCGAACCGAGCATCATTCTTGTCGCCCAAGGCGAGAAACAGCTGTGGGTAGGCGGTGAGGGTTATCCGTATGACACCTCGCGTTTTCTGGTCACCTCACTGGATTTGCCGGCCAACTCGGAGGTGCTCAAGGCGAGCCCGGAGCAACCGTGCCTGGGCCTGACGTTCAAGCTCGATTTGCGCATGCTGGCAGAGCTGATAGCGCAGAGTGATCTGCCGCCCACCCGTGAACGCTCGGCCGCGAAAGGGGTAGGCATCGGTTCAGTGACCGCAGCCATGCTGGCGCCGTTCGAGCGCTTGTTGGCGCTGCTCGATGAGCCGGAAGCTATTCCTGTTCTCGCCCCCTTGATCCAGCGTGAAATTCACTACCGTCTCTTGAAAAGTGATCAGGCTGGCCGGCTTCGACAGATAACTTCTGTCGATGGCCAAGGTTATCGGATCGCGAAAGCCATCGATTGGTTGAAGTTGAATTACACTTCGGCGCTTAGAGTCGATGAGCTAGCGGCCCGTGTACAGATGAGCACGCCAACCTTCCACCACCACTTCCGCCAACTCACCGCAATGAGCCCCTTGCAGTATCAAAAATGGCTGAGGCT
Source organism: Pseudomonas sp. TE36184 (assembly GCF_054060055.1). Taxonomy (NCBI): domain Bacteria; kingdom Pseudomonadati; phylum Pseudomonadota; class Gammaproteobacteria; order Pseudomonadales; family Pseudomonadaceae; genus Pseudomonas; species Pseudomonas sp. TE36184. The sequence goes on along the minus strand of NZ_JBSSCU010000001.1, from coordinate 2,203,394 downwards.
GAACGAGGCAAGGCGATTGATGCTCAATGAACACCAAGACGTATCCAGTGCGGCTTTCAAGGTTGGATATGAAAGCCCCTCCCAGTTCAGCCGCGAATACAGTCGATTCTTTGGTGTTGCGCCTAAACGAGATATCGCAGTGTTACGAAAGGGCAGGCTAGCGACATTGTGAGGTCTTCTTGGCGAATCAGATCCGAGCAAGGGTCCGATTCACCAGCCGCTGCTCGGGTGGCGATAGGGTACGTCCCGCCAGTTGCACGATGGCGCACTCGATACACATGTCCGATGGCAAAAGTTCGGGATGTAACAGGCGCGCAAGTTTACTAGGCCGCCATTACGGGCGTCATGCTCCAGCCAAGAGTTTCAGGTGAACAGGAGGTTGTCGCCACACAACGTCAGGTCGCGTAGCAACGACGGGTTGTCAAAGGTCAGTTCCCACCAGTATTGCCTGATTCTGTTTCATGATGAACATCGCGCGCAGGCGCGGGGCGAGAGACTTGTCGAGCATCACGAAGGACCAGGCATAGCCCGGCACCTGCGTCGGTGAACGGGGGGAGTCTGCTGGAGTAGTGGATGTTCCGGCCGGCGGTAGAGGGCGGCGGGCCGGGCCAGCAGAACCAATTGGGTGTATACCCGTTACTGGCTGCCTCCTTGCAGCCAGTAACAAAGGGTTGTTACTACGTATTGTTCAAGAGGGTTCCCGAGCAAAGTCGCAGTAAGTTAGGTGGGATATCTCGATCCTATCCGCAACGAGTTTTTCATCGAGCTCAAACCCGCTGCCTCAAAGCCCTGGGTAGCGATTACTTGAGCGTGACGTCGAGCATCGGCGGGATGTAACCGTAGTCGTACTCGGCAACCACGAACGTCTGCTGCCCTTTGATCTTGATCCCCACCGTCGGTGCTTCGGTGCCGCCGATACGAATCTGCGTGCCGGTTTCGTCGGTCGGTACGCTGTCGATAAATGAGGTCACCAGGCCGTTGGGCATCACGCAGTGCGAGTAGGTCTGGAACGGCTGGGAAGACGGATTTCCCAGTACCAGGCCGGAACCGTTCAAGGGTACGTAAGGACCGAACAGCGAATCTGCGACAAAGCCGTACACACCGTCTGGCCCGGTCACCCCATCGGCATAGGTAAAGGTGTGGCTGATGGTGAACAGGTAGTACTTGCCGTCCTGGAACACGAAGTGCGGGCGTTCGGTCTGATCGTTGACGCCTACCGCGGTCAGCAGCGGCGGCAGCATTTCCCAGTCGTCGCCGTCTTCGTCACGGGCCACTGCGATGCCGACACAGGCGGTCTGGAAGCGCGAGTTGCCGACGTCTTCATAACCCGGCGGCACATCACCGACTTCTGCTTCACCGACCTTGTGCGAGCCGCGCTCGCCGGCCACGTTGCCCTCGAACAGCATGTACAGCTTGCCATCCTTCGGGTCGCGGAACGGCCATGGATCACGGAAACCCCAGAAGGCGTTTTGCGCTTCGGTCTGGTACATCTTGCCGTCGGCCTCGAACAGCGGCTTGACCTTCTCGAAGCCGACCAGGCTGACGCCATGCTCGGTGGTCACCACACGGCCACGCACCTTGACGATGGTCGCGCCCGGCGTGACCGCGGTGTAGTACAGGTCCACTTCGCCTTGCTCGTTCAACAGAATCGGCGTGCCGGCCCATTCGCGAACGGTCGGCGAAACCCCTTCAGCCATCACTCGGCCGCCGAGTTCCCAGTTCTTGCCGGTGCGGGAGAACCAGTAGTACATCTTTGCCCGGCCATGGCGATCGTTCCAGTCGCGGGTGATGTCGTAGTTACCGTTCTGGTCGAGGTATTGCGGGTCGTTCGGGTGACGATCCGCAGTCAGGGTGAAGATCACTGACCAGCCATCGACAGAGGTGATGTTGCCGTCGATATCACGCAGCGGCATGGTGTCCCAGATAAACACCTCGTCGCTCAGTACCGGGAAGTTCGCACTGACCAGTGGCTGGGTGGTAGTGGGGTCGTCCGCGCGGACTTTCAGCGCATCGGCTCGGGTCCACAGGCTGGGTTGATGGGGTGTTTTGCCAAATTTCTCAGTGTTGCTTTTCATAGGGAAAAACCTCGTCCATGAATGGATTCAAATAAATACTGATCAAAAAATACTGTATTTATATACAGTCATTTAACTGTAAAAGACTCCGCCCTTCGGGTCAAGGGAAAAAATGCATTTATGCATAATTGAGTTTTTTGTTGAGGCTGATACGTTTCAGCTTGTGATGTTTCTAGAGGTTTGTTCTCGGACCGATCAGCGACGTTACCTGCATGATGCTGGGTAGACGCAGGTGGTCAAATCGATCAACGCTGTCGAACCTTGCAAAGAGTTTTGGTGCGATGGCATGGACGTAGCCCTGCGTCTTCAACGCCTGCATCACTATCAGTAGGAGTCAGGCAATGAACGGTGCAATCGATGCGTGGGCACGTCACCGAGAGGCTCAACCGGCATTAATACTTGCAAGTTAGGGGCTGCGGATTGTGGGTTAAGTCAGTCGAATTAATTTCGCAGCTGTTTCGAAAGCCGACAGCAACGATGCTACCGAGCCAATCAAGCTGATCAGGTTGCCTGGGATCGGGTACATCACCCCAAGGGGTTAGTACCGATACAAAGTCGACTCACCGGAGGTACGGACGAAAACTTGGATGAACTGATGGCGATCTCATCCCAGGCCTAGGTCCGTGAAAGCTACCAAAGCGGAGCTGGTCGGCCAGTCCGTGGCGCCGACGTTTCCCGCTCCAAACATAGCGCTACAGAGTTCCACTGAATTCTGTCAGCGATCGAAACAAGGACCTCCGGGTCCTTTTTTCGTTCCGGCGGGAACCACTGACATCCAGCACCGTCCAGTGCTTTTAAGTCCTGAATTGTTGGCGCCGAGCGTTCTCCACCGCTCAAGCCCGGTGACTCGGCGAAGCCCTGAACGCTTCCACCGTCAGCGGGCGGCGCCGTGTCGTACCACTTCTATGCAAAAGGCCTGTTCGTAGGGCGGTACGTTGCATTCGACAATATCAGTGGCGGCGACTTGCAGGTGTATACCGACAATGTCGGCCCGGATCGGCTGCTGACGGACATGCCGGTCGACCAGTACCGCCGTATGGACTCGACGAGCCCCCAGTTGTGCCAGATATGCGCAAGTGCGCAGGAGGGAATGGCCTTCGAAGAGCACATCATCGACCACCAGAAACGTGGTATTGGCCAGATCCAACCTGCCCAGGGCCGGGTTTTCGGTCAATTGCGTGTAGGTATGCAGCACTTGCAGGTCGTCGGCGTAGCGCTTGACCTGCAGCGGGTAAACAGGGAGTTCCGGCCGGCCGGTCTGACGCGCAATGTACTCGCGCAACCTTTGAGCCAGGGGCTGACCCCTGCGTTCGATGCCTATCAGTGCCGTATGCGTCGGTGGCGCCAGAGGTGTGGGCACAAGCTGCCGCGAGTGAATGTATTGCGTGCCCGGGCACTTGATATAAATCAACTCCAAGGCCGCATCGACGGAGGATTCTGAGTTCATAAAGAAGGTGCTCGGTTCGGCGGTGAACACGACAGTTGTCCGCCATTGCGGGCAATGACAAACGTGCAAGCCCATGGAGTCCGATCATGAGCCAGTATCAACGGTTATTGCTGATCATCAACCCGGCGCTGCGCCGGTCTCAAGCCATGAACCATGCTGCCGCTCTGGCCAAGGTCAGCGGTGCCAGCCTGCACATTGCTGCCTTGATCCCGACCTGGAACCTGTTGTCGCTGCTCGAAGAGGGTGACCGGGAAAAAGCTCGCGAAAATTATCTGCAAGATCATCGCGATTGGCTCAAATACCAGGCAGCTCATCTGCGTGATAGTAATAAAGGTATCGAAGTGACGGCTGAAGCGAAGTGGGCCGACGACCTGCAGCAGGAGATTCTCGATTACGTCGCAGAAATGCAGCCAGACCTGCTGATCAAGCAGGTGCAGCGCGAACCGGCACTCAAGCGTGCATTCATCACCCCGCTGGATTGGCGTTTACTGCGTCACTGTCCGATACCGGTCTATCTGCTCAGCGAAGACGACCTGCCCTTGCCGCGCAAGATCGTGGCGGCGGTCGATGCTTCCAATACCCTTGCCCAGGACAACGAGCTCAATGAACGGATCATCCAGCAGGCTTCCAGTCTCGCCATCCAGTGTCAGGCCGAGTTGCACTTGCTGTATGCCTGCGACATTTCCATGGTGTACCTGGGCGATATGGGCGGCGGGGGCCTGACAATTTCGGACCTTGGCAGGCAGTTGCGCAAAGGTCATGAAAAGTCATTCCTCGAACTGGCCGACCGTTATGGCGTGCCTGCCGACCGGCGGCATTTCATTGAAGGACAGCCTGTCGCGGTGCTCCATGCGTTCACCGATGAGCAGCATATGGATGTGATTGTGATGGGCAAGGTCCAGTCCCACGGACTGGACAAGCTGCTGGGCAGCACCACCGAACATCTCCTGTATCAGGTGTCCTGCAGCATTCTGGCTATCTAGCGCGGCGAGGGCCGCCTATTCCGAAATCACAGGCGTGATCGTCGGAGGAGGTCCTCGTGATCCTTAGTCCCTCATTGCAAACCCTCTTGCCAAACCGCGTCGAGGCCGGTCGACGACTGGTGGAACCCTTGCTCAAATACGCCAACGGGTCTGACGTCATCATTCTCGCGTTGCCCCGGGGCGTTGAACGGAACGCCGATTTGCGTTTGCCGACCAACACCCGCGCCTTGCTCGTTTTCGTACACGGCAGCGGTAGTGGCCGTTTGAGCCCGCGTAATCAATACATGGCCGATGTACTGACCCATCAGGGCTTGGGTTCGCTGTTGTTTGACCTGCTCACGGAAACGGAGCAGCGCCTGGATAACTTGAGGCGTATCAGGATTCTGACGCACGCTCGTTTTATCAATCTCTTCAGGCGTGTATGCCGATGAAGAAATTTTATTCCCGGCGATCATTTCCTCGCGATTTTCCAAGCAAGCGCCGCTTTTGTTTTTCCAGGAAGAACATCACCTCGAGCTTCAGATTATCGGGGTCGAGGAAATAAACCGCATAGTAGCCCTCGCCATAATCCGGATAGTCAGCGGGTGCGTCGACAATCGTAACCGCCTGATCCAGCAGGAACGCGTAGAGCGCATCGACGTCCTCGCGCGCGGCAACCTCGAACGCATAGTGGTGATAGCCCACATCGCCGGTCCGGTGCTTGTGTTTGCGCCCCTGGGCATCGGCTTCGGTGATCCAGAACAGGGTTTCGCCATTGGTCCAACCAATAACCCGGTCGAACTCCCACTCTATGGTGAATCCCAAGAAACCGAGTACCTGATCGTAGAACGCCCTGGAGCGGTCCAGATCACTGACACGAATAGCCAAGTGGTCTATCCCGATGACGTTCATCCTGTCAGGTCTCCTCGATTTCGGTTTCTTGGGACAAAGAGCGCTGTTGAACTCAGAACGGGGCGTCGATATCGACCACGACAATGAGCTTGTGGTTGACGAACTCCTTGAGCCCGAGACCGATCAGCTCGCGGCCGTACCCCGAGCGGCGCACGCCACCGAAAGGCAGGTCGGCTTCGACCTTGGTCGGATGGTTGACGAACACCATGCCGGTGGAGATTTTCTTCGCGACTTCTGCGCCATGCGCCGTGTCCGAGGTGAATACCGAACCGCCGAGGCCGAACGGCGAGTCGTTGGCGATACGCACTGCATCGTCTTCATCCTTGGCGCGGAACACCATGGACACCGGGCCAAAGAACTCCCAGTAGCGAGCGGGGTTGTCTTCGGCGACATCGGTCAGGATCGTCGGCTGCACGAATGCCCCATCGACAGGCACGGGCGGTCCGACTTCTTCGGCCTTGGCGCCAAGCTTCACGGCTTCGAGGATCTTTTGCTTGACCTCATTGGCCGCGCTTTGCGAGGAGAGCGGTGCCAGGGTCGTCTTCGCATCGAAGGGATCGCCGGCCACCAACTCCGCGACGCCCTTGCGATAGAGCGCGAGGAAGTCGTCATAGACCGCATCGACCACGATCATGCGCTTGGAGGACACGCAGACCTGCCCGGCATTCCAATGCCGGCCGAACACCGCCCATTTGCTCGTTTTCGCCAGGTCCGCGTCGGCCAGCACGACGAAGGCGTCGGCGCCGCCGAGTTCCAGGGTGGATTTTTTCAGCGCTTTGCCCGCTTGCGACGCAACCACTGCACCGGCGCCTTCCGAGCCGGTCAAGGCAACGCCCTGCACGCGGGCATCGTTGATGATCAGCTCGATCTGCGAACGCGTGGCGTACAGATTACGGAAGGCGCCGTCAGGCAGGCCGGCCTCCTTCATCAGCTTTTGAAAGCCAGCGGCGCTTTGCGGCACATTCGCTGCGTGTTTGAGAAGCACGGTATTACCGGCAGAAAGCTGCGGCGCCAGAATGCGGGCGATCTGGTAATAAGGGAAGTTCCACGGCTCGATCGCCAGCAGCACGCCGAGCGGTTCGCAGACGAGAACCGCCTCGCCCTCGGCAGGGTCGAGGACCGGGAGTTTCTCCGGCTTGAGCAAGGTTTCGGCATTGCGCACATAGTATTCGAAGATTTTTGCCGACAGCTCGACCTCGGCTTTCGCCTCGGCAAACAGCTTACCCATCTCCAGCGTCAGTACCCTGGCAAAGGCGTCGCTGTCCTTGCGCAGGATATCGGCCGCATTCTGCAGGATGCGCGCACGTTCGGCGAAAGATGTGTCCTTCCACGCCAGGAAAGCCTCATGGGCCTTGCCGATGGCCGCGGTGACTTCTGCATCGGTCGCATCGGGAAAGGTTTGCAGTGTCTCGCCCGTATAGGGATTGATTGTTGCGTATGCCATGTAAAAGCTACTCCAGAACCGTTTCGACTAAATGGCCAACCCGCCGCTGAGTGCATATGCCGGGCCTGCCGAAGGTACACGAGGAACAGGTTTCAAACATGGAGCCAAAGGTCGCAGGCCCACCCAGACCCGAGAGATCGGGGAGCTCACTTGACGTTCAGGGCGGCGGCGACGGTCACTGAAAGCGGCCACGATGATCTGCCGATCAGCGTCTCCTGTTGATCTTTGTCATAGAAAGGCAAAGAAGAGGCGTCCTTGCGCGGGTTGCCTGACTAATAGGCATCCCCCTTTTGCGCGACTTGTGCCATAAGACCGGTAGCGTTGGCGACCCGATGGCGCAGCAATAGCATCCATTGACTCCCCGACCCTGGGGCCGGGTGGCGGGCATTGCGCCAGACTTCGGAGCGCTGGAAGGGTGGTGCTGTACTGCTTTGGCATTTGTTGGGCCCGCTGTAACGCAAGCTCACTCACGGATACAAGGAGATAAGCATGAAAGCTGCTGTTGTTGCCCAAGGGCAACGCGTGAATGTGATCGAAAAAACATTACGGCCTCTGAAACATGGTGAGGCTCTCCTTAAAATGCAGTGCTGCGGGGTCTGCCATACCGACCTGCACGTCAAGAACGGCGATTTCGGTGATAAAACCGGGGTGATCCTAGGCCATGAAGGCATCGGTATCGTGCAGCAGGTAGGACCAGGCGTCACCTCTCTGAAGCCCGGTGACCGGGCCAGCGTAGCCTGGTTCTTCCAGGGCTGTGGGCACTGTGAATACTGCAACAGCGGCAACGAGACACTCTGCCGCAACGTAAAAAACTCCGGTTACACCGTGGATGGCGCAATGGCCGAAGAGTGCATTGTCGTCGCCGACTACTCGGTGAAAGTGCCTGATGGGCTTGATTCTGCGGCGGCGAGCAGCGTGACCTGTGCTGGCGTAACGACCTATAAAGCCGTGAAGGTTTCCAATATCCGCCCTGGGCAATGGATTGCGATCTACGGGCTGGGCGGCCTGGGGAATCTGGCGTTGCAGTACGCAAAAAATGTATTCAACGCCCGAGTGATCGCCGTGGACATCAACGATGATCAACTGCAGTTCGCCAGGGAAATGGGCGCTGACCTGGTCATCAACTCCCGCAACGAGGATGCCGCAAAAGTTATCCAGGAGAAGGTCGGCGGAGCTCACGCGGCTGTCGTGACGGCCGTCGCCAAGGTCGCGTTCAACTCTGCGGTGGATGCCCTGCGTGCCGGTGGACGCCTGGTCGCAGTTGGGCTTCCGCCTGAAGCCATGAGCCTCGATATTCCTCGGTTGGTGCTTGACGGGATCGAGGTGGTCGGCTCACTGGTCGGTACTCGACAAGACCTCGTAGAAGCCTTCGAGTTTGCCGCGCAAGGCAAGGTGGTGCCGAAGGTGACATTGCGTCCGATCGAAGATATCAATGAGATCTTCGATGAAATGCAGCAAGGGAAAATCAAAGGCCGCATGGTGATTGATTTGAGTCATTGACGGGCCATTGGCAGTCGCTCGGGCGGCTGCCAATACCGTTGGCTCCTCGCGACGAGAAGCGCAGCCGATCGCTTTTGCCGATAGTTTCTGGATGGTTTTCTCACCTGCATCGCTAGATATTGAGGCGAGGTTGATGATAGGTTTTGCGTCCAAAACCATCCTGCGCGGGAGATAACCGATGTTTGGCGTGACCGACTATGGCGCTTTCATAATCGCCTTTATCATCGTCCTGGCCATTCCTGGCCCCGGCAATTTTGCCCTCATCACGGCGACCGGCAAAGGCGGGATAAAAGCGGGTTTGGCCGCGACGTGCGGAGTGATACTCGGTGACCAGGTGCTCTTATGGCTGGCGGTTGCTGGCGTCGCAACCCTGCTGGCCGCGTATCCGGCAGCGTTCCATCTCATTCAATGGTTGGGTGCGTCGTACTTGGCGTGGCTGGGCCTGCGAATGTTGTTTAGTCAGGCTGGGGCCGCGCCGCGCAAGAGCCGGATGGATAACGGCCATTTCCTGCGTCAGACCATGATGATCACGTTGCTCAACCCCAAGGCGATCATCTTCTACATGGCCTTTTTCCCGTTGTTTGTCGATCCGGTGAAGCATCAGGGCATAGTGACATTCGCGTTCATGGCCGCGACCGTAGCGGTGGTGACGTTCCTCTATGGTTTGATAGCCGTCCTATTGACCCACAAGCTCGCTCAGCGCATGCGGGCCAACCCGCGCATCGCCAATCTGCTGGAGCGCTTGGCCGGCGTTTGCCTGCTGGGGTTCGGCGTCAAGCTGGTCGCCATGCGCTGAATACGAGCCGTTGGTTTACCCTGGCAGTGATGCCGACGTTGCCCGCTGGGTGCTACGGTGATGGCTTTCTAGCAACCCATTCGAGATGTCCCTATGAAACCCAATCCGACAATCGATAACGTATTACGCGTCGCGTTGGTTACAGGGTCCACTTCCGGTATCGGCGCAGCCATTGCACGTGCACTAAGCCGGGCAGGCTATGCAGTGGTGCTCCATTCGCGAAACTCTGCGGATACGGGACGCGCTATGGTTGCCGAAATGAAGCAGGCTATTTACGTGCAAGCTGATCTTGCTTTTGAAGCTGACAGGGTCAGGCTTGTTAATGAGGCGATCGCCGCGTGGGGGCAGCTCGACGTATTGGTCAATAACGCTGGTATTAGCAGAGTCATTCCGCACGGCGACCTTGCCTCGGCCAACTCGACGGTGTGGCACGAACTTAACGAGGTTAATGTCGTGGCGCCGTTCCACCTAGTCGCATTGGCCGAGTCGGCATTGCGCGATGCCGCCCGTTACCGTCGAGCAGGTTGCGTCGTAAACATCAGTTCGCATGCCGGTATCCGTCCTAAGGGCGCATCTATTCCCTATGCGGTAAGCAAAGCTGCGCTTAATCACATGACCCGCTTGCTTGCGGTATCGCTGGGGCCAGAAATTCGCGTAAACGCTGTGGCGCCTGGCTTGGTCGACACGCCGCTGACCGCAGAGTGGACAGAGGCCCAAGAGTTGTGGCGAACTCGCGCCCCTATGCGCAGGGCCGCTAGCCCAGATGACATCGCAAACGCTGTTGTAATGCTGGTCGAGTCGGACTACTTGACCGGCGAGATACTCCTCTCAGACGGCGGGTTGAATCTGACCTAGGTTTAGCGTGCTCCGGTATCTGGAGATGGTTGCAGGCGTTCCGCTTGCGCCTCGTTGACGGTGCCGATGTGTGTTATTCCGAGGTATCAGGCCTCGGAAAGCTGAAACCGATAACCGACCCCATACAACGATTCGATGGGCGTTTCCCCTGGGCACGCCTGTTCCAGCTTGCGTCGCAGGTTGCGGATATGGCTGTCCACCGTGCGGTCGGTGACCACGCGGTGGTCGGAGTAGATCTTGTCGAGCAGTTGGTCACGGGAAAATACCCGCCCGGCGGAACGTGCAAAGGTGCTGAGCAGTCGCAGTTCCAGGGGGGTGAGGTCCAGGGCGATGCCGTCTATCGAGGCGCGATACTGCGCTTCGTCGATCAGCAGGCGCGGCGCCGAGCTGGTCAGCAGTTGGGGCCCGCGGCGCAGGATGGCCTTGACCCGGGCCACCACCTCCCGGGGGCTGAAAGGCTTGCAGATGTAGTCGTCGGCCCCCAGGTCCAGGCCCAGCAGGCGGTCCACCTCTTCGACGCGGGCGGTGATCATGATGATCGGCACGGCGCTGAAACCGCGCAGGTCCTGGCAGATTTGCATGCCGTCACGCCCAGGCAGCATCAGGTCGAGCAGAATCAGGCGCGGTGTTTGCGCACGCACGGTCGGCACCACCTGCAAGCCGTTGTCCAGGCACACGGTCGAGTAGCCTGCCGCGACCAGATAATCCTGCATCAAGGCGGCCAGCTTCGGTTCATCTTCGACAATCAGGATCGGGCTTTTGTCGGTCATGGTTCAGATATCCCGTGGCAAGCGCAGGGTCAGCCAAAGGCCGCCGAGGGGCGAGTGAGCGGCGCTGAGGCTGCCGCCGTGGGCGAGGGCGATGTTGTGACAAATCGCCAAGCCCAGACCGGCACCGCCACTGGCACGGTTGCGCGATGATTCGCCGCGATAGAAGCGCTCGAACAGGCGCGGCAGTTGCTCGGCCGAGACCCCTGGGCCGGAGTCGATGAAGTCGATGCACACATTCGCGCGATCGACGACGGCGCGGATGCGGATGAGCCCGTTCGGGTCGGTGTAGCGCACGGCATTTTCCAGCAGGTTGGAAAACAATTGCTGCAGGCGGCTGGCGTCGGCCAACAATTCCAGGGGCTGCGACGGCAGCTCCAGTTCGACGCGCAGATGCCGGTCGTTCAAGCGTTCCTGAAACATCGACACGCTGGCTTGCAGCAGTTGATCGAGTCTGCACGCGCTCTTGCGGTAGGTCAGTGCGCCCACATCCGCCAGGGACAGTTCATACAGGTCATCCACCAGTTTGCTGAGCATGCTGACCTCACCTTGCAAGGACTTCATCGACCCTTGGTTCAGGGTGCGAACGCCATCCTCGATGGCCTCCAGCTCACCGCGCAACACCGACAGCGGGGTGCGCAACTCATGGGAGACATCGGCCATGAACTCGCGCCGCATCTGTTCATTGCGCTCCAGGGTGTAGGCGAGTTGGTTGAAGTCCCGCGCCAATTGGCCCACTTCGTCATTGGAGGCCACGGCCACCCGGCTGCCGTAGTCGCCGCTTGCCAGGCGGTGGGTCGCCGCCGCCACCTTTTTCACTGGCTCCAACAGCGTGCGGGCGATCCACCAGGCAATCAGCATCGCCAGCAACAGCGAAAAGGCGCCCATCACCAGGCTGGTGCGTAACTGGTATTGCTGGAACCGTTCGCCGCCGGCTTCGGTCACGCTCTGGAACGGGGTCACGGCCAGCCAGCCGACGGTTTTATCGGCCACCACAATCGCGCGCAACAACGCATCGTTGCCGATATCCGGGTAGCCGTTCACGCGTTTTTTGTGTTCATCCAGCAAGGCGATGCGAAACAGCGCGCCTGTCAGGTCCGATGCCATGGGCGTGCGCAAATCGTTCTTCGCCGGATCTTCGCCGACCTCGGGCCGCATGATGTCGAACCAGCGATCCGACCGGTTGCGCAGGAACTCCCAATTGCCTTCGCGCGCATAGGCGCTGGCCAGGCGCGGCAGCACGGGGGCCATGCGCTCCAGCGCCTGCTCATTGAGATAGCCGAGAAAGCCCCGCCCGAAACTCCAGCTCGTCGCCACCCCCATGCTCAGGATGACCAGCAGCACGCCGGCCAGTACCGCAATAAACAGTTTGGTGGAGATACTCAACTTCATGGAGGTGGGCCGTTAAGAATGGATTGGGCCATTTAGGCCCTGGCGAAGAAAAGATTCAACCCGGCCGGGCAATCTTCAATTTTCCTGCACATTTGCCTTGCACGATGGCGCTGACTCAAGCCATCCCGTCTTGTAGAGGCCGCTATGTCGACGAAAATCTTCGCCAAATACCTGGTAACCGCCGCGGTTTGCCTGTCCTTGTTCATTCTGGTCCTGCTGGGCGGTTGCTCCGGCGGCGAGCCGGCACCTCAAGCGATCACTCCCAAAGTCTCGGTGATCAGCATAAAACCCCAGAGCCAAGTGCTGACCACTGAGTTGGCGGGGCGTACCCAAGCCTTCATGGTGGCGCAGATTCGCCCGCAAGTCGGCGGTATCGTCCAGCGGCGGCTGTTTGTCGAGGGGGCGGATGTCAAGGCCGGACAAGCGCTCTACCAATTGGATGCGGCGTCCTATACCGCCGCCCTGGCGCAGTCCGAGGCGAGCCTGGCCAAGTACCGCGCCACCCTTAAATCGGCGCAGGCCACCGCCAGGCGCGACGCCGAACTGGTGAAGATCAATGCCATCAGTCAGCAAACTAACGAAGACGCTCAGGCCACCTTGCTGACGGCCGCCGCCGACGTGCAAGTCGCCGAGGCTGAAGTCCAAACCGCCCGCATCAACCTGGCTTACACGCGCATCACCTCGCCGGTCAGCGGGCGCATTGAAACATCCACGGTGACCCCGGGCGCGCTGGTGGTGGCCAATCAGGACAGCGCATTGACCACCGTGCAGCAACTCGATCCGATCTACGTGGACGTTACCCAATCGACCACCGAACTGCTGCGCCTCAAGCGTGACCTGGCCAGCGGCGTGTTGCAGTCCAATGGCAACGGCGAGGCGCGCATCAGCCTGAAGCTGGACGACGGCACCACCTACAACCAGCAAGGGCGGCTCAAGGTCAGCGGGGTGAGTGTCAACGAGGGCACGGGCACCGTCACCCTGCGTGCCGAATTCGCCAACCCGGACCACCTGCTGCTGCCGGGCATGTATGTCCGCGCGGTGCTGGAACAGGCGCGCGATGACCAGGCCATTCTGATCCCGCAAAAAGCGGTGAACCGCAGCGCCAGCGGGGTGACCACTGCGTTGCTGGTGGTCGACGGCAAGGTTGAACAGCGTGAGCTGACCATCGATCGCGCGGTGGGCAATCAGTGGTGGATCACCGCGGGCCTGAAGGCGGGTGATCAGTTGGTCGTCGAAGGCGGACAAAAAGTCCGTGCCGGCGCCGCCGTCCAGGTGCAGGACGCCAATGCTCAGGCGGCCACGCCGTCCACCCCTGTGAAGGAGGGTTAAGCGTGGCGCAGTTTTTTATTGATCGACCGATTTTCGCCTGGGTCATCGCCATCGTGATCATGCTCGGCGGCAGCCTGTCCATCAGCCAGTTGCCGTTGGAGCAATACCCCGACATCGCGCCGCCCACGGTGAAGATTTCCGCGACCTACACTGGGGCCTCGGCCAAGACCGTGGAAGACTCGGTGACCCAGGTCATCGAACAGCAGATGAAAGGCCTGGATAACCTGACCTACATGTCGGCCAACAGCAGTTCGGCGGGCAGCGCCAGCATCAGCTTGACCTTTACCGCCGGCACCGACCCGGATGTGGCCCAGATGCAGGTGCAGAACAAGCTGCAACAAGCCGAGTCGAGACTGCCGCAATCGGTACAAAGCGAAGGCCTGACCGTGACCAAGGGTGGCTCGGACTTCCTGATGATTGTCGCCCTGGCATCGGATGACCCCAGCGTTACCGGGACTCAGATCGGCGACTACATTTCCACCACCTTGCTCGACTCCATCAGCCGCATAGACGGCGTCGGCGATGTGCAGACTCTGGGATCAGGCTATGCCATGCGTATCTGGCTGGACCCGGCCCTGTTGGAAAAATACGCGCTGATGCCTTCGGACGTCAGCAGTGCCCTGGAGGCGCAGAACACCGAAGTCTCCGCCGGGCAGCTGGGTGCTTTGCCGGCGATCAAGGGGCAGCAGTTGAACGCCACGATCAGCGCCCGCAGCAAACTGCAGACCGTCGAAGAGTTTCGCAACGTGGTGGTCAAGTCCAGCAGCGACGGTGCCGTGGTGTTGCTGGGCGATATCGCGACCTTGGAGCTGGGCAGCGAAAGCTACGACATCAGCAGCGCCCTCAACGGCAAGCCCGCCGCGGCCATGGGCGTGCAACTGGCGGCAGGTGCGAATGCGCTGAGCGTCGGCAAGGCGGTCAAGGCCAAGCTCAAAGAGATGGAGCCGTTCTACCCGACTGAAATGCAGCTTAAAAACGTGATTGCCTACGACACCACGCCGTTTGTCAGCCTGTCCATCGAGGAAGTGGTCAAGGCCTTGGGCGAGGCCATCGTGCTGGTGGTGTTGATCATGTTCCTGTTCCTGCAAAACCTGCGGGCGACGCTGATCCCGGCGATTACCGTACCGGTGGTGCTGCTGGGCACGTTCGGCGTGTTGGCGATGTTTGGCTATTCGATCAACACCTTGACGATGTTTGCCATGGTCCTGGCGATCGGCTTGCTGGTGGACGACGCCATCGTGGTGGTGGAAAACGTTGAGCGGCTGATGGGCGAGGGGCTATCGCCCGTGGCGGCCACGCGTCAATCGATGCGTGAAATCAGCAGCGCACTGGTCGGCATCACGCTGGTGCTGAGCGCGGTGTTTATCCCCATGGCGTTTTTCGGCGGTTCCACCGGGATTATCTATCGGCAGTTCTCGGTGACCATTGTTTCGGCGATGGTCCTGTCGGTGCTGGTGGCGATGACCCTGACCCCGGCGCTCTGCGCTTCGTTGCTCAAAACGCGTGATGGCCGCGGGCATGGTGCTCAGCACGGGTTCTTCGGCTGGTTCAACCGCACCTTTGAACGTGCCAGCGCCGGTTACGAGCGCTGGGTGGGTGTGGTGCTGCGGCGTTGGGGGCGCAGCCTGTTGCTCTATGGCGCGGTGCTGGTGGTCATGGCGGTGGGGTACATGAGCCTGCCCACGTCGTTTCTGCCGGACGAAGATCAAGGGATCCTCATGGCACAGATCCAGTTGCCAGTCGGGGCGACGGACAGCCGCACGCAAGCTGTGATCAAGCAGTTCGAGGACTACATCCTGAAACAGCCCGAAGTCGAAGCGATGATCAGCATCAGCGGGCTGGGCATGGGGGGTAACAGCCAGAACACCGCGCGCGCGTTTATCCGTCTCAAGGACTGGGACGAACGCGGTGGGCCCGGTCAGGGTGCGGCGGCCATTGCCCAACGGGCGACCATGGCACTCTCCAGCATCGGCGATGCCGACGCTTTCGTCATGCAACCACCGACGGTGCGCGGCCTGGGCCAGAGCTCGGGGTTCGACCTGCAACTCAAGGACCTCGCCGGCCTGGGCCATGATGCGCTGGTGGCGGCCCGCGAACAGTTCCTTGAGCTGGCCAGAAAAGACCCGCGCTTGCTGGGCGTTCGCAGCAACGGTCTGGACGATGCGCCGCAGCTCAAGGTCAGCATCGACGACCGCAAGGCCGGAGCGCTGAGCCTGAGTACCAGCGACATCAACACCACCTTGTCGACGGCGTTGGGCGGTACGTATGTGAATGACTTTCTCAACCAGGGCCGGGTGAAAAAAGTCTACGTGCAGGGCCAGGCATCCGCGCGCATGCAGGCCGCGGACCTTGATCATTGGTTCGTGCGCAACAGCAGCAATGAAATGGTGCCGTTCTCATCGTTTGCCAGCAGCACCTGGAGTTACGGCTCGCCCTTGCTGGAACGCTATAACGGGAACGCCTCCCTGGAAATCGTCGGTGACCCCGCGCCAGGCGTGAGCTCCGGCGACGCGATGGACGCGGTGGAAGCCATCGTCCGGCAATTGCCCCAGGGCATCGGCTACGAATGGACCGGGCAGTCCTATCAGTTGCGGCTATCCGGCTCCCAGGCTCCGCTGCTCTATGCACTCTCCGTATTGTTTGTGTTCCTGTGCCTGGCCGCGCTCTACGAGAGTTGGTCGGTGCCGTTTTCGGTGATTCTGGTGGTCCCCCTGGGGGTGATCGGTGCAGTGCTGGCGACCCGTGTCGCCGGGTTGAGCAACGACGTGTATTTCCAGGTGGGGCTGTTGACCACCGTGGGCCTGGCCGCGAAAAACGCGATCCTGATCGTGGAGTTCGCCAAGCACCTGCAAGAGCAGGGCAACAGCCTGATCGATGCGACGCTGATCGCGGTGCGCCAACGCTTGCGGCCGATTCTGATGACGTCCCTGGCCTTCATGTTCGGCGTGTTGCCGCTGGCCTTGAGTAGCGGCGCAGGCTCCGCCGGGCGTCAGGCCATCGGTACGGGCGTGCTGGGCGGTATGTTCAGCGCCACGGTGCTGGGGATCTTCTTTGTACCGCTGTTTTTTGTGCTGATCCGCCGCCGTTTCGGCAGCGAGCGCAGTACTCGTCAATCTGCCCCGACAGGTGATGCATGATCAAGTCACATTGGCCTTTGCTGGCCGCCATGGTCCTGGGTGGCTGCGTCAACCTGGCGCCCCAGTATGAGCGGCCGGAAGCGCCTGTTTCCGCGCAATGGCTGCCGACCGCCAGCCTGCCGAAAGGGCAGGCGGGGGCCGATGTCAAATGGCAGCAGTTCTTTACCGACAGCCGCCTGGCACAGTTGCAGGCGTTGGCGCTGGCCAATAACCGCGACTTGCGCCTGGCCAGCCTGAATGTCGAAAAGGCCCAGGCGCAGTACCGCATCAAGCGCGCGGACCTGTTTCCCACCATCGATGCCAGCGTCAGCGGCACCCACAGCCGCACGCCAGGGTCGTTGTCCAGCACCGGCACGGCGGCCACCACTCACGATTACAGTGCGCAATTGGGCTTGAGCAGTTATGAACTGGACGTGTTTGGCCGGCTACGCAACCTGCGGGATGAGGCGCTGGAAGACTACCTGGCGCTGACGGAAACCCGACGCAGTACGCAAATCAGCCTGGTGGCCGAAGTGGCCACCGCCTGGCTGACCCTGGCCGCCGACAACGAACGGCTGCTGCTGGCCCAGCAAACCCTGACCAGCCAGTTGGCCACCTACGACCTGACCCAAAACAGCTATGCCCTGGGCGGCTCCTCCGCGCTGTCCGTGGCGCAAGCCCAGACCACGGTCGAGTCGGCGCGCGGTGACGTGGCGTCCTACGAGAGCCAGATTCTGCAGGACCGCAATGCCT
Source organism: Pseudomonas sp. TE36184 (assembly GCF_054060055.1). NCBI lineage: Bacteria > Pseudomonadati > Pseudomonadota > Gammaproteobacteria > Pseudomonadales > Pseudomonadaceae > Pseudomonas > Pseudomonas sp. TE36184. Next base: position 2,186,046 of record NZ_JBSSCU010000001.1, on the reverse strand, counting down.
TGCGCCTGTTGGTCGGCAGCGACCTTCCCGAGGCACTCTTGCCGGGCACGCACCTGGCGTCGGCGGCGGTGCTGGTGGACATACCGGCGGGCCTGCCGTCGAGCCTCTTGCAACAACGCCCGGATGTACTGTCGGCGGAACACACGCTCAAGTCGGCGAACATCGACATCGGCGCGGCCCGTGCGGCGTTTTACCCCAGCATCAGCCTGACCGCCAACGCCGGCTCGTCCAGCTCGGCATTGGCCAGCCTGTTCAAATCCGGCAGCGGTGCCTGGACCTTTGCCCCGAGCATCAGCGTGCCGATTTTCGACGCCGGGAGTAACCGCGCGACCCTGGATTCGGCCAAGGTCGAGCGCGACATCCAGATACAGACTTATCAGCAGACCCTGCAGACCGCGTTCCGCGAAGTGGCCGACGCGCTGGCCGTGCGCAGCACCCTGGATCGCCGGATCGCCGCGCAACAGGCGCTGACCGACGCCAGCCGCAAGAGCTTCGAACTCTCGGACGCCTTGTACCGGGGCGGGTCGCAAAGCTACCTGGAAGCCCTGGATGCACAACGCTCGCTCTACAGCGCCCAGCAGGACCTGATCACCCTGCGTCTGACCGAGCAGAGTAACCGCATCACGTTGTACAAAGTGTTGGGAGGCGGTTGGAATTAATGGCCCTGTCTCTTGCACACACAATCGCCGCGATGGAACGGCTGGCGCGCGTCAAATCGGCTGACTTCATTCAATGGGAAATCAACATGCGTGCATCTCGTTCCACTTTAAGCCGTTGCGCTCAGGTACTGACCTGCGCCTGTTTCATAACGCTTTCAGCCCTTTGCCAGGCGGATTCCGACAAGGCCCCGTGGGAGCGTATCAACCGACCCATTTTCTCATTCAATGACACGCTGGATACCTACGCACTGAAACCCCTTGCCCAGGGTTATCAATTTGTCACCCCGCGCATTGCGCAAGACGGCGTGCATAATTTTTTCAACAATCTGGGGGAGGTCAAGAACCTGGCGAACAACTTACTTCAAGCCAAGTTCTATAGCGCCGGGGTTGATACGAGCCGCTTCTTACTCAACAGCACCATTGGCCTGGCAGGATTGGTCGATGTCGCGACGCCCATGGGGCTGCAGCGCAATGACGAAGATTTCGGCCAAACCCTCGGTTACTGGGGGGTAGGTAGTGGTCCTTATCTTGTGCTGCCACTCTTGGGGCCCAGCACACTTCGCGATGCGCCGGCCATCTTTCCCGATATCTACGCCAACCCGGTTCGTTACATCGGCGACGTTCCGACGCGTAATAGCCTGTACGGGCTGGGCATGATCGACGGACGCGCTCAATATATAAAATCTGAAAAGCTCATCACCGGGGATAAATACAACTTCATTCGAAGCGTTTATCTGCAACACCGGGAGTTCAAGATCAACGATGGCAACGTAAAGGACGACTTTTGATCCGCGCGGTTCGACCTCGGGATCAAGTTACCCGTTGACACTATCCGGATGCGCCGCCCATCGAAGCCCAGGCACTGATGGCCGGCGCGGCCGTGGAATAGCAGGCTGGAGTGCTCGCGGCCCTCAAACAATATCGTCGATCAGGATATGAGGCTGCCCGCGACTGCACTGTTCAATGCGCGCCTGGACCTTGTACACAGTGCGCAGCATCTGTTCTGTAATGACCTCACGGCTCGCGCCACTGCCTTGTGCGGTACCGTCGGCAATGACCAGCACCTGATCGGCAAAACGTAACGCCTGGTTCAGGTCATGGATGGCGATGAACACAATGACCCGACGCCGGCGGGCCAATGCCTGCATGAAGTCCAACACCTGGACCTGGCGGTGCATGTCGAGGGCGCTGGTGGGTTCGTCCATCAACAGGATCTCCGGCTCGCGCACCAAGGTCTGCGCGATGGACACGAGCTGTTGCTGCCCGCCGCTGAGTTCGCCGAGGTTGCGAAAGGACAGGCCGGTGATCCCCAGCGCCTGCAATATCTCGTCGACCAGCGTCAGCTCATCATCGTGGACGACCCAGCCGGGCGACAGTTGTTTACGTGCCAGAAGCACCGATTCGTACACCGTCAATCGAGCGCTGCCGTTCAAGCCCTGCGGCATGTAGCTGATGCCCCGCACGCCCTTTTTCGAGCCCTGCAGAATCACCCGGCCGGGGCCGTCGATCAAGCCTGCCATGCGCTTGAACAGGGTGGACTTGCCGGCGGCATTGGGGCCGACCACCGCGACCACTTGGCCACCCATAAATGCGCCGGTGGTGACACCGCTGATGATCGTGCGCTGACCGTAGCGGGCACCAAGGTTCTCCAGCTGGATCGTCACCATGAGTTTTTCTTCCCGCTGAGAATCAGAGATATGAAGAACGGCACGCCGATCAACGATGTGACCACGCCGATCGGAAAGATCGCGCCCGGAATCAGGGTCTTACTGACCACCGAACTGACGGACAGAATCAGTGCGCCGGTCAGCAGCGACGCCGGCAGGAAGAACCGCTGGTCTTCACCAATCAACATCCGCGCAATGTGCGGGCCGACCAGCCCGATAAAGCCGATGGTGCCGACGAAGGCCACGGGAAACGCGGCGAGCAGGCTGACCATGATCAACGTCTGAAAGCGCAGGCTGCGCACGTTGATACCAAAACTGGCGGCCTTGTCATCGCCCAGCCTCAGGGCTGTGAGGGCCCAGGCGCGCCTGGCGAAAATCGGCAGGGTGACCACGATCACCAGGCAGATCACTCCGAGTTTGGGCCAGGTGGTTTTGGTCAGGCTGCCCATGGTCCAGAACACCACGGCCGCCACGGCTTGCTCGGTGGCAAAAAACTGCACCAGGGCCAACAACGCGTTGAACGTGAACACCAGGGCAATGCCCAGCAGCACGATGGTTTCAGCGGTGACGCCGCGGCGCATGCTCAGGAAGTGGATCAGCAAGGCAGAGAGCATGGCCATGACGAACGCGTTCACCGGCACCATGTACTGTGCCGCCAATGGGAACAGGGCCACGCCAAACGCCAGGCCCATGGCCGCGCCGAAGCTGGCGGCGGCAGAAATGCCCAGGGTGAAGGGGCTGGCCAGCGGGTTGTTGAGGATGGTCTGCATCTGCGCGCCCGCCAGTGATAATGCCGCGCCCACGGCGACCGCCATCAGGGCGACAGGCAGGCGGATATCCCACATCACCACGCGCACCTGCGCCGAAGCGTCGTCCGGTGAAAACAGTGCGCCGAGTACTTCGCGCAGGCTGTAACTCGCCGGGCCCAGGGCCAGGTCAAGCAGGACACTGCAGAGCAGCAGCGTCATCAGCCCGGCGAGGATCAGCCGCTTGCGCAGCACCAGGCGACGGTAGGTCTCGCGCTGCACCACCAGGGTGTCGCTCGGTGCGCTCATGGCTTGACCTCGAGGGTGCGCAAGCTGACGAAATAGCCCGGCTCGTAAGGTACCGGCAGAAACCGCTCGTGCAGCTCGCGAAAGGAGGCCTCGGGGTCCAGGTCGGCAAACAGCGTGGGATGAAACCATTTGGCCAGTTGCTGGATGGCCACGAACTGGTAAGGGCTGTTGTAGAACTGATGCCAGATCGCATGAAAGGCCTGGTTGTCCTGCGCCTTGATCCCTGCGTAGGCTGGCCGTTGGGTGTACCAGGCCAGTTTGTGCCGGGCTTGCGTCATGTCGGCGCCCGGGCCGACGCCGACCCAATGGCCGCCAGGGGCGAACGCCTCCCAGTTGGCGCTGGTGACTACCACGTGCGCCGGGTTGGCGACGATGACCTGTTCGGGATTCAACTGGCCGAAGGTGCTGGGGATAATGCCTCTGGCGATATTGTCGCCACCGGCCATGTCGACAAAAAGCCCGAAGTTTTCGTTGCCGAAGCTCAGGCAGCAATCGTCCGTGTAACCGCCGATGCGTTCGATAAACACCGCGGGGCGCACAGGCTGCTGCGCTGCGATCACGTCGGTCACCCGGCGGATCTGCCGGTTGCGAAAATCAATGAAAGCCTCGGCACGCGCTTCTTTGCCCAACAGTCGGCCGAACAGGCGCATGGTCGGCTCGGTGTTCTGCATCGGTTGATTGCGAAAGTCGACGTACACCACCGGTATGCCCAGGGCATCGAGCTTCTCGATATAGCGCGCATCCTCGGTGGCATGCTGCGCCTCGATGTTGAGGATGATCACGTCGGGGTGTTGGGCGATCGCTTGTTCGATGTCGAAGGTCCCGTCTTCAAAACCGCCAAAGGTGGGAATCCTGGCAATGGCGGGAAATTTGCGCAGGTAGGCTCCGTAGGTGTCCGGGTCCGACTGGATCAGATCCTTGCGCCAGCCGACGATGCGTTCGATGGGGTTTTGCGTATCCAGGGCGGCGACCAGGTACAACTGGCGACCCTCCCCGAGAATCATCCGCCTGACCGGCAGATGGACCTTGACCTCGCGGCCGAGCAGGTCGGTGACGGTACTGCGCGCGGTATCCGCCTCGGCGGCGGGGGCGGGCAGTGAAGCCCCGAGCAAGCCAGCCACTAACAGCGCCGCGAAGGCGTGGCTGCGTCGAACGATGGTAACCATGGTTAAAGCCTTTGCAGGTGTCAGAAGTCGACCGTGGCCGAGAGTAAAAGCGTGCGTGGCGAGCCCTGGGAAAACGCTCCATAAGAGGCGACACCCGACCAGTACTCGCGATCGAACAGGTTTTGCACCGTGGCGCGGAACGTTGTCGGCCGCTGTGCGATACGCGTGGTGTAACGTGCGCCGAGGTCGATGCGGGTCCAGGGATCCAGTTGTTGGCTGTTGGCCTGGTTGACGTACTGGCGGGCGGTATAGATCGCGCCACTGGTGAACGTCAGCCCCTCGACCCAGGGGATGTCCCATTCGGCCCAGAGGTTGGCTTGTACATCCGGCACGCCGACCGGAGTGTTGCCCCGGTTGGCGGCAATGCCGGTTTTGGTCAACTGTGCATCCAGCAGCGTCACTCCCCCGAGCAGGCGCGCGCCTGGGGCGACCTCGCCAAACAGGTTCAGCTCGATGCCCCGATTGCGCTGTTCGCCTTGCACCGAAAACGTCCCGCCCGACAACTCGCCGCTGGGCTTCTTGATCTGGAACAGCGCCAGGGTCGCCATGAACGTGCCGTAGTCGAGCTTGACCCCGATCTCCTGCTGCCGGGAAACGTAAGGGGCGAAGATCTGGCCTGCATTGGCGGCGTTGGCCGGGGCGACGTCGCCCTTGCTCAGGCCCTCAAGGTAGTTGTAGTAGAGCGACACATGGTCCCAGGGTTTGACCACCACCCCGAACAGCGGCGTGGTCTTGCCTCCGTCATACGCCGTGCTCAGCGTACCGGAGGCGTTGTAGTTGCTCGACTCAATATGCTGTCTGCGCAGGCCGAAGGTGACCTGCAGGCGTTGCTCGAGCACCGACAGGGTGTCGGCGATGGCGATGCCGGATAATTGCGTCGCGGAGACCTTTGGCGTATCCGGCTCGGCAATCGAAGGCTTGGGCTGATCGATCGGGTGGTAGATGTTCGACAGGATGACCGCGCCGGATGTGATGCCACGGGACAACTGGTCGCGATAACGCGAGACTTGCAGGGCCGTGACGTGGCCGACCGGCCCGGTGTCGAAGCGTAGGCGCGTGCCCGCATCGACGGTGTAGCGCTGCACGTTGAACTTGTAATAGCCGGGTGTCGAGGCGGTGTCGCCGGCGGCGTTGAGGAGGGTTGGGGTCTGGTCGGACATGCGCGCGACAGCCGACCTGCCGCCACCGGCATGGGCGAAGACGGTCAAGGCGTCGGTGAGGTCGTATTCACCGCTGAGCAACGCGGATTTATCACGGGTTTCGGACCAGCCCCAGTCTTGGCTCACATTGGTCCGCCCATTGGCGGCGGAAGGTATCTCCACGCCCGTGTCGATCAGGAACGGTCGAGATGCCGCGTCGAACTTTTCTTGCTGGGAGATCAGGTCCAGGCTGCCTCGCAGGCGATCGGACCGGTAGTCCAGGGACACGGCGCCGAGCCCGACGGCGCGCGATTGGTCGTCGATCACGGTGTTGCCTTGCTGGACACTGGCGTTGACCCGCACCCCCCATCGGCGTTCCTCGCCAAAGCGCCGGCTGATGTCGATATGATTCCCCAGTTGCGCATCCTGGGCGTAACTGGCGGTGAACCGCGTCAAGTCTTCATCCAGGGAGCGCTTGGGCACCACATTGATCACCCCGCCGACGGCACTGTTGGGCGACATGCCGTAGAGCAGTGCGCTCGGGCCTTTGACGACCTCGATGCGTTCGGCGTATTCGGTGAACACCCGATAGTTGGAGGCCACGCCATAGACACCGTCGAAGGCCAGCTCACCGAGGTTGCCTTCGCCGACCGGAAACCCACGGATAAAAAAAGAATCGACAATCCCGCCGGTCTGCCCGGTGGCGCGGACCGACGAATCGCGCTCCAGCACGTCGCCCACGGTCGTTGCCTGTTGGTCCTTGATCAGCGATGAGGTGTAAGTGCTGACGCTGAAGGGCGCGTCCATTACATCGGTATTACCCAGCATGCCCAGGCGTCCTCCCGCGGCCACCTGGCCCCCCGGATACACCGGGGGCAAGGTCTCGGCCGGCTGGTCGTGGCCACTGATCGTGGTCTGCGCCAGGGTGACCCTGCGGAGTGCCAAGGTGTAGCTGCCGTCGTTGCGCAGCAGCATGTCCAGGCCACTGCCGGCCAGCAAATGCGCGACTGCTGCCTGGGTCGAGTAATTTCCAGAAAGCCTTGGGCTGATCAACCCTTCAGTGATCGACGGCTCGAAGGACAAGGCAATGCCGGCCTCCACGGCAAAGCTCGACAAGGTTGCGCCGAGCGGTCCGGGGGCAAGGTTGTACGCGCGCACGGTCACTGAATCCAGCTGCACCGGCGCGTCCGCCCGGGCCAAAGGGCAGGCCGCACCGATCAGGGTCAGGCTGAGCAACGCGCTGCGAATGACCGGCATCAATGGGGGGCCCTGTGGCGAGAGGAAGTGGCTGTTCCTTCATTGCCAGTTGAGATCAAAAAAAGTATCAGCCAGGCAACGCTTTATTTTTTTGCGAGGTTTGCCTTCGCGGCGTCAGGCGGGCGACAGCGTGACCCAATACCCGTTCAAATGGCCGGTGGCGAGCACCGGGTAGGTTTGCACCAGCATGTTCAAGGTGCGTTGGGTATCGCTGATCGGGAAGGCACCGGAGACGCGCAGGTCGGCAATGGCCGGATCACAGCGCACAAAACCACGACGATAACGCGCCAGCTCGGCAACGAAATCCGCCAGGCGCATCTTGTCCGCCATCAGCATGCCCTGGGCCCAGGCACCGACGTAGCGACCGGCGGCAGTCAGCGCTCCAAAGGTCTGTGAGGAAAAGTCGGTGCGCTGCCCGGCGTTGACGATCAGCGGCGCGGTTTGGCGGTTTTCGGCGAGTTCCACTTTCACTGCGCCTTCCAGTACGGCGAGCTGGGTACGCGGGCCCAGTTCACGCACGGTAAAGCGCGTGCCCAGGGCCTGCATGCGGCCCTGTCGGGTGATGACGAGGAAGGGGCGGGGGATGGAAGCGGTATCTGGTGCGGTCTGCACCAGTATTTCGCCTTCGCGCAGATGGATCAGCCGCTGTTGGCCATCAAACAGCACATCCATGGCGGTGTCGGTATTCAACGTGATGCGTGAGCCATCGGCCAGGGTCAATTCGCGCCGTTGGCCCACGGCCGTGCGGTAGTCGGACGACCATCGGCCTGACTCCACCAGCTTCCAACTGCCCCAACCCGCCGGTATCACCGCCAGCAGCAGGGCCAATTTACCCAGGGCCGCACGCCGCTCCGGATTGCTTGGCCGATCCAGCGCCGACATCGCCAGGGAAGACGGCAAGCCGCCCAGCTTGCTTTGCAGCAATTGCGCCCGCGACCACGCGCGATCGCGCTCGGGGCTGCTGACCTTCCAGCGCTCCCACTCGGCACGCTCGCTGTCGCTCAACCCGTTGTCGCTCAAACGCATCAGCCATTCGGCGGCTTCTTCAAGCACGTCGGGATTCAGCGGTGGCTCTCTGCGCAGCGAGCGCATCTATTCGACCATCATCATGCAGTGCAGGAACGCTTGCTTCATGTAGCGTTTGACGGTGATCAGCGAGACGTCCAGTTGCTTGGCGATGTCGTCGTATTTCAGCCCGTTGATCTGCGACAGCAGGAACGCCCGCTTCACCAGCGGCGGCAGGGCATCGAGCATGGCGTCGATTTCGTGCAGGGTTTCCAGCACCATGAAGTGCGATTCAGGCGACGGCACATCCTGTGCGGGCGCGTTGGCGAGTGCCTCCAGGTAGGCACGCTCCAGCGCCTTGCGTTGGTACCAGTTGATCAGGATGCCCTTGGCCACGCAGCTCAAGTAGGCGCGAGGCTGCTCGATTACCGTGACCTGTGAAGCCAGGATGCGAGTGAAGGTGTCCTGCGCCAGATCCGCCGCATCCATGGCGTTGCCCAGTTTTCTTTTCAGCGTCGCGTACAGCCAGCTGTGATGCCCGCTGTACAGGGCCTCAATCGCGCGCAGGTGACTCGGGTGGTTCGCGGAGTGGGTTTGGCTCATGGCGCGGGCGTGCATCTAATTGAGAAGTATTCCCAATGCTAGTTGACAAGATGCTTGAAAAGCAAGGGGGGATCAGTGCCCCGCGATCGGTGCGATCCCCTGTGCTGGCGTGTCCTTCATCGCCAGGCACCTGGTTCAATCCCGACCCGCGACTTGGTGGGGTTGCTTGCCCGCGGGCCAATAACGCAGAGCGACGATCAGCACCAGCGCCAGCGCATACGCCAGGCAAACGAACAGATACGTGTAGGGCAGTCCATACGCTTGGCTGAGCAAGCCGCCGATGCAGATACCGGCAATCGAGGCAAACTGCGCGGTGCTTTGCGCGATACCCAGTACATAGCCCTGTCGGGCACTGTCGGCGGTGGTCGAGATCAGGGCCATCAGCACTGGCGTCGTGGCACCCAGCAGTACTCCCCAGACGAAGTAGGCCAGGATAAACACCACGGGGTTGCGGGTAATGCCCGCCACGGCGGTCAGCGCGATGCAACCGATCACCACGTAAGTGATGCGCTGCAGCGTCTGGCGTAGAGAGCGCTGCTCGAAGTAGCGCGACCATGCCGTCGCCGAAAGAATGAAGCCCAGGGCCAATAGCCCGTAGCACAGGCCGACCACTGAGTGGCTGACATCGAATGTGGAGCTGACGTAAAGCGAGAACGAAGTCTGGGGCAGCATTCGCGCCAACAGCAGAATCCCCATGATGCCCAACAGCGACAGCAGGGGCGAGCCACGCCAGCCGGCAGCGCTGGCCTGGGCGGGGGCGCAGGTGTTTACCGGCGTGGTTTTTTCCACAGGGGGGACGTCCGGCAGTGTCATGGCGGCGATCACCGTGCAGGCGGCGCATAACACCGAGGCCACGATATTGATCCAGAAAAACGTCGCGTAATCGAGAATCAGGCCGCCGAGCACGGCGCCCAGCAACGAGCCGACGTTGGTCGAGATCTGCAGAATCGCGAACAGCCGGGCCCGGCGCGACGGGCTTTCGATACTCACGCCGTAGGCCTGCGCCGGGGCAATGTAGCCCGCGAAGGCACCCTGCAGGAAACGCAGGGCCAGGATCGCCCAGATGTCGCTGAAGAACGCCAGGCCGAGCTGGGTCAAGGACAACCCGGCGAGCGCGCGGATCATCATCAACTTGTGCCCGTATCGATCGCCGATACGGCCCCAGAACGCACTGGTCAGCATGATGCCCAGCATCGGTCCCACGTACACAGCGATGCTGGCGAAACTGAAAAGCGCCTCCGAAGAGGCCAGCCCGCGCAGGTGTACGGGCCAGAACGGCCCGCTCATTTCCATCGCGCCCATGGAGACCAGTTGGATCGCGAACAAAAGATAAACAAGGGTCCTGACACTTGAACCCTGAATGACACCTGCATGGGACATGAGACGGCCTCGGCGGATGAACCCGGTAAAAAAACAGGGAGGGATGATACTTTTTCGCAAGTCGGCTGGCATTAGGAGTGATTCCCATTTTCCTACGTTGAAAGGATCCTCTCGTCATGCCCGTTATCTGTCGTCCCTATGGTGAACGTGTGTTAACCCTCGCGATTCGGAGCGCCATGCTGAATGTCGTCTTGGTCGCATGCAGCGCCAATGCCTCGGCGGCTACGCCACAGCCCGCAGCGGGCGACGCGTCAACGCCTGACAGCGCGCAGAGCCTGATCCTCGACACCACCACCATCGACGCCCGCGAGGCTGGCCCCACGGCATTGCCGCCGGTACTGGCCGGCGGGCAGGTCGCCCGTGGCGCGCGCCTGGGGATGGTGGGCAACAAGGATGTGATGGACGCCCCGTTCAGTGTGACCAGCTACACCGCCAAAACCCTGGCCGACCTGCAGACAGTGACGGCGGCCGACGCCCTGGAGCGCGATCCTTCGGTGCGGTCCACGGGGCAGACGGGCGGTATCGTCGATTCGTTTTTCATCCGTGGGTTTGCCATCGGCGAAGGCAACCTTGGCGAGTTGGCCTATGACGGCGTGTACGGTGTGGCGCCGAACTACCGGACGTTCACCGACTATGCCGAACGCATCGAGGTGCTCAAGGGGCCCGGTGCGCTGATGTACGGTGTCTCGCCGAACAGTGGCGTTGGCGGCGTCATCAACATCGTGCCGAAGCGGGCGCTGGATGAAGACCTGACGCGCTTTACCGGCAGTTACGCATCGGACTCCCAAGTGGGCGGCCACTTGGACATCAGCCGGCGCTTTGGTGAAGAAAACCAGTTTGGCCTGCGCTTCAACGGCAGCCTCCAGGGCGGCGACACCGCCGTCGATAATCAGAAGCGCGAGGTGGATATCGGGGCCATTGCCTTGGATTATCGCGGCGAGCGGTTGCGCCTGAACCTTGACTACATCAGCCAGAAAGAAAACTTTGACGGCGCCTCGCGCCCCTTCACCGTCGCAACGGGCGTCGACGTGCCATCTGCCGCCAATGGCCGCACCAGCCTGCCGCAAAAATGGGGTTGGTCGGACACCAAGGAACAGTCGGCACTGCTCGGCGGCGAGTATGACTTGAGCGATGCGCTGACCGTGTTCGCCCATGCCGGCGGGGGCAAGTCGGATGTGAAGCGCCTGTCCGACCAGGTGCCCAGGATCCTCAACGACGCCGGCGATACCAGCAATATCCCGGGTTATTACAAGTTCAACGTCGACCGTTCGACCGCCGATGTGGGCCTTCGCGGGCTGTTCGCCACCGGGCCGGTGACGCACATGACCACGCTGATGGCGACCCGTTACCGGGACGAACTGTCCCGAGGCATCACCAATGGTAAGGAGATCCGCTCCAACATCTATCACCCGGTGGATACGCCCAAGCAATACCTCGACGCCCCCAAAGTGCTGCGCATTTCGGAAACGGAACTGTCCGGCGTCGCACTGACGGACACCCTGGGCATGCTGGACGACCGCCTCCAACTGACCCTCGGCCTGCGCCGGCAAGCGATCGAGTCGCGTAACTACAATGCCGCCGGGGCTGTCAGCTCCCGCAACAAAGACACTGTCACGACGCCGTTGCTGGGCGTCGTGGTCAAGCCCTGGGATGACGTGTCTTTGTATTACAACTATGTCGAGGGCTTGAGCAAGGGCGATACCGCCCCAGGCACCGCGAACAACGGCGGCCAGACATTCGCCCCTTATGTGTCCAAACAGCACGAGCTCGGCGTGAAGTATGAACACCACACGTTCATCACGACCGTGGCGTTGTTCCAGATCGAAAAACCCAGCGGCGAGCTGGGTGCCAACAATGTGTATTCCGTGCAATCGGAGCAACGCAACCGTGGCGTGGAGGTGAGCCTGTACGGGGAAGTCGCGCCGGGCACGCGCTTGATGGGGGGCGTGACGTTCCTCGACGGCGAGTTGACGAAGTCCGCCACCGCAGCCAACCGGGGCAACAAACCGGTCGGCGTACCCGACATCCAGGCCAACCTCTGGGCCGAATGGGATACCCCATGGCTGGAAGGCTTTACCTTGACCGGCGGCGCGATCTACACCGACAGCCAATACGTCAACCAGGCCAACACCCAGGAACTGGACGCCTGGACTCGCATCGATGCGGGCGCGCGTTATGCCACGAAAATAGAAGGGCGACCTACGACGTTCCGCGCCACCGTGCAGAACGTATTCGACCGTGAGTACTGGTCGGGCGTCGCCTCCTACGGCGCCTTTTCCCCGGGATCTCCGCGCACCTTGCAGTTGTCGGCCACGGTTGATTTTTGAGGTCGGTGTGGAGTGTGCTTTTCATGACGGCGAATGTGCCGCGCACCGCCGGCGACCGGCTCGATGCAGCGATAGCGGAGTGAGTGTTATCGAGTAAAAAGTTTTATTGACTAAAGATAAATATCGGGTAATGATTTCTGCGCATCTGCTCTCATGCAGAGTCATCTCCAGGGTCATCTCCCGATGAGTCATAAAAACCCGTCTTTTCTTGCGACGCTTTACGTCGAGGCCACTGAATCGTCGTCGGCCACTTGCGCGGCCCCTTTGCTGATGCATGGCTTTCCCGCCGAGCCGGAACACCGAGTCACGTGGCACAACTGGATGCGTCCGCCCTTCAGCCAGTGGGGGTTCCGCAACCTGGCGCGCTTGCGCCCCACCATCGACGTACCGGCGGGCCCAGGGCCGGTCGGTACGCTCAAGCAGGCTCCCAATGCGCTGGACCAGCTGTGTTTCGACAGTGAGTGTGGGCTGAGCATCAGCGTTATCGACCACCTCGAGGCCAGCCAGACCGACGCCTTTTTGGTGATGCAGGGCGACACGGTATTGTTCGAGCGCTACTTCAACGGTCAGCAGGCCTGCGACCGGCACATCATGTTTTCGGTGACCAAATCGCTGATCGGCACCCTTGGCGAACAGCTGGTTTCCAGTGGCGTGCTCGAGCCTGGGTTACCCGTCGCGTACTACGTGCCCGAACTGGTGGGCAGCGCGTTTGGCGATGCGACGGTGCGCCAGTTGTTCGATATGGCGGTGGGCATCGACTACAGCGAGGTGTACGACGATCCCAACTCGGAGAGTTCGCAGTACGGTTACGCCTGCGGGTTTCAACCGGCACCGGCGCAATACGCTCAATTCGAGTCGTTGTACCAGTACCTGCCATCCCTCAAAAAGCGCGCCAGCCACGGTGGCTTTTTCCATTATGTGACCGCGACCACCGAAGCCTTGGCTTGGGTCATGGAGCGCGCCTCGGGCAAGGCCTGCAGCCAGTTGTTGGCAGAAATCTGGAGCCGGCTGGGCTGTGATCGCGACGGCTATTTCATGGCTGATCCCTGGGGACGTAACGTCGCCGGGGCGGGTTTCAGTGCGACGTTAAGAGACATGGCGCGCTTCGGCCGTCTGCTGGCCAACGATGGCTGTCACGAGGGGGTTGAGCTGCTGTCGCCCGAGACCGTGGCACGTATCGCCGCCGGTGGGGATCCGGCGATCTACGCGCAAAATGCCGAGTTTTCCGGCTGGACACCGGGTGCGTCCTATCGAAGCCAGTGGTACGTGTTCAACGATCACAGCCAGGCCCTGATGGCCGGTGGCATCCACGGCCAGTACCTGTTCATCGACAAGCCCTCCGGCGTCGTGATCGTCAAGCAATCGTCGCTGACCGATGCGGTCGGCCCGTTCGATGCCGATAGCGTGCGAATGCTGCGCGCTATCAGCGCTCACCTGAGTCACTGACACACCCCGAAAAATAAGAGTCTTGCGTTCTATTCACCTGGCTTTGCCATGTGTTGGCGGCGCTTTGCGTCGCCATTGACTGCCCTGTAACAACAATAATCACACAGGAGCTTCTTATGGTTTTCATCAAGCGTTTCTCTCGAGCGCTCATAGCGGTCGGCTTACCCTTGACCACCCACGTCGCGTTGGCGGGCTACACCTTTGAGGACGGCGATCTCAAGGGCGAAGTCAACCTCACCGCGGGGGGCGCGACGCTATCAACCCGCGGCGTCAACTTCGGCAGCGGCCGGGTCGATGCGCGCAACGGTAAAAATGGCGGCACCAAGATCGACTGGCAAGAGTTCTACGTAAAACCCGGGGTCAAACTCGAGTATGCGTTGCAACCCGATTTCAGCTTGCTGGCCGGCGGTTCCCTGGTCGCGGCAAGCACGTTCGGCGACGGCGACGCGGGCGGTTTTACCCGCAGTTCCGACGGCAAGGTTGCCGCTGAAGAACTGTACGGCGGGTTCCGCGCCGGTGAGTGGAAGTTCACGGCTGGCCGCCAGAACTACATGGTCGGTACGGGGTTCATCGTCATGGACGGCAACCTGGACCAGCTCAAGGACGGCGCCTACTGGCTGGGCCCTCGAACCGCCTTCAAGGATTCGGCGATCCTGGCCTGGGAACATGGCGCCTTGAAGTCTCAGGCATTCACCCTGCGCACCGACGATGACCTGGGTGATTTCCGCATGACCGGCGTCAACCTCGATTACAACCTCGACGACCAAGTGACCCTGGGTGCCATGGCCATGCGGGTCAACGCCCTGGGGCCCAAAGGCAGCACGCTGCCTCGTCGTCGCGACGGCATGCAGGTGTACAACCTGCGGGCGCTCAATGCCAAGGTGCCCGGCGTACCGGCGCTGACTCTGAATGCGGAGTACGCGTTGGAGCGCGGTAGCGGCGAGGGGGTCGATTACGATGCCAACGCCTGGTACGGCCAGGCCGACTATGCCTTCAGCACGTTGCCGTTGACGCCTGTCATCGGTTATCGCTACGCGAGCTTTTCCGGTGATGACAACCTCAGCGATAACCGCCAGAAAGCCTGGGACCCGTTGAGCAAGGGCTTCGTCGACTGGAGTACGTGGCTCGTCGGCGACGTGGTCGGCAACTACCTGCTGTTCAACAGCAACGAAAATGTCCAACAGTTCTCGCTCAAGACCCACCTCAACGAGACCCTGACCCTCGGCGCCATTCACTACCAGTTCTGGCTCGATGAGAAAAACTACATGGGCGCGGCGGTCCGCGATCGGCGCTTTGCCGATGAGAGCGTGATATTCCTCGACTGGACGCCCACGCCGTCGTTCTATACGTCGCTGTCCTATAACTGGGTCAAACCACTGGCCGCCGCCAAGCAGGTGTTCGGTGACGACCAGACCTTCAGTGCGTTGGAACTGTATTTCACCTATCGCTATTAAGTGCCGCGAGCCTTTGCGGCCGCGCTGGAGTGTTTTTATCATGAACAGTTTTTTGCGTAATACCGTGTTGGGCACTGTCGCTTCGTTGTTGATCAGCGGTTTTTGCCTGGCCGAAGAACGAACCGTAAGGATCTACAACTGGATCGAATACCTGCCGCCGGAAGTGCTCAAGAGCTTCCAGGAAGAGACCGGAATCCGCCCGATCTACGATGTATTCGACAGCGCCGAAACCATGGAGTCCAAGCTGCTGACGGGAAACTCCGGGTATGACGTGGTATTCCCGGGCACCGCCAACCTGGGGCACCTGATCACCGCCGGTGCCGTCCAACCGTTGGACCGCGCGCAGTTGCCGAACTGGCAGCACCTGGACCCCGAGTTCATGAAATCCCTGGAAGCGGTGGGGGACACCGGCAACCGCTACGCCGTGCCGTACCTATGGGGCACCACATTGATCGGCTACAACGTCGACAAGGTGCGTAAAGCCTTGGGCGCCGACGTGCAGATGAACAGCTGGGACATCATCTTCAAGGAAGAAAACCTCGCCAAGCTCGCCAGTTGTGGCGTGGGTTTCCTCGACGCCGGCAACGAGATCCTGCCGATTGCCTTGCACTACAAGGGCCTCGACCCCAATAGCCAGAAGCGTGAGGACTATGCGCAAGCCCAGGCCGTGATGATGAAGATTCGCCCTTACGTCACTTACTTCAACTCGTCGCGCTACGGCATGGACCTGGCCAACGGTGATATCTGTGTGGGTGTGGGCTGGTCCGGCGGTGTCGCATTGGCCACGCGACTGGCAGATGCCGCCGGCAAGGGCGTCAAGGTCGAGATGGCACTGCCCAAGGAAGGCGCGCCGATGTGGGCGGACGTGATGATGATCCCGGCCAATGCGCCCGATACTGCAGAGGCCCATGCGTTCATCAATTACATCCTGCGCCCGGACGTTATTGCGCGCATCAGCAACAAGATCGGCTACCCCAACCCGAACAAGGACGCCACTGCGCTGGTGGACGCCAGCATCCGCAACGACCCCAACATGTATGTGCCGGAGGAAGCGCGCAAGACCCTGTTCGCCCTGGAGCCGATCCCGGCCGCCGTGGAGCGTATCCGTACCCGCACCTGGACCGCCATCAAGAGCAACCGCTGATCAGTATGGCCTGACCCCGCAATGGGTCAGGCCTGCATGCCGTAAAACAGCAACTCGGTGATACGCCTGACCTGGGTAGAGTGCGCGTCGATATCCGGGTGTTCCTGGTTAACCAGCCTGAACAGTTGCAGGTGCGAATAGTCGTTCAACAGGAACGCGGCCAATTCCACATCGAGCTGCGGGCGCAGCTTGCCGGCCCGTTGCAATTCCCGCAGCAATTCGCTGATTTCGGCCCTGAGCGCATCGTTCATGGCCCGATAGCCTGCCGGCAGTTCATTGTTGCCACCGAAGAGAATCAGCGGCAGCAGTTCACGCCACAGGCTGGGGTGCATGACTTCCAACGCATAGCCGGTAAGCAGGCGTTCCAGGTGGCAGAGCGCCTCGACCGGGTCGTCTATTTCGTGGATCCGGCTGCGGGTGTCGATGATCGCGCGTTGATCGGCGTGGTGCAGGATTTCCAGGATGATTTCCTGCTTGTTGCCGAAGTACTTGAACACCGTCGGCGGCGATACCCCGGCCTGGCTGGCGATCTGTTCGATGGTGGTGTTCTGGAAACCCTGGCGCTCAAACAGTTCGATCGCGGCCTTGCTGATAGCTTGCCGGCGTTCGGCTTTCTGACGTTCACGCAGTCCGCTCACAGGAGATCCTTGTCACGAGTAAAAAGAGGGGCGTTTGTCGCCCCGGTATCCCTGCAAAATACTTAATTGGGTAAAGCTTTTAAAGCACTAATTGCCATTCAAGGGGTTTGCCGCTGATGCTTCTTCAATCGGTAGGCAAATTGAGCGCGGCTGAGCCCCACGAGCCTGGCGGCGGCGGCCAGGTTGCCGGCGTTTTGTTGCAGCGCTTCATTGATCAGGCGCGATTCAAGGCCGTCGATGGAAAACCCCTGGTCCAGCTGGCCAAGGGTGTCCAGCAGTGCAGGGCGGGGCGCTGTGGTGGTTAGCTGCGGCCCGCTGTTTGACAGGCTGCCGTGGTCGTCCAGGCCATAGGGATCGGCGGGCATCGGCTCGTTGCGAAACAGGTGCACCAGGTCAATCGCTTGGCCTTCGTCACTGGCGATCAGGCCGCGTTCGATCAGGTTTTGCAGCTCGCGTACATTGCCCGCGAAGTCATAGCGCAGCAAAACCTTCAGGGCGCGCATGGTCAGGCCCGCCGGCGTTCGCGCGTATTCCTGGCAGAAGCGCGTGAGGAATGCGTTGATCAGCAGCGGGATGTCGTCCCTGCGTTCGCGTAGCGGTGGCAGGGCGATGGGGTAGACATTCAGCCGGTAGAACAGGTCTTCACGAAACGTACCGTCAGCCACGGCTTTACGCAGGTCGATATTGGTGGCGGCGACCACGCGCACATCCACCTTGATACCGCGCACGCCGCCGACCCGTTCGACTTCCCGCTCCTGCAGGGCCCGCAGCAACTTGCTCTGCCCGCCCAGGCTGAGGCTGGTGATTTCATCCAGGAACAGCGTGCCGCCCTGGGCCCGTTCGAAACGTCCAGGGCGCGAGTGCGTCGCGCCGGTATAGGCACCGCGTTCGACGCCGAAGAGTTCGGCCTCGATCAGGTTATCCGGAATGGCGGCGCAATTGAGCGCCACGAACGGGCCGTCATGGCGGTGACTGAGCTGGTGCAACTGGCGCGCAAACATCTCCTTGCCCACCCCGGACTCACCGCTGATCAACACCGTTGCCGGGGTCAGCGCGACGCGTTGCAGGGCTTGTGTCGCGGCGTTGAACGCCGCGCTGGCGCCCACCAGCGTTTGCGGCGGGTTGGCCCTGGCGCTGTGGCTCACCGGGTGCTCGGGCGTGGGCGCGAGCGTGGTGCTGGTGACGGCTTGGGACACATTCAGGTAGCGCAGGTCTTGCTCGACGTCACCCCATTGCTCGGCCGTCTTGCCGATCACCCGACAGCTGCGGTGGCCCATGCCACGGCATTCCACTTCGCGGAAAATCACCATTTGCCCGAACAGGCCACTGACGAAACCGATGGCATAGCCGGTTTCAGTCCAGCACACCGGGTCCTGGCCGATGCCGTAGGCGCCCACATGCTCATCGGCCTCGCAGGAGTGGTGCCAGAGGAACTCACCTTCATAGAACCCCGAATCGGCATCGAACTTGAAGTGCAGCGGCTCGACCTTGGTCATGCCCTCCAGGGTGTGCAGGTGTGTCCCGGCGCGAAACACCGCGGCGGCATCGGCCTGTGGCCAGCGCTCGCGTATCAACCGCGCATCCCGCGCGCCGGAGGCATAACCGGTGCGGGTGAACAGGCCGCGCGCCTGCTCCAGGCCCAGGCGTTCGATGACCTCCCCGCGCAGGGCGCCGAACGACGAACTGTGCAGCAACAACATGCGTTGATCGTTGAGCCAGATACGCCCGTCTTCGGGAGAAAAAAACAGGCAGTCGGTCAGTTCCGCCGGCGTGGGCGAGCTGCCGGCACTGAGTTGGCGGCTGTCGCCGCGCGGATGGAAGGCCGCATTGGCCACCCGGTCGTCGGGCAGCGCACTGGGGGGATTAGTCATTGTTATGCCCCTGCAAAGCGAGTGAACGATATGAGTAACTGCTCAGATAGTTATTAAACATAACCTTATCAATTGAACAAGTGGCAGGGCCCCGGTTCTTGCAGGCAACCGCTCGGTGGGGGGTGAGCGCAGCGCGGCGGGCTGCGACCCAGAGCCCTCGACGCGTTACGTCAGCAGCTTTGCGCGCAAGCGGCACAGCCTTTGCTCAAGGCTTGATGCGGCGTTTGCACCCTGTGCAGGCGATGACAATTACAAGAACTCGGAGTTGCCATGTCAGTGTCTGAAACCACTCACTTTCTACAGCGGGCCATTGCGTCCGAATGCCTGTTCAACGGCGATTGGATACCCGCCTCGGGGTCCGTGATCCCAGTGATCGAACCCGCCACCGGCGAACCCCTGATGCGCTGCGCCATGGCCACCCCGGCCGACATCGCCATCGCCTGCCGCAACGCGGCCCTGGCGCAGCCGGCATGGGCTGCATTCGGTCCACGGGAGCGCGCCGAGGTGTTTCGCAAGGCGGCGGACCTGGCTCAGCAGTCCTTCGCGGAACTGGCGCTGTATGTCGCGCGGGAAACCGGCGGCGCGTTGTTCAAGGGTGAACACGAAGTGCGCGAAGCGATAGTGCTGCTGCATCAGGCGGCGGGGCTGTTGTCCCAACCGCACGGGGTGGTGCTGCCCAGTGAAGCCGGGCGCCTGTCCTATGCGCGGCGTCAGCCCCATGGCGTGGTCGGGGTGATTTCGCCGTTCAATTTTCCGCTGATCCTGTCGCTGCGCTCGGTGGCGCCGGCGCTGGCGGCGGGCAATGCGGTGGTGCTCAAGCCCGACCCGCAGACGCCGGTCAGCGGTGGTTTTCTCATCGCCCGGCTGTTCGAGGAGGCGGGCTTGCCCAAGGGCCTGCTGCAGGTGTTGCCCGGCGCTGCGCCGGAGGGGGAGGCGCTGTGCCGCGATCCGAATGTGCGGATGATTGCGTTCACCGGATCCACGGCGGCGGGGCGCAAAGTCGCCGAAGTGGCGGGGCGACACCTGAAAAAAGTCGCGCTGGAACTGGGCGGCAAAAACCCGCTGATCATTCTCGAAGACGCCGACCTCGACCTGGCCGCGAGCAATGCCGCCTGGGGCGCCTGGATGCACCAGGGGCAGATCTGCATGGCGACCGGCTTGATTCTCGCCCATGAATCCATCGCCGAACGCCTCACGCGCAAGTTGGTGGACAAGGCCCGGGCGTTGACGGTGGGCAATGCCGCCCGCGGTGAGGCCGCGCTCGGCCCATTGATCAACCAACGGCAATTGCAGCGCGTACACGCAATCGTCAGCGACAGCCTGCAAGCGGGCGCGCGGTTGGAGGCGGGCGGCGAATATGACCGGTTGTTCTACCAGCCCACCGTGCTCAGTGGCGTGCGTCCGGGTATGCGCGCGTTTGAGGATGAAATCTTCGGCCCGGTGGCCACGGTGGTCAGCTTCGCCACGGACGAGGAGGCCATCGAACTGGCCAACCGCACCGAGTACGGCCTGTCGGCCGCCATCATTTCGCCGTCGGTCGGGCGCGCCATGGCCATCGGCGAGCGGCTTGACTGCGGCCTGTTGCACATCAACGACCAGACCGTGGCCGACGAATGCGTCAACCCGTTCGGCGGGCGCGGAGCCTCCGGTAATGGCGGCAGCGTGGGCGGGCCGGCCGACTGGGATGAGTACAGCCAGTGGCAGTGGGTCACGCTGAAAAATACACCGCCTGCCTATCCGTTCTGAGCCCTGGCTCATCGGTTTGATCCACCCATGCCTATACAAAAACAAGAGGGCTTGAACATGAACCTGCAGAACAAAACCTTGATCGTCACTGGCGTCGCTTCCGGCATTGGCGCCGAGCTGGCGCGGCTTGCGCGCTTCCAGGGGGCCACGGTGATCGGCGTTGATCGCCATGCACCGCAACTGACCCTGGATAGCTTTTTCCAGGCTGACCTGGGCGACCCTGCCAGCATCGATGCGCTGGTGGCACGCCTGCCGGCGCGCATCGATGGGCTGTGCAACATTGCCGGCGTGCCCGGTACGGCGCCCTTGCAAGCGGTGGCCACGGTCAATTACCTGGGGCTGCGGCACCTGACCCAATCGCTGCTGCCACGCATGCCGGCGGGCGGCAGCATCGTCAATGTCGCCTCGGTCCTCGGCGCGCAATGGCCGCAACGGCTGGAGCGGCACAAGGCCCTGGCCGCGACGCCAAGCTTCGAGACCGGGCAGCAGTGGCTGGCGGCCAACCCGGTGGAGCAGGACAACTGTTATCAGTACTTCAAGGAAGCGCTGATCGTGTGGAGCTTCCAGCAATCCCAGGGCTGGTTTCGCGATCACTCGGTACGCATCAACTGCGTCGCGCCGGGGCCGGTGTTTACCCCGATTCTCGGCGATTTCGTCAGCATGCTCGGGCCGGAACGGGTGGCCGCAGACAGCCAGCGCATGACCCGGCCAGCCCTGGCCGATGAGGTGGCGGCGGTGATTGCCTTCCTCTGCTCGGACGCCGCGCGCTGGGTCAACGGGGTCAATCTGCCGGTGGACGGTGGCTTGGCCGCGACCTACGTGTAGCGCTTGCAACGGCGCTAAACCCCGGCGCGGCGCTTCCGCGCCGGGGGTCTTGAACAACAACAAAAATACAGGACATCCAAGATGCTCAAGCCTATCTTGCGGACGGTTGCGGCCATGCCTTTTGTCGCACTGTCATCGATTGCACACGCTTACGACCTGCCCGGGCTCAACCTCGGTAGCACCAGTTTCTACGACGGCTCACCGGCCCCGGCCGGCCCCGGCTGGTACCTGGAGGAATACCTGACGTACTCCCGGGCCAGCCGCTTCAATGACGCCAACGGTCACAAGCTAGCGTTGCCCAGGCAGGACCTGGACGTGGTGGCGCCCACCACGCAGATCATCTACCTCGGGCAACCCCTGGCCAATGGTGCAATGCCGGGACTCACCCTGATCAACACCTCCCTGGTCCACGCAGATGTCGACGACGGTTTGAACAATGCGGCGCTGAGTTCTCGCGCCGGGTTTGGTGATGTGACTGTGGGGCCCTTCCTGCAACTGCCGACCCTGAGCCGCGCCGATGGCAGCCCGTTGTTGACCCAACGTGTCGAAGCCGATATCTCGGTGCCGGTGGGGGCCTATGACCGCAAGCGCTCGATCAACCCCGGCAGCAACTTCTGGTCATTCAACCCGTATTACGCGGCAACGTACTGGTTCAGCCCGAAGTGGTCGGCGAGCGGGCGTTTCATGTACCTGTGGAATGGCAAGAATGATGAGCCGCAGGCCGGCTTTGGGGATGTTTCCGATACCCAGGCCGGCCAGGCGTTGCATGCCAACCTGACCGTGCAATATGCCTTGAGCCAGCAACTGAGCGTGGGGGTGAACGGCTACTGGTTGAAGCAGATCACCGACACCCAGGTGGACGGGCACGCCGTGAGCGGGCGCCGGGAGAAGGTCTGGGCCATGGGCCCAGGCCTGTTATACGCCTTCAACAAGGAGAACGTGCTATCGGTGAACGCCTACTTTGAACAGCAGGCTGAGAACCGCACCGAGGGCAACAAACTGGTGCTCAATTGGCTGCACAAGTTCTAGGCTTTGGTGTGCCCGGCCGCTTCCGGGGTGGACAGGTTCAGTGGCGCCTTACGCACCATGACGGTGATGATAGCCAGCGCCGCGATCGCCAACCCGGGGGAGGTCGCCAGCAGGACGCCTGTGGTGCCCGCACCTGCGGCGAGCAGTTGTCCCGCCGCCAGCGGTCCGGCCACCGAGCCCAGCCGGCCGATGGCCACGGCCGCACCGACACCGGTGGCGCGTACCGCCGTTGGATAGGAGGGCGGTGCCGACGCATAGAGCACCAACTGCGCGGCCATGACGAACAAGCCCGCGGCGAAACCGGCGATGGCCATGGGCACGATGCCCACCGACAGCCCGACCCCGGCCAGGGCCGCGAGCAGCCCGGCATACACGAACAGCACCACTCTGAGGGCATTGCAGCGGTCCAGCAGGACACCGCCGAGCAGCGAGCCAAGGGCGCCGCCGATGTTGAACAGCATCTGCACCATGCCCGCCTGGGGTTTGCTGAAGCCTTGTTCGAGCAACAACGACGGCAGCCAGTTGAGCAGCATGTACATCACAGTCAGGGTGAAGAAGTAGCTGAGCCACAAGGCCAGCGTGGTGCCTGCGCGCCCTTCGCCGAACAGCGCCTGGCGAGTGGAGGGGCGGGCACTGAGGGTATTGTCGAGCTGTTGGCGAAAGGCATTGGACTCGGGCAGCAGCAGGATCATCAACGGCACGGCCAGCAAGGGCGCCAGGCCGCCGATGATAAAGGTGGTCTGCCAGTGTTCACTGGAAAACATCGCCACCACCGCCGCCAATGCGCCGCCCAACGGCACGCCGCAGTACATCACACTGATGGCGGTGCCCCGGCTGCGTTCGCTGACCGCTTCGGCGCACAGCGCGATCAGGTTGGGCAGCGCGGCACCCAGCCCGAGGCCGGTCAGAAAGCGCACCAACAGCAGGTTCGAGTAGCTTTCGACAAACGCGGTGCAAAGCGAGAACAGCCCGAACAGCAGCACGGCGATCACCAGGATTTTCTTGCGCCCGATTCGGTCGGCGACCCAGCCACCGAAGAACGCCCCCGGCAGCAGGCCAATGATCCCGACGCTGAACACCCAACCGAGCATCTTCGGGTCCAGGGCAAAACTCTGGCGCAACCCCGCGGCGGCGGTTCCGGCGGCTTGCAGATCGAACCCTTCGATCAGCGCAACGATAAAGCACAACGCGATAGTCAGCGTCGAACGACGCGATGGACTGTCCATGGGCAAACCTCATTGTTGTTGTTTTTGTTGTGGTGGCGAGCGCAAGTGGCTGCTGCTGATTAAGATAACAAAGATAACTAAAAAATGAATGGCGTATTAAAAATGCTAAAAACAGTAAATAAGTGCTTTGAATTCATGATGTTGTGATGCGTGTCAGTGTTCATCATAAAAATAGATAGCTTTATTAATGTTCGATTATCGGTCAGTTGCTGTTGACGAGTGCCGTCGGCTGTTTCCATTCTCTATTGGCGAAGCCGAACGGGCCGAGCGTGTGCCACCCCCAAAAACAACAACAAAAAATGGACAACGAACATGCCAAAACTCCCGATGGAGGACGCCGTTGCAGTGGCGTCCGTCTCCTGTGTGTC
Source organism: Pseudomonas sp. TE36184 (assembly GCF_054060055.1). NCBI lineage: Bacteria > Pseudomonadati > Pseudomonadota > Gammaproteobacteria > Pseudomonadales > Pseudomonadaceae > Pseudomonas > Pseudomonas sp. TE36184. Next base: position 2,162,041 of record NZ_JBSSCU010000001.1, on the reverse strand, counting down.
GAACCGCAAGCCAGGCCTGGTCATGGCGTTGCTGGCCTTGAGCGTGTTGCCCTCCCAGCTGTGGGCGGCCGGCTTTATCGACGACAGCCACGGCACCTTGACCCTGCGCAATTACTATCTGGATCGCGACTACAAGGACGACGGTGCAAAGACCGCTGCGCGAGAATGGGCCCAGGCGTTCATCCTCAACCTGGAATCGGGGTACACCCCGGGCCCGCTGGGCTTTGGCCTGGATGTGCGCGGGTTGATGGGGGTCAAGCTCGATTCTTCGCCGGACCGCAGCGGCACCGAGTTGTTGCCGGTGTCGGCCAGCGACAAGCGTGCCGCCGATGAGTACTCGCGCCTGGCGCCGACCGCCAAGATGCGGTTTGCCCAAACCACCGTGAAGACCGGTGACGTGTCGATCTTCCTGCCGTTCGCCTTTGCCAGCCCGTCGCGCCTGCTGCCGCAAACCTTTCGCGGCACCACCTTGAGCTCCAAGGATATCGACGGCCTGACCTTCAATACCGGCTATATCGACCGCATCAACAAACGCGACTCCACCAGCTACCAGGCCATGACCATCGCCTCGCCCAACCGGCGTTTCAACGCCACCGCCACCACCTCGCACCTGGCTTACGTCGGCGGTGACTACCAGGTCAACAAAGACCTCAGCCTGCGCGCCTATCACTCGCAGATAGCCGACCTCTACCAGCAGGACACCCTGGCGTTGCTGCACAATCTGCCCGTGGGCGATGGCGTGCTCACCAGCGACTTGCGCAGTTTCTTCAGTCGCGAGGACGGCAGTGCCAAGGCGGGGAACGTGGATAACCGCAACCTCTCAGCGTTGTTTGGCTACCGCCTGGGCGGTCACAAATTCAGCCTGGGCTACATGCATTCCAGTGGGGAGACGGCCACGCCCTATATCTCCGGGACGGAGCTGATGGGCATGAGCGAACTGACCATGAGTTCGGACTTTCTCAACGCCAAGGAGCGCACCTGGCAGGCGATCTACGACTATGACTTCGCGGCTTCCGGTTTACCGGGCCTGAAGGGCCGGCTGCGTTACGTGCGCGGCGATAACATCGAGCTGGCGGCATTCAACGCCGAGGATCGCAAGGAGCGCGAGTTCCAGATGGAGCTGGGCTACGTGATCCAGAGCGGCCCGCTGAAGAACGTCGGGCTGCTGGCGCGCAAGTCGATCTATCGCAATGACTTCCCGGCTGGCGCGGCATTTCGCGATGAAAACCAGACCCGTTTCCTGGTGCTCTACACCGTGGCGCTCTGGTAAGCCGTCAGTCCTGATACACCTTCTTCAGCAAGCGCAGCAGCTCTGCACGTTCCTCAGCGTCCAGGGCTGCGGTGGAGTCCAGGTCACTCTGGACGGCGATCTCTTTGAGCGCCTTGAGCAGAGTTTCGCCGGTCTTGCTGAGGAAGATCCCATAGGAGCGCTTGTCTGGTTTGCAGCGCACACGCACGGCGAGGGCGCGGCTTTCCAGCTTGTTCAGCAACGGCACCACCTGGGGCGGCTCAATCGCCAGCGCGCGAGCCAGGTCGGTCTGCATCAGGCCGGGATTCTGCTCGATGATCGCCAGGGCCGAGAACTGAGCGGGGCGCAGGTCGTGCTCGGCAAGCCGACCGATCAGGTTCTGGAACAGCTTGAGCTGCGCACGCCGTATGGCGTAACCGATCAGGTCGTCCAGGGCCGAATCCAGCGGCGCACGCCCCTCGGTGGTGTCGGGCAGGGCCAGGTTGGCGTCGGCGATGTTGGAAGGCTTGGCCATTGACAGTGCAATCCTCAGAAGGTGGAGGTTAAGAAAGCTATCTAGTTTGCCGAGGTTCGCGAGCCATGGCTATGCCGGCTTTTCATAACGCCCGAGCGGCTTAGGTTTTACAAGGGGAAAATATTGGTTATCAAGGTTAATAGTTAATTGACATAACTATATTTGCGGTTTAATTTCGAATCATCTTCCAACCAAGAACAAGAGCGTACCGTCATGAGCAATTACGAAGGCCGTTGGACCACCGTCAAGGTTGAAATCGAGGAAGGCATTGCCTGGGTCATTCTCAATCGCCCGGAAAAACGCAACGCCATGAGCCCGACCCTGAACCGCGAAATGATCGACGTCCTGGAAACCCTGGAGCAGGACCCCGACGCCGGCGTACTGGTACTGACCGGTGCCGGTGAAGCCTGGACCGCCGGCATGGACCTCAAGGAATACTTTCGCGAAGTGGATGCCGGCCCGGAAATCCTCCAGGAGAAAATCCGCCGCGAAGCCTCGCAATGGCAATGGAAACTGCTGCGCATGTACGCCAAGCCCACCATCGCCATGGTCAATGGCTGGTGCTTCGGCGGCGGCTTCAGCCCATTGGTGGCGTGCGACCTGGCGATCTGCGCCGACGAAGCCACCTTCGGCCTCTCGGAAATCAACTGGGGCATCCCACCGGGCAACCTGGTGAGCAAGGCCATGGCCGACACCGTGGGCCATCGTCAATCGCTGTACTACATCATGACCGGCAAGACCTTCGGCGGGCAGAAGGCCGCCGAGATGGGCCTGGTCAACGAAAGCGTACCGCTGGCGCAACTGCGCGAAGTGACCATCGAACTGGCGCGCAACCTGCTGGAGAAAAACCCGGTGGTGCTGCGGGCGGCCAAGCATGGCTTCAAGCGTTGCCGCGAACTGACCTGGGAGCAGAACGAGGATTACCTCTACGCCAAGCTCGATCAGTCGCGCTTGCTCGACACCGAAGGCGGCCGCGAGCAGGGCATGAAGCAGTTCCTCGACGACAAGAGCATCAAGCCCGGCCTGCAGACGTACAAACGCTGAGGCTGGCTGGCGAATGGCGGGCGCATCCCGCTGTTCGCCGCCTCACCCTGGCGCTACTGTGACATCGCTTGAATGCATTCCCCATAAAGACAATAAAGAGGAATCACCATGCTGGACGTGCCCCTGTTGATCGGCGGCCGGTCGTGCCCCGCCCGTGACGGTCGAACCTTCGAGCGTCGCAACCCGGTGACCGGTGAAGTGGTTTCGCGGGTTGCCGCCGCGACCCTGGACGATGCCGACGCCGCCGTGGCCGCAGCCCAGGCGGCGTTCCCCGGCTGGGCCGCGCTGGCGCCGAACGAACGCCGCACCCGGTTGCTCAAGGCGGCCGAGCACTTGCAGGCGCGCAGCGCCGAATTCATTGCCGCCGCCGGCGAAACCGGCGCCATGGCCAACTGGTATGGCTTCAACGTGCGCCTGGCGGCCAACATGCTGCGTGAAGCAGCGTCGATGACCACCCAGATCACCGGTGAAGTGATCCCCTCCGATGTCCCCGGCAGTTTCGCCATGGCCCTGCGTCAGCCGTGCGGCGTGGTGCTGGGGATTGCGCCGTGGAATGCCCCGGTCATCCTCGCCACGCGCGCTATCGCCATGCCGCTGGCCTGCGGCAATACCGTGGTGCTCAAGGCTTCGGAGTTAAGCCCGGCAGTGCATCGCCTGATTGGCCAGGTCTTGCAGGATGCCGGGCTGGGCGATGGCGTGGTCAACGTCATCAGCAACGCACCGGCCGATGCCGCCGCGATTGTCGAACGGCTGATCGCCAACCCGGCGGTGCGCCGGGTCAACTTCACCGGCTCGACCCATGTCGGGCGGATTGTCGGCGAACTCTCGGCGCGTCACCTCAAGCCGGCCTTGCTGGAGTTGGGCGGCAAGGCGCCGCTCCTGGTGCTCGACGACGCCGACCTGGATGCGGCGGTTGCCGCGGCAGCGTTTGGTGCCTACTTCAACCAGGGGCAGATTTGCATGTCCACCGAGCGCCTGATTGTCGATGCCAAGGTCGCCGATGCGTTTATCGCCAAGCTGACCGCCAAGGTCGCCAGCCTGCGCGCCGGTGACCCCGCGGCGGCAGATTCGGTCTTGGGTTCCCTGGTGGATGCCAGCGCCGGTACGCGCATCAAGGCCCTGATCGACGATGCGCTGGGCAAGGGCGCACGGCTGGTCGCGGGCGGCCAGTTGGAGGGCAGCATCCTGCAGCCGACCCTGATCGATGGCGTCACCGAGAACATGCGCTTGTACCGCGAAGAATCCTTCGGCCCGGTGGCGGTGTTGCTGCGCGGTGACGGTGATGAAGCACTGCTGCGCCTGGCCAACGACTCCGAGTTCGGCCTGTCGGCGGCGATCTTCAGCCGCGACACCGGGCGTGCGCTGGCGCTGGCGCAGCGGGTGGAGTCGGGCATTTGCCACATCAACGGGCCGACCGTGCATGACGAGGCGCAGATGCCCTTTGGCGGGGTCAAGTCCAGCGGTTACGGCAGCTTTGGCGGCAAGGCGTCGATTGAACACTTCACGCAATTGCGCTGGGTGACCTTGCAGAACGGGCCGCGGCATTACCCGATCTGAGCAGGCGTCGCGACATAACAATAACAAGGCGGCTGTGATCCGCCTTGCTGGAGGACACCCTTGTGAGTTCCGAATTCAGACCGCAACCCCAGCCCGCACCGCGCTACCGCGAGGTCTCCATCGGCCACGCCCCGGTGGCGGTCACTGAAGAGCAGGGCGTGCTGCATATGCGTTCCCTGGAGCCATTGGCCGAGTTGCCGGCGCGCTTGCTCGATCGTCTGGTGCATTGGGCCCGGGTGCGTCCCGAGCAGACCTTCATTGCCGCACGCCAGGCCGATGGTGACTGGCGTCGCGTCAGCTACGCGCAGATGCTTGAGAGCGTGCGGGCGATTGCCCAGGCCTTGCTGAGTTACGGCCTGTCGGCAGACAAGCCGCTGGCGTTGCTGTCGGGCAACGACATCGAGCATCTGCAACTGGCCCTCGGCGCGATGTATGCCGGTATCCCTTACTGCCCGGTGTCGCCGGCGTATTCGTTGTTGTCCCAGGACTTCGCCAAGCTGCGGCATGTATGCGACCTGCTGCAGCCGGGGCTGGTGTTCGTCAGCGATGCGGCGGCCTACCAGCGCGCGATCGACGCGGTATTGCCGGCCGAGACGCCGCTGATCTGCGTGCGCGGCCATGTGCCGGGACGCACCCAGGTCAGCTTCGCGAGCCTGCTGCAAACCCCGGGCGGCAGTGCGGCCGATCAGGCGTTCAATGCCACCGGCCCGGACAGCATCGCCAAGTTTCTTTTCACCTCGGGCTCGACCAAATTGCCCAAGGCGGTGATTACCACGCAACGCATGCTCTGCGCCAACCAGCAGATGCTGTTGCAGACGTTTCCGGTGTTCGGCGAAGAGCCGCCGGTGCTGGTGGACTGGTTGCCGTGGAATCACACCTTCGGCGGCAGCCACAACGTCGGCATCGTGCTCTACAACGGCGGCACCTTTTACCTCGACGCTGGCAAGCCCACGGCCCAGGGGTTTGCCGAGACCCTGCGCAACCTCAAGGAGGTGTCGCCCACGGCCTATCTGACGGTGCCCAAGGGTTGGGAAGAGTTGGTCAGCGCCCTGGAGCAGGATGCCGAGTTGCGTGAGTGCTTTTTTGCGCGAATGAAATTGTTTTTCTTCGCCGCCGCGGGCCTGTCGCAAAGTGTCTGGGACCGCCTCGACCGGGTGGCCGAACAGCACTGCGGAGAACGCATCCGCATGATGGCCGGGCTGGGCATGACCGAAGCCGCGCCATCCTGCACCTTCACCACCGGGCCGTTGTCCATGGCCGGCTATATCGGTTTGCCCGCGCCGGGCTGCGAGGTGCGCCTGGTGCCGGTGGACGGCAAGTTCGAAGGGCGCTTTCGCGGGCCGCACATCATGCCGGGGTACTGGCGGGCGCCGGAACAAACCGCCGAGGTGTTCGACCCGCACGGCTTCTATTGTTCGGGGGACGCGATCAAGCTCGCCGACCCGAATCGGCCGCAACTGGGGCTGATGTTCGACGGGCGCATCGCCGAGGATTTCAAACTGTCCTCCGGGGTGTTTGTCAGCGTCGGGCCGTTGCGCAATCGCGCGGTGCTGGAAGGCTCGCCGTATGTGCAGGACCTGGTGATTGCCGCGCCGGACCGCGAATGCCTGGGCGCCCTGGTCTTCCCCAGGCTCTACGAATGCCGCCGGCTGGCGGGCTTGAACGCCGACGCGAGCGACGCCGACGTACTCGCCAGCGCGCCGGTGCGCCAGTGGTTCGGCGACTGGTTGCAGCGCCTCAATCGCGACGCCACCGGCAATGCCAGCCGTTTGGAATGGATTGCCTTGCTCGACGAGCCGGCGTCTATCGACCGTGGGGAAATTACCGACAAGGGGTCGATCAACCAGCGTGCGGTGCTGCAATGGCGCGCGGCCAAGGTCGAGGCGCTGTATCGCGGTGAAGATGCTGCGATCCTGCGTGCCGAGCCCAAGCCTTGAGCGGCGTGGGGCAATATTCGGCGTTTGCCGACGTGGCGATTTACGAGGCGCTACGCACGCCGTGGGTCGACCTCGGTGGCGCCTTGTCCCTGGTCTCGCCCATCGACCTGGGGATCAAGGTCGGCCGTGAAGTCCTGGCCCGTGCCGGTATCGACCCGCTGGCGGTGGACAGCGTGCTGGCCGGCTCCATGGCCCAGGCCAGCTTCGATGCCTATTTGCTGCCGCGGCATGTCGGGTTGTACAGCGGCGTGGCGCAATCGGTTCCGGCGCTGGGGGTGCAGCGCATCTGCGCCACGGGTTTCGAGCTGTTGCGCCAGGCCGCTGAGCAACTGCGCGACGAGGTGCAACTGGCCTTGTGCGTGGCCAGTGAGTCGATGTCCCGCAACCCGATTGCGGCCTACACCCACCGGGATGGGTTTCGTCTCGGTGGCGAAGTGCAATTCAAGGATTTTCTCTGGGAAGCCCTATACGACCCGGCTCCGGGGCTGGACATGATCGCCACCGCCGACCACCTGGCGCGCCGCCATGGCCTGAGCCGCGAGGCTGTGGACCGTTACGCCTGCGCGAGCCATCAGCGTGCGTTGCAGGCGCAGCGTGACGGTGCGTGGGCTGAAGAGATCGTGACGGTCGATAACCAAGTGTTCGAGTTGGAGGGGTATCAGCCGCGTGGCATCAGCCTGGCGCGCCGCGCCGCTGCCGTCACCCAGGACAGCCACCCACGGCCCACCGACCTTGCGGCCCTGGCACGCTTGCGCGCCGTGCATGCCAATGGCGTGCAAACCGCTGGCAACAGCTGCGCGGTGGTCGATGGTGCGGCGGCAGCCCTGGTCGGGCGCGCCTCGGCCTGCCCGCGTGCGCCCCTGGCCCGGCTGCTGGCCAGCGCGGTGGTCGGTGTGGCCCCGGAGTTCATGGGCATCGGTCCGGCGCCGGCGATCCGCTTGCTGCTGCATCGCAGCGGGTTGAGCCTGGATGACATCGGCCGTTTTGAGATCAACGAAGCGCAGGCGGCCCAGGTATTGGCGGTGGCCCAGGAACTGGAGCTGGACAGCACCCGGCTCAACGTCCAGGGCGGTTCGCTGGCGGTGGGGCATCCATTGGCCGCCACCGGCCTGCGCTTGGTCATGACGCTGGCTGGGCAATTACGCCGGCACAACCTGCGCTACGGGATTGCCGCTGCGTGTGTCGGCGGTGGGCAGGGCATGGCGTTGTTGATCGAGAACCCGGCCTATCGCGGTTGAGCGTTCAACGGTGTAACTCCTTTTTATTCGATGAGGTTTGCCATGTGGAGCTATCAGGCGCCGCTGCGCGATATGCAATTTGTGCTTGAACATTGGCTGCAAGCCCCCCAGGCGTGGAGCCATGTTCCGGCGTTCGAAGCGCTGGACATGTCTCTCGCCGTTCAAGTGTTGGAGGAAGCGGCGCGCTTCAGCCAGGGGGTGCTGGCGCCCCTGAACAGTAGCGGCGATCGTCAAGGCTGTCGCTGGAACGCCGGCCAGGTCAGCACGCCGGACGGTTTCGCCGAGGCCTATCGCGCCTATGTCGACGGTGGCTGGCCGGCCTTGGCGTGCGCTGAAGGGCAGGGCGGCCAGGGGTTGCCGCAACTGCTCGACGCGGCGCTGCAAGAGATGCTCTACGCCAGCAACCACGCGTGGGCCATGTACACCGGGATCGCCCACGGTGCCTACCTCTGCCTCAAGACCCACGCCGCGCCCTGGTTGCAGGCGCGTTACTTGCCCGAGATCATCAGTGGGCATGCCTTGCCCACCATGTGCCTGACCGAGCCCCAGGCCGGCAGCGATGTCGGGTTGCTGCGCTGTCGCGCGACCCCCGAGGGCGATGGCCGTTATCGCCTGCAGGGCAACAAGTTGTTTATCTCCGGCGGCGAGCACGACCTCACGCCCAATATCCTGCACCTGGTACTGGCGCGCCTGCCCGATGCGCCGCCGGGCAGTCGCGGCCTTTCACTGTTCCTGGTGCCCAAGCGACTGGACGACGGCCAGGCCAACGCTGTGCATTGCGACGGCATTGAACACAAGATGGGCATCAAGGGCAGCGCCACGTGCTCGCTGGTGTTCGACGGCGCCATAGGCTGGCTGATCGGCGACGCCAACCGCGGCCTGGCGGCGATGTTCGTGATGATGAACTCGGCGCGCCTGCATGTCGGCCTGCAAGGCCTGGGGCATGTCGAGGCGGCTTGGCAGAACGCTGCGCAATACGCCGCCGAGCGCGTGCAAATGCGTGCGCCGTCGAGGCCGCAAGGGGTATCGACCCAAGCGGCTGACCCTATCCGTTATCACCCGGCGATGCGCCGCGTGTTGCTGGAGTTGCGCACGGCCAGCGAGGGGATGCGGGCCATCGGTTATTGGGCCGCGCATTTGCTCGATCAGGCCGAGCATGACCCGGACCCGCAAGCGCGAGCGTGCGCCGGTCAACTGGCGCAGTTGCTGACGCCGATCATCAAGGCGTTTTTCACCGAGCAGGGTTTCCGTCAGGCGAGCAATGCCTTGCAGGTCTTCGGCGGTTACGGCTACGTCGCCGAGTTCGCCATCGAGCAAACGCTGCGCGACAGTCGCATCGCGATGATCTATGAGGGCAGCAACGAGATCCAGGCCAATGACCTGCTGCTGCGCAAGGTGCTGGGCGATGAGGGGCGAGCCTTCGACTTGCTGCTGGCAGTGCTGCGCACCGAGGCCGGGCAGGGCGGCCAATGCGCCGCGTGTGCAGGTTTCGCCGACGCGCTGGGCAGCCTGTGTGACGCGCTGGCCCGTGTGGTCGAGGCCATACGTGAACGGGCGCTGGAAGACAGCGAGTACCCCTATCGGGCCGCGCCGGACTTTCTCCAGTTATGCGGCGTGGCCCTGCTGGCCCTGGCATGGGCGCGGGCCGCTCGGGTTTCCCGGGCATTGCCCGAGGACGATCCGTTGCGCGCCGCCAAGCTGCAAAGCGCCGGGTTCTTTTTCGATTACCTGCCGTCCCGGTTGGCGCAGCACCTGGGCGCGATAGACGCGGCACGCGCGGCGTTGGCGTTCGTCTGACGCGGTCGGATGCTTGCGGTACTATGGCGACCCACGTTTTCTGGAAGTTGCCTGGATGAGTAAACCCGGTCAATTGGTGCTGGTTGCACTGCGCAAGATGATCGCCAGCGGCGAGTTGGCGGCGGGCGAGCGGCTGATGGAGATTCCCACGGCGCAACTGTTCGGTGTGTCACGCATGCCCGTGCGTATGGCGTTCCGTACCCTCGAGCAGGAAGGGCTGCTGGTGCCGTTTGGCGGGCGTGGGTATCAGGTGCGTTCGGTCAGCCCGGACGACATTGCCGGCGCCGTCGAAGTGCGTGGCGTGCTCGAGGGCCTGGCTGCGCGTCAAACCGCCGAGCGCGGGTTGTCCGACGCGGCGCGTGCCACGCTCGAGCGCTGCCTGGTGGAAGGCGATCAACTGTTCGACAAAGGGTACGTGACCGAGGACGACCTTGAGGTCTATCACGACCTGAACATGCGCTTTCACCGCGTCATTGTGGAAGGCAGCCACAACCCGGCGATCGCCGACGCACTGGCACGCAATGATCACCTGCCGTTCGCATCGGTCACCGCGCTGGCGGTGGATCGCGACGACATGGTCCGCGAATACCGGCGTTTCAACTATGCCCACATGCAACATCACTCGGTCTTCGATGCCCTGGTCAATCGCCAGGGCGCGCGGGCCGAAGCGATCATGCGCGAGCACGCCAACGCGACCTTGCGCTATGCCGAGATCTTCGGTTCCGCGACCGCCAACGCGCGGATGAAGGTCATTTTGCCCACGGCGTGACGCCTTTCAGAGATCGAGCACCAGCAGCGGGGTTTTCGCGCGCGAGCAGCAGGGGGTGAACTGGTCGTTCAGCGCTTGTTCCTGCTCGGTGAGGAACAGGTCGCGGTGCTCCGGTATGCCTTCGAGCACGCGGGTCAGGCAGGTTCCGCAAATCCCTTGTTCGCACGACACGGCAATCTCGATACCGTGGCTTTCCAGGACCTGGACCACGCTCCGGTCGGCGGGTACGTCGAAGACCTGGCCGCTGCTGGCGAGCTTCACCGAAAACCCTGCGTCGAGGCTGCTGTCCAGCGGCGCCGCAGCGAAGTATTCGCGGTGCAGGCATTCCTCCTGCCAGCCCTGGGCCCGAGCGCTGTCGAGCACATGCTGCATGAAACCGCCGGGGCCGCACACATACAGGTGGACGTTGGCGTCGGGCGCCGCCAGCACCTGGGCGGTGTTCATTGCCGTATGGGGCTGCTCGTCGAAATGCAGGAACACGCGTTCGGCGAACGATGAGTCCTTGAGGCGTTGCACAAAGGCGGCGCGTTCACTGGCGCGGGCGCAATAATGCAGTTCGAAGTCAGCTCCGACATGGGCCAGGCGCTCGGCCATGCACAGGATCGGGGTGATGCCGATGCCGCCGGCGAACAGCAGACTGCGTCGGGCTTCGTGCGCCAGCGGGAACAGGTTGCGCGGTTCGCTGATCTGCAGGCGGGCGCCCTTCTGTATGTGTTCGTGCAGGCAACGGGAGCCGCCACGGGAGGCCGGGTCGTTGAGCACGCCGATCAGGTAGCGATGCCGTTCTTCCGGGTGATTGCACAGGGAATATTGACGGACCACGCCGTCGGGCAGGTACACGTCGATATGCGCGCCAGCGCTGAAGGCCGGCAGCGCCTGGCCATCGACGCGGGCCAATTCAAAGCTGCAAATGTCCTGGGCTTCGTTGTTGCGGGATACCACCACCACATCGATCATGTTCAGTCCTCGTAGCGTTAGCGCACGGTTCAGGCGCGGGTCGTGGTGATCAGTTGCGGCGCGAGGGCGCGCTCCTTGGCGATCAGCCGTTCGAGGACCTTGCGTGACTGCACGCCACCGGCATCGATATTGAGCTTGAGCAGATTGCGCGTCGGGTGGGCCAGCAGGTTCTGTTGCTGGCGTTCAAGCATCTCCAGGTCTTCGCTGAAAATCTTGCCCTGGCCTTCGCGAATGCTGGCGGTCAGTGCCTGGTCCTGAGGGTTGAAGTTGCGCGCCATGCCCCAGAAGTACCAGATCGACGTCTCGGTTTGCGGGGTGATGAAGTCCACCACGATGCTCGCGGCCTTGTGCTCGGGCGCGGCGTGGTAGCCGCCCTTGCCGGCGTGGGCCACGCCGACTTCGATCAGCACATGGCTGGGCGGGGTGAAGCGGCAGATCTGCCAGCGGTCCACCGGCACGTCATCGGCGAGGTTATTGCCACGCAGGGCCATGCGCCAGAACGGCGGGGCCATGATGTTTTCCATGTGGCGGGCGGTGACGACTTCATCGCCTTCGACCGTGGTCACGGGCGGCGCTTCGTCGATTTCCTTCTGGCCGATGCTGGAGGCGTGGACGTAGGTTTCGTGGGTCAGGTCCATCAGGTTGTCGATCATCAGGCGGTAGTCGCACTGGATGTCAAACAGACCGCCGCCATAGGCCCACTGGTCGCTCACGGCCCATTCCAAGTGGTGGATCAACGCCGGGTCGGCCTGGGCCTGATCGCCGGGCCACACCCAGATGAAACCGTAGCGTTCCACCGCGGCGAAGGTCTTGTTGCAGGGAAACCCGCGCACCCGCTGCCCGGGCATTTCGACGGTCTTGCCGTCGTCCCCCATGACCAGGCCATGGTAGCCGCAGACCAGCTTGCCGTTCTCCACATAGCCCAACGAGAGCGGCGCGCCGCGGTGCGGACAGAAGTCCTCGACAGCCACGACGGCGCCTTCCAGCCCGCGATAAAACACCATTTTTTCCCCGCAGATCTGCCGACCCAGCGGCTTTTGCGCGATTTCATCGGGGGTGCAGGCGACATACCACGTGTTCTTGGGGTACATGGTGACTCTCCAGGCGAGTGATTGTTCTTATTTAATGGATCCATTAAATGAAGTGCGTCACTTGGAGTCAATCTGTGGTTCGGCAATGTCGAGATTTATTTGGGCGATTATCGATCACTTTTTATTTACTGGATCCATAATGCGCGCTTGCCTGGCTGCCACGCCGTGCGGCCCGAGCACCTCGTCGCTCTCGCTGGACAACGCCGGCGTGACGGCGCGGAGCGTTTGCAGGGCCCTGGGCGCAGGCTCACTCGGTGTTTGTCGCCATCAGAAAGTTGCGCACTTCACCGGTGATATGGCTTTTGCTGCCTTGTTCGAGGATGCCGACGGTTCGCTGCTCCACCGCACCCGGCAACGCCAGGACGCGCAGCTGTGGGTCGTGTTGCCAGTCGAAGTTTCTGAGCAGCGGAATAATCGCGATGCCGACGCGTTGTCGGACTAGTTCCGCGATGCCGATGATTGAGTTCAGTTCAAGGATCTGCTTGGGCTCGATCGCTTCCCGTCGGAAAAAGCGCTCCACTTTTCGGCCCACGGCGGTGGTTCTGTCATAGCGAATGAACGGCTGTGTCCTGAGCAGTTCAATGGCATCGTCGGTGCCCTGCGAGTGGGTTGCGCTGACCAACAACACCAACGGTTCTTCGTACAACCTTGTCCAGCTCAAGCCTTTGAAGTCCTGGCGTGTGGCCTCGATCAAGAGCGCGGCATCCAGTTCTCCGGTGAGAACCCGGTGCGCCAGTTCGTCCGAGCGCGCGGTCACCAGGGTGACGGACACCTTGGGATAAACCTCCTTGAGCCTGACCAGGCAGTTGGCGAGCAAGCCCATTGCCGAGGTGATCCCGCCGATCGTCACATCGCCTTCCATCGTGAGGTCAGTATCGTCGCCGGCGACCATGGCCGCGTAATCGTCGACCAGCTTCTTGGCTTTGGGCAGCAACAGCAGGCCTTCACGGTTGAGCTTGACCTGACGTTGGCTGCGATCGAACAGAGGGCGCCGGATCTCATCCTCGAGCGCACGCATTTGTTGCCCGACGGCGGCATTGGTCAGGGACACTCGATCTGCTGCGGCAGCAAAACTGCCGTATTGCGCGACGGCAATGAAGGTTTTCAGAAAACGGATGGTACTCATTGGGTGTTTCCGACGGGTTCAGTGTCAGGGATGGTAAAGGGTTTGTTTATGTTGGATAAAGGTAATTTAGATTTTCTTTCGTCTGGCGCGGCAGAATACTGGACGCTGTTCTGGAAGCAGCGATGACCCTATGAAAAGCCAGTCGAATGAAGCAATCAATCCCGCCGCCGATGCAGTGGCGAGCCAAGCCGCCAAGAGTGTTTATCACCTCGGTGCCACGACGGTGTACTCGCACACTGCCGATAGCCGTTTTGCCTACACGCTGTATGTACCCGCCTCGATTGAGGACCCTGAGCGCCCGGTCGACCTCGTGGTGTCGTTGCACGGCTCAACCCGGGCCATGGAAATCTACCGCAATGGCTTCGCCGAATTTGGTCGTTGGAACGATTGTGTGATTCTGTCGCCACTGTTTCCGGTGGGGGTGCTGGGAGATGGCAACGGCGACGGTTACAAGCAATTGGTGGAAGGCGATATCCGTTACGACCAAGTCCTGCTGGACATGGTCGCCAGCGTCGGCCAGAAGTACAACCGCCGCTTCGATACGTTCGCCCTGTTTGGCTACTCCGGTGGCGGACAGTTCAGCCACCGGTTTTGTTACCTGCACCCCGAGAAGCTGTGGGCCGCCTCGATCGGTGCGCCAGGCTCGGTGACCTTGCTGGACCCCAAGCAGAATTGGTGGGTCGGTGTGCGCGACTTCGAGACCCGGTTTGCCAAGCCACTGGACCTCGACGCCCTGCGTCAGGTGCCGATTCATATGGTGGTGGGCGAGGCCGACCTCGAAACCTGGGAAATCACTCACCGCGAAGGCGGCAAACATTACATGCCCGGCGCCAATAGCGCCGGTTGCACGCGGCCTGAACGGCTGGCGGCACTCAAGGCGAGTTTCGAGGCTCAGGGGGTCAAGGTGCGTTTCGATGTGCTGCCCAATGTGGCTCATCAGGGGATCAAGGCGATGCCGGCCGCCCAGGACTTTTTCGCCGAGGTGTTGCGAGTTCGTCGCGGCCGGCGTTGATCGATACCGCTGTAAAGAGGTGCAAGGGGCGCAATTGACGTCCCTGATGATTGCGTTGGTATCTGACAAAAGTACGCGCGATCGGTTGCTATAAAAATAATCACGACCTACTCATTCCGCTCCCGGCCCTGCCCATGGCTTAGTCCATCGACCGGAAAATTTTGTTCAAGGAGTCTTTCTCCCATGCATCACTACGTCAAAAAAGCCCTGTATTTCGGCGTGCCGACCCTCAGCCTGTGCCTTGCCGCCCTTACTCTGCAAGCCGGCGAACCGAGCCTGATCAAGGTTGGCTTCAACGGTGATATCCGCAGCACTGAACCTGGGGTCAATCGCGATGAAAACTCCGATGCGTTCATCATGCACATCGTCGAAGGTTTGGTGGCCTACCGCGAAGATGCGTCAGTCGGGCCGATGCTGGCTAAAGACGTCACGATCTCGGACGACGGGCTCACCTATACCTTCACCCTGCGTGAAGGGGTCAAGTTCCAGAACGGCAAGCCCCTGACCGCCGAGGACGTGAAGTGGACCTGGCAGCACTACCTCGACCCGAAAACCCAATGGCGCTGCCTGCCGGAGTTTGATGGGCGCGGGGTCTCGAAAATCCTCGACATCTCGGTTCCGGAACCGCTCAAGGTGGTGTTCCGCATCGATAAGCCCAACGGCGTGCTGCTGGCGACCATGTCCCGGCCCGACTGTGGCGGCAGCGGCATTGTGCATCCCGATTCGGTCGCGGCCGATGGCACCTGGATCGCGCCGATTGGCACCGGTCCGTTCACCCTCGGTCAGTGGAAGCAAGGCCAGTACGTCGAGTTGAACCGCTTCAAGGACTACACCCCGCGCGCCGAAGCGAAGCCAGACGGCTTTACCGGGAACAAGCAAGCGTTCGTTGACCGCGTGCGGTTTGTGGTCATCCCGGACGCCGCCTCGGCCAAGGCCGCACTGCTTTCCGGCGGTGTCGACGTACTGCCGGACGTGACCGCAATGGATGAGGCGGAGTTGAAAAATGTCCCCGGCATGCAGGTACGCACCAGCCCGGTGATGACGCTCGGCGGGCTGCTGTTCCAGACCCGTGACCCGTTGCTCGGCGACGTGCGTATTCGCCGCGCCGTGGCGCTGTCGCTGGACTATTCGCAGATGGTCGCAACGCTTTCCAATGGCCTGTCCACCGTCAACAACTCGATCATTCCGACCACCAGCGCGTATTACGACGCGACGGCGCATACGGGTTACCCCTACGACCTCGACGAGGCCCGGCGCCTGCTCAAAGCGGCGGGTTACCACGGCCAGCCGATCAAGCTGATCGTCAACAAGCGCTACCCGCAGATGTTCGACATGGGCGTCTTGAGCCAGGCAATGCTCCAGGCTGTCGGGGTGAATATTGTGCTCGAAACCCTGGAGTGGGGCGCCCAACTGGAGCGTTATCAGAGCGGCAACTTCCAGATGATGGCGTTCTCGTATTCGCCACGCTTTGACGCGGCGCTGAGCTATGAGTCGGTGACGGGGAACAAAGACAAGGAACCGCGCAAAGTCTGGGACAACCCCAAGGCACTGGTGTTGTTGCGTGAAGCCCAGAGCGAGTCCGTCGCGCCAAAACGTCAAGCGCTGTTCGATCAATTGCACACGCTGATGCTGGCCGATGTGCCAATGGTGATGATTTACAACGGCACCAGTATCGGTGTCGTAAAAGCCGGCATCGAGGGCTATCGCTCCTGGCCGATCTCTAAACCGCGCCTGTGGGGCGTGTCGCTGGCGGCAACATCAAAGTAGGGCGTTCCCATGTTTCGATTCATATTGCATCGGCTGGGGATGGCTGTGCCCACCCTGTTGCTGATATCGGTGATGGTGTTTGCACTGATCCGCTTCATCCCCGGTGACCCTGCGTTGTTGATGCTGGGCGACATGGCGGATGCCCAGAGCCTGGCACAAATGCGCAGTTCGCTGGGGCTGGATCACTCGGTGGTGACCCAATACCTGATCTGGATAAAGTCAGTGCTCAGCGGTGACTTGGGGTTCTCCATCAGCACGCGACAAGCCGTATTGCCGCTGTTGCTCGAGCGCTTCAGTGTCAGCGCGACGATTGTACTGGTAGCGGTTGCGCTGGCCACGCTGATTGCCGTGCCGGTGGGCCTGTTTGCCGCCTGGAAGCAGAACAGCGCCATGGACCTGGGGCTGGTGGCCGGCGCGACGTTGTTGTTGTCGATTCCCAGTTTCTGGCTCGGCCTGCTGCTGCTGTACGCCTTCGGGATCAAGCTGGGCTGGCTGCCGGTGGTGGGTTACGTGACGTTTGCGGATGATCCGCTCAAGGCGATCACCTATCTGGTGCTGCCGATTGTCACCCTGACCCTGGTGGAGTTTGGCGCCATCGCCCGCATGGCCAGGGCCAGCACGATTGAAGTGCTGCGCCTGGACTATATCGCCCATGCCCGCGCCAAAGGCTTGTCCGAAGGTGCGGTGCTGTGGCGCCATGCCTTGCGCAACGCCTTTGCGCCGACCTGGACGTTGGTGGGCTTGATCCTGGGCAACCTGCTCGGCGGCATTGCGGTGCTGGAAACGGTGTTCACATTGCCGGGTGTCGGGCGCCTGATGGTGGACTCGATCTTCGCCCGGGACTATCCGGTGTTGCAGGGCTGCTTGCTGCTGATTACCTGTATCTACGTGCTCGTCAACCTGTGTGTCGACCTGCTGTATCCGCTCTTCGACCCGAGGGTGAAGTTATGAGTGCCAAGCGAACGCTGCCAGCTGAGCCGGCGCGGAGTGTCGCGGCGCCGGCCCGACGCGCCTGGCGTTACCCGCCACTCAACGCCCTGATCGGCGGGGGCTTGTTACTGGTCCTGATCGGCATGGCCTTGCTCGGCCTGGTCTGGACGCCCTACGAGCCGTTGCGCCTGGACTTGCTCGCGCGGTTCCAGGCGCCGAGTGCGGCGCACTGGCTGGGCACCGATGAGTTCGGTCGCGATGCCTTGAGCCGGATGATGATGGGGGCGCGCACCAGCCTGTGGATCAGCCTGCTGTCGGTGAGTTTCGCAGTGGTGGCCGGAACGCTGATCGGCATGCTGGCCGGTTACCTGCGCGGCTGGACCGACCGGGTGCTGATGATGCTCAACGACGCCTTGCTGGCATTCCCCGGGATCCTCATGGCCCTGGGGATCATGGCGATCATCGGCGCCAGCCAGTACGGCATCGTTCTGGCCTTGGGGATCGCCTATACGCCGTCGGTGGTGCGGGTGGTGCGCGGCAGTGTGTTGTCGCTGCGCGAACTGGAGTTTGTCGAAGCCTCGCGAGTGATCGGCAACTCCGAGTTCTACACCATGCTGCGGCACATTGCGCCCAATTGCCTGGCACCGTTGTGTGTGTTGGCCACCAGTATGTTCGGTTGGGCCTTGCTCTCGGAAAGCGCCTTGAGCTTCCTCGGGCTGGGTGTACCGCCACCGGCGGCCACTTGGGGCAGCATGTTGGCGGCCAGCCGGCCTTATATCGCATCGGCTGCCTGGCTCGGGATCTTCCCCGGCCTCTTCATCAGCCTGGCACTGCTTGCCATCAACCTGTTCGGCGATGCCCTGCGCGATCGTCTCGACCCGCGCATGAGGAAATGATCATGACTGTTCCTACTGCCTTGCTGTCTGTGCAGCACCTGAAAATCCGTGCGGGCGTGCAAGGCCAACTGGCCGTCGACGACCTGAGCTTCACAATGGCCCCGGGCGAAATCGTCGCCCTGGTGGGCGAGTCGGGCAGCGGCAAAACCATGGCCGCACGCGCAGCGATTGGCTTGCTGCCGGCGCCGATGCAGGTGTGTGGCGGACGTATCGAGTTCAAAGGCGTAGCGCTCGACAGCCGCGACGCTCCCGCGATGCGGCGGGTGCGTGGCGCGCAGATCGGCATGGTCTTCCAGGAGCCGATGGTCTCGCTCAACCCATCGTTGACCATCGGCCGGCAAATGAGTGAGGCCCTCAAGCTGCACACCGACCTGGACGCGGCCGAAATCCGTCGGCGTTGCCTGCAGATGCTGCAACGCATCGGCATCAAGGACGCCGAGCGTTGCCTGGCGTCATACCCGCACCAGTTTTCCGGCGGTATGCGCCAGCGCATCATGCTGGCCTCGGTGATGCTGCTGCGTCCTGCGTTGTTGATCGCCGATGAGCCAACCACGGCCCTGGACTGTCTGGCGCAGTTGGACGTCATCGAGCTGATGCTGGAGCTGACCCGCGAGCAGGGCACGGCGATTCTGTTCATCAGCCATGACTTGTCGCTGGTTGCGCGTTATGCCCACAAGGTAGTGGTCATGCGCAACGGCAAAGCGGTCGAGCAGGGCGGCATCCAGGAGATTCTGCTGGCACCGCGCGCCGACTACACCCGTCAGTTGCTGGAGGCCTTGCCCAGCCGCGGCGTGCTGGCGCCATTGCCGCCCGCCAACGGGCCGTTGCTCGAAGTCCGAGGCGTGTGCATCGAGCACCCGGGGCCGCGTTCGTTCTGGGGCAAAAGCCTTCCAAAACGCGTGGTGCATGGGGTGGACCTGAGCATCGCGCCTGGCGAAACCCTGGCCCTGGTTGGCGGCAGCGGGTCAGGCAAGACTACCTTGGGGCGGGCGGTGGTGGGGTTGGTCAACCCCTGCGCCGGGGCTATCCGCTTCAAGGGCGTGGACATCCTCAAGGCCGCGAACCGCGTACACCGGTTGCAGTGCCAGATGATTTTCCAGGACCCGTATTCCTCCCTCGATCCGCGCATGAAAATTGGCCAGATTCTGGCTGAACCCCTGCGCCACGAGCCGGGCATGAGCCCCGCGCAACGTCGGCAGCGTGTCGCCGAAACGCTGGTGGATGTCGGGCTTGCCGAACATTTCGTCGAACGCTTTGCCCACCAATTATCCGGTGGGCAGCGTCAGCGCGTGGCAATCGGGCGGGCACTGGTGCGACGTCCGCAGTTGGTGATTGCCGACGAGCCGATTTCGGCGCTGGACATGACCATTCAGAAACAGATTCTGGAGCTGTTCGAACGCTTGCAGAAACAGTACGGCTTTGCCTGCCTGTTCATTTCCCATGACCTGGCGGCGGTAGAGCGTATCGCCCATCGCGTTGCCGTGATGAACCAGGGCGAAGTGGTCGAGATCGGCGACCGCGACGCGATTTTCGACACGCCGCAACACCCTTACACCCAGCAGTTGTTGGCTGCCGCCAGCCCGCTGGAACGACTGGCTGGCGGAGGCTATCGCATCCGCACGCGCTAGGCATTGCTTCACCCAGGACCTGAACGCTGTCCCGCCTCGCGTCAATCGCCGATTGACGTGACGGGCAACGCCATGCCCGAAGAAAACAAAAACATCACCCAACCCCCGTACTGCCAGGAGCCAGCACCATGAAAAACACCATCACCCATGTCGTCACCGGAGCAGGTCTGATCGGCGCCGGTTTACTGCCTGCGTTCGCTCAGGCGGATTTCATCAAGGACAGTCGTGCGTCACTGGAACTGAAAAACTACTACTTCAACCGCGACTACCGCGAAGGCACTGGCCAGTCCCAGCGCGCGGAATGGGCGCAGGGCTTTTTGCTTAACCTGCAGTCGGGTTTCACCGAAGGCACCGTCGGCTTTGGCCTCGACGCCGTCGGCATGCTCGGCTTGAAACTCGACTCGAGCCCCGACCGTTCAGGTTCAGGCCTGCTGTCGCGCAACAGTGAGCCAGAACCGGGCAAACCCAGCTACGCCCGGCGCGCGCACGACGAGTACTCCAAGTTTGGCGTGACCGGCAAGGCGCGCTTTGCCCAGAGCGAGTTGCGGGTCGGCTATATGGTCCCGGACCTGCCGACATTGCAACCCAACCTCAGTCGCTTGTTCCCGCAAAGCTTCAGCGGTACCGCGTTGACCTCCAAAGACCTCAGCGGGCTGACGATCAGTCTCGGCCAGTTGGACAAGGTCAAGCAGCGTGACTCGACCGACTACGAGGACATGGGCCTGACCAGCCAGTCCGGGGCCTACAAAAGTTCGGCCAAAAGTGACCGGTTTCGTTACGCCGGCGCGGATTACAAGCTCGGCGCGAGCACCTTGGCCAGCTACCAGTGGGCGCAACTTGATGGCCTGTACAAACAGCAATACCTGGGTCTGAAAAACAGCTTCGGCCTCGGGCCCGGGACGGTGAAAACCGACATCCGTTACTTTGATGCCAGCCAGGATGGCGCGGGGTTGGCGGGCAAGGTGGATAACCAGGCGCTGAGCACGCGCATCGGCTACAGCCTGGAGGGCCACAGCCTCAGTGGCGGCTATCAGGCGCAATACGGCACGACGCCGTTCACTTACGTCGACGGCACTAACACCTACCTGTTCACCGAATACCAATTGAGTAACTTCTCCCAGACCGGGGAGCGCACCTGGCATGCCCGCTATGACTACGACTTCGCCGCGCTGGGGGTGCCCGGGCTTCTGTTTTCGACGCGCTATGCCAATGGTGACAACGCCAAAGTCAAAGGCTTCCAGGGCGAGGGCCGCGAGTGGGAACGCGACTTTAGCCTCGGCTATGTGGTGCAGAGCGGGCGCCTGAAAAACGTCTCGCTGCGTTGGCAGAACGCGAGTGCGAAAAGCAACTACACCCGTGACACCAACGAAAACCGCCTGATCCTGGGCTACACCCTGGCGCTCTGGTAGGCGTCGATGCCATGCACTGCCGTAGGCGCCGGCTTGCCGGTGCCTACAACCGATCTGCGTTGTGCTGTGCGGATTGAGGTTTTTTCATCACCGATCATCAAGGAGCGCCCATGAGCGATCTTTCCGGCAACACCCCTACGTCCCAGGCCGCCTCGGCGTTTTGGGCGCCGTTCACACCGATGCGCCAGTTTCAAAAGCAGCCGATGATGTTCGCCAGCGCCGAGGGCATGCATTACACCACCACCGATGGCCGCCGCATTCTGGATGCCATGGCCGGTCTGTGGTGTGTGAATGCGGGTCACGGCCAGGCCCGAATTGTCGAGGCGATTCGCGAATCGGCCGGGCGCCTGGACTTCGTGTCCTCATTCAAAATGAGCCATCCCCACGCGCTGGAAATGGCTGAGCGCTTGATCGCCATTGCCCCGGCCGGCATCGAGCAGGTGTTCTTCACCAACTCCGGTTCCGAAGCGGTCGACACCGCGCTGAAGATTGCCCGGGCCTACCATCAGGCGCGTGGCGATTGCCGTAGGACCAAGTTCATCGGGCGTGCCAAGGGCTATCACGGCATGGGGTTCGGCGGCCTTTCGGTGTCTGGGCTGGGGCGTCAGAAGCGCGATTTCGGGCCATTGCTGGGGGAGGTCTCGCACCTGCCCTTGCCGTATGACGCGAGCATGCGCTTTACCGCGGGCCAACCGGCCACTGGCGTCGAATACGCCGATGCGCTGACGCAGCTGTTGGAAGTGCAAGACCCGAGCACGGTGGCGGCGGTGATCGTCGAGCCGGTCACCGGTTCCGGCGGTGTCTATCCGCCGCCACAGGGGTATTTGCAGCGGCTGCGCGACATCTGTACTCGGCACGGCGTGCTGCTGATCTTCGACGAAGTGATCACCGGTTTCGGTCGTGTCGGCGCAAGCTTCGCCGCGCAGGCGTTCGGCGTCACTCCGGACCTGATCACCACCGCCAAGGGCCTCACCAACGGCGCGGTGCCGATGGGCGGCGTGCTCGTCAGCGGCCGGGTCTATGAAGCCTTTATGGCCGGCCCGGAGAACGCTATCGAATTGATGCACGGCTACACCTATTCCGCCCATCCGCTG
Source organism: Pseudomonas sp. TE36184 (assembly GCF_054060055.1). NCBI lineage: Bacteria > Pseudomonadati > Pseudomonadota > Gammaproteobacteria > Pseudomonadales > Pseudomonadaceae > Pseudomonas > Pseudomonas sp. TE36184. The sequence goes on along the minus strand of NZ_JBSSCU010000001.1, from coordinate 2,140,026 downwards.
GCCTGCGCGGCCGGCCTGGCGACGCTGCGGGTGCATGAGGAATTGGGGATCAACCAGCACGTGCTGGCGGTCAGCGATCTCTGGCAAGCGGCCGCGTTGTCGCTCAAAGGCGTCGGGCCGGTGGTGGATGTCCGCGCGATTGGCTTGCTGTGTGCTGTCGAGCTGCAAGCGTTGCCAGCCGCGCCGGGTGTCAGGGGCGCGCAAGTGGCGCAGTGGTGTTTCGATCACGGCGTGCTGGTACGGGGCTCGGGTGACACCATCGTGATCTCGCCGCCGCTGATTATTTCCCCGGAGCACATCGCGCAGGTATTCGAAACCTTGCGCGAGGCGTTATGCCAGGTTGCGTGATTGAGTCGAGGAGCGGTTATGACGGATCTATTGGATTTTTACATCGACGGGGCCTGGGTCAGGCCCGATAGCCAGGTGATCGAAGCCGTGATCGATCCGTCCAGCGAGCAGGTGGTTGCGCGGATCATCCTGGGCAACGAACGCGACGTGAACCGTGCGGTGGCGGCGGCCAAAGCGGCATTCGCGAGTTTCTCCGCGACCACGCCCGAGCAGCGTATCGAACTGCTCGAGAGGATCATCGACGGCTATCAGCGGCGCAGTGAGGCGTTGGCTCTTGCGGTGCATCAGGAAATGGGCGCGCCGCTGTCACTCGCCAGAACGGCCCATGTGCCGGCGGGGCTGGGCCATCTGGTGCGGGCCCTGGAGGTGTTGAAGCGCTACCCGTTCGAAACAATGCTGGGAAGCTCGCGGGTGATGCGTGAGCCGATTGGCGTGTGTGGCCTGATCACCCCCTGGAATTGGCCGCTCAACCAGCTCACCTGCAAAGTCGCCCCGGCGCTGGCCGTCGGCTGCACGGTGGTGCTCAAGCCCAGTGAGCGCGCGCCGCTGTCGGCGCTGATTTTTGCCGAGATTCTGCACGAGGCCGGCGTGCCCCAGGGGGTGTTCAACGTGGTCAATGGCGACGGTCCGGGTGTCGGCACGGCGCTGTCGCAGCATGCCGATATCGACATGATCTCGTTCACCGGCTCGACGCGGGCGGGTATCGCAGTGGCCAAGGCGGCGGCGGATACGGTCAAGCGAGTCGCCCAGGAACTGGGCGGCAAGTCGGCCAATATCCTGCTCGACGATGCCGATCTGCCCAGCGCGGTGCGCCATGGGGTGTTGGGTTGCATGCGCAACAGCGGCCAGTCGTGCAATGCACCGACCCGCATGTTGGTGCCGCGGGCGTTGCATGCCCAGGCGGTCGCAATCGCCTGCGAGGTGGCGGCCCAGGTGTGTTTCGATGATAGCCGGCCTGCCACGGCCATCGGGCCGGTGGCCAACGTCATGCAGTTCAATCGGGTCCAGCAGTTGATCGAGCAGGCGCTGTGCGAAGGCGCGTTGCTGGTGGCCGGTGGAACAGGGCGCCCAGACGGCGTGACGACAGGGTTCTACGTCAAACCGACGATTTTTGCCGATGTCGAGCCGCACATGAGCATCGCTCGCGAAGAAGTGTTCGGCCCGGTCCTGGCGATCATTCCGTATGACAGCGAGGAGCAGGCGGTGCGGATCGCCAACGACAGCGTGTACGGGCTGTCGGGGTACGTCACCTCGTCGGACCGCGAACGCGCCAGGGCTATCGCTCGACAGTTGCGTACCGGCATGGTCCATCTCAATGGTTGCAAGGCCGACCAGGACGCGCCTTTTGGCGGCTACAAACAGTCCGGAAACGGGCGGGAATGGGGGGTGTTCGGGTTTGAGGAGTACCTGGAAACAAAGTCAGTGTTTGGCTATTAGAAAGGAACAGGTTGGGGCGCCCCGATGAGCACCTGGCCGCGACGCGGGGCAACCCGGCCCGAGGCCGGGTTTGTGTTGCTCCAGAAGGCCTATGCGACGGCCACATTTGAACGACCCGCCCAGCCCAGGTGAATCACTGGGCGGTCATTCACCATAGCTTCCAGGTGTAATCGACATTCACCCGTAGCTCATTGTCATCCCGATGGCTGGCCTGGGCGGCGAAATCATTGCGGTACCATGCGTTGCGCACGCGCAGATTCAGGCCTTTAAGGGGTGTGCTCTGAAGCACATAGTTCAGTTCGATATCTTTTTCGCTTTCCTTCAGGTTGCTGCCGCCCAGTTTGGGTAACTCAATATTGTCGCCGCTGACGTAACGCAGCATGCCATTGAGCCCGGGCAAGCCCAGCGCGGCAAAGTTGTAGTCATAGCGCACCTGCCAACTGCGCTCCTTGGGGTTGAGGAACTCCGAGCTCAGCGTGCCTTCGGTGATGACCAACGGCTCGGTGCCGAACAGGTAAGGCATGGCGGTCTTGCCGGTCAGTTGCATGTAGCCGGCGCCGAATTTGTGCGCGCCCAGGCTGTACGTCAGCATCAGGGCGGCGTTGCGATTGTCCACGGGGCCGGCCTTGGCGGCACCGTTTTCACCGGTGACGAACAGGCGCACGTCGCTTTTCAGGCGGCCGGGGCCCATCGGGCGATTGTCGACGAAACCGTAGAAATCCTTGCGATAAAGGTCAGCCAGTTCGGCGTGGTAGTACTTGAGCGTCAGTTGCGGCGACCAGGCATAGTCGCCGCCGAGGAAGGTAAAACGGTCGGATTCGGCGGCGCCATTGAAGCGGCCGTTGGGCGAGGCTACCGACATTTTCTGGTAGTGGGTGGCGTCGCGCAGGTTGATGCGGTCGAGCCAGCCGACGTGCAGGGTCAGGTTGTCGATCTCCTGGGACTTGAGGTACGTGCCGCGGAAGGTCTGCGGCAGCAGGCGGGTAGGGCTGGCGAAGGCGATTGGCAGAAACGTGCTGATGGTCCCCAGTTGCAACTCGCTCTTCGAGGCCCGGGCCTTGGCGGTCAGGCCCAGCTCCGAATATTCGCTGGCCGGTTCACGGGTCTGGTGGTTGTACGGTAGCAGGCCGGTGCCCGTGCGTGCGGGCGAGGAGTCCAGACGTGCGCCCAGCAAACCCTGGGCGTCCAGGCCGAAGCCGACAGGCCCTTCGGTATAGCCCGAACGCATGTTGAGAATGAAGCCCTGCGCCCACTCGCGGGCAGCCGCCTGCGGCGTGGCGTTCACGTAATTGCGATCGAAGTAATAGTTGCGTATCACCAGATCAGCCTGGCTGTCGTCGACAAAACCGGCGGCGCAGGCCTGGTCTACGAAAAAAACGCAGGTGCAGGCGCTGACGCCCCGAAAGAAGTTCCTGAGCATGGCAGTGTTCACTTTTATTGTTGTAGGGGTAAGCCCCGCGCCATCGTGGCGCGGAAGGCGAGTACGGATTGGCGCTCAGTCAGCCGGGCAGCGGTTGCGGCGTACCGACAGGTAAAACATCGCCAGCGCGGCGATGACAATGCCGGGTGCCGAGGCCATCATCACGCCCGTGGTGCCCGTGCCCAGTGCGAGCATCTTGCCGGCCACCAACGGGCCGCTCATCGCACCCAACCGGCCAATGGCGACGGCGCTGCCGACGCCCGTGGCGCGAATTGACGGACGATAGAAATGCGGGGCCAAGGCATACAGCACACATTGCCCGCCCGTGGCGAAGAACCCAGCGACGAAGCCGGCCGCCAGCATGCTGTGCCATTGGGTGGCCATGCCCAGCGCAGTCAGTGACGCGAGGATGCCGAGGTAAATCAGCGCCGACAACGCCCAGGCCGGCAGGCGATCCATGACCCAGCCCAGCAACAACGTGCCGGCCGCCGCGCCAAATTGCAGCGCGAGCATCACCCAGCTGGCCTGAGAACCGCTGAAGCCTTGGCCGACCAACAGGCTCGGCAGCCAGTTGATCAGGATGTAAACCACCATGAGCGTAAAGAAGTAGCTGACCCAGATCATCACGGTCGGCCATGCCGCGCCCCCGCGGAACAGCCCGCTGGCCACACTGATCGGCGCGGCGTCGCGCACGCTGCGAAACGCCGCGGATTCCGGCAGATAAACCCCCAGCAGCGGCACGATCAGCAACGGCACGATACCGCCGACGTAGAACACCACTTGCCAGCCGCCGGCCAGTTGCGCGATGCCAATGCTGGCCGCCAGCGCCGCGCCCAGGGGCACGCCGCAATACATCAGGCTCACGGCGCTGCCACGCAGGCGCGGGCCAGCCACTTCACTGGTCAGTGCGATCAGGTTAGGCAGTGCCGCGCCCAGGCCGACGCCTGTGAGGCAGCGCGCAACCAGCAGGCTGTTGAAGTCCCAGGCCATGGTCGTGATCAGCGAGAACAATCCGAATAGGGCCACCGAGGCCATCAACACCCGTTTGCGGCCAATGCGATCAGCCAGCAAACCGCCGAGAAACGCTCCGGGCAGCAGGCCGAAAATGCCGGCGCTGAAGACCCAGCCCATGTGTAGTTTGTCCAGTTGGAACGCTGCCGCCATGCCTTGGGCGGCGATGCCCGAGGCTTGCAGGTCGAGGCCTTCCATCAGGGCGACGAGGAAGCACAGACCGATGGTCCGCGCCATGTACAACGGTGTCAGCACGTTTAGCGATGTCATGGGAAATACCCGTTTTATTGTTGTAATGGGCACAGCAAAACCGTCCGGCCGCTGCGTGGGCGACCGGACGGGGGGATGCACGGTTCAGCGTTTGAGCAGGTCCAGCGCGACGTCGACGATCATGTCTTCCTGGCCGCCGACCATGCGGCGTTTGCCCAGCTCGACGAGGATGTCCACGGTCTTCAAACCGTACTTGGCCGCAGCGATTTCGGCATGGCGCAGGAAGCTCGAATAGACCCCGGCATACCCCAGCGCCAGGGACTCGCGGTCGACCCGCACCGGCCGGTCCTGCAACGGCCGCACGATGTCGTCCGCTGCGTCCATCAAGGTGTAGAGGTCGGTGCCGTGGTTCCAGCCCAGGCGTTCGGCGGCGGCGATGAACACTTCCAGCGGCGCGTTGCCGGCCCCGGCGCCCATGCCGGCGAGGCTGGCGTCGATGCGGTCGCAGCCTTCCTCGACCGCGGTGATCGAGTTGGCCACGCCGAGCGAGAGGTTGTGGTGGGCGTGCATGCCGGTTTCGGTTTCCGGCTTGAGCACGGCCTTGAACGCACGGAAGCGATCGCGGATGTCCTGCATGTTCATCGCGCCGCCGGAGTCGGCCATGTACACGCAGGTCGCGCCGTAGCTTTCCATCAGCTTGGCCTGGGCGGCGAGCTGCTCGGCCGGGATCATGTGGCTCATCATCAGGAAACCGACGGTGTCCATGCCCAGTTCGCGGGCGTATTCGATGTGCTGTCTGGAGACGTCGGCCTCGGTGCAATGGGTGGCGATCCGCACCACGCGGGCACCGGCGTTGTAGGCCGCCTTGAGGTCATGCACAGTGCCGATGCCGGGCAGCAACAGCGTGGTGATCTTGGCGTGGCTGATCACGTCGGCGGCGGCTTCGATCCATTCCAGGTCGGTGTGCGCGGCAAAGCCGTAGTTGAAGCTCGAACCTTGCAGGCCGTCGCCGTGGGCGACTTCGATCGAGTCGACCTTGGCCTTGTCCAGGGCACGGGCGATGTCCTGCACGTTTTGCAGCGAATACTGATGACGCACCGCATGGCTGCCGTCGCGCAGGGTCACGTCGGAGATGTAGATTTTCTTACCGTTCATGTCGCTCTCCTCAGGCCTGTTGCATCGACTGCGCCATGCGCTCGGCGGTAGCCAAGGCTGCGGAGGTCATGATGTCGAGGTTGCCGGCGTAGGCTGGCAGGTAATGGGCGGCGCCTTCGACTTCGAGGAACACCGAGGTTTTCAGGCCGGAGAATTTGCCCAGGCCAGGAATGTTCAGCGGCGCATCTGCCGGGATCACGTCGAACTGCACGTTTTGCTTGAGGCGATAGCCCGGCACATAAGCCTGCACGGCGGCCGCCATTTCGACGATGGAGGCTTCGACCAGCGCCTGATCCGCCGCTTCGGACAGCACAAACACCGTGTCGCGCATGATCAACGGCGGCTCGGCCGGGTTCATCACGATGATCGCCTTGCCCTTGGCCGCGCCGCCGATCACTTCGATGGCCTTGGAGGTGGTTTCGGTGAATTCGTCGATGTTGGCGCGGGTGCCGGGCCCGGCGGATTTACTCGCGATCGAGGCGACGATTTCGGCGTAATGCACCTTGGCCACGCGCGACACTGCGGCGACCATCGGGATAGTCGCCTGGCCGCCGCAGGTGACCATGTTGACGTTGAGCTGATCGAGGTTCTGCTCCAGGTTCACCACCGGCACGCAGTACGGGCCGATGGCTGCCGGTGTCAGGTCGATCAGGCGGATGCCGGGCTTGATCGCGCGCAGGAACGCATCGTTCTGCACATGCGCGCCGGCCGAGGTGGCATCGAAGACGAAATCGATGTGCTGGAACACGTCCATGCGGGTCAGGCCTTCGACGCCTTCGTGGGTGGTAGCCACGCCCATGCGCTGGGCGCGAGCGAGGCCGTCGGAGGCCGGGTCGATGCCGACCATGACCGCCATTTCCAGATGTTTGGCGTTGCGCAGGATCTTGATCATCAGGTCGGTGCCGATGTTGCCGGAACCGATGATGGCGACTTTGAGTTTATTCATTGTTATTGCCTCATATGCACGCAAGTCGCCGATTACTCGGCGCGACTGTCTACCGAGAAGTTCACGCCGACCCGGCCGATGCCGTCGATCTCGGCCTCGAACCGATCACCGGCAGCGACCGCCACCATCGGCCCCAGCGCGCCGGTGAGAATGATGTCGCCGGCGCGCAGCGGATCGCCCAGGCGCGCCATGGCGCAGGCCAGCCAGACCGCCGCATTGAGCGGGTGACCAAGGCATTCGGCGCCACTGCCGCTGGACACTTCTTCAGCGTTGCGGGTCATCCGCATGCTGGCCTGGCGCAGGTCGAGCCCATCGAGACGTCGAGCCGGGCCACCGAGTACGAAGCAGCCGCTGGACGCGTTGTCAGCCACGGTATCGACGAAGCGGATGTTCCAGCCCTGGATGCGACTGCCGACGATTTCCAGGGCCGGCACGACCCAGCCGGTGGCCGCCATCACGTCGGCGAATGTGGTGTCGGCGCGGGGCAGGTCGCGTTCGAGGATCAGCGCGATTTCAGCCTCGATCTTCGGTTGCAGTACGCGGCCGCTCGGCACGGTGGCGTTGTCGCCGTAGCACATGTCGGCAAACAGGGTGCCGAAGTCCGGCTGGTCCACGCCCAGCTGGGCCTGGACCTTGGGGTTGGTCAGGCCGATCTTGCGCCCGACTACGCGGCGCCCGTTGGCCACGCCGTGGTCGACGTTGAGGCGCTGGATGGCATACGCGGCGGCGGCGTTGTCTGCACCGATCCGCTCGCGCAGCGGCCCGATGGCTTCGCCGTGGTCTTCGGCCTGGCGCAGGTCGGCGGCGAGTTGTTGCAGGGTGTCTTGAGTCAGCGTCATGTCAGCCTCGATGATCAGTGGGTCAGGAAGTCCAGGACCATGCGGTTGAACTTCTCGGCGTGTTCCCACTGCGCCCAGTGGCCGCAACGGTTGAACACATGCAACTGCGCCCGGGGCAGGCCGGCCAGCAGGCGCAAGCCGGTGTCCATCGGCACGAAGCGGTCCTCGCGGCCCCAGACGAGCAGGGTGTCGGCGCTGATTTCGTGCAGGCGGTGGCTGAAATCCGGAAATTGCTTGGGGTTGAGCGTGCTGCTCTTGACGAAGTTGTCCAGGTGATCGCGGCGCGACAGGATGTTGTCCAGGCGGGTCTGGAACAGCTCGTCGGTGAGGCCGCTGGCGTCGAAAACGAAGACATTCATCATCTTCTTCAGGTTCTCGATGGTCGGGTCGCGGTACAGCGCGCCGATCAGCTTGATGCCTTCGGTGGGCTGCGGCACGAAGGCACTCGGGCCGCCGGTGCCGCCGCCCATCAGGATCAGCTTGCCGATCCGCTCAGGGTATTCCAGGGCGAAGGCGACGGTGCTGTGGGCCCCCATCGAATTGCCGATGATGTGCACGCGCTCCAGCCCCAGCACATCGAGCAGGCCCTTGAGCGCTTGGGCATTGAGGTTCGAGCGCGAGCCTTCGCTGACGATCGTGTCGCTTTTGCTCCAGCCGGGGCAATCCATCAGGATCACGCGAAAACCGGCATTCACCAGCGGCTCGATATTGCGATTGAAGTTGGCCCAGCCGCTCGCGCCCGGCCCGGAGCCGTGCAGCATGACCACGGTGTCGGCGCCTTCGCCAAGGTCGTTGTAGTGCAGTTGCAGGTCCAGGTCGCCTTCCTTGATACGGGCAAAGCGGCTGGTGGAGGCTTCACTGAAAGCAGTGGCAGTCATGGCAGTGTTCCTTGAATTCATGGGTGAGGGGGCAGCGGCTGTGCGCCAAGCGCACCGAAACCTGCGATCCACTCGGGAATCGGGCGGTAGTAGCGGCCTTCGGTCTGATACGGGCCGAAGGCACTCAGGGCAGCGAAGGCGGCGACCCAGGTTTTGACTTCGTGGGTCGACTTGCCGGCCAGCGCCGACAACGCGTCATTGCCCAAGCTGTCGAGGTCGCGCATGCGGCCCTGTTCGAGGCTGTCGAGAAACTGCTGATCCCAGGCCGGGTTCAGCGGGTGCAGGCTGTTCGGGTCTTCGACGAAAGCGCGGGCGGCTTGAATCACCCGGTTCTGGCGGGCCTGTCGTTCATCGGCGGGGAGCTGACGCCCGCTGCCCATCAGACGGTCAGCCATGCGCGCGTCGACCTTGGCCAGTTCCGGTACCGGTGGCTGATGGGACAAGCCACCGGAGGCCAGGAACAACACACGTTTATCCAGCGCTTTGGCCCATTGGCCAATCGCTTCACCCAACAGTCGGGCGCGTTTGAAACTCGGCAGCGGCACCGCCACCGAGTTGATAAACACCGGAATCACCGGGCAGCGCTGCAAGCCGCCGAGCAACAGTTCCAACGGTTGCGCGAACCCATGGTCGACCTGCATTCGATACGACACCGCGGCATCGACACCGGCATCCAGCACCGCCTGGGCGCAGGATTCGGCCAGCGCTTTGGGCACGTCGAGCGGGCCGGCGGCGGTGTCGAAATCGCCAATCGCGTGGGCCGCCATGCCGATGCAAAAGGCCGGCATCACGTCGTAGAAAAAGCCGTTGTAATGGTCGGGAGCGAACAGCACCACCAGCTGCGGGTCGAAGCGGGCGATGCGCTCGCGCGCGGCGTCGATCACGCCGTCGACTTCAGCCAATACCTGCGGCGCCGGATCGACGTAGCCCACCAACGGCGTATGAGACAAACAATGCACAAAGGCGCTCATGTCACGCGACCTTGCTGACAACAGCGTTCGCCGAGGTCGGTGGCACGGCTTTGAGCGCCCGGGCCAGGTCATCGCAGGCCTGGCCGACGGTTTGCGGGATGGCCAGGCCGGCGAGGAAGCGGTCCGGACGCACCAGGGCGATGGACGAGGTGCCGAGCGCGAACCATTCTTTCAAGCGCCCGCTGCTGTCACCCACGCGGATCACGTCTTGGCCGGCATCGCTCGGGACTCGGAGCTGGACGTCCGGCAACACTTGGATGAAGCGCGTGCCCAGGGCTTTCCAATGGGCGATTTGCGTGGCCGACAGGCCCCAGGTCGGATCGCAGCCCCAGGCGATGATCGCAAAGTTGTCGCCAATCACTTCGTCCAGCAGCACGGTGGTGCCGGCGTCGGTCAAGACCTTTGGCTGAATGAACATCTTGCCCACCGGCGAGCCTTTTGCAGTCGGCACGATCAACGCGCCCCGGGTGTATTGCGGCATCGGTTTGAAGCGCATTTCGACGAAGTAGCGCTTGACCGGCGGCAGGTAGTTGAGCAACCACGACACCCCATCGCGCAGGGTGCCTTGCCAGCGTTTCGGCGGCGCCAATACGTGGCCGGCGAGTACGGAGAGGTTGATCATCGCCTTGGCGTGGTCGCGGCGTTCCTGTTCGTAGCTGTCGAGCAGGCTGTCGGCGGCCAGGCCCTTGATCACCAGCGCGAGTTTCCACGCCAGGTTCAAGGCATCGCGCATGCCGCTGTTGTAACCCTGGCCTTGCCATACCGGCATGATGTGCGCGGCATCGCCGGCCAGCAGCACCCGGCCCTGGCGGAACCGCCCGGCCAGACGCGCGTTATGGGTATAGACGCGGCTGCGGATCAGCTCGATGCGGTCGGGGTTGGGCAAGACTTTGCTCAGCAGCTTGCGCAGGTTCTCGGGCTTGCTCAGCTCGGTCTCGGTTTCGCCGGGCATCACCATGAACTCGAAACGACGCACGCCGTGGGGCAGGGCGGCGGACACGTAAGGACGCACCGGGTCGCAGCACAGATAGACATGGGGCGTGGCCAGCGGGTCGTTGGCGATGTCGACCACGATCCACTGATTGGGCGCGGTCTTGCCTTCGAAACTGATGTCCAGGCTGCGCCGCACCAGGCTGTTGCCACCGTCGCAACCGATCAGGTAACGGGCATTCAGGCGTTCGCTGCGGCCATGCTGATCCTTGAGGTTGAGCACCACCGCGCTGTCGCTTTGTTCAAAGCTGTCTAGCTCGCGACTGAACAGTACCTTGACGTTGCTGAAGCGCTGCAGGCCGTCGAACAGCACGCGGTCGGCCAAAGGTTGAATGAACGCGTTGCGGCGGGACCAGCCGAACTCGTCGGTTTTCGGTTGGATATCGGCAAAGCAGCGACCCTTGGGCGTCAGGAAACGCATGGCGTGCCAAGGCGTGGTATGCGGCAGCACCTTGTCCGCCAGACCGACGGCCTGGAATGTGCGCAGGCTTTCATCGTCCAGGCCGATGGCGCGGGGGTAGTCGATCAGGGTGTCGAGCTTTTCCACCAAGGTGACGTTCACGCCACGTTGTCCCAGGTAATTGGCGATCATCAAGCCGACAGGGCCGGCGCCGACGATGGCAACGTCGGCGGTCAGCTCCAATGTGGAAGGAGCGGGTGCAAGACTCATGGGTATCTCCGTACAGCGTTTTTGGATTTCTTGTGGGGCGCAGTATGGAAATCACGAGGCTGGTGGACAACGAAAACCCCTGCTAGTGTGCACCAGGTGCACAGCGTTGATTTGAAACGATAATGGAGCGTCCATGAGCGAAACAGAATACAAAGCCGTTCGTGGGCTGATGCGGGGTTTGGCCCTGATCAATGGCTTGAATCGTTTCGATGGCGGGGCCAGTACGGCGCAGTTGGCCGAGCAAAGCGGGCTGCACCGGACCACGGTTCGCCGGCTGCTGGAGACCTTGCAGGCCGAGGGTTATGTGCGCCGCAGCGAGTCGGATGACAGCTATCGCCTGACGCTGAAAGTCCGTGAACTGAGCGAGGGGTTTCGCGACGAGCAATGGATTTCGTCGATTGCCGCACCGCTGCTGGGCGAGCTGCTGCAACAAGTGGTCTGGCCCACCGACCTGTGTACGCTGGACGGCGACGCCATGGTGATACGCGAGACCACGCATCGCTTCAGTCGCCTGTCGTTTCACCGCTCCATGGTCGGCCGGCGTTTACCCTTGCTCATGACCGCCATCGGGCGCGCGTACTTCGCGTTCTGCCCACCGGCCGAGCGCGAAGAGCTGATCGAGTTGTTGATCAGCCGCGACGATGAACAGTCGGCGCTGGCGGCGGATCGCGGCTTTGTCGATCGGTTGGTCGAGCACACCCTCGGCAAGGGCTACGGCGAAAACAATTCCCACTGGGGCCTTGAGCGTAAAATCGCTGCGATTGCGATTCCGATCAGGCACGAGGAGCGGGTGATGGGCTGCCTGAATCTGGTCTACATCGCCAAGGCGATGTCAGTTGAGGAAGCCGCCCGCCGCTATCTGCCGGCCATGCAGGGCGTGGTGGAAAAAATCAGGGCGCAATTGGCGGAGTGCTGATGCTTGGTTGTGTGGCGCTCTAATCGGCCGGCGAGGCTTTTTCCGCCGCCTCATTGATCAGCACCATACTCTGCGGCGATGACAGCGCCACGCCGAGTTCGCGCAGGCGCCCGAGGACGGTGAACAGCAGGTCGCTGCGGGCTGTTCCCACCGAGCGCGGGCTGTTGACGTAACCGCTGACGCCGATGACCAATCCGTTGGCGGTCAGGTCCTTGAACGTCACCGACGGCGCCGGCGTGTCCAGCACGTCTTCGTGTTCGGTGAATGCCGTCAACAGCAGTTCGCGGATCTGCAGCACATCGGTTTCCAGCGGCAGGGTCAGGGTGATGCCGACCACGCCCAGCGCATTGCCCATGGTCACGTTGCGCACGTTCTGGGTGATGAACTGCGAGTTGGGCACGATCACCGTTGAACGATCGGACATCTGGATTTCCGTGGCGCGCACGTTGATGCGGCGGATATCGCCTTCGACGCCCGCGAGGCTGACCCAATCGCCGACTTTGACCGGGCGTTCGGTGAGCAGGATCAGGCCGGAGATGAAGTTCTGCACGATCGCCTGCAGGCCGAAACCGATGCCCACCGACAGCGCACTGACCACCCAGGTCAAGTTGGTCAGGCTGATATTCAGCGTGGACATCACCACCACCGCGACCAGCACGAAGCCGATGTAACCCACCAGGGTCACCAGCGAGGCGCGCATGCCGGCGTCCATGTTGGTTTCCGGCAGCAGCCGTTCGCCGAGCCAGTTCTTGAGCACGCGCACGCCGAACAGGCCGATCGCGAGCAGGACAAGGGCCAGCAGAATATCGCCGGGCGCGATGTTCAGGTTGCCCAGCGGCTTGCTGCCCAGGTCGAGTTGCGTCAGGCCCGCCAGCAGCTCGCCCGGGCTGGAGCCGGAGGGCAGGAACGCCAACAGAACCGCGGTGAACATCAGCAGGGTGCGGCCCACGCCCGCGAGTATCGTGCTGGCCTGTGCCTGGTGGCGTTCGGACAGGCCCAAGGCCGAGCCGAGCGCCAGGCCGCCAGGCTGTTTCGGCGAGAGCAGGGTCTCGCAGAGGTCGCCGAAGCAGGCGATCAGCAGATAAGCCGTCGCCGCGACCACGCTCATCCACAGCAGTTTGACGGTGAGGAAGTAAGCCAGGGTCAGGTAGCCGCTCAACAGCGCCAGCAGGGCGATCCCGATCCAGGTCCCGGCGACAAACGGAATCAGCCCGGCGATGCCGCTCATGCGTTCAAGCGCGTATCGGCGGCGGGTGCGGCGGTAACGCAGCAGGCCGAAGAAGAACACCAGCGCGATGGCCAGCGCGGTCAGGCCGTTCACCGCCGCGGTCAGTGCCAGGCTGCTGGCGATGACGCTGTTGATGCGTTCCTGGGTGCCGATCAGCATCAAGGCCAGGCCCATCAGCACGGGGAAGGGACCCAGGGCGACGGCGATCTGGTCGGGGATCTGGGGCAGGCGCCAGGACGGATGCGCGCGCATCAACAGGGCGCGACCGAGGCCGACAATGAAGGCGCAGAACACCACCAGGGTCTGCAATTGATCGAGCAGCGTGAGCATGTCGGCGCTGGGCACGGTGTCGCGTAGCACGCCCCAGCGCAGCAGCGTGGCGGCCAGGCTGATGGTCAGCACGGTGGCCAGCCCCACCGCCAGCGCCAGGGCACTGCGACGCAGGCGGCCTTCGGGGATCCAGCGCACCGTCAGCCGGACCAGCGTGTGCTCCAACACCCGTCGTCCCGTCACCCAGACCAGCAGCGCACTGAACAGCATGCTCACGAAAAACCAGCGGTTTCCCGGCGCCACGGCGGTGTCCGTCACGCTGCGTACATCGGCGTACAGGCCGCGTAAACGGCTGAGATCGTCGTCGGTCGGGCGGATGATGTTGGACCAGAACACTACGCTGATCGGGCTCGCCGAGCGGGTGCTGATCTGTGAGTCGAAGAGGCTGCGGCGCAGGCTGAAGATCTGCGCGGCCATGTCGCTGGCGGATTGGCTCAGGCTGCTGGCCTGGCGCTGCTCGTTGAGCAGGGTGTTCTTCTGCCGGGTCAATGCGCTGCGTTGTTGGGTCAGGCTGGGAGGCTCATTGACCTGTACCGGGCCAAGCACGTTGAGCTGGTCATCCAGGTGTTCAAGATCGAGGATTTGTTTGGCGGCCAGGGTGTCGGCCTGTTTTTGCACCTGCAAGGCGGCCTGGCGCAAGGTCGAGAGCAGGTCGTCGTTGGCGCTGCCCGTGACTTTCTGGCGGATCAGGTCGAGTTGGTCGTTGAGGTCTTGCACACTGGCGTCCTCAGCCAGCAGCGGCACACTGCGCGGGTCGCTGATCGGCGAAGGCGCAGCCTGCGCGAGGCTGGGCAACGTAGCGCACAGCATCAGCAGGGCGAACAGCCCGGTGAAAAAACGGCTCGTGGTGACTCGATGCATGCGCCTTGCCCTTTGACGGTTACCCAAATACCTAAGCGTCACCACTCTATGAGGCGAAGGCAAGCCATTCGTGCGAATTTTTTGGGGAGGCACGGCGGCAACGATGCGCGTCGTCAGGCGGCGGCACAAGATTGTTTAAACCTTCTGCCTCAGCGCTATGTCGATAGCTGGACATACTTCGCCAACTGAGGCAACGCCAATGATAGGAGTCGTGATACCCGCCCATAATGAAGAGCGGCAGATCAGCGAGTGCCTCGCTTCTGTGCGGCTCGCCAGTGAACATCCCGCGCTTGACGGCCGCCCGGTTGAGATACTCGTGGTTCTGGATGACTGCTCCGACCGCACCGACGCGTTGGCGGCGGCCCACGGTGCGGCGACACTCGACGTGCGTTTTCAGAATGTGGGCAAGGCCAGAGCCGTCGGCGCCGAGACGTTGCTCAAGCGCGGCGTGCAGTGGCTTGCCTTCACGGATGCAGACACGCGGGTTCCCCAGGATTGGCTGGTGCGCCAGCTCGGGTTTGGCGCTGACGCGGTGTGCGGCACCGTCGAGGTCGACAGCTGGAACGAGCACGGCGAACGGGTGCGTGCGCAATACCTGGAGCGCTACCGATTCATCGAAAACCATCGCCACATCCATGGGGCAAACCTTGGGTTGAGTGCCGAGGCCTATCGCACCGCCGGTGGGTTTCAGCACCTGGCCGCCGATGAAGACGTCCGCCTGGTGGCCGACCTTGAACGGACCGGCGCGCGGATCGCCTGGACGGCCACCATTCCGGTGATTACCAGCGCGCGTCGGGACTACAAGTGCCAGGGCGGGTTTGGCGAATACCTGGCTTCGCTGATCCCGCCATCCGCTCACGCCGAAGCCGATTCCCCCTGCACCTGAGCCCCGTGCGTGGATTGCCTGGAAGCGATTGACGGAAAATACGCTAAAGTCCATTATGGATTTATAAGTACAAAAAACCTGCCTGACTTTTTCTTCAATCTTGCCAAATCGACAATAACTTGCGAGACCACGACCATGAAGAAACGCTCCCTCATCACCGCCCTGGCCCTGAGCCTGTTCGCTTGCGGCCACGCCCTGGCCGCCGAGAAAACCCTGCGCATCGGCATCGAGGCGGCTTACCCGCCGTTCGCATCGAAGACCCAGGAAGGCACAATCGTCGGGTTCGACTATGACATCGGCAACGCCTTGTGCGCGCAGATGAAAGTCAAGTGTGTGTGGGTCGAAGGCGAGTTCGATGGGCTGATTCCTTCGCTGAAAGTGAAGAAAATCGACATGGCCTTGTCGTCCATGACCATCAACGAAGACCGCAAGAAGTCGGTGGATTTCACCCACAAGTATTACTTCACCTCATCGCGTCTGGTGATGAAGGACGGCGCGGTGGTGGACGACCAGTACGCCAGCCTCAAAGGCAAGACCGTCGGCGTGCAGCGGGCCACGACTACCGACCGGTATGCCACCGAGGTGTTCGAACCCAAGGGCATCAACGTCAAGCGCTACAGCAATAACGAAGAAATCTACATGGACCTGGCGGCGGGGCGCCTGGATGCGATCTTTGCCGACACCATCCCCCTGAGTGACTTCCTGTCGCTGCCGCGAGGCCAGGGTTATGCGTTTGTCGGGCCGGAACTCAAAGACCCGAAATACGTGGGCGAGGGCGCCGGCATTGCGGTGCGCAAGGGCAATAGCGCGTTGGTCAGTGAGTTGAATGCGGCCATCGACGGCATCCGCGCCAATGGCGAGTACCAGAAGATTTCCGCGCAGTACTTCAAGTCCGATATCTACGGCGACTGATGCTGAATACGCACTTGAAAACGCTGTAGGTCAGTGTGAGAGCTGTCGAGCCCTGGCAAGCCCGCTCTCACATTCGATCGCGGCTGCCGGCTTCAGCCCTTCAGTTCCTTCAAGTGCTTGTAGACCGTTGCCCGCCCCATGCCCAACACATTGGCCACGTAGTTCGAGGCGCTCTTGCCCTTGAACGCGCCTTCGGCGTGCAGCGCCAGCACCAGCTCGCGCTTGTGGTCGCGGGTCAGCAGGTTCAGGCTCAACTGGCGTTCGCGCAGCCAGGCGTGCAAGAAAGTGTTGATCCGTTCCTGCCAGTCATCGCGAAACAGTGAGTCCGGTTGCGGGATCAGTTTGCTGGGTGACAGAAACAGGTCCAGCGCCGCCTTGGCGTTTTCGAACAGCGAGATATTCAGGTTGATGCACAGCACGGCCAGCGGGCGACCCTTGTGGTCGCGCAGCACGGTGCTCAGGCTGCGGATTTTCTGACCGTCCCAGTTGAGCTTTTCGTAGGGGCCGATATTCACTTCGCGGATGTCGTCGCTCAGCATGTCTTCCAGCGCCGAATCGTCACCGATGGCCCGTTTCGACAGGTTGTTGGCGATGTAGTCGACCTTTTGCGTGCGCAGGTCGTGCAGCACCACTTCGGCGTGGGGGAAGAACAACGTGGCGATCGCATCGGCGATCGCACGGAAGTTCTGCAGGACCTTGTCTTGTTCAGCGGTGTTCATCAATGCGGCTCCAGGCGTTCGGGGGAGAGCATACCAGCGTCCAGGCCGAACCGCGTCAGTGGCTCCGGTAGCGCCGCGCCGCGCACCAAGGCCGCGCTGGCCTGGCCCATCGCGGGCGAGGTCTGGATGCCATACCCGCCCTGTGCCGCCACCCAGAACAGCCCGGCCACCCGCGGATCGAAGCCGGACAGCAAATCACCGTCGTGGACAAAACTGCGCAGGCCGGCCCAGGTGCGGGTCGGGCGGCGGATGGTCAGGGTGGTGGCTTCTTCGATCTGGTGGATCCCCATGGCGATGTCCAGTTCTTCGGGCTGGATGTCCTGGGGTTCCACCGGGTCGGCGTTGGCCGGTGAACCGAGGAACATGCCGGCATCGGGTTTCATGTAGAACGCTTCGTCGAGGGCCACCAGCATCGGCCAGGCGTGGCTGTCCACGCCTTCGGGGCCGGCGAAGATGAACGCCGAACGACGCTTGGGTTGCAGGCCGACGGACGCGGCGCCGGCCAGCCCGCCGATATGGTCGGCCCACGCGCCGGCAGCGTTGATGATGATCGGCGCGGTGCAGGTTTCATGCTGGGTTTGTACGTGCCACAGGCCGTCGGCAGTGCGGTTCAGGCCCAGCACGTGGCTGTCGGTCCGCACTTCGCCGTGGTTGCGGCGGATGCCGCGCAGGTAGCCTTGGTGCAGGGCGTCGGTGTCGATGTCGCTGGCGGTCGGGTCGTAGATCGCCCCGTGGACTTTGTCACGCCGCAGGATCGGCAAGCGTGCACAGGCTTCGTCAGCACTCAGTCGTTCGACCTGCGACACGGTGGCCTTGGCGCTGAGGTATTGCTTGTCCAGTTCGGCCGGGTCGCCGCTGAAGTCCACAGTCATCTCGCCCCGGGGCGTGAGCAGCGGGTGTTCGCAGAAACCGGCGGGCGGGTTGTCGAAAAACGCCCGGCTGGCCAGGGTCAGTGCGCGCACTTGCGGGGTGCCGTAGGCGGCGCTGTAGAGCGCGGCCGAACGCCCGGTCGAGTGATAGCCGGGGTGGGCCTCACGCTCCAGTACCAGTACCTTGCCGTGGGGCGACAGCCAGAAACCCGTGGACGCGCCGGCAATCCCGCCGCCAATGATGATGAAGTCTGCGTGGCTCATGAACATCTCCTGAAGGTGGGGTTAGCGCTGCAGCTGGTACAGCGCGTTAGCCAGCGCAATGTCTTCCA
Source organism: Pseudomonas sp. TE36184 (assembly GCF_054060055.1). Taxonomy (NCBI): domain Bacteria; kingdom Pseudomonadati; phylum Pseudomonadota; class Gammaproteobacteria; order Pseudomonadales; family Pseudomonadaceae; genus Pseudomonas; species Pseudomonas sp. TE36184. The sequence continues at coordinate 2,122,098 of NZ_JBSSCU010000001.1, read as the reverse complement.
GCCCCAGCCCGATGGACCGGAAAAACACCGGGCGCTGGTAGTCCGGGCGCTGTGCCATGTCACTGAGTAGCTCGGGCAGGTCGCCCATCACCGCGCGTTTGTCCCAGCCGTGCTGTTCGCTGGCGATCAGCATTTCGCCGGCCGCGTCCGGAGTGGTCTGGCGATAGTCGCAGAATACCTGCATCGCGTTAAGGCTGTGGGGCGGCACTTCATGGGCGCGGGGCGCATTGGTGCTGATCGAAGTGATCAGCGCCGGTTTGCTCAGGTGCGCCGGGTCGAGCACCGGGCCGGCCGACGAGGTACACAGCATGATCACGTCGGCATCCGCCACGGCCGCCGCGCAGCTGTCGGCGATGCTCAGGCGCGGGTCGAGGCCGGTGAGCTGCGCGAGGGTGGCGGGGCTGGCGCTGGCCAGGCTCGGTGAAAACAGGCTGATGTGCTGCCAGTCCCGCAGGTTTTGCACGTAGCGCAAGTGCGCCTGGGCGACCTTGCCGCTGCCGATGATCGCCAGGCGCCGGGCGGCCAATGGCGCCAGGGCGTCCACCGCGAGGGCCGTGGTGGCGGCGGTGCGTGCGGTGGTCAGTTCATGGGCATCGCACAGCAGCAACGGTTGGCCGCTGTGCATCGACATCAACAGCGTCCAGGCCGTCACCAATGGCCCTTGCTCCCCTACGATGTACGGCGAAGTCTTGACCCCGTACACGCCGTCCTCGGCCAGCACGCCCAGGTAGTTGATGAAGTCGCCGGCGCCCTTCGGAAACGCCACTAACTGTTGCGGCGGTTGCACCGCCAGCCCGGCGGCGAGGTCGCGGAACAGCTTGTGCAGGATCTGGGGTACGTCGATCTGAGCGAGTAACTCGCGCGCTTGGGCCTGCTGGATGACATGGGGCGTGCTGGACATGGGGAACTCCGCTGTAAACTAATTTGTCCATTATGGACTTTTAGTCGTTGCGGGCAATATCCCGGCGAAAAAAATACGTTCAAACCGGCAGCCCCCACATCTATGTAGGTCACCTGTTCGCCACGCCTCAAGTACGTTTCGGCACCACCCCTGTTGCCACCCGGACGTTCGACCATGCTGACCCGCTGCATCTTCCCCCTCGTGTTACTGCTGTTGCCTTGCCTTACCGGCCTCACCCACGCCAGAGACCTGGCCGAGGGACTGAACGATGGCAGCGCCTCCCTGGCGCTGCAGAACCACGACCAGCGTTACGCGCTGTGGTCCGGTATCGGGTTGTTGAAAAATGCGATCGGCCAAACCTGCAACGCGGTGCTGCTGGACACCCGCAACCGCCAGAGCAAGGCCGTCGGCCCGGCGTATGTCTTGACCAGTGGGCATTGCGTGTACTTCAGCTTCGGCACGGCCCATGTCAACCAAGCCATCGAGGCGAGCATCACGTTCAATTATTTCCACGACACGCCGGCGCAACAGCGCACGTTTCGCATTAAAACGGCGCATTGGACCAGCATGGTCGGCACTGATCTGGCGGTGCTCGAACTGGATACCTCACTCGCCGGGCTGATCACCGACGGCATCATGCCGCTCAAGCTCGCCACCCATCAAAGTACTGGGGAACGTGAGGTCGTGAATGTCGGTTCGCCGAGCGGGTTTCGCCAGAAGGGCTTGCGTATGAGTGCCTGCAAGGAAACCGCGACCAACAGCTTTGTCGAGCATCCCGGGGTGTTTCCCGGTGCCCTGAAAAACCGCTGCAATGACCTGCAGTACGGCAGTTCCGGCAGCCCGATGCTGGACCGGCATACCAATGAAGTCACCGGCATTGTCAGCAAAGTCGCGGCGGTCATTAAAAAAGACATCCTCAACAACTGCCAGAACGTCTCGGCGTGTGAAGCGGCCAAGTTCAACTACAGCTATCCCGCCAACGACCTGCACCGTTGTTTTGTCGAGGGCCAATTCTCGAACGAGACGCCTGCTTGCCAGCTCAAAGCCGTCGATATCCACCTTGAGGAACCCTGGAAGCTCAACCCCTATGTGCATATGCAACTGGGCGAGTTCGGGCAGAGTGTGCAGCCCACCTGGAACATCAGGTTCTCGATCCAGGACCCGTTCTATCGCTTCAAGGCTGTGCGCAACGTCAATGAATGCAGGCTGCCCAATGGCTATCAACGTGCCATTGCGTCAACCCAGGGCTACATCAATCAGGCCATCGGCCCGGCGCTGGGGGCGTATGTGCTGTGCATCATCGGCGTTCAAACCCCCGGCGAGCCGTTGACGCCGGCCTTGCTGCACAATGCGTTCACCCACTCGGTGTTCTTGACCGACCCGGCGCCGGTCCCGCGCATCGGCCTGAACTACAGCGTCAACTGGGACGACCCGCAAACCGCCTTCAGCCACCATTACTTCTATGTGGACACCTCGGCGGAAGCTGCCTGCCGTGACAATGACGACGTCCGCTACATCCTCGCCACGGGCGGAACGAGTTACCCGCTCTCGCAACTGCCCGTCACCCTGTGCAGCTTTGCGCGTAACCCGGCGGGGCAACCTTCGGCGGTACGCACGGATGTGATCGAGCGATCCGCCTACCTGCCGCCCACCCAAACGCGCCAGCCGGCAGCGTCTCAGCGGTGAGGCGGTCAACCCGTGACACGAAAGCCTCCGGAGAGTTTTTCTTTCAGATAACCCACCAATGCACTTACGGACTTGGGTACATGGGGCGAGTAGGGCCGTATCAAGTAAATCTCATCGGCAAACGCGCCCTTGAGCGTCCAGCCCTTGAGCACCTGCACCAGCGTGCCGCCGGCCAGCGCCGCATGGGCGCTGAAATCCGGGAGCAGGGCGATGCCCAGGTGATTGAGCGCCGAGTCGCGCAAGGCTTCGCTGTTGTTGGTCGAGAAGCTCCCGGCGATCGGCACGGTGACCCGTTCGAGGGTTTTGCCGCCGCGCTCGAAGGTCCAGGCGGGCTGCTCGGTGCCGCGCGGGTAGTAGAGGCAGTTATGCGCGCTGAGCTCGCCGGGGCTGCGCGGTTCGCCGTGGCGTTGCAGGTAGTCGCGGGTGGCGACCAGCACCGAGGTGGTGTCGCACAGCTTCCATGCGACGTGGGTTTCCGGCACCTGAAAACCGTGGCGCACCGCCAGGTCGTAGCCTTCGGCGGCCAGTGAACTCAAGGCATCCGACACCTCCAGCTGGACCCGCACCTGCGGGTACAGTTGCAGAAAGGCCGACAGGTGCGGCACCAGTTGCTGCCGGGCGAACGCGACCGGCGCGGTCAAGCGCACCAGGCCGCGGATTTCCCCGGCGGCATCGCGCACCGAAGAAAAACTGCGGGCGATCTGTTCGTAGGCGCTGCGCACGTCCCGCGTCAGTGACTGCCCGGAGTCGGTCAGGCGCACGCTGCGGGTGGTGCGGGTGACCAGGCGCGTGCCGGTGGCTTTTTCCAGGTCGCTGATGCGCTGGCTGACCGCCGACTTGCTCACCCCCAGGCGCGCCGCGGCGGCGGTGTAGGTGCCGTGTTCTTCCAGCACCGAGAGCCAGTGAATGTGGGTCCACAGCCCTTCGATCTCAGACTTTTCCATGGGATTATTGTTCGCCTGTAAGGACAATCAGTTCTGGATTCTGCTCTGGTTCGGAACAAATCGAAAGCCTATCGTGTGTCCCAACGCTACCCACCTGGGACCTACTGCCATGACCAGCACCATCGAGCACTACATCAACGACCAGCGCGTGAGCCGCGATGATCGCTATCAGGACGTCTACAACCCGGCCACCGGCGCCGTGACCGGGCGCGTCGCCCTGGCCAGCCGCCAGACCGTCGGCGAAGCCGTCGCCGCCGCCCAGGCCGCCTTCGCCAGTTGGGCCGATACCCCGCCGATCCGCCGCGCCCGCGTATTGTTCGAATACCTGCACCTGCTGCGCGCACGCAAGGACGACCTGGCGCGCATCATCGTCGCCGAACACGGCAAGGTGTTCACCGATGCCCAGGGCGAAGTCGACCGTGGCATCGACATCCTCGAATTCGCCTGCGGCATTCCCAACCTGCTCAAGGGCGAACACTCCGACCAGGTCTCGCGAGGCATGGACAACTGGACAATGCGCCAGCCCCTGGGCGTGGTCGCTGGCGTCACGCCGTTCAACTTCCCGGTGATGGTGCCGATGTGGATGTACCCGATCGCCATCGCGGCGGGCAACACCTTCATCCTCAAGCCCAGCCCGACCGACCCGAGCGCCGCGCTGTTCATGGCTGAGCTTTTGCGTGAAGCCGGTTTGCCCTGCGGCGTGTTCAACGTGGTGCAGGGCGACAAGGAAGCGGTGGACGCGCTGATCGAACACCCGGACGTCAAGGCCGTGAGCTTTGTCGGCTCCACGCCGATCGCCCAATACATCTACGAAACCGGTGCGCGCCACGGCAAGCGCGTGCAAGGCCTGGGCGGCGCGAAAAACCACATGGTGGTGATGCCCGACGCCGACATCGAACGCACCGTCGACGCGCTGATGGGCGCCGCTTATGGCAGTGCCGGCGAACGCTGCATGGCGATCTCGGTGGCGGTGCTGGTGGGCGATGTGGGTGACAAAGTCATCGCCGCCCTGACCGAGCGGGCCAAGCAACTGCGCATCACCGACGGCCGCGACCTCAAGGCCGAAATGGGCCCGATCGTCTCGCGCACCGCACTGGAGCGCATCAGCGGCTATATCGAACAAGGCGTCCAGGCCGGCGCGCAACTGCTGCTCGACGGCCGCGATTACGTGCCGACCGAACCCGGCCTGGAAAACGGCTTCTGGCTCGGCGCGACCTTGTTCGACCATGTGACTCAAGAGATGAGCATCTACCGCGAAGAAATCTTCGGCCCGGTGCTGGCCTGCGTGCGCGTGAATGATTTTGCCGAAGCGGTGAAACTGGTCAACGACCACGAATTCGGCAACGGCGTCAGCTGCTTCACCCGCGACGGCAACATCGCCCGCGAATTCGCACGGCGTATCGAAGTGGGCATGGTCGGCATCAACGTACCGATCCCGGTGCCGATGGCCTGGCACGGCTTTGGCGGCTGGAAGAAGAGCCTGTTCGGCGATATGCATGCCTATGGCACCGAGGGGGTGCGCTTCTACACCAAGCAGAAGTCGATCATGCAGCGTTGGTCGGAGAGCATTGAGCAAGGTGCGGAGTTTGCGATGCCCGTCTCCAAATGACAGCCTAAGGAACGCAGAGAAACCCATGTGGGAGGGGGCTTGCCCCCGATGGCGCAGTGGCAGTCACTGCATGAGTGCCTGAACCACCGCCATCGGGAGCAAGCTCCCTCCCACATCTTTTTGTCCGTGGTCAGGCAGTGGTCTTCGTGGGCCTGAGGCATTCGATGGAGCGGTCAACCGTGGTTTTGGCGATTTCCAGCAAATGCCACACCGCCAGAATCTTCGCCCGCTCCGGTTTCTCCAGCAGCTCCCCGCAATCCAGCGCCGTCGCCGAAGCGCTGTCCAGCAGACTGGCGGTGTAGAGCAGGGCGTCTTCGAAGCTCAGGTCTTCGTTGACGGCGTGGAAACCTTGGGTGGGCAGGTAATGGTCGATGGCCCGGTTGAAAGCGGCGCGGTCTTTGGCGGGGTCGTGGGGTGGGTCGGGTAGGGCTTTGGTCATGGTGAAACTCCTGTCTGATCAAGGAGACGGCACTCTTCGCGACTAAACGAAGGTGGCGGCTGTACGCAGGTTAGTCGACCGGTCAGAACAGGAACCCGGCGCGCCCGAAGGCGCCCTGCGCACAGCCACCATTGAGCTTCATGGGACCATGCGCCTGTTCTGAATCCGGGCGACTAAACCCGATCACTGATTTGGCAGTGACGGACCGCAGACTAGCCATCGATTCCAACAGGCACAAGGCGGCGCAGATTGTCTAGGAAACGTCCTGCAATTTAAAGCGACCCGACTTGCTGGCCCTTTAAAAACCATGACCAAATGCCACTAACTCCAATCAAATGCGGTCCATGTGGGAGGGGGCTTGCCCCCGATGACGGAGTGGCAGTCACTGCATGAGTGCCTGAACCACCGCTATCGGGAGCAAGCTCCCTCCCACATTTTTTGTGCGTGGTCAGGCAGTGGTCTTCGTGGGCCTGAGGCATTCGATGGAGCGGTCAACCGTGGTTTTGGCGATTTCCAGCAAATGCCACACCGCGAGGATCTTCGCCCGCTCCGGTTTCTCCAGCAGCTCCCCGCAATCCAGCGCCGTCGCCGAAGCGCTGTCCAGCAGACTGGCGGTGTAGAGCAGGGCGTCTTCGAAGCTCAGGTCCTCGTTGACGGCGTGGAAACCTTGGGTGGGCAGGTAATGGTCGATGGCGCGGTTGAAGGCAGCGCGGTCTTTGGTGGGATCGATGGGTGGGTCGGGTAGGGCTTTGGTCATGGTGTAATTCCGTGATGGATTGAGATTCGCCACCCCGCCGCGACTAAACGTAGGGTGGCGGCTGTACGCAGGTTAGTCGACCGGTCATCACGAAAATCCGGCGCACCCGAAGGCGCCCTGCGCACAGCCACCATAAAAACTGATGGAAGACCGTGCACGTGATGAGAGGTCGGGCGACTAAACCCGATCACTGATTTGGCAGTGACGGACCGCAGACTAGCCATCGATTCCAACAGGCACAAGGCGGCGCAGATTGTCTAGGAAACGTCCTGCAATTTAAAGCGACCCGACTTGCTGGCCCTTTAAAAACCATGACCAGATGCCACTAACTCCAATGAAATGCGGTCCATGTGGGAGGGGGCTTGCCCCCGATGACGGAGTGGCAGTCACTGCATGAGTGCCTGAACCACCGCTATCGGGAGCAAGCTCCCTCCCACATTTTTTGTGCGTGGTCAGGCAGTGGTCTTCGTGGGCCTGAGGCATTCGATGGAGCGGTCAACCGTGGTTTTGGCGATTTCCAGCAAATGCCACACCGCGAGGATCTTCGCCCGCTCCGGTTTCTCCAGCAGCTCCCCGCAATCCAGCGCCGTCGCCGAAGCGCTGTCCAGCAGACTGGCGGTGTAGAGCAGGGCGTCTTCGAAGCTCAGGTCTTCGTTGACGGCGTGGAAACCTTGGGTGGGCAGGTAATGGTCGATGGCGCGGTTGAAGGCAGCGCGGTCTTTGGTGGGATCGATGGGTGGGTCGGGTAGGGCTTTGGTCATGGTGTAATTCCGTGATGGATTGAGATTCGCCACCCCGCCGCGACTAAACGTAGGGTGGCGGCTGTACGCAGGTTAGTCGACCGGTCATCACGAAAATCCGGCGCACCCGAAGGCGCCCTGCGCACAGCCACCATAAAAACTGATGGAAGACCGTGCACGTGATGAGAGGTCGGGCGACTAAACCCGATCACTGATTTGGCAGTGACGGACCGCAGACTAGCCATCGATTCCAACAGGCACAAGGCGGCGCAGATTGTCTAGGAAACGTCCTGCAATTTAAAGCGACCCGACTTGCTGGCCCTTTAAAAACCATGACCAGATGCCACTAACTCCAATGAAATGCGGTCCATGTGGGAGGGGGCTTGCCCCCGATGACGGAGTGGCAGTCACTGCATGAGTGCCTGAACCACCGCTATCGGGAGCAAGCTCCCTCCCACATTTTTTGTGCGTGGTCAGGCAGTGGTCTTCGTGGGCCTGAGGCATTCGATGGAGCGGTCAACCGTGGTTTTGGCGATTTCCAGCAAATGCCACACCGCGAGGATCTTCGCCCGCTCCGGTTTCTCCAGCAGCTCCCCGCAATCCAGCGCCGTCGCCGAAGCGCTGTCCAGCAGACTGGCGGTGTAGAGCAGGGCGTCTTCGAAGCTCAGGTCCTCGTTGACGGCGTGGAAACCTTGGGTGGGCAGGTAATGGTCGATGGCGCGGTTGAAGGCAGCGCGGTCTTTGGTGGGATCGATGGGTGGGTCGGGTAGGACTTTATTCATGGTGTAACTCCGAATTTTGAGTAAGGAGCCGAACCGGTCGCGACTAAACGAAGGTGGCGGCTGTACGCAGGTTAGTCGACCGGCCAAAATCGGAAACTCCGGCGCACCCAAAGGCGCCCTGCGCACAGCCACCATAAACTGCATGGACCATTGCGCCGAATTTGGAGTCCGGGCGACTAAACCCGATCACTGATGAGCAGTGACGGACCGCAGACTAGCCATCGATTCCAACAGGCACAAGGCGGCGCAGATTGTCTAGGAAACGTCCTGCAATTTAAAGCGACCCGGCTTGCTGGCCCTTTAAAAACCATGACCAAATGCCACTAACGAACACGTGATGGTTTCTATCTGTAGGAAAGATCTGCCATGACGGAACTTGATGGCAGCGCTGACGACTTTTCGCTTTTTCAGGGTGTAGTGGGCCGAGTTAAATATCGACGCCAACTAACCTCCGTAAAGGATTGCGATGAACATAAACGTCAGTAATTTTCGCCAAGCAGTATCTAAAGTCAGACGTTCCGCAGGTTTGGTCGATGAGTTGCGGGGCGCACAAACTGAACTTCGGGAGCCGCAGCCGATGCCTATCAGTAATCCTGAGGTTCTTGCTCTGATTTACACCGGAGCTAATGTAATAGTTGATTCCTCTTTTTTTTCGGCTTTGCAACGTAATAGTCAGGCTATAGCGGCACGAGACTACAAGACCAAAATCACTTTCAGAAACGCAACAATGATTGACCATTTGGAACGGTTGGCTCAGTCGAAGAGTGCGCCCGGTGCTGTGTATTTCGACTTTTCTTGAGCTTTGTCCTGATGTGGCTTTCAAAGCCCAAGATTGAGAACAAGAGGTCAGACAGAGTGAACCAAACAATCGCAGCCCTTTGGCTTGCTACGCGAACCGTAACGTCCGCGTTTGTCTGAGTAATAGCCCTCTGCGCGGATGCGATTACGTAAATCTGAGCGCTTAGTCAGCTCCAACGCTTCCTCATCGAACACCTCCAGAAAAAGCCGAGCCCTCATGGACAACGCCAACATAGCCATCACCCTGGTCTTGATCTCCGCCTTCATGCACGCCACTTGGAATGCCGTTGTCCGTGCCGGCAGCAGCCGTTTCATGACCTTGGCCATGGTCGATGGCACCGCATTAGTGATCTGCCTGGCGGCGCTGCCGTTGGTCAACGTACCGAGCCTGGAGGTGTGGGGCTATGTGCTGATTTCTGTGATGCTCAATACGGTCTATCGATTGTTCCTAATCAAGGCTTATGAAACAGGCGACTTCGGCCAGGTCTACCCGGTGATGCGTGGCGTGCCGCCGGTGTTGGTTGCGGTGTTTTCCTACTTCCTTTTGCATGAACAGCTGTCGTCCCCGTCGATGGCGGGAGTGCTGCTGATTTGCGCGGGGATCATCAGCCTGACGTTTGTGCGCAGGATGACCGCGCAGATGTTCAAACCAATTCTGATGGCCGTGTGTGCGGGGGTGTTCATCGCGTCCTACACGGTGGTGGATGCCAAAGGTGTAAGAGCCAGTGAGACGGTGCTGCAGTACATCATTTACCTCACGCTGTTCCAGAGCATTCCGATTCCGATGCTGGCGTTTTTCAAGACGCGATCAGCACTCACCCAGGCTGTGCGCGACCACTGGCGGGTAGGTGCAATGGGCGGTGTTTTTTACTTGGCGTCCTACGGTTTGGTCCTGTTTGCGTTGTCGCTGGACGCAGTGGCCAAGGTCTCAGCCCTGCGGGAAACCAGTGTTATTATCGGCGCCATCATTGCTGCGCTGTTCTTCCGGGAGCAGTTCGGCTGGCGACGGATGCTTTCGGCATTCGTCATTGTCTGTGGGATCATCCTGATCAAAGTGAGCACCTGATGGCCCAGCGCCCGCCACCCACTCCCATGCTTCAAGCCTTCGTCAGCGCCGCGCAAACGGGCAGTTTTGCGCGTGCTGCGTTCGAGTTGAACCTCACCGCCAGTGCCATCAGCCATCAAATTGCGGGCCTGGAAGAATGGTGGGGGGTGCAGTTGTTCGAGCGGCATTCGCGGGGGGTCAAACTCACGACAGCGGGGCAGGCCTTGTTGCCAGTGACCGATGGTTTTTTCAAAGAACTGGATACGGTGCTGCATTCGCTCAACCCGAGTAGATCCCAGCCACTTTACCTTTCATGCACCTCCTCTCTTTGTGCAACCTGGCTGATTCCCAGAATGCATGGTGCTCACGCCGAAGCGGCATTCAACCTTGATCTGGTGTTGACCAGCGCGGACATAAGCAGCGCCAGCTTAAGTGCTCACCCGTTCGATGTCGCGGTGGTGATGGGGTATGGCGACTACCCGGATCATCATGCCGAACTGCTGATGCGCGATGCGGTGTTCCCTGTGTGCTCGCCGGAATTCAAACGTGTGAATGGTGATATTGCGCTGGAGGAAATAGCGCGGTACCCGCTGATTCATCGCGTCGACGATCAGGTATGCCCAGGGTGGGAGAGCTGGTTTGCATTTCAAGGGCTAGAGGCACCGCCGTATCACCATGGGCCGCGCTTTCCAGATTCCAGCCTGGCCATCAGTTTGGCAGTGAAAGGCGGTGGGATTGCGCTGGGCAGGACGGCACTGGTGTATGACCAATTGAAAGACGGTGAATTGGTTGCGTTGGAGGCCCCCTTAATGATGTCGCCTGCTGCGTACTACATCATTTGTCGAAACGGACGACAATCAGAGCCCGATATCGCCCGTTTGCTTGATTGGCTCAAGGCCCAAGCGCATCAGTTTATGGGGGAGGTGCAGCGTTCCGGTAAATGACTCACCGGCGACCTGCCCGCGTACTCGCATCCACCCACACCGCCCCTCCCACATGGGAGAGTGGGGTTTATCGCCGACCCGCCCGCGTACTCACATCCACCCACACCGCCAGCACCAAAATGCTGCCCTTCACAATCATCTGCCAGTAACTGTCCACATCCAGCATCGACATGCCGTTATCCAGGCTGGTAATCACCAGCGCCCCGAGCAGCGCGCCATACACCGTGCCCGAGCCGCCGCGCATGGAGGTGCCGCCGATAAAGCAGGCGGCGATGGCGTCGAGTTCACCCATGTTGCCTGCCGACGGTGAACCGGCGGCGAGGCGTGCGGTGTTGACCAGGCCGGCGAGGGCGCACATCACGCCCATGATGCCGAAGATCCACAGTTTGACGGCCTGCACGTTGATGCCCGACAGGCGCGTGGCTTCCATGTTGCTGCCCACCGCATACACGCGGCGGCCGAATACGGTCTGGCTGGTGACGTAGCTGAACACGCCGAGCAACACCAGCAACAGCAGCACCGGCACCGGGATGCCGTCGTAGCTGTTGAGGATGGTGACGAACCCGGCCAGCACCGCGCCGATCACCGCCACGCGCAGCACGTCGCGAGTCAATGAGTGTGAGGCCAAGCCATGCAGTGCACGGTTGCGCCGTTGTTTCCAGGTCAAAAACAGGGTCAGGGCAAACAGCAAAATCCCGAGGCCGATGCCCACCGCATGCGGCAGATAGCCCTGGCCCACGTACACCAGCGACGGCGACACCGGCGCGATGGTGGTGCCGCCGGTGATGCCCAGCAGAATCCCGCGAAACGCCAGCATGCCGCCCAAACCGACGATAAACGACGGGATGCGCAGGTACGCGGTCATGTAGCCGTTGGCCAAACCGATCATCAACCCGCACAGCGCCACCAGGCTCAGGTTGGCCAGCAGCGGCAGGTGATAGACCACGTCCAGAATCGCCGCGAGCCCGCCCAACAAGCCGAGCATCGAGCCCACCGACAAATCGATCTCGCCGCTGATGATCACCAGCACCATGCCGCAGGCCAGAATCCCGGTGATCGACATCTGCCGCAGCAGGTTGGACAGGTTGCGCGGGGTGAGGAAGCCGCCCTCGGTCTGCCAGCTGAAAAACAGCCAGATGAACGCCACGGCGATCACCAACGCGAGCATTTTGTAGCGGGTAAACAGCTGTTTGAGCTGATTCATCTAAGCGGTCTTCCGATCATTATTATTTTGGCTGAGCGCAGCGGCGAGGACCTGTTCCTGGGTGAGGCCTTCGTTGATGAAATCCCCGCGCAACTGGCCGTCGCCGATCACCAGCACGCGGTTGGACACGCCGAGCACCTCGGCCAGTTCCGAGGAGACCATGATGATCGCCACGCCTTCGGCCGCCAGCGCGCCCATCAGTTTGTAAATCTCATACTTGGCGCCCACATCCACCCCGCGCGTGGGCTCGTCGAGGATCAGCACCTTGGGCTTGGCCATGAGCATTTTCGCCAGCACGGCCTTTTGCTGATTGCCGCCGGACAGGCTGGTGATCGGCAAAAACGGGCTGGCGGTCTTGAGGTGCATGCGCGCGATCTGCCGGTCGATGCTGCCCAGTTCGGCCTCGGCGTCGATGCGCGTCAGGTGCGCGTAGGTGTCGAGTACCGCCAGGGTGATGTTCTGGCCCACGCCCAGGTCGGGAATGATGCCCTGGCGCTTGCGGTCCTCGGGCACCATGCACAGCCCGGCGCGGATCGATTTGAGCGGCGTGCGCGTGTCGATCAGTTGGCCATCGAGCCAGACTTCGGCGCTGTAGCGGCCGGGGTAGGCGCCGAACAAGGCCGAGACCAGCTCCGTGCGCCCGGCGCCGACCAGCCCGGCAATGCCGAGGATTTCCCCGCGCCTGAGTACGAAGGAGATGTCGTCCACGCGTTTGCGCTTGGGGTTGTCGACGTCGTAGCAGGTGACATGGCGCGCTTCGAACATCACCTCACCGATCTCATGCGGCTCGGTGGGGTAGAGGTTGCTCATTTCGCGCCCGACCATCTGCGTGATGATCCGGGGGATATCCATGTCGGCCATGGCGCTGGTCGCGATGTGCTGGCCGTCGCGGATCACCGTGATGGTGTCGCACACCGCCGCCACTTCATCGAGCTTGTGGGAGATGTACACGCAGGCCACGCCCTTGGCCTTGAGGCCCTTGATGATCTCCAGCAGCACCTCGATTTCCGAGCGGGTCAGGGCCGAGGAGGGCTCGTCGAGGATCAGCAGGCGCGCCTGTTTATTCAGGGCCTTGGCGATTTCCACCAGTTGCTGGTAGCCGCCGCCATACTGCGACACCGGCAGCGCGACGTTCATGTCCGGCACCTTCAGCTCGCGCATCAACGCTTCGGCGCGGTGCAGCATCGCCGGGTAGTTCATGCGCCCGCCGGGCAGGGTCAGCTCGTGACCCATGAAGATGTTCTCGGCCACCGACAGGTCCGGCACCAGGGTCAGTTCCTGGTGAATGATGACGATGCCGGCCGCCTCGGTTTCGCTGATCGACTGGGCCCTGAGCGGCTGGCCATCCCAGAGGAATTTCGCCGTCCCAGGTGCCATGGGGATAGACCGCCGACAGCACCTTCATCAAGGTGGATTTACCGGCACCGTTCTCGCCGCACAGGCCGACACATTCCCCCGGCCGTACCTTGATATCGATGCCGTTGAGCGCGTTGACACCGCCAAAGCGTTTGACGATGCCGTTCATTTGCAGCAGGTAGTGCGACATGGCGATGGCTCACACAAAAGGCCGAAGAAACGCGGTTTCCCGTAGGAGCGAGCTTGCTCGCGAAGAACCCTCAGGCAACGCGCACATCCAGGATGCCCGCGTCATCGTTGACGTTTTTCGCGGGCAAGCCCGCTCCTACAGGCCGATCTGCTCTTTGGTGTAGAAGCCGTCCTTCTCCAACAGGTCGATATTGGCCTTGGTCAGCGGGGTCGGGGTGAGCAGGATGGTGTCGACTTTCTTGCTGCCGTTGTCGTATTGCGAGCTGTAGGTGGGCTTTTCGTTGCGCGCCAGTTGCACCGAGAGCTTGGCGGCTTCGGTGGCGATCAGTTTGAGCGGCTTGTACACGGTCATGGTCTGGGTGCCGTCGATCACGCGCTTGACGGCGGCGAGGTCGGCGTCTTGCCCGGAGATCGGCACCTTGCCCGCCAGTTTCTGCGCGGCCAGGGCCTGGATCGCACCGCCGGCGGTGGCGTCGTTGGAGGCGACGATGGCGTCGATCTTATTGTTGTTCCGGGTCAGGGCATTTTCGACGATGCTCAGGGCTTCGGTCGGGTTCCATTCCTTGACCCACTGCTGGCCGACAATCTTGATGTCGCCCTTGTCGATGGCCGGTTGCAGCACCTTCATCTGGCCTTCGCGCAGGACCTTGGCATTGTTGTCGGTGGGCGCGCCGCCGAGCAGGAAATAGTTGCCCTTGGGCGCCGCCTGCAGCACGCCATTGGCCTGCATCTCGCCGACCTTTTCGTTATCGAAGGAGATGTAGGCGTCGATATCCGCGTTGAGGATCAGGCGGTCATACGACACCACCTTGATCCCGGCCTTCTTGGCTTCGGCGATGGCGTTGGTCAGCACGGTGGCGTTGAACGGCACGATCACGATCACGTCGACGCCGCGGGAGATCAGGTTTTCGATCTGGGAAATCTGCTTCTGCTCGTTGGCATCGGCCGACTGCACAAACACCTTGGCATCGAGTTTTTCCGCCGCCGCGACGAAGTAGTCACGATCGCGGGACCAGCGTTCCAGGCGCAGGTCGTCGATGGAAAAACCGATTTTCGGATGGGCCGGATCGGCCATGACCGGCAGGGCGAGCAGGGCCAGGGCAGAGGCGAGCAGGGTGCGTTTAAATGACTTCATGGTGGTGCGTCCTTTTATTGTTGTTGGAAAGACACAGCGTGATGCGGGTAGAACTGTAGAGCGTCCCTCGACGCTCTGTGCGTAGATTTGTCGCGCAAATGTCACCGCCGCCCCCTGTGTAGGAGCGAGCTTGCTCGCGAAAATCGCGAACTCGACACGTTTATCCAGGCATCACGCGTCATCGTTGACGTTTTTCGCGAGCAAGCTCGCTCCTACGCAGAGGGCTGCGTGATCAGGTGTAGATAAATCGATTCACGATGCCCTCCAGCATCTCCTGCCGACCACTCACGGCCTGCGGGTTGAGTTCGTGGGCAAACGCATGTTCGGCCAGGGATTCCAGGCTGAATTCGCCGGCCAGTACCGCCTGGCCCAACGGTTGCTGCCAGCCGGCATAGCGCTGGTCCTTGAACTGCTGCAACCGATCGTTCTGCACCATCGCCGCCGCGCGTTCCAGCGCCAGGGCGAGCACATCCATGGCGGCGACGTGGCCGTGGAACAGGTCGATCTCGTCCAGGCTCTGGCGGCGCACCTTGGAATCGAAGTTGTAGCCGCCATTCTTGAAGCCGCCGGCCTTGAGGATTTCATACGTCGCGAGGGTCATCTCCTCGACGCTGTTGGGGAACTGGTCGGTGTCCCAGCCGTTCTGCGGGTCGCCGCGGTTGGCGTCGATGCTGCCGAAGATCCCGAGGGACACGGCGGTGGCGATCTCATGATGAAAGCTGTGCCCGGCCAGGGTCGCGTGGTTGGCCTCGATATTCACCTTGATCTCGTGTTCCAGGCCGTATTCATGCAGGAAGCCGAACACCGTGGCGCTGTCGTAATCGTATTGGTGCTTGGTCGGCTCCTGGGGCTTGGGTTCGATCAGCAGGTCGCCCTTGAAGCCGATCTTGTGCTTGTGCTCCACCACCATGTGCATAAAGCGCCCGAGCTGTTCGCGCTCGCGCTTGAGGTCGGTATTGAGCAGGGTTTCGTAACCTTCGCGGCCGCCCCACAGCACATAATTGGCGCCCTTGAGCCGCAGCGTGGCATTCATCGCGCTGCACACCTGGGCGGCGGCGTAGGCGAACACCTCCGGGTCCGGGTTACTCGCGGCGCCGGCGGCAAAGCGCGGGTTGCTGAAGCAATTGGCGGTGCCCCACAGCAGTTTGACGCCGGTCTGTTCCTGGTGGCGTTCGAGGTGATCGACCATCTGCGCGAAGTGGTTGCGGTATTCCTTGAGCGAGCTGCCTTCCGGCGCCACGTCGGTGTCGTGAAAACTGTAGTAGTCGATGCCCAGCTTGGAGAAAAACTCAAAGGCCGCCTCGGCCTTGCCGATCGCCACTTCCATCGGCTCGCCGCTGCGCTGCCACGGGCGCTTGAAGGTGCCCATGCCAAACATATCCGCGCCGGGCCAGACGAAGGTGTGCCAATAACAGGCGGCCATGCGCAGGTGTTCGCGCATCGGTTTGCCGAGGATCAGTTTGTTGGCGTCGTAGTGGCGAAAGGCGAGGGGGGCGTCGCTGGCGGGGCCTTCGAAGCGAACCTTCTCGACACCGGGGAAGTACGTCATGGCGTGTTCCTTATTGTTCTTGGCGGTGTCTGGATACTAGCAACGGCACTGGGCCCGGCGATTATGAAAATCGTCAAGGTGTAGTGCGATTTTGAGTGGCGGGGTCTAACCTGTGGCGACCGGCCTCAGGACAAAAACAATGAAAACCCTACCGCCCGTCCACCGCATCGCCTTGCTGTTCAACGGCAGCAAAATCTATGACCGCGGCATCATCACCGGCATCGGCAATTACCTGAGCAGCACCCGCGCGTCCTGGGATTTGTTCCTGGAGGAAGATTTTTTGTGCCGCCTCAAAGGCATCGAGCGCTGGCAGGGCGACGGCATCATTGCCGACTTCGACGACCCGCTGATCGGCGAGGCACTGGCCGATATCAAGCTGCCGGTGGTGGCGGTGGGCGGTTCCTATGAGGATGCGCGTGCCTACCCCAGGGGCATCCCCTACGTGGCCACCGACAACCATGCGCTGATGAAGCTGGCGTATGAGCATTTGATCGAGGCCGGACTGACCCGGTTTGCCTGTTTCAGCCTGCCGCCAGCCCAGGCCAATCGCTGGGCCCAGGAGCGCGAAAAGGCCTTCAAGCGCCTGCTGCAACGTGATGGTTTGCCGGTGGAGGTGTACCGCGGCCTGGGCACCAGCGCGCCGTTGTGGGACAGCGCGGTGGAGCAGCAGATCGCCTGGCTGCAAAGCCTGCCCAAGCCCATCGGCATCATCGCCGTCACCGACGCCCGCGCCCGGCAATTGCTGCAGGCCTGCCTCACTGCCGGTATCGCCGTGCCGGAGGAGGTGGCGCTGATCGGCATCGACAACGACCCGCTGACCCGCACCCTCACGCGGGTGCCGCTGAGTTCGGTGATCCAGGGCACGGAAACCATGGGCCGCACGGCCGCCGCGCTGCTGCATCAGATGCTGCACGGCAAACCCTGCACCGGCACGCAGATCCTGGTGCCGCCGGATGCAATCAATGTGCAGGCTTCCAGCTTGCATCAGCCGTTGGGCAATCCGTATGTGATGCAGGCGCTGCTGTTCATCCGCCAGTACGCCTGCCAGGGCATCAAGACCGCCCAGGTCGCGGCGTATGTCGGTGTATCGCGTTCATCCCTGGAATTGCACTTTCGCAAGACACGCGGGTGCAGCGTGCATGACGAGATCCTGCGCTTCAAACTCGCCGCCGCCGCCAAGGGCCTGGAAAACCACGCCCTGGCGATTGCCGATGTGGCGCAGCAGTGTGGCTTCAAGTCGGCGCAGTACCTGCATACGGTGTTTCGCCGTGAGTTTGGCTGTACGCCGCGGGAATACCAGCAAGGCGCGGCCTAGAAAAAAGCCGCTTGCTCCGTGAAGAGGCAAGCGGCTTGGTTATTCACCGATCAACGAAACGCTGGCACGACCTGCTCGATAAACAGCGCCAGGGACTTTTTCTTCTCGGCATGGGGCAGGCTGTTGTCGCACCAGAAGCTGAACTCATCCACGCCCAGTTCCTGGTAGTACTTGATGCGCGGGATGATTTCTGCGGCGGTGCCGATCATCGCGGTCTTGTGCAGGCTGTCCAGCTCGAACTCCGGGCGGCCGGCGAATTTTTCTTCTGGGCTTGGCGCCAGGAAGCCATTGACCGGCACTTCCTTGTTGCCGAACCAGGCATCGAAGGTGCGATAGAACTTGGAGATCGCCTTGGCCCCGACTTTCCAGCCTTCCGGGTCGTCGGCGGCGTGTACGTGGGTGTGGCGCAGCACCATCAATTGCGGGCGTGGCACGCCGGGGTTGTTGTCGAGGGCGGTCTGGAATTTGTTTTTCAGGTCCAGGACTTCTTCATCGCCCTTCATCAGCGGCGTGACCATCACGTTGCAGCCGTTGGCCACTGCGAAGTTGTGGGAGTCCGGGTCGCGGGCGGCGATCCACATCGGCGGGTTGGGCTTCTGTACGGGCTTGGGCACGCTGGTGGAGGTGGGGAATTTCCAGATGTCGCCGTCGTGGGCGTAGTCGCCTTGCCACAACGCGCGCACCACCGGGACCATTTCGCGCAGCGCCTGGCCGCCGCTGGAAGCGGGCATGCCGCCGGCCATGCGGTCGAACTCAACCTGGTAGGCGCCACGGGCCAGGCCGACTTCCATGCGGCCGTTGCTGATCACGTCGAGCAAGGCGCATTCACCCGCCACCCGCAGCGGGTGCCAGAACGGCGCGATGATGGTGCCGGCGCCCAGGTGAATGGTGGTGGTCTTGGCCGCGAGGTAAGCCAGCAACGGCATCGGGCTTGGCGAGATGGTGTATTCCATGGCGTGGTGTTCGCCAATCCATACGGTGCTGAAGCCACCGGCTTCGGCCATCAGGGTCAATTCGGTCAAGTCTTCGAACAACTGGCGGTGGCTGATGCTCTCGTCCCAACGTTCCATGTGTACGAACAGGGAAAACTTCATGACGCGTACCTCGGATCTATTGTGATCGGCCTGTCGACCGCGGGCCCTTAAGTGCTCTCGCCGTTGTAACGCTTGCCGGGGATAACGGCTGTTCGGCGGATTGATTGTTGGTATACCATAATATGGAATATCCACAAAACTTTTCTCTCCAACGGTTGCACCCCCACCTCACAAGGAAGGCGAGCCCGATGAACATAAAACAAAAACTGATCCTGGCCTTTGCGGTGATTGCCAGCCTACCGGTGATTCTGGTGGCTGTGCTGATCATCCTCAACGTGCATGAGGTTCTTCACCGAGCCGACCATGATCGCGTGGTCTCACGCCACTGGGAGGGGCTGACACCCCGCAATCAAACTGTGGGAGGGGGCTTGCCCCCGATGGCGGAGGAACAGCCAGCTTATCTGTAGCTGACCCACCGCTATCGGGGGCAAGCCCCCTCCCACAAAGTTTTGTGTGTGGCTTAAGCCGGCATGGGCAATGCGCCCATCTTGCCGTGGCAATACACCAGTGGCGCGGCGTTCTGCTGGGGCACGATGAGGTTCTTCACCGAGCCGACCATGATCGCGTGGTCGCCGCCTTCGTACTCGCGCCACAGCTCGCATTCGATCACCGCCGTGGCATTCGCCAGGATCGGATTGCCCCGCTCGCTGAGCGTCCATTCGAGGCCTTGGGCCTTGTCTTTGCCCTTGCGCGCAAAGGCATACGCTTCGGTTTGCTGGCCGCCGGAGAGCACATGGATGGCAAAGCGTTTGTTCTTGATCAACACCGGGTACGAGTCGGAGCTGTAGTTGGGGCAGAACAGCACCAGCGCCGGGTCCATCGACAACGAGCTGAAAGCACTGGCGGTCAGCCCGACGATTTGCCCGTCGTCATCGAGCGTGGTGATCACGGTGACCCCGGACGGAAACGAACCCATCACTTGTTTGTAGATAGCGGCATCGATCATGGGACGGTCCTCGGCGGTGGGGCGGTTTTTATAGGTTTGTAGGTATTATGGTATACCGTAATACAAAGCATGCAACTGCTTTTTCAAGCGCCCGATGAACGTCAATTCTTGGTCTTGTAACCAATAAATACTGGGGTAAAGGAGATAAATGGCTATTGGCTATGCGGCACATTAGCCGATCAGATTAGCGCCAGAGCTACGGATCAGTCGTGTGAAAAACTGGGGGCGTGTGACGCTGTCGGGCGTGATCCTCATCGGTTGCTGCCTGGCGACGCGTCAGCACACGCAGGCGGTCAGGGCGGGGCGGTTGGGATATACCGACTGAACAGGTTTTTCTGGCGAGAGCGCGGCGTTAATCCTGGCTTACCACGTCATCGTTAACGATCCTCGCGGGCAAGCTCCGCTCCTACGACGACGGGGTCATCTGTAGGAGCGAGCTTGCTCGCGAAAAACCCGAGAACGCCACGTTGACCCCGGCTTACCGCGTCATCGTTAACGATCCTCGCGGGCAAGCTCCGCTCCTACGGCGACGGGGTCATCTGTAGGAGCGAGCTTGCTCGCGAAAAACCCGAGAGCGCCACGTTGACCCTGGCTAACCGCGTCATCGTTAACGACCCTCGCGGGCAAGCTCCGCTCCTACGGCGACGGGGTCATCTGTAGGAGCGAGCTTGCTCGCGAAAAACCCGAGAACGCCACGTTGACCCTGGCTTACCGCGTCATCGTTAACGATCCTCGCGGGCAAGCTCCGCTCCTACGGTGACGGGGTCATCTGTAGGAGCGAGCTTGCTCGCGAAAAACCCGAGAGCGCCACGTTGACCCTGGCTTACCGCGTCATCGTTAACGACCCTCGCGGGCAAGCTCCGCTCCTACGGCGACGGAGTCATCTGTAGGAGCGAGCTTGCTCGCGAAAAACCTGAGGCCGCTGCGTTAATCCTGGCTTACCACGTCATCGTTAACGATCCTCGCGGGCAAGCTCCGCTCCTACGGCGACGGGGTCATCTGTAGGAGCGAGCTTGCTCGCGAAAAACCTGAGGCCGCTGCGTTAATCCTGGCTTACCGCGTCATCGTTAACGACCCTCGCGGGCAAGCTCCGCTCCTACGGCTACGGGGTCATCTGTAGGAGCGAGCTTGCTCGCGAAAACCCCGAGAGCGCCGCGTTGACCCTGGTTTTACGTGCGATCGGCAAGCCCCACCCCGCCAAACTCCTCCAACGCATCCCGCAACGCGCCGTCGAAGTAGTCCTTCGAGGCGCGGTCCCAGAGGATGTGGAACGCTGGCGCGTCCACGCTTCCCGAGTGGATGACGATCACATTGATCCGTGCCGCCGCCGTCTGCGCCACCGCCCCCGGCTTGAAGGCCGGAAAACTGAGATCGACGCCGCACAGCTTGGCCATCACCTGGGCAATCACCGCGCCGCTGAGCAGCACGCAAGCATGACTGTCCTGGCGCGGCAGCAGGTAGTGGGCGCGGTGGTCGAGTTCCCAGCGCGCTTCTTCATCGGCGATGCGCTGGCCTTGATCCGCCGGGCTGCCCAGCAGCAGGTATTCGTTCTGTGACAGGCGCGCCACCCAGCTGCCGTCCGCCTGCGCGGTCGCTCGGTTGGGCGCGTCGGGCAGGGTGAAACCGCGGGCCGTGAGGTACTCGGCGCTGTGTGCGCCGCGAAAGCCGACCCGGGGCAGGTCGGTCTGGTCGATCAGGCGGCAGGGCGGCGTGAGCAATTCGTGGGCTTTCAGACTGGTCATGGCTTAACCCTCCTGGCGTTGGTTGGTGGGGTCGAAGAACGGTAGCTGCACCACTTCGGCCTGGACGACGATGCCGCCTTCGACGCGAATCGGAATGCATTGCCCCGGTGTGCTCTGGTCGATCCCGGCGTAGGCCAGGCCGATGATCCGGCCCAGGCTGGCGGAGTATTCACACGAGGTGACGTTGCCGCTGATGTCCGGGCCGTTGAGCACCAGGTGGCCTTCCAGCGGCTGCACGCTGCCCTTGGGCAAGCTGAAGCCGACCAGTTTGCGTTTCAGCGGCTGGGCTTCAAGGATGTCCACCGAGCGGCGGCCGACGAAGAACGGTTTGTTGCGGCTGACCGCCCAGCCCATGTCGATTTCCGCCGGGTGGGTCATGCCGTCGGTGTCCTGGCTGATGATCACGTGGCCTTTTTCCAGGCGCAGCAGGCGCTGGGTTTCGACGCCGAAGGGGCGAATGTCGAAGGCTTTGCCGGCGGCCATCAACGCATCCCACAATGCCAGGCCATGACGTGCGGCAACGTGGATTTCATAACCCAGTTCGCCGACGAAACCGACCCGCAGCAGCCGCGCCTTGATCCCGGCCACCGTGCCCTGGCGCACGCCGAGGTAAGGGAAACCCTCGGCGCTCAGGTCGAGGTCGCTGCACAACTGTTCCAGCACTTTGCGCGAATCCGGCCCGGCCACGTTCACCGCACAGATCGCGGCGGTGACGTTGGTCACATCCACGTCCAGGCGCCATTGCGCGTTCCACTTGAGCATCTGCTGGTAGATGCGGTCGACGCCGCTGGTGGTGGCGGTGACGTAGAAGTGCTTGTCGGCCAGCCGCGCGCACACGCCGTCGTCGATCACCACCCCGTGTTCATTGGTCATCAGCGCATAACGCGAACGGCCCACCGGCTGCTTGAGAAACGCGAAGGTGTACATCCGGTTGAGCAGTTCGGCGGCATCCGGGCCGCGCACGTCCAGGCCGCCGAGGGTGGACACATCGATCAGCCCGACCTTGTTGCGCACATGCAGGGCCTCGGCCTGCATGCACGCGTCGCGGTCCTCGGCCTTGCCGTAATAGGCCGGGCGCTGCCAGATGCCGGCGGGCATCATCTTCGCCCCGGCCTGCAGGTGCCGCGCATGCATCGGCGTTTGCCGGTAGGGGGCGAAGGCGCGCCCGGCGACGTGGGCGAGTTTCTCCGCCACGAACGGCGGCCGTGCGGTGGTGACCCCGGTTTCGCTGATATTGCGCTGGGTCGCCCAGGCCACCAGGCGCGCGGTCGGCAACGCCGAGTGGCGGCCCTGGGACGGGCCCATGCCGACGGTGGAGTAGCGTTTCACCAACTGCACATCGCGGTAGCCGATGCGGGTGGCGTTGACGATATCCGCCACTTGCAGGTCTTCGTCGAAGTCGACGAAATCCTTGCCCTTGGGGTGCGGGAAGATCGGCCAGTTGAAGTTGACCTGGGCTTCGCTACGCAGCGGGGTACGCGCTGCGGCAGGGCTCAAGCCGAGGGCGAAGGCGATGTCGTGGGCGGCGTTGCTCGCGTCCGCCAGCACATTGTCCAGTTGGTGCCGACCGTGGACCGAACCGGCCACATTCAGGTTCTGCGGCAGGCCGCTGAGGCTGAACTCCGCACGCGAGTCCTCATAGGCCAATTTGCCGCCGGCCTGGCACAGCAGTTGGTACACCGGCATATAGCCGGCCGACATGCACAGCAGGTCGCAGTCGATCACCTGCCCCTTGTCGCTGACCTGGCCCTGAGCGGTGATCTGGCGCACATCGACACCCTTCACATGGCGCAGGCCTTTTTCATGCAAGGCCTCGAACACCGTGCTGTTAGTCAGGCAACGGATCTTGCGCTGCGCCAGCGCGCCGGCCAGGGCCTGGTCGGCGGGGGCGTGGCGCAGGTCGATCAGGGCGGCGACGTCCACGCCCTGGTCATGCAGGTCGAGGGCAGCGAGGTAACCGTCATCGTTGCCGGTGAGCACCACCGCGCGTTTGCCGGGCTTGACGGCGTAGAGCTTGATCAGGCGTTGCGCGGCACTGGTCAGCATCACCCCCGGCAGGTCGTTGTTGCGAAAGATCACCGGCTGGTCGAACGAGCCGCTGCACACCAGGCACTGCTGCGCGCGCACCTTGTACAGGCGCTTGCCCTGGATCACCGGCAGGTAGTTGTCGGTGAACCAGGCGTTGCAGGTGGCCTCGGTGAGCACCTGGATATTCGCGTGTTGCTGCACCGCGCTGAGCAATTCGCGGCGCAGGTTGTCGGCGCGGGTGCCGGCGATATCGAAACGCGCATAAGTGAGCGAACCGCCGAGGATCGGCTGCTGCTCGATCAGCAGCACCTTCGCCCCGGCATTCGCGGCGGTCAGCGCCGCCTGCAAGCCGGCGGGGCCGGCGCCGATGACGGCGAGGTCGGTGAACAGGTAGGCCTTGTCGTAGTACTCGGGCTGGAAGTTCAGGTCGAGCACGCCCAGGCCGGCTTTTTTACGGATGATCGGCTCCCACACTTTCCACATGCCCTTGGGCTTGTAGAACGAGCGGTAGTAGAAACCCACCGGCATGAATTTGGAGAACTTGCCCATATAGGCATCGCGGTCGTGGTCCAGCGTGCCGTTGACGTTCTGCGCGGTCACCGCCAGGCCGTTGCTCAGCGCGTGGGCATCGGCCAGCACATTGGGTTCCTGGGGCAATTGCACCAGGCTGTTGGCGTCCTGGCCGGCCATGCTCAGCGGCCCGCGTGGGCGGTGGTATTTGAACGAGCGCGACATCAGAAAGCGCCCGTTGGCGAGCAGGGCGCTGGCGATGCTGTCGCCCTGCAGGCCCTGGTAGGGGTGGCCGTCGAAACTGAAATCGAGTGGCTGATCGCGTTGGATCAGCAGGCCCATGGGGGCGGGGAGGCGGTTCATCCGGCGATCTCCTGGGGGGTGTTGAAGTCGACGCGGTGGGTGAACAGTTCCTTGGGATCGAAGGTGCGCAGGATCTCGTCGGTGACGGTGTGGCGCTCGGCGAGGAACCAGTAGCTGGACGGCGTGTGCATCCACCATTCACGCACTACACCGGCGAGGTTGTCGGTGTTGAACACGTAGTCGGCCCATTCGGCGTCGCTGCAGTTGACCGGATCGGGCATGGGCTTGAACTCGCCGCCGTAGGTGAACTCGCTGATATTGCGCGGCCCGTTGAGCGGGCACATCATGATTTTCATAGTCCGCTCTCCATCAGTGACTGGCCGCCGTGGCGCCCATCTCATTGACTTGCTGGAAGGTCGAGAAACGTTCGAGGCCAAAGGGTTTGATCAGCTCCGGCACCTTGCCGCCGCTGGCGACCAACTCGGCCATGGTCTTGCCGCAGATCGGCGTGGCCTTGAAACCCCAGGTGCCCCAACCGGCGTCGAGGTAGTAATTCTTCACCGGCGACAGGCCCATGATCGGGCTGTAGTCCGGGGTCATGTCGGTGATCCCGGCCCACTGGCGCATCAACTTGGCGTTGGCCAGGAACGGGAACATTTCGATGGCATGGGCCAGCAGGCTTTCCTTGAGGTCCAGGGTCGAGCGTGTGTTGAACAGCGGGTAGGGGTCGGAACCGCCGCCGAACACCACTTCGCCGCGACTGGTTTGCTGCACGTAGCAGTGCAGGGCCGAGGAACTCACCAGCGGGTCGAGGAACGGCTTGAACGGCTGGGTGACCATGGCCTGCAGCGGGAAGGTCTGGATCGGCGAGCGGATGCCGGCCTTGGCCATCAACAGTGAGCTGTGCCCGGCAATCGCCTGCACCGCGCAGCCGCACCGGATGGTGCCGCGATTGGTTTTCACCGCGGTGATGGCGCCGTTTTCAATGATCAGGTCTTGCACTTCGGTGAGCTGATGGATTTCCACGCCGCGCTTGGCCGCCTGCTTGGCGTAGCCCCAGGCCACGGCATCGTGGCGCGCGGTGGCGCCGTCGATGTGCCAGAGCCCGGCGAGCACCGGCAGGTGGCCGGGGTCGAGGTTGAGGCTGGGCACCAGTTCGCGGATCTGCTGGCGGTCGATCATCTCGGTGCGTCCGCCGAAGTGCTTGTTGACCTCGGCGCGCTGGCGGAACGAACGCACGGTGGCGTCCGTGTGGGCCAGGGTCAGTTGGCCGCGCTCGGAATACATGATGTTGAAATCGAATTCGTTGGACAGCGCCTGGAACATCTTCACTGACTCGGCGTAGAAGCGCACCCCTTCGCTGGTCAGGTAGTTGGAGCGGATCACCGCTGTGTTACGCGCGGTGTTGCCGCCGCCCAGATAGGACTTTTCCAGCACGGCAATGTTGCTGATGCCGTGGTACTTGGCCAGGTAGTAGGCGGTCGCCAGGCCGTGGCCGCCGGCGCCGATGATCACCACGTCGTAACTCGACTTGAGTTCTTTGGGCGGCGGCAGATCCACCTCCACCGGGTACTCCGAACTCAGCCCGTATTTCAATAGATTGAATGGCATACGGCCTCCGATTGGCTGCGTAGGGCGTGATGTTGCGCAAGGGCGGCGGTCACGGTGTTTTTCATCAGGAAGGCAATGGTCATCGGGCCGACACCGCCGGGGACCGGGGTGATGGCGGCGACGTGGGGCAGGGCGGCGTCGAAGTCGACATCGCCCACCAGGCGGCTGCGGCCGTCGTCATCGATACGGTTGATGCCGACGTCGATCACCACCGCGCCGGGTTTGAGCCAGCTGGCATCGATCAAGCGTGGGCGGCCCACGGCGGCGATCACGATGTCGGCCTGGCGGCACAGGGCCTGGGCGTTGTGGCTGCGCGAATGCAGCACCGTCACCGAGCAATCGGCCTTGAGCAGCAGCGCCGCCATGGGCTTGCCGACGATGTTCGAGCGGCCGACCACCACCGCGTGTTTACCGCGCAGGTCGCCACAGGTTTGCTCCAGCAGGTACAGGCAACCGCTGGGAGTGCAGGGCGTGAGCACGGCGCGCCCCTGGCTGAGGCCGCCGACGTTCTGGCTGTGGAAACCGTCCACGTCTTTCTGCGGCGCGATGGCTTCCAGGGCGCGCAGTTCGTCCATCTGCTTGGGCAGCGGCAATTGCAGGAGAATGCCGTGGATCGCCGGGTCGGCATTCAACTGGGCGATCAGGATCAACAGTTGTTCGGTGCTGGTGTCGCTGGGCAGCCGATGCTCCACGGAGCGGATGCCCACTTCTTCGGCGCGCAGGATCTTGTTGCGCACATACACCTGGCTGGCGGCGTCGTTGCCCACCAGGATCACCGCCAGGGCCGGTTGAATGGCTTGCTCGTGCAGGCGCGCCACGTCTTCGCGCACTTGCAGCAGTACCCGTGCGGCGGCGGCTTTGCCGTCGATCAGTTTGGGCGCGCTCACCGGAACACCACCGTTCTGTCCTGGTTGAGGAACACCCGATGCTCCAGGTGGTACTTGACCGCCTTGGACAGGGCCACGGTTTCGGTGTCGCGGCCGATGGCGACGAGGTCGTCGGGCTTGTACACGTGGTCCACGCGCTGCACTTCCTGCTCGATGATCGGGCCCTCATCCAGGTCGCTGGTCACATAATGCGCGGTGGCGCCGATCAACTTCACGCCACGCTGATAGGCCTGGTGATAGGGCTTGGCACCTTTGAAACCGGGCAGGAACGAATGGTGGATATTGATCGCGCGCCCCGACAGTTGCCGGCACAGGTCGTCGGAGAGGATCTGCATGTAGCGCGCCAACACCACCAGTTCGGTGCGGGTGTCGTCGACGATCTTCATCAGCTCGGCTTCCTGCGCGGCCTTGGTGTCCTTGGTCACGGGCAGGTAGATAAAGCGGATGCCCTCGCGCTCGGCCATGGGCCGCAGGTCGAGGTGGTTGGAGACGATGGCGGTGATGGTCATGTCCATCTCGCCCTTGTGGTAGCGGTAGAGCAGGTCGGTGAGGCAGTGGTCGAACTTGCTCACCATCAGCAGCACGCGCATCGGCTCGCGGGTGTCGTACAGCGCCCACTGCATGTCGAAGGCCTGGGCGACGTCGGCGAAACCGGCACGGATCTGTTCCAGGTCGCCGGCGTGCCCATCGTTGAAACGGAACACGGCACGCATGAAGAAGCGACCGCTGAAGTCATCATCGAACTGCGCCATCTCCCCGATGTAGCACGCGTTGTCCGCCAGGTACGTGGTGACGGCAGCGACAATGCCGGACACCGCGGGACAAGTGACCTTGATGATGAAATGGTTTTTTTCGTGTTGCATGACACGTCCTCGGGATGATGGCGGCAGCTCATCGCATAGCGAAAAAACGTCAGAGGACAGCAGGCTCATTCCGTGAGCGCATTTTCTTGTGAGGAATAAAATATTCCTGAAGTGGCTTTATAGGGGAATGGACGCGGGGCGTCTAGGGGTTTTGGGAAAGTTTTTTAACTGAGGGGAAATTTTCTACAGGCCCAGCGGCATCGAACGCTGTTGAAAATGTGGGAGGGGGCTTGCCCCCCTCCCACAATTGGATCTCTGTGCTTCAGGTGTATCGCGAGTCCGGATTATTCTTTGTCGTTGCCGTAATTCATGATCGACAGCAGGCGAATCGGCACCCGCACCAATTCTTCCGGCCCATGGGGAATCTCGCCCTCGAACGTCAGGCTGTCGCCGGCTTCCATCCGATACAGCTGATTCCCATGCCGATAAATCAGCTCCCCTTCCAACAAGTGCAGAAACTCGGTCCCAGGGTGGGCAAAGGTCGGGAACTCCTCGCTGGCGTCATCCATGCTGACCATGTACGCCTCGAAGCTCTTCTTCGGCCCCCGGGTATGGTTGAGCAGATGGTAGGTATGCCCCTTTTCCGTCCCCCGGCGCACCACTTCCATGCCTTGGTCGGCCTTGACCAGCAAGGCACTGCCGTCCTGTTGATCGTATTCGGCGAACAATTTCGACAACGGCAGCCCGAGCACATCGCACAGGCGGCTGAGGGTGTCGAGGCTGGTGGAGACCTGGGCGTTTTCGATCTTGCTCAACATGCCCTGGCTGATATCGGCAATCTTCGCCACGTCGGACAGCTTCAGGTCCTGGGCCTGGCGCTGGCGTTTGATCTGCAAACCCAGGTATTGCTCGAGTTTGAGGCGGGGGGCGGTTTCGGTGGACATAGTCATCAGATCCTGCACGCTTTCCGTTCAGTAATATTAGTTTCGCACTAGGAAAGTGCAAGCAGCGGTGCTTGGCGGCCATGCCCAGGCACGTATTCCCACGGGGAAAACAATTTTCCCATATATACAGCACAAAAGCGCTTTCACCGGCACTTCAATCGGCCGCTCGCGAATCTGGCAAGGGTATTGCATTCCTGTGGAGAAACTAACTTTCTTTTTAGGAATAAAAAGACAGTCCAGGCCCACCCACACGGTTTTGCCTTTCGCGAGGAGTGACACGCAATGTTGCCAGCAGAAACCCAGCGCATCATCGACAAGTACGGCATCAAGTACGTGCTTGCGCAGTTTGTGGATATACACGGTGCGGCCAAGACCAAGTCGGTGCCGATTTGCGGGCTCAAGACGGTGGCCGAAGAGGGCGCCGGGTTTGCCGGGTTTGCCATCAGCGGCATGGGCATGGAACCCCACGGCCCGGACTTCATGGCGCGGGGTGACCTGTCCACGCTGACCCCGGTGCCCTGGCAGCCGGGTTACGGGCGCGTGGTGTGCGTCGGGCATGTCGACGGCAAGCCCCATCCCTTTGATAGCCGCTACGTGCTGCAGCAGCAGGTGCAGCGCCTGCAGGACAAGGGCTGGACGCTGAACACCGGCCTGGAACCCGAATTCAACCTGATGCGCCGCGACGAGCAGGGCAAGCTGCAACTGGTCGACCCCAGCGACAACCTCGACAAGCCCTGCTACGACTACAAGGGCCTGTCGCGCTCGCGGGTATTCCTGGAGCGCCTGACCGAAGCCTTGCAGGCGGTGGATTTCGAGGTCTATCAGATCGACCACGAAGACGCCAACGGCCAGTTCGAGATCAACTACACCTACAGCGACGCCCTGACCTCGGCCGACCGTTTCACCTTCTTCCGCATGGCTGCCGGCGAGATCGCCAATGACCTGGGCATGATCTGTTCCTTCATGCCCAAGCCCGACCCGAAACGCGCCGGCAACGGCATGCACTTTCACCTGTCGATCAGCAGCGCCGAGAACAAGAACCTGTTCCACGACGCCAGCGACCCGAGCGGCATGGGCCTGTCGAAGCTGGCCTATCACTTCGCCGCCGGCCTGCTCGCCCATGGCCCGGCGCTGTGTGCGTTCGCCGCGCCCACCGTCAACTCCTACAAGCGCCTGGTGGTGGGCCACTCGCTGTCCGGCGCCACCTGGGCCCCGGCCTTTATCGCGTTTGGCGCCAACAACCGTTCGGCCATGGTGCGCGTGCCTTACGGCCGCCTGGAGTTCCGCCTGCCGGATGCCGGCTGCAACCCTTACCTGGTCAGCGCCGCAATCATCGCGGCGGGCCTGGACGGTATCGATCGCCAGCTGGAAATCGACCACGTCTGCAATGAAAACCTCTACAGCCTGAGCCTGGAACAAATCGCCGAGCGCGGCATCAAGACCTTGCCGCAATCCCTCAAGGAAGCCTGCGACGCGCTGGAAGCCGACCCGCTGTTCGCCGAGGTGCTCGGCCCGCAGATCGTGGGTGAGTTCATCAAACTCAAGCGCATGGAGTGGGTGGAATACAGCCGCCATGTGAGCGACTGGGAAGTCCAGCGCTATACCGAATTTTTCTGACACCGTGTGACGGAGACTTGATATGTGTGGAATCGTAGGTCTGTACCTGAAAAACCCCCGGCTGGAACCCCAGCTCGGCCAGCTGTTTGAACCGATGTTGCAGGCTATGACCGACCGTGGCCCGGACAGTGCGGGCTTTGCCATCTACGGTGATGAAGTCGCTGACGGCTGGGTCAAGCTGACCCTGCAAGCAACCACCGAGGCCTTCGACTGGAAAGCCCTGATGGGCGAGCTGGAAGGGCGGCTGGGCTGTTCGCTGGACTGGTTTCAGAACGCCAGCGCCGCCGTGTTGAAGGTCCACGCCGACGAAGCCCCGGTACGCCTGGCCCTGGCCGAACTGGCGCCGAGCGTGCGGGTCATGAGCGCCGGGCAGAGCATCGAGATCCTCAAGGGCATGGGCCTGCCCCAGGAGATTTCCCAGCGCTTCGGCCTGGCGAGCATGCAGGGCAGCCACATCATCGGCCACACCCGCATGGCCACCGAAAGCGCGGTGACCATGGAAGGCAGCCACCCGTTTTCCACCGGTGCCGACCTGTGCCTGGTGCATAACGGTTCGCTGTCGAACCACTTCCGCCTGCGCCAGGAACTCAAGCGCGAAGGCATCCATTTCGAAACCGACAACGACACCGAAGTCGCCGCCGGCTACCTGACCTGGCGCCTGCAACAGGGCGACTCGCTCAAAGACGCGCTGGACCACGCCCTGGAAGACCTCGACGGCTTCTTCACCTTCGCCATCGGCACGCGCAACGGTTTTGCGGTGATCCGCGATCCGATCGCGTGCAAGCCGGCGATCCTCGCCGAGACCGACGACTACGTCGCCATGGCCTCCGAGTACCAGGCGCTGTCGAGCCTGCCAGGCATCGAGAATGCCCGCATCTGGGAGCCCGCACCGGCCACTTTGTACATCTGGGAACGCCAGTCAGCTTAAGGAGCGCACACATGAAAACCATCGACCTTTCCACCGCCACCGTGCGTGACCTCAACCAGGCGCTGCACGCCCAGGCCATCGACAACGAGTGGCGCGTCACCCACTCCAACGGCAAGCACAACCTTGCGGTGGGGGTGAATCAGGCGGTGTCCATCGATATCGAAGGCCACGCCGGCTACTACTGCGCGGGCATGAACCAACAGGCGTCGATCACCGTACACGGTAACGTCGGCGTGGGCTGCGCCGAGAACATGATGTCCGGTTCGGTGCGCGTCAAAGGCAGCGCGTCCCAGGCGGCCGGGGCCACGGCCCATGGCGGCTTGCTGGTGATCGAAGGCGACGCGGGGGCGCGTTGCGGGATTTCCATGAAAGGCATCGACATCGTGGTCGGCGGCAGCATCGGCCACATGAGCTGCTTCATGGGCCAGGCCGGGCGTCTGGTCGTCTGCGGCGATGCCGGCGATGCGCTGGGCGATTCGCTGTACGAGACCCACATCTACGTGAAGGGCACGGTCGAGTCGCTGGGCTCCGATTGCGTCGAAAAAGAGATGCGCAGCGAGCACCTGCAAGAGCTGCAGGAGCTGCTCGATCGCGCCGGTTTCGCCCACCGCGCGGCGGATTTCAAGCGCTACGGCTCGGCCCGCCAGCTGTACAACTTCAAAGTCGACAACGCCTCCGCGTACTGAACCAGGAGCTACACCATGAGTGAAAAAACCCCTCCAGTGTTGCGCGAGTCGGCCACCTTCGACCGCCTGACCATCCAGGAAATCCAGCGTGCCGCCGAAACCGGCATCTACGACATTCGCGGCGGCGGTACCAAGCGCAAGTTGCCGCACTTCGATGACTTGCTGCTGCTGGGCGCCAGCGTGTCGCGTTACCCGCTGGAAGGCTATCGCGAGAAGTGCGGCACCGATGTGATCCTCGGCAACCGCTTCGCCAAGAAGCCGATCCACCTGAAGATCCCGGTGACCATCGCCGGCATGAGTTTCGGTGCGTTGTCGGCCAACGCCAAGGAAGCCCTGGGTCGTGGCGCGAGCATCGCCGGCACCAGCACCACCACCGGTGACGGCGGCATGACCCCGGAAGAGCGCGGCCAGTCGCGGCACCTGGTGTACCAGTACCTGCCGTCGCGCTACGGCATGAACCCCGATGACCTGCGCAAGGCCGACGCCATCGAGATCGTCCTCGGCCAGGGCGCCAAGCCCGGCGGTGGCGGCATGTTGCTGGGCATGAAGGTCACCGAACGCGTGGCCGGCATGCGTACCTTGCCGATCGGCGTGGACCAGCGCAGCGCCTGCCGCCACCCGGACTGGACCGGCCCGGACGACCTGGCGATCAAGATTGCCGAGTTGCGCGAAATCACCGATTGGGAAAAACCGATCTACGTGAAAATCGGCGCCAGCCGGCCGTATTACGACGTGAAGCTGGCGGTCAAGGCCGGTGCCGATGTGATCGTGCTCGACGGCATGCAGGGTGGCACCGCGGCGACCCAGGAAGTGTTTATCGAACACGTCGGCATCCCGATTTTGTCGGCGATCCCGCAAGCGGTACAGGCTTTGCAAGAGATGGGCATGCACCGCAAGGTCCAGTTGATTGTGTCGGGCGGGATTCGCAACGGCGCCGATGTGGCCAAGGCCATGGCGATGGGCGCGGATGCGGTGGCCATCGGCACGGCGGCGCTGATTGCCCTGGGCGACAACCACCCACGGCTGGACGCGGAACTGAAAAAGATCGGCTCGGCCGCCGGCTTCTACGACGACTGGCAGAACGGCCGCGACCCGGCCGGCATCACCACCCAGGACCCGGAGCTGTCGAAACGCCTGGACCCGGTGGAAGGCGGGCGTCGTTTGGCCAACTACCTGCGGGTGATGGTGTTGGAAGCCCAGACCATGGCCCGTGCGTGCGGCAAGTCGCACCTGCACAACCTCGACCCCGAGGACCTGGTGGCGCTGACGGTGGAGTCGGCCGCCATGGCCCGGGTGCCGTTGGCGGGGACCCGTTGGATACCGGGTTCCGGTTACTGAGTGACGAGCCGGCTTGCCGGCTGCTACGGCGTTCCACCCCTGTAGGAGCGAGCCTGCTCGCGAAGGTCGTTAACGATAACGCGGGCATCCTGGATGACCGCGTTGCCTGGACGTTTTTCGCGAGCAAGAACTAGGCGTCCCCCTCGCTCCTACATGCATCTCCCCTATCTTTTGCAGGAGCTTTGAACATGATCAATCGTCTTCTCGGCAAATCCCTCTTCGGCTTATTGGCCGCCTGTGCCTTCGCCCCCTTGGCCCAGGCCGCCGATGCGCCCACCTTGAACACCGGCAGCACCGCCTGGATGGTCACCGCCGCGGTGCTGGTGCTGTTCATGTGCCTGCCGGGGCTCGCGCTGTTCTACGGCGGGCTGGTTCGGGCGAAAAACATGCTCTCGCTGTTCACCCAGTGTTTTGGCGTCGCCGGGCTGGTGGGCGTGCTGTGGGTGATCTACGGCTACAGCATGGTGGTGGATACCACGGGCATGGTCGAAGGGCAGGTGACCTTCAACAGTTTTGTCGGCGGCCTGAGCCGCGCGTTCCTGGCGGGGATGACCCCCGAGAGCCTGGTGGGGGATATTCCGGAAGGCGTGTTCGTGACCTTCCAGATGACCTTCGCAATCATCACCCCGGCGCTGATCGCCGGCGCCTTCGCCGAACGCATGAAGTTCTCGGCGGCGCTGCTGTTCATGGCCATCTGGTTCACCCTGGTGTATGCCCCGGTGGCGCATATGGTCTGGGGCGGTTCGGGGGCCTTGATGCATAACTGGGGCGTGCTCGACTTTGCCGGTGGCACCGCCGTACACATCAACGCCGGTGTGGCCGCGCTCGCCGCATGCCTGATCCTCGGCAAGCGCAAGGGCTACCAGAACACGCCGATGCCCGCGCATAACCTGAGCCTGACCATGGCCGGTGCGGCGATGCTCTGGGTCGGCTGGTTCGGCTTCAATATCGGCTCCGGCGGCGGCCTCAACGGCACCTCGGGGATTGTCATGCTCAACACCCAACTGGGCGCGTGTGCGGGGATTCTCGGCTGGATGTTCACCGAGTGGTTCAAGGTCGGCAAACCCAGCGCCCTGGGCCTGGCCAGCGGTGCATTGGCCGGTCTGGTGGGGATCACCCCGGCGTGCGCCTATGTCGGCGTCGGCGGCGCGTTGGCCATCGGCTTGCTGTGCGGGGTGTTCTGCTACTTGAGCGTGACCGTGTTGAAGCGGCGCTTCGGCTACGACGACAGCCTCGACGTATTCGGCCTGCACGGCATCGGCGGCATGATCGGCGCGGTGCTCACCGGGGTGTTCTGCGTGCCGTCCATGGGCGGCCTGGTGGAAGGCGTGACCATGGGCGGCCAAGTCGTCGCCCAGATCAAGGGGGTGTTGCTGACCACGGTGTACTGCTTCGTGGTCAGCTGGATCATCCTCAAGGTGGTCAATGCCCTGGTCGGCCTGCGTGCCCATGAGTCGGTGGAAGAGATGGGCCTGGACCTGGCCGAGCACAACGAGCGCGCCTACAACCACTAACGGCCCACTGCAGGAGCGAGCTTGCTCGCGAAGGTCGTTAACGATAACGCGGGCATCCTGGATGACCGCGTTGCCTGGACGTTTTTCGCGAGCAAGCTCGCTCCTACAAGTGCAGCGCCAGCGCTCGGGGCAGGGCTTTGCGTTGTAACTAGCTTGCCACCAGGGTGTTCTTCAGCCTGCGAGCCCATGAGTCGGGACCTGGCCGCCTACAACCCCTGAGAACCCTGTAGGAGCGAGCTTGCTCGCGAAGGTCGTTAACGATAACGCGGGCATCCTGGATGACCGCGTTGCCTGGACGGTTTTCGCGAGCAAGCTCGCTCCTACAGGTGCGGCGCTAGTGCCCGGGGCAGGGCTTTGCGTTGCAACTGGCTCGCCACCAGAGTGTTCTTCAGCCTGCGAGCCCATGAGTCGGGACCTGGCCGCCTACAACCCCTGAGAACCCTGTAGGAGCGAGCTTGCTCGCGAAGATCGTTAACGATAACGCGGGCACCCTGGATGACCGCGTTGTCTGGACGGTTTTCGCGAGCAAGCTCGCTCCTACAGGTACAGCGCCAGCGCTCGGGGCAGGGCTTTGCGTTGCAACTGGCTCGCCACCAGGGTGTTCTTCAGCCTGCGTGCCCGTGAGTCGGGACCTGGCCGCCTACAACCCCTGAGAACCCTGTAGGAGCGAGCTTGCTCGCGAAGATCGTTAACGATAACGCGGGCATCCTGGATGGCCGCGTTGCCTGGGCGTTTTTCGCGAGCAAGCTCGCTCCTACAGGTGCGGCGCCAGCGTCTGGGGCAGGGCTTTGCGTTGCAACTGGCTCGCCACCAGGGTGTTCTTCAGCCTGCGTGCCCGTGAGTCGGGACCTGGCCGCCTACAACCCCTGAAAACCCTGTAGGAGCGAGCTTGCTCGCGAAGGTCGTTAACGATAACGCGGGCATCCTGGATGACCGCGTTGCCTGGACGTTTTTCGCGAGCAAGCTCGCTCCTACAGGTACAGCGCCAGCGCCCGGGGCAGGGCTTTGCGTTGTAACTAGCTTGCCACCAGGGTGTTCTTCAGCCTGCGAGCCCATGAATCGGGACCTGGCCGCCTACAACCCCTGAAAACCCTGTAGGAGCGAGCTTGCTCGCGAAGGTCGTTAACGATAACGCGGGCATCCTGGATGACCGCGTTGCCTGGACGGTTTTCGCGAGCAAGCTCGCTCCTACAGGTGCGGCGCTAGTGCCCGGGGCAGGGCTTTGCGTTGCAACTGGCTCGCCACCAGGGTGTTCTTCAGCCTGCGAGCCCATGAGTCGGGACCTGGCCGCCTACAACCCCTGAAAACCCTGTAGGAGCGAGCTTGCTCGCGAAGGTCGTTAACGATAACGCGGGCATCCTGGATGACCGCGTTGCCTGGGCGTTTTTCGCGAGCAAGCTCGCTCCTACAGGTGCAGCGCCAGCGCTCGGGGCAGGGCTTTGCGTTGTAACTGGCTTGCCACCAGGGTGTTTTTCAGCAGGTAGGCAATCGTCATCGGCCCCACACCACCCGGCACCGGCGTAATCGCGCTGGCCACGGTGCGTGCGCTGGCGTAGTCCACATCGCCCACCAACCGCGTACCGGTCTCGGTGCTGATGCGGTTGATCCCCACATCGATCACCACCGCGCCAGGCTTGAGCCAGCTGGCATCGATCAACTGCGGCCGCCCGACCGCGGCAACGACGATATCGGCCAAGCGGCACAATGCCTGAGCATCGACGCTGCGTGAATGCACCACGGTGACCGAGCAGTTGGCCTGCAACAGCAGGGTCGCCATCGGTTTGCCGACGATGTTCGAGCGGCCAATCACCACCGCGTGCAAGCCACTCAAATCGCCGCAGGTTTCATGCAGCAGGCGCATGCAGCCGCTGGGCGTGCAAGGCGTGAGCACCTCGATGCCTTGCACCAGGCCGCCGACGTTCTCACGGTGGAAACCGTCCACGTCCTTGATCGGGTCAATCGCATGGATCACGGCCGCCTCGTCGATATGCGCCGGCAACGGCAACTGCACCAGCACGCCATTGACCGAAACGTCGGCGTTCAACTGGGCCAGCAGATCGAGCACTTGCGCCTGGCTGGCGTCATCCGGCAGCCGGTATTCAAGGGAGCGAATCCCGACTTCCTTGGCCCGCAGCAGTTTGTTGCGCACATACACTTCGCTGGCCGGATCGTCGCCCACCAGCACGACAGCCAGGGCCGGGAAGATTTTTTGCGCGGCAAGCAGCAGGACCTCTTCGCGAACCTCGTCGAGAACCTGGGCAGAAATGGCCTTGCCGTCGATATCGCGGGCAAGGGAAGGGAGAGTGCTGGTCAAAAGCGTCACCGTTGTCTGGAGAAATAGGGGCGCTGAGGGATAAATCCCTCAGCAATAGGCAGCCCAGGGCATTCAGGCTACCAGTTGATGGCAGGCATACACCACCAGCACACCGGCGATCAGTGTGGCGTAGGGCAGCCAGCCGGCGCGGCGTTGGCCGTCATCGGCCTGGATATACAAGTCACTGAGCATGGCCGCGGGGAAGCGACCTTTGTCCTGCACATAGTGGCGGTAGCAGAACACCGGCAGGATCAACAGCGCCAGCAGCAAGCCGGTGACCAGCGTGCCTGCGCCCCAGATATCCGCACCCAGGCCCATGCACGCCAGGTTGACGAAGCTCAGCACGCCGCCGGCCGCCAGCAGCACGGTGGGGGCCTTGTACGGGCGCACCCAGTCGGGGCGGTCGAGGCGGTGGATCCAGCCGGCGTTGAGGTTGAGGAAGTTGAAAATGATGTAGCTGACGTTGGACGCCGCCAGCACGAACACATAGTCCGACATCAGCAACAACAGCAGGTTGAACGACAGGTCGGTCCACATCGCCGCCGTGGGCGCACCGTGTTCGTTGGTGCGCCCCAGGTATTTGGGCAGCCAGCCGTCCACCGACGCCTGATACAGGGTGCGCGACGAGCCGGACATCGAAGTCATGATCGCCAGCAACGTGGCGAGCACCAGCATGATCAGCACGATATTGGCGACCACCTTGCCGCCGCCGATGCTGTCGGCCATCACCTGGCCAACGCCCATGCCGCTGTAGATCGCCGGCGACAGCAGGCCGCTGTACACCGCCGGAGTCACTACCGCGCCGCTGGCGTCGAGCACCGCCGGGGTCACCAGTTGGCCCAGCCCCAGGCTGCCTTGAAACGCCAGCGGCACCAAGGTGAACACCAGGATGCACAGCAGGCCGGCGTAGAAGATCGCCTTGAAGGTGTCACGCTTGGGGTCCTTGAACTCGCGGGTGTAGCACACCGCCGTTTCGAACCCATAGGTGGACCACGCGGCCATGAACAGTCCGCCGGCCATCAGCGACCAGCCGGACATATCCCACGGGCCGTCGATGACTTGCCCGGCTGCGTCATGGGCCAGCGGGTACAGCGGCAGGAAGTTGGCTTGGGTCGCGTCCCCGGTGAACAACGGCACCACGCCCACCAGCAACAGCGGGATCAGCGAGGTGACCCCGAGCACCAGCGTCAGGCGCGCCGAGCGCAGGATGCCGCCATGCTGCACGGCAAACACCGTGAGCAGAATCAACAGGCCAATGGCGAACGTCGCGTTGATGCGCAACGACAGGCCGCTCTTGACCCAACCCAGGTCAAGTAGGGTCAGTTGCCAGGTGTTGATCAGCGCATCGGCGGGAAACAGCGCGGTGAGGATATACCCCGCCGCCAGCCCCGAACCGATGGACAGCACCGGCGACCAGGCCAGCCAGTTGCACCACACCGACACCGGCGCGATCAACTTGCTGTAGCGCACCCAGGCCACCGCGCCGTACACCGAGGCGCCGCCGGACTTGTGCGGGAACAGCCCGGCGATCTCGGCATAGGTGAAGGCCTGGATAAACCCGAACAGGATCGACACGATCCACACGATCCAGGCCGGTTTGCCCACCGTGGCGGCAATCGCGCCGATGGAGAACAGCACCAGCGCGGGCACGCCACTGGCGACCCAGAATGCACCGCGCCAATCGATCTTGCGGTGCAGGCTGCCCACTGAGCTGGCAGCCTGCGGTACAGCCTCGAACGTCGTCGCTTCCATCTTCGTATTCCCATGTCTGAGTAGCGGTTAAGAAGGGCAATCAAAGTGGGCAGTCAAAGTGGGGTGGCACACATCGGTATCGGGACGATCAGCTACGCACGCGGCTCTTGTCCGGGTCATAGAAAATCGCTGCGCTGACCGTGGCGCTGATGCGCTTCTGTAGGCCATCGACTTTGCCAATCTCAAGCAGGGTGCCGGGCTCGGCGCAGCTCACGTCGACCCGGCACAGCGCGATATTGCTGGCCAGCAACGGTGAGCGGCAGGCGCTGGTGATGACCCCGACCTGGGCGCGGCCGTGGTACACCGGGTCGCCGTGGTGGGCCGCCTCGTTGCCGCCGAGGTGCAGACCGACCAGCTTGTGGCTGGGATGGGCGCTGCGCCGTAACAGGGCGTCGCGGCCGATAAAGTCATCGGTCTTGCTCTTGAGTGGCACGCTGAAGCCGATGCCGGCCTCGAACGGGTCGGTCTGGTCGCTGAACTCGTAGCCGGCAAAAATCAGCCCGGCTTCGATGCGCAACAGGTCCAGCGCTTCCAGGCCGAGGGGCACCAGGCCCAAGGGTTGGCCGAGTTGCCAGATGCGGTCCCACACCCGTTCGGCGTCTTCGGGCTGGCACCACACCTCAAAGCCCAGTTCGCCGGTGTAGCCGGTGCGCGAAATCATCAACGGGCAGCCCTCGAAACCGTCCAGCCGGCCGACCAGGAAGCGGAACCAGCCGAGACTGTCCACACTCGGTTGGGTGGGCGGCGTCCAGACCATCTGCTTGAGCAGCTCGCGGCTGAGCGGCCCTTGCACCGCCAGGTTGTGAATCTGCTCGCTGGCGGACTTGACCCACACCTTCATCCCCAGTTTGTGGGCCTGCTCGCGCAGCCACACACCGGCGTAGTCTTCGCCGCAGATCCAGCGGAAGTTGTCCGGGCCCAGGCGCAGCAGGGTGCCGTCGTCGAGCATGCCGCCGTGTTCGTGGCACATCGCCGAATAGACCACTTGGCCCACCGCCAGACGCCGCACGTCGCGGGTCAGGCAGTATTGCAACAGGGCTTCGGCGTCGGGGCCGATGATCTCGAATTTGCGCAGGGCGGTCAGGTCCATCACGGCCACGCGTTCGCGGCAGCCGAGGTATTCCTCGGTGGCGCCATAACCGTCGTAGCGCAACGGCAGCCACCAGTTGCGGTAGTCGATGAAGCTGCCGGTGAGGGCGCTGGTGCGTGAGTGGAACGCGGTCTCACGGGTCAGTATCGGGTCGGCATCGGCCGTGGTTCGAGTGCTCATGGCGATGGAAAAACGCTCCTTCTCGCGGTAGATACGGACATGGATATCGGTCGGGTTCCAGCCATTGGCCGGGTCGATGTCATCCGGGCACGAGGTACTGCCGCACACCAGCTCGGTCATGGCCCGCAGCAGTACGTAGTCGCCGGGCCGCGACCACGGCTCATCCAGGGTCATCTGCTGGTGTGCATCAATGCCGGTGTTGAAGAAGAAATTGATCGCCGGCCAGCCGTTGCGCGCTTGCACGCCGTAGGGCGCGAGTACGCGGCTGAGGTTGTCGCTGCAGTTGTCGTGCCCGAAATAGCCATGGGATTCGTAGTAGCGCGCCGCGCAGGCCAGGGCGAAGGCGTCGTGGCGCCCGACGGTGTCCTGCACCACCTCCAGCATCGGCTGCATCCGGCGGTCGAAAAACTTCGAGAACAGCCCCGGCGCCGGGTAGGCGCTGCCGTTCAGCGTGCGCGTCACGGTCTGGTCGAGGTCCAGCTCCACGCCGCGATCCAGGGCGCGGCGGTCGAGGGCGACGAAGTCCGAACACTGGCGGCCGGCGACGTCCAGCACCTGCACGTACTGGCCCTTGGCGACGCTGTAGCCGTGGGCCGTGCCCGCGCGCACGGTGAACTCGTCCAGCACCTCGCCCAATGGCTCGGGCAGGGCAGGCACCAGCAGGGGCGACGGGTTGGCCCGTGTCACCAGCAGGCGCAGTTCGCTGGGCCGGTATTGCCGGTCTACGGCGGTGGGCCCGGCGGGAGCGGCGACGATCACCAGCAGGCGGTCATGGGCGACAAACTGCCGAGTGTGACCGGGCGGGCTGGCGTCGTCCCACAGCGCGGCGGCCAGGGGCAATGCCTGCGCGTCGATGCCGCGCCGCTTGAGCGCCTGGCCGACACGCGGTGGCACGCGGCAGGCGCTCGAGCCGCTCAGCCCCCAGCTCGCCAGGGCGCTGCGGCCGCTGGCGTCGAGGGCCAGCAGTTCGCAGATTTGCCGGCCTTCGAGGTCGATCACCTGCAGGCCGTCGCCGGGCTGCAGGTCGACCAGGGTCACACCGCCGGCGGCCACGCGGTAGCGTTCGAGGTTCGGCGCCCGGGCAAACAGCCCGGGTTCTCGCGGGTGGGAAACACGCGGAGCATTCATCATGGGCACCCGCTCAGCCGACTGATTTGATGGGCGTCACGGGCTCGCCCAGGTACGCCGCCATCGAGTCGTCCAGGGCCAGCAGCCACGGGGTGTGGTGCGGCGGCGACTGGGTGCCGGTCATCAGCGAGCGGTAGGACTTGTCGCGATAGCCCATGATGTTTTCGGCCTTGTCGTGCTTCCAGTGCAGAAAGGTCTCGTTGACGGCGGCGATGTCGAAATCCGGGTAGTCGGTGGCGTCCACCAGGTGCTGGATGTAGGCGCCCTGGAACTCGAACATCTGCTGGTTGGTTTCCAGGGTCAGTTCCCGTGCCTGCCATTGCTGGCTGTCGGCGATCATCGCGGCCTGGCTGGGCAATGGAATACGCCCCAGGATCACATCGCGGGCATACCAGGCCTGGGCGTCGAACATGTTGAACGAGTACCACTGGTCCTGCATGCCGAGGTAGATCAGGCGCGGGTTGGGTTCCCAGAACACGCCCTTGTAGAGGTTCATCGGCCACAGGCGGTTGTCGGTCCTGAGGCTCAGCTCATCCGGCAGGAACGGGAAGTGGTGCTTGTAGCCGGTACACAGGATCACCGCGTCGATGTGCTTGCTGCTGCCATCGGCAAAGAACGCACGGTTGTTTTCCAGGCGCTGCAGCAGCGGTTTTTCTTCCCAGTTGTCCGGCCACGCATAGCCCATGGGCGTGGTGCGGTAGCAACTGGTGATGCTGCGCGCGCCATATTTGTAGCATTGCGAGCCGATGTCCTCGGCCGAATAGCTGCTGCCGATGATCAGCAGGTCCTTGTCCTTGAATTCCAGCGCCTCGCGAAAGTCATGGGCATGCAGGATGCGCCCGGCGAACTGCTCGAAGCCTTCGAAGTGCGGCACCTTGGGCGTGGAGAAGTGGCCGCAGGCGTTGATCACATAGTCGAATTCTTCACAGGTCAAGGTGTCGTGGGTGTAGTCGTGGGCGTACACGGTGAAGCGCTGTGTCTGTTCGTCGAAGGTGACCTGACGCACCACATTGTTGAAGCGGATGTAGTCGCGCACGCCGGCCTTTTCCACCCGGCCCTTGATGTAGTCCCACAACACTTCGCGGGGCGGATAGGAGGCGATGGGCCGGCCGAAATGTTCTTCAAAGGTGTAATCGGCGAACTCCAGGCATTCCTTGGGGCCGTTGGACCACAGGTAGCGGTACATGCTGCCATGCACCGGCTCGCCGTTTTCGTCCAGGCCGGTGCGCCAGGTGTAGTTCCACATGCCGCCCCAGTCCTGCTGTTTCTCGAAGCACACCAGTTCGGGAATGGCGGCGCCCTTGTCGCGGGCCGACTGGAAGGCGCGAAGTTGTGCCAGGCCGCATGGGCCGGCGCCGATGATTGCTACACGTAGAGTCATGAGCGTGCCTCCTGAAGGGTTTCAGCGAAAGATCACTGTCTTGTCGTGGTTGATGAACACCCGGTGTTCCAGGTGGTATTTCAGGGCTTTGGAAAGGGCGACGGTTTCGGTGTCGCGGCCGATGGCGACCAGTGAATCGGGCAAGTGGGTATGGTCGACGCGCTGGATTTCCTGCTCGATGATCGGGCCCTCGTCGAGGTCGCTGGTGACGTAGTGGGCGGTGGCGCCGATCAGCTTCACCCCCCGGTCATAGGCCTGGTGATACGGCTTGGCGCCCTTGAAACCGGGCAGGAACGAGTGGTGGATGTTGATCGCCCGCCCCGACAGTTGCTGGCACAGGCCGTCGGACAGGATCTGCATGTAGCGCGCGAGCACTACCAGATCGGTCTGGGTGTCTTCGACGATACGCATCAGTTCGGCTTCCTGGCCGGCCTTGGTGTCCTTGGTGATGGGCAGGTAGATGAAGCGGATGCCCTCACGCTCGGCCATCGCCCGCAGGTCCAGGTGGTTGGAGACCACGGCGGTGATGGTCATGTCCATTTCACCTTTGCGGTGGCGGTAGAGCAGGTCGGTGAGGCAATGGTCGAACTTGCTGACCATCAGCAGCACGCGGGTCGGCTGGCGTGAGCTGAACAACTGCCACTGCATGTCGAAGCCGCCGGCGAGCTCGCCCAGGCCTTTGCGCAGGTTGCCGATATCACCGCTGACGCCCTTGTTGAAGCGGAACACCGCGCGCATGAAAAACTGCCCGGTGAACTCGTCGTCGAATTGCGCCAACTCGCTGATGTAGCACTGCTGCCGGGCCAGGCAGGCGCTGATCGCGGCGACGATCCCGGACGCCGCCGGGCAGGTGATCTTGAGAATGTAATGTTCGCTTGAGGCGTCCATCGAAGGCTCCTGAATGCGGTGAAGGAAGGCTCAGCCCTTGGCCGTGCGCTTGGTTTTTTGCGGGTCGTCGAAGGGCAGGGCGTGGGTGGTGGCGGCGCCTTCGAAGCTGCCGCGCACCTGCAGCGCGATGCCGGGTGCGGCGCAGGCGACGCTCATGCGCGCGATGGCCATCGAGCGTTTGCTCAGGCGCGAATACATGCCGCAGGTGATCACGCCGACTTGCTGGTTGCCCTGCCACAAGGTGTCGCCAGCCTCGGCCGGGCGCACGCCGTCGAGCAGCACGCCGGTGATCTTGAAGCGCTCCTGGCCGCGCAGGCGCAGGTGTTCCTCGGCGCCTCGGAACGCTTGTTTGCCGGGCGAAACCGTGAAGTCCAGGCCCATTTCCCACAGGGTGTCGCCGGCCTTCTGGTCGGCGAAGGGGTACATCTGCGAGTTGTCGTAGGGGAAAAACATCAGCGAGCTTTCCACTCGAAGCCAGTCCAGGGCGGTGAAGGCGCAGGGAATGATTCCCAGGCTCGCGCCCTGTTCGAGGATGCTGTCCCACAGGAACGGGGCGTCCGCGGCCTTGCAGAAAATCTCGTAGCCGCGCTCGCCGGTGTAGCCGGTGCGGGAGATCATCACCGGGCGCTCGAACAGGCGCGTTTGCAGGTGATGGAAGTACGGCAGCTGGCGGATGCCAGGCACGTGCTCGGCGAGAAAATCCACCGCCAGCGGGCCTTGTAGCGACAGGTCGTGCAGATCGTCGTCGAACAGCACCGCCACTTGCCGGCCCTGGGCCGAGCGCACCAGCATTTCATGCCCGGTGCCGGCGCCATGCACGACCATGAACGCATTGGGCCCGGTGCGGTAGACGATGCAGTCATCGACGAATTTGCCGTCCTCGTCGAGCATCGACGCATACACCGATTTGCCGGGATAGAGCTTGGCGATGTCGCGGGTGGTGGCCCACTGCAACAGGCTTTCGGCGTGCGGGCCGACGTAGTGGACTTTTTTCAGGCCCGATACATCCATCAGGCCGGCGCGGGTGCGGATCGCTTCGTGGTGGTCGGCCAGCGCGCTGCGGTAGGTCCAGGCGGTGCCCATGCCGTTCCAGTCTTCGAGGTTCGAGCCGAGCGCGCGGTGCCGCTCAGCCAATGCAGAAATACGCCAGGAGTGGGTCATGTGAGATTCCTTGCTGTGAAAAAGAGCACCGGGAAATGGTTCAGGCGAGTGGATCGAACTGGCTCAGCCACTCGACCAGGGTTTGTCGATAGCGGGTCATGCCCTTGTAGTCGGCGATGGCATCGGGCAGGTCGCGCAGCACGCGGTGCAGGCGGCAGCCCCAGCCGGGGTGGCTGACCAGTTCGTCCAGGCTGATCAGGTAGGTGCGAATGCTGAACATCACTGCGTTGCTGCGCGGCAGGCGCGCCATCACTTGCAGTTCGACCCGCAGATGCACCTGTTGCCCGACGTTCTGCGCGGTGATCCGGCCGCGGTCGGCGCCCCATTGATGGAAGGTTTCCGGCGACGAATCCAGGCGCGGGTTGATGGTCAGGGTCCAGTTCAGGCGCCGGACCGGCTGGCCGGCCTGCAGGTTGAGCAGGTACTTCAGCGCGCGCTCGAACACGCCC
The DNA here is from genome assembly GCF_054060055.1 of Pseudomonas sp. TE36184. Classification (NCBI taxonomy): domain Bacteria; kingdom Pseudomonadati; phylum Pseudomonadota; class Gammaproteobacteria; order Pseudomonadales; family Pseudomonadaceae; genus Pseudomonas; species Pseudomonas sp. TE36184. The sequence continues at coordinate 2,077,411 of NZ_JBSSCU010000001.1, read as the reverse complement.
ATCTGGTGGGCCATGGGCACCGGTGCATGCCACTGCTTGAAACTCATCCCGGCATCGAACGCCAGTGACCAGTCGGCCGGGCTGGTGACCAGGCCGGCGTCCATGTACAGGTCGCCGTCGCGCTGGTCGAGCAGGGCGAAATCCCCTTGCACCTGGCGGCCGATGTATTCCAGCGGTGCGCAGGGCAGGCTGGCGGCATCGCCGAAGATGAACGGTTGATCGATCTGCAGCAGGTGGTTGCGCCAGTGCCAGCGGTCGCCGTCACGCACCAGGCTGAACCACTGCGGGTAGTCGACGGCGAGGTTTTCCATGAGCATTTGCAGCGCATCCCAGGCCGCCGCTTGCATGTGCGGCATCACCAGGTAGCGGCGCGGGTCGTTGTCCAGGATCAGGGCGCGTTCGGCCATTTCCGAGCGGTAGTGTTCGTCGATGTCGAAGGCGTGCTCGTAGACGGAACCCGGGTCGCGGGAGGTGGCCGGTTCGATGTTCACCGAGTACAAGTAGCTGTCCTCGATAAACGGGAACGGGAAGCGACGGATCGCCGCCGGGCTGTTGCGAAAGCTGAAATCGTCGCGATAGCTCAGCACAGGGCTCGATTGCAGGGGCATGGCACTCACTCCTATAGGTCCAGCGAAACGCAGGGGCCGCTGCCGCGTGAGACGCAGGGCATCAGAAATTCGGCCTGCTCGGCCGGGCTGAGGAAACTGTCGCGGTGTTCGATGGCACCGCCTTGATGGCGCGTGATGCACTGGCCGCAGACCCCGCCACGGCACAGGTTGGGCACCTGCAACCCCGCGTGCTCCAAGGCTTCGAGCAGGCTCTGCTCGGCCTCCACGCGCAGGGTGCGGCCACTGCGCAGCAGTTGCAGGTCGAACGGCTGGCCCGGTTGCGCGCCTTTGAACGCCTCGGCATGCAGCCGATTGCGCGGCCAACCGAGGCGATCGGCGTGTTGCTCGACCGCCTCGATCAAGGGTTGCGGGCCACAGGTGTAGACGTGGCTGCCCAGCGGCCGGTTGGCGAGGATGCGGCTCAGGTCCGGGCGGCGGTCGTAGGCGTGCAGGCGCGGGCCGAGGCGCTGTTGCAATTCATCGAGGTAGGCATCGCTGAGGCCTGGCCGGAACAGGTAATGCAGTTCGAAGTCGGCCTGCTGTTGTTCCATCGTGGCGATATAGGCCATGAACGGCGTGATACCGATGCCGGCGGCGATCAGGATGTGCCGGCGTGCGGTGCCATGGGGCGCGAACAGATTGGCCGGCGGCGAAATCCGCAAGGTGTCGCCGACCTGCACCTGGCGATGCAAGTACTGCGAACCGCCGCGAGACGCGTCCTGCAGGCGCACGGCGATGCGGTAGTGGCGCGTGTGCGCCGGGTCGCTGGTCAACGAGTAGGCATTACGCACCGTGCCCTCGGCCAGCGGCAGATGCACCTGTACGTGGCTGCCGGGCGAGAAAGCGGGCAGGGCACCGTCGCAGGCAGTCAGGGTGAACTCGCGCACCACGGGGGTGAGCATTCTGGCCGCACTGACCTGAACCTTGAGGGCGGCGCTCATGGCTGGAACCCCGCGTAGGGCTGGTCGGGGTTGATGCACACGCCGAGGTAAGCCCCCAGACGCCGGGAAAAGTGTGCGCGCACTTCCAGCCCGACGTTGCAGCCGATGCAGTTCAACACCGGCTCTGGGCCTGCGGTCTGGGTCAGCCCGCAATGGGCGCAATACACCTGGCGCAGGCCGGGCATCGTGCAGGTCACGCTGATCTCGTCGTCTTCCAGGCCGGCGGCGCGGGCCTCGGCGTGAATGCGCCAGACAAAGGCCTCATCGCCCAACAGGTAGAGCCGACAACCCACGGTTGCGCTGGCCAATGCCTGTTGTAAACGCCGGCTGAAGTCGGGTTGTTCGCCGCTCAGCAGCAAAGGCTTGTGCAGGTCGGCGGCAACCGCCATGCCGGCGGTTGCCGATTGCATCACCACGATGGGGCGGTTGTGGGTGTGCGTCATGCGGGCTCTCCAAGGTGCGTTTTGTTTCCTGTTGGGAGAGATACTTTCCTATGAGGAAAATCTTCTCAATCTGGAAAAAGGGCTATGCCTTTGGAGATAAGCCTTGTCGCACTGGCGTTCGGGGCATGGAAGTTGCTGGTCTTGCACTAATGCTCAGCAACCGGACGGGGAGTTATCGAAGAGTGCGAACGCGACCGAAGAGCTGGCCGCTCTGGTTGGGGCCTGTGCGCCCCGAACAGGCGCGCAGCGTGCGCAGGCTGTTGGCCGGGTTGCCCCTGCACGCTGACGGTGCCTTGTCGGGTTTTCTGGACCGTTTCGACGCACTGCTGCCCGCCGCCAGGCTCAACCTGATCCTGGGCGGCGAAGACCTGGGCCCGACGCGACGTGGCTTGATCGAGGGCTGCCAGAACGTGGCGCGCTGCCCCTGGCGCGACGCGAGTGCGATGGACACGCCCCAGGCCTGCGGCCCTTGCCGGCAGCGTGGGGTACACCGATTGGTGTGCGCCTTGCCCGAGGGTGAAAAAGGCGCGTTACTGCTCGACACCCCCAGACGGGCCGGTGCCAGTTGGCGCCAGTTGCTGGAGGAAGCAGCGCAAGCCGTGGCGGTCAGCGTGCGTCTGCGCAGCGACAACCGTGAGCAGCAGCGCAGACAGGCAACGTCGCGCCACGGCGCGCTGGCCCGTGAGCTGCACGATTCGGTGGCGCAACAGTTGGGTTACCTGGCGTTCCAGGCCCACGGCTTGCAGTCACAGCTGGGCGCGCCTGCCCTGCAGGACCTGTGCGCCGGCCTCAGCCAGTTGCAACGCCAGGTGCGCGAGCTGATCACCAGCGCACGCCTGACCATGGACGGACGCTCGCTGCGCCAGGCCCTGGCCGACTCCGTCGCGGAGTTTTCGCGGCGTTGCATCATCGTGTTCGAGTTGGATAACCGCCTGGCCGACGATGCCCTGAGCCCGGAAACCGAATTGCAGATCCTGCAGATCGTTCGCGAGGCCCTGGCCAATGCGGTGCGCCATTCCCACGCACGGCATGTGCGTATCGAACTGCGCCAGACCCAGGACGGCGATGCCTCGGTGTCGGTGGAGGACGATGGCATCGGCTTGAGCCCGGCTTGCGATGAGCATAACCATTTCGGCCTGGCGATTATCCGCGAGCGCGCCGCCAGCATCGGCGCGCGGCTGAGCATTGAAGCGATCCGCCCGCACGGCGTGCGCGTGCATCTTGGCCTGCGCCGCCACCACGACCTGCCACACGGGAGTCTCGATGGACTGCACGACCTTATTACTGATCGATGATCACCCACTGTTTCGCAAAGGCCTGGCGCAACTGTTCGATGCCAGCGACGACTTTGAAGTGGTGGGGCAGGCGGCCAGTGGCCGGGAGGGCATCAACCTGGCCGTGAGCCTGACGCCGCAGCAGGTGTTGCTGGATCTGCACATGCCTGGCCTCAGCGGCCTGCAGGTGCTGGACGAACTGCGCCAATTGCGCCTGGACTGCCAGGTGGTGGTGCTCACCGCTTCGATGGACCGCGCCGAACTGCTCAGCGCCCTGCGCCTGGGCGCCAGCGGTTATGTGCTCAAGGAAACCGAGCCCGAGGCGTTGCTGGCGTATATGCGCAACTGCCACAAGGGCGCGATCATGCTCGACTCAACCCTGATCGCCTTGCTCGCCGACCCGGCCGAGCCCAGGCCACACGGTGAGACGCCGGGCGGTGAAAACCTCACCGAACGCGAAGGCCAGACCCTGGCGCTGATCGCCGCCGGCATGAGCAATAAACAGATCGGCAGGGAGCTGGGGATCAGCGACGGCACGGTGAAAATCTATGTGCGCAGCCTGTTGCAGAAACTCAACCTGCATTCGCGCCTGGAGCTGGCAGCCCGGGTACACAGCGGCGCCTTGCTCAAACACGAGGAGCGTCACTAGATGAGGGAAAGCTCTGACGCTTGGGTGCAGACATCGCCCGCGCACCTGATGGATTGTTTTCCCGCCGCCTTGCTGCACCTGCGCGACAACGGCCAGATCGCCCACTTCAACCTGGCCTGGGCCGAGTTGATGGGCGCGCCGGGCGCGGAACGCAACGTCGTCGACTACGTCCACCAGGAAGACCGCCCGCTGTGGCGCCAGGCCTTGCATGAGCTGCGCCGGCGTCCCGAGACCTCGTTCAACCAACGCCTGCGCTTCGTGCATCCGTGCGGCGAGCTGCGCTGGTTCGAGGTCAGTCTCAAGCGCGGCCCGCAGGGCTTCTACTTGGTAGCCGGAGATATCACCGCGCACAAGCGCCGCGAAATCGCCCTGCAGGCCAGCCAACGCAGCAGCATGAGCTTGCTCGACAGCATGCCTGGGCTGATCTATCGCGGCCGTAACAACCGCGACTGGACCATGGAATTCGTCAGTGCCGGCTGCCTGCAATTGACCGGCTACCCCGCCGAGCGGTTGGTGGACAACCATGAGTTCACCTACAACAGCCTGATCCTCGCCGAGGATGCCGACTACGTATGGCGCGAGGTGCAATATGCGTTGTCGCGCCAGGAGCCGTTCGAACTCAATTACCAGATTCGTTGCGCCGACCAGTCGATCAAGCACGTATGGGAGAAGGGCGTGGGGATCTATGCCGATACCTGCGAGGTGCTGGGCATCGAGGGCGCGATTTTCGAGCGCAGAGTTCTGTAGGAGCCGGCTCGCCGGCGATGGTCGTCAACGATGACGCGGGAAGCCTGGATGCCCGCGGTGGCTGTGGTTTTTTCGCTGGCAAGCCAGCTCCTACCATGGGGCATAACCCTGTAGGAGCCGGCTTGCCGGCGATGGTCGTCAACGATGACGCGGGAAGCCTGGATGCCCGCGGCGGCGGTGGGTTTTTCGCTGGCAAGCCAGCTCCTACAGTGGGGGCATAACCCTGTAGGAGCCGGCTTGCCGGCGAGGGTCGTTAACGATGACGCGGGAAGCCTGGATGCCCGCGGTGGCTGTGGTTTTTTCGCTGGCAAGCCAGCTCCTACAGTGGGGGCATAACCCTGTAGGAGCCGGCTTGCCGGCGAGGGTCGTCAACGATGACGCGGGAAGCCTGGATGCCCGCGGTGGTTGTGGGTTTTTCGCTGGCAAGCCAGCTCCTACCATGGGGCATAACCCTGTAGGAGCCGGCTTGCCGGCGAGGGTCGTCAGCGATGACGCGGGAAGCCTGGATGCCCGCGGTGGCTGTGGGTTTTTCGCTGGCAAGCCAGCTCCTACCGTGGGGGCATAACCCTGTAGGAGCCGGCTTGCCGGCGAGGGTCGTCAACGATGACGGGGGAAGCCTGGATGCCCGCGGTGGTTGTGGGTTTTTCGCTGGCAAGCCAGCTCCTACCGTGGGGGCATAACCCTGTAGGAGCCGGCTTGCCGGCGATGGTCGTTAACGATGACGCGGGAAGCCTGGATGCCCGCGGTGGTTGTGGGTTTTTCGCTGGCAAGCCAGCTCCTACCGTGGGGGCATAACCCTGTAGGAGCCGGCTTGCCGGCGAGGGTCGTTAACGATGACGGGGGAAGCCTGGATGCCCGCGGCGGCTGTGGGTTTTTCGCTGGCAAGCCAGCTCCTACCGTGGGGGCATAACCCTGTAGGAGCCGGCTTGCCGGCGAGGGTCGTTAACGATGACGCGGGAAGCCTGGATGCCCGCGGTGGCTGTGGTTTTTTCGCTGGCAAGCCAGCTCCTACCGTGGGGGCATAACCCTGTAGGAGCCGGCTTGCCGGCGAGGGTCGTCAACGATGACGCGGGAAGCCTGGATGCCCGCGGCGGCTGTGGTTTTTTCGCTGGCAAGCCAGCTCCTACCGTGGGGGCATAACCCTGTAGGAGCCGGCTTGCCGGCGATGGTCGTTAACGATGACGCGGGAAGCCTGGATGCCCGCGGTGGCTGTGGGTTTTTCGCTGGCAAGCCAGCTCCTACCGTGAGGGCATAACCCTGTAGGAGCCGGCTTGCCGGCGATGGTCGTTAACGATGACGCGGGAAGCCTGGATGCCCGCGGTGGTTGTGGGTTTTTCGCTGGCAAGCCAGCTCCTACAGGGGATGGTTCAGCTTTTTGTTTGGCTTAATGGGCACCGGCGGCCTTGTTCAGATCGCTTTCGGCCCATTCGGTGTACACGCAGGCATCCGCCGTGGCCCAGCGCACGCGCACCGGGTCGCCGGCCTTGAGCGGCATGCCGGCGGCGGACAATGCCTTGACCGTCATCGAGGTGCCGCCCAGGGTTTTCACGCTGCAGGTCTGGCTTTCACCGAGGAACAGCACTTCGCCGACGATGGCCGACACTTCGTTCCAGCCTGCGGCCAATGGTTGCCCGGCGGCCTGTTCGACGCTCAGCGCGAGGGCTTTTTCCGGGCGCACCATCAGCAGCACGTCCTGCTCGCTGCGCAGGCCGCCGGTCAGGCGGATCGACAGCGATTGGCCTTCGAACGACGCCGCCGCGTTGCCCTGGGCCTTTAGCTTGAGGAAGTTGGAGTTGCCCAGGAATGAGGCGACAAACGCATTCGGCGGGTTCTGGTACAGGTCGAAACCGCTGCCCAGGCCGACGATCTTGCCGTGGCTGAAAATCGCGATGCGCTGGGACAGGCGCATGGCTTCTTCCTGGTCGTGGGTCACGTAGACAATGGTGATGCCCAGGCGCCGATGCAACTGGCGCAGCTCGTCCTGCAAGTCTTCACGCAGCTTCTTGTCGAGGGCGCCGAGCGGTTCGTCCATCAGCAGGATACGCGGCTCGTACACCAGCGCCCGGGCGATGGCGACGCGCTGTTGCTGGCCGCCAGACAGTTGCGACGGGCGGCGATGGGCGAACTGTTCCAGTTGCACCAGCTTGAGCATGGCGTCGACGCGCTTCTCGCGCTCGGCACTGGCCAGTTTGCGGATCGCCAGGGGGAAGGCGATGTTGTCGCGTACCGACAGGTGCGGGAACAGCGAGTAGCGTTGGAACACCATGCCGATGTCGCGCTTGTGCGGCGGTACGTTGACCAGCGATTGGCCGCTCACCAGGATCTCGCCGCTGCTCGGCGTTTCAAAGCCGGCGAGCATCGACAGGGTGGTGCTTTTGCCCGAGCCGCTGGAGCCGAGGAAGGTGAGGAACTCGCCGTCCTTGATGTCCAGCGAGATGTTGTCCACGGCGGCGAATTCGCCATAGAACTTGTTCAGGTTGCGCAGGCTGACCAGGGGTTGGCCAGGGTTCTGCGCGGCATCTTGGATCACTGCACTCATGTTCTGCTCCTGGGCGCTCAAGCGCGGGTTTCTGTGCGCCGGCGAACGGCGGCGGCGATGACCATGACCAGCACCGAGAGGCCGATCAGCAGCGTCGAGGCGACGGCGATCACGGGTGTCAGGTCCTGACGCAGGGTGGTCCACATTTTCACGGGAAGGGTTTGCAGGGTCGGGCTGGCCATCATCACGCTGAGCACCACTTCGTCCCATGACACGAGAAAGGCGAACAGCGCACCGGCCACCATCCCCGGGCGAATCGCCGGGAAGGTCACCTTGAACACCGCCTGCAGGCGCGACGCGCCGCAGATCACCGCGGCGTCTTCAATCGACTGATCGAACAGTTTCAGCGAGTTGATGATCGAGATGATGGTGAACGGCAACGCGACAATCACGTGGCTGACCACAAAGGCGAACATCGTGCCGGTGTAGCCGAGCTTGAGGAACAGCGCGTACACCGCCACGGCGATGATCACCAGTGGCACGATCATCGGCAGGGTGAACAGGCCATAGAGCAGTTCGCGGCCGGGGAAGCGCCCGCGCACCAGGGCAAATGCGCTGGGCAGGCCCAGCGCCACGGCGAACACGGTGGTCAGCACGGCGACCTTGAGGCTGGCCAGCGCCGCGTTCATCCAGTCGGCGTTGGAGAAGAACTGGCCGTACCATTTCAGCGTCCAGCCCGGTGGCGGGAACACCAGCCATTGCGACGAGCCGAACGACAGCAGCACGATAAACACGATCGGCAGCAGCAGGAACAGCCCAATCAAACCGGTGGTGGCGTAGAGGCCCAGACGCATCCTGCGGCTCATGGCATTCGGAGTCAGCAGCATGACGGCTTACCTCGCATGGCTGGCGCCAACCGGGGATTCCGGCTGAAGCTTCAGGTAGAAGTAGAACAGCACCAGCGTGATGAAGATCAGCAACGCGGCACCGGCACTGGCCAGGCCCCAATTGAGGAACGACTGCACCTGCTGGATGATGAACTCGGGCAGCATCATGTTCTGCGCACCGCCGAGCAGCGCCGGGGTGACGTAGTAACCGAGGGACATCACGAACACCATCAACCCGCCGGAAAACAACCCCGGCCGGCACAGCGGCAGGAACACCCGGAAGAAGTTGGTCCACGGGCTCGCGCCGCAGATGGAGCCAGCCTGCAGGATCATCGGGTCGATGGCCTGCATGGTCGCCTGCAACGGCAGCACGATGAACGGGATCATGATGTAGCTCATGCCGATCACCACGCCCGTCAGGTTGTGCACCATCTCCAGGGGCACATCGATGATGCCCATGGCCAGCAGCGCCTTGTTGATCACCCCCGAGGCTTGCAGCAGCACCAGCCAGGAATAGGTGCGGGCCAGCAGGCTGGTCCACATCGACAGCAGCACGATATTCAGCATCCAGCGGCCCCAGCCGCGTGGCACCAGGGTAATCGCCCAGGCCAGCGGGAAGCCCAGCAACAGGCTGAACAGGGTCACCAGGCCCGCCACCGAAAAGGTGTTGAGCAGCACGCGGGCGTAGGCCGAGTTGGCGAACAGCTGTCCATAGTTGCCCAGGCCCGGCACGGGCTCCAGCACGCCGCGCAGCAACAGCCCGATCAGCGGTGCGAGGAAGAACAGGCCGAGGAACAGCAGGGCCGGGATCAGGTTGCCCGCCCCGCGCCAGCGCTGGGCCAGGGGCGGCGATACGGCTTTGCTGCAAACCGCGCCGGCAGCGCCGAGGGCGCTCCCGGTCGGTGTGGTTGCCGTCATTTTCATTTGACTAGCCATTCATTCCACCGTGTCGCAATGGCCGGACCGTTCTTGGCCCAGTAGGCGAAATCGAGGGTGATCTGGTCCTTGGCATACGCCGTCGGCAGGTTGGGCGCCAGGACTGAATCCAGGCGCTGCACGCTGTCGATATTCACCGGTGCATAGGCGGTCAGGTTGGAGAAATCGGCCTGGCCCTTGGCGCTGCTGGCACTGGCCAGGAACTTCATCGCGGCGGCTTTGTTTTTGGTGCCCTTAGGCACGACGAGGATGTCGGCCATGACCAGGTTCTGCTTCCAGCTGACGCCCACCGGTGCGCCATCTTCCTGCAGGGCGTGGATGCGACCGTTCCAGAACTGGCCCATGCTGACTTCGCCGGAGGCCAGCAGTTGTTGCGATTGCGCGCCGCCGCCCCACCAGACGATGTCTTTTTTGATGGTGTCGAGTTTCTTGAAGGCGCGGTCCAGGTCCAGGGGGTAGAGCTTGTCGGCCGCGACGCCGTCGGCCAACAGGGCCAGTTCGAGCACGCCAGGGCTGGGCCATTTGTAGAGGGCGCGTTTGCCGGGGTAGGTCTTGGTGTCGAACAGCGCGGTCCAATCCTGGGGCTTGGCGGCGCCGAGCTTGCCTTCGTTGTAGCCGAGCACGAAGGAGAAGAAGAACGAACCGACGCCATGGTCGGAGACAAAGCGCGGGTCGATCTTGTCGCGCTGGATCACCGAGAAATCCAGGGGTTCGAGCAGGCCTTCGGCGGCGGCGCGCAAGGCGAAGTCGGCCTCGACGTCTACCACGTCCCACTGCACGTTGCCGCTTTCGACCATGGCCTTGAGCTTGCCGTAGTCGGTCGGGCCGTCTTGCACCACGGTGATGCCGCTGGCCTTGCTGAAAGGGTCGGCCCACGCCTGCTTCTGCGCATCCTGGGTGCTACCGCCCCAGCTCACGAAATTCACGCTTTCAGCCGCCAGGGCCGCGTGAGTGACCGTAGCCAATAAACCCGCGAACAGCACTGCGGTTGCACGTTTGTTCAACACCATTTTCACGCCCTCATTTGTTGTGTTTTTGAGCGGGCTTGGTAATGCCCGCCTATCGGGAGCAGTAGGTCCATCGGAGCCTCTAATCGAGGCCCAAAAGGCGACCGTGCCAAGGGCTGTTATTGGTGCTGTCCCTGGCGGGCGCACTTGGCGAAAGCGTTCGGTCTATGGAATATCATATTATGGTATTCCAAACTTTGTGCAAGCATTTTGCCTTACCGGTTATCCGTCACTCGGTGAAGGGAATGCTCTCGACCACCTCCAGGTCGTAGCCAGTCAGCCCGGCGTATTTCAGGGGCGGGCCGAGGTGACGCAGCTTGCCGACGCCCAGGTCCTGCAATATCTGCGCCCCGGTGCCGACTTCCGAATAAATCCGCGATTGTGAACGGTTGAACTGGCGCGGCGCCTGGGTCAGTTGCGGTACGCGCTCCAGCAACGCCTGGGACGATTCATGATTGGCCAGCACCACCACCACGCCACGACCTTCGGCCGCGACGCGTTGCAGGGCGGCCCACAGCGTCCAGTTGGACGGACCGCTGTAGTCGGCGCCGACCAGGTCGCGCAGCGGGTCGATCACGTGCACGCGCACCAGCGTAGGTTCATCGCGGCGCAACGGGCCCATCACCATGGCCATGTGTACACCACCGTCGATGCGGTCTTCAAAGGTGATCAGGCGGAACGTGCCATGCACCGTGGGCAGGTCGCGTTCGCCAATGCGCGCCACGGTGCGTTCGGTGCTGAGGCGGTAGTGAATCAGGTCGGCGATAGTGCCGATCTTGATCCCGTGCTTGCGCGCGAAGATCTCCAGCTCAGGTCGGCGGGCCATGGTGCCATCGTCGTTCATCACTTCGACGATCACCGAGGCTGGCGTATGCCCGGCCAGGCGTGCCAGGTCACAGCCGGCTTCGGTGTGGCCGGCGCGGGTCAGCACGCCGCCGTCTTTGGCGCGCAACGGAAAGATGTGCCCGGGCTGCACGATATCGGCCGGCCCGGCATTCACGTCCACGGCTGCCGCCACCGTGCGTGCGCGGTCGGCGGCAGAGATACCGGTGGTCACACCGCTGGCCGCTTCGATGGACACGGTAAACGCGGTGCTGAACGCGCTGCCATTGCTCGGTACCATCTGCTCCAGGCCCAGGCGCTGGCAGTGTTCGTCGGTGAGGGTCAGGCAGATCAGACCACGGGCTTCACGGGCCATGAAACTGATAGCCTCGGCACTGCAGCACGCCGCAGGCAGCAGCAGGTCGCCTTCGTTTTCCCGGTCTTCGTCGTCTACCAGGAGCACCATCTTGCCTTGGCGGTAGTCTTCGATGATGTCTGCGATGCTGTTGAAGGACATGTTGGGTGCTCGATTTGTTGGTTGTATGTATTATGGTATACCACAAAAACCAAGCAAGAGGATGTCGTGATGAAGGCCTACTGGATTGCCCATGTAGATGTGTCCGATGCAGAGCAGTACACGCAGTACACCCAACGCGCGCCGGCGGCGTTTGCGCAGTTTGGCGGGCGGTTTCTGGCCAGGGGCGGGCGCAGCGAAGCGATGGAGGGCGGGCCGGCACGGCAGCGTAATGTGGTGATTGAGTTCGATAGCTATGAGCAGGCGGTGGCGTGTTACGAATCTGCAGAGTATCAGGCGGCGAAGGCCCACCGCGAGGGGGTAGGGCAGGCGCAGATCATCATCGTGGAAGGGCTGGCGCCTTAGGTATATCAGTCCAAGTATTGTTCCAAATGTGGGAGGGGGCTTGCTCCCGATGGCAGTGGTTCAGTCACCTCATTCAGTGGCTGACACACCGCTATCGGGGGCAAGCCCCCTCCCACATTGGGTTCGGTGGTGTGGAATAGGATGCGTTGCAGCGCCCTGGTTTCGACGATGAGCAGGGCTGATTCACGCGCTTCAAACTGTGGGAGGGGGCTTGCCCCCGATAACGGTGTGTCAGCCAACGAAGATGTTGAATATGCCACTGCCATCGGGAGCAAGCCCCCTCCCACATTTGAACCGAGTTCAGCTTGAAGATCAGCGGATGAAGTGGATCTTGCCGCTGTCGTCATTCCCGATGTAGATGCCATACACCCCGGCCTGGCGTTCCTCGATGTAGCGTTCGAGGATCTGCCGGATCGCCGGGTAGTAGATGCTGTCCCAGGGAATGTCCTCGGGCGCGAAGAATTGATAGTCGAGGGTCTCCGGCCCGAACTGGCCGGTGATCTCCAGCGCGATGGCGCGGAAGATGATGTACACCTCGCTGATCTTCGGCACGCTGAAGATCGAGTAGGGCGAGACGATCTCGGCGCGCACGCCGCTTTCTTCCCAGACTTCGCGCAACGCGGCCTGCTCGGTGGTCTCGCCGCCCTCCATGAAACCGGCCGGCAGGGTCCAGGTGCCGGGGCGCGGTGGGATCGCCCGTTGGCACAGCAGGTACTTGCCGTCCTGCTCAATGATGCAGCCGGCGATGATCTTGGGATTGATGTAGTGGATATAGCCGCAACCGCGGCACATCAGGCGCTCATGCGTATCGCCCGGTGGCAGCTGGTGACCGAGGTCACTGCCGCCGCATTTGGGGCAAAAGCTTGGCCTGAACACGGTCAGTGACCTATACGCGGTTCTTTGAGGGCGATGGGCAGGGTGATCTCGGGGATCTTGCCGGTCTCTTCCTGTTTGCGCTTGAGGTAATCCAGGGCCACGGCCGCCGCCGCGCGCACGTGGTCGACGCAGGCCTGGTGGGCGGCGAGCGGGTCGCCGCTCTTGATCGCCTGGACCATGCGTTCCATTTCCTGATTGCTGGTGCCGCGACGGTTTTCCTGGGACACCGACGTCGCGCGCAGGTAGCTGATACGCGCCTGCAACTGACGCAGTTGGGTGGCGGCCACATGGTTGCCGGAGCCTTCGAGCAACACGTCGTAGAAACCCTGTACCGAATCGATGACCTGTTGCAGTTCGCCGTCCTTGAGGGCCTTGCGGTTTTCCTCCAGGGCTTTTTCCAGGGCCTTGATGTCCTTGGCCTTGGCGCGCAGGGTGAACAGCTGCACGATCAAACCTTCGAGCACACAACGCAGTTCATAGATGTCGACGGCATCGGCCAGGGTGATGATCGCCACCTGGGGCCCCTTGGCATCGGCGAATTCCACCAGGCCTTCGGACTCCAGGTGACGCAAGGCTTCGCGCACCGAGGTACGGCTGACGCCGAGGCGGTCGCACAGGTCGCGTTCCACCAGGCGATCACCCGGCAGCAGCTGGAAGTTCATGATGGCGCTGCGCAGTTTCTCCAGCACGATTTCGCGCAGGGTGACCGGGTTGTGATTGACCTTGAAGCTGTCGTCGAGGGGCAGGCGTTTCATGGGGGCTGCTCTGAATGGGGCGGTTAACGGGATGCCTCGGCATCGGCTTCGGCGAAGGCTTCCCGGGCCAGCCGGAAGCTGTCCACGGCGGCGGGAACCCCGCAATAGATGCCGACCTGAAGCAGAATTTCGCGTATTTGTTCACGACTCAGGCCGTTACGCAAGGCGCCGCGCACATGCAGCTTGAGCTCGTGAGGCCGATTGAGGGCCGAAATCATTGCCAAGTTTATCATGCTGCGTTCTTTAAGCGACAAACCCTCCCGGCCCCACACATGGCCCCAGCAGTATTCGGTGACCATCTCTTGCAAGGGGCGGGTGAAGTCGTCGGCGTTCTCGATCGAGCGCTGCACATAGGCTTCGCCCAGCACCTGGGTGCGGATCTTCAGGCCCTGCTCATACTTTTCGTTGCTCATTGCACACAGCTCCTCAAGCCAGGGTGGGCAGCGGGCCCAGCTTGCCTTTGTGATAGATCATCGGCGTGACCGGTTGCTCGGGCAGGATCAGGTTCTTCACGGCGCCGACGATGATCGCGTGATCGCCGCCGTCGTATTCGCGCCACAGCTCGCACTCGATGATCGCCGTGGCCTTGGCCAGCAGCGGGTTGCCCAATTCGCTCAGGTGCCACTCGATACCCTTGGCTTTTTCCTTGCCTTTGCTGGCGAAGGCATAGGCTTCGGCGGTCTGGTCGGCGGACAGCAAGTGGATCGCAAAGCGCTTGCTGTCACGCAGGATCGGGTAGGTGTCCGACGCATAGTTGGGGCAGAACAGCACCAGGGCCGGGTCGATCGACAGCGCGCTGAACGCGCTGGCGGTGATGCCGACGATGCCGCCGTCCGGGTCGAGGGTGGTGACCACCGTGACCCCGGACGGGAACGAGCTCATGACGTCTTTGTAAATGCCGGGTTCGATCATGGTTGTGGACTCTTAACGCATCACAAAAGGATCAGGCATGGGCGCCTGGGAGAGGTTGATCCACACCGTCTTCAGCTCGGTGTAGGCCAGCACCGAATCGATGCCGCTTTCGCGTCCGTAGCCGCTGTTCTTGAAGCCGCCGATGGGGGCCATGGCCGAGACCGCGCGGTAGGTGTTGACCCAGATGATCCCCGAGCGCACATCGCGCGCCAGGCGGTGGGCGCGCCCGAGGTCGCGGGTCCAGATACCGGCAGCGAGGCCGAACTGCGAGTCGTTGGCGATGGCCAGTGCTTCGGCTTCGTCCTTGAAACGGATGACCGAGGCCACCGGCCCGAATACTTCCTCTTGCATGATCTTCATCGAGTTGCGGTCGCACTCGAACAGCGTCGGCTCATAGAACCAGCCTTCGCCAAGGTTCTGCGGGCGCTTGCCGCCGGTGCGCAGGCGTGCCCCTTCGGCGATGGCGTCCGCCACCAGGCCTTCGACCACGGCCAGTTGCTGCGCGGTGGCCATGGGGCCCATTTCGCTGGCGTCGTCTTGCGGGTTGCCGATGCGGATGCGTTGGGCGCGCGCTACCAGGCGCTCGACGAATTCGTCGTAGATAGCGTCCTGCACCAGCAGGCGCGAACCGGAGACGCAACTCTGCCCGGACGCCGCGTAGATGCCGGCGATTGCACCATTGATGGCGCTGTCGAGGTCGGCGTCGGCAAAAATGATATTCGGCGACTTGCCGCCCAGTTCCAGGGAGAGTTTGGCGAAGTTCTCCGCGCTGCTGCGCACCACATGCCTTGCCGTGGCCGCGCCGCCGGTAAAGGCGATCTTGCGCACCAGCGGGTGGCGGGTGAGGGCGGCGCCAGTGCTGGGGCCAAAGCCTGTGACCACGTTGACCACGCCCGCTGGAATGCCGGCTTCGAGGGCCAGGCGCGCCAGTTCCAGGACGGTCGCCGAGGCATGTTCCGACGGCTTGATCACGATGGTATTGCCCGCCGCCAGGGCCGGCGCGAGTTTGATCGCGGTCAGGTACAGCGGGCTGTTCCACGGAATGATCGCAGCGACTACGCCCATGGCTTCATGCACGGTGTAGGCGAACAGGTCGGGCTTGTCCAACGGCAGGGTGCCGCCTTCGAGCTTGTCCGCCAGGCCGGCGGTATAGTGGAAAAACTCCGGCAGGTAGCTGACCTGGCCACGGGTTTCGCGGATCAGCTTGCCGTTGTCGCGGCTTTCCAGCTGGGCCAGGTGTTCCTTGTTCGCGGCGATCAGGTCACCCAGGCGGCGCAGCAGTTTGCCCCGCGCGGTGGCGGTGAGGCCGCGCCAGGCCGGGCTGTCGAAGGCGCTTTGCGCGGCCTGCACGGCGCGCTCCACGTCGGCTTCGTCGGCGTCGGGCAATTGCGCCCAGGGTTCGGCCAGGGCCGGGTTGAGGCTGTCGAAGGTTTTGCCGGAGAGGGCATCGACCCATTCACCGCCGATGCACATCTGGAAGCGTGCGAGTGTCATGCAACGATCCCCTTGATTGGATTGTTTTGGGCGTACACCGTGTCGAGGAACCCCAGCAGCAACTGGTTGACCAGGCGCGGCGATTCTACCGGCATCATATGCCGTTGCTCGGCCAGCACCGCAACGCTGGCGCCGGGAATGCGATCTGCCAGTTGCCGGGCCATTTCCGGGGTCGAGCCAGGGTCGAGTTCGCCGGTGGCGACCAGGGTCGGTGCGCGCAACCCCGGGAGGTCGTCGGCACGGTACATGTCCTGGGTCGCAAACAGTTCATAGGTGGTCAGGTAACCCTGGGGGTCGTTGCCCGCCAGGGTTTCACGCAGCGCGGCGATCTGCGCCGGGTTGGCCGCCTGGTATTCACGGCTGAACCAGCGCGACAGTGCGGCTTCGGCATTCGCGTCGGGGCCGTGTTCGGCGGCCTGGGCGGTACGTGCGATGACTCCGGCACGCTGTTCAGGGCTGCGGTTGAACACACTGTTGAGCACCACCAGGCCCTTCAGGCGCTCGGGGTAATGCAAGGCAAACGCCCGCGCGACCAGGCCGCCCATGGAAAACCCGATCACCGTGGCCTGGGGCAGTTGCAGGTGGTCGAGCAGTTCCAGCAACTGGTCGGCATAGCCGAGCAGCGGGGTGTCGGCGGCCGGGCGCGGGCTGGCGCCATGGCCGAGCATGTCATAGGTGATCACGCGGTAGTTCGTGGCCAGGCCAACGACTTGCCCGCCCCACATTTCTTTATTCAGGCCCACGCCGTGGATCAAAACCACAGGCTGGCCTTGGCCGGTCGCCAGATAACTGGTGCCAGCCGGGGTGCGTTCAGCGGTGAGCCGAATCATGGAGCGCTCCTGCATGCTTTTTGTTGGGGTGGCCGGTCTTGCTTACTGGGCTTTTTCAGCCGCCAGCTCTTCCAGGTCGATATAACGGTTGCCGATGCGCGGATGCAGGCGGCCGCCATCGGCGCAACCCAGGACCACGACGATTTCGTCGGCACGCGGCGCATCTTCGATCTGCATCTCCAGGGTGATGTAGTGCGAACGCAGGCCTTCGTCGTCCTTGTGCATCATCGGGATCTGGATCGACGTGCCCGGGCCGCCGCGCTTGTTGGTAAAACTCAGGTAGCTCTTGGCCTTGACCGCCTCACGGTAGTGGTTGCCGAAGCGCAGGGTGTGGATGATCGCGCTGGCATGTTCGATCTCGCCGTCGGCACCGACCACTGCCGCCTTGCCGTAGGCCTCGATTTTTTCCGCGCCGCCGATGATGCCCACCAGGCGTTCGACCATCAGCGCGCCGAGGTCGGAGCAATTGGCACGGATCTCAGGTTTGAGGTCTTCGACGAAACCGCGACCCAGCCAAGGGTTTTTCAGCACCACGGCCAGGCCGACCATGGTCACGGGAGTGTCCGCGGCTTTACCGCCTTCGATAAAGGTTTCTTCTACGTAGCTGACGATCTTGCGGATTTCGAAACTCATGGGCTGCTCCGTCTGATGTGAGAGGTCTGCGTATGATGGTATACCATAATACGAGAATCGCAATAGACGTCAGCACGTTCGAATGATCGGCGGTTGCACGCCAGCCTTATCCGCGGATGCGGACAGTGACGCCGAGGTCGGCGGGAGGTATTGGCGTGTTGATGCACCTCAAGGCGATCGGCTGCGCGGTCGGGCTCAAGGTAGAGGCTGGCGTGGGGTAAGCAGCAGAGGCGGTGAGTGGCTCACCGCCTTGCATTGGCGGGGGTTAGAACTTGAAGCGGCCTACCAGGCCTTTGAGCTGCCCGGAGATATCCGTCAAACGGCCAGAGCCGGTCTGCGCCGAGTGGGCAAAGTCTTCCACCAGTTGGGCATCGGCGTGGATTTGCGCGATGTGCTGGTTGATCTGTTCGGCGACCTGGTGCTGTTCCTCGGCGGCGGTGGCGATCTGGGTGTTCTGGTCGCGGATCGAGTCCACCGAGCCTTGGATCTTGTCGAAGCTGTCACGGGCCTGCTGGATGCGTTCCACACTGGTTTGCGACACCTGCAGGCTGCCCTGCATCTGCAGGGTGACTTCCTGGGTGCGGCGCGCGAGGTTGCCGAGCAGGCTGTCGATCTCGCCGGTGGAGTCGGCGGTGCGGCGGGCCAGGGCGCGCACTTCGTCGGCGACCACCGCGAAGCCGCGGCCCTGGTCACCGGCGCGCGCGGCTTCAATCGCCGCGTTGAGCGCCAGCAGGTTGGTCTGCTCGGCAATCGAGCGGATCGTGTCGAGGATGGTGTTGATGTTTTTGCTGTCCTGCTCCAACTGCTGCATGGTCTGGGTCGACTTCTGCAGGTCTTCGCTCAGTTTGAGCACGCTGCCGGTGGCTTCGCCGATATGCTGCTGGCCGTCGTGTACATCGCGGTAGCCTGCGTCGGCGCTGGACGCGGCGGCGCTGCAGGAGCGGGCGACTTCGTTGGCGGTGGCCACCATTTCGTTGAATGCGGTACTCACCAGCTCCACGGCTTCACGTTGGCGACCGGCGGCCTGGTTCAGGTTGTTGGCCACTTCGCGGGTGTCGGCGGCGGCGCTTTGCAGGTCGGAGGATGCGCTGCCGATGCGCTGTACCAACTGGGCGATCATGCCCAGGAACTGGTTGAACCAGCCGGCCAGGCTGGCGGTTTCGTCCTTGCCTTGCACCTTGAGTTGGCGGGTGAGGTCGCCTTCACCTTCGGCGATTTCTTGCAGGCCGTCGGCGACCCCGCGAATCGGGCGCACGATCATGCTGGCGAAGCTCGCGCCGACAATCGCGAAGACCACGGCGAGTACCGCTGCGATGGCTGCGATCAGCCAGGTCAGGCGGGTGGCGTCGGCCATGACTTCGTCGCGCTTGATCAAGCCGATAAAGCGCCAGCCCAGGTCTTTGGAGCTGACCACGTTGGCCATGTAGGCCACCCCATCAATATCCACTCGGGTCACGCCGTCGCCGCGCTTGGCCAGTTCGGCGTAGTTGGCGCCGAGTTCGGCCATCGGCTTGAAGTTGTGCTTGGCGTCGCTGGGGTCCACCAGCACGTTGCCGTTGGCTTCCACCAGCATCAGGTAGCCGCTGTCGCCCAGCTTGATGTTGCGCACCAGTTCGGTGAGCTGCTTGAGCGAGACGTCCAGGCCGACCACGCCGAGCAGGGTGCCGCTGGCGTCGACCACGGTGTGGACCGTGCCGATCAGCACCACATCGTCCGGCGCCCAGTAATAGGCCCCGGTCCGCACGGTGGTGCCCGGAGCGGCCACGGCGGCTTTGTACCAGGGGCGTACACGCGGGTCGTAGTTGTTCAGTTTGGTGTCGTCAGGCCAGCTCGCATAACCGCCGTCGCTCAGGCCCAGGGACAGGTAGGCGGTGCTTGGATGGCTTTTGGCGAACTGCTCGAATATCGCCAGCAGCTCTTTATTCGTTGGTGTAAGCGGGATTTGTGCGGCGTCGGCACCGGCGTAGTTCTTCAGCTCCTTGGCCGCGACAACGCGAGGGTCTTTGGCCACGTACTCGACGTTCTGGCTGATGCCGTCGAAGAACTGCTTCATGCCGTTATCGATCTGACGGATCTCGCGGCCGCTGCTGTCGAGGAAATTGGCCACAGCCGCCTCGCGCAGGTTCAGCACCACCAGCACCGCCACCAGGATAACCGGCACGCACGCGATGGCCGCAAACGCCCAGGTCAGCTTTTGCTTGATATTCATGACTTCTCCCGCGGGTATTTATAGTTTTGGCAAGGGGAAAACAGTAGCGTCGCATGTATTGTTATGAGGGGTGCGCCCATGCGTACCCCTTATATCGACCGTCGGGGCACGCACTTGAGGCCGTGGAGGCGTTCAGCCGATACGGTTGCCGCCCAGCGCATCGCGCTGCATCGACTGCAGGTTGTTCTCGATGGTTTCGCAGATGGTTTCCATCTGGATCTGATGTTCGCTGGAGTGAAACGGGCTTTGCAGGTCGGTGCCGATGCGCTCGATGGCCAGCAGCATGAAGCCCACCACCGTGGAGGCCAGCGGGGTGAACCAGCCCAGGGATTCGACCAGGCCCACCGGCACGATCAGGCAGAACAACGAAATGAACAGGCGCGGGAAGTACACGTAAGGGTAGGGCAGCGGGGTATTGGCGATGCGTTCCATGCCGCCCTGGGCGTTGGACAAGTCCACCAGCGTCGACTCCAGCCGCGCCAGGCGGATGCTGTCCAGGTGCCCGGCCTTGTATTCCCTGGCCAACAGCGCCGCCGAGCCGGTGAGGATGTCATTGGCGAAATTGTTGGTGGCGCCGTTGCGCGCAAATTCCTCGGCCGGAATAAATGCCCGCACCTCGTCCGGGCACGGCCGGCCCTTGAGATGGGCGGCCAGGCAGTTCACATAGGCCACATGGCGGCGCAACAGGGTGGCCTTTACCGGGTTCACGTCGTTGCCGAGGTCATCCAATAGCGTCAGCACCTGCCGCGCGAAACTGCGCGAATTGTTGACCATCGCGCCCCATAAGGTGCGCGCTTCCCACCAGCGGTTGTAGGCGCTGCTGTTACGAAAACTGATCAGCACCACCAGCGCTGAGCCGAGCAAGGTCAGGGGCATCAGCGGCAGGTTGATCTTGGTGGTGAGAAACAGCATGAAGTCCACGGTGACGGCGACGTCCCACAGCAACAGCCAGAACAGGGCCCAACCGACATAACCCATGGTTTTGATGATCAGGCGGTATTTTTTGACGATGGCGGCTTTCAAACGGAGACCTCGCGGCGAGCGGTAAGCAACAGTGCCTAAGCTCGGACGTTGGTTTGCCGTGAAAGGTTCGCGGTCAAGGATTACACAGGCTGAATCGTTTCTCAGTGCTGAGCCAGAACACTCGCCAGCAACCCGGGAAAACGCGCCTCAAGCACATCCGCGCGCAACGAATTCAGATGCGTGGTGCCGACGCTGCGGGTGTGGACCAGCCCGGCATCGCGCAGCACGCGGAAGTGGTGGGACATGCTGGATTTCGGCCGTCCGCCGTCCAGTTCGCCGCAGGTGGCCTCGGGCACGTCGGCCAGGTAGCGGATGATTTCCAGGCGCACCGGGTCGCTCAAGGCGTAGAGCACGCGTTCGAGTGTCAGGTCTTGCAGGGCGGGGTGTTTGAAGGCTCGCATAAAACAAATGATAACAGGGCTGGTGTTGAATACCATAGTTCGAATACCATCGAACTATCGAATCAATCACTCGCTCCTGGAGGTGCCTGATGGCTGCCTTGTTTGAACCCTACAAACTCAAAGACGTGACCTTGCGCAATCGCATCGCGATCCCGCCGATGTGCCAGTACATGGCCAACGATGGCATCGTCAACGACTGGCACCACGTTCACCTGGCCAGCATGGCCCGTGGCGGCGCCGGTTTGCTGGTGGTCGAAGCCACCGCGGTGTCCCCTGAAGGCCGTATCACTCCTGGTTGTGCGGGTATCTGGAGCGATGCCCACGCCCAGGCGTTCGTGCCGATGGTCAAGGCCATCAAGGCTGCTGGCGCGGTGCCAGGCATTCAGATCGCCCACGCCGGTCGCAAGGCCAGTGCCAACCGCCCATGGGAAGGCGACGACCATATCCCGGCTTCCGATGCGCGCAGCTGGGAAACCATTGCGCCTTCGGCCATTGCGTTCGGCGCCAACCTGCCTAACGTGCCGCGCGCCATGACCCTGGACGACATCGCCCGCGTGCGCCAGGACTTCGTCGACGCCGCCCGCCGTGCCCGCGACGCCGGTTTTGAATGGATCGAACTGCACTTCGCCCACGGCTACCTGGGCCAGAGCTTTTTCTCCGAACATTCCAACCAGCGCACCGACGTCTACGGCGGCAGCTTCGACAATCGCAGCCGTTTCCTCCTGGAAACCCTGGCCGCGGTGCGCGAAGTCTGGCCGGAAAACCTGCCGTTGACCGCGCGTTTCGGCGTGATCGAATACGACGGCCGTGACGAGCAGACGCTGACCGAATCCATCGAACTGGCCCGTCGCTTCAAGGCCGGTGGCCTCGACCTGCTGAGCGTCAGCGTCGGCTTCACCATTGCTGACACCCAGATCCCGTGGGGCCCGGCGTTCCTGGGGCCGATCGCTGAGCGCGTGCGTCGCGAAGCCGGTATCCCGGTCACTTCGGCCTGGGGGTTTGGCACGCCGCAATTGGCGGAAGGTGCGTTGCAGGCCGGGCAGGTGGATTTGGTCTCGGTGGGGCGCGCGCATCTGGCTGATCCGCATTGGGCGTACTTTGCCGCCAAGGAACTGGGGGTAGAGAACGCCTCCTGGACCTTGCCTGCGCCGTATGCCTATTGGTTGGAACGCTATCGCTGAGGCGGCCGCTCAGCCCGACCTGTGGGAGATGTCACACCGATGCCGGCAGGCCCGCCGCCATCGAGGCCTCGCTAAAGCTCGACATCTCCCACATTTGATCTCCAGGGCTGACAGAAAGTGTTCTTGCGCCCCTACCTTGCGGGTGCCGTCGAGCCTCACGGTTGTCGAACGAGGGTGTGGCTTATAACGGCGTCAGCACATTCATCACCGTATCCAGCGCCACCCGCGTGTCGTCCAGTTGCACCAGCGAGGCATGCCGGGCGCCGAGGGCGTCGCGGTTCTGGATCGCGGTGAGGATCGCCTTGTGCCGGGGCAGGCTCAGGCCCTGGATATCCGGGCGGCGGTTGGTGATGTTGATCGACTCGCGCAGCGGCAGCGACAGCATGTTGCACATATATGCCAGCAGGTCGTTGCGCGTGGCGTCGGCAATCGCACGGTGGAAGTCCAGGTCGGCCTGTAGCAGCGCGTCGTGGGTCTGCGCGGTTTCCATGCCGAGGTAGGCTTTTTCGATGGTGGCGATGTCTTCAGCGGTCGCGGTGGTCGCGGCCATGGCGGCGATTTCCGGTTCGAGGATGCGCCGCACGCCAGCCAGGGTGTTGAAGAACTCGCTATGGGGGGTGGACTGCATCAACCAGGACAGTACGTCCGGGTCGAGCAGGTGCCACTTCACCCGCGGCCGCACCACCGCGCCCACTCGTGGCTTGGAATACACCAGGCCCTTGGCGCTGAGCACCCGGGTCGCCTCGCGCAATACCGAGCGGCTGACCTTGTACTCCTCACACAGCGTGGCCTCCATGGGCAGTCGTTCTTCTGGCTTGAAGCGACCGGAAACGATGTGCATGCCCAAGTCCTGGACGATCTGGGCATGCATGCTCTTGCGCGGCTTGGACGGCTGGTGATCCATAACGACAGGGATGCTCTGGCTAAATAGGCGGCATCATAGCATCCCAATTAGTGGGAATGACGTGGGACTTCGGCCCCGCGGCAACCCACCAGGAAATCGAAGTCGCAGCCCTGGTCCGCCTGCAGCACATGGTCGATGTACAGCTGGCGATAGCCGCCGACGATCAGCTTCTGCGGTGGTTTCAGGTCAGCCATGCGCGCCGCCAGCTCGGCGTCGGGGATGTCCAGGTGCAAGCGCCCGTTGGCGCAGTCGAGTTCGATCCAGTCGCCTTCGCGCACCGCAGCCAACGGCCCGCCGGCAGCGGCTTCCGGTGCGACGTGCAAGACCACCGTGCCATACGCCGTGCCGCTCATGCGCGCATCGGAAATCCGCACCATGTCGGTCACGCCCTGGGCCAGCAGCTTGGCGGGCAGGCCCATGTTGCCGACTTCGGCCATGCCCGGATAACCCTTGGGTCCACAGTTTTTCATGACCAGGATCGAGTGGGCGTCCACCTCCAGTTCCGGGTCGTTGATGCGCGCCTTGTACATGTCGAAATCCTCGAACACCACGGCCCTGCCACGGTGCTGCATCAGCTCCGCGCTGGCGGCCGACGGCTTGAGCACCGCGCCCAGCGGGGCCAGGTTGCCGCGCAGCACACAGATGCCTCCGTCGGCGCGGATCGGGTTGTCGAGGGTGCGGATCACTTCGTCCTGGCCGTAGATCGGCGAGTCCTTGGTGTTCTCGCCCAGCGACTTGCCATTGACGGTCAAGGCGTTCGGGTGCGGGATCAGGTTGGCTTCACCGAGCCGGCGCAGCACTGCCGGCAGGCCACCGGCGTAGTAGAACTCTTCCATCAAGAAACGCCCGGACGGTTGCAGGTCGACGATGGTCGGCATGCCGCGCCCGATGCGCGTCCAGTCGTCCAGGTCCAGCTCCACGCCGATGCGCCCGGCGATGGCTTTGAGGTGGATCACCGCATTGGTCGAACCGCCGATGGCAGCGTTCACGCGGATCGCGTTTTCGAAGGCTTCCTTGGTGAGGATCTTCGACAGCTTCAAGTCTTCGCGCACCATTTCCACCGCGCGCATGCCGGACATATGCGCCAGCACATAACGCCGTGCATCCACCGCCGGGATCGCCGCGTTGTGGGGCAGGGAGGTGCCGAGTGCCTCGGCCATGCAGGCCATGGTCGACGCGGTGCCCATGGTGTTGCAGGTGCCCGCCGAACGCGACATGCCGCCCTCGGCCGCGAGGAAGTCATCCAGGCTGATGGTGCCGGCCTTGACCTGTTCGCTGAGCTGCCACACCACCGTGCCTGAGCCGATGTCCTGGCCCTTGTGTTTGCCGTTGAGCATCGGCCCGCCGGTGACCACGATGGCCGGCACGTCGCAACTGGCCGCGCCCATCAGCAGCGCCGGGGTGGTTTTGTCGCAGCCGGTCAGCAACACCACGCCGTCGATGGGGTTGCCGCGAATCGCTTCTTCCACGTCCATGCTCGCCAGGTTGCGCGTGAGCATGGCGGTGGGGCGCAGGTTCGATTCGCCATTGGAGAACACCGGGAATTCCACGGGGAAGCCGCCGGCCTCGATCACGCCGCGTTTGACATGCTCGGCGATCTGGCGGAAATGCGCGTTGCACGGCGTCAATTCCGACCAGGTATTGCAGATACCGATGATCGGTTTGCCATGGAACTGATGGTCGGCGATGCCCTGGTTCTTCATCCAGCTGCGGTACATGAAGCCGTTCTTGTCGGCGGTACCGAACCACTGGGCGGAGCGTAGGCCGGGCTTTTTATCAGGCATGATGGTTTCTCTTATTGTATGACTATATGTTCTATGCGTGCTTAAACATAAGCGCAAAATCGAAGCTTTGGAAGAGTTGTTTTGCAAATAGTCATACTATATAGTCTGGCTTAACTGAGGTATGGCCCTGGCGGATTTTCGCGAGAGGCGTCCCCCGAGCTTCTATAAAAACAACAATCGGAGATCGACCCCCATGAGCCAGGAACTGCGGCTTATACGGCGCATCACGCTGAAACTGATTCCCTTCCTCATCCTGCTGTACCTGATCGCCTACGTGGACCGCTCCGCCGTGGGCTTCGCCAAGCTGCACATGGGCGCCGACGTCGGCATCGGTGATGCGGCCTACGGTTTGGGCGCGGGTCTGTTCTTCATTGGCTATTTCCTGTTCGAGATTCCCAGCAACCTGATGCTCGATCGCTTCGGCGCGCGGCGCTGGTTCGCGCGCATCATGCTCACCTGGGGCGCCATCACCATCGGCATGGCGTTCGTGCAGGGGCCACACAGCTTCTATGTGATGCGCTTTCTGCTCGGCGCGGCGGAGGCGGGGTTCTTTCCCGGCGTTCTGTACTACATCACTCAGTGGTTCCCGGTGCGCCATCGCGGCAAGATCCTCGGGCTGTTCATCCTCTCCCAGCCGATCGCGATGATGATCACCGGCCCCGTGTCCGGCGGCCTGCTGGGCATGGACGGCGTCCTCGGCCTGCACGGCTGGCAATGGCTGTTCATCGTCATCGGCACCCCGGCGCTCCTGCTCACCTGGCCGGTGCTGCGCTACCTGCCGGACGGCCCCAAGCAGGTCAACTGGATGAGCGAGGACGAAAAAACCTGGCTCACCGGCGAACTGGCCAAGGACCTGCAAGCCTACGGCCAGACCCGCCACGGCAATCCACTGCACGCCCTCAAGGACAAGCGCGTGTTGCTGCTGGCGCTGTTCTACCTGCCGGTGACCCTGAGCATCTACGGCCTGGGCCTGTGGTTGCCGACCCTGATCAAGCAGTTCGGCGGCACGGACCTGGTTACCGGCTTTGTGTCGGCGGTGCCGTATATCTTCGGCATCGTCGGGCTGTTGATCATCCCGCGCAGTTCCGACCGTTTGAACGACCGCTATGGCCACCTGGCGGTGCTCTATGTACTGGGTGCCATCGGCCTGTTCTGCAGTGCCTGGCTGAGTGTGCCGGTGCTGCAAATGGCCGCGCTGTGCCTGGCGGCGTTCGCACTGTTTTCCTGCACGGCGGTGTTCTGGACCCTGCCGGGGCGGTTTTTCGCCGGCGCCAGTGCGGCAGCGGGCATTGCGTTGATCAACTCGGTGGGCAACCTCGGCGGCTACATCGGCCCGTTCGTGATCGGCGCGCTCAAGGAATACACCGGCAACCTGGCTTCGGGCTTGTACTTTTTGTCCCTGGTGATGGTGTTCGGGCTGGTCTTGACCGGCGTGGTCTACCGCGTGCTGGAGCGCAAGCATGTGCTGCCTGCCGAGCAATTTGCCGCCAGTGCCCGTGGCGCCACACGTACTTAATCGAGGAGAAGTTTCATGCGTTTAGTTCAGTTCGAGGTGTCCAACGGCGAGCGCCGGGTCGGCGTGGTGGAGGGCAGCCAGGTGCGCGAAGTGCTCAGCGCCCACAGTGTGCGCGAGTTGGCGCTGGCTGCGATCGAAGCCGGCGTGGGCCTGGTGCAGCAGGTGCAGAGCCTCGGCCTGGGCGACAGTCATCATTACGCCGAGCTGCTGGCCGACCTGAAGATCCTGCCACCGCTGGACCACCCGGACCCGGCCCATATGCTGATCAGCGGCACCGGCCTGACCCACCTGGGCAGCGCGTCGGCGCGGGACAAGATGCACCAGCAGGCCGGTGACGACAGCGCGTTGACCGACACCATGCGTATCTTCAAGTGGGGCGTGGAAGGCGGCAAACCGGCGGCCGGCCAGGCGGGCGTGCAGCCGGAGTGGTTCTACAAGGGCGATGGCAGCATCGTGGTGCGCCCCGGCGCGGCGTTCCCGGTGCCGCCCTTTGCCGAAGACGCCGGCGAAGAGCCGGAGATCGGCGGGCTGTATGTGATCGGCCACGACCGCAAGCCCTATCGCCTGGGGTTCGCGGTGGGCAACGAGTTCTCCGACCATGTGATGGAACGCAAGAACTACCTGTACCTGGCCCATTCCAAACTGCGCAGTTGCAGCTACGGCCCGGAGTTGCGCGTGGGCGAGTTGCCCCGGCATCTTGCGGGCACCAGCCGCATCCTGCGCAACGGCGAGGCGATCTGGCAGAACGAGTTCCTCAGTGGCGAGGCCAATATGTGCCACAGTCTGGAAAACCTTGAGTACCACCACTTCAAGTACAGCCAGTTCCTCAAACCCGGCGATGTACACATTCATTTCTTCGGCACCGCCACCCTGTCATTCGCCGACGGTATACGTACCCAACCGGGCGATGTGTTCGAGATCAGCCAGGCCGAGTTCGGCGCGCCGCTGGTCAATCGTGTCGGCAGTGCCGACGCCGTCTTCGAACCCGGCGATGTCATCACCCTTTAAAGGAGAGCCACATGCCCCAGTTCCTTGGTCACAACTACATCGGCGGCCAGCGCAGCGCCAACGGCAGCCTCAAGCTGCAGAGCGTCGATGCGGCGACCGGCGAAGCCTTGCCCCAGGATTTCTACCAGGCGACCCCGCAGGAAGTTGACGCCGCCGCCAAGGCCGCGGCGGCGGCTTACCCGGCGTACCGCGCCCTGAGTGCATCGCGCCGCGCGCAGTTCCTTGACGCGATCGCCGATGAGCTGGACGCGCTGGGCGATGCCTTCGTCGAACTGGTCTGCCGTGAAACCGCGCTGCCCGCTGCGCGTATCAAAGGCGAGCGCGGCCGCACCAGCGGGCAGATGCGGCTGTTCGCCACGGTGTTGCGTCGCGGCGATTTCTACGGCGCGCGCATCGACAAGGCACTGCCGGATCGCCAGCCGCTGCCACGCCCGGACCTGCGCCAGTACCGCATCGGCCTGGGCCCGGTTGCGGTGTTTGGCGCGAGCAACTTCCCCCTGGCGTTTTCCACGGCGGGCGGGGATACCGCCGCCGCGCTGGCGGCCGGCTGCCCGGTGGTGTTCAAGGCCCACAGTGGGCATATGGCCACGGCCGAGCGCGTCGCCGATGCGATCATTCGCGCGGCCGAGACCACCGAGATGCCGGCGGGCGTGTTCAACATGATCTTCGGCGGCGGTGTCGGTGAAGCGCTGGTCAAGCACCCGGCGATCCAGGCAGTCGGCTTTACCGGCTCGCTCAAGGGCGGGCGCGCCCTGTGCGACATGGCGGCAGCGCGTCCGCAGCCGATCCCGGTATTCGCCGAGATGTCGAGCATCAACCCGGTCATCGTGTTGCCCCAGGCCCTGCAGGCGCGGGCCGAAACCGTGGCACGCGAGCTGACTGCCTCGGTGGTGCAAGGCTGCGGCCAGTTCTGTACCAACCCCGGTCTGGTGATCGGCCTCGCGTCGCCGGCCTTCAGCGCGTTCACCCAGCAGGTGGCGCAACTGATCGGCGATCAGCCGGCGCAGACCATGCTCAATGCCGGCACCTTGAGCAGCTATGACAAGGGCCTGCAAAAACTGCTGGCGCACCCCGGCATCCAACACCTGGCCGGTCAGGCTCAAGCCGGGCAACAGGCGCGGCCGCAGTTGTTCAAGGCCGATGTCAGCCTGCTGATCGACGGCGATGAAGTGCTGCAAGAGGAAGTGTTCGGCCCCACCACGGTGTTCGTCGAAGTCGCCGACCAGGCCCAGCTCAGCGCCGCCTTGCATGGCCTGCACGGCCAGCTCACGGCGACGATCATCGGCGAGCCGGCCGACCTGCAACAGTTCGCCGAACTCACGCCGCTGCTGGAGCAGAAAGTCGGGCGTATCCTGCTCAATGGTTACCCGACCGGCGTGGAAGTCTGCGATGCGATGGTGCATGGCGGGCCGTACCCGGCGACGTCGGATGCGCGTGGCACCTCGGTCGGCAGCCTGGCCATCGACCGCTTCCTGCGCCCGGTGTGTTTCCAGAACTACCCGGACAGCCTGCTGCCCGACGCGTTGAAAAACGCCAACCCGTTGCGTATCCAGCGCCTGGTGGATGGCACACCGTCACGCGACTCGCTGTAACGCGCACCTGAGAACAATAACAATCCAGGAGGCAACATGTCGTTTCACGCCGTCAGCGCACACCGTGCGCAACTGGGGGAGGGCCCGTTCTGGGACGTGCCCACCCAGGCCCTGTATTGGGTCGACATCGCTGGCAAACAGGCGCTGCGCCTGCTGGACGGGCAGTTGCAGGCCTGGCGGTTGCCGGAGCATGTGTCCGCGTTTATCCCGTGTGAACGCGGCGATGCGCTGGTGACCTTGAGCAGCGGCGTCTACCGACTGGACCTGGCGAGCGCCGCCTTGAGCCTGTTCTGCGTGGCCGACCCGCACGCGGGCAACCGTGGCAATGAAGCGCGCTGCGACGCCCAGGGCCGCCTGTGGCTGGGCACCATGCAGAACAACATCGGCGAGCACGGCGAAGACCTGCCCGTTACGCGACGTTCCGGCGGGCTGTTTCGCGTGGATGCCGATGCGCGGGTCACGCCGTTGCTGCACGGCCTGGGTATTCCCAACACCTTGCTGTGGAGCGATGACGGCCGCCAGGTGCATTTCGGCGACAGCCTCGACGGCACGCTGTATCGGCATGCGATCCAAGCGAACGGCCAACTCGACCCCGCCCAGCCCTGGTTCGGCCCGCATGGGCGCGGCGGGCCGGACGGGTCGGCGATGGACAGTCAGGGCTACATCTGGAACGCGCGCTGGAACGGCAGTTGCCTGCTGCGCCTGACGCCGGACGGTGAAGTCGATCGCATCGTCGAACTGCCCGTCAGCCGCCCCACCAGTTGCGTGTTCGGCGGGCCCGACCTCACCACCCTGTACATCACCAGCGCCGCCAGCCCTCTCGAACACCCCCTGGATGGCGCGGTGCTTGCCATCGAGGTCGATGTGCCCGGTAAACCCTGTCACCGCTTTGCCGGCTAAACGCTATACCGCTTTACCCCTGTAGGAGCGAGCTTGCTCGCGAAAAACGTTAACGATGACGCGCGCATCCTGAATGCACGCGGCGCTCTCTGGCTTTTCGCGAGCAAGCTCGCTCCTACAAAAAAAAGAAAACAACAATAAGGAGTCAACCGTATGAATCGTCGTCGTGCTATCCGTTCCTTGTGCTGCGCCGCTGTGGCGGTCTCGGCCATCAGCTTGAGTGGGCTGTCGCTGGCCGCCGAACCCGTAAAAATCGGCTTCCTGGTCAAACAAGCCGAAGAACCCTGGTTCCAGACCGAATGGGCCTTCGCCGAAAAGGCTGGCAAGGAACATGGTTTCACTGTGATCAAGATCGCCGTGCCCGACGGCGAGAAGACCCTCTCGGCCATCGACAGCCTGGCCGCCAACGGCGCCAAGGGCTTTGTGATCTGCCCGCCGGACGTGTCCCTCGGCCCGGCCATTGTCGCCAAGGCCAAGGTCAACGGCTTGAAAGTCATGGCCGTGGATGATCGTTTCGTCGACGCCAAGGGCAATTTCATGGAAGACGTGCCGTACCTGGGCATGGCCGCGTTCGAAGTCGGTCAGAAGCAAGGCGCGGCGATGGC
Organism: Pseudomonas sp. TE36184; assembly: GCF_054060055.1. Lineage (NCBI taxonomy): Bacteria > Pseudomonadati > Pseudomonadota > Gammaproteobacteria > Pseudomonadales > Pseudomonadaceae > Pseudomonas > Pseudomonas sp. TE36184. The sequence goes on along the minus strand of NZ_JBSSCU010000001.1, from coordinate 2,047,115 downwards.
CGCCGAGGCGAAGAAACGTGGTTGGGACTGGAAGGACACCTACGCGGTGATCAACACCTTCAACGAACTCGACACCGGTAAAAAACGCACCGACGGTTCGATCAAATCCCTCGAAGAAGCCGGCATCCCCAAAGACCATATCCTCACCGCCGCGCTCAAGACCCTCGACGTGCCCGGCAGCATGGACGCCACCAACTCGGCCCTGGTCAAGCTGCCCAGCGGCGCGAAGAACCTGATCATCGGCGGCATGAACGACAACACCGTGCTCGGCGGCGTGCGCGCCACCGAAAGCGCCGGCTTCAAAGCCGCCAACGTGATCGGCATCGGCATCAACGGCACCGACGCCATCGGCGAGTTGAAGAAAGCCAACAGCGGTTTCTTCGGTTCGATGCTGCCCAGCCCGCACATCGAGGGCTACAACACCGCGCTGATGATGTACGAGTGGGTCACCACCGGTAAGGAACCGCCGAAATACACCGCGATGGACGAAGTGACGCTGATCACCCGCGCCAACTTCCAGGAAGAACTGACCAAGATCGGGCTGTGGAAATGACCGCAGCGGCACTGCGCTTTGACGGCATCGGCAAAACCTTCCCCGGGGTCAAGGCGCTGGACAGCATCAGTTTCACCGCCCACCCGGGGCAGGTACACGCGTTGATGGGCGAGAACGGCGCGGGCAAGTCGACGCTGCTGAAGATCCTCGGCGGCGCCTACATCCCGAGCAGCGGCAGCGTGCAGATCGGCGCGCAGACCATGGCCTTCAAATGCGCGGCCGACAGCATTGCCAGCGGCGTCGCGGTGATCCACCAGGAGCTGCATCTGGTGCCGGAAATGAGCGTCGCCGAGAACCTGTTCCTCGGGCATTTGCCGGCGCGTTTTGGCGTGGTCAACCGCGGCCAGTTGCGCCAGCGGGCGCTGGCGTGCCTCAAGGGCCTGGCCGATGAAATCGACCCGCAGGAAAAGCTCGGGCGCCTGTCCCTGGGCCAGCGCCAACTGGTGGAAATCGCCAAGGCGCTGTCGCGGGGCGCGCATGTGATTGCCTTCGATGAACCCACCAGCAGCCTGTCGGCCCGCGAGATCGACCGGCTGATGGCGATCATCACGCGCCTGCGCGACGAGGGCAAAGTGGTGCTGTACGTGTCCCATCGCATGGAAGAAGTGTTCCGCATCTGCGACGCGGTCACGGTGTTCAAGGACGGCCGCTACGTGCGTACCTTCGACGACATGCGTGCGCTGAGTCACGACCAGTTGGTCACCTGCATGGTCGGTCGCGATATCCAGGACATTTACGACTATCGGCCGCGCGAGCACGGCGAGGTGGCGCTCAAGGTCGACGGTTTGCTCGGCCCGGGCTTGCGTGAACCGGTCAGCTTTGAGGTGCGCAAGGGCGAGATCCTCGGCCTGTTCGGCTTGGTCGGCGCCGGGCGCACCGAGCTGTTTCGCCTGCTCAGCGGCTTGCAGCGCGCCACGGCGGGGCAGTTGGAACTGTGCGGGCAAGCGCTGCAATTGCGCTCGCCGCGCGACGCCATCGCCGCCGGCGTGCTGCTGTGCCCGGAGGACCGCAAGAAGGAGGGCATCATCCCGCTGGGCAGCGTGGCGGAGAACATCAACATCAGCGCACGCGGCGCCCATTCCCGGTTCGGCTGGCTGCTGCGCGAGGGCTGGGAGCAGGGCAACGCCGAGCAGCAAATCCGCGGGATGAAGGTCAAGACGCCGAGCGCCGCGCAGAAAATCATGTACCTGTCCGGCGGCAATCAGCAGAAGGCCATTCTCGGCCGCTGGCTGTCGATGCCGATGAAGGTGCTGCTGCTGGACGAGCCGACGCGGGGCATCGACATCGGCGCCAAGTCGGAGATCTACCAGATCATCCATGACCTGGCGGCCAGCGGTATCGCGGTGATTGTGGTGTCCAGCGACTTGATGGAGGTGATGGGGGTTTCCGATCGCATTCTGGTGCTGTGTGAAGGCGCTTTGCGCGGCGAACAACGGCGCGAACACGCCACTGAATCCAACTTGCTGCAACTGGCCTTGCCGCGTGGCCTGGCGAACTGAGAGACGACTATGACAACCCAACACAACGCGTTGCCGACGGCACGCAAACCCTTGGACCTGCGCGCGCTGCTCGACAACTGGGCGATGCTGCTCGCGGCGCTGGCGATTTTCCTGCTGTGTGCCTTGCTGATCGACAACTTCCTCTCGCCGCTGAACATGCGCGGGCTGGGCCTGGCGATTTCCACCGTGGGCATCGCCGCCTGCACCATGCTGTTCTGCCTGGCGTCGGGGCACTTCGACTTGTCGGTGGGCTCGGTGATCGCCTGCGCCGGGGTGGTGGCCGCGATTGTGATGCGCGACACCGACAGCGTCATGCTGGGCATCGGCGCGGCGCTGCTGATGGGCCTGATTGTCGGGCTGATCAACGGCATCGTCATCGCCAAGCTGCGGGTCAATGCACTGATCACCACCTTGGCGACCATGCAGATCGTGCGCGGCCTGGCCTATATCTTTGCCGACGGCAAGGCGGTGGGGGTGTCCCAGGATCAGTTCTTCGTGTTCGGCAACGGCCAGTTATTGGGCGTGCCGGTGCCGATTCTGATCACCATCGTCTGCTTCCTGTTCTTCGGCTGGCTGCTCAACTACACCACCTACGGGCGCAACACCATGGCCATCGGCGGCAACCCGGAAGCCGCGCTGTTGGCCGGGGTCAACGTGGACCGCACGAAGATCCTGATCTTTGCCGTGCATGGCCTGATCGGTGCGTTGGCCGGGGTGATCCTCGCGTCACGCATGACCTCGGGCCAGCCGATGATCGGCCAGGGCTTCGAGCTGACGGTGATTTCCGCCTGTGTGCTGGGCGGGGTGTCGCTCAGCGGCGGCATCGGCATGATCCGCCATGTGATCGCCGGGGTGCTGATCCTGGCGATCATCGAGAACGCAATGAACCTGAAGAACATCGACACCTTCTACCAGTACGTGATTCGCGGCTCGATCCTGCTGCTGGCGGTGGTGATTGATCGCATGAAACAACGCTGAGCTCCTTCCTTTGCATTAGCGGAAGAACTCGCCGGGAGTGGCGTCGAATTGCTGGCGAAACGCGTTGATAAACGCCGACGTGGATTCATACCCGCACGCCAACGCCACATCCGTCACCCGCTCGCCTTGCTCCAGGGCGGGCAGGGCGCCGAGCAGGCGCAAGCGCTGGCGCCAGGCGCGGAAGGTCAGCCCGGTGTCACGCAAAAACAGGCGGCTGAGGGTCTTCTCGCTGACCGCCAGCTTGCGGCTCCAATCCCCCAGCGTGGTGGGTTGCTCCGGGTGCAGCTCCAAACTGCGATAGATCTGCCGCAAGCGCGGGTCGAGGGGCAACGGCAGCATCAAATCCACCTGGGGCGCCGCCGCCAGTTGGTCCAGCACCACCTGGGCCAGCCTGCCGTCCGGGCCCTCTTCGGCATATTCCACCGGCAGTTCGCTGAAGCGGCGGATCAACTCGCGCAACAAACTGCTCACCTCCAACACCTGGCAACGTTCGTCCGCCCAGGCGGTGACGCTGCAATCCAGGTACAGGCTGCGCATCTCCGTGTGCGGCGAGCTGTAGACCCGGTGCGGCATGCCCGCCGGAATCCACACCGCGCGCTGTGGCGGCGCGACGAAGCGGCCGACGCTGGTCTGGATCTCCAGCACCCCGGAAATTGCGTAGGACAACTGCACCCACGGATGGCTGTGCCGACGGGTCAAGGCGCGGTTGGGCAAGGATTCGGTGCGTCCGTACACCGGGCGTGGCAGGCTGGAAAGCCCGGGCACGCTGCGGCGGACGGTCTTGTCATGTCCTTTAGGCGGCATTTACTGGCTCATTGGCGTTAGTCGGTAATAAAGCGTTACGTTAGAGTCGCGATGACGTTCTTGGCAACCCCGGAAGATCCTGCTTATGACTCGCCCGCGTTTTCTGCCCGACAATTTCACCCTGACCCTGATTGCCACCGTGCTCCTTGCGTCCTTGCTGCCCGCCAGCGGCCAGACCGCCGTGGCTTTCGGCTGGGTGACCAACCTGGCCATCGCGCTGCTGTTTTTCCTGCACGGCGCCAAGCTGTCGCGCCAGGCCATCGTCGCCGGGGCCGGGCACTGGCGCCTGCACCTGCTGGTGTTCAGCCTGACTTTTGTGCTGTTCCCATTGCTGGGCCTGGCGCTCAAACCGCTGTTGTCGCCGCTGATCGGCAAAGACTTGTACATGGGCATGCTCTATCTGTGCGCGTTGCCGGCCACGGTGCAGTCGGCGATTGCCTTTACGTCCCTGGCGCGCGGCAATATCCCGGCGGCGATCTGCAGCGCGGCGGCGTCGAGCCTGTTCGGGATCTTCCTCACGCCGTTGCTGGTGACGCTGTTGCTGAATGTCCACGGCGAGAGCGGTTCGACCGTCGACGCCATCCTGAAAATCAGCGTGCAACTGCTGTTGCCGTTCATCGCCGGGCAGATCGCCCGCCGCTGGATCGGCGAGTGGGTCGGCCGCAACAAGGCCTGGCTGAAGTTCGTCGACCAAGGCTCGATCCTGTTGGTGGTCTACGGCGCGTTCAGCGAAGCGGTCATCCAAGGCATCTGGCAGCAGATTCCGCTGTGGGAACTGGGCGGCCTGGTGGTGGCCTGCTGCGTGTTGCTCGCCCTGGTATTGCTGGCGTCCACGCTGCTGGGCAAGGCTTTTGGCTTTAATCAGGAGGACCGCATCACCATCCTGTTCTGCGGTTCGAAGAAAAGCCTGGCGACCGGGGTGCCGATGGCCCAGGTGCTGTTCGCCGGGGCGACCATGGGTGTGTTGATCCTGCCGTTGATGCTGTTTCACCAGATCCAGTTGATGGTGTGTGCGGCCTTGGCGCAACGTTATGCGCAGCGCCCGGAAAGCATTCCGCAATTGATGGGGCAGGTGGACCCGTGATCGGTCTATCAGACATTTCTTAAAGCGACGAAAGGCCTAAAGCCTGCGTCAAAACGGACGACTCACTTCTTGTCAACCCAAGAAGGAGCGTCGACATGAACGTTATACGTTTGTCACTGGTTACAGGCTTCCTCGCTGTATGGACGGGGACGTGCATGGCGGCGCCGCAGGGTGGCGTCGTCCGATTCTACGGCAGTATCGTCGAGCCGGGCTGCACCACGGCGGCGGCGAGCGGCTCGATAATGGACTTGAAAGGCTGCCCGCAGGCCAGTCGCGGCAACCAGCTCGCGGTGCAGCCGGTCCGCAGCGTCAAGGCGGTGGGCGCGCCCAACGCCTATGTGCGGTTGATGGCCGACACCCCCAACGGACGTTATTACGACCAGCAGTATGTCCTGGTGGACGCCTTCGATAAGCCCATTCAGACGGGTAGCTACTTGATCACCCTGACCTCGCCCTGATCGATCCGCAGGCGATTTGCCCCGGATGAGCGTCAACAGCCGCCCGAGAAACCTATAGAATGCTCGGCGGCGGCGCTTGTCCTGGGTGGCCGTTTGATCATCGTCAGAGTGCCGCGCCCTTCAATGAGCCTTTCAACCGCAACGCCCCGTGCCAACTGGCAACCGGTCATCGCCCTCGCGCTGGCCGCCTTTGTGTTCAATACCACCGAATTTGTGCCCGTCGGCCTGCTCAGCGCCATCGGCGCCAGCTTCGACATGCCCATTGCCAGCGTCGGCCTGATGCTCACCATCTATGCCTGGATCGTGTCGCTGACCTCGCTGCCGGTGATGCTGCTGACGCGCAACATCGAACGGCGCAAGCTGCTGATCGTGTTGTTCGGCCTGTTCATCGCCAGTCATATCCTCTCCAGCGTCGCCACCAGCTTCGGCCTGCTGATGGTCAGCCGGATCGGCATCGCCTTGTCCCATGCGCTGTTCTGGTCGATCACTGCGTCCCTCGCGGTACGCCTGGCGCCGGCCGGCAAACAGGTGCAAGCCCTCGGCCTGTTGGCCACCGGCACGTCGCTGGCGATGGTGTTGGGCATTCCCCTGGGCCGCCTGCTGGGCGAAGCGATGGGCTGGCGCACCACGTTCCTGGTGATTGCGGCCTTCGCCGCCGGCCTGGTGTTCTGGCTGGCGCGCACCTTGCCGCTGTTGCCGAGCCAGAACTCAGGCTCCCTGCGCAGCCTGCCGCTGCTGTTCAAGCGCCCGGCGCTGGTGGCGCTGTACGTGCTCACCGCCATGGTGGTCACCGCGCAATTCACCGCCTACAGCTATATCGAACCGTTTGTCGAACGTGTCGCCGGCCTGAGCGGTAACGTCGTGACCCTGTTCCTGCTGGTGTTCGGCGGCGCGGGCATCATCGGCTCGCTGTTGTTCAGCCTGGTACACCGCTTCAACCCGCATCTGTTCGTGGTCGGTGCGGTGTTCCTGCTGGGCGCGTGCCTGGCACTGATGCTGCCGTTGAGTGGGGCCGAATCCTACCTCGTCGGCCTGAGCGTGTTCTGGGGCATGGCGATCATGGGCTTCGGCCTGGCCATGCAGTCCAAGGTCCTGGTGCTCGCCCCGGACGCCACCGACGTGGCCATGGCGATGTTCTCCGGCATCTACAACATCGGCATCGGCGGCGGCGCGTTGCTGGGCAGTTGGGTCGGCAGCCACTTCGGCTTCGCCTGGATCGGCGCGGCGGGCGGGTTGCTGGCGGCGCTGGCGTTGATCGGTTATTGCCTGGCGATCCGACGGTTCGGCCAGGGTGTCGCGCGCGACTGAAATCAGACAAGTCTTACAGGGCACTTTGATGCCTGTTGCTACCGTCTCCCAGGACCTCCCACATCCTGTGGTGACGGCGATCACCACGCCCTTCGATCAGGGCCGTGGTGTTTGAAAAGCAATGGAGTCGATTGTGCAAAAGCGTTTGACCGCAGAGTTTGCAGGTACCTTCTGGTTGACGTTCGGCGGGTGTGGCAGTGCCATCCTGGCGGCGGCATTCCCGGCGCTGGGGATCGGGTTTCTGGGGGTGTCCCTGGCGTTCGGGCTCACCGTGCTGACCATGGCCTACGCGGTGGGCGGTGTTTCAGGCGGGCATTTCAACCCGGCGGTGACCATCGGCCTATGGGCCGGGCGCCGCGTTCCCTGCGCCGATGTGCTGCCTTACATCGCCGCCCAGGTCGCGGGTGCGATTGCCGCCGCCGCCGCGCTGTATGTAATTGCCAGCGGGCAGCCGGGTTTTGAAACCGGTGGTTTTGCCGCCAACGGCTATGGCCCGCTGAGCCCCGGCCAGTTCGACATGAAGGCGGCGTTGCTGGCCGAACTGATCGCTACGTTCTTCTTTGTCCTGATCATCATGCGCGTGACCGCACCGGGCGCGGTTGCCGGCTTTGCGCCGATTGCCATCGGCTTGGCGCTGACCTTGATTCACCTGATCCTGATCCCCGTGACCAACACTTCGGTCAACCCGGCGCGCAGCACCGGGCCGGCGTTGTTCGCCGGGGTCGAGTACCTCGCGCAACTCTGGGCGTTCTGGCTGGCGCCGATTGCCGGCGGGGTGTTGGGGGCGTTGGCGGCGCGCGGGTGGGAGGCGCGCAGCCCGGCTTGAATCGAAAAAGGGGGGAATCAAGCGCATTCCCCCTGCATCACTTCCAGGTCTGCACGTCCTGTGCATCCACCACCTTGAAGAACGCATCCGCGATCTTCTGCTGCTCAGCCAACTGATCGATCGTCCCCGGTTACAGGTGCGTTTTCTCCCATTTCCCGGCCTGTACCCACTGCGCGTACACCCCCGATAAATACTGTTCCGATCTGAGCTTAGGGCGCTTTTTGTGCGTTTCGAGGCATCGGGCATAACCATAGAATTATATGGTTCTTTCATAATTGTCGCTGATTAATATAATCAAATTGTAGTTTTGTCGCGAGTGCCCTGCATGACGCAAGGCGCGCAATCTACCTAGCGAACACAATCATGGGAGTTTTTGCATGGCCGCTTTCGATCCTTTAACCCGCCGCCGCCTCCTGGGCATGGCCGGTATTACCCTGGCCAGCCCCTTGCTGCTGTCGCTGCCCCGCCTGGGCTTCGCCGCCGACGAGCACGCCGCGCACCGCACGCCCCAGGAGCCCGCCGGCACCGGTGAGTTCATCCGCCTGGATGCGCCTCGCGCGCTGAAACTGGCGGTTAACCTGAATGCCGTGTGCCTGGCCCCGGTGGTGATCGCCCACGGTCAAGGTTTCTTCAAACAGCACAACCTGGATGTGGAACTGGTCAACTTCGGCAATTCCACCGAGGTGCTGCTGGAAGCCATCGCCACCGGCAAGGCCGATGCCGGTGTGGGCATGGCGCTGCGTTGGCTCAAGGCCCTGGAGCAGGGCTTCGACGTCAAGCTGACCGCCGGCACCCATGGCGGTTGCCTGCGTTTGCTCAGTGCGGCGAACGGCGGCGTAAGCACACTCGAAGCCCTCAAGGGCAAGGCGATCGGCGTGACGGACATGGCCAGCCCGGACCGCAATTTCTTCTCGATCCTGCTCAAGAAGCACGGCATCGACCCGGTGCGCGACGTCGAATGGCGCCTGTACCCGGCCGACCTGCTCGGCACCGCCCTGGAGCGCGGCGAGGTGCAGGCGGTCAGCGGCAGCGACCCGTTCATGTATCGCCTGATCAAATCCGGCGTGGCGCGGGAACTGTCCACCAACCTGGTGGAGGCCTACGCCAACCTCAGCTGCTGCGTGGTCGGTGTCACCGGCAAGCTGGTGCGCGAAGACAAGCGGGTGGTCGCGGCGCTGACCCAGGCGATCCTCGAAGCTCATGACTATTCCGTGCTACACCCCGAGGTCGTCGCCAAGGGTTTCCAGGCCTATGCGTTGAACACCTCCACCGAAGAAGTCCAGGCGATCCTCCACGACCACACCCACGGCCACCATGCGGTCGGCGCCGCGCTGACCGCGGAAATCACCACCTACGTCACCGACCTGAAAACCGTGGAAGTGATCAGCCAGGGCACCGACCCGCTGGCGTTCGCCAAGGAGATCACCGCCGATGTCTTCAGTTGACGCGACCACCCTCAACCCACTCGTGGCGTTCAAGATCGGGTGGCCGGGCCTGGCGGTGGTCGGCGCCTGGTTGGCCGTGGCGCTGCTGATCAGCTACTGGCCCAATGCGACGCGCGACTGGCCGATGACCCAAGGTTTGGCCCATCTCTGCGTGGGCGTGGCGGCGGTGTTCGGAGTGTCGAGTGTGGCCGGGCGCCGGTTCGCCAGGCTCGGCCTGCGCCTGCGCGGAGCCGCGTCATGGCTGATCGCTTTACCGCTGCTGTTGGGCATTTGGGAGCTGCTCACGGCGAAACTCGCGCTGCTGCCGGTACCGTTCTTCGCGCCGCCCCAGGCCCTGCTCGCGGTGTATGTCGAAGACTACGCGCGCCTGGCCGACAGCCTGCTGCATTCGGCGTTGCTGCTCGGTGCGGGCGTGGCGTTGGGCGCGGCGACCGGGTTTATCGCCGGCGTGGCCATCGGTTGGTCGACGCGTATCGGCTATTGGCTGCATCCGGTGCTGCGCATCCTCGGCCCGGTGCCGTCGACGGCGCTGTTGCCGTTGTGCTTTTTCCTGTTCCCCAGCAGTTGGAGCGCCAGCGTCTTCCTGATCGCCCTGGCCACTTGGTTTCCGGTCACGGTGCTGACCTGGTCCGGCGTGGCCAGTGTCGATAAAGCCTATTACGACGTGGCGCGCACCCTTGGTGCAAAACAGCCTTTCCTGATTTTCAAGGTGGCGATTCCCGCCGCCTTGCCCCATGTGTTCGTCGGCCTATTCATGGGCCTCGGCGCCTCGTTTTCGACCCTGGTGGTGGCGGAAATGATGGGCGTGAAATCCGGCATCGGCTGGTACCTGCAATGGGCCCAGGGGTGGGCGGCCTACGCGAATATGTATGCAGCGTTGTTAATCATGGCGCTGGCCTGCTCGGGGTTGATCAGCGGCTTGTTCCAGCTGCGCGACCACTTGTTGGCCTGGCAGAAAGGAGCGATGAAATGGTAGCCCTGGCAACCGCAGTAGAAGCCGCGGCGGGATTGACGCTGCGCATCGAAAACCTGAGCCACGGGTTTGCCTTGGACGGTGAGCATCTGCCGGTGTTGCAGCGGGTTTCGCTGGACGTGGCAGCGGGGGAGTTCGTTGCCTTGCTCGGGCCTTCGGGGTGCGGCAAGTCCACCTTGCTGCGTCTGGTCGCTGGGCTGGAACCGGCGGATTCCGGGCGCTTGCTCGCCGATGGTGAGCCGATCAGCGGCCCGGACCCGAGTCGCGTGGTGGTGTTCCAGGACCCGACCTTGTATCCGTGGCGCCGCGTGTGGGACAACGTCGCCCTCGGCCTCGAAGCCCAGGGCCTGCTCAAGACCCATGCCGCCAAAGTCGATGAAGCCTTGGAAAAAGTCGGCCTCAGCCAATTCGCCCGCGCCTTCCCTCGGCAACTGTCCGGCGGCATGGCGCAGCGGGTTGCGCTAGCCCGTGCGCTGGTGAACCAGCCGCGCCTGCTGATCCTCGACGAGCCCTTGGGCAAACTCGATTCCCTGACCCGCATCACCATGCAAAAGGAACTGATCGACCTGTGGCAACGCCAGGGCTACACGGCGTTGCTGGTGACCCACGATGTGGAAGAAGCCTTGCTCCTGGCCAACCGCGTGATCGTGTTCAGCGACCGCCCGGCGACCCTGCAGGCGCAATTGACCATCGAGCGGCCATACCCCCGGCACCGCGACGATCCTTATCTGGTGGACCTGCGCCGGCAGATACTTGGCTTGCTGGGGTTGGGGGAGAACTGGTAGGTATGACTTGATCAGTCTGAGCAGCGCCTGGCGACTCAATCTATAAAGCTGTCGATGACAAGGGCCGGTATCTGCATTGGGACGAGTTTCGTCGATATCCAGCGCCGGGTCTCAAGAAAGAGGCCGCATGGGCAGCTATCAAGATGTCCCGGGCTTGCGCGAGTAAGACCCTGGAGCTTCGCAGCGAGTGCGGCAGTGCGTTTTTTTGTGCATCACTGACTTTTGTGAGGCGGTTGTTCACGGCGTCGAGTCGTTGACGTCCAGCTTGGGCGGGGCAGTGGCGTCTTCTCCCCAATACCGCCTGGTGGACTCCTATATCCAGCGCGCAGTTGGAAGGCGCCGCGACGACGCGTAAAATCGCCAAGGACATGTTGGCCAAGGCGCGCATGCCTCAAGACGATGATGAGCGGATGATCCTCAATCCTGTTCCTCACCTCGCAACTGCACGCTCATCGCCTCGCAACTCTGCGCCCAGTCGCTCAGCCACTGCGGCAGGGGCGGCGATGTTTCGGCCAGCCCCAGCTCCCGCAGGAAATCCGCCGGGGGCAGGGTGCCCTTGGCTGAGCGGAACAGCCCGCGCATCACCACCACGCCGACCACCCGACCCTTGCTGACGAAACGGTGCTCCATCAGGCTCCACTTGTGGTCCCAGCCGAGTATGCGGGTGTGTACCTCGAACACTTCGAACACCTTGAGTTCGCGGCGGAACTTGCCCCAGGTATCGCCCACGATCGGCAGCGCCTTGTTGCGCAGGGCCACGCGAAAAGCGCCAGTGCGCAAGACAAAATCCATCCGTGCAACGTCCGCCAGGGTGAAGTAGCGGCCATTGGTGACATGCCGGTTGAGATCCAGGTCCAGCGGCCACACCCGCATGCGTACCACGGTGGTGGCCAGGCCATGGGCAGGCTTGCGCCAGGGGCGACGGCAGAGCATGTAGAGCAATCGAAACCAGAGATTCATAAAGACGCCACAGAGTTGAACAGTGGCAGCACTGTAAGGGCGCTAAATCGGCTAAGGTAGGTGCGCAAATGACTTATTTAATGCGAAAAGCGCAAAAAGGTCCGTGAATGCACATTACCTTGCTCCTGGCCGATCACTGCTCCGCCGCCAGCGCCACCCTGGCCCTGGAAATGCTCAGCGCCGCCAACCTGTTTGCCGACCATCCGCCCTTCGAGATCGTGGTCGCGTCCCTCGACGGCCAGGCCGTGAATGCCTGGGGCGGGCAGCGTCTGCAAGTGGCCTGTTCGACCGCGCAGATCGCACAGACCGATCTGGTGTTGATCCCCGGCTTTCTCTTCACCTTGAAAGAGGCTTTGCCGACGTTTGCCGCCTTCGGCCCCTGGCTGCGCGAACAGCATGGGCGCGGCGCCGTGCTGGTGTCGATGTGTACCGCCGCCTTTCTGTTGGCGGAAACTGGTGTACTGCAAGGCTTGCGCGCCACCACCCACTGGGCGTTTGCCGAGCTTTTCCGGCGACGCTACGCAGACGTAAGCCTCGATGACGCGCAGATGCTCTGCGAAGAAAACCGCGTGATCACCTGTGGTGGCGCCAGTGCGGCGATGGACTTGATGCTCCACCTGATCCGCCGCTTCGGCTCGCCGGAACTGGCTCACACCTGTGGCAAATACCTGCTGATCGACACGGTGCGGACGGTGCAGTCGGTGTACGCGATGTGGTCGTTGCCCAAGAGCCACGGCGACGCGCAGATACTGCGCGTGCAGCATTGGCTGGAGCAGCACTGCGCCGAGGCGCTGGTGATTGACGAGGTGGCCCGGCACTTTGGTTTTGGGGTGCGCAATTTCAAGCGACGTTTCAAGGAAGCCACCGGCTATACGCCGATCGCTTATGTGCAGACCCTGCGCCTGGAGCGCGCCAAGCAGATGCTGGAGTCGACGCGCATGACCCTCGAAAGCATCACCTATGCGGTGGGCTACGAAGACAGCAACTCGTTCCGGCGCCTGTTCCAGCAGCGGGTGGGGATGCTGCCGGCAGCGTATCGCAAGCGGTTTCAGGCCAGTACCCGATAAGCAGGCGAAAAAAAACCGGCTGATCAGGCCGGTTTGGGGTGCCGCGCACACAGCGCGGGGTCAAGCGTTGTTGCCCTGCAGGCGATCTGCACCGCCTTCAGCCAGGCCACGTTCCTGCAGACGATCCGCACCGCCTTCAGCCAGGCCACGTTCCTGCAGACGATCTGCACCGCCTTCAGCCAGGCCACGTTCCTGTAGACGATCTGCACCGCCTTCAGCCAGACCACGTTCTTGCAAGCGATCCGCACCGCCTTCAGCGACGCGACGTTCCAGCAGGCGTTCAGCACCGCCTTCGGCGACACGGTTGCCTTGCAGACGCTCGGCACCGCCTTCGGCGACGCGGTTTTCGTTGAGGCGATCAGCGCCGCCTTCAGCGACGACAGGGTGGGCAAAAGCGTTTGCAGCAAGTACCGAGAAAGCGAGGCTAAGCAAGAGTTGGCGTTTCATGAGAGTGTGCTCCGAGTGTTTGATTAGGGTGTTGCCTGGTGTGGGTTTGATGTTACGCGTTGGTATTTTTAAGAGAACTTCATTGGGCTGATGGTGACTATCGACGCCAGCGATAGCCCGCGTCGGCGGGCTATCGTGCAGCCGTCATGGCATCTGCGGCAGTTCCAGAGGGCGCAGGTCAAATACCAGTACCTCGGCATCGTCACCGTGGCTCAGGCGGATCTGGCGCTCATCGCGCACGCGGGCCCCGTCGCCTTCCTGTAGGCGTTGGCCGTTGATCTCGACGCTGCCGCGGGCCACGTGGATGTACACGTGGCGGTCCGGCGTCAGGTCCAGGCTTGCGCTTTCGTCAGCGTTGAACAGCCCGGCATAGACCCGTGCATCCTGGCGCACGTGAAGGGAGCCTTCGGCGCCATCCGGCGAGATGATCAACTGCAAGCGTCCACGTTTCTGCGCTGCACTGAAGTGCTCCTGCTGATAGCGTGGTTCGGCGCCGGAGACATTCGGTACGATCCAGATCTGCAGGAAATGCACGCCACGGCTCTGGCTATGGTTGAACTCGCTGTGGGCCACGCCGCTGCCGGCGCTCATCAGTTGCACATCGCCGGGGCGGATCACCGAGCCGGTGCCCAGGGTGTCCTTGTGTTCCAGGGCGCCTTCGAGCACATAGGAGAAAATCTCCATGTCGCGGTGCGGGTGCTGACCGAAGCCACGGCCTGCGGCGACGCGGTCATCGTTGATCACCAGCAGGTCGGAAAAACCCTGTTCGGCGGGGTTCCAGTAGTTGGCGAACGAGAAGGTGTGGAACGACTTCAACCAACCGTGATTGGCGGCGCCGCGGTCGGAGGCTTTGCGAAGGGTCAGCATGGTGGTGTCCTCAAGTCAGAGCGGGCTGCGAAATGCAGGGCGCTTGTGTTGAGAAGAAGGTTACTGGTTACTGGAATATTCATTAAGAAGCTGATATCTGAATAACTGTCGCATTGAGGTTGACAGTTTCGGACGTGGCATAATACCCGCTGCCTTCCTTCCTGATGGACGTCTCCCTCTATGAACACCGTGGCCATGGCGCTGTTTCCGGACTTCCTCCTGCTCGACATGGCTGGGCCGCTTGAAGTGTTTTCGATTGCCAACCGCTACCTGCCAGCGGCGCAGCACTATCGGATCCTGATCGTCGGCACCGAGCCCGGCCCGCTGCGTGCGTCCAATGGCGTGGTCGTGCAGCCCGACCTGCTGCTGGCCCAGGCGCACGATGCCTATGACCTGCTGCTGGTGCCCGGTGGTCCCGGTGCCTATAACGAATGCCACCCCGACCTGTTGCCCTGGCTCCAGGCCGCTGCTCCACGCGCGCGGCGCTTCGGCTCGATCTGCACCGGTGCCTTTGTGCTGGGGTATGCCGGGTTGCTCGACGGCCACCGCGTGACCACCCACTGGCATTACACCGAGCGGCTGATCAAGGCCTTCCCCCAGGCCGTTGTCGAAACCGACCGCATCTACCTGCAGGACGGCCGCCTGATCACGTCCGGCGGGGTGACGGCGGGCATCGACCTGGCGCTGTCGGTTGTCGCCCAGGACCACGGCAAGCAGGTCGCGGTGGACGTGGCCAAAGTGCTGCTGGTGGTGATGAAGCGCCAGGGCGGGCAGGCCCAGTTCAGCCCGATGACCGCCGCCGTGGCGCCCCAGGAAACCGCGATCACGCGGGTGCAGAGCCATGTGCTGGCGCATCTGGACCAGCCGTTCACCATCGAATCCATGGCGGCACTCGCCGGCATGAGTGCGCGGCACTTTGCGCGGTTGTTCGCCAAAGAGGTGCAGATGACGCCGATGGCCTTCCTGCAGGGCGCGCGCATCGACCGCGCCCGGCACCTGCTGGAAACCACCGACCTGCCGCTCAAGACCGTGGCCTTTCACGCAGGCTTCGGCAGCGTGCGGCATATGCGCTTTCTGTTCAGTGAAAAACTCGGCCTCAACCCCACCCAATACCGACAGCAGTTCAGTTAACGACAGGATGTCCGTCTCGCGCACCCGATTGTCCGTATCGCTCCCCGTGCCAGCATTGTCCTGTTACAACGAGCTGGCAAGATAACGGCAGGCCCATGGAAGAAGGATGCGCGGACGCCCAAGCTCGGGTGTTTCAGCGCTTTTACGCAGATGAACAACGACCATGCGATGCGCTTTGGCCCTTACACCTTTCATCGCCAGCAGCGCCTGGTCAGCAAGGCGGGCATGCCCGTGCCGTTGGGCGGGCGCGCGCTGGACATCCTGGCGGTGCTGCTCGAAACGCCCGGGCAATTTGTCAGCAAGGACACCCTGATCGCCCGCGTCTGGCCGTGCAGCGTGGTGGAGGAGAACAACCTGCGGGTGCATATCGCCGCCCTGCGCCGTGCATTGGACGGTCGTCGCTACATTCTCAATGAACCCCAACGCGGCTATTGCCTGGTTGCGCCGCTGCAGGAGGCCGCTGGGAACGCGGCACCGCGGCACAACCTGGCGACCCGGCTCAGCCCGCTGATCGGTCGCGACGAACTGGTGGGGACGCTGGTCCGACGCCTGTCGGGGCAACGCCTGATGACCCTCACCGGAGGTGCTGGCGTCGGCAAGAGCAGCCTGGCCCTGGCGTTGGCCGAGCGTGTGTTGCCGCGTTATCGCGACGGCGTGTGGTGGCTGGATCTGGCCGGTGTCGATACGCCCACGGCAATGCTGCGCCAGTTGGCCGAGACCCTCGGGCTCGACGCGGCTGACAGTGCCGCGGCGCTCTTCCGTCAATTGGCCTCGCGCCAGTTATTGCTGGTGCTCGATGGCGCCGACGTGTTGCTCGGCGCCTGCCGTCATCTGGTGCGCGCGCTGCAGGCCAGCGCGCCTGGGGTGACGCTGTTGCTGAGCAGCCGCGAAGCCTTGCGGGTGCCCGGCGAGTGGGTGCAGCGCGTGCCTCGCCTGGCGCTGCCGATGCCATCCGCCTGGGGCAGCGTCGAGCAGGCGATGGCCTACTCGGCGGTGCAGGTGTTCGTCGCGCGCGTGCGCGCCAGTCAGCAAGGGTTTGCCCTGCGGCCCCAGGACTTGCCGGCGCTGCGCGATATCTGCCGCCGGCTCGACGGTATTCCGTTGGCCCTCGAACTGGCGGCGGCCCAGGTCGATGCTCTCGGCGTGCAGGGCTTGCAGGTGCAATTGCGCAGCGGCCTGCAAGTGCTGGCGCGCGGTCGGCGCACGGCGCTGGAACGCCACCGATCCCTGGCGGCGGCCCTGGACTGGTCATACGAGCGCCTGAGCCTGCCGGAGCGTTGGCTGTTCCTGCAACTGGGCCTGTTCAAGATGGCGGTGAGCTTGCCCGTCCTGGGGCAGTTGATCGCCGGCACCGAGCTGGCTCACGCCGACCTGCCATACCTGCTGCGGCGACTGGTCGACATCTCGCTGCTGAGCGTGGAGCCCGGCCTCGGTCCCGAGCGTTACCGCTTGCTCAACAGCGTGCGCAGCTACGCCCTGGCGCAACTGCGCGACCCGCTGCAAGTGGCGCGTCTGCAGCAAGGGTATGGGCATTATCTGGGGGCGTTTTCAGGCCGGCCGTTTGTCCTGCAACTCGTCGAGCAGGCGGCGCACGCCGATTAGGTCCTGGGTGGCGAACCCTTCGCTGAATCGCCCGTAGACCGAGTCCAGCAACTCGCGTGCCGCTTGCCGGCGGTCTTGGCGCTGCCACAGCCGCGCCAGCGCGGTCGCACTGCGTAACTCCCAGGCCAGGGCGCCTTGCTGGTGCGCCAGGCCGAGTGCCTCGAGCAACAGCGCTTCTGCCGGGATGTCGTCACTGTGCTCGGCGCGCACCCGCAGGATCTCTGCCGTACACCAGCCGGCCGCGCCGCTTTTGGCGCGTTCGAACATCGCCGCGTCCACCGCGCCCGCATTGAAGGTCACCAGGGTATCCGCGATCAGGCCGAGCCCGGGCATGGCTTGCGTCGGCGCTGCGCCCGCGTAGTGTCGGGCCCAGGTATGAAACAGCTGCACCGAGTGCTTTTGCGCTTGTTGCAACAACAGTTCCTGCAGCGAATGGGCCGCGGCCGCGTCGCCGTTGTAGCGGGCGATGACCACCCCGGCCAGGGCCAGGGTGTAGCAGATCGAGGTGCCGTGGTTGATCTGCAGCGCCAGTTCCAGGGCCTGGTTCGCGGTGCGCCAGGCACGCTCCGGGAACCCCCGCAGCCACAGGATGCGAGCGAGGATCGTCAGCGAGGCCACGCCCTGGTCGTACTGCACGCCGAAGCCATGGGTGAACCGGTTCAGATGGCCGCTGTGGGCCATGCGCTGGATCACCTGTTCGGCATTTTGCAGGGCCAATGCCTGGTGACCGGCAAAGTGCTGGGCCAGTACCCGCAGGCGCTGGGCGCTGAGGTCGAGCAAGGGGTCGGCCTGGGGGCCGAGTTGATCGAAGTGCAGGCTTTGCGCAAGTGCCTGGCGATAATTTCCGCAACACAGGTTGACCGCCATATGGCCCGACACCGCACGCAACTGGCCGCTCAAGTCGTTGTTCGCTTCGGCCAGGCGCCGCGCGTAGGCAAAGGCGTCAATGGTCTGCGGCGTACCGCCCTGGGTGTGATACGAAAAACTGCCCAGCGCCAGTTGCAACGCCATGTGCAAGTGCGGGTTCGGCGCGGGCGATTGCGCCAGCCGTGCGAGCGCCTTGCCCACGTACAGCCCGTGTTCCCCCAGCAATGACAGTTCCTGCCACAACGGCATCGCGCTGACCGTCAGGCGAATACCCAACAGGTGCGTGCCCTGGTCGCCCAGGCCCCAATCCAGTGCGGCGCGGATGTCTTCGCGCAGGGGCGCGTAGCGGTCGATCCAGGGCTGGGTCGCGGTCAGTTCCCAATCGTCCCGGGCCTGTTCCATCAAGGCCAGGCAGCGTGCGGCGTGGCGCTCGCGGGTGGTGTCGAGTTCAGCGGCCACGCTGAGCTTTTCCAGGGCGTAGGTGCGGGTGATGTCCAGCAGGCGGTAGACCATCTCGTCATCGCCGGGCTCGACATTGAGCAAGGACTTGGCCACCAGTTGGGTGATCGAACCCAGCACCTCGGCCGGCGCGATCTGTTCCCCGGCGATCACCGCCGCCGCGCTGGCCAGGCTGAAGCCGCCGCGAAACACCGCCAGGCGGCGCAGGCAGATCTGTTCGCAGGGCGCGAGCAGGTCGAAACTCCAGTCCAGCGTGGCGCGCAGCGTCTGTTGACGGGGCAGGGCACTGCGGCGGCCACGGGTCAGCAGGCGAAAGTTGTCTTCCATCTGCACCAGCAGGCCTTGCAGGCCGAAACGTTCGATCTGCGCCGCCACCAGTTCAATGGCCAGCGGGATACCGTCGAGGCGCTGGCAGATATCGATCGCCAACGGCAGTTCGGCTTCGCTGAGGGCGAAGCTGTCCTGATGGGACATGGCGCGCTCGATCAACAGTTGCAGGGCCGGATAGCCCAGCGCCTGGGCACGGTTGCCGGTGGCGGGCGGGCAGGCCAGCGGCTCCAGGCGCTGCACGTATTCACCCTCGGCGCGCAGTGCTTCACGGCTGGTGGCGAGGATGTGAACGTTGGGCGCGTGGCGCAGCAGGGTCTCGCTGATCAGGGCGATGTCATCGAGCAGGTGTTCGCAGTTGTCGATCACCAACAGCAACTGGCGCGTGTGGAGACTGCGCGCGAGGGTCAACAGCGGCGCGTGTTCGTCGGGGGTGAGGTCGAGCAGGGCGGCGAGGTTGGGCAGGATCATCGACGGCGCGCTGAGGGGGGCGAGGTCGAGCAGGCGAATGCCGTCGCGGTAATGCCCGATCAGCAGCTCAGCGACACGCAGCGCGACCGTGGTCTTACCGATGCCTCCCGCGCCGGTCAGGGTGATAAAGCGTTGTTGCGGCAATTGCTGCACCAGCGCATCGATCAGCGCCTGGCGGCCGATCATCCGCGTGCTGCGCAGCGGCAGGTTGTGGGCCTGGCTTTGCGCACTGCCGTCGGTTGGAAGGGTCATCGGTTCGATGCTCAGTGGCGCAACAAAACTGTAACCGCGCTGGGCCACGGTGACGATATAGCGCTGCCCGGCCTGGCCATCGCCCAGGGCCTTGCGCAACGCCGCCATATGCACGCGCAGGTTGCCGTCTTCGACCACGCTTTTGGGCCAGACCCGCGCGATCAGTTCCTGCTTGCTCACCACATTGCCGGCCTGTTCCAGCAGGATCAGCAGGATGTCCACTGCCCGCCGTCCCAGGCGCAACGGCCGGCCAGCCTCCAGCACCAGGCGTTGGCGCGGGTGTATCCGATACGGGCCGAAGTGTACGGCCTGTTCGCTGAGGTCGTTCATGCCAGCGCGTGCTCTGAAAAAAGGGTTCGCCCAGCATATTCCACGCTTGCGCTGACCACTAGGCGGCAATCGCCTGCTTGCGACGCAATTGGTGATTACGCCAGGTCATCGGGTTGACGCCTTCGCTGCGCGTGAACATATGGCAGAAGTGTGCCTGGTCGCAGAAACCACATTCCAGGCTGATTTGCGTCAGGCTCAAGGACGTACCGGTGATCAACTCCTTGGCGCGCTGGATGCGCTGTTGGCGAATCCATTCCTGCGGCGACAGCCCGGTGGTGCATTTGAAGGCGCGGGAGAAGTGGCTGCGCGACAGTGCGCAGGCCTGGGCCAGGTCGGCAATCGCCAGGCTTTCGCCGAGGTTGGCGAGGATCAGTTGCTTGGCGATACGCTCGCGCCGGGGGCAGAGGCCGCCGGTCGCGCAGAAGCTTGGAGCACCGTGCTCAAGTCGGGCCATGACGAAATATCCGCAGTCGATGGGAGCGTTCCCGGTGAATGGATGCAGTGTAGACGGCCTCATTCTTGGTGCCGTGCCGTCCGACTGACGAGTTAATCGTTGTTAATTTCGCCAGTTGTTGGCGTGGAAAAGACAGCACAGGTGTGCAAT
Organism: Pseudomonas sp. TE36184; assembly: GCF_054060055.1. NCBI lineage: Bacteria > Pseudomonadati > Pseudomonadota > Gammaproteobacteria > Pseudomonadales > Pseudomonadaceae > Pseudomonas > Pseudomonas sp. TE36184. The sequence continues at coordinate 2,027,018 of NZ_JBSSCU010000001.1, read as the reverse complement.
CGCGCTCGCCGCGCCGCGTGCTTAGCTGGTGCTCTGTCAACTGTTTGGGGACCACCATGAACCGCAACGACCTGCGCCGCGTCGACATGAACCTGCTGGTGATTTTCGAAGCGCTGATGTTCGAGAAGAACCTGACCCGGGTCGCCGAAAAACTGTTTATGGGCCAACCAGCGGTGAGCGCGGCCTTGGGCCGTTTACGCGATTTGTTCGACGACCCGTTGCTGCTGCGCAATGGGCGCGGCATGGAGCCCACACCACGCGCAATGGCGATACTCAAGGAGCTGCAACCGGCCATGGACACCATCTCGAGCGCGGTCAGCCGCGCCAAGGATTTCGACCCTTCCACCAGCTGTGCGGTGTTCCGCATCGGCCTGTCCGATGACGCCGAATTCGGCCTGTTCCCGCCGTTGCTCAGCCAACTGCGCGACGAGGCACCGGGGATCGTGGTGGTGGTGCGCCGCGCCAATTACCTGTTGATGTCGTCGCTGCTGGCCAGTGGCGAGATCACCGTGGGGGTCAGCTACACCACGGATCTGCCGGCCAATGCCAAGCGCAAGAAACTGCGCGACATTCCGTGCAAGGTGCTGCGCGGCGATGGCGGCACCGCACCGCTGAGCCTGGACGAATACTGTGAACGGCCGCATGCCATGGTGTCGTTTTCGGGGGACTTGAGCGGCAATATCGACCTCGACCTGGCGCGCATCGGCCGGGCGCGCCGGGTGGTGCTGGCGGTGCCGCAATTCAGTGGCTTGCGGGCGTTACTGGCGGGCACGCAGATCATCGCGACCGTGCCGGACTACGCAGCGTGCGCCTTGACCGAAGGCACCACGTTGCGCGCGCAGGACCCACCGTTTGCGATCGACGCCGCAGAGCTGTCGATGGTGTGGAGCGGGGTGCATGACAACGACCCGGCGGAGCGCTGGTTGAGGAGCCGGATCAGCGCGCACATGTCCAGCTTCCCCGCGTAGGCGGCCCGGCAAGTCACCGCGCCAAACAGCACAAACATCCAATTCCGAATCGCCCGTCGCCGCCAAACTCGTCTCATCGCTCAGCTCTCCAGGGGGAAGAACACACCATGGACCCAACACCTGAAACCGGTTCCGACGAAGTCGTCACCCTGATCGTCAAACACCGGATCAAATCCGGCAGCGAGGCCAACTACGAAGCGTGGCTACGCCGCATAGTACGCATCGCCGGCGAACGCCCGGGCCACCTCGGCGTCGACGTCGTGCGCGGTAAACACGACGGCCTGTCGCTGTTCACCTGCGTGTTGCGCTACCGCTCCACCGACGACCTGCAACGCTGGCTCGACTCCCCCGAGCGCAAAACCCTGATCGAAGAAGCCGCGCCGATGCTGGCCGACGGCGACCACACCGAAATCGGTGCGGTCAACGAGTTCTGGTTCACCCCCCAAACCGACAGCGTCGCCAAACCGCCGCGCTGGAAACAGGCCGTGGTCACCCTGTGCGTGATCCTGCCGCTGACCCTGCTGGTACCGATCGTGTGGGGCCCGATATTGCGCCTGCACCCGTTCCTGTCCAACTACGTGGTCGCCACCTTCCTGATCACCCTGACCATCGTGTTGCTGGTGGTGTACGTGCTGATGCCGGCGGCTACCCGCCTGTTCGCTCCCTGGCTTGAAGCCTCTGTAAAGGAAACCCTATGAACGCCGATCTGATTTTGTTCAATGGCCAGTTCCACACCGTGGACCGTGAAAACCCACGCGCCACCGCCGTCGCCATTCGCCAGGGGCGCTTCGTGGCCGTGGGCACCGATGGCGAGGCCATGGCTCTGCGCGGCAGCGGCACCCAGGTCATCGACCTCAAGGGCCGCACGGTGATCCCCGGCCTCAACGACTCGCACCTGCACCTGATCCGTGGCGGCTTGAACTACAACCTCGAACTGCGCTGGGAAGGCGTGCCGTCCCTGGCCGATGCCTTGCGCATGCTCAAGGACCAGGCCGATCGCACCCCGACGCCGCAATGGGTGCGCGTGGTCGGCGGCTGGAACGAATTCCAGTTCGCCGAAAAGCGCATGCCGACCCTGGACGAGCTCAACCAAGCGGCGCCGGACACGCCGGTGTTCGTGCTGCACCTGTATGACCGCGCCTTGCTCAACCGCGCCGCCCTGCGCGTGGCCGGCTACACCAAGGACACCCCGAACCCGCCGGGCGGCGAGATCGTGCGTGACAGCAACGGCAACCCCACCGGCATGCTGGTGGCGCGGCCCAACGCGATGATCCTGTATGCGACCCTGGCCAAGGGCCCGAAACTGCCGTTGGAATACCAGGTCAACTCGACCCGCCAGTTCATGCGCGAACTCAATCGCCTCGGCCTGACCAGTGCGATCGACGCCGGCGGCGGCTTCCAGAACTACCCCGACGATTACGCGGTGATCGAGCAACTGGCCAAGGATGAACAGCTGACGGTACGTATCGCCTACAACCTGTTCACGCAGAAGCCCAAGGAAGAACTCAGCGACTTCAAGCACTGGACCGGCAGCGTCACCCTGCACCAGGGCGACGACTACCTGCGCCACAACGGCGCCGGCGAGATGCTGGTGTTCTCCGCCGCCGACTTCGAAGACTTCCTCGAACCGCGCCCGGACCTGCCGCTGAGCATGGAGCAGGAACTGGAGCCGGTGGTGCGCCACCTGGTCGAGCAGCGCTGGCCGTTCCGCCTGCACGCCACCTATAACGAGTCGATCTCGCGCATGCTCGATGTGTTCGAGAAGGTCAACCGCGACATCCCGTTCAATGGCCTGCCGTGGTTCTTCGACCACGCCGAAACCATCACCCCGCACAACATCGAGCGTGTGCGCGCCCTCGGCGGCGGGATTGCGATCCAGGACCGCATGGCGTTCCAGGGTGAGTACTTTGTCGAGCGCTACGGCGCCAAGGCCGCCGAAGCCACGCCGCCGATCAAACGCATGCTCGCCGAAGGTGTACCGGTCGGCGCGGGCACCGACGCCACGCGGGTGTCGAGCTACAACCCGTGGACCTCGCTGTACTGGATGGTCAGCGGCCGCACCGTGGGCGGCCTGGAGCTGCACGCCGAAGGCCTGCCGCGCCTGACCGCGCTGGAGCTGTTCACCCATGGCAGCGCCTGGTTCTCGTCCGAGCAGGGCAAGAAGGGCCAGATCAAGGTCGGCCAGTTGGCGGACGTCGCCGCGCTGTCGGCGGATTTTTTCAGCGTCGATGAAGAGGCCATCAAGTGGATCGAGTCGGTGCTGACCGTGGTCGGCGGCAAGGTGGTGTATGGCGCCGGCGACTTCGAAGATTTCGCACCGCCGCGCGTGCCGGTGCTGCCGGACTGGTCGCCGGTGGTCAAGGTGCCGGGGCACTGGCGTCCCGCTTCGCCGCTGCAGGCGCAGGCTCACCACTGCAGTGGCCCGTGTGGCGTGCATGCTCATGGCCATGAGAAAGCGCGTCTTTCCAACGTGCCGGTCAGCGACTTCCAGGGCTTCTGGGGTGCGTTTGGCTGCTCGTGCTTTGCGTTCTGATACCTAAACCCACAAAGGAGTTAACCCATGACTTACAAGCGCTTGAACAAAGATGACGCCGTGGTGCTGTTGGTGGATCACCAGACCGGCCTGATCTCCCTGGTGCAGGATTTCTCCCCCAACGAATTCAAGAACAACGTGCTGGCCCTGGCCGACGTGGCGAAGTTCTTCAACCTGCCGACCATCCTCACCACCAGCTTTGAAAGCGGCCCCAACGGCCCGCTGGTGCCCGAGCTCAAAGCACTGTTCCCGGACGCGCCGTACATCCCGCGCCCTGGCCAGATCAACGCCTGGGACAACGAAGACTTCGTCAAGGCGGTGAAGGCCACCGGCCGCAAGCAGATCATCATTGCCGGTGTGGTGACGGATGTATGCGTAGCGTTCCCGACCCTGTGCGCTCTCTCCGAAGGCTTTGAGGTGTTCGTGGTCACCGACGCTTCCGGTACCTTTAACGAAACCGTGCAACAGGCTGCCTGGGCCCGTATGACCGCGGCCGGCGCGCAACTGGTGAACTGGTTCTCCGTGGCCTGCGAGCTGCAGGTTGACTGGCGCAACGACATGGAAGGCCTGGCCAACCTGCTGTCGCCGCGCATTCCCAACTACCGCAACCTGATGAACAGCTACTCGGCGTTCACCACCAAGTAACCCGACCTCGGGAATCTCGGTAATCCCCTGTGGGAGGGGGCTTGCCCCCGATAGCGGTGGATCAGTCATGCATGTAGTGGCTGACATATTGCTATCGGGGGCAAGCCCCCTCCCACTTTTGATTGTGTTGGCACATTAGGTTTGTGGTGCAGCACCTGACAGGCTATAAATCAGCAAAATGTCCACCGAGACGCGACAATGAATCCCTTCGAAGACATGCGCCTGTTTTGCCAGGTCATGGAATCCGGCAGTTTCACCGCCGCCGCCGAGCAATTGGGGCTGTCCAAGCAATTCGTCAGCCGCCGCCTGATCCAACTCGAAGACCGCCTCGGCGTGCGCCTGCTCAACCGCTCGACCCGCCGCCTGGATGTCACGCCCCTGGGGCAGAGTTACTACGAATCGGCCTTGCGCCTGCTCAGCGAAGTCGAGCAAGTGGAGCAGGGCATCGCCGGGCAGAACAGCGAACCGCGCGGCACCATTCGCCTGAGTGCGCCGTTGTCGTTTGCCATGGCCCACCTGGGTTGCCTGCTGCCGCTGTTTTTGCAGCGCTATCCGCAGGTGTCGGTGGAAGTCGATCTGAGCGACCGCCCAGTGGACTTGATCGGCGAAGGCTACGATCTGGTGTTGCGCATCGGCATCCTCGAAGACTCCACCCTGATCGCCCGGCGTATCGCCAGCGTGCAGCGTGTGTACTGCGCCAGCCCCGAGTACCTTGCGTTGCGTGGCACACCGCAGAAACCCGACGACCTGACCGACCACGATTGCCTGCCCTACGGCCACGGCCGCCAGGTGCAATGGCGGTTCCAGAGCAAAGGCAAGCCGCAGTCGCTGAACGTCAGCGGGCGCATGCGCGTCAATAATGGCGAGTTGCTGCGCGACGCCGCCATCGCCGGGTTGGGCGTCACCTACCTGCCGACCTTTATCGTCGCCGATGCCTTGGCGGACGGGCGCCTGGTGACGCTGTTGCAAGACTTCGCCCCCGAGGCCCTGACGCTGTCGGCGGTGTACCCGCAGCACCGGCAGAGTTCGAGGCCGGTGCAGGCGCTGGTGGAGTTCCTGCGCGAGCGCCTGGCTAACGGCTGTTGAACAGCTGACGGATCAGGTTCGGCGTGGTGCCTGTCCAGCGCTTGAACGAACGCCGGAAGTTCGCCGCATCGTTGAAGTTCAGGTACGCGGCCACTTCATCGTTGCTGAACCCCTTGACCTGATACAGGTGCAACGCGACGTGCTTGCGCACCCGATCCACCTGCTGCTGAAAGCCGGTGTCGTGCTTGTGCAGTTTGCGCTTGAGGGTCGCCGGGCTCATGGCGAACGCCTGGGCCGCCTGTTCCAGGCTGGGCGGCTGGCGCACCTGTTCGCGCAGGTAGTCGTAGAGGCAATCGAGAAAACTGTCGGCAAAACCGAGCTGTTCGATCTGCTCGCGGGCCTGCTGGCGCGCGACTTGGCCGACGCGCCGGGCCAGGCCATGACCAGGTATTCGCGCGGGATGCACATCATGTCCAGCGGGCGCGCGAAGCGCGTGTGTTCGCCCAGGTGAACCCAGTATTGTTCGACGTAATGCGGCTCGCCATGGCTGAAGCTGCATTGCCACGGCAGGCGCTGGCCGCTGAGCCAGCGGCTCATGGCGACCAGCGAGGTCATGCTGGCTTCCAGCAGGAACCGCCAGTGTTCGCCGGCGCCGCAGCTGTCCCGCCAGTACAGGTAGGCATGGTGTTCATCCCGCTCCAATTGCAGCGTCACCAGCGGGCTGAGCAGCACCTGTTGCTGGATCAGGATCTCCAGCGCCTGATCCAGGTTCTGCGCGTGGCCCAGGGCATGGCTGGCGGCGCCGTAATAGCCGGGCAGCAGGCGTTGGCCAAACAGGAAGCTGCTCTCATCGGCTGCGAGCAGGCGCCGGCTGTTGCCGATCAATCCGAGAAACTGCTGCGGGCTCAGTTGCGCTGTACCGGCGAGGATGTCCTCGTGGAACAGCCCGGTGCCGCGCAACAGGCGATGGCTGTCGATGTCGCGGGACAAGGCCAGGTCGATCAACGCGGCGGGTTGGTAATGCCCTGGGATGAAGCGGCTGTCGGCCTCATACCAACGGGTTTTCACGGCCATCTCAGGCGCTTTTCGCAAGCGGTTGTTTGGCGCGGGCGAGCGTCAGGTTCAGGCGCTTGAGCAAGTCCTGGGGCGGCTCGTCCAGGGCCATCACCACGGCCGTGCTCGCCGCCAGTTGCAGGCGCTCGCCGTGTTGTCGCGTCTTGTGCGCCAGGCTGCGCACCGCTTGCTCCAACTCCAGCGCCAACGCCTGGGCCTGGCGCTCGCCGGTGTTGGGCAACACCACCACAAAGCGGTCGCCGGCCAGGCGGCAGAGTAAGTCCTGGCGGCGCAGATTGAGCAGTAGCACATGGCTGAGGGCCTGCAATACCGCATCGCCCTCGGCGTGGCCGTAGGCCTGGTTGATCGCAGTGAAATTGTCCAGGTCCAGAGCCAGCAGCGACAGCGGTTGTTGCTGGTCGCGGCTGTCTTGCAGGCTGTCGGCCAGTTGGCGCTTGAGGTAATCGGCGCCGCCCAGAGGCGTGAGTGTGTCGAACAGCCGGTGCTCGCGAAACAGCCGCTCGCGCTTCTCCATTTGCGCGCTGATCGCCAGTTGTTCGCGGTGCCAGTGGTAGATACCCAGGGTCAGCAGGATCATGCCCACCGGCATCGGCCCGGACTCCAGCCAGTGATCCCAGGTGATGCTGGCAGGCAGGCGAATGAATTCGTCGAGGCTGTCGATCCACCAGGAGAAAAAGATGCACGACAGGCCCAGTGCCAGGTAATTGGTGACGCGCCCGGCGGGGCGGCTTTTCAGCACCAGGCCCAGCCATACCAGGGCGAGCAGGGCGGAGCCGCCTTCGCCGATGATATCCAGCCATACCCACTCGCTGACGCTTTTGAGCTCGCCGCAGGCCAGGTGCAGGATCAGCCCAAGATTGGCCGCGAGCAGCAGCAGGGGCGAGTTTCCAGCGGTGGGGTTTGAGCACGCAAAACATGGCCGCGAGTCCTCTGGCGAATGAGCGATGGGCGCCAGCACAGCAGATGGATGTGACGGTTGGATGACGAGGGGGGAGGGTCGAATCAGCTCACCCCACACGCGATGAAAACCAACGGTGGGAGGGGGCTTGCCCCCGATTGCGGTGTGCCAGATGGCTTATCTATTGACTGACCCACCGCTATCGGGGGCAAGCCCCCTCCCACCGTTGACCTCCAGAGGTCATTTCGGCTCATTCCACGTTGAGAACCAGGCAAAACTCCCGGTTTACGGGCCTTGCGGCCAACCCCTGTCACAGAACCGTCATCCCCCGGCCCTAGCGTGCCCTCCCAGTTGCCGGGCCTCTTGCCTGGCGCCAACGGACTCTTGGGGAGGACTTCATGTACAAGCGCACCGGGCTCGTCAGCTTTACGCTCACCGCCTTGGCCCTGGCGATGGCCAGCGAGCGGCTCCAGGCCGCCGACGCCACCCACACCGAGCACGTCGACGTGGTCGGCCAGGCGGCCGCCATCGACCAGGCGCTCAAGGAACAGCGCTCCTCCGACAGCATCAAGAGCGTGGTGCACGCCGACGGCGTGGCGCAGTTGCCGGACGAAAACGTTGCCGAAGCCGCGCAGCGCCTGCCCGGCATCAGCGTCGAGCGCGACCAGGGCGAAGGGCGGTTCGTCAGCGTGCGCGGCCTCGGCCCGGACCTCAACAGCGTGACCATCAACGGCACCCTGGTGCCGTCGCCCGAAAGCGAACGTCGCGCCGTGGCCCTCGATGTACTGCCCTCCGAGCTGGTGCAGTCGCTGTCGGTGATCAAGACCCTGACCCCGGACATGGACGCCAACTCCCTCGGCGGCACCGTCGATGTGAAGAGCCTGTCGGCGTTCGATCACAAAGGCCTGTTCTACACCGGCAGCACCGAGGCCAGCTACGACAAGAACACACGCCAGACCAGCCCGAAATTCTCCGGCGCGGCGAGCAACCGCTTCAGCCTCGGCGATGGTATCGACAACTTCGGCGTCGCCGCGGCCCTGAGCTGGCAGGAGCGCGACTTCGGCTCGGACAACGTCGAAACCGGCGGCGCCTGGGACTTCAGCCAGGGGGCCAAACTCAACAAGTTCGAACAGCGTGACTACGACATCAGCCGCGAACGCGCTGGCGGTGGCCTGAACTTCGACTACAAGCCCGATGACCTCAGCAGCTACTACCTGCGCACCCTCTACAGCCGCTACACCGACACCGAGACCCGCAACGCCGCCAGCCTCGAATTTGCCGACCCCCAGGCCCCTGGCGAGCTGGGTGTGGCCGAGGGCAAGCGCAAGTTGAAGAACCGTGAGGAAACCCAGGAAATCCAGTCCTACGTGTTCGGCGGCGAACGCATGCTCGGCCTGTGGACCCTCAGCGGCCAGGCCGGCTACAGCCAATCCAGCGAAGACAGCCCGGCGCATATCGCCGGCGCCACCTTCGATGGCGGCGACTTTGCCGACAGCGGCTTCTACGACAAAGACAAACCGCGTCCGATCGTCGGCGCCGGCTTCTACGACGCGAGCAACTTCACCCTGGACAAGGTCGACTGGGAAAAACAGAACACCCAAGACACCGAGAAAAACCTGCGCCTGGACCTGGCCCGCGACTACGACCTGAGCGGCTACGCGTCCCAGGTCAAGTTCGGCGGCAAGGTCAGCCGTCGGCACAAGGACAACGACCTGGAAGCCTGGGTCTACAAGAACTTCGACGACCTGGGCTTCACCGACGAACAACTCAACCTCACCCGGTTCCAGAAGGGCAGCGTCGACTACCGTCTCGGCAATTACGGCCCGGGTATCAGCGCGGGGAGTATCAAGCAGCTGATCGGCAGCCTCAACCGTGATGACTTCTATGACGAGACCGAATCCCGGGTCAACGACTTCACCATCCGCGAGGACATCAACGCCGGCTACCTGATGAACACCATCGACATCGACGACTGGCGTTTCATCGCGGGCATGCGCTACGAAGGCACCGAGTTCGAAGCCAAAGGCACCGGCGCCACCGACGGCCAGTTCAGCGCCACCGAGACCAAGCGGCGTTATCACCATTGGTTGCCGGGCCTGCATGCGCGTTACCAGATCGACAAGAACACCCAGGTGCGCGCGGCCTGGACCAAGTCCGTGGTGCGCCCGACCTTTGGCCAACTGGCGCCGGGGTTCGTGATCGACGATGACGAAGCCACCTTCGGCAACCCGGACCTCAAGCCCCTGGAGTCGAGCAACCTCGACCTGGGCATCGAGCACTTCATGGGCCGCGCAGGCACTGTGTCGGCGTTCGTGTTCTACAAAGACATCAAGCACTTTGTCTACAACACCGACGTGGCCGGCACCGGCGCCTGGACCAACTTCGCCGAGGCCCACACCTACGCCAACGGCGACAGCGCCAAGCTCTATGGCCTGGAACTGGCCTACTCACAAAAGTTCGACTGGCTGCCCGCGCCGTGGAACGGCCTGTTGGTCGGTGCCAACACCACGTTCAGCCGCTCCAGCGCCGATATCGAAGGCTTCGACGCGGCCAGCGGCGGCAACCGCACACGCAACATCAGCTTGCCCAACCAGTCGGACACTGTCGGCAACCTGATGCTCGGCTGGGAAAACGACAAGCTCAGCCTGCGCGTGTCGGCCAACTACAAATCGGCCTACCTGTATGAGTTGGCCTCGATCAACGACAAGGCCCACGACCTGCACGTCGACGCACAGACTTTTGTCGACTTCAGCGCACGCTACTCGCTGACCAAGAACCTGCAAGTCAGCTTCGAGGCGCAGAACCTCACCGACGAGTCGTACTTCGTCTACACCGGCCACCGCAGCTACAACGGCCAGTACGAAGAGTACGGCCCGACCTACAAGCTCGGCCTGACCTTCACCCATTTCTAACCACCACCTCGACCCGAGTGTGGGAGGGGACTTGCTCCCGATAGCGGTGTGTCAGTCGCCGGATTTATCAGCCGAACCACTGCCATCGGGAGCAAACCCCCTCCCACATGGGTTGTTCATCGTTTTCGAAGGATTTGCCTGTTCATGAGATTTTCCAAGCTATACCTGCTGATGGCCCTGGCCACCTGCGGCCATGCGCTGGCCGCCGACCTGGCCCTGACGCGTTGGGCGCCGAACCTGAACGCCGAGGCGCTGGCCTTCCTGCCCAACGGCCCCGAACGCCTGGCCGCCAGCACCCGCGACGGCCTGTTGCTGCTCGACGAAAAAGGCGCCGAACTGGCGCGTTTCAAGGGCAACTTCAGCAGCCTCGACAGCCGTGCCGCCGGTGCCCAGGTGCTGGTGGCGACCCTGGATAACCAACGCCAGCAGGCCATGCTGATCAGCCTGGATAGCGCCGGCAAACGCTGGGGCGCGCCGCTGTACCTGCCGACCCGCGACTATCCGGTCAACGGCGTGTGCCTGTATCGCGACTCGGCGGCCAACCTGTTTGTGTTCCTGGTGGGCGAAGAGGGCAAGGGCGAGCAATGGCTGGTGGGCAATGGTCCGACGTTGCTGGCCCGACCCCAGCGTGTGCGCGGCGTGCCGCTGCCGCCGTCGGCGCAGTTCTGCCAGGTGGACGATGCGACCCATCAACTGGTGGTGAACGAAGAAAACGTCGGCTGGTGGGCCTACCCGGCGCACCCGGAAGCCGAGGTGAAACGCACGCCGGTGGCGCTGTTCGACAATCCCGGGCGCGCCGCCGGGGCCATGGCGCTGGTGCCGGGTGGGCTGGTCGCGCTTGATCCGAAGACCGCGCAACTGCAGCTGTTCCAGCAGGACGGCGAGCGCTGGGTGGCCCAGCCGAGCCTGCACCTGCCGGGTGTGAAGGAGGCGGAAAACCTGGCAATCAAAGGCCGGCAACTGTTGCTGCGCGACGACGACAGCGGCAACCTCTATCAGGCCGAGTTGACGTGGCAGGCTACGCCCGTCGCGCCGCTGCCGGTGCTGCCGGAAGTCGCCGCCCAGCGCCAGACCGACCCGGTCGGGCGCCAAGGCGATGCGGCGGACGACCCGGCGATCTGGATTCACCCGCAACGACCGGCGCAGAGCCGCGTGCTCGGCACCAACAAAAAACAAGGCCTGCTGGCCTACGACCTCGACGGCAAGCTGTTGCAGGAGCTGGCGGTGGGGCGCCTGAACAACGTCGATGTCCGCCCCAACTTCAAGCTCGGCCAACAGACCGTCGACCTCGCCGTGGCGAGCAATCGCGATCACAACAGCCTGAGCCTGTTCAGCATCGACCGTCAGAGCGGCGAGTTGCGCGAAGCCGGCGAAGTGCCGACGCCGCTCAAGGAAATCTACGGCATCTGTCTGTTCCAGCCGGCCAGCGGTGAACTGTACGCGATCGCCAACGGCAAGGACGGCACCTTCCTGCAATACCGTTTGAGCGCGCCGGCTGGCCGCGTGCAGGGCGAGTTGGTGCGCCAGTTCAAGGTCGACAGCCAACCCGAAGGCTGCGTCGCCGATGACCAGCGTCAGCGCCTGTTCATCGGTGAAGAAGATGTCGGCGTCTGGGCGGTGGACGCCCGAGCCGATCAGCCGGCGACGTTGACCAGCGTGATCAAGGTCGGCGCGCAACTGCACGCGGATGTCGAGGGCCTGGCGCTGTACCAGAGCGGCGCGCGCGATTACCTGGTGATCTCCAGCCAAGGCAATGACAGCTACCTGGTGGTGGATGCCGAACCGCCGTTCGCCGCCCACGGCGCCTTTCGCGTCGGTTTGAACGCTGAGGCCGGGATCGATGGGGCGTCGGAAACCGATGGCCTCGAAGTCACCGCCGTCAACCTCGGCGGGCCGTGGAGCCAAGGCATGCTGGTGGTGCAGGACGGGCGCAAGCGCATGCCCGAGCAAACCCAGAACTTCAAGTTCGTGCCCTGGCGCGATGTGACCCGCGCGCTGAAATTGCCGTAAGCCGTCATCACCCGGTCATCACTTTTTAATCGAATAGGAGTTCACCACCATGCACGCGACGATGGAACATATGACGATCTTGGGGTTGATCAGCGACGCCAGCCTGTTGGTCAAGGCGGTGATGGTCACGCTGCTGTTGGCGTCCTTGCTCAGTTGGTACTTGATTCTCCAGCGCGGCAGTGTGCTGCGGCGCCTGGAGCGCCAGTTGAACGGGTTTTTGCCGCGCTTTCGCGCGGCTCCGGACCTGCAGGCGCTGTACCGCGACACCGTGCAGGCGGGCGAGGGCGGCGTGGCGCCGATCTTTATCGCCGGGGTCGAGGAATACCAGCACCTGCACAGCCACGATCCGGCGGTGCTCGAAGGGGTGGAGCGCGCCTTGCAGGTGGCGATCACCGCGCAGGAAATCGAGTTGGAAAAGGGCCTGCAGTTTCTCGCCACTGTGGGTTCGGTCAGCCCGTACATCGGCCTGTTCGGCACGGTGTGGGGCATCATGAATTCCTTTCTCGGCTTGTCCCAGGTGCAACAGGCCACGCTGTCCACGGTGGCGCCGGGCATCGCCGAAGCCTTGATCGCCACGGCCATCGGCCTGTTTGCCGCCATCCCGGCGGTGATCGCCTACAACCGCTTTTCGGCGCGCAGCCAGACGCTGCTCACCCGCTACTACGCCTTCGGCAATGAACTGCAAGTGCGCCTGCATCGCAGCCTGAGCGGCATGCCGACCCACCTGGCCACGGCCGCCTGAACAGGAGCAAGCCCATGTTAACCAGGCCGCAACGCAAGCACGGGCCCAAGGCCGAGATGAACGTGGTGCCCTATATCGATGTGATGCTGGTGCTGTTGGTGATCTTTATGGTCACCGCACCGATGCTGACCCAGGGCGTGAAGATCGACCTGCCCAAGGTCGCCGCCGAGGCGCTGGCCACCGACACCCGCCAGCAGATCCTCACGCTGTCGGTAAAGGCCGACGGCAGTTACTACTGGAACCTCGGCGACGAGCTGGACACGCAGCACCAGACCGACAGCGCCGTGAGCCTGGAGGACATGGGCGCCAAGGTCATGCAAGTGGTGGCGGCGCGCAGTGACACCCAGGTCTATATCCGCGCTGACGAAGACGCCGGGTATGGGCGCGTGGTCGCGGCGATGGCGGTGTTGCAAAAGGGCGGCGTCAGCCACCTGGGGCTGGTGACCGAGGCCCCGCAATGACGGCGATGATCATGCACAGTCCGAGCCTGGTGATGGCGCCTCGGGATTGCAGCGGGTGGTGGCGCAAAGGCTTGGCGGCGAGCCTGGCCGTTGCGCTGCATGTGGGTGTGGTGGCCGGGCTGATGTTGGGCTGGTCACCGCAGAAGCCGATGGTGCAAGCGCCGCAGGTGATGCATACGCAACTGGTGATGCTGCCGCCGGCCCCGGCCCCCGTGGCTGAACCGCTGCCTGAAGCGCTGGCGGTGGCGCCGCCACCGCCGGAGCCCGTGGCGGTGCCGACGCCGGTGAAACCCACCCTCGACCCGCAGATCCAGGCGCAAAAACTGGAGAAAGCGGCCCTGGCGCGTAAGCGCGTCGAGCAAAAGCGCCTTGAACAGCAACAGGAACGCCAGGCCACCGAACAGCACAACCGCGAGCTGGAGCAACAACGGCTGAACCAGGCGCGGCTGGCCGCTGAAACCGCGCGGGTTGCCACACCTGCTCCAGCCCCGGCGTTCGACAGTCGCCAATACTTGCCGCTGAGCAAAGAAGCACCGCAGTACCCCGAACGCGCCCTGGACAAAAACATCGAAGGCGATTGCTCGGTGGAGTACACCGTCAACTCCCTGGGTCGCGTGGAAAACCCCAAGGTGCTGGACGGCTGTCACCCGCTGTTTATCCGGCCTTCATTGGCGGCGGCGAATACCTTCCGCTACCAGCCGAGGATCGTTGACGGCAAGGCGGTAGCGGTGCCGGCGGTGCGCAATACCTTTCACTACCGCATCAAATGAGATTGGCCAGCCGACACAAGGCCCTGCCACATTTTTTAACCGAGTCAGGCGTTGGCCGAGCGCACCTCAGACGAGGAAGCTCAGGGTGGTGCCCTTGCTCATGTGCGTTCCTTCTGCCGTTGGGCGAAGGCCGCCTTGCCGACGCCTTGCAGCACGGCATCGTTCTGCGGGGTGTGGACGCGGCTGCACAACACGTCGCGGTAGTGGCGCTGCAGCGGGCTGTGGCGGGACAGGCCGGGGTTGCCCGAGGCTTCGATCGCCAGCTCCACGGCGCGGATCGCGTTGCCGGTCACCAGGTACTTCAACTGCGCCGCATTGCCGGCCGGGGTATGCCCTTCGGCGGCGGCGTCGAGCAGGCTGCGGTTGGCAAACAGCAGGGTGTCGATATGCCCGACGGTTTCCTGGAAACGCGGCAATGTCGCCAGCGCGGCGCCGAGGTTGGACGGCTGGCGCGTTTGCAGCCAGTTCACCAGCCAATCGCGCGCGGCCTGGGCCACGGCGTCATACACCGACGACAGCAGCACTGACATCCACAGCAACCCCTCGGCATCCAGTTCCGGCTGCGGTGCGCTCCAGGGGCTGACGCTGACGGCGTGGTCGAGCGGCACCAGCACGTTGTCGAACACCACGTCATGGCTACAGGTAGCTCGCATGCCCAGGTGGTCCCAGCTGTCGATGATGCTTATGCCGGGGCTGTTTTTGGGGACCAGCCAGGCGCCTACCAGCGGGTCGGCATCGTCACTGCGCGCCCACACGCTGAACCAGCTCAGGCCGTGGCTGCCGGTGGAGTAGAGCTTGCGCCCGCTGATGCGCCAGCCTTCAGGGCTGCGCACCGCGGTGGTCGCCGGCAGGCCGCCGCGGGCGGGGGTGCCGAGGTCCGGCTCGACGCGCAGCGCGTTGATCAACGCACCGTGGCGTACCGCGTCTTCGGCGACTTTTACACGCAGGTGCGCGGGCCAGGTTTTGCTGTCTTGCAGGCGCGTGTGTTGCAGGTACTGCATCACCAGGATCAGCGCGGTAGAGGGTTCGCCCTTGGCAATCGCGCTGATGGCTTTGCGTGCCTGGGCCAGGCTGGCGCCGCCGCCACCGAGGGCCTTGGGCACGGTGAGGGCGAGCAGGCCGTGTTCATGCAGCCGTTTGAAGTTGGCGTGGGGGAAGGCGCCGCTCTCGTCGAAAAGCTTAGCGCTGCCGGCCAGTTCGGCGCTGAGACGGTCGAGCAGGGCGTCGAAGTTGGCGACTTCCACGGCGCGCAAGGACGGTGGCGAGGATGACGTCATGATGCGTGGACTCGGTCAGAAATCGGGCAGCGGGCTGGCTCCCCGATGTGGAGGGATTCGCTCATGCCAATGCCTCCTGCTGTGCTTCGACCTCGGCGGCGACGCTGTAGCGGTTGGCCGGTACGTCCAGGCCGAGGTTGTCGCGCAGGGTCTGGCCGCTGTATTCGCTGCGGAACAGGCCGCGCTGTTGCAGCAGTGGCACCACCCGTTCGGTGAAGTATTGCAAGCCATCGGGCAGCACCGAATTGACGATGAAACCATCACTGGCGCCGGTCTCGAACCAGGTCTGGATCGTATCGGCGACGTGCTCCGGGGTGCCGACAAAATCACGCTTGGGCCGCGAGAAATGCAAGGCCACTTCGCGCAGGGTCAGGCCTTTGTCCCGGGCCAGTTGCTTGATGTGGTCGGAGCCGCCTTTCTGGCTGTTGGAACCCAGCTCGCCCAACTCGGGGAACGGTTCGTCCAGCGGGTACTGGCTGAAGTCGTGGTCGTTGAACGGGCGACCGAGGGCGACAATCGCATCTTCCACGGTCACCAGGTCCACTGCCTGCTGATAGCGGCGTTCCACTTCGGCGGCGTCGCGGCCGACAATCGGGCGGATACCCGGCAGGATCGACAGGCTGTCGGCGTCGCGGCCGAAGCCTGTGGCGCGGCGTTTGAGGTCTTGGGTGTAGGCCAGGCCGTCTTCGATGCTGTCGACATGCACAAAGATCGCATCAGCATGCTCGGCGGCGAAGTTGCGCCCGTCCTCCGAGGTGCCCGCCTGGAAAATCGCCGGCTGGCCCTGGCGCGAACGGGCGATGTTGAGCGGGCCTTTCACCGAGAAAAACTCGCCCTGGTGATTCAGCGTGTGCAGCTTGTGCGGGGTGAAGAACTCACCGCTTTGCTTGTTGTAGGCAAAGGCGTCGTCCTCCCAGGAGTCCCACAACCCCTTGACCACATTCAGGTGTTCCCTGGCGATGCGATAGCGCACCGCATGTGGCGGGTGCTCGGCCTTGCCGAAGTTATCGGCGGTGCCGCTCAGCCACGAGGTGACCACGTTCCAGCCGGCGCGGCCGCCGCTGATGTGGTCCAGCGAGGCGAACTGGCGTGCGACCTGGTAGGGCTCGGTGTAGCTGACGGTGACGGTGGCGACCAGGCCGATGTGCGTGGTCAACGCGGCCAGGGCCGAGAGGATGGTCAGCGGTTCGAACCGGTTGAGGTAATGCGGGCTGGATTTGGCATGGATGTGCAGGCTGTCGGCGATGAACACGAAGTCGAACTTGGCGGTTTCGGCCAGTTCAGTCTGCTGCTTGTAGAACGCAAAATTCGTACTGGCATTCGGTTGCGCCTGTGGGTGGCGCCATTCGCCCCAGCCGTGGCCGACACCGTGAACCATGGCGCCGAGTTTCAATTGACGTGGCTTGCTCATGTTCTGCTCCTGTTAACGCGATGCTTGGTTTTGGGGGGCACGCTTGGCGTTAAAGCTCTTGTCGAAACCCTGCGACACGTCGATGTGCCGGGGCAGCAGGCCTTCTTGTTGGTAGGTGTCGGCGGTCGCTTGCAGGCCGCTGATCACGGCGTCGTCAATCAGTACCGGGGTCAGGTGGGTCTCTTTGGCCACGGCCACATGCACGGCCAGCGGCAGCCCGGTGATTTTGCTCTGGGCGGCGGCGTACTCGTTGGGGTGCGTATTGGCCCAGGCGTAGGCGCGGTCGACGCGTGCGACAAAGTCGTCGAGCTGCGCGCGTTTTTCGCTGATGGCCTGGCTGGTTGCCGCGAGGTACAGGTGGTTGCTCAACAGCGTGTTGCCGCTGGCCACGATCCGCGCCTGGCTTTGTGAGGTGACCACGGTGGTGTAGGGGTCCCAGGTCGACCAGGCATCGGCGCTGCCATTGTCCAGCACCAGGCGCGATTCGCTGGGCAGCAGGAAAATGAACTGCACGTCCTGGGTGGTCAGGCCGGCGCTGGCCAGGGCCTTGATCGCCAGGTAATGCCCGATGGAGCCACGGCCTGTCACGATGCGCTTGCCTTTGAGGTCCGCCACGGTCTTGATGGGTGAGTCCTTCGGCACCAGCAGGGCGGTGGTGCTACGCCCGTCGGCGTGGATGATGCTGACCACCTTGAGCGCCGCACCGGCACCGAGGGCGAACACATACGGTGCATCGCCCAGCGCACCGATATCCACGGCGCCAGCATTCAAGGCTTCACCCAGCGGCGAGGCGGACGGAAATTCCGCCCACTGGATTTCATAGGGCACATTCTTGGCTTCGCCGGAGACTTCCAGCAGCGCCTTGATCGTCGATTTCTGATTGGCCACCCGCAGCGGTTGCAGGTCGGCGGCATGGGCGCCGGTGCTCAGGCCGAAGGCCAGTGCGGTGCCCAGGAACAGGCGTTTGAACGGGGAGGCAAAGACCATGGGATGCAGGCTCCAGGCAGATCAAGAAAGGGTTCGGCTACCTCCGCCTGGAGAAGGGGTCGGTGAGGGGTTAACGTTATTCCCATAAAAACCTGCTGTGAAGTTCTTTTTGGTTATATGTTAATTATTAAAATAACTGATTATCTTATTTGTGATTATTCCCTATATGCATTTAGTTTGGGTGCTGATTCGGAGCATTCCTACGAGCGCATCGGAAAGTCTCACCTGAGCAAGGCAACCACCGCGTGATTTGATCCCGGTCCTTTCGGACACGGATCGTTGCGCATGACTGACACGCCTTGGGCTGCCCGCGAGGGCGATGCGCTTCTGCACAGTTCCATGCTGGCCGACGTGTTAGGCGGCGTCCTGGAGATTGCGGCCAGCGTGGCCGTGACCGCATTGGCGACAGCGGCGGTGGTTGCGGCGACGGGTGTCACCGTGGCGACTGGCGGCCTTGGCTGCGTGGTACTGGGTGCCGTCGTCGGTGTGGTGGTCGGCGTCGGCATGAGCAAATCCGGCGCGGATAAAGGCCTCTCACGATTATGTGAGTCTTTCGCCAATGCCCTGTTTCCTCCCGTCATCGACGCCTTCATCAGCAGCGGTTCGCCCAACGTATTCATCAACGGCAAACCCGCGGCGCGGGCGGCTGGCAAGATCTCGGATGTAATCGCAGCGCCAGAGGGTGAGCCTACTTATCTGGATATCGCTGAAGGCTTTTTCTCTCAGCTATGGCGCCCGACAGTCGCTACGCCAGCCTTGGGCGCCGTGCCTTGTCCTGGCGATAAAGTCGACTGCGATAAACACCCGCCGATGCCAGACCAATACATGGCCGAGGGTTCCAGTCGCGTATTTATCAACGGCCAGCCCGCCGTGCGCAGTGGGGATCGCAGCACGTGCGAGGCCAAGGTTGGGACGGTACAGATTTCACCGAATGTGATCATCGGCGGAGCGCCCGTGGTGGTTCGCGAGATTCGCAGCGGCAAGACGCCGGGTGTCGGGCTGGCGGTGACGGCGCTGCTGACGTTGCGCGGCGGTGGCGCGAAGTTTTTCAGCAAGCTGCCGTGCATGGCGGTGAGCGGGCTGGTGTCGTGGGGCAGCAGCCAGGTGAGCAATGCCATTACCTCGGCGGTCGCCGGTTCGCCCAACCCGGTACACAGCGCCACGGGGGCGAAAATTCTCGACGGTGAAGACGACTTGGACTTCACCCTGCCTGGCCTGTTGCCGATCGAGTGGCAGCGCTACTACAGCAGTCGGGACGAACGCCGCGATGGCCTGTTCGGCGCCGGTTGGAGTGTGATCTACGAGGTTTTCGTCGAAATGCAGGGGCTTGCTGAGTGCGGCGAGCGTCTGATCTACACCGACGAACAGGCCCGGCAGATCGATATGGGCGTGATCCCCTTGGGCGGTGCGGTGTTCAGCGCAGGCGAAGGCCTGAGCGTGCGGCGCCATGTCAACGGGCAGGTGCTGATTGAAAGCGTCGACGGGCTCTACAGGTTGTTTGAGCCGGCACCAGGCAACCCGTTGCACCTGCGGCTGAGCCAGTTGGGAGACCGCAATGACAACCGCATCCTCCTCGACTACGACGCCCAAGGTCGCCTGAGCCAGTTACGCGATTCCTTCAATGATGTACGAATCGAACTGGGCTACAGCCTGCAATGGCCCGGCCGGGTCGGGCAAATTGACCGCCTGTTCCCCGATCACAGCCGCGAAGTGTTAGTCAGCTACCACTACGATGCCGCTGGCGACCTGGTCGAAGTTCGCGATGCAATTGGGCATGTGCAGCGCCGCTTTGCCTACGACAGCGGCCAGCGCATGGTCGAGCACCAACGGCCCGCCGGACTGCGTTGCTATTACCAGTGGGCCTGTGTGGAAGACGCCGAATGGCGCGTGGTCCGACACTGGACCGACGAGGGCGACGACTACCTGTTCGACTACGACCTACACGCCGGAACTACGCGGATTACCGATGGCTTGCAACGGTTCAGCACCCGTCGGTGGAATGCCCAGTACCAGATCACCGAGTACACCGACAACCTCGGCCAAACCTGGCAATTCGACTGGAATGACGAGCGCCAGTTGCTCGGCGCCACCGACCCTCAGGGCGGTCAGTGGACGTTCGGTTACGACGAGTCCGGCAACCTGTGCGAGACGCAAGATCCGCTGGGGCGTATCGAATCCACCGTGTGGCTGGAGCATTGGTCGCTGCCGTTGGTGGAAACCGATGCCGCCGGACAGGTTTGGCAATACCGGTACGACCCGCGTGGCAACTGCGTCAGCGAAATCGATCCCCTTGGTCAGACAACGCGCTATCGATACGACCGCTTTGGCCAAGCAGTGGAAATCATCGATGCCACCGGCAAGAGCCAAACCTTGCGTTGGAATGAGTTCGGCCAGCTCACACACCACGCCGATTGCTCCGGCTACCCGACGGGTTTCGAATATGACCGGCGCGGGCACTTACGCACCGTCATCGATGCCTTCGGCGAACATGTTCGGTATACCCACGACCCCCAAGGGCGCCTACTGCTCGTCGAAATGCCCGAAGACCGCACCGAACGCTACGTGCGTGATCCCCGCGGACAACTGGTCGCCTTCACGGATGCCGCCGGCAGCACCACCCGCTACCAGTACAGTCGTCGCGGGCAGGTGCGCCAGCGTATTGATGCCCATGGTCGGCAGATCGAATTCCGCTACGACGCCTACGGCCGATTGCACACCCTGACCAACGAAAACGGCGAAAAATACCGTTTCGCCTGGGACCAGGGCGATCGTCTCACACAACAGCAAGACCTCGATGGCAGCGCACGGCGCTACACCTATGACGTCGTGGATAACCTGACCGCCGTCGAATACGTGCCCTTGAATGATGTGTCTTCCATAGTGCATCGCCTGGAGCGCGATGCCGTCGGGCGCTTGCTGGCGAAAGTAACCGACGACGGCCGTACCGAATACGCCTACGACCCGTTGGACCAACTCACCGCCGTCACTTTCACCGGCAACGATGAGACTACGCAGGCGCTGGCCTTCGCCTACGACCCGCTAGGCCAACTGCTTACCGAACAAAGCGCCGCTGGCAGCCTGAACCATCACTACGACGAACTCGGCAACCTGATCCAAACCCAACTGCCCGACGGCCGCTGGCTCAATCGCCTTTACTATGGCAGCGGCCACCTGCACCAGCTCAACCTCGACAGCCAGGTCATCAGCGACTTCGAACGCGACCGCCTGCACCGCGAAGTGCTGCGCACCCAAGGCCAGATCACCACCCGCAGCGAATACGACCGCAGCGGTCGCCTGCGCCAGCGCAAACGCAGCCCCACCGGCCAGCCCTGGCAACTGCCGCCGCCCCACCAAAAGAACTTCGAATACGACCCGGCCGACAACCTGATCGGCCGCCGGGAAGGAAGCCAGCACCAGTTACTGCATTACGACGCGACCGCTCGAATCATCGCCAGCCAGGACAACGTAAAAGGCCAGCGCGAAACCTTCGCCTACGACGCCGCCGCCAACCTACTCGACGGTCCGCAAGTAAGGGGCGGATGGGTACGGCATAACAAACTGCTGACCTATCAGGACAAGCGTTACCGCTATGACGGCTTTGGCCGACTGATCGAAAAACGCAGCGCCGCACGAGGTTTGCAGCGCTTTGCCTACGACGCTGAACACCGCTTGATCGAAGTACGCAGCCAGAAGAACGGGCGCGAAACGCTGGTGAACATGACCTACGACCCGCTCGGTCGACGCATCACCAAAACCGAACACGACAGCCGGGGTTATGCGCTGGGAGAAACCCGGTTCACCTGGGATGGCCTGCGTCTGTTGCAGGAGCATAAACACAGCCAGACCAGCCTTTACGTCTACGCAGACGAAGGCTACGAACCCTTAGCGCGAGTCGACGGCATCGGCCCGCTGCAAAAAATCCGCTACTACCACAACGACCTCAACGGCTTGCCGGAACAATTGACCGAAGGCGACGGGCACAACGTCTGGCGCGCGACTTATCGGGTGTGGGGCAATACGCTGGAGGAGGTGCGTGAGCCTTATTACATTGAAGAGCAGAACCTGCGATTTCAGGGACAGTATCTGGATCGGGAGACGGGGCTGCATTTCAATACGTTCAGGTTTTATGATCCGGATGTGGGGCGATTTACGACGCCGGATCCGATTGGGTTGATGGGTGGGGTTAACTTATACGTATATGCACCAAACCCTTTTGGATATGTCGACCCTATAGGATTAAACTGTGGCTCATCGAAGGGTTTTTCCAGGAAATCTACGATAGCCAAACGCTGGATTGATAAGTTGACAGGCAAGAAATCTGCTGACCTTGACGGCTATCTAAGCACTCGTGGCTGGACTAAAAGTTATCCTCAAGCTGGCAGACCTGATGCCATTCAGCACGTTCAATTTTCTCGAACTACAAAATCCGGATCCATATATAAGCTGGATTATCACCCGGGCGGAAATAAAAGCCAAAAAAATATTCACGGCAACGACTACTGGAAGATTTATAAAGTAAATAAATCGGGGGAAGATGTGGTTTTTGGCCGAATCGGTCACGGAGGATTTAAAAATTACGATTTAATCAAAGATTCTCCAGTCTATGTCGATGGCGCACTAATGAACGGGAGTTTATAAATGATTGACTTCAATGCTGAAATAAAATCCGGGGAGTCTCTCGCGAAAATTGTACTCAATAGCAATGTTTCTATTTACCTTAAAGAGCTGTATGAGTACCATGAGGTCGTAGTTAAAAACTATATTTTGCCTGATAGCGAAATCAGGACGGCTTATTGGGTGGATAATACAATAACTATTACTACCAAGGCTGACGGTGCTATATGTTCGCTGGGTTGCAATAAGAACTACAAGGGTGCGTACCGGAAAACATTCAGGGCTGGCATGTTTTTTTATGAAATAGCTGAGCTATCAAAAAAACAACGCATTTTCAATGGCTTCCTCATCCTAGAGGACGACTTCGGTATTTCATACGTAATACCTTCACCTTTCGATGAAATTGCCGACAGTATTCAAGATATCCCCGCAAATCTAAGATTAGATGAAATCTATATTTCTGATTTTTCCTCATGGGTAAAATAGTGTGTACGATCTGCCAGGTAAATTATTGACTTCTAGGGGGCGGTTTACGACGCCGGATCCGATTGGCTTGGCGGGGGGACTAAATCTATACCAATTCGCGCCTAACCCGATTGAATGGGTAGACCCTCTCGGGTTAACTTGCATTAAAGCCCTTAATGGAGGGAAAAACATTTCTAAAAAGTGGGAGAGCAAGCTTTTCGGCAAAACGCCTCAGCAAGTTGAAATGTCGTTATTGAAAAAAGGCTATACCAAAAGCATCACAAATTTTAACACCAACAAGACTCAGCACACGCAGTTTACTAGGATCACAAAATTCGGAAGCAAAGATGTCCCGGCCCACCATCCGGGCGGAAGCGACCACTAATCCAGCTATTGGAAGGTGTACCGGAATGGGGAAGTCCAAGGACGCGTAGCCCCAACAGATTTTGTAAAATACGAAAAAATTGTCGATAGCCCAGTTTTTGTAGGCAGGGCATTAGTGGACGCGCCGAAATAGAGGTGGTTATGAATTTGACTAACGCAATAGTACCAAAAGTTTCGAACGGTGGAATAACCATTGGAGAAAGCATTGCACAAGTACAAGCACGTCTGTCAGATAAGTACAAAACCCATAACAGCCCCAATTCGTTCACCGTCGACAACGGGTTTGTTGCTGCGTATCAGGTGTATGATTTTTAGACTCAATTTCCATCAGTACACACCTAATCCATTCATGTGGATTGACCCCCTGGGGTCTTGAAACCTGCTTATCAGAAGAGAACGAAAAGTGAAATCAAGAAGATGCGTGCCAACCTTGGAAAAAAGGCGGAGCTAAGGAAAAGTATCTGAAGAAAGTGGCAAAAGATCCAAAATCGCTTAAAAAATATGGCCGGGCAGGGGTAGATAGAATGACAAAAGGCCAAGTCCCTGATGGCTTTGACGTGCATCATAAAAATCCGAATTGATATTACTGCCAACTTGATGTCGCCCAAGCCAATCTACTACTGGCAGGCAGAGCAACCCACCCACCATGACCTATCGACTCAACGAACTGCAATTCACGCTGCCCACTGATGATGTTCAAGACTCATCCATCAACATTCTGAAATTAGCCGACCTGAGCACTTCATTGATCATCACCCGTGCCGTGCTCGCTGATGGAGAAACCCTGCGCAGTAACTTTACAGAGCAACTGAAAAAAGCTTGAGCAGCAGGTTCAGGAACTACGCTACCAACCACTGCAAAATGTTCGCGTCGGTGCCAGGCAAGATGTTGACGCCCTCGAGGTCCACAACCAGTTCAGCAGAGGTGGCGAACGCATTTATCAGTATCAGTGAGGGCTGATCGTACCTGGCACTCGCCAACTGCTTGCCCTGAGTTACATCAAGGCCCAGCCCATGGGTGATCTCGAAAACGCGCAGTGGACGGGCCTGAAAAACACACTGGTGCTTAACTAACAACCTACAAGCCGTTCTTCCATGTCGACGCACATTTGGCGGCTCGCCCGGACATCAACGTCGACGGCGGGTCATCAGCGATTTCGAATGCGGCCGCGTCTGCCTATGCACACGCAGCCCGCGCTGGTGGCAGACTCAGATCACATAAAACCCATGTGTCCCATCCCGAGCCAATTGCTCCACCAGCCCAAACTCCCAATCCAGATAGGCCTGCATGGCTTCCTTGGGATTGTCGGTGCCTTCATACGGCCGGCGGTAGCGGTCGATGCGCGGCGAGGCCAGGCGGGTTTCACCTGTTTCCAGCGGCAGTTGGGCGGCGATCCAGCCGGCGGTGCCGTCTTGCAGCAGGAACACGTGTTTGCCGGTGAGGGCTTCGACTTCGGCCACGGCCAGGCGCGCCAGTTGGCTGCTGCCGCAGGTCAGGACGTAGCGCTCGGCGTTCGGCACTTTGGCCAGGGCTTGCGGCAGTTGCGCGCGCAGGGCCCACCAGGCGCCGGGGATGTGGCGCTTGACGTAGTTGGCGCTGGCGGTGAAGTCCAGCACCACGGTGTCGCCATGGGCCTGCCACTCGGCCAGGGTCTGCGGGCTGATCAGTTCGGCCTGGGGCGCGGCGGGCACCGGGGCGATCCAGGCGCCGGTTTCACTGAAGTGTGCCGGTTGCAGGTCATCCAGCACATGCACTTCCCAGCCCAGTTGGGCCAGCCAGGACGCAGACATATTCGCCCGCACACCGTCGTCATCGGCCAGCACCAATCGCGCACCGCGCACGCTGGCGACATGGTCGGTTTCCTGGACCAGTTGGCCGCCCGGGGTGGAACGGGCGCCGGGCAGGTGGCCGGTGTCGAATTCTTCCGGGGTGCGTACATCGAACAGGTAAGTGGTGCGCGTCGTGTCCTGTTGCCAGCGTTGCAGGTCGGCCAGGCTTGCGCGGCCGACGCGGGCCCGGTCGGCCACTCGACGCGCATCCTGGGCGGCGAGTTGGCGATGGGCTTCGTCGGTCGGCGCAAAGCGGCGCGACTGGCCGTGGGCGAGTGTCTGCCCGGCCAGGGTCCAGCCGATGGTGCCATTGCGCAGGGCCGACACGGGGTTGGCCACGCCGGCATTGATCAGCGACTGGGTGCCGATAATGCTGCGGGTGCGTCCGGCGCAGTTGACGATGATGCGGGTGGCCGGGTCCGGTGCCAACTGACGGGCGCGCAACACCAGCTCGGCGCCGGGCACGCTGATGCCGGTGGGGATGCTCATGGTCTGGTATTCGTCGAAGCGGCGGGCGTCGAGCACCACCACATCGGCCTGGCTGTCGAGCAGGGCCTGCACCTCTTCGGCGGCCAGGGACGGCGTGTGGCGTTCACTCTCCACCAACTCGCCGAAGGCCTTGCTCGGCACGTTGACGTCGATAAACAGCTCGCCACCGGCGTTGCGCCAACCGTCCAGGCCGCCCTCCAACAGGCTGACCGCGGTGTAGCCCAGCGCAACCAGGCGCTCGGCGGCGCGGCTGGCGAGCCCTTCGCCGTTGTCGTAGACCGTCACCTGGGTATCGCGCCGCGGGATGCGCGAGTACACCTCCAGTTCCAGCTTGGACAGCGGGATGTTCGCGGCGAACAGCGGGTGGGATTGGGCAAACGGCGCTTCTTCGCGCACGTCCACCAGGGCGACTTCTTCGCGGTCCAACAGGGCCTGGCGAATCTGGGCAAAGCTGCGGTGCGATACGGTGCTCATAGGGCAGGGCTCTTTTCTTTGGACAAGTCCCAGATGTTCGGGAGAAAGGCGTTGGAATAACCGGAGATAAACAGTTTTTCGCTGCCGTCAGGCTGGTACACCGCGCGGCGCACGGCACCGATATTGGCGCCGTACACATGAATGCTGATCGACACCTGATCGGGGTGAGCATTGCTGACCTGATGGATATCGCCGACCTTGGGCGACACGGCCTCGACCTGGCCCGGCACCAGTTGGATCGGCTGGCCCGCGGCGACCAGGCGCCCGTCGGTGGCGCGCGCGAAGCCTTGGGAGAATTCCGAACCGCGCAGCATGCCGATCAGGCCCCAGACCCGATGGTCATGAATCGGCGTGCTTTGCCCCGGCCCCCATACGAAACTGACGATGCTGAAGCGCTGGCGCGAATCGGCATGCAGCAAAAATTGCTGGTAGCGCTCGGGGTCGGGTTGGGCGTATTCGTCGGGGAGCCAGTCGTCATGGCTGACCAGTTGCGCGAGCAGCTTGCCGCCACGGTGCAACAGGTCGCCTTCGCGTGGATTAGCGTCGATCAATTCCGCCAGGGCGCCTATGAAGGCCCTGAGTCTTTCGGGGTGCTTGGCCTGGGTCATGACACTTCCATCGGCTACTGTTGATCGGTTTATCTAAGCATAATGTTTGTAGTTAATATGCTATTTTTTAATGATTAGCTTATAGCTGAAGGTGATTTAGAACCGCTCTGCATAGTGTTAGACGTTATCGAACACAGCCCGGGCTATCCAGAAAACGTGCCTGCAACTATGCTTCGCACACATCTTAATGACTGTTTTCTATGTGCGGCCCAAATGAAAATTGACGATATCGATGCTTTTGTCGAAGTGATTCGGTGCCAGTCCATCAGCCATGCCGCCGAGTCGTTGCAACTGACCCAGCCGGCCATCACCCGCCGTGTGCAGAACTTCGAGCAGGCGTTGGGCGTGGAGCTGTTCGACCGCAACACCAAGCCCCTCAAGCCTACGCTGATCGGCACGCGCGTCTATGAGCAGTGCCGGCTGATCCTGCGTGAGATGGATGCCCTGCGCGAACTGGTGGCCACCGATGCGCCGCCCACCGGGCTGTTGCGCCTCGGTGTGCCGCAAACCATCGGCGACGTGGTGCTGCTCGATGCGCTCAAGCACCTGCGCACCGAATACCCTGACCTGCGCGCCCAGGTCGCCACCGGCTGGGGCAGCCAATTGGTCGGCAAGATCGAACGCGGCGAGCTGGATGCGGCGGCGGCGTTGTTCCCGGCCGGCAAGATCTTCCCGGACAACGTGGTGGGGGAATCCATCGGCAAGATGGAGTTGGTGGTGGTCTGCGCCAAGGCACAGTTGCCGAAGAAACCGTGCAAGCTGGCCGATGTGTACCAGAACGGCTGGATCCTCAACCCGGACGGCTGCGGCTTCCGTGCCGGCTTGCAACGCACCTTGTCCGATCAGGGCCTGGCGTTGCGGGTGAACCTGGAAACCTTCGGCACCGAGCTGCAACTGGGCCTGGTGGCGGACGGCCTGGGCCTGGGCCTGGTGCCGCGCCCGTTGCTGGAGCGTAGCGCCCACCGCGAGCAACTGGCAGTGATGCCGCTCAAGGACTTCAAGCCGGTGATGAACCTGTGGCTGATCTACCCGCACTTCCTCGGTAACCTGCAAGGGCCGGTGGATGCGTTCGGCAAGTGGGTGGCGGACGCCTTGCACAAGATCCGCAACGCCGCTTGACCCCTGTGGGCGTGTAGGGGCGCGGGCGGCAAGGGCTTTAACCTGACCTTAGATAACGTTGTTTTTTCCCTGGGCCTGAGGTCTGATGGGCGCGGAAAATTGCTGGGTCAGGTGGGTCACTCATGCGCGAAGAACTCGCACACTATGGCGGTATTACCGTCATGATTCCGGCCGCGCTGGTCATCGCTGTGTGGCTGCGCTATTCGTCGCCGCGGGCGCTCAAGGGATGGCTCATCACCGTCGCTTGCACTTATTCAATCGTGGCGTTCAGCAAGTTGCTGTTCAAGGGCTGGGGCGTTTCGTTTCAACACCTTGATATTGCCGTGCTCAGTGGCCACGCCATGAACACATGCCTGGTGGTCACCGTGGCAATGAGTTTGGTGGCGCGCCAGTTCAACCCGGCCTTGCGCTGGCCCGCGGCGCTCGCCGGATTGATCGCCACCGGTTGGTTCAGTGCTTATTGTGTCGCGCCGTACATCCACCCTCTGAACGAGGCGCTGGCGGGCGGGTTATTGGGCGCGGTGGCCGCGCTGACGTTCTTGTGGCGAATAGATGTCGCGCAGGTCAATGTGTCGCCATCGCTGATCGGCGCTGGGGCAGTGGTCGTGTTATTGAGTGCGCTGGTGCCCAAGTACAACGCCGAGAACCTGCTTAACCATGTCGCCGTCAGCGTCTCCGGGGCGTCACGCGCCCATCAGGAACCCGCGTGGCGCGTCGGCTCCGGGCCGATCAAGGCGCAATGAGTGGAGGCGTGTCTTGAACGGGCATACCGGTTGATGGGCGTCCCTCGGTGTTGAAGATGTTCGCCAGTAGCTCGTCGGTCTTGGTTTGCATGAAATGGCGGTCGCCACGGCTCTCTACGCACAGGCAGACGGACAGGGCATTACTGACTTGCAACTTGAAGCGCCAGTCGGCGAAGACCATGGACAGCCCGGAACCGGATTCGTCGAAGTCTAAAGAGTTGCTGGCATATAACATGTGCATTCGCTCAACCACCGTTGTCGAGTTGTCGACATTGACATGAATGTTTCCCGAAG
This sequence comes from Pseudomonas sp. TE36184, assembly GCF_054060055.1. Classification (NCBI taxonomy): domain Bacteria; kingdom Pseudomonadati; phylum Pseudomonadota; class Gammaproteobacteria; order Pseudomonadales; family Pseudomonadaceae; genus Pseudomonas; species Pseudomonas sp. TE36184. The sequence continues at coordinate 1,998,285 of NZ_JBSSCU010000001.1, read as the reverse complement.
ACGGGAACAGGCCAATACGCTCTACCAGTAACTTTGAACTTTTCATGGCCGTGCCTCGTTGCTGTACTCGGTGGGCACTTTATTATGAAGAGGCGCAAAAGTAAGGGAATGTTATTTTTAGTCGGTCAATAGGTGGTTATGTTATTTATTGTCCGGCTGAAGAGATGGTCGAAACTTATTGCCTGTGAACATAATTGCCTGGCTTGTTTCAGGGTGCTATTGGCTGGCGTTGATGTTATTTATTCTTTGCTTTGGCTCATGAGTACTTTGCGGCGCGTGGGAGATGGCGGTGTTTAATAAGATTTTGATTGTGTGTGTCGGCAATATTTGTCGCAGCCCCATGGCGGAAAATCTACTGCGTGCCGCACTTGCTTCCAGCGATATACAGGTGAGTTCGGCGGGGTTGGCGGCGCTGCATCAACACCCGCTGGAAGCCACGGCTTCGCGGGTACTGGAAGAACACGGGCATGCTTTTCAGCCCCACCAGGCACGGCAATTGACGAGCGGGGCGGTGAGTGAAGCGGACCTGATTCTTGTGATGGAACAGTGGCAGATCGAGGAGGTGCTCAAACTCGCGCCGGTGGCTCGGGGCAAAGTATTCCTGCTGGGCAAGTGGCAGTGCAATAGAGAAATCAAAGACCCTTACCGCCAAGGCAAACCGGCATTTCTACAAGCGTATGGCTTGATTGAGGAAGCGACGGATGCGTGGGCGCAGTTGTTGGCGGGTTGAGGTTGTTTGAATGTTATTTAAGGTCGGACATGATCGCTTGAACCCTCTATTGGAATATTGGGAAAGTGACTCGTGAGTTGAGCGTCAAGTGTTGAGAAGATTGTGTTGTCAGGCTCTAGTGAGCGTTTGTGTGTCGAGTATAGCCGTTGTACGTGCATGGAGCCGGGCGTCTTGCACCCTGTGCCATTCCTAGACTATCTGTAAGAAAAAGAACTGACTTATGCAATCAGCAACTGCGGTAACTTCACACCATTCGGATGACACTGATTTAGACTTTATGGCGCTGGTGGGTACTCTACTGGATCATAAATGGCTGATCGGTGGAATCAGTATTGTCTTTATGGCCCTAGGCGCGGCCTATTCGGTATTGACGCCGCCGATCTATCAAGCGACCGCGTTAGTTCAGGTCGAACCGAAGAAGGGCGACATGCTGGGCTTCTCGGATGTCGGCAGCCTGCTCGGTAAAGAATCGCCGACGGTGACCGAAATCGAACTCATCCGCTCGCGGATCACCATCGGGACCGCCGTCGATAACCTGAACCTGGACCTTGACGTCAAACCCAAGCATTTCCCATTGCTGGGGGACTTTATTGCCCGTCGTTTCAAACCCACCGAACAGGAGGCAGTGGCTGCACCGTGGTTGGGGTTGAGCAGCTTCGCCTGGGGTGGTGAGGAGCTGAAGTTTTCCGAGCTGCGCCTTCCCGCCAAACTGCTGGGCCAGGAGCTGACGTTGACCGCCGGCAATGGCGGCAGCTTCACGCTGTCGGACCAGGACGAGGCTGTTTTGCTTGAGGGCCAAGTGGGGCGCGCCTACGACAGCAATGGCATCAAGCTGCGTGTCGAACAGCTTCGGGCCAACCCCGGCACCACTTTCAGCGTGGTCCGTTCACCGCGCCTGAGCACCATTTTGCGCTATCAGAAATTGCTGGATGTGGCTGAACGCGGTAAGGAATCGGGGATTATCGGGCTGGCCCTGGAAAGCCCGCGACCTGCCGACGCGATTCAAGTGCTCAATGAGGTTGCACGCATCTATGTGCGGCAAAACATTGACCGTACCTCGGCAGAAGCCGCGCAAAGCCTGGCGTTTCTCAAGGGCCAGTTGCCGCAGGTGCGCAAGGATGTCGAGCAGGCGGAAGCGGCGTTGAATCAATTTCAGATCCGCAACAAGACCATCGATATCAGCCTGGAAGCGAAAGCCATCCTGGATCAGATCGTCGCGTTGGATGCCAGCATCTCCGAACTCAAGATGCAGCAGGCGGAAATAGAGCGCAAGTTCACCCCTCAGCATCCCGTGTACCGGGCGTTACTGACTCAATTGGCAGAGCTGACCGAGCGCCAGAATGAGTTGGCCAAGAAGGTCGAGAGCCTGCCCACCACCCAGCAGGAGCTGCTGAGCCTGACCCGCGATTTGAAGGTCAGCACCGAGATCTACACGCTGCTGCTGAACAAGTATCAAGAGTTGGACGTGATGCGCGCCGGCACCGTGGGCAATGTGCGGCTCATCGATACCGCCGATGTCGATTTGCGAAGCCCGGTCAGGCCGCAGAAAGCGCTGATCATCGTGATTGCGACACTGCTCGGTGCCTTTATCGCGATCGCATTGGTGATGTTCCGCAAAGCGCTCAACCGCGGTGTTACCAACCCGAATGACCTGGAAAAGCTCGGCTTGCCGGTCTATGCCGCGATCCCGTTCAGTACGATACAAAAAGAACTGGATCAAAAAATCCTTCGTAAAGACCAGCTCGGTGGCGCACGACTGTTGGCCATGACTCACCCCTCGGACCCAGCGATCGAAGGCTTGCGCAGCCTGCGTACCAGCTTGCATTTCGCCATGCTGGAAGCCGCTAACAATCGCCTGATGATCTCCGGGCCGAGCCCGCAGGTCGGCAAGACATTTGTGTCGGCGAACCTGGCGGCGGTGGTTGCCCATTCAGGGCAGCGGGTGTTGTTGGTCGACGTGGACATGCGCAAAGGCTATTTGCACAAGGTCTTCGGCGTATCGGTTGAAAACGGCTTGTCTGACGTGCTGGCCAAAAACTGCGAACTCACCGCAGCCATCCACCACACGGCCGTGGACAACCTCCACTTCCTCGGGCGCGGGCAAGTACCGCCGAACCCCTCTGAACTATTGATGCACGCCAATTTCAGCGCGTTCCTCGAACAGGTCAGCGCGCTGTATGACCTGGTGATTCTGGATACCCCGCCGTTTCTCGCGGTGACGGACGCAACCATCGTGGGGCGTCAGTCGGGCACCAACCTGATCGTGGCTCGCTTCGAAGTGAACTCCGTGCGTGAAGTGGAGTTGACGATGCGTCGCTATCAGCAAAGTGGCATCGAGCTCAAAGGCGCGATTTTCAATGGCATCGAAAAACGCTCATCCGCCAAATACGGCTATGGCGCCTACAGCTATTACAACTACGACTACAAGTCAGACAGCGTTTGATCTTGCGCTACCGGCAATCGACGTCCAACGAGCAGCCTTTTTACCACTGGCCGCAGGTTCAAAGAGAAACGTTATGAAAGTTACAGTTTTTGGCATCGGTTATGTCGGCCTGGTCCAGGCCGCGGTACTTGCTGACGTCGGTCACGACGTGCTTTGCATCGACATCGACGTTTCGAAGGTCGAACGTCTCAATCAGGGGCATATTCCGATCTATGAACCTGGCCTGGAGGCCCTGGTCAGGGATAACCGTGCTGCCGGTCGCCTGAACTTCACCGCCGATGGCGTGGCCGCGGTCAAGCATGGCGAAGTGCAGTTTATCGCCGTGGGTACGCCTCCCGACGAAGACGGTTCCGCGGACCTCAAATACGTGCTGGCGGTGGCTGAAACCATCGGTCTGCATATGGACGCGGCGCTGACGATCATCGACAAATCCACCGTCCCGGTGGGCACGGCCGATAAGGTCAGCGCGCGTATTGCGGCCATGCTGGCTCAGCGCGACCGCAGCGATTTGAGCTTCGAGGTGGTGTCCAACCCGGAGTTTCTCAAGGAAGGCTGTGCGGTTGCCGATTGCACACGGCCGGACCGCATTGTCATCGGCACGGCCAGTCCACAGGCCGAAGCGGTCATGCGCGAGCTGTACGCGCCGTTCAATCGCAATCACGACCGAATCATCGTGATGGATGTACGCAGCGCCGAGCTGACGAAGTACGCAGCCAACTGCCTGCTCGCCACCAAGATCAGTTTCATGAACGAGATGGCCAACCTGGCCGAGCGCTTGGGCGCCGATATCGAGATGGTTCGCCAGGGGATCGGCTCCGACCCGCGCATCGGCTATCAGTTTCTTTACGCGGGCGTCGGTTACGGCGGCTCGTGCTTCCCCAAAGATGTCCAGGCGTTGATCCAGACCGCCGACGGCATCGACTTCGATGCCACGCTGCTCAAGGCCGTGGAGCGGCGTAATGCCGAACAGAAACAGACCCTGTTCAACAAGCTTTCCAGTCGCTTCAACGGCGAGCTGGCGGGTAAGACCTTTGCGCTCTGGGGGCTGAGTTTCAAACCCAACACCGATGACATGCGTGAAGCACCCAGCCGGGTGCTGATGGAGGCCTTGTGGCGCGCGGGCGCCAAGGTGCAGGCCTATGACCCGGAAGCCATGGAAGAAACCCAGCGCATTTATGGCGACCGCGACGACTTGCGCTTGTGCGGCACCCAGGAGGCAGCCCTCAAAGGTGCGGATGCATTGATGATCGTCACCGAGTGGCAGGCATTCAAGGCGCCGGATTTCAACGTGATCAAACGGCAACTCAAACAGCCGTTGATTTTTGACGGACGCAACCTGTTCGACCCCGGCAGCGTGCTGAAGAAAGGCATTGAGTACATTTCCATTGGGCGACCTCTCAATACGGTATAGGTCCTCCCATGAGTGTGCTTAAAAGAGTCGTCAACGGCATTGGCGCCAACTCGTTTGGTCAGGTGGTCAATCTGCTGATCCAACTGGTGAGTGTCCCGGTCCTGATCGCCAGTTGGGGGTTTGGCGCCTACAGCGAATGGGTCGTGCTGTCTGCGATCCCCACCTACCTGGCGTTATCCGACCTTGGGGTAACCACCGCCGCCTCGAGCAAGGTGGTGATATGGCATGAGCGAGGCCGGTTGAAGGTTGCCAGTGCGGTCTACAGCACCAGCTTTGCGTTTTTACTGTTGGTGGGGGTTAGCGTGTTATTGCTGGCTGTTGGCTCTCTGGCGTTTTTCGACCTGTTCAGCCTGCTCAATCTCAAGTCCATCCGGAGCGGCGATGGGGTGTTGATCCTCTCGGCGTTGACTGGGTATTCGTTGCTGTGCCTGCTGACCAACATGGTTTCGATACGTTACCGCGCATCCAAGGCGCTGCCTTTGTCGTCCTTCATCATGAATGTGATCAGGATGCTGGAATGGTCGGCCGCCTTACTGTGCGCGTATCTCACCCATAGCCTGGTTGCCACCAGCCTGGCGCTGTTGATCGTCCGTTCGAGCGGAATTGTGGTCAAGAATCTGCTGGCCGATCGGCTGGGCATCAGCTTGCGCTTCGATCCTTCGGTGGTCGGGAAGCGGGCGTTCATCACCTTGATCAGACCCTCGCTGGCGTCTTTGGCCTTTCCGATCGGGCTGGCGCTGAATGTTCAAGGGCTGACGATTTTGTTGTCGATACTGCTGTCACCGGCCCATGCCGCGATATTCGGTCTTTACCGAACGATCTCAAGGGTGTTGGTGCAGTTTTCCACGGTGGTGAATCAGTCGATCTGGCCGGAAATCTCTTATGCATTCTCCGTCGGTGACAACCAGTTGGTCAGGAAAATGATTCGTTATGCGCTGAGGTTTTCACTGCCCATTGCCTGTGTGATGGGTGCGCTGATCGTGGTATTCGGCGGGTCGATATTCGATGTCTGGTCGGGCAGAAAGGCGGATTACTCGGCAACCGTCATGCTGGTACTGATTGTCGGCGCACTGACGCATGTGGCGTGGCAGGTTTACTGGGTGGCCATGATGGCAACCGCTTCCTACTCGGCGTTTGCCGTGGTGTTCATGTTGGTGTCGATGGTCAGTGTGCTCGCGGTTTTTTGCCTGGCTCAAGACTTCGGACTGCTGGGTGTCTGTTATGTGCTGGTGGCCACGGAAGGGGTGTTGTTCTGCTTTGCCAAACGCGGGTTTTATCGTCTTGAACAGAGGATGGCCCGTGTTAATTAATTACCTGTTCCAGCACCGGCTGAGGGTGAGCCCGTTCAAGCTCGCCGGGTTGAAATACCTGGCCAAGCGCGCGCTGCTGCTCAGCCGATTGCTCCAGGCCAACCACCGCCAGTGCCGGCTGCGCCGACAGGGCGCGACTATCGGTGCGCTGGTGATGATCAACGATGCGGAGTTTGAAGGCGCCGTCGGCCGTTTCAGCATCGGCGCGGGCAGTTTTATCGGCAAGCGCACGTTTATCCAATTGCACGCCCCCGTGAAGGTTGGCGGGCATGTTGCGATCAATGACGGTGTGCGAATCCTGACGGGCACGCACGGCGTGGACGATCCCGCTTGGCGGTTGAAGGTCGCGCCGGTGGTGATTGGCGATTACGCGTGGATTGCCACGGGCGCGATCATCTTGCCGGGGGTGACCATCGGTGAAGGCGCCGTGGTCGGTGCGGGCAGTGTCGTTGCCCGCGATGTAGCGCCTTTCACGATCGTCGCGGGTAACCCGGCGGTCGCGATCAAACGTCGCGCCGAGTGCGCGTTCACCTACAGCCCGGTCAGGTCGAGTGCCGTGGTTGAAGCCTGGATGGGTAAATAAGATGATCCTGGTCGCTCATCCGGTGGGTAATCAAAACGTTCGCGCGCTGTTGGGTGCGTTGAATCAACGGCGCTTGCTGCATTCGTTCCATAGCTCGCTGGCGTTGCATAAAGACTCTTGGCTTTGCCGTCTTCCGGTCGTCGGCAAAGAGTGCCTGCGGCGCACGTTCGACATGGTCGACGGTGCGTTGCTGCACAGCTACCCGCGCTACGATGTGCCTCGCGTGCTCTGTGACAAGTTGAAGTGGTACAGCCTTACGCAGCGCAACATCGGGATGTTCTGCCCGGAAAATGTGTACGAACACATTGATCGGGCCAGCGCGCAGTTCTTGTACAACACCGCGCGCAAACCCAGCCAAGTGTACGGTTATGACGGCAAGTGCAAGGCCCTGTTCACCGCCGCCAAGGCGGTTGGCGGGATCACGCTCAATTATGAGGCGGCCTTCGGCTCCATTTCCTACGCGTGCGGGATGCTGGACCATGAGCGTGAAGCGAACCCCGCGTGGCGGGCGAGCATTCCCAACCTCAGCGAAACCACCATCCGCAAGCAGACCGCCGAACTGGCGTTGGCGGATCGGATCATCGTGGCCAGCACGTTTGCCAAACGCACCCTGGGTGAATCCGGCATCGCCCACCACAAAGTTGCGGTGACCCCCTATGGCGCACCCGCACCGATGGTCCACAAAGAGGTGAATGTTCGGGCCGGGGGGCCGCTCAAAGTGATTTTTGTCGGTGCGCTGACCCAGCAGAAGGGCATCTCGTATTTTTTCGAGGCGCTGAAGATCGCGTCGGGCAGCGTTGCCCTGGATGTCACCGTCATCGGTGCCGACTATGCCAATGGGCGTAACCAGGCGCTCAATAGCGAGCTGAAGAAGTATCGCTGGCTCAGCTCGGCGCCCCACGATCAGGTCATCCGCCAATTGCTGGCGGCCGACGTGCTGGTCTTGCCTTCACTCGCCGAAGCGTTCGGCCTGGTGGTGGGCGAGGCACTGTCCACGGGGACGGCGGTCATCGTTTCGCAGAATTGTGGCGCGGCGGATTTGATCATCGACGGTTTCAACGGGTATGTGGTGCCGATCCGTTCCGCCGAGGCCATTGCTGCCCGTCTGGTCGAGCTGGCCGATGACAGTGAAAAACTCAGTGCGCTGAAGCACAACGCGGTGTTCTCGGCAGGTAGGACGACCTGGGACACCTACGCCAAGGAGGTGCTGGATGCAATCCTTGGCCAACCCTGAGCTGTCCAGCCTGAAGGAGCGTTACAGAAAGCGCGTGGTCAGTGCGTTTGTCCTGATCTATCTGTTCATTTTGTTTGAAGGGGTTTTGCGCAAGTGGCTGCTGCCGGGCCTGAGCTCGGCCATCTATTTCATCAAGGATCCGATCGTTCTCTATATCTATTGGTACGCGTTCAGGTTCGGCTTTTTTTCCAAGAACCTGCTGTCGGCGTACTTCGTCATGTTGTTGGTGGTGTTCTTTGTTCTGGTCTCCGCATTTTTGTTGAGCAGCCCTGAAGGGCTGGTGATCTATGGCTATGGCGTCAGGAACTACTTGCTGTATTTCCCCCTGATATTCGTTGCCGGAAAAACCCTGCAGTTGGCCGATGTCTACCGTTTTGCCCGGATCACGCTGTTTGCGGCGATTCCCATCAGCGTGCTGGTGGTCATGCAGTATTCGTCCGGGCCGCAAGCCTTCGTCAATAAAGGCATTGGGGACGATGACTTCATTTTCATGATCGCCGACGGGGTTGTCCGGCCGTATGGGACGTTCACGTTCACCGCCGGGCACGTTGTTTACGTGTCTGCCTGCTTTGCTTTCCTGGTGGCGGCGATTTTCGACCGGGCCTTGTTCCGCGCAGTGTTTGCCGGGCGATACCTGTTGTTCCCGGTGTCGGCCATCTCGGTGGCGGTGATGTGTTTCTTGACCGGATCGCGGGCCATCTATGCGTATGCCGCCATCGTGCTGTTGGCGGCCTTGATGGTCGCCTTGATCAAGAAATCGCAAAGAAACCTGTTGTCGCTGTTTTTCCTGGTGGCGGCACTGTTTGTCAGCCTGCTGATTTTCATGTCGTCCGACAGTTACCAGATTCTCGTCGAACGCAACCGGAGTGCCGTCGCCAGTGAAGGTTCGCCGGTGACCCGGGCATTCTCCAGTCTGTATGCGTTCACTCGCGTGATCGACGATGCACCGCTCTGGGGACACGGCATCGGCTCGGGTACGAATGCCGCCTCGGCGATATTGCGCGCGGGGCGCGAGCAAGGCGCGGGGTTTTTGCTGGCCGAAGATGAATGGTCGCGGATCATCCTGGAACTGGGCCTTCCCATCGGGGCGCTCTTTATCCTGTTCAGGATCTTCTTGCTGATCTGGTTACTGCTCAAAGCCTATAAAGCGCTGATCAGGCAGGGCACCGGCGTTCCATTGCTGCTGTGCGGTTTCCTGGCGCCGATTTTATTCAATGGGGTCATGACCATGCAGGGCACGTTCCTGGCCTTTGGCGTGTTCTACGCCTGCCTGATTCTTGCCGCTTGCAAGAAGACTTGAATCAATTCAACGGATGAGCGGACAGCACTTGAAGTTATTAAGAATCATCTCTTCGGTTAAACCGGAAAAGGGCGGCCCCATCAACGCTGCCCGCGAAATCGACAAGATTCTCCAGCAGAACGGGCATCTCGTGGATGTCTTGACGCTGGATGCGGACTTCGCCGTCGACTACCCGGGAACCGTTCACTTCATGGGGCCGAGCCTGTTTGGGTATGGCGTAAACGCCAGGATCCGCCAATGGCTGGAACAACACGCCAGTGACTACGACTTTTTCATCGTCAACGGTTTGTGGCAGTACCACGGGTTTATTGCGCGCCAGGTCCTGCACAAGTTGGGGCGGCCTTACATCGTTTATACCCATGGCATGCTCGACCCCTGGTTCAAGCACGCATATCCGCTCAAGCATTTGAAGAAATGGCTGTACTGGCCATGGGGTGAATACCGCGTATTGAGGGATGCCCAGCGCGTGGTGTTTACCAGTGAAGAAGAGAAAATCCGTGCGCGCGAGTCATTTTGGCTGTACCGCGCCAAAGAGACGGTCACCGCCTACGGCACCGCCAGCCCGCCGGCGGGCGGTGCAGCGCTGGCGCAGCGCTTTGTTGATGAGCATCCGGTGTTGAAGGGCAAACGGGTGCTGTTGTTCCTGAGCCGCATCCACGAAAAAAAGGGCTGCGACCACCTGCTGCAAGCCTTTGCCCAAGTGGCTGGCGAAGACGAACGCTTGCACCTGGTCATGGCCGGGCCCGATCAAGGCGGCTGGGTGCAGGCGCTGCAGGCGCAGGCCGTGGAACTGGGGATCGCCGACCGCGTGACGTGGCCGGGCATGTTGCAGGGCGCCGCGAAATGGGGCGCGTTTTACGCCGCCGAGGTGTTTTGCCTGCCGTCCCATCAGGAGAATTTCGGCGTGGTCGTGGCGGAGGCGCTGGCCTGCGGCAAACCGGTGCTGATCAGCAACAAGGTCAACATCTGGCGCGAAATCGAAGCCGACGCGGTTGGCTTTGTGAGCGACGACACGGTGCTGGGCGCCGTGCATAACCTGCGCCGTTGGTTGCGGCTCGACCCGCAGCAGTATGCGGACATGTCCGGGCGCGCCCGCCGCTGTTTTACCGAGCGCTTTCATATCCAACGCGGCGCGCAGCGTTTGCTGGAGATCGTGCGGGAGTGCCTTGCATGATTCTCCAAGGCAATGATCCGTATCGCGCCGCTTCATTTTCATTGTCCCATCGGTTGCGGCGGCAACTGTGGAACACGGTCTATGTGCTGCTATTCCGTACCAGCCCGCGTCCCTTTCATGGGTGGAGGGCGTTTCTGTTGAGGCTGTTCGGCGCGCGCCTGGGCAAGGGTGTGCATGTTTATCCGCGGGCCAAAGTGTGGGCGCCGTGGAATCTCGAGCTGGGTGACCATGTCGGCATTGCCGATGACACCAATATTTACAACATGGCGCTGATTTCTATCGGGCGTTACAGCGTGATTTCCCAGGGCGCGCATTTGTGCGGCGGGTCGCATGACTACAACAGTCGCAACTTTCAACTCTACGCCAAACCGATCGTGCTCGGAGAGCACGTATGGGTGTGTGCCGATGCCTTTATCACGCTGGGCGTGTGTATTGCCGATGGCGTCGTCGTGGGCGCCCGCGCGCTCGTCATCAAAAACATCGCGCAAGCGTGGACCGTGCATGCCGGGCATCCGACCCGGCTTATCGGCCAGCGTACCCAGCATCTGCAAGAGCCTGCACCACGACAAGGGAGTCAAGCCTGATGACCGCACCGCATAACCTGCCTCACCTGCACGGTGGCTGACATGAAACGCGAAACCGTCAGTGTGATCATCCTCACCTACAACGAAAGCCTGCATATCGCCCGCGCGATCGAGTCGGTGCGCGCCTTCAGCGACGAAGTGCTGGTGGTCGACTCGTTCTCCAGCGACGACACCTGCGAGATCGCCCGGCGCCACGGCGCCCTGGTGGTACAGCACGCGTTCGTCAACCAGGCCAAGCAGTTCCAGTGGGCGTTGGATAATTTGCCGATCACCGGTAACTGGACGATGCGCCTGGACGCCGATGAAATCATTGAGGCCGACCTGGCGGAGCAGATCAACACGCGGCTGCCGACGCTGGACCAGGGCATCACCGGCATCAACTTCAAGCGCAAGCATATTTTCATGGGCCGCTGGGTGCGCCATGGCGGCCGCTACCCGTTGAAGATGCTGCGGCTGTGGCGCACGGGGCAGGGGCGCATCGAAGATCGCTGGATGGACGAGCACATCTCGGTGGCCGAGGGTCGCACCATCACCCTGGAGGGCGGGTTTGCCGATCACAACCTGCACGACTTGACGTTCTTCACCCACAAGCACAACCAGTACGCGACCCGTGAAGCGATTGAGATCATCAACTCGCGCCTGGGGTTGTTTGCGGTGCGCCATGAATTGAATGAGGGCCACAGTTCGTTCCAGGCCAAGCTCAAGCGCCTGGTTAAAAACCGGGTGTATAACCGCGTGCCGTTTACCTTGAGTTCGACGGCGTACTTCCTCTGGCGCTACATCGTTCAACTGGGTTTTCTCGATGGCCGCAGCGGCCTGGTTTATCACTTGCTGCAAGGTTACTGGTACCGCTTTCTGGTGGGCGCCAAGGTGCTTGAACTGGAAACCGCGATCGCTCACTTAGACGATAAGGACTCAATCGTCCGCGAACTTTCAAAGTTGACCGGACATAACTTGACGCTGCCCATACCGAAATAACTGACCGTTTTTAACAAACACCCAAGTTCGGGTGTCGGCCTTCGCTCGCCTATTATTTGGGAGATAGACATGAAAAAAGTCGCGCTTATTACCGGGATTACCGGGCAGGATGGTTCTTACCTGGCGGAACTGTTGCTGGAAAAAGGCTACGTCGTGCATGGCTTGAAACGCCGCTCTTCGTCGTTCAATACCCAGCGCATCGATCACATTTACCAAGACCCCCAAGCCCTGCATAAAAACCTGATCCTGCATTATGGCGACCTGGCGGATTCGTCCAACCTGACGCGCATCATCCAGCAGATCCAGCCGGACGAGATCTATAACCTCGGCGCCCAATCCCACGTGGCCGTCAGCTTCGATTCGCCGGAATACACCGCCGACGTAGACGCCCTCGGCACCTTGCGCATCCTCGAGGCCATCCGTCTGCTTGGCCTGGAAAAGAAGACCCGCTTCTACCAGGCCTCCACGTCCGAGTTGTACGGGCTGGTGCAGGAAACCCCGCAAAAGGAAACCACGCCGTTCTATCCGCGCTCGCCCTATGCCGTGGCCAAGCTGTATGCCTACTGGATCACCGTGAATTTCCGCGAAGCCTACGGGCTGTATGCCTGCAACGGCATCCTGTTCAACCACGAGTCGCCCCGTCGTGGCGAAACCTTTGTCACCCGCAAGATCACCCGCGCCTTGACCAACATCGCCCTGGGCCTGGAGCAATGCCTGTACATGGGCAATATGGACGCCTTGCGCGACTGGGGCCATGCCAAGGACTACGTTCGCATGCAGTGGATGATGCTGCAGCAGGACAGCCCCGAAGACTTCGTGATTGCCACCGGGGTGCAGTATTCGGTGCGCGATTTCATTCGCTGGTCGGCGGCGGAACTGGGGCTGCGCTTGCGCTTTGTCGGCGAGGGCGTGGAGGAAGTCGGGGTGGTCGAGCACATCGACGGCGACCTGGCGCCCGGCATGCTGGTGGGTGACGTGATTGTGCGGGTGGACCCGCGTTACTTCCGCCCGGCGGAAGTCGAGACGCTGCTGGGCGACCCGTCCAAGGCCAAGCAGAAGCTGGGCTGGGTGCCGGAAATCAGCGCCCAGCAGATGTGTGCGGAGATGGTCCGCGAAGACCTGCAAATCGCGCGGCGCCATGCGTTGCTGCGCCTGCACGGCCACGATGCGCCGATTGCCGTGGAGAACTGAGCATGGCACGTGATCTGAACGCACGGATCTTTGTCGCCGGCCATCGCGGTATGGTCGGCTCGGCCATCGTGCGCCGCCTCTGGGCCTTGGGTTATACCCAGATCCTCACCGCCGGCCGCGATCGACTGGACCTGTTGGACCCCGCGGCCGTGCACGCGTATTTCGCCGAACAACGGGTCGACCAGGTGTACCTGGCGGCGGCCAGGGTCGGTGGGATTCACGCCAACGCCACGTACCCCGCCGATTTCATCTACCAGAACCTGATGATCCAGGCCAATGTGATCCACGCCGCCCACACTCATGGGGTGTTCAAGTTGTTGTTCCTCGGATCGTCGTGCATCTACCCGGTGCTCGCCGCCCAGCCGATGACCGAGCAGGCGCTGCTTGCCGGCTCGCTGGAACCGACCAACGAACCCTACGCCGTGGCCAAGATCGCCGGCATCAAGTTGTGCGAAAGCTACAACCGCCAGCACGGGCGCGATTACCGCAGTGTGATGCCGACCAACCTGTACGGCCCGGGCGACAACTACCACCCGGACAACAGCCATGTGATCGCCGGCTTGCTGCGCCGTTTCCACGAGGCGGTACAGCGCGGTGACGAAGAAGTGCTGATCTGGGGCAGCGGCGCGCCACGGCGCGAGTTCCTGCATGTGGATGACATGGCGGCCGCCAGCGTGCATGTGATGGAACTCAGCCAGGAGGGCTATGGCGAACACACCGAGCCTATGCGTTCCCACGTCAACGTCGGCACCGGCGTGGATTGCACCATCCGCGAACTGGCCGAGGCGCTGGCCCGGGTCACGGGCTTCAAGGGCCGTTTGCGGTTCGATACCAGCAAACCCGACGGTGCGCCGCGCAAGTTGCTCGATGTCAGCCGTATCAACGCCCTCGGCTGGGAAGCCTACGTGCCGTTGGAGGAGGGGCTGCGCGATGCCTACAACGCGTATCTCGCGGCCCTCGAACAGCCTCGGGGCCATTAATGAAGATCCTTTTGTATGGCATCAACTACAGCCCCGAGCTGACCGGCATCGGCAAGTACAGCGGTGAACAGGCGCGCTGGCTCGCCAGCAAGGGTCACGCGGTGCGGGTGGTCACGGCGCCGCCGTATTACCCGCAATGGCAGGTCGGCGAGGGCTACTCGGCGTGGCGTTTTCGCACCGAACAGGTCGACGGCGTGACGGTGGTGCGCTGCCCGTTGTACGTGCCGCGCAAGCCCACGGCGCTGAAGCGCTTGCTGCACCTGATCAGCTTTTCCGCCAGCTCGTGCCTGGCGGTATTGGGGCAACTGCGCTGGAAACCGGACCTGGTCATCCTGGTGGTGCCGACCTTGTTCTGCGCGCCCCAGGCCTTGTTGTTGGCCAGGCTGTGTGGCGCCAAGTCCGTGCTGCATATCCAGGATTATGAAGTCGATGCGATGTTCGGCCTGGGCCTGGGCGGCAGCCCGTTACTGCGGCGACTCGCGTGGGGTGTGGAGCGCGGCTTGCTGCGGCGCTTTGACCGGGTCTCGACGATATCCAGCGGCATGCTGGAGAAGGCGGCCGGCAAAGGCGTCGAGGCGCAGCGCCTGCTGTTCTTTCCCAACTGGTCGGAGACCGAGCGTTTCCTCGATGTACCGCGCAACAGCGGGCTGCTGGAACGGCTCGGCGTGCCGGCGGGAAAGCGGGTGCTGTTGTACTCGGGCAACATCGGCGAGAAGCAGGGGCTCGAACTGATCCTCGATGCCGCCCAGGCTCACGTCCATCGCCCGGAGCTGGTGTTTCTGATCGTCGGCCAGGGCGCCGGCCAGGCCCGCCTGCTGCAGCGCGCACACAGCGAGGGCCTGCACAACGTGGTCTTCGCCCCGTTGCAGGCCTATGAAGACTTGCCTGCGCTGCTGGCCTCGGCGGACGTCCACCTGGTGATCCAGAAACGCGGCGCGGCGGATTCGGTATTGCCCTCCAAGTTGACCAATATTCTGGCCGTCGGCGGCAATGCGATCATCACCGCTGACCCCGACACCACCCTTGGCCGGCTGTGCGACGAGCATCCGGGCATTGCCGTGCGAGTCGAACCCGAATCGGTCAGCGCCCTGAATGCAGGGATCGAGCGGGTGCTGGCATTGCCTGTGCGCAACAGGGTGGCGTTGAACTACGCCGCGGATTTTCTCGATAAAGAGCGTGTCCTCCAACGCTTTATGGCACAGGTCTGACGCTTATGTGGCTTGATTTACCGACCTTCAATACGGTCGTGACGTCGACGCCGTTGGTGGCCATCGACTTGATCGTGAGGAAACCCAACGGCGATACGCTGCTGGGCTTGCGGATCAACCGGCCGGCCTATGGCTTCTGGTTCGTCCCCGGCGGGCGCATCCAGAAAAACGAAACCCTGGACGACGCCTTCCGCCGCCTGACCCACGAAGAACTCGGCCACACCTTCGAACGCGCCGATGCGCAGCTGCTGGGTGTGTTCGAGCACTTCTACGACGACAGCGTCTTCGCCAACGCCGGGAACGGCCCGGACACCCACTACGTGGTGCTGGGTTATTGCCTGACCCTTGCCGAGAATCAGGTCCTGGAACCGCCCACCGAGCAGCATCGGCACTACCGCTGGTGGCCGCTGGATGAGCTGCGCTACAGCCCACGTGTACACGAGAACACCCGTGCCTATTTCTGACCCTCTATCGAAGGACGCGTTCATGTTATTACCGGTGATCTTGGCGGGCGGTTCGGGTTCGCGCCTGTGGCCGCTCTCGCGGCAACTGAACCCCAAACAGTTCTTGCGCCTGACCCATAAAAGCCTGTCGATGTTGCAGCAGACCATTGGCCGGCTGGAGGGCGCGGATGTCGCCCTGCCGCAAGTGATCTGCAATGAGCAGCACCGTTTTCTGGTGGCCGAACAATTGCGTCAATTGGGCATGGAGCAGGCGAGCATCCTGCTCGAACCCATGGGGCGCAATACCGCGCCGGCGATTGCGCTGGCGGCCTGCAAGGCGCTCGACGAGTCCCGCGACCCGATTCTGCTGGTGCTGGCGGCGGATCATTTGATTGAAGATGTTCCCGCGTTTCATGCCAGCCTTGCGGTGGCGCTGCCGCTGGCCGAGGCCGGCAAGCTGGTGACGTTCGGCATCACGCCGACCAGCGCGCACACCGGGTACGGCTATATCGAGCAGGGCGAGGCGGTGGGCGAGGGCGGGTATGCGGTGAAGCGTTTCGTCGAGAAGCCGGATGCCGCCACCGCCGCCGACTACGTGGCGCGGGGCGATCATTACTGGAACAGCGGCATGTTCATGTTCCGTGCCAGCCGTTACCTGGACGCCTTGGCACGCTTGCAGCCGGCGATTCTCACGGCCTGCCGTGCGGCGTTGGCCGCGGGGAGCCAGGATCAGTTGTTCACCCGGGTCGATGAGGCGCTATTCGCCGCCTGCCCGGACGACTCCATCGATTATGCGGTGATGGAAAAAACCAGCGACGCGATCATGGTGCCGTTGCAGGCCGGTTGGAGTGATATCGGTTCCTGGTCGGCGTTATGGGAAGCCAGCGAGAAAACTGACGGCGGCAACGTGCTGCAGGGCGATGTGCTGCAACTGGATACCCGCGATACCTACGTGAACGCCGACAGCCGCCTGGTCGCCACGGTGGGCGTGCAGGACCTGATCATCGTCGAAACCAAGGACGCGGTGCTGGTGGCGCACAAGGACCAGGTGCAGCAGGTCAAGGGCATTGTCGACCAACTCAAGCGCGACGGGCGTCATGAGCACCTCAACCATCGTGAGGTCTACCGGCCCTGGGGCATGTATGACGCCATCGACAGCGGCCACCGCTACCAGGTCAAACGCATCACCGTGAAGCCCGGCGCCAAGCTGTCGGTGCAGATGCATCATCACCGTGCGGAGCACTGGATCGTGGTCAGCGGTACGGCCAAGGTCACCAATGGCGAACAGACGTACCTGGTCTCGGAGAACCAATCGACCTACATCCCCATTGGCCAGGTGCATGCCTTGGAGAACCCCGGCGTGATTGCGCTGGAATTGATCGAAGTGCAGTCGGGTTCTTATCTGGGCGAGGACGATATTGTGCGTTTCGAAGACAAGTACGGCCGGGCCTGAGGTTTTCCGACAATTAATAACATTTGCTCCGATGTTAAACCGCCAGCCTTGTTAGTTTCGCGGCCTCAACGTGTTGATACACGGGGGCTGGCTTCGAGAAATGTTATTTTCGAACGAATACGTTCAACTTTCCGGGTAATGTCCGGGCTGGTGCGTTGTTTACTTGAGTGGCACTATCAAGGTGTATTTCAGCGGCACCCGCTCGTTTGCTAAATGCTCACTATCGATAAGGAGTCTGATATGAGAAAACAACTGGCTATTATTGTGCTCAGTCTCTTGAGTACTTCTGCCATGGCTGCCGAGTTGCCGCTTGGCCTGAGTACCGCGGTGGTCGGCTCTGTGACGGTGGGGGAAACCCTGCTGGTCGGCGCGGCCCTGGTCGCGGGCGTCGCCGCCGCGTCCAGCAGCGGTGGCAGCGCCAATGGAGGCACCACCACAGGCACCACTGGCACCACGGGTACCACCGGTACCGGCAACTAACAGAACGCCTTCCGCTTTATAAGACTGCTTGGAAACCCCTCCCAAGTAGTCTTTTTTTCTTGTCGTTTATCGCGAGTGTCTTAGCACTATGATGCGTATTTTTTCTGTGGCGGTCGTGGCCTCCGCATTGTTACAAGGCTGCATGTTTGCGCCCGGTCAATATATGGACACCGAGGCAATGACCAAGGAGGGCGGTGCTGAAAGCAGTCGCGTGGAGTTGATCCCGATTACTCCAAAGTTGCTGGCCATGGACGCGGCGACTCAAGTCTCTTATGCGCTTCCCAAAGAACTGCTCGATTATAAACCCGGGCCCTATTTGATCGGCCCAAATGATGCGTTGTACATCACGGTCTGGGACCATCCGGAATTGACTGCGCCTTCCGGTCCGCAGCAGCAAATCGATGCCAACGGGCGCCTGGTCAACCCCGACGGCAACCTGTTCTACCCCTACGTGGGCGAAGTGGTTGCCAAGGGCCGCACCCTCGCGGCGCTGCGCAGTGAAATCACCGATAAGCTCCGTCAGTACATCGACAGCCCCCAGGTGGATATCAGTGTGCTGCGTTTTGCCAGCCAGCGAGTGGTGATCACCGGTGCAGTGCTCAAGGCTGGGCCTGTACCGATCACCACCACCCCGATGAGCGTCATGGAGGCCATCGGTGCTTCCGGCGTCGATCCGATCAATGCCGACCTCTCGAACCTCACGCTGACCCGCGGCGGCAAGCGCTACACACTCGACCTGGACACGTTCAATCTCAACCCGTCGCGCTTGAACGATATCTACCTCAAGGACGGTGACCAGTTGTACCTGCCCTACAACGACCGCAAGCGCATCTATGTGATGGGCGAGGTCATGCAGCCCCGCGCATTGAGTTTCAAGACACGCAGCATGAACCTCACGGATGTGTTGGGCTCGGTGGGCGGCATCAACCAGAACACCTCGAACGCCGATGCGATCTACGTGATCCGCGGCGCACAGAACCTGGACACGCAACCGGCCAAGGTCTTCCATCTGCAAGCCGGCTCCCCGGCGGCCATGGCCCTGGCCACGCGCTTCGACGTGCAGCCCCAGGACGTGGTGTTCGTCGGCCCCGCCAATATCACCCGCTGGAACCGGGTCATCAGTCAGTTGATACCTTCCGCCTCGATCATCGGCACCGGTGCTTCCACCCAAAACAACCTGAGCGAAGCCAACAGCCGATAAGGGTGGAACCTGCGTGAACAGTGTGAAAACCGGTATTTACGTGTGCCTTGCGTGGCTGTTGTGCGGCTGCAATCCACTGATGCAGGCCTCGCTCGATACCTTCAAGGCGGCCGTCGTCGGGCCTGCGCCATTGGTGCTGAGCCAGGCCCAGGTGGACGCCGTGCCGTTTCCCCAGATCAAAGTGACCACGGTGTCCAGCGAAGGCGTGATGGCGTTGATTCGTCAGCGCGACGACCTGCAGTTCTGGGTCGCCTCCGGCAAACAGGTGCTATTGATGCGCGATGGCCTGGTGGTGCGTACCGTTGGCCTCGGCACTGATCTGGATGGCACGCGCTGGCAAGGGCAGTCGCCGTTCCAGCAGGGGCTGCACCGCGTGCCGGACGGCTACCGCAGCAGCCGGCAGATCGACCTGGTGGATGGCTATCGCGTCGGCATCACCGTCACCAGCCGTCTGACCCGCGAGGGCATGGAGACGCTCGAGATCCTCGACAAGCCTTACACCTTGTTGCGCGTCGATGAGGACATCGAAGCCGAGGCCCTGGGGTTTCGTGCGCGCAACCGTTATTGGGTCGACCCCACTGACGGCTTCATTGTGCAAAGCGAACAGCACCTCAGCCCGCGCCTCACGTTGAAAATCACCCAACTGCAACCCGCCCGCAAGGAGGCCCGATGACCGCCCGCAAACGATGGGCGCTGGCGCTGTTGTGGAGTTGTGCCAGTGCATGCCACGCCGCCCTGACGGTGAGCGGCCAAGTCCTGCACCCCGGGCCGATCGCCCTGCCGCCCGAGGCGCGCTTGCTCGACGCGATCATCGCGTCACAACCGGATGCCCAGGGCTATTGGCTGGCGGCGGCCTGGCTGCACCAGCCATTGATCGAGCCCCAGGCCCGGCTCAAAGCCGGTGTGCTGTTTGACCTGGATACGTTGCGCCAGGCTGCCTTGGCCGCCGGGTACGACAGCCGGGCCGACTTGGCGGCGCGCGTTTACCGACAGGTGCAGGCCTTGCCGGTGACCGGCCGGCAACGCGCGATGCTGGACCCGGTGGCGGTGGAGGTCGGTTTTGCGCCCAACCTGCGGGTCAGCGACGGCGATCGACTGATCTACCCGCCCAGGCCGGCAGGTGTGCGCGTCCTGGGCGCGGTCGCGCAGCCTTGCACCCTGGTGTTCCAACCGATGCGGGCGGCACGCGATTACCTCGACGAATGCCCGGCGGTGGCGGGGGCCGATGTCGACTATCTGTGGCTGATCCAGCCCGACGGCCTGGTCACGCGCCTGGGCATTGCCCCCTGGAACCGCGAGACGGCGGCCGCGCCTGCACCGGGCAGCACGCTGCTGGTGCCGCTGCGCAGCGACGACCTGGAACCGCCCACCCCTGAGCTGAACCAACAACTGGCCGAGTTTCTTGCCACCCAACCCCTGGCTGAGGTCACGCCTTGAAATTATGTATTGCAGCCGTGCTGCTGGTGCCCTGTGGCGTCGCGCACGGCGATCCGCGTTACACCCAGAGTGATTTTGGCGGGGTCGGGCTGTTGCAAACCCCGACCGCACGCATGGCCCCGGCCGGCGAACTCAGCGTCAATGCCAACCGCACCGAACCTTACAGTCGCTACAGTTTTTCCGCGCAACCGCTGGACTGGCTCGAAGGCACCTTTCGCTACACCGCCATCACCAACCGCCCCTATGGCCCCGAATCGTTCAGTGGCAGCCAGAGCTACAAGGACAAGGCCGTCGACGCCAAAGTGCGTCTCTACGAGGAAAGCCACTGGTTGCCCCAGGTCGCGCTGGGGATGCTCGACCTGGGCGGCACCGGGCTGTTTTCCAGCGAGTACCTGGTGGCCAACAAGCGTTATGGCGAATTCGATTTCAGTGCGGGCATCGCCTGGGGTTACCTGGGCAGCCGGGGCGATTTCGGCAACCCGCTGGGCGCGCTGAGTGATCGCTTCAACGAGCGGCCCACCGCCGAAGGTTCCGGCAATTTCTCCAACGGTTACTTCCGCGGCCGGCCCGCCCTGTTTGGCGGCGTCGCCTACCAGACACCCTGGGCGCCGTTGAGCCTCAAGCTGGAATACGAGGGCAACGACTACCAAAACGAGCCTCGAAACAACCATCTGCGCCAGGACTCGCCGGTCAACCTCGGGCTGGTTTACAAGGTGGCCGACTCCGTCGACCTGAGTGCCGCGTGGGAGCGCGGCAACACGGCGATGTTCGGTATCACCCTGCACACCAATTTCGTCAGCCGCAAGGCGCCGGTCAAAACCTACGACCCGCCGGCCCCCAAGCTGCCCGTCCAGGCGCCGAGCGTCGCGATGGATCAAGTGGATTGGGCCGCGGTGTCCAAGCGTTTGCAGGACAATGCCGGCTATAACGTGCAGCGTATTGCCCAGCGCGGCCCTGAGTTGTTGGTGTATGGCGAGCAGCAGCGCTATTTCTACAGCGCCAAGGCCGTGGGGCGCGCCAGCCGTATCCTGGACGACAGCGTCAATGACCAGATCAGCTGGTTCACCCTGGTGAGCGAGCGGTATGCCATGCCGATCGAAGAAACCAGCGTGCCCCGCGAGACGTTCCGCGAGGTGGTCAACCAACGCGAGCCCCTGCAGACCCTGCATCGCCAGACCGAAGTCAACCCGCCCAGCGCCCCGGCGCAAACGCTGCTTTACACCCAAGCGCCCAAGCCCCTGAGCTACGGCGTCGGGCTGGGTTACAAGCAGAACGTCGGCGGGCCGGATGGCCTGCTGTATCAGATTTCCGCCGACCTCGACGCCGAATACCGCTTCACCCGCAACACCTGGTGGAGCGGCCTGCTCAGCGTCAACCTGCTGAACAACTACGATGGCTTCACCTACGACGCGCCCAGCGGCTTGCCGCGCGTGCGTACCGATCTGCGCAAGTACATGACCAGCTCTGACGTGACCGTGCCGACGTTCCAGCTCAACCACGCGGTGCGACTGGATCAGGACCTGTATGGCATGGTCTACGGCGGGTTGCTGGAATCGATGTACGCCGGTGTCGGCAGTGAGGTGTTGTACCGGCCGATGGGCCAGCGCTGGGCCTTGGGCGCCGACCTGAACTACGTGCGCCAGCGCGGGTTCGAACAGGACTTCAGCCTGCGCGACTACCGCACGGTCACGGGGCATATCACCGGCTACACCGACTTGCCGTTCAACACACAGGGTGCGCTGAGTGTCGGTCGCTACCTGGCCCGGGACTGGGGCGCCACCCTGGACTTGTCGCGCGAGTTCAACAATGGCGTGCGGGTTGGCGCCTGGGTCACCCGCACCACCGCGTCAAAAGAAGCCTTTGGCGAAGGCAGCTTCGACAAAGGCCTTTACCTGTCAATTCCCTTTGATGAGCTGATGAGCCTGTCGACGATGCGCCGCGCCAATCTGGTGTGGGCGCCGCTGACCCGCGATGGCGGCGCGCGCCTCAATCGCGCGTATTCGCTGCATACGATGACCGATGGCCGCGACAGTGACCTGTTCTATCGGAACTTCGAGAAGATCACTGAATAGACAAGGAAAGGGGGACCTGAAGTCCCCCTTTGTTTGCCTCAGTAAATGTCTTTGGACAGCAGTGTGAACGGCGTTTTCAGCAGGATCTTGATGTCCAGCCACAGTGACCAGGTGTTGATGTAGCGCAGGTCGATGTCGACGCGCTTTTGCATCTTCTCCAGGGTCTCGGTCTCGCCCCGGCACCCATTGATCTGTGCCAGCCCCGTGATACCGGGCTTGATACGGTGGCGCGCCATGTACGCGTGAATCTTCCCCGAGTAGTAGTCGTTGTGCGCAACCGCATGGGGCCTTGGACCGACCAGGGCCATGTGCCCTTGCAGCACGTTGAACAACTGCGGCAGTTCATCGATGGACGTGCGGCGCATGAAACGCCCCACGGGGGTGATGCGTGAATCGTGGCGGCTGGCCTGGCGTACTTCGTGGTCGTCATGCACGCGCATCGAGCGGAACTTCCAGACCTTGATCACCTGGCCGTTCCAGCCGTGACGGTCCTGCTTGAAGATCACCGGGCCGGGGGAGGTCAGTTTGATCAGCACGGCGAACAGCAACAGCAGCGGGCTCAGCAGGATGAGCGCGAGCAAGGCCACGCTTTTGTCCAGCAGCGACTTGCTCAGTGCGGCGGTCGGACGGCTGGTCAGCGGGCTTTCATTGAGGAAAATCGCCGGCAGGCCGTCCACCTCGGCCACGCAGTGATTGAGCAGCAGCATGTTGTTGAGGTCGGGGACCCAGATGACGTCGACGCTGATCTCCAGCAGGTTGATGTACAGCGCCTCGATATGGGTGGCTTCCTGCAGCGAATGGGTGATGTACAGCCTGCGGATGCCGTGCTGCCGGATCAACTGCGGGAGGTCCGGCAGCTCGCCGAGTATCTGCGATTGCACGCCCGGGGCTGCGGTCGCCGTGGCGCCGACGAGGCCGACCAGCGGTGAGCGTTTTTGCCGGGAAAGTGTTTTCGCCAGGTCGGCAGCAAGTTTACCGGTACCCACGATCAGCGATTTATGTCGCTCGTGAAGTTGCCCGTGGTAATAGCGGGAAAGACTGTGGATAGGGATGTAACAGAGCGCCAGCACGGCATAACTAATCGCCGCCCACAGTAGCAGGATTTCGATGGGGAACAACGCGTTAGCATTGCAGGCAATACCCACCGCAACCAGTATCAGCAGGGTAAGTAACCAACCCATGAAGAGTCGGCCCAGTCCCACCGCGTAATCATCTTTCTTGCTGTAGACGTCACATAACATATAGGCCGGGATCGAGGCCAATATGCTAAAGGCGGCCAATACCCGGTAGGGATATTCCAGCTGGCCAGTCTTTAAAATAACCAATGCAAATAACAGTGTGACGACCAAACTTGACGCCAGCGTCCACTGCCCCCAAAAGGTCAGACCTTTGGGTGTTAGGTTACGATGCATTCTCCGGTTATTCAGCATACTACTGCTCCCAGTGGTGACCACTCATGGTGGCAGGCTTAAGCGAGGCGTGGCATTGAAACAGCCAAATAGACAGGCACGCGTAGGCGCGCACAGATTGATATTAATCAACGGCAGGGGGCAGTAGCTGACGAGTTATAACAGGCACATAGCGATAGTTAAGTGGCTGTTGGGTGAGACGGATTGTTATAAAAAGGCAGAGAGTGGAGCGTGATCAACGCCAAGATTAACGACTCTGGAGTTATTATATTTTTTTTCAGCGAAACTGCTGGGCGAGTTCCAGGGGGTTTTTTATCCTCTGGGTCAAGCAATAGCCCCGATTTCTCACTGAACGGAACAAACGCTCGCCATCGTTGACGCGCTTGAATTTTTCCTGAAGTCGGCTGAGGCACATTTCCAGGCCGCGATACAACTCGGGTTCGCGACCAATATTGCGAATAAGTTCTTCTTTACTCACCACGCGTTCTTCATGGTGTAACATTTTTTTGATAAGTGCTGACTCAATCGTGGTCAAGGAAATGCGTAAACCACCCTTGACCAGCATTCGATCATGTTGTGTAAAGGTCCAGTAGTCGGGTGCCTGTAGCGGAGGTTTTTCGGTGAGGGTCGCCAGCGCTTTTTGAGGCCTGTCGGTGCTGTGGAGTTGAACATTTAGTTCCAGTTTATTGTAGGGTTGCAATGTTTTGTAAATGACCGGCGTTGATGCGTTATTGGCGCTGTCGGGTTTTTCGATCGTTGAATTGTTAGTGTAGTGCGAATTGAAATACTGGTTGCCAAACAATGGCGTGCTGGTTGCCTGGGTTTCTGCTGTCTTGGTTCGCGGCGGGCAAGCGATATCGCCATAGAGTAACTCCGCATGCGACGCAAAGTCGGGCAGCGGAATAAAGGTGGGCGTAGTGGTGGATAGGTGTTTTTTGAGTGAGCTCATAGTGGTTACCATGGTCCTATGGGTTGAGTTTTATACATTTTCGGCCGGCGAGTAATAACCGCCCTGAAAGTAATTGAAAGGCAAGCGCTTAGCGAGTGTTGCACTGTCAGAGAATTCAACTTTGTCTGCAATGAATGAGGCTCGGCTGGTGCTTATCAGTTCTAACATGCGGTCGTAGAGCCGGTCGAACAGATCCGAGCGTATATTCAGGCTGAGTCTCAGGAGCACATCCGGAAATGGCATTTTTATATAGTCATAGAGTTTCAGTTCGATCAGCAGGTCAGTCTGCTTTGTATCCAGTGTGTAGTTATTGTAGGCAAGCTTGATACTGCTGCGGTCTTTGAGGTTATACAGTTGGCGCACCATCGCGCGGCGTTCTGTGGGGCCGGGAAGTGCGTCCAAGGGGTTTTCTATAGTGATAACGAGTTGCTGCTTATAGCTTTCCAAGACATGCGCGACCTGGATAAGTTCCTTGAGCGTGTCTTCGGACATAAGCGCTGATTGCTCGATGCGCAGAAATTTATGAGTCACCGGCTGTGCAGAAGCAAGTGGTAAATGGCTGAAATCGGCAGTCATGCGTGGGTCGATGCGCGACAGGGCGTCACGGTAGGCGCATTTAAGTTGAGCGCTATACAAAGGCTGCGAATGCTCTGGGAGATTGAGCAGATTATGTGCGCTGGTTACGCGAATCTCATTGCCCCAAAGTGCGCAGCTGCGCTCAACTATCGCTTGTCTGAAGAGCTTGGGTTGGGCTATTGTGACAGGCGATATTTTCTCGTTATTCACGACGCTATCTCTCCTGGGTTGGGTGCAAATACTGGGCGGAAATAATCCCACGGCTCAACTTGTAACCGTAGCCACGGATGTTCTGAATGATATTTTCGCCATAGCGCGCCTTGATTTTGCTGCGCAGGCGGCTGATGGATTTTTCCAGGGCTCGGGAGTCGTAGAATTTGGTGTTGAGCCCCATAACATTGGCGATTTCATCGTGACTGAGCAGTCGGTTATAGATCAGTGCCTCGAGAACTTTCATTTCGATGAAGGAAATCTCAAGTTTCTGACCGTTGCCGTAAATGCACATCCGGTCCTGATCGAGAATAAGTTTGCAGCAGTCCAAGCGATACGTTTCATTGAGAAACGCCTCGACTAAACTCAACTTTTCTTCAGGGGAGGTTTCGGTGACTTTTAGGCAGTAGTCCGCGCCGGCCAAATAATATTTGGTTTTACTTTGAGTAGAGGCGAACGTGATGAAGACAACTATCAGGCCAGTCGGGTTTTTATGCCTGGTTTTTTTTATGATGTCCAGGGTTTGACTGCTGGCAGAAGGCGTGTCGATTTCTATGACGATGGCGCGATAATCGGCGTGATCTTCATGGTGACCGACTAGTTGACCGTAGCTGCGTGTATCGACTTTTAAATCATTCGGTACAGTGCGAACTATAAGTGCTCTGAAATCCTCAGTTTTAGACGTAGTCCGTGCAATAGCGAGGACGTTGGAAAAATGCATCACCTACTCCCTTTTCTGGCATGCAAGGCCGACAGTTCAATCGCTGCTAGCGTTAGATACTAATCGAATTGATTCCGCCAAAACGTGACAAATTTTAACATTCGTAGCTTTATTCTAAAGGCTGCAGCGGGGTGCGAGGGAGGTGTTGCGGGTGCGGCGTTTGCATGGGTGTACACATATGCTAGTGCAGATTGTTAGTGTGCGATAAGTATCTTAGGTCAATTGGTTTTTAGGCCAATGGCGATTTAATTTTTTCTATAAATGAGGCCAGGTGAGGGGGCGACTAATTGCCTTAAACCGCCAGCAATTTGCCACCGACGCCTGCCCGGTGCTGTCGATTCTGCGCTTTACCTGCGCGGTCCTCCCGGATCCGACGACGGCTTAAGCTAATTCTAAAAAGGTATTTATTACCGTTTTTTAAGATCGTTTAGCTTGGTCGCTCCCCCAAGACGTTCATGGAGTGAGCCGCCGATGCTGCAATCAATCACCGCCTTGCCGCTGCTGGACCTGTCGCTGCTCGATGGCAGCCCGGCGCAGCGCAGCGCGTTTCTCGATGAGCTGCGTTTTGCCGCGCGGCATGTCGGCTTCTTCTACCTCACCGGTCACGGTATCGCCCCGGCGTTGCTGGCCGAGGTGCAGCAGGAGGCGCGGGCTTTTTTCGCCTTGCCCGAGGCAGACAAGCTGGCCGTCGGGATGATCAACTCTCCGCACTTTCGCGGCTATAACCGCGCGGCCTCGGAAATCACCCGGGGCCAGCCGGACCTGCGTGAGCAGTTCGACGTTGGTGCCGAGCGCGAACCCTTGGCCGTCGCGCAACACCCCGCGGCCTGGGCGCGCCTGCAAGGCCCCAATCAATGGCCGGCGGCGCTGCCCGAGCTCAAACCTCGGGTGTTGGCCTGGCAGCACGCGATGACCCGGATGTCGTTGCGCCTGCTGCGCGCGTTCGCCCAGGCCTTGTCCCTGCCCGAAAATGCATTCGACGCGCTGTACGGCGACAAGCCCAACGAACATATCAAGCTGATCCGCTACCCCGGTCGCCACGCCGGGCAGAGTCGCCAGGGCGTTGGCGCGCACAAGGACTCCGGCTTCCTGAGTTTCCTGCTGCAAGACCAGCAGGCCGGTTTGCAGGTGGAAGTGGAGGAGGGGCGCTGGATCGACGCCGCGCCGCGGCCCGACACGCTGGTGGTGAATATCGGCGAATTGCTCGAGCTGGCCAGTAACGGCTATCTGCGCGCCACGGTCCACCGCGTGGTGTCGCCGCCGGTGGGCCGCGAGCGCGTGTCCCTGGCGTTTTTCCTCGGCGCGCAGCTGGATGCGGTGGTGCCGGTGTACCCGCTGGCGCCCGAACTGCTGCGCGATGCCCACGGCCCCACCAGCGACCCGCGCAACCCGTTGCTGCGCGACGTCGGCTGGAACTACCTCAAGGGCCGCCTGCGTTCCCACCCGGATGTGGCCCAGCGTTTCTACGCCGACGCCACACTGCCCCATGCACTGTCCGCCTGATCAGGAGATCACTCTGTTGAAGACCTTCACACTAACCCTGGCGGCCTTGCTGAGCGCTTTCAATGTGGCGGCCGCCGATGCCTTGCGCGTCGCTGCCGACCCGATTCCCCATGCGCAAATCCTCGAATACGTGCAGAAGCTCGACCCGGACCTGAAGCTGAACATCATCGAGATCCCCAGCGGCGTGAACTCCAATGAGTTGCTGGCCCATGGCGATGTCGACGCCAATTACTTCCAGCACCTGCCGTATCTCAAGGCCCAGGAACAGGCGCTCGGCCAGACGTTCGCGGTAGCCGCCACCGTGCATATCGAACCGTTGGGGATCTATTCGCACCGCCACACCCGCTTCGACCAGGTGCCGGACAAAGGCACCGTCGCCGTGCCGAATAACGTCACCAACCTCAGTCGCGCCCTGTACCTGTTGCAAGCCAATGGCCTGATCACCCTCAAACCGGGCTTCAACGATGCGTCCAAGGACCAGGCCACGCCCAAGGACATTGCCGAGAACCCCAAGCACCTGAAGATCCTGGAAATCGAATCGCCGCAGATTCCCCGGGCGCTGGAGGATGTCGACCTGGCAGTGATCAATGGCAACTTCGCCCTGGAAGCCGGGCTGCAACCGGCCAAGGATGCGCTGGGGCTGGAGAAGGCTCAGGGCAACCCTTACGCAAATATCCTGGTGACCACGCCCAAACTGGCGCAGGACCCGCGCATCCAGCAACTGGCCAAAGACCTGCGCTCGCCGGCGGTGGCCAAGTTCATCAGCGAGAAATATGCCGGCTCGGTGATCCCGGTGGCGCTCGAATGATCGTCGTCGAGGGTGTCAGCAAAACCTACGCCGACGGCCAGCCGGCGGCGCTGGACAACGTGTCGTTGCAGATCGCCGATGGTTCGATCTTTGGCATCGTCGGCCGCAGCGGCGCCGGTAAAAGCACGTTGCTGCGCTGCCTTAATCTGTTGGAGCGGCCGACGTCCGGGCGCATCCTCATGGATGGCCAGGACCTGACCCGGTTAACCGGCAAGGCGCTGCGCCAGCAACGCCAGCGCATCGGCATGATCTTCCAGGGGTTCAACCTGCTGCACTCGCGCAACGTGGCGGATAACGTCGCGGTGCCGTTGGAGATCGCCGGGGTGCCCAAGAACGAGCGCGTCGCGCGGGTGGCGCAGTTGCTGGCGTTGGTTGGCTTGAGCGACAAGGCGGCGGCGTTTCCGTCGCAACTCTCCGGTGGGCAGAAGCAGCGTGTCGGCATCGCTCGCGCACTGGCCGCGCGCCCGGCGTATTTATTGTCGGATGAAGCCACCAGCGCCCTGGACCCGGAAACCACCGCTTCGATCCTGGCGCTGTTGCGCGATATCAACCGGCAACTGGGGGTGACCATCGTGTTGATCACCCATGAGCTGGACGTGGTCAAGGCGATCTGCGACAGCGCGGTTTCCCTGGCGGCGGGGCGCGTGGTGGAAAGCGGCACGCTGCTGCAACTGCAGGCCGACCCGTCCTCGCGCCTGGGCCGTGCGCTGGCGCCCAACCTGCAGGTGGTGAGGGCGGGATGAAAACCGACTGGGATGAAGTTCTCCAACTGCTGCTCAACGCCACCGGCGAAACCCTGTACATGGTGCTGCTGGCGGGGCTGTTCACCTTGTTGATCGGCCTGCCATTGGGCGTGCTGCTGTTTATCAGCCGCGCGGGTGGGCTGTTGCCGTTGCCAAGGCTCAACCGTGCGTTGGGTGCGGTGATCAACCTCGGGCGTTCGCTGCCGTTTGTGGTGATGCTGATCGCGCTGATTCCGCTGACCCGCCTGATTGTCGGCACCACCCTGGGCAGCACGGCGGCGGTGGTGCCGATCACCATCGGTGCTTTTCCGTTTTTCGCACGCATCGTCGAGACCGCCCTGGATGACGTGGACAAGGGCCGCATCGAGGCAATCGTGGCCATGGGCGGCGATATCCGCCATGTGATTTTCAAGGTGCTGCTGCCCGAAGCCTTGCCGGCGCTGGTGGCCGGGGTCACGTTGACCCTGGTGATGCTGATCGGCTTTTCCTCCATGGCCGGGGTGATCGGCGGCGGTGGGTTGGGCGACTTGGCGATTCGCTACGGCTACCAGCGTTTCAACAACCAGATCATGGTGGTGACGGTGGTGGTGTTGGTGGTGCTCGTGCAGGGCGTGCAAAGCCTGGGCGATCGCTGCGTCAGGTCGTTGGCGCATCGCCGATGAGCCTTCATGTCGATAGTGATCGCGGCTCGCGCACAGCCTTGAGCAACAGCGTTTCGAAGGCTTGTTGCACCCCGGGCCCGTCACTGTGGGCCACATTGAAGCGCATCGAATCAGGCAGCGCCGGGTCGTAACCGAACAATGCCCCCGGTGCCAGCACCATGTTCTGCTTCAACGCCTCCTGGGCCAACTGTTCGCCGTTCACCCCCGGCGGCAGGCGGGCCCAGATGAACATGCCGCCTTCATACGCCATCGGCAATTGACAGCCGCAGCGCTTGAGCCATTGTTCGACACGCGCACCGGCTTCCAGCAAGCGCTGCACCATGCGCTTGCGGTGTCGGGCGTAACTGCCTTCGCTGAGCATGCGGTAGACGATCTGCTCGAACAGCTCCGAGGTCACGCCGCCGCTCATCAACTTCATATGGGTCAGGTTGGCCGCCAGTTGCGGCGCGGCCACCACGTAGCTGACGCGGGTGTTGGCGCTGAGGATTTTCGAGAAGCCCGACAGGTAGGTGACCTGGTCCAGGCCGGCGATGGTGGCCAGGCGCGGCGGCGGGTTGGGGTGCAGGTCGCCGTAGAGGTCATCCTCGACGATATGGCAGTGGTACTGGCGGGTCAGTTGCAGCAGACGAAACGCCTGGCTGGGGCTGAAAGAGTGCCCGGTGGGGTTATGCAACACACTGGTGGTGAGGTACAGGCTGGGGCGATGTTCGGCCAGCAACTGTTCGAGGGCGTCGAAATCGAAGCCATCCGGGCGCCGCTCGATCGTCACCACCTTGACCCCGTGCAGGGCCAGGTTGGCGTGGAAGTTGAAGTAGCAGGGCGCGTCGAGCAGCACCGTGTCGCCGGGGCGGGCGAGTAGGCGCATGAGCATGTCCAGGCCTTGCAGGGTGTTGGGCGTGGTGATGATTTGCTCCACCGGCACCGACAACCCTTCGGCATGCAGTTTGTGTTGCAATGCCTGGCGCAACGGCAGGAACCCGGCCGGCGTGCCCATCCCGGCAAGGCGCAGCGACGGCGCGCGCACCACGCTACGCATGGCTTGGCGAAGCGCCTCGCTGTTCAGCCACTCCTCCGGCAAATGCCCGCCACCGGGGCGCAGATCTCCATTGACGGTGACCAACGGCCGGCGTAACACGCTGAGCAAGTCCTGGGGCAACAGGTCGACCCAGCTCGTCGAGGCGGCGCGGATGATGTCTGTTGTCACAAAGTGGCCAAGGCCCTGGCTCGAGGTCAACAGGTTGCGCCCGCGCAGGCGGTCCAGCGCTTCGTTGAGGGTGAACTTGCTCACGCCCAGGGTCTGGGTCAGTTCACGCACCGACGGCAACTTGCTGCCGGGCGCCCATTCGCCGTTCTCGATGGCCTGGCTGAACGCCTCGACGATCTGTTGCACCTTGGGTGCGCCAGCCCGAAAGGCGATGGCGGATACAAACATGCGGCTTCCTTGTCTTTGCTGGTGATTTTACCGGTGAAGTAGGGCCGGATTAGGCCTTACTTTACCTGCCCTGCGCAATGCCGCGGCCCTAGACTGCCGGCTATCCCGCCACTTTCCGGCTGTCTTCCCAAGGTCCAAGGCTATGACAAGCGCGTTGACGCTCTCTTCGTTTCTCTACTTTCTGCTGTTTTGCGCCACCGTGACGTTCAGCCCCGGCCCCATGACCTTGCTGCTGTTGAGCCTGGGCTTGAAGGACGGCTTGCGCGGCTCGATCCCGGCGCAGCTCGGCGCCAGTGTGTCGTACCTGGTCTCTATTCTGATCTTTGCCGTGGGTTTCTCGGAATTGATCAAAGGCAACCTCGCCATCACCCAGGGTATCCAGATGGTCGGCGTCGCCTACATTCTCTACCTGGCCTACAAACAGTGGACCGGCAGCGGCGTGTCCATCGACGGGGTCGTTGCCGTGGAAGGCGCACGCAGTCTGTTCGGCAAGGGCTTGCTGACCGGGTTTTCCAACCCCAAGGCGATCATTATGTTCAGCGCCGTGTTCCCACAATTCGCCGGGGCCGGGGAGCACAACTCGATGGCGGACATCGCTATCCTCGGGCTGACCTTTCTGGTGCTGCAGTTCGCCAGCGGCTGCCTGTATGGCTATTTCGGCCAGCGCATCAAGCCGGTACTGGAAAACCCCCGGCGGCGGGTCTGGTTGCAACGGATCACGGCATTGTTGTTGCTGGGCGTCGCCGGGATGCTGGCGCGGGGCTTTTCCCACTGACGGCGCTGAGCTTACAAGGGGTAGTGGCGATATGCTGTTGCCCTGATAGACTCCAGGCACCTACCCAGGATCGCACCTCACCATGCCAGCCGCCGGAGGAAATGGAGTTCCGCTCGCTACCCGCTTGTACAAAACCCGCACGTTGGGGCTGACACTTGGCTTTGCCTGCGTGGCCTTTGGCATGTCTGCGTTGAACCCACCGCTTTGGGTGTGGGCGTTGATGCTGATCAACGGCTTTGTCTGGCCGCACCTGGCTTATCAATGGGCACGCCGCAGCGCCAACACATTGCGTTGCGAGCGCCACAACCTGCTGTTCGATTCGTTTTGCGGTGGCTTCTGGGTCGGTGCCATGCACTTCAACCCACTGCCCAGCGTCACCACGTTGTCGATGATGACCATGAACAATGTGGCCATCGGTGGTCCCCGTTTCATGCTGGCGGGCTGGGTGGCGCAGGCGTTGGGCGTCGGCGTGTCGCTGCTGATCTTCACCCCGGCCTTCATCGGCATGACCAGCCAGGCGCAGTTGTATGCCTGTTTACCGATCCTGATGCTGTATCCGCTGGCCCTGGGCTGGATTTGCTATCGCCAGGCGGTGTCCCTGGCCGGGCACAAGCGTGAGCTGCTGGCCCTGAGTCGCACCGACAGCTTGTCCGGCCTGCTCAACCATGGCGCGTGGAAGGGCCATCTGGACATCGAGTTCCAGCGCTGCCACGGCGGGCAGCAGGGCGCGGTGATTGCCCTGATCGACATCGATCATTTCAAAGTGATCAACGACACCTACGGCCATGTCACCGGCGATCTCGTCCTGCGCCAGCTCAGCAAAGTGCTGCGCCAGAACCTGCGCGCCACCGACCTGGCCGGACGCTACGGCGGTGACGAGTTCTGCGTGATCCTGCCGGACGTGCCGCTCAACCGCGCCACGCAAGTGATGGATACCCTGCGCGATCGCTTCAATGCGCTGGCCTATGCCCAGGACCCGACCCTGCGTGTCAGCTTGAGCATCGGCCTGGCGCCTTATCGGGTCGGGCATAGCGATTCGACCAGTTGGCTCAACGATGCCGACCAGGCGTTATATGACGCCAAGAGCAGCGGGCGCAATCGGGTCAGCGCGGTGCAGGGGCCTTGGTTGAGGTCGGTCTAGTGGGACGGCGTCCCCAGCCAGCAAAAACAAACTGAGGACGTGCTGATTGTCCTATGCATAGAACGAACAACGCCGCGGTTGCCGGCTAGTCCCCAAGGCCCTTGGGACTTATGGTGTAGGCACTTTGGAGGTACACCATGAAAAAACTCATCGGCATCTACACCAGCCCCCGCGCCCACTGGGTCGGCGACGGTTTTCCGGTACGCACGCTGTTTTCCTACGACACCCTGGGCAAGCACATCAGCCCCTTCCTGTTGTTGGACCACGCGGGCCCGGCCGATTTCACCCCGACCACACAACGTCGCGGCGTCGGCCAGCACCCGCATCGCGGCTTTGAAACCGTGACCATCGTCTACGACGGCGAAGTCGAGCACCGCGACTCCACCGGGGCTGGCGGCACGATCGGCCCCGGCGACGTGCAATGGATGACCGCCGCCAAGGGCATCCTCCACGAAGAGTTCCACTCCGAAGCCTTCGCCCGTAGCGGCGGGGTGCTGGAGATGGTGCAACTGTGGGTCAACCTGCCGGCCAAGGACAAAATGGCCGACGCCGGTTACCAGACGATTGGCGACGGCGATATTCCGCTGCTGCCGCTGGCCAATGAGGCTGGCCAGCTGCGCCTGATTGCCGGTGAGTTCGCGGGCACCAAAGGCCCGGCGCGCACCTTCACGCCGATCGACGTATGGGACCTGCGCCTCAACGCCGGCAAGGCGCTGACCCTGGACCTGCACGCCGGACGCAACACCGCGCTGGTGATCTTGCGCGGTACGGTGCTGGTCAATGGCGCAGAAATCGCGCGCCAGGGGCAATTGGCACTGTTTGAGCGCGACGGCACGCAACTGTCCCTGGAGCCCAGCGACGACGCCAGGGTGCTGCTGCTCAGTGGCGAACCGATCGAAGAGCCTATCGTCGGCCATGGTCCGTTCGTGATGAATACCGAGCAGGAGATCCATCAGGCGTTTGCTGATTTCCACTCCGGTCATTTCGGGCAGATGCAGCACTGAAAGGTTGACGCCAAGCCTAATGTGGGAGCGGGCAAGCCCCCACATGCGTAATTGCATGGACTTGACCCGTGAGGCCGAGAGTGGTCGTTATGCTGTAAACGTTCGGCGGCGATCATGAGTTCGAACCGGCAGACTCTTCTTTGCGGACATGATCCGTATGCTTCCTTGGAATATGCTTACAAGCCTGCCGACGCAACTTTCTTTTTTCCGGTTTCTTGGTCAGCTTCGAGAATCAAGCTCGGGGATGGGCCGCGAGCCTTTGCGAACCACCACAGGGCAAATGTCCCAAGAATAGTCGTTAACACGGCCAAAATCAGGATTACGGTCTGGGTGCCCAAGGGCGCAGCTAACAAAGCCACCAGTAAACCTGCCAGAGGCTGGGACATGTTGTTCAGCAGCGTGATCACACCTACCGTCTTGCCGAAGTCCTGAGGCGGTATCACCCGCTGCCGGATAGTGCGTATGTAGACGTTGAACATTTTGTCGAAGCCTGCGATCAACAGGAAACCCAGCACATAGCCGAGCAGACTCGGACTCAGGGCGCTGATGAATGCCCCCGTTGCGATCATCGAATATCCGACACCCCCGAGGACTCGCAGAGGCAGCACCACCCGAGCGAGAAGGAACAGGATCACGATTGTTGTCACCGCACCCGCCGCCTGAAGCCCTGCATAGCTATCCTTGCCGGCGCTGTACTGGCCGATCACCATGGCCGCCGAAGTTGCCAAGGTGACACCAACGATCAGGTTGACGCCTACCGCCAGAATGATGATTTTTTTCAATTCCGCCAGGCTACGGATATGCCCAAAAGCGATCCTCAAGGGCTGCAGCCAGATGTCTTGATGCTGCTCGAACACCTCTAGCGTCATACGGCTAAGACGTTGCCACGCCAGCATGCTCATGTCTGCCAGCAGGAACAATCCGGCGATCCAAAGCACCACCCAGTGCCAAGCCCAAACCTCAAGCATCAGTGCCGCCACCAGAGGCCCGAGGACCAGTCCCGCCTGGTCGGCGATCTGGGAGTAGGACAACGTCTTGGTGTAGCTGTAGTGCTGGAAGATATGCGGCATCAGCACTTCGCGAGCCATGATGCCTTGCGTGGTCAGCACCCCGCACAGTGCCGACAGCACCACTACCCAACCGATGCCACCAAAGATTCCGTAGAGCACCACCCCCAGCACACAGAGCCATGCCCGGTAGACCTGACTGATATGCAGGATCTTAATAGGCGGGTACTTGTCGCACAGCGCGCCGCACAGCGGGAACGCGAGAAATCGCGGCAGCGATTCGACGAAAAACGCTAGCCCTGCCCATGAAGCGCTGTTGGTGGTCTGGAACACCACCAGCGGCACAATAAACAACAGGATCTGATCCGCCAGCCTCGATAGAAAGAGCGAGATAAAAAAGGCGAGGTAATCCTTACGCATAGGGAACTCCTTTGTGTAAGCGATGTGGCATAGCGGTCTGAAGAAACATCAATATGAGTTTACAAGGTGTCTAGATAATCCGGCGCGCTGCAAACGCCTGGTCAGTGCTGATGCAATCAGGTGGTCAGATACGGTGCAATTTCCCACCCGCATTTTGCTCCGCGCTATACCCCCACATCCCCATTTCATGCGATCTTCTCGGCATTCACCCTGGAGTCGCCTGGATGCCCTCATTTATCGCTGATCACCCCATGTTGTGCGCCCTGGCGCTGATCTTTATCGACATCGGTGTGTGGCGCTTGATTTCCGCTGAGCTGGCCAATTGGAAGCTGGCGGCGCGGTTGGTGATTTTTGCGGTGTTCAGCGCCGTGTTGTTCAACGACGGCATGAACCCGATGCTCGTCGCGCCGTATGCCGACAACACCGCGCTGCACCTGGCCGCCACCGCGTTGCAGATCGGTTGGTGGCTGTTCGCGGCGCGGACCCTGACGGTGTTGCTCGGCGCGGTGATGATGCAGCGCGTGGGCCACACCGGTCGGCTGTTGCAGGACCTGCTGGGCGCGGTGATTTTCCTGATTGCGATCATCGCCGCCATGGCCTACGTGCTCGACCTGCCGGTCAAGGGCGTGCTCGCCACCTCCGGTGCGGTGGCGATCATCGTCGGCCTGGCGCTGCAAAGCACCCTCAGCGATGTGTTTTCCGGGATCGTGCTCAACACCACCAAGCCGTACCAGCTCGATGACTGGATTTCCATCGACGGCACCGAGGGGCGCGTCACCGATATCGATTGGCGCGCTACGCGGTTGCAGACCTCCCAGGGCAGCATGGCGGTGATCCCCAATTCGTTGGCGGCCAAGGCCAAGATCGTCAACTTTTCGCGCCCGGCGGATATGTTCGGCCTGTCGGTCAGCCTGCAAGTCAGCCCCCACGCCCGCCCGCAAACCGTGATCGAGGCGCTGGAGCGGGCGATGCAAGGGTGCCGGCCGCTGCTGGCCAAACCGGCGCCGAGCGTGGCGTTCAAAACCTCGGCCAGCGACGGCGTGGAGTATGAAATCAGCGGCTTTGTGCCGTCGATGCCGCTCAAGCGCGAAGTGCGCAACCAGCTGTACGACCTGGCTTTCCGGCACTTGCAGGCGGCGGGCGTCGGTTTGCTGTCTGCCACCGAAAGCAGCGCGCCGCCGGCGCTGTCGGGGGCGCGGGCGTTGCTGGAGCGCTCGTCGATTTTCTCCACCCTGCGCCAGGAAGAAAAAGACACCTTCAGCCAGAACATGACCCTGCACAGCTACCGTGCCGGCGCGGTGATCCTGCCGGCGGGGGAGGTCAGCGATCATTTGTTTATCGTCGAATCCGGCGTGGTCTCGGTGATGCTGGACAAGGCTGGGCACATGTTCGAAGCCGGGCGCATGGGGCCGGGGGAGGTGATCGGCGAGGCTGGGATCTTGTCCGACGAGGCCACGCTGGCGGACTTTCGCGCCAAGACCTTCTGCACCCTCTATCGCATCGAGAAGGAATACCTCAAGCCGTGCCTGGATGCGCGGCATGACATCGGCGAAGCGATGAAAGCGCTGCTGGATTTCCGCATACATGCGGCGCAGACCCTGACCCAGGAAGCACCGGTGGTGCCGGTGAAAAAGGGGTTCCTGCAGTGGTTGCGCAAGCGCCGGCTATAGTGCGATCAGGGCGCCGGGGCGAGGCGGCAACGCTCGTCGAAATCCTCGGCCAACTGCGCCAGCGTCACATCCCCCAGCCGCGCCAGTAACAGTGCCTGGGCCTGGTCGAACGCGTCGCTCAGTGCCGCGTTCACTGCCTGTTCCACCAGGCATTGCGGGTGGTCGGTGGACAGGCCGATGGCGAATATCGACGGCGTGCCCAAGGCATTGTGGATATCCAGCAAGGTGATTTCACTCAAGGGTTTGCCCAGGGTCCAGCCGCCCTGATGGCCTTTTTCCGAGCGGACATAGCCTTTTTCCTTGAGCAGCCCCAGTGTGCGCCGCACCACCACCGGGTTGGTGCCGAGCATCTGCGCGATGGTCTCCGAGGTGGCGCGCGCTTCATGGCGGTCCATATGGATCAGCACATGCAGCATGCGCGAGAGGCGGGTGTCGTTTCTCATCAAAAAACCTCAAGTCGATTCGGTCGAAAGTATCCTTCGTAACCCAAAAAGTTGCGAGACACTTGACGTGCTATTTTTACGTAACTTATGGTGTGTCGTGAAAGCGCGCGGATAACCGCGCGCACCTGACAAGGGGCACTTTCATGATGCATGACGTCATTATCGTGGGCGGCAGCTATGCCGGCTTGTCCGCCGGCCTGCAATTGGCGCGGGCGCGACGCAAGGTTCTGGTGATCGACGCGGGGCAGCGGCGCAATCGGTTTGCCGCCACCGCCCATGGCTTTCTCAGCCAGGACGGCCAGGCGCCGGACGTCATTGCCGCCGAAGGTCGCAGCCAACTGATGGAGTATCCGAGCGTCACCTGGGTGCAGGACAGCGTATTACAGGCGGCTACGGCGCCGGGCGGCTTCAGGGTGCACACGCAATACAACGGCGGATTCGAGGGGCGACGCCTGATCCTCGCCACCGGGGTGGTGGACGAATTGCCCGCCCTCGAAGGCTTGGCGGAACGCTGGGGCAAGCACGTGTTTCATTGCCCTTACTGCCACGGCTATGAGCTGGATCAAGGTCGCATCGGTGTGTTGGCCACCTCGCCGCTGGCGATGCACCATGCGCTGATGTTGCCGGACTGGGGCACCACCACCTTGTTCACCAACGGCGTGTTCACCCCGGATGCCGAGCAACAGGCGCAGTTGGATCGACGCGGGGTCCGCGTGGAGCGCACGGCGGTGACACGGATCAGCGGTGAGCGCGTGGCTCTGGAACTGGCTGATGGCCGCGTGATTCAACTGGACGGCGTATTCACGATGTCCCGCACTCGCCTCAGCCCCTTGGCCGAGCAGTTGGGCTGTGTGCTGGCCGACGGCCCCACCGGCCCATACCTGCACACCAACGAAACCCGCCAGACCTCCGTGGCCGGCGTGTTTGCCTGTGGCGATGCGTCCCTTGCCGCCGGTTCCGTGGCGCTGGCGGTGGCCGAGGGCGTGCGCGCCGGGGTGGGCGCGCACGTTTCGTTGATTCACGGTTGAGGCTGGCCGGGATCGGCGCTCAGCGCACCAGGCACGGGCGCTTGTTATCGAAACTCCAACCGGGGATCAGGAACTGCATGGCCACGCTGTCATTGCGCGCACCCAGGCCCATGTCTTTGTAGCGTTCGTGGGCCTGGGCCACCGCGTCCATGTCGATCTCGACACCCAGCCCCGGCTTGGTAGGCACCTGGATGTGACCGTCGACAATCTGCAACGGCGTCTTGGTCAGGCGCTGGCCGTCCTGCCAGATCCAGTGGGTGTCGATCGCGGTGATGTCGCCCGGTGCGGCGGCGGCCACCTGGGTGAACATCGCCAGGGAAATATCGAAGTGATTGTTGGAATGCGAGCCCCAGGTCAGGCCCCATTCATGGCACATCTGCGCCACGCGCACCGAGCCTTGCATCGTCCAGAAGTGCGGGTCGGCGAGGGGAATGTCCACCGATTGCAACTGGATCGCGTGGCCCATTTCGCGCCAGTCGGTGGCGATCATATTGGTGGCGGTGGGCAGGCCGGTGGCGCGGCGGAATTCAGCCATGACTTCGCGGCCCGAATAGCCGTTTTCCGCGCCGCATGGGTCTTCGGCGTAGGCCAATACGCGATGCTGGTCGCGGCACAGGGCGATGGCTTCCTTGAGTGACCAGGCGCCGTTCGGGTCCAGGGTGATGCGTGCGTCGGGGAAGCGCTCGGCGAGGGCCGTGACCGCTTCGATTTCTTCGGCGCCGCGCAACACGCCGCCCTTGAGCTTGAAGTCGTTGAAGCCGTACTTGGCCTGGGCGGCTTCGGCCAGGCGCACGATGGCGTCCGGGGTCAGGGCCGGTTCATGGCGCAGGCGGCACCAATTGTCGCCATCGGCTTCGCTGCGGTAGGCCAGGTCGGTCTGCTGGCGGTCGCCGATGTAGAACAGGTAGCCGAGCATCTTCACCGCGTCGCGCTGCTGGCCTTCGCCGAGCAGGGCGGCCACCGGCACTTCAAGGAACTGGCCGAGCAGATCGAGCAGCGCCGCTTCCATCGCGGTGACGGCGTGGATGGTGATGCGCAGGTCGAACGTCTGCAGGCCGCGGCCGCCGCTGTCGCGGGCGGCAAAGGTGCGGCGCATGGCATTGAGAATGCTCTGGTACGCGCCGATCGGCTTGCCGATCACCAGGCTGCGCGCGTCTTCCAGGGTTTCGCGGATGCGTTCGCCGCCCGGTACTTCGCCCACGCCGATGTGCCCGGCGCTGTCCTTGAGAATCACGATATTGCGCGTGAAAAACGGCCCGTGGGCGCCGCTGAGGTTGAGCAGCATGCTGTCGTGGCCGGCCACCGGGATCACTTGCAGGTGGGTGACGATGGGGGCATGGCTGGCGTGGTGCTGGTGTTCTGTATTCATCAAAACGCTTCCTTATTTGCTCAAGACGGGGGCGGGGTGCAGCACGCTCGGGCTCTGGGCGCCGGGCCGGGTCTTGGCGAAGAACACCAGGATGGCCGCGAGGATCGAGGTGCCGGCCAGCCCATACAAACCACCCTGGATCGACCCGGTGGTCTGCTCCAGAAAGCCGAAGGTAGTGGGCGCGACAAACCCGCCGAGGTTGCCGATGGAGTTGATCAGCGCGATCACCGCCGCGGCGATGCGCGCATCCAGGTAGCCCTGGGGGATCGGCCAGAACAGCGACGATGCCGACTTGAACCCGATCGCCGCAAAACAGATGGCGACAAAGGCAAAGATCGGCCCGCCGGTGGTGGAGAAAAACATTCCCGCCGCGGCAATCAACAGCGCCGTGGCCACCCACGCCTGTTGGTGCTTGTACTTGCCGGCCAGGGCCGCGAACGAATACATGGCGATGATCGAAATCAGCCAGGGAATGGAATTGTAGAAACCCACCTGGATGTCACTCAGGTCGCCCATCTTCTTGATGATGCTCGGCAGCCAGAATGTGGCGGCATAGATAGTCAGCTGGATACAGAAATACAGGGCGCAGAACAGCATGATCTGGCGGTCCTTGAGCAGCGTGCCCAGGCTCGGCTTGACCGTGGTGGCGGCGTCACGCTCGCGTTGTTCGCGCTCGATCTCGCCCACCAGCGCGTCCTGTTCGGCGCGGCTGAGCCACTTGGCGTCATGGGGTTTGGAGTCGAGCCAGAACCACACGAAAAAACACAACAGCACCGAGGCCATGCCTTCGATGATGTACATCCATTGCCAGCCGTGCAGGCCCAGCCCGCTGATTTGCAGCAGCACGCCGGACAGCGGGCCGGAGATCAGCGAGGCCAGGGCCGAGCCGCTGAGGAAGATCGCAATCGCCTTGCCGCGCTCCACCCCGGGCAGCCAGCGGGTGAAGTAGTAGATCACCCCCGGAAAGAACCCGGCCTCGGCCACGCCCAGCAGAAAACGCAGGATATAGAAGTGGGTTTCGTTCTGGATAAAGGCCATCAGCGTCGCGGTGATGCCCCAGGTGAACATGATGCGGGTCAGCCAGATACGCGCGCCGACTTTTTGCAGCAGCAGGTTGGAGGGCACTTCGAACAACGCATAGCCGATGAAGAACAAGCCGGCGCCGAAACCGTAAGCGGCCGCGCCGATGCCCAGATCGTGTTCCATGTGGGTGCGGACAAAGCCGATGTTGACGCGGTCGATGTAGTTGACGATGAACATGATCACGAACAGTGGCAGCACATGCTGCTTCACTTTCTTGATCGCGCGGGCCAGGACGGGGTCGAGGGCAGGCGCAGCTGTCGCAGGGTTGGAAGAGGTCACGGGGTAGAACTCCCACGGATTATTGTTGTGCGGGGATGGGTTCAGGGCTGCCGGGGGTGCTTGGCAACTTGATAGACATCATACAACTGCTTTTTTCCGCGTCGCAACGTAAATTTTGGCTGTACGAGCACGCGACAGGGCTGGCAATCCTGTTTTACAGGCGTCATAGCGCATGAAATCAATCGCGCCGATGCAATCGCAGGCAAGCCGGCTTCCATGAAAACGCGGCGCAGTTGTGGCGTAATTTGTTTGTTGTCATACAAGTAGGTGGTGCTAGGGGATGTTAGTATTGACCGGGTCCAACCGATGGAATGACCGATGCACAACGACACCCCCCGCAAGCGCTCCCAGGGCCTGGCCCATGACATCGTGACCACGCTGACCCAGCGCATTCTCCTCGGCCAACTGGCGCCGGGCGAGAAGCTGCCCTCCGAGTCGGCCATCGTCGGCGAGTACGGTGTCAGTCGCACGGTGGTGCGTGAGGCGCTGTCGAAGTTGCAGGCGGCAGGGCTGGTGGAAACCCGGCACGGGGTGGGCACCTTTGTGCTGGCGCGGGACCAGCGCCAGGGCCTGCACCTGAACCACGACACCGCGGTCAGCGTGCGCGGCATCCTCGAGTTGCGCCTGGGCCTGGAAACCCAGGCCGCCGCCCTGGCCGCGCTGCGCCGCAGCGAGGTGCAGTTGCAGCACATGCGCGAGGCCCTCGACGACTACCAGGCCTCGCTGGCCAACAACGACAGCAGCGTCGAACCCGACGTGCGCTTCCATCAGTTGATTGCCCAGGCCACCGGCAACACCTACTTCACCGATGTGATCCAGCACCTGGGCAACTCGGTGATCCCGCGCACGCGCATCAACGCCGAAGAGCGCGGCAATACCGACCTGATGAAACTCGGCCAGTTGGCCAACCTGGAACACGAGGCGATCCTCAACGCCATCCGTCGCCAGGACCCCGACGCCGCCCGCGCCGCGATGTTGTTGCACCTGAGCAACAGCCTGGAACGCATGACCGGCGAGTAGCAGGGGCATTTTCTTCAATACCCGGCTCGCCGGGGTGTTTACCGTGGCCCCTGTTCATCACCACAACAGGGAACCGCAATGAGCTTGATCCTTTCCATGGCCGCCTTCGCGTTGGCCACCTCCATCACACCGGGCCCGGTGAATGTGGTCGCTCTCAGTTCGGGCGCGCGCTTCGGTTTTGTCGCCAGCCAGAAACATGTGTTCGGTGCCGCCACCGGCTTCACGCTGTTGCTGGTGCTGATCGGCCTGGGGCTGCATGAAGTGCTGCTGCGCTGGCCCATTCTGACCCAGTTGATCCAGTGGGGCGGGGTCGCCTTCCTGCTGTACATGGCCTGGAAACTTGCGGTGGACGATGGCCGGCTGGACGCCGAAGGCACCGCAACGGCACCGTCGATGCTCTACGGCGCGATCATGCAATGGCTGAACCCCAAGGCCTGGCTGGCCTGCGTGGCGGGGATGGGGTTGTTTGTCGCGGATGGCGACGCCCGGCAAGTGTGGCTGTTTGCGGCGCTCTACCTGGTGATCTGCTACCTGTCGGTAGCCTGCTGGGCCTACGCCGGCACGTTTTTGCGCCGTTACCTCGGCAACGCGCAGGGCGTGCGGGTGTTCAACCGTTCGATGGCCGCGTTGCTGGTGGCCAGTGTGGGTTATTTGCTGATGGCTTGAGCAGGTCGCGGTACTGCCCCGGCGTGGCGGCGAAGTGCAGCTTGAAGGTGCGCTGGAAGTGCGCCTGGTCGGCGAAGCCGGCGGCCAGGGCGACGTCGGCGATCAGTTCG
This sequence comes from Pseudomonas sp. TE36184, assembly GCF_054060055.1. Classification (NCBI taxonomy): domain Bacteria; kingdom Pseudomonadati; phylum Pseudomonadota; class Gammaproteobacteria; order Pseudomonadales; family Pseudomonadaceae; genus Pseudomonas; species Pseudomonas sp. TE36184. The sequence goes on along the minus strand of NZ_JBSSCU010000001.1, from coordinate 1,955,045 downwards.
CCGTTGCGCAATTGGGTGCGGGCGAACTGGATGCGCCGGTTCACCAGAAACGCATGGGGCGTCAAGCCGTAATACTGCTTGAAGGCGCGGATCAGATAAGACGGCGACAGCTCGGCCGCCAGGCAGATGTCTTCGAGTTTCAAGGCCTGGGTGCAGTGTTCGCGGATGTACTCGGCGGCGCGTTCCAGCTTGTGATTGACCTCCCGCACCGGCGTGTTCGAAGGGTTCAGGCGCTGCTGCACCTCGCTGAAATAACTCACCAGCATGCTCTGTTTTTGCAGGAGTTCGGCGTGCTCATCCAACAGCGTCCGGTACAGCTCGATCAGGCCGTTGTACAGCACCGGGTCGCGGGTATAGGGCGTATTGAACGGTCGATAACCCTGGTCGGTGCTGAAGCCCAACTGGTATTGCAGGTCCGTCAGCCAGGGCGTGTCGAGGTAGAGCATGTGATACGACCAGGGTTGGTCGTGGATCGGGTTGCACGCATGCACATCGCCGGGGTTCATCAGCACCACCGTGCCGGCGCTGATCTGGAAGGTGTCCGCGCCGTAGTGGTAATAGCTGCGCCCGGTGGTGATCGCGCCGATGGAGAAATGCTCGTGGGCGTGGCGGGTGTAGGTGACCTTGCGCCCATCGGCGATGGTCCGCGCTTCGATGAACGGCAAGCGCTCGTCGCGCCAGAAGCGCGGCGCTTGCGCGGGGTGAGTGGCGGTGTTCAGCGACATGGCGGCGGCTCCATCCCTCGGGAGATCGAGGGAGGATCATTGCACAGACTGCCGGGGCCGTCAGCCTAGAAGTCCCATTTAGTCGCCAGTTGCAGGCTGCGCGGTTCGCCGTAGAACCCGGTGCCGAAGTTGCCCAGGCCCGTGTAGTACTTTTTATCGAACAGGTTCTTCACGTTCAGCGTGGTGCTCAGGTGCTCGTTGAAGCGGTAGCGGGCCATCAGGTCGACCAGGTAGTAACTGTCCTGGGTGATGCGTGCGTTCTGGCCGAAGTTGAGCGTGTCGTTCGGGTTGGGTTGGAACACGTTGCCGAAGAACTCGCTCTGCCAATTCACGCCGCCGCCCACGGTGACATGCTCCAGCGCGCCGGGCAGGCGATAGCTACTGAACAGGCGCACCACCTGCTGCGGCGTGGTGGTTTGCAGCACCGAGCTGTACACATAACCGTTGTTGGCATCGCGGGTGTGCTGGTAGGTGTAGCCGGCCGAGATGTTCCAGCCGTCCAGCACTTCACCCGACAGTTGCGCCTCGAAGCCCTTGGTGGTGGCGCCGGCAATCGGGCGGTACACCGAATCGCTCTCGAAGCCCGACACGTACTCGGCGACATTGTCCTGCTCGATGCGGAACGCGGCAAAACTGGCATTCAGGCGGCCGTCGTAGAACGCTGCCTTGAGCCCGGCTTCATAGGTGGCGCCTTCGATCGGGTCGAGCAGTTTGCGGTCGGCGTCCTTGCTGCTTTGCGGGCGGTAGATCTGGGTGTAGCTGGTGTACACCGACCAGGTGTCGTCGAGGTCGTAGACGATCCCGGCATACGGCGTGACCACGCCGCTCTGGCGGTAGGTGGTGCGGTTGTCGGCCTTGGTCGGATCATAGAAATCGGTGGTGTCGGTGCCGCTGAACGTGCTGACGCGCGTGCCGAGGATCACTGACAAATCGTCCGTGGGTTTCAAGCGCGTGGCCAGGTAGGCGCCGGTCTGGCGTTGCACGATATCGTTCTGGCCGCTGCGCGGGATATCCGGTTTGGCGTACTCGCCATGCCAGTCGAAAATGCTGCCGCCCACGGCGGGGTAAATCGAACCGTAGACCGGCACGTCCTGCTTCGAGCGGGTAGCCATAAAGCCCATGATCAGCTCGTGCTCGCGGCCAAACAGGTTGAACGGCCCGCTGAGATTGACGTCCAGGGTGTTCTGTAACTGGTCGCCCTTGTACTTGCCCATGAACATGTACATGCCGTCGCCGCTGACCGGGTCCGGGTTGCCGCCGCTGGCGGAGGCGAGCAGGGTGTCGTGCTGACTGCGCTTGCGGTCGAGGCTGACCTTGAGCGACCAGTCGTTCGCCAACTGCTGTTGCACCGAGGCGAACAGCGTCTGGTTCTGGAAGTCGCGGCGGCTCCAGTCGGCCGCCGGGTTGAACGAGCGCGAGAAGTGCGTGCGCGAGCCGTCGCTGAAGAACATCGGGAAACCGGTCCAGCTGGCGCCACGGGAGCGGGTGTCTTGCTGGTCGATACCGAAGGTCAGCAGGGTGTCGGGCGTAAGGTCCGCTTCAAGGATGCCGTAGCCGATGTCCTTGGTGTGCTGGTAGTGATCGAGATACGACTGGCGGTCCTGATACACGCCGACAAAGCGTCCGCGCAGATTGCCCGACTCGGTCAAGGGGCCGGAAATATCGCCTTCGGTGCGGTAGTTGTCCCAGGAGCCGAAGGTCTGGGTGACCGAGGCCTTGAATTCCCGCGTGGGCTTTTTGCGGATCAGGTTGACCGTGGCCGACGGGTCGCCGGAACCGCTGAGCAGGCCGGCCGAGCCCTTGATGATTTCCAGGTGGTCGTACACTGCCATGTCGGTGCTGGTGGTGCCGTAGTCGTACACGCCGTCATAGGTGGCGTTGACGCCGTCGTACTGGAAATTGGTGATCGGCAGGCCACGGCTGGAGAACTCCCAGCGTTCGCTGTCGTAGTTCTGCACGCTCACGCCGGGGGCGCGGCGCAGGGTGTCGGCGATGCTGTTGGAGCCCTGGTCGTCCATCTGCTGGCGGGTGATCACCGTGACCGACTGCGGGGTGTCGCGCATCGACAGCGGCAGGCCGGTGGCCGAGGCCATGACACCGGTAGTGTAGGCGTGGGTGTCTTCGGTGATAGCGCCCAGGCCCTGGCCGGAAATCGTCGTGGCGCCCAGCTCCAGCGCGCCGCTGTGGGCGGGGATCAGCTCCAGCACGTAACCGTTGTTGCCTTGGGGCAGCGCCTGCAAACCGCTGCCCTGCAACAGGTGCTGCAAACCGCTGGTCGGAGTGTAGCTGCCGTTCAGGCCGGGGCTGGTTTTACCGGCAGCGAGGCTGTTATGGCCGGCGATGAACATTCCGGACTGTTCGGCGAAGCTGTTCAGCACGGCGACCAGGGCGCCGCCCGCGATGCGATAACTGCGCGCGGCTTCCTGGGTCGAGGTCGGCTCGGCGGCGTACAGCGTCGGTGCGCCGAGGCAAAGCAGGGAGGTGGCCAGCGCCAGTGGGCGCAGCGCGAAGCGAGCAGGTTGCGGCATGGAGGTGTCCCTTTGGATCAAGTCGATCGGCGAGTTGAAAGCGTCTGCAGGGTTAACCGAACGAGTGTCGAAAAAGGGAACTGGCGGGTGAAGTTTTTTACTGCGGCTCCACGCTGACCCACCACGGCATCGGCCGCTCGACCCGAATCGGCAGCGCGGCTTGCAGCAGGTGCAGGGCCTGGTCGCTGTCCTTGAGCGGGAACGAACCCATCACCGGCAGCTGCGCCACGGCCGGGTCGCAGCCCAGGTGGCCGGGGCTATAGCTGTTGAGTTCGGCGATCAACTCGCCGAGCGGCAGGTTGTCCGCCAGCAGCACGCCACGGCTCCAGGCTTCACGGGCCGGGGAGGCGACGCTGGCGGTGTTGAAGTGGTTGCGGGTAAACGTCAGCTGTTGGCCGGTGTCGACAATCCGTGGGTGCGGGTTGAGCGTACTGACCCGCACCCGGCCCTCGAATACCGTGAGCTGGGTATGTTCATCACCTTGCACCACGCTGAAGCGCGTGCCCAGCGCCTGCAGCCGGCCTTGTTCGGTGTCCACCAGGAACGGACGGTTGGGGTCCTTGGCGGTGTCGATCAACACTTCGCCAAAGCGCAGGCGCAGCAAGCGTTGCGCGGCATCGAAGCGCACATCCAGCGCGCTCTGTGTGTTCAGCCACACGTGGCTGCCATCGGTCAGCAGCGCGTCGCGGGTCTCGCCGTTGGCGGTCGCATAGTCGGCACTCCAGCCGCTTGCCAGGCGGGGCAGGGGGCTGTGGCGCCAGGTGCCCCAGGCCAGTGTCGAGCCGACACCCAGCACCAGCAGGGTCTTGAGCGTCTGGCGCCGCGAGCTGCGCAAGGCCCGGCTGGCGCCATGGGGTTGCTCCAGCAACGGCGCAAAACGCTGGCTGACGCGCTGCACGTACTGCCAGGCCGCCAGGTGCTCGGGGCTTTGCGCGACCCAGGTTTGCCAGCGCAACTGTTCGAGCGCACCGCCTGGGGCCTGCAGGCGCACGTACCAGTGCGCAGCCTGCTCCAGGCTGGCGTGGCTGAGCTGGCCGGGGCGGCTCATTGCACCAGCATCCCGTCGAGTTCGGCTTCCAGAATCGCGCAGTGCAGCAGGGCCTGGGCCATGTACTTCTTGACCATGCGCTCGCACACGCCGAGCTGTACGGCGATCTGCTTGTAGGGCAGGCCGTGCAAGTGCGCGAGTAAAAAGGCCTCGCTGACCTTCTTCGGCAGGCGCGCGAGCATCGTGTCCACTTCGTAGAGGGTTTCGACGATGATCGCCCGCTGCTCCGGCGACGGCTGCTGCGCTTCCGGGCGTTCGGCCAGGGTTTGCAGCCAGGCGCGTTCCAGTTGGCGGCGGCGCCAGTGGTCGATACACAGGCCACGGGCGATGGTGGCCAGGTAGGAGCGTTGGCCGACGTGATCGGTTTCGGCCAACGGGCGGCCGAGGATGCGGATAAACGTGTCGTGGGCCAGGTCGGCGGCATCCCAGCGGTCGTTCAGGCGCCGCCGCAGCAGGCCGAGCAGCCAGCTGTGGTGGGTGCCATAGAGGTGGGTGAAGGAGGTCGACACACTGTCCATCCAGCGCAAAGGCTTTGGCGTAAATAAGAATTGCTCGCGATTAAACCAAAGCGTCGGGTTGTGCGCAAATGATATTGGTTTGCTTTTGGGAGGCTGTATCGATGGATTGAAGAAATCAGCTCGGGCATCAAGAACCTGGATACCCAGGCCATCATCTATTCACTCGTCGGTACCGGCACGTTGATCTCCAACGAGTGAACGCCTGAATCTCACAGCTGTTTCGACAGAAACACCCGGCTGTTGCCCTCGGGTTCACAGGCGATTTCGCCAAACCGCACCCAGCCGTTCTTCTCATAGAACCCCGGCGCCTGGAAGCTGATGGTGTAGAGCACGGCATTGCGACAACCGCGGCGTCGGGCTTCATCTTCGAAGGCGCGCAGCAATCGGCTACCGATGCCGGAACCGCGCAGGGTCTCGGGCAAGTGGAAGAGGTCGAGGAAGGCCATGCCGAATGCGCTCCGGTCGGTGATGCCGCCGAGCACCTGCTGGGTGTGCGGGTCTTTGACCAGCACGCTCAGCGGGCGCCGGTCATGGTAGCCGGTGGCTTGTTCGTTGAACGCCGCCAGGCCGTTGCCGAGGATGCGTTCGGCGTCGGGGTTGGGCTGGTCGCTGATTTCAATGAGAGGAGGCTGCATCGCGCTGGATTCCTTGTGGCCCGTTGTCCGACAAGCGTTTAGACAGTTCTTTATACGATTGAGTGTGGGCGTGATCAGGGTTTTTCGACCAATAAAGCGCGTACCTCCTCTTCCTGCAACTGCTTTTCCCTGGCTTCCTGGCGCGCCTGCTCCTCGGCGCGTTGCTTGGCCTCCCGGCGGAACTGGTCGACGGATAAGTTTCGGAGGTGCTCGATGTCCTGCGCAGTGGCACCGAATGCAACCGGCACCATGGCCATCAACGGGGCTGCGATCAAAGAGGAGGTCAACAAGCGGCTGATACGTGCCCTGGACATCAAAGCAGTCCGAGTCAATTCGTGGTGCCTTGTTGGGCGCTGCAACAGGGATAAGCTCCCAGGGTGACTATTAAAAGGCCATCACCATCTCATGCCACGCCATCCCGCCATGATCCGACGCCGACGGCTGCACATAGCGGTAGCCCAGGCGCGTGTACAACGCCACATGGCGGTCCTTGCACATCAAGTGAATCGTCTGCTTGCCCAGCGCGCGCATGCGCTGCACAAACTCGCGCATCAACGCGGTGGAATAGCCCTTGCCCTGGTGCGCCGGGGCGACCACCACCGACATGATCACCACATTCGGCGCCTCGGCCGCATGGCCGACCAACTCCTTGAACGCCTCATCCGACATCACCACCTTGTGGGCGCAGCCGCTGTTGATGAAACCCACCACCTCGCCATCTGCCTCCAGGATCAAAAAGCCTTGCGGGTATTGCGCAATGCGCGTGGCGATCTTTTCCAGGGTCGCGGCTTCGTCGCCTTCGTAGGCGGTGGTTTCAATGTCGAAGCAATGGGCGGCGTCGCTGGGGAGGGCGTTGCGAAAGGAGAGGGCGGGCATGCGGTTTCCTCGGAGGGTAAGCGAAAGGCCACATGATAGCCGGGTGCCAATAGCGCCGCCATTGTGGCCTCTGGGTCGACACAGGATGTTCGGCCAGCGTGGTTCAACGGGGCCAAGTGACGGGGCTTGATGACCGAGCCACTTCTGGAGGCCGGTCTCGGTCAACTGTGGGAGCTGTCGAGCCCCAGCGAGGCTGCGATGGCGGCGGTACAAACACCATCAAATCCACTTCCCCCGCCAACTTCCAGTTCACCAGAAACCAGAAAACCCGCCAAAGCGGGTTTCTTCAGCACTTACATCACGTCAACTCACCGCAGGCGAATCGTAAGCGTCTGCCGAAGTCACCTTGCATAAGCTGAGATTCATTAGGAAGGGCTTCGCAGAGAGCTGTAGGCAGGTTTGGACTGCAATCAGTTGCTGGTCGAGGCTCGTTTCAGCACACTCGGCCTGCTGCCCTAGCCAAAGGAGATGAGATTACATGAACGATCAATCTGGCCCTATCCCGCTTGTTATCCTTGACGTTCAAGATGCCATTGATCGCCCGAACTGGGATGGCAAAAATAATCCTGACTATCTGCTGGTCATCCTGCGCCTTCTCAATCACTGGCGATCAATCGGTTGGCCGGTTGTTCATGTGAAGCACGATGAACAGACTCCTACATCCAGCTATTACGTCCATGGCCCATGGAATGGCATTAAGAAGGACGTTGCTCCGATAAAGGGAGAAACCGTCGTCACCAAACAGGAAAATTGCGCGTTCATTGGCACCGAATTAGACGCCGTTCTTAAACGGATGCAGGTAAAACAATTGGTGCTGACGGGTGTTGTCATTCACAACAGCATGGATGCCACGGTCCGTGCGGGAAAAGCACTCGGATACAGCATCATCCTTCCCTCAGACGCCACGACAGCCGTGCCCGTCATCGGGGCGTATGGAAAGTCATGGGACGCCACAACCGTCCATGAATTGACCTTGGCTATATTGGGTGATGAGTATGCCGATGTCATGTCATCGGATGAAGTGGTCGCACAGTTCACCCTATGACGTTATGCGGTACCCACCGATGCGGTAGCAGCAGACCTATTCAGCCTTGAGTGCCGAAAAAGGCGTGGTGACCGTCCAACTGCTGGAGGCCGGACTCGGTCAACTGTGGGAGCTGTCGAGCCCCAGCGAGGCTGCGATGGCGGCGGCACAAACGCCATCAAATCCACTTCACTCGCCAACTTCCAGTTCACCAGAAACCAGAAAACCCGCCAAAGCGGGTTTCTTCAGCACTTACATCACGTCAACTCACCGCAGGCGAATCAAACCCACGCCGCTCCATCACCGTAAACACATCCGCCACGTCCTGGACCATGATCCGGGCGGTGTTGGCGACGGTATTGATGTCGTGCTCGGCATAGTCGGACACTTTGGAACAGGCCATCAGGTGCAGGTAGGCGAGCGCGGCATTGAGGCGCTCACTGGCGCAGGCGTGCAACTCGCTGAGCGGGGCGTCGCTGTCGATCAGCAGGACCGGGTAGTCGGTTGCGGTTTGGGACATGGGGGTGAAGCGGCGGGGCGGGTGTTGAGTAGTCATGGTGTAAATCCTCAAGTAAGAAGAATTACCACCGGTTCTGCTGCGAAACAGATTGGGTGGCAGCTGTGCGCAGGTTCGCAGACCGGGCGATTTACACCAAAACCCGGCAGACCCGAAGGTCTCCCACGCACAACCGCCATAAAACATTCGCCAGCCGGGAGCCGGCTGGGGCATGTCTGACGGTGTTGGTGTGAATCGTTTTAGGGCTGCGAAACCCTGTCGCTGGGGGTGAAGCCAGCGAACGCGAACTATAAGTGGTGAAATCGATGAGTGCAACTGAAGGAGGGTAGGTGCGCGATTGCATCGAGAGAGAAAGGCATCTTCAATTGTATGGGCAAGTGTGAGTTCTCAAACGTAAATGTAAGAAACATCGCTTCAGTGGCTTGATAGTCTCTACACGGCCTGATTCGCCCTAAAGTGAATAGGTTTCCTTCTCATATTTTGAAGGTTGGCAAATGACTGCGCTGAGTAAGGGGCTACAAGGCATAACATCTTAGAGAAGCTTTCGAGTGCTCGTATGTGCGAACATGCATTTTCACTAAAACTCTGGCTGCATTAATTTCCTGGTAAACAAAAAACCGAAAATTTTCGGCTTGTGCAAGGTGCTTCAAGGGGGGGGGATGGAAAACTACGAAATGGCGTTTGAATCTCGGCGTGCTGATGTGGAAACGCTAATGGCTGGTGAGACGCCGCGAACTACAGCGGCAGCTCACCTTGGCGGGGTCGCCATCGAATGCAGGCTCAAGCATTTGGTCGTGAGGTATCACGGGATTACCGCTTGGGGGGATCGAGGTACAAGGCCGAAGGATGCACGGAAGGGACAGCCAATTGAGCGTCCAGGCCATGGGCTGCTCGCATCACTTAGACTGATGGGAGAACTTAATAAAAAAGCGCTATTAGATCCTGCTTTTTTAATTCATCTTAGCCGTATTATGAATCCCGGCGGCGCAACCGCACATGATTTCATTGATCTTAGATATGTTGGTGAAGATCTGATGGGAAATACTCTAAGCGATTGGCGCCAAAGTTTAAAGTATGTGCTTGGTTGGCTCGATAAAAACGGAGAGAAGTAATGAGAACGGCAGTTGAGCTTCGCCAAGAGTTGGATTCTCTGTATGGGGAATCTTATGAGTTTTATGTGGGTAGTAGCGACCTTGCGCTGATAACAATTATACATGATTCGTTTCATGGTCAAACCAGAGAACAGCGGATTATGCCGATTAAGGCTCTAATCGAAAGTGCGGGTTTGAAGCTTTCAATCGCAGAGTTACATACCACATCCGAAGCTCGCGAGAGAGGGATGTCTATAGAACATTCCGTTTTGGAGCCGCCGGCTAGTTGGGGTACGGCAGTTTCAATGATCGCCTCCGGACAGAAGCCCAATAGTCGACCTCCAGGCTCGAAACCAAGACGTGTGGTTTTTTACTCTTACAAAGGTGGGGTGGGTAGAACAACTGCTCTAGTTCATACCGCTTTTCACTTGGCTCGTAGTGGAGAACGGGTCGTAGTTGTAGATTTAGACGTTGAAGCTCCGGGATTGCATAAGCTTCTTCCACGCCAAGATGATCAGAAAACTGAAGTCGGAATTATAGATTTTCTTTGGGAGCGTCAAGTTCTTCCGTTTGATTCTGAGGAAAGTGGGAATCTTACTACTTGTCTCGTGGCAACCGGAAACACACAAAAAAAAGCAATATCCTATGTGGTTGAGGATGAATCTACTCGAGCGGAAGTTCATGTGATTCCTGCGGGGGTAATTGGGAATGAATATGTTCAACGGTTATTCACTCTGTCCTCGGAAATGGCGCTCCTAAGGGCGGATGATGCATGGGGGATGTTTGAGAAAGAGCTTGTTGAACAGATAGATCCGGATATCTTGCTTATTGATGCCCGTACTGGGCTTGGGGATTGGGGGGGGCTTTCACTTCTGAGACTTGCAGATGAGGCATTCTTAGTGATGTTTCCTAGCGAGCAGAATGCGGAGGGCATCAGGTTTGTTCGCGAAACAGTAAGTAATCTGTCCGATGTGAATATTAACTTAATCCTTTCGCCAGTGCCTGAAGGTCCGATAGGTAGGGAGATAGTTGCAAAGTTTTTACCTAGCTTGCGACTTGGAGAGGAGGAGGTGCCCACTGAAATTTACTATAATCCCGGTATTGCTGCTGCTATTACTTATCCAGTGGAAGCGGCAATGCCGGGCTATGCCAGAATAGCAAATATTCTTATGGATTCTGAAGCTGAAGACAAAGCTGAAGCATCCATGAGTCGAGTTGATCGAAAGAAGGTTATTGAATCTTTAAGCTTTCCAGAAAGGGAAGCCAAAGCTATAGCAGCCAATGATTTTGAAAACTTCTTTCAAAAAACATCTGATTTCGATAAGTTTTTGGATGACGCTAGATGGGTTGTTCGAGGCCGTAAGGGTACGGGAAAATCTACCTTGTTCCACCTGTTCGTGGAACATAAAAGTAACGCAATGAAGCGAGCCCGTGGTCGTTTGGAGAACGTCGATATATTGCCAGGCCATGGTCCATCGCCAGTGTCCGTTTTTAGGCCCACTACGGACGTATTCGACGATATCCAACGTGGATTGGTCAAGGAACAGCATGACTGGCTATCATTTTGGCGTGCTTATGCAATTGTGCGGATTTTTGTTTCTAGGCTAGATTTGCTCGACTCTCTACCTCGTTCGTCTGGAACGAAAACTATAAAGGATTATTTGAAGCAAAATTTCGGGAAGGTTTCTGGAGTAGATCATTGGAAATCTAGCCATACTCAAGCGATTTTGGGGTTGTTGTCAGATCCACTCAAAGGGCTATGTCGAGATCTAATGATCGACATCAATGCTCAACTCACGTCCGAAAATAATAAGTTATGGCTTTTGTATGATGATTTGGATCAAGATATAAAAGAAGAGAGTCCTTGGCAGGAGGATGCTTTAGGAGGCCTGCTGAGGCTTGCATATGATTCTAATAATCAGGATTTGCACAATATTCGTTTCAAGGTATTTTTGAGAGAGGATATTTGGAATAAATTAGTTTTTACCAATAAAAGCCATTTTAGCGAGCCTCGAACACTTTTGCTTCAGTGGAAGATTGAGGACTTTCTTCGGCTGGCGTATAGATTGGTCACAGGAGGCTCGCAGGAGTTTCGTTCTATTGCTTTAAGGGAGTTCCCCTTGACGGATTCGGAAGTTGATTCTGCTGGGGAGGAGGATTTGCGCAAGGCCTTAGTCCCTCTTTGGGGACTACGACAAGAGAAAGGCAAAAATGCTACTGTGGCTAAGTGGGTTTATAATCGCCTGACTGATGCTCAGGGAAATACATATCCTCGGTCGTTGACTGTTCTATTGCATAATGCCAGAGAGGAAGAGTTGCGAACATTTAATGTGAAACAGCCCGCCACAGATAGGTTGCTAAGTCCTAGATCTATGCAGTTAGGTTTGGAAACGGCATCTATTGAGCGTGTTAATGCTCTTAAAAATGAGTACCCTTCACTTAGGTCGTTTTTAGAAGATATTGAGAGTAATCAAACTCTGAGGTCTCAATTTACATCTGCGGAACTAAGGGATGCTTGGTCTAGATGTTCTGAGCCATTTGGTGCATTTGAGGCTTTTGTTTCTCATTTGAGCTTGGCGGGGCTTTTAGTTAAAAAGAAGCAAGGTGCTAAGTTTGATTTCGGTATTGCGAGCCTGTATATCGATGGCCTCAAGGTTACTAGGGTTCAAGGTGAGAAAAAGTAACCATTATTGATCGCGACTTTTGCTGGGGGTGGCGCAGTTATTTGGGTTTTAGGATATGCTAAAAGTTTGGCTTTGGTCATATAAATATATCTGGCTAGGTTTAATCTAAGCTGAATTTTTTAGGAGAAAGTACGACTAACCGCTGACTCACCCTTAGAACCAAAAACACCATTAGGTCTCGGCAGTAATTGCCGAGACCTAATGGTTTTATTGAAAGTGATATTGGCGTGATCCTATTTATACCCCACCCACCACCGCCCCCGCATCCATCCGCCGCTTATACGCACTGTCCCGACTCGCCAACCAGAAATACAACGGCGACGTCACCACCAACCCCACCACCCACGACAAATCCGCGCCGTTGATGTGCTGCGAAATCGGCCCCACGTACAGTGGCGTGTTCATGAACGGAATCTGCACCGCGATCCCCACCGCATAGGCCAGCAGCGCCTGGGGGTTGTAGCGCCCGTAGATCCCGCCGTCCACGCGGAAGATCGATGCAATGTCGTACTTGCCTTTATGGATCGCGTAGAAGTCGATCAGGTTGATCGCCGTCCACGGCACCAGTACCACCAGCAGCACCAGGACCATGTCGACGAAGTGGCCGATAAAGTCTTTCGAGGCGAATACCGCGGCCACCGAACAGGCCGCGAGTACGATGATCGAGATCACGGCGCGGCTTTTCGCGGTCGGGATCCAGCGGTAGGCGAAGGTCTGCACCAGGGTGATGATCGACAGCACCGCACCGTACAGGTTGAGGGCGTTGTGGCTGATCACGCTGAGCAAGAACAGCACCAGCATCAGCGGGCCGATGGCGCCGGTGGCGAGTTTGACCGCGTCCATGGTGTCCATGCCCACCGGGGTGGCGAGCACCGCGACGGCGCCGAAGATGAACGACAGGCTCGAACCCAGCGCCGAGCCCAGGTAGGTGGTCCAGAAGGTCGACGCGACGGGTACGTCGGCCGGCAGGTAGCGCGAATAGTCGGAGACGTAGGGCGCGAACGCGATCTGCCACAGCGCCGCCAGGGACACGGTGGCCAGCCAGCCGGAGAGGTTGAAACTGCCGCGGGTCAGAAAGTCGCTGGTCTGTATATGGCTGAAGATGTAGCCGAAACCCAGCACGATCCCCGCGCCCAGTACCCAGGTGCCGATGCGGTTGAGTACGTGGATGAAACGGTAGCCGATGATGCCGATGATCCCGGAACCGATGGCGCCGATCACGATGCCCACCGGCACGGGCACGCTGTCGACCACGCCATGCAGGGATTTACCGGCCAGCACGATGTTGGAGGCGAAGAAGCCGATGTACATCACCCCGGCGATCACCACCACCAGCAACGCGCCGAGGGAGCCGAATTGTGCGCGGCTCTGGATCATTTGCGGGATGCCCATCTGCGGGCCCTGGGCCGAGTGCAATGCCATCAGCACGCCGCCGACCAGGTGGCCGACGAGGATGGCGACGATGCCCCAGATCAGGTTGAGGTGGAACAGTTGCACGCCCAGCGCACCCGTGACGATCGGCAACGGCGCGATGTTGCCGCCGAACCACAGGGTGAACAGGTCTCTTACCTTTCCGTGGCGATCTTCCGGGGGCACGTATCCAATCGTGTGTTTTTCGATAAGCGGGGCGCTGGATGTTGCAGTGGTAACCATGACGAGCTCCAAGGCAAGGTGAGTACGTTGACGTACTTCGCTGTACGCCGCTCAGCGGCGCTTTGTTGTTGGAGCGATCATCTGCAATGGGGACGGGGAGGTAAATTAGTAAGTTTGTTGCTATAGACCTTAAAAAAAGTATCTCGCGTGGCCACGCGCTCCGGTATGTTGCCCGCTTGTGTCCTGGGGCGAAGTCCCACATTTGCGGAGGGCCCGATGGCTGCCTATAACCTGCGCCAGCTCAGATATTTCGTCACCACGGCCGAGTGCGGCAGCGTCGCCGAGGCGTCGCGCAAGCTGTATATCGCGCAACCGTCGGTGTCCACCGCGATCAAGCAACTGGAAGACAGCTTTGGCGTGCAGTTGTTTATCCGCCATCACGCCCAGGGCGTGTCGCTCACCCCCAGCGGCGCGCGCTTTTATCGCAAGGCGCTGGAGCTGCTGCGGGTGGCCCACGAGTTCGAGCAGAATGCCCTGGCCGACAATGACGTGGTGGCGGGGCAGATCGATATCGGCTGCTTTGAAACCGTCGCGCCGCTGTACCTGCCGCGTTTGATCGCCGGTTTCAAGGCGCGCTGGCCGGGGGTGGAGATCCGCATGCGCGATGGCGAGCAGCAGGAGTTGGTGCAGGCGCTGACGGCCGGCAGTATCGACGTGGCGATGCTGTTCGAGCATGACCTGGGCGCGACCATCGAGACCACGCCGTTGATGCCGCCGCAGCAGCCGTATGCGCTGTTGCCAGCCGATCACCGCTTTGCGCAGCAGGCCAAGGTGTCGCTCGCGGACCTGGTGCTGGAGCCGATGATCCTGCTGGATGTACTGCCGAGCCGCACGTACTTCGTGAGCATCTTTGAAGAGCGCGGCTTGACGCCGAACATCGTGTTCAGCTCGCCGTCGATCGAGATGGTGCGGGGCATGGTGGGGCGCGGGTTTGGCTTTTCGATCCTGGTGACCAGGCCGTTTACCGAGTACACCTATGACGGCCAGAAAGTCGTATGCCTGCCGCTGGCGGAAACCGTCACCGGCTCGGGCTTGTCGGCCGTGTGGTTGCGCCGCGCACCGTTGACCAAGCCGGTGCAGTTGTTCGTCGATTACTGCCGCGAGGAGCTGGCGCGTTTGCTCGCCTGATCGGCGTGCTCAAGCCTGGGCCAACAACGCATCGGCCCGGCTGTCCTGGGTCACGCAGGCGTCAACTCTGATCGGCGCTGGGATTACTCCTCGGGCCCGACATTCCGGATGTTCAGTTGCTTCAACCGTGCGTCGAGTTGTGTGCCGAAGTTGTTGACCGCCTTCAAGTGCCCCGGGCTGTAAGTGTCATCCGGACGGTCCGGGCGGAAGTGGACGGACAGCGGCACCACGTTGCCCGGCGGGTTCAAGTTGTTATCGAGGTAGGGCCTGCCGTGGCTCGGGTTCAGATCCTTGATGCCGTTAGCTTCTGCCACGTCAAAAAAGACATCCAGCGTGCGGTATGCATCCTCTTCTCTTACGCCCATGCGTATGCTTTCCCTGTCAGGTACACCCGCTTCGGGGCGCTGACGCAACTCTTCAGGCGGCGCAGCGTTGAGCGGGTTGTTCAACGGCGAGTGCGGTGGAATTCCTATCATGGTCAATACTCAAAGGCTGTTGAAGTGAAAACGGCTATTAGCCGTTTTCCTATGTGGGCCGCCTTCAAGTACGGTTCCATCAGCTGCGGGTAGCGATTGATGCAGGGTATGTCGCCGGCACAGCCGAGGGCTGTCAACGCAGCGCGTTCAGCATGCTGTGCAACATCTGATCGCACTGTGCCAACTGCGCCACACTCACAAACTCGTCCGGCTTATGCCCCTGGTCCATGCTGCCGGGCCCGCACACCACCGTGGGAATGCCCACCGCGTCGAACAACCCGCCCTCGGTGCCGAACGCTACCGTGCCGAACGCCCGCGAGCCACAAAATGCCGCGATCAACTCGGCCGCCTCGCTATGCTGATCGGTCATCAGCCCCGGATACGCCGACAGCTCGGTAAAGCGAATCGCACTCTGCGCGCTCACCGCCTGCATGCGCGGCAATACCTGCTGCTCGGCGTAGGCGCGCAATTCATCCGCCACCGCTTGTGGGGCCTGGCCCGGCAGCGCGCGGACCTCAAAATCAAACCGGCAGTCGGCGGGCACGATGTTCAGCGCCTTGCCCCCGCCAATCACCCCGGTTTGCACCGTACTGAACGGCGGATCAAAGCGCGCATCCTGCTTATCGCGCAGCCGTTGGCCGATGCGTCCCAGTTCGCCGATCAATTCGGCGGCATGCTCGATCGCATTCACGCCATGGGGCGCATACGCCGAATGACAGGCCGCGCCATGCACATCGCAGCGCATCGCCAGCTTGCCTTTATGGCCGAGCACCGGTTTGAGTTCGGTCGGTTCACCGATGATGCACAGCATCGGCTTCACCGGCCGCTGCGCCAGCACGCTGAGCAACGAGCGCACGCCCAGGCAACCGACTTCCTCGTCGTAGGAGAGGGCGATATGCACCGGCCGGCGCAACGTCGCCGCGACCAGCGCCGGCACCAGGGCCAGCACACAGGCGATGTAGCCCTTCATGTCCGCCGTGCCCCGGCCGAACAGCCGGCCGTCGCGTTCGGTCAGTTCAAACGGCGGCATGCTCCACGGCTGCCCATCCACCGGTACGACATCGGTATGCCCGGACAGCACAATCCCGGGCACCTCCACCGGGCCGATGCTGGCAAACAGGTTGGCCTTGGTGCGGGCCTCGTTGTAGATCAGTTCGCTGGCCACGCCGTGACTCGCCAGGTAATCGCGCACAAAGGCGATCAACTGCAGGTTGGACTCGCGGCTGGTGGTATCGAACCCCACCAGCGTCTGCAGCAACGCGCGGCTGCGGCTCATCGCTCGTCCCCGGCGACGCCATAGCCGGGCGCGTGGTCGGGGGCCAGGGCGCGGTCGATGTAAGCCTGCACTTGTGGGCGATAGGCATCCCACAGCGTGTGCAGTTGGCCGATCGGGTTGGCGTCGGCCCAATCCACCCGCAGGTCGATGATCGGCCAGGTCAGTTCGCCCACCACCTGCAACGCGGCCGAATGCACCGGGCCGGCTTCGCCACCGGCGGCGATGGCGGCATGCATCGCCGCCAAGAGTCGCTCGGCCAGTTGGCCTTCGCCTTGCTCGAAGGCCTGGACCATCGCCTCGATCACTGCGCGGTCGGCGAGCATATTGCCGGCCGCGACGCACTGTTCGCCCGACACCGCGTGGTGCTTGCCGAGGGTTTGGCTGCCGCTGAAATGCACGCTGCGGCCCAGGTGATCGATCGCGGTCAGTTGGCGGTATTGGCTGTAGCCGTTGCGGGTCAGCGCCTCATCAATGGCGGCGGCGGGGGCCAGGCCTTGTTCCAGCAGGTCGAGCACGTCCGGGCCGAGGGCCGGCAGCGTGATGTTCTGGGTCGCGACCGCACCGACACCCGGCCGCAGCCAGGGGCAGCGTGCGCCGACGGCGATGCTCGAAGAGCTGATGGCGATACCCAGTTGGCCGGTGTCGGCGCAACGGCCGACGATTGAAAAGGTCATGTACGGCTCCTTACTCGGGAATCACGGCGATCACATCGATTTCCATCAGCCACTGCGGCTGGCCCAGGGCCGATACCACCAGCCCGGTGGAAATCGGGAACACGCCCTTGAGCCATTTGCCGACTTCCTGGTACACAGGCTCGCGGTAGCGCGGGTCGATCAGGTAGGTGGTGGTCTTGACGATATGGCTGAGGTCGCTGCCGGCTTCTTCCAGCAGTTGCTTGACGTTGTGCATGGCCTGCTCGGCCTGGGCACGCGGGTCGCCGAGGCCGACCAGGTTGCCGTCGAAATCGCTGCCGACCTGGCCGCGCACATACACGGTGTTGCCGGCGCGCACGGCCTGGCACAGGTCGTTGTCCAGGCTCTGGTTGGGGTAGGTTTGTTTAGTGTTGAACATGCGGATGCGCGTGTGGGTAGGCATCAAAAAACTCCGGGAAAAATGATCAGGCGCTGACAGGAGACGGGCGCACGAGCGGGGCCGCGACGCGATATTCGAGGTACTGACGCTGGGTGGCGATATGGTCGGCGAGGTATTTGGCGTCGTGCCACACGCCCCAGATAAACGACGAGCCACGGCGCGACTGCCAGGGCAAACCGAGGAAGTAGATGCCGGCTTCGCTGGACACGCCGCGCTGGTGCTGCGGCTTGCCGGCGGCGTCGAACGCATCGACCTTCAGCCAGCCGTAATCCACGGCAAAGCCGGTGGCCCAGAGGATCGAGGTGATGCCGGCGCGGGCCAGGTCCAGTTGCAGGATCGGCTGTTTCACGCACTCGGCATCGGCGAAGATGCGCCGGGCTTCGGGCTCCACGGGCAGGTCGAGGCCGTTGCGTTCGATATACGCATCCGCCGCGTCCAGCAGGGCCAGGTAGTTTTCGTCGCCGCGTGCGAGGTTCTCCAGCAGGGTGGGTTGGAAGGTGGCCACGCCGCCATGGAAAGACTCGGTGGGCCCGACCAGGGTCATGCCGCGCAGGGCCAACTCACGGAAGTCGATGGTCTTGCCGCCGTGGGCGCCGCTCACGGCAATGGTCACGTGTTCGCGGCCGGGCTTGATCGCGGCCTGGTCCCATTCGCCCAGCACACCGAGCCACCAGCAGAAATCACGCTGGCGATAGGCACGCGGCGGGCGGTCGTGGGCGCCGACCGACAGGTACACCTGGCGGCCGCTGCGCTGCAGTTCATCGGCGATCTGCACCCCCGACGAGCCGGCGCCCACCACCAGCACCGCGCCTTGGGGCAGTTGGCCGGGGTTGCGATAGTCGGCGGAATGGATCTGATGCAGCGCCGTGTCTGTCGGCGCGATCGCCGGGATCACCGGCGTCTGGAACGGCCCGGTCGCCGCCACCACGCGGTTGGCTTCGATCACGCCGTCGCTGGTGTGTACGGTAAAACCGGGGCGGCCGACATTGCGCAGCACCGAGGTGACTTCCACGCCGGTGCGGATCGGCGCATTGAACTGGCGTGCATAGGCTTCGAAGTAATCCGCCACGCGCTCTTTCGGCGCGAAGGCATCCGGGGCGAGCCCCTCGAAGGCGAGGCCGGGAAAGCGGTCGTGCCAGGCCGGCCCGTTGGCCACCAACGAATCCCAGCGGCCGCTGCGCCAGCGCTCGGCGATCCGGCTGCGTTCCAGCACCAGGTGCGGCACGCCGTGCTTGCTCAAATGCTCGCTCATGGCCACGCCGGCCTGGCCGGCGCCTACCACCAGGGTGTCTGTTTGGGTGATTGCTTGCGTCATGTGTCTGTCCTTGCGTAATGCAGTTGGATTCAGCTTGGGCATGACTTCAAGGTAGGGGGCGGGCGGTTTTTAATAAAATATTATTAAGCTGGGAAGTGAGCATAAATATCGGATGCAAAGGGCCTCGGCAGGCGATGGCAAGGCGATGCTGGATCACCTCTAAGCGCTGGCGAGAACGCTCAAGATCGAGGAGTTGGTGCTGGATGCGAGGTTGAATGCGGCCACCCGTTACCGGCGGTGCGGGTAGGTGGGGGCACGATGAGGCGATTCACCACTCGCCGTCGGGGTTGCAGTGGGCGTGTATCCCAAAAAAGCCGGCGATCTGTGTCTGTCGCGCAGCACTCCAGGTGGTTAGGGTCGGTTCACGTTAACTGACGACCGAGCCCACCATGGAACTCACTGCTGTCCCGTTTGGCATCACCGACTGGTCCACCCTCGAACCCGAGCTTCATCCAGGCATCACCGGCAGTGCCTGGTGGCGCACTGGCCACTTCGGCACCACCCGTGTACGCATGGTCGAATACACCCCCGGCTACCTGGCCGATCACTGGTGCTGGCGTGGGCATGTGCTGCTGTGCCTCGAAGGCGAGCTGCACACGGAACTGGACGACGGCCGCCAATTCACGCTGACGGCCGGGATGAGTTATCAGGTGGGAAACAACATGGAAGGGCATCGCTCCTCGACGCGGGTTGGCGCCAAGCTGTTCATCGTGGATTGAACCGGCGCCAGCCCATCAATGCATCTTGCCAGGGGGCATGCCATCCAACCCACGGGCAGCGGCCTTGACCTCGACGGTCTGCCGCTCGCCCTTGGCGTTTTCCACGGTCAAGGTCAGCGGCACCTGGTCGCCTTCCTTGATCTGCCCGGTCAGGCCCATCAGCATCACGTGATAACCGTCCGGGTCGAGCTTGACCGGGGTGCCTGCGGGCAGGGTGATCGAGTCCACCGGGCCCATTCGCATCACGTCGTCCTTCATGCTCATTTCATGGATCTGCACGTCCTTGGCCACCGGCGAGGCGACGCGCAGCAGTTTGCTGTCGCTGTCGGCCGTCACGGTCATGAACGCGCCACTGGATGGCTGGCCCGGCACCGTGGCGCGCACCCACGCGTCGCTGACCTGGACCTGGGCGCTGGCGTGCGCGGCGAGGCCCAGCAGGGACAGACCGATCAGGGTGCGCTTGAGGTGTTGAACGGCAGTCATTAGCAGACCTCCATGACGGTGAGCAGGTCTTCTGCACACTCTTTAGCGTTAAGGGATGCCGACAGGCCCAGGCGCAGGTTGCCGCGGGTGTCGAACACGAAACTGGTGGCGGTGTGGGACAGGGTGTAGGTGTCGCCGGCGGGGACCTTTTCATAAAAGATCCCGAATTCCTTGGCGGCCACGGCGATCTCTTCCGGGGTGCCGTACAGCGCTTCGAAGCTGGGGTCGAAGGCCTTGACGTAGCGGTCGAGGATCTCCGGCGTGTCGCGCTCGGGGTCGAGGGTGATAAAGATCACCTGCATGATCTCGCCGTCGCGGCCCATCAGTTTCTTGGCCTGGGCGGCGCGGGCGAGGGTGGTCGGGCACACGGCCGGGCACTGGGTGAAGCCGAAAAACACCACCGGCATCAGGCCACGGTACGAACTCAAGGTGACGGTTTCACCCTGGGTATTCTTGAGCTTGAAGGTGCGGCCCATGATCTTGTCGCTCAAGTCCTTGCCGTACTTGAAATTCAACTTGGGGCTGTTGTCACAACCGGCCAGCAGGCCCAGGCCCAACAGGCCCATGCCGGTCAGGACCTTGCGGCGGGTGAATAACGTACTCATCAACTGTGCATCCTGTGAAGCGCCTGCCTTGCTCTGGATCTATACGCCAGGCGTTGAAAAGGAGTAAACGCGGAGGGCGCCAAGTCTACCAACCCTGGCCGATGCGCGTAATCTGCGACGTTCTGCCACAGGGGCGCGCCGCGCTTCATCCCTGCGGGGCTTCGATGGTAGAGTCGCCGCCATGAAACTGCGCCGCTCGGACCGTTCGCTGATCGCCTGGACCCTGTACTTCTGTGTCCTGCTGAACCTGTTCGTGTGCGGTTTGGGCCATGGCCAGATGCTCGGCCAGCAGCTCAATGGTGTCGGTGGCGCGTTCTGTTCGGTGGACAGCAACCAGGCGCCACTTTCCGACAAAGGGTTGGGTAGCCCGGCTTCCAGCGATATCTCGAACTACTTTGCCTGCCCGCTGTGCGCTGCCGCGAGCGTGGCCATCGTGTTCCTGATCGGCCTGGCCTGGCTGCTGGGCCTCGGCCAGACCCCACGACCGGCCCATGAACGGCGCAACAAGGCGCCGCCGCGTTATTCCTGGCCCTCGGCCAACCCCCGCGCATCCCCCGCATTCTGACGTGTGCCTTGGGCTTCCTGTGATCAGGAGGCGTTTTATCGTCACGACTGTGAGTGCGTTTTATGAAGCCTCTATTGCCTGCCGGCGCCAGCCGCCTGGTCAGCAAGGCGGCGCGCCGCCTGCACACGGAGCCGGCGCGGCCGGAATACCCGAGCAATTCGCGTAGCTTCGTGCATCTGGATGCACGCCTGTTGCCCTATTGGCACACCTTGTTCGACATCTGCCCGGCGCTGCTCAAGCTCGACCCGCCCGAAGGCTTGAACCTGTTTCGCAGCTTCATGACCTGGGCCTACCACAACCAGTTGGCGCAGGACTGGACCTGGCACCTGAACATCGGCCGTTGGCTGCTGGTCTCGCCGTACCGCGCGCAGATCGACGATGAACCGATCGACGCGTTCATGGCCGCGGCGGCGGCGCGGTGGGTCGACACCGATGACAGCCAGGCCCAGGGTGTGGTCCTGGCCTGGCAGGGTTCGGAAGTCTTCGATTGGAAGGGCAGCGCGTTTGCGCTCGACAAACAGCCGCCGTTGCCGCCTCCCGCCTGGGACTTCGCCTGGTGCCCGCTGACCCGGCGTGGCGGTTTCAGCGCTTGGTTGCCGGTGCCGTGAAGTGCCCGCCGCCGGCACCCCGTGGAGGCTTGCACGCCCCGGCGAGGCTCGCGGGCTCCGGCGATTGTTACAAAAAGTGAAAAACTGAATGACGGTTTTAGCGACTATTTCCCGGCCGCCCAACGCTATACCGTGCGCGCACCCGTTAGATGCAGCACCACCCGACTGACAAAGAACAGGGTTGGGCTGTGACGGGTCGCCTCAATTACTTTCAGGAGCCTTCATGAACCACAAGACTTGCATGGCGCTCGCCGTCTCACTGGGCGCCGCGCAGCAGGTGGCTGCGTCGGGTTTTATCGACGACAGCAAAGCCACCCTCGACCTGCGCAATTTCTACTACAACCAGGACACCCGTAACGCCAAAGCCCCTACGGATAAGGAGTGGGGCCAGGCGTTCATGTTCAACTACCAGTCCGGTTTCACCGAGGGTCTGGTTGGTTTTGGTCTGGACCTGCAAGCCATGTACGGCCTGCGCCTGGACGCCTCGGGGCGCGCGGGCAAGGCTGGTGAAGACAACACCCCCGGCAGTGTTTTCCCGTTGTCCGATGGCAAGGCCGCCAACGACTTCAGCAAGACCGGCGCCACCGGCAAGATGCGTATCTCCCAGACTCAGTTCAAAGCCGGCACGCTGATGCCCAAGCTGCCCGTGCTGACGACTGAAGACGGCCGGCTGTTGCCGCAGACGTTCCGTGGCTATCAAGTGGACTCCAAGGACCTGCAGGGCTTCAACCTGATCGCCGGTAAAATCGAGCAGGTACTGGACCGTAACTCCAGTAACGGCCAGGGCATGTCCATTGTCGGTGCGAATGATCCGGTCAAGGGCAAGTCCAGCAACCAGTTCTACTACGGTGGGGTGGATTACGCCGTCAGCAAGCAACTGCAACTGCAGTACTACTACGCCAACCTGGAGAACTTTTACCAGCAGCACTTCCTGGGCCTGATCCACAACTGGCAGTTGCCGGTGGGCCAGTTCAAGACTGACCTGCGCTATTTCTACAGTACCGCCGACGGCAAGAACGCCAGCGCCGCCGGGCGTGGCGAAGGCTATGTCAGCTCGGGGTATTACGGCGCGGGCGTCAACGCCGGCAAGGTCGACAACCGCCTGTGGAGTGCGCTGTTCACTTACGGCCTGTACGGGCATTCGCTGAGTCTCGGTTATCAGAAGACCACCGGTGAAAGTGACTTTCCGCATATCAACCAGGGGCAGGGTCGTTCGCTGTACCTGATCACCAACTCCCAGTCGCTGAAGTTCGTCAATGCCGGGGAACAGGCCACGGTAGGCAGCTACGCCTACGACTTCAGCAGCCTTGGCCTTCCGGGCCTGCGCTCGAGCGTGACCTACATCCGCGGCAGCCACATCCAGACGGCAGGTCGCGACAACAGCGAGTGGGAGCGCGACCTGCGTGTCGATTACGTGATCCCCTCGGGCACGTTCAAGGGCCTGGGCCTGACCTGGCGCGGTGCGGTGTGGCGCGGTAACGACTCGGCCGACAAGGACGAGACGCGACTGATCGTCAGCTACAGCATCCCACTGCTGTAAGCCGCACTCTCGCAACGCTTGATCGGTATCAAGGCCTCGCGTTGCGCCAGGCCGCACACTGAAGTCCCAACGGCCGGTCCCCTTGAGAGGCCACCATGCTTTACCCCGTGTTTTTAGTGGCCCACCTGTTCGCCGCGCTGATCTTCATCGGCACGGTGTTTTTCGAGGTGCTGATCCTGGGGCACCTGCACCGGCAATTGCCGGCGCGGGTGATGGTGTTGGTGGAGCAGGGCGTCGGCCAGCGTGCCCGGGTATTGATGCCGTGGGTGTTGCTGGTGCTGTTCGGCGCGGGCCTGGGCATGGTCTGGCTGCGTTACCTGCCGGTGCTGGCTGCGCCGTCGGCCTCGGCTTTCGGCACCTTGCTGACCCTCAAGCTGATCCTGGCGGCCAGCGTGCTCCTGCATTTTCTGCTGACCATGGCGCGCATGCGCTGGGGCTCGGTGAGTGCGCGTTATGTCCGCTGGGTGCATCTGAGCCTGTTCGCGCACATGGTCGCCATTGTGCTGCTGGCCAAGGGCATGTTTTACCTGAACTGGTAGACGGGCGGGGCTGCGACCTTGATGCACATCAAGGCGTGTGGCCCAAGCGCACCGGACAATGCACCACCGCCGTCCGAACCGGAGTCCGTCATGCGTACCCTTCTTCATCCCGCTCGCTTTCGTCACGATCAAGGCGTGTTGGACTTGGCTTGCCAAACGGACACCCGTCGCTTCCATGCCGGTGTCGGCTCCCTTGACCTGTTGCGCGCCTTGCGCAACAGCCGCCAGTGCCAGCGGCCCTTGGCATTGAACCTGCACTGGCCGGCGGGCGACGTTGGCGCTGAGTATTTGCACAGCCTCACCCAGGAAATCCAACTGATCGGCTGCCAACTCGGCGGCCGCCAGCCGGTCGATCACTTTCACCTGCGCGGCACCACACCGGCGTTCGCCCAGGTGCAGCAGTTGATGGCGCAGTTGCACGAGCGCTTCAATTTTCTCGACCACGACCGGGGTGACTACTGCGTCGACCTCGACCCCGGGCACACGGACTGGGCCACCATGGGCCTGCTGCGCGAACAAGGCTTCAACCATGCAAGCATCGGCGTGCCGGACGCCAACCGCGAGGGGCCGCTGTGCCAGGCGCGGTATCAGGACCCGGCGCCGATCGAATCGCTGGTGGATGCGGCCCGCACCTTCGGGTTTCGCTCGGTGAACATCGACCTCGGCTACGGCCATGCCTGGCAGACCCCGGCCAGTATCGAGCTGAAACTGGCCAGCCTGATCGCCCTGGAGCCGGATCGCTTGCAGGTATTCGATTACGCCCATGCGCCTGTGCGCTATCAATCCCAACAACCCCAGGCGTTCAGCAGCGAGGCGGATAAGAGCGCGATGCGCCGTATTTGCTTCCAGCTCCTGGCCGCGGCAGGCTATCACTACATCGGCCTGGGGCAGTTCGCCCGGGCCGACGACGACCTCAAGCAAGCCCAGGAACGCGGGCGCCTGAGCCGTAACTGCGAAGGCTTCACCCTGCACGGTTACTGCGACCACATCGGTTTCGGCGTGGGCGCCATCAGCCAGATCGACACGTTGTGCGCGCAGAACACGGCCGATGCCCGCGAGTACCGTGAGCAACTGGGCAACGGTCAGCTCGCCACATGCCGGGGCTGGTTCCGCGAAACCTCTGACCCGGTGCGCCTGCACGTGGCCGAGCGCCTGGCCTGTGACCTGGAGCTGGATGTGCAGGCGGTGGAACGGCGCTACGGCCTGGTGTTCGCACGCTATTTCGCCTACCTCTGGCCGTTGCTGGAAGCGCTGCACCGCGACGGTCTGATCGAGCTGTCCCCGACGTTCATCTGGTTGCTGCCCGCCGGCCTGCCGCAGGTGGACGGTATTTGCGCATTGTTTGAACGTGCCGTGCTCGCCACCCCGGTCAGCGCCAACGACGAGGTGATCGACACATGAGTGCTTTTGAATTCGACCGTGCCCTGGTCCACAAATACGACCGACCGGGGCCACGCTATACTTCGTACCCGACCGCGCCGCAGTTCAACAGCGCCTTTGCCCTGGATGACTATCACCAGGCGGTCCGCGCCAGCCATGAGGTGGCCGCGCCCAAGGCGTTGTCGGTGTACATCCACATCCCGTTTTGCCAGAGCCTTTGCTATTACTGCGGTTGCCACAAGATCATCACCCGCAAGACCCATCGGGCCGTGGAGTACCTGGCGTATCTCAAGCGTGAGATCCAGATGCAGGCGGCGCTGTTCGAGCGTTCCCGGCGCCTGACCCAGTTGCACCTGGGCGGCGGTACGCCGACCTATCTGGACGACGCGCAACTGGCCGAGCTGATGGCCTGCCTGGCCGAACACTTCACCCTGGATGACAGCGACGCCTATGAGTTCTCCATCGAGGTCGACCCGCGCACCATCAGTGTTGAGCGGATCAACACGTTGCGCGGCCTGGGCTTCAATCGCCTGAGCTTCGG
Source organism: Pseudomonas sp. TE36184 (assembly GCF_054060055.1). NCBI lineage: Bacteria > Pseudomonadati > Pseudomonadota > Gammaproteobacteria > Pseudomonadales > Pseudomonadaceae > Pseudomonas > Pseudomonas sp. TE36184. The sequence continues at coordinate 1,929,479 of NZ_JBSSCU010000001.1, read as the reverse complement.
CGTGCAGGACTTCGACCCCGACGTGCAGGCGGCGGTCAATCGTGTGCAAAGCGAAGCGCAGATCCTGCAACTGGTGGCCGCGGCGCGTGAGGCGCGCTTCAAGTCGGTGAGTGTCGACTTGATCTATGGCCTGCCGCTGCAAACCGTGGACAGCTTCGACGTGACCTTGAGCAAGCTGATCGCCCTGCGCCCTGATCGGGTGGCGGCCTACAGCTACGCGCACCTGCCGAGCCAGATCCGTGCCCAGCGCATGATCCGTCCCGAAGACATGCCGCCGCCGGCGCGCAAGCTGGAACTGCTGGAACTGACCATCCGCCGCCTGACCGAGGCCGGTTACGTCTACATCGGCATGGACCACTTCGCCTTGCCCGACGACGAGCTGGCGCTGGCCCGTGCCAACGGTACCTTGCAGCGCAACTTCCAGGGCTATTCGACCCATGCCGACTGCGACCTGATCGGCCTCGGCGTGTCGGCCATCGGCAAAGTCGGTGACAGCTACAGCCAGAGCGTCAAGGAACTGTCCCAGTACTACGCCCGACTCGACGCGGGGATGCTGCCGGTGCAGCGCGGCTATCGGCTCAACCCGGATGACGTACTGCGCCGCGAGGTGATCAATGGCCTGATGTGTGATGGTCGAGTCGACTTCCCACAGATCGAGGCCACCCATGGCGTGCGCTTCAACGACTATTTCGCCGAGGCACTGCTGCAATTGGACGAGCAGGTGGCGGACGGGTTATTGCTGATCCAGGCCGACGCGCTGCAACTGTTGCCCAAGGGCCAACTGATGGTGCGCAGCGTGGCGATGGCCTTTGACGCCTACCTGGGCGGCGCGCACAAAGGCCAGTTTTCCCGCACGGTTTAAGCGAAGAGGCCTGTATCCGCTGTGGGAGCTGTTGATCGCCATGTCCGCCCGCAGCGCGGTCTCCTTGTGGGCGCTGTCGAGCTTCCGCGAGGCTGCGATAGCGGACGGTCAGGCAGCAAAAGTGTCAGCAGGACCGGCCCCGTCGCAGCCTTGGATACTGGACTGCCCCCAGCATCGTAGACGTCTCCAGCCTATCCCTACCAAGCCGGTTTATATTTGTGTTAGCTACGTCATTCAAATAAAGCTACGGCGCGGACAAAACCTGCAGAAGCGTGCCGGATTTTGTAGGGGAAGCACGAAATCCAGAACCCAGATGCTGGAAGCAAATCCAGGTTGGCCAGTTTTTCCATTTGGCCGTAGCCGATGTCACGCCCGGCTTTATGCCCTTCCCAAATGATCGAGGCGTCACCTGATTTAGCGAATCTTTCTCTGGTGTACTTGAAGGGGGCATCCCAACTCCAAGCGTCAGTTCCCACCACTCGCACCCCTCGCTCCAGTAGATATAACGTCGCGTCACGCCCCATTCCGACGCCTGCATCGAGGTAGCCCGGCTGCCCAAATAGACTTCCGGCACGAGTGTTTATTACAACGATTTCCAAGGGCTTCAGATCGTGATTGATTCGGCGCAACTCAGCTTCCAAGTCCGTGACGGTCACGACGTGTCCATCGGGCAGGTGCCGAAAGTCGAGCTTCACGCCAGGCTGTAGGCACCATTCCAGCGGCAACTCATCAATACCAAATGCCGGCTTTCCACCATCCGTTGTGGATGCATAGTGCCAAGGTGCATCCATGTGAGTACCACTATGTGTAGTGATACTGAGCCGCTCAGCCGCCCATGACTCATTGCCAGGCAAGTCTTCTTTGCGCAGACCGGGGAACATGGCTGCCATTTCGGGCCAACCTTCCTGGTGATCCATGTAGTCGATCTTAGGGAGCAGAGGCGGGGGATCTGTATAGGGGTTGTTGTCCAGACAGACCGACAAATCGAGCATGCGACATTTATTGAGGTTCATGGACGACGGCTCCTGCTTTGGATTTTGTCGGTAGGGTGAGACTGGGAGCGTTTTTCAACGCATTGCGCAGCAGTGCAGCAACGGAGCCGTCATGACGAAACCCCATTGCGCGAGCTCGCGGGGTTCGAAGTGGTGGCTGGCGCCCGAACAAGACCTCTAGTTGAGGGTCGGGTTTGAATTTGATTTTTTCGCCATTAGCTTTGCCGAAGCGACCTGCGAGAGCATCGAGTACTTGGGCTATGGACAGTTGCAATACCGGCAACTGCCAGAGTCGATCCTCCGCCAGGTTTGTGATTTCTGCGGCATGTAGCAGGTTCTCCACGCAACAACGAGCCGACATCCACCATGCCGCTGCATGCGGTGAAACCGGGCAGTCATACGGCTCACCTGCAGCGTACGCATGCAAGAGGTCGCTCATGAAAGCGGACTTCAATCCGTTTGGTTCGGTTGGGCGAGCGACAATCCCGGGAAGTCGTAGCACACGTCCATCGACTTCGCCCCGACGAGCCAAGTCCTCAATGGCAATCTCGATCATGCGCTTGTGTGCTGCGTAGGAAAGCTGAGGGTGCGCAGCCTGCGTTTCATCCATTCTCGAAGGGAGTTCACCTCCGTATACGGCAACACTGCTTGCATAGACCAACACGGGGGGGCAGTCGTGGTTGCGCAATTGATGCAAGAGCTCCAGGCTGGCTTGTAAATTGACCTGGTAGCCCAACTCGTAATTCATCTCTGCAGCGCCGCCAGGGATGCTAACGAGGTGAAAAACCACATCGATGCCGTCAGCCAACACCCGCCGCAGCAGTGCCGGATCGGTAATGCTGCCGGAATGGCGGCGCAGGCGACTGTCTGCTGGCAGGTCATCCAGATGTTGGTCAAGCAGCAGAAGCGCTTCGATCTTTCGCCCGCGAATCTCACCCAGCTTCAGCAGGTGGGTGACCAGTTCGCGACCAACGAACCCATTGGCACCACTGACCATCACGCGCATGTCCAGCCTCCCTGCACCACACGCTGATCGATTGCGCCAAATAGCACATCATCATTGGGCCCTCTGACCTCCATTCGTATCCTGTCACCGAAGTGCATGAAGCCGGTGCGAGGTGCACCTTCAGCGATGGTCTCGATGGCTCGGCGCTCCGAAATGCAGGCAGACCCAACAGACCGGTCGGCATTTGAAACTGTGCCTGAGCCGATCAACGTACCGGCACTCAGTTTGCGCGTCAGCGCAGCGTGTGCAATTAACTGGTGGAAGCCAAAGTGCATGGCTCCTCCGTGCGGGTGACCAAACCACTCGCCATTCCACTCGACCTTCAACGGGAGATGTATACGGCCGTTAACCCACGCATCGCCCAGTTCGTCTGGGGTCACTGCTACAGGGGCGAAACTGGTAGTGGGCTTAGCTTGGAGGAAACCAAAGCCAGTCTTCATCTCTCGCGGTGCCAAGGCGCGAAGGCTAACGTCGTTTAACTGCAGTACCAGGCGAATATGTTTTAGTGCCTGCTCAGCAGGACAACCCATGGGGACGTCGTCTAGCAGTACAGCGAACTCGCCTTCGAAATCGATGCCATGAGCCTCGCTGGGCAAGGGTATTTCTGCGCGCGGGCCAAGAAAGTCGTCGCCGGCTCCCTGGTAGATCAGGGGGATACGTTCGATGTTCTCGATGGGCTCCAGGTTGAAAGCTTTCTGCATCAATTCGCCATGGCTGAGGAAGCAGGAACCGTCCAGCCACTGCCATGCGCGCGGCAGTGGGGCCATCAACTGTTCAACGGCAAGCTCAAAGCTTCCAGCGACCTCACCGAGGTTCAAACTACGATAAAGAGTGTCCAGATCCGATTGCACGTTACCCCAGCTATCCAACGCAGCCTGCATTGTGGCGACAATCCCGCTGGCGTCTACAGCATGCTGTAGATCGCGCGAGACCACGAGCAGGCGTCCGTCCCGGGTACCGTCATTGAGTGTGGCAAGCTTCATGGCAGGAGCTCCTGCAGATCTGGAGCATAACGACCGTCCAGGAGGATGAAGACCATCCTCGCCATTTGCTCTGTGCGGTTGCTCCAAGCGTGGTTGGTGCCTCGCTGTACCACGATGTCGCCTTTTTTGAGGTGAACCTCTTCCCCGTCAAGCACTAACCAGATCTCACCTTCCGTGACGACTCCATAATCCAGTGTCTCGGTGCGGTGCATAAGTTTGTGTTTAGAGTCGGTCTTTCCAGTACCTGCATGGCTTTGGCCAATCTCTGCGAACGCAGCAGCTGCATCCTCTGCGCTGACCTGGTTCTGGATGCTGTCCGGCGGAATATCCACCACTCGAATCACGCTACCCAGCGGCCCAGGGCTAAGTTGCAGCGGCTGGGCAGTAGGGTCATCAGCGTTGTCCAGCGGGGCAGGGGTGGTTGCGCTGTTCCATACTTCGTAGAAGACGGTGCCTGGAATCGCTTTGAGCGGGAAGTTGTTCGGTGTAGCGCCGCAGCTAGCGACGACGGCATGCCCCTTGGCATCGTGACCCGTAACAATGCGTTTAAAATCTGGAAGTTTTTGCATAAGGTCTCCTTAGTTTCCATCACCGATGGTGGTACCACCATCGACTACAATGTTCTGTCCGCTGATGAACGCGCCGCCTGGTGCGGCCAGTAAAAGTGCCAAGGCAGCTACTTCCTCCGGGCGCCCAACACGACGCAATGGGGTGAGCGCCATGCGGCGCTGCATCACTTCAGGGTTATCTGTTAGTGGGCGTGCGAATTCGGTTTGAATCACGCCGGGGCTGATAGCATTGATGTGGATGTTCTTGGGGCCCCATTCCACAGCGAGATTGCGGGCGAGTTGTGCCAGGCCTGCCTTCGATATTCCGTAAAGCCCCAGTGCCTTGTTGCCGCGCACCCCGGCGATGCTGGCCATCAGCACCACGCTGCCGCCACCTCGCGCGGCCATGGCCGGTAGCACGGCACTGGTCAGCCATAATGCGCTGCGCAGGTTTACGGTCAGGGTGGTGTCCCAGTCGAGATCGCTGGCGGTTGCCAATGGCCCCATGTGCGGGGCGATGCCAGCGTTGCACACCAGCGCGTCGAGGTTGCCAAAGCGCGCGAGCACGGCCTCGGCCAGGATAACGACATCCTCCTGCTGGCTGAGGTCGGCGGCGATGGGCCAGGCGTCGATGCCCTCCCTGGCCAAGGTGGCGGCCACCCGAGTACAGTCTTCAAGACTCTCGCTACTAATGGCCAGGCGCGCCCCGGCACGACCATAAGCACGGGCGATGGCCAGACCGATGCCGCGGGTAGCGCCGGTGATCAACGCCACCTTGCCCGCCAGGTTGAACAGGTCAGCGTTCATGCGTGTTTTTCCAAGAGGGCAATGGTGGGGATGTGCAGGCAGCCAAGGGCTACCAGCCATTGCAGTCCGCCGACTACGGCCAGTGCGGTCGGCAAGGCTGAAGGAACGCCAGCGGTAATGGCCAGCACCACGAGGGGGCTGACAAACTCACCGGCGAAGATCGCTGAGGTAAACAAGCCGCTGGCTCGGCCGCGCTGGCTGAAATCGACCTGGGCCATGATCCGGGTGATCAAGGTGGGCAGCATCAGGCCGATGCCCAACCCGTTGATAAATACCGCCAACGAAACCAAGCCGTGACTGTCGGCCCCCGCCATCAATAACCCGCCGCTGCCGGCCAACACAAACGCAAGCAGCAACAGCCAGGAAGGCCGGGTGCGACCAATCAGTTTAAAGCTCAGGGCGCCCAGCACTACGCCCACCTGGTTACCGCCCATGGTCATGCCGATCTGCTGCGGTGCGTCCACGCCCAGCAGGTTAAGCAGGTAGCCAGCCTGCACCGGTACGATGAACAGGCTCATGCCCGCCAGCAACGCCAGCACCAGCAGCGGCAACAACCCTCGCCATGGCAAGCGGCGCTGGGCGACCTCCGCCGCCACCAGCCCCCGAGGTTCCCATAGCCACAGCGCCATCAACGGTAGAAGCACTAGACCCACGGCATACAAGGCGAACGGCGTGCGCCAGCTGTCCTGGCCCAACTGCCCACCGATGGCCATAAACAACACCGCCGATAAGGAGGTCGCGACCATCTGCAAGGCAAACAGCCGCTCGCGGCGCCCGCCGCTGTAGTAGTCGCCCATCAGGGTGGTACAGCAGGTCATAATCGCCGCTTCGGCCAGGCCGATGCCGGCGCGGCTTAGGACAATGGCCTGCAGTGAATCGAGCCACAGAGGCAAAGTCCCGCACAGCGTGTAAATCAGCATCGCCACCAGCAACAGGGGCTTACGCCCGGTGCGGTCGGCGATCATCCCGGCGAACGGCGCCAGTAAGGCAATCATCAGGGCCGGTAGCGTCAGGGCCACCGGTACCAGCACGGCAGCCCCCGGTGTGTCGGCGAAATACACCTGCATGCGTGGCAGCACCGGGGCCAGCAGTACCGCGCCCAGTACCGGCAGGCAACTGCCGAGCAACAGCAATAAGGATTGCGGCGTACCGGCTTCGTATTCAGCCTTCATGACGAACCTCCAGAGCAACCGGGCGTTGGAAAGCCTTGTCCTGCGCTACCGGGTTGCGTGTGGCGACCGGGTTCAGCACTGCGGGTGTGTCTGCAACCCGGCGTTTCTGGGGCAAGAGGAAATACGCCAGCGCCGGCAACAAGATCAGCGCCCCGACCATGTTCCAGACAAACATGAAGGCCAGCAGCACGCCCATGTCTGCCTGGAATTTGATCGGAGAGAAGATCCATGTGCCCACGCCGATAGCGAGTGTCACGCCTGTCAGCATGACGACCTTGCCGGTGAACAGAAGTGCCTGGTAATAGGCCCGGGACAGGCTTTCGCCTTGGCGAAGCTGGGCCAGCACGATGCTCATGACGTACAACGCATAGTCGACACCGATGCCTACACCAAGAGCGATAACGGGCAGGGTGGCGACCTTGACGCCCATGCCCAGCGCGACCATCAAGGCTTCACAAAGAATCGATGTGAGCATTAGAGGCAATACTGCACAGAGCACTGCGCGCCACGATCGGAACGTCACCAGGCAAAGCAGAATGACTGCGCCGTAGACCCACCAAAGCATGTCGTGATTCGCCTGTTTCACAACGATATTGGTGGCCGCTTCAATGCCTGCACTACCCGCTGCCAGAAGAAACGTGGCATCGCCGGAGTTATTGTTCCTGGCAAAACCTTCAACATTTTCGACAACGTTGTTGAGCGTGTCGGCCTTGTGGTCTTTGAGGTAGGCATAGAGCGTCAACAGGCTGCAGTCATCGTTGTACAAGCCACGTGGGGCTCCCGCGGTGACCATGTTCAAGGTCGCCTGGTTGTTCACTAACTCGTACCATTTGGGGTTGCCCTCGGAGAGGCCAACCAGCACGCGGCGATTTAACAAGGCCAAGGAGTTTGTCGAGTCGACACCCTCAAGTCCGCGAAGCTGCCAATCCAGATCATCAACTCGCTTCAGCGTGTTGTACGTCGAGCACTCCCCAGCGCGAGTCTTCACCATCACGGCAAATACGTCGCTGCTTGCACCGTAATGCTGTGTTATGAATCCATTGTCACGGTTGTAGCGAGAGTCAGGGCGAAGCTCTGGAGCGCCGGCATCAAGATCACCAACTTTTAGCTTCAGGCTTACTGCGTAGCCTGCGCAGGCCATGAGCGCAGCGACGATGACGCATAGCGTTGCCCAACGCTTGCGAGTGAAGAGATCCAGGAAACGCCATACAACGTGCTTCTCTTCGCCACACGCCTCAGCTTCTTCACCGCGAAGGCTGCGCCGAGCCGCTTTTTGGCTAACGCCCATGTAGGAGAGCAGGATTGGGAGCAGAATCAGGTTTGTGAAAATGAGGACGGCTACGCCGAGACTGGCGATTACTGCCAGATCCTGGATCACCTGTATCTTGATGATCATCAGAACTGCGAACCCCACCGCATCGCATAGCAACGCAGTCAGGCCGGCCAGGAACAACCGGCGGAATGTAAACCGCGCAGCCACCAGGCGATGCATCCCGCGTCCTATGTCCTGCATGATGCCATTCATTTTCTGTGCGCCATGGCTCATGCCTATTGCGAACACCAGAAATGGCACCAGCACCGAGTAAGGGTCAAGTTCGTACCCGAGCAATGGCAGTAAACCCAGCTGCCAAATCACTGCGACCAAAGAGCAGGTCACCACCAGAAAGGTGCTTCGTGCGCAACGGGTGTACCAGTAAAGTACTGCCGCGGTGATCAAGATGGCTGCAGCGAAGAACACTAGAATTTGTTTGAGACCATCGATCAGGTCACCTACAACTTTCGCAAAACCGGTGATGTGGATCTCAACACCTTGCGCTTGGTATTTAGTACGCAGCTTTTCCAGTTCATGAGCGAAGACGGTGTAATCCAGAGTCTGACCATCAGGTGTTCGTTCCAACAGCGGCACGTACACAATGCTGGAGCTTTGGTTGAAAGCCACCAACTGTCCGATCTCGTTGGAGCGCTCAACGTTGCGCTTGAGGGATTCCAGGCTTGCACTGCCGCCGTCGTAGCCATCGGGAATTACCGGGCCGCCTTCCAGCCCTTCCTCGGTGACACCAGTCCAGCGAGTAGATGGCGTCCACAGCGACTTCATTGCTGCACGGTCAACCCCCGCAAGCAGATACACCTCATCGCTGAGTTGCTGGAGAGTGTGCAAATATTTTTTGTCGTAGATACTCCCCTCTGGGTTCACTACGGCAATTCGCACAGCATTGCCAAGACCCGCCAGTTCCTGGCGGTGCTCCAGGTAGTTGACGATGTACGGATGCTCACGCGGAATCATCTTCTCGAAGCTTGCATTGAGTGTCACGCGTGTCGCCTGCCATGCCAGCAGAACTGTCACGACCAGGCAAAGCAGTACAACCAGGGCACGATGGTTAAAGAGTGCGCGCTCCAGTACGGAGCCAGAGGTGCTGTCGAAATCGTCGAGACTACCGGCAGACGGAGTAGGGGAGGTCTTTACGTGCATGGCTCAGTCCGCGATTTTGGAGGAAAAAGAAGGCGCTATGCGCCACGCGCCTGCCATACCAACAGCGACCAGGGCGCTATCAGATGTTTCACTGACAGAGGTCAAAGGAAGTCCTTCGGATACGGTGATGGGCTGAAAGTGCAGATCTGTAAGTCCGCTTCGCAGGAGGATGCCGGCCTGGTTGACGAGCAACAGGTTTTGACCGGCGATGCGAATGGCATTGAGGGAAGCAGCAAAGGGGTTGTCGACAGGCTGGAAGCTGATGCCACCATCCTCAGAGGAGAACAGCTTGCCTCGCAGGCCTCCGACCAGAATCTTCTTATTGGGAAGAATTGCAGCGGCAAAATAACTGCCTTCGTAAGGACTCTTAAGGGCTTCGAACGTGAGGCCGCTATCGATGGAGTGCAACAGCAGACCTTGCTCCCCCGCGATGATGATTTCATCGCCGTTGCGAGCCATCGCATAGAGATGCAGGCCTCTCGGATTTGGAAGGTCACCCATCCAGGATTGCCAGGTATTGCCTCCGTCCTTCGTCATCAGCGCAAGACCGTACGCCCCAAGGGCAACGCCATGCTTTGCATCAACGAAGTTCACTACCAACAGAGGCTTGTCGGCACCATCGGCCGACAATCTTTGCGCCACAGCGATTCGCTTTGAATCCCCAGAGTATTGGGCTGCTTGCAACTCAAGGGCAGCCGCTTGCTTTCCATCCAACTGCAATTGCCAGCTTTCCCCGCCATCGCTGCTATGCAGCACGACACCGGAGTGACCCACAGCCCAGCCGTTCCTCGAGTCAACGAATTGCACGCTGGTCAACGTTGTGCTGATGGGGCTGGCGGATTGTCGCCAATGTTGGCCGCCATCATCTGATAGCAGCACAACACCGCGTTCGCCGACTGCAACCAGCCGCGAACCGGCTTTGTTGACGTCCAGGAGCACCGCATGCAGTGCTTGAGATCCGAGTACTGCCTTTTGGGAAAGGACATCGACCGTATCTGCTGCCCAGGCAGGCAGCAACGAGCAGCCCGCTGCCATTAGCAAGCCGGAGATTATCTTTTTCATCGCACGCAACCCTTTTTGTTCTTATTTGATGCAGACGGGGCTTACGCCCCGCCAGAATCACCGGATGCCTTCACCCGCCATCGCGTCAGCGGTAAATACCGAGTCCTTGTAGGGCGGCACGATGCGGTATTGCTCGCTCTTCCCGGCAAAAACGTCACCGACGAACCATGCACCGGAAAGCAGGTCGTAAAAGCCGGTAGTGACTGACGCAGTGCCTGGGAGGTCGGGCAGAGCAACTGGCGAGGTCCACAACACTTTTGCGAGCTGCCCCCGGGCGTCGTAGCGATCACCAAGGACGGCTGTCCAGGTGTCCTCATCGAGGTAATAGGTGCTCTTGGGCATAACGTGTCGAGCACCGCTCTTCAGGGTCGCTTCAACTACCCAGACACGGTGCAGCTCCCAACGCACGGCGTCGGATTTCATATGGTGCGCGTCGAAGAGTGCTTCGGGGCTGGAGGCAGTGAATACCCGGTTCGAGTTGTACGGGATGTACAACTCTTTCTTGCCCACCAGCTTCCAGTCGAAGCGGTCAATTCGACCGGTAAACACATTGAGCTCGTCGAAGCTCATCACCCCAGCGGTCGCCGGAGTCGGGGTGTCGCAGCAGGCGTTGGGAAGGCGGCGAACTCGGCGCTGGCCAGGGAGGTACGTCCAGGCAGTGGTGTTGTCGGCGTTGATATTCTCAAGACCTGTGATTGCCTCTCCAGCGCGCAATGGTGGGCCGTCGTTCGTCATCCGGATTGACCAGAAGACGCCCTTGTCACTGCTGAAACCGGGCAGGTACCAAGGCATTTGAACATCTGCCCGGGAGTCGTTCGTCAGTACATGCTTTCCGTCCGCCGTGGTGAGGTACTGAGAGAAATTGGCGTGCCACGAAGCTCCGCGCCAACGCAACAGGTGGTTCCAGATTGCTTCTTCACCATTCTGGGGGATCGGGAACGGAATACCGCCTGCCGCGCCTAAAGGCATAGGCCCCGCCGGGCCGTTCGCCAGTTTGCCGCTGGTGGCATTCGCGAAAGTAGCGTCGTAAATGGACTGCGGGGCAGCGGCAGTGCGACGAGTTGGGTACACCACGACTTTGTAGCTGTCCGGGTACTTTTTCAGCATGGCTTGGGTGCCAGCCGACAGCTTATCGGCGTACTGAGCCATGTTCTGGGCGGTAATGGTGAGCAAAGCCTGGTCGGCCGCGAACGGATCATTGCGCTTGCCGCCTTCCTTGTTTGAGGGATCGGCCTGGGTGAAGCCTCCTTTCCACTCCGGAATACTGCCGTCGGCGTTGCCTGCGCGCTGCGCGCCAAATGGAGTCAGCGTCGACTTCAATTTGGCCGCCTCATCGGCGGAGACGGCTGCCATTGCCCCGTGCGCAAAAAACAGCGAGGCACTCAAGGTGGTGAGCAAAGAGACAAATTTTTTATTGTTTATCATCGAATAATCCCCGGTCAGAAGGTGCGGCTGACATTGAAGGCAAGGAAGTCGCGATCTTTGAGCGACTGTTCGAACGTGTAGTGGTTGGCGGCATCAAGGAAGGTATTTTCCGGGCCGTAGTAGTGCGTATACGTCAGGCCCAGACTCCAGGTGTTCAGATAGTTGCCTTTGAGCCCGATGTTGAGGTCACCGCCGTGATTGGCTCCGAAGCCCGCGCCCAGTGCCTCGGAGGCACCGTTTGTGTAGCTGGCGCCGATAGGCACGGATAAATCCAGACCCGGTAGGAACTGGCGATACATAGGTTCGTAAACAAGTCGCAGACTGGTCGCGTCGCGGTCTGCATTCGGGTCAATGGCGTCTTTGTTTTTGCTGACACTCATGACTCTGTTCCATGCAATCTCACCGATGAAACTGGCTTCCGGGGCGATGAAGTTCGGCTCGAGGCTCGACAGCCATGAGAGGTTGGCGTGTAGCGTCCTCCCCGTTGCGTACAGAGGGTCATCGTCATTTTTGATCGACTCGCCCGGTGCAAGAGTGCGCTGGTTGGTGGATGCCAGAGGCTGGTTCCAGCGAGTGGAGAGCTCGCCAGCGATGTTGTAGTTACCGAGCGTGGTGGAGAAGCTCGCGCCCAGAGCCTCGATACCTTCCGGATAGACCCAGTAGTACTCGCCGGCCTTGCCCGACTGAGGGTTCAGATTCGCGAAGTCCGGGCGCACGTTCAGTTGTGGATTTTTATCATGGAAGCGGATGGCGTAGACGCCCCAGTCGACTGTCTCGGTACGCCAGCGAAGTTGTACGCCGCCTTGCCCCGAGTCCTTCGCATCTTTGTCCTTACCGTGATAGAACGCCAGCGGTTGGGCCCCCGGAAACAGCGGAGCGCCAATGAACATGCGCTCGTTACCTTCACCGAAGCTATCACTGGTGGAAAAGTAGCTGCCTTCGGCTGGCAGGCGGTTTGCTTCCCATTCGAACTGGTAATAGGCGCCGATGGATACATCCGGAGTCAGTTGGAGCTGGCCAGAGAGCTGCTGGACTGGACGGATCAGCTCCTTGAACTGGGTATTGGGTACCGACAAGGCTTTGACTGCATCGACTGGCGCCATGCCGCCGGCGATACCATTCATGCCGTAGAAAAGACTTTCTCCCCACTGCATTGCGTACTGACCCACTCGACCCGAGGCTTGCATGTCGCCGACATCGGTCTTGCCAAACAGGAAGGCATCCAGAAGCTCACCTTTACGACCATGCAGGGTGCGGGTGTCATGGCTGAATTCGTCATAGGCTACTGAATGGCTATTGGCGCGGGACGGATCGTTATTGTCGCTGCCGCGGTTGTAGACGTCGTCGTACCATGCGGCTCCGCTCACACGAGCGCCGACGTTTTTGTACGTGATGTCCATTTCAGAGAGCAGATCTAGACGATTGGAGATCAGACCCTTGTTGAAGTTACGGTCGCCGTCATCCTGATTGAGCGAGGTTTGGCCATCGATCAATTTGTCGCTTTGACCTTTGGTGCGCCATGCCGAACTGTATTTCAGGGTGTTATCCCACCGTGCTCGAATATCGGGATTCCCCGTATCGAATTCGAATGCGTGGGCATCGGGTAGTCCTGCAGTGATCGCTAGCATGGAAACAGCGAATGCAAGAGGTTTGAGTGGCAGCGACGGCCGGGTGGATGCGTGCTTGCAAGACAGCATTTAAGTCACCTCGTTTTTGTTTTTTTTGTAGGTCAGTGTTGGTTTGCGAACGGGTGCGCAACAGGTTTGGCACCCGCCGCGATATCAGACTGGGCGTGCTGTGACCTCCAGCATTTGCTTAACCAGGGAGATGCGATCGAAGTCGCGATCCTGTTGCATCTCTTTTTCGCCAGCGAATAGAGACTTCTCACTGATGAACTTGCAGCGCTCGAATCGACGATCCATGAAACGTTGCAGTTGTTCAGCCAGGGTGCCGGCCGAGACGAGTTCCTCGCTCAGAACAACCGCGTCCTCAATCGCCATGCCCGCACCTTGGCCGAGGTGTGGAGTCGTAGCGTGAGCCGCATCTCCGATAAGCAGGACGCGCCCGTGATACCAACACTCATCGACGAACACAGCCTCAAGCGGCTTGTAGACAACCTGTGAGTTATCAGTGATCTGCTCACGCAATTTGCCGATCAGTCCACCAAAGCCGGAGAGGCGCTTGCGAAGCTCCTCCGCCAGGGTTCCTTCATCCATCCAGGGGTTGCCCGGCTCGTGAGACGTGGTGAAGAGATACATCAAGTCATCAGCCAGAGGGACGAGACCCGCGTTACCCGAAGGGCCTTGGTAGTTGGCGAGATGATCGATTTCGGGGGCGCGTGGAAAGTTGTAACGCCATACGGATTGGCCGGTGAAGCGAGGTTGGTACTTGTCGCCGAACATCAGGTTACGAACCTTGGAGAACAGGCCATCAGCGCCTACAACCAGAGAGTAGCGAGCTCGGCTTGCATCGTTGAACAGCACATCGATACCATCCTCGCTCTGTTCAAAACTCTCGATTGAAGTACCTAGTCGAACGTCGGTGCCGAGTTCGATAGCTGTTTCGCTAAGTACCTTATGAAGGGCTCTGCGGGAGATGCCAACGTTGGCTGGGTACTCCGGGCCGGCTAGGCGTTGCCCAGGAATCCGAACCAGAGGCAGGCCATCGGTGTTGTAGATACCAACGTCTTCGAATGCGTAAGCGGCATCCAGATAAGCATCGAGCAGGCCCAGCTTCGCCATTTCGCGGACTACGTTGCTTTGCTGGATGATGCCGACGCCGTAGACCGTCCATTCGGTCTTGATCTCGACCAGATCGACGTCAATCCCTTTACGGCGCAATGCGATGGCGGCACACAAACCACCAATACCACCACCGACTATCAGCACTTTTGCAATATTCATGAAGTGACTCACGTGTTGTTATTGTTCTCCGCATACTTGATAGATGCGGTCGTTGTTAGTGCGTGGGTTTGAGTTTCCCGAGTGCCGCAGGATTTGACTAATCGAGTCCTCAGATGTGACCTATCGCGCCGCGCGATACCTCAATGGGTTGGTCGAATGGGTCTATGCACAGAAGAAGCAAACCTTCCTCGCACCGGAACTTAAAAGCGGTTAACGATTGCCCTAGACACGGGCCAAATACGCACTCTCCGCTGTCCGGCATGAACTGCGCGCCATGTGCATAGCAAATGACGCGTTGTCCGTCGGCTGATAGGAATCGATTCTTTCGGTATTCCAGGCGCACATCGAGGTGAGGACAGCTATTGCGATAGACCCGTACCTCTCCTCGATGCAGTAAGGCAAACACGGTGTCGTTGCCTGACCTGAAGGGATCAAAACCTAGCGCGCGGCCTTCTTTGAGTTGATCGAGAGGGCAGAGCGCTACGCTACGATCCACCGCTTAGCCCTGCTTCGGCGGTGGGCCACCCGGAGCCCACTTCTCGCGAGAGGTAAACAGGAACAACTGCGAGTTGTCCGCAGACATGGGCGCCTGGCGAGCAGCCCAAGCGTCATCGTGCTTATCCATGTCAGCGTCGTATTCGATGTGACAACCCAATGGGCTGTTGAAATACCAGAACCAATTGGAGCCGTAGAGGTGACGCCCGGGGCCCCAGAAACTCGTCCAACCCTTCTGCTGAAAACGGGTACCCGCGAGAAGGACTTCTGTGCCACTGCCCATATGAAAGGTGAAATGCTCACACCCCTGCATGTGTGGAGGGGTCTGGATCATGAACAGGCAGTGATGGTCATCCATGCCTTTTGCCCGCATGAAGGGGCCGACACCCACGAATCTGTCGGTGGTGACGAATCCCAGTCGATCGCGATAGAAGGCTTCACCCTTTGCGGCATCGGGAACGAAATACACGACGTGCGAAAGCGTGCGAGGTAGAGCCGCCATCTCGGGAGTGATGCCCAGTTGGTTGATCGGGCGTTGTGGTGCGCTGCCCGGGGCGTTGGTCAGGTCTGCTGGCGCATCGAAGCGGCGACGCCAGGAAACCTGGAAGGCAATAGCAAAACCGAGGTCATCTACTGTATGCAGGGTGCCGTTCGCATCGCGACGTACCACGCGATCCCGGCTCAACTCATCCTCGATTGCGTCGAGATCGGTGGAGCTTGCAACGCCATAGATAGTCTCGCGCAGTGAAGGCGCGGGGCCCTTTGCCGCAGGTAGCTCTGGATCTTCTGGACGACGGATGATGATGGCCGATCCGTCCAACGACTCAAAGTGTCCTCTTTCGGCATCCAGGTGTATTGCAGTCAGTCCGTAATCACGAAGGCAATCAGCGCAGGCTTGCAGGTCATCGACGCCAAATACCAAGGCATCAAGGCCAAGAATGTTCATGGTTACCACTCCATTAAAATTATGATCCGGCAGAGGCGCCGGTGGTGGTGTCGCTGCGGTTGGCATGCCGCTCGACTGGAGGGGAGGGTGCTGTCTGAGGCAGTTGCTGACTAATCGCAACTTGAGATGCCTGCTATCCGAAAACTCGATACATGGCGGGAGAGCCGACCAGCAGAGGGCTGTCAGGCGACGGCGAGGAGGCTAGCTTGACGCATCGGAAATATCGGACGAAGGTATCTCAAAAATAACTACAAAAGCGGAGATGCATCGCCATGCGATTTCATCACTTGGATCTCAATCTTCTCGTGGCGCTAGACGTGCTCCTGCAAGAGCAGAACATTACCCGAGCTGCCGAACGCCTCCATATGACCCAGTCCGCAACAAGCGGCGTGCTCGGCAGACTCCGAAAGTACTTCGAGGACGAACTGCTTGTGCAGGTAGGTCGGTCAATGCAACCCACCCCCTATGCGCTTGAATTGGCAAAACCAGTCCGCGAGGTGCTACTGACGATCCGTTCCTCCATCACAGCAAAGCCGCTTTTTGATCCGGCATCCAGCAAGCGGCATTTTCGCTTAGTCACGTCGGACTACTTGATCAGCGTTGTCTTTGCGCAGGTCATTCAGCGCATATACAAGGCCGCACCAGGGATCACGTTTGAAATGCATCCTCCAGGGGATCAGGGCGTGGAGATGATCCTTCGTGGGGAAATCGACCTGATGATTGTTCCGGAGCGCTATCTGATTGACGGGCACCCCTCTCAATTGCTGTTTGAGGAGGAGCACGTATGCGTTATCTGGAGTGGCAACGACTCCGTGGGCGAGGTGTTGACGCTGGAGCAGTACGTAGAAATGGGGCATATTTCTGTCGGGTTTGGTCGGTCTCGACAGCTCAGTATTGAAGACTGGTTTATGAGTCAATACGGCTTCAAGCGTCGACTTGAAGTCATTACCAACGACTTCAACACGCTTCCACAATTGATCGTGGGCACTCATCGAGTCGCCACTATGCACCGCAGGCTGGCTGAGCTTTACTCACGATACCTGCCGCTTCGTATCCTTCCACCGCCGGTGAAGATCCCCGTTATGAGAGAGATCATGCAATGGCACCGCAGCATGGATGGTGATCCCATGCACCGCTGGCTCAGAGAGACTGTCCACGATTTTATTCAAACGCTGGAGGAAGGCGGCAGGTAATCCGATTACCCGCATTACTCAAGGGAGTCAGCAACTGCTGACGTTTATCTTGCGCCCATGATCGCAGAATTGTGGGGTGTTCTGCTTCCAGAACCCGAGTCAATTGGCGGCTCTTGTACGGTGTATCGTGTTTCGTGATACCTCGCATCCTTACTCGCGATTCGCCAAAACCGGTTGCGCTGAATAACGTCCTGCTCTGATCGTGCCCGGAGTGCCGGAAGTTCCCGGGCTCGCCTTCCGACCGCAAAAGGACAATAAAAAATGTTTCGCTATTTCCCCACTAATTATGTTTGGAACCTGTCGGTGGATCTCGCTATCGAAATGGGTGCTCGCATAGGCGAGATCGAAGAGATGTGCGCGCCTTTACAAGAGGCTGCGAAACAACCCGACGCGACTGGCACCTCAGCTTTCCGCGAAACGTGGTCAAAGATGGCCGACAAACTCTGCGGTCTTGCCGAGGAGGACGAGGTTGCTGGCCGGCGGCTCTCTGCAGGCGAAAAGTACAATCGTGCCGCTACCTACTACCTCACATGCGAACGCCTGCAGGCTCATGGTGCACCTGGGCGTAAAGAACTGTACCAGCGCTTTTTAGAAACCTTCGCCCGTGGCGTCGCCTTATCCAAAGAGAACTGTGAGCGTGTTGAAATCCCTTATGAGGGCAAGATCATCTCAGGGCTCTATGTGCGCGCAGAAGGCGTCGAGGGCCGGGCTCCGTTGCTGGTACAAGTCAACGGACTGGACTCCACCAAAGAAATGAAATACCGCGTTGGCTTGCCGGTATGGTTGGCCAAGCGCGGTGTATCTTCGCTTGTCGTCGATCAGCCAGGTACCGGCGAGGCACTGCGTCTGCATGGTCTTACTGCTCGCTATGACAGCGAGCATTGGGCCAGTCGAATCGTTGATTGGTTGGAAACTCGATCTGAAGTCGACGCCAAGCGTATCGGTCTGGAAGGCGTTTCCCTGGGCGGTTACTACTGTCCGCGCGCAGTTGCTTTTGAACCACGTTTCGCCTGTGGCGTTGTCTGGGGGGCCAACCACGACTGGCGGGATGTGCAGAAACGTCGACTCGACAAGGAAGGTAGCTTTCCCGTACCTCACTACTGGGAACATGTCAGTTGGGTTTGGGGGGCGAAGGACATCAATGACTTCATGCACATTTCAGAGAGCGTTCATTTGGACGGCATTCTCGATCGCATCAAAGTCCCTTTCCTGGTCACCCACGGAGAAAAAGACTCTCAGATCCCGCTCAAGTGGGCTCAGCGCTCGTTTGAGCAATTGGTAAACAGCCCCAAACGCGAATTGAAGGTCTTTACCGACCGAGAAGGCGGTGTTCAGCACTCAAGCTTCGACAATAGCATCAACGCTGGACAGTACATTGCGGATTGGGTAGCTGAAACCCTGGGTGGGCATACCGCGTAACAACTGGCTCTGCCTGTGCCAGGCGCAGGCAGAGCCATCGGCTCACCCGATCTTAATCGTGTAATCGACGTTTATTTGCGTTTCGTTGTTGCTTCGCAATGTTGAAGCAGTCCCTGGCTCATTTCGGTAGTAGAGACCCAGGTGCGCCTGCTGGCTGATGCCCTCGGTGCCCCGGCGAATCTTGTGCACAAACAACCTACCGCCGACCTCGAAGAGCTGGCACCGGGCAAGCTGGATGAGCAGGCATACGGCTGCACTTATGAAGAGATCGACGCCTACCTGATGGGTGAGCCGGTGAGCGAACGGGTGCGAACGATTGTGGAGCAAGCCTATCTGAAGACCGCCCACAAACGCGCGCTACCCATCGCACCTCGGTAGGCGCCGAGCAGGCGGATGAAACGCTACCGCTCAATCGACCGACTCCACCGCGCATTCCACTCCGGCCGCGCCTGGTTCACCTGGTCCCAATCAATCGAAATCGCCGTCTGCAAATAACCCTGCATCGCCTCCACTCGGGCGCGGGTCTTGTCGCTGGTGGGCGTGGTCGGGTTTGACGGGATCTGATCACCTTCCTCCAGCGCCGGCGCCTGGGCTTCGGCGGTCAGCAGGAAGGCCGCGAGTTTCTGCGCCAGTTCCGGTTGGTCGTTGCGTGCGATCACGCATTCGGCCACGTTCAGCACCACGGCGCCTTCCTTGGGTTGCGCGTATTCCATCGGCACGCCGAGCAGTTTCTGGGTGGCGACCTGGGTCGGGGTGAGGGGGAAGATTGCCGCTTCGTCGGTTTGCACCATCTCGGAGATTTTCGCGGAGCTGGCGATGTACTCCAGCACGTTGGGGCCGACGGTTTTGGGCCAGGCCTTGAAGCCCGGTTCCACGTTGGTCTCTGAGCCACCCTGGAGGCGGTTGAACATCAGGAAACCGTGCAGGCCGAAGGTCGATGAGGCCAGGGACTGGAACACCACTTTGTCCTTGAAGCGCGGGTCGGCCAGGTCCATCCACGAGGTCGGTGCAGCCCAGCCTTTCTCTTTGAACAGCCTGGCGTTGTAGCCCAGGCCGGTGACGCCGAGGGTCACGGCCACGGCTTGGTCCTTGATTTTCGCCTTGGCCGGGATCTGCTCCAGGGTCGGGCTCGGCGCCAGTTTGTCGCACAGGCCCATGGAGATGGCGCGGTACATGATGCCGTCGTCGAGGAACATCACGTGCATCTGCGGGTTGTCTTTGTTGGCCTGGACCTTGGCGAGGATGTCCGACGACGTGCCGGGCACGATCACCACCTTGACGTTATTGGCCTTTTCGAACGCGGGCAGCACCTTGTCGGCATACACCCGTTCCATGGTGCCGCCGTTCATGCCCAGGTACAGCGTCGGGGCCGCATGGGCGGTGGGGGCGAGCAGAGCGAGGGACAAGCAGGACAGCGCAATACGAGTATTCATGGATGTTTTTCCTCTCAGGCTTGGAAACGACGGATGGAAAACGCTTCGATGGGTTGCCGGCTGGCCCCTGTGCAGACGATCTCTGCCAGGGCTTCACCGACCGCCGGGCCCAGCTGGAACCCGGCGCCGGCAAAGCCGAAACCGTGGAGCAGGCCAGGCTGGGTGCTGCTGGGGCCGATCACCGGTTCATGATCGGGTAGGTAACCTTCGGTGCCGCTCCAGGTGCGAATCGCCTGGGCACCCTTGAGAAACGGGTACAGCTCGCCGGCATGGCGCAGAATCTCCAGCACCGCCGCTTGCCCGGGCCGCGCCTGCCGGGGGCCAAGCGCAAAACCGCGCCCGCCGCCGAGGATGCAATTGCCCCGGGCCACCTGGCGCGCATAAATCCCGCCGCCTTCGACGCCGGTGCTGACGTTCATCACCACGGGCAGCGGCTCGGTGACCAGCATGGCCGGGTGCGCAGAAGTCATGGGGACCGGCTCGCCGAATTGCGCGGCGACGGTCCCTGCCCAGGCGCCGGCGCAATTGAGCAGCCATGGCGCCTGCAGGTGCAGGCCGTTGGCGCAATCCACCTGGAACTGGCGGCTGTCATGTTCGATGCGGATCACCTCGGCCTGCTCGTAGACACACGCGCCAAGGCGTTGCGCGGCACGGGCGAAGGCGGGGGATACCAGGCGCGGGTTGGCATGGCCATCTTCGGGGCATAACGACGCACCCACTGCGATATCCCCGACCCACGGAAAACGTGCGCGCAGCTCGGCGTAATCGAGCAACTGCAAGCCCAGGCCAAAGCCCCGCGTGTGTTCGGCATACGCCTGCAACGCGGCAAAATCCCCATGACTGCGCGCCAGTTTCAAATGCCCGGAGCGCACGTATTCGCCGTCGATACCGATCAAGCCGGGCAGGTCGGCCCACAACTGATGGGCGCGCTGCGACAACGGCAGCTGATGCAACGGGCGTCCCTGGCGCCGCACGCCGCCATAGTTCACGCCACTGGAGTGCGAGCCGCAGAAGTCCCGGTCCACCAACGCCACACGCTGACCTTTGTGCGCCAGCATCAAGGCCGCCGACGCACCGACAATCCCGCCGCCGAGGACGATGACGTCGATCATGGCTGCACCTCCACGCCAAACGGCAGCGGCTTGATCGGGGCCTGGCCACGCAAACGCCCGACGTCTTCTATCCCGCGACCACTGCGCTCGGCGACGATTTCAGCCGCCGCCATCCCGCACATGCGCCCCTGGCAGCGGCCCATGCCCACCCGGCAATGGGCCTTGACCCGATTGATTTCCCAATGACCTTCATCCACCGCGGTGCGGATATCGCCAACCCGGACTTCTTCACAGCGACACAGCATCAAGTCGTCCGGCGCCTGCGCGGCCCAGTCTGCCGGGAAGGGAAACGCAGTCTCCAGGCCCTGGCGAAAGCGCTGGATGCGCGTCAATTGCCGCTCAAGCAGGGCCGGGCGCTGATGATCGATCGCGACGCCTGCATCTTCCAGCACCGCCAACGCCGCCCGCTCACCGGCCATCTGCGCGGCATCGGCACCCATGATCCCGGCACCGTCGCCCGCCAGGTACACACCGTCGACGCTGCTGCGCCCGGCACCGTCCCGTTGCGGCAGCCATGCGCGGTTCAAGGCATTCCAGGCAAATTCACAACCGAGCAGGTCCGCCAACTGCGTCTCGCTGCGCAGCGCATGGGCGAAGGCCACGGCGTCGCAGGCCAGGGTGTGGTCGCGCCAACGTATGCCGCTGACCCGTTGTTCACCGTCGATCTGCTGCAGCGTCACGCCCTGATGCACGGGAACGCCGTGGGCCGTGAGCCAGGCGCGGTAATACAAGCCCTTGGCCAAGGTCGCCGGTTGTCCGAGCAGCGCCGGCAAGGCGCGGCATTGGGCGCTGAACGGTGCGCTGTCGAGCACGGCGACCACATCGGCGCCGGCCTTGGCGTATTGATACGCCACCAGATACAGCAACGGCCCGCTGCCACAAAACGCCACGCGTTCGCCGATGGCGCAACCTTGGTACTTCAAGGCGATTTGCGCCGCACCCAGGCTGTAGACACCGGGCAAGGTCCAGCCCGGCACCGGCAGGATACGGTCGGTGGCGCCGGTGGCGACGATGATCCGCGAATACTCGACGCTGGCTGCGTGACCGTTGTTCAACAGGTCCAGGCGCCGATCCTCGGCATTCCACACCAGGGTTTCGGGCCGGTAGTCGATCAGGGGCGCCAGTTCATCCAGGGTGCGATGCACTGCCTCGGCCTTACCCGCCTCAAATCCGTATATTTGCCTGGCGGTGCGTTGGAAGCCTGCGGGTTGGCGGCGATAGATTTGCCCGCCGCCGCGCAGGCTTTCGTCCACCAGGCAAGGCGTTACGCCGTGGTCGAACAGGGTGCGCGCAGCACTGATTCCTGCCGGGCCTGCGCCCACGATCACCACCGGCTTCATAGCTGGCGCCCCGGGTCGCGGCTGATCGCCTGGCCTTCTTCCAGCAGTGTCGAACAGGCGCGCACGCGTTGTCCGTCCGCCAGGCGCACCCAGCAGTCCTGGCAGGCGCCCATCAAGCAAAACCCGGCGCGGCGTTCGGCACTGAAATCGCTGCCGCGCAGGTGCTCGGCGCAGGTCAGTACCGCCGTCAGCAGGGTGTCGCCGAGCAAGCCTGTGGCCGGTTGCCCGTCGAGGGTAAACGCCAGGGCAGGGCGTGCGGTTTCGGTCAATCGTTTGAACAAGGCCATCAGTGTTTTCCCACCAGCACGCGATCCAGGCCGTAGACCCGGTCGAGCACAATCATGGCCGCCGCCGTGAGGGCAATCACCAGCGCCGACACTGCCGCCATCATCGGGTCGATGGATTCGGTGGCGTACACGTACATACGCACCGGCAAGGTTTGCGTGGCCGGCGAGCTGACGAAGATCGATAAGGTCACTTCGTCGAAACTGTTGATGAAGGCCAGCAACCAGCCGCCGGCCACGCCGGGCAGGATCATCGGCAACGTCACCAGGCGAAACAGCGTGAAGCGTCCGGCGCCGAGCGATTCGGCCGCCTGCTCGGCACTGCGATCGATCCCGATCGCTGCTGCCAATACCAGGCGCAGCACATAGGGCGTGATGATCACCACGTGCGCCAGCATCAGCCAGGTGAAGCTGCCGTTGACGCCCATCAAGGCGAACAACCGCAGCATCGCCACCCCCAACACCAGGTGCGGGATGATGATCGGCGACAGGAACAACGCACTGAAGAAGTTACGTCCCGGGAACTGATACCGGCTGATTGCAAGCGCCGCCGGCACTGCAATCAGCGTCGCCAGGGTTGCAGCGGTAAATGCCAGGATCAGGCTGTTATAGAACGCCTGGATAAAGTCGGCCACGCTCGAACACCGCGCGAAACCAGCGCAGGGAGAAGCCCGACGTGGGCAGGCTCAAGGTATTTTCCGGGGTGAAGGCCACCAGGCACACCACCACCAGCGGCGCCATCATGAACATCACCACCAGGCCGTGGAAACCAAGGGCCAAAGGACCGTTTCTGGACATGCGCTTAAACCCCCAGGGACTTTTTGTAGCGGCCTTCGACCATGCGGTTCCAGCTCAGCATGATCAGCAGATTGACCAACAGCAGGACCACCACGATGGTCGCGCCCATGGGCCAGTTGAGTTCCGAGAGGTACTGGTCGTACACCACGGTGGCGACCATTTTCAGGCGCCGCCCACCGAGCAGGCCGGGGATCGCAAAGGAGCTGGCGGCCAGGCCGAACACGATCAGGGTGCCGGACAGCACGCCCGGCATTACCTGGGGCAACACGATCTTGCGCATCACCGTGGCCTGGCTCGCGCCCAGCGACAAAGCCGCCTGTTCCGCCGAGGGGTCGAGCTTTTGCAGGGAGGTCCACACTGGAATGATCATGAACGGCAGCATCACGTGTACCAGCGCAATGATCACCGCGAACGGCGTGTACAACAGCTTCACCGGGCGCCCGCCCAATGCCTGGATCACCTGGTTGACCAGCCCGTCGGCGCCGAGCAGCAGGCTCCAGCCGAACGCTCGCACCACCACCGAAATCAACAACGGCGTGAGGATCAGGATCAGGAAGATCGAGCGCCACGGCGTACCCATGCGGCTGAGGATGTAGGCTTCGGGCACGCCAATCACCACGCAGAGCAGCGTCACTAGCGCGCTGATCCAGAAGGTGCGCCAGAAGATTTCGTAGAAGTACGCGTCGCTGAACAACGCCAGGTAATGAGCCAAGGTCCACTCATCGGCCTTCACCCCCACTTGGTAGTCGAACACGTTGAACGACAGCACCAGGGTCAGGCCCAGCGGCAGAATCAGCAGCCCGGCGAACAGCAGCAACGCCGGCAGCGAGAGTAGATAGCCGCGACTCATGGGTGCACCTCATCCGCCGTCAGCACCCGCAGCAAGTCGGCTCGCCAGTCCAGGCCGACTGCCGCGCCGCTACCCAGCGGCGCGCTGCCGTCGTTGCTGCGCACCACGGTGATTTCGCCCAGCGCGGTATGGATTCGGTACAGCCACTGGCTGCCGAAGAAGTAGCGGTCGAGCACCTGGCCTTGCAGGCGACCTTCGCTTGCGCCCACCAGCTGGATTTTTTCCGGGCGCAGGCTCAAGACCAGTTCGCCGTCACCCGCGGCGTGGCGCACCTGCGGGATGCCGCGTGCGTCGTAATCGCCGGCCAGCAGGTTAGCCTTGCCGACGAAGTCCGAGATAAAGCGCGTCCGCGGGTGTTCATACAGCTTGTAGGGCACGTCGATCTGCGTCACGCGCCCGGCCTGCATCACCACCACACGGTCGCTGATGGACAGCGCCTCGGCCTGGTCATGAGTGACCATCAGGGTGGTGATGCCCACCGCGTGCTGGATGCGGCGGATTTCAAACTGCATCTCTTCGCGCAGGTTCGCGTCGAGGTTGGACAGCGGCTCATCCAGCAACAACACCGGCGGCTCGATCACCAGCGCGCGCGCCAGGGCCACGCGTTGGCGCTGGCCACCGGACAATTCCCGGGGGTAACGGTCGGCGTGGGGGGCCAGGCGCACCAGCTCCAGCACGGTCTTGACCTTGGCGGCGATCTCGGCGGCCGGCACTTTGCGCATCTTCAGGCCGAAGGCGATGTTGTCGCGCACGGTCATGTGCGGGAACAGCGCATAGCTTTGGAACACCACGCCCAGGCCACGGCTGGCGGGCTTGGCGTGGGTGATGTCGCGACCGTCGAGCAGGATCTGCCCAGCGCTCACGTCGACGAAGCCGGCGATCATTTGCAGGGTGGTGGTCTTGCCGCAGCCCGAGGGGCCGAGCAGGGAAACGAACTCGCCTTTTTCCACCGCAAGGTCAGTGGCGACCACCGCGTCGACGGCGCCGTAGCGTTTGCTCAAGGCGTTGAGTTGGAGAAATGCCATGTCTGCGTTCCACCTTTTTTGAGTCGCGTCGAAACGCGCTTTTTTGTTTTGGGCAGATGCGAAAAGGGTGTTGCGGGTGCGTTGGCGCTCGATCTTGAGTCGGCTGCCGGTTGTTGTTCATTTCGCCCCTGTGGACGCAGATTAGGACGAAGACTAGGATGGGCGAAAGATAGAATTTCACTGAATGGAGTGTTTTTTCAGTTTTATTCACTGACAAGAATTATTGATGAGATAACACGCTATGAATTCTACTGAGCGGAATAAAAATACCAAGGAAGTGGGTGCGGGCGGCGTGTCTCGCTTGTTCGCATTGCTGCGTACCTTGGGCGGCGTGCCCGAAGGCGGCGAACGCGTGACTCAGCTCGCACAACAGGTCGGCCTGTCCCAACCCACCACCCACCGCCTGCTGCGCAGCCTGATGGATGAAGGTATGGTCGAGCAGGACGCGCGCAGCAAACGCTATCGCCTGAGCCTGGAGTTCTTCGCTCTGGCGGCGAACGCGGGCAAGACCGGCAACCTGCGCGACCTGGTAAGGCCGAGCATGCTGCGCCTCAGTGCGTCCCTGGGGGATTCATTGTTTTTGCTGGCGCGCAGCGGCTTTGATGCGATTTGCCTGGACCGCAGCGAAGGCCCGTACCCGATTCGTACTTTCACGGGTGATATCGGCGGGCGCGTGGCATTGGGCGTGGGGCAGGGCAGCCTGGCGATCCTGGCCTTTTTGCCGGAGGAAGAGCGCGAGACGGTGATCCGCTACAACTTGCCAAGGCTCAAGGATTTTCACCTGTATGACGAGGTGCTGTTGCGTTCGGAAGTGGAGAACGTGCGCAATCTGGGTTATGCGGCGCGCAATACCGGTGTGCTGGAAGGCATGGCGGGATTGGCGGTGCCGATCCTGAACCGGGACGGCCATGCGGTGGCAGCATTGAGCGTGGCGACCATCAGCGACCGATTGGGGCCGAGTCGCTTGCCGATGGTGGTGGAGTTGCTCAAGCGCGAAGCGGCGGCGATCGGACCCCGGATCAATCCGTTTGATCCGACGCTGCGCCGGCCCTCACAGATCTTTGGTGGGTAGGTCATCCAGATACCGAGACCTGCAGCGCGCCAGCTCCAGAGCGTAGCGTCCAAGCCCCTTGACGCACATCCGTTTTCGGCAGCAAGAATCGGAGTGCGGGTACATTTCGAACTCCCTTACGGTGAGACTCCAAACTTAGAGGCGTTCACCATGGCTTCCGTATAGTTGGCCTTTTCCCCTTAACTACTGCAACAACTTTTTTACGGCGGCGGGCTTATTTGTTTAGCGGTGTGGTTCGTTCTCAGCAAGAGCCAACCGAAGCAAGAACCCGCACCTGCCTCGGATTGATCCAACCACTCAACTGCCCTCGACGATTTCTCATCTGATGGGCGGGTGACTACGTAAGTGAATACCATGTCTCGGTTTTGCGCCGTCCGCTGGATGACTTGGCCGGGCGGACGCACTTCTTGAGTTTGACTTATGTACCGGGCTCTTTATTGTCTAAAAAACGATGCCTTTTCATCCGGTACATTTCATTATCCGAGTAGGTGAGCAGTGTGTCGGCATCCTTGCCGTCCTCGGGATAATAGGCAACGCCGATACTGCACGACGGCATCTTGAGTGCGCCGAATTCAGGCGGTAGTGGCGCAGCCATGACGTTGTGAATCTGTTCTAACTTCTTGGAAATGGCGTCTCTCGACTGGATATCGGTCAACAGCACCGTAAATTCATCGCCGCCCATCCGGGCCACGGTATCCGTCTCACGTATGCAGCTTTCTAGACGTCGGGCAATCATGCAAAGAATACGATCCCCCGCGGCGTGGCCATGGACGTCATTGATACTCTTGAAGTCATTGATATCCAGAAACAGCAAAGCCAACTGACTATTGTGACGGTGCGCGACGTGCAGGGCAGATTTCAGTCGATCACTGAAAATCGAGCGGTTGGTTAGTTTTGTCAGCGGATCATGATGCGCGAGGAAACGTAACTCCTCCTCGGCCTGAGTCAAAGCCGTCACGTTGCGTGCGACTCCAATCCTTGCACCAACCTCTTCCGACCAGAATGCCGCCCACAGGATGTACACGACGCCTCCATCCTTACGGATGTAACGGTTGCGGAAATCGAAGTGGAATTGACCATTCATGACGCGGGCAATCGAGTCCCGTGTGCTAGCCAGGTCTTCAGGATGCATATAGCGGGAGATAGGGGTGCCGTTCAGCTCGTCAGGACGGTAACCCAGCAGGGCCTCACAGGCATCACTCACAAAAACAATGTGGTCGTCTCTATCAACCACAAACACTGTATCCAACATCAGATGGATCAGTTTGGGGTAGAGCGCTTGTAGGTCAACGGCCATAAGTCATGGGGCATATCCGATTCATAGAGCGCGATCATAGCCTGATCGATAAGGCCTGCGGCGAGTAATCTTACCGGCAAGTATGGGAGCACGTATGCCAGGCGAATACGACCTCATGCCACTCTTGCTTGGTGCGATGGTGTCTGCCTAAACGCGGAAGCTGTTTGCCCTGGATTTATCCGCCTTGATGCGAGCCAAGCCCAGTCAGCAGACGATTGACCGCCGCGCTTGATTCTTCCATTTCGCTTGCGGCGCGCAGTACAGCGCTCCAGTCATTTTCAATGATTGCCCTCATAAAAAGTATGGAAACGCTTCACCGGATGAGCTATCGTTTTTTTGACATCGTATTGCCACTATTCAAATAACAGGCTGATGCCATTTGCAGGAGTGCTGGTAGTGAATGAAAGCTCTTCTCAAATAGGCTTGCGTCAGTGGATCTGGCGGGCGTTCATGCAGAGTGCATTAATCCCGTTGGTCCTGGTGGAGACGATTCTGATTGCTTGTTACCTGCTGACCAATCAGGCGATCCGTGTATCGCAACTCGATTATTTGGAACGCAGTGCAATTGAAAGCCTTGGCGCAACTGCCGACCAGAACACCCGAATCATTCAAGATCAATTAACCCACATCGCCGATGTCACTCAGCTATTTGCGGATATGACGGCTAACTCACTGCGTGCCGCTTCAACACCCTTGAGTGAAACATTAAGCACTTCTGCTGATGGAGCTCTTTACAGCGGAAAAGACCTGGGCGGAGCGGCGTCGTTCTACTCGTCGGTCACACCTGTTGCGCAACAGAACCTGGGTAAAGTGCAGAAGTTGTCCAGCCTCGACCCATTGATGCGTGCGATCAAAGATCATGAAGCGATGGTCGCCAGTGTCTATTTCAATACGTGGGACAGTTACAACCGGATTTATCCGTGGATTCGTGCCGATGAACAATATCCGCATGATATGCAGATACCCGGTTATAACTTTTATTATCTGGCCGATGCCGAACATAACCCGCAGCGAGGGGTTCGCTGGACTGACGTCTACCTCGACCCGGCGGGTCATGGCTTGATGATGTCCGCGATCGCGCCTGTTTATGAGCGCAACTTTCTCGAAGGCGTGGTCGGGCTGGATATCACCGTGGGCGATCTGCTGAAAGAAATTTCCACGCTTAAGGTGCCGTGGGGCGGGTACTTGATGCTCGTCGGCGCGGACATGAAGATCATGGTGTTACCGCCCGAAGCCGAACATGACTTTGAAAAAGGCAACTGGAGTGGTTCGGGGGCAAAGGCCACGAATGAAGGCGCGGTCAACCTTGCGGGTTCAAATCTGATCGATGCGGTGGACCCTCGGGAGTTGGCGGCCGCTGTCGCGCGCAATAGTCGTGGCAGCGCCGAAATCGTGCTCAACGGGCGCTCCCATCTGGTCGCATGGGCCGAAGTGAAGCCGGCGGGCTGGCGATTGCTGGCGGTCGCCGATGAAGAGGACGTCATGGCGGCCACGAACAGCTTGGCGCTCCATTACCGCAACATCGGCTATTTGATGATTGCCGGCCTGGTGATGTTTTACCTCGCATTCTTCAGTTACATGTGGATTCGTGCGCGCAAATTGAGCCATAGCCTGCGGCGGCCGATCCGCGATATCAGAGACATGCTGCAGCAAATTGGTAACGGCCAGTGGCTCCCGCAGCGCGCGCGTTCGAGCATTCGTGAGCTGGATGAAATGGCGGGCAACGTGCTGTCAATGGGCGCCCAACTGTCATCCAGTGAAGCACGGCGCAACGCGGCGCAGAACCGCCTCAATCTTGTCGTTGAAAGCATCACCGCCGGGCTCTGGGAATACCGCCTGGATACTGATCGCCTGTCGTTGAGCGAAGCGTTCTGCACCCGTTTCGGGGTGCCGGCGTGCCAACTGGAGCGCTTCTGTTTTTACGATCACGTCGACCCCGAAGATGTGCAGGCGCTTGATCGGGCGCTCAACGCGTTGCGCACCGGCACCGCATCGGTGATCGACCTGGAGTTACGTCTATTGCGGCCCGATGGCTCGCCGATCTGGTTTTTGTGTCGTGGACGCCTGATCGAGTCTCTCGATGCGCGCATGCGTTTATCCGCAGGTACGTTTGTCGATATCGACACGCTTAAACAGGTTGAAGAGGATCTGCGTCGCCGTACCCTTGAAGCGCAAGGGGCGAGCAAGGCGAAGTCGCGTTTTATCTCCAGCATGAGCCACGAATTACGCACACCGCTGAATTCGATTCATGGATTCGCCCAGTTATTGCGCCTGCAAGTGGCCGATGGGCAGGAGGAGGCCAAATCCCTTGATGAGATCCTGGGCGCCAGCCAGCACTTGGCTCACCTGGTCGACGATTTGCTCGACTGGTCGAGCCTGCAGGCGGAGGCGCCGCGCTTGCAGATGCGTGTCCTGGAGGTCGACGGACTGATGCGCGAATGTGCCGAAATGGTCCGTTCCCAGGCCAAGGCTGCGGGTCTTGACCTTGAGTTGCAGTCGACGAGCCCCGCGCTGAGTGTGCTGGCCGATGCCAGGCGCCTGCGCCAGATCCTGCTGAACCTGCTGTCCAACGCCATCAAGTACAACCGCCCTCACGCTCGCTTGTTCATGGGGGCTGAACTCCATGGCAAGGGGCGCGTGCGGGTGTTTGTCGAAGATGGCGGCGCAGGTATTTCTGCGGCCCTGCAAGGCGCGCTGTTCGAGCCGTTCCAGCGTTTGGGCCAGGAAAACACCGCAATCCAAGGCACCGGTATCGGCCTTGCGTTGTGCCGAGAACTCGCCACGTTGATGAACGGCAGCATGGGGCTCATCAGCGAAACGGGGGTCGGCAGTCGCTTTTGGGTCGATCTGCCCCAAGGCATCGCGGCACCCAAGGTCCACAAGCGCTTGCTCTCGCTGTGTTTCGTGGGGCAGGACGACAAGACGCTGCGCTGTCTTGAAGACACGTTGACGGGCATGGTGGACCTGCGCCACGGAACGCTTGCGCAGTGTCTGGAGCAGGTACGGCGCGACACGGCGCCGGACGTCATGCTGATTGACTGTGACTTACTGGGAAATGACTTGACCGATGCGCTGTCGCGGTTACGACGTTTGCCAGGTGGCGATCAAATCCTTCTTATTCTGCTGTGTACGTCACCACACCTGCTCGCGACGTTGGGGTGTGAGTTTCAAGCAGTGCTTAAACAACCGCTGGAACCCAATGAGCTACGCGAACTCATACGCGCGATGATGCAAGTGGAGAAACCGAATGTTCAGTGATATCCCCGCCGATACCCGAATTGTGATTATCGATGATGTGGCTGCGAACCTGCGCTTGCTGGAGTCCAGCCTGAAAGCCTTTGGTTTGCGCAACGTCTTGAGTTTCGCCGACTCGGCCAGCGGGCTGGTTTGGCTCAAAGAGCAACCGTGGGATCTGCTGCTATTGGATCTGGATATGCCCGCGCCCGATGGGTTTGAGATTCTGCGCCAACTCAGCGATCGCAATCGCTCAAGGTCTCCCGTGATTATCTTGACGGCATTGAGCGAGCCGCAAAGCCGCCGTCTCGGCCTTGAACTGGGGGCCAACGATTATCTGACCAAACCGTTGGATTTGCCTGAGCTGCTATTGCGCATACGCAACGCTCTGCGCTTGTCCCATGCCACCCGCCAACTGCAAGACCTGAACAGTGAGTTGGAGCAAAGGGTGTTTGAGCGCACCGCTCAGTTGCAGGAAAGTTATTGCGCCATGATCCGCGCATTGAGTCGTGCGGCCTGCTATCGCGATGATGAAACGGGCGCCCATGTATTACGTATTGGCGAAACCGCGGCCTTGATGGCCGAAGCAATCGGTATGCCGCAGAGGTGGTGCGAGCTGATTCGATTGGCGGCGCCGATGCATGACTTGGGGAAAATCGGCATTCCCGATCGGATCTTGCACAAGGAAGGCCCATTAACCGTGCCGGAACGCCAGCAGATGATGGAGCATCCGCGCATCGGCCATGCAATCCTGCAAGATGCACACGCCACGGACCTGACCGATATGGCCGCGGACATTGCCTACGGTCACCATGAAAAATGGGACGGCAGCGGCTATCCGCAAGGGCTTGCCGGAAAGGACATTCCGCTGTCGGCAAGGATTGTCGCGTTGTGTGATGTCTATGATGCGTTGCGTATGGAACGTCCCTATAAGCGGGCCTGGAGCCCTGAACGGGCGCAGGCCTATATTCTTGAGCAATCGGGCGTGCATTTTGATCCGGAGCTGGTGACGGTGATGCGCCGCTGTTTCGGCCCGGTTGAACAACTCATCGAGGATGACGCCGAACTGGCTGGCGTACACAAGCAACGACAAGCCGATGCGGGCACTGGCCAGCCCCCACATTAAAACGTCGCCAACATGGGCGCCCGGCTCGGGCTCATCGCGGCCAAGGCCACCGACGTCGCCGCCGTGCGCGTCTCCACACCCAACTTCACATACACATGTTCCAGGTGCTTGTTCACCGTCCGCGGGCTCAGCCCCAAGATATCGCCGATGTCCCGATTGGTCTTGCCGCACGCCACCCAGCGCAGCACCTCGACCTCGCGCTCGGTCAGTTGAAAGCGTGCCGACAACAGCTTGTGCGCCGGCTCATCCTCCAGGGTCAACACACTCGGTTGCGTCGCCGCCCGCGCCGACAGCAGGATGCGCGAGGTGCGTAAATGCGCCGCCACGCGCGCCAGCACCTCGTCGGTCTGGATCGGCTTGGTCACGTAGTCGCTGCCGCCCACTTCAAAGCCTTGCACCACATGCTTGCTGTCGGTCAGCCCGGTCATGAACACCACCGGGATGTCCGCGCTGGCAGGTAACGCCTTGAGCCGGCGGCAGGTCTCGAAACCGTCCAGGCCCGGCATCATCGCGTCCAGCAGGATCAGGTCCGGGCGCCGACGTTGCACGCGGTTCAGCGCGCTGAGCCCGTCGAGCGCCACCAGCACCATGTAGCCGGCGTCGTCGAGGGCGTCGGAGAGCATGGCCAAGTTGTCCGGGGTGTCGTCGACGATCAGTACCACGCCGGGTTCAGTGCTACGGGTGAGTACATTCATCTTCGGCCTCCTTGAGGGTTCGGTTGAGTTCATCCAGGCGGAAACCCTTGAGCAACCCGCGCACTTTGCTGATGAACGGTGCGGCGTCCGGGCGGCGTTCGAGGATCGTGTCGAGTTTTTCGTGCAGGCCCCGCACGTAGCCGATCGCGCTGAGTTCGGCGAGCACGGCGAGGTCGTCGGCGCTCGGCAGCACGCTGGGCGGTGGCGGCGCGACGAAGGTTTTGGTGCGCCGCAGCCATTGCAGGCCGAGGTGTTGTTGCAGGCGTCCGAGCAGCTCCGGGGTACGCACCGGCTTGGCCAGGTAGTCGTTGCAGGCGGCGGCGATGCTGCGCTCGCGGTCGTCGGTAAAGGCGTTGGCCGAGATCACGATGATCGGCGCGGTGGACAGCGCATTGCGGCGGATCAGCCGGCTGGTTTCCAGGCCGTCCAGGGTCGGCATCGACAGGTCCATCAGGATCAGGTCGGGCGCCAGCAGCGCGACCTGGCGAATCGCATCCTGGCCGTTGCTCGCCTGGATCACCTCAAAGCCCAGAGGCGTGAGCATGCCGCTGAGTACCTTGCGGTGGTCCACATGGTCGTCCACCACCAGAATGCGCCGGCGTGCGCCCTGGTAGCCGATGATGTCGTGTTCCACATGCACCACCGCCTGCGGCGCGCGCACCTGGGACAGGAACAGGCGCACCTGGAAACAGGTGCCCTTGTCCAGCTCGCTGGTAACGCGTAGTTCGCCGCCCATCAGCGCGGTGAGCATGCGCGTGATGGTCAGCCCCAGGCCTACGCCCTTGTCCTGGCGCATCAGGTCGCCGCGCTCGAACGGTTGGAAGATCCGCTCGATCTGCCCGGGGTCGATGCCGATGCCGGTGTCGATGATTTCAAAGTTGGCGGTCTCGCGCATGTAGCTGACCCGCAGGCACACTTCGCCGCTGTCGGTGAAGTTCACCGCATTGCCGAGCAGGTTGATCAGGATCTGGCGCACGCGTTTTTCATCACCGCGCACCACGGCGGGGATCTTGCCGACGCAGTCCAGGCGAAAGCGCAGGCCCTTGTCCTGGGCTTGGGGGGTGAACATCTGCTCCAGGTCGTGGATCAGTTCGGGGAAGGGGATTTCGGTGAGTTCCAGGCGCAATTTGCCGGCCTCGATCTTGGCCACGTCGAGCAGGCCGTCGATCAATGACAGCAAGTGCGAGCCGCTGCGCAGGATGGTCGCCAGTGCGTCCTGGTGCTGCTCGGGCATGGCGCTGTCGCGCTGCAGGATCTGGGTGAAACCGAGGATGCTGTTCAGCGGTGTGCGCAGCTCGTGGGACAGCCCGGTGACGTAGCGGCTCTTGGCGGCGTTGGCGGCTTCCGAGGCTTCCTTGGCCTGTTGCAGGGCCTGGTCGGTGAGGCTGTGGGCGTCGATTTCCTGCATCAGCAGCAGGGTCTGGCGGTCGGATTCCTGCTGGGCGACGCGGCGGCTTTCGCGGGTCAGCACCACCCACCAGGCGAGCACGGCGGCCAGCACCGACAGGGTCAGGAAGGCCTTGAAGAACGCCTGGTACAAGGTCTCGGAATGCGGCAAACCCTGGGCCGCCTGCACGTAGATCAAGGCCAGGGCGCCGGCGAGCAGCAGCACCAGCACCGATAACAGCCCCAGGTAATGGGCCAGCCGTGTATGCAGGCGCGGCATCAGGCTGTTGGGCAGCAACCGGCGCAGCACGCCTTCGAACTGGCTGACCAGCCGCGCATGGGGTTTGCAACGGTCGCCGCAGCGCGCATCCAATGAGCAACACAACGAACAGATGGGCGTGCTGTAGGCCGGGCAGAACGCCATGTCCGCCGTCTCGAACGGGTTGCTGCACAGCCCGCAGACCGCATGGGTGGCGGGTGCCACCGGGTGAATCAATTGGGCGTCGCTGGTGCGCGCGATGTAGTACTTGCCCTGGGTCATCCAGGCCAACAGCGGCGCCATCACCAGCGCCGTGCCGAGGGCGACGAAGGGCGGCGCGGCCTGGGCCAGGGCGCCAAACAGGCCGAAGTGGGCGAGGATCGACAGCAGCGAGGCAATCAGCATCGAGCCGACACCCACCGGATTGATGTCGTAGAGGTGCGCGCGCTTGAACTCGATGTGTTTGGGCGACAGTCCCAGGGGCTTGTTGATCACCAGGTCGGCGACCAATGTCCCGATCCAGGCAATCGCAATATT
This sequence comes from Pseudomonas sp. TE36184, assembly GCF_054060055.1. Taxonomy (NCBI): domain Bacteria; kingdom Pseudomonadati; phylum Pseudomonadota; class Gammaproteobacteria; order Pseudomonadales; family Pseudomonadaceae; genus Pseudomonas; species Pseudomonas sp. TE36184. The sequence goes on along the minus strand of NZ_JBSSCU010000001.1, from coordinate 1,894,748 downwards.
CGCGTACAGCCCCAGCACCTGATCGATCACATCGAACACGCCCAGCTCCATCAACATCAACGCAATGGCCACGTTGAACACCAGCCACACCACGCGCCCGGGGTGACTGTGGGTGACGCGGGCGAAGAAGTTCGACCAGGCCAGGGAGCCGGCGTAGGCGTTGGTCAGGTTGATCTTCATCTGCGAGATGAACACGAACAGCACCATGGCGCCGAGGGCCCACTCCGGCGAGCTGAACACATAATGGAAGGCGACCAGGTACATCTGGGTCGGTTCGGCGGCGCGTTCCATGGGGATTTCATGTTGCAGGGCAAGGAACGCCAGGAACGCGCCGCCAAACATCTTCAACGCGCCGGGGATAATCCAGCCGGGGCCGGAGCAGAGCAGGGCGGCCCACCAGCGCTTGCGGTTGGCGGCGGTCTTTTCCGGGAGAAAGCGCAGGTAGTCCACTTGCTCGCCGATCTGCGTCACCAGCGACAGCGCCACGGTACAGGCGGCGCAGAACGCCAGCAGGTTGAAACCGCCGCCGTCGCCGCTGCGCCCGACAAAGCTGGTCCAGTCGCTGAACGCGTCGGGGTTTTTCCACCACACGAAGCCATAGGGCAACACCAGCAAAAACAGCCACAGCGGTTGGGTCCACAGTTGCAGGCGACTGATCAGCGTGACGCCGTAGGCCACCAGCGGAATCACCAGCAGCGAGCAGATCACATAGGCGAAGGCCAGCGGGATATGGAAATACAACTCCAGTGCCAGCGCCATGATCGCCGCTTCCAGGGCGAAGAACAGGAAGGTGAAGCTGGCGTAGATCAGCGAGGTGATGGTCGAACCGATATAGCCGAAGCCGGCGCCACGGGTCAGCAAGTCCATGTCCACGCCATAGCGGGCGGCGTAATAGCTGATGGGCAGGCCGGTGAGGAAGATCACCAGGCTGATGGCCAGGATCGCCCAGAAGGTGTTGGTGAAGCCGTAACTCAGCACCAAGACGCCGCCGATCGCCTCCAGCGCCAGGAACGACACCGCGCCCAGGGCGGTGTTGGCGATGCGCAGCTCCGACCACTTGCGAAAGGATTTGGGGGTGTAGCGCAGGGCGTAGTCTTCCATGGTCTCGTCGGCGACCCAGGAATTGTAGTCGCGGCGGATCTTGACGATGCGCTGGGTGCCGGGAGGGGATTGCACGATGGTGAGGCTCCGCAGAGTGGACGAAGGGAGTGAGCAAGTTCCATGCCCTCGACTGCGCTGATATCCAAATGTGGGAGGGAGCTTGCTCCCGATGACGCTGTGTCAGTCGCTAATCAGTTGACTGACCCACCGCCATCGGGAGCAAGCTCCCTCCCACATGGGATCGCAGTGGCCAGGGGAGCGCGATCCTGCCCTGCATTGGTGCGCAACGGCATACGTCAAATGACGTACTGCGTTACGTCAGGCTGCGTATACCCGCGCTGGCCCGCTGCCGCCATGCTGGAGCCCTCATTGCAGAGGAGTCGCCCCATGGAACCACGATTGATCCGCTCCAAACCGTTGTTGGCCCTGTCGTTGCTGGCGGCCGCGCTGTTCAGCCAGGGCGTGCTGGCCGACAACGAAGGCCTGGCCGTGACGCCGACCGAAGTCACCGTCGGCCAGTTGCACTCGGCCACCGGCACCATGGCTATCTCCGAGACCGGCTCGATCCAGGCCGAACGCCTGGCCATCGAGCAAATCAACGCCTCGGGCGGGATTCTGGGACGCCAGATCAAAGTGATCCAGGAGGACGGCGCCTCCGACTGGCCGACCTTCGCCGAAAAGGCCAAGAAGCTGTTGGTCAACGACAAAGTCGCCGCCGTGTTCGGCTGCTGGACCTCGGCCTCGCGTAAAGCCGTGCTGCCGATCTTCGAGAAAGAAAACGGCCTGCTCTACTACCCGACCTTCTACGAAGGCCTGGAACAGTCGAAAAACGTGATCTACACCGGGCAGGAAGCCACCCAACAGATCCTCGCCAGCCTGGATTGGATCGCCAAGACCAAAGGCGCCAAGACCTTCTACCTGGTCGGCTCCGATTACATCTGGCCGCGCACGTCGATGAAGATCGCGCGCAAGCACATTGAAAACGTACTGCACGGCACCGTGGTCGGCGAAGACTACTACCCGCTGGGCAACACCCAGTTCGGTTCGCTGATCAACAAGGTCAAGCTGAAAAAGCCTGACGTGGTCTTCGCCGCCGTGGTGGGCGGTTCCAACGTGGCGTTCTACAAACAGCTCAACGCGGCGGGCGTGAATGCGTCCAAGCAAACCCTGTTGACCCTGTCGGTGACCGAAGACGAACTGCTCGGCATCGGCGGCGAAAACATGGCCGGCTTCTATGCCTCGATGAAGTACTTCCAGAGCCTGGACAACCCGAACAACAAAGCCTTCGTCGAAGCCTTCAAGGCCAAGTACGGCAAGGATGCGGTGATCGGCGACGTGACCCAGGCGGCTTACCTCGGCCCATGGCTGTGGAAAGCGGCGGTGGAGAAGGCCGGCAGTTTCGACGTGGATAAAGTCGTCGCCGCCTCCCCGGGCATCGAACTGAAAACCGCGCCCGAAGGCTACGTGAAGATTCACGAGAACCACCACCTGTGGAGCAAGTCGCGCATCGGTGAAGTGCAGCCCAACGGCCAGTTCAAGGTGATCTACGAGTCGGATCTGATCGAACCGAATCCGTTTCCAAAGGGTTACCAATAAGCTTCAAGCACACCGATTCAAATGTGGGAGGGGGCAAGCCCCCGATGGCGGAGTGTCAGTCGACATTTCTATAACTGAACCACCGCTATCGGGGGCAAGCCCCCTCCCACATAGAGCAAAAGCACATCGCATTCCAACTATCACCTCCCGCTCTCAGGAGACCATCATCATGGAATGGCTATCGGAATTTGGAGCCATCGCGGCGATGCAGGGGTTCAACGGCTTGTCCGTGTTCTGCGTGCTGTTGCTGATGGCGTTGGGGCTGGCGATCATTTTCGGCCAGATGGGCGTGATCAACATGGCCCACGGAGAATTCCTGACCATCGGCGCCTACACCACCTACGTGTGTTCCAGCCTCACCGCGCACTTTGCGCCGAGTTTTCAACCCTATTACTTCTTCTTCGCCATTGCCCTGTCGTTCCTCGTTGCCGGCGCGGTGGGCTGGTTGGTGGAATGGGCGATGATCAGCCGCTTGTACAAGCGGCCGCTGGATACCTTGCTGGCAACCTGGGGCCTGTCCCTGGTGATGCAGCAAACCTTCCGCTCGGTGTTCGGCGCTCGGGAGGTCAGCGCCGAGCCGCCGGCCTGGCTGATGGGCTCGGTGAACTTCACCGACGCGATTGAAATCCCGCGTAACGGCCTGTTCATGATGGCCCTGACCGTGCTGCTGACGGCGGCGATCTTCCTGATGCTGTACCGCTCGCGTTGGGGCCTGCAGGTGCGTGCGACGGTGCAGAATCGCCTGATGAGCCGCGCGGTGGGCATCAATACGCGCAAGGTCGACCGCATGACCTTCGCCCTCGGTTGCGGCGTGGCCGGGGTGGCCGGTGCGGCGTTCACCACCATCGGTTCCACCGGGCCGACGGCGGGTTCGCAGTACATCGTCGACACCTTTCTGGTGGTGGTGTTCGGCGGCGCGCAAAGCCTGTTCGGCACCATTGCCTCAGCGTTCGTGATCGCCCAGACGCAATCGCTGTCGGAGTTTTTCCTCAGTGGCTCGATGGCCAAGGTGCTGACCTTGTCCTCGGTGATTCTGATCCTGATGCTGCGCCCGCAAGGGTTGTTCTCCATCAAAGTGCGCAAGTAGAGGCGAGCAGATGAAGGCTTTAGACAAGCTGCTGGGCGGCCAGCAAAACCTGATCGGCATCGCGCTGCTGGCGCTGCTGATTCTCGTGGTGTTCCCCCTGACCCTGGATGCGTTCCGGCTGAACATGGTCGGCAAGTACCTGACCTACGCGTTTGTCGCGGTGGGGCTGGTGCTGTGCTGGGGCTATGGCGGCATTCTCAGCCTGGGGCAGGGCGTGTTCTTCGGCGTCGGCGGCTACTGCATGGCGATGTTCCTCAAGCTGGAAGCGTCCGACCCGGAAAGCACCAAGATCCAGTCCACGCCGGGCATCCCGGATTTCATGGATTGGAACCAGATCACCGAACTGCCCTGGTTGTGGCAACCGTTTCACAGTTTCAGCTTTACCCTGGTGGCGGTGATTGCGGTGCCGGTGCTGCTCGCATTCATTATCGGCATGGCCTTGTTCAAGCGGCGCGTGGGCGATGTGTACTTCTCCATCGTCACGCAGGCGATTGCGCTGATTCTCACCGTGCTGATCGTCGGCCAGCAAGGGCTGACCGGCGGCGTCAATGGCATCACCGACCTCAAGACCCTGCTCGGCTGGGACCTGCGCACCGACAGCGCGAAGCTGATCCTGTACTTCATCAATGCCGGGTTGCTGTTCGGCTGCATCTTCATCGGCCGCTTCATCCTCGCGTCCAAGCTTGGCCGGTTGTTGATGGCGATGCGCGACAAGGAAGAGCGCGTGCGCTTTTCCGGGTATGACGTGGCCAGCTTCAAGATCTTCGTGTTCTGCGTGGCCGCGGCGTTCTCGGCGATTGGCGGGGCCATGTTCGCGTTGCAGGTGGGCTTTATGTCGCCGTCGTTCGTGGGCATCGTGCCGTCGATCGAGATGGTGATCTTTGCCGCCGTGGGCGGGCGCATGTCACTGCTCGGCGCGGTGTACGGCGCGCTGCTGGTGAACTATGGCAAGACCTACTTTTCCGAGTCCTTTCCCGAGCTGTGGCTGTACCTGATGGGCGGGCTGTTCATCGCCGTGGTCATGTACTTCCCCAATGGCCTGGCCGGCTTGTGGGACAGCCATGGTCGGCAGGCATTGGCCCGGCTGCTGCGCCGTCAACCACCGGTGCAAGCCTTGGCGCCGCTGGTCAAGCCCAAGACTGAAAGCAAAATCCTGGAGACCCAGCCATGACCGCCGTCGGCTTTGAAATGAACAAACCGGTGCTGGCCATCGAAGGTCTTACCGTGTCATTCGACGGCTTCAAGGCGGTCGACAACCTCAACCTGTATATCGACCGCAACGAAGTGCGCGTGGTCATCGGCCCCAACGGTGCCGGCAAGACCACGGTGCTCGACCTGATCTGCGGCAAGACCCGCGCCACCAGCGGCAGCATCCAGTTCGACGGGCAGGAACTGACCACGATGCGCGAATACAACATCGTGCGCGCCGGGGTCGGGCGCAAGTTCCAGAACCCGTCGATCTACGAAAACCTCACGGTGTTCGAGAACCTCGAGATGTCCTATCCGGCCGGGCGCAAGGTCTGGGGTGCGCTGTTTTTCAAACGCAATGCCCAGGTGATCGCACGGGTGGAAGAGGTAGCGCGGGAGATTTTCCTTGGCGATTTGCTGCAACAACAGGCCGACCTGCTGTCCCACGGGCAAAAGCAGTGGCTGGAGATCGGCATGCTGTTGATGCAGGACCCCGAGCTGCTGATGCTCGACGAACCGGTGGCCGGCATGAGCGTCAACGAACGCGCGCAAACCGCCGAGCTGCTCAACCGCATCAGCCAGGGCCGCTCGGTGCTGGTGATCGAGCACGACATGGAGTTTGTCAAAAGCATCGCCCACAAGGTCACGGTGCTGCACCAGGGCAAGGTACTCGCTGAGGGCAGCATGGAGTCGGTGCAAAGTAATCCGAAAGTCATCGAAGTGTATTTGGGCCACTGAGGAGTCCGGCATGTTCAAGATCGACCAGTTGTCCTGTGGCTACGGGCAGAGCCAGATCCTCCACGACCTGGACCTGAACGTGGCCAAGCGCGAGATCGTCGCGGTGATGGGCCGCAACGGCATGGGCAAGACCACGTTGTTCAAGAGCTTGATGGGCATCCTGCCGCAGTGGAAAGGCCAGGTCAGCGTGGACGGGCACGATGTGTCGGCGCTGGAAACCCATGAACGGGTTGAACGCGGGATTGCCTACGTCCCCCAGGGCCGCATGATTTTTCCGAGCATGACGGTGCTGGAAAACATCCAGACCGGCCTGCCTGCCTCGGCGCGGGGCAAGGTGCCGGAGGACTTGTACGCGCTGTTCCCGGTGCTCTACGACATGCAGTCGCGCAAGGGCGGCAACCTGTCCGGCGGGCAACAGCAACAGTTGGCGATTGCGCGGGCGCTGGCAACCAACCCCAAGGTGCTGCTGCTGGATGAACCGACGGAGGGCATCCAGCCGTCGATCATCAAGGACATCGCCCGCACGCTGAAGGAGATTCGCAACTTAAGGGACCTGACCATCGTGGTCTCGGAGCAGGTGCTGTCGTTCACCCTGGAAATCGCCGACCGCTTTTTGGTGATCGAAAAGGGCCGCTTCGTGATCGAAGAAACCCGGGACCGGGTGGACGAGGCAACCATCAGCCGCTACCTGTCCGTCTAGCAGCGACCGATTGTAGGAGCCGGCTTGCCGGCGAAAAACGCCCAGGCGCCGCGTTCATCCTGGCGACGCGCGTCATCGTTAACGACCTTCGCTGGCAAGCCAGCTCCTACAGAAAAGCACACCTGCGAATCCACCTGTAGGAGCCGGCTTGCCGGCGAAAAACGTCCAGGCGCCGCGTTCATCCTGGCGACGCGCGTCATTGTTAACAACCTTCGCTGGCAAGCCAGCTCCTACAGAAAAGCGCATCTGCGAACCCACCGGCGAAAAATGTCCAGGCGCCGCGTTCATCCTGGCGACGCGCGTCATTGTTAACGACCTTCGCTGGCAAGCCAGCTCCTACAGAAACGCGCACCTGCGAACCCACCTGTAGGAGCCGGCTTGCCGGCGAAAAACGCCCAGGCGCTGCGTTCATCCTGGCGACGTGCGTCATCGTTAGCGACCTTCGCTGGCAAGCCAGCTCCTACAGAAACGCACAGCTGCGAACCTGCCGGCGAAAAACGCCCAGGCGCTGCGTTCATCCTGGCGATGCGCGTCATCGTTAACGACCTTCGCTGGCAAGCCAGCTCCTACAGAAAAGCGTACCTGCGAACCCATCTGTAGGAGCCGGCTTGCCGGCGAAAAACGCCCAGGCGCCGGGTTCATCCTGGCGACGCGCGTCATCGTTAACGACCTTCGCTGGCAAGCCAGCTCCTACAGAAACGCAGGGCTGCGAACCCACCTGTAGGAGCCGGCTTGCCGGCGAAAAACGCCCAGGCGCCGGGTTCATCCTGGCGATGCGCGTCATCGTTAACGACCTTCGCTGGCAAGCCAGCTCCTACAGAAACGCAGGGCTGCGAACCCACCTGTAGGAGCCGGCTTGCCGGCGAAAAACGCCCAGGCGCCGGGTTCATCCTGGCGACGCGCGTCATCGTTAACGACCTTCGCTGGCAAGCCAGCTCCTACAGAAAAGCGCACCTGCGAACCCACCTGTAGGAGCCGGCTTGCCGGCGAAAAACGTTCAGGCGCCGCGTTCATCCTGGCGACGCGCGTCATTGTTAACGACCTTCGCGGGCAAGCCAGCTCCTACATTTTTGTTTGGGTTTCACTCTCTGGCAGAGCCATACGTCATCCAACGTATTTCCCGTTTTACCTCGCTCCACGAGACTGGTTTCAACGCCACAAGCCATCCGTCCAGGAGCCAGTCCATGACCGAAACGCTGATCAAAGTCGACCTCAACCAACCCGTCACCGAAAACGAGCAGATCCACAACCGTTGGCACCCAGATATCCCAATGGCCTGCTGGGTCAAGCCGGGCGATGACTTCATCCTCGAAACCTACGACTGGACCGCCGGGGCGATCAAGAACAACGACGACGCCAGCGACGTGCGCGATGTGGACCTGTCTACCGTGCATTACCTGTCCGGCCCGGTGGGTGTACACGGCGCCGAGCCGGGCGATTTGCTGGTGGTGGACCTGCTCGACATCGGCGCCAAGGCCGATTCGCAGTGGGGCTTCAACGGCTTTTTCTCGCGGCAGAACGGCGGTGGCTTTCTCACCGATCACTTCCCCAGTGCGCAAAAGGCGATCTGGGATTTCAAGGGCATGTTCACCAGCTCGCGGCACATTCCAGGGGTGAACTTCGCCGGCCTGATCCACCCTGGCCTGATCGGCTGCCTGCCGGACCCGGTGATGCTTGCAGACTGGAACCGTCGCGAACAGGAACTGATCGACACCAACCCGACCCGTGTCCCGCCGCTGGCCAACGCGCCGCTGGCCGCCACCGCGCACATGGGCAAGCTCAAGGGCCAGGCCCGCGACGATGCCGCCGCCACCGGCGCGCGCACCGTGCCGCCGCGTGAGCATGGCGGTAACTGCGATATCAAGGATTTGTCCCGCGGCTCGAAGATCTTCTTCCCGGTCTATGTCAAGGGCGCCGGGCTGTCGGTGGGCGACTTGCACTTCAGCCAGGGCGACGGCGAAATCACCTTTTGCGGCGCCATCGAAATGGCCGGCTGGGTGCATATGAAGGTCGAGCTGATCAAGGGCGGCATGGCCAAGTACGGGATCAAGAACCCGGTGTTCAAGCCGAGCCCGATCACGCCGAACTACAAGAATTACCTGATCTTCGAAGGCATCTCGGTCGACGAGCAGGGCCAGCAGCACTACCTGGACGTCAACATCGCCTACCGCCAGGCGTGCCTGAATGCGATCAACTACCTGACCAAGTTCGGCTACTCACCGGCCCAGGGCTATGCGCTGCTCGGCTCGGCACCGGTACAAGGGCATATCAGCGGCGTGGTGGATATTCCGAATGCGTGCGCGACCTTGTGGCTGCCTACGGAAATCTTCGAGTTCGACATCAACCCCAACGCTAACGGCCCCACCAAGTTCCTCGACGGCAGCGTCGACCTGCCCATCGCACCGGACCTGTAGCCATGCCGACCTACGAATACGCCTGCGAGGCGTGCGGCACGTTCACGATGTTGCGGCCGATCGCCCAGCGCAACGAACCCAGCCAGTGCCCGTACTGCGCCGGGCCGGGAGGGCCGTTGCAGGTGTCGGCCCCGGCCTTGCAGTTGCTGTCGACCAACCAGCGCAAGGCCATCGCCGGCAACGAGCGCAGCGCCAACGCACCGCAAACGGTCGGCGAGTACCAGGAAAACCGTCGCCATCCGGCCGGTTGCAGTTGCTGCGGCACCAGCAAAAAGGTGCTGCCGAGCAAGGCCAACCCGCTGGGCCTCAAGACCAAGACCGGTCCACGGCCGTGGATGATCAGTCACTAGACCAGGAGCATTGCAATGCGTCATGGCGATATTTCCAGCAGCCCGGACACCGTCGGTGTCGCGGTGGTGAACTACAAGATGCCGCGCCTGCACAGCAAGGCCGAGGTCATCGAGAATGCGAAGAAGATTGCCGAGATGATCCTCGGCATGAAGCAGGGCCTGCCGGGCATGGACCTGGTGGTGTTCCCGGAATACAGCACCATGGGCATCATGTACGACCACGACGAGATGATGGCTACCGCCGCAAGCATCCCCGGCGAAGAGACCGCGATCTTTTCCGCCGCGTGTCGCCAGGCCAACACCTGGGGCGTGTTTTCCCTGACCGGCGAACGCCACGAAGAGCATCCGCACAAGGCGCCCTATAACACCCTGGTGCTGATCAATAACCTCGGCGAGATCGTGCAGCGTTATCGCAAGTGCATTCCCTGGTGCCCCATCGAAGGCTGGTACCCGGGCGACCGCACCTACGTCTGCGATGGGCCCAAAGGCATGCAGATCAGCCTGATCATCTGCGATGACGGCAACTATCCGGAGATCTGGCGCGATTGCGCGATGAAGGGCGCCGAGTTGATCGTGCGCTGCCAGGGCTATATGTACCCGGCCAAGGAGCAGCAGGTGCTGATGTCCAAGAGCATGGCCTGGGCCAATAACTGCTACGTGGCGGTGGCCAACGCCGCCGGGTTCGATGGCGTGTATTCGTACTTCGGTCACTCGGCGATCATCGGTTTTGACGGGCGCACGCTAGGCGAATGCGGCGAAGAGGAGATGGGCATCCAGTACGCCCAGCTATCGGTGTCGCAGATCCGCGATGCGCGCGCCAATGATCAGTCGCAGAACCACCTGTTCAAGCTGCTGCACCGCGGCTACACCGGTATGCATGCTTCGGGCGATGGCGACAAAGGCGTGGCCGATTGCCCGTTCGAGTTCTACCGCACCTGGGTGCTCGATGCGCAAAAAGCCCAGGAGAACGTGGAGAAAATCACCCGCGGCACCGTGGGCGTCGCCGCCTGCCCGGTCGGGCAATTGCCCCATGACGGCCACGGAAAAACCGCGAGGTAACGCATACGCTGGGTAGTTCTGCGCAATAAGACTTGCAGTCTGAAAATTCCCCTCTAATATAACCCGGGTAAAACAAATACTACCCGGGTATAAGTCATGGATTCTCAACATCCCCCTCGTTGCACCGCTTTCGTTCACCACCGACGTGTGGCGGACGGTCCCTATGCCCACGTTACCCAGGCGTTGGCAGACCTTGATCTGCCGGCCGGCAGCTTCCTGGTATTCGACGATGCCACCGGCACCCAGGTCGATTACCCTTGGCCCCCGGGTTATGCACCCGAGCTGCCCGCGCCCGCAGAGGCACCAGATGAGCCGCCGACGTCCCCTGCGGTCGGGCGCCCCAAGCTGGGCGTGGTCGCCCGTGAAGTGACTTTGCTACCGCGCCATTGGGAGTGGTTGAGCCAGCAGCGTGGCGGTGCGTCGGCTGCGTTGCGGCGGTTGGTGGATGAAGCGCGCAATGCCCATGCCAGTCGTGATCAAATGCGCCAGGCCAAAGAGGCCAGCTATCGCTTCATGAGCGCCATCGGCGGTGACCTGCCGGGTTTCGAAGAGGCCTCGCGGGCGCTGTTTGCCCACAACGCCGCAGACTTTTCCAACAAGATCGCGCTCTGGCCGGTGGACGTGCAGACGTACCTGGCCTGGCTGTCGCGCAACGCTTTCACTGCCTGATCATCATCCAGGGACTCGAACTACCATGGAAGTGACCCAACAACGCCCGCTGTGGCAGATCTACCTGATCTTCCTCGCACCGATGGTGCTGTCGAACTTTCTGCAGAGCTTTACCGGCACGCTCAATGGCATCTATGTCGGGCAAATGCTCGGTACCCAGGCGTTGGCGGCGGTGTCGGGGATGTTCCCCATCGTGTTTTTCTTTATCGCCCTGGTGATCGGCCTGGGGGCGGGGGCCTCGGTGTTGATCGGCCAGGCCTGGGGAGCCCGGGAAACCTCGATGGTCAAGGCGATCACCGGCGCCACCCTGACCCTTGGCGCGCTGGTGGGTTTGGTGGCAGCGGTGCTTGGCAGCCTGTTTGCGCGTCCGGCGTTACTGGCGCTGGGCACGCCGCTGGATGTGCTGGATGACGCGGTAGGTTATGCCCAGGTGATGATGCTGATCATGCCGCTGTTGTTGGTGTTTATCCTCTACACCCAGCTGCTGCGCGGCGTCAGCGACACGATTTCGCCGCTGCTGGCGCTGATGGTCTCGACATTCGTCGGTCTGCTGCTGACGCCGGCGCTGATCCGCGGCTGGATCGGCCTACCGCCCATGGGCATCCAGAGTGCGGTGTATGCCGGCCTGGTGGGTAACGCCGCGGCGATGCTGTTTCTGGTGCTGCGCCTGCGGCATAAAAACCACGTGATGGCGCCGGACCGCGCATTGCTCGCGGCCTTGCGGCTGGACCGGGTGATTCTCGGCAAAGTCCTGCGCATCGGGCTGCCCACCGGGCTACAGATGGTGGTGCTGTCATTATCCGAATTGGTCATCCTGGCCTTGGTCAACCACCACGGTTCCCAGGCAACGGCGGCCTATGGTGCGGTGACGCAGATCGTCAACTACGTGCAGTTTCCGGCACTGTCGATTGCCATCACCGCGTCGATCCTCGGCGCCCAGGCCATCGGTGCCGGGCGCCTGGAACGGATCGGGCCGATCCTGCGCACCGGGTTGCTGATCAATACCTGCCTGACCGGCGGCCTGATCCTGCTCGGCTACCTGTTGTCGCCCTGGTTGCTCGGCCTGTTCATCACCGACGACGCCGCGCGGATCAAGGCCGAACACCTGCTGCATATCATGCTGTGGAGCATCCTGGTGTTCGGCTTCCAGGCCGTGATAGGCGGGATCATGCGCGCCAGCGGCGTGGTGCTGATCCCGGTGGCGATTTCGATCTTCTGTGTGCTCGGCGTGGAGTTGCCGGTGGCCTACCTGCTCAATGCGCGGTACGGCCTGGAAGGGGTGTGGATGGCATTTCCGGTGACATACCTGGCGATGCTGGCGTTGCAGACGGCGTACTACCGGATGGTGTGGCGGCACAAGCCGATCACACGGTTGGTGTGATAAAAGGTTGCGAAAATCAAGGAAAGAAGGCGTTTCAATCATGGCAAACCCCTACGCCGAGTTGTTCCAGGCGCCGGGCGCCCGGGCGTTCGTACTGGCCGGTATGCTCGCGCGCATGCCCATCTCCATGACCGGCATCGGCTTGATCACCATGCTCTCGCAGGTGCATGGCGGCTACGGCCTGGCCGGCTCGGTGGCGGCGGTGTTTGCCTTGGCTACGGCATTTTGCGCGCCGCAGGTATCGCGGCTGGTTGACCGCTACAGCCAGGGCAGGGTACTGCCGATCGCCGCGCTGATCGGCGGCGGCGCGTTGTTGTTGCTGTTGTTGTGTACGCGTTTGCAGGCGCCGAACTGGGCGTTGTTCGTGTTCGCCGCGCTGGCCGGTTGCATGCCCAACATGTCAGCCATGGTCCGGGCGCGCTGGACCGAGCTGTACCGCGGCCAGCCCAAGCTCCAGACCGCGTTTGCCCTGGAGTCGGTGCTCGATGAGGTGTGCTTCATCATCGGCCCGCCGATTTCGGTGGGGTTGTGCGTGGTGCTGTTTCCCGAGGCCGGGCCGTTGCTGGCGGCGTTGCTGTTGGCGGTCGGTGTCACGGTGTTCGTGATGCAACGCCAGACCGAGCCGCCCGTGCATGAGCGCCATGATCATCACGGACGCTGGCTGATCGCTTCGCCCTCGGTGTTGATCCTGATGATCCTGCTGCTGGCCATGGGCGTGATTGTCGGGGTGGTGGATGTGGTCAGCGTCGCTTTCGCCCAGCACCAGGGCCAACCGGCGGCGGCGAGCATTGTGTTGTCGGTGTATGCCATCGGTTCGTGCCTGGCGGGGTTGGCGTTCGGTACGTTGAAACTCAAGGCGCCGTTGCCCCGGCAGTTCCTGTGCTGTGGTGTCGCCACGGCGCTGACCACCTTGCCATTGCTGCTGGTCACCAACATCCCCGGCCTGGCCGTGGCGATCTTCATTTCCGGGCTGTTCTTCGCCCCGACCCTGATCGTGTCCATGGCCCTGGTGGAGCGGATCGTGCCACCGAGCCGCTTGACCGAAGGCATGACCTGGCTGATCACCGGCCTGAGCATCGGCGTGGCCATCGGCGCCGCCAGCTCCGGCTGGATGATCGACCACTTCGGCGCGGCCAGCGGGTTCTGGGTGGCGCTGGCGGCGGGGGCGGTGGTGTTGGGTTCGGCGGTGTTGGGGTATCGGCGGCTGGGATAGTCAGCCGATCGCGGGGGTGGGTTTGGCGCAGTGATGTAGCAGGAACTCACTCAGCGCTTGGCGTGTCAGGTCGTTCAGGGTCACCTTCTTGCGTGTAGCTTCCAGGGCTGCGGCCAGATGAAGGTCATGCCCGACCCGCACGTTGAATGAACCCTTGCATGGTTTTTCCGGTGTTTGCCCAAGGGCCAGGCAGGTGGTGAGATAGTCGTCCACCGCCTCACGAAATGCCGCATCCAGTTCGGCGACGGTTTTCCCTTCGTAGCTCACCAGCGCCTTGATAAACAGGATCTTGCCGAACAGGCAGTTGTCTTCGAGGCTGGCTTCGATGGAGCCGATGTAGCCTTGGTGTTTCAATTGGTTGTTCACTGAATCAGTTCTCCTGATTTCAATTGTTCGATGATCTGGCGCCGAATGTAGTGTTTCAGTTCATTGCCGGGGTGAGGCTTGTGCAAGGTGATCATTGCACTGGGGTCGCCGATGTCGAACTTGACGCGGCTTCCCGCCCCTTCAATCTGTGTGTAGCCAAGACGACGCAGCAGCGTAACGAGCTCGGGCCAGGTAAATGCCATTTGCTCGTTGAGCAGTTTGGCGAGCAGCTTTTCATTTTTGGACACGGCGTTCCCTGCGTGTAACTAAATGTAGTTGCAAAAAGTGGTGTCCGTCAATGCTAGCTCGGGTTCCTCTGTCGTTCCTGGGATTGATGTAACCCTTGATGACACCTCGCTCCGCGCCGCCATCCCCCCGCTAATTTTTCCCTCTCCGGTTCGTTTTATAGGGACGACGTGCCTTTGTGCTTCCCGCCTATTGCTCCGGACTCCAAGAAATGAATGCTGAAGACTCCTTGAAACTTGCTCGCCGGTTTATCGGGTTGCCCCTGGAAAAACGCCAGCTGTTCCTCCAGGCGTTGCAGAAGGAAGGGGTGGATTTTTCGCGGTTTCCGATTCCTGCCGGGGTGGATGTGGAGGACCGCGATGCGCTGTCCTACGCACAGCAACGCATGTGGTTTCTCTGGCAGTTGGACCCGGCCAGCGGCGCCTACAACCTGCCGGGCGCCGTGCGACTCAAGGGCGCGCTGAACCTTGGCGCGATGCAGCAGGCGTTCGCCAGCCTGGTCGAGCGTCATGAAACCCTGCGCACGGTGTTCCAGCGCCAGGCCGACGAGCGCCTGGCGCAGGTGGCGGCACAGCCGGCGCTGGCGATCGAGCAGCACGACCTGAGCGACCTGGCCCCCGCCGAGCGCGAGCAGGCCGTCAACGCCGCGGCCACCCGCCAGTCGCTGCTGCCGTTCGATCTGGAGCACGGTCCGCTGCTGCGCGTGCAGCTGTTGAAACTCGACGAGCAGGAACACGTGCTGCTGCTGACCCTGCACCACATCGTCTCCGATGGCTGGTCGATGAACGTCTTGATCGACGAGTTCATCCGTTTCTACGACGCGCATGAGCGCAACGAGGCGCCGCAACTGCCGGCGCTGCCGATCCAGTACAGCGACTATGCCCTGTGGCAACGCCGCTGGCTGGAAGCAGGGGAGCAGGCGCGTCAGCTGGAATACTGGCAAGCGCGGCTGGGTGATGAGCATCCGGTTCTGGAATTGCCCAGCGACCGCCCACGCCCGGCCATGCCCAGCTACAGGGGCACGCGCCACACCTTCGCGATCGATCCGGATCTGGCCGCGCAACTGCGCAGCTGTGCGCAAACACACAACGTCACGCTGTTCATGTTGCTGCTCGGTGCGTTCAATGTGCTGCTGCATCGCTACACCGGCCAGGGCGACATCCGCGTCGGCGTGCCGATCGCCAACCGCAACCGGACCGAAGTCGAAGGGCTGATCGGTTTCTTCGTCAACACCCAAGTGCTGCGCACCGAACTGACCGGGCAAACCCGCGTCAGCGAGCTGCTGCACGCCATCAAGGAGCATGCCCTGGGCGCCCAGGCCCATCAGGACTTGCCCTTCGAACGCCTGGTGGAAGCGCTGAACGTCGAGCGCAGCCTGAGCCATACGCCGTTGTTCCAGGTGATGTACAACCACCAGCCGGTGGTGGCCGACATCGCCTCGATCCGCACGGCCTCCGGCCTGGAGCTGGCCGCGGTGGAGTGGCAGGGCCGCACCACCCAGTTCGACCTGACCCTCGACACCTGCGAACAGTCCGGCACCCTGCATGCCGCGCTGACCTACGCCAACGACCTGTTCGACGCGCCATCCATCGCACGCATGGCGCGGCACTGGATCAGCCTGTTGCAGGCCATGGTCGCCGATGGCGAGCAGCGCGTCGGTGAGTTGCCGATGCTCGCCGCCGATGAGCAGCAGGTCCTGGTGAGCGCCTGGAACCAGACCGCGCAGGCCTATCCGAGCGAGCGCGGCATTCATCAGTTGATCGAAGACCAGGTGCGCGCCACGCCGGATGCGCCGGCGCTGGTGTTCGGTGCGACCACGCTGACCTACGCCCAGCTCGACGCCCGCGCCAACCAGCTGGCCCATGCCTTGCGCGAGCAGGGGGTTGGCCCCGATGCCTTGGTGGGTCTTTGCATCGAGCGCTCGATCGAAATGGTGGTCGGCCTGCTGGGGATTCTCAAAGCCGGTGCTGCCTATGTCCCGCTCGACCCCGAATATCCTCCGGAACGCCTGGCCTACATGATCGAAGACAGCGGCATCCAGCTGCTGCTCAGCCAGCAAAGCCTGCTGCCGTCGCTGCCGGTCGTGGTTGTCCAGGTGATTGCCCTGGACGCGCCCGCGCTGTGGCTCGACGGCTACAGCTGCGAAGCCCCCGCCGTGGCGATTCACGGGCTGAACCTCGCCTACGTGATCTACACCTCCGGTTCCACCGGCCAACCCAAGGGCGCCGGCAACAGCCATCGCGCGCTGGTCAACCGCCTGTGCTGGATGCAACAGGCCTACACGCTGGAGGCCAGCGATGCGGTGCTGCAGAAAACCCCGTTCAGCTTCGACGTGTCGGTGTGGGAGTTCTTCTGGCCGTTGATGACCGGTGCGCGCCTGGTGGTCGCGGCCCCTGGCGAACACCGCGAGCCGGCGCGCCTGATTGCGACCATCGGCCGACACGCGATCACCACCGTGCATTTCGTGCCATCGATGCTCCAGGCGTTTATCCATGAGCCGGGCGTGCAGGCCTGCACTGGCCTCAAGCGCATCGTCTGCAGCGGCGAGGCCTTGCCGTTGGATGCGCAGAGCCAAGTGTTCGCCAAACTGCCACAGGCCGCGCTGCTCAACCTCTATGGCCCGACCGAAGCGGCCATCGACGTGACCCACTGGAGCTGTGTCGATGAAGGCGCCGACAGCGTGCCCATCGGCCGCCCGATCGCCAACCTCCATACCTACGTGCTCGACGCCCAGCTCAACCCGGTGCCGGCCGGCGTCTCCGGCGAGCTCTACCTGGGCGGCAGCGGCCTGGCGCGCAGTTACCACCGGCGTGCGGCCCTGACCGCCGAGCGTTTCGTGCCCAGCCCGTTCGCTGACGGCGCACGTGTGTACCGCACTGGCGACCGCGTGCGCCAGCGGGCCGACGGCGTGATTGAGTACCTCGGCCGTCTCGATCATCAGGTCAAACTGCGCGGTCTGCGCATCGAACTGGGCGAAATCGAGACGCGCCTGCTGCAGCATCCCGGCGTGCGTGAGGCGGTGGTGCTGGTGCAGGGCGGCAAGCACCTGGTGGCCTACCTGGTGTTGGAAGGCGAAGCGCCCACCGACCTCAAGGCGTGGCTGCTCGGCAGCCTGCCGGAGTACATGGTGCCGACCCACATGCTGCACCTGGACCAATTGCCGGTGACCGCCAACGGCAAGCTGGATCGCAAAGCGCTGCCAGTGCCGGACGCCGCCGCGCAGCAGGCCTATAGCGCCCCGCAAAGCCCCGTGCAGCAGGCGCTGGCCGCAATCTGGGGCGATGTGCTCGGCATCCCGCAGGTCGGCCTGGACGACAATTTTTTCGAGCTGGGCGGTGATTCGATCATCTCCATCCAAGTGGTCAGCCGCGCGCGCCAGGCAGGCATTCGCCTCAGCCCGCGCGACCTGTTCCAGTACCAGAGCGTGCGCAGCCTGGCGTTGGTGGCGACCTTCGAGCAGGCCGCGAGCGTCGACCAGGGCCCGGTCAGCGGTGAGGTGATGCTGACCCCGGTGCAGCAGAGCTTCTTCGCCCAGGCCATCCCGGTGCGCGAACATTGGAACCAGTCGTTGCTGTTGATCCCGCGTGAAGCCCTGGAACCTGCGCGTCTCGACGCGGCCTTGACCCAGGTGATCAATCATCACGACGCTTTGCGCCTGCGCTTTGTCGAGCAGGCCGAAGGCTGGCAGCAAACCCATGCCGCGCCGATCGCCGCGCCCGGATTGTGGCAATCCCACGCCAGCGACGACACAGAACTGACCGCACTCTGCGAGGCGGCCCAGCGCAGCCTCGATCTTGAACAAGGCCCGCTGCTGCGCGCCGCCCTGGTGAGCATGGCCGACGGTACCCAGCGCCTGTTGCTGGTGGTCCATCACCTAGTGGTGGACGGCGTGTCCTGGCGCATCCTGCTCGAAGACCTGCAACAGGCTTACGGCGCTGCGCCGCTGCCGGCCAAGACCTGCGCCTACCAAGTGTGGGCCAGGCAGTTGCAGGCCCATGCACAGACCCTCAACGCGCAACTGGCGTACTGGCAGGCGCAGACGGCCGACGCCGATTTGCCTTGCGACAACCCGCAAGGCGGCCTGCAAAATCGCCTGGGCGCCAAGCTGGAAATCCGCCTTGACGCCGAACACACCCGTCAACTGCTGCAAGATGCCCCGGCCGCCTATCGCACCCAGGTCAACGACCTGCTGCTGAGCGCATTGGTGCGGGTGATCTGCCGGTGGAGCGGCCAGACGGCTGCGCTGATCCAGCTGGAAGGCCATGGCCGTGAAGACCTGTTCGACAATGTCGACCTGAGCCGTACCGTCGGTTGGTTCACCAGCCTGTTCCCGCTGCGCCTGCAGGCCGAGGGCGGGTTGGCGGATGCGATCAAGTCGGTCAAGGAGCAACTGCGGGGCGTGCCCGATAAAGGCATCGGCTACGGCCTGTTGCGTTACCTCGGCACACCGGACGCCCGCGAAGCCCTATCAAGCCTTGCCGCGCCGCGCATTACCTTCAACTACCTGGGCCAGTTCGATCGCCAGTTCAACGAATCGGCACTGTTCGTACCCGCCACTGGCGGCAGCGGTCAGGCCCAGGACCCCGAAGCGCCGCTGGCCAACTGGTTGACGCTGGAAGGGCAGGTGTACGGTGGGGAATTGACCCTGCAATGGGGCTTCAGCCGTGAGATGTTCGAGGCGTCGACGATCCAGCGCCTGGCGGATGACTATACGGCGGAACTCAAGGCCCTGATCGTGCATTGTTGTGCCACGCCGGCAGGGCAGGTCACCCCGTCGGACTTCCCGTTGGCGCGTCTGACCCAGCGCCAGTTGGATGGGCTGCCCGTCGCGGGACCGGCCATTGCCGATCTCTACCCGCTGTCGCCGATGCAGCAGGGCATGCTGTTCCACAGCCTTTACGAGCCCGAGGCCCAGGCCTATATCAACCAGTTGCGCCTGGACATCGGCGGCCTCGATCTTTTGGCGTTCGGTCGCGCCTGGCAGGCCGCGCTGCAGCGGCATGACATCCTGCGCAGCAGCTTCCACTGGCTGGGCCTGGACAGTGCCCATCAGTTGATCCAGCGGCAGGTCGACTTGCCGTTGCAAGTCATCGAAGACCTCGACGCCGACGTCGAGGCCCTCGCCGCAGCCGAGCGCGACAAGGGCTTCGCGCTCGACGCGGCGCCGCTGTTTCGCCTGTTGCTGGTACGCGGTGCCGGCGCGACCTGGCAGCTGATTTTCACCAGCCACCACATCCTGATGGATGGCTGGAGCAACGCCCAATTGCTGGGCGAAGTCATCGCCCACTATGCCGGCCATACCGTGCCGGCACCGCAGGGACAGTTCCGCGACTACCTGGGTTGGCTGCAGCAACAAGGGTCGGGCGAAGCCTTCTGGAAAGCCACGCTGGCGCCGTTGCAAGCGCCCACCTTGCTGGCGGAGGCGCTGCGCGTGCCGGCCCACGCCACAGGGATGGCCGACCATCAGGTGGTGCTCGACAGCGACTTCACCCAAGCGCTCGGCGAGTTTGCCCGCCGCCAGAAAATCACCCTCAACACCTTGCTGCAAGGGGCGTGGAGCCTGTTGCTGCAGCGCTACACCGGCCAGGATTGCGTGGCGTTCGGTGCCACCGTCGCCGGGCGTTCGGCGCCGCTGCCGGGGATCGAGCAGCAACTGGGCCTGTTTATCAACACCTTGCCGCTCGTCAGCGTGGCCGCGCCGGCCCAATCGGCCGCGTGCTGGCTCAGCGAGCTGCAAGCGCTGAACCTGAGCCTGCGCGATCACGAACATGTGCCGCTCTACGACATCCAGGGCTGGGCGGGCCAGCAGGGCGCGTTGTTCGACACCTTGCTGGTGTTCGAAAACTTCCCGGTGGCCGAAGCCCTGAAACAGGGCGCGCCCGCAGGCCTGACCTTTGGCCGCCTGCACAACCATGAACGCACCCACTACCCGCTGACCCTGGGGATTGAGCTGGGGGCGAACCTGCGCCTGGAATGGAGCTACGACCGCGCGCGTTTCAGTGCCGATCAGGTCGCGCGATTGAGCGCCAACCTGCAGCACCTGCTGGTGCAACTGCTCGTCGATGCGCAGGCGCCGCTCGGCAACTTGCGCCTGCTCGACCCCACCACGCAGCGCGACATGCTCGCCCTGGGCCGGGCACCCGGCGCGGCCCTACGTGAGCTGCACGTGCATCAACGCATTGCCGCCCAGGCCGCCGCCACCCCGGATGCGCTGGCGGTGCAGGCCGGCGAAGCGCGCTTGAGCTATGCCCAGCTCAACGACCACGCCAACCGCCTGGCCCATCGCCTGCTGGCGCTGGGCGTGGGGCCTGGGCAGCGCGTGGGCCTGGCCTGCCGACGTGGCCCGCAGTTGATCGTCAGCCTGCTGGCGGTGCTTAAAAGCGGCGCCGCCTATGTGCCGCTGGACCCGAAATACCCCAACGAACGCCTGGCCTACATGTTGGCGGACAGTCGTGTGGACCTGCTGCTCAGCGAAACCGGGCTGCTCGCCGACCTGCCGCTGCCGCAAGGTCTGATCCGTGTGGACTTCAGCGCATCCGGCGCTGAGTTGGCCGCTTACCCGCGCGCCAATCCGCCCAGCCACGTGGGCGCCGCCGACCTGGCCTACGTGATCTACACCTCCGGCTCCACCGGCCAACCCAAGGGCGTGGCCATCGATCACGCCGCCCTCGGCCAGTTCTGCGACAGCGCCGCGGTCTACAGCCGGCTGTGTGCAGCGGACCGTGTACTGCAGTTCGCCACGTTCAGCTTCGACGGCTTTGTCGAGCAGTGCTACCCGCCGCTGTGTATAGGCGCTGCGTTGATCATGCGTGGCGATGAACTGTGGGACGCCGGGCAACTGGCGCGGGAAATCGTCGAGCAGGGCGTGACCCTCGCTGACTTGCCGGCGGCGTACTGGTACCTGCTGGCCAAGGAATGTGCGGTCGAACACCGCGCCCTGGGCAATTTGCGCCAGGTGCATGTGGGCGGCGAAGCCATGTCGGTGGAAGGCCTGCGCGCCTGGCACGCCGCCGGCCTGGGCCACGTGCGGCTGGTCAACACCTATGGGCCGACCGAGGCCACGGTGGTGTCCAGCGTGCATGACTGCCAGTTGCTGGATGCCAGTGACGCGTTCGGCGTGCCCATCGGCCAGGCCATCGAAGGCCGTTCGCTGTATGTGCTCGACAGTGCGTTCGAGCTGTTGGCCACCGAGGGCGTCGGCGAGCTGTGCATCGGTGCCGAGTACGGCCTGGCCCAGCGTTATTTCGACCGCCCGGCGCTGACGGCCGAGCGCTTCCTGCCGGACCCGTTTTCCGCCGTGCCGGGGGCGCGGCTCTACCGCAGTGGCGACCTGGCCCGTTACAACCAGGCCGGTGCGTTGGAGTACGTCGGGCGCATCGATCATCAGGTGAAGATTCGCGGTTTCCGTATCGAAATCGGCGAAATCGAGGCCAGCCTGCAAGGCTTGCCGCAGGTGCGTGAGGCGGCAGTCATCGCGCAGCCGGGCGCCGTGGGTGCGCAATTGGTGGCCTACGTGGTGCCGACCCAGGGCCAGCGCCTGGACACCCAGGCGCTGGCGGCGACCTTGCACCGTGCGTTGCCCGACTACATGGTGCCGGCGCAGTGGGTGGTGCTCGATGCCTTGCCGTTGAACAACAACGGCAAGCTGGACCGCCGCGCACTGCCGGCGCCGGACCTGAACCAGCCCCGACAGGCCCACCGCGCCCCGCACAGCCCGCTGGCGATCCGGTTGGCAGCGATCTGGCAAGCGGTGTTGCAGGTCGAGCGCGTGGGGCTCGATGACCATTTCTTCGAGCGCGGCGGCCATTCGTTGCTGGCCACCCAGGTGATCTCCCGCGTGCGCCATGACCTCAAGCTGGAAGTGCCGTTGCGCGCGCTGTTCGAGCAGCCGACGCTGGAGGCCTTCGCGGCCGCGTGCGCCGGCGTGCAGGGCGACACGGCACCGACGCTGCAGGCGGCCGGGCGTGACGGGCCGTTGGCGTTGTCGTTCGCCCAGGAGCGCCAATGGTTCCTCTGGCAACTGGACCCGACCAGCGCCGCCTATCACGTCCCCGCCGCACTGCACCTGCGCGGCCCGTTGGATATCGCTGCGCTGGAACACGCTTTCCACGCCCTGGTGCAGCGCCATGAACCGCTGCGCACCACCTTCGTGGAGGAGGGCGAGCAGACCTGGCAGGTGATCCACCCCCACCTGGCGATTGCACTGGCGCATCAGCACATCGCTGCAGCCGCGATCGAAGCAACGGTGGCGCAGGAGATCCAGCGCCCGTTCGACCTGGTCAACGGCCCGCTGATGCGCGTCACGTTGCTGCACGTCGAAGCGGAGCACCACGTGCTGGTAATCACCCAGCACCACATCATCTCCGATGGTGGGTCGATGCAGGTGATGGTCGACGAACTGCTGGCCCTGTATCAGGGCCAGGCGCCGTTGCCGGCATTGCCGCTGCACTATGCCGACTATGCCCAGTGGCAACGCGAGTGGATGGCCGCCGGGGAGAAACAGCGCCAACTCGATTATTGGTGCGCCCGCCTGGGCAGCGAACATCCGCTGCTGGAGCTGCCCCTGGACCACCCGCGTCCGGCGCTGCAAAGCCATCGCGGCGCGCGCCGACAACTGCATCTGGACGCCGCGCTGGTCGCCGAACTCAAGGCCCTCGCCCAGCGTCAGGACGTGACCCTGTTCATGCTGCTGCTCGCCGCATTCCAGACCTTGCTGTTTCGCTACAGCGGCCAGTCCGCGATCCGTGTCGGGGTGCCGATCGCCAACCGCAATCGCCTGGAAACCGAGCGGCTGATCGGCTTCTTCGTCAACACCCAGGTGCTGCAGGCCGAGCTGCATGGGCAGATGGGCTTCGACCGCTTGCTGGCCCAGGTCAAGCAACGTGCGGTGGAGGCCCAGGCCCATCAGGACTTGCCCTTCGAACAACTGGTGGAAGCGCTGCAACCGGAGCGCAGCCTCAGCCATAACCCGTTGTTCCAGGTGATGTTCAATCATCAGGACAACCTGCGCGCCGGCCCGCTGCAGTTGCCTGGCCTGAACCTGCAAGCGGTGGATTGGACCGGCCACAGCACCCAGTTCGACCTCAACCTGGAAACCGAGGAGTCGGCCGATGGCCTCTGGGCTGCGTTGACCTACGCCACCGACCTGTTCGAACCGGCGACCATCGAGCGCTTGGCCGAGCATTGGCAGAACCTGCTGCGCGCCGTGGTGCGCGATGCCTCCCAACCCCTGGACGAGCTGGCGCTGCTCAGCGCATCGCAGTGGCGGCAGATGCTCGAAACGTGGAACCACACGGCCTTTGATTACCCCCGCGAGCGCTGTGTGCATCAGCTGTTCGAAGCGCAGGCCCTGGCCCAGCCCGACGCCATCGCTGTGCAATTCAACGACGACGCCTTGAGTTATGCCGAACTCAACCGCCGCGCCAATCGCCTGGCCCACCGCCTGATCGCGGCGGGTGTCGGCCCGGACGTGCTGGTGGCGGTGCATGTGGAGCGTTCCCTGGACATGGCGGTCGGCCTGCTGGCGACCCTCAAGGCCGGTGGCGCCTATGTGCCGCTCGACCCGCAGTTCCCGGCGGAGCGCCTGGCGTTCATGCTCGAAGACAGCCGTGCCCGGGTGCTGCTGACCCAGCCAGCGCTGATCGGCCGACTGGCGCAACCGCAAGGCCTGCACGTGCTGCTGGTCGATGACAGCGACGCTGGCGAACACAACCCGCAAGTGGACGTCAGCCCGGAACACCTGGCCTACGTGATCTACACCTCCGGCTCCACCGGCCAGCCCAAGGGCGTGATGGTGCGCCACCGCGGGCTGTGCAGCTTCACCAGCGGCATGGCCACCAGCCTGGACATCGGCCGGGAGGCGCGGGTGCTGTCGCTGACCACGTTCTCGTTCGACATCTTCGCCCTGGAGCTGTACGTGCCGCTGACGGTTGGCGCCACGGTGTTGCTGAGCGAGCAGGCCCTGGCCCTCGACCCGGAGGCGATTATCGACCTGGCGCACCACCAGCGCGCCAACGTGCTGCAAGCCACGCCGTCAACCTGGCGCATGCTGCTGGACAGCCCGCGTGCCGAGCGGCTGCGTGGCATCAAGGCACTGTGCGGCGGCGAAGCGCTGCCGGCCGACCTGGCCCAGCGTCTGCTCGATCTGCAAGGCCCGGTGTGGAACCTGTATGGCCCCACGGAAACCACCATCTGGTCGGCGGCCCATCGGCTGTTGGCGCCGCAGCCTTTTGTCGGGCGGCCGATTGCCAATACCGCGTTGTTCATCCTCAACGCCGGGCTCAGCCCATGCCCGTTGGGCGCGGCCGGTGAGCTGCTGATCGGCGGTGTCGGCCTGGCGCGGGGTTACCACGCACGGCCGGCGCTCACCGCCGAACGCTTCGTGCCCAACCCTTATGGCGCGCCGGGCGAACGCCTGTACCGTACCGGTGACCTGGCGCGCTACCGCGACCACGGCGTGGTGGAGTACATCGGCCGGGTCGACCAGCAGGTCAAGGTGCGCGGGTTCCGTATCGAACTGGGCGAAATCGAAGCCTGCCTGCGCGAACACCCCGGCGTGCGCGAAGCCGTGGTGCTGGCCGACAACGACCGCTTGATCGCCTATCTGGTGACCTCCGCCCCACAGACGCCGCAGGTCTACCAAGCTGCCTTGCGCGAGCGTTTGCCGGACTACATGGTGCCGGCGTACCTGATGTGCCTCGACAGCTTGCCCTTGACCCCCAACGGCAAGCTCGACCGCAAGGCTCTGCCCAGCGTGGACGCCAGCCTGTTGCTCAAAGGCCATGTCGCCCCCGTCACACTGCGCCAACAGCAGGTGGCGGCGATCTGGGCCGAGGTGCTGGGCGTACCTCAGGTCGGCCTCGACGACCACTTCTTCGAACTGGGCGGGCATTCGCTGCTGGCCACCCGCGTGGTGTCGCGGGTCCGCCAGGCGCTGGCGCTGGAAGTGGCGCTCAAGACCCTGTTCGAACACCCGGCGCTGGGTGACTTCGTCGCGGCGCTGGGCGAGGAGGGCGTGGTTGCGCCGGCGATGCTCAAGGCCGACCGCACCCAACCGTTGCCACTGTCCTATGCCCAGGAACGCCAATGGTTCCTCTGGCAACTCGACCCGCACAGCGCTGCGTACCACATCCCCAGCGCCCTGCGCCTGAAAGGCACGCTGGACCTGGCGGCGCTGCAACGCAGTTTCGACACCTTGCTGGCGCGTCACGAAAGCCTGCGCACCCATCTGCATCAGGACGCCAGCGGCACACGGCAAGTGATTGAAGAATCGGGCCTGATCGACGTCGACCAGGCCGACAGCGACGAAGCCGGGCTCAAGGCGCAGGTCGCTGCCGAGGTCGCGCGTCCGTTCGACCTGCTGCGCGGGCCGTTGCTGCGGGTCACGTTGCTGCGCCTGGCTGAGGATGACCACGTGCTGGTGCTGGTGCAGCACCATATCGTCTCGGATGGCTGGTCGATGCAACTGATGGTCGAGGAACTGGTGCAGCTCTACGCCGCGTTCAGCCAGGGAACCACGCCGCACCTGCCGGCCTTGCCGATCCAGTACGCCGACTACGCCCTGTGGCAGCGTCAATGGATGGAGGCCGGCGAGACCGCGCGTCAACTGGCTTACTGGCGTGAGCAACTGGGCGGTGTGCAACCGGTGCTGGAATTGCCGGTCGACTACCCGCGCCCAGCGCTGCAAAGCCACCGTGGCGCGCGCCTGGGTATTGAGCTGGCGGCGCCGTTGCTCGCCGGTTTGCGCAGCCTGGCGCAGCGCACCGGGGTGACGTTGCCGATGGTGTTGCTGGCGTCGTACCAGGCCTTGCTGCACCGCTACAGCGGTCAGGAGGACGTGCGCGTCGGCGTGCCGATTGCCAACCGCAATCGCCTGGAAACCGAAGGGCTGATCGGCTTCTTCGTCAACACCCAGGTGCTCAAGGCCGATATCCACGGGCAGATGAGCGTCGAGCACTTGCTGCACCAGACGCGTCAACGCTCCCTTGAGGCCCAGGCCCATCAGGACCTGCCGTTCGAGCAGTTGGTGGAGGCCTTGCAGCCCGAGCGCAGCCTGAGCCTCAGCCCGCTGTTCCAGGTGTTGTTCAACCACCGCGTGACGTCGGTCGATAGCCATTGGCAGCGCCTCACCGAGCTTGACGTCGAGGTCCTGAGTTGGGATGAAGGCGTCGCCCAGTTCGACCTGGCGCTGGACGTCGAGGAAAGCCAGACGCTGTTGCGTGCGTCCCTGAGCTACGCCACCGACCTGTTCGCCCCGGCGACCATCGCACGCATGGCCGGCCACTGGCAGAACCTGTTGCAGGCGATGGTCGCCGATCCGCAGCAGACCCTCGGCCAGTTGAACCTGCTGGACGGGGATGAACAGCGGCACATCCTGCAGTTGTGGAATCAATCCGACGCCGGCTTCCCGGCCCAGCGCCTGGTACATGAATTGGTGGCCGAGCGTGCGCGGGAAAACCCGCAGGCGATCGCGATCAAGTTCGACACACAAACCCTGACCTACGGCGAGCTGGACCGCCAGGCCAACCAGTTGGCCCACGCGTTGATCGCCCGGGGTGTCGGCCCGGAAGTGCGCGTGGCGATTGCCATGCCGCGCAGTGCCGAGATCATGGTGGCGTTCCTTGCGGTGCTGAAAGCTGGCGGCGTGTATGTGCCGCTGGACGTGGAATACCCGCGTGATCGCCTGCTGTACATGATGCAGGACAGCCGCGCTAAGCTGCTGTTGACCCATACCGCCGTGCAGCAGCAACTGCCGATTGCCGAAGGCCTGGATACGCTGGCCATCGACCGCACCGAAACCTGGAGCGGCTTCAGCGACACTGCGCCGTCGGTTGATCTCGA
Source organism: Pseudomonas sp. TE36184 (assembly GCF_054060055.1). Taxonomy (NCBI): domain Bacteria; kingdom Pseudomonadati; phylum Pseudomonadota; class Gammaproteobacteria; order Pseudomonadales; family Pseudomonadaceae; genus Pseudomonas; species Pseudomonas sp. TE36184. The sequence goes on along the minus strand of NZ_JBSSCU010000001.1, from coordinate 1,867,800 downwards.
CGGCGACAACCTCGCCTACGTGATCTACACCTCCGGCTCCACCGGCATGCCCAAGGGCGTGGCGGTGGCCCATGGCCCGCTGGTGGCGCATATCATCGCCACCGGCGAACGCTACGAAACCGGCCCGGCCGATTGCGAATTGCACTTTATGTCCTTCGCTTTCGACGGCTCCCACGAAGGCTGGATGCACCCGCTGATCAACGGCGCGAGCGTGCTGATCCGCGATGACAGCCTGTGGCTGCCGGAATACACCTACGCGCAAATGCACCGTCACAACGTGACCATGGCCGTGTTCCCGCCGGTGTACCTGCAACAGTTGGCCGAGCATGCCGAGCGCGACGGTAACCCACCGAAGGTGCGCGTGTATTGCTTTGGCGGTGACGCGGTGGCGCAAGCGAGCTACGACCTGGCCTGGCGTGCGCTGAAACCCACTTATCTGTTCAACGGCTACGGCCCGACCGAAACCGTGGTTACGCCGTTGCTGTGGAAGGCACGTCGCGGCGATCCGTGCGGCGCCGTGTATGCACCGATCGGCACGCTGTTGGGCAACCGCAGCGGCTACATCCTCGACGCCCAACTCAACCTGCAACCCATCGGCGTCGCTGGCGAGCTGTACCTGGGCGGCGAGGGCGTGGCGCGCGGTTATCTGGAACGCCCGGCACTCACCGCCGAACGCTTCGTCCCCGACCCGTTCGGCAAACCCGGCAGCCGCGTGTACCGCAGCGGCGACCTGACCCGTGGCCGCCCGGATGGCGTGGTGGATTACCTCGGCCGTGTCGACCACCAGGTGAAGATCCGCGGTTTCCGTATCGAGCTGGGCGAGATCGAAGCGCGTCTGCGCGAGCAGGACAGCGTTGGCGAAACCGTGGTGGTGGCCCAGGAAGGCCCGACCGGCAAGCAACTGGTGGCCTACGTGGTGCCGGCAGATGCCAGCCTGGCCAACCACACCGAGTGGCGCGACACCCTGCGCCGCGCCCTGAAAACCCGCCTGCCGGATTACATGGTGCCCGCGCACTTCATGTTCCTGGCGCAAATGCCGCTGACCCCCAACGGCAAACTCGACCGCAAGGGCCTGCCCGAGCCGGACGCGAGCCTGATGCAACAGGCCTACGTCGCCCCCGAAACCGAGCTGGAACAGCAGATCGCCGCGATCTGGGCCGAGGTGCTGCGCCTGCCGCATGTGGGCCTGAACGACAACTTCTTCGAGGTCGGCGGCCACTCGTTGCTGGCGATCCAGATCACCTCGCGGGTCCAGGCCGAACTGGGCCTGGAAGTGCCGCTGGTGGAAGTGTTCCAGACCGAAACCCTGCGCGCCTACGTGCAGGCCGCTGCCACCTTCCGCGCCGGCAGCGCGGAAGATTTCGACGACCTTCGTGACTTTTTGAGCGAACTAGAGGCGATTTGACCCATGCGTTCCAACCCTAATATCGATCTGGTTTCGCGCTTTCTTCGCCTGCCGCTGGAACAGCGCCAGCAGTTTTACCAGCGCCTGCAAAGCCGTGGCATGAGCTTCGCCCAACTGCCGATTGCCTCGATCCGCGAGGACGGCCAACGCCTGCCGCTGTCTTATGCCCAGGAGCGCCAGTGGTTCCTGTGGCAGTTGGACCCGGACAGCGCCACCTACCACATCCCCGGCGCATTGCGCTTGCAGGGGCGCCTGGACCTGGCGGCGTTGCAGCGCAGCTTCGACAGCCTGCTGGCGCGCCACGAAAGCCTGCGCACCCGGCTGATCCAGGACGGTGAGCAACTGTTGCAAACCATCGAGCCCGAGGCGCGTGTCGAGATCCGGCAGGAGGTTGTTCACGAGGCGCAACTGATGGCGCGGGTCGAAGCCGAGGTCGCCCGCCCGTTCGATCTGCAACGAGGGCCGCTGTTGCGCGTGACCCTGTTGCAACTGGCGGAAGATGAGCATGTGCTGGTGATGGTGCAGCACCACATCGTTTCCGATGGCTGGTCGATGCAAGTGATGGTCCAGGAACTGGTGCAGTTGTATGCCGCCTACAGTCAGGGCCAGGACCTTAGCCTGCCGGGCCTGCCGATCCAGTACGCCGACTACGCGCTGTGGCAACGCAACTGGATGGAGGCCGGGGAGAGGGCCCGCCAGTTGGCGTACTGGCAGGACCTGCTGGGCGGTGAGCAACCCGTGCTGGAATTGCCCCTCGATCACCCGCGCCCCGCGCAGCAAAGCCATCGCGGCGCGAGCCTGCAGGTGCAGCTGCCGGCGGACCTGGTGGCGGGCCTCAAGCGCCTGGCGCAGCAAGAAGGCGTGACGCCGTTCATGCTCCTGCTGGCGTCGTTCCAGACCCTGCTGTTTCGCTATAGCGGCCAAGCGGATATTCGCATCGGCGTACCGAATGCCAACCGCAACCGCGTCGAAACCGAGCGGCTGATTGGCTTTTTCGTCAACACCCAGGTGCTCAAGGCCGACCTAGACGGGCAGATGACGTTTGCCGAACTGTTGCAGCAGACCAAGCGTCGTTCCCTGGAAGCCCAGGCGCACCAGGACCTGCCGTTCGAACAGTTGGTGGTGGCGTTGCAGCCTGAACGCAGCCTGAGCCACAACCCGTTGTTCCAGGTGATGTTCAACCACCAGACCGACACCCAGGCCAGCGGTGACGGCCAGCACCTGCCCGGCCTGCGCGTGACGGAACTGGACTGGGACAACCAGACCACCCATTTCGACCTGAGCCTGGACACCCATGAATCCGCTGAAGGCCTGTGGGCCGAGCTGACCTACGCCACCGACTTGTTCGAGGCGGCGACCATCGAGCGCTTTGCGCAACATTGGCAAAACCTGCTCCAGGCGCTGGTGAGTGCGCCGCGCAGCCGTCTTAGCGCGCTGCCGATGCTCGACCGTGCGCAGCAGCAGACGATGCTCCAGGATTGGAACGCGCCGGCCAGCGTCGCCGTCGCACAAGCCGTACACCACCGGTTCGAGGCCCAGGCCCGCCAGCATCCTGAACGCCAGGCGCTGGCCCTGGATGACCAGACGCTCAGCTATGGCGAACTGAACCGCCAGGCCAATCGTCTGGCGCACTACCTGATCGACCAGGGGATCGGCCCGGACGGCCTGGTCGGTATCGCCGTCGAGCGTTCCTTTGCCATGGTGGTCAGCCTGTTGGCGGTGCTCAAGGCGGGCGGTGCCTACGTGCCGCTTGACCCTGAGTATCCGCGCGAGCGCCTGGTGCATATGCTCGAGGACAGTGGCGTGCGCCTGGTGTTGACTCAGTCTCACCTGCGTGAGCGCCTGCCGTTGGCCGGGTCGTTGACCTGCCTGGATATCGACCTGGCCCACGCGACGTTGGCGCCGTATGCCGAACACGCTCCGGCGCTCGACGTCGAGCCGCAGAGCCTGGCCTACGTGATCTACACCTCGGGCTCCACCGGCAAACCCAAGGGCGTTGCCATCAGCCACGCGGCGCTGAGTGAGTTCGCCGGCATCGCGGCCGACTACTCGCGCCTGGTCGCGCAGGATCGGGTGCTGCAGTTCGCCACCTTGAACTTCGACGGCTTCGTCGAGCAGCTGTACCCGGCGCTGACCCTGGGCGCCACCGTGGTGTTGCGCGGCCCGCAGTTGTGGGACGGCGCCGACCTGTACCGGCAGATCATCGATCAGGGCATCACCCTGGCCGACTTGCCGACGGCTTACTGGAAACTGTTCCTGCACGATTGCCTGGCGGCGGGCCCACGGTCTTACGGGGCCTTGCGCCAGGTGCATATCGGCGGCGAAGCCATGCCCCTGGACGGCCCGGCGATGTGGCGCCGGGCCGGGCTGGGGCACGTGCGGCTGCTCAACACCTACGGGCCCACCGAGGCCACGGTGGTGTCCAGCGTACTCGATTGCAGCGCCGACGATGGGGCGGTCGGCGGCAGCGCCAGCCCGATTGGCCGCGCGTTGCCGGGGCGGGCGTTGTATGTGCTGGACGGCGACCTCAACCTGTTGCCGGTCGGCGCCGTGGGCGAACTCTACATCGCCAGTGCCAGCGGCTTGGCGCGTGCTTACCTGCAACGCCCGGGCCTGACCGCCGAGCGCTTTGTCGCCGACCCGTTCGGCGGCCTGGGCGAGCGTCTTTATCGCACCGGCGACGTGGCGCGTTATCGCGCCGACGGGGTGATCGAATACGTCGGCCGCGTCGATCACCAGGTGAAGATCCGTGGGTTCCGTATCGAGCTGGGTGAAATCGAGGCGCTGCTGCTGGCCCAGGATGCCGTCCGTGAGGCCTTCGTGCTGGCCGCCGACAATCAGTTGGTGGCCTATCTGGTGGCGACGCAGCCATTGTCCGAGCCGGAGCAGGTGAGCGCCGCCGAACAGCTCAAGGCCACTTTGCGCGAGCAACTGCCCGATTACATGGTGCCGGCGCACCTGATCTTCCTCGAGCGCATGCCCTTGAACCCCAACGGCAAGCTCGACCGCCAGGCCCTGCCGACACCCGTCGGCGGCTCGGCACAGCAGGCATGGTTGGCACCGGTCACGCCGCTGCAGCAACAGATCGCGGCGATCTGGGCCGATATCCTTGGCGTCGAGCGTGTCGGCCTGGCCCATCATTTCTTTGAACTGGGCGGGCATTCCCTGCTGGCCATGCAAGTGGTCTCGCGCATTCGCCAGGCCCTGGACCTGGAAGTCCCGCTCAAGACGCTGTTCGAGCAGCCGCGCCTGGCAGGCTTTGTCGCTGCCTTGACGACCTCCGATCCCGCCGCCCCGAAAGCCCCGGCCCTGCTGCCGGCCGGGCGCGACCAGCCGTTGCCGCTGTCGTATGCCCAGGAGCGCCAGTGGTTTCTCTGGCAGTTGGAGCCGCACAGCGCGGCGTACCACATCCCCAGCGCGCTGCGCCTGAAAGGCCAGCTTGACCGCGCGGCGTTGCAGCGCAGTTTCGACGCCTTGCTGGCCCGTCATGAAAGCCTGCGCACCTCCCTGCGCCAGGAGCGCGAGCGCACGGTTCAAGTGATTGAACCGCAGGTGTCGTTGCACATCGCATGCGCCGATGTCGATGAAGCTGCGCTGAAGGCCCGCGTAGAAGCCGAGATCGCCCAGCCCTTCGACCTGCAACAAGGGCCGTTGCTGCGCGTCTGCCTGCTGCGCCTGGCCGCCGATGAGCATGTGCTGGTGCTGGTGCAGCATCACATCGTCTCCGATGGCTGGTCGATGCAACTGATGGTCGAGGAACTGGTGCAGCACTACGCGGCTTACAGCCAGGGTCAGACCCTGGCATTGCCGGCGCTGCCGCTCCAGTACGCCGATTACGCCGTGTGGCAGCGCCGTTGGATGGAGGCGGGCGAGAAGGATCGCCAACTGAGCTACTGGCGCGACCGGCTCGGCGGTGAGCAGAGCGTGCTGGAGCTGCCGTTCGACCACCCGCGCCCGGTGGTGCAAAGCCACCGTGGCGCACGCCTGCCGATCGAACTGGCGCCCGCGCTCGCCCACGACCTCAAGGCCCTGGCCCAGCAACAGGGCGTGACCCTGTTCATGCTGTTGCTGGCTTCGTTCCAGACCTTGCTGCACCGCTACAGCGGCCAGGAAGACATCCGCGTCGGCGTGCCGATCGCCAACCGCAACCGCAGTGAAACCGAGCGCCTGATCGGCTTCTTCGTCAACACCCAGGTGCTCAAGGCCGACATTCACGGGCAGATGAGCGTCGCGCAAGTGGTGCAGCAGACCCGGCAACGAGCGCTGGAGGCGCAGGCCCACCAGGACTTGCCGTTCGAACAATTGGTGGAGGCCTTGCAACCCGAGCGCAGCCTGAGCCACAACCCGTTGTTCCAAGTGATGTTCAACCACCAGACCGACGTCGGCCAGGCCCAGGTCCAGCACCAATTGCCGACGCTGCGGGTAGAAGGGCTGGAGTGGGAAAGCCGGACCGCGCATTTCGATCTGGACCTGGATATTCAAGAGTCCACCGAAGGTATCTGGGCCACATTGGGGTATGCCCAGGACCTGTTCGAAGCCTCGACCGTGCAGCGTATGGCGCGGCATTGGCAGAACCTGTTGCAGGCGATGGTCGCCGATCCGCAGCAGACCCTCGGCCAGTTGAACCTGCTGGACGGGGATGAACAGCGGCACATCCTGCAGTTGTGGAATCAATCCGACGCCGGCTTCCCGGCCCAGCGCCTGGTACATGAATTGGTCGCCGAGCGTGCGCGGGAAAACCCGCAGGCGATCGCGATCAAGTTCGACACACAAACCCTGACCTACGGCGAGCTGGACCGCCAGGCCAACCAGTTGGCCCACGCGTTGATCGCCCGGGGTGTCGGCCCGGAAGTGCGCGTGGCGATTGCCATGCCGCGCAGTGCCGAGATCATGGTGGCGTTCCTTGCGGTGCTGAAAGCTGGCGGCGTGTATGTGCCGCTGGACGTCGAATACCCGCGTGATCGCCTGCTGTACATGATGCAGGACAGCCGCGCCAAGCTGCTGTTGACCCATTCGGCGGTACAGCAGCGTTTGCCGATCCCGGACGGTTTGGCTGTGCTTGCGGTGGATCAGGCGCAGACCTGGTCCGATCAGAGTGACAGCGCACCGCCGGTAGCTCTGGACGGCGACAACCTCGCCTATGTGATCTACACCTCGGGCTCTACGGGCATGCCGAAAGGCGTGGCGGTGGCCCACGGTCCGCTGGTGGCGCATATCATCGCCACCGGCGAACGCTACGAAACCGGCCCGGCCGATTGCGAATTGCACTTCATGTCCTTCGCTTTCGACGGCTCCCACGAAGGCTGGATGCACCCGCTGATCAACGGCGCGAGCGTGCTGATCCGCGATGACAGCCTGTGGCTGCCGGAATACACCTACGCGCAAATGCACCGTCACAACGTGACCATGGCCGTGTTCCCGCCGGTGTACCTGCAACAACTGGCCGAGCATGCCGAGCGCGACGGTAATCCGCCGAAGGTGCGCGTGTATTGCTTTGGCGGTGACGCGGTGGCGCAAGCGAGCTATGACCTGGCCTGGCGTGCGCTAAAGCCGACCTACCTGTTCAACGGCTACGGCCCGACCGAAACCGTGGTTACGCCGTTGCTGTGGAAGGCACGTCGCGGCGATCCGTGCGGCGCCGTGTACGCACCGATCGGCACGCTGTTGGGCAACCGCAGCGGCTACATCCTCGACGCCCAACTCAACCTGCAACCCATCGGCGTCGCTGGCGAGCTGTACCTGGGCGGCGAGGGCGTGGCGCGCGGTTATCTGGAACGCCCGGCACTCACCGCCGAACGCTTCGTCCCCGACCCGTTCGGCAAACCCGGCAGCCGCGTGTACCGCAGCGGCGACCTGACCCGTGGCCGCCCGGATGGCGTGGTGGATTACCTCGGCCGTGTCGATCACCAGGTGAAGATCCGCGGTTTCCGTATCGAACTGGGCGAGATCGAAGCGCGGCTGCGTGAGCAGGACAGCGTCGGCGAAACCGTGGTGGTGGCCCAGGAAGGCCCGAACGGTAAGCAGTTGGTGGCCTATGTGGTGCCACTGGATCCGGTGCTGATGGACGATGCGGTGGCCCAGTCCACCTGCCGTGAAAACCTGCGCCGCGCCCTGAAAACCCGCCTGCCGGACTACATGGTGCCCTCGCACCTGATGTTCCTGGAGCGCATGCCGCTCACCCCCAATGGCAAGCTCGATCGCAAGGGCCTGCCGCGTCCTGATGTGAGCCAGATGCAGCAGGTGTATGTGGCGCCACAGAGCGAGCTGGAGCAGGACGTGGCGGCGATCTGGGGTGAAATCCTGGGCCTGGAACGGATTGGCCTGGCCGACCACTTCTTTGAATCTGGGGGGCACTCGTTGCTGGCGATGCAGGTCATCTCCCGTCTGCGCCAGTTGCTGGGCCGGGAAGTTCCCCTCAGAACCCTGTTTGAACACCCGCGGTTGCAGGGTTTTGTCGAGACGCTGCAGCGTTCGGCAGCCGAGACGGACAGTGCGCCGGCGATTCTGCCCGTCAGTCGCCAGCAGCCGTTGGCATTGTCTTATGCCCAGGAGCGCCAGTGGTTCCTCTGGCAACTGGACCCCCAGAGCGCCGCGTACCACATCCCCAGCACCCTGCGCCTGCGTGGCTGGCTGGACCAGGCCGCGCTGCAACGCAGTTTCGAAACGCTGGTGGCGCGCCATGAAAGCCTGCGCACCCAGGTGTACCAGGACGCAGGCCGCGCCCTGCAAATGATCCGTGATGCGGGTGCCGTAGAGATCCTGCATGCCGACGCCGACGAAGCGGATGTGCAGCGCCTGGTGCAAGCCGAGATCGCGCGACCGTTTGACCTGCAACAAGGCCCGCTGCTGCGGGTGACCCTGCTGCGCCTGGCTGACGACGAACACGTGCTGGTGCTGGTGCAGCATCACATCGTCTCCGATGGCTGGTCGATGCAGGTGATGGTCGACGAGCTGGTGCAACTGTACGCGGCCTACAGCCAAGGCCAGGACCTGCAACTGCCGGCGCTGCCGATTCAATACGCCGACTATGCGCAGTGGCAGCGCGACTGGATGGCGGGCGGCGAGCGCGAGCGTCAATTGGCTTACTGGCAAACGCTGCTGGGCGGTGAACAGCCGGTGCTGGAACTGCCCGCCGAGCGGCCGCGACCTTCGGTGCAGAGCTATCGCGGGGCGAGCCTGGATGTCGTCATGGACCCGGCGCTGGTGACGGGGCTCAAGGCCCTGGCGCAGCGTGAGGGGGTCACGTTGTTCATGGTACTGCTGGCGTCGTTCCAGACCCTGTTGCACCGTTACAGCGGCCAGCAGGATATTCGCGTCGGTGTGCCGATCGCCAACCGCAGCCGGGTCGAAACCGAGCGGCTGGTGGGGTTCTTCGTCAATACCCAGGTGCTCAAGGCCGATATCGATGCTCAACTGACCGTCACCCAATTGTTGCAGCAGGCCAAGCGGCGGGCCCTGGATGCCCAGAGCCATCAGGACCTGCCCTTCGAGCAATTGGTCGAGGCGCTGCAACCCGAGCGCAGCCTGAGCCATAACCCGTTGTTCCAGGTGTTGTTCAATCACCAGAGCGAAGCGCGCCTGGCCAACAGCGGCCAGCAGCTTGCCGACCTGAGGGTTGAAGGGCTGGAGTGGGGCACGCAGACCGCGCAGTTCGACTTGAGCCTGGACACCCAGGAGACCGCCGAAGGGCTGTGGGCGACCCTGACTTACGCCACTGATCTGTTCGACGCCGCGACACCCAAGCGCATGGCCCGCCATTGGCAGAACCTGTTGCAGGGCATGCTCGGCGATCCGAATCAGCGGGTCACCCAGTTGCCGATGCTGGAGCGTCTGGAGCAGCAGGTGATGGTCGAGCAGTGGAACGACACGGCGCAGGATTACCCGTTGCAGCAGAGCGTGCAGCAGTTGATCGAAGCGCAAGCCGAACGCACGCCGGATGCCCAGGCATTGCTGTTTGATTGCGAAGTGCTCACTTACGCCCAACTGAATGCTCGTGCCAACCGCCTGGCGCACCGCCTGATACAGGCCGGTGTCGGGCCAGACCTGCTGGTGGGCGTGGCGATGGAGCGTTCGGTGGAGATGGTGGTGGCGCTTCTGGCCGTGCTCAAGGCTGGCGGCGCCTATGTGCCGCTGGACCCGGAATACCCGCGCGAGCGCCTGGCCTACATGCTGCAGGACAGTGGGGTGCAACTGCTGTTGACGCAGGCGCATCTGGTAGCGTCGTTGCCCATCGGTGACTGCGTACAGTGCCTGGTGGTGGAGCAGGGTGACAGCTGGCTGGCAGGGTTTGCCACCTTCAATCCCGAGGTCGCCGTCGAGGCCGAAAACCTCGCTTATGTCATCTACACCTCCGGTTCCACCGGGCAGCCGAAGGGCGCCGGTAACCGCCACTGTGCATTGACCAACCGATTGCTGTGGATGCAGCAAGCGTATGCACTGGATGCCAGTGATACGGTGCTGCAAAAGACGCCGTTCAGTTTTGACGTGTCGGTCTGGGAGTTCTTCTGGCCGTTGATGAGCGGCGCACGGTTGGTCATGGCGGCTCCGGGTGATCATCGGGAGCCGTCGCGCCTGGTGACGTTGATCAATCGACACCAGGTCACCACTTTGCACTTCGTGCCCTCGATGTTGCAGGCGTTCCTCCAGGACTCGCAGGCCGGCAGTTGCCAGGGCCTGCAACGCATCATTTGCAGCGGCGAAGCCCTGCCGGTGGACGCCCAGCAACAGGTGTTCGCCAAACTGCCCAAGGCCGGGCTGTTCAACCTGTACGGCCCGACCGAGGCGGCCATTGATGTGACCCATTGGACGTGTGTCGATGAAAACCGCGACAGCGTGCCGATTGGCCAGCCGATCGCCAACCTGCGCACCCATGTGCTGGATGCGCAGTTGCAGCCGGTTGCGGCGGGTGTTGCCGGTGAGTTGTACCTGGGCGGTGTCGGGCTGGCGCGCAGTTACCATCGCCGTCCCGGCCTGACCGCCGAGCGCTTTGTGCCGTGCCCGTTCCAGCCTGGCGCGCGGTTGTATCGTACCGGGGACCGGGTCCGTCAGCGCATGGATGGCGTGATTGAATACCTGGGGCGCCTGGATCATCAGGTCAAGTTGCGTGGTTTGCGGATCGAGCTGGGCGAAATCGAGGCGCGCCTGCTGGAGCATCCGCAGGTGCGTGAAGCATCGGTGCAAGTGCAGGATGGCAAGCATCTGGTGGGCTACCTAGTGTTGCACGACCCGGCCGCCGCCTGGCGTGATGCCCTGAGTCATCACTTGCTGGCGCATTTGCCCGACTACATGGTGCCTGCGCAATGGGTCGTGCTGGACCGCATGCCCTTGAGCCCCAACGGCAAGTTAGACCGCAAGGCCCTGCCGGCACCGGACGCCAGCGTGCATCAGCGGCACTTCGTTGCGCCGAGCAACCCGCTGGAGCACACCGTTGTGCTCGCCTGGCGCGAGGTCCTGGGCCTTGAACAGGTGGGGGTGGAGGACAACTTCTTCGAGCTGGGCGGGCACTCGTTGCTGGTGTTGATGCTCAAGGAGCGTATCCGCAAGGCTACCGGCGTGGAGCTTTCGGTGAGTCAGCTGATGCTCCACCCGACGGTTGCGGGGCAGGTGGCCTGTGTCAATGGTCAGGCCGGCAACTCGTTGATCGTCAGGTTGAACAGCCAGACCCGTGGCACACCGTTGTACCTGTTTCACCCCAGCTATGGTTCGGTGCATTGCTACAAGGCCATTGCCCTGGCGTTGCGCGAGCAGCGGCCGGTAATGGGCGTGATCTGCCGGGCGTTGGCCGAGGAGGGCAGTGAAGTGCCGGCCTGGCACGAGATGGTCGAGGACTACACCGCGCAATTGTTGACGGCGCAGCCGGAGGGGGCCTTCCGTCTGGCGGGCTGGTCCCTGGGCGGCAACCTGGCGATGGAAGTTGCCCATGGCCTGGAGCAGGCTGGGCGGGAAGTGGAATGCGTGGGCTGGATCGACGCATCGCCACCCCAGTGGGTCAAGCCTTTCTGGGACACGGCGGTGATGGTCGATGAACGCGAAATATCCGCCAATGACCGGCGCGTGGAGTTGTTGGGCGCGATGTTCCCTGAGTTCACGGCGCAGATCCATGCCAAGTGGTCGGGCCAGCAGGCCACGGTTGACGGCGACGATGAGCAATGGGCCGGGTTCAACCAGTGGGCCGGGGATGTGCTGGGTGAGCGCTTCCATGAACTCAAGGAAGAGTTGCTCAGCGGCCATGAGGCGCAAATCTCGTGGGAGGTCGACCGCATGCTGGGCCAGCGCCTGCATGATGCCGATTTCAAGGCGATCAAGGCGCCGATCAGTTGCTGGTGGGCGACCTTGAGCCGCACGGGTGTGCATCATCGGTTGATTGAGGCGAGCATGCTGGAGGTCGCCGGCCAGTCCCGGATTGAACGTTCGGTGCTGATCGAGACCAGTCATGATCGGTTGATCGACAACGCCGCGTTCGTGCGCAGCTTCGCCGATGCGATGGCGTAACACCGGGCCTGAACGAACAAGCCCCCGGCCACTGATGGTGACCGGGGGCTTTTTCGTGGGGTGGGGTTCAACGACCGGTCCTTGCAAAAACGCCCCGGGCAATGAATGCACGGGGCGTTAGGGTTGGAACCCTCAGTAGCCGCCAGGGCGGCTACGAGCAGGCCTTAGAAGTCCCAGCGGGTGCTGAGCATGAAGTTGCGTGGCTCGCCGTAGGCGGCAGAGTTATAGAAGCCGATGTTGGTGTAGTAGGTCTTATCGAAGATGTTGTTGACGTTCAACGTTGCCGACACGTTCTTGGTGAACTGGTAGCGGGTCATCAGGTCCACCAGCCAGTAGGATTCCTGGGAAAACTCCTCGTAGCCGCCTTTCGGGCTGTTGTAGATGTCCTGCCAGCCAACACTCTGCCAGCGAGCGCCGCCGCCGACGGTCAGCTTGTCGAGGTTGCCCTTGAACTTGTACGAGGTGTAGACGCTGACCTGATCTTCCGGCTCGAAGGTCGAGATCTTGATGTCGTTGTCGTCGCGCACAACCTTGTGGGTATAGCCACCCTGGAGCTGCCAGCCCGGTGCCAGTTCGCCCGACATTTCGACTTCGTAACCCTTGGTCACGGCCTTGGTGCCCTTGAACGCATAGTTCGACGGTGTCGGCGTGCGGTTGTTGTATTCGTCGTCGGACACGGAACGGTTGGTTTCGTGGATCTCGAAGTAGGCGGCGCTGGCGTTTACACGACCGTCCAGGAAGTCTGCCTTGACGCCCAGTTCCCAGTTCTGGCCTTCATCCGGCTCGACCAGCTTGTTGTTGCGGTCGCGGTTGTAGCTTTCCTGCGGCATGAAGATATCGGTGTAGCTGGCGTAGACCGAGTACGTGTCGTTCAGGTCGTAGACCACACCGGCATACGGCACGAACCGTCCGGTTTCCTTGTAGGTCGGGTTGTTGCCGGTGACGGTGTAGTCGACCACGCGGCCGCCGAGCAGCAGCTTGAGGTCGTCGGCGAGGTTCAGGCGGGTGGTCATGTACGCGCCGGTCTGGCGCACGGTGTCGTCGATCTTCGACTGCGGTGTGCCCCAATCCGGTTCGGTCGCGTTGCCGTGCCAGTTGTGGAAATTCACCAGGTTGGGGGCGAGGTTCCAGTAGCCATTGCCGTTCCACTCGGAAGAACTGATGGAGCCGCCGAGGACCAACTCATGCTCGCGGCCACCCAGGCTGAACGGGCCGCTCACATATAGGTCGGCGGAGTCGCTGACGGTTTCGCCGGTGTACTTGCCCGATGTCAGCTGCGAAGTGCCGTCCAGGTTGGGAGTGCTGCCCTGGATCGAGCCCATCTTCGCGTGGTAGCCGTTGATCTTGTGGTCCAGTTGCAGCTTGGTGACCCAGCCATCGCCGAGGTCGTGCTCGACTATGGCGAATAGGGTGCGGGTGTACTGCTCCCAGCTGCTCCAGTCGGCGGCGTTGTTGAACGAGCGCTTCACGTTGTTGCGATTACCCTGGGCGTCGATCAGCGGGAAGCTGCCGGACCAGGACGAGCCTTTTGGCAGGCTGTCCTGGTAGTCGCCACCTACGGTCAGCATGGTGTCCGGGGACAGGTCGAATTCCATGATGCCGTAGTAGACCGGGCTTTGGCGCTCATAGCGGTCCATGAAGGAATGCTTGTCCTGGTAAGCCGCCACCGCCCGACCCCGGACATTCCCGGTTTCGGTCAGCGGGCCGCTCACATCCAGCTCGCTGCGGTAGTTGTCCCAGGAGCCGGCGCCCACGCTGGCGTGGCCCTGGAACTCTGCGGTGGGCTTTTTGCGCACAAGGTTGATGGTCGCACCCAGGGAGCCTGCGCCAGTGAGCAGGCCGGTGGCGCCCTTGAGTACTTCGACCCGGTCATAGATCGCCATGTCGCTCAGGGTGTTACCCGCCGAGTAGGCCACGTTGCGCGCAGTGGACGGAATGCCGTCGTACTGGAAGTTGTTGATGGAGAAACCACGGGCGTAGTAGTTGCTGCGCTCGGTATCGAAGGCCGAGACGGTGATGCCCGGCGTGTGGCGCATCACGTCGTCAACGTTGTTCAGGCCGAAGTCGTCCATGTGCTGGCGGGTGATGACGGTCACCGACTGCGGCGTCTCCTTGGGCGTCAGCACCAGGCGGGTCGAGGTGGCGATGTAGCCTGGGGTATAGGAACCGGTGTTTTCGGTCACGTTGCCCAGTTGGTTGGCGGTCACCTGGGTCGGGCTCAGTTCCAGCCCGGCGGAGGTACCGGCGGCGGTGACGGTCAGCGAATTGCCATTGAGGCTGTGGGTGGTCGACGTTCCTGACAGCAGGGTATTGATCGCCTGTTGCGGGTCCAGTTTGCCTTTGACGGCGGTGCTGTTCTTGCCTTGCACGTCGGTCGGGCTGTAGAGCACCTGCATGTTGGCCTGATGACCGAAGGCCTGCAGCGCGCTCCCCAGCGGCTGCGCGGGAATGTCCAACTCGATCTCTTGTGCCTGCACATAGCCGGCCACCGGCAGTGATATGGCCAGGGCCAGGGCGTTCGGCAGGAGGTTGATGTTCAGGGCCCGACGCATGGATAGCGCTTTGCTCAGTGGGCTGAGACCGAGTCGTGCTGGCATGGGTGTTTTCTCTTCTATGTTTTAAGTGGGCAATTATAGGTGTTTATTGAGTCTGGTTCTCATTACCACTAGTGAGACGTTCCTATCCCGGGAAACCGGAAAAGAAAATTCACGCCGGCGTCATTTCGTGCACGACCTGGCCGGCGCGCAGGCGCACCAATTGGTCGGCGATATCGAAATAGCGGTCGTCGTGACTGATCACGATGATGGTCTTGCCCAGGCGCTTGAGGTCCGGCAGCAGCTCGGTATAGAAGATCCGGCGGAAGGCCGGGTCCTGGTCGGCGGCCCACTCGTCGAACACCAGCACCGGGCGTTCTTCCAGCCAGGCGTTGACCAGCGCCAGGCGCTTGCGTTGGCCGGTGGACAGATCGGTGGTGCTGAACACGCCGTCCTTGACGCTGACCTTGTGGGCGATCTCCAGGCGTTCCAGGTATTTTGTCGCGCTGTCGAGTGACTGGGCGGCGCTGCCCTGGACCAGGTCGTCGAACAGGTAGTAATCGGCGAACACCGTGGTGAACAGTTGGCGATAGTCGTCGCGTTCGGGGTCGCTCACAGCGTTGCCATTGAGCAGGATTTCCCCAGCCTGCGGTGGGTACAACCCCAGCAGCAGCTTGATCAGGGTGGTCTTGCCGCTGCCGTTTTCGCCGACGATGAACACGATATCGCCCTGGGCGATGTTCAGGTCGATCGGCCCCAGGTGGAACGGTTCGCTGCCTGCCACTGCCGGCGGGCTGTAGCGCACACCGCGCAATTCCAGGCTGTTGACCACCGGTTGCGGGGCTTCGCTGTCATCCATCAGCAGGTGCGGTTCCGGCGAGGAGAAACGCTGTGACAGCTCACTGATACGACCAAATGCAATCTTCGCCTTGCCCACCACCGGCAGGTAGCCGAGCAGGTGTTCCAGCGGGCCTTTCATGTACAGCAGCACCAGGACGAAACCGGTGATCACGCTAGGGTCGGGGTTGGGGTTATAGGCCTGCATCGCCAGGGCCAGGCCGATCACCACGAAGAACAACATCGAGCCAAAGGTCTTGGCAAGGATGTAGATGTTCACGGAACGCACCTGGATGTCGGCGATGCGGTCCGCGGTTTCCTGAATGCGCTGGGTGTTCATGCGAAAGCGCCGGGGCCGGTGCATGCGCAGTTCCTTGGCGCCGGAGGCAATGGCGTTGTAGTAACGCTGCAGCTCATCCTCGTGGCTGCGCGCCAGGTCGAAGCCCTGGATGCCTTTGCCGCCGGCGATGAACTGCACGGCACTGCCGATCACGATGGCGACCACCATCATCAGGAACATCGGTACCGACAGGTAGGCCAGGTAGCCCAGGCAACCCAGGGTCACTGTGGCCGCAATGGCCAGTGGCGTGAACGCGAAGGAGAAATCGCTGATGGTGTCGACGTCGTGGGTCAGTACCGGGATCAGCCGGTGGGAGCGATAACCCTCGATCTGCCCGATCGGCGCCGACAGCACCTTTTCGCCGAGGTCCTTGCGCAGGGCGGCAATAATCCGTTGGCCGACGTAATTGGTGCCGATATCGGAAATGATCGAACTGACCAGCGCCAGCACACACAGCGCAGCAAACGTCAGAATCACCCCCTGGGTCATCCCCGCGGAGGAGTGCAGCGCATTATTGATAGTCGCCAGCAGCAGCGTGATGGCCAGGCCACCGGCCATGCCCAGGGCGACGGAGACGCTCACGATGGCGCGAAAGGGCCTGAGCAATGCGAGCAAACCGCTGAAGGCGCCGCGCTTGGGGTCGGTCATAGGTACTTCCCGGAAAGTGAATGGAGGGGGCTGGGCACACAGACCCTTACCCATGACAAACGAAGCGTCGGCGCGAGTATTTAGCGCGGCGTGCCCGGCGGTGGCGGTGGCGGATAAATTGCCCGCTGCCTGGTTCGTTCTTGTTGGGTAGGCGCACGCGTAGGGTCGCGTGCCGGATCTATCCAGTGAGAGCGAACCAATGACGAAAAAAAACCTGGTGTATGTGTGGTCCCTGAGAAATGCCGCCGCCGACAAGGCCGGGCAGCCAGTGGCCTATAAGGACCACGAGCGCTACATGAAGTCGGTGCTGGAGTTTCTGGTGGGCTCGCTCAACGATACGTCGCTGGGCGAGGCCTATAACCTGGTGGGCGTGGTGTATGACGACGACGAGCAAAACCCGCGTGACCGGCAATTGGTCGCCGACTATGGCTTTGCCTATGCGCCGGGCCGCCAGTGGCTGTACCCGGCGGACCTGCGGGTGCAGGGGCGTCTGGTCAACGATTTGCTGCTGAGCGTGCCGTCCACCTACCGCCGCCTGCCGCGTGGCAGCGCGCAACACATCGCCGGCAAGCAGGACTTCGAACGCCGCCTGCACGACACGCTGGTGGAGCTGAAGGCCGATATCGTGGTGCTGGACGGCCTGTTGGTGATCCTTGATGAGCTGGTGCGCCCGGGTGCGCCATTTGCGCGGCGGATCATGAACATTCACCCGGGCATTACCCGTATCGAATCGCCCTACGAGCGCCGGGGCGCCTACGCCACCTGGAACGCCTTGTACGGTGCCCGTGGCCAGGCGGTGGTGGATTGGACGACCAAGGAGACGCAGCCGTGCGAGCCGCTGTACCTGACCGGTGCGTCGTTCCACTACGTGGACAACGGCATCGACTCCGGTGAAGTGTTCCACGACGTGCTCAAGACCGAGATTTCCCCGGACGACACCATCCTCGAATTGCGCTGGAACAACTTCAACAACAGCCTGTTTCCGGCGTTGCATGAAGGTTTGGAACGGTTGGTTCGGCAAAGCTGACGCACGCCCCCTGTAGGAGCGGGCTTGCCCGCGAAAATCGCCAACGATAACGCGTTTATCCTGGATAAACGCGGCGTACTCGGGGGCTTCGCGAGCAAGCTCGCTCCTACAGTGGGTGCAGCGGGTGCAGCGGGTGCAGCGGATGCAGCGGATGCAGCGGATGCAGCGGATGCAGTGGGTGCAGTGGGTGCAGTAGGTGCAGTGGGTGCAGTAGGTGCAGTGGGTGCAGTAGGTGCAGTAGGTGCAGTAGGTGCAGTAGGTGCAGTGAGGGGATTTGTTGTTACAGGTCGCGCACTACCCGAAAGCCGATCCAGTCCCCGCGTGTCTGTGGGTAGATGTTGTTGCGATTGCCCGAGCGCGAGAACACTGGCGCTTCGCCCCAGTCATTGCCACGGATCTGGTAGCTCTCGCAGTTCGGTTCCACCCAGGCGCTGCCGTCGGTCGGTGCGCCGATGTAGTTGGGGTGTTCGCAGTCGGCCACGCGCTCGTAGACGTTGCCGTGCATGTCGTACATGCCAAATGCGTTCGGCGGGTAGCTGCCGGCCGGCGAGGAAAAACTGTAGCCATCCGCCGGACCGTAGGTGTTGGCATGTTCGGCAATGCTGTAACCCTTGCCCTCGTCGAACGGAAACGGGAAGGGCCCGCTGGAGCCGGCGCGCGCGGCGTATTCGCGCTGGGCTTCGCTGACCATGTGGTACGGCTGCCCGGTCTTTTTCGACAGCCAGGCCACGTAGTGTTTGATGTCGTCCATGTCCATGCACACTGCCGGCTGACGCGGGCTCTGGGGGTAGCGCGGCTTGCTGGCGATGCATTCGCGGCCGGGGCGGGTGTCGCCGTCGGCGATCTTGACCCCGGTCTGGCGGATATAGCTGTCCCACTCGCCAGCGGTGATCTGGAAGCGGCTCATGGCGAACGGCTTGGCGAAGGTCACGGCATGCATCGGGCCTTCGTCCGGCTCGCGGCCGACCTCATCGTCGGGCGTGCCCATGGTGAAAGTGCCGGCGGGCAGCACCACCATTTCCGGGCAGTCCTTGCAGTCCTTGAATACTTTGCCGGGTTGCGGCGTGGCGGCCTCGGCCAGGTTGGGCAGCAGCGCTGCGCACAGGGCGGTGAGGGCCAAAGCGGTCAGGGGGGCGGATGGCGTCATGTGGGCCTCTCGTTCAAAGGGCAAAGGGCGTGCGTCGCCACCGCTGGCTCAGCACGGTCATGTTGTGCTCACGGGCTTACGTCGAGGGTGATGAGCGGTTGGCCAAGGGCTTGGCGGCTTTTTGTACCTGGTCCCACACCCGCAGAAAGTTGCCGCCCCACAGCTTGGCGATGTCGGCTTCGGAGTAGCCGCGCTGGATCAGCTCGGCGGTGACGTTGCGGATTTCGCCGACGTTGTTCCAGCCGTCGATACCGCCGCCGTCGTTGAAGTCCGACGCCAGGCCGACATGGTCGATGCCGATCTTGCGCACGGTGTAGTCGATGGCATCGCCCAGGTCCTTGAGGGTGGCCTTGGGTTCGTCATCGAGGATGGCGTACAGCGCGCTGGCGTACTCGCCGAACGTGTGCTCGGGCCAGGCGGCGATGATTGCGTCGCCCGGCATCAGGGCCACGGCCAGGTTGGGCAGGGGGGGCAGGTCGAAGCGGGCGCGCAGGCTGTTGAGCTTGTCCTGGGTCGGCTGGCTCAGCGGGCGAAGGTAGGCGGAGAAGGCCACGATCTGTACCACGCCGCCGCTGCGCTTGATCAGTTGCAGTTCCTTGTCGCTGAGGTTGCGCGGGATATCCACCGCCGCGCGTGGCGCCGAGTGGGAGGCCACCAGTGGCGTGCGGCTCAACTGCGCAACCTGTTCCAGGGCCTTGGTCGACATTTGCGACACATCGATGATCACCCCCAGGTCATTGAGGCGGTGTACCGCTTGCTGGCCGATGTCCGAGAGGCCGTCGAGAGCGTCGGTGGAGTCATTGAAAAATGGCAGTGGCCGCGACGAGTCGGACCAGGCGTTATTGCCGATATAGCTGAAGCCGAACATACGCATGCCGCGTGCTGTCCACAGGTCCAGTTGGTTCAGGTCGCTGCCCAGCGGGTAGGCGTTGAGCATGCTGATAAAGATTGCGAATTTGCCTTCGCCATGCAGGCGCCGGAAGTCATCCGGGGTGTAGGCGATGCCCACTTCGTTGGGGAAGTCGCGCACCATGCCGGAGATGATTTTGTAGCGCACTTCCTGCTCGTGGCGGGCTTCCTCGACAAAGCCGTCGCTGGGCCTGTGGGGAGCATTGGCGCCGTTCCAGATTTCCGGCCAGCCGAAAACCGTCAGAGCCGCCCCGGACAATCGCCCGCGACGCGCCTTGGCCAGGTCGAACTGGCCGCTGCCGTCGTGGTCGGCCTCATTGCCGGCAGTGCCGAAATCCAGCGGCACGGTGATATGGCTGTCGAACGACAACAGGCGCTCCTGCAGGTCATTGGCCTGCTTGATCACCGCCAGCGGGTAGCCGGCATTGCCTCGGAACCAATGATCCCAGGCCAGGAAACCGGCCCCGGCGCCGATGGCCAATGCCAGTGGCAGGCCGATAAACAGCGCCTTTTTCGAACGTGGTTTTGTCATTGCCGTCTCAGTCAGTTGAGGCCTTTGCTATCTGGGAAGAACGAGCGATGAGCGCGGAAATTTAGGCCTCGGCGACGGCGCGGTAAATTTCCCGCGCGAGTAAACGTTCTAGCTCTGATAACGCCGTTTCCTAAGGTAGACAATGACGATCTCTCGACGTGGGTTCATCGCAGGCCTGGCGCTGACTGGCGCCGCCGTGCCGGCGGCCTTATATGCCCATCGCGAGTGGACGCGTGAAGAATTCCCCATCACCCCCGGCGAAGCCACGGTGGATCTTGCCGATACCGCCGGCCAGCACCTGGCGAACACGTTGCGCGGGGTGTGGAACCTGCGGCTTGAAGGCCGCGATGCCGGCCTCAAGGGTTTGCCCGCGCAGGGCCTGGCGTTGCTGCTCGATGTCGCGCCGCGTGGGCGTGGCCTGCGTGGTTATCTCGACACGGCCGAGCACCTGCGCGGCGATGGCGAACCCCGTTATCGCGTGTTGGGTGACTTGCTCGCGGGCGAGGGCACCGAGCTCTATTGGCGGCTGATCGACCGTGATGCAGCCGATGGCGCGCCGGCCTATGAATTCAGCATGACCGTCGATGAAGTCTGGGGCGTCTTCGGCAACGCCGGCAGCGGCACACTCAGCGGGCAGATCCTCGACCTCGACCGCCCCCTGGCGCTGACCGCGCCGGAGAATCGCTTTGTTGCCCACAAACAGCCGTTTCCCGAAGCCCGCCAACGCATCGGTCTCAACCCTTCGCTGCTGGCCTGGCTGATTTCCCCCGAGCACCGCCTGTTCCACCAACTGTGGCACGCCACGCGCGACCAATGGCACAAGCTCTCCGAGGAAAAACGCGACGCCTTGCGTGGCATCGGCTGGCAGCCCGGCCCACGGGGCAAGGAGCGCGACGCACGGGGCAAGCTCAAGGATCGCAACGGCTCGGGCATCGACTTCTTCTTCATGCATCGGCATATGCTCGGCACCGCACGTTCGATGCAAGACTTGCCGTCGTGGTCCGCCTTCCCCGAACCGCAACCGGCCCTGGAACGTGATCGCCTGGGCTTCCTGCGCTACTTCGACAACCATGACGGTTTTGCCCTGCCACCCACTTGGCTGGCGCCGGACGACGGCGACTACACCCAATGGGTCAGCGATATCAAAGCCGCCGAGACCTACCACAGCAACTTCCAGGTCTGGGAATCCCAATACCGCGACCCGCGATACCTGGCCAAATTGACCCTGGGCCAGCTCGGCTCCGAAATGGAACTGGGCCTGCATGATTGGCTGCACATGCGCTGGGCCTCGGTGCCCCGCGACCCCTCCAACGGTGCCCCCGTGCCCTTCGCCCGCGACCCGGCAGACTTTGCCGCGCGTTGGTATGCACCCGAAAACGACTTTCTTGGCGATCCGTTTTCCTCCCACGTCAACCCGGTGTTCTGGCACTTCCATGGCTGGATCGACGACCGCATCGAAGACTGGTTCCGCGCCCATGAGCGCTTCCATCCCGGCCAGGTCAGCCGCCTGGAGGTCAATGGCGTGGCATGGTTCGCGCCGGGGCGGTGGGTTGAAGTCGGCGACCCGTGGCTGGGCCCGGATACCCATGGCTGCAGCACCACTCCAGGCTTGCAGAGGGGGCGTTCGATGGAGATGGACCCAGAGATCATGAAGCTCGCCCTGCGAATTACGTTTGCTGCGCAAGACGAAGCGCTGCAGGGTTTGTTCAAACGGGTGCCGAAGCGGCCATGGTATGCGCGGCATTTGAAGGTCAAGGCGCGCGAGGTGTAGGCGTTTTTTGCTGGAGTTCAATGTTTATGATGTAAAGCTGAGACGGAGATGGTTTATCTTCTGGTCGGCACGTGGGTGTTTTTTATAGGTTTTAGTACTATAAACAATGGAGGATATTGAAAGAAATTTATATGGGTTTGTATATTTCTACTGATCTTTTATTGGGCGCCGGCGCAGTTAAGAAATATCCGACAGCTGGATCCCTGTCTGTGGTTTAAATCTTCAATAATCTTTGCAAGAAAGATAATCTTTGTGCTTTGTGGGAAATATCCCTGATGCGCAATGGAAAGTTCCCGTCCGTGATCCGGGGGCTGGTAAGTTCCGGCAGTGATACTTCATTCTAGTGAGCAAGCGGACGCCATGTGCCATGTAGCGCTTTGGTTTCCGGAAAGGGAATTTAAGTTGATTGGATTCCGGTTTTAATTTCCATCTGACCGCAGATCAATGCTGTTGGATAACTCACGGAATGAAACGATGACGCTAAGCAGCTTTCAAAATGAAGTGCCCAAGGCCAGGGTTAATATCAAGCTCGACCTGCATACCGGCGGTGCGCAGAAAAAGGTTGAGTTACCTTTGAAACTGATGGTGCTGGGTGACTACAGTAACGGTAAAGAACAGCGTCCGCTCTCCGAGCGCGGCAAGGTTGATATCAATAAGAACAACTTTGACAGCGTCCTGGGCGAGTTCTCGCCGGGTCTGAAGCTGGCTGTCGACAACACCTTGGACGACGATGCGTCCGACACCGCTGTCGAACTGAATTTCCGGTGCATGAAGGACTTCGAGCCTGAGCAGGTCGCACGGCAGATTCCACAACTGCGTGCGTTATTGGCGATGCGCAACCTGTTGCGTGATCTGAAATCGAATCTGCTGGACAACGTGACCTTCCGCCATGAGTTGGAGCGCATCCTCAAGGATGACGCGCTCAGTGACGAACTGCGCGCTGAGTTGGCTGCCTTGGCGCCTGAAGAAGAGCGTTAATTCATAGCGGTAATTTAAAAGGGAAGTTAAATCATGTCCTTAGAACATTCCAACGTGCAAGCGCGCGGCGCCACAGTGTTGTCTGAAGAGTCTGCGGGTGTTTATGCTGCGCTGTTTAACAAGATCAATTTAAGTCCTGTTGCTGAATTGGCCGGTATTGATATCTTCCAGAACTCGGATGCGCTGTCCGAGGTGTCCGCCGATGAGCGGGTGACGGCAGCGGTCAGTGTGTTTTTAAAGTTGCTTAAGCAATCGCCGCAAAAAATCGAGCGTTTGGATAAAGTCCTGTTGGATGAGCATATTGCTTCGTTGGACCGGCAGATTGGCCGTCAACTCGATGCGGTCATGCACCATCCGGACTTCCAGCGCGTCGAGTCAACCTGGCGCGGTGTGAAATCGCTGATTGATCAGACGGATTTCCGTCAGAACGTTCGCATAGAACTATTGGATGTCAGCAAGGACCACCTGGTGCAAGACTTCGAGGACGCGCCTGAAATTGCCCAGAGCGGCTTGTACCTGCATACCTACACGCAGGAGTACGATACCCCGGGGGGCGAGCCGATTGCGGCGGCTATTTCAAACTACGAATTCGATCGCAGGCCTCAGGACATCGCGCTGCTGCGCAATATTTCCAAAGTCGCCGCCGCCGCCCACATGCCGTTTGTGGGGGCTGTAGGCCCAGCGTTCTTCGGCAAGGAAACCATGGAGGAGGTGGCCGCGATCAAGGACATCGGCAACTATTTTGATCGTGCCGAATACATCAAGTGGAAGTCATTCCGTGACAGTGACGACGCGCGTTACATCGGCCTGACCATGCCGCGCGTCCTGGGGCGCTTGCCCTACGGGCCCGACACCGTTCCCGTGCGCAGCTTCAATTACGTCGAGAATGTCAAAGGGCCGGATCACCACAAGTACCTGTGGACCAACGCATCGTTTGCCTTTGCCGCGAACATGGTCAAAAGCTTCATCAGCAACGGTTGGTGCGTGCAGATACGTGGGCCGCAGTCGGGTGGTGCGGTCACTGAACTGCCTATCCATTTGTATGACTTGGGCACCGGCAATCAGGTCAAGATTCCTTCCGAAGTGATGATTCCGGAAACCCGTGAGTTCGAGTTCGCCAACCTCGGTTTCATTCCGCTCTCGTACTACAAGAACCGCGACTATGCGTGTTTCTTCTCGGCCAACTCCGCGCAAAAGCCGGCGCTGTACGACACGGCCGACGCCACCGCGAACAGTCGAATCAACGCACGCCTGCCTTACATTTTTCTGCTGTCACGCATTGCTCACTATCTGAAGCTGATCCAGCGAGAAAACATTGGCACCACCAAGGACCGGCGTTTGCTGGAGCTGGAGTTGAACAAGTGGATCGGCGGGCTGGTCACCGAGATGACTGATCCGGGCGATGACTTGCAGGCCTCACACCCGCTGCGGGAGGCGAAGGTCACGGTGGAAGACATCGAGGACAACCCCGGTTTCTTCCGCGTCAAGTTGTATGCCGTGCCGCACTTCCAGGTCGAGGGTATGGACGTGAACTTGTCACTGGTTTCGCAGATGCCCAAGGCCAAAGCCTGATTCAGTCGTAGGGAAACGATGCCATGAATATCGATCGCCCTCTGTGGGCCGCCGGGGCGTTGCTGTCGCCGCAACAATTCCAGCAACAGGCGCGCTGGGAGGCTTGGACCAACGAACAACTCGCGCACCTGGCCCTGGCGCACCCCTGGGGTGTCCAGGCGGTAGGGTTCGACCTGGATGCATTACGGCTGGGTAAGCTCAAGGCGACTCAGTTGCGGGTCCGCATGCCAGATGGCACCTGGATCGACACCGAGCAGGTCGACCGCCTGCCTCCGGCCTTGGAGCTGGCGCAGTTGCTGGCCGACGAAGATCAGGACGCGTTATTGCACTTGGCCTTGCCCCTGGAACAGGCGAATGGAGACAACTGCCTGTTCGACGGTGGCAGGGCCGATCGGCCCACACGCTATCGCCAATCTTGGCGCGACGTACAGGATATGTATGCCGATGAGGTGCAGTCGATAGGCGTGCTGGAGCATGCACTGAGCCTGCGCCTGCAGCGCGACGATAATGCGGACTACATGACGTGTCCGGTCGCGCGCCTGGTGCGCGACGGGCAGGGTGCCTGGAGCCTCGACCCGGGCTATGTGCCGCCGTTGCTGAGCTTCGCCGCGCACTCGGGGTTGCTGAACCAGCTGGACAACCTGTTGACGCAATTGTCCGCCAAGCGGCAACGGCTCATGGGCATGCGGCGGGAAAGCAATCAGCGCATGGCCGACTTTGCCGTCGCCGACGTGTCGCTGTTCTGGCTGCTCAATGCGTTGAATACCTACCAGCCGGTATTGGCCGATCTTCGGGAGTTTCCCGCGCGCCACCCCGAGCAGGTCTACCAGCAACTGATCAAGCTCGCCGGTGGCCTGCTCACGTTTTCGCTGGAACACGACGTGGACAAAATCCCCGCTTACCGGCACACCTCGTTGGAGGCAGTGTTCCCGCCGCTGATGCACACCCTGTCGCTGTTGTTGGAGGCCAGTCTGCCGTCGCGGGTCATTGCTTTGAGCCTGGAGGTGCAGGGGGCCAATCGTTGGCAAGTCACGCTGAATGACCCGCGCTTGCGCGAGCGTGAGGGGGCCGATTTCTATCTGTCGGTGCGCAGTCGGCTACCGGCGGCGCAGGTGCAGGACCAGTTCCCGCGCCTGTGCAAGATCGGTACGCCGGATGAGGTCGATTATCTGATCAACGCGGCGCTCGACGGGGTGCCGTTGCAATCCCTCAGCCATGTGCCGGCGGCGATTCCATTGCGCCTGGAAAATCAGTACTTCGCCCTGGACCTCGGGCATTCCAAGGGGCAGGCGGTGCTGGACGAAGGGGTCTGTGCTTTCTACGTTCCCAGCAGCTTGGTCGACGTCAAGCTGGAACTGTTTGCGGTGCTGCGCTCATGAAACCGACGCCTTCCAACGAGCAAGCCGCAGCAGCGGTGGATATCGACGCGCTGTTACAGGACACCTACCTATTGGTGGTCGAGTTGCGCCAGGGCGCCTCGGTGCAACCTGGCCGGGAGTTGGGTCAGCTTTGTATCGAACAGGTTGAGCAAGCTCGGCAGCACCTTGAACGGGCGGGCCTGAGTCAGCGCAACATCGAGCACATCAGTCATGCTCAATGCGCGTTACTCGACGAAACGGTGCTGACCTTCGCCGACGCAGATGCCCGCGCCGCCTGGGCCAGCGAACCGTTGCAGGCCAAGTTCTTCAATCGTCATCAGGCCGGTGAGTTTCTGTACGAGGCCATGCGTGACGTGTTGAGCGAACCCGCGCCGGACCGGCATGTGTTGACGGTATTTCAGCGCGTATTGATGTTGGGTTTTCGCGGGCGCTATCGTGATTTGAGCGACCCCGGACGCGAGCAACTATTGGCTGCTCTCAACGCACAGGTGGCGCCGTTCAAGGTCAGCCAACAGGTGCCGACGCAGGTGGCCGGTGGCGAACTCAGCGCGGGTTTTGGCTGGCTGCGCTCGCCCTTGATTCATCTGCTGACAGTGGCCCTGTTGCTCGTTGCGACGTGGTGGGGATTGGATCATCTGCTGAGCGATGCGATTGCCTCGCTCTTGCCTGATCAGGGGTAAGTGCGGATGACCTTCAATCTGCATCGCATCCTTTACCTGTGGGCCGGTGTCCTCGTCCTCGCGTTGCTGCTCATCATTCCGCTGGCGATGTGGGCGCGTGTGCTCGGCGTGCTGATCGCGGTGTGCTGTGTGACATGGGCTTGGGTATCGCTGCGCCTGCGCGCCGAGCGGCAGCGTGGGTCGGTGAGGTTGGCCGAGGGCATGGTGCTGCCCGCTGCGGGGTTTCGTCAGCCGGTGGTGCTGGTCTGCGGTGATGGCCTGGATGGGCTGTTCGGCGGGGGGGGCGCCGGGCAGTTGGCTCTGCGGGTGACCGAGCGAGGGTGCTACGTGCGCGTACCGAGCCTGGAGCAACTGCCGGCTATCACCGATCACCTTCTGGCCTTGCGGCCGGGCTGGGCCGGGCAACTGGGCGTGATGTTCAGCGTCAGCCCCGGCGCGCACAGTGATGGTGCGATACTCGCCGGTCAGATGCGCGCCTTCAGTCATCAACTGGCCTTGGCCCGCAAACGCGGGGTTGCGCTGCCGCTGTTGCTGGTGAGCTACCTGCAAACCCTGCAGGACGAGGCACCCTGGTTCTGTTGGGGCAGCGGGCAGGCCGAGGTCCGTGTGTGTGATGCGGGTGCTTGCGTCAGCCTGGATGACTGGCAACAGCAATCCGCTGACTCGCCCAGGCAGGCCGCTCGGATGCACGCCAGCATTCAACTGAACAGCGCTGTGGCCTGGCTTCACGAAGCGGTACTGCCGCACCTTGTCATGCGTAGCGCTTCTGGCCTAGTGGCGATCTGCGCAGTTACGTGGGTGCCGGCATTGGCGCATGCCGTGAACGGGAACCTGTGGCAGCAATGGTTACGCAGCAAAGTCGCGCTGGCGGATCACAGGGCGGTTGTGGCCGATGCGGTGTTGCCGGTCCCGGACCCTTTGCTCAACCTGCTGCCGCTCGGCCCGCTGCGTTCCCCGATGCAACGCGCGAGCGTTGTTGCGCTGTGGTTGTTCGCCGTCGCCGGTGTTGTCGCACTTGCCAGTTCGGCGTGGCAGAACGCCCTGTTGCTGCGCCAAGTCAGTGATGACCTGCGACGTTATTCGGCGATCCCGCAACCGACCCAACGTAATCAGCGCGAGTTTCTTTGGCGTGAAAGTGCCGTGGGCGTGCTGCGCCAGGACGCCCAGCGTCTGGACGCGTACTACCGGCACGGTGCGCCCCCGGCATTCGGCCTGGGCCTGTATCGCGGCGAACGCCTGCGCGCTGCGCTGCTGGCGGTACTGGCTGCTCACGTTGAGCCGCCACCGGCCGCATCGCCTGCGCGGGCTGCCAGCCCGGTGCGGTTGGACAGCCTGTCGCTGTTCGCCAGCGGCAGTGCTCAGCTCAAGGCGGATTCAGCCAAGATCCTGATCAATGCGCTGGTCGATATCAAGGCCCAGCCCGGCTGGCTGATCGTGATCTCGGGGCATACCGATGCCACTGGCGACCCCGAGAACAACCTTCGACTGTCCCGCGCCCGCGCCGCTGCCGTGCATGACTGGATGCAACGCATGGGCGGCATTCCCGACAGCTGCTTTGCCGTGCAGGGTTTCGGCGCCAGCCAGCCGATTGCCGGTAACGACACCGAGGCGGGGCGTGCAGCCAACCGCCGCGTTGATATCCGTCTGGTGCCTGAGGCGGGGGCCTGCGCGCTTCCTGTTGCAAGCCCGAACAGGCTACCCCCGGTCGCATTCCGCGACATTTAAATCTACGAGAAAAAGGAGCTTCACATGGCAATTCCCGTTTACCTCTGGCTGCAAGACGACGGCGGCGCAACTATCAAGGGTTCGGTGAACGTGCAACAACGCGAGGGCAGCATCGAGGTGGTTGCCCAGGATCACAGTCTGTACATCCCCACCGACAACAACACCGGGAAATTGACCGGTACGCGGGTTCACACCCCGTTTCTGTTTTCCAAGGAAATCGATGCCTCCAGCCCCTATCTCTACAAGGCGGTCACCACCGGGCAAACCCTCAAGAGTGCCGAGTTCAAGTGGTACCGCATCGATGATGCGGGGCAGGAGGTCGAGTACTTCATCACCAAACTCGAAGAGGTCAAGGTCGTGAAAGTCGCGCCGAAAATGCACGACGTCAAAGACCCCAGCAAAGAGAAGCACAACCACCTCGAGCAGGTGGAGTTGCGTTACGAGAAGGTTACCTGGACCTACAAGGACGGCAACATCATCCACTCCGATTCGTGGAATGAACGCCAAAGCGCTTGATACGCCCGGAGCAGCAGGTGGGTCTTTGCCTGCTGGCTCCCGGTGTGCTGGGTTGAGCGTCCGTTCGCGGGCGTTCAGCCAAACACATCGAGTTTCCAACCCGTGGCTGGTGTTAACGATCACGTACCACCATCACCGAACAAGGATGTAGCCGTATGGCCCAGAATTCCACGCGCTTGCTTCGTCGTCTCAACCCTTACTGCGCCCAGGCGTTGAGTGCAGCGGCCACGTTGTGCCAAAGCCGTGCCCACGCGCAGATCACCGTCGAACACTGGCTACTCAAGTTGCTGGGGCAAGGTGAAGGCGACCTGACCGTGATCGCACGTCGCTATGAGTGGAATATGGAGACGTTGTGGTATGGCTTGCTGGAGCACATCGATCGCCTGCCGCGTAGCGTGCAGAGCAAGCCGCAGCTGTCGGCGCCATTGCAGCAACTGATCAAAAATGCCTGGCTGCGTGCCTCATTGGACGAGCACAACGACAGCCTGCGTTCCGTACATCTGCTGAGCGCGTTGATGGAGACGCCCAACCTGCTGGCGTGCGAAGCCGTATGGCCTTTGCTCAGTCTCAGTGAGGCGCAGTTGCAGCGGCTGCAGGTGCTGCTGGACCAAACCTCCGAAGAGCGCCCCGCGGTGCAGACGTCAGTGACCGCGGGGCCTTCAAGTGAACTCGCCATACGCCCGCCCAGCGTGTCGAAAGACGATGCGTTAGCGGCGCTGCTGGACAGGTTTACCCAGGACCTGACCGCCAAGGCCGCGCAAGGGAAGATCGACCCGGTGTTCGGCCGCGATGATGAAATCCGTCAGGTCATTGACATCCTCAGCCGTCGGCGCAAAAACAATCCGATCCTGGTGGGCGAGCCTGGTGTCGGCAAAACGGCGCTGGTCGAAGGCCTGGCGTTGAGCATTGCCCAAGGCAAGGTGCCGGACAGTCTCAAAACAGTCAGTGTGCGTACCCTTGACCTGGGATTGTTGCAAGCCGGCGCTGGCGTCAAGGGCGAGTTCGAACAACGCCTGAAAAACGTGATCGACGCTGTACAGCAGTGCGAACAACCGGTGCTGTTGTTTATCGATGAGGCCCATACCCTGGTCGGGGCCGGCAACCAGGCCGGCGGCGCCGATGCGGCCAACCTGCTCAAGCCCGCTCTGGCCCGTGGCGAGTTGCGCACCATCGCCGCGACCACCTGGAGTGAATACAAGCAGTATTTCGAACGTGATGCCGCTTTGGAAAGACGCTTTCAAATGGTCAAGGTCGAGGAACCGGACGACGCGAATGCTTGCCTGATGTTACGCGGGCTCAAGGCGCGCTACGCCAGCCATCACGGTGTGCATATCCAGGATGCGGCAGTGCAGGCGGCGGTCAGCCTGTCGAGGCGCTACCTGACGGGGCGCCAGTTGCCGGACAAAGCCGTCGACCTGCTGGACACCGCCAGCGCCCGCGTGTGCATGAGCCTGGACTGCGAACCGCAGGCGTTGCGCCGTCTGAGTGCCCTGCAAGTGGCCCTGGAACTGGAGGGCCAAGCGCTGGAGCAGGATCAGCGGCTTGGCGGCCACAGCGTGGATGAGCGTCTGGCGACGATTGCCGCGCAACACGCCGATCTGCAACGTCAACACGCCGATCTGGAACAGCAATACCGCCAAGAACTCGATCTGGCCCAACAACTGATTGCTGCGCGCCAGGCGCAGCCACCGCAGCGGGATACCTGTGCACAGTTGCAACGGCAGTTGAGTGACATTCAAGGCAGCCAGCCACTGCTATCTTTGGACGTCGACGCACGTAGCGTGGCGCAAGTCATCGCCGACTGGACCGGCGTGCCACTGGGCAGCTTACTCAAGGACGAGCAGGCCAATCTGCTGCTGCTCGAACAGCAATTGCAAGCGCGCGTGATCGGCCAGGCTCCGGCCTTGAGTGCCTTGGCTCAGCGCCTACGTGCGGCCAAAACCGGGCTCACCGATGAGAAGGCGCCGTTGGGCGTGTTCCTGCTGGTCGGCACCAGCGGCGTAGGCAAGACCGAAACGGCGCTGGCCTTGGCCGACAGCCTGTTCGGCGGCGAAAAATCACTGATCACCCTCAACTTTTCCGAGTACCAGGAAGCCCACACAGTCAGTCAACTCAAAGGCTCGCCACCCGGCTACGTCGGCTACGGCCGGGGCGGTGTATTGACCGAAGCCGTGCGCCAGCGGCCCTACAGCGTTGTGTTGCTCGACGAGGTGGAAAAGGCGCATCGCGATGTGCTTAACCTGTTCTACCAAGTCTTCGATCGTGGGTTTATGCGCGATGGCGAAGGGCGCGAGATCGACTTCCGTAACACGGTCATTCTGATGACCTCCAACCTTGGCAGCGATCTACTGCACACCAGCGTGCAGGAACACCCGGAGATACCGGACAGCGTGCTGCATGAACGACTGCGTCCGATCCTGCGCGAACACTTCCAGCCAGCGTTGCTGGCGCGCTTTCAAACCCTGATCTATCGCCCGCTGCAAGCCGACGCACTCAAATGCATTGTTGCGATCAAGCTGGCCCAGGTCGCCAAGCGCCTGCAGCGTCATTACGGCCTGGATTGCCGGATTGACGACACCCTGAACGACGCCTTGGTTGCTGCCTGCCTGCTACCGGATTCAGGCGCACGCAACATCGACAGCTTGCTTAACGAGCAGCTCCTGCCGGTCCTCAGTCAACACCTGTTGGCGCGTCGAGCGGCGCAACTGCGCACCCACGGCGTGAGCTTGGGCTATAGCGAGGATGAAGGGATCAGTCTGCATTTCAGCGATGCTCAAGACACGGCTCAGGCCGTCGCCCTGGAGGTATGAACGTGCAGGCTTTCTTCGACCACAGCCGGCACACCTTGAGTGTGCACAACATCGAAGCCCGTCTCGACGTGTTGGCCTTTGAAGGCCATGAACACCTGAGCCAACCTTTCACCTATCGCGTGGAATTCACCAGCACCGAACGTGACCTCGCCGCCGAAACCCTGCTTGGCCAGGACGCCCGTTTCAGCCTGCACGTCGCCCCGCAAAAACCACCGGCCTCAGGCTTCAGCGCGCCCGCGGTCAAACCGCTGCGCACCTTGCACGGTGTGGTCACCGGCTTCAAGCGTCAGTCCGGCTCGAACGACCAGGCCCGTTATGAAATCACTCTGCAGCCGCGCCTGGCCCTGCTCGGCCAAGGCAGACAATTTCGCATCTACCAGCATCAATCCGTGCCGCAGATCGTCGAAAGCATCCTGCGCAGCCGCCACGACTTTGAAGGCCAGGACTTTCTGTTCAGCCTGAAACGCGACTACCCCAGGCGCGAGCAGGTCATGCAATACGGCGAGAGCGACCTGGCCTTCATCGACCGCCTGCTCGCCGACGTCGGTATCTGGTACCGCTTCACCAGCGACGAACGCCTGGGTATCGATGTGGTCGAGTTCTGCGACGATCAGCGCCTCTACCAGTTCGACATCGCGCTGCCGTATCGCCCGCAATCCGGGTTGGGCAGCAGCGGGCAGGACGCGGTGTGGCACCTGCAATCGAACCACCGGGTGGTCGAACAACAGGTGCATATCCGCGCCTACCACCCCCGCGACGCCAGCGCCCACCTGAGCGGCGAGATCGACCAGAGCCGCGGCGCCAGCGGCACCTACGGCGAGGCCTACCACTACGCCGAGCCCTACACGACCCTCGGCGACCGGCTGGATCAGGACGAAGACCTGCTCAGCGAAAGCGGCTACTTCTACGCACGCCTGCGCCACGAGCGTTACCTCAACGCCCAGACCCAACTCAGCGGCATCACCAGCAGCGCCACGTTAGCGCCGGGGCAGGTGCTGCACATCACCGGCGGCGCGCCCCAAGCCTTCACACCGGGCGCGGTGATCACCGGCCTGACCACCACCGCCGCCCGCGACAGCAGCTTGGTCGCCACCTTCCAGGCCATACCCTATTCAGACATCGTGTGCTTTCGCCCCGCACTGCAGCCCAAACCCCAAATCGCCGGCACCGTCCCGGCCCGCGTCACCAGCCCACAGGCCAACGACCCCTACGGCCACATCGACCTCGAAGGGCGCTACAAGGTCAACTTCCTGTTCGACCGCGACACCTGGAAACCCGGCGAAGAAAGCCTATGGCTACGCCTGGCCCGCCCCTACGCCGGAGATACCCACGGCCTGCATCTGCCGTTGATTCCCTGCACCGAAGTGGCCATCGCCTTTGAACAAGGCGACCCAGACCGGCCATACATCGCGCACGCGTTGCACGATAGCCAGCATGTCGATCATGTGACCTTACGTAACTACAAACGCAACGTGCTGCGTACCCCGGCGAATAACAAGCTGCGGATGGATGACACGCGGGGGCGGGAGCATATCAAGGTCAGTACTGAGCACAGTGGTAAGAGCCAACTGAATCTTGGGCATTTGGTGGATGGTCAGCGTAAAAAACGTGGGGAAGGGTTTGAGCTACGTACAGATGCTTGGGGGAGCATTCGTGCAGGCAAAGGGTTGTTCATCAGTGCGGATATACAGGCCAAGGCTTCTGGTGATGTGCTCACCATGGCGCCAGCCACCGATCTGGTCGCGGGAGCCACACAACAAATCGCTGATTGGCAGGCAATCGCCCAGTCTCATCGCAGTCGCAAACCAGCCATTGATGGTCTGCAACAGTTCCAGGACCACGCCAAAGACCTGAACGCCTCGGCCATCCTACTCAGTGCGCCCAAGGGCATTGGTGCGGTAACCCCTGAAAGCCTGCTGCTCAAAAGCGGCGAGGCGATGTATGTGCAAAGCAACGATGAGATCAACCTGGCTGCCGCTCAAAGGCTGTCCGTCCATGCGAATCAGGCCATTTCCCTGCTTGCCCAGCAGGAAGGCATGCGCCTGGTGTCCGGCAAGGGGCCGCTGGAAATCGAATCTCACAACGACGTGTTGAATCTGATTGCCCAGCAAGACATCACCCTGCAGACCGTACAGGGGCATCTGCAACTGACGGCTAAAAACGGCATCACCTTGGCGTGTGGTGGCGGGTATATCCGCATCACACCAACCGGAGCCATCGACATCCACACCCCGGGCAAGCTCAACCTTAAAGGCCAACACGTCTGGGAAACCACGACCAGCCAGCGCTTTCCTTTGCGTGAGTTGCCGCAGTCGGTGTGCAAGGCGTGCCTGGAAAAGGCTCGGAAAAATGCGGTCGGTTTACTTATGCGCGAAGGTTGATGGGGAATATGAAGATGGCAACACCAACGGAATGGCAAGATCAGATCGAGCAGGTATGTGCCAGCCTGGGTCTACTACAGGTCGACTTGCTGCTCGACCAATCGGATTGGAACAACTGTGCTGTACCCGCGCTGAAGACGTTGAGGCCTGAAGTCCCGTGGTTTTCATTATTTAGCGGTACTCCGGAAGAGAACTTGCTGGATCAGGCACCGCTGTTAATGCGTCTTGATTTGGCACATTGGCAACACAAAGCCTGGCTGGAAGAACTGATGATCCACTGCGCCACCGATGCTCGCTTGCTGGTGGTGATCTCACCGTTATCGTTCAAGTCATTGAGTCATGCACTGCAAGCCCTGTCGCAAATGAAGTGGGGTGGGGAGTCTGGTTTGTTGCGTTATTACGACCCACGAATCTTTCCCTTGTTGATGTCTTCGATCCTGACAGACGTCCAGCGCGTCGAATACTTAAAAGTTGCGTGCTACTGGGGTTGGCTGGATCGGGATGATCAGTCGCAGTGGATAGAGGGTATTGCGCAGCCGCAGAAAAATACTATCGCAATACCGACCTGGATCGACCTTGACGATCAGCAATGTGAACTGATTGGTTGTATCAGTGATGCACAGAAACTGTTGGATGGTGGGAACTTTAATTACTTGGAAGCCAGCCAGGAACAGCGTTTCGCTACTTTGTATTCGGTCACCGTACAGGCTAGTCAGGAAAACTACTTTGGGAGTTTGACTGAGTACGTAAAGAGGAAAGCATGAGCTATGAAGGCGTATCGACTGTTCGACGTGCCCGCAAGATCGGGAAATTATTTAAAAAATTGCTTTGAGAGAGTTTGCCATGTTCAGCATTCTGGTAGGTTTTTTGTTCGATACCGTGATGTTGTGTAGCGATCATCAAAATAAAGTTATCAGAGATTATTAGTGTGTCGGATATCTGCGTGGTGAAAACTTCCTGGCTGTGTGTAGGGTTGATGAGCTTGGCGTATAAGCCTGATGCTGTTTGAGAGGGGGTGTTATGAGGTTTATAGTTTGGAAAGAGCTATTTAAATGTTTATCTGTTTTTTTGGGCTTGATGTTGTTCGGGTGTTCCTCCGCGGATAGTCAGATGGTGGGAGGAAATATACAAGCGATTAACCATACTACGGGGGCTATCAACTGGCTCTCGGTGAATGGTTATCGGGCAGACGGAGGAGGTGGGCGGTCGTGTTGCATTATTATGCCAGTTGTATGGAAGCCTGGTTTGAAAGCCACGATCGAGTGGGAGGTTGATCCTGATCCGTATGCATATTCAAAGTGGCCTCCTCTAGGTACTGATGGATACCGATTGTCCCAAGCTAAGCATAGAGAAAATTACCAGCGTAACAGAGTAGTAGTGGATATTCCGCAGTGGTTTGGTACGGAGTCCTGCGATCTTAAGGTCCATTTCTTAACTTGTAATCAGGTGGAGGTGACTACTTCATGTTGGGCTCATGGCTCATCAAATTATCCGATTAAAGTTCCTAAGGGTCTGCAGGAGCCAGCTGTATGTCCGAAATGAAAAAAATTTCAAAGGCAGCTGTTTGGGCGCCGCCAGGGTTCCCCTCGGAAGGGCGTCTGCCTTGTGATATCACCCAGGTGGTTGCTAATTATGAGATGCAGACCGCAGAGGAAAATCGATTTCGTCAACTGGTCAATCGTAATGGGCGGAAGCAGTATTTTGAGTGTTGCCATAGCCTCCATATTAGTCTGTTTTTCGACGGTACTAATAATAACGATAATAACGACACCAAGAAAAAACACCCCAGCAATGTTGCCAAGCTCTTTCATGCTGCCCTGAGAGGCGAAGCTGCAGAAAAAAATGGCTATTTCTCTTATTACATGCCGGGAGTTGGAACCGCTTTTCCGGAGATAGGTGAGTTGGACTACAGCGAGGGTGGATTGAAATATGCAACGGGTGGTGAAGATCGAATCAACTGGGCGCTGGTTTCTTTGGCACATGCTCTGAAGTCAGCTTTGGCCGATCAGGATGTGTCTAACGCTGAAAGGAAGCGTGCCGTCGAGGCCATGAGCACCTGGAAAGCACCACTGATGAGTGGCCTGGGTCTGGGCAATCGACGGCGAACGATGAGCCAGTTGCTCGAGCCCTTGCAGGCGCGAGTAGAGTTGGCCAAGCCCCGCGTACTGGCGGTCAAATTGTATGTGTACGGTTTCTCGCGCGGAGCGGCAGAAGCACGCACTTTTGTCACTTGGCTAAGCCAGTTGTTCGATACACCGACGGGGGCCGAACAGCCCTTGCAATGTCTGATTGGCTTGCCGGTAAGTGTCGAATTTCTCGGGCTACTGGACACCGTTGCTTCGGTGGGCATCGCCCATGCGGCACCTTTTTTCGCCGGGCATATGGATTGGGCCGATGATACCCAACTCATCCCGGATGCCCAGCGTTTTCCTGGCCTGGTCAAGTGTTGCCGACATTTTGTCGCAGGCTTCGAGCAGCGCTCGTGTTTCCCGCTCGACTCGATCCGTAACGAGGATGGCCAATACCCGGACAACACCTATGAAGTGGTGTATCCCGGTGTGCATTCCGATGTTGGCGGCGGTTATCCGCAAAACGACCAAGGTAAGGCCCGCGGCGGTACTCAGGAATTGGTTTCGCAGGTCGTTTTGCATGACCTTTATGCAGCTGCCTTCGCTGCTGGTGCCCCCCTGCAGGTGCCGGAATTAGTATTGCCAAAAACATTGCAGTTAGAGAAGTCGTGGCGCGTTATGTCGGAGGCTAACATCACGGAGTTTGATATAGATCGTTTGGTATCCGAACGCTTCAACGCCTGGCGCAAAACCCTACCCGGCATCAACGCCGACGAACCCACCCATGACTCCCCTTGGCTCTACCAGCCACTGCGGCTGAATGCGCCCGTGGAAGACGTACTGGCCGATCAACTGGGCTGGATCACCGGTTGGCGCATAGGCCGGTTTGCCAATGATCGCGACGGCGGTAACGACAGCTACAAACATCAGCCTTTTTTCAGTCAGGCCAGGGAAACTACGACTTATCAGGCCAGTGAGGAGCGCAAGGCTTACGACCAACATAAAAAAAATCTCGCGAACCTGCGGCTGAAAACCCCCGAAGCTGCGACGAACTACCCCGGCCCGCCGATCTATGAGCCGCAGGTCGACCAGACCCAGCTCAGCCAGGCCGCTGCCGAATTCAAGAGCGACTACCTCGGGCAGAAACGTGAGCAAAGCAGCCTGGCAGGCACCATCACTGACGTGTTATTGCGCGACGCGATATATCTGCTCAATTCCGATGATGAGACCCAGGATCACGCCGCCATCAAGGCAGCGGGTGAGCAGCGCTGCAAGCTACTGTTTCGGGACGCTCGCGGCACCCCCAGCGCAGACCCGCAAATGGCGTTGCTGGTAGCGTTGTTCGATGATCAGATCCACGACTCGCGGGCCTGGTTCATGCACGACGCCTTGAAAACTCGGGAAATGTGGGCGGGTTATTTCTTTTACCGCATGACTTATTTCGGCAACGACAACAGTCGGTATCTTTCGCCGGTGGTGGTAGCCGGCCGAGTGTTGGGTGTGGCGATGATAGCCGGGGCGACGGTATACGGTATCAAGCGAAAAGGCGTGGCGGGAGGGCTGGGTGGATTGGCCGTCGGCATCGGTGGGGCGACCATCGGTTATCAGGTCATCGACAAGGCGCGGGGCGTGGCGTTGCCGTTCTTGGCGGGTGCCGAGAAGCTCCTGCAACCGACCGCTCACGTGGGGCAGGTGGCGGCCGAGCTAAAGCGCCAGATCGCGCTGGACGATTATCGGCAACGGATTGAGCGGACCAGCGCCATGTTGCGCGAGGCGGGCAGTCTTTTCGAACTTGAGCGCGAGGTGGTTTGATGCTGCCTCTCGTACGCATGGGCGACCCACTGCACCCGTTTGGCGGTGAGGTTTTGTCGGGGCACTACAAATCCTTCGGCAAACCAGTGGCCTGCGTGGATGATCAAGTTCGCTGCAACCTGCATGGCATTACGCACATTATCGAAGGCGCTTCGGGTTCAACCATGGACGGCAAGCCTGTGGCGCTGCACGGCCATCGTTGCGCGTGTGGTTGCCAGTTGGTCAGCACCCTGCCGGCCACTTCAATGGTGGTTGCGCCATGAACCGTCCGCCTGAGTACCCCGACGTTATCGAACCGGGCGAGCCGCGTTGGCGCAGTTGGTGGTTGGGGTTGGCACTGCCGTGGGGAGTGCAGTCGGCCGTTTTGCTGATGCTGTGGCCCCAGGCGCAACCGCGCCTGGAATGGTGGCTGTGGAGTGCGGTGCTGCCTCTGTGCTGGGCGCTGATTCTGGCGGTGCGTGTGTTGGTGTGGCAGATCGAGCTGTTCAACCGCAAGGTGTATCTGCGCGCGCTGGAGGCCGCCATGCAGGCTTGGTGGCAACGGCGCTCGCTGGGTTTACCGGTGCAGGATGTGTTGTTGCTCGGCCCGGCGGGTGACATGCAAGAAGACTACCTGAACTTGATGACAAGCGTCTCGCCACCCTTGGCGATACCCGGCGCTACACAGCCCATGTTGCGTTGCCCACTGTCGCTGAGCTTGATCAGCGAGCGTGAACCTGCACTGGCACGGCATCTCACCCGTTTAACCTTGGCCCTCCCGGGGTTGTCCGAGTGCTGGCCACAGCTGCGGGCAATTGCCTGGGTGGGGGATGAGAGCGGCCAGGCTGCTTTCGTTGAGGCGTTGGTCCGGGCGGGAGTGGTGTTGCCCGAGGCCCGTTTGCTGCTACAGAACCTGACTGATTTGGATGACCTGATCGATACCTTCCATCGCGATTGCCGTGGCGAGGACGACTGGTTGTTGTGCGCCGGCGTAGCGTCGGTGGCAAGTGCCGAAGAGGGCGAGCTGGGGGGTGAAGCGGGTTTCTTCTGGCGAGTGAGCTGGCAGGGGCGGCAGTTGGTGCATCGCGGTGAATACCTTGCAAGCCAGTCGCCCGCCGAGCTGTGTGCACAGATGCAGCGTTACGCCGGATTGCAATCTGCGCCGACCACCTGCCTGGCACTGGATCGAGCCAGCCAGGCTGCGTTTGTAGAGGGCGGCTGGTCGGCAGTCGAACATCAACTGGCCGGGCAATGGGGCGTGCTGGCGCACCTGGCGCCGTTTATCGGGATGTCCCTGGCATTGCTGCAAGCGGGGGCGACGGGTCAGCCCTGTGGTTGGCTGAGCCAGGATGGAAACCAACGATTGGCGATTGGAGTGGCGGTGCCTTATGGCAACAGTTAAGGACGTGGGTAAGGGCTCGTTGGTTCGTGTGGGGTTGGGCTATCTGCTGATCATGACGCTGCTGGCACTGCTCGGTGGTCTGTTGTATGGCTTGTGCAGCGGCTATCTGGGCTGGCCGAAAATGCCGCTCAAGCAATTGCTGCTGTGGGGGCTGGGGGTGTGGTTCGCGCTCTGCTGGTTCTGCCCGGTCATTTTGCTGGCCTGGGATCGTCTGGCGCTTCGCCAGGCACAGCAGGTCGTGAGGGCGGTCACCGAAACGCCGAACTCGCGATTGAACCGGGAACCCGCATCGCCAGATGCGGTAAAAGTGCGCGAGCACCTACGCGAGCACTACGGCCTCTTCTGGCGCCACAAAACCCGCCTGCTGCTCATCATCGGCGAACCCACCGAAATCGAAGCCATCGCCCCCACCCTGGCCGCTCACCAATGGCTCGAAGGCCAAGGCACTGTCCTGCTGTGGGGCGGCAGTGCGCAGGCCGCGCTGGATCAGTCTTTCCTCAAGCAATGGAGCGGCCTCAGCCGCTGGCGTGCGCTGGACGGAGTCGTCTGGGCGCTGAACGAAACCCAGGCCGCCGACGATGTCGCGATGGGCAAAGGTGTACGCCAGGTGCAGCGCCTTGCCCGTGACTTGCGCTGGCAGTTGCCGTTATCCCTCTGGCAGGTCTGCGGCAGTGCATGGGCGCAGGACACGCGCAAAGCGCAGCCGGTGGGCTGTCAGTTGCCCGCGCGCTTCTCGGCGGCGGTATTGGACGCCGCGCTGAATCGTTTGCTGGAGCCTTTGCGTCGCGCGGGTTTGGCGCAGATGAACGCGGTGATGAAGGATGATTTTCTGCTGCGTCTGTCGCGGGATTTAAAGGGCGAGGGCATTGATCGTTGGCGTCACACCTTGGCGCATCTGGCCGGCGAATTTGCCCGTGGCGTGCCGTTGCGGGGGGTGTGGTTCAGCCTGCCGGTACAGCGCTCGCCGCATGATCAACAACAGGCGTGGTCGGTGGCCCCGGTGTGGCACGGCGTACTCGGCGATAACGCCCGTGGCCGCCGACTGGGTTGGAGCGTGCCGCGAGTTGGCTACGCGCTGGTGCTGGGTTTGGCGACGTTATGGGGAGCAGGACTGCTGCTGTCATTCATCAGCAACCGCACGCAGATCGCCCAGGTACACAGCTCGTTGTCGACCTTGCAACGCGCATCACAAGGCGACGAACAGCTCCAGGCCCTTCATGAACTGGTCCGCGAATTGGCGCGCCTGGATGATCGCGTTCAAGGCGGCGCTCCGTGGTATCAGCGTTTTGGCCTGAATCAAAACCCAGTGCTGCTTGAAACCGTGTGGCCGCGCTACGTCGAAGCCAATAACCGCCTGATCCGCGACCCGGCCGTCGCCGCTTTACGCCAGCAGCTCACGGCCCTGGTCAAGCTGGCCCCGGACAATCCCGAGCGCGCCGAACGCGCCCGTGCTGCCTACGACCAGCTCAAGGCCTACCTGATGATGGCGCGTCCGGCAAAAGCCGACGCCAGTCTGCTGGTGAAAACCCTCGGCGAAGTCGAGCCTTCACGCGCGGGCCTCTGGCAAGCCCTGGGCCCCACTCTGTGGCAGTTTTACGCTGAACACCTGGCCGCCAATCCAACTTGGCGCATTGACACCGATGCGCGGCTGGTCGCGCAAGTCCGGCAGGTCCTGCTC
This sequence comes from Pseudomonas sp. TE36184, assembly GCF_054060055.1. NCBI lineage: Bacteria > Pseudomonadati > Pseudomonadota > Gammaproteobacteria > Pseudomonadales > Pseudomonadaceae > Pseudomonas > Pseudomonas sp. TE36184. Next base: position 1,827,178 of record NZ_JBSSCU010000001.1, on the reverse strand, counting down.
GGCCAACTGGGCCAACGCAATGCCGAAGCCAATCTGTACCAACAATTGCTCGATGACGCCGCCCATCACTACCCGGCCCTGGGCCTGCCGCAACTGGTCGGCGACACCGACGCCCAGGCCCTGTTCACCACCGAGGCCAGCGTGCCCGGCGTGTTCACCCGCCAGGCCTGGGAAGGCTCGGTGCGCCACGCCATCGATGCGATCGCCGAGGCGCGCCGCGAGGAAATCGATTGGGTGCTCAGCGACCAACCCGCCGATGTCGACACCCGCCTGAGTCCTGACCAACTGCGCGCCCGCCTCACCGAACGCTACTTCCAGGACTACGCCAGCGCCTGGCAGGATCTGCTCAACAGCCTGCGCTGGCAGCAGGCCGCGAGTCTCGATGAGTCAATCGACCAATTGACGCTGATGAGCGACGTGCGCCAATCGCCCTTGATCGCGCTGCTGAACAGCGTGGCCTACCAGGCGCACGCGGGCAGCCGACCCCAGGCCCTGGCCGACTCGCTGGTGCAGTCTGCGCAAAAGCTGATCGGGCCGGACAAGGCTCCAGCGATCGAACCGTTGGCCCAGGCCGCCACGGGGCCGCTGGCGGCGACCTTCGGCCCGTTATTGGCGCTGCTGGACAAGTCCAACACGGACGGCCTCAGTCTCCCGGCCTTCCTCACCCGCGTGACGCGGGTGCGTTTGAAACTGCAGCAGATCAGCACCGCGCCCGACCCGCTGGAAATGACCCAGGCCCTGGCACAACGCGTGTTTCAAGGCCGCAGCATCGACCTCACCGACACCCAATCCTACGGTGCCCTGCTGGCCGCCAGCCTGGGCGCGGAGTGGGGCGGGGCGGCGCAGACGCTGTTCGTGCAGCCGCTGGAACAGGCCTGGCAACGCGTGTTGCAACCGTCCGCCGCCGGTCTCAATAGCCAGTGGCAGCGCTCGATCGTCAGCCATTGGAACGCCGCCTTCGCCAGCCGCTACCCGTTTGCCGCCACCACCAGCGACGCGTCGTTGCCGATGTTGGGGCAGATGATCCGCGCGGACTCCGGGCGCATCGCACAGTTTTTACAGCAGCAATTGAGCGGCGTGCTGCGCAAGGAAGGTAGCCGTTGGGTAGCCGATCCGCGCCACAGCCAGGGCCTGCGTTTCAACCCGCAGTTTCTTAGCGCGATCAATCAACTGAGCGAACTGGCCGATGTGCTCTACACCGACGGCGGCATGGGGCTGAGCTTTGAACTGCAAGGCAAACCCGTGCGCGACGTGGTGCAAACCACCTTCATCCTCAACGGCGACCGGCACCAGTACTTCAACCAGAAAGAAAACTGGCAGCGTTTCAACTGGCCGGGGCGCAGCGACTATCCCGGCGTGAGCCTCAGCTGGACCAGCGTGCATGCCGGCGAGCGGCTGTTTGGCGACTACCCCGGCACCTGGGGCCTGATCCGCCTGCTGGAAAACGCCCAGGTCACGCCATTGGACGACGGCAACAGCCGCTACCGCCTGGCCCTCAAGGCGCCCGACGGCCTGAACCTGACGTGGCACCTGCGCACCGAACTGGATGCGGGGCCGCTGGCGTTGCTCAAACTGCGTGATTTCAGGTTGCCGCAACAGATATTTCTCAATGAGGGCTGAGCCTTCGAGTCGGTGAAACCGCTCCTTGCAGGTCAGGGAGTGCCCGGCACATTCGGCCAAAGATCCGCCACTAGAAACAACCGCTCGGCTTCCTCCCACTCCTCGCCGTTCTGAACCAGTCGCACCAACAACTGAGCCGGTGCCATCGGTGCCAGGTCCGCCAGCCATTCCAGCATCTGTTCTTCGCTCCACACCGCTTCTGCCTGGTAATGCGCTGGCGCCAGCCACGCATGTCGGGGCAAGGGCTGCCAGCGGCCGGGCGCGCTGGCGCTGACAAAGTCCCGCCAATCACGCTGATGCAGCCAGCGCCCACGCAAATGCTGCGGGTGAGCGCCATAGGGCGGTTCAGCCTGGCCAGGCCAGGGGTAAAGCAAATAGCCGCCGAGCCACAAGTGGGCATCGAACTGCGCGATGCCCAGCGCGGCCAACACCTCGCGGCTCTCCGGTCGTGCCGAAATCGGCAACTGATGCTGGGCCAGGTGCGCCAGCTTGCGATCCAGCCGATCATGACAGCCCGGACCCAGCCACTGCGCGGTGTCCTGGCCATTGCCGTCCTGCGGGCCGAGGTAGAGTTTGATCGCCAGTTCCAGGTGATGCACGCCCTCGCGGTCGCGCAGCAGCATGTCCAGTTCGCCCAGGGTATGCCCGGCGCGGCGGATCGGCAGGTTGGCTGCCAGCAGTTCCACGCCCGGCGCATGCTGCACGGCGAACTGCCACAGGCGTTCATAGTAGAGGCCCAGGCGCCGGGTGCGCGCCAGGTTCAGCCAATGCTGCAGGGGGCTGCTGTCCTGGTCCAATTGCCGCAGCCAGTGTTCGAGACGGTCGGGCGCCTGTACCCAGTCGCTGCCGGCCAGCGGATGGCGTTGCGGCCACGGCGTTTGCGCGAGCATCGGCGGGGCGAGCATCACCCACGCAAGGTCGCGCACCTCGGGATGGCGCAGTTGGCGGGGCAGGTTGTGCAAGTCGGGGAACACGGTCATGGTCCGAGCATAGCCTTTTACACAGGGGAGGGTGGCTGAGAAGCGTTGTCATCAAGGCTTCACGGCGACAAAGGATTTTGCCTGACGCGGCCTTTCGCCCATAATCGTTCTTTTTTGCCACACCCCAATCCCGCAGGAGCCCCATGGAGCAATTTCGCAATATCGGCATTATCGGTCGCCTGGGCAGTACCCAGGTGTTGGACACCGTCCGCCGGCTGAAAAAGTTTCTGCTCGAGCGCCACCTGCATGTGATCCTCGAAGACACCATCGCCGAAATCCTCCCGGGCCATGGCCTGCAAACCTCGTCGCGCAAGATGCTCGGTGAAGTCTGTGACATGGTGATTGTGGTCGGCGGCGACGGCAGCCTGCTGGGCGCCGCACGGGCGCTCGCGCGGCATAACGTGCCGGTGCTGGGGATCAACCGTGGCAGCCTGGGGTTCCTGACCGATATTCGTCCCGATGAGCTGGAAGTCGAAGTGGCCAAGGTGCTCGACGGCCATTACCTGGTGGAGAACCGCTTCCTGCTGCAAGCTGAAGTGCGCCGCCACGGCGAAGCCATCGGTCAGGGCGACGCCCTCAACGATGTCGTGCTGCACCCCGGCAAATCCACGCGGATGATCGAATTCGAGCTGTATATCGACGGCCAATTCGTGTGCAGTCAAAAGGCCGATGGCCTGATCGTCGCCACGCCCACCGGCTCCACCGCTTATGCGCTGTCGGCGGGCGGCCCGATCATGCACCCCAAGCTCGACGCCATTGTGATCGTGCCGATGTACCCCCATATGTTGTCCAGCCGGCCGATTGTGGTCGATGGCAACAGTGAGCTGAAAATCGTGGTTTCCAAAGACATGCAGATTTACCCGCAAGTCTCCTGCGACGGGCAGAACCATTTCACCTGCGCCCCCGGTGACACCATCACCGTGAGTAAAAAGGCGCAGAAGCTGCGGCTGATCCACCCGCTGGACCACAATTACTATGAAGTGTGCCGCACCAAGTTGGGCTGGGGCAGCCGCTTGGGGGGTGGAGGCGACTGATGCTCGATCCCGCGCGTAGCTACGACCTGATTGGTGATGTGCATGGTTGCGCCCACACCCTTGAGCACCTGCTCGACCAGTTGGGCTACCACAAGCACGCTGGCACCTGGCGCCACCCGTCGCGCATGGCGGTGTTCCTCGGCGATATCATCGACCGTGGCCCGCGGATTCGCGAGGCGCTGCACATTGTCCACGACATGACCGAGGCCGGGCAGGCGCTGTGCATCATGGGCAACCACGAGTTCAACGCCCTGGGCTGGGCCACGCCCGCGCCACCGGGCAGCGGCAAGCAGTTCGTGCGCGAGCACACCCCGCGGCATGAGCGCTTGATCCACGAGACCCTGACCCAATTCGAGCATCACCCGGCCGATTGGCACGACTTCCTCGGCTGGTTCTATGACATGCCGCTGTTCGTCGACGCCGGGCGTTTCCGTGTGGTGCATGCGTGCTGGGATGACGGGTTTATCCAGCCGCTGCGCGCGACTTTTCCCGATGGCTGTATCGACCAGCATTTCCTGCAGGCCGCCGCCGTGCCGGGCAGCTTCGCCTGCAATGCCTTTGACCGCCTGTTGCGCGGCACCGACATGCGTCTGCCGGACGGTTTGACCCTGACCGGCGGCGACGGCCTGACACGCTCGTTCTTCCGCACCAAGTTCTGGGAAGAAGACCCGAAAACCTACGGCGACATCGTGTTCCAGCCCGACGCATTGCCGGAGCCCGTGGCGCGCACACCGTTGTCGTCTTCTGAAAAAAACTCCCTGCTGCGCTACGGCGTCGACGAGCCTGTGCTGTTCGTCGGGCATTACTGGCGCAGCGGCAAACCGGCGCCGATCCGTCCGAACCTGGCCTGCCTGGACTACAGCGCGGTGCTGTACGGCAAGCTGGTGGCGTACCGACTGGATCAGGAAACCCGCCTCGATCCGCATAAATTCGTATGGGTCGACGTTGAGCGCCCCGAGGTGATTACATGAGTGCCGTGCCCGTATTACGCTTGCCGCTGAGCGTCGACCTGGGCGGTTTCGTCAAACTGCTGCAACGCATGCAGGTGCCCCATCGCGTCAGTGAAGAAGCGGGCGAGCAGGTGTTGTGGGTGCCCGAGACCATCAGCGACGACGTGCGCGTCTTGTATCAACGTTTTCCGGCCGGCGATCCGGACCAGCAACTGGATATTCCGGAGCAGGCGGCGGTCACGCGCCCGGGGTTTGTTCAGCAAGTGCGCCATAGCCCGGTGACAGCGCTGGTGCTGCTGGCGAGCCTGATCGTCGGCGCGGTGACCTTGCTCGGTGAAAACCTGCAAGCGATGAGCTGGCTGACCTTCCTGCCGTTCCGGGTGATGGGTGAGTACATCCAGTTCACGCCGCTGGCCGACACCTTGGCCTCGGGCCAGTGGTGGCGGCTGGTCACGCCGATGCTGATCCACTTCGGCATCCTGCACCTGGCCATGAATGGCATGTGGTACTGGGAGCTGGGGCGGCGTATTGAAGCGCGCCAGGGCAGTATCAACCTGCTGGGGCTGACGCTGTTGTTCAGCCTGGCCTCCAATTTCGCTCAATACCTGTATGGCGGCGCCGGCCTGTTTGGTGGCTTGTCCGGCGTCTTGTATGGGCTGCTGGGGCATTGCTGGATCTATCAACTCATCTCGCCCAACCCGGCTTATCGCCTGCCCCGTGGGGTGCTGGTGATGATGCTGGTGTGGTTGGTGCTGTGCCTGTCGGGGCTGGTCTCGATGATCGGTTTCGGCGAAATCGCCAATGCCGCCCATGTCGGCGGCCTGGCCATCGGTTGCCTGACCGGCTTGTTGGGCGGTTTATACAGTCGTCGCAAATCCACTATTCGTTAAGGAAGAGCCTGAATGTCCTCTTTTGCTGAAATGATCGAAAACATCACCCCGGACATCTACCGGAGCCTCAAGCTCGCCGTGGAAATCGGCAAATGGTCTGATGGCCGCAAGCTCACCGCCGAGCAGCGGGAGCTGTCGCTGCAAGCGATGATCGCCTGGGAGATCCAGAACCTGCCGGAAGACCAGCGCACCGGCTACATGGGAACGCAGGAGTGTGAATCGAAGTCGACCACGGTGCCGAACATCCTGTTCAAGTCGGACGCGATCCATTGATTGAAATCGGTCGCGGTGCAGTCAGCAAAATGTCGGCGCAACTCGGTGAGCCGACCGTTCAATATGCGTTTCGTCTGGGCGATACCGAGGTGCCGGTCAACCCGTTGATCGGTACCCATGTGCGCCTGGAGTACCTGGGTGCGATCCATTGCAGCCATTGCGGCCGCAAGACCAAGACCAGCTTCAGCCAGGGTTATTGCTACCCGTGCATGACCAAGCTGGCTCAGTGCGACCTGTGCATCATGAGTCCCGAGCGTTGTCATTACGCCGCCGGCACCTGCCGTGATCCGGCGTGGGGCGAGCAGTTCTGCATGACCGACCATGTGGTCTACCTGGCCAATTCGTCGGGGATCAAGGTCGGCATCACCCGCGCCACCCAATTGCCCACGCGTTGGCTCGACCAGGGCGCCAGCCAGGCGCTGCCGATCGTGCGGGTGTCCACGCGCCAGCAGTCCGGTTTCGTCGAAGACCTGTTCCGCAGCCAGGTCGCCGACAAGACCAACTGGCGGGCCTTGCTCAAGGGCGATGCACAATCGGTTGACCTCAAGCAGGTGCGCGATGAGTTGTTCGCGTCTTGCGCCGAGGGCCTGGCGAGTTTGCAGGAACGCTTTGGCCTACAAGCCATCCAAACGATTGCCGACATTGAACCGATCGAAATCCGTTACCCGATCGAGCAGTATCCGACCAAGATCGTCAGCTTCAACCTGGACAAGAACCCGATTGCCGAAGGCACGCTGCTGGGGATCAAGGGCCAATACCTGATCTTCGACACCGGGGTCATCAATATTCGCAAGTACACGGCCTACCAGCTCGCCGTGCATCAGTAAAAGGATGCCACCCATGCGTACCGAACAACCGAAGATGATTTACCTGAAGGACTATCAGGCGCCGGACTACCTGATCGATGAGACGCACCTGACCTTCGAGTTGTTCGAGGACCACAGCCTGGTCCACGCGCAACTGGTGATGCGCCGTAACCCCGCACGTGGCGCCGGCTTGCCGCCGCTGGTGCTGGACGGTCAGCAGCTCGAACTGTTGAGCGTGAACCTGGCTGACCGGGAATTGACGGACGCTGACTACCAGTTGACCGACAGCCACCTGACCGTGCAGCCCACGAGTGAGACCTTCACCCTCGACACCAGCGTCAAGATCCACCCCGAAACCAACACGGCCCTCGAAGGCTTGTACAAGTCCGGCGGCATGTTCTGCACCCAGTGCGAGGCCGAAGGGTTCCGCAAGATCACTTACTACCTCGACCGTCCGGATGTGATGAGTACCTTCACCACCACCGTGATCGCCGAGCAACACAGCTACCCGGTGCTGCTGTCCAACGGCAACCCGATTGCCAGCGGTCCTGGCGAAGACGGCCGCCACTGGGCGACCTGGGAAGACCCGTTCAAGAAGCCGGCGTACCTGTTCGCGCTGGTGGCCGGTGATTTGTGGTGTGTCGAAGACCGCTTCACCACCATGACCAACCGTTCCGTGGCGCTGCGTATCTATGTCGAGCCGGAAAATATCGACAAGTGCCAGCACGCCATGACCAGCCTGAAAAAATCCATGCGCTGGGATGAAGAAACCTACGGCCGCGAGTACGACCTCGACATCTTCATGATCGTCGCGGTCAACGACTTCAACATGGGTGCCATGGAGAACAAGGGCCTCAACATCTTCAACTCCAGCGCCGTGCTGGCCCGCGCCGAAACCGCCACCGACGCCGCGCATCAGCGGGTCGAGGCTATCGTCGCGCATGAATACTTCCACAACTGGTCGGGCAACCGCGTGACCTGCCGCGACTGGTTCCAACTGTCGCTCAAGGAAGGCTTCACCGTGTTCCGCGACTCGGGCTTCTCTGCGGACATGAACTCAGCCACGGTCAAGCGCATTCAGGATGTGGCGTACCTGCGCACTCACCAGTTCGCCGAAGACGCCGGCCCCATGGCCCACGCCGTGCGCCCGGAAAGTTTTATCGAGATCTCCAACTTCTACACCCTGACCGTGTACGAAAAGGGCTCGGAAGTGGTCGGTATGATCCACACCTTGCTCGGCGCCGAAGGCTTCCGCAAAGGCAGCGACCTCTATTTCGAGCGTCATGACGGTCAGGCCGTGACCTGCGACGACTTCATCAAGGCCATGGAAGACGCCAACGGTGCCGACCTCAGCCAGTTCAAGCGCTGGTACAGCCAGGCCGGTACGCCGCGCTTGGCGGTGAGTGATTCCTACGATGCTGCGGCCAAAACCTACAGCCTGACTTTCCGCCAAAGCTGCCCGGAAACCCCGGACAAGGTGGAAAAGCTGCCGTTCGTGATTCCAGTGGCATTGGGCCTGCTGGACGGCAAGGGTGCTGCTGTCGCGTTGCGCCTGGCCGGTGAGGCAAGTGCTGCCGGCACGTCCCGCGTGATTTCGGTGACCGAGGCCGAGCAGACCTTTACCTTCGTCGATATCAACGAACAGCCGCTGCCTTCGCTGCTGCGCGGTTTCTCGGCGCCGGTGAAACTGAGCTTTGCGTACACCCGTGATCAGTTGATGTTCCTGATGCAGCACGACAGCGACGGGTTCAATCGCTGGGATGCCGGCCAGCAACTGTCGGTGCAGGTGTTGCAGGAGCTGATTGGCCAGTACCAGGCGGGTCAGCCGCTGAAGCTGGATCAGCGCCTGATCGACGCTCTGCGCACGGTATTGAGCGACGAAAGCCTGGACCAGGCGATGGTCGCCGAAATGCTCTCGTTGCCGGGTGAGGCCTACCTGACGGAAATCAGCGAAGTGGCCGACGTCGACGCCATTCATGCCGCCCGTGAATTCGCCCGCAAGCAACTGGCCGACCAGTTGTTCGACGGCTTGTGGCTGCGCTACCAGGCCAACCGCGAACTGTCCAAGCAAACCCCGTATGTAGCGGCTGCCGAGCACTTTGCCCGGCGTGCCTTGCAGAACATTGCGCTGTCGTACCTGATGCTCAGCGGCAAGCCGCAAGTGCTGGCGGCGACGTTGGACCAGTTCGACACCAGCGACAACATGACCGAACGCCTGACCGCGTTGGCGGTGTTGGTGAATTCGCCGTTCGAGGCGGAAAAAGCCAAGGCCTTGGCGGTGTTTGCCGAGAACTTCAAGGACAACCCGCTGGTCATGGACCAGTGGTTCAGCGTGCAGGCTGGCAGCGTGTTGCCGGGCGGGCTGGCGCGGGTCAAGGCGTTGATGGAGCATCCGGCGTTCACCATCAAGAACCCGAACAAAGTGCGTGCACTGGTGGGCGCGTTTGCCGGGCAGAACCTGATCAACTTCCACGCCGCGGACGGCTCGGGCTATCGTTTCCTGGCGGACCTGGTGATTCAGTTGAACGGCTTCAACCCGCAGATCGCCTCGCGCCAATTGGCGCCGTTGACCCGCTGGCGCAAATACGACAGCGCGCGGCAGGCGCTGATGAAGGCGGAACTGGAACGTATTCGAGCTTCCGGTGAGCTGTCGAGCGATGTGTTCGAGGTGGTCAGCAAGAGCCTTGCGTAAACCACGCAATTAAAAAAAACGGCCGACAGGCCGTTTTTTTTCGTCCCGGATAATCGGCGGCCGAGCGGCTGCTGACATTTTCTGACAGGGTGCTCTGATAAGCTGTGCCACTTTCTTTTTTTGATGGGCTCAACGTGTCGCGTACCACTCGTCTACTGACTTTGCTCCAGGCTCTGCGGGGCAAGAAGCGTCCGGTGACCGCTGCCGTACTGGCGGCGCAGTTGGAGGTGTCCGAGCGCACGCTGTATCGCGACATCGCCGAATTGACCGCGCTGGGCGCGCCTATTTTTGGCGAGGCCGGAGTTGGGTATGTGTTGCGCAGCGGGCTGTTTTTACCGCCCTTGATGCTCAATGCCGAGGAAACCGAAGCCATCGTGCTTGGTCTGCGCTATGTGGATCAGCGTGGCGACGATGTCTTGAGCCATGCCGCGGCCAACGCCTTGGCAAAAATTGCCGACGTGCTGGACCCCGCCGCCCAGGAAGCGTTACGCAACCCGACGCTGCTACCTGGCCCGCCAGGGTTTGGCTACCCGGAAAACCGCGTACCGCTCAATGTGTTTCGCGAAGCCATTCGCAACCAGGCCAAGCTGCACATCGATTACGCCGACGCGAGCCAGACCCAGAGCCAGCGGCTGATCTGGCCCCTGGCGCTGGGTTTTCTCAATGAGGTGCGGGTGATCGTGGCCTGGTGCGAACTGCGAGACGCGTATCGCACCTTTCGCACCGATCGCGTGGCTGCCGCTGAGTCCCGCGGCGAGCGCTATCCGGGGCGCCGCAGTGATTGGTTGCGGGGCTGGCGCAAGTTGATGGAGCAGCAGCATTCCTCGCCGTTCACTCCTGACAAAAACTGACACAGCCCTGGTTTAGCATGGCGTCATAAATCATCACAAAGGAGCTGTGCCATGTCCCACGCTGATCTGGCCCCGGCCATCGCCGCCTACATTGCGGCAACTAATGCCTGCGACACTTCGGCCGTCGCCCATTGTTTTGCTGACGACGCCAACGTGTTCGATGAGGGCGCGCATCAGGTCGGTACCGCCGCCATCGCACGTTGGATGGAAGACACCGCGCAGCGTTATCAGCCCAGGGTCGAAGTGCTCAACGTGCAGCATCGCACCGGCAAGGTATTGGTCAGCAATGTGGTTTCCGGCAACTTCCCCGGCAGCCCGCTGGAGCTGCGCTACACCTTTCGCTTGAACGAACAGGGCAAGATTTCACGGTTGGATATCTCCTTGTAAGTCATAATGGCGCGCATGACTTTCGACTCGCCGCTCGCCGCTTATCAATACGCCACCACCCAACTGGGCTTCGTCGCCGACGATGCCCAGCGCCGTGCGGTGGATGCCCTGCAGACCTGCCACCAAGCCTTGCACCAGGGGCGCTCGCCGATTCTCGGGGTTTACCTCTGGGGCCCGGTGGGTCGGGGTAAAACCTGGCTGATGGACCAGTTTTACCTGAGTCTGCGCGTGCCTGCGCGGCGCCAGCATTTCCATCACTTCATGGGTTGGGTACACCAGCGTTCGTTCCAGCTCACCGGCACCCATGACCCGTTGCAAGCGCTGGCCCGTGAGCTGGCCCAAGAGGTACGCGTGCTGTGTTTTGACGAGTTGTTCGTCAGTGACATCGGTGATGCAATTATCCTTGGCCGTTTGTTCCAGGTGATGTTCGAAGAAGGCGTGGTGATGGTCTGCACCTCCAATCAACCGCCCGAACAGCTCTACGCCGGTGGCTTCAATCGCGAGCGTTTCCTGCCGGGCATTGCGGCGATCAAGCAGCACATGCACGTGGTGGCGGTGGACGGTGGTGAAGACCATCGCTTGCACCCGGGTGTCGGTCTGCAACGTTATTGGGTCGATCAGCCGGATGCGCTGGCGGCGGTGTTCGAGCAATTGAGCGAGGGCCAAGCGGTGCGCCATGGCCCGATCAGTGTCGGTCATCGCTGCATCGTGGCGGTGCAGGCCAGCGACACGGTGTTGTGGTGCCGGTATGCCGACCTGTGCGAGCAACCTTTGGCAGCGATGGATTTCATGCTGCTGTGTGATCGTTTCAAGGCGATCCTGTTGGGTGAGGTCCCCAACCTGAGTGCACAAAAGCGACCGGGACGGATTGCCCGAGGCACCGAGGACGGTGTCCAGCGAGTAGCGGCCGGTGATCGCGAATTGCCCGAGTTGTCAGTACACGATGACAGCGTGCGGCGCTTTATCGCCCTGGTGGATGAATGCTACGACCGCAAGGTGCCGCTGTTCATCGAGGCTAAAGTGCCGTTGGAAAGCCTCTACACCGAAGGCTATCTGGAATTCCCTTTCCGACGAACCTTGAGTCGCTTGCAGGAAATGCAATTGCAGCGCTTTGGGGGGTAGGAAAAAGCCTGGTGCAAGTCCTATGGCTGCTTTTGATGTGGGTAACCTTCGCGCCTTCTGGCAGCTATTTGTAGTTAATCTCCTTCATCTGGCGCCTGCTCCACGCTTACAATCGTCCTCCTCAAAGGGAACTGATTCCCTTGTTTGTCGTTATCGAGGACGGAAATGGATACCCCTGAAATCCTGGTGCTGCAAGCCAGCTACACCAATCCTGTGCATGCCGAGGCCATTGCCCTGCTGCTCAATCATTACGCTGAAGACCCAATGGGGGGCGGCCACAGCCTGCCCTCCGACCTGTTGCAACAACTGCCGGCTGAACTGGCCAAGCGCCCGCATGCGTTCAGTGTCCTGGCATTCGTGGGCGGCGAGCCTGCGGGATTGGTCAATTGCTTTGAAGGGTTTTCCACCTTCGCCTGTCGTCCGTTGGTCAATGTCCACGATGTCGCCGTGATGAATCGGTTCCGGGGCCTGGGGCTGAGCCAGAAAATGCTGCAGAAGGTCGAGGAAATCGCCCGTCAGCGTGGCTGCTGCAAGATCACCCTGGAAGTGCTCGAGGGCAATGCTGTGGCGCAGTCGGCGTACCGCAAGTTCGGTTTTGACGACTCGGTATTTGATCCGGCCCATGGGCGTATGTTGTTCTGGAACAAACCACTGTAATAAGGCACAGGCAAAAAAAGGGCGCCATTGAATGGCGCCAAGTTAACCTTTGCCAACAGAGCGGATTGGCACAGGGTGATGCGAGTTAAATAAAAGTTAACTTAACTTTTAGGTTGTGCCTCGGTGCTGGATTGATCAGCTGTGTCGCGCTTTAAAGTTTTACCGTCAGCGGAGGCAGTTTGTTCATTGCTGCCGTGGAATTTCTGCTGCGTGAAGGTGAAGTTATTGTAGAACTCCTTCGAGCGCTCCGAGCCGCCTTCTGCAAAAGCCGCCGCGGAAGTCAGGGTCAGCAGGCCGGCAAGCATCAAAATCGAGGGTTTCATCAAGGTGTTCCCATTCAGTGTGGTCGGTATCCGCTCGGTCCTTGATCAGATTCATGGGGCGATTGTGCGGGCAGCTTATTAAGTGGGTATTAACGTGGGGAACTCCCGAAGTTAACAATGTTGTTAACTTCGGTGGAGGCTGGTTAGAGTTTCCAGTCGAGTGCCAAGGTTATCGAGCGCGGGTCGCCCCAGTACACGCCATTATAAAAGCCGACGCGTTCATAATATTTTTCATCGAATAGATTATTGACGTTAACCGAAGCCGAAACATGCTCGTCGAACTGGTAGCGCGACATCAGGTTGACCACGGTATAGGCCTGTTGGGTGATCTTGGTGGATTCGGTGAGCAGGTAACCCTCTTGGTCCCGGCCGCCGATCGGCCGCTCGGCGAAGTCGTAGAAGTCGCTCTGCCAGTTCACCGCGCCGCCCACCGTCAACCCGCGCCATTCGCCCGGTAAACGATAGGCTGTCGACACCTTCAGCATATTCATCGGCTGGCCGGTGTTGTTGCGTTGTTTGTCGCCGTTGAGCGAATGGGTGTAGGTGTAGCCCGCCGTGAGGTTCCAGTCCGGCATGACTTCGCCGGACACCTCCACTTCAAAGCCCTGCACCTTGTTGCTCTTGCCACCGGATTTGTAGAACTGCTCGCGGGTGATCGGGTCCGGCGGGGCCGCATTGTCGAGTTCGGCGACGTTATCCTGGGTGCTCCAGAAATACGCGGTGGCCAGGTTCAAACGTTCGTTGAGCAGGCTGCCCTTGAGGCCGATTTCGTAGTTACTGCCGACCACTGGTTCGAGGTACTGCTTGCTGGCGTTGCGCTCGTCCTGCGGGTTGAAGATGTCGGTGTAGCTGGCGTACACCGTGTATTCCGGCGTCAGGTCGTAGAGCAGGCCCGCGTAAGGTGTCCACATGTCTGTGTGGGTCTGGCTGGATTTGCTTGAGGCGGTCAATTGATTGTCGAGGTTGTACGTGGGCGAGGCGCTTTCGATTTCCCAGCTGCCATAGCGGCTGCCCAGTACCGCATGCAGCGTGTCGGTCAAGCTCAAGCGTGTGGCGAGGTAGCCGGCCTTTTGTTTTTTGCTGCTATGTTCGCCCTTGAGGCCGGTGGTGCGGTCGGGGAATTTGCCGATGCCGCCCATGTGCTTCCAGTCTTCGATGGTCTCGTAGCCTTGGGGCGTTGAAAAACGTTGGAAGGGTGACGTGTCGCGCTGCTCGGATTCGCCATAACCCAGCATCAACGCATGCTCGCGCCCCAACAGCGCGTAGGTGCCCGCCAGGTTGAAGTCGACCACATCCATTTTCGAGGTGCCGACCATCTGGTTGGTCCAGGCCGTCATGCCGCTGCCATCGGCATTCGGAAAACCGGCGCCGCCGTAATATACCTTGCCGTCGGTATCGCTTTGCCGATGGGTGTAGGCGGCTTTCAGGCGCCAGTCCGTCGCCAGTGTGTGATCGATGGAGGCGAAGGTGGTCTTGTCCTTCAGGGGCCAGGAGCTCCAGTCGGCCGCGAGGTTGGCCGAGCGCGACAGGCGGGCCTTGCTGCCGTCGCTGTTCCAGTAGGGCAGGGTGCCCCAGGAGCTGCCTTGCACGTGCTTGTTCTGGTAGTCGAAGCCGACGGCTACCACGGTGTCGTCCGTCAGGTCGGCCTCCAGAATGCCGTAGCCGACTTCCCGTTGCAGCGCGTAGTTGTCGCGAAAGGATTGGCTGTCACGGTAAGCCATCACCGTGCGCCCGCGCAGCCGTCCGTCAAAGGCCAGCGGGCCGCCCACATCCAGGTAGCTGTAGTAGTTGTCATGGCTGGCGCCGCTGACGCCGGTCTTGGCTTGCCATTGCGCGGTCGGGCGCTTGCGGATCATGTTGACGGTCGCCGAGGGGTCGCCGGCACCGGTTGTCAGGCCAGTGGCGCCGCGTACTACTTCGATACGGTCGTAGATGATGGTGTCCGAGTCGGACTTCATGCGCCCGAACGTATTGAGCATGCCGTCCACCTGGAAGTTATTGATCGAATAACCCCTGGAGGAATACCCGGGCCGGTCCGAATCCAGATGCTGGACCGTCACGCCGGTGGTCTGGCGCAAAGCGTCGGTCAGGGTATTGAGATTGAAATCGTCCATCTGTTGGCGGGTGACCACCGAAATGGATTGAGGCGTTTCCTTGATCGACAGGTTCAGCCGGGTGGCGGTACTCATCGAGCCGGTGGTATAGGCCCCGGTGTGCTCGGTATTGGCGCCCAGGCCTTCGGCGCTGATGTGGGTGCTGCCCAGCTCCAGCGCGGTGGCGGGTGTCTGTTCGGGGTCGGTTTCAGCCAGCAGTTCCGGGCTCAGCGCCAGGCTGAACAGGCCGAGGGTAACGGTCATGGAACGGGTAAAGGGCGCGAACATCGCGGAAGACTCCTTGTCGTCTTTGCGGCCTTCTCAGTATGAAAAGGCCTTGGCTCAAAGACGAAAGGAGGCGTGGAACTTTAGGTGTAAACGAGAATGATTGTTATCGTTCTGTTACAAGGCGGTATTTACTTGAGCACCACGTCGGCGTTTTCGGCCGTCTTCGGTTTGATCAGGCTAAAGTCGATCAGCGCTTTCTGCTGGCGCTCATAGGGGTTGCCGATCAACAACGGGCGCGGTTTGAAGCTGTCGCTGACCAGGCTTTTGCTGTGGTCCAGCTCATCGAAATTCAGGCCGGCCAAGTCGGCCCAGGTGTGGATCAGCTGCGAGCTGCTGTAGGGCCGTTGCAGGTCGCCGGCAAATTTCCAGTCGTGGGTTTCGCGCCATTTCGGTGAGGCGTAGGCCATGAACGGGATGGTGTACATCGGCGCCGTCGGCTTGCCTTCGTTGCGGCCCAGGGTGGTGTGGCCGGCGGAGTCGAATACGTCTTCACCGTGGTCCGACAGGTACAGCAGGAAACCGTTGGGGTCGGTCTTGGCGTAGTCCTTGATCAGGCTCGACACCACGAAGTCGTTGTACAGCACCGCGTTGTCGTAGCTGTTGTAGATCGGCAACTGGGCATCGGTGATAGCGTCCGGAACACCCTGGCGATCGGTGAACTTCTCGAAGGTTGGCGGATAGCGGTACTGGTAGCTCATGTGCGTGCCCAGCAGGTGGACCACGATGAGCTTGCGCTCGGCGGGGTCGGTCAGGGCCTTGGCGAAGGGCGCCAGCACGTCACCGTCGTATTGGCGGGCGTTCTGGTTGCGGTTGTTGTTCAGGTAGACCTGCTCGTCGGCCTGTTCGGAAAAGGTCGTGAGCATGGTGTTGCGCTTGGTCATGGTCTGCTGGTTGGTGATCCAGAAGGTCTTGTAACCGGCCTGTTTCATCACGCTGACAATCGACGGCGTCTTGAGGTACAGGTCCGGGTTCTCTTCGTCGGCGAAGGTCAGCACCTGTTGCAGCGCTTCAATGGTGTAGGGGCGCGGGGTGATGACGTTGTCGAACACGGCCAACTGGTCACGCAGCTTGTCCAGCTCCGGCGTGGTATTGCGCGGGTAGCCATAGAGGCTCATGCGTTGGCGGTTGGTGGACTCGCCGATCACCAGCACCAGGGTCGAAGGCTGGCCGGCCATGCTGTCCTTGAGGTTTTTCAACGGCGGGATCTGGCTGGCGCTGGTCAGCATGCCTTGCATGTTGTCCAGTTGCTCGGTGTAGCGGCGGTAGGCGACGATCATCTGCCACGGCACAGCCGGCTCGATGCGGGTTTCGAAGCGGTCGATGGCCAGTTCCATGGTTTCGCTCGTGGCGATCTGCTTGACCAACGGGTAGCCGACGACGGCCAGCACAATGGCTACCGCTGCCAGTATCGACTGGCCGCGCGGCAGGTAAACCGGGCGCAAGCGCGTCCACAGGAAGATGGCGAAGGCGGTGTGGGCAATGAATGCCAGCACGATCCACCAGGCGAAATATTGGGTGGCGTATTCGCCCGCTTCAGAAATGTTCGACTCGAACATGATGAAGATGACGCTCTGGGAGAATTCCTGCTGATAGATGAAGAAATAACCCAGGCTGGCCATGGAGCAAGCCCACAGCACCACTCCGATCAAGGCGGCCAGCAGGCGAGTACGGCGCGGGAATAACAACATCGGCGCCAACCACAGCGCACTCATGAAGAAGGCTTGGCGAAAGCCACTGAAACCGGAAGTGCCGGTCAGTTGAATCAGCAGTTGGGTAATACCCGAGAAGTACCAGAAGAACAGGAACAGCCAACCCAGGCCGGCCCAATCAAAACCTTTCGCAGACGTAGTGCTGCGTTTGAACATCGCCATCCAGCGCTCCAACCCGATAATTTTTCAGCTGACGCGCAGGGACGCACGCAGCAGAGGCCGCCCTTGTGTAAGGCGGCCCTTCGGGCGCGAGTATCGTGAAGGAGATGTGAAAACTTTGTGAGTTTTTTGTAGGAGTTACCTTACAAAACCGCTCAGCAGAGGGCGGGCTGTGTGCTGGAAGGCTGATCCAGCTGGCCTTGCAGGTGCGAGCGCAGGCGCAAGACTTCCTGTTGCAGTTGGTCGCGTTCGGCCTTCAATTGGCGCAACTCGTCGCGACGGATGCTGACGTAGAGGGTCTGTGGCGGGCGGGTCATCTGTGCTGTGCTCATTGCTTACCTCGCAAATAGCCGGTAGATCGCGGTGCCAGAACGCATGATTGGAGGTTCTGGGCATCAGTCGGAAGCAATTCTGAATTCTTTTATGTATCAAGGGAACTTTTTTATTTTTGGCGGTCGTGTGACTTTTGCGGCGGTAATGGTGAAATGCTGGCTACTTTTTCTCATGAAACTATACCGATCCGCTCTGAACTAACCCTCATTAGCCTCATTGCGCTATAAACTATGTCACACATTTTTTAGTAGTTAGGAGCATCAGCACATGCAACTGGGGATTATTGGACTAGGCCGCATGGGCGGTAACATTGCGCGGCGCCTGATGCTCAATGGGCATACCACCGTTGTTTACGACCGTAACGAAGCATTTGTCAAAGGCCTGAGCGAAGAGGGCGCCACCGGCGTTGCCGATTTGAAGGCGCTGGTCGCCGGGCTGCAGAAGCCCCGCGCTGTGTGGGTGATGTTGCCGGCAGGCGACCCCACCGAAAACACCATCAATGAACTGAGCGACCTGCTGGACCACGGTGACGTGATCATCGACGGCGGCAACACCAACTACAAGGACGACGTGCGTCGTGCCAAGGCCCTGTCGGAAAAAGGCCTGCACTACGTCGACGTCGGCACCTCGGGCGGCGTCTGGGGCCTGGAGCGTGGCTACTGCATGATGATCGGCGGCGACGCCGCGACCGTGCAGCGCCTTGATCCGATCTTCGCCAGCCTGGCGCCGGGCCTGGGTTCCATCCCGCGTACCAAGGACCGCTCGGCCGCCGCAGACCCCCGCGCCGAGCACGGTTACATTCATGCCGGCCCTGCAGGTTCGGGGCACTTCGTGAAGATGATTCACAACGGTATCGAGTACGGGATGATGCAGGCGTTTGCCGAAGGCTTTGACATCCTCAAGACCAAAAACTCGGAAAACCTCGCAGAAGACCAACGTTTCGACCTGAATGTTGCCGATATCGCCGAAGTCTGGCGTCGTGGCAGCGTGGTGTCGTCCTGGCTGCTGGACCTGACCGCCGACGCCCTGGCCACCGACCCGAAACTCGAGGGCTACTCCGGCTCGGTTGCCGACAGCGGCGAAGGCCGTTGGACCATCGAAGCCGCCATGGAACAAGCCGTGCCGGTGCCGGTGCTGTCCACGTCGTTGTTTGCGCGTTTCCGCTCGCGCCAGCAGAGCACCTACGGTGACAAGATGTTGTCTGCCATGCGCTTTGGCTTCGGTGGTCACGTGGAGACGTCCAAAAAATGACCGCCAACGGCAAGAAACCCAAGGCCGAACCCGCTCCTCCCACCACGCTGTTTCTGTTTGGTGCCCACGGCGACCTGGTCAAGCGCCTGCTTATGCCGGCGCTGTACAACCTGAGTCGTGACGGGCTGCTGGGCAATGGCTTGCGCATTGTCGGCGTTGATCACAACGCCATCAGCGATGCCGACTTTGCCAAGAAACTCGAGGACTTCATTCGCACCGAAGCCGCGAGCAAGGTCAAGGGCAATGCCGGCAACGCACTGGACCCACAGCTGTGGGCGCAGTTGGCCAAAGGTATCAGCTACGTCGAGGGTGATTTCCTCGACGACAGCACCTACGCGGACATCGCCGAAAAAATTGCCGACAGCGGCACCGGCAATGCGGTGTTCTACCTGGCCACCGCGCCGCGCTTCTTCAGTGACGTGGTGCAGCGCCTGGGCAGTGCCGGTTTGTTGACGGAGAGCGACGATCACTTCCGCCGCGTGGTGATCGAAAAGCCGTTCGGTTCCGACCTGGCCACCGCCGAAGCCTTGAACGCCTGTTTGCTCAAGGTGATGAGCGAGAAGCAGATCTATCGCATCGACCATTACCTGGGCAAGGAAACGGTACAGAACATCCTGATCAGCCGCTTCTCCAACGTGCTGTTCGAGGCGTTCTGGAACAACCATTACATCGACCACGTACAGATCACCGCCGCCGAAACCGTCGGCGTGGAAACCCGGGGCAATTTCTTCGAAAAAACCGGCACCCTGCGTGACATGGTGCCCAATCACCTGTTCCAGCTGCTGGCAATGGTCGCCATGGAACCGCCAGCGGCGTTTGGCGCCGACGCTGTGAGGGGTGAAAAGGCCAAGGTGATCGGTGCCGTGCGCCCCTGGTCCGCAGAGGATGCGCGGGCCAATTCGGTGCGTGGCCAGTACAGCGCCGGAGAGATTGGTGGCAAGCCGGTTCCCGGTTATCGCGACGAAGCCAACGTCGCGCCCGACAGCAGCACCGAAACGTTTGTCGCCCTGAAAGTGATGATCGACAACTGGCGCTGGGTGGGTGTGCCGTTCTACCTGCGCACCGGCAAACGCATGAGCATTCGCGATACCGAGATCGTGATCTGCTTCAAGCCGGCGCCTTATGCGCAGTTCCGCGACACCGAAGTGAATGAGCTGCGGCCCACGTTCCTCAAGATCCAGATCCAGCCCAACGAAGGCATGTGGTTCGACCTGCTGGCGAAAAGGCCTGGGCCGACCTTGGACATGGCCAACATTGAGTTGGGGTTTGCCTACGAAGACTTCTTCGAAATGCAGCCGTCGACGGGTTACGAAACCTTGATCTACGACTGCATGACCGGCGACCAGACCCTGTTCCAGCGCGCCGACAACATCGAAAACGGCTGGCGTGCGGTGCAGCCGTTTCTCGATGCGTGGAAGGAAGACGACGGGATCCAGGCCTACAAGGCCGGTGAAGATGGTCCGGCGGCGGCCGATGCGTTGCTGGCCCGCGATGGCCGTGCCTGGCACTCGCTCGGATGAGTGATACTGCGAAGCATCCCATCCGGTTTGTGTTGAGTGATATGGACGGCACTTTGTTGCGCCCGGATCACACCCCGACCCAACGCACCCTTTCAACGGTTCGCGCCTTGCGTGAAGCCGGCGTGTTATTCAGCCTGGCCAGCGGGCGTCCGCCCAAGGCCATGATGCACATGGTCGAAGCGTTTGGCATCGACGTGCCGGTGGCGGGCTTCAATGGCGGCACACTGGTCAACCCTGACGGCAGCGTGCTGGTCGCGCACCGGCTGCCGGCGGAGGCGGCGCTGGTGGCATTGGCGCTGTTTTCCGGCGAGCCGGACGTGGAAGTCTGGCTGTTTGCCGATGGTGAATGGCTGCGGCGCGATCCGCCCGGGCCCATGGTGGCGGTTGAAACCGCTGGCCTGGGTTATGGGCCGCTGGTGGTGGAGAGTTTTGAACCGTACCTGGATCGGGTCGACAAGATCGTCGCCGCCAGTCGCAACACGCAATTATTGATGGAGCTGGAAGCGCAATTGCAGCCCAAGGTGCAGGGCTTGGCCCAGGTCTCGCGTTCGCAACCGATCTACCTGGATGTGACCGCCATGAAAGCCAACAAAGGCGAGGCCTTGAAAGCCTTGGCCGCGCACCTCGGAGTGCCGTTGGCACAGACCGCAGTGATCGGCGATGGTGGCAACGACCCGGCAATGTTTCATGTGGCCGGATTGTCGATTGCCATGGGGCAGGCTGAAGAGCCCGTCAAGCGCCAGGCCGATGTGGTCACCGGCAGCAATCTCGAGGACGGTGCGGCGCAAGCGATCGAGAGGTTTATTCTCAAGGTGCCACACAAAGTGTTCGATACGCCAAGTTAGACCATCGGCGTTTAATACTGAACTTGCGAGCCCTGTCTTTTACAACACAGTGCTCGCAAGTTGCAGTTTCGGATTACTTCGGCATGGCCCAGGACTGCAACTGGTAGCCATCTTTATCGAGCTCGGCGCGCGCCTGCAACAACAAATCTTCCAGTTGTGCCGGGTCGGTATACGCGCTCGACGACAGTTGTTTAGTGCCGATGCGGGTATTGGTGCGGTCGATGACGCTCAGGCTGAGGGCACCGTTGCCATCGTGCCAGGCCACGCACTGGAAGGGTTGGAAAGCACGGTCTGCGATCAAAAGAGCTTCGTTGATGCGGAGCGGGGCGTTCATGTGGGTCTTCTCTCTAAATGCCCAATCAAGTGAGTGCCGTCGGCTGGGCTGACCGTGCGGCGAGTTACTTGTACTGATGCGCGATGGCGGGGTACGGGTCACATGTTAGAGCAACAATTTTCAACTTTCCGTGATTGGCGTCATGTAAGCGGCTGTTTTGAAAGCTGAATACGCGATTCGGCAGGTACAACTTTTTTGCTGGGATGTGACGGTCGAGTGGCTTTTTGCCAAGACATATAGCAAAACGATACAAGGCAACTGTCAAGATTTTGATACTGTAACTCCCGGGCGTCACAAACCTTTGTTTATAAATAACTTTAGCAATTCTGGCGCCAAGGAATAGTCATGATTGTTACACCTGTGCAGCGCCGCTTGCTCGTGGTCGACCCCTGTGATGACTGCTATGAGTTGTTACCGGGTTTGCGGGCGGCGGGGTGGGAGGTGGACAGTTGTACGTTGGCGGCCGTGGGGGAGCGATCCTGCGATGTCGGCTTGCTGCGCTTGCAGCCGTATCACCTGGAGCGGCCCGAAGCCGTCAAGGAACTGATCAGCCGCAGCGGCACCGAGTGGATCGCGGTGCTCACCCAAGAAGTGTTGCGCTTGCAGAACGTCGGCGATTTTGTCTGCGAATGGTTTTTTGACTTCCATACCTTGCCGTTCGATGTGTCCAGGGTGCAGGTCACCCTCGGCCGCGCCTTTGGCATGGCACGGCTGCGGGGCAAGGGCTACACCGCGGTGGACGAGCCCGAACATGAACTGCTGGGCGACAGCCGACCGATCCGCGAGCTGCGCAAGTTATTGTCCAAATTGGCGCCCACCGAGTCCCCGGTCCTGATCCGCGGCGACAGCGGCACCGGCAAAGAGCTGGTGGCCAAAACCCTGCACCGCCAATCCCAGCGCCATGCCAAGCCGTTTGTCGCGATCAACTGCGGCGCGATCCCGGAGCACCTGATCCAATCCGAACTGTTTGGCCACGAAAAGGGCGCGTTTACCGGCGCCCACCAGCGTAAGGTCGGGCGGATCGAAGCGGCCAATGGCGGCACGTTGTTTCTTGATGAGATCGGCGATTTGCCGATGGAGCTGCAGGCCAACCTGCTGCGATTCCTGCAGGAGAAACAGATCGAACGCGTCGGCGGCAGCCAGCCGATCCCGGTGGATGTGCGGGTGCTGGCGGCGACCCACGTCGACCTGGAAGCCGCTGTGGCGAAGGGTACGTTTCGTGAAGACTTGTATTACCGTTTGAATGTGTTGCAAGTGGTCACGGCGCCGTTGCGCGAGCGCCACGGTGACGTCGCCATGCTGGCCAACCACTTTGCGCGCTTCTACAGCCAGGAAACCGGGCGCCGCCCCCGCAGCTTCAGCGAAGACGCCCTGGTGGCCATGGGGCACCACCCTTGGCCGGGCAATGTGCGTGAGCTGGCCAACCGCGTGCGCCGAGGCCTGGTGCTGGCCGAAGGGCGGCAAATCGAAGCCGTTGATCTGGGTTTGCAGAGTCAGCAGGCAATTTCGTCGCCGATGGCTACACTGGAAGACTATAAACACCGCGCCGAACGCCAGGCGCTGTGCGATGTGCTCAACCGGCACAGCGACAACCTGAGTGTCGCGGCCCGTGTGCTGGGGATTTCCCGGCCGACGTTCTACCGGTTGTTGCACAAACACCAGATCCGCTAGGGCGGGTAAACCGAAAAGCCCCGCAACGACCCTTATCGTTGCGGGGCTTTTCCCTGTGCGCGGTTTAGAAGTAGTACGGAAATTTCAGGCTGAAGGTGAAGTCCGGCGCATCATCCGTCATGCCAATGGCCAGGTTCGGCACGATCGTCAGGTTATCCGACGCCGCGATGGTCATGCCCACGTTGAAGTAACCGGCGTTGGCGTCGCTGGAGACCACCGATTGCCAATCCCCGCCGTCTGGCTTGAGCTTGCTCTTGCGTTGGACCAGGTCGGAAACCGAGAACGACATACTCATCTTCTCGTTGAGGGCGAAGGCGACACCGACGCCGAACTGGAAGCTGTCACCCAGGCGGACTTTGCCGCCGACCTTCTGATTCACGTCACTGCTGATATCGTCAAACGAGTCCTCGAAGTTATGGGTATAGGAGAGCGAGCCAAACAACACCGCCGGGTCGAACGTCTTGACCAGGGAAATGCCCGGCGTGACCGACCAGACGCCATTGCCGGTGGGCAGGCTTTCCGGTACGTAGAGGTTGTCGTTGGTGGTTTGCTTGACCAGTTTGATGCCAAATGGCTCTTTACCCGTTGGCGCCTTGACCCGCACCGACACGACTGCATCCGGCAAGTTGGCGGTTTCGTCGAGGAACTTGTAAGCGACACCGAAGTTGACATCGCCGATGGTCGGGTCGCGGGTCACTGACGCTTCCGACGTGGCCTGGGCATTGTTGCCGGCACCGCCGGATTGGTAGGTGGACTCGCGGTAGACCACTGGCACGTTGACGTCGAAT
Organism: Pseudomonas sp. TE36184; assembly: GCF_054060055.1. Classification (NCBI taxonomy): domain Bacteria; kingdom Pseudomonadati; phylum Pseudomonadota; class Gammaproteobacteria; order Pseudomonadales; family Pseudomonadaceae; genus Pseudomonas; species Pseudomonas sp. TE36184. Next base: position 1,803,602 of record NZ_JBSSCU010000001.1, on the reverse strand, counting down.
TGCCAGCGGTTATCGACGTTGTAGCGTCCGGTCAGGTCCAGCGTCCAGTTATCCGCCTTGATTCGGTCAAGGTTGATATTACCCAGGAAAATCGAGTCCAGAGCGAGGAAACCGTTGACGGTCAACTGACGGGCGTCGTAGCGCGCATAAGTTATGCCGGTTTCGAAGCTGAATTTGCCGTTGCCGAAGAAGCCGCTGGCTTCGTTGTAAAGGTTGCTGACGCTTTGCGCAGGCGCCGAGTCATCCTTAAGCGACTGCCCATAGGAACTGCCGCCGCCACCCGCTCCCCCGGAGGCAGCTGCCGCGCCTGTACCTGCGACGGTGGTCCCACCTTTTTTGAAGTCCGACGGGGATTTTGCCAGACGTTTGGGTGCTGGAGTCGCCGGCTGGTCTTCGACCTGGCGCACCCGTTGTTCCAGCACCGCCAGGGCCTTTTGCTGCACGTCGTAACGCTGTTTGAGTTCCAAGAGTTCTTGTTTGAGCGTCTCGATATCGGCGTCCGGCGCGGCATACAACATGGACGCAGGTAAGAGCGTACTTAAACAAACAACCGCACGTAATGATAGCGATCGATGCATGAAATAAGCCGTCCTTTTTTAATGCGTAAAGTGTCGAGGCTCAGCGTAGTTCAATATCCGAGAGTGCGTAGGCCTTTGAGTTGGTCAAGATTGCAGTTCAGCGCGCCATTGTTCAGGCTGTTGCCCATGACAATGTTGAGCTGGGTCATATTGTTGACAAAATTCGTGTTGCCGGTAAGCACCGTACCTTGCAGTACATTGCCAGCACCGATCTGTTGAAGGCTGTTGCCCTGGTTGTTATTGGCCTGAATGGCCATTTGCAAGCCACCGTTCCTGGCCGAAACGGCAACATCGCCTGCCGCACTGCTGCCGGTGACCACGCCTCCGGCGACCAGCACCTGGCCTGATTGCACCAGGTTGCCCGGTGCGAGGCCGTTTTCGGTGACGTTGATGCCGACATTGTTGTAAGCGGTGTTGCCATCGCCGGCCGCACGCACGCTTTGGGTCACGCCTTGGCCGCTGCCCAGGCCCGCGCCGCCGACTACCGAACCGGTGCCTGTGGTCTGGTTGGTGCCCGTGCCTTTGACGCCGACGGTCTGTACGTAAAACTGCGGGGTGATGGTCGTCTTGTCGATCTGCATGCTGGCTTTGCCGGTGATCGAGTCACCCACCGAGTTGGTCCAGGTGCTGCTCATGACGATGCCGAAGCTGATGATCCGCCCCGGCATCACATAACGACCACGCAACTCGGCCATTTCCGAGTCTTTCAGTTCGATAGGCTTGAACCCCGATGAAGCATAAGCGGGCATTGAGGCTGCCAGACACAAGACCGTCAGCCAACGGGAAGTGTTCATCTCTCGCTCCTGGAGCTTCCTGCCCCTAATGGCGCTTCTTAGAAGAAGTCGCTTTGGATAAAACCGAAGTCCATCAGCTCGGCATCGCCCACGGGTCTGAATTCATTCAGTTTGTTCTTGGCACTGAGAGGGGTAGGCGGGTCAAGCAGGACATTGGCCTTGTCATAACCTTCGCCCAACACCGCAAATACGATGCCATTCCAACCCTTGACGAAATCGTCGCGCGAATAGCGTTTGTGGCCCAGCACCGGGTCGCCGATGTATACCCAGTCCTTGTCTGCGCGTTGCATCACCACGAAGTGCTTGTAGCCGCGGATTTCCAGCAGCACCACCACAGGGATCTTCACGGTCACCAGAGTGTCTGGTGCGATCTTGTAGCCCCGGGCACGCATGCCGATGCTTTCGAGATAGCGCTTCATGTCCAGCATGGAAAAACCCTGGGTGCGTACCAGGTTCTGGTCGGCGTTGACCAGCATGCCTTTGATGATGTGTTCTTCGTCGACGTCCAGCCAGTAGGCTTGACGCAGGATGGTGGCAAGTGCCGCAGCACCGCAGCTGAAATCGGTTTTCTGTTCCACCAGGTTGGCGAACCGACGCTCACGGATACTCTCGACCTTTTTATAGATGACTGCACCGCCGGGCATGGCGGAGATCGCCATCGTGCCTGCCCATGTTGGGCCGGTGAGCAACATCAGGAGGGTGAGGGTCGCGAGGCGCATGATCGAATGACCTGTTGGACACTGGAATAAAAAAGGGCCTTGTTGCCAAGGCCCCGTTGGATCAGAAGCGAACGCCGCTGGCGCAGCTGCTGCAACCCTGACCGATGGACAGGCTGTTGCTGCTTTGGTTGCCCAAGCCCGACTGCAGGTTTACGCCTACGTTGCCGGAGTTGCTGTTAACCGAGTTGTCGAGGCTCGAGTTGTTGGACACATACTGAGGTTTGCCGCCATAGCCATGGCCATAACCGTGGCTGGTAGCCGCAGTGTTCAGGTAGCTGTTGCCGAGCGAGTTTTGCTCGGTGTTGGCCGCTGCCGCGATATTTTTGCCGTCAGCGGTAGTGATTGCCATGTTGTTTTTACCCTGGTTGCCTTGACCGGCCTGGCCGTTGTAACCCAGGTTGCCAGAGTTGCTGTTAAGCGAGTTGTCCAGGGAGGCGTTGTTTTGCGTGCCTTTGTTGGAGTAGGTGTTCAGCAAGCTGTTTTGATTGACATCGACCACGGCGAATACCGACGCGAAGTCGCCTTTGGCGCTGGAGATGGCAGCAGAGTTGTCTGCTTGGTTGCCACTGCCAGCCTGGACGTTGACCCCAGTGTTACCACTGTTGCTGTTTACCGAGCCATCGGCCGAAGCGTTGTTTTCGGTTTTGGTGTCGTCGAACTTGTTGCCAGCGCTATTTTGTACGTCTGTCACAACAGCGGCCACAACCCCGGTAGGTTGAGGGGCCGGATGCCAGCCACCACCATTTGCTTGTGCAGCAGCAGCCATCAGCGCGGCCAGAGCGAAAACCATTGGTTTCAGAGCCATTTGAGGTTTCATGGTGTTTCTCCTTGCTTCTAATTTAGTTGGTTAAGTGTTGGTACGGTCTAGCGAGTACTACCAAGCATTTACTTGATAGTGATGCCCAGGGTGTTAGCCACTCGGTTCCCCACCCCTGCACTCTGGTTCACCTGAATCACTCCTCGGCTGCCTGTGAAGGCCTGGTCGCTTGTGACGACCTGGCGACTGCCAGTGGTAGGGGTGAACCCTGAGTCGGTTGCCAGCGTCGTCGTGTTCTGCTGCAACAGGACGCTGTCGTCGATGCTTTGCGGGCCAGGGTTGATGCTGACCCGCACGGCATTGATTGATTGGTTATTCGCCCCGGCTGTCTGGTTGATGCCCAGCATGCCGTTGCCATTGGTAAAAGAAGTTCCTGCGATCGCGGCCTTGGCGTTCAGCGACGGATCGACCTTGCCGTTCAGGTTTTGGATATTGACGGTGGTGGCTTGTCCACCCAGTGTGATGGCACGGTTGTTGGCCGTTTGCTGTTGGATGCCGGCCGACTGGTTGATCGAGAAGTTGCCGTTGTAGTTTTTTCCGCTGTTGTTGATCACCGCGGAGTCGTCTGCCCATGCAGTGGTGCTGCTCAGCAGGGCGAGGATCAGAAGAGTGCGATTCATTACTTGCCCCCCATCATGTTGCCAATGTTGTTCAGGGGGGCCATGCCGCGCTGGATCGAGTTGCTGATCTGACCGCCCATGCTGCTGCCCGCGCCGTGGCCGGCCGTTGCACCGGTACCCAGTGTCGACATGCTGCTTTGCGTGGAGGTCACGCCAGACAAGTTCCCCGCAGTCTGTATGGAACGGGCGATGCTCGAGCCACTGCTGATGCCGCCGATATCCAAATCACTGAGTTCACTTGAGGTGGCACTGTTGATTTCTCTGCTGGGATTGGCGTTGGCAGTGGTGGGGTAGGGGTCTGGACCGAACGATGCGCGACCGTACATATGACCTTGCACTTCACGCCCGGTCACGATGACACCGTCGGCAGCAAAGCTCGGAACGCTGACGCCGATGCTGAGTACACAGCTGACCAGCAGTACATTCATCGAACCTTGAGTGAGTGTGATCACGGCGGCATTCCTTTTTCGTTGCGCTGACCCTAAACAGCGCTGTAAGGAATAGAGCAGAAGGCGTGCCGCTTTTGTTTTGTTGTTGTTAATCAGATAGATATGAAACATAGCAGGCTAAGTGATGGCCATGCTGTTTCAGCGCTGATACACCGCGCCGATGCCAGCCCGATGGCCGGCCCGCAGGTCATGCTTTCGGGAGGTTGTATCAGTGATGTAACACTGCGTATGACAAAACGATGAAGCCGCGCTGTCAGGGCCGCTCAGAGGAGGAGGGTGTTTCAGAAATGGACACTGCGGGCGCAATCAGGCCCGCAGGGACAGGCAGAAGCCTCAGCCCTTGGGCGCTTTACGTGGGATGGAGTTGAGGACGGGATTGCCATCCTGGTTCTGGGTCAGGTAGACCGGCAAAACCTTGGGCAGGGAGGGGACGAGGTTGTTGACCTCGCTGATGTTATAGATGCCGCCGATGCGGATTGTTCCGGTGCCGATATCGGCCAGCATCACCGGTTTGTTCAGGTAGCGGTTGATCAACGGTAACGCGTCGGCCAGGGCCAGGTTGTCCAGGACCAATTTGCCCTGGCGCCAGGCGAGGGCGCTGTCGTTGGGGTTGATCGGGCGCACGCTTGGGGTGGCATCGCCTGGTTGATAGCTGGCTTGCATGCCTGGAGTCAGCGGCACGCTGCCGTGTGCCGGGTCGCTGGAAATCTGCACCGAGCCTTCGAGCAGCATCACCCGCACCTGATTTTCGTATTTCCACACGTTGAATTGGGTGCCGGTCACGCGCACCTGTCCTTCACCGGCCTTGACGACAAACGGATGGGTGCTGTCATGGCTGACCTTGAAAAACGCCTCGCCCTTGCTCAGTGTGACCCGGCGCTGGTCCTTGTAATCGGCGTAGACCAGTTCGGTGCCCAGGTTGAGCTCAACCTGGCTGCCATCGGCCAGGGTGACCTGGCGCAGGCCATTGCTGGCCTCGAACCGTTCATAGGCAGTCGGCAACCAGCCCGCTTCCCAGCCAGTGAACGCCGCCAGGGGCAGCGCGGCCAAGCACACTGCGGCAGCCACCGCGTAATCGCGCAGCCGGCGACGCGGTCTGAACGGCGCTACGAGCGGCGCATGGCGTGGCAAGTGATCGGCCACGTCCCAGATTTCCAGCATCGCCGCGTATTCGAAGGCATGCAGCGGATGAGCATCGTGCCATTGTTGAAAGGCCTGTCGTTCGTCCGCCGTGCAATCACTTGCATGCAAGCGCATGCACCAATGCGCGGCGGCGTCGGTGATGGCGTCATATTCGGCTTCTAAAGCAGACTTTTCGGTCATTAATTCATCCTGATTTCCCACATTCTAACCTCCCGAGACCGGGGGCGAGAACAGCCTTCATGGCAATTGCGCATCAATTGAACTTTTATTCTCGTTGGGGCACGCCCAAACAGGCTGGTGACGGAGTCGCGACACACCGTAATGGACGGCGAAGCGCGTCAGGCAGTAGATAACTCAAGCGCCCGTTGACAGCAGGCACGGGAGGCGTTGTTTAATCGTCGGTCTGGATTCTTGTTGTCTCTTCCAATTACAAAATCGGAGCTACAGATGTCTGCCCAGTCCCCGAGAGTTGACGATTCTTCAGCGTTCATCGGTTTCAACGACCTGGTGGGGTTGCTGCACGCGGTGTTTGTGAAGCACGGCACGTCGCCGCAAGTGGCGCAGATCCTCGCGCACAATTGCGCCAGCGCCGAGCGCGACGGCGCCCACAGCCATGGCATCTTTCGGATGCCCGGATATATCAGCACGCTGGAGAGCGGCTGGGTCGATGGCAAGGCCACGCCGGTGGTCACGGATGTTGCTTCCGGCTTCGTGCGGGTCGACGCCGCGAATGGCTTCGCCCAACCGGCGTTGGCGGCGGCCCGTGCGTTGCTGGTGGACAAGGCCCGCAGCGCCGGTATCGCGTTGCTGGCGATACACAACTCCCATCACTTCGCCGCGCTGTGGCCGGATGTCGAACCTTTCGCCGAGCAAGGCCTGGTGGCGCTGAGCGTGGTCAACAGCATGACCTGCGTGGTGCCCCATGGCGCCGATCGCCCGCTGTTCGGCACCAACCCGATCGCGTTTGCCGCGCCACGGGCGGACGGCGCGCCGATTGTGTTCGACCTGGCCACCAGCGCCATCGCCCATGGTGACGTGCAGATTGCTGCGCGCAACGGCGAGCGCCTGCCGCCGGGCATGGGCGTCGACAGCCTGGGCCAGCCGACCCAGGACCCCAAGGCCATCCTCGAAGGCGGTGCGTTGTTGCCGTTCGGCGGGCACAAGGGCTCGGCGCTGTCGATGATGGTCGAGTTGCTGGCCGCGGCCCTGACCGGCGGCAACTTCTCGTTTGAGTTCAACTGGGCCGATCACCCTGGCGCCCGCACGCCGTGGACCGGCCAGTTGTTGATCCTGATCGACCCGAGCAAAACCGCCGGGCAAAACTTCGCCGAGCGCAGCCAGGAACTGGTGCGGCAGATGCACGCGGTGGGGTTGCGGCGGTTGCCGGGGGATCGACGTCATCGCACGCGGGCGAAGTCGTTGGCGGCAGGCATTGAAGTGGACGCGCAGGCGTTGAATCAACTACGTGAGTGGGCCGTCTGAAAACCCGCGTAGCCGCTACCTCGCCAGGGTTCGGCAGTGGCTACGCAAGGCCTACAGTATTAGTTGCGACGACCGAGCAGCAGGCCGACCACCAGGCCAAAGCCTGCCGAGATCGCCACGGTCTGCCACGGGTGACCGCCGATGTAGGTTTCGGTGGCATCCACCACCGGCTTGCTGCGCTCGCGCACATTGGACACCGAATCGAGCGCTTGCTTGAGCTTGATAGCGACCTGCTCGCGCAGCGTTTCGCCTTCTTCGCCGACCAGGGAAGCACTGTTTTTGAGCAGTTTGTCCGACTCTTCGATCAGTGCAGTCAGTTCGCTGAACGCTTGATCCTTGATTTGATCTTCGACGACTTGGGCGGCAGATTTACGGGCCATTGTGTGACTCCTTGCAGGTAAATGTGACAGTGAACAATGGAGTGTCGGGCGGCGGCAAAAGTTGCAGTTTTTTGCCGGCCGGCGTGGGTATGCGAAATCCGAATCAGGAAACTTAGACCTACAGTGTAAGATGTCACCTATTTGTGCAGCAGGAAATTCAACATGAGCTTCAATCTCGCCAACAAGACCCTCGCCGAACGCGCCGAGCTGGAAGATGAAAAGTCCCGTCTCTACGACCTGTGGCAAAGCAACCTGGGCAAGGCCAAGGGCGAAGCCGCGCGCCTGTTCGGCGAGCGCGCCAAACGCAAGGGCAAGTGGGCCGAATGGGTTCGCGCGGAACTCGACGGCATGTCGCCGCCGGAGTTCTCCAACATGGTGCGCAGCGAAGTCAACAAGCTGATGGCGGCGGCGAAGTAAAGCTGGCGACAATCGCCTCGCGCACTTTCAGCAACATCGGATCAAGCTGAGCCTGGGTGCGCCAGCCCAGTTCCACCGGGTAGCGCGGCAGCGCCAGCGGGCACGGCAGAACCTGCAAGCCGGTCATGCCGGCGATGGCTTCGGCGGCGTGCCCGGGAATGGTCGCCACCGCCTGGCTGCCCTTGAGCAGAAACGGCAACGCGGCGAAGTGGCTGGTGGAGGCACACACCTGGCGGCTCAGCCCTTGTGCCGCCAGCCCTTCATCGGTGATCCCGATAAACCCGCCGGATGACACCAGCACATGCTCGCGGCTAACGAACGCGTGCAGGTCGATGCATTGCTGGCCTGGCGCCAGGCTGTGCGGGTCGACCAGGCAGCGGTAATCACCTTCTCCCAGCACCTGCCGGCTTAGGCGGCGTTCGGCAAAGCCGCCGGCGGTAATCGCCAGGTCGAGGCTGCGGTCGAGCAGGGCGGCGGCGACGATCTGGCTGTGGGTCTGACGGAAAATCACACGCAATTTCGGCAACCGCTGGGCAATTTCCGCCATCAGGCGGCGGCCGTAGGCAATCTCGAAGTCGTCGGATAAACCCAGCACCACGGAGCGTCCCTGATACTGCTGGGTGTCCGGGTGGGTCATTGCCAGGCTCTGTCGGCAGCGGTCCAACGCCTCACTGATCACCGGCTTCAACTGGTTGGCCCGCAAGGTCGGCGCCAGGCCACGGCCGGTTCGCACGAACAGTTGGTCGCCATACACCTCGCGCAAACGCCGCAGGCCCGCGCTGATCGCCGATTGGGTGACGCCCAGGCGCAACGCTGCGCGGCTGGCGCTGGATTCGTCGTGCAGGGCTTCGAAGGTTTTCAGCAGGTTGAGGTCGACTTGGGTGATATTTATCTGGCTCATATCATTCAGCACTGAGGTGGGCTTTATTCATGATCCGGGCTGGCTGGAGAATGGGCAACCCCTCATTGTTCGGAGTGATCCTGATGCCTGTTTCTATTGTGGCCGCCTTGCAAATCGGTTCCTTGCCCGGCGGCAAGGCCGACACCCTGGCGCAAATCCTGGCCTATGAAGAGCCGATCCTGCGCAGTGGCGCGCAATTGGTGGTGATGCCCGAGGCGCTGCTGGGCGGTTATCCCAAAGGCGAAGGCTTCGGCACGCAACTCGGTTATCGCCTGCCCGAAGGTCGCGAAGCCTTTGCGCGATATTTTGCCAACGCCATCGACGTGCCCGGCGCCGAAACCGAAGCGTTGGCCGGTTTGTCGGCGCGCACCGGTGCCAGCCTGGTCCTGGGCGTGATCGAGCGCAGCGCCAGCACCTTGTATTGCACCATGCTGTATTTCGAGCCGGCGCACGGCCTGGTGGCCAAGCACCGCAAGCTGATGCCCACCGGCACCGAGCGGCTGATCTGGGGCAAGGGCGATGGTTCCACACTGCCGGTGATCGACGCGGCGGTCGGGCGCATCGGCGGCGCGGTGTGCTGGGAAAACATGATGCCCCTGCTGCGAACGGCGATGTACGCCAAGGGTGTGCAGGTATGGTGTGCGCCCACGGTGGATGAGCGCGAGATGTGGCAGGTGAGCATGCGCCACATTGCCCACGAGAGCCGCTGTTTTGTGGTCAGTGCGTGCCAGGTGCAGGCATCGCCCGCAGCGCTGGGCGTTGAGGTGGCCAACTGGCCTTCAGATCGTCCGTTGATTGCAGGCGGCAGTGTGATTGTCGGCCCCATGGGCGACATCCTGGCTGGGCCGCTGCTGGGTGAAGCCGGGCTCTTGAGCGCGCAGATCAATACCGACGATCTGGTGCGCGCACGGTATGACTATGACGTGGTGGGGCATTACGCCCGGCCGGATGTTTTCGAGCTGGTGGTCGATGAGCGGGCCAAGCCGGGCGTGCGCTACATCACGGACTGAGTGCGGTAAAACCGGTGGGAGTCAGCCTACTCCCACCGGTTGATGTCTATCGCTTGAAAGAGCGGCGATCCAGCCACTCTTCACGGGTCATTTCCCAGATGTCCCGTGGAAAAATGCCTTCGACAAACTCACCTTCGTCGGCGCGCTTTGCAGGCGGATCGCCCAATGCCATTCCTCGCCCCGGGCCATGGCGGGCAACGCGATGTGTTCCAGGTAGTGACGCGCGCCGTCAGCCGGGTAGGGCCACGGCACCAGGGTATTGAGATAACGCACCACTTCCCAATGGGGGAACTGTTGCTGGATGCCCTCGGCATCGTCGAGCGTCAGCGGGCGCAGAATCAGGCGTTGGGTGACCAAGGTCGGTTGCATGGGGGGTTACCAAGTGGCGGTATTCGGCAGGTCCAGTGTTCCACGATCGACAAACCGCATGGTGCCGAACAGCCCACCGGCCAATTTGCCGCGCAATACGTAGGGCAGGTTGTTCAAACTCTGGGTCTGGCTCAGGCCGAGGGTTTGCCGCAACACGGAAAACGCTGAAACGCTGACCGGCACCATCAGAACCGTCTCGGAAAAGCGTGGGATGCTTCCGCGCTGATCACTCACCCCCGACGCCAGCGGCCGGCCATTGACCTCCAGGTCCAGGGCCACGCCGTTGTAGTCGATTGCCGTTTCATTGGGGTTCTGCACCCGCAGCTTCACGGCGAAGCGCACTTCCAGGTCCTGGCTTTGCAGCGGCTCGATGCCCACCACGTTGATAGTGACCGGGTCGCGATTGGGGAACAGGGCGCAAGCGCTCAAGGTCAGCAGCAGTATCGATAGAACCATGAGCTTACGCATACGAAGGTGCTCCTAGTGCGTGACGTCCGGGTCTTGCATCACTTTGAGGGTTGAGGACTCCGGATCAAATTCATCTTCTTCCAGTTCTAAGAACTCTTCCGGCAGGAAAATGTTCAGCAGGATTGCACAGAACGCGCCTACGGTGATCGGCGATTCGAAGATGTTGTGCAGCGCCTTGGGCAGGTCGCGCAACACTTCCGGCACGGCGGCGACACCCAGGCCCATGCCCAGGGAGATCGCCACGATCAGCATATTGCGGCGGTGCAGACCGGCTTCGGCGAGGATCTTGATCCCCGCCACGGCGACGGTGCCGAACATGATCAGCGTCGCGCCCCCCAATACCGGCTTGGGCATCAGTTGCAGCACCGCGCCGATCATCGGGAACAGCCCCAGCAGCACCAGCAGCCCGGCAATGAAGTACGCCACATAACGGCTGGCTACGCCGGTGAGTTGGATCACGCCGTTGTTCTGGGCGAACGTCACCATCGGCAGGCTGTTGAAGGTCGCGGCCATCGCCGAGTTGAGGCCGTCCGCCAGCAGGCCGGACTTGATGCGCTTGATGTACAGCGGGCCCTTGACCGGCTGTTGGGAAATCATCGAGTTGGCCGTCAGATCACCGGCGGCCTCCAGGGGCGAAATCAGGAAGATCACCGCCACCGGGATAAACGCCACCCAGTCGAACGAGAAGCCGTACTTGAACGGCACCGGCACGCTGATCAACGGCACCTGGGGCAAGGCCGCCATATCCACACGGCCCAGCCACCAGGCCACGATGAAGCCCAGGGTCAGGCCGATCACGATCGAACCCAGGCGCAGGAACGGGTTGTTGAAGCGGTTGAGTACCACGATGGTGAGCAGCACCAGCGCGGCCAGCCCCATATTGCTCGCGGCGCCGAGGTTGTCGGCGCCGAAGCCGCCGGCCATGTCGGTGACTGCCACCTTGATCAGCGACAAGCCCATCAGGGTGATGATGGTGCCGGTCACCACCGGGGTGATCAGCTTGCGCAACTTGCCGATGAACTGGCTGAGCACGACTTCGATAAACGCCGCGAAAAAACAGATGCCGAAGATCGTCGAGAGAATCTCATCGGTGCCGCCACCCCGGGCCTTGACCATGAACCCGGCACTGAGAATCACGCTGATAAACGAAAAACTGGTGCCCTGCAGGCACAACAACCCCGAACCGATCGGGCCGAACGTGCGCGCCTGCACAAAAGTGCCGAGCCCCGACACGAACAAGGCCATGCTCACCAGGTACGGCACCTCGCTTTCCAGGCCCAGCACGCCGCCGACGATCAGCGTAGGGGTGATGATGCCGACAAAACTCGCCAACACATGCTGCAAGGCGGCAAACATTGCGGCAGAGAAGTGCGGACGGTCTTCCAGGCCATAGATCAGGTCGGATTTATAGCGCGGGCGCGGGGCTTGAGCGTCAGACAAAATGCGGGCTCTGGACAGAAAATGGAGGCGCAGGATGCCAGAAACCGGAGATCGTCAGAAGTGTAAAAAAATATTTATGGAGGCCCTGCGAAAACCGCTGGGCCTGCCGATATCTTTTATAGGCCCACCCAACAATGACAACAAGTGGTGACCAAGGTCAGAGCAGCGTGTTGACGCCAGCTGATCATTCCGCTGCACGGATGCGCGCAGACACTCCTTCTTGAGAATACCTCTATGTCTCTTCGTCATCTGAATATTGCCCCTCGAGCGTCTCTCGGTTTCGCATTCATTGCGTTGTTGGTGGTTGTATTGGGAGTGTTTGCAGTCAACCGCATGACGCTGATCCGTCAGGCGTCGGTGGATATGAGCAGCAACCAACTGCCCAGCGTGGCCTACTTGGGCAGCCTCACGGAAAACGTGTTGCGCATGCGTATCTTGTCGTTCCGCGTATTGGTCAACCGTGAACCGGCCGCGTTGCAAGAGGCGCAAACGCGCATCGCCGCGCTGATTGACAAGGTCAGAGCCGCCCAGGCCGGTTACTCAGCGTTACCTTCCGTGCCTGAGGAAGCGGCCCTGTACAAGACGTTTGTCGGCACCTTGGACAACTACCTGACGGCTCAGGCCGAGATGCTGGCCCTGTCCCAGCAAAACAAGGTCGATGAGATGCGCGCCTTGATCAATACCCGGATCAAGAACGGCACCGATCAGATGGGCGAGCAGTTGAACAAGCTGATCGCCCTCAACTCCGCTGGCGCCAAGCAGGCCAACGAGCAGGCCGGACGCAGCTATGACAGCGCGATCAGTGGGATCGTGGTGGTGGCCGTGGCCGCCGCCTTGCTCACGGTACTGTTGGCCTGGTTGCTGACCCGCAGCATCGTCACGCCGCTGCGCAAAGCCGTGGAAGTGGCGCAAACCATTGCCGGCGGCGACTTGAGCAAAGTCATTGAAGACGATGGCAAGGATGAACCGGCGCGTTTGATCAGTGCGTTGTCGGCCATGCAAACCAACTTGCGCCAGACCATCCAGCACATCGCCGGTTCGGCCACGCAATTGGCCTCGGCGGCGGAAGAGTTGAGCGCCGTCACCGAAGAAGCCTCCAAAGGCTTGCAGCAACAAAACAATGAAATCGACCAGGCCGCCACGGCCGTCAATGAGATGACCGCTGCCGTGGAAGAGGTGGCGCGGAACGCCGTGTCCACCTCCGAAGCCTCCACGCAGTCCAACCAGGCCGCACGGGAAGGCCGCGACCGGGTGGTTGAGACCGTCGGCGCGATCCAGACCATGACCCAGGATGTGCAAAACACCTCGTTGCTGATCGAAGGTCTGGCCACTCAGGGGCGCGACATCGGCAAGGTCCTCGACGTGATCCGGGCGATTGCCGAGCAGACCAACCTGCTGGCGCTCAACGCGGCGATCGAAGCCGCCCGCGCCGGTGAAGCCGGGCGCGGCTTCGCGGTGGTGGCCGACGAGGTGCGGGCCCTGGCCCATCGCACCGCGCAGTCGACCCAGGAAATCGAGAAAATGGTCGCCGGTATCCAGAACGGCACCGGTGAAGCCGTGCAATCCATGCAACAGAGCAACCAGCGCACCCATAATACCCTGGAAATGGCCCGCGCGGCCGGCGCGGCACTGGAGCAGATCACCCAGTCGATCAGCCTGATCAACGAGCGCAACCTGGTGATCGCCAGCGCCTCGGAAGAACAGGCCCAGGTGTCCCGTGAAGTAGACCGCAACCTGGTCAACATCCGGGACCTGGCGACCCAGTCGGCGGCGGGCGCCAACCAGACCAGCGCGGCCAGCCATGAGCTGTCGCGCCTGGCGGTGGATTTGAATGCGATGGTGGCCAGGTTCGTTATCTGAGCCACTTTGCAGTGCAATCCCAATGTGGGAGGGGGCTTGCCCCCGATAGCAATGGGTCAGTCAACTCATCTACTGACTGATCCAGCGCCATCGGGAGCAAGCTCCCTCCCACATTTGCTCTATGTTGTGTCAGAAGCTATTGCATCCAGGCGCTTGGATTCACCAGGTTTTTCGGCTTCTGACCGGCGAGCGCCGCGAGCAGATTATCCACCGCGCACTCGGCCATCGCTTCCCGCGTCTCATGGGTCGCCGAGCCGATATGCGGCGTGGCCACCACATTGTTCAAGCGCAGCAACGGCGAGTCGTGGGGCAGCGGCTCGCGCTCGAACACATCCAGCCCCGCCGCGCGAATCGTGCGCTGCTGCAAGGCCTCGACCAGCGCGGCTTCATCCACCACCTTGCCGCGGGAGATATTGATAAAGATCGTCTCCGGGCCCATCAGGGCGAATTCTTGCGCGCCGATCAACCGCTCGGTTTCGGCGGTGAGCGGCAGTGTCAGGCAGACGAAGTCCGCTTGTTGCAGCAAGTCGTTCAGGCGACGGTACTGCGCGCCGAACCGTTCTTCCACCTGTGGCTTGGGCGAGTGACTGTGGTAGAGCACCGGCATGCCGAAGCCGAAATGCCCGCGCTGGGCCAGCGCTTCACCAATGCGGCCCATGCCGATGATGCCCAGGGTCTTGCCATGCACGTCGCTGCCGAAATGCGCCGGGCCGATGTTCTTGTGCCACTGGCCGGCACGCACCATATCGGCCAGTTCGACCACCCGGCGTGCGGTGGCGAGGATCAGCGCGAAGCCGGTGTCGGCGGTGGTTTCGGTCAGCACATCGGGCGTGTTGCTGAGCAGGATGCCGCGCCGGGTCAGGTACTCGATGTCGTAGTTGTCGACGCCGACGGACACGCTGGCCACCGCCTCCAGTTGCGGTGCCAGGTCCAGCAACGCGGCGTCCAGGCGCAGGCTCGCGCCCAGCAACCCATGGGCGCCGGGGAGGGCGTCGCGCAGTTTGGTCAGGCCGGGCGGGTCGAGCGCGTCGATCAGCGTGACCTCGGCGTGCTCATGCAGCCGGGCCATCAGCGGCGCGGAGAGTTTTTTGTACAGAACGACAGACTTTTTCATCAGGTCTTCACCTTTAATTCGAGGGACTGCAACGGCGCGCGCTCGCGGTCGCTGGCGCCGGGCTTGAGGAAAATCGTCAGCACCACCGAGACCATCAACGCGCCGCTCATCAGCAGGTAAGAGGCGCCGGGGGAACCGGTGCTGCTATTGAGGTAACCCACCAGGTACGAACCGCCGAACGAACCGAGCGCGCCCATGCTGTTGATCAACGCCATGGCGCCGCCGGCGACGTTGGCCGGCAGGATCTCCGGGACAATCGCGAAAAACGGTCCATAGGGCGCATACATGCACGCGCCGGCAATCACCAGCAGGGTGTAGGACCACCAGAAATGTTCGGCGCCGAGCACGTAGGACGCATAGAAAGCGATAGAGGCGATCAACAACGGCGGCCACACAAACCGTTTACGCTTTTGCAGCTTGTCCGAACCCCACGACACCACCAGCATGCCGATCACCGCCGCGAGGTAGGGCAGCGCCGACAACCAGCCGGCCTCGACCATGTCCATCTGCAAGCCGGCCTTGAGGATCGACGGCAGCCACAGCACAAAGCCGTACACGCCGATGCTCCAGCAGAAGAACTGCAGCGCAAGGATGATCACCTTGGGCGAGCGAAACGCTTCGGCGTAGTTCTTCACCGCTTTGATCCCCACCTGTTCGGCGGCGAGGGCGGTTTCCAGCTGGTGCTTTTCGCTGTCGCTCAGCCACTGGGCATCCTTGGGCCGCTCATCGGCCAGGCGCCACCAGATAAACGCCCACAGCACCGCCGGCAGGCCTTCGACGATGAACATCCAACGCCAGCTGAAATGCTGCACCAGGTAGCCGGACACCACCGACATCCACAGCATGGTCACCGGGTTGCCGAGGATCAGGAACGTATTGGCCCGCGAGCGTTCGGCACGGGTGAACCAGTGGCACAGGTACACCAGCATCGCCGGCATCACCGCCGCTTCGACCACGCCGAGCATGAAGCGAATGGCGACCAGCATGTAGGCGTTGGACACCACGCCGGTCAGGGTGGCCAGGCCGCCCCAGAGGATCAGGCTGACGAAAATCAACTTCTTCACGCTGCGCTTTTGCGCGTAGATCGCGCCCGGCACCTGGAAGAAAAAGTAACCGAGGAAGAACAGTGCGCCGAGCAGGGACGACATGCCGGGTGTGATCATCAGGTCTTCAGCCATGCCGCTGGCGGCGGCGAAACCGTAGTTGGCGCGGTCCAGGTACGCCAGGCTGTAGGTGATAAAGACGATGGGCATGATGTACCACCAACGGCGGGTGGCGAGTTTCAAGGTATCCATGGGGTTGCTCCTGAGCTTGTTGTAGTTGTGGCAACAGGGAGTGGGTCAAGCAACGGATCGGGTCGGCAGCTCCGTGCGTGTGGGTAAGCCTTCCATATCGCCGCGGCTCTGCACGGCACGGCTGCCGATCCAGTTGCCGCGGTGTACCGCCTCGGGGAAGCTGAGGTTTTCCAACAGGGCGCTGATCATGCCGACGGCAAAGCCATCACCGGCGCCGACGGTGTCGACCACTTTGTCCACGCTCACGGCGGCGACAAAGCCTTGGTCCAGTTGGGTGCGGTAATACGCGCCGTCCGGGCCGAGCTTGATGGCCACGGCTTCGGCGCCCTGGTCCAGGTAAAACGCGGCGATGTCCGCCGGGTCGTCGAAACCGGTAAGCAGGCGACCTTCGCTCAAGCCCGGCAAGACCCAATCGGCCAAGCCTGCGAGGGCGTTGATCTCGCGGATCATCTGCTGCTGGCTGGGCCACAGTGCCGGGCGCAGGTTCGGGTCGAACGACACGCTGCGCCCGGCCTTGCGCATTTGCGTCATCAGCTCGCGGGACAACTCGCCGGTGGCCTTGGACAAGGCCGGCGGGATGCCGGTGGCGTGCAGGTGGCGTGCCTGCAGTAGCGCCGGGCTGATGGCTGCGATGGATAAGTGACTGGCCGCCGAGCCCTTGCGGAAGTACTCGACCTGGGGATCATCGCCGGCTTCTTCGCGGGACTTGAGCTGAAAACCGGTGGGGTGCAGCGGGTCGACCGCCACGTGCCGGCAATCCAGGCCTTGTTGCTTGAGCGTGTCGAGCACAAAGCGGCCCAGGGAGTCGTTGCCCACCCGGCTCAGCCAGGCGACGTTGAAGCCCAGGCGCGACAGGCCGATGGCGACATTGCTGTCGGCCCCGGCGATGCGTTTGTGGAAGTGGCCCACCTGGGCCAGGTCGCCGCTCTGTTCGGCGACAAACATCGCCATGGTTTCACCGAACGACAGGATATCGATCTCAGACATGGGCGTACTCCGCACGGGGTTGGCCAAGCAGGGCGAGGGTGGCGACCTGCCGGGCGGTGACTTCGACCAGGTCGTCGCCTTGCAGCGGGAATTCCACTGCCCGGGTAATACCTTGAGTCATGTGGCCCAGCAGTTGTTCCCACAGATGCAGGTCGGTGGCGCCGGGCGGCAGTGCCACCAGCTTGCCGTCCGCGCGACGCGCCACGGCCTTGCAGTGCAGGTAGTCGACATGCCGGCCGAGCAGGCGCGCGGCGGTGAGCGCGGACTGGTCCTGCCAGTGCCAGTTACCGATATCGAACGTCATCTTCACCGGCAGGCCAAGGCGCTCGACTTCGCTGAAGAAACGTTGCAGCGGTTCGATGCGACCGCCATGCAGGGTCTGGTCGTTTTCCACCAGCAACTTGACCGGGTGGCGGTTGAGCAGGGCGTGCAGGCTGTGCAGGTCGTTGGTGTCGGTGAAGTAGCCGAGGGAGACTTTCAGCCAGCGCGCACCAAAGGCCTGGGCGCGGTCAAGGGTGGTGGCGAGCTCGGCATTCGGCTGGGCGCGGCCGGCGACCCACAGTTCCAGCGGCGAAGAGAACACGCACTCCAGGCCTTGTTCGGCCGCCGCCCGGGCCAGTTGTGCGGGTTGTTCAATGGTCAGCAGCTCTTCGCGCCACTCGATGCGCCGGGCACCGGCCGCCGCCAGCAGGGCGACAAAACTCAATTGGCCCTGCTGGCGGACGAGGTCGGCGCCGTAGCTGGAAAGGCTGATGGAGACGGGGTATTCATGCATGATTGTGTACCTCTGAAACCGGTTTCATTTTTCTGCGCAACCTATTGAATTGACGCCCGCGAGGGCTCGACAGCGGCTACGAGGTGGGTTGGGTGGAACCGCGAACGATCAGTTCGGGCAGGAAATCCAGGGTGCGGGCCGGCGCCGTATCGCCGCGCAGGCGCTTGAGCAGGCAGTCGAAGGCACTGGCGCCAATCGCCTGCGTCGGTTGGGCGAGGGCGGTGATGCCGGTGCCCACCAGCGGGTACCAGTCCAGGTCATCCAGGGCGATCAGGCCGACGTCCGCGAACAGGTCGCACTCCAGCGCCTTGAGCGCGCGGGTGCAGGCGAGGGCGGCGATGCCGTTGGCGCAGAACACGGCTTTGGCGCCGGGCTTGGCCAGGAAGCTGCGCAGGCGCTTTTCCAGCGCGCCGTCCAGTTCCAGCACCGTGCCACTCAACGCCGGGCGGCGGGCAATCTCGGCGGTGAAACTGTCAAGGCGCTCCAGGCGCGAACTGGTGCCATCGGTGGCCTCGCTGACCAGCACTATCTCGCGATAGCCCTGTTGCTCAAGGTGTTCCAGCGCCATGCGTACCGCGGCCGGGTTATCCAAACCCACCAGGTCGCTGCGCAACGGTGCGACCTTGCGGTCCACCAGCACCAGGGGCATTTCCCGTTGCAGTTCCAGCAGTTGTTCGAGGTGGTGGCCGAGGGTGTTCACGATCAGCCCTTCGATGTTGTACGAGCGCAGCGCCGCCAGGTGCTGGCGTTCCTGCTCGTCATCGCGGTCGGTGTTGCACACCACCAGGCTGTAGCCGTGCTGGCGGCAGGCAGTTTCGACACCGTGCATCACGGCGATGGAATAGGGGTTGCGGATATCGGCCACCAGCATACCGATCAGGCGCGTGCGCCCGCGTTTCAAGCCACGGGCCATCTGGTTGGGGCGATAGCCGAGTTCGGCGATGGCGTGCTCGATGCGCAGGGCGATGGCATCGGAGAGCAGGGCGCGATCGTCGCCGATGAAGCGCGACACGCTGGCTTTGGACACGCCGGCGCGCTGGGCGACGTCGAGCATGGTCACGCGGCTGCGCTGGGCGGCGGAAAATGAGGTCACGGTAGAACCTTTCTTATTGGAATTGAGGCAACAGTACCTCTTGCACTGAAACCGGTTTCAGAAAACACCAGCCGATCAGTTTCGTCAAGATTATTTTGGCCAGGCCGAGCCGCCGTTAGAAGCCTCCAAACCGACGAATGGCGTCTCCACCTGTTAGTTCTGACAGTATCGGCCGTGGACGGAGCGTTGTTCAATAACCCCGACAGTGCCCCATCAAGCACGGCGAGCGGCCAGTGCGATTGCACGTGGAATCTATCTGAGTGGCGGGAGGTTTCTATGGGTACCAGCAGTCAACCAAACACGAACGGGCGTTCGGGCTCGGGGGGCATTCTGGTGCTTGATGCGCCAACAGTGCGCGACGTATTACCGGATGGTTTGCTCCCGGCTCAATTCAATTTTTCCGATCTACGGCTTTTGATTGAAACGCCTTGGGCGGTTTTACCCGGTACTGATAGATCCCAGTATGTGATTTTCGAGTGGCATGTCCGGGGTGCCAGGCCCGTTGATACACCTCCCCATGAATTGCGCGGGCCGCTGACAGATGCTGATTTCCCTTTAGCGCTGACGATTCCCCAGGCTTTCCTCTTGAGCAGCGCTATCGTGGATCTCAGGTTTCGAATTCATCACACCACACCGGATAGCCCGAGCTTCGACAACTCGGAGTTCGTGACGATCAGAATCGACCGAGATGCCCCGGGTGGTGGCGCGCTGCTGCCACCGGCTATTTTCCCGATCGATCCGATCACCGAGGCTTACCTCATCGCCAATCCCTTGGTGCCGATGGAAATCCCGCAGGGCTATCTGGGGCGTGAGGTGGGTGATGAAGTGTTGTTGTATTTTTCTGATATGAACGCACTACCAACGGGCATGCCCACCCTGATTTCATTGCCGCTGGCCAACGATAGCGGCCCGATCATCGTTGACGTGCCCAGCGAGGTGTTCCGCAGGTATCCAGGGGCGCTGTGGCTTTTTTGCTTTTATCGTTTGAAGGACCGTGCCGGTAATGTGAACCCGTTGTTTTCACAGGTGGCCCAGGTCGGGCTTCGCACTGACCTTCCCCCCGTCACTTATCCTCGGCCTCGCTTTCCCCAGTCGGAGTCTCATCCCAACCGCTACATGACGTGCAGTACCCAGCCGCCGATATGGTTCGGGGTCGAGGTTCTCATTGATCCAGATGCGAACATTCTTCATGGCGATTTGATCACGCTGAGGTTCCAGGGTTACGACAGGTACCCGGATCTCGATCCAAATCCCGACATCGTGGAGACCCTCGACCACTATTGGGACGAGGCGGAGGATGCCGCGGGCTATGTCTTCTGGATTCGGGATGTCGAGCGCCTGATCCGGCCATTGAAAAAAAATGCCGGTGGCGAGGCAAGCTACATGGTGTCCAGAGGAGGCGCCATTGTGGGCCGCTCAGCTTCCAGGGTCGTGCAGTTCGATCGTGTGGTGCCTGTTTCGCCACCACCGCCCAGCCCTGTTTATTGCTGGATTGACGGCAACGGCCCAGAGCCTTAGGCCCGATTATCTCGCACCCTCGGCGCCGGCTTGAACCGAAAGGTCCGGTGACGTCCTGACGGCAGTTTTTAAAGTGAGCGTAGTTGGTCGAAAGTCATTCGGCTGGCGAGAGTGTGTCCCGGTTTCAGTCTCCTGGCAGTAACTCAAACGACTGAACGAGCGATTAGGGCCCGCCCCTGTGCGCGGTGCCTATTTAAAACAGCAAGGAGAGACTGAAATGAGTGGAAAAAAAAGTTCGCCTACTGCATCTGCGCCTTTGGTTCTCAATGCGCCCACGGTTAGCGAGGCGCTGGATAATTCGACCGGCCTTATTCCAGTGAGCGTCGCATCTGTGGGCATTACCCTCCAATTGACCACAGGGGGCGTTTCGAGGAACAACGATTGGATGAGCGTCGAAATTCGCGACATCACGGTGACTCCGCCTACTTGGACTACCTTCGTGGCACCTTATCAAATCAACCTGAACCCGGTTCCTCCGATCATCAGCAGGTTTGTGCCTGCGCCAGTACCTGAGTTTCGACATGGTTTTTATGAACTCAGAAATACTCAGTACCGTAATGTCGGTAGCGTGCCAGGCTCTTCCTTCGATTCCTCCAACCCAGGCGCGTTCCGGGTCGATACCATTGCGCCCTATGCCATAGAGACGTCACGTGAGCAGCCGACTGTTCCAGTCTTCAACAATGTGCCGCCCGGTACAGTGATCAACGATGCGTTCCTGATAGCTGAAGGCGGCCTGGAGATTGGCATCCCCGCGAACACCTATGGCCCACAACCCGGGCGATATGAAGCGGGAGATAGGATTAACGTGTACTTCAGTCCGGTAATGGACCCGCGACCCGAGTATTTGGTGAGTGGTGACGGCATACCGATGCTGCCTACAGGCGGCACATTCTTCCTACCCAGGGCGCAGATTATTCTGAGTGGGCTGTACTATATTTTCTACACCATCACGGACCGGGCGGGTAACACCAGTCGCCCTTCGTTCAATGATTTTCGCACCGTCGCGTTGCTGGACGATCCCGTGCCGTTGCCGCTCTTCCTGCCATTGGCGCCGGCCCCGCGGGACGGCAGCACCGATGATCTGCTCGATATTCCGGATTTTGTACAAGGTATTGAAACGCACATTGAAGAGTATCTTGATCACGCTATAGGACTGGACAAGTTCGAGGTGCAATGGCAAGCACAGCCTTTTGGCCCGCAAACCACCGAGCTCAGGGCTTTTCCGGTGGTTTTCAATAATATGAATGCGGCGATCAAGGCTGCCTATACCCAGGCGCTTGGCCCACAGACGGTGAGCGTGCGCTACCGTATCGACCGAAATGGCGTGTTTTTCGAATCTCCCGATAAGACCGTGCGACTTGACTTGTCGGTGGAAGGACCGGTTTTACCAGGCACCCTGGAACCCGGCGATGTGAACCCCGCGCTGAACCTGGCGCAAGTGTATGGTGCGGTTTCAGATGAACTGAATACCCTGCGCATTGGCGATGCGGATCAACCCGTCAGGATTGTGATTCCACTCTGGGACATTGCTGCGTTGCCCCATGCCGAAAATAGGTTTTTCTTGTTCTGGGGACTTTCAAAAGAGCGGGTAGGGCCCTTTCCCCTCAGCACGACAACGCCTGGCGCCGACGCGACGTTCAACATCCCCTGGGAGGTAGTCGCCCGGCATGGCAATGGCATGCAGCCTGTCAGTTACGTTGTCACCGGCCCTGGCACCACTAACGAAAACCCGTCGGGCGTTACCCAGGTCAACGTGATCGATGCGGTGACCGTGGTACTGCCGGCTGCCGAATTCTTGCATCTTGATGCCAACGATGAGTGGAGCTGCCAATCCCTGCAAACTCGTGGGCCCGGTTCTCCGCCGACTTATTATGCCGAGGTGTTCATTCCAGCCGACCCGAGATTGGTGGCGGGTAACAGCGTGACGGTAACCGTTACTATCTCCTGCGAGGCCTTTGGTTTTCCACCGGGTCCATTCACGCAAGACTTTACCTATCCTTCGTTGCGCCCAGAGGATGTGACTAATGGCTTTAATGTCGAGATCCCTTATCGTCCATTCTTGACACAGTCTGTTCTTGGGCCTTGTGAAGTCACCTACAGCACGATTGTAAATACAGGGGCAACCGGTCACAGCGAGTTGGCCGAGGTGTACACAGTATTTTCCAACCCGGACACATACTGTGATGGGATGCAAATCGTCAGACCTTGACGCCGCTCCAAGTAGGGTCTCCCAAAGGGAAGCATGGCTTCCCTTTGGGCGTATTAGGCATTGCGAATTGTCCTCTCCAGGCGAGCATTCTTGTGCGCCTTATCCAGCACTTCTAGCCCTTGTGAGCATCACAGCTCGTTCAGATTAATCCTACAGTCATAGTTATGTTCGCTGCGTAATCTCTGCGCCGTACAGGTAAGGCTCCATTCCGAGGGAACGAGCCAAACCGTTTCAAAGGCTCTACCTCAGAGAGAGAACCCTATGTCTGTGTTAACTAACTTCGAGCTCAAACCACTGAGCAAGATGATGAAAGTTCCAACTATTACTTTTCTTATGTTTACGGCTGTTCAAACTACCGCACAAGCGGGCCAACTGATTGGCGAGTCAAAAACCATTCAGGCCAATGAACTGCAAAATGACTGGCAACTGGATCTGAAGTCCGAGTTGACCGTCAACGGCGCCCGCACACACCATATTCTGGTCAACGATTCGGCACTGATTGTAAACGCTGGCAGCCGGATCGATGACATCCGTGCCACCCAGGGTTCTTCCGTGAGCCTGAACGGTGCCACCGTCGATTCAAACCATGCGGTGTTCGGTGCGGTGCGACTGGATGATAGCGATGCGCTCATTCGCGACAGCAACATCACCAGCCATACCACGGTAGGCCTGCAAGCCTTCCAGAGCCACGACTCCGACAAGGGGGGCGTTGCCACGGTGTTTAACAGCACCATCAGCGGCCTCCTCGGCGGGGCAATCACAACTGGCAACAGCGAGCTGCACTTCAGTCAAAATACCTTGGTCGAAGGCACCGGCGCCGACAGTTTTGGCGTGTTTGTCGACGGCGCAACGGTCACTGCCAGCCAAAGCAGCATCGTGGGTGGTAAGAACGGTGTGTTGTTCACCGATGACTATGATAACGGTAGCGTTGGCAAACTGATCCTGGACAACTCCAGCGTTGAAGGTCGCAGCGGTTCCGCCCTCGTGGTCAATGGCGAGTACGGTTCGACCCCGGAAGTTGAAATTGATGTGCGCAATGGCTCCACGTTGACTGGCGGCAACGGCACGTTGCTGGAAGTCAACGGCAATGCCATGGCCACTATGAATGTCGACAACAGCCGATTGAACGGGAATGTCATCGTAGAAACGGGCAGTACGGCGCATTTGAACCTGCAGAACAACGCCGGCCTGACCGGTCAATTGCAGAATGTCACCAGCCTGAACGTCGGCGACCGGTCTTTCTGGGAGTTGACAGGCCACAGTCAAGTCGGCGCCTTGAGCCTGGCGGGCGGCACGGTTAAGTTCGGCCATACCGACGCGTTCTATCAGTTGGACCTGGACAGCCTCGACGGTAACGGCACCTTTGTCATGGGCACCGATTTCGCGCGTGGTATCACGGACTTCCTGAACATCGAGGGCGAAGCTAAAGGCAACCACCATCTGTTGCTCGCGGCGAGCGGCGCAGAGCCAGTCAACCCCGATGGTATTCGTATCGTTCACACGGGCGGCGGTGACGCACACTTCTCGCTGGTGGGCGACATGGTTGACGTTGGCGCTTATTCCTACGCCCTGAAAAAAGAAGGCACCGACTGGTTCCTCGACCCGAACAACCGTGTGATCAGCCCAGGCACTCGCTCGGTACTGGCGCTGTTCAACACCGCACCGACCGTGTGGTACGGCGAGGCGACTTCGCTGCGGACTCGCATGGGTGAGTTGCGTTTCGAGCCGGGTCAGGCGGGGCTGTGGGTCCGCGGTTACGGGAATAAGTACGAAGTGTCTGACAGTACTGGTGTTGGCTACAGCCAGAACCAGCAGGGCTTCACCCTGGGTGCCGACACGCCGTTGGCTGACAGCCAGTGGATGGTGGGGGTGATGGCTGGTCATAGCAGCTCGGACTTGAACCTCAAACGCGGTACTTCCGGTAACGTGAAGAGCTACTACCTGGGGGCTTACGCGACTTGGCTGGAAGAGGAAAGCGGGCTGTATTTCGATGCGGTCGCCAAGGTCAACCGGTTCCAGAATGAGTCCAAGGTCGGGCTGAGTGACGGCACCTCGTCCAAGGGCAAGTACAACAACACCGGTGGCGGTTTGTCGGCAGAGTTCGGTCGCAACATCAAGCTGGACGACGGCTTCTTTGTCGAGCCGTATGCCCAGGTCTCCACCGTGGTGATTCAGGGGGCCAATTACAACCTGGACAACGGCTTGCAAGCCAAGGGTGAGCGAACCCGTTCGATCATGGCCAAGGCCGGCGCGACGGTAGGGCGCGACATCCAACTCGACAGTGGCAGCGTGGTGCAGCCTTACCTGCGGGCGGCGATGGTGCATGAGTTTGCCAACAACAATAAGGTCTCGGTGAACAACAATGTGTTCAACAACGACCTGTCCGGTTCTCGTGCTGAATTCGGCGCGGGTGTTGCGGTGAAACTGTCGCAAAACCTGCAGCTGCATGCTGACCTCGAGCACAGCAGCGGCGGCAAGGTCGAACAGCCTTGGGGCGCCAACGTAGGTGTTCGTTACACTTGGTAAATGCGAGACATACAACAACGCCCGTGTCGAAAGATACGGGCGTTTTTTTTGGTATATTCCATCAACTGGTCAGGTCGAAATCGACCTCCAGAATATGCGGGTTTCCGTTCACATCTTCATCGGTAGTTGCACGCAGCGAACCTTTGATTTTAATGACGCCCGCGGCCAGTCCCTCAATGATCAATGTGCCTTCAATGCCACTCACCGTATAATGCGCCGTGGGAGACTTCACCGAATACCAAACTTGGACGCTGGTATTCTGCTGTTCTTCCAGTTTGATTACCTGGCCGACACGAAGAGTATCCGGCACCTGAATAAATAGTTCTTTTACGGTCACTGAGTTATCGGCGTGGCGTCCAGTGATTCTGTAGACCGCCTGTTCGAAGTCATGTGCCAGGGTCTGGGTCTGAAAGACCACGGTTGACAAATCGATGCGCGCATGGAAAGTGCCAGATGCAAGGTATCGTTTGGGACGCAATGCCTTTTGTTGTTCGGGGGTTAAAGTTTGCGCTTGTGCGGTCATGATCGCTTCTCCATCACTGATGATTGTGCGAGTCACAGAGACATCGATGGCTCTGTCTGAGCCATGTAATAGCAGAGTACCTGCGCTGTAAACTGTCAGAAGTAACAGTATACGGCGGGTGCGACTTATGCGTGATCATGAGGCTGATTTGCCGGCGTGCTTGATGTTGTTAGGGGGTGCCCTGAAACGGAGATTCTTGTCAGGTATGAGTATCTAAATAGGTCTTTTTTAATTCGGTTTTGTACTAACGTAAGTTGGCATGGGCACCGTCAGACAATTACGCTCAGCCAGGTCGCAGTCAATAGCAATAGCGCCATATATTGGTTGAAGCGTGTCATTGCACGAGGCGACGTGAAAACACGGCTTGTTCCAGCGCCCAGTAACGCCCAGACGCCGAGGCATGGAAGCGATATCAGGAAAAACACCAGGGAAAGACACACCACCTGGCTCTGGCGTTCCGCACCGTTGCCGGCAAACACGCTGACCACCGCCAACGCCATCATCCAGGTCTTGGGGTTGATCAATTGCAGGCTGGCCGCGCCGGTCAAGCCGAGACGCTTAGGTGTTGATTGCGCGTCCAAGGCCTGGGGGCGCGAGTTGAAAATCTGCCAGGCCAGGTAGCTCAACCACGCGACACCGGCCCATTGCATGGCCGTTTGCACCTTGGGCAGTTGCACCAGGGACTGGCCGACGCCCGAGCCGACCAGCAACACAATCCCCGCCGCGCCAGTGCAGGCCCCCAGGATGATCGGCAGGGCCGCTTTGAAGCCATAGCGCGCGCTGTTGCTCAGCACCAGGATGTTGGTGGGGCCGGGAGTAATGGCTGCGACGAAGGCAAACAGCATAAAAGGCAGCAAGCTGGACAACATGGCGGTGGACTCCGGTAAACCCATTGATGGAGTCGATCTTGACCAGCGTTCATATCACCTGTCTGGAAGATTTGAGCAGCGCTTGCGGTAGGCGGCGGGCGTCAGGCCATAAGCGCGCACGAACCAGCGGCCCAGGTGGCTCTGATCGGCAAAGCCCAGGGCGATCGCCACATCGGCCGGTTGTTCACCCTTGGCCAGCAAGTGCCGCGCGCGGGCCAGGCGCAGTTGCACCAGATAAGCATGGGGCGGCAGGCCAAACGCGCTCCTGAACGCCCGGGTCAGGCGGAAGCGGTCGACGCCGCAGGCCAGCGCCAGGGCATCCATGCCTACATCGTGATGCAGGTGGGCATGCAGGTATTCCCGGGCTTTGTGGGCGACCAGCGGCAGGCGTGGGTCGTCACGGTAACGGCTGCGCCAGTGGAGCTGGCCGGTGAGGCGTTCGAGCAACTGGTCCATGGCCCGTTGTCGCACGATGCGCAACTCGCCGCTGTGCAGGGTGCGAAAGGCTTGGCTGGTGGCGAGGGCCAGGCGCGGGTCGTTGGTCAAGGTCGCGGCAAAACTCAGCTGGCTGTTGACGGGAGCCTCTTCGAAGACCGCGCTCACTTCCCGCGTCAACCACTGCGGGTCGAGGTAGAGCATGTGGTAGGTAAAACCGTCGGCCGTGGGCGCGTCGCCGTCATGCAACTCGCCGGGTTCCACCAGGAACACCTGGCCGGGCACGCTGTTGTGGCGCGTGCGGCGGCAGTTGAATTGCTGCACGCCTTGTTCGGTCACGCCGATCAGGTAGCTGTCGTGCCAATGGGGATCGTAGGCATGGCCTTCGAAATGCGCGCGCAGGGTCTCGATGCCGGTGTCGGCGTCCTGGGACAGATCGATCCAATTGTGCGCGGTCATCACAACACCGAGGCGGAATAGACGATGTTATCTAGCGCCCATCGAGCCGTGGGCGTCTAGAAGGTTTGTGCAGCGTCAATTGAACAGTCCCGCGGCAATATTGATCGAAAAGCCGAGGATCGCCGTGTTGAACAGAAACCCGATCAGCGATTGTCCCAGTACCACCTTGCGCATGCTGCGGGTGGCAACACCCACGTCCGACGTTTGCACGGCGACGCCGATGGTGAAGGAAAAGTACAGGAAGTCCCAATAGTTGGGGGTCAACAAACCCTCGGCAAAGCGCAGCGCCGGCTCTTTGCCGGCCCAGGTGTAATAGAGCCGGGCGTAGTGAACGCTGAAGATCACCCCGATCAACAACCATGAGCCGATGACCGTCAGGCCGGTAAAACCGTAGTGCAACAGCCGCTCGGCGGTGCTCAGGTCCTTGCTGCCGACCAGTTCGAAGGTGATGGTGGCCAGGCTGGCGATGGCTGCGATGCACACCGTGAACAGCACCAGGCCGGCGTTTTCATCCTCGATCTCGGCGATGCGTTTGACGTCTTCGGCCTTGGCGCGGATGGTCAGCCACAGCATCAGCACCAGGTAGATCCAGACGCCGGCATTCCAGCCGATCAGGATTTTGCTCACGAGTGTATCGGCGGGTACCAGGATGCCAACGGCAAGGCCCAGGACGGCGGCGCAAGAGAGGCGAGGGTGGGTGCGGGCGAGGAAGGGCATGGGTGCTCACAACAAGGGCGGTTGTGAGCACCATAGCGCATTTTTGCGCGGGTTATGGACGCTTGCGCACCAGCTTCATGACGACCACAAAGAACACCGGCACAAACACCACCGCCAGCGTCGCAGTGATCATCCCGCCGATCACCCCCGTACCGATCGCTTGCTGGCTCGCCGAACTGGCGCCGGTGGCAATCGCCAGGGGCACCACGCCGAGGATGAACGCCAGCGAGGTCATGATGATCGGCCGCAAGCGCAGCCGCGCGGCCTTCAAGGTTGCGTCGAGCAAGTCTTCGCCCTGCTCGTACAGGTCCTTGGCGAACTCAATGATCAGGATCGCGTTCTTCGCCGACAGGCCGATGATGGTGATCAGCCCGACCTTGAAGAACACATCGTTGGGCATGCCGCGCAAGGTCACGGCCAACACCGCGCCGAGCACGCCCAGCGGCACCACCAGCAGCACCGATGTCGGGATCGACCAGCTTTCATACAGGGCGGCCAGGCACAGGAACACAATCAGCAGCGACAGGCCCAGCAACAGCGGCGCCTGGGAGCCGGACAGGCGTTCCTGCAACGACAGGCCGGTCCATTCCTGGCCCAGGCCCGCCGGCAGTTGGTTGACCAGGCGCTGGATTTCTTCCATCGCCTCGCCCGTGCTGTGCCCCGGTGCCGCTTCACCGGAAATGGCGATGGCCGGGTAGCCGTTGTAACGGGTCAACTGCGTCGGTCCCTGGGTCCACTTGGCTGCGACGAACGCCGACAGCGGCACCATCTCGCCGGCCTTGTTGCGCACGTTGATCTTCAACAGATCCGCGACCTGGCTGCGTTGGTCGCCTTCGGCCTGCACCACCACGCGCTGCATGCGGCCCTGGTTGGGGAAGTCATTGATGTAGGCCGAACCGATGGCCGACGACAGTACATTGCCCACATCGGCGAAGGACACGCCCAGCGCGTTGGCCTGCTTGCGGTCGACCTGCAACTGCACTTGCGGCGCTTCGGCCAGGGCGCTTTCACGCACGTTGGCCAGGATCGGGCTTTTTCCCGCAGCGTCCAGCAGTTCGGTACGCGCCGCCATCAACGCCGCGTGGCCGACGCCGCCACGGTCCTGCAAGCGGAACTCGAAACCGCTGCTGGTGCCGAGGCCGTCCACCGGTGGGGGCAGGATCGCATAGGCAATCGCGTCCTTCAGTTCGGTGAACGCCATGTTGGCGCGGTCGGCAATCGCGGCGGCCGAATCGTCGCTGCTGCGTTGCGACCAATCCTTGAGCGTGGTGAACGCCAGCGCCGCGTTCTGCCCGGAGCCGGAGAAACTGAAGCCCATGATCATGGTGGTGTCGCCAACCCCGGGCTCTTCGGCGTTGTGCGCTTCGATCTGTTCGGCCACTTGCACCGTGCGGTTCTTGCTCGCGCCCGGCGGCAACTGGATATCGGTGATGGTGTAACCCTGGTCTTCCACCGGCAGGAACGAGGAGGGCAGGCGACTGAACATCACCCCCAGGCCCACCAGCAGCACCAGGTAGATCAGCAGGTAACGGCCGCTGCGCTTGAGGGCATACGCCACCCAGCCTTCGTAGCGGTCGGTGAGCCGTTCGAAACGCCGGTTGAACCAGCCGAAGAACCCGCCCTTGGTGTGGTGCTCATCCTTGGCGATCGGCTTGAGCAGGGTCGCGCAAAGTGCCGGGGTCAAGGTCAGGGCGAGGAACGCCGAGAACAGGATCGAGGTGGCCATCGACAGCGAAAACTGCTGGTAGATCACCCCCACCGAGCCTGGCATGAATGCCATCGGCAGAAACACCGCCACCAGCACCAACGTAATGCCGATGATGGCCCCGGTGATCTGGCCCATGGCCTTGCGCGTGGCCTCTTTGGGCGACAGGCCCTCGCTGACCATGATCCGCTCGACGTTCTCCACCACCACGATCGCATCGTCCACCAGGATACCGATGGCCAGCACCATACCGAACATGGTCAGCACGTTGATCGAGAACCCGAGCAACAGCATGGTGGCGAAGGTGCCCATCAACGCAATCGGTACCACCAGGGTCGGGATCAGCGTGTAGCGCACGTTCTGCAGGAACAGGAACATCACCGCGAACACCAGCGCCATCGCTTCGAGCAGGGTGTAGACCACCTTGGTGATCGAGACTTTGACGAACGGTGAGGTGTCATACGGGATCTTGTATTCGACATTGGCCGGGAAGTAGCGCGACAGCTCATCCATCTTCGCCCGCACCATGTTCGCGGTGCTCAGCGCATTGGCGCCCGGCGACAGTTGCACACTGACGGCGGTGGACGGCTTGCCGTTCAGGCGTGTGGAGAACTGGTATTCCTGGCTGCCGACTTCCACCCGTGCCACATCGCCGATACGCACGGTGGAACCGTCGGGGTTGGCCTTGAGCACGATGTCGGCGAATTCGGCCGGCGTGGACAACTGGCCCTTGACCAGGATCGCCGCGGTGATTTCCTGGGTCTTGGTGCCCGGCAAGTCGCCGATGCTGCCGGCGGAAACCTGGGCGTTCTGCGCGCTGATCGCGGCATTCACGTCGGCCGGGGTCAGGTTGAAACCGATCAGCTTCTGCGGGTCGATCCACACCCGCATGGCCCGCTCGGCGCCATACAGCTGGGCCTTGCCCACCCCGTCGAGGCGCTTGAGTTCGTTCATCACGTTGCGCGCCAGGTAGTCGCTGAGCGCCACGTCATCGAGCTTGCCGTCGCTGGAGGTCAGGGTCACCAGCAGCAGGAAAGCCGGCGGAGACTTTCTCCACCTGTAAACCCTGCTGGGTCACCGCCTGGGGCAAGCGCGATTCCACGGCCTTGAGGCGGTTCTGCACGTCGACCTGGGCCATCTCCGGGTTGGTGCCCGGCTGGAAAGTCGCGGTGATGGTGGCCGAGCCGAGGCTGCTCTGGGATTCGAAATACAGCAGGTGATCGGCGCCATTGAGCTCTTGCTCGATCAGGCTGACCACGCTTTCATCCAGGGTCTGCGCCGAAGCGCCGGGGTACACCGCGTGGATTTCGACTTTCGGCGGTGCGACGTTGGGGTACTGGGCCACCGGCAACTGCGGGATGGCGAGCGCGCCGGCCAGCAGGATAAACAGGGCGACCACCCAGGCGAAGATCGGGCGGTCAATAAAGAACTGCGGCATGGTCAAAGATCCTTATTGGCCGGAAGCCTGGGCGGGCGGTGGCGGGCTGTCATCCACTTGAACTTTTTCACCGGGACGCGCGTGTTGCACGCCCTCGACGACGATGCGGTCACCGGCCTTGAGCCCGGCGCTGACGACCCAGCGGTCATCGATCACCGCGCCCAATTCCACCGGTTGCAAACTCACGGTTTGTTCGGCGTCCAACAACAGCACCATCGGGATGCCGGCGCTGTCGCGGGTGATCGCGCGTTGCGGCACGCTGATGCCTTGGCGGTCGACCGCCTGTTCCAGGCGCACGCGCACGAAACTGCCGGGCAGCAGGTCGAGGTCCGGGTTGGGGAACTCGCTGCGCAGGATGATCTGCCCGGTGCCGGGGTCGACGCTGATCTCGGCGAAGAGCAATTTGCCCGGCAGCGGATACAGGCTGCCGTCGTCCTGGATCAGCGTGGCCTTGGCCTGGTCCTGGCCGACCTGTTTCAGGCTGCCGGCGCGGAAGGCGCGGCGCAGCTCGTTCAACTCACGGGTGGACTGGGTCAGGTCGGCGTGGATCGGGTCCAATTGCTGGATGATCGCCAGCGGCGTGGCCTCGTTCTGGCCGACCAGCGCGCCTTCGGTCACCAGCGCACGCCCGATGCGCCCGGAAATCGGCGCGGTGACGGTGGCGTAGCCCAGGTTCAGTTTGGCCCGTTCGACGGCGGCCTTGTTCGCGGCGACCTCGGCGTTGGTCTGGCGCAGGGCGGCGCGGGCGTTGTCGTAGTCCTGGCCGCTGATGGCGTTGCCTTCGACCAACTGGCTGTAGCGCTGTTCTTGCAGGCGCGCCTGGAACGCATTGGCCTCGGCCTTGCTCAGGTTGGCCTGAGCGCTGTCCAGATCGGCCTTGAACGGGGCTGGGTCGATGCGAAACAGCACGTCGCCCTGTTTCACGTCATGGCCTTCCTTGAACACCCGCTGCATCACCACCCCGGCGACCCGCGCGCGCACTTCGGCAATGCGCGGCGCGGCAATGCGCCCGCTCAGTTCACTGCTGATGGACAGGGGTTTGGCCTCGAGGGTTTCGATGCGGACTGTGGCCAGGGGCATTTCCGGTGCTTCGGCGGACGACTCGTCACACGCACTCAGGGCGAGTGTCAGTGCCAGCAAGCAAAACGGCGCAAACAGATTCTTCGACATGCTCTTATCCCAATATTGACTGGTGCATCCTAATGTCGCCGGCACTGCGCTGCTGTGAAGCTGTGTAGGTCGTCTGTGAAGAAATGTAAGGTGCAGCCCACGTTCGGCCGCGGGCGTATATCCTTGCACAACCTTGCAAACACTGAAGATCAAATGTGGCAGGGCGCAAGTCCCCTCCCACATGGGATTTGTGTAAGACCCATAACTGCATTATTTGGAAACACCATGCCCAACATCCTCCTGGTCGAAGACGACGCCGCGCTCTCCGAGCTGATTGCCAGCTACCTGGAGCGCAATGGCTACCACGTCAGCGTGCTGAGCCGGGGCGACCATGTTCGCGAACGCGCGCGGCTCAACCCGCCGGACCTGGTGATCCTCGACCTGATGCTGCCCGGCCTCGACGGCCTGCAGGTGTGCCGTTTGCTGCGCGCCGATTCGGCGGGCCTGCCGATCCTGATGCTGACCGCCCGCGATGACAGCCACGACCAGGTGCTGGGCCTGGAAATGGGCGCCGACGACTACGTCACCAAACCCTGCGAGCCCCGCGTGCTGCTGGCCCGGGTCCGCACGCTGTTGCGCCGCAGCAGCTTGTCCGAACCGCAGGTGGCCAACGACCAGATCGTCATCGGCAACCTGTGCATCGACCTGTCGGAACGCACCGCGACCTGGCGCGAGCAGGCGGTGGAGTTGTCCAGCGGCGAATACAACCTGCTGGTGGTGCTGGCGCGGCATGCCGGTGAAGTGCTCAGCCGCGATCAGATCCTGCAACGCCTGCGCGGGATCGAGTTCAACGGCACCGACCGCTCGGTGGACGTGGCCATCTCCAAGCTGCGCCGCAAGTTCGACGACCACGCCGGGGAAGCGCGCAAGATCAAGACGGTGTGGGGCAAAGGCTATCTGTTCAGCCGATCAGAGTGGGAATGCTGAGTCATGTTTCGTGTGCTGCTGCGTCTCTATCTGATCACGATCGTCACCTACAGCGCGGCGATCTTCCTGATTCCCAAGCTGGTGATCCAGGTGTTCGAGCACCGCTACGTGGACTACAACGTCGAACAGTCCCGCGGCCTGCAGAAACTCATCGTCAAGCAATACCAGCGGGCGCCGGTGGAGCGCTGGTCCCAGGTCACCGAACAACTGGGCCGTGACTTCGCGCCGCTCAAGGTCGAACTGCTGTTGCACCAGGACGCGCGCTACACCCCCGAAGAAGAGCAGCTGCTGGCCCAAGGCAAGCCGGTGATCCGCCTGGGCGAGTGGGGGTGGATGGCCGAGGTCAGCTCACCGATCAACCCGCAGTTTGCGGTCAAGCTGACGATCCCGCCGGACTCGCTGGACATGAACCTGCTGTACTGGTCGATGAACGTACTGATCGGTGCCGCGCTGCTCGCCTGCCTGCTGGTATGGCTGCGCCCGCACTGGCGCGACCTGGAGCGCCTGAAAAGCACTGCCACGCAGTTGGGCAAGGGGAATTTTGGCGAACGCACGCGCATTCCGCCAAGTTCCAATATCGGCAGCCTGGCGACGGTGTTCGACACCATGGCCGACGATATCGAACACCTGTTGAACCAGCAGCGTGACTTGCTCAACGCGGTCTCCCACGAACTGCGCACGCCCCTGACGCGCCTGGACTTCGGCCTGGCCCTGGCGTTGTCCGAAGACCTGCCCCAGGCCAGCCGCGAGCGCCTGCAAAGCCTGGTGGCGCATATCCGTGAGCTGGATGAGCTGGTGTTGGAGTTGCTCTCCTATAGCCGCCTGCAAAACCCTGCGCAGCTGCCGGAGCGGGTCGAGGTGGTGCTCGACGAGTTTGTCGACAGCGTGCTGGGCAGCGTCGACGACGAACTGGAGCACCCCGAGATTGTGATCGACGTGGCGCTCGACTGCAGCGTCGAGCGCTTCAGCCTCGACCCGCGCCTGACCGCCCGCGCCCTGCAAAACCTGCTGCGCAATGCCACGCGCTACTGCGACAAACGCATCCAGGTGGGGGTCAAGGTATGTCCCACGGGCTGCGAAATCTGCGTGGACGATGATGGCATCGGTATTCCGCCGGACCAGCGCGAACGCATCTTCGAGCCGTTCTATCGCCTGGACCGCAGCCGCGACCGCTCCACCGGCGGGTTTGGCCTGGGCCTGGCGATCAGCCGACGCGCCCTCGAAGCCCAGGGCGGCACCCTGACCGCGCAGGCTTCACCGCTCGGCGGTGCGCGGTTTCGTGTGTGGTTGCCGAGTGTGACGGATTAGAAAAACCGGGTGGGAAGGCGCACACTGTGTCCCCGCTTTACCCGAGGAGAGATTGGCAATGACCGGTGTTCACACGTCTGCGCAACAGGGTTTTTCGACCCAGGCCGTCACTTACGCCCAGGGCCGACCGAACTATCCGCGGCAACTCACGGGCTGGCTGGCTGACGTACTGCGCATCGACGCGCAGTCGACGGTGATCGACCTGGGTGCCGGCACCGGCAAGTTCACGCGCCTGCTGAACGCCCTGGCGCCGACGCTGATTGCCGTCGAACCCGTGCAGGCGATGGCTGCGCAATTGGCCAGGTTGTTGCCGGATGTGCGCTTGGTCAACGGCACCGCTGAATCCATCCCCCTGGCGTCCGCCTGCGCCGATGCGCTGGTCTGCGCCCAGTCCTTCCACTGGTTCTCCACCCAGGCTGCGTTGGCGGAAATTCACCGCGTGCTCAAGCCCGACGGGCGTCTGGGGCTGGTGTGGAATGTGCGGGATGAATCGGTGGACTGGGTGGCAGCGATCACCGCGATCATCACGCCTTACGAGGGCGATACGCCGCGCTTTCACAGCGGAAAATGGCGCGAGGCGTTCACCGGCGAGTATTTTTCCGCCCCCGAGATGACCTGTTTTCCCTACAACCACGTCGGCAGTCCGCAGGAAGTGATCATGGATCGCTTCCTCTCCGTCAGCTTTATCGCGGCACTGCCCGCCGCTGAAAAAGCCGAGGTCACCGCGCAATTACGCAACCTGATCGCCACTCACCCGGCGTTGAAAGGCCGCGATACCGTGGCCTTTCCCTATCAGACCCAAGCCTACGTTTGCCAGCGACTGACGTAAAAGGCATAAAGTCAGATCATATTGATATAAGTGGTTATAAGAAAAATCGCTATCCTGCGGCCAGAATTTTACAAGGCCGCAGGTAGCTGTGATGGATGTGGGTAACGTTGGTTTCGTAGTTGCAGGCCTGATCGTTGGTTTTATCGTCGGCATGACCGGTGTCGGCGGGGGCTCCTTGATGACCCCGATCCTACTGTGGTTCGGCATTAACCCGGCCACCGCCGTGGGCACCGACTTGTTGTACGCCGCCATCACCAAGTCCGGTGGGGTGCTGGTGCATGGCAAAAACAAGAACATCGACTGGACCATCACCGGCTGGCTCACCTTGGGCAGCGTGCCCGCGGTGCTGCTGACCCTGTGGTTCCTCGCCAGCCTGCACACCGACCCCAGCGCGATGAACGCGGTGATCAAACAGGCGCTCGGCGTGGTGTTGCTGCTGACCGCCCTGGCGATTCTGTTCAAGCATCGCCTGTTGGCCTTCGCCCAGCGCCATGCTGGCGACGATTACCACATGCACCCGCGCAACCTGAACGCGCTGACGGTGGTCACGGGGGCGGTCCTCGGCACCATGGTGGCACTGACCTCAATCGGCGCCGGAGCCCTCGGCACCGTGGCGCTGTTTATCCTTTACCCGTTCCTCGCCACGCGGCGCCTGGTCGGCACCGAGATCGCCCACGCCGTACCCCTGACGCTGGTAGCGGGCCTGGGCCACGCCGGCATGGGCAATATGGATTGGCACCTGCTGGGCTTTTTGCTGATGGGGTCGCTGCCGGGTATCTACATCGGTAGCCACATGGCCGGTAAAGTCCCGGACGGCGTGCTGCGCCCGTGTCTGGCGATCATGTTGATGAGCATCGGTTATAAGCTGGCTTTCTAAGGTACGCGGTCGCGTATTGCCGCTGCTCACCGCCTCGATCAAGCAGGTGGCTTGAACAGCACCACCGCCGCGCGCAATTTGTTGTTGCCGAACCGGCACATGCGCTCGAACTCCGCGTGGCTGACCGGCAGGTGCTGGCAGTCCAGGGGCTGGCGGTGCTGGCTGTGGTCCACATCCGGGTCGTGCAGGTAGACAAAGTCGTCGTCGCAGTCGGTGACCATCACCCAGTGCGGCGACTTGGAGCGGGTCAGCCGATAGCTGCTGATCAGCACCAACGGCTGCCCGCCGTCGCGCAGTACCCTGGGCAGATCCAGCGCGCCGCCGAGCACTTGCTCGACCGTGCTGGTGGCCAACTCTTCCTCGAAGGCGTCATGCACTAAACGCATGACGTCCTTTTTATGTTGATCGCGCACGCCGTCGAGAAACAACGGCCCGCGTACATTCACCTGCATCCGCACACGAAAGCCCCGACGCCAGGCGGCCAGCGCCAGGCCTTGAGGGCTGCAACCGCCATGGCCGGCGGTCATGAACACGGTGGTCGCTTCACGCCAGATTTGCAGTTCTTCGCGGCGTGTGGCGACGCGCTCCGGCACCAACGCGCCCATGGCCATCAGCAGGCAGGCGGCGCCACAGGTGAAGTCGGTGGTTTGCGGGTAATACGGCACACGCTCCACGCGCGCGTCCTGGTGCTGGACGATGCGTTTTTCCAGGCGCAGGGCGGGAGCGTGGTCTTCGTAGTAATCGTTGATCAGCGCAAAGCGCCGGTAGCCGTTGCGTTCATACAGGGCGAGGGCGCCGGGGTTGTCGCTGCGCACTTCGAGGCGCAGGTACGCACAGTCGTGCTCCACCGCGCAGGCCTCGATGCGACTCAGCAACTGCTTGCCCAGGCCGAGGCCGCGCGCGTGTTCGGCGATGGCAATCGAGTACAGCCGCGCCAGGGACGTGCCGCGATGGAACAACACCAGCGCATACCCGAGCAATTGGCCGTCCTGTTCAGCCACCAGCAACTCGCCATGGGCGCGGCTGATCATCCAGTGGAAGCTGCGCGGCGACAGTCGATCGGTGGTGAAACAGTGCTGTTCCAGTGCCACCAATGTCGGCACATCGCTGGGGGTTGCAACGCGAAAGAAAAGAGCCATATGACCGCCGTAAAAGTTGCGTAATGAAACGGGACTTCTCTAAAAGATCGTGCTTAATAGAAAAGGTCGAGTTCTCTAAAGCGGATCAAATATTATGTCGGCGGTACAAAGTCATTGGCGTGAAGTATCCGAGCAAACAGTCGCGGCGACAATAACTTCCAAAGGTTATTTTTCTGCTCCGCCCAGAGGCACGAGCCAAGTGGTGATCATTGTCGAACGCAAGGAAGACTGGGCCTCCTACTTCCCCAGCGAAGACATCGTCACGGCCCAGGAATATCTCGAACAAACCCGCGAAAGCGAGACCGGCAAGCGTGTGCAGGTGATCAACCTGTGTCGCGGCTACAAGTACCTGGGGCACGGTTACTACTGCTCACTGTTGGCCGAGGCTCGCGGGCACAAGGTGATTCCATCGGTGCGGACCATCAGTGAACTGACCAAGAAGTCACTGTACGGGCTGGCCCTGGACGACCTGGATAAAACCCTCGATAAAGCCTTGAGTCATCATCTTTACAGCAATACCGAAGGTTTTACGCTGACACTTTATTTTGGTCGAGCCAATATAGAACCGTTGCAGGAGTTGGCCCGCCAACTGTTTGAAGCGTTCCCGTGCC
The DNA here is from genome assembly GCF_054060055.1 of Pseudomonas sp. TE36184. Classification (NCBI taxonomy): domain Bacteria; kingdom Pseudomonadati; phylum Pseudomonadota; class Gammaproteobacteria; order Pseudomonadales; family Pseudomonadaceae; genus Pseudomonas; species Pseudomonas sp. TE36184. Next base: position 1,765,631 of record NZ_JBSSCU010000001.1, on the reverse strand, counting down.
CGATCTTGTTAGTTGAGTTCAAAAAGAATAACGGCTGGCATATCGAAGGGGTCAAGTCTGGCATCTTGCACAAGTTGCGCGATGACCAGGAAGACCAATTCGCCCACGCCCTCGACAACTTCAGCCGCAAGATCTGGCGTCAGCCGCGCTCACGCCGATTGGCCCGCTATGACCTGGCGATCCTGCATGATCCCCAGGAGCAATTGCCGCCGTCCAACGCCAGGGCCCTGGAAAATTTCATCAGGGTCGGCAAGGGTTTGGGTATCGATGTGGAGCTGATCGAGCGCAAGGACTACGCGCGCCTGGCCGAATACGACGCCTTGTTGATCCGCGAGACCACCAGCGTCGACAACCATACCTACCGTTTCGCCAAGAAAGCCGAAAGCGAAGGCCTGGTGGTGATGGACGACCCCGCGTCGATCCTGCGCTGTACCAACAAGGTCTACCTCACCGACCTGCTCAACAGCCATCAACTGGGCATGCCGGCCACCGAGATTCTCTACAAGGAACGACCGGAAGACTTCGAACGGGTCGGCGAACGCCTCGGCTTCCCCCTGGTGCTGAAAATCCCCGACGGCTGTTTCTCCCGCGGGGTGATCAAGGTCGAAAGCCAGGAAGCGTTGCTCAAGGCCACCGCCGAACTGTTCGAGCATTCGGTGCTGCTGTTGGCCCAGGAGTTTTTCTACACCGAGTACGACTGGCGCATTGGCGTACTCAACCGCAAGCCGATCTTTGCCTGCCAATACTTCATGTCCAAGGGCCATTGGCAGATCTACAACCACAAGGCCATCGGCGCGGACATCAACGGCGAATGCCGCACCCTGGCGGTCCACGAGGCGCCCAAGGCCGTGGTGGAGCTGGCGGTGAAGACCGCCAACCTGATCGGCGACGGCCTCTACGGCGTGGACCTCAAGCAATCGGGGGACAAAGTGGTGGTGATCGAGGTCAACGACAACCCCAACCTGGATGCCGGTATCGAAGATGCCTACTTGCAGGACGACCTGTATGGCCTGGTGCTGGAGGAATTCGTCCGACGCCTGGAGTTGAAGCGTCAGGGCCAGGTCTGGTGAGTCGCGATGATCCAGCGCTTTGAATTGATCGATGGCAAGTTGCGCAGCGGGGACAGTGACGAGGCCCCGATCATGTTGTTCAGCAACCCTGACCATGCCGAGCGCAACTGGCTGCTTGAGCACCACAAACTGGACGAGCATGCCCTGGCCTCGGCGCTCGACCCCGACGAAGTCTCGCGCATCGAATTTCACCCCGACAACCTGTTTCTGATCTGGAAGCGCCCGGAGAACTACTCCGGCGGTGGCAACCTGGTGTTTGAAGTGTCGTCCTGCGGCCTGCTGTTTTCACCCGGCCGGCTGTTGGTGATCGCCACCGATGAAACCCCGCTGTCCGGGCTCGGCGCCCGCCGTCCGTTGCACACGCCGCTGGATGTGCTGCTCGATCTGCTGCTCAACAACATCCACCACTACCTCGGCCACCTCAAGGTGATCAAGCTGGTCGCGCGGGAGTTGCAGCAACAGTTCAACGCGTCCATGAGCAACCATCATCTGATGCAGATGTTCAACCTCAGCGAAAGCCTGATCTATTACATCAACGCGCTGCACAGCAATGGCGCCGTGCTGTCGCGGCTGCGCAACCACGGCGAGAAGGAGCATTTCAGCGCCGAGATTCTCGGCCTGATCGACGACCTGATCATCGAGAACCATCAGTGCTACAAACAGGCGGAGATTTATTCCAACGTGTTCTCCGGGCTGATCGACGCGCGCGGCAACCTGATGAACAACAGCATGAACAACCTGTTGCGCAAGCTGACGTTGATCAACGTGGTGTTTCTGCCGCTCAACCTGATCGCCAGCATTGGCGGCATGTCGGAGTTCAGCATGATGACGGCGGGTACGCCGTGGTGGGTGTCGTACCCGCTGTTTTTGTTGGCGATGGGCTTGGGCGCGGGGTTGATGGTGCTGGGGCTCAAGCGGATTGCAGGCGGCGCGAATGGGAGGTGACCCCCCATCCCTGGGGGGCCGGCTCAGGACGTGGCTTGCAGGGTCAGCACCTCGAACCCGTCCGCCGTCACCGCCACGGTGTGTTCCCACTGGGCCGACAGGCTGTTGTCCTTGGTCACCACCGTCCAGCCGTCCTTCAGGCTGCGCACCTTGGCGCTGCCCTGGTTCAGCATTGGCTCGATGGTAAACACCATGCCTTCGCGCAGCTCCAGCCCGGTGCCGGGGCGGCCGAAGTGCAGGATCTGGGGGTCTTCATGCATCTGCCGGCCGATGCCGTGGCCGCAGTATTCACGTACCACGCTGTAACCATTGGCCTGCGCATGGTGCTGGATCGCATGGCCGATGTCGCCCAGGCGGGCTCCGGGCTTGACCTGGCGGATACCGGCCCACATCGCCTCGAAGGTCATCTCCACCAGGCGGCGTGCCTTTGGCGAGACGGTACCGATCATGTACATCTTGCTGGAGTCGGCGATAAAGCCGCCTTTTTCCAGGGTGATGTCGATGTTGACGATGTCGCCGTCCTTGAGGACTTGCGTGGCGCTGGGCATGCCGTGGCACACCACTTCGTTGACCGAGGTGTTGATGGAGAAGGGGTAGTCGTATTGCCCGAGGCTCGCCGGGCGGGCTTTGAGCTCGTGGCGGATGAAGGCTTCGACGGCGCTGTCCAGCTCCAGGGTGGAGCGTCCGGCGGCGACAAAACCGTCGAGCATGCTGAACACCTGGGCCAGCAGGCGCCCGGATTCGCGCATCACGGCGAGTTGTGCGGCGGTTTTGATCATCAGCTGCGCCCCCGGATCAGGTCCGGCTTGTCCAGCAACAGCTTGTTGATCAGCTCGTTGTAGGGCAAATGCGGGTTGAGTTCGGCGAGCAGGCCGATCTTGATCCAGAACTCGGCCTGGGCGTTGATGGAACGGTCCATGGCCGCACTGGCCAGGCGTAGTTGTTCATGCAGTTGGTCGGTGATCTTGACGATGCCCATGTGCTTCACTGTGTCAGATGAATATACGGATCGTATACGTTTCGTATGTCCATCGTAAAGCCCGGTCAACGAAATGGCCCCTTGCCATTGACTTGACCGGCCACCGCCGGGTAATTTCGTGACATGACATTTCAAACCCTGCATTGCCAGCCAATTATTATTACCGCCATTCCTCATTTGGCGGGATAGCGCTCGGCTGCACCCAAACCCGCCCTAGAGGCGGGTTTTGTTTTTCCGTCTCCAGGTGCCCTTACCCAAGCCAGGAGACTCCCATGAGCACTTGCCCCGTCCCATCTACCGCTGTCTCGGGACTGCTTGAGCACTACGTCAAAAAGATCCTCGCCGCGCCGGTCTACGATTTGGCCGTGCGAACCCCCTTGCAGGTCGCCCCGGCGCTGTCGCTGTTGCTCGACAACCAGGTGTTGCTCAAGCGCGAAGATCTGCAGCCGACCTTTTCCTTCAAGATCCGTGGCGCCTACAACAAGCTGATGCAACTCAGCGCCGAGCAGAAGGCCTGCGGCGTGATCACCGCATCGGCCGGCAACCATGCGCAAGGCGTAGCGCTGGCGGCGCGGGAATTGGGGATCAAGGCCACGATCGTCATGCCGTGCAGCACGCCGGAGTTGAAGGTGCTGGGTGTGCGCTCGCGAGGGGCGCAAGCGGTGCTGCACGGTGAGAGCTTTCCGTTTGCCCTGGCCCATGCGTTGCAACTGGCCGAAGCCTGCGGTTGTACGTTTGTCTCGCCGTTCGACGATCCGGACGTGATCGCCGGCCAAGGCACGGTGGGCATGGAAATCCTGCGCCAGCAGCAGGGCGCGCTGGACGCGATCTTCGTGCCGGTGGGCGGTGGCGGCCTGATCGGCGGGATCGCCGCCTACGTCAAATACTTGCGGCCCGAGGTACGCATCGTCGGCGTCGAAGCCGAAGGCTCGAGTTGCCTGTTGGCAGCCTTGCGCGCCGGTGAACGCGTGGTGCTGCCCAGTGTGGACGGGTTTGCCGATGGCACGGCAGTGGCACAGATCGGCGCCTATGGCTTTGAGATCTGCCGGGATTGGGTGGATGACGTCATCACAGTCAGCAACGATGAACTGTGCAGTGCCATCAAGCTGATCTACGACGATACGCGTTCCATCGTCGAGCCGTCCGGCGCCTTGGCTGTGGCGGGCATTCGCCGCTATGTGGGGCAACACCGCGTGCGCGGGCAGACGCTGGTGGCGGTCAACTCAGGGGCCAATATCAACTTTGATAGTTTACGACATGTTGCTGAAAGAGCCGCAGCACACAGTGCCAGTTAACGCAAAGCCCAGGGTTAAACGTTTAATCGAAGCTGTTCGGCGATGATGTTCGTCGAGTGAATTTGAGTTGAACAAAGTTATACAAGACTGGGTACTGCTTATGAGGAAAGGTTACAACGAGAACGGATTTTGCCGAGTAGGCTTATTGATTGTAAACGTCTTCCAGGGTTGGCAGGACGTGGCGGGCGAGTGCCTGCAAGACTTATAACAATCGATTGGCAGTCTCAAGAAAGGAGAGGTTGACCATGCTTTCGGAATTAGAACTTCGCAGTATCATTGAAGGAAGTTTCCTGCCTAAACGGTGCGAATGCACCAAAGCTGAAGATGCCTCGTTGACGATCAAGGTCTATGACGATCGCGACCGTGATCGGGTGGATCTGGAAGTCAAAGGCATCAATGCTGACAAACTCGACAGCAGTCGAGCCATTTGCAACCTGATCACCGGGTTGCGCGAAGACCTCAAGCAATCGCAGGGGCCTGCACTGCAAAGAGCAGCAGGGCGCGGCCACTACTAGATAGCGAGCGTTGCTTTCACCGATCTGCGGGCCTGGTAAATACCAGGCCCGATGCTGTTGCTACCCGTCAATCCATGCTGAACGCCGCAGCCTGTGATCGTTTGTTCACCCCAACTGTTGCCGATAGGGCAGGTCCGGGCCCGTTTTGCCGCAGGTCATGGCGGCCGCACGGATCGCAAAGCCCAGCATCGCGTCGATCTGGGCGCGGGTCAGTTGCTGCAGGCCCTCTACCGAATCCAGTTGCTGCTCGGTCAGCCAGGCAATCAACGCCGCCTGGAAGGTGTCCCCGGCACCCACGGTATCGGCCATCACCACCTTCACCGCCGGTTGCGACCAGTGTCCGTGCTGGCGGCTGAACACGCTGGCGCCGTTACCGCCGCGAGTGAGGAAGACCAACTGGCAGCGGTGTTGCAACCAGCCCTCAAGCACGCTTTCCGGCGATTGGTCGGGGTAGAGCAGGTGCAGGTCTTCATCGCTGACCTTGATCAGGTCGGCGTACTTGACCAGTTCGGCCACGCGCTCGCGCCACAGCTGGATATCCGGCTGCGGGTTGAGCCGCACGTTGGGGTCGAGGCTGATCAAGCGCTTGCCGCTTTCGCGCTGGACCAGGGCCAGCAGGGTGTCGCCAATCGGTTGCACCACCAGGGAGAACGAACCCACATGCAGCCCGCGAACCTCATCGCCCAGGGTTGGCAGGTGTGCGCGCGTCAATTGGCGGTCGGCGCAGCCTTCGCCGCGAAAGCTGTATTGCGGGGATCCATCGGCGCCCACGGCGACCATCGCCAGGGTGGTCGGCGCGGCGAATTCCACCAGGAACTGCGGGTTGACGCCTTCGTCCCTGAGCACCTGCAACAAGCGCTGCCCGAGGAAGTCAGTGGACACGCCGCCGAACAGCGCGGCCTCGATGCCGAGCCGGCGTAAACCGACGGCGACGTTGAACGGCGAACCACCGGCAATCGCCTTGTAATTGAGTTTGGAGGCTTGCCCGCTGGGATCGTCCTCGCTGAAAAAATCAAACAGCGCTTCACCGCACACCAGATACATAGTCGTTCGCTCTTAAAGGGTTGCCACGTGCTGTTGATAGCGCTCGTAGGCGTGTTGATAGGCGCTGACATTGTCGGCCACCGGCAGGGTCCGGCTGGCCGGGTCGACGCTCACGCATTTTTCGCACAGGCTGGCCAGGGACTCGCCGGACTGGCTCCACGCCGCCTGGATCGCCGCGCCCAGGGCCGCCGCTTCGCTTTGTTCGGTGCAGATCACTTCGGTGTGCATGATATCGGCAACCATCTGCCGCCACACCGGGCTTTTCGAGCCGCCGCCGATCAGGCGGATGCTCTGGCTGTGCAGGCCGGTCTGGCGCAACAGATCAAGGCCGTAACGCAAGCCGAAGGTGGTGCCCTCGACCACCGCGCGACACAGGTTGGCGCGGGTCAGGTTGGTCATGGTCAAGCCATGCAGGCTGCCGGTGGCGTGGGGCAGGGCGGGCACGCGTTCGCCATTGAGGAACGGCAGCATGCTCACGCCGTCGGCACCGATCGGCGCCTGCTCGACCAGGGCGTTGAAGGCGTCGAGGTCGAGGTCGAACAGTTCGCGAATCACCCCGGTCGCGTTGGTCAGGTTCATCGTGCAGATCAACGGCAACCAGCCGCCGCTGGAGGAACAGAAGGTCGCGACCGACGCCTGGGGGCTGACGTTGGGCTGGTCGGCGAAGGCATACACGGTGCCCGATGAACCCAGGCTCATGGTGATCACGCCGGGGGCGATATTGCCGGTGCCGATGGCGCCCATCATGTTGTCGCCGCCGCCGCTGGACACGATGGCGTCGGGGTTGATGCCCAGGCGTTCGGCGATGGCCGGCAGGATCGTGCCGACGGCTTGGTCGGCTTCGATCAGCGTCGGCAAGGCAGCCCGCAGGCGGCCGCTGGGGTCGATGTGCTGGAGCAGCGCCACGTCCCAGGTACGGCTGCGCACGTTGAAGTAGCCGGTGCCCGAGGCATCGCCGTATTCCGCGACGGCGCGGCCGGTGAGCCAGTAGTTGAGGTAGTCGTGGGGCAGCAGGATATGCGCGATGCGCGCGAACACCTCGGGGTGCTGCTCGCGGGTCCACAGCAGTTTGGACACGGTGTAACCCGGCGCGATCGCGACGCCGAGACGCTCCAGCGAAGCGCTTTCGCCCCCCAGGTATTGCAACAGGCGCTCGTTTTCGGCGGCGGTTTCGGTGTCGCACCATAGCTTGGCCGGGCGCAGCACCTGGCCGCTGTCATCGAGCAACACCAGGCCGTGTTGCTGGCCGGACACGCCGATGCCGAGGATATCCTGGCCGTCCACGCCGGCCTGTTGCAGGGCGCGGTGGGTGGCTTCGGTAAAGGCGTCCAGCCACTCCTGGGTGTGCTGCTCGCGCCGGCCGTTGGCGCCGCTGATCAGTGTGTGTGCCGCGGCGCCCAGGCCCAGCACCTTGCCGCTGGAGGCGTCGAGGACGATGGCTTTGGTGCCTTGGGTGCCGCAGTCGATGCCGAGGAACAGGTTTTGCTGGGTCATGAGGGTTTGCTCAGCATTGTTGTTGGATTGTAAATGCGCTTCAAATGTGGGAGGGGGCTTGCCCCTGATGGCGGTGTTTCAGTGTAAATGTTCTTTACTGACCCACCGCTATCGGGGGCAAGCCCCCTCCCACAGGTTTAAACCGGTTTCTTCAGGAGTTGCTGCAGTGTTTTTGTGACGCCGTTGTCGCGCAGGCTCGCATAGCACCGCTCGAACGCTGCCACAAACGCAGCCGACTTGGGAATAGCTGTGCCGAAAATCTCCTCCACGCCGAGCAGGCGCTGACTGATTTGCGCATCGTCACTCACCAGGCCCTGGCAAAACTCGGCACGCGGGTCGGGAATTTTGTAGACCGCGCCAGTCTCGTCGACACCCTTGAGGTACAACGCCCACGCGGCCACCACCAACGCTGCGCGCTCGGTCTCGCGCCCATCGGCAATCAGGCGGTTGATCGTTGGCACGGTGAACTTGGGAAATTTCGATGAGCCATCGGAACACACGCGCTCCAACTGGTCGGCAATCGCCTGGTTGGAGAAGCGATCGACCAGGGTCTGCTTGTACTGCGTGAGGTCGATGCCCGGCACCGGCGCCAGGTTCGGCGTGACGTCCAGGTCCATGTAGGCGCGCATGTACGCGACGAACAACGGGTCATTCATGGTCTCGTGAACGAACCGATACCCCTTGAGAAACCCCAGGTAAGTCAGGGCCAGGTGACTGCCGTTGAGCAGGCCGATCTTCATTTCTTCATAGGGCGTCACGTCATCGGTGAACTGCACGCCGACCTTTTCCCAGGCCGGGCGGCCGTTGACGAAGCGGTCTTCCAGCACCCATTGCACAAACGGCTCGCACACCACCGGCCAGGCATCGTCGATGCCGTGCTCATCGTGCAATTGCAGGCGATGCGCGGTACTGGTCATCGGCGTGATGCGGTCGACCATGGCGTTGGGGAACGTCACGTTGGCCTGGATCCAGTCATGCAGTTCGGCGTCGTGCAGGGCGGCGAAGGCCAGCAGGGCCTTGCGCGTGACGGCGCCGTTGTGCGGCAGGTTATCGCAGGACATCACGGTAAATGCCGGGGTGCCGGCGGCGCGACGTTGGGTCAGTGCGGCGCAGATAAAGCCGAACACGGTTTTCGGCGCCTGCGGGTGTGCCAGGTCGTGCTGGATCTGCGGCAGGTGGGCCATGAACTCGCCGTTGCTGTCGTCGATGCAGTAGCCGCCTTCGGTGATGGTCAGCGAGACGATGCGGATGTGCGGGCTGGCCAGTTTGTCGATCAGCCCCTGGGCGCCGTCCTCGGCCAGCAGCATGTCGCTGATCGAGCCGATCACGCGCACTTCGGTGTCGTCGCTGTCGCCCAGTTCATACAGGGTGAACAGGTAGTCCTGGCCGGCCAGGTCGTCGCGGGCCTTGCGGTCCTCGCTGCGCAGGCCGATGCCGCAAATGCTCCAGTCCAGGCCCTCGCCGGTATTCATCAGCGCATCGGTGTAATACGCCTGATGCGCGCGGTGGAAACCGCCGACGCCGATATGGGCGATGCCCTGGCGGGTATCGGCAATGGCGTAGGTCGGGATTTTCACTTCCGGCGCCAATTGGGTGAGGTTGTGTTTATTCAGTTTCATCATAACTCTCGCGAAATCAGGCGGCGGCGCGCAGTGGTCGGGTGACGGCCACGCCGTCGGTGTCGAACAGGTGGCAGTGCGCCGGGTCCAGGTGCAGGTGCAGCGTCTCGCCATACTGGCTGGCCATGTCGCCGCGAATCCGCATGGTCAGCGGCTCGCCGTTGGCGGTGATGACGTGGCAGAAGGTGTCGCTGCCCAGGCGCTCGCCGACGTCGGCGGTGACGGTCAGGCCGGCCTGGCCCGGTGCGGCGATCTCCAGGTGTTCCGGGCGAATGCCCAAGGTCACCGCGCTGCCCACGCTCAAGGTGGCGCCGCTCAGCGGCAGGCTGATCAAGCTGCCGGCGTCCAGTTGCACGTCGCAGCCCAGGCCCTCGACCCGCGTGACCTTGCCCTTGAGGAAGCCCATTTTCGGCGTGCCGAGAAAGCCCGCGACAAACAGGTTGGCCGGCTGGTGATACAGCTCCAGTGGCGAACCGACCTGCTCGATGCGGCCGCTGTTGAGCACCACCACTTTGTCGGCCAGGGTCATGGCTTCGACCTGATCGTGGGTCACATAGATCATGGTTGCTTGCAGCTCTTTATGCAGGCGCGCCAGTTCCAGGCGCATCTGCACGCGCAGCGCAGCGTCGAGGTTGGACAGCGGTTCGTCGAACAGGAAGATCTTCGGGTTGCGCACAATCGCCCGGCCGATCGCCACGCGCTGGCGTTGGCCGCCGGACAGCTGCTTGGGCTTGCGCTCCAGCAGTGGGCCCAGTTCGAGGATGCGCGCCGCTTCGCTGACTTTGCTCTCTACCAGCTTTTTGTCGACGCCGGCCAGGTCGAGGGCAAACGACATGTTCTTGCGCACGCTCATGTGCGGGTACAGCGCGTAGGTCTGGAACACCATCGCCAGGTCGCGCTTGGCCGGGGTGACTTCGGTGATGTCGCGGCCATCGAGCTCAATGGTGCCTTCGCTGACTTCTTCCAGGCCGGCGATCAGCCGCAGCAGCGTGGATTTACCGCAACCCGACGGGCCGACGAAGACCACGAACTCCTTGTCGTTCACTTCCAGGTCGATGCCCTTGATGATGGAAAAGCCTTCGAAGCCTTTTTGCAGATTCTTGATTTTCAGGTTGGCCATGGGATGGGCCTCCGCTTCTGAATTCGTTTTTGTTAGAGAGAAGCCGTTATTTCACGGCGCCGAAGGACAACCCGCGCACCAGCTGTTTCTGGCTGATCCAGCCAAAAATCAGGATCGGCGCGCAGGCCAGGGTCGACACGGCCGACAATTTGGCCCAGAACAAGCCTTCGGGGCTGGAGTAGGAGGCGATCAGCGCGGTCAGCGGCGCGGCAGTCGACGAGGTCAGGTTCAGCGACCAGAACGCCTCGTTCCAGCACAGGATCAGCGACAGCAGCACCGTGGACGCCAGCCCGCCCTTGGCAATCGGCAGCAGCACGCGGACCATTTCCTGCCACAGGGTGGCGCCGTCCAGGCGGGCGGCTTCGAGGATGTCTTTGGGGATGTCCTTGAAGTAGGTGTAAACCATCCACACCACGATCGGCAGGTTGATCAGGGTGTAGATGATGATCAGCGCGATACGCGTATCCAGCAGGCCAAAGCTCTTGGCCAGCAGGTAGATCGGCATCAGCACGCCCACCGGTGGCAGCATCTTGGTCGACAGCATCCACAGCAGGGTGCCCTTGGTGCGTTGGGTCTCGTAGAACGCCATGGAGTAGGCCGCCGGCACCGAGATCAGCAGGCACAAGGCGGTGGCGCTGAACGAAATCAGCACCGAGTTCCACGCGTAGCTGAAGTAGTTGCTGCGTTCGTTGATGTGCAGGTAGTTCTCCAGCGTCGGCGTGAAGATGAACTGCGGCGGCGTGGCGAACGCGTCGATCTCGGTCTTGAAGCTGGTCAGCACCATCCAGAAGATCGGGAAGAAGATCAGGATCGCGATGGCCCAGGCCAGGGTGCCGAGCAGCAGGCTTTGCAGGCGGCGGGATTGTTGAAGCGTCATGGCGCGGCCCTCAAGGCTTGTCAGTCAGGTTTTTGCCGATCATCCGCACCAGGATGATCGCCGCGATGTTGGCGATGACCACGGCAATCAAGCCGCCGGCCGAGGCCATGCCCACATCGAACTGCACCAGCGCCTGGTTGTAGATCAGGTAGGCGAGGTTGGTCGAGGCGTAGCCGGGGCCGCCGTTGGTGGTGGTGAAGATTTCGGCGAACACCGAGAGCAGGAAGATCGTTTCGATCATCACCACCACGGCAATCGGGCGCGCCAGGTGGGGCAGGGTCAGGTGCCAGAAGATCGCGATGGCGCCGGCGCCGTCCAGGCGTGCGGCTTCCTTTTGTTCCTGGTCGAGGGACTGCATGGCGGTCATCAGCAGCAGGATCGCGAAGGGCAGCCATTGCCACGAGACGATGATGATGATCGACAGCAGTGGGTAATGCGCCAGCCAATCCACCGGCTGCGCGCCGAACAGCTTCCACACGGCGGCGAGAATCCCCGACACCGGGTGGAAAATCAGGTTCTTCCAGATCAGCGCACCGACGGTGGGCATGATGAAGAACGGCGAGATCAACAACACCCGCACCAGGCCGCGGCCGAAGAACTCACTGGCCTCCAGCAGGGCGCTGATCAATACGCCGAACACCACGCTGATCAGCAGCACGCTGCCCACCAGCAACAGGGTATTGGTGGCGCCGGGCAGGAAGCCCGAATCGGTGATGAAGTAGGTGAAGTTCTCCAGCCCCACGAACTGGTTTTCGCCGGGGTAGAGCAGGTTGTAGCGGATCAGCGAAAAGTACAGGGTCATGCCCAGCGGCACGATCATCCACAGTAGCAGCAAGGCTACCGAGGGGCTGACGAGAAACCAGCCGGGGTTGGCCAGGCGGCTTTTGCGTGTTGTATTCATGGTGATCAAGACCGATTAGAGGCAGGTGCGCAAAACTCCTGTAGGAGCGAGCTTGCTCGCGAAAAAGGTACATCCGACGCCGACATGCGCCTGAAATACCTTCGCGAGCAAGCTCGCTCCTACAGAATCGGGGGTTACTTGGGATAACCGGCCCGCTTCATTTCACGCTCGGTGGTGGTCTGCGCGGCGCTCAAGGCTTGATCCACGGTTTGCTGACCGGTCAGCGCACCCGAGAAGAACTTGCCGACCTGTGTACCGATCGCCTGGAACTCAGGAATGGTCACCAGTTGGATACCGATATACGGCACCGGCTTGAGCGTCGGTTGGGTCGGGTCGGCGACTTTCAGCGATTCCAGGGTGACCTTGGCGAACGGCGCGGCCTGCATGTACGCGTCGCTGTAGGTCGACTTGCGCGTCCCTGGTGGGACGTTGGCGATGCCGTCGGTCTTGGCAACCAGGGCGCCGTATTCCTTGGAAGTCGCCCAACTGGTGAACAGCTTGGCGGCGTCCTTGGCTTTGGAGCTGGTCGGGATCGCCAGGCTCCAGGAGTACAGCCACGAGGTGCCTTTGTCGGTCTTCTCGTGGGGGGCGAAGGTGAAGCCGACGTGGTCCGCCACCTTGCTTTGGGTCTTGTCGGTGACGAACGAGCCGGCCACGCTGGCGTCGACCCAGATCGCGCACTTGCCGCTGTTGAACAGCGCGAGGTTTTCGTTGAAACCGTTGCTCGAAGCGCCCGGCGGGCCGGATTTCTTCATGTTGTCGACGTAGAAGTTCAGCGCGTCCTTCCATTCGGGGCCATTGAATTCAGGCTGCCATTTTTCGTCGAACCAGCGCGCGCCATAGCCGTTGGCCAGGGTGGTGATCAGCGCCATGTTTTCACCCCAACCGGCTTTGCCGCGCAGGCACAGGCCGTATTGCTCTTTGGTTTTGTCGGTGAGTTTTGCTGCGTATTCGCCGATCTGCGTCCAGGTCGGGTGCTCGGGCATGCTCAGCCCGGCGTCCTTGAACAGGTCGGTGCGGTAATAGGTGATCGAACTTTCGGCATAGAACGGTAGGGCGTACAGCGAACCCTTGACGGACAAACCGTCACGCACAGAAGGGAACACATCGTCGAGGTCGTAGGACGCCGGTAGGTCCTTCATCGGTTCCAGCCAGCCCTTGGCGCCCCAGAGTGCGGCTTCGTACATGCCGATGGTCAACACGTCGAACTGCCCGCCCTGGGTGGCGATGTCGGTGGTCAAGCGTTGGCGCAGGACGTTTTCTTCGAGCACCACCCAATTCAACTTGATGTCCGGGTGCTCGGCCTCGAAGGTCTTCGAGAGCTTTTGCATGCGGATCATGTCGCTGTTGTTGACGGTGGCAATGGTCAGGGTTTGCGCGCCAAGGCTGACGGCGCTGAGGGTCATGCATGCCGTCATGCAAGAACAGGCAAGCAGTGTTTTTGCTGTGAACTTCATCGCGCACTCCTTTTCTGCGCCCAGGGGCTGCAGAAGGACAGTTATTGTTGTTGTGTCTTCCCACGCGGAGCCAGGAAGAGTGTGCGTTGATTACAGCCCTCAAATGGGGGGTGTGACAAATCCTTGGGTGCACTGGGACTGATACTTTTTTGTACTCGCTCACCAAAAGCCGAAACGATTAAGCCAGGTTCTGTTCGGTGAGCCGCTGCACCGCCAGGCGCCGGTAGTGGGAAGGCGTCATGCCTTTAAGTTGCTGGAAGCGGCGATTGAAGTTGGAAATGTTGTTGAACCCCGACTCGAAGCACACATCGGTGACGGCCTTGTCGCCATCGGCCAGCAGTTCGCAGGACTTGCTGATGCGCAGGCGATTGACGAATTCGATAAACGTGCGCCCGGTGGCCTGCTTGAACACCCGCGAGAAATACGTCGGTTTCATCCCCAGGTAATCGGCCACTTCCTCCAGTGACAACTCCCGTGCGTAATGCGCAAAGATGTAGTCCACCGCCCGGTTGGTGCGGTCGATGCTGTGTTCGTCGGCCAGTTGCGGCGTGGTCACGCCGGACAGCAGTTGGTAATCCTCACACGCGCTCAACACGTCCAGCAGGATAAAGAAGTGCCCCAGGCGCGCCATGCCCTGGGCGTCCTCGATGCGTTGCATGAGTGTCATGGCCTGGGCGATGGTCTTCTTGCAGCGAAACTCGATGCCGGACTGCGCCCGCTCCAGTAGCGGCGCGAGGGTCTTGAGCTCAGTAAAAATGTGACTGCCGTTCTCAAGCAGCTCATCGGTGAAATTCACCAGCATGTCGCGCTTGGGCACCACTTCGTCTTCCTCGACCTGGCTGATCCAGTTGTGAGGCAGGTTGGGGCCGGTAAGGAACAGGCTTTCCGGGTAGAAGTTGCCGATGTAGTCGCCGATGAACACCTTGCCGGAACTGGCGACGATCAGGTGCAGCTCGTATTCCTTATGGAAATGCCAGCGCACCAACGGGCAAGGGAAACCGTGCTGGCGATAGATGATGGACAGACCGTTGTGATCGTCCATCAGCTCGTAGGAAGGGTCGGTGATTCGCGTTGCTCGGGTCATGCTGCCGTCGCTTTATTGTGGTTGCGCTCCGCAATAATGCCCCCTTGTGTGCTGTCGCTGCCAGCGGCAAGTTGGTTGGAGTATCCCTGAAGGCCGTTTTGGGTTATCGGCGACTTAATATATTTCACTGGCCTGTGCTATTAACAAAAGCGTTTACGAGCAGGCGTCGTGCTAATCGAGAGGGCATGGTCGCTAGGAGCAAAGAAGCGTTTTATCTGAAACAGAACACGAACAAGGAGTTGGTTATGATTCGTGATGCGATGCCCAAGGACGCGAAGAGCATTGCTGATGTTCATGTCAGTAGCTGGCAACACGCTTATGCGAATCTGATGCCGGCTGATTTTTTGGCCTCGCTGACTGCGACATTGCCGAAAAGGGAGGCTTATTGGGCTCAGGCAATCGAAAGCAAAGACTCTGACGTTTTAGTTTCAGAGGTGGATGGAAACGTTGTCGGTTGGATTTCAGTGGGCCGTTGCCGTGATGAAGACAAGCCCGCAGCGGAGTCGGGAGAGGTCATGGCTATCTATATTTTGGCAGAGTATTGGGGTAAAGGAATCGGTGCCAAATTGTGGGAGTCAGGTTTAAACCGTTTGTTTGATCAAGGTTATAAAAATATTACCTTATGGGTTTTATCTGCAAACGAAAGAGCTGTTCGCTTTTATCAGGGGCTCGGCGGAAGAGAAGAGCCTGGCAGCCGTCGCACGCTGGTCCGTGGTGGCGTGTCGCTGGATGAGGTGAGGTATGTTTGGGGCCGTTAAGGTTTAGGGCTGCCCCGAGTGACGTGCCGCGCAGCGGCGGCACGTCGAAGTTACGATATTCACGCTTCCTGATGCGCTAAAGGTTACGGTTTTTTGCCTCGATCCACTGCGACATGTATTGCGTACTTTTGTGGGCATGGTGGCGCAGCATGCCGCCGGTGAAATTATTTCGGCGGTGGGCGGCGAGGTCGTTGCGGCACTGCTCCAGGCATTCCACCAACGCGGGGCCGTGGATGTTTTGGTCATACCGGCGGGCCAGGAGTTGGCGCCCGTGCTCCTGGGCCTGGGTCCAGCGTTCGCGGTCTTGGTAAAGGCTCACGGCGGCATCGGCCAACGCCATGGCGCTGTGGGCGATTGCCCCCGGCCACGGTTGCTCGTCGCCCATGGCTTCGGCGCCGACCGGTGTGGTGATATTCGGCGTGCCGCAGAGCATGGCATCCACCAGCTTGCCCTTGATCCCCGCACCGAAGCGCAACGGCGCCAGGCAGATGCGCGCCGCTGTCATCACTTGCAGGGCATCCTCGGCCCAGTTCATCACATGAAACCCCTGGGCCGCGTTGTGTAGGGCCGTCGCCTTGGGCGGGGTGTAGGCACCATAGATATGCAACTGGGCGCCTGGCAGTTGCTGGCGGATCAACGGCCAGACACTGTTCTTCATCCAGAGCACGGCATCCCAGTTCGGCGCGTGACGGAAGTTGCCGATGCTGAGGAAGTGCGCGCGCTCGTCAAAGGGGGCGAATGCTTCGGTTGGCGGCTCGAGCATCAATGGGCACCAGTGGAGCAGGGCGGCGGGCACCTTGAAGTGCTCGGTGAGCAGGCGGATTTCCACGTCGGAGATCATCAGGCTGATGTCGCAGCGATAGATGGCCGCGATCTCGCGCTTGGCCAGGTCGGTGTCGGCCATGCGCTGGAACTCGTCTTCCAGGCCCGGTGCGAACAAGGCGCTGAAGTCATCGTTGCCCGGTTGCGCCTTGAGGTCGTCCTTGAGCCGCTGCTGGCGTGCGTCGCGCAGGCTTTGCAGGTCGGAGGTTTCCAGCACCCGCAAGGCCGCGGGGCAGTGCTTCTCGACGCGCCAGCCGAACTGTTCTTCCATCATGAAGCGGTCGAACAGCACGATGTCCGGGGCCAGTTCGCGGATAAAGTCGTCGAAACTGCTGTTATTGAGTTCGATGGCGCACTCGGTGATACCGAGTGCCGGCAGGTCGGCTTTGTGCTCGCCGATGGTCGCCGGGCTGCTGAAGGTAATATCCCAACCTTGTGTAAGAAAAGTTTCGAGAATCTGCATCATATGCCCGCCGGCAGCCGAGGAGCGCGGTTCCGGCCAGACATAACCAATGACCAGGACTTTGGTGGCGGGCTGATTCATCAACAACAGATTCCTTGAGCGGGGACGAAAACCGCGCAATTAAACCACAACCGCCCGCGTGCCCGGCGAGACATGACAATTTGTGTCTGGCGGTAGGTCGCCACGGCACTTTGTGGTTAACTTCCGCCTCTCGAATTCGTTTAACCAAACCCAGCATAAGGATTCCGTTCATGGCTCAAGTCACCCTTCGTGGTAACCCCGTCCAAGTTGAAGGCGAACTGCCGCAAACCGGCTCCAAGGCGCCAGACTTCACCCTGACCGCCGGCGATCTGTCGGACGTGACCCTGGCCACCTTCGCCGGCAAGCGCAAAGTGCTGAACATCTTCCCAAGCGTCGACACCCCGACCTGTGCCACGTCGGTACGCACGTTCAACGCCCAGGCCGACAAAGTGGCCAACACCGTGGTGCTGTGCATCTCCTCTGACCTGCCGTTTGCCCAGAAGCGTTTTTGCGGCACCGAAGGCCTGGACAACGTGCAGAGCCTGTCGGACTTCCGCAACGCCGATTTCGCCGTTGACTACGGCGTTTCGATTGCTGACGGCCCGCTCCGGGCTCTGACCGCCCGTGCCGTCGTTGTGCTGGATGAAAACGACAATGTGCTGCACAGCGAACTGGTCCCTGAAATCGGCCAAGAGCCAAACTACGAAGCAGCCCTGGCTGTTTTGAAGTAACTGTTTCTGCGCATTACTGTCGTTATGCAGTAACACTGCGCGGTACATAATTGCGGCCTGGCCTAGTCCAGGCCGTTTTTATTTGCTGGTCAGATGTTTAGCGAAATAGCCGGTGGACTAAGCTCAAAAGTTAAAAGTTGTAAGCCCAAGGTAAATAGCCGGTAAAGGCGCTTTTCTTAACGCGCCCCAGTGCTTATCTTTCAGCCTCCCAAAGAAGAAGCCCTCGCGCCCAATGGTTGATCACTCCATGCAATCCTCCCCCCGCAACTCCCGTCGCTGGCTGTTCGGCCTGCTCGTGCTGCTGGTTATCGCCGGCCTGTGCTGGAAATTCTGGCCCACCGGCGCGCCCCATCCAGAAGCGCCAGCCGGCCGCACCGGTAAAACCGGCATGGCGCGCCCTGGTTTCGGCGGCTCCACCGGCCCGGTGCCGGTGCGCGTGGCGCCGGCGGTGCTGGGGGAGTTCCCGGTGTACTACAAGGCATTGGGGACGGTCACCGCGCTCAACACTATTAATGTACGCAGCCGGGTGGGCGGCGAGTTGGTGAAGATCGCCTTTGAAGAAGGGCAGATGGTCAAGGCCGGCGACCTGCTGGCGGAAATCGACCCGCGCAGTTACCAGAACGCCTTGCTTCAGGCCCAGGGCACGCTGATGCAGAACCAGGCCCAGTTGAAAAACGCCCAGGTCGATGTCGAGCGTTATCGCGGCTTGTATGCCCAGGACAGTATCGCCAAGCAAACCCTGGACACCGCCGAAGCGCTGGTCCTGCAATACCAGGGCACGGTCAAGACCAACCAGGGCGCGGTCGACGACGCCAAGCTCAACCTCGAATTCACCAAGATCCGCGCGCCGATCACCGGGCGCGTCGGCCTGCGTCAGCTCGACGTCGGTAACCTGGTGGCCGCCAACGACACCACGGCGCTGGCGGTGATCACTCAGACCCAGCCGATCAGCGTGGCCTTCACTCTGCCGGAGAACAGCCTGGAAACCGTGCTCGCCCGTTACCACGCCGGCAACAAGCTGCCGGTGGAAGCCTGGGACCGCGGCGACGCCAAGCGCCAAGCCACCGGCGTGCTGCAGAGCCTGGATAACCAGATCGACGTCACCACCGGCACCTTGAAGTTCAAGGCGCGCTTCGATAACAAAGACCAGGCGCTGTTCCCCAATCAGTTCGTCAACGTGCATCTGCTCGCCGACACCCTGCACAACGTCGTACTGGCACCGTCCGCCGCCATCCAGTTCGGCAACGCCGGCACCTTTGTCTACAAGCTCGACGGCGACAAGAAGGTCAAGGTCCAGCCCCTGGTGGTCGGCGATAGCGACGGCGACAACACCGTGATCAAGCAAGGCCTGGTCGCCGGCGATCGCGTGGTGCTGGAAGGCACCGACCGCCTGAAGGACGGCAGTGAAGTCGAAGTGGTCAACGACAGCAGTCAAGTCCCGACCACGCCGACCGAGCACCTGCAAGGCAAGCCCGCGGCCAAAGGGGAGACCGGCGCTGACGCCGGCAAGGCGCAAAAGGTCGGTTCATGAACCTGTCGCGGCTGTTTATCCTTCGCCCGGTCGCTACCACGCTGAGCATGCTGGCGATTGTCCTGGCAGGGATCATCTCGTACCGCTTGTTGCCGGTCTCGGCCTTGCCCCAGGTGGACTACCCGACCATCCGGGTGATGACCCTGTACCCCGGCGCCAGCCCGGATGTGATGACCAGCGCAGTCACCGCGCCCCTGGAGCGCCAGTTCGGGCAAATGCCCGGCTTGACCCAGATGGCCTCCACCAGCTCCGGCGGGGCCTCGGTGCTGACCCTGCGCTTCAACCTCGACATCAATATGGATGTCGCCGAGCAACAGGTGCAGGCCGCGATCAACGCCGCGACCAACCTGCTGCCCAAGGACTTGCCGGCGCCGCCGGTGTACAACAAGGTCAACCCGGCGGATACCCCGGTGCTGACCCTGGCGATTACCTCCAAGACCATGCTGCTGCCCAAGCTCAATGACCTGGTCGACACACGCATGGCGCAGAAGATCGCGCAGATCAGCGGCGTCGGCATGGTCAGCATTGCCGGTGGCCAGCGCCAGGCCGTGCGTATCAAGGTCAACCCCGAGGCCCTGGCGGCCAACGGCTTGAACCTGTCGGATGTACGCACGCTGATTACCGCGTCCAACGTCAACCAGCCCAAGGGCAACTTCGACGGGCCGACCCGCGTGTCGATGCTCGACGCCAACGACCAACTGGTGTCGCCGCAGCAATACGCCGAACTGATCCTGGCCTACAAAAATGGCGCGCCGCTGCGTCTGAAGGACGTCGCGCAGATCGTCGACGGCGCCGAAAACGAACGCCTCGCCGCCTGGGCCAACGAAAACCAGGCCGTGCTGCTGAATATCCAGCGCCAGCCCGGTGCCAACGTGATCGAGGTAGTCGACCGTATCAAGGCCCTGCTGCCGAGCATCACCGATAACCTGCCGGCCGGCCTGGATGTGACGGTGCTGACCGACCGTACCCAGACCATCCGCGCTTCGGTCACCGACGTGCAGCACGAATTGCTGATCGCGATTGCCCTGGTGGTGATGGTGACCTTCCTGTTCCTGCGCCGCGTCAGCGCGACGATCATCCCGTCGATCGCCGTGCCACTGTCACTGGTGGGCACCTTTGGCGTGATGTACCTGGCGGGTTTCTCGATCAACAACCTGACGCTGATGGCCCTGACCATCGCCACTGGCTTCGTGGTCGACGATGCGATCGTGATGCTGGAGAACATCTCGCGTTATATCGAGGAAGGTGAAACCCCGCTGGCCGCCGCGCTCAAGGGCGCCAAACAGATCGGCTTCACGCTGATTTCCCTGACCCTGTCGCTGATCGCCGTATTGATTCCGTTGCTGTTCATGGGCGATGTGGTCGGGCGGCTGTTCCGCGAGTTCGCCATCACCCTGGCGGTGGCAATCCTGATTTCCCTGGTGGTGTCCCTGACCCTGACGCCGATGATGTGCGCGCGCCTGCTCAAGCGTGAGCCCGAGGAAGCAGAACAGAGCCGTTTCTACAAGGCCAGCGGCGCCTGGATCGATTGGTTGATCGCGGCCTACGGGCGCAAGTTGCAGTGGGTGCTCAAGCACCAGCCGCTGACGTTGCTGGTGGCCATCGCCACCCTGGGCCTCACCGTGGTGCTGTACCTGGTGGTGCCCAAGGGCTTTTTCCCGGTGCAGGACACCGGGGTGATCCAGGGCATTTCCGAGGCGCCGCAGTCGATTTCCTTCGCGGCCATGAGCCAGCGCCAGCAGGAGTTGGCGAAGATCATCCTGGCCGACACGGCGGTGGAAAGCCTGTCGTCCTACATCGGTGTGGATGGCGACAACGCCACCCTCAACAGCGGTCGCTTGCTGATCAACCTCAAGGCCCATGGGCAGCGGAACTTGAGCGCGGCCCAGGTGATCACCCGCCTGCAGCCGCAAATCGACAAACTGGTGGGCATCCGCCTGTACATGCAGCCGGTGCAGGATCTGACCATCGAAGACCGCGTCAGCCGCACCCAGTACCAGTTCAGCATGTCGTCACCCGATGCCGAACTGCTGGCGTTGTGGAGCGAAAAGCTGGTCCATGCCTTGAGCCAATTGCCGCAGCTCACCGACGTCGCCAGCGACCTGCAGGACAAGGGCCTGCAGGTGTACCTGGTGATCGACCGCGATGCGGCCTCGCGTCTGGGCGTCAACGTGTCGACCATCACCGATGCGCTGTACGACGCCTTCGGTCAGCGGCAGATTTCCACCATCTACACCCAGGCCAGCCAATACCGCGTGGTGTTGCAGGCCCAGTCGGGCGAGACCCTGGGGCCGGATGCGCTGAACCAGATCCACGTCAAGACCACCGACGGCGGCCAGGTGCGGCTGTCGAGCCTGGCCCATGTGGAACAGCGCCAGGCGCAGTTGGCGATTGCGCATATCGGCCAGTTCCCGGCAGTGATGATGTCGTTCAACCTGGCCCCTGGCGTCGCGCTGGGCAAGGGCGTGGAGTTGATCAACCAGACCCAGAAAGACATCGGCATGCCGGTCGGCGTGCAGACCCAGTTCCAGGGCGCGGCCCAGGCGTTCGAAGCCTCGCTGTCGAGCACCTTGCTGCTGATCCTGGCGGCGGTGGTCACCATGTACATCGTGCTCGGCGTGCTCTACGAGAGCTACATCCACCCGGTCACCATCCTCTCGACCCTGCCTTCGGCGGCGGTGGGGGCGTTGCTGGCGTTGCTGCTCAGCGGCAATGACCTGGGCATGATCGCGATCATCGGCATCATTTTGCTGATCGGTATCGTCAAGAAGAACGCGATCATGATGATCGACTTCGCCCTCGACGCCGAACGCAACCAGGGCCTTGACCCGCAGACCGCGATCTATCAGGCGGCGCTGTTGCGCTTCCGGCCGATCCTGATGACCACCCTGGCCGCGCTGTTCGGCGCGGTGCCGTTGATGCTGGCCACCGGTTCCGGTGCGGAGCTGCGTCAACCCCTGGGCCTGGTGATGGTCGGCGGTTTGCTGGTGAGCCAGGTATTGACCTTGTTCACCACGCCGGTGATCTACCTGTACTTCGATCGCCTGGGGCGGCGCTGGCGCAAAGAGCCGCAACGCCTGGAGCCGGTTGAGTCATGAACCTGTCCGGACCTTTCATTCGCCGCCCGGTCGCGACCATGCTGTTGAGCCTGGCGATCATGTTGCTGGGCGGTGTCAGCTTCAATCTGCTGCCGGTGTCGCCGCTGCCGCAGATCGACTTCCCGGTGATCGTGGTGTCGGCCAGCCTGCCCGGCGCCAGCCCCGAGGTGATGGCGTCCACCGTGGCCACGCCGCTGGAGCGCTCGTTCGGCGCGATTGCCGGTATTACCACCATGAGCAGTTCGTCGAGCCAGGGTTCGACCCGGGTGATCCTGGCGTTCGATTCCGACCGTGATATCAACGGCGCGGCGCGGGAAGTGCAGGCGGCGATCAACGCTTCGCGCAACCTGCTGCCCAGCGGTATGCGCAGCATGCCGACCTACAAGAAGATCAACCCGTCGCAGGCGCCGATCATGGTGCTGTCGCTGACCTCGGACGTATTGCAGAAGGGCCAGCTGTACGACCTGGCGTCGACCATCCTGTCGCAAAGCCTGTCCCAGGTGCCGGGCGTGGGTGAAGTGCAGATCGGCGGCAGTTCCCTGCCGGCGGTGCGGATCGAACTCGAACCCAAGGCCCTCGACCAGTACGGCGTGGCCCTCGACGATGTGCGCAACACCATCGCCAACGCCAACCAGCGTCGGCCCAAGGGTTCCCTGGAAGACGCCGAGCGCAACTGGCAGATCCAGGCCAACGACCAGCTGGAAAAAGCCAAGGACTATGAACCGCTGCTGATCCGCTACCAGAACGGCGCGGCCCTGCGCCTGGGCGATGTGGCGAAGATCAGCGACGGTGTGGAAGACCGCTACAACAGCGGCTTCTTCAACAACGACTCGGCCGTGCTGCTGGTGATCAACCGCCAGTCCGGTGCCAACATCATCGAGACCGTCCGGCAGATCAAGGCGCAGTTGCCGGCATTGCAGGCGGTGCTGCCGTCCAGCGTCAAGCTGAGCCTGGCGATGGATCGCTCGCCGGTGATCACCGCCACCCTGCACGAGGCCGAGATGACCTTGCTGATTGCCGTAGGGCTGGTGATCCTGGTGGTCTACCTGTTCCTCGGTAACTTCCGTGCGTCGCTGATTCCAACCCTGGCGGTGCCGGTGTCGCTGGTCGGCACCTTCGCGGTGATGTATCTGTTCGGTTTCTCGCTGAACAACTTCTCGCTGATGGCGCTGATCCTCGCCACCGGCCTGGTGGTGGACGATGCCATCGTGGTGCTGGAGAACATTTCCCGGCATATCGACGAGGGCGTGCCGCCGATGAAGGCGGCGTACCTGGGCGCCAAGGAAGTTGGCTTTACCTTGCTGTCGATGAACGTGTCGCTGGTGGCGGTGTTCCTGTCCATCCTGTTCATGGGCGGGATCGTCACCAGCCTGTTCCGTGAGTTTTCCATCACCTTGTCGGCGGCGATCATCGTGTCGCTGGTGGTCTCGCTGACCCTCACGCCGATGCTCTGCGCGCGTTGGCTCAAGCCTCATATCAAAGGCCAACTGACCGGTTTGCAGCGTTGGAGCCAGAAGGTCAACGACCGCATGGTCTCGGCCTACGCCACCAGCCTGGACTGGGTGCTGCGCCATCGGCGCCTGACCTTGCTCAGCCTGCTGATCACGGTGGGGGTGAATATCGCGCTGTATGTGGTGGTGCCGAAAACCTTCATGCCCCAGCAGGACACCGGGCAATTGATCGGCTTTGTGCGCGGCGACGATGGGCTGTCGTTCAGCGTGATGCAGCCGAAGATGGAGATTTTCCGCAAGGCCGTGTTGCAAGACCCGGCGGTGCTCAGCGTGGCCGGTTTCATCGGCGGCAACAGCGGCACCAACAACGCGGTGATGCTGGTTCGACTCAAGCCCATCAGCGAACGCAAGGTCTCCGCCCAGGCGGTGATCGAGCGTCTGCGCAAGAACGTGCCCTTGGTGCCGGGCGGGCGGCTGTTCCTGATGGCTGACCAGGACCTGCAATTCGGTGGCGGGCGTGACCAGACCAGTGCGCAGTATTCCTACATCCTGCAAAGCGGTGATCTGTCTGCGCTGCGCCTGTGGTACCCGAAGGTCGTGGCCGCACTGCGTGCGTTACCCGAACTCACCGCCATCGACGCCCGCGAAGGCCGGGGCGCGGCCCAGGTGACGCTGGTCGTCGACCGCGACCAGGCCAAGCGCCTGGGTATCGACATGAACATGGTCACCGCGGTGCTGAACAACGCCTACAGCCAGCGGCAGATCTCCACGATCTATGACAGCCTCAACCAGTATCAGGTGGTGATGGAGGTCAACCCGAAATACGCCCAGGACCCGATCACCCTGAACCAGATGCAGGTGATCACCTCCACGGGCGCGCGGGTGCCGTTGTCGACCATTGCCCATTATGAGAGCAGCCTGGCGGACGACCGGGTCAGCCACGAAGGCCAGTTCGCCTCGGAAAACATCGCCTTCGACATAGCGCCCGGCGTGACGGTGGAGCAGGGCACTGCGGCCATCGAGCGGGCGATTGCCAAGGTGGGCTTGCCGGAGGACGTCATCGCCAAGATGGCCGGCACCGCCGATGCCTTCGCGGCGACCCAGAAGGGCCAGCCGTTCATGATCCTCGGCGCGCTGGTGGCGGTGTACCTGGTGTTGGGTATTCTGTATGAAAGTTATATCCACCCGCTGACGATCCTCTCGACCTTGCCGTCGGCCGGCGTCGGAGCCTTGCTCTCCATCTACCTGCTGGGCGGCGAGTTCAGCCTGATCTCCTTGCTCGGCTTGTTCCTGTTGATCGGGGTGGTGAAGAAAAACGCGATCCTGATGATCGACCTGGCGCTGCAACTGGAGCGCAATGATGGCCTGAGCCCGCTGGATTCGATTCGCAGCGCCTGCCTGTTGCGTCTGCGGCCGATCCTGATGACCACGCTGGCGGCGATTCTCGGTGCCTTGCCGTTGTTGCTCGGCAGGGCCGAAGGTGCGGAAATGCGCCAGCCCCTGGGCCTGACCATTATCGGCGGGCTGGTCTTCAGCCAGATCCTGACCCTTTACACCACCCCGGTGGTTTACCTTTATCTCGACCGCGCGCGCCATCGTTTCAACGCTTGGCGCGGCGTGCGTACCGATGCTGCCCTGGACACTGCGCTATGACCGATTCAATTTTCGCCACATTGGCCATGCCCCGTGGTTCCCGCGTCGCCAGCCTGGTGCTCTGCGGGGTGTTGCTCAGCGCTTGCGCCGTCGGCCCCGACTACACGCGCCCGGAGGTCATCGAGCCGGCGCAGTTCAAGCAAGCCCAGGGCTGGCGCCAGGCTACGCCGAGCGATGCGCTGGCCCGTGGCGCCTGGTGGGAGCTGTACGGCGACCGTCAGCTCAATGACCTCGTGGTCCGGCTGAACAACGCCAACCAGACCGTCGCCCAGGCCGAAGCGCGCTTCCGCCAGGCCCAGGCGCTGGTGCGCAGTTCCCGTGGGGCGTTTTACCCGACGGTGGACCTGAGCGTCGGGAAAACCCGCGCCAGCCAGGGCACCGGCAGCAGCAACGCCAGCCTCAGCAGTTCCAGCAGCGGCATCCGCGACACCCTCAACGCGCAGTTGGGCGTGAGCTGGGAAGCCGATGTCTGGGGCAAGTTGCGCCGGGGCCTGGAAGCCAAAGAGGCCAGCGCCGAAGCCAGCTCGGCGGACCTGGCCGCGATGCGCTTGAGCCAGCAGTCGGAGTTGGTGCAAAGCTACCTGCAACTGCGCGTCATGGATGAGCAAACCCGGTTGCTGCAAGCCACGCTGGACACCTACCAGCGCTCCCTGCAGATGACCGAAAACCAATACCGCGCCGGCGTCTCCGGCAAGGAAGCCGTGGCCCAGGCGCAAACCCAGCTCAAGTCCACCCAGGCCAGCCTGATCGACCTGATCTGGCAGCGTGCCCAGCTGGAAAACGCCATCGCCGTGTTGATCGGCGAGGCACCGGCCAACTTCAACCTGGCTGTGAGCAAGGACATTCCGGCGTTGCCGCAGATTCCGGTGAGCCTGCCGTCGCAATTGCTCGAACGGCGCCCGGACATCGCCTCGGCCGAACGCTCGGTGATCGCCGCCAACGCCAATATCGGCGTGGCCAAGGCCGCCTATTACCCGGACCTGAGCCTGAGCCTGGCTGGCGGTTATTCCAGCAGCACCTATTCAGACTGGATCAGCCTGCCGAACCGCTTCTGGTCGGTCGGGCCGAAACTGGCGATGACCCTGTTCGACGGCGGCCAGCGCTCGGCGGAAGTCGACCGCACCGTGGCCAGTTACGATGAAACCGTGGCCAAGTACCGCCAGACCGTGCTGGATGGTTTCCGCGAAGTGGAAAACTATATGGTCCAGCTCAAGGTGCTGGAAGACGAAGCCGTGGTCAGCAACGAAGCCCTGGAGGCCGCTCGCGAATCGCTGCGCCTGACCCAGAACCAATACAAAGCGGGGCTGATCGCTTACCTGGATGTGGTCACCGTGCAGGCAACGGCGCTGAGTAACGAACGCACCGTGCTGACCTTGCTGCAGACGCGATTGGTGGCCAGTGTGCAACTGATCGCCGCGTTGGGCGGTGGTTGGGATGGGCAGACTCAAGTGGCGGAAAAGGAGTGAAGTCCGGGCCTTTTTGAATGGGCAGATTGACCTCAAAATGCCGGTGCTGGTCCTATTATAATTAATCGCCTGTTCAATAATTATTCTCGCTACAATCCGCGGCTTTGCCACCCGGGGCGGGTGTTTACAACCCGTCGCTCTCGAGAAGTTCCATGCTCATCGGTAGTTATTCTCCCTCTCTGGTCGTGATCTCCCTGTTCGTCGCGGTGCTTGCTTCCTACACCGCGCTCGACCTCTCCGGTCGCATCGCCACGGCCAAGGGTCGCGCCATCTACTTGTGGATGCTGGGCGGGGCATTGGCCATGGGCGTGGGCGTGTGGTCCATGCACTTTATCGGCATGTTGGCGCTCAGGCTGCCGTTCGCCCTGGGTTTTGACCTGGACATTACCGCGTTGTCGCTGTTGATCGCGGTGTTGTCCTGCGGCTTTGCCTTGTGGCTGGTCAGCCAGCAGCGCCTGCCTATGTGGCAACTGGGGTTTGGCGCGCTGATCATGGGCGCCGGCATCAGCAGCATGCATTACACCGGCATGGCCGCGATGCGGATGCTGCCGGGCATCGATTACGACCCCGCGTTGTTTGGCGCCTCGTTGCTGATCGCGGTGGCGGCGTCTGGCGCGGCACTGTGGATCGCCTTCAATCTGCGGCGCAACACGCCTTATGTGCGTCTGGCGCGCGGTGGCGCCGCCGTGGTGATGGGCGTGGCCATCGTCGGCATGCACTACACCGGCATGGCGGCGGCGCGTTTTGCCGACGACAGTTTCTGCGGCGCCGCGCTGACCGGCTTGAGCGGCAAGGGCCTGGATAACCTGGTGTTGGTCACCAGCCTGGCCGTGCTGGTTATCGCGCTGCTCACGTCGTTGCTCGACGCGCGCCTGGAGGCGCGTACCGCGGTGCTGGCCGACTCGCTGACGTTGGCCAATCAGGAACTGACCCACCTGGCCCTGCACGACACCCTGACCGGCCTGCCCAATCGCACCCTGCTCGCCGACCGGATTCAGCAAGCCATGCAGGCGGTGAAAGAGCAGGGCGGTTGCCTGGCCCTGATGTTTATCGACCTGGACGGCTTCAAGCCGGTCAACGATGCCTTCGGCCATCACATGGGCGACCAGTTGTTGCGCGAAGTCAGCCAGCGCCTGCGTGAAGATCTGCGCAGCCAGGACACCCTGGCGCGTATCGGCGGTGATGAGTTTGTGCTGCTGGTGCAACTGACGCAGCCCAATGATGCCCTGGGCCTTGCCGAACGCCAGGTGGTGCTGATCAATCGCGCGTTCCAGGTGGCCGAACACGTGCTGAAAATTTCAGCCAGCGTGGGTATCGCGATGTTCCCGGGCAACGGCAGTACGCCCCAGGAACTGCTGATGAACGCCGACGCCGCGATGTACCACGCCAAGGGCATGGGCAAGAATGGCTACAGCTTCTTCGATGTGTCGATGAACTCTAACGCGCGCAAGCAACTGCAGTTGTTGCAGGACTTGCGCAACGCAGTCGAGCAGCAGCAGTTCCGCTTGTACTACCAGCCCAAGTTCGACGCCGTCAGCGGTGCCCCGATAGGCGCCGAAGCCTTGCTGCGCTGGGAGCATCCGCAAGAGGGCTTGTTGCTGCCGGCGGCCTTTATCGAGCTGGCGGAAAAGACCGGGCTGATCATTCCGATTGGCGAGTGGGTGCTCGACGAAGCCTGCCGTCAGATGCGCGTGTGGTACGCCCAGGGTTATGAAGACTGGCGAATCGCGGTGAACCTGTCGGCGTTGCAGTTTTGCCACGCCGGCCTGGTCAAGAGTGTCGCCACCGCGTTGGATCGCCACCAGTTGCCGGCCAACAGCCTGACGCTGGAGATTACCGAAACCACCGCCATGAGCGATGCCGATGCGAGCATGACGGTGTTGCAGCAGCTGTCGGAAATGGGGGTCGATCTGTCCATTGATGACTTCGGCACCGGCTATTCCAGCCTGATGTACCTCAAGCGCCTGCCGGCCAACGAACTGAAGATCGACCGTGGCTTTGTGCGAGACCTGGAACACGACGGCGACGACGCCGCCATTGTCTCGGCCATCGTCGCCCTGGGCCAGGCCCTTGGGCTGCGGATTGTCGCCGAAGGGGTGGAAACCGATGTCCAGCAGAGCTTCCTCACCCGCCTGGGGTGCAACGCGTTGCGGGGCTATTTGCTCGGGCATCCGTTACCGGCGGATGGCTTCATGGCCGACATCCTGCGGGCACAAGCAGCGCTGGCGCCTGACAAGCAGCGTGCTTGACGGGTATTCTTGGGGCCAACTCTAAACATTTGGTTGATTCAGGAGAGCGTAGGCATGGACAAAGTCCTCATCATCACCGGGGGCGGTCGTGGGATTGGCGCCGCGACGGCATTGCTGGCGGCTCGCCAGGGCTATCGCATTTGCATCAACTTCCAGTCGGACGAAGAGGCCGCTCATCGCGTGCTCGACCAGGTCCGTGCGCTGGGTGCCCAGGCCATTGCGGTGCGCGCCGATGTGAGCATCGAGGATGAGGTGATCGCGCTGTTCCATCGTGTTGACAACGAGTTGGGGCGGGTGACGGCACTGGTCAACAATGCCGGCACCGTGGGGCATAAATCCCGTGTCGATGAAATGTCCGAGTTCCGCATCCTGAAGATCATGAAGACCAACGTGCTCGGCCCGATTCTGTGCGCCAAGCACGCGGTGCTGCGTATGTCGCCCCGGCATGGTGGGCAGGGCGGCAGCATCGTCAATGTGTCGTCGGTGGCGGCGCGCCTCGGTTCGCCGGGTGAATATGTCGACTACGCCGCCTCCAAGGGCGCGCTGGACAGCTTTACCATCGGGCTGTCGAAGGAAGTGGCGGGCGAGGGCATTCGTGTCAACGCGGTGCGCCCCGGCTATATCTACACCGACTTCCATGCCCTGAGCGGTGATCCGGACCGGGTCAGCAAGCTGGAGTCCGGGATTCCCATGGCCCGTGGCGGCCGGCCGGATGAGGTGGCGGAGGCGATTGTCTGGTTGTTGTCGGACAAGGCGTCCTATGCCACCGGGACGTTCGTCGACCTGGGCGGCGGTCGTTGAGGCCCTCGGCCTTCAGCTCGGCAGATGGCGCAGCACTTCATAGCCTTTAAAGGAAAACGCCTTGAGCCGGCTGGCTTCGGAGTTTTCCAGGGTGCTGTAGCCGTCGTTGAAGAACCCATCGATACGCCCGTTGCGGGCATGGCTGCCATTCAAGGTGCGGTCGTCAAGGTTGTCGAGAAACTGCAGCACTTTTTCCAGGTTGTAAGCCGCGTCAGCACGCGCATCCGGGTCTGCGTTGGATGGGGTCCAGTCACCGACCTGCTGCTTAAGATCATCAGCGATCGCGTAACTGTCGCGGCCTTGCAGGAAGTGCGTCATGACCGGGCTCTGGTCGATGATCTGCTGTGCCGAGCGCAGGTCGCCGGCCGGTCGGTCCAGCGGAGCGTACATCTCGCGAACCTGCTTTTGTTCGACGGCACGCATGTAGTTGGGCGGGATGGGCAGGTGTGCAGGCCTTGGGGGCACAGAAACGCTCATAGTAAACCTCTGGTTCGAACCAGGAATAGTGAGTGTCCTGTGTGGTACGTGCGTCGATCTGGTTCCGCGTCAAAACGAGCGCACAATGCGTCCCAACGTCTCCATCGCTTTTTCCGATGCTTCCGACCACGGGCTGCCGTAGTTCAGGCGGATACAGTTCCTGAAACGCTGGGTCGCCGAAAAAATCGGCCCCGGCGCGATACTGATGCCCTGGGCCAAGGCCATCTGGAATAACTTCAATGAATCCGTCTGCTCCGGCAATTCCAGCCAGAGGAAATACCCGCCGGCCGGCTGGCTGACCCGCGTCTGCGCCGGAAAATACCGGGCAATGGCCGCGAGCATGGCGCTTTGCTGTTCTTCCAGGGCGTAGCGCAATTTGCGCAAGTGCCGGTCATAGCCGCCATGTTGCAGGTAGTCGGCAATCGCCGCCTGGGCGGGCATCGACGGGCACAACGAGGTCATCAGCTTCAAACGCTCGACCTTCTGCGCATAGCGCCCGGCCGCCACCCAGCCAATGCGATAACCCGGTGCGAGGCTCTTGGCGAAGGAGCCGCAGTGCATCACCAGGCCCTCGGTGTCGAAGGCCTTGGCGGGTTTCGGTGCCTGTTGTCCGTAGTACAACTCTGCGTAGACGTCGTCCTCGATCAACGGCACCTGATGGCGGCGCAGCAGCTCCACCAATTCCTGTTTCTTCGCTTCCGGCAGCGTGGCGCCCATGGGGTTCTGGAAACTGGTCATGGTCCAACAGGCTTTGATCGGGTAGCGCTCCAGGCTTTGCGCCAGGGCGTTGAGGTCGATGCCGTCACGCGGATGCACGGGGATTTCCACCGCTTTGAGTTTCAGGCGTTCGAGCACTTGCAGGCAGGCATAAAACGCCGGTGCTTCAATGGCCACCAGATCGCCCGGCTCGGTGACGGCCTGCAGGCACAAGTTCAGGGCTTCGAGGGCGCCGTTGGTGATCAGCAGCTCTTCCATCGGCAACATCAGGCCGCCGACCATATAACGCAGGGCAATCTGCCGGCGCAGTTGCGGGTTGCCCGGCGACATGTCGGTGACCACCAGGCGCGGGTCCATCTCACGGGCGGCGCTGGCCAGGGAGCGGGCCAGGCGGGGCAGCGGGAACAGCATCGGGCTGGGGAAGGCCGAGCCGAACGGTACGGTATTCGGGTCTTTGATGGACTCGAGCACCGAGAACACCAATTCGCTCACATCGACTTCGGTGGATTCATGCACGTGTTCACTCACCACCGGTTCGGAGAACGGGCTGGGCGCATGGGTGTTGACGAAGTAGCCGGAACGCGGTCGTGCCCGGATCAGGCCGCGGCGTTCCAGCAGGTAGTACGCCTGGAACACCGTGGACGGGCTGACGCCGTAGGTCTGGCTGGCATAGCGCACCGAAGGCACTCGCTGGCCAGGGCCGAGCACGCCGGAGCGGATCAGTTCTGCGATGTCGTCGGCGAATTTTTCGTAGCGTTTCATGGTAGCCAAATTAATCTTCTCAAGATGTACGCAGGGCGAAATGTGGCCGCCGGCTGAGCGGCTGCCACATTTGATCTCTTATGCCGGCCAACCCTCAGCGGTTCAACGGTGCCACGAAACGGCTGTCGGCAGCGCTGTAGACCCATGGTTCGTCGACGTCGGTGACCTTGAAGCGCAGGATCTGCGAACTGCTCGCCGGCTTGTCCGCCAGCAACGCCACCGACACCGGCACGTCGCTGATTTCCCCCGGGGCCAGGCTGATCTGGGTCTTGCCTTGCAGCTGGAAGCCTTCGCCATCCAGCAGTTCCAGGCGGTAGTCCTGGGGTTGCTGGGTCTTGTTGATGACCTTGAGGCTGTAGATGTTTTCGATCAGGCCCTGGCTGTTTTCGCGGAACATGCCGCGGTCCTTGGTCACGTCCAGCGACACCATCGGCCGCTGCACCAGTGCCACGACCAACGCCGCGATCATCACCAGCAGCACCGCACTGTAGCCGATCAGACGTGGTCTGAGCAGGTGGGTCTTGCCGCCTTGCAGTTGATGTTCGCTGGTGTAGCTCACCAGGCCGCGGGCGTAACCCATTTTGTCCATGATCGAGTCGCAGGCATCGATGCACGCCGCGCAGCCGATGCATTCCATTTGCAGGCCGTCGCGGATATCGATGCCGGTGGGGCACACTTGCACGCACAATTGGCAATCGATGCAGTCGCCGAGGCCGACGTCCGCCGGTTTGGCTTCACGCTTGCGCGGGCCGCGGTGTTCGCCACGGGCCGCATCGTAGGAGATGGTCAGCGTGTCTTTGTCGAACATCACGCTCTGGAACCGCGCATACGGGCACATGTGCATGCACACCGCTTCGCGCAGCCAGCCGGCGTTGAGGTAAGTGGCGGCGGTGAAAAACACCACCCAGAACAGGCTCACGCCGCCCATCTGCCAGGTCAGCAGTTCGCTGGCCAGCGGGCGAATGGGTGTGAAGTAACCGACAAAGGTCAACCCGGTCAGCACGCTGATACTCAGCCACAGCGTATGTTTGGCCGAGCGCCGTGCCAGTTTGTTCAGGCTCCAGGGTGCCGCTTGCAGCTTGATACGCTGGTTGCGCTCGCCTTCGGTGACTTTTTCGCACCACATGAACAGCCAGGTGAACGAGCTTTGCGGGCAGGTGTAGCCGCACCACACCCGGCCGGCGAACACGGTGATCGCAAACAGGCCGAAGGCGCAGATGATCAACAGCGCCGACAGCAGGATGAAGTCCTGCGGCCAGAACGTGGCGCCGAATATGTGGAACTTGCTTTCGGCCAGGTCCCACAGTACGGCCTGGCGACCGCCCCAGTTCAGCCACACCGTGCCGAAAAACGCCAGGAACAGAAAGCCTGCACCGGCCACGCGCAAGGTGCGGTACAGGCCGGTGAAGCTACGGGTATGGATCTGGTTATCGCTGGATTTGGCCGTCACCTTCTTCGGGTGCGCAGGCTCGTGGATTTCCACGGTTCGGACGGGGATCATTTCGCTCATGGTCGTTTGCTCATCAGCCTCCATCAGGCCGGTGAACTATGCTCGTCGTGCTGTTTGCATAACAGACTCAGGTGTGGCGATAAAAAGCGGATCAGATGCGCTGCAAAGGCCCTGCTGCGACAATGTGCTGCACCCCGTGGCGCCTGGGGCGCAGCTCGATTCAGCGTGTGCTGATACAGATCAATCAAATCACCGAATCACTGTCGCTGGCCTTCAGGTGTTTGCGCCCATCCTGGGCGCCGGCGACGGTCAGCGCGTCGGCCTCGACCTCGGTGATGTAGATCCGGTCGTCGTTCAGCGCCACAAAAGACATGGATTTTTCGCTGTCGGTACTGACGGTGACCTGGGACGCCGGCAGGCTTTGTTCCTGGCCGTTGTCATCGACCGTGAAGTAGCAGATCTGGTTTTCGATACGTACAGGCATGGTGAACTCCTTGTCATCGTCTGGTGATGGTGAGGGGATAGCATTGGGCTGAGGGTTCCTCCACCCGCACGGGCGGGTCTTGCGGCGGTTCCTCCTCAGGCGGCGCAGCCGGTTCGGTGGGCGGCAGGGTCGGCTTGTCGATATTCGGATCGGGCGTTTGCGCGGGAATCGGGATATTCATCGGTGTGGCCTCCTTTGTGCTTTGCTCTATCGGTGGACAGCCGCCCGGGGGAATTGATTCCCCCCGTCGATGGCGGCACATCCACCTGAACTTTTCACCCGGCCCCGGGCTCGGACCTTATGTGGCCCTGCTCAGGGAGAGCGGTGCCGTATCAGAATTCGGATCAAGCAAAGAGCGTCCACAGGGCGTAAGGGGAAGATGCTCGATGACTGCTGAAACACTGACTCCAGACGATTGTGTATTGCCGCTGTCCCAGGCGTTGTTGCTGCCTCGCATAGCGATTGAAAGCACCATGCCGGTGATCGACGGCGGCGAATTTGCGGTCAAGGCCGTGGTGGGCCAACGCATCAATGTCACCAGCAAGGTGTTCGCCGACGGCCACGACACGCTCGCGGTGCTGATCCGCTGGCGCGCCTTGCACGATGAAAGCTGGCACAGCGAGGTCATGGCCGATATCGGCAACGACGGTTGGGAGGGCGCGTTTACCGTCACCGCCCAAGGGCCCCATGAATATTGCATCGAAGCCTGGATCGATACCTTTGCCAGCTTCTGCTACGAACTGCGCAAGAAACATGAGGCTGGCGTGCCGGTCAGCCTTGAGTTGCAGGAAGGCCGCAGCCTGGTGCTGCTGGCCGCCGAGCGCAGTGACAGTGAGCTGCGCGAGCGCCTGATGCGCTTGCACCACGAGCTCTCTGGCCTGCTGGAAACCGAGCAGGTTGCGCTGTTCCTGCACGAAGACAGTGCGTACCTGATGACCCGGGCCGATCACCGCGCCTATTTGAGCATCAGTCCCGCGTACCCACTCGACGTGGAGCGCGAGCGTGCGCAGTTTGCCAGTTGGTATGAGCTGTTTCCGCGCTC
Organism: Pseudomonas sp. TE36184; assembly: GCF_054060055.1. NCBI lineage: Bacteria > Pseudomonadati > Pseudomonadota > Gammaproteobacteria > Pseudomonadales > Pseudomonadaceae > Pseudomonas > Pseudomonas sp. TE36184. Next base: position 1,731,255 of record NZ_JBSSCU010000001.1, on the reverse strand, counting down.
TATCACCGACCATCCAGCGCGTCACGGTACGTTCCTCGACGTGCATTCGCGGCTGTCGATGATCCATGACATGGGGTTCGACGTGCTGTACTTCCCGCCGATCCACCCCATCGGCCGCAGCCACCGTAAAGGCAAAAACAATGCCTTGAGGGCCGAGCGGCACGATCCGGGCAGCCCCTACGCGATCGGCAGCGAGGAGGGCGGCCACGACGCGATTCATCCGCAACTGGGCAGCCGCGACGATTTTCGGCGCCTGGTCAAGGCCGCCGCCGACCATGGCCTGGAAGTCGCCCTGGACTTCGCCATTCAGTGCTCCCAGGACCACCCGTGGCTCAAGCAGCACCCGGGCTGGTTCAACTGGCGCCCGGACGGCACGATCAAATACGCGGAAAACCCGCCGAAAAAGTACCAGGACATCGTCAACGTCGATTTCTACGCCGCCGATGCGATCCCCAGCCTATGGACTGAACTGCGTGACATCGTGCTCGCTTGGGTCGAGGAGGGCGTGAAGACATTCCGCGTCGATAACCCTCACACCAAGCCGCTGCCATTCTGGCAATGGCTGATCAGCGATGTGCGGTCCAAGTACCCGGAGGTGATCTTCCTCGCCGAAGCATTCACCACACCGGCGATGATGGCGCGCCTGGGCAAGGTCGGTTACTCCCAGAGCTACACCTATTTCACCTGGCGCAACACCAAGGCCGAGCTGAGCGAGTACCTGGCGCAATTGAACGAGTCGCCCTGGCGCGAGTGCTACCGGCCGAACTTCTTCGTCAACACCCCGGACATCAACCCCGCTTTCCTGCATGAGTCCGGGCGCCCGGGTTTCTTGATCCGCGCCGCGCTGGCGAGCATGGGCTCGGGGTTGTGGGGCATGTATTCCGGCTTCGAACTGTGCGAAGCCGCGCCGGTGCCGGGCAAGGAAGAGTACCAGGACTCGGAAAAATACGAGATCCGCCCGCGGGACTTCACCGCACCCGGCAACATCATCGCCGAGATCGCCCAACTCAACCGCATCCGCCGGCAAAACCCGGCATTGCACACGCATTTGGGGCTGACGCTCTACAACGCCTGGAACGAGAACATCCTGTACTTCGGCAAGCGCAGCGAAGACGGCAGCAATTTCATCCTGGTGGCGGTCAACCTCGACCCATTCAATGCCCAGGAAGCGCAATTCGAATTGCCGCTGTGGGAGCTGGGCTTGCCGGACGACGCCCACACCCAGGGCGAAGATTTGATGAACGGCCATCGCTGGACGTGGTACGGCAAGACCCAATGGATGCGGCTGGAGCCGCAGATGCCGTTCGGGATCTGGCGCATCACCACGTACTAAGGATCGACATGTGGGCGGGGGCTTGCTCCCGAAAGCGCTATGCCAGCCAATGGATCAAGTGACTGTCCTGCCGCTATCGGGCGCAAGCCCCCGCACATCGACCCGCTTCAGTCTGCAAGAATCCTCGAGTTTTCAGGAGTTTCCAATGGCGAAGAAACCCAAGGCTGCCACCTTTATCAAAGACCCGCTGTGGTACAAGGACGCGGTGATCTATCAGGTTCACGTCAAATCCTATTTCGACTCCAATAACGACGGCATCGGTGACTTTCCCGGGCTGATCGCCAAACTCGACTACATCGCCGACCTCGGTGTGAACACCATCTGGCTCCTGCCGTTCTACCCCTCGCCACGTCGCGACGACGGTTATGACATCGCCGAGTACCGCGGCGTGCACAGCGACTACGGGACCATGGCCGACGCCCGGCGCTTTATCGCCGAAGCCCACCAACGCGGGCTGCGGGTGATCACCGAACTGGTGATCAACCACACCTCCGACCAGCACCCGTGGTTTCAGCGCGCACGCAAGGCCAAGCCCGGTTCGGCGGCGCGGGACTTCTACGTGTGGTCCGACGACGATCAGAAGTACGACGGCACGCGCGTCATCTTCCTCGATACCGAGAAGTCCAACTGGACCTGGGACCCGGTGGCCGGCCAGTACTTCTGGCACCGTTTCTATTCGCACCAGCCCGACCTCAACTTCGACAATCCGCAAGTGATGAAAGCCGTGCTGTCGGTGATGCGCTTCTGGCTCGACATGGGCATCGACGGCCTGCGCCTGGACGCGATCCCGTACCTGATCGAGCGCGACGGCACCAACAACGAAAACCTGCCGGAGACCCACGACGTCCTCAAGCAGATCCGCGCCGAGATCGACGCTCATTACCCCGACCGCATGCTGCTGGCCGAAGCCAACCAGTGGCCGGAAGACACGCAGATGTACTTCGGTGACAAAAAGGGCGACGACGGCGATGAATGCCACATGGCCTTTCACTTCCCGCTGATGCCGCGCATGTACATGGCGCTGGCCCAGGAGGACCGTTTCCCGATCACCGACATCCTGCGCCAGACCCCGGAAATCCCGGCCAATTGCCAATGGGCGATCTTCCTGCGCAACCACGATGAACTGACCCTGGAAATGGTCACCGACAAAGAACGCGACTACCTGTGGAACTACTACGCCGCCGACCGTCGCGCGCGGATCAACCTGGGCATTCGCCGGCGCCTGGCGCCGCTGATGGAGCGTGACCGGCGTCGCGTCGAACTGCTCAACAGCCTGCTGTTGTCGATGCCGGGCACGCCGACCCTGTATTACGGCGATGAAATCGGCATGGGCGACAACATCTACCTGGGCGACCGCGACGGCGTGCGAACGCCGATGCAGTGGTCCATCGACCGCAACGGCGGCTTTTCCCGCGCCGACCCGGCCAGCCTGGTGCTGCCGCCGATCATGGACGCGCAATACGGCTATCAGTCGGTCAACGTCGAAACCCAGGCCCAGGACCCGCATTCGCTGCTCAACTGGACCCGCCGCATGCTCGCGGTGCGCAAGCAGTCCAAGGCTTTCGGCCGCGGCAGCTTGAAGATGCTCTCGCCGAGCAACCGGCGCATCCTCGCCTATACCCGTGAATTCACCGGGGACGACGGCCGCACCGAGATCATCCTGTGCGTGGCCAACGTCTCGCGCAGCGCCCAGGCGGCCGAGTTGGACCTCTCGGCCTTCGCCGGCATGGTGCCGGTGGAGATGCTCGGCGGTAATGCGTTCCCGCCCATCGGCCAGTTGAATTTCCTGCTGACCCTGGCGCCGTATGGCTTCTACTGGTTCGTGCTGGCGGCGGAAAACCAGATGCCCAGCTGGCATGTGGAACCGGTGCAAAGCATGCCGGACTTCACCACCCTGGTTCTGAAAAAACGCATGGAGGAGCTGCTCGACGCACCGTGTCGCGCCGTCCTGGAGCACACCTCGCTGCCGGCCTGGCTGCCCAAGCGCCGCTGGTTCGCCGGCAAGGAGACGGCCATCGACAGCGTGCATATCGCCTACGGCGTGCGGTTCGGCGACCTGCAGCACCCGGTGCTGCTCAGCGAAATCGAGGTGAGCGCCGGGGGGCAGGTCAGCCGTTACCAGTTGCCGTTTGGCTTTCTCGGCGAAGACCAGTTCACCAGCGCCTTGCCGCAACAACTGGCCCTGGCCCGTGTGCGGCGCGTGCGTCAGGTGGGGTTGGTGACCGATGCGTTCAGCCTGGAACACTTTATCCGCGCGGTGATCCAGGCCTTGCAGGCCGGCACCGTGTTGAACAGCAGCGAGGGCGAGCTGCGCTTTGAAGCCACGCCGCAGCTGGCCAGGCTGCCGCTGACCGATGAGTCGCCCGTGCGTTACCTGGCCGCCGAGCAGTCCAACAGCTCGGTGGTGGTGGGCGAGAGCCTGGTGCTCAAGTTGATCCGCAAGGTCAGCGCCGGGGTCCATCCGGAGCTGGAGATGAGCGCCTACCTGACCGCAGCCGGTTACCCGAACATTTCGCCGTTGCTCGGTTCGATGATTCGGCGTGACGGCCAAGGCCAGGACAACCTGTTGATGATTGCCCAGGGCTACCTGAGCAACCAGGGCGACGCCTGGGGCTGGACCCAGAACAACCTGGAGCGCGCGATCCGCGACGAACAGGCCGAAGCGATGTCCGAACAGGAGCAGCATTACAACGCCTTGGGCGAGCTGGCCGACTTTGCCGCTTTGCTCGGGCAGCGCCTGGGTGAAATGCACGGCGTGCTGGCGGCGCCGACGGCCAACCCAGACTTCCAAGCCGAAGTCACCACCGCCAAGGATGCCGAGGCCTGGGCCAAGGACATCGCGGCGCAGATCGAGCGCGCCCTGCAATTGCTCAAACTGCATCAAAACCAATTGAACCCGGCCGATCAGGTGCGGGTCAGTGAATTGTTGGAGCAGAAAAAAGCCATCGGCGCTCAGGTCCGGGCGTTGGCGCAGGCCACGTTGGGCGGCTTGCGCATTCGCGTCCACGGTGACTTGCACCTGGGCCAGGTGCTGGTAGTGAAAGGCGACGCTTACCTGATCGACTTTGAAGGGGAACCGGCGCGGCCGCTGCACGAACGGCGCGGCAAGCACAGCCCGTATAAAGACGTCAGCGGCGTGCTGCGTTCGTTTGATTACGCGGCGGCCATGGCCCTGAATGTGCAAGGTGTGGACCACTCACCCGCAGCGGACGCGGCGCGCCAGCGTGTGACCGAGCGCTACCTGATTGAGGCGCGTCTGGCATTTATCAAGGCTTATCACGCGGCGACGGCTACACTGGCGCATGACTGGCAGGATGCCAAAGGCCAGGACGCAGCGCTGACCTTGTTCAGCCTGGAAAAGGCCGCGTATGAAGTGGCTTATGAAGCGGAAAACCGCCCGACCTGGCTGCCGGTGCCCTTGCAGGGTTTGCACGGTTTGCTCAGCGGGCTCATACCTGGATCGAAATCTGTACGCGGTGGGGAGACGTCATGAGTTTTACGAATAAAGAACCGCTGCAGCCGAAACTGACAGCAATGCCGGCGTCCAACGACGTCGAAGCGCTGGTGCGCGCCGAACACCATGATCCGTTCTCGATTCTCGGGCCCCATGGTGACGAGCAGGGCGGCCAGTTTGTCCGTGCGTTCCTGCCGGAGGCCTTGAGCGTCCAACTGCTGAGTCGCGACACTGGCGAGCCGATCGGCAGCCTCGACGCGACCCAGGTGCCGGGTCTGTTTATCGGGCATTTCAGCAGTCGCCAGGCCTACCTGTTGAAGATCCAATGGGCCGGTGGCGAACAGATCACCGAAGACCCTTACAGTTTCCAGCAACTGCTGCTGGGGGAAATGGACCTGTACCTGTTTGCCGAAGGCAATCACCGTGACCTCAGCAGTTGCCTGGGCGCCCAGTTGACCACGGTCGATGGCGTGCAGGGCGTGCGGTTTGCCGTGTGGGCACCGAACGCCCGGCGCGTGTCGGTGGTCGGTGACTTCAATATCTGGGACGGCCGCCGCCACCCGATGCGCCTGCGCCATCCGGCCGGTGTGTGGGAGATCTTTATCCCACGCTTGCAAGCGGGCGCGGCCTACAAATACGAGATTCTCGGGGCCCACGGCATTTTGCCGCTCAAGGCCGACCCGATGGCCCTGGCCACCCAGATGCCGCCCGACACGGCATCGAAAGTCGCGTCGCCGTTACAGGTCGACTGGCAGGATCACACGTGGATGCAGGCGCGTGCGCAAAAGCAGAAGCCCACGGCGCCGCTGTCGATTTATGAGTTGCACCTGGGCTCCTGGCAGTGCGAACTGGACGAGGCCGGTGAGGTTTCGCGCCAGTACGGCTGGGGTGAACTGGCCGAGCGGCTGATTCCGTATGTGCAACAGCTGGGCTTTACCCATATCGAGCTGATGCCGATCATGGAACACCCGTTCGGCGGCTCCTGGGGCTATCAAGCGTTGTCCCAGTTCGCGCCGACTGCGCGCTTCGGTTCGCCGCAGGCATTCGCCGAGTTCGTCAATGCCTGTCACCAGGCCGACATCGGCGTGATCCTCGACTGGGTGCCGGCGCATTTTCCCACCGATGCCCACGGCCTCGCGCAATTCGATGGCACGGCGCTGTACGAATACGCCAACCCGCTGGAAGGCTTCCACCAGGATTGGGACACACTGATCTACAACCTGGGTCGCACCGAAGTACATGGCTTTATGCTGGCCTCGGCGCTGCATTGGCTCAAACACTTCCACGTCGATGGCCTGCGCGTCGATGCCGTGGCCTCGATGCTGTATCGCGACTATTCGCGCAAGGCCGGCGAATGGGTGCCCAACCGCCATGGCGGCCGCGAGAACCTCGAAGCCATCGACTTCCTGCGGCACTTGAACGACGTGGTCGCCCTCGAAGCCCCCGGCGCGCTGGTGATCGCCGAAGAATCCACGGCCTGGCCGGGCGTCAGCCAGCCAACCCAACAGGGCGGCCTGGGCTTCAACTACAAGTGGAACATGGGCTGGATGAACGATTCCCTGCATTACATCCAGCAAGACCCGGTGTACCGCGCCCACCATCACAATGAACTGAGTTTTGGCCTGGTGTATGCCTGGTCCGAGCGTTTCATCCTGCCGATCTCCCACGATGAAGTGGTCCACGGCAAGCACTCGCTGATCGACAAGATGCCCGGCGACCGCTGGCAGAAATTCGCCAACCTGCGCGCCTACCTGAGTTTCATGTGGACGCACCCGGGCAAGAAGCTGCTGTTCATGGGCTGCGAGTTCGGCCAATGGCGCGAGTGGAACCACGACCAGCAACTGGACTGGTACCTGCTGCAATACCCCGAACACCGTGGGGTGCAGAAGCTGGTGAGTGACTTGAATCGCCTGTACCGCGAGGAACCGGCCCTGTATGAACAGGACGACGCGCCCCAAGGCTTCCAGTGGCTGATCGGCGACGATGCGATCAACAGCGTCTACGCCTGGCTGCGCTGGAGCAAGGACGGCAGGCCGGTGCTGGTGGTGGCCAACTTCACCCCGGTGCCGCGTGAAGCCTACAAGGTCGGCGTGCCGTTCGCCGGGCGTTGGAGCGAGGTGATCAACAGCGATGCGGACACGTATGCCGGTTCGAATTATGGCAATGGCGGAGGGGTCTTCACCGAGGATGAACCGCATCATGGTCAACCGGTATCGCTGTCGTTGAATCTGCCGCCATTGGGCGTGCTGATTTTGCGTCCGCAAGACAGTTAACGGCGCTAAGGTGCTGGCGTCTATTGTCCGCGCTAGTGGCAGGGTGCCACAATGGCACCTTTGTCGCGGCAGTCGAATCAGGCGGTTTTCATGAATGGCCTTGGGCATGAGCAAGACCAGGATTGCGTTATTGAGGAGCAGGTGCGAACCGACCGTTTGCATCAGCTGTTTCGTCAGTCATTTGCCGCCATTTTCGGCAGCTATCTCGCGGCGGCGATGCTTTGCTGGCTGTGTTGGGACCGTTTTGACCACCAGGTCATGCAGGTATGGCTGGCGGTGCTGGCGGCGTCATCGTTGCTGCGGGTGAAAATGTTCCTCGAATGGTTTCGCAGCCCCTACAGCGAGCGCACGCCGGAACGCTGGGAGCGCCGTTACTGGCTCACCTTGATACTGTCCGCGAGCATCTGGGGCGCCGGTGCCTTTGCCGTAATGCCCAGCGACGACCGGATGTCCCAAGTACTGGTGATGTTGTTTACCGTGGGCATGTCCGTCAGCGCTGTCTCGTGCTATTCGGCCTATCGCTACATGACCATGGTGTCCATGGGCCTGGTGTTGCTGCCGTGTACGCTGTGGCTGCTGTTTCAGCCGTCGTCGATGCAGGTCGGCGTGGCGATTGCGGTGCTGGTGTTTTCCTCGTTTGTGGTCAGTGCCACGCGCAAGTTGTCCGGCGCCCTGGAAAAAGCCTTCCGCCTGACCAGGCAGATGGAACGCGCCCACACTATTTCCGCGCGCGCCGCACAGACCGATGAACTCACCGGGCTGATGAACCGTCGCGCGTTTTTCGAACATGCACAATTGCTGTACGCGCAGTGCCGCCTCAACCGGCAGCCGCTGTGTGCGTTGATGATCGACATGGACCACTTCAAGCAAATCAACGACACCTACGGCCATCAGGCCGGCGACCAGGTATTGCGGCAGATCGGCGGAGTGATCACCGCGTCGTTTCGCCAGGCCGATGTGTACGGCCGCCTGGGGGGCGAGGAGTTTGCGGTGTTGCTGCCCAATACCTCGCTGGAAACCGCCCGGGGTATCGCTGAGCAGTTGATCAAGGCCATCTCCTGCATGGCTTCCGAACCTGTGCAGGGCATGACCGCCAGTCTCGGCGTGGCGTCGACCTGCACCTTGGATGGCGACCTGCACGCGTTGATGAACACCGCCGACAAGGCGCTGTACCGCGCCAAGGCCCTCGGCCGCAATCAAGTGGTCGTGGCGGAGTAGGGCTCAGTCCTTGAACATGGCCTTGGCCAGCACCCGCGCCACCTGGTCGGCGGAGTAGGGCTTGGCGAGGAACTCAAACCCTTCGTAGCCGCTTTCCGCGAGTTCTTCGCTGTAGCCGGAGGTGAGCACCACCGGCAGGTCGGCGCGACGTTGGCGCAGGAGCTTGGCCATCGCCACGCCGGTCATGCCCGGCATCACCACGTCGGAGAAAATCGCGTCGAAAGCCGCGGCATCCGGACCGGCCAGCGCCAGCGCCTGTTCGGCATCGGTCGCCCAAGTGGTCTGGTAACCGAGGTCCTGGAGGATCTGGTTGGCGAAACGGCCTACGTCCAGGTTGTCTTCCACGATCAGGATATTGCGCAGGCTCGTATCGTGGGGCGGTGCCGGGTCACTAGGGGAGGGCTCGTGGCGGGCGTCCTCCGGTTCGACCTCGGGCAGATACAGGGTAAACACCGTGCCCTGGCCAAGACGGCTGGCCACGTCGACATTGCCACCGGACTGCTTGGCGAAGCCGAACACCTGTGACAACCCCAGGCCCGTGCCTTTGCCCACGGCCTTGGTGGTAAAGAACGGCTCGAAAATGCGCTCGAACGTTTCCCCCGGAATGCCGCTGCCGGTGTCGGCCAGGGCCACCGTGACAAACGGCTGGCAGGCTTGGGCATCGCCCCGGATGCGCGGCATCGCGTCCACCGTGCCCACGCGCAGGGTCAAGGTGCCCTGGCCGTCCATGGCATCGCGGGCGTTGAGTGCGATATTGATCAGCGCGGTTTCGAACTGGCTCGAGTCGACCCGGACATGGCACGGCCGCTCGGGCAATTGAACCTGCACATGAATGCGCGCACCGGTGACACTCTCGAGCATCTCGCCAATGTCCTTGACCCGCTGCGCCACATCGAAGACTTCCGGGTTCAGCGGTTGGCGGCGCGCGAACGCAAGCAACTGGCTGGTCAACTTGCTGGCGCGCTCGACGGTGTCGGATACCGCGCGCATGTAGCGTTGGCGCCGTTCTTCGGGCAGCCCGGGCTGACGCAAAAAGTCCACCGACGAACGAATGATGGTCAGCAGGTTGTTGAAGTCATGGGCCACGCCGCCGGTCAATTGGCCGATGGCTTCGAGTTTCTGCGATTGACGCAACGCCGCTTCGGCCTGGGCCAGCGCAGCGGTGCGTTCTTCCACACGCTGCTCGAGGGTGGCGTTCAATTCGGTAAAGGCCGCCAACCCTTCGCGCACGGCGGCATCGGCGCGCACCCGTTCGATGTGCGCCCAGGACCGCTCGGTGACTTCGGCCAACAGCGCCAGGTCATACGGCGACCAGGTCCGCTCTGCTGTGCTGTGAACCGCCATCAAGGCCGTAAGGCGACCGTGTTTGATCAGTGGTATGCAGATCGTGGCGGTGATGCCCAGGGCCTGGAACGCCGCGGCTTCCTGCGCGGGCAGTTCAAGCCGGTTGTTGCCGATCACCAGTGGCTCACCGGCCCGCAGGCACTTGACCGCGGTCTGCCCGAAGGCCTGCAGGCGGTAGTGGCCGACGATGCTGGGCGAGCCGGGAGCCGTCCAGTTGTCACGGATGGTGAAGCCGTCTTCATCGGCGTCCATATCGGCGTAGGCGCAGATGGACACTTGCAGGTGCTGCGCCAGCAGGTGCGTGGTGGCGGTCATGATGGCTTCGGCATCGGTGGCATTGGCGACCGTGCTGCCGATGGTATCCAGCACCGCAAGGCGGCGCGAAAGGAACACCGTGGCGGTGGTTTCGGTCACGGTGTCGAGCATGCCGACGACGTGGCCCCGCGGGTCGCGGATCGGGCTATAGCAGAACGTGAAGTACGCTTGTTCCGGCGCCGCGCCGCGTTCGATCACCAGCGGGAAGTTTTCGATATAGGTCGCATGGCCCTGGAAAGCCGCATCGGCGATGGGGCTGATGTCGTCCCAGACCTCGCTCCAGATCTCACTGAACGGACGCCCCAGGGCATAGGGTTTATTGCCCAGTATCGGAATGAACGCGTCGTTATAGAGGGTCGTCAATTGAGGTCCCCACACGATGGCTTGGGGGAAACTTGAAGCAAAGCACAGCGCCACGGTGGTCTTGAGCACATCCGGCCAGTGTTCCAGCGGACCCAGGGGCGTACTGGCCCAGTCGTGCTGGCGTACCCGCTCGGCCATGTCGCTGCTGCTTTGCAGCCAATTCATCATCGGGTGAACACCTTGTTTGCCACGGTCTGTTTGGATGCCTGATGCGTCAGGCCAATAAGCAACAGACAGAAATGATTGCTGCCGGTTCAGCGCAATTATCCATGAGATGGCACTTTGATGCTTCACCCGCTGGGATAGATCTCATCGCGGGTGTTCACTTACTGTTGTGTTCCGAACACCGCTGTCCAATAAATGCCTGCATCGCTCTTCGGGTCCATCGCGTAGGCGGCGCCCACTTCACGGAATTGCGGGTTCATCAGGTTGGCGCAATGGCCGGGGCTGGCGAGCCAGCCGTCCACCACTTTGCGCGGGGTGTCGAGGCCGGCCGCGATGTTTTCGCCGATGTTCTTCGCGCTGTACCCGGCCAGCTCGGCACGGTCGCCCGGGGTGCGGCCGTCGTGGTCCAGATGGTCGAAGAAATTGCCGTTGGCCATGTTGCGTGTGTGGCTGTTGGCGGCACTGGCCAAGGTGTCGTTCCACGACAGTGGCGTGGTCGCGGTGAACGCCTGGGGACCGCATTGGCGCGGTTGTGTGCGGGCGGCGTTGATCAGGTTCAGCAATTGCCTGCCTTCGGTCTGCCAATCGCCCAGGCCGCTGGACAGCAGCGGGCGGGCGAGCACGATGCGCCAGTCCTGGCCGCTGTTGCTCACGCCGATGTCGACGAATTGCGGGTCCAGCACCACGCGGCAGAAACTCTCGCGCACGGCTTTCATGGCCGCCTGGGCATCCTTGGGCCCGGACAGGCTGATTGCCTGCACGTTGACCATCGGGTACGCCGCGCGGGCCAGGGCCTGCTGCAAGTCGCCGACATTACTGGCCGGCAGCACCAGGCGTGTATCGCTGGCCAGCGGTGGCAGTTCCTGGGAACCTTGGTCGCCGCAGCGTTGCACCTGGCTGCGGTAAGCGTTGATCTGTTGCACCAACTGACTTTCTTCATTCGCCATCGCGCTGGCGCAGAACACCAGGCTGGCGGCCAGCGTCGTCAGACCCATCATCAATGACAGCACGCGCATGGACGTTACCCTTGAACTTGAAAGTGCCCATGATGCGCGATGTAGGGGCGTCCATGCACCCGTTGGTCCGAACTTTTTTCCTCGGGTTTTGAATGCCGGATGTTCACGGCCCTGGTCATACAAGGCAAACGCCACCACCCGCCGCGCCGGCATGGTGAGGCTGATCAACCCGCCATGAGCGAGGATATTCGGCTCACGCCAGCTGACGCGCGGGCTGCCGCCGCCATGCCATGGCGCTGGCGAGCAGGATCAAAGCGAATGCCGCGGTAAAGGTTGCGTGCAGACCGTCAGCCACGGATTGTGGCGTGGCGTGGGTGACATCGGGAGTGGTCCAGGCAAACATCGCGCCCAATGCCGACGCACCGAAAATCAGCCCCAGGTTGCGTGACAGGTTCAGCAGGCCTGAGATCGTGCCTCGGCGTGCCGCATCGGCTTCGCTCATCACCGCAGTGTTGTTGGCGGCCTGGAACAGGCTGTAGCCCGCCGTCAGCGTAATCAGTGAGGCAAGATAAGTGACCAGCCCGGACGCCAGGCACAGCGACAGGGCGCCACTGCCGCAGACAGCCAGCCCCACGAGTGTCATGACGTGGCTGCCAAAGCGTTCGCTCAGACGACCGGCCGGAATGCCGGTGAGCGCCGCGACACCAGGGCCGACGGCCATTGCCAGGCCCATCCCGGCCGGATCGAGCCCAAGCCCTCGGGACAAGTAGAACGGCCCGACGACAAAGGTGGCCATGATCACCGCCGACACCAACGCACTCATCACCAGGCCGGCGCGCAACGAGGTCGACTGCAATAAGCGCCAAACGCCACCGCCGCCGACCAGTGGCGCGGGTGGCTGATCCACCGGCAAGTAGCGCCAGGCGAGGGCGGCCGCGAGCAAGCCCAGCGGCATCCCCACCAGAAACAGCGCGCGCCAGCCCCACACACTGAGCAACAGGCCGCCCACGCCGGGGCCCATGGCGGTACCGACGGCTGACATCGTGCCGAGCAAGCCCATGACACGCGCAATGCGCGCTTGGGGGACGGTGTCGCCGACCATCGCTAACGTCATCGCCATCATGATCGCCGCGCCCAAACCTTGCAGGCTGCGCGCTGCAATCAGCCACCGCAGGCCAGACGCGACACCGCATAGCCCGCCGGCCAAGGCGAACAGCAGCAAGCCAGCGATCAACAGCCGCCGTCGCCCCAGCCGATCGCCCAGGCGCCCGGCATTGACGATGACTGCCGTGATCGCCAGCAGGTAGGTGAGCACCACCCATTGCGTCGCGTGAAAGGATGCATTGAAGGCCTGCGCGAGGCTGGGCAGGCCGACATTGGCGATGCTGGTGCCAAGGGCGGCCAGCAACATGGACAGGCACAGGCTGACAAGACCGCCACGGGAAGAGGTATGCATGGAAGATTCCTTGAATGAACGTAACTGTCGCAAATCTACGGCGTGACCTAACATGGCGGAAGACGCATGAGTTGCACTAAATACCTGCATATGACGCCTGCCATGGAGCGCTGATGCCCGATCTCAATTTACTGATCACCCTGGATGTATTGCTCGCCGAAGGCAGTGTCGCCCGTGCGGCCAAGCGCCTGCGGTTGAGCCCTTCGGCCATGAGCCGGGCGTTGGCGCGCTTGCGTGCGACCACCGGCGACCCGCTGCTGGTCCGCGCTGGCCGTGGCCTGGTGCCGACGCCCCGGGCGTTGGCACTGCGCGAACAGGTCAGCCAACTGGTACAGGGCGCCCAGGCGGTGTTGCGCCCGGCACAGGCGCTGGAGATGGCCCACGTGGTCCGCACCTTCACCCTGCGAACCAGCGAGGAGTTTGTCGAAGGCTTCGGTTCGGCGTTGCTCGCCCGTCTCGCCGAGGACGCCCCCGGCGTGCGCCTGCGCTTCGTCAGCAAGACCGACAAGGACACTGCGCAACTGCGCGAAGGCCGCGTCGACCTGGACATCGGCGTGGTCGACCCCACGGCCAGCCCTGAAGTGCTGACCCAGGCGCTGTTTCGCGATCGCTTGATCGGCGTGGTGCGCAGCGGCCATCCCCTGAGCCAAGGCGAGATCAGCGCTGCACGGTTTGCCGAGGGCCGACACCTTTACGTATCGCGGCGCGGCCAGGACCGCGGCCAGATCGACGACGTCCTCGAAGCCCAGGGCCTGACGCGGCAGATCGGCAGCATCGTCGCGAGTTTTTCCAGCGCCATCGCCCTGGCACGCAACACCGACCTGATTGCCTCGGTGCCCGAGCGCTATACCCCAGACCGGCGCGACCTGTTCTGTTTTGCGCTGCCGGTGGCGTTACCCGCGTTTACCGTGGCAATGCTCTGGCACCCACGGTTGGACGCCGATCTGGCCCATCGTTGGTTGCGCGGGTGTTTGCGCGAGGTGTGCGGACGATGACAGTGCGGCCCGTCCCCGGGGCGATGTGCATGCGAGCCGCCAGGCGTGCAGAGCGTGGCGGGTATGCCTATCGATCCCGAACCTGCTGCAACAGGTACAATCCCATCTGCCTTGACGCGAAACTCCAGGAATTTGCATGTTCAGCCTTACCCGCTACACCACGCCGTGCCCCGAACCGATCAACAGCCAGATCCTGCAGATGGTGGTCGACAACCTCACCGACATCAGCAGCGTCGCGCTGCCGCCGAGTAACCTGCTCTACAACATTTACCAATATGCCATCGGCTTTGAGGTGCATTTGTACCTGCAGGCGCTGGACGGGTCGAAGGGGATCGCGGTCGAACTGATCGTCGCGACGTCTGCGCAAGACCCGGAAAAAGTCATTGGGTTTTTGCTGTACTTGCCGGTCAAGGACGACCCAGAAGCCTGCGGTGTGGCGTTCATGGCCGTACAGGCAGGCAGCCGGCGCCAGGGCGTGGCGCGGGGCATGATGCAAGAGGTGCTGGCACGTTACCCTCACGCCGAACTGGCCTGCGCCGTGGACAAAGTGCCGGCCTTCGCGGCGATGGGCTTTCAGGTGCGCGGCGCGCGCGGCACGCAGGTGCTGATGAACACCCGCGCCTACGCCACCGATGGCTTGATGGGCGTGCTGGATGTGGCCGCTATCTATAGCTCATTGGAAGTGCGGCAGATTCATACCTACCTGCTGCAAAAACATGGCAAGCGCGCCATGGTGGATGCCGAGAAGCAACGCGACCGGCACCTGGATCAACTGGCGCACAAGGTCCGCTTGTTTGTGCAGGGGCGAGGCTGAAAAACGCCTCTCAACGGGCGCTGTGCGCCCCGCGATTGACCATTGCCAGAATGCTCGCCAGCAACTCCTGTTGCGCCTCTTCACGGCTGAGCTCACCGCTGGCCGCCGCATGAGACAAGGCCTCCGCCGCCCCGAGCATGGCCCGCAGCCCCGCCTGGGACACGCTGCCGCCCGGCGCGAAGGGGGCCATGACGTCGCGGCACTTATCGAGAAAGAGTGCTTCGTACTTGCGCTTGAGGCTTTCCAACTCCGGCGAGCTGCTCAGCGCCGCGATCACCCCCGGAATTTCCCGGCCCTGCAACAACACGCAGTCGACATAGGATGAGGCGATCACCCACGCGCGATCTTCCAGGGTCGGGCTGCTGGCTTCGAGGGCGTCGGCAAGCACCTGATTCTGGCGCCCATCGAAATCCTCATACAACGCCGCCAGCAACCCCGCGCGGGTAACGAAATGGTCATAGACCACCGGCTTGGTCACGCCCGCTCGTTCCGCCAGGTGGCCGAGGGTCAGGGCTTCGGTGCCTTCTTCACGCACCAGTTGCCAGGCCACGTCCAACAATTGGCGCAGACGATCTTCACGCGACAGGCGACGACGTGGGGCAGGGGATTCACTGCTTGACATGCTTATATACCAAAAGTAACTTACCAAAGGTAACTTAAGCCCAGCATAAACCCAATGGGAGTCACTGTCATGCACGCACTGATCGTTGTAGCTCATCACGACCCGCAATCCCTCACCCACAGCCTCGCCGCGCAAGTCGCCGCCGGGCTGAGCGCGTCTGGCCATACGTTCGAAATCGCCGACCTTGCCGCCGAAGGCTTCGACCCGCGCTACAACGCTGCCGACCAGCGCGTACATCGCACCCGCGCCGAACCGCCGGCTGACGTCGCCGCCGAACAAGCCCGCATCGACCGCGCCGACGCCCTGGTCTTGGTGTTCCCCATTTACTGGTGGTCGCTGCCAGGCCTGCTCAAGGGGTGGATCGACCGCGTGTTCGTCAACGGCTGGGCGATCGACTACGGCCCCGACACTCCGGTGGTGAAGAAACTGCGGCACTTGCAGGTTCACCTGCTGGCCCTCGGTGCTGCAGATCAAAGCGCGTTTGAGCGCCATGGTTATGCCAAGGCCATGCACACGCAGATCGATTACGGGATCTTCGATTACTGTGGCGCGCAGGTGCTGACGTCAGCGTTGCTGCTGGAGTCGGAAAGCGGCCAGGTGCAGGTGCATCTGGATCACGCCAAGGCAGTGGGCCAGGGTCTGTTCGAAACCGAGACGGTCGCCGGATGATTTCGTTGCGAGCAGGGAACCAGAAACCGTTCGACGACCAATCAAGGCGTTCACAATCACTGGAGATTTGATAATGACTTCAATTTCTGCTGCATCTGGATCCGCACCGATTGCTCCTCCCATTGACACATCCCAGGGAAAACCCACGCAAGATCAAGTGAGACAAGAGCAGGAAAACAATGCGAACGAAGACAGTCCGTTTCCAAATCTATCGAATGGCGACCTGCAAAACTTGACCTTTGACCAACACAATACGCTCGATAAATATCCCAATATGAACTTTCAGCAAGTGGTGGATGCACATGGGAAAGAGTTTCCAAATATATCGCCTAGAGAAGTTCAAGATTTGAACTCCGAGCAAGTGGACAGGCTTATCAAGTATCCCACTATGACTTACCGGGACGTGCTTAATGGGCATGGCGTGAAAGGCGGCGATAATTTCATCTGGTAACTACGTTAGTTGCGGCACGCCTCAGGCCTGGAGCCGCAGCTTGGTGCCGATGCACTGAAAGGACCGACTAGAGTCCAAGCAGGTCATGTGCATCCAGCAGCCGGTAGGCAATCTCCGGTCGTTTCTCCAGGCCTCGGCGAATCGCCGCCGGGATCGATTGCCGGGTCTTGCGGCACAGGCCGGGCAGTTCGTCGATGACGATCTGAATCCCGCGCATGCTCTTGACCTCGGTGTGCCCCGGCGCGACCTGCACGCGGATACCCAATAGCGCGTACATGCGCTGCTGCATGTGTTCGAGGTCTTGCAGGCTTTGCAGGTCTTCCAGGCGTTCGATCAGGCGTTTTTCTTCCTGTCGCGTCAGGTTGAGGATGCGCAGGTCGGCGCCTGGGGTTTGCAGCAGCTGTTCGCGGTCACAGACACAGGCGCCGGGCGGGGCAGGGTTGGCGAATGTTCATGATCAAGCCCTCCCCATCTCGACGTCGCGGACTCAGTAGCGCAGGGCGACACCCAGGCTGCCCAGTGCCTTCCAGTAGTCAGGATAGGTCTTGGCCACGCAGTCCGGGTCCTGAATACGAATACCCGAGACCTTCAGCCCGGCCAGGGCGAAACACATGGCGATGCGGTGGTCGGCGTGGGTGTCGATCAGTGCAGTGCAGGCCGTGCCTGCCAGTGCCGGATCGCTGGCCACCAGCAGGTCATCGCCTTCGATGCGGGCCAGGCCTGGGCGGATCTGGTTGAGGCCGTCGTGCAGCGCCTGCACGCGATCACATTCCTTGACCCGCAGGTTGGCCAGTTCGGTGAAGCGCACCGGGCTGTTGTTGAATGCGGCCAGTACGGCAAGCGTCGGGATCGCGTCCTGCATTTGCGAACCCACCACTGTGGCCTGCATGTTCGGGAACTGCGCGATCAGCGCCTGGGCCTTGGCGTCCGGCTGGGTAAAGTCGTGTGCGGCGACGCCGATATCGATGTGCCCGCCGGTCAGCACTTCAGCCGCCCACAGGTAGGTGGCGGCGGAGGCGTCCGGTTCGATCAGGTAGTCATGGGCGGTGTAGCCGCTGGGAGCGACGCGCCAGGTGGTGTCGTCGACCACCTCGACCTGCGCGCCGAATGCACGCATGCAGTCGAGGGTCAGGTCCACATAGCCGCGGGCGCCGATGTCCTTGCCGGTCAGCGCCACTTCAATCGGCGCTGCGCCGCAGGCCGCGAGCATCAGCAAGGCCGATACATATTGGCTGGACAGACCACCGTCGATCTCAAAGCGCTTGGCCTGGACCTTGCCCACGCCATGCACGGTAACCGGCGGGCAACCGGTCGGGCTGTCGACCTGGATGCCGTTCTGGCCGAGGGTGGCGAGCAGCGGGCCGATCGGGCGTTTGCGCATGTAGTCGTCGCCGTCCAGCACCACGGTGCCTTGCACGGTGGCGACGGCGGCGGTGAGAAAACGCATCGCGGTGCCGGCATTGCCGAGGAACAGCGGCTGCGCAGGCAATTGCAGCTGGCCTTGGCCCGTGACCACGAAGGTGGTGTCGTCCGGCTCGTCGATGATCACGCCCATCTGGCGCAGGGCCACCGACATGTGCCGGGTGTCATCGCTCTTCAACGCGCCGCTGAGGCGGCTGGTGCCCTTGGCCAGGGCGGCGAGCAACAGCGCGCGGTTGGTAATGGATTTGGAGCCGGGGGGCGCGACCTTGCCATTGAGGGGGAAAGTGGGCGGTGTAACGGTCACGGTTTTCTGCGAACTCAAGGTACAAGGCTCCTGATTCAAGGCAAGGTGGCACGGAGTGGCCGACGGGCGGACCCGAATAATCGGGCATAGACGTCACGCTTGTCGAGGCTTAGCGCTGGGCGAGCGAGTAATCATGCAGCGCCCGCGCCGCCGGTTCGATCTCGCTGACGCGCTGCTGATGCGCCTGTACATCGAGGTCCGCCGGCAGTTCGAAGTTGTCCTGTTCGGCGCACCAGGAGATTTTCTCCAGCAGTGCGGCCTGTTCGGCAGGCAGTTCAGGCCAGTTGCCGATAGCGGCGCCACGGATATAGCCAAAGCACCATTCCTCGGCGAGGGTCAGGGTCTGGCCCTGATGCTCCGTGTCGTCGAAGCGCGCCCGGAAACCTTTGGCGTCGGTGGCCAGTTGGGCGGCGCGGGCGTTCATGTGGCGAACGCACAGTTCGAGGAACTGCTTGGCTTCTTCGGCACTTTCCCACTGCGGGTTCTGCCCGCCCCAGATCGCCGGGAACCACTCGGCGATATCGACCGGTGCCGGGCTGGACACCAGTGCGCAGAAGTAACCATCGAGTTCGGCGAGGTTCAGCACCGAGTGGTCGTCACCGTACTTGAGCAGGGTTTCTTCGATCAGGTCGAAATCGGCGGGGGCCAGAGGTTGGGTGAGCATGGGGCGTATCCTTTAAACGTCGAGCGCCGCTGCGGCAGCGGCTTAAAGCGCGAAGGATGGCGCCTGAGGCGGTTTTTATCCAGCCTTTTCCAAGGCCGACGGCCCGTCCCGGATGAATTTTAGCAGTCCCGTTTTTGGCTGATGCGCCGTGGCTCACCCTTGTTATAGTTCGGCTCTTATTACTCGCCAGTCAGGGATCACTGCCATGTCCGAATACCAAGCCTTCGTCGTCGAGCTCATTGGCAGCGTTGCCCATGTGCAGATCAACCGCCCGGAAAAGATCAACGCCATGAACGCGGCGTTCTGGACCGAGATCATCGATATCTTCCGCTGGGTCGACGACACCGACGCCGTGCGCGCCGTGGTGCTCAGCGGTGCCGGCAAACATTTTTCGTCCGGCATCGACCTGATGATGCTGGCCTCGGTGGCCAATGATTTTGGCAAGGACGTGGGCCGTAATGCACGCCTGTTGCGGCGCAAGATCCTCGAACTGCAAGCCTCGTTCAACGCCGTCGACACCTGCCGCAAGCCGGTGTTGGCCGCGATCCAGGGCTACTGCATCGGCGGTGCCATCGACCTGATCAGCGCCTGCGACATGCGTTACGCCGCCGAGGACGCGCAGTTTTCCATCAAGGAAATCGACATCGGCATGGCGGCCGACGTCGGCACCCTGCAGCGCCTGCCGCGCATCATCGGTGATGGCATGCTGCGCGAGCTGGCCTACACCGGTCGCCAGTTCGGCGCCGAGGAAGCGCGCAGCATCGGCCTGGTCAATCGCGTGTATCCCGATCAGGAAAACCTGTTGGCCGGCGTACTGGACATCGCCCGGGAAATCGCCGCCAAATCGCCGATTGCCGTGACCGGCACCAAGGCCATGATCAGCTACATGCGTGACCATACAGTCAATGACGGTCTGGAATACGTTGCCACCTGGAACGCGGCTATGTTGCAATCCAACGACTTGCGCGTGGCCATCGCGGCCCATATGAGCAAGCAGAAACCCGAATTCGTGGATTGACTGATATGACCCCAGGCTGGATTACCACCACACTGCTGGACAACCAAACCCCCGGCGGCTGGGCCGTCGCGCGCAGCCGCGAGGGTTTTTTACACGACACCAATGGCGCGCTGTTCCCGCGGGAATGGCTCAAGCGCCAGGACCTGGCGGTGTTCGCCGAACACGGTATCGGCCATCTTGACGGCGAGCCGGTGTACCTGCTCGAACTCAATGCCGCCAGCGACGTGCCCGGATGCAGTTGGCAAGGCCTGCGCGGCTTCATGCTGCAAGGCGATCACCGGCTGTACAAAGTGCTGGCCTATGCCGCGCAGATCGGCACCTGGGCGCGGGAACACCGTTTTTGTGGCAGTTGCGGCCAGGCCATGGTCCAGGTGCCTCGGGAGCGGGCGATGTTCTGCGAGGCTTGTGACCTGCGCAGCTACCCGCGCATCTCGCCGAGCATGATTGTGCTGGTGACCCGTGGCGACGAGATCCTGCTGGCGCGGTCGCCGCGCTTTGTCCCCGGGGTCTACAGCACGCTGGCGGGGGTTTGCCGAGCCGGGTGAGTCGGCCGAAGACTGCCTGATCCGCGAAGTTCACGAAGAAGTGCAGCTGGAAGTCCGCAATATCCAGTACGTGGGCAGCCAGTGCTGGCCGTTTCCCCATTCGATGATGCTGGGCTTCCATGCCGAGTACGCCGGTGGCGATATCGTGCCCCAGGCCGATGAGATCGAGGACGCGCAGTGGTTCAACATCCACGACTTGCCGCCGTTGCCGGCGTCACGCTCGATTGCGCGTTACCTGATCGACCTCTACGTGGCCCGCCGCTTAGGCCACGCTGAACCAGTGCTGCCAGGCTAGGCGCACCGTCAGGCCGAGGACCACGGTGATAAACACCGGGCGAATGAATTTGGCGCCGCCGCTGATTGCGCTGCGTGCGCCAAAGAACGCGCCCACCATCACCGACACGCCCATGGCCAGCCCGACGATCCAGTCCACCGAACCGTTGATGATAAACACCGACAGCGCCGCCGCGTTGCTGACGAAGTTCATGCTGCGCGCCACGCCGCTGGCTTTGACCAGGTCGATGGGGTGCAGCAGCATCGTGCTCACCGTCCAGAACGCGCCGGTGCCGGGGCCAGCCACGCCGTCGTAGAAGCCCAGGCCGAAGCCTTGGGTGGCCTGCCATTTCTTCTTGATCGGTGCGTCGCCCTCCAGCGGCGCCTTGGGCGTGCCGCCGAACAACAGGTACAGGCCACAACCGAAGACGATCACCGGGAGCATCTTGTTCAGGGTTTCGGCGGGCAGGTAGTGGGCGACGATGGCGCCGGCCAGGGCGCCGATAAACGTACCGACGATGGCATGTACCCACTGGCGCGGGTGAAACAGCTTGCGTCGGTAAAAGGTGAAACTGGCGGTGGCCGAGCCGAAGGTGGAGCTGAGTTTGTTGGTGCCCAGTACCAAATGGGGCGGCATGCCGGCGGTGAGCAGGGCCGGGGTGGTGAGCAAGCCGCCACCGCCGGCGATGGCGTCGATGAAGCCGGCGATGAACGCAACGACGGCCAGGATGGCGAGGGTAGTGAGGTCTACGCTGAGTTCGAAGGGCATGGGCAGGGCTTATGGTTGGCAGGGCGCTATGCGAAAGGCGGCCATCTTACCTGCCCGATGTACGCAAATCCAAATGTGGGAGGGCGCAAGCCTCCTCCCACATTCAAACGGTGCCGGCCTGGCTATTTGTGGGTGCCCAGCCACTCCAGCGCGGTGCGCCAGATGCAGATCCCGAGGAAGTACGCCGACATCAGCGACCACAACCCAAACGTCCACGGGTTGGTGTTCGGGTAATCCACCACCATCAAGAAGCTGCACAGCAACCAGAGCGTGGTCACCGCGATGTTGATCGGCATGAACCGCTTGACCCGGAACGGGTGCAGGAACTTCATCGGCGTCACGGTCAGCAGCGCCAGGCCAATCACCGTGAGCAACGTCACCCACGCGTCGGGCTGGATGATATACACGCAGAGGGCCACCACGTTCCAGGCGGCGGGGAAGCCGACGAAGTAGTTGTCCTTGCTTTTCATGTTCACGTTGCAGAAGCAGAACAGCGACGACACCAGGATCACCGACACCGTGAACAGGTGGGTAAAGTCCGGCAGGTCGATATAGCGGTAGATAAACAGTGCCGGGATAAACACATAGGTCAGGTAATCGATCACCAGGTCCAGCACCGAGCCGTCAAAGCTGGGCAGTACCGTGCTGACATTCACGCGGCGGGCCAGGGAACCGTCGACGCCATCGACCACCAGTGCCAGGCCCAGCCACAGCAGGCACGCCTTGGGTGAGTTCTCCAGCAAGGCCAGCGTGGCCAGGAAGGCCAACACCACTCCGGTGGCAGTGAAGCCGTGGGCGCCCCAGGCTTTCAGTCTGGCTACATGCAGGGTCGATATCACGGGCGGTTCTCCAAAGGGTGAAACGGGGCAGCCGACGCTGTGGCAGCGTCGAGTCTGGCCAGGGGATGCAGGTATCGACCGGGAAGGGGAGGATAAGGTTCACCACCCCGGTGATTGCTTAGCGTAGCAAGCGTCGGACGTTTCGGCATCAGCCTTGGCGGAACACCAAGGCTTTCAAGCCGCTTTGCCGATCGATATCCGGGAATTCCGGCGGGTTTTCCAGCCGCTCGACAAAGCGCAGGCCCGGTGCTTCGCGGGTCACGCCGTCGATCAGGAAGTCCTCGCCGAACGCCGGGTCATTCATGCACGCCAGCACCGTGCCTTGTGGCGTGAGCAAATCCGGCAGGCGGCGCAGCACGCGCTGGTAATCCTTGGTCAGCAGGAAACTGCCTTTCTGGAAGGACGGCGGGTCGATAATCACCAGGTCATAGGGGCCGCTGTGGATGACCTTGGCCCAGGACTTGAACAAGTCGTGGCCAAGAAAGGTAACGCGGCTCAGGTCATGCCCATTCAGGCGATGGTTGTCGCGACCCCGGCTCAGAGCGCCGCGGGCCATGTCCAGGTTCACCACATGCTCGGCGCCGCCTTCGATGGCCGCCACGGAAAACCCGCAGGTGTAGGCGAACAGGTTGAGTACCCGCAGCCCCTTGGCCTGTTCGCGCACCCAGTTGCGGCCGTAGCGCATGTCGAGAAACAGCCCGCTGTTCTGTTTTTTACCGAGGTCGATCAGGTAGCGCAGGCTGCCTTCGGTAATCGTCAGCTCATCGATCGCATCGCCCACCAGCCATTCGGTGGTGCTTTGCGGCAGGTATCGGTGCTGCAGGGCTACCGTGTGGGCGCCGGACTGCGCCCATTCGAACTGAACCAGCAGCTGTTTCAGCGCGTCGAGGTGCGCCGCCTCCGGCTCCTTGAACAGCGCGACCAGCACCACGCCCTGCAGCCAGTCCACGGTCAGTTGCTCCAGGCCCGGCCAGCAACGGCCGCGCCCGTGGAACAGGCGCCGGGTTTCGGTCGGTGGCGTGGCCAGGGCGGTCAGCAGGTGGGCGTGCAGTGTGGCGAGGGCGTCGGGGTTCATCGTTGAGCGTCGTTCGTTGAGCGGGCGGCATTTTAAACACAATGGCGAGGTTTCGGGGGGTTAGAGCACAACGTGCTGGGAAACGTCTGATTGGCAGCGATTCATGCTCAAAATACGCTTTGGTACGCCTGACATCAGGCAAAAAATCCTCAGTCATCGACATAAACTGGAAAAAAAGCCTGGAGGTGCCCATGAACGGTTTTGCGAGCGCAGTGAATCACACCACAACGGATCAGCTCGCCGGTGATCAAATCGAGCAGGACGAGTGGCGCGACGCCCTGGCCTCGCTGGTGGCCAACGCCGGCCCCGCGCGGGCGCGGCAGATCCTCGACGTACTGGCCCGTGAAGGCGGCGCCCCGCACATCGACTGGAAACCCCGTCACGGCACTCCGTATATCAATAGCATCAGCGTCGAGCAGCAGCCGGCGTTTCCCGGCGACCTGGCCACCGAAGAGCGCCTGGCCTCGCTGGTGCGCTGGAACGCCCTGGCCATGGTGGTGCGCGCCAACCAGGCGTATGGCGAACTCGGCGGTCATATCGCCAGCTACGCCAGCGCGGCGGATTTGTTCGAAGTGGGCTTCAATCACTTTTTCCGTGCCCGCCACGAGGGCTTTGGCGGCGACCTGGTGTTCTACCAGCCGCATTCCGCGCCGGGCATTTATGCGCGGGCGTTCCTGGAGGGGCGCCTGAGCGAGCAGGACCTGGCGCACTACCGGCAGGAAATCGGCGGGGCCAAGGTCGGCGCGCGCGGTTTGTCGAGTTACCCGCACCCGTGGTTGATGCCGGACTTCTGGCAATTTCCCACCGGCTCCATGGGCATCGGCCCGATCAGCTCGATTTTCCAGGCGCGCTTTATGCGCTACCTGCAGCACCGCGGCTTGCAGGACACCACCGAGCGCCACGTCTGGGGCGTATTCGGCGACGGCGAAATGGACGAGCCGGAAAGCATGTCGGCCCTGACCCTGGCCGCCCGCGAAGGCCTGGACAACCTGACCTGGGTGGTCAACTGCAACCTGCAACGCCTCGACGGCCCGGTGCGTGGCAATGGGCGGATCATCGATGAGCTGGAGGCGTTGTTCGGCGGCGCCGGCTGGAACGTGATCAAGCTGGTGTGGGGCTCGGACTGGGACGCCTTGCTCGCCAAAGACAGCGACGGCGCCCTGGTCAATACGCTGTCGCAGACCGTGGACGGGCAGTTCCAGACCTTCGCCGCCAAGGACGGCGCCTACAACCGCGAGCACTTCTTCGGCCAGAGCGCGTCCCTGGCCAAGCTGGTCGAGGGCATGAGCGACGAACAGATCGACCGCCTCAAGCGCGGCGGCCACGACATGGTCAAGATCCACGCCGCCTACCACGCGGCGCGGCGGGTCAAGGGCAAGCCCACGGTGATCCTGGCCCAGACCAAAAAAGGCTTCGGCATGGGCGAAGCCGGGCAGGGCAAGATGACCACCCACCAGCAGAAGAAACTCGATCGCGAGGCGCTGATCGCCTTCCGCAATCGTTTCCAGTTGCCGCTGACGGATGAGCAGACCGAGTCGTTGAGTTTCTTCAAACCGGCCGCTGACAGCCTGGAGTTGCGCTATCTGCATCAACGGCGCAACGCCCTGGGCGGCTATGTGCCCAGTCGCTGCCAGGCCGCCGCGCCGGTCAGTGTGCCGCCTCTGGCCGGTTACGCCGGCTTCGCCACGGCTGCCGCGGGTAAGGAAATGTCCACCACCATGGCCTTCGTGCGTATGCTCACCAACCTGCTCAAGGACAAGCACCTGGGGCCACGCATCGTGCCGATCGTCGCCGACGAGGCGCGTACCTTCGGCATGGCCAACCTGTTCAAGCAGATCGGCATCTACTCCAGCGTCGGCCAACGCTACGAGCCGGAAGATATCGGCTCGATCCTCAGCTACCGCGAAGCCACCGACGGGCAGATCCTCGAAGAGGGCATCAGCGAAGCCAGCGCCATCAGCTCCTGGGTCGCGGCGGCCACCAGCTATTCGGTGCATGGCCTGCGCATGTTGCCGTTCTACATCTATTACTCGATGTTCGGCTTTCAGCGCGTGGGCGACCTGATCTGGGCCGCCGCCGACCAGCGCGCCCGTGGCTTCCTGCTGGGCGCCACTGCCGGCCGCACCACCCTCGGCGGCGAGGGCCTGCAGCATCAGGACGGCAGCAGCCACCTGAGCGCCGCCAGCGTCCCCAACTGCCGTGCCTACGACCCGGCGTTCGCCGGGGAATTCGCAGTGATCCTCGACCACGGCATGCGCCAGATGCTGGAGCACGATGTCGACGAGTTCTACTACGTGACCCTGATGAACGAGAACTACCCGCAGCCGAGCCTGCCCGAGGGGGTGGAAGCGGCGATCATCAAAGGTATGTACCGCTTGCAGGGCGCGCCTGACGCCCAGGTGCGCCTGCTCGGTTCGGGTACGCTGGTGCGTGAAGCCCAGGCGGCTGCGCAGCTATTGGCGGACGATTGGCAGGTGGCGAGTGAGGTCTACAGCGTGACCAGCTTCAGCGAACTGGCACGGCAGGCGCGGGAGGTGGAGCGTTGGAATCGCTTGCATCCGCAGGCGATCCAGCGCGTCAGTCATGTGAATGATTGCTTGCCCAAGGGCGCCCCGGTGGTTGCGGTGTCGGACTACGTGCGGGCGGTGCCGCAGATGATTGCTTCGTATCTGGATTCCCCCTACACCGTGCTCGGCACCGACGGCTTCGGTCGCAGTGATACGCGGGCGGCGTTGCGGGATTTTTTTGAGGTGGATCGCCATCACCTCGTGCTGGCCGCGCTGACGGCATTGGCGGAGCAGGGCAGTCTGGCGCGCAAGGTGTGCCAGCAGGCGATTGAACGCTATGGCCTCCAGGCGGAGCGTGCAGCGTCCTGGACCTAAATGTGGGAGGGGGCTTGCCCCCGATTGCGCCGGGTCAGTGCGCCATAAGCTGACTGACACACTGCTATCGGGAGCAAGCCCCCTCCCACATTTAGAGCGTGGCGATCAGGGCTGGCCCAAAGGCCTCTTTCAAGAACACGGGGGCGATATACCGCTGGTAATGCGCCTCGGACAGCAGGAAAAACTCGCGATCAATTCCATCGCGCAAATCCGCCAGGCTGTGCTCGCGAAACTCCGGCAGCAACACCAGGCCATATGCATCCAGCCTGGTAATCACCCGCGCACCCCGGGCGATCAACTGGTAGGCCCAGCAGTACGGCGACTGGTGCGGCATAAAGCGAATCTTGCGGCTTTCCAGTTGCTGGCGCAGGCGCTGTGGGTCGAACACGTCCAGCTTGGAGGCCATCACCTGCACCAGCAGTTGCTCTAGGCGCAGCCACACCGCCTGTTTTTCCTCGGCGTTGTAGCCATTCCACTGGATGACTTCATGGTGATAACGCTTGCAGCCGCGGCAGACCAGATCACCGTAAACGGTGGAGCACAGGCCGACGCAGGGGGTCTTGATGGTTTGATTGGGCATAAAAAAACATCGACAGGTGAAACAACACGGCCCCTGAAGGGGCCGTTTTTTTCAATCAATCCCAGCTCAACGCACCGCCAGTCTGGTACTCGATCACACGGGTCTCAAAGAAATTCTTCTCTTTCTTCAAGTCCATGATCTCGCTCATCCATGGGAACGGGTTAGTCGTCCCTGGATACTCTTCCTTCAAACCGATCTGCGACAGACGACGGTTAGCGATGAACTTGAGGTAGTCCTCCATCATCGCCGCGTTCATGCCAAGTACACCGCGTGGCATGGTGTCGCGCGCGTATTCGATCTCCAGCTGGGTCCCTTGCAGGATCATCTGGGTCGCTTCTTCCTTCATCTCGGCGTCCCACAGGTGTGGGTTTTCGATTTTGATCTGGTTGATCACGTCGATGCCGAAGTTCAGGTGCATCGACTCGTCGCGCAGGATGTACTGGAACTGCTCGGCCACGCCGGTCATTTTGTTGCGGCGGCCCATGGAGAGGATCTGGGTGAAGCCGCAATAGAAGAAGATGCCTTCCAGTACGCAGTAGTAGGCCACCAGGTTGCGCAGCAGTTCTTTGTCGGTGTCGACGGTGCCGGTTTCGAATTTCGGGTCGGAGATGGAGCGCGTGTATTTCAGGCCCCAGGCGGCTTTTTTCGCGACCGATGGGATCTCGTGGTACATGTTGAAGATCTCGCCTTCATCCATGGCCAGCGATTCGATGCAGTACTGGTAGGCGTGGGTGTGGATCGCCTCTTCGAAGGCCTGGCGCAGGATGTACTGGCGGCACTCCGGGTTGGTGATCAGGCGGTACACGGCCAGGACCAGGTTGTTGGCGACCAGCGAGTCGGCGGTGGAGAAGAAGCCGAGGTTGCGCATGACGATGCGGCGTTCGTCGTCGGTCAGGCCTTCGGGGTTTTTCCACAGCGCGATGTCGGCGGTCATGTTGACCTCTTGCGGCATCCAGTGGTTGGCGCAGCCGTCGAGGTATTTCTGCCAGGCCCAGTCGTACTTGAAGGGCACGAGCTGGTTGAGGTCGGCGCGGCAGTTGATCATGCGCTTTTCGTCGACAGCGACGCGGGCGGAGGCGCCTTCGAGCTCGGCGAGGCCTTCGGCGATGTCGAGTTTGTCGAGGGCAGCCTTGGCGCGGATGATCGCGGCGGAGTCGTTGGCGGTGACGGCGCGGGCTTCGATGGCGGCAGCGGCGCCGGCACCGTCGAGGCGGTCCATGTTGGCTTCGGTGGCGTGGCCGGCGTTGGCGCCTCTGATCACCGCTGCACCGGTGTCTTCGTTGTCGACTTCATCCCAACTCAGCATTGAAATACTCCTTCCTGGTCTGTGCTGACGGTGTGTGAACCCGTCCAAAAATAAGTGATTTGCAGGCTTCAAGGCATTGAAATACTGCGCATAGTGTGGTCAGCGTTTTACGAGTTCGCACACTATGTAGTGGTTGTTTGTTGGTGTGGGCACACTATATGGGGTGTGATCAGCATGGTCAACGGACAACGTGTGCGGTTTTAGGTCGCTGCCAGGCACACCTGTGGTGGCAAAGCCTGGGTTCACTGGCCTTTGATGCCCGTATGAACGCCCCGTTGAAAAGAACGTGGTGTCTCGTCGCGATATTAATTAGAATTAATATCATTTGAGACTCAATCGCGCTGCGCAGGTTGCTTGCCATGAATGATGCTGTTGTCCCTTCGCACGCCGCCGAACCGACGTTGTCGAGCCTGTATCGCGACCATCGCAGTTGGTTGGAAAGCTGGCTGCGGCGGCGCCTGGGCAATGCCTGGGATGCGGCTGACCTGAGCCAGGACACTTTCGTGCGGGTGCTCGCCAGTGCCCAGCCGCTCGCGCAGATGCAGGAACCGCGGGCCTATCTGGTGACGGTGGGCAAGCGCCTGCTGGTCAATTTTCATCAGCGCCGCAGCCTTGAGCAGGCTTATCTGACGGCTCTTGGCAACCTGCCGCCAGCCTGCGTGCCATCTCCCGAGCAGCGCTGGCTGGTGTTGGAAACCCTGCAAGCCCTGGATGAATTGCTCGACGGCTTGCCTGCACTGGTGCGCCGGGCGTTTCTTTGGAGTCAGCTGGAGGGCCTGGGCTATCGAGAGATTGCCGAGCGGCTTGAGGTGTCGGAGCGCACGGTGAAGCGTTACATGGCGCAAGCCTATGAACATTGCCTGCTGGTGGACCTGTGAACCGTGAGGTTGCGCGAGCGGCCGCGCAATGGCTGGCGCTGCTGGAATCGGGGGCGGCCACTGAACGCGATCATGCCGCGTTGCAGCACTGGCGCGACAGTCATCCGCAGCACGAACACACCTGGCAGAAAGCCCAGGCCCTGCGCCAGCGCTTCAGCGCGCTGCCCCAGGCGTTGGCGATGGCCAGCCTCGACCGCCCGCAAGTGGGGCGGCGGGCGTTGCTCAAGCGTGCGTTGGGCGTGGCGGCGCTGGTGCCGACGGCCTGGTTGATCAGTCGCCAGTTACCTATAGATAGTTGGCGCGCCGACCTGCACACCGCCACCGGCGAGCGCAGACGCCTGCCGTTGGCCGAGGGCGGCAGCCTGCAACTGAACACCGCCACGGCCGTGGATGTGGACCCGGCGCAACGATGCATCACGCTGGTGGACGGCGAACTGGCGCTGAACGTGCCGGGCGCACACGCGATGACGCTACGCACGCGCTACGGCGAGGTGCGGGTCAGTCAGGCCGAGGTGTGCGTGCGCCAACTGGCCGCCGGCTGCCGGGTGTCGGTGCTCAAGGGCCGCGTGCAGGTGCGCGACGTGAACGGGCAACTGGCGACGTTGCAGGACGGCCAGCAAGCGCCATTGAGCGCCGGCGGGCTCGGTGCGCGGGTGCCGTTCGATGTGTTGCAACTGGGCTGGCGCGACGGCGTGCTGACCGCACAGAACCAGGCGCTGGGGGATTTTCTGCGTGAGCTGGCGCGCTATCGCCCAGGCGTGTTGCGCTGGGCGCCGAACCTGGAGACGTTGCGGGTGACGGGCAGTTTTCGCCTGGATGACACCGACCGCATCCTCAGCCTGCTGGCCTCGAGTCTAGGGTTCGAGGTGCAGGCGCGGACGCGGTATTGGGTCACACTCACTTGAAGACACTGGCGATCAAAAATGTGGCAGTTGTTTTGTTTCGTTTCGACGGAAGGTTTCAGACACTGGGGCCCAGCAGGCTGACGGCTTCGCGTGGTTGCAAGGCCGGCCCACGCATGTTTACGTGGTTTCGAGCGGAGAAGGCTGTAGCGGGGAGGGCAAGCTGTTGATCGACTGTTGGCGGTGAAACAGTCTTGATATACCCTTATGGAATAAACAAATAGTTATATATTCCTTTTAATGTTTTTGTGGGTGGCGCACTTTGAGGCTCTGCACATTCGTGCAGATCGACCTAACAGCCAAAAGGAAAGCCGACATGACCATTAAAGCGATCAACGTGCGTAATCAGTTCAAGGGCGTGATCAAGGAGATTCTGCTGGGGGAAGTGGTGTCGGAAATCGACGTGCAGACCGCGTCCGGCATCGTTACTTCAGTGATCACTACGCGCTCGGTGCGTGACCTGGAGTTGAAGGTGGGCAGTGAAGTGATTGCCTTTGTGAAATCGACTGAAGTTTCCATCGCCAAACTCTAAAGACTTGCGTAATTCACTGTAGGCGCCCGCTTGCCGGCGATGGCGGCGCTGTTGACGCCGAGGCTCTGGTCGCCGGCGTTATGGCTGGCAACTACGCCGCAGAGGGACTCGAAGTCCTGGCTGAGTCGAGCCTGTCGGAGTATTCAAAGGGTGCATGGTTTTTATGAGCGTTGGTGCAGGGTATAAAATAAGATAAATGCCTGGAACTTAGTGAGGGGGCGCTGCAGGTAGTCAAACAGTTTGGGAGTGTCGTTGTGGGTTTCGACCTTCTTACTGTTGGCGCTGTTTTTGAGCCGCGTATGGAGCTGCGTACCGATCTTGGGTGGAAGGGGGCAAGGGCATTGGTCGCGCGTATTCTTTAGTGTTTGAGTTTCAGGCGTTCAGTCGAAATATATTGTTATCAAACGATAATGACGGTAAACAGATAAGTCTGACAGTTGAATGCTTTTTGCTTTGCTAGTGTTTTCCGATCAAGGCATTCATCTATACAGGGAAGTTAAGTCGATAATATCATACTAACGACCCCCTATAAAGAAGATGGAGCGGACAAAGTAGCCCGATACGCGGGGCACGTCGTTAACTTCAAGACGAATACGATCTCGATAAAAACCCAGGAATCGAATACGGAAGGGGTGAAGAAAATCGCGCATTTCCAATCTTTTTCCAATGTGACTACGGTTGAACGACTGCAAAGTTTTATCCAGGGTGATGATGAGAACCATATGTTCACGCTCAACGGTCAACTCTGGCTGGCGTGTTTCGCCCACCGGTGATTTATCCGTTGATACGAGCGGCGATATGCCGTGGAATAGCCGCGCACTTGTCTTCAATAATGCCTTTTCCAGCGATACGGAGGATGATCGGGCACGACCAATGTTCATCACCAACGACGGTGTGACTATGGTGATAAATGCGCCACGCCAAGCGGGCTCATCCATCCGGACTGTGCAGGTGAGCAGCGTGAAGGTTGAAACTGGTCATCCTCAAACCTGACGCACGCCCAAGGGTGGGTCAACACCATCGAACGACTGGCCCCGGGAAGGAGCCAGTCAGTTTTAACGGGTGAGCAAGCTGCGCTCCATCCGCTGCAGACCCTCTTCCAGCAACGCCCGCGGGCAGCCGAAGTTCAGGCGCACGAACTGCTGGCAGTCATCGCCGAATTCGATCCCCGCGCTCAAACCGACCTTGGCCTGTTCCAGGAAGAACTGTTGCGGGTCGTCCAGGCCCAGGGCGCTGCAATCCAGCCACGCCAGAAAGGTGCCTTGAGGCGCATGCATGACCACGCCGGGCAGGCGGCTTTTTACCGCGTCGAGCAGGTAGTCGCGGTTGGCCTGCAGGTACTGCAGCAACGCCTCGAGCCAGTCGCTGCATTGGCTGTAGGCCGCGCGGGTGGCTTCCAGGCCCAGGGGGCTGACGCTGTCGACCATGCCGCAACGCGCCTGGTTGAAGCGCTCGCGCATCTCGGCGTTTTGCACTACGGCAAAACAGGTCTTCAGGCCGGCCACGTTGTAGGCCTTGCTCGCGGACATCAGCGTGATGGTGCGCTGGGCGATTTCCGGGCTGAGGCTGGCGGTGGGGATGTGGCGACGGCCGTCGAAGCACAGCTCGGCGTGGATTTCATCGCTGATGATCAGCGCGCCCTGTTCCAGGCAGGCATTGGCCACTGCGAGCAGTTCTTCGCGGGGGAAGACTTTGCCCACCGGGTTGTGCGGGTTGCTCAGCAATAATGCGCCGGCCCCTGTCAGCGCCTGGCGCAGCAGCGGCATCGGCGTGATGTACTGCGCGTTGACCAGCTTGAACGGCACTTCGATGCGCGGCAGGTTCCAGTTTCCGGGCGCCAGGCGAATCGGCCGATAGTTGGGGGTTTGCAGCACCACCGCTTGGCCGGGCTGCACGAAGGCATGCAGCGCCATATTGAAACCGGGTTCTACCCCAGGCAGAAACAGCAGCTCGTCCGGCTGCACGCGCCAGGCGTATTTGGCCCACAGGTCGGCAACGATGGCCGCGCGCACGTCCGGGCCGGCCACGCTGTAGCCGAGAATCTGCTGGTCGAGGCGCTGGTGCAGGGCTTGAAGCACGGCGGGTGGCGCGGCGATGTCCATGTCGGCGATCCACATCGGCAACACGTCGGGCGGGTAACGGTTCCACTTGGTGCTGCCGGTGCCGAGGCGGGGGTGGATCGTGTCGAAATCAAAGCTCATGGGGAGGCTCGTGTCGGAGAGTCAGGTGAAGAATGGCGCCGATTCTAGCGCCATTGGCCGTCGAGGCCAGCGCTGAATCGTTCCGTGACCGACAGGTTCTGTCATAAAAACGCCACTGCGCTGGGGATTGCATCCAAGTCGGGCTATTTTGGTGCATCTCAATAACCCGAGTAGCCAAGGATGAAATACCAACCCTTCAGCCGTACTTTGATTGCCACTGCGCTGGTGTTGACGGTCAGCGGCGTGCAAGCCGCCTCCCAGGCCCCGGTGGCCGGTGAAAATGGCATGGTGGTAACGGCCCAGCATCTGGCCACGCATGTCGGCGTGGATGTGCTCAAGGCCGGCGGCAACGCGGTGGATGCCGCCGTGGCCGTGGGCTACGCGTTGGCAGTGGTGTACCCGGCGGCGGGTAACCTGGGCGGCGGCGGCTTCATGACAGTGCAACTGGCCGACGGGCGCAAGACCTTCCTCGACTTCCGCGAAAAAGCCCCGCTGGCCGCCACCGCCGATATGTACCTGGACAAGGCCGGCAACGTCGTCGAAGGCCTGAGCGCCAAGGGCCACCTGGCCGTCGGCGTCCCCGGTACCGTGTCCGGCATGGAACTGGCCCTGAGCAAATACGGCACCCTCAAGCGCGCCCAGGTGATTGCCCCGGCGATCAAACTGGCGGAAAACGGCTTCGCGCTGGAGCAGGGCGATATCGACCTGCTGCACACCGCCACCGGCGAGTTCGAAAAAGACAAGGACCTGCGCGCAATCTTCCTGCACAACGGCCAGCCGTTGCAGGTCGGCCAGAAGCTGGTGCAGAAAGACCTGGCCAAGACCCTCAAGGAAATCTCCGCCAAGGGCAGCGACGGTTTCTATAAAGGCTGGGTCGCCAAGGCGTTGGTGGATTCCAGCCAGGCCGGCAAGGGCATCATCACCCAGGCCGACCTCGACAAGTACAAGACCCGTGAACTGGCGCCCATCGAGTGCGACTACCGGGGCTACCACGTGGTCTCGGCACCGCCGCCGAGCTCCGGTGGCGTGGTGATCTGCCAGATCATGAACATCCTTGAAGGCTACCCGATGGCCGACCTGGGCTACCACTCGGCCCAGGGCCTGCATTACCAGATTGAAGCCATGCGCCACGCGTATGTGGACCGCAACAGCTACCTCGGCGATCCGGACTTCGTCAAGAACCCGATCGAACACCTGCTGGACAAAAACTACGCCACGAAACTGCGTGACGCGATCGAACCGAACAAGGCCGGCGACTCCCAGGCGATCAAACCGGGCGTAGCGCCCCATGAAGGCAACAACACCACCCACTATTCCATCGTCGACAAGTGGGGCAACGCGGTCTCGGTGACCTACACCCTCAATGACTGGTTCGGTGCCGGTGTGATGGCGAGCAAGACCGGGGTGATTCTCAACGATGAAATGGACGATTTCACCGTCAAGGTCGGCGTGCCGAACATGTACGGCCTGGTCCAGGGTGAAGCCAACGCCATCGCACCAGGCAAGGCGCCGCTGTCGTCGATGAGCCCGACCATCGTGACCAAGGATGGCAAGGCGGTGATGGTGGTCGGCACGCCGGGCGGCAGTCGCATCATTACCGCGACCTTGCTGACCATCCTCAATGTCATCGACTACAAAATGAACATTCAAGAGGCCGTGGACGCGCCGCGTTTCCACCAGCAGTGGATGCCGGACACCACCAACCTCGAGACCTTCGCGGTCAGCCCGGATACGCAGAAAATCCTTGAGAGCTGGGGCCACAAGTTTGCCGGGCCACAGGATGCCAACCACTTGGCGGCGATCCTGGTGGGCGCGCCATCCCTGGACGGCAAGCCGGTCGGCAACAACCGTTTCTATGGGGCCAACGACCCGCGTCGCAATACCGGCCTGTCCCTGGGCTACTAAGCGCGGCAACTCACTGTAGGAGCGAGCTTGCTCGCGAAGAGCGTCAACGATAACGCGGGCATTCTGGATTAACGCGGTGTTCTTGCGTTTTTCGCGAGCAAGCTCGCTCCTACAGTATCTGTTTGACGGCTGCGAAGGCTTTGGCGCGGCGTTCTTCCCAATTTCCCCTGATCACCACCAGGGCCTGGCGATGCTGCTGCATCCAATCCAGGCTGTGCTGGAAAAACGCCTGGCGGTCGGCCAGTTCCGGCTGGCAACGCTGGCCGTCGGCGGTCCATTCCACGTCGTCGGGGGACAGCAGCAGGTGCAGGTCGTAGTGGCGGGCCAGCAGTTCGTCGTCAAGCCATGTCGGATAGTCGCCGAACAGGGTCTGGCTCCAGAGTCTGTTGGTCAGCAGGTGCGTGTCGAGGATCAACAGAGCAGGGCGCTCGGCGCGGGCGGCATCTTCCCAGGCCAGTTGTCCGCGGGCGATGGCCGGGATGTCGGCCAGCGTGGTGTCGTGCTGATGGTGGTCGATGAAGTGCCGCACGTACTCGCCCACCATCA
This sequence comes from Pseudomonas sp. TE36184, assembly GCF_054060055.1. Lineage (NCBI taxonomy): Bacteria > Pseudomonadati > Pseudomonadota > Gammaproteobacteria > Pseudomonadales > Pseudomonadaceae > Pseudomonas > Pseudomonas sp. TE36184. The sequence continues at coordinate 1,696,186 of NZ_JBSSCU010000001.1, read as the reverse complement.
GCCCGCCGAACTGCGTTTGCAACTGCGCGGCCAACCAGCTTTTACCGCTGGATTCGGGGCCGGCCAGGACCACTACCTTCATGCGCGCAACGCCGGGTCGGCACGCCATTCGCGCCAGCCTTGCACGGCGATCGCGGTGAACAGCGCATAGAGCGCGGCGGTGAGGTAGAGGCCTTTATAGAGGAACAGCCCGACGAAAATTACATCCACGGCAATCCACAATGGCCAGCACTGCACGCGCTTTTGCGCCATCCACATCTGCGCCACCAGGCTGAAACCGGTGAGGGCGGCGTCGAGCCAGGGTTGGGCGGCGTCGGTCCAGTGAGCCATGGCGGCGCCGAGCAACAGGCTGCCGACCGCGCCGATAGCCAGGCTGGTAAGGATCGCGGACCAGCCCAGGCTGGTGACTTGGCGACCTGGCTTGATGTCCCCGGCGCGTCGGGTCCACTGCCACCAGCCGTAGACTTGCAGGGCGGCGTAGACCACCTGCAACAGCATGTCGGAATAGAGTTTCACGTCGTAGAACACCCAGGTGTAGAGCAGCACCATCACCAGGCCGATGGGCCAGCACCAGGGGTTTTGTTTGACCGTCAGCCAGACAGCGATCACCCCCAGCGCGGCGGCGAACAGTTCAAGCCCGGACATGGTGGTTCCTTGGGAGAGAGGGAAAGGGCGGGGATTGTAACCAATCTTCAAAACACAGGAAGGCAAATGTGGGAGGGAGCAAGCCCCCTCCCACAGTTTGAGTGGCGTCAGACTTTGAATTGACGCAGCAGGCCGTCGAGCTGCTCGCTCAACCCGCGCAAGTGTGCGCTGGCCACGCTGGACTGTTCGGCCGCCACTGCCGTGTTGTGGGACAACCCGGCGGCCTGGGTCACGTTCTGGTTGATGTCCTCGACCACGTGGGCCTGTTGCAGGGTGGCGCTGGCGATCGAGGCATTCAGGCCATTGAGGTTGCGCAGGGCCTGGCCGATGGCGGTGAGGCTGGCCCCGGCCTGGCCGGCCTGTTCGATGGTCAGTTGCGACGCGCTGTGGCTGTCGCTGATGACCTTGACCGCCGCTTCCGAGTGACCTTGCAGACGCTCGATCATGACCTGGATTTCAGCAGTGGATTTCTGCGTGCGTTGGGCCAGCAGCCGTACTTCGTCCGCCACCACCGCAAACCCGCGGCCTTGCTCACCGGCACGCGCGGCTTCGATGGCGGCGTTGAGGGCGAGCAGGTTGGTCTGGTCAGCGATGGAGCGGATCACTTCGAGCACGCCACCGATCTGCGTGCTTTCGCTCGACAGGGTGCGAATCACTTCCACGGCCTGGCTGATGGTGGTGGACAGTTGGTCGATCTGCTGCAAGCTGCTGTCGATGTTCACTTGGCCTTGCTCGGCCTGGGCCTGGGCATCGCGCATTTCGCTGGCGGCGTGCTCGGCATTCTTGGCCACGTCCTGCACGCCGTAGGTGACTTCATTGACCGCGGTGGCCACCAGTTCCATCTGTTGCGACTGTTGCTGGCTGCGGTCGTGGGCCTGGCTGGCGTTGTTGCCCAGCTCAGTGGAGGACTGGCCCAGCGCATTGGCGCACATCTGCAACTGGCCGACGACGTGGCGCAGCTTGGCGGTGAAGCTGTTGAAGTGCTGGGACAGTTGAGTGACTTCGTCACGGCCATGGGTGTCGAGGCTGCGCGTCAGGTCGCTCTCGCCGCTGGCGATATTGGCCATGGCATTCACGGCGGCCTGCAGCGGGCGCACGATGCTGCGCACAATCAACGAGACCAGCAGGGCCATGACCACGGCGATGCCCAGGCCGACACCCGAGGCTTTCCACACTTGCGCGTTGAATTCGGCTTGCACGTCATCCACATACACGCCGGAGCCGATGATCCAGCCCCACGGTTCGAACAACTGGATATACGAGGTTTTTTCTATCGGCGTATCGGCACCCGGCTTCGGCCAACGGTAATTGACGATACCGGCACCCTTGGCCTTGGCCAGGCTCACGAACTCGTTGAATATCGCAAAGCCGTCCGGGTCGCGAATCGACGAGAGGTTCTGGCCATCGAGCTTGGGGTTGGCCGGGTGCATGATCATCACCGGCGTCAGGTCGTTGATCCAGAAATATTCGTCTTTGTTATAGCGCAGGCCGCGCACCGCGCTCAGGGCTTGTTTTTGTGCCGCTTCACGGGGCATGACGCCGCTGGTTTCGAGGCTGTGATAAAACGTCAGGATTCCACTGGCGGTCTGTACGACGTGTCGGGTCTGCAGGCTTTTGGCTTCATAGAGGTCGTCATGGATCTGTTTGAGCATCAGCAAACCCAGGGCCAACAGCATCAACACGGCAACTACCAGGATCAACCAGAGACGGCGGCTGATCGACATATTGCGTAAACTGTTCATCGTCCTGTCACTCCGTGCTTTTTATAATTGTCGGCGCTGCATCGACTTTTACGCCTTGTCTGATAGGCTTTCGGCCTGAAATCGAAAAACCTGAGTACTGCCTGATTTTTCACGGAATTTTTGCAGACCGGCGTTGATTATCAGCACCGGGCCTTTTTGTGCGCTCGTCGTCAGTGAACCATTAAAAAGACTAACGAGGCTTGTCTTAGAACAAGACCTTTGGGGGACGTATGGATTTGTGGACCGCCGCACAGGCGTTGATACTCGGCGTGGTAGAAGGGCTGACGGAGTTTTTGCCGATCTCCAGTACCGGCCACCAGATTATCGTCGCCGATTTGCTCGACTTTGGTGGCGAACGCGCCATGGCGTTCAACATCATCATTCAGCTCGGTGCGATTCTGGCGGTGGTCTGGGAGTTTCGCCGCAAGATCCTCGACGTGGTGACCGGTTTGCCGACCCAGCGCAATGCACAGCGCTTTACCGTCAACCTGCTGATCGCGTTCCTGCCGGCCGTGGTGCTGGGGGTGATTTTCGCCGACCTGATTCACCATTACCTGTTCAACCCGATCACCGTCGCCACGGCGTTGGTGGTGGGCGGCATCGTGATGTTGTGGGCCGAGCGGCGCGAGCATGAAGTGCATGCCGAGAGCGTCGATGAGATCAGTTGGAAGGACGCGCTCAAGGTCGGTTTTGCCCAGTGCCTGGCGATGATCCCGGGCACCTCGCGCTCGGGCTCGACCATTATCGGCGGCCTGCTGTTCGGCCTGTCGCGCAAGACCGCCACCGAGTTTTCGTTCTTCCTGGCCATGCCGACCATGGTCGGTGCGGCGGTGTATTCGGGCTACAAGTACCGCGACCTGTTCCAGCCGGCTGACCTGCCGGTGTTTGCCATCGGGTTTGTCACCTCGTTCATCTTCGCGATGATTGCGGTCAAGGGCCTGCTCAAGTTCATCGCCAGCCATAGCTATGCGGCATTTGCCTGGTATCGGATTGCATTCGGCTTGCTGATCCTGGCGACCTGGCAGTTTGGCTGGATCGATTGGTCCGCGGCCAAGGCATGATGATTCAGCACCCACGCCTGAAGGCGCTGATCTTTGCGCTGTTGTGCGCGGCGCCGTTATTGGGCTCGGTATTGGTGTGGCATCGCGGCGAGACCGTACTGCCGCTGGCGGCCTATGGCGTGGTCAGCGTGATCGCGTTTTTGCTGTACTGGAGCGACAAGCACAAGGCGCGCACCGACGCTCGGCGCATCCCCGAAAACATCCTGCACGCCGTCGAGCTGGCGGGCGGATGGCCGGGGGCGCTGATTGCCCAGCAGGTGTTCCGGCACAAGACGCGCAAGGTCTCGTATCAGGTGCTGTTCTGGGCAATCGTGCTGTTGCATCAGGTGTTCTGGCTTGACCAGTTGTTCCTCAGCGGCACGCTGGGGTCAGTCCTCTAGCAACAACCCGACCTGCGTGCGCTTGGGCAACTTGCTCACCACCAACTGGTGAGAGCGCTGCAACAGGCCACGCAACTCCTCGGTGCCCAGCGGGTAGGGCGTGTTCATGATGATCCACTGCGCGCGCGCCAGGTACGGCGCCGGGTGGATGCCCGGGCGGTCCACATGGCCGAGGAACAGTTCCTTGTCGACCTTGAACGCCAACGAGTCACCCCGCAGGTTCTGCAAGGCGAACATCTTGTTGCCGGCAATCGAAAACACTCGCACGCCACCCCATTTATAGTCTTCCCGCGCGCCGGGCAGGCTCAGGCAGAAGTGCGCGACTTGTTCTTCGGTCATGCTCATAACAGGCGGTCTCCACAGCTTTTAAAGCCTTCTTCCAGGTAATCGATCCACGCGCGAATCGCCGGCAGCACGCCACGGCGATGCGGGTACACGGCCTGCAACCAGCCGCCCGGCAGCGACCATTGCGGCAGCAGTTGCACCAGTTGGCCGCTGGCCAGTTCTTCTTCGCAATACATCATCGGCAGCACGGTGAAGCCCAGGCCCTTGAGTGCGCTGGCTTTGCGCACGATGAAATCATCGATGCCCAGGCGGGCTTCCATCACCAGGTCTTCGGCGTTGCCTTGGGGGTCGAGCAGGCGCAGGTGGACCATGCGGTCGGCTTCCAGGGCGCCGAGCACCGGCAATTGCTTGAGGTCGTCGAGGTTGTCGACCTGTCGGCCGCGCATGAAGTCCGGGCTGGCGACCAGCAGCGTCTGGGCCTGGCGCAGGCGCTTGGTGACCAGCAGCGGGTCTTCATCGCCGAGCTCGCGCACCCGCAACGCCACGTCAATGCCTTCGGCCACCAGGTCGACGCGGCGGTTGACCAGGGTCATTTCCAACTGCACCTGGGGGTGGGCGGCGAGAAACCCGGCGACCAGCTCCGGCAGGATGTGCTGGGCCATGCCCACCGGGCAACTGACCCGCAGCCGCCCGCGGGGTTCGCTGGACATGCTGGCCACGGCCTCGTCGGCCATTTCCGCTTCCAGCAGCATCGCCTGGCAATGGCGCAGGTAACGCTCGCCGACGGCGGTCAGGGTCAGTTGCCGGGTGGTGCGCTGCAGCAGACGCGCGCCAAGGCGTTCTTCCAGCTCGGCGATCCGCCGCGACAGGCGTGACTTGGGAATCCCCAGCAGGCGCCCGGCCGCCGCGAAGCCGCCGGCTTCCACGACTTTGGCGAAATAGTAGAGGTCGTTGAGGTCTTGCATGCTCAGCCTATTGTCCTGTCAGTAGGACGAACTATCGCATTTCAACTACCTTATCGGCTATTGGTTTCATGCGTAGGCTTAACACCATCTGATTCGCACCGCTGATCTTATTTGGAGCTTACCCATGAAACTGTTGCACATCGATTCCAGCATCCTCGGCGACAACTCGGCTTCGCGCCAGCTCAGTGCCGGCGTGGTCAAGGCCTGGCAAGCGGCCGAGCCGGGTGTGGAAGTGACTTACCGTGACCTGGCCAGCGAAGGCATCAACCACTTCTCCGGCGCCACCCTGGCTGCGCTGGGCACGCCGGCCGAACTGCGCGACGCCGCGCAGCAGCACGAAGCCGACCTCAGCGCGTCGACCCTGGCTGAGTTCCTCGCCGCCGACGCCGTGGTGCTGGGCGCGCCGATGTACAACTTCACCATCCCGTCCCAGCTCAAGGCCTGGATCGACCGCATTGCAGTGGCCGGCCAGACCTTCCGCTACACCGAAGCCGGCCCGGAAGGCCTGTGCGGCAACAAGAAAGTCATCATCGTCTCCACGTCCGGCGGCCTGCATGTTGGCCAGGCAACCGGCGTGGCCCACGAGGAATACTTGAAAGTCATGCTGGGCTTCCTCGGCATCACCGACATCGAATTCGTCCGCGCCCAGGGCCTGGCGTATGGCGATGAGTTCCGCAGCAAGTCCCTGAGCGACGCCAACGTTGTCATCAACGAACAATTGTTCGCCGCCGCGTAAGGCTTGTGTAAATTTCGCTGTTGCTCGGTTTCAATCTGAAGCCGGGCGCCTAAACTCTGTATTCTGCTCGCCTGAACGCGACCGGAGTACGGAGTTTTTTCGTTGGCCCGCTGTTTTTACTTTGGCCCAGGTTATGCACGCATGGGTTTATCACTCGGTGCGAGTACCTTGAACCATGGACATCTTGAATAGACATGCCGGTTATCGCGCAGCAAAGGTGGACATCCTCATGATGCGTCTTTGTGCTGTTTTGGTTCTTTCCCTGCTTGGTGGCCTGGTTTCAGTGCACGCCGCGCCTGCGCCGCACCCGCATTGGAGTGTGGGCTTCCACCGCATGAGTTTTCTCGACCCGCTGGATCTGCAGCCGATGAATGCCATCGCGTTCTATCCGTCCACCGACGTTGAGCACACCACCCGGGTGGGTGGGTATCACGTGGCCGCCACGGAAGATTCGAAGATCGCTATCGGCCGTTTCCCGATGCTGATGCTGTCCCACGGCAACACAGGGACGCCGCTGGCCCTGCATGACCTGGCGACCTCCCTGGCGCGCAAGGGCTTTGTAGTCGTGGCGGTGCTGCACCCCGGCGACAACTACAAGGATCACAGCCGCCTGGGCACGTTGAGCAACCTGTATGGGCGGCCGATCCAGATTTCCGAAGCGATCACCGCGACCCTGGGCGACCCGATGCTGTCACCGTTCGTCAACGTCGACCAAGTGGGTGTCATCGGCTACTCGGCCGGTGGCGAAACCGCGTTGATCCTGGCGGGCGCCAAGCCCGATTTCGACCGCCTGCGCCGCTATTGCCAGGAGCGTCCGGAAGACCGCGACGCCTGCACCACCAAAGGCGAGCTGGTGGTGGACCGTGATGACCTGCAGCCACAAGCCGACCCACGTATTCACGCGTTGATGTTGATGGCGCCGCTGAGCTTGATGTTCGGGCGCCACACCCTGGCCGACGTCCACGTGCCGGTGCTGCTCTATAGCGGTGATGGCGACAAGCTGGTGGCGGTGGACAAGAACGCCGCCGCCCTGGCGCGCAAGCTGCCCGAACCGCCGGACTTCAAATTGCTGGCCGGGGCCGGGCATTTCGTGTTCATGGCGCCCTGCGACAGCGATCAACTGGCGCTGATGCCGGCGATCTGCACCGATGCCGATGGCGTCGACCGCGAAGGCATTCACCGCGATCTGACCTCCGAAGCCGGGCGCTTTTTCGCTCACACCCTCGGGCGATCCACCCGTGCCGGCCTGCAGACGGCGGATCAGTAAGCGCGACGTTTGAGCAGCACGGTCACGCCCAAGGCGCTGAGCGACAGCAGTGCGGCGCAGAAGAAGATCCAGCCGTAGCCGAGGTTCAACGCCACCGCCCCCATCAAGGGCCCGGCAATCGCCAGGGCCAGGTCGAAAAACACGGCGTAGGCACTCAGCCCCGCGCCACGGCTGCTGTTGGGCACCTGCTTGATCGCTTCCACGCCCAGCGCCGGGTACACCAGCGACAAACCGAAGCCGGTCAGCCCTGCACCGATCAATGCCACGCCGGTAGACGGCGCGAGCCACAACAGCGTCAGGCCCAGGGTCTCGATGATCATGCACCCAATCGCCGCGCGGAAGCCGCCAAAGCGGCTGATGGCCGAGATAAACACCAGGCGCGAAACGATGAAACACACGCCAAATACCGTCAGGCAATAGGCCGCGCCTGCCCAGCCGCGATTGAGGTAATACAGGGTGATAAAGGTGGTCAGGGTGCCGTAGCCGATGGACGCCAGACACAGGCTGGCGCCAAACGGGGCGATACGCCCGAACACCGCCCAGAACGGCAGGCGCTCGCCGCGGACCACCGGCACGGACGGTTTATTGCGGATCAGCACCAGGCCCAGCGCCGCCAGCACCGACAGGGCGATGCCAAGGCTGTTGTAGCCGTATTCGGCGACCATTACCACGCCCAGCGGCGCGCCAATCGCGATGGCGCCGTAGGACGCAATGCCGTTCCAGGAAATCGAGCGCCCCGTATGCTCGGCGCCGACCTGGCCCATGCACCAACTGATGGTGCCCACGCCAATCAGGCCCTGGGCCACGCCGAGCAACAAACGAGCGACGATCAGGATGCCCAGGCTCAACAGCGGCAGGCTTTGCAGCAGTGTTGCCAGCAGCGTCAGCCCGCCGCTGGCCAGGATGCCGCCCAGGCCGAGCACGATTGCGCGTTTGGTGCCCACGTTATCGGACATGCGCCCGGCCATGGGGCGGCTGAGCAGGGTGGCGAGGTATTGCGAACCGATGGTCAGCCCGGCCACCACCGCACTGAAACCCAGTTGCTCGTGTACGTAGCCTGGGATCACCGCGATCGGCAGGCCGATGCAGATAAAGGCAATAAAGGTGTAGAAGACGATGGAGACGATCTGCAGGGTGATCGACAGTGAACTCGGGGCGGCGGCAGACATGAGCACTCGTTCGCGGGCGGGCGGTGAGGGCATCATCGCAAGGGCTCGGGGGAAAAGAAAGCACCCTAACTATCAACCCGGCTGACCGACAGATACAAAAAAGCCCCGTCGCAGTGGACGGGGCTTTTTCTTGTCGCTAACAGCTGATCGCAGTGCTTAGAAGACCACGCCTTGGCTGCGCAGGTAGTCGTCATAAGTGCCGCTGAAGTCGATCACGCCGTTGGCGCTCAACTCGATGATGCGGGTGGCCAGGGACGATACGAACTCACGGTCGTGGCTGACGAAGATCAGCGTGCCCGGGTAGTTTTCCAGTGCCAGGTTCAGCGCTTCGATGGATTCCATGTCCAAGTGGTTGGTCGGTTCGTCCATGATCAGCACGTTCGGCTTTTGCAGGATCAGCTTGCCGAACAGCATGCGACCTTGTTCGCCACCGGAGATGACCTTGACCGACTTGAGGATCTCGTCGTTGGAAAACAGCATGCGCCCCAGGGTGCCGCGGATCACTTGCTCGCCCTGTGTCCACTGGCCCATCCAGTCGAACAGGCTCATGTCGTCTTCGAAGTCGTGGGCGTGGTCCTGGGCGTAGTAGCCCAGTTCGGCGGCGTCGGTCCACTTGATGCTGCCGGCATCCGGGGTCAGTTCGTTGACCAGGGTACGCAGCAGGGTGGTCTTGCCGATACCGTTCGGGCCGATGATCGCCACGCGCTCGCCGGCTTCAACCTGAAAGCTGAAGTCCTTGAACAGCGGCTTGCCGTCGAAGCCTTTGGCCATGCGATCGACGATGACCGCCTGGCGGTGCAGCTTTTTGGTTTGTTCGAAACGGATGAACGGGCTCACACGGCTCGAAGGCTTGACCTCGGCCAGCTGGATCTTGTCGATCGCCTTGGCACGGGAAGTGGCCTGCTTGGCTTTCGAGGCGTTGGCCGAGAAGCGGCTGACGAAGGATTGCAGTTCGGAGATCTGTGCTTTTTTCTTGGCGTTGTCCGACAGCAGTTGCTCGCGGGACTGGGTCGCCACGGTCATGTACTCGTCGTAGTTGCCCGGGAACAGGCGCAACTCGCCGTAGTCCAGGTCAGCCATGTGGGTACATACGCTGTTCAGGAAGTGACGGTCGTGAGAGATGATGATCATCAGGCTGGAGCGCTGGGTCAGGATGTTTTCCAGCCAGCGGATGGTGTTGATGTCCAAGTGGTTGGTCGGTTCGTCGAGCAACAGCACTTCAGGGTCGGAGAACAGCGCCTGGGCCAGCAATACGCGCAGTTTCCAGCCGGGGGACACTTCGCTCATCGGGCCGAAGTGCTGTTCCAGCGGGATACCCAGGCCCAGCAGCAGTTCACCGGCGCGGGATTCGGCGGTGTAGCCGTCCATCTCGGCGAACTCGGTTTCCAGCTCGGCCACGGCCATGCCGTCGTCTTCGCTCATTTCCGGCAGCGAGTAGATGCGATCGCGCTCGGCCTTGACCTTCCACAGTTCTTCGTGACCCATGATCACGGTGTCGAGCACGGTGAATTCTTCGTAGGCGAACTGGTCCTGGCGCAGTTTACCCAGGCGCACATTCGGTTCCAGCATGACCTGGCCACCGGACGGATCCAGGTCGCCACCGAGGATTTTCATGAAGGTCGACTTGCCGCAACCGTTGGCACCGATCAAACCATAACGGTTACCGGCGCCGAATTTGACCGAGACATTCTCGAAGAGCGGCTTGGCGCCGAACTGCATGGTGATGTTAGCTGTGGATATCAATTACTTTACCTATCAATAGCTTAGGGTGCGCTTATTTGAGCTGGGACCAATTTGGGACCAATCTGGAGCTCTTCCGATTCGCTCCAGTCCGAGCTTGGGTTGATCCAACGCGCATAAGTCGAGAGCAGCATCTGCGCACGATGGCCGAGCTGCTGGGAAATGAAGGCGGGGTTCATGCCAGACATACTGCATATTGTCGCATAGGTGTGACGACAGTTGTATGGCGGTCGATGACGGATGTTCAATGCTTTCGGTGTTGGAACCCACTACGGTGCAGGTCGGTCGTCTGCTTCACGCACTCCGAGTGCGTCGGTGGCGAGAAAATCAACGGCATTTTCAAGTCGGATAAAAGGTCCAGTCGGAGTCGCAACTTTTTGGGCAGAGCGAAACGCGTACCGCTCAGTTGCTGCCGCATAAGTGAATCCCCGTTTAACCACACGTAGTCGATCGAGCAGAGTCGTATGGCTGGCTAAACCAGCGACTTTTGAATTTGATGATCAAATGTCTCTAGAAAGTCGTGCATGCTGAGTTCTCCGAGATCTACGGTTTTAGCGCCGCCGGCCGCGATAAAGGTCACGTCAGTGATACCCAGGACGTTCAGGATCAGTTTCAAATAGTGGGTCGCAATGTCACGGTCTTTAATCGGCGAGTCGTCGGTATATACACCTCCCGAGGCGAGCAGCACTGTTGCTTTTTTACCGGTCACCAGTCCTTTGCCATCAACGCCCAGGGTCAGGCCTTTACGCACCACATGATCGACCCAGGCCTTGAGTGCCGCAGGGACGTTATAGTTGTAGACGGGTGTTGAAATAACCAAGTGATCGGTTTCCAGCAACTCGGCCGCAAGTTCATCGGATAGTTGCAACACCGCTTTCATTTCAGGCGAATGTTGGGGGGCGGGGGTGAAGTAAGCCTGTAACCAGGGAGCTGTCACGAAGGCCAGCGGGGTGTCCGTTAGATCCCGTATTTTGATGGCACCTTTAGGGTGCGCAGCTTTCCAGGCGGCCACGAAGCGGCGAGTGAGCTGTCGGGAAATCGAAGCATCCCCACGTGGGCTGGTTTCAATGGTGAGAAGCCTGGACATGAAAGTAACTCCTGCGCGGTGAGGGGGCGGTATGTTTTGCGTTGTCGCGGTAGGCGATGTGCGACACACTCTACCCAATGCGATCTATAAGCAGGAGTGATGTAAATATGATTGAGTCCATCTGTTTAAGTGATGGAGCATGATCGGAAATCTCAGCCTGGATCAATTGCGGATCCTTGTAACCATTGCCGATACAGGTAGTTTTTCGGCCACGGGACGTCACCTGCGGCGCGCTCAATCTGCCATTAGCCAGTCGATTGCCACGCTTGAGTCAGTTCAAGGTGTGAGGCTGTTTGATCGCAGCGGTCATCGTCCAACGCTCACTGAGGTCGGTAGAGTGCTGGTGGTTCAAGCGCGCGCCGTGCTGGCGAGCGCTGCCCAATTTGAAGCAATGGCTGCAAGTACTGCAGCAGGGGTTGAGCCGGAGTTGGCGCTCGCCATAGACCCTTTAGTCCCCAGCGCCCCGCTCATCGAAAGCCTTGGCGCGCTCCGTGAGGCTTTTCCGCATCTGGCCGTGAGTTTCTCTACAGAAGGCTTAGGCGGCGCTGAGCGCCGATTGCGCAACGGCGATGCGGCACTGGCGCTTTGCACATTGATCCCGACGGTGCCCGACGATATCACCGCGCTGGCGCTGCTCAGCGTCGACTTGAGGCCAGTCGTCGCCAGCGGGCACCCCTTGGCCATGTTAGGCCGCCGGGCAACACGGGCAGACCTCAAGCCCTATGTGCAACTGGTGCTTTCCGATCCGGTTTCTCCCGACGGCCCTAGCTATGGGGTGACGGGCAGTCACCAGTGGCGGTTTGTCGATTTGGCACGGCGCCTGGATTTCTTACTCGCCGGGTTCGGTTGGTGCCGAATGCCAGAGCATCTGATTGCGGATCATCTGGCTTCAGGGCGCCTCCGGCCGCTTGAGTTAACCGCCGAACTTCAACGCACACCAGACACGCTTACGATCTATGCCGCGCACATGCAAAATCGCTCTTTAGGCAAAGCAGGCCGATGGTTGCTGAATGACCTGACCCGTCGTCTGTGCCTGTGAGGGTACGAAGATGACCGAGGTCGGCGGTTTGGTGACCTGGGCCGAGAGATAAGTTCGGCCGCAGGCGAGGGTTTCATCTGACGGGCAATTGGCTTATTTTCCGTAGCTCACTGTAACCGACTTTCTGGAGACGCAATGGACATGCCCTCAGCCCAACAGGCGATTGCCAGTAACAAGGACGCCTGGGACGAATCCGCCCGGCTGCACAAAGACACGGATACCTGGAGGACGCTGCTGGCCTCGGTCGCCGAACCGGATTTTTCGTGCCTGGACCCGACTCTCACCGCCTTGTTGCAAGATGTCGGTGTTGCCGGCAAAGACGTGGTGCAACTGTGTTGCAACAACGGCCGCGAAAGCTTGTCGTTATTCGGCCTGGGCGCACGCACGGTCGTCGGCGTGGACCAATCCCGTGCCTTTCTCGATCAGGCTCGGGAACTCGCGGCGCTCTCACCCTACAGCCCGGAATTCATCGAAACCGAGATCCACCATTTGCCCGAGCGCTTGCACGCACGCTTCGATATCGCCCTGGTGACCATCGGCGTATTGGGCTGGATGCCGGATGTGGCGCGGTTCATGCGCCAGGTCGCCACAACGCTGAAGCCCGGCGGCACCCTGGTGATGTACGAAACCCACCCGTTCCTGGAAGTGTTCGACCCGCTGGCAGCCAATCCGCTGTTGCCTGCCAGTTCGTACTTCCAGCGTGAGCCTTTTGTGCTGCAAGAGTCGATCGTCTATGAAGGGCAGAGCGCAGTCGCGGGGCCGACGTCCTACTGGTTTGTACACACGCTGGGCAGTGTGGTCAGCGCAGCGATTGCGGCGCGGTTGCAGATCGCTCATCTGCAAGAGTACCCGCATTCAAATCGCGAAGAACTCTACGACCAGTACGAGGATCAGGCGGCCCAGTTGCCGCTGTGTTTTACCCTGACGGCGACCAAGCGCCTGCCCTGAGCTGTTTTGCGCGTAAAAAAAGCCCGCCGGGGGAGGCGGGCTAAGGGATTCACTGGAGTAGGTAGGCTTCACCCTATAGACCGGAAGGTGAATGCTTTGTGAAAATCCCGTCGCAAGTTCAGATGGGCGCGGGGCTCAGGATCGACGCACGAATGTACGCATTGTCTGCCCGGGGCCGGTGCTGAATACACACGGTCGCGGCATGCCTTCATCCGCCGCGATGAATACGAACTCGTCTCCTTCCAGGCGGTAGCTGGCCGGCAGCAGCTTGCCCGCGTCATCCCCCATGGCATCGATCCAGGTGATGCTTTTGGGATGGGTGGTGCTGTCCAGGAAGAATCGGCCGGCCAGTAGTCGTTTGCCATCAACGGTGAGCACTTCAAAGTGGTCGTCGGTAATGGCGGTGATTGCACCGGGGGCGCTGTGGGCGTCGGGTGGGTTGAGTACGCCGCTGTCTTCGAGCGAGACCTGCTGCCATGTGCCCTGCAGGGCTTGGTAGTCCGAGTCGGAAATGGATGTCATACAAATTCCTTTTTGTTGGAGCTCATAGGCTGAATAGCGCGACCGAACGGTCAGAAAAAGCCGGGTATATACAGGTTTATCCGTAGGAAGCTTCGTGTTATCAGGCTTTTATCGCGATTTTTTCGAGTGAGAGCAGCTATTTAACAAACTTTTGACTACTCTTGTGACAAGAATATTCCTACTTGATGAACGCCAGTGGCAATGATCGCTTGAATGAAGGGAAACAAACTTTAATAGCGTGGGATTTTTCGGCTGACTGAGTGGTCAGATAGCGATTGGTTAGCCTGCTCTGTGGGCTTCAGGGCGTTGTCCCTGATTCTTTACTGGGGTATTCAGGTTTTTGACGGTGGTGGCCGTTTAGTATCATTTTTAAGGTGCTTTCATTTTGAATCGAACTTCCCCGCATACTGTTTCTAGCTCTTCAGATGAAATCGACCTGCTTGAACTGTTTCACTCGATTTGGCAGCAAAAAAAACTGGTAGTGGGGTGTACGATTCTGGCGGGCGTGCTGGGCGTCGGTTATGCCTTCCTGGCGCCGCGGACATATGAGGTCAGCAGTGTCTTGCGCCCGGCGGCGATCAATGAACTGGATGCATTGAACCGTTCCGAAGTCTACAAGTTGCCACCGGCCGATGCGTTGTCGAAGGTGGGCGCGCAGTTGGACTCTTATGAGGCGAGGCTGGGCTTTTTCAGATCCCATGAGCAATTGTTCACTGCGTTCCAGAAGCCTGGGCAAAGCCTGGAGCAGAGTTTTGAAGACTTCAACCGCAACTCGGTCAACTTGATTCTGCCGGACCCGAAAAAGTCAGACTCGTTGAGCAGTTATATCCGCCTGGAGTTGCAGTACCCGAACGATGTGGACGGTGTGGCGATTCTGAACGGCTTTGTCGACTACGCCATTGCGGCGGAGCGCGAACAAGTCGGTGCGGACCTCAAGGTGATCGTCAACAACCGCCTGAATGAACTCAAAGGCAAGATCGACGCTGCGCGCGCCAACTACGATACCGATAAGGAATCGAAGATCGCCAAGCTGTTGGAAGATGACCGACTCAAGCGCGCCCAGTTGCAAGATGAACTCAGTGCCCTGCGCCTGCAGATGAAAATGGAGCGTACCAACCGCCTGGCAGAGCTGTCGGAAGCCATTGCCATCGCCAAGTCCATGGGTATCAAAACGCCGACCACGCCATCGTCCATGGCGGATGCCGCACGAGGCGGTTCGAGCCAGGTGATGCGTACCGAGGTCAACAACCAGAAGATCCCGCTTTACTTCCTCGGCACCGAGGCCCTGGAGGCCGAGCGCGTTGCGCTACAACAGCGGACCAGCGACGACTTTACCAACCCTCGCGTCGCCGAAATCGGCAAGGAGTTGCAACTGCTGGAGGTCAACCGTGAGGTTGAAGTGCTGCGCAAGCGTGGGAATGAAGACATCTTCCTGCAGGATGTTGAACCGCTTCGTGCTGAAGTTGCGCGCTTGCGTAACCTCAACATCGACATGAGCAACCTCAAGCTGGTCACCGTCGACCGCCGCGCCCAGGAGCCACTGGCGCCGATCAAACCGAAAAAAGCCCTGGTGATCGCCTTGAGCCTGGTCGCGGGGTTGATCCTCGGCTTGTTCGTCGCACTGGTCCGCCATTTTGTGCTGACCCGGCGCGAAACCGTGCCTTATTCGAGCTTGGAAGACGGGCGCTTTTCCCGGCGTGAGCGCAAGGATGATCAGCCGCTGCCGTAACGTTTAATGCGCAAGGGCTTGTCCCATGACAAGCCCCCGTGCCCCCCTCCAATTACAATCAGTGGACAGCTTTTCACAATTCTTAGTTAACCTTTAGTTACAAATTGTGGCTAAATATCGGGCGATGGTTATGAACCGAAGGGCTATCCGCCGGTCGTGCCGCCTATATGTGAATTGTGATTTCATGTGCTGCTATCCAACCTCGGCCGTCGTGGGCCCGCAGGAGCAGCCTGTTTTCTCCTGACTTGTGACGAAATCCATTGAAACTCATTATTGTTTTCCTCTACGTTGCCTCTATTGCGTATGTCCACCTGCGTGGCCGGGTGCGGCATAAACTGAGACGCCAGCTCAGCGATCACTCTACGTTCCTGGCGCCGATCAACTGCTTTCTCTACTTATTCTCCAAGCTACCCAGCCGACCGTATCTCTCACCCAGCGACTTCCCGGACCTGAGCCCACTGCAGGAGCATTGGGAAGAAATCCGCCAGGAAGCCCATACCCTGATGCAGGCGGGCGCGATCAAGCGTTCGGACCAATACGACGA
This sequence comes from Pseudomonas sp. TE36184, assembly GCF_054060055.1. Taxonomy (NCBI): domain Bacteria; kingdom Pseudomonadati; phylum Pseudomonadota; class Gammaproteobacteria; order Pseudomonadales; family Pseudomonadaceae; genus Pseudomonas; species Pseudomonas sp. TE36184. The sequence continues at coordinate 1,680,327 of NZ_JBSSCU010000001.1, read as the reverse complement.
TGTTGGTTTCAACTCGTTCTTCAAGTCGGGTTGGAAGCGCTTCTACCTGAAATGGTATGGCGACAGCCACCCCTCGGCGATGAAGCTGTGCCCGCGCACCACCGAGTTGCTGCAGAGCATCGGCTCGGTCAAGGCCGCGATGTTCGCCGAGTTGCCGCCGGGCTCCAAGCTGGTGCGCCACCGCGACCCTTACGCCGGTTCCTATCGCTACCACTTGGGCCTGGATACCCCCAACGATCCGGGGTGCTACATCAATGTGGACGGCGAGAACTACTCCTGGCGCGACGGCGAACCGGTGATGTTCGACGAGACCTATATCCACTACGCAGAAAACGCCACCCAGAAGAACCGCATCATTCTGTTCTGTGACGTCGAGCGGCCGATGAAGTACCGCTGGGCGGCCGCGTTCAACCGCTGGTTCAGCCGCACGGTGATGGCTGCCGCCGGCGCGCCGAACGACGCGGGCGACAAGACCGGCGGCCTGAACCGTGCGTTTAGCCGCTTGTACAAAATCCGCCTGCGCGGCAAGGAACTCAAGAAGCGTAACCGCACGCGCTACTACCTGGAAAAGTGGGCGATCTTCGCGGTGCTTGCACTGATCTTCATCCTGATCTGAACCTCGACGTGGCGCGACTCACTGCGGTGGCGTCGCGCCCAACGTGTCCCACATCTGTTTGCTGAGCCTCTGCCTGTTGGCATAACCGGCCCACGGGTCGCCCTTCAAACCCTGCAACCGCTGTTGCAGGTTGGCGACCGTCCACTGCTGGGCACCGCGCAACCCCTTCAACTCCTCGCGCCTGACCGGCACCGACACCGGCAGGCCGGGGCGTGCGCGCACTGAATAGGCCGCCACCGTACTGGCACCGCGCGCGTTACGCAGGTAATCGATGAAGATCTTGCCCTGTCGATTCTTCAGCCCGGAGGTGGCGGTGAAGCGTTCCGGCAGGCGTTGAGTCATGAACTGGGCGATCGCTTTGGCGAAGGCTTTCACGGTGGCCCAATCATCGCGGCGCGCCAGCGGGATCATCAGGTGCAGGCCTTTGCCGCCGCTGGTCTTGACGAAGGCTTGCAGGCCCAACTCGTCGAGCACCGACAAGGTCAACTGCGCCGCCTCCAGCATGGCTTTCCACGGCAGGGCCGGATCGGGGTCGAGGTCGAGGACGAACAGGTCCGGGGTTTCGATCTTGTCCGAGGTGGCACCCCAGGTGTGCAGTTCGACGGTACCCATCTGCACCGCACCGATCAGGCCGGCGAGGCTGTCGATCTGCATCAGGCGCGCATGGTCAGGGTCCAGGCGCTGGTCCAGTTGCTTGATATGGGGAATCGCCAGGTGCTCCGAGTGCTTCTGGAAAAATTGCTCGCCGTCGATGCCCTCCGGCGCCCTCAGCAAGGAAACGGGGCGGTGACGCAGGAAGGGCAGCAGCCATTCGCTGATGCTCTGGTAAAACTGCGCCAGTTGCAGCTTGCGGGTGCCGCTGGCGAGATCGATGACGCGCTCGGCATGGGTGATCTGCACACCGGCGAGGGTGACCGACGCGGCGGTTTTTTGCGGCGCGGGCGTGGGCCTGGCGTTCGCCACGCAGGCACCGCTGAGCACGCTTTGCGGCTGGGCTTCGGTGATGTCGTAGTCGCTGGTCGGGCGGGCGTGCCGGTCGTTTTCCTTGATCAGCAGCCACCGTTCCTTGTCGCCGCTGCCTTTGAGGTGGGTGCGTACCAAGACCCAATCGCCTGAGAGTTTTTCGCCGGCCAGGGTGAATTCCAGTTTGCCGGCGGCGTAGGCGGTTTGTGGATCGTCGTGGGGGTGCCAAATGCCACGGTCCCAGACGATCACATCGCCGGCGCCGTATTGGCCGGCCGGAATGCTGCCTTCGAAACTGCCGTAGCTCAAGGGGTGGTCTTCGACTTGCACCGCCAGGCGTTTCTGGCTGGGGTCGAGGCTGGGGCCCTTGGGCACCGCCCAGCTCTTGAGCACGCCATCGAGCTCAAGGCGCAAGTCGTAGTGCAGATTGCGTGCGTCGTGCTTCTGGATCACGAACGTCAGCGCCGATGCATTGCGCTGCGCGCCCGACGCGGCGCCGGAAGGTTCGGCGGTGATCTTGAAGTCGCGTTTGCGGTTGTATTCGCTCAGGGGCTTTGCCATATCGTGCTCCCTACCTTGGTCGGCTCAAGAGGCCTTTTCGCTGGCTTTTTACACACCTTGCACCCGTGCGATCGCGGGCGTGGAAGTTGCGGTGCGCGGATGCTCGGACAGAACGTGTTACATCTGATGAGAAACTATTTAGTTACCAAAGGCGAACCCAAAGCGTAGCGTGGTATCGAAAGCACGTACTCCTCGTCCCAAGAGGCTTTGTCATGATCACCTGTGTGCGACATCTTGCAGCGTTGGCGCTAGGCCTGGCACTTTGCGCCAGTGCCCAGGCGCAAAACCTGCCCGGCAGCAATGACGCCAACAATAGCCCGATCCACCGGGCCAATCCCAACAGTATGCAGGGCACCCAGCCCAATGCGCCGGCGATTCGCGGCATCCAGACCGGGCCGACCACGCGCACGCCGACCCTGGAAAACGGCGGCATCGGCAATCGCTATCCGCAACGCCAGGCTGCGCCCAGCCGCCCGGCGACGGAAACCAAAGCCCCCACGGTTGACGCCAACGGCAATCGCCGGCCTTGAGCGCCGGTAAGGACCCCGTCTTATGTCTCTACGCAAAACCCTGCTTGCCGCATGTTGCGCAAGCGCCTTCTTGCCGCTGACAACGCTGTATGCCGCCGAAGCCCAGCAGTTTCCCAGCGAACAAGGCAGCATCAGCGCCACGCCGATCGCCAAAGGCCTGGATCATCCGTGGGCCGTGGCGTTTTTACCGGACAAACAGGGCTACCTCGTCACCGAGCGTCCCGGCCACCTGCGGGTCGTCAGCCCGGATGGCAAATTGTCGGCGCCGCTGACCGGCGTGCCTGAGGTCTGGGCCAAGGGCCAGGGTGGTTTGCTCGATGTGGTGCTGTCGCCGGACTTCAAGCAGGACCGCCTGGTGTACTTGTCATATGCCGAAGGCGGCGGCAAGGGCGGCACAGCCGGCACTGCGGTCGGTCGCGGGCGGTTGGCGGATGACCTGAGCGGTTTGCGCGACTTCAAGGTGATCCTGCGCCAGGAGCCCAAGCTCTCCACCGGCAATCATTTCGGCTCGCGCCTGGCCTTTGACCGCGACGGCTACCTGTTCGTCACCCTGGGTGAAAACAACGACCGGCCCACCGCCCAGGACCTGGACAAGCTGCAAGGCAAGGTGGTGCGGATCTACCCGGACGGCCGCGTGCCGGATGACAACCCCTTTGTCGGGCAGCCGGGCGTGCGCCCCGAAATCTGGTCCTACGGCCAGCGCAATCCGCAGGGCCTGGCGTTGAACCCGTGGAACGGCACGCTCTGGGAAAACGAGCACGGGCCGCGTGGCGGAGATGAAATCAACATCATCGAACGCGGCAAGAACTACGGCTGGCCCATGGCGACTCATGGCATCAACTATTCGCTGACACCGATCCCCGAGGCCAAGGGCAAGGTGGTGGACGGTACTGTGGCGCCGCACCATGTGTGGGAGAAATCCCCGGCGATCAGTGGCATGGCATTCTACGATGCCGACCGCTTCCAGGCATGGCAGCACAATCTGTTCATTGGCGCCCTGGCCAGCCGGGAGCTGATTCGCCTGCAGTTCGACGGCGACAAGGCGATCCATGAAGAGCGCTTGCTCGGCGGCTTGAATGCGCGGATTCGCGACGTGCGGCAAGGGCCGGATGGCTTTTTGTATGTGTTGACCGATGAGGATGATGGGGTGTTGTACCGAGTGGGTTTGAACCAGGATTGAGCAATAAGCCGCAAGCTTCACGCTTGCGGCTACAGGCTAGAGTCCCAACTCCGACAGCCCCGGATGATCGTCCGGACGCCGCCCCAGCGGCCAATGGAACTTGCGCTCGCTGTCCTTGATCGGCATGTCGTTGATGCAGGCAAAACGGTTGGCCATCAGGCCGTGCTGGTCAAACTCCCAGTTTTCGTTGCCGTAGGAACGGAACCAGTTACCCGAGTCGTCGTGCCACTCATAGGCATAGCGCACCGCGATACGGTTATCGCTGAACGCCCACAACTCCTTGATCAACCGGTAATCCAACTCCTTGGCCCATTTGCGGCTGAGGAAGTCTTTGGCTTGTTCGCGGTTGTAGGCGAATTCAGCGCGGTTACGCCATTTGGTGTCCAGGGTGTAGGCCAGGGACACCCGATGCGGGTCGCGGGAGTTCCAGCCGTCTTCGGCCAGGCGGACTTTTTCGATGGCCGACTCGCGGGTAAACGGCGGCAGGGGTGGGCGGGTTTCTGCAGGGGATGACATTGGGCGGCTCCTTAAAACAATAAGGGTTGATCGAAAGTTGCGATGCCTGTGGGCTTAAAGCCCCAATAACGTTCGTGCCATGGATTGCGCCGTATCCGCTGCGATGGCATCGCCCGTCACCAGGGCCACGGTAATGGCGCCATCGATCAGGATCAGCAGTTGCGCGGCCTGCCGTTGCGGCTCGGGCGTGCCATGGGCTTGACACAGTTCGAGCAGGTACTCGAAGAGTTTGTGTTTATGCGCCTTCGCCAGCAGGCGTACCGGGGCTTGCGGGTCGCCGGTTTCGCCGCTGGTGTTGATGAATGCGCAGCCGCGAAAGTCCGCCGAACCGAACCAGGCCTTGAGCGCGTCGAACACGGCGAGCAGGCGCTCGCCGCTGTCTTCACGGCGTTCCACCTCGGCCCGCAGCCAGCGCATCCAGCGCGCGTCGCGACGTTGCAGGGCCGCGATCACCAGTTCGTCCTTATTGGCGAAATAGCGGTAGATGCTCTTTCGGGAGACACCGGCGGTTTTCACCAGGAAGTCCATGCCAGTAGCGGCGATGCCGTGGCGATAGATCAGCTTCTCGGTGACGTCGAGGATAATGTCGCGGGTAATATCGTTCATGTGTCATACAGTAGAACGATCGTTCTTCTTTCGCAACAAGGTTTTTCACTGACTGGCAACGAGACCTGAGCACCCCCATGGTGTAAGCTCTGGGCCTCTTCGGATTCGACCCATTGCGAGCCTTATGCCGTCGTTCTTCAAACGTTCCCTGTTGCCCAAACTGCGCGCTTTCCCACTCTCCACCGAGGCGATTGAGGTGCTGTCCGGCGCCGCTGCGTTTCGTCGTTGCCTGCTGGAGAAAATTTCCCAGGCTACCCAACGCATCTATATCGTCGCGCTGTACTTGCAGCAGGACGAGGCGGGGCAGGAGATCTACGACGCCTTGCACGCCGCCAAGGCCGCACGCCCGGAGCTGGACATCGTGGTGCTGGTCGATTGGCTGCGCGCCCAGCGCGGGCTGATCGGCGCCGGTAAACAGCCGGGCAACAGCGCCTGGTACCAGGCCATGACCCAAAGCCATGCCACCGAGGTGCCGGTCTACGGCGTGCCGGTGCAGACCCGCGAACTGTTCGGCGTGTTGCACCTCAAGGGCTTTGTGATCGACGACAGCGTGCTGTACAGCGGCGCCAGCCTGAACAACGTGTATTTGCACAAATTCGACAAGTACCGTTTCGACCGTTACCACCTGATCCACAGCGCACCGCTGGCGGATTCGATGCAACACCTGGTGGAGCACGGGCTGATGGCATCCAAGGCCGTGCATCGCCTCGACTTGCCCAACCCGCCGACGACCCGCAGCTTGCGCAACGATATCGGCGACCTGCGCAGCCGCCTCAAGCACGCGGCCTACGACACCACCAGCGGCCAGTTGCCCAACGGCCACCTGTCTGTCAGCCCCTTGCTCGGCGTCGGTAAGAACAACCCCCTGAGCCGGGTGATCCTCGAACTGATCGCCAGCGCCCAGCATCAACTGACCATTTGCACGCCATACTTCAACCTGCCGCTGCCGGTGACCCGGGAAATCAACCGCGCCCTGGCGCGCGGGGTGAAGATCGACATCATCGTCGGCGACAAGACCGCCAACGACTTCTACATTTCGCCCAGCGAGCCGTTCAAGGTGATCGCGGCCTTGCCGTACCTCTACGAGATCAGCCTGCGCCGCTTTGCCAAGCGCCATCAGCCGATGATCGACAGCGGCCAGTTGAACCTGCACCTGTGGCGCGACGGCGACAACACTTACCACCTCAAAGGCATGTGGGTCGACCAGCGTTATACGTTGCTGACCGGCAACAACCTCAACCCACGCGCGTTCCGCCTTGACCTGGAAAACGCCTTGCTGATCGATGACCCCAAGAGCGAGTGGCTGGAACCCCGGCGCACCGAGCTGGCGCAGATTTTCCAGCACACCACGCGCATCGAAGGTTATCAGCAGTTGCAGACCCTGGTGGATTACCCGCAGGCAGTCGGCAAGTTCCTGCGCCGCGTCAGCCGCGTGCGGATCGAGCGGTTGTTGTATCGCATTCTGTAACACGGGCATCGCGCAACGAACTCTCTTGCTGCCTTCAAAGCCTTGAGAGTTCGCCTACACGCAGCGCTGGCCCAGGCGGGTATGTTTTCTCTCGACAGTTCTTAAGGACAAGAACTCTTGCCATTCACTGGTAGAGAGGAACTAGAAATGTCGCCCGTCTCCCCAATCCTTCATGCCCGTTCGCCAATTCCGCTGGCGCTGAGCGCCGCGCCGGCGCCGATTGGCAGCATCATCCCCGAAACCGTTGTGCGCAACCGGCGCGCGGCGCCATCCGATCTACCGGCCAGTGCGGCGCCGCCATGGACCTTGCAGCCAGCCCCGGCCACGTCGGCGGAGGCCGATCATCAGTTACACACGGCGTTGAGCACCTCGGCCCTGCGTCAGTTAGCAGACTCGAGCGTCCAGATTCCCCATGGCGCCACGATTCGTCCAGGCTTCGAGGCGCTGCGCAGTGCCTTCAATACCGCCGAGATGCGGGCCTGGGTCGCCAGCAAAGGGATGGCCCTGGATACCGTCGTGGTCAAACCCGACTCGGTCAGTGGTTGGGTCGTCGACAGTGGGGTAGCGACACAAAAGACCTTCACCTTGAACGACACCTCGGGATGGTGGCAGGTCAGCACCAGGCTGCGCGCCGCCGCTGCCACCCTGGATGTGGCCGGCAACGGGCTTGCGTATGTGCATCCCGAGAGCGAAGGCTTGTCTCGCAACGCGGTGTTGCAGGGGTATGGTATGACCCCGCCGCACACCGCCGACGAACTGCACACCGTGCGCCAGGCACTCTCGACGGCGGATTGGTCTGCCTTGTCGCCGGAGGTCAAGGGGCGCCTGGAGCAGCGCAACCTGAGGGCTAGAAAAGTCATCGACGTGATGGACGAGCGCGTGCATCTGGCGGGCACCTTGAGTGAGCGCGTGCGGCACCTCTCCGATGAAGACGAGGTGCTGCTGGCCGACGTGCAAACGCCGATCAGCCGCACCTCGTCGCTGGCGATTGACGGCGCCGAGCAGGCAACGGTCAGCGAGGTGCTGGCGTCCCATGGGTTGTCGGTGCCGAAGACGGCGCGGGAGGTGCGCAATATCCTGCGCTGGCTCGACGCTGCGCTGCCACCAGCGCCGGCGCTGGGGGACTATACGCAGTTGATCGCGCGTCAGTGGGCCCCTGGCGTCTTGTCCGACGCCGACAAACGCTTCGTGGCGGAGTTGAGCGATGACGATACTCCTGGCAACAAGCCTGCGGTGAACCTGCTGCGCGTCCTGGATATCCGCGGGGTGCTTGCTCTCAACAGCGCAGGCACCTTGCGCGCCGACGCTGATCGCTTCCTCGAGCAGGTCCTGAACAGCCCCGTGGCGTTGAACTGGGGCAGGGCCGTGGCGCGCAATCGCCGGTTCCAGGGCGCGTCCGGCAGCGATCAACTCTCGACGCTCGAGGCCAAGCAGTGGGTGCTGGCGGCCATCATGCTGCAAATCGACCCCGACGCCCCGGGACGCCCCGGGACCATTGCCGGCTATGACATCTACCAACCTGCCAACAATGGGCGGACGCTGGCCTCGGTACGCACGGATATCGAAACGCACCTGTGGAAAAAAACCTCACTGGACCCCAAGGTCGCGCCCCTGTTGGCCCACCTGTTTCTGGCCGCTGCCGCCCCTGAGTTTCTGATTCGGGATGTTCCTTCCACGCTGCGCATGGGGTCTGCGGAATGGGCGGATTTGCGCCTGGGTGTGACCTTTGCCGAACGTCAAGGCGGCGCGGGCAGCTCGCGGGCGATGAGTTACCCGGAAATCATGGCGCTTGCCCGACTGGATGCACGCACTGCGGACGAGGCGGCAGTGCTGGATAACCACGGCGTCGACGTGTTGCTGGACTGGGGCTTGATGCAAGGGGTTTACGCCAAGACCGCCGACGGTCGCTATACACCGCAGCACTACGAGCAGGCCAGTGAAGCCTTTCAGGCCCAGCGCGAGCAACTCCTGCAGGCCCTGATGGCGTTCAAGACGCCGCTGCCGACACGCCGGGACCAGGCGGTCGCGAACCTGCAGAAGGTGTTCCCGGAACTCAGCGGGCCCCAGTTGCAAGCGTTGCAGGTCTACGTTGCGGACCCGGACGAGCGCCGCAACATGAAGGTCTCGGAACCCAAGATCCGTTCGCTGATCGAGACCTATATGACAGGCGACCTGGTCAGGGACCGCTGGATGCTGCTGGAGGCTGACACTCCCGGCGCCACTGGCGCTGCAAGAACGCCCTTTTCAAACGCACGCCCAAGTCGCACCGAACAAGCCGCCATCGTCAAAAACGTGCGCGCCCTGAATGCCAGGATCAACCGTTTGCCCAGCCTGCCGGGGCAAGTGGTGAGCGAAGTCGACGGCTACCTGGCGAGCCTCAAGCAAGGCTTGGGCATTACCACCAAGCGCATGATCGCCAACTTGCCCCTGGCTGATCGCCAGGCCCTGGAGTATGGCGCCGTCGAGCTGTTTACCCTGCGCGAACAGATCGACGGGGTGCCCACACTGGACCAGACATCCGCGCAAGTCGAAGCGCGACGAGGGCGCAAAGGCACGCTGATCCGCTGTGACTACAACGGGGAGATCAGCTACTTTGAAGTGTTCCCGGCCAAGATGATGATCGTTAAGCGCACGGACTTACCCGAGCAACTGGTGCTGGGCGGCACCCTCGAAGAGACGCAGCGCACCTACGGACGTTGGGCGCCCTCGACGGTCCTGTTGCAGAACGGCGCAGTGGAGCCGTTCGACTTCACCGCCTACACCTCCGATGCCTTGCCGCGATCGGACGTTTCGTCCGCCGGCATCATTATCGATAAGCTCGGTGATACCTTGCCGGCCGCTCCCGCGGCTGCGAATGGCCGCGTGAGCGCGGCGGTGCCCAACAGCTTTGCATCGCCCCGCAGCCAAACGATTGTCGACCGGATCCTGCAGGGCAATTTCATTCATCACCGCGACAGTGTGCTCAAGTATGCCCAGGGCCAATTACCCCTTGAGCAACAACGAGAAGTGTCGCAACGCAACGACAGTATTTTGCTGAGCATGATTCCGTTTGTCGGGGCCATCGTGGACCTGGCCAAGGGCAATATCATCGAGGGTACGCGGGGCTTGTTGATCGATACGGCCGGTGCGTTTCTAGGTGGCGCGGGAACGGCGGTGCGCTCGTTGGTCAAATCCACCAAGGTTGTCGCGCCTTTTGGCGCCAAGGCGTTCCGCGTGCTGGAAAAGGGCGTGAGCGTGGTCAGCGCGTTTTTGAATCCGGTAGATGGCGCTGCCGATCTGTTGGTCAACAGTGCCAAAGGCGTGCTCGCCTTGCCTCGCGCGTTGAACAGCGCGCCCAACGTGTCGGCGTTCGCGAACATGCTCGCGGCGCAGGAAAAGTTGCGCACATTCTTCGGCGTACACGCGGCAATAGATCGCGCGGTGGCAACGCACAATGGGCACCATCAAGGCGTGCCCATTCGAGCGGTGCAGATGGGCGCGCATTGGTATGCGGCCAATCCTGAAAGCGGCTTGCCGGTCGGTACGCCGTTGGAGGGGTACCGACCGTTGAGCGAGACCTAGAGGGCTCAGTTCAAACCCAGTTTGCCGCGCAGGGTCGACAGGTCTTCAGCCAGGGTATTGACCGGGCCGACCAAGGCTTTGCGGTCGTTTTCCTTGACCTTGTCGTAGGTCTGGAAACCGCCGTCCGCCGTCTTGTACTTGGCCAGGATCGTGTCCACGCTGGCGAAGTTCTTGTCGACCTTGGCCAGGAAGGCCGTGTCCTGTTTCTCGATCTGGCCGCGGAACAGGTCGACGATTTTCTTCGCGCCGTCGATGTTGCCCTGGAAGTCATACAGGTCGGTGTGGCTGTAGCGGTCTTCCTCGCCGGAAATCTTGGTGGCGGCGACTTCTTCGAGCAGGGCTGCGGCGCCGCCCACGACTTTTTCCGGCGGGAAGGTCAGGCCGGCCACGCGCGTCTGCAGGTCCTTGACGTTGTTGTTCAGGCCGTCGGCCAAGGCGTCGAGGCCGTGGGTGGTGTTTTCGGCGAACAGGCTGTACTCGATACGGTGAAAGCCGGTGAAGTCGTCGGCTTTCACGCCTTTTTCGTGGTCGTCGACCCGCGAGTCGATGGCCGCGTCGAGGTCGCTGAACAGCTCGGCGATCGGTTCGATAGCCTCATAATGCACGCGGGTCGGCGCATACAGCTGCTTGGCGGTGGCCAGGTCGCCTTTTTTCACCGCGTCGGTGAACGCCTGGGTCTGGGTCGCCAGCTCAGCGATTTGTTCGGTGACGTAGATCTTGTAGTCCGACACCGGGCCTACCAGGTCCAGCGGCGCCGTGGCGGCGAAGGCCGCCAGGGGGGAGAGGGTGATTAACAGCGACAGCGCGAGAGTCGACTTGTTCATGGGACAGTTTCCGCTTTAAGTGTTGGCAGGGGGTTGAACGTGCGTTGCAGCAAGTAGCGTGCGCCCGATGAAATCCTTCGGTCCCGTTGCCCCCGGCAAGGTGAAGAAATACCCGCCGCCGACTGGCTTGAGGTACTCCTCCAGGGGCTCGCCGTTGAGCCGGGTTTGTACGCTGATAAAACCTTTTTCCAGGTCGGCCTGGTAGCAGATGAACAGCAGCCCCATGTCCAGCTGACCGTTTTTGTTGACACCGTTGGAGTAGTTGAACGGCCGGCGCAGGATCAGGTTGGCCTGGGTCTGCGGCGTGCGCGGGTTGGCCAGGCGGATATGGGCATCGAGCTTGGTCAGCTTGCCTTGCGGGTCTTTGCTGTAATCGGGCACTTGGGCTTCGTGCTGGCCACCCATGGGCGCGCCGGTGGGCTTGATGCGGCCGATGATGCTTTCCTGTTCCTGCAGCGGCGTGCGGTCCCAACGCTCGACAAAATTGCGAATGATCCGCACCGCCTGGTAGCTGCCATTGGCCGCCCAGGCCGGTTCGTCACTGCCGGGCTGCACCCAGACCACTTGGTCCATGGTCTTGGCATCGTTGGAATTCGGGTTGGCCGAACCGTCACGAAAGCCCAGGAAGTTGCGCGCACTCTGCGCAGGCTCGCCGGGGCGGGCGGGCGCCTGTGGCGGCACGCTGCCTTCCTGCTTCCAGCGCACCAGCAGCAGGTCGGGCAGGTTCTTCACGATGTCGCGCAGGGCGTGGATATTGGTGTCCGGGGTGTTGGAGCAAAATTGCAGGCTCAGGTCGCCGTGGCACTGCGCCGCTTCCAACGCATCGTTGGGGAAACCGACCATGCGGATCAGACGCTTGGGTTTGGCTGCGCTGAGGCCGAAACGCTCATCGAACAGCGATTCGCCGACCGATACGGTGATGGTCAGGTTATCCGGCGTAACCACCGGGCCGAGGATGCCCGAATCGGTGGGCGGCAGTTTCGGGTCGACCTGCGGCACGCTGCCGCCGGTCATCAGGAAGCTGATGCGCTCGTTGAGGGTGCGGAACAGCCGCTCCAAATCGTCGCGATCACCAGCCAGGACATCGAAGGCCACCAGCATGCCGCAGGCCGGGCGCGGGGTGACGATGCCGCTTTGGTGCTTGCCGAAAAAATCGTGATGGTCCTGGGTCTTGTCGCTGCGCGGAGCGGTGGTCACTTGCTCGGCGGCAGCAGCCATGGCCGGGCAGCTCAAGGTGCTGCCGGCAAGCGCGGCACCGGTGGCGGCCATGCCCAGCAGGACGCGACGGCGTTGAAGGTCTAACGGTGGTAAATCACTCATGTATGCGGTCGTCTTCACTGTAGGCCGGAGAGGCCAAGGGCGGGGTCGATTCCATCGAGTGCGGCGGCCAGTACCTTGGCCTTGTCGGCGATCTGCTTGCGCTGATCGGCGGTAACACGGTCGTAGCGGCTGAACTGGCCGTCGACTTTCAAACCATCGAGCGCCGTCTCGAACGCGGCGAGGGCCGTGTCGATGTTCGGCAACAGGTCGGCGGCGGACTTGCTCAGCAGCGGACGCATCAGGTCCACCACCTTGCGCGCGGCATCCAGGTTGGCGGCGAAACCGTTCAGGTCGATATGGCTGTAGCGCTCCTCTTCGCCACTGACGGCGCGCACGTCGGCCAGGCTGTTGAGGTTGCGCACTACGATGCTCACCAGTTGCTCCGGTGGCAGCGACTGCGCCAGCAACTGTTGCTTGAGGGTGCCGACGTCGCTCACCAGGCGCTGCGCCAGCGGGGCCAGGCCATCGAGGCTGCGTTGCTGGAACAGGCCGTATTCGAGGCGGTGGAAGCCGCTGAAGGCTGGGTCCTGCTCGCGTTTTTCGAAATAATCGGCGCGGGCGTTGATCGCGTTGTCCAGTTGCGCCAGGCGTTGCGACGCCGCGGCGAGACGCTGATAAGCCTCGCGGGCCGGCACATACAGCGTCTGAGCCTGGGCCAGGTCACCGGCGTCGATCGCTTGTTGCAAGGCGGTGGTGGCGTTGATCAGAACGCTGGCCTGGCTGCTCAGGTACACACGGAATTCCGACAACGGCCCGATAAACGCCACCATCGACGGCTTGGCCTTGGCTTGGGCGTCGGATGCCGCCGTCGGCGTTACGTGCAAGGTGCCGCGCGGGTTGCTTAACAGGCCGCAGGTAATTGCATAGTCGCCGGGCAACAGATTGGCATTGATCACCTGGCTCAGGCCCGGCGCGATGTTTTCGCGTTCTTCGACCACCAGCACGCCGTCGAGGATCTCCCATTCCACCGCGCGGTCGGAGCGGTTGATGATGCGAAAACTCGCGCGCCCGGCCGCAACGGTCAGTGCGTTGGGTTCGCAGGCGTGGCCGTGAATGGTCACGACGGTTTCATCTTGGTGGGTCTGGCGCTTGGTCGCTGCCAGCTGCGAGGCATAGTAGAACAGGCCGCCGGCAGCGATCATCACGACCGCCGAGCCGGCCACCGCCCAGCGCAAGGCGCGTGGCGGCGAGGCCGGTTGAGGAGTTGGGTTGGACAAGGGACGGTCCTTACGGGTGAGAAACGGAAGAGGGCGCGGCGACCGGCTTGGCGGGTGCCGCGGGCAGGAAGAACATCGCCAGGGCCACCACCAGGTAGATCAGGTAGGCCCCCAGCGTGCTGACGGTCGGCGCATCCTGATAGCCGAACATCCCGGCGAGTACCGAGCCCACCGGGCCATCCATCGGCAACGTCGCGCTGACATCGAACAGCACGCTTTGCAGGTGGTTCCACACGCCGGCTTCATGCAGGGCCTGCACGGAGTTGGCGAGGATGCCGGCGGCCACCACCAGGATGAACAGGCCAGTCCAGCGGAAAAACGCGCCGAGGTTCAGGCGCATGCTGCCGCTGTAAATCAGGAACCCGACGATGATCGCCAGCACCAGGCCGAGCAGGGCACCCAGCGGTGCGCCGGGGCCTTCACTCTGCTGGAACACCGCCAACAGGAAAAACACGGTTTCCAGGCCTTCACGGGCCACGGCGAAAAACACCATCAGGATCAGCGCGGTGACTTGGTGGCGCGAGCCGGCCAGGGCATGGTCGAGGGATTGGTGCAGCGAATGTTTGATCGAGCGTGCAACCTTGCGCATCCAGAACACCATGGAACTGAGAATGCCCACGGCGACCAGGCCGACCACGCCTTCGAACAATTCCTGCTGCTTTTGCGGAAATTCGGCACTCATCAGTTCCAGGCCGCCACCGACCAGCAAGGCCAGGGCCGCGGCGAGGAAGACACCGACCCACACGGCGGGCATCCACTGGCCACGGCCGGTCTGTTGCAAGTAACTGGCGATGATGCCAACGATCAATGCGGCTTCAATGCCTTCGCGCAACATGATGAGAAAGGGAACAAGCATTCGACACCGCAGGGAAACTGGATAGGAAGCTAAGTTGTAACATAATGATACTCATTGCCAAACAAGAAACATTGACCTTTACTGAACGGCGGCTGAACGGTGGTGGCAAAACTCAAGCGCCCTTATGATGCACCCCACCTTTTGTGCCGTTGGATTGCCCCACACCCATGTCGGAAAAAGACACCATCTCCATCCATCTTGTGCGCGAAGCCCTGTTGCAGAGCTGCGCGTCGGAGGCAGCGAGCGTTGAGGCCTTGAGCAAGGCGGGCATTGCTCCCGAGCTGCTGTTGCAGCCTGGTGCACGTGTCTCGGCCACGACCTACGCTCGGTTGTGGCGCCTGCTGGCGCGGCGCCTGGACGATGAGTTTTTTGGCATGGACCCGCGCCCGCTCAAGTCCGGCAGCCTGGCGTTTCTGTGCCGCGTGGCCATGGCTCAACCGACGGTGGCGGCCGGGCTGGAAACCGGCTTGGCGTTCCTGTCATTGATGCTCGAGCATCTGCCTGCCCAATTGGTGCGCCAGCAAAGCCTGGCGGAAATCGTGCTGCTCGAAACCGAGCCCGAGCCACGCCGGGCGTTCAGCTATTTCACTTATTGGATGATCGTCCACGGCGTCGCCTGTTGGCTCGCGGGGCGGCGTATACCGATCCTGGCCATCGAACTGCGCTGCCCACAACCGGATTTTTGTGACGATTACCGGGTGATGTTCTCCGACAACCTGCGTTTCGACCGGCCGCGCACGCGCATGATCTTCTCCGCCGATTGCCTCGACCTACCGATCAAGCGCAGCGCCGAAGAACTCAAGCGTTTCCTTGGCCACGCACCGGCCAATATCCTGGTCAAATACCGCGACCCCGACAGCCTGGCCACGCGCATCAAGCACGACCTGCGCCAGATGCCGCCCGACACCTGGCCGGAAACCGACGGCCTGGCCGCCAACCTGTGCATCTCCGCCTCGACCCTGCGCCGCCGCTTGGCGGAAGAGGGGCAAACGTATCAGGGGCTCAAGGACAGCGTGCGCAAAGAGTTGGCGATTGTCTGGCTGGCCGAACCGCAGATCAGCTTTGCCGAAATTGCCACGCGATTGGGATTTGCCGATGCCAGTTCGTTCTACAAGGCGTTTCGTAAATGGGCAGGGTCGAATCCGGGGCATTATCGTAGTTTGATTTTGAACGAGACAAATCGCCTGTGATGGAGTGAGTGTACGGGATAAAGAGCCAAACTCAGGCACGCTCCTCTATCGAGAGATCACTGCGGGAAGAATTAACAAAAAATGCCCGTGCATTGATTGCATGATTGGCAGCGAACATGCCTTGAACATATTCGGGGATGCCTTGTGACCGCTTCACGTTGGGATGGCTTTCAAGAAACGAAAGGTAATCGTCCAGCTTTCGTTAAATAAGGCGATTGCATTGTATTTTACGTCTGTTTCAGCTTGCTGGCCGTTGGTATCAAAAGCACCCAGGCCAGATATGAACATATGAAACGCCTCGCCATCAATTACGTCGTTTTCATAAAACCGTCTGCCGACTTTTTTAGTTCGTTGGTGGTGATCGATGTCATGTCGTAGTCTTTCAAAAATGCTTTCAGATCATCAATCGACTCTTGTTTTCGAAGCTTCAACGCGTCCGAAGCTTTTGATTCTTCCGTTATCGTGAATGTATTGACAACTTGTTCCGGGTTCTTTATCTGGAACGGGTTAGACGCTTTGGCGTACCTCATTTGTTCCGCAGTCAATAAAACGGCCATAGTGAAATCCTCCATTAGTCGAAACGTATACTTTTATATCGGGCCACTCTTGTACCTACTTTAAAAAAGTGCCGTGACCGAATGGGCCGTGGGGCAAAGAATTGGCTGGATGCGACCAATCCAAGGAGATTTTTACATCAGAAGGCGCTGATGGCCTTCGTGCCCGTTGCATTACTGTGGTCATGTTATTTAACGAAAACAGTCTGTTGGAATAGATGCGAGGAAGTGTCTGACAGCGATTAGCTTGAGAGGGGTAGTCCATTTCCCAAATTGATCTACCGCGTGCAAATCCACCGGCTAAATCCGCGACAGCGCTTGAGCCGTTAATTAGATTACGACGCCATCTTCATTCAATCAGGAATGTATGCATGGCAAGCAACAGGCTCACATCAACCGGTTCCCTTCGCCCACTGCGGCTGAGAGGTTTTTAATGTCTCAGCCCTATGCGTTTATCAATGATTGGCAACAAACCTCAGTTGAACTCAAGGCAAGATTGCGCTTGAGCCAGCACGCCGAAGCCAAGTTCGACAGGCTCAATACCCATATTCGAAACGTTGTGGTGCTGCCGGGGCAGTTGGTCATCATCGGTGATGACTCCACGGTGTTGTGCAAGCCGGAAGAGCATCTGCTGATGCAATCCGCCTGGCGTATCCGCCATAGCGTGATGGCCGAAGGGGGCGACGCCTTTGCTTTGCAAAACTACGACCTGCTGCAGAAACTGCTGGGCTACACCTCGCTTGGGGTCGGTACGGCGGGGGATGCTTGGAATCGCCACTTGAAGGCGATCGTCAAAACCCTGGAAGAAATCGATGCCCTGCATAAACAGGCGTTGCGCCGAGGCGGTGGCGTAGCGCGGGATGAGTTTTTGGCGCGTCGCCAAACCCTGTTCAAAAAACTGGAGGCACAACTGCGCGGGTTCGCCCGTTACGGCACGGGTTTGCGTAATGAAGGCTCGATCAAGAAAATGCTCGGTATTTCCACCAAGAGTTATTTGCATACTGGAGAGATCAGCCGGTATGCCGAGAGGATTGCGCGGATTTCCAGGGTGGCGAAAGTGCTCAAGGCAGGGACGCCGTTGGGGATTGCTTTGAGCGCTGCGTCCACTGGGCTGGAGATCAAGGAAGCCTGTTCCACGGGGAGGGAGGAGCAGTGTACGAAGGCTAAGTATGTGGAGGTGGGGAAGCTGGCAGGAGGCGTTTCATTAGGCGCTGCCGGAGGGTTGATTGGATCGAGTTTGTGTCTTGCCGTACTGGTACCAACAACGGGTCCAGGTTCGCTGGCTTGTCTATTAATCGGTGGCGCGGCGGGCGGCGTCGCAGGAGGCGCGCTTGGCAGTAGGGGTGGGGAATTAGTGGGTGAAAAGCTCTATGAATATTAACGATTTCCTAAGTTCTCATATCATTTTCTGGTTTGAAATAGCGTTGTGTATTTCACTCGGCGTTGCCTTGCTGATCTATGTTTTTCTGGCCTATCGGCGTTTGGAATACATGGAGCGCCTTCTGAATAAATGCAGTTTCGTTGTGTTTCACGCCCAGTTTTGGGGCAACTCACCGCGAGGGAGAATGATGCGATTCGGCGCGGTCGCAGTAGCAGTATTGCTGCCAAAGCGGAACTTAAAACGTGGTGTCATTGACTGGCAGCAAGTCCAGGAATTTCCTCGCTGCCTGAAAAACTTGTTCCGTGGTATCTATTTCGTCATCGTCGTTGTCTTTATGTACGGCATCGTTTTTTGGCTGCATAAATGAAACAATGTTCAGTAGGACTATTTTTTTCAGTTGAGGAGCCAAAAAAAGCATCGTGATTGAATGGAGTGCGGGGCAAAAACTGGCTGGTTGCGACCAACCAAAGAAACTCTTTACATCATCTGGTGCTGCTGGTATTTCGCGTCAGTTACGTTGCCGCAGTCATATTGTTTAACGAAATTATTCCATTGGAATAGCTATTAGGAAGTGTCTGGCAGCTATTGGTAGGCGAGGGGAAGTCCATTTCCAAAGTTGATCGACGATGCGCGAATTTATCTGGTAAATCCGCGACAACGCTTGAGCCGTTAATTAGATTACGACGCCATCTTCATTCAATCAGGAATGCATGCATTGCAAGCAACAGGCTCACATCAACCGGTTCCCTTCGCCCACTGCGGCTGAGAGGTTTTTAATGTCTCAGCCCTACGCGTTTATCAATGGTTGGCAACAAACCTCAGTTGAACTCAAGGCAAGATTGCGCTTGAGCCAGCACGCCGAAGCCAAGTTCGACAGGCTCAATACCCATATTCGAAACGTTGTGGTGCTGCCGGGGCAGTTGGTCATCATCGGTGATGACTCCACGGCGTTGTGCAAGCCGGAAGAGCACCTGCTGATGCAATCCGCCTGGCGTATCCGCCATAGCGTGATGGCCGAAGGGGGCGACGCCTTTGCCCTGCAAAACTACGATTTGTTGCAGAAACTGCTCGGCTACACGTCGCTCGGTATCGGCACGGCGGGGGATGCTTGGAATCGCCACTTGAAGGCGATAGTCAAAACCCTGGAAGAAATCGATGCCCTGCATAAACAGGCGTTGCGCCGAGGCGGTGGCGCAGCGCGGGAGGAGTTTTTGGCGCGTCGCCAAACCCTGTTCAAAAAACTGGAAGCACAATTGCGCGGGTTCGCCCGTTACGGCACGGGTTTGCGTAATGAAGGCTCGATCAAGAAAATGCTCGGTATTTCCACCAAGAGTTATTTGCATACTGGAGAGATCAGCCGGTATGCCGAGAGGATTGCGCGGATTTCCAGGGTGGCGAAAGTGCTCAAGGCAGGGACGCCGTTGGGGATTGCTTTGAGCGCTGCGTCCACTGGGCTGGAGATCAAGGAAGCCTGTTCCACGGGGAGGGAGGAGCAGTGTACGAAGGCTAAGTATGTGGAAACGAGTAGGTTAGTAGGCGGGGTTGCTGGTGGTTTAGTGGGGGGGCTATGCGGCGGCCACGTTATGTTTCGTTGTGTTGGGGCCCACTACAGGACCGCTATCATTAAGTTGTTTGTTGATCGGCGGCGGGACCGTAGGCGCTGTCATGGGCAGTCGTGGAGGGGATCTGGGCGAGCATTTAGGAGAGAAACTATATGAGTATTGATTGTTTTATTTATCATCCGCTGAAGCTCTGGTTTGATTTGACTCTGTTTTTTTTGGTCTTCATCGCCTTTGTGGTTTTGATATACCTGGCTTATCGAAGACTCGACGAAATGGAATATCTTCTAAACAAATGCAGTCTTATCACACCCAATCAACGTGTTTGGGGTAATTCGATTCGAGGAAGAATGATTCGACTATCTGCCGTCACCGCAGCGGTTGTTCTACCAAAGTGGAACGTAAAACGAGGTGCAGTGGATTGGCAGCAGGTACAAGCCTTTCCTCGTAACCTCAAGCGATTGCTTCAGGGAACCCTGCTTGTTGGAGTGCTTTTTCTAATGAGCGCCACCGCTGACATCTTGTATAAGTGGCTACATCAGTAACTGCGACACAAAAAAAAGCCCCATGACCAAACGGACCACGGGGCTAAAAATTGGCTGGATGCGACCAACCAAAGGAGCTCTTTACATCACTTGGCCGTAGCGACCACCGTATCCGGCTGCCAACCGCCACCCAGCGCCTTGTAGATCGCAACAATCCCGCGATACAGATCAACCTCGGCCTGGGCCTGGGAGTCTTCGGCGGCCAGGCGTTCGCGTTGTGCGTCGAGCAGCACGAGGAAGTCCACGGTGCCTTCGCGGTAGCGGATCGCGGCGAGGTCGGCGGCGGCGCGGCTGGATTCGCTTTGGCGGATCAGCGAGACCAGGCGTTGCTGACGCTTGCCGTAGTCGCTGAAGGCGTTCTCGGATTCTTCCAACGCCAGCAACACTTGCTGCTCGTAGTTGGCCAGGGCGCCATCGGCCTCGGCATCGGCGCCGCGCAGGCGCGCACGCACGCTGCCCAGGTCAAACGCGGCCCAGGTGATGCTCGGGCCGAGGGCCCAGGCATTCGCCGCGGATGAACCGATCTGCGAACCGCGCCCGGCGGTGAAGCCGAGGAAGCCGCTGAGGCTGACCCGTGGGAACAGGTCGGCCTTGGCCACGCCGATGCGCGCGGTGGCGGATGCCAGTTTGCGTTCGGCACTCAGAATGTCCGGGCGCCGTTGCAGCAGTTGCCCTGGATCGCCGATCGGCAGCGCCTTGGCAATCGCCGGCAAGTCTTTTGGGCTCAGGTCCACGCTCAGCTTGTCGGGGCGCTGGCCGAGGAGGGTGGCGATGCGGTTGCGCTCGCGCACTTGTTCGGCCTGCAGTTGCGGCACGCTGGCTTCCACCGCTGCGAGGCGCGCGTCGGCACGCTCCACGTCGAGTTGGTCGCCCACGCCGGCATCGCGCAGGCTGACGGTGATGGTGCGCGACTCCTGTTGGTTCTTCAGGTTGTCCAGGGCGATGCGTTCACGCAGTTGCGCGCCGCGCAGTTGACCATAGGCGTCCACCAGTTCGGCAATCAGCGTGACTTGCAGCTGGTACAGGTCGGCTTCGGCCGCTTGCTGGTCGGCGTCGGTGGCTTCCAGGTTGCGCTGGATGCGGCCGAACAGGTCCAGCTCCCAGGCCATGTCCAGGCCCAGGTCATAACGCTCGCTGTTGACGCGCTTGGTGGTCTGGCCAGGGATTTGCCCCTTGGCCAGGTCACTGCTGGCACGGCTGGTGATGGTCGGCATCGCGTCGTTGCTGGCGTCATCGCGGATCGCCCGTGCGGCCCGCAGGCGGGCAAACGCCACACGCAGGTCGCGGTTACCGCTCAGCGACTGGGTCACCAACTGGTTCAGAGTCGGGTCGTCGAATTGCTGCCACCAGATGCCTTCGAATTTCCCGTGGTCGTATTTTTTGGCATCGGCGGCAGCCGTGATATTGGCCGCCTCCGGGGTCTGGGTTGTGTAGTCCGGGCCCACGGCACAGGCGCTCAGCGCCAGGACCAGCAAGCTCGGCAGAAAGACTTTCACACTCATTGCTGTGTCTCCAGCTTCAAGGCCTTGGCCGCTTTGCGCGCGTCCTGGCGCTCCACATAGCGACGGATGAGTACGTAGAACACTGGTGTCAGCAACAGCCCGAAGAAGGTCACCCCGATCATCCCGGAGAACACCGCCACGCCCATGGCATGCCGCATCTCGGCACCGGCACCGCTGGACAGCACCAGGGGCACCACACCCATGATGAAGGCGAACGAGGTCATCAGGATCGGCCGCAGCCGCAGACGGCAGGCTTCCAGCACCGCGGCGAGCGGGTCGAGGCCTTCCTGCTGTTTATCCTTGGCGAACTCGACGATCAGAATCGCGTTCTTACAGGCCAGGCCCACCAGCACGATCAGGCCGATCTGGGTGAAGATGTTGTTGTCGCCGCCCGAGATGATCACCCCGGTGATGGCCGACAGCAGCGTCATCGGTACGATCAGGATCACCGCCAGCGGCAGGCTCCAGCTTTCGTATTGGGCGGCCAGTACCAGGAACGCCAGCAGCACACAGAGCGGGAACACGAACAGCGCGGTGTTGCCCGAGAGGATTTGCTGATACGTCAGGTCGGTCCACTCGTAGGTCATGCCGTTGGGCAGTTCATCCTTCAGCAGTTTTTCAATCGCGGCCTGGGCCTGGCCGGAGCTGTAGCCCGGTGCAGCGTTGCCGTTGATTTCCGCGGTGATGAAGCCGTTGTAGTGCATTACGCGGTCCGGGCCGGAGGTGTCGCTGACCTTGATGAAGGTCGCCAGCGGGATCATCTCGCCTTTGTTGTTACGCACTTTCAGCTGGCCGATCTGGTCTTCATCCAGGCGGAACTGCTGTTCAGCCTGCACGTTGACCTGGTAGGTGCGGCCGAAGCGGTTGAAGTCGTTGGCATACAACGAACCCAGGTAGATCTGCAGGGTGTCGAAGATGTCGCTGATCGCCACGCCGTGGGTCTTGGCCTTTTCGCGGTCGATGGCGGCATCGACCTGGGGCACGTTGACCGTGTAGCTGGTGAACAGGCCGAACAGCTCCGGCGTGGTGCGGCTCTTGGTGATGACGTTCTGCACTTCTTTGTACAGCTCTTCGTAACCCAGGTTGCCACGGTCTTCGATCTGCAGGCGGAACCCGCCGATGGTGCCCAGGCCCTGTACCGGCGGCGGTGGGAAGATCGCCATGTAGGCTTCCTGGATGTCGCTGTACTTGCCGTTCAGCGCACCGGCAATCGCACCGGCGGACATGCTCGGGTCTTTACGCTCGTCGAACGGTTTGAGGGTCACGAACACGATGCCGCTGTTCGGGCTGTTGGTGAACCCGTTGATCGACAGGCCCGGGAAGGCCACGGCGCTTTCCACGCCCGGCTGTTTCAGGGCGATGTCGGACATGCGCTTGATCACGTCTTCGGTGCGATCCAGGCTCGCGGCGTCCGGCAATTGGGCGAAAGCCACCAGGTACTGCTTGTCCTGGGCCGGTACGAAACCGGTCGGGGTGTGGGCAAACCCGAACCACGTCAGCACCATCAGGCCAGCGTACAGGAACAGCGCGATGCCGCTGCCGCGGATCACCCGGCGCACGGTGCCGACGTAGCCATGGCTGGCTTTTTCGAAGAAGCGGTTGAACGGCCGGAACAACCAGCCCCCCAACAGCTTGTCGAGCACCTTGGAGAAACGATCCTTCGGCGCGTCATGGCTGCGCAGCAACACGGCAGCCAGGGCAGGGGACAAGGTCAGCGAGTTGAAGGCCGAGATCACCGTCGAAATCGCAATGGTCAAGGCGAACTGCTTGTAGAACTGCCCGGTCAAGCCGCTGATGAAGGCTGCGGGAATGAACACGGCGCACAGCACCAGTGCCGTGGCGATGATCGGCCCGGTCACTTCGCTCATGGCCTTTTCAGTCGCCTGGAACGGTTCCAGCCCAAGCTCGATGTTGCGCTCGACGTTCTCCACCACCACGATGGCGTCATCCACCACGATGCCGATGGCGAGTACCAGGCCGAACAAGGACAGTGCGTTGAGCGAGAAGCCGAACAGGTGCATCACCGCAAACGTACCGATCAGCGAGACCGGCACCGCCACCAACGGAATGATCGAGGCGCGCCAGGTCTGCAGGAACAGGATCACCACCAGCACCACGAGGATCAGCGCTTCGAACAGGGTATGCACCACCGCCTCGATGGAGCCGCGCACGAAGATGGTCGGGTCGTAGACGATGCTGAAGTCCATGCCTTCGGGGAAGCTCTTCTTCAGCTCCGCCATCTTGTCGCGCACTTCGTTGGAGATCTGGATCGCGTTCGAGCCTGGGCGCTGGAAGATCGGGATCGCCACGGCCGGCTGGTTGTTGAGCAACGAACGCAGGGCGTATTGGCTCGAACCCAGCTCGACCCGCGCGATGTCTTTGAGGCGCGTGATTTCACCGTTATCGCCGGAGCGAATGATGATGTTCTCGAACTCTTCTTCCGTGACCAGTCGGCCCTGGGTGTTCACCGACAACTGGAAGCTGGTGGCATTCGGTGCAGGCGGCGCACCCAGCGCACCGGCGGCCACTTGACGGTTCTGCTCGCGAATCGCGGTCACCACATCGGTGGCGGTCAGGTTGCGCGAAGCGGTCTTGTTCGGGTCCAGCCAGACGCGCAGGGAATAGTCGCCCATGCCGAACAGCTGCACATCACCCACGCCGCCCAGGCGCGCCAACTCGTCCTTGATGTTGAGCAAGGCGTAGTTGGACAGGTAAAGCATGTCGTAACGCTGATCCGGGGAGGTCAAATGCACCACCATGGTCAGGTCGGGGGAGGCCTTGTCCACGGTGATACCGATGCGCGTCACTTCCTCGGGCAGCTTGGGTTGCGTGCGCGTCACACGGTTTTGCACCTGCACCTGCGCGTTGTCCAGGTCGGTGCCCAGGGCGAAGGTGATGGTCAGGGTCAGTTTGCCGTCGGCGGTCGACTGCGAGGACATGTACAGCATGTTCTCGACGCCGGTGATCGCCTGTTCCAGCGGCGCGGCGACGGTTTCGCCGATGACTTTGGGGTTGGCGCCAGGGAAGTTGGCACGCACCACCACGGTCGGCGGCACCACTTCCGGGTATTCGCTGATCGGCAGTTGGAACAGCGAGATCGCGCCAGCGATCAGGATCAACAGCGAGAGCACCGCTGCGAAGATCGGCCGCGAAATGAAGAACTTGGAAAAATTCATCTTGAGTCGTATCCCTTAACCGCGTGGAGTCGCGACGGCTGCGAGCTTGGGCGCGGTTTTTTCCGGCGCCACTTGCTCCAGGTTGCTGGCTTCAAGCGCTTGTCGTTGTTGGGCCAAGGCGGCGAGGGTTTCCTTGCTGGCCATCGGGATGGTTTCCGGGGCGACCGGCGCGCCCGGGCGCACACGCTGCAGGCCCTTGACGATAATGGTGTCGTCCTTGTTCAGGCCGCTGCGCACGATGCGCAAACCTTCGATCTTCGGCCCCAGTTCCACCGAGCGGTAGGCTGGCTTGTCGCCTTCCATCACCAGCACGAACTTCTTGCCCAGGTCGGTGCCGACCGCTTCATCGTTGATCAGCACGGCGGAGTAGGTGCCGCTGCCGACCAGTTTCAGGCGGGCGTACAAGCCAGGGGTGAATTCGCCTTTGCTGTTGTCGAATACCGCGCGGCCACGGATGGTACCGGTGGCCGGGTTGACCTGGTTGTCGACGAAGTTCATCTGGCCCAGGTGCGGGTTGCCGGTTTCATTCGACAGGCCCAGGTACACCGGGGTGGTCGCGCCACGGCGACCCTGGCGGGCGAGTTCGGTGTACTTGAGGTACACGCGTTCATCGGCGTCGAAGTAGGCGTAGACCTTGTCGGTGGAGACCACGCTGGTCAGCGCGGTGACGTCGGCGGTGACCAGGTTGCCAGCGGTGATCTCGGCACGGCTGACACGGCCGCTGATCGGCGCGATGACGCGGGTGAAGCTCAGGTTCAGCTTGGCCAGGTCCAACTGCGCCTGGATGCCGGCGACAGCGGCGCGGGCTTCCTGGGCGGCGGTGGTGCGCGAGTCGGCCAGTTCGGCGGAGATCGCGTTGCTCTGACGCAGGCGTTCGCCCCGTTGCGCTTCGTTATCGCTGCGGGTGGCGGCGGCTTTGGTCTGTTGCAGTTGGGCTTCGAGGCGGCGCACCTCGGCCTGGAACGGGCGTGGGTCGATCTGGAACAGCAGGTCGCCTTTCTTCACGAGGGCGCCTTCGGTGAAGGCCACCTGATCGATCTGGCCGGACACCCGTGGACGGATCTGCACGGTTTCCGGTGCTTCCAGGCGTCCGGTGAATTCGTCCCACTCGTTGACCGGTTGCTCAAGCACCTTGGCCACGCTGATTTTTGCAGGAGGCATGGCGGCCGCTTGTTCCGGGGTTTTGCCGCACGCGCTCATCACCGCCACGGCCAGAATCGCCAGGGGCAAGCGTAAGTGTTTGAGTGTCTGTTCCATGAGGTGTATCCGCCAATGTATTTGAGATGGGCGGATCATGCGCGGGGAGCTGCTAGGTCACGAATCGAATGAAGCAAAGATAACTATCATTCGGAATGATATAAGCGCGGAGTGAGCCCTCTAGTCTGCGGGTTTCATTAGGCAGCTATCAATATGCTTGATGACAAAGGCATGTTGCGCGCGCTGCAAGGAACGCCGCAATGCCTACCTGGCACTGTCGCTCGCCAGCTGCGCAACGATGCGTTCTATCAACATTCTCACCCGTCTGGGCTGAATGCGCGTGGGCGGGTAGACGATGTTCAGCGCTGTGCGGCCCAAGTCGTAATCCTCGAGCACCTCGACCAAGCGGCCAGCGTCGAGATCGGCACGCACGTCCCACACCGATTTCAAGCAAATTCCGTGGCCGGCCAGGCACCATTGGCGGACCAGCGCGCCGTCGTTCGCCACGCGGCGGCCACGCACCATGATCCGGTGGGTCTGCCCGTGCTGCGTGAACGCCCACTCCCGCGAAATATTGACGCCGAAGCGCATCACCAGGCACTCGTGCGCGGCCAGGTCCTCGGGGTGTTGCGGGGTGCCGTGGCGCGCCAGGTACAGCGGTGATGCACACACCACTCGGCGGTTTTCGCCAATCAGACGGGCATGCAGTGTGCTGTCGGCCAGCGCGCCGAAGCGCACGGCGAAGTCGATCCCCTGGCCGACGGGGTCGACATAGCCATCGCTGAGGTTCAGGTCGATGCTGACCTGCGGGTGCTCCTGCATGAACTGCGCAAGGATCGGCTCGATGTATTGGCGACCGAAGTCTTGCGGGGCGCTGAGGCGGATCGGCCCGCAAAGGGTGTCGGCGCCCAGGCGAATGCTGGTGTGCAACTCGTCGGCGTCTGCCAACAGGCGATGCGCGCCATCGACCAGCAGGCGGCCTTCATCCGTGAGGTTGATCGCACGGGTGGTGCGCTTGAGCAGGCTGGCGCCGTAAAAGCTCTCCAGCTGCGCCAGCCGTTCCGACACCGAGGCTGGCGATAAGCCCAGTTCCCTGCCGGCGGCAGACAGCCCGCCTTTCTCGACGATCAACAAAAACAGCTCAAGGTTCTTCAGCAGCATTATTCGGTTTTTTCGAAAGTGATTTTTGATTTCAGCTCAATTATCAAAATAAACCTAAAGGACTAACGTTGCATCCGTGTTTATTCAACGGAGTTACCGTCATGTCATCTGTGAACCTGCAACGGCGTACCTTCCTGGCCCAGGCGGGCGCGGGCGCCGCGGTGTTGACCGCCGGATCGCTGCTCGGCAGCGCCAACGCGAGCGCGGCGCAGGCCGGGCAGAGTGGGGCGGCACCGGCTGCGCGCCAGGCCAAGGGTGGTTTCTGGCCCGGCGACACACGGCTTGTGGTCTCGATCTCGATGCAGTTCGAGGCCGGTGGGCAACCGCTGAAGGGCACCGACAGCCCGTTTCCCAAAGTGGACTTCCCCGACAGCGTGCCCGCTGACCCGGCCACCAATACCTGGTTCGCCTATGGCTACCGCGAAGGCATTCCCAGGCTGCTCGACCTCTGGGATCGGCATGGGGTGAAGGTCACCAGCCACATGATCGGCGATGCGGTGAAGCGGCATCCGCAGTTGGCCCGGGAAATCGTCGCGCGCGGACACGAGGCGGCGGGCCATGGCCCGCGCTGGAGTTCGCAATTTGCCATGAGCCGCGATGAAGAACGCACGTTCCTGCGCCAGGCCGCGAGCATGGTGCAGGACGTCACCGGCCAGCCGGTCAGCGGTTACAACTGCAATTGGCTGCGCCGTGGCCCCAACACCCTGGCGCTGCTGCAAGAGCTTGGCTACGTCTATCACATCGACGATGTGAGTCGCGACGAGCCGTTTATCGAGCAGGTCAACGGCCAGGATTTCGTGGTGGTTCCGTACACCTTGCGCAACAACGACATCGTCTTGATCGAAGGCCGCAACTACTCACCGTCGCAGTTCCTGGAACAGGTGAAGCTGGACTTCGACCAGCTGTACGAAGAGGCCGGCAGCCGGCGCCGCATGATGTCGATCAGCGCCCACGATCGCATCAGCGGTACGCCGCAAATGGTCCGGGTCTGGGATGAGTTTTTGCGCTATGCCAACCGCCACCCCGGCGTGGCCTTCATGCGCAAGGACGCTATCGCGCAGTACACCCTTAAAAGCCCGCTTAGCCTGCGCGAACACGAGACCCTCTGAGCCCATCACCCAAGGAGATTTTTCAATGAAACCCTCACCTATAGCGCGCGTTTGCCTCATCGCCACACTCTTGACCTCGACCTTTTCCGGCGCCGTCCTCGCGGCCAACACTGAACTGGTCAAGCCGGGTGTGCTGGTGGTGGACAAGAGCCTCCCGCCTGCGCAACTGGCGCTCATGGAAACCGCCGCCCGCCGTTATGACACCTTCTGGGACACCGGCGACGAAAGCCTGGCCCGTGAGGCGCTGGCCGCAGATTTCATCGACAAAACCCCACCGGCCGGACGTAAACAAGGCCCCGAAGGCCCGTTGCTCGCCTCCCGGGCGTTTCGTGAAGCGGTGCCGGACCTGCGTTGCGAGGTCGAACACATGCTCATCGCCGGCGACCGCGTGGTGGTTCACCTGCATTTTCGCGGGCACTTCACCGGCACCTTCGGCCAGATCAAGGGCGGTGGGCAGCCCGTGGACTTTATCGCCACCGATATCTATCAGATCGACAACGGCAAGATCGCCGCCAACTGGCACATCGAAGACAACCTCACCTTGATGAAACAGTTGGGCGCCCTGTAATCCTTGAGAGGCATCGCGTGCCTGACACTTCGGGCCAGGTCGAAGCATGGCCGGGTGGCAATTCTTTACAATTGCGGCTTCTATTAGCCGTTGTGCTGCCACGCGAGGAAACGCCATGACTTCGTCCATCGATCCCGGCCTGCTGGCTATCTATGAAGCCTGGCACGCCAGCGTCTGTGCCGGCGACCTGGCCGCGACGGCGGCGTTGTATGCCGAGCAGGCGGTGTTCGAAACGCCGCTGGTGCTGGCGATCTACCCCGACCACGGCAGCGGCGTGCTGGTCGGCCGGGGGACGATCCAGCGGTTCATGGAGGACAGCAAGCGCCGCTTTCCCAATGACCTGGCTGAGTGGTATCGCAGCGATAAAGCCTTCATCAACGGCCGCAACCTGACGTGGGAATACCCGCGCAAGACGCCGACGGGGGAGCAGGTCGACCTGATGGAAATGATGGAGATAGAAAACGGCTTGATCACCTGCCACCGCGTGTATTGGGGCTGGTATGGCGTGCGCTTGCTGGCGCCAGTACTGGCGAAGGCGCAAGCGCTGTGAACCCGCGTGCGGCGGTTGCGATCATTGGTGGGTCGGTGACCGGTGTCGCGGCGTTTATCCAACTGGTGCGCGCCGGCAACGCCAAGCGTATCGACATCATCGATCCCGAGGGGCTGGCGGACTCGATTGCCTTCGGCGTCTGCGAGGACGTGCTGTTATGCAATACCTCGGTGCAGACCCTGTCGATACTGGACGATGAACCGCACGACTTTCAGCGTTACCTCCAGGCGCAGGGCATCGACGTCGGCGAAGACGCGTTTGTGCCAAGGACCTGGGTGGCGGGCTATCTCAAGCAACGCTATGCCGAGTACCGCGATGTGGCCGAGGCCCGGGGCATTGCGCATCGGATCGTGCGGGCGACGGTGCGGCATATCCAGCCGGTCGCGCGCGGCGACTATCGCCTGGTGCTGGATGAAGGCGGCGACCTGCGCGCCTGTGCCGTGCTGGTCTGCACCGGCAGTGCCGCGCCGTTCGTGCCGCCGCTGGTCAGCCCGCATGCCGGTGCGCCGGGCATTTTCTCCACGCCATACCCGGCCAAGGCCTGGCTGGACAGCCTGGATAAACCGTCACGGGTCTTGGTGCTGGGCAGTCGCCTGTCGGCGGTCGACAGTGTGTTGCTGCTCTGCGGCGCGGGGCACCAGGTGCTGATGGCGTCGCCTTCCGGGCGTTTGCCGGGCGTGCGTACCGCCACCCCCCGGCGTGGCGCGGTGGCCCTGGATGAAGCGCGATTCGCCCGGCTGGACCTGGAAAACCCCAAGCTGTACTGGCACTTGCTGCGCATCGTTGCGCGGGCGACCAAGGCGATCAATGGCCGCTCGCTGCGCGAACAAGTCGATCGCAGCGCGGAGCCCACCCAGCGCCTGCGCGGCGAGGTCGCCTTGGCCCGACGGGGCGCGACGGACTGGCAGAACCTGTTGGTGCAGTGCATGGACCTGGCCGACGGGAAGTTGCGCGCGGCGCCGCCCTCGGTGCGCGTGGCGGCGCTGCAAAACTGCTGGGAAGCGGTCGGGCGTTACCTGTTCGCGGTGCCTTTGCAGACCGCAACCACGCTGCTGCGCCTGATCGACGAAGGGCGCCTGCAACTGGCCGCGCACTTGCCGACACAGCTTGAGTGGCAAGGCCAATGGCGGGTCCACGATGCCCAGGGGCGCATCGAGGCGGTGGATGCGGTGGTGTGCGCCAGCGGTTTTCATAAACAGTTTTTCCATGCCTCGCGCAACGGCCTTGAGCTGCAGGTGCCGCCGGCAACGCCGTGTACGCCGCCTTATGTGTCAGCGCAGTTGCAGGTCAGCCTGCCCGGCGCCGAAGCGCCGGAAGACATCTGGCTGCTGGGCATGGCCTCGTACCTGGCGGCGCCGATGGTCAATTCGGTGTACCAATCGGTGCGCCAGGCCCGCGAGGTGGTGATGCTGCTCGCCGAGCACCCTTCATTCATGGACAAACACGCAACCGAGGCAGTGGCATGAAAGTATATGGCGACAGAGGTTCGAGCAATACCCGGCGCGTACTGACGACCGCCGCTTACCTGGGGCTTGAGGTCGAATTCGTCTTCCTCGACCTGTTCAGTGGCGAGAACCGCACGCCGGAGTACCTGGCGCTCAACCCCAACGGCACGATCCCGACCTTGGTCGACGGCGACGTGGTGCTGTTCGAAGCCTCGGCGATCATGATTTACCTGGCGGAACGGGCCGGCTCGTCATTGCTGCCCGCGGGCAACGCCAAGTACGAAACGCTCAAATGGATGTTCTGGGCCGCCGAGCATTTTCGTCGCGGGCCCACGGTGCTGATCGAGCAGCGGTTCATGGACCGCCTCAAAGGCCGCGCCGAGAACCCGACCCTGGTGGCCGAAGCGCTGCAGGCGATCCACCGCTACACGGCGGTGCTCGACGGGCACTTGCGCACCCGGCGCTTTGTGGTGGGCGACGCGTTGAGCCTGGCGGACATCGACCTGGCGGCCCCGCTGAGTCATATCCCGCGGACCCAGGCGCCGTTTCTGGAGTATCCCCATGTGGCGGCCTGGTACGCACGGATCAATGCGCTGCTCGCCTGGCAGCAGAGCGGGGTGGCCCAGGAGCGCCGCATCGCCGAAATCGAGCGCTTGTTCAGCTCGCAACAGGTGCCGGCATAAGGGTTTTCCTGGCCGGGGTCACGGCATGCAGCGGTGCTTCGAGATGGCGCAGGTGCTCAATCCCCAGATGCAGCTTGAATGCCCGCCAGCCCGAGCCGGTCACATGTACCGCGCGCGAGCCGGCGGTTCGGCGCAGCCAACCCAACTGGCAAAAAGTCTCCAGCAGGTGGGTGCCGAGCGGCCCGGCGATGTGATGTTGCCGTTCGGTCCAATCCAGGCAGCGGCGGGCCTGGAGGTGGTCGTGCAAGCATGGCTCGCCGGCCTGCGGGTTGAGTGACTGCAGCCACTCGGTACCACGCCGGGTGAGCACGTATTCGCGCTCGTCGCTTTCAAGGAGAAAACCCTGCTCCAGCATGCCTTGGGTCACCGCTACGCCGACCTGGCCGGCCAGGTGGTCGTAGCAGCAACGGGCAAAACGCAATTCATGGGCCGAACGGTTGGGCAGGCTACGCCACGAACTGGTTTGCGGTGCGACCGCCGCCAGGCTTTCCAGCACATGGGACACATCGGGGCCGGCCAATTGATAGAAGCGGTTGCGGCCCTTGGTCTCCACGGTGAGCAAGCCGCCGTCGAGCAGCTTCGCCAGGTGCGAACTGGCCGTCTGCGGCGTCACGCCAGCGGCATCGGCCAAGGCGCTGGCAGACATCGAACTGCCATCTGCCAGGGTGATCAGGATCACTGCGCGCACGGGTTCGGCGATCAGGTAGGCGATGGATGAGATTTTTGGCTGGGTCATTCCGTCGAACTCCGTGCTGTGCCAGGTGAAATCGGATTTCAGGATGACATAAACATAAACACTTCGACACAGCTCGAAGCGTTTATCCCAGAAAGCTGCATATAGTCGAGCCGCCCCCTTAAAGGACGCTCGCGGTCATGACCTCCAACACCCGCTACCAACGACAAGTACTGATTGCGACGAGTCTGAGCTATGTGGTCGTTATCCTCGACACTTCGATTGTCAACGTGGCAGTGGAATCGATTTCCCGCACCTTTGGCTCGGGTATCACCGGGCTGCAGTGGGTGATCAACGCATATACCCTGACCTTCGCCAGCCTGCTGCTGACGGGCGGCCTGCTGGGCGATCGTTTCGGCGCGAAGAAAATCTACGCCGTCGGCCTCGGCCTGTTTGCCCTGGCCTCGGCGTTGTGCGGCCTGGCCACCGACCTGCCGGAGTTGGTCGGTGCGCGGGTCCTGCAGGGGCTGGGCGCTGCGTTGCTGGTGCCGTGTTCCTTGATGTTGATCAACAGCGCTTACCCGCAGACCCACCAGCGCGCCGGCGCCATTGGCGTGTGGGCCGGGTGCGGCGGCATCGCCATGGCGGCCGGACCGCTGGTGGGCGGCGTACTGATCGAGCTGTTCGGCTGGCGCAGCATCTTCTTGATCAACGTGCCGATCGCCCTGGTGGGCGTGTGGCTGACCTCGCGCATCCCGTCTTCGGCACCGTTGGCGCCAAACCGGCACTTGGACGTCACCGGGCAAGTCGCCGCGATTATCGCGCTGGCGACCTCGGTGGCGGTGCTGATTGAAGGGGCGAAGCTGGGGTGGAACTCCGAATGGGTGTACGCCTGCGTGTTCGTGGCCTGTATCGCCTGGTGCGTGTTCTTTGTGACCGAAAGCCGCCACAAGGACCCGATGCTGCCGCTGCAGTATTTCCGCAACCCGGTGTTCTCGGGGGCGACGCTGCTGTCGCTGGCGTCGGCCCTGGTGTTCTATGGCCTGTTTTTCCTGCTCAGCGTGTACTTCCAGAGCGAGCGTGGCTGGTCGCCGCTGGACACCGGGCTGGCTTTCCTGCCACTGACCGCCATGGTCACCCTGGGCAGCTTCACCTGCGGCCGGCTGACCCGTGCGTATGGCGCGCGCGCCGTGCTGTGTGCGGGGTTCGGCCTGTACACCGTGGGGTTTATCGGCCTGTTCGCCCTGGCCAGTGACGCACCGTACTGGCGTATCGCAGTGTGCTACCCGGCCGTGGGGTTCGGTGCCGGGATCATCACCCCGGCCGCCACCTCCGTGCTGATGAGTGTGGTCGACCGCGCCAAGGCCGGGGTGGCGGCGGGCACGCTCAATGCCAGCCGCCAAAGCGGCTCCGCCTTCGGCGTGGCGATCTTCGGCGCCTTGCTCACCTCGATTCAGCCCCTGGGCGATGCCATCGACGTCGCCGTCAGCGTCGCCATCGGTTTGTCGTTGCTCGCCATGCTGATGGCCGCCCTGGTGTTGAAAGCGCCGGCGGCGCAACCCGTGGAAAGTTGATGGACCTGCACCTGTAAAGGCGATTGCCCGGCACGTTTTCGTGACATTCGCGAGGCGTCGCTGCACCTGAAAAACATCATCAATAGGGATAATGATCATGAATCTGCGTTCTGCACCTGCAGTTGTCGATATGGCGGGGATCGGCATCGGTCCGGCCAACCTTAGCCTGGCGGCGCTGGCCCAGCCCAAACCGAGCATTAGCGCCGCGTTCTTCGAGCGCAGCAGCGAATTTCAATGGCATGCGGGGATGATGGTGCCCGAGGCCAAACTGCAGGTGCATTACCTCAAGGACCTGGTCAGCCTGGTGGACCCGTCCAACCCGCTGTCATTCCTCGCTTACCTGGCGCAGAAAAAACAGCTGCTCAGTTTTATCAACGCGCATTTCGAGCAGGTGCTGCGCCGCGAGTTCAACCAGTACTACCGCTGGGCGTGCAGCCAGCTGCCGAATCTGCATTTCAACAGCGAAGTGCGTTCGGTGACGTTCGATAACGGCCTGTTCCTGCTCCAGGGCGATACCTGGGCGCAACCGGCGCGCCACCTGGTGTTGGGCACCGGGCAGCAACCGTCGATCCCGGCGTGCGCGCAGGCGCATCTGGGCGATACGCTGTTTCACTCCTCGCAGTACATGACCCGCAAGCGCAGCTTCAAAGACCAGCGCGTGGTGGTGATCGGTGGCGGCCAGACCGGGGCCGAAATCATCCAGCACCTGCTGTCCGACACCGCCGCCTTGCCCGCCAGCGTGACCTGGGTCTCGCGGCGCTGGAATTTTTCGCCGCTGGATGAGTCGCCGTTTACCAACGAGCTCTACACCCCGCAGTACAGTGACCACTTTTTCGCCCAGCCCGAGGCCGTGCGCCGGCCACTGCTGGTCGAGCAGAAACTGGCGAGCGACGGCATTTCCCAAGCGTTGTTGCAGTCGATTTATCGCCGCCTGTACGAGCTCAAGCACGTCTTGCAGCACCCCTGTCACATTCGCCTGCTGCCCGGGCGCGAGTTGACCGCGATTCAGCAGCGCCCCCATCACTGGAGCCTGTCGATGGCGCACGGGCACAGCCAGGTGCAGGAGGAACTGAGTGCCGACACCGCGGTGCTGTGTACAGGCTATGCCTACCAGATGCCGGCGTGCCTGGCGGCGCTCGAATCACGGATTACCCGATGCAACGGCGAGTATGTCTTCAACGATGACTATTCCGTCGCCTGGGATGGGCCGCAGGGCTCGGCCATCTATGTGCAAAACGCCGCGCGTAGCCAGAAAGGCATCGCCGACCCGAACCTGGGCCTGATCCCCTGGCGTTGCGCGAACATCATCAACAGCGTCAGCGGGCAAGCCCTGTACGACTTGGATGAGCCCGAGGCGTTCGTCCAATGGGGCGCCAACGAAGTATTCGACGAGGTCGGCGATGCGCGTTTCGATCGCCTGACCGCTCTCGCCAACTAGACCCAGGAGCCCGGTCATGGAACCCATCACACTTGCCCCCAACGGCAATGCCCCGGTGATTCGAGAAACCGAGGAGCCCGTGGCGCCGGAAGGCGTGCGCCTGTACCTGCACCACTTTGCCGGCAAACTGGCCAATGCGCCGATCCAGTCATCGCGTTTCACCCTCGAGCCACACAGCGCGACCGACGAAGACAAGCACGCCGTGAACGAAATCTGGTTTATCAGCGGCGGCGAGCTGGACGTCTTCTACGACGGCACCTGGCACGCGGTCAGAAATGGCGAAAGCCTGTATTTCGCGCCCTGGCGGCCGCATTTCGCGCGCAACAACGGCACGACCCAGGTCCAGGTGTTTTCGGTGTGGTGGGCATGAGCATGGAGCAGCACTTCGACCTGGTGATTGTCGGCGGCGGCATTATCGGTGCCTGGGCGTTGCATCATGCGACGCAACGCTATCCCCACTGGCAGATTCTGCTGATCGACCGCTACCGCATCGGCGACGGGGCCACCGCCCATTCGGCGGGTGTGCTGCTGGCCACCGGCCGCTCGCCGCGCGAACGGCGCCTGGCCGGGGAGAGCGCCGAGCTGTATCGGGCCCTGCGTGATCGCCTGGGCATCCGCACCACCCAGGCGCCGGTGTACTGGCTGGCCGAACGCAGCTTTAGTGCAGACATCGAGCAGGCCCTGGTCGATGCGCCGGTTCAGCCCGCCGACCTGTGCGCGCCGGACCTGGGCTTACGCCTGGGCGCCTCACTCAAGGTTGGCGCGAACGAAAGCCTGTTGCGTGGCGGCACCGCCGAAAGCTATGAGCCACCGCTGGTGGCGCGGTTGCTGATCGGCCACAGCCTGGCCAGTGCCCATGTGCGCTGCATCGAAGGCGTGGGCGTGCAGCAGATCGATGCGCTGGGCAGCGGCACGCGCATCACCCTGGCCGACGGCGCCACGCTGCGCGCCCGCCGCACCCTGGTTGCCACGGGGCCGTGGGTCAGCGAGCCGCCGTTCGACGCGCTTGCCGCGCGCCATGGGCTGCGAGTGAAGAAGGTGGTGGCCCTGCATATCGACGGCGTACCGCCGAGCAACGCCGCGGCGCTGTTCCTGCCGCAATCCGACGCTTACCTGATGCCATTGGCGGCGCGTAACCAGTGGTTGTTCAGCTTCCGGTGCGATGAATGGGACGTTGCGCCGCGCAAACACGCACTGGAAATCAACCGCCACGATGTACAGGTGGCCACCCGCACGCTGGCGCACTACCTGCCCGAGCTGGTGGCCCGCTGTCGCGGCGGCCGGGTGTTCTGCGACAGCTACAGCCCCGGCGGAGAGTCGCAGGTGAGCTTCGACGCCGGGCAGAACCTGGTGTTTGCCGGCGCCGGCAGCGGCGCCGGTTTCCGCCTGGCACCGGGCATTGCCCGCGAAGCCGTGGACCTGCTCGTCGCCCAGTGGCCCGATGCGCCCGCTACCGCCAAACCCACCCTTTCTACTGTTTCGATGGATTGAAAAGATGACCGCTATCGCCGCGCAAACCTTCTTCCTGATGCCCATCCCGCCCACTCCGAACGGCAGGCTGCACCTGGGGCATATCGCCGGGCCGTACTTGCGCATGGACATGCTGGGGCGCTACCTGCGCAGCCAGGGCCATCGTGTCGACGTGGTCTCGGCGGTCGACGGCTTCGACTCCTATGTGCTGTGGAAGGCCCTGCAAGAGCAGCGCACGCCCGAAGCCGTGGTGCGCGACTATCACGGGCAAATCGCCCATGACCTGCGCGCGCTGGATGTCGAGGTGGATGACTTCCTCGATCTGGTGCAAGGCCCCTATGCGCAGCAGCATGCGCGCAATGCCCAGCGCACGGTGGAGCGCCTGGTGGCGCTCGGGGTGACGCAAAGCGTGGTCGAACGCGTGCTGTATTGCCCGGACACCCGGCGCTACATGGCGGGGGCCTGGCTGCTGGGGCAATGCCCGTATTGCCGGGCGGGGGCGGGCGGCTATTTTTGCGAAGCCTGCGGCGCACTGTTTCGCCCGGAAGCCATGCTTGACCCGCAACCGCGCATGGGCGACAGCCCCCTGCACTGGGTTGAGGTCGAAAGCCTGTTTCTGACCGTCGCCCACCCCGAGCAGTTGCTGCAGCGCATGGCGACCTCCGGTGCGCCGGCGTCGATCGTCGAGGTGATTGCGCGCTTCCTGGAACGGGAAAACGGCCGGGTGCGGCTGACCGCGCCGGGCGAATGGGGCGTTGCCTGGAGCCCGGACCGCTTCGGCAACCCGCGCGTGCTGTTCGAGTCGGGCTGGGAGTATGCGCTGACCTGCGCCGACCGATCCCAGGAACAGGCGCCCGAGCACGGCCATGCCATGCTGCGCAGCAGCGAGGTGACGACGCTGGTCAGTTTTGGCATCGACAACGCGGTGCTGCTGTTGGCCGGCAGTGTCGCGGTGATGGATGCGTTGCAGGATCACCGCTCATTCGATTACGTGTTGACCAATTACTTCTACAACCTGCAAGGCGCGAAGTTTTCCACCAGCCGCCTGCATGTGGTGTGGGCCGCCGATATCGTCGAAAAGACCCCGGCGACCAGCGACGCGGTGCGTTACTTCCTGAGCCGCGAAAGCCCCGAACAGGGCGAAACCAACTTCGCCGTGGAGGAGTTTGTCGAGGTGGTCAATGTGGACCTGGCCGGTGCGCTCGACGGCCGCATCGACCTGGCGCTGGCCGCCCTCGATCACACGCGGCCGCAGTCCATCGCCCCGGCGCTGTGGCCGGCCCTGGAGCTGGCCGTTACGCGGTTGGGGCAGGCCTTCCGGTTGGACGCGGTGTCGGTGCGCGAAGCCTGGGACGTGCTGCATCAATGGATGCAACGCCCCGACCTGGACGTCACGCAGCCCGCCCACGCCTACCTGTGGCTCAAGGGCCTGGCGTACCTGGCCGCGCCGATCATGCCGCGCCTGGCCGAGTACCTGTGGCAGCGCCTGGGGCATGACGGTTTGCCGCTGATCCAGGCGCTGCACGCTGCCTCGCAGCCACGTCCGCAGACCTCGGCGCGCCCGCGCTTTGCGCCGCTGTCGCCGGCCGCATTGGCGCCGTGCCTGCCGGCCAGCGTGGTGCTTGCCGGGGCCACCAGCGATGCATGAATACGCCGACGTTATCGTGATCGGCGCCGGCACCACCGGCACCGCCGCAGCCTGGCACCTGGCGCGGGCCGGGGCGTCGGTCAGGCTGCTCGATAAAGGCGCGATTGCCAGCGGTTCGTCGGGCGCATCGCCGGGGATCGTGCGGGCGTATTATGCCGACCCCGCCCTCAGCTACCTGGCGACGCAAGGTGTGCGGGCCTATCGCGAGTGGCCGCAGCACTATCCCGGCGCATGCGGCTACCAGCGCACGGGGTTCCTGACCGGTATTGCCGGGCACGCGCAAGCGACCACCCAGGCCAATGTCGCGCGTCTGCGGGCAGCGGGCGCGCCGCTTGAATGGCTCTGCCCCGAGCAGATACGGGAACGGGTGCCGGACCTGTACACCGATGGCCTGGCGGGCGCGGTCTACGAACCGGACGCCGGTTATTGCGACCCGCGTCTTACCGCGCGCAGCTTTGCCGCCGGTGCGAGCGCCCTGGGCGCGGTGATCGAAGAGGGCCGGACGGCGCGGCGGATTGTGCGCCAGGCCGGCCGCGTCATCGGCGTGCAGACCGACTGCGGGTTTATCGCCAGCAGCCATGTGATCAACGCCGCCGGGCCATGGGCCGCCGCACTGGCCGCCGAGTGCGGCGCGCCGCTGCCGATCCATGCCACACGGCAATGCGTGGGCATTCTCGAGGTCTGCGGCGCGGATAAGCCGATGCCGGGCTACTGCGACCGCGACGTCGGCTTCTACCTGCGCCCGGATCGCCCCGGCAGCTACGTGATCGGCGCGCTGGGCGGCGCCGAAGGGGCGCCCATCGACCCGGATGCCTTCGACGGCACCTTCAGCGACACTCAGGTGTTGGCCTACCGTGACCGCGCCGCGCAACGCGTGCAACGTCTACTGGGCGCACAGCCGATCGGGCGCCGCGTGTCGTTCTTCGACGACACGCCGGACGGTAATCCGCTGCTCGGCCCGGACCCGCGCGTGCCGGGGTTGATGGTCGCGGCAGGGTTGAGCGGGCATGGTTTCAAGTTCGCGCCGTTGTTTGGGCAGGCGATTGCGCAGTGGGTGTTGACGGGGGAGATGTCGGCGGCGATGGCGCCGTTTGCGCTGCAGCGGTTTATCGGCTGACGGGACGTGCTCAGGTTGTTGGTGGAGCAACAGCAGTTCAATAAACTGTGCGATCGCGCAGGCTTAGGTTCTGCGTAAGATGCTGAATTTAAAGGCTTATGGGTTTGGCATGAATTGTGTTGTCAGTCGATAGGCACTGACCCGACAACGGGAGGGATAACCCCCACTTTTCAAAAGAAACCACACCCATGCACAACACCTTGCAACGCACGTTTATTGCCGGCCTGCTGGCAATCGGCACCTTGGGCGGGCTGCTGCCGGCCGCGGCCCAGGCGGCCAATGATCAACAGTTCATCCCGCTGGCGACCTACCGGGTCGGCGCCTACGCCTCCAGCGGCATCCCGTGGTGGGCGGGGGAGATCGACTACTTCCGCTATATCAATGAGGTCGAAGGCGGCGTGAACGGGGTCAAACTGGTCTGGCAAGAGTGCGAGACCGAGTGGAAGACCGACCGTATCATCGAATGCTACGAACGCTACAAGGCCGGCCTCGACGGCGCGCCGACCGGCTTCTTCTTCACCCACAGCACGCCGGCGTCCTATGCGCTGATGGACCGCGCCGCCGTCGACCATATCCCGCTGATCGACGGTGCCGGCGGGCGTACCGAATCGACCGATGGCCGCGTGTTCCCTTACGCCTTCCCGCTGTTGCTCAACTACTACGGCCAGGCGTCGGTGGGGATCAACTACATTGCCCAGCGCGAAGGCGGCCTGGACAAACTCAAGGGCAAGAAGATCGTCACGGTCTACCACGACTCCGCCTATGGCCGCGAAACCCAGGCGGCGATGCAATTGCTCGCGCAAAAGTACGGTTTCGAGAATATCCAGATCCCGGTGGCGGACCCCGGCAACGAGCAGTCGACCCAATGGCGGCAGGTCCGTCAGATCAACCCGGACTGGGTGTTCCTGCGCACCTGGGGCGTGTCCACCCCGGTCGGCATCAAGACCGCCGTGCGTTTTGGCATCCCGGTGGACCGTCTGATCGGAGACGTGTGGGCCGGCTCCGAAGCCGATGTGATCCCCGCGGGCACCGCCGCCAAAGGCTACCAGGCGCTGGCGCCGTTCCCCGGTGGCGACAGCTTCGAGATCCACCGCAAACTCAAGCAGTTCATCCTGGACCCGGGCAAGAGCAACCTCAAAGACCCGAGTTACTTCGGCAAGGTCTACTACAACATCGGCCTGATCAACGCGGCCATTGCAGTCGAAGCCTTGCGCACCGGCCAGGCCAAGTTCGGCAATCGTGGGCTGAACGGTGAGGAAACGCGCTGGGCGTTCGAGCATTTGGACATCGACGCCGCTCGCATCAAGGCGTTGGGTCTCGAAGGCTTGCTCGCGCCGTTGAAACTGTCCTGCGCCGACCACGAAGGCGGCGGTTCAGCCCGGGTGCAGCAGTGGGACGGGCAAAAATGGGTGCTGGTGACCGACTGGGTCCAGGCCGACCGCGCCACCTTGCGCCCGTTGATCGAGGCCAAGTCTGCCGCGTATGCCCAGGAGAAGGGCATCGCGGCGCGCGACTGCGCGGCCGAGTAAGCCTCAACGCAAAACACCCCGGAAAGCCGGGGTGTTTCGCAACGGGTTAACCTATTGAGGCTTTACCAGAGCGCCAAGGTGTAATCGATGTTCACCCGCAGTTCGTTGTCATCGCGAAACGAAGCGGTAGGGGCGAAGTCATTGCGGTACCAGGCATGGCGCAAGCGGAACGCGACGTTCTTGAAGGTGCCGCTCTGCACCACATAAGACAGCTCTATGTCTTTTTCGCTCTCGCTGCGATCACTGCCGCCCAATGCACTCGGTAGTTCGATATGGCTGGCGTCCAGATACCGCAGCATGCCCTTGAGCCCGGGAACCGCCAGGGCGGCGAAGTCATAGTCGTAGCGGACCTGCCAGGTGCGTTCCTTGGGGTTGAGGAACTCGCTGCTCAAGGCGCCTTCACTGACCACCATCGGTTCTGAACCGGCGATGTAGGGCATTGCCGTGTCACCGCTCAGTTGCATGTAACCGAGCCCGAGGCTGTGGGCGCCCAGGCTGTAGGTGCTCATCACGCCGAAGGTGCGGTTGTCGACCTTGCCCGCTTTGGCGGGGCCGTCCTCGCCACTGATGTGGTAGCGCACATCGGTTTTCACCCGCCCCGGGCCCAGTGGGCGATTGTCGATAAACCCGACGAAGTCCTGGCGATAAATGTCCGCAAGTTCCGCATGGTAGTACTTGAGTGTGAGAGCGTCGGACCATTTGTAGTCGCCGCCGGCAAAGCTGAAGCTGTCCGATTCGGCCGCACCGTTGAAGCGCCGGTTGGGCGAGGCCAGGGTGATCTTCTGGTAGTTGGTCGAATCGCGCTGGTTCATGCGGTCGAGCCAGCCGGCATTGAGCGTCAGGTTGTCGATGTCCTGGGACTTGAGCTGGGCGCCGCGAAAGGTCTGTGGCAGCAGGCGCGTCGGGCTGGCAAACAGGATGGGCAGGTTCGGCGCGAGCGTGCCGCCCTGCAGTTCGGTTTTCGATACCTTGACCTTGCCGGTCAGCCCCAGTTCTGAATAGCTGTCGTTCGGCTGGCGAGTGACCGGGTTGTACGACAGCAGGCCGGTGCCGGTGCGATCGGGGCTGGAGTCGAGTTTCAAGCCGAGCAGGCCTTGGGCATCCAGGCCAAACCCCACGGTGCCAGGGGTATAACCGGAAGTGAAGCGCAGGATGAAGCCCTGCGCCCATTCACGGGTGGCCGATTGCGCCGAGTCGCCTTTGTAGTCGCGGTCGAAGTAGTAGTTGCGTGAAGTCAGCGTGGCCTTGCTGTCTTCGATAAAACCCTGGGCCAGCAGCGCGGGGCTGATGCTGCACAGCGTACCGAGGGCGAGGGTGGTGTGAACCCGTTTCAGAGTACTCATGGACGTTGCCTTTTTATTATTGTTGTCGGGGTTATTCAGGGGCATGCAAGAGGACCCACTGCTGATCCTGCACCGTCACCAGTGCGCGAGCGCGCTGGTCGTGGCCGAAGTGGTCGGTGGCGCTCAGGTTGTACACGCCGTGGGTGCCGACCACGTTGCGGGTCTGCTCTAGCTGGTCGCGCAGTTGCTCGCGAAACGCTGGCGTGCCCGGTGTGCTGCCTTTGAGCGCGGCCGGCACGGCGGCCTCCACCAGGCGCATGGCGTCGTACAGGTAGGCGCCGAATGGCGACAGGCTGTTGGCGCCGTACTGGGCCTGGTAATCCTGCGCGTATTGGCTGGCGATGGCTTTGGACGGGTGGCTGGCCGGCAGTTTGTCCCACACCACCACGGGCCCCACGGGCAGGATCGCGCCGTTCAAGGCTTTGTCGCCGATGCGCAGGAACGCGCTGTTGGCCGCACCATGGGTGTGGTAAATGGTGCCCTTGTAACCCAGGCGCCGCAGTTCGGTGTGGGGCAGGGCCGCGGGTGTGCCGGTGGCGCCGATCAATACCGCATCGGGCTTGCTGCTCATGACCTTCAGGGCCTGGCCGCTGACCGACGAGTCGGTGCGGTTGAAGCGCTCGTCTCGCACCAATTGGATGCCTGCCGCCGGCGCCATCTCGCTCAGCACTTTGTGCCAGTCCTCGCCCCACACATCGTTGTAGCCGATATACGCCAGGGTTTTTACGCCGGCTTTTTGCATGTGCTCGATCAGCGCCTCAGCCATCAAGGTGTTGGTCTGGGCGACGGTGAAAATCCAGGCCTGTTCGCCACTTGCCGGGGCGAATGGGGCCAGGGCGATCTGCGCGGTCTTGCTCTCCTTGGCGATTTGCGCCACGGCCGCCGAGGTGGGCACGGTGGTGGAGCCGATCAACAGGTCGACACGGTTTTCACTCACCAGTTTGCGCGCGTTCTTGGCGGCGGCCGTGCTGTCGCTGCCGTCGTCCAGTACCACGTATTTCACCGCCTGGCCGGCAATTTCCTTGGGCAACAGGGCCACGGTATTGCGCTCGGGAATACCCAGCGAGGCACCGGGGCCGGTGGTGGAGAGAATCACGCCGACGGTCATGTCCGCCTGTGCGGCGGCAGACAGTGAGGCCAGCAACAGCAAGGGAAAAATCGATCTCATACACGCTCCTGATATTTTTTTTATGGTGTGGCAAAGGCTGTGGCAGGGCGCTACGTGCCGGTAGCGCTGGTGACCTCCATGGCGGCTCGGGTGGGTGGGCGGCCCAGGTAGATTTCGGCCACCTGGGGGTTGTTGGCCAAGGCTTGGGCGCTGCCTTCAAGCACGATTTCCCCGACTTCGAGCACGTAGCCGTAGTCGGAAATCTTCAGCGCGGCGCGGGCGTTTTGCTCGACCAGCAGGATCGACACGCCGCTCTGGCGCAGGGTCTCGAAGATCGTGAAGATTTCGCCGATCACCCGCGGGGCCAGGCCCAGGCTGGGTTCGTCGAGCATCAGCAAGCGCGGCTTGGCCATCAGCGCGCGGCCGATGGCAAGCATCTGGCGCTCGCCGCCCGACAGGGTGCAGGCCGGCTGACTGCGCCGTTCGTACATGCGCGGGAACAGGCCGAAAACTTCGTCGAGGGTCTTCTGGTGGTCGCGAAAGCCACGCCGATGACGGCTGAAGGCCCCCAGGCGCAGGTTGTCCTCGACGCTCATCAGGCCGAACAGTTCGCGGCTTTCCGGCACCAGCGCCATGCCCTTGTCGATGCGCTGGGCGACGTCGTGGTGCGCCAGCAGCGGCTGGCCGGCGTAACTCACCTGGCCCTGTGCTGGCAGCAGGCCGATCAGCGCCGCCATCAAGGTGGTCTTGCCGGCGCCGTTGGGGCCGATCAGGCTGACGATCTGGCCTTCCTCCAGGCTCAGATTGAGTTGGCGTACCGCTTCGACCTTGCCGTGGCTGATCGTCAGGTTGCGTACATCCAGCAGGCGACTCATTCGACACCTCCAAGGTAGGCGGCAAGCACCGCAGGGTTTTGCTGTATCTGCAGCGGCGTGCCACCGGCCAGGCGCTGGCCGAATTCCATCACCACGATCTGGTCGGCCAGGCCCATGACGAATTCCATGTCGTGCTCCACCAGCAGCACGCCGAGGCCTTCGCTGCGCAGTTGTTCGAGCAGGTGGGCGAGTGCCTGCTTTTCGCCATGGCGCAGTCCGGCGGCGGGTTCGTCGAGCAACAGCAACAGGGGATCGCTGCACAGCGCCCGGGCAATTTCGACGATGCGCTGCTGGCCCAACGGCAGGCTGCCGGCGGGGGTGTGCAGGGCGGCGCCCAGGCCCACGCGCTCGATCTGGCGCCGGGCTTCGGCCAGCAGGGCGGCTTCCTCTTCGCGCTCCAGATGCAGCATCGAGCGCAGCAGCCCGGCTTTGCCCCGGGCATGGGCGCCGAGGGCGACGTTTTCCAGGACACTCATGTCCGGCAACAAACGCACGTGCTGGAAGGTGCGGCTGACGCCCAGTCGGGCGATGGCACGCGGCGACAGGCCGTCGATGCGCTGGCCGAGAAAAACGATCTGGCCGGCATTGGGCGCGAGCACCCCGGACAACAGATTGAACAGGGTCGACTTGCCGGCGCCGTTGGGACCGATCAGCGCGGTGATTTCGGCGCCATTGACGGTCAAGCCCATGTCCTTGTTGGCCACCAGTCCGCCAAACTGCTTGAGCAGACCTTCTGCGACCATCAACGGCTGCCCGTTGGCGGGCATCGTCCGGCGGGGCAGCGCATGGGCCGGGTGCTCGGGCAGCGGACGGGGTTGTGCCCTCGGGAACAGGCCGCTCAGCAATGGCAACAGGCCGCCACGGGCGTATTGCAGGACCAGGATCACCAGCACGCCGAAGAAAATCATCTCGACGTTGTCGGCGTGCCCGAACAGCTGTGGCAGTACGTCTTGCAGCACCTGTTTGATCAGGGTCAGCAGGGCTGCGCCGAGCAGTGCGCCCCAGAGGCTGGCAACGCCGCCGAGCACGATCATGAACAGGTATTCGATACCCATCACCACCGAGAACGGCGTGGGATTGACCACCCGTTGCAGGTGCGCGTACAGCCAGCCCGACAACGCCGCGAGCAGGGCCGCGATGATGAACACCT
This sequence comes from Pseudomonas sp. TE36184, assembly GCF_054060055.1. NCBI lineage: Bacteria > Pseudomonadati > Pseudomonadota > Gammaproteobacteria > Pseudomonadales > Pseudomonadaceae > Pseudomonas > Pseudomonas sp. TE36184. The sequence goes on along the minus strand of NZ_JBSSCU010000001.1, from coordinate 1,635,564 downwards.
GCAAGCGGCTGCGCGCCGTGTCGATGCCCATCGCCTCAGCCATGCCGGCGGAATCCTTGAGGGTGCGGATGGCGCGGCCCTGGCGGCTGTGCAGCAGGTTGTCGAGCAGCCACAGGCTGATCGCCAACAGCAGCCCAATCAGCAGGCTGAAGTCGGCCGGGTCGCGGACCTGCCAGCCGAACAGGCTGATATTCGGCAGGTTTTGCAGGCCGCCGAAGCCGCCCAGCCCGGGCAGGTTGCCGAACAGATAGAACAGCGCCAGACCCCAGGCCAGGGTGCCGATGGGCAGGTAGTGGCCGGCCAGGCGCAGGGTCAACAGGCCCAGGCTGGTGGCAACCACAAGGGTAATCGCCAGGCCCGCGAGCAAACCGAGCCAGGGCGACAGGCCATATTGGGTGGTCAGCACCGCGCTGGCGTAGGCGCCGATACCGACGAACGCGGCCTGGCCGAACGAGGTCATGCCGCCGATGCCGGTCAGCAGCACCAGGCCCAGGGCGACCAGGCTGTACAGGCCGATGTAATTCAGCAGCGTGACATGGAAGGTCGGCAGCAGCACTGGTGCCAGGCCCGCCAGAAGCAGCAGGGCGAACAGGGGGATCAGTCGACGGATCATCAGTGTTGCTCCTCAAGGTGAGGGTGCTTCAACGAGAGCCACAGCAGTACCGGGATCACCAGGGTGAACACGATCACCTCCTTGTAGGCCGAGGCGCCGAAGTTGGCGAAGCTCTCCAGAACACCGACGAAAAACGCACTGGCGGCGGCAATCGGGTAACTGGCCAGGCCGCCGAAGATCGCAGCGACAAACCCCTTGAGGCTGATCAGAAAGCCCGAGTCGTAGTACAGGGTGGTCAGCGGGCCGATCAGCACGCCGGAAATGGCGCCGATCAACGCCGCCAGGCCAAACGCTGCCTTGCCGGCCAGCTGTGTGGGGATGCCCACCAGTTGCGCGCCCTTGCGATTCAGTGCCGTGGCGCGCAGGGCCTTGCCATACAGGCTGTGGCCGAAGAACGCGTAGAGCAGGCCGATCAGCAGCAGGGCGCTGGCGATCACCAACAGGCTTTGCAGGCCCACCGGCAGCTCACCGAGCATGAACACCGCTTCGGCCAGGGCATCGGTGCGAACCCCTTCTGCGCCGAACATCAGCAAGCTGATACCCACCAGCGTGATGTGTACGGCCACCGATACAATCAGCAGCAACAGCACCGAGGTCTCGGCCACCCGTTGATACACCAGGCGATACAGCAGCGGCCCCAGCGGCGTGACCAGCGCCAGGGTCAGCAGGATCTGCAACACGGCCGGCAAACCGGCCAGCTCGAAGGTGTCCAGCACCACCCACAGCACCGTCGGCAAGCCCAGGTAGCGTGCCAGCAGGCCGGGCACCCGGCGCGATTGACCACGGCGCAACGCGGCGATGCTGTCCAGTGTGCAGGCGGCCAGCGAGCAGCCGAGCAGCAGCCACAGGGTGCCGGGCATCAGCCCCAGTTGCAGGGTGGCCAGGGTCAGGGCGCTGTAGGTGACGAAGTCGCCCTGGCACACCAGGATGGTGCGCGTCACCGAGAACACCAGCACCAGGGCCAGCGCCACCAAGGCATAAATCGCGCCCGTGGTCAGGCCGTCCTGGGCGAGAAACGCCAGTATCGAGATATCCATGAGCGGCCCTCAGCGAGCGGTAGGGAAGGGAGGCGAAGGTGTGCGCCAGCGGGCGCCGGTCAATGCCGTGCCGGGGTGCTGTCGTCGAGAGGGCGAGGTGTCAAGCGCGCAGGGAGTGGCCGTGCGCAGGGGGGCATGCAAGTGCATAGTGAGGTACCCGTTTTCTATTCTTATTGTCGTGTGGATAAGCCTGAGGGAGCGCCATACACAGCTTTAAAATACACATGTGAATGTGTATGTATAGACTACGCGGGAGGGTGGGCGCTTTGTCAATAGGCGCCGCTGTAACGGTTTGTTTAAAGGCGGATTTCTGATCTATGTTGTTGTTTTCAGATAAAAAAATAAAATAATATTTTTCATCTGAAAAGTTCAGCACCCAGTGCGCGTGCTGCTTCGTGATCTTGAAAGATACATTTATGTATTTTTATGAATGCCGACGCAGGTCGGCATCCGGGCTCAGGCGGGGAGGGTGCAGGATTCGGGGATCAGGATGCCGGCCATGCGCTGGCTGCGTTCCAGGCGTTGTTGCGGGGTGTCTTCGCTGTGCAGCAATGACAGGCTGATCTGGTAGGCATAGATCAGGTAGGCGCGGTCCTGGGCATCGCCACTGGGCACGCCGGCCTGGATCAGCAGGCCTTCGATGTAGCTCAGGCGGTGGCTGTCGACTTCGTCGATGGCCTGGCGTGCCTGCTTGTCGCGGCGGGCCCAGCCGCGAATGCCCAGCTCGATCGAGGCGGCGTCCTTGGCGGTCTGCCCGTGGGAGGGCAGTTCGAGCAGGCGATGCAGTTGTTGCAGCGGCGAGCTGTGGGCATTGCGCAGATGCAGAATTACATCTTCGGTGGCGCGTGCGCGCCAGTTGCCGAGGATGCCTTCGAGCAGTTCCCCGCGACTTTTGAAGTGGTAGTAGAAGCTGCCACGGGTGATCTTCAATTCCTTGGCCAGGGTATCGACCCGCACAGCGTCGACGCCGCTGGTAACCAGGACTTCCTGTGCCGCATGAATCCAATCTTCCCGCGTGAGGTTGGTGCGTGATGACATTGTCTAGGGGCCTTGTCCAACAAGCTGGATAAGCGCCAGGGCACAGCAGCGTTCGACGCCCGCCTTGGCAGCGAGCCGCCATTCTAACGCCCGGCGCAACGACGAAGCTATTGCCAGCGCACCGACTGTGGCCCGCGCATGGGGGCTGCGTGTGCTCGGATTCTAGAGTACATGTGTGTAGGTTGGCTTTTAGATTATTTGCACAAAGCCACGTTTTTTTAATTGACGCAGGTCAAATCGGTAAATAGCATACAGATACACATCTGTATGTTAAGAATAAGAACCGGAGGCCGACATGAGCGCAAATCCCAAGACTCTGCTTGCAGCAGGGCACCAGACTCACTACCACGAAGCCGGTCAGGGCGAGGCCTTGTTCCTGTTGCATGGTTCGGGCCCCGGGGTATCGGGCTGGGCCAACTGGGCCAATACCGTGCCGGTGTTCGCTGATCGCTGGCGCGTGGTCGTGCCGGACATCGCCGGCTTCGGCTTCACCGAGTTCAAGGACGACGCCAAGTACGACATCAAGCTGTGGGTCAACCATCTGCTCGGCATCATGGATGCCCTGGACATCGAAAAAGCCTCGTTCGTCGGTAATTCGTTTGGCGGCGCGCTGGCCATCGGCCTGGCGGTGTTCGCACCGGAGCGCGTCAACAAGCTGGTGTTGCTCGGCACCCCGGCCGGTGAGTTCGTGCAGACCCCAGGCTTGCGCGGGGCCTGGGAATACGAGCCATCGCTGGACAACATGCGCGAGCTGATGAAGCTGTTCCCCTATGACGTGTCGCTGATTACCGAGGCGATGGTGCAGGCACGTTACGAAGCCAGTGCGCGCCCTGGTGCCCAGCAGGCGCTACGCAAACTGATCCCGCAGCCGGCCGCCGACGGTCCGACCCTGGTCAAGGGTTTTCCCGCGGCCGCGTTGGCCAAGATCGTCGCGCCGACGCTGGTGGTACACGGCCGTGAAGACCGCGTGGTGCCGCCCGAGTGCGGGCTGCTGATCGCCAACAGCATTCCCGATGCCGACCTGCACCTGTTCGGGCGCTGCGGGCACTGGGTGCAGAGCGAGCAGCCGCGCCGCTTTGCCGCGCTGGTCCGCGATTTCCTCAGCGAGTAGGCCGGTATGAGCAGAAACGTTATGGAGCGTGCGCTCTGGCAGCTGTGCGTCGAGCGTGTCGCCAAGGAGCGCTTTCGGCAGGACGCGGTCGGGTTCCTCGGGCGTTTTGCCCTGGAGGAGGCCGAGGTCCGCATGATCGTCGAGTTCGATGTTGCCGGGCTGCAGGCGGCCGGGGTCAACCCGATGCTGACCATGGGCTTCTGGCAGGAGCTTGCCCCTGACCGCAACATGAGCCTCTACAAACAGCGCCTGGGCGCTACCGACGAACACAGCGCGGGATTTTCCGCCGCGCTCAAGGGGTGAACCGATGGGCAAGATAGTAGGCGGCTTCTGGATGCCGCATGACCCGGTAATGTTCGTGGCACCCGACGCGCCGCCGTTGGCGCAACGTGAGGCGGTATGGGCTGCATACGAAGCCTGCGCCGAACGCCTGGCGGCCTTGCAGCCGACCTCGGTGATCATCGTCGGTTGCGACCATTACATTCTGTTCGGCACCCATTGCCTGCCGCGCTATGTGATCGGCACCGGCGATGTGGATGGCCCCATCGATCGCCTGCCGGGCCTGGAACGTGGCGCGGTGCGCAACCATCAAGCGTTGGCCACGCACATTGTCGAGCACGGCGATGGGCAGGGCGTGGACTGGACCGTGGCGCGCAGTTTTACCGTCGACCATTCCTTTTCCATTCCGCACCAACTGGTGGTCAAGCCGGCCGAGGCCTTGCTCGGGCGTGAGTTGCCGAGCATCCCGGTGTACCTGGCGTGCGGCGTTGACCCGTACATCTCGCTCCAGCGGTCGGCCGACCTCGGCCGGCAGCTGCGGGCGGCCGTCGAAGCGTTCGATGCCGACGAGCGTGTGGTGATTATCGGCAGTGGCGGGATCAGCCACTGGGTCGGCACCGCCGAGATGGGCCGGGTGGCCGAAGACTTCGATCGCGAGATTCTCACCCTCGGCGTCAATGGCGACCTGCAAGCGCTGTGCGCCTACAGCGACGAAGAGATCCTGCGTCGGGCCGGCAACGGCGCGATGGAAATCCGTAACTTCGCCTGCGCCCTGGCCGCCATCGAGCGCCCGCAGGGCGAAGTGATTGCCTATGAAGCCGTACCCGCCTGGGTCACCGGGCTGGGCTTTGTGCAACTGAGTGTGAGGGCCGAGCATGAGCCGTGTATTACTTTGCCAACGTGATGAGCTGGCGCCAGGGGAGCTGAAGAAGGTTGCCCACCGCGAGGGCGACGCCATCTGCGTCTACAACCTGGGGGGCACGTTCTACGCCACCACCGACATGTGTACCCACGCCACCGCTTCGCTGGCCGAGGGCGACCTGGAAGACGACCTGATTACCTGCCCGGTCCACTGGGGCCAGTTCCATGTGCCCAGCGGCAAGGCGGTGACGTTTCCCTGCGAGCGCCACTTGCGCACCTACAAGGTCATCGTCACCGACCGCGAGGTGTTCGCCGACATCGCCCTGGAGGCTGACGAGGCGCTGGCCGCCGCCAACAGCCCGGTGTGACCGGGCCGCTGTCCAACCGTATTCCTGTGAGTCTGAACCATGGATAACAACAAACACATACCGCTCAGAACCATTGAAAGCACGCCCGCCCTGGGCAACCTCGACCGTATCTGCGACATGGAGGAAGGGCGCCTGTCCGGCAAGGTCTTCTGGGACCCGGCGATCTACGAGCAGGAGCTGGAGAAAATCTTCGCGCGCTGCTGGCTGTTCGTCGCGCACGAGTCCCAGCTGCCCAAGTCCGGCGACTACCTGACCACCTCGATGGGTGAAGACGAAGTGCTGGTGGTGCGCCAGAAGGACGCCTCGATCAAGGTCTTCCTCAATGCCTGCCCGCACCGTGGCAACAAGGTGTGCTTTGCCGAGGCCGGCAACGCCCGCGGCTTTATCTGCAACTACCATGGCTGGTCGTTCGGTGCCGATGGCGGCCGGCTGATGGGCATGCACGAATCCAAATGCTACGAAGAAAGCCAGTTCGACAAGTCCAGGCACGGCCTGCGCGAGGCGCGTGTCGCCAGCTATAAAGGCCTGGTTTTCGCCACGTTTGCCAGCGATGCGCCGACCCTGGAGGAATACCTCGGGCCGATGACCTGGTACATGGACGTGATGCTCGACATGGATGAAGGCGGCAGCGAGTTTCTCGGTGGTTGCATCCGCTCCACCATTGAGTGCAACTGGAAGATCGCCGCCGAGAACTTCGTCGGTGACATCCTGCACGGCGGCTGGACCCACGATTCGGCGGCCAAGGCCATGCTCGGCGGGCCGGTGGCGAATGTCGGCGAGTTGCCCGAGTCGTACTCGGTGAACTGGAATGGCCACGGCTATGAGTTCGCCACCGACGTGGTCGGCAACGCCGCGACCCTGGGCGAGAAAGACATCAACAAATACCTGCACGTGCTGCGTCCCAAGGTGGCGGACCGCCTCGGCGAATTCCGCTCGCGGCTGATCGGGGCGATTTCCTCGTTCACCGTGTTCCCCAACTTTTCCTTTCTGCCGGGGCAAAACACCGTTCGCATCTGGCAGCCGCGCGGCCCGCACAAGATCGAGCTGTTCACCTGGGTGATCGTCAACAAAAACGCCCCGCAGGAGATCAAGGACAAATGGCGGCGCGGCGCGATGATGACGTTCTCGCCCACCGGGGTGTTCGAGATGGACGACGGCGAGAACTGGGAGTACTGCACCAAGAGCAGCCGTGGCGTGGTCACGCGTTATCAGGACCTGTACGTCGGCCTGGGCATGCATACCCGTCTCGAAAACAGCGAGTTGCCCGGTAATGTGTTCAAGGGCCAGCTCAACGAATGTAATGCGCGGGCGTTCTATCAGCGCTGGAAGGACCTGCTGCAGGCTCCGACCTGGGCCGATGTTCCGGACCGCAACGGCACGCTGCGCTGAGGGGGCCAGATGACACACGAACAACAGGACAGCCTCGTTTCAGTCGAGGAAACCCGTCGCGTCGAACAGTTCCTGCTGCGCGAAGCGCGCCTGCTCGACGGCGAATGCTGGGACGCGTGGCTGCACGGTCTCAGCGAAGCCATCCACTACTGGATGCCGGGCATCGAGAACCGGCGCCGCGAGGACAAATCCGGGCCCTATCGCCTGGAACACATGGCCTTCTTCGATGACGGCATGCGCGAACTCAAGCGCCGCGTGGCACGCTTCAAGCAGCCGTCGGCCTGGGCCGAGAACCCGCCGACGCGCAACGTTCACCTGATCAGCAACGTCGAAGTGTATGCCGGCCCGGCGCCGGGCGAATACCTGGCCTACTCGTGCTTTATCAACGTGCGCAGCCGCGGCCTGGACGAGCATCACCAGATCGCCGGCCGGCGCGAGGATGTACTGCGCCTGGAGGCCGACGGCCTCAAGTTGCTCAAGCGCAAGATCCTGATCCCTAACGCGATGTTGCTGTGCAAGAACATCAACACCTTCCTCTGAGGGCTGGCATATGGCTTGGTTAAAAGGGCAGGTGGCATTGGTCACCGGCGGTACCGGCGGGATTGGCAGCGCCATCGTCCGTCGTTACGTGGCCGAGGGCGCGCGCGTCGCGGTCATGGGCCGCGATGCGGCGCAACTGGCCGCGTTGGCTGACACGCTTGGCGACGCGGTCATCACGATTGAGGGGGATGTGTCGCGGTATCAGGACAATCAGCGTGCGGTGGCGGCGACCCTCGAGGCGTTTGGCAGGCTTGACACCTTCGTCGGCAACGCTGCCGTGTTCGATTATTTCACGCGCCTGGACCGTATTGCCCCGGAAGAGTTCGAGGGCGCCTTCCAGAAACTCTTCGCCACCAACGTGCAGGGTTATCTGCTGGGCGCGCAAGCCTCGATCGAGGCACTGCGCGAAACCCGGGGCAGCATGATTTTTACCCTCTCCAACAGTGCCTTTTATGCCGGCGGCGGTGGCATTCTCTACGTCACCGCCAAGCATGCGTTGGTGGGCATGATTCGCCAACTGGCTTATGAGCTGGCGCCGGACATCCGCGTCAACGGCGTGGCTCCGGGGGCGACCAACACGCCGATGAAAAGCCTGGAAGGCTTGAACAGCCGCAGTGTGCCGCTGAACCAGATCCCGGGCTTCGAAGCCGGTGCGGCGCAGGCGGTGCCGTTGCAACGGATTGCCGAGCCCGAAGACCACACCGGGCACTACGTGCTGTTGGCCTCGCGGGAAAATTCCGGCCTGACTACGGCGAACATCATCCACAGCGATGGCGGCTGGGAGATCCGCAGTGCCGGTGCAGCCAAGCCGCGCAAGGCCTGAGCCAGGCCGACGCCTTGATAACTAGAATAAGAGAGATGCGTGATGACAAGAACAAGCCTGAGTGCACCGCAACAGCAACTCCTGAACCTGTTTGCCGGGCTCAACCTCCCGGTCCTCGCGGCGCCGATGTTCCTGGTGTCGGGGCCGGGCCTGGTGGCCGCCTGCTGCCAGGCCGGCATCGTCGGCAGCCTTCCGGCGCCCAATGCGCGAACGGTCGAGCAATTGCAGGAATGGCTGGAGCAGATCAGCCGCGAGCGTGAGCTGGCGCAGCAACGCGGCGAGCAGTGGGCGCCATGGATGCTCAACATGATCGTACACAGCACCTACGACCGCTTCGACGCTGAGCTTGAGTTGGTGCGCCGTTATCAGCCGCCCATCGTGTCCACAGCCCTGGGTAGCCCCAAGCGCGTCCTTGAAACCGTACACGCTTATGGCGGCGTGGTGATCGCCGACGTGATCAGCCCGGCACTGGCGCGCAAGGCGGTGGCCGCTGGCGTCGATGGCCTGGTCCTGGTGTGCAACGGGGCGGGCGGGCATACCGGCAGCTACAACCCGTTCGCCTTCGTCGCCGAAGTGCGCCAGTTCTGGGACGGCCCTCTGGGCTTGGCCGGGGCGATTTCCAACGGCCGCGACATCCATGCGGCGCAGGTACTGGGCTGCGATTTCTCGCTGGTCGGAACCCGCCTGATTGCCGCCCATGAAAGCCTGGTGGAAGCCGCCTACCGCGACATGCTGGTGGCCTGCTCGCTGGATGACGTGACCACCACCAAGGCGGTCAGCGGCGTGCTTGCCAACTGGATGCGGCCGTCGCTGGAAAAGGCCGGTATCGACCCCAGCGCCGAAAACCGCGCCAGCATCGACTTTTCCGGTGACATCTCCACTGCCAACAAGGCCTGGAAACATGTGTGGTCGGCCGGCCAGGGCGTAGGCCAGATCACCGGCACCTACAGCGTGGCGCAACTGGTGGACGAGTTGCACCAGGGTTATCGCGAAAGCCGCGCACGTCAGTTGTGAGCCATCCAGAACCGTTCAGGAGCAACCCCATGCACCACGAAAACCTTCAGGCCGCCGCCGCTGCGCTGGCCCTGGCGCGGTCAAGCCGCAGCCCTTGCCCACGCATTTCCGAGCGTTTCGACATCCAGTCGTTGCACGACGCCTACGTCGTGCAAGAGATCAACACCCAGGCCGCCCTGGCTGCCGGTCGGCGCCTGAGCGGGCGCAAGATCGGCCTGACGTCCCTGGCGGTACAGCAGCAGTTGGGCGTCGATCAGCCCGATTTCGGCATGCTGTTCGCCGACATGGAATACCGCGATGGCGAGACCATCGACTGCACCCGGCTGATCCAGCCCAAGGTCGAAGGCGAAATTGCCTTCGTCCTGGGGCGCGATCTCCCTCACCCCGATACGACCCTGGGCGAATTGCTGCGCGCCGTCGACCATGTGCTGCCGGCCCTGGAAATCGTCGATTCGGCGATCGAGGACTGGAAGATCACCCTGGTCGATACCGTGGCCGACAACGCTTCATCGGGCCTCTACGTGCTGGGCAAGACCCCCGTCAGCCTGCGCGGCCTGGACCTGGCGCTCGAAGGCATGCTGCTGGAGAAGAACGCGGCCCAGGCAGCCATCGGCGTGGGGGCTGCGTGCATGGGCAACCCGCTGGACGCTGCGCTGTGGCTGGCGCGCACCATGGCCCTGACCGGGCGCCCGTTGCAGGCGGGCGACGTGCTGTTGTCGGGCGCGCTCGGGCCTATGGTGCCGGTGGTGGCGGGCGACAGCCTGCGCTTGCGCCTCACCCGCCTGGGTGAAGTGAGCTGTCGTTTCGGCTGAGGCCGGCAGGCAACAACCCTGCTATCGGGCTGACGACCCGGTGGCGATTACAACAATAAAACGAGTGAGCAGCGGGCTGATGGCCTGCCGTATTCACGAGGGCGTGCAATGTACGATTTTTTCAATGATCCGACCCAATTGGCCCCTGCCAAGGTGCTGTATGAGGCACGAGCCGACGGCAGCTTCGTGCTGAGTTCCCCCGAACCCCTGCAGCCCTATGCGCGCTGTATCGGGCAGTGGCTCGAACACTGGGCCGTGCAGACACCGCAGCGTACCTACCTGGCCGAGCGGCGCGGCGCCGGCTGGTTCAGCCTGAACTATGCCCAGGTGCGCCAGCGCGTGGGGGCATTGGCCCAGGGCTTGCTTGAGCTGGACTTGCCGGCCGGGCGCCCGCTGCTGATGCTCTCGGAAAACGATCTGGACCAGGCGCTGTTGACCTTGGCGGCGCTGCACGTGGGCATCCCGGTGTCGACGATTTCCGTGGCGTACTCGCGCAACACCGGCAGCGGGTGCAGCAAACTCAAGGCGATTGTCGAGGTGCTCAAGCCGGCGCTGATTTTTGTCAACGACGGCGATGCCTATTGCCGTGCCATCGAGTTGGTCAACCCGGATTGCCCGGTGGTGGCGGCGCGCAACGCCCAGGAAATTCGCGGGGCGCTGGCCTTGCCGCTGTTGTACAAGGCCGAAAGCCCAGCGGTGATGCAAGCGTTTGCACGGCTCGACGGCGACACCCCGGCGCGCTACCTGATGACCTCCGGTTCGACCGGTGCGCCCAAGGCGGTGGTCAATACCCACGGCATGCTCTGCGCCAACCAGCAGGCGATTGCCCAGTGCTGGCGCTTTCTTGAACACGAAGAACTGGTGGTGCTCGACTGGCTGCCCTGGAGCCATGTGTTCGGCGCCAACCACAACTTCAACCTGGTACTGCGCAACGGCGGCACCTTGTACATCGACGACGGCCTGCCGTTGCCGGGGCAAATCGACCGCACCGTGGAAAACCTCAAGTCGGTGCGACCCACCCTGTACTTCAACGTGCCGCGCGGCTACGAGGTCTTGCTGCCGTACCTCGAGCGCGACGAGGTACTGGCGCGCGCCTTGTTCGGGCGCCTGCGCATGCTGTTCTACGCCGCTGCCGCGCTGCCCCAGAGCAGTTGGGGCCGGCTGGCGGCGTGTGCCACCAAGGTCCGCGACACCCCGCTGTTCTTTGCCACCGAGTGGGGCTCGACCGAGACGTCGCCGGTGGTCACCAACGTGCATTTCGCCGCCGACAAGGCCGGCATCATCGGCCTGCCGGTGCCGGGCACGCAGCTCAAGTTCGTGCCCTGCGGCGACAAGCTGGAGATGCGCGTGCGCGGGCCGTCGGTGTTCCCGCGCTACCTGAAGGACCCGGTCAGCAGCCTGGCCGCGTTCGATGAGGAGGGCTTCTACCGCATTGGCGACGCGGGGCGCTTGGTCGACCCGCAGCGGCCGGAGTTGGGGGTGCAGTTCGACGGTCGGGTGACTGAAGACTTCAAACTCAGCAGCGGCACCTGGGTATCGGTGGGCACCCTGCGTCCGCGCCTGGTCAGTGCCTTGGCGCCTTACGTCAGCGATTGCGTGATCTGTGGGCATGATCGCGACGTGATCGGTGCGCTGATCTACCCGAGCCCGGCCCTGCGCGATCTGCTCGGTGCTGCCGGACAACAGATGAGCGGCGCGCAACTGGCGATGCAGTCCGAGGTGCGCCTGGCCTTGTGTTCGGGGCTGCTGGCGCTGGCCAAGGAATTCCCGGCGTCGTCCCAGCATGCCATGCGCCTGGTGATTCTCGACTCGCCGCCCAGCCTCAACGACGGCGAAATCACCGACAAAGGCTACATCAACCAGCGCATGGCGCTGAGCCTGCGCGCCGAGGCCGTAACGCGGCTGTACGCCGACAGCCTCGAGCCCAGCGTGATCCTCCTCGCTGAAGTCTACGGAGAAGCCGTATGAACCCTGCAAAACTCAAAGTCGCCATCATCGGTTCCGGCAACATCGGCACCGACCTGATGATCAAGATCCTGCGCAACGCCAAACACCTGGAAATGGCGGTCATGGTCGGCATCGACCCGGCCTCCGACGGCCTCGCCCGCGCCCAGCGCATGGGCGTGGCCACCACCCATGAAGGCGTCGAAGGCCTGACCCGCATGGACGTGTTCCAGCACATCGACTTCGTCTTCGATGCCACCTCGGCCGGCGCGCATGTGCAGAACGATGCGTTCCTGCGCGCGATCAAGCCCGGCATCCGCCTGATCGACCTGACGCCAGCAGCCATCGGCCCGTACTGCGTGCCGGTGGTCAACCTGGAGCAGAACCTCGATCAGCTCAACGTCAACATGGTCACCTGCGGCGGCCAGGCGACTATCCCGATGGTCGCCGCGGTGTCGCGCGTGGCCAAGGTGCATTACGCCGAGATCGTCGCCTCGATCGCGAGTAAATCCGCCGGCCCCGGCACCCGCGCCAACATCGACGAATTCACCGAAACCACCTCCAAGGCCATCGAAGTCATCGGCGGCGCGGCCAAGGGCAAGGCGATCATCGTGATGAACCCGGCCGAGCCGCCGTTGATCATGCGCGACACGGTGTTTGTGCTGTCCGAAGCGGCGGATCAGGCGCTGGTCGAAGCCTCTATCGTCGAAATGGCGGCGGCCGTGCAGGCTTATGTGCCGGGCTATCGCCTCAAGCAAAACGTGCAGTTCGACGTGATCCCGACAGACGCGCCGCTGAACATCCCTGGCCTGGGCAAATTCTCCGGCCTGAAAACCTCGGTGTTCCTCGAAGTCGAAGGCGCCGCCCATTACCTGCCAGCCTACGCCGGCAACCTCGACATCATGACCTCCGCAGCCTTGGCTACCGCCGAGCGCATGGCGCAGTCGATGCAACAGGCCTGAGGAGAGCGACATGAACGGTAAGAAAATCTACATCTCCGACGTAACCCTGCGCGACGGCAGCCATGCGGTGCGTCATCAGTATTCGCTGCAGAACGTGCAGGACATCGCCCGTGCCCTGGACAAGGCCAAGGTCGACTCGATCGAAGTCGCCCACGGCGACGGCCTGCAAGGCTCGAGCTTCAACTATGGCTTCGCCGCGCACACCGACCTGGAATGGATCGAAGCCGCCGCCGACGTGATCAGCCACGCCAAGATCACCACGCTGTTGCTGCCCGGCATCGGCACCGTGCATGACCTCAAGGCGGCCTACAACGCCGGTGCCCGCGTGGTACGGATCGCCACCCATTGCACCGAGGCCGACGTCTCCAGACAGCACATCGAATACGCCCGCGAACTGGGCATGGACACCGTCGGCTTCCTGATGATGAGCCACATGATCCCGGCCGAGCAGCTCGCCGCCCAGGCCAAGCTGATGGAAAGCTACGGCGCGACCTGCGTGTACATGGCCGACTCCGGCGGCGCGATGAACATGCAGGACATCCGCGATCGCTTCCGTGCGTTCAAGGCCGTGCTCAAGCCGGAAACCGAAACCGGCATGCATGCCCACCACAACCTCTCGCTCGGCGTGGCCAACTCGATCACCGCGGTCGAGGAAGGCTGCGACCGCATCGACGCCAGCCTCGCCGGCATGGGCGCCGGGGCCGGCAACGCGCCGCTGGAAGTGTTCATCGCCGCCGCCGAACGCCTGGGCTGGAACCACGGCACCGACCTCTACACCTTGATGGACGCAGCGGACGACATCGTGCGGCCGTTGCAGGATCGGCCGGTGCGGGTCGACCGCGAATCCCTGGCGCTGGGGTATGCCGGGGTCTATTCGAGCTTCCTGCGCCATGCCGAAATCGCTGCGGCCAAGTACGGTTTGAAGACCGTGGACATCCTCGTCGAGCTGGGCAAACGCCGCATGGTCGGTGGTCAGGAAGACATGATCGTCGACGTCGCGCTGGACCTGTTGGCCGCTGGCAAGCACACACACTGAGGAGGCGCGCATGAGCTATCAACTGCAGATTCTTCCGGTCGGCCTGAGTTGTCCGCTACTGCCTGAACAAACCGTGCTGGACGCGGCGCTGGCCGACGGCCTGATGCTCAAGCACAGCTGCCGCACCGGCACGTGCGGCAGTTGCAAGGGCCAGGTGCTCAGCGGTGAAGTGGAGCACGGCGACAGCCCGCTGGAGGTACTCAGCGCGGCCGAGCGGGCGCGGGGGTTGGCGTTGTTTTGCTGCGCCACGGCGCGCTCCGACCTGGTGATCGAGGCGCCGGAAGTGACGGCGTTGCGCGGTATCGGCATCCAGCAGATGGGCGTGCGTGTGGCCAGCCTCGACAAGGTCAGCAGTGACGTTGCAGTGCTGCGGCTGACACTCGCCCCGGGCGCCGGGTTTACTTATTTTCCGGGCCAGTACGTGCAGGTGTTGCTCAAGGATGGCAGCCGGCGCAGCTATTCGATGGCCACCCACACCCCACGGGACAACCAGTTGGAACTGCACATCCGGCACATGCCCGGCGGGGTGTTCAGCGGGCATGTGTTCAACGCCTTGCAACCCAAGGCCATCCTGCGCATGGAAGGCCCGTTCGGCTCGTTCTACCTGCGCGACAGCGAGCGGCCGATGATCTTCCTGGCCAGCGGCACCGGTTTTGCGCCGATCCAGGCCTTGCTCGAACAGCTGCGCGAACAGGGGCACAACCGGCGTCCGGTTTACCTGTACTGGGGCGGCCGGCGCCGTGAGGATCTGTATCGGCATGAACAGTTGCTGGCCTGGGAGGCCCAGTTGCCGTGGCTGCGCTACACCCCGGTGCTGTCCGATCCCACCCCGGCCTGTGATTGGCAGGGCGCGACGGGCTTCGTCCATCGCCAGGTGCTGAGCGACTTCCAGAGCCTCAAGGGGTTTGAAGTGTATGCCTGTGGCGCGCCGATCGTGGTTGATTCAGCGCGGCGCGACTACGTCGAGTTGCGGCAACTGGAGGCGGCCGACTTCTATGCCGACGCCTTCGTCTAGAGCCTGACCGTGCGCGTTTTTAGCGTGCGTGCCCCCAGGCCAGGTGAATCAGGCGGCTCCCCGAGGCCGCCGGTTTGCTTGCCTGTCCAACAACAAGAATCCTGAGAGGCTTGCGTGCTGAATCTTAGAAAATGGCGCATCACCACGCGTATTGGCGCGTTGGTGGTTGGCCTGGGCGTGTTGATCATTTGCCTGGCCATCTGGCTGGGCCTGTTGCTGCAGCGCTCGTTGCTCGAAGAAAAAATGGCGGGCGTCGACACCGCGCTGAACACCGCCAATTCGATCCTTGCGTACTACGCCGGGCAAGTGGAAAACGGCCACATGAGCCTGGCGTTGGCCCAGCGCCAGGCCGCCGAGGTGGTCGGAACCCTGCGCTACCTGGGCGATAACTATTTGCTGATCCTCGACCTGGACTATCGGATGATCATGCACCCGACGGCGCCGGCGTTGGTGGGCAAGGCGCTGGGCGACTTCAAGGACCAGAACGGCAAGCCGTTTTCCCGCCAGTTTGTGGAGGGCGCGCGCGAGCAGGGGCGGGTGTTGGTGGATTACTACTTTCCCCGTGCCAATGGCGCGCCGGCCGAATACAAGCTGTCTGAGGCGCGCCTGTTCAAGCCCTGGGGCTGGGTGGTGGCGAGCGGCATCTACCCCAGCGATGTGCAACGGGTCGTCAACCGCGTGTTGGTGGCGCCGGCATGGATCAGCGCCGTGGTGCTGCTCGGGTTGATGCTGTTTGCCTGGATGATCATCCGCAGCATTACCCGGCCGCTGCGTGAGACGGTCGAGGTGCTGGGGGCCGCGGTCAGCGGACAAACCGACCTGACGATACGGCTGCCCGCCGTTGGCAATGACGAACTCACGCAACTGTCACGCAGTGTCAACTGCTTGATCCATGCCGCCCATGAAGTCAGTCGAGGCACGGCAGTGGCCAGCGGGCAGGTGTTGCGCCTGAGTGACGACCTCGGTGAGGTCACAGCGGCTACCCAGACCAGCCTCGATCACCAACTGTTGGAAACCGACAGCCTGGTCACCGCCATGAATGAAATGGTCGCCACCGTGCAGGATGTCGCACGCAACGCCGCCGTGGCGGCAGATGCCACGCGGCTGGCCGAAGGGCAGGCCAGCGACGGGCAGCACATCGTTCAGTCGACCATCGACGCTATCCAGCAATTGGTCGAGGCGCTGTTCGGCACCCATGCACTGGTCAAGCAACTGGAGGCTGACTCCAGCCGAGTCGGCAGTGTGCTGGATGTGATCAGCGCGATTGCCGAGCAGACCAACCTGCTGGCGCTCAATGCGGCAATCGAAGCCGCGCGGGCGGGCGAGTATGGGCGGGGGTTTGCGGTGGTCGCCGATGAGGTGCGGACCTTGGCTCAGCGCACGCAGGCCTCCACGGTGGAGATCAAGCAGATCATCGAGCAGGTGCAGTCAGGCGCCCGTGGGGCGCTGGAGCGCATCGTCGCAAACGTCGAAACGGCACGTGTGCCGGTCGAGATCTCGGCGCGGGCGGGCGACGCCTTGAAGCGGATCACCCAGTCGGCCGCGACCGTCAGCGACATGACCTTGCAGATCGCCAGTGCGGCCGAGCAGCAGGCGGTGACGGCGGATGAAATCAGCCGCACCCTGGCGCGCATCCATACGCTGGTGACGGTCAGCGGCGCGTCCAGCGTCAGCACGCGTGATTCCAGCGACGCGTTGCGGCAGTTGGCACGGGTGCTGGAAGGGCAGGTCGAGCAGCTCAGGCTTTGAAGGCTCGCTGTTTGAACCTGTGAGGCGACATTGGTCGCGCTTCAACCGACTGGCTGTTCGGTGTTAGAGTCGCCGCCATGAAACTGACCCGCTCAGACCGCTCGCTCATTGCCTGGACGCTGTATTTCTGCGTCCTGTTCAATGTGTTCGCCTGCGGTTTGGCTCACGGACAGGTGACGGGCCTGACGCTCAATGGCGTCGGCGGGCAGTTCTGCTCGTCCCAGGGCAGTTCCGCGCCGACCTCGAAAACAGACCTCGCCGATCTGTCCGCCAGTGGCTGGGCCGGGAGTTTTGCTTGTCCGATCTGCTCGTCCGTGACCTTGAGCATCGCCTTGCTGTTCTGTCTGGGCTGGTTGCTGCGGATCGCGCAGGTACGCCGGCCTGACCGCGAACAGCGCTGCAAGGCGCCCCCACGTTATTCCTGGCCCTCGGCCAACCCCAGAGCTTCCCCCGCACTTTGCGCATGACCGCGTTTGTCTAAGCCCCCTTGTGCCTGTCGACCCAGGTTCGTCAGGCGTCGCGGGGGGCTCCACGGTTAAAGGTGACACGGGAAGGAGCACAAAATGGCTCATGTATTTGCACGCCTCCATCGCCGGCTACTGTCAGGATTGGCGGCGACCGTTTACGCAAGAAAACACGCAAAATCCGCAACTGCGCCGATCGGCCGGAGGTCGCCATGCGCGCGCTAGCCGTTCCATCGGGGGCTTCGCGATTGGTCAGCAAAACCTCGCGTCTGCGTAATCAAGCGGACTTCCTGCTGCCGTTTCCGGATTACCCAGGTAATGCGCGCAGTTTCGTACACCTGGATGCCCGACTGCTGCCTTACTGGCACACCTTGTTCGATGTGTGCCCCGGCTTGCTCAAGCTCGATCCGCCCGATGGCCTGAATATCTTTCGTGGCTTCATGACCTGGGCCTATCGCAATCATCCGCCGTTGAACTGGACCTATTACCTGAGCATATGCCGCTGGCTACTGGGCTCAAAGTATCAGGCGCGGATCAACGAAGAGCACATCGAGTCGTTTATGTGCGCTGCGGCGGCACGCTGGATCAATAGCGATGACAGCCAGGCTCGGGGGCTGGTGTTGGCCTGGCAGGGCGCGCCGCAAATGGTGTTCGATTGGAAGCAGGCACCCCGTCCGGTGCCCGGGCTTGAAGCTGATCTGGAGGAGTTTCCGCCCGTGCCCTGGGACTTTGCCTGGTGCCCGTTGACCGGCAAGGGCGGTGTGGGATTTCGCCGCTGGCTGCCGATTCCTTGACGCACTGTTGACCCAGGAGGGCGCCAGTGGGCTGCGACAAAACACCACGCCTGATCAGCATTGATCAGTCGCGCCGCCAGCACCGCGGATCGTGCCGATCAG
Organism: Pseudomonas sp. TE36184; assembly: GCF_054060055.1. Lineage (NCBI taxonomy): Bacteria > Pseudomonadati > Pseudomonadota > Gammaproteobacteria > Pseudomonadales > Pseudomonadaceae > Pseudomonas > Pseudomonas sp. TE36184. The sequence continues at coordinate 1,617,613 of NZ_JBSSCU010000001.1, read as the reverse complement.
CGCACGAGGTGTGGCCGATTGTCGCAGTTGTTGCCCTGAGACTGTGCTCATAAAGTGTGCAGGCTTTGAGCGGAGGCAGACACTTCCACGGTAGCTCGAAGCGCGGCATTTGAACCCGTTCATGTGCCGGTTGCCAGGCCCTCTTCCCAGAGGGCTTTTTTTTGCCTGATAAATCCGGTCCTCACTCGCCCGCGTGCCGGTTTGGCGTTCATGAGCCAGGTTCATGGGGCTCGGCACTGCGGTTGTTGGCGTTGAGCGAGGAGGCCCGGTGCGACAGCCCGCCACAGTCAGGAGGGCAGAGCGCCAAGGCGTGGTTCTTGATTGTGCAATGAGGCGCTGCCTGTGGTGGTTTGTCGCAGGTCAGGTGGCGCGCACGGGCATGCTAGATTCTGCGTCGACACGACATTTTCCCTTGGCAGGGTTTTGGTCGCGTTACTGAGCGCCGGGAATCGCAAGGTTCCTGGCGCTCCTTCAATGTGCGTTCGAGCCTCAACCAACGGTTGCGGGCTCTGCAGATTAACGGTTGAAGCACGGAATATGTCCTGTCCACGGGCATTGCTGACGACATAACAATTGCAGGGATTCTTGCATGCTTTCCAACAGGCACCCACCGCACGCTCGGCCCACCCTCGGCCTTCTGGTCTGCCTGTTCGCGTGCCTGTTTCAAGCCCTGGCCTGGGCCAGCATGCCCGTGCCAATCGCCGTTTCAACGGGCGAGCGGGTAGTCTTTTGCACTGCCAACGGCATGCAGAGCCTGTCCCTTGCCGACTTCAAGGCCCGTACCGGGCAGCGCCAGGATGACAGGGAAGCCCCGGACGCCTCACCCGGCTGTGCGCTGTGTGCCTTTGTCGGCGGACTGGCCCTGACGCCTGCGGTTCCCGTTCTGCCGGCGCTTGTGCTTGGCCAATATCTTTATGCCGCGATCGCGAACACCAACCCGGTTGTTGTCACCACTTTCGAGATTTCTCAGGCCCGGGCCCCTCCCAGCATCGCTTGAGTTGCGCTTTCCACGCCGTCTCTGAGTGTTCGGGGCCCGGCGCTTTGCCTGATTATTTCTGGAAGTCCTGTCATGCCTGCTATGACCCAGGTCGCGGCCGCCTTGCGCGTTGCCGAACCGAATACTGCGCGCCGTTTTCCTCAGACCCTGCCTTGCATCAAGGGCGGGCCGGACGTCGATCGGTTAGCGCTGTCGCTATTGGCCGTTGCATGCGCCTTGTCTGTCACGGGTGCTTATGCGCAGCCCATTACCGATGACGACGCGTCGCTGCCCTACGAGCTCGATAGCACGACGATTACCGCAACCCGCACCCCCAACAGTCGCTTTGCTCTACCTGCGTCGGTGTCGACCATTGATCGCCAGCAACTGGAGGATGCCCAAGCCAATACGCTGTCCACGGTGTTGCGGGCCTTGCCCAACGTGAATTACGGCGGTGGTCCCCGGGCGGCGGCGCAAAGCCCGGCGATCCGTGGCCTGCAGGGGCCGAGGATCATCCTGACGGTAGATGGCGCACGGCGTAACAATGATGGCGGCGTGAATACGCCCTTACTGATCGATCCTGACTTGATCAAGCAGATCGACGTGGTGCGCGGCCCGATGTCTGCCGCCTACGGCAGTGGCGGGCTGGGCGGGGTGATGGCGATCGAGACGCTGGGCGTCGAGGATATTCTGGAACCGGGCAAAACCCTGGGAGGCCGGATCAAGGCCGGCTATCACAGTGCCAACGAAGAACTGTCCAATAATCTGACCGTGGCTGCTCGCGGCGAGCGCGCCGATGTGCTTGCCAGCGCCACGTACCGCGACTACGGGACGATTCACACCGGGGCGAGCGGCGATGACGCGAAATATCCGAACGATGGGCAACTCAAGAGCGGCCTGTTCAAAACCAGCTTTTCGCCGAATGAATTGAACCGTTTCGAGCTGGGCTACCAGCGCTTCTCGGATGAGATGGTCGGCCCCACCAACCCTGGTGGCAACCTGCTGTTTCCGTTTTCGCAGAAGCTCCAGCGCGAGCAGGAGCAGTACAACGCCAGTTGGGCGTTCCAGGACGCCGAGCAGCGACTGCTGGACGGCAAACTGACGCTCTATCAGACCCGCTTCACTCTGGATGGCGACAGCCGCTCGGTGCCCGCTCAACCCACCACGTCGACCCAGACCAAGACTCTGGGGGCCAGCCTGCAGAACAGCAGTCGTTTCGACGCAGGGGCCTGGTCGTCCCACCGTTTGACCTATGGGGTGGACGGTTACCGCGACACCAATGAGAACGCTTCCGACGGTCAGTCCAACAGCGTCCTGCCCAATGGGCAGATGCGTGCCCTGGGCGGCTTTCTACAGGACGAAATGGCGTTCCTGGACGACTGGAGCCTGATCGCGGCGCTGCGCCACGACGACTACCGCCTCACGTCTCCTGGCCAGGAGGACTCCAGCCACCACCGGCTCTCGCCCAAAGTCGCCTTGAAGTACCAGCCCTGGGAGTTCCTGGGAGTATTTGTCAGCTATGGCGAGGCCTTCCGCGCGCCGACCATGACCGAGATGTTCGGCAACCTGAACACCCGGCGTGCGCTGTTCAACTTCCGCCCGAACCCTGGGCTCAAGCCGGAAACCAGTAAGACAAAGGAAGTGGGCGCGACGTTGGCCTTCGACGACCTTGTGGCCGGTGGCGACAGCCTGCGGGCGAAGGTCACCTACTTTACCGAGGATGTTGACGACCTGATCGATCAGCAAGTGGTCGGCTTTTACAGCCGTCAGGCGCCGTTTGCCGGAACCGGCATGGTCTTTCAGCGAGTCAACGTGGCGCAGGCCGAGCGCCATGGCGGTGAGTTTGAAATGACCTATCGCTGGCAGCGCCTGTCGTTGGGCGCCGGCTACTCGCGGTTGCGCTCCAGGAACGCCGAGACCGGTGCCCAGTTGTATGCGCCGCCGGACAAGTTTGTGTTGGGCAGCCAGTACCGCGTGGATGACAACTGGTCGCTGAGTTACCAGGGCCAATACGTGTGGGCCCAGGACTATGACGCCACCGAACTGCGGCGGCGCAAGGGCTATGTGATCCACGACATCGGCGCGGCCTATGAGTACAAGCAGTACCGCGTCGACCTGGGGGTGAGCAACCTGTTCGACAAGGTCTACAGCACCTACCAGCAGTCCTTGGCCAATACGTTCACCTATGAGGAAGGCCGCAGCGTGAACCTCGCCTTGACTGCACGTTTCTGATCCCCTGGAGCCTCATCATGCGTTCATTATCCATAAGCCTGACCACTGTGGCGTGCCTGGCGGGCTGTGCGACTCAATCGCCCGCGGAACAACCGGTGAGCCTGAACTTTGCGCTGGTGGCCGGCGAGCAGCCGGTGCGCTGCGGCGCTGCCTTTGGGCCTGTGGGCCGCGACCAGAAACGCGTGTCGCTGCGCGATGCGCGGTTCTATGTGCAGGACGTCGCCTTGATCGACGACACCGGCAAGCCGGTACCCCTGCGCTTGCAGGTCAATGACTGGCAGGACACCCAGGTCGCGCTGCTCGACTTTGAGGACGGTAGCGCTCATTGCGTCGGCGGCACGCCAGCGACCAACACCCAGGTCATCGGCAGCATACCGGCCGGACGTTACCGCGGCGTGAGCGTGACCCTCGGCGTTCCGCAGTCCCTGAATCACACCAGCACCGAGTTGCAAGGCGCGCCGCTGGACCTGGCGGCCATGGGCTGGAGCTGGCAGGCCGGACGCAAGTTCATCAAGCTTGAAGTCGACCCCGAAGACGGGGTCAGCAAAGCCGATGGTTCAAGGGCCAACACCTGGTACCTGCACCTTGGCTCCACCGGCTGTAGCGGCAACCCGGTGACCGGCGAGACGGTGGCGTGTCAGCGGGCTAACCGTATTCCTTTGCGCTTCGAAGGGTTTGACCCGGTGACCCAAGCAGTGGTGCTGGATGTAGCCGCGTTGTTGCGCGACAGTCGCCTGGCCGTGGACGAGGGCGCCGCTGTGGGCTGCATGAGCGGGCCGACCGACCCTGAGTGCGTCGCGGTGTTCAAGCGCCTGGGCGTGTCGTTGAGCAGCGGCTCACCCCTTGAGCCCGGTTATTCCCCCGCGTTTTCAGTGCGGGCCAGGCCATGAAGCGAACGGCCTCGCGCCTGACCGGGGGGCTGCTGTTGAGCTGGGCGCTGGCGTGGCCCGTGGCGGCCCAGGACTGGGCATGGGGGTTGCCGTCCCATGTACCGGCGCCGCGGGTGCCAGAGGACAACCCGATGTCGGCGGTCAAAGTCGAGTTGGGCCGGCGCTTGTTTTATGACCCACGGTTGTCCGCGGGCGGTAACCGCTCCTGCGCCTCCTGCCACCAGCAGGAGCGTGCCTTCACTGACGTAAAGGCGCTTTCCGAGGGCGGTACCGGGCAGTTGACCCACCGCAATGCGCCGGGGCTGGCCAACAGCGCCTGGAACGCCACCTACAACTGGGCGGCGCCGGCGGTGGTGACGTTGGAGCGGCAGATGGAGATCCCGCTGTTCGGCGATGACCCGATCGAAATGGGCGTTAACGATGGCAATCGCCAGCAGATCCTTGATCGCTTGCGGGCCGAGCCGTTGTACCCGCCGCTGTTCCGCGAAGCCTTCGCGGACCAGGCGCAGCCACTGAACATGGCCACGGTGATCAAGGCCATCGCGGCCTTCCAGCGCTCCATCGTGTCAGTGGACAGTCGTTATGACCGCTACTTGCAGGGCAGGGCGGCCCTGAGTGCGGCCGAGCAACGCGGCATGACGCTGTTCTTTGGCGAGCGGGCCGAGTGTCACCACTGTCACGGCAGTTTCAACTTCAACGATCAGGTGGTGCATGCCAAGAGCCGGGTGGTGGACACCCTGTTTCACAACACCGGGCTCTACAACATCGACGGTGCCGGCGGTTTTCCCTTTCCCAATCGCGGGCTCTACGAGAGCAGCGGCAAGCCCCAGGACATGGGGGCGTTTCGCGCGCCGAGCCTGCGCAATGTCGAGGTCACCGGGCCGTATATGCATGACGGCAGTATCGCCACCCTGGAGCAGGTGATCGACGCGTACTCCGACGGTGGTCGAGTGATCGAGAGCGGCCCGAATCGGGGGGATGGGCGACTGAATCCGTACAAGAGCGGGTTGATTGCCAGGATCGACCTCAGCTCGCAGGAAAAGCAGGACTTGCTGGCATTCCTCAAGTCCTTGACCGATGAGTCGTTGCTCAAGGACCCGCGTTTCAGCGATCCCTGGAAGCACAAGCATTGATCCGAGCCCAACCACGGACGTTCCCTTCGGGAGCAAGGAGGCTGCCCGCCGTCAAACCGAAGCGGCGACAACCCTGCTGTACATAAACGGCGAATTCGCCAAACCGCGGATGTCCGCGCATTGAAAAGGAGCAACACCCCATGAGCATCAAAATCGCCAAGAAACACACCCTGCAAATCGCCGGCCGTGCCGGTGCCTGCTGTGCCTCGTGCTGCGCCCCTGTTGGCGTGAACTGAAGCATCCCCTCCACGGGGGCCAGCGCCTCCGTGGGGGGCCTTGATCAAGGAGGTGCAAGACCATGCTGATAGGCTTCAACTACACCCTGGGCGACACCGCGCCGCTGGTGCGAAAACTGCTGGCCGGCAGGCACATCGACTATGTCGAGCTGCTGATCGACAATTTCCTGGCCGTACCCGTCGAAGCACTTATGGACGGTTTTGCCGCCCCCGTGGGTTTTCACATCATGTTTTCCAAGTTCATTGAAAACGACACGCCGGCGCTTGAACGCCTGGCCCATCGCTTGCGTGGACTGATCGACCGACTGCGGCCGTTGTATGTCTCCGACCACGTGGCGCGTTTCAGCCACAATGGGCGCCAGCTCTACCATCTGGCAGAGATCGACTACATCAACGATTACTCGCGAGTCCGCGAACGGGTCGACTGGTGGCAACAGGCACTGGGCTGCCAATTGTTGCTGGAGAACTACCCCTCGATCATGGATGGCGGCCACGATGCGCCGGCCTTTCATGAACGGCTTTACCGCGATACCGGCGCCGGGGTGCTCTTCGACGCGTCTAACGCGGTCTGCGCGCACCTCAATTGCGGTGTGCCGCTGGAGGCGTGGGAGGGCATCATCGAATCGTCCTCGCACTTCCACAGCGCAGGCTACAACCTGTCGATCCTGCAACCCCACCTGATCCTCGACACTCACGATCAGGCACTGTCCGACGCCACCCTGGGCTTTCTCCAGCGTTACCGAACGCAGTTCGACACGCCGCACGCGACCATGACTTACGAGCGAGACCAGCGCTTTGACGAGCACGAGATCGTTGCCGACCTGCAGCGCCTGCGCGGTGTGTTCGCGCCGTCGGCACAGGCGCTTCAGTCATGAGCGCTCTGGGTTTATTCGCCCGCACCGACTCGGACCTGCTGGACGCCTTGAGCGTGCCTGAACGCCAGGGTGACTACCCTCGCGACTCGCGCGCATTCGTGCGTATCGACAGCAGCCTGCGGGTCTATTGGCACGCATTGTTCGATATCTGCCCGGGCCTGCTGGAACTCTCGGGGCCCGATGGGCTGGCGATATTCCGTCCGTTCATGAGCTGGGCCGCCGAGCAGCGCTTGTCGCTCGACTGGACGTATTACCTGTGGGTCGATGTCTGGCTGCAACAATCGCCGTTCCGGCAGCAACTGACGCCGACCCTGCGCTACAGCCTGATGGGCGCCTCGGCCGCGCGCTGGGCCACCGGTGATCGCTCCGAGTGCAACGGCATCATCCTGGCCGGCGCGGATCTGCCCGACCTGGTCTGTGCCTGGAAAACCCAGTCCCTGGAAGGCGCCAGGGAGGTCGAACGGATTGAACTGTCCGAGCCGCTGCCGACGCCTGCGGCGGCTTTCGGTTTTTTCACGGTGACTGGTCGCAACCTGGCAGAGGGCTTTCCCGGCTGGACCGATCTCCCTCGTTGAGGCTGCCCCGCGCCGAACGCCACGCTAGCGCTGATTGAGCATGGCCAGCATGCGTGGCGCGATAAAGCGATGGAACGGCGCCACTGGCAGCATATACAGGCGGCCCAGCCAGTTGTGCGGTTGGACCACGGTGGAGAGCACCACCCGGCGCGCCCCTTGCGCGTCGAGTGGCATAAGGTTGATGGCCAGGTACACATCCAGGTGCCGATCCTGGTCGACCAGCAGCACTTCGTCGGGGGTTTGCGACACCAGCGTGAAAATCCCCACTCGGTCGCCGGGCCGATAGTCGGCGTCCGCACGCTCAAGGTCGATGCGTGTCAGCCTGCCGAGGTCTTTGAGGCCAAACACCTGCACCAGTCGATTGCGCAGCGCCATCAATCGGTCGATCCAGACCGGTGTCCGGGCCATCAGCCGCAGCCCATGCCGCAACGCGCTGCGCTCGCGGTCATCGGCGAAGGTGCTCTGACAATCGATGAAACTGGCACCCGTGGCATGGCGGGCAATACTTGAGTCGAGCGGGAGAGCGCAGTGGCTGACGCTGGCGTTCATAAGGGGTGTCCGAAGGCCATGTAGGGTGGGTAGGGCGTTGTCATTTTGGGTTCCACGAGGTGCCGGGTTCGCACGAGCGCAGGATCAAGTGGGCCAGAAAGTGCAGGGCATCCTCAAGCTTTTTAATTGCTCAGTGTCGCGCACCAATGAAAAACCCAGGGGGCCAGGCGCTTTGTCGGCCCACTGAACGCAAAAAAGGCGCCCGAAGGCGCCAAGGGGTTCACCCTGACCGAGGGAGCCGGGTGAAGCCGTTCACAGCAATGGTCGCGGTGGTAAGGCGCGACGGGAACGGAAGCGGGGCGCGCCGAGTGAAGGTGCGCAGGGGTTCATTTGGGGTAACACACGACGGCCTAGGCCGTCGCGGGTGTGCGTTGCGGCTGCCAGGTTTCGCTGGCGGTCTGGTCCATGGCTTCCTGGATCGCTCGCTTGCGGTTGGCTTCGGCCTTGCGGCTGAAATACCAGACCATGAACGTCATCAGCGACACCGCCATCAGGATCAGGCTGGCCACGGCGTTGATCTCCGGCTTGACCCCCAGGCGCACGGCAGAGAACACCTCCATCGGCAGGGTGGTGGAGCCGGGCCCGGAGACGAAACTGGCGAGCACCAAGTCATCCAGGGACAAGGCGAACGACATCATGCCGCCCGCTGCCAACGACGGCGCGATCATCGGGATGGTGATCAGGAAAAACACCTTGAGTGGCCGCGCGCCGAGGTCCATGGCGGCTTCTTCGATGGACAGGTCCAGCTCGCGCAGGCGTGCCGAGACGACCACCGCGACATACGCGGCGCAGAACGTGGTGTGGGCGATCCAGATCGTCACCAGGCCGCGTTCCATGGGCCAGCCGATCATCTGCGCCATCGCCACGAACAGCAGCAGCAGCGACAGCCCGGTGATCACTTCCGGCATCACCAGGGGCGCGGTCACCAGGCCACCGAACAGGGTCCGGCCCTTGAAGCGGGTGACCCGGGTCAGCACGAACGCGGCCAGGGTGCCCAGGACCACGGCGGCGACGGCGGTGTAGCAGGCAATCTCCAGGGAACGGGCCACCGAACCCATCAGTTGGGTGTTGTCCAACAGCCCCAGGTACCACTTGAGCGACCAGCCGCCCCAGACCGTCACCAGCTTGGAGGCGTTGAACGAATAGATCACCAGAATCAGCATCGGCAGGTAGATGAACAACAAGCCGAGTACCAGCATCAGGGTCGAAAAACTGAAACGCTTCATGCCCGTGCCTCCATTTCTTTGGCCTGGCTGCGGTTGAACAGCACGATGGGAATAATCAGGATCGCCAGCATCACCACCGCCAGGGCGGACGCCACCGGCCAGTCGCGGTTGTTGAAGAACTCCTGCCACAGCACGCGGCCGATCATCAGGGTCTCCGGGCCGCCCAGCAGTTCCGGGATCACGAACTCGCCGACCACCGGAATGAACACCAGCATGCAGCCGGCGACGATGCCGTTCTTGGCCAGCGGCACGGTGATTTTCCAGAAGTTGTTGAAGTTGCTCGAACCCAGGTCCGAGGCGGCTTCCAGCAGGCTCTGGTCGTGCTTGACCAGGTTGGCGTAGAGCGGCAGCACCATGAACGGCAGGTAGGCGTAGACCACGCCGATGTAGACCGCCGTGTTGGTGTTGAGGATTTCAATCGGGCTCGATATCAGGCCGCACCCCATCAGGAACGCATTGAGCAGGCCGTTATTGCTGAGGATGCCCATCCAGGCATAGACGCGGATCAGGATCGCGGTCCAGGTCGGCATCATGATCAGCAGCAGTAATACGTTTTGCATTTCCTTGCGGGTCTTGGAAATCCCATAGGCCATGGGAAAACCGATCAGCAGGCACATCAGCGTGCTGAGCAGGGCGATCTTCAGCGAGCCCAGGTAGGCCGAGATGTACAACTCGTCGGCGCCCAGCAGGCTGTAGTTACCCAGGTTCAGCAGCACCTGGAGTTTCTGGTCGACGAAGCCGTAGATCTGCGAATACGGCGGAATCGAGACGGTCGCTTCGGAGAAGCTGATCTTCATCACCAGGAAAAACGGCAGCATGAAAAACAGGAACAGCCAGAGGAAGGGAATGCCGATCACCAGCTTGCGACCGCTGGGCAGCACACGGATCAACGCTTGATGGAAAGTGCTCATGGTCGATGTACTCATGCCCGCAGTACCACGCCGCTGTCGTCTTCCCACCACACGTACACGGTGTCGCCCCAGGACGGTCGGGAGCCACGGCGTTCGGCGTTGGCCATGAACGACTGGACGATCTTGCCGCTGGGCAGCTCGACGTAAAACACCGAGTGCCCGCCGAGGTAGGCGATGTCGTGGACCTTGCCGCTGGACCAGTTGTGCGCGCAGGTCGGCATTTGGGTGGTGACCAGCAGCTTTTCCGGGCGGATGGCGTAGGTCACCGACTTGTCTTCCACCGAAGTGGCGATGCCGTAGCCGACGTAGATGTTGCGGTCCAGGTCCGCGCACTTGAGCACCGCGTGGCCTTCGGCGTCGTCGACCACCTGGGTGTCGAAGATGTTGACGTTGCCGACGAATTCGCAGACCAGGCGGCTCACCGGCGCTTCGTAAACGTCCACCGGGCTGCCGATCTGGGCGATCCAGCCCAAGTGCATGATGGCGATGCGCTGGGCCATGGTCATGGCTTCTTCCTGGTCGTGGGTCACCATCACGCAGGTCACGCCGACGCGTTCGATGATCTCCACCAGTTCCAGTTGCATCTGCGAGCGCAGCTTTTTATCCAGGGCGCCCATGGGTTCGTCGAGCAACAGCAGTTTCGGGCGTTTGGCCAGGGAACGGGCGAGGGCCACGCGCTGGCGCTGGCCGCCGGAGAGCTGGTGGGGTTTGCGCCGGGCGTATTGGGTCATGTGGACCAGCTTGAGCATTTCCTCGACCCGCGCCTCGATCTCGCCGGCTGGCAGGCGATCCTGCTTGAGGCCGAAGGCGATGTTCTGGGCCACGGTCATGTGCGGGAACAGGGCATAGGACTGGAACATCATGTTGATCGGCCGCTCATAGGGCGGCATCTCGGTGATGTCCACGCCATCCAGCAGGATGCGGCCTTCGGTGGGCCGTTCGAAACCGGCGAGCATGCGCAGCAGGGTGGATTTGCCCGAACCCGAACCGCCGAGCAGGGCGAAGATCTCGCCCTGGTGGATCTCCAGGGACACATCGTCCACGGCCACGGTTTCGTCGAACTTCTTGGTCACGCGGTCGATCTTCACCAGCACCTTTTGCGGTTGCTGATGACCTTCCAGTGCCTTGCGATAAATGCTGGAGGCGTTTGCCATGTGAAACTCCCAACAGGTCGTCGGGCCAATGCGGCCTGACGTAATAAGGTTGATTGCAAACCTGCACCCTCAGTGCAATGCAGGTTTATTCGGCACCGCCGTCCTGGCTGCCTGGCCTTGCTTGTTGTTGTTCGGGTATTGCCGTTCACGCCGCACGGCAGGCGCACACAGGTGCGCGCGCCGCGTGGGCAGGGCGTGTCAATCGGTAAAGCGAGTGCTGGCGGCCCGGTGCGGGCCGCCTGGTGTCAAAGGCGCTGACGCTGCGCGGCACGTTGCCGGCAGGCATCGCCAAAGGCCTGGAAAATACTCAGGTAGGCCGGGTTCGACAGGACCTGCCATTCCGGGTGCCACTGCACGCCAAAGGCAAACGCCTGGCTGTGCTCCACGGAAACGGCTTCGATCAGGCCATCCGGGGCCAGGGCCTCGACCCGCAGGCCGTCACCCAGGCGGTCGATGCCCTGACTGTGGATCGAGTTGACCTGGATCTCGCCGGCCAGGCCCATGGCCTCGAACACGCCGCCGGGCTGGATCGCCACCGGGTGCGCCGGGGCGTACTGGACGTCGAGGCGCGGGTCGTCGGCTTCGCGGTGGTCCATAAAGCCCGGCAGTTCATGCACCTTCTGGTGCAGGCTGCCGCCAAAGGCCACGTTCATTTCCTGGAAGCCGCGGCAGATGCCGAGGACTGGCACGCCGGCCGCCACCGCAGCCCGCAACAGGGGCAGGGTGGTGGCGTCGCGTTGCGGGTCATGGGCGGTGCCCGGCGCGCTGGGAGCGCCTTGATAGTGGAAGGGTTCGACATTGGACGGCGAGCCGGTGAACAGCAGGCCGTCGACGTAGTGCAGCAGGTCCTTGATCTCGCAGAGGTCCGCCAGGGAAGGAATGATCACCGGCAGCCCGAGGGCCGCGACGCTGACAGCACGCAAATACTTGTCGCCGCTGACATGGTAGGGGTGCAAGCCAATCTCTTTGACGCACGCTGTAACACCGATCAATGGCTTGAGTGCCATTTTTATCACCTCGAAATTCACGCTGGAACGAGTTTTTCCAGAGCTTATCTCCGTTGATTTTAATTAACAACTTCAATGTAAAAAATTCTAAACGCTTGCGAGTGTGTTTGTGTTGATTGGTTGGGTTGGCGCCCAATTTTGGTGCTATGGCTACCAATATAATTAACGAGCGGTGCCCGTTCTCGCTATTGACTTCACTTTGGCTTTCGGATTGACTGCTGCCACGAAACAGCTTTGAACATAATAATTAACACATAGGTGCATCATGTCGGTCCCACTGCGTACCGTTCAGCTCAACGAAGCCAACGCCTTTCTGAAAAAACACCCGGAGGTCCTGTACGTCGATCTGCTGATTGCAGACATGAATGGCGTGGTGCGCGGCAAGCGTATCGAACGCACCGCCTTGCATAAGGTGTATGAAAAAGGCATCAACCTCCCCGCGTCGTTGTTTGCCCTGGACATCAATGGCTCCACTGTGGAAAGCACTGGCCTGGGCCTGGATATCGGCGACTCCGACCGCATCTGCTACCCGATCCCCGACACCCTGAGCATCGAGCCCTGGCAGAAGCGCCCCACCGCGCAGCTGTTGATGACCATGCATGAACTCGAGGGCCAGCCGTTCTTCGCCGACCCACGGGAAGTGCTGCGCCAGGTGGTGAGCAAGTTCGACGAACTGGGCCTGACCATTTGCGCCGCGTTCGAGCTGGAGTTCTACCTGATCGACCAGGACAACGTGAACGGCCGTCCGCAAGCGCCGCGCTCGCCAATCTCCGGCAAGCGCCCGCATTCGACCCAGGTCTACCTGATCGATGACCTCGACGAATACGTCGATTGCCTGCAGGACATCCTCGAAGGCGCGAAAGAGCAGGGCATCCCTGCCGACGCCATCGTCAAGGAAAGCGCCCCGGCGCAGTTCGAGGTCAACCTGCACCACGTCAGCGACCCGATCAAAGCCTGCGACTACGCGGTACTGCTCAAGCGCCTGGTGAAAAACATCGCCTACGACCACGAGATGGACACCACCTTTATGGCCAAGCCCTACCCGGGCCAGGCCGGTAATGGCTTGCATGTACACATCTCGATCCTCGACAAACAGGGCAACAACATCTTCGCCAGCGAAGACCCCGAGACCAACGACGCCCTGCGTCACGCCATCGGCGGCGTGCTGGAAACCCTGCCGGCGCAGATGGCGTTTCTCTGCCCGAACGTCAACTCCTACCGCCGCTTCGGTGCGCAGTTCTATGTGCCGAACTCGCCGAGCTGGGGTATCGACAACCGCACCGTGGCCGTGCGCGTGCCGACCGGCGCGGCGGATGCCGTGCGTATCGAGCACCGGGTGGCCGGCGCCGACGCCAACCCTTATCTGCTGATGGCCTCGGTATTGGCCGGTATCCACCACGGCTTGACCAACAAGATCGAGCCGGGGGCGCCGGTCGAAGGCAACTCCTACGAGCAGAACGAGCAGAGCCTGCCCAACAACCTGCGCGACGCCCTGCGCGAGCTGGACGACAGCGAGGTCATGGCCCGGTACATCGACCCGCTGTACATCGACGTGTTTGTCGCGTGCAAGGAAAGCGAACTGGCCGAGTTCGAAAACTCGATCTCCGACCTTGAGTACAACTGGTACCTGCACACGGTCTGACGGCCCTCCCACTTTTTGCGTTGAGCACACCCTATGACCAAGCATCGCAACGACTGGGAGCAGTACTTCCAGTCCCTGAACCTTGAAGGCCGGGCCTTTATCGGCGGCGAATACCGTTGGGCCGCCAGCGGCGAAACCTTTGACAGCATCAGCCCGGTGGACGGGCGTTTTCTGGCCACGGTCGCCAGCACCGATGAGGCCGACGCCGACGCCGCGGTAATCGCTGCACGCCAGGCGTTCGAATCCGGGATCTGGCGCTTGCAGGCCCCGGCGGCGCGCAAGCGCGTGCTGATCCGTTTCGCCGATCTGATCCTCGAACACCAGGAAGAACTGGCGCTCCTGGAAACCCTCGACATGGGCAAGCCGATTGGCGACTCCATGGCCATCGACGTACCGGCCACCGCCAACGCGATCCGCTGGAGCGCCGAGGCCATCGACAAGCTCTACGACGAAGTGGCGCCCACGCCCCACGACCAGTTGGGCCTGATCACCCGCGAACCCTGCGGCGTGGTCGCGGCCATCGTGCCGTGGAACTTCCCAATGATCATGGCCAGTTGGAAGTTCGCGCCGGCCCTGGCGGCGGGTAACTCGTTCATCCTCAAACCTTCGGAAAAGTCGCCGCTGACCGCCATTCGCCTGGCCCAACTGGCGCTTGAGGCCGGCATTCCCCCAGGCGTGTTCAACGTGCTGCCGGGCTACGGCCACACCGTCGGCAAGGCGCTGGCCTTGCATAGGGATGTGGATGTGCTGGCCTTTACCGGCTCCACCGCGGTGGCCAAGCAACTGCTGGTGTATTCCGGCCAGAGCAATATGAAACGGGTGTGGCTGGAGGCCGGTGGCAAGAGCCCCAATGTGGTGTTCGCCGATGCCCCGGACTTGCGCGCTGCCGCCGCCGCTGCGGCTGCAGCGATTGCCTTCAACCAGGGCGAAGTCTGCGTGGCCGGTTCGCGCCTGCTGGTGCAGCGGTCGATCCGCGAGCCCTTCATTGCGCTGCTGGTGGAGGCGTTCCAGGCCTGGAAGCCGGGGCATCCACTGGACCCGGCGACCAAGGTCGGGGCAGTGGTCGATCAGCGGCAACTGGACAACGTGTTGCGCTACATCGAGATCGGCAAAGAGCAGGGCGCCCAACTCTTGGTTGGCGGCCAGCGCGCCCTGCAAGACACCGGTGGCCAGTACGTGGAGCCGACGGTTTTCGACGGCGTGACCAATGCCATGACCATCGCCCGCGAAGAAATCTTCGGCCCGGTGTTGTCGCTGATCAGCTTCGACACCGAAGAAGAAGCGCTGTCGATCGCCAACGACAGCATCTTCGGCCTGGCCGCCGCAGTGTGGACCGCCGACCTCAGCCGCGCCCACCGCTTTGCCCGGGGCCTGCGTGCCGGCAGCGTGTGGGTCAACCAGTACGACGGCGGCGACATGACCGCGCCGTTCGGCGGCTTTAAACAGTCGGGCAATGGCCGCGACAAGTCGCTGCACGCCTTTGACAAGTACACCGAGCTCAAAGCCACCTGGATCAAGCTCTAAGCCCAAATAACAACGGCGATTGCCGGCGCGTGCCGGCCAGTCTCCAGGGAGTCCTAACCATGCAACCCCATGTAAACAGCTATTACGCCGCGACCCGCAACCACACCGGCGACTTCCCTGTGCTTGAAGAGTTGGTCGAGTGTGATGTCTGTGTCATCGGCGCCGGCTACACCGGCCTGTCGTCGGCGCTGTTCCTGGCGGAAGCCGGCTACAGCGTCACCGTGCTCGAAGCGGCCAAGGTCGGCTTTGGCGCCAGCGGGCGCAACGGCGGGCAACTGGTCAATTCCTACAGCCGTGACGTGGATGTCATCGAGCAGCGCTACGGCGAAAAGAGCGCCGAAATCCTCGGCAGCATGATGTTCGAAGGCGCCGAGATCATTCGCCAGCGCATCCAGCACTACGACATCCAGTGCGACTACCGCCCGGGCGGGATCTTCGCCGCATTGAACAAAAAACAGCTCAAGGGCCTGGTCGAACAGAAAAACAGTTGGGAGCGCTATGGCAACCGCAACCTGCAACTGCTCGACGCCAAAGACATGGCAAACGAAGTGGGCTGTGAAAATTACATCGGCGGCCTGCTGGACAAGCAGGGCGGCCACGTCCATCCGCTGAACCTGGCCCTGGGCGAAGCCAGCGCGATTATCGGCCTGGGCGGCAAGATCTTCGAACAATCGGCGGCCGAGGAAATCACCTACGGCGAACCCAACGTGGTACGCACGGCCAAGGGTGTGGTTCGCGCCAAGTACCTGCTGATCGCCGGCAACGCCTACCTGCCGCAGAATCTCGACCCACGGGTGACGCGCAAAAGCATGCCCTGCGGCTCGCAGATCGTGGTCACCGAGCCGCTGTCGGAGGAAGTGGCACGCAGCCTGATTACCCACAATTACTGCGTCGAAGACTGCAACTACCTGCTCGACTATTACCGTCTGACCGCTGACAACCGTTTGCTGTACGGCGGCGGCGTGGTCTACGGCGCCCGCGAGCCGGACGACATCGAACAACTGATCCGGCCGAAGATCCTCAAGACCTTCCCGCAGTTGAAAAACGTCAAGATCGACTACCGCTGGACCGGCAACTTCCTGCTGACCATGTCGCGCATGCCGCAATTCGGCCGTATCGAAAAGAACGCCTACTACATGCAAGGGTATAGCGGCCACGGCGTCACCTGTTCGCACCTCGCGGGCAAGCTGATCAGCGAAGTGATCCGCGGTGACGCCGAACGCTTCGACGCCTTCGCCTCGCTGCCGCACATGCCGATGTTCGGCGGCCGCACCTTCCAGGCCCCGCTGACGGCCATGGGCGCCGCCTACTACGCCCTGCGCGACCGACTCGGTATTTGACCGGTCAGCCACACACGCGCCGCGAGCCCCCGGCCCACGCCACCTTCGGCCGCGGCCGCGGGCTTGCTTTTTTTGCGCATGCAGGCATATTCAGCAGCGCTACAGCTCCACCCGCAAACGTGATTTAATAGCCGCCTTTCAGGTTTCCGGGTCGGGTAATCGGCGAATTTCGCAACATTGCCTGCCCGCGCTCGCCCCAGCTCCTGCAACGCTATCGCAACCGATAAACATCACGACACTCACCCCTTATATAAGGCAGCTATGGACACGGGCACCCGACTCAAACTCGTTCGCGAAAGCTACAAACTCTCCCAGCGCGAGCTGGCCCGTCGTAGCGGCGTGACCAACGCCACCATTTCCCTGATCGAACAGAATCGCGTCAGTCCCTCTGTCAGTTCCCTGAAAAAGCTGCTGGAAAGCATCCCCATGTCCCTGGCGGACTTTTTCACCTTCGACCAGCCGCCACGCGAACACCAGTACGTCTTCCGCGCCAACGAACAGCCCGACCTGGGTCGCGACGGCCTGCGCCTGCTGCTGGTGGGCGCGCCGATCCCCAGCCGCCAGATGCGCTTTCTGCGCGAGCAGTACGCACCCGGCGCCAGTTCCGGCGAAGAGCCGATCGTGCATGTCGAAGGCGAGGAGTGCGGCCTCGTCACCCGTGGCACCGTCGAACTCACTGTCGATGGCCAGGTCAGCATATTGAACCCAGGGGATGGGTATTACTTCCCCACCACCTTGCCCCACAGGTTCCGCAATATCGGGCAGGATGAGGCGGAAATCATCAGCGCGAATACCCCGGCGAACTTCTAGGCCAGCGCCCGGCGCCTAATCGAGCAGACTAAGCTCCCGGGCCCGGCTCATGGCCTGGATGCGACTGGTGACCTGGAGCTTGGCGTAGAGATTCTTCAAATGCCATTTCACGGTCTCGCTGGAGATGTCCAGGCTGCGGGCGATCTCCTTGTTCGATTGCCCTTGAGCCACCAGCAACAGCGTCTGGCTTTCGCGCTCGCTCAGGGCACAGCCCAGGTCAGGCTCGGTGATGGGCGTCGAGTCCAGCAGGCTTTGTATGTAGTCTTTGAACGGTGCCTTGAGATCCTTGAGGGCGCTGAGCAGGTCCGTCAGCTCGGCGCCGCTGTCGAGTAATGTCTGTTTCATATGTTGGCGGCGTGCGGTATCCAGCACCGGCAGCAACACCTCCATCGCCTGTTTGCCCTGGCCATCGCGCCACAGGCTCAGCGCCCAGTGCGTACGTGCGCGCAAGCCATCGAGGACTTGCCCGCCGCGCTCATCCTCATCCACTTGCAGTGCCCAGGTGCGGGCGGCTTCGCCATGTTTGCCGTCATTGGCCAATACACACGCATGGCTGACTCGATGGTTGCGCTCAAGGGCCTGGTGCAAAGGTGCCTCGGCCCGGTGGTGGCTGCTCAAGTCGGCCAGTTGCTGGAGCAAGTGGCGGGCCTGGGACGGGGCGTTGCTGTGAAGGTGCGCCTGAATCTGTTCGGCCAGCAGCAACCCTTGCAGGCGTGGCCAGCGCCGTAGCGTTGCCAGTTGTTGGGCGTGTTCCAGCAGACGATGCGCCTGGCTGTAGTCGCCTGCGTGTAACGCACTGCGGGCCAGGGCGCGGTAGGCGCTGAACAGGGCATCGAGCGGCGCAATCGCGTCCACCTGACGCAGCCGTGGCTGCAGTTCGCGGTGCAAGGCCTGCCAGTCACCGCGTTCGTACCACAGTTCGGCGAGCAGCGCGGTGAGGGTGGCGCTGCCGCTCGATTGCGCCCCTGTCAGTTGCTCGGCGTGTACCAGGGCCTGGCGGTAATAGTGCTCGCCGCTCTCCAGGTCCGCCTGGCGGACATGGCTCAGGCCCAGAATAAAAGCGCGGTAGACACTGACAAACAGGTTCTCCGAAGGCGTCGCCGGGCATGGCATGTGCCGTTGCACGGCTTGCGCATCCTGATAACGCCCGCGCACCAGATAGTCGTAACTGAGGATGTTGCACACCAGGCCATCGACCCAGCGATCCCCGCTGGGCAACTGCGCCAGTAGCGGTTCCACATGCTCCAGGCCCTGGCTGATGCGTTCGGCGAAGGACTCGTTGATCGCGCAGATCACCTGGCGTTTGATCAGCAGGCGCGGGCTGACGCCGGGCTGTTCCAGCAACGGGTGCAGGTCGAGCAGCAACTGCCGTGATTCGTCGAAACGAAAGTGGTGGGCCAGGGCCCAGCTCAGGTTCAGTTGCAGGTCGATGCGTTGCTCGTCCAGGGGCGACAAGGCGCTCAGCGGCAGGTTTTGCAGCCAGCGCACCAGGGTGTCGATATCGCCTTCTTCGGCGAGGGACTGGGCACCCTTGTCGGCACAGGTGGTGCTGTTGGCCAGTTGTCCGGCGGCCAAGGCATGGCGGATGGCTTCAGCCCAGTATTGATGGGCGGCCAGCCAGTTGCTGGCGCGTTGATGCAGTTGGGCAACATCGGTGTTGCTGGCGGACAGACGCTGGTGAAGGGTCTCGGCAAACAGCGCGTGGTAGCGGAACCAATGCCCCTGGGGATCGAGGGAGCAAATGAACAGGTTGTGCTGTTCGATGAACCCTAGCATCTGTTCGCCGTCCTCGCGCCCGGTAATGGCGTTGCACAAAGACGCGGTGAAGCGATTGAGGATCGAGGTGTGCAGCAGGAAGCTCTGCACCCGGGGCGGCAGAGGCTCCAGCACCACGTCTTGCAGATAACCACCGATCACCCGCGATCCGCGTTCCAGATGTGCCCAGCGGCGCACCGGGTCACTGCCGGTGGGCGGTGCCAAGGATGCCATCTGGATCCCGGTGATCCAGCCTTCGGTCAGGCTCAGCAGGCGTTGCAGGTCGGCGGTGTCCAGCTTGAGATCGGTGGTGCGGGAAAAATAGCCCGCTGCTTCGTCGAGGTTGAAGCGCAACGCGTTGGCGTCGATTTCCACCAGTTGGTTGCGTGCGCGCAGGCGGCTCAAGGGCAATTGCGCGGCGTTACGGCTGCCAATCAACAGGTGCAGGCAAGCGGGGGCGTGCAGCACCAGTTCCAGCAGGTCTTGCTCTATCAACTGATGGCGGACCAGATGCACATCGTCTAGCACCCAATACAGCGGCTGTTGGCGCAGGTTGAGTTGGTTGATCAAGGCGCGCATAAAGCCTTGTGCGGACGGCTGCAGGTCGCCGGTCAAATCGGCCAAGGCCGGGTCGGCGCTGCGCAGGGCGGCCAGCAGATAACGACGAAAGTATTCGGGACTATCGTCCTGCTCGTCCAGGCTCAACCACGCCACGCTGTGGCCCTGGTCGAGCAGGCACTGGCGCCATTGGCTGAGCAGGGTGGTCTTGCCGAAACCGGCCGCGCCGCACACCAGTGCCAGACTGCGTTCGTGCAATAGGTCGAGTTTTTCCAGCAGGCGCGAGCGGCTCAGCAGGGTGCCGGCCGCGCGGGGCGGGCCGAGCTTGGTGCTGATCAGCGGCAAGCCATGACGGAGGCTGAACGCGCCCTGGCTGTAGGCAGGCAATGTCAGGTGATCCATGGATGGTCGTCTTGGTGTGGTCGAGTATCGATCATTATTTTTGTAGACCCTCGTTTTGCAAGGTTAATCCCCTCAAGCGGCAATTACCGCCCCCCCATCCGGGTAGTTATGGCATCGGCCAGAGCCTCTTACCGTACCGCCACGCCATCGTCGGTCGCCTGATTCAGGTCATCGACCCCCCTATAAAAAACCAGAGATGAGGGCGAGCCCATGTCGCTTAGCAAGTCAAAACTGCTTCAGGCCTATCGCAAGATGCGCGAGATTCGCGTGTTCGAGGAGCGGCTGCACCAGGAAAACACCACTGGGGATATCCCCGGCTTCATCCACTTGTACAGCGGCGAGGAAGCAATCGCCGTTGGCGTCTGCGAGAACCTGACGGACGCTGACTATATCGGCTCGACTCACCGTGGTCACGGCCACTGCATCGCCAAGGGCTGTGACCTGCACGGCATGATGGCGGAGATCTTTGGCAAGGAGTCGGGCCTGTGCCGGGGTAAGGGCGGCTCCATGCACATTGCCGACCTGAGCAAGGGCATGCTGGGCGCCAACGCCATCGTCGGCGGCGCACCGCCCCTGGCCATTGGCGCCGCACTCACGGCGAAAACCCTGGGCACGCGCAATGTGGCGGTGTCGTTCACCGGCGACGGTGGCTCCAACCAAGGCCTGGTATTTGAAGCCATGAACATGGCCGTGGTGCTCAAGTTGCCAACGGTATTCGTGTTCGAGAACAACGGTTTCGGTGAGGCCACCGGCCACGATTACGCGGTCGGTGGCCGGGATATCGCCAACCGCGCCGCCAGCTTCGGCATGCCTGCGGTGAAGGTCGACGGTACCGACTTCTTTGCCGTCTACGAAGCCGTAGCCGTCGCGGTGGAGCGGGCACGCAATGGTGAAGGCCCGAGTGCCATCGAGGCTGTTGCCCACCGCTGGCACGGGCATTTCGAAGGCGACCCGATGCTGTATCGCGCCGACGGCGAAGTGGAGCGCCTGCGCCGAGACAACGACCCGCTGCAAATTTTCAGTAAGCAAGTCGAGGGGCAAATATCCGCAGAGGAACTGCAAGCCATCGATGACGAGGTCCAGGCCCAGGTCGATGACGCGGTGGCCAAGGCTCGCATCGCCGATTACCCATCGGTGGACAACCTGCTGACCGACGTTTACGTCTCTTACTGAGGATTTGGAATATGGCAATTCGTACTTTTCGTGAAGCAGTCAAAGAAGCCCTGGCCCAGGAGATGGAACTCGATCCGCGCGTCGTGTTGATCGGGGAAGACGTTTGCGGCGGCCAGGCCGGTACCGCCGAGGTCGGCAGCAAGGGCGAAGCCTTCGGTGGCGTGCTGGGGGTGACCAAAGGCTTGTGGACCCAGTTCGGCTCGTCCCGGGTGATCGACACACCGATCACCGAGTCGGCGATCGTCGGCATGGCCGCAGGCGCAGCGGTGACCGGTCTGCGGCCGGTGGCCGAGTTGATGTTCATGGATTTCTTCGGCGTGTGCCACGACATGCTCTACAACCAGGCGGCGAAGTTCCGTTACATGTTCGGCGGCAAGGCCAAGGCCCCGCTGGTGATTCGCGGCATGATTGGCGCCGGGTTCTCCGCGGCCGCCCAGCACTCGCAGTCGCCCTACAACATCTTCGCGACCACCCCGGGCCTCAAGGTGGTGGTGCCGTCCAGCCCTTACGACGTCAAAGGCCTGCTGATCCAGGCGATCCGCGATGACGACCCGGTGGTGTTCTGTGAACACAAGATCCTCTACGACATCAAGGGCGAAGTGCCCGAGCACGCCTACACCATCCCTTTTGGCGTCGCCAACTACACCCGCGAAGGCACCGACGTCACCATCATTGCCCTGGCAGCCATGGTGCACAAAGCCAATGAGGTGGCGGACAAACTGGCGGCTGAAGGGATCTCTGTGGAGGTAGTGGACCCGCGCACCGTGTCGCCGTTGGACGAAGAGGGCATTCTTGAATCCGTGGCCTCTACCGGGCGCGTGGTGATTGTCGACGAGTCGGCCGCGCGCATCGGCTTTGCCCATGACATTGCCGCGCTGATCGTGTCCCAGGCGTTTTACCACCTCAAGGCGCCGATCATCATGGTCACGCCGCCGCACACCCCGGTTCCGTTCTCACCGGTGCTGGAGCAAGCGTGGATCCCTAGCGTACAACGCATCGAAGCCGCCGTTCGCAAAGTGATGGAGGGCTGACCATGAGTGATATCCGCGCAATCGAAGTGCCCAAATGGGGACTGTCGATGGAAGAGGGCACGCTGACTGACTGGCTGATCGAGGAAGGCGACAGCTTCGCCGCGCAGCAGGAAGTCTGCGAGATTGAAACCAGCAAGATTTCCAACGTGATGCAGGCGCCTTTTGCCGGTGTGTTGCGGCGCAAAGTGGCGCAACCGGGGCAAACCATTCCCGTGGGCGGTGTGCTGGGGATTGTCGCCGACGCTTCGGTCAGCGATGCTGAGATCGATGCGTATCTGGCGCAGCGTGGCGTCGCTGAGCCGGCGCCAGTTTCTGAATCGGTACCCGCTGAGACCACGGCACAACCGCTGGTCAAGTTGGCCGCCAGCGCGCCGGCCGCTGCGTCGCAACCGTCGGTCAAGACGCCGGGCGCCTGGCAGGTGCCACAGGCGTTGCTGGGCGCCAGTGACGAAGCGTTGTTCGCCACGCCCCATGCATTGAAACTGGCGGCGCAGCTCAATATCAACCTGAGCCGGGTGCCTGGTTCGGGCCGTGAAGGGCGCATCAGCGTGGCGGATATTGAAGCCGCAGTGCGCGCCGAGGGCGGGCAAGTCGCCAGCCGAGCGGCTGCGCAAAAAGCCAATCAGGCCGCACCTTCGCGCCTCGATGACAGCCAGGTTCTCGCCACACCGGTGGCCCGGCGTCTGGCGCAGCAGTGGGGCATCAACCTCCACGACTGCCGCGTTACAGGCACTCGCGGTCGGGTGTGCAAGGCCGATGTGCTCCAAGCCCGGGGCGCCGATGCGGTGCCACAGGCCCAGGCTGCGCCGACGGTTGATAGTCGCGAGGCGTTTGAAACCCTGCCCATGAACGGCATGCGCAAGGCCATTGCCGCGCGCCTGCAAGCCTCCAAACGTGATGCGCCGCACTTTCGCCTGCATGCGGATTTTGATCTGGAGCGCTTGCTTGCATTGCGCGCTGAGATCAACGCCTCGGTGCCGGGGGTGAAAATCTCGGTCAACGATCTGCTGATCAAGGCTTGCGCCCAGGCGCTGGTCAAGGTGCCCGACGTCAATGTGCAATACGACGACGAGCGCCAGGAAGTACGGCGCTACCGCGATGCAGACATTTCCATTGCCGTGGCGTTGCCCGGCGGCCTGATCACGCCAATCATCCGCCAGGCCAACCGCAAGAGCCTGGCCGAAGTCTCCGGGGAAATGCTCAGCCTGGCGACCAGGGCCAAGGCCGGTACCTTGAAACCCGAGGAGTTCCAGGGTGGCACCTTCAGCATCTCCAACCTGGGCATGCTCGGTGTGCGCCAGTTCGACGCGATTATCAACCCACCCCAAGGGGCAATCCTGGCCATCGGCGCCGGAGAAAAGCGCGTGGTGGCCCATGAAGGACAACCTGCGGTACGCACGCAAATGAGCGTGTCGTTGTCTTGCGACCACCGGGTTATCGACGGTGCGTTGGGGGCGACCTTCCTCAAGGAACTCAAGCGCCTGGTGGAAAACCCCACCCTGATGCTGGTCTAGGAGTTGCCATGAGCGATCAATTTGATGTGCTGATTATCGGCGGTGGCCCTGGCGGATATGTGGCGGCGATTCGTGCCGCGCAACTGGGCCTCAATACCGCCCTGGTGGAAAAACAGCACTTGGGCGGTATCTGCCTGAACTGGGGCTGCATTCCTACCAAGGCCATGCTCAAGGGCGCGGAGGTGGCCCATACCTTGCGGCACCTGGAGGCCTTTGGTTTCAGCGCCGAGAACATTCAGTTCGATATCCAGAAACTGGTGGCCCACAGCCGGGACGTGTCGAAAACGCTCACCGGTGGTATTGCCTATTTGCTCAAGAAAAACGGTGTGACGGTGGTTGACGGCCGTGCCCGCGTGACTGCCAAGGGGCGTGTCAGTGTCACCTCGGGCGAGGGTGAGCGGGCCCTTGGGGCCAAGCACATCATCCTCGCCACCGGCGCCCGGCCGCGCTCGCTGCCGGCGATAGTGCCGGACGGGCAACGCATCTGGAGCTACTTCGAGGCGCTGGTGCCGCAGACCGTACCGGCGTCCTTGCTGATTGTGGGTTCGGGAGCCATTGGCGTGGAGTTTGCCAGCCTCTACCACGACCTGGGCTGCGCCGTGACCCTGGTGGAAGTGGCGCGCCAGATCATGCCGGTCGAAGACCAGGAAGTGGCCAGCCTGGTGCAGCGCGAGTTCGAACAGCGCGGTATCCGGGTGCTGACCCAGGCCACTGTGACCGAAGTATTCAGTGAGGCCGATCAGGCGCGCTGTACCTTGCGCCTGGCCGATGGTCGCGAAGAGGTGCTGGTGGTGGAGCGTGTGCTGCTGGCCGCCGGGATTCAGGCCAACACTGAAGACCTGGGGTTGGAGGCGCTGGGGGTGGAGATTGAGCGCGGGTTTATCAAGACAGACCCCTGGTGCCGCACCAATGTCGCCGGGCTCTACGCCATCGGCGATGTCGCTGGCGCGCCGTGCCTGGCTCACAAAGCCAGCCATGAAGGGGTGTTGTGTGTCGAGAAACTGGCCGGGGTGGACGGGGTTCACCCGCTGGACAAAGCCTTTATTCCGGGGTGCACCTACGCCCGTCCGCAAGTGGCCAGCCTGGGCCTGACAGAAGCGGCGGCCAGGGCCAGCGGCAAGCACCTGAACATTGGCCGATTCGACTATCAGGCCAACGGCAAGGCCCTGGCGTTGGGCGAGGCCAAGGGGTTTGTGAAGACCATTTTCGATGCGGACAGCGGCGAGTTGCTGGGGGCACATATGGTTGGGCCGGAAGTGACCGAGCAGATCCAGGGTTTTGGCATCGCCCATAGCCTGGAGGCGACTGCCCAGGCCTTGAGCCAGGTCATCTTCGCCCACCCGACATTGAGCGAAGCTATGCACGAAGCGGTGTTGGCCGCCAGTGGCAAGGCTCTGCATCAGTAAAAGACAGCGGTTCCGGAGTGTTGGAGCCGCGATTGTTCATCCGCAGAAGGAAGCAGCGATGCAACGTTTTCAGAACAAAGTCGTATTGGTCACCGGCGCCGCAGCCGGCATCGGCGAAGCCACCGCGAGGCGTTTTGCCGATGAGGGTGCGAATGTGGTGTTGGCCGACTGGAACCTTGAAAAAGCCCAAGCGGTGGCCAGCGAGCTACCAGTCGACAAGGTACTGGCGGTGAAGGTCGACGTGTCGAGCATGGCTTCGGTACAGCAGATGATCGACGCAACCATCGAGCGTTTCGGTCGGCTGGATGTGCTGGTCAATAACGCCGGCGTACATATTCCCGGCACCACCCTTGAAACCACGGAAGCCGACTGGCGCAAGATCGCCTCGGTGAACATCGACGGGGTGATTTTCTGCTCGAAGCTGGCGTTGCCGCACCTGATTCAAAGCAAGGGTAATATTGTCAGCACCGCCTCTGTTTCTGGGTTGGGCGGCGACTGGGGCGCGGCGTTCTACTGCGCGAGCAAGGGCGCGGTGGTCAACTTCACCCGGGCCCTGGCGCTGGATCATGGCGCCCAGGGTGTGCGTGCCAACGCGGTATGCCCAAGCCTGACGCGTACGGCAATGACCTGGGATTGGGAACAGTCTATTCGTGACAAATTCAACGAGCGCATCCCGATGCAGCGCGAGGCCTTGCCCAGCGAAGTGGCGGCAGCGATTGCGTTTTTGGCCAGCCCGGATGCGAGTTTCGTCAATGGGGTGAACTTGCCGGTGGATGGGGGCGTGACGGCGTCTGATGGACAGCCGAAGGTGTCCTGAATCGGGCTAGGATTTGCGCCACTGCACAGCACCACGTGCTCTAAGGCGCCCGGGGAGGGCGCCTGGAGTTACCTGGCCATTATCGGTGTGATCTCATGTCGACCCTGCTGTACAGCGCCATCCTGCTGGCGGCTGTGGGCATGAATTTCGGCTGGTCGCTGCGCCGCGCCCGGCGCCATAGCCTCCTGGGAATTTGCTGGCGAGGACGACGAAGCAGACCAGAAAACAATTGAACAGGGCGGCCTCCTCAGAAGGAAAACCCTCGTCTGCTTTTGGCACCGTGCTACCATCGACGCCATGACTTGCAGCAACATAATGTTGCAATGAACTTCAATAATCGGCCTTTCGCTGACTCATGACCTCCCCATTCGACTCGCAATCCGACTTGCCCATGATCCTGGTAGTGGACGATGAGCTGCGTTCGCGCGAATCGTTACGCCGGGTACTCGATCAGGAATTCCAGGTGCTGCTGGCCGAGTCGGCCGGGCAAGCACGCGAACTGCTGGAACAGCATGTGGTCGCGGTGATCCTCTGTGACCAGCGCATGCCCCATGTCAGCGGTATCGAATTTCTCAAGGAAGTGCGCGAGCGCTGGCCGGGGGTGGTCCGCATCGTGCTGTCGGGCTACACCGATTCGGAAGACATCATCGCGGGCGTCAATCAGGCCGGTATCTATCAGTACCTGCTCAAGCCCTGGCTGCCTGAAAACCTGCTCAACACCGTGCGCAATGCGGTCGAGAGCCAATCGTTGCAAAACCATATGCAGCGACTGGACCTGGAACTGCGCGCCGGTACGCCAGCGCTGCGTCGCCGCAGCCGCGAAACCCTGGAGCGGGTACGCGACACCTTCGATTTCTCGCGCATCGTGCGCAGCCCCGGCGGCCCGCTGGATGCGGTCTGTGAGTTGGCCGCCCGGGTCGCCCGCTATGATTTGTCGGTGCTGCTGCTGGGCGAATCGGGCACGGGCAAAGAACTGCTGGCCCGCGCCATCCATTACGCCAGCCCGCGTGCGAGTAATGCCTTTGTCATGGAGAACTGCGCGGCGCTGCCCGATACCTTGCTGGAGTCCGAGCTGTTCGGGCACAAGCGCGGCGCCTTCACCGGCGCGCATCAGGATCACATCGGGCTGTTCCAGCGTGCCAATGGCGGTACCTTGCTACTCGATGAAATCGGCGACACCTCGCCGGCTTTTCAGGTCAAGTTGTTGCGCGTCTTGCAAGAGGGCGAACTGCGCCCGGTCGGCGCCTCGAGCACGGTACGGGTCGATGTGCGGGTGATCGCGGCGACCCATCGCGACCTGGAGCAAGATGTCGCCACCGGACGTTTTCGCAGCGACCTTTATTACCGGCTGTCCACGGTCAGCCTGGGCTTGCCGCCGTTGCGCGAGCGCACCGCCGACCTGATGCCCATCGCCAAAAAGCTGCTCGACGATGCCCGCCTGGAACTGGACCTGCCAAACCTGCACTTCGCCGACGACGCCCTGGCGAGCCTGATCGGTTACCCGTGGCCCGGTAATATTCGCGAGTTGCGCAACGAAATCTACCGCGCCGCTGCGTTGTCGGAAGGCTCGCAAATCGGTGCTCATTCGTTTTCCTGGCGCGTCATGCAGGGCCAGGGACGCAACACCAACGACATACGCCTGTCGCCTCCCACGGGCACGTTGCAAGAACAACTGGACGCTATCGAAGCGACCATACTCAAGGAATCGCTGCTGCGTCACCGCTGGAACAAAACCCATGCGGCCCGTGAACTGGGCTTGTCACGCGTGGGCCTGCGCCAGAAATTGCGCCGTCTTGGCCTGGAGGAAGCCCGATGAACACCCCATTCCGAGTGCTGTGGCTGCAATCGGGCGGTTGCGGTGGTTGCAACATGTCCTTGCTGTGCGCCGATACCCAGGATTTTTCCGCGATGTGGCGCAGTGCGGGGATTGAGTTGCTCTGGCATCCATCGCTGTCCCTTGAAAGCGGTGATCAGGTGCTGGATATCCTGGAGGACTGCCTGCAAGGTCGTACCCGGCTCGATGCCTTGTGCATCGAAGGCTCATTGCTGCGCGGCCCGCACGGCACCGGGCGCTTTCACATGCTGGCGGGCACCGATGCGCCGATGATCGACTGGGTGCGCAAACTCGCGGCGGTGGCCGAATACACCTTGGGCATCGGCACTTGTGCGGCCTACGGAGGCATCACCGCTGCGGGCAGCAACCCGACCGACGCCTGCGGCCTGCAATTTGACGGTGAGCATCGCGGCGGCCTGCTGGGTGCCGATTATCGGTCGTTGCGCGGCTTGCCGGTGATCAACGTGGCCGGTTGCCCGACGCACCCCGGCTGGGTGACCGACACCTTGATGGCGCTGGCCGCCGGGCTGTTCGCCGAGGCCGATCTGGACGTTATCGGGCGTCCGCGTTTCTACGCTGACCAACTGGTGCATCAGGGCTGCACGCGCAATGAGTTCTACGAATACAAAGCCAGTGCGGAAAAGCCCTCGGACCTGGGCTGCATGATGGAAAACCTGGGCTGCAAAGGCACCCAGGCCCACGGCGACTGCAATACTCGCCTGTGGAATGGCGAGGGCTCGTGTACCCGTGGCGGGTTTGCCTGCATCAACTGCACCGCCCCGGGCTTCGAAGAACCGGGGCACGCGTTTCAGCGCACGCCGAAGCTGGCGGGCATTCCCATCGGTTTGCCCATCGACATGCCCAAGGCCTGGTTCGTCGCCCTGTCGGCGCTGTCCAAGTCCGCCACCCCCAAGCGCGTCAAACAGAATGCGACGTCCGATCACCCGCTGATCGCGCCGTCGGTACGCACCCCCCGCCGTTAGGAGTTTGCATGTCACGTTTGGTGGTCGGCCCATTCAATCGGGTTGAAGGCGATCTGGAAGTACAACTGGACGTGGAAGATGGTCATGTGCGTTCGGCACGGGTCAACGCCACCATGTACCGTGGCTTCGAGCAAATCCTGCTGCAACACGCACCGCTCGATGCGCTGACCTACGCGCCACGCATCTGCGGAATCTGCTCGGTGTCGCAATCGATCGCCGCCGCCCGCGCCCTGGCCGGGCTGGCCGGCGTACAGCCGCCGGACAACGGCCTGCTGGCAATCAACCTGATGGCCGCCACCGAAAACCTCGCCGATCACTTGAGCCATTTCTACCTGTTTTTCATGCCGGATTTCGTGCGCCCGGTGTACGCCGAGCGCCCTTGGTATCCAGACGCGGTGGCGCGCTTTACCCCGCTTCAGGGCAGCCAGCAGCGCCTGGCCATTTCTGCGCGCAAACGCTGGCTGGATTTGATCGGCACACTGGGCGGCAAGTGGCCGCACACCGGCTCGATCCAACCGGGTGGCTCGACCCGCGCCATCGATGCCGCCGAGCGCCTGCGCCTGCTGACCCGCGTTCGCGAGTTCCGGCAGTTTCTGGAAAGCGAGCTGTTCGCCGCGCCGCTGGAGCGTATCAATGGTTTGAGCAGCGAAAGCGAGCTCTGGGCATGGCACGCCGAAGCGCTGGGACAGGGCGATTTCCGCCAATTTCTGCAAATCGCCCTGGACACCGGGCTTGAGCATCTGGGGCCGGGGCCGGGGCTGTATCTTTCCTACGGGGCGTATCCGCGAGCCGACGGCTCGATGGTGTTCCCGCGCGGCCTGTGGAATGGCGTCACCCAGTGTGCGCAAGCGCTGGACCTGGACGATATCCGCGAAGACAGCGCGCATGCCTGGCTCGACGACGCTGGCGGCCCGCGCCACCCGGCCGACGGGCAAACCCAGCCGTTGATGGAAAAAACCGACGCGTATACCTGGAACAAAGCCCCGCGCCTGGCCGGCGCGGTGCTGGAAACCGGCGCCATTGCGCGTCAGTTGATTGCCGGCCAAGCGCTGCTGCGCGATGCCGTGGCACGCTGTTCGGCAACGGTTTATACCCGCCTGCTCGCGCGTTTGTTGGAGCTGGCGCAGGTGGTGCCGCTGATGGAAAGCTGGTTGATCGCCCTGCGCCCCGGCGAGCCGTATTACCGCGCCGCAGCATTACCCGACAAAGGCCGCGCGGTCGGCCTGACCGAAGCGGCACGTGGCGCACTGGGGCATTGGCTGGAGGTGGAGCACGGGAAAATCGCCCGCTACCAGATCATCGCCCCGACCACCTGGAACTTCTCGCCACGCGATGCCCAGGGCCAGCCCGGGGCATTGGAACAAGCCTTGCAGGGTGCTCCCGTGTTACCCGGCGAAAAAAGCCCGGTAGCGGTGCAACATATCGTTCGTTCTTTTGACCCGTGCATGGTTTGCACGGTGCATTGAAAAGGAAATCCCATGGAACGCCTGACCATTTCCCTGGACCGTGGCCTCGCTGAGGAACTGGACGCGCTGATTCGCGACCAGGGTTACCACAACCGTTCCGAGGCCATGCGCGACATTTTGCGGCGGCATATCGAACAGGCGCGCCTGGAGCAAGGCCAGGCGCCGCATTGCGTGGCCAACCTGAGCTTCGTTTACGATCACCATTCGCGCACCCTCACCGAACGGGTGATGGACCTGCAGCACGCGCATCATCACCTGACCATTGCCAGCCAGCATGTGCATCTGGATCACGACAACTGCCTGGAAAGCCTGATGCTCAAGGGCTCATCCGATGAAGTGCGCGATTTCGCCCATCGCGTGTGCGCCGAACGCGGCGTGCGTCATGGCTCGCTGAACCTGATCCCGGTGGAGCAGGGCGCGAGCCACGAGCAAGTCCACAGTCACCTGCATCTGCACCCTAAAAGCTGACGACCATGGCCCGTAAACCGCCACCCGGCAGCCTCGACGAAGACGCCTGGATCGAAGTCATCGCGAGGATGGACGAGGTCTATTCCAAGCTGGTGCAAGACGAAATCGCCCTGGAAGAGAAGAACGTCGAACTGGAGCAGTCGCAGCAGTTCATCGCCGGGTTACTGTCGTCGATGTCCGACGTGTTGCTGGCCTGCGACCCGCAAGGGCGCATCGAGGAGAGCAACAGCGCGCTGCGCACGCTGGTCGGCCGTGATGAACAGTCATTGTCCGGCAGCCCGGCCTATGTCTTGTTGGCCGACCCCCACAGTGAAACCCAGTTGCGCCAGACCCTCGCCAGCCTGCGCCATCCCAACGCCAGCGCCTCGCTGGAGGTCAACTTCAAGGATGTCAACGGCGCGCCGGTGCCCGTGGACGTCAGTTGCACCGTGCGCAGCGCGGGCAATGGACGCTTTATCGGGCACGTGCTGGTGGGGCGACCGCTGGGCGAACTCCAGCACGCGTATCGCCAACTGCACGAGGCCCACGAGGCGCTCAAGCGCACTCAACAGCAACTGTTGCACGCGGAAAAAATGGCCTCGCTGGGGCGCCTGGTGGCTGGTGTCGCCCACGAACTGAACAACCCCATCAGCTTCGTGCTGGCCAACGCGCATGTGCTCGACAGCTATGGCAAACGCCTGCAGCAGTACCTGCAAGCGGTCCACGGCGGCGAGTCGCACGCCGGTCTTCAAGCCTTGCGCCAACAGCTACGCATCGATCCGCTGCTGAGCGATTTGCCGTCGTTGATCGAGGGCAGCATGGAAGGCGCGCAACGCACCGCCGACATCGTCAGCGCCCTGAAGCGCTTCTCGGCGGTGGATCGTGAAGCGCTGGGCGAGGTCGACCTCAATGACGTCATCGAGCGCGCCATCCACTGGGTCTGCCGTGGCGTCGCGCCCGATCTGCAGGTGCATTGGCAGGCCGTTGACACGCCGCCGGTGCGCGGCAATGCCGGGCAACTGCTGCAAGTGCTGATGAACCTGATGCAGAACGCCTACGATGCCGCGCAAGCGGCCAACCAGGCCTTGCCGACAGTCTGGATCGAGGTGACCCAGGAGCCGGGCTGGGTCACCCTGCGTTTACGCGACAACGGTGCGGGCATCGCAGAGAAACACCTGAGCCAGGTATTCGACCCGTTCTTCAGCACCAAGTCCGTGGGCAAAGGCACGGGCCTGGGCCTGTCGATCAGCTACGGCATCATCGAACGCTGTGGCGGTCGGATGGTGGCCGCCAATCACCCCGAGGGCGGTGCGCAGTTCACCGTGACGCTGCCCGAAGCCGGGCCCGCCTGAGCCGATAATCCGGCAGCGGCGCTGGAAGCTCATTGTCCAGTTATCGGCTCGGCTGGACAGTCACTGTCCAGCCGCCATGTTCTGCGAGCGCCCGACCACGACTGAATGGTGCTCGGCACGCAAACTGGCACAGGGTTTGTATGAGGTTTTTTCGTTTCTTCATACTTGAACCCATCTTTCTGGAGTTCGCATGCCCTTGCATCCTGTTTCACCGACTCGTGCGCCTTTGACGTTCAAACATCGCGTCCTGGCCATTTTCGCCGGCCTGGTCGCTGCCAACCTGCTGGCCTGGGCCTGGGCTTTCACGGCCTTCCATGACTATCCGCTGTTGCTCGGCACCGCCTTTCTGGCCTACAGCTTCGGCCTGCGCCATGCCGTGGATGCCGATCACATCGCCGCCATCGACAACGCCACCCGCAAGCTGATCCAGGAAGGCCGGCAAACCGCGAGTGTCGGCCTGTTTTTCTCGCTCGGGCACAGCACCGTGGTGATCCTGGCTTCGCTCGGCATCGCACTGACGGCCACGGCGTTCAAAAGCGAAATCGAAGCCTTTCACGGCCTCGGCGGGCTGATTGGCACCTCGGTGTCTGCCGCCTTCCTGTTGCTGGTGGCGTTGATCAACCTGCTCATCCTGCGCTCGGTGTACCAGGCGTTTGGCCGCGTGCGGCGCGGCGAACGGATCGGCGAGCAAGAAATGAACGCGATACTCACCGGCGGTGGCCCCATCGCCCGACTGTTGCGCCCGCTGTTCCGCCTGATCAGCCGTCCCTGGCACCTGTATCCGCTGGGCCTGCTGTTCGGCCTGGGTTTTGATACCGCCACGGAAATCGGCCTGCTGGGGATCGCTGCGGTGCAAGCCTCGCAGAGCCTGCCGATCTGGTCGATTCTGGTGTTCCCGGCGCTCTTCACGGCCGGCATGGCGCTGGTCGACACCGCCGACAGCGTGATGATGACCGGTGCTTACCACTGGGCACTGGTCAACCCGGCACGCAAGCTCTATTACAACCTGACCATCACGTCCATGTCGGTGTTGGTGGCATTGCTGGTGGGCGGAGTGGAAGTGCTCGGGCTGATCGCGGCGCGCTGGGATCTGCACGGCGGTGTGTGGGATTTCATCACTGCGCTGACCGACAACTTCGGCATGATCGGCTACCTGATCGTCGGGATATTCATCCTGACCTGGGCCGTTTCCGTGTTGTTCTACCGCTTCAAGGGCTACGACCGCCTGGACGCGACGCCCGCCTGAGCCTTCTCTTCCTTTCAGCGACTGGCGAGGTTCTCTCGCCAGCCACTTGCCAAGCCGGACATATGGTTTCCAGGCTGCATAAATAGTGGAAACAAACATTCCAGTTGAGGTTTGTTACAAGGTGTCTCAATGCGCTCGGTAAAAAAGTAAAAGTCCTTTAAAAACAGATAGATAAATTAATTAGTAAGCAATTTATCTACGCCGCGGCGAAATGGCACAGGTCTTGTACTTACCAGATAACTGAACGTCATGGGTTACCCGCATGTTTCCAGCAGCCGTCGCAATCATGCCCAGGCTGCAGCCTCAACACCCCATAGAACTGATGGCCTTTGTAGCCGACGGCATGGCGCCTGACTCACCTGGTCGGGCACAGATTTCCAACACACCGAGTGCAGCCCCCGTTGAAGCACCTTCTCGGGGAGGAGAAATAAAGTAATGGAAACGTTTTACGAGGTGATGCGCAGACAAGGCATCTCGCGCCGCAGCTTTCTCAAATTTTGTTCCTTGACCGCAACGTCGCTGGGGCTGGGCCCGGCATTCATGCCCAAAATCGCCTGGGCCATGGAGAACAAGCCACGCACGCCAGTCCTCTGGCTGCACGGCCTGGAATGCACCTGTTGCTCGGAGTCATTCATCCGCTCCGCGCATCCGCTGGCCAAGGACGTGGTGCTGTCGATGATCTCCCTGGATTACGACGACACCTTGATGGCCGCCGCCGGGCATCAGGCCGAGGCGATCCTTGACGAGGTCATGACCAAGTACAAGGGCAACTACATCCTGGCCGTCGAGGGCAACCCGCCACTGAACCAGGACGGTATGAGTTGCATCATCGGCGGCAAGCCCTTCGTCGAGCAGTTGAAGCGCGTTTCACGCGATGCCAAGGCGATCATTTCCTGGGGCTCCTGCGCCAGTTGGGGGTGCGTACAGGCCGCCAAGCCGAACCCGACCCAGGCGGTGCCGATTCACAAGGTCATCACCGACAAACCGATCATCAAAGTTCCGGGCTGCCCGCCGATCGCCGAAGTCATGACCGGGGTGATCACCTACATGCTGACCTTCGACCGCATTCCTGAGCTGGACCGTCAGGGCCGGCCGAAAATGTTCTACAGCCAGCGCATTCACGACAAGTGCTACCGCCGTCCGAACTTCGACGCCGGTCAGTTCGTCGAGTCCTGGGACGACGACGCGGCGCGCAAGGGCTACTGCCTTTACAAAGTCGGCTGCAAAGGCCCGACTACCTACAACGCCTGCTCGACCGTGCGTTGGAATGGCGGCACCAGCTTCCCGATTCAGTCCGGCCACGGCTGCATCGGTTGTTCGGAGGAGGGGTTCTGGGACAAGGGCTCGTTCTATCAGCACTTGAGCGGCATCAACCAGTTTGGCGTTGAAGCGAACGCGGACGAAATCGGCCTGGTTGCCGGCGTCACCGTCGGCGCAGCGATCACTGCCCACGCTGCCGTCACCGCCCTCAAACGCGCCAGCAACGGCAAAGCGCCCACTACCTCGCCCGACGCCCCAGCGACAAGACAGGAATAAGCACCAATGAGCACCTATTCGACTCAGGGTTTCGACCTCAACAACACAGGCCGACGTATCGTTGTCGACCCTGTGACCCGTATCGAAGGCCACATGCGCGTCGAGGTCAACCTCGATGCCAACAACGTTATCCGCAACGCCGTTTCCACCGGCACCATGTGGCGCGGCCTCGAAGTCATCCTCAAGGGCCGCGACCCACGTGACGCCTGGGCATTCGTGGAGCGCATCTGCGGCGTCTGCACCGGTTGCCACGCGCTGGCCTCGGTGCGCTCGGTAGAGGACGCGCTGGGCATTCGCATCCCGCCGAACGCGCACTTGATTCGCGAGATGATGGCCAAGACCCTGCAAGTCCATGACCACGCCGTGCATTTCTACCACCTGCATGCACTGGACTGGGTGGACGTGGTGTCTGCGCTCAAGGCTGACCCCAAGCGCACCTCGGAATTGCAGCAGACCGTTTCGCCGGCTCACCCGTTGTCTTCGCCGGGTTATTTCCGCGACGTGCAAAACCGTCTGAAGAAGTTCGTCGAAAGCGGTCAGCTCGGGCCGTTCATGAATGGTTACTGGGGCAACCCGGCTTACCAACTGCCGCCTGAAGCCAACCTGATGGCCGTGACCCATTACCTTGAAGCCCTCGACCTGCAGAAAGAGTGGGTGAAGATCCATACCATCTTCGGTGGCAAGAACCCGCACCCCAACTACCTGGTCGGCGGCGTGCCCTGCGCGATCAATATCGATGGCGACCTGGCCGCCGGTGCGCCGTTGAATATGGAACGCCTGAACTTCGTGCGGGCGCGCATCGACGAAGCGCTGACCTTCTGCCGCAACGTGTATGTGCCGGACGTGCTGGCCATTGGCACTATCTACAAGCAAAAAGGCTGGCTGCACGGCGGTGGTCTGTCGGCGACCAACGTGATGGATTACGGCACCTACGCCAAGGTCAATTACGACGACAGCACCAACCAATTGCCGGGCGGGGCGATCCTCAACGGCAACTGGGACGAAATCCTGCCTGTCGACGCGCGTGATCCCGAGCAAGTGCAAGAGTTCGTGACCCACTCCTGGTACAACTACCCGGACAACGACAAGGGCCTGCACCCGTGGGACGGCATCACCGAGCCGAACTACGAGCTGGGCGCCAAGACCAAGGGCACCCGCACCAACATCGAAGAAGTCGACGAAAGCGCCAAATATTCGTGGGTCAAATCGCCGCGCTGGCGCGGTCATGCCATGGAAGTCGGACCGTTGGCGCGTTATATCCTGGGCTATGCCCATGCCCTCAAAGGCAACCCGCATTGCCAGCGGGTCAAGGAACAACTGGAAGGTTCGCTGCGAGCCGTCAACCTCGACTTGCCAAAAGCCCTGGGCCTGGCAGAAACCAACCTCAGCGCCAAGCAACTGTTGCCCAGCACGATCGGCCGAACGCTGACCCGCGCCCTGGAAGCCGAGTACTGCGCAGAAATGATGGTCGACGACTGGAACGAGTTGATGACCAACATCCGCAACGGCGACCGTGCCACCGCCAACGTCGAAAAATGGGACCCGTCCACCTGGCCTGCCGAGGCCAAAGGGGTCGGCATCGTTGCCGCGCCACGCGGCGCACTCGGCCACTGGATCCGGATCAAGAACGGCAAGATCGAAAACTACCAGTGCGTCGTGCCCAGCACCTGGAACGGCAGCCCGCGTGACGCCAAGGGTCAGATCGGTGCTTTCGAGGCCGCGCTGATGAACACGCCGGTGGCCGTCCCCGATCAGCCCGTGGAAATCCTGCGCACGCTGCATTCCTTCGACCCTTGCATGGCCTGCGCCACCCACGTGATGAGCGAGGACGGCGCGGAGCTGAGCACAGTCAAGGTCAGTTGATCGATTGTTCAACGCTGCATTCGGCAGGCGCCACGGCGCCTGCCCATCCAAAGGTGACGCTATGACCCAACCTACTCAAAGCCCCCTCGACGCGTCGGAATATGTGTACGAGGCGCCCGTGCGCCTGTGGCACTGGATCAATGCCGCCTGCATTGTGGTGCTGGCCATCACCGGCTACTTGATCGGTTCGCCGCTGGCGACCCAACCGGGCGAAGCCAGCGACCATTTCGTGATGGGCTACATCCGCTTTGCGCATTTCAGCGCGGCGTACATTTTCACCATCGCCATGATCGGGCGCGCCTATTGGGCGCTGGTGGGCAATCATCACGCCCGCGAACTGTTCTCGGTGCCGCTGACCAGCAAGGTCTACTGGACCGACATGCTCGCTTGGGTGCGCTACTACCTGTTCATCGGGCCGACGCCAAAACCGATGTTCGGCCACAACCCGCTGTCGCGTTTCGCGATGTTTTTCATCTTCTTGCTGTCCTCGCTGTTCATGATCCTGACCGGCTTCGCGCTGTATGGCGAAGGCGCGCAAATGGGCTCCTGGCAGGAACGCACCTTCGGTTGGGTACTGCCGCTGCTGGGGCAATCCAACAATGTGCATGTTCTGCATCACTTGGGCATGTGGGTGATTGTGCTATTCGTCATGTTCCACATCTATGCCGCCGTGCGCGAAGAAATCAACGGGCGCCTGAGCTTGGTCGGGGCAATGATTTCCGGCTACAAGACCTTTAAAAAATGACCAGATTGGTAGAAACCGCCATGAGTCCTCTCCAACCGACACTGCCGCAGATCACTGTGCTAGGCATCGGCAATCTCCTGTGGGCCGACGAAGGCTTCGGCGTTCGTTGCGTCGAAGCCTTGCAACAGCGTTATGAGTTCGCCGACAACGTGGCGCTGATCGATGGCGGCACGCAAGGCCTGTACTTGATCCAGCATGTTCAGCAAGCCGATTACCTGCTGATTTTCGACGCCGTGGATTACAACCTCGCGCCTGGCGAACTGAAGTTCATCGCCGACGACGATGTCCCCAAATTCCTCGGCATCAAAAAGCTCAGCCTGCACCAGACCGGCTTTCAGGAGGTGCTGATGCTCGCGCAACTGACCGGCCATTACCCGACACGCGTGCTGCTGATCGGTTGCCAGCCGGAAAACATGATGGACTACGGCGGCAGCCTGCGCCCCAGCGTCAGGGCCGCCATGGAAGGTGCGCTGGATGAGGCGCTGCGCGTGCTCGAAAGTTGGGGCGCGGCACCGCACAAGCGCGCCTCGCCACTCGAGGGTGAAGAGGCGGTGACCCTGCCGCACCTCGAGCTGCAACGCTACGAAAACGAACGCCCGTCCGAACAGCAAGCCTGCCGGATCGGCGACGAACGCATCCTCGCCAGGCGCGCCTGATATGTGCATCGGATTGCCCATGCAAGTGATCGCGGCCGAGTTGGGCTTCGCCCGCTGCCGCGACCGCCACGGCGAAGAACGCCGTATCGACCTGTCACTGGTCGGCCCGTGTGCGGTCGGCGACTGGCTGTTGATCTTTCTCGACGCCGCCCGTGAACGCCTCGACGCCCAACGCGCCAGCGAAATCGACTCCACCCTGCGCCTGCTCGAAGCGGCCCTGTTCGGCACGGCCCCGCAGCCCGACAGCGTGCCGGGTTTCAGCCTGCCCTCGGCCATGAACGCCGAGCAACTGGCGGCCTTGTTGGGCCACGCGTCGCCACCCCTTGCGCCTGCCGCGCTCACCCCACCTCAACCGTCAGTCAAGGACCCCACATGAGCGACTCCGCTGTTTTCATGGCGCCCATTCCCGTGACACCCGCCATCCCGGCCTTGATCAGCCGGCTGGTGGAGCAATTCGACGCGACCTGGATCGACGCCGACAACCTCGATACCTGGCTTGCCGAAGGGGGCGAATGCCTGTTGCTGCTGTGCGGTGACCCGGTACGCCATCCCGAATGCCTGGACGTGGCCGTGGTGTTGCCGGAACTGCGCGTGGAAATCGCGCGCCGCCACCAATTGAGCCTGCGCCTGGGCGTGGTCGGTCGCGCCGATGAAGAAGCCATCGCCGCGCGCTTTGCCGTGCGCCGCTGGCCGTCGCTGGTGTGGCTGCGCGATGCGGGTTACGTCAGCACCTTCAGCGGCATGCTCGACTGGGACGAATACCTGCGCCTGGCGGAAGCTGCCGTGAGCCAAAGCAACGCGCGCATTCCATTGCTTGCCGGTGCCCCGGTCAGCGCCCCCGGAGGTTGCCAATGAACCACGATGCCAATCACCGCGATGCACAAAGCCACGCCGTGGAGTTCGATCCGCTGAACTACATCCCCGTGGTGGATATCGGCCCCGGCTCGCAACCCGACGATGAGGACGTGCTCGAATACATCAGCATGCCGCAGGGCATGTATACCCATAGCATTCCGGTGCTGCCCGAACCTGAAGAGCTTGCGGCGCTGCCCGGTGCGCGGCACGCGTTGCAAGCGTTGCTGCAATGCCTGCGCGACTGCAATAACGGCCTGACCACGCAAAGCGTCGACCTCAGTGGCCTGGAAACAGGCGACCGCAAGCTGCTCGACCAATTGCTGGGCGAAGGCGAGGTCAGCGCGATCATTGCCGCGCAGCCGTCGTTGCGTATCCAGGAATCGATCTTCGCCGGCGTATGGCGCATCTACGGCCAGGGCTACGATCACGTCGAAGTGGGCGCCGCGCCTTCGCAACTGCGCGGCAATGCCCGCGCGGCGGCCCGACCGGCGGATTTCGACTTGTCGTCAACGTTGCCGCTCGGCGTCATGAACGCCCCGGCGATCCTGACCGAGGTACAAGACCGCAGCCAACACTGGCAACCCGGCGATCAGGTGCATGTCATCA
The DNA here is from genome assembly GCF_054060055.1 of Pseudomonas sp. TE36184. Classification (NCBI taxonomy): domain Bacteria; kingdom Pseudomonadati; phylum Pseudomonadota; class Gammaproteobacteria; order Pseudomonadales; family Pseudomonadaceae; genus Pseudomonas; species Pseudomonas sp. TE36184. The sequence goes on along the minus strand of NZ_JBSSCU010000001.1, from coordinate 1,578,288 downwards.
ACCTTACCTTGCTGCCGTTGTCCGAACAAGACATCGCCTTCCTCGACGCCTACTTGCCCGCCGGCCCGGTGCGCGCCTTGGCCCGTGGCTATGGCAATTGCCTGATCAGCGCGACCCGGATACAGAACTGCTGGCGCATCACGTACTTCAACTCACAGGATGCGCAAATCCTCGACACCATCGAAATCACCGACCTGCCGGAAGTGATCTGCGCCGCCCCCGAAGACCTGGCCGACTCACTGGAGCGCTTCGAAGACGTTATCCAGTGGTTCGAAGGGCAGTGAGGTCACGATGAACGAAAAAACCGGCTTCGAAGGCAGCTACGGCGGCGACAACGCGCGGATCAGCGACGCCACCCGCCTGGAATGCAAAATCTGCTGGTGGGTGTATGACCCGCGGGACGGCGACCCGGTCTGGCAGATTGAGCCGGGTACGCCGTTCTCCGCATTGCCGGAGCATTGGCGTTGCCCGAATTGCGATGGCGATGCCGAGCAGTTCATGGTGATCGATGAACCTGTCTGAGCGCCAAGACGGCCCGGCGCAACAGGCACAGACCCTGTGCGCGCACTTCCAGGGCATTGCCGATACACGCATGCGCGGGTTGCCGTTTCTCAATCAACAACTGGTGGTCGAGGCGGTGGGCTTCAGCGCGCAAATCGCCGGGGAAAACGCGGCAACCGGGGTGCTGGGTGTTCTGATCAGCCCTTGGTTCATGAACCTGATCTGGCTGCCGGAGAACCGCGGCACACTCCTGGCTCAGGGGGCGTCAGGCGAACATCAATTTGGCGGGCAGTGCCTGACCTTCATTGGCGCAGACGGCGAAGGCATCGGTGGTTACGAGAGCTGTTCGCTGTTTTCACCGATGTTTGAATTTGCCGATCAGGACGCGGCCCGGCAAACCGCCGAGCAGGTGCTGGCGCTGTTGCGGGATGCGCCCGAACGCGCACCGGAACGCCCGGCCATCAGCCGCCGTGGCTTGCTGTTCGGACGCGTGTCCGGGGGCGCGCAATGACCGCCATGGCAAGCTTGGCGCGGCTCGGCGGCTCATTGCGGGTGCGTCCCGGCCAGCAGCCCGCGATTGTCGGCGGGCGTCCGGCGCTGGCCGCCACCTTGTTGCGCGGCCAGCCGCCACAGACCGCCGCGCACCACTTGCCGTTGCTCTATAGCCTGTGCGGGCAAGCGCACCGCTTGACCGCAGCGTTGGCCGTCGCCACCGCACTGCATGGCGAAACCCCCATCGACCCCAACACCCAGCGCATGCTGGAGGCCGAAACCCGCCGCGAGCATGTGCGGCGTATGCTGCTCGAATGGCCGCGGTTGCTGGGTAACCCGTCGGTGCGCCCCGATCTCAGCCTACTGCATGCCTGGGAACACGCCCCGCAACAGGCGATGGCCGCCTGGCTGGGCGAATCGGTGGCGCAATGGCTTGAACGGTGGGACGCCGAGCCGTTCAGCGCGCTCGATGAGTGGAGCCAGCGCAGCGATCATTGGCTGGCGCACGCCCTGGCCGATTGCCGCGAGGATGCCCACGCCCTGCAACTGCCGGTGCATGCCCTGTCACTGGCCGGCAACACCCAAGCGCTGCAGGTGGTGGCCGCCCAACTGCGAGAGGCCAGCGATTTTGCGTTGCATCCGGTGGCCTTCGGGCTACCCTGTGAGACGGGCAGTTGGACCCGCGCGCGTGAGGCCGACCCCCAACGCTACGCCAGCGTCTGGCTGCGTCTGGGCGCGCGCCTCGCCGAACTGGCGCGGCTCTCGCTGCCACAGCCCGCTGGCTTGGCACTCGGCGCATTGGCGCTGGGGCCCGACGAGGCGTTGGCCTGGAGCGAAACGTCGCGCGGCCTGTTGTTGCACCGGGTCTGTCTGGAGCGAATGAATGCCGGTGTGTTGATCCGCGACTATCAGGTCATCGCGCCGACCGAATGGAACCTTCATCCCCACGGCGCGCTGGCCCAGGGTTTGGCGACGATGTCAGCCGGCGATCCGGCCACGCGACGTCGCGCTGAGCTGTTGATCGCGGCTTTCGACCCGTGCATCGGCTTCACCCTCGAGCTAGAAGCAGCATCGAACGAGGACATTATTCATGCATGAAGTGAGTCTGGCGGGCGGCATTCTCAGCGCCGTCGAGGCGGCGGCCAGGCGCGATCCGTTCGTGCGGGTCAGCCGCCTGCGCCTGGAGGCTGGCACGCTGGCCGGCGTTGAAATCGAGGCGCTGCGTTTCGCCCTTGAAGCACTGGCGCCCGGCACCTTGCTGGCCGGTGCGCAAATCGACATTGAACAACCCCCGGGCCAGGCCTGGTGCCTGGATTGCGCCATCAGCGTGCCGCTGATCGAGCGCGGCGCCGGCTGCCCGCAATGCGGCGGCTTTTGGCTGCAACCCACCGGCGGGACTGAATTGCGCATCCTCGACCTGCAGGTCGAGGATCATTAATCGTTTGATTTTGGAGGTACACCATGTGCGTCGTCTGCGGTTGCGGAACCGGACATTCACACGACAAGACCGAAGCTCCGGCCACCGATAGCGATGTGCAGGTCGACGCTACCGGCGACCTGCATTACGGCGCGGGTCAGGCGCGGGTTTCAGTGCCCGGCATGAGCCAGGCCCGCACCATCCGCTTGGAGCAAGACATCCTCGGCGAAAACGACCGGCACGCCGCGCGTAACCGGGAAAACTTCACCGCCCACGGCGTACTGGCCCTCAATCTGGTGTCCAGCCCCGGTTCCGGCAAGACCACCCTGTTGTGCAGCACCCTCATGGCCCTGCGCCAGCGCCGCGCCGACTTGCCGCTGGCGGTGATCGAGGGCGATCAGCAAACCCGTCACGACGCCGAGCGCATCCGCGAAACCGGCGTACCCGCGATCCAGATCAACACCGGCAAAGGCTGCCACCTCGATGCCCGGATGATCACCGAAGCCTATAGCCGCCTGCCGCTGCACGACGCGCTGCACGCCGCCGGTCACACGCATCAGTCGTTTGTGCATAGCCACGTTGATCAGCAGCCGCACGCCCACGTACAGACTCAACAGCATCAACACAGTCATCACGCCCATGACGGCGGTGAGCCGGCCGGCATGCTGTTCATCGAGAACGTCGGCAATCTGGTCTGCCCCGCGCTCTGGGATCTGGGCGAGGCGGGCAAAGTGGCGATCCTGTCGGTGACCGAGGGCGAAGACAAACCCCTCAAGTACCCGGACATGTTCGCCGCAGCGCGCCTGATGATCCTCAACAAGATCGACCTGTTGCCGCACCTGGATTTCGACGTGCAGCGCTGCCTGGACTATGCGCGACAGGTCAACCCGCAGATCCAGATCATCCAGCTCAGCGCCCGCGACGGCACCGGGCTGGATGCCTGGCTCGACTGGTTGCTGGCCGGCGCCCCCGAGGTTGACCGACGCGCCGCGCGCATCGCCGAACTGGAAGCTGAACTGGCCCGCCTCAAAGCTCAGGTGGAGGCCCCGCATGCGTAGCGAAAAACTGCCTGGCGCGCAGGTCTGGCCGCCGGTGCTGGCCTGTGGCGCGTGGCTGAAGAACACCGCCTGCCTGTTGCAGGGCGATCAGGTGCTGTGGTCGCCACTCCACGGTGACTTGGGCGACCCGCAAAGCTGCCTGGACCTGGCGGCGTCGTTGGACGCTCTGTTGGCGTGCGCTGAAGTCACGCCGCAAGCCATCGCCCATGACTTGCACCCGGATTTCTATAGCTCGCAACTGGCGGTGACGCTGGCGGAAAAACTCAACGTGCCCGCCGTAGCCGTGCAGCATCACCACGCGCACATTGCCGCGCTGATGGCCGAACATGGCCTCGACGGCCCGGTACTCGGCCTGGCGCTGGACGGCGTGGGCCTTGGCAGCGATGGCGCAGCCTGGGGCGGCGAGTTGCTCTGGGTGGCCAGCGATGCCTGGCGCCGACTTGGCTATCTATTGCCGCTGCCGCTGCCCGGTGGCGATGTGGCCGCCCGCGAACCCTGGCGCCTGGCCGCCGCGACGCTGCACCTGCTGGGGCGCGACGATGAAATCCTCAGGCGGCTCGGGCCGCTGGTCGGCGAACAAAGCGCGAACACTGTCGCGCAGATGCTCGCGCGCAATCTCAACTGCCCGCCGAGCAGTGGCGCCGGCCGTTGGTTCGATGCCGCTGCGGGGATTCTCGGCATCAGCGTGCGTCAACAATTCGAGGCCGAGGCGGCCATTGCCCTGGAGCGTCTGGCCGCTGAATACCTGGCAACCCACGCCGAGCCTGCCATCGACGGCCTGTGGCACCTCCGCGCTGACGGCGTGCTCGATCTGCTCCCGCTGCTGACCCGCCTGTTCGAACTCGCCGACAGCGCACGCAGCGCAGAAGGCGCGGCGCTGTTTCACCTGACGCTGGCCGCCGCTCTCGCTGACTGGGTCGAGCACCAATCCACCACGCTGCCGGTGCTGCTCGGGGGCGGTTGCTTCGCCAATCGCCTGCTCAGTGCCCGGCTCACGCAACGATTGAGCGCCAGGGGCTTACCGGTTTTCAGCGCGCAGGCTGTGTCGTGCGGCGATGCCGGGCTGGCCCTGGGTCAAGCCTGGGTTGCCGCGCACTGGCGCGACCCGCAGCGCCAACCCGCTTTGCCATTGAAGGAATCCCAAGCATGTGCCTAGCCATTCCCGCACGCGTGATCGAATTGCGCGCCGGCGATAACGCACTCGTCGACTTGGGCGGTATCCGCAAGGAAATCTCCCTGGCGCTGGTGCCGCAAGCCCAGGTCGACGACTACGTGATCGTCCACGTCGGTTACGCCCTCGGCCTGATCGACCCCGAAGAAGCCCAGCGGACCCTGGCCATGTTCGAAGAGCTGGACCGCCTGCAACCGGAAGCCCTATGAAGTACATCGATGAATACCGCGACGGCGAACTGGCACAACGCATTGCCGAGCGCATCCGCGACGAAGTCCGGCCGGAACGCCAATACCGCTTCATGGAATTCTGTGGCGGCCACACCCATGCGATATCGCGTTACGGCGTGAGCGATTTGCTGCCCGCCAATGTCCGCATGATCCACGGCCCCGGTTGCCCGGTGTGTGTCTTGCCGATTGGGCGTATCGACCTGGCGGTGAAGCTGGCGCTGGAGGACGGAGCGATCCTCTGCAGCTATGGCGACACCCTGCGCGTGCCGGCGTCCGGTGGCCTCTCGCTGCTGCGCGCCAAGGCACAAGGCGCGGATATCCGCATGATCTACTCGCCCAGCGATGCGCTGAAAATCGCCGAGGCCAACCCCGAGCGTGAAGTGGTGTTCCTGGCCATTGGCTTCGAAACCACCACGCCGCCGACCGCCCTGGTGATCCGCGACGCCGCCGCTCGCGGCCTGAAAAACTTCAGCGTGCTGTGCTGCCATGTCCTGACCCCGGCGGCCATCGAGCATATCCTTGCCGCCCCCGGGCAGGATCCGGCGGCGGTGGAACTGGACGGCTTCGTCGGCCCGGCGCATGTGAGCATCATCATTGGCTCCGAACCCTACGCCGAGTTCGCCCGCCAATACCGCAAGCCGGTGGTGATTGCCGGTTTCGAACCGCTGGACGTGATACAGGCGATTTTGATGCTGGTGCGCCAGGTCAACGACGGGCGCGCCGAGGTCGAAAACGAATTCGTCCGCGCCGTCGGCCGCAATGGCAACAGCGCTGCCCAGACCTTGATGGACGAGATCTTCGAACTGCGTGAGAGCTTCGAATGGCGCGGGCTTGGCGAGGTGCCGTTCAGCGCCTTGCGCATTCGCGCGAAATTCGCCGCCTTCGATGCAGAAAAACGCTTCGACCTGCATTACCGCGCCGTGGCCGATAACAAAGCCTGCGAATGCGGGCCGATCCTGCGCGGCCAGAAAAAGCCCACCGACTGCCGCCTGTTCGGCAGCGTATGCACCCCGGAAAACCCCATGGGCTCGTGCATGGTCTCCAACGAAGGCGCCTGCGCCGCTCATTACGCCTACGGGCGCTATAAAGACATCGAGGTTGTTGCAGTATGACCGGCCGTTCCCCCGTAAAACGCGGTTATGTACGCCCCCTCAATTTTCGCGACGGCGTGGTCGATATGGGCCACGGTGCCGGCGGGCGCGCTTCGGCGCAGTTGATCGAAGAGCTATTTGTCGCCGCCTTCGACAACCCGTGGTTGCGCCAGGGCAACGATGGCGCCGCCTTCAGCCCGGAACTCAAACCCGGCGAACGCATGGTCATGGCCACCGACGCACACGTGGTGTCGCCGCTGTTTTTCCCCGGTGGCGACATTGGCAGCTTGTCTGTGCATGGCACCCTCAACGACGTCGCCATGGGCGGCGCGCGGCCGCTTTATCTCTCTGCCAGCTTCATCATCGAGGAGGGCTTTGCCCTCGCTGACCTCAAGCGCATCGTTGAGTCGATGGGCCGCGCCTCCCGCGATGCCGCGGGTGCCGATCATCACCGGCGACACCAAAGTCGTGGAACGCGGCAGTGGCGACGGCGTGTTCATCAGCACCACCGGCATCGGCATTATCCCCAACGGGGTCGACACGGGCGGGCATCGCGCACGCCCCGGCGATGCGATATTGGTGTCCGGCAGCATCGGCGAACACGGTGTGGCGATCATGTCCAAGCGAGAAGGGCTGGCGTTCGAGACCGAAATCCTGTCTGACAGTGCGGCGCTGCATGGCTTGGTGGCGCAGATGCTCGCGGTCGCTCCCGGCCTGCGCGTACTGCGCGACCCGACCCGAGGCGGTTTGGCGACCACGCTGAACGAAATTGCCGGGCAGTCCGGAGTCGGCATGCTGTTGGACGAAGCGGCGATTCCCGTGCAGCCGCAGGTTGAGGCCGCTTGCGAACTGTTGGGCCTGGACCCGCTGTACATCGCCAACGAGGGTAAGCTGATCGCAATCTGCGCCGAAGAAGACGCCCAGCCGCTGCTCGACTGTATGCGCCTCAACCCGTTGGGCGAACATGCGGTGCGTATCGGCACGGTCCTTGAAGACGCCCACGGTTTCGTGCAGATGCAGACCCGATTCGGCGGGCGCAGGGTGGTGGACTGGTTGTCGGGCGAACAGCTGCCGAGAATCTGCTGAGGCCCTGAAGCCCTGAGTCAGCAACGAACGGCGGCATCCTCCAGTTGCCGCCATGCGTTCCACAACCCTGCCAAGTCGGCAGGGGGTAAGGCTGACAAACGGCAGGACGGTGAGAGCCCCCTCGGATGTGCAGCCGTCACGCCGCACATCATCCTCTGAGCGGCGTCAACGTTGCTCCAGCAGCATCGGCAGATACATATTTCCGATCACCAGCAACGGTCGCCGGTCCTCCACCAGCGACGAATACAGGGTCAACGAAAACACCCATTCCCCGCCATCCCGCTGCGGATTGGCCTGCTCGCGCCAGGTATCCACCGCCGTTTGCAGATTGCCCGCCGTACTGCTGTCGAGCGTCTGGTTGGGATACAGGTACACCGGCGTTTCCCCGACCAACCCATGGTTCGGTTCCAGTGGGTCGGTGGCCAGCTCGTAGGCATAGGCCACCCCGACGGTGATGCGTAGCCCGCCATTTTCCGCAGCGTCACCGAACAGGCTGTCGAAGGCCGCCTGCAGGGCTGCGCTGATCGTGGCAGGGGCAGTCGCCAGCGGCACGCGCTGGTCCCAGGCATTGAGTGGGGTGGCCACGCTGGCGGCTTCGACCCGGTCGGTCTGGAACACGAACGCCGGATTGGTCGAGGGCCCGTCGGCACCCAGCAGTTTCTGGTTGCGCTGGACCAGGATCGAGCCCGTCGCGTTCTGCCAGCGGGCGACGTTGAGCCCAGCGAAGACCAGGCTGAAGGTCGGCCACGACGCCGGGACATGGACACCCGGCGCCACCTCGTAACGGGACTCGCTGGCCGAGACGCTTGTGCGCTCCAATTGCACCATCAAGCCCGCTGCGGTCAATGCCCAGACCTGCGGCCATTGCCCGTCGGGACCGACGCCGGCGCTCAGTGCCGTCAAGCCGAGACTGGCGACTTCGCGACTGGTCTGCGGCCCACCCCGGTCGGTGACCCGCGCCTGGAAGCTGAACTGATCGGTGTCCGGGGCCTGCAGGCGCGCATCCGGGTGGCTGTCGACCAGGCGCACGTTCCAGCTGCCGGCGACCGCACGGGCCAGATCGCGCAGCGTATTGGCTGCATTGCTCTGCACCGGCGTCAGGGCGCCGCTTTGCGGCAGGTCGCCGAGGATGTCCCAGAGGCCATCGGCCACGGCGATATAGCGCGCCAACTCGACGAACAGATCCACGTCGCTGACGGCCAGTCGCATCATCGGGTCGGGGCGCAGGTTGTAGCTCAGGGTCAGGCTGACGTCGTCCTGCTCGGCATGCTCGTGGGAGTAGGTGAAGCGGTGGTCCCACAGCGCCAGGCTGGCGAGGCTGACCTCGCTGTCTGCGCGCAGGGTACTGAGGGCGCGGCCGCTGCGCAGGCGCTGGCGCAGTTCGGCGTTCAGCGCGGTGGCACTGGCGCGTTGCTCGACGATCACCGGCAGCGCCGGGAAATCCCGCAGCGCAATCGGCACCGAGACTTCACCCAGGTCGACGCTCAACGCCGCTGGAAGGTCGCTGCCGCTCAGCGGCGGGACGAAGGTCAGCCATTGCGACGCAGCATAGCCGTCGGGCAGGCCGGCGCTGGTGATATTGCGCTCCAGGTCGGTGATGCCGAAGGCCATGTTGGCGGTGACCGTGCGGTGGCTGGCGGGATCGGACACGGTCAGCAGCAGGGTGATGAACGGCGAGAAGTCAGTCAGCCAGCACTTGCCTGCGCTCATGCTCCAGGAGCGTTCCTCGCCGCCGCTGGTGACTTCGATGCCGCCGTACATGTCCGCTGGCAGCAATGCACTGTGCGGGTCTTGCCAGGCCGACGCGACCTCGCGGTTCAGTTGCACCAGGGTCGAGGCACTCCAGGCCCGGGACAGGTTGACGCCCAGTTGCTGTTGCAGGGTGGTGGCCGCAGCCGCCTGGCCGGCGACGGCATCCGGGTCGCTGATTGCCAGGACCGGCTCCAGCCCCTCGGGAATAGCTCCGGCCAGTTGGCGCTTGACCGCCACCAGGTCGCTGAGGGTCTGACGGGTATCCGGGGTACGGTACAGCGCGGCGACGTTGCTGGCGCCGAGGATGCGGTCCATGTCCGAGAGGAAACGCCCGGCCCAGGGCTCCACGTCGATGCCCTGGAAGTCGTGCTGGCTGCTGGCTTGCGACAGCGTGCCGTCGGGCAGCAAAACGTTGAGGCCGACGCCCTGGCGACTGACCAGGCTCTTGTACAGCGGGGTCAGGGCAAAGAAGCGCGGCTGCGGACCCGGAGCACCGGGCACCGTGGTGGCCCCGGCGATGCTCAGGGAGCGGATCCCGGTGTCGCCGAAGTTCACCGCCCACAGATCGCGGCTGTCCTCCAGGGCGCGGCCGGTGGCGATACGCAGGTCGGGCAGGGCCGCACGCATGGCGGCGATAAAGGCATTGAAGGCCAGGCCGCCGCCCTGGTCCTCGGCCGCAGGTACTAGCGGCGCCGGGATCGGGCTGCTGCTGCGCGACACGCCTGCGCTGTTATCGGCGGCGAAGTCCGGGTTGATCAGCGCCGTCGGCCGGCTCAGGGTCAGGCTCACATTGAGCGGGAAGGCCGGCCCCGGATAAGGCCCGCTGGCACCGATCGGCAGGCGGATACGCATCCCGCTTGGCGGTACCAGGGCCGGTGCCGCGGCGGCGAACAACGGTTTGTCGGCGTTCGCCGGGGTTTCGACGATTTCCTGGGCATTGACCTGCACCCCGGCTTCGGCGAAGCGCACGATCAGGCTGTTCAGGCAGTCGTTGGCCTGGGTGACCACGCTGGCCTGGCCTTGCGGGGCATCCAGGCGGATACCGCTGGCGATCAGGTTTGGCGTACCGACGTTGGCCAGGGCGAAGGCTCCGGCGCTGACCCCCAGCAGCCCGGCAATCGCCGATGGTGCGGTGGCGCTGGCGAATTGCGCGGGGGCGCAGATCAGCAGGGCGCCCGGGTTCAGCGCCTGGCTATCGTCGCCCATGCCTGCCAGCAGATCCGCCAGGGTCGCCGCAGGCGCCAGCTGTTGCAGCTGGCTCAGGGTGACGGCCAGGCTTTGCCCGCTGGCGGCGGTGGTCAGGCTGTAGGACTGGCCGCCGACGCGGATGCTCAGGGTCACGCCACCGGCCACGACCACTGGCATCTCCAGGTTGGCCGTGGCCAGGTCCAGGGTGTTCTGGGCGAAACGCGGGGCGATGGTGTCGAGGCTGTCGCCGCCCTGGATCGAGTAGGGCACCCGCACCTGTGCCGCGTCGCTCGGCCAACTCACCCGGCCCGGCAGGGCGAAGGCGCCGTCCGCCGGCACCGCGAGATCCGGGTTGGCACCCAGCAGCAGTTCCGCCGGGCAGGCGTGGGCATCGGCGAACTGGTGCAGCGTCTGTGCGCCGTCGGCGCTGATCCCCGCACCGGCGTTGAAGTCGCCCAGATACAACAGCGTGCCCATCTCGAACAGATTGACCGAGCGGGTATTCAGCGCCGCCAGGGCTGCCTGGTCCAGACCGCTGCCGTTGTGCCCCAGGCTGTCGTCGTTGCCCGCGACCCAGACCGTGCTGGAAATCAGCTGGTTGGCCTGGAAGATCGCCGGCAGCGCCTGATGGCTCTGGCCCAGGTCGGTGACGCTGATATTCACCCCGAGGGCGGCGAAGGCGGTGCAGACCTGCGCCAGCGAGCGGATCGGCGCCGGTGCATCGGCCTCGGTCACCGTGACCGACACCTGCTCGGCCTCGGACACCGCGACCGAGAAGGTGATGCCCGGGGTGAGGATGGTCAGGCTGGCGTTATCCCCGGCCAGCAACCCCGGCAGGGTGCCGAGGAGATTGGCCAGGGTCGCCAGGTTGGCGCTGCCGTCGGCGGTATTGCGGGTCAGTGCAGGCGACACCTTGAGTACCGCGCCGCTGCGCAGCGGCAGCTCGCCGTTCTCGCGGGCAGCGAGCAACGCCTCGGCAGTGATGCTCGGCCAGCCGCTGGGGCGGGTGATAGCGGCGATGCTCTGCGCCGTGTCGTTTTCGGCGAACAGCGCATAGGCCGGGACCTTCAGCAGGGCACCGACACCGAACAGGGCCTGCATTGGTACTTGCGCGTTGGCCAGGGCCATTTCCGCGTAGCGCAGGCTGTAGTCCTCGGCCAGCGAGGCGAGGGTGGCATTGGCCGGGGCACGGGCGGCACCCAGGCGCGATGCGCTGGCGCTGAAGGCCTGGGACGCGGCGGCGAAGCGCCACAGCGGTTGCTGGTCGATACCGTGGGCGGCGCTGATGTCGAGGCTGGTTTCCACCGCCGCGCTCAGCGGCTGGCCGAGTTGGTAGTAGGCCTTGGCGTAGGCTTCGGCCTGGCGCTCGGCGGTTTGCGCGGCCGCATCGCCGGGCTGGCTTGGCGACGGCATCACCGTGGCCGGGCGCGCCTCCAGGCTGATGCTCAGGGTCACCTGGGCATCGCTGACGCTGACCGCCCAGGCACTGACCTGCGCCGGCCAGTCACCGACGCCCAGCAATGGATCGGTATAGCCGCTGGGCAGGCTGACCTGGCCCTGGCCGGCGGGGTTGGCGCCGGTCTGGTTGCCGAAGATGTCCTGCAAGTTCAGCTCGACCAGGGCCGAGGGCAGGCTTGTGGCCCAGCCGAAGCCGCGATACGGGTCGTCGTCCGGGCTCGGCAGGCCGAGCACACGCGGCAGTGGCGACGCTGTGGCGAAGCGGTACAGCGGCAGGATCTGCTCATACAGCCAGTACGCATCGGCCTCTTCGGCCAGGCGCTTGTCGCGCAGCACACCGCGACGGATCAGGCGCTCGCGTTTCCACGCCGGCGGCGCGTCCTTGTCCACCGGAGTGGGCGGTGCCGGCATGCCCGAAGCCGCCATGGCGAAGGGCGAATCCTGGCTGGCCGGAATCTGCGTACCGAGCAGGCTGAAGAGTCTGCGGGCCTGCAACTGGGCGGTGCTCTCGGCCTGTTCCGGCGGCGCGTCCAGGGTCAGGTTGAAGCCGACGCTGCCCGCCGGTACCAGGGCCTGCAGAATGGTGTCTTCTTCGTTATGGTCCTCGGCATAGAGGGTGCCGATGGTTGCATCCAGCCCCGGCGCGACCAGCGCGCAGGTATTGAACGGCAACAGGCTGCGGCCCTGCGGCGCGCTGGCCTGCTGGGTGCCGGCGATCACCAGCAGATCGATAGTGGCGACGCCATTGGCATCCAGGGCACTGGCCGGCAGGCCTTTTTCCAGGCCCAGGGTGTAACCGGAGCCACCGACCACGCTGCCTTCCCAGAGCAGGGTGACGAAGCGCTCCAGCTCATTCAGCGACGCGGCCGGGGCCGGATCGCCGTCACGGGCCAGGCTGTGGACCCGACCGAGGGTGACGTCAGGGGCGCGCGGCACGCTTTCCGTGGACAGGTTGGCCTGGATCAGCCAGGTCTGCTCCGGCGTGCCGTCGAGCACGCTGACCCCGGCGGCATTGCCGGCATTCGGCGCCGGCAGGGCCAGTACCTTGACCACCGTGCCGGCGCTTTCGCCGGCCGCCAGCCAGGCGCGTAAAGCCAGCAAGGTCGGACGCTCGGCCTCGTCCACGCCTTGCAGGGCGAACAGGGTCAGGGTGTCGTTGATCTGCTTGATCGCCACGGGGATGCGGCAGGCCCAGGTGGCGCTCTCGACGGCGACCGCATCGCGCCCGGCGCTGGCGCCTTCGGCGGTGGTCAGCAGGTCGTAGGCCACGCTGGAACCGCTCAGGGCCTTGGCGCGCAGATCCGCCGGCAGCGGCCAGAGGGTCGGTTGGGCACCCACGGGCGGGGCGTCCATGCCGGGAATCGGCAGGACCACCGGGGTTTGCAGTTCGATACGCTGGGTCAGGCCGTAGGCTTTCGGCGAGCGTCCGGCCAGGGCCATGGCCGCTGGCGCCTTGACCACCGGCAGGCTCAGGCTGGTGGCCGGGCCCATGGCGATGATCTGCGCGTTGCTGTAGCGGTAGTTCAGGCTCTGCACCACTTCGGTGGGCACCGCCATGCCGACGGGGATCTTGCTGCGGGCGAGGAAGCGGCTGGCTGGCAGGGTGTTGGCAGCGGCGACCGCGCTGTCCACCAGGCTGATCCAACTGCTCTGGGCGGTCAGGGTCATGTCCAGCGCGGGTTCGTCGGCCTTGTCCGGCGAGGTGTCCACCGCCAGGTCGAACTGTTGGCCGGTGAGGTCGTAGAGCGGGGTGGGTTGTTGCGGGTCGGCGACCGCATGCCCTTGGGCGTCGGTCACCGGCTTCGGCGCGCGCAGGCCGGCCATCAGCGAGCGCGAGCCCTGGTTGACGATACGCGGCAGGGCTTCGCCGCCGAGCAATTGGTCGAGCAGTCGGTCGATGCTGATCACCGGCACCTGGGTCACGTTCAGTACGGTGTCGATGGCGTAGAGGCCGGCGAGATTTTCCAGGCGCACGGCGGCATCGGCAATGCTCAGTCCGTAAGTGTTGGCCAGCAGGGTGAAGCTCAGGCTCTGGTCTTCGCCGACCTTGGCCACGGCATTCGGCACCGGTACCAGGGCCAGGGGCGCGAGGAAGGCGGCCGGGCCGGCCCAGGCGAGGATGTTCGCCCAGGCATAGTGCCAGGTGCCCAGCGCCGGGTCGTTGCTGGAAGTCCAGCTGACATCCAGCAGCAAGCGCCGGGCCAGGTCGTCGAGGCTTTCCCCGGCGACGGCATACAGGTCATGGGTGAGCGGCAGCACATAGGTGTGGTCGCCGAGGTCGCTGACGGCGCCGAGGAAGGCCTGCCAGTCCGGCGCTTCCGGTGGCGACTGCGTGGGATAGACCTGGACCAGGGCCAGGGTCGCGGCGATACGGTCGAGGGTGTCGCCGGGCTGGGTGATGTAGGCGCTGGTCGGCTCCAGCGCATTGAAGCCCTGGGGCACCCGGAGGGTCTGGCCAGGCGGCAGTTCCTGGCTGTTCAGGCTGAGGTCGTTGCGGCTCAGTTGCGCGATCAGTTCGGCATTGCCGTCGAATACCGCCTGGGCGTACCAGTCCGCCGCGAGCAGGGGTGGCCGGCGATAGCGTACATAGGCCGTGGCGGCGGCCAGCAACGCGTCGGCTGGGCCGTTGTTCCAGGTCCGCAGCGGCAGGTCGAAGGGCATCGCTGGGTCCAGCAGTTCGGCGGATTCGCCGAGGCCGCTGCCGTCTGCCTCGAACAGCAGGCTGCTGCTGGCCAGGTTGAACAGGCTGGCGATGGCGTCCAGGGTTTCGCCGCTGGCGGCCTGGTGAATCAGGGTGCCCAGCTCGACGCTGTGCAGTGCGAAGGCTTCATTGGCGTTGTCCTCGGCCAGCACCTCCGGCGCGATGCCGAGGTTCACCGGCAGGCGGCTGCCCACCGGCGCACTGGCCAACTGACGCTCCAGAGCGGGATTGAGGAATAGCAACTCGGCGCTGCTGGCGCCCAGGGCCTGGGCGACACTTTCGACGGTATCCCCGGCGCGTACCGGGTAGTCGACGGTGGCGCTGGCGAAGCCCGCCGCCAGTTGCGCCAGGGACTGGCCCTGGCCGCTGCCGTCGTCGGCGACGCTGAGCGTGGTGCTGGCCAGCAGGTCGCCGGCTTCCTGCACGGCGGCCTTGGCCAGCATCAGGCAGTAGTCGCGGAAGATAAAGGTCGGGAAGGACTCGTAGGTCGCCGGATCGTCCAGGGCCGGACGCGGCCCGCTGGCACCGCCCACCGGCAGGTACTGGCCCATGTACTGCGCCAGTTGCCATTCGTACCAGGGACCGACCGGGTTGACCTTGGCGAAGTTCAGGGTTCCGCCTGGCGTGCCGCTGCGGGTCAGGCCCGGCGGCAGCGGCGCGACCATGCCGCCGACTTCGGTGACCGCGCCCGGATCGGCACCCAGCAGCAGGTGCAGGTTGGTGGCGAACAGGGTCTCCAGATGGCTCCAGGCAAAGGCCACATCGGCGCTTTGCGGGTCGTCGAGGACGGCGGCGAGCAGGGCCAGTTGGCCGGCGGTGAGCGGATCGGTCTCGGTCCGTGGGCCATCGGGAATGGCGTACAGCGCATAGAGCAGCACGGTACGCACCCACAGGTCTGGGGTCAGGCTCGCCGTGTCCTCGGCGCTGGCGGCGAGGGCGTGGTGCAGTGCTGAGCGCCGGGCTTCGGCGCGGGCGGTCGGTGCCTGTGGGTCGACCCCGGAGTTGGCGCAGAGAATGAACGCGGCGCGGTAGTTGGGCGCTGCATTGGCCTGCGCCGGGCCGCTCCAGGACACCGGCAAATCGCCGATGGAGATGCTCGGCAGCAGATAGAGCAGGGCGCTGCGCGGCTGGCCGTCGGGCCACTGGCTGCGGCTCGGGTCCCAGTCCCAATCGCTGCCCTCGACCAGCGCCAGGGCATTGCTCGCGCGCTTGCGCAGCAGCACCTGGTGCAGATGCTGGGCGCTGAGCACCGCTACCCGCTGCGCGCGATTGCGCCGTGCCCGAGGGCCGTAGCCGCCGGACAGGCTGCCGGCCCGTCCCGGCGCGGCCAGTAGGCGGCTACTCTGGAAGCCCTTGGGGTCGCCGCCCGGCGCGACGATCCATGGCGTCTGCTGCACCGAGCCGAGGGTGAAGGACAGCTCCAGCGAGACATGGAAACTGAAGGATATCTTGATGAACAGGATCTTCACCTTGGCCTCGGCGCGCACCGAGACCTTGAGGGTGAATTCGGTGGGTCGGTAGCACTCGAACAGCGCGCTGACCTGGGCATAGGCCTCAAGGCTGAGCGAGACCTTGATCACCTTGAAGTCCACGTAGCCGTAGACCTTGCCGTGCAGGGCGGCGATGCCCTGGGCGCGGAAATACTGGGCCGACGGCAGCCCGGCACTGGACGGGTTGAACCAGCCGAGCACGCCCTGGAAGATCACCTGCACTTCGACATAGGCACCGCCGCCGAGGATTCCGACGCGGATCTCCTTGCCCACCCCCACCGCCAGGCCGATGCCCAGTTCCAATACCGGCGAGAACGTACCGTTGCTGATGCGTGGCACCTGGCTCGAAGTGACCCCGTCGAGCAGGCCGAAATAGACCCCGCCGCGACCGATGAAAATATAGGCCTGGACCGAGAACGAACGGCTGAAGTCCTGGTTGTAGGGGAAGCCCAGGTCCACCTTGAAATTGCCGTTGGTGTAGACCTCGATCACCACGGTGCCCAGGGTCAGCGAGGCGATACCGATCTGGAAGGTACGGAAGGCATCGGGCAGGCGCAGCTCGACGCGGAACATGCCGACGTCATCGGAAATCTTCTTGTACAGGATCTCGAAGCGCAGCCCGGCGAGGCTGCCGGCCTTCTCGCCGTTGAGGCCGACCGACAGGCCGTAGAGGATCGGGTCGTTGAACAGGAAACCGAGGTCTACGGTATTGGCCATCAGGCCGATATCCAGGCCGATCAGCCACTGGCTGTCGGCGGAGAAGGCGACCCCGCTGCTGCCGGTGCTCGGCAGGTTGCCGGGATTCTCCACCGGCTGCATGAACTGCTTGAGCAGGGCCAGGTTGCCGGCCACGGTGTCCACCGGGTTCTGCAGGCGGATGCGCTGGCCGATACCCAGGTAGCGCAGCTCTACCAGCGAAGATCCGGTGCCCGGCACGGCGGGCGGCGGGTCGTTGACCACATCCCAGGCCAACGCATCGTCGCCGGTATAGGACTTGCCGAGCAGCGAACCTTCGAGAATCAGTTCCACCTTGCCGGCCCCGGCGCGGGTATAGCGCACGCCGATTGCCGAGAGGCTGCCGAAGCCCAGGTCGACCTTGGCCTTGTAGACGAATTCGACCACGTTGTTGGTCGGGTCGAGGGTGAAGACGAAGCTGGACAGCTCGATGCGCTTGAGCACGTCCCACGGCGAGTCGAGGGTAAAGCCCAGGGTCGGCGCAGCCAGGTTGACCAGGTACTCGAGCATGTCGCCCAGGGTGGTGCCGCCCAGTTGCACCGAGACCACCTGGTGGCGCGGGTTGGTGGTGCTGTCCTTGTCGCCGCGCCAGGCGGTAATGGCCTGGACCCAGATCGTATCGACGTAGACCTTGAGCAGGTAGGTCGGCTCGTCGACGCCCACGTCCATGCCCACTTCCACGCCGATGCGGTTGATCGAGAACTCGCCGCTCAGACGCCCCGAGGCCGGCTTGTCCGCCGGCGTGCTGCCGCTTCGGGCGATATCGATGCTGGCTGCTGCCGAGATCTTCAATTCCGTGCCGAACAGGGTCGGGGTCCAGCGCATGGAGATGGTGCCGCCCAGTTCATAGGACTTGTCGCCAGTGGAGAGGCTGACGTCGAGGCGGTCCACCATTAGCACGGGTACCGAGGCCGGAGCCCGGCCGAGGCCGAGGAATTGGGCGACCAGGTCGGTGAGGTTGATGCTGGTGCCCTGGTAGAGCCCGCCGGCGAAGCGCCAACCCTCGGGGGCGTCCGGGTCCTGCACCGGGTAATCGGCGCTGAACACCAGGCGCGGGCTCTCGTAGTCGTCGTTCGCGGCGGCGGGGAAGAACGAGAACACGCCATTCAGGCCGCCGCCGATCTTGCCGTTCTGTGCGGCGATCCAGAAGCCGATTTCCTCCAGGCGCAGGGTGATCACCACTAGGTTGATGTCCCAGCCCTGATCGACGCTGGGCGCGTCGTTGTCCGGGTCACCGAATACCACCAGGGTCTCGGCGGAATAATTCTGCAGCAGTGGATCGGCGGCGAACCCCAACTCGCTGACCACGGCGCTTTGCAGGCCTCCCACGGCTGGGCCTGGAGCGCCGAAGAAATAGCTGAAGGCCTGGCCGATGGGAATGTAGTCGCCATTGCGCATCTGGCCCTGGATGTATAACTGCGGCAGGCTGACCGAGACATCGATGTCGACTTTCTTACCGGTATTGGCGTTGTCGCCGAAGCGCAGGGTGCCGAACACCGCGCCGCTGACGGTGCCGGTATAGCGTGTTGCGCCACCGTCGACGCTGATTGCGCCCCAGCCCCAGACCCAGCGAGTACCAACACTGTGCAGGGTGACAAAAGGGACCGGCGGCGACCATTGCTGGTCGGAACCGATGGTCACGCCCAATGCCTGCAATTGCGGGAGTCCCCCTCCGGTCGGTGATGTGAAGGTGAGGTCGACCTCGCGAAACTTGAAGGTTTCCAGCAGCGGGAAATTGTCCGGCAGGGGCAGGGCGGGCAGGCCGAAGATGGTGCTCAGTTGCGCCATACCGCGAACGATCGAGGCGTGGGCCGGGTCGAATACGGCGGTCAGGCGCCATTGCGCCCCCACCACCAGCAATGGCGTGGACAGGTTGGCCACCAGCGCCGCGTTGTCGCGGCCCAGGCTGACGGTGCCGACCAGGTTGATGACCGAGAAGCTGGTACGGTTCCACAGTGCTTCATCGAGGTCATCGCGCACCAGCAGTTCCAGGCCGAGATTGCTCAGTGCCAGGCCCGCCGGGCCGCCGCCAGTTGGTGCCGGCGAGCCGACGTTGAGCGCCGGTGAACCGGCGGCCCTGGCCAACAGGTCCATGACCGGTACGTCGCTCCAGGTGGCCGGCATCTTCAAGGTGCCGCTCAAGGCCAGCGGCCATGGGGCGAGCATGTCCAGCGCTGCCGAAAAGGCGTCGTTGGCCGGCAGGCGTCCCGAGAGCGTCAGGCTGGCATCGGTCCGGCTATCAGCCTGGAACACGGGGGCCTCCAGTACCAGTCCTTGCAGGAAAGAGGGCTTCCAGACCACCGAGTCGCCGCCATCGACGGGCTCGCCCTGGGTCTGTGGCAGGCAGTAGGGATTGAAGAAATCCGAGAAGGTCCAGCCCGTCGAGGTGATGGCCAGGCTCAGTTGGAACAGACCGCTGCTAGCGTCGGTCTGGGTATAGAGCAATTGCCCATGGACCGCGAAGCGCATGCCTTGCGGATCGCCGGGCTGGCCGAAATGGCCGCTGGCGCTGAGGGTGACCCGGTCGAGCCCCTGGCTGAGGCTGGCGCTGGATAACAGCCAGGAATCATGGATGCCGAACAGTTCCAGCACACCACGTAGCGGCGCCAGCACGGATTGTGTCGAGGCTTGCCAGAGGTCGATGACGCCGTCGTGGATCGAGGCGTTCAGCGCGGAGTAAACGGTGGCGACAGACATAGATTACCTCGGAGAAAAAACTGGAGCTTCAGCACGACCCATCAGGGACGCGGGGTCAGACGACGCAGGTTGCGCTGTGCATGTGCAGGCGCGCGGGCGGCCCCGTTGGCGGGCGCAGGTGCTGGCGGCGGGCTGGTTCTGGCAACCTCGTCGGCCAGAGGAACGCTGGCGAAGGCCTCGGCGAGCTGCTTGCTGCTCTTGGGCAGGCGGTTGCTGGAAAAACCGATGAAACGGATGTTGCGCTGGTCCACGGAGGATTGCGCAGTCACCTCGTAGCCCCAGTTCATGCCTTCGGCGAACGCGGCGGTCGGGGCCGTCAACTCCTTGGCCGGAGGGAAGCTGAAGTTGCCTTTCTTGGTTTCCCGCCCCCAGTACAGGTTGGTGTAGTAGTTCTGGTCGGTCTGGTAGGTGTAATTGGTATTCAGCGCGCCCTGGGTGTTGGAAAGCGGTACGTCGAAGTAGGTCGAGACCAGGTGA
Source organism: Pseudomonas sp. TE36184 (assembly GCF_054060055.1). Lineage (NCBI taxonomy): Bacteria > Pseudomonadati > Pseudomonadota > Gammaproteobacteria > Pseudomonadales > Pseudomonadaceae > Pseudomonas > Pseudomonas sp. TE36184. The sequence continues at coordinate 1,558,744 of NZ_JBSSCU010000001.1, read as the reverse complement.
TTGGGCTGGACATGTTCATCGGCCCACCAGGGGCCGCGATGGTCGGCGAACGGCAAGAACGCGTTGATGGTGTCCAGGGAGGGATGGTCATGGCTGGTGTCTGCGCTGACGATGATCGTCGCGCCGTAGGTCAGCGAGGCGAAGGTCCTGACCACTTGCGCGGCCTCCTTGCTGATGAGCGCGTTGGACACCTTCAGCCCGAAGGTGGTAGAGCGGCTGCCATGGTGCGGTGCCTGGAGCATGAAAGAATTGGACAGCCAGACTTTGTGTTCGAGGAAATGCCGATTGACGAACTGGAAGGTCGAAAAGGTCGCGTCGCCGAAGATCACCGCGCCGACGTTGAACATCTGCAGGTAGATGCCCAGCGAGGTCGAGTTGGCCAGGTTGCCGTCGGGCTCATCGTAGGCTGCGTAGGCAACATCGACGTCTACTCCCTGTTTGGTATCGGCCATCGGTGTATTGACCGCGATCACATAGGCATTGACGGTCTCGTTGCCCCAGACCGAGTGCCAGTGCTGCGGGTCGCCCGTGGGGAAACTGCTGGTGCCCACGGCGAAGTTCAAGACATGGGTGCTGGCATCCTCGGTACGCTTGCCCAGTTCGCCCAGCACATTCTTGGTTTTCTTGCCGGCGTACCACTTGTAGCGACCGCTATGGAATACGTGGCCGATCTTCATGTTCGGCAGTTCTTCCAGCAGGCCGCGGATCAGGTTGATGTGGTCGGCATCCTTGTGCGAAAGAAAGACCGCGTCCAGGTAGCCTTCGTCGTCATCGCTGCGCGCGATGATCTGCTGCTTGAGAAACTGGATGGTCGGGCGTCCCGCACGGCGGCGGGTTTTTGTCGAGCCGAGGTCGAAGAGGGCGTTGGCAATGACGTTATCGTCGTCGTCATACCCTTCGAAATAGGTACACATGCCCTGGCCGACATCCAGGCAGTAAAGGCGTTGTTTGCTCATGGGCAGCGTCCCTTGCTGTTGATTTTCAGATAACCGGCGGCGTGCGCCGTCCGGAACGCGCCAGGCGCTTGCTGTCCGGCGTTCGCCGGGCCACCTGGCGCGGTGCCGGGGCGGCAAGCACGGCTTGCTGTTTCTTCTTGTCCTCATCCTTGAGGTAGGCCGCGTACCACCCCAACGAAGTCTTCGGGCTGCCGGGAGCGCCGAACAGCATCAGGTCGGCATTGCCCGGCGGGAAGCTCCAGGCCAGCACCGACAGGGCGAAGCGGCGCATGCGCAGCAGGTAGTTGAGGCGGTTGTCGCTGTCGCGCCAGGTTTCGAAGAGGAAGGTGCGAAAGCCCAGCTTGAGCACGCCCTGCAACGGCAGGCTGCCATTGATGGCATTGGACATGCCCAGCTTGATCCCGAAGTAGACCGGTGGGTCGCCGGCCACCGGCTCCGGGCCCCAGGCGGCGAGCACGGTGATCTTCAGGCCGATGGCGCCGCTGAGGGCGCCGAGGGTGCCCATGTCCAGGGCCAGGCTGAGGCCGAACCAGGGCGCCGCCAGGGGTTGCTGGTCCAGGGGCGCGCCGATGGAGGTGAAACCGAGGCTTTCCGGGGTAGCCCCTTGCGGCGGCTGGCCGACGGGGGCCAGGTCGGGGGCGGCGACCAGGCCGTCGAGGCGCAACGGAAAGTTCTCCACCAACGAGGCCGGACGCGCCAGCGAGGCGCCGGGGCCGGTGTTGAAACCGACCCCGGCCTCGCCGGAGGTGAAGCGTTGCTGCGACGGATCCTCCATGGCAAAGGACATGGCCACCACCAGCCCTTGAAAACTCAGGTAGCCGTTGACCGCGTCGCCGGGCCCATAGCCGAACAGGTCGAACTCGGGAATCTCGACGAAGGCCAGGCGCCCCGCCAGCACGAAGTTGGCGGTGAGTAGGCCGTCCACCGGGGCGGCGGCGGTCTCCAGCCGGCAGTCGCGGATATCGATGGAGGCCAGGGCCGCGCCATTGCTCTGGAACACGTTGTTGCCCAGCAGGCTGAAGGAATAGCTCGGCTGGCCACCAATACGCTGATAGCTGCCAGTGAGGATCAGGTTGTTACCACGGGCCCGATCGACCTTGGCCAGCCATGAGGCGAACAGGCGGTTGACCATCAGCTCGGCTTCGGCGGAGAAGTCCACCACCCGCGCATTGTCGAAGCGCACGCGCATGGAGAGGGTCTTGTAGCCGAAGGGGATGGTGGTGGAGGCCACCAGGTCGTCCGGGTCGTTGTAATCGATCAGGCCGAACACGGCGGTCTGGCCCAGGTCGATGATGCCGTTTTGCGGCGTGTACGGGGTCAGCGAGAAGCCGACGTGATGGGCGTAGAAGCGCGAGCGGTCGACCCCGGCGGCCATGAAGCGCAGGGCCGAGGGCATGTCCTGGAAGTCGATCGGCGCATTGAGGAACAGCACGCCGTTCCAGCGCGGGTTGTCCAGCACCTCGTGATAGAACAGCACCAGCGGATCGCTGTCGCCGATATCCGGGTCGAGAACGGCCAGGCGCGCCTTGCTGATCACCGCGTCGAGTGCGGCCTGGGTCGGGGCCAGCGAGCCGTCCGCAGCCTGCGCGACTGCTGGCCAGCACCAGGCGCCGGTGTCCGCCGCGAGGTCGGTGATGGCCCGGCCGCAGTACTTGAACAGCATCAGCGTCGGGGTCAGGGCGTCGTTGCGCCAGGAGCGCGGCGAGAGTTGGAAGGTCCAGCCTTCGATATCGGCGCGCAGTAGGCCCGCCGCCGCTTGCGCCGCGGCCAGGTAGTCGCCGGCGCTGGCCGCCACTGCGGCATCGAACGCGGCTTCGTTGGGGAATTCCGGGTAGCCGAGTGCCTTCAGGGCATTGTTGATCGCCTGGGCCTGGGCGGCCGGGACCCCGGCGGCGAGCAGGCGCGAGACGGCGTTGGCGGCGGTCAGTTGATAGGCCACCGAGCTGCCCTGGTCCATGAAGGTGTCGACGTCGGCCACCACCATGAACAGCTGGTTGGATTGCAGCGCGGCCTGGAAGGGCGGCTTGACCTCGGTGAGGATCAACTGCCCGGTATCCGACTGCGGCATGTTGGCGAACAGCACGCCGGCCCATGCCGATTGCGCGGCGTCGAGCACGGCGATCAGGCCGCTGGGGGTAACGCCCAGCGGTGGGGTGTCGGCATTCGCAGCCTCGGCCGGCACGCCGAGGCGCAGGCGTCCGGTGGGCGCGCTGCGCGGTGCTTCCAGTGGCGGCAGGCCGATCAGCTTGCGCCGGATGGGCGCCAGGGCGGCGTCCTCCAGATGGGCGGCCTGGTCGATCGCCTGCGGTGCAATCCGTGCATAGACCCCCATGGGCCAGACCACCGGCGTGCTCTGCTGGCTCGCCTGCAAGGTCGGCAGGGTGGCGGCGTTCATGTTCAGGTAGGAGAGGAAACCCGCCACCGGCACCCTGGCTGCGTTGAACAGCGGCGAGCGCGGCGGCTGTGCTTCGTAGCTGCGGCCACCGCCGCCATCGGACAGCACGGTGGCCCAGGCGGTGGTGCCGAGGTCGCTCAGGGCTGCGCCGTTCGCCTCCTCGCGGGCGGGCGGCAGATAGGCCGCGCCATTGGCCTGGAACAGCAGCAGTGAGGTGCTGTCCTGCGGCAGCACCACGGTCTCGGTACCGGCGACGCCGAGGATCAGGCGCGTGTTGCCATCGCTGCTGTGCGCCTGTTGGGGCGTGCCGAGGTCGAACAGGCCATCCGGCGCCAGGTGCCAGACCAGGTTGGCACTGGCGACATCCGCGGCATCGAACAACGGGGTACGCCCGAAGCTCAGGCGCGCCCCCGGCAGGTCGCCGCTGCTGGCGCGTGGCGTGGCCAGGGTGGTGTGTCCGGTATTGCTCAGTTGGGCAAATCCCAGGGTCGGCACGCTGCCTTGCCCGGTGGCGAAGACCAGCGCACTGCGTTGCGGTAGTTCGGGGTTCAGCGGATCGAAGGCCACGGCCAGGTCGAAGGGCGTGGCGTCCAGTTGGCGGAACAGCGGCATGTCGATCAGGTTGACTTCGCCCACCGGGCTGTCGATATCAGCTTCGCCGTAGCGCAGCATGACGCCGAGACGCTGCATGTCGTCGGCCTCCTCGTCGAGGCCATTGCCGGCGCGGATACCGAAGGTCAGGCAACCCAGCTGCGTACCGTTCAAGGGCAGTGGGCATTGGGGTTGGGTGGCGGCATAGACGCCACCCGGGGCGAAGAAAGACAGGCCAGCGCCGTCGAACAGCAGGCTGTCGCTGCCGGCGACCAGGCCGCTGCCACCTTTTATCGCCACCGCGTATTGGCCGAGGCCGAAGCGCATATCGCGCACTACCCGCCAGCCGCCGCTCGGCTCGCCAACGGGCAGCGCGTCGATGCCCTGGGTCTGCCACTGGCTGGCGCTGTCCGCCGGGTTGGCGATCCACAGCAGGCGCAGCCAGCCCTTGGGCGACAGGCGCGGCCACAGTGCGCGCAGGTCAGCGACGAACGTCGCCGGATCGGCGGGTGCGTTCGCGCAGAACAGATAGGCGCCGCCCTGGTCGGCCCAGGTCTGCGCCAGGCTGGCGCTGGCGCCGAGGTCGCTGCCGGGGCTGGCCAGATAGCCTGCCCAATAGTGCTCCAGGCCACTCTCTGCGAGGGTGGAAAGGCGGTAAAGACCCGCCGTGACGTGTTCGAACACCGGTACGCTCATGACGGCTCCCTGTCGCGAGGCGCTGATGGATCAGGGCTGGGTGGTGATAACGGCATCACCCGGCAGCAGTGGTACAGCCAGCGGTGTCCAGCCTGGGGCATAGTTGCCCAGCCCGCTCCAGTCCAGGCGCAACGGCCAGGCGCCGGTGCCCAGGGCTGCGGTTGGGTCCAGCACGGCGGCACCCAGCCCGCGCAGCACCCGCACGCCATGCACCGGCAGCGCCGCAGGCACTGGCATGCGCCCGGCCAAGGCCAGCAGGTTGGCCACGGTGGTGCCCACCGGTACCACCAGCGGCGTGCCGTCGAGGGTGACCCGCAGGCACGCCTTGGGCACCGCGCGACCGCGGAAAAAAGCCACCGGCACGGTGCCGCCGGGCACGTTGCTGGCGCTGTTCAGGGCGGTGAAGCTGGCGGCTGCGGCGAGCGTGAAGTTGTTGGTCGTGGTAGTGATTGCCGGGTCGCTGGCGCTGGCCAGGGCAGACGGCGAGAACAGGCGGTAGAACGGGGCGATGAAAGCCGGGAAATACAGGTCGGCGGCATCGGCGACCCCGCCCATCTGCTGGGTGCTGTCATGGGATGGCGGCGGGTTGACCGAGAGTGCGCCGCCGCTGACCAACTGACCGATAAAGGAATCCCAGCCGGTGCTGATGCTGCCCGAGCTGTCGACGAACTGGCCGACCGGGTAGTCCACCGTCGGCCCGGCGACATAGCCGTTGCTCCACTTCAGGTCCGAGGCGGTCGAAGAGATAGTCTGGAAGGGGCTGGCGGCGACCCGCAGGATCATCCCCGGCCGCAGGTCCACCGAGCCGAGGGTAGCCCCGGTATCGGGGGAGGGGAACGCCAGGCCGAAGCCGTAGTACAGCGATTCCTCGAAGGTCTGCGGCATCACTCGGGCCAGGGCGTCCTGCACGGCGATGATGCCCCACGCAGCAGCACCGGCGCTTTCCAGGGCCTGGAGAAAGGCCACGTAGGCCTTCAGCAGGCCGCTGCGCAGGGGGCTGCTGTCGAAGGTCCAGGGCGAGTCGATGCCGCTGGAGGCGATGGCGAGACTGTAGGGGTAGGTGGCACCCGGGGCCGCCGCCAGGGTGAATGGGCCGTTGCTGATGGGCAGGCCGCTGAGGGTGCCGGTCTTGCCGATCTGCGGCAGGTACAGGGTCAGCGCGGCGGCCGGTGCATTGCCACTGAGGGCGGTGCTCAGGGTTTGCGCCGGGATCAGGTGCGGGAAGCTGGTCGAAGCGGCTTGCGCGGATGGAATGAAGGCGCTGCGGTACAAGGCCGAGGCCTGGTTGGACGGGCCGATATTGGGGGTGCCGAGCACCGGCTGGTTGGCCTGGACCACCACGCTCAGGCTGGCCTCGGCGTTGCTTGGGGTGTAGGCCCAGCTTTGTTCGAGCACCCCGGCGCTGGAGGTGAAGGCCTGGTCCACGCTGGTCGTGCCGGTCACGGTTTTCAGTACCGAAATCCGATAACTCTGCCCCTCACTCACGGCGCTCCAGCGGGCGCTGAGGGTGGCGCCGTCGTAGTCCACCGCGACATCCCGCACGGGCGTGGTGGCCAGGGCGAACGGCGCGCTGGCAGGGCCGACGAGGGTGCAGCCATTGACCACACCGGCGCTGCGCAAGGTGATGCGCGCCGGATTGCCGCCGCTGGCCAACTGGGCGGGGGTAAGCGTGGTGCTGGTGCCGCTGAGGTCCAGGTGCTGGCCGCCGGGCAGGCTCAGGCGGTAGCCAGGAGCGCCGCTCAGGACGGCCCAGCTCAGGGTGCCGCTGCCACTTACCGAATCGGTGTCCCAGGTGCTGATCTGCGGGATCGTCAGCGGCACGCCGAGGGCCGTGGTGCTGGTGTTGCGCACCACGCCCGTGGCGGGCGCCAGGCCGACGCTGAGGGTCGCGCCGTCGACGTTGACCGGCAGGGCCAGGCGTGCGGTATTGCCGTTGACGCCGAGGCTGCTGATGGCCGCGCCGTTGAGCAGCAGGCTGACCGTGGTAAGTGCGGGGCTGGTCAGCGACGTCGGGGCTTGCCAGGTGACATCGATACTGCCGCCATCGGCGCTGACCACCAGGCTGGTGAAACTGGCGCTGCCGGTGATGATCGGCAGCAACTGGCCCTCGGCGCCGACGCCGCCGTCGGTGCCGAGGGCGATGATCTGCGCGACCCAGGCCTGGGCGCTGTCCAGCGCGGTGTTCAGGGTGATGCTGCCCGAGGTGGCGCTGGCATCGCTGACCGTAGCGGCAAAACTCTGCCCGCTGGACAAGGACACCGCCTGCAGGGTGTAACCGGTCACGGCCGGGTTGTAGGGCATGACCCAGTCGAGCTTGAGTGCGCTGCCGTTATAGTCGACCGCAGTCAGCACCGGGCGCGTCGAGACGATGGCGGTCAGCGGGCTGACCAGGCCGGCGCCGCTGGCGGTGAGGGCGGTGACCGAGAGCTGGAAGTTCAGGCTGTCGGCCAGGGCGGCGGGCAGGGCCAGGGTGGCGCTGCTGGCATTGCCGCCGGGGACGTCGACGCTGTAGCCGGTGGCGCTGGCCAGGTTGCTGGCGCTCAGGCGGTAACCGACGATTGCGCCGGCATCGCTGCCGGTCCAGCGGGCGACGATACAATTGCCGTCGCGGTACAGATTGGTCTTGCCCAGCACCGGGCGGACCATCGACGTCGGCGGAAAACTCGCAGCGTTGGAGCGAGCGCTGGCGCTGTTCTCGCCGACTGCGGCGACGTACACCTGCCACTCCGAGTTGTCGCCCAGGCCGCCGCCGAGCTTGTCGTTGTCGACCACGGCGAAACCGGTCTGGGCGCCGCTGACCGGGATGTTGTAGGTGGTGCCGATGCTCTGCGACACCACGACGATTTCATAGCCGGCCGCCGCCTGCGACGAGGGTTGCCATGTCACTCGCAGGCCGAGGCCGTCGTACAGCGCCTCGTCCAGGGTGGGGCGCACGGTGGGCAGGATCACCGGTGCGCTGTTCTGCCCCGAACTGGTGCCCCACTGCGCCTGGACCACCACTTGGTAGGTGACGTCGGTGTTCAGTGGCTGGTTCAGGGGCAGGTTGCCGATCCCGGTGTTCCGGCCCTGGAAGACCGGGCTCTGGTAGGCGACCACGGGAGTGCCTCCGCCCAGCCAGGCCAGCTGGATGATGTAGCCGGTGACGCCAGTGTCGCTCGAGGGGGTCCAGATCACCCGCACGTTGCTGCCGTCGTAGATGGCGGACTGGATAACTGGGTCGTTGCTGTTGTTCTGAACTTGTGCGTGGACGGCCATGCGTGCCTCCGGAAGAAGGGCTGGAAAGAGGAAAGCCGGAATAGAGGGGCGTCAGGGGATGCGCTGGCGCATCCCCGCTGGCGTCACTGGTCGGGGGTATTGTCGAAGTCCTGCAGCCACTCCTTGGGCAGGGTGGCGCGGATTTCGGCGCGGCTGCGCAGTGGCATGCGTTCACCCACCGAGGCCAGCGACTGCTGCATATTGGCGTCGCCGGTGAGCAGGCCGCCGGCGTAGTAAGTGCCTGCGGTCGGGTAGGGTTGGGTCAGCAGGTTATGGACCTTGCCGCTGTACTGCTCCAGGTTCAGTTCGGTGACCATGGCCTTGCCGTCGATGCTGCTCAGTTCATCGCCGACCCGCAGGTAGCGGGCCTGTACCGGCAGGCCGTTGGCAAGGATCATCGGGTGAGTGCGGGTGACCAGGACGTTCTGCCCGCCATCGGTCTTGATCCGGATCATCGGATGGGGTTCGGTGCCCAGGGTGGTGCCGTACACGTCGTTGGTCTTGCCGTCGGCGCTCTTCACCGACTCGCCGCCCTTACCGGTAAAGGCTTCCACTGGGCGCTTGCTGCCGTCGGCCAGGGTGATCTCGGTGCCCTCGGCCAGGCAACCCTGCATGATGTATAGCGGCGGGATGATATTGACCCCCGGGGTGCCGAGGTAGGTGCGGTCGCTGGTGAAGTTCAGGGTGCCGAATGGCGGCTGCTGGCCCGGGCTGCCGTTGAGCGAGACATAGGCGGTAACCCACAGGTTGGCGGCGGTGCCGTTGTAGTAGTTGATGCAGTTGCCGGTGTTGGGGAAGGCCGAGGCCGGGTAGTTCCACGAGATGGTCTGGTCCTTGGCTGTCCAGTACTGCTGCTCGAGCACGGTGCCCTGCTGGAAGTACACGTTGCAGCCACCGCCGGCGGGGTTCTGGATATAGATCGAGGTAACCCCGGCCGGTGGCGAAACCACGGTGTTGGCGAAAGTGGCCGAGCCCGACAGCGGGAAGACGAAGTTGGTCGGGTGTGCGTCGGCGTTCCAGTAGTCGCATTCCTGCTGGCTGCCGCGGTACCAGCACAATTTGATCGGCGTGGTGTTGGCCTTGGTGTTGGTGCAGGTGGTCTCGTAGGTGCCGGTGCAGTTGCCGTTGTTGCGCACGCAGTAGTTCGGCTGGTTGAGGCAGGCGCTGGTGGGGTTCAGGGTGTCCTGGAAGGTCTGCACGAAGACCACCGGCGGTTCGATCGGACCGGCGTTGGCCGGGTAGTAGTAGAACAGGCCCTTGGCCTGGGTGGTCGGGTTACCGTCCGCAGCGGGCAGCAGGCCGGAGACCTGCACACGGAAATCCGTGCCCTGGCTGAACTGGCTGCTGGACTGGGTGGCGTAGACCTTGCCGGTTTCCACCTCGTACAGCTCCATGACGATGGACGTGGAGGTGGTCCCGCCTACCACCGAGGAAATCCCCGTGGCCTGGTAACCGGGCTGGGCGGCCGCGAGGGTCGCCTTGGCCTTGTTGGCGCTGGCACCGTTGTCCTGGGAGAAGGTGGCGATGAAGTTGAGGTTCTGGATGCCGTCCGTGGCAGTGGCATTGACTGCCAGTGCGCGGTTGGGGCGGGCGGCGTTTTTCTTCAGCTCGGCGACACCGATGTCCCGGCCCTTTTCCAGGGTGCGGAATAACTGCGGCGAGTTCTCCGGGGTTTTCCCGGCGCGCTTGAAGGTTTCGGTGATGTACCGGTAGTGCAGCGGATTGGCCAGGTCGAGGCGATGCGGGATGCCGGGGCTGACTTCTGCATCCAGGGCCTTGATGTCGGTCAGGGTCTCGGCACTGAGTGCTTTGCTGTCGGGGGTCTTGTAGGCGGCCTGGACCGGAGCGATCGCCACGGGGGCGAGTACGGCCAGAGTGAGAAAAGCGTGACGCACAGCTCGAACGAAATCGCGAGTCGCCATGATGTCTTCCCTGAGGTGGTGGCTAGCGGCTCACTGGCACCCTGTGCCAATCCTTATGAGCGCTGGGTACTCAAAAACATAGTAGGGGGGGTAGGAAATTGCAAATTAATATTTCGGTGGTTTTTAGTGCGCTAAATAAGTTTTTGTTCTGAGTAAACGCCCGTAAATATTGCGTCAGAAGGCTTTTTGTGACCGTTCGGTCAGTCTCTGCGCGGCGGAATTCGGGGCTTGTGACGGGGCGGGTGGAAAAGTCGGATGAGGCTTTTTGACATCATCTTTGTCGAGGTTGGCCGTCGACGGCGACCGGGTCGAACACAAAACAATCGCCAACGCCGGACACGCCATGGCGCCCGAGCAGCCTCGTGCAATGGCCGACGCCATCGCCGAGTTTGCGCAGCACGTGTATGCGAGCCAATCAAGCGCGCCGGTTTTCAACTCAACCGACATGGGCCACCCCCAAGGCCCATGTTGTTGCGCCAATTGGGCAAAGCGCTTTCAGCGCGCGGCTGTCTGTTGCCGTTCCTGGCACAGGCCTGTCGCTGCCAGGTGTTGCACCACGTATTGAGCATCGCGTGCCACCCCGGAAAACCGTCCGGAGCCCCAGGTGTGCAGCCACGGCAAGCCGAGGAAGTACAAGCCCTGCCGAGCGGTAACGCCACGGGTATGGCCGGGATAGCTGCGGCCGTTGAAGACGGGCACATCGACCCAGCTGAAATCCGGCTGGAAACCGATGCACCAGATGATGCTGGTGATGGCGTTGGCGGTGAGCTCCAGTTCGCTTCGCTCTTCTTGCGGCGCCCACAGCGGCGTGTAGGGCGTGCCGATTGGTGCATCGATCGCGTTCTCGGCAATGTACTTGTCAATGCTGGCGTTGATGCGATTGTAGACCGCGTCGGCGGCCTCCAGGTTGGCGCCCAGGTCGCAGGCAAATTTCAGCGTGGTGCCTTCCAGGCTTTCGAGCCTGCCAAACAATTGCATGCCTTCGTGGGCGAAGCGGCGCAGGTCGATATCGCGTCCGCCATCACGCCCTGTGACGTAGTGGTTGGTGTTGTCGCGCACGCCTTCGCGAAGCGGGTGAGTGTCCACCCCAATGTCGTAGTAACCCATCTGCGCCAGCCAGTCGACCACGTCTTTGCCACGGTAGAAGCGCGCGCAACGCGGCGCATCGCCGACGGCCAGGTACACCTTGCGCCCGGCCAGATGCAAGTCTTCGGCGATCTGCGCACCGGACTGCCCGGAACCCACCACCAGCACGGCGCCGTCGGGCAAGGCCTGCGGGTTGCGATACTGCTCGGAGTGAATCTGCGTGATCTGCGCCGGCAACCGTTCGGCCAGGCGCGGAATGATCGGCGTGTGATAGCCGCCGCTGGCGATAATGACGTGGTCGGCGGTGAAGTCGCCCTTGGACGTATTGAGCAGGTAGCCGCCTTCAGGGCGTGCGGTCATGCGCTGTACCGCAACCCCTTCCTTGGTCGGGGCGTTGACCTTGGCGATAAAACCGTCGAGGTAATCGATGATCTGATCTTTTGTCATGAAACCATGGGGCGCATCACCCGTATAAGGGTGGCCTGGAAGGGCGCACTGCCAGTTCGGCGTCACCAGGCAAAAGGCATCCCAGCGCTGGCTGCGCCAGGTGTGCGTCAGGGTATGTTTTTCCAGGACCACGTGATCAATGTCCTGTTGTTGCAGGTAGTAACTGGCCGACAGGCCGGCCTGGCCGCCGCCGACCACGATGGTGGTGTAGTGAGTCATGTTGAGGTCCTCTTGAAAAAATGAACAGCGCCGTCAGATGTCGCCGAAGCCTGAGTAATGAACCGTGCCGGTGCCCTGATGTTTGATTTCCACGACCTCGACCTGAGCGTGCGGGTCGGCGAAGTTGCGCGCCCGCATACGCAGGCCGCCCAGGCTGTCCATTGCCGAACTGCAGTAGAAACCCTTGACCTGTTTGACGCGCTCCGAGGCCGCGTTCAAACCGGTTTCCGCGCGCTGTAAAAATTCGGCCATGGAATACGTGCAACCTTCCTGGAGGTGCTCGTAGATGGTCGTTGACGGTGAATAGGTGTTGCTTTCCTGGCCATCGGGCCAGCGCAGGCGAATGTTCACGGCGGGCATGTCAGTGCTCCTTTAACAAAACGGGGTGAGCGAATTCGCGATAGCTGAATCCGGTAAAAGCGTGGCTGGCCAAGTTCCAGAACTCGACCTGTTCCTGGCCTTGAATCACTTGCAGCCGGGCGCTGTCATCGACCTCGCCGATGCAGGCGCAGTGAATGCCTTGAGCGGCGAACGCAGCCTCCACGGCGGCGAGGTTTTCGCGCTCAAGCGTGAGCAGGAAGCCGTAACTGGGGAACGCTTGCAGCCAGCGCTCCATCGGCGTGTCAACCGGGATGGGCAGCGCTTCAAGGTGAACCCGCGCCCCGCAGTGGGTGGGTTCGAGCAGCATCAACAGGGTGCCTAGAATCCCGGCGTTGCTGATGTCCTTGGCCGCCAGCAGCAGGCCGGCTTCGGCCAGGCGTGGGATCACCTCGAGTTTCTCGCGCAAACGAGCGGCGGGCACGTTCTCGAAGGCTTTCCAATAGGGCGCGTTACCGTGCCACTGGCCATCCAGGTCCACCGCCATGACGATGAGTTGGCCTGGCGCGACGTGCAGGGTCGAGAGCAGGTTGCGCGCCCAGCCCGTGATGGCGACTGCCAGCGCCACAGGATTGCTGGCCGCCAGGCTGGTATGACCGCCGGCCATGATCAGGCCGTAGGCCGCGCAGGCGTCACGGATACCGGCCAACAGGCTGTCGGTGGCCTGTTGGTCATGGTGCCAATAGGCATTGACCACGGCAGTGGCGCGCCCCCCCATGGCCGTGATGTCGCTGACATTGGCCATAACGGCCGACCAACCGGCGAACCACGGCGCCTGTTCGACAAACGCCGGGATCATGCCTTCGATGGCCAGCAGTTGGTACTGATCGCCGCAGCGGATAGCCGCAGTGTCATCACCGGGCAACGCGTACAGGTCGTCGCCGCTGGCGCCCTGGCTCGGCTGTGCCGCTGCCGCCTGGCCGATGGCTTGCTTGGCCAGCATGGCCGGTGAGTTGCGCAGTGCCGCGAGCAGATCGTGCAGGGTGGTCTGCGGGTCAGCCATGCCGCACCACCTTGCGTGGCGGCAGTGCCACGTTGCGAGGCATGAAGGGGTAGCAGTCCAGTTGGGCCTGCATCAGGCAGTGCGCGTGTCCGAACACATCGATTGCTTGTAAGGTTTGCCAGTGCAGGCCCAGGAAGTAGCCCTCGTTGGCCTGTTGCACGGTGGCCAGAAAGGTGTGGCAGCCCAGGTCGATCGCACGCGACACCGCCTCATTGATCAGGGCCTTGCCGATCATGCCGTGGCGTCGGTAAGCGCGCTCCACGCACAAACGTCCGCCGTACCAGACGCCCGGTTCGGTTTCATAGATGCGTACCGCGCCGACCACCCGTTCGGGCATGCCGCAGTGATGCGCCACGGCAACGATCGGAATCGCCTGAAAGTCTTTTTCGTCGCGGTCCTGAGCCAGTAATTGCTGCTCGTCGGAAAACACCGCGCGGCGTAATGTGTAGTAGTCCTGACGCTCCCATGTGGCCAGTGCGGGCTTGACCAGCAGGTCATCGGCGAGGAAGTCGGCGAACGTATCGTCGATCAGGGCAAAGGTCTGTGTTGGCATGCTGGCGGCTCCCGTTACTCGTGATGTTTCAGGGCCGAGCACGCGCCGCATTTGGCGCAGCCGGCGTTGATGTTCTCCGAGTGCAGGCCGTGCTTGCGCAGGCTGGCACCGATGCGCGGGTAGAGCCGCTGCATGAAGGCGCTGTCGGGCTTGGGGTGATGGGCCAGCGGGGTACCGTCGATGGGCACGAACGGCACAACGAACGGGTAAACGCCGGCGTGGGCGAGACGCTCGCTCATCTGCACAATTGCTTCTTCGCTGTCGCCCAGCCCGGCCAGGATGTAGGTACTCACCTGGCCGCGCCCGAACACGTTGACGGCGGCTTCGAAGGCGCTGAAATAGCGCTCCAGCGGCACTTGGGCCTTGCCCGGCATGATGCGTTGGCGCACGGCATCAGTGACCGCCTCCAGATGCATGCCCAGCGATACCACGCCACTGTCCTTGAGCCGCATGAACCAGGCATCGTCATCCGGCGGTTCGCACTGGGCCTGGATCGGCAGGTCGACAGCGGCGGTGACGGCCGCCGCCGACTCGCACAGAATGGCGGCGCCGCGATCGGATGTCAGCGGCGTGCCCGTGGTCATGACCATATGCTTGACGCCATCGAGCTCCACCGCGGCCTTGGCCACTTGCGCCAATTGCGCCGGGCGTTTGCGGGCGATGGTTTTGCCCGATGCCAGGGAATGGCCGATGGCGCAAAACTGGCAGGCCGTGGCGGCCTCGTTCATGCGAATGCAGTGCTGTAGAACGGTCGTGGCCAGCACATCCTTGCTGTGCAGGGTGGCGATTTTCCAGTAGGGCGTGCCGTCTTCGGTGTTCAGGGCGTAGAAGTTGGGGATGCCCGGCAACTGCACCTGGCCCACCTGCAGCCCTTCGCGAAAGATCAGCGCTTGAGCTCCCGACGCATCAGGTACGGCGGAGTAGGGGGAGTTTTGCGACGCATGGTTGAGCATCGGCACCATCGCGGTGTGTTCGCCCAGGGTCAGCGCCTTGTGGTCCGAAGGGCCTGCGCCGCCTTTGCGCGTGAGGCCGTCGGCACCTTGCCAGCGCACACCGTGGCATTGCAATGCGTTCAACAGCAGGCTGTCGGGCGAGGACGCAGTCAGATTATTCATGGAGCGCGTCCTCGACGCTTTCGCGCCGTTCTTGCACATGTGCGGTGACGCGCCGGTCAATCAATAGGCTGAGCAGCTCGGGGCGGCTGTAATGACCGACCGAGTCCATCATGCGTTTGCGTTTGTTGATCAGCGCGAAGTCGAGGTCGGCGATGATCGCGCCTTCGCCAGTGCACAGCGGTTCGCCAAGCAATTTCCCTTCTGGCGAGACAATGGCGGTGAAGCAGCCACCGGAAATCGGTTCGACGGCACAGCCGGTGTCGGCCATGATCTGCGCCTGTTGCTCGGGGTCCAGCCACGCGGTGGCGTTGACCACGAAACAACCGGACTCCAGCGCATGGTGGCGGATGGTGACTTCGATCTGGTCTGCGAAGATCTGCCCGACCAGTGAGCCTGGGAACATCGCAGCATGGATTTGCTCGCCGTCGGCCATCAGCGCATAACGCGCCAGCGGGTTGTAATGTTCCCAGCAGGCCAGCGCGCCGATGCGACCGACCGCACTGTCGGTGGCGCGCAACCCCGAGCCATCGCCTTGCCCCCAGACCATGCGCTCGTGGTAGGTGGGGGTGATTTTGCGGCGATGCTGGATCAGCGTGCCGTCAGCGTCGAACAGCAACTGGGCGTTATAAAGCGTGCCACCATCACGCTCGTTGACGCCGATGCAGGCCACGATACCGGCTTCGCGGCACGCTGCACCTATTTGCCGAGTGACATCAGAGGGCACGATGACTGCTTGCTCAAGCAGGCGCAGATGCTCCTTGCCCATGGCGAAGGGCGGTTGCACAAAAGAAAAGTAAGGGTAGTAAGGCACCACAGTTTCCGGGAACACCGCGAACTGAACGTCCTTGCGACCCAAGTCCAGGAGCGTGTCACACAGTTTGGCGACCGTGGCTTCACGGGAATACAGCACCGGACTGAACTGAACGGCTGCGGCGCGAATAGTTGGCATGTGATGGGATCCTGTCAGGGATGATCGACGTTTCAATGGCCTTGAGCGTTCGGTGTCGGCGATGGCACGGAAGGTTGCCACCGCACGCTCCTTTCAGAAGGGGGGGCGTTAAGCCGTCCAGGTATCAATGATCATGGCGCCCTCACGACGCATCAGCAGGCGCAGGTCCATCACGTCCAGCGGGTTGATGGGGCGGATACCTTCGATCAGTGCTTTCTCGGTTTGGCCATACAGGGCCTGCAAGGCGAAGCGGCAGGCGTACACCTCACCGCCTTCGGCCATGAATGCCTTGATCTGGTTGTTGACGGCCAGATGCCCAGGGAAGGCTTCGGCGCCCAGGGTCGGAAAACCGCGTTGCACGCCCAGTTGTACGCCAGGCCCGTAGAGCAGGATCTTGGTTTCGAAGCCTTTGCGCAGAAGGCGTTTGGCTTGCAGCATGTTGACCAGGCCAATGGAGCCTTCAAAGGCAATGGTGTGGAATGTCAGCAAGGCTTTTTCGCCCGGTTCGGCTTTGACGTCCTCGAAGACTTTCTCCTCGTAATTGACCAGAAAGTCACCGTCCTGATAGTGGGCAATTTCTACATTTGGCATGTCTTACTCCGCAGTGCTGAATGGCTGGCATCGACGGCCGGAATCGGCGAGTCGTCGAGAGACAGAGAGCGAAGGGCGTGCCAGGTTGTGCGTGACCTACTGAGTTATTGCTTATCTAACTGATAAATATCGATATTTATTTTTTATACGATGGGAAAAGGATCAATTGAGGTTGCGCGGAACACTACTTAATTACGTAGATGTACGAATATTCGTACTGGTTTTAACGAATATTCGTAGTTTTTGGCCGCGCCTGAACGGAGGTCTGAACCGGCTTTTTCAGGGTGAACTGGGACTGTCGGTGGGTTACGAAATTCCGTATAAGTGAGGTTGGCCAAACCTGGTAATTACGGGACTTCGTAGCATGCGTGACACTGACTCCCTCGACGGCTGGACCGACCTGGCCTACCCCTCACGTCATATGGTGTTCGAGCACTGTGCCGAAGCCATTGCGTTACTCGACCCTTATAACGACCGCTTCGTGGACTTGAACATCGCGGCCTGCCAGTTGCTCAGCTACCCGCGCCAGGAGCTGCTGGAGTTTCCCGTGAGCAAGCTGTTCGGCCACCAATTGGCGGACTTGATCGTGTTTACCCAGGCGGTCATGGACAAAGGGCGGGGCTGGACCGATGAACTCAGTTGCAATTGCAAGAGTGGCGAGCGGATCGAGCTGGAAATCTCCGCCACCCGCCTGCTGGTCAAGGGCGTACAGCAACTGATCCTGGTGCTGCGTGAAAAGAGTCAGCAGCGCTACCAGCGCGATCAGGCTGAAACCGAGCGCACCATGCGTGGTGGCCTTATCGAGTGGCGCAATATCCTGAACCTGTTTCAGGAGACCGAGCGTGACAAGCAACTACTGCTCAGTTCGGTGGGCGATGGTATCTACAGCATCGACAGCGATGGGCTGGCGACCTTCGTCAATCCAGCCGGTGCCCGCATGTTGGGCTGGGCGCCCGAAGAAATGATCGGCAAGAATATCCATCGTATCCATCACCATACGCATGCCGATGGCGCCCACTATCCGGTGGAGGACTGTCCGATCTACAAGGCCGTACATGACGGCATGGTGCATGAGGGCCGGCAAGAGGTGTTCTGGCGGCGCGATGGCACATCGTTTGCCGTGGAGTTCACCAGCACGCCGGTAATCAGTGACGGCCGCATCATCGGGGCGGTGGTGGTGTTTCGTGATATCACCGAGCGGCGCACCACCGAGTTGCAGTTGCAGAACGCGCTGGTTGAATTGAAGACCCTGAAGCAGCGACTCGAAGAGCAGAACGCCTACCTGCAGGAGGAAATTCATATTGAGCACAATTACCGCGATATCGTCGGGCAGAGCGAGCCGATTCTGAAGATCGTCCAGCAGATAGATGTGGTCGGCCCGACCGATGCCAACGTATTGATCCACGGTGAATCAGGCACAGGTAAAGAACTGATTGCCCGGGCCATTCACCAGGCCAGCAAGCGTCGGGATCAGCCGCTGATCCGGGTCAACTGTGCGGCGATTCCGGCAGAACTGTTTGAAAGCGAATTCTTTGGCCATTTGCGTGGCGCGTTCACCGGGGCGGTACGTGATCGTGTCGGCCGCTTCGAACTGGCCAACGGCGGCACCTTGTTTCTGGATGAGATTGGCGAGATTCCCCTGGAGTTGCAGAGCAAACTCTTGCGTGTGTTGCAGGAAGGGCAGTTCGAACGGGTCGGTGAGGAACGAACCCGCAGTGTGGATGTACGGATCATTGCCGCCACCAACCGCGATTTACGTGCGGAAGTGCAGGCCAAGCGCTTTCGCGAAGACCTGTTTTTCCGGCTCAATGTATTCCCCGTTCACTCCCCGAGCCTGCGTGAGCGTCGTGCCGATGTGCCATTGTTGGCCTCGCATTTTCTCCAGCTCATTGGTGCCCGCTTGAACATGCCCGGTCATCGCTTGAACAAGGGCGACATGGCGCGCCTGCAGGCTTACGAATGGCCAGGCAATATCCGCGAACTGCAAAACGTCATCGAGCGCGCGTTGATTACCGCGACCGGAGCGGAACTGAACATCGACCTGCCCAATACCGCGACGTCCACACAGGTGGCCGCGGTGCAGGACAATGTACGGATCATGACCGAGCAGGAGTTGCGCACACTTGAGCGGGATAATTTGAGCGCCGCAATGGCGGCCTGCGGCGGCAAGATGTTCGGCAAGGACGGTGCCGCGCAGTTGCTGGGGATCAAGCCGACGACCTTGGCATCACGCTTGAAAAAAATGGCGCTCGATTGATCCAGAAAAATGCTCCGAACCTTTCGATTGGAGTAGGTGTAGTCAGAAGCAACGCAGACGTCCTCTGCTCAGCGATTTTTTTGGTAACGCTGGGGCGCACAGCCATGCCAACGCTTGAATGCCTGAGAAAAGCTTGAGGCGTCGCTGAATCCCAACCGCTCCGCAATATCTCTCATTGATAGCGAGTGACTTTCCAGAAGTTCCTTGGCCATTGCATAGCGGACCTCCATGAGCAACGAGCGAAATGAAGTACCTTCCTCGCTGAGACGACGCTTGAAGGTTCTCTCACTGGTGTTCATCAGTTTGGCCATGGATACTTGATCCGGCGGCATACTTCCGGCAATGCTGAGATACTGACGGACAATGCCCGCTGTACCTGCCTTCACACGGCGTTTTTCCAATAGCTCGCTACATTGTTGAGCACACATCAAAGCAGTCACAGGATTGGCTTGAGGGAGCTGATGTTCGAGAAACCTCAATCCGAACGCGAGGCTATTTATGTCTGTTCCAAATCGTGGATGAGCCCCTCCGAAGCTCTCTGGACTGATTTCCAGTTTTGCATGCCTGGGAAGAGAGTTGCGCAGTGTTAATCGCTCTAGCAAGAAACCGCTTCCGGCGAGCTCTCGCATGAGTACATACGCTGCTGCCATGTCTCGCGCTACCAGAAAGCGCTTAAGCTCATCCTTCAATTCGGGCTCTCCGAAACTCAGTACACCGAGCTCTCCATCTCGGTGAAAGGAGATCAACGTGAAGGCATAAGTCAGTGGTAAAAAGCGCAGGGCCAGAGTCATCGCATCGCCTAAGGTAGCGCTGCTGATAAGACCAAATCCCCACAGACCATAGGTGGAAAAGCTGTAACGCAAACCGGCCTGGAATCCCAGCGTCTCCGGTAACAACGAAGACTGACACAAGTTGGATATCACGCGAAGCTCAGCCGAAGCGGATACCTGCACGTTAGGGTCCCTTAGCTGATTGAATGAGAGGCCTGTTCCTCTTAACAATGTGGCTGCACTCATACCTAGGTTATGTCCGATCTCGACGAGAAGTCGCACACTACCGACGTCGCGGGTGAAGTCCCAGAAGCTCATCAGGCAGGCTCTTTTTTAGATAGAGTAATGGCCTAAATACTAAAGCAATTGCCACTACGTGTCATTCCTTTAAATAGCGTTAATACTTGTCCTGTCATTGCGGTGTCAATGCCATCCTGACAGTCTCAGGTGCGAAATGATACTGGATGCTATTAATAACAAACCAGCCTGTCCTGATGAAACATGAAACAGAAGACTGCATTAGTGAAGTTGTGTTTTGGTATTGGTGGTGATGGCGAAAACTTCTGTGGTGATAAGTTTGTTAACTAATTGGATGGCTACCAGATTATTCGTTACTAGGTAGCTATCCTCATTGCGATATACCGACGAAGTCTGCTCGGCGCCAGGTTCGTCAAGCGAAAAAGCCACGCCGCGATGAAACCAACCGGACGATGAGGCTTGCTAAAATCTCCTTGGTCATTGGCTGCCGCCCAGATCGACTCGGCAACATTCTCGGGGGTTAATTGAACACCAAGACGCTCCATGCTGCGGGCATTCATACCCTTTATCATGTCGGTTTGCACGAAGGGCGGCATGATGTCGATCACGCGAATCCCATGACGTTGCCATTCAATGTTCAACGCTTCGGTTAATCCGCGCACGGCAAATTTTGTGCTTGAGTAAGTAGCCAATGACGCCTGGCCATAGATTGCTGCGGTCGAAGATAGATTGATAACACAAGCGCTTGGGGTGCCAATTAAATACGGCAAGGACAGATAGCAACCATTAAGCAGTCCCTTGATATTGATATCGATCACCGTGTGGTGGCGTTCAAGCGGGCTGGACTCAAATGGGCCTGAAATCAAAATGCCGGCATTGTTAAGCAACACATCCAGTCGCCCCGTGCGTCGATGGAATTCACTAAGGGCTTGACTCCATTCTTCCGGGCTAGCGACGTCAAATTGCATCGAAAGCACATTCTGTGCACCTAACTCAGCTTTCAGTTCCGCAAGCGCCGCGTTATTAATATCACCCAGCCCGACAAACCAACCGCGCTCTACAAACAATCGCGCGGCTGCTCGGCCGATTCCGCTTGCAGCACCCGTAATGAAAATGCTCTGGCGCTTCTCGATAAGAGCCGCTGTCATGAATCAAGGTCCCTGTAACGAGGCATTGGCGTATGTGTTAGCAGCCTCAGCCTCCACGCGTTCACGTGTGAATGCCTCTAGCATGCGTAATGTCCGCCCCTGCATTCAGGCGAAGTTGCAGCCCATGGCTATGGAAAACCATTTTCGGCGCAGCATTGGCCAGTCCCAGTTGGGCAAGCCGCTGCGCCATTGGATGCGTACTGTTTGAGAGCTTCAGACGAAGCGATCCTGGAAGACAGCTTCTGCCGCCACCGCGGGTGTTGATCAGCGTGCGCAGCAGCGATCCGTTGTGGTGGGAGTACAGAACCAAGTCCAGCTGCGGGGCTGGTAGGCCTATACCTAGATCTCCAGATAGCTCCACCATAGTGTCCCCGGATTCGGGATCGCTTACCGTTCCTTTAAAGCGCTTCGCCTCCAACGAAAATCCGATGGGAGTAACGAATTTAGGGTATCCCCAGATCTCTTTTCCCGCTGCGCACGCTGCTTGAGTGGTGACGGGCAAATCGATCACATGGAATCCAATCTGTTGTTTGTCCAAGGACTTATAAAGCGAAAGCAGTGGACAGTGCGGCGTCTGTACGCCGTTGGGAGCACAGGCTATGGCTACACCGACCTCGTTGTAGGCAGAGATCGCTGTTTTCCTGTATTCGTAGAAGCCGACAACCACCAATGCTTTCCCCTTGGCGAATTGAACGGCAGTTACACCCGCATCCTTGAGGAAGGCATTTGCGATTTCGAACTCGACCTCAAACATGGCCATGAAATTGGAGTTGTCGAAATAAAGTATGGGTAGGTCAACATTACCTTCCGAGCTTTCGAACGGCGTCAAGGGGTACTGAAAGAATGGATCCTGGAGCAAGGTAGTCATGACTCAAACTCCAACAATAGGGTTATGTGGATTGAGCGGCAGAATCTGCTCCTGCCAATCCTCTATGAGCGATAAGCGATTTATTTGGTTGGTGCCTTCGAAAATCCGTGTCAGACGTATGTCCCGGAAAATCTTTTCGATCTTTTGTTCATGAAGACCACCATGATCAGCCAAGAGATCCATCGCCATTTCGACGACATGCTGCGCCCGGTCAGTAGCGTGGAACTTGCAAAGGGATGCATGCAACTGACGAGGTTTCCAGGCGCTCTTTGCCTCCTGCCAAACCAAGCTGCGTATGGCACGGGTTTCCGCCACCATCGTTGCAAGGTGCAGTTGCACGTCTTGGTAGTGAATGAGTTCTTTACCGCCAAGCTTGTACGTGCGTGCGAAGTCAACGGCGATCTCTGTGGCTGCACGCGCTAAGCCAACACCCATGGAGGCAACAGGCATTCGGGAGGCGTTGAGGGTTGCTCTGTTGAGTGCCCATCCTTTGCGCAATCCACCGATGACCCGGCTGTGGGGAACGAAGACGTCATTAAATTCAAGCTCGGCGGCGCCGGAAGCTCGCATCCCCATCTTAAGTTCGATACGTGGAACGCTGTAACCCGGGCTATCAGCATCGACGTAGAAGCACGTCCACGAGTCCATTCCTTCGCCGTCGAGCGCCGCAAACACGGTTGTACTCTTTGCAAGATCTCCGCCGCTGATGAAGCACTTTCGGCCATTGAGGAGGAAGCCGCCTTGTGTCGGCGTCGCTATTACGCCGGGGCGATAGGTTTCTGCGCCATGACCTTCCTCTGCATCCGACCCTGCACCGGGTTCGGTGATCGCAAATGCCACTAGATGCGGGTCACCGCTCAGGCAGCTGCGGTATACCGGGGCCAGGTGCCGCGTGATAGTTCCCAGGCTGCCGGAAAGAAGCAATGGCATGCAGCCGAGGTGATGCGCTGACAGCAATAACATCAGGCCGCCGCAAGCGCGGCTGAACTCCTCAACGACTAGCGTGCACTGCCAAATCGGCGGTTGAGTGACGGCCCCCCACGGCATGGTTCCGAGCGGTGCCGGCATAAAGTAGCTCAACCATCCGGCTTTTCCCGCCTCAACCAGAAGTCGTTGGACTACGGGTAGGCATTCACCGACCGGCAGGTGTGCTGCTAAATCCACTTCGCTGGCCAGGGGAGCAATATGCTGATCGGCGAAGAGGCGCGCGGAGCGACGAATCTTGGCCAGCGCCTTTGGCAGCCGAGCTGTATCGGTTTCCCACAAATCCCCACGAACGTAGTGGGTGAACGGTCGAGCGAGGGCTGAAAACTCGCCATACTGCCAGTGTGGCGAGAGTTGATGATTGGATGGCAGATGCCCATCAAGGTGCATATTCAGGGACATGGTTACTTCTCCATCCATGCAGCAAGGAATAAAGGGATCTCTCTCGTGCCACCGCTTTGCAACTTGAGCATGTTCAGATCGCGGACAATCTTTTCTGCCCCACACTCGCGCATGTATCCAATGCCTCCGTGCACCTGTACGACATGGTTGGCTGCCTGGCAGAGGCTTTCATGCAGCCTCGCTCGCATGGACAACACCACGCCTAAATCCAGCTCATCGAGCGGGCGCGTCAACATGCTGAGCACTGCTTCTGCGTGCTGGAGCGTCATCTCCACCTCACCGAGCATGAACTGTACGGCTGGGTGGTGATCGATACGCTTGCTTCCTTGCTTGCGAATGGCGGCATACTCGACGGCGAGGGTTTGCCCTCGCTCCAAAGCCCCCACCGCAATTGCCATCAATCCAATGCATTCAGCCTTAAGTAGGCGCTCATATATGTTTCGGGATCCTGCTGCATCAAGACTGCGGGTTTGCGCATACGCGCCCCCCTGCACGAGGTAACTCGATAACTCGTCGAAACCATGTTGAGCCTCACATCGAGTGACAACCGCCTCAGCGCTGGTACTCAGGCGCCAGACGATTTGTCCGTCACACCACTCGGGCCAAATCAGAGATTGCCAACCCTCTGCCGCGACAATAGGGCTGACATGTCGCTGCCGACACAACCAGTCACTGAGTGTGTTTTGGTCTTCCGGCGGCATTACCGAACCCTTGATCCAACGCGCCAGGCTGTAGCGACCAAGGCCGTAGTGTCCGACGATAGATAGTGTGGAGGCGAGGAGACGCTCTTGGTTGAGCGTGAAGCCGAGCTGTTTTGCTAAGCCATGGGCCAAGCCACTGCGATGCCAGGAGAAGGCAATGCCAGGGTTGGCGCGGCCCAGATGCCTGAGCCCCCCTATGTTGAAGAACATGGTTTCGGCGGTATCGGTGTGATCCCAGATCCCAAATCCATCCTCACTGGTGGACAGGGAAATAATGCCAAGTTCGACAGCTTCTTTTGTCAGCGTCTCAAGGCACTGGGTGGAGACGGGATGTTCGGGTCGCTCCGCTGAGACCCAAACACGTTCTTTTGCGAAACGACCTACTTCATCAAGCAGAGGCAAAATATCTTCGGTGTTCATGGCTATGACATCACCACCCGCGAATTATTGTTATGGGCTGAGCGCCAGTCCGATCCTTAGGCAATCTGGATCGAATACGGCCGCTTTCAAACGTCGAACCGCCTGGTAGATAGGGCGGCCTCGGATGGGATAGAGGATAGGAACAATGGGGGGCTTTAAGGAATTATCAGGGGGGACATTTGCTTTAGAATTTAGGCCAAATTCAAGGCCTGAAGAGCAAGTCTGGATGAACGTGTAGGAGTGGGCTTGCCATACGCAAACGATTCCGATGCGGCAAGCATTGGTGCTGTCCTCGTTGTCTGGCCCGTTGTCAGCGCTTGGCCCGGCTCGCAACGAATCAGCTTCTGCCAGCGTTCGGATATAGAGTAATGGCCAGCATGGAAGCACGCAGCATGATGTGACCGTAACCGGTGTCACTGAATGAATGCAGGCCTCATCGAGGGGCAGGTTTGCCGTAGACCAGCACAGCCCCCCGATGGCCTGTTGTCATTTCATATCTCTGGCCTGCACCCACAGTACGGCGTCTTGCGACAGGGGTTTGCCTTTATGGGTTTTCGTTGTGCCGATGTTGAGCGCCGCAATGCCCCACCAGCCGGCACGGGGCAGGCCGATGGTGACGATACCTTGGGCATCCGAATACGTGCTCATGGATTTGAAGGAGGCTTGGGGGGGCGTGACATAGTCCTTCTGGCCGAAGGCGTTGTATTTGATGTCGACGGAATGGTTGAGGTATTCGATTTCGACCTCAGCGAACGGAACGGGTTTGCCGTTGGCAAGCACTACGGCGCGGAACACGCCGCCTGTCCAGTTGGCATAGGGTTTGTTCAGGGGTTGGATTTCCACCGGCGCGCCTTGCGGTTCCGACCAATTGCCGGGTACGCCACCCACATTGACGATCAGCTTGGTGAACTGCTGAATGTAGATGCCTTCCTCAGTTTCCAGGTAGGGCTCGGGTTCGAGTACGAAGACATGGTCACCTAGCGAGCGCACCAATTCCCGTGGGATCGACGCACGATAAGCGGTCGCCTGGTTATCCCGACTCTGCCACTGCACAGGCCGCAGATATTTGCGCAGGTCGATTTTTTCCCCGCCATGGGAGCTGACGTGGTTGAAGGCGAGGGGTTGCCCCATGACCATCGTCGGCCCGGCGGAGAACGGGTGGGTGAACACCATCGCGAATTCCAGGTTGTCCGCGCGCGGCAGCGCTGTTTCTTCCACATACAGCAGTTGGAAATGGGCCTGTGCGGCGCACGCCATGCAACCGAAGGTCACGGCGGCAAGGGCTTGAAGCAGTCGTCGTTTGATCGCCATGGTCATTTTCACTTTGTAATGTCGGAGGATTGGATCGTGGCGCCATGGTTCTCTCCGCCGAGGAACACGACGGAGTAGGCGCCAGCCGGGGCCCGGAACGTAAAGCTGTTGTCTTTGTCGACAGTGCCTTCGAGCAACACCTTGTTGCTGGTGTCCTGGACATGGATTTTTCGACCCGCGGCGGAACTGCCGTCGGTGTAACCCGCCTCACACTTCACCCAGTCATCGTTCTCGATATAGCAGTCGAAAACGGGGCCGTGGGCCGAGGCGGCCTGGCAGAACAGCAGTGCAGTTGCCAGCAGTATCGGGTGGACTAGATCTAGCGATTTCATCTGGTTTCAGTCTCCATGGTCGAAGTCGATCACTGGGGCGTTGCTGCTTGAACGCCAGCCTCAGGGGAACCGGCCGGCGCGAAGGCCGCCAGCAAGGCGTCCAGGTTGAAACTCAGCAGCGCCTCGTAGCTGTTAGTGTTGTTGGCGAGCAGGCCAGGGTTGCCGATATCCAGGATCAGCAGGCGTGCGCCCCCTTGCTCTATGGCCTGTGCAGTCTTGGCGTCAGGTGCCCACTTATGGACCACCACGC
The DNA here is from genome assembly GCF_054060055.1 of Pseudomonas sp. TE36184. Lineage (NCBI taxonomy): Bacteria > Pseudomonadati > Pseudomonadota > Gammaproteobacteria > Pseudomonadales > Pseudomonadaceae > Pseudomonas > Pseudomonas sp. TE36184. The sequence continues at coordinate 1,532,887 of NZ_JBSSCU010000001.1, read as the reverse complement.
GGATATCACGCTCGCGCAGGTAGCGGGTCAGGGCGGCGCGGTCGGCGTCAGTCCAGTCGATGTCCTGACGCACGAACCAACCGTCCACATACACGCCGAACTCGCCGAACAGGTAGATCGGCTCGCTCGCCAGCGACAGCACGCGCAGGTCCGGCACCTTCAGCAGCCGGTCACCGTAGTGGGCCTTCAGTTGGCGCAGTCGGCCGTCGAGTGCGGCGAGGTTGCGCTCGATCCGGGGCGCGTCGGCCGGGGACAGGCGTGCCAGGTCGGCCGCGATCAGTGCTGACATACGCATGGCATTGACCGGGCCAAGCCAGGCGTAGGGCGACAGGCCGCCTTCGCCGTTGCGGGCGCCAGCCCAGGGAACATCGTTCGAGGGTTCGCGGGTCACGGCTACGCCGGGCTTGAAGCTGTCCCATGAGTGCGACGCATCGATCTCGACGATCCGCAGGTTGTGGCGCCGGGCCGTCGCATACAGCGGGTCTGCGCGCCACAGGCTGCTCACGGTGACCACGGCGGCGGCTTTCTGGAACACGGCCGGCTCCAGGCGTGACAGAGCGTTGGCCTGGCTTTCCATGGGCACTTCGGCGTCCGGCGGCACACGGACTACCTCTATGTGGGTGCCTTCGCCGAGTGCCGAGGTGAGCGCATACAGCGCCGGCAGGGCGACCAGAACTTGTTGCTGTCCTGCATCCGCAAACGCTGACGGCGTGCCGCCCAGCAGCAGTACCAGCAGGGCTAGCCAGGGGGACATGGATGGGGTGAACCGTGTCATACGCTGGCCCCTCTGAACTGCGGCGCGGTGCCGCGGATGAGGGTGGTTAACGCAAACACCAAGGCCGCGACGATCACGATGGCGCCGCCCGTGGGGACTGGAATATGGAACTGCATCGGTGCCAGGATGCCGACCACACAGGAAAAGGCCGCGATCACGACCGCCCACGCGACCAGGCCCGACAGTGAGCGGCTGATGTTGCGGGCCGCGGCTGCCGGTATCAGCAACAAGGCCTCGACCAGTACGGCGCCGATGATTTTCAAGCAGGCGACCGTTACCAGGGTGACCAGCACCACGAACAGGTACTCGACGCTGCGCACCTTCACACCGCGCGCATGGGCCAGGCTCGGGTTGAGGCTGGAGAGCAACATGCCGTTGTACAGGGGTAGCCCGATCAGCGTGCAAATCACCGTCACGCCCAGCAGTACGTTCATGTCGGTGTGGTCGACGGCCAGGATCGAGCCGAACAGCACACCTTCCATCACGTGCGTGTTGATTTTCGCTGACACGAACAGCAGCAATGAAGCCCCGACCGCCAGCGAGATGGAGAGGAACACGCCGATCAGCGTGTCATTGGCCAGAGTGGTGCGGTGCTGGGTGTATTTGAGGGTCAGGGCGAACAGCAGACAGAAGCCGAACATCGAAAAGTACGGCGAGGTATAGGACTCGCCGAGCAGCACGCCAATGGCCACGCCGGTCATTGCAGCATTGCCCACGGATTGGCTGAAGAACGCCATCCGCTTGATCATCACCATTGAGCCCAGCACGCCCAGCAACGGCCCGATCAGCACTGAGCACATCAGCGCATTGATCACGAACTCGTATTCGAACGGTTGCGGTAACACATGGCTCGCGGCGAGCGCCTGGAGGTGGTCGCGAATGAAGTCGTACAAGGCATTCATCGAATGGCCTCCACTCGGCTGTCGAGCTGATCGGCGGGGCCGTGAAACAGCACCCGCTGGTTGATAACGGTCACTGACTGCGCGATACGCTTGACCTGTTCGAGGTCGTGGTTGATCCACAGGATGGTCACCCCACGGCTGTTCAGCTCGGCCACCAGCGCCTCCACCAGGCGCACACCGGCCTCGTCGATCCCTGCGGTCGGTTCATCGAGGATCAGCAGCGAAGGCATCGGGCTGATCGCCTGGGCCAGCAGCACGCGCTGACGCTGGCCGCCGGACAGGCTGCCAAAGGGTTTTTTACCCATCCCCGCCATGCCGGTACGCGCCAGGGCTTCGGCATTGGCCGCCTTGGCGGCGCGGCTTGCACCCAGAAATGCGGGCCGGCGTTGACCCAGCAAGGCCATGAGATCGTTGACGGTCATCGGCACGTTGCGGTCGAAGTCCGGCAATTGCGGGACATACCCTATGGGCGTGGTGAATTCACCTTCGAAGCGGATCGTCCCCGAATGCGGCATCTGGCCCAGCAGCGCGCGCACCAGTGAGGTTTTGCCGCCGCCGTTGGGGCCGACCAGGCAGTGCAAGGCGCCGGCTTCTATGTGCACGTTCACCTGATCGAGTACCTGCGTACCTCCCAGCCGCAGGGAGACGTTGTCGAACACAATGGCGGGGCCGCGCATCGCGTGTTCCTCCTTTAGCGCATTCATTGCTGGGTGTACTCAACGGCTTGCGCCAGGGTTTTGAGGTTCTCGCGCATCGCCACCTCGAACTCGTCCGCGCTGTAGGTATCGCCGGTGATATGGGACAGGGCGAACACCTTCACGCCGGTGGCGGCTTCGATGGGTTTGGCCAGGTCGAGGGAGAAGTTTTTCTCGGCGAACAGCACTTTGACGTTGGCCTTCCTGATCGCCTCGATGGTGTTGGCCAGTTGGCGTGCTGTCGGGGCGACGCCGTGGCGCGGCTCGATCACAGCGCTTACGAACAGGCCGAACTCCTGCATCATGTAGTCGTAGCCCGCATGGGTCGTCGCACAGCGGAACGAAGACAGGTCCAGCGCGGCGAAGCGCGTCATGAAGCCTGCGCGTAGCTCGCGGATACGGCCGGCATACGCCAGGGCGTTTTTTCGATACGCAGCAGCGTTGTCCGGGTCCAGCTCTCCCAGCCGGCGAGCGATCTCGAACACCTGCTGGATCGCCGCCGTGGTGGACACGAAGGTGTGCGGGTTGACCACCTTGACCCCTTCCTGGTCGCCACCGATGGGAATCAGCGCCACTGTGGCATTCGCCTGGATAATCGGCAGTGTTTGCGTGCGGCCGGCGGCCTTGATGATCTGAAAGGCCCACTCATCGTGGCCGATGCCGTTGACCACCAGCACATCGACATTCATCGCGCGGGTGATGTCATCGGGCTGCGGCTGGTAGTTGTGCGGGTTGGCCTCTGCCGGGATCAGCGCAATGACCTCTGCCCGATCACCCACGATATTGGCCACGAAGCTGTAGTAGGGATGCAGGGTGATGCCGATCCTGAGTTTCTTTGCCGAGGCGAAGGCCGGGCCGGCGAGCGTGATGGCGAATATCAGCACCAACAGCGCGATACAACGGTGCCACAAGGCGCGTTGTTTCATAGAAACAGTCATGGCTGGGTTCCTTTTACGCGTTCGATTTCGCTGGTGCCGTCGTAAGGGATGACTTGGCGCCAACCCTCGCCGACCAGGGATTCGGGCTTGACGATGGCGGGGTAGGGCGCGTTCGGGTCTCGGTGGACCCAGATCGTCGCTTGGTTGGCCCACATCACCCCGGCATGGGCGTGACCGATGATCAGCAAATAGGCGCTCTGGCCCGGTGCATGGCCGCCAGAGCCGTAGTACACCGTTGCACCTTGCCCCAGGGTGGCCTGGGACACGGCGTTGACGGTCTGGTCCGCCGCAGTGGCATCGTCGTCGCCACCCTTATGGGCCAGGTGGGAGCCAGGCAGGATCAATTGCCAGTGCACCTCGCCATTGGCTTTCCAGAAGGCATCCCGGTAGAAGGGCGGCAGCAACAGCTCCTGCGCACGCTCTAGGGTGATCCAGCCGCCGGTATCGTTGTTGGTCCAGATGATTTCTTCACCGGCCGGTAACAACGCGCTGTGGATGGCCTGATCGACCGCGCCCAAGCCATCGAAGGAACGCACCTGCCAGCTCAACGGGGTCGGCGGGCCAACTCTTTCGGGGCGCAGCAGCACATAGCCGGCCACGCCGGCGATGACGGTCAGAGTCGCCAGCACCAACGCCAGCGACTCCCAACCGCTGGAGCGTGGGCGCACCCGCGTGACGGCAATGGTCGGGCGCGCCATCAGAGAAACGCGATCCAGCGGCCCAGAAAGACCACGCCCGCCCACAACAGCAACGAGCTGAAGCCGGCGATACGCGCCTGACGGGGAGGCGGCAGCGTCGTGTCCCATTCGGCAATCCGGCGAAAGGCGCCCAGGTGGAAAATCGCCATGTTGATCCCGGCCAGCATCAACAGGCCCATCTTGAAAAGGAACGCGGTGTTCTGCACATAGGTCGTGCCATTGGCGCAGAACATCAGCAGGCCAGTGATGACACAGGTCACGAACGCGACCCAGGTGTACGGCAGCAAATCCTGGGTCAGCTTCAGCGCGCCGCGCCGGTGGGCGGCCACGCCCAGCAGACGCAGGTCGACCACCGCGATGCTGCCGTAGACGATGGCGATGCCGATCACATGTACCGACTCCAGCATCGGGAACGCCGAGCCTGACTCGCGAATGAACGTTGCGACCGGAGTGTCCTGGACGGCTTGCAGCAGAGGTTGAATATTCATGGCGAATACCTGAGAACTTGGGTTGAAAACGCTTAGATCGTGTAGGCGATCCAGCGGCCGCAAATGATCACGACGCACCACAAACCGATCGACAGCCACGCAAACGCCTTGACGGAACTCGACGCGACGTCACTGCCGGCAGAGCGCAGCAGCGGGCGGCGAAGCAACCAGGTCAAGCTGAACGCGGTCACCACCAGGACCATCTTCAGCCAGAACGTCGAGTTGACGAGCACCCGATCAGGCTCGGCGATGATCATCAGTAACCCGGTGCACAACAGCACGATCAGTGCATTGCGCATCCATGGGTAGTAACGGCATACGATGCCGCGCAAGGGCTCATCGCTGGCGAACACGCCCGCCAGTCGCAGATCGGAAATCAGCGCCGAACCAAACAGCACGGTGATGGCGATGATATGAATGCTCTGCACGGTGGGGATGACCCACAGGATGTCGCGGATGGCAGTGCTCAACGGTGACGCGTAGATCCAGGCAATGATGAGTGAAGAGGACATCGGCTTTTTCTCCCGCAGTGGGTTAGAAATCTTGAGGGGTTGCGATCGGATGCAATCGCGCCGCATCCTCCGGCAGCAAGTACCCTTGCTGGATCGAAACGGCTTTGGCGTCTTCGAATTTCTGTGCGTAGCGGCTGAAATCTCCATAGCGCTGGCCCAGCTCTTCTTTGGAGTACGGCACCTTGGTGTCGTAGATCAGCCCGCAGCCGCTCTCTTGATCGGTGAGGTAGCTGGCGCTGGGCACCTGGATCCACGGCGGGCGCACGCCGCCTTGCAGGTTGCCGGTGGCGGGCGTGCGGGCAGCGGCCTTGCCGTCGCGTACCACCCGGGGGGCGTTGGGCATCGGTTTGCCGTCGCGTACCCACTGGTCCATGCCATCGAGCAACGCCGAGACCACCAGTTCAACCGGTTCGTCGTACAGCGTCCGGCAGCGCGGGTCGTCGCCCTTGCCGATGTCGGCAGCGAGCTTTTCGGTGTGCTCCGTGCCGAGGTCGGCCAGGCGCAGATGGGGCATGCCGGTGACTTCGTAGTAGCGCAGCTGCGGGGCGTCGGTGTCCGCGGGCAGCGGGATGCCTTCGATCACGTCGTGCATCAGTTCGGACTGGCTGTAGACGGTCACGAACGGCACGCCTGCGGGCATCTGGCGTGGCACCCGGATCACCTCGCCGCCCACTTCTCCATAGGCCATGCGGCCGGTCATATAGGCGTCGATCAGCGGCGTTTCGTCGGGCATGCGCCATTGCTGGTGACGGCCCTGGTCGAGATAGTCCATCCACACTTGCGCGGTGACGGCCCAGCTATTCACATAGACGCGCTGCACATCCAGGCCCGCCAACGGGCCCTGTGCCCCGTTGGTTTTAAGCAGCAACGCCAGTTGCGCGCCGATCCCTTGTGACTGGGGCGCAAACGGGTCGGGTGCTTCGCCCCGCGTGAAGTGCGCCGGGTCGTAATAGGTGCCCAGCGGTGCGTAGCGGGCGAAGTCGAAGCGGCGCATGAACTCGAAGTTCACGATCTGTCCGTATTGGGCGATCTGTTCGGCCTCAGCCGCCGGGGTGTCGGAGATGAACTTGGGATCTACCGCCGGCTTGTTCACATTCAATGTGTACCCGACGTATGCGTAGCCGCGCCGCAGCAGATAGTCGCGGGTCAGGATCCAGCCTGCGCCACGCTCGCCGAACCAACTGAATGGCTCGATCACCACCGTGCCATTGAAGTGCGCTGGGTCCGCCGGCTTGCGCACTAGAATGCGCGTGGTGTAAGGCGCTTCCAACAGGGTTTTGCCGGCGGCGGTAATGGCCGGGGCGACGCCTTGCAGGTAGTACTCTTGCTCGATGTAGCCGTACCGGTCGAGGTCGCTGTATTCGGTGCCCGGGCGTTTTGCCGACGACAGCGGCGGTTTGTCCGAGGGCGGTACCGCGATGGCCGTGGGCATGCGCGGCACCTCGGCGAAGGTGTTCGACGCGATGCACAGCGACAGCACGACGCTGAGGCTGATGGGGATCAGGCGTTCCATTCGTAAAGCTCCAGCAGGGGGGATGGGCAGATTCACTCAAGGCTCAGAGATGCCTTGCCCTCGCTGTCGATCACGATCTGGTTGTTCTCGCACACGTACTCTTGGATGGCGTAGTTGGAGCGCTTGTACTCAAACGTAAAGCGATAGGGGGTGTTGAGTACCTGCGGGTCTTCGATCAGGACCTGGTTTTCCAGGTGATCCGGCCCGCGCAGCCGGATGCGTTCGGTGATCTTCATCGCCGGCCCGTGGGGCACGTCGTAGAAGCGCACGTCCGTTCGCACGCGTTGGGTCTCGACCACGAGCGTGTCGCCCTCCCAGTGGCCGCGCGAATGGCCTTGGTACTTCGGGTCGAGTTTGTCTGTGGGCGGCATGGCCTGGTTCAAGAGAATCCGCCGCACTTGCTGGAGATACTCGCCGAGGATGATCACTTGCTTGTCATCGCGAATGATCTGGATCGGGAAGAGCGCCGCCATCATTGTCGGCATGCCCTCGGGCAGGCACCTGGAACTGGTGGTGGCGATCGGCGTGCCGGCTGCGTTGGCCACGGCTTCTTTCTTCTTGAGTTCGGCGTACTCGGCGGCGTAGGACGCCTTGAGGTCCATCGGCCCACCGGGGTGAACCGGATCGTCCGGGTTCTCGCCGAACCAGTCGTCCGGGGTTCTTTCCCAGGTGCCACTGATGTCCGGCCGGGTGGCCACGCTGTGCCTGTCGGTTTGGGTTTTCGATGCCGTGGCAGCGCTGCTCATTCCGGCGAAGGTCGCGAGGACCACGCCCAGGAGGAGCATGGCTGTGTGGGTGGTACGTGCTGGTTTCATTGAAATGTCTCCGCGTTGCTGGTTTGCCCAGTTCTGTTGTTGTCGCATTCGGGAGGGGCTGCGTTTAGCCGCCGCCCGAGAGCACCACGTCACCGATCTTGATCTCCACCAGCAGCCCGCCCGGCTCGCCGTTTTTCAACGGTTTGAAGGACACCTCGGCGGTCTCGCCAGCCTTGATCGAGTTGGCCGTCCAACCCGTTCGTTGCAGCGCGTTGACGCTGCCCGTCTCGATCTTGAAGCGTTGGGAGGGCGGACCGGGCACATCGACGTAAATCGTGATGTGAGGGTTGGTCCAGGCAAAGCGCTCGACGACACCTTTGATCGTGGTTGTCTGGGTCTGGTCGAACAGCGCGAATGAATGATGGGCACTGGCAACAGGTGGCAGTGCGCTGCAGGTGATGAGGGTCAGAAGACAAAGCCCCTGACGGAATAAGCGAAAGGGTAATAAAGCGGTCATGACGGGTGCCTCGTTTTTTATGGTTCTTATCGGCCCAGCATAGGGCGGACGCGCTCAGAAGCCGTATCCCAAAACGGCAACTATTGAGCAAAGGGAGGTTGTTGCACCAGTGAGGTGGTGCGTGACGAAGGAGGGGGGAGCAAATGCCTTTACGTGCTGATTTGGGTTACCGCTTCACGGCCCAAACGGGAACACTCGTGCCTCGCCTCACAACTATAAAAACAGGAGAGACGTCATGCGCATCCCCCCCTACGCGCCATTACTGTCGCTGGTTGCACTCTGTGCAGTCGGCTCACAGGCACATGCCTACACGCTTTACAACGAAGATGACGGTACAACCGTTTTGAACGCCGACCTGGGCGCTGCATTTGGCTGGTTTGGCAGTACCCATAACTACCTCGGTGATCCGCAAAAACAACCCGGCGGCATGCACTGGCAGGAGGGTTACGTCAAATACGGTCTCACTGGTTCCACGGATAAGATCGTCGCCGGCTCGGTGTATGGCGGCTTCAGCCTGCTTAGCAGCGGGTCATGGGGGGACGGAGACATGGGGGCGACCACGGCGGGCAATGAGCGACGAACCGCTGTGGAAGACGCGTTCCTGGGCTGGAGATCCGGCGACCTGCTACCCGCCCTGGGCAAGGATGGCGTGGATTTTTCTTTCGGGCGCCAGATTGTCACGGTGGACGGCTTTCTGATTACCGACGATGGATTCGACGCGGGTAACGCATTCAACCCCATTGAGGGCGTGCATGATGGCCGGTTTAACCGTGGTGGCGCCTTTTACCTTGGTCAACGCCTGGCGTTCGGCAACACAGCGGTGCTGAAGTTGGGCGGCAAGGAAGGGCTGCACGCTAGCTTGATATGGCTGAAATCCGACAACGCTGGGCAGTCCAAGACCGAACTGGCAGTGGGCACTATCGATTACACCACCCCCATTGGTTCGATCGGTTCGACCTACGTACACGGCCTGGATGTGGATGAGAAATATGCCTTTGCAGATCGGCTTGAGCGCAAGGGCATGAACGTCTACAGCATTCGTGGGCAGGGCAATGCTGGAATCGAGAACGCCGATTTTGCCTTCGAGGTGGCCCGCCAGGAAAAACGTTCGGGCTCACAGCGAGCGATGTTTTTCGACGCGGGTTACACGTTCGTCGATGCACCATGGCAACCGACCGTCAGCTATCGTTATTCGCGCTACTCCGAAGGCTGGGACTTCCTGTTCCAGGGCGGTTATCGCAAACGCCTCCAGGGGGAAATTGCGCTTAATTATGCGGGCGCCGTGACTTCGAACATGCAGATCAACGATGTACTCCTCTCGGTCAAGCCGACCGAGAAGTTGACCCTTAACGCGATGGCGTTCGACTACCACCAGCTTTCCCGTCGCCATGAGCTGGACTTCGCTGCGCAGGAGGTCGACCTGTTTCTGGATTGGGCGGTCACGGAAAACATCACGCTTTCGCCGCTGGTGGGCTTCTACAAGCCGGAGAAGTGGCTGGGCAACGGTGGCCGCCAGAGCGGCGACGCATCAACCAACACGTACATGCAGTTCATTGTGTGGGCGACGTTCTGAGTCGTCATTGACGTCTATCGCGGGGCCTTGCAGGCGTTGGCGTTTTGCGTCAACGCCTCATCCATTCAGAGCATGCGGCGCAACACGTCGTTGCGCGGGTCGCGGTCGTAGAAGCGATGCTTGAGGGCGCCTGCCACATGCAGCACCGTGCAGCCGATGCTTTAAGCGCCAGAACTTGGAAAGGGGTTTCCCAAGCTTGCTCGACGCCCTGACCTCCAAGTAAAGACCAGGGACATCGGTGGGGGTTTCCTGAAAACTGGCCAGGCATGCAGTGTTTGAATAAGCACCGTGATCGCGACGCAGAAGAACCCGGTTTCGGCTGTTCGCAGCAGTCAGTTGGTGGCCACTAAAAATCCCTCCAATTTTTTTACTTCTCAAGTACGACGAGGCTCGCCCTCGGCAATTTCGCGCATCAGACTCAGGTAACGACGCGCGCCCAGCCCCAGAGGTCGGTTCTTTACCCAGATGATGTCGACCCATAACCGCATCTGACTTGGCATGTTGTCAAACACCACCTCCGTCAATGCGCCCGAAGTGATTAGCGGTTGTACCAGCGGCTGTGGAAGATAAGCCCAGCCCAATCCTTGCTGCACCAGATCCAGCGTTGCCAGATAACTGTCGCTGAGCCAAATCCGCCGCGACAGCACAACACGTGGGTCAGAGTCTGTAGGTCCTCCGGTCGCAACGATGATCTGCCGAACGTCCACCAGTTGCTCTTCACCTAAAGGGCTTTTCTTGCCGGCGGCCGCAGGATGATCTGGAGAGGCAACTGCGACTAACAATTGGCTCCCCGCTTCAAGAAACGTCTCCCGCTCGTCAAGCCCGGGTCGTTCAAATCCAAGTGCCAATTGCACACGTCCTTCATGGAGCATGCGAATCGCCTCCGGATGGGACGCGGAGCGAATCTCGATTTCAAGGGTGGGAAACTCTTTGGCGATAATGGACAGCGGACGATTCCACACGCCTGTTTGTAGCTCTGGCGCCATCGCAAGGACCAAGCGCCCCTCCAACCCCTGATGAAGCTGGAGGGCATGCGCGTCCAGCAGGTTTAACTGGCTAGCGACCTGTCTTGCCTGGGGCTCAAGTGCTTTGGCGGCTGCGGTCGGAATGGCTTTGCGGGTTGATCGGTCAAAAAGCAAGAGATCCAACTCTGCTTCAAGCTGCGACACCGCCATGTTGATAGCGGAGGGAACCCGGCCTAACTTTCGGGCTGCGGCGGAAAAGGAGCCGCTGTCCACGACCGAAAGGAAAATTTTAAGTGACTCGCTGGTAAACGCCATCGTGGTTGTCAGATTTTCTGATAATGATCGTCTTTATTTATCAGATTCATTAGCCTAATTTCCACTCCTATTACAAATTAAGTACGTGGGGAACACCATGTTAAATACCGAGTTGATGGGGCATGTGGCACTTGTCAGTGGTGCTGGAAGTGAAGCTGGCATTGGTATGGCGATCGCTCGCAGGCTAGGTGCATCCGGGGCGAAGTTGATCGTCACTGCCAGCAGCAGCCGCATCGCGGATCGGGTTAAAGAGCTACGCCTTGAAGGGTTTGAAGTTGAAGGCCGGCCAGCTGACCTCACCGATGAAATCCAAGTGCGTGAATTCGGCCTGTGGGCAGAGTCAGTCTGGGGGCGGGTCGATATCCTGGTGAATAATGCCGGTATGGCCATGCAAGGAAGCCCTGAGATTTTTTCGGAATTGGCGAGCATGGAACTGCATGAATGGAATCTTTCACTGGCAAGAAACTTAACCACGGCTTTTCTTTTGACTCGGGCCGTTTTGCCCGGTATGCGGGCACGAAGTTATGGGCGCATTGTCAATATTAGTTCCACCACGGGCACTCGGGGGAGCAATCCGGGCGAGGCCGCTTATAGCGCAGCCAAGGCCGCGATGGTTGGCATGAACATGGGGCTTGCACTTGAAGTCGCCAAGCAGGGGATTACTGTAAACAGCGTGGCGCCCGGATGGATCACCACCGGCTCAACCACGCCCGTTGAAGCAGAGGCGGGGCGCTTTACCCCGATTGGACGGGCAGGCAACCCCCGTGAAGTGGCGGCGGCGGTTGCATTTCTGGCGTCGCCTGACGCCAGTTACATCACGGGTGAAGTCCTTGTGGTGGACGGCGGGAACTGTCTGGTCGAGAACAAGGCTCCTCACGCCTGACTTCAAGTTACGTCGGTTTATTCCCTGAATCTCAGATTATTCAGCGGGATAAATTAATGATCCAAATAAAGTTTCTGCGCTCACCGCAATATACCCAGGCATAGGTTAGCTCGCGCTGCAAATACTGACGGCGAACACTCAAGTTGTAAGAGGTTGGCACGTTGTTTTCAGTCATTCACGAACTGAGAGGGGAGTGAGTGTGGCGATGGATTGTCTTTTTATCTCGACGGTGACGAATTTTAATTAATGTAATAATTAAAAGAGGGTTTTTATCATGTCGAAAAGTGGAATTAGTGAATCAGCGATTGCTGCTTTTACCGCCTCCGAACGTGCCCGTTTTATACAAAACAACCCCACGTCAATGGCGCTCGCCAAGCGTGCCAAGGCTCATCTGTTCAATGGTGTTCCCATGCACTGGATGAGCGATTGGTCGATGCCTTCACCGCTCTTCGTCCAGCGTGCCAAAGGCGCACGCTTCACCGATGTTGACGATCATGAATACATTGACTTCTGCCTGGGCGACACCGGCACGATGTTTGGCCATTCACCGGATCCTATTGCCCGCGCTATCGCCGAGCAGGCAAATAATGGCTTGACCACCATGCTGCCTGGCGAGGACGCGGTGGTCTGCGGCGAGTTGCTGGCTCAGCGATTCGAGCTGCCTTATTGGCAGGTGACCGCCAATGCGACGGACGCCAATCGTTATGTGTTGCGCTGGGCGCGCGCGATCACCAAACGTAATGTGTTGCTGGTGTTCGACGGCTGTTATCACGGCACGGTGGATGACGTGATGGTGCGCTACCGCGACGGCAAAACAGTGCACCGTGCCGGCCTTGTGGGCCAAGCCTACGACTTGACCCAATACAGTCGATCCATCCCCTTCAACGACGTCGACGCGCTTGAGGCGGCGTTAGCCCAGGGCGATGTGTGCGCGCTGATGTGCGAGCCGGCGATGACGAACATAGGCATGGTCCTGCCCGATCCGGGGTTCATGCAAAAGTGCCGAGAGTTGACCCTTAAATATGGCAGCCTGTTGGTCATTGATGAGACCCACACTATTTCCACCGGCATCGGTGGATGCACTCGCCAGTGGGATTTGAAACCCGACTTTTTCGTGGTGGGTAAACCCATCGCAGGTGGCGTGCCATGCGCGGTGTTTGGCATTAGCGAGCAAGTCGCCTTGGCTATGCGCGACGCGCAGAAGGCCGTCAGCGAAGAGAGTGGCGGGCATGGCCACAGTGGGATGGGAACGACGCTGTCCGCCAACGCCCTGGCGATGCATTGCATGCGAGTCAGTCTTGAAGAGGTCATGACAGCGTCTGCGTACCAGCACATGCTGCCCCTGGCCTCAAGACTCGCCCAGGGATTTCGAGCGTTGTTCAAGCGCCACCAACTGAACTGGTCTGTCACAGAGTTAGGGGCTCGTTGTGAGTTTCAATTCTGTGCCACGTCGCCCAGAACAGGCGCGCAAGCCGAGGCGGCTTTTCATGACAGCCTTCAAATGGCTCTGCACCTTTATCTAATCAACCGCGGCATCCTGATCACGCCTTTTCACAACATGACCCTGTGCTGTCCGCAGACAAGTCAGGCGGATATCGACAGGCTGATCGATGAGTTGGATCGCGCGCTGACCACGCTGCTTGCCCTACCTGGCGCTCGCGTCACCCCTTCATGACTGGACGTCTGAAGCCCCACTTTTCTCACATACTGCCAAGTCGCTTGAATGAGCGCTGAGAGGTTTGACATGCAATTTGCTGATAAAAAAGAGGCTCAGGATTATCTGGCCGCCCACCCTGAAGTGCTGAGCATCGAGTTGTTTCTTATCGACGCCAATGGTGTTCCACGGGGCAAACTGTTGCATCGCGACGAACTGCTGGCGATCTACGAAAATGGTCGGCCGCTGCCAAGTTCGATTCTCGCCTTGACCGTGCAGGGTGAAGACGTAGACGAGACTGGCCTGGTCTGGGACGTCGCTGATGCTGATTGCTGGACTTACCCCCTGCCGGGAAGCCTGACCTTGCAACCCTGGCGTACCAACCCAACAGGCCAAGTGCAGGTGAGCATGCACCCGACCCAAGGTATTCCCGCCGCCCCGGCCGACCCGCGCCATGTCCTGGTGAACACCATCGAGCGGTTGAAAGCCGATGGACTCCATCCGGTCATGGCCGTTGAGTTGGAGTTTTACCTGCTGGACCAACAACGCGACGTCAACGGTCGGCCGCAGCCAGCGTTGCAGACCAATGGCGTACGCCCTCATGCGCCACAGGTGTATGGCGTATACGAACTGGAACAGCTTCAACCTTTTCTTGATGACCTCTACGCAGCTTGCGCGCTGCAAGGGCTGCCGGTACGCACGGCGATCTCCGAGTACGCTCCGGGCCAGCTCGAGTTGACGCTGGAGCATCGTTTCGACGCACTCCAAGCCATTGATGAAGGTGTACGTTACAAACGCTTGGTCAAAGGCGTGGCCAACCAACATGGGCTGCAAGCGTGCTTCATGGCCAAGCCATTCAGCGATCAGGCCGGTAGCGGTATGCATTTGCACGTCAGCCTGGCCGACGAGCAGGGTCACAACCTGTATGCGAGCGAAGACCCACAGGGTACGCCGCTGTTGCGGCACTCCATCGGTGGGATGATGGAGACCTTGTTTGACTCGCTGGCGATATTTTGCCCGCATGCCAATTCATATCGACGCTTCCAGACCGGCAGTTACGCGCCGCTGGCCAAAAGTTGGGGCGTCAACAATCGTACTGTGTCGTTCCGCGTACCCGGCGGCCCCGCGATAAGTCGGCACATCGAACACCGTATTTGCGGTGCCGATGCCAACCCCTATCTCGCTGCCGCCGCAGTACTGGCGGGCATTCACCACGGCATCACTCATCAAAGCGATCCTGGCGCGGCGATTGTGGGCAATGGCTATGAACAGGCGACCGATTTTCTACCCACCGACTGGCTTACAGCGTTGCAGGCACTGCAACGTTCAACGTGGGCACGTGAGGTGCTGGGGGCTGAATTCCTGAAGGTGTTCCTGGCGATCAAGTGGCGCGAGTTCCGTACATTCAATGCCGAAGTCGGGGAGCAGGACTGGCGCTGGTACCTCACTCACGCATGAGTGTTGGCGGCCAGCATGCCTTGAAATGTGAACTGGTCGATCTCAACGGCTATCCGGGTCGCCGAAGAACATTTTGACTGGGCTCTAGGACAACATTTTCAGGCAGAAAAATTTCAAATATGCCCCCAATGTTGCCCCCAGGTCGCTCGTAATACACGTGGACAGGCCGCCGGCGCCGAGTACTTGATCGGCGTCTGCCTGGCCATGGCTTCGGCTTTTTTCTACGCCGTGGCGGCGGCGATCACCAAGCGCCTCAAGGACTTGCCTTGGGCGCCGATGGGCATCACGTCGAAAGTTTTGATAGGCGCGGTAGCCACCTGGTGTTCCGGGCGGGGTTGCAGGTGAGCGAAGGGCCTAACGGGGCGTGCCCAGTTCGCGTATCTCGTCGTAGCGAGCCTGCAGTTCCTGACGCTGTTGCCGGCGTAACTGGCCCTGGGCGTAGCGACGGCGCTCGGTCAGCGTGTCAGGCAGCATGGGGCGCACGGGGCTGGGGCGACCATGATGCTCAGTTGGTAGCTGCCGGGTTCCATAGTTTCCTCATCACGGTAGGCATTGTCAGGGGCCCTTGTCGCCATGTAGGTCTGGCGCTTGAGGCTTTGCCTGGGGCGCATGACGTTAACAGCCAGCCGATGGAAGTAGCTATGTAACGAAGTGAAAGAGTGTATTTCGAATAAGTTAATAATTTACCGCAGTGCGTGTGTACTTTAGCGCTAGGTATAATTTAATTTTGTAAAATAAGAGCGGATGATAAAGTGCGCTGAACACAGGGCGCCTGTTATTGGGCTTTATTGTTGCACTATCTGAAATTACTATTTGCGTCGGGTGAAATAATGCGTCGCTATACCACAGTTTTAAGCAGCTTTATGTTGGCATTGATTATTCCGCAATTGACCCAGGCCGCCGTTTTCGGTTGGCAGGAAAAGGCACTGATTCAACCTGAGCAAGGGAGTGTGGAGGTCGAACTTAGTCCCACTTCGCCGAAGTCTTCCATTGAGGTTCATGACCTCGTTCTATTCCAGAAAAATGGCGAGAATTGGGCGCGTTTCAGTGTACCGGTGATGCACGCATTGACGGGCACGACCGATTTGACGCTGGAGAGGAAAGTACTGCGCACCGAAAAAACCAAAAGCGCCTTTGGCAGCACTCAGCATCAGTTGGTGCGGATGTCGCTGTGCCTGGGTGACAAGGTATACACCGAGGACCTTATGCTGAAAACCCACAGCAAAGGTGGTTCGCCGGTCAAGCTGGGGCGTGATGTGCTTGCGCACCTGGGCTTGGTTGATGCGTCGCGATTCGACACCCTCAAGCCTGATTGCAAGCCGTGATACCGCGCCAATCAGGCGTCGGGGGAGCCCCGGAGCCTGATTGGCGATGATTTACTGGTTGAGGATCCCGCGATCCCAGTTCTGCTGATTCCTGCGCGCGTCCTGTATGAACGGCGACCACTGGATCAGCTTGAGCACCACCCGGTTCAGCAAGCGGCCTGGTAATGTCAGGGGCCGCTGCACATCCAGGAACAGCACCACGCGCCGCTCGTCAGTGTCGTTCCAGACCTGATGCTTGTAAGTGTCGTCGAATACCAGGCAACTGTCCTGCTGCCAATGGTGGACCTCATCACCCACCTCTATACGACACTGTTCGGCCTGTTGCGGGATGATCAACCCCAGATGTACCCGCAGCAATCCGTTGTAAGGCCCGCGGTGGGGCGGAATGTGCTTGCCGGGGCTGAGAATCGAGAAAAACGCGGTGTACATGCCCGGGATGGCCTCGATGGCCTGGGTCGTTTGTGGGCACTGGGCGCAATTGCCGTCGATCTTGTAGCCATAGCCGTAGAGGAAGAATGTTTTCCAGCGGTCGTCCTGGGTCAGTCTGGCCTGGTCTTTGGATATCTGCTGAAAACTGGGAATGGCATCGCTGTTGCGCAGCACGGCATCGAGCTCGGCGCGAATCACCGCCGACCGGGATTCCAGCTCCCGGGTCCAGGCGAAGATAGCCGGGTCAAAGAACGGCGTGTTACCCACCGTAGAGCAGCGCCGTATCAGATTTTCAAGGCGTTTGATGATCCACAGGCCGATGGCGACGCTGGGACGATGTTTGCGTTTTTTCTTGGGGGTCAAAGCCGTCTTCCTGGTGCTCATGGGAAATATCCTGTCGGTTTCATGTATGAGGTCGTTGTTTCAACAGCTTCCACAGCAGCGGCCAGCAGAACACCAGCGGATAGCGGCGCAACCGTTCCGGCTGTTTGATCGGCTCGCCCCAATGGCGCTCCAGTTTCCAGATGGCGTAATCCACCCCGCCCTTGACGGTAAACAGCGATTTGATCAGACGCACCAGGTTCAATGCCCGGCCCTGAATGCGCCGGGTCCGCCAGTGCCGCGCCTGCCGTCGCTGCTGTTCAGCGGTGCTGTGGTTGATATACAGCTCGTCGGTCATCGACCCGGCAAAGCCAACGCCATCGACCTGGGCGGCCGCGACCAGGAGGGCGGCGAGGTAGCCTTGATTCTGCTGGGTAATCAGTGCCGGGCGGTTGCTGCTTTCGGGCCGCAGTTCGCTGCCGTAGGTAAAGCTCAAAGCGCGGGTCCAGAACGTGTCGCTGTTGAACAAGGGAGCTTGCAGGGAGACCGTTTCGCTGATCATGCGCAAGGCCGCGCGGCACACCGCTCGCTCCACGCGCCGTTGGATGGCGGGCGTGCGGCTGAACACCAGGCGGCTAGGCTGGGCAAAACGCGCCCACAGGTAGCTTTGAAACCAGCTATGGGTGCCTTGTTCAAAGTCGCTCACCGAAAGAATGGCGCACTTGGCGCGCAGGGTTTTGCCGGCGGTATCAGTGGCCGTGAACAGAAACACCGTGGGCGGCAGCAGGGCGTTGGCCCATTGACTGAGCCGGGAGTTGTGGATGTCCTGGTAGTGATCCACCAGGACGTACAGGTCGATCAACCCCTCATCGGTGGTGCGTGTGCGCAGGCAAGAACCGTAGAACAGGATCGCTGAGATGCCTGCGCCGAACCGCGCCATCAGCGCTTCAGTCAGTGCGTGCAGGTCTTGGTCCACCGGGCGCGCCAGTTCACGGCTCACCAACTCGAACAGGGGGAGTGTCGCCGGGTCCCGTTCAATCTCAATCATGGAATGTCCTTACAAGGTGATGAAGCGCACGGGCGGGCTGGCCTTGATTTCCAGTGTTCCGGTCACCGGGAATATCTCGCCGTCCAGTAGGTATTCGTGCAGGTGGTCAATGCTGGCGTGCTGGGCGTTGTGGCTCAGGTAGCCCGGATCCTGGCGCATGGCCGCGCTGGGTCGCCCGCGCAGTACGGCGGGCAAGGCCCGGCACAGGCGGGCAGGGGCCTGGGCAATGGCGGTCAGGCGCATGGGCTGGTGCTCGACGCCCCAAAATGGCGTGCTGCCCAGCAGCAATTTGTCGAGGGTGGTGGCCAATACCAGCAGCCATGGCGCCTCGCGTGTCGTGCCGTTCACCGTGATAGGGGCGTTGACGGTCGGCAGCAGATGGCTGGCCGTGCGGGAAAACAACGCCAGCAGCATACGCACGAAGGCGGTCAATGGCCCTGCCAGCCCCTTGAGGCCGGTGGGGCGAACCCGTTCATGAAAATAGCGAACGCCGGTGACGATTGAACCTGCGCCAAAGAACAGGCCGCATTGTGCTCGCCGGGTGTGCGAGTCAGACACTTGCAGTACAGCCGTGGGTTTCTCCCGCGCGGTGTGGTCGTCATGGGTCAGCCAGCGCGTCAGCGCCTTGATTGCCCTGAGTGGGCTGCCACGCAACCCGATGGCATTGGCACTCATGTTGGTGGTGCCTGCGGGGACGATGAACACCTTGGGGACTTTCGCCCCCGGGGTTTGCAGCAGGCTGGTGAGCGCCGCCTGCAGCGTGCCATCCCCGCCCACTACGACCAACAAGTCGTTTTCCATCAGCGCCCAGCTGGCGATGGCAGTCTCGACCTCGGCCGGGGTGCACACCTGCGCGACGCGGGCGCGGGGCAATCTATGGATCAGGCGGCACATGCGTGCCAACTGGCGACGGACGCGGCCGCTGAGGGGGTTGATCAAAACGCCGATGCATCGTGGCTTAGCAATTGAAGGTGGGTTGATGTTCATGACGTTGCCTAGGCGTTTCGGTCGAAGCGATAGACCAGCATCAATGCCGCGCCCAGAATAAACAGCGGTGGCAACAAGGTGGTCAACAGCGGATTCAGGGCAAACAGCAGCCCCAGGTTGACGATGATCTGATTACCCACATAGGTCAGCAGACCGACGACAGCGCCCACCGCCAGGCGGCTGCCCATCCCGGGGTCGCGCTGTTGCACGAAGGTGAAGGGTACCGCCAGCAGGATCATCGCCAGCGTCAGGATCGGCCGGCCGAACTTCTGCCACAGGGCGATGCTGTACTGATCGACCGGTTGATCGGTGGCCTTGAGAAAGTGGATGTAGCGGCTCAACTGCTTGATGGAAAAACTGTCGCTGGGCAGGGTCAGCTCCTTGAGATGAATACTGGAAAAGATCGACGTCCATTGCAGGCTATCCAACTCGCGGACCGTTTCTTCGCCGTTGCTCCATTGCTTGAAGTTGACTTGGTTGAGCGTCCAGCTGCCGTCCTGGGATACGCTGGCATTGTCGGCGTGAATGTAACTGGCCAGGGTGTTGTCCGGGTTGTAGTGGAATATCTCGATGCCCATGGGCCGGTTGTGCGCGGCCACGCTGTCGATCCTGGCGATTTCATTGCCGCGCCTGGCCCACAGCGTCCCCTTGGCATTGACTGCCTCATCGGAACTGGTGATGGCGGCGTTGCGCATCTGCAGGCCGCGCTGCTGCAACGGTGAGGCCACCCATTCATCCAGTGCTGCCAGGCTGGCGGTCAGCAGCACGCCTGCGGTGACGGCCGCCAGGGCAATACGCACGATGGACACACCAGCGGCGCGCAGGGCCGTGAGCTCCTGGCTGACCGCCAGTTGGCCCAGGCCGACGATGCCGCCCAACAGGGCGATGAAGGGCCCCAGGTCGATCAGGCGACGGGGCAGCGTCATCAGCACCACCGCCACCGCCTGGGTCCAGCGGTAGCCGCCAGCGCTGACATTGTCGAGTTCGCTGATCAGATCAAAAGTCGTGAACAACGGAATCAGCAGCGCAGCGGCAGCACCGAAACCCACGAACACGTTCCTGACCAGGTAGCGACCCCAAAGGCTCATCGCGAAAACCTCGGCAGCAGCCGCAGGTCACGAGCCATCAAGGCCCCCAGACCAACCAGCATCAGCAGGGGGACCAGCCACAGGCCCGGGATCAGGGGCAGGGCGGTATTGGCTACCAGGGTGCGGCACAGGTTGCCGGCATAGAAGATCACCGTAAACAGGATCGCGATCGGCAGCAGGGTTGAGAACCGGCCTTTGCGTGGTGCGGTCCGGCTCAGCGGCACGGCCAGCAGGGCCATGAGAATGGCATTCAGGCCGCGGCTTTCACGCCATTGCAGTTCGGCTTTGTCCTGGGGCATGGCCGACATGGCCAGCGTCGCGCTGGGGGTGGATTTGCGCTTTGACTCATCGGTCGGTTCCACCGGCTTGAGGTGTAGCAGCAACGCTTTGTAATTCAGTGTGCTGTCCTTGCTGCCGCGATGCTCCAGCGTATAACTGGTGCCCTGTTGCAGGGTCAGCGCCGGCGTCGTGGGGTCGGGATCGGTGATGGTCGCCACGTTGGCGCGCAGCACGCGGCTTTTGCCTTCGGTCGGGTCGTAGATCAGCGCGTCGGTGAGCTGGTTGGTGTCCGGGTCGATGTGCTGGGCCAGGATCATCCGGCCGTTGTCATCGTTGAGGTTGAAGCGTTGGGCCTGCAGGTGACTGACGTCGAGGTCGGAGCGCGATTGCTGTTCCAGTTGATAGGTTTGTGTATAGGCCCAGGGCCGGCCGTAGAACGACAGCGCAGCCACCGCCAGGGCCAGCGGTGTGGCGATGATCAGAATGGCCCGGTAGATACGCAACGGGCTGGCACCGGACGCCAGGATGGCGGTGATTTCCGAGTCGTTGTATAGCCGACCCAGCGCGATGGCCACCGAGGCATACAGCCCGACGGGCAGCAGCATCTCCAGCGCGATCAGCACTTTGTAGAAAACGATGTCGAGGACCACCCCCAGCGCCAGGGTGCCGTTGGCGGCCTCCGTCAGGTAGCGTTCGGCCGAGTAACTGGCGAAAACAAAGGTCAGGAAGCCAACCATCATCGTCACAGGACGGCGTACTTCGGAAATGATGTAGCGCTCAATCGTAAGCATGTACCGCAAGCCTTCAACGCGGCATCAGCCGTGCACAGTAAAAAGGGGAATGAAGCGGGTGAGTCGGTCAGGCCGCAGGGCGCCCGTGGTCCTTG
The DNA here is from genome assembly GCF_054060055.1 of Pseudomonas sp. TE36184. NCBI lineage: Bacteria > Pseudomonadati > Pseudomonadota > Gammaproteobacteria > Pseudomonadales > Pseudomonadaceae > Pseudomonas > Pseudomonas sp. TE36184. Next base: position 1,511,883 of record NZ_JBSSCU010000001.1, on the reverse strand, counting down.
GCCATCTCGCGCAGGGTGCGTTCCACCAGCGCGAAGTCGTTGGCTGAATCCACATCCACCGCCGCTTCCGGGAAGGGCATGACCACAGCGCCCACGCGTGCGCCGAGCACCCGGGAAAGCTGGTTCAGCGCATGCTTGAGGGACAGTTCGCCCAGCAGGTAGCGCACGGTAGCCAGCGGGCCCAGCGCACGGGCCACAACTTGTCGGGGACGCTTGCGCGCTTCTTCCATGCCACGCCAGTACTGCGCCACCTTGGCACCCTGCGGGGTGAGGAAGGCGAACAGGTTGCTGCCGCAATACGGGCCACCCTTGAGCCGGATGGCCGTTCTGGCCGTGCCGGGGAATCGTTGCAGCACTGTCTCCAGGGGCGTCACGGCAACCGCCACGTCACAATCCAGGGCGGCTGCCTGGGTGAGGAAGTAGTCGACCATGTCGCCGCGCAGCAAGGCATGGTCGGCGGTCGTCACCAACAATGGCCAGTGTTGTCGCCTGGCCAGGCCATGGGCGACGCTTGCAGCCGGGGTTGCCTGGGGTTGCAGAAAGCTCAACTGCTCGCTGAGGATCATCGACCGTACATGGAGGTCCTTCTCCAGCAGCGCCAGCGAAGGCCCGATCAACGTTACCCGGCCAACCTGGGCGCTGTCGTGCAAAGCGCCCAGCACACGGTGCAGCATCGGCACCCCTGCGATTGGCGTCAGCGCCTTGCAACCGGCCGAGCCCAGCGCAGCCACCGGGTCATGGCCATGGCGATCCGCACCCAGCACCAGCGCGTCGAAACGCGGTGGTTCAAATTGCTTTTTCATACAGGCGATACCGTTTGTAGGGGGCGGCACCGATGCGATCCAGAATCGTCCGCATACCGGTGTTGGTTTCCAGGATCCAGGACATTTCCAGTGCTTCGATGTCACGTTTTTCGAACGGCGCCTTCAAGGCTTCGATCAGCAACAGTGCGATGATCGGCCCCATTCGGCTGAACTGGTACTGCTGTCGCACGCCCATCAGCGGTACCCGCGCGGTGCGTACGCCACTGACTTTCAGACGCCACAATAATTTGGCCCAGCCCAATGGCAGCAGGCGCCCATCCAGGTCGGCGATGGCTTCGTTGATGTTGGGCAGGGCAACGATGAAGGCACAGGGCTCACCGTCGACCTCGGCGATATAGATCATGTCTTCGGGCACCAGGAATTTCAGTTGCGCGCCCATCTCGTCGAACTCACGTTCGGTGAACGGTACAAACCCCCAGTTTTTCTGCCAGGCATCGTTGAACACGGCGCGTAGTACCTGCATTTCCCGTGCGAAATGCTTGCGGTCAAGCTGCCGGACGGTGACTCTACCGCGCATGCAGTCCATCAGTGATGTCAGCGCCGGGGTGAAGGACAGGTCGGTGCGTCGCATCCAGTAAGCCAGCAGGTCCATGCCCTTGGCGTAGCCTTGCTGCTCCAGGCGTGCGGCGTAGTAGGGCTTGCCATGCTCCATCAGCGCCGACGGCGGTGTATCGAACCCGTCGACCAGCAGGCCGCTTTCCTGATTGATGTTCAAGCCAAACGGGCCGGTGATTCGGTGGGCGCCCTGTTTGCGCAGCCAGGTCTCCGCCGTATGAGTCAGCAGGCTGAACACTGCCTCGTCATCGATGGCGTCGAGCATGCCGAAATGGCCGGTGTCCATGCCGTGCAGATCACGATGCAGTGAATCCACCTGAGCGGTAATGCGGCCCACCACTTCACCGCCGCGTCGCGCAATCCAGGCCTGCCAGTGAATGTGGTCCGATGCCGGGTTCTTCGCCGACAGATGCTCGATACGTTCCACATGCAGGGGTTGGACCCAGTGGGGATCGTCTGCGTACAAGTGGGAGGGCAGGGAGATGAAGGCTTTTAAACCAGCCTTGTCGCTGACCTGTTCTATGGAAATCATGGCTGACCTAAATCCAACTAACTTCGAGGAGATGTTAACTTAACTAACGTAACGCACGGTTGATCACCGCAAATGCGGCGTAAATGAAACCGCTATTAACTAAGTTTGTATATAAAATCTTCATCGCTGTTTCAGATGGCGGGTATCTGATAAATGAATAGTCGTTCAGAAAACAACTCCTGTTAATCTTCGCGCCGAATTTGATTCAATCAGAATTTGAACACTGCGCAGGCAACAATCGCTTGCTGGCTGCGGCGCAGATGCGCTGTTTCCTATCTTATTGTCACCTGATAAATGCATCGGCCAAATGAAATGTTGCGGGTGGATTTGCCGTCATGCGATCAGGCCGAAGGTTCTCATCTAATGGCTGTGCTGTATATGTCAGAAACAAGCTCAAATCATTCCATACCCATGCGTCACGCAAACTTTGAAAGTCTGGTAGAAGCATTGGATTATGCCGCCACCGGTCATGCCGGCATGAACTTCTATGACCGACGCAGTCAGTTGGTCAGTTCGTTCGAGTACCGCATGCTGAAACGGCGCGCCCTGATGGGCGCACGTCGCCTGCTCGGTCTGGGGCTGGTGCGGGGCGACCGGGTGGCACTGATCGCCGACACCAATGCCACGTTCGTCGAGGTGTTCTTCGCCTGCCAATACGCGGGGCTGATCCCCGTGCCGTTGCCCATTCCCATGGGGGTTGGCCAGCATTCATCCTACGTGGACAAGCTGCGTGGGTTGCTGAACAGTTGCAGCCCGGCTGCGGTGTGCGGTGGCGAGGAATGGCTGCCGCTGGTGCGAGAGGCCGCTGCCGATATGCCGCCGATGCCCTTGCTCAGTGGTGTCGACATCGACGCGCTGCCAGAGGCCGAGGTCGAATTGCAGGCACCTGGCGCGGACGATGTGGCGTACCTTCAGTACACCTCGGGCAGCACCCGCTTTCCTCGAGGCGTGGTGATTACCCAGCGCGCGGTCATGGCCAACTTGCAGGTTATCAGTCGTGACGGCATCAAGCTGCGCGAAGGCGACCGCTGCGTTTCATGGCTGCCTTTCTATCACGACATGGGCCTGGTGGGGTTCGTCCTCACACCCGTCGCCACTCAACTGTCGGTCGACTACCTGCGCACGCAGGACTTCGCCATGCGCCCCTTGCAATGGTTGAAGCTGATCAGCCGCAATCGTGGCACGGTGTCCGTGGCGCCACCGTTCGGTTACAACCTGTGCCTGCGGCGTTGCAGTGACAAGGACCTGGCTGAGCTTGACCTGAGAAGTTGGCGGGTTGCAGGTGTGGGCGCAGAGCCGGTACCGTTCGAGGCGCTGACGCAATTTGCCGAACGTTTTGCGGCAACAGGTTTCGCGACAGAGGCGTTCATGCCGTGCTTCGGTCTGGCGGAAAGCACCCTGGCGGTCAGCTTTGCCGACACCCCCAAAGGCCTGCGGGCCGATGTGATCGATCGCGATGTACTGGAGCACAGCGGCAAGGCCGTACCGCCCACGTCACGCACACGTGCCGTCAGCACGTTCGTGAACTGCGGGGCGGTCCTGCCCGGGCACCGGCTGGAAATTCGCAACGCCCAGGGTGAGGTGCTCGGCGAGCGCGAGGTGGGGCAGATCTTCATTGCCGGCCCCAGCCTGATGAGTGGCTATTTCCGCGACCCTGACTCGCAACTGCAGGCCTCCCAATGGCTGGGCACCGGCGACCTGGGTTATTTGTTCGAGGGCAATCTACATGTCACCGGCCGCAAGAAAGACCTCATTATCATTCGCGGGCGCAACATCTGGCCTCAGGATATCGAGCACGTGGCCGAGGGCGAGCCTGGCGTGCGGCCGGGCGATGCGATCGCCTTCGTGACGTCGCGCGGTGATGAGTCAGTGGTGGTGATGCAGATCCAGTGCCGGGTGACCTCGCCCGCATCGCGCGAGCACATGGTCCGCTCGCTGTCGGGGCGCATCCAGAGTGAGTTCGGCGTCAGCGTCGACATTCAGTTGGTACCGCCGCAAAGCATTCCGCGTACCTCATCCGGTAAACCGGCACGTGCTGAGGCCAAACGTCGCTACCTGAGCATGCTCGACGCTCTTGCGTTGCCTGCCGCGGCCATCGCCTGATGAGCCTGACCGTGGCAATCACGGGGGCCACCGGCTTTATCGGCCGGCGCATTCTGCAGGCCCTGTTGGCGCGCGGTATCGCCGTGCGTGCGTTGACCCGCCGATCGGTGGCGAGCCTGGACGCCGTGACGTGGGTGTGCGGGTCGCTGGAAGATGAGGCATCGCTGGCCAGGCTGGTCAGCGGCGCCAGTGCAGTCATCCATTGTGCTGGCCAGGTGCGTGGTCGCAGCCGCGTAGTGTTTCAGCGCTGTAACGTCGAGGGTACCCAGCGCCTGGTGCAGGCAGCCAAGGCTGCCGGTTGCGAGCGTTTCCTGTTGTTTTCTTCGCTGGCTGCCAGGTACCCGCACCTGTCGTGGTACGCCGAGTCCAAGTTCGATGCCGAAGTCGCTGCCCTCCAGGCGGCCGCCGACATGCCCATCAGCATTTTCCGGCCTACGGCCGTCTATGGGCCAGGCGACAGCGAATTGCAGCCGGTACTGTCGGCACTGCTGCGTGGCTGGCTGCCCCGGCTTGGCCATGCCGATGCACGGCTGTCTTTTCTGCATGTGGAAGACCTGGTCCAGGCCACCCTGCGCTGGCTGGACGTGGAGGCCATTCATGCCGTGCGCTACGAAATCAATGACGGTGCCAAGGATGGCTACGGTTGGAAGCAACTGGCCGCCATGGGGGCGCTGATACGCGGCGGGCCGGTGCGTCTGATCGGTGTTCCCACAGCCTTACTCTTGCAGCTGTCACGCCTGAACCTGGCCTGGCATCGCCTGGCAGGTGGCGAGCCCATGCTGACGCCGAGCAAGGTCAACGAGCTTATCCATCCCGACTGGTCATCCAGCAACCGCCTTATCTCGAAGGACCTGGGCTGGTACCCGGCCATCGAGCTTGAACACGCGTTGCGTGAACGGTTGTTTTGATCCCACTTTCATACAGATATCAGACTCTTTTTATGTTGAAGCGCGAAGTCGTCACCGACTACATCCTGGAATGCCTGAGCGGCTTGACCGCCGACAAGCAACGGCCAGTAGGCCTGCACAGCAACCTGATCGAAGACCTGGGCCTTGAGTCCATCAAGATCATGGACTTGCTGATGATGCTGGAAGACCAGTTCGACCTGTCTATCCCAATCAATATCCTGATCGATGTCAGCACACCTGCCGAGCTCACCGACGCACTGATGATCTACCTGGAGGAGCATCATGGGGTTGTATGACAGTTTTTCCCGCCTGGCACAGGAGCGCGAAGCGTTCCAGGACGACGGCCTCAACCCTTTTGGCACCTGCATCGATGAGGTCCATTGCGCCACCCAGGGACGCATCGGCAATCGTCGCGTCATTTTGGCCGGTACCAACAACTACCTGGGCCTGACGTTTGACCCTCAGGCCATTGCCGCCGCCCAGGCTGCCCTGGTCGAGCAGGGCACTGGCACCACCGGTTCGCGCATGGCCAACGGCAGTTACGGCGGGCACGTGGCACTGGAGCAGGAGTTGGCGGCGTTCTTCGAGCGGCCATCCGCCATTGTCTTCTCCACCGGTTATGTCGCCAACCTGGGCATCATCAGCGCCCTGGCGACACCCAAGGCCGTGGTGCTGCTCGATGCCGATTGCCACGCCAGTATCTACGATGCATGCGCCCTGGGAGGGGCGCAGATCATCCGCTTTCGTCACAACGACGCCACGGACCTTGAGCGACGCATGGTGCGCCTCGGCGAACAGGCCAAGCATGCGCTGATCATCGTCGAAGGCATCTACAGCATGCTCGGTGACGTGGCTCCGCTGCAGGAAATCGTCGAGATCAAGCGCCGCCTGGGTGGTTACCTGCTGCTGGACGAGGCGCACTCCTTCGGCGTGATGGGCGCGACTGGCCGTGGCCTGGCCCAGGCGCTGGATGTGGAGCAGGACGTCGATATCATCCTCGGGACGTTCAGCAAGAGCCTCGCGGCCATTGGCGGCTTCGCGGTGGGTAATGACCGCGGCATGGAAGTGCTGCGCTATGCCAGTCGTCCTTATATTTTCACCGCCTCGCCGTCGCCATCGGCCATTGCCTCCGTGCGTTCGGCGCTGCAGACCATTGCACAAGCCCCTGAGTTGCGCGAAAAGCTGTGGCAAAACGCCCATCGCCTGTATGACGGCCTGGCAGCATTGGGTTACCAGGTGGGCCCGCATGCCAGTCCGGTGGTGCCGGTGATGATCGGCACCAAGGAGCAGGGCGTGCGCTTCTGGCGAGCGTTGATCGAGCACGGGGTGTACGTGAACCTGGTGCTGCCGCCGGCCGCGCCTGCGGGCATCACGCTGGTGCGGTGCAGTGTCAGCGCGGCCCATTCGGAACAGGAAATCGACGTCATGGTGGAGGCCTTCGCCGCCCTGCGTGACAGCGATATCCTGGAGTCGGTGGCATGAGAATCATCCTGGCATTCGGCAAATCCTACCCCCTTCGCACTATCTTGATGCTGCTCAGCCTGGTGGTCGCCGGTGTGGTGGAGGGCGCGAGCCTGACCACCATGCTGCCCCTGGTGTCGGTCATGCTGGGTGACAGCGGCCACTCAAGCATGGTGGCCGGCCATGTTGCCAGCGTGCTGCACAGTGTAGGGCTGGAGCCCTCCATCACCGTACTGTTGATTATCATCGTGGTCGGCATGTCCTTGACCAGCCTGCTGATTCTGCTGGCCAACCGTCAGGTGGGCTACACCGTGGCACACGTAGCCACGGACCTGCGTGTCGACCTGATCAATGCCACGCTGGGCAGCCGATGGGAGCATTACCTGCGTCAGCCGGGTGGGGCCCTGGCCAACGCCGTGGCCACCGAGGCGTTCCGTGCCTCGACGGCCTACGAGCACGCCGCCAACATGGTGGCCCTGACGATTCAGGCCATTGCCTACGCCATCATTGCCTTCGTGGTGTCCTGGCAGGCCGCCCTGGTGTGTATTGCCCTGGGCCTGACCATTTTACTGGCCTTGCGAGGCCTGGTGAAAACCTCGCGCAAAGCCGGCAAAAGCCAGACCGGGCTGATGCGCGAACTGCTGATCAACCTGAGCGACACCCTGGGTTCGGTCAAACCGCTGAAGGCGATGGCCCGCGAGGACATCGCCGATTCGCTGCTGCGCAGCCAGGCGACCGAGCTCAACATTGCCATGGAAAAGGAAGTCACCAGCCGCGAGACCCTGCGCGCCCTGCAGGAGCCGCTGCTGGCGCTGCTGGCCGCAGGCGGTCTGTACGCCGGCCTGGTGATCTGGAAGCTGCCGATGTCCTCGGTGATGGTGCTGATATTCATGGTCGTGCGCGTGCTTGGGCTGATGCACAAGGCGCAGCAGCGCTATCACCGCATGGTCGGGCAGGAGAGCGCGTTCTGGGCCCTGCGCGAGGCGGTGGAAGAAGCCGAGGCCCAGCGCGAACCCGCCGGCGGCAGCCTCCAGCCAACGTTGGCCCGGAACATTGTGTTCGATCAGGTTTCGTTTACCTACGGCGGTCGACGCGTCCTCGACGAGGCCAGCGTGAGTTTCGAGGTGGGAACCATGACAACGCTGGTTGGCCCGTCGGGCACCGGCAAAACCACGGTTCTTGACCTGCTGTGCGCTTTGCTGGTGGCTCAAGACGGCAGCATCCGCGTGGACGGCCGGGCGTTGGGCGATCTGCAACGGCGCAGTTGGCGCCGGATGATCGGCTACGTGACCCAGGAAACCCTGCTGCTACACGACAGTGTGCTGGCCAACGTCACCCTCGGTGAACCGTCATTGACCGAAGCCGATGCCGAGCATGCGTTGCGTCAGGCCGGCGCCTGGGAGTTCGTGCAGGGCCTGGATTACGGCCTGCACACGCGGGTTGGGGAGCGGGGCGGCCAACTGTCCGGTGGTCAGCGCCAGCGGATCATTATCGCCCGCGCGCTCGCGCACCGGCCCCGCCTGCTGATCCTGGACGAGGCCACCAGTGCGCTGGACGCCGAATCCGAAGCCGACATCTGCGCCACGCTCAAGGCGTTGACGCCGAACATCACCATTATCGCCGTGTCGCACCGTCCGCGCCTGATCGAGGTGGCGGACAAGGTTGTCGAGTTGGTCGAGGGTAAATTCAAGGTCGTGACAGGTGGGCATGCGCCGCTGCCGCGTCCTGCTCTGAGCCATGGCACGGGAGGCCGCTGAGATGTCGATGAACCATGAGAACGAACTAGCACCGGTGATCGCCTTTGTAGGCTGCGATGGTGCGGGCAAGACCACTGTTTCCGACGCTATCCTGGCGTGGATGCGCGAGTCCGGACAGGTTGAAAGCTGCCATCTGGGCATCCAATCCAAGGCCTTGGGCGAGAAACTGGTGGGCTTGCCGATGGTGGGGGGCGTACTCAAGCGTCTGATTGCCAAAAACTCGCCGAAAACAGTGTCGCCAGGCGAAGCGTCGCGAACCTCGATCGAGGCGCCGAGTACCCTGGCGGCGGCCGCGATTTTTCTGCTGTCCGTACGGCGTTGGCGGCGCTATCAGAAGATGATGTCGCTGCGACGCCAGGGTGTTGCGGTGATCGCCGATCGCTTTCCGCAAATTGCCGTGGCCAAAATGAAGATCGATGGCCCGGGCCTCAGTGGCGTACCGCATCGCAATGCGCTGGTGCGCTGCCTGGCACGTTGCGAGCGCTTGCTGTACTGCTACATGGTGAGCTATCGCCCTGACGTGGTGATTCGGCTCAATGTCGATCTGGAAACGGCCTACAAGCGCAAACCGGATCACCGCTACGCGTCGTTGGCCACCAAAATCGCGTTGGTGCCGCAGCTGGAATACCAGGGCAGTCCGATCATTGATCTGGACAGTACCCAGCCCCTGGATACCGTCATCGACCAGGCCAAGCATGCCATCAACGCATGCCTGGCCCGCCAGCGCGCCGTGTAATGGCCAGCCGTAGCGCCTTCCGGCGCCTGGCGCCGTTGGTCGCCATCATCGGCCCGGACGGTGCCGGGAAGACCACCACGGCGCACTACCTGTGCTCGGTCATTGCCAATAGCCAATATGCCTACCTGGGGCTGGGCTCCGGGGCGCTGGGGTTGAAGATTCGGCAGTTGCCGTGGATAGGCGCGATGCTGGAGCGGCATCTGTCCGCCAAGGCCAGTCGGGCTCGAACGCCCGGCGAGCGTATTCCCGGGCCTGTCACGGCTGCGGTCATCTACCTGTTCGGCAGGCTGCGCTGGCGTCGTTTCCTGCACATGCTGCATGTGCGCGAGAGCGGGCGGCTGGTGATCTGTGACCGCTACCCGCAGGCGCAGATCGCCGGGCTCAACGATGGCCCTGGCTTGTCGGCCGCCCATGCCACTGGTTGGTTAACCGCGTTGCTGGCCCGGCGTGAGCGCGACCTCTACATCGAGATGGCCCAGATACCGCCCACGCTGGTCATCCGGCTCAATGTGGACGCCCACACGGCCTGGGCGCGCAAGCCCGACCATGACCTAGCCCTGATCGAGCGCAAGGTGGCCGCCACCGCGGCCTTGACGTTCCCCGGGGCGCGGGTGGTCGAGGTCGATGCGGGCTTGCCGCAGGCCCAGGTACATGCCATTTGCCGTCAGCTCATCGAAACACTGGTCAGTGAGACCCCGGGCTTTTCCTCATCTCTTGAACCGCAGGTTACACGCGTTGAATAAACCTATGCCCCATCTCGGCGCCCAGCCCTTTGCGAATGCCTCTGGCACGCCGCTCCTGCGCCGTTCCAGTGCCTGCTCGCTGGCCGTCATGTACCTGTTTTTCTGGTATTTTTCCGGCCCCCTGCAGTGGTTGATCTACCATGCCGATGTCGCCGGCCTTGACGGCTTCTGGCAAGCCAGCGCGGCAAGCCTGCTGTGGCTGATCCCGCCATTGCTGTTTCCGCGCTGGACGCGGCCCATCGTCGGGTTGATAGGGCTGGTGTTGTGGATGTGCTCGCTGACTGCGCTGGCTTACTTCCTGATCTATGGCCAGGAGTTTTCGCAAAGCGCGATCTTTATCATGTTCGAGTCCAACATGAGTGAGTCCAGTGAGTATATTTCCCAGTATTTCTCCTGGTCTAAATTGGCCGTGCTGGTGGCCTATACCGTCATCGCGCTGGGGTTATGGTCCAGGGTTCGCCCCGTCGCGTTCTCGGGGCGTGCCAAGGTGGTGTTGTGCCTGCTGATTGCCTTTGCATCGGTGGGCTACTCAGCCCTCCATGAGTACCGCAAGCGTGGCGACCTGGACATGCGCATCGGTAAGTTTCAGCAGAATCTGCAGTCGGCATCGCCTTGGCAGATGGTCATTGGCTACACGCAGTACCGTCAGCAATTGGCCGATATGGCGAATATGTTCGAGGGCTGGAAAGCCATTGCACCCTTGCAGCATCAAGTGGATGCCCATGCCGGGCAGCCAGCGACAATGGTGTTGGTTATCGGCGAGTCGACTGATCGCCAGCGCATGAGTCTGTACGGCTACACTCGCCAGACCACGCCACAGCTGGATGCCTTGCGGCCCGAACTCGACGTGTTTGATCAGGTAGTGGCGCCGCGGCCGTATACCATCGAAGTGCTGCAGCAGGTGTTGACTTTTGCCGACCAGGAGCACCCGGACCTGTACCTGACGACACCTTCGTTGATCAGCATGATGAAGCAGGTTGGTTACAAAACGTTCTGGATCACCAATCAGCAGACCATGACCCAGCGCAATACCATGCTCACCACCTTTTCCAAGCAGGCGGACGAGCAGGTCTACCTGAACAACAACCGGAATCAGAATTCCACCAGCCAATACGACGAAGACGTGCTGGAGCCGTTTAGCCAGGTTCTCAAGGACAAGGCGCCGCGAAAGCTGATCGTCGTGCATCTGCTGGGCACCCACATGAACTACCGCTACCGGTTTCCCAGCGGCTACGCGCGGTTCCAGGACAGCGCCGAGGTACCGCGCTATATCACGGACAAGACGCTGCGCAAATACAACGACTATGACAATGCCGTGTTCTACAACGATTACGTGGTCAGCTCGTTGATTGATCGCTTCAAGCGCTCCAACCCGCATGGCTTCCTGGTGTATCTGTCAGATCATGGTGAGTCGGTGTACGACCCGGTGGCCCCGCACATGCTGGGGCGCAATGAAGAGGCGCCGACACGGCCAATGTACACCGTGCCTTTCCTGGTATGGCGCTCGCCGAGCTGGAAAGAGGACAACCCACTCGATCTGCGCGATGCATTACATCGCGAGTGGACCACGTCGCACTTCATCCACACGTGGGCGGATCTGGCAGGGTTGCGCTTCGACACGTTCGAGCCGTGGAAAAGCATCGTCAACCCGGCCTATCAGCGAGGTCAGCTACTGATTGGTGATCCGCGCCAGCCGGCCAAATTGCGTGACTTCAACACGCTGGGCAGCGCACCTTGAGTTGCCGGCTAAGCAGCAGTGGCGGCCAGGTTGCCCATGTGCTGCTCTAGCCGGGTGCGCAACCAGCGCTCGGCCGGGTCGTTGTCAGTCAGGCTCAGCCAGACCATGGACAACTCCTGTGCCGGCACCTCGAACGGGCAGGGTTCGTCGCGCAAATTGCCCCACCCCAGCAACGCCTTCGCCGCGTAGTCGGGGCAGCTCGCCAGCAGATTGGTCGCGTTGAGGGCCGCCGGCAGCGAGCTGAACTGCGGAATCGACAGTACCACCTTGCGGTCGCGGCCGATTTTAGCCAGGCATTCATCGACGATACCGTGGATATTGGCCGTGTAAGAGACTTGAACATGGGGGCGGGTACAGAACTCGTCCAGGGTCAAAGGTGCGTCAGCGTTATCGGCGCGCAGGATGCGTGGTTCGACGCGTCTGAGCAGTTTGCGCTTGGCATTCGCGGGCAGTTCACGGGTCTCGGTGATGCCGACGGTGATGTCGCCGGACGCCAATAGGTCGGGAATGCGCCAATAGTCGGCATGCTGGATGATCACGACCACGTTGGGGGCTTCATCGCGCAGCGCCGCCAGAAAGGGCGGCAGCAGGGCGAATTCGACGTCGTCGGAAAGGCCGATCTTGAAGGTCAGGCAGCTTTCCAGCGGATCGAACTGGTGTGCGAGGCTGAGCGCCGTGGCCATGGCATCCAGCGCTGGCGACAGATGCCGGATGATTTCTTCGGCGCGGCGAGTGGGCTCCATGCGGTGGCCTACTCGAACAAACAGGGGGTCATTGAACAGCGTTCGCAGCCGTCCCAGTGCTGTGCTGACGGTTGGCTGGCCCAAATACATTTTTTCGGCGACGCGGGTGACGTTTTGTTCCTGCATGAGCGCTTCGAAAATGACCATCAGGTTGATGTCGGATTTTCGCAGTTCATTTCGATTCATGGGCGCCTTTCAACTGCCGTGCAAGTTGGCGCATGGCAGTGCCGGGAAAGTTGAGCTAAGAGTGTCTGATGGTCGAGCTAGACGCACTCAGGCCATAGAAAATATTTCAAATTGTTACGCGGCGCGAAACTTAGCATGTGCTTTTCAGTGGCACCATCGCGCTTTCTGGAATGCCTAGTTACCGTTTTCGCAACAATGGTGAGCGATCGCTGTTACGGAAGCTCTGAAAAAGACTTACTACGTCAACTTTTTGCGGGCAACGCGGATGTGTACTAACGGCGTGCGAGATCGTTAGTTCGTTATAAAATTTGATTTGCCGAACCAACCTCCGCGAATGGCGGCTTAGGTTACGGCAATGTCGGCGGCAAGGAAGCAGTGAGTGATGAAGTCGCAATCCCGTGGGACGCTCGAAATGATCTCGGCCATGGTCATCTCCGGCACGGTGGGCTGGTTCGTCATCATGTCGGGGCAGAGCCCGGAGGCCGTGGTGTTCTGGCGTTGTTTGTTCGGTGCCCTGGCGATGCTGGTCACGTGCTAGGTGCTTGGGGTGCTGCGCCGCTCCCGGATCAGCGCCCGGCAGTTCATTCTGGTATGCCTGGGCGGGGTGGCGCTGATTTTGAACTGGGTGCTGCTATTCAGCGCCTACAAACATTCCTCTATCGCCATTGCCACGGTGGTCTACCACGTTCAGCCGTTCATGCTGGTCGGTCTGGGGGTGCTGTTTTTCGCTGAACGCCTCAGCGCCGCCAAGGTTGGCTGGCTGCTGTTGGCCTTCGCCGGGCTGATGCTGATCGTGTCCGCCAAGGGCAGTGGGCAGGCCACCGGTGCCGACTACTTGCTCGGCGTCTGCCTGGCCCTGGCTTCGGCCTTCTTCTATGCCGTGGCGGCGGCGATCACCAAGCGTCTCAAGGACTTGCCTGCGCACCTGATCGTGCTGATCCAGATGGTGGTAGGCGTGGTGGTCCTGGCCCCGTTCGTGGATTTCAGCAGGGTCGATACGGTCGAGGGCGCCTGGACATATCTGATCATTATCGGCGTGGTCCATACCGGGCTCATGTCGACCCTGCTGTACAGCGCCATCCAGAAAATCCCCACGGCGCTGGTTGGCGCACTGTCGTTCATCTACCCGATCGTCGCCATCCTGGTCGACTGGGTTGCCTTCGCCCGTCCGCTCAGCACCCTGCAAGTGCTTGGCGCGAGCGCGATCCTGCTGGCGGCGGCGGGCATGAATTTTGGTTGGTCGCTGGGCCGTGCCCCGCGTCAGGAAGCGAACTAGGGCCGCGCGTGACACCACGCGCCTCAGATAATTGACAATCAGCAAATTTCCAGCGGCCTGGATACCACGCCCGAATGGATAGAATCGCGCACGGGCATTCGTGAGCGTCGAATGGTCAATGATGGGTTGAGCATGCTCGACCTGGCAATCAAGGCTGGCGCGCGCGCTTGCAAGGTGTCTAGAGAATCCGGGGCGATTCAAATCTCAAGCCTGGCGACTTGCTGCAGTCGCTGGGAGACGGCGCCAGCGAAAACGTCTCGACTCGGGTCCAGTCCCTGGAGCTGTTCCAGCCGGTGGGTAAAACGTTCAACCTGACAGTTGATATCGGGCATACGTTCTATGTTGGCAAGCTGAAGACCTGGGTCCACAACACTGGGCCATGCAAATTGCCCCAGATTACCCTCAATCGCCAAAATGGCATTGAGTTTGAACGGCAAGTCATCAGTGCCTTTGATGATATGGGCGGGGTGAAAAATACCAGCCTGGTAACTGTCGAGCTGGCTAACGGCGCAAAAGTAACAACGATTCCTGATATGTGGGGGAAGAACGTAGGGGGGATGTTGGAGATCAAGAATGTACTCAATCTTTCAATGTCCAACCAGTTGCGTGCGCAGGTCAAGGTCGCACTCGATACCAGCCAACCCTTGAATATTGTGGTCAGCTCCAGAACAAATGGTATTTCGAGGGAGGTGATGCGCCAGGTGGAGAGCACGGGGGGGGAGGTTTATAGATACAATCCTGTCACGCGTGAATTGACGAGATTTTGAAGACATATGAAGCCTTACGTGCAGATCGCAATCAGGACGAAGTCTGAAACTATTGGATGGGGCGTTGGAGAGGCGTTCATTGCGTCGTTAAGCCGGGATGGGGGCGTACTGGTTCCAGAGCAGGTGTCGCACAACGCGGATAAGTTCGTGGAGTCTTTCATGGGCATGGCCGCGAGTGAGGCGTGCTGGGCGTCCAAGGCGGCCATACGGATTAATGGCGCATTGTCGGACTTCTACCAAGACTTTGCCTGGCGGAGAAAAAAAAAGGTTAAAGGCTCTGGGAGCGTTGTTCATACTGCGCGCAACGCCCGGGGGCAGGTGGTTCCAGGCGCAATCAGCTATCGCTCGGCCAGTAGCGAGAGAGTCGATTGGTATTCACTCTTCAAAACATGGTGTGAAATTTTTCCTCCTCAACTTGGAATGCTGCACCTTTTCAGTGAACCCGAACTCGGCCCTCATGAGAAAAATAATAGTTTTCAGATCGGCTCATTCAAGTCAGCTTTGAACCCGGACGTGCCGAATATGGGTTGGGCCATGTTCTACGGCGATGAGTTCGCTGAAGAGGTCGATTTTGAGCGGATTGCTGCAGCAGGCTTTCCTATTGAAAAGCTTAATAAGGGCTATCTTGTAACGGTCACAGAGAATATCCAGGATGTGGCAAGTAACTTCTCACTGTTCTCAAAACGCCGGGGTGAGCTTAAGCGTCTGTTTCGAGAAGATTTTTTCTTGATAAAAACTGAGCCATCCATTGATTGATCGCTGCGTGCGGCACAACCAGCTGCTCAGGCTGCAGGTGAATGGGGCTCCATGGTTTGTAGAAAGGCTGATCAGACCAACAGCCTGCCCGACAACGCCTAAAGACTCTCAGGATCGCCAAAAAACATCTGAATCCGCGACCGCAACCAACGCTCACCCGGATCATTGTCCTGCGAGCCCCGCCACGCCATGTGCAACTCGAACGAGCGCACCGGCAGTGGTGGATCCTCGGTGCGCAAGCCGCCCGCCGCGGTCAGGGCCTCGGCGGCGTAGTCTGGCACGATGGCGACGATGTCGGTCCCGGCAAGCAGGGTGCCCAGGCCGTTGAATTGCGGCACGGCCAACACCACATGGCGTTTGCGGTCGAGCTTTTCGAGTTCTTCGTCAATAAACCCACTCAAGTCCCCGGCAAACGACACCAGCGCATGAGGGCGGGCGCAGAAGTCGTCCAGGCTGAGGGCACCGGGCACGCTGTCGGCGCGTAGCAGTTTCGGCAGGCTGCGGCGCAGTACCTTGCGCTTGGCGTTGGCCGGTAGCTCGGCGGTGTAGCTGACGCCGATGGAGATTTCGCCGGAGGCGAGCAGGCCGGGCATCAGGATGTAATTGACACGGCGCACGACGAGCACGATGCCGGGGGCTTCGGCGCGCAGGCGTTTGAGCAGTTGGGGGAGCAGGGCGAACTCGACATCGTCCGACAGGCCGATGCGGAACACGGCGGTGCTGGTGGCCGGGTCGAATTCGGCGGCGCGGCTGACGGCGGTGGAAATCGAGTCCAGGGCCGGGGACAGCAGGGCGAAAATTTCCACGGCGCGGGCCGACGGCTCCATGCTGCGCCCGGTACGCACAAACAGCGGGTCATCGAAAAGACCGCGCAGGCGCGACAGTGCCGCGCTGATGGCCGGCTGGCCGAGGAACAATTTCTCGGCGGCACGGGTCACACTGCGCTCATGCATCAAGGTTTCGAATACGATCAAGAGGTTAAGGTCGACACGACGCAGGTCGTTACGGTTCATCTTGTGTCCTGGATGAGTCTGTAAACTTGACGAGAGCGGCCATACATGATCCCTATGATCTCCATGCTCGGAGCATGACCGGCATGAATCTTACGGGGAAAGGCTGGTACTCTGCACCGGCTAATTGAGTTTTCCTACGATAGTTGAGGTCTATTCCTCAGTCGCGGAATCAATGACAGACATGTCGACTATTAACGGCGACCGGTGGTCTTACCCGGAAAGCCCAGATAGAGTTCAGGGCAATAGAGGTTACTTTGACGAGGTTTGCGATGTCCCGCACGATCCGTTTTCACAAGTTTGGTCCGGCTGAGGTGCTCAAGTGCGAAGAGCATGCAGCCGCGCAGCCTGCACCGGGCGAAGTGCAGGTACGAGTCGAGGCAATTGGCATCAGTTGGTATGACATTTTGTGGCGCCAGAACCTGGCGTCTTCCCATGCACGTTTGCCGTCCGGCCTTGGCCACGAGATGGCCGGGGTGGTCGTAGCCCTGGGCGACGGCGTGGATGACTTGGCCGTGGGCGATAAAGTCGCCAGTTTTCCCGCCGAGAGCCCCAATGATTACCCGGTGTATGGCGAACAAATCGTCCTGCCCCGTTCGGCGTTGACCCGTTATCCGGATGTATTGAGCCCGATCGAAGCCAGCGTGCATTACACGCCGCTGTTGATTGCATATTTTGCATATGTGGACTTGGCGCGGGTCAAACCCGGCCAGTTTGCCTTGGTGACCGACGCCAGCCACTGCGCCGGCCCGTCCTTTGTGCAACTGGGCAAGGCCTTGGGTGTGCGTGTGATTGCCGCGACCAAGGACAGCGCGGAGCGCGAGTACCTGCTGTCCCTCGGGGCGGAAAAGGTCATCGTCACCGAAGAGCAGGACCTGCTCATGCAAATCAACAAGTTCACCGATAATCGCGGCGTTGACGTGGTGTTCGATGGCTTGGGCGGCCCGCAGATGTCGTTACTCGGTGATGTGTTGGCGCCGCGTGGCAGCCTGGTGCTGTATGGCCTGCAAGGTGGCAACCAGACGCCATTCCCGGCCTGTGCGGCGTTCCAGAAGAATATTCAGTTCTTTGTGCATTGCATCGGCAACTTCACCGGCAAACCGGAGCTGGGCATCGCCCAGGACCAAGTGGCATTGCAGCGCGCGTTGCGCGACATCAACCAGATGACCGCCGACCGTGTGCTGGTCCCGCTGAAAACCACTGTGTTTCCATTCAGCCAGTTCGTCGAAGCGCACCGCTACATGGACGAATGCCCGTGCCGTGAGCGCGTCGCATTGCAGGTTGAAGCTGTTTGAGCTGTAGGAGTATTCGCAAATGAATACTCCGGCGTCTGAACGGATGGGGCAAATGCGCCATTTGTCAGGGCTTAACCCTCGCGGCGTTTAAGCCGCCATCAGGGCGCCAGGCCCCGCAAAACACGAGCTTTCCCCCCGATGCCGCGCTGTATTCCAGCGCGGCATCTGTGTGCGCGCGTAATCAACGGCTTGCCCAATTGCCATCTGAACTGGTTTCTTGCGGCGTTCTGTATCTGTTAATCATTATGCCAGTGCCGATAATCGTGACTTCACTCTCATCTCAAGGATTGAGCAATGATTGAATGTCTGACGTTCCGGCCTGATACATATGAAATTAAATTATCGCGATGCTTGCCTGCGAGACAGGGTGCGGCTGTTGGGATAGGTAACTCCAATTTATTGAAGTTTGATTGGTTGAGCTGGATCTTTTCTTTATGTCGGATGCATCCTTAGTTTCCTGCTTAAGCCGGTGTAGGGCATTGTCGGAACGGTCCTAGGGTAGCCAGGACGCCCTGGCGCAAGGGTCTCAAGGAGAGGCGGCGCGAAGGGCACACAATTGGCGTTCCCTGTCGAATTGTTACGGCGTGCTAAGGTTTATTTATCGTTACGCCACGCGGTGTGACGACATTCCTACGCATCTAATGGGTCGAGCAAATAACCTCGGCAGTTACTTGGAACTGATATTTCAACTCAGGTAGTAGAACTATGAGCGCAATTCACGAACAAGCCATGAACTATGTTTATCAGCAAGTTCTGCAACGTTTGGTCGGGCACTTCACGCGCGCCGAACGTACTGCACTTCAATTATTGATTCAGCGAATTGTCGTGGCTGCCGGCGGCATGGAACAAGTGGGCGATTACAAAGTGTTGGTTGCCCATGGGGGCGGCGAAGTCAGCAGCTATACCCTGGCACTGCTGCGTGCGGCGCAACTGACTATCGCGGGCCGCGCGCCCAGGACTTTCAACTTGCGTGTGGCGACGCTCCGACATGCCGGCATGACCCAGGCCACGCTTGATAGCCTGCAGCATGGCTACAGCACACTGTTTTTCCACGACGACCCGCGGGTCGAGCTGCTGATGGTGGAAAACCAGGTAGTGCAGCCGTTCAACCACCAGCGCCCGGCCTCAGGTGCGGGCCGGGAGGTCAGCCAGCGCAATATGCTGATGGTGGGGCACCTGACCTCCGGGGATATTCGCGCGACGTTGTGTAACGATACTTACCTGTCCCTGGGGGATTTCTACCAGCGTGTCACCACCTGGAACGGAGGGGTGCATGCGCTGGTCAGCGGTGATTCGCCGCGCAAGCAGAGCCAGTACCTGGCGTGGTTGAAAAAGGCGGCCCAAGCGGCCGGCGTCAGCACTGCGCCGGGCAAGCCGGCCTCGCTCACCGGGTTGTTCGCGCGCATGGAGGAGTGGAGCAACGGCTGTTATCAAGACCTCTATGGCGAGCAATACGTTGCCCATGAGAGCCCCGGCCGGGGTGGGCACCGCCATTTGGCCTACATTGGTATCGCCGACCTGCTTAATAACGTCGACGTTGCTTCAACCCCTCTGCTCAGCGACTTCCTGGGCTACGTCCCCGATCCGTTTGGTTTTCACTTCAGTCATCCGGCCTACCCCAACCCGCTGCTGATGGCTCACCTGCGCGGGGTGCAGGCCCAGTGCCTGCGCGAGCTGTCCTACGAGGACGGCGTGGCGGGTTTTCTGCGCCAGGCGATGGACTACCTGTGTCACCGGCAAATTCCTGAACATTTGATCGCAGAGGCCTGCGGTGGGGAAGGGCGTGTGCAGTCGACGGCCTACGCCCAAGAGTTCTTTGGCCTGGAGGAGGCCCAATTGACCTGTTTGCTGTTCTCGCCCTTCATCCATCATGGTGAGCGGTTGGAGGGTTACCTGCGTCAATGCCATCCCGGCATGCTGGTGGCACTCCCCGAGTTGCACAAGGTGCTCCAGGGCAAGCCGGCAGCCGACATGCTGCAGCAATGGGCGATCGACACCAGCGGCTTGCCGCTGCCTCTGCTCCAGCACCTTTACCGCAAGCGCCCGCTGGCGGTTGAACAGGGCGCCGATGCGCGCAAGCGCCGGGCCGCACGCCTGCAGACCAACGCCGAGGCGCGGGCGTTTCAGTTGTTCGGGCGCTAGGCGGGTGCGTCGGTGTGTGCGTCCAGGTAGACAGTCATGAACCTGCGAGGTGAGCGGCAGGCGGATTTCGCCTACCAGGCGGTGTACCGCTACATGATCAACCTGATCAACGAAGTCAGCCTGGACATGCCCGTCAAACTGCCTTCTTTGCGGCAGTTGGCGACGCGCCTGAATGTGTCGATCTCGACGATTCAATACGCGTACTCCCTGCTGGAAAAGGAAGGGCGGGTGTATTCGGTGGCCAAATCGGGTTATTTCGCCTGGCCCGTGGCAGCCAATCCGCTGATGGCGGCGGGTGCCGATCTGTTGGAGCGCCTGTATGCGGCGGCGCGGCGGCCCGGAATGGTGGTACTCAGCGGCGATGAACCGGCGCTGCTGGGAGCGCTGGACGGCGCATTGCTGATGCTCGAACGCCAACTGGTGCGCCGCCACCCACGCCAGCTGCAACCCTGGTCGCAGCCTTGCGGCGTCTGGGAGCTGCGCGCCGCGTTGGCGGCGCGTTACACCTCATCGCCGACCCGCTGCTGGCAGGCCGATGACGTCTACATCGGTGCCGATCTGCGCGGTGTATTGGAAATACTCATTGATGTACTGGGTCTCAAGGGCGCCGCGGTATTGGTCGAGTCCCCCTGCGACTGGTTAATACTGCGCCTGCTGCAGGCTGCCGGCGTGCGCGTCATTGAGTTGCCCTGGCAGGTCGACGGTCGCCTGGACCTGGCGCGGCTCGAACACCTGTTGCGCCATGAGCCCGTCCACTTGGTGCTGCTGTCGTCGGTGGTGGGCATGCCGTCGGGCAACGTCATGCTCAACTATGAGCGCTTGCGGGTGGCTCAGTTGCTCGAAGAATATGGCTGCTGGCTGCTGGAGAATGACACCTTTGGCGAGTTGGGTTTTGCGCAGAACCACACGGCGCTGCGCAATCAGGTCAACCCCGAACGGCTGATTGTATTTTCGTCGTTCGAAAAAGTACTCGGCCCCGAAGCCCCGTTCGGCTATGTACTGTCACGCCACCTGAGCAGTGAGCTGCAGCGCCAGTTCCTGCTGCGTTCGTTTCGCCTGTCGTCGATCCGCCAACGCGCGATTGCCCACCTGTATCAAAGCGGGCGGCTGGACCAGCACCTGCAGACATTGCGCCAGCGCCTGCGTGAACAGGCCGACGCCATGAGCCAGCGCCTGGATCAGCGCCTGACAGGGCGGGTGACTTACCGCATGCCGCTGGCCGGGGCGAGTTTCTGGCTGCACGCGTCGGCGCCGGTGGACATGCGCCAGGTGTTCCAGCGCCTGCTGGCGCAACAGGTGGTGATTGCCCCGGGGGAATTGTTCAGCCTCAGTGGCTTGCATCATCAGCAACTACGGCTGAGCCATGCGTTCAACGGGCACCCGAACCTGGACGCGGCATTGGATGCGCTGGCGCAGGCCTTGTTGCAGGCGCAGAGCGCCTAGCGTGTGAAAAATCTCTTGCTGGCGTGGGATCTATAACATCGCGCGGCAGTCCAACTCTCAGTAAACTGTCATTTTTTCCGAATCCTTCTTTCCGAGGTTTATGCATGACAATCAGTCCTTTTGCGGGCAAACCGGCGCCAGCCCAGTTGCTGGTAGATATCCCGCGACTGGTTACGGCCTATTACACCGGTCAGCCTGATGCAGCGATCTCCACCCAGCGCGTCGCGTTCGGGACTTCCGGGCACCGGGGCAGCTCGTTCGAACTGAGCTTCAACGAATGGCATGTGCTCGCCATCAGCCAGGCCATCTGCCTGTACCGCGAAGCCCAAGGTATCGACGGGCCGTTGTTCGTCGGCCTCGACACCCATGCATTGTCGACGCCTGCGGGGGCCAGCGCGCTGGAAGTACTGGCGGCCAACGGTGTGCATGTGATGCTCGCCGAGGGCGATGAATACACGCCGACCCCGGCCATTTCCCACGCCATCATCTGCTATAACCGCGGTCGCACCAGCGGCCTGGCCGACGGCATTGTCATCACGCCGTCCCACAACCCGCCGCAAAGCGGCGGCTACAAGTACAACCCGCCCAACGGCGGTCCGGCCGATACCCACGTCACCAAATGGATCGAGGCCAAGGCCAACGAGCTGCTGGCCAATCGGCTGGCCGGGGTCAAACGCATCACCCACGCCCAGGCGCTCAAAGCCGACACCACCCATCGCCATGACTACCTCAACAGCTACGTGGCCGACCTGATCAATGTGATCGACATGGTCGCCATTCGCAGCGCCGACCTGCGTTTGGGCGTCGATCCGCTGGGCGGCGCCGGGGTGCGCTACTGGTCGGCGATTGCCGAGCACTACCGCTTGAACCTGGACGTGGTCAACACCGAAGTCGATCCGACCTTCCGCTTCATGAGCGTCGACTGGGATGGACAGATCCGCATGGACCCGTCGTCCAGCTACGCCATGCAGGGTTTGATCGGACTCAAGGAACGTTTCGACGTGGCCTTCGCCTGCGACCCGGACCACGATCGCCACGGCATCGTCACCCCGTCCGGCGGCCTGTTGGCGCCGAACAATTACCTGGCCGTGTCCATCGATTACCTGTTCCAGAACCGTCCCGGCTGGCGCGCCGATGCGGCCGTGGGCAAGACCGTGGTCAGCAGCGGCTTGATCGATCGTGTCGCGGCGCGCATCGGACGGCGCCTGTACGAAGTGCCGGTCGGCTTCAAGTGGTTTGCCGACGGTTTGTTCGACGGTTCGCTGGGTTTTGGCGGTGAGGAAAGCGCCGGCGCTTCGTTCCTGCGCAAGGACGGCACCGTGTGGAGCACCGACAAGGACGGTTTGATCCCGGCGCTGCTCGCGGCAGAAATGACCTCGCGCAAAGGCCAGGACCCCAGCCAGATCTACCGTGGCCTGACCGACGCTCTGGGCGAACCGTTCGCGATTCGCGTCGACGCCAAGGCCACCCCGGCGCAGAAGGCGTTGCTGGGCAAACTGTCGCCGGAGCAGGTGACGTCCACCGAATTGGCCGGGGAGCGCATCCAGCAGATCCTCAGCCATGCGCCGGGCAACAACCAGGCGATCGGCGGTTTGAAAGTCATGACCGAAAACGGCTGGTTCGCCGCACGGCCATCGGGCACCGAGGACATCTACAAGATCTACGCCGAGAGCTTCATCGGTGAAGATCACCTCAAGCAACTGGTGCAAGAGGCGCAGGTACTGGTTGACGGTGCAATCAGCGCTGGCTGACACGCCTCAGTCAATATAGGCGCGGGTCAGCCCGCGCCTATATTTCGCCTCGAGATCAGGCCAGGTCGACCAGCACGATCTCGCTGTCTTCTATCGCGGTCACGCGCAACAGCTGTTCATCTTCCACCGCGACACCGTCGCGCGCGCGTGCGCGCAAGCCATTGATCTCAATCACCCCCGTCGCCGGCACCAGGTAGGCGCGACGCCCGCTGTCCAGGCGGTATTCGGCAGTTTCCCCGGCTTTCAGGTTGGCCGCCACCAGGCGCGCATCCGCACGAATGCGCAGGCTCTCGCTGTCACCGGCCTTGCCGCTGGCCAGGGTCACAAACCCTTCGCGGTCACCTTTCGGAAACGGCTTGGCGCCCCATGACGGCGGCAGGCCGGCTTCGTTGGGGATGATCCAGATCTGGAAAATCTTGGTGGGGGTGGCTTCCAGGTTGTATTCGCTGTGGGCAATCCCGGTGCCGGCGCTCATGACCTGCACGTCACCCGCCTCGGTGCGGCCCTTGTTGCCGAGGTTGTCGGCATGGCTGATGGCACCTTCGCGCACATAGGTGATGATTTCCATGTCGCGATGCGGGTGCTGGGGAAACCCGGTGCCGGGCGCGATGATGTCGTCGTTCCAGACCCGCAGGTTGCCCCAGTGCATGCGCTGGGGATCGTGGTACTCAGCGAATGAAAAGTGATGATGGGCGTCAAGCCAGCCATGATGGGCGCCGCCCAGGGCGGTGAAAGGTCGTAATTCGAGCATGATCGTCTCCAGTTGATGGGGTCATCATCCAACAGTGCATGATCGATAAAAAGCGTAAAAAATGCCTTATTCCTATCGATCAATTGGATTGGTTTCGGATGTTTTGACTTTCACTTCATCGCCTAACTGCATGACGGCAAAGCAATTGGCTGGAACTGCGCGGCGATTCCGGCGACCATGGCGCACTCGTCAACACCCAGCTCATCGCAGGAGTCCGCGTGCCGCAACAAAAGCCTGATCTGCCCCCTGAATTGCGCCCCCTGGCCGAAATGCCATGGTTGAAACGGCTCGCCGCCCGCTTGTTCGGGCATGGATTGACCCGCTTGCGCGCACAACACCGGTTTTCCTGGCTGCATGGGCAGGCCGACGGTTTTCGCAGTGGGCACGAGGCGGGTGTGGAGTACGGCTATCGCGAGGGCAAGGCCGACGGCATCGAAGAAGGCCGGCAGGTCCTGCTGATTCGCGACTTCCGCCCGGAAGAACACCGTGCGCCGGGGGTGGATGACAACCTGTTCGATGATTGGCGGCTGCCCCTCACGGCCGATCTGAAAAAACGCATCAAGGCCGATGTGGCACGCTTGCTGCCGGCTCACGCGCAGCCCAGCGCCGCCCAATGGAAGATGATCTTCAGCGACACGCCGTCCACCTCGGTGATCGCCGGTGCCGGTGCGGGCAAATCCACCTCGCTGGTGTTGCGTATCCTGCTGCTCACCCATTACCTGGGTTTCGAGCTGAGCTCGATGACCGTGGTGACGTTCACCCGTGAGTCGCGCAAGGACTTCATCAACAAGCTCATGGAAGTGCTCAGCTTGTGGGGGCAACCCCTTGATATCAAAGAAGCTCAGGCCGTGGTGCGGACCTTTCACTCGCGCATCCTGCCGATGGTGCGCAGCCTGCCGGGCTTCGAGCGGCTGCAGGCGTTCGAGAACCTCAGTGCGGGCTTCGAGGACGCAGACAGCAACCCGTTCGACCTGCGCCTCAACGAGGCGCAACGCCAGCAGATGAACGCCTGCTACCACCGGCTGTACGGCCAGCACGCGCGCTTTCGCGAACTGATTGCACCGCTGGCGCGCCATGGTTTGCAGCTCAAGGAGCTGGAGCGTGATCACCCGGACGTGCAGAAGCGCATTGCCGTGACAGAACTGGCCGCCAAGCGCGATGAAGAGCTGTGTGACGTGATTGAAGACCTGTGGTTTCGCGCGGGCGCCTGGCCGATCAAAGGGATCGAGCCGAGTCGCCAGACCGTGGAGATCAATGGCGCGCAATTCCATTGCCATGGCTATATTCCCGAGCTGGATGCCTGGGTCGTGCTGGGCTTCGATTCGCGGGAAAACGCCCAGCTCAGCCGCCCCAATGCCAAGCTGTCGGTGCGTGCGGAATGGGCGGTAAAGCGCACCCTGTTTCAAGCATTCTGCCGTAAACCTTTGATATGGATCGATAGTTACGAGTCGTCCAAGCGTCTTTTAAGCAGCCTGGCCGGTGACGCCAGTGCGGGGCCGGGGTTCGATTACAAGGTCAAAGGCGAGCTGGCGTCGGCGCCGTTGCTGGACTGTTTTGTCATGGCCGCAGGTTTCATCGAGAACCTCGGTCTGGACGTGCCCAGTGCCGTGGGCCAGATGAGTTTCGCCAAAGACGATCCGGACCGCGGCTTCTTCGAGGCCTTGAGCATTTTCTGGAAAGCCCTGGAAGACCATCTGCTCGACCAGTCGCCGCCGATCATGACCTACAACCGCATGTTCTCGCTGTTTGGCGAAAACACCCCGGAAAACCTCAAGTTGCTCAGCGACCCCCTGTTGCGGCCGCTGTCACACCTGATGATCGACGAGTTCCAGGACGTCTCGCCGCAGATCGTCTCCTGGCTGCGCGCCAGCCTGCGTGAAATCCGCAGCCGTGGGCCAGCCATGCATGTAGGACGCGGCGCCCAGCATTCGTCACTGCTGTGCGTAGGGGATGACTGGCAGTCGATCTATGGCTGGCGCGGCAGTTCGCCGAAGTACTTCATGCAGTTCAACCAGGAATTCCCGGCACCGAGTACCACCCGCGTCATGCTCGGCGAGAACTATCGCAGCCATCAGCACATCATCGATGCCGCCGAACACATTGTGCGCGCCGCGCCGGCGATCCCCGGCAAGAAGGCCAAGGCCAGCGGCATACCCAAGGCGTTGGTGCCCGTTACGGTACTGGAACGCGACGATGCGGCCTTGGGCCGGCGCCTGCAGGAGCACTATCAAAAGGGCGATTCGGTGTTAATGCTGTATCGAAAAAGTAGCGATAAGTTATTGATTAATGATCATATTCAATCTGTAGTTAATGTGGATTCTAGCTTGCCGCCCGCGGCGCGCAGGCTCAAGCAATTGACCTATCACAGCGCCAAAGGCCTGCAGGCGGATGCGGTGTTCCTGCTTGGGGATTGCCAGCATGTCACCCGTTCGCCGTACAAGAACCAGGTGTACCGCATGGCGGGCCTGGGCAAGGCCGGCGACACCGAACCCTACGACAACGCGCAAAAAGACGAAGTGCTGCGCCTGGCGTATGTCGGCATTACCCGCGCGGTCAGCCATTGCTACTGGTATGTGGAAAAACCCGAGGGTCAGGCCGTGAATGTGCCGAAGGCCTCGGAGCGGGTCGACGCCAGGAAAGCGTTCTTTGACGATCAGCGCTAAGCACTGTCTGGCACAGGCCCTATGT
Source organism: Pseudomonas sp. TE36184 (assembly GCF_054060055.1). Lineage (NCBI taxonomy): Bacteria > Pseudomonadati > Pseudomonadota > Gammaproteobacteria > Pseudomonadales > Pseudomonadaceae > Pseudomonas > Pseudomonas sp. TE36184. The sequence continues at coordinate 1,485,718 of NZ_JBSSCU010000001.1, read as the reverse complement.
AGGGGCTTGCCCGCAATAGCGGTGCATCAGTCGATAGACCGCTCGACTGGCGCACCGCTGGTCGTGTTCAAGCCCTTAACAAATGCGGCGGCACAAAACACTCCAGCTCCGCTTCCACCGCTTCGATGATGCGCTCTACATCGGTAGCATTCATCACGGTGGCGCAGGGGATGCCAGCGATGGCGATCAGCGTCTCGCCGCTGGCGCGGTCGAACAGACGCGCGACCATACTGCCGGGAGCGTCCATGCTCCCTTCGAAGCCCATGGGATGGAAATGCCAGCGCATCAGCTGGCAGGCGTTGGGGAATGTCACTTTGTTCATGTTGCCCACCTTGTTCATTGAGCGCTTCCTTTAGCTCGCGGCAGGGGGCCATGACCGTCACTGGTCACAGCGAGTGAGAGTGTAAAAATAGCATTCGTTCATAAATGCAAGGGCAGTTTTTTCGCCCCGTTCGGCGGTTCTTTTCCTATAGCTTGACGTGTGTCATGTCTTGCTAAAGGCTGGGCAAAAGGCCATTAGTCAGAAGTTGCCGTCGGCCATTGATGGCAGCGCTGAAATTCGGCAACCTCCACCTTTTACCCGTCGTAGAGCCATGCATGCCCCACACCGCCGCGGACGATGATTGCCAGCACACCCACGCCACGCGCGAGCTAGTGACGCGCCACCACCTGTGCTGGCGTCATCGCGACCTGGATGGCGTGATGTCTTACTACCATCCGCACATCCAGTACCACGACTTCTTCCAGAACCGCGTCGTCGGCTACGCCGAGCTGCGCGAGTACCTGCAAGCCAGCATGCCGCGCGGGCCCGACGAGGCCATCGAGCACATGGACCGCATTCGCGCCGATGGCGACACCGCGTTCATCCAGTACCGCATCACCCTGCGCGGCGGGCAGGGCCTGGTATCGTTCCGTACCAGTGAGGCCATCACCGTGCGCGACGGGCTGATCTGGCGGGTCAACGAATATGCGTCACTGGTGCATGAGCACAGCCCCCAAACCACGCGCCCGAGCGTCAGCCGCCTGGGCCTGTCGCCCCAGCAACTGGGGCATATGGCCAACGACCTGCAGCACTACTTCCAGCAGCAACAACCCTACCTGGACCCGGAGTTGGACCTGCAACGGGTTGCCAAGGAGTGCGGTTACAGTCGCAATCAGATTTCCTACTTGCTCAATCAAGTCCTCGGGCAAACCTTCTATCGCTATGTCAATCAGGCTCGGCTCGTGCATTTGCTGGCTGCGCTGGATAAAGCCAGGCCGCCCATACGCGTGGACGACTTGGCCTATGCGGCGGGGTTCAATTCGTTATCGGCGTTTTATAGCGCTTTTCGCCAGCACACCGGCCTGACGCCGAAGGCTTACATTAAAGGGCGCTTTGAGGGCGAGTCGGCTAGATCAACTGGCAATAAAAAAGATGTGGGTTAAACCTGTCATGTTCGACAGGTTTTTCATTCGCGGATTCGTAGTGTAATGCCCAGGCATCTTTTCTTTCAGTTGGAGTGTCGCTATGCCTAAGCACAATAAATCCGCCCACCCGAACGGTCCAGAGAGTGAAGGCCGCATGGACGGAATCATTAACATCGACGGAACGGGTCACACCTTTCAAGCGGACCGTGTGTATATGGATGAGCAAGACGGTGCGCTGAGGTTTTTCGGTGCCCGAACCGTTGACGAGAACCCGGATAAATTCGAAGCGGTTCAAGTGCAACTCACACCGCCCACCATTTCGACGGGTAAATACCAGGTGGGCGGGGAGAGTGTTAAAGATGTTATTTACGTCGACCATCAAACCGGTAACAGCTATACAGCTGACAAAGGCGAGGTGTCGCTCACCAGGAGCATCCCCCTTAAACAGTTATTCGGGGTAGTGAGTTGTGAGTTCAGTGTTGGCGGTCGAACGACTATCGTAAACGTCCAGTACGCCTTCAAGGGGTAGAATAAATAGTCGGCCCCGCAGCCTCTGCCCGCGTCGGTTAGCGCCAATCATTCGGCGTTGACGGGGCAGCAGGTCGCGCCAACATTTCCCTGCGTGCACGCGCGCAAGACAGCCCCTGACATCCCGCTCTAGGATCCAGCCTATCGAAACGAGGTAGGGGAACCTGGCATGCCGGCATGGCGCACTATCAGTTTATGGATGGACCAGTTGGACGACCCGCTGCTGGCGCGGCCGTCTCTGGAGCACGACCTGGACGTCAACGTGGCCATCATCGGCGCCGGTTACACCGGTCTGTGGACCGCGTATTACCTCAAGCGCCAGGCGCCCGAGCTGAACATTGCCATCATCGAGGCGCAAACCGCCGGTTTCGGCGCGTCCGGGCGCAATGGCGGCTGGTTGATGGGCAACCTGTTGGGGGAAGACCGTTTACTCGCCGGCCTCACGCCCGAGCAGCGGCGTGCTTCGTTTGACCTGCTGCACGGCATTCCCGACGAAGTGGCGCAGGTGCTGGCCCGCGAAGGCATCGACTGCGACTACCGCAAGGGCGGCGCCCTGTACTGCGCCGCGCGTTACCCCGAGCAGGAAAGCAGCCTGCGCCTTTATCTGGACAAGCTCTACGCCCAAGGCCTCACCGAGGCCGACTACCGCTGGCTGAGCCCGCAACAACTGGCTGAGCAACTGCGAATCGCCAAGCCCTTTGGCGCGGTTTATGCGCCCCATGTGGCGACGATCAACCCAGCCAAGTTGGTCCGCGGCCTGGCGCGGGTGGTGGAACGCATGGGCGTCAAGATCTACGAAAACTCGCCCGTCACCCATTGGCAGTCCGGCCGCCTGCGCACTGCAAAGGCCGGCGTGCGTGCCGCCTGGGTGGTGCCGGCCGTGGAGGGCTACGCGACCACCTTGGCGCCGTTGGGTCGCTACCAACTGCCGGTGCAAAGCCTGATCGTCGCCACCGAGCCATTACCCGCCAGCACCTGGGACGAAATCGGCCTGAGGCATGGCCAGGCCTTCGGCGAAAGCAGCCGCCAGGTCACCTATGGCCAGCGCTCGGCCGACAACCGTCTGGTGTTCGGTGCCCGTGGCGGTTATCAGTTTGCTGGCAAATTGCGCCACGACTTCGATTTGACCGACAGCGAAGTGGCGCTGCGTCGCTACCTGTTCGGCGAGCTGTTCCCACAGTTGAAAAACGTGCGGATTACCCACTCCTGGGGCGGCAACCTCGGCATGTCGCGCCAGTTCCGACCGCACATGCTCTGCCATCACGCCACCGGCATCGCGCTGTCCGGCGGCTACGGCGGGGAGGGCGTCGGTGCCACCAACCTGGGCGGCCGCACCCTGGCCGACCTGATCCTGGGCCAGGAGACGCCGTTGACCCATCAACCCTGGGTGATCCGCGAGCGTGGCCTGGAGGCGCTCAAGGCCTGGGAGCCGGAGCCGTGCCGCTGGCTGGGCTACAACGCGATCATTCGCAGTTTTGTCCATGAGGACCAGGTATTGGCCAACCCCAATACCGCGCCCTGGCGCCGCAAGTTGGCGATCGGCGTGGCCGGGTTCATGGAAAGTTTCATGCACTGAGCCGTTCCACTCACACAGGTAGCCCCATGAGCATCACTCAATTCAAAGACGCGCTGAATGCCCACCTGCCGGATTCGTCACCGGTCGCCGTGCCCCTGGGCGAGCCGATCGCCGTGGCGTCGACCTTGAGCGTCGAGCGCAGCGACGGCGTCGAAACCGGTATCTGGGCCTGTACCCCCGGCCGCTGGCGCCGGCAGATCAAAGCCCAGGAGTTTTGCCACTTTATCCAGGGCCGCTGCACTTTCACCCCTGACGACGGTGAAATCGTCCACCTACAAGCTGGCGATGCACTGATGTTGCCGGCCAACAGCAGCGGAACCTGGGATATCCAGGAAACCGTGCGCAAGACCTATGTATTGATTCTGTAACGCTTTGATCCTTGATCGCCTGCCATAAAAACAGCCCTAAAACCGCCAGGAAATCGAACCATGAAAGCCATTGCCCTGTTGCCCTTGATGTTGGTGGCCGCTATCAGTCAGGCCGCCGAGACGGTGAAGATCTACAACTGGTCGAGCTACATTGCGCCGGACACCACGAAGAACTTCCAGAAACAAACCGGCATCGGTTTCAGCTATGACGTGTACGACAGCAACGAAACCCTCGATGGCAAGTTGATGACCGGTAACTCCGGCTATGACGTGGTGTTCCCCTCCAACCACTTCATGGCGCGGCAGATCCAGGGCGGCGCCCTGAAGAAGCTCGACAAGAGCCAATTGCCCAATTGGAAGAACCTCAACCCGGTGCTGCTCAAGGCCCTGGAAAACAACGACCCGGGCAACGCCCACGGCTTCCCGTACCTGTGGGGCAGCACCGGCATCGGCTACAACATCGACAAGGTCAAGGCAGTGCTGGGCGATAACGCGCCTGTGAATTCCTGGGACCTGATCTTCAAGCCCGAATACATGCAAAAGCTCAGCAAATGCGGGGTGGCCATCCTCGACAATGGCCCGGAATTGTTGCCGATCGCTCTGAATTACCTGGGGCTGCCACCCCACAGCAAGAAGCCGGAGGACTACAAGAAAGCCGAGGCGCTGCTGATGAAAGTTCGCCCTTACGTGGCGTACTTCCACTCCTCGAAATACACCGGTGACCTGGCCAATGGCGACATCTGCGTGGCCGTCGGTTTCTCCGGCGACGTGCTGCAAGCCGAAAGCCGCGCCAAGGAAGCCAAGAATGGCGTGAACATCGGCTATCAGATCCCCAAGGAAGGCGCCGCGATCTGGTTCGACATGGTGGCCATGCCCGCCGACGCCCCGGATGAAAAGGCCGGGTATGCCTTCATGAACTACTTGCTGGAGCCCCAAGTGATGGCCGACATCACCAACTCCGTTCATTACGCCAACGGCAACAGTGCGGCGGACAGCCTGGTGGACCCGGCAATCAAGGCCGATACCAAGATCTACCCAAGCGCGGAAATGATGGGTAAGTTGTTCGCGCTGGAAGCGATGCCACTGAATATCGACCGGGTTCGCACGCGGGTGTGGAACACCATTCGTACCGGGCGCTGAAGAACTGATGTGGGAGAGGGCTAGCCCCCTCCCACATTTGGATTTCAGGGGTTTTCCAGGTCATGCCCCAACGACTGGATAAACAACGAGAACAGCTCCGGCTGCGAAGAAATATCCAGCTTGGCGTACAGATGCCGGCGATGCACTTTGACCGTATCCGGCGAGATATTCAGGCGCTCGGCCATGGCCTTGGAGGAGAACCCGCGCAGTACCAGGCGGGCGACTTCCAGCTCGCGGTCCGAGAGCACGCCGCAGCCGAAATGGCTCAGCGCATCGCGAATCTGGCTGGCCATCGCCTGCGCTGCCGGTACACGCTGGGTGCTTTGCTGCCAATGCTGCTGCATCAACGGCAGCACCCACGCCGCCAAGGTGGTCAGCAGCCCGGTTTCTTCAGCACTGAAGCGCCGCTGCATGCCCAATGACAGCGACAATGTGCCCGCGCCAGGTAGTTGCAGGATGAATTGCACCTCGTCTTCCAGCACGTTGTCGTGGAAGTAATTGAGGAAGTATTCGCTCTGGCGGAAATGGTCCGGCGCCACTTCCTCCAGGCGGTACACGCCGCTGGCATACCCTTCGCGGCAGGCCTGGAAAAACGGGTCAAGCACGTACAGGCCGTTGAGGTACACCAGCATCGACGCCGGTTTGCTGCTGGGCTGGGCGTCGTATTCCTCCAGGGCCTGGGGCAGGCCATCGAGCGGGTAGAAAATCGCCAGGGCGTTATCGAACGGCAGGCATTGGTGCAACAACAGCACCAGCTGTTTCCAGAATCGCTCGCTGCCGATCTGTGACAGGGTACGCCCCAGCCCCGCATGCATGCCGACTTCCCTGAACAGGCTCATGTCACAGGTTCCCCTCATCAAAAGATCGGCCAAGGGTTCGGCTTTTGCCGGGTGTCGTCAAGGGGAGTACGCCAATAGGGGAATTGGCTGACAACAGCTCTGGCTTTAACTTCGCGATCATTGAGTGGGAAACATATCCCACGACTTTCAGACTTTTCGTTTCTGCCTCACACCAAAAACAACGACAGAGGATAACGATATGAGTGCTTCCCCCGCGCCTGACGGCGTGCTCAAGCCCACCCTGAGCGTCTTCGATGTGGTGGCCATTACCGTTTCGGCGGTGACGCCCGCCAGTTCGGTGTTCGTGATCGCCCCGTTCGCCATTCAACAGGCCGGCAGCGGCGTGTTCCTGGCCTTTGTCATGGCCGCCTTGCTCGCGCTGATGTTCGCCTTTTGCTACGCCGAACTGGGCCGCGCCCACAACAGCGCTGGCGGTGAATATGTGTATGCCAAGCGGGTATTCGGCGGCATGGCGGGCTATGCGACGTTCCTGACGGTACTGGTGATGTTGCTGTTTATCCCACCGGTACTGGCCACGGGCGCGGCGACCTACTTGAATAACGCCCTGGGCACCCGGTTCGATGCCCAGACCGTTGCGCTGGTCATTGTGGTGTGCAGTTACGCCCTGGGCATCCTCAATATCAAGCTCAATGCCTGGATCACCGGCACTTGCCTGCTGCTGGAAGTGGCGGCCTTGCTGGTGATCGTGTTCCTCGGCTTCGGCCATCCGGTGCAGCCGGTCAGCGTGCTGTTTCAGCCGCAGATCGTCGAAAACGGCATGTTGCACCTGGCGCCCTGGGCCCTGGTGATCGGCGCGGTCGGCATCGGCCTGTTCTCCTTCAATGGCTACGGGCCGGCAGTGCTGCTGGCCGAAGACATGAAATGCGGCGGCAAGGGCGTACACAAAGCGGTGTTGTGGTCCCTGGGGCTGGTGGTGGTGATCGAACTGGTGCCGATCACGGCGCTGCTGATCGGCGCGCCGTCGCTGAGTGCGATGATCAGCAGCCCCGACCCCATCGGCTACCTGCTGACCAGCCATGGCAACGAAACCTTGTCACGCCTGGTCAGTGCCGGGATCTTCCTCTCGGTATTCAACGCCATCGTCGCCATCGTGATCCAGATCGGCCGCGTGGTATTCAGCAGCGGCCGCGACGCCCTGTGGACGCCGACCATCAACAAACTGTTCACGCGCATTCACCCGCGCTGGGATTCGCCCTGGCTGGCGACGCTGTTCCTGGCGATCCCTTCGGCGCTGCTGAGTTTCAGCTCCAACCTGGCGGACCTCACCTCGTTCAGTGTGCTGCTGATCATGCTGGTGTACCTGATCGTGGCCTTGAGTGCGCTGATGAGCCGGGTGCTGCTGCGTGAGCGCGCACATCCGTATCGCATGCCCTTGTGGCCGCTGCCGGCATTGCTGGCGGTGCTGGGCGCCGGGTATCTGTTGATGACCTTGATCGCGGAGGCTTCGGTGCGCGACATCATGGTCATCATCGGCTTGCTGGCACTGTCGGTGATTCTGTATTGCATCAGTGGCCGGTTGAGTCCGGCGTATCAGAAACTGTAAGGAGTGGTTATGCGCGCACGTCAATTGGGCATCACGTTGGGGCTGGGCACGCCCGGCGCGTTGAATGCCATCACCGATGTTCCCGGCGTCCGGGTCGGCCACAGCACGCTCAAGACCCGCGTCGACGGTAAACAGGTGTGTACCGGCGTCACAGTGGTCCAGCCGCGTGCCGGCGAGGCGCGGCAGCAGCCGTGCTTTGCCGGGTATCACGTGCTCAACGGCAATGGCGACGCCACGGGCCTGGAGTGGATCAGCGAAGCAGGGCTGTTGACCACGCCATTGGCGATCACCAACACCCACAGCCTCGGCATTGTGCGCGACACCCTGATTGCCCTGGAGCGCGAGCGTCTGGCGGACCCGGCCGTGTACTGGTGCATGCCGGTGGTGATGGAAACCTACGACGGCCTGCTGAACGATATCTGGGGCCAGCACGTCAAGCCTGCGCATGTGCGCGAGGCGCTGGAGCACGCCGAAAGTGGTCCGGTACAGGAAGGCGCGGTGGGCGGCGGCACCGGGATGATCTGCCATGAATTCAAGGGCGGCATCGGCACCGCGTCGCGCCGGTTGCCGGCGGAGCAGGGCGGCTGGACGGTCGGCGTGCTGGTGCAGGCCAACCATGGCAAGCGCCAGGAACTGCGGGTCGACGGCTACCCGGTGGGCCGGCAGTTGATGACGATCCCATCGCCGTTCGCCGAGCGGGGCACGCCGGGCATGGGCTCGATCGTGGTGATCCTGGCCACCGACGCGCCGTTGCTGCCCCATCAATGCCGGCGCCTGGCGCAACGCGCGTCCATCGGCATTGCGCGCACCGGCGGCGGCACCGAGGATTCCAGCGGCGACCTGTTCCTGGCCTTCGCCACCGGCAATCAGGCGCTGCCCCCGGCGGACTATGGGCGCAAGGACCTGGCGTTCAGCAGCGCGGTGCAGATGGTCAATAACGATCATATGTCCCCGCTGTTCCTCGCCGCGGCGGAGGCAGTGGAGGAGGCGATCGTCAACGCCATGCTGGCCGGTGAGAGCATGACCACCGACGACGGGGTGCGGGTGCCGGGTCTGGACGGCGAAACCCTGTTGCAGGCATTGCGCGAGACGGGCTGGAACAGCTGCCGATAATCCGGTGTATTTATAAAGATGCTGGCTCTTTAATGCGGCGAATGACACCGTGACAATATATTGGATCCATCTAAACAAGTGCGCCGCTCAAGTTGAGCGGCTTTACCGCTATTTAATATTTAAATAACAGCACGGCGCTTTTTGTCGGACAAAAGCAACTAACCCCCTACAAACATTGCACGCGACTTGCTTAAGTTGCCGGCTTGTCGGTTTTCACTGCGTAAATAGATGTAGACGAAAGATTTCAAGTTGTGTCAGTTTCGTGACGCCTTCAAAAGAGGCGAGTGATAGGACGATCTCGCCAGCGGGGTTCCTATCGACCCAAGACTGATGCACTTGCACACAAGGAAGTACGTTTATGTCAAAAGTAAAAGACCAGGCTATTGTGTCTGCCGCGCAAGCCAGCACTGCGTATACGCAAATCGATAGTTTCAGCCATCTGTACGACCGTGGCGGCAACCTCACGATCAATGGCAAACCCTCCTATTCCGTTGACCAGGCCGCCACCCAGCTGCTGCGCGACGGCGCCGCGTACCGGGACGTCGACGGCAACGGCAAGATCGACCTGACCTACACCTTTCTGACCTCGGCCTCCTCGAGCACGCTGAACAAGCATGGCATCTCGGGCTTCAGCCAGTTCAACAGCCAGCAGAAAGCCCAGGCCGCACTGGCCATGCAGTCCTGGTCGGATGTCGCCAACGTTGCCTTCACCGAGAAGGCCCGCGGTGGCGATGGGCATATGACCTTCGGCAACTACAGCGGCGGCCAGGACGGCGCGGCGGCCTTCGCCTACCTGCCCGGCACCGGCGCGGGCTACGACGGCACCTCGTGGTACCTGACCAACAGCAGCTACACACCCAACAAGACCCCGGACCTGAACAACTACGGCCGGCAGACCCTGACCCACGAGATCGGTCATACCCTGGGCCTGGCTCACCCCGGCGACTACAACGCCGGGAATGGCAACCCGACCTACAACGACGCGACCTATGGACAGGACACGCGCGGCTACAGCCTCATGAGTTACTGGAGCGAGAGCAACACCAACCAGAACTTCAGCAAGGGCGGGGTCGAGGCCTATGCCTCCGGGCCGTTGATCGACGATATCGCGGCGATCCAGAAGCTTTACGGCGCGAACTACGCCACCCGCGCCGGCGACACCACCTACGGCTTCAACTCCAACACCGGGCGTGATTTTCTCAGCGCCACCGCCAACGCCGACAAGCTGGTATTTTCGGTCTGGGACGGCGGCGGCAACGACACCCTGGATTTTTCCGGTTTTACCCAGAACCAGAAGATCAACCTCAATGAGACCTCGTTCTCCGACGTTGGCGGCCTGGTGGGCAACGTGTCCATCGCCAAGGGCGTCACCGTGGAAAACGCCTTCGGCGGCGCGGGCAACGATCTGATCATCGGCAACAATGCCGCCAACCTGATCAAGGGCGGGGCCGGCAACGACCTCATCTACGGCGCTGGCGGTGCGGACCAACTGTGGGGCGGCGCCGGCAACGACACCTTTGTGTTCGGTGCCAGTTCCGATTCCAAGCCAGGTGCGGCGGACAAGATCTTTGACTTCACCAGCGGCGCCGACAAGATCGACCTGAGCGGCATCACCAAAGGTGCGGGCCTGAGCTTCGTCAACGCGTTCACCGGGCATGCCGGCGACGCAGTATTGAGCTATGCCTCGGGCACCCACCTGGGTACCTTGGCCGTGGACTTCTCCGGGCACGGCGTGGCGGATTTCCTCGTCACCACCGTGGGCCAGGCAGCGGTCAGCGACATCGTGGCCTGATGCTCCGGCGCGGCGTTGTGGCGCCGCGCTTCCAGGAGGGGCATACACATGCCGCGTTTTGTGCATTTGATCGCCTGTGTCCTACAGGTGTTGTTCGTGTCGGCAGGAGCCCATGCAATGGCTAGCAGTCTCGTTTTACCCACCACCGCGCAGTTGGCCGGACATTGGCAACTGCACCGACAGGATCAGGTCTGTGCCCTGGATTTGCTGGAGCAAGCCACCGCCGTGGGGGGCGATGTGGCCTGCGTTGAGCAATGGCTGGGAGACAAACCCCTGACATGGTCGCCGACGCCGGACGGGATCTGGTTGATGAATGCCGAAGGTTCCGGGATTACCCACTTGAATCGTCAGCGCGACGGTGAATACCAGGCGCGCACGCCATCTGGCGATATCGTGATATTGCAACGAATACCTTAGTTATAACGCTATAACTCGAATTTAATAGTTGGCCGCCGCTTATTCAGGGGCTGGGGCAACTATTGCCGGTCATTGGGTTCAAGGAAGATCAAACACCATGGCGAAGCCCCCTGTTGTTGCGCCTTTATTCAAGGCGCTGGGTGAATATAAAAGTATTTTGATCAGCGTTGGCTGTTTCACTGCATTAATTAACCTGCTGATGCTGGTGCCATCCATTTATATGCTGCAAGTGTATGACCGCGTGCTGTCCTCCCAGAATGAAACCACTCTGGTGATGTTGACGCTGATGGTCGTCGGTTTCTTCGCCTTTATCGGCAGCCTGGAAGTCATCCGCAGTTTTATCGTGATCCGCATCGGCAGCCAGTTGGAACGGCGCTTCAACTTGCGCGTGTATAAAGCCGCCTTCGAACGCAACCTGCAACGCGGCCAGGGGCATGCCGGGCAGTCCCTGGCAGATTTGACCCATCTGCGCCAGTTCATCACCGGGCCGGCGCTGTTCGCGTTTTTTGATGCGCCGTGGTTTCCGATCTATCTGTTGGTGATTTTCCTGTTCAACGTGTGGCTGGGCGTGCTGGCCACGGCGGGGGCCTTGCTGCTGATCGGCCTGGCCTGCCTCAATGAATACCTGACCAACAAGCCCCTGGCTGAGGCTGGCGGTTACTCCCAGCAATCCAGCCAACTGGCCACCAGCCATTTGCACAACGCCGAAACCATCCAGGCCATGGGCATGCTCGGCGCATTGCGCCAGCGCTGGTTTGCCGTGCATTCGCAGTTCCTGGGCTTGCAGAACGCGGCCAGCGACACCGGCTCGGTGATCACCGCGCTGAGCAAATCCCTGCGCCTGTGCCTGCAATCGTTGGTGCTCGGCCTGGGCGCATTCTTGGTGATCAAGGGCGAGATGACCGCCGGGATGATGATCGCCGGTTCGATCCTGATGGGGCGGGTGCTCAGCCCGATCGACCAGTTGATTGCCGTGTGGAAGCAGTGGAGTTCGGCCAAGCTGGCCTATCAGCGGCTTGACCAACTGCTGCGCGAATTTGCGCCGGACGTCGAGCCGATGGCCTTGCCCGCCCCCAAGGGCCAGGTGAGTTTCGAGCAGGTCAGCGCCGGCCCGCCGGGTCGACGCCTGGCGACGCTGCATCAGGTCAGTTTCCACCTGGGCGCCGGCGAGGTGCTGGGGGTGCTGGGCGCGTCGGGGTCCGGCAAGTCCACGCTGGCGCGGGTGCTGGTGGGCATTTGGCCAACCCTGGCCGGCACCGTGCGCCTGGATGGCGCGGATATCCATCGCTGGGACCGTGACGATCTTGGCCCGCACATCGGTTACCTGCCCCAGGACATCGAACTGTTCAGCGGCAGCATCGCCGACAACATTGCGCGCTTTCGCGATGCCGACCCGGCGCAGGTGGTCCAGGCGGCGCAACAGGCCGGCGTGCATGAATTGATTCTGCGCCTGCCGCAAGGCTACGACACCGTGTTGGGCGACAACGGCGGCGGCCTGTCCGGCGGCCAGAAGCAACGGGTGGCCCTGGCGCGTGCGCTGTATGGCGGGCCGCGGCTGGTCGTGCTGGACGAACCCAACTCCAACCTCGACACCGTCGGTGAAGCCGCGCTGGCCAGCGCCATCGTGCAACTGAAGGCCCAGGGCAGCAGCGTGATTCTCGTCACCCACCGCTCTTCGGCCCTGGCCCAGGCCGACAAGTTGCTGGTGCTCAACGAAGGCCACCTGCAAGCGTTTGGGCCGAGCCAGGACGTGCTGCGCGCGTTGTCCGGCCAGCAGGCGGCGACGCAGGAAAAAACCGGCGTCAGTTTCAGTCGTCAGTATCAAACCGCAAGGAATCCAGGCGCATGAGCATGCTCACTGTGGAACAACGCGACGCCGCTTTTTTCGTGCGTCTGGGCTGGTGGCTGACGGTGGTCGGCGCCGGTGGGTTTTTCCTCTGGGCCAGCCTGGCGCCGTTGGACCAGGGCATTCCGGTGCAGGGCACCGTGGTGGTCTCGGGCAAGCGCAAGGCCGTGCAGACCTTCAGCCCCGGCGTGGTCAGCCGGATCCTGGTGCGCGAAGGTGAGACGGTCAAACAGGGCCAGCCGCTGTTTCGTCTTGACCAGACCCAGAACCAGGCCGATGTGCAATCGCTGCAAGCGCAGTACCGCCTGGCCTGGGCCAGTGTGGCGCGCTGGCAGAGCGAGCGCGACAATCGCGCGGCCATCGTGTTTCCCGCCGAACTCAGCACCGCCCCGGACCCTGCGCTGGCCTTGGTGCTCGAAGGCCAGCGTCAACTGTTCAGCAGCCGCCGCGAAGCCTTTGCCCGTGAACAGGCGGGGATTCGCGCGAATATCGACGGCGCCACGGCGCAGCTCAATGGCATGCGCCGCGCACGCAGCGACCTGAGCGCCCAGGCTCAATCCTTGCGCGATCAACTGAGCAATTTGCAGCCCCTGGCCGACAATGGCTACATCCCGCGCAACCGTTTGATGGAGTACCAGCGCCAGCTGTCCCAGGTGCAACAGGACCTGGCGCAGAACACCGGCGAAAGCGGCCGAGTGGAGCAGGGCATCCTCGAATCGCGGCTCAAACTGCAGCAGCACAGCGACGAATACCAGAAGGAAGTGCGCAGCCAACTGGCTGACGCGCAACTGCGCAGCCTGACCCTGGAGCAGCAACTCACGTCCGCCGGGTTCGACCTGCAACACAGCGAAATCAACGCGCCGGCCGATGGCATTGCGGTCAACCTCGGCGTCCACACCGAAGGCGCGGTGGTGCGTGCCGGGGAGACCTTGCTGGAGATCGTGCCACAGGGTACGCGGCTGGAAGTCGAGGGGCATTTGCCGGTCCACCTGGTGGACAAGGTCGGCACCCACCTGCCGGTCGACATCCTGTTCACCGCGTTCAACCAGAGTCGTACCCCGCGTGTGCCGGGGCAGGTCAGTCTGATTTCTGCCGACCAACTGCTCGACGAAAAGACCGGCGCGCCGTACTACGTGCTGCGCACCAGCGTCAGCGAGGCCGCGCTGGAAACACTCCACGGCCTGGTGATCAAGCCGGGCATGCCCGCCGAGATGTTCGTGCGTACCGGCGAGCGCTCGTTGCTCAATTACCTGTTCAAGCCGCTGCTCGACCGCGCCGGCTCTGCGTTGACGGAGGAATGAACATGAAACCGCTGTTCATTGCCGTGCTGTTGAGCTGTGCGCCTGCCCAGGCCGCCATGGGCCCGTTCGATGTGTACGAGCAGGCTCTGCGCAACGATCCGGTGTTCCTCGGCGCGCTCAAGGAACGCGACGCCGGCCTGGAAAACCGTACCATCGGCCGCGCCGGGTTGCTGCCGCGGCTGTCCTACAACTACAACAAGGGGCGCAACAATTCCGAAGCCCACCTGCCTGACGGGCGTGGCGGCAGCTATCGCGACGCGCGCAATTACAACAGCTACGGCTCGACCTTCAGCCTGCAGCAGCCGCTGTTCGACTACGAAGCCTATGCCAACTACCGCAAGGGCGTGGCCCAGGCGCTGTTTGCCGATGAAAGTTTTCGTGACAAGAGCCAGGCGCTGTTGGTGCGGGTGTTGAGCTATTACACCCAAGCGTTGTTCGCCCAAGACCAGATCGAGATCGCCCGCGCCAAGAAAAACGCCTTCGAGCAGCAGTTTCAGCAGAACCAGCACCTGTTCCAGCAGGGCGAGGGCACGCGCACCGACATCCTTGAAGCTGAATCGCGCTATGAGCTGGCCACGGCCGAAGAAATCCAGGCGCTGGATGAACAAGACGCCTCGTTAAGAGCGTTGGGCGCGCTGATCGGCGTGCAGAGCGTCAACATCCACGACCTCGCGCCGCTCAATCAGCGCTTCGCCGCCTTCAGCCTGACGCCGGCCAACTACGACACCTGGCACGCGCTGGCGATCAGCAACAACCCGACGCTGGCCTCGCAACGCCAGGCCCTGGAAGTGGCGCGTTATGAAGTGGAGCGCAACCGTGCCGGGCACTTGCCGAAGATCACCGCGTATGCCAGTTCGCGCCAGCAGGAATCCGACAGCGGCAACACCTACAACCAGCGCTACGACACCAACACCATCGGCGTCGAAGTCAGCCTGCCGTTGTATGCCGGTGGCGCTGTCTCCGCCTCTACGCGCCAGGCCAGCCGCGCCATGGAGCAGGCCGAATACGAGCTGGAAGGCAAGACCCGCGAAACCCTGATCGAACTGCGTCGCCAGTTCAGCGCCTGCCTGTCGGGCGTGAGCAAGCTGCGCGCCTACCAGAAAGCCCTGACCTCGGCCGAGGCGCTGGTGGTGTCGACCCGGCAAAGCATCCTCGGCGGCGAGCGGGTCAACCTCGATGCGCTCAACGCCGAGCAGCAGCTCTACAGCACCCGGCGCGACCTGGCCCAGGCGCGTTACGACTACCTGATGGCCTGGACCAAATTGCACTACTACGCCGGCAACCTGCGCGATACCGACCTGGCGCAAGTCGATGAGGCCTTTGGGCCGGTGGGCAAGCAGCCGTAGCAGCACCTGGGACGTCATTGCGCTTTCTCGACAACTCCAACAACAGAGAGGCACTACCGATGGGAATCTTTGATTATAAAAACCTTGGCACCGAGGGTTCCAAGGCGCTGTTCGCCGATGCAATGGCGATCACGCTGTATACCTACCACAACCTGGATAACGGCTTTGCGGTGGGCTATCAGCACCACGGCTTGGGCGTTGGCCTGCCGGCGACGCTGGTCGGTGCATTGCTCGGCGGTGCCGACTCCCAAGGCGTGATTCCCGGTATCCCGTGGAATCCCGATTCGGAAAAGGCCGCCCTGGAAGCGCTGCAACACGCCGGATGGACGCCGCTCAGCGCGAGCACCCTGGGTTACGCTGGCAAGGTGGACGCCCGGGGCACGTTTTTCGGTGAAAAGGCTGGCTACACCACCGCGCAGGCCGAAGTGCTGGGCAAGTACGATGACGCCGGTCGACTGCTCGAAATCGGCATCGGCTTTCGCGGCACGTCGGGGCCGCGGGAAAGCCTGATCAGCGATTCCATCGGTGATCTGCTCAGCGATCTGCTCGCCGCCCTGGGCCCCAGGGATTACGCGAAGAACTACGCCGGCGAAGCCTTCGGCGGTTTGCTCAAGGCGGTTGCCGAGTATGCCGGTGCCCATGGCCTGAGCGGTTCCGACGTGCTGGTCAGCGGCCACAGCCTCGGCGGGCTGGCGGTCAACAGCCTGGCGGAGTTGAGCGACCAGCGATGGTCGGGGTTCTACAAGGACGCCAACTATGTGGCCTACGCGTCGCCGACCCAGAGCGCCGGCGACAAGGTGTTGAACATCGGCTATGAAAACGACCCGGTATTCCGTGCGCTGGACGGTTCATCCTTCAACCTGTCGTCCCTGGGCGTGCATGACAAACCCCATGAATCGACCACCGACAACATCGTCAGCTTCAACGATCACTACGCCTCGACGCTGTGGAATGTGCTGCCGTTCTCCATTGCCAACCTGCCGACCTGGGTGTCGCATTTGCCCAGCGGCTATGGCGACGGCATGACCCGCGTGCTCGAATCCGGGTTCTACGACCAGATGAGCCGGGACTCGACGGTGATCGTCGCCAACCTGTCCGACCCGGCGCGGGCTACCACCTGGGTGCAGGACCTCAACCGCAATGCCGAGCCGCACAAGGGCAACACCTTCATCATCGGCAGTGACGGTAATGACCTGATCCAGGGCGGCAAGGGCGCGGACTTCATCGAAGGCGGCAAGGGCAACGACACCCTTCGCGACAACAGTGGCCATAACACCTTTCTGTTCAGCGGGCCGTTTGGCCAGGATCGGGTGATCGGCTACCAATCGAGCGACAAACTGGTGTTCACGGATGTGCAGGGCAGCCTGGATTATCGCGAGCACGCCAAGGCGGTGGGCGGCGATACGGTGATCAGTTTTGGCGCGGATTCGGTGACGCTGGTGGGGGTGAGCAACTGGCCGGGGGAGGGTGTCGTGATCGGTTGAAACCGCGTTGGCACGCGGTTCAAAGGGTGGGAGCAAGCGGGCTCCCACATGTTTGATGAGGGATGCAGGGCGGGATCAGTCTTCCTTGCGAACCGTGGCCACATCATCGGCCCTGACGCGGATGCGCTTGCCGGCGATGTCGGTGAATTCATAGAAGCCGTCGGCGGTCTTGGTCTTCGGCGTGTCTTTGGTTAAATACTGCGTGCCGTTCTGTAATGTCACTACGGTTTGCGTCGCGCAACCGGCCAATACCAGAAAAGTGAGTGCAACCAGTGGCAGACCCAAATTCTTCATGTTCATAACCCTTACCTTAACCCTGAAAAGTCCCGCGGCCTGAGGCTGCGGGCCATAAATGTTACGCCATCAATTCCCCTATCTGATCACTTTTACGCAAAAAGTTGCGTGCGCCATTTATCTATTACCGATTGCAACAACGCGTCAGCGGCGGCACTCTGTATGCATAACCAGTATTTAATCGCTGCGGACCATGCCCGAAACCCTCGAAAACCCCCTGTATTACCTGCATAACTTCCGTCAGGTGCTGGATTGGCTGGCACAACGCTATGCCGATCTGCTCGATGCTGAAGAAGCGCATTTCATTCAGCAATTCGACAGGTTGCCGCAGGCGTCCCAGGCATTACTGGTACGTCTGGTGATGCGCAAGGGCGTGCATTTTCGAGCGGGCAAGCTCAATTACCCGGAGATCGGCTGCGCTCATGCGGCAGCGCGTCCGCTGAAGGCTTTGGGTTGGGTGGATGATCAGTGCCTGCTGGGCTTTGACGAACTGTTCGGGTTGCTGCAAAAGGGCGAGTTGCTGGGCGCGTTCCAGCCGTGGATCGAGCAGCCCAAGGGCAAAAAGGCCGATTGGCTCGAGCAACTGGCGCCGCAGTTCGATGAGCGTCGCTGCTTTGCCCACTGGTGCCCCGAGCTGGATGACGTGCTCTACAGCGTCACTGTGATGGACTTGTGTGATCGCTTGCGCTTGATGTTCTTCGGCAACCTGCATCAGGACTGGTCGGAGTTCGTGCTGGCGGACCTGGGCATCTATACCTACGAAAAAGTCGAGTTTTGCGCACAGTCCCGTGGTTTGCGCAGCCGCGATGACGTGCTGGGGTTTCTGTTCCTGCATCAGTGCCAGCAAGCCTTTGAGTCCGCGCAGGCGCTGGACAGCGTGCTGGCGCAGATCGCTACGTTGCAGACCGACAACCCCTGGCTGGAAAAACGCCGGGCCAAGCTGTTGTTCCAGGTCGGCCAGTCTTGCGAGCGCAGTGCCGAGTTGGCGTTGGCCGAGCAGATCTACCGGGCCTGTACTTATCCCGGCGCGCGCGCACGCTTGATTCGCGTGCTGGAGCGCCAGGAAGACTACGCCCAGGCCATGGCCCTGGCATGTGCCGCCCACGAGGCCCCGGAAAGCCCCGCCGAGCAGCAACACCTGCTGCGAGTGTTGCCGCGCCTGCGGCGCAAGCTGGGCGCGCCAGCCGTGCCCAAGGCCAAGCCTCGGGACGTCACGCGCCTGGACCTGGCGCTCCCGCCGCCGCCGCCCTCGATGGCGGTGGAGTATTGCGTGCAGGCGCATCTGAGCGAGCCCGATGCGCCGGTGTACTACGTCGAAAACGGCCTGATCAATTCGCTGTTCGGCCTGCTGTGCTGGGAGGCGATCTTCGCGCCGCTGCCGGGGGCATTTTTCCACCCGTTCCAGCGCGGGCCGGCGGATTTGCACAGCGAAGACTTCCATCAGCGTCGTGCGTCACTGTTTGCCGCCTGTCTCGAGCAACTGCAGGATGACCGCTACAAACACACCATCCGCCAACGGTACGTGGACAAGTGGGGCATCCAGTCACCCTTTGTCTTCTGGAACCTGCTCAGTGAAGAACTGTTGGAGCAGGCCTTGGCATGCTTGCCCGCCGAACACTTGCGTTGCTGGTTCGAGCGGCTGCTGCTGGATATTCGCGCCAACCGCGCGGGTATGCCGGACCTGATCCAGTTCTGGCCCGCGCAGAAAACCTACCGCATGATCGAAGTCAAAGGCCCCGGCGATCGCCTGCAAGACAACCAACTGCGCTGGCTGGAGTTCTGTGGCGAGTACCAGATGCCGGTCACCGTCTGCTATGTGCGCTGGGCGCAGTCCGCTTGAGCTACACCGTGGCGGTGCGCGCACTGTGTGAGTTCACGGCCAAGGTCGGCGACCTCGACCTGCGTTTTACCCCGTCGCCCAGCGCCCAGGAAGGCATCGCCGGCCATCGCACGGTCGCCTCGCGGCGCAGCGCGCACTACCAGAACGAAGTGGCCCTGGAAGGCGAGTACGAGGAACTCAAGGTGCGGGGCAGGGCGGACGGCTACGACCCGGACAGCAACCGCCTCGAAGAGGTGAAGACCTATCGCGGCGACCTCGACGCCCAGCCCGCCAACCATCGGCAATTGCATTGGGCCCAGGTCAAGGTCTACGGCTGGTTGATGTGCCAGAAGCTCGGGCTTGCGCACATCGATTTGGCGCTGGTGTATTTCGATATCGTCGGCGAGGGCGAAACCTCGCTGAACCAGCGCTTTGCGGCCGCCGATCTGCAATGTTTCTTCAACCGGCAATGCGCGTTGTTTCTCGGTTGGGCCCGCCAGGAGATGCAGCACCGCGACGCCCGCAACCGCGCCGCACAGGCCCTGGCGTTCCCCCACAGCGCCTTTCGCCCCGGCCAGCGCAACCTCGCAGAGTCGGTGTACAAGGCCGTCAGCACCGGCCGCTGCCTGATGGCCCAGGCGCCCACCGGCATCGGCAAAACCGTCGGCACGATCTTCCCCATGCTCAAGGCCCTAGCGCCCCAGCAACTGGACAAGGTGTTGTTCCTCACCGCCAAGACCCCGGGTCGTAAGCTGGCCCTCGACGCCGCGCAAGTGCTGTACGCCAGCAGTCCCGAGCTGCCGCTGCGCGTGCTGGAGCTGGTGGCGCGGGACAAGGCCTGCGAACACCTGGACAAGGCCTGCCACGGCGAATCCTGCCCGCTGGCCAAGGGTTTCTACGACCGCTTGCCCGCCGCGCGTATCGCGGCCGCCAAGGTGCGCCTGCTCGACCAACGCAACTTGCGCGAGGTCGCCCTGGAGCACGGCCTCTGTCCGTATTACCTGAGCCAGGAAATGGCGCGCTGGAGCGACCTGGTGGTCGCCGACTACAACTACTATTTCGACTTTGGCGCGCTGTTGTTCGGGCTGGCCCAACTCAACCAGTGGCGCGTCGCGGTGCTGGTGGACGAAGCCCATAACCTGGTGGAGCGCGCACGATCGATGTACAGCGCCAGCCTTGATCAGTACACCCTCAAGACCGTGCGCGATACGGCGCCGGAGCCGTTGAAGAAACCCTTGCAGCGCTTGAATCGTGAGTGGAACGCGTTGCACAAGGACCAACTCGCGCCGTATCAGGCCTACGCGGCCAGACCCGACAAAATGCTTCAGGCCCTGAGCCTTTGCGCCAGCGCCATGGGCGACTATTTCAACGACCACCCCGAAGCACTCAATGGCGATCTGCAGGCGTTCTATTTTGAGGCACTGCAATTTGCCAAGGTCGCCGAGCTGTTCAACGAACATTTCATCTTTGATATCAGCCTGCGTCAGTGGCGCGGCAAGCGCAGCAGTTCCACCTTGTGCCTGCGCAATGTGGTGCCCGCCGAATTCATCCGCCCGCGATTGACGGCGGCGCGCAGCAGCGTGTTGTTTTCCGCCACACTCAGCCCGCGCCATTACTACGCCGACCTGCTGGGCCTGCCGGCGGACACTGCCTGGGTCGACGTGGAATCACCGTTCAATGCCGCGCAGTTGCGGGTGCGGATTGTCGATGAGGTCTCCACCCGGTTCGTGCATCGCCAGGCCTCGCTGGAACCCATCGTTGAATTGATCGCCGAGCAGTTCGCTCACCAACCGGGTAATTACCTGGCGTTCTTCAGCAGTTTCGATTATCTGCAACAAGTGGCGCTGTTACTCGCCGAGCGACACCCGCACATCGCACTGTGGCAGCAGTCACGCGGCATGGCCGAAGCCGAGCGCCGGGCGTTTCTCGAACAGTTCACCGAACACAGCCAGGGCGTCGGTTTTGCGGTGCTGGGCGGCGCGTTTGGCGAAGGCATCGACCTGCCCGGTGCGCGCTTGATCGGCGCGTTCATCGCGACCCTGGGGCTGCCGCAACTGAACCCGATCAACGAACAGATGAAGCAGCGCATGGGCGCGATCTTCGGCTCCGGCTCCGGCTACGACTACACCTACTTGTACCCGGGCATTCAGAAAGTCGTGCAGGCAGCGGGGCGGGTGATCCGCAGCCAGCAGGACCAAGGCGTGGTGATGTTGATCGATGACCGGTTCGGCGAAGGGCGGGTGCGGCAGCTGTTGCCTCGGTGGTGGGCGATAGCGACTAAAGCGTGACGCCGCTCAATTGCGCGCTCAATGCCCAGAGCCGCTCGGCTTGCTCCGGATCGATGGCCCATGCGCGGACGCCGGAGCGTTTGGTGTCGTCCTGAGAGAGCACGGCAACCTCACAATCTTCGCAGTACAGGCCGCCCATACCCTCCAGTAAAGGGCTGACGCCACACCACAGCATCGTCGCTGCGCCTTGTTCGGGACGTTTGTAATGTTTGGCTGGACGGATGTTCCCTGAATCGTCCAGTGCTCCAATCAACGCCAGGTCGTCCCTGTCAAGGTAGCGAACCAGGTCCGTGAGGATCTCCCCGGGATGCACGGAAAATGCACGCACGCCGTGTGCTTTACCGCGTTGATCCAGCGCCACGGCAAACAGCGCGTTGGCCGTCTTTGATTGGCCGTAGGCGGCCCACTTGTCGTAAGGGCGTCGCTCAAACTGTGGGTCGTCGAAATGAATAGGGCTCAACCGGTGGCCTAGCGACGATACCGACACTACCCGCGCACCGTCGGCTTCGCACAAGGCCGGCCACAGGCGCGCGGTCAGTTGAAAGTGGCCCAGATGATTGGTGGCGAACTGCGCTTCCACACCCTTGCCGTTGCGTTGCAGTGGCGTGGCCATGATCCCGGCGCTATTGATCAACAGGTGTAATGCCCGCCCGGACGCCAGGAAATTGCGTGCAAAGCAGTCGATGGACGCCGAGTCGAGTAAATCCAGGTTGCCCCGCTCAACCCCGGCTATGCCATCGAGGTTGCGTTCGGCCTTGAGCGGGTCCCGTGCAGGCACGATGACCTGCGCACCTGCGGCTGCCAACACGCGCACGGCTTCCAGGCCAATGCCTGAATAACCACCGGTGACGATGGCAGTCATACCGTGCAAATCTTTACCCGCCAACGCTTGCATAGCGGTTGTCGTGCCGTCGAATCCACTCTCGATAGGGCGTTGTTTATTGATCATAGGGAATTCTCCATGGGGAGCCGCTATGTTCTCCCCTGGATGCCGGACGCGAAACACCATAAAGTCCGTATTTCTGTCGCGTTCGTCCGGAGTTTTTTTATGGATACCCTGTCCGACGTGGTGGCGCTGTTAAAGAGTCATCGGTCCTATTTCGCCGGCCTCAAGGCTGGCGGTGATTGGGCCCTGGATTTTCCACCGCCGGAGGGCATCAAGTTCAATGCCGTGGTGGAGGGAAAGTGTTGGCTGGAAGTCGAGGGCATGCCCGTACCGATGCCCTTGAGCGAGGGCGATTGCTTTTTGTTGACGCAGAACCGTCCCTGGAGGTTGTCCAGCAACCTTGCACTGGAGGGCGTTGACGCGCGCGCGGTGTACCGTGACGCTGTGGGGGGGATCGCTCGCCTGGGTGAGACTGTGGATCTGTTCCTGATAGGCGGGCGCTTTAGCTACGGTGACGACGCCCGTCTATTGCTGGAGGGGTTGCCGCCGGTGGTGCGTATCAGTGCGAGGTCCGAGCAGGCCAGCGTTTTGCGCTGGTGTCTGGATCGCCTGGCTCGGGAATATGCCAGCCCGATGCAAGGCGCGGCGTTGATGACCGAGCATCTGGCGCAAATGATGTTGGTGCAGATCCTGCGCCTCTATCAGTCATCCATGGGCGCCACTACCACCGGTTGGTTGGCGGCGTTGAACGATCCGCGGTTGGCGCCGGTACTGCAGCAAATACACGCCGCGCCGGCACGCCGCTGGACCTTGAGCGACATGGCCGGTGTCGCGAGCCAGTCCCGTTCGACTTTTGCCCTGCACTTCAAGCAGCGGGTCGGAATGGCGCCCCAGGAGTATCTGACGCGCTGGCGCATGCACCTGGCGTTACAGGCCTTGAACACGTCTGCCAGGAGTGTTTCCTGTATCGGCCAGTCACTCGGGTATCAGTCGGACAGCGCGTTCAGCAGTGCCTTCAAGCGCCTGATGAACTGCTCCCCGCGGGAATACCGCGAGCGAAAGCACGCGCCCCTCGGTGTCTAAACCACCTCCAGGTACGAGCGGTGAATCGCCCGCGCCAATTCGCGTACCGTGTCGATGAATTCCGTCAGGCGGCTGTGCAAGCCTGCTTCGAGGATTTCGTCGATCCCGGTATAGCGCAGCCGCGCTTCGAACTCGGCGGCCAAGCGCTGCGCGGTGCGCCCATAACTGCCTGGCAAGTCCGCCAGAATGTGGCTCAGTTCCTCGATACAGGCATGCAACGAACGCGGCACATCACTGCGCAACAGCAGCAACTCCGAGACCGAGCGTGCATTCAGCGCATTCGGATACAGCTCCGTGTACGCCTCGAATGACGACAGGGCGCGGAGCAGGGCGCTCCACTGGTAATAACCGCGCGCTGACAAGTCGCTGACTTCCTCCGATTCCTCGCCGAACATCTCGTAGCGCGCATCCAGCAGGCGCAAGGTGTTGTCGGCGCGCTCGACGAAGGTGCCCAGGCGAATGAACCGGTAGGCGTCATTGCGCATGATGGTGCCGGACGTCGCCCCGCGAAACAGGTGCGAACGCTGTTTGACCCAATCGCAGAAGTGGCTGATGCCATGGCGCGCCAGCCCGCCGGCGGCGATGCTGCGCATTTCCAGCCAGGTGGCGTTGAGGTTTTCCCACATGTCGGCGGTGATGCGCCCGCGCACGGCATGGGCGTTGCCCCGTGCGGCGCGCAGACAGTTGTAGATGCTGGCCGGGTTTTCTTCGTCGAGGGCGAAGAAGTGCAGCATGCGCTCGGCATCCAGTTGGCCGTGGCGCTCCAGGTAGCTGTCCAGGGTGCCGCTGCTGAGCAGCGACATCGCCAGTTCGTCCAGGCCATCGCTGCGCCCGGCCTGGGGCATCAATGACAACGAATAACTGACTTCGAGCATGCGCGCCAGGTTCTCGGCACGCTCCAGGTAACGGGACATCCAGTACAGGTCTGCGGCGGTTCTACTCAACATACTCAGCCCTCCACCACCCAGGTGTCCTTGGTTCCGCCGCCTTGCGACGAGTTGACGATCAACGACCCTTCGCGCAACGCCACGCGCGTGAGGCCACCGGGTACCAGGCGGGTCTCCTTGCCCGACAGCACGAACGGGCGCAGGTCGATATGCCGGGGGGCGATGCCGTTTTCGACAAATGTCGGGCAGGTGGACAGGCTCAGGGTCGGTTGGGCGATATAGGCGTGGGGACGCGCCTTGATGCGTTGGCGGAAGTCCTCGATCTCAGCCGCCGTGGAAGCGGGGCCGACCAACATGCCGTAGCCGCCGGAGCCCTGGGTTTCCTTGACCACCAGTTCCGGCAGGTGGGCCAGCACATGGGACAGCTCATCCGGCTTGCGGCACTGAAACGTCGGCACGTTTTGCAGTACCGGTTCTTCGTCCAGGTAGAAGCGGATCATTTCCGGCACGTAGGGGTATATCGACTTGTCGTCCGCGACGCCGGTGCCGATGGCGTTGGCCAGCACCACGTTGCCGGCGCAGTAGGCCGCGACCAGGCCGGGCACGCCGAGCATCGACTCCGGGTTGAACGCCAGCGGGTCGAGGAACGCGTCGTCGATACGGCGGTAGATCACGTCCACGGCCTTGGGGCCGTCGGTGGTACGCATGAACACCTTGAGATCCTGCACGAACAGGTCGGCGCCTTCCACCAACTCCACACCCATTTCCCGGGCCAGGAACGCATGCTCGAAAAATGCGCTGTTAAAGCGCCCCGGCGTCAGCACCACCACATTGGGGTTGTCCAGGCGGCTGGCGCTTTTCAGGGTTTTGAGCAGCAGGTTGGGGTAGTGGTCCACTGGCGCGATGCGCTGTTTGGCGAACACTTCGGGGAACAGGCGCATCATCATCTTGCGGTCTTCGAGCATATAGCTCACACCGCTGGGCGTGCGCAGGTTGTCTTCGAGCACGTAGTAGGTGCCGTCGCCATCGCGCACCAGGTCCACCCCGGAAATATGCGAGTAGATGTCGCGGTGCAGGTCGAGGCCGACCATCGCCTTCTGGTAACCCTCGTTGCCCAGCACCTGGTCCGCCGGAACGATCCCGGCCTTGATGATGCGCTGGTCGTGGTAGATATCGGCAAGGAACATGTTCAGCGCAGTGACGCGCTGGATACAGCCACGCTCGATGATGCTCCATTCACTGGCAGGGATGCTGCGCGGGATGATGTCGAAGGGGATCAGGCGCTCGGTGTCCTGCTCGTCGCCATACAAAGTGAAGGTGATCCCGGCGCGGTGGAACAACAGGTCGGCTTCGCGGCGACGCTGGTCCAGCAGTTCTGGCGGCGTATTGGCCAGCCAGCGGGAGAATTCCTGATAGTGCGCGCGGCATACACCGTGTGCGTCATTCATTTCATCAAAGAAAGATCGAGCCATTCCAGTACCTTGTCAGTGCCGAGGGAAGCGCGGGGGGCACTGCCGCTTTGAAAAACGCATTTTTTATGAGCCCGTGGCGCAGGGTGCCATCGGGCCAGGTCCTTACTTTCTTATGGGGTCGGCTCTGGGTCGGGGGGTAACGAATGCTCCTGTATCCGGGCATGACGGGTGAACGATGAATGGATTAAGCAATGCCTGTGCCGAAACCGGTAAAGCGTCTCTATTCCCTGGTAGCGAGCGCGTTTGCTCGCCACCAGGGAACGGCGCGCGCACTACAACAGTGCATACGCGAACTTGAACGTCTCTGAATGCCCGGCCAGGGATTCATCGGAACTTTAACGACCCGCGCAGGGCCTCATCTTGACGCAGGCCGCGTTATTCAAAAGAGCTACGCTATGTCAAGGCGATCAGAGGAGACGGTCATGTCAAAAGATTCGGAAGAAGACCTCAACGACCCCGGCAACGAAGACCCGGGGTCGCTGATGGATGATGCAGAAGTGCCGCTCAAGGAACCGGATGACGCGGAGGACCCTGGCAGCGGTGAACATCAAGACTGATTGTTCATACCTTGCCAGCGTTGGCCGGCTGCCGGTATGAGCATTAGTTGATCATGTTCCTATCCAGGAGTGTTCGGCGCCAATCCTTATCTGGAGTTGGTGAAGAAGTGATAGGTAGTGCTCCTTCATCTTTTTTATCTGATTACCCAGCAGGTCCGGCGGAGTAATACCCTTGCTCGCATAATATTGGCGCGCTTCACGTTCAATATCGACTATCGGTCCGGATGAGACCAGCTTACCGTCGACAATCTTCGATTCTTTAGCCAACCCATCGAGGCCCAGATGGTACATGTCAGGTCTTTTTGACTGGAGCACGTCATCAAACATTGTTGGGCCTACCGTCTCGAAAATCTTACTTTCGTAGGTGCGAAATTCAGAGGTGTATTGGATTTCCCCTCCGGGCCCTCTGGTGACGGTGGGGCGGTTGCTTTCAAAGTAAGCTTTGTTAGCGGAAAATCGCTTGTTCATCTCCGCGATCATATCGTTAATAACCGGATTGCCAGGCTGTGTCGCAAAGTTACTGGTGTTGTAGAAGGGTTTGTAGTCCGTAATAGTATGGGCGACGGGTCTGTTAAGCAGAATGTCGCTGGAGCCCGCCTTCAATGCGGTAGCGCCAATATTGACTGGAATCGCATCATCGGTGTCGAGGTAAATGCCTCCGTATTTATTCATCAGTGGGTAACGGGCGACATCCGAAGTGGCGGCGAGATTTTTACCTTGCCCCTGTCGAAAATAGTTGTACATTTCAGTGTCTTTCAATTGTTTGAAAAAATCGTCCTCGTGCAGATTCATGACGCTTAGGCCAGGCGCTTGAGTGTGCAATTTGCTTTTGATTTTTTCGAACATCGCCGGGCTGTCCGCATCTACATGGATAATGGATTTATACCCAGGTGCATTGGCAGAGTTGTTGGCGATGTTTTCTATCAGGTTCGGCGGAATGTCACTGCCGGCCCAAAAGTAGTGAATCTGTTTGGGGATAGGGTGAGCATCTTTTGGAACCCGTAAAATTGTCGGAGGGGAAACATCAACATATTTAAACGCGCGGGCATCGACTTTTTTTGCGTGTTTAAACTCACTAAACGTTCCCCGTTGCCATTTTCCTTTGCCACTCCTCCAGAAGTAATCCTGATCTTGGGCACCGCTTGCTGGTTTGAGGTTGCTGGATTTCCACGTACCGGCATAGATGTTGAAGGTGACATCATGTTCTACGCCCTTGTGGTTCAGCGAATAGGGGCGTGTCGGGTTTCCCGTCAGGTGGATATCGTCCAGCGGGATTAAGTAGGTATTTTCTCCGGGGTTCCAGGGGTTGCCGCCCGCCGCCCCCCAGGAGGCGGTCGGTTCTGGAGAGTGGTTCCCATCCGGAAAGCCCCAGATCCCTGACCGGTAGGTCAGGCCCAGTGCGCGTCGGATGCCGGATAACTCGCTGGCCATCCTTGAGGTGTGACTCATAAAACTTATCATCGATTTTTACATATTCTTTTTTACTGCGACCCACGTACACATTGGACTGTAAGCCTTTTGTCGATAACTCTTGGGGCGCAATGTACTTGACCTCATAGCCCAACAAATCGGCGTCCATCGACCTCACGTCACCATTGGCCGCGACCCGGCTCGGTTTGAAATCTGTCAGCGGCGGGCCGAAGGCACGTTTATTGATCGCGTCGTAGCGATGCCAATTACCTTGAAACAAAACCACGTTACCTTCGACCGTCTCTTGCCCCACGCTGAATGTGCCGGTTGCTGCCACGCCGTGCTGCTGACTGGCGGTCTTCACCACATCATTACTGCCGATCGAGTGCAGGCTATTGGGGTCATTCAACCTCGGCGTGTCAACGCTGAAATTGTCCAACGGCCTGCCGTATGCCTGCTTCGCGAGCGGATCGTAGGCGTACCACTTATTGGTCGCCTCATCGAATTTGCCCAGCGCTTTGCTTTCGCGTGTGCCATTAGCTGTTTTGAGTGTGCCTTCGGCGACGTCGGTTTTTTTCGCCAATTCAAGTAGATCGACACCTCGGTAAGAGCCGCGCAGATGTTTGACCCCCTTGATCGCTGTGCTGACGCCTCGATGCAGGCCGTTCGCCACGCCACGAACCAGGTCGGCAACCCCGTCCAATGGATTGAGTGCGCCCACGGTCGCGCGCCCTATAATCTTGGCGACCTGACCAACCTTGGCAACTGTCGATGCGCCGGCCGCCGCGACTTTCGCGCCTTTTGCCGCGGCTCCCAAGCCGACGGCGAAACCAAAGATATCGAAGGCAAGATCGACAACGCCCCCACCAACATTGCCGTTGGTAAAATTGACAATGGCTGACCGTAACGGGATCAGGTTGAGCGCGATCTCCTCAACGGTCTCATGCAGCGGTACTTCAGAGTCAAAGGTGGTTCTGCCCTTGGCGTACTTCTCCACCGCAGGCAAGTTGATATCCTCTACCAATGCATCAACGATGTATTGGGTTCTAGCGCTACTGAAACTATTGGGTGCGCCTTGTGCATCTTTGTTTTCATGGGTTATCCCCGCTGCATAGTGACCTGCGGGTTTTACCTCATCAAAACGTTTGCCTGCTTTTATAGAATGAACCGTCGGCTCATAGTCCCGATAAGTCTTGTCCGGCAGCTTGGTCACCGTCCCTTTTAGTCGGTCGATTTCATAGCTCATGCGCTGGCCATTGCGCTCGGTCTCGACCAGCAGAACACCGTCTGAAACACGCCTGGGCTGATCGGCGCGGTGGAACGACATTTCTTTGCGGATTGTTATTTTGCCAAACTCCAGATTCTGCCGATCCTCCAGCGACTGTTTCGAAATAAGGTGCTTGAGCTGCGCGGCGGTCGTTTTTTTGACGGCACTGGAGTAATCCGAGAACGTCTCGTTGAATATCTCCGTCGGGCGCGGTAGTTCGTTAAGCCGTTCCAGCACATCGCTAATGCTGAACCCGTCCGAGGAGGACACCCATGCGCTGGGACGACCGTCCGGCCGCAGAGTGACGCCACCAAATGTCAGTAGGTTCACGAAACCACGGCCCGCTTCCCCCCAATTATCCGCTGAATCCGGTGCGCCTTTGAGTCCTCGACCATCGATATACATGTCCAGTATCGAGTAAGGCCCGGGGAAGTGTCGGTTGGAAGGCTGCAGGGTGATAGTTTTTTCTTCGAACAGTTCCGGGTCGACGTGAGGCAGCGCTACTTTTAACTGTTCCAGCGCAATGCTCCTCGTCGTCGGCATTTGCCCGATGTGCGTTTGCGCAGCCTCTCTCAACTCTCGAATCTGCGCGCTGTAGGCCTCGCGGGCAGTCGTCATTGAGGCATCCGTCGACGGGTAATCCATACCGTTGGCAACGCTCCAGTGTTTGATTGCGTCGGTCTGGGCGACATATTCGACAGTGCGTTCGTCGTCAGAGATCGGCGCAACGCTGGCTTCGAGCATAACGTCGGCGTAGCTCATCGACGCCGTGTTTCCTGGCGCTTTCGCTTCGATTCGGGCAACCGCCGTGGCAAGACTGACCCAGCTGTGGGTGCCCACGACGACGCCTTCCGGGATGTCCTTGATCAGGAATTCCGGTGCCCGGCTGGCCAGTAACAGGTGAGCCTGAATCGTGGCTTTTTCCGGGGATGAGGCTTTGCCTTTGGCGACCAGGTGATCCTCCAGCTCCTTGACAACCGTCGACGGTGATTTGCCCGAGTTCTCCGCCGAGACCAGCCGATAGCCTTCAATTTGACCAGGGGCTTGGTGATCGACGTCGTCGCCAGAGACGCTGGCGCTTTCGCTGTTCAGGGCCGTGAGCAGCCAGTCAGAAGCACTGCCTTTGACACCCCGCGCCTCGAACGCAGTTTGAATGGCCTCACCCAGCGCCTTGCCTCTGGGCGATGTGATCCAGGTATCGATCAGCCGTCGCGGGTTACTCTGTTCCGCCGCGGAAATTGTCCTGCCGCTCAGCAGGTAGTCCAGGACATTTTTTGACGGTCCTAAGTCAATATCGCCAATTTTGCCCGTACCAATATCTGCCTTCAGCTGTTGCAGGTCTCCCTGATCCAGCGGCACAGGCCAAGCCAGCGCTCCGCCGAGGTTACCGTGTGCCGGCATCTTGGGCGCCGGGGTTGAGAGGGCGGTTGCGAGGTTCTCCAGCTGTTCGTGATGGGTGGGAATATGCCAGCCATGATCTTCCAGGAATTGCACGAGGCTGACCCTGTTCGATTGGCTAGCACTGATGGGTTGGTAGGTGCTCGGGGAAGACAGAGAGAGCGTCCGCTTCTTCAATTCGCCCGGGATTTGCTCGGGATTGCGGATGTCCACGGACTTTGCCAGGTGCCGCAGCTCGTTGATGGCCTCATGCCGATTCAGCACATCGCCCACCGTGGCTTCCTGTTTTTGGAGCGCGTCCGCGCTACGCGATTCAATCAAGCCTGCCGCGCTGCTCGGGTCGAGAGGTGAAAAACCTTGGTCCCGGTCGAGCTCTTCAGCGCGCCTGCGCATCGCCGGCCCTGTAAGGTCTTGCCGCTCTTGATAAAACCGCCCCACCATAAACCAAGGTGCGGATTCACTGAGATCACTTGCCGGCGGCGTGAAGGCCGTATCCTCGTGGCCCGCGTTGATCACGCGCGCGGCCTGGAGGATGGGGCCGCTGATCGCGCCCCAGCGCCTGTCGTCTTGCCCGACGGTATGCAGTTTCTGTTCGGGATCAACCGAAGGCTTGAGCTTGAAGGTGATCGTTCCCGATTCCGGTTTGAGTGTTATCGACTCAGCATTAATACCTTTGTCACGCATCCACTGAACGACGTCAGGTGATCGAAAGGCGGCACGCAACTGCCCCCACCACCGACCGAATGAGGAATCGGCAGGTATCGGGCGGATGTTGATATTGCTCTCGCGATTGGCCGCCAGCAGCAACGCAGTACTGTATTCGGCCGCCAATGCGCGATCGCCTTCGGTACGAGCGTCGCCTGCCGACTCGGTGGGGGCAGGGGCTTCGCGTTTGTGTCTGGTGAGTGGCAGGTGGGATAGGGCGAATGGCTGGGGTTGTGCGGTGATGTGCGTGGAAACACTGGTCATGAGGTCTGTCGCCTGAGGTTACGAGATGACGCCAGGGGGGGCAGTGCCCGTGGCATTAACCGTGTGTAGCGACAGAAGCGGTCTTGATTCCTTCATTCAGCCAAAACACCGTTACCTGGTATTGCGCAGTGCCAGGCGCAGGTGCGGTTCACCCCGCTTACAGGCGTTCGCGCAACAGACGTTTTCGGTTCGGTATGAATACACTCAAACGAGTGTATGGAAGGCAAGGGCGGCGCGCCGCCCTTTTACCGTGCAGTGCTACTCAGAGCTTCACGCTGCTGATCACTTGGGTAGCGTCATCCGGATTGGTGACGGTGTGGAAGCCCAACGCGTTGGTCAACTCACGCAACGGGGTGTTGCTCGCTTCATCCACGGTGTACATCGACGTGAAGTTGTTTGCTTTCGCCGCGGTCATCAGGTGTTGCATCAAAATGTGCCCAAGTCCCAGGTGCTGCCAAGGGTCCGCCACGGTGACCGCGCATTCGCATTCGTGCTCTTTGGCTGCGGCATAGCGCGCAACGCCGATTTCGATCAGTTTGCCGTTGTCATGCACCAGGGCAATAAATGCCACGCGTTGCTGATTGTCGACATCCATCAATTGATCGAGCAGGGTCTTGCCGGGCTCGTTGATTTCGCCGAGGAAGCGCGCGTGCCGGGACTCGCGGGACAAGCTCTTGATGAAGTTATATTCGCGGTCCCGGTCTTCGATTCTCAGCGGGCGCACCAGCACATGGCGGCCGTCATTGAGCTTATCGATCCAGTGCGGTTCCGGGCTTGTTTTATAGGCGATGGCGGCTTGTCTGTTGTGCTCTTCGACGGTAAGCATGGTGTGAGCTCCGAGGTTTGGGGGCGACAGGAGCGGCCCCCTGTTGCTTCGGTTCTACGCCTTTGCCGACAGATAAAGCTGATTTGGATCAGATGAGGCCCTGTTACTCGGGACCATGCCGATGACAGCCGGATATGAACGTCTTGAGTTTCGCCAGGTCGAGAATCTCGACATTGCGTGCGCTGATATGCACCAGGCCCAGTTTGCGTAACTGCGCAATGCTGCGGCACACCGTCTCCAGGCGCAGGCCCAGATAAGAGCCGATCTCTTCTCGTCTCATGCGTAATATAAAAGATCGCGATGAATAACCACGCGTACTCATACGCATTGATATATTCAATACAAATGCACAAAGCCGCTCATCGGCGTTCATATTACCCATTTGCAATAACATACCGTGATCACGCACAATTTCGCGGCTCATGATTTTGTTCAAGTTATGCTGCAACGACGGTATTTGACCGGCCAGTCGCTCCAGTTGGTTGAAGTGCAGAGGGCACACTTCGCTGTCTTCCAGCGCAATCGCGTTGCAGGCATGGGTGTCGGCACTGATGGCGTCTAGGCCGAGCATTTCCCCGGCCATCTGGAACCCAGTGACTTGCTCGCGACCATCCATGGACAGTATGCAGGTCTTGAAGAACCCGGTACGCACGGCGTAAAGCGAGCGTAACGGATCGGCGGTGCGATACAGCGAAGCACCTTTTTTGACTTTGACGCGTTGTGGAATCAATGTGTCCAGGCGACCCACTTCGATCTCGGTCAAACCCAGGGGTAAACACAACTCTAAAACGCTGCAGCTCGCGCAGGTTGTTTTTAAATGTTGGACTTGTACAAGAACTGGAGTTGACTTCATCACAAAAGCCTCTTGCACACACACACATATATATTCCTCCTACTTAACATCCAAATATTGGAGAAAGATAGGTGCATGTTTCATATATTTGACCGCTGATCGCTTTCGAGTGTGATGAGTCTCGTTATGCCCCCTCAATGAATGCCTTTGACATGCCCTCGCTGCGAGTGTGCAGCGAGGGTGTGCATACGATCACCGCGCTCAGTCGAGCACTTCCGGTTTAACCATCCACACGCTGCAAGGCATTTTGTACAGCAGCGTCTCGGCTGTACTGCCGAGCAGGCGCGATAGGCCGCGATGACCGACGCGGCCCATGACGATCACATCGACGTTGTAGGCATCGGCATAGCTGGACAGCACTTTCGCCGGGTTACCCAAGATCATATGGCGCTGCGCTGGCGGAATACCGTTGCGCGCGGCCAAGTCATTGAAGGCCTGCCCCTGTTCGTCGAACAGCCGTTTGGCGGCCACCGAAGAGAAGAACCCGGCACCGCTGCCGAATCCATACTCCTGAGCGCCGAGATCGGACAGGTCATGGGCATAAATCACCTCGACCTCGGCATCGCAGGCTGTCGCCAGTTTGACGGCTTCATGCAGGATGCGGTCGTTAAGGCTGTCGTAGTGCTCGTCGTGATGGAACGGGTCGACGGCCGCCACGATCTTGCGCGGTAACGCATGGGGCGCACCGCTGACAAAATGCAGTGGCACTGGGCATTCGCGAATCAGGTGGACGTCCAGCGGCGTAAACATCAAGCGCGACAGCAGGGACTCATGCTCCAGCGCCTTGATCACCACGGCCATGGGCTCTTCCTTAAGACGAATCAGAATTTCCTGCAGCGGGCGCTCCACCCACGCCACTTCGGTGGTGACGGTCAGGCCGAGGTTGCGCAAGGGCCTGGCCTGATCCTCCAGCCACTGGTGATGGCGCTCTACATAGCCAATTCGCATCTGTTCCAGAGCCTGCTCGTTGACCAGGCCGGCGGTAGCCAGGCCTTCCAGGTAATCGAAGGCGAGAATGTGCAGCGCGGCGCCTTCAGCCTTGGCCAGGGCGGCGGCCCGGTCGAAGGCGGGGCTGTGTTCCATCAGTGGCGAAACCAGCAGTAAGAAACGTGCTTGAGCAGACATGGGCAATCTCCCTTGGGTAACCAGCAGATAGCATCGGGCAATGATACTTACTCTAGATCATGGCGCCGGGCGACGGCGCCGGTTTGACTTGCATCAAGTCGCCTTGAGCCAGGGCACGCTCAGCGACATCCGGCCGGGTGTCTCGATCAATCAGAGGATTGTTGATAATGATCAACCCCCGTGTTGTCATCGCGGTGCAGTCTGGATGTCATTCAGGCTTTTCCAGACGCAGGAGGTCACGCCGTGGCAACCATGAGAGCAGCTGTCTTCGTTGAAAAAAACCGCATCGTCCTCGACGACAAACCCATCCCCGAAGTCGGCCCGCTGGATGCGTTGGTGCGTATCACCACCACGACCATCTGCGGCACCGACGTGCATATCCTGCGCGGTGAGTACCCGGTGGCCAAAGGGTTGACCGTGGGCCACGAACCGGTGGGCGTGATCGAGCGGCTGGGCTCCCAGGTGCGTGGTTTCGTTGAGGGGCAGCGGGTGATCGCCGGCGCCATCACGCCCAGCGGGCAGAGTTATGCCTGCCTGTGCGGCTGCGGCTCCCAGGACGGCCCCGACACCCGGCATGGCTTTCGCGCGGCCGGCGGCTGGAAGTTCGGCAATACCATCGATGGCTGCCAGGCCGAATACGTGCTGGTCCCCGATGCGCTGGCCAACCTATGCCCGATCCCCGATGGGCTGAGCGACGAACAAGTGCTCATGTGCCCGGACATCATGTCCACCGGCTTTTCCGGCGCCGAGCGCGGTGAGGTGACCATCGGCGACACCGTCGCGGTCTTCGCCCTCGGGCCGATCGGCCTGTGCGCGGTGGCGGGCGCCCGGCTCAAAGGCGCGTCGATGATCATCGGTGTCGATGGTGTCAGCGAGCGCATGAACGTCGCCCGCAGCCTGGGCGCCACCCATATCGTCGACTTCAAGAAAGGCAATGTGGTCGAGCAGATCATGACCATCACCGACGGCCGTGGGGTCGATGTGGCGATCGAGGCCCTGGGCACCCAGGGTACGTTCGAGTCGGCATTGCGCGTGCTGCGTCCGGGAGGGCGGGTCTCCAGCCTGGGGGTCTACTCCAGCGACCTGCACATTCCCTACGACGCATTCAGCGCCGGCTTGGGGGATTACAGCATCGTGTCGACCCTGTGCCCTGGCGGCAAGGAACGCATGCGCCGTTTGCTCGCCGTGGTGGCCAGCGGCGGGGTGGATCTGTCGCCCCTGGTGACGCACCGTTTCAAGCTCGACGATATCGAGGCCGCCTATGAGCTGTTTGCCCATCAGCGCGACGGTGTCATGAAGGTCGCGATCACCCCCTGAAGGCGCCTGTAAATGACGCAAACCCTCGGGCTGGCCGGTGCCGCCGCGGCGCTGGGCATCGGCATGCTGATCGGCCTTGAGCGCGAACGCCACAAGGGCCAGGGCGAGTTGCGCGCGTTTGCCGGTTTGCGCACCTATTCGATTACCGCGTTATTGGGCTACGTCTCGCAGCAAGTCGGCGGTGGCCTGTTGCTGGGCCTGATCGCCGGGTGCCTGGCCGTGATCGTCAGTACCGCTTACTGGAAGAGCCGGGACAACGACCCGGGGATCACCAGTGAAGTGGCGTTGCTCACGGTGCTGCTATTGGGCGCCTGGTGTGGGGTCGCTCCCGAACTGGCCACGGCCGTCGGCGTGGTGGTGGCCGGCCTGCTGGCCTATCGCGACAAGTTGCACAACTTTGCTCGCAGTCAATTGACCGATGTGGAAATGCGCGACGGCCTGTTGCTGTTGGTCGTTGCGCTGGTGGTCCTGCCGCTGGCGCCGGATCGCTTTATCGGCCCCTACGGCGCGCTGAACCCGCGCACCATCTGCACGTTGACGGTGTTGTTGATGGCGGTCGGCGCGGTGGGGCACGTGGCGGTGCGCGCGCTGGGGCCACGTTATGGCTACGTCGTGAGCGCCATTGCTTCGGGGTTCGCCTCCAGTACCGTGACCGTTGCCGCCATGGGCCAGATGGTCGCCAAAGAGCCGGAGCACCTGCGCATCCTCGCGGCGGCGGCCATTTTCTCGAATATTGCGACGGTGGCCCAGGCGGCGCTGATCCTCGGCACCGTGGAGCCGGCGCTGCTGTCGCAGATGGCCTGGCCGCTGCTCGCCGGGTTTGCCACCACCGCGTTGTACGGTGTGTGCCTGATGTGGCACGCGCCGACGGCGGCGGCCAGCCAAACCATCAAGGTGGGCGGCGCATTCGACCTCAAGTTGGCGCTGATCATGGTCGTGACCCTGACCGGCATTACCTTCTTGTCGTCGCTGATGCTCCATCACTTCGGCCAGGTCGGCGTGATATTGACTGCCACCCTGAGTGGCTTTGCCGATGCCCACGCGTCCATCGCCTCGATCGCGGCCCTGGCCACCAGCGGCCAGCTGTCCCTGGAGGCCGCGTCCATCCCGGTGTTGCTCGCGGTCAGTTGCAACGCGCTGAGCAAGTGCGTGGTGGCCGGGGTCAGCGGCGGTCGTTACTTCGCGGTGTATGTGATCGTCGGCCAGGTCTTGCTGGTCGGCGCGATGTGGCTGGTCACATGGGCCGGCTGATGCTCCGTCAGGCAGGGATTTCCAGGGTCGCCCGCAGGCCGCCGGCCGCCAGGTTTTCCAGGCTGACCTGGCCGCCCAGGCGTTGGGCGATGGTTTGTACGATGGTCAGGCCCAGGCCTGCGCCCTGGGCATTGCCACGGCTATAGAAGCGTTCGAACAGGCGCTCGCGCTGGTTTTCGTCGATGCCAGGGCCCTGATCGTCGACGGTAAGGGCAAAACGCATGGCGTTCTTGCGCAAGCCCACGGTGATCACCCCGTGTTCCGGGGAGAAATTCGCGGCGTTGGTCACCAGGTTGGTCAGGGCGATATTGATCGCGGCGGCGTCGGTATTCACCGGGCACGGGCCATCCTCGACGTCGAATACCAGCTCAAGGCCTTTGCTCAACAGCCATGGGGTCAACTGAATCAGGGTTTCGCGCACTGTTGTCGCCAGGTCGATGGCCTGTACCGGCGGTTGCCCGGCGCTGGGCTCCAGGCGCGCCATGGTCAGCAATTGGTTGACCAGGCGGCTGGTGCGGTCGACGCCGGCGATCAGAAAGGCCAGGGACTCGCGCCGTTCGGTTTCTGTGCCGGCTTCCAGCAGGTTCTGGGCATGCACGCGCAATACCGCCAATGGTGTACGCATTTCATGGGCCGCATCGGCAATGAAGCGCCGTTCGCGGCCGAGCATTTCCTGGATCTGCGCGAGCATGCGGTTGAGCGCCGCCTGCATCGGCTCAAGCTCTGTGGGCAGCGGCGTCAGTTGCATCGGTTCGAGCGAGCCCGAATGCCGCGCACGCAGGGTGGCGGCCATGTCGGCCAGGGGCTTGAGGCCCCAGCCGATCGCCAGCCAGACCATCGCCGCGAGAATCAGGCTGCCCAGCACGTTGGGCCACAAGGTATGCCGCACGATGCGTTGCACCAAGTCGGCGCGCACGTCGTCGCGCTCGCCCACCCAGATCCGCAGACCGTTGTCCTTGTCCTTGAGCACAAAGCCGCGCCATTGACGGCCGTTCAGGTCTTCGACGTTGCTGAAGCCCGGCTGGGTGGGCGCGGGGACAAATGACGGGGCGCTGGCGGTGAACACCAGCAGTTCGCCCTTGGGGTTCCACACCTGGAAGGCGACTTTGCTTTCGTAGGGGTGTCCATCCACCTTGGGCATCGCTTCGCCCAAGGCTTTGTTGAACGCGCGGTACAGGTCTTCCTGGTCCTGGCTGGCCAGCGGCATGCTCATCACGCCCTGGAGCAGGCGGGCGTTCTGCGCCAGTTGCGCGTCATAGACTTCGGCGATTTCGTGGTTGCTGTCATGCAGGTTGAGCGCGCTGATCAGCAGCAGACCGGCGAGCAGCAGGCCGATGATCAGGGTCAGGGTTCGCCGTCGTATAGAAGTCATCCGCGCTCCTCAACCAGATAGCCGACGCCGCGAACGGTGCGGATCAGCTCGCTGGAGAACTTCTTGCGCAGGTGATGGATATGCACTTCCAGGGTGTTGCTTTCAGCTTCTTCGTTCCAGCCGTAGAGCAACTGCATCAACTGGTCGCGGGTCATGACGCGGCCCGGTGGCGACAGCAGTTCGTGCAGTAGTTGGTATTCTTTGGGGGTGAGCAGCACCGGTTCGCCGTGGTAGCTGACCTGTTGCGTGCTCGGGTCCAGGCAGATGCCCGCGTGTTCGATCATCACCCGTGCGCGCCCGGCGCTGCGGCGCAGCAACGCACGCAGGCGCGCCTTGAGTTCGGCCAGGTCGAAGGGCTTGATCAGGTAATCGTCGGCGCCGGCGTCCAGCCCGGCGATCCGGTCTTCGGTGGCATCCCGTGCCGTGAGGATCAGCACCGGCAGGTTCGAGCCGCTGTCGCGCAAGCGGCGCAGCACCTCCAGCCCATCCATGCGCGGCAGCCCGAGATCGAGCACCGCCACGTCAAAGGTTTCGCTGAGCAGTGCATGTAATGCACTGCTGCCATCTTTGAGCCAATCAACGGTGTAGCCTTCCCGCACCAGCGCCTGGTGAATACCTTCACCCAATGCTTCGTCATCCTCGATCAGTAATAGGCGCACGCGGACTCCTGTCAG
This sequence comes from Pseudomonas sp. TE36184, assembly GCF_054060055.1. Lineage (NCBI taxonomy): Bacteria > Pseudomonadati > Pseudomonadota > Gammaproteobacteria > Pseudomonadales > Pseudomonadaceae > Pseudomonas > Pseudomonas sp. TE36184. The sequence continues at coordinate 1,447,249 of NZ_JBSSCU010000001.1, read as the reverse complement.
TTGAGTTTTTTGTTGATGTCGGCCAGCACGCTTTCGATCTCTTTGCGCCGTCCGGCATCGGCGGTTTCCCGGCCCGGCCGTGGAGCGGCGAGCAAGGCTTTTTGCAGGGCCTCGCGGGCTTCGCTGTAGCGTTTCTGCCGGTACAGGTGGTCCCCCCAGAAATACAGACTATCTATGCCTGTCGGGTTCAGTTGCAAGGCCTGTTTGAGTAACTGGTCAGCCTTGTCGGCATCGCCAAAGCCGATCGGCCAGCCGGGAACCCGATCATACAATGCAGCGAGGCTGGTGTAGGCCGAGCCTTGCAGGGCCTTGGGGTCGAGGGCGAGGGCTTTTTCCAGGTCGACCTTGGCCGCCTTGACCTTGCTCAACGCGCCAAGCCCGCCCTGGGCACCGGCCCAACTGCTGCTGACGATGCCGGACCAGATCCAGGCCTCGGCCGCTTGAGGGCGCGCCTGGGTGAAGGCTGTCGCCTGGGCGGCGAGTTGCTCAAAGGCCTTGGTGCGCTGTTCCTCGGGCAAGTTGTATTGAATATGGGCCCAGCGTGTCTGGATCTCGGTCAGGCGTTGCTGGTCGGCGCTGTCCAGCGCCCAGGTGAGTGGGCTCAGGGCGGTGAGCAGCAGCGCGGCGAAGAGGCGTTTCATGGGTTCAGATCCTTTTTCACGGGTTTATCGCTGAGGCGGCGGACCAGCGGCAGTTGTTTGCGCAAGCCTCGGTCGACCAGGTTCGGCAGCAGGCTGTTGAGGCGCACAAAAAAGCGCTCCGGCCAGCCCAGGTAAAGGTCGCGGCGGTCGTTGGCAATCGCTTTGATCACCGCGGCGGCCACGCTGTGCGGGTCGTCGACGTTGGATTTGAGCGCATCGTTCAAGGCTTGCGCCGCGGGGCTGTTCATGCGCGTATGGGTGGCACGCGGCGCGACGTACAACACGCCGACCCGCGTATCGGCCAGTTCCCGGCGCAGGGCTTCGGAAAACCCGCGCAAGGCGAACTTGGTCGCGCAGTAGGTGGCATAGCCGGGGTAACCGATGGAGCCGTAAGTGGAGCCGACGTTCACCACCATCGCGCTCGCGGCTTGCTTGAGCATGGGCAGCAGCAGCTTGGTCAGGCAGATCGGCGCGGTGATGTTCAACGCGAGCATGCCGTTGATCTCGTTTTCGTCGAGCTGTTCCAGCATGGCGAAGTGGTTGATCCCGGCTGCGTTGATCAGCAGGTTGACGCCGCCGATGGCTTGCGCGGCGGCCAGCACCTTGCGCCGGTCGTTGAGGAAGGTCAGGTCGGCGCCGACCCAGCACAGTTGTTCCGGGTATTGCGCCAACAAGGCTTCCAGCGGTTCGCGATGACGCGCCACGGCCAGCACATGCGCGCCACTGGCGCACAGTGCGGTGGCAATCGCCAGGCCAATGCCACCGCTGGCGCCGGTCAGCACCACACGGGCTTCAGACAGGCGCATGGGGAGCCTCCCCGCTACGCGGCAGGTTGCGGAACATGTCGGTGTACAGCGCGTACACGACTTTGGAGGCGCGGATCACGGCGGCCTGGTCTTCGGGGTCGTCCAGGCTGTTCATCAAGCGGCGGTACGTTTCCATGTGCCCGATGTCCAGGGCACCGTGGGAGCTCAGGTAGCTGAACGCCGTCTCCGGCAGTTGCAGATGATCGCGGATGCTGCCGGCGGCGTGGGTGGCCAGGGCGATGCTGGTGCCTTCCAGCACATTGACCATGCCGAACAGGCCGACCGGGTTGTCACGGGCGATCAGGTCGTAGAGGTAGCTGACCATCAACTCGATGGGCAAGCCCGGGCGTCCGTCACGTACCGCGTCGCGGTCGCCGCCACAGGCCTCGATGTCATCGAGCACCCATTGCTCATGGCCATATTCATCCTCGATGTAGTCGCTGACTGCCTTGCGCAACCACTCCAGGCGCGAGGGCAGGCGCGCACCGCAGGCCATCATCAACGGCACGGTGTGGCGCACGTGGTAGTAGGCCTGGGCGAGGAATTCACGGTAGCTCTCCAGGCTGACCTTGCCTTCCAGTGCATCACGGATGATCGGCAGGCTGAACAGGGCCTGGCGTTCTTGTTGGGTAGCGTCTTGCAGGGTGTCGAAAAAGTTCACGATGAAGTTTCCTCGTTGAGTGCAGGGGCAAGTTGGGATTGATAACGCGCGACGATGGCGTCACGCCGTGGCCGGCCATTGGCGGTGAGCAAGCCGTTGGCGGCGGTGAACGGTTCTTCCAGGCGCGTCCAGCGATGCACCTGTGCGTAGTCGGGCAGGCCGCTGTTGGCCAGGGCCACAGCGGCGGCCAGTTGGGCGTCGGAGCAGTCGGCGCGATGAGGCCACAGCAGCGCGTGGTTCTGCGGCAGGGCTTCGCCATAGACGAAGGCCTGGGCGATGGCGCCGCCCTGGGTCAGTTCGGCCTCGACCCAGTCCGGGTTGACGTTGCGCCCGTAACTGGTGACGAACTGATGCTTCTTGCGGCCTTTGAGGTAGAGAAAACCGTCGTCGTCGAACGCGCCCAGATCACCGCTGGGCCACCATTGTTCGGGCTGTTCGGGCTGGCCCAGATAGCCGAGCAAGGTCGAGCCCTTGATCAGCACCTCGTTGTCTTCGGCGAGGCGGATCTCCACATGGGGCAGCGGCTGGCCAACACTGCCGGCGCGCTGGGCGCCGGGGCGGTTGAGGCACACCACCGAGGCGCATTCCGACAGGCCGTAGCCTTCGAACACCGGCACGCCCAAGTGCTGCGCGCGCAGCAGCAAGGCCTTGGAGACCCGCGCACCGCCCACCGCGGCAAAGCGCAGGCCTTGCGGGTTGAAGGCTTTCTGCTCGGCGGCGATGACCAGCATCAGCAGCAACTGCGGAACCAGGATCAGGCTGTGGGGTTGGCGCACCGCCAGGCAACCGAGCAATTGCGCGGCGTCCACCGCACTGGCGCCCTGGATGCCCAGGCTCTTCTGGCTGGGCAGGCTCAAGGTGGCGCCGGCATACAGCGCGGCGTAGCACCCCAGGTTCTCGAGCAGGATGGCAAGCGGCAATAATGACAGGTGATGGCGCGGGTCGCTGGCATGGCTGGCCTGGTACAACTCGCGGGCCACCCGCAGTACGCTGTCGGCACTCAGGCACACGCCTTTGGGCGTGCCGGTGGTGCCGGAGGTAAAGGTCACCTTGGCCGTGCCCAGGGGCATTGAAGGGCGGCCGTCGAACGCGCGGCACCAGAAGTCACCGGTTTTGCGGTAACCGCCAGCGTGCAATTCGGCGTCCAGGTAGGGCTCGGCGATCACGCGCTCGGCGTGGCTCTGTTCCAGGCAGTGGGCGCGCTGGGTCGGGCTGAAGAACGGCGGCAGGGTCAGGCAGGTCAAGCCTTCGAACAGGATCGCCAGGTCCCACAGCATGGCCTCGATGCCATTGTCCAGGGCCAGCGCCACCACCTTCACGCCTTCATCGCGCAGGCGTTCCTGTCGAGCGGTCACCTCGGCGAACAGCGCGGTGTAATCCATCTTCAAGGTGTCACCCCACAGGGCGACGGCGCCGTCATTGCGTTCGGCATAGCCGCGAAGAACAGCGTGGAAACGGCGGGTTTCAGGCGACATGGCTGGCATCCTCAATCGTGGTCGGCAACCCCAGGCGCGAGAACAGGCCCATGTTGCGCAGATGGATGAAGCCGGCGCGGATATTGCCGACATGCACCCAGGGTTGGCTTTCGTAATAACTGCCCCAGTGATGGCGCTCATCGCCCAGGCGCTGCGGGTCGGCGGCGCACAGGGTGACGGGCTTCAGACCGAGGCGATGGAAACTGTTGACCAGGCCGATATTGCCGGTGAACGCCACCCACTCCAGGCCGGCCATCGCCAGCAACCAGGTGATGGCGATGATGCTCAGGCGCGCACTGCCGGTGTCGCTGGCGGCCAGGTTGCCGACTTCGGCGATGGCCCCGCGGTCTACCGGTTGCGCGGCGGCGGCGCTGATCAGCGGCTCGATCGGATGGTCGAGGTAGCGCTCCAGGAACAACGGCTCGTCGCTCGCCAGGCGCACCCCGGCGACGGCGCAGAGTTCACCGTTGGCCTGGCTGACGCCAAACAGCTGCGGCATGAAATGACGGATATCGGCACCGTGGGCAATCCGAAAGCGCTGCTGGATGAAGGCTTCGAAGGCCGGGCGTTGGGGGTCTTGAGGCAGTGCTCGGGAAAGGCACAGCGATGCGCTGTCGGCTTGGCCGAACAGCAGGGGCAGGGGAATCTTCCAATCGATACCGGGCATTGGCGTTATGCCTCCCAAGTGAAGTTGGGAGAAGTATCAAAGGCATTTCTTAACGAAGTCTGAAGGTGGCGAAAATGATCGTTTCAGCGATCTTCAGATTGTCTTAAGACTAGCCGGGCAGGGTGATCGCGACTTTATCAAGGCCGGGTTCGGCCCCACCCCCTGCACAAGGTGCCTTTTCTATGAGCGAAAACCTGATGACAGCGCGCTATTCAAGGCTGTCGATGATTCTGCACTGGTTGATGCTGGCGTTGTTTGTCGGCGTGTACGGTTGCATCGAAATCAAAGGTCTGTTGCCCCGCGGGCACGCACTCAAGGGGCTGTTCCTTGGCGCCCATGCGCTGTTCGGTATCGGGATTTTCCTGCTGGTCTGGCTGCGCCTGCTCGGGCGCCTGACGCCGCGCCCACCGATCGTGCCGCGCCCGCCGGCCTGGCAGACGGGCATGTCGCACCTGATGCACCTGGCGTTGTACGGCCTGATGATCGTCACGCCGCTGCTGGCCTGGCTGATGCTCAACGCCGCAGGCAAACCGGTGCCGTATTTCGAGTTTTCCTTGCCGACCCTGGTCGCAGCGGACCCCGACCTGGCCAGGCAGTTCAAGCACTGGCATGAATGGTTGGGCAGCGCCGGTTATTGGCTGATCGGCCTGCACGCCGCCGCCGGTTTGTTCCACCACTATTGGGTGCGGGACAACACCTTGCTGCGCATGCTGCCAAAACGTTAAGAACGCTGAGGTTGCGGTTAAGTCGCTTGATGAAACGTTTCATCAAGCGACAAACGGGATACGCAAGCGCTTGCGTAAGCAAATCTATCTGATTAGAGTCGGTGGTGATCGGCTCTGATCCAAGGAGCGCGAATACAAAAATAATAAATTCAGGAGCTCAGTCATGAGCCTCGAACCCTTGCTTGAAATGCAGGGCATCAGCAAAACCTTCAACGGTTTGCGCGTGCTCAAGAATGTCAGCCTGAAAGTCTACCCCGGCGAAATCCACGCCTTGATGGGGGAGAACGGCGCCGGCAAATCCACCCTGATGAAAATCCTCTCCGGCGCTTACCAGGCCGACCCGGGCGGCACCATCCGCATCGCCGGCCAGCCTGTCGCCACGTTCGACCCCGCCACCGCCAAAGCCCTCGGCATCGCCGTGATCTATCAAGAACTGAGCCTGTGCCCGAACCTGAGCGTGGCCGAGAACATCTACCTGGGCCGCGAACTGCGCCGTGGCTGGACCATCGACCGCCAGGGCATGCAGGCCGGTTGCGTGGAAGTGCTGCAACGCCTGGGCGCCGAGTTCACCGCGGCAACGCGGGTCAGCAGCCTGTCGATTGCCGAACGCCAATTGGTGGAAATCGCCCGCGCCCTGCATGCCCACGCCAAGATCCTGGTCATGGACGAGCCCACCACGCCGCTCTCATCGCGCGAGACCGACCGCCTGTTCGCGCTGATCAAACAGCTGCGCAGCCAGGGCCTGGCGATCATCTATATCAGCCATCGCATGGCCGAGATCTACGAATTGTCGGACCGGGTTTCGGTGCTGCGCGACGGCCAGTACATCGGCGAACTGACCCGCGACGCGCTGTCGGCCGAGGTATTGGTGAAGATGATGGTCGGCCGCGACCTCTCCGGTTTCTACAAGAAGGAACACGCGGCCTATGACCCTGGCGCGGTGGTGATGCGCGTGCGCGACATGGCCGACGGCAAACGCGTGCGCAACTGCAGCTTCGACCTGCATGCCGGCGAAGTGCTGGGCATCGCCGGCCTGGTGGGGGCAGGGCGCACCGAACTGGCGCGGCTGATCTTCGGCGCCGACCCGCGCACCGGCGGCACCCTGGAAGTGGTGGGCAAGACCGTCACCCAACTGCGCACCCCGGCCGACGCGATCCGCGCCGGCGTGGTGTACCTCACCGAAGACCGCAAGGCCCAGGGCCTGTTCCTGGACATGAGCGTGGCCGACAACATCAATGTCTGCGCCTGTGTGCCGGACGCCCATGCCGGTGGCGTGCTCAATCGACGGCATGCCGTGCAACGCTCGCAGGACGCGATCAAGTCGCTGTCGATTCGCGTGGCGTCGGGCAAGGTCAACGTCGGCGCGTTGTCCGGCGGCAATCAGCAAAAGGTCTTGTTGGCGCGGCTGCTGGAGGTCAAGCCGCATGTGCTGATCCTCGACGAACCCACGCGCGGCGTGGACATCGGCTCCAAATCCGAGATCTACCGCATCATCAATCAACTGGCGCAGGCCGGTGTAGGCGTCGTGGTGATTTCCAGCGAGTTGCCGGAAATCATCGGCACCTGCGACCGCGTGCTGATCATGCGCGAAGGCCAGTTGGTGGCCGAAGTCGGCGGGGCTTCGGGCCACGTCATTTCCCAGGAACGTATTATTGACCTCGCCACCGGTGGCGATCAGGTGGCTGCCCATGGCTGATTCGAACAACACAATGACCCTCCCGCCAATCGGCAAGGCCGAGCGGCTCAGGGAACTGATGCGCAGCGTCGGCATGCTGCCGGTGCTGGTCCTGCTGCTGGTGGGCTTTGCCCTGGCCAGCGAAAACTTCCTGACGGTGCAGAACCTGTCGATCATCACGCAACAGGCCTCGGTCAACGTGGTGCTGGCGGCGGGCATGACCTTTGTGATCCTCACTGCCGGCATCGACCTGTCCGTCGGTGCGATCCTCGCGGCGTCCGCCGTGGTGGCGTTGCAGGCCTCGATGTCGCCGCAGTTCGGCATGTTCGGGATTGCCGCCGGGATTGGCTTTGGCCTGTTGCTGGGCCTGGTCAACGGAGGGTTGATCGCGTTCATGCGCTTGCCGCCGTTTATCGTCACCCTCGGCGCGCTGACCGCCATGCGCGGCCTGGCGCGTTTGCTGGCCGACGACAAGACCGTGTTCAACCCCGACCTGCCGTTTGCCTTTATCGGCAATGACTCGATCCTCGGCGTGCCGTGGTTGGTGGTGATCGCGGTCGCGGTGGTGGCGTTGTCGTGGTTCATCCTGCGGCGCACGGTGATGGGCGTGCAGATCTATTCGGTGGGCGGCAACCCGGAAGCGGCGCGGCTTTCCGGGATCAAGGTGTGGAAGGTGCTGCTGTTCGTCTACGCGATGTCCGGTGCGTTGGCCGGGCTTGGCGCGGTGATGAGTGCTTCACGCCTGTTCGCTGCCAATGGCCTGCAACTGGGGCAATCCTACGAGCTGGATGCGATCGCTGCAGTGATCCTCGGCGGCACCAGCTTTACCGGCGGCGTCGGCACCATCGGCGGCACGCTGATCGGCGCACTGATCATTGCGGTACTGACCAATGGCCTGGTGCTGCTGGGCGTCTCGGATATCTGGCAGTACATCATCAAGGGCATCGTGATCATCGGCGCGGTCGCGCTGGATCGCTATCGCCAGTCCGGTGCGCGGACCTGAGTTCACTCCTACAACAATCACAAGAGAGACCCACATGAACCTAAAACACATCTTTCCCGTCATTGCCTTGGCTGCCCTGATGTCCCAAGCCGTGGAAGCGCGTGAATTGAAAGCCCTGGGCATCAGCATGGGCTCGCTGGGCAACCCGTATTTCGTGACCCTGGCCGACGGCGCCACGGCCCGCGCCAAGGAGCTGAACCCCGGCGTCAAGGTCACGTCGGTGTCGGCCGACTATGACTTGAGCAAGCAGTTTTCGCAGATCGACAACTTCATCTCGTCCAAGGTCGACCTGATTCTGATCAACGCCGTCGACCCCTCCGCGATGGCCTCGGCGATCAAGAAAGCCCGTGACGCCGGTATCGTCGTGGTGGCGGTGGACGTGGACGCCAAGGGGGTCAACGCGACCGTCCAGACCGACAACGTCGAAGCCGGCAAACTGGCCTGCCAATTCCTGGTGGACAAGCTCGCGGGTAAAGGCAACGTGATTATCCAGAACGGCCCGCAAGTGACTGCCGTGACCGACCGCGTCAAAGGTTGCAAGGCCGCCTTGGCCGCTGCGCCGCAGATCAAGGTGCTGTCCGATGACCAGGACGGCAAGGGCTCGCGTGAAGGCGGCCTGAACGTGATGCAGGGCTACCTCACGCGTTTTGCGAAAATCGACGGTCTGTTCGCGATCAACGACCCCCAGGCCATCGGCAGCGACCTGGCGGCCAAGCAGCTCAAACGCAGCGGTATCATCATCACCTCGGTAGATGGCGCGCCGGATATCGAGAATGCGCTGAAGACCGACACCCAGATCCAGGCGTCCTCCAGCCAGGACCCATGGGCCATGGCGCAGACGGCGGTGAACATCGGCAATGACCTTCTCAACGACAAGGCGCCGGCCGAAACGGTTACGCTGCTCACGCCCAAACTGATCACCCGCGACAACGTCGCGACGTACAGCGGTTGGTCGAGTAAACACTGAGTCATTGAGGGGGACAGCGCCGTGGTCACCATGGATGACGTCGCAAGCAGAGCGGGGGTGTCGACGTCAACGGTGTCCCATGTGTTGAACGGCACCCGCAAGGTCAGCCCGGCCACGGTGCAAGCGGTGCAGCGCGCGATCCAGGAACTGGGTTATATCCCCAACACCCTGGCGCGTTCGCTGGCGCGTTCGAGCACCAACACCATCGGCGTGGCGATCTCGGCGCTGTCCAATCATTACTTCAGCGAAACCGTACACGCGATCGAAACCGAGTGTGCCAAACACGGCTACATGATGCTGTTCGTCGATACCCACGACGACCCGGAGCAGGAGCTGCGGGTGGTCACGGCGCTGCATCACCGGCGCGTCGACGGCATTGTATTGGCGCCCTCGAACGGTTCGCTGGCCCTGGAGTATCTACGGGCCAGCGAGATTCCGGCGGTGCTGGTGGACCGGATGATGAGTGAACAATTCGATCAGGTCGGGGTGGCGAATACCCAGCCCACCCAGGCGCTGATTGCCCACCTGATCGCCCATGGGCATCGCCGAATCGGCTTCATCGCCGGGCGCCCGGGGTTCAGCACCACGGATGAACGGGTGGCCGGTTACCGCGCGGCATTGGCGGCCGCGGGGTTGGCGTTCGATCCGCAACTGCTGGTCAACGGCGGCTCCAACACCGAACCGGCACGCCAGGCCACGGTGCAGTTACTGGGCCTGGCCGCGCCGCCGACCGCGATCATGGCCGGCAACAACCTGATGACCCTCGGCGCCATGCAGGCCTTGCGCGATGCACATATCGAAGTGCCGGCGCAGATGGCGCTGGTGGGCTTCGATGATTTTGATTGGGCGGATTTCTTTGTGCCGCGCCTGACGTTGATCGCCCAGCCGGTCCAGGCGCTCGGCGCTCGTGCGGTCAACCTGTTACTGCAACGCATGGCCGCACCCGATGCGCCGACCCGCAGTGTGCGTCTGGAGCCGACCCTGCAAATACGTAACTCCTGTGGCTGTGATTGATTGGAATGACACGCGTATGAACACTGCTGTTTCCCTCGGCATCGACCTGGGCACCTCGGAACTCAAAGCCATCCTGATGGACGCCAGCGGCGCGGTGCTGGCTCAGGCCGGCGTGCGCTTGAGCGTCTCGCGCCGGCACCCCGGCTGGTCCGAACAGGCGCCGCAAGACTGGTGGCGAGCCTGTTTGCAAGCGCTGGATGTGTTGCGCGCTCATGAATCGTTTGCCCGTGTGGCGTGCATCGGCCTGTCCGGGCAAATGCACGGCGCGGTATTGCTGGGGGATGACGATCGCGTGTTATACCCGGCGATTCTGTGGGACGACTCGCGCGCGGTGGCCGAAGCGGCACAGCTCGGCCCAGGGTTTGCCGACGTCACCGGCAGCTTGCCCATGGCCGGCTTGACCGCGCCGAAACTGCTCTGGCTGCAACGGCATGAGCCCGAGGTGTTCAAGGCCATCGATTGCGTGCTGTCGCCCAAGGACTACCTGCGCCTGCGCTTGAGCGGGGAGCGCGTCAGCGAGATGTCCGATGCGGCCGGAACGCTGTGGCTGGACGTGGCCAATCGTCAATGGTTCAGCCCCATGCTGCGGGCCACCGGCCTGGCGCCGGAACAAATGCCCAGGCTGGTGGAGGGCGGTGCGGCAAGCGCGTGTCTGACCGCCCGCGAGCTGGGTTTGCGCGCCGAGGTGGTGATTGCCGGCGGCGGTGGCGACAACCCGGTTGCGGCGGTCGGCATCGGCGCGATCAATGCCGGCGACGGTTTCATCACGCTGGGCACCAGCGCGGCGATTGTCGCGATCACCGACCATGCGGCGGGCAACCCGGCCAGCGCGGTACACAGCTTCTGCCATGCGCTGCCCGACCGTTGGTACACCATGGGCGCGATGCTGGCCGGCGCCAGTTGTTTGCGCTGGGTCACGCGCCTGACGGGCATGCCGGATGAACAGGCGCTGTTGGATCAGGTCCAGGCCCAGTTGCCCATCGGCCAATCGGTGCCGCTGGATACGCCGTTGTTCCTGCCGTACCTGGCCGGCGAACGCACCCCGCATAACGACCCCTTATTGCGCGGCGGCTTTATGAACCTGGGCCACGACTGCACCCCGGCGATGCTGGGGTATGCGGTGATGGAAGGTGTAGGTTTTGGCCTGCTCGACGCGTTGCGCGCGGTGCAATCGAGCGGCGCCGACGTCACCGCCTGTGCGCTGGTGGGTGGCGGCGCGCGCAGTGAGTATTGGGCGCAGTTGCTGGCCAACATCCTGCAGCGGGAAATCTTCACGCTGCACGGCAGTGAACTGAGCGCGTGCATCGGCGCGGCGAAGTTGGGCTTTTTGGCCATCGGGCAGGGCGCGGCGTTGCTCGCGGCGGGCATGCCGGTCAAGGCGCGGTATGTGCCGGACGTGGCGCAACAGCCGGTGCTGGAGGCGCGTTATCGCAAGTTTCAGGGGCTGTTGGGCGCGGCCAAGGCTCTGCACGGCTGACTTGATCCGGCCCTGTGGGAGGGAGTTTGCTCCCGATAGCGGAGTGTCAGTCACTGCATAAGTGCCTGAACCACTGCTATCCCCACCTAAGGTTTGTCGGCGTTAGTCCGTCAGCGGTGGCAGGCGCCGCTTCACTGGGGTTTTCTTGACGATGGCGGTGTTGGTTTCGGCATAGACGTTGAGCCGATCCAGCAGGCTGTCGAGGTGGTCCATGGTGCGTACATGCAGGCGTGCGATGAAGCAGTCCTCGCCGGTGACTTTGTCGCATTCGGTGAATTCGGGGATGGCCTGGATCTGCCGCTCCACTTCCTGCAATTGGCCGGGCAGGGGACGGATACGCACGATGGCTTGCAGCAGGTAGCCGAAGTGTTTGGGGTCGATGTCGACCGTGTAGTGGGTCAGCACGCCGCGCTCTTCCAGGCGGCGCAGGCGTTCGCCGACGCTGGGCGAGGACAGGCCGGTGATGCCGGCCAGGGCCTTGAGGGACAGCCGGGAGTCGTCCATCAAAGCGCCGATCAGTTGTTGGTCGATGGTGTCGATCATGGTCTGCGCCTAATAAATAAAGGTCATTGAGGCTTTTCGCCTTTTTTAGGCGCTGGAGCCGCGGCGAACCAGCTTGCCATAATTGAGCCTCACTTGAGGAGTCTCAATCATGGATACATCCATCCGTCGCGGGTCGTGGGAAATGGTCGCCGCCATGCTGATCTCGGGCACCATTGGCTGGTTTGTACTGGTGTCGGGCGTATCGGTGCTCGAAGTGGTGTTCTGGCGCTGCGTGATCGGGGCGCTGACATTATTGCTGGTGTGCGCGCTGCTCGGGTATCTGCGCCGGGACTTGCTCAGTTGGGCCGGGCTCGGCCTGGCAATGCTCAGCGGAGTGGCCATTGTCGGCAACTGGTTGCTGCTGTTCGAATCGTATTCCCGCGCGTCCATCGCCATCAGCACTGCGGTGTACAACGTGCAGCCGTTCATGTTGGTGATGCTGGCGGCGCTGTTTCTCGGTGAAAAGCTCAGCGTGCCGAAGCTGGCGTGGCTGAGTGTGGCGTTCCTCGGGATGCTGGCGATTGTCAGCGCCCATGGCAATCAGCCAACCGGTGGCGATTACCTGACCGGTATCGCCCTGGCCCTCGGCGCGGCGTTTCTGTATGCGCTTGCCGCGCTGATCATCAAGCGCCTGAAGGCAGTGCCGCCGCATTTGATCGCGCTGATCCAGGTCACGACCGGTGCGTTGTTATTGGCGCCGCTGGTGCCGTGGCACAGTCTGCCGGTGGCGCACAACGCCTGGGCGGCCTTGTTGACGCTCGGGGTGGTACACACCGGTTTGATGTATGTGTTGCTGTACGGGGCGATCCAGAAGTTGCCGACGGCCATCACCGGCGCGTTGTCGTTTATCTACCCGATTGCGGCGATTCTGGTCGACTGGATTGCCTTCGGGCATCGCCTGGGTTGGCTGCAATGGCTGGGTGTCGCCGCGATTCTGTTGGCTGCCGCCGGTTTGCAAAGGGGCTGGTGGTGGCGCCCCAAAGCTGTGGTGCAAGTGCAGTGATCGAGAGCGAGCGCGCCGTTGCAGCGCGCCCGCGGTTCGATCAATGCGGCGCGCGCGGGATGGTCTTGAGCAGATCGTCCGGGCTGATGTAGCCGACCACGCTGCCTGGCTGCGGCAACCCGAGGATGTGCCCCTTGATCTTGCCCACCACATGCATTTCGCAAGGCTTGCAGTCGAATTTCAGGGTCAGCACTTCATCGCCATGGATCAACTGCATCGGCGCAACCTTGGTCTTCACTCCCGTCACGCCCTTGGCCTGTTTGGGGCAGAGGTTGAACGAGAAACGCAGGCAGTGCTTGGTGATCATCACCGGCACTTCACCGGTTTCTTCGTGGGCTTCGAAGGCCGCGTCGATCAGTTTCACGCCGTGGAGGTGGTAGAAATCCCGGGCCTTCTGGTTATACACGTTGGCCAGGAACGACAGGTGCGCTTCCGGGTACACCGGCGGCGGGCTGGTTTCGGCCTTGCGCCCACCACGCGGGTGAGCGTCGATGCGCGCCGCTGTCAGTGCTTCGATCACTTCACGGCGCGCGGCCTTGAGCTGCGAGTTGGGGATGAAGAACGCCTGCGGCGCATCCAGCTCGATGGCGGTGGCGTGGTATTCGGTGGTGCCCAGTTGGCCGAGCAGGTCACGCAGGGTGTCCAGCGCCTGTTCCGGCTTGTTGGCCGCGCCGAACGGGCCGGGCAGGGCGACGCTGGCGGTGATGCCTTCTTCGCTGGTGGCGTTCAGTTCCAGGCGCTCTTCGCGCAGTCGGGCGACCCACGACAGGCCGATCCGGCGCTCGGCGGAGGTTTTGAGCAGCGCCTGTTGCCAGTTGTGGTCGAGGTTGCGGTTCAGCGGGTGGTTGGGGCGCAACTGATGCAGGCCGGCCGGCATTTCGTTCGGCTCGACGCGATAGCGGTAGCGCTTCTCGCCGTCTTCCTCGAACTCGCCCTTGGCCTCGGCGATATTGGCGCGGAAACCCACCACTTCACGCTTGACCAGCACATTCAGGCCGTCGCCGTTGGACAGCGGCTCATGGGTGACCACTTGCAGGTCGCGTTTGCCGGCTTTTTCCACCACGCCCACCGGCAGGCCGGTGAAGGTCGGGGTGTCGAAGGCGCCGATGTCGATCTTGCGGTCGCTGACGAAATAATCGGTGCTGCCCCGGTGGAAGGTCTTTTCCGGGTCGGGCAGGAAGAAATGCGCGGTCCGGCCGCTGGAGGCACGGGCCAGGTCGGGGCGGTCTTCGAGGATCTCGTCGAGGCGCTGGCGGTAATAGGCGGTGATGTTCTTCACATAGCCCATGTCCTTGTAGCGCCCTTCGATCTTGAACGAGCGCACACCGGCATCGACCAAGGCGCGCAGGTTGGCGCTCTGGTTGTTGTCTTTCATCGACAGCAGGTGCTTTTCAAAGGCAACGACGCGGCCTTGATCGTCTTTCAAGGTGTACGGCAGGCGGCACGCCTGGGAGCAGTCGCCGCGGTTGGCGCTGCGGCCGTTCTGCGCGTGGGAGATATTACACTGCCCGGAGAACGCCACGCACAGGGCGCCGTGGATGAAGAACTCGATGGCGGCATCGGTCTCATCGGCGATGGCGCGGATTTCCTGCAGGTTCAGCTCACGGGCCAATACCAACTGGGAGAAGCCGGCCTGGTCGAGAAATTTGGCGCGGCCCAGGGTGCGGATGTCGGTCTGGGTGCTGGCGTGCAGCTCGATCGGCGGGATATCCAGCTCCATCACGCCAAGGTCTTGCACGATCAACGCGTCGACGCCAGCGTCGTAGAGCTGATGGATCAGCTTGCGCGCCGGTTCCAGTTCGTTGTCATGCAAGATGGTGTTGAGGGTGGTGAAGACGCGGGCGTGGTAGCGCCGGGCGAATTCGACCAACTGCGCGATATCGCTGACCTCGTTGCAGGCGTTGTGGCGGGCGCCGAAGCTTGGGCCGCCGATGTAGATGGCGTCGGCGCCATGCAGGATGGCCTCGCGCGCGATGGCGACATCGCGGGCAGGGCTGAGCAATTCCAGGTGATGCTTGGGCAAGGACATAGTTTTTTTAGTCAGGCTTGTCACGGTCGAGGCGCGCATTGTAGCCGTGAAACGCCTGACCGGCACCTACCGCAGGGCCGCCGGCGGGCTTGGCCTGCAAGGTGCCAGGCCAATGACGGGTGTTTCAATCGACGCGGGTTCAGGCCTTGGCGGCCATCGCAGTGACTTCCACGCGCATGCCTTCCACCGCCAGGGCCGCCACGCCAACTGCGGCACGCACCGGCCACGGCTTGGCGAAGAAGCGCTTGTAGACCTCGTTGAACGCCGCGCGGTCGGCCATGTCGGTCAGGTAGATGGTCAGGTGCATCACCCGGTCCATGGAACTCCCGGCGCGTTCAAGGGCGACTTTCAGGGCTTGCAGCGTGCATTCGCTTTGCGCGGTGATGTCGCCCAGTTCCAGGCTGCCGTCGGCGCGGGTCGGGATCTGGGTGGAGACCAGGATGCCGTTGAAGCCGATCACGTCGGAGGAAATCGAGTCGGCATCCGGATCAGGGGTGAAGGACAGGTCGTGGTTGGCCATGACGTTCTCTTGGCAGGGAAAAGGGCCGCCAATTTAAACACAGGGGGGCGCGAGGATCAGTACTCTTCGGCGTTGCAGGCGTGGCGAGCGGCAAGTATTTGACGTCAAATGATATTTATTTTTCATCGGTCAAGTCCGGTATTTATTGGCCGATAGCGCAGGAGATAACCCCCGATTCCACGCACGGCTGAGGCTACGTCATGTTCAATCACACACTAAAAACAGAACTGGCGGCCAGGAAGGCCGAAGTCACCGAATATCAAGGATTGATCGCTGCGCTTGAACGCTCCATGGCCGTGGTCGAATTCGATCTCAATGGCAAGGTGTTGCGCGCCAATGACAACTTTATGAAAACCCTGGGTTACAGCAGCGCTCAATTGGCCGGCAAGACCCACCGTGATTTTTGCCCGTCGGCGCTGACCAGCAGCCCTGCCTATGCCGAGTTCTGGCAGGAACTCAGGGCCGGCAAGTTCGTCTCGGGCACATTCAAACGCGTGGACGCCCACGGCAAGATCATCTGGCTGGAGGCCAGCTACAACCCGGTGCTGGATGAGCGTGGCCAGGTCGTGAAAGTGGTCAAGTACGCCCTCGACGTCACGCGCAAAGTGGAGCAGGAGGCGGCGACCCGCAGCAAGCTGGCTGCGCTGGACCGGGCGATGGCCGTGATCGAGTTCGACTTGAACGGGCAAGTGCTCGATGCCAACGAGAATTTCCTCGCGGTCATGGGGTATTCACTGACGGAACTCAAAGGCAAACATCACCGTATGTTTTGCGAACCGACCCAGGTCAACAGCCCTGAGTACGCCGACTTCTGGCGGCGCTTGAACAATGGTGAATTCTTCACCGGGCAATTCAAGCGTATCGGCAAGCACGGCCGCGTGGTGTGGCTGGAAGCGAGTTACAACCCGGTGTATGACGGCGACGGCAAGCTGATCAAAATCGTCAAGTTCGCCAGCGACATCAGCGAGCGCGTCGAGAAGTTCGAGGAGGACTCACGCGGTGCTTCCCGCGCTTACCATATCTCCTCGGAAACCGAGCGATTCGCCGAACATGGCACCCAGGTGATCCACGAAACCGCCAGTGAAATGCGCCGCATTGCCGAAAACATCGGCGCCTCGGCACGTCTGGTGGGGCAACTGGGCGATCGTTCCGAGCAGATCACTGCGATCGTCAATACCATTCGCGGTATTGCCGACCAGACCAACCTGCTGGCGCTCAACGCCGCCATCGAGGCCGCGCGCGCGGGCGATCAGGGTCGTGGTTTTGCGGTGGTGGCCGATGAGGTCAGGCAACTGGCGGGGCGTACCAGCCGTTCGACTGCCGAGATTGCCGAGATGATCGGCCTGATTCTGTCGGAAACCCGTGACGCGGTCGCCAGCATGAGCGCGACTCAGGAAGGCGCGCAACGTGGCGTCAGCCTGGCCGACCAGGCGGGTTCGGTGATTCTGCAGATCCGCACCAGCACCAGCGATGCGGTGCAAGCCGTGAGCATGTTTGCGTCAAAGCTGGATGAGTCGGAGGTGGTTCCGAAAACCGCTGTCGGCTGGGTCGGCTAGACGCGCACCCGGGGTCAGTCTCACTCCTCTACATCCATGAACTCTTTGGCCCAGGCCACGTAGCTCTCCGGCAGGGTGTAGGTGTGAGTAAGCTCGGTGGCACTGAGGTTCGAGGTGCTGTGGGTGAGCTGACGTTGGGCGCGCAGGCTGTCGTAGGTGGCCTTGATCGCCGCGAAGTAGGCGCCGTGGCCGGCCACCACGATGCGTACTCCCAGGCTTGCCAGGCGCTGGCTGTCATTGAGTTTCGGGTTGCCGTAGGTCACCAGCATCAAGGGCACCGTGAGTTGTTGCGCAATCTGCTCAAGGTGCTCGAAGTCGCTGACACCCACCATGCAGATCCCATCGGCACCGGCTTTTTCATAGGCCAGGGTGCGTTCGATCACGGCCTCGGTCGGCAACACCTTCGCGTTAGTGCGGGCGATGATGGACAGCTCGGGGTCGACCCGTGCTTCAAGGGCGGCCCTGACTTTGCCGATGCCTTCCTCGATGGAAATCAGATCGGTCGATTTGCGCCCGAACTGCGCCGGCAACAGCGTGTCTTCAATCGTCAGTGCCGCTACGCCTGCGCGTTCCAGCTCCGCGACGGTACGCATGACATTCAGGGCATTGCCATAGCCGTGGTCGGCATCGGCAATCACCGGCAACTGCGCAACGCGGCCGATCCGGGTGGCCTGTTCAGCGAACTCACTCAAGGTGATCAACGCAAAATCGGGTGCCGCCAGTACCTGCAGCGAAGCGACCGAGCCCCCCAGAATGCCGACCTCGAAGCCCAGGTCGGCGGCGATACGCGCCGACATCGGGTCGAACACAGAGGCCGTCTCAACGCACAGTGGCGTAGCAAGCAGTTCACGGAAATTACGACGCAGGGCTGAGTGGGACACTTTGGGCATGATCTTTCCTGGTTCTGGTCATTGTCGACTGACGATCAATGCCTATTCATAGTCGTCAGAGATTACCACGCCACAAAACCCAGGATTATGACGTTTGAGAATGGGCTATGCCCACCGCACATACGGTGGGCGCGAGGTGTGCGCCGTTCAGTCGGCAGGCTGGCTAAGCAGGTTGAAATGACAGGCGCTGCCACCGCGTCGTTTAGCCTGGTACATCGCGTCGTCGGCCCGTGCGAGCAGTTGCTCGACGCTTGCTCCGTCCCATGGATACAGGCTGATGCCGACGCTGATGTGTGTGTTCAGGCGGTGGGCATCGATCATGAACGGCTGGTTGATTGCGCCGATCAATTTATCGGCCAACACCTCGACCTGCCTGGCGTGGTCCATGCCGGTCACCAGGATCGCAAATTCATCGCCGCTCAAACGGCCGACGACATCGGACCTGCGCACCGACTGGCTGAGGCGTTCCGCCACCGCCACCAGCAATTTGTCGCCGCACGCATGCCCATGGGTGTCGTTGACCGCTTTGAAACGGTCCAGGTCGATAAACATCAACGCCAGCGGCTGTTGCTGCTGGGTGGCATGACTCATCGCTTGATTGAGCAGGCTCAGAAACAGGCTGCGGTTGGGCAAGCCGGTCAGTCCGTCATGGAACGCCAGTTGTTGCATGCGCGCACGTTCTTCGTCCATCACCTTGAAGTTGTGCAGGATCGCGATGAAGTGCGTGACCACGCCCTGCGGGTCGAGCACCGGGGTAATGACCTGATTGATCGTACAGTTGGAGCCGTCCTTGCGGCGCTCGACCATCTCACCCTGCCAGGTCAGGCCTGCCATGATGGTCATCCACAGCTCTCGATAGAACGTGGTGGTTTGCCGTCCCGACGACAAAAGGTGCGGGGTTTTGCCGACCAGCTCCAGCTTGGAATAGCCACTCAACAGGCTGAACGCTCGGTTGATCCACACAATGCAACCCGATCTCTCGGTGATCAGCACCGGGTTTGTCGCCGCGTCCAACGCCCTCACCAACACTTGCTGCTCATCTTCGATCATGGTGCCCTCCGACGGAGCCGGTGACGCTGCAAGTCTTGATGCAGGCTAGGGGCAAGGGGCCCGGCGGCTGTTGATGAAAATCAACTTTTGCGGGCACCAACTGATAAAGATCAAGTAGCCGCTGAGCCGGAACGCTCAATCTGAAGGCCTATCCACCGAATCAGATGGCCGCGTGCCGAGGTGCCCCCATGTTGCAGACTCAGCGTTTACTGTTGATTGCCCCTTCGTCCATGACCCGCACACCGGCGTTCGATCGTGCAGCTGCCTTGGCGCGCGCGATGCAGTTGCCGTTGCATATCGTGGCATTCGACTATTTGCAGGCTCTGGCGATCGCCGGGCTGTTTGCGCCCGAACAGATCAATCGGGCCCGGGAAGGGTACCTGGACACCCATCGCCACTGGCTCGCCGAGCAGGCCGAGGTGATGCGCCAGCGCGGGGTCGAGGTCACCAGCGAGGTGGTCTGGGTGCATCATCCTTATGAGGAAATCCTGCATTTCGTCAACGAGATGTCGCTGGCCCTGATCATCAAGGATGCCGAGGAAGAGCCGGCGTTGAAACGGGTGTTCTTCACCCCGCTGGATTGGCAACTGCTGCGCGACTGCCCGGTGCCGGTGCATCTGGTCACCGACTCGCGCCACCCGTTGCCACGTAAGGTGCTGGCGATTGTCGATGTGTTGCGCAGCGAGGAGCAGGACCAGATCTTCAACGACCAGATTGTCGAAGCGGCGGTCAAGCTGGCCGCGCAATGCCAGGCCCAGCTCGAGTTGCTGCATGTGTACGACTGGGCCGCGGTGTATGCCAAGGACATGGGCTTCGGCGCGGTGCCCCTGGCCGCCGGGCTCTATGAGTCGTTGAATGAAGCCCAGCATGAGGCGTTTGCCGCGTTGGCCGAGCGCCAGGGGATTCCCGTCGAGCATCGGCACTTTATCGAGGGCACGCCGCTCTTCAACATTTGCGACTTCGCCCGCGATCACCAGATCGACATCATCGTCATGGGCACCGTACAGCACTGGGGCTTGAACAAGCTGTTGGGCACTACCGCCGAAAGCCTGCTGCACCACGCGCCGTGCAGCATGTGGGCGATCAAACCGACGCGCAGCTGATGAAGGATTGAACCTGGCGCCAGGATCAACCGGTGCCCGACGAGGTGCGAAATGAGCCAATATCAACGTCTGTTGCTGATCACCGACCGTTCGTTGTATCACTCCCCGGCGCTGCTGCGCGCGGTGGCCCTGGCCAAGGCCAGCGGCGCGGCGCTCGATATCCGGGCGTTTATCGAACCTGCGCCGATCATTCATCTGTGGGAAGAACACGTCGATGAGTCGGCTTTTCAGGACTATCTGCACCGCTATCGCGATTGGCTGGTCGACGAAGTCCAGCGCCTGGGCGGTAACGGGCTGAAGGTGACGGTTGAATTGCTCTTCACCACCCACCCTGTGCTGGAGATCCTGCGCACGATCGCCGATCTGAACCCGGACCTGGTGATCAAGGACGTGAAGCTGGAGCCGGTTCTCAAGCGCATATTCATCACCCCGCTCGATTGCCACCTGCTGCGCGAGTGCCCGACCCCCCTACATCTGGTGAGCCAGGCGCGCTACGGTTTGCCCCATCGCGTGGTGGCGGCCGTCGATCCGTTCGAGCCCGGCACGCAGATCAGCGGTCTGAACGACACCATCATTCAGTGCGCCTACTCCATGGCCCTGCAATGCGATGCGCCGCTGCATCTGTTGTACGCCTATGACCTGTCCCCGGCATTCAACGGCGATGCGCCGATGGCCATGGGCGGTTGGAACGTGGACTTCGCCGAAGAGCTGCGCCAGTCGTTGCACCAGGCGTTCGTGACCTTGGCCGACCGTTATGGCGTACCGCCGGAAAGACGGCACTTTGTCATGGGCCAGCCAGTGCCGGTGATTCAGGAGTTTGTCGAGCAATTCCAGGCCGACGTGGTGGTCATGGGGACTGCTCACCGGGTCGGGCTCGACCGACTGATCGGCAGCAACACCGAACGGGCGCTGTATTCGGTGCCGGGCAGCATTTTAGCGATCCGCCAGCCGGGAAACGACGTCAAGGGCTAGCCCGGGCTCTGATCCTTTATTGACAAAGGTCAGAGGCTCGGCGGGCTCACGCCGGATACTGAAAATGTGCGTTGTTGATTTCTTACCGCGATGAATCGAGGGGAAACACCATGAACCGCTACCTGTCCGTTTCACTGTTGGCGCTGGTATTGGCAACGTCCGCCGGGTGCAGTCAACATGTCAAGGAGCTTGAGGCTCGCCTGGACTCTGCGGAAAACAATGCCGCCACGGCGCGCCTGCGCGCTGACGAAGCCTACCTCAAGGCGGAGCAGGCGATGGCGCTGGCCAACCAGGCCCAGCGCACCGCTGACGAAGCCAACGAAAGAGCGATCCATATGCTGACCAGCGCGACCCGCAAATAGCCGCTGCTGCGTGTTATGGGGTCAGCACGATCGCGCCGTTGAACTGCCCGCTGCGCAGGTGCGCGAGTGCCTGATTGGCGTCTTCCAGGGCGAAGCGGGTGATATCGCAGTGGACCGGCGTGTGCTGCACGGTTTGAAAAAACGCTGTGCCGTCCTGTCGGGTCAGGTTCGCCACTGAACGCACGCTGCGCTCGCCCCATAGCAGTCGATAGGGGAAGGCCGGAATATCGCTCATGTGAATCCCGGCGCAAATCACACAGCCGCCCTTGACGGTGGCGGCCAATGCCAGCGGTACAAGCGCTCCGACCGGGGCGAATATCAGGCTGGCATCCAGCAGGTGCGGCGGCAGTTGGTCCGAAGGCCCGGCCCACACGGCGCCCAATGAGCGTGCATAGGCCTGGCCTGCGCTGTCACCCGGGCGGGTGAACGCGTACACCTGTTGCCCGCGGCCCAGCGCCACCTGGATCGCCAGATGGGCGGCCGCACCGAAGCCGTAAAGCCCCAGGTGGGCGGCGTCGGCGGCCATTTGCAAGGCGCGAAAGCCGATCAGGCCGGCACACAACAGGGGCGCGGCTTGAACGTCCGACAGTGTGTCGGGAATCGGCAGGCAGAAGCGTTCGTCCGCCACCGTGTATTCAGCGTAGCCGCCGTCCAGATTGCAGCCGGTGAACAGCGCCTGATCGCAGAGGTTTTCCCGGCCCGATCGACAGAAGGCGCACTCGCCGCAGGTCCAGCCGAGCCACGGCACCCCGACGCGGCGGCCGATCCAGTCAGCCCCGACCGTGGCGCCCACGGCCGTCACTTCACCGACGATTTCATGGCCTGGCACCCGTGGCAGTTGCGCTTGCGGCAACTCGCCGTCGACCAGGTGCAGGTCGGTGCGGCACACGCCACAGGCCAGGACCTTGATCAACAGCTGCCCGCTTCCGGGTGTCGGGATCGGGCGCTGCTCCAGTTGCAGCGGCTGGCCGGGGGTGTGCAGAACCATCGCACGCATGACGAATCTCCAGGTGTTCGGGCGGTAATGCTAGATCGGTCGGCGGCAGCCCGCGACCAGACGCTTGAGACCTTCCAGGTCCAGGATCGTGACGTTGCGGCCGACGATCTGCGCCAACCCCTGGTCGCGCAGGTGCGCGATGCCGCGGCAGATGGTTTCCAGGCGCAAGCCCAGGTAGGAGCCGATTTCCTCACGGCGCATTTTCAGCACAAAGTGCCTGGCCGAATACCCGCGTGAGCTGAAGCGTTGCGACAGGTTCAGCAGGAACGCGGCCAGGCGTTCATCCGAACTCATGTTGCCCATCAGCATCAGCAGGGTGTGATCCTGCACGATTTCACGGCTCAGCAGCCGCGTGAGGTTGTGCTGCAGCGACGGAAGGTTGCGCGCCAGGCTCTCCAGATGGGCGAAGTGGATGGGGCAGACCTCACTGTCCTCAAGGGCGACCGCCGTGCAGGCGTGTGCATCGTCACTGATGGCGTCCAGGCCGAGCATATCGCCGGAGAGTTGAAAGCCGGTCACTTGTTCACGGCCATCGACAGACACGATGCCGGTCTTGAACGAGCCGGTGCGAACCGTATACAGCGAACGCAAGGGGTCGCCGGTACGGAATAAAGCTGCGCCTTTTTTGACCTTGAAGCGTTGCACCACCAACGCATCCAAGTGGGACACGTCCGGACTATCGAGACCGATCGGCAGGCTGCATGCCGACACGCCGCAACCGGAACATGCCGTTTTGGGGGGGATTACCGGTCTGGGGCAGGAGGTGTGCGGCAGCACCGTCGAGCGACCGACTAAACGCAGGTGATGGGCATTCATGCATGCGCTCCGTCCAGGCATGTGCCTGAGTGATAGAGAGAACGAGGAAAATGCGCTGCCAGCGCTTTTGCTCAATATCCCGAGCTCCTGTTTCAATTGAGCTTCAGCGCCGGCTTTAAGACTTGATATACATCAAGCCTCGCGCAGTTGAGGCACCCAGAATCGACGAACGACAATCCACGGGTCGAGCCTTGACGGAGGGGTGTATGAGCGATTTTTTGAGTGCAGAGGAGCTGGAAGGGCTGGACGCGTATTGGCGGGCGTCCAATTACCTGGCGGTTGGGCAGATCTACCTCAAGAGCAACCCGTTGTTACAGACACCCTTGACCCTGGCGCACATCAAACCGCGCCTGTTGGGGCATTGGGGCACCACGCCGGGGCTGAATCTGCTCTATACGCACCTCAATCGGCTGATCAACCAGTACGACTTGAACATGCTCTTTGTCGCCGGCCCCGGGCATGGCGGGCCGGCGGTGGTCGCGCAGACCTACCTGGAAGGCACCTACACCGAGTGTTATCCCTCGGTGGAGCGCAATGCCAATGGCCTGCTGCGGCTGTTTCGGCAGTTTTCCTGGCCCTATGGGATTTCCAGCCACGTTTCGGCGCAAATCCCAGGCTCGATCCATGAAGGCGGCGAGCTGGGTTACTGCCTGGCGCACGCCTACGGCGCGGTCTTCGATAACCCGGACCTGATCGTCGCCTGCGTGATCGGCGACGGCGAGGCCGAAACCGGCCCGCTGGCCGCCAGCTGGCACTCCAACAAATTCATCAACCCCGCGCGCGATGGGGCAGTGCTGCCGATCCTGCACCTCAACGGCTACAAGATCGCCAACCCGACGGTCCTGTCCAGGATCAGCGAAGATGAACTGTCGGCGCTGTTGTACGGCTATGGTTACGATGCGTACTTCGTCGAAGGCGATGACCCGGCGCAGGTGCATCAGGAGCTTGCCCGCACCCTTCACACCATGCTGCTGAAAATCCGCGAGATTCAGCACGCGGCGCGCCAGCCCCGGCGGGCCGAGACGCCGGAGCGCCAGCTGTGGCCGGTGCTGGTATTGCGCACGCCCAAGGGCTGGACCGGGCCGAAATTTGTCGATGGCTGTCGGGTCGAAGGCACCTGGCGCGCACACCAAGTGCCGTTGGCCAACTTTCAGGCGCCGGGGCATGTGCAGCAGTTGGCGGAATGGCTGAACAGCTACCGTCCCGACGAACTGTTCGATGCCGACGGCGCCTTGCTCCCGGAAATCGCCGCGCTGGCCCCCACCGGGCACCGCCGCATGAGCGCCAACCCGCACGCCAACGGCGGGCTGGTATTACGCACGCTCGACTTGCCACGCTTTACCGACTACGCGGTAGCCCTGCCGGCCCCCGGTTGCCTGCGTGCCGAGGCGACCCGGGTATTGGGCAGCTTTTTGCGCGACGTGATGAAAAACGCACAGGGCGCCGCCAACTTCCGCCTGTTCGGTCCGGATGAAACCGCCTCCAATCGCCTGGACGCCGTGTACGAGGTCAGCGCCAAGGCGTGGATGGACCCGTTGGAGGCCGACGACGTGAACCTGGCGGCGGATGGCCGGGTCATGGAGATTCTCAGCGAACACGTGTGTGAGGGCTGGCTCGAAGGCTACCTGCTCACCGGGCGTCATGGCCTGCTGTCGTGTTACGAAGCGTTCATCCATATAGTCGATTCGATGGTCAACCAGCATGCCAAGTGGCTGAAAACTGCGGCCGGCGTGCCCTGGCGCAAGCCGCTGGCGTCGCTCAACTTGCTGCTGACGTCCCATGTCTGGCGCCAGGACCACAACGGGTTTTCTCATCAAGACCCCGGCTTCATCGACCTGGTGGCGAACAAGAAGTCCGACGTGGCGCGCATCTACCTGCCGCCGGATGCCAACTGCCTGCTGTCGGTGGCGGATCACTGCCTGCGCAGCCGCAATTACATCAATGTCATCGTGGTGGGCAAGCAGCCGGAGTGGCAGTGGCTGGATATCGACGCGGCCGTGCGCCATTGCCTGGCGGGCATCGGCCGCTGGGACTGGGCCTGCCGCGATGATCAGGAACCGGACGTGGTCATGGCCTGCGCCGGCGACGTACCGACCCTGGAAACCCTGGCCGCCGTGACATTGCTGCGCGAATACGTGCCGGATCTGCGGGTCAGGGTCATCAATGTGGTGGACCTGATGGTGCTGCAGTCGTCATCGCAGCATCCCCATGGCCTGGCGGATGCCGCCTTCGATGAGTTGTTCACCACCGACAAACCGGTGATCTTTGCCTTCCACGGCTACCCGGCGCTGGTGCATCGGCTGTTGTACAAACGCACCAATCACGACAACTTCCATGTGCGCGGCTTCATCGAGGAGGGCGCCACCACCACCCCGTTCGATATGGCGGTGATCAACAACCTGGATCGCTACCGGTTGGCGTTGGACGTCATCGAGCGCGTGCCCCGGCTGCACGAGCAACGCCACACCGCGCAGGCGCGCTACTGGGCGATGATGGAGAAACACAAGCTGTACCTGATCGAACACGGCGAAGACCTGCCCGAGGTGCTGAACTGGCAATGGACCCCGGCCGGCTAGGGGCTACTTGTTCTTCCAGTACTTCTGCATTTCCAGGAACAGAAAGGACGCCGTCCACGTGATCAGCACCAGACCGGTCAGCGCTTGCAGGCCGGTCAGGAACTTGATGTGGCCCATGGGGGTGATGTCGCCGAAACCGATGGTGGTGTAGGTCGTGAAGGAAAAGTACACGCAGTCCATGAACGAGCCATCGAACTGGCCCGACAGGCTGCCCCACTCGCCGTCGCGTGTCATCAGGTAATAGACCAGGGCGAAGCACCAGACTTCGATCGCGTGGGCGAGCAGGGCACCGAATACTCCGATGACCATCCTGAAGCGGCTCCAGACCTTGAGCCGCGGCAACCAGTCGTTCAGGCGCAACAGGCATTCGTAATGAATGACCACGGCGATGATGACCACCAGCGTATTAATCAGCGTGACGGCCAGCATGGCGAGCCTCAGTGCGTGGTTTCAGGGCGACGCTCAACCTGCGGCGACCGGCACGGGTTTCATCGGCAGCAGCGCGGGGAAGTCCTCTGGGGTCAGGCTTTCCTTTTCCATCAACAGGTGCGCGCCGGCCTCCAGGTCGGCGCGATGTGCCTGGAGTAGGCTCTTGGCGCGGGCGTAGGCCTCGTCGAGCAGGCCGCGTATACACAGGTCGACTTCCCTGGCGGTCTGTTCCGAATAATCTTTCTGCCCCGTACTCTGCATCTGCTCACCCAGGTAGGTCATGTTTTGTCGCTCCAGCACCGACTGCCCCAGTTCGGCGCTCATGCCGAAGCGGGTCACCAACTGCCGGGCGATATCGGTCGCACGGGCCAGGTCATCGGCGGCCCCGGTGGACGTCTGAGCATATATCAGAAATTCGGCGGCGCGGCCGGCCATCAGCACGACGATGCGGTCCTTGAGCATCTGGCAACTGATCAGGAAGTGGTCCTCCGTCGGGCGCTGCAGCGTGTAGCCCAACGAGCCAATGGCGCGCGGCACGATGGACACCTTGTGTACTGGGTCCATGGCCGGCAGGTGGCTCGCCGCCAGTGCATGGCCCATCTCGTGGTACGCCACCACCTGGCGTTCTTCGGGGCGCAGCACGCTGCTCTTGCGTTCGATGCCCGCGATCAGGCGTTCCACGGCCGCAGTGAAGTCGTCCAGGCCGACCGTGTCGGCGCCACGGCGGGTGGCGACAATCGCCGCTTCGTTGACCAGGTTCGCCAGGTCGGCGCCGGTGAAACCGGTGGTGATGTCGGCAATGCGCTCGCTGTCGAGGGCCTTGTCCACGGTGATTTTCTGCAGGTGAACCTTGAGAATCGCCTGCCGCCCCTTGCGGTCAGGGCGATCGATCAACACCTGGCGGTCGATCCGGCCGGCGCGCAGCAGCGCCGGGTCGAGAATCTCCGGGCGATTGGTCGCAGCGAGCAGCACCACGCCCTCGCGGGGATCGAAGCCGTCCAGTTCGGCCAGGAGCTGGTTGAGGGTCTGTTCCTTTTCGTCATTGCCGCCGAACACGCCGACGCCACGCATCTTGCCCAGGGCATCCAGTTCATCGATGAAAATGATGCACGGCGCCGCTTGGCGCGCCTGTTCGAACAGATCGTGGACCCGCGCGGCGCCGACGCCGACGAACATCTCGACGAATTCCGAGCCCGAGATCGAGAAAAACGGCACCCCGGCTTCGCCGGCGATGGCTTTGGCCACCAGGGTCTTGCCGGTGCCCGGCGGACCGACCAGCAGCGTGCCTTTGGGAATATGCGCGCCCAGCCGTGCGTACTTGGCCTTGTCCTTGAGGAACGAGACGATCTCCACCAGTTCGGCCTTGGCTTCGTCGATGCCGGCGACATCCGCGAAGGTGATCCCGGTATCGCGCTGGACAAACACCTTGGCCCGGGACTTGCCGATGTTCATCAGCCCGCCCAGGCCCTGTTTTTCCGCGACGCCGCGAAACAAAAAGTGCCAGACCACCATGATCAGCATAAAAGGCAGCAGCCAACCCAGCAGGCCGCTTAAAAAGGTATTGTCAGTGACCCCGGTGAAGCTCGCGCCCGACTGCGCCAGGCTGGTGGCCAACGTCGGGTCGACCCGCACCGTCGTGAACAGGTTATGGCCGTCGATCGGCACTTGCAGCTTGCCGCTGATCTGGTCTTTCTCGACCTGCAGGTCGCTGACTTTCTGCTCGTTCAGCAACTGCAGAAACTGACTGTACGGGATGCTTTGCACCACGCGGTGTTCCGTCCATAGAAACTGCACAACGGTGAACACGACAAACGCGGTCAGAAAGTAAGACAGGTTCCACTGATGGTTCTTTTTCATGACCTTGACTCAAAAAAGGGCACGCAAGGCAGACACAAACGTTGAATGCCCCAGTCGGCGCACTGGAGCATGCATCACCTCAGGCGAGCAGCAGGTGATCTTCCACCCGCGTGACGCCCGGCACCGACCAGGCTGCCCGTTCTACGAGCTTGCGCTCGCGCCACAGGTGAACCTTGCCGTCGAGCCGGACCACATCACCGTCGACCCTGACATGAATGTCCTTGGCGTCCACTTCAGCGTTGCGTTTGAGCGCATCTTCGATGCGTTTGCGGATATCGACGATGTCTACCCGCGGGCTCAGGGTCAGCCGATTATCCACCCCAAGCACGCCGGACAGCTTGCGCACCGCCTTCTCTACGGTTTCCTTCTGGTACTGCCAGTCGACTTCGCCTTCGAGGGTGATCCAGCCGTTCTGAACGATGACCTTAACCGCATTCGCCGGTACGTCGGCGCTCCAGTTGATGATGCTCAGGGCGCGGGAGGCGATGGTGTCGTCCGCGGTACCGGCGCCTTTGTGCAGGCGCACCTGGATCTCCTCGGCGACTGCGCGCACGCCTTTGATGCCTTTTACCGCGTGCTCGGCGCAGACCTTCTGTTCATAGCTACTGACATGTCCGGTGAGCGTGACAACGCCGTTTTCCACGGCAACACCGATGCTGGCTGCATCGATCTGCGGTTGGAATTCAAGCTCTTCCATAATGGCTTTGCGCAAACTCAAGTCGCTCATGATGGTGTCCTCAATCGAATTCGTGGCTGATGACGGGCCGAGAGTGGCCAGTCACTGGTTTCTACGCTCGAACCACGGAAAATCATTGAGCTATATCAACAAGGCCTGAGTGATTCACTCATTGTGTGAAAGCCAGCCATTAGTTGACAAAGATCAGAGCGCGCGCCCTATGGCGCCAGATACTTGACCGACGGTTTTCAGTCACAACAACAGGGCACCACGCTACTCGCTAGGACGTCGGGTTGCTGTCAGGTGATTACATGCGCCCAGGCCGAGGTATCTAATGCTGCCACTCAAACGTATTTTATTGATTGCACCCTCGGAGATGACACGCACCCCGGCCTTTGACCGGGCTCAGGCACTGGCCATTGCAACCGGCGCGTTGTTGCACATTGTGGCGTTTGATTATGTCGCATCGCTGGAGGTGGCCGGCCTGTTTGACCATGACGCGATGGCCCGGGCCAGGGAAGGCTACCTGCAGGTCCATCGCCACTGGTTGGAGCAGCAAGTGCGCTTTCAACGGCGTGCGGGGCTGGCGGTCAGCTGTGAAGTGGTGTGGGCCAAACCCAACCTGGTGCACGTGCTGGCGTATGTGAACGACTTTCACGCCGACCTGGTGATCAAGGACGTCCAGCACGTCTCGGCCCTTGACCGGACCTTCCATCAACCCCTGGATTGGCTGTTGTTGCGCGATTGTCCGGCCTGCCTGCACCTGGTCACCGACGCCAGGCACCCCAAACCGTTGAAAGTACTCGCGGCCATTGACCTGTCGCACCTCGAAGAACTGACATACGGGCTGAACGAGCGCGTGCTCGAACTGGCTTCGACATTGGCGCATGTGTGTGATGCCCATCTGCACCTGCTCAATGTCAGCAACTGGTCGGTGGTGGGCGATACCCCCACGAGCGTGCCGACCCAAAGCCTGGATAGCAGTTTGGGCGAGGCGGTCAATGACGCGCAGGTGGAAGCCTTCGATGTGCTCGCCGAACGCTATGGGGTCGAGCAGGAACGCCAACATGTGCTGACCGGCATTCCGCACAAAGTGATCAGCTTGTTCGCCCGGCGCAATGCATTCGACGTGGTGGTGCTAGGCACGGTCTATCGCGACAAGCTTGACCGGCTGATCGGCAGCACCGCCGAGAGTGTGCTGAACCGCACCTCCTGCAGTTTGATGATCGTCAAGCCATCACCCTGGGTTGACTGAAACCACCGATCCCATGAGACCTCAAGGACATAGCCATGCGTATGACATTTCTCGGGGCGGCCGGTACGGTCACCGGCAGCAAGTACTTGCTGGAGCATCGCGACCTGCACGTACTGATCGATTGCGGCCTGTTCCAGGGCTATAAGCAATTGCGCCTGCACAACTGGGACACGTTCCAGCTGCCGGTTCAAGACCTGCACGCCATCGTGTTGACCCACGCCCACCTGGACCACAGCGGCTACCTGCCGGTACTGGTGCGCAACGGCTATCGCGGGCCGGTGTATGCCACGCCGGCCACCTGCGAGCTGGCGAAAATCCTCCTGCGTGACAGTGGCCGCCTGCAGGAAGAAGAGGCCGAATTCGCCAATCGGCATGGTTTCTCCAAGCACGACCCGGCGCTGCCGCTCTATACCGAACAGGACGCCGAGCGCGCGTTGAAGCTGCTGCGGCCGATCGAGCTGCACCACCGGGTCGCGATCGCGCCGGGCTTGACCATCCTGCTGCGTGACGCCGGGCATATTCTTGGCGCGGCGACGGTCGAAGTCGTCGCCGATGGCGTCACGCTGGTGTGTTCCGGCGACCTGGGACGGCCAAACGATCCCCTGATGTTCGCCCCGGAAACCATCGAGCAGACCGATTACCTGCTGGTGGAATCCACCTACGGCGATCGTCGACACCCCGCTGAGCCTCCCGAACAGCAACTGGCGGACGTGATCAACCGCACGGCGCTGCGGCGCGGCATCACCCTGGTGCCGTCGTTTGCGGTGGGGCGCGCGCAACTGCTGATGTATCACCTGTATCGGCTCAAACAACAGCACGCGATCCCGGACCTGCCGATCTACCTCAACAGCCCGATGGCCACCGAGGTCACCCGCCTGTACCAGCGTTTTCGCTCTGAGCATCGGCTGTCGCTGGAGGACTGCCAGGGTATGTGCGATGGCACGCACTTTGTGTGTTCCGTGCAACAGTCGATTGACCTGGACCAGCAGCGCACCCCCGCGATCATCATTGCCGCCAGTGGCATGGCCACCGGTGGGCGGGTGCTGCACCACCTCAAGGCGCTGGCGCCCAACCCGCTCAACACCCTGTTGGTGCCAGGCTTTCAGGCCGGCGGCACACGTGGCGCGCAGATTGTCGCGGGTGTGCCGTCGGTGCGTATCCACGGTCAGGACGTGCCGATCAACGCCGAGGTGGTGCCGATGCAAACCCTGTCCGCACACGCCGATGCCGATGAAATCATGCAGTGGCTGCGCGGCTTCAAGCGTGCGCCGAAACACACCTACGTCGTACACGGCGAGCCGAACGCCTCGGACGTGCTGCGGCGGCGCATCAGCCAGGAACTGGGCTGGTCGGTGTCGGTGCCAGAGTATCGGGACAGTGTCGAACTGCCGGCGGTCGCGCAGCCTTTGCCGGTCTAGCGCCAAAAAACGCGCCTGAATCACCGCTCCCGCGCCAAGGATGGGTACTTTCCGACCTGCTGAAAAACATCGCAACCGGATACGCTTTGGCTGATTGAGACTTTTGAAAAACTCTGGAGCTTTTTTATGAATACCGATGAAAAGCTTAGGCAACAGGTGATCGAAGAACTGAATTGGGACCTGGCACTTAAAGCCGATCAGATTTTGGTTCAAGTGTCCGATGGCATCGTCACGCTTTCCGGCAATGTCGCCAGTCACGCCGAGCGCTGGCACGCGGAACAGGCGGTCGCACATGTCGCCGGTGTCGTGGATCTGCTCAACCAGATCGATGTCGTGCTGCCTTCCAGTCATGTGCGGACCGACAGTGATCTTGTCGCGGCCGCCGTTTCCGCATTGCAATGGAATACCTCGCTGGCGGACCACCGCGTCAAAGTCAGCGTGACCGATGGCTGGTTGGTGCTCAGCGGAGAAGTGGATTCTGAGCATCAGCGCCAGACGGCCGGCTATGCGGTGCGTTATCTGCAAGGGATCAAGGGGATCAGTAACGATATCGTCGTCAAGGCCCACGCCTCTGCGCAAACCATCAAGACCGATATCGAATCAGCGTTTCGCCGCAAGGCGATCATCGACGCCCACGCTATCGACGTGCGTGTGGAGGGTGGGGAAGTCACGCTCTCGGGGGTTGTCGGATCGCTCCCGGAGCGGGATATGGCGCGGTTGACGGCATCGGGCACTGCGGGTGTGCAGAAGGTTGTCGACAATCTGATGGTATCGCCCAGCGGCCTTGAATCGCCGGGTTCGACATAACCGTCCGCGATTACCCGCCGATGAGTCC
Source organism: Pseudomonas sp. TE36184 (assembly GCF_054060055.1). Taxonomy (NCBI): domain Bacteria; kingdom Pseudomonadati; phylum Pseudomonadota; class Gammaproteobacteria; order Pseudomonadales; family Pseudomonadaceae; genus Pseudomonas; species Pseudomonas sp. TE36184. Next base: position 1,415,251 of record NZ_JBSSCU010000001.1, on the reverse strand, counting down.
ATTGCGTTTGTCATTGGCAGCCGCCGAGAGTGTTTTTTCGCCGGCTGCCAGGGCGATGCGGGCGAGTTCGGGAATCGACCTGGCTTCGGTCCTGCTCATGATCGACGCTCGGTGCTTTTCCACTGTCCGTTGACTGATCCCCAGGTTGGCAGCGATGTTTTTGCTCGGATGACCGTCCAGCACCATCGCCAGAATCTGGCGCTGCCGTGCGGTGAGGTGGTTGATATGGTCAATCGCAGCCTTGCGAAGGACCTGGGAACTCTCGGTTGCGACTTGGCTGGCCAACGCTTTCTTCACGCTGGTTAACAGCTGCTGATAACGAAACGGCTTTTCAATGAAGTCGCATACCCCAGCCTTCATCGCATCGACGACATCGGCAACGCGGCTGTTGCAACTGATCATCAGAACGGGCAACTCGTCGCCCTGTGCTTTAAGACGGGCCACCGTCTCAAGCCCGCTGATGCCCGAGCGGCGCGCATCAATGATCAGGCAGCCCGGTTGGTCAGCGGTATAACTGTCGAGAAACTGCTCGGCAGCGCCGTAGTCGCGCACCAGGTAACCTTCCGACTCCAATAGCGTGCGCAAGTCGCTGCGCAGCGCGGCGTCGTCGTCCACCACGTAAATGACGGGTTGGCGCGACGGGGGCATGGCGTGAACAGCGTGTACTTCGGCGTGTGTACTCAATGCACTGGCGAGGGTGACGCGCAGCAGGTTCAGGCTCACCGGTTTGCGAAGGAGCATGCAGTCGGCGGTCAGGGCGGACTGGGAAACCTGCTTTTTCGTCTCGGCGGTCAATATGACCGCGGGTGTGGCTCGACTGAATTGATCGCGAATCTTTTGCACCAGTTGGACGCCGTCCGAGGACCGCTCGAGCACGTGCTCGGTCAAGATCAGGTCCGGTTGAATGCCCGAGCGCGCGATCCATTCCAACGCGGCGACACTATCGCGGACCGCTGCCGTTCGATAGCCCAGTGCCCCCAAACCGCAACTGAGCATATCGCCTAGCAGGGCGTCCGGTTCCACGATCAACAGCAGGCACGTGCGAGCCATGCCCAGCGCTCGAGCGTTCTGTTGTCTGCGCGCGCCGGGCTGAGCGACTGACGGCGATAACGGCGCGCTGATGGAGATCAGCGTCGCGCGTTCGTCAGCGGTTTTGACCTGTAGCTGTAAACCCAGCATCGCGCTGAACTCCGCTATCGAGCGAAGGGCAGGCTTGCCACAGGCACCCGGCAGCGAAGCCTCATAGACAGGCATCGACACGATACGCAAGGCGTCGTCGCGGCTTTTGCAGCCCGCGAACCACAGCTCGATGCTCAGCCACTCCGCGTGGCGCCTGCAGCCCAGTGTCAGGCGTAGCGTACTGGTACTGTCCATGATGTTGGCAAGCAGACCGCTCAAGAGTTGCCTGAGGCAATCGGGAAGGCTCCTGACCCACGACGAACACGGCACGATTCGCAGGTTGCGGTGCTGGGCGGCGGCCAACGGCAAAAAGTCTTGAGCCAATGCCTTGAAGAGGGCCTGTATGGGGAAATCCACCGCTGCGTGGCGATCATAGTCTGTCGCGGGTGCGGGTTGGTCGAGCCCGAATCGACTCAACAATTTCTCCAGCGTGGCATCCAATTGTTCAAGCACCCTGCGCGCCGGTGTCGCGGGGTCGAATTCACAGGCCTCAAGCTGCCCGACGATGAGTGAAACCAATTGCGCGGTCTGGCGAAGTTTCTGATCGATGCCGCCCAACCGTTCAGCGGGGAGGGGACAGTAGGCCGATGCCGGGCCTGATGCCTGACGTGGCAACACCTCTTCCGACATGGATTGCTTGACTTGCATGATTACCCCTCCTGGCAAGACGCAAAGTCGTATTGCCTGATGCGCAATCCTATGCAGTTTGTAAGGCGGCTTAATTGATCTATGTAAGTATTTACCGAGCCCCGACGGTTCTAAACCGCTCGGTTGATCGCGAGCGAGCAGGCCGTTCACGCTGAGCGCCTTGTTCAGGCCGCCTTTCGGTTCACATCACCGCGCTTTGCGCCAACGAAGTGCGCCGAAGGCACCGTTAGAGTGCCCGCTCTTCAGGCTCTGGCCTGGGCTCAAGAGGGGAGACGTAAGTAGTTTCCGACGCTAGCCAGCTGAATGCATTCAGGCCAACGTAATGCCGGTTCGTGGGGACGGCGGCTGAAGGTAGCCGGTTGACGTTGGTTAACTCAATCTCATGGGAAGGCAACCGTTATGGCTTATACAACGATCAATCCATACAACGGCGAGTTGCTCGCACAATTCGATACGCTGACGGCTGAGCAACTGGAGCACAAACTGGCGGCTGCGGCGCAGTGCTATGCGACGTGGAAACACACAACGTATGCCCAGCGCGCCTCGATCATCGCGAAGGCCGGTGAATTGATGCATCAGCGCTTCGATGCCCTGGCCCGTAAGATCACGCTGGAAATGGGCAAGCGCATCGACGAGGCCCGAGGCGAAGTCAAATTCAGCGCCGATATTATGGCGTACTACGCCAAGAACGCGGAACGCTTCCTGGCCCCGCAAGCGCTGGAGCCGAGCCAAGGCGAGGCGCACATGGAAAGCAGTCCCATCGGCGTGATTTTCGGGGTCGAACCGTGGAACTTTCCGTTCTATCAGTTGGCTCGCGTGGCCGGTCCGCATTTGATGGCAGGCAACGTGCTGGTGATCAAGCATGCCGGTTGCGTGCCTCAATGCGCGATGGCCTTCGAGCAAATCCTGCTCGAAGCCGGCGCGCCTGCCGGGCTTTATACCAACTTGTCGATCTCCCATGAACAGTCCAGACAGGTGGTCGATGACCCGCGTGTTCGCGGGGTTGCACTGACCGGCAGTGTCGCCGCGGGCCGCAGCCTGGCGGCCTGGGCCGGGCAGAACCTGAAACCGTCTTCCATGGAGCTGGGCGGCAGCGACGCATTCATTGTGCTGGAAGACGCCGACCTGGAGCTGGCCGTCAAATGGGCGATCTGGGGGCGGATGTACAACTGCGGGCAGACCTGTTGCGCGGCAAAACGCTTCATTGTCGTGGATAAGGTCGCCGATGCCTTCCTGAAGGACTTTCAGGCCGGGCTCGCGGCGCTGAAACCCGGCGATCCCATGGACGAAGCGACGACCCTGGGCCCGCTGTCTTCGGAAGCGGCATTGGTGCAGTTGCTCGGGCAGGTTCGCACGGCGACCGATCACGGAGCGAAGGTTCTGCTCGGGGGCACACGTATCGATCGCCCCGGCGCCTTTATGACGCCGACCATTCTCACTGACATCGCCCCTGAAAACCCGGCGTTCCGGGATGAGTTCTTCGGCCCGGTGGCGCTGTTTTTCCGCGTCAAGGACGAAGACGCCGCGATCGCCCTGGCCAACGACTCCGACTTCGGCCTGGGCGGCTCGGTGTTCACACGTGACCTGGACAGGGGGCGTCGTGTGGCAAGTCGCGTCGAGACCGGGATGATGTTCATCAACAACATCAGTTGGAGCGATGCCGAGTTGCCCTTTGGCGGCATCAAGGACTCCGGCTATGGCCGCGAGTTGGGCGACATGGGTATCCAGCAGTTCGTGAATAAAAAACTGGTGCGTTACGTGTTGGCTCAGGCGCCGGTCTGAAGCCTTGTCCTGTTTACATTCCGGGTGCCCGGCCATGCGCGGGTGCCTTCAACGGAGCGCGCGATGTACGTCAATGTGGCTGTGCTGAAAGAAACCCACCCGCACGAACGACGTGTGGCCCTCGTGCCTGGCCTCTGCGCAAAGTTATGCGCGCTGGGGGCAAGGCTTCATATGCAGGCGGGGGCGGGTGAAGCGAGTTTTTTGCCGGACGCTGCTTATTCGGATGTGCTGTTCGTGTCCAGCGGCGGACAGTGGCTGCATGAGGCCGATGTGCTTCTCGCTGTGCAGGCGCCCTCGCTGGAAGTCGTAGGCAAGATGAAGCCCGGGTCGGTACTCCTGTGTTTTGTGTATGCGCAGAAGAATCCGGCCTTGGTGCAACGTTTACTGGAGCGCCAAATCACGTGTTTTGCCATGGAGCGCCTGCCGCGCATCACGCGGGCCCAGTCGATGGATGCACTGTCCAGTCAGTCGGCGTTGTCTGGGTACTATGCGGTCCAACTGGGCTCGGTGCAGATGTCTCGCATCCTGCCAAAAGTCACCACCGCGGCGGGTATCGTGGGGCCGGCGCGGGTATTGGTCCTGGGGTTGGGCGTGGCGGGGCTGGAGGCGATCGCGACTGCCCATCGCCTGGGCGCGGTGGTGGAGGGCTACGACGTGCGCCCGGAAACCGCGGAACAGGCGCGGTCCCTGGGGGCCGAGTTTGTCGATGTCGGGGTCGATGCGCGAGGCAAGGGCGGCTATGCACGGGAGCTGAGTGAGGCAGAGAAAACCCAAGTCGCTCAAGTGCTGACGGAGCATATCCAACAGGCGGACCTGGTCATTACCACGGCGGCAGTGCCGGGGCGGCCGTCTCCGCGGCTGATCAGTGCCGCACAGCTTGCCGGGATGAAACCTGGCGCGGTGATCGTCGATCTTGGCGCCGAAGGCGGCGGCAACTGCGAAGGCTGCGTGCCTGGACAGACCGTCACGATCGGTCGGGTAACCCTGATGGCGCCGTTGAATCTGCCCTCATCCTTGAGCCAGGACGCCAGCCTGCTGTATGCGAAAAATCAGTTCAACCTGTTGGCGCTGATGTTGAAGAACAACGTCATCAGCATCGATTGGGACGATCAGATTCTGGCGCAAACGGTACTCACCCACGCCGGCAAACTCATGCATTCGCTGAACCCGGCGGATGCCGCAACCCAGGAGAAGACCTCATGAACAGTGTTGGCTTCGTCGGGCTTTATATTTTCATGCTCGCCGCGTTCGCCGGCTGGGTCATCATCGGGCGGGTCCCGGCGATTCTGCACACGCCGTTGATGTCGGGCTCGAATTTTATCCATGGCATCGTGGTGATCGGAGGGCTTATCGGCCTGCTCGATGCGGCGAGCGTGGCCGAACAGGCGGCTGGTTTTGTCGCGGTGTTGCTGGGCGCGGGGAATGCCGCGGGCGGGTACGCCGTCACGGGCCGGATGCTGGCGATGTTCCAGACCAGCGCGCCGGAACCCAAGCGGCGCAAAGCTCATCACTCTGCCACCCGGAAGCCTGAAAAGGTTTGAGGTTTGATCATGCTGATTATGACGTCGCAGTGGCTGATAGGGCTGGTGTATTTCTTCGCCGCTTTTCTACTGATTTTCGGGTTGTGGCGCATGTCTTCGCCGGTCACGGCGGCCGGTGGCATCCATGTCGCCGGTTGGGGCATGGCGGCCGCCGTTATCGTGAGTTTTCTCTACGTATTTTCGGTGAGTGAGGCGGCCCGGCCACATTTGCCTGTCAACGTCAGCCTCGCGCTCGTCGCGCTGCTGCTGGGCGGTGGCGCAGCGTGGTGGAGCGGGCGCAAGGCGGCCATGACCGCCATGCCGCAGATGGTGGCGATATACAACGGCATGGGCGGGGGCGCCGCCGCTGCGATCGCCGCCATGGAGTTGTTCGGGGGCCGAGTGTTCGACCTTTCCGCATTGGCCGGCACCTTGTTCGGCGCGTTGATCGGTGCGATTTCGTTATCCGGCTCGTTGATTGCCTGGGCCAAGCTGGATGGCCGCATCAACAAGCCACTGCACATGAAAGGCCTGCAACTGATCAACGCCTTGCTGATGCTGGTGACGCTGTGCGTAGGCGCTTGGCTGATGGTGGTCATGCACGCCGAACACGGTTCGTTGAACGGCGTGCTGTGGTTGATTGGAGTGTTCTTCGGCTGCGCGCTGTTGTTCGGTGTGCTGATGACGTTGCCCATCGGCGGTGCCGACATGCCGGTGGTCATCTCCATCTACAATGCCTTCACCGGCCTGGCGGTCGGCCTGGAAGGGTTTGTGTTGCAGGTTCCGGCCATGATGATCGCCGGCATGCTGGTCGGCGCTGCGGGCGTGTTGCTCACATTGCTGATGGCCAAGGCCATGAATCGCACGGTCGCGCATGTGTTGTTTGCCCGATTTGGTGGCCAACCCGTGCGCAAAGGCGCGGCGATCGTGGGTGAGCTCAAGCCGACGGCGGCGAGTGATGCCGGCGTCGCCATGCGGTACGCCAATAAAGTCATCATCGTGCCCGGTTATGGCCTGGCCGTGGCGCAGGGCCAACAAAAGCTCTATGAGTTCGTGAAGTTGTTACAGGCCCACGGCGTGCTTGTGCGATTCGCGGTCCACCCGGTGGCGGGGCGTATGCCGGGACAAATGGACGTGCTGCTGGCAGAGGCCGGTGTGCTTTACGACCTGATCTTCCAGTTGGACGACATCAACACCGATTTCGCCGACACCGATGTGGTGTTGGTGATCGGGGCAAACGACGTGGTCAACCCCGCCGCGCGCAACGACAAAGCTTCGCCGATCTACGGCATGCCGATCCTGGATGTGGACAAGGCTCATCACGTGTACGTGGTCAAGCGCGGGGAGGGCAAGGGCTATGCTGGTATTCAGAACCAGCTGTTTTATGCGGAAAACTGCAACATGGTGTACGGCGATGCACAGGCCGTCCTGGTCAAGATGATCGAGGCGGTCAGAGGCTTGGGGTAGCCGAGCGGGGCGACGTCACCGCGCAGGCGGTGAGTGACTTCAGTAGCGATCGAGAGTGTGAAAAGCATGAACACGTTGAGTCCCGACCTCGATAACGGCGCGCGCCAGGCGGCCTTGCTGACGGTGCGCCAGATGGCGGAAGCCGACCGGCTTTCGGTGGTTGCCGGCGTGTCGTCTTTCGAGTTGATGAGCAATGCCGGCGCGGCGGTGGCACACGAAATCCAGCGGCGCTGGACACCCCGGCCGCTGCTCGTGCTCTGCGGGCCGGGCAACAATGGCGGCGATGGTTTTGTCTGCGCGTACCGGCTTGCGCAAGCAGGCTGGCCGGTGCGGGTGGCGATGTGGGGCAGTCGCGCCGCGCTGAAAGGCGAAGCCGGGCAACATGCACAGCGCTGGCCCGGCGAGGTGCAAGCCCTGAGCCCCGCGGTGCTTGAAGGGGCCGAGCTGATTGTCGACGCGGTGTTCGGCGCCGGTCTCGCCCGTGCGCTGGAGGGGCAGGTGTTGGACACCCTGGCTGCGGCTGGCCGTGGCACGGTGCCGATTGTCGCGGTCGACACGCCCAGCGGCGTGATGGGCGATAGCGGTGAGTCGTTGGGCGCGGTGGCGGCGGTGCTGACGGTGACGTTTTTTCGCAAAAAACCGGGGCATCTGCTGTTACCGGGGCGCGATCTGTGTGGCGAAGTGATTGTGGCCGATATTGGCACGCCCGAAGCGGTGCTCGACGCCATCGTCCCCCAGGCATTTGAGAATCACCCTGGGTTGTGGCTGCCCGATTTACCGCGAGCCGGTCTCGATACTGTCGCGGGGCACCCAGCGGTCGTTGCGGCGGATGCCACGCAGGTGCTGACCCTTCACGAGAGCGAATTTCGGCGGATGTTCGACTTCGTCGGCGACAAACTGACCCGCACTCGAGCCGCTGCCCAGCACGGCTCGGCTGTGGTTGTGCATCGCGGCAGTGACACGGTGATTGCCTGCCCCGATGGCCGCGCCGTGATCCATTGCAGTGTGCCCTCGGCCGCCACCGGCGAGCTGTTGGGCGGCATTATTCGGTGGCTGCGGACCCAGGGCATGCCGGCCTTTCCGGCTGCGGCAGCGGGCGTGTGGTTGCATGATGTGGCCGCTGCCGAATTCGGCCCGGGGTTACTGGCCAAAGACGTGCCGCATCTTTTACCTGGGTTATTGCGTCGACTGTACGGCTGATTGTCCGTGGACATGTCGGTGAGTGGTGTATTGCACGTCAAATGTCCGATTTGAAACGTGGATGGCCGTGCGTTTGATATTTATCAAGTACGCTTTGCCGGAAAAGCGCAGTTTACCCCCCCAGAGGCTTCAGGTCATCGTCGTGTATCCAACAGAGCAGGCCGGGCTTTTTTCGGTTTTAACCTGATAGGCGTTCTTGCCCAATCCATCGACCTGACGAACAATCAAAAAGAAAGATGAAGCCACTCTTGAAGTACCTTGCCCCTCGAAAAGGTTATATACGAAGGTATTCAACTAATGGCCTCTCACTGCGGTGTTGCAGTATCTGAGCTTCAATACAAAAAGTTTAACTTTACCGGCTATGAATTGGCCGGTGATCTGCGATTGCCGCGAGGCGCCGAAAGCCTGGTCGTTCTCGTCCATGCCAGTGGCGGCGGTCATTCGAACCCGCGTAACCATTTTATCGCGGAGTACCTGGCGCGCCACGGGATGGGCACCTTGGTGATCGACCTGCTGACAAGGACAGAGCAGCGCTGGGATAACCTGACCGGTGTGCTGCGTTTTGATATTGCATTGCTCGCCGATCGACTGGTCAAGGTCATCGACGCGATCACCCGAGACGCTGAATTACGCCGACTTGCCATGGGCTTGTTCGGTGCCAGTACGGGCGCCGCCGCCGTGCTGGTCGCCGCGGCTCACGTGGGCGGTGTGCGGGCGGTGGTCTGTCGAGGCGGGCGCACCGATCTGGCCGCCCAGGCGTTGTGCGAGGTCAAAGCGCCGACGTTGCAAGTGGTGGGCGCGGAAGACCCGATGATCCTGCGCTTGAATGTGCGGACCAGTCGGGCGTTGCACTGCACACAAAGCCTGGAGGTCGTCAAAGGCGCGACGCACCTTTTCAAAGAGCCGGGCACACTGGCGGACGTAGCCAGGCTGACCGGCGATTGGTTCGAAAAGTACCTGCACAAGGAACCTTTGCCCAGCGAGCCGCTGCCCGGAATCAATGGCAAGGTTTCATCTTCTTAGCGCGAGCCTGTACAACCCAACCCGTCATGGAGCGAACATGCATTTCTTAGCCTTGGCGGTCGACTATGACGGAACCATTGCCGAAAACGGCAATGTTCCCGCACACGTCTGTACAGCGCTTGCCAGCCTCAAGGCCAGCGGTCGCAAGTTGCTGTTGATTACCGGCAGGGAGTTGCAGGCGCTCAAGCATCATTTTACCCAGCTCGATCTGTTTGACCTGGTGGTCGTGGAGAATGGCGCGCTCCTGTACGACCCGCGCACTGACACCGAGGAACTCATCGCCGATTCGGCCTCCACCGAACTGGTCGAGCGCCTGCGCGACAAAGGGGTTTCATCCTTGTCCGTCGGCAGGTCCGTCATCGCCACCTGGCATCCGTTCGAGGACGCGGTGATCAGCTCGATTCGCGAGCTGGGCCTGGAGCTGCAGATGACGTTCAACAAGGACGCGATCATGGTCCTGCCGACGGGGGTGAACAAGGCATCGGGGCTGAGTGCCGCGTTGCTGAGGCTGGGCATCTGCGAACTGAACGTGGTCGGTGTGGGCGACGCCGAAAATGACCACGCGTTTCTCGCGATCTGCGGTTGTGCGGCGGCGGTGAACAACGCGATCGACTCAATCAAGGCCCGCGCGGACATCTGCCTGAGCCAGGATCACGGACGCGGGGTCTGCGAGCTGATAGACATGCTGCTGCAAAAGGACGCCGCGCTGGTGCCAGTCGAGCGTATCGGCGTGCAACTGGGGCGAACCGCCGATGCACGCAAGGTGTGGTTGCCGCCGGAATCGGTGCTGCTGGTGATCGGCAATTCAGGCTCCGGCAAGTCGAGCTACGTGACCTGGCTGACAGAACGCATGGTCGAGGCCCACCAGGGCTTCTGCATCATTGATCCGGAAGGCGACTATCTGTCGCTGGACGGTGCGGTCACGGTCGGTGGCCTGACCACTCCGCCGACAACCGAAGAATCGTTGCATCACCTGTTACAGGCGCGGCTTAACGTGGTGGTGAGCACCCTGGCCCTGGACCCGGCCGCCCGCGTGCAGCTGTTCGGCGAATTACTGCCGTTTATCCAGCAGCTACGCAGCAGCACCGGCCGCCCGTACTGGATGGTCGTGGACGAGGCCCACTACATGCTGCCCCATTGCGCCGCTTGGCCTCCGGGGTTTCTGGCGAATATGGGGGCGATCATCGTTGCCCTGGACTTCGATCAAGTCTGCCCGTCGCTGCTGGACGCGGTAGACGTACTGGTGACCCTGGGCAGCACCGCCCGCGAACTGGTCCAACGCTACGCCCAGCATACGCAGCGACGCTGCCCCGAATTCCCGGCGCGCTCATCCGCGCCCGACTATTTCTGTCTGTGGGACGTTCGTCATGGCGGCGACGTGGTGCTGATGGCGCAGCAGCAACCCGAGCAGAAACATCATCGCCACAGCGGCAAGTATGCGGTCGGGGATGTGGGCGCCTGGCATGCATTCTACTTTCCCAGCCTTGACCAGCGCGCCTCGAACCTTGCGGAGTTTTTGTCTTCGCTCGCGCGCCTGGACGATCCCGCGTTCCGCCAACACCGCGAGGCCGGGGACTTTTCCAACTGGTTTCGCGAGGTGATCCGCGACGACGTGCTGGCCAACGAAACCCGTCTGCTGGAAAACGATGCGTCTGTACCGCTCCGGGATGCCCAGGAACAGATCGCGCATCTGGTGCAATCGCGCTACCACTTGGAACCGCAGTGAATGGTCGGGCGGCGTGCGCGTCTACAGTTCCAGCTCGTGAACGATGCGATCAAAATCCCGGCCCAGATAGGCCGAGGTAAAACCCAATTGCTTGTACAAGCCATGAATCGGGTAATCGGTCGACAGGTCCGTCGAGCACATTTTGTGAAACCCCTCACGCTTGGCGGCATCGATCAGATGCCCCAGCAATAAACGGCCCAGGCCCTTGCGCAGCCACGGGTCGGCGACGGCGACCGCGCAATCGCACTGTTCGTCCTGATCGGTGGCACGCCGGTAGCGGCTGACACCGATTACCTGCAACTCGCCGTCATGGTGGACCAAGGCCAGGTAGCCGCGGCTGATCTGCGCCGACTCGCTCAGCAGTGTATCGATTGCGCTCGCATCGACATGGGTCACCGCGCCCAAAAACCGGAACCGCAGTGACAGCGGCGACAACCGCTGGAAAAAATGCAGCAGGCCCAGGTGATCGTGCGTCGACAACGGACGGATAAGCACATGCGTTCCGTCGTGCAGTTTTTCCAGCCAATGCTCGGCGGACGAGGCTTTATCCATCTCGGCAATCAGAGCAGCGGTGTGTTGATTAGCTAGCATGGGGGGCTCCAGCGCACAGTGGGGTCGAAGAACGGCCCTGTTCACACTGAGGGGGATGCGCGGCAGGCGTATTGATCAAGGTCAGAAAGCGTGATGGGGACTAACAGACCGTCCAGGGGCAGGTTGACCTGGATCAAACGGCCCCGCCCAGACCGCGCCAGAATCGGAATCTCTGCTGATTCGCTCAGGGGCACGGCATGCCTGTCAAACCGCCCACTGCTGGTTTCATCGATCCGGCTGTACCTGAAGAGGAACAGCATTACAGCCGTTCCGCGCTGTGGCTGACGTGGCTGCTCGGCGCCGCGATGTTTGCGACAGTGGTCGGCGTGGCGCTGCAATTCACCGACGTCGAATCCTTCACACGCTTGCTGACCCAGGCAGAGCCGCTGTGGCTGGTCGGCGCCCTGGCGTTGCAAGTCCTGACGTATATGGCGCAAGGGCAGGTCTTTCGGGTGGTGCTCAGGGCCGGGACGCAGCCGCTTTCACTCTGGGAGGCAGGCAAACTCAGCGTGATGAAGCTGTTTGTCGATCAGGCCCTGCCGTCCTCCGGCATCAGCGGCGCCTTTGCGGTCGTGGCCTCCTTCGTCCGCCTCGGGTTCGCAAAACCGCTGGTGCTGGCGAGCCTGGTGCTGGATTTGTCCGGGTATTTCCTGGCCTATGCAGTGTCGGTCGGCGTGGCGTTACCGGTGGTGATCTTCCAGGGCCATGCCACGCCTGCGGTGGTGACGGCGTGCCTGGTGTTCGTTGCCGTCAGCCTGTTGCTGGCAGTGGTCACGCCAAGGCTGGCCGGCAATCGGCGCCTGGTCGCGCATTTGCCGGGGCGACATTTTCCGATTGTCGCCAGAATTGCGTCATTGCTCACCGGGGCCGACAAGCAACTGGTACGCAGCCAAGGGTTACTCTGGCGGATTACCTTGCTGGAATTGGTGATCATTGTGCTCGACAGCGCCACATTGTGGGTGCTGGTGCGCGCGCTGGGTGTGTCCGCGCCGCCGTTGGGGCTGTTTGCCGGTTTTATGCTGGCCAGCGTGCTGCGCAGTATCGGCATTGTGCCGGGCGGGCTCGGCGCCTTTGAAGCGGCGGCGGTGGTCACGCTGCATTGGGTGGGGGTGAACATTGCGGTGGCGCTTTCCGCCACGTTGTTATTCCGCGGGCTGACGTTCTGGTTGCCGATGCTGCCCGGCCTCTGGTTGGCCCATCGTGAATGGCGATCCAACGTCAAGCCGCCCACCCGCGTGGCAACCGGCGATTATTGGAGCCCGCCAGTCAGCCAGGTGTTCAGCAGCCTGCACAGCACGCCGCAGGGCTTGAGCGAGGCCGACGCCAACGCGCGGGTGCGCAGCGCGCCGGCCACGCCCAAAGACCGACCGCGCGGCCTGGCCCGGTTGGTGCTGGAGCAAATGCGGACGCCCTTGGTGCTGATCCTGATCGTGGGTGCGCTGGTCGCCGTGGTGGTGGGGGATTGGCTGGATGCGGCGATTGTCGGCTGCATCGTGCTGATCAGCGCGGTTCTCAGCGCCTGGTATGAAAATCGCGCCAGTACGGCGGTGGAGCAACTGCGCAGCAAGATCGCGCTGCGCGCCACGGTGCGGCGCGACGGCAAGGCCGTGGACATCGCCGCCAGCGAGGTGGTGCCGGGGGATATCCTGATACTCAGCGCCGGCAGCCTGATCGCGGCCGATGGTCGGATCCTGCAGGCGCTCGATTGCTTCATCGGTGAAGGCCTGCTGACCGGTGAAACCTTCCCGGTGGAAAAATTGCCGGGCGACTGCGCCGCCGATGCCACGCTCGGGCAGCGGCATAATTGCGTGTTCATGGGCACCTCGGTGCGCAGCGGCACCGCCGAGGTGCTGGTCACGCGCTACGCCTCGGACAGTGAGATCGGGCGCATTGCCAAGACCCTGACGCTGCGCCCGCCCGAGACGGAGTTCGAGCGCGGCCTGCGTCGCTTCGGCAGCTTGCTGTTGCGGGTGATGCTGGTGATCACGATCGTGGTGTTCGGCATCAATATCCTGCTGCATCGTCCCGCGCTCGACACCCTGTTGTTTGCCATCGCGTTGTCCATCGGGCTGTCGCCGGAACTGTTGCCGGCGATCCTGAGCATCACGCTGGCCAAAGGCGCGCAACGCATGGCCGCCAAAGGGGTCATCGTGCGTCACCTCAATGCGATTGAAAACCTCGGGGCGATGGACATCCTGTGTACCGACAAGACCGGTACGCTGACCCGCGGCGTCGTCGTGCTGGACGGCGCCATGGATCTGGCGGGCAATGCCGATGCCACGATCCTGCAACTGGCGGTGTTCAACTCCAGCCTGCAGACCGGCATGCGCAACGCCATGGACGATGCGATCACCCTGGCCGGCAAAACCCTGGCGCCATGCCCCGGCGCGAGCAAGCTCGATGAAGTGCCGTATGACTTCGTGCGCAAGCGCCTGAGCGTGGTGGTCGCGAATGCGCCTGAGGCCGCCCGGCTGATGGTGACCAAGGGGGCGCTGGACAATGTGCTCGAGGTTTGCACACAGGTGCGCCGCGGCGAACAGTTGCTGGCGCTGAGCGATACCGAGCGGGCCGCCATCGCTCAGCGTTTCGCCGACTGGAGCGAGCAGGGCTTCAGGGTTTTGGGCCTGGCCACGCGGGTCTTGCCGGACCAGCCGCACTACGGCCGGGATGAAGAAAAGGCCATGACCTTCCGCGGTTTTCTGTTGTTCTTCGACCCGCCGGAGCCGGGGGTGAAAGACACCCTCGCCAACCTTGAGCGCCTGGGTGTGCAAGTCAAGATCATCAGTGGCGACAGCCATCTGGTCGCCCGCCATGTCGGCATGGCCGTGGGCCTGCCCGTAGAGCGCATCATCACCGGCGCCGAGCTGGCGGCCATGAAAGACGAAGCGTTGATGCACCTGGCGCCACTGACGACGCTCTTTGCCGAGGTCGACCCCAACCAGAAAGAACGCATCATCCGCGCCCTGCAGAAGACCGGGCACGTTGTCGGCTATATGGGCGATGGCATCAACGATGCCCCGGCGCTGCAAGTCGCCGATATCGGGATCTCGGTGGATAACGCCGCCGACGTGGCCAAACAGGCCGCCGACTTCGTGTTGCTGGAGCACAACCTCGACGTGTTGCGCGAAGGCATCGAAGAGGGCCGGCATACCTTTGCCAATACCTTGAAGTACATTTCCATCGTCTCCAGCGCCAATTTCGGCAACATGATCAGCATGGCCCTGGCTTCGTTGGTATTGCCGTTCCTGCCGATGCTGGCCAAGCAGATACTGCTCAACAACTTCCTGTCCGATATCCCCTCCATGGGGATCGCCAGCGACAACGTCGACCGCGAATGGGAAAACACCCCGCACCGCTGGAATATCAGGGAAATCCGCAACTTCATGGTGGTGTTCGGGCTGGTCAGTTCGCTGTTCGATGTGCTCACGTTCGCGGCCCTGTACCTGCTGGCGGAAAAGGGCCCGGAAGTGTTTCGCAGCGGCTGGTTCGTCGAATCGTTGCTGACCCAACTGCTGACAATCTTCATCGTGCGAACCTACCGCCCGTTCTACCAAAGCCGCCCGGCCACACTGCTGTTGCTCAGCGCCGCGGCCATCGGCCTGCTGGCCGTCGGGCTACCTTACAGCCCGATCGCGTCCTGGTTCGGCCTGGTGCCCTTGCCACTGCCGATCCTGCTGACAGTGCTGGCAATCAGCCTGGCCTACATGGGCGCGGCGGAATGGGTCAAGCGGCTCTTTTACCGTCGCCAGCGGTTGAGCCGCGCTCGCGCTGCGCCGTAGCGTGGCGTGAGGGGTTACTCGTTACGTGCCCACGTGACGTTCACGCCGTACTGACTATCACCATAGCGGTACTGCGCCTTGCCTTTGAATGCGCCTTCCAGTGCATGCGCCAGGCGATTGGCCAGATGAATGCCGGTGGTGGTCACCATCAGGTCGTCCGCCACCTCCGTCACGCGCATGATGCGCTCCAGCGCATGCTCGGCCATTTCGGTTTTTTCGGTGTTTTCGATCAGGTGGATGATTTCATCATGGTGCTTTTGCAAGAAGCCGCCCGATAGCATCAGGGTGCCGGCCGGCATGTTGTCCGCGATGCGGCGGCAGGCCGGGCAGGTGACGGTTTGCGCGTTATGCACCACCGCGTTTTCAGGTCGGTTCCAGGTCCAGTTTCCGGCCTGATACACCGCGTCGCACTGCGGGCACACCGCCGAACCTTCAACCCGCGGCAAGCAATAGGGATCATGGGGCGGCGTTTTGAACAGCTTGTTTTTCTGACTCTGCTGATACTTGTCCATGGTGTTTCTCCTGACGCATCGAGAGGGGCAAACCCACGTGTTGACGATCGGGTGGATTTCACAGGTTGATTTGGACGCTGTTTCCGCCCGAGCGGGTTGATTTTTGTCAACTCGCAGAGCGCCCGGCGACCGCCGGTGTAAGCGTTGCGGCGGGCGTCGGCAAGGGGTGTGAGTTTGTTGATAAAAGTCAACCTCGCCGCAGGCACTTCAGAGAAGCATGCAAGTTCCGTCGACGTGAGAGGAGAGCACCCTGATGGCTCACAGTAAAATCGTGTTTCGCGCGGCTGCCCGCGAGAAGATCCTCAGCGGCGCCACCCAATTGGCGGACGCGGTGCGCGTGACGCTGGGGCCGAAGTCCAAGTCGGTGTTGATGCAGAACAAGTGGGGCAACCCGACGGTCTGCAATGACGGCGTCACGATTGCCAAACGCATTGACCTGCAGGACCCCGAGGAGAACCTCGGCGCGCAAATGCTGCGCCAGGCCGCGGAACGCACGGGTGACGCGGTCGGCGACGGGACCAGCACGTCAACGGTGCTGGCCCATGCGATCCTGGCCGATGGCATCCGCAACGTGGTCGCGGGGGCCAGCGCGATCGATCTCAAGCGCGGCCTGGATCGGGGCCTGCTGCTGGTCGTCGAGTCGCTGGCGGCGCAGTCCAGACCCGTCAGCACGCCCAAGGAAAAAGCCCAGGTGGCGACGCTGTCGGCGCATAACGACGCGGTCATCGGTCAACTGGTGGCCGACGCGCTGGAGAAGGTCGGCGTTGAAGGCGTGGTCAGCGTCGAAGAGTCCAAGACCACCGAAACGGTGGTCGAGGTCATGGAGGGCATGCGCTTTGACCGGGGTTATGTCTCACCTTATTTCGTCACCGACACCGAGAAAATGCAGGTCGAACTCGACGATGCCTGCCTGCTGCTCTGTGACCACAAGATCGGCGTACTCAAAGACTTGCTGCCGTTGTTGGAACAGGTCGCCAAAAGCGGTCAGCCCCTGGTGTTGATCGCAGATGACATCGAAGGCGAAGCGTTGACCACGCTGGTGGTCAACCACATCCGCGGCGTGCTCAAGGCCGTGGCGATCAAGGCCCCGGGCTTTGGCGACCGGCGCAAGGACATGCTGCAGGACATGGCCGTATTGACCGGCGCCACGGTGGTCTCCAACGAACTGGGGATCAGCCTCGAACAGGTCGACCTGCAGCAGTTGGGGCGGGCCCATCGGGTGGTGGTGTCGAAGGACAGCACTTCGCTGATCGGCGGCGCCGGTACACGCGCAGCGATCGACGCACGCCTGCAGCAGATCCGCGGGCAAATGGCGGCTACCACCAGCGATTACGACCGTGAAAAGCTGCAGGAGCGGCTGGCCAGGCTGTCCGGCGGCGTCGCGGTGATCCGGGTCGGCGCGCCGTCCGAAGCCGAAATGAAAGCGCGCAAGGACGCCCTGGATGACGCGATCTCGGCGACCCGCGCGGCGATCACCGAAGGGATTGTCCCCGGCGGCGGCCTCGCGCTGCTTAAAGCGGTGCCGCTGATCGCCGCCGAGGAAGCCCGGCAGGAGGGCGATGTCCGCACCGGCCTGCAGATACTGCGTCGGGCATTGGAAGCACCGGCGCGGCGCATTGCGGAAAACTCGGCGGTGGACGCCGGCGTGGTCGTTGCGCGCATGCTGGCGGAGCCGGGCAACATTGGCTTTGATGCGTCCGCCAATACCTATGTCGACATGTACGAAGCCGGCATCATCGATCCGACCAAAGTCGTGCGTATTGCCCTGGAAAATGCAGTTTCCGTCGCCAGTATCCTGCTGCTGACCGAAGCGACCATTACCGATATCCCAGAAAAAGAACCGCCAGCCCAACCGTCGTTCCCTGAAGGTTGAGCGCCTGCTCGCGCCTTGCTTCGATTTGAATCGCCCTGATGGAGGCATGCACCCATGAACGTAACCAAGGCAATCGCCGGCCGGCGCTCGACACGTGACTACACGCCAGAACCGCTCGATGAAAAACTCATTTGTCGCTTGATCGATGCCGCCGCCCAGGCGCCCAGCGCGATGAACCAACAACCGTGGACGTTCACGGTGATCCGCGACCAGGCGCTGCTGGAGCGGGTTTCCCGCGAAGCCAGGGCCTGGATGCTCGCCACCACGCCCGCCGGAACGCACTCCAGCCACTTCCAAGCGTTGCTCAGCGAGGACAGTTTTCAGATTTTCTACCACGCGCCGGTCCTGGTGCTGATCTCGGGCAACGCGCCCAATCAGTGGATTGTCGAAGACTGTGCCCTGGCGGCCGAGAACCTGATGCTCGCGGCGTATGCCGAGGGGCTCGGGACGTGCTGGATCGGTTTCGCCCAGGGCTTTCTGAATACGCCGCAGGGTAAGCAGGCGCTCGGCCTGCCCGCCGAGTGGATGCCCGTGGCACCGATTATCGTGGGGCACCCGAAGTCTGTGCCCGCGCCCATCGTGCATAAGACCCCAGAGATCCATTGGATAGGCTGATGCCCCAGGCAGGGCTACCGTTGATCCAGCGGTTGACCGGTGTCTCGGTTTTCTGACGTGGATCAGATCGCCCGCCAGGCCGGCTCCTATGCTCGGATTGAACCCACGACGTTGAGATGAGCTGAAATGAACAAGCCACGCTTGCTTGGCCAGTGCTTGCTGATCGCGGCAAGTGTTCTGCTGTTACCGTCCACCGGCGCGTTTGCCAACCCCGCGATGCCAGGGTTAGGGCTAGGGCCAGGGCAGGGCGGTATGTTCCGTCACGCCTCGAATTTCGATTGGGTCAAGCATACGCAGCAGACCCTGGAAGAACTCAAGGGCAAGCTCAGTCTCAAGCCGGAGCAAATGCCCGCCTGGGAAACCTGGGCCGCAGGCGTCATCGCAGACGCCAATCAGCAAGTGGAAAACGACAACCCAGCCGCTACTGACAAGGCAAGTGCCAGACAAGCGCTGAAGGACGAAACAACACCGCAGAGAATGGCCAAAGGCATAGAGCGCCTGCGCACGCAAACCAGCTGGATGCAGGCGCAACTGGTCCGTCTGGACGCGGCTCAGGCACGCACCCAAACCTTCTACGATGCCCTCGATGCCCAGCAAAAAACCATCTTCGATCTGTTCTGGACGGTGATGCATCACCGCATCGCCGATCAGGACGGTTGGCGAATGCCCATGCACATGCCCATGCACATGGCATGGCCGCAAGGGTGCGGCGGGCTCAACCCGACCAGCCAACCGTAATGCTATTCGCGAGCCTCCTGGGTAAACATCATGAACAGTGACTCAGTAAAACAGTGCGTGCTGACAGGGTTCATCCTGCTGGCTGCCGCCGTTGCATTGCCGGCGCATGCCGGGCCGCATGGCGGTGGGCATGGGGGCGGGCCGGGCTGGTGGGGGTTTGGTCTCGGCCTGGGACTGGGTTGGGAAGCCGCGCGTATCGCCACGCCGTATTACTACCCGACGTATCCGGTTTATTACTATCCCGCCCCGACGTACTACTACCCGGCCAGCCCGCCGACGGTGGTGGTCGAGCCTCAGCCCGTCACGGCCGCGCCATCGGCCTGGTACTACTGCGATTCCGCCAAAGGCTATTACCCGAGCGTACGCCAGTGTCCTGAGGGATGGCGCATGGTTCCCGCGACGCCGCCGCCTGGCCCCATCCGTTAAGACCCCGGACGCGTGGGCTGTTTTTCATTCCTCCCTGGAGCCAGATCATGAGCCAATACCAGTGTTTGTTACTGATCATCAATCCCGCCCTGCGTGACTCCCCGGCAATCGGCCATGCTGCCGCCCTGGCCAAGGCCAGCGGCGCGAGCCTGCATATTGTCGCGCTGGCAACACCGTTGGACATCTTGTTGCTACTGGCCGAGAACGTGCGTGAAAAGGCCCGGGCCAGCTACCTCGAGGACCACCGCGACTGGCTGAACGCCCAAACCAAGAATCTCCACGCCCTGGGGCTCAACGTGACCGCCCAGGTGACCTGGGCCACCAACCTCAAGCAAGACATCCTGGATTACGTCACCGAGACGCAGCCCGATCTGTTGATCAAACAGGTTCAGCAAGAGTCCGCGTTCAAGCGCGCGTTCTTCACCCCGCTGGACTGGCAGTTGCTGCGCGAGTGTCCGATTCCGGTCTATCTGGTCGGCGGTGGTGGGCATGCCTTGCCGCGCATCGTCGTGGCAGCGGTTGACGTGTCGAATGTTCAACCGGCCAACAGCGCGTTGAACCAGCGCATCATTGAGCAGGCCACCAGCCTGGCGCTGCAATGCGATGCCGAGCTGCACCTGCTGTATGCCTGCGACATGTCGACGATCTACATGGCTGACATGGGCGGTATGGCCCTGTCCAATCTCAGTAAGGACCTGGCGAGCAAGGAGGAAAAAACCTTCCTCGAACTGGCGCGAGACTATGGCGTGCCTTCCGATCGTCATCACTTCGTTTTGGGGCAATCCGGTTGCGGTGTTGAGTCAATTCGCCAAGGAACACCAGGTGGATGTGATCGTGATGGGCCGGGTCCAGTATCACGGCATCGAGAAGCTGCTGGGCAGTACCACCGAACACATTCTCTATCAGGTGCCTTGCGGCGTACTGGCGGTCTAGCGCGGCAAAGGCGGTGTGCAATGAAACCACAGATGAGGTGACCCATGAGTTATAGCCCTTCGCTGCAAACGCTCTGGCAGGATCGGTCGGTGGCCGGCCAAAGCCTGGTGGAGCCGTTGCTCAGATACGCCCGCCGCCCCGACGTGATCATCCTGGCCTTGCCGCGTGGCGGCGTCCCGGTGGCGTATGAGGTGGCCACAGCCCTGCAGGTGCGCCTGGATCTGATGGTGGTACGCAAGCTCGGCATTCCATCCCAGCCCGAATTCGCCATGGGCGCCATCGCCAGTGGCGGTATCCAGATCCGCAATGAAGAGGTGCTGCGGGCTCATTCGATTGATCAAGACAGTTATGACGCGGTGGTCGCCCGCGAAACTCGCGAGTTATCGCGCCGGGAGCAGGTTTACCGGGGCACGCGGGCGCCGCTGCAGTTGAAGGATCAGGTGGTCATCCTGATCGATGACGGCCTGGCCACAGGGGCTTCGATGCTCGCCGCGATCCAGGCGGTGCAGGTGCAGGCCCCGGCGCGGATCGTCGTGGCGGTGCCGGTCGCGCCGCTGGATACGGTGGAGACCCTGCGCTGCATCGTCAATGAAGTGATCTGCCCGCTGATTCCTGAGCGGATGATGTCCATTGGTTACTGGTACTCGAATTTCCCCCAGACCACCGATACAGAGGTCATTGAGTTATTGCAGCGGGCCTGGCAACGCGAATCGACTGAAGCGCACCCGCTGTAGATGCGTCGCGGCAGGTGAGCCTCACACACCGAACGGAAAGGTTTCGTCTTCCGCTTCCAGCTCCTCGTTTTTGGGCAGTGCCAGGGCCTTTACCGCCTGCGTCTGCTCGAACCAGAGCATGGCGTCGAACTGTTCGGCCAGTACCGCTTCGAAGTAGTGGCTGTCGCGTTCGGTTGTGGGCCGGTAAATCACGCCAATCGCGCGTTCCAGCAGGGTGGCGGACAACACCGTGCGCAGCTCGGCGCGCTGCGGGTCGCGCCAGTCGGTCAACGACGCCGGCACGCCGGCTTCGAGGAACTGATGCTCCCAACTGTCGGGACGGGAAGGCCGCACCGCCTTGATGAGCATCTCGGCGTCCCAATCGTCGGCCGCCGCCACGTGGCCACGGTCGGTGCTCATGCCGATCAGCACGGCGTCGCGCCCATAGGCACTGCGGCACAGCTGGCCGATGTTGAACTGGCCCTTCCAGCCCATCTCCGTGGCCGCGGCATTGCCGATATGCGAGTTGTGCGCCCAGACCACCGCTTTGGCCTGCGGGCCCCGGTGTTCCAGCAGGGCGCGCAGGGTGTCGAACATGTGGCGGTCACGCAGGTTCCACGACGCGGTCGAGCCTCGATAGACGGCGCGGTAGTACTGTTCCGCCGCACGCACCACGCGGGCGTTTTGCGTGGCGTTGAAAAACCCTTCGTCATCCTGGATGAGCCCGGCCAATTGCTTGGCCAGCATCACGTTGAGTTGTTCGACCACCTGCGGTTCACAGGGCATCAGGCCATTGCGTTCGACGAAATGACCGTACAAGGCCGGGTCATCCTGCCAGGGCGTCAGGCAGCCGTAGCGCCGCCGTGCTTCCTGGGCCAGTTGCGGGTCAACGCTGTCCAGATAGTGCAGCACCTCATGGATCGAGTTGCGCATGCTGTAAACGTCGAGGCCACGGAACTCCACGCGGTCTTCACTGGCGCGTTGATGGTTGTAGCGGTGCAGCCAGTGGGCAAAGGCTTTGACCTCGGCGTTGCGCCACATCCAGGTCGGGAAGCGGCTGAAGATATGGCGTTTCCAGGCCGACGGGGCCAGCCCTCGGACGTATTTGTCGACATGCCCTGCATCGGGCCAGTCGGCCTCAACGGCGACGATGGAGAAGCCATGCCGCTCAATCAAGCGTTGCGTGATGGCGGCCCGGGCGCGATAGAAATCGCTGGTGCCGTGGCTGGCTTCGCCGATCAGCACCACCCGCGCATCCGCGTAGCGATCGAACATTTCGCCGAACGCCGCAGAATCGAACGCCGGCAGAGGCTCGGCAAATTGGCGCAGGACCGCCGCGATGGCGGCTCTATCGACCTGCCGAGACGCGCCATAGTGTTTATCCAGCATGCGTTGGGCGGGTGTGCTCACGGCCGTCGTCCGGTTCAGTGTTTATCTATTCCTACACCCTGACTCAGGTGAATCATTGAGTTTTGTCAATAAAGCCCGCACGGCCTTGAGCCAAGGTGGCTGAACCCGTTACGCGCCGGCTACCGACGCTGCTCATGGAGGCTTGTGATATGAGGTGCTCTATCAATCGATCACACCTGACGCTTGCCCTCTGTGTGGTGGCCCTTGTGGGCTGTACCGACACCCGCGACCGGGCATCGCAAAAAACCGCATCCATGCCCGCGCTGGCCTTGGTAAACGACGTGTGTTCGCTGTGCCACGGGCTGACGGGGGAGTCGGTAGCGCCGTTGTTTCCCAAATTGGCCGGCCAGCAAAAAGACTACCTGAAGCAGCAGTTGACGGATTTAAAAAACCATACACGCATGGATAAAGCCTCGACTCAATACATGTGGGGCTTTACCCATTTGACCGAATCGCAGATCACTGAACTGGCGGACTACTATTCAAAACAGCCGGCCATGCAGGCTGAAGCCGAAACGCCTGACGCGCGGGGCGAATTGATCTTTCGCCACGGCGTGCCGGAATCCGGCATCGCTCAGTGCAGCGCCTGTCATGGCGCCGAGGGCCGGGGCCATGGCCAGACCCCACGCGTGGCAGGCCAGCATGCCGCCTACATGATTCGCCAGATCCAGGTGTTTCAACAGGCCGACCTGCGTGAGCGCGGTGACCTGACGAGCCAGATTGCGCACACGCTGTCGGACGCCGATGCCGAGGCGGTCGCGCATTACATGGCCAGGCTGGGGCCATGAAGCTCACGGCCGTACCGCAGGCGCCCAGCGCGCCGACGTCGACGGTCAAGCGCTCGCGGGCGGTGAGCAATGAGGAGATTGTCGCGGTGTTTGACGATATCGCCGACCTGCTCGAAATCGATGACGCCAACCCGTTTCGCATCCGCGCTTATCGGGTTGCGGCGCGCACGCTGAGGGCGCTGACGGTCGAGTTGGCGCCGCTCATCGCACGTGGGGAAACCTTGCCGAAACTGCCGGGTATCGGCGTCGATCTGACGGCCAAGATCAGTGAAATCGCCAGCACCGGTGATTGTGCGCTACGGCAACGCCTGCGCTCGACATTGCCGCCTGGGCTGGTTGAACTGCTGTCCATCGCCGGCCTCGGCCCCAAACGCATCAAACACCTGTATCACGGCCTGGGAATCGAAACCGCGCAGCAACTGTGCGAGGCCGCCGAGCAGGGCCACATCCGCCACGTGCCCGGTTTTGGCGAAAGGCTCGAGGCGCGCTTATTGAGCGCCGCGCAGAAGGGGCTCGGAAAGGATCGCCGGTTGCCGCTGGGCGTTGTCGAGCCCGTGGCGCTGCAGTTGATCGAGTATCTGCATCAACTGCCCGGGGTTGAGGACGCGAGGTTGGCCGGCAGTCTGCGGCGCATGCGCGATACCGTGGGCGACATCGACATCCTGGTGGCGGCAGCGCCCGCAGTGGCGGTCACTGCACACCTGATCAGGCACCCGGAGGTGTCCACCGTATTGGTCAAAGGCCGCACGCGGGCCAGTGTCGTACTGGACTCCGGCCTGCAAGTCGACGTGCGGGTGGTCAAGCCCGCGGACTGGGGCGCCGCGCTGGTGTATTTCACCGGCAGCAAGGCGCACAACATTGCGATTCGCAAGCAGGCGCGGGAACAGGGTCTGAAGCTCAACGAGTATGGCGTGTTCAGGGGCGAGGAACGCCTGGCGGGTGCCACGGAGGTCTCGGTTTATCAGGCCCTGGGGTTGCCGTGGATCACGCCGGAGCTGCGCGAAGATCGCGGTGAGGTCGCGGCGGCACTCAGCGGGCGTTTGCCCAGGCTGGTGGAAGTGAGTGATCTCAAGGGTGACTTGCACGCGCACACCTGCGACGCGGATGGCGCCAATACCCTGGAACAGATGGCACTGGCCGCGCAGCAAGCCGGGTTGGAATACCTGGCGATCACCGATCATTTCCTGGACAGCGAGCGGCTGCTGAAGCAGATCGACCAGATCGATGCGCTCAACGCCCGCCTGCGCGGCATCACCTTGCTCAAGGGGGTTGAAGTCGAGATCCTGGAAGATGGCAGCCTGGGGCTGCCAGACACTGTCCTCGCTCGCCTGGACCTTGTGGTGGGCGCGGTCCACACGCATTTCGGCCTGACGCTGCGGCAACAGACGCAACGCCTGCTCAGAGCCATGGATCATCGCTATTTCACGCTACTGGCGCACCCGCTGTGTCGCCTGATCAATCAGCGCGCGCCGTTGAACATGGACCTGTCGGCCGTCATCAGGGCCGCCTCTGCACGCGGCTGCTGCCTGGAACTCAACGCGCAACCCCAGCGCATGGACCTGTTCGACCTTCAATGCCAATACGCCAAAGACCAACACGTGCAGATCAGCATCAATTCGGATGCCCTGCGCACAGCGGATTTTGCGTACTTGCGCTACGGCGTCGCGCAAGCCCGGCGTGCCTGGCTGGAAAAGGGCGATGTACTCAATACCCGTTCGCTGAGCGCGCTGAAGTCGTTGTTGGCTGCTACGGCAGGCGGGCGTTCGCAAGGCGCCGGGAACTGACGGTTCGGTCTGATTCTTGGTCGAAAGTTGACAAAAATCAGAGCCCCGCACCGACGGCGCCGGATACTTGAACCGTAGCCGGAGCGTTCCTGCTACGACCCTCAAGGAGAATACCCATGAATATGCGTTTACCCGTAGTGTTGCTCAGCGTCCTCCTCGCGTTATCGGCTGGTTGCAGTAACAAACCGGCCAAAGAACTGGATGCACGCCTGGAGGCTGCTCAAAGCACTGCGCTGTCGGCACGCGCCAGAGCCGATGAAGCCTACTCGAAAGCGGAGCAGGCGGCGATGGCGGCCAATCAGGCGCAACAGACTGCCGACCAGGCCAATGAGCGCGCCAGCCGGATGCTCGAAAAAGCCAGCCGCAAATAGTGAACGGTTGCAGCACCCGACACGTCGTCGGGTCTGCTGCAAGACAGCCGCAGGCCTGCAACCAGCCCTGCCAGGCAGCACATCTGGCACCTGCGCGTCGACTCAACAGCATTGGCTTGGTTTTCCCCGACTATCATCTCTTCGCGTAACGGACTGCCGCTGAACATGTGGCTTAGGCTGACGTTCGGCAGGCGTTACCTGTGCATTCGCACGCTCTTGAAGATCGAGCTGTTCGATATTTTCCGGGGATGAAGCGTTGAACCACTGCAGATAAAAAAAGCCCCTTGTCGGTTTCCCGCCAAGGGGCAGTGCAGCCTGGGATTCATTCGCCTTTGATCGGCACGACTTTATCCGCTTTCATGGCTTCTGGCTTTTTCGGCAACGAGATGCACAGCACGCCTTTGCTGAAACTCGCGTCGATCTTATCGGCATCAATACCTTTGGGCAGGTTGAACACCCGCTCGAAGGAACCGTAGTGACGCTCGCTAAGGTGGTAGCCTTTGCGTTTTTCTTCCTTGTCCTCCTGTTTCTCGCCTTTGATGATCAGGCTGCCGTTGGACAGTTTGACCTCAATGTCTTTCTGATCCATGCCGGGTACTTCGGCGGTGATCTCGTAGCTTTTGTCTTTCTCGGTGATGTCCACGGCAGGCATGCCATGGCCGATCAGCTCGCGACGCCAGAACGGTTCAACGTC
This sequence comes from Pseudomonas sp. TE36184, assembly GCF_054060055.1. Classification (NCBI taxonomy): domain Bacteria; kingdom Pseudomonadati; phylum Pseudomonadota; class Gammaproteobacteria; order Pseudomonadales; family Pseudomonadaceae; genus Pseudomonas; species Pseudomonas sp. TE36184. Next base: position 1,389,479 of record NZ_JBSSCU010000001.1, on the reverse strand, counting down.
GAACAGCCCCCGGCTGAAGGGCGACAGGCCGGAACCGAGATTGAAGTCATCAAACAGGTGGTCCACCTGTTGCCGCAGTTTTTCCAGCGGCCGCCACAGGTCTGTCGTCACGGGATGCTGGTCGGATTTGTGTTCGGTAGTGACCGGCATTTTTTTTGCGGAATTGCTCATCTTTCGGTACTCCTCTTCAGATAGAAGGCAGGCAGCAGAACGGCCTCTGCGCGGCCTGCCAGGACAGAACACGGGGGCAAGCCCATCGTTACAAGGTCAGCGTCCCCGACCACAGCATCCAGCCGGCATAGGCCGCGGCCGCCCAGATGATGATCAACAGGCCGGTCTCGGGGCCGCTGAGCGCTTGTCCCTGACGGGCGCGCAGGGTGCCCAGGTAGATCAACGAGCCCGGGGCGTAGAGGAGGGCGCTGAGCAGCATGTATTTCGGCCCGGCGGCATAGAGCAACCACATGCAATACAGTGTGGCGACGGCGGCGATGGCCATGTCGCGCAATTGCAGGGCGCGGTGGCCGGCATAGGTGTCACCCTTCCAGGTCAATTTCAGCGCATACAGGCCGCTGAACAGGTACGGCAATAGAATCATCGAGGTGGCCAGGGAGATCAGCGCGAGATAGGTAGCGCTCGAATACAAGGTCAGCAGCAGGAACAATTGAATGCAGCCGTTGGTCAGCCACAGCGCATTGGCTGGCGCGCCTTGGGTGTTTTCCACGCCCAGCGAGACAGGCATGACCTTTTCCTTGGCGGGCGTGAACACCGACTCGGCCGCCAGCAACGTCCAGGCGAGCAGGGCGCCGCCGACCGAAACGATCAGGCCGATGCTGATCAGCACTGCGCCCCATGGCCCGGCCGCGGCCTGCAGCACGCCCGCCATCGAGGGGTTCTTCAAGGCGGCGAGTTCCGGTTGTTTGAGCACCCCCAGCGACAGCAAGGACACCGAAATCAGCAGCAACAACGTGATGACAAAACCGATCACCGTGGCCCGCCCGACATTGGCCCGCTCCGCCGCACGGGCAGAAAACACGTTGGCGCCCTCGATCCCGATAAACACCCAAACGGTGACCAGCATCGTGCTTTTGACTTGATCGAGCGTACTGCCCAACGCCGGCGAGCCCCAGAAGTCGACAGTGAACGTTTCACGCTGGAACGCGGCGATCACCAGGCCGATGAACAACAGCAACGGCACGATCTTCGCGACCGTCGTCAACGCATTGGCCCGCGCAGCAGTGCGCAAGCCCCTGAGGATCATCCAGTGCAACGCCCACAACACCACGGACGCACCGGCGATCGCCGCCTTGTTATTGCCTTCGCCAAACACCGGGAAGAAGTAACTCAGCGCAGCGAACAGGATCACCAGGTAACTGACGTTGCCGATCCAGGCACTGATCCAGTAACCCCAGGCGGAGTTGAAGCTCAGGTATTCGCCACCCAGCGCACGCGCATAGGCAAACACACCGTTGTCCAGCGCGGGCTGGCGGTTGGACAGGGTCTGATAGACCAGCGCCAGCGACAGCATGCCGACGCCGGTGATCAACCAACCGATCAGAATCGCACCGGCGCCCGCACTGGCAGCCATGTTTTGCGGCAGGCTGAAAATGCCGCTGCCGATCATCGAACCGACCACCAGGGCAATCAACAAGCTCAGCGACAAGCGCTTGGGTTCTACCTTGCGCAGACTGCCTGCCACGGGTTGGACAGCCGGCGGGACGATCGGTTGAGAGCCTTGCAGATGCGTAGCCATGACGAGCCTCCACGAAAACGTGAGTATCTGCACCGTCGAATGCGAGGGTGCGACTGCTGCATCTAATTTCTGCGCGAAGGGGCTGGGTCTGGTTGATTTAGATCAGATGTAAGTGTCTGCGGATCAGTCGCAATACTTAACTGATTGAATTGTTCTTCAAAAAACATTTTTTCGCGGGTGTTTTCGTCGTTAAACGCCAAAGTGTTGTTCGTCGATGATATTGATACGCCAGGAGCGCGCCGAACCGTAACGGGAACATTTTATTGAGGAAGGTCAAGCAGCCGCGCCCCGTGGATGCCAGGATAAGGCCAACCTGGGGCAAGGTTCCCTGTAACCTCATCGAGTGTCGAGGCGGCCCATGATGCGAGCATTACGGTTACTGCTTGGCGGCTCCCGTCAGGCCGTGGATTCCCCGGCGTTGTGGAGCCGCGCATGATGGATGCCCCTTGCCCGGCGTTGTTGGTGCTGAATGCGGGCTCTTCAACCCTCAAGTTTTCCCTTTACTTCGTGACGGCACCAACGGTCCATTGCCTGGGCAGCGGCATGATTGAAGTGCGCCAGGGCAGGGCAACGCTGGTGTATCAGGCCCCAGGATCCGAGGCCGAACATCAGGAGCAATGGCGCGCCGACAGTTGCATGGACGCAGTTTCCCTGGGCAACCTGATGCGTTGGCTGGGCAGCAACCGCCAATGGCAGATTGTCGGCGCGGCGCATCGGGTGGTCCATGGCGGCGCCCGTCGGGAAGTGGCTGCGCGGGTCGATAGCGCGCTGATCGACGAGATACAACGACTGATCCCAATGGCACCGTTGCACCAGCCCTTGTGCCTGGCACCGATTCTCCATATGGCCCGCGAGCATCCCGAGCTGCCTCAGGTGGCCTGCTTCGACACCGCCTTTCACCACACGCTCGACCCGCTGGAAACCTTGTACGGCCTGCCCCGGGCACTGAGCGAGGCGGGCCTGCGGCGTTACGGCTTCCATGGTTTGTCCTACGAGTACATTGCCGGGGTCCTGGCGGATTACGACCCGCGCGCGGCGGCCGGGCGCACCCTGGTCGCACACCTGGGCAACGGTGCCAGCCTGTGCGCGATGCGTAACCGCATCAGTTGCGGCACCACCATGGGGTTTTCCGCCCTGGACGGGTTGTTGATGGGCACCCGCCCGGGCAACCTGGACCCCGGCATCGTGCTGTACCTGCTGCGCGAACGCGGCATGAGCGCGGCGGCGGTCGAACACCTGCTGTACCACGAGTCCGGATTGCTGGGCGTCTCTGGCGGTGTGGCGAGTGATATGCGGACGCTGCTGGCCAGCCACGCCGAAGGGGCCGCGCAGGCCATTGAGTTGTTTGTACGGCGTGCCGTCAAGGAAATCGGCGCGCTGGCCGCATTGCTCGGCGGGCTCGACGCGTTGGTGTTCACCGGCGGCATTGGCGAACATGCACCCACCGTGCGTGACGGGATTCTCGACGGTTGCGCCTGGTTAGGCGTAACCCGCAACCAGCACCCGCCCACCGGAGCCTGCCTGACGACGCCGGACAGCCCGGTATCGGCCTGGGTCATCGCCACTGATGAAAATGCAGTCATCGCTCGACACAGCCTGGCCTTGCTGCCGGCGCCGGTGTCGAGCGAGGCGCTTTAGCCACTATCGCCTTGAGGTGTCGACGTGTATGCATTCCTGCCACGCGAACTGCCGGAGCAGTTGCGCGCATTGACCGAGCTTGCGCTTAACCTGCGCTGGACCTGGAACCATGCGCTCGACGAACTCTGGAAAAGCATCGACCCGCAACTGTGGGAGCGTACCCACAACCCCTGGCTGATACTGCAGAACACCTCGCCGCACCGGCTTGGAGAACTCTGTCGAGATGCGACGTTCTCGCAAACCCTCGCGCACGCCATCGAAGAGCATCGGCACTACCTCAGCGAGCCGGGTTGGTATGCGCAGCAGACAAGCGCTGGCGATTCCAAGCGGATCGCCTACTTCAGCATGGAATTCGGCCTGAGCGAGGCGCTGGCGCTTTATGCCGGCGGGCTCGGTGTGCTGGCCGGGGATTACCTGAAGACGGCAAGCGACATGGGCGTACCGGTGCTCGGGGTGGGGTTGCTCTATCAGGAAGGCTATTTTCGACAATCCATCGACGCGATGGGGCGCCAGCAGGAGGCCTACCCCTATAACGACCCCACCAGCCTGCCGATCCAGCCGACGTTTGGACAGGACGGCGCGTGGTTGAAAATCCCCTTGGCGCTTCCCGGCCGGACCCTGTATTTACGCGTGTGGCAGGCCATCGTCGGGCGTACCAGCCTGTACCTGCTCGACAGTAATGACCTGCTCAACGGTGCCAGCGACCGTGGCATCACCTCGAAGTTGTACGGTGGCGGTTCGGAGATGCGCTTGCTGCAGGAAGTGGTGCTTGGCATCGGCGGCTGGGCCACACTCGAAGCGTTGGCGATCAATGTCGATGTGTGCCACCTCAACGAAGGTCATGCTGCACTGCTGGTGCTGGAGCGTGCCCGGCGCTTCATGCATCAGAAGGGCACATCGTTCCAGGAAGCCTGGTGGGCGACGCGGGCAGGCAACGTGTTTACGACCCATACGCCAGTGGCTGCGGGTTTCGATGTGTTTTCCGCGGAACTGGTGCTCAAGTATGCCCGCGGCTATCTCGACGACTGCCGCCTCACATCGCACGAGTTGCTGGCGTTGGGCAGACGCAATCCGTCGGACGCGGATGAACCCTTCAACATGGCTTTTCTGGCGCTGCGTGGGTGCGCTCAAGCCAATGGTGTGAGCCGCTTGCACGGCGAGGTCAGCCGACGGCTATTCAGCGATTTGTATCCCCGCTGGCCTGTTCAAGAGATACCGGTGGGGCATGTCACCAACGGTGTGCATGTGCCGTCCTGGGACTCAATGTGGTCCGATCATCTGTGGACCACAAGCTGCGGCAAGGAGCGTTGGCGAGGCGCAGTCGAGTTGCTGCCGGCGACGGTCGCCAACAATGACGACGAGGCCTTGTGGAACATGGCTGCCGAGCAACGGCGCGACCTGGTGAACTATGCGCGCAAGCGCCTGGCCTGGCAGCTCGAGCAGCGTGGCGAGTCGGCGCAGCAGGTGGCGGAGGGCGGGCAGGTGTTTGACCCCAACTGCCTCACGCTCGGGTTTGCGCGACGCTTCACCGACTATAAGCGCCCGAACCTGCTGCTGCATGACAGCGACCGCCTGGCGCGGCTGTTAACCAACGAGCAGCATCCGGTACAACTGCTCATCGCTGGCAAGGCTCATCCCGCCGATGAGCGCGGCAAGCAACTGATCCAGGCATGGCTCGACTTCGTGCATCGCCCGGGGCTGCGCCGGCATGTGGTGTTCCTGGAAGACTACGACCTGGAAATGGCCCAACACCTGGTGCAAGGCGTCGATGTCTGGATCAACACCCCGCGTCGGCCCTGGGAAGCCTGCGGCACCAGTGGCATGAAGGTGCTCGTCAACGGCGGGTTGAACCTCTCGGAACTCGATGGTTGGTGGGCACAAGCGTACCAGCCCGCCTATGGCTGGGCGATCGGGGATGACGCGCCGAGCGATGACGACGTCGACGCCGAGCGCTTGTACGGCCTATTGGAAAACGAGGTCGTCCCCACGTTCTATTCACGCGATGCACAGGGTATTCCACGCGACTGGGTGCAACGCATGCGCGCCAGCATGTCGCAGCTGGGGCCGTACTACAGTAGCAATCGCATGCTGCAGGAATACCTGGAGCATCTTTACCAACCGGCGATTCAGGCGTTTCGACGCCGCCGCGAGGATAACGCGGCACTGGCGCGCACGCTCCATGCCTGGCAGAAGGCGTTGACGGCGGCCTGGGACAATATTCACTTCGGCGCGGTCGAGGGGCATCGCGATGGCGACTGCCTGTGCGTTCGCGTGCCGGTCTATTTGGGTGAGATCTCGCCTCTGTGGGTCAAGGTGGAACTCTATGGCGGCCTGTGCGACGAGTACCCCGCAGAGTGCTTGCTGATGAAAGCCGTCGATGTGATTCCGGGCGCCATCCAGGGTTATATCTATTCCGTTTCGGTCGCCGCCACGCGCCCGCTGGAGCACTACACTCCGAGGGTTCGCGCCTGGCACGCGGATGCCTTTCTGCCAGCGGAAAACCCATTGATTGCGTGGCAGCGTTGAGCTGCGATACGCCTATTGTCAGCGAGCCAAACCGGGGTAAAGCCTGGCGGCCAACAGCAGAAGAACGGTGAACACCGAGAGCATCACCTATCGCAACGGGCGCTGTCCCACGCGGCAGCAAAGCGCATTTGTTGATAAAGATCAGAGGGCATCGGGAGCAACCCCAGATACTCGTGCGACTGACTTAACCGTCTTCCCGCACTCTCGACTCAACAAAAAGGAAAAGGATCATGGGCGCAGCCGCCATTTCCCCGCAGGCTGAACGTTTCAATCTGCCGGTCAGTGAATGGGTTACCTCGACTGTTGATCCGCTGGCGCTAGCGCCGGTTTCATCGGCTATTACCAGCGTGGCGGCCAGGGCCAAGGTCCTGTTCGTGACCTCCGAATTGGCCGGCCTCGTGAAAACCGGCGGGCTCGGCGATGTATCGGCGGCATTGCCCCGGGCCCTGCATCCCCTGCACGATGTGCGCGTGTTGATGCCGGGTTACCCGCAAGTGCTCAACAGTGGAAATCCGGTCCATGTGATCAGCGAGCTGGAGGGCCATGCGGCATTGCCGGCGTGCAAGATCGGGCGGATGGACATGACGGATGGCCTGGTCATTTACCTGGTGATCTGTCCTGAACTGTATGAGCGTGAAGGCACTCCTTACGGGGATAACAATGGCCGTGACTGGCCGGATAACCATATCCGGTTTGCCCGTCTCGGCCTGGCCGCAGCCGACTTCGCCGCAGGCGCGGTGAAGTGCCAGTGGCGTCCGGAGCTGGTGCACGCGCATGATTGGCCGGCCGGCCTCGCGCCGGCGTACATGCGCTGGCGTGGGCAGGCCACGCCGAGCATTTTCACCATCCATAACCTTGCCTATCAAGGCATGGTCAGCAGCGGTTCCCGGCGCGAACTGGGCATCCCCGAGCACGCGCTGGCCTCGGACGGTATGGAGTTCTACGGCAAGCTCTCATTGCTCAAGGCCGGCATGGCCTATGCCAACCACATCACCACCGTCAGCGCGACCTACGCCCGGGAAATCACCACGCCAGCATTCGGTTGCGGCCTGGACGGCTTTCTGCAGAGCAAAGCCGAACAAGGGCTGCTCAGCGGCATTGCCAATGGTATCGACGCCAGTTGGGACGCCGAAACCGATGAGCACTTGATCTGCCGGTTTGCCGCTAACGATTGGCTCGGCAAGGCGGTGAACGCCCACTATGTCCGTCAGTTGTTCAATCTCAAGCCGTCGACGGGGCCTCTGTTCGCGGTGGTATCGCGCCTGGTCTTCCAGAAAGGCCTGGATCTGACCATTGGCGTTGCCGGGCACATCGTCAGGCAGGGCGGGCAGATCGCCATCATCGGCCGTGGCGAACCGCAGGAAGAGGAGGCCGCACGGGAGCTGGCCCAGCGCTTCCCGGGCCAGGTCGGTGTGCTTATCGGCTTCAACGAAACGGATGCCCGGCGCATGTTTGCCGGCAGTGACTTCCTGCTCATGCCGTCGCGCTATGAACCGTGCGGCCTGAGCCAGATGTATGCGCAGCGTTTCGGCTCATTACCGGTAGCCCGTAATACCGGTGGGCTGGCCGACACGATCGAAGATGGCGTGAGCGGTTTTCTGTTCGAGGAACCCACCGTGGAAAGCTACGCGGCAGCACTGACGCGGGCGATCAAGGTGTTCGCCAACCCTGAACTGCTCAATGCAATGCGTTGCCGCGCCATGCGCAAGCCGTTCGATTGGCACCAAGCCATAAAGCCTTACAGCGCCCTGTATCTGCGATTGCTGAAGGCCAATCGGGTATCCCTGGCGGCCCCCTCACTCAATGGAGAGATATCGTGACCCATTCACAGCCGCACATTCGTTGGTTCAAGGACTTGGGTATCAACGACGTCGCACAGGTCGGTGGCAAGAACGCCTCGCTGGGAGAGATGTACCAGAACCTGACAGGCCAGGGCATCCGCGTACCCAACGGGTTTGCCGTTACTTCAGACGCGTACCGTTATGTCCTTGAGCACAACAAGGCGTGGGCGCCGCTGCATGCCGCGCTCGACGGCCTCGACCCCAACGACATCAAGGACCTGCAAGCCCGCGGCAAACGGGCGCGGGCGATTGTGTATGGCTGTACGCTGCCGGAAGACCTGAAGAGCGCGATACTGCACAGCTACGCCCAGCTCAAGCGCGAGTACGGCAACAGCCTTTCACTGGCCGTGCGCTCCTCGGCAACCGCCGAGGACTCGCCGCAGGCGTCATTTGCCGGGCAGAACGAGACCTATCTCAATATCGCCAATGAAGAGGCGCTGCTCGATGCCTACAAGCGTTGCCTGGCCTCCAACTTCACCGATCGGTCGATCCATTACAAATACGACAACGGCTTTGATTGCTTCAAAGTCGATCTCGCCGTCGTCATCATGAAAATGGTGCGCAGTGATCTCGGGGCCAGTGGCGTGATGTTTTCCCTGGATACGGAAACCGGCTTCAAGGATGTCGTGTTCATCAACGCCGCGTGGGGGCTTGGGGAGAATGTGGTGCAGGGCGCGCTGGCCCCGGACAGTTTCTACGTACACAAACCCAGCTTCGTCGCCGGTTATCGTGGCGTGCTCAAGCGTAGCCTGGGCAGCAAAGAAAAGAAGATGGTGTTTACCGATACCCTCAATACCGGGAACATCGCGCAGGAGTACACCGCGAATATCGAAACACCCGACGAAGAACAAACGCGCTTTTGCCTCTCGGACGGGGATGTGATGGTCCTGGCTGACTATGCCATCAAGGTTGAAAACCACTATTCGAGCAAAGCCGGTTTCTACAAACCCATGGACATGGAATGGGCGAAAGACGGGATCGATGGTCACTTGTATATGGTCCAGGCGCGCCCCGAAACGGTGGCCTCGCAGAAAAAAGGCAGCGTGCTGCAGATCTATCACCTCAAGCAACGCTCGCCAGTGCTGCTCAAGGGGAAGGCGGTCGGCACCCGCATCGGTGCCGGGAAGGCCCGTATCGTCAACGACGTGAAACAGCTCAGCGAGTTTCAACCGGGCGAAGTGCTGGTTTCCGAAGCCACGACTCCGGATTGGGAACCGGTGATGAAAACCGCCGCCGCGATTGTGACCAACCGCGGCGGACGCACCTGCCACGCGGCCATCGTGGCGCGGGAACTGGGTATTCCCGCGATCGTGGGCGCCACCAATGCGGCAGCGACAATCAAAACCGGCGCCTTGTTGACCATCAGTTGCGCCGAAGGCGAAATCGGAACGGTCTACGACGGCATCCTGGATTTTGATGTCGAGGAAACGGACCTCAGCCAACTCGGGCATCCCGACACGCACATCATGATGAACCTGGCCAACCCCGACCAGGCCTTCAGCCTGGCCTCGCTACCGGTCGACGGTATCGGTCTGGCGCGCATGGAGTTCATCATCAATGAATGCATCAAGGTCCATCCGATGGCCCTTGTCCACCCGGAAAAGCTGGATGACGCCACCCGTGAAAAAATCGCCGTGCTGAGCGCCGCGCATGCAGACCCTACGGATTTTTTCATCAAGACCTTGGCCGAAGGCGTCGCCACCATTGCCGCAGCGGTGTACCCAAAACCGTGCGTGGTACGCATGAGCGACTTCAAGAGCAATGAGTACGCGACCCTGCTGGGTGGGCAGTATTTCGAGCCGGTAGAACACAACCCGATGATCGGTTTTCGCGGCGCGTCCCGATACAGCCATCCGGCTTATGCCGAAGGGTTTGCGCTGGAGTGCGCGGCGATGAAATGGGCGCGCGAACACATTGGCCTCACCAACATCAAGTTGATGATCCCGTTTTGCCGCACCGTGGCGGAGGGTGAAAGGGTATTGGCGACCATGGCCAACCATGGCCTGCAGCGCGGAGAAAACGGGCTGGAGGTCTACATCATGTGCGAAATACCCAACAACGTGATCCAGATCGACGCGTTCGCCAAACTGTTCGACGGCTTCTCGATCGGTTCCAACGACCTGACCCAGTTGACGCTCGGCGTGGACCGCGACTCGGAAATCGTCGCCTTCGATTTCGATGAGCGCGACCCGGGCGTCAAGCAGATGATTCGCCTGGCGGTAGAAGGCGCCAAGCGTAACGGCCGACACTCGGGAATCTGCGGGCAGGCGCCGTCGGATTATCCCGAGATGGCGGAGTTTTTGGTGTCGATTGGCATCGATTCAATGAGCCTCAGCCCGGACGCGGTGCTGGCGACGATTCGGCATGTGCTGGCGGTGCAGGCGCAGCGGTTACCGAGCGATGAGGCCGACCGGGGCAACATCGGCACGTGAGGCCTTTCACGCAAGGCCTTCGTCTCGCAATGCTTTGCGCACCGCAGGACGCACCTTGACCCGGTCATACCAGGCCCGGAGGTTATGCAAGTGCTCGAAGTGGATGTCGGCCTTGTAATAGCTGGTCAGCCAAGAGGCCTGGCCCCAGCCGGTCAATGCGAACAGATAGGCATCCGCCACCGTGAAGGCATCGCCCATGAGGTATGGACGGGTACTCAATTGTTCGTCGATCCAGGCGAAGCGCTTTTCCAGCTTTGGCTTGGCAGTCTCGACGTATTGACCTGCGAGTGTGGCGTACAACAGCGGAATGTAGCCCTTGTGAATCTCAGACGACAGGAAGCTCAGCCATTCCTGAAGTCGGTATCGATCGAGGGTGCCATGAGCGGGAACCAGCCCAAGCGCCGGCTTCAGGTCGCCCAAATACTGCACGATTGCCGGGCCTTCACGCAGGAGCGTGCCATCGTCCAGCTCGATGGCGGGTACGTAGCCCAGACGGTTGACCTCGAAGTAGTTGGCGCCCGAGTCGGTAAGGTGCGTCTTGTGATCGACCTTAATCAGCGTGGCATCGAGACCCAATTCATTCAGAACGATGTGGGGCGAAAGCGAGCAAGACGCGGGGATGTAGTACAACTTCATTGGCAAACTCCAGGACAGGGGGAGCGCTGTCAATCCAATGGAGAGCGCGCTTCAGCTGATTCTAGATGCCCGGTATAAAATAGGAAGAACGCACTATTTTGTAGTATAGGTACAAAAAATATACCTACACCCGGCCAGGACTCTGACTATGAAAGACAACATCTCCGGCTGCTCGGTCGAAGAAGCGATGCGTTTGTTGGGTGGCCGCTGGCGCCTGCTTCTTGCGTCCTACCTGCTCGATGGGCCGAAGCGCTTTAATGCGCTGAGGCGCGACATTCCGGCTATTTCACAACGCATGCTGACCCTCGACTTGCGCGCCCTTGAGCAAGCCGGGCTGGTCAAACGGACGGTATTCCCCACCGTGCCCGTGACGGTTGAGTACGAACTCACCGTGGACGGGCGACGATTGGAACCGGTCGTTGCGGTAATGAAAGAGTTTGGGCTGTGGGTCAAGAGTCGCCCATGTGAGGTGATACCGGCGCCCCATCAGCCCGTTGTGTCTTTGGAAGACCCTGTTTGATATTTACTGGTAGGTCATCCAATTGCGTTCCCTCTAGGCCTGATCTAGGCTGCACCGAAAGTCAAATTGCCAGCATTGAGCAGAGGGAGACAGGATGCATACCTCTAACCGGTTAAAACAGGCCACTGGAAGGCTGAGTGCTATCGCTGGTGGCTGTGCTCTATCAGCACTTGTAGGCGGGTTATCATTGATGATGTCCGGCTGTGCGGTCCCGACTGCAACGGCTCATCTCTATCAGATCCAACCAAAACCAACCGCGGTTGCCGATCAAAAACTCCTCGACACGGCCACGCTCCTGCAAGCGCGGATCAAAGCAGGAAACGAGCTGGCAGAGTTAAAAAAACCGCCAGCGACGGACGAATCGATCAAGGCTGCAAAAAGTAAGTTCGACGCCGCCGACCTTCAATACAAACACGCCCTGGATGATTTGAAAAACGCCCGCGCCAGCCGCGTTACGGCCGATCTTTTCAGCACCGACAACACCCACGCCATTCGCAAGCCTGACAGCAACGGCAGTGGCGGTGATGTCTTCGCGGTGTATCTGACGGACGCCTACTTCAAGTACCTAAAAGACTTCGGTGGGGTCAATGAGGTGCTGATCGTTGCCGAATTCACCGAGGTGGGGAATGACGAAAAAACCGAAACCATCACTAAAGTGCTCGGCCCTTATCTCGGCGTCGCCGACGGCGCCAACCCTCCGATTTTGAACAAGCTGCTGTATGGCCCCAAGAAGCTAGACTCCGATCATTTGTCGATGAAGCTGACGGTGCTGGAATACGATCAAGGCGAGAATGAAGACACTGCCGCCTTTCTCGATTTCATCGGTTCTGCCAGCAAGACATTATCGCTGGCCAACCCGGTTACCGCAGCCGAGCAGGTGTTCGCCAAGGAAGTTGCCAAGAGTCTGCTAGCCCTGAACAAGGACGACGTGGTGATGCAAATCGACATGGACATGGTTGCCCGCCCGGCGGATGCCACGGCTGGTGAAAATGGCGCGATGCTACCCCTCAACCCCGGTAACTACGTGCTGATCAACCAGGAGCGATGCGCGCCGGCCAATTGCTATTTCTACCTAACGGGCAGGGGTAATCAAGAAAACCCACTGGCCTGGATCGGCGATTCGCTGATGCTGATTCCTACCGCCATCCGGCGCGGTTGGACTGACACGCCGGATCGGGCATCCCTCCAGGATATCGATTTAGGGGCAGACGGCATTGAGCCAGGCAACCATGGTTTACGTAAAGGCAGTGAGTTGTTCAAGGACAAAACCTGGCTGTCATTCTCCGTGGTCAAGGGCGGCGACGCTGGGCTGTGGGGCCGTCGCCGTGCATTGATCGAGGCGGAGCAGGCCGTGCAATCCATTAACAAGAAAAGCACCAGCGCGTTATTGATGAATGCGGGTTACGAACGTGCCAGGACCGCCCTGGATACCGCGCAAGCGCTGGAGCTGACCGGCCGCAACGGGATCTCCTTCGTATCGCCGTTGAACGACAAGGGCGAGTTTGCACCCAGCGCCACCACCAACACGTCGTTCTGTCTGAGTCACAACAAACCAGTCAATTCGCCGACCTATCGGGTATTCAATCTGGAAGATACCCCCCCTACAGAGGTAAAAGGCTTGACCCTTGTCAGCGTCAATGGGTCAACCAATCTGGCGTGTTTCAACTATGCCGCGAACACCCTTCACAAGGGCCGGCATCAACTGGTCGTCACCAGTTCGGGAGAGATGATGCCGGTGATCCAGAGCGTGCCATTTGTAGTGGTTCCTTGAGGCCGCGGCCATGGCGATGAACAAGCAGCAACTCAAGGAGTTAGGGCGCAAGGTCGCTGTGGCTCAGGGAAACGCGTTCATCAAGGAACTGCTGCGCGATAGCGGCGCCCGGATCGGCGCTACCAAGGAGGACTTCGCTAACAACCTTGATAGCGCCATTGAAGAGGACATCATCACCCAGGACAAGCTCGAGGCTTGGCTTGCGCAGGTTGAAGGCTGGGGCGACCAGCATCTCTACTTGTTCCAAGTGCCCGATATCGAGGCCGTGGCGCTCGCCTCGGGAATCGCTGCCAGCCCGTATGCGGGTGTATTGGGCGCGGGGGCGAGCCTGGATTTCCCCAAGGGACTTGAACTCAAACATATTGGCCTGGGGCAGGCCGGGCTCTCAATGGAGTGGCATCAGAGCAGGGAAGGCTGGAATCGCTGGACACCTAAAGACTACATCGTGGCGGAGGGACTGCAACGGTTCCGGTTCGAGGCTTATCGTCAACGCTTTGATCGTAGCGTGGTGCGCTTTGAGTGGCATTTTGCTGAGAGTTATTGCGCGATCCTGATTCATCGCAATCCGGATATAGATCATGCGGCGGTGCTGAAAGAGGTCGATGCAGTATTGTGGGCCATCGGTTGCCCGGTTGTGCCCCTTGTGCGGATCTCGCTCAGCCAGGCGGTCAAAGTGGCCGCCAGGGATGACAAGGGGGTGCATTCGACACGCTACGAACTCGACAGTGGTTATGTGGAGATGGCGTCGACCCTTGCCGAAGGCGGCATTGAATCCGTTGCCGCCGTTCGCGGCGTTCTCCACGCAGTGGACGCCAGTCAGTTCGATAGAGCCCAAGGTATGCTTCATTTTGTCCCAGAGGAACACGGTACAAGTCGTCGAATCGTCGTGCAGGTCTATGGCAGTGAAGGCCGACTGAGGATCTTGGCGCAATGCAAGCGTGAGGATGTATTTAGAGTGGTTGAGATTTTGTGGGATTACAATAGCCAATCATGACGCCTTTTGAAGCGCAAGAACGTCGCTGGGAAGCGGAAATCAACCGGCGCACGGGGCAGGGCGATGGTCTGGAGTTCACCCTCGCACACTTCGCAAAATCCGTGGGCGCCGACGCCAACGATCCTGCGCTGATATCCTTTTTTAACAATCTTGTGAGATCAACGGCGGCCAGGAGAATCGAGGCTTGTCGTTGCCCGTTATGCGCCAGCGTGCTGCCCGCGGATACAGTCGAGACGCTTGCAAGTTGCCCCTACTGCCAGGCAGATTTTCAGCAGGAGGGCGTCGAGATTATCGTCGAGTATTTCTATCGACTCGAGGGCGCCAACAGTCGCGACATCCGGTGGGTCATCGTCATCCATGGCATGAACAGCCGCGCGCCATGGCAAGAAGAGTTCAGTTGGCAAATAGCCAATCGACTACGGTATTCGGCTCCGGTGCTCATCTATAAATACGGTTGGGCAACCATCGACGTGCTGATAACGCCACTCCATCGAAGGTTGGCAAGACGGCTGGGCGACAGAATCAGAATTGCGATCAAGCAGGCGACCGGCAGCGAGCGCCCGTCGAAGCCGGACATCATTGCGCACAGCTTCGGCACTCGATTGTTTTCGTTGATTCTGGAGGATCCAGATTTCCAAGACCTCGAATTCGGGCGCGTCATCACCGCCGGTAGCATCGTGCGGCCTGATTTTGATTGGAGCAGCCATATCGAGTCAGGGCGGGTGGAGGCCGTCATGAATCATGTCGGAGGCAAAGACTCAGCCGTGCCGCTGGCTCAATACACCATCCCGGGAGCGGGCCCTGGCGGCAAAGTGGGCTACGCATCCATGAGCACACTCAACGTAAGCAACCCCCAGTTTGGCCACTCGGATTTTTTTGTTCCGCAGAATTTACGCACGCAGATAGCTGAAGGTGGATTGTGGTACGACTTCCTAACCCGCCCACTCGCGCATTTCAGACCACACGGGGCTTTTGTGCCCGCGCTTAAATGGCAGCCCGCATGCTGGCCGGTACGAGCGTTGATACGGACATTGCTTTACGTGGTTTTTTGCGTTGCGGGCCCGTTGTCGTGGCTGCGTCGTAAGATTGATCCATAGTGGCTGGGGTAGGACAGACACTTTCGCGCAATCGCCGCACCAAATCTTCGCGCGTGAGTATGTCCTCTGCCTTGAAAACCACCGACAATGTCATTTCAACATCAAGGCTTGGAGCACACGATGTATTTTCACTCGACACGCCCTCATCCGAATTGGGGCGCGGGTTTTATCGCGACCCAACTGAATCGCCAGGGCGCCAACTTTGATGCCACCGCGTATCGCTGCGAAGATCCGACGCAGGTGCTTGATCTCAACCTGAACTGCAGGATTGCAGAGGTTCCCAGTGCATTGGCGCCAGCCTTGGTTGCCCTGAGCATGGGTTTTTCACAAGCCGTGCTCACAACGTTCATGCGTCAGGCCGAAGCCCGGCTTGAGGATATTGACGCGCTGCGGATCTGGGATCGCCCGGATTGGTTCTTGTTAACTGCGTCGGGCGCGGCGCTGACGGCTTCCGAATTGACCGTGCGCCTGGTTGAGGCAATGGCTGCCTGCCCGATCCAAGCCTACCTCATGGAAAAATCCCTACGCTCCACGCAGTTCAAACCCACAACCATTGCGGCCTTGCTTCACAGTGAGAATCCAGCGCTCTGGACGAGCACGCGGTTGGGCGGCGACCGGGAAACCTTGCTCCCGCTGATGCCCATCAACATCAGCGTGCCCCATCGCTTTTCAAATGTGATGGATATCCCGAACCACAACTGGACTGACTTCATCACCCGGTCCGGGATCTTGAACCTGGATTACATCCGGAAGGTCTACGGCCTGGACTGGTTTTATGAAGCCTTGCTGCTTGAGCTGACGGAAACCGGGCCGGATACGCCAAGCGCCATTCTGAGCCATCTTGAGTACCTCACTGACGAGCAACAGGACGGCTTCATCACCGGGCTGCTCAACGCCGTATTCCTTGATCTGAATGAGAATACACCCAAGGTCCAGGCCTGCGATCTGATCGCGCGCGATGTCGATAACCGTGCGCTTCTGGTCACCCTTCAGGGAGTTATGTCGGAACTTGTCCAAGATGAATGGGAGTGCTCGGTGATCACTGCCATCAACTACCTGCCTGAAGAATACGTAAAAGATCCTGGACTGATTTCACGCGATCCATTGTTCAGCGCCCTTCATGACCAGGACCGTCTGCTGGAGCGATTCTGCGACGAGTTGCTGGACATTCGACAGCAGGCGTTTTGCTTGGCCGACTTTATAGCGATGACGAATCTGGCAAAGCTGACTCGGTTTTCCTACGACATGGTGGGGATCGATACGCAAAAAGTCCTCGGCCACGTGATCCAAGGCTGCCTGTACTTCCTCGGCTCACAGTGTGACTACTTCTGCGATTCATCCTCGAGTAAAGCCGGCGTCGATTCGCTGGTGATTGAAGGGTTCAGGGACTTTACCTACTTCTTTATGACCAATGAAAACAAGGTGTTTGACCTGAACTTGGACTTCTCCCAATTCACCGCGTATGAATTGCTGATACTGCGCCTGGCGTGTGTCAACACCCGCAAAATGCCGCCGCTGCCGGACTTTGCAGTCGAGGCATTGGAGCGTTTCTGGGCTGATTGAAACCCTAACCGATCCCTTAGAGCGACGCCCTGGCAACCAACGGGCAATCGACTGACTGGGCTCCCGATACCTCGACGGCGTCGATCAGGTGTCGGGCGGCCCTGCGACCGATCTCGTAGTACGGCAGTTGTACCGTTGTCAGCGGTGGGATGAACAGTTCGGCGATACCGATCATATTGTCGTAGCCGAGCACGGCGACATCATCGGGGATTTTCAGCCCGCGGCCCAACAACACCTGGTAGGCACAAAAAGCAATCCGGTCGTTGCCACAGATCAGAATGTCGAATTGGGGGCGACCCTCGATGATGTGCCGGTCGAGGATGGTCGCGGTTTCACCATAGGCGTCATGATCGGAAAGGTCATATTGCAGGAGTGCCTCAGGCAACAACCCGAATGCCTGACAGGCACGCTGCAGGCCTTTTTGCCGCAGCCCCCACGCCAGGCTCTGTTTTGGGAGATTGATCAACAGAGGGCGCCGATAGCCTTGGCTCAAGGCGTGATGTACGGCTCGATACTGCCCCATTTCATCGTCGGGCACATAACTGACCAGGTGACTGTCATCCGCCAGGCAATTGGCGAGCACCAGGCGGGTGCTCTTCAATCGCTCGGGAATGCACACCTGGCGCAGCCCCATGGCGCTGAAGATCAACCCGTCGGGACGGTGCGATAACATCAGGTCGATGTTCTGGTCGGTGGGCGGGTTGCTTAACAGGTTGAGGATAAATACATTCCAGCCGGCTTGCTGCGCGGTCTGTTCGATGGACAGCAGCAGTTCGACGGCGAACGGGGTTGTCGCGGTGTCCAGCGCGAATACGCCGATGGTTCGAGTCTGGAGGTTGTCGCCGCGAATCCTGCGCGCCGACAGGCTGGGCACGAATTGCAATTCGTCGATGGCGCGGCGCACCCGTTGATAGGTTTCGGGGCTCAATTTTTCCGGGTTGTTGAGCGCTCGGGAAACCGTCATCAGGGACACGCCGGCTAGCTGTGCAACGTCTTTCACTGAAGTCATGCGAAGCGAGACCGGTCAGGTTGAGGCCGAATCATGACACATGGCCTGCGCTTCTCGCGACTCGAATGACACGGTTCATAACCATCCCGAGGCGAGTGGCCATGCCTTGGGAATGGCGACACGCCCACCACTCCCGCTTGCAAAGAGCTTCACCCCCAGACTGCCGGGCTGCGGGTAGAGGCGACTGCTCAGGCTGAAGCTGCCGTTTTCGTCGAACACTTCAATGGACGAACGATCGAGGAACACCCGCAGTGCCAGTTGCCCTTGTGTCGGGTCTATCGCCACGCTGCGCTGGCCGCTGACTTGCGCACCCGAGCGGCTGCGGTCAAGAACCAGGCGCTGCAACGCCGCATCGTAGTAGAGCAGGGTTTGTTCCTGGCCATCGTCGCTGCAACGCAAGGCGACTCCCAAGTGGCCGTCGGTGCAGCCGAGTAAATCCAGATGCACATGGATTTCCAGCATATCGCCATTCACTTGCGGCACCCAGCGGCTTCCCGACGCCTCCCACCACGCGGTAGCTGGCAGCAGCGTCCCGCGCAGTGCGGTGAGCTCCCGTGCCGGAAACATGCGCAGACGATCGGCACACAGTTCAAGTTCGCGTGGCAATCCGAGCATGCCGCACCAGTGATGCGCCTGGCTCGGCATCGGGCTTTCCCACATGTCGAGCCAGGCCCAGGCAAGACGCCGACCATCGGCGGCCACGAGGGTCTGCGCGGCGTAGAAATCGTGGCCGTTATCCAGCTCGATAAACGGCCCGCCGGTGAAGTTCCACGCGCTGTCGAGCTGGCCCACTCGATAACCCGTCTGGTATTTGTTCAGCCGTTCGTACCCTTGGGCAAGCATGCCTTGCGGGGAATACAGCAGCACGTCGCGTCCGTTCAGTCGAAACAGGTCCGGACACTCCCACATATAACCATCGCCGTCGCTGCCCGCGGCAATATAGTCAAGGAACTCCCAGGTGTGCAGATCGGTGGAGCGGTACAACGGAAGCAGCGGCCTGTCGCCCAGACGTGCGCCGGCAATGAGGTACCAAGCGTCATCCTCCTTCCATACCTTGGGGTCGCGAAAATGCATGATGTTGTCTTGCGGCGCGGTCTCGATGACTGCGCCATGCTTGACGAAACGGATGCCGTCGACACTGGTGGCCAGGCACTGGACTTGACGGATCGAGCGTTCGTCGCCCACGTCTCCCAGCCAGGTGTGCCCGGTATAGATCAGTGCCAAGGTATCCCCACACACCACTGCGCTACCGGAAAAACAACCGTCACGGTCGCACTCATCGCCGGGCGCCAGCGCAATGGGCAGGTGCTGCCAATGAACCAGGTCGGCACTCTTGGCGTGCCCCCAATACATCGGGCCCCATTTCGCTTCGAATGGGTAATGTTGATAGAACACGTGATATTCGCCACGAAAGTACACGACCCCGTTCGGGTCGTTCATCCAGCCTGCTGGTGGCGCAATATGATAGCCGGGGCGATAGTCGTCGACGACGCGAGACGCACCGTCATGCAGTGCGCGCTGCGCAAGGTCAAGGGCTGAAGGCATTGGCTCGCTCAGGGTATTCAAGGACAAAGTCATAGGGCGCGTGCTCGGAATGAATGCAGAGCGACGTCATCGGGCAGGTGTTCGGCGGCGGCCGGATGGCGTTTCAAGGCGGTGCCGTCGGCGTCGAACAGGTGCAGGTTGTCAGTGTCCAGCTGCAGCTCGACCCGATCGCCCACCTGCCATCCGGCATTGACCTCGCAACGGCAGATCAGGGGTTCGTCCTGACCCGATTCGAGGTGTACATAGGTTTCGCTACCCAGGTATTCGACCCCGGTCACGACGACACCGCTGGTGCCCTCAGCCGCTTTGAGCGACAGGTGCTCCGGGCGAATCCCCAGGCTGAGCTGCGCGTCTGCCGGCAGGTTCGAGCTGTCGAAGGGCAGGGCAGTCATGCCCGCTACAGGGGTGTCGGTCAGGCTGGTTTTGCCTGGGGCATGCAGGCGCGCCGGCATAAAGTTCATTCTGGGCGAGCCGAGAAAACCGGCGACAAAGCGGCTGGCCGGGCGTTCATAGAGTTCGCGCGGTGAGCCGACCTGTTCCACGCGGCCGCCGTTGAGCACGACAATTTTGTCGGCCAGGGTCATCGCTTCTACTTGGTCGTGGGTGACGTAGATCATGGTCGAGCCCAGTCGAGCATGCAGACGGGCGATTTCGTTGCGCATCTGCACCCGCAGGGATGCGTCCAGATTGGAAAGCGGTTCATCGAACAACAGAATGTCCGGCTCCCGCGCCATGGCTCTGCCCATGGCCACACGCTGACGCTGGCCTCCGGACAGTTCCTTTGGTTTGCGTTGCAGCAGTTTGTCCAGTTGCAGGATTTGCGCAGTTTTCAGCACGCGCTCGCGCAAGCTGCTCTTTTCCGTCTTGGCCAGTTTGAGACCGAAGCTGATGTTGTCGTAGACACTCATGTGCGGGTACAGCGCATACGACTGAAACACCATGCCGACGCCGCGCTCACGCGGTTCCAGGTCGTTGACCCGTCGTCCGTCGATCAGCAGGTCGCCGCCGCAGATCGAATCCAGCCCGGCGATCAGTCGCAGCAGGGTCGATTTTCCGCAGCCCGAAGGGCCAACGAACACCACGAACTCGCCCGCGGCAATCTCCAGGCTGACGTCGCGAAGAATCCGTGCGCCGCCCAATTGTTTGTTCACGTTGTCCAGTTTCAATTTGATCACGATGCTGTTCCTTGTATTTGTTGGGCATCAACCCTTTAACGCGCCGGCAGTGAGGCCGGATACGATTCGGCGCTGGAAGATCAGCACCAGAATCACCAATGGGACCGTGACCAGCACCGAAGCGGCCATCAACAGTCCCCACGGCAGCTCATGGGGGCTCCCGCCGGAAATCAAGGCAATGGCGACCGGTACCGTGCGTTGCGTGTCGGTGAGGGTGAAGGTCAGGGCAAACAGGAACTCGTTCCACGCTGCGATAAAGGCCAATAAGCCAGTGGTGACCAGGGCGGGCCAGAGCAGCGGCAACAGCACCCGCGTCAGCGTGACCCACGGCGAAGCGCCATCCATGATTGCCGCCTCTTCCAGCTCATGGGGCAGTTGGCCCATGAATGTGGTCAGCACCCAGACGGTGAAGGGCAGGGTGAAAATCGTGTAGCTCAGGATCAACGCCCAGGACGTGTTGTACAGGCCCAGGGCGCGGATCACTTCGAACAGCCCCGACAGTACCGCGACCTGGGGAAACATCGAGACGCCAAGCACCATCATCAATACTGTGCCGCGCCCCCGGAACTTCACCCTGCCCAAGGCATAGGCGGCGGTCAGGCTGAGGAACAACGCCAGCGTCACGACGCACAGCGCAACCACCAGCGAGTTGCCGATAGCTTTCAGGAACGAGGGTTGATGGAGTACCGCCGCATAATTGGAGAAGTCGGGACGGTCGATCCAGTAGCTCACCTCGAACAAGGTGCTGGATGGCTTCAGCGACGTCACGATGGCGTAGTAGAAAGGGAAGACCGCATACAGCAGCAAAATTCCGATCAGGCACCAGAACCCGAGGCGCAACAGCGCTTTTTTGAGTAGACGCGGGCTCATGAGCGCACCTCCAGTTGACGGCGTCCGAGGTAGAGATACAGCAACGCAATCACCGCGACGACCAGGAACAGCAACGTCGACGCCGCGCTGCCATAGCCCACGTCCTGGAACTCCACCAGGTGCTGGCGCGCATAGACCGACATGCTCATGGTGCTCGACGAGTTCGAGGTCAGCACATAGATAACGTCGAATACCCGCAGCGAATCGAGGATGCGAAAGATCGCCGCCACCAGCAATGCAGGCATCAACAGTGGAAGCGTGACACGCCAGAACACGTGCAGCGGATGAATGCCATCGACCCTGGCGGCTTCGTAGCAATCGCTTGGCAACATCTGCAAGGCCGCCAGCATCAGCAGTGTGACAAAGGGCACGGTCTTCCAGACGTCGACGATGATGACGGCCCACATCGACAGACTTGCATCAGCCGTCCAGGCCAACGGCATGTCAATCAGGCCGAGGCTCAGCATCAGGTGATTGATGATGCCGAACTGGTCGTTGAGCATCCACGACCAGATTTTCGCCGAGACAATCGTAGGAATCGCCCAGGGAATCAGTATCAACGCACGCACCAGGGACCGGCCGGTGAACTTGATGTTCAGCAGCAATGCCACCAGCAGCCCGAGGACGATCTCCAGGCCCACCGACACCACGGTGAAATGCAGCGTGTTGCGCACCGCGTTCCACCATTGTGGATCGACCAGGATGCCCGACCAGCCGGAGCCGTTGTAGAACAGGTAATTGCTAAAGCCGACGAAGGTTGCGCCACGCGTGTCCGCCAGGTTGGCGTCGGTAAGGCTGAACCAGAATGTGCGCAATAGCGGCCAGGCCGCTACCAGGGCCAGGCACAGCAACATCGGTGTCAGAAACAGCCAGGCGGCGCGCAGGCGGCGGCGCTGTATGGGCGTCTCCCTGGCGAGCAGGGGCTCGTCACAGGAGGCGCGGGGAGTAGAGACAGACATGGTGATTTCCTTCCTTGTGGCTTACCAGTTCCGGCGTTTGATGCGCGTGAGTTCGCTTTCCAGCTCGGCAAGCGCCTGATCGACGGGCAACTCACCCGCCAACACGCCATGCACTCGATCGAAGAACGCATTGGAAACCCGTGGATAGCGCTCGGCAGTGACTGAGGCGGGGCGCATGACCCCGTCGTTGAGGATGCTGTGGAGCTGACGGTAGTAAGGCATTGCCGCGAGCAGTTCGGGGTCTTGATACAGCGCCTCGATCACCGGGTTATAGGCGCCTATCAGCGCACGCCGTTTTTGCTCTTGAGCGCTGGTCAGGTAACTCACCAGCTCTGCGGCAAGCTTCGGATGGGCGCTGTAACGCGAAACCGCCAGACCCCACCCACCAAGGGTGGACGCATGGCTGCCGGCGCTGCCGCCGCGGGGCAGGGGAGCGACGCCCACCTTGTCTTTGACGGCACTGTCCGGGCTTTGCACCAGGGCCCAGACATAAGGCCAGTTACGCATGAACAGCGCATTGCCCGACTGGAAGACACCACGTCCTTCTTCCTCGGTGTAATTGAGTACGCCACGCGGGGAGATGTCGCCGACCCAGCTTTTCGCCAGGGTCAAAGCCGCTCTTGAAGCCGGGCTGTTGACCACGATGTCGCCTTGCGGGGTGACCAGTCCGCCTTCCGGTTGGCTGCTGATCCACTCCAGTGCATTGCACGTCAGACCTTCGTAGGCGCGCCCCTGAAATATGTAGCCCCACACATTGGGGTTGCCGGCGTTGCGTTCGGCCTGTTGAACTTCCTTGGCGGTAGCGGTCATTTCCTCCCACGTCTGGGGCACCGGCTTGTTGTACTTCTCGAGCCAGTCCTTGCGGTAATACAGCAGGCCCGAATCGGTGAACCATGGCATCGTCACCAGCCGTCCGTTCACCGTGGCGTTATCGATCTGGGCCTGGAAGTAGCCTTGGGTCGCGTCCGGCGCAAGCACCTCGCGCAGATCCATCAGGTGTTTGGCCAGCATTCCCGGCCACACCATGTCGATTTGAATGATGTCGATGTCGCTGGACTGCGCACTGAGGATCTGTTGGTAGAACGACAGCCTCTCGGTTGCCGAGTTAGGCGTGGAAACCACCTCGACGTTGTTGCCGGTCTGTTTCGACCATGCCTCGACAGCCTCCTTGCACAGTTGTAACTCGGCACCCACTGCACCGCACGAGATCGTCAGATCGGCTGCGCTCGAGACGCCAGGAAGCCCGGCACAGAGGGCAAGCAGCGCTGCGGGAAGGAGCGATTTCAGTTGTTTCATAAAGCCCTCTTTATTTTTGTTTTTAGAGAAGTTAACGTTAACACGCTCAATGTATCAGCGTATTTTCGATGAGGCATCCTTTTTTTTGCCGACTCTGGCAATTCACACCTCACGGAAAAACACGTCTGTCGCTGGGACAAAACAATAAAAACAAAACAGGGAAATCCACATGCAGAAAGCATCACAATGGCTGCTCGCAGGCGTGCTCAGCACCTCGGCGGCGACGTCCCAGGCCGCGACTCTGGAAGAACGCATGGCCGCGTTCGAAGCCCGTGCCAGCGCCGCCGAGAAACGTGTCGCCGCAGCCGAGCAGCAAACCCAGGCACTCGCCAGAGAATTGCAACAGATCAAACTCGCCACGCCGCCCTTGCAGCCCGCTGCCGCCACTGCGCAAGCAACGGCGGCACCGACGCTGGATACCCGGCTGGCAAAACTTGAAGCCCGCCAAGAAAGCCTGGAAAAACCGGGCGGTACCGGACACCTCACAGACGGCTTCAGCTTCAAAGGCTATGCCCGCTCGGGATTGCTGATTGACCAGGGACTCGGCGGTGGCCGCGGCGGGCCGTATACGACACCGGCCGGCTCGGTCGGTGGTGCGGTTGGGCGCCTCGGTAACGAAGACGACACCTACATGCGTATAGACCTGTCGAAAGAGATCTATGCGCAGAACGGTACCCGCGCGAAATTCACGGTCTCCATCGCCGACGGCGTGGAAAGTTCCAATGACTGGACCGCCGAAGAAAGCAAGTTGAACGTGCGCCAGGTCTTCACGGAACTCGACCATCTCGCCGCGTTCAAGGGCAACTCAGTGTTCGAGAACGCGACCTTGTGGGCCGGTAAGCGATTTGATCGCGATAACTTCGATATCCACTGGATGGATTCGGACGTTGTCTATCTGGCCGGCACCGGGGGTGGCATCTACGATGTGCAGATGAACAAGAATTGGCGCTCGAATTACTCGTTGATCGGGCGTACCTACGGCGATTTCAGTCGAGACGGTGTGAATGCCGATGTGGAAAGCTACATCCTGACCTCCAACCAGTTCTTCGATAATGGTCAGTGGCAGTGGATGTTCAATGGCATTGGCGCCAAGAAAAACGATTTCGCCACCCGCACCAACGAAGCGGGGTTCAGGCCTGCGAATTCCGGTGTACACACCATGCTGGCCAACCACCAGAAAAACTTTTTCGGCAGGGAAGGCTTCTTCAAAACCGCGCTGCTCTATGGGCAAGGCCTGGGCGCGGAGGTCAAGAACGTCGGCTCGGACGGTGAGTTGATTGACGACGCCCGCGCTCTGCGCCTGGCACTGTATGGCGAGACGCCCATCGCGCCTGGTTGGCGCATCGGCCCGAGCTTGTTGGCCGAGCAGAGCAAGGATAGATACGTCAAGGGTGACGACTACCGCTGGATGACCCTCAACATGCGTTTGGCCAATGAAATCAACAGCAATTTCGAGATGGCCTACGAATTGAGCTGGCAAACCATGAACCTCGACCCGAAGGGCTATCTACAACGTAATGCAGTCGACGGTAACTTCTGGAAGTTCACTGTCGCGCCAACATTCAAGCTTGACGTTGGCGACCTTCTCACGCGGCCCGAGTTGCGAGTGTTCGCAAGCGTGATGAACTGGTCTTCCGATCTGGACAACTACGCGACCTCTGACGCCTTCGGCAAGACCGACTTCAAGGCCGGCGGTGTATGGCAATACGGGATACAGATGGAAACCTGGTTTTAATGCCTGGACGCGCCGGCCTACGCGTCTTCAGCGCGTTGGTCGGGTTGCGTCGCGCCCCTCTGTCGTCGGCCTCGGCGAAGCCCGGTTCATCGCACCGGATTGTTCAAGCTATTCACCATTTCCTTCAAGAGTAAAACGCGCCTCGGTTGTTATCGTTTATCCGTGCCTTAAGCATTGCCTGGCAGCAAGTAAGTAAAGGCAAATATAAACATAACAATATGAGGCTTCAAAATGAGTGCTCAATCTAAACTCGCCGCTGTGTCTGCCGAAAACGGCAAAGTCACGTACTTGGACGCAATGGTGATTGGTGCAGGGGTAGCTGGCCTCTACCAGTTGTATCGACTTCGTGAGATGGGCTTGACGGTCCGCGCCTACGATACGGCTTCCGGAGTGGGCGGCACATGGTATTGGAATCGTTACCCCGGTGCGCGGTTTGACTCTCAGGCAGAAATTTATCAGTACTGGTTCTCTGAAGAACTCTATAAGTCCTGGCAACCCACCGAGCGTTTCCCGGCCCAGCCCGAAACAGAGCAGTGGCTGAACTTCGTCGCCAATCGGCTCGACCTCAAGAAAGATATCCAGTTCAACACCCGCATCGCTGCCGCGCACTTCTGCGAAGAGAGCGGGCACTGGAGGGTGACAACCGAGGCCGGCGAAACGATCAATACGCAATATCTGATCTCTTGCTGCGGGATGCTGTCCGCTCCGCTGTCCGATCGGTTCCCCGGCCAAACCGACTTCAACGGTCAGATCTATCACACCGGTCTGTGGCCAAAAGACCCCGTGGACTTCAACGGCAAGCGCGTGGCCGTGGTAGGCACTGGCGCCACCGGTATTCAGGTGATCCAGACCATCGCTCCGGCGGTGGGATCGATGAAGGTCTTCGTGCGTACCCCGCAGTATGTGATTCCGATGAGGAACCCTAAGTACAGCAAAGAAGACTGGGAAAAGTGGGGTACCCAATTCCACCAGCTCAAGAAGCGCGTGCGAGAGACCTTTGCCGGTTTCGACTATGACTTCGACGCCGGCCCCTGGGCCGAGAAAACCCCCGACGAGCGACAAGCCGTGCTTGAACAACTCTGGGAGGATGGCTCTTTGGCCATGTGGCTGGCGTCGTTTCCCGAAATGTTCTTTGACGAACAGGTCAATGAAGTCGTGTCGGAGTTCGTGCGTATCAAGATGCGTGAGCGCCTGCAGTCGAGGCCAGATCTCTGCAACCTGCTGATCCCGACCGACTATGGCTTCGGCACCCATCGCGTACCGCTGGAAAGCAAGTACCTTGAAGTCTATCTGCAACCCAACGTCGAGGCGGTCGACTGCAAGCAGTCGCCGATCGAGCGCATTGTGCCGGAGGGGATCCAGACCGCGGATGGAAAGATTCACGAGGTAGACATCATCGTGCTGGCCGTGGGTTTCGATGCAGGTTCCGGCGCACTCAGCCGGATCGACATTCGAGGGCGCGATAACCGGTCGTTGAGGGAGCAGTGGAAACAAGAAATCCGTACATCGATGGGGCTGCAGATCCATGGCTACCCCAACCTGTTCACCACCGGTGCGCCATTGGCACCGTCGGCTGCACTTTGCAACATGACCACTTGCCTGCAGCAGCAGGTGGACTGGATCACCGGATGCATTGAGTTTGCCATCCAGCACGGCAAACAAGTCGTGGAAGCTTCCAAAGAGTTCGAGGACGACTGGGTACAGCATCACGACGAGACGGCGGCGAAGACCCTGGTCGTCAAAACCGACTCTTGGTACATGGGCTCCAACGTCGATGGAAAACCGCGCCGACTTGTATCGTATATCGGCGGCGTCGGTAACTATCATCGCCGCTGCGACGAAATAGCCGCACAGGGTTACCCAGGCTTTGAAATGGCTTGAGGTCGAACGACTGCTCATTGATTGCAGCTGTCACTCCGACTCTCTATTGCGCCGTGACAGCTCGATATTCGAGGTAACCTGAAATGAACAACTATTACTCCCAGGAACATCACGGTCCTTTTGAACTGATCAACATCGGAGTGCTTCAGCTTGAAGAAGGCTCGTGCATTCCTGAATGTCAGCTGGCCGTAGCCGTACATGGCACCCTGAACGCCGACAAGACTAACGCCATACTGGTTCCCACTTGGTATTCCGGCACAAGCAAGGCGATGGAGCAGATCTACATCGGCGAAGGGCGGGCGCTGGACCCTGCGAAATACTGCATCATCGTCGTCAACCAGATCGGTAACGGCCTTTCCAGCTCTGCGAGTAACACTGGCGGTTCATTGGCGGGCCCTGGGTTCCCGAATGTCAGAATTGGCGATGACGTCAGTGCCCAGCACACACTGCTCACCGAATACTTTGGCATCGAGAGCCTGGCGTTAGTGGTCGGGGGATCGATGGGCGCACAGCAAACCTATGAGTGGGCCGTGCGCTATCCAGACTTTGTCAAACGCGCCGCAGCCATAGCGGGCACCGCGCGCAATAGCGAACATGACTTCCTGTTCAGCGAAATACTGATTGATGCGATAACCACCGATCCGGCCTTCCGGGCCGGCTTATACGGCTCATCGGCGGCAGTGGCGGCCGGGCTCAAGCGCCACGCGAAAGTCTGGACATTGATGGGCTGGAGTACCGCGTTCTTCCGCGCCGAGCGGCATAAGGCGCTGGGTTTCGAGTCGATGCAGGTATTCGTCGACACCTTTATGACGAACTACTTTGCAGCAATGGACCCTAACAACCTCCTGACCATGGCCTGGAAATGGCAGCGGGGCGATGTCAGTCGAAACACGGGCGGTGATCTTGCGACGGCCCTGGGGCGAATCCGCGCGAAAACCTATGTCATGCCCATCTCACATGACCAGTTCTTTACCGTGGACGATTGTCTGTCGGAGCAGAAAATGATCCCGAACAGCGAGTTCAGGCCATTGCAATCAATCGACGGTCACCTCGGACTTTTTGGCACCGACACGCAAATGCTCAATCAACTGGACGCCCATCTGGCAGAGCTGCTTTCGTCCCCGACACATTGAAACAAGCTTCAAAAAAATAGCACAGGACACCTGTGCTAGACCCAGAACAATTTTAAAAAACAGGGTTGAAGATGAAAACAATAATAACAGCACATGCTTTGCGCGCGGCCAATACGCTCAAGTCGAGTTCTGCTGCTAGCGTCGACTGCCTGAGGAAAAACAATACCCACTGCCGAATTATGCATGCGTTTCAGTTGGCGACTTTAATGCTTGGTCTACAACTTCCGATTGTGTGCCACGCACTGGATGTCGATCCTGGCGACTATACGCCAATGCCAGACGGCACACAGCTTGGGCTGCTGTATTTACAGCACGCAGAACGCCACGATTATTACGTGCGCGGCAATCAGTTAAGCGACAAATATGACCTGCACTCGGATGTCAGCATTCTGAGGGGGGTCAGCTATCAAGCGTTTGCAGGCGTCCTGACGAATATCCAACTGCTATTGCCTTTTGGCCACTTGTCGGCCGGTGGCGCTATAAAAGGCATGGGCAGCGAAAGCGGAATGGGCGATCCGATTCTGGCCAATGCGGTCTGGATCCATCAGGACCCTTCAACAAACCGCGCATTGGCCGTCACTCAATATCTTTTTTTGCCAGTAGGCGACTACAACAAGAATAAAGAGTTGAATATTGGGGAGAACCGATGGAAGTATGTCTTGCAGGGCGGATACATGCACGGCATCGGCAGCCGCGTCATTCTGGATTTCGTCGCTGACGTGACTTTTTTCGGCGACAACGATCGTTATTCCTCCCGCGACCTGACGCTGAAGCAGGACCCGCAGTATCAGATGCAAGGATTCATCAGGTACATGTTCAGTGAGCGCGCGGCTATGCATGTCGGTTATTCCCGGCTATGGGGCGGGCAGAGGAAAGTTGACGGAACTGAACTGGAAGATGAAAGCCGTCAAGCAAAAATAATGCTGGGCGGGTCTTATTTCGTGACGCCGAAAACTCAGTTGCTTGCGACATTGGGGCGAGACCTTTCAGTTGAAAATGGCTTCAAGGAAGAGTCTCGCGTCAATCTTCGATTACTTTACGTATTCTAAGTCACTGAGCAACGCCGGCTACGCCAGGAAAATCAGCGAAGACATCACCAGGGCGGTGGCCTGACAGGCGTCGCTCCGTTGCGAGAATCACTTCTCGCAGCCCCTTTACGGCCGCCCGGCGGTGGCCGTTTTTTTTGCGGGGCGGGAAACGTTCGCAACCCTCAACCCATGCAAATCATCTCGGTCACGCTTTATACCCATTTAATCCCTGTGTTCGGTTTTTTTATAATCACTTAAGTCGCATAACGTTGGATATTTTTTTCGACACTGCTCATCCCGTGCTAGTATTCTGGTGAGCTGTAAATACTAATAAAAACAATACTCCACGGCCATCTCTCGAGTGCTTTCAACTTTGCGTAGGAGCGCAATAAGAGCCAGGGTGACGGCCCTCAAGTGAGACTTCAAGTATGCCGACCGTCATTACTCCAAAGGAACTTCTCAAGTGGGTGCCAGGCGTAGTTCTCAGCTCAAGCGAAGAACTCGGATGGAAAGATATGCAGCAACGCTCATATCGATATAAAGGTCAGGACGTCCTCATTCCACCCCTTGATCATTTCATGATCGTTTATTACTTTGGCGGCCGTACACCGATGGATCGCTGTGTGGATGAGGGCTGGACACGTACCGCTTGCGCGCCGGGCGATATTTCCCTGCTTACGATGTCACAGGACTCCCATTGGAACTGGACGCAAGACATTGATGTTTCTCATCTCTATCTTTCCAATACGCTGATGTCTCGTGTGGCCATGGATGTTATGGAACGTCCGATTGAAGAGGTGCGCCTGCATGATCTGCTCCGTACCCAAGACACGATCCTCACGGCTATTGTCGGCGCAATTACCAATGAAGTAAGAAGTCGTGGGATTGGTGGCGCATTGTATGTGGAAGCCTTGAGCATGCAGTTGGCCATTCACCTTCTACGGCATTACGCCAGTGTCACCTTTAAAGAGTCCAGTGCGCCTGGTCGGCTGTCGCAACAGCAAAAAAAGTACTTGCTCGAGTTCATCGATGCTCATCTGGAAGAGTCCATACGCCTGGACGAAATGGCCGATGCCGTAGGGTTGGGCGTCTGGACGTTTTCCAGGAAATTCAGTGAATCGTTCGACTGTTCGCCACACACTTTTGTTACCGAGCAGCGCATCGAGCGGGCCAAGCGAATGCTGTACAGCGGCACACTGTCGATTAAGGAAATTGCCTATCATTGTGGGTTTTCAGATCAGGCACATTTGACCCGTGTCCTGCGCAGCAAACTTGGCGTAACGCCTACGCAACTAAGGAAAACAAACAACCTGGAATAGTGTTCTTACAACGATCGGAAAGTAATTTTCTGCTTCGCCGAACAACCATCAGCGAAGTCAAGCCATTGCCGGCCAACGGCTACCGGAAAGAAACATGGACCTTTTAGATATTCTATCCTCGGCCGTCGTAACCGTATTGGTGGTGGTACTGATCGCACTTAGACGCACGGACAGGAAAATCCCGATCGAAGACATCCCTCAGGAGCGTGCCAAGTGGGAAGAGAAAGTTCGCGGCAAGTCCCGGTCAGCCCTCACACGGCGCCCACTCGCACCCTCTATTCCAGAACCGTATGTGCCTCGCGAATCTGCAACCGTCGCCGAGGCCCCATCGGAGCCAGGCGATAAAACATAACGCCGGTATCCCGCGATGACGAGCAGCGCGTTAACCCGCTGAAACGGTCAGAACGTCTGGCCCATGGAAAACTGGAACACCTGTTTATCCGCGTTCTCCGGCGTGCGAATCGGATAAGCCAGGTTGACACTCAACGGCCCCAGCGGGCTGTACCAGGTCACGCCAACCCCCACCGAACTGGCCATCTGGCTCAGGTCCACACCACCGCAGCCTTGGGTGGTGCTGAGGTAACACTTGTCCGAATACACCGTGCCCACATCCCAGAACAAGGAGGTCCGCACGGATTTGTTGTCTTTGATGAACGGCACGGGAAACAAGTACTCCGTGCCCCCGGTAATCAGAATATTACCGCCCAGCGCCTCCGTAGTCCGGTCCGAGTAGTACGCTTGACCTGCGCTGGCATAGGTCCCGGTCGCCGGGGTATTGCGCGGGCCGAGCGTGCCGCTTTCAAAACCACGCACCGTGCCTTCGCCGCCGGCCGTATAGCTCTCATAGAACGGCAACCCGTCCGTGGAGCCATAACCGTTGCCATAACCGAGCTTGGTATGGAAGCGCAGGGCGGTGGTATTGCTGACCGGCAGGAAGGTTTGCCCCGTATAGTCGATTTTGTAGAAACTCAGGTCACTGCCGGGCACCGTCACCGTCAGGTTGAGGTTCTGCGCGTGCCCGCGCGTGGCCAGTACGCCTTTGTTCAAGGTCGACTCCGACCAGCCTGCGCTGGCCTTGAAGTTGGTGAATTCCTTGCCTTCGCGCTCGATGAAATCGTAGATCTCGTCGGCGCTGTAGGTGCCCGGCTCGATGCTGTCGTGTTGTGCGGTCAGGCCGAACGTCAGGCGCGAGGTCTCGTTGATCGGGTAACCGAGGCTGGCACCCAGGCCAAAACTGTTGATGGCGTAATAGGACACCCCGTCATCGTAGTATTTGTTGTAGTCGGTTTTGCTGTAGAACGCGTTGTAGCCCAGGCTAACCCCATCGGTGGTGAAGTAGGGGTCGGTGAAACCGATGTTGTACTTGCTCTGGTAGGACGAACGGGTCAGCCCCAGGCTGGCGTAATTGCCCGTGCCAAGAAAGTTGTTCTGGGTAATCGACCCGCCAAGGATCAGGCCCGAACTCTGGGCGAAGCCGACGCTGGCCGTGATCGAGCCGGAGGCTTGTTCTTCCACGGCGTAGTTCACATCCAGCTGGTCATCCAGCCCGGCCACGGCCGGCGTCTCGACGTTCACTTCCTTGAAGAACCCCAGGCGTTCCAAGCGCACCTTGGATTGGTCGATCAGGTAGGTCGACGCCCAGCCGCCTTCCATCTGCCGCATTTCGCGACGCAGCACTTTGTCGTCGGTCTTGGTATTGCCTCTGAAGTTGATGCGATTGACGTAAGCCCGCTTGCCGGGGTCGATGCTGAAAGTGATGTCTACCGTGTGGTCTTCTTCATGCACCTGAGGCGTACCGTTGACGTTGGCGAACGTATAGCCTTCGTTGCCCAGGCGGCGGGTGATCAGTTCCGAGGTGGTGGTCATCAACTTGCGCGAAAACACCTGGCCCTTTTGCACCAGCAATAATGACTGGACCTGCTCTTGCGGGACTTTCAGCTCGCCGCTCAGCTTGACTTCACGCACCGTGTATTTCTGGCCTTCCTGGATGTTCACGGTGATATAGACGTGCTTTTTATCCGGGGTCATGGAGACCTGGGTCGAGGTGATATCCATGTTGATATAGCCACGGTCCAGGTAATAGGAGCGCAGCCGTTCGAGGTCGCCGGAGAGTTTCTCCCGTGCGTATTTATCGTCGTTCTTGAAAAATGACAGCCAGTTGCTGGTCTTGAGCGTGAATTGGTCGATCAACGCGTCGTCGGGGAACACCGTATTGCCCACCACGTTGATGTGCTGGATCGACGCCACTTCGCCTTCATCGATCTTGATCTTCAGGCCGACCCGATTGCGCGGCTGGGCCACGACCTCGGTGTCGACCGAGGCCGAGTAACGGCCCTGGGCAACATATTGACGCTGCAACTCGTTGCGCACGCCCTCCAGGGTGGCGCGCTGGAATATCTCGCCTTCGGCAAGGCCCGATTGCTTCATGCCTTTCATCAAATCTTCGGTGGAGATCGCCTTGTTGCCCTCGAACTCGATGCTGGCAACCGAAGGACGCTCGACGACATTGATAATCAGCACATCACCTTCGCGACTCAGCTGGATATCCTGGAAGAACCCGGTCTTGAACAACGCGCGAGTGGAATCCACCAGGCGCCGGTCATCCGCTTCGTCGCCGACGTTCAGCGGCAATGCGCCGAATACGCTGCCCGCCGAGACGCGTTGCAGGCCATTGATTCGAATATCCGAGATTTTGAAGCCTTGGGCGAGTGCCAGTGAGGTATTGAGCAGCAGCGCAACCGAGCAGAGCAGGCGCGAAAAATTCATCAAGATCTTTTCCAGAACACATCGACAAGCAGCGCCGGCGTGCTGGGTTCACTCGCCGACCGGTGAACAGCCAGCATAAGAGTGCGCGGCGTTTGGTGCGGTTAACCGAATGTCAAGTTAGGTAAAGGTGGGCCTGATAACCTGCGCAAAGGCTGATAATGGACAACCCCACACTGACGAGC
Organism: Pseudomonas sp. TE36184; assembly: GCF_054060055.1. Classification (NCBI taxonomy): domain Bacteria; kingdom Pseudomonadati; phylum Pseudomonadota; class Gammaproteobacteria; order Pseudomonadales; family Pseudomonadaceae; genus Pseudomonas; species Pseudomonas sp. TE36184. The sequence goes on along the minus strand of NZ_JBSSCU010000001.1, from coordinate 1,355,813 downwards.
CCACGATGATCTGCGTACTGTTGGTCGACGACGACCAGGAATTGACGGAAATGCTCAGCCAATACTTGGCGCGCGAAGGTTTTGAGGCCACGGCCGTGCATACGGGCGAGGAGGGCGAGGTCGAGGCGCTGTCGGGGCGCTACAGCATTGTGGTGCTGGACGTCATGCTGCCCCAGCGTTCGGGCATCGAGGTGCTGCGGCGCATCCGCGCGGTCAGCCAAGTGCCCGTGGTGCTGCTGACCGCCCGCGGCGACAACATCGACCGCATCACCGGCCTGGAACTCGGCGCCGACGATTACGTGCCCAAGCCCAGCTCCCCGGGCGAGCTGGTGGCACGGCTGCGCGCGATCATGCGCAGGGTGCAGCCGGTGGGCCAGCCGCTCACCGAAGTGATCAAGACCGGCGCGCTGGTGTTGTGGCCCGGCAAGCGCCAGGCCCTATGGAGCGGTGTCGAGCTGGGCCTGACCAGCACCGAATTCAGCCTGCTCGAAGAACTGGCCCGCAACGCCGGCCAAGTGGTGAGTAAAAAGGACCTGTCCCTCAACGCCCTGGGCTGCCCGCTGACCCGCTACGACCGGCGCATCGACGTACACATCAGCAGCATCCGGCAGAAGCTGGGGCCGCGCCTGGACACCAAGGCCTGGATCCAGAGCGTGCGCGGCCTTGGCTACCTGTTGATCGCCGAATGACCCGGCCCAGCCTGCTGTTCTGGAAACTGTTCCTGGCCTTCTGGCTGGCGACCACCCTGACGTTTCTGGTCGGGATCGGCGTGCTTGAACTGAGCCGTTTTCGCCCGAGCGACCCGTATGTGGAAGCCATTCTGGCAGCGGAAACCGGGCTGCTCGAGCGCGTCGGTGTCGACGCGGCAGGCCAGCTCCTCACGGTCTGGGAACGTCCGCCGGATGAGAACATCGGCGTCTATGGCAGCAACGGTCACTTGCTCGTGGGGTCGCCCGTTGAACAACCGGCCTATGAACGAGCGGTCACCAGCAAGGAAGGCCTGGCGCTTTCGATCAGGTCCACCCACGCCCCCGGCAACGTCCCCGGCCGGCCCTGGCACCAGATCCCGCTGCTCATCGGCACGTTGATGAGTGCGCTGTTCAGCGGCTACATGGCGTACTACCTGGCCTGGCCGCTGGCCTACTTGCGTCGGGCGATGAGCGATGTGGCCCAAGGACGCTTCGAAACCCGGGTCAAACCCGCCATGGGCAAGCGCCGCGATGAAATCGTCGACCTGGCCGAAGACTGCGACCGCATGGCCAACCAGCTCAAGGTGCTGGTGCAAGCCCAGCAGCATCTGCTGCACGACATCTCCCATGAATTGCGCTCGCCGCTGACGCGCATGCAAGCGGCCATCGGCCTGTTGCGCCAAGACCCTGCACGCATGGAAATGCTCGAACGCATCGAGCATGAATCCGAACGCATGGACACCCTGATCGAAGCGCTGCTGACCCTGGCTCGCCTGCAGGGCCGGCCCGAAAGCATCGAGCGCGAACCCGTGGACATCATCGAGTTGCTGGCGATGATTGTCGAAGATGCGCAGTTCGAAGCCGGCATCAAAGGCTGCCGCGTACACCTACAGGCTTGCCCGCCGTTTATCGCCTGTGTCAACGGTGAGTTGCTGTACCGCTGCTTTGAGAACGTGATCCGCAACGCCGTGCGCTACACGCGGCCGGACACCACGGTGCTGGTTTCAGCGCGCATCAATCCCGACGCGAGCCGCCTCACTGTGGCGATCAGCGACCACGGGCCGGGCGTCGACAACGATCGATTGCACAGCATCTTCCAACCGTTCGAGCGTGGCGCGGGGGATGCCAGCGTCGGCTTTGGCCTGGGCTTGGCCATCGCCGCGCGGGCAGTGCAGATGCACGGCGGCAGCATCGTGGCACGCAATGAGTCAGGCGGCGGGCTGACCGTGGAGGTCAACCTGCACAACGCGCGATCTTTACACGACATTACATTGGCTTGACCGCCCTGTACGTCGCCGCTCATTAGACTTGTCGCCATTGTTTGAGCGGAGGTGACGATGTTTCAGGTGCATAAAAAGGGCTTTGTGCCCGGCAGGAAAATGGTCGATGGCCTGGTCCCGTATGACTTCTTTTGTGAAGACAGCCCGACGATCAATATCTTCGTGTTTACCGGCGCCGCCACCCCCGACGCAACCGTCGAGGAGCAGACGCTGTGGGGCTTCACCCGCCTGGAGCGGTTCGAGGCGATGACCAACGCGCTGGTGAGCAACAAGAAACACGCCGGCTGGTTTCAAAGCGTGAATGTGCTGACCGGGCCCAACCAGAACGGCACGCAAAGCGTGAAATTCCAGCGCGTGCTGAAAATCATCAAACACGCCAGCAGCACGCAAAAAGTCGATTATGAGATTCTGACCGACGAAGGCGACACCTACTTCACCCGGCAAACCGTTGCGGCGAACAGCGCGCAAACCGTCATCTATTCGGCGGAGTCGTCCGCTCGTAGCGCGTGATTATCTCACGGGCCTGGCGGGCGTGAGGCGCGCCTGTTCGTCCAGTTACGCGTGTTACCTCTGCCCAAGACGCCTTACTTTTTTTCGCGCTATCGATCACCGTCCGGTCCCCCATCAAGCGCTACAAAAAGTGTGGGCAGTACTGGGGCAAAGGACTTCAACAACATTGACGTTAACAAGCACCTGAAGAAGAAAACATGCACGCCGCCGCCTGGCCCCCATTGATGAACTGAAGCTCGCAGTAGACGCTGCCGTTATGCGCTGACGCATACGACTGTGACTCTGCTTCATGCTGCTCTCAAAAAAAGGAGTGGCGGCTCTGCTTCGTCCGTGGTTTTTCGACGCTTTGGCGCGAAGAAGCGGAAGTTTGCTGTTTTTCGTCTCGGGTATTTATATGCACCTTTTTAACGCTTTGATGGCTCGTGCCATCCCTTTGATTCCGCGCGCAATTATCCAAAAAATCTCCCGCCGCTACATTGCTGGTGCCACGCTAGGCGAAGCCCTGGCGCGGGTTCAACAGTTAAACGCGCAAGGTTACTGTGTGACTCTCGACGTGTGTGCGAATCAAATTCGGCCCTGGGCTCTTGGCCGCTCGAATTGGTTGTTCGCAGGCTCGCTGCGCAGTGGCAAACGTGCGGCTGCAATCGCGAGTTTGATCCAGTCGGTACGGCTCAGCGGGCATGATCCGTATGCTTACTTGAAGGATGTTCTTACACGCCTGCCGACGCAGCGTGGGAGTGAGATTACCAAACTGCTACCGCGCAGATGGGCGCCCGTTTAATCAAGCAAGGTGTGTTCGGCGGGCGCTTGTTTTGCAGGTTCCCTGCGCAGCGGAAAACCAGCAGCAGCGATCATTAATTTATACAGATTGCGACCTAGAATGGTAATGATCGTATGTTTACCTGAAGGACGTTCAGGCGCCCACCTACACAGCCGGCGAGTGAAATCAATCAATTGCCGCCACATAAGTGGGACCTCTTTAATCACACAAGGCATGTTCGTACCAAGACTTGTTAGCCGGCAATTAAAACCTGTTGAAGGAGCTAGATATTGAAGTGGATAGTTTTGGCGGTATTGACCTGGATCAGCACACTTTTGTATGCGGACGCTGCTCCGAATGAGACCAGACAATCGACCAATGCGGCTGTTACAGCCTGCAAAGCAATAAGTAAACTGCTGAAGCCTTCCTTTTCAAGAACTCAAGCGCATTTCCTCGACTCGGAAGAAATTTTCGCAATATTAGTGCGAGGCATTAAGCCCCCTCCATCCATGAAGGATCAATCTGGCGCGGAGTTATGCTTGTACTATTCATACACAAAACGCGCTCGCCTGGCTGATTGGGATGAGATGGCCACATCCAAAAAATGGCCAAGGCGAATCAAGGCGCCCACAGACTTATGATAGATGGTGCATGCGTCCGCTTAAAATACGCGAACACCATCGCCATTAATTCTGGAGTTCACAAGGTGTGTTTCCGAAACGCTTACGGATTTACGGCGCCTAATACGGCAAGAAAAAGCAGTACCTGTGATGAGGGTCCGTGCCCATAGACAACAATTGGGCCGAAAACCAAATCAGGCCATGGGCTCTTGGCCGCAAGAGCTGGCTCTTCGCAGGGTCTTTACGCCGTGGCAAACGGGCGGCAGCGATCATGAGCTTGATCCAGTCGGCGCGGCTCAGCGGGCATGATCCGTATGCTTATCTCAAAGATGTGCTGACGCGGCTGCCGACGCAGCGGGCAAGTGAGATTACCGAGTTGCTGCCGCATAAATGGGCGCCCGTTCAACCGCCCAAAGTATGTTGGGCAGGTGCGGACAGCGCTGGTACTGGGGTTGCCGGAGCAGCGGGTCGGCTCATCGCTAATGTGACGAGACGTACATAGATGGCGTGGACGGCGCAGGCAGTGCGTAGGTCGCCTTCATCCATTCGATCTCTGCCTGGGGCGTGCGCCCAAAGAAACGTTTGAATTCGCGGCTGAATTGCGAGGCGCTTTCGTAGCCTACATTGAACGCCGCCGTCGAAGCGGTCATAGCGTTGCGTAGCATCAGTAATCGCGCCTGGTGCAAGCGCGTCGACTTCAGGTATTGCATCGGCGACGAGTCCGTCACGCTGCGAAAGTGCAGATGAAAATTGGGCACGCTCATGCTCGCTTCTTGGGCAAGGGACACCACATCCAGGCGCTCCTGGTAGCAACTATGGATCTTGCGGATCGCACGAGTGACCTTACCAAAGTGACCCTGGCGATTGAGCGCGGCGCGCATCGAGCCACCTTGCTCGCCGGTTAGGATGCGGTAGTAGATCTCCCGCACCAGCGACGGCCCAAGTATTTGCGCTTCGCCCGGACTGCTCATCGCCTCAAGAAAGCGTAGCGTCGAGGCGCGCAGTAAATCGTCCATTGGCGAGGCATACATGCCCTTGGGCTGGGCATCACTTGGCCCGAGAGCTTCATCCATTTGCAGTATCAACTCGCTGGCCATTTGTAAGTCGAGGCGCATGTAGACCGCCAGCATTGGCTGCGCCTCGCTGGCATCGGTCTCCATGGTGAAAGGAACTGGGACGGACACCACTAGATAGTGCTGGGCGTCATAAACGTATACGTCATCGCCCAGATAGCCACGTTTGCGCCCTTGGCACAGGATCACGATACCCGGGTCATACAGCACCGGAGTGCGAGTCAGTGGCCGATTCGAACGCAAAAAGCGGATATCCTCTAGCGTGCTGAGGTTGTAGCCCTCGACCGGCGCGAGGGTTTCCATCAAATGCACCATGCGCGAGGTGCGTGAGTCGGCCCGATTCATTGATGTCCCCTCTGCTGGCCGCTCAACCGTCGGTGGTAAGAGTCAGCGCTTCCCATTGATCAATCTCCCTGGCCGTGCGATTCAGCTTGTCACGTACCAGCCCCAACGCGTCACTGCCCAATAATAAGTGTGCCGGTGGTGTCGGGCTGGCAATAACCTGCAACATCGCTTGCGCCGCTTTTCGCGGGTCGCCAAGCTGTTTGCCGCTCTTTTCTTCGCGGGCCTTACGTACCGGGTCGAAACTGGCGTCATAGTCAGCAATGCTTCGTGGGGTGCGCTGCATCGAACGACCGGCCCAGTCAGTGCGAAACGAGCCAGGTGCCACGGCGGTCACGAAGATGTTGAAAGGTAGCAGTTCTTTGCTCAGCGTATCGGAGATACCTTCGAGAGCAAACTTGCTCCCGCAGTAGTACGCGATGCCCGGCATCGTGATGGTGCCGCCCATAGAAGTGATATTAAGAATATGACCAGTGCGACGCTTGCGAAAATAAGGCACGAAAGCCTTGGTCACCGCTACCGCGCCGAACACGTTGACGTCGAATTGGCGACGCATTTCCTCCAGCGGCGACTCTTCAAAGATGCCCTCATGACCGTAGCCGGCGTTGTTGACCAACACGTCGACTGGGCCGTGGGTTGCTTCAATAGCAGCTACTACGCTGTCGATCCGGGCGAAGTCAGTGATATCCAGAATCACCCCATGAGCATGATCCACCGAGAGCGCCTGAAAGGCGCGCAAGGCGGCTTCACTACGCACGGTACCTATGACACGGTGGCCCGCGGCAAGAGCTTCTTGCGCCAGCGCGTTGCCGAAGCCACTGCTCACCCCCGTGATGAATATGGTTTTTCTGCTGTTCATGGCGACTTCCAATAAGTAGGGACGAGGCCATGATATCTATCGAAAACTCGGTCACCTATGCCGGTTTGTCTTAGAGCATTGCCTATTCCTATCAGAGTCAACAGTTAAGTGGGCGCGCGTTTAACCACGCAACATGTGTGTTGAATGGACACTTATGTCAATTCCATGCAATTGAACCGCCGAGAGCTGTTTTTCTACTTCGCCAGCGGTAAGAGGTCTTTCACAGTACTCTCGACTTAGAAAAACAATTGCGTCATTACCGTCAGGACTGTCGGAATAACCGGGGTGTTTTGATATCTCTGCGAGCAAGTCTTCCGAGACTGGAACGACATGAAAATGTGCGCTGAAGTCAGGAGAAAATCCCAATTTGTAGAACATTACTTTGTAAGGGGAATACACCTTTGCCAGCAGACGCTCCGAGGTTTTCATCACCAAACCGAGAGATGACATGGCTTCGTCGCTCAAATCGCTGAGATCTGAAGCCGTCTCTTCAGATGAAATTATCAAATACCCGTCGTAACGTGAATCTCGCCGATGAGTTACTATCCAGTGGGTGTCGCTGAAAACTCTTAGCTCGTCCATGTAGCTCCAGTTAAACGATGTATTTATGTTGACGGTACAACCTACATTTCTTGCCCAACGATATGCAACCAATTGTCGCACGGCCCAAAGTCGTCTGGTCAAGACGGGTTTGCCATACGCTTACATTGCTGCGACTTTGGTTGATCCCGTTATCATAGGATTACTTCACGAGAGCAGATCCAGCTATGCCAAGGTCGTCATTCGTCATCCGAGTTTTGTTCGCCTGTTGCCTTTTGGTCGCAACCACCAATCACATTCGAGCAGATTTTCAGCATGGGTTGCTCTGGGACTACGGATACGGGGCCAGCGCCTATTGGGCTAGCCGTATTTTCTGGGGGGCACTTACGTTTTTTGACCCGCTGGCGGCACTGCTCCTTTTCATAAAACCAAGGGTGGGCATCATCCTTACAGCAGCAATCATTCTGGCTGACGTCGCCCATAACACCTATTACGTCGCATTGAACCAGCAGTGGCTGGAGCCGTTCTACCTGTCCCAGGTGGCGTTTCTTGTCGCGGTCCTTCTACTCTCGCCTATTGCCTGGAACTTCACCCGTCGCCGCGTAGCACTAATCAACACGATTCGATTGTGAAGTGTTCCAATGAGGGGCAGCGTCGCTCAGTATGATCAATGCGCAGGGGCTCCTATGCAGCGTGTCATGATTATTGGCCAACCGGGGTCAGGAAAAAGTACGTTGGCTCGGGCGATGGGCAAGCACACAGGTCTTCCGGTCATCCATATCGACACGATCCATTGGCAACCGGGATGGGTTGAGCGAAACGCTGATGAGAAGACTCGCCTTTGTCACGAGGCCGAGGCTCGCGATCAGTGGATTTTTGAAGGTGGCCATTCGGCCACCTGGGATAACCGTATTGCCAGAGCCGACCTCTTAATATGGATTGATCGGTCGCCGGTACTTCGGTTTTGGCGTGTGTTTCTTAGAACTTTGACCCAGCGTGGTAGCACTCGCCCCGACCTTCCAGAGGATTGCCCAGAGCAGCTAAAGAACCTTCTAGCGCTTTTCAACTTCATGTGGACTACCCGTAAATCGGCGCGTGCCAAGATGAGGCAGCTTGCGACAACGGCGCCCTCAACATGTCACGTCGTCTGTCTGCGATCCAACCGTCAAACCAGACAGTTTCTGTCAAGTATTCGGGACGTGCGTTGCGGACAGTCGTCGTGAAAAGTCCAGGTTCCGACAAAGCCGCTGCGTGATTGAAGAGCGCTGAGCGCCAAAGTCACGGTGTATTACTCAAGCGAGTACCCACTGGTGCGCAAGCAACTGGTCAATCTCACTCGCTCTCTGCGTCGGCCATCTTTCAAAAAAACATACGGGTGTAGATCAAGCTCTGTGAGCTTTTTCTCGTTCAAGCAGAGGGGGAGGTCGTGTTGAACGTTTGTGCAAGGTCTTCTGCTTTCGCAAAGAGCAGCATTTCCAGATCACCTATCTTGACGTCAAGTTTTCGGGAGACGCTCATGAGTAACTCGATGTAGGTTGAGTAGACACTGGTCGTTGCAATTCGAATCCAGCTTTGTTAGATCGCCTGAGCCTTCATGCGTGGCCAATGACCCATTTGAATGAATGGTGAACAAGGGTGGTATCAAGCGTCCACATGTAGATCTTCGGAAGTGTTGGCAGGTGCTGTCTGGCATATAAAAACAAGGTGTTTTCGAGAGTCTGCATGGACGTGGCAATGTATTGGGCGAGGTCTCTATGTTAATTCAGCATCAAATTTGCAGCTAACGTGTATCCGTCCGGCCAAGCCAAGTCATCTGCCCAGCCCCGAAGAGCCAGGACATGGTGTGCACTTACATTTAAGTGGGCACCAGTTCTAACCTTTTAAGCGGATATTTCATGCAGCCAACACGCCGTTCCTATTCCGAATCCTTCCCTGCTGGTCAATGCAGATACTTTGCCGCAGGCCAGATAGGGGAGCTACATTTTCAACAGAATCGGCCAGAAGCCGACATCTGAAGAGCATCAGTGTGAGCTGCTAGACCTGGCGCTCCAGCGCGGTGGGTAAAGTCATGGGGCTCGGTTTACAGTGAGGCGTCTCGGGGCCGGAGACGCCATGCGGTGTCCAGATTGCCACCGTCTTTCAGAGGCGGTACAGACTGCCGAAGTCAGCGCCATCCATCGGCGTGCTGTCCGTGCAGCCTGTCATCGGCAAACCCTGTGACCATCCTGCCGCCAAGGCCTGCACATCACGCAAGGGATCGGACGCCTTGGCGCGTTCATTGCGAATGCGGCAGGTTTCAGGATCAGTGGCAAACAGACCGCGAGCGAAGACTCGACCCTGCTCGGCCAGCTTGGCGGTCTTCGGCCCGCGGATCTCCGCGAAGCGCTGCAAGGCTTCATCAAGGCCGTTCGTTCCTTCCAGGCATCTAGCAAGGTGCCAAGCGTCTTCCAACGCCTGACAAGCGCCCTGGCCCGATGTCGGCAACGGCGCGTGCGCCGCATCTCCCACAAGCAGCACATTAGCCCGGCTCCACGTGTGCAGCGGCTCCAAGTCGTGCACGGCAATCATCCGGATGGCGTGCGCCGGCGTCGCCTGGATGATACGGGCGATAGGCTCCGGCCATCCCGCGAACAGATCCTCGATCTCCTTGCGCATATCGGCTGCGGGCGTCGCCCCTGACAATGGCCGCGCCTGCGCCGCTGCCCAGTAGACCAACTCCGGCCGGACCGGCACGCATCCGAAGCGATTGCCCGACCCCCAATAATCCTGAATCGCTATATCGCTCACCAACGCACTTTCCCCCTGCGCCACACCTATCCAGTTCACAAATCCCTGATAAACCGGCATGTTGTCCCCCGCAACGAACCCGCGTGCCACCGACCCCATACGGCCATCTGCGCCGATAAGCAGATCTGGACGGATACTCACCCCGTTCTCGAAGCGCGCTACCGCTTTGCCATTAGCCTCCAGATCGATCCCCACCGCCCGATGCCCGAACTCCACCGGGATTCCGCTCTGTGCCGCATGCTTGAGCAGCACTGCCTGCAAGTCCCTCCGCAAAATGGTATGAGTCGGATATCCCATTGTCTGGTCCAGCAGCGCGATATCGATGCCCCCCAACGAATTGCCCGCAGCGTCCTGGCGGCGCACTACCACTGGCCGGCCACCCGCTGCCGCGATGTCTTGGAGGAGGTCCAGTTCCTCCAGCACAAAGCCAGCGTTGGGCCAGAGCGTCACGCCAGCCCCCATGGTCGCTGGCCCCGTCCGGCGCTCATATACCCGGGGACTGTGTCCCCGCTTGCGCAAGGCAAGCGCCACGCTCAACCCCGCAATTCCGCCGCCAAGTATTCCGATTTCCACGCTGGATCTCCTATTCAATCCGTCCCGACACGCCATCGGCGACAACCCATCGGACGAGACGGCATCTTAGATTCCGTCAATGGGGAGAACTATTGTGTAAAAATGGGCGACTTTAATACCTTAATCGGGATAATCATGCGCAATGCCCTCGACCTGAACACCGTCCGTGTATACGTGGCGGTCGTCGATGCACAAAGCTTTTCCGGCGCGGCGCGCCTACTGTCCCTGCCATCCTCTAACGTCAGCCGCCACGTCGCCTCGCTGGAACGCAGATTGGGCGTCCGCTTGCTGGAGCGCAGTACTCGCCACCTGCGCATGACTGAAGCCGGCAGACTTCTCTACGAACGTGCAAAACCTTTGCTCGATTCCTTGCTCTCCACTGAGGAAGAACTTGGCGCGGTGCAGCGTGAACTGCGGGGGCCCTTAAGGATGTGCATGCCAGGCGAAGCGCCAAGGCTACTGGCCCCTATCCTGGCCGAATTCTGTAGCCTCCATCCCGGCGTCGAATTGGAGTGCGACACGCGCCTGACCGGTTTAGAAGCGCTCCGGGAAGACGTGGACCTCTCTATCGTCTTCCATCGTGGGCGCCAGGATGACAGCACCATCATCACCCGCGAACTCGCTACGCTACCCAGCATTGTGGTCGCGGCACCCGCTCTGTTAGCCAAAACGGGAACTCCGCGCCAAGTGCGCGAACTAGAGTCCTTGCCGTGCATTACTACACTGAGCGCATTGAAGGGCCAGCCCTGGCTGTTTCTCGACGGCACAGGCGAAATCGTGAAGGTATCTGTGCGTAGTCGCTATCGTGTCAACAGTGGAGAACTTGCGTTGGCGGGCGCGCGGCAAGGCATCGGTTTCGCGATAGTGGCAGCCTATCCATGCCAGGAAGATCTTGCCGCGGGCCGATTGCGGGAAGTGTCGCTGGACCTGCGCCCTGCGCCGCTGCAATTGCTTGGCGCGTACAGCCACCGGCATTCCGTGACTGCGCGGGTTCGGGCGTTGCTGGAATTTATACAGCTGCGGTTGGAACGAGTTGGGAGCGGCTCAAGATAAGGGGCCGCCAAGGATCAAGTCCGAAAGCGTCCCACCAGCCCGCTCAGCTCCGCAGCCAAGCGTGACAGCGCATGGCTCGCTGCGTTGGTCTGTAAGGCGCCCGCCGCGGATTGCGCCGACAGGTCGCGGATCGCCAACAGGTTGCTGTCGACCTCACGGGCAACCTGGGCCTGTTCTTCGGCGGCACTGGCAATCACCAGGTTGCGCTCGTTGATCTGGCCGATGGCCGCGAATATATCCTCCAGCACCACCCCCGACGCCTGCGTGATTTCCAGCGTGCCTTGCGCCCGCGCCGTGCTGCTGCGCATCGAATCCACCGCGTGTTCAGCAGTGCTCTGCACGCTGGCAATCATCTGTTCGATCTCGCGGGTCGATTCCTGGGTGCGGTAGGCGAGGGTGCGTACCTCGTCGGCCACGACAGCAAACCCCCGACCGGCTTCACCGGCCCGGGCCGCTTCGATCGCCGCGTTGAGGGCCAGCAGGTTGGTCTGCTCCGAGACTGCCCGGATCACGTCGAGCACCTTGCCGATGTTGCGCACTTCATTGGCGAGGTGCTGGATACGCTCGGCGCTGCCGTGAATTTCGGCGGTCATCGATTGCGTACCGCTGATGTTTTCGCGTACCTGCTGACGGCTCTTTTCCGACAGCGTATTGGAGGCGGTGGCCGCTTGCGAAGTCGACACCGCGTTGCGCGCCACTTCTTCGACCGCACTGGTCATCTGGTTCACCGCGGTCGCGGCCTGTTCCAGCTGCATGTCCTGCTGCTGGAGGCCACGGTTGCTTTCTTCGGTGACGGCGTTGAGTTCTTCAGCGGCTGAGGCCAACTGCGTGGCTGAGTCAGCGATCTGGATCAGTGTTTCACGCTGGCTGGCCTGCATGCGTTGCAGCTCAAGGAACAATTCGCCAATTTCGTTGCGGCCAGGCGAGACGACTTCGCGGCTCAGATCGCCCCCGGCAATGCGCTTGAAGTGCTCGCCGGCCGCGCGCAATGGGCGCAGGACGGTGCCCGAGATGAATACCCAGCAGACGATAGCGAGTGCCAGGGTCAGCAGGATCAAGGCAATGGCCAGGGTTTGCGAAGTCTGCAGCCGCGCAGCCGCCTCCGTGTTGATCTCCTGGGCACGGGCATCCAACGCGCCGACCAGCTTCACGCGAATCTCCTGAAGCTTGGTCATGCTGTTGCCGGCATCGATGTTGACTTGAAAATACTCTTCGGCGGAGCGCGCGCGCGTGGCGGCGCGTTGTCCGACGATGGCCGTGCCGTATACGGCGAACGCACGCTTGAGATCTTCGGCGAGGGCCTTCAACTGCGGGTCACGCAAGTCTGTGGTCGAGGCATTGACCTTGGCGATGGCGTCACTCCAGATCGCCTCACTGCGCACCAGCCGGGCTTCCGCGTCGTCGAAACGCCCGCCGACGGTCTCGATGAACGCCGAGGACACGTTGGCGCTGGTACGGATTGCCAGCAGCAACGCGTTGTTGATCCCGTCGATTTGTCGCGAGGTACGCCCCAACTCGTCAATGTGCTCGTGACTGCGTACCGCCGACCGCCAGCCGTTCAGGGTAGAGAACAACAGTGCAATAACGAACAGCAGCAGCACCCCGATCATCCCGGTGCGAATTTTCAGATGGGCAAACATGGGCATACTCCGCAGACCACTTAAGTAATAGTGATCGTGCTATCCGCATTCACGCAGTGAACTTGAACGGCAGAAGTGGGAACCCGTTCGATTATCGAACCCTGAATTCAATGGCTCAGGTACATGGGCTGAATGGGGCGCGCACCGGGTTCAATCGAGCAGGCGACTGACCTCACGCAGACGCGCGTCGTTCAGGTTCCCCGTCGACGCCAGCAGGTTGAGCTGCGCGAGCAGAATCGCGTAGCGTTGCTGGGCCAAACGTTGCTGGGTGTCCGTGACTTTCTGCTGTGCGTCCAGCACCTCCGTGTTGATGCGTGCACCGGCCTCGAAGCCGTGGGTCACCGACGTGACGTTGACCTGGCTGGATTTCAGCGCCTGCTTGAGCGCCTGGTATTGGCTCATGCCGCTGGTCACTTGCAGGTAGGCCTGGCGGGCCATCAGCCCGGCACTGCGGCGCGCATCTTCGAGTTCATCCAGGGCTTTGCTCTGCAACGCATGGGCTTCGCGCACGCGGCTGCTGGTACGGCCGCCGCCATACAGTGGCACGCTCAGTTTGACCCCGACCACCGTCTGGTTATAACGATTCTCCGGCAGGGTGACGTCGTACACATCGCCGCCGACCGAGGCAAAACGGCCATGGGCGGCGATCAGGTCAAGGGTCGGCAAGTGGCCGGCTTGTTCCTTGTCGATGTCCATTTCGGCCAGGCGCTGGGCAATCTGCGCCCGCTGCACGGCGAGGTTGCCTTGTTGTGCGGTGGTGGCCCAGGCGCCGATCGCGGCGGGCACCGGAGCGCTGAATTGTGGCTCCTTGCCCGACCATGGGCGCGCCTGGGCGGCGGTCAATTGGGTGAGGGCTTCGGTGGCGATATCCAGCGCGCCGCGTGCGGCGATTTGCTCGGCGAAGGCCTGGTCGTATTTGGCCTGAACCTGTTCGAGCGCGTTGTGGGTGCTGGCGCCGTCGGCCAACAAACGCCGGGTGCGGTCCTGGCTCTCCTGCAGGGTTTGCAACTGTTGCGTGCGGGTGTTCAGCAGTTCCTGGTTAAGCAGTACGTCGAAGTAGGCGCGGGCGACACGCAGCATCAGGTCCTGGCGCGCCTGTTCGGTCTGCACCTCGCTGGCGCTGATCATCAGTTTGCTTTGGTCGTGGGCAACCACACTCTGCCAGCGCAACAGCGGTTGGGTGAGAACCACGGCATAGGCGTTGGTGTTATTGCGGTTTCGATGGTAGTCGGACGAATCCTCGGCATCGACCCACGCCGCGCCGCCGGTGACCGACAGGTCCGGTAACAGGTTGGCACGGCTTTGCGGTTCTTTTTCCGCGGTGGCCAATTGTTGCGCCTGTGCGGCGGCGAACTTCATGTCGTGGGTCAGCGCCTTCTGGTACAGCTGGTACAAGTCTTCCGCCGCCGCATTGGCCGGGCAGCAAGCGAGGCTGAGGCCGCACAGGAAAGTGAGCAGTGTGATCGGGTCGAGATGCAGCCCTGGAATACGCAAGGGGATGTGCTCCACTGGAGAAGTTATCGGCTGAGGGTGCTTCTGCGCATCATCAGCACCATGGGAATGCCGATGGCCATGACCGCGCCCAATGTGCCGAACAGCATGCTGAAGGCCAGCATTTGCGCTTGTTCACGCGCTTGCAGGTAAGGCATCAGGGCCAAGGCTTGTTGATGGCTTGCAAGGTTCAGGGACAGAAACAGCGGGTTGGATTCCACGCCGCCCCAGCCGCTGGCAACCAGGCTGGACTCGGTCACATGCTCGGACAGCAGGCGATAGCGCTCCCACGAAAACCGCGTGAGCAGGGTCGCGGCAATGGCGATGCCGACGCTGCCGCCCAACTGGCGCATCAGGTTGAGCACGCCCGAGGCGCCCGAGATCAACGTCAGCGGCAGACGGCGCATGGCCAGGTTGGTCAGCGGTACGAAGATCATGCCCAGGCCCAGGCCGCGAATCACCAGAGGCCAATAGAGCGTGTCCGGGTTGCTGTCGAGGGTGAACTGGGTGTGCAGGAACATCGCGTAGCAGTACATGACGATGCCCAAGGTCACGAACACGCGCTCGTCGATCTTGTTTTCCTGGGACAGCTTGCCGATCACCAAGGTGCTGATGGCACTGGCCACCGCTCCGGGGAAAATCACCAGCCCGCTCTGGTACGCGCTCTGTGCCAGCAACGTCTGCAAAAACAGCGGCACCATGAATAACGTGCTGTACAGCCCGAAGCCCACGCAAAACGCGCAGATGCAGCCCATCAAAAACTCGCGGTTCTGAAACAACGCCACATTGACGATCGGGTTGGTCGCGCGCCGTTCCCACCAGAAGAACCCCACCAGGCTGAAGCTGCTGAGCAACAGGCAGGCAACCGTCCAGTTCGATTCCATCCAGTCCCAATGCTCGCCGCGCTCCAGCAGGATCTGCAGGCTGCCGACGCCCAGGGCCAGCAGGCAGAAGCCGCTGTAGTCGACGCTGCTGGGTTTGCTTTCATTGGCGGAATCGCCGATGCACAGCCAGCACAGCAGCAGGGCCACGGCACCGATGGGCAGATTGATCAGGAATATCCAGTGCCAGGACAAGGTGTCGATCAGATAGCCGCCGACGGTGGGGCCCAACGTCGGCCCCATCATCACGCCAACGCCGTACAACGCCATGCCGCTGCTGACCTTCTCCTTGGGGAATACGTCGTAAATGATTGCCTGGGAAATCCCCAGTAACCCGCCGCCCGCCAAGCCTTGCAGTACGCGGAACGCCACCAGTTGCCAGAGTTCGGCGGAAAAGGCGCAGCCCACGGATGCCAGCACGAACACCGCCGTGGAGACCAGGTAATAAGTGCGCCGCCCGAACCAGGCCGACAGCCAGCCGCTGACCGGCAGGATCACTACGTTGGCCACCACGTAGCCGGTGGACACCCAGGAGATTTCATCGACCGACGCCCCGTAGGTGCCCATCAGGCTGGGAATCGCCACGTTGACGATGGTCACGTCGAGCAGTTCCATCATCGACACCAGCGTCACGGTCAGCGCAATCAGATACGGCGACTTCATAACGTGTGGCTGCCGTGCTGTTGCGTGGCGACTTCGACGAAGGCGCTCATGCCGGGGCTCAACAAGGCTTTGTAGTCATCCGGCACGTCTTTGAGGGCAATCCTGACCTGCACGCGCTGCACCACCTTGGTGAAGTTGCCGGTGGCGTTCTCTTGGGGCAGCAGTGAAAACTTTGCGCCGGTAGCCGGTGCGAGGCTCTCGACCACCCCGTCGAAAGCCTGCCCGGGAAACGCATCCACAGTGACCTTGGCCAACTGGCCGACCCGCACGCGCCCGACCTGGGTTTCCTTGAAGTTGGCGGTAATCCACAGCGGGTCGGTGGCAATCAGGCTCAACAGCTTCTGCCCGGCGACCACGAATTGGCCCGGCTCGACTTCTTTCTTCGAGACGATGCTGCGCACCGGCGCGGTCTGACGAGTGTCGTGCAGCTTGATCCGGGCCTGTTCCAGTTCGGCTTGCGCCGCCGCGATCCGGTAGTCCTGCACTTTCAGTTCGGCTTTGTTGGCCAAGGTGCTTTGCGCGGCAGCCTGGGCATTGCCGCGTGCCACTTCCTGAGCGTGGCTCAGGGCGTCGAAACGCGCCTTGGCCACCTCGAGATCCTGAGTGCTCAACACACCTTGGGCGCCCAGGCGGCGGGCGCGCCCGTAATCGTTGCGCGCCTGCTCCAGATTGGCGCTGGATTGTGCCAGCGCCGCTTGCGCCGCCTGGCGCATCGCGACCGCGCCGAGGACCTGGCTGTCCAACGCACCCGGACCGCCGCCGCGCCCTGCGGCAGCAAGCAACGCCTGCCATTGCGCCTCACGCTGCTCGACCTGGTA
This sequence comes from Pseudomonas sp. TE36184, assembly GCF_054060055.1. Lineage (NCBI taxonomy): Bacteria > Pseudomonadati > Pseudomonadota > Gammaproteobacteria > Pseudomonadales > Pseudomonadaceae > Pseudomonas > Pseudomonas sp. TE36184. Next base: position 1,339,234 of record NZ_JBSSCU010000001.1, on the reverse strand, counting down.
TTGATATTCGCTGTCGCGGATCTGAAACAGCAGATCACCGCTTTGCACCGTGACGTTGTCTGTCACCGGCACGCTCATCACCACGCCCGAGAGCTTGGCGCGCACCGGAATGATCACGCCATCGAGCTCGGCGTTATCGGTACTCACGTAAGCGTTGGAATACTGCCAACGCTGCCAGCCGAGCAGCAGTAACCCACCGACCACAACGCCGCACAGTGTCAGTTTTATCAATTTACCTTTGGTCATGTCCTGCTCCCTGTGGTCATGCGAGGCTTAGGCACTCAGGGCGGTCCGTGGCGTGTTGCGCTTTGTGCTGCAGGAAGTGATGCACGCCATCCCACAAATCGATGCGCGATTTGATCGCGGTCTTGGCGCTTTCGACCATGTGCTGGTGCTGCACAGGGGTGGTGACGATTTCAGCGATGATGCGTTTAGCGGCCGGGCCGTGATCGTCGCCATCCATTTCGATGTGGCGCTTCAAGTAATAGGTGAGCATCGGCACCTCGGTTTCGCTGACCGACCATTGCGACAGCAGGCGTCCGAACATGTCGGGGATGATGTCTTCACGGCCAAAGAAGAAGTACGCCAACACCGCTTCGGTGGTGCCGTGTTGCGCCACATCGAGCGTCTGGCACATGAACACTTTGGCCGCCAATGGGATATCGCGGTCGCTGAGGGCCTTGGCCAGCGGTTCCTTGGCCTGGATGGCAGCGAGGAAACGGCGGAATACCGAGCTGTCGGCGCCGATTTCATCCATGGCGGTCAGGTACAGGTCCAGGTGGCTGATAAAGCCGCCATCGGGGTGTTCGTCGGTTTCTTCGCCGACCACGATTTCATTGATCAAGCGCGCAGCCGTGATATGCGTTGGCGGTACCCACGGCAACTCCACACAGGTGAGGTCGCGCTGGATGCGCTTGAGCAGGGTCATGAAGTCCCATACGGCAAACACATGAAATTCCATCAGTGTGCGTACATCTTCAACGGTGCGGATATTGGCGAAAAGCGGGTGGCCGAATAACTGGGCGCGCTCGGTTTCAATGTGGCGGTCGATATCAAAAGGCATAGCAGCTCCTGCGGCCTGATGGTTCAGGCAAGAATCCATGGGGAAAGTAAGGGGACCGTTCAGTCGTTCAGCGTATCGCCACGGTAAGGATGGCGACCGGAGGCGTACTTGAAGGACGGTATGAAGCGTGTTTCCAGCAGGTATTGCCGGTCTGCGTACCACCCCGCGTCCAGCAGTTGGCGATGGACCTTGGGCAGGCGCCAGCACGGCACCGCTGGATAAAAGTGATGCTCCAGGTGAAAGTTCGCGCCGGCGTGCAGCCAGGTGCTCAGGCGCGAGGTACGCGAGCGGGCAGGGGGCTGCTCATGGCCCTCGCTGAAGGCATGTTCCTGATAGGCATTGACTGCCGAGAGCAGGAACGCAACCGCCAGGCTCAAGGCAAACCCAAGCAGCAGCCCGTCGATCTGCCACAGGGCGACCGCGTAGACACTCGACCAGCCGACCTGGCACGCGATATTGCAGCGCGCCAGTCGTCGCACCTGGGCTGCGCTCAAAGGCGAAGGCAAGGGCGATGGGCTGACCGGCGGGCCGAAAGCCAGGCGCAACGTCGCCTGCAGATAGTTCGAGGTGGCCATCAACCGTGACAGCGCAAGGCGGCTAAACAGGCTCCGATAACGCGAGAAGTGCCGATAGTCCGGGTCCTGTTCGCTGTTGCTGTAGCGATGGTGTTGCCAATGGTCGACGAAGTAACCGGTCACGCAGAATCCAGGCAGCAACGAACTGGTGAAAATGCCCAGGTAGCAACTGTGCATAGGCGTGCTGCTCAGGTTGAAGTGGAAACCTTCATGCCCGAGGATCGCTTGCAGAAACCACCCGTACCCGGCCAGCACCCAAAGGGGCGAGCACAGCAACACCCACAGGGTGGCGGCCGTGTTCGCCACCCACACAAACAGCGCGAGGGGCAGCAGGAAGAGGCACAAGGCGTAACCGATGATCAACAGGGACTCACCCGACCGGGCCTTGAACAAGGCGCGATCAAGGCGGACCTGAGGCTTGCTGTGGAGTTGTCTGGCCATTGGCAACGCGTTACTCGATCAGTTCAGGTTTGAGCGCGAGGTGCCCGCCGCGGGTCAGCGTGCGCAGGCGCAGGGCGATAAAGGCGTCGACCACACTTGGTGCGATACGCGCGGTGTACATGGCCAGCGTGCCCATAAAGGTCAGCCCGCGGTTGCGCAGGCCGTCTTTTTGGCAGGCGCGAACCAGGCCATCGGCGGCGGCATCGAGTTTCTCTTCGAGAGACAGCAGGGTCCTGTCACCCCACATGAACGTCACCAGGCGCTTGACCGACAAACCCACGCGCTGGGCGGGCAAGTGAATGGCGGTGTCGATAAAGCCCGGGTACACGGTGACCACGTCGAGCTGCCCGCGATATTGCATGCGCAGCACGTCCGAATAAGCACTCAGCGCGCGTTTGCTGGCAGCGTATGCGGCCACATAAGGCGCGTTCACCAGGGCAAACAGCGACGACACGTTGACCACTTTGCCGCGCTTGCGCAGCAACCCCGGCAGGAACCCGGCCACCAGTTGCCATGGCGCGAACAGGTTCACATCCACCGCGCGGGTGACTGCGTCGGTGACGCCGGTTTCACCGCGTTCCAGGGTCAGGGTGCCGGCGTTATTCACCAGGATATCGATGTCGCCGAAGTCGGTGCTGATGGCGCCAATCACCTGCGCCAGCGCCGTTCGGTCACACAGGTCGACTTGATAAAACCCATCCAGCAACCCGGGCTCTTGTGGCGCAAGAATGTCCAGGCCGATCACGGTGGCGCCCTGTTTTTTCAATGTGCAGGCCGCCGCGTAACCGAGGCCGCGCGCGGTTCCGGTGATCACGACGATTTTTCCGAGCAGGTTCATGGGTGCGCTCCGGCGATGCTGAAGGTTGAGTGGGACAAGTAGGTGTCGAGGTTGCTCGCCATCGAGATCTTCGCCGGCGGGTGAAACTGCAGGCCACGGCAGGCCATCAACCAGTTCGAACTCTGGTTGCTGGTGATAAACGCCATCCCACCGAGCATGGCGTGGGCCTGGTCCGAAAGCTCGGTGAGCAGTTGTTCGATGCCGTAGCGCACCAGCAGCAGGCGGGCCAGCACGTTCGGCAGGTCCTGCGGGTTGCGTTCGATATCCAGCGCCGCGCCTTCCAGCGCACTGATCGCCAGTTGCAGCTGAGCCGCCAGCTCCACGCGGTGATGGGGCGTCCAGCGCCCGGCCTCGATCACAGACTCGACCAAACCGGCGCAGACCCCCACGTAGGACGCGCAAATCAACAGCTCGAACCAGATGAAGCCGACGGTTTGCACGTCGCCCAACAGGTGTTTGTAGCCGGCGGAAAACAACATGCGTTCGGGCACGAAGACTTCGTTGAGGCGCACCTCGATGCTTTCGGCGGCGGCCAGTGCGCTGTTCTGCCAGAACGGCGACCGCGTGATGCCCGGTGCATTCGCCGGAATCAGTGCGACCATCAGCTCTTCGCCCTCGGCGGTCTGGCGGGTGTAGCTGGCGGTGAGCAAGTCCATCGACTGCCCGAGGCAGCAGGGCTTTTTGCTGCCGCTGAGCAATACACCTTCAGGGGTTTGCAGCGCCTGCATGTTCGAATCGAGAATGCCGGCACCCGAGTTGCCTTCGGCAAACCCCGAGGACAGCAGCAAGCGCTTTTGTGCGACCGCCGCCAACAACAAACCTTCGGCGCCGCCGCCGTTCTGGGTGAGGGCCAACAGGCTCGCCACGGAAAACTGATGCATGGTGCTGGCCACCGCCAGCGAGGGTGAACGTGCGCCCAGGGCGATCTGCACATGCACGGCATCAAGGATGCCCGCGCCCAACCCGCCCGCGGCACGGTTGACCAACAGGCCGACCGGCCCTTGTTGCTTGAACAGGGCGATGACTTCGCTAGGCGGCGCTTCGCGTTCGGCGAATGCGATGCTCGCCAGGCGTTCGTCAAAACCTGGGGCGTAGCTGTGCAGCAAGGCACGCGAGCGATTCAACAGTGAAAGGGACATGGTTCAGGCCTTCAAGTAACTCGCCGGGAACAGACCGGTGATGATCGAGTGAATGTTGTCGCGGATGGCTTTGTGGGCCACGGGGTCGAGCATGTCGGCGAGCATCGGCAGGCCCAGGTCAAAGCGCGAGGCGAAGGTGATGACCGCGTCTTTGCCGTCCGGCAACACTTGCCAAGTGCCGGAGAAGTGATCGACATCACCGCTCATTTGCTCGAAGTGGATTTCCCGGGTCTGGGTATTGAATGTGTCACGCTCCTGCCACTTGAGAATGCCGCTGTGGAAATTGACTTCCCAGGAGGTGAACGACACCTGGTCGCTGACCTTATTGATCGTGATATTGCGCACCGACTCGCACAGCTCGACGTAGTTGCTGAAGTCGCTGATCACGGCAAAGACTTCATCAGCGCAGGCACTGGGGATATGGGCCAGTACGTTGACTTCTTGCATGGGGGAAACTCCAATCAAAGGGATGGTATTGAGGTGGTCAGCGCGTGGGCGAACCCCTCGATCAACCGATTGCAATCCTGGGCTGTCAGCAGCGGGGAAGGCGTGAGCCTGACGACCCGGTGGTCATTGAGCGAGTGGCACACAATGATTTGCTGTTCGATCAGGGCCATGACCATGTTCGCGGCGACCGAGGCGTCGCTGAATTCAAAGCCCAGCAACAAACCGGCACTGCGCAACTTGACGCGCTCGGCCAGGCCCCTCTGCTGCAACAGCGCGCTGAAGCGGGCGTGCAGGTCCTGGCCCATCAGCCGGGCACGTTCCACGAGGTCTTCCTGCACCATCACTTGCAACGTGGCCTGTACGGCCGCCATGGCCAGCGGGTTGGCGCCGAAGGTCGAGGTATGCACCGTGGGGTTGCGGTTGAACGGCGCGTAAATCGCCGCGCTGGCGACCATGGCACTGACCGGCACGCAGCCACCGGACAGGCTTTTGCCCACCAGCATGATGTCGGGCACCACCTGTTCCTGGTCGCATGCCCACCAATGGCCGGTACGGCCCATGCCGGACTGGATTTCGTCGATGATCAGCACGGCGTCGTACTGGTCGCACAGTGCGCGGACACGTGTCAGGTAGCCTGGCGGCGCGAGGATCACGCCCGCTTCGGCCTGGATCGGTTCGAGAATCACACAGGCCTTGTCCGGCGAAGCGCGCAATTGCTGTTCCAGCGCGGCGCTGTCGCCGAAGGGGACGAACGTGCTTTCACTGAGCAAGCCGCTGAACGGCTCGCGGTAGCTTTCGCGGCCAGTGACGGCGAGTGCGCCGAGGGTCTTGCCGTGGAAGCCGCCGAGGGTCGACAGCGTGCGGCGGCAGCCGTTGAGCCGGGCGAGTTTCAGGCCGGCTTCGGTGGCCTCGGCACCTGAGTTGCAAAAGAACACATAGTCCAGGTTGCCAGGGCAATGCGCAGCCAGGGCTTGCGCGGCGAAAGCCTGTTGCGGGTTGAGCAACAGCTTGCTGGCCAGGGCGTTTTGCTGCAGCTGCCGGGTGACGGCCGCCACCACCACCGGGTGGCCGTGGCCGAGGAAAAATACGCCATAGCCGCCGGCATCCAGGTACTTGCGGCCTTGGCTGTCGTAGATATAGACGCCATGGCTGGACTGTTCGATCGGCAAATTCATCAACGACGCAAGGCGCGCATACCCTGAATTCACGTGCTGGCGGAAGTACTGGTCGACCTGTGCGGCGTCGGCTGCGGGTTCGGTAAGAAGCGGGTTCATGCGACTGACGCCTGTGCGACGGTTGGCATCGGCTGCTTGAGCATGCGCGTCAACGCGCCCAGCTTGGGCGCCAAGTGGTTGAGCGAGAGCAGTAACTCACGGCTGACATCCCGTGCGCTGAACGCCGGTTCGCCGAGCAACTCAGGGAGTGACGTGGGCAGCGGTGTACGCAGGCAGGCATAGCGACACAGCTGGTTGGCGCGGCCCAGCGCGGCCTGGATATTGCCGGTCAGTGCCGGGAGGAACACTGGGCGGATCAGCCGCTCATAAATATCCGGCGCCATGCAGCGCGGCCGGGTGAAGGCTTGGGCCTGGGCTTCCATGGATTGGCACATCAGGTCCAACAGGCCGTTGAGATCAAGCGCCTGCGGGCCACTGGTGAGAAAGTAGTCTGCGCCGATCAAGCGCTGGCGCAACGCGTTGGCAATCGCCCGCGCCGCCACGTCACGGGCGATCAAGTCGATATACCCGGCAGGCGGGCAGGGCACGATAGGCAGCACGCCGGACATCATCAGCCCCATGGTCATATGAAACCCCTGGAAGTTGGGCATGTGCCCGCTGTCCGAGTCGCCGATGATGATGGAGGGACGAAAGATCGAAACATCGATACCTGCCGAGCGCACCAGCGTTTCAGCCTGGCGCTTGGCGACTTCGTAAGGCGTTTCTGCTTGCACGCCTTCGTAGTAGTCGCACGGATGGGTGAAGGCGGTGCTGACGTGGTAAAGCGGCACGTTGGCTTGCTGGACAAAGTTCACGACGTTTTCGGTGCCGAGGTAGTTCACCGAAAAGATCTGGTCGATATCGCCATCCATGCGGGTCACCGCTGCGGCGTGGATCACCCAATCGACACGCTTGAGCAGCGCTTCATAATCGCCGACGTCCAGCCCCAGTCGCGGGCTGCATATATCGCCCTTGAGCACCTCCACTCGCGGGTGGCGAATGCGGCTTTTACGCGCCAGGCATACCAGGTCAAAGTCCTCTGCCAGGCAGTCGATCAGTGATTCACCGAGTACGCCTGAGCCACCCGTGAGAAGGACGGTTAATTTTTGCTGTTCTGACATGTAGGACGCTTCCTGCGGACTCATCGAAAGAATTAACGGTGCGTTCCGCCAAATCCCGGGCACGGATACCCCTGGCGAACACTCTTGCATTCACTGTCGGTAGCGCTGAGGTGCTGTGTGAGGCCGGCAATCAGCGCTTATCGTTTTCGCGAATAAGATGCGATCGATATTGGCTTTTTGATATCAATGCGTCTTGAACGAAACGCTTGTCTTTCGCAAAACCCTGGCAGCGGTGCGGGGCGTCATGCCAATCATGCGGCGCATGATGCGGGCCAAGTGCGCCTGGTCGGAAAAGCCGCCGTCGGCGGCGGCATCCGACAAGGTGGAACCGTCAGCGAGGGATTTGGACGCGCGCTCGAGTTTGTTCCAGATGATCCATTGGGACAGCGACACGCCCATCTGGTGCGTGGCGACGTAGCGCAAGCGCGGGCTGGACAGGCCGACCGCACTCGCGGCGCGGCTGACGGAGCCCGGACCGTCGCGGTCCAGGCGCAGAATGTTCAAGGCCTTGTAGAGGCGTTGGTCGATGGGCGACGTAATCGCCAGCAAGCGCCCCAGCGCTTCCACAAACTGAGACAGGGAGCTGGAGTGGCGAAAGCACTCGAGCAGTTCGTCACTGGCCAGGGCGATGCCATTGTCTTGCAGCAACGCGTTGAGCGCACGCCCCAACGGGGTATCCGGGTTGACGTAGACAAAGGCCACCGGATGAATGTCGGGCACGGCACGGTGCTCGACATTGGGCCCGATGATCACGCCGGCCGCGCGGATCGACTGGCCGGGCAGCTCCAGGGTGACGGGCTGGTGTACGCCGATGCACAGCTGAATGGCAACATGGGAGTGGGCAGTGTTCTGATCCGCGCGGCCAATGTAGCCGGCCCATGAATCACCAAAGGTAACGTTGCCATCCCACATGTAAGGTCTTCCTGACTCAGAGGGTGAATTTTCCGTGTGCAGGGTAGGCCTGCGCCGGCCTTGATTCAAGCATCGGGCAGCGGGTTATACCTGCAACGCGGCGCGCATGCCCGCCAATTTGATGCAGGTTTCGTCGTATTCGCTGGCAGGGTCGGAGTGTTCGACGATGCCACAGCCGGCAAATAGACGGGCTTGGTTGCCGTTGAGCAAGGCGCTGCGCAAACCGACGATGAATTCGCCGTTGCCGTGGGCATCCAGCCAGCCTAACGGCGCCGCGTACCAGCCACGGTCAAAGCCCTCGAATTGGCGAATATGCTCCAGCGCCTGGCCGCGTTCATGGCCGCCGACGGCGGGCGTCGGGTGCAGGACTGCGACCATGTCCAGCAAACTGCTCTGCGGGCGCAGTGCGCCTTCGATCAGCGTCGCCAAGTGCTGCACGCGGCTGAGCCGCTTGATGTGCGGCGCCGGGGGAACGTGCAACGGGCGTACCCAGGGCGCCAGGTCACGCTGAATGATCTGCACCACCACGGCATGCTCATGCTGGTTCTTCTGGCAGCCGAGCAGCGTTTGCGCCAGTTGCGCATCCTGCTCCGGGCAGGGATCGCGCCGGGCTGTGCCCGCCAGCGCCAGGGTTTGCAGGTGACCGTTGTGCAGTTTGACCAGGCGCTCCGGGGAGGCGCCGATAAAACACGCGTGGTGGCGTCGAAACGCAAACAAGTACGCCGTGGGGTCGTTGATCGCCAGGGCAGCCAAGGTGCGCCCGGCACTGATAGGCCGGGAAAATTCGCTGACCACTTCCCGCGCCAGCACCACCTTGTTCAACGCGGTGTCGCGCAACACGTCCAGGGCATGCGCGACTTTGCTTTCCCAGCAGGCCCGCGGCAGGCTCTGGTCGCGGGTGTGCTGCCGTGCAGCCGTCGAGGGCGCGCCGCTGACGTAGCGATCCATCAGCGTGTTCCACTCATTCAGTACGTGCTCGCAACAGCAACGCGCTGCATCGCTGGGCGCGACGCGCTGTTGGCACACCAGCCAACAGTCTGCACCGTCGCGCACCAGCAATAGCGTCATCAGCCACAGGGATGCATCGCCAAAACCCTGCCAGGCGGGGCTGGCCTTGACCTGATGATCGAATCGAAAGCCGCCGCACACCGAAGGCGCCAGCGGGCCGTGTATCACCGCGCTTTGCAGCCAGTGTCGCCATTGCGCATCGACCGAGGCAAAACGCTGAGGGCCCGCGCTGCTCAGTTCCGCCGCCACCCCCCAGCCGAACAGGCTTTTGTCGTCTTCCGGCGCCCGCCAGAACAGGCACTCGGCGCCAGGTTGGTCGACGCTGCCAAACAGCGCCAGCAAGTCCAGCGGGGCGATCCTCATCGAGTAACTGGCCAACACCGGCTCACCTTGTTCGACGGCACGCCGCTGGGCGTGCTCGAACACCTCGGTCATCTCCTCGGCATGGGCGTGCAACTGTGCAAAGGCCCTCATGCCAGCGTTCTCATCGCGCGCCAGTGCAACACTTGCTGGCCGATGTACCAATGGATGATCTGGGCAAACAGGGTTTCGACGAAGTGCGGGTCCAGCCCGGCCTGCTCGGCCCACTCGCGGCGTTGCGGGAGCATCTGGGCAACGCGTTCGGGCGCGGCGATGCTGCTTTCGGTCGGCTTGAAGCGCGCGGCGGCTTTGACGTAAGCCATGCGTTGGCGCATGAGGTCGACGATCTGGTGGTCCAGTGAATCGATGGCGTGACGAATGTCCTGCAGGCCATCACAGGCGTCGGGGGTTTTCATTGACAGGTTTCCTTCAAGGAGGGCGATGGGGTCGACAGCGTCGCGACGATGGCGTCGATGAGTGCCTGGCGCTGCTCGACCAGGTAAAAATGTCCGCCTTGCCAGCGCTGCAGGTGCAGTGGCTGGTGGCTGGCGGCTTGCCAGGCCATGGCTTCATCAAGCTCGATTTCCGGGTCTTGCTCGGGGTAGAACACCCCGATGCGGCTCTTGAGTGGCCGCGGTTGCGCACAGGTGTAGGTTTCAACGATGCGGTAATCGTTGCGCAAGCCGGGCAGGAACAGTTCGCACAGGGCCGGGTTCTCCAGCAACGCATTGGGGCGCTCGGCCAGGCGCCGCACATCGTCCAGCAAGGCCGCGTCGGGGCCCAGGTGCAACTGCCCGCCGCGTTGGCGCTGCGGCGCCGGGTGGGCGGACACGAACAGGTGGTCGACGGCGATTGCCCGTTGTTCCAGGCGCGTCGCCACTTCATATGCCACCACCGCCCCCAGGCTATGGCCGAACAACACCAGCGGCCGGTCGGCGTAACACGACAACGCGTGCGCGGCACCGTCGGCGAGGCGCTGCATGTCGGTCAGGCACGGCTCGCTGAAACGGTCTTCGCGGCCCGGGTATTGGATGGCCAACAGGTCGATGTCGGCGGGCAGGGCATGGACCCAGTCGCGGAAGAAACTTGCACTGCCCCCGGCATGCGCGAAACACACCCATCGCCAGCGTGGCATGGGCGTGAGTCGATAAGCGCGTACCCAGCGTTCGTCGTGCAGGCTCACGAAGCGGCACTCTGCAGCCAGGCCTGGCGCAGGCGCTCGCGCAGGTCTTTGCGGCTGACCTTGCCAACGCCGGTGTGCGGGAAGTGTGCGACGAACTCGATACGGTCCGGCACCTTGAACGCCGCCAGGCCGTGGCCGCGCAGGTAATGCTTGAGTGCGAAGGCCGAGGGCGCCGGGTCACGGGCGACGATAAAGGCACAGGTGGATTCGCCGAGCACCGCATCCGGCATCGCCACCAGTGCGGCGTCGTGTACCTGGGGATGGCCGATCAGCAGGTTTTCCACTTCTTCGGCAGCGACTTTTTCACCGCCGCGGTTGATCTGGTCCTTGTCACGACCTTCGACCACCAGGTAACCGTCGGTGGTGCGCCTGACCCGATCACCGCTGCAATAGAATCCATCGGCGGTGAACGCCCGGGCATTGTGTTCGGGCAGGCGATAGTAGCCGCGAATGGTGTAGGGGCCGCGCACTTGCAGTTCACCCACTTCACCCTCGGGCACCGGTTGGCCCTGTTCATCGACAATGCGTACTTCGTCATCGGCGCTCAGCGGACGGCCCTGGGTATGCAGCAGCAGATCCGGGCGGTCATCCAGGCGGGTAAAACACAACAACCCCTCGGCCATGCCCAGCACTTGTTGCAAGGTGCAGCCCAGCGTCGGCGTGACCCGTTCTGCCGCGCTGCTGAGCAATTTCGCACCGCCCACTTGCAGCACGCGCAGGCTGGACAGGTCGGCCTGGCGCTGGTCCTGGGCGTCCAGCCAGAGCATCGCCAGCGGCGGCACCAAGGCGGTGACGGTGACCCGCTGCTCGCTGATCAGCGCAAAGCAGGACTCCGGGTCCGAGCGGCGCGTACACACCACGCGCCCACCGGCCAGCAGGGTGCCGATCACACCCGGGCAACACAGGGTGAAGTTATGCGCCATGGGCAACGCGGTGAGGTAAACGGTACGCGTATCCAGCTCGCAGACTTCGCTGCTGGCGCGCACGTTATAGAGGTATTCGGCGTGCCGCCTCGGGATCAACTTTGGCGTGCCGGTGGTGCCTCCCGACAGCTGGAAACACGCCACGGCGTCGGCGCGACCGGCGTCCCGTTCCAGCGGCGCGCTGTTGTATAGCTCACTCAACGCGGTGAACTCCTGCGCATCGCCGTCGATCACCACGTGGCGCAACAGCGGGTTGGCAGCGGCCAGTCGGCGCGCCATCGAGCGGCAATCAAAGCCCTCCAATTGAGCGCAGCCGATGTAGGCCGAGGCCTGGGCAAAGCCACAAAAGCCGCCGATCTCATGTTGACGGTGGGCGGGCAGGGCGAGGATCGGCCGGGCGCCCAGGCGGAACAACGCAAAGCACACTTCGATAAACGCAGCGCCGTTGGGCAAGTGCACCACCACATTGTCGCCCTCTGCGATCCCCAGCGCGTGCAAACCGCCAGCCAGGCGCCGGCAGCGGTCTGCCAGGCTGCGGTAATTGAGGTGCAAGGGGCCGTCGGTTATCGCGATGGCCGATGGGGTGCGCGCGGCGACCGTATCGAGGGCCTGAGCGAAGGTCTGGTCTTGCCAGTAACCGGCCTGGCGGTAGCGTTCGGCGAACGCGGCAGGCCAGTCGGGCGCGTCGCCAACGCTGTCTGAATCGGGTGCGCAGGTGTGCAATGACATGGAATCCCCTATTTGTAGAAATAATTGGCTACAAACGTCTAAATGAGATCTATTATCATTGTCCTTCGCCGAGCGCTTCTCAACGCCAAGGCTTTCGGACCTGTGACTTTTTCATTAGATGAAATACACAGCGGCTATAAACAGGGAGGTTTACGGTTTAAAAGCCTCCTCCTCATTCAGGTCAGGCCCCGCGTAATGGCCTCAGGATCAAGGGAAAACCCAATGACTATTACGATCATCGCCCCCAGTCGACAAGAGACGCAGGCCGAACCCAAGGGCAACCAACCCGGAACGGTCTACCTGGACCCGCACATGACCCTGGTCACCGGCACGTTGTGGTCAGACAGCGAGAACTGGGTCGAGGACCCGCTGGAGCGCGGCCTCAAGTTGATTCTGGTGCAAAGTGGCGAGCTGTCGTGCCGCATCCCCGGGCACAGCGAGCAGTCGATCAAGGGGCCGAGCCTGTGCACCATCGTCAACGACGGCGAGTTCACCTCGTCGCAGATCTACGGCACCACCACGCCACTGCGCTACACCATCGTCCAGCTGGACCTCGAATCCCTCGACCGCCATCTCGGCCTGGCCCCGCGCAAGCTCCTCAGCAGTGGCGGCGGCGACCCGTACATGATGGTGCGCCCGGCTCCGCGCGCGATGCAGGCACTGGCCACGCAAATTGCGACGTGCCCGATGCAGGGCCCGAGCCGCTCGTTGTACCTGGGTGGCAAGGCGCTGGAATTGACCGCGTTGAGCGCGCAGTTCCTGCTTGGTGAGCGCGGGCAGCCGGAGCATAAGCTGCGCATCACCTCGTCGGATGTGGAGCGTGTACACGCCGCCCGGGACCGTCTGGTGCGCTCGCTGCTCGAACCGCCCAGCCTGAACGCCCTGGCCAGTCACGTGGGCATGAGCCCGCGCAAACTGACGGCGGGGTTTCGCAAAGTGTTCGGTACCAGCGTGTTCGGCTACCTGCACGAACATCGTCTCAACGAAGCCCACCGCATGCTCAGCGACGAGGAAAGCAATGTGTCTACCGTCGCCTATGGCGTGGGATTCAGCCCGGCGCATTTTTCCATCGCCTTTCGCAAACGCTACGGTGTATCGCCCAGCGAAATCCGTTGATCACGGCACGGTGTCTCTGAATCGAATGAAAAGGCCTGTTTATCTAAAGCCCTGAGCGCTTTCTGAAAAACCGCTTGCGATAGAGTTCCAATTGAGAATGGCTTCCATCTTTGTGAGCCAGGGACTTTATCTAGACGGGTCACAGGAAGCTTTTCATGAGCGAGCTGACAACAGCAGACACCACCGCACTGCGCAGATGGCTGATCGAACACCTTGCCCAGTTGCTGGGCGCTACCGTGGAAGAAATCGACAGCCTGGGCGATGAGGAAAACCTCTTGGGCTGCGGGTTGGATTCCATCCGCCTGATGTACTTGCAGGAGCGCCTGCGCAGCCATGGGTTGCGGGTCGACTTCGCCCAACTCAGCGCCGAACCCAGCCTCGCGGCCTGGCTTGGGCTGCTGCATGGCCAGGCGGTGCGACGTGTGGAGGTGGCTGATGTCGCCCCGTTGAGCGCAGCCGACGACAGTTTTGAACTCAGCGCGGTGCAACAGGCGTACTGGCTGGGGCGCGGGCCCGCCGAAGTGCTGGGCAATATCAGTTGCCACGCATGGCTGGAATTCGATTGCCAGGGCATCGATGTGCAACGCCTGGAAGCGGCAGTCAAGTGCGTGCAGGCGCGTCACCCGATGTTGCGTGCCAGTTTCAACGACGGCCGCCAACGCATTCTTGGCGCAACGCAATTGCCGGTTTTCGACCATCAGGATTGGCGCCACCACACTCAAGCGGTTGCGCAAGACGCCTGGCACGCGCTGCGTGAATGGCGATCGCATGAATGCCTGGCCGTGGACGCGGGGCAGGTGTTGCTGGTCGGCCTGGTGCAGTTGCCCGAAGGCCGTGATCGTGTGTGGTTGAGTGTCGACCTGCTGGCGGTTGACGTGGAAAGCCTGCGCCTGTTGATGGCGCAACTGGGCCAGGCCTATCAGGCGCCGGCCGCGCTTGCGCCCGCGCCGGACGTGCAGTTTGCCGACTACCTGGGCCGGCGCCGCCAACGTCGCGCAGAGGCGTATGCGCGAGATCGTGAGTATTGGTGCCAACGCCTTGCGCAGTTGCCGGACGGCCCCGCACTGCCGCTGGCCTGTGCCCCGGAATCGATCCGTGCGCCACGGTTTACCCGCCAGGCTTACGTACTCAGTCACGCAGAAGCCGAACGCCTGCAACGCCAGGCGACGGCCCATGGCCTGACGTTGCCCAGTGTGTTCGCCACGGCATTCAACGCGGTGTTGGCACGCTGGAGTGAACAGTCGAGCTTCCTGCTCAATGTGCCGTTGTTCGACCGTCACGATGACCAGCAATCCATCGATCAGGTGATCGCCGACTTCACCACCTTGCTGCTGGTGGCGTGTGAAGACGCACCGCAGTTGCCGTTTGCCGAAGGCGCCCGACGCTACCAGCGCGATTTGCACGCCACCATCGACCACGCGGCGTTTCCCGCGCTGGAAGTGCTGCGTGAGGCACGTCGCCAAGGTCATCCGCGTTCCGCGCCGGTGGTGTTTTCCTGCAACCTGAGCGATTCGGGTTTTGTCCCCGCCAGCTTTCGCGAGGTGTTTGGCGACCTGCACGACATGCTCTCGCAAACCCCGCAAGTGTGGCTCGACCACCAACTGTATCGGCTTGAGGACGGCGTGCTGCTGGCCTGGGACAGCGTTGCCGACCTGTTCCCGCAAGGCGTGCCGCAGGCGATGTTCAGCGCCTATGTCGAGCTGGTGCAGCGTCTCGCCGACAGCGACTGGAACCAGCCGCAACCGGTGCTGTTGCCGCTGGCGCAACAGGCGCGCCGCGACCAGCAGAACAGCCTGCCGGCGTTGGCGCCGGGGCGTGGCCTGCTCGAAGACTTTTTTCGCCAAAGTGCCCGACAACCCGACGCACTCGCCCTGATCTGCGGCGCGCAACGCTGGACATATAACGATCTGGCCACCCAAGCCCTGCGTATAGCGGCGGGTTTGCTTGAGGCGGGCATGCGTCAGGGCGAGGCGGTGGAGGTCTGCCTGCCGCGTGGGCCTCGCCAGATCGCCGCGGTATTCGGCGTGCTGGCGGCCGGTGGTTGCTATGTGCCGGTGGACACCGCACAGCCGGTTGCGCGGCGCAGCCTGATCGAATCGGCTGCGGGCATCACCCGAGTGATTGCCGATCAGCCGCCGGGCAACGCGCTGCAATGGCTTGACCCGGCGGTGCTTGAGCAGTCCGCGCCATTGGCCGCGCCGAAAACGCTATCGCCGCGCGCCAGCGCGTATGTGATCTACACCTCGGGCTCTACCGGCATTCCCAAAGGGGTTGAAGTCTGCCATGGCGCCGCAATCAACACGATCGACGCGGTGCAGGCCGAACTGCAGGTCACACCGAATGATTGCCTGCTGGCCGTGTCGGCGCTGGATTTCGACTTGTCGGTGTACGATCTGTTTGGCGTGCTGGGGCAGGGCGCTCGCCTGGTGCTGCTGCAACCTGAAGAAACCCGCGATGCGGCGCGTTGGGCGCAACTGATCGCCGAACACCGCGTGAGCCTGTGGAATTCGGCCCCGGCATTGCTGGAAATGGCCCTGGGCGTCGGCGCCGATGCCTGTGATTACCGAAGCCTGCGGGCGGTGTTGCTGTCGGGCGACTGGATTGCCCTCGACCTCGCCGCACGCCTGCGGCGCCACGCCACCGCGCAGTGCCGCGTGTATGGCCTGGGCGGCGCCACCGAGGCGGGTATCTGGTCGAACCTGCAAAGCATTGATGAGGTCCCCGACCACTGGCCGTCGATTCCCTATGGCAAGCCTTTGGCCGGCCAGGCGTATCGGGTGGTGGACGCCACCGGGCGCGATGTGCCGGACCAGGTGATCGGGCAACTGTTGATCGGTGGTGCAAGCCTGGCGCGGGGGTATCGCAATGACCCGTTGCTGACCGCACAGCGCTTTCGCAGTGATGAGCACGGGCGTTGGTACCACACCGGCGACCGCGGGCGCTTCTGGGCCGATGGCACCCTTGAGTTTCTCGGGCGCATGGACCAGCAGGTCAAGCTGCGCGGGCAGCGTATCGAACTGGGGGAAATCGAAGCGGCGCTCACCGCCCACCCACGGGTTGAAAGCGCCTGTGCCGCCGTGTTGAACGGCAGCCTCGGCGCGGCCGTGGTGATCAGCCCTGAATCTGCATCGGCGCAGGCGTTGCCGGCCGTCTCGATGCTCGACGACACCTTGGCCGCAGAACACCAGGTCACTGCGCAGCTGTTGCGCCGCCTGCTGCAAGACCCGCCGCCCAGCGCCCTGCTCGACACGTGGCGCGAGTGGCTGGCCGAGCATGTCGAGTCGCTCAGCCTGCACGACGCGTTGGCGCACTTAGGGTGGCGCGAGGCGGATCTGCACCGCATGGTCGGTGCCTTGCAGGTGCTGTTGCGCACCGAAGACGGCGCCTCGCAAGTGTTGTTCGATCCGTTGCTGGCACCGCAGGCCATGGCGTTGAACCTGCCGGCGGGCCGCCAGGTGTTGGACACCCTGAGCCAGGCGCTCCAACAACACCGCGGCACACCGCTGAAAGTCGCGGTGCTGGATGTGCGCGGCGGGCAGTTGCTGGAGCAATGGCTGAACCATGCGAGTTCGCGCGACGTGCAACTTACTTTGTTCGAGAGCAGCCCCGGCCTGCTGGCGGCCAGCGTGGGCAAGCGCCGGCGCGTGGCGAGCCAACTGCTGGTGGAGGGCGTGCTGCCCGCTGAACACTGGTCACAGTACGACGTGGTGATCAGCTTCGCGGCCTTGCACAGTTATGCTCAGCCCGGCGATGGGCTGAATCTGGCGCAGGCACTGCTCAAGCCGCAAGGCCGCCTGTTGCTGGCCGACCTGCTGCGCGACTCGCCGTTGCGGCTGGTCAGCGCGGCGCTGCTGGATGAGCGCGCACCGGTATTGCCTGACGCTGCCGAACTGGCGCACCTGCTCGGCCAGAGCGGTTTTCGCCACCTGGAATGCCTGTGGCAAAACCCGGCGATGCTGCTGTTGAGTGCGCGTGCGGCGGATGAAACCCTGACCGCTGAAAGCCTCGACCAATGGCTGCAACAACGCTTGCCCCAGGCGATGCGGCCCGAGCATCTGTGGTCCGTACCGCGCCTGACACTGAATGCCAACGGCAAGATCGACCGCGCGCGCCTGCACGCCAGCCTCAGCGCCGCGTTGCAACGCAGGCAACCGGCAAACAACGATGACGGCGAACTCAGTGCCGAGCTACAGCCCCTGGCCGCGTGCTGGGAGGCCATCCTGGGACGGCCGGTGCGCAGCGCCCAGGCGAGCTTTTTCAGCCTGGGCGGCGACAGCCTGCTGGCGACGCGGCTGCTGGCCAGCGTGCGTGAACAACTGGGCGCCAGCCTGCGCATGAGCGATTTCTACCTGCAGCCGACATTGGCAGGCATGGCCGCGCTGTTGGTGCGCAGCGGCGAAGTGGCTATCGAGGAGGGCGTGTTATGAGCCTGGACGATGTGCTGCACATCTGCCGTGAACGCCAGATCGAACTCTGGGCGACTGACGGCAAGCTGCATTTTCGCGCGCCGCAAGGCGCATTGGACTCAGCCCTGGCGGAGCGTATTCGCGCCCAGCGGCCAGCGCTGCTGGTGCATCTCGCGCCCCAACAATGGCGCGCACAGCCGGAGCAGGCGCTGCAACCCTTCGCCTTGAGCGCGGTACAGGGCGCCTATGTACTGGGGCGCAACCCGGCCTTTGACTATGGCGGCAACGCTTGCCACTTGTATGTCGAATACCCGTGGCCGGCGAACGTCGACACCGGGCACCTTGAACAGGCCTGGAACGCCGTGGTGCAACGTCACCCGATGCTGCGCGCGGTGGTCGATAACCATCAGCAACGGGTGCAAGCCCAGGTGCCATGGCAACAGCTGCCGGTGCATGACCGCCGCGACGCCACGCCCGAGGCGTTCGAGGCGCACCTGAACAGCGTGCGCAAGCGCCTGGACCATGCCTGCCATGCGCTCGATCAATGGCCGATCCTGCTGCCCGAACTGAGCGTGGGACGCGAGCAGGCAATCCTGCATTGCTCGGTGGATTTCACCTTGTTCGACTACGCCAGCCTGCAACTGCTGCTGGTAGAACTCACCCAGCGCTACTTGGAACCGACGCGCCACTGGCCGGCGCTGGAAGCAACCTTTCGCGACTACCTCGAGCACGAACAGCAAGCGCGCGGCAGCACCGCCTGGCACGCCGACAAGGCGTGGTGGCTGGCGCGCCTGGACAGCCTGCCCGGGCGTCCGGACCTGCCGCTGAGCGAGCACGCGGGCTTGGGCTCCACGCGTTTCGCCCACCACCATGGCGTGTTGAGCAGCGGACAATGGAACGCCCTGTGCGCCCTTGCCAGCGCCCAAGGCCTCAGCGCGGCGGGCGTGACGCTGGCCGCGTTTGTCGAGGTGATCGGGCGCTGGAGCCAAAGCCCGGACTTTTGCCTGAACCTCACCGTGCTCAACCGGCCGAACCTGCACCCGCAATTGGACCAGGTCGTGGGGGACTTCACCGCCCTGAGCCTGCTCGCGGTGGACGGCACCGAGGGTGCCAGTTTTGTCCAGCGTGCGCGGCGTATCGGCGCGCAGCTGTTCGATGACCTCGACCACAGCCGCTTCACCGGCGTTGAGGTACTGCGCGAACTGGCCCGTGTGCGAGGGCGTGGCGCCGACCTGATGCCGGTGGTGTTCACCAGTGGCATCGGCAGCGTCGAACGCATGCTCGGCGATGCGGGGCGTGTGTTGCAGCCGCCCAGCTACATGATCAGCCAAACCCCGCAAGTGTGGATCGACTGCCAGGTCAGCGACCAATACGGCGGTTTGCAGATCGGCTGGGATGTCCGCATCGGCGTGTTGCCCGAAGGCATGGCCGCGCAGATGTTCGCAGCCTACGTCGACTTGCTGCAACGCTTGGCCTGCAACCCGCAATTGTGGCAAGCGCGTGGCGATATCGTGTTGCCCGCGCAGCAGGCAAACCCGCCGATCCACGCCAGCGCCCCAGCGCGCAATATCGCCGACGGCTTCGCCCAACAGGCGCGGCGAACTCCGGATGCCCTCGTGATCAGCGACCGCGACGGCCGTTACCGCTATCGTCAGGTCGCCCAGCATGCCGCCGCGGTGCGCAAGGCGCTTGAAGCGCTCGGCGTGCAGCCGGGCGCGCGGGTGGCGGTGATGCTGCCCAAGAGCGCCTGGCAACTGATGGCGGTGCTGGGCATTACCCAGATGGGCGCGGCCTATGTGCCGGTGGACATCCGCCAACCGGCCTTGCGCCGCGAGGCGATCCTGCGCGACGCGGGGATTGCCGCGGTGATTGTCCTGCAAGCCCAGGCATGGCCGGACACCCTTGAACTTCCGCGCATTGCCATCGATACGCTTGCCGCCGACCCGCATTGGCCACCCCGTGAGCCGCTGGCGGTAGAGGCCGCGGACCTGGCCTACATCATCTACACCTCAGGCTCCACCGGCACGCCCAAAGGCGTAATGCTCAGCCATGGCGCGGTGGTCAACACCCTCGATGACATCAACCAGCGCTACGCGGTGAACGTCGATGACCGCGTGCTGGGCCTGGCAGAGTTGAGTTTCGACCTGTCGGTGTATGACTTCTTCGGCGCCACGGCGGTCGGTGCGCAGGTGGTGCTGCCCGACCCCGAGCGCGGCGCCGATCCTTCGCACTGGGCGCAATTGATGCAGGAACACCGCATCACCTTGTGGAACTCGGTGCCCGCACAAGGGCAGATGCTGGTGGATTACCTGGAGACCGAGCCCGGCGCAATCCCCGGGCCGCGCTGTGTGCTGTGGTCCGGCGACTGGATTCCCACCACGCTGCCGACGCGCTGGTGGCAACGCTGGCCCGAAAGCCAGTTGTTCAGCCTGGGCGGCGCCACCGAAGCGGCGATCTGGTCGGTGGAGCATCCCATTCGTGCCGAAGATACGGCCTTGCCGAGCATCCCCTACGGCCGGGCCCTCAAGCACCAGACCCTGGAAGTGCTCGACGCGCTGGGCCGCCAGTGCCCGGTGGGCGTGCGTGGTGAGATTCATATCGGCGGACTCGGCCTGGCCCTGGGTTATGCCGAAGACCCGCAACGCAGCGCCGAGCGGTTTATCACCCATGCCAGCGGGCGTCGCCTGTACCGCACGGGTGACCAGGGGCGTTACCTGGACGCGGAAGGCTTGATCGAGTTTCTTGGGCGCCAGGATGACCAGGTGAAGATTCGCGGTCACCGCATCGAACTGGCGGAAATCGACGCGGGCTGGCTGGCCCATCCGCAGATCGCCGCGAGTACCACGGTGTTGCTCGGCGAGCGTCACGAACGTTCGCTGTGCAGCTTCGTCACCCTGCACACCAATGCGCCTGCACCTCACCTGAGCACGCAGCTGGACGAAGTCCTGTGCCAGGCACGCCACACCCTTGAACACGCGGATTTCGGCCCGCGCGCCGCCATCGAAGCGGCACTGGCGGCGCTGGATCGGGCGGCGGATGTGTCGTTGCTGCACTGGTTGGGCGGCAGTGGCTTGCTGATCCCGGGGCAGTCCGTGGCATTCGACTCGCTGTGCCAGGCCTTGCAACTCGACGCGGGTCAGCATCGCCTGTTGCGGCATTGGCTGACGTTGTTGACCGACAGCGGCTACCTGTGTGCGGACAATGACGGTTGGCGCTGCCAAGTCAGCACGGCTGACCTGAATCAGCACGATGCCTGGGCACAGTTCGCCCGTCTGGCGCCGAGCGGTCTTTGGCCGCTGGAATTGGTCGATTACCTGCGCACCAGCGCGACCCGCCTGGCCGAGCAATTGGACGGGCGCCTGAGCCCGGCAAGCCTGATGTTCCCGCAGGGCTCGGCACATATTGCCGAGGCGATGTACAGCCGTGGCCAGCATGCCCAAGTGCTGCATCGGGCCATGGCCGAGGCGGTTTGCGCGATCGTTGCGCGCCAGAGCCAGCGCCGCTGGCGCATCCTGGAAGTGGGCGCCGGCACCGGTGCCGCCAGTGCGCTGATCATCCCCGCGCTGGCGCCGTTGGTGGCGGACGGGGTGCAGATCGACTATGTGTTTTCCGACGTGTCGAGCTATTTCCTTAACGCTGCGCGCGAACGCTTTGCCGCGTATCCGTGGGTGCGCTTCATGCCGTTCGACATGAACAAACCCGCCTGCGAACAAGGGCTTGCCGCGGGGTCCCTGGACCTGCTGCTCAGCTCCGGCGCATTGAACAACGCCCTGGATACACCGCGCCTGCTCGCCGGGTTACGCCAATTGCTGCAAGCCGATGCCTGGCTGGTGATCCAGGAACTGACCCGCGAACACCGCGAAATCAGCATCAGCCAAAGCCTGATGATGGAGACGCCGCAGGACGTGCGCGCCACCTCCGGGCAGCTGTTCGTGCATACGGACCAGTGGCTGGCGTGGCTGAACAGCGAGGCCGGCGACCAGGCCGAATCGCTGGCGTCGGCCGACAGTGTGCTGCACCTGCTGGGCTACGACCTGTTGGTCGCACGCGTGAAAACCGACCGGCCATTACTGAGCCAGGAGACGTTGCTGGCCTTCATCGCCGAGCGCGTGCCGCGTTATATGGTGCCGGCGCAGGTGCGGATACTCGACCGCTTGCCGGTCACCGCCAATGGCAAGATTGACCGCCGCGCGCTGACCACCCAAGCCGAGCAGCGCCAGCTCGAACCGGCACGCCGTGCGCGCACGGAAGTGGCGGATGAGCTGGTGCAGCGCTTGATCGCGCATTGGGAGCGAGTACTCGATTGCAGTGGGGTGTCGGCGGATCAGGATTTCTTCGGCGCCGGTGGTGACTCGCTGCTGATCGCACAATTGATCGCCGGCTTGCGCGAGCAAGAGCCATTGGCCCGTGCGCAACCCTTCGACCGCCTGTTGCGCTGGGCTCTCAGCCAGCCGACCCCGGAAGGCCTGGCCCAGCGCTTGCGCAGTGAGTCGAGCAGTGAAGCCCCCGCAGTGGTGCCCTGCTTGGACACCCGCCGTGCGCCGCTGGGTGGGCGCGGGCGGGTGGATGCGCTGACGGAACTGGCCGCGGGTGAAGGCACAGCGCGGGTGCTGGTGCATGAAGGGCTCGGCACGCTGCTGCCGTATCGCGGGTTGATCGCCGAACTGGCCGGCAGCGGCCCGTTGCTGGGATTGGCGGTGCACGACAGCGGCGATTACCTGAGCCTGCCGCCGGAGCATATCAACGCCACCCTCGGCAAACGGTATGCCCAGGCGCTGTGGGACAGCGGTCGGCGCCGCTTCGACTTGCTGGGCTACTGCTCCGGCGGGCTGGTAACGCTGGAGCTGGCCAAGGCCCTGCTGCAATTGGGCGCCGAGGTGCGTCGGGTGGACATCGTATCGAGCTACCGCATTCCGTACCTGGTGGAGGATGAAGTGCAGATGCTCTACAGCTTCGCCGGCACCCTGGGGCTGGACACCGCTGCGCTGGGGTTGCCGGCGGCTGAACAGTTGCTCGACAAACACCTGGATCTGGACGCCACCGCGCTCAAATCCCGCGTACTGGCGGCGGCCAAGGGCATTGCCGATGAGCAGTTGTATCGGGTGTTCGCTCATTCCGTGCGCGCCAGCCACTACAGCGACGGCGCGCCGTATGTGGGCGCCATCCGCCTGTTTGTGCCGAGTGTCGCCAACCCGTTGATCCCCGATCACCAGGCCGCTCTGCAGGCCTGGTGGCAGGCGGCGTCGTTGGCGCCGCTGACTGTGCAGACCCTGCGCGGCAATCACTTCGAGTGCTTGAGCGCCGGGCTGAGTCGTTACTTGCTGGAGGAACGCCCATGACGATGCCTGTGAAAACCCTGGTGGTGGGCTCGCGCTTCGGCCAGTTCTACGCCGTTGGTGTGGCTGCGGCTGAGCACCTGGAACTGGTCGGGGTGCTGGGGCAGGGCAGTCGTCGCTCCCGCGCACTGGCACGCTATCTCGAAGTGCCGTGTTTCGAGGCCTTGGCCCACGTACCCGCCGACACACAACTGGCTTGCGTAGCGGTGGGCGGCGCAGCAAGGGGCGAACAGGGCCCCGCCTTGGCGCAAGCGCTGATGGAGCGGGGCATTGATGTGCTGATCGAGCACCCGTTGCTGCCCCAGGAACTGCAAGACTTGCTGAGCACGGCGGCGCGCCTGCATCGGCGCTGCCTGCTCAACAGTTTCTACCCGCAGTTGCCGTGCGTGGCGCGGTTCATCGAGCTGGCGCGACAGCTGCATCGTCAACAGGGCATTCGCCATATCGACGCCGACTGCGCGGTGCAGGTGAGTTACGCGACCCTCGATGTGCTGGCGGCGCTGTTGGAGTCGGTAGGCCCATGGTCGGTGGACTGCGTGGCACCGGCGCTGTCGGCCTGGCGGGATATCAGCCTGGTCATGGCGCAAGTGCCGGTGTCGTTGCGCGTGCTCAATGAGTTGGCCGCCAATGATGACGGGCGCATGCAGAGGCTGCAGCGCATCAGCATCGCCACTGACAGCGGCACGTTGCTGTTGGCCTCGCCCCACGGACCGTTGCTGTGGCTGCCAGCCGTGCGTGCGCCGGTGCAAGATGCCGACGGGGTGTTCGACCTGTTTGGGCCGCAGGCCGATGAGCCGCTGCCGTGCGCCGAAGTGTTGGAGGCCGCGGCGGCGGATTGGACGCAGGTTTACCGCCGCGTCTGGCCAACAGCTGCGGCCAGTGCATTGCAACCGCTGATCACGGGGGTGGGGCTGGCGCGTCTGCAACAGCGCAGCCTGGAAGTGGTGAGGCTATGGCAACAGGTGACGGCGGCGCTCGGGTTCCCGCTGCAGCCGTCGCTGACGTTACCGGCGGCCGGCCTGGCCCAGGCATTGGAGCACGTCCGATGAGCCACTTGAGCGAAATGCTGCGTCCTTTCCGTGCGCGCTTAGGGGCGGCGATCGCGTTGCAGGCCGTCGCCGGGATCTGCTCGCTGCTGCCGCTGATAGCCTTGGCGCAACTGGCGGACAGCTTGCGCCAGGCGCCGCCGCTGGCGTCTTCGGCACTGAACTGGGTGGTGGTGGCGGTGGTGGCGTCAGCGCTGTGGTTGTGCGGCCAGACCCTGGCCTTGCACCTGACCCATCAGGTGGACGCCGACCTGTGTGACCGTCTGCGCGTGCGCCTGGCCGAGCATCTGCAACGCTTGCCCTTGGGCTGGTTTGCACGGCTGGGGCCCGAGGGCGTCACCCGTTACGCCGAGCAGGATGTGCGGGCCTTGCACCAACTGGTGGGCCATGCGCCGACCGACCTGGTCAACCTGCTGTTGATTCCCATGGCCACCCTGGCCTACCTGCTGTGGAGCAACAGTGCCCTGGCGCTCTGGTGCCTGCTGCCGTTGGCATTGGGCGTGCTGGGCTATTGGCGCCTGGGCTCGGCGCATTACCGCGAGGACGTGGCCCAGCGCAATGGCGCAATCCAGCGGTTGTTCAGCGACTACAGCCAGTTCGCCGGCAACCTGGGCCTGGTCCGGCAATTTCCCAGCGCGGGCATTCATCGCCGTGTGCAAGAGGCGGTGCAGCAGTTTGATCAGCGCTTCAGCCATTGGGTGAGCCGCGCCGGTCATCTTGCTGCGCTGATCCAGGTCCTGCTCAGCGCGCCGTGGCTGTTGGCCTGGGTGGTACTTGGCACACTATTTATCGACGTGAGCGAAGTGGGCGCCGTGCAGGTGTGCGGCTTTTTGCTGCTGGTGCGCGCCATGGCAGCGCCGGTATTGGCGCTGGGGCACGGCTTTGATGCGCTGAACAACGCACGCGCAAGTGCCCGGCGCCTACAGGAGGTGTTGAGTACACCGTCGTTGATCGAACCCGACGCGCCGCAATCGCCTCGGGACGCCAGCGTGGAGATGCTCGATGTGAGCTTCTCCCAGGGTGATGTCACGGTACTGAAGGCGATCAACCTGCGCCTGGAGCCGGGCACTACCACCGCGCTGGTGGGGCCGTCCGGCGCGGGGAAAAGCACCTTGGCCGGTTTGATCGCCCGCTTTATGGACGTCGACAGCGGGCATGTGCGCGTGGGCGGGGTGGATGTTCGGCAGATCGCCAGCCGCCAATTGCAGCAGCATCTGGCGCTGGTGTTTCAGCAGGCGGGGGCATTGCGCCTGTCACTGGCGCAAAACATCGCCCTGTATCAGCCGCACGCCAGTGAAAAACAGATTCGCGCCGCGGCCAAGGCGGCCTGCCTGGATGACTGGATCATGGGGTTGCCCAAGGGCTACGCCAGCGTGGTGGACGACGATGTGCGGCTGTCCGGCGGCGAATTGCAGCGCCTGGCGATTGCGCGGGCGCTGCTGTCGCGGGCGCCGATCATGTTGCTCGACGAACCCACCTCCGCCACCGACCCGCAGACCGAGCGCGCCTTGCGTACTGCACTGCGTGACGACGCGGCCGGGCGCACGCGGCTGATCATCGCCCATCGCCTGGAAACCATCGCCCATGCCGAGCAGATCCTGGTGCTCTGCGAAGGGCGCATTGTGCAGCGCGGATGTCATGCACAGTTGTTGGCCGTGGACGGTCTGTACCGCCAGCTGTGGGACGAGCAAATGTCGACGGCCGATCAACTGGAGTTCGTGTCATGAGTGTACTTTCGCCGTTGCGTCATTTGCCCGACCAGGCCCGGCGCGTACTGCGCGGCGCCCTGGGCTGGATGCTACTGGCCGCCGTGCTGGATGGCTTGGCGGGGTTGGCGCTGGTGCCGCTGATACTGGCCTGGTTCGATCAACAGAGTGTGCAGCCAAGTGTGCTGCTGTTGCTGGGGCTGACGTTGCTGCAGGCCTTGGTCAGCTACGTTGCCCAGCGCCGTGGTTATCTGGCGGGAGCCGGGTTGGCGGCCGGCCTGGTCTCGCAACTGGTGCAACAGCTGCCGCGCTTGCCATTGGCGCGTCAGGGCCAGTTGGAAGACTTGGTGCGCGGGCCGGTGTTCAACAGCATGGGCATCCCGGCGCACTTGCTGGCGCCGCTGGTAACGGCGCTGGTGACGCCGACGATGGTGGTGCTGGGGCTGATCTTTATTGAACCGCGTTTGGCGCTGGCGTTGGCCCTGGCTTATCTGCCGTTGTTCGCCCTGCTGCGTTGGGCCGGGCGACGTAGCCTGGCGCTGGAGCAACTGCGCCAGCAAGTCGACCGTCGCGCCGGGCAGCTGTTGCAGACATTCGCGCAGCAACAGGCCTTGATCCGCAGCGCCGGTGATGCCAGCCAGGGCCAGTTGGCGTTGCGTCAGGCCTTGCACGAGCAACACCAGGCCACGCACCGTCTCAACCGCCGCGCGTTGCCCAGCGGGCTTGGCTTTGCGGCGGCGGTGCAGGTGATGTTTTCGCTGGTGTTGGCAGGTGGCGTGCTGGCGGTGGCGGCGGGGCAGTTATCCGGCGCGCTGTTGGTGGCGGTGTTGGTGTTGCTGGTGCGCTTCATCGAACCGCTGTCGCAACTGGCTTACCTGGACCAGGCTTTACGTATGGCGTGGCAGGCGTTGTCTCAAGTGCTCACGGTGTTGGCCATGCCGACGCTGCACAGCCCGCACCCCGGAGAGCAGCCTCAGGATGCGAGTTTGCAAGGGCAAGGCTTGAATATCTGCGGCGAAGGCGGCGAGCAGTTGCTCAAGGATGTGGACATCCATTGCGCGCCGGGAACGTTCACGGCGATTGTCGGTCCGTCGGGCGCGGGTAAAAGTACTCTGCTGGCCTTGCTGGGGCGTGGCATGGACCCGCAGACCGGCGCAGTACGACTCGGCCAGGTGGACATTCGCCAGCTAAGCGAACACACCTTGGCCAACCACCTCACGCAAGTGTTCCAGAACAGCGGACTGTTTGCCGGCAGCCTGCTGTGGAATGTCAGCATGGCCCGGCCGCAAGCCACGCCTGCGCAACTGCAACACGCCGCCAAGGATGCTGCATTGGATGAGGTGCTCAGCAGCCTGCCGCAGGGTTGGCACAGTGAGGTAGGGCCGGGCGGCGCATTACTCTCGGGCGGCCAGCGGCAACGGGTCGGCCTGGCGCGCGCGCTGCTGTCCCCGGCGCCGATCCTGTTGCTTGACGAACCCACCGCCAGCCTCGATGCGCGCTGCGAAGCACGGGTCAATCGCAGCCTGCAGGCGCTGCATGGCAGGCGCACCGTGGTGTTGGTGTCGCACAACCCGACGTTGGTGCGCGGTGCCGATCAGATCCTGGTGCTGGAAGGCGGCAGCGTCAGCGGCTGCGGCAGTCATGAGCATTTGCTGGCCACGCACCGCTGGTATGCGCAGTTCGTCGAGCAAAACCTGCCGGGCAGCCATTGAAAAAGTCCCTTAATCGAAAAGTCGCAGCGTTCGTTTAAACGATACTAATGCGAATTATTATCGATAAAGAGGCTGGCAATGTCACACCGGGGAGCAACAAAGGCGGGGCGGGGTTTCCAACGTAATGGGGCGCAACTTGGGATGGTGCTGGTGCTGGGCCTGAGCCCGTTGGCACAGGCGATTGCGACCGTGCAATTGCCTGACATCAAGGTCGCGGGTGACGACACCTCGGGCGAGGTGACCCCGCCCGGCGTGACCACCATCGGCAAGCTACCGCTCAAACTGCGGGAAACGCCGCAGTCGGTGAGCGTCATCGACCATGAGCGCATCGAGCAGCAAAACCTGTTCAGCCTCGATGAAGTGATGCAGCAGGCCACTGGCGTGACGGTGCAGCCGTTCCAGTTGCTGACCACCGCGTACTACGTGCGTGGCTTCAAGATCAACTCTTTCGAACTGGATGGCGTGCCGGCGATGCTCGGTGAAACCGCCGGTTCGCCTCAGGACATGGCGGTGTATGAGCGCGTCGAAATCCTGCGTGGCTCCAATGGTTTGCTGCACGGCAGCGGTAACCCGGCGGCCACGGTCAACCTGGTGCGCAAGCGCCCACAAAAGGCATTCGCCGCCAGCACCACCCTCAGCGGCGGCACCTGGGACCGTTACCGTGGCGAAGTGGATGTCGGCGGGCCGCTGACCCAGACTGGCAACGTGCGTGGGCGTGTGGTGGCGGCCTACGAGGATCGCGACTACTTCTACGATGTCGGCAAGCAAGACACCCAGTTGCTCTACGGCATCACCGAATTCGACCTGAGCCCCGACACCCTGCTGACCCTGGGCGCGCAATACCAGACCATCGATTCGGTGACCAACATGGCCGGCGTGCCCATGGCCAAGGACGGGTCGAGCCTGAACCTGTCGCGCTCCACCTATCTGGACGTGGACTGGGACCGCTTCAAGTGGACCACGCGCCGGGTGTTCGGCTCTCTCGAGCAGCAATTGGATCACGACTGGAAAGCCAAGGTCGCCGCCGAATACCAGGATGCCGACTCAAGCCTGCGCTATGCCGGTGCTTTTGGCGCCATCGACCCGCTCACCGGCGATGGCGGTGGCTTGATGGGCGCTGCGTATAAATTCAGCAGCACCCAAAAGAGCGTGGATGCCTCGGTCAATGGGCCGTATTCGTTGTTTGGCCGCAGCCATGAGTTGCTGTTGGGCACCAACTACAGCCACGGCGAAACCGAGCAGCGCACCGCCCAGTTCACCACGCCGCTAAACGTGCCGGTGAATGTCTATCGCTGGGACCCGAGCAGTGTGCCCAAACCCGGGATCGGCGCCTACACGTCGCCCGGGTCCACGACGACCACCTCCAAGGGCGTCTACGCGCTGACCCGCTACAAGCTGCTCGATCCGCTGACCCTGGTCATCGGCGGCCGGGCCAGTTGGTGGGACCAGAACGCGCCGACCAGCCACTTCACCCCCGGCCGGGAAATAACCCCGTATGGCGGCTTGATCTGGGACTTTGCGCAGAACTGGTCGTGGTACGCCAGCTACGCCGAGGTCTACCAGCCGCAGACCGGGCAAACCTGGAGCGGCGACCTGCTCAAACCGGTGGAGGGCAAGACCTATGAAACCGGGATCAAGGGCGAGTTGGCGGACGGGCGTTTGAATGTGTCGCTGGCGGTGTTCCGTATCGACCTGGAGAACAATCCGCAGGTCGATCCGGACCACCCGGGTGTGGGGCCGACCACCTATTACATCAGCGGCGGCAAGGTGCGCAGCCAGGGCTTCGAGCTGGAGAGCAGCGGTTATATCACCCCCGAATGGAACGTCTCCGCCGGTTATACCTACACCAGCACCGAGTACCTCAAGGACACCAACGCTTCGGGTGAGCGCTATGCCAGCTTCACGCCGCGCCACATGGCGCGGGTGTGGACCCAGTACGAGTTGCCGTGGCAGGACCGCCGCTGGAGCGTCGGTGCCGGCGTGCAGGCGCAAAGTGATTACTCCACCCAATCCGGCGCTGTGACCCTGGAGCAGGGCGGCTATGCCTTACTCAATGCGCGGGTCGCCTACCGCATCGACGAGCATTGGACTGCCGCGGTCAACGGCAACAACCTGGCGGACCGCAAGTACTACCAGAGCCTGTCCAACGTCAATTGGAACAACCGCTATGGCGAACCGCGCAGCCTCAATCTGACCCTGCGAGGTACGTTCTGATGGCCGCGCCGGCCCTCGGTTCCTGGCCGCTGCGCATTTGTCTGGCGCTGGCGGGCAGTGTGCTCAGCAGCCTGCAACTGGCCGTCCTGCTGGCGCGGCATTATCCGTGGGGCGGTGGGCTGGAGCGGCTGTATGCCGGCGTGTTCCTGGGCTTGGGGTTTCTGGTGACGGTACTGCTGTGGTCGTTGCTGGCGCCGGATCGCAAACGCGTGGTGTGTCGCTCCAGCGTCTGGCTGCTGCTGTTTACGCCCTGGCTGCTTTGGGATGGAGCCTGGCGATGAACCTGATGGGCGCACCGAGGGCATTGGTTCAGCGTGTACACGCCGGGGCAGGCGGGGTGTTTGGGGTACTGCTGTTCGTGATCCTGCTGACGGGGGCGTGGAGCATGGCCCATGAAGACTTGCGCGCCTGGTTTCGCGGCCCGGCGGCGTTGGCTCACGGGCCGGCGCTACCGGTCGCGCAATGGCCGGCTATCGCTCGCGAGCGCGGCCTGGCGCTCGGTGAATTGCGCATTCGTTTGCCGGACAGCCGCCACTCGGTGGTCGAGTTGTGTGCATCGCCCAAGGACTGCACGGTCGCCTTGGACCCCGTCAGCGGCCGTGAGCTGGCGTCAGGCAACGCGGCGGATATCCTGTTCAACCTGCACAAAAGTCTGTTCATCGGTTTTCCCGGCCGGATTTTGATCAGCTTGTTGGGCGTGGTGTTGTTGCTGATGATCTGGGCAGGCAGTGCATTACACAGTGGGCGCCTGCAAGACCTCAAGCGCCTGCGGCGCGACCGTGGGGCACGGGTGTTCGCCCATGACTTGCACAGCCTGATCGGCCGTTGGTGCGGGCCCTGGTTGCTGCTGTTTGGTATCACTGGCGCGTTGTCCGGCCTGGGGGCGCTCGGCACCTTGGGGCTAGCCGCGCAGGCGTTCCCAGGCGCGCCGCAGCAAGCGTTCATGCAATTGCTGGGGGCGCCGCCGCAGGTCGACCGAACAACGGCTTCGGCGCCGGCGGTCGATCTGGATCAGTTGCTGCACCAGGACGCCGTCGCCCATCCGGGGTTCTCTGCTCAAAACGTCGCCTTGCACCACTGGGGTGAGCCGGATGCCTGGGTGGAAGTGAGCGGTATCCAACAAGGCCTGCCCAGTACGGCCGTCTTTGAACGGCATGCCTATCGCGCCGCTGACGGCCTCGCTGTCGGCTCCAGCAGCGCCAGCGGGCGCGGTCTGTGGTTGCAGGCGTTTATTGCGGTGCAGCCGCTGCACTTTGCCGACTACCGCTGGGTGCCTGTTGGCGGGTCACTGCTGCGTGCCGTGCATTTCGGCATGGCGTTGGCGGCGGCGGGGTTGGTGCTCAGCGGCTTGTACCTGTGGCTGGAGCGTCGGCGCCTCAAGGCCGGCGGCGGTTGGCAGGTGCTACTGCGCCTGGTGATCGGCGGCGGTGGCGGGTTGCTGGCGGCCACGGCGGTATTGCTCTGCGCGGGGGCGCTGGGCAGTGCCAACCTGGCGTGGTGGTTCTGGGGCGGTTGGCTTGCCAGCCTGCTGCTGGCCTGCCTGATGCCCCCCAGGCGTCAACCGCTGCACCTGCTGCTGGCCGTGACGGGCCTGGGCTTCCTGGCGGCGGCGCTGCTGCACCTGGCCGGCAGCCTGAAACAAGGCAGCGTGCCGCTGTGGCCCATCGATCTTGTGTTGCTGCTGTGCGCGGCCAGTGCCCTGTGGGCATTGCGGCGCCTGATTTCTTTTACGCGTGCGGCACGGGCTGCCGCCGCCAATGTTGCCTGAGGGGAGACTTGTAATGCTGGATCTGTTGAAACATTGGCGCATGGTGCTGACCTTTGCACTGTTGTACCTGTCCCAAGGCATTTGCTTCGGCATCGCCATGGACGCCTTGCCGACCCTGCTGCGTCATGACGGCGCGGCGCTCCACGCCTTGGCCTTCCTGCCGTTGGTGGGGATACCGTGGGTGGTCAAGTTCCTCTGGGCGCCCCAGGTGGATAACCATTGGAGCCCACGCCTGGGACGGCGCCGCAGTTGGATCATTCCCATGCAGATACTGGTGCTGCTGTGCATTGCCTGCCTGGCAAGCATCGGCCTGCGCGTCGAGACGGCAGGCATCGCCGTGGGCCTGCTGATTGTTGCCTCGCTGGCCAGCGCCACCCAGGACATCGCCACCGACGGCATGGCGGCCGAGTACTTTAGCGGCAACATGCTCGCGCGGATTAACGCCATTCAAGTGGGCGGCACCATGGTCGGCTTCTTCGTTGGCGGCGCCGGCACCTTGCTGCTTAGCGGCTACCTGGGGCAAACCAGCGCGTTCAGTCTGCTGGCTTTGGTGCCGTTGTTGAGTCTGGTGTGCGTCGGTTGGCTGCACGTGGCACCGGCCAAGGAAAAACAGCCAGATGTGGCGCATGCCTCATTATGGCGGTTTATCAAGCGGCCGAAGGCGCTGGCGCTGGTGGTACTCGCCTTGTTGTCGGCCATGACGTCAGTGTCGGGTTTTGGTTTGTCAAAGCTGTTCCTGAATGACGCCGGTTGGTCCTTGCAGGCTATCGGCCAACTGGGCATGAGCGGCGGCGTGGTCACCATCGTCGTCGGCTGCGGCGGTGGTGCGTGGTTGATCCGGGTGTTGGGGCTGTGGCCGACGTTCATCCTGGCGGTAGGCATGGCCGGCGCTGCCGCGTTGACCTGGCTGCTGCAAGCCAACGGCATGCTTGCCACGCAAACCGGACTGATCTGGTTGGCCGTGGGCCTGGGCTCGTTCGCGACCGGTGCCACCTCGGTGGTGATCATGACTGCCTCCATGGCCTTCGCCGCGCAAAGCGACCAGGCCGGTACGGACATGACCGCCGTGCAAAGCACGCGTGATCTGGGGGAAATGCTGTCTTCGACCTTGCTGGTGGGGTTGACTGCGCAGGCGGGGTACAGCGGTGGGTTTCTTGCGGGGATGGTGATGGCGATCCTGGCGTCGTTGGTGGCGTTGAATGTGTCACGTCAACGTGTGGGGGAAAGGGCGGCGGGCTGATTGATAGGTTCGGCGATCGTCAAAAGCGCTCAACGGGTCAATCAGTGCGAGCGCTCGTGATCTTCCGACATCAAGCGTGCGGCGCGGAGCCGCAGTGAGTGCGCGCCTGCTGGCGTTATAAAAGGGGTACATACAAGCCTGATATTGTTCCGTAGGATGCTCCCGCCAGGACGCTACTACAAATCAATAGCCCGTCGATCGAGCTGTTAGCGCCCAACGTGCCCATGAGGGGCCTTTTGGGCCCACGTGTTCGCTACCCAGCGCGCTTTGATTGACTCGACGGGACCTCGGCCTAAATGTCTTATCTTGAATCTGGCGATTGTCCGGTGACCTTCAGGCAATCGAAGAAGGTGATACTGGCGACAGTCGTTGGCAATGGCCTGGTGATCTACGACTTCACGGTATACAGCTTTTCTGCCGTGATCATCGGCAAGCTGTTTTTCCCATCGGACAGTTCGTTCGCCTCGTTGCTGATGGCATTGTTGACGTTTGGCATCGGTTTCGCGATGCGCCCGCTGGGCGCAATCGTGATCGGCAACCTCGCCGACCGCAAAGGGCGAAAAGCCGGCTTGAATGTCACCAATCTATTGATGGCAGCCGGTACCGCCTTGATCGCGTTCATGCCGACGCATGCATCGATCGGCGTCACCGCAACGGTGTTGCTGGTGCTCTCGCGGTTGCTGCAGGGGTTCGCGACCGGAGGGGAGATCGGCGTGTCGTCCGTGGTGCTGATGGAGCTGGCGGCGCGCAATCAACGCTGCTATCTGGTCAGTTGGCGTTCTGCCAGCCAGGCGGCCGCGGTTTTGGTGGGGGCGGTTGTCGGTGCCACCACGACCGCATTGCTGACTCCCGAACAGTTGCTGGCCTGGGGCTGGCGTATTCCTTTCGTGCTTGGGCTTTTGATTGCCCCGTTCGGGTGGTTCATTCGGCGCAATATGGTGGAGACAACACGGCGTGGTATCCAGTCGCCGTCGCTGCGTGTCTTGCTGAAAAACCATCGCCCCCAGCTATTGCTGGGGATCTTGATGATGGCAACCCCCACCGCAAGCATCTACCTGATGGTGCTCTACATGCCGACCTATCTGGTTCGCACGTTAGGCCTGTCGCCGAGCATGAGCTTGCTTTCGGCGTGCTTTTCCAGCGCGATGCTGTTCATTGCCGCGCCATTGTTTGCGCGGTTCGCCGACCGGCTGCCGCGACGCAAGCCGACCCAATACGTGACGATGATCCTCAGCATCCTGTTGGTCTATCCGGTGTTCCTGGCCTTGACCCATGGGGTCGGCGAGCTGGCTTCCTTGCTGATCATCGGCATCTATTCGGCTGTCGCGATGGGCAACAACGGCGTCGCTACCGTCATGATCATGGAGGCTTTTCCGGCGCATCACCGGGCCACAGGGATGTCGATGGTCTACAGTTTCGGCGTGACGATCTTCGGGGCGTTCTGCCCGTTTTTTGTGACGTGGTTGATCGGTGTTACCCAGAACGCAATGGCGCCTTCCTGGTATCTGCTGGGCGCGCTATTGGTCAGCCTGTTCGCACTGGTGAAATTTCCAGCGCGCCAGCCGGCTCACTGATCGATTCGGCCAACGACGTTACGGTGCCCCGGCATAGCGTTGCCCATTCGCTGTGCCGCCATCAGGCGATGGTCCTGCGGCGCCAGGTCATAGCGACGACGAAACGCGCGGGTAAACGCCGATGCGCTGTTAAAGCCCAGGCTGTAGGCGATCTCAATCACCTGGCGGTCCGGATAGCGCACCAGTTCGTCCGCGGCTTCACGCAGACGGCAGTTGAGGATGTAACGACCCAACCCTCCTTCATGCTGGAACAGACGGTAGAGCGTGGCGCGAGGCAACTGCATGGCCATCAGCACGTACTCCGGCGTCAGCCAGGGTTGATACAGGTTGTTCTGCACATAACGCCTGGCTTTATCGAACATCGCACTGCGTGCCGCCGCCCGCACGTGCCCACCCAGCTTGGCCTGTTTCGAGAAGGCTGCGAGCATGAGTTGAACGGCGGTATCGAATGTCGACGCGGCCTCGGCGCTGCTGATAACCGGCAGTTTTCTGGAAAACGCCTCGACGTGCTCGATCATCAATTGGGTCATAGGCGTCGTATTCTCGAAGACACGCCCGTGGATCGACTCGGCATGCGGCAGCGCCGCTTCCACCACCGGGCGCGAGACAAAGAAGGTCAATACGCGGCAACGCCCCCGGCTCATTTTGATCGGCTGGTTCATGTCCATGGCAACGATGCTCGCCCTGGCGGACGCGCCATGTTCCTGGGGGCCGCCTCGAATGGACTCCATTGCGCCTTGGGTGAAGACCTGGAAAACATAGTCCCGGACCTTGTCGGTAGAGATGCGCGCAATCGAACGGTCGAGCAACAAGGCGTCGCTTGAGCAGTCGGTGAAGACGCGATCAGCCAATTTGTAGCGGTCAATGCTCGCGTTGAAGGGCGTGGTGGTTGCGTGGGATGTAGGCAGGACGTCGATGACGTGTCCGACCCGATCACGCCAGGCCAGCAGTTGGTTGGCAACCGGCTCGGCGCTGACCTCGAAGTGATCATGGGCGTGCCTGGAGCCGACGTGTTTAGGGGCGCATATCAGTGAGGCTGGTTTGTTCATGGATTCACTACAACCCGGAAAGCCTATGTTCACGCCCCGTGAACAGGCGTTGCATCTTCCCACT
The DNA here is from genome assembly GCF_054060055.1 of Pseudomonas sp. TE36184. Classification (NCBI taxonomy): domain Bacteria; kingdom Pseudomonadati; phylum Pseudomonadota; class Gammaproteobacteria; order Pseudomonadales; family Pseudomonadaceae; genus Pseudomonas; species Pseudomonas sp. TE36184. The sequence continues at coordinate 1,304,050 of NZ_JBSSCU010000001.1, read as the reverse complement.
GTACGTCCGTGCTACCTAGCGGCAGCCAGTCAGAATGGGTTGTTGTGCTCCTTATAACCGGTTTCTCCATGAAAGTAATGACAATCCCTCTTGTATCCAACTTGTTGCGTACTTTCTGGCGGCGGCAAGAGCCGGGCAGGGCGCCTGAAAATAATTGAAAAGTTGCAACGCAGGGTCAAGCCATCTGCAAGGCGCTTGATAGATTGACGCGAATTCGAATTTGACAGCGTTTATGTGTTTCCACGCTGTGAACGCGTGCGCTTGTTTCTCAAGCAAAGTGCGCTGGATATTGGCCTTGTTATTTTCGGCGCGATGATCTGAACGGGTACGTTAAACCGGCGAGTACTTCAGGTGTTCACCCGATGGCCCCGGCGCCTTGGCTGACACATGCTTGTCCGACGCTTCAACGCGCGGGGCTTTGGCTTAGCGGATTACAGCCGCGGTGGGCGGAATATCGGGCATTGGATCAATCAATGAAGATCGTCACCGCTGCATAAATCAACCCGGCATCGGCGGCGATTTTTTTTACGCGGCAACGATGTATCAAACAACCTATTGAAGTAAGGAGTAACGGATGAGTTGCCTCGACCGGGAAGTAGGTTCGTTTGCGATCAGTTTGACTCATCCTGCTGGCGTTAATCCTCGGGAAGGGCTGGCTTTTTCCCTCGCGCAAATCGAAGTGGATAAATTGAACAATATCCACGCCGAGTCCGGAGTGGATTGGCAGAAAGTCGCCGATGCCTGTGTAAAAGTGCTGCGAGAAGAGGGCAAGGACTTTAATGCCGCGGTCTGGTTGTTATGTGCCTGGACCACTCTGCAAGGCATTTCCGGCCTGGCGACCGGCGTGCATATAGTGCGCGAAATGCTTGAGCTGTATTGGGAGACCCTGACCCCGCCGCCGGCTCGATTGCGTGCCCGGCGCAACCAGGCCGAGTGGATGCTCGAGTGGCTTGCAGTGAAGCTTGAAGGCAGCTTCGAAGCGGTGCCCGGAGAACAATTGGCGCAGTTGCTCGAAGACTGGGACGCTATCGATCGCCATTGGCGCGACCGTGACGCCGACGGCCCAAGCTTTTTTGCGTTGCGTCGTCGTCTATCGCAGTTGCCCGTGCAAGCGGGTGTCGAGCCAATAGCGGTGACGGCGGAAGAGGTTCCAGCGGCAGTCGATGCGCCTACAGCGCTCCCGACGCCGGTTGCGCACGCCCCTTCGGCGCCGCTCCCGGCCCTTGTGCCGGCTCCGCCATTGGGCCGTCTTGAGAGCGATGAAGCCATCGAGAACGCGGTCAATAGCGTGTTTGCCTCGCTTGCGCCGCTGCTGGGGTTTTGCCTGGAGTCTCGGGCGACCTTGCCGTTGCTGTTTCGCCTCAATCGCCAATTGGCGTGGACGACCCTGGAGCAGGTCCCTCCTGCGCAAGGCTACACGACGCGCGTGCCGCCGCCTTCGGACGCGGAACTCGAAAGTTTCAGCCGCTTGCAGAGCGTTGGCGAGCCGCTGGACATCGTGCGTTTTTGCGAAGGTCGGTTGCCGAGTTATCCGTGCTGGCTGGACCTCAATCGGGCCAGCCATGCCGCGCTCTTGAGGCTCGGTTCGGCGGCGCAGGCCGGTGCTGCCAGCCTGGCCCTGGAAACCCGTCATTTTCTGGCGCGCCTGCCGGCGCTGGTCGAGCTGACATTCGCCGACGGCCAGCCGTTCGCCGACGGCGCGACCCGCAGTTGGCTCGAAGGTTTGGCACCGACGGCCGGCAGCGGCGCCACGGATGGGCTGCAAACGCTGATCGATGAAGTCGCGCGTGATGCCGCCGAAGGCCGTTTGAACGAAGCGTTGGCGCGCTTGCAGAGCGCCGTGCGAGAAGCCGGCAGCGGCCGCGAGCGGTTTCGCCTGCGCGCTGCCCAATGCCATCTGCTACAGCGTTTCGACCCGCGCGCGCAGTTGGGTGTTGCCTTGGATGTGTTGCTCCAGGAAGCGACGGAGCAGGGCCTCGATCGTTGGGAGCCGGAGCTGGTCCGGCCGTTGTTGGAGTTGGCACTGGCGCATGACGACGGCGGTTCGAGAACGCTGTGGGCGCAACAGTTGGCGGCAATGGATTTGCCGGCGTTCTGGCGTTTGGCCAGCCAGCCGGCAAGTTGAATGGGCAACAGGCAATACCTGGCAGGCGTGTGCATATCCATGCCATGAGTTTTCTAACGGCTGCGTTGAGCGAGTCCGGTAAACAGGAGTGAGATTTAATGGCTAGTGAAGGTTCGGTCGCGCCTAAAGAGCGCGTCAATATTGTTTACAGCTCTGACACCGGCGGCGCGCAGGAACAGGTCGAGCTGCCGCTCAAGCAACTGGTGATCGGCGACTTCACCTTGCGTGAAGACGACACGCCGGTTGAAGACCTCAAACCGATCCGCGTCGACAAAGACAACTTCACCGATGTGCTCAAGGGCCAGAACCTGAGCCTGCAGTTGGCGGTGCCCAATCATCTGGCGGAAAACGCGCCGGAGGACGAGCAGATCCCGGTCTCGCTGACCTTCCAGTCCATTCGCGATTTTGAGCCGGATGCCATCGTGGCCCAGGTTCCCGAGTTGCAGCAACTGATCGCCCTGCGGGATTCGCTCAAGGCCTTGAAAGGGCCGATGGGTAACTTGCCGGAGTTTCGCAAGCAGCTGCAGGCCCTGATGAACGATGACGGGGCCCGCGAGCGTTTGCTCTCGGAACTTGGCGTAAAGGACAAGGAATAACCCATGAGCGAAGAAAAGAGTCAGGCAGCGAGCACGACCGGCCAGGCGGTCGAGTCGGTTTCCCTGTTGGATCAGTTGGTGGAAGCGACGCGCGTCAAGCCGGGCGACGAGGCGTATGCCGTCACCCGTCAGGGCCTCGAAGCGTTTGTCACCGAACTGCTCGAGCCGGCCCGGCAGGCCGAGAAGGTCAGCGCCGGGTTGATCGACGACATGATCGCCACGCTGGATGCCAAGCTGTGCCGGCAGGTCGACGCGATCATTCACCACCAGCAGTTCCAGAAGCTGGAGTCGTCCTGGCGCTCGCTGAAGTTTCTGGTCGACCGCACGGATTTTCGCGAGAACAACAAGCTGGAAATCCTCAGCGTGTCCAAAGAGAAGCTGCTCGAAGATTTCGAGGATGCGCCGGAGATCACCCGTTCGGGTCTGTACAAGGCGGTGTACACCGCCGAGTTCGGCCAGTTCGGCGGCCAGCCGTTCGGCTCGATCATCGGTAACTACGAGTTCAACCCCGGCCCGCAGGACATGAAGTTGCTGCAGTCGGTCGCCGCGATTTCGGCCATGTCCCACACGCCCTTCATCGCCGCGGCCGGCCCGCAGTTCTTCGGCATCGACAGCTTTGCCGACCTGCCCAATCTCAAGGATCTGCAAGCCGTCTTCGAGGGGCCGCAGTTCACCAAATGGAATGCCTTTCGTGAAAGCGACGACGCGCGTTTCGTTGGCCTGACATTGCCGCACTTCCTGCTGCGCACGCCCTATGGCGAAGACACGGTCCCCGCCAAGACGTTCCGCTACAACGAGAACGTCGGTGGCGGCAACCAGGACTTCCTGTGGGGCAACGCTGCGTTTGCCTTTGCCAGTCGCCTGTCCGACAGCTTTGCCCAGTACCGCTGGTGCGCCAACGTCATTGGCCCACAGGGCGGCGGCACCGTCGGTGATTTGCCGATCTACAACTACGAGGCCATGGGCGAAACCCAGACCAAGATCCCGACCGAAGTGCTGATTTCCGAGCGCCGCGAGTTCGAGCTGGCCGAGCAGGGGTTTATCGCACTGACCATGCGCAAGAACACCGATAACGCGGCGTTCTTCTCCGCCAACTCGTGCCAGAAGCCCAAGTTCTTCGGCAATGACAAAGAAGGCAAGGAAGCCGAGCTGAACTACAAGCTGGGCACCCAACTGCCGTACATCTTTGTGGTCAGTCGCCTGGCCCATTACATCAAGGTCATCCAGCGCGAAAACATTGGCACCTGGAAAGAGCGTGGCGACCTGGAGTCGGAACTCAACACCTGGATTCGCCAGTACGTGGCCGACATGGATAACCCCGCCGCCGGTGTGCGCAGCCGTCGCCCACTGCGTCAGGCGGAGATTACCGTCAGCGACGTCGAAGGCGATCCAGGCTGGTACCGCGTCGGTTTGAAAGTCCGTCCGCACTTCAAGTACATGGGCGCGTCTTTCACGCTGTCGCTGGTGGGCAAGCTCGACAAGAGCTGATCGGTAGCGCGAATGGGCAACGCCGCCGTTGCCCATTCAGGTGTTCACCCGAGGGTCATTGCCTCGGCGTTTCCATAAGATGGATTCAACGCAGCGAGACAGGGCCAGAGGCGCTGATCGATGCCTGAAAACTCACTGATTAAACCCGGAGTACACGTTATGCCAATGCCATGCTACTTGAGTATCGAAGGCCAGAACCAAGGCAAGATCGAAGGTTCCAGCACGGTTACCGGTCATGAAGGAAAGATCCTTGTTCAGGCCGTCGAACACCTGATCGATATTCCCAAGAACCCGCAGACCGGCCTGCCGGCCGGCAAGCGTGTCCACCAGGGCATGACCCTGACCAAGGAAATCGATAAGTCTTCTCCAAAGTTGCTGCAAGCCCTGACCTCCGGCGAGCAACTCAAGTCGGTAGTCCTGGAGTTCTATCGGATCTCGCCTAAAGGCACCGAAGAAAAGTACTACACCATCACCCTGAGCAATGCCGTGCTCGTTTCGGCCCGCACCTGGGTGCCGAACGTGTTGAGCCCTGAGTTCAAGCAAATGGGCCATATGGAAGACATCGGCATCACCTACGAAAAAATCGTCTGGACCTGGGTGCCGGACGGTATCGAAGCCGAAGACTCGTGGTTGGCGCCAAAAGCGTAAGCCAGGCTCGACGGTTCAATGCCGCCCTGATCCAGGGCGGTGTTCTTGTTATTGCAGAAGGTACACCGCGTTGAGAGAAAAGCGATTGCTGGAGCGCATCACAAGCCTGCAGGCCGAAACCGGTCGCACGCACCTGACCCAGGCTGAAGTGTTGACGCAGTCGATCGTCCAGCATCTGCAACGCATTTTGAATACCCGGCGCGGCAGCGTGCCGATTGACGCCGAGTTTGGCGTACCCGACTTCACCAATCTGGCCGGTTCGTTTGCGACCGGCGAGACCACGCAAATAATCGAGAACATGACACGCATGATCGCCCGCTACGAGCCTCGCTTGAAATCGCCACGCATCCTGGTCGCCGAAGGTGCCCAGGAAGTGTTGTCGCTGAGTTTCAGTCTTGAGGGCGTGGTGTCGATCGACGATCGGGACATTCCTATTCACCTGGCAACGCGTGTGTCTTCGGACGGTCGCGTGTCCCTGGCGATGCACTAAGTCATGCTCAACAGCCATTATCAAAGTGAACTCAACCAACTGCGGCGTCTGGCCGATGAGTTTGCTCGCCGCAACCCGGCCCTGGCGCCGCTACTGGGGGTGGACTCGGCCAATGACCCGGACGTCGAACGCTTGCTCGAAGGCGTGGCGTTTCTCACCGGGATGGTTCGCCAACGGTTGGACGACGAGTTTCCCGAGTTCATTCAAGAGTTGGCGCAGCTGCTCTATCCCCATTACCTGCAACCGTTGCCCTGCCTGACGCTGCTGCAATTTCAGCCGCGCACGGCATTGCAGGAGGTTACGCGTATCGAGCCCGGCTGCGAAATTGCCTCGGTACCGGTCGATGGCCAGCGCGTGCGCTTCAGCAGCACCGCGGCGGTCGACCTGGAGCCGCTGCAACTGCTCGGCAGCCGCTGGGACGGCGGCGCCGGTGAAGAGCGCAGCCTGGTCCTGGACTTCGCTTTTACCACCGCTGACCCGAATAGCTGGCTGGCCGACAGCCTGCGTTTCTATCTGGGGGATGGCCTGGTCGATGGCTCCAAGTTATTGCGTCTGTTGCAGCTCAACCTGCGCGAGATTCGCATCTCTGCGCAAGAGCAGCCCATGACCGTATTGCCGGCCAGCCATTTGCGTGGCCTGGGATTCGATGCGAGCAACACCTTGCTGCCGTTTCCCGATACCGCGCACCCGGCCTATCGGTGCCTGCAGGAATACTTCGCGCTGCCCGAGAAATTCCTGTTTATCGAGCTTCGCGGCTTCAAACAGTGGCGAGCCAGAGGCGCAGACGGGCGCTTCAGCGTGCGCCTGATGTTCGAGAACCTGCCGGACTGGACACCGAACCTGTCGGCCAACAGCTTTTTGCTGGGGGTGACGCCGGCGATCAATCTGTTCGCCCAGGACGCGCACCCGCTGCGCATCGACCACAAGCAAGTCGACTATCGCATCCAGCCTGCCGACCATGGCCAACGCATGAGCATGCGGATTCATTCGGTGCTCAAGGTCAGTGCTTATTCCGCCGGAGGCGGGGAGCGGCTGCTGGAACCGTTCAATACCTTCTCGCAGCGCGACACCTATAACCTGCGCATCCGCGCCTCGAGTATCGATGCCCAAGGTTATGACCACTATCTGAGCCTGCCCTACAGCGAAGGCAAAGTGCCGGGCGAGATGACCTTGTCCATCGGCTTGCTCTGCACCAATGGCAAGCTGCCGGAAAGCCTGCGCCTGGGCGATTTGAACCAGCCGACCGACAACACGCCGCCCAGGGTCGAGTTCAAGAGCATCCGTGGCATCACACCGTGCCAGCCGCCCAAGTTCGACGACAAGTTGCTGTGGCGCATGCTCTCGCAGCTCAATGCCAACCACTTCCGCCTGGCCGATCGCGACTACCTGCGCGGGCTGCTCGCGCTGTATCTGCCGAGCGTCGGCGAAGGTGCCCAGGATGCCAACCAGCGGCGCATCGATGCCATCGAAAAAGTCACCGTCAGCCACGAGCGGCGTTTTATTCGCGGGCTGCCGATCGAAGGCAGTGTGGTCCGGGTCGAGTGCCGGGGCGACTATTTCCTCAGCCCCGGCAATTTCTACCTGTTCGGTTGCGTGCTGGATGAGTTTTTCGCCGGCTGTACGGCCATCAACAGCTTTACCGCCTTCACGCTGTTCGACAGCGTCAACCACGAGACCTTGAAATGGCCAGCGAAGATCGGGCACCAACGCCTGTTGTGATCGATCCGCTGCTCGATGACGGCGGCGAGTTCGGGTTTTTCCAGGCCTTGCGCCTGTTGCGGTTACGTTTCCCGAGCGAAAAACACTTCGTCGACAACGTGCGGGTCCGGCCGCGGCTGGGGCTCGGGTTTCCGCTGCGGGATATCGAAGGGATCGAGCAGGACGACGACGGTCGCTATCGGATCGAGGCCAACTTCTTCGGGCTGTATGGCGTCACTTCGCCGTTGCCGACGTTTTACACCGAAGACCTGATCGACGAGCAACTGCTGGGCCATTCGGCGGGACGTGACTTTCTCGACATCCTGCATGCCTCGCTCTATCCGTTGCTGTTCCGTGCCTGGGAAAAGCACCGGATCTGGATCGACATTACCGAGCGGCGCGACGTCAAGAGCCTGCGTCAATTGCAGGCGCTGATCGGCATTGCGGATGCACGTCCGGAGCAGCGCGATCAATCCACCGATTTGCTGCGGTATGCCGGGTTGTTCAACCAGTACCCGCGCTCGGCCCTGGGTCTGCAGCAGTTGGTCAAGGCGGTACTCAGCGATGTGACGGTGGAAGTCGTGCCGTGTGTCGAGACGCGCCTGCGGATCGACCGCACGGCACGCACTTACCTGGGCATGCAGTGCGGGGTGTTGGGCGAAAACAGCCTGCTCGGTCGTGAAGTCATGGACCGCAGCGGCACCCTGGATATCCGCCTGACGGCACTGAGTACCGAGCGTTTTCACGGGTTATTGCCGGGGCAGGCGCTGTATCAAAAGCTCGAACGCTTGGTGGGATTGTATTTGCAGACACCGCTACGCAGCCGTCTGGTCATGCGTCTTGCGGCAGATAAGCAGCAGTGCGCTTCGCTGGGCGGCGGCTGGCAGCGGCTGGGCCTGGATACCTGGCTCGGTGACGGAGACACACAGGACGACGTTGTATTCATGCTGACGGCCGAACACGGACCAATGCTCGAAGAGAGGGCTCGCTAGATGATTCAGGTAGAACTCAAACCGCTGTTCGCACGGCTCAATGTGTACAGCACCAAGGCCCTGGAGAACGCGGCGGGCCAGACCCTGGCGCGCGCTCACTACGAGATTTCCCTGGAGCACCTGCTGCGCCAGTTGCTGGAAGATCCGGATGCCGATACGACGCGCATTCTCGCGCGCTTCGAGATCGATCCGATGCGCTTGCGTGCGCTGCTGGATGAGGGGCTGGCGCAGTTGAAAAACGGCAACCCGGGACGTCCGGTGTTCGCTGGCCTGCTCACCGAATGGATTCAGGACGCCTGGCTGATTGCCTCGCTGGTGGTCGGCAGCGGGCGGATCCGTGGCGGTTCGCTGCTGCTGGCGCTGGTATCGCGCCTGGGCTACTACAGCGCTGGCACGCGTTACGGCGAACTGCTCAAGCCGATATCCACCGATGCCCTGACCGCAGAGTTCGCTCAACTGTTGGGCGGCTCCAGCGAAGGTCCGCTGGACAGCCTGCAGACCGGCGCGGCCTCTGCTTCGTTGGCCGGCGCCGGCGGCAGTGCGCCCGCAGCCGAAGACAATATCGCGCGCTTTTGCGAAGACCTGACCGCCAAGGCAGCGGCGGGGCGCATCGACCCGATTTTCGGGCGCGATGATGAGATTCGCCAGATGATCGACATCCTCGCCCGGCGGCGTAAAAACAACCCCATCGCCGTGGGCGAGCCGGGTGTGGGCAAGTCCGCCGTGGTGGAGGGGCTGGCGTTGTTGATCAGCCAGGACGAAGTCCCCGGCTTCCTCAAAAACACACGTTTGCTCAGCCTGGATCTCGGTGCGCTGGAAGCGGGCGCCAGCGTCAAGGGCGAGTTCGAAAACCGTCTGCGTGGCGTCATCGAAGAGATCAAGGCGTCCACCACGCCGGTGATCCTGTTCATCGACGAAGCGCACATGCTGATCGGCGCCGGCGGCGCGGCGGGTGGCTCGGATGCGGCCAACCTGCTCAAACCCGCGTTGGCCCGTGGAGAGCTGCGCACCATCGCCGCCACGACCTGGTCGGAGTACAAGAAGTACTTCGAGAAAGACCCGGCCCTGGCGCGTCGTTTCCAACTGGTCAAGCTGGACGAGCCGAGTGTCAAAACCGCAGTGTTGATCCTGCGCGGGCTCAAGGGGCACTACGAGAAAGTCCACGGGGTCAGCGTGCGTGACGACGCCATCGTCGCCGCCGCTGAATTGTCCGATCGCTACATCACCGGGCGCTTGCTGCCGGACAAGGCCGTCGACTTGCTTGACACCGCCAGCGCCCGGGTACGCATCGGCCTGGGCATCAAGCCTGCCGAGTTGGAGCGCATGGAGCGGCAGTTGTCCGGTCTGGCGCGTGAACAGAGCGCACTGGAGCGCGACCGTGGCAATGGTTTCCCCGTAGAAGACCAGCGCCTGACGGATATCGCCGACGAACAGGCTGAGATTGACGAGCGTCGGGTGGCGCTGGAAGTCCGCTGGCTGGCCGAGCGCGACGCGGCGCTGCGCGTCCTTGAAGCACGCAAGCAACTGACCCTGCAAGCACAGGACCTGCCGGTTCCGGCCGAAGGCGAGGTTGTGCAGGTACTGGCCTCGCTGGAGGAACGTCAGGCCGAGCTGGATCAGGCCCGTGAAACCCTGGCCGCACTGCAAGGCGACGCGCCGTTGCTGTTCACCGAAGTCAGCCCCGATGCGATTGCCCAGGTGGTTTCCGACTGGACCGGCGTGCCGCTGGGCAAAGTGCTGCGCGATGCGGCGGGCGGCGTATTGGCCCTGGCCGACAACCTCAAGATGCGTATTCGCGGTCAGGACACCGCCGTCGAGCAGATCGCGGAAATCCTCAAGGCCGCGCAATCCGGCCTGCGCGATCCGCAACAGCCGTTGGGTGTGTTCCTGCTGGTCGGGCCGTCGGGGGTCGGCAAGACCGAAACCGCCCTGGCCGTGGCCGAACATCTGTTCGGCGGCGAACAGGCAATGATCTCGGTGAACATGAGCGAGTACCAGGAGAAGCACACCGTCAGCCGCTTGGTGGGTTCGCCCGCCGGCTATGTCGGCTTCGGCGAGGGCGGCATGTTGACCGAGGCGGTGCGCAAGCGTCCGTATTCGGTGGTGTTGCTCGATGAAGTGGAAAAAGCCCACCTGGACGTGGTGAACATTTTCTATCAGGTCTTCGACAAGGGCAGCCTATCCGACGGCGAAGGGCGGCAGATCGATTTCTCCAACACCGTGGTGCTGCTGACCAGCAACCTGGCCACCGAAGAAATCCAGAACCTGTGCGTCGACGGGCGGCCCGACCCGGACACCCTCGCGGAAAAAATCCGCCCGACCCTGTCCCGGCATTTCAAACCGGCGCTGCTGGCGCGCATGACCATCGTGCCGTTCTTCACCCTGGGTGGCGCGCAACTGGCGGGCATCGTGCGCCTCAAGCTGGGCCGGCTCAGCGAGCGTCTGCTGGCTTCGTCGAAAGTCCGTCTGACGTTTGCAGACGAGGTCGCCGACGCCATCGCCGCGCGCTGCACGGAAGTGGAGAGCGGGGCGCGCAATATCGACTTCATCCTGCGCAAAAGCCTGACGCCGCGTTTGTCTGACTTGTTGCTGGGGGCGATTGCCGATCAGCGGCCGCTGGCTGGGTTGCATGTGGCGGTGGATGCGCGCGGCGAGTGGGTCATTACCACGCAAGACGTCGATGCGATCAGGTCTTTACCCGAGCGTGAAGCGCTGCTTGAGCCCCTAGAGTGACCGCTCGTTTACCGACTGAAGAACAAGGATTGATTGATGGCTCTCAATGATCATGCGCTCTGCACTTTCGCCAGCCTGGCACCCTCGCTGCTGCTCGAAACATTATGGGTGCAGCAGTGGCAGGGCGAGGAAAAGCTCTCTCAGCCCTATCGCTTCGAGGTTCGGCTGGCCACGATCAATCCATTGTTCGACGACGAAGCGCTGCTGGGCAACCGGGCGGTATTGACCCTGAGCGATGCGTTGGGGCAGCCGCATCCCTATCAGGGCGTGGTCACGGAGGTGGATTATCTCGACGCCGACTCCTTGTATTACTACTACCGCGTGGTGCTGGAACCGCGCTTCGTGCAGTTGCGGCATTTCCGCTTTTCCGAAATCTGGCTGGACAAAAGTCTGCCGGAGCTGATTCGCGACGTGCTCAAGTTGGCCGACCTGACTGTCGAAGGGCCGGGTATGAGCGGTTTGCCCGGTTCGGCGTATGACTTCGATATCCGCCTGCCGCTGGCCGATGATCCGCTGACTCAGGCGACGTTTACCTGCCAGTTCGAAGAAACGAGTTTCGCCTTTATTTCACGTCTTCTTGAATATTTCGGCGTGTATTACTTCTTTGAACAGGGGCCTGACGGCGAGGCGCTGGTGTTCTGTGGCGACCGACTGTACCAGCCGCAACTCCCCAGTCTGCTGACCTATCGCCGCCAAGATTCGGAACTGGATGTAGGCCGGGTCCTGGCGGTGGCGCGGACCTTCGAGCGCAAACTCGTGCGGCAAGCGGCGGGGGTCACGCTCCAGGACTTTTCCGCGAGCAATGCGCAGTTGAAGTTAGAGGTCAATGCTTCGGTGGCAGCTGCCAGCCTTGGCGCAGATGCCTCAACCGCACAACGAGAGGCCGTCTCTGGTTCGTCTGTATTTATCGGCGGACAAGGGTTGTATGGCGAGCACTTCGGTTCGCTCGAACAGGGGCAATGGTTGGCCAATCGCCGCGCCCAGGCCATCGGTTGCCGTCAGCGGGAGTTTCACGGCAGCGGTCGAGCCACGGGGTTACGCGCCGGTTATCCGATGCTGTTAGTCGGCCACCCGCGTCCGCTGTTCAATGCCGGTTATCAGGTGATTGAAGTTCACCACGACGGTTATCAGCCGTTGCCGGGCCTGGGGGCGGAGGGGGAAGGGCCGGGGCAGGGGATCAACACGCGGTTTATCGCCTTGCCCGGCGACGTGCAGTTCCGCGCACCCTGTGTGACACCGCGGCCTTATGTGCAGGGCGTGCTCAGTGCGGTGGTGGATGGTGATGAAGATACCGGTCGGCCTCTGCTCAATGAACACGGTTGCTACAGAGTGAGTTTCCCGTTCATTCGCGGTGAGAAGAATGCGACGCGTGGTTCGGCCTGGTTGCGTATGGCCACGCTGTCCAGTGGTTCGAGCCACGGCATGAATTTCCCACTGCTCAAAGGCACGGAAGTGCTGGTTTCGTTCTTGGGCGGCGACCCGGACCGTCCGGTGATCACCGGTAGTGTGCCCAACTCCGAGAATCCCAATGTGGTCACCGGCGAAAACGCGACCCAAAGTGGCTTGAGCACTCCCGGTGGGCATTTGTTTGCGATGGAAGACAGCCCGTCCGGGCCGATGATGAAGATGGGGGCGTCCACCGGTTGTAGTTTTACCTTGGGTGAGGGCGATGTCAGTGGGGCGCATTTGCGCACGGACAAGCATATGCAGCTGGCGTCTAGTTCCTATAAGCATCAGGTGCCAGGTGTTTATTGGCAATCCATAGGGGGAGGGCATGCGCCGGCCCCGGTGGCGGGGACGAGCTCTTCAGAGAGTTTGATGGGTGCCAACTTTAAAGATCGGCCTCCCACTCCCACAAGTAGCAGCAAGCTTGCCTCCGCGCCAAGCACAACAAATAGCGCATCAGAGAAAAGCGGATTTGATAATTTCAAAGACGCAATAACCAACCCAAAGCTGAGCACAAAATTAGACGTTACAACTTCAATGCTTCAATTGAAGGGTGACGTAAATATAGCCAGCGGAAGTCTATCTCTCTACGGGGTTGGCGTGTCAGTGAAACTTGGATTGGTTTCGCTTTCGGCTGACTACAGTTTGTATAAGAAAAGCGTTGGCAACAGTGCCTGGGAGTATCATAAGGCGAGTATTAAAAATTCAGAATATCTGAAAGGAATGCATATAGTTCGAGCATCCAACTCAAAGATGGAGTTGAAGAATACAGATATTTACTGCCATGAAAATGTAACTTCATATGAGATCAAGCTGGGTGGGAATAGCATACTTATCAATGCGGCAGGGATTATCATAAAGTCGGACGAGATTATACATCTTGAAGGCCAGGTGCATGTTACTGGTGATGTTCTTGTGGATGGGGATTTAGAAGTTTGCGGTAACGCCTTTTTTAGTAAGTTTATGAGAGTTAGCGGCACTATAGTGGGAGCAACGATCACTTCGGATCAAGTACAGGAGTTTCCGTGTTTTGAACTAGCCCCCAGCCCCAGCTTGTTAAGTCTGAAGCTAGCATCACGCCCAAGTCTTGCTGCAGTGAAAGTGGCCGCGGGCGGAGCCAATGCGGTTGTAAACGGTGCCGTTGACCTGCTTGATGGCGCCGCCGATGCGGTCGCGGCAGCGGGCGATGCTGCTGCACCGCCCGCTGCCGCGCCGTGATACGGAAAAAAAGAGGCGTAAGTTTCCTATTCGGAGAGTCCGATGCAGCTCAAATGTGAACAGGCCAGCCTTCTATTGCTCGCCAATGCCAAACTTCTGGACCTTCATTGCGTGGTCGTCACCCTGGGTCTGCTGGTGGACGCTGAAGATCAGGTAATGGCCGCTGGGGAAACTTGGGCCTGGTTAACCGAGCGACTTGGCAAGCAGATGCTTGATCGGGGTTTAAAGAAAAGTCGAGGCACATTTGCCGTACAGGGTAAGGCTTATCCGTTGACCGATGTGCAACGGGGTGGCATGGCGGTGCGGGTGCGTCTGGGGGATATGGAAAAAACATTGCATGTACTCGCGCCGCGGCAATGGCGCAAAGGGCCTCTGGGTTGGACGCCCGTTGTGAGCGGTCAACTGGATAACCTGCCGTTGGACTTTGAAAGCGCTTATGGCGGTAATAAGTGGCCAGATAATCCGACAGGCAAAGGCCATTATCCGGAGGTGGACGCCGCGCAAGGAATGCCGTTGGCACAACTGGAAGTGGCGAATGCCACAGTTGTTGACCCCAATGATCGGCCAGCCCTGGCGAGTTTTTTGCCATTGCCAGTACAAAGCGCTGAGCGCCGCCAGTATATGGGCACCCTTGACGAGCATTGGACTGCTTATCGCGCCCCATTCTTACCGACGGATACTGATGCGCGCTGGTTCGATGAAGTGGCGCAGGACCAATGCAACGCCGGTTTTTGGCGTGGCGACGAAGCCTGGTCGATCTCAGGCATGCACCCTACCGAGGCCCGGGTCGCCGGGCGATTGCCGGGCCTGCGGCCACGGCTGTTTATTGAGCGTGCGGATAAGCGTGTACCCGTTACCGAAATGTCGATGGACCTGGATACGGTATGGCTGTTCCCTGATGCGCAAAGTGCTCTTCTGCTGTACCGCGTCGAAGTACCGGTACTCGATATAGATGCGCAAGATATCGTCAAATTGGCTATGGCCCTCGAGCGAGCGGGTGATCCAGTGCTGGACGCGCAAGTCTGGATTGAGCGGCTTTGGCCACGCCCTCCCGTCGAGTCGGTCAAGGTTGCGCCTGTCGAACCAACCCCGTTCGACTCCGGGCCGATAATCGCCAGTTTGCAGGCCGCTGCGGATGCGCAATATGCAGCGTTAAGCGCAACTCATGAGCAGTGCATGCAATACGCTCAGATGATGGCGACTCGCATGAACCTGCCTTTCAACCCCACCGATTACCCACCATCAGCGACAACGGACTTTACGGTTCTGATGCGCGAACCGATGCGCCCCCTCAAGCCCTTTGACCCCGAGGCATTGGCGCTGGAAATTGATTCGGAAATCGCCAAGGCTAAGGCCCAAGGCATGGAGTATGCCCAGCAGATGATGACCCGGCTGGGCATAGATGCAGAGCAAGCGTTGGCGCGTGCTAAACAGCCAGCACCGAAGGTCGATATCATGGACATGCTTGAGCGCCTGGAGCTGCCTCCAGACCAGCAGGCGCAAGCCAAGGAAAAACTGACTGCCGCCATAGCAGAGTCTCAAGCCGTGGAAGCTGAGATAGACCGTGTTTTAAGCGTCATGAACAAAGCGCTGGCGGCTGATCGAATCCAATTCGCCCCCATTCTCCCGCTTCCTGAATACTGCAGTCTGACCCGTGAGCGGCTGCTGGCATTGCACGCGGCAGGTAAGACGCTGCAAGACCTCAGTTTGGAGAGCCTTGATCTTTGCGAAATCGATCTGAGCAGCGCTGACCTGAGAAATACCACTTTTATGAGTTGCAAGCTCAATGGCACTCGACTGCAGAACGCCGATCTGAGCCACTGTCAGTTCATCGACTGCGACTTGGGTGCTTCGGATCTGAGCAAGGCGCGCTTGCAGGACGCAATGTTTCATAGGGTTCTATGCCAAGGCGCTTCGTTCTGCGGCACCAGCTTGATCGATATCCGCGCTCAGAACTGTGATTTCTCCGCTGCTGATTTCACCGAAGCCAACCTGCAACAAGCCCAACTCAACGAATGCAGCCTCGACAAGGCTCAACTGAGCAACGCCAATCTAAGCAAACTACGCCTCAATAAATGCGACCTGAGCGGCGCACGACTCACCGACAGCAACCTGCACAAAGCCAAGCTCTACGACTGCACACTGGACGCGACGGACATGCGCCGCGCCAATCTCAGCAAAGCCGATTTCGCCAAGGTGGTGGGCCGTGATCTGGACTTGCGCGAGTGCAACCTGCAGAACCTGCGCCTGGCCGCTCACTGCGTTTTGCCGGGTGTGCGCCTGGACGATGCCGACCTGACCGCTGCCAGTTTTCAAGACGCCGATCTGAATCACGCCAGCCTGCGCGGCGCACGGCTTAACGACGCGCTGTTGAGCGGTTGCGACCTGAGTGATTCCGACGGTGTCGGGCTGGTCGCGCAAGGTGTCTACCTGTCGGGATGTGACTTGAGTCGCGCTGATTGGTCTGGCGCCAACCTGCTTAACGGCCGCTTGCGCAAGGTATGCCTGGAGCAGGCCAACCTCAGTTGCAGCAACTTGCATGGCTTGGCCAGTGACGCTGTGCACGGCAGCGGTGTGCGCCTGGAGCAGGCATTGATGACGCGCTGCCGACTCAAGGAGAGCCTGACTCATGCTTGAGGTATTAAGTGCCGAGCGTCTAGGGGCATTGCTGGCGGATTGGCAGCCCTTGCGCGCGTTGAATCTGGCCGGGGGCGACTATCGCGGTGTCGATTTGAGCAACGCGCGGCTGGAACAAGTGGATGCGCGTGGCGCGCAATTCAATGGCGCCATGCTGACCCAAAGCTACTGGAAAGACTGCCGCCTGGACGGCGCCAATTTTTCCGAGAGCACCGCGGACTCGTTGTACATGAACGGGTGTTCATTGCAGGGCGCATTGTTCACGAATGTGCGTTGGAACAAGACCAGCTGGGCGCAATGCCACGGCGAGGATCTGGATCTGTCGGGCGCGCAGCTACAGGCGTTTACTCTCGCGGAGTGCCGGGTACCGCGTATCAGGCTGGCAGCCGCCCAGTTGAGCAAATCCCAATGGAACCGCTGCGATCTGACGGGCCTTGATGCCCAGTCGGCGCATTTTGCGAAGGCACGGTTGATCGATTGCCAACTCGATCAGGCGCGCTTCGGTCTGGCGTCGTTGCAGCAGTGTGCCTTCGATGAGTCGTCGTTGAGTGGCGCCGATTTTCATGCCGTGCAGGCCGAGGGCGCGTCGTTCTACCGCAGCAAGGGAACCGCGCCGACGTTTGTTGGCGCCCATCTCAAGGGCGCTCTGTTCAATGCCAGCCATTTTGACTCGGTCGATTTCAGTGATGCCGTTCTGGAGATGGCCATCCTGATCGACGCCCAGATGCCAGGCGCGCGCTTTGACCGCGCCCTGTTGCGTTATGCCGACTGCACCGCGTTGCTTGCGCCACGCGCCTCGTTCGTCGCCGCCGACGTGACCGGCATGAATGCCCATGCCGCTGATTTCACCCAGGCCGACTGGCAGCAGAGCAACCCCCAGGCCATCCAGCCCGTAGATACCGAACGCCTCGCCGCCGAGCAATGGCAGCCTGCCTCTTTAGGAAAATCGAGATGAATGAAGCCCCGCAGTATTGCGATGCCGCTGCTCAATTGCGTCATGCGCAGGTCAACGCACTGGATGGCGAGCGTTTCGGCGTGGTCAGCAGCGATGGCCGCCGCTATTGGCTAAAACCCGCATTCGGTTGCCTGGTGCGTCCGGCAGTGGGGGACAAGGTGTTGGTCAGCCTGGACGCGCAAGGCGGTTACATCCTTAGCGTGCTGGAACGCGCCATCGCTCAACCGGCGCGTATGCATCTGGAGGGTGACCTGCATTTGAGCCTGCCCGCCGGCGCGTTGAGCATTCAGGCCCGCGACGGCGTGAGCCTTGACGCCGGTATCGCATTACGGGTGTGCGCCGAGCAGGGCAGTGTGCAGATGCAGCGTGCCCATCTGACTGTCGGCACCCTGGCCATGAGTGGCGAGCATCTTCAGAACCACTGGGTCGAGCGCCACGACAGCAGCGTGTATCACCGCGAAAAGGCCGTGCGCCACGAGGCGGATTTTGCTGACAGCCGCCGTCGCGTCGAAGGCCATGAAGAACTTTATTCCGGCTCCTTGCGCCAGCGTGTGCGCGATGACTGGAGCGTGCAGGCCGACACGCTGGACCTGAATGCACAACGTAGCGTTGCCATTGATGGCGACAGCATCAAGCTGGGGTGAGATCGATTATGTATATGCTCAATAACGGCGGTGCGATGGCGCTGTCCACGGTGCCCGATATCTGCAAGACGCCCGTTCCGCCCGCCGGGCCAGTGCCATTGCCTTATCCCAACGCTGCCGATACCAGTGCCGCGGACCCGGGTGGGTTGGTGATGGACGTGCTGGTGGACGGCATGCCAGCGATGAATATGTCGAGCAAGGTGTTGATGACCAGTGGCGATGAAGCGGGCGTGGCCGGTGGCGTCACCAGCGGCAAGGTCAAGGGTGAAATGATCTTCATCGATGGCAGCGCCAAAGTGATGGTCGCCGGTAAGCCCGCCGTGCGTGTCACCTGCCAGACCATGCACAACGCCAATAACACCATGGGGACGGTTTCGCAGCCGAGCCAGACTGCTGTGCTGGTGATGGCGTGAGCAGCGCGGGGCGTGCGCCCTCCATCAAGTTTTCCATGGGCGGACTGGCCCTGTGCATCCTGCTCGCCGCCTGCAGCAGCCAGGACCTCACCCCCGAGCAAAAGGCCCTCACTGCGCTCAAATGGGACTACACCGAAAACGCCATCGAGCTGAGCTTCACCGCCGATAACGACCTCAATCAGTACGACGGCCAGGCGCATAACCTGTTGGTGGTGGTCACGCAGTTCGATCAGATCAGTGCGTTTTCCGCCTACACCGGCAGCTCCCAGCAACTGAGCAGCCTGCTGCTGATGAACAGCGCGCCGCCCGGGATGATCGGGCTGACGCGGCTGTTTATCGAGCCGGGCCAGACCCGCCAGTTGAGCCTGCCGCGACTGGAGGGCGCGAAGATGGTCGGTATCGCCGCCGGTTACGCGCACCTGGACCCGACGCGCAGCGTCAAGCTCTATCAGATCGGCGTCGACGTGACGTCGACAGGGTTTTTCAGCAAGACCTGGACCGCCACCCCGCGCCCCATCGCCATTGACCTGCTCGTCGGGCCCGATGCGCTGTTGCGTGGCAAGGAGAGTCGCCTGGCGTTGCCCAAGCCGGTGCAGCCCCGAGAGGGTGAGGTGCGCCTGCCCGGCGCACAGGACTGAGCTGCTTGCCGTGAGCGTTGCAGTGGCCACGCTTTTTCAATTTTTTGCCTGAAACCGAGCCCTATGAATATCGATCAGTTGTTGTATTGGCACCAGGGCTTGTTCCTCCAGCCTCAGCATTTTCAACAGAACGATGCGCGTATCGAGCATCGTCTGACCCGGACCACGGAGTTGAACCATCCGTACCCGTGGGGTTTGATCTCGCTGAAGATCAACGAGCCCGCGCTGGTTGCCAAACAGTGCCTGCTGGAGCAATTGTCGGTGCGCTTTGCCGAAGGCACGCTGGCCGAATATCCGGGCAATGCGATGCTGGAGTCGCGCACCCTTGACCTCGGCGAATTCAGTGGCGGCCGCACGCTGTTTGTGGGGCTACGCCGCTTGCTGCCAGGCGACGCCAACGCGCAAGTGTTCGAGACACTGTCGGCGGGGTCCCGGGCGGAAGCGCGCTTTATCGTGGCGGCCGACCCGGAAGTGATCGGTGACCGTCTCGGCGACTCCCCGGAAGCGCGGGTGCGCCCCATGTCCTATGTGTTGCGGCTGTTCTGGGACGATGAGCTGGAGCATCTGAGCGCCTACGAGCTGCTGCCGATTGCACGGCTTGAGCTGGACGGTGATCGCCTCCGGCCGGCCCAACGCTACGTGCCGCCGTCGGTCAATCTGGCGGCATCGCCGATGCTCCTGCAAACCTTGCGCGAAGTCCGCGACGAACTGGTCGGCCGGGCGCGGCAGTTGTCGGTGTACAAGCAGCCGGGGGAGTCGCGGCGGGGCGATCTCGACGCGGCCCAGGTCAACCACCTGATGGCCCTGGCGGTACTGAATCGCTATGGCCCGTTGCTGACGCATTTGCTGGAAACCCCGCAGGTGTCGCCATGGCAGCTTTACGGCACCCTGCGCCAACTTGTTGGTGAGTTGAGTCTGTTTTCCGATGTCTGCGACATGCTCGGCGAAACCCCGGATGGCCGTCTGTTGGTGCCGGCCTACAAGCATGAGGACGCGGGCGCGGCGACGATCGCACTGGTGGCCCTGATCGGCCAGCAGCTCAATGAGATCAGCATCGGCTCAGAGTTGCTGGTCCACCTGCAACTGCAGGAAGGGTTTTATCAGGCCCCGTTGCCGGACGCGTTTTTCGGCGCGCGGCATCGTTACTATCTGGTGGCGCGCAGTCTGGTCGATCCGGTGTGGCTGGCCGAGTGCCTGCCGTTGGATGGCAAGCTGGGAGCTCTCAGCGTCATGCAAGGCCTGGTCAACCGTGCGTTGCCCGGGGTTGAGTTGATCTATCTGCAGGTTCCGCCCCAAGGCTTGCCGCGGGTGGCCGGCGCGTTGTACTTCCGCCTGGAAACGCTGAGCGAGGGTTGGGAAACGCTGCAGCAGGAGCGTCAGGCGGCGTTCTTCCTGCCCCAGCCGCCGGCTGACCTGAGTATCGACCTGGTGGTGGTTCGCACATGATCAATCCCCGCCTGGCTGACTGCTGGATGTCGAGTTTCGAGGCTGCCAAGCGCGGCTTCGTTGATCCGGCACAGTCCTATGAGACGCTTGCGCCGGCGCTCATCGTGCTGCTCGATGGCGCCGCCAATCGGGCCCGCGAGCTGCACTTTGCCGAAGCCGAAGTGCGCGAGGCGCTGTTCGCGGTGGTCGCCTGGATCGACGAAGCGGCCATGTCCGGCGAATGGCCCGGGGCGGCCGAATGGCGGCGGGCGCCGTTGCAGCGCCACTATTTTTCCACCAGTCGTGCCGGTGTCGAGTTCTTCCAACGCCTGGAGGCTTTGCCCGAGGCGGCGGTCGGTGCCCGCGAGGTCTTCGGCCTGGCCTTGCTCGGCGGTTTCCAGGGGCGTTACGCGACCCGCCCGGGTGGTGAACTGATGCAATACCGTCGGCTTTGCCTTGAGCGGATCATTCTCGATCGGCAGATGGTGCCGCTGGACGCCAACAGCCATCTCTTCGAACAACCCGAGGACCACCTGCCTACGCGCCTGCGTGTGGTGCGCCGGGGCTTGCCCGGTCTTTCGCTGCTGTTGCTGATCGGGGTGCCGTTGATTCTGTTGACCGTGCTTTACATCAGTTTCGATCTCTCGCTGGGTCGACAAGTCAGCCAATTGCTGGAGATGCGCTGATGTTGAAGAAAGCAGGGGTGTTGTTGCTCTGGGTGCTGCTGCTGGCGTGCATCGTGCTATTGCTCTGGGGCCTGGCGCTCTACAAAAGCTGGCCATTGTGGTACGTGCCGCTGATTTGCATCGTGACGCTGTTGGTGGTTTTTTGCCTGCGTGGGGTCGGGCGACGCTGGTATGCCTGGCGCTTGCGTCGCCGGATGAACAGCGAGTTGCCCCAGAGTCGTCGCGATGAAGCGCCGGCGCTTGATCAGGACTGGAACAGCGGCGTGCAGATGTTGCGCCAGTCGCGCCTGAGTCGATTGGGTTCACCGTTGTATGTGCTGCCCTGGTTCCTGACGCTGGGCGAGAGTGGCAGCGGCACCCGGCGGTTGCTGGGCAACAGCGGGCTGACCTCGGCCTTGCGTTCGACCCGCGGTGGAAAGCCGGCGGCCTCGACCGGGACGCTGGACTGGTGGTTCCTTGAGCGTGGCGTGATCATTGACCCCGCCGGCCGCATGGCGGAGGGCAACAGCGACGCCGGCCCGGAATGGCGACGGTTGCTGTACTGGCTGTTGCGTTCGCGGCGCCGCGAACCCCTCAACGGTGTACTGCTGGTGATCGACTGCCAGCGCTTGTTGAGCGACTCCGATGCGCGCCTGGCCGAGCAGGGACACAATCTGCGCCGCCGCCTGGATGATCTGGTGAAGGTCTTTGGTGCCCGTCTGCCGGTGTATTTCATCATTACCGGTGCCGAAGCCTTGCCGGGTTTCACCCAGTGGGCTTGCGCTCTCACGCCGCCACAACGCGAGCAACCGTTTGGCCTGCTCAGCCAACAGCGCACGGGGGCGGCGCAGGTGTTTCTCGAAGAGATGTTCAGCGGGCTTGGCCAGCGTCTGTTCGACCTGCGCATCGAGTTGGGCGTGCGTGGCCTGCCGGATGAAGAGGCTTTCAGCCTGCCGGAGCGCATCGTTGAACTGCGCTCGCGTCTCCAGCATCTGCTGTTACCCGCGTTTGACGCCAACCCCTACAGCGAGTTGCCGCTGCTCTGCGGGCTGTTCCTGACCGCGCAAGGGCAAGAGGCAGACGGCACAAGCGAAGGCTGGTTCAGTCATGAGTTGCTGGGCAGGCTTTTGCCTGCGCAACGCCACGCCTATCAGCCCATCGATAGCTGGCATCGCTGGCGCAGGCTGTTGGCCCACGCTGCAGTCATCGGCTGGCTGGGGCTGTGTATCGGCTTTGGCGCATTGCTGGTGTATGCCGACCACCACACTCAAGCCGTGCTCACCGACGCGCTGGACGAGCCGCCAGCGGCCGAGGACTTCAACGGTGGGCTGGAGAGCGACCTGGATGCGCTGCGTCGGTTTCGCCAAGCGTTGATCAGCTTATCTGACCAGCAGCAGGGCGGATGGCATGGTTTGCTGCCGTTCTCACGCCATATCGAACAGGTCCAGGAGCACTACCGCTCTGACTACGTGAGGTTGTTCGACAGCGAAATACGCACGCCGGTATTCGATGGTTTCATTTCGCAGAACCTGCGCGGCGCGTTGAACAGCGGCGATCCACGGCTGATTGCCGCTTATGCCGAATTCCTCGTGCGCCGGATCAACCTGCTCGATGCCCGCCTGAATAACCAGTCGATGGATAACTTGCCGCTGCCGGGTTCCGAGGTGGGTTTCCTGAACTTGACCTACGGTTCCAAGGAAGCGACCAGCGCCGGGCAACTGGTCACCCTGGGGAGCAGCTATCGCTCCTATCTGGAGTGGCAAACCGATATGGCGCAGATGCAGGGCCAACGCGCCGCCTTGCTGGGCCAGCTGGAGAGCATGGGGCTTGAAGGACGCCCCCTGACGTGGCTGAAAGCCTGGGCGGAACTGCAGGGCAATCTGCAACCGATCCGGCTGACGGAGTACTGGAGCGATAGCGATAACCCGGGGTTGAGTCTTTCCGGTGCCTATACGTTGCAAGGGCACAGCGCGATTTTTGCGTTCATGGATGAACTCGGCCTCGCCAGCCGTGACAGCGCGTTGTGGAAGACACAGCGGGTGAAATTCCTCGATCAGTACCAAAGCGATACCCAGGACGCCTGGTATCGGTTTATCCAGGGCAGCCTGCTCAGTGCACAGACACGCTTGAAGACGCGTAGTGACTGGCAATTGGCCCTGAGTGTGGTCGGTACTCCCAATGATCCGTTCCTGAAGCTGTTGCATCGCAGTGCCGAACGGTTTGCCTTGATCCCGCCCGAGCAGCGGGCACCTTGGGCGAGCCGCGCGGTGTCGCTCGATCGTTTGCTTGAACTGGCCAGTAACAACGATCTGCATGCCGAAGCGGGGGCGCTGGGCAGTCTGAAAATCACCAATGCCCTGGGCGGCGATATGCTCAAGGGCGTGGCCAGTGGCGGTTCGATCGAGAGTGGCGTCAACGGCTTGCGCGACGAGTTGACCCAAGCCCGTGCCTTGGCCAGGTTCCAACAGTTGATGAAAGGTGTGGTGGCCGATCTGCAGAAAAGCGACGCACAAGCGTTCCAGGTGGCCGTGGAGACGTGGGGCTTCGGCGCCGATCCTTCGGTGAAGTCCGCACCGCTCTGGGAAGCCGACAGCGTGCGCAGCGCCTTGATCCAGGCGCTGAAGGGGCCGGACCCGCGTGAAGATGCGGTCTGGGCGTTGGCCACCGGCCAGTTGGATTTCTCCTCGCATTACGCCGCCGAAGTGGCGGCCTGCCGCCTGCAAGGCGACTGGAGCGGGCAGTTGCTCAGCTCGATTCAGGGCGTGCAGGACCCGGTCATGCTCAACGAGTTGCTGTACGGCGAGCGCGGTCAACTGCCGGCCTTTATGAGCGGAGCGGTAAAAACCTTCGTGCAACGCGATGTGCTGCGCTACAGCGGACGGGAGGCGCTGGGTGTGCAAATTCCGCTGACCGGTGCGTTCTACGCCTATGTCAGCCGCATGCAGCATGCGCGCAACGATCTGCTCGGTGCCGAGCGACAGAGTCAGGCCCAGCAGGCCACGGAGCAGCAAAGCCGGCAGGCACTGGAAGCCGAGCAAAAAGGCCTTGCGGCGCAACGGGCGGAGCTCAAGCAGAGCATCGCCATACTGCAGGCCACCGCGGCGGTGGTGGAATTGTCCGCCGCGCCGTCGCAGGTCAACCTCGGTGCCCGTTCGCTGCCCCAGCAGACGCGCCTGACGCTGCAATGCAGTGGCCGTTCGACGGTACTGGACAACTTCAACTTCCCCACCAGCGCCAGCTTCGTCTGGGCGCCGGGGGCCTGTGCCGATGTCGCCCTGGAGATCAGCTTCGCCAACTTCAAGCTGACCCGGCACTGGACCGGAGACCGCGCGTTCGTGGACTTCCTGCGGCTGTTCAACGGTGGGCAACACACCTTCAGCGCCGACGATTTCCCCGGCCAGCGCAATTTGATGGGCAGTGAGAATCTCATCGGCATCCAACTGACGTACCGCCAGGAAGGCGAACAGGTGTTGCTGGACAAGTACGACCAGGCCGACCAAATGCAGCGCGAGGCCAATCTCATCGATGCACGCTTGAGTGCCACCGCCGAACAGTTGGCGGCGATGGATACCCAGGCCGCCGCGACGAATGTGCGACTGGCTGCCCTCGGTTCACCGGTCGAACAGGGGGTCGCGAGTATTCAACCGCCGACCCAGATTGCCTGGTGCTGGACGCCCCGGCCCGTGGTAACGGGGCTGTCGGCAGGTGAAGGGCTGCGCTTGGATCTTGGCACCTATGGCAACGAGACGCGCTTGAAGAACCTTGAGGAACAGCTGCGTATCCTCGGCTTGACCAGCCGGCGCGAAGCCACGCAGGCGATAACGGGTGACAAGGTGACGCGGTTGCTGGTGGTGGCGCTGCGTGACGACGCGGCTGCGCAACGGGCGATCCGCGATATTGTGCGCAAAATGGGCGTGGCCGCCACGCTCGACAGTGCGGCCGCCAGTAAGGTCGACCTGTGATGAAGGGGTGGCGCGCGTCACTGGCGCTGCGCATTACCTGTGTGTTGGCGCTGGTGCTGGCGTTGAGTTGGTGCGTGGCCGCTGGGCTTAGCGCCTGGCGCACGTATGAACAGCTGCAAGGCAAGGCGCTGGACGATCTCAGCCAGCGCCTGGCGCTGCTCTCCAGTGTCGACAATGACGATTTTCGCGATGCGGAGGAGGGCGCCAGACGACTCATGTCACGCTGGAACGGCGGCGCGGTAAACGAGTTCGGCAGCAATATTTTCCAGCGCAGCACCCTGCATTGGGTGCTCAACCCGCCCGGGCAGGGCGCCACGGACACTGCCGCCGCCACTGAGCGGTTGGCCCGCGCCGCTTCCGCAGCCGAAGCATTCGGCACGGCCGGCCAGGCGATGACCGTCGATACGTTTTTCTATTTTCCCGACGCGGGGGCGGCTTTTTCCACGCAAGTCGATATTCCTTCGGGCTTCGCCCAGGCCCGGGCGACCCATTTGCGGGCGCTGTTCGAGGGGCTGCCGGCAGATGGGCCCGAGGTTGTGTGGGACGGCCCCTATTACGAGCCGTTGCTGGGCCGCCAGTTGATCAGCGTTGCGATGGTCGCCCGGGATGCATCGGGCAAGCCATTGTTCATGACCGGCTATGAACTGAAGCTGGATGAGCGATTGGCCCGTATCGGGCAGTTGCTCAATGGCTATCCCAGCCTGTTGCTGGATGCACAGGGTCAGCGCATTGCCGACCTTTCCGGCAATACGCTGGAGGCGGTTTCCCACGACAGGCTCAAGCAACTGATCGCGGATTTGCCTGCCGCAGTCGGCTTCCCGCAGATCGGCCGCTTCGACGCCGACACGCCGATGATCGTCGCTCACCTGCCACAACCGGATTGGTATCTGTTGACGCTGTATCCGCAAGCGCAACTGCGCGCCGGCGCGTTGGGCCTGATTCTTGCCGAGGTACCTTTTGCGATTGTCGGCTTTATCCTGCTGGCCCTTGGTTTGCTCTGGGTGTTGCATCGCGAGTTGGCGCAGCCGCTGGCCCGGTTTGCGCGGGAAATCGAAGAGACCGCTCGCGGCGACGACCTGTCGCGTCGTTTACCAGAGGCACGCACCGATGAGCTGGGACGCTTCGCCAGGGCGTACAACCGCTTGCTCGATGCATTGCAGGCCGAGCAGGCCGGGCTGGAGCACCTGGTGGAGGTCCGCACCCAGGAACTGCAAGGCGCCCGGGATATGGCCAACCAGGCCAACCAACTCAAGGGGCAGTTCCTGGCCAATATGAGTCACGAGATCCGTACCCCGATGAACGCGGTCATCGGCATGAATCACTTGCTGGCGGATACGTTGCTCACGGCGCAACAACAACATTTTGTCACGGCCATCCGTGAGCACTCCGAAGCCTTGCTGGCGCTGATCAGCGACATCCTGGACTTTTCCAAAATCGAATCGGGCAACTTGAATATCGAGCAGGTCGAGTTCGATCTGACCGAAGTGCTGGAAGATGTCACCGAACTGTTGGCGCCGCGCGCAGCGGAAAAGGGCCTGCGCATGATCTGCCATATCGCCACCGATGTACCGGGGCAGGTGATCGGCGATCCGTGGCGACTGCGGCAGATTCTGCTCAATCTGCTGAGTAACGCGGTCAAGTTCACGGCCAGCGGCTCGATTCGCCTGCTGGTCTGGCGGGGGGATGGCGACCTGCTCGGATTTCAGGTGATCGATACCGGCATCGGTATCGCGCCATCCGCACAGCGCTCGGTGTTTGAGGCGTTTTTGCAGGCCGATGCCTCCACCACCCGAAACTACGGCGGTACCGGGTTGGGCTTGTCCATCAGCCAGCGTCTGGCCGGCTTGATGGGCGGCGGTATCGCGTTGCACAGCCAACCGGAAGTGGGTTCGACCTTTGCACTGACCTTGCCCTTGCCGCAGTGCCCGGCGCGCGCGGCCGACGCCCCGAGGTTGTGGGGGCTGCGGACCCTGGTGGTGGATGAGCACGCCGATGAACGCGGGGCATTGATGGAGATGCTCGGCCAGTGGCAGATGCTGTGCCAGGAAGCAGCGTCTGCCGAAGAAGCACTGAGCCTGATGCACGAGCAGGCGCAATTGGGTGTCCGGTTCGACTTGGTATTGGTCAATTGGCGCCTGCCCAGGGTCGATGGTGTCGAGTTCGCCGACCTGTGCCGTGCAGCCCCGGCGTTGGCAACCGCGCGTATTGTGCTGATGGCCTCGCAGGTCGAATCAGTGCCGTCCGCCGATGAACTGCGTGCCCATGGCCTGGCTGCGTGCGTTGTCAGGCCGCTGCGTCGCCAGCATTTCTATCGCACCTTGTGCGAGGTGCAGAGCGGCGCAACGCCGACGCTCTGCGAAACAGCCTCGCCGCTGCGCAGCCTGGAGCGGCATGACGTCAGCCTGGATGTCCTGGTGGTCGATGACATCGCCACCAATCGCGAGATTACGCAGTTGTTCCTGGAGCGTTTCGGCCATCGCGTCGCTCATGCCCGCGACGGTGTCGAGGCCCTGGAATTACTCGGGCGGAAGATCTTCGATGCGGTCTTGATGGACGGGCAAATGCCGCGAATGGATGGCATGGAGGCGGTTCGTCAATTGCGTTCGGGGCAGCGCCCAGTGCTGGATGAGGATGTTTACGTCATCGCCTTGACCGCCAATGCCATGAGCGGTGACCGGGAACGTTTCATCGAAGCCGGCGCCAATGACTATCTCGCCAAGCCCGTGCTACCGACGCAGCTGTTCGATGCGATCACGCAGGTGATTGCGCGCCAGCAGGCACGCGGGATGGAGTTGCGCAGCGTAGAGCCCACTGCACCGAGACTGGCGCGGACCGTGCCGCCGCTGACGCCTCTCCAGGAACAAGATCCACTCCGCGCACCTCGTCTGCAGCGCTTGTTCATGGCGGACTGCCAGGCCTTGCTGGTTCGGCTCAAGGAGGCGGTCGCGCAGGTCGATCATGCCGAAGCTGCGCGTATCGCCCATAGCCTCAAGGGGAGCGCCGGGCAATTCGCTGAAGCAGCGTTGGAGGCGTCGGCTGCGTTGATGGAACGGGCCGCCGCTGACGCGGATACCGCCACGATGGTCGCTGCGCTGTTGCAACTGGAAATGCATGGTCTGACCCTGGCTGCGCGTCAGCCCGGCCTCTCTGAAAAAACTGGAAACCCTGACGATGCCTGAGTGCCGTTTACTGCTGGTGGATGACCACGCGATGATTCGCGAAGGGTTATGTGCGCTGCTGGCCGATGTGCCTGAGCTGAGCGTGGCTGGCGAGGCTGAAGACGGTCAGCAAGCCGTCGCCATGTGCCGCGCCTTGCAACCCGATCTGGTGTTGATGGACCTGAATATGCCGTTGCTCGATGGCGTCTCGGCCCTGACCCTGATCGCCAGGCGCTGGCCGGCCATCCTGATCATCGCCCTGACTTCCACGGTCTCCGAGCATAACGCCGCGCTGGCGCTGGAGGCCGGCGCGGTCGGCTATGTGCTCAAGCGAAGCCGCCGGGAAGATTTGCTCCAGGCGATCGCCCAGGTGCGCGCGGGGAGAATCTATATCGATGCCGGTCTCGATGCCGCTCAAGTCATGGCACTACGCGGCGCTGGGCACACGGCCAGCGGTGTCGGCCTGACCGGGCGAGAACGCCAGGTCTTGAAGCTGGTCGCCGAAGGCGCGCGTAATCGCGACGTTGCCGAGATCTTGTGTATCGGCCTCAAAACCGTAGAGACCCATCGGCTCAACCTGATGAAGAAACTGGACGCACACAACGCTGCCGATATGACCCAGTGGGCTTATCGGCTAGGTCTGCTTGGAGAGGATCAATAACCGGTGTTGTGCTCTTGCTCAGTGGTCGCGGGCCGATGGGGTAGGGTGGGGCAGGCCTGCGAAGGGGCAGGGCGTTGATCACCAGGCCCAGCGTATTGCGCGGAAGACGGGTGATCGCATTATTCGGTTATGCGCTAGTCTCCTGTCTAATCCTGAACGACACTTTGAAGGTTGCGTTGATCAGATGGCGAGTTGCCAATGCAGCTTCAAGACAACCAGTCACTGCGCCAGCGGCACCGAAAGGCGGAATATGAAAATAAACTCGGCGGATTTTAGAGTACGGGAAGGCGACGAGGTCAATCTCCATAAGTGGCCGACCAAGGTGGAACCTTTCTACAAGTCAAAACAGCAATATCGTCAGCTTCTGACAACGCATGTTGCGCAACTCAGCGCGCAGCAGCAGCTGCTTTACGCGTCCAATCGCCATGCCATTCTGCTGATTTTCCAGGCGATGGATGCCGCAGGAAAAGACGGTGCCATCAAGCATGTGATGTCAGGTGTGAATCCGCAAGGTTGCCAGGTATTCAGCTTCAAGCATCCCAGCGCGGCTGAGTTGGAGCACGACTTTCTATGGCGAACCACACGCAACCTACCGGGACGCGGACAGATTGGCATATTCAATCGGTCGTACTACGAGGAGGTACTGATAGCCCGTGTCCATCCGGAAATTCTCCGAAGCGAGGGCCTCCCGGATGCTCTTGAAAACAATAGTACTGTCTGGCGGGAGCGATATCGTTCAATCTCCAATTTGGAGCGCCACCTGTCAGGTAACGGAACGCGCATCATCAAATTTTTTCTCCATCTGTCGAAAGAAGAGCAACGAAAACGCTTCCTGGACCGCATCGACAAGCCGGAAAAAAACTGGAAATTCAGTGCTGCGGATATCGAGGAACGCAAGTATTGGAAAGACTATATGCAGGCCTACGAAAAATGCCTTAGTGCAACGAGCACGACTGAGACGCCTTGGTACGTTGTGCCTGCCGATGACAAGAAAAATGCCCGACTGATCGTATCTCAGATATTTTCAGATGTGCTGGATGGCCTGAAAATGTCATATCCAAAGACCAGTGAGGAGCGTCACCAAGAACTGCTGGATATCCGCAAGCAGCTTCTGGAAGAATGAATGAACGGTGCCGCTTTATCAGCATGCATGAGAGGCTGATGGATGCCGGTTCAAAAAAACATGCTTTGGGACCTGGTTGAAAATCTGGCGGAACTTGGCAGGCTCAGAATTGAGCAGTGTGGTTTGTCCCGGAGCTGGTCGCTCATCATTCACTTCATGGGGACTCAGCGGACATCTCCATCTCTGGGCTGAGTGTGCCGAGCCAGGCAACCAGGCCCATAATGATCACCGCGACCGAGAACTCTAGAATCATGCTGCGCCGTAAAGCGTTGATCGCGACGGTGTGAGTATCTGCCTGAATGGATCGCTCAAGCAGCGGGCTCAGGTGAAAGCGGTTTACCGCCGCAAATACCAGCATCCCCGCGAACAAGAAGACCTTCAAAGACAGCAGGGCCCCATACGTGCTGGAGGTCAATGTCTCGAATGCTGGCCCGACAACCATCAGATAGTTGACGATCCCGGTGATAGCCAGGGTTGCGACGATAAGCGTCCCCGCTGATTCGAAACCAGTCAGCGTTCGAGCCAGCAACCGTATCTGCAGATCGCCTGTGAGGTTGGTTGAGCGCAATAACAACGCAAATGCAGCGAGAGCGCCCAACCAGCTGCCTGCACCCAGAAGATGGACAATATCGCTGGTGAAGTGCAGGTAGCGTCGACTGCCTTCATCCATGGCGCCATGTCCCGTCCAGGCGAGCGTCGCGAGGGCGATGGCCCCACACAATGTGGCCAGCCAGAGGCTCAATGCCGGGCTTCGTCGATTGAGAGTCGCGGCGATGACCGCCAAGGTCAATGAGGCTATTCGAACCATCCAGGTCAACCCGACGTCAGTGTCCATCAACATCATCTGCAGGATGTGGTGATGCAGCTCCATGACGCTGGACACGCCGCTCATCGTCTTGGCCATCTGTAGCATGGCCACCATCGATAGCAGTATGCCGATAAGGGCCGTTCCCACCAGCAACGACCCAAAATTCAACACGGCACCGTCTGCACGTTCCTTTCCTCTGAGACTGTACAGGCCAAACAGTGCCAGCCCGAAGAGCAGCATCAAGTCGATATAGAGCGCGAAGCGAAGGCTAATGTAGATGGAGTCGTCCATGGATCACTTGACTTTAAAGGTCACGGTACCTGTGATCGGGTGGGTATCGGAAGAAACCGCCCTCCACTCGACCTTGTATGTGCCAGGTGTGAGCGGCGCTGCCGGGGTGATGACCATCATTTTCGGATCGTCGCTACCCGCGACACTCGCTTTGACACCCATGGGGGAGTGGGCGGACATGCCCGGCATTTCGGTCATGATCAGTTTCGCGCCGGAAAACTGGGTGGTGAGCTTTTCCGAGAAACTCAGTTCGATTTTTGCCGGTGCAGCCACGGTGGCGCCATCGACCGGGGTGGAGGACAGTAATTTTGGATGCGCCTGGGCGGCAGTGCTCAACAACAAACCGATGCTGAGTGCAGCGACAACACCGAGGGCTTTAAACGATGACATGCAAGGCTCCTGACGGCCTGGGCCGTGGGTGGGGTGTTACTGTTAGAATGGATGTAGGGATGTATCTTTCGGTCAGGTTTAGAACCACATTCGCACACCGACGACAAAGCGCGTATCGCTCTGGTCTTCGCCTTCTTCGAGGCGGTAATCCGCCGTTTTGCCGTAGGCGCGGTTCCAGGTCACGCCGATGTAAGGTGCGAACTCGCGGCGTATTTCATAGCGCAGTCTCAGGCCGACCTCGGTGTCCGACAGCCCTGAGCCTGTGGCCCGTTGCGGGTCGTTTTTGCCATAGAGGTTGATTTCCGCAGTGGGTTGCAGAATCAAACGGTTGGTCAGCAAAATGTCGTAGTCACCCTTGAGCCGCAGCGCGGTCTGGCCGGCCTCGCCCAGGTAAGCGGTGGCTTGAGTTTCAAAGTCGTAGAGCGCCATGCCTTGCAGCCCCAGCGCCGCCCAGGTCTGCGGTGCGCCAGGTTTGAAGTCTTGTCGCACACCACTGACCACGTCCCACCAGGGACTGACGGCGTGTCCCCAGAGTGCCTGAAGCTCAGCGCTTTCGGTCACGCCATTGGTTCGCTCGCCTTCGGTACGCAACCAGAGACGATCCGTGTCGCCGCCAATCCAGCCGTTGGCTTCCCAACGTAATGCGCTGCCCTTGTCAGCGTCTTGCCATTCGAGTTGATCGATCAGGAAAAATGAGTTGATGGCGCTGTCGTGCATCTGGTGGCCGGCATGGCTTTCAAACACCGCCGCGCGATCGGCATCGGTGAGCGCCGGAATGGGTGTACGGCTTTGCTGGAGCGCTGCGGGTTTCATACCCTGCATCTGGGAGTGATCCATCTCCTGCATCTGATTGCCGTCCATACCTTGCATGGGCTCGGTCTGCCCATAAGCAAGCGTCATGACACCCATCCCGAGGATGGCCAGGCCGGCGAGTAGCGGTTTAGCGGTTCTATCGAAGTTCATGTCTGGCTCCTACTCTTGTACACGGACTTCGCGGAACATGCCCATTTCCATGTGGTACATCAGGTGGCAGTGGTACGCCCATCGCCCCAGGGCGTCGGCGGTCACGCGGTAGCTGCGTTTGGTGCCGGGCGGCATGTCGATGGTGTGTTTGCGAACCATGAAATCACCGTTTTCATCCTCCAGGTCACTCCACATGCCATGCAGATGAATGGGATGCATCATCATGGTGTCGTTGACTAGAACCACTCGGATGCGCTCTCCATATTTGAGATGAAGTGGTTCGGCGTCCGCGAATTTGACGCCGTCAAAAGACCACGAGAACTTTTCCATGTGTCCGGTCAGGTGCAACGTGATGGTGCGGCTGGGTTCCCGACCATCGGGATCCTGGAAGGTGCTCTTCAGGTCTGAGTAGGTCAGCACCCGGCGACCGTTGTTTCTCAGTCCCATGCCAGGATCGTTGAGTTTCGGTGTGGGACTCATCGTCTGCATGTCGACCAGCGGGTTATTCGCTTCCGAGGCCGGGTGGGGCTCCATCGAGTCCATGCTGCTCATGCCCGGCATCGAGTGCCCCGACGTGTCTGCCGAGCCTGGCGTCTGACTGTGATCCATGCTCTGCATCGATCCACCGTCCATGCCCGTCATACCCTGCATGCCGTTGTCCTCGCCGGCCGCCATTTGGCTGTGATCCATACTCTCCATGCCTTGCATCGAGTCCTGGGTCATACCCGTCATATCGCCATGATCCATGCCGGCCATATCCCCCATGCCCATGTCGCTCATCGTGATCAACGGACGTGGATCCAGGGGCGGCACAGGGGCCGAGAGCCCTTCATGTACAGCCAATGTGCCTCTCGCGAAACCGGTGCGATCCATCGACTGGGCGAACAAGGTGTATGCATTTTCAGTGGGTTCGACGATCACATCAAAGGTTTCGGCCACGGCGATGCGGAACTCATCGACGCTCACCGGTTTCACGTACTGCCCGTCTGCGGCGACGACAGTCATTTTCAGCCCAGGAATACGCACGTCAAAGTAGCTCATCGCCGAGCCGTTGATGAACCTCAGGCGCAGCCGTTCGCCGGGCTTGAAAATGCCTGTCCAGTTGCTGTCAGGAGCCTGTCCGTTGAGCAAGTAGGTGTAGGTGGCGCCGCTAACGTCGGCAAGATCGGTGGGGTTCATGTTCATTTCAGCCCACATTTTCCGATCCGCGACGGTGGCAGACCAACCGTTCTTGCTGACGTCATCAATGAAGTCGCCGACGGTGCGCTTGTGCAGGTTGTAGTAACTGGATTGTTTCTTGAGTTTCTTCATGACCCGCGCTGGGTCTTCATCCGTCCAGTCGGACAGCATCACCACATAGTCGCGGTCATAGCTGAAGGGTTCGGGATCCTTTGCATCGATGACCAAAGGGCCGTAGACGCCGACCTGCTCCTGGAACCCGGAATGACTGTGATACCAGTAGGTGCCGTTCTGTTTGACCTTGAACGAATAAACGTACAGGCCGCCCGGTTCGATGCCGTGAAAACTCAGACCCGGTACACCGTCCATGTTCACCGGCAGAATGATGCCGTGCCAATGGATCGAGGTGTTTTCCTTGAGCCGATTCCTGACCCGCAACGTCACCGTATCGCCCTCGCGCCAGCGCAGTATCGGGCCGGGGAGGCTGCCGTTGATGGTCATGGCGGAGCGGGGCGTGCCCGTGAAGTTCACCCCCATTTCACCGATAGTCAGATCGAAATGAGTGCCCGCGAGCACATTCGGCTGCCCCTGACTGGTAATTGCCCACACCGGGCTGCGCCACAGCCCAAAGCCTGCGAGTACCCCGCCTGCCGCCAAGGCTTTCACGAAAGTGCGTCTTGATGTTCTGGAATGCATCGAGGGGTATCCAGTCAGTCGGAGTCCAGGCAGATACGAAAGCGCTGCCACAGTAGGGCCATGGCTCGCTTCAGAGAGTCGGTGCCAGCCGCCATTTTGCGAGCAAGATGTCACATCATCAGCCCGCGCGTGATTACATTTCCGTCAGGTTGGCGGCGGCAATTTGGCTGCGCTGCGATAGGGCAGCATCGATAGAGTTGTCTTGTTGTGATAGGCCGTGTCAGGTTAGCCCTGACGTAGTCATCAATTGCCGTTTAAAAATATCGCTTACCGACAGCAGCAACCGCCGCCGTTCCCGCCACAACCCGAGGCTTTCTTACTCGGTACGCTTTCCATTGTCGCCAACTGTGCTGGATAGCCAGCCTCCTGCAGGGCTGAAAGCAGCGCATGGCTGTCCGAATCGCCGCTGACCTTCACCCGTCCAGCTTGTAGATCCACTGCTATGTCACTGACGCCTTCAAGTGGGCGCAGCGCTTCGGTGACGTGTTTGACACATGAGCCACAGCTCATGCCCTGGACTTGCAGTTCAACGGTTTTCATCGGTGACTCCTCATAACAAAATGCATCATGCGAAGGCTGAGGCATTCGGCTTTTCTGCGACGTTGGCTTATCTTCAACCTTGCTGCCATGGCAAGGTCAAGCGGTCGTTATCACTCAATCAATGGAAGCCTGGCGCAGGCCATCGTGATTTTGTACTCCTAAGGGAGTGCTATCGAGTAGTACGGCGGTGTCGCTCTAGCCATGCAGGCCATGGCGACACCGCCGTTGCATTGCCAGCGCCGCAATCCTCGGTGGATAGCGGTCGTCACTTCTTCATTGGCATATCCATCATCGACGACTGCTGATCCATCATTTTCATCATCATCTCCATCATTCCTTTACCCATACCCATACCCATACCGTCCTTGGAGCCAGACATTCCCATGCCTGAGCCCATCTCCACGCCCGTACAACCAGCAGCACCTTGCTGCTTACTCATCATGGCCAAGCTGTCCTTCATCGTTTTCATGCCCTCTTGCATGGCTGCTTGCCGTTCGGCTGGTGTCTTCGCGGCGGCGGCTTTGTCATGAGCGGCCTGCATTTTCTGCATTTGCTCGCTCATCGCTTTATTCATCGCCGACTCGGACGGTGCGCTGGCAGCCGTTGCGCTGGCAGGTGCGTCGACAGGGTGATGCTCATCTTCGGCAGAAGCCATGAAGACGCTGCTGGCCAAAATGGCGGCAAGAACCAGTTTCAATTGTGTTTGCATGGTGAACTCCGGATATTTAGAGATAAGCAGGGACTACTAAACCGCGCCGAATCGGCGCAATGACGCAGAGCGGCCACGGTGTGACCGCCCTGAAAGGCGAATTAATCGTTGAAGCGGACGAATATAAGGCGGGCTGGCGGCCCCGATGGAGCGGGGCGCTTCAGTGCGAGTGCAGCGAAGGTTATTGTTTGAGCGAGGTTAAGCAGCAGCATCGCAGGTAACAGCAAGGCAAGCGCTAAAGTGGCGAGATCCACTGTCGGGATCTGCGATGTGGGACTGATCGCCTTTGCTGCATCGGCACAATGCTTAAGGCAGCCGCTGGCATGCAGCGCATGTTCATCCACCTGTTGCAGCGTGGAAGGAGTCTCGTGCGTTGCACTCAGGCTGTGCTGCGGCTGCACCAGGCAGCCGTGAAATACCGTCACGATCACAGCCAACACCCACACCCCTAGGGTGAGTCGCAAAAGATTGCGGTAGTGATGACGGAACCAATACATGACGTGCTCCACGGGCCTGTTAGACCCTGTTTGTTTCAGTGTAGACACCCAGGCAGTCGCAGAGTTGACCTCAATCAGGTAAGTGGGTTTTTGGGTGCTTGGGCAGCAAGGCGGTTGCTCGGCAAGCAGGTGTTACTGCGGTCATGATTCCGAGAGTGCAATCTCCCCGAGTCGGTTTATTTCGGCAAAACTAAACTCAGCTTTCTTGGAGGCTGGCCATCCTCGCCGGCGGTTCATCGGCAGGCTGTTTAAATGGGAGCTTGGGTTTGACGGTGATGCCGGCGGCGATCAGAGCGCTGCGTAAGGACTGAGGCGCAGCGAAAGCGAGTCGCGCAACTCGAAACTGCCAATGCATAACAATCGGTAAGTGCCATGAGAAAAAAACCAGAGCATCACCTTCAACTTCGAGTACGCGAGCTTGGGCAGTTGTTTAACTCGATGGATCCGACACCTTTTCTTAACAAGGATCTAGATCGCGAAGCTGAAGCGTTCATTGAGACTTGGGCGGCGGAATTTTCGTCGGACAGCCGGCTTCGTATCACAATCCACCTTGAGCACCTACCAGCAGAGGGCGATCCAAGTGCGATCATGATCGAGGCAATCCACAATTACTTTGATCATAAGGCAGGCCTCACGCGCAGTGAGTTAAAACACCTCCTTCGAGATGGCCGCATCAGCCTGGTGATCGGCATCGCCTTTGTTACCCTTTGCCTGATTGCAGTCGATGTCATTGGTCAACTGGGCACTGGCGCTGTAGTCGGCACAGCGCGCGAAAGCCTGATGATCGTTGGCTGGGTGGCAATGTGGCGACCGCTGCAGATTTTTCTATATGACTGGTGGCCGCTTTTAAGATTGATGCGTGTCTACAAAGCCATCAGCCATGCACATGTTCGAGTGGTGCAAGGTAAATAATTTCTGCCGTAAGCCGAAAGAGGCCGGTATCGGCGAAGTATCCTTGAGCATCTAGGCCGCCAATGACTGTAGGGAGGAAAGATTGGGAATGGGATGAATGGCCGCGTCATTGGTGAACCCGCGCTAGAATCTTTGCGTGGTGCATTTACGTTTAGCAGACGTACTGGGTGCTAACCAGTCACCAAAGCTTCAGATACGGAAACGGAGATTCCGTGACAGGGCGACCTAAGGGCGGGTGTGAGGATGGAGCGCCAACAGCGCTGATTTTTCAGCAAACGGGGTTTTGTGGAAAAGCGACTAGGGGTAAGTGGAAATGCTTGCGATATTGAAAAATAGAAACTTTTAAAATTTGAAACTTTCTATCTATAGATCTACCTCCTTTAAAATATCTCCATTACATTACTTTTAGGGCGCTTGACTATAAAACGCTCCCCTTGAGTGTATCTCTTCCTGCCAGTCAGCACTTGAAGCGATGCAAAATAGCTTTTTTATACCCAAATAATATAACAATAAGTGGCTCCCCGCCCATACTCCTACTGTAATTTTGAAACTCCGTAGCTTGTGCGTAATTTTGAAACTTTGTAGGCCAATGAGTTTTATGGGGAAATCCAAGGGCTAGAGCATGGATCCACTTTCACATTCTTCAAGACCAGCAGGCGCGCCAGAGTTTGTCGTATTTAGTCATAAGCAGAATGAGAAAGTTAGCTTGTTCTGTCGGCCGACGTTGTGGCGATTTGCCGAGATAGAGTTTGACCCCTGGGTGAAAGAGGTGAGCGTTAACCAACGGTTGATCCACCTCGCCGAGGGAAGCGTTCCAGTGGCTCTTGCTTTCGAAAGCAGGCACTCTTCAGTCCTGGTATTCTCCAAGCTCTGCCTGGGTAATTGTCCGCCGAGTCAGATTCAAAAGTATGCTGACGATAATGGTTTCCTGTGCGAAGTTTTAGATTCCAAGTATTTGAAATCTGATCACGCGCGTTACGAAAACTATCTGCTCATGCTTTCGTATATAAACAAACACAGGGAGTCACTTACGGCGCGAAATCTACGAGGCACCCTGAAGCGCCTCCCTCGCCAGGACCTATCGTTGAGCGATGCCATGCAGGCAGTCGAGCAGGAATTTCCAGAGAAAGGCGCAGCGCTAGTGTTTGAATTGATCAGAAGGGGACATCTGACCGTTAAAAATTTAGGCTCGACTAAATTAAGTGGCGCCTCCCTGTTGAGCCATGGAGACGCACCGCATGAGTGAACAGCGATTTTCTAGATCAGAGCGTGTACGCGAAGGCTATGACTGCGACCGCTGGGCCTCAATTGACTTAACGGTTTTACCGGACAGCATTCGAGCCCAGACAGAGAACCGGATCAACGCGATCCGTGCCTTCTTAAAGGAGGGCGCCTCGCTTGAAGAAATTCAAGTAAAATACGGCATACCCCGTTCGACACTCTATCGAACGATAGAGAGATGCGAAGAGCTTGATAAGAACGGAAGTCCGGCTGGCTGGGCGGCCGCAATTCCCTATAAGCGCAGTGGTGAAAAGAAGTACCGTCGGACAGTTCCCGCTGGCTCGCCACCCCACCAGGGGTACTCTGGAGTTTTTACTCAGCTAGTCGAACAACATCAAGATTTGGCGGATTGGTTGAAGGCGCAAGCAAGTAAATATAAACCCAGAAAATCTGGCGGTGACTACTTCATAGCAATCCATAAAGCGTTCGTGCGAAAGTGTATTGAGTGTGGCGTGGCAGAAGATGAATATCCACTGAACCAGAAGACTGAAGCTATTAGTGGGTTGAGAAAATGGCTGCTGGATAAGCATCAGAAGTTACGGGCGGAGCAAGAGTTACAATCCTACGCAGCCAATGAGAATGCCCGTGATATCGACCCCTCTGATATTTTAGAGCAAGTTGAAGCCGATGGGCATAAACTGGACATTCGGCTGGTCATTCGTGAGGTGGATGCTTACGGAGAGCCGGTAGAATATGAAATTCTCAGGGGCTGGCTAATTTGCCTAATTGATAAGTTTTCACGGTGTGTACTGGGTTACTCATTGGCGTTAGGGCATAACTATGATCAGGTGGACCTGCTAACGGCAATCTACCGTTCACTGAGTCCGCACACCCGACCACCTGTCTGTATACCAAACACACGTTATCACGATCAGGGAGGGTTCCCCTCAGAAGCGGCCGGTGCTTGGCAGACTTGGTCCACATTAAAACTGGACAACGCATGGGCCCACAAGGCAAAGCAGGTAATTGAGGTATTGACGGACAGGTTGGGTTGCGTGGTTGAGTTTGGCAGGCCGCATACTCCAAATGACCGCCCTATCGTAGAGCGTTTTTTCCTCTACTTGGTTCAAAATTTTTCTCATCGAGTGATTGGCACCACAGGCAGTGAGTCCCAAGATGAAATAAAAACGCGCTTATCGCCAAAATCAAAAAAACCGCTGAAGATGCTGTTGACTCTCGATGAGTTGGAGAGCGCGTTAGACATAGTGATCTCTGATTATAACGGTCGGCCCCATTCTGCTATTCAGAGTCACGCGCCCCTAGATCTCTACCTATCGCGCCTGGCCGCCAGAGGGCTGCCGCCGAACACTTTACCTGTCCGCTTTCAGCATGAGGCGGCTTTCACGAAAGCTCGTGAGATCAAGACAGTGAAGACCAATGCAAAATATGGGGGGGCTTTCATCAACTTCGCCTACCAAAAATATCGAAATCCGGACGTGCTGCGCAGTAATTCAGCAGGGCAAAAGATGATCATTGAATATTCGCGTAGAGACGTATCTTCGATCAATTTGTTGGATGAGTTTGGAAAGTTTGTTGGCGTACTTACACCGCCGCCACCTTACTCCAATACGGCGCACAGCTACAAATTGCAAACGGAGATTTCAAAGGCCGTAAAGGATGGTCAGTTTCGCTTTTCGGATAATGAATCATTCCTTGAAGCAGTCCGAAGATTTCAGCTAAAAGGTAACAAAATGAGCCGGGCGAGTGCTACGAGTTTATACAAGCATACGGGGGTAGTTTCTTCAACCCCGCCTGTTGAAGAAACTACGCTGCCCGTGGAGCCCGAACCACAACATGAGCGAGTAAAGCTTCTCAAAGTGTTCACCTTCTAACAAGGGGCTGCAAATGGACATTCAAGATGCCCGACCCATCGAGATTGAGCTTCATCCCGTCTGTAACCAGCGTTATTTAATACCGACATTCTCAATCGGTGAGACCTACGCGTTGGTACTCAAGGTTATTCGGCGCAGAGACTCGGGTTTAGTGATCTGGGGGCATACTCGCTACGGCAAGACGTGGGCGATGCTGTACTGTCAGCAATGCCTGGTCCAGGATTTTCCCGATTTTCCGGTGGTCATATACAACGCAAAGCGAGAAGTGTCTGCCACCAAAGGTAATTTTTATAACTCACTGCTGGCAGTGGTTGGCCACAAGCAATGGAATGACAATGTCAGCATTTCGAAAAAACATCTGCGGCTCGTGAATTTCATGGAGCAAGTAGCACTCAAGGACTCACGGCAAGTCTTCATTCTTTTTGTGGATGAAGCTCAGCGACTCCAGCAGCAGCATTTTGACTGGATCAAAGACATCTACAATGATCTGAGGCTGAAAGGGGTGATACTGCTGCCAATTCTGGTCGGGCAACAGCAGTTGTTGGACCAGAAAAAGACATTCCTCAGGACAGGTGTGGAAGGTGAAGCCATCGTCAACAGATTCATGCTTTACGAGCATCCTTTTCGCGGCATACGCGAGAAAGAAGACTTTGCGACCTGCCTCGGCTTTTTTGACAGCACTCCCTATCCGGCCAATTCTTCCTGGACGTTTACCAAATTCTTTGTGCCACAGGCCTATGCGAATGGTTTTCGGCTGGCGCATGTCAAGGACATCTTGTGGGATGCCTTTTGTGTTAGCTATCAGGAGCTGAAGCTGAAAAGCAAGATGGAGATTCCAATGCAATATTTCAGTAAGACCATAGAGATTATTCTGCGCGACAGTGTGGACCTAGATCAGCCGGAATATACAATCACCAAGGAGTTCAGCTTGCGGTCAATCCGTGAATCATGGTTTTTAGCCGCAACGCTCAATACCAAGGCTGCTGACCAGAACGCCTGACGATGATTATTGTCCCGGATACGAAAACGCTGAGCGTTGTACCTAGGTACTGCCCGATCGTTCCGGAGTACATGGTTTACGAGTCTGCCTATTCTATTCTCAGTCGGTTTGCGCTCTACAACGTTATCCGGGGCGATGCTGTGGTCAAGATTTTCGCCCCTCCAAAGACCCCGGCGGGGCGTAAACGTAGTCGATGGCTAAACCTTGCCCATAGTGCTTCTGTTAATCCGGCGGCGATCCAAGAATGCTTTACCCTGAATGGCGCACAACGAGATGCTCTTTTTTTAGTCCCGTCGCCACTGTCAGTCAGTGATCACGTCGCCACCACGTTAAGAGTGTGCCCAGTGTGCCTGGCGCGTGGTGTGCATTATTCCATCTTCCAGTACCTGCTTATTCAGCAGTGCCCAGTCCATCAGGTCGAGTTGACCCAAACCTGCCGGACCTGTGGTGGGGCCATGGATTATTCATTGAACAGTAGGTTGTTCCATGAGCCATACGCTTGCCATCATTGTGGCCGACTCTTGCGGCGCAAAGGAAGTAGCAGTGGATGGTCGTACCTTAATAGATCTGGGCTCAATCGCTTGATGTTGGCGCATCGAATCTTTGAGCGTGGCAGGGATCGACAGATCTATTTTGATATCAGTCAGCCTATCAATGTCTATTTCGACAATGCTGTGCAATTTTCCTCTGCCACCCGCGATTTCGCAGTGCGCCAACGTGCACTGTTCAAAGAAGTTCAACGCTGGGTTACCGTAGGGCAGGGCAGACCCGGGGTTGGCTTTTACCGGACAACCAACATCGGCCGCCGCGTGACCATTGAGGAGGTGCAGAACGATGAGATGGTCGCCGCGCTTGTTCCTACGCTGAAATGTATCTTTCGGCAGATGAAAAAGCGCTTCCTGCCTGACATCCGGCTGAGCAGCCGGCGGTTGGCCGGAATGTGGAGAAACATTGAAGGGAGTGAAATCCCCCGTTCAGGTTATCTGTTGGCCAGCTATCTTGACTGGCTTTGCTTTTGGTATGACGTTCAGGCGCCAGCGGATTTGCGCTCGAAAGCGCGGCCCTCTCTAATCAGGAAGCTTAGAGCGTGGCTTGACTCCAAGCGGGCACACGAAGTGTTTACGCTATTAGACGGAAAGCCCGAAAAGCACTGGCTGATAATGAAAATACTGGCCCATGAGGTCGCTTACTTCATGCTCAGGCAACTGCAATCATTGTCACCCCCCGAGCCCGGTGCCGGCACGACCGAATCAAACGAGGTCGTCTATCACCGTACCGTCGGCCCTGCTGCATGGGCAGTGGTGGTGCTGGCCACTGACGCAACTTGTACATTTCATTTTTGTGCCCGTTGCGCGCTCATTGAGCTGAGTCGGCCGTGTATGAATGCTGCAGAACAGCGTGCGACGGTCGCTTCGCTGTCACATTAGTCCCCCGCAGTCTAAGGAAACTAGTGCTTCCTTCAACCAACCGCGGGTCAGTTGTCGTTATCGTCTTCAGTAATAAAGACCCGACCGTTGCGGAAGTTGACATGCGACAGGGGATCGGGTACGCCGGAAAGGCCTCTATCTTTCGTAGCGTCCGAAGCCATTGTTGAATTACGGATCGCGGCATCCCAATCTACGTAGCAATATTGATCATCCAGCGCTGTCGATGACCTATGCGTCAGCCCATTGTCAACTTCAGGTGCAAACTGGAGATTAACAACTCTTGTGACTGCATCATCGGGGGTTGTTACTGCCGTTCGTTCACTGACAAACCCCTTCGGAAAGGGGGTTGCGTCGTGACAGTAAAGGTCGACTGCGCGAGCGCAGTTCACACTCGTCACCATGAGTGCAAAGCGATAGCGGCGCTCCAAGACGGTGTCTATCTCATGAGCGTCCATCGTGAATTCAACCTGAGCATCCCCCATGCTGAACAAGTGGTCATGATTGCAGCGGTACGCGGCCCAGTGATGATGCCGACCGAGCAGCACCTGCAGGAGCATGGCCGTACCGTCAGTCAGGAAGGCTTTTTTTTGATTACCAAATTGGAGGTACCAGAAATCAACGCCTTCGCAAATCAAATCAGCACAGCGAGCTTCGGCGAGGTCGGAGGTGGTGCATCCCGTTT
Source organism: Pseudomonas sp. TE36184 (assembly GCF_054060055.1). Taxonomy (NCBI): domain Bacteria; kingdom Pseudomonadati; phylum Pseudomonadota; class Gammaproteobacteria; order Pseudomonadales; family Pseudomonadaceae; genus Pseudomonas; species Pseudomonas sp. TE36184. The sequence goes on along the minus strand of NZ_JBSSCU010000001.1, from coordinate 1,261,128 downwards.
CTTGCAATACGCGAAGCATAGCCAGATCCCTCACCCAAAGGTCCAGCCCCCGGCAGGTGTCGCTTACCAGTTCCAGGCTCTCGCCTGAGTATAGTTTTGCGTGCGCTGTGAGCTCAGGGGTGCGGACAAAGTGGGCGGCTTGACGGTAGAGCTTCTTCATCTGGGAGCGCAGGGGGTCTAGATTTATGCCGAATCGATGTTCCTGCCAACGCATGACGGCGGCGATTCTGGAAGCGGCCTGGCGATTGCTCAATCGACCCAAGCCCTTCAGTTTACGATTGATGAGCAAGTCGTCGATGTGTACTGGCAGGTAGTAGTTCCTAGGCTCTGCGGGCTTTCCCGGTCCGGGGTAGACACTGATATGTGAAAGATAAAAATACACATAAGCCTCTAGCGGCAGCAGGCTATCACTGAGCGATTTATACTGTGTGTGGCGCAACCATAAGTCGACATGCTGCAGATAGCGCGCCACTTTGCGCTGCCTGCGCAAGGGGATGGTGCGCAGTAGAAAATCGGTGAGTTCCGAACCCAAACTGGGGATGAAATATATTGTTTGCAGTATTGCCATGGGCTGCTCCGACAAGCAATCATCATGGATGAATCGTACACGGGGGCTTCCAGTTCCGCGGCTTCTCCAGGCGCTGATCAAGCGCGGCGCCTTGATCTGGAGGCGGGGGGGAGCGATCATCGCGCCTGTCTGCGGGCTCGGTGACGCGCTCCAGCTAGAAGCGCAGCCGCCGCTTGGCAACGTCCCAAGAGTCCCTGAGGCATCCCACAACGGCCATGCGGCGCCGTCCCTGGTCACTTGTTGAGTACACTGACGCTCGGTAGGGTTCCCTGCGCTGTGCCCGACGCCGCTCTGCTTACAGCCTAGCAAATATCGTGGCGAGCGTTGACTGCGAGAGGTTGCGCTAACTGCGAGCGGCTCGGCCATTTGCCGGCCAGCGCGATGGGGCTCAAGCGCGCGTACTTCGCGGGGAGCTGTGCGTCGATCGTGTTGCAGCCCGATGCATGGACTGGGTGGCGTTAGGGCATCTGATCGTTCTGTGTCACCACCGACGCCGCCTCATCAGGCTGCGCAGCCGCTATTGATGGATCGGAGAGTAATTGACTGGCCCGACTGCCCAGCAGCGAACCGACCTGAAAGTAGCCCATCACCGTGCTGACACTGCGGTGCTCGGTCATCGCCATCACCTCACCGAGCGGCACGCCCTGGCGTCCTGCCTCGGTGACGAAGCCTGAGCGCAGACTGTGCGCTGCCCAGTCCCCGTCAAGACCTGCCATAGCCGCACGGCGTTTGACTATCCGCGCGACCTGGTCGCCGGACAGGCCGTGTGGTGCGACCCGGCCACCTCTGTACAGGCGGCGAAACAGCGGGCCGCTGCTGGCGGGTGCCGCCGCAAGCCAAGCGCAGAGCGCCTGAGCTGCCGGCCCCTGTAACGGTTTTTCTCGACTTACGCCGCCTGTGTCGGTCTTGGTCGCCCCGAGCGTGTAGAGCCAGGTCTCGGCATCCAGGCGACGCAGGTCTTCGATTTGCAGGCCAATCACTTCCGAGCGGCGTCGACCACCACCACTCCAGGCCAGTAGCAACAGTGCACGATCGCGCACGCCGCGTACACCGTCGGTGCAGGTGGCGAGCATCGCCTGCAATGGCTCCAGAACCACGGCAGTTTTCTTGCGCCGTGCCACCCCCTGGCGAACTTGGGCCTTGCGCGCTTCACGCAACAAGGTCTTCACCGCCGGCGTCTCGGTCGGATTGTCCCAATGCTTCAAACGGTGCCACTTGGCCAAGACGGCGAGGCGATGGCTGACCGTACTAAACGCCAGAGGGCCAAGCTTGCCCTTGACCCTAGCCGCGACCAGGGCGGCATCAAGGTCTGCGGGCAGTAGGTGGCTCCAGCCGTCATCGGTCTGCGGGCGGGCGAGGTGATCGACGATGAACTGCACGGCGACCTCCGGCGGCAGGGGGGTGTCTCCGAGCCTGCGCCTGTAACGCAGGCGCAGCCAGGCGGACCAGTAGGTGAGGGCGCTTTGGTAGCTGCGCACGGTATTGGGGGACGTACCGGCGGCGATGAAGGCCTCAGCGGCGGCACGGGTACTGTCGGCCAGTTCGTGCAGCGCCAATGGAGCGTCGATCAAGGGTTGCAGTGCATCTGTATTATTCATTACGTTCAACGTATTATTAATTGAGTTTCGATTTTATAATGTCGGATAACATTTAATTATCAGACCTAATATACCGGGAGATAAGCCATGGCAGTAGGGGTGCCAGAACACGACGTTTTTGCCGCCGCGGACGCAGTGTTGGCCCGGGGTGAACGACCGACGGTAGAGCGTGTTCGCCTGCATCTGGGGCGTGGGAGCCCGGCCCGGATTGGTGGATTGCTTGATCAATGGTGGATACGCTTGGCAGAACGGCTGAGCGGTGAGAATCGCTTGCCGACATTGCCCGGTGAAGTGTCACAGGCCTTTGTCGCCGTGTGGCAACAGGCGATCCATCTGGCACAGGGTGTGGCTGAGCAGGGGGTGTCCGAACAACGTCAGGTCCTGGCCGCCGAGCGCGAGCGAGTCGTCGCCGTCGAGGACCAGACTCGTCGGGACGCCGCGCTCGCTCGGCAACATGCGATGGCCGCACAGGCGGCACAGCAAGTTAGCGAGACTCGCTTAGCGGATCTGGAGCTGCTTCTTGAGCAGCGTGAGACGCAGATTCATGACCTACAGCAACAGCGCGACAGCCTGCTGCGGGAGCGCAGTGACGCACAGCAACGGAGCCTGATCTTGCAGCAAGGACTGCAGGAGTTACGACTCAAGGCCGAGCAGGAGCGCGCCGCGCAGGAAGTCTACGTGCGTGGGGTCGAGGATCGTGCATACCGTGAAGTCGATCGTGCCCGGGAAGAGATCAAGCGCATGAACGGCCAAGTGAGGGAGGCGGGCAACCAACTTGGGCAGTTGCAGCAGAGGATTGAAGGTGCGCAAGCTGCGCTGAGTCAAGCACTGCAAAACGCCGCGGCACAGCAGGCTCGTGGCGACACGCTGAAGGAGCAGTTAGTACAGCTGCGCTCATCGCCGGTCAGCGAACGCAGGGCGCGAGCGAGGAAAAAGCCCGAGCCCAAGCCTGTGAAGTAGGTACACAAAGCCATGTCTTCATATACGGCGCCTGGCGGGATGAAGTAGTCACGATTGGTAGTTGGGCTGTGTCGGAAAGCATCAGCCTAAGGACGACTACCGCTTGAAAACGTTAGGCGCAGTACTAGCCCCGCACTACCGCGCAACTCGGTTGTCCCGCACATCCCGTTACCGGTCTGAACGCTCTTGCGGGAGGGACATTGTTGATCGGGCTTCACACACCAATATTAGCTCCCGACGCATGCCGATCTAGTGAGCTGATGAATACACATCAGGCTCGGTACCCCATAAAGCAGGGCTGAGCAATGAGGCTCAGAGTTGCGACATGCACTCAATTGTTAACCTTTGATAGTGAGTACACGGTTTCGTGTCGCACAATGTCCGGATTATAACCGTCAGGCGACAGATCGTGGAGTCATAACCTGATGCGGACGGTTGCGCCAGAGGTCAAAACCGTCGAGCAACCAGTTCAATTCCTGGGCGTTCAAAACGATGGCTTCGGCGGTGGCCTCGGGCGATGTTTTGAACTGTTCGGATTCTAGGCGTTTGATCCAAAGGCAGAATCCGTTGCGCTTCCAGTAGAGGATTTTCACTCGGGTTCAGTGGCGATTTAGAAAAACAAAAAGTACCGGGTCGAATACCGCGACGTTTATATCCAGCTTAGCCAGGCCGTCGATGAATTTTCGAAAATCCACTGGTTTGGGGTAGAGATAGACCTTTTCGACTTTGGCACCGGTCGCATCATGGTGTACTGGCTCCTGAAGAATCAGGGGCACAGAATCACGCTTCAATTTCGGGCTTGGAATGTGGGGATCATGGATCCCTTACTGTAATTTGATGTGGCGTCGAAGCAAGCGAATCATGCGGCAGAGGTCGGAGCAACTGTAGGCGCCTGAAGCCATTAGCCAGTGATCACCGATGGATTTCAGTTACCGCCAATTAACGGTTGTGTGCAGCGTTTGGTTTTTAATTAGATTAGGGGCGCCAGGCCTGCGCTGAATGCTACAATCACACCATAGGTAGGAGTGGCTGGGGCATTGCGGATTTTTTGATTCTAATGGTAAAGCAATAAGAAAGGAGTTGTTTTTTCTTACAGATTTAATCTTTGGCCTCTATATAAGCTGAAAGTTTAAGACGGAGAGATCATGCTTAAGAGCAAAAGTCCATTATCGAAGAGGCAGTTGAAAAAAACGATCGGAAAGCCAATGCCTGCTGACCTAACAGAAAACTCAGAGGTCGTGAGCTCATTATTGCGTAAAAATAGTAGCGCTCATAAAAACCTCATTGCGTTAAAGAGTTGGGAGGTGATGCCGACGGATATAAAATTAGTGCATACAGTCCACCTTGGATACCATATGGACTCACAGTTGCTTAAGGAAAATGCGACCAAGTGCTTGTCATCATGGGATGCGATAAGTGCGAGTGTTATTGATGTCAAGGATAGAAAAGCAATCTTTTCAAAAAAACCAATTTCCGCATATAAAAAAGCATTCTACGATGTTGTAGGCTCAAGCGGTGGAGCAATATTTACCCTTGAGTCCGACGCTGACGCAAAAACAATGAGTCGATATTATAGTTCTTCCGAAACGATAACTTATGGTGAGGTCGCGTTCGTTCTTGACGTATCTCCTTCCAATATAATTGGGACGTTCTCTCATGATGTGTGGTTTGATAATCATGTGGGCATACGAAAAGTGCCAAATGAACTACAAAACTTGCCTGTTAATAAGGGCGCGCTTGCGAACGCTATCTTCAGGGGGATTGCTAAAGACAATGACAAGGCGAAACTTCCTAACGGGACATATCTTCAGGTTCGACCATATCTCGACATTCTTGATGGACAAAGGCGAGAAGGGGCCGAACATAACGAGATAATTATTACCGGAAAGGAGGGGGTATATATTCATCCAGGGCGATCGCCATCTAAGGCTGTCACGGTTAAGGAGATTTTAATTTTACCTAGTGGAGAGGTTCAGTGGAAAAATGGCATCCCAATACTAAATAAAAATCTACAAACTGCTCTTGATGCCGTAAAATTTCATAATCCCGGCGTGCCCATATCATTCATCTAGGATGCTCCGATTAACTTGCCGCGCATCGGCGGCAAGTTGTAGCTTTCCCGAGATTCCGCACTATTTTGCAAAAAAGCCTAACGATGCGTCGTGTGTCAAGGGCGTTGTCGCCCGGTTTCCCGTATTAAACCCGCAACTCGCCCATTCCCATCCTGGCGCATGGGCGTGATTTCGTAGAGAGCTCCCTCCGTCGCCGGGTCGCTCAGGGGGAGCCCGTTCTGCAGCATATGAATGCGCAGCATGGTTTCCAGAGGATAGGGCTCTCTGCCGCCGCGGGTCTGGGGTAGAAGGGCTCGATCAGCCGCAACAGACCTGTCCAAGGCACGACCAGATCCATCTCAATCAGGAAACGCTCGCGGCGTGTTTGCGTACGTTTGCCGGCGTATTCTAAATCGGAAAAGCTCATCTGGCTCATGGGCAGCTCGGGTCAGGTGGTCAGGTGGTCAGGTGGTCAGGTGGTCAGGTGGTCAGGTGGTCAGGTGGTCAGGTGTATTTCAGCACATTTGAAGACTTGTTCGGAGACTCCCTAAGGAAACTCTGAAAAAGACTTCCATCTCTGGTGAAATACATGCCTCACACGAACTGAACGGCTGAGCCCCGATGAAACAGATGTCCTTCGCCGATGCCAAGTACGCCGGCAAACGTACGCAAACACGCCGCGAGCGTTTCCTGATTGAGATGGATCTGGTCGCGCCCTGGAAGGGGTTGATTGCCTTGATCGAGTCGTATTATCCGAAGGGCGACGGTGGTCGTCCGGCGCATCCGTTGCTGGCCATGTTGCGGGTTCATTTGATACAGAACTGTTTAGGTTGCAGCCATCCGGCGGCGGAAGAAGCACTTTACTCGACCACGATTCTGAGCCAGTTTTCGGGGCTGCATCTGGATCAGACTCCTGACGAAACCACGCTCCTTAACTTCCGGCGTCTGTTGGAAAAACGTGAGTTGGCCGGCGGGATTTTGCAGGTCATCAATGGCTATTTGGGTGACCGAGGTGCGGGTTCCACGGCCATCCGGCCACCCATTCCACGCACATCCGGCCACCCTTAAGGCAGGCAGCGACGCAGGATTAATTCACTACCATCGACCTCTTTTTTCGAAGCAGAGAGGTCGTCGTGGCGCGGTTATCCATGCGTAAGATTCGAGAAGTACTGCGTCTCAAATTTGAGGTCAGTACAGCAGCTCCGATTGGCGCAGCTTTTTGAAGGCGAACAATTTAGTTGCCAGCATGAGTCGCCGAGGAAATTGTCATGACAACGCCGTGGCTGAGAGCTTTTTCCAGCTTCTAAAGCGGGAACGGATCAAGCGGAAAATCTATTCCACGCGCGAAGATGCTCGTAGTGATGTGTTCGATTACATCGAGATGCTCTACAACGCAAAACGCTGGCATGGTTTCAACAATCAACTGTCACCGGTAGAGTTTGAAAAGCGTTACGCAATGAGCTTGCAAGGTGTCTAGAGAATCCGGGGCGATTCACATCGTCATGTTGTCGCTGCCAAGCGTTTCGCGTGGATCGGCCATCAGATTTGGCGAGTGTTATGGCGCTTGGCTTTTGCCGCAGCCAGTGCAGCGAACCCGTTCGACCCGGCATGGACGTCTTACCTTGAGCGCCGAAGAGCGCATTGTCAGGTAGCCCAGTCTCACTCAGGCTGCTGGAAGGCTTGAGCCGTATGAGGGATGACTCTCAAGTACGGTTCTTAGGGGAAGGTAGGAGCGGTAACACTCCCGCTTTACCCGACTGAAAGCGCGCATCGGCGCTGATGCCGAATCCGGCTTAGTTCATAGCTTGGTGGGCACGGCGGCCAATGTGACGGACGTGACGCAGGTCGATCAGTTGCTGCATGGCCAGGAGCCTTACGTGTCTGGTGATGCCGGTTACACCGGCGTGGACAAGCGCCCTGAGCATCAGAATCGCCAGATGATCTGGTCGATTGCGACGCGCCCCAGCAGCTACAAAAAGTACGGAAAACAGAGTTTGATTGGTCGTCCGCAAGATCGAATACGCCAAGGCCCAAGTACGCGCCAAGGTTGAACATCCGTTTCGGGTCATCAAGCGTCAGCTCGGTTATACGAAAGTGCGCTTTCGTGGCCTGATGAAAAACACCGCGCAACAGGCCACGCTATTTGCCCTGTCGAACCTGTGGATGATGGGATGATGCGAAAACGGCTGCTGCTTGCGGGAGAGGTGCGCCTGTAATGCGGGGAAAGAGTCTTGAAAAGGCGTTGCTCAAGGGGGGAAGCGATGAGTTAAGAACAGCAAAGGTCTGATTTCTGACCAAGCCAGCGTTTTTTGAACCCCAACCAAGGATGGCATCAAAAATCGCTGACTACTTCAGACCTTCCTAAGCATAAGCTAGCAGGTGATAGTAAAAAGAATCCGACGTGCCATGAGGGGGTATTAAGTGTTCTATACAGCCTGCACGTGTTGCAAAAAAACAGATAACGCCTGCCTCCCCTGCATTGATCACGTCATAAACATTTAAGTGCAACTATATACAGGCGCTGTATGAGTTTAAATAAACCACGAGCTGCGCTACCTTACTCAAATATGATGGGTAGAGTTGTCAGTGTCAGAATATTCCGTGCAGTCACGAGAAAATTCGCTGCAAGGGGGCTTCGACTAATATTTTAGCTTGCTGCGGAGTATTCTTCCGCAAGACTGTAGTCAATTAGGGTCTCTGCAAGAGAGAAATTTCCTCGATACTTTTTAGGTGAGCTGTGAGATAAGTTAATTGAATATCCGCTGACTTATCAAAAAGGAGCCGCGCAATGTTAGTCGTTACCAGAAGATCCGGTGAGTGCCTGCGTATTGGCGATGATATAAAAATCAAAATAAAAAAAGTTGATGGCGATTCTGCGACCTTCGAAATTATTATGCCGCCACAGGTGTCAATCACTCGATCTGAGCTTTTTAAACGAATAATTTATCACAGTGAGCGAGATCTTAAATAACATCGTCCGTTGTAGCCAGCTTTTCTGAAAGGCAAACCAATGACTTAGTCCGCAACGGCATAATGGCTCTGCGCTTCACGCAGCACTGTAACGCCAGGGCATATAGCCTGTCATAATCTGGAGGTGTGTCCAAGAGCGCAACTTTACCTGGGCGCTCACTCGTTTGTATCAATATCAGTATGTGGCTGGTCGGGTCTTATTTCCGTTCTTCATGGGGCGAGGTAGGAATAGCTTCCCCGCCCCGTGGTCCGGACATGAAAAATTACCGCATACAGCTGAAGGTGCGGGCACAATCATTGCGCTCCGCCAGTTCCCAGTCCACTGGCTCGGCCAAGGGCCTAGTTCTCCCTAGGGGGGGGCGTGAGCCAGCCAAGTCAGATCCGGGTCCAGGCACCAATTTGTGTCGACCCTAACAAGTTGTGCGCGGGCATTCACTGTTTCCGCTCTCAACCGACTTTACAAAGGTGCGCAAGTCTCCCGCGTCCTCCGAGATCACTCCCGTGCACACTAGGTGGGGTAAACACCGCGCACGCCCTCAAGCGCCTAGTGATACAGGAGCGATTGCTCCCCGCCACCGATAGGTCGCTCGCAAAAAAAAGGCTGGGCGGGGCCAGCCTTGCGTCGGAGAAGCACTTCACTAATCTTGATGCGGGCGCCGATGCCCGTATGGCCGCAACGATCCAGTCCCCGGCTCGGTTCCACATGAGGGCCAAGGGATGAGATTCTACCACTGGATCGAGCAGTAATATTTCGTGAAAGCCTAACGCACCGCCAGGTTTGGTCAAGCTCGCCGCTTTACGAATGAAGTTCACCTGATCGGCCTGATGCAGGATGACGTAGCGCCCGATCACACAATCAAAAGGTTTGGAACTAGTAAACTCATCCACATCACACACCTCGAAGGTGGCATGCAGCTAGCTTGCAATGCGGAGCGATGGGCTGCGAGGCTCAGGTCTACAGTCTGGTCGAGACCGCCAAGCTTAACGGCCAAGAGCCCTATATGTGGCTGCGTCACGTACTAAAGCGGTTGCCGTATGCCGCGTCGGTCGAAGATTACGAAGCGTAGTTGCCGTGGAACTGCTCGCCGGAGATGCCACAGTAGACGGTTGACCCGCCTTGGGGGGGGGGGCGGGGTTTATGGATCGCATACGTTTTACTTGAGTACGAGGTCTGCAGCCTCGCCTCCGAATTCAGCTGAAAACACACGACCTTGTTTGATCATCCGGCACCTCGATCTGGCGAGCATTTTGCCTAAATGCGTGCCCGGCTTCATTACGCCACTATAAACGCGCGGACGCATATCACGTACTACACTACTAAATGCGGACGGGATAGGTTTCGGGCAAAAATTTTGAATCAGGAGAGAAAATATGTACAAGCGCGAGGGGGCTAAGCCACAAAAACGGTTGAAAAAGAAAGATATTGGAAGTCCGGTTCCTGCCGAAATGACAGAAAACTCTGTAGCTACGCAAGCGCTGCTTAGGGGGGATAAGAGTGCCGTTGAAAATTATCAGGCACTATTAAGTTGGAAAAAATTGCCATCCGATTTAAGTTTGGTGCATACACTTAGGCTTGGGCTTCATGCGGACTCAGAGTTGCTTAGCGAGAGCGCAGAGAAATGCTTTTCGGAGTGGGATGCAATAAGTGCAAGTCTTATTTCTCGCCGCGATCAAACCAGTATCCGTTACTTTGACAGCGCTCGTAGATTATTTTCTGTGGCTCATCCTACAACTATTGGGGAGATTGCGTTTGTCCTTGAGCTCTCTCCCTCAAACATAATTGGCACTTTTCCTTATGATGTATGGTTTGATAATCATGCCGGTATGCGAAGGGGGGGGGGAGAGGCCTCGCAATCCATTGAAAGCAAGGGGGCATTATCAAATGCCATCCTTAAGGGCATCCCAAGAAATAATGCGCCAGTTAACCTACCTAAAGGAACCTATCTTGATGTTCGGCCATATCAGGCCATCCTCAGGGATCAACGCGCAAACCCGAACTCCCAGTATTCTGAAATAATAATTGCGGGAAGGGAGGGGGTGCACATTCATGCCGGCATGGCGAAGACCAAGGCTGTCACAGTCAAAGAGATTTTGGTCATGCCTCACGATGAGGTCGAGTGGCGTGATGGAAATCCTCTAATCAGAGAGGATCTTAAGCTTGCTTTAGAACGTTTGAAAATACTTAATCCTAATATTCCGATAAACTTCATCGGGTAACCGGCACCTTGTGAGGGCTACGCTTTCACAGGGTGTTTTTTATTTCGGAGACCTTAATCATGAGCGAGTTAGCATTGGTCGGTATCGATCTCGGCAAACATACTTTCCACCTGCATGACCAGGATAAGTCGGGCCGCGAGGTGTTTCGCAAAAAATGCTCACGGGCGCAGATGATGCAGTTTTTCGGCAATGTGCCGAGCTGTGTTGTGGTGATGAAGGCCTGTGCGGGGTTGCGCTACGTTGCTCGCCAGTTGGCGGCAATGGGACACACGGCCAAGCTGATTTCCCCGCAGTTCGTTAAGCCCTTCGTCAAGGGCAACAAAAATGGCTTCGTCGACGCTGAGGCAATCTGCGAAGCCGCTTCCCGCCCATCCATGCGCTTCGTTACGCCTAAAACCGAATCCCAGCAAACCCTGTCAGTGCGGCATCGGATGCGCAAATCATTGGTGCATGACCGCACCAAAACGGCTAATCAGATACACGGTTTTCTGCTGGAGTTTGGGGTCAGCCTGCCCAAGGGATTGGCCATCATGAAGCGTTTGGCGAACGTTTTGGCCGAGCACGAATTGCCCGTTCGTCTGACGGTCTTAGCAGCGCCTGCACGATCACTTCGTCTATCTGGATGAGCAAATCAAAGCGCTGGATAAAGAACTGGCGGGCCAACTGGCCGACGATGATCTGGGTAGTCGTTTGCTGAGCATGCCGTGTGTCGGCCCGATCACCGCCAGCCTGCTGGCTGTGGAGATGGGCGATGGCAAGCAGTACCGATGCAGTCGGGACTTTGCTGCCTCCGTTGGCTTAGTGCCCAGGCAGTACAACACGGGCGGCAAGGCCAATTTGCTGGGGATCAGCAAGAGGAGTGACAAGTACCTGCGACAACTGTTGGTGCAATGTTCCAGGGTCTATATGCAGAGGTTGGATCACCAGAAAGGCGCTCTGGCTGACTGGGTTAAAACCTTGCTCAGTCGACGACATTCAAATGTCGTGGCCTGTGCCTTGGCTAACAAACTGGCGCGTATCGTTTGGGCGATCGCGACGCACACCATACGCAATATGAAGCAGGGCCAGACGCTTTGAACGCCTGACCCTGCGGTTGTTGCAGTACCACGACTCACCCTTCAGGTTTTGCGAAAGCTGAACAACCGATGATGTGAGCGGCAAACCGGCCTGACGAAGATCCCGACATAAAAATCGGCTTCAGAAGCCGAGGCATTTTTAAGGCTCGTCGGGCGCGACTCTCATCGTGGCGCGGGGACACGCCCCAAACAGACGCCGGATAGATTTAAGCAAGCCAACCACACCCCTCGTTAATCAGTTTTGCAAAAATGGGGGTGACCATCAGTTCCGGAGCCTTGTTAACAGTTACATGTGATTTACCTTTCATAAATCAATAAGTTACCTAATTTAACGTTTCCACGTATTTATTGCATGTGGAGCGAGTGAGTGACTGCCGATCCGCCTAATAGCAATTCCATAGCAAACCCTCATTTGAGTGTTCGTCAGAGGTGGAGGGTTAGTCTACGACGGTCAAAGGGTATGCGATTTTCAGAATCGATTCGAACTCGACTCTGGTGCACTTGAGATTGAGGGCGGTGATCCTGCTGTAAGAGTGAAGCTAGTGTGCTGTCTCACAAATAAAGCTCCTCATGCCTGTGAGGCCATTGCCTCACGGGCTCGCTGTATCTTGTTCAAAATATCTTCCCCCTTGGCGTTCCAGACGTAGCGAGTCGGCTGCGCATTTCGCAGTGCCAGGAGCGTGGTGATCGAGCTTTCCAGTTCGCGAACCGAACTGAAACTGCCGTCACGCAGGTACACCGTGATATCGCGAAAGAAGCGTTCAACCATGTTCATCCACGAACTGGAGGTCGGGGTGAAGTGCATGTGGAAGCGTTTGTGCTTCTCAAGCCACGCTTTCACTTTTGGATGCTTGTACGTGGCGTAGTTATCCACGATCAAATGCAGTTGCAGGCCTTTTCTCCCGATTGATCTTTTTCAGAAAGGCCGACCACTCCTGATGCCGGTGGTGTGTTTCGATGCTGCTGATCAGTCGCCCCTGGAGATAGTCCATGGCCGCGAACAACGTCAGAGTGCCATGGCGAACGTAGTCATGGGTTTGCGTTCGGATATGGCCGATGCCCAAGGGTAAGCCTGGTTGCGTGCGCTGCAAGGCTTGAACCTGGCTCTTTTCATCGCAGCAGAGCACCAGCGCCTTCTCGGGCGGTGCCAGATAAAGCCCGATAACGTCCCAAAATTTCTCTTCGAAGTGAGGATCATTGGACAGTTTGAAGGTGCGTTTCAGATGCGGTTTGATGTCGTTGGCGGCCCAAATTGTACAGCGCTTCTTCCATCGCAGGATCGCTGTAACCGAACCAGTTCTGCATGAGATGAACCCGCAGCATCGCCATCAAAGGATAGGCCGGACGCCCCCCCTTCGCCCTTCGGGTAATGAGGTTCGATCAGGGCAATCAAACCCTTCCAGGGTACGACCCGATCCATCTCGATCAGGAACAATTCCTTGCGGGTCTGCTTGCGCTTACCGGCGTACTCGGCATCGGCGAAGGTCATTTGCTTCATTGAAAAGCTCGGCGATTGGTGTCCAGAGATTTTGCCATTTTCAGCCGGATTGTACTCGGCCGTTCAGGCGCCGCATCTGTAGCTGATAATGCACGTGACAATTTCAGGCGAATGCTTGAGCTTTGAACTAGAGTCGATACAGCTGGAGGGTTATGCTCCCTGAGTAATGTAATGGGACAGTAGAGTAGCAGCGTTGGGATGACGCATACCTAATGCCTGCTCTGTCCGTTCACGGTACTTGCCGGCTAGGGGCGCGCTTGATTGCGACGTCGTTATCACGATCTTGGAGATGAGCGTGGGAAAATTTTTTGAAAAACTCAAAAAAATCGGCAGACAATCAGACAAGCCAGATGCGCAAAAAGTCGCTCGCGACGAAGACGGTGCAATGGCGCGCGTTCCATCCAAGATCCATTATTTTTGGCAGGGACCTGTTGCGCCTTTTTTGAAACACGTCAATGCGATCAATGAGACCGCTGAAATTAATAATAAAAATTATCAAATAAGGCTGCACGTTCTGCCCGTCGAAGGCGAAAATATCTCTTTTTTCGAAAAACATTTAAACCATGTAAAAGTCAAAGATTTACGTAAAGAACGTTGGTTTGCTGACTTCAGCAAAACTCCACGTCATGCCCAGTTCCAGGCTTCCAGGGAGGGAGGGAGGGCTCATCCTGCTTCAGGGGCTGATGTTATTAAATCTGAGCTTATACAAAGTAAAGGCGGCATTTGGAATGACGTCGATAATAGGCCTCTTAAACCTCTGCCAATGGCACTGTCCGTGCCTAGGGGCAAAGTATTAACTGCGGGGCCTGTCACCTTTGATCGGTGGGGGGGGGCAGTAGGGTTTCACTCTAGCTCCTTCGCCACACATCGCGACAACCCTGCTTTAAAAATTATAAACAGGCATAGCTTTACGAAATTTTCTCAACTTAAAGATATAATTTACCAGGTGCATCCTCGTACAGATAATCCTGATGAGCATTTCCGTATGATTTCTGAAACGGCAGGATCTATGCACATGTCGAGCGAGCTTATGCACATTGACCCTTCGCTTCGCGAAGAAGTTGAAGAACTTACGTCTCGAAAGGAAGGTTTCAACCAGTCATTGGTTATTTTTAATCAGTATTTTGAACCCGTCGTGACGACGGGGCCGGGCCGTTTGGATGACAGGCAGCTGGAGTCGGCTGTTCAAGCGATATCTGGGCCGGGAGCAGTGTTTGCTGATGACCCAAGCGCCGCCGCAATACTCCAAGAGAAGGCAAAAAGGGGTGAAAAAACTCACATCGTAATTTAAGTTGTTTTTTAATCGGTTGTTGAATGTGCAATCGAATCCGGATGTTAATAGAGTTTCCGGGCGCTTGGGGAGGGGCTAAGCATGTTGGATGTACAGCGTTACCAAGGGGGAGTCTATGTATAAAAATTATAGTAGGAAATCATCGGTTAACAGGGCGGGGCGTAAAGCAGATACACATGACGGGGAGCAGGAAGATAGTCAGTCTTCAAAGACTGATCAAACCGCCCCCTACCTCAAGAGCGCGATGGAAGTCGTTAGTGCGCCTGAACGTTCTTTTTCGCGTTTATCGGTCACAAACGCTAATTCTGAACGGACTGCCGATTCCGAATTTAGTTTGAATCGAAGAAAAAGTTACATACGGAATGTAAAATCGAAAAGAAATGAATCTGTAGAGGAAAGCTGGGGCAATAATATCGATTTGCTGGGGCCCGAAACTGATGAGGAATATGAGGTTATGTACCAGGCGCTTAGCAATATGCATGATTTGTATCAGCCGGAGAACATAATTGGCTATACGCAAGCAGCTTCGAATATTTTGCCAACAATTTATTATCGCACTGATGACTTGCACGGAAGCATAACCCAGGAGCACTCGAATCCTATGAACGTAGGGGTCAGCATACCGATAAAAAGTAATAATTATACTTTTGGTAATAGGGCGGTTGAGGGTGTTGGGGAGGTATTGTTCGAGGAGGAGGCTACTCTAGGATACTCGCACATGTCTCGTTCAAAGTTTGTTCCGATTTCAATCGCGACTGATGATAAGTTTGTCGAATTGGTTGATGCCAGCGAAAAACACGTTAACATCAAGAGGATATACAATCAATTTGGTTTTGAATTTATTCGTCGCGCATCTGGACTTTGAGCTTGGTTTTCGGCTCTATAATGATTCGCCCTGCGAAGGAAGACTGCGAGCCGCGCCATGTTTATCTGTTCGCAAAGGCGCACGTAATCCGTTAATGAGACGCTGAACAATTAACCCGTTCGCACAGTCCCCATTTCCAAGCCGGTTTTTTTCAACCTACCGGCCTTGTTTTGCATTTCTAGGGCCGAATTTAGTGGTGGTGACGCTGACCCCGGGCAATAGGCATTCAGCGCACGCGTCCGAGGGGCGCTCTCTTTGCCGAAACTAAAGTCTCTGATTGGATCCTACAGGTCCACGTTATAAAACATGTTCGTAGGGGCTAAGGTTGCCGGCTCTGTTGATCGAGAAGAGTATGGCCAGCCCTCAGCGCGCTGGCCATGCTGCTGACCCCCAAATTCGCGGCGGATTCTGGCGCACTGAGTTATCCGGTGTGACGAGCACTTCCTGCCGTGATAGCGCTTGCATGCGCTCCTCTAATCTTCACCAGGTGTGGTATACAGGGCCTCCGAAGGTAGCTCGGTGAATAATATCCTCGCGTTCTCATCATGCTCCAAACTTTTATGTGAAAGTGTCAGAATCATCGCCACAATAGAATCTGCATTATTCATTAGCGTCTTATTTTTTTGTTTTCTTTTAAACCGACCGTCAGCGTTCAACGCCCTCAAAAATTCATCGTCAACCGCCTTTTTTCGTAATTCAGACCATATTGTTGTCTGTTCGGTGTCAGACGTCCTCATAAATGATAATTCGTGGAAAATAATTTTTTCAAAAATGTCAAAAAAACCTGAATCAGGCTTTCCCTGTTCATAGGTGGCGTAGTTGTTATACCAGTAGTCTCCAGTGCGTAAAAAATGGTGCGATGACTCGTGTATTAGTGTGGTGGCAAGACTGGCTACTGATAAGTTCAATAGCTTATTTGTTACAAAAATACGTCTGTATTTAACATCATGCCGCCCCGATACCAATGCTAATGCAGAGCCACTTTTAGAAGGGAATTTGTCACGAATTTTCGCAAATTGATTTTGCCTTATCATGCCCCGACGATAAGCCCCAATTTCGACGCTTAATACTTCGAGCTTGCCCAGAAGCTCAGGGAGGAGGCGCGCGACTTCCTCTGAGTTCTTGATAATCATATGCAACGACAAAACCTTAGTCAAATATTCGATGCTTTCTGTTTTTATTGCATTAATTGCGGTAGATAGAATTTCCAAAGAAAAATCTAGTGCGGCGTCTATTTTTTCCTGATCTTTAAGTGAGAAATTTTGGCGGCCTCTTCCGCCAATCAAATACCGTTTAGAGACATGGCGTTCTACCTCATCATCTTCCTCGTCTTCAGCATACAGTGGAATCATAGAGTTTATTTTTTCTTCTCGCTCAAGCTTGCTTACGGGCGACCAGTTGAAATGATACATTTCTATTTTCATCCTATAGTTGCGATGAGGTGCGCTGTTGGATAGTATATTGATTGCTGAAAATTAGCGCTGTTCATAACTTTGCTCCATCCGGTTTCGGGAATTTATCTCATGGTTCACATTAGTCGTAATCATAGGCTTGATTCTCAAGGTATGCCGTGCATTCGTCTGAAAGATTTCCAAGGTCCGCAGTGGAGTGAGGCGGATTCGCTCGTACGGCTAAAAAACTGCGACCGATAAATATTTGGAGATTGACGGTTCAGTGTCAGCCCACAATAACCCTGTAAAGGAATGAAATATTACGAGGGTGGCCGCACAAGTAAGGCGTTCTGAACGCCTAGATCATAGTGCAAGGCATGCGGGTTCTACCCTTTTAGCACGGACAATTTCGAGTAAGCTCGCATCGAGTTTAAGGGGGGGCATGACGCACAAGATATAGCCCCGAGTTCATGCGGGAATCTACTGAGCTGCTTCGTCGCACCGAAGCCAGTTGTTGTCAAATAGCCCAAGAGGTTGTCGTTGCCCGAGCCTGCTGAGTCGCTGGGCTCCAGAGGCACAGTTAGGTGCCAAAAAACTTTTCCGGTATATGCAGCCCGCGAGATGAGGAGCTCGCCTTTAAGCGTGAGTAGGTCCGGGCGAATAAGGAGTTTGATTTTTGAAAGTGCGGGGCAGGGAACACACCTTTTGAGTCAAGTCGATAAGGGCGATTGTATCCGCGTATTTTTAAGCGAAGGCAATTACCCTTAACATCAGGATCGCCATACGTGAACGTAAGTCTTACCCGAGGTTCTTCAAAATCCAAGTCGTCCAAGAGTGCTAACAGCCCGGTGTTTCCGTGGCAGCTATTGCGATGACGCACGGCATCAAAACCAATGTCGTTCGCAGGTGGATTCCTCTTTACCGTAATCCGCAGGCCGTCACGCTGCTAGCTTTCATTCCTTTGAAAGTCGAACCAAAACGAAAGACCGAAGCACCGGCGATCATTGAATTACCGCTTGGCCAGCAAGTGCTCACGGTGAAGTGGCCGGCCTCTGATCCTGAAGGGTGCGCCCGATTCGTCTGTGGACTCGCTCAATGATTCGCATCGATTCCATCTGGCTCGGCACGGAGCCGATGGATATGCTCGCGGGCGCCGAAACAGCGGTCGCGGTAGGAATGGCAGTCACCTGCCACCCCCCGCACAGATCCGTACGTGCGGAATTACAGCATACGGCTCCTGCCTTGGGTTTTGACGCCGAAGCGGGTTATGGGATGCGGATGCATTGGTAGCTCTCTTGGATAGGGTATGAATAGCCGGGCCAACGTAGCCATGCGTTCCCAGTTCAGACGGTGCCCTGACTTCGCCGTTTAAGAGCATGCCTCCACGCACCGATCACTTCACGGCGAAAGGCATCCAGTCGCCGTGTGTTACCGGGTACGTGATAGTAGTTGCAGTAACCTTTAAACAGACGGCTCAACCATTGTCCGATTACCGGGACGGGCTCATGCCTGCGCTTGTGTAACTGCGCCCGTATCTCCCTGATTGTCGTTCTCATACGCTTGGCGATGGTCACGCGTCTAACCACAAACATCCCGTTCTTGGTTTTATCACAGATATGCGTGAACCCGAGAAAATCGAAAGTTTCCGGTTTTCCTTCTCCGCGCTTCTTGCGATCTTCGATCGCGAACCAGCCAAACCGTAGCAAGCGTGTTTTCTCTGGATGCAGTGTCAGGTTGAACTGAGCTAGTCGAGCCTCCAACGCCTGGTGAAAACTCCATGCATCTTCATGCTTTTCAAATCCAAGCACACTATCGTCTGCGTACCGCACAGCAATCATTTGACCTCGTGCAGTACGCTCGCGCCATTGCCTGATCCACAAGTCCATCACGTAGTGCAGGTAGATGTTGGCAAGCAACGGTGAAATGGGCGCACCTTGCGGCGTGCCCTGCTTCGCAGGAGTGCGCTTTCCATTTTCGAGAACACCTGTGCGCAACCATCGAGCTATCAGCGCTAACATTCGCCTATCCGCGATTCGGTGTTGCAGGCAGCACATCATCCATTCGTGATCGATGGTGTCAAAGAACGCTCGAATATCCACGTCCAATATCCAGCGAACACGCGAATTCTGTATTCCTACCGATAACGCATCCAATGCATCGTGTTGCCCCCGACCTGGGCGAAAACCATACGAGAGTCCGAGAAAGTTCTGCTCATAAATTGCGTTGAGCACTTGCGCGACTGCGGTCTGGACGATCTTGTCTTCCAGTGCGGTTACGCCCAGCGGGCGCTCGCTACCATCGGCCTTTGGGATAAACACCCGCCGGACAGGCTGGGCGCGATAGCGGCCACTGTGCACTTTGTCGTGTAAGGCTGTCAGCCTTGTGAGCAGACCTTGCTCATACTCTCGCCACGATAGACTATCCACACCACTGGCCGCGTCTCGCTTGAGATTGTAGAAACTCTCGTGCAATAGCTCGACCGTCACGTGGTGCTGCAAGCTCGTGAACTTTACCCGGCGATCTCGCCGAGCTGCTTGACGTACAGCGAGCAACCCTGACAACGCACTTGTCCGGCTCTGCGTCCGGGATGCGAAAGGCTGTTCGCTGTTCCCCTTGGCTAACTCCCTTTCCTCCATTGTCTCCGCTGAGCAAAACCCATTGTTCGACAACTTCTCAGGTACTACGGAGTTATCCGACTTCTCATCCGCGTAGACGGCAGGCTTTTGGCTTGTGACCTTTCCTGCCCCGTCTGGCTTGTCACGACCAGACACGGATGAGATCTCTCAGCTTCCGTACAGTTGACTTCCCAGCATGCTCAGGGTCTACGACCGCGCAGGGCGTGATACATGGCTTGCGATTATCGTCATGCACACTGTGGCCTTCCGCTTCGCTTAACAGCGTCGGCGCCCTGGACTCATGATTTCGCGGCTCAATGGCTGGCCTGCTGGTTTCCCCTGCCAACGCTTCGCCGTACACCTCGCGGTGCACAACGCATGACTCGGGGTCGAGGTGTTTCGCCATAACTTCTCTCGTAGGGACTTTCACCCTTTATCAACTGCCAGCTTGGCTGGCGCACTAAGCGCTCCATGAACCCCACATTTTAAAGGTGGGATCTATGGCTATCTTGGAATTTGCGGCGTGCAGTTCCACGGCAGCAAGGCCTCGAAGTCTTCTACGATCAAGGCTTGTGGCAGGCGCTCAAGTGCGTGGCGCAGCCACGCATAGGGCTCCTGGCCGTTGGCTTTAGCCGTCTCGACCAAACTGTAAAGTTGAGCACTGGCCGTCGCGCCTTTGGGCGTGTCGCTGAGTCGAGTCAGCCGAAGGGAATTTCACCCCTCGGCTGCTCACAGAACCGTACGTGACAGTCTCCCGTCATGCGGCTCTTGATCACACATTCGATGCACGTAGTAAATACCAATGCGCGAACAGCTCCGGATTCTCTCTTCGAACAAGACGCAACCGATGCTCCGCTTGACGTATAGAAATTCGGTACTTGCTCTTCATCCATTTGAGCAGGCGCGATTGCAACGCGCTCCACAATCGATAGCTGAAGTTCCTGTACCAGAATTTACCGTAGTATTCGATCCATCCTCGAATCACAGCATTGTACCTGCGAGAAAAATCCCTCAGGTCATCAGTCGTGGATCGATGGATGCGCCAGTGTTTGATCGTGTCTACCATCCTGCGCATCGCCTTCATCGACGCTCCCGGCATGCACTTACGAAAGAGTTCGCCCTTGGAGTTCCTCAGGGTTCGCACCTTGAAGTCATATCCGAGAAAGGTGAAGCTCGTCGCGACGTTGTGCCGCTCGAATGTGTCGATGTAGACAATCTTCGACTTTTCTTCGTTGATGGTCAGGCCCACTTCACTCATCCGTCGCGTCAGGCTCTCCCTGATTCGAACAGCCTCGCTCATCCTTGTGCAGTGAATAACAATATCGTCGGCATACCGTTCAAACGGCACGCCGCGATGCGTCCTGTCCATCCAACGATCAAAGGCGTAATGCAGGAATAAATTGGCTAACAAGGGCGAGATCACACCCCCTTGAGGTGTCCCTCGCCCCCGCTCCTGAAGCAACCCCCTCTCACTCTGCATCGGCGCTTGCAGCCAGCGTCGGCAGTACAAGATCACCCATTTCGGCATCTGGTGATGTTCCAGAGCCTTGATGATCAGGTCGTGTCCAACGTGGTCGAAGAACGCGCTGATATCCACTTCCAGTACCCAGTTCTTACGACGGCACCGAATGGAACATTGACGCAAAGCATCGTGGGCCGATCTTCCTGGCCTGTACCCATAAGAGTCAGGATGGAAAATCGGATCGATCACAGCCTCCACATATCTTTTCACTGCGCCTTGGGCAACCCGATCAGAGACCGTTGGGATGCCAAGGATGCGCTCCTTGCCGTTGTCTTTTGGAATGCGCTTTTCCCGTACAGGTGGCGGGAAATACGACCCTGAGCACAACCGGTTCCAGATGCGGTAGAGGTTATGATCGCGCTGCCGATCAAAGTCCGTGAGCGTCTGACCATCACAGCCCGGCGCGCCACGATTGCGGCGTACATCCTGATACGCCATCCACACCAGCGACTTCGGTATTTCGAATGCTTTTCGCTGCACTAAAACGTCATCCTCGTTTGAGTTGTGTTCCGCACAACGAAAGTGATCCCCACCCCTTCGCTCCAGCCCCATTACAGGTCTTTCATCACTACTACGGGTGAGTCCGTCCCTATCCCCACGATACGTGCCGGGGATAGGTTCTCACGTTCCCCAAAATGGCCTGGCTCAGGTTCTTGCTGCCTTGACAACGGGTGCCGTGCAGTCGGTAGACAGGTGTCCTCTGCACTTCTCGGGGCCCGGCTATACAAGCCCGTTTTGACACCAGTGGAGATTTCGTCGCTTCATCAGTCAGTTCACTTTCGTTCAACTACCTGAGCCTTACGTGACAGTAGTTTCTCTGCCTTTTCCCGAATCGCTCACCACCAACATGCTGAACATGTTCGCAGCATCGGGTCGTTTGATCAGTACGCCTGCACGCCCTGACCGGAGGGCCTACCTCCATCCACCTTGGAACATGGAGCGTCATGCCGCCGTTTTCATGTCGTCGTCATGACGCCTCCTTCGTGACACACACAGCCAATTCTTGCGCCCGATCACGAAGGGCCGGATCGCACGCTCGGCGGCGTTGTTGTGTACGCCCTGACAAGGCGTATGAGTTCAGTGGGTGCGAATCCCACCCGGCTACTGTCGCTCCGGCCGGAAGCACTTTGGAGCAGTTCAGGAGGCAACGAATGGGCTGAAGTATCTGAAGAAAAGGCTTCTTTAGGAAGTCAGTGACTGTGCAGGCCGTAGCGCGCAGCGAACACCGAGCAGGCCCCGAAAATGCCTTGCGGTAGCCGGCCCGCCATAATAACGGGGAAGGTTGATAGTGCTAAGGGATCGAGCGTCAGACGAACTTGGCACTGCCGCCGGGGTAGTGGTGATGGCATGTACAGAAGAGAACTCATACGAAACAGGGGAAGCCTGCCAGGGTGAAGTGGCCATTAGACACGGCCATACAAACAGTGCGCCCGTGAGGGAGGGCGCTGGCTCGGACAGGTGATGGCTTTGCCCAATGCATTTTGCGCCGTCACTTGTGGCTGGGTTTTCTCCAGCCATGTTTGCAACTGCGCCAACACCGGCAGGCTGCGTTGCTGGCGGCTTTCGTAGCGATGTTCATCGCCGACTTCTTTTAAATCTCGCACGATACCGTAAAGCTTGTTGATCAGATTCAGGGCGATATCAGCACGCCCGGTTTTGCCTTTAGGCTGCACCTTTTGCGCCTCGACAAACTTGCGTCGCGCATGTGCCCAACAGCCTAAACGTTCGACACCGGATTGCGCGCCCAAGGCGTTATAACCAGCGTAATCATCGGTCATCAGGTAGCCGCGATAACCTTCGAGCAGGCTGCGGATTCCACGCGCATTTGGACACCCATTCCACGAACACTTGGACAGTGGTCTCTCACTGATCCGACCCACGCTCAGGCAGGCGGCAACGCAGGACTATTCACTACCATCGGCCTCTTTTATCGAAGCGAAGAGGTCGTCGTGGAGCGTATATCCATGCGTAAAATCCGAGAGGTACTACGCCTAAAGTTCGACGCCGGCCTGTCCGTGCGCAAGATCGCCGCCAGCCTGCGCATCAGCAGCGGCAGTGCCGGCAATTACCTGCACCGTTTCAACGCTTGCGGGCTGACTTGGCCGACATCATTGTCGGACGCCGAGCTGGAGCGATGCCTGTTTCCGCCAGCACCAACAGTTCCCAGCGATCAAAGGCCGATGCCTGATTGGGCTTGGGCGCATGCCGAGCTGCGCCGCCCCGGCGTGACTCTGGCTCTGCTCTGGCAAGAGTACCGACTCGCTCATCCGCAAGGCTGGTAAGTAGACCAAAGGAGTTTCACCTTCAGCCTCTCGCAGAACCGTACGTGATGTAGTGGTCTAATGAAACCGGACACCCATTTAGGCGAGAATGCTCGCCAGATCGAGGTGTCAGATGACCAAACAACGCCGTTCCTTTTCTGCTGAATTCAAACGCGAGGCTGCCGACCTCGTGCTCAAGCAAAACTACAGCTACATCGAAGCCAGCCGTTCACTTGGCGTCGGCGAGTCGGCCCTGCGCCGCTGGGTCGATCAGGTTCAGCAGGAGCGCCAAGGCGTCACGCCGCAGAGCAAAGCGCTGCCCCCAGAACAGCAGAAAATCCAGGAGCTGGAAGCCCGGATCGCCCGCCTTGAACGGGAAAAATCGATATTAAAAAAGGCTACCGCGCTCTTGATGTCGGAAGATCACGAGCGTACGCGCTGATCAATCAGCTGAACGTCCATGAGCCAGTTGATTGGCTGTGCAAGGTGTTTGAAGTAACTCGTTCGTGCTACTACGCCCAGCGTCTTAGGCACCGCACGCCCGATGTTGAACGGCTTAGGTTGCGCAGCCGGGTGAGCGAGTTGTTCACGCAAAGTCGCAGTGCGGCGGGCAGCCGCAGCATCCTGTCGCTGATGCGTGAAGACGGTGAGCAGCTCGGTCGATTCAAAGTACGCAGCTTGATGCGCGAGCTTGATTTAGTCAGTAAACAACCCGGCTCACATGCCTACAAACGAGCGACAGTAGAAAGACTCGATATCCCGAATACCTTGAATCGGGAGTTTGATGTACCAGCCCCGAATCAAGTCTGGTGCGGCGACATCACCTACATTTGGGCCCAGGGGAAATGGCATTACTTGGCGGTCGTGCTGGGTCTTTGCACGCGCCGGGTGGTGGGCTGGGCGTTGTCGGAAAAGCCGGACGCTGAACTGGTGATCAAGGCCCTGGATATGGCCTACGAGCAGCGTGGCAGGCCTTCGGGTCTGCTGTTTCACTCGGATCAGGGGTCGCAATACGCAAGCCGGCTATTTCGTCAGCGATTGTGGCGTTATCGCATGCGCCAGAGCATGAGTCGCCGAGGAAATTGCCGGGACGCGCCAATGGAGCGCGTGTTCCGCAGCTTGAAAACGGAATGGATACCGACCACGGGCTATAGAACGGCTCAAGAAGCCCAGCGCGATATCAGCCACTTCTTGATGCATCGGTACAACTGGGTTCGACCCCATCAATTCAACGGTGGGCTGGCGCCAGCTCGGGCCGAAGAAAAACTTAACGTCGTGTCCGGGATTAGTTGATCACCACGCCGGGGAATTTTCGCATATCCATTAGAGAAATTTCGTCGATCGCAACGCCGTGCATACTCGTAAGTTTGATCTATGGTTGTAACGAAAGATGGATGACAGCTTGCTTTGACAGAGCAAGCGATAGCAGGCGAAGGCACCGGCTAAGTGGGCCAATTGGAGTCGGTAGTGTGTCTGCTTATTTTTCCTGGCGTGGGAGTGGGAATGTCAAACGATAATATTATTGAAGGGCTGTTGGGTGCTTCGCTAGCAAGTCTAACTTCGCGCTTCAAAGCGTGGGATGCGCCGGAGCAGCTTGATTTTTTTGCGTTGATAGCATTGGCGGACATCGGGCGGCAGGCCGTCGGAGGGGGTATGGGGTCTGTCTCGACAGGTCTCGAATTCAGCGGCGAGGCTGGTCCGTTGCGTCTGGTTTTGCAGAGTGCAGGAGGCCTTCAGTTGTTGGAGGAGGGTTCCGTGAAGCTTCGGGCTGGTCCTGGGTTTGCAGTGAATTCAGCAGGTGCTTTGTCGCTGGCGCTAAAGCCGGGACTGCAGGGCAAGGGCACCTGCTTGGCATTTGACGGTGGCGCGTGCGTGTTGAGGGTGGACTCGTCTGGGCTGACTCAAGTAGGTGATAACTTGGCGATCGTCTTCGGTGACGGCCTGCAGGGCAACTCCGGCTTAGCTTTAAAGCTCGTGCCGGCAGCCTCCGGTCTTCAAGTCAGCTCCAGTGGGCTGGCGGTGCTTTGCGATCCGAGCGGTGGTCTGACCATCAATGCTGAAGGCAGGTTGACATTGAATCTCGAATTTCTGATGGGTATTTAACGCCCTAATCGGAAATAGCCTAAGAGGTTCAAATCTTATAGGCAGGAGGCTGTGTGGCAAGCAAAAATCTAACTACCTTAGTATCGGCGGCTGTACTTAAAAAGGCCTTTGAGACGGGAGCGATTCCGACAGAAACCGATTATGGTGACTTGATTCGGTTGGCTGATATTGGTCGGCAAGCTGTTGGTTTCGATGAGGCGATGAAGCGAGTCGAGTCGCAAGCAACAGGCTTATTTTGGAAGGAGGGTGATCCGCTAAGGGTTCGGTTGACGAAATCGTCTACTAGTGGCGAAGATATCAGCGGACTCCAGATCACTCAAGACGGAATCGCGGTCAAAGTAGGTCAGGGCCTTGTTGTTGGTAAGGATGGTGTGGCTTTGGTTGCGACAGGGGCTCTTCAGGTTAGTGGTGGCGGTCTTAGTTTGCAGCTGGGTAAGGGCTTGACGCAGGACGGTTCAAGCTTGGCGTTAAAATTAGATTCCCCGAATAGCGGCTTGGAGCTTGGCGCAGGTGGACTGGCTATCAGTTTGTTGAAAGAAAAGTCTGGCTTAAGTACTGTCAAAGGGCTAGGTATCGCAATTGATGATAAATATTTAACTATCACTGACGTCGGTTTGGCTTTGACAGGAGGGGCGCTGGAGCAGGCCGTTAAGGATATTGGAGGAGCTTTAGCAATAGCAATCAAGTTGCTAAAAAACTATGAATTAAAGGATGAGAAGTTAGATTTTGGCAATACTTCAAAGGCTGCGAAGAAGCTGCAGGATGCATTTCTAGAGGCCTTGCACCTGGCCGCCAGCACCGCTGAAGAGGGCTCTCTTAAAGGGTGGGCTGCAAGCATGCGTGCGGCACTAACCGGTGCTAATGCCATTGGGCAGAGCGTAATGGTCGAATCCATGCTGGCCGAGGCAGCAAGGCGGAAAGCGCTAGAGGAGCGCATATTCTATCCCGCCGACGGTGCTAACGGTATATTTCTGGCGGTGCGTGTATTGGGTGCGGCGCCGGAGACTCCAAAGTCAAGTATAGATGCAGGCACTTGTGTTGTTGTGTTTAATGACAAAACAGCAGCGGTGGCAAAACAACTCTTCGTGGGGTTTGGCGGCTATTATCTTGCGTTTTCAGACGTTAATCCCGTCCAAAAAATCAATGATATCAACTTTATATTGCTGTCGGGGTCTGTTGATAGTCGTAGCGTCGTGTTTCATTTTAAGCCATCTACCTAATAATTAAGCGCTAATCTTTGGCTGTGTCGTTGGTTCTGGCGGACTAGATATTTACAGCAATACGCGAAATTACAATTCTGCTAGGCAGTTTGTTGCAGGGTTATTTAAGTGCGCGCGTGGGGTAGTGTTATGCGTGTGTGGCTGGTGGAACGTTACGTGGTGTGAAGGTGTGCGTCGGCTTGTTGCCGGCAAACTTAGGCGGACAGGCAGGCGAACAGGCAGTGTGCGCGTTGCCCTAAAATCATGAGGCCAATATATGTCAGCGGAAAAGCAAGCCACTATTGCAGAGATTTATCCTCTTGTTTCCCATCGCTTCAAGGTGAAGTTGGGAAAGGGGAAATTGGAGGGGCGCTTTAGCAGTGTCTCAGGACTCGAAGAGGGTGTAGAGGTCGTTAAGTACCAGGACGGCTTGGGCGGGCGTTATCAGCAGCCGGGCCAGTCGGGTTTCCCGACTGTGACGCTCAAGCGTGGCATCGTGCCTAAGCAAGGTGAGTTGTATGAATGGATGAGCAGTGTGGTCTTCGGTCAGTACGACAAGCAGGATGTGGAAATTTCGCTGCTGGACGCCAAGGATAACGTCAAATTGACCTGGACTTTGGAGAATGCATTTCCTACCAAGCTTACGGGGCCGAGCCTGGAGGCAACTGGTAACGAAGTTGCGTTTGAGGAAATTACCTTGGTGGGTGATGGGGTTCAGGTGCACTACGCGTCCTGATGATGGTGCATGCGGTAGCGGGATGCGAGCAGTAGCCTAACTTAGGGTAAGGAGATGACCATGGCCAATTATACAGTGCCGGGCGTGTACGTTGAAGAGCCGTTTAAGTTGTCATTATCGATTCCGTCGGGAGCGACATCAGTTCCGGTGTTTGCGTTAGATTCCAGCAACGTCAAGAGTGGGAGGGTCGGTGGTTCTGACACTTTAAATTTGGACGCCACCAAGATCGTCGCGCTCGATAACTGGCTGGATGTGCAGACCAAGCTGGTGGCAGTGCTTCCTCCTGGCGACGCAAGGGCGCAGGAGTATGAGCTGAACCGCAGTCCCGTTTACCTGGCGCTCAAGGGCTATTTCGATAACGGCGGAGGTCGCTGCTATCTCGTGCCTGTTGCCCAGCTCATCGATCAGGTGCCGACACTGGACGATGCCACGCTGATCGTGCAGGCGGGCGCTGATCATGCCGGCTTTGCAGCCGCGGTCGGGAAATTATGCGAGCCGGGGCAGACTTACTTCGCCTTATATGACGGACCGAACGAAAGCGCGTTGACCTCGACGACTGCATCAAGCGCTCAAGACAACTATTACAGCAACTCATTTGCCGCGGTCTATTATCCGTGGCTGCAGGCGTCAGTGCCGGGCAGTACCCCAGAAGCAAGAAACGATCTGGTCGATGTGCCGCCCAGCGCTGTGATGGCGGGAGTTTACTGTTCCGTAGATAACGAACGCGGGGTGTGGAAGGCTCCGGCGAACGTGGAGGTACGCGGCGGGCTGCGTCCAAAGTTCCCGGTCCCTGATGCCGTTGATGCTGTGCTTAATGCGCCATCGGGAGGTCACGCTATTAATGTTATTCGCAAATTCCGTGGCACTGGAACGATGGTCTGGGGGGCCCGCACGTTGCATTCCGATCAAGACACATGGCGGTACGTGTCCGTACGTCGATTGTTTTGCGCGGCCGAGCGCGATATCCGTATTGCGATGAGCGCTGCGCTGTTCGAGCCGAACAGCCAGCCGACCTGGGAACAAGTGCGTGGTGCGGTCACCAGTTATCTGCAACGACTGTGGAAGCAGGGCGCATTAATGGGCGATACGCCGCAGCAGGCGTACTTTGTGCAGATTGGCAAAGGCACGACGATGACTGAAGAAGATGTGAAGGCTGGGAAGATGATTGTGAGGGTCGGCATGGCGGCGGTGCGGCCAGCTGAATTCATTATATTGCAACTGACACAGGACGTGGCGCCGGGATAAGTCAGGGGTGTAGCGGCTCAACACGCGATCATATACCTAGCGCCTACTCAGGATGGGTTGGTGTCGATCAGGTCTAAGCAGTCAAATAAGAGATTCTAACATGAATGATTACAGATCGCCCGGAGTGTATGTTGAGGAATTGAATGCGCTGTCGCTGGGTATCCAGAGTAGTCCTACGGCAGTACCGGTGTTTGTGGGGCATTTTGATGATGCCAAAACCCCCGAAACTTCACCGGCTGTGCAGTGTGTGCGGATTGATAGTTGGCTAAGTTTTACTCAGGTGTTCAAATCAGACGCATCTCATACATTCGCTATCGACGTAGCACGCTCAAACAAGGCTCTGGCATTTGTTGGAGCTCACATTGGTGCTGCCAGTGTCCGATTGTTTTTCGAGAATGGGGGCGGCGCTTGTTATGTGCTGCCAATCAATGAATTCAATGTGGCTCATGTTGACGCCATTGGTGCGGCAATCGAGTTGTGCCCGGACATCACCTTGTTGTGCTGGTGTGAACATCGTAACTCGGCGGATGACCAAAAAGTCGTTAGCGCTCTGGATAAATTGGTAGGCAGGAGTTCGTCGGGCGGTATGCAAAGTCGGTTCTTGCTGACTGACGGATTACTTAATAACGACGCTATCAGCGCTCCTGAAGTTCTGAATAAGCAGCACGCAGCAGCTTATTTTCCGGCATTACTCACTACATACCGGTATGTGGAGGATATTAACAATGTCTCCGTCAGGGGCATCACTGGCATTGGCCTCGATCCACAACCCAGCAATATTGCGGCATTGCGCGCAGCTTGCGACAAGTTAAGCACTAGTATTAATAGCAAGGGTATAGACGTGATATCGGCTGTCGACGCTACAATTGCGAAAGGCGGCGCACAGGACTGGCGTTCCCGACTGGCGAATATTAAAAGCCAGGTGATTAATGGGGAGCCTCTGGTCGCCGCTGAACTTACGGAGGAAAGGTACCCAAATATAAAGTCCGCTTCTGCGCTTTTGAAAATAGTCACAGAATATAGTGAATTGTTTGAAAGATTTACTGCCGCCCAAATACTTCTTTCTAAGGTAGTAGCGCTTGCTAATACCCCGGTTATCTTACGTGCCAGCGTCGCTATGGCCGGCGTTTATGCACGTGTGGACCGTGAGCGCGGCGTTTGGAAAGCGCCCGCGAACGTGGAGTTGAGCGGTGTGGCAGGGTTGGTAGCTGTAGGAGTTAATTCCACTAAAGAGGTAGTGACCAGCATCCGCATTGACGACGCATATAACGACAAGATCGTTAAAGCACGTGTTAACGCCGTGCGCGCATTCACCGGACGTGGTCACATGGTATGGGGGGCTCGCACTATGACTGAGGCGACCGACCTGAACTGGCTCTACGTACCGGTTCGGCGGCTTTTCAGTACGGTGGAGCGCGATGTTCAAGACGCTTTACGTGCCGTGGTGTTTGAGCCTAACAGTCAGCCTACGTGGGTCGGTGTGCGCTTGGCTATAAGCCAATACTTGAATCGACTGTGGAAACAAGGGGCTTTGGCGGGTGCAACGCCTGCGGAATCCTTTTTTGTGCATGTGGGGCTTAACGAGACGATGACTGCGGACGACGTGAGTCAGGGACGTCTGATTGTGCGTGTAGGCTTGGCCGCGGTGCGCCCAGCCGAATTTATTGTACTGCAGTTGACTCAGGACATTGTCGCTGTTTAGCGCCGTGCAACTCAGCGGGCGCGGGAATTAAAGGGGCCCGTGGCCCGAGTTCATTGCCCCAGCAACCGTCAACTTTCTGTTCCGGTTGATCCATAGGAGTTTCAAGATGCACCAGCAGAGCCACGATGGGCATAAATTCCCAGGTATCACTATTGCCCCACAGCAGCAAGGGGGGGAGGTCGAGGCGTGGCCGGCTGCGGTACCTGTGTGGGTCGGCTGGTATGAAGCCTCTGAGCCCGTTAATGAGGTGGTGTGGAGATTGGTGTCGTCGTGGGGCGACTATACCGTGCAGTCTAAGAGTCAACTGTGGTTCGGCGTGGAGGCTGCTGTGAGGTTGTACTTTCTTAATGGCGGCGAGTTTGGATATGTAATGCTGCTACCTCTACCCAAATTAGGTTCGTCGGTACCTGCCGATCAGGTAGCGCAGCAGGCGCAATTGCTTGTGGAGTTATTAGGGCGGCCGAATCATTGGATCAGCGCCTTGCACGAGGATCAAGTGAGTCTAATCACTCTACCATTGTTGCGTGAGTGGTTCGAGCCCACAAAACCGTTGATCCCCCTGTCAGCGGACGAGGTGGCACAAAATTATGTAAGTGCCTGGACCGCAGTGTTGCGCGCGACGACTGAGCGAGCCGATTGGTTTTTTGTTGTGGATAGCCCCTTTGATTTGAAAGTAACCCAGGCATTCGCGAAGCAGTTGCTTGTGGAGAATCCGTGGCGCTCGCGGAGCGAATATATGGCGATATATGGCCCGCATTTGGAAATCCCCGGTCAGCACTTTGCTGGGCCTAGTGGAGCGGTGTGCGGTGTAATGGCGCGAGTAGATGCTGAGCACGGAATTTGGAAAGCGCCCGCCAATGAAGTTGTTGTAGGCGCGTTAGGCGTTACGTATCGGGAGGATCAGTTACTTACAGGAGTTACGGGCTTCGAGATGTCGCTAAATTTGATTCGTCGTGTGCCCGGGCAAGCTCATGTAGTGAAGGTATGGGGTTGCCGCACTTTGGCATTCCATACCCATCCACACTGTCGCTACATTCAAGTGAGACGCACGGCGACGTGGGTTGAGCAGCAATTGCGAGCGATCTGCCAGTTCGCTGTATTTGAGCCCAATACGCGGCTGACCTGGTTGCGTCTGCGCACATCCTGCGAAGCGTGGCTGCGTCGATTATGGGAGGAGGGGGGCTTGATGGGGGTCGAAGAGTCCCAGGCGTTTTTGGTTGAGGTGGGGCTCGGCGAAACGATGACGATGGCTGAGGTCAATGCGGGGATCATTCGGGTCAAAGTGGGCATTGCAGTTTTGCAGCCGGCGGAATTTTTGGAGGTTCATATGACGGTGATGCACGGGCAGTCTGTCACCAGTGGACTGCAGCAGGTCACCATGACATTTGAGGAGGGAGTATGAGTATTGCTCCGGATCAAATGTTGTTGTCCCATCGGTTTCATGTGTACTTCGAGGCGCAATTGCCGGGTATGGCACCGAAAGCGGGTTCCAAACTCTCCAAACTTGCATCTTTGAGCCGTATCCCTGTGGGTTACAGTCCTTTGGATGTTCGCTTTCAGAGCGTTTCGGGTCTTGGCAGGGACCTTGATGCCAAGGCGTTTCACCAGGGGGGTGAAAACGTCGGAGATATCTATTTGCCGCAACACGTTTCCAATAAGCCGCTCGTCCTTGAGCGGGGGATTTTGTCAAAGTTGCCGAGTACGGTGATGTCTGGACTGTTCGAAAGTGGGCTTGGTTATTTTCTCAATGGGTACGCTGATATTCAGGTGGCGCTCATGGACAGTGCTGGGCAGCCGGCGTGCCTTTGGTACGTCCGGGATGCAATGCCCACGAGCTGGAGTTTGGGAAAGTTGGAAGCAGCAAGTAATAACGTGCTGATTGAGACGATGACGTTTTCTTATCGCTGGATAAAACAGGTGCCTGTCAGATTATGACTATCGAGATCCGAGAGTTGATCATTGAGGCGCGCGTGCTGCCCGATGAACATGGCGCGGGTTCGAAGTCGCCGCGCCCGCAGACATCGAGCCTGGATAGTCATGTCCAAGCACGTTTGGTTGAGCAGGTCGTTCGGCGAGTATTGCGTATCCTCGAAGACCGACGGGAGAGACTGCAATGATGGGGCTTGCGGGAGTCACGGAGCTAGGTGAAGCGTTAGGCATCCGGTTGGAGAAGCTCACGATTGAGCAAAAGATCGCGCCGGCCAATCGGGTGAGGGCGATGTATAACCCGCAAAGCCTGCAATTGCATACCAGCGCAGAGTACGCGGTTGAGCGTGCAATTGGGGCAACGTCCGACACGTTAAATTTTAAAGGCATGAAGTACGGTGACCTCGTGCTTGAGCTGATTCTGGATGCCAGTCGGCCTGGAGTACGCGATTCGGTTACCAGTCAATTGGCCCAACTTAGGAAAGTGTGCTTGCCAGCTAAGGGCGCGTCTGGTTCGTATGCGGACCATTTATTAAACATCAGTTGGGGGCGTATGGATTGGCTCGGCGAGCCTTATTGCGTGGCGTACTGCACGTCGATGGGTGTGGATTATACGTTATTTGGCCGCAGTGGGCGGCCAATGCGGGCTACGGTGAAGCTCGAGTTGAAAGTCCAGCCGGCCGCCGCGGACCAAAGTATTCAGGTAGCAGGTGGGGGGCCTAAACGGGCGATCAACAATCTGCGCGACAAGTTAGGTATTTGAACCCCGGTGCGTAGTGCCTGTGCGGCACGACTCAGACGCTATGTCGATGAGAGAGGAATGAAATGTCTTTTTTTGAGGGGATCCAACGCGCGGTACCGTCGACGCTGGCTGCTCCAGGAGAGGGGGCGTCAAAGATCCCATCGTCGGTAGGTGATGCTTGTGACGTGCGCGTGACCGTGGACGGGGTTGTGTTATCTGACGTCTTCAAGGGAGAGTGCATGGTCACCGGCGTTCATACTCGTTTTGCAGTCAACGAGGTGCCCAGCGCACTTATCACTGTCGCGGTCATTGAGCCGCATACTCCCACGGCCAGCGGTCGCATTCTAACCGAGCTTGCCCAGAAGTGTCGCGTATCGGCATCGACATCGATCCAGGTACGTGAGGTCGGAAAGACTGCGTGGATTCCGCTGTTTTCGGGAGTGGTCGAGCAGGCGGCATGTGAGGTGCTAGCTGGATCGGCGGTGGTTGAAATCAAGGTCAAGCATGAACTGGTGCACTTGCAGTCGAACTTTTCAGGCCGTTCGTTTCAGAGCAAGTCAGATGCCGACATTTTGAAAACGCTGTTAGGTGTGGCCGTCATTCAGGCCGATAAAAGCCATAGTCTGACCACTAAGCGTGACCAAACCATTCATTGGCCATTCGGCGCTTCGGTATGGGAGTTCGCCAAAGCTTTGCTTTGGCGCAATGGCGTATGTTTTTGGCCTGAGGTGAAGGGCGGCCGGGTCGCGCCTGTCGGGTGGTGCAAGGACGTGGTGAGTGTGCTTGGCGACAAAGATCACGTCGAGCAATTGAGCTGGAAGCAATCAGCTTTACATGCACCAAAATCGGTGTGGCTTGAGCAGCACGATGTGCAAAAACAAGCGGGAATTAAGGTGCGAGGCGAGTCAGTGTTGCACGGGCATGGTTGTTTCGATGTGAGCACGATCAAACCTCTCACCTCGGCCGACTCGCATTTGATGGACTGCGGCTGGCCCGCGCCCAATGGTGGGGCTACGTCTAAGGGCCGGGCGAATGGGTTAATTTTATCCTCTGAGATTCAAGCTGCGCGCGGCACTGTGGTGTTGCGTGGCTGCATGATGGGGTTGGTTGGTGCAATGCTCAAGCTTGAAAAGTTCGAGAAAGGGCTTTGCGGCGAAGGACTGATTACGGCAGTTGAACATGAGTTTGACGCACGGTTAGCTGACTGCAGGACCACGTTTTCTGTGGGTCTGACGACGCAGTCTGCATCGTGGGTGGAGGTTCCTGCCCCCGGCGGCACTGTGGTCGGGCGTGTATGCGCCTACGACAAGACGCATTCGCGCCAGGGTTGGAACGAGGTGTGGGTCGATGTGGCTGGGATTGAAGGGCAGGTGCGAGCACGGTACAGCGGTGCGTATGCGTCCAAGAGTGCTGCGATGTGGCTGTATCCACAAACCGGCGACGAGGTGCTTCTTTGCACGATGGCGGGAGACCCGTGCAGCCTAGTGATGATAGGGGCCATGAACAACCCGGTAAATAAGCTCCCTGAGGGCTGGACAGTCATAGATAACGACAAGCGCGGCCTTGTCTTTCACAAGGGCGATGCTTCTTTGGGACTCAAGTTCGACCAAAAGACACAGCACATGGAGTGGGGTGTTGGCGCAGGCAGTAACTTACAACAAATCACTGTGGACGCCAAAAAGGGTGTGGCGTTTGACGTGAAGGCGGGTGAGTTTTCCGTCACGACTGCCAAGGGGGGGATTTCGCTGAGCGCCAAAGAAAAGGATGTACAGGTGCGTGCGAAAAGCCACCTGACATTGGGCGGAGATCAAGGCGTGGCGGTATCCAGCGATAGGGGGGCAGTGAAGATGAGCGGCAAGACCACCATGGCCCTATCGGCCGAAGACGTAGTGCTTGCGGCGGGGCAAAGCAAAGTTGATCTGACGCAGGTGTCAATATCGATGAAGGCCACCTCTGTCACTGCCAAGGGTACAGAGGGCGTGTCGTTTAACGGCGGTCCAACCTCAGAGCTGTCGCTTAAAAGTGTGGGTGCGGTCCTGAAAGGACCAAGTGTAGAGATTGACGGTCAGGCCAAGGCGGATGTGAAATCGCCGATGACCTCACTCAAACCATAAAAGGAGGATCACCGAATGGCGACAAATCAACAAGGCGGCTGGCCATTTCCTCCGTCGTTTGTACTGGAGCCAACTGCGTATGACGGGGAAAGTCCGAGCAGCATTCAATTGGTGGATGGCGACGTTGGAATAACTCAGAGCATTAGCGTGTTGTTGCAAACCCAGCCCGGTGAGCGTGTGATGCGGCCCGCTTATGGCTGCGATTTGGAGTCGGCCATGTTTGCCAATATCGATGAAGGCCTGGTGGCCCATGTGACGGCGCTGATTTATGAAAGCATTACATCATTTGAGCCACGTGCGCAGGCGCTGCAGGTAATAGTGGACAAGGATACGAGGTATGAAGGGCACTTGCAGGTAACCATTGTATACAGACATGTGGAGACCGGTTTAATGGGACAACTGCGCGGAACGCTCAATGTAGCGGAAGGGGCTCGAGGGACATTCCAATGAGCGATCAACTAGTGGTGCAGGGGGATATGGTAAAGCTCAATCCCACGTTTGGACCGATGTTGGTCAATGCACCGCAGGCTCCGATCACCGCGATGGTGCCGACTAATATCGGTGGCAAGGCGATCTGTGTAATGGGCGACGAGAAAATGGTTCAGATCAGTGGGACTTATACGAAGGGGCAATTTATCACGCCCGGAATGGGCATTGCGAAAATCATAGGGCTGGCTCCCAATCAACCACAGCCTTGGTTGCAGGTTGGTGGCAAACCCGCGTTGTGTAAGGGCGCGCAGTTTCAAGTGATGTTTACACCCATGCAACCGGCGATCGATCCCTCCACCGGTGCTCCGGACCCGATGGTTCCAGCGATGGGGACTGGTATGTTTATGGCCACTGAAGTTGGGGTGATGGCGGGCTAGTACTTATAGGGAGCTTGTAAGAGTTTAGAGTTCGCTCGCAAGAGGCAGGGAGACGAAAAACCATGACACAAGAGAATAACGTAAAAGAATCGTTTGTTTTGGACGAGCGCTCTGTGGCCTATCGGCTGGATGCAATACGGGTCTATGGCCAGCAAGTATCAATGGGGAACTCGGACAGGATGACCTGGGCGCAGTTGATGTTCGGTTCGAAGGCGGGTCAGGAAACTGAGCCATTCGAATGGATGCAAGTGCGTCAGCGTTGCCTAGATTGGTACCAAGATCCGGGGCGTGCCGATGGCACGCTTGCTCCTGAACAGGCATTTTTACTTGCGTTATTGGGCATATTGGAGGCGCCCAGTGCTGCCTTTAATCGGTTTCCTGCACGCTTTCGTGATCTATATTATCGGAATCTTCTGGGCCTTATGCCCACGCCCGCGCAGGCGGATCAAGTCGTGGTGCAATGGGGCTTGGCGGAAACTGTCAAGGAACAGATCATTATGGCCGGCCAGTTACTGGAGGCTGGCCAAGACAGTCAAGGCCATGCGCTGCAGTATTGTGTAGATCGACCGATTGTGGTCAACCACGCGCGGTGGACTGACCTGCGTTGGTGTGTACCGGATGATCTCTGCCGAGGCAAACAACGTGCACAGGTGGCGTTCGAGGAAGGGGTAGGTGTGTGGCCGGCTGAAGGACTGCGTTTGGGCGCGCTCGCACGCAAGGTCAGTGGCGATGTGGCATCGACTGCGGTTGATCAAGACGTCATCGCATCGCGTTTTATTGGTTCGCCGCTATTGGCGGCGGCTAGTGGTGAACGTGTATGGACTTTGACCTTCGAGGCTGCAGTTCCGGCATTGGACGCCGCTATTAGCGTAGAACATGTATGGCAGCCGATGATGGCCGTACGCGACTCCGGCAAGTCCAATGTGTGGGCCCTGCGCTTGAGCGATGAGACGGGCGTACCGATGGAGCTCACCGAACTGGAAGGCTTGAACGCCGTGACTCCGCTGTTGCGCTTGCGTCGGGTAGACGGTGAGCCCATTGCACGAGTGGAGTCGTTGTTGTTGGAGGTACAGGGAGCGACGAATGTCCGCTGCATCACCGATGAAGGGGATGAGATTCAGGCGGGGTTACCGTTCGGAGAGTCCGCGTCCGCTGGGCGTGGGGTTAACTTCGTGTCTCCTGAATGGGTGAGATTGGGGGCACAGCTCAACGAGGTCATAATCACGCCGAACTGGGTTGGGCTACCGAGTCAGCCGTTCAAAATTTGGTACGGAGGCTACCGAGTTGGCGAGCATTTTGACGACAAAAAACATTTATTTACAGGGGATGAGGTCCCAAGCACCGCTTTTTCGGTGAATATCATTCCCATGACAAACGAGACGCCTCTCGGGAGCGCCACCAAACCTCTTCCTCTCTTTAAGCAGGAAGAAGGACAAGCTCCGTCCGGTCTGCCATTAGCCATATCTCTGAATGTAGAGTCACGGTTTGCGACAACAGTGGTGCCCGATAGCGCAACAGCAGCAGATTGGCCTTGGTATCTGCGTCTGAGTCTGGCGCAATCATTTTACTCAGAGTTATATCAACACCATCTTAGCTTGCCGCCAGGCACCATCCTAAATACTCAGAAAGTAACATCAACCTCGACCGCTACGCTGGGGGATAAGGAGACTGTGATTACACAGGTTACCGACATGCCCAGCAGCACAATTGTCGAACCGCCGACTTGGAACCCTCCTTATCTGCCGCAGTGGCAATCCGTGCGTGTCGATTACACTGCGAGCGACAAAACCGTTGAACACCAGTTCGTCAGCACGCCCTTCGGCTGGGCGGCCACAGATGACGCTTATCGTGGCGGGACGGCCGACATCTATTTGGGGGTGGATGGAATTGAACCTGGCCAACTGCTGAGCCTGTATTGGTTGCTGAAAAGCCCTGGCCCTGTACAGAACATCAGATGGGAGTACTTGGCATACGGTGAAAGTTGGGTGCCGCTAGGTAATGAGTTGTCGGATGAAACTGCAGATTGGGAAAAAAGTGGTCTTTGGTCGCTGATGTGGCCTGATGATGCATTACACAACGCCAAAGGCATGCCAGCCGGGCGTTATTGGTTACGCGCTCGGGTGAAAACTCCATTGCCGCAAGAGGGCGTACCGGCACTGCCGCGCTTGATGGGGTTAGCGACCAATGTGAGTGTGGCCACGCTGATTGCCCCAACAGAGGTCGATGCCAACCATTTCCTGCAGCCGCTGGCAGCAGGCTCTGTGACCCATGCGCTCAATGCGCCTGACGCGGTGCAGCAGGTTACTCAACCTTGGGTGTCAACTGGCGGCCGCCCACCTGAATCTCTGGAAGATTTTTACGCGCGGGTGGCCGCACGGCTGCGGCATCGTGAGCGAGCACTCGACACTTGGGATCTGGCGACGTTGCTGCGCGAGCACGACACAGGGATTCGTGAGGTGGCCGTCTTGCCGCAGCCGCGACGTGATAACGCGCGGGACGGCACTTTGCCCCAGGAGTTAGTCGTGATGCCGATGGTACTGGGCAACGATAGCGAAAACGCCTTGCGCCCAGTCTACAGTATTGCGCATTTGAGCGCATTTGAGGCGTGGTTGCGGGCGCGGACTTCACCTTGGCTGACGTTTACCTGCAAAAATCCGCGTTACCGCTCGGTGCGGGTGAGTTGGACGATCAAATATCAGATGGGCATTAGCCAGTCGTATGGCGACCTGCTCGTGCGCGACACGCTGGAGCGCGAGTTTCGCCCATGGATGAGCGAGGAGCAGGCGGCGACTACCGTTATCGGCAAATCGCTGAGTCGTCGGATAGTCCGCGCCTGCATTATGCAAATACCTGAGGTCAAGCAACTGACGGCATTGTTGATTGACGGAGACGATGGCACAAAGACCCCTCCAGGTGGTGTGGTGGAACACGACGAAATTGCAGTAGTCGAGTGCGTGCCCTTGGCGTATCACAAAATGGCGATCCGTATTTGGGCAGCGTCGAAATACGGGCAGGTGGTTCGTCTGTCTTCCGGGACAGGTGTTTTGGTGAATGTAGAAGGCTGTGATGAACCGGAAAAAATGAGCCTCTACGACGTCGACACGGGGATATCTATTTCACTGTCGCCCGATCAAGTAAGCGCCAGGCAGGGTAAGCACCTTACAAAAACAATTTCCCTTTCGCCCGACGTAGCGCCGCCTCGGTTTCAGATCAAGGTGCCGCTTGGCCTCCACGGGATTTTCCGCATCGGCGTGGCGTGGGAGACAAAGACCGAGTTGCTACGTTCAAGTCGTATCGGGGAGTGGATCACCCTCGAGGTTCAGATGCCCGACGATTTTCTGGTGTAATTTCTCAACCCCTTCCAACAGGGACATGATAGATGACTGACATTCCATACGACGACGTGGAAGAACCCGTCGATTTCGAGGCGCTCTGGGGAACTGTACAAAAGGCGCTGCAGTTGTATGCAGGAGCACGTTGGACGGAGCGCAGAGAACACGACCCCGGCATCACGCTGCTCCAGGCCTTGACCTTCAACGTTGCGGACCTGTCATTTAGGCAGAGCTTCCCACTGGTAGATCTACTTACACCGGCTTCTACACTAGCCCACTCGGAAGGCGCATTTGACACGCAACGCCGGGTAGGACACGGGGGCAGGAGCCCAGGTATCTTTGCGCCAGAATTTGGCCCGGAACATGCGCTTACATGTGGGCCGGTGACTTACGAAGACTACCGCAAAGCGATCCTCGACCTAGTGGTAGATATTGAAGGTAAGAAACGCTTTTGTTTTCGCGATGTGCAGATACTGCGTGAGGACTTCGCACAGCTAAATGAAGGTTCTCCTGACACCCGGTACCGTTACGTTTACATGGAAGAACCGCCAGCCCAAGGGCGCGGGGTAGACACCAATGTTATTGATCCGCACAGCACATTCCGTTTTGTGTCGCAGAAAAGCGATCCGGTTCTCCAAAATGCTATGGTGGTATCCGGAGGATATCGGCTGTGGTTAGCCTGTGCGCCCGGTGTGACCCGAGCACAAGCGGAACCCGTTCTAGCAGACTTTCTGCACGCTAACCGCAATCTATGTGAGGCATTCAGCCAAATTGACTACCTCACCGATATCCCCGTTACCTTTAATTTGACGATTGAGGTTGAGGATGACGTGGTGGATTTCGCCGCATTACTCGCCCAGATTTATCAGGCGTGCTCGACTGTACTACTGACTCCGATCGAACGACGCAGCGCGGAGCAACGACTAGAGGATGAGGTGGCGTCGGACATATATGTGGGGCCGCAGTTAAAGCATGGATGGATCAAGTTCCTCGCGCCAACGATTGCGGATGGTAAGAAGTTCACGCAGTCGCTGACTCTCTTGCAGGTGGCGATTGAAGGCATCACAGGGGTGAATCATGTCGCCAGCATCAGCGCGACGTTGCCCGGGAAAAATCCAGCGAGCTTTCTTGAGTTTACTCTGGATGAACTGACACTGCCCGTACCTTGGGCCTTGCTGGCAGCCGGAGCCAACACATTGGCGGAGCTGCTCTGTCAATCGGTCGTCCTGCGCAAGCGTGGCCGCGTAATTGCAACTCATTCGGCTACGCATCAAGTAGCAAAAGCCTTAAGCGCGCTTTTCGATCCCTTTGAGGCCCCGCCCGAGGAGGTTGTTCGTCAGGTGCCTTATGGGCAATACCGCGACCCCGGGCAGTACACGGGAGCGTCAAGCTTGCTGCCAGCGGTTTACGGCATGCAGGCGGATGCTGATTCATTGAGTAAAGATGCTAAGAGTCTATTGCGATTTTTACTGCCACTAGATCAGTGCTTAGCCGACGAGATGGATTTGTTGCGCAAACTGCCTTGGCTGCTGTCGTTTGACCGCCGTGATCCACAGGCCCGGTCTCGCGGTGGTCGTTGGCAAGTGTTTGACGCGGACAGCCTACCAAGCGAACAGCTCAATGCAGTATTAACGGCTAATGAGCAGGCTGCTCTTTCACAGCTTGTGGCCGTCGGCGCGAAGGCAGGTGATAAAGAGCTTGAATTGCTGGACTATTTGCTGCGCTTTTTTGGTGAGTCGCGTACTAAGCGTGTTTCAGTATTGCAGGCGGCCAACACGGGCGGGAGCCAGGAAAATGAATTCCTCAAAGTTCAGCAAGGTTACTTGGGGGCGATTCCGA
Source organism: Pseudomonas sp. TE36184 (assembly GCF_054060055.1). Classification (NCBI taxonomy): domain Bacteria; kingdom Pseudomonadati; phylum Pseudomonadota; class Gammaproteobacteria; order Pseudomonadales; family Pseudomonadaceae; genus Pseudomonas; species Pseudomonas sp. TE36184. The sequence continues at coordinate 1,220,441 of NZ_JBSSCU010000001.1, read as the reverse complement.
CGATCGCCTACAAACGCGCGTCGATTCAAATTGATATGGTCTCAGCGTTACAGCAACGTTTGTCTGCCCGTTTGGGGGTGGGAGCTACGCTTTTTGCCGCTTCTCCTGACTTTGCGCTCCTGCCGTTCTATGTGATTGAACATCGTCAATTATTACCAAGTGTGCCCTCCGAAAAATTGTTGACCCAGAGTTGGAAAGCCGTGGCTCGTGCTCAGATGATTGAGCGGTTGGGTGACAAACCAGGTTATTTGTACTTGGCGCTAGAAGAGGGGGATGGTTTGCAGTCCGGGCAGCTGATTCAGTTGCGAAATGGTACTTCTAGACCCATCGTTGCCAACGTTATTCACCGCTGTTGGGCTTTTGGGGCGCCGACCGTCAATGGTAATGACGAGCCTCCTCCCCCTAGCTCGTGGGCCAAAGATCCAGCATTGAAGGGTATGACGATCGTTTCCATCGACTTGGCTCAGCATGATCGGTTGAAATGGAATGCTCAGGGTTTAGTCGAGGATTCCAAGGTCAATACGCCTCCATGGCAGTGGCAGTCGAGCGAGATTTGGCTGAAACGCGTGGTCCATCAATTGGCGTTCAAGGAACCCTGGCCGACGGCCCCTAAAGAAGATGCAACGTTGGTGGTGCAGCAGTCATTTCCGCTGGAATGGCGTGAGCCTGGTAAGTTGCCCAAGAGCATCCTTCTAAAGGACCGTCGGATCTGGAATGTTTTGGAGAAAGCAATTTCGGAGCCATTGCCCGATATTGAATTACTGGTGTTGGATGGCGGTGTGGACCCGCTGCTAGGTACGCTTAAAGTAAAGCTAAAAACTGGCAGTAAATGGCCGACCCCTGCTCAACAACTTAATTACGGGTGGGTCGCTGATTACACGAATGATGTGTTTTCGTTCACGCTAAGCATTGTGATGCCCCGCCCCTGGCTGGACGCATCTCACGACGACCCGTATGCGACGGACCAGTGGGTGCAAGACGTCATCCGCGACACAGTGCCGGCGCATATCGTGACCCATGTACATTGGCTAACAGCTCGGGATTTTCAAAACTTCTCAATGTGCTACTCGCGGTGGCAAGCAGCTGGGCGGCCTGCCGGGGATTTGTCTTACACGTTGCTACAATATTTGTCGATTGGCGAGTTACCCGTCGATCATCGCACTGGGATCGGTTTTGTGCGTGTGGCATCCAAAGATCGAAGTGATAACTTGGCGGCGGCATTGAAGAGCGAAACGGTCAATGCAAATCGGATGATAATCGCGGATCAGTCCCAGGTGATCTATGTGAAGGATGCATCCATCCCCGCAGTCGATTTACTCAAGTTTTAGCGTGTGCCGTTGGCTGGGTGAGGCATAGCACGCCCCTTGCTGAGGGGCCTTGGTCTGCGGGCAACGAGCGTGCCGGTTCAAAGTAGATGGCACGCGAACGGAGAGCAATAATGCACCGAGTACGCGTAAGGTTCTCAATATGTCGATAACAATAGAGCGTTTACGTATGGTACTGCGCACTCAACGTTTGAGTGCACAACCTTTGCAACAGCGTTGTAGCCTTTGGTTTCATCAGGAGTTTCGCGACCAATTGGAACGGTGTCTCGTCCATGTACAACAGGAATTAGGTGGCGGTTCGCTAGTATTGGACACGCTGCGTTTGAATCTCGGTGATATATGCGCGCAGCGATTCGAGCATGACCTCGGCGAACGAGCGATCAAAGCGTTAGCGCGTGAGTTGGCATTGCACGTTGCAGTGAGCAGAGTTGACGATGCACAGGCACAGGGGACGCAGAGTGAGCTTCAAGCGGCTGCGCCTAGCCCCGAGATGGCGGATGCGAGCTTTGCATTGTTGCTAGCCTATCTGGACACTGGTCGGCGACATTCGACGCTCCTTTGGCTGCCTCCCTCCAGCCCAAGTCAGTGGCTGCATACGCAGCTCGATCGGTGGCAGACCTATGAAGCTGCGTGGCAGGGCCGCATCGAATTCGCGTGGCGCTGTCTAGGTAGCCTGAGCAGCAAACGCTTGGGAGCCACGTTTAACCCTGCGGTGTTGGCGCGAGTGAGCCGTTGGCTATTGGCGACGGTCCCTGCCGCAACAAGGTTGGGTCTTTCTGATCGCCAGGCCAGCGCCTGGCTGCCACTGGCCGCCGTCCTGGTGTTGCAGCGCGACACTGCGAGCGGCCAGGCAGTGAGGCGTCGGATGAGCCAAGAACGATGGTATATGGCCGATGCGGTTCACCTCGAGGGAAGTCCGTCGCATAAGCAGCGCTTGCGGCGTCAAGGTAAGAGTCCACTACAGGGGCCATTAGATGCGCTGGGACGGTTGTTGTTGGCCGAGCCTTTCACTGAAGCGAGTCTGCTGGCAATACGGCTCCTACTATCTCGGTGGACGTCGTTTAAACATCTCCAGAGTGAAGAGGGCGAGTACCTGCGTTCGATGTTAGACGCAGCGGTTCACCATGGCATTGAGGCGGAGCCGTCAGTTGGCCCACTAACTCATGCCGCGCCAGCCAACGAGAAACGGGAGGACGCCTCAGGCAATAGGGCAACGGCCTCTGGCAAGTTGGCGCATCCGCAGCAGTCGCTTCAGTCAGTCAGGACTACCCCATTGGCGGCAGATGGCCTCGAAGATCTGGTCCTGTCGGGCGCAGGTATCGTATTGCTGTGGCCGTTACTGCCTGACTTGTTCGAGGCGCATACGCTTATCGATTCGTCCGGGTTTATCGATGAGGCTGCACAAGTGCAAGCGGTGATGCTCTTGGACGCTTTGGTATGGGGCGATAGTACGCTGGGCCTTTGGCGTCTCGAAGAGTTTTGCTACTGGTGCGGGTTTCCCGCCGAACGCATCTTGCAGGCCCCGGATACTTGGCGGACATTCGACAGCGGCCAGCAAGTGCAACTGGATGCATGGCTTGAAGGCGTGCTCGCCCAAATCCCTGGATTGGATGGGTTTGACGCACCAGCCCTTCGTGCATTGTTTTTGCAACGTTCTGGCCAATTGGAGATCCGTGACGCGCGGGTACAACTGACCCTCAACACGCAAGCTCAAGACGTCTTGTTGCGCGATTGTCCGTGGCCGCTTTCGCACCTGACGCTGCCTTGGCTACCTCTCGTTGTATCTCTCAAGTGGCGGGCACTATGACTTTATTTGAATCACCCACCGACAGAACCATGGGCCAAGGCCATGTTATCTCATCGCCGCTGGACGCGCTTGCACCCTGGCTGGAAGTGATCGATATGATTGTCCAACGCTATTTTGCGGCTCAGCAAGCGCGCGGAGATGATCGCTTTAATATTGAATCAATTATGATTCCCATGGATGTGCTCGAGTCAGCGGCGTATGTACCCAGAGGGCGGCCTAAATGGCTTGATGCATGTGCCTCGGAGTCCAATCCCACAGACGTATTGCCGCCCCTGCCTGAGCTGTTGGCGGGGGTAGTGCAGCGCTTTGGCTTGAGAGAGTTTGATGTTCTCGCGATTCTGCTCGGCATGATGCCGGTGTTGGAACCCCGCTATGGCGCATTGTTGGCGTATATACAGGGCGACGAGCAGGCGTTATGGCCGCATATCGACTTAATTTTATCGTTGTTCAGTGCACCAGGTGATCGTGTGCAACATCGCATGCGGCTAACTGCGGCAGATCAGCCTTTGCGTTACGGCGGGCTGATACACTTATCGGAGCGGTCTGGGCGGACTTCGAGTCGGGAGGATGTACTGTATATATGCACCGCAAGTTCGGTCGTAGGATATCTTAGCACCGGGGTAGTACCGTTATCTCAGAAGATGGTGGATGTTGGTCAATGGTTGACGCCTATGGCGCCGAACGTGCTGGAACTTTCAGCAGAGTGGCGACGCTTCGGTACGGACCTGCAACAGTTTTGTTTTGGGCAGGCAAGTGCCACAACGCCGGTGGTACTGTTGGAGGGAGGAGAGGGGGGCGACAAGATGTTAGCGCATGTCGCCGCAGAAGCAGGGCGCCAGGCCTTTTTAGTTGACCTTCAATCGCTGCCCGAAGAAGCAAACGAGGCGTGGCCGGTGCTGCTCGAGGCATTGCATGTGACGCGGTTGAGTGCGGGTCTGTTGGTATTCAAAAACTTCACAAGCTTTGAACAAGCACACCCCAAGCTTCTGCGTGCGTTGGATGTGCGACTGCGTACGCATGGTGAGCCGGTCGTGGTGTTACTGGCCGCCGATGCTAATGGGTCTGGGTTGCGTGAATTGCCACGGTTAAAAATGACCCTGCCGCGCCAGTCGGCTCAAGACGATATAGCTGCCATCGGCGTGGCGTTGCTTCAATGCGCCGAGGGCCTGCCGGCTACGAGTTCCCCTGACGATTTGCCCCAGTTACTGAAGCGAACGCGCGTCGACCTTGATACGCTCAATTATGCGGTTCACGAAGCGCATTGGTACGCTCAGCAACGCGCGCCTAGCGCGGCGTTAGATGGGCAAGACATCTATCGGGCCCTGCGTTCAAGGGCGCTGCAGCAGTTCGGTCCGCTCGCCCAACGTCTGGAGCCTCGTCGAGGGCTGTCAGACCTGGTCATCAGTGAAGGCTTGCGCGAGCAGATGGACGAAATCCTGGCCGCCATCAGTCATCGGGATGACGTGCTCAACCGAGGGTTTGCGAAAAAAATCTCCTACGGGGTGGGCGTCAGCGCATTGTTCTACGGGGACTCGGGTACCGGTAAAACCATGGCTGCCGAAGCGCTCGCCTTTGAGCTCGGGTTAGACCTGATTCGGGTAGACCTGTCGACCGTAGTCAATAAATATGTCGGCGAAACTGAGAAAAACCTGTCGAAAATCTTCGACTTGGCGTTGGCCGACACAGGAGTGTTGTTGTTCGATGAGGCTGATGCGTTGTTTGGCAAACGAAGCGAAGTCACCAGCGCCCATGATCGTCACGCAAATATCGAAGTTTCCTACCTGTTGCAACGGCTTGAGCATTATCCAGGCCTGGTGGTGTTATCGACCAATAATCGGGCTCACCTTGATGGCGCGTTTACCCGTCGACTCACCTTCATGGCGCGCTTCGAGTCACCTGACGTGGCGTTACGCACTCAGATGTGGGAGCAGATTTGGCCTGCCGGGGTCGATCGGAGCGCGGGTATTGAGTGGGCTGATCTAGCCAAGCGTGCCGAGCTGACGGGGGCAGGCATCCGCAACGTCGCGCTTTTAGCCAGTTGGCTCGCAGCGCGAGCCCAGCGCCCTGTCGACATGGTCGACATTGAGCGGGCAATGCGTCGCGAACTGGGTAAAACCGGGCGCCTAATGTCTCGTACCTAATGGCCAAGTTTACCTCTTAGCGGTGGGTAAAACTTGGGTTCGCTGTATATAGATTCTATAAGGTGAAAAATAAATGGCCGATTCTCTTCCAAGCAAAGTATCTGATGTGCGTATTTTGGAACTGAATGAACAAATCCAGGGCGCGTTGTTGTCCTATGTAGACATTGCCGAGGGACAGATTCGCTTTGATATGCCGGACAAAGACCATCCACCTGACGCGCCTACCATCTGCGTCTTCTTGTACGACATTCAGGAAGATATGAAGTTGCGGCATAGTCTGCCGGGTATCACCCGATCGGCGGCCCCCAGATATGTGGCAGTGAAATGCTGCTATTTGCTGACCTATTGGGATCCTCTTAAGGAAACCGTAGTGGGGCCTCGAAGTCAGACGATGAAAGTCATGAACCAGATGCTCAATGCCTTGCTGAATCTGGAAACTGTACTGCTCAGCAAGACTGAGGAGGGAGAAGATCCGAGCGTGCTAACCCGTGTGATTGAGCCCTCAGAGCAGTTGGCGGGCTTAGGTAACTTATGGCAGTCATTCGGTGACAAACCGCGATTGTGCCTCAATCTGGCAGTGACCGTACCGGTCAAACTTACGCAGGTAGAGGATACAGCGCCGGCTGTCTCGCACCTTCAGTTGGACACCCAGTTGGGTGCAGTGGACGACTCGTCTGCCCACGCAGTGATACGGGCATTCAACGTGGAGTTGATCAAACAGGTGGTTCCCAAGACAGCGCTGGAACGTGCCCAGCTTGAGAAGCTGCAGGTTACGGTTTCACCTGATACGAGTAAGGCTGCTAACAATGTCAATCAGTTGATCATTAAAATCGTTGGGACGCTTTCGCCGTCGTTATATAAGCGGCTGAATAGTTCAAACATTAAAGTGTATGCAGAAAATCTTTCTGCAGGCGTTAAGTTAAGCTTGAATGTGGATGGCTTGAAGGCGAGTGAGAGCGAGGTGATCGAAAAGTGATTTGCTGCGACGAACTTATCAATAAGTATCTTTGATTGTGTCGAAGTTTTACACCTCCGAGGCGGCGTAGTATTGCGTTCGAAATATGATAGACGCCTGTGGGCGGAATGCCAGTTTGTCCCGCCAAATCGCACCGTTTGGAAGCAACAACTCAAGGAGCCGCAAGCATTATTGCTTGCCCTAAGGAAATCCTGAAAAAGACTTCCTGATTTGGCAAAATCCCCGGACACCAATCGCCGAGCTTTTCAATGAAGCAAATGACCTTCGCCGATGCCGAGTACGCCGGTAAGCGCAAGCAGACCCGCAAGGAATTGTTCCTGATCGAGATGGATCGGGTCGTACCCTGGAAGGGTTTGATTGCCCTGATCGAACCTCATTACCCGAAGGGCGAAGGTGGTCGTCCGGCCTATCCTTTGATGGCGATGCTGCGGGTTCATCTCATGCAGAATTGGTTCGGTTACAGCGATCCTGCGATGGAAGAAGCGCTGTACGAGACGACGATCTTGCGCCAGTTTTCCGGTCTGAGCCTGGAGCGGATCCCAGATGAAACTACCATCCTCAACTTCCGTCGCCTGCTGGAAAAGCACGAGTTGGCCGCTGGTATTCTCGGCGTGATCAATGGCTATCTGGGCGACCGTGGCTTATCACTGCGACAAGGCACCATCGTCGATGCCACGCTGATTCATGCGCCCAGTTCGACCAAGAACAAGGATGGCAAACGCGACCCGGAAATGCACCAGACAAAGAAAGGTAACCAGTATTACTTCGGTGCCAAAGCTCACATTGGTGTCGACGATGAGTCAGGGCTGGTGCACAGCGTGGTGGTCACTGCGGCCAACGTCGCGGACATAACCCAAGTCGACAAACTGCTACACGGTGCTGAGAACGTGGTCTGCGCCGATGCAGGCTATACCGGTGTCGAAAAGCGCGAAGAGCATGCGGGACGCCACGTCATCTGGCAGATTGCATCCCGGCGCAGTACCTACAAAAAACACGGTAAACGCAGCGCGTTGTACAAAGCGATGCGCAAGATCGAGAAAGCCAAGGCCCAGGTTCGCTCCAAGGTTGAGCATCCATTTCGGGTGATCAAGCGTCAGTTTGGTTATACGAAAGTGCGCTTCCGAGGCTTGGTGAAGAACACTGCTCAGATGGTGACGCTGTTCGCCCTGTCAAACCTTTGGATGGCGCGTCGATATTTGCTCTCCAGCGCAGGAGAGGTACGTCCTTAATGAGGGAAATAGCTGCTGCGAGGCGCGTGCAGCGACAAAAATGGATGGAATAGGCGGCAGACTTGATCGATTCTGAACGGCTGCCGTTTTTTGAAAGCACCTATGGCTCAGCAGTCGAAGAATAGCGGCCTACTTCAGACAATCCCTAAGCGAATCTACGCAGTTTTAAGTATGGGCGTTACACTCCCTAAACTCACCTTTAATACGGTAATTACGAATTTACGGACCGTGTGGGATGGCGTGATAGCCATTCCTCGCGCGACCAAAAGAACGGCGCCATCAGATTTTTGATCGGTGAGACCGGCTTAGGGATTTGGGGAGCAATGGAACCGTGCGACCTGAGGTCGTCTAAATTTCTGTTTTACTGGAGAGTTTTTCTCCTGATGAAACCGGTTGTTCCATCAACCGTTTCCTACCTGGACATGCGGGGCTGGTAACAGCTCGGTGTGAAGCTCCGAGGACAATGTACCCGCCAATTTTCGGTACGCCTACCCGCGAGGGAAAGCGGAATCTACCAGCACAAAGGTGGTGAGGGGCTAGGAACGAGATGTAACGACCAACATATGTGAGCCTCTGTTGAACGTCGTCATGATCAACAAGCCAAATGTGCTGACAGGCTTGAACCAAAACGGTACGCGGCCAGGTATGAACCTCTTGATTCCTGGGTAATCATGGACAGCGGGCCGCCGCCGAATAGGAGGGGGTCGCCCCGCTCAGAAATTCAGACGGAACAGGGTAAGCCCGTAGCGCCGCCGGAAACGGCAGGCGAACCGTAAGGAGCGCTGTGGGTGTTGCGGGTAGAGGAATACGGAAAAAGCGAAGGCTGGCCTGTAATGGGCAGGATACGGTCTGAAGCATTGCTCGACGCGAAAGTGGGCAGACTTCCGTAGGGTCATTCATGGCGAGAGAACTTGATTAGTCAGTACTTGAAGGAAAGCAGATGACGGCTATGGCTAGCGCTGTGAAAACAGAGGCGATCGGTACTGGTGCACCTTCGCACGCTGAAAGGATGTGGCTTCAGGCAAGACACGATCAAACGCTGGCGCATCCGTCGATCCACTACGGATGACCTGAGGGATTTTTCTCGCAAGTACAACGCCGTGATTCGAGGATGGATTGAATGCTACGGTAAATTCTGGTAAAGAAACTTCAGCTATCTATTGTGGAGCGCGTTGCAATCGCGCCCGCTCAAATGGATGAAGAACAAGTACCGAATCTCTATACGTCAAGCGGAGCATCGGCTGCGTCTTGTTCGAAGAGAGAATCCGGAGCTGTTCTTTACTACGCGCATCGAATGTGTGATCAAGAGCCGTATGACGGGAGACTGTCACTTACGGCTCTGTGAGCAGCCGAGGGGTGAAACTCCCTTCGGCTGACTAGACTTGCAGAGGCGTTGCGCAGCGGCAAACGGGCGGCGGCGATTATGAGTTTGATCAGTCTGCGCGGCTGAATGGGCATGATCCGTACGCGTATCTGAAGGATGTCCTTACGCGCCTGCCGACGCAGCGGGCGAGTGAAATTGATCAGTTGCTGCCGCATAGGTGGCACCGGTCTAATCACGCAAGGCGTGATGCCCGGACGCATACGCGGAAAGCGGGTAGTAGCGGCTATGAGTTTGGTTTAGTCAGCCAAGCTCCGTGGGCGCGACACTTATATCTATATTGAAGGACATCCTCACTCGCCTGCTAATGCCAGGAGCAAGTGAGAGCAAAGAGCAGGAGGGGCACATTGTTGGCAATCGGCTTAGTTATGCAATAGTGTGGGGGGGGCTTAAAAACCTGGGAGTGGTGCTCGTAGGCCAGTAAGGCCCTTTCTAGCGAGCGATTAGCAGCTGATTATGGATCGAGCTGCTGGGTTCGCGCTCGGCGCTAGCAGCTTATTGAACGAGCCCCATGAAAGACAGGACACCGTTTCCCCCTTATGATAAGGGATAGGCAAACGGTTATGTTTATGACTAACAGCAACGATAAGAGTGGTGAGCTTTTGGGTCAGGAGCGGCGGCGCCGCTGGAGCCCGGAGCAAAAACTGGCCATGGTTCGCGAGAGCCTTGAGCCAGGGCAAAGTGTGTCGGTCGTCGCTCGGCGCAACGGCATCAATGCCAACCAGTTATTCCTGTGGCGCAAGCTGTATCAGGACGGCAGCCTGTCGGCGGTCAGTGCTGGCGAAGCCGTGGTGCCGGCCTCCGAGCTGAACGATGCGCTCAAGCAGATCCGTGAACTAACGGATGCTGGGCAAGAAAACGATGGAAACCGAAATCCTCAAAGAGGCCGTGGAGATTGCCCGGTCGCGAAAATGGATTGCACACTCACCCTTGTTGCCGGGGGACGACCAGTGAAGCGGGTCAGCGAATGTCTCGGTGTGGCGCGCTCGCAATTAACGGTTCGAATCAAGCAATCGGTATCGCCCAAGACACGGCGAAGCAGACCTGTGGGCGACGCTGAGTTGGTGGTTGAAATCCAACAGCAGGTCAGCGAGTTGCCCAGCTATGGCTACCGTCGTGTCTGGGGATTACTGCGTCGGGAACGTGAAACCCATTCGCTGCCGGCGATCAATGTGAAGCGGGTTTACCGGGTCATGCGTGATCACAACTTGCTGCTGGAGCGTCGACTCAAACAGCCCGGCGTGCCGCGTCGGCACGAAGGCCGTATTGCCGTGAAAACCAGCGATACGCGTTGGTGCTCGGACGGCTTTGAGTTCCGCTGCGAGGATGGCGCCAAACTGAGCGTGACCTTCGCCCTCGATTGCTGTGATCGCGAAGCCATCGGCTGGGTGGCAAGCCCGACCGGGTACAGCGGCGATGATATCCGCGACTTGATGCTGGAAAGCGTGGAGAAGCGCTTCGGTGATCAATTGCCCACCACGCCGGTGCAATGGCTAAGCGACAACGGCTCGGCGTACACCGCCGAACAGACACGCCTGTTTGCTCGACAGATCGGCTTGCCGCCGGTGACCACGCCAGTTCGCAGCCCGCAGAGCAACGGGATGGCGGAGAGCTTCGTGAAGACGATCAAGCGTGACTACGTGGCGCACATGCCCAAACCGGATCGGGAAACGGTGTTGCGTAACCTGGCAATTGCCTTCGAACATTACAACGAGCAGCATCCGCACAGCGCTTTGAACTATCGCTCGCCGAGGGAGTTCAGGCGCTTGGTGGCAGCATCAATTTAACAGGGAGTTGGTGTCCGGTTTTGTAGGGGCAAGTCCACCGCGGAGTCCAAAAAATAAAAGTAACCGCCGTACCTCTTATTTATGGGTGAAACCGGAGATCTGCAGTCACCATGATCGGAAGGTTGCTATGCGGAATCGCCGCAGCGACCTGAACTAATCGTGCTTTGGGTGACCGCCCGGTTAGCTGTACGAGCTCTTGCGTGATACTCGACAAAAAGTTGCCTTCTGCCCCATCCAGTCCGATGGCTTTGGTTAAGGTGGTCTTCGGCAAGGAAGGTTTCATCGTGGAGGGTTCGAAAACCTCACTGTCATTCTTTGTCACGAGGTACTCATAATCGATTCCGGACACTGAGACATCCATGAGTTTCAGTTCCGGTGTCATGGGTTGAAAGCTAGAGGGATCCACAAGGTGCCTGTCGCTGCGCACGACCACCCATGCCGTGGGGTGCGGAGGGGTTGGTGAGTATGTTTTTACGACGAGTCTATCCGGCTGCACGTCGAATGTATCAAAATTCAAGGCTTTGCCTTTGTCGTTCATCAGCACCTGGACCTGCGTCCCCGACACCTGGGCGCATAGAACGATTTCGATAAGATCGTTTTTAATCTTCACTTGCGTCAATGGGATTAGGTCCGCGCTCACTAGTGTCTCGATATGTGTTACTGGATTGTGTACTCGAAACACGCTGGACGATTCAAGCTTTGCCTGAGTAATCTCTTGATCTGCATACCGAAAATTTTCCGGATTCTTTTTGTTCCACGCCTCGACCTCGCTACGGATGCTGGCCTCATCCAATGCAACAGGAGTCGGATTCGTCGCGTCAGCCTGAGCCAGTGGTTTGCCATTGACGCCTACAACCAAGCCCTTGGTCTTCGCTGTTTGCGTCATTAGCAGGATCTTCGTCCCTTCAGCAAAGTCTGTGCCATCCCTCTTTGCCAGCTTGCCCGTCAGCCGGTTCATGTATACCTGCTGCATATCGGTCGTCTGGTAATTCGACGAAATATCATAATCAGTCATTTTTTGTTTCAATGACTCAGACAGCTCCAGTTGCCCGTTTCTGATCGTAGCTTCGCCCGACACCTGTTCGTTGCTACCTAATTTATGGACAGCCACCGTCACCAGTGTACCGTCAGGTAACGGAGTCCTGTATCTATCCATAAGTTTTTGATTTGGTGCGTCGTAGACCTTCGCCGCATCCCCTGTCTTATTTGTAATGGTAATGTCATGCCGCTCAAGCGCGGGAAGAACTAAACTGAGTAATTCTGAAACCGTTAAAATATTGCTAGCATCTGGATCGCGAAGAAGCACTCTCTCTTTCGGGGCAAGGGCATCTACTGCTGCAAGTACCGCCACCCGAGCCTCCAATTCGTTGTAAGTAGACGGGTTCATATGCAACCTCTCTACCACAGAGGGGGCCATTAAGCGCATTGCGTAGTCGGCGCTGTGTTCAAGAACTCTACGCACGCCGTCGCTAGTCGCCGTCCCCAAATTAGAGCCTCTCGAGTCCAGCACAAGGCGGCCAGCTCCGAATAGGTAACTATTAAAAGATTGAAGATCAAATACGGCATGACCTGTGACTAAATTAACATGGCCGAGCTTGATGCTGCGTCCGCCGACGACGACACAATAAAAATCGCCGTTTGAGCGCAGAACTAAGTCAGCCTCACTCACAGTGTTGGTACCATGATCGACCGACAGGCCGCCAATTTCGAGCGTTTGTGTGCTCATAGTATATTTCCTTACCATGAAGTTGATATGCGTCCAGCGAGACCTTAAATGTCATCTTCTCTGGTTGTCAGAGGGGGCCTGCTGCCTGGTGGTGATTTGCCGATTGTGGGATTGTCAAGGTCTTCGCAAGAACTTCAAAAACACTAGCGCTGACCTTGGCGCTTTCTGCGCCCCGTCGTACCTCCTGCCCTAGGCAGGTCTGAGGGCTGTAAGTAATCATAAAAGAAGGTGCTGCAAATTTTTGGTGCGCTAGATTCCTCCTCCCCCTTCGGCCAATCGGCTTTGTGGTATCAGTTTGGATCGTCTTTTTAATTTTAATATAGGGGGTAAAGTTCGTTTTGCAAGAATCTTTAGGTGAGTTTGACGTTTTTTGGTGGGTGGCTATGCTGCCGCCGCAATGTCCGATGCGCCCGCAGAAATTTCCCCTCACTCCCCGGGAGGTTTCCCGCTGCAGTCCGAGGATTTTATTGCCAGTCTTTATCGAGATCGAGTTATTTCGTGTGTGGTGTGAGGGCAAGGCTTTGGATTCTCTTTATGTTCGTTTTTTTTGTCGGAGTGCTGCGAGATGGCGTGTTTTTTCGCGCCGTCTGCTCGCGCTATTGTCTCGGCTATCGCTTTCGGTGGTGGCTTTGAGTGCTGGTTCGGCGATGGCTGTCGATGGCTGGAGCGTGGTCGCCGGTCAGGCTGCCGTGATCAATGCGCCTGGCACTACCACCGTTAATCAAACATCTGACCGCGCTGCGATCAACTGGAATAACTTCAACATCGGCCAAGGCGAGAAGGTGCAGTTCAATCAGCCCGGCGCCGACTCTGCCACGCTTAATCGGGTGGTGGGTGCAGGGCGGACCACTATCGATGGAATCCTGAGCGCCAATGGTCGGGTCTTTATCGTTAACCCCAACGGCGTGGTGTTCGGTAAAGGTGCATCGGTGGACGTCGGTGCTTTGACCGCGACCACCTTGGGGATCGCCAACGAAGCCTTTATGCAGGGTGGCAACAACCTACAGTTCACCAGTACCGGCAATACAATTCCCGGATTTGTCAAGGTGGACGCCGGTGCGCAAATTACCGCCAAATCCTTTGTTGCCCTCCTGGCGGAAAACGTTGTGAGCAATGCGGGCGTTATCACCGCCGGCACCGATCCTGCAGCCAAGGAGCGCGGCATCGCAATGGTTGCGGGGGCTGCGGCCTCCACTATTCATCTGGGCGGCTTTGACGTTACCGTCGACCAGCAGTCAATGGACGCATTGGTGGCCAACTCGGGCGATCTGGTGATTGGCGAATCGATGCGCGACGGCTCCATTCTACTGAACGCGACCGGGCGCAACGCGCTGATGCGATCGTTGTTGAGCAGCTCCGGCAAGATCACCAACAACAGTCGTGGCGTTGGCAGTTCAACGACATTGACCTCCGGTGGTGGCCTCTCCCATGTCGGCGATATCCAGGCCGCCGCAGGCAAGGTGGGCATTCGCGCGCCGGAGATTGCAATCGACGGCAATGTGGCGGTGGGTGATGAAAAGACCGTGGCACCTACCGAGGTCAATATTGGTGGTGCTGGCACTGCGCATGTGACTCAAGCTGTTCGTAGTGTGATTACGGCGAATAGCCAGTCCCACGGGCAGATCAATGTCGAAGCTAGTAAGGTGCTGAAGCTGTCGGGTGGCCTGGTTGTGCCGGCGGGGGAGATTTCGCTCAAGTCGACGATATTGGATACGGGGCTTTTGGTGGCGGTTGCAGGCAAGGTTAGCCTGTCTGGTGTTGACGCGTTGACGGAGCTCCCGTTAAAAACTGCCAACGGCTTGAAGGTGTATCTCGGTAAGGATGGATATTTCTACGTAGAAGATGGGCGGCAGCTGGATGGAGCTGAGCATCTTTATGACGAAGTTGATGGCCATGATGTTGGGGTGGTAGGGAAGGAGGAATATCAGCATCCGATTCGTAGTGCGGGGGGGTTCTACAGTGCCTCCGAGATCGAAATTGGCGGCCTGTCGGTCGATCATGGTACCAACACTGTGAGTGAGGCTGACTTAGTTCTGCGCTCAAACGGCGATTTTTATTGTGTCGTCGGCGGCGGACGCAGCATCAAGCTCGGCCATGTTAATTTAGTCACAGGTCATGCCGTATTTGATCTTCAATCTTTTAATAGTTACCTATTCGGAGCTGGCCGCCTTGTGCTGGACTCGAGAGGCTCTAATTTGGGGACGGCGACTAGCGACGGCGTGCGTAGAGTTCTTGAACACAGCGCCGACTACGCAATGCGCTTAATGGCCCCCTCTGTGATAGAGAGGTTGCATATGAACCCGTCTACTTACAACGATTTGGAGGCTCGGGTGGCGGTACTTGCAGCAGTAGATGCCCTTGCCCCGAAAGAGAGAGAGCTTCTTCGCGATCCAGATGCTAGCAATATTTTAACGGTTTCAGAATTAATGCAAGTTATTCAGCCTTTGCGCGACCTTCGCGATGCGAAAAAACTGCTTAGCGAAGCGGGTGATGCTGACGAGGCTGTAAGGGCTGAGTTGGCTAAGCTTGAGTTGGCGCGGCCATCGAAGACGGTCGCTGAAGCACTGGCTGCGATCGAGGCTGCTAAGGCAAGGGTTGCTTTTCTAAAGTCGGAGCAGCCTGAAATCAAGATCGTCGGTAAGGTGGGTGATGAGGCGAAAGTCTACCGAGACCTCAACGGGAAACTGGCGGGTCAGGACGGGAAGATCCTGGCTAGCGCGCAGGTGAAGGTGAAGGGCGAGACGTATGAGGGTAAGGATAAGACGACTGCGAAAGCGGGCGTGGAAAAGGAATTTGACGGCACTGTGACTAACGGCGAGCTGGTGTTTGCTGACCAGTCAATACGTGAGCAAGCGCGTAAGGATATGGGCGGCAACATAGAGTTGCCTCATTACCTTACGGTCGATGGTCAGAAGGTGTTCCGAGATCTGCTGACAGGCAAGCTGGTTGCGAATGCGAGCGGTACGCCGCTCAATCCGAGGACGAAGGTCCTGATGGCGGGCAACTCCCCGGTTAAGGGTGTGATTGTTGATAGTTCGGGTAGCGCTCAGCGCGAGGCGGGTATTACAAACCCGACTAAGGTGGGCGGCGTCGACGACGGAGTCTACCGTAAGCATGACGTTGCGACGCATAGCGAGACGCTGGTGGACGCCAACGGAGGCGAGATCACCAGTGTCAAAACGCCGGGTGGTGATGTTATTGGTGTGGTTCCGGTGCCTTTGGATCCGACGAAGCCTTTGGGGCCGACGAAGCCTGGGTACGTGAAGCCTGGTACGAACTTGCCTTTGGATCCAACGACGGGTAAAGCGTTGGCGGGTGCGGAGCAGCCTGAAATCAAGATCGTCGGTAAGGTGGGTGATGAGGCGAAAGTCTACCGAGACCTCAACGGGAAACTGGCGGGTCAGGACGGGAAGATCCTGGCTAGCGCGCAGGTGAAGGTGAAGGGCGAGACGTATGAGGGTAAGGATAAGACGACTGCGAAAGCGGGCGTGGAAAAGGAATTTGACGGCACTGTGACTAACGGCGAGCTGGTGTTTGCTGACCAGTCAATACGTGAGCAAGCGCGTAAGGATATGGGCGGCAACATAGAGTTGCCTCATTACCTTACGGTCGATGGTCAGAAGGTGTTCCGAGATCTGCTGACAGGCAAGCTGGTTGCGAATGCGAGCGGTACGCCGCTCAATCCGAGGACGAAGGTCCTGATGGCGGGCAACTCCCCGGTTAAGGGTGTGATTGTTGATAGTTCGGGTAGCGCTCAGCGCGAGGCGGGTATTACAAACCCGACTAAGGTGGGCGGCGTCGACGACGGAGTCTACCGTAAGCATGACGTTGCGACGCATAGCGAGACGCTGGTGGACGCCAACGGAGGCGAGATCACCAGTGTCAAAACGCCGGGTGGTGATGTTATTGGTGTGGTTCCGGTGCCTTTGGATCCGACGAAGCCTTTGGGGCCGACGAAGCCTGGGTACGTGAAGCCTGGTACGAACTTGCCTTTGGATCCAACGACGGGTAAAGCGTTGGCGGGTGCGGAGCAGCCTGAAATCAAGATCGTCGGTAAGGTGGGTGATGAGGCGAAAGTCTACCGAGACCTCAACGGGAAACTGGCGGGTCAGGACGGGAAGATCCTGGCTAGCGCGCAGGTGAAGGTGAAGGGCGAGACGTATGAGGGTAAGGATAAGACGACTGCGAAAGCGGGCGTGGAAAAGGAATTTGACGGCACTGTGACTAACGGCGAGCTGGTGTTTGCTGACCAGTCAATACGTGAGCAAGCGCGTAAGGATATGGGCGGCAACATAGAGTTGCCTCATTACCTTACGGTCGATGGTCAGAAGGTGTTCCGAGATCTGCTGACAGGCAAGCTGGTTGCGAATGCGAGCGGTACGCCGCTCAATCCGAGGACGAAGGTCCTGATGGCGGGCAACTCCCCGGTTAAGGGTGTGATTGTTGATAGTTCGGGTAGCGCTCAGCGCGAGGCGGGTATTACAAACCCGACTAAGGTGGGCGGCGTCGACGACGGAGTCTACCGTAAGCATGACGTTGCGACGCATAGCGAGACGCTGGTGGACGCCAACGGAGGCGAGATCACCAGTGTCAAAACGCCGGGTGGTGATGTTATTGGTGTGGTTCCGGTGCCTTTGGATCCGACGAAGCCTTTGGATCCGACGAAGCCTTTGGGGCCGACGAAGCCTGGGTACGTGAAGCCTGGTACGAACTTGCCTTTGGATCCAACGACGGGTAAAGCGTTGGCGGGTGCGGAGCAGCCTGAAATCAAGATCGTCGGTAAGGTGGGTGATGAGGCGAAAGTCTACCGAGACCTCAACGGGAAACTGGCGGGTCAGGACGGGAAGATCCTGGCTAGCGCGCAGGTGAAGGTGAAGGGCGAGACGTATGAGGGTAAGGATAAGACGACTGCGAAAGCGGGCGTGGAAAAGGAATTTGACGGCACTGTGACTAACGGCGAGCTGGTGTTTGCTGACCAGTCAATACGTGAGCAAGCGCGTAAGGATATGGGCGGCAACATAGAGTTGCCTCATTACCTTACGGTCGATGGTCAGAAGGTGTTCCGAGATCTGCTGACAGGCAAGCTGGTTGCGAATGCGAGCGGTACGCCGCTCAATCCGAGGACGAAGGTCCTGATGGCGGGCAACTCCCCGGTTAAGGGTGTGATTGTTGATAGTTCGGGTAGCGCTCAGCGCGAGGCGGGTATTACAAACCCGACTAAGGTGGGCGGCGTCGACGACGGAGTCTACCGTAAGCATGACGTTGCGACGCATAGCGAGACGCTGGTGGACGCCAACGGAGGCGAGATCACCAGTGTCAAAACGCCGGGTGGTGATGTTATTGGTGTGGTTCCGGTGCCTTTGGATCCGACGAAGCCTTTGGGGCCGACGAAGCCTGGGTACGTGAAGCCTGGTACGAACTTGCCTTTGGATCCAACGACGGGTAAAGCGTTGGCGGGTGCGGAGCAGCCTGAAATCAAGATCGTCGGTAAGGTGGGTGATGAGGCGAAAGTCTACCGAGACCTCAACGGGAAACTGGCGGGTCAGGACGGGAAGATCCTGGCTAGCGCGCAGGTGAAGGTGAAGGGCGAGACGTATGAGGGTAAGGATAAGACGACTGCGAAAGCGGGCGTGGAAAAGGAATTTGACGGCACTGTGACTAACGGCGAGCTGGTGTTTGCTGACCAGTCAATACGTGAGCAAGCGCGTAAGGATATGGGCGGCAACATAGAGTTGCCTCATTACCTTACGGTCGATGGTCAGAAGGTGTTCCGAGATCTGCTGACAGGCAAGCTGGTTGCGAATGCGAGCGGTACGCCGCTCAATCCGAGGACGAAGGTCCTGATGGCGGGCAACTCCCCGGTTAAGGGTGTGATTGTTGATAGTTCGGGTAGCGCTCAGCGCGAGGCGGGTATTACAAACCCGACTAAGGTGGGCGGCGTCGACGACGGAGTCTACCGTAAGCATGACGTTGCGACGCATAGCGAGACGCTGGTGGACGCCAACGGAGGCGAGATCACCAGTGTCAAAACGCCGGGTGGTGATGTTATTGGTGTGGTTCCGGTGCCTTTGGATCCGACGAAGCCTTTGGATCCGACGAAGCCTTTGGGGCCGACGAAGCCTGGGTACGTGAAGCCTGGTACGAACTTGCCTTTGGATCCAACGACGGGTAAAGCGTTGGCGGGTGCGGAGCAGCCTGAAATCAAGATCGTCGGTAAGGTGGGTGATGAGGCGAAAGTCTACCGAGACCTCAACGGGAAACTGGCGGGTCAGGACGGGAAGATCCTGGCTAGCGCGCAGGTGAAGGTGAAGGGCGAGACGTATGAGGGTAAGGATAAGACGACTGCGAAAGCGGGCGTGGAAAAGGAATTTGACGGCACTGTGACTAACGGCGAGCTGGTGTTTGCTGACCAGTCAATACGTGAGCAAGCGCGTAAGGATATGGGCGGCAACATAGAGTTGCCTCATTACCTTACGGTCGATGGTCAGAAGGTGTTCCGAGATCTGCTGACAGGCAAGCTGGTTGCGAATGCGAGCGGTACGCCGCTCAATCCGAGGACGAAGGTCCTGATGGCGGGCAACTCCCCGGTTAAGGGTGTGATTGTTGATAGTTCGGGTAGCGCTCAGCGCGAGGCGGGTATTACAAACCCGACTAAGGTGGGCGGCGTCGACGACGGAGTCTACCGTAAGCATGACGTTGCGACGCATAGCGAGACGCTGGTGGACGCCAACGGAGGCGAGATCACCAGTGTCAAAACGCCGGGTGGTGATGTTATTGGTGTGGTTCCGGTGCCTTTGGATCCGACGAAGCCTTTGGGGCCGACGAAGCCTGGGTACGTGAAGCCTGGTACGAACTTGCCTTTGGATCCAACGACGGGTAAAGCGTTGGCGGGTGCGGAGCAGCCTGAAATCAAGATCGTCGGTAAGGTGGGTGATGAGGCGAAAGTCTACCGAGACCTCAACGGGAAACTGGCGGGTCAGGACGGGAAGATCCTGGCTAGCGCGCAGGTGAAGGTGAAGGGCGAGACGTATGAGGGTAAGGATAAGACGACTGCGAAAGCGGGCGTGGAAAAGGAATTTGACGGCACTGTGACTAACGGCGAGCTGGTGTTTGCTGACCAGTCAATACGTGAGCAAGCGCGTAAGGATATGGGCGGCAACATAGAGTTGCCTCATTACCTTACGGTCGATGGTCAGAAGGTGTTCCGAGATCTGCTGACAGGCAAGCTGGTTGCGAATGCGAGCGGTACGCCGCTCAATCCGAGGACGAAGGTCCTGATGGCGGGCAACTCCCCGGTTAAGGGTGTGATTGTTGATAGTTCGGGTAGCGCTCAGCGCGAGGCGGGTATTACAAACCCGACTAAGGTGGGCGGCGTCGACGACGGAGTCTACCGTAAGCATGACGTTGCGACGCATAGCGAGACGCTGGTGGACGCCAACGGAGGCGAGATCACCAGTGTCAAAACGCCGGGTGGTGATGTTATTGGTGTGGTTCCGGTGCCTTTGGATCCGACGAAGCCTTTGGGGCCGACGAAGCCTGGGTACGTGAAGCCTGGTACGAACTTGCCTTTGGATCCAACGACGGGTAAAGCGTTGGCGGGTGCGGAGCAGCCTGAAATCAAGATCGTCGGTAAGGTGGGTGATGAGGCGAAAGTCTACCGAGACCTCAACGGGAAACTGGCGGGTCAGGACGGGAAGATCCTGGCTAGCGCGCAGGTGAAGGTGAAGGGCGAGACGTATGAGGGTAAGGATAAGACGACTGCGAAAGCGGGCGTGGAAAAGGAATTTGACGGCACTGTGACTAACGGCGAGCTGGTGTTTGCTGACCAGTCAATACGTGAGCAAGCGCGTAAGGATATGGGCGGCAACATAGAGTTGCCTCATTACCTTACGGTCGATGGTCAGAAGGTGTTCCGAGATCTGCTGACAGGCAAGCTGGTTGCGAATGCGAGCGGTACGCCGCTCAATCCGAGGACGAAGGTCCTGATGGCGGGCAACTCCCCGGTTAAGGGTGTGATTGTTGATAGTTCGGGTAGCGCTCAGCGCGAGGCGGGTATTACAAACCCGACTAAGGTGGGCGGCGTCGACGACGGAGTCTACCGTAAGCATGACGTTGCGACGCATAGCGAGACGCTGGTGGACGCCAACGGAGGCGAGATCACCAGTGTCAAAACGCCGGGTGGTGATGTTATTGGTGTGGTTCCGGTGCCTTTGGATCCGACGAAGCCTTTGGATCCGACGAAGCCTTTGGGGCCGACGAAGCCTGGGTACGTGAAGCCTGGTACGAACTTGCCTTTGGATCCAACGACGGGTAAAGCGTTGGCGGGTGCGGAGCAGCCTGAAATCAAGATCGTCGGTAAGGTGGGTGATGAGGCGAAAGTCTACCGAGACCTCAACGGGAAACTGGCGGGTCAGGACGGGAAGATCCTGGCTAGCGCGCAGGTGAAGGTGAAGGGCGAGACGTATGAGGGTAAGGATAAGACGACTGCGAAAGCGGGCGTGGAAAAGGAATTTGACGGCACTGTGACTAACGGCGAGCTGGTGTTTGCTGACCAGTCAATACGTGAGCAAGCGCGTAAGGATATGGGCGGCAACATAGAGTTGCCTCATTACCTTACGGTCGATGGTCAGAAGGTGTTCCGAGATCTGCTGACAGGCAAGCTGGTTGCGAATGCGAGCGGTACGCCGCTCAATCCGAGGACGAAGGTCCTGATGGCGGGCAACTCCCCGGTTAAGGGTGTGATTGTTGATAGTTCGGGTAGCGCTCAGCGCGAGGCGGGTATTACAAACCCGACTAAGGTGGGCGGCGTCGACGACGGAGTCTACCGTAAGCATGACGTTGCGACGCATAGCGAGACGCTGGTGGACGCCAACGGAGGCGAGATCACCAGTGTCAAAACGCCGGGTGGTGATGTTATTGGTGTGGTTCCGGTGCCTTTGGATCCGACGAAGCCTTTGGATCCGACGAAGCCTTTGGGGCCGACGAAGCCTGGGTACGTGAAGCCTGGTACGAACTTGCCTTTGGATCCAACGACGGGTAAAGCGTTGGCGGGTGCGGAGCAGCCTGAAATCAAGATCGTCGGTAAGGTGGGTGATGAGGCGAAAGTCTACCGAGACCTCAACGGGAAACTGGCGGGTCAGGACGGGAAGATCCTGGCTAGCGCGCAGGTGAAGGTGAAGGGCGAGACGTATGAGGGTAAGGATAAGACGACTGCGAAAGCGGGCGTGGAAAAGGAATTTGACGGCACTGTGACTAACGGCGAGCTGGTGTTTGCTGACCAGTCAATACGTGAGCAAGCGCGTAAGGATATGGGCGGCAACATAGAGTTGCCTCATTACCTTACGGTCGATGGTCAGAAGGTGTTCCGAGATCTGCTGACAGGCAAGCTGGTTGCGAATGCGAGCGGTACGCCGCTCAATCCGAGGACGAAGGTCCTGATGGCGGGCAACTCCCCGGTTAAGGGTGTGATTGTTGATAGTTCGGGTAGCGCTCAGCGCGAGGCGGGTATTACAAACCCGACTAAGGTGGGCGGCGTCGACGACGGAGTCTACCGTAAGCATGACGTTGCGACGCATAGCGAGACGCTGGTGGACGCCAACGGAGGCGAGATCACCAGTGTCAAAACGCCGGGTGGTGATGTTATTGGTGTGGTTCCGGTGCCTTTGGATCCGACGAAGCCTTTGGATCCGACGAAGCCTTTGGGGCCGACGAAGCCTGGGTACGTGAAGCCTGGTACGAACTTGCCTTTGGATCCAACGACGGGTAAAGCGTTGGCGGGTGCGGAGCAGCCTGAAATCAAGATCGTCGGTAAGGTGGGTGATGAGGCGAAAGTCTACCGAGACCTCAACGGGAAACTGGCGGGTCAGGACGGGAAGATCCTGGCTAGCGCGCAGGTGAAGGTGAAGGGCGAGACGTATGAGGGTAAGGATAAGACGACTGCGAAAGCGGGCGTGGAAAAGGAATTTGACGGCACTGTGACTAACGGCGAGCTGGTGTTTGCTGACCAGTCAATACGTGAGCAAGCGCGTAAGGATATGGGCGGCAACATAGAGTTGCCTCATTACCTTACGGTCGATGGTCAGAAGGTGTTCCGAGATCTGCTGACAGGCAAGCTGGTTGCGAATGCGAGCGGTACGCCGCTCAATCCGAGGACGAAGGTCCTGATGGCGGGCAACTCCCCGGTTAAGGGTGTGATTGTTGATAGTTCGGGTAGCGCTCAGCGCGAGGCGGGTATTACAAACCCGACTAAGGTGGGCGGCGTCGACGACGGAGTCTACCGTAAGCATGACGTTGCGACGCATAGCGAGACGCTGGTGGACGCCAACGGAGGCGAGATCACCAGTGTCAAAACGCCGGGTGGTGATGTTATTGGTGTGGTTCCGGTGCCTTTGGATCCGACGAAGCCTTTGGGGCCGACGAAGCCTGGGTACGTGAAGCCTGGTACGAACTTGCCTTTGGATCCAACGACGGGTAAAGCGTTGGCGGGTGCGGAGCAGCCTGAAATCAAGATCGTCGGTAAGGTGGGTGATGAGGCGAAAGTCTACCGAGACCTCAACGGGAAACTGGCGGGTCAGGACGGGAAGATCCTGGCTAGCGCGCAGGTGAAGGTGAAGGGCGAGACGTATGAGGGTAAGGATAAGACGACTGCGAAAGCGGGCGTGGAAAAGGAATTTGACGGCACTGTGACTAACGGCGAGCTGGTGTTTGCTGACCAGTCAATACGTGAGCAAGCGCGTAAGGATATGGGCGGCAACATAGAGTTGCCTCATTACCTTACGGTCGATGGTCAGAAGGTGTTCCGAGATCTGCTGACAGGCAAGCTGGTTGCGAATGCGAGCGGTACGCCGCTCAATCCGAGGACGAAGGTCCTGATGGCGGGCAACTCCCCGGTTAAGGGTGTGATTGTTGATAGTTCGGGTAGCGCTCAGCGCGAGGCGGGTATTACAAACCCGACTAAGGTGGGCGGCGTCGACGACGGAGTCTACCGTAAGCATGACGTTGCGACGCATAGCGAGACGCTGGTGGACGCCAACGGAGGCGAGATCACCAGTGTCAAAACGCCGGGTGGTGATGTTATTGGTGTGGTTCCGGTGCCTTTGGATCCGACGAAGCCTTTGGATCCGACGAAGCCTTTGGGGCCGACGAAGCCTGGGTACGTGAAGCCTGGTACGAACTTGCCTTTGGATCCAACGACGGGTAAAGCGTTGGCGGGTGCGGAGCAGCCTGAAATCAAGATCGTCGGTAAGGTGGGTGATGAGGCGAAAGTCTACCGAGACCTCAACGGGAAACTGGCGGGTCAGGACGGGAAGATCCTGGCTAGCGCGCAGGTGAAGGTGAAGGGCGAGACGTATGAGGGTAAGGATAAGACGACTGCGAAAGCGGGCGTGGAAAAGGAATTTGACGGCACTGTGACTAACGGCGAGCTGGTGTTTGCTGACCAGTCAATACGTGAGCAAGCGCGTAAGGATATGGGCGGCAACATAGAGTTGCCTCATTACCTTACGGTCGATGGTCAGAAGGTGTTCCGAGATCTGCTGACAGGCAAGCTGGTTGCGAATGCGAGCGGTACGCCGCTCAATCCGAGGACGAAGGTCCTGATGGCGGGCAACTCCCCGGTTAAGGGTGTGATTGTTGATAGTTCGGGTAGCGCTCAGCGCGAGGCGGGTATTACAAACCCGACTAAGGTGGGCGGCGTCGACGACGGAGTCTACCGTAAGCATGACGTTGCGACGCATAGCGAGACGCTGGTGGACGCCAACGGAGGCGAGATCACCAGTGTCAAAACGCCGGGTGGTGATGTTATTGGTGTGGTTCCGGTGCCTTTGGATCCGACGAAGCCTTTGGATCCGACGAAGCCTTTGGGGCCGACGAAGCCTGGGTACGTGAAGCCTGGTACGAACTTGCCTTTGGATCCAACGACGGGTAAAGCGTTGGCGGGTGCGGAGCAGCCTGAAATCAAGATCGTCGGTAAGGTGGGTGATGAGGCGAAAGTCTACCGAGACCTCAACGGGAAACTGGCGGGTCAGGACGGGAAGATCCTGGCTAGCGCGCAGGTGAAGGTGAAGGGCGAGACGTATGAGGGTAAGGATAAGACGACTGCGAAAGCGGGCGTGGAAAAGGAATTTGACGGCACTGTGACTAACGGCGAGCTGGTGTTTGCTGACCAGTCAATACGTGAGCAAGCGCGTAAGGATATGGGCGGCAACATAGAGTTGCCTCATTACCTTACGGTCGATGGTCAGAAGGTGTTCCGAGATCTGCTGACAGGCAAGCTGGTTGCGAATGCGAGCGGTACGCCGCTCAATCCGAGGACGAAGGTCCTGATGGCGGGCAACTCCCCGGTTAAGGGTGTGATTGTTGATAGTTCGGGTAGCGCTCAGCGCGAGGCGGGTATTACAAACCCGACTAAGGTGGGCGGCGTCGACGACGGAGTCTACCGTAAGCATGACGTTGCGACGCATAGCGAGACGCTGGTGGACGCCAACGGAGGCGAGATCACCAGTGTCAAAACGCCGGGTGGTGATGTTATTGGTGTGGTTCCGGTGCCTTTGGATCCGACGAAGCCTTTGGGGCCGACGAAGCCTGGGTACGTGAAGCCTGGTACGAACTTGCCTTTGGATCCAACGACGGGTAAAGCGTTGGCGGGTGCGGAGCAGCCTGAAATCAAGATCGTCGGTAAGGTGGGTGATGAGGCGAAAGTCTACCGAGACCTCAACGGGAAACTGGCGGGTCAGGACGGGAAGATCCTGGCTAGCGCGCAGGTGAAGGTGAAGGGCGAGACGTATGAGGGTAAGGATAAGACGACTGCGAAAGCGGGCGTGGAAAAGGAATTTGACGGCACTGTGACTAACGGCGAGCTGGTGTTTGCTGACCAGTCAATACGTGAGCAAGCGCGTAAGGATATGGGCGGCAACATAGAGTTGCCTCATTACCTTACGGTCGATGGTCAGAAGGTGTTCCGAGATCTGCTGACAGGCAAGCTGGTTGCGAATGCGAGCGGTACGCCGCTCAATCCGAGGACGAAGGTCCTGATGGCGGGCAACTCCCCGGTTAAGGGTGTGATTGTTGATAGTTCGGGTAGCGCTCAGCGCGAGGCGGGTATTACAAACCCGACTAAGGTGGGCGGCGTCGACGACGGAGTCTACCGTAAGCATGACGTTGCGACGCATAGCGAGACGCTGGTGGACGCCAACGGAGGCGAGATCACCAGTGTCAAAACGCCGGGTGGTGATGTTATTGGTGTGGTTCCGGTGCCTTTGGATCCGACGAAGCCTTTGGATCCGACGAAGCCTTTGGGGCCGACGAAGCCTGGGTACGTGAAGCCTGGTACGAACTTGCCTTTGGATCCAACGACGGGTAAAGCGTTGGCGGGTGCGGAGCAGCCTGAAATCAAGATCGTCGGTAAGGTGGGTGATGAGGCGAAAGTCTACCGAGACCTCAACGGGAAACTGGCGGGTCAGGACGGGAAGATCCTGGCTAGCGCGCAGGTGAAGGTGAAGGGCGAGACGTATGAGGGTAAGGATAAGACGACTGCGAAAGCGGGCGTGGAAAAGGAATTTGACGGCACTGTGACTAACGGCGAGCTGGTGTTTGCTGACCAGTCAATACGTGAGCAAGCGCGTAAGGATATGGGCGGCAACATAGAGTTGCCTCATTACCTTACGGTCGATGGTCAGAAGGTGTTCCGAGATCTGCTGACAGGCAAGCTGGTTGCGAATGCGAGCGGTACGCCGCTCAATCCGAGGACGAAGGTCCTGATGGCGGGCAACTCCCCGGTTAAGGGTGTGATTGTTGATAGTTCGGGTAGCGCTCAGCGCGAGGCGGGTATTACAAACCCGACTAAGGTGGGCGGCGTCGACGACGGAGTCTACCGTAAGCATGACGTTGCGACGCATAGCGAGACGCTGGTGGACGCCAACGGAGGCGAGATCACCAGTGTCAAAACGCCGGGTGGTGATGTTATTGGTGTGGTTCCGGTGCCTTTGGATCCGACGAAGCCTTTGGATCCGACGAAGCCTTTGGGGCCGACGAAGCCTGGGTACGTGAAGCCTGGTACGAACTTGCCTTTGGATCCAACGACGGGTAAAGCGTTGGCGGGTGCGGAGCAGCCTGAAATCAAGATCGTCGGTAAGGTGGGTGATGAGGCGAAAGTCTACCGAGACCTCAACGGGAAACTGGCGGGTCAGGACGGGAAGATCCTGGCTAGCGCGCAGGTGAAGGTGAAGGGCGAGACGTATGAGGGTAAGGATAAGACGACTGCGAAAGCGGGCGTGGAAAAGGAATTTGACGGCACTGTGACTAACGGCGAGCTGGTGTTTGCTGACCAGTCAATACGTGAGCAAGCGCGTAAGGATATGGGCGGCAACATAGAGTTGCCTCATTACCTTACGGTCGATGGTCAGAAGGTGTTCCGAGATCTGCTGACAGGCAAGCTGGTTGCGAATGCGAGCGGTACGCCGCTCAATCCGAGGACGAAGGTCCTGATGGCGGGCAACTCCCCGGTTAAGGGTGTGATTGTTGATAGTTCGGGTAGCGCTCAGCGCGAGGCGGGTATTACAAACCCGACTAAGGTGGGCGGCGTCGACGACGGAGTCTACCGTAAGCATGACGTTGCGACGCATAGCGAGACGCTGGTGGACGCCAACGGAGGCGAGATCACCAGTGTCAAAACGCCGGGTGGTGATGTTATTGGTGTGGTTCCGGTGCCTTTGGATCCGACGAAGCCTTTGGATCCGACGAAGCCTTTGGGGCCGACGAAGCCTGGGTACGTGAAGCCTGGTACGAACTTGCCTTTGGATCCAACGACGGGTAAAGCGTTGGCGGGTGCGGAGCAGCCTGAAATCAAGATCGTCGGTAAGGTGGGTGATGAGGCGAAAGTCTACCGAGACCTCAACGGGAAACTGGCGGGTCAGGACGGGAAGATCCTGGCTAGCGCGCAGGTGAAGGTGAAGGGCGAGACGTATGAGGGTAAGGATAAGACGACTGCGAAAGCGGGCGTGGAAAAGGAATTTGACGGCACTGTGACTAACGGCGAGCTGGTGTTTGCTGACCAGTCAATACGTGAGCAAGCGCGTAAGGATATGGGCGGCAACATAGAGTTGCCTCATTACCTTACGGTCGATGGTCAGAAGGTGTTCCGAGATCTGCTGACAGGCAAGCTGGTTGCGAATGCGAGCGGTACGCCGCTCAATCCGAGGACGAAGGTCCTGATGGCGGGCAACTCCCCGGTTAAGGGTGTGATTGTTGATAGTTCGGGTAGCGCTCAGCGCGAGGCGGGTATTACAAACCCGACTAAGGTGGGCGGCGTCGACGACGGAGTCTACCGTAAGCATGACGTTGCGACGCATAGCGAGACGCTGGTGGACGCCAACGGAGGCGAGATCACCAGTGTCAAAACGCCGGGTGGTGATGTTATTGGTGTGGTTCCGGTGCCTTTGGATCCGACGAAGCCTTTGGGGCCGACGAAGCCTGGGTACGTGAAGCCTGGTACGAACTTGCCTTTGGATCCAACGACGGGTAAAGCGTTGGCGGGTGCTGAGCAGCCTGAAATTCTTGTGGCTCCGGGGATCTCTTACCTGTCCCGTGAGGTACAAAAGCTTTCAGCCGAGGCGCCTGATTTGGAAATCGAGTTTGTGAATGACGAAGACATTGTGGTGAGTCGAAACGGTACCCCGAAGGTATCCCTTCACGTACGAGCTATTGACGGCAGCCCGGTGTATTACAAACGCGATGGATCGTTTACAACGGATATTCATGGGGGCCGTCTACCAAGTGGAGTGGTGCTGATGAACGACCGGGGTATAGTGGTTGACGAAAGGGGCCATCCGTCCGATAGCCTGCAGCAAAGTCAATAAGCTCTATATAGCCCTTCGCGAGAAGGGCTATTTTTTTACGTTGAGAGTCTGTAGTGGTCTAATGAAACCGGACACCCATTTAACCCACAGCGTCTGGAAACCGCTGACGCGTTTCGAGAGAACTCCGCCCTGGTATGGGGGTGGTATCTGTGGCGTCGGCGCCAAGTCACTCTGGCCCAACCTAACGCGGGTCATCACTCAATCAGCAAGTTTGCGAAGGCTGGCTGGGACGTATCGGTGATCACCCAGAATATTGACAATCTGCATGAGCGGGCCGGAGTAGATGCAGTTGTCCATCTGCATGGCACCCTGCTGAGCGTGAAATGCTTTGCATGTCACCGTCCGATTGCATTGGATCCGGAACAGTTGGGAATTTCCAAAGAGGGCGAGTTGGTTGAGCCGCCTAGGTGCAGCCGCTGCAATCGTCGAGCCCGACCGGGAGTAGTCTGGTTTAGGGAGAATTTGCCTGAGGATGCTTGGCTGTCGGCTGTGCGGCTCGTCAGGACCTGCGACGTGCTTATCTCCGTAGGGACATCTGGTGTAGTGAGGCCGGCAGCGGACCTGCCTGAGATGGCCATCAGAGCGAAAGCCACTGTGATCCACGTAAACCTTGAGGATGTGAGCCTGGGAGACGATAGGGAGATCATGTTGATAGGCAGCGCTGCGCAAGTGCTGCCGGAGTTGCTCGGATGTTTGGGAGTGAAGTAGTGATCTTGAGCGATCCAGCGAGCCGAGGTGGAATTAACTCATATTTCAAAGCGGCTGATCACTACAATGAGAGAGAAGCGGATTTAATCTGGCATACAGAGCATTGGGAGTCAGTCCAATGAGTTCTTCAATCTTGAGACCTCAAACAGGGGCCGCAGCTCAACCGCCGACGTTCCAGTTGACCCGTGCTGAGACAGGAAGCTTGAGTCATCTAGACATCCTGCGCCTTGTCCAAGCTGGTTTTGCCCTCAGTGATGTTCAGGCTATGGTCCGCTCATCAAGCCTGTTCAAAGATCATAAGCTCCTGGAGCGAATCATGGGGAAGTCCGCTCGGACCATCCAACGGCTGAGTAATCTCCAGAACGAAGTCCGATTGAATCCCCAGCAGAGCGCTGTAGCGCTCCAATACGCCCAGGGGCTTGAGCTTGCAGTGATGGTCTTCGGCTCTCAAACGCTCGCCGAGAATTGGCTGGGACGGTCATGTAAGCATCTGTCAGGGATTGTTCCTGTCGAGATGCTCAATACCTCGGTGGGTTTCAAGGTTGTGGTTGAATACCTGGAGCGCGCTCGCTTGGGTGTTTATCAGTAGCGGCGTGCCCCTCCACGCGATACGGTCACTCGGGGCTCATCTGCTTTCATACGCTTGCTGACGTGAGGAGATAGGAGATGAAAGTTATCGGTAAGGTCGAAATTGATGGTGTCAGAGACGTTGTTTGCGATGTCTGTCGACTCACCACCAAGGTACACAACGGTGGGTTTCAATTTGCAACGTTGCAGGCACATTGGGGCTACGGAACGAAGCATGACGGTGAGCGGTGCGAGATACACCTGTGTGAAGGCTGCTTTTTCCAAGCTGTTGCCGGCCTCAAGCAAGAGCGGCGTACTCAAGGGCTCTTCGACGATGATGGCGGAATGCCGGATGACGATTTCGGTTTGATTACGAAGGATGATTTCTTCAAGGACAGAGGTTGATGCAGCGTGGCCACAACGGCCGTTTCCGCAGAAGAAAATGGTAGTTCACTTCGATTGCAGGTTCTTGTTCAGAACGTACTAATCAAGAGGGAGCGGCCCCATTGATGACCTGGGTCACGATGCGTTCTCTCACGCCACACAAGCTTTTGCCCGAATCCTGAAATCACGACAGATGCTTCGACCATAGTTATCGCAGGCACGCTCGCTTTGACTGCTGGTGGTGGTCTATGTCCAATGCGGCGGCAGCCTCCAGGAATCGTTGTTGGGTTTTTTGAGACCGACTCGCCAAGAGGCACTTAGCTTGGATCTTCAGTTGTTCTTTCAGATACCACTTAGTGGCCCTAACTTTGCGTCTGCCTTTCATCGCTATTGCTCGAATTAGAATCAGCAGGCCGCGAGGCGGCAGCCGTGGGAGGCATGAAAATTCGCTCACCTTACGATTAAAAAGGTAATGGATCTGTTAGCCCGATCAGCAACCGTTCCACCTGCCCAATGCCTGGGGTAGTGGAAAGCATCTCGTAAGGTTTCCTACCAGCAAATCGTTTCTTTGGCTTAGAGAGCCATCGCACGGCTTTTGTTGAGTCGCCGAAAATTGCCTCCGCCATGGCTGTGACATGCACAAGCCTGAAGAGCCGGTCGCTTTCCTTTAACGTCAAACGCTGGTGTTGTGTCGCTCTAATTTTCAAAGCTTTGTTGGAAACGATCTGATCGCATTCTGACGAGAGAGGAAAGTGGTGATTGTTGAGCGACATGACGGTGTCAGGCGTGAAGCCGTGCGCGATTAACTCATGGATTTCAAGATCAGAGGCTGAGCAGGGGATGCCTAGCAAAGTTTCCAATCGAGTCCGATAAAAACGGTAAGCATCTTTTTGAAGGACTTCGGCAAGCATCGCGGCACCTGTCACACGGTACGATCTGCAGTCAGCATCCAGCAATTCAGGGACCTTGTGAAGTCAGTAGTCATTGAAAAAAGAATGCAGGCGCCGCGATTATTTCGGGATAGAGAAACGGGAGCTGGCGAATTCACCCGCGACAAACCCACGAAAATTCGTCGCATTAATTTCCAAATCCTACACATACCGCCAAACGAAGACCGCCAAGACGTATCAGATTTCCCGGCACCGCGTGGTAATTGAAGTGCCCACTGACCACTCGGTTAAGCCACTGACCACGACTCGAACAGGCTCATGACGTCGGTGTTTCAGCTCATCCCGAATAGCCAGCAGCGTCGCACGCATTCGCTTCTTAACCGTCAGGCGCAGTATTTGAAATCCACCACTTCTGTTGGCACTACAACAGTGTGTGAAGCCCAGGAAGTCAAACGTCTCCGGTTTACCCAAACCTCGCTTCCTACGATTTCTCGCGGCAAAACGACCAAATAGATCGCCACAGCTCGATGGGAAGTCAGCCACCGTCTTCTTCAATGCGTTGGCCATACCAACAGCCCTGTAGCCCGCCAGCGCCGGGCCGTTCTTCGCGCGTTTTTCGTGAGGTAGATGGGCAAGCATGGTAAATCGAGTTGAGCGCTCGATCAGAGTTTCAATCGCAGAACGCTTGAGGCCGATGATCAGGTCGCCCTCCCAATGCCCGGGTGCAGCCCGATCTTCTACCTCAGCAGGGCGACTGGAGATCATAACGTCCTCGTTGACGTGTTTAGCCCGCGCTCTGACTTTCGGCACGCGCAACCTCGTCCTGAGCGCAGGCAGCTCACCAGTTCGCGCTTGAGAGCTCCTCGACCCTGAATGTAGAGCGCCAAATATACGGCTTCATGAGATATGCGCGTGGATTTATCATCCGGAAAATCGATCTGGAGGCTGTTGGTAATCTGTTCAGGCGACTAGCCATTGAGCCATCTACGGTCACTGCGATGTGGTTTATTTCGACCTATGAAGGGTGCTTGTCGAGACCTAGAAATGTACACCCTTACCCTGACTTTGCGTCACATACCCGAGGCAGGAGCCGTATGCGGTAGTTCCGCACGTACGGATCTGTGCGGGGGCAGGTAACTGCCGTTCCTACCGCGACCGTTCAGACTTGATCTGACAGTTAATGGGATGTAACTGTAACTATCAGATTAAGTTCTCCGTAGAGCCTGGTGCAAAGTGGCACCCACCCTAAAGTGGGTACTTTGATCTGCCACCCCAGCCGCGCGTCCGACTTTCGGAAGCCTCCTTTTTGCGCGCGCGAAGTTTCCCCCTCATCCTTGCGAAATTTCCTAGAGCAAAAAAAGCTCTTCCCCTCTACTGTGGGCTCAAGCCACGCAAAAAGGTGCTTCTCCGTTTATTTATATGTGAGTGGCGTGTGGCTCAACTGTAAACGCGTGATCGTCAATGTCGGTGGTAATAACCATGTTTAAGATTGCCCATTCAGTGTTTTTTTTCGTGCTTACTAGCCTTTGTTCGCGCTCCGCTGAGCCAAGTATTCGTTCGCTTCAGTGCGTTTCATGCTTGTTGCTGGCGGCCTTGATCGCAGTGGTGTGGAGTGTGCATTCGGTGATGGCTGGTGTTGGTGTCCGGATATTAAAGGCGCAGGCGCTCAATGCTGTGGTAGTAGCGGGGTATAAGGCGGCCGCGCGCCCTTCTGTCACGCCAAGCGATTCGGCGTTGCTGGATCTTTATGTTGATGAGCCGATGCTTGAAATTGTAAGTCGGACTGTGGCGAACTCGCATGCCTCAGCTCGGCGCTCACTGCCCGAATCCGTTGTGCAGGCCCACGCCGCGGGCTTTCCCGCCTGCCGTCAAATGGGCGGCCGTCAGGGCGGTTATATACCTAGCGGCGAATTGTTGTTTGATCGTCGTGACCTTGAACTTGAAGTGCGCTGCCAGGTGTTTTAGGTAAGCGCAAAGATGGCGTCCCTTTAGCGCCTTTTTGGTATGCGATGAATCGCGCCTTAAAAAACATCGCTGAAGCTTTTGTCCGATTTGGTTTGTTCATCATATCGTTCGTAATGGCGACGCTTCATCGTGAATTGAAATGCTAATTTTCTTTGTTGGAAGTCTAATGAACTATTCAAAGTATTCCCTTGTTCATGCGGTCACCTCAGCTATTGTTTTGATGGTCGCCGCTCCGGCGATCGCTGAGGTACAAGCCCCGAACGCAGGATCGATTCTGCAGCAGAAAAAGTCGGAGTCCCGCGACCTTGAAGCTCCGCAGTCCGGCCTGCAACCGGCTGGCGTACTCAAAAGTGAGCCGTTGAAACAGCCACGCTATGCGCTTAAGCGTTTTGAGTTTGTGGGTAATACCAAGGTTTCGAGCGAGGAGTTGGGCCTGGCGGTGCAGCCCTATATAGGTCGCGAAGTTACCGGCTTGCAAATGGAGCAAATCGCTGAAGTGATCAGTGCGGTTTATTCGGTGCATGGTTACGGCTTTACCTCCACAACTTATGACCCGGTCGCGCTGGTGCAGGGCAGTGCGGAGTTTTCGATTGTGGAAGGCAAGGCTGGTAAGGTGGTGGTCAATAATCAAAGTCGCGCGAATGATTGGCTGGTCGAGGGCCTGCTGGAGCGGTTTCACAATAACCCGGATAACACCGAGATTTTGGAGCGGGCAGGGTTGTTGATCAATGATATCCCCGGTGCCTCCGTAGGCGCTTCGCGCCTGTCGCGTGGCTCGGTGGATGGCACGGTGGATGTTGCGGTGGATGTGAAAAGTACCCCGCTTTTCAGTGGTTATGCGTCGATTGATAACTATGGTAGCCGCAACTCGGGCCGTACGCGCATGAGTGCGATGCTCGGTGTGAATAGTCCGTTTGGTTGGGGTGATTCGCTACGATTGAACGTGTCGGGTACGCCGTTTCACTCCGATGGTAAATCCACTTTGGGCGGAGCGGTCTACGATTTTCCGCTCAGTAACGGAGGCTTGCGTGGTGGTGTTGGTTACAATCGCTTGAAATACAACCTGGGCGGGGTCTACACCGGGCTGTTTGACGGTACCGCGGATGTATGGTCGGCCTATGCGAGTTATCCGTTTATTCGTCAGCAAGCAACTAACCTGTCTGGCCAGCTGACGTATAGCCACAGTATTTATCTCGATAATCAGGTGGGCTTTGAGAATCGCCGGCATTCGGATGCGATGGCGTTGATGGTGTCCGGTGATCATCAGGACATGCTGTTTGAGCGTAATGGTGTTAACAAGTTTGCGTTCACATTGACTCACGGCAAGCTGCAGTACGACAGCCAAACATTTGCATTGCAAGATAAAGCCGGAAGCAAAACGGCGGGGGACTACAGCAAGGCAGAGTTAGCACTGTCGCGCATGCAGCAATTAACCGGCTCTACGTACCTGCAAGCTGAGTTGCAGGGCCAGCAAGGCTTTAAGAATCTGGATGGCGCGTCGCGGATGGTGTTGGGTGGTCCATCGGGCGTGCGTGCGTTCAGCTCAGATTACCTGTCTGTCGACAGTGGCATATTGTTTCGCGGCACCGCGGGCTGGCGTTTACCGCTGGGATTGCCAGTCACCGTCTACACGTTCTATGACGCGGCCGCAGGTGCGCTGCGCCATACGCCGCTGCGTGGGGTGGCGAACAATGTCAGTCTGCAAGGTGCGGGGGTAGGGGTGGATGTGTCCTACCACAACATCAGGGCGTCGGTCAGCACGGCCACCCGCGTCGGCGGTGAAGCACTGGATATCCAGGGCCAGCCGAAAAATTGGACGTGGGCGTCACTCACTTATTCGTACTAGGCTAATGCGTCGGATCCGTTTTCCGTGTCCGCAGCACAAAACCTTCGAGAGCCTGGGGATCCGACATGATGATATTTTTCCCAAGCAAGCACACCACGGTCATGACGTTGACCGTGATGGTATTCGGGCTAAGTTACGGGGTGACGGCGCCATTGATTGCCATCGCGTTGGCCGCCGATGGCTACAGTGATTTTTATATCGGGCTCAACGCGGCCATGCATGCCATTGGGGTGTTCGCTGTGGCGCCGTTGCTGCCTGTGATGTGCCGCCGCTTCAGTCCAAAGCAGCTGTTGTTGGTATCGCTTGGCGCCACTGTGCTGGTGTTAATGCTGTTCCCTGTGTTGCCTCTGGCCAGTTGGTTTGTGCTGAGGTTGGCGTTGGGTGTGTTCAGTGAGGTTGTGTTGGTGGTGGCTGAAAGCTGGCTTAATCACTTCACTGTCGAAGAAGCACGTGCCCGCACTATGGCGTTGTACGTAACCAGCTTATCGTTGGGGTTTGCCCTTGGGCCGCTTATTTTATCCTGGGTCGAGCACGCGTCGGAGCAGGCCTTTGTCATTGCCAGCCTCATTACGCTGACGGCCGCAGTACTGGTGGCTGCGCTGACATCCTCCAGTAGACCTATAGCGGTCGATAACAGTCCATCCCTTAAGCGCTATTGGCAACTCATGACCCTAGCATTGGCAGCCACTGCGTTGAACGGCGCACTGGAAAGCGCCGGCATGAATTTGCTAGTGATTTACGCCATGAAGCTGGGATGGCTGAAGCAGCAGGCCACATGGCTATTGTCTATCCTGCTGCTGGGAGCGATTGTACTGCAGCTACCGATCGGTTGGATCGCTGATCGAATGGACCGACAGCGGTTAATTGCGGTATTGGCGGTGCTGTCCACTCTCGGCGCTTTGGCTTGGCCCTGGGCCCTAGATGAGTCGTGGCTCGCCTATGGCCTGCTGTTCGTGTGGGGCGGTGTATTTGTCGGCATTTACACTGTGGTGATCACGGTTATTGGTGATAGATATCGCGGCGGAGATTTAGTCGGTGCGTACTGCGCGCTGTCGGTCGCCTGGGCGGTGGGCGCGTTGCTAGGGCCGGCGCTCGGTGGTGCGGCGATGAGCTACGCCATCCATGGCCTTGCAGGGCTGGCTGCGGTGCTGTGTGGTCTATTCACACTGTTTGCCATGTACAACAGCCGGCGGTATCACCGTTGACGGCAAGGTCGTCGACTGGACGAACTTATGCTTGTTGGTACAGGGGAGGGGGGCTGCCCTTTGCACAGATTCCAAACCCAAGGAACGAGAAGGCAGCATGAGAAACGTTTTGCGGTACAGCAGCGGTTTGGTTCTTTGGGCGCTGACCTACTATGTTGTCGCCATCGCCTCATTGGCGTTTGACGATCCTCAGTCACAAAAGGCGATTATCTGGTTTCCGGCGGGAGTGGCGGTCTCGGCCTTTTTAAGTTCACGCCGCTCGCGCTGGCCGCTTTTGCTGCTGGCATTGCTGGTCGCCAAAGTGCTGCTGGGCAACCATGGTGATTATGGTGTCTGGCATATCATTTTTAGCGCCGGGTTCGGGGTGTTGGGTGCTCTGGTAATTGCGGGGTTGGTAGGCTACTTCAAGCGCCCGGGTGACGAATTGCACGAAGTTATCGTGTGGATCGTTGCCACTGTCACCGTCAGTGCTGTGTGGGTCATTCTGCTCAAATTGGGGGCCGAACTTATGGAGGATGACCTTCCGCAGAATGCGTTTTGGGCAACCTGGATTTCGCTGATCAACGGAATCTTCTTCGCCACCGTCATTGTGATGGGCTTGGTACATCCGCGCCCCGTGAGGGCTCGTGCAGCGTTTTTCGGCGCGCTCTGGTTGCTGCTGTTGGGGCTGGTCA
This sequence comes from Pseudomonas sp. TE36184, assembly GCF_054060055.1. Taxonomy (NCBI): domain Bacteria; kingdom Pseudomonadati; phylum Pseudomonadota; class Gammaproteobacteria; order Pseudomonadales; family Pseudomonadaceae; genus Pseudomonas; species Pseudomonas sp. TE36184. The sequence goes on along the minus strand of NZ_JBSSCU010000001.1, from coordinate 1,183,976 downwards.
CTTGGTACGTGTTCAGCGGGCCGCCCCACTGGTTAGTCAGTATCGTACAAACCAATGCAGGTGCTGCTCTCTATTTTATGCTGACCTGCCTTCCCCTTGTACTCACTATCGTTGTTGCAGTGGTCGGCGGACGGCGAATGAGCTCGATGGCACTGCTGGTGTTGGGTGTCATGGTCGTAAGTTATACCGATCAGCGAATAGGACCCTTTTACTTGGCCGGGCTGCTGAGTGGGGAGCCATTGGTACTTGCGCAAAGCTATCTGTCAATTATCGCCTTGTTGGTTGCCGTGATTCGCGCCACGACGCGGGGGCTGTGTCGGCCCGATCCATAGAGCGGGCATGTGCCGGACCAGGGCGTGGCATATCAACTTCATCTGGCCTCCGGCCTGCTCAGCTGGGACGACCATGCACAGCAACTGCTGGGCGTATCTACTCTCGCCCTGAGTAGTCAGCAGCGGGTGATGCAGCGTGTACATCCCAATGATCTAGACAAACTTAAAGATCATTGGTTTGGGGATAGTCCGGTTGGCCAGCCTGAGTGCTTGGCCTTGCGAATTCGACAAGATAACGGCGGATGGCTATCCATCCATGATCTGAGCCCTGGAATCCTCCTTAGCGCTGAGGGCCGTTTGAGGGTAGGCGTGTGGGCGCGTCACGTGAAAAGTTGGTCGTGGTATTTCGATGCCGTAAGGGGAAGGTTGTCATGATCCAGATTGCGTTATTGTTGTTCGGCGTAGAATTTACCCGTTCCCGTGCAAGACTCTTGGGTGTGGTTGGGTTCATCTGGGGGGCGTTGGGCGTCGCTGTGATGATCGACGGCCTAGATGGTAATCTTTACTTTCCGCTACGAATCTTCGGGCTGTTATTGCTGTTGGAAAGCCTGGTCACCCTGAGCGTTGCCTCCAGCGGTATGGGCGCGCAGCGCGCTGTGTTGTATTTCAAAGGTGGCATTTGTTTCTTCGTTGCCACCCTGATCTTATCCGATAAGGTCTACAGCAACCTGCTGCTGGCGATTGTCTTTGGCTTCACTTACTTTGTCATGGGCGTGTTGGTCATTACCTGCGCCTGTGTGGTCAGGTACCTACACTGGCGATCTTCGTTGATCAGTGGCGGGGCGCAGATTGTGTTTGCACTACTGTTAGTCATTCCCTATCCCATCGACTATAACGCGACCGTCCTTTTCTTTCTGGGCTCGTTGATGATCGTCGGCGGGCTCGATATGGTGCGATTATCGCGCCGTGCGCGACGGTTGCGCGAGGGGGCGTCGACGTTTGATCTATTGGCTCCGGGTGATTTGCTCACCGACTTACTCAATGCCTCGCCAGAGGAACCTTGGGAGGCCAATTATGTTAGTGGCGAGCCTTTAGTGGTGCATATCTGGACGCCGGAAGGTACCTCCGGCGCGACGACGGTTCCGCGGCCGATCATCAATCGCTATATAGCTGCGGTTGACGCTGAAGGTGTTATTTCAACCGGGCATGCCGCGATTGAGTTGGCGTCAGGGCTGTACATCAGCCTCTACCCGGCCTCGGACATTGATCGGTCACCTTCTGAGTTTCTGCGTCTGCTCAAAGCGACCCGGGATAATGATGTGCCTGGTATGTTTCTCTCGGACTACGCCACCGAAGTGGCTAGCTGGTGCGATTCAGACCGGAGGATCCTGTTTCATGAATACAACATCGCAGCGCTGATGCGGTTTTGGGCTAAGTATCGGCAGGAAACCACCTACAACCTAACCTATCGTAACTGTTCGAGCAGTGTGGCGTATGCACTGGAGGCGGCCATGGACGGAGTGTTGTCCAGCCGAGGGCGGCAATGGCGCTCCACGCTGCGCACCGTACTCATGCCCGAGCTGTGGATTGCTGCGCATATACGCAAGCGCGCGTTGACGATGGCGTGGACGCCTGGGTTGGTGATGGATTATGCCCGTGCCCTCGGGGCTATTGTTCACCCGGCGCCATTGTCGTGGGTTCAGCGCTTGCCATGGAGGGGGCTTAGGGTGCACACCTTGCCCAATGAGCTCGGGGGCTGATCATCTCCAGATCCCGAGGCGCCATCTGTGCGTCTTCACGGGTCGGCATCAGCAGCGGGTTCTGGTGAATGTAACTGTCGGGCCCGCCGGGCAAGACCACCAACCAGCCTGGCGTTTCCGTGGCGGGCATCGCGATGAGCCACGGTATCAACGCTAATGTCGTGCGCCGGTGGCTACCGCTTTTCCGTGGCCAGCAAGCAGTCGTGCTGCCAGCTTTTGTTCCCGTAAACGTCGTACCGGCTAACCCCAGACCAATCGATAAGGGCATCCCGACCGCCGGGTTGCTGGCACATGTCATGATCGCGAAGTTTGCCGAGCATCTTCCGCTTTACCGTCAGGAATCGATTTTCGGTAGCGCAGGCTTGGCTATTTCTACGCTCAACCTTGGCCTGAATCACCCCGGATTCTCTAGACACCTTGTAAGCTCATTGCGTAACGCTTTTCAAACTTACCGGTGACAGCTGATTGTTGAAACCATGGCGGCGTTTTACGTTGTAGAACATCTCGATGTAATCGAACACATCACTACGAGCATCTTCCCGCGTGATGTAGATTTTTCGCTTGATCCGTTCCCGTTTCAGAAGCTGGAAAAAGTTCTCGGCCACGGCGTCGTCATGACAGTTGCCTCGGCGACTCATACTGGCAACCAAATTGTTCGCTTTCAAAAAACTGCGCCAATCGGAGCTGCTGTACTGGGCGGATTCAACCGGTCGTCGCAACACTGGATTGTTGTTCATGTCAACACCAGTTGAAAACTGACCGGGGGGGGGCAGTTTAGCATCGGTACTGACAGAAACTCGAGCAGCGTCGTCGTGTCTGGTCTACATTCCAAAGGAGGCAGCGGCCGTTGGACGCCGTCTCTATGGGGACAACATCTTGTAGGAGGTGGTTTACCACTATGAATTCGACCGATGAAGAAGGCTATTTATAGGTTTATCGTATGATTTTGACGTGGTAGTTGTCTGCACGCTGCTCTGGGTGCGTTCCAGAAGATGAGCTCTATCGCCTGGTTACTCCATAAGATCGACCCTGAATGGATGCTGATGCTTCTAGGATACAGGCTGTTACCTGCTTGGGCTTATCTGTAAATGGCTTTAGTGAGGGGAAGGAAGGGCAATAGCCGCGGCTCAGTGATGCTGCAAGTGACGAATATCTATCTTCATTATTTGCTAGGTCTGCGGGTAAGGTAGTGATGATGTAATTGTTGTGTGCTAAGTGCACGATATTGAGTGTGACGAATCTACGTATGGCACAGAGCGAATATCAGTAATCGGGGGTGAGAGATGTACCACAACAAGTTGGAGCAACACACTTCCAGCACCTCTAGGCGAGCGGAGGATGATTTGGGGCGGTCAGAGTATGGCGGGGTGGGTGACGATATTGAAGTATCGACCATCAATGATGGTTATTCTATTGTCGCAAGAGGACGTACGGGTTTGTTGCCTGATGATAGGCAAAAAATAGATTCTGCTCTAGATTTGTCTATAGATATCCTTGATACAGCGATTAAAGCTATTGAGTTAGGTTCGTCATCGCGAGTGCTGGGCATTCTATCGCAGTACCTGGCAGGTAGAAGTGAGGGTGAGGTCATGAATTTTGCGCCTGCTGTTCTTCGTAGAATGAAAATGATTAAAGTGGAGATGGGGAAGTATCGTATGGGGCAAAGCAGGCAGCACCAAATTGCAAAGGTCCTGCCTTTGCCGTCGAAAGGAGACAGTAAAGTTGCTGCTTTCGTGTTTCCAGAGACGGATCTGAAATTTAGGCGTTTGTTTTTGACGAGTGCTGGCATAAGTTTATCGACCACTGGTCTTGCTGCAACACTTATTCATGAGCTGTCTCATCATTTTCTAAATACAAAAGATTATTGGTTTAATAGCTACGCCGCCCATGCTCTTTCGCATCCTAACGCTAGCACGTCTCGAATCATTAAGCGGGTTGCTCGGGATGAACGGGGTCTGCTGGATTTGACTCATATGGCTAAAGATCAGTTTTGGAAGGACTCATGGGCTAAGGCGAGAGCTGCCGAGATTTCAAAAAAAATGAGTATCAAACCAAGTTATGCAAATAAAATAAGGATCAATAACGCAGACTCCATTGTCTCTATGATATTGTCTCTCTCGAGAAGAGAAATAAAAAAACGAAATGGGAATTTGGATTTAAGTCGGCTAGCATCAACACCGTTAAGTGATTCGCATCTAATATCCGAGTGGCTTTAACGTTAGGTCGGCCGTGCCTGAAAGGTCTTCAAATGTCAGTAATTGAAACAAGATAGAGGTTTTCCCGAGAGTTAAGTTATCGGGACATCATTGCTCGGCGTCTTCATGCATCTGTGACAGGATGCAGCGACTGCCCGCAGCGTTGTGACTTTGCGAAAACGCTCACCCGGCAGCGCAACAGAAGCCGTTCGACATCAGGCGTACGGCGCTTAACCGCCTTGCAACTCAAACCTTAATCCGTTTAAACCACTGGTTCACGCGCTCGCACTCAAATGTCACCGGATCAAAAACATCGCCATGCCATTCAACCATGGCGTCATGCTCTGGATGATCGGGGTTGCCCATCGCCTCCAGAAACTCCTCGTAACCAGGCCCGCCACCCACGTCTTCCGGTGGGCAAGCATTGGCGCCGTCGATGCAGTACGGCACCTGAGGACAGGCAACAGCGGGTAGCGTTTTTTTCGACCTTGATACTGTGATGCCAGCTGTCACCAAAGTCGTAGAGATAATTGAATGTCCGCTTTCCGCTCAGCGCCTTGGTCAGCGTTTTACGGGCTTCCGGGTTCACCGTCGGCCCCCAACCGGTCGGGCATGCCGTAGTTCTCACCGGCAATTTCAAACTCATGTAGATGGCTATCATCTCCATCCCATCACGACCTGGATGACATGGTGCAGCTTGCCCAAGGTGATGTTTTCAGGCACTGCGAACCGACGCCAAATCTTCGGAGTGATCCACTTCAGCTCGATGTGCAGCAGTAACAGGTCGGGGGCGGGTTTGGGTAAACGGACAGTTTTAACCATGGATCAGGCGGCCTCGCAGTGTTCAGTGTGATTCAAAGAAATGTTCCAAGGCAGCAACTCGCTCACCCGATTGATCGGGTGTTCGGCAATGTGCTCAAGCACGTAGGTCAGATAGGCCTGTGGGTTTAACCCGTTTAGCTTGGCAGTACCCTCCAGGCTGTAAATCGCATCGGCTCGTTCTCCGCCGGCATCGTAACTGGCAAACAGGTAGTTTTTGCGGCCCAGCGCGACGGCGCGTAGCGCCCGTTCGGCGGCGTTGTTGTCGATTTCGATTCGGCCGTCATTGCAGTAGCGCGTTAAGGCCTGCCACCGGTTGAAGGCATAGAGGATTACACCGCCCAATGCCGACTTTTTCGACAGTTGAGTCAGCGTCTGATTAAGCCATGCGTGCAGGTGCTCCAGCAGCGGACTGGCCCGACTTTGCCGAACCGTTTTTCGCAGGTTGGGCGGCTGCCCTCGGATCTCGCTTTCGATGGCATATAGGGCTGCAATCCGTTGCAGCGCCTCGGCGGCAAGGGGTGAAGCCAAGTCTTTGTAGACATCGTAAAACTTGCGCCGGGCGTGAGCCCAGCATGCAGCTTCCTCAATAGTGCCCGTCGCATACAGCTGAGCAAAACCGGCGTAGCCGTCAGCCTGCAAGATCCCGCTAAAGCCCTTGAGATGAGCGCGCGGATGTTGCCCCTTGCGATCCGAGGAGTAGGCAAACCAGACCGCCGCCGGTGTCGAGTCACCCGCAGGTCGGTCGTCCCGCACGCATGTCCACAGGCGAGCCGTTTTGGTCTTGCCGTTGCCCGGCGCGAGCACGCCAATCGGCGTGTCGTCTGCATGGACTTTGTGACCGCTCATGACGTGGTGCTCAAGGGCGTTGATCAGCGACCTGAGCAACTGACTGCTCTGGCCCACCCAGTCGGCCAGGGTTGAGCGCTCCAGCTCCACGCCCTCACGGGCGTAGATCTCGGATCTGCCGGTACAGCGGCAGATGATCGACAACCTTGGAGACCAGCACATGGGCCAACAACCCCGGACCTGCAAGGCCTCGGGCTATCGGACGACTCGGCGCCGGCACCTGGGCGATGTGCTCGCAGCAGCGACAGACCCACTTCGGACGGACATGACAAATAACTTTGAAACGTGCCGGAACGTACTCCAGCACTTCGGACACATCCTCACCCAAATAGCGAAGCTTCCCACCGCAGCCCGTGCATTGCGACTCGGGCTGATGCACGTGGGTTTCGCGAGGCAGGTGTTCGGGCAATGGTTTGCGGCGCGGAACTGCGCGAGGTGCCGGTTCGACTGGCGTTGTCATTTCGGCTTGGCTGACTTGCAGCTCTTCAAGGCTCAACTGGAGTTGATCGATCATCGCGTTCAGTTGCTCGGAGCTGCGACCGAACTGCGTACGACGCAGCTTGGCGATCATCATTTTCAAGCGCTCAATCTCTGCCCGCTGGGCAGAGACCAGAGTCTTCAAGGCTTGAAGATCGTTCGGCAGGGAGTCGATCACGAGAGTCATGACCGCATGTTACTGGGGATTTTTTCAGAGCGGCAAGTCAGACCGCGAGGACGGGCGCTGTACGAATTGGCCTGCGCCAATCAATGCCTTCCACAGCATCGATAACTGCGCAGGCGTCAGCGACACGCTGCCGCTGGTTGCTTGCGGCCAGACGAAGCGCCCTTGTTCCAACCGTTTGCAAAACAGACGCAAGCCGTCGCCATCCCACCACAACAGCTTGATCCGGCCACCGCGCCGTCCGCGAAAGGCAAATATCTGACCGGAAAACGGGTCGGCTTCCAACTGTGTCTGCACCAGTGCCGCTAAACCATCGAAGCCACGGCGCATATCCGTGACGCCGGCGGCGATCCAGATACGGGTTCCAGCGGGCGGGGCAATCATCGCAGCAACTGCTGCAAGACGAATTGCAGCGTCTGCGGATCGGGGGCGCCCGTGATACGCAGCTTGGCTTTTCCGACCTCAACTGCGATCTCGGAATGACACTCCGCCTGTGGCTGGAGGACTTGTGGCAGATCGATTGGCGCCTCCATCACCTGGACGGGCAAAAGCGTTGCGCTCTGGCTGACGGCGCCGAATACCCCTTCCTGATATTGATGCAGCCAGCGAAACACCAGGTTGGCATTGACGTCATGCTCACGAGCGATCAACGACACGGAGGCGCCAGGCTGGAGGGGCGCCTCGACGACTTGGCGTTTGAACGCCAGCGAGAAGTTGGGGCGGCGGCCGGTTCGACGGGCTAGGGCAACGGTATCCAAGATAGTGTCCACTAAAAAATGGTGTCCACTATCTTGGCTAATTTGGAGGGCTGTCAGGAGAGGGTGCTGGCCGGACGGTTACTTTTCAGGAGCGTCAGGCGCGACTCTCATCATGGGGCGGGGCATGCTTCATATTGACGCCGGATAGATTTGACCTCAAGGCATACCGCATTATTTTTATGGTTGGTACGTTAAAAAACGGCTTGTGGTTGATTCCAGTGAGCTCAACGCTGGAGCGATTAACATTGGGCGTTCAGCGCCGCAGACGCCAGTACCGATAGAAGAATCTTGATATATTCCGGAAATTTCCCGATTAAAAAAGCCGTAACGTGCCCCTAAAATAGGGCTCCTTATCACAATCGTAGAGGTGTGGTATGCCAATAAATCTCGTCATGCCAGCGTTGCGTCTTCCAAAACAAATTTTCAAAAAAAACAAAAGCTGCCCAAGAAGGTTTTCAATGCATGAGAGATAAAATCGCTAGCAAACTAGTTCGGTATTTTTCAGCCATTCAGACCTCTAATATAGTGCTCGAATCAAAGCGATTTTGGTCGAGGATGTTCAAGTTCTGGAGTGATCAGTCGACTATTTCCAGCGCTGGGCTGGGCAATTGCCGAGTATCGGGTGCGCCCCTGCAAGAGTCACTATCATGCTGCTGATGCTTTACCTCATTGCCATTGTGGCGGAAGCGATGACTGGCGCCTTGTCTGCCGGTCGTCGCGGCATGGACTGGTTTGGCGTCGTGCTGGTCGCCTGTGTAACCGCTCTGGGCGGTGGCAGTGTGCGAGATATCATGTTGGATCATTATCCGCTGACCTGGGTCAAGCACCCTGAATATTTGGTGCTGACATCTGTGGCCGCCCTGGTCACTATCCTTATTGCCCCGCTGATGCGGCACTTTCGTTCTCTGTTTATCGCGCTCGACGCCGTTGGTTTGGTGGCCTTCACTCTAATCGGCTGCCAGACCGCTTTGGAGGTGGGTAACAGCATGCTCGTTGCTTCTATCAGCGGAGTCATCACCGGTGTTTTTGGCGGAATTCTACGAGATATCTTCTGTAACGACATCCCGTTGATCCTTCGGCGCGAATTGTATGCCTGCGTGTCGTTCTTGTCGGCGTGGTTTTACATGCTGTGCATCTTTCTGGACATGTCCAGCGAGCAAGCGATCCTGCTTACCCTGTGTAGCGGTTTTCTATTGCGACTATTGGCAGTCCGCTTCCAGTGGGAAATGCCTAAGTTCATTTACAGCGATGAGCATTAACGTTCATGCCTCTTCTTCAAGGCGTAGACGACAATTTCCAAGTCGTGGCGTATCATCGTGGTGGTTTTGCAGGAGGGGGGGCAATAATGGGGAGACGTGCCTCTGCAGTCTTTACTGCGCTCGACTTCCGCTGTCGAGAGGCTCAGGGGCGCAAGGGCCATCTTCAATAGGGCGACTTTACGCTCACCCGGTATAAGCGAGCCCAAGATTTCTGTCGCACCTCCATTTCTAGCCTAAAACTAGAGGTCGTCAAAAATCAATGCCTATTTTAGGTGTGCGCTAAAAACGAAACTCTTCCACGGTCTTTGGGGGAGGTTCCGGCCAATTGTAAGTTAATTTCAGCCCCGGGTTTGCATTTTTGACCCTGTCAACGTATTTATTCAATTTTCCTTTGAGTCCCGCAGGAGAAGATCCGTTCCACTTAACGCTTTCTTTTGGGTCTGGCAGAATAATAATTTCGGATACTTCTAGGGGCGTTGAAAGGATCCCGTTTTTATGAATATCAAAGCCACCTTGGCCTGTAACAATAACCTCATTGTATTTTTTGCCGGAGCCATAACCAGTCATCTGTTCTCGGCTATTGCGGGCAGTTGTCTCGAGCAGTTGTGTTGTGGAGTAAATGCCTGCAGCCCCTCTAAACGTTTTTCTTCCTGCGGATTGGCTTCCCACTTGTATCTGATTGGGCTCGAGAATATCCAATTCTGTTAATTTTTTAAACTCCTCCGAATCATGATTTCTGAATACGATGTCTTCTGCAGCTGTTTTTATCAAGTTTGACGGGAGTCCTTTTAGTACGAATAGAATCTCTCCGTATGTTATACGATCGCCATTCCATGTACTTAAATCTACCAAGCTGCTGCTAATCATTCTCCAGGTGGGGAGGAGGCTATTAGCGCTCTTGTTTAATAGTTCGCTGTCCGTGTGGCCGGTATTTAAAGTATGTACAAGCTTTAAAGAATCATGATCTCCCTGCATTATTTTTTCCCATGACGCCCATTTTTTATCTGTCGGAATAACCGTGGATTGTTCAGTCGGAGAGCTTTTGATCTTATTCTGAGGTACTCTCCCATCGATGCCATACAAAGCAGCCGACTTATTTCCGATCATCCAGGATGGCTTCGGACTGACTATCAGGTCCTGTTCGTGCGCTTCGGAATCGGGCGACGCCACAGGTTGTCTGGGGCGCGATGACGTAGTTTTTACCTTGTGCTTATACATAGTCATTCCAAAAAAACAACGAAAGCCGGTGGATTGCGTTGAGGTAAGCGTTGATGAATAAAGGAAATTTGAAGCGAAATGCCCTTTATCTATCAGATAATCATAGCGGGGCTCCGGGTGTCGGGACAACAGTTTTCAAAATATAAGTGGATGCCTGTTCGTATAAAGCCATAGGGCCATCTCCCATTTCGAATGGATACTCAAAGGAGGGCGCGTGCTATGGTCGCTACGCTCTCATAAGTACTGTGCAACGATTGTCTAGTTATGCGCGTATGGCTCCCGGAGCTGCTGATTGGAATGTTGATTGATTGAGTGGTGGTGCCGGATGGACAGTATTCGATGGGTCATTTGCGCCGCGCTCTGCGTCAGTTTTCGGATTTGAGCCTGGAGCACATTTTAGACGAAACCACCATTCTCAACTTCCGTCGCCTGCTGGAGAGGCGAGAGTTGGCGACCTAAATTCTCGGCGCAATTAATGGTTACATAGATAAGAGCAAGTTTAGCGTCCATGGCCCCCAATGTGCAGATCGCCGGCAGACTGCGTCGTATCTGGCCTGATCACCCTGAGCGATATATGAGTCACAAAACCATCGATCTGGCAATTTATGCCTATCCGCGAGGTGAGTTGAAGCGTCAACTCATCAGCCACCTGCGCAGACCGCCTTGCTCCAGGACGCAGGGAAAGCGACCTATCGGGGCCAACCCTGCTGAAAACCATGGCGCACGACCAAGGCAGTGAAATGGCCTGCCACGCCGAAATCACGGCCCATGCTGGCATGAAGATTTACTTTGCGGATCCGCACAGCCCATGGCGGTGCGGCAGCAATGAAAACACCAATGGCTTGTTGCGCCAGTATTTGCCAAAAGGCACGGATCGCTCTCTGGTTACGCAGGAGCGACTGGACGAAATTGCCGACCTGCTGAACACTCGGCCACGCCAAACGCCGGACTGGAAATTTCCGGTCGAGGCCGCCCTCCCTTCGGCTGATTCGACTTGCCGGGTCGCTGCGCAGCGGAAAACGTGCGGCTGCAATCGTGAGTTTGATCCAGTCGGCACGACTCAATGGGCATGATTCGTTTAGGGGCGGTTATGGGAGGCGATCACTGGTTCAGATATGACAATAAAGGCAGCAGCACTCTACTCGGTTCGCAGATACGGCCCGGGAGATTCAGCCTTACCTAAGCGGCGAAGTATCTGACCATTGGGCCAAAGGCCCTCTCCCAGACACCAAAAACTCGTAAATGCTCCATCGCAACCGTCAACAAGGGCGTCTTGCTCGCGCCATCGACCTAAGATGATTCCGTCAAGACGTGTCTACCGAGCGTCGAGTGACGGCGAAGTCAACCGGCATCTGCTTACCAGACTCGGTTTCAACGCGAACGACGGTTTCATAGTTGCTCCCGACAATTTCCCTTGCCGACCGAATCGCCTACGTTGCTACCCATCAATTCCGCATCACTAACAACCTATCGCGCAGAGTCGTCTGTGATATCGACTTAACCACTAGTCGCTCGACGAGTGCTGCGTGGACCAAGCAATCTGGCCAGCATGTTATGATCGACTTCAACTGCCTCTGCTACTTCGACACGCTCCACATCCCGCATGACAGAAATCGCATCATGTATCTGAACTTCGAAAAACTCATCAGGCCGCTCGGAAGCTCCATATACGTCGTCGAGCAAGTACTCCAGTTGCTCTTCATCTGCATAAGCAATTACCGGGTGCAGATTCGATTGCTCTGGGGTTTCGCCGAAAACACCGAACGCCTCAGTTGCGGTTTCACTATCCTCCTGAGCTAAAAGGACGCTATCTCGAGACGTAATTGTGGCGTAGCGCTTCGTATGATCCCCCAAAATCAACGCAATAGGTCCGTACTCCGGAGCGGCACCAGGGTATCCGCCCTGCTCGCCAAATAACATGGAGGCCGCATACACAGGCCGCGCATGGGAGTTAAAGTGAGGGTTTAAGCTCTCTCCCCTACGTCTCACGCCGTATTTGCGCACAACCTCCATCTCGCTTTTGCCGTATGCGAATAACGCTTCTTCGGCATCATCGCGGCGTTCCGCTTCGGACGTTTGATCGTCAGGGCCCATATCAGTCAGCTTTGCACCCTCAGCCAAACTGGCCTGGGTTTTCCAAATGTTGAAGATCATTGAGTTATCGATGCGAGAAAGTGCTTCCGGCTCGAGATTGATCGTAGATTTCGCCCGAAATATTTTACCCACTATTTTCGATAGGCGCTCAACTTGACTGCTGTTTGGCCCCCCGTAAATGTCCTGTAACACCTTGGCGGCTGCTCGTCGATCCCGATTGAGTCTAGATATCGCGCTAGGTCTTAATGCCATCGTAAAATGTTGACGCCTGCTCTCAGCCGCTTCCAAGTCGGGCACACTTAGATCGTGCTCCCCAAGACCGCGCTCGCTTCGAGGCATCATTACATGAGTATTCTGGTAGACATGCATAAATTATCAACTCGAACAATTAGTGTATGGGGGGGGGGGGGCGCTTGCTCCTCGCATGGCTGACAGAAAAACGATTAATTACGACTGAGTTCAGACGCACTCCCATAACGCTCACAGAACCAGCAAATTCCCTTTTGCATCGCGAGGAGGCGTCTGACCCCGCTCTTAGTCCGGTCAGATACGCGAGCCTTAGAAGGCGCCTGCACTTCTACAGAGAATGCTTATGCCTTCGCCATATAAAAATATCTTTAATTGCCTCGTGCCGGGCGGAACCAACTTTTTGGCCGATGGACGACGAACGCCCCCCCCAAAATGCGAGTTACAAGAATAGATCAACTATACAATGGCTTCAGTTGCCGCCAAGGTAGAGGTTTCGCACTGACAAGTGCGATTTTTCTCTTAATTACCGATGCAGGCCGATAGCGTAAGGGATGACGGTTACTTTCTGCCGTCCTCACAGCGACCGTATTAGGGGTCACCTTGCTTGATTGCCCGCCTAGACGCGGCGGTGTTCATGCGCTTCTACCGCCGCGTGCTGAACGAGCGTGCGACAAAGCCAAGCATGTCCCGCAAAGGAAATTGCTATGACAATGAGGCTATGGAAAGCTTTTTTGGCACGTTGAAATCCGAGTTCTTTTACCTGAACAAATTCAACAGTCTCTATGAGCTTGAAGCAGGTATTGTAGCGGTCTAATGAAACCGGACACCCATTTAGGCGAGAATGCTCGCCAGAACGAGGTGTCAGATGACCAAACAACGCCGTACCTTTTCCCCTGAATTCAAACGCGAGGCTGCCGACCTCGTTCTCAAGCAGGATTACAGCTTCATTGAGGCCAGCCGCTCGCTTGGTGTCGGGGAGTCGGCTTTGCGCCGATGGGTCGACCAGGTGCAACAAGAACGCACGGGCGTCACCCCGCAGAGCAAAGCGCTGACCCCGGAGCAGCAGAAAATCCAAGAGCTGGAAGTCCGAATTGCTCGCCTTGAGCGGGAAAAATCGATCTTAAAAAAGGCTACCGCGCTCTTGATGTCGGAAGATCTCGAACGTTCGCGCTGATTGACCAGTTGAGCATCCACGAGCCGGTTGATTGGCTGTGCAAAGTGTTTGAAGTGACCCGCTCGTGCTACTACGCTCGGCGTCTCAGGCGCCGCACACCGGAAGTAGAACGCCTTCGATTGCGCAGTCGGGTGAACGAGTTGTTCACCCAAGGCCGCAGTGCTCCCGGTAGCCGTAGCATCATGGCCATGATGCAGGACGACGGCGAGCAGATCGGGCGATTCAAAGTGCGCAGCCTGATGCGCGAGCTGGAGTTGGTCAGCAAACAACCGGGATCGCACAACCTGTGTCGAAAATCGGCTTTTGAAGCCGGTACACTTTTAAGGATTGCCAGGCGCGACTCTCATTGTGGCGCGGAGCGCGCTCCAACCAGACGCCGGATAGATTTAGGCAAGTCAACTAACCATCGCTGATCAGCATTGCAAAAAAAAGGGGGGGGGGATCATAGATTTCAACTTTGGCATCGGGACGCATCATGGCGGGCATGCTCCAGAAAGAAATCAGGAGCACGGCATCGGCCTTCGGTTATTCGCTTGGAATGTGGCCTTTATGAATCGCACTCTACCCAAGGGCGCAGACTTGTCGAAACGCAGCCAGGAAGAACTGGATGCCATCGCCCTGCAATTGAACATGCGTCCACGTAAGCGTTTCGATTTCAAATGTCCCATCGAAATGATGGGGCAAGTGATGCAAGAGGCCATCGCTATGCAGCATGATGCCCCGTCTTCAATTCAATAACCGTGTTGCACTCAGCTCCTGCATCCGCCTAGCATAAGAAAAAACATAATTACCCAACTGCAAAGAACTGGGGTAAAGGGTATTACCATCGCATCGATTGTAGGTCATTAAACAGGAGCTAGCACATTTAATGTCTACTCAAATGATCCAAGCATCAATCAGAAATAAAAAAGCCTTGGAGAAACTGAAGTTCAATCTAAGCTAAACACAATGCGCGCGCGCCTTACTTCCATAACACAAAAGCCCGCGCCTCTCCAGAAGGCTATACAGCCTCACTGGCGTAAAATCGCATTTCGACTACAATCTACATTGGCACAATAGCTAGCAAAAATTTTAAACTTTCAAGGAAAATTTATGTGCAAAAGATATATAGAGAGACCTACAAAAAACTCACGAAGCATGAATGAGACGGTATCTCATGCCCTTGGCTCGACTGAGAGCCTAGAGGAAAACCATGAAGCGACAACCCTCTCTTCAAATCGCCACCTTCCAATTTCGGAAATAGCGCAATTTAAAAAAAGTAATATTGATATCTCAACCGACAGGTCATTTCCTAAGGCGCCACCCAAGACTTTGACTCCTTCATTACAGCAGAGAAGAGAGTTTAAAAGAGAATTTTTTTCAACTTATCAATCTTATTGAGATAGGTAGAGGAGGCGTGCGTGCACTTACCGGGTCGAGATTTGACGAGACAATGGGTAGTCTCGGTATATTCATGATCGAGGTCGACGCGCCTGAACAGAAACAGAATATATTAAATACAGCTAAAGGCTTCACCTCGCAACCTCGAGATCTTATAACGTTTTGAAAAAGAAAGAAAGCCCATTTAGCTTTCTAACTCATCATACCGCACGCGATATTGAAAGCGAAAATTTCTGCTTGCAAAGCATGATTTCCGACTTGACAAAATGGCTCACTGCTTCGCTTGCCAAGCAATCGAAAAGCTTCACCTCCGAAGAGATGGCTATCCTACAGCGAAGACTTAAAAGCGCCTCTGACACAGATGAAGCGGAATATTCAAAAAAACCTTCACTTAGAGAACCAGAGACCACTGAAGAGGTAATACAATACCTATATTATTCAGTCGGTCTATTCAAGAATGAAGATGACTGGAACGAATACGCTAAGAACATGTTTATTGCAGACTACCCAGCTATCGCCGCATTAAGTTATACTCGAGCTATGACCGTATATAGAAGGAAAATAGCTGCAGGCGACTACGCCGTGTAATAACACTATCAAACGACTTAACCATCGTCCTTGAGTTATAGGAGCGGCTGCAGGAGCTGAGTGCAACACAGTTATTGAATTGAAATTGGAGCATCATGCCGCATAGCCATGGCTTCTTGCATTACTTCACCCATGACTTCGATCGGGTACTCGAAGTCGAAGCGCTAGCCCATTATTTTGCGCAAGGCTTCATGCTAGACGGGTCAGTTACTGGACTTTATTGTGGACGCAGACCTTTAACGAAAACATCACTTGGCACAGGGCGCCCAAAGAGATACCCCTGAAGAAGGTCCACGCCTTTCGATGCAAGATAGTCACGCTGCTCTGATGTTTCGACCCCTTCGGCAACCACACCTAGCTCCAGCTTGACGGAAAGTTCTATTATGCTGTCTAAAATATGCTTAGAGAGAGCGTCTACACCGATCATAGCCACAAAGCTTTTGTCTATTTTTAAATAGTCAACGTTAAAATCACGTAAATAACCCAGACTGGAATGGCCAGTACCGAAGTCATCTATGGCTATCATTACACCCAGCTCATGTAGCTCTTGAAAAAGCTTATGGGGTACTTCAGTAGGCACTACCAATTCACGCTCAGTAAGCTCCAAAACCAACTTAACACGTCCATCAGGAAAGGCGTTGAGAAACTCTTTGCAATCCCGCACCAAGGCCATGTCATGGCAATGACGAGCGGTGACATTAACGGCGATATGAAAGCCATCACAGAGTAACTGCGAGTGAGGGGCCAGCAATGAGGCTGTTTGACGGAGTAGTGAACGAGTCATTGGCACTATTAGTCCAGAGTACTCAGCTAAAGGAACGAATAGGTCAGGACTTACCAAGCCTTCCTTCGGGTGTTGCCAGCGCATCAGTACCTCAGCGCCAGTCCATTCACCGCTCTGACTGTTAACTACCGGCTGAAAGTAGGGGATAAACTCATTTGCAGCCATCGCACGTTGCAACTCGTAAGTAGGAGCAGATGACACTTTTTGCAGTTGGTACCCGATAGCGCCGGAAAGCATGCCAAAAAACAATATTAGGCAGAATAATGCGGGATAGCGCGATTTCATGTAGCGCCAAATCTCGCCCTCAGGCATTCCACCCTCAACACCATATGAATAACGGGAGGAGTGTAAATGACTGGGGGCCACTGGAAACAACGGCAAGTCCGCAGATTTAATCTGACCGTTAGCCGAGAGCCATTTTGATCCCGCCTGAAATATTAGCTCTGTGTCTTGCCCTATCAGGCGTAATACATTTACCAGATGATAAGCATTAACTGTTACTAATGCGCTTTGATCTCCAAGATTGAGCCGATAGATCAAGTACGAACTGTCGCCAGTTACCGGCTTACTACTCAGCAACAACAGTTGGCCATTGACATAATTATTGGGATCCAGTTCTTCTAGCTGAACGCTGCCGGCCAGAGAGCTGCAATAGGTTTCGTTGCGCCATACTGAATTCGCGGAGCGTACGAACGGGTGCCGGGTAACTTGCTCACGTAACACCTGCTGCGTGAATGGATCACATGCATTCCCAGCCAGCGGCAGGATCTGTCGAGCAGTGCTGGACGCGATATCAAGCATAAGATCGATCTCGCGTACTATTTTGCTAGCCGTTTGAGCAGTGCTTTGCTCAAGATTGAGCCTGGCCTGTACATATAAAATCAATATGCCCAGTAAAATAGGCACCAATACCCATGCGGCCGTTGTCAAATAGCGACGTTGATGCGTCCGAGGAGGCGTAGATAGTGGCATTAAAAATACCTTGATAAACCAAGCGAAATGGACTCTAAAATTCCGGCAGCCGGCCACAATACTACTCTGAAGACTTCTACACATGGGAAGATAATAGATGGTATTTCGGATCCGTGCCCGTTCAAAAACACATTAAATTTGGGTGTGTATCGTGACGACATACCGCAGTGAATATTGCCACGGTTTCGCCTAAGGTATGGCATCAACTGTGCCCCGAATGGATCTACCTTGGCATACGTTGATCGGAGTTCAATTCTGAGGGATTTTTCTTGCGAACGCCCAGAGATTTCCATGAGATAGTCAGTGTCGCATTAATTACTCTACAAGTTCGATGGATGGCGCCTGCCAGCAGGGCTCGTTGGTCATTGACCTGGAGAAACACCAAACAGATATCGGCCGTCTTAGTTTGTTACATCAAAGAAAGGAGATTTCATGCATGAAAGCGTCACCTTTGCGAGTGTTAATTGTTGATAGCTCCGACGCTCAGCGAATGATTATTGAGAAAACACTTAGTCTGAATGGTTGTTTTCGGATCGCGCCTGCTGAATCATTTGCTCAACTGCTCATCTATACGCAGTATGCTTTGCGTCCATTCGACATTGTATTGGTCAATTCAGAGGTGGCCATCGACAGTGGAATCGATATTTACAGCTTTTGCACGACAGATGTGAACATACATCATTTTATTGTCTATAACACCATGAAATTCGATGTGCTGAGCTTTGATATGTCAAGGTCAAAAGTTAAAGCCACGTTGCCAGGAGCGCTTGACGCTAATGCGTTACAAGCGCTGATTGCCATGATTGAAGTTAATTCGAAATCTACCCTGGGTGCAAAGCGCGTCAGCATGGTGAGCACGCTGAAAATACCTAATACCTTGTGATAAGTTTTCGAGGTCTGCTCTAGGTGTGTGTCATGGTTAGTTATTAATGGGAATGCTATGTGGACGATATTTTTTATGATTGTTTCGGCACTTTGTGTCGGTGTAGCCATACACTACATTTACCAATCAGCGCTTGAGCAGCCTAAATACAGTAATTTCATCAAGCTCGATTCAAACGGTGTATGCGTTGCGTGCTTACGTTGTCGTGACGCGCCCAATGATACTTGGTTGGAGGTCGATGATTTTCACTTGAGATACTTGGGAAAAAAATATTCTCATAGTTTTCAGAGCGAATCTCCTCTGTGAAGCAGGCTTCCTGGAGGCTTGGTTTCCTAGCGCGGCCATAGGTATAGACACCGGCGCGCACAATCGTTTCACAGACAGAGGGAAAACTATTTCAAGTAAGAGCTATCCATCGCAATTATGTTGAATTGGGTCGCCTATCTACTGTGATTCCAAGGCCATTTCCAGCGCACGCATGGCATGCTCCAGACCGATGATCGCGCTTCCTAGGCGCTCGCCATTCTGTGTGCTGCAAGCGCTTTCTACGTCTTCACAACTTTTAATCAGGTCATGCATTCGAACTACCTGCGCCCCGCCTTTAACACGATGGGCCAATTCGCCTATTGCGCTGATGTTCTGGATAGGATCTAGTTCACTCAAACGCTGCAAGTCTTCAATATTACTCGTGCGCAGATGATTGAGCAGGTTGTCGATGGCCGTCTGGTCATTGCGAGCGAGTTCTCGGATACTGCTTATATCAATCAGACTGCGGACGTGCTCACTCGCACTGCCCGGTTTTCGCTTTCGCGTCGCTTCCACCAGTGCCTGTTTACGCGCAATGCCCAGGAGATCGCTTAAGTCCTTAAGTCGCACGGGCTTGAACAGGCAGTCGTCCATGCCTGCAAGCAAGCAATTGTCGCGCTCTTCCGGGCGCGCATTGGCCGTAAACCCAAAAATTCGGCAAGCACTGAGCCCTCTCGCCAGCTCTTCCTGTCGAATGGTGCGGGCCAGCTCCCCTCCCTGCATAAAGGGCATATTAATATCCGTGATCACGGCATCAAAGGCGCCCTTTCGCCAAGCACTTAAGCCCTCGATACCATCATGCGCGCTCACCACGCGATGACCAAGAAACTCCAATTGCTGAATTAATAGCAGGCGATTGGCCGGATAGTCATCGATTACTAGGACATTCAGCGATTTACTCAGCGGCGACACCATATCCTGTTCATCTTCCTGGGCGGGTAACGGGCTGAGTGTCGGCAGCCGTAGACTGAAGCTAACTTGTGTCCCTTGCCCCAGTGCGCTCGTCAGTGTCAAGGTGCCGCCCATCATTTCGCATAAACTTCTGCTAATTGTTAACCCTAGTCCCGAGCCATTACGGCCACTTTGATTGTTATTGCTGGCTTGGGAAAATGGGCAGAATAACTTGAGCTGGTCCTCGGCGCTAATACCAATTCCACCATCCTTGACCTCAATTAACACCGACAACACCTCGTCCGTCGTATCCTCCATCGCTCGGACCTGCAGTAAGACCTCACCCTTGGGACTGAATTTAATGGCATTGCTGAGCAAGTTCGACACTATCTGCTTGATGCGCAGAGCGTCGCCCCAGACGTCGCAGCTGGCTGCGGGATTGAAAGCAAGCCTCAACTGAAGCCCTTTTTGCCGCGCACCGCCTTCAAACATTCGCAAGGCGGACTGTACAATATCGCGCAAGCTCATGCGTGCAGGCGTCAGTGATAGGCGACCGGATTCGATTCGGGCGATATCAAGAATGTCGCCTACCAGATTCTGTAGTTCGCGCGCTGCGCCGGCAGCCACTTCAAGAGAAAACTGGTCTGCCGATCGAATTTCATGACTTTTTAACATCATTTCGAGCATGCCAATCACCGCATTCATGGGGGTGCGGATCTCATGACTCATAATGGCTAAGAATGTGGTTTTGGCACGATTGGCAATTTCAGCCTCCTCCTTGGCTTCGTTTAACTGATTCAGCAACTGCTGGCGCTCTCCAATATCTAGCCAACCACAAATAATTCCTGCTACAGCGCCACTATCATCGTGGTAGGGCAGCACCCAGTGATAGACCGTCAATACTTGTCCCGACGTGAGTGTCAGCACTCGATCTTCCAGCACGGAAACGTTGTGTTTCAGGGCGTGACGGTAGACTTGTTGAAGTTGCTGGGCAGAGGGTGGGGCAAGGACGCTGTCGTTGAGTAGCGTACCGATCACCTGTTCGGATGTAAGTCTCACCGTATCTAGATAGCCGCTGTTGCAAATCAACATATACCCGTTACGATCTCGAACATAAATGGGGTGCGGTGTCCCGTTGATCACAACACGCATAAACGCCATCTGTTCACGCAAGGCACGCTCTGCCTGCCGACGCTTACGCACTTGTCGCATCAGGTAACCCAACCAAAATAAGGCTATCAGCAGCGCAGTAAGTCCGGCGCCGAGGAGCTCAATGATGTCCTGGCGATGACGCGCCCAATAGGAGTCGTCAATGGTGAAGTCGCCCTGCCATCGGCCGGTCAAGTCGTCCATGTCCTTCGGCGGGATGCTCAGCAGCGCCTTGTTGAGGATCGAATACAAGAGCGGCGATTGGCCTGGGGTGGCGAATGATGCTTGCATCCATAGCCGGTCAATAGACCCACTGATCTGCAGGCTGTTCGAGTAGGACTTTTTGATTTGATAACGCATGGCATGTAAAGGCGCGGCAGCCGCATCAACCTCACTACGGTGGAGCAGCGCGAGCATTTCGGTAACGCTACTCGTCTCTACCAGGCGGATCTGTGGGAAATGCTCCTCGATAAAATCGCTTGCAGGTGAGTCCCGCAATACCGCCAAGCGCTTATCGTCCATCTGCTCAAGCGCACTTATAGAGTTACCGTCGATGCGGTTGACGAGCACTACAGGCTCAATCATATAGGGCCGGGTAAAATCGAAATCCTTGGCCCCTCGTCGGCTTTTAGCGAGGCCAGCTACGAACGTAGCAGGGCTCTCACTAAGGTCAGGGAGCTCCGGGTAAAGGCTGTTTTCATAACGCAGCTCAAACTTCAATCCCGTGAGCAGGCTGACTTTACTCAGCGCATCTGCCGTAATACCACGAAACCTTCCTTTACCATCGACGAACGACAGGGGGATATCATATTTGGACGCAATCACCCCAACAGTCGGGTGCTTGTGTAGCCAATGGCGTTCTTCCTGGGTGAGGGTGTGGTTAAAAAAAAACTGGCTGGAGAGTGCGTCTCCTCCGGCGCTCCATCTGCGCAAGATGTTCAATCGTTCAGAAAATGGTATAGCTGCGATAGCCGAATTGACGATTCTCAGTAAGCGCACGTCTTGCTTGCGCAGCAAAAAAGAAAACTGCTGATGATCAATTGCGGGTATTTGCAAGACCTGCAAGTCATTCAGGTAGTTTTTATTGATCAGGTAGTTGGCACGTATAGCTTCACCTAAATAAGCATCGGCTTTGCCGAATGCCACGGCGCCGATGGCCGACTGTACGGACGGGTAGACCTGGAACTCGGCCTGGGGATACACCGATTGAAATACCTCCGGGCGGCGATAACTCCCCACTATGGCAATACGCTGACCAGAAAGATTGGAAGCCCGTAGAGTCTCAGGATCCTCGCGACTGACCAATACCTGGCGATCATCTGAATAGGGCGCAGAAAAGGCGAAGGTGACGTCAGAGAAGTCCCCGCTATGGGTCATAGGCAATATATCGATTTCGTCAACTCTTAATGCCTCTAGCGCCTGGCTATGGGCTTCGTATCGGCGCACCTTGATCTCGATGTTCAGGAGCTGGCCGAGCAGGGCGGCATAGTCGGCTATCAGACCTTCATAGTCAGGCGAGGCGAGGCCAAATTCAAAGGGCGGGGCGATGTCTTCAACGGAAACACCAAGAACAAGGTTTTTTTTGCTTTTTAGCCAAGTCCTATCGGCCGCGGCTAAGGGTAACCTATAACCGTCAACGACGGAGCGGCCCAGCAGGTTCAGGTATTGTACTTCGCCTTGAGCTGAAGTCAGCGTGACCAGTAAGAGCATCGTCGCAAAAATGCTCGTTCTGCACATAGATGACATCTTTCAGAGCAATCCATTTCGTTTTGCAAAATCGGCAAGCGCTACTTGAGAGCTAACCTTCAATTTGCTCAGCAGGCGATTCTTGTGTGCGCTTATGGTTTTGTTGCTGAGGATCATCTTTTTGCCAATTTCCAGATTACTCATGCCCTGCGCTAACTGACGCAAGATTGCCAGTTCGCGGTCAGAGAGCTGGCTAATCAGATACCCTTCCGAGGCATCATGAACACTGCGATTCACTGAGTCACCCTCCAGTACTGGGAACACCGTATACCCAGACATCACCGTGGCCAACGCCTTGCGCAACTCATTGAGTTCATCAAGCTTAGAGATAAAACCTGCAGCCCCTAACATGCGGCAACGATTGGCATAAAGCGGAGCAGATTGAGCTGTAAGCACGAGGACTTTAACGCGCAATTCAAGCTTCTTGATTCGACTGATGACTTCGAGCCCATCCAGCTTGGGAATAGCAATATCCAGCACCACAAGGTCGGGTTTAAGATTTTTTATAAGCTGCAATGCATCAGCGCCGTTGTTGGCCTCGCCAATAACATTGAAGTGTTCTTGGCCAAGAATCGTCACGACTGCGGCGCGTATGAATGGATGGTCGTCTACAACTAATACATTATACATGTCGTCCCTTAGCACAAAGTGCTCCATTTATAATGGCCGATTGCCCAGACGTACATTACACGCCACTCCGACGTGATCTTCTGTTGATAACACCAACAGAAATAAAGTGGAGTTGGCAGAAACTCAGGATGGCGGTATCGCGCGCCCGACAATAGTGCCTATTTTTGGTGAAATTAGCAGGGGGGGGGCGAGGCCGTCGCGACGAAAATTCCCTCTTGTCTCGCGAAGTTTCGCCAGACACTGCCTTTCTCGTAGTGCTTTTTAGGTGTATAGGCACGGATCGACATTGACGCCCCCAAAGGACGGTATGAGGTGTCGTAGGTGCATCTCATGATGAGGAGCCCTCCATTGATTCGAGAATGCATACAGCTATTGCACGGAGCGATGTTTTTTCCCGTACCGCAAAATACACTCTGGGCTGGCCTAGCTGGCCGTGCTCCTTCGGCATGCGGTTCGATCTTTGCTCGCGGCAATAAGTTGTCTGAATCGTGGATACGGCTACTGTGCGGTCGCTCAGCAATCCCTGTGTATACGTTAGGTCAAAAAAATGTTCTTGCAACCCCAAATTTATACGAATGAATATTTTCTCTGTGGGCTGTGCTGCCGTCACTGACGCGCAACATGCATTGCAGTAGCAACCTGCCTTGGCTATGCGCTGCCAATTCGGAGCCCTGGGCAGGGACTGGCAGATCAAACCGTTGATATTCTCGTTCGACGCTACCAAGGGCTAGGACGGATCGAGAAGTAAGTCGCCACTTCCTAACCCCGGGTGATGTCAGGATGTTTGGTCAGCTTTCTGGGAAGAGGTATCTAATAGTACGGGAAACATAGCGGAGAAAGTAAGCGGGGGAGTCCTGGATAGACAGTTCGAGAATCCCGACCAATTGGCCCGACTTTTAGCCAGCTCCGCGCCTGGTGATTACTACGCCAGGGACGTGAAACCCAGTCGCTGCCGCGACCAACATGGCTCGGGATACGCGGCGGAACAAACGCACCTATATCGTTATCGTTCGGAAGATTGGCTGCGATGACAACGCTCGCTTGCAGCCCGCAGAGCAACGAGATGGCCGATAGCATTGTGACTAGTCAAACGTGATTGCCCGCGCGCGCATACCTGCGCCGGATCGAGAAACGGCGCGTCCTAAACTGGTCGCTTCCTTCGAACGCTACAACGAACAGCATCTGCGCAGTGCATGGTGTTGGGCGTCCAGCTCTGTAGGGCAACCAGGCCGGAAGTACTTCATTTTTGTTTTCGCCGCAGACTCCTTGCACCACCCACTGGGTGTAGCAGTCTGAAAGCAAGAACGACGTGCACAAACATGTCACTAAGCTATAATTTTCGAGTGGAAATACATGTTTGCCAGTACGGTGCGTCGTTGCGTTTATAGGTCTGCTCGTCAGTTGATGAACGGATACATAGGGGAAGGTGCGATTGAGTGATATCAAACTAGGCAACAGCTGAGTTCGGCAATAACCGAATATGGCAAATACGGAGGAATTCTCCAATGGTGGGGTCATTATTAAGTACACTGAGGATCTCGCGCAAGAAAGTGCGTGTAGATGAACCGCTGGGTGAAGATAGCATTTCGCACTCGTCGGCATTCTTCCGGTCTGCACGAAAAATATTCGTCACACACTAGCGCGGCTCAAATACTTGTGGATTGCACTTTTTCAAAATCCTTAACTATGTTAGAGGTTGCCATTGAGGAGATTGAACAGGATACAGAGCAGTCAGATGTGGTTCTGGAGCTCTTTTTTTTCTGATAGCTCTCATACATGAAATCTGATATCACGCTGAGGTCATGTCGAACTAGAAAGGATCATGCATCCTAGTTAGCTGCCTTGCCCTTCACAAATCCTAGAGTTGCTTCAAGCGAACCCTGGCCGGTGCGCCCCTAATTTTGTTGATACCCTCACATGCTTAAACTGAAAATGTACCCGGCCAAGAACGGCGATGCCTTCTTGATCAATGCCAATGGTCAGCATCTGCTGGTCGATGCCGGCTATGCCTGCACCCACATCGACGCGGACCATATCGGTGGTCTGTTGGTCTTGTTCAACGACAACGGTCCTCCCGGGCGTCGCCGGATCGAGATCGACGCGGTCTGGCATAACAGTCTGCGCTCGCTGCCTTACACGGCAGAGGGGCCGTGTTTAGGCGATCATGCCGGCGTGCTGGAGGCCATTAAACGACGCGGCTTCCCCGTGCCGCCAGCGCTTGCCGTCAATCCTATCGGGGCCGGGCAGGGGAGTTCGCTGGCCAAACTCCTCAGGACTCAGGGGCATCACTGGAATGATGGTGACGGCTCTCGCTCGATCGATAACCGCAGTGCTCCTTACACCTTGCTCAACCAGTCACCAATGATCATCAGGTGGGCACAGGCTGGCTGATTAGCCCCTCCTTGGTAGTGACGGCCTTTCACTGCGTGGAGGCAGCGGTGGCCGCCGGGGCAGACCTCTCCGTCGAATTTGGCACCGGTTCCGCAGCGATACGGCATAGCGTGGAGGTTCAGGCTCACGATGAGGATTTGGATGTCTGCCTGCTGCGGCTCCCTGTCGCTCTGCAGATCGAGCCCCTCACGATTGATGGCGACTGCCCCGGGGCGGAGAGCAATGGTCTGCGTTTGGCTATGCCGTAAACAAGCTGAACCTAGGCCACGCCCTCAACGGCACGATCCAGCAGACGTTGGACGAACTCATTCACGGCGTGGATCTTGACCTCTCTGTCAGCCCCGAGACCCAACTCACCGATTATGGCGGTCTTTCCGGAGCGGTGTTGATGGTCGCCGGGGATTGTCGCGGCCTGTTGCGGGTCAGTGTAAACACCGCTGTCGCGGCCATCAGCTTTCACCAGATGCGCCCGTTTCTGGAAGCCAACGGCGTATTGGCCAAGGCCGCTGCGGACGCAACGCCGAACGAGCCCGTCGGCGCCCGTCCGGACTTCGACGCGCTGCTTGAAGAGCGGCTGGCCACACTGCAGAACGGTTACCTGATCATGGACGGGGCACACGGCATCGGCAAGTCGACCTATTGCCAGCAATTTGTGCCCACCGGCGAATCGGTCGAGGTGCTGGGTGTGTATGCGCTGTCTGAGCGCGGACGCGGGATCACGCCTGCGCACCAGGCTCAGCCGGAGTTTTTTTCGATTGGGTCAATTCGCTGTGGTCGAGGACGATGAGCGGAAAACCGGCGCATCTGCAGGAGCTTTCTTACCCGGAGCTGATCCGGGCCAGCCACAAGCGCCTTCAAGAGCTGGCCGATCGACAGGTAACCGTAGGCAAGATTGGCGTGATCTTCATCGACGGCCTGAACGAAGCCGCCGGCGCTGGCACCGACGCGCTGCAACGTCTAGCGGCGTTGTTCCCGCCGACCTTGTCGAACGGGCTGGTCATCGTGATCACCGGTGCCGGTTTGGATGGGCATACCGCGAGCCTGAGCACCGTACTGCAGCGATTCGGCTCACGCTTCCGGCGTTGGGGCCGGACAGCCAGCGAGCGCTGTGTGTCGAGTTGCTGGATCAGGGCATGGTGACCTCAAGGCTGGTCACCCTGTTGTGTGAGCGGGCCAAGGGGCATCCGCTGTACCTGCGTTACCTGACCGACATGGTGAACTGCGGCGCAAGCGAGGACGACGTTGTCCAAATGCCCGCATTTAGCGGCACCATCCAAGATTACTATGAAACCTTGTGGTGGCTTCCTAGGCAACTGGACCGGCAATCTGGTCTGTGACGACTTTGCAGGCTACAAGGCAGGCTTTGAACTAGGTGTCACGGAGATCGGCTGCATGGCCCATGCACGCCGGAAGCTCTTCGACTTTCACGCGACCAACAAGAGCCAGATCGCCGAAAAACGGTGCACTAGATCGCGGCGTTGTACGAAGTAGAACGAGAGGCTCGTGAGCTGGAACCGAGTGTCCGGCAGCGAATACGGCAGGAAAAAGCAGCGCCGATCATCGACGCACTTCATACCTGGATGATCGCCCAGAGGCAGCTTGTGCCTGAGGGATCGGCCATCGCGAAAGCGTTGGATTACAGCCTCAAACGCTGGATAGCGCTGACGCGCTATCTCGAGGATGGTGCTGTGCCCATCATAACAACTGGTGCGAGAATCAAATTCGGCCGTGGGCTCTTGGGCGCTCGAACTGGCTGTTCGCCGGGTCACTGCGTAGCGGTAAGCGGGCAGCTACGATCATGAGAGTGATCCAGTCGCGCGGCTCAACGGGCACGATCCGTATGCTTACTTGAAGGGTGTCCTTACACGCCTGCCGACGCAGCGGGTGAGTGAAATTGCTGAACTGCTCCCGCATAAGTGGGCGCCCGTTTAACCACGCAAGGTGTATTGGGCGGACGCTTACGCCAGTCATTCCATTGCGAAGCATGAAGCGTAAACCCAAGCCGGGATTGCCGCGACTGTTTGATCGCCCCAAATATCGGCAGCGCAACATCATCGAACGCATGTTTGGCTGGCTGAAGGAGAGCCGACGCATCGTGACACGCTTTGACAAGCTCGCAACAAGTTTTGCGGCGATGGCCTCATTGGCCTGTGCCATGCGGTGCTTGCGACAATACTTTTCGTACAGAGCCTAGTGTGGTGTTTCAGAAATGCCAGTGAAAATTTGGTCTAGTCTTTGTAGAAAACCACTCATCAAGAGTTGTGTATCGTCATGGGCCGACCAGCAACTGTCATTACTCTTTCTGAAACTGAAAACGCGGAACTGCTACGCCGTATCAAGCTCCCCAAAGGCGCCCAGGACGCATGCCTGCGCGCCAAAATAATCCTCGCCTGTGCCGCTGGCGAGTCCGGCAACGACATTGCTCAGCGCCTGGGCACCAGCAAAGGTGCAGTGTCACGATGGCGCCAACGTTTCTCTAAATTGGAATTTCTGGGTTTGAACGATGAACCGCGATCTGGTCGGCCACGCACCATTTCAGATGAGCAAGTTCAGCAAGTAGTAAGTCAGGTATTGCAAAGTAAGCCTGACGATTCCAGCCACTGGAGTACGCGCCATATGAGCCGCGAGACGTGCCTGTCTCCAGCCAGCATCATGCGTATCTGGCATGCGTTCGGAATCAAGCCGCATCTGGAAAAAACCTTCAAGCTTTCCACTGATCCGTTGTTTGTCGATAAGGTTCACGACATCGTTGGTCTGTACTTGAATCCGCCCGAAAGAGCACTGATGCTGTGCGTTGATGAGAAAAGCCATATTGCGGTACGTCCCCGCTACAACATCCACTTCACGCCGACTTCAGCCTCCAGGCCGAATTTGGTTGAGTGCTTTTTCGTAACGTTGAGCGAGAAGTGGATCAAGCGACAGGCGCACGTCAGCGTCAAAGATCTTGAGGCTTCGATCGAGCACTACCTGGAGACTTACAACCAGAACCCAAAACCGTTCCGGTGCACAAGAAAGACGAGGAAATTCTCGCCTCAGTCGCTCGTGCAGCACGAGCGCCAGGCACCTGATTTTTTCAGTGGTACTTCTGAAACACCACACTGGCGCTTTCGACAATCCGGCGATTTTCCGCCTGCCCAGATATCTTCCTACCGCGTCACGACTACACTTGGGATTACCATTCGATTTCCTAAGCAATGCTTCGCCAAGCCCCCGCCGCTGTTTTTGAATCAATTATGAGGCCGATCGAGAGGCAAAGCAGAATCATACCGTTGGCTGCATGTCGTGGTTAAACCACTGCATTCAAGTAGCTGACCAGGTTATCTGGCGCATATCTATATGCTTAACCTACTGAAAACGAAAAGCATGGGGTCAAGTACTGGGGATTAATATCCAACTCGACCAGCATAGCCAGGCCGTCGATGGTTTTTTGGAAGTCCACTGACTTGGGGTAGATATACGCCTTTTCGACTTTTGCGCCAGGTCGCATCATGGCCGGGCTGGCTCCAGAGAAAGATTGGAAGCGCAGCATCCGTTGTCAGCTTTTCCGTTGGAATGTGGGGCTTGTAGAACGGGTAGGAAGCAACGCCGGCGAAGGAGCGATAAAGCTTGTTTTATGAATCCGGCGCAAGGCCTAGTCGTTCAGTGATGCGCTCAAAAGCGTTGCTGCCAGTACCCAGACCGCCAACATCAACGGTCTGAAACCCTATACATGGCTGCGCCACATACTGGAACGACTACCGCATGCGCAGGAGGGGATCGACTACGAAGCACTATTACCATGGAACCTCTCGCCAGAGCTGCACGGTAAACAAAGTGGTGGTTTGGAGATAGGTATGGTTCATGGGTCGGATTCGGTTAACTGGTCGGGCGGGAGTTTTTTGAACGTCAAGCCCGGAGGGGCATCAAAATTTTTTGCCTCCTTCAAGCTTTTCATAAATTCATCTTCGTTAGATACCAAATGGTGGAGTGCTCATGCAGAAGTGGAAAAATATCGAGTTGGGCAGGCGCAATACTGCTTCGACAAAAGCGTGCGAGGAGGAATTAGACAACACGTCCTCAACGAATATGAGCATGAGGAATATTTTTGGAAAGGAGTCCGAGCAGACCGAAAAACCCTTCTTAAAAAAAGAACAGGAAATAGCATTAAAAAACATAAAAAAACACAACTCAAAAACTACAAAGCACATGAAAAAGAACGAAGCAATCGTTACTGCGAAAATGCCTTTTTTAAGTAGAGTTGAGAGTGTCGCGGAGGAATACACCACACAATCAATTAGCTCTCGCCGCTCCGGCTTTAAATCTGAGTGGAGAATTAACGACTCTAGACTAGATAGTATCAAACCTGACGAATCGCAAATACATACCATTCGCAATGAAAGCCTGCAATCGGGGAGAGAGGACGAGTACTTCATCAAGAAAAACAATGGTTTTTATCAAGTCAAATATGACCGGGCAAATCAAACCTGGAGAGTTGAGCCGCCTAACAAAGTGGGTATGGCAACGTATCGTCCCGCAGTTCGATTAAATATACATAATACCTGGGAGTTACATGGCGAAGTAGGATTGCGAGGAGCGGGGCTCACGAAAGTGCTTGGTATGTTTAGACGCAATTACGGAAAAATAACAATTGGGGGCTATACGTTTAATCAGGTTAGAGTCAATAGAGAAAAACACAAAATAATGACCGGCATTTCCCAGGTGTATTTTGTTGATTCTAAGAGTCCTGCTCGAATAGTGTCGCTAAGCAAACTGCATGAGGCTGGCAAAATGGATAGCGACAATGAAGAATACAATTATCTTGATGATTTGACGCTTGACGCGAAAATGGATATCTATAATGCAGATGACTCTAGTCATAAGTTACGCGGCGTCCTGTCTGTAAAAATCAATGCTCAGTTGACGAACGTTAATTATTTCGATATTGCCAAACAGTCAAGAGCCTGGGGCAAAGACGCTAGCAAGGCTACGAATGTCGTATTGCTTCCCCAAACTATATATTTAAAAGGGCGACCAGGTGAGTGCCTACCGGCTGCCATTCTAATGGGCCGTGCATTAGAAACTGGACGGGCGCAGACATTCTCTGAACGCCTTATGTCCATCTATGGCGTGGAAAATATTGAGAGCAACTCTTTATATCGATCATTGAGTGCGCTGCACGAGCATGGCAATGCTTCAAAATTTAACGCCCTTGCAAAACCTTTTGCTAGCCTGTCACTTGCAACGCTGGAAAGTGCAGAGTCGAGCCTCTTTAAAAACACATCAAGTTCTGTGCGCGTTGATATTCCAGGACATACGATGCTACTATCAAAGGTAATTAGTGAGCGGGGGGAAATAAGATATGTGTTTTTCGACCCTAATTATGGAGTGGCTTATTTTGATAAATACAAGCACATGTTAACTTTCTTCAAAAGAAAAATACACTCGTATGCTGTAGACACTGAAACAATCAACTTTTATGGCTTGGATTACTCAAATATTCATCTTAATAAGGTTCGAGGGCAGAGTCTAGATGACATCATTGATGCTAAGTAAGCATTTTATAAATGTTCGCGTTCAAGGCGCTGATGCCGACACTAGTTCATAAATCGGGGACGTTGCAGGTTTGTGGCGTTTAGATAACTGCTGGCAATTTACCGGCTAGCAAACCTATTGGTTCCTGCTCGAATCCGAAAGCAGCTGCAGAATCAAGGAAATGGGTCGAGGCATCTTGAGATCGTTTTTGCAGCACCAGTCTTGCCTCGACCTCGAGTTGAGCTTTAATGAGCTACTTGGCTGTCGATGTAAATCATGTTTCCCCGCAGGCGCCAAGCCAGCCTGCTGTTGGCCTGTTAGCGACCGTTGCTCTGGTTAGCCATCCTTGTCCTTCCACACGTGGAGGATTTGTCATGAATATCAGCGCTACCTGCTGCCGTCAGCCTTGGAATAAAGGAAAATTGGTCGGGCAGAAAACACCACTCCGACTGAGAGATATATGGGCCATCTGAGTAAGGCTTAAAATTGCAGAAAGAACCCGGGATCTAGCTCTCTTCGATCTGGCCATCGACAGCAAGCTTCGAGTCTGCGACTTAACCAAGCAACGATGAAACATATGCTCTGAAGGTTCTGCTCTTGGGATCAACATCGCCAGAAAACGGCCATTGCAGTTTCGCGGCTGTATCTGGTAATGATATTTCTTGGCGCAAATTTATCTTGCAGCATCGCTCAGTAAAGGAGCATGGCCGATTATGCACAATACCGCGGGAAAAATATTTAAATTCTCCCCTAAGAGGGTAGTAAACACGAGTGACGGATGTGTCAGCGTATTCAAAAAATACGTGTTTTTCACAAGCCTTCTCGGAAAGACGTGACCTTACTGCAAGCCAATGATTTAAAACAGAAATCACCTGCCTACCTTACCAGGCGAGCGCTTTTGGTCCTAAGACAAGCTCCCCAAAAAAATCGATATCCACTTCAGATCCTAACGAGGGATTGAGCATAACCCTCCACATGTCTTGGGCTTGGGGACCTTGGGGCCGCGGGGGCTTTTCGCAACTTGTTTGGGCTGGATGTTTCTGGCCAGCTCCAACAAACGCTGGGCCAACTTTTCCAGAGGGACGGCGGGAAGATATTCCGAGGGCAGCGCAATCTGCATGCCCTCATAACCACTCCTGACCTGGACCGCCAAGTGATAAATCGAGGCTTCCCAGCCGTCAGGCTGGGTATCCCGATGGGCTTGCTCCACGCTTCGCTTGAGTACGGCCAGGACGTTGTAGGCCAACACCGCCGTAGTGAACCCGAGCAAGGCGGCCTTTGGGCTGCCGAGAGTTTCGATTTCACTTTCCAGGATCGCTTCCAGTCGCTGGAACATGCCTTCAATGCTCCAGCGACGGCGATAGAGTTGCGCGATCTGCTGTGCGCTGACGCTTTCAGGCAGGTTGCTCCAGAACATCAAGCTGCTGTCACCCGAGTCTGTTGGCGAATGAAGCGTCAGTTCGACACGCCGACATTGGTAACCGCCTCTGACCTGGATGATCTGCTCACGCACAGTGCCTGTTTCCACAGGCACGGGCTCTTGCCACTCACCCTCTTGAATCAGGCGTGGAGTTTGGCTTGCTGGCGAATGACAAAGGACGTCTGGACCTGCTCACAAGCCTCCATGACCGGGAGCGTGCAATAGAGTCGATCAGCCAGCTCAGCATTGGCCAGTAGAGGCAGCACACAAACACGCTCGCTTGCGTAGGCATCCTCACACGCCTGGAGATCGATGACCTGATCGAGATCGGGGTCGTAGACAACCCACCGAAAAGCCAGGACGAGCAGCGCCACGTTCGTGGCGTAAAGCCCCCAGACGCTTCTCAGTGGATGCCAGGTGATTGCCGTCTACCACTCGAACCTGCCAGTGCGGCAGCATCGCCGTGCAACCCAGTTCTTTGATGGTTGGAGTCAGTCGTTGTGCACAACCGGTGACCAGAGCACGCAACAGAGCGGGTTCGGTACGACTGATCTTGTCGTAGAGGGCCGCCAAACTGACAGGAAGATCATCCAATTGTCGCGCGGCGGCATGCAGAGAGGGCTTCAAGCCCAATGAAACAAGAGACATCAACTTGATGATGGTCGAGAACAGTAGTTCACGAGAGTACTGCCGTTGCCGATGCACTTCGAAGACCTGATCAATCCACTCAGGCGCAATAGCCTGCTCCAGCGCCAACTTGGCCATGACGCTGGCAGGTGCTTTTTTCTCGAAACGCGCTAGTACATCGGCCCACATTGTTTGTGCATCCCTGACAGAAACTTCAGGAGATTTTACCTAAGACCTTGAAAGGGATGGTGTTAAATGCGCAACTCACTCATATCCACCAGCTGTTTTCGATCCATTCACAGGTTCGACAGGGCGAAGAGCGTGGTCAACTGAGCGGTGTTTTTCATCAGCCCGCGAAAGCGTACTTTCACGTACCCAAACTGGCGCTTGGTCATCCGGAACGGATGTTCGACCATGGAGACTTTTTCAGAGTTTCCTTAAGCTGATTGTTTCCTGCGCGCGACTGGAGTTATGCCCGAAAATTTAACTAACATCTCTCTGGCCACTAGCTTGAAACCGTTTAAAATGTGAGTGGTTTGGTCTTATTCCGATTCTTCAAATGATTAACTGCTTTGATTGTGAGGTCTTGAGAGGTTGATTGGTCGCTATCGGGTGGCCGTTTGATGTGTGCGTCGGTTCATGGCACAAGTGGCATTAAATGTGCATTCATAGTGGTGCGGTCCGGAGTTGATTGAGTGGGGGCAGAGTCAGGACATCTGGCTGGAGTAATCCGCAGTTGAGTACTAGGCTTAATCGCTCAGCGGGACAGTACATTATGATTGAGTACGACATTGCTTGGTTGGGTCGATAGCTTTCGTGCGGGGTTACGGCGCGAACTGGGTCTTGAATGTACGTGCATCCTGCATTAGTCTCGGAGATACTCCGCAAAACGCGGAGTTGACTTTGTTATCTGGACTCTATCTTATGGAAAGTATAAGAAAGGAGGATAAGCTTGAAGTTACATCAGCTACCGAGTGTCGCAAGGCGTGGTGCAGGCACGGAAGAAGAACTTTATGAGCCGTCTCGTAGCGCAGCAGGTTGGGGGAGGCACCCGTCGCTAGAGGAGCTTAAGGCAAAAGGTAGTGCTTCGGAGATCCCGAAAATGGCCCATTTCGTCTGGATGGGTAGAGATACGCAGCCTGAGCAACTAGCCAGCATAGTTGATTTTAAGAAAAAGAATCCGGAATACCTTGTTATGCTCTGGGTTGATCGTAAGCAAACTGTCATTAATAGTTTGTTGAAGTATGACTTATCCCTTGATAAATATCTCGAAAAAATCCGTGTTTCGGATATCGATGAGTTTTTCCTTCTTCGGGCGAATGGGCAATACGAACAATCTCAAGCGGTCCATCAGGCTTTTTTGAGAGAGCGGCACGGAGTATACGCAAACTTAGCTGCTTCAAAAGATATTTTGAGTTTGGCGCTGATGGAGGTGTTTGGTGGAATTTTCTTGGATATGGATGTGGCCGTGTTGCAAAAGCTGTCTTTCCCGCCAAGCGAAAAAGGTGCTTTTTTTCGCGTAGTCAAACGTGGTGAGCGTGACTTTATGACTAATGGGGTGCTGGCTGCAACGCCACGTAACAGCTTGATCTTAGAGGCTATCCGTCATGCAGTTGCCCCCTACGAAGGCAGTCCTCTTCAATATAATACTAGCTTATTCTGGCGCAGGCTCAAAATGCAGTACAATATTCCTCCGAGAGCATCCGGAGACCAAAAAAAGGCTATGCATGAACTTTTTTGGGGCGCAAAACGGTCTGATCCTGACTCGCGATTTAATCTAACTGTTCAGGCTACTGGTCCGGGAAGCCTGGATTTTGCTCTTGCTGGTCGCTTTTGTTTGTTCGGCGCATCATCTGGAGTTCAGACGCATTTTCCGCGCCAAGCAGAGGTATTTGGCCATCTTGATACGAATGCTAATCGTACGTGCCTTCCAGATGTTGATTCACGTGGACAATCATGGCGCAGCACCTCAAATATGGCGCGTCGAACATCTATTTAGATCGCTTGATTCTAGGGCTGCTCTAAAAAGGCTTCTAGGGCTAGTTCGTGAATCGCTTACGATAATTTTGGTAGGCGCTGGAAATGGGATCCATTGTAATTTTTTGCACTGATCAGGTTTTAAGAAAGAAACCCACATAGCATCGGTTTTCAGATTTCGTAAGCTATAAACTCTAAGCGTGGATTTTCAAGTAATTTGGTGAAAGTGTATAGTGCATGTTTTAGAAAGATAGCCTCCCTAGGGAGGCTGCTTGTTACGTGGATAAAAGCACGCGAGCCTTATATGTGCTATAGCCTGAGGGAAGTTTTATTTTGTTGTGAGAAGGTTGATCTTTGTCCACTCCCACTGTGTGGGAGTTTACGATTAGCAGTTCGGAAGAGTTGTAGTCATACGATAGATTGCTGGTAAACCATGGCGTTGAGTTTGCAACCAGCAGATCAGTGCTCGTGACAGACGACATAGATTTTATTCCGCCTTTTTCTAATACGAAAATAGGTCTTTCACCCTGATAGGTTTTGCCATCAGAGTTGGTAAAGGTAGCGACTTTAACCATGTCATGATGAAGTTTGGTAATGGACTTTAGTTTGAAACTGTCGTCATCAATTTTGCCGCTTTCAATTTTGCGCGATAAGTTGCTGTTTACTGAAAAGAGCGAGTGATGTTCTAAGAGCTTTATTTGAGGGCAGTCGGCAGAATAGGTAAAGGTGCTATTTTCATAATATTTATGCACGTGGGGGGCTGCTATCAAATGCTCTGGGGCGTCAAGGTCAAAGGTATAAGCGTGCTCGCCAGTGGTTAGAAAGCAATGCCTACTTGCGCCCGTCTCTGGATAGAGATCATGTCCGCCATCTGCAAAATCCTCCGTTTCCTCTTGCTTGCCCAATGTTTGGTAACGGTCATAGTACTCATAGAAGTTGTACAGCTTATGAGGGATTAACTTACTAAACTCAGCATTGAATTTGAATAAATGAAGCGTCGCGTTTCCTAGAGCATAAAGAATTTGAGTGCGGGAGTCCCATAAAAGACCGTGAGCATGAGGTACGGTATACCATGACGTATTTAGATCCCCCCAGAAATCACCTTGTTCTTTATAATTAGGCCGGTTGATATATATGTAGCCCTTCGAGCTAGGACTGGCTGTGACTGTAATGGTTTTACTCTGGTCTTTGGACTGTACCAGCTCGACCGAATGCACTGCGGAGGCTTGATAGTCCCTAGTGTCGACGGCTGCAAAAAGGGCAGTGACTCCTGAGGGGGCTACTTTATAAACCAATGCACCACCTGAAGAGTGCGAAATTACGATAGCCTGCTGGCCACTTGAATCTGTGCTGTGAACGGATAGAGATTCGCCATCAAACGGCGTGACCTTCAAGTCAGTACCATAGCTGTCCGCGTTTGAAAGGGTAATGGTGTGTTTGTGCGTAGCCAAAAAGTTATTTGAATTCGGATCCTGATTGATTATCACAGAACAAATGCCTATGCCGCCTGTTTTTGAGGCTGCTAAAAGAAATGTTATGGGCGGTTTATCATTATTGGGTAGCGCGTCGGCGCTTGCTGAGAAATCGGATTTTTTATGAGTCATCGTAATTTCCTTTTTTTGCTTGAAAATCCAGTGCCGCAAACAGGCTAATCGTTAGCCCGTCATGCCGCTCTGACAGCTTAGGAGTGGCGTAAAAACTGTGAACATTTTTTACAATAGACCATAAAATAAAAGGTGCTTTTTTTTTCGACATTCGATCACTGTTTCGTCTTGAATTGCGAGGCCGATCAGAAATCGCCTGAAGCCAAGGTATTAGATTGATTATGATGTTAAGGGCAGGGGTCTACCCCATTTCCACGGGCGATATTAAAAGAGTCGAAAACATGAAATTCTGGCGTGCAGCTCCACGACGCATCTGCCGGTTATGAATCCGCTCTATGTAATCGAACAGATCCGTCGGCGCCTCATCCCGAGTACGATATGATTAATGGACAGCACGCTCCCGCTTGAGTAGACAGAAGTAGCCTTCACAAGCTGCCTTATCCTCACAATGGCCCACGGTACTCATGCTGCAAGCCAGCGTGTTCCTATCCTGAAAGCGCTGGTAGTCGGCGCTAGTAAATTGACTTCCTCTATCCGAATGTAAAATCACCAACCTATCGCTCTGACGCTGCCCAATGCTCACTTCCACGGCACGGATCACCATTTCTTGCCAGCTCGCTGTACAAGTCCAACTCAACACACAAGAACAACTTAGCGTAAGCGGCCGGCGAACACGCCTTCAAAATCCCAGAATTAAGGGCGATGGTGTCCGCGTATTTTTAAGCGGACGCGATTGCCCTTATCGCCAGGATTTCCATGCGCCAACGGAGCTCTTATCCCAAACCATTCAAAGCCCAGGTCGTCCAGGAATGCCTACAACCCGGAGCGACGATTTCCAGCGTAACCATCCATCACGGCATCAACGCCAACGTGATCCGCAAGTGACTACCTGCTTACCGGGATCAATCGCCTGCAACCTTGCCGGCTATCGTTCCGGTAAAAGCTGTCACCGGTAGAGTTTGAAAAGCGTTACGCGATGAGCTTGCAAGGTGCCTAGAAAATCTGGGGCGATTCAAAGTGAGTTTTCTTACAACGTATACAATATATGTAACATAACCCCCTATTCTCAAGCCTCTCAGACCTCAATCATGTCTTAGCGCACTCCAAATGTTGTGGCAGAACGACGCACATCAGAACGTCTAACACTGAGAAATCCTGAGGCGTTTTGTATTGGAAAGGCGGCCTGAGCATGTTCGCTCACGAGTTCGCCATAGCCGTCGTGAGTCGCTCGCCATTTCTCATTGTTGTTAGCCCCAGTCGTTACTTTACCAACATATCCCGAGACCAATCCCATCCTGCGATTTGGCTGGAGACAGATTAGCCGCCGCTCCAATTGCCCGGCCAATGTTTGTGAAAAATCCCCATACTGCGCCTCAATGAACGCATAGATATCGCGCATTCTGTTTGGCACAGAACACACACTCAGTGCCGCTTGCGGAAACATAATTTCTGATACTGACGCCCCCCAACACGCGGTCACCCTTACCTCGATATGTTCAGAAAGGTGTAATCGACGAACAAGGTTGTCTGCTACTGTCCCTACCGCTAAGCGATCGCCCCCAGACTTATAAAAATAAGGCCTTCCAGGCTCGCCATGTCCATCGATGTAAACCTTATCAATGGTCTGTCCCGCCAGACTGGGTACGGCAGGAAACAGCGAGCGTAGCCGCAGCGTACTAATTTGACTGCTCTCACCAATTTTCTGAATTTCCCGCAAGAATGCAGCCGATGGGGCGACGAGGATCCATGGGCTTTTGCCGCGCTCGATACGAGATTGATTGGCATGCATTAGAAGCCGTGCTCGTTCTGCATCGGGGAAAGGAAAGTAGATGTAAGATCGTCGGGACTTTCCGTCCTGCTCCGTACTTTCCTCTTCATAATCAGGTGGAGGGGTGGGCGCACGGGCGACCGCCCGACCAGTTGCGGACTCTGCGTACAGTGGTTTTCTAAACATCGCTGTTATCTCTTTAGCCATCCATTGATCGGAATCTGCAGTATAGCCACGTCTGCGGGTGGCCCTGAGGCCATGCCTTTTTGAAGAGTCAAAGACAAGGCGCTAATTAAATTCGATCAGGAAGCGCTCGCGGCGAATCTGATGACGCTTCCCTACGTACTTGGCAGCGAGGATGGGGCACCTGTCTCATCGGAGGCCAATAGCGGGGGTTTTAGACGTGCATCCGCTCACCATTCTTGTACTGACGTCATGGCTCTCAGTTGCTGGAGCGGAAGAAGAAAGGGGGGCGATAGCTTTCGGCGCCCTAGTCCAAATGTACCTACGCCTAGAGGCGTAGCGAATTATTGACCTAACGGAGGATCCCTGGTCAAGCAGCTAGACAAGACTGGCACGTTATTGATAGACCCTCAGTTCGACCCGTTCTAGGTAATCTTCCACAGCTTTGAACCCCAGAGAGTTACCCACCAGATCAAGAGGGATATTACCGGCCAGATACCTGCAGGGTTTAGCAAGCCATTCCTCAGTCAGCCGCAGGGTGCCAAAAACAGTCGTTGCGTGTTCGAGAACCTTTGCGTATTGAAAGGCGATCGCGCTCTGAAGGGGGCTAAGTCGACCGCTCGTCGATTCGTTGCTTTTGCTTTGTTGGCCGACCAGGCTTACCAACGATCTGGCCGATGACCCTCAATGATAAGTAAAGCTCGGAAAGCGAGATCATCGACTCAACATCTTTCAACGCAAAACCTTCCTTTGCGAGCAAGAAAAAGTTGAGCTCGCTAAGCTGCTCAATTCTGACGTGAGTAAGATATTCCGTAGGTTTACGAACCAGCGGCGTCGAGACAGCTGTCTGAGCAATACGAGGAACCATGTGACTCACTTTGGCGGTGACGGATCAAGCTAGCCTAGCTCGATTCGATACTAATCGCATGGTCGTCTGCGGTGAATGATCTGTAACACTGGCGTTCGGGAGCTGGCAGATAGTCCAGGATTATTGTCAGTGCAGGGGACAGCTGGAGCGGTGTCGAATCGGGGAGAAAACTGGTACCTCTCCGAAGAGTTTTCTCAAGCTCTGACTAAGGGCCACTCGAGATGAAGGACTGCCAGGCGAGGAAATTTCGAAATTGAGCATTTTGGGGCGACATTGTTCTAAATTTGCGTACGCTTGGCAGGGATTAGCGAGAGTTTCGTAGAAAAAGTCTCTAATTTCCGCAGTCGCAGGAAATGGACAGCGCGAATCCGCGGCTTCCTAACCTGGCACAGGATTTAACATAATATA
This sequence comes from Pseudomonas sp. TE36184, assembly GCF_054060055.1. Lineage (NCBI taxonomy): Bacteria > Pseudomonadati > Pseudomonadota > Gammaproteobacteria > Pseudomonadales > Pseudomonadaceae > Pseudomonas > Pseudomonas sp. TE36184. Next base: position 1,144,582 of record NZ_JBSSCU010000001.1, on the reverse strand, counting down.
CATTATGCGAACCTACACATACAGAACTGTGGGCCTGTTGTGGTCAGATTTTATGCCTGGCACTGCCTCTCGCCCTCAAACCTGAGGCCCAACAGGCCGAAAAAACAAACCATCCATTTCACTTGCTAGCTTGCAACCCCGTTTTTCATTCTTCAGGATAACGTCCCATTCCAACGTTTGAATAAGGTTCTTCCCATGAAGCTACTGCGCATCTGGCGCGATCGTCAGGAACGCAAAGCGCTGCGTGCACTGCCGAAGCTTGAGCGTGCAACACAAAAACTGCGCAACCGTTATCCGCAATTCAGCTTTGGAATTGGCACCTATGGCGATCTCAAGGTACATGACTGGCATGAAGGAACCACATTGCGTGTAGGCGCTTATACGTCGATTGCGGGTAACGTCGAAGTCTATCTGGGCGGTCACCATCGCATCGACTGGCTAAGCTGTTATCCGTTTCCCGCCAAGGTCGAAGAAGTTGCCTACATCACTGACTTCGGCGGCAGCAATGGCGACGTCGTGATCGGCAATGATTGCTGGATCAGTTCCCATGCAAAGATCCTTTCGGGTATCACCATTGGCGATGGCGCCGTTGTGGCGGCCGGCGCGCTGGTGACTAAAGATGTGGCGCCCTATTCCATAGTAGGCGGAAATCCCGCCAAGTTTATCCGTTGGCGTTTTGATGAGCCTGTTCGCCAGGTCTTGGAACAATCCGCCTGGTGGTATTGGCCTGAAACCGAGGTACGCAGCGTTGCACATCTGCTGTGCTCCTCTGATATCGAGCCGTTTATCGAGTACTTAAAACAACGCCAGTAAACTGGGAAAATATAGCTCAACTAAATAGCCATTTAGTTGAGTTATTAATATACTCCTTCCCTCCTCCCTCTCTACAACTAAGAAAGGTCTGAAGTAGCCAGAAATTTACGCGTAAGTTTCAACTTTCGCCTTTTGCAAACCCGAATAACATCCGTGGCGAGTCCACTAGCAGCGCACGCATAAGCTCCGTCGAGCACTCCAGTGCTTGAAGTTGATCGATCACCGTATCGAAACCGACGCCTTCTTCATGTTGCGTATGCGGCCAGTCGCTGCCCCACACCAAACGGCGACGGCCGAAGCTCTGCTCCAGCAGCGGTAACGCCATCCGGGCAAACTCGATGTTCTGTTGTGGCGTACCTTCCAGTCGATAGATACCGGACACCTTCATCCACACTTGCCCGCTCAGCCCCAGTTCCAGCACCTCGGAATAACCTGGCTGATCAAGGCCAAAACGCGCGTCCGGACGCCCCAAGTGATCGATGACGAGTTTGATCCCAAACGGCATCAGCTGACGAATCAGTTTCGGTAAATCCTCCACCTGGCGGTGCAACTCCACGTGCCAGTCCAGTTCAGCGATGTGGCCGAAGAAGTCCTTCCAGGCAGCGTCGTGAAAGTCAGGCAAGGCTTTGCCCATGAGGTTCAAGCGAATGCCGACCACGCCCAGCCGAGCCATGTCGTTCAACATGACGCGGCTAACACCTCGCTCCAGCACCACCACCCCTCTCAATCGTTCCGGCACCTGCCTCAGCGCCGCCAGCAGGTAGTTATTGTCGGTGCCGAGAAAACTCGGCTGCACCAATACACCATGACTCAGGCCATGGGCTTGCAAGTGCTTCAGATACTGCGCAAGTGTGGCGTCGTAGCCAGGGGTATAGCGTCGTGCAGCGGCCAGGTTCAGCTCGCGGCTGAACACATGAGCGTGGGAGTCGATGCCGGTGATCGGCGCAGGACAGGTATCAGGCATGGATTTCATCTATCGAAGGTAATGGTCATCAGGCCCGGGCGGTCTCGTTGCCGTCGACCGTGGTTTGCACCGGCGCAGTCGAGGCCACGAGACTGCGCCCACGGGTTTCCGGCAGGCAAAGTGCCGCGATCACCGCCACACCGTAGGCGACCCCTGCGTCGATGCCAATTGCAGACCCCAAGGACATGGAGTCGCTCATGTGGCCGACCAGGAACGGGAACACCGCGGAAAGCACTCGACCAAAGTTGTAGCAGAAACCGACACCGGCGCCGCGCACGTCCGCTGGATACAACTCGTTGAACAGCGCACCAAGACTCGCCGGAATGCCAGCCGCGAAGAAGCCGAGCGGAAACCCCAGGAACAGCATCTGGGTATTGGTCAGCGGCAGGAACACATAGCACTGCACGGTGACGACACAGCACAACGCAAACAACACGATGTTTTTGCGACGGCCAATACGGTCGATCAAAAATCCGCTGACCACACAGCCACACCAGAAGGCGAAGATAATCACCGCGAGGTAGCCGCCAGAGTTCAGCACCGACAGGTTGCGCTCTGTCTTGAGGAACGTCGGCAGCCAGGTCATCACTGCGTGGTAGCCGCCGTGCGCGCCGAGGCCCAACAGACCACCGAACAGCGTCACGCGGATGAGTTCAGGGCGGAAAATGCCGGCCAGGGATTTGAAGAAACTTTGCGGGATGGCGTTTTCTTTTTGCAGCCGCTGGAAGCTGTCGGGCTCCTCGACGTTGCGACGTACCCAGATGATCAGGAACGACGGCAGCAATCCGACCAGGAACATCACACGCCAGGCCATGTCCTGCGGTACAAAGGAGTAAATCAGCGTAAACACCCCGACCGCCAGGCCCCAACCTACGGCCCAGGCGCTTTGCACCGTTCCCATGACCTTGCCGCGATATTGAGGGTTGATTGTCTCAGCCATCAGCACTGCGCCGGCAGCCCATTCGCCACCGATGCCAAAACCCTGGAGCGCTTTGACGATCAAGAGCTGATTGAATCCCGTCACGAACGCGGACAGAAAGGTGAAGACCGAGAACCACAAAATCATCCACTGAAGTGTGCGTACCCGGCCGTAGCGGTCGGACAACGTCCCCCCTACCCAGCCACCAATGGCTGAAGTGACCAGGGTGACACCACTGATCAGCCCTGCGTCGCCCTTGGTCAGGGCGAACGCGGCGATCAACGCCGGAATCGCCAGGCCGAACATTTGTACCTCCAGCGCGTCGAGCGACCATCCGCCGAAGCAGGCCCAAAACGTCTTGCGCTCCCGAGGAGTGACTTGGCGATACCAGCTAAACATGATTCTTATCCTTATAGGTGGAACGTGAGGCAGCCGAGAGCGAACCGCGCCGCTACGAGGCCAGTCAGAACAGACAAAACGATCAAACCAGCGGCGACCGACTCGCCGCTGAACGAAACGCTACCCAGGCACGGGTCAGCGAATATCCACGCGGTAACGGAAGTGCTCGGCATGCCCGCGAGAACGACGCCACTCCAGCGGTGTGCCGGCGTAATCACGCGCCAGCCTCTCGATCACCACCACCGGGCTGTTGACCGGGACTTGCAGCAATCGCGCGTGCACGTCATTCACCGATTCAGCGGTCAGCGTTTCTTCGGCCGAGGCGACGACCTGACCGCAGACCTCTTCATAGATCGGATACAACAGCGGCCCTTTGCTACTCAGGTCGATCTCCAGCAGCGGCTGAAAGCGGTTGCGGGGCAACCAGATTTCTTCGGCGAGCACCGGCTGAACATCGAGCAGACGCACACGAACAATGCGGATCACCGGCGCGTCGAGTGGCAGCCCCAACGCCTGGGCCACCGCCGAGGGCGCGGTCACCGGTTCGATCGACAGGATGCGACTCTCTGGCACCCGGCGCTCGCCGGCAGCGGTTTGAAAACGGAAGAATCGGAACAGCGAAGATTGGAACTGAGGCCGGCGAATGAAAGTGCCTCGACCTTGCTGACGTTCCAGGATACCTTCACTGACCAATGCATCGACCGCTTTGCGCACGGTGCCAGTAGACAGTTGGTATTCCGCTGAAAGCGCAGCTTCGGTGGGAATCGCTTCCCCCGGACGCCAGCGATTGTTGGCGATCTGTTCAGCCAAATGGTCACGCAGGCGTTGGTAAAGCGGCAGGCGAACATCACTGGAAAGAGCATTCATCGACTTTATTCACCTTGTTATCTAGTCATATATATGAATATAGAGGTGAGTATTTCCCCATACCGCTTGGCTGTCAATAAGGGTCAAAACATTTTGCTGACGAATGGCGGGGCCAAGCCGTAGCCAATCTGCGTCAGTTCGACTCGGAAATCCTCACCGTTGTCTCCCCTGCCCCCCCGCAAATCTTGTCCATCAACGCTTGAGCCACACCGCTGCCCTGCTCAAGGATTTTGAGGGCGGCACTGATCGCGGATCACCACAACGGCTACTGACGCATTGCCAGGATCGCTGACAACCGCGCAGTCAATTTTGTGTCTCATCGCCGCACCTTCACCCAAGCCATGAGCAACGCCGAGGACAGTACGCCGACGGTCATGAAAATATAGGCCGCTCCGGGGTTGCCGGTAAGGCCGATCAGGTAGCCGACAATCCATGAGCCCACAAAGGCACCTAATGCCCCGCAAGCGTTGATCAAACCAATTGCGCCACCGAAAACATTGGAGGGCAGAATTTCCGGGATCAGCGCAAAAAATGGTCCGTAAGGCGCGTACAAAGCCGCCCCGGCGATGCTCAGCAAAGCAAACGACAACCAGAAATGGCTCGGGCCAAGCAAGTAGGAGCAGAAAAATGCCAGCGCACCCAGCGCCAGAAGCGGCCAGACAAAATGTTTACGCTGCTGGGATTTATCTGACATCCAAGACACCGCAAGCATGGCGGCCACGGCCGCGACATAAGGCACAGCGCTCAACCAGCCTACCGTGACAATATCCGTAGCCGCGGCCTGTTTGATGATCGTCGGCAGCCACATGATGAATCCGTAGACCCCGACGCTCCACAGCGCGTGGACGCAGCACAGTTGGATCACCACCGGGCTGGTAAACGCCTGGCGGTAATTACGCACCACCTTCATGCCTTTCTGTTCGTCTGCCAGTGTCGCGGCCAGCTGGTTTTTTTCCTGCTGAGTCAGCCACTCGACCTGCTCGGGCTTGTCCCGCGCCAGCCGCCACCAGATGAACGCCCACAACACTGCTGGCGCGCCTTCAATCACGAACATCTCGCGCCAGCCCCACGCGTGAATCAAATAGCCCGAGACCACCGACATCCAAAGTACGGTGACCGGATTGCCGAGAACCAGAAACGTATTGGCACGCGAGCGTTCCTTGCGGGTGAACCAGTTACTGATGAAAATCAGCATGGCGGGCATCACTGCGGCCTCGACGATGCCCAGCGACACCCTGATCACCATCAACATCGGAATATTGGTCACCAGCCCCGTGGCCATCGCGCAGATGCCCCACAAGATCAGGCTCCAGAACACCAATTTGCGCACACTGTATTTCTGCGCGTAGATAGCGCCCGGAACCTGAAAGAAAAAGTAGCCCAGAAAGAACAGGGCCCCGATCAACGAGGACATGCTTTTGGTGATACCCAGGTCCTGCTCGATGCCCGCAGCACTGGCAAAGCCATAATTGGCGCGATCCAGATACGCGAGGCTGTAGGTAATGAAAATTAGCGGAATCAGATACCGCCAACGCTTGGGTGCGAAGCTTTTGGTTTTGACGTGTTGACGATTTTCGTCGGTAGCCTGCCCGGCAATATCGACCAGCGACACTACCTGCTCTTTGAGGTTGCTCATGGATGTCCCCTGTTATTGTTGTTGTTTGCGGCGGGAGTAACATTCAAACGACGCTTGTCAGGCCTCCGTCGACGAAGATCGTTTGGCCATTGATGAAGTCCGAGGCAGCGGATGCGAGAAATACGGCGGCACCACGCAACTCCTCGACGCGCCCCCAACGGCCCGCAGGCGTGCGTTTGCACAGCCATTGGGAAAATTCCGGATTGTCTACCAGCGCCTGGTTCATCTGCGTCGCGAAATAGCCAGGTGCCAACCCATTGGCCTGAATACCGTGGCACGCCCATTCGGCGCACATGCCCTTGGTGAGCATCTTCACGGCACCTTTCGACGCCGCATAAGGAGCGATCGTCGGCCGGGCCAATTCGCTCTGAACCGAGCAGATATTGATGATCTTGCCGCGACGCCGGGCAATCATGTGCCGGGCGACTGCCTGGGACACATGGAAGACGCCGTCTAGATTGACCCGCATCAATTCGTGCCAATCGTTCGCGGCAAAATCTTCCAGCGGTGCCCGCCGCTGAATGCCGGCATTGTTCACCAGGATATCGATGGCTCCGGTCTGCGCCTCAAAGCTATTGATCACTTCGAAAACCTGAGCCTGATCGGTGACATCAAACACCGCGATCTCTGTGCTTACACCCTCGTCACGCAATTGACTTGCGATGAGTTGCGCTCTGTCACTATTACGATCATTGATCACCACAGTGGCGCCCGCAGCTCCCAAGCCCCTGGCTAGTTCAAGCCCGATGCCTTTGCCCGAACCGGTGATCAGGGCCCTGCGCCCGTTAAGCTGGAAGCTCCTGGTATTGAATGACATGCTGTTCTCCACAAATGGCCATTTATGTTTTTTGGCCTTGCCGTCACTTCATCGCAGCCCAGCGGTCACGTCCAATCGTCATTAATGATATCGTGATCAAAATTCATGATAAGCGCGAAACAGCCCCTGAAAGCTCGGAGTATTCAGATGGAAATCAAACATTTGAGAGCATTTGTGACCTTGGCTCAGGAGCTTCACTTCGGTCGAGCCGCGCAGCAACTGTCGATCGTTCAACCGGCGCTGAGCATGCAGATCAAGTTGCTCGAGGAAGAACTGGGGGTGCGCCTGTTCGAGCGCAGTCGGCACTCGGTCGCTTTGACCGAAGTGGGACTGATTTTCCTACCGGAGGCGCGCGCGACCTTGCATCAAGCGGCCCATGCAGCGGACGTGGCCAGGGCGTCAGGGCGCGGTGAAATAGGTCGCGTGCGTTTAGGTTTCGTCTCCTCGGTATTACCCGAATTGCTGCCCACCTTGATCCGCTCACTGCATCAACGATTCCCGCGGATTGAACTGGAACTCAAGGACATGCCGGGCCCGGATCAGACAGCGGCGCTGAAAAATGGCCAGCTCGATTTCGGCTTGATGCGTTTGCCGGCCGTGGCCCCGGGGATTCAAACCCTGGAAGTGCTACGGGAGACCTTCATAGTGGCTTTGCACGGCGATCATCCTCTGGCTGTGTGCGGCACGCTGCACCCCACAGCGCTGGCAAACGTACCCGTTTTCGTCCTCGGCAGACGCTATGCACCAGGATTTTACGATGGCCTAATGCATGCCGTGAGCACCCACGGCGCGCAGCTGGAAATAGCATCGGAACTCGGCGAGTTCACCACCATGCTCGCGCTGGTTTCCGCCGGGCTCGGCGTCGGGTTACTGCCGGCTCGTGCCGGGCGTGCCCTGCCCGCCAACGTGATGTCCAAGCCCCTGGAGTTGGGCGATTACCGGGCAACGACCGGCCTGGCCTGGGTTGATCTGGACAGTCCGGTGAAGAACACTGTATTCAACCTGGTGAACGAGCTGTTGGCTGACCCCGCTGCCGAGCGTTTTCGCTAGCGAAAACAGCGGTTGCTCGCGCCGCGCCGCAGGCAAGTGCGCAAACTCCCCTGCCCTCACCGCAGACTAAGCGCCCATTAGCCGCCACTACTCACTGGGCAATAAGCCTTCGGTGAGCATCGATACTGCTTGCTCCGGCGAAGTCAGCGCGGTGTCTATGCAAAACGGCGCTTCGGCCCACGCTTCATATTCGTGATCCAACACAGATTGCCAGGTTGGTGGAATCAACCCGGGAATATCACCCAGCCTCGTTTCTATCCGGCGCCGATGTTCGTTTTTATCCGAGCAAATCACTTCAATATTTACCAACCGAACACCCGCTTTCGAGGCGGCTTCGTTCCACGCCATTCGGCTTTCGACGACTGGATTTACGCAATCAACGATGACCATACGGCCTAGACTAAGATTACTCAGGGCAAGTTCATTCGCGACCATGTAGCCACTGCGTCCCACGTCTTGCGCAAGAGCACCGGAGTTTCGAATCGCTTGTTCGATCGTATCGATCCGCAGGTAGAGGGCGCCTGTCGTAGCGACGAGGGCCTTGGCGATAGTGGTTTTTCCAGTGCCCGGAAGGCCGCTGAATACGATAAGCATTGTCTGTCCTTGGAAGAGTGCGAACACAATGTACCTTGTAACGTCGGTCATCAGATCACCGTTTAAGTTATGCCTCCCACAAGAAATCTGACGCCTCCATCATTCCTCCATGGTTCCTCCCATAAAACCCGACATTCTTTGCGCACAATCAGCATCTCTAATGTCATCGCCGATTAAGCGGTGGGCGCTTGGATGACTAACTGACGGCCTGAAAAAGATACTCCAAGGGTGTCTCAGCAACCCCATGCTTCAATCCCGGCCAGATCAGCCCCCTGCTTCAAATTCAAACCGAATGGCAAAATAAGGAGTGGCTATGTCTTTTAATATTGGGCTCAGCGGGCTGTTTGCGGCCAACAAACAGTTGGATGTCACTGGCAATAACATCGCCAACGTCGCCACCACCGGTTTCAAATCATCCCGTGCAGAATTTGCTGATATCTATGCGGCTGCCAAGCTGGGTACTGGACGTAACGCCATCGGTAATGGTGTGAACCTGTCCGCTGTGTCCCAGCAGTTCACTCAAGGCGATGTCAACGGCAGTGGCGGCACACTGGATATGGCGATCCAAGGCGGTGGTTTTTTTGTGCAGAAAGGCAGCGACGGCTCTCTGCAGTACACCCGTAACGGTGCCTTCAGCGCAGACAAAGATGGCTACATCACCAACAATACGGGCACCTCTCGCCTGCAAGGCTACGCCGCAGACGCCGACGGCAAGATCATCAAGGGCGGGTTGACCGACCTGCGGCTGAACCTATCGAACTTGCCGCCAAAGGCTTCCAGCAAGGTGGACTCCACCAGCAACCTGAACGCGTCTGCGCCGGCGATCAACCAAGCCATCAAGCCGTTCGACCCAACCGACACCAGCAGCTTCACGACCCAATACAGCACGACCTTGTACGACACCCAAGGCAACTCGCACGCTATGGTGCAGTACATGGTGAAGACGGACGCCAATAAATGGATGTCTTACACGCTGATCGATGGACGCAATCCAGACGGCACGGCGATCAGTGGCCCCGCCGGTGTCGCGCCCAGCGGCTCACTGTTGACATTTGATACGTCGGGCACCCTTTCGACTATTACAGTACCGCCCTCCACCACGTCCAAGACCACCCTGACGATTACCGACTGGAAGCCGGGCGCGCTGGTCAATGGCGCATGGAAAGATAACGGCGCTGCCGCCAACCCGGGTGGCGTTGCGATCAACATGGGCAACATCACACAGTACAACTCTGCCAGCTATCGCAACCCGCCGATCACCGATGGTTACGCGACGGGGCAAATTACCGGCCTGAAAATCGACGGTAGCGGTGTGATGTTCGCCACGTTCAGCAACCAACAAAGTAAAGCGATCGGCCAGCTGTCGCTGGCCAGTTTCAACAACGAGCAAGGCCTGCAGCCGGCGGGTGGCACTGCCTGGAAGGAAACCTTCGCTTCTGGCCAGCCGGGTTATGACGTCCCTCAGGCCGGAACACTGGGATCGATCGTCGCCAATGCTCTGGAGAACTCCAACGTTAACCTGACCACCGAGCTGGTGAACCTGATCAAGGCCCAGAGCAACTACCAGGCAAACGCCAAGACGATTTCGACCGAGAGCACCATCAACAAGACGTTACTCCAGATGACGTGAGGCGCGGTCGGAAGTCCATTGTTTGCTCCACCCGATAGATCCTGACCCCGCACCACCGCCGCCAAGGAGATTTGGATGCTGCCTGCACTGTATGTCGCAAAAACCGGGCTTTCTGCCCAGGACACTAACCTGACCACTATTTCCAACAACCTGGCGAACGTCTCGACTACCGGCTTCAAACGTGATCGCGCCGAGTTTCAAGACCTTGTCTATCAGATCAAACGACAGCCAGGCGCACAGTCAACCCAGAACAGTGCACTGCCCTCTGGCCTGCAACTAGGCACCGGGGTGCATGTCGTCGGCACCCAGAAAAACTTCTCTGCCGGCAGCCTGCAAACGACCGGTCAACCTCTGGACCTGGCGCTGAACGGCCGTGGTTTTTTCCAGATACTGCAACCCGATGGCAGCCTTTCCTACACGAGGGACGGCACGTTCCACTTAAATGCAAACGGTCAGATCGTCACCGCGAATGGGTTCGCCCTGGAACCGGCGATCGTTGTCCCCAACAACGCCCAGACATTCACCGTGGGCCAGGACGGGACTGTATCGATCGCTGTCGCCGGCAGCCCTGCCTCGCAGGTGATTGGCAATCTGCAGATAGCCGATTTCATTAATCCGGCAGGCTTGCAAGCACAAGGCGCCAACCTCTTTCTGGAAACCGCCGCCAGCGGGGCTCCTCAAGTAGGCACTCCAGGAGTCAATGGTATCGGCACAACATTGCAGAGCACCTTGGAAACCTCAAACGTGAGTACCGTTGAAGAGATGGTCAACATGATCACCACTCAACGAGCCTATGAAATGAACTCCAAAGTTGTCTCTACCGCAAAAGAGATGCTAGGCAACCTTACAAAGAGTCTTTGATTGAGTAACGAGACAGCACCGATTCAATGCTGCCATGACGACTGTCACGATCGTATATCCCTAGCCGCCAGCCTACCAAACAGCCAAACCTCATCCCTCAGCCATCACGAATTGCCGATGGCTGCTGGCGTTAGGATTGAGTCGAGTTGTCTAAATCAGCGGTGATGCTCAGAGCCGAAATCGATCCACCGACTGCGACAATTTCCCCGCCAACGCAGACAACTCGTCCGTCGTCGAGGCCGTCGTGCCGATCACCTGGCTGTTGCGCTGCGACATGCTGGCAATCATCTCCACTTGATGGGCAATTTCGTTACTGGCCAGGCTTTGCTCGCTGATGGTGCGGGAGATGTCGTTGACCAACTCGGTGGTGTTGAGGGTGGCCTGGAGAATCTCGCGGATGGCGCGCTCGACTTCGGCGGTCACGGCCATGCCTTTGTCCACTTGTGTGACGCCCTCCTCCATGCTGGTCACCGCTTCGCGGGTGTTTTGCTGGATACGGCCGACCATGCTGGCAATTTCCTGGGTCGAGGCGCTGGTGCGTCCGGCCAGGCTGCGCACTTCATCGGCGACTACCGCAAAACCGCGCCCCTGTTCACCGGCGCGGGCGGCTTCGATCGCGGCATTCAGGGCCAGCAGATTGGTTTGATCGGCAATGCCCTTGATGACCTGGATAATGCTGAAGATTGCCTCGGACTCCTTGTCCAGCGTGCGGATGACGTGAGCCGACTGCTGCGCCGAACGGGCAATGCCGGCCATGTCACTGACCACTTGGTGGATCACCCGACCGCCGTCCTTGGCCAAGGCTTCCGCGTGGTTGGCCATGTTCAGTGCGCGCGCCGCATGTTGGGTGATTTCCTCGATACTGGCGGTCATTTCACTGGCCGCCGCCGCCATGGTGCTGGCGGCGCTACTTTGCTGCTGACTGCTGCCCGCCACCTCATGGCAACCCTGGCTCAGTTGCTCGCTCATGCCATTGACGCCATGGGCATTGCTGCGCACCACTTCGATCATGCCGCGCAGGTCCCGCTGCATGGTGCCGAGGCTGCGTATCAGCGCGCTGGCCTCGTCCTTGCGCTGGGGCTCGACAATCGGTTCGCTCAAATTGCCACGGGCGATGCTGTCGGCGATGCGGCTCGCGGCCTGCAACGGCCCCATGATGCTCCGGGTAACCCAGCGGCCCTGCGCCAGGAGCAGCAGCAGGCTCGCAATCAACACCACGCCCAAGGTGAAGTTGGCGTTGCTGATGGTTTGTCGGGTGCCGATGCTGGTTTGCTGCGTATTGTTTTCGATCAGCTCGCTGAGGCTCGCCATCTGACCTTCCAACTGGCTGAAGGCTGTATTGAAGGTCTCCAGTTCGCCGCGAGCGGCCTCCGGGTTGTCCAGCGCGAGTGCCACAATGCGTTCAGCGGCGCTGATATAGGTATCCAGGCTGGGTTTGATTTTTTCCAGGCTGGTCTTGAGCGTGTCGCCCAGCGGCAGCTTGAGGTTGTCCTCCAGCACCTGGCGAAAGTGCTCGGCATGCTCCTTGAGCGAGTTGCCGACCTCGGCCTTGGTGCTGGTGCTTTTACCCAACCCGACCAACATCGCCGACAACACATCGGCGCGCAGGGCGTCGTGCATCATGTCGGCTTCCATGTGGTTGCGCAGCACCGTCATGCTGATCTCGTTATCCTGCACGGCATCGGCCATCCGGACGTTTCCCAGGTAACCGGCCAGGCTCATGATCAAAGCGGTGAGCAACCCGGTCGCAATCAATAGCCACAAGCGTAATTTGATCGTCATGCTGGTCATCCCCGTAGCCTGGACAGCCGGTTGGGAACCCAACCGCTAGAGCGTCACTGATACTGTTATCGGCATAGGCTCCCTGTTATTGAAGCTCAATTGCGCAGATCTGCGCAGATAAACTCAAAGCCTTCCCCGCCTTGTTTGCGCGGGGGCGGTTCTTTAAGCTGACCGACCTTTGCTTCACCCGGAACTGCCCATGCCTAAACGTATCGCCCGCCTTGCTTTGCTGCTAGGTCTGATCACGGCCGTCGGCCCCTTTGCCATCGATATCTACCTGCCGGCGCTGCCGACCCTGGGCGCCAGCCTGCAGGCCTCGCCGGCAGCGGTGCAGATGAGCCTCACGGTGTTCTTCATGATCATCGGCGTCTGCCAGCTGTTTTATGGCCCGATCAGTGATGTGTTCGGGCGCAAGCCGCCGATCTATGCCGGGTTGGTGATCTTCGCCGTGGGCAGTATCGGCTGCGCCCTGGCGCCAAGCATCGAAGTGCTGATTGGTTTTCGCGCCGTGCAGGCGTTCGGCGCATGCGCGGGGATGGTGATTCCGCGGGCGATTGTGCGTGACCTGTATACCGGCCATGAAGCGGCACGCCTGATGGCTTTGCTGATGTTGGTGATGAGTGTGTCGCCGATCCTCGCGCCATTGGCCGGTAGCCTGGTGATTGCGCTCTGGAGTTGGCGCGAGGTGTTTGCCGTGCTGGCGGTGGTGGCCGTGTTGTGCCTGGGCATGACCATCGTGCAATTGCCTGAAACCCACCCCGCCGAGCGCAGACTGGGCAAGACCCTGGGGCATGCATTCAGCAGTTATGGGGCGTTGTTGCGCGACCCGGTGTTCATCGGTTTATCGGTGGTGTGCGGGTTCGGCCTGGCAACGTTCTTTGTGTTTATCGGCAGCGCGCCGTTCGTATACATCGAGCACTTCGGGTTGACCCCGACCCAATTCAGCCTTTGCTTTGCGCTGAACGCGGCGTCATTTTTTGCCATGAGTCAACTCACCGCCCGCCTGAGCGCACGCTTCGGGCTGGCACCGCTGATTCGCTGGTCGGTGGTGGGCGTGGCGGCGGTCATGGCGGTGTTGGCCGCCACCACGCTGTGGGGCAGTCACCTGGCCTTGATGATGACACTGCTGTTTATCGGTTTCGGCTTTCTCGGTTTGCTGTTACCGGCGGCCGGTGTGTTGTCCCTGGAGGATCATGGCGCGGTGGCGGGTTCCGCGTCGGCACTGCTCGGCGCGATCCAGATGATCACGGCCGCGGTCTCCATGACCCTGGTGGGAATCTTCGCCGATCACACCCCGGCGCCGATGTTGATTGGCATCGCCCTGTGTGCGGTCGCGGCAATGTTCACCACGTTGTGGACCTTGCGCCGTTTACCGGCGCACTTGCTGCCCGGCGCTCCGCCTTCCTCCTGAGCCATGCCCGAGGATGGAACGCGGCGACCGCGCTCGCCGGCGGCTACAGGTCAAACCGATCCACCGCGCGCCGGCGCTCATTGTCGTCGCGCATGTCATAGCTGGCGGTGGTCTGGATATTGGTGTGGTGCGCAAGTTTTTGTGCAATCGACAGATCATGTTCCTCGATCACCCGCGTGATGAAAGACCGCCGGAAATCATGGGGCATGATCGTCACCCCGACTTGCTGACCGCGCTGGCGGGCGATGTAGTAAATCGCATGCTTGGTGATGCGTTCGCGGGTGATGTGGCTGCCCCGGCGAATGCGGTTGAACAGGAACGCATCGTCTGGCTCGCCTTCCTTGAGCTGTTCGCGCCGGAATTCGAGCCAGGCCTGTAATTTGGCAAAGGCCCAGCCCGGCGCGTACTTGATCAGTTCCTTGTTGCCCTTGCCGATCACGCGCAGGCTGCGCTCGCCAAAGTTGATCTGCGCCAGGTCGAGGTTGACCGACTCCGACTTGCGCATGCCTGAGCCATACAAGATGCCGATCACTGCAGCATCGCGCAGGCCCTGGGGGCGCGGATCGGCAGCGCACACATCCATCATTTCGCGGATCAACGTGCGACGCAGATTGCGCCCCTGGCTCAGGCGTGTACCGGGCGCAGCCTTGACCGTGCGGATTTTCAGCAGGTGTTCCTGGCTGATCAGGCTCATGCGCCAGGCTTCGTTCATGACCCCGCGCACAGCGTTGACATACAGCGATGAGGTATTGGGCGCGTAGCCGTCCTCGCGCAAGGCCGCAACCAGCGCGATCACCTGTTCGGGTTGCAGCAGGTGCCAGTCGATCTCCTCAAGGTTGATGTCCTCGAAGCCCAGGCGGTCGGCGGCATCCTGCAGCACGTAACGCATGGTCAGTTGGCTGGAGGGCGCCAGGCGGGTGAGGTAGAGGGTCAGAGGGTTGCGGATAGACTCAGTCAAGGTAGATCAGCCTTTGGATTAAATACCTCGAGTAACCAATTGTTTATTCTAGGTATTTATTGAATTGGCGACGGCCGAGTCTAACGCACGATCGGCCCTGGCGCCAAATCACGGGGCGGTCTCTTCGTCCTCGGTCGGCTCCTGGGAGGGGGTCTGCGCCTGGCCCCATTCAGCATCCTGTTTCTGCATCAGCGCGAACCAGTGCTGACGCATGAACGTCAGGTAGGCCTCCGGCGCCTTGGCAAAGTCTTTCTCGTCGCTGTAGCAACCCGGCAAAGGCAACTCGGTGCCCTGCTCCTTGTACTGGCTGACCAACGCTTGTTGCCCGGCAACGCTGCAATCCCTGGGCAGCGGCATGCCACGCAGTGCCCCGGCCTCTTCGTCCCACCAGGCGGCGCCGACCCGGTCGACCCCGCGCAGGCGGTACTTCTGCGCCTTGCCGACATGCATGATCAGTTTGAATTCATTAGGGCTGACATCACTGGTGCAGGTGCGCGTGTAACCCACCGTAGCCTGGGTGGTGCCGTCGCCGGCAAGGTCGGTGACTTTGGTCGCCGCCATGTCGAAGCGCAGCGCGGCATCGAATTCACAGTGCTGCACGTCGTCGTAGAGCATCCACATGCGCTTGGGGCGGTCACCGTCGATCAGATACTGGGCCGCGTAGACAAACGCCGACTGGGTGCCGTCATCCTCGCGTTCGCTGATTTGCTCGGCCAACACCAGCAGGTTCTTGCCCTGGCGGTCGTCCCAGGTGTAGGCGGCAACTTCCTTGCCGCGCACTTCAACCCCTTCCGGCAGTTGGACCACCGTGGTCAGCGCCACTGCGTCATCGGCGCATGCGGTGGTGACGCAGGCTGCGCTCATCAACAATCCCATCAACACCGGCCGCCATTGGCCGCCTAAACGCTGCACGCTATTCATCCGAGTACCCTGGCAAGAGATGGCTTACTTTACCGGCACTTGAGGCGCAATGCAGAGAAGATTCTTCAATAAACACACGTAGCAGACACTGCCGCCACGCACCACGCAGATCCGCGCCTACTCAGTGGAGCCCGGCGCCATGTAAAACGTTCCTATTACGCTAAATAAACAACGCCCTCAGTGCCTTAGTTGTGTAGCTGAACCCTAGCTGTCTACCTGTCAAATAAACGAGTTTTTCATACGGCTTTCATATTCGTTGAACATTTTTACGCTTAATCTTGGCCGCAGGACTTGAGAACGAACCGCACTGTGCCGAGTAACTTGTTGATTCGTCTTTATCTTTGTAATTTTTGATCTTTACTCTCGGCGGCACATGGAAGATCTCAATAACCCATCAGGATGGTCGGATGAACACACCAACTCCACAGCAGGTTCAACCAGACACCCGCCTTTTCGGCCAGTGACTGTTGTCTTTACGCTCCAAGTTGCTCAAACCCCGAGGTCATGAATCTTTGAAACCCTACCCTATTCATTGTGTGTCGATCGTCATCCCGGTCTACAACGAACAAGAAAGCCTGCCTGAATTGCTGCGTCGCACGACGGCAGCCTGCAAGCAACTGGCCTACGAATACGAAATCATCCTGGTGGATGACGGTAGCCGCGACAAATCCGCCCAATTGCTCGAAGACGCCGCCGCCGAAGACGGCAGCAATGTGGTCGCGGTGATCCTCAATCGCAACTATGGTCAGCATGCGGCAATCATGGCCGGTTTCGAGCAGTGCCGGGGCGATGTGGTGATTACCCTCGACGCCGACCTGCAGAACCCGCCGGAAGAAATCCCGCGCCTGGTGGAACAAGCCGCGCTGGGCTACGACGTGGTTGCCACCGTGCGCAACAACCGCCAGGACTCGGCCTTCCGCCGCTGGCCGTCGCGCCTGATCAACCTGGCCGTGCAGCGTTCGACCGGCGTTGCCATGAGTGACTACGGCTGCATGCTGCGCGCGTACCGCCGCACCATCGTCGACGCCATGCTCTCCTGCCGCGAACGCAGCACGTTTATTCCGATCCTGGCCAACGGTTTTGCCCGTCACACGACTGAAATCCTCGTACACCATGCTGAGCGCGAACACGGCGAATCCAAATACAGCGCCATGCGCCTGATCAGCCTGATGTTCGACCTGCTGACCTGCATGACCACCACCCCGCTGCGCCTGCTGTCCATCGTCGGCTTCAGCCTGGCGGGCCTGGGCGTGCTGTTCGCCGTTGCGCTGATCGTCCTGCGCCTGGCCTTCGGCGCCCAATGGGCCGGCGGCGGTACGTTCGTGCTGTTCGCGGTGCTGTTCGTGTTCACCGGCGGCCAGTTCATCGGCATGGGCCTCTTGGGTGAATACCTGGGCCGCATGTACAGCGATGTGCGCGCCCGCCCTCGGTTCTTTATTGAAAAAGTGCTGCGCAACCAACCGGCAGCACCGGCACCCGTGGTCGTCGTTGACGGCATGGTGTCCTCCCATACCACCACTACTTCCCCTTCCGATCAGGTTTCGTCATGAATTCAAAAGCTGTTGTCTTCGCTTACCACGATATTGGCTGTGCTGGCATTGAAGCCCTGCTGACTGCCGGTTACGACATTGCTGCCGTGTTCACCCATGCCGATGACCCCAAGGAAAACAATTTCTACGGTTCCGTCGCGCAACTGTGCGCCCGCAAAGGCATCCCGGTGCATGCACCGGAAGACGCCAACCACCCGCTGTGGATCGAGCGCATCGCCAAGCTCAACCCGGATTTCATCTTCTCCTTCTACTACCGCAACCTGCTGAGCGAACCCCTGCTGGCCACCGCCCGCAAAGGCGCGTTCAACCTGCACGGCTCGCTGCTGCCGAAATACCGTGGCCGCGCGCCCGCCAACTGGGTGCTGGTCAAGGGCGAAACCGAAACCGGCGTGACCCTGCACCGCATGGTCAAGCGTGCCGATGCCGGCGCGATCCTGGCCCAGCAGAAAGTCGCGATCGAGCGTTCTGACACCGGCCTGACCCTGCACGCCAAACTGCGTGACGCCGCCAGCAGCCTGCTGCGCGACGCCTTGCCGCAACTGGCCGCGGGCAAACTGGCGGAAACCGCCCAGGACGAAAGCAAGGCCACTTATTTCGGCCGCCGCACTCCAGCGGATGGCAAGTTGGAATGGCAAAAACCGGCTGAAGAACTGTTCAACCTGGTACGCGCCGTGACGCAACCGTACCCGGGCGCTTTCTGCGCCGTGGGCGAGCACAAGCTGATCGTGTGGCAAGCCGAAGTGGTCCAGGGCAACGAAGGCCTGGCGCCTGGCCGCGTGATCAGCGTCAACCCGCTGCGCATCGCGTGCGGTGAAGACTCGCTGGTGATCAAGTTCGGTCAGCGCAACGACAACGGTCTGTACCTGACCGGCCCGTCCCTGGCCAACGAATTGGGCCTGGTAGACGGTTCCGTCCTGCGCGGCGCCGAGTCCGGCCGCAAGCCACGTCGCACCCGTGTGCTGATCCTGGGCGTGAACGGCTTTATCGGTAACCACCTGTCCGAACGCCTGCTGCGTGACGACCGTTACGAAGTCTACGGCCTGGACATCGGCTCCGACGCCATCGAGCGCCTGCGCAGCCACCCGAACTTCCATTACGTGGAAGGCGATATCAGCATCCACACCGAGTGGATCGAGTACCACATCAAGAAGTGCGACGTGGTCCTGCCGCTGGTGGCCATCGCCACCCCGATCGAATATACCCGCAACCCGCTGCGCGTGTTCGAGCTGGACTTCGAAGAGAACCTCAAGCTGGTGCGCTACTGCGTCAAGTACAACAAGCGCGTGATCTTCCCGTCGACTTCTGAAGTCTATGGCATGTGCCAGGACCAGTACTTCGACGAAGACACCTCCAACCTGGTGGTCGGCCCGGTCAACAAGCAACGCTGGATCTACTCGGTCTCCAAGCAACTGCTGGACCGCGTGATCTGGGCCTACGGCGCCAAGGGCCTGAAGTTCACCCTGTTCCGTCCATTCAACTGGATGGGCCCGCGTCTGGACCGCCTGGACTCGGCACGTATCGGCAGCTCCCGTGCGATCACCCAGTTGATCCTGAACCTGGTGGAAGGTACGCCGATCCGCCTGTTCGACGGTGGCGAGCAGAAACGCTGCTTCACCGACATCGCCGACGGCATCGAAGCCCTGGCGCGCATCATCGATAACGACAACGATGCGTGCAACGGCCAGATCATCAACATTGGCAACCCGGAAAACGAAGCAAGCATCCGCCAGTTGGGCGAAGAACTGCTGCGTCAGTTCGAAGCTCACCCGCTGCGCAGCAACTTCCCGCCGTTCGCCGGTTTCCGCGACGTGGAAAGCAAGGCGTTCTACGGCACCGGTTACCAGGACGTGGCCCACCGCAAACCAAGCATCGAAAACGCCAAGCGCCTGCTGAACTGGGAGCCGACCGTGGAGATGAGCGAAACCATCGGCAACACCCTGGATTTCTTCCTGCGTGAAGCCATGCTCGAAATCTCGGACAAGCGCTGATGCAGGCAGGTCTTCGCATTGATGTCGACACCTACCGCGGCACCCGCGAAGGCGTGCCACGGTTGCTCGAGTCCCTGGATGAAGCCGGGGTAAAAGCAACGTTCTTCTTCAGTGTCGGGCCGGACAATATGGGGCGCCACTTGTGGCGCCTGATCCGCCCGCAATTTCTGTGGAAGATGCTGCGTTCCAACGCCGCCGGCCTGTATGGCTGGGATATCTTGCTCGCCGGCACCGCCTGGCCGGGCAAGCCGATCGGCCGCGACCTGGGGCACTTGATGCGCCAGGCCAAGGCCGCCGGGCATGAAGTCGGCCTGCACGCCTGGGATCACCATGGCTGGCAGGCCAACGCCGGACGTTGGAGCGACGCACAGTTGATCGAGCAGGTCCGACGCGGTGTGGACACCTTGAGCGAAATCCTCGGTGAACGTATCGACTGTTCAGCGGCCGCCGGTTGGCGCGCCGATGAACGCGTGGTGCAAGCCAAGCAAGCCTTCAACTTTCGCTACAACAGCGATTGCCGGGGCACCAGTCTGTTTCGTCCGACCCTGGCCGATGGCAGCGCGGGCACCCCACAGATTCCGGTAGACCTGCCGACCTTCGACGAAGTCGTCGGGCCGGTGGTGGCTGCCAAGGATTTCAACGGGTTCATTCTCGACCGCTTCGCAGAGTCGAAGCTGAACGTCTACACGATCCACGCAGAAGTAGAAGGGATTCTGATGGCCAACGATTTTCGCCAGTTGCTCGCCCAGGCAGGGCAGCGCGGCATCCATTTCAAACCGCTGGGCGATCTGCTCCCGGCGGACGTCTCCACCCTGCCCCAGCAACAACTGGTGCGCGGCGCCCTGAGCGGCCGTGAGGGTTGGCTCGGAGTGCAGCAGGCATGATCCGCCGTTGGGCGCTGCCCCTGCTGCTGTTGGCATTCGGCGCATTTTATCTGTTACCCCTGGCCACCCATGGCCTGTGGATTCCGGATGAAACCCGCTATGCGCAGATCAGCCAGGAAATGCTGCTGACCGGCAAATGGGCGTCGCCGCATTTCATGGGCATTCGTTATTTCGAAAAACCGGCTGCCGGTTACTGGATGATCGCGCTGGGCCAGGCGATCTTCGGGCAAAACCTGTTCGGCGTGCGCTTTGCGTCGGCCTTGAGCACCGGGCTCAGCATTCTGCTGGTGTACTGGGTGTCGCGCCGGTTGTGGAATGACCCGCACAAGAGCCTGGTCAGCACAGTGCTGTACATGAGCTTTTTCAGCGTCGTGGCGCTGGGCGGTTATGCCAACCTGGACCCGCAGTTCACCTTCTGGGTCAACCTGACCGGCGTGGCGCTGTGGTTTTGCTTCGACAGCACCACCCGCAACGGTCGCGTCGGGTCCTGGGCGCTGCTTGGGGTTGCCTGTGGCATGGGTTTCATGACCAAAGGCTTCCTCGCCTGGCTGCTGCCGGTGCTGATCGCCCTGCCCTACGCGATCTGGCAGAAGCGCTTGCGCGAGCTGCTCGGTTACGGCCTGGTCGCCGTCGCCGTGGCGATTGTCATCAGCCTGCCCTGGGCGCTTGCGGTGCAGAGCCAGGAGCCGGATTTCTGGAACTTCTTCTTTTGGCATGAGCATATCCAACGCTTTGCCGGCGCAGACGCGCAGCACGCCGAGCCATTCTGGTACTACCTGCCGCTGCTGGTCGCATTCAGCCTGCCGTGGCTGGCGCTGTTGCCGTCCACCGTCAAGCAGGCCTGGCAGCAGAAGCGCGCGCCCGGCACCGCATTCCTGCTGTTGTGGCTGCTGATGCCGCTGGCACTGTTCAGCCTGGCCAAAGGCAAGCTGCCGTCCTACATCATGCCGTGCCTGCTGCCGCTGGCGTTGCTCATGGGGAACGCGCTCACCGACAAACTGGCCCAGGCCCGTGACCGTGCCTTGCGCATCAACGGCTGGCTGAACCTGATCCTCGGTGTCGTGGCCTTGCTCGCGCTGACGTGGTTCCAACTGAAAAAACCGCTGTACGAACACGGCCAGGAAACCCTCAGCCTGGTGCTGGTATTCACCGGCCTGTTCGGCTGGATCATCGCCAACCTGTTGCAGGTTGCACGCCCACTGAAACTGTGGGCCGCACCGGCGCTGGGCAGCTGGTTGCTGTTGGCATTGGCCCCGGCCGCACTGCCCCATTCGGTGGTGTACAACAAGACGCCGGATCAATTCATCATCGACCACCTGCAGGAACTGCAACCGACATCCGCCCTGCTCAGCAATGACCTCGGCGCGGCATCGGCCTTGGCCTGGCGCCTGCAACGCACCGACATCACCCTCTATAACACCATCGGCGAAGTGAAATACGGCCTCGCCTACCCGGACGCCGCCCAGCGCAAGGTCGACATGACCCAGGTCCAGCAATGGATGAACGAGGCCCGCCGGCAAGGCTCTGTGGGCGTGGTGATGCGCGTCAAGGGTGACGAGGAGATCGCCGAAGTGAACCTGCTGCCCCCGGATGGCAAGCGCTATGAGCAAGGCAATATCGTGATCCTGATTTTCCCGCAGGTTGCGCCATGATCACCCTGTTCCTGTTATTGGCCGCCTGCCTGCTCACTTGCATGGGCCAGGTCGCTCAGAAGTTCGCCGTGGAAAGCTGGCGCGACCAGCCTGACGGTTGGGCCCTGAAACTGCGCTCAGCCTGGTTGTGGGCCGCGCTGTTGTGCCTGGGTTTTGGCCTGTTGGTCTGGTTGCTGGTGCTGCAGCGCCTCGAAGTCGGGATTGCCTACCCGATGCTCAGCCTCAATTTCGTCTTGGTCACGTTAATGGCGCGCTTCGTATTCAAGGAGCACATCGACACTCGGCATTGGCTGGGCGTGGCGCTGGTGATTGCCGGCGTCGTGCTGCTGGGGCGCCAGGTATGAGCCGGGCTCGCGGGTTTGCCTTCGCCCTGGGCAGTGTCGGCCTGGTCAGCGCCGCCCAGTTGGGGATGCGCTGGAGCATGACGCGCCTGCCCCTGCCGGACGAATGGCTCGGCGCATTCAGCAGCAACACCATCGACCTGTGCGCCCTCGGCGTGGTGAGCCTGGCAATCCTCGCTTATGCGCTGTCGATGCTGTGCTGGCTCTGTGCGCTCAAAGATTTGCCCCTGGGCCGCGCCTATTCGCTGCTCAGCATCAGCTACGCGCTGGTCTACCTGTTGGCCGCCAGCCTGCCGGTGTTCAACGAACATTTTTCGCTTTCAAAAACCCTGGGGGTGGCCTTGGTCATCCTCGGTGTACTGGTTATTAACTCTCGTCGTGCTAGCACAGCAAGCCCCAGGAATGCCCCATGAAAATCAGTGTATTTGGTAGTGGTTACGTCGGTCTGGTACAGGCCACTGTATTGGCCGAAGTCGGTCACGATGTCATCTGCATGGACGTTGATCAACACAAGGTCAGGCAATTGCAGCAGGGCCATGTGAGCATTTTCGAGCCAGGGTTGGCGGCGATGGTCAAGGAGAACCTTGAAAGCGGACGACTGAGCTTCACCTTCGATGAAAAGCTCGCCGTCGAACATGGCGAAGTGCTGTTTATCGCGGTAGGTACGCCGTCGGATGAAGACGGTTCGGCGGACTTGAAATACGTGCTGTCGGTCGGCGATGCAGTTGCCCGCCATCGCGTTGAGCCGGTGATCCTCGTGGAAAAATCCACTGTACCCGTCGGCACCGGCGACACCTTGCGCGCCCATATCGAAAAGGCCCTGCACGGGACCGGCCGGCACCTGGAGTTCGATATCGTCTCCAACCCGGAATTCCTCAAGGAAGGTTCGGCGGTTGCCGACTGCCGTCGCCCGGACCGCATCATCATCGGCTGCGAGCGTGAAGAAGTGCGCGAAGTCATGCGCGACCTGTACGCGCCCTTCAACCGCAACCACGATCGCATCATCTTCATGGACCTGCGCAGCGCCGAACTGACCAAGTACGCCGCCAACTGCATGCTGGCCACCAAGATCAGCTTCATCAACCAGATCGCCGAACTGGCCGAACACCTGGGGGCGGACATCGAAGCGATACGCCTGGGCATCGGCGCCGACTCGCGCATCGGCTATCACTTCATCTACCCAGGCTGCGGCTACGGCGGCTCGTGCTTCCCCAAGGACATGCGCGCGCTGATCCACAGCGCCAAGCAGGCCCATTGCTCGAGCGACCTGCTCGAAGCCGTCGAAGCGATCAACCAGCGCCAGAAGAGCAAGCTGTTTGAGCGCATCAACGCCTTCTTCAAGGGCGACCTGCGCGGCAAGACCTTCGCCCTGTGGGGCCTGGCCTTCAAGCCCAACACCGACGACATGCGCGATGCCCCGAGCCGCGTGTTGATGGAAGCGCTGTGGGCAGCCGGCGCCAATGTGCGCGCGTTTGACCCGGAAGCCATGCAGGAAACCCTGCGGATCTACGGCGACGACCCACGGCTGATGCTGATGGGCACTCCGGAATCCACCCTGAGCGGCGCCGATGCGCTGATCATCTGCACGGAATGGCAGCAGTTCAAGGCACCGGACTTCGACCTGATCCACCAACGCCTGAACACTCCGGTGATCTTCGATGGGCGCAACCTGTACGACGGCGAGCGCCTGGCGCGCAAAGGCTTCCAGTACTTCCCGATGGGCCGTGGCGACTCCTGCCAGTTGCCGATTCCCCAGCAACAGTGGGTGCCGCAAGCAGGGGAAGCCTGACAAGTGAACGATCAAATGCCCCAACTGATGAACGCAGCGATCCGGCGCCAGTCGCTGGGGTTGGCGCTGCTGACGTTGCTGTTATTCATCGCCGGTAACTGGCACCAGGCAATCATCGGGTTTGACTCGCGCTTCGTGGTATTCGCCCAGGAGATGCTGCGCCATGGGCCGAGCTTCTTCCCCACGACCTACGGGCAACCGTATGCCGATTACCTGGCGACCTCGACGCTGATGACGTGGCTGCTGTCCTTGCCCCTGGGCCAGGTCAACAGCTTCACGGCCTGGTTGCCGACGTCCATCGCTTCGGCGCTGATCGTCATGCTGGTGTATCGCCTGACGGCGCCCTACTCCCAGCGTTGGGGCCTGCTGAGTGTTGCGCTGCTGTTGCTCAGCAGCACGTTTATCAGCGAAACCCGCGCTGTGTCGCTGGACCAGATGCTCGCGGCCGTGGCCCTGACGGTGTTCTACCTGGGTTATGCACATGATCACTTCGGCGCCGCCAAGCGCTTGCATTGGCTGTACCTGCTGTTGATCGTGGGCTTTGCGATCCGTGGGCCGATTGGCCTGGTGATTCCCACAGGCGTGCTGTGCAGCTACTTCCTGATCAACCGTCAATGGCGCCAACTGTTCAGCTTCGGCCTGTTGGCCCTGGCACTGCTGGGGGCGTGCGTCGGCCTGCTGTTGCTGCTGGCCAAGCTCAGTGGCGGCGAAGCGTTCATGCAGGACGTGATCCGCATGCAGTTCCTCGGGCGGATGGATGGCAGTGAAGGCTCCAGCGGTGCGTTGTATTACTTCAGCAGTTCCCTGGGCAATTACGCGCTGGCTTACCCGCTGGCGTTGCTGGTGCTGCTGGCGATAGCGCTGGGCGGCCGACGCGCACCTGATCCAGCGTTGCAGTTGGTGCTGTACTGCGCCGCGGCCGGCTTGCTGGTGATGCTCGGCTTGTCGGTGCCCCAGGCGAAGAAAGCGCGTTACGTGCTGCCGATGCTGCCGATGGCGGCCATTATTGCGGCGTATCCGTTTCAAGTCGCCCACGGCCGGTTGTTCGGCTGGCTGCGCGGTTTGATGCTGAGCCTGTGGACCGTGTTACCTGCGTTGCTGATCGCCGGGCTCTGGATGGCGCGCCCGCGTTACCCGGAGCAGTTGGCGCACATCGGCTGGGTGTTGGGCGTGCTTGGCGTGCTTCAAGTGCTGGCGTTGGTGGGGGTGTTCCAGGCACGCCTGCGCATGCTGGCGCCGGCGCTGACCGCGGTGCTGGCAGTATGGACCACCTATATTTGGGTGGTCGAGCCACTGGAGCGTAGCCTCTATGACACGCGTACCTTCAGTCTGCAAGTCCAGGCCCAGGTCCACCAGCAACCGGCGCCCGTCGTGCTGCATGCGCTGGGCAAAGATGCCAAAGCCATCAAGTTCATCGTCAACCTCGATTGCGACCGAGTGCCGTTATTCACACAGCAGCCCGCCGACCTGGCGACGTTGCAAGGCCCGGCGTGGCTGGTCATGAGCCAGGACGACTTCGAAGCGTTGCAAGACCCGCGATTGCGCTCGATCACACCGACGCTCACCGGCACATTCGACAAGAATCCCTACGTGCTGCTGCACTTGGACAAGCCCCTCCAACCTTGACTGCGCCGGCGGCAGCCGGCCAGTTGAGTCCATTATTTTTGTATTTAACCTGCATTAATATGCATTGGCGACCTTGCATCGCGCTCGGCACACTACGCAGGTTCCTCCCCCAAATGCAGGAACTTTCAAGGGCTTTTCCGGGAAACCAGACAAGCCTTTTTTTTGCCCGCTGTTTATGGAAGTTGTCGATGCTCGCTCGCTGGTTACCCGCCGCCATCAATACCCGCCCTGCCGAATGGAGCCGTGCCGCGATCGGCATGGCCTTGGGCACTCTGCTCAGCGTATGGGTCTGCGCCCAAGTGTTTGGCATGGAGGTCGCCCTGCACCTGCTTGGCCCACTGGGCGCGTCGGCCGTGCTGCTGTTTGCCGTTTCATCCGGCGCCCTGGCCCAGCCGTGGTCGATCATCGGCAGCTACCTGTGTGCGGCCGTGGTCGCGCTGTTGGTCGCGCGGGTCCTGGGGCGCACCTTGGGCAGCGCCTGCCTGGCAGCGGGCATGACCGTGATCCTGATCTGCTGGCTGCGCTGCCTGCACCCGCCCGCGGGAGGCCTGGCGATGACGCTGGTACTGGCCGATCCGGCCTCGGCGGCGCTCGGCTGGCAGGAACTGCCGGTGGTGATGCTCGGCGCCGGAGCGTTATTGACCTGTGCACTGGCCTACAACAATGCCACCCGCACGCGCTACCCCAAAGGTGCCAGCGAGTCGCCGACAGCGATCTTTAAGGATGCCAGGGCCGCACGCGATCCGGCGATTACCGCCGCCGACCTGAAGCTGGCATTGGCCGAGATGGAACAGTTCTACGATGTGGAACCCAATGAACTGGAACAGTTGATCCACGCCGCAGAAACCCACGCGCGCCGCCGCAGTATCGGTGAGGTGCTGGCAAGCCGTGTCAATTGAGCCCGTGCATGGCGCACGACGAGTGGCGTGTCCACAGAGTTGCGACGCAGTACACGGCGGCTAAAGTTCTAACTATGTCAGTGGTTCACTTGAGGTCTGGAACGCCGTAACCCAGTAGCGAAGACACGCAGAGTCTGGCTGAGGGTTACGGCATGAACGAATGTCTGCAACACCTGCTTCGCACCCCGTTATTTGCTGCTCGAGAACGTCACCACCTCCCCCTCAGGGCCTACATGGACCTGACCATCAGGCGTATGCACGCCATTTTCAATGCCGGAGTGATCAACAATGACATGTGGCTCGGCCAACCGGACGAATCACATTTCAGGGCGCTGTGCGAACAGATCGGCGTGATCGGCGCCTACGATTACGCACTGTATTCCTCGCTGGTCGACCACATGATTGCCGCCAACGCCTTACTGACCCAGGGCAGCCCGGAGCAAGTGGCGCGCTACCGCGATGAAGTCATTCAGATGCGCGCTGTGTATGCCTTTGGCTGCACTGAAATCGCCAGCGGCACCGACGTGCGTAACCTCAAGACAACCGTTACCTACGATCCTGCCCGGCACTGCCTGGTGCTCGACTCACCGTGCGCCGGCGCCTGTAAATACTGGATCGGCAACAGTTTGTATGCCGCC
Organism: Pseudomonas sp. TE36184; assembly: GCF_054060055.1. Lineage (NCBI taxonomy): Bacteria > Pseudomonadati > Pseudomonadota > Gammaproteobacteria > Pseudomonadales > Pseudomonadaceae > Pseudomonas > Pseudomonas sp. TE36184. Next base: position 1,117,593 of record NZ_JBSSCU010000001.1, on the reverse strand, counting down.
CAGGTGGCGATGGTACTCGCGCGATTGCAGGTCAATGGCGAAGACCAGGGGCACCACTGGTTTCGCGTGGTGATTCGCGACGCGGAGAACGGCCCGTTGCGCCCGGGTGTCAAGGTCATGGCTTGCGACCCCAAGGGCGGCATTCACGCCAATCAGGTCGGCGGTTTGCGCTTTTGCCAGATGCAGCTGGACACCGACGCCTTGTTGCAACGCCACGCCAGGTTTACCCGCAACGGCCAGTTCGTCAGCGACCTGCCCAAAAACGAACGCTTTATCAATGCACTGGAGACATTCCTTCAGGAGCGCCTGCTGTTGATGGCCGCCTCGCGCCTTGGTGCGGGATTGAGCGCGCACCTGGCCTATCAATTCGCCCGCCACCGCCTGACACAGGCCGGCCCGCTGCTGGGCAACCCGCTGTTTCGCCAGCGGCTGTACAACGTCCAGCTCAAGGCATTGGCCCTCAAGTATCTTGAGCAAGCCATCCTCGAACGCTTCGAAGCGCAATGGCCGCAGACCGAACGGCGCAAAGACCTGCACATTCTCGCGGCATTAAGCAAATGCATCGGCACCTGGATGGGCCTGGAAGTGATCGCCCAGTGCCGTGAGTTGTGTGGTTCACAAGGGTTTCACCACTACAACCAGATCGTCACCCTGCGCATGGACTTCGAGATCAGCCCGACATTCGCCGGGGACAACAGCGTGATGGCCTACCAAGTGATCAAGGATGCGCTGTCCCGTCCGCGATTTGACCGGGTCGCGCCCTGTAACCCGGGCCAGGCAATCGAGCGGAGCATTGTCCGGCAGTGCCGAGACGCCGGTGATTTTTCCCACCCGCAAGCGGTGGGGCTGACTTACGCCCGCGCCCTCGATCTGATCATTCAGGCGCTCGAAGGCCAGCCGCTCGAACCGGGCCTGCTGCGCGACTTGATCGCAGTGTTTGTCGCCTATTTGCACCGCTGGGGGCTCGCTCACGATGACGAACCGTGCGCCAGCATTGCGCGCATTGCCTGGCTCGGCGACTGGCTGAAGCCGCCTGACGAACTGGTCGACGCGCCTATCGCGAAAGCCGACTACATCCAGCAGTTCACCCGCGCATTGTATGAGGATCAATAACCATGAACCCTCAAGGCAAACCCGACTTCCGCGACCCCGACACGGTTCGCGATCCCTACCCGGCCTACGCGTTTCTACGCACCCATCATCCCGTGTATTGGAGTTCCCAGCACAAGGCGTGGATGCTGACTCGCTTCGATGACGTCTTCAAAGCGCAAAGCGACGCCGCGCGCTACTCCTCGGATCGGATACGTCAGTTGGTAAACGCGCAACTGCCACCCGAAAAACGCGCGATGTACGAGCCCTTTATTGAAAAAGCATCGCGCTGGATGTACGCCCAGGATGGCAAAGTCCATGAGGCCAGCCGCCATCTGCTCGGCCGCGCATTCACGCCGCGCTCGATTGAAGCGCTGCGGGCAGACATCCAGGCGGTTACCGATGAACTCCTCGCCACAGTGGGCCCTTCCGCCGAACTGATGAGCCGCCTGTTCAATCAGGTGCCGGCCAGAGTGCTGGCGATGCTCTACGGCATCCCCAAAAAAGATGCGCTCAAGCTGCGGCGCTGGACCGATGTGATCCTGATGTTTCTGGTCGGCAACCTTGACCCGGCGAATACTCCCGGCGCCGCCGCGCAAGGCCTGGAGGAGATGTACGCCTACTTCGGCAACCTGATCGAGCGACGCCGACAGGCCCCGCGTGACGACTTGGTCAGCCGTGTCATCGCCGCCGCCGGCCCCGACACGAGCACAGATGATCTGCTGGCCCAGGTGGCCTTTGTTCTGGTGGCTGGCTACACCACCAGCGCCGATATGCTGGGCATCGGCCTGTGGTACTTGTTGACCAACCCTGCCCAGTTGAACGCACTGCTGGCCGATGGTTCGTTGATGAAACCCGCGATCGAAGAAATGCTGCGCATTGATCCGTCGGGGCAGTTCAGCCATCGCGTCGTGACGCAAGATATCGAGCTCAGAGGCCAGACCCTGCGCAAAGGCGATCTGGTGTACCTGATACGTGCCGCTGCCAACCGCGACCCGGAGCACTTCGCCGACCCGGACCGCTTCAACATTCAACGCGCGAAAAACGACCACCTGGCCTTTGGCCGTGGCGTGCATTTCTGTCTGGGCCCGGCGCTGTTCCGGCTGGAGGCCGAGGTGGTGTTCAGCAGCCTGCTCAAGCGCTTCCCGAACCTGCGCCTGCAGGAGAAAAAGCCGCCGGTGTGGCGTACCAGTAACCTGCAGTTCCGCGGCTTGAAGACCCTCCACGTCGAACTTGAACCGATTCCAAAGGGCGCATCGATCCAGCGCTGCTTTTCCGCCGCCCCCTGGGAGAAAAATGGCGGTTACTGCCGTGCCTTGCGCGTCGGTGAAACCATCGTCACCAGTGGCACGGTAGCCTTCGACGACCAGGGCAACCCCTACGCCAGCGACGATGTGTACTTACAGACCCGTCGCTGCCTGGAAATCATCGAAGCGGCGCTTAAACGGCTGGGCACCGATCGCACCCGAGTGATTGCCACACGCATGTACACCACCAACGTGAAGTGGTGGCCGCAAATCGCCCAAGCGCATAAGGAGTTTTTCGAGGGCTGCGAACCGACCACCATGTTGTTGGGCGTCAAGGCGCTGATAACCCCGGACTACCTGGTGGAAATCGAAGCCCAGGCACAGGCACCGGAGGCCAGGCCATGAGCCCCGAGCAGGCACGCCGGGAAGTGCGTGATGCGGTGGTGATGGATGTCAGCGACCTGACCCTGGCCACACCGGGGCAGCCGGTGGCCGTGAGGCTGTACCGGCCGGCCCGTCCTGCGCCGGCCGCGGTGCTGATGTATTTCCACGGTGGGGGCTGGGTTACAGGCGACCTCGATACCCACGACAGCTTTTGCCGGGTGATGGCGGAGTGGGCCGGCTGCGCCGTGGTGGCGGTGGACTACCCGAGGCCACCGGAACAACGCTTCCCCGCCGCGGTAAAAAGCTGTTATGCCGCCACGGTCTGGATCGCCCGCCACGGTGCCAGCCTGGGCTTGGACACTCGGCGCATCGCCGTGGCGGGCGGTGGCTCGGGCGGCGGGCTTGCCGCGGTGATCGGCCAAATGGCCAGGGACCTGGGCGAGGCGCACATCGGTTTTCAATTACTGCTCTACCCGCTTCTCGACTGCCTGGCGCGCAATCGTTCCCGACATGACTTCGCCACAGGCTTCGGGCTGACGGCCGAATTGCTGGAGTGGTACGTGAGCCACTACGTACCCGCCGATACGCCGCGGGCGCATCCTTGGCTTTCACCCGCCCGCGATCCGTGCCTGCAGGGCTTGCCTGCGGCCTTGATCATCACCGCCGGCTGCGATCCGCTGCGCGATGAAGGGCGCGCCTTCGCGCGACGCTTGAAAACCGCCGGGGTGCCGGTGCGGCACAAAGAGTACCCAGGCATGCGCCACGGGTTTATCAACCACCCCGCTGCCGAGCCTGCGGCCAGGCGGGCCGTGCTGCTCTGCGCCGAGGCTCTGGCCGGCTATTTTCATCCTTCGGCGGCCTGATCGCCGGTTCTGCATAAATGCAAAAACGACCTGCATGATTCCGGGTTGTACTGGGCAAATTTGCACTGGTACGATCGCGGGAGCGTTCGTCCCCGAACATATTGATAAAGAACAATAAAAGCAGGGAGTTACAGATGACTGCTCAGGTTTCATCCGAGGCAAGCCACGCCGACAGGCTTCAGCAAGAGGTTCTGGCCGACGTTCGCAACCATATTGGCCACCTTACCCTCAATCGCCCCGCCGGCTTGAACGCCATCACCCTGAACATGGTTCGCAGCCTGACCGAACAGTTACAGGCCTGGGCAGACGATCCCCAGGTGTACGCCGTGGTCCTACGCGGAGCCGGTGAAAAAGCCTTCTGCGCCGGCGGCGATATTCGCTCGCTTTACGACAGCTTCAAGAACGGCGACAGCCTGCACCAGGATTTCTTCGTCGAGGAATACGCCCTCGACCTGTCCATCCACCATTACCGCAAACCGATACTGGCCCTGATGGACGGTTTTGTCCTCGGCGGCGGCATGGGCCTGGTGCAAGGCGCGGATCTGCGCGTGGTCACCGAACGCAGCCGCCTGGCGATGCCGGAAGTGGCGATCGGTTACTTCCCCGACGTCGGCGGCAGCTACTTCCTGCCGCGCATTCCTGGCGAACTGGGCATTTATCTGGGCGTTACCGGCGTGCAGATTCGCGCGGCCGATGCGTTGTACTGCGGGCTGGCGGACTGGTACCTGGACAGCACCAAGCTGGCCGACCTCGACCAGAAACTCGATCAACTGCAATGGCAAGACTCCCCTCTCAAGGACCTGCAAGGCGTGTTGGCCAAGCTGGCCGTGCAACAACTGCCGGACGCCCCGCTCGCCGCCTTGCGCCCCGCTATCGATCATTTCTTTGCCTTGCCGGACGTGCCGAGCATTGTCGAACAACTGCAGCAAGTAACCGTCGCCAACAGCCATGAATGGGCGCTGACCACGGCCAACCTGATGCAAACCCGTTCGCCGCTGGCCATGGCCGTGACCCTGGAAATGCTGCGGCGCGGGCGCCGTTTGCGGCTGGAGCAGTGTTTCGCCCTGGAACTGCATCTGGATCGCCAGTGGTTCGAGCGTGGCGACCTGATTGAAGGCGTCCGCGCCCTGATCATCGACAAGGACAAGAGCCCGCGCTGGAACCCGTCGACGCTCCATGGACTGGACCCGAGCCACGTGGAAAGCTTCTTCCACAACTTCACGCAGGTTGCGAGATAAGCCATGCAAGATATTGAATATACTGAAGAACAGATCATGATTCGCGACATGGCGCGCGACTTTGCCCGTGGCGAAATCGCCCCTCACGCCCAGGCCTGGGAAAAAGCCGGCTGGATCGATGATGCCCTGGTGGCGAAGATGGGCGAACTGGGCCTGCTGGGCATGGTGGTGCCGGAAGAATGGGGCGGCACCTATGTCGATTACGTAGCATATGCCTTGGCTGTGGAAGAGATTTCCGCCGGCGACGGTGCCACAGGCGCCCTGATGAGTATCCATAATTCAGTGGGTTGCGGGCCAATCCTCAACTACGGCACACCTGAACAGAAACAAACCTGGCTGGCCGACCTCGCCAGCGGCCAGGCCATCGGCTGCTTCTGCCTGACCGAACCGCAGGCCGGCTCCGAAGCCCACAACCTGCGTACCCGTGCCGAACTGCGCGACGGCCAGTGGGTGATCAATGGCGCCAAGCAGTTTGTCAGCAACGGCAAGCGCGCCAAGTTGGCGATTGTGTTTGCGGTGACCGATCCGGAACTGGGCAAGCGCGGCATTTCTGCCTTCCTGGTGCCGACCGACACGCCGGGGTTCGTGGTCGACCGTACCGAACACAAAATGGGCATCCGCGCCTCGGACACCTGTGCCGTCACCCTCAACCAATGCAGCGTGCCTGAGGCCAACCTGCTGGGTGAGCGTGGCAAAGGCCTGGCGATTGCGCTGTCCAACCTGGAAGGCGGGCGCATCGGCATTGCCGCTCAAGCCCTGGGCATCGCCCGTGCTGCGTTTGAAGCGGCGCTGGCGTATGCCCGCGACCGCGTGCAGTTCGACAAGGCCATCATCGAGCACCAGAGCGTGGCCAACCTGCTGGCCGACATGCAAACCCGGCTCAATGCCGCACGCTTGCTGATCCTGCACGCCGCACGCCTGCGCAGTGCGGGCAAGCCGTGCCTGTCGGAAGCGTCCCAGGCCAAGCTGTTCGCCTCGGAAATGGCCGAAAAGGTCTGCTCCTCGGCGATGCAGATTCATGGCGGGTATGGGTATCTGGAGGATTATCCGGTGGAGCGCTACTACCGCGATGCGCGGATCACGCAGATCTACGAGGGCACCAGCGAGATTCAGCGGATGGTGATTGCACGGGAGCTGAAGAACTACCAGCTCTGACTGACACACCACAAACCCCCTGTGGGAGCGTCCCACAGGGGGTTTGTGGCGTTTATAAGCTGCTTACTGGTCTTTGAATTCAGGCGCACGCTTGGCCACAAATGCCGCCATGCCTTCCTTCTGATCCTGCGTCGCAAACGCCGCATGGAATACTCGACGCTCAAAGCGCACGCCTTCCGACAGGCTCACTTCAAACGCCCGGTTCACGCTTTCCTTGACCATCATGCTGATCGGCACCGACTTGCCGGCAATCAGCGTGGCGACTTTCAGCGCCTCTTCGAGCAGTTCATCGGCCGGGACAATACGCGCCACGACCCCACAACGCTCGGCTTCCACCGCATCGATAAAGCGCCCGGTCAGGCACATTTCCATGGCTTTGGCCTTGCCCACGGCGCGGGTCAGGCGCTGGGTGCCGCCCATGCCCGGCAGCACGCCGAGGTTGATTTCCGGCTGGCCGAACTTGGCGCCGTCGCCCGCCAGAATGAAGTCGCACATCAGCGCCAGCTCACAGCCGCCGCCCAGGGCGAAGCCGTTGACGGCCGCGATGATCGGCTTGCGACGGTTGGCCACGCGATCGGCTTCGCTGAACAGGTCGTCGATATAGATCCGCGGGTAGGTCAGCTCGGCCATTTCCTTGATGTCGGCGCCAGCGGCGAAGGCTTTTTTCGAGCCGGTCAGCACGATGCAGCCGATTTCAGGGTTGCGTTCCAGGGTGTCCAGCGCCTGATTCAACTCGTTGATCAGTTGTGCGTTCAACGCGTTCAGGGCTTGCGGGCGGTTGAGGGTGATCAACCCGACACGGCCCTGCACGTCGAGCAAAATAGTTTCGTAACTCATGTAATGGCTCCTTAAAGATTGCGTGAGATGACCATGCGCTGAATATCGCTGGTGCCTTCGTAAATCTGGCAGACCCGCACATCGCGGTAGATCCGCTCCAAGGGGAAGTCGCTCAGGTAACCGTAACCGCCCAAGGTTTGCAAGGCGGCGGAGCAGACTTTCTCGGCCATTTCCGAGGCGAACAGCTTGGCCATGGACGCCTCGACCAGCGCCGGTTTGCCGCTGTCACGCAGGGCGGCGGCGTAATGCACCATTTGCCGCGCGACGGCGATTTGCGTGGCCATGTCCGCCAGGCGGAAGGCCACGGCCTGGTGTTCGATCAAGGGTTTGCCAAAACTTTCGCGCTCGCGGGCATAGTCGCGCGCCGCTTCAAAGGCGGCGCGGGCCATGCCCACCGATTGCGAGGCAATGCCGACACGCCCGCCTTCGAGGTTGGCCAGGGCGATGCGGTAGCCTTCGCCCTCCTCCCCCAGACGATTGGCGAGCGGCACCTTGACGTCTTCGAACAGGATCTGGCAAGTGTCCGACGCATGCTGGCCCAGCTTGTCCTCGACCCGCGCCACCGTGTAGCCCGGCGAATCCGTCGGCACGATAAACGCGCTGATGCCGCGCTTGCCCGCCGCCGGGTCGGTGACGGCAAACACAATCACGATGCCGGCGTTTTGCCCGGAGGTGATGAATTGTTTGCAGCCGTTCAACACATAGTGGTCGCCTTCGCGGCGCGCACGGGTTTTCAGGCTGCTGGCATCGGAACCGGCCTGCGGCTCGGTCAACGCGAAGGCGCCGAGCATCGCGCCGCTGGCCAGGGGCTTGAGGAACTGCTCTTTCTGCTGATCGTTGCCGAACGTGAGGATCGGCACGCAGCCCACCGAGTTGTGTACGCTCATGATGGTCGAGCAGGCCCCGTCGCCGGCGGCGATTTCTTCCAGGGCCATGGCGTAGGCCAGGTAGCCGGTGTCGCAACCGCCCCACTGTTCCGGCACCAGCATGCCGAAGAAGCCCAGTTCGGCCATTTCGCCGATGGCCTCCTTGGGAAAGCGGTGCTCGCGGTCCCATTCGGCCGCGAACGGTTTCAGGCGTTCCTGGGCGAATTGTCGGGCCGCGTCGCTGATTTGCAGTTGTTCGTCATTGGGCAGCATGTTCAATCCTTAATACAGGCATTCGACCGCCATGGCCGTGGCTTCACCGCCGCCGATGCAGATGGCGGCGACGCCACGCTTGAGGCCTTTCTGGCGCAGGGCCGACAGCAGCGTCACCAGAATCCGCGCGCCTGAGGCGCCGATCGGGTGGCCCAGGGCACAGGCGCCGCCATGAATGTTGACCTTGTCGTGGGGGATCTCCAGCTTGCTCATGGTGACCAGGCTGACCACGGCAAAGGCTTCGTTGATTTCGAACAGGTCCACGTCGCCCAGGTTCCAGCCGGTCTTGCTCATCAACTTGCGGATCGCCCCCACCGGCGCCTCCGGAAACAGGCCCGGCTCATCGGCAAACGCCGCATGCCCACGGATCACCGCCAAGGGTTGCAGCCCGCGCTTGTGCGCCTCGGACTGACGCATCAGGAGCAAAGCCGCCGCACCGTCGGAAATCGAGCTGGAGTTGGCCGCAGTCACTGTGCCCCCTTCACGGAACGCCGGTTTCAGGCTGGCGATCTTCTCCGGCTTGGCTTTGGGCGGTTGCTCATCATGCAGGATGGTTTTTTGCTCCTTGCCCACTGTGACCTGCACCGGGACGATCTCGGCCGCGAAGCTGCCATTGCTGATCGCGGCTTGTGCGCGGCTCAGGGATGCAATGGCAAACGCATCCTGGGCCTCGCGGGTAAAGCCGTTATGTTGTGCGCAGTCTTCGGCAAAGGTGCCCATCAGGCGGCCTTTGTCGTAGGCGTCTTCCAGGCCGTCGAGGAACATATGGTCGAGCACGCGGCCGTGGCCCATGCGGTAGCCACTGCGTGCGCGGTCCAGCAGGTACGGCGCGTTGGACATGCTTTCCATGCCGCCGGCAATCACCACATCAACGCTGCCGGCCAGCAGCGAGTCATGGGCAAGCATCGTCGCCTCCATGCCCGAGCCGCACATTTTGTTGAGGGTGGTGCAGCGGGTGGCCTTGTCCAGCCCGGCGCCAAGCGCGGCCTGGCGTGCCGGGGCCTGGCCGAGGCCGGCCGGCAGTACACAGCCGAACAGCACTTCATCCACGGCATCGCTGGCGATGCCGGCACGCTCGACGGCGGCGCGAATCGCCGCGGAGCCCAGTTGCGGCGCGGTCAGGCCTTTGAGATCGCCCTGGAACCCGCCCATGGGGGTGCGTGCGGCGCTGACAATTACGATGGGATCACTCATGACGCTTCCTCTCTTACTTGGCTGCCATGCGCAAGGCGCCGTCGAGACGGATCACCTCGCCATTGAGCATGCTGTTTTCAATGATGTGTCGAACCAACGCGGCGTATTCGCTCGGTTTGCCCAGGCGTGGCGGGAACGGCACGCCAGCGGCCAGGGAATCGCGGACTTCCGGGGTCATGCCGGCCATCATCGGGGTTTCGAAAATGCCGGGGGCGATGGTCATCACCCGAATGCCGAAGCGTGCCAATTCACGCGCGGCGGGCAGGGTCAGGCTGGCGATCGCACCTTTGGACGCAGCATACGCCGCCTGGCCGATCTGCCCGTCAAACGCCGCCACCGACGCGGTATTGATGATCACGCCGCGTTCACCGTCGGCGTCCGCCTGGGTTTCTGCGATGGCCGCAGCGGCCAGGCGCAGCAGGTTGAAGCTGCCGATCAGGTTGACGTTGATCACCTGGGCAAAGCTGGCCAGCCCATGGGGGCCGTTCTTGCCGAGGATCTTCTCGCCACGTACCACACCGGCGCAGTTCACCAGCCCGTGCAAGCCCCCAAAGGCCGCAACCGTGGCCTGCACGGCGGCTTCGGCAGCGGCTTCCTGGCTGATGTCCGCCACCGCGCTGCGGGCGTTGTCGCCCAGTTGTTTGGCCTTGGCCGCGACGGCATCGGCGTTCAGGTCCACCAGCATCACCTTGGCGCCGGCGGCGACCAGCATGTCAGCGGTGGCTGCGCCGAGGCCCGACGCGCCGCCGCTGACCAGAAAAACCTTGTTTGCAATCTGCATCGTTGTTTCCTTGAAAAGTGGATCAGGCCAACACGGCTTGCGCCTTGGCGATTTCCTGATTACGCAAAATGAAGCGCTGCAGCTTGCCGCTCGGGGTCTTGGGCAAGTCGCTGACAAATTCGATTTCCCGCGGGTAGGCATGCGCGGCCAGGCGCTGGCGTACATGCAGGCGCAATTCCTCGGCCAACTCGGGGGTGGCGCGGAACTGTTCGTTGATCACCACGAAGGCTTTCACCAGCTCGGTGCGTTCCGCGTCGGGCTTGCCGACGACCGCCGCTTCCACCACCGCCGGGTGTTCGACCAGCGCGCTTTCCACATCGAACGGGCCGACGCGGTAGCCGGAAGTGGTGATCACATCGTCACTGCGCCCGACGAAGCTGATGCTGCCGTCAGGGTTCAGTTCGACGGTGTCGCCGCTGAGGTAGTACTTGCCGACAAACGCCTTGGTCCGCACGCCGTCATAGCCGGCGAACCAACACATCGGCGATTGCTCGCGGTCGACGGCGAGAATCCCCGGCTGGCCGGCGGGCAATTCCTGGTGATCGTCGTCCAGCACCACGATGCGATGCCCCGGCGAGGCAAAACCCGCCGAACCGACATGCACCGGGTGTTCCAGGCCGTGGTGATTGCACAGCACCATACCCAACTCGGTCTGGCCGTAATGGTCATGGATGGTCACCCCCAGGTTGTCGGCAAACCAGCGGATCACTTCCGGGTTCAGCGGCTCGCCGGCGCTGCTGACAATACGCAGCTTGCCCTTGATCGAGCGGGCGAATTGCTCGCCGCCGGCAATCAACAGGCGATACGCGGTCGGCGAGCCGGTCAGGTTGGTGATCCCGTATTTATTGATCACCCGGCAGGTGCTTTCGAGGGTGAACGGGCCATCGTAGAAAGTAATCGGGTGGCCCATGGACAACGGTCCGGTCACGCCGAAATAGATGCCATAGGCCCAGCCCGGGTCGGCAACGTTCCAGAATGCGTCTTCGGGGCGCAGGTCCACCGCGTCGCGGGTGTAGCTCTGGAACGCAACAATGGCCTTGAGCGGCACCGACAGAGCTTTCGACGGGCCGGTGGTGCCCGAGGTGAACATCAGCAGGAACGGGTCGTCAGCGCCCAGCAGCACCGGCTCGCAGTGGTTGGAATAGGTGGCCAGCTCGGCCCAGAAGCTGAAATCACCGCGTACCAGGCCTTCGCCCTTGGCGCCAGTGACCGTGACGATCGTCGGGCAGCCCTCCACTTGCGCGAGCTTGGGCCGGTTCACCGCATCGGTGACCACCACGGCCGCGCCGGAACTGTTCAGGCGATGCTCAATGGCCTTGGGGCCGAAGGCGGTGAACAACGGTTGGTAGACGGCGCCGATGCGCCAGGTCGCAAGGACCACCACCAGTAATTCGGCGGTGCGTGGCAACAGGCCGGCCACCTTGTCGCCGCGTTTGACGCCCTGGGCCAACAGGAAATTGGCGAAGCGTGCAGCCTGGTCTTGCAAGTCGCTGAAGGTGGATGTGGCACTGCGCCCATCCTTGCCTTCCCAGAACAGCGCAATGCGCCCTGGTAACGCATGTCGGTCGCAGCATTCCACGCAGGCATTGAGGCCTTGCAGGTTACCGGCCAAGGTGCTGTCGACGGTATGTTGGTAATCGAACTCGGTAGTGGCAGCCAAATAGTCACGCATCGCTTCAAATCCTTCAGTATTTTTATTTTCAGGACGTTTTTTCGGACGAGAGCCGCGGAAATAGTCGCTCTAGAGCGCTGCAGCAGCAATGGTCAAAGCCACCAACATGCCTGACTGGTTTGGCCAATGCCGCTTGATCATAGACCCCGCCGATCAAGCGGTCGGCCCAAGCGATTGGACGCGCCGGCCGCCAGCTTCTAACCTGATGGCCTGCGCCACCGAAGAAGCCCCTCCCGATGATCGTTCGCCCCAAACCCAACCTGCTGGGCATTCTGTTTTCGCTCAAGGGCTCGATCGCCAAGCGCATCGCCCTGCGCAGCCTGCTGGTCACGTTGCTGGCCTCGGTCATCGTGCTGGTGGAAACCCTGCACCCGGCCTATTTCTCCAAGGTCAATGCCACGCCGTTCACCTTGCTCGGGCTGTCGCTGTCGATCTTCATGAGTTTTCGCAACAACGCTTGCTACGACCGCTGGTGGGAAGGCCGCAAGCAACTCGGGCAGATGACCATCGAAGTGCGCTCACTGATCCGTGAAACCCAGGTATTCAGCGACCCGCTGGAGCGGGCCGGCCTGCTGCGCGGCCTGTGCGGCTTTGCCCATGGATTGATCGCGCGCCTGCGCCTGGAAGATGAGGCGCGAGCGGTGAAGCCCTGGATCGACGTCGAAGCAGGCCACCCCAACCTCCCGGACCAGGTGCTGCAACAGCTCGGCGCGCGGTTTTCCGGGCTGGCCGAACGGGGCGTGATCAGTGAATGGCGCTACACCCAGCTGGAAACCCGACTGGTCAGCCTGACCCAGGTGCAGGCAGCGTGCGAGCGGATCAAAAGCACACCGCTGCCCTTCCCCTACACCCTGCTGCTGCACCGCACCATTTACCTGTTCTGCATTCTGTTGCCGTTTGCCATGGCCGAACCGCTGGGCTGGCTGACACCGGTGTTCACCGCAATCGTCAGCTACACCTTCTTTGGCCTCGACGAAATCGGCGACGACCTGGAGGACCCCTTCGGCTTCGATGAGAACGATCTGCCCTGCAACGCGATCGTGCGGACCCTGGAGCGCGAGATCCTGGCGGCCCTCGGCGAAACGGCCTTGCCGCCTGCCCTGCAGCCGGTGGAATACGTGCTGACCTGATACAGGTTTGACACTCGCCGTGGTCTGACCGAAGCTGAGAGCTTTGCCCTAGCTGCCTAAGCTCTCGGACGCCTGCATGTCAAAGTCACGCCGTTACTCCATCATCGGCCTGTGCGCCCTGTTGTTGATTGTGCTGATCACCTGGTATTTCTCCCGTTCCACCCCGGTGGCCGTGCCGCCCGCCATTGCCCATGGCTACGCGAAAGCCTTGAAACAGGCGCGCAACGGCGAACCGGGCGCCGCCCGCGTGCTGTACCAGCAACTGGCCAGGCCGGACTTGTCCGACGAGCGTCGTGTGGCCTTGCACGCCGAGCTGCCCAATTACCCCAGCCCCCAGGCACTGAAGCTCGCCGACAAGGACCTGGGCGATGACTCGCCGCAGGTGCGTGAAGCGGCGATTCACAGCATCGTCGGCCTGGTGCCCACGGGCCAGCGCACGCTGCTGCTCGGGCCGTTGCTCGACGATCCGCAACAAGACGTGCGCTTTGCCGCCGCCAACGCATTGCTCGGCCTCTCGCCCGACACCCTCGGCCTGTATTTCGGGCCCTTGCAGCAGGTACTCGATGAGTTCGTGAAGAAGCTCAAGGCGCAACCTGAAACCGCCGAAGGTTGGCTCCAACTGGCGCGCCTGTACATCCACAGCGCGCTGTTGCCGGAGGCGCAGAACGCCCTGGAGCAAGCGATGCGCCTGCAGCCGGACAACCTGCAAGCCGTGGTTGCGCAAATCGAACTGCTGGATAAACAAGGCAAGACCGACGAGTCCCGCCAACTGCTGGCCCGCCAGCTCGCGGCGCACCCCGAATCCGCGTACCTGCAACACGCCCTGGGCATGTGGTTGCTGCACCATGGCGAGCGTGCTTACGCCTTGCTCGGCCTGTCCAAGGCAGTGGAACTGGAACCGAGCAATCAGGATTACCGTTACGACCTGGCCACCACCCTGCACGCTCAGGAAGAACTCGAAGCCGCCCAGCGCCAGTTGGAAGAAATCATCCAGCGCCACCCGGCCAATCGCAAGGCGCGGGTGCTGCTGGTCAGCTACTGGAAAGAAAGCGGTCAATTGCAGAACGTTCAGGTGCTGCTGGCGCAGTTGGAGCAACAAAACCCGGATGATCCGGCGCTGCAACAGGGCCTGTAGGCGCGCCGCGTCGCCGCCCAGGCGCTGACATTGCGCGCAAAAGACGAAAAGGTGGAACCCCGCTCATACGCCAGGGTCAAGAAGGTATAGCGCGCTCGAACGAGCGCGCACCCCTTACTCGTATGTGACCTGAGGGCACTTCTTGTCTATGTCCAACGCGCTGTTATCCGAAAAGGCGGCCACCGGTATCGAAGGTCTTGATGACATTCTTTGCGGCGGTTTGTCCCGCAGCCATCTGTTTCTGCTCGAAGGCGAACCAGGGACCGGCAAAACCACCGTCGCCCTGCACTTCCTGAAGGCAGGGGCAGAAAATGGTGAACGCTCGCTCTATATCACCTTGTCCGAAACCGAACGTGAATTGCGCCAGGGCGCAAAATCCCACGGCTGGGATCTGGATGACAATATCCATATTTTCGAGCTGACCCCGCCGGAAAGCCTGCTCAATGCCGAACAGCAGCAAAGCCTGTTGTACTCTTCCGACCTGGAACTGGGCGAGGCCACGCGGCAGATCTTTGAAGTGGTGGAACGGGTCAAGCCGACCCGCGTGGTGGTCGACAGCCTCTCCGAAATCCGCCTGCTGGCGCAAAGTTCCCTGCGTTATCGACGACAGATCCTGGCGATCAAGCACTATTTCGTGCGTTACGACGCCACGGTGTTGCTGCTCGACGACCTGACCACCGAATCCCTCGACAAAACCGTACACAGCGTCGCCCACGGGGTGATTCGCCTGGAAGAACTGACGCCCAATTACGGCGCCGAACGCCGTCGCGTGCGGGTCGTGAAGTACCGCGGCCAAAAGTACCGCGGCGGCTTCCACGATTTCACCATCATGGGCGATGGCGTGCATGTGTTCCCGCGGCTGGTGGCGGCCGAGCATCGCGGCGGCTATGTGCGCGAGACCCTGAGCAGCGGCATTCGCGAAATGGATGCCTTGATGGGCGGCGGAGTCGAGACTGGCTCCAGCAGCCTGATCCTCGGCCCCGCCGGCACCGGCAAGTCGCTGATCTCGATGGTGTTTGCCGCCGCCGCCGTGGCGCGGGGCGAAAAAGCCGCGCTGTTCATCTTCGATGAGGAACTGGGCCTGCTCTTCGAGCGCATGAAAAACATGGGCATCGACCTCGCCGCGCTGCAAGCCACCGGCAACCTGCTAATCGAACAAGTCGACGCGGCCGAGTTGACCCCCGGCGAGTTCTCGCACCGCGTGCGGCGCTGCGTGGATGAGCGCGGGATCAAGACTGTGGTGATCGACAGCATCAACGGCTATCAGGCCGCCATGCCGGAAGAAAATGCGCTGATCCTGCACATGCACGAACTGCTGCTGTATCTCAACCGCCGCGGCGCCGCCACGTTCATGACCGTCGCCCAGCACGGCCTGGTCGGTGACATGCAGGCGCCCGTCGACATTACCTACCTCGCCGACACGGTCATTCTGCTGCGCTATTTCGAAGCGCTGGGCAAGGTGCGCCGCGCCATTTCAATCATCAAGAAACGCACCGGTGCCCATGAATCGACCATTCGCGAGTACCGCATCAGCAGCCAGGGCATGACTGTCGGCGAGCCGCTCGATAATTTCCAGGGCGTACTGCGCGGTATCCCCACGTACATGGGCGCCGGCTCTCCTCTGCTCAAGGATGAGGGTCAGTGACGAGCCTATCCCCCGTCTCCGAGCGCGCCATCGTACTTGCGCCGATGGGCCGCGACGGCGCGTTGGCGCTGATGATGCTCAACGAGGCCGGGTACAACGGCGTGATCGCCACGGGCCTGACGGCCTTGTGCAACGCACTGGAAGAAGGGGCCGGCCTGCTGATTATTGCTGCCGAAGCCTTGCGCGGCGTCGACCTGGAGCCGCTGCTCGAGTATTTGCACCAACAGCCTGCGTGGTCGGACTTGCCCATCGTATTGATGACCCATCACGGCGGCGCCGAGCAGAACGGTTCCTCGCACCTGAGCGGGTTATTGGGCAATGTCACCTTCCTCGAGCGGCCTTTCCATCCTGTGACGTTGATCAGCCTGGTTACGGCGGCACTGCGCGGACGCCGCCGACAATACGATGCGCGCGACCGGCTGATCGACCTGAGCGAAAGCGAACTGCGCTTGCAACGCACGCTGGAGACGCTCGAGCAGCAAGTAGAAGAACGCACGGCGCAGCTGCGCAGCAATGAAGAAGCACTGCGTCAATCGCAGAAGATGGAGGCCGTCGGCCAGTTGACCGGCGGCATCGCCCATGACTTCAACAACATGCTCACCGGCATCATCGGCAGCCTGGAGTTACTGCGCAGGCGCGTCTCCCGCGGCAAGCTGGACGACCTGGACAGCCTGATCGACCTGGGCGTCACCTCCGCCAACCGGGCCGCCGGCCTTACCCACCGCCTGCTCGCGTTCTCCCGGCGGCAGTCGCTGGATTCAAAACCCGTCGAGATCAACCAACTGGTGACCTCCATGGGCGAACTGTTGCAACGCAGCATCAATGAAAGCATTGCGCTGGACATGCGCCTCAGCGACCCGCTCTGGACCGCCGAAGCCGACCCCAACCAGTTGGAAAGCGCGCTGCTCAACCTGGTGATCAACGCACGCGATGCCATGCCGAACGGCGGCAACCTCACCGTGGAAACCAGCAACCGCCATCTCGACAGCGTGTTCACCGCCGCCTACGGCACATTGCAACCCGGTGACTACGTTGAATTGAGCGTCAGCGACAGCGGCTGCGGTATCCCGGAAAGTTTAATGGGGCGCGTCTTCGATCCTTTCTTCACCACCAAACCGATCGGCCAGGGCACCGGCCTCGGCCTGTCGATGATTTACGGCTTTGCACGGCAATCCGGTGGCCATGTGACGATCCACAGCGAAGTCGGAAAAGGCACTACCGTCAGCCTGTTCCTGCCGCGTTTCGTCGGTAAAATGGTCGTGGCCGAAGCGGCGAACCCCGCGCGGCTGCCCTTTGCCAATGCCGGTGAAACAGTGTTGATCGTCGAGGACGACCCGGCGGTACGGGTGCTGGTCAGCGCGGTGCTCAAGGAACTGGGCTATGCCTTTGTCGAGGCCAGCGATGCCAACACAGCACTGCCGATCATCGAGTCCGACCAGCGCATTGACCTGATGATCAGCGATGTCGGGCTGCCGGGCATGAACGGCCGGCAACTGGCGGAAATCGGCCGGCAGATTCGGCCGGAACTCAAGGTCCTATTTATCACCGGCTATGCCGAACACGCGGCGGTGCGCGGTGGTTTTCTGGACCCTGGGATGCAGTTGATTACCAAGCCGTTCACGTTTGATCTCTTGACGGCGAAAGTCAGGGAAATGATCCGCGCAGCCGCCAGCCAAGCGGAGGCAATCGGCAACAAGGTGCAATAAAGCCACGGTTCGAAAATGGAATCGGTCAAGGGGCTTGGGTACGAAGGATTACCACTGGGACCTGGAATTTTCACCCAGTGGACCTCAATCCTGATGATAGAGCCGCCACCCATGACGATTTCCAACAGCCTTGCCCACGCTTTTCCCCCGCATTCTTCCATTGCAAGCGACACGCTGGAGCCAGTCGAGCAGGTAGCTGTAGAGCCTGACCGCGAAAGCCCCCACCTCTCTGCCCCTGGCGATTCCCCCCGGGCCAGGGGCGACAGTGCGTTGGCGCAGAACTACGGCAAGGCATTGCAGGGCTTCAGCGGCGTTCCCGCCCACGACAACGCGATCATGGTGGATATTCCGCCGGATTCAACATTTGGCCAGTGGTGGAAGTTACTAGGCAATGCCGCTCGGTCGCCGGAGTTCCTCGACTGGCGGCTCACGGTCAGAGCCCTGCCCGACTCGATCAAAATCCTGCCGCAAAGTGGTCAAGTCACCTACCGTGTAACCCCAGATGTTTCGCCCAATGCGCCCTTACAGTTGCGTGCGAGCGAGGACAAGCGCTGGTCGGCGGTGCGAGAACCGTTAATGAATATCGGAGGGGTCATCTCCGACAGGAACAGGCCGTTTCCCCTTCCGTCGTCCGAGAGCACCAACCGTGCGCCGGCCTGGCTGGTTGGGCAGTTCTACAAAGAGCCGACGCGAATCGCCCCTTCCGAACTCCAGCAACGCGCCGCCGAGCTGGAGCGCGATAAAACCTTTGCCCCGCTTGACCCCGCTGTATTCCCTGGGCTCCAGGAAACGCGCAGCGAGGACGCACTCGAGCAGCAGCAGACGCTGCTGGGGAACATCAACAACCGGCACCAAGCGACTGTGTTGTTGAAGCATCTGGGGACAGTGCTTGCCTCAGGCAGCCTTCAGCTGTCGCAGGTCCCCGCGTATCTGCGTGAAACCACCTTCGAATTGAACCCCCACTCCTCATACGAACGGGACCGAGGCGTGCAGCAAGGAGGCGTGGCTAGCCTGGCTGATTTTCTTGAATACCACGGCTTTGAAAAACCCGGCACCGCACAGGACGTGGAGAACCTCAGGCGATTCCTCCTCACCCCCACACCGCGAAGCCCCGTCCATGGTAACTACGGCGGCGCCCTGTCCTGGCCGCAGCCGATTGACACGGACACCCAGCGCCAACTGTTGGCGTTCTTGCAGCACGGCAATGTGGGTGACCTGAACCTGGGGAGCAACCGCAATGTGTTGGAAGCGTTGATGCCAGGTGTAGCAGTCGAAGCCCACGAGCTTCGCAACCCACGGCAACTGCTCGACCGCATCATCCAGTCGCCCAAGGGCCAGGCGCTGGGGGCGGCCATCCATGCCAAGTTCAACACACTGTCGGTCAAAGGCAGCGTCAATGACTGGTTAATGGCGGCCTTGAACCTGAATTACACCGATGCATTCACCCAGGCAACCTTGCCCCAGAAGCACATTTCAGGCTTTGACCTGGCCGGCCAGCAGCTTAAAGGCAAACCTTTATCAGAGACGGCCCAGCGTGTGGCCGACCATTTGTACTACGTCACGAAAGAGGCTTCGTCACCGGAAAAAGCCAATATCCAGGCCAACCTGAAACTGGCCTCCAAGGCGCCAGAGTTGCTGGTCAAGGATATCCCCGCCACGGTCACTCACGGCTCCCCCGCCCACGTCAGCCTCAGTACCGCGGTGGCGCGCATAGAGGCTGAGACGCCGGGCCGGGCATCCACCATGAGTTACGGCGAGGTCATGTTGTACGCGGATATCGCCCCGGTGTCCCAGGCTCAGCGTCAGATCGAATATGTCGCCCAGCATGACGCGCTCAAGGAATGGGGCCTGACCAACAGCATCGTCACGAGTGTGACGTCGCCCGCAGATATGCAAACCATCGCCGACGCCTTTAACCAGCAGGTCGGCGAACTGCGAACAGCTTCCGAAGCACAGCGCACGCCCGCGCCGGCGTCTCGCAAGGAGATGGCCCTGGCCGAACTGCGCGAAGTTTTGGGCGATGACGCGCGCCTGGAACTGAAGTGCATCGTACTGGACACTTACGATAAAGATCGACCCGGGCCCTATTCGATATTGGACTTGTACATGGAGAACATGCTGCACAACCCGCCCAATGTGCCCTACCACCCGGCCCGGCACAACAACGCGTCACACCCCAATCAATGGGTGATCGAGCCTTACACACCACCGCGCAGGGGCCCCGGACGCTCTGCTGCCAACACGCCCAACTTCACCCTCGAGGAGGTCTTGAGCAAGACGCAAAACCTGAAAAATATCAGCAGGGAATTCGTCAGTGAGTTCCAACAGTTTGGTCGCGCCCTCGACAGCAGCGTCGCCACGCAGGTCAAGCACCTGATCGCCCAGTTGCCGCTGGAGGACCGGCAGAATATCGAATACGGAAGCCTTTCGATCTTCAAGGAGTTCAAGGGCGAACATCAGCTCAGCGGTATCGTCCGGGTCCCGGCTGCCGACGGCAACCCTGTGCTATTGAAAGTGATGCGCGACGGGATTGCCCATACCTATGAACTGAATGTCCAGAAGAACACGCTCACCAAACGCGGGGACCTCGGCGATTTCCAGCCCGGTTATCAGCCTGGGGCTCATATAGAAGACGGAAAACCGCGCGATAACAACACGCCGTATACCGACATGGTCCCCGTCACACTGTCCATTCCCGATGAAGGTTCCCCGCTGGTACGGCAACAGCTGCTACAAGAAAACACCGACACCGCCGGGCCGTTGAACAGTTTCGCCAGCCCCCGGAGCGCGGCCATCGGTGCCACGGTGGCCAAGGTCAGCAGCGTATGGGGCGCGCTGGAGGCCGAGGCTCGAGGGGTGACGACGGTTGAGTCCGAGGTACCCTTTTACAAAAAGTTAAATGAGTTGCTTCTTAACCTGATCCCATTACGGTCAGCCATCAAGCATTTTACGGAGGGCAACCTCGGCGAAGGGATCATCGACTTATCACTCGACCTGTTTGGCATCATGACCGTTGGAGCCTCCACCGTAGGGAAACTGGCTAACGTTGCAACCAAGACCCTGTCTGCCGGTAGCAAGGCCTTGCATATAGGAAAGACCCTGGGGTTGAGCGCGATCAGCCTGGTTAATCCGTTGGACGGCGCGGCGGATTTACTGCGCGCTACCGGTCGCGGCGTGGCAAGCGTCGGTAAACGCGTCATCACCGACACGATTCAAGACGTCCGGCACCTACGCGGCACCCACACTGGCTACGACCTGGTCGCCGCGAGCAAACAATACGACGCGGCAGCGATGGGTACCTTCAAGACGTCCGGCGAGACCTTGCAAGGTGCCGCGGTTCTTCAGGACGGTAAATGGTATGCCTTTGATACGACGACCCGACGCCCGTTTGGCAAAGCACTGGACGATTTCCAGCCGTCAATACGAGGCGGCACTCAGGAGCTTCACGCGTGGCAAAACACGCAGCGCGCGCTCTCGCCGGAGTCGATTCAAATTCGAAAAGACTGGGGAAAGCTACTGGATCGTTACCAGGGCGATGGGGTGACGCCCAGCGCAGCGTTTAAGAGTGGCTATGAGGAAGGCGCGCCGGAACTGATTAAAGGCTATGCCAAGGACATGAAATCAGAAGACGTGATGAAGCTGGCGCTACGCCCGGACAAAACAGCAAAAGAGGTGGGCACCTTGGTCCGCCAGCAGGAAAGGCTGGCTGTCCAGCACGGGCTCAACGGCACACAGCATTTCAACGCCCACGTAAATGCCGTCGGAGGAACGTTCACCCCCGTACCTCAGACCATCTACCTTAGCCAGGTCAACCACCTTTCCGATGGGCAGTGCGCCGCTCTCTCGCGTACGTTCGCATCGGCCAAGGCGCAAGGAAAAGAACGCGTATTTATTGACAACCTGTACGTTGCCGCCGCCAATCCGCGGGCTGAGGGGTCGCGAGTATTTGCTCGCACATTAGACGATGTGCAAAAAAGCATCAGTACACCGTTCATGTTTCACGCCGGTAACCCACAGCGCCAGGTAACGTATCAGGACATGATTACGGAACTGGCCAATGCGCCTGGGGGCAAGACCGTGATGATCGACTCTCCCGGCCATGCGATGGTGGCCGGGTCCGTGCCGGATGGCGACGGTAAGAAGTTCTTTTTTTACGACCCGAATGTTGGAGTGGCCGAGTTTTCAAGCGAGGCCATGATGAGGCGTGGTCTCGAAAAAATATTCAATGACAAGAAGCTGCCGGTCCAATACAAAACTTATAGCAATGACCCCAAAAAACTTGAATTCAAGATCAGCGACCATCACGAGTCGTGGATAAGCACCGCGAGTCTTCATGACAGACCGGTCAAACGGCTTTATGAAGAATCCATCCCGACGACGGTTACTCACCTGAAGCCCCCCGCCCCGACCCACCACATCGCTATGTCGGATTACAAGGACGTCACCGTCACTGACCCGACCGCAATCATCAGCACCAGTGGCATCAGTGATTGTACGGCCCTGGCGGTGCTTACCGACTTGAAAGAGGGTGTCTACCAGAAACGAACATTAATGCACTTCCAAGGCGGCGTGCCGACGACAGAACAACAGCGCGTGCTGAAACAACTGGAGGGATCGTTAGACCAGACAAGCAAAGTGATTTATGTGGGCGGCGATTATGTCCGGACCATTCCGGGATTAGGCATCGCTCTGAAACAAGGTGACGCCGGTGAACAAGTGCTGTTCAACATCGCAAACAAATACCCGGCGTCCACTACGATCGCAACGGCCAACCGTATTGACATAAAACCCGATGGATCGTTTGAGCTCTTCGAGGGAACCAACCCCGCACGGGTACTTGATTCACATGCAAAGGACGAGGTGCTTGCCTGGTAATCCTGACCGGCCAGGGGCATCAGCGGTTGTTGGACTGACACATGCAGGTGTCACGCCAACAACCGCAGGATATGTTCTTGCAGCGTATCCAGGTCGAACGGCTTGGCCAGGATCGGCGCCTTGCGTGTGATCGGGCTGTCGCAGTCACGAATTTCCTGCGGGTAGCCACTGATAAAAATCACCTTCAGCTCCGGGCGCAACTTCACCGCCGGCTCGGCGATCTGCACGCCGGTGACGCCGCCAGGCAGGCGATAGTCCGTCACCATGAGGTCCAAGTGCGGTTTACTGGCGAGGATTTCAAAAGCCTGCTCCCCATTGATCGCCTTCAATACCCGATAGCCCAGGCCTTTGAGGTATTCATCCAGGACAAACATAATCGATTCGTCGTCCTCGACGATCAGAACGACATCTTGTGCATCTTCACTCATGGGAAGCCTTTGTCCGGTCAATTGCTGCACTTACGACCATGCAGTCACGCAGAGGTTGCGTCGAAGTGACGATTGTTTTCACGCCGACGCGTCCAGGGGCAGGCACACCCGGAACAGGGCGCCCTCGCCTATCTGGCTCTCCACCTCGATGGTACCGCCATGGGCCGCGACGATCTGTTCGGAAATAAACAGCCCGAGGCCCAGACCGGCGGCCACATGGCTGGCGGACACGCGCTCGAACTGCTGGAAAATGCGCTTCTGATTGTCGGCGCTGATGCCGATCCCGTGGTCCCGCACCTCCAGCCGTGCTTCGCCGTGTTCGCTGTACACCCGCACGCCCACCGGGCTCTTGGCCCCATAGCGCAAGGCGTTGGTCAGCAGGTTGGACACCACTTGCTCGATGCGGAATTCATCCCAGCTGCCCTCCACCGGACCTTCCGCCTCCAGTTGCATGGACGACTCGGCGGCGGCCACTTGCGGCGCGAAGTTTTCCAGCAGGTTGCGCACCAGTTGCGTGAGGTCGAAGCGCGCCGGACGAATCGACAGTTTGCCGGTGCGGATGCGCGACACGTCGAGCATGTCTTCGATCAGCCGGATCAGGCTCTGGATCTGCCGCTCATCGCGGTCGACCATGGCGCGCATCTTCTCCAGGGTGAACGCGGCGGCGTTGTCCCGGGCCAGGTGCATCTTGCGCAGTTGGGTTTCGAGAATCAGCCCGTTGAGTGGCGTGCGGACTTCGTGGGCGACGATCGACATGAAGTCATCGCGCATGCGTACCGCCTGCTCCAACTCTGCCTGAGTGGCCTGCAGGCGCGTCAGCAGCAACTCCTGTTCGCGGCGGCTGCGCTCCAGCGCTTCCACCTGCTGCTTCATCGCCTTGCTCTGGCGGTACAGGTCGACGAACACATTGACCTTGCTCTTCACCGCATGGATATCCAGCGGCTTGTGCAGGAAGTCCACGGCCCCGCTTTCATAACCCTTGAAGGCATAGTTGAGTTCGCGGCCGGCGGCGCTGACGAATACGATCGGGATGTTCTTGGTCTTTTCGGTGCCGCGCATCAGCTCGGCCAACTCGAAACCGTTCATGCCAGGCATCTGCACATCGAGGATCGCCATGGCGAACTCGTGCTCCAGCAACAGGGACAAGGCCTCGTCGGCGCTCAAGGCCTTGAAGACCTGGCGGTCCTCGCGCTTGATCAGCGCTTCGAGGGCCAGCAGGTTTTCCGGCAGATCATCGACGATCAGCAGTTTGGCCTGGATAGTACTTAACATGGGGAAGATTCCAGGGAAGCCAGCAATGAGGCAATGCGGCTCAAGGTCAGAATATGGTCAGGCGTGTGCAGGGCCAGCGCCGCCCGCGGCATCACGGCAATCCGTGCTTCGTCGGGGTCCTGTACGACAGTGATACCGCCCGATTGCTTGACGTGGGCCAGCCCTTGGGCGCCGTCCTGGTTCGCACCGGTCAGCAGTATGGCCAGCAGGCGCTTGCCGTAGACATCGCCGGCCGAGGCGAACAGGTAATCGATGGCGGGCCGGGAATGGTGTACCCGGTCTTCCTGGCTCAAAGACAGGCTGCGGTCATGCTCCACCGACAAATGATAGCCGGGGCTGGCGAAGTACAAGGTGCCCGGTTGGATCACTTCCTTGTCCTGCCCTTCGCGTACCGGAATCTGCAAACGCCGCGCAAACACTTCCGCCAACTGGCTACGGCGCTCGTCCGGCAGGTGCAGCACGGCAATGATCGGCAGCCCGAAGGCCTGCGGCAGATCGCCAAAAATACTCAGCAACGCCTCAACGCCGCCGGCGGACGCGCCGACGACGATGGCTTCTATCCCACACATGGGGTTGGCGGCAGCGTCGTTCATGATTTCCGGTAGATCCGTTCCTGTTTGACCAAGGGCTCGAAATGCTTGTTGTAGGCGGAAAAATCCAGGGTTTCCTTGCTGCCCAGCACCAGGAAGCCACGATGACACAGCGACTCATGGAACAATCCAAACGCCCGATCCTGCAATTTTTTATTGAAGTAAATCAGTACATTACGACATGAAATTAATTGAGTTTCTGAGAACACACTGTCGGTTGCCAAGCTGTGGTCGGCGAACGTGACATTCTCGCGCAACGTCTTGTCGAAGATCGCATGATCGTAAGCCGCCGTGTAGTAATCGGCAAAGGAACGCTGCCCACCGGCCTGCTGGTAGTTGGCGGTATAGGCACGCACATTCTCCAGGGAAAAAATTCCCTGCTTGGCTTTATCCAGCGATGCCGGGTTGATGTCGGTGGCGTAGATGATGGTGCGTTCCAACAGCCCTTCTTCGCGCAGCAGGATCGCCATGGAGTACACCTCCTCCCCGGTGCTGCAACCGGCGATCCAGATCTTGATCGACGGATAAGTCTTGAGCAGCGGCACCACTTCCTGGCGGATCGCGAGGAAGTGCGACGGGTCGCGAAACATCTCGCTGACCGGAATCGTCAAAAACTGCAGCAATTGCATGAACGCTGCCGGATCGTGCAGGACGCGCTCCTGCAACGCCGAAATCGTCGCGCATTCAAACTGGCGCAGGGCGTGGGCCACACGGCGTTTGACCGACGCACCGGAGTAGTCGCGAAAGTCATAGCTGTACTTGAGGTAGATCGCCTCAATCAGCAGGCGCAGCTCAATATCACTGCTTTTTTCCAAAAAACTGCGTTCCACTTAAATACGTTCCATCTTCGGTAACCAGACGCGAATCAGCGAGAACAGGCGATCCAGGTCAATCGGCTTGGCCAGGTAATCGTTGGAGCCGGCCGCCAGGCAACGCTCCTGATCGTCCTTCATGGCCTTGGCCGTCACGGCGATGATCGGCAGCTTCTTCCAGCGCGGGTCCTGGCGGATCAGGGCGGTGGCCTCGTAACCGTCCATTTCCGGCATCATCACGTCCATCAGCACCAGGTCGATATCATCGACTTCATTGAGCCTGGCGATGGCTTCATGGCCGTTACGCCCGATCACCACCACGGCGCCTTTGTGCTCCAGGGCGCTGGTCAGGGCGAAGATGTTGCGCACATCGTCGTCCACCAACAGGATCTTGCGCCCTTCGAAGACCTTGTCGCGGCTGCGCGCGGTCTTGAGCATCTTCTGGCGTTCATGGGACAGCTGCGATTCGACTTTGTGCAAAAAGAGTGTGACTTCGTCGAGCAGGCGCTCCGGCGAACGGGCGCCCTTGATGATGATCGAGCGCGAATACTTGCGCAGCTCGGCCTCTTCGTCGCGGGTCAGGTTGCGCCCGGTGTAGACGATCACCGGCGGGAACGAGCAGATATCCTCGGTGGCCATGCGCTTGAGCAGCTCGTTGCCGAGCATGTCGGGCAACTTGAGGTCGATGATCATGCAGTCGTAGATGTTCGTGCGCAGCAGGTCGAGGGCTTCCTGGGCAAAGCCGACGGCGGTGATCTCGATGTCATCGTCGCCGATCAGGCGGGCAATGCTCTCGCGCTGCAGGTCATCGTCTTCCACCAGCAGCACGCGCTTGACCTTCTGGGTCAGCTTGGCTTCCAGGCGCGTGAATATATCCTTGAGCTCTTCGCGGGTGGTGGGTTTCACCGCGTAACCGATGGCGCCCATGTGCATGGCGGCTTCGACGCGGTCTTCCACGGAGATCACATGCACCGGGATGTGGCGGGTATTGGCGTGTTCCTTGAGGCGTTGCAGCACCGTCAGCCCGGAATGGTCCGGCAGGCGCATGTCGAGCAGGATCGCGTCGGGGATGTACTCCTCGGCCAGGCTGTAACCCTCATCCGCACCATGGGCCACCAGGCAGTGGTAGCCCAACTCATGGGCGAGGTCGAACAGGATGCGCGCGAAGTTCGGTTCGTCTTCCACCACCAGGATGCAGCGCGTGGCGAACGGCGCTTTCTCGCGGTCGTCGGCAAAGCGCGGGATCTGTGTGGCATCGGCCACCGGCAGCGGCGAGACCGCGATGGGCTTGGGCGCCGGGGCGGCAATCACCTGGCGCGGTTGCTCGATAGGCGCAGCGTCTTCCTCGCGTTCGACGTACTGCTCCGGGATGACCAGGGTGAACGTGCTGCCCTGGCCGGGTTCGCTGGTGACGCTGATATAGCCGCCGAGCAACGCGGCCAGGTCGCGGGAAATCGACAACCCCAGGCCGGTGCCGCCATACCGGCGATTGGTGGTGCCGTCGGCCTGACGGAAGGCTTCGAAGATGCTCTCCTGCTGGTCCGGGGCGATGCCTATCCCGGAATCGCGCACGGTAAAGGCGACGCCCTCCCCCGGCGCGCGGGACACCGACAGGCTGACCTGGCCCTGCTCGGTGAACTTGACCGCGTTGGACAGCAGGTTCTTGAGAATCTGCTCCAGACGCTGGCGATCGGTAAAGAGCATGGTCGGCGTACCTTCCTGCACCTGCACCTGGAACCCCAGCTTGCGATCGGCCGCCAGCGGCTCGAACATCCCGCGCAGGCCATCGACCAGGCGCGCCACGCTGGAGTTTTCCGGGCGCATTTCCAGCTTGCCGGCTTCGACCTTGGAGATATCGAGGATGTCGTTGATCAGGTTGAGCAGGTCATTGCCGGCGGAATAGATCGACTCGGCAAACTTGACTTGCTCGGCGCTGAGGTTTTCCTGAGGGTTCTCCGCCAGCAACTTGGCCAGGATCAGCGAGCTGTTCAGCGGCGTGCGCAGTTCGTGGGACATGTTGGCGAGGAATTCTGATTTGTACTTGCTCGAGCGTTGCAACTCGTCAGCGCGGTCTTCCAGCTCAAGCTGAGCCTGGTTGAGCTCGACGTTCTTGCGGTCCATGGCATCGCGCTGCTCGGCCAGGGTAAGGGTCTGCTCGGCCAATTGCTCATTGGTCTGCTCGAGTTCCGCCTGTTGCGTTTCCAGGTGGGCCTGGGACTCCTTGAGGATGCGCGATTGCTCTTCCAGCTCTTCGTTGGCGGTCTTGAGCTCTTCCTGCTGCACTTGCAGCTCTTCGTTGAGCTGCTGGGTCTCGGCCAGCACTTCCTGCAAGCGCTGGCGATAGCGGGCGGCTTCGATGGAGGTACCGATATTGCCGGCGATGAGTTCCAGCAGTTCGATGTCGCGCTCCTGCAGCGGGCGCAGGAAACCCAGTTCGATCACGCCGTTGATCCGGTCGTCATCGCTGGTCGGCACCACCAGCACGCTGCGGGTCGTGCCTTCGCCCAGGCCGGAACTCACTTTGAAGTAATCCACCGGCACGTCGTCCAGGCGAATCAGGCGACCGAGCTGGGCGGCCTGCCCCACGATGCCTTCGTCGCTGTAGATCGCCTGCTCCTGCTGCTCCTGCTCGCGGGAGAAACCATAGGTGGCCACGCGCTTGAGGCCGCCGTGCTCTTCACGCACATACAGCGCCGCCACCACCGAGCCCATGTACTGGGCAAAGAACTGCAGGATATTGCGTCCCAACATGTTCAGGGTCAGTTGACCGAGCACCTGTTCGGCCAGTTCGGTCTGGCCATTGCGCAGCCAAGCTTGTTGCTCCAGACGCAATGCGATCTTCTGTTGCGACGCGAAGTTCGCACTGTAACTATCTGAAAGTGATAGTAAATTTTTACGACCAATGTAAGCCAGAAAGCCGCTCAGCCCCAGCACGAACACCAAGTACAGGGTGACGCTGATGAGGGTGGTACGGGTGACTTCCGCGTTGCGGGTAATCCGGAACTGTTGCTCCATCGCCACCGCGTCGTCGTATTCATTGCGAATCTCATCGGTCAGGCGTTTACCCCGGCCGGCTTTCACCGCGCTGCGGTAGTCGCCGTTCTCGCGCTGCATATCAATCATCGACTGGGCGTAGTTGTTCCACTCCAGTTGCAGGCTTTCCAGACGCTTGAGGCGATCTACCTGCTGGGGGTTGTCCGCCGCCAGTTCCTGCAAATTGTGTAAGTCGGCAATGATCCGCGGCTTGGCCACTTCATACGGGTCGAGGAAATGCTCGTCGCCGGTGATCAGGAAGCCGCGCATGCCGGTTTCCAGGTCAACCGTCAGCTTGGACGTTTCGTTGAGGTTATTGATGACCCGATCGGTGTGCTCTACCCACTGGATCACCGACAACAAATAAGTGATCAGACACACAAAAAACACCGCACTGAGCACACCCACACCGAGGGGCAGTGCGACGTTGCGGCTCAACAGCTTACGAAAGCTCTTTTCATCGACGGTCGACGCGGGAGTCATGGGCATGCCTTTGCCAAATGCGGAAAAACCGGGAGTTTGCCCCAAAGTTGCGGTTGAACGCTATTTTTCTGCCATGAACCGCTGCAACCCGAAACGGCGCAATCGGGCAACGGCACCCTGAACGCCGCCCATATCCCGTCACAGTTTCAGTTGCTCACACTCCGCCCGTGCTGAACCGGAACCTGGTTGATCAGCCTTTCCACAGACTAAAGCGTCTTGGGAATAAGGAAACTCCGCGAGAAAGGCGCTCACCTTCTGTTCAACAAAACGGTGCTCGTATGACTATTTCCTTGCAAACCCTCCCCAGCGTTTCATTGATGCCGCTCTCCACGCCACCCGCAATACCCGCCGCTACACCGCCGACGTTGACACCCGTCCCCAGCCACGACTCGCCCGCGCCAACGGTGCAGCCGCCAGCCAGCGTCACCGTAGCGCAAAGCGCTAGCCTCAAGGCGAAGCTGGGGCATTATCACAACCTTAAAACACTTGCCGACAAACTCTACGAAATCGCCCTGCGGCTTGGGCCTGACGCCTCCACCCCGGCCGTGCAGGCAGCCCTCAAGACCACGCCGATGGACGTTCACCCCGACTCGGCTTATCACAGCGAAGTCGGCGGCAGCACCAGCGTGGATAGCTTTATCAATCGCCAGGGAGGATTGCTTTCACCCTATAGCCATTTATCCCTGACCGGGCTGTCGGACGCCATGGCCGCCCGATCCCAGGCGCACCCGTTGGGTAACCTGGGCGGCGCCCTCAGCTGGCCGGTGCCCTTGAGCGCCGATGAGCAACAACGCTTGCGCAGCCGCACCCTGGATTACACCGACCCTCTTGGGCAAAAACAGCCGCTCAAGCACACCACTGGCGGAGTACTGGAGTTCCTGCGGCATCGAACCCCTCTCGCGGCCGAAGCGCTGACGAGCCCGGGCGCGACGTTGAACGCCCTTGTCAGTTCACCAGAAGCGCAATCATTGGGCCACGCGCTTCAGGAACAGATGCAGGGCATTGCCACCGATAGCAGCAGCCTCGATTACCTGCTCGCGGCCGTGATACTGCAGCTGGACCCAGAGTCCATCACCGCCCCCCAACGCAACAACGTGGCCGGCTTCGACCTGGCCGACGACTCACTCAGGGGCAAGTCGGCCGCCCAAATCGTCGATGCCCTGCGCCAACACCTGGTGGCTCAGGGTAAAACCAGCCCAGAACTGGCTGGCGCAGCCGCCCACCTGCTGCTGGCGGGTCGTGCGCCGGTATTTCTGGTCAAGGACATTCCCGACAGCGTGACCTTTGGCAGCCCGGCCTGGGTCAACCTCGCAATCGCCGCGACGATGGTCGACGCGCACATACCCGGCCGGGTCGCCAATATGAGCTTCGCCGCGGTCATGCTGGAAGCCGAACACGCCAGCGGCGCAGACGTGAACATGACGAACACCGCTCAACGTAACGCCTTGATCGATTGGGGCACGGCCAATGGCCTGCTGGAGAAAAAAGCCGAGCATCTGTACGCGTCCGATGAACTGAACAACCTGGTGACTCGCTTCAGCGAACGCCAGTCCGTGATGCTGGCCGCCTCAGAGGCCTTCGACAAAGACATCCCGTCCCGTAAAGCGATGGCATTGGCCGAGCTGAAACAACGCTTTCCCGACAAGGAGGCGCTGTTCGAAGAACCCTTGATTCGCGTCACCCATATGCCGGGCGGGGATATCCGGCGTAGAAATCAGGTGCCGGGCGTGCACTCGCTGCTGGATGTCGCGATGATGGACGTTGGACCCGACGCGGTCTACGGCTCCCGTGACAGCCGTATCCCCGTGGGGGCGTTGAACGCCAATCCCGAGTTTGGGGTGGCCACGGCGTTCGAGTCGCAATTCAAGCAGGTGATCGAGGAAAAGAAGAACGCCGTCGGCACGTATATCAAGCACTTGATCAGCCAGTTGCCGGCAGACGACCGAAAAAACTTTGAATATGGCAACGTCACTTTTTATCAAAATCACGCCCATAAACTTGGGCTGGGTTTGTTCAGTGACAAAACCGAGCTGCCCAAAGGCGAAGAACTACTGGTAAGGATCGAGCGCGGTGGGGTGACCACGGCCTATGAGATCGACTTCAACGCCGGCGCTATCCGCAGTATTCCGCAGTGGCAGGCACAGCCTGGCTCTTCAAGGAAGGCGAATATCGTCTCCGAAACAAAGGTGTTCACCCCCAGCGCCGGTCAAGCCACGCTTGATACAGAGCAGACACCGCCTGGCGATTCACCCAGCGATACCTTCGCCTCGCCCCGCGTCCAACTGATCGCCGATGCCTTCGTTGAACATATCAACCTCGATGATCCGGCGATCAAGCAACAGGCGCGTGGCCTCACCACCGACGACAATATTCGGAACCGGTCCGACATGATTGAAAACTTCCTGTTGGACCTGGTCCCTTTGCGCTCCGCGATCAACCACTTCCGCAACGGCAACATTGCTGAAGGCTTGATCGATCTGAGCCTGGACGCGTTCGGCATCGTGACGGCGGGTGTGGGTGCGGCCGGAAAAGTGGTCAAGATCGCAGGGACCACCGTTTCGGCGGCGACCAAGGTGGCACGGTCGGCCAAAGTCATCGGCATGGCCACGTTCGGCGCATTCAACCCGCTGAGCGGCGCAGGCGACCTGGCGGTTGGCGGGGCCCGCCTGGCCGGTGGCGGGCTCAAGTTCCTCGGCGCCAAAGGCGCGCAAGGTGTGAACGCATTGCGTGGCGCGTCGGGCCGTTACGACCTGCTCAAAGCCGCCAGCAACGAGCATGGCGTCGTCGCCACAGGCACCGTAAAGATCGGCGAACACAGTATTGACGGTGCCGCAGTGCTGAAAAATGGCCAGTGGTATGCCTTCGACGCGGAAAAAATGCGCGCCTACGGCGGGCCACTCCAGGGCTTCGCACCCACCACGGTGTCGGCGAAGGGGCAGATCAACCAGAGCTTCACCGACTGGCTCTACAAGAAGCTGGCGGGCGAAATACAGTCGCCGGAGGGCCCGCCGACCGTACTCGGTCAATATGCACCCAAAGAGTTCGAAAACGAGTTGAAACGCGCGCAACGCCCCGAGAAGGTTTCCGACTTCAACGCCGGCTATGCGAACGGTGACCCGCACAAGGTGCCGGGTTTCTCATCAGACTCGACGATTCTCGAGCTTCAGATGCTGATCTCCCGTGGGTGGCTGGGCGCCGAAGACGTCGGCACGCTGGTCAAACAGATCGAACGCAAGAAAGTCAGACTGATCCAGGAAGGCTTTACCCTGTTCCAGCGGGATATCCACGCCGTCGGCGGCACCTTGACCCCGATGCCCCAGGAGTTTTACCTCAGCCAAGTCAATCTGGCTTCACCAGGCGAATGTGCGGGTATCGCCAATACCCTGGCACTGTCCATGCAATCGGGCCGAGAGACGACCTACCTGGGCAATATGTTCAAGGCGGCCGCCGATCCACAGGACCCTGCGGCGACGCAGTTCATCCGCACCCTCAGGTCGTTTCATGAAGCAGTCAAACACGTGGATACCTTTCATATGGGCAAGCAGCCCAGGCAGATTCCCTATCATCAGATCGCCACCGAGCTGACCGATGCGAGCCCGCCAAGGAGCCTGAGGATTGCAACGAAGGATCACGCCCTGCTGGCCGGCGTCATGGTGCGTGACGACAAACCCGTCTGGTTCTACTTCGATCCGAATTTCGGGATGGCCCAATTTGACTCGGCCGAGGCCATGAAAAATGGCCTGGAACGTACCCTGAACCGCGGCACCAGCCCGTTTCAGCATCGGGC
The DNA here is from genome assembly GCF_054060055.1 of Pseudomonas sp. TE36184. Classification (NCBI taxonomy): domain Bacteria; kingdom Pseudomonadati; phylum Pseudomonadota; class Gammaproteobacteria; order Pseudomonadales; family Pseudomonadaceae; genus Pseudomonas; species Pseudomonas sp. TE36184. The sequence goes on along the minus strand of NZ_JBSSCU010000001.1, from coordinate 1,085,098 downwards.
TTACGGTACGAATCCGGGCACGCCTGAGTATCAAGTGAGTTATTTTGAGTCCGGTGACATGCAGTTCTACCGCGATTCCGCACAGGTCCATCGTATCGCGTCGGTCCCGTTGTAGTTTTTCCGCCCCTGACGCGACATTCTCCGGCGCGAAGCTCACAATGCCAGCAATTTTTCGGAACTTGCTGGCCTTGTCGCTACTCACTAGTGGATTGCCTTTAGACCTGTCGCGCCCAGCACCTTCACTTTTTCAGGAATGTTCACTATGTCGGCACCCACCTCAACCATTCTCGTAGTCGAAGACGACTCCATTGTGCGTATGCTGATCGTCGATGTACTCGAAGAGTTGGGGTTCGGTGTGCTGGAGGCTGAAGACGCCAAATCGGCGCTTGAATTCGTAAAGGACACAAATAAGGTCATTGATCTGATGATGACCGATGTCGGCCTGCCGGATATGAATGGCCGGGACTTGGCCACCCGGGCGCGTGAACTGCGCCCGCAACTGCCGGTCCTGTTTGCCAGTGGTTATCCCGAGAGCATCGAGGTTCAGCCGGGCATGCAATCGATCGCCAAGCCGTTCTCCATCGATCAATTGCGCAATAAGGTTAAGCAAATGCTTGACGCAGCCTGACGTTGCGTTTTTGTCCAATGCCGCCCACAGGGGCGGCATTTTTACGTCAAGCTCTACGTCATACCGGGATTAACGTGACGTTCGGCCAATAAAGTTGGAAACTCGCCGCTTTGCCACACCATTCAATAGTACTCCTCACAAGCCCTCTGGAAGGACGCAACAACATGATTGGAAAACCGACGCGCCTGCTGTTGGCGAGCCTCTCGATACTCATGAGCTCTGGCGCCTGGGCCGACTTCACGGCCACCCCCTCTGAGGCTCGGGCAATCGCCAAGGAAGCCTATTTGTATGGTTACCCGGTCGTGGAAATGTACAAAACGCTCTACACCCAGGCGGTCGACAAGGGCGGCGTCAACTTCAAGGCGCCGTTCAACCATATTGGCAACACCGCCCAGGTCTTCACCCCCAAAGACACCACACTGGCCACGCCAAACCCCGACACGCCCTACTCCTTCGTCTGGATGGACCTGCGTAGCGAGCCGCTGGTGCTGACGCTGCCCAAGATCGAAGACAACCGCTATTACTCGGTGCAACTGGTCGACCTCTATACGCATAACTTCGCGTACCTGGGCACGCGCAGCACCGGCAACAATGGCGGCCACTACATGATCGCCGGGCCCGACTGGAAAGGTCAGCAGCCGGTCGATGTGGATCGCGTGGTGTATAGCGAAAGTAACCTCGCTTATGCGCTGTACCGCACGCAGTTGTTTGATGAAAAGGACCTGAACAAGGTCAAGCAGATCCAGAATGGCTACAAAGTGCAGTCGCTCAGCAGCTATGTGAAACAGGCCGCCCCCGCCAAGGCGCCGAAGATCGATTGGCCCAAACCGCTGGCCAACATGACCGAAGGCCCGCAACTGTTTCGCTACTTGAACTTCATGCTCGCCTTCGCTGCCCCCCAGGACAGCGAGAAAGACCAGCTCGCACGCTTTGCCACCATCGGCATTGCACCGGGCGCGCCGTTCAAGGTCAACCAGTTGAGCGCCGAACAGCGTAAAGCGCTGGAAGACGGGATCGCCGACGCCAAGGCTGAGTTCGCGGCGTTCAAAAAAGACAAACTCGACACCCAGCAGGTCGCCATAGGCGACCTGTTCGGCAACCGCGATCACCTGAAAAACAACGACCTGTACCGCTATGCCGGTGCCGAGGTGGGGCTTTTCGGCAACTCTGCCGATGAAGCCACCTACTTCAATTACGTCGTCGACAGTGAAGGCAAGCCCGCCAACGGCGCGCGCCATAGCTACACCGTCCACTTCGCCAAGGACCAACTGCCGCCGGTCGACGCCTTCTGGTCACTGACCCTGTACAACGCCAAGACCAAGTTGCTGGTGCCCAACCACAAAAAGCGCTATGTGATCAATTCGCGGATGTTGCCCAACCTCAAACTGGACGCCGATGGCGGCCTGACCCTGGCGCTGCAACACCACGAACCGCCAAAAGCCGAACAGAGCAACTGGTTGCCGGCACCGCCCGGCCCGTTCTACGCGGTGTTGCGCCTGTACCTGCCCAAACCCGAGGCGAACAACGGCCAGTGGAAGCTGCCGCCGCTGACGCCACTGAAGTGATACGGTCGGCGACTTACCGCTTTTTCAGTTTCAGATACGACTGATGCAAATCCGACGCCCAACCGTCGATCACGCTTTTCACGTCATTGGGCGTCATCACCTGCGAGTCGTTTTCCAGCGGCTTGCCGGTGCCCTTGCGTACTACCTCGGCAACCACCTTGCCGTTGGCGCCGTCGAGAAACTGCGCCTCGGTGCCCAGCACCGTGTCCTGGTCGCGGATGCCGGTGCCGCTACTCACCGCAGCGGCCACCAGGGCGACCGGCACGAACTCATAAGGTTTCAGCCCCTGGGTTTTGCTGCTGACTGCCGTAATCGCCGCACGCACCACTAACACTCCGGCGCCGGGCCCTTGGGCAAGGGGCAATGACTTGCCGACTTCGCGCTTGAGGGCCTGGTTGAAGTAGTCATTGATGCCACGCAACGTGCTCTCAGGAATTTTCGCGGTGGCTTGGGGCCTGGGGTAAAACTGCGTCGGTTCGATATACACCGCGTTGTAGCGGCTCATATCCAGTTTCGGATCGACCCAACGCAGCACCTCGACGCCCGAAGGCGACTTGGCCGGCTTGAGGCGGCTGTAATCGGACAGGAATCCTGAATACTCATCCGGTTGCGTGACTTGGCTGGCACAGCCCACCATCCCGATCGTGGCGATGCAGAGCGTGCTGATCATTAGCCTTAGTTTCATCATCGAACTCCTTGGCAGTCATCATCAGAACGTTGAGCTGTAGGTATAGCCAATCCTGGGAAAAAGCGCTGAAAAGCTCAGCCGCGCTCGCGCGGAATCAGGCTCTGCAACTGTGCGGCCAGGAAGTTCGCGTTGAAGGCGAAGGTGTCCGGGTCTTTCAAACCGTTGGTTTTCTTCCACAACCAGTCGTTTTTATCCGCCGGCAGCACCAGTGAAACACTGCCGTGCCGTGCCGCCGTCAGGCCCATGACCGACACCGAAATCAAGCCGCCGACGCCCATCACGTCCGGCACGAACTCCACATTCTTGCCGGTGATCTGCACGGTGAGTTTTTCGCTCTTGAACGGCGATGTCTCCACCGGAACGCTCGGGCCGCTGGCGACATACGCTTCACGGTGGACTTCAAGCAAACCAGCGGTATTGACCGGTTCCAGCCATTGCTCGATCTGCTGGAACAGCTCGCCGAGCTTTAGCGCCCAGCGCGCCGATTGCACCTCGAACAGCTGTTTTTTGTGCGCTTCGCTATCGGCGTAATGACGAAGCATCTCGCCCAGTTGCTGTACATCATCCATTGCGGTTTTCCTCGGGTGAGCCGTAGTGCGAACCGCGATCATGGCAGATGCGGCAACTCACCGTATGATTAACGCCTGCGAAACAGCGGGCGCGGCTCGATCACACTACGCCCGTACTGCACGCTCATCCCCGCCAGCCCTTTCAGGGCGTCTTCAGCCGATTTGTCCGCGCGCACCGCAAACGCATCGAACCCGCACTGGCGCATGTGGCTGAGCTGATCGCGTAGCACATCGCCAATCGCCCGCAACTCGCCTCGCCAGCCCATACGCGTGCGCAACAGATAGGCCTGGCTATAGGCGCGGCCGTCACGAAAGCTGGGGAAATCCAGGGCAATCAGCGGCAGCGTGGCGAGCCAGGGCTGCAGCAGTTCGACCTCATCATCCGGGCCCAGCCACACGCCATGCCCCGGCGCATAGGACGCCAGCGGCAGGATCAGCGCAGCGCCCTCCGGCACCTCGTCACGCACCAACACCCACGGATCATCCGCCACCAGACGCGCCTGCCCCTGCTCAAGCTTCAACAGATTATTCATGCCGGCTGCTCCGCGTACACCTGCTCCTTGAACGGCTCCAGGCCAATGCGCTGCACGGTATCGACAAAGCGTTCTTCGCTTTCGCGGTAGCGCACGAAGGTGCTGATCACGCGCTCGATCACATCCGGAATCTCGGCGGCGCTGAACGACGGGCCGATCACTTTGCCCAGTGAACTGTGTTTGCCCTGGGCCCCGCCGAGGGTGATCTGATACCACTCACTGCCATTCTTATCGACGCCCAGGATGCCGATATTGCCGATGTGGTGATGGCCGCAGGCATTGATGCAGCCGGAGATGTTCAGGCTGATGTCACCCAGGTCGTGCAGGTAGTCGAGGTTATCGAAGCGCTGCTGGATCGCCTGGGCGATGGGGATCGACTTGGCATTGGCCAGGGCGCAGAAGTCACCGCCGGGGCAGGCGATGATGTCAGTCAACAGGCCGATATTCGCCGCGCCCAGGCCGTGTTCGCAGGCCAGGCGCCACACGGCATGCAGATGCTCCTTGGGCACATCCGGCAACACGATGTTCTGTTCATGGGCGATACGGATTTCGCCAAAACCGAACCGCTCCGCCCACTCGGCCACGGCCTCCATTTGCGGGGCGCTGACGTCGCCGGGCGGCGCGCTGATGCCGGGTTTGGTGGACAACACCACGCTGGCGTAGCCCGCGACTTTATGCGGCATGACGTTACGGCTGACCCAGCGCGCAAAGCCCGGGTTGTCGGCCAGTTCGGTGCCGTAGGCCAGGCTGGTATCGCTGAGCGACGCATACGCCGGCGGCACGAAGGCCGACGCCACCCGCGTGTATTCGGCATCGGTCAACTGCGCCGGGCCATCGCGCAGGTACTGCCACTCTTCCTCCACCTCCTGGGAAAACGCGTCGATCCCCAGCGCCTTGACCAGGATCTTGATGCGCGCCTTGTACTTGTTGTCCCGCCGGCCATGCCGGTTGTACACGCGCAACACCGCCTCGACGTAGGACAGCAGGTGCCGCCACGGCAAGCCCTCGCGAATCTGCAAACCGAGGATCGGCGTGCGGCCCAGGCCGCCGCCCACCATCACGCGCAACAGCATCTCGCCTTGGTCGTCACGGTAAAGGTACAGGCCGATGTCATGCATCATGATCGCCGCGCGGTCTTCGCGGGCCGAGCAGATGGCGATCTTGAACTTGCGCGGCAGGAACAGGAATTCCGGGTTGATGGTCGACCACTGGCGCAGAATCTCCGCCAACGGGCGCGGGTCCAGCAGCTCGTCGGCCGCGACCCCGGCAAAGGCTTCGGTGGTGATATTGCGCACGCAGTTACCGGAGGTCTGGATCGCATGCATGTCCACCTGGGCCAGGCGTTCGAGGATGTCGGGCACCTGGTGCAGCTCGATCCAGTTGAACTGCAGGTTCTGCCGGGTGGTGAAGTGGCCGTAGCCACGGTCGTAGTCGCGGGCGATGCTGGCCAGGGTACGCATCTGTTCGGCGCTCAAGGTGCCGTAGGGAATCGCCACCCGCAGCATGTAGGCATACTTTTGCAGGTACAGGCCGTTCTGCAGGCGCAAGGGCAGAAACTCTTCTTCGCTCAATTCGCCGGCGATAAAACGCTCGACCTGATCACGAAATTGCGCCACGCGCTCGAACACCAGCGCCCGGTCGTATGCATCGTACTGGTACATATCACCGCCTCATCAGGGTTGGCCGCGTCCCAGGGCGCGGCTTCTAGGGGGGCGACTATGCGCCTGCGGCGCAGGGCATTAAAGATTCAGGTGCAGGCTTAAAAAGCGGATCAGATGGGCTATAAGCCGTGCTTTCACGCCGAATAAACTGATCCGTAGTAATCAGCTTTTTCTGAGTCTGTTTTGTTTTAGCCACACTTCCTACAGTGCCTGCCACTTGGAACCGTGGGAGGACTGAGCATGAGCACAGCAACAATCGGACAGGCCTATAACTACAAGGTCGTCCGCCAATTCGTGATCGCCACCATCGTATGGGGCGTGGTGGGCATGGCCATGGGCGTGTGGATCGCTTCGCAGCTGGTCTGGCCGGAAATGAACCTCGATTTGCCCTGGACGACTTTTGGCCGACTGCGACCGTTGCACACCAGCCTGGTGATCTTCGGGTTCGCCGGCAGCGCACAGTTCGCCGCCAGTTATTACGCGGTACAGCGCACCTGCCAGGTGCGGCTGTTTTCCGACAAGCTCGCCGCATTTACCTTCTGGGGTTGGCAATCGGTCATCGTGATCATGTTGATCAGCCTGCCGTTGGGCTACACCACCACCAAGGAATACGCCGAGATCGAATTCTCCGGCGCGGTATGGATGACGGTGGTATGGGTGGCCTACGCCATTGTGTTTTTCACCACCGTGGTACGGCGCCAGACCCGGCACATCTACGTGGGCAACTGGTTTTTCGGCGCGTTCATCCTGGTGATCGCCATGCTGCATGTGGTCAACCACCTGGCGATTCCGGTGGACTGGTTCAAGTCCTACCCGGTGTATTCCGGCGCCACCGATGCGATGGTGCAATGGTGGTACGGGCATAACGCCGTGGGCTTTTTCCTGACCACCGGCTTCCTGGGGATGATGTACTACTTCGTGCCGAAACAAGTCGGACGGCCGGTGTATTCCTATCGCCTGTCCATCGTGCATTTCTGGGCGCTGATCACCTTGTACATCTGGGCCGGTCCGCACCACTTGCATTACACGGCGCTGCCGGACTGGGCGCAGTCGCTGGGCATGGCGATGTCGCTGATCCTGCTCGCGCCGAGCTGGGGTGGCATGATCAACGGCATGATGACCTTGTCGGGCGCCTGGCATAAGTTGCGCAGCGACCCGATCCTGCGCTTTTTGGTGTTGTCGCTGGCGTTCTACGGCATGTCGACGTTCGAAGGGCCGATGATGGCGATCAAGACCGTCAACGCCCTCTCCCACTACACTGACTGGACCATCGGCCACGTCCATGCCGGCGCGTTGGGCTGGGTGGCGATGATCACCTTCGGCTCGCTGTACCACATGATCCCGAAAGTCTTCGGCCGCCAGCAGATGCACAGCGTGACGCTGATCAACCTGCACTTCTGGCTGGCGACCATCGGCACCGTGCTGTACATCGCCTCGATGTGGGTCAACGGCATTACCCAGGGCCTGATGTGGCGTGCGATCAACGATGACGGCACCCTCACCTACTCGTTTGTCGAGGCCTTGCAGGCCAGCCATCCGGGGTTTGTGGTGCGCTTTGCCGGTGGCGTGTTGTTTCTCAGCGGCATGCTGCTGATGGCCTACAACACCTGGCGCACGGTGCGGGTCGCGGACTTGCGGGTCGCGCAGCTTGACGCGAGGATCGTCTGATGTGGAGCTTTCTGATGGTGGTGTGCCTGTATGGCGCGGTGGAGTACTGTCTGCTCGGTCAATCCGAGGAGACGCTGGATGAGGCCAGTTTGATTCCGTTCGCCGACGACCCGGAGGTGGCGCGCCGGGTGGAGCTGGCCACCGGCAAACAGATCCACGCGGTGGCAGCGGAGCAAGCCAGGCCGGGCTGGGGCAATCTGGATATGTGAAACTGCTCCGCTTATTTGGCGCGCAACTGCGTATGACTATTCGGCGGCCGATGGGTAAGGTGATGCGATATTTCTTGTCAGGAGCATCGCATGCACACCATCGGCCTGATCGGCGGCATGAGCTGGGAGTCCAGCGCCGAGTACTACCGCATCATCAACCAGCGCGTGCGCGACCAACTCGGCCCGCTGCGTTCGGCGCAACTGCTGATGTACAGCGTGGACTTCGGCCCGGTGGAACAGGCCCAGCATGCCGGACGCTGGGACGACGCCGCGCTGATCCTCGAGGATGCCGCGCGCCGCCTGCAAGCCGGGGGGGCCGAGTGCGTGGTGCTGTGTACCAACACCATGCATTTGGTGGCGCCGCGGATCGAAGCGGCGGTGTCGATTCCCTTTCTGCATATTGCCGATGCCGCAGGTGCCGCGGCCGTCGCCGCCGGCACCCTGACCGTGGGTTTACTCGGCACCGCGTTCACCATGGAACAGGACTTTCTCACCTCGCGCCTGGCCGCCCACGGCCTGAACGTGCTGGTGCCCGATGCGAACGAGCGCCAGGCCGTCCACCGGATCATCTATGAGGAATTGTGCGTCGGCGTGATCAGCGAGGCGTCACGCCAGGTCTATCAGCGCGTGATCGCATCCCTGGCCGCACGCGGCGCCCAGGCAATCATCCTGGGCTGCACGGAAATCGGCCTGCTGATCAAACCCGAACACAGCAACCTGCCGCTGCTCGACACCACGGTGCTGCATGCGCAGGCAGCGGTGGCGTTCGCGTTACGGGACTAAGCCGAGGTTCTTGACCCCGCCGCGCGGCGCCACAGCCGCGCAACATCCGCCGCTCGCTCGCGCAACAAGCGCGGTGCCTCGCTGCAGGCCTGCTCCAGGCTCATCGGCCCGGACGGCAAGGCGAAGGCTGCATCCACGCCGTGGGCGTACATCTGCTCGTAGCCTTCACCCAGCGTGCCGGCGATCACGATCACCGGGACCTGGTGCCGCTGGGCGATGCGCGCCACGCCGAAGGGTGTTTTACCGCGCAACGTCTGGGCGTCGAAACGACCTTCACCGGTGATCACCAGGTCGGCGCCGCGTATCGCTTCGTCGAGGCCGACCAGTTCGGCGACCACCTCCACCCCCGCACGGAACTGCGCCCCGAGGAAGGCCTTGGCGGCGAACCCCAGGCCGCCGGCGGCGCCACTGCCGGGTTCGTCGCGCACGTCATTGGGCAGGACCTTGGCGCAATGGTCGGCAAAATGGCCGAGGGCCGCGTCGAGTTGTTCGACCTGCTGCGGATCGGCGCCTTTTTGCGGGCCGAAAATCGCCGAGGCGCCATGGGGGCCGCACAACGGGTTATTCACGTCGGCGGCGATTTCAAAGCGCACCTGGGCCAGGCGCGGGTCGAGTTGTTCCAGGCTGATCCGCGCCAGGCGGGCCAAAGCCAGGCCGCCCGGTGCCAGAGGGTGACCCTCGGCATCGAACAACTGCACGCCGAGTGCCTGCATCGCGCCTGCGCCGCCATCGTTGGTGGCACTGCCGCCAATCGCCAGGATGATGCGCCGGGCACCGGCGTCCAGGGCCGCGCGAATCAGCTCGCCGGTGCCGAAGGTGGTCGTGGAGCACGCGTCGCGCTGCCCCGGCGCCACCAATTGCAGGCCGCTGGCTTCGGCCATTTCGATGAGTGCGGTGTGGCTGTCGGCCAGCCAGCCCCAATGCGCGTCAACCGCAGCGCCCAAGGGACCTTTCACCGACTGGTGCCGCAGTTCGCCCTGGCAGGCGGCGAGTACCGACTCCACCGTGCCTTCACCACCGTCCGCCATCGGGCACTGGACCACGTGTGCATCCGGCCAGACCTGCGCCAAGCCTTCGGCAATGGCCTGGGCGACGCCTTCGGCACTCAGGCTGTCCTTGAACGAATCGGGGGCGATGATGATTTTCATGGGCGTTCTCCGGTTTTTATGCCGCCCATGCTGCCAGTTGGCAGCGGCAATGACGCTGGTCCGATGCACAAGTGCGAACCCGGCTTGTTGGTCATTCCGACAAAACCTGGGGCAGCAGCTGGACGCCAAGGTACAGCGCGAGCATGCCATCCAGCGTCAACGGGTCGACCCCGCTGAGTTCGGCAATGCGCTCCATGCGGTAGCGCAGGCTGTTGCGGTGAATGCCCAGCGCATCGGCGCACGCCTGGCTTTGCCCGTCGTGTTCGCACCAACTGCGCAAGGTCGCCTGCAGTTGGCCGTTGTTGTCCTTGGCCAGCACTTTTCGCAGCGGGTTGAGCAACTCGTCCAGGGCATCGTCGTTGCGATGCCGCCAGAGCATCACCGGCAGGCGATAGCGGTTGAGGGTCAGCAGCCGTGAATGCGGCAGGACATCGCGGCCGTAGGCCAGCAGGTCGCCCACGCGTCGATAACAACGACGCAACCCCGCCAAGCCATCGGCTTGCCCGCCCACCGCCACCCGCAGAATCGTCCAGCCCAGGCCTTCGAGCTTTTCCAGCAGGCGCGGATTGTCCACCGGCACCGCCGCCGGCCGGCACCACAGCAGCGAATACTGCGCGGAGCTGACGCACCAACTGTCCGGATAGCGCGACGTCAACCAGGCACTCAACGCTTCCGCCGTCTGCCCCGCCCCCAACTCGAACAGATACGGCGTGCGCGCCATCTGCGGCTTGAGCCCCAGTTGCTGCGCCTCATCCACCAGGCGTGGCGAGTCGCCAGTGTCGGCCAGCAGCAACGCCAACAGATCGTCGCAGCGCTGGCGTCGCCATTGTTGCTCGGCTTGCTGATGCCGGTGGCTGACCAGCATTTCTGCGGTCATGCGTACCAGTTCGGCATACGTGCGCAGCCCCTCCGGCTCGCCGGTAATGCCGAGCACGCCGATCAGGCGCTGGTCGTGCATCAACGGCAGGTTGATGCCCGGTTGCACGCCCTTGAGGTGCTTGGCGGTCTGCCCGTCGATCTCCACCACGCGGCCGTTGGCCAACACCAGTTGCGCGCCTTCATGCCGCGTGTTGATGCGCTCCGGCTCGCCGCTGCCGAGGATCAGGCCCTGGCTGTCCATGACGTTGACGTTATGCGGCAGGATCGCCATGGTGCGATCGACGATATCCTGCGCCAGGTCATGATCCAGCTCGAACATGGGGCTAATTTCCTTGAAAGCGGCGGTTGTTCATCGGCACAGCGCAAAGGATGCTTCACTGTGCGCGAGCACAAAGACAGCACCCCGCCAGGTGGCCGAGACTCATGGGGCGATCAACGTTACCCTCGCATCGCAAAAAATCATAATAAAGAGAGACTCCCATGTCACAGAGCGCCGTTGCACCACTGGCCACCGATGACGATAAAAACGCCATCTACAAGCGCATTACCCTGCGCCTGATCCCCTTCATTTTTATCTGCTACCTGTTCAACTACCTTGACCGGGTGAACGTTGGCTTTGCCAAGTTGCAGATGCTCGATGCGTTGAAGTTCAGCGAAACCGTGTACGGCCTGGGTGCCGGGATCTTCTTTATCGGCTACGTGCTGTGTGGCGTGCCGAGCAACCTGGCGCTGACCAAGTTCGGTCCGCGGCGCTGGATTGCCTTGATGATGATCGTCTGGGGCACGCTGTCTACCTGCCTGCTGTTCGTCACCACGCCGACGCATTTCTATACGTTGCGCCTGTTGACCGGTGCCGCCGAAGCCGGCTTCTTCCCCGGTGTGGTGCTGTATCTCTCGCAGTGGTTCCCGACGTTCCGCCGTGGGCGGATCATGGCGTTGTTCATGTCGGCGATTCCGGTGTCCGGCCTGTTGGGCAGCCCGTTTTCCGGCTGGATACTCAACCACTTCGGCGCCGGCCAAGGCGGGCTCGCCGGCTGGCAGTGGATGTTCCTGTTGCAAGGTATCCCGACCGTAATCCTGGGCGCCCTCGCCTATTTCCTGCTCAGCGACAGTTTTGCCAACGCCAAATGGCTCCAACCGCATGAGCGCGCAATGCTGGAAGCCGACCACGCGACTGACCTGGCGAACAAGCCGAAAACCACCACCGACTCCCTCGCCGAAGTGTTCAAGAACCCGGCGATCTGGGCGTTCGGCTTGATCTATTTCTGCATTCAGAGCGGCGTCTACGCGATCAACTTCTGGTTGCCGTCGATCATCAAGAACCTGGGGTTCAGCGATAACCTGGTGATCGGCTGGCTCAGCGCGATCCCCTACCTGCTGGCCGCGGTGTTCATGTTGCTGGTGGGCCGCTCCGCCGACTTGCGCAAGGAGCGGCGCTGGCATTTGGTGGTGCCGATGTTGATGGGCGCGCTGGGCCTGGTGATCGCGGTGAATTTCGCCACCACCCCGGCCATCGCCATTCTCGGCCTGACCATCGCCACCATGGGCGCCCTCACCGGCCTGCCGATGTTCTGGCCGGTGCCCACCGCCATGCTCAGTGCGGGCGCGGCGGCAGGTGGCCTGGCGTTGATCAACTCGATGGGCCAGATGGCCGGCTTCCTCAGCCCGTACATCGTCGGCTTTGTGAAGGATGCCACCGGGTCCACGGATATCGCGCTGTACCTGCTGGCGGCGGTGATCGTCGGCGGCAGTGTGTTGGCACTGCGTATGACCCGCACCCTCAAAGTCTGACAGTTGGAGCAGGCTTGCTCCTACTCTGGGTTGGGGATTTACAACTGGCCGCCGCCGTCGATATCGATCACGGCGCCGGTCATAAAGCCATTTTCCATGGCCAGCACAAACCCCGCCGCCACTTCGTCGGCCTCCCCGACGCGACCTACTGGCAATGCGCCCTCCACCTTGGCAAACATCGCCAGGCGCTGCGTGTCGTCCAACCCGGCATACGCCGGCGTGTCGATCACGCCAGGGCTGATCACATTCACCCGACGCGGTGCCAGCTCCTTGGCCAATTGCTTGCCCAGCGCTTCGGTGGCGGCATTGATACCGGTCTTGATGAACTGACCGGGCGCCAATTTGCGCCCCAGTTGACCGGAGGTCAGGCTGATGCTGCCGTGCTCGTCGAGGAACGGCAGCGCCCGTTGAATCGCACGCAACGAACCCCAGAGTTTAACGTTGAAATTATCCTGGGCTTCGTCCAGGTCGGTGTCGATCAGGTTCTTGGCGCGCACCGATGGGCCGGCGGTATAGACCAGATGATCAAAGTGCCCCACGGCTTCGAACAGGCGTTGCAGGGAGGCGCTGTCGGTGACGTCCACCGGTTCGCTGCGCACGCCGTTATCGACGCCGGAGGACACACGCCGTCCGGCCAGCACCACCTGCGCGCCACGCGCGGTTGCCGCCTTGGCCACTGCCGCGCCAATGCCGCTGCTGCCGCCGATAACGATGACAGTTTTACCGCTGAGGGAATGGGTCATGGAGAAAGATCCTGGGTCAAAAAATGAGCGTTCATCTTCCCAGCTTGGCAATCAGCGAAAAATCCCGGTAAAACGACAAGATATTTAAAGGATTTTTACAAATGAGCTCGATTCTCGACCTGGAAGTCTTCGTGCGCAGCGCCGACACCGGCAGCCTGTCGGCGGCCGCGCGCAGCCTCAGTCTCACGCCGGCCGCCGCGAGTATTGCGCTCAAACGCCTGGAAACCCGCCTGGGCATACGGCTGCTGGCGCGCTCCACCCGCAGCATGCGCCTGACCGAGGAAGGCCGGCGCTATCTGGACAGCGTGCGCGTGGCCCTGGAAGCCCTGTCCGAAGGTGAACAGGCGATCAAGCAACAAGGCCAAAGCCTCAGCGGTTGGCTGCAATTGGCCGCGCCTTCGGATTTCGGGCGCAACGTGCTGCTGGGCTGGCTGGATGAGTTCAAGCTGGAGCACCCGAGCATCCGCGTTCAACTGTTGCTGAACGACAGTAACGCCGACCTGTTCCGCGAAACTGTCGACATCGCGCTGCGCTTCGGTGTACCCCGTGACTCCAGCCTGGTGGCGTTGCCGGTGGTGCCGGACCACCGCCGCATCGCCTGCGCCAGCCCCGCCTACCTCGCGCGCCATGGCGCACCGAGCACGCCGGCAGAACTGGCGCAACACAACACGCTGCGCTACATGCGCCAGGGGCGGGCCAACAACACCTGGTACTTCCGCCAAGGCGCCGAGCTGCAGGAAGTCGAGGTGACGGGCGACTATTTGAGCGATGACGGCGAAATCGTGCGGCGCTGGGCATTGGCCGGGCATGGCATCGCCTATAAAGCCAACCTGGATATCGCCAGCGACATCCAGGCCGGGCGCCTGGTGCCGCTGTTGACCGACTGGCAGGGCGAACCCACGCCCTTCAATCTGATGTGCCCCCATCGCCTGCAAGTGTCGGAACGGGTGAAAGTGTTGCATCGCTTCCTCCAGACACATTGCCGGACGCTGCTGAGCGTATGAAGAAACACGCCCAGGGCTTGTCCCAGAGCCTGCGAGTCTGGTATTGCATGGCACACGTTTTCCTGATTTGAGGAGCTTTGCATGATTTATCGCACGTTGGGCCAATCCGGGTTGAAGGTCAGCGCCTTGACCCTGGGCACCATGATGTTTGGCGAACAGACCAACACCGAAGACTCGTTGCGCATCATCGACAAGGCCTGGGACCAGGGCATCAACTTCATCGACACTGCCGACGTTTATACAGGCGGACGTTCGGAAGAGCTGGTCGGTGAAGCCATCGCCCGCCAGCGTCAGGATTGGGTGGTGGCGTCCAAGGTCGGCTTTGGCCCACCGGACGGTTTGCCCAACCGCAGCGGTTTGAGCCGCAAGCGTATTTTCAATGCACTGGAAGCCAGCCTGACCCGCCTCGACACCGACTACCTGGATATCTACTACCTGCACCGCGAAGACCACAACACCCCGCTGGAGGTCAGCGTATCGGCGATCGGCGACCTGATTCGCCAGGGCAAGATCCGTTACTGGGGCCTGTCCAACTACCGCGGCTGGCGCATTGCCGAAGTGATTCGCGTGGCCGAGCGCCTGGGCGTGGACAAGCCGGTGATCAGCCAGCCGCTGTACAACATCGTCAATCGCCAGGCCGAGATCGAACAGATCACCGCCGCAGCCGCCTATGGCTTGGGCGTGGTGCCTTACAGCCCACTGGCCCGTGGCGTACTCAGCGGAAAATACGCACCCGATGCCACGCCCGAGGCCGGCAGCCGCGCCGCGCGGCAGGACAAGCGCATTCTGGAAACCGAATGGCGGGTCGAGTCGCTGCGCATTGCTAAGCAAATCCAGCAATACGCCCAAGAACGTGGCGTGGGGATTGTCGAATTCGCAATCGCCTGGGTACTGAATAACGCGGCCGTCAGCTCTGCGATTGTCGGCCCGCGCACCGAAGCGCAGTGGGATGCGTACACCGGCGCACTGGATGTGAAGCTCACGGTTGAGGACGAGGCCTTTATCGACTCGCTGGTAACGCCGGGGCACTCGTCCACCCCGGGCTTCAATGATGTCGGTCACTTTGTGTCGGGGCGCATGGCACGCACGTAACCCCCCGGAAAATCGCAGTTCACTGCCCTTCTGCCGAGGGCAGTGAGCAAAACCTGGATGAAACGCCCCAAAACAGAGCCACCCTCTGACGCCAAAAGCACTATATTCCCCTGCTGAAATCCCCCCTCTTTTGTATCCAACGGTTTTCGCGAGGACAGCGTGTCTAAAGGTGTTGTGTTATCGGTCTTGGCTTCGGTGTTGTTTGCCGTGATGTATTACTTCACGTCGCTGCTGACGCCCTTGAGTGGCCTGGAGATTTTCGGCTGGCGCATGTTACTCACCGTGCCGTGCATGACGGTGTTCATGCTCATCAGCGGCGAATGGCGACGGGTATGGGACGTGCTGCGGATGCTGGCGGCCAGGCCGCGACTGATTGGCGGCATCGTGGTGTCCTCGGCGCTGCTCGGCGTGCAATTGTGGCTGTTCATGTGGGCGCCGCTGAATGGGCGCAGCCTGGATGTGTCGGTGGGCTATTTCCTGCTGCCGCTGACCATGGTGCTGACCGGACGCCTGGTGTACGGCGAACGCTTGTCGCGGCTGCAACAGATCGCAGTGTTTTTTGCAGCCCTTGGGGTGCTTAACGAACTGTATCAGGCCGGTGGTTTTTCCTGGGCCACGCTGGTGGTGATCATCGGCTACCCGGTCTATTTCGTGGTGCGCAAATACCTGACCACCGACCATTTGGGCGGGCTGTGGCTGGACATGGCGCTGATGCTGCCGGTGGCCTGGTGGTTTGTGCAAAGCGGCGAACAGGGCTTTGCGGTGATGGCGGCCCATCCGAAACTGTACGCATTGATCCCGATGCTGGGCGTCATCAGTGCCTCGGCGCTGGTGAGCTATATCATTGCCAGCCGCTTGCTCGCATTCAGCCTGTTCGGGTTGCTCAGTTATGTGGAGCCGGTCCTGCTGCTGGGGGTGGCGTTGCTGCTGGGTGAAGGTATCAAGACGGGCGAATGGCTGACCTACATCCCGATCTGGCTGGCGGTGATGGTGCTGGTGTACGAAGGCTTCAAGCACCTGGTGCGCCAACGCAGGGCATAAGCGCGAGAGCGTGGGGGGCATCCATGCCCTCCTGCTCAGGGCTGCGCCGCAATTCAGCGGGTTTGCACCTGGACTGTTGGCTGAACAGGCGTGCCAAATTGCTTTTCCAACAGGTCGGCCACGGCGTTCAGTTGCTCGCGCCTTGAGCCGTAAATCGGGATGTCGCTCTGCACTTGATTGCCTACCTCTTCCAGGGAGGCATCCATCACTTCTTTCTTGACGCCAAACAGATTGCCCAGTCGATTGCCCTGGTTCAGCTCGAGCAACGTGCCTGTGACCGGGTTCTTGGCGATTTTTTCGATAGAATAAGCCACGTCTTCAGGAACGCCCAACGCCTCCAGCGCCGTCCCCAGGCCATGGCCTGGGTTTCTGAGCTGCTTGAGGAATTCGTCGTAGAGCCCATTCAGATCATTGGCGCCCGCATTGCTCAGGAGAAGATTACCGAGATCCGCTTTGTATTCCTTGGGCGTCATCAATACGAGCGGGTCGTTATTGTTCAGCCCGTTACGCACTAAGTAGGGACCATCCTTGCTACCGCCATGCAGGTTGCCGTAACCGTCATAATAATAAAGCACCTTATTGCCATCCGCGCGCGTCCCGACGTAGGTGGCTGTGCCGTCCGGCGATAGGTTGTGGAGGCGCGTGTCGGTCAGGCCGTTGACCGGCACCGGCGGGGTGCTGGCGTCTTTGTCCAGACGCGTAAAGATGTCCCCCTTCTCATACCCATAACTGCCGACCACCTGATTGGGATCGCCAGCGGCAAATTTCCCCAGCACCTGCTTGACCCGCTCCACTTGCTTTGGCGCCGCGTCACTGGAGAAGTGTGCGGCAAGCTGGTCCACCTTCTTTGGATCGCTGAGCGCCGCCTTGAGCGAGGCCGTCATTTCTTCACGGGTGTTGAATGCGTGAAACGACTGACCTTTTTGCTCCGGCAAATACATCAGAAAGTTCGGCCCTTCGGCGGTCGCCGGCGTGCGCTTGGCCATGACGATGTCTTTGGCTTGTACGCCATCGACGCCAAAGGTCGACACCTGCACACCGGGTGCTCCCGGTTTGCCAGGCCTTACGACGGCAGTCGCCAGCGCTCGCCCGCCGGCACTCAGCGAACCGTCGCGGAACTCTGACTGTATGCGGTCCATGTAGTTTTGAAACGCCTGGTCGACTGGGTCCGAGTCGCTGGTCGAGCGGATGCGGCGAGTGGACACTGCGGGCTCGTTTTGCGCGTAAGGGGTAAGCGGATGTTGGCTTGCATAGGATGTATTGATCATAAAATGTATCCCGACGTGACTACTGAAGTTCGGCATCCCTGCATCAAGGCACAGGAGGTTTCCTGCGGCCCTGCCATCTTTGTGGACGCGGCTCGAAATACGGTTCCTCACACCTGGCGTACAAAAAAACCCGGCAGAGGCGACCTCGACCGGGTTTGTTGTGACGAGAAGGTGATCAGTCGGTGTTCAGTACACCGCGGCGCACCTGGTCACGCTCGATGGACTCGAACAGCGCCTTGAAATTGCCCTCGCCGAAGCCATCATCGCCCTTGCGCTGGATGAATTCGAAGAACACCGGGCCCATCAGGGTTTCCGAGAAAATCTGCAACAGCAGGCGTTTGTCGCCTTCAATGGACGAACCGTCGAGCAGGATGCCGCGCGCTTGCAGTTGGTCCACCGGCTCGCCATGGTTCGGCAGGCGACCTTCGAGCATTTCATAGTAGGTATCCGGCGGCGCGGTCATGAAGCGCATGCCGATCTTCTTCAATGCGTCCCAGGTCTTGACCAGGTCGTCGGTGAGGAACGCCACGTGCTGGATGCCTTCACCGTTGAACTGCATCAGGAACTCTTCGATCTGCCCGGCGCCCTTGGACGACTCTTCGTTGAGCGGGATGCGGATCATGCCGTCCGGGGCGCTCATGGCCTTGGAGGTCAGGCCGGTGTACTCGCCCTTGATATCGAAATAGCGCGCTTCACGGAAGTTGAACAGTTTCTCGTAGAAGTTGGCCCAGTAGGCCATGCGCCCGCGATACACGTTGTGCGTCAGGTGATCGATGACCTTGAGGCCGGCACCGACCGGGTTGCGCTCTACGCCTTCGAGGTAGACGAAATCGATGTCGTAGATCGAACTGCCTTCGCCGAAACGGTCGATCAGGTACAACGGCGCGCCGCCGATGCCCTTGATCGCCGGCAGGTTCAGCTCCATCGGCCCGGTGTCGATATGGATCGGCTGGGCGCCCAGTTCCAAGGCGCGGTTGTAGGCCTTTTGCGAGTCCTTCACACGGAACGCCATGCCGCACACCGATGGGCCGTGCTCGGCCGCGAAGTAGGAGGCGATGCTGTTGGGTTCGTTGTTGAGAATCAGGTTGATCTCACCCTGGCGATACAGGTCAACGTTCTTGGATCGGTGGGTCGCGACTTTGCTGAAGCCCATGATCTGGAAGATCGGCTCCAGGGTGCCTGGGGTGGGTGATGCGAATTCGATGAACTCAAAGCCCATCAGGCCCATTGGGTTTTCGTATTGGTCAGCCATTTTCGGCGCCTCTTCATTCTTGGGATGAACGGATGTCAATTGCCAGCAAGGATGAAGTGGGAGGGAGGCGCACACGAGAGACCTCGCACGCTGCGGGCGAGGAAGTCACCGAAGATGAGGGGGGAGCCGAGTAGCTTCATGGGTACATCAGTCTCTGACGGCTGAGGCTTGCGTGAGCGCAAGTCCATATTCTTGTATGCGTAAATCGATTCTACACAGCGTAACAGTGTTTGTCCGCACTCTTATCAAATCCCCATTGGCCTGCTCGGAGCAAGGGGTTTGTTGCACAGGTAGATACCGAGCAGGATCACCGCGCCGCCCAATAGCATCGGCAGAGTCAGTCGCTCATCCAGCAACACCGCGCCGCAAATGACGGCGGTCAGCGGATTCAGCGCGATAAACACACCGGCGCGGGTCGCGCCGATTCGGCGGATGCCGTCGTACCAGCCGATATACGCCAGCGCCGAGCCCAGCACCCCGAGGTACAACAGGCTGAACAGTTGCGGCCAATGCACGGCGGCCAGCGCATTCAGGCTGATCCTGCCACTGATGAGGGTGGTGGCCGTCAGCATTACTGTCCCCAGCAGAATCGACCACGTGACTGTTTGCAACGCGCCCAGGCTCTGGTTGAGTTCACGGGAACACAATGAGTACACGCCCCACCCCACCACGCAGCCGAAGACCAGTAAATCGCCGACCCACGCGTTGGCTGCGACCTGCAGCAGTTGGGGATTGCGGCTGACAATCACCGTGCCCGCGCCGACCAGGCACAAGGCAATCCCCAGCCACTTGGCCGCGCCCAGGCGTTCCTTGAACAGCCACCATGAAGCCACGCCGATCACTGCGGGGTTTAGGGCCACGATCAAGGAGGCTCGCGATGCATTGATGTAATGCAGGCCGTAAAAGAAGCACAGGTTGTAGAAAAAGATGCCGAAAAAACCCAACACGGCCAGGCGCGCCCATTGCCTGGCGTCAGGGCGAGTCAGGCGCACGCGTGCGCAGGCCATGAACAGCAACAGTGCAACGCTCGCCGATAGAAAACGCAGGGTCGCGGCCAGCAGCGGGTCAAGGTCGGTCGCCAGGTAGCGGCCGGCCACAAAGGTCCCGCCCCAGATCATGGTCACAGCGGTGAGCTTCAGATAAGTCGAGCGGTCGGAGGAAGATGTCATCGGCGGGTTGCTCTGTGGCCTGTAGGATTGGCGTATCCTCCAGCTAATGATCAATCATCGTAAAATGAGTAAATACTCATGACCCTCACGCAATTGGAAATATTCTCGCGGGTCGCCGAACTGCAAGGTTTCACCAGTGCAGCCCTTCGCATGGGGATCAGTCAGTCTGCCGTGTCCCATGCGATCAAAGCCCTGGAGCAAGAGCTGGGGGTGGAGTTGTTTCGACGCCATCAGTCCCCAATCGAACTCAGCGACATCGGCCGGCAACTGCTGATACGCGCCCGCACGTTGCTCGGCGTGGCCGACACCTTGCAGCAGGAAGCCTGCGACGCGCGCGGGATGAAACGCGGTACGCTGCGCATCGGCTCTTTCGGCCCCACCTCATCCAATCGCCTGCTGCCGCGCATTCTTAAGCGCTATCGGCTGCAGCATCCGGGCATTGAAGTGCATGTCGACGAAGGCCCGGATCGCCAAGTGATCCAATGGCTGGATGAGCGGCGTATCGACGTCGGGTTTGTGGTACTGGAGCACGAACGATTCGATACGTTTGCGCTGTTCAAAGACCAGATGGTCGCCCTTTTGCCCGCCGCCCACCCCTTGGCCGAACGCCCTTGCGTGGCACTGAAGGCGCTGTGCACCGACCCGTTCATCCTCACCGAAGCCGGCTCGCTGGAACTGGTTTCGCGACTGTTCGACAGCGCCCGGTTGACCCCGAATGTGCGTTATCGCTGTTCGCAATTGCTCAGCACCCTGGAAGCGGTGAGTCGCGGCGACGGCGTCAGCGTGGTGGCGCAGGCGTCGCTGCCCGAAACGCCGGATGCGCGCTACACCGTGCGCCCGCTGTCGCCGCCGGTCAGCCGCGAAGTTGGCCTGGCGGTGCTGGATCAACGCCAGTCGACACCGGCGACCCTGGCCTTTATTCAAGTTGCACAAAGCGTGGATTTCTCTGCCGCGGCGAGCTTAATTGAGCCCGGCCATCTATCATCGAGTTAATCCTGCGCCTTGCGGCGTTCCGCCTCCCACCACAGACCGTTCGCCCCATGCCCCTGACCGTCAACGGCCCGCAAAAACGCGCCACTCGCTACCTGATCAGCGCACTCAGCGCGCTGCTGCCAATCGGCCTGGGCATACTCATCCTGCACTGGCAGGCTGAACGCACGCTGCAACAAAGTACCGCGCAGATGGCCCAGGAAGCGGTGCGCCAGTTCGACCTGATGCTCGACAACACCGCCCTCGCCGCCCAGGCCTTGCTGCCGCTGGCCGGCCAGCCCTGTGACAGCGGCGTGCAGCTGGCACTGCGCGAGCAAGTCACGCGCCGGCCGTTTGTCCGGGCAACCACCTTGTCCTGGCAGAAAAACATCTATTGCAGTTCCTTGTTCGGCGGTGGTTATGAATCGCAGGTCAACCCGGGCGATTATGTCGATGGGCGCTTGTGGTTGATGGATGGCAACCCGGTCACACCGGATACCGCACTGCTGGTATACCGCCTGGTCGACGGTGATCAAGGCGCCTTTGCGTCGATTGATGGCTACCACCTGACCAACGCCCTGCGCCTGATCAGCCGCCACGCAGAGCTGGTCCTGCAGGTAGGGCCGCACTGGATGGGCGCTGACGGCAAGGTGCAGGACACGGCGTTGCCGGTATTTGCCGTGGCCCATCACCATCTGGTGTCGCCGCGTTATCACTACAGTGTCGACGCCGGCATGCCGGCCGGGGAAACCTGGCGCTATATGCAGGAGCGTTACCCGGCGCTGTTCAGCCTGGTGGTGTTCTTCGGTGTACTGGCGGGCGTGCTGGCTCACTGGCTGCAGAAACGCTCGTCGGCCCCGACCCACGAGCTGCAACGGGCCCTGGGCGCCAATGAGTTCGTCGCCTATTTCCAGCCGGTGGTACGCGGGGATACGCGCGAGTGGGCCGGCTGCGAAGTCTTGATGCGCTGGAACCACCCCAAGGAAGGCCTGGTGCGGCCGGACCTGTTCATTCCGCTGGCCGAAGATTGCGGCCTGATCGTACCCATGACGCGCGCGCTGCTGCGCCAGACGGCAGCGCAACTGGCGCCGCATGCCGAGCATTTTCCCCGTGGCTTCCATATCGGCGTGAATATCACCGCGCGTCATTGCCAGGACTTGGCCCTGGTGCAGGACTGTCGCGAGTTTCTCGCGGCCTTCCCGCCTGGCCAGGTAACCTTGGTGCTGGAACTGACCGAGCGCGAGCTGATCAACCCTACGGACATCACCCGCCGCCTGTTCGATGCGCTGCATGAACTGGGTGTGATGATTGCAATCGATGACTTCGGTACCGGTCACTCCAGCCTGGCCTACTTGCGCAACTTCAATGTCGACTACTTGAAGATCGATCAAAGCTTTGTCGCCATGATCGGTGTAGATGCTCTCTCGCGGCATATTCTGGACAGCATCATAGAGCTGTCCGGCAAGCTCGACTTGGGCATCGTTGCCGAAGGCGTGGAAACAATCGAGCAATGTGAATACCTGGCGGCACAAGGCGTGGATTTCCTGCAGGGTTACCTGTTCGGGCGCCCGCTGCCCTGCGATGAGTTCATTAAATCCCTGATCAGCCATTGAATAGCCATCTACCGCGCCGATGAAAGAGTGTTAATTAGCTAAAGACATGATTTACTCGTGACGGATTAACTACTACAATTTTTCATACCTGTGCAGAACTCGCAGGAAGGCTTCTTTCTTGAGTCGCCTTACAGCTCTTGGCTTATAGCGTTATCTGCAGTTGATATCAGCCAAATACACTATTGGAGTAAAGATTTTGTCCAGACTCGCCGAATTTCGCGCAGCAGAAAAAGCCCTTCAAGAGCAGCTTGCCCAGCTGGAATCCCTGAAGAACGACGCTGGCCTGAAGAAAGAAATCGAATTCGAAGAAAAGCTGCAAGCGTTGATGAAGAGCTATGGCAAGGGCCTGCGCGATATCATTTCCATCCTTGACCCTAACCCAGGCAAGGCCGCAGCGGTCGCCACCGCACCAAAACAGCGTCGCGCACGCGTGGTTAAGGTTTACCAGAACCCGCACACCGGCGAACTGATCGAGACCAAAGGCGGCAACCACCGCGGCCTGAAAGCCTGGAAAGAACAGTACGGCGCTGCCACTGTAGATTCCTGGCTTCGCGGCTGATCGACAACGCACTTGCAAAGAGCCCCGCAACAGCGGGGCTTTTTTTGTTTAAACGTTCGAATGCGAACTTAAATAACATTTCACTTTGTTCAAAAACGCTTACTGTGGGGCCTTTTCAAAGTTTCAGGCTGTCGCGCACCGAACGGACTTCATCCTTGCTCGCTTCGTATGCTTGCGCCTGGCCTGCGTATGAAAAAACAAAGGCTTTATCGGTATCAACAGCGCCCACCAATGTTTGCGAGAGTACGTGGCGGCCGTTCTCGGTAATCACACAAGTAGTTTCCAGCGCCTCAAGACGACTCAATGTTGTAGGATGCATCTTGCTGCACACACTTTGATAGCCGCCCTGGGCAAAGTCTTTCTGGATGGACTTGCGCATTTCCAGTAACACGCCCTCAAGATTGACGGCATGCCCGGCCTCGATCGGCGTGCCCGTCAACTCCATGACCATCACTGTCGCGCCATTTTCATCATTCTTGATTGCCCGTTGCCGAGACACCGGTTGAGTGTTGGCGGGCGTCTCCCCGGCAGGCTCCACTTCCTCGATTTGCCAGCCGCTGGGCCAGTGAATTTCCGGTTCGGCCGCCAGCGCCATAGGGCTACCCAATAACAAACACAACGTGCTCAACAACGCTGTACGACATTCGCTCATTACAAAAACATCCCAGGTTCAAGCGCCGAAGTTTGCGGCCCAGCCCCTGCGGCTCGCAAGGCCTGCGTGGGCTTTTTCATTTGGCGCGGCGGGCGGGCCTTGCGTATCATGGCCCAGCCGCACGAATGCTTGCCGCAAGCCAAGGGAACGCACCGCTCATCTCACGCCGCGTTTGCCCCATTTTTTTCTGGAGGGCCCATGAGCCTGCACGATCTGAACACTTTCCCGGGCGTCACCGCCCAGCCTGACACCGCCACGTCGAACTTCGTGTTCAACCACACCATGCTGCGGGTCAAGGACATCACCAAATCCCTGGATTTCTACACCCGCGTCCTCGGGTTCTCGCTGCTCGAAAAGCGCGACTTCCCGGAAGCCGAATTCAGCCTGTACTTCCTCGCACTGGTGGACAAGGCCCGGATCCCCGCAGACGCCACCGAGCGTACCCAGTGGATGAACTCGATCCCAGGCATCCTGGAACTGACCCACAACCACGGCACCGAAAACGACGCCGACTTCGCCTACCATAACGGCAACACCGACCCACGCGGCTTTGGCCATATCTGCATTTCGGTGCCGGATATCGTGGCCGCGTGCGAGCGCTTCGAAGCCCTCGGCTGCGACTTCCAGAAGCGCCTGAGCGATGGCCGCATGAAAAGCCTGGCGTTCATCAAGGACCCGGACGCTTACTGGGTTGAGATCATTCAGCCCACGCCGCTGTAAAAATCCGACGCCATCAAAATGTCCGATGCCACGCCTAGCGTGAGGACATGAGACGCCAAGAAAACCTACACGGCGCAGCCCTCCGCTCACTGAAGCACTGGCGCTTTGGTGGGCTGGGGGCCATATGGGTGTGCAGCGGTTGCACGCGTGGGCATGTCAGAACCAGGCCCCGGCAATCGCAATGACACGACCCAGGCCGGCGGACGTCATCGCGCAACCCCCAAGCGTGCCGCGAATGGCGTGTTACGCAGACTCTCCATAACGGAAGAATTCTATGAAGGCCCGCAATGCAGGACGCATCAGTCGCCGGGAAGGATAGTAGATATAAAAGCCATCGAAGGGTGGACACCATTCTTCCATGACGGAAATCAGCCTGCCTGCGCGGACATCGGCCAAAACGCTTTCCTCAAACAAAAAAGCCAGCCCAATGCCGTCGAGGGCGGCCTGCCTCATCAGTTCCTGCTGTGGCAGGATCAGATTGCCGTTCACCCCGACACTGATGGCATGCCCGTCGCGCTCCAATTCCCAGCGGTAGATACGGCCACTCTGGAACCTGCGGCGGATGCAGTTGTGTGCGGCCAGGTCGCGGGGGTGCAGAGGTTTGGGATGCCCGGCGAAGTAAGCCGGGGCCCCAACGATCATGCCGCGCCGTGCCCCACCAGCACGTACCGCGATCATGTCGATCTCCAGGCTCTCCCCGAGCCTGATCCCGGCGTCACACCCTTCCTCGACTATGTTCTCAAACGTATCCGAAACGCGAATGTCGAGCTCAATCGCAGGATAGAGCGCCACGAATGCCGGCAGTCGACGCATGATGACTTCCTGGACAGCGAGGAGCGGCATCGTGATCCGTAAGGGACCAGAAGGCGCAACAGCATCCTCCGTAACTTCCGCGAACCCGGTTTCGATTTCGGCGAGGGGGCCTGTGACCCGTGCCAGAAGGCGTTCGCCCTCCTCTGTCGGGCGTGTCGAGCGTGTGGTCCTTGCCAATAGGCGCAGCCCCAAGGCGCCCTCTAACGTGGAGACCGCATGGCTGACCGCAGAAGGCGCGATGCCGAGTTGATCGGCCGCCGCGCGAAAGCTGCCTGTCTTGGCGACGGCGACGAAAACGACGAGTTGGGAAAGCTGTGTTCTGTCCATTGTTCTAAATTTTAGATCAACACAATCTCGCTTGCACGGATTATCAGCGCTAGTCGCTCGCACTACCCTGTTCGTATTCCGGCTAACTTCACAGAGGAACACGTTATGGAACATCGCAAATTAGGCAAAATCGACGTCTCGGCCATCGGTTTGGGCTGCATGGGACTGAGCCAGGCCTATGGCGTCCAAGATGAAACCAGTTCAATCCAGACACTGCATCGTGCAGTCGAACTTGGCGTAACCTTCTTCGATACTGCCGAGGTTTATGGCCCGTATCGCAACGAGATACTTCTGGGCAAGGCGCTCAAGCCGTATCGGGAACGCGTGGTCATCGCGACGAAGTTTGGCTTCATCTACAACCGGGATCGGAACGATTTCGGTGAAATCACCGGAACGGATGGCCGTCCCGAAAATGCCCGGGCCGTCGCGCACGCTTCGCTCAAGCGCCTCGATACCGACGTCATCGATCTTTACTATCTGCACCGTGTCGACCCAGCGGTGCCCATCGAAGAGAGTGTCGGAGCAATGGCCGAACTGGTCACCGAGGGCAAGGTTCGCGCGATCGGCCTTTCCGAAGTCTCTGCCGAGACATTGCGCCGAGCCCACGCCATCCACCCGATCACCGCGTTACAGAGCGAATATTCTCTGTGGACGCGTGATGTCGAAACCAATGGCGTTCTCGACACCTGCCGCGAGCTGGGCATTTCCTTCGTGCCGTTCAGCCCGCTCGGCCGCGGCTTCCTGACCGGCAAGGCGCCCGTTACCGCCACGCTGGAAGCGGGAGATTTCCGACACAATCTGCCGCGCTTCCAGCCTGGGCACGTCGAGGCAAACCGCAGGTTGGTGAGCGTGATCGAAGAAATCGCCGCCGCAAAAGGAGTGAGCGCTGCGCAAGTCGCCCTGGCTTGGGTGCTGGCCCAGGGCAACGACATCATTCCGATCCCCGGTGCGAAACGCCTCGAACATCTGGAGCAGAACGTCGCCGCGACCCGCCTGAAATTGACCGAAGAGGAATGCACCTGGCTCGAAGCGACGTTCTCGCCCGAAAACATCTCGGGCAACCGATACCCGGCAGCGTTTGAGGTGATGTCTCAGAAATAAAACCCGCACTGAAGGTGCAGACCTTGTGTATCGGGCAGTGGCGTAGCCCAGCAAAATACGCTACCGAAACCATCCTGAAATAAAAAACCCCATGTTTACACACGGGGTTTTTTATTTACGGCGCGGACTTCAGGCCGGCGCCGAGGTCCGGATCAGGTGATCGAACGCGCTCAGCGAAGCCTTGGCGCCCTCGCCCACCGCAATCACGATCTGCTTGTACGGCACAGTGGTCACGTCACCGGCAGCGAATACACCCGGCAGTGACGTTTCGCCACGCGCATCGACAATGATCTCGCCCCGGGGCGACAGTTCGACGGTGCCTTTGAGCCAATCGGTGTTGGGCAACAAACCGATCTGCACAAAGATGCCTTCCAGGCCGATGGTGGTGAACTCGCCATTGTCGCGATTCTTGTACACCAGGCCGGTGACTTTCTGGCCATCGCCTTTAACTTCACTGGTCAGTGCGCTGGTGATCACGTCGACATTCGGCAGGCTGAACAGCTTGCGTTGCAACACAGCATCAGCCCGCAGCTTGCTGTCGAACTCGAGCAAGGTAACGTGGCTGACGATGCCGGCCAGGTCGATGGCCGCTTCGACGCCGGAGTTACCGCCACCAATCACCGCTACGCGCTTGCCCTTGAACAGCGGGCCATCACAGTGCGGGCAGAAGCACACGCCCTTGGCCTTGTATTCCTGCTCGCCCGGAACGCCCATTTCACGCCAGCGGGCGCCGGTAGCCAGGATCACCGTCTTCGACTTGAGCGTCGCACCGCTTTCAAAACGGATTTCGTGCAAGTCACCGGCATTTTTCGCCGGCACCAGGCTGCTGGCACGCTGCAGGTTCATGATGTCCACGTCGTACTGACGCACATGAGCTTCAAGCGCGCTGGCCAGTTTCGGCCCTTCGGTTTCCTGTACCGAGATAAAGTTCTCGATGGACATGGTGTCCAGCACCTGGCCGCCAAAACGCTCGGCCACCACACCGGTACGGATACCTTTGCGCGCAGCGTAGATAGCCGCCGCCGAACCGGCCGGGCCACCGCCGACCACCAGCACATCGAATGCCGCTTTGGCACTGATCTTCTCGGCGGCTTTTTCGATACCGCTGGTGTCGAGCTTGGCGAGGATTTCTTCCAGGCCCATACGGCCCTGGCCGAAATTCACACCGTTGAGGTAGACACTTGGCACGGCCATGACCTGGCGCTCATCGACTTCGGCCTGGAACAGCGCGCCGTCGATGGCCACATGCTTGATGTTCGGGTTCAGCACGGCCATCAGGTTCAGCGCCTGGACCACGTCCGGGCAGTTCTGGCACGACAGCGAGAAGTAAGTCTCGAAGCTGAACTCGCCTTTGAGCGCGCGAATCTGTTCAATCACTTCGACACTGGCCTTCGACGGGTGGCCACCGACTTGCAGCAGGGCCAACACCAGCGAAGTGAATTCATGCCCCATGGGGATG
The DNA here is from genome assembly GCF_054060055.1 of Pseudomonas sp. TE36184. Taxonomy (NCBI): domain Bacteria; kingdom Pseudomonadati; phylum Pseudomonadota; class Gammaproteobacteria; order Pseudomonadales; family Pseudomonadaceae; genus Pseudomonas; species Pseudomonas sp. TE36184. Next base: position 1,057,194 of record NZ_JBSSCU010000001.1, on the reverse strand, counting down.
CCGGCAAAACGCAGGCTGATCTCGGCACCCGGGCGGTTGATGGAGAACGAGGGCTTGCGTGCATCGTCACCCTCGGTTTTCAGGGTAATCAGCGTGGTGAGGCTGGTTACGTCCTGCAAAAGTGCAAGCATTTCCTGGGATTTCGCGCCGTCATCGAGGGAGGCGACGATCTCAATCGGCTGGGTGACCCGTTCCAGGTATGACTTCAACTGAGCTTTAAGATTGGCGTCCAACATACGGGCGATTCCTTTGAATTTGGTAAAAAAAAACGCCCGAGCGAATCTCGCCCGGGCGTTTTTGAGGGCGGTTGCAGCTTACTTAGGTGCGGAATCCCGCCCTTGATGTGTCACAGACTTAGATCTTGCCGACCAGGTCCAGGGACGGAGCCAAGGTGGCTTCGCCTTCTTTCCACTTGGCTGGGCACACTTCGCCTGGGTGGGCAGCGACGTACTGAGCGGCTTTGATTTTGCGCAGCAGCTCGGAAGCGTCACGACCAACACCGCCGTCGTTCAGCTCAACGATCTTGATCTGACCTTCTGGGTTGATCACGAAAGTACCGCGGTCTGCCAGGCCGGCTTCTTCGATCAGCACGTCGAAGTTGCGGGAGATGGTCAGGGTTGGGTCGCCGATCATGGTGTACTGGATCTTGCCGATGGCTGGCGAGGTGTTGTGCCAGGCAGCGTGGGCAAAGTGGGTGTCGGTGGAAACGCTGTAGATTTCGACGCCCAGCTTCTGGAATTCGGCGTAGTTGTCAGCCAGGTCTTCCAGCTCGGTCGGGCAAACGAAGGTGAAGTCGGCCGGGTAGAAGAACACTACGGACCATTTGCCTTTCAGGTCAGCGTCAGACACGTCTACGAAGTTGCCGTTTTTGTAGGCGGTCGCTTTGAACGGTTTTACTTGGCTGTTGATGATAGGCATCGTTGACTCTCCGTCAGGGGTTGGTAAGTTGATGAAGTGAATCCTACCCACTCTCTTGGCCGATGGCTCATTGGCAAACCTGATGCTCGCGATTGGCTTTCTCTATCAGCCGACAGTATCAATAGAAGAAACCTCAAATCAGCGGCGCAGTTGCCAGGGTCATGCCTAGAAAGGGTGTCGCTTCAACATAGCGCATGGCGGATTTCATGTCGTTCCAGCCGACGTAACTCATCAACGACTTCAAATCCCAACCACTGCGATGGGCCCACGTGGCAAAGCCCCGACGCAGGGAGTGGCTGGTGTAGTGCTCGGCCGGAATACCCGCACGCTCCAAGGCCTGGCGCAACAGCGGGATCACGCTGTTGGGGTGCAACCCCGCCTCGCCCAGGTTGCCCCAGCGGTCAATCCCGCGAAACACCGGGCCGCGGACCAGCGCCGAAGCGCTGAGCCATTCACTGTAAGCCTGCACCGGGCACAGCCGCAGCAATGCCGGGGTTTGGTAGGTCTTGCCGAGGTTGTCGCGGTCGCTTTTGCTGCGTGGCAGGTACAGGCTGATGCCGGCCCCGGGCACGGCCTGAACGTGCTCGATGCTCAATCGGCACAACTCATCACTGCGAAAGCCGCGCCAGAAGCCGAGCAGGATCAATGCACTGTCGCGTTTGGCGCGCAACAGCCGGGCGGGGTCCTGGGCTTCGCTCGCTGCGCGCGCCTCCCCTTCCAGGCATGCAACCACCTGTTCCAGATGCTTGAGCTGCAACGGCTGCGCCTGCTTCTCCCGCGCCGGGTGTACGGCGCGAATTCCCTTGAGCACCTGGCGCACGACCGGCGCCTTGGTCGGGTCGGGAAAACCCTGGCTCGTATGCCATTGCGCCAATGCCGAAAGGCGCAACTTCAAGGTATTCACCGCCAACACCCCGGCATGGGCCACGAGGTAACGCGCCACGCTGTCACTGGTGGCGGGCAGGAATCCGCCCCAACTCACCTCGAAGTGCTCGATGGCTGCGCGATAGCTGCGGCGCGTGTTATCGCGGGTAGCGGCGTTGAGGTAACGATCCAGATCGCTCATGAAAGCCTTTTCGTACTGCTGATAGGGCGCACTCACGGTGAAAACCGCGCTGACACGGGATAATACGCCAATATCCCATCTGTTAGATCATGATTTTTAACTCGTTTTTATTCATGATATGATATGTAAATACATACCATGTACCACAGTACTAAATCGACGGAGACCCCATGGCTCGTGGCGGCATAAACAAAGCAGTCGTTCAAACGGCACGCCTGGCGATCCTCGCCCGCGGCGAAAACCCCAGCATCGACGCAGTACGCATCGAAATGGGCAATACCGGCTCGAAAACCACGATTCATCGCTACTTGAAGGAACTGGACGAGAGCGAAACGCGGCAGACCATCACCGAAGCGCCCATCGACGATGAACTCGGCGAACTGGTGGCACGGCTTGCCCAGCGCCTGAAAGAGAAAGCCCAAGAGCCCATCGACCTGGCCCTGGCGCAATTCGAGCAACAGAAAACCGCCCTGCTCGCCCAGCTCGAAACGCTGCAAGCAGCCCACAACCAACTGCAACAGCAATTCGATATCCAGGCTGCGGCCCTTGCCGAAGAAAGCGCAGCCCTGCAAACCGCCAGCACCAGCCTGCAGACCGAACAAACCCGTAACGCCGGGTTGAGCCAGGCATGCAGTGACTACGAGCTGCGCATCAGCGACAAGGACGAACAGATTCGCTCGCTGGAAGACAAACACCTGCACGCCCGGGATGCCCTGGAGCATTACCGCAACGCCATCAAAGAACAGCGCGAACAGGAGCAACGACGCCACGAAGGCCAGGTGCAACAGGTCCAGGCGGAACTGCGCCAGGCCCAGCAGAGCGCCATGGTGCGCCAGGACGAGATCACCCAGTTGCACCGCGACAACGAGCGCTTGCTGATCGAACATCGGGTGACGGTGAAGGAGTTGGCGGCACTGCAGGAGCAAGTGCGCAAGGACCAGGCGCAGCAACTCAACCTGAGCGAACAGTTGAAGCAGATCGACAGCGAACGCACCCTGCTCCAGGAACGCCTGCGGGTCGCGGTGCAAGACAGTCAGTCACGCCAAGCCGCGCTGAGCGAATTCCAGCAGGCCAACAAGGCGCTGGAGCTGGACCTGATCAAGGCTCAGGCCAGCATCGAGGCGTTGCGTCTGACAGCCGCCGTTGCAGCGACCGCCGAGGCAACGCCCAGCACCTGATCAGTCGGCCACGGGCGTTCGCATGGTGACGAACTCTTCGGCCGCCGTCGGGTGTACGCCAATGGTTTCATCAAAATGCTGCTTGGTCGCGCCCGCCTTGAGCGCGATCGCCAAGCCCTGCACGATTTCCCCGGCGTCCGGGCCGACCATATGGCAACCCAGGACCCTGTCGGTGTCGGCGTCGACCACCAGTTTCATCAGGGTTTTTTCCTGGCAGCCGGTCAATGTCAGCTTCATCGGCCGGAAACGGCTTTCGAAAACCTTCACCTTATAGCCTTTGCCCTTCGCATCTTCCTCGCTCAGACCGACCGTACCGATGTTCGGCAGGCTGAACACGGCTGTCGGGATCATCGCGTAGTCCACCGGGCGATACTGCTCCGGCTTGAACAAGCGACGCGCCACGGCCATGCCTTCGGCCAGGGCCACTGGGGTCAACTGCACGCGACCGATCACATCGCCAATCGCCAGGATCGACGATTCGGCGGTCTGGTACAGGTCATCCACTTCGACAAAACCGCGCTTATCCAGTTTGACCCCGGTGTTTTCCAGGCCCAGGTTATCCAGCATCGGCCGACGGCCAGTGGCGTAGAACACGCAGTCTGTTTCCAGCACGCGCCCGTCTTTGAGGGTGGCCTTGAGGCTGCCGTCGGCTTGCTTGTCGATCCGTTCGATATCGGCATTGAACTGCAGATCCAGGCCACGCTTGGTCAACTCTTCCTGCAGATGCTTACGCACCGCACCGTCAAAACCGCGCAGGAACAAGTCGCCGCGATACAGCAAAGACGTCTGCGCACCCAAACCATGGAAAATTCCGGCGAACTCAACGGCGATATAGCCACCGCCAACCACCAGCACGCGCTTGGGCAGCGTTTTGAGGAAGAACGCTTCATTGGAACCGATCGCGTGCTCATGCCCCGGTATCTGCGGGATCTGCGGCCAGCCGCCGGTCGCGATCAGGATGTGCCTGGCCGTGAAGCGCTCGCCATTGATTTCCACCTGATGCGGATCGACCAGTCGCGCATGCCCTTCATGCAGGGTCACGCCGCTGTTGACCAGCAGGTTGCGATAGATGCCGTTGAGGCGGTTGATCTCGCGGTCCTTGTTGGCGATCAGGGTCGCCCAGTCAAAGTTCGCCGCCCCCAGGGACCAGCCGAAACCGCTGGCCTGCTCGAAGTCTTCGGCAAAATGCGCGCCGTAGACCAGCAGTTTCTTCGGCACGCAGCCGACGTTCACACACGTGCCGCCCAGGTAGCGGCTTTCCGCCACGGCCACCTTGGCGCCAAAACCGGCGGCAAAGCGCGCAGCACGAACGCCGCCGGAACCGGCGCCAATCACATACAGGTCAAAATCGTAGGCCATTTCACTCTCCTCGGCAGGCAATCAGCATACCGACTTAGTTGGGGGCGAAAAACGAAAAAGCCACCCGAAGGTGGCTTTCTCTTACAACAGGCGGGCAACCGTGAATCAGTAAGCCTTGCCAGTCTTGTAGAAGTGCTCGTAGCAGAAGTTGGTCGCTTCGATGTAGCCTTCGGCGCCACCGCAGTCAAAACGACGACCCTTGAACTTGTACGCGATCACGCAACCGTCTTTGGCCTGCTTCAACAGGGCGTCGGTAATCTGGATCTCGCCACCCTTGCCCGGCTCGGTTTCTTCGATCAGCTTGAAGATATCCGGGGTCAGGATGTAACGACCGATGATCGCCAGGTTCGACGGAGCATCTTCAGGCGCTGGCTTCTCGACCATGTCGCGCACGCGGATCAGGCCATCGCCGATGTCGTCACCGGCGATCACGCCGTACTTGTTGGTTTCTTGAGGATCGACCTCTTGAACCGCGACGATGGTGCAACGGTACTTCTGGTACAGCTTGACCATCTGGGTCAGTACGCCGTCGCCTTCCAGGTTCACACACAGGTCGTCGGCCAGTACCACGGCGAACGGTTCGTCACCGATCAGCGGACGGCCGGTCAGGATGGCGTGGCCGAGGCCTTTCATCTGGGTCTGACGGGTGTAGGAGAACGAGCACTCGTCGAGCAGCTTACGGATACCAACCAGGTATTTTTCCTTGTCGGTGCCTTTGATCTGGTTTTCCAGCTCGTAGCTGATGTCGAAATGGTCTTCCAGCGCGCGCTTACCACGGCCGGTAACGATAGAGATTTCATTCAAACCGGCATCCAGTGCCTCTTCGACGCCGTACTGGATCAGTGGCTTGTTCACCACCGGCAGCATCTCTTTGGGCATGGCCTTGGTCGCTGGCAAGAAGCGAGTGCCGTAACCGGCTGCTGGGAACAAGCATTTCTTGATCATATGGGTCCTTACAAAGGGCTGTGCGTACGGAATTCGGCGCAGTCTAATCAGGCCGCAGTCACCTTACAATGGGTCCTGCTGGCGTTGCGATGTCATCATAGAGAAAAAATGTCGGCGTAAGTTCCGCTAATCCTACAAAGAGCTTCACCAATACCCCGACAAAAACAGCGTAGCCCTGTGGCTTGAAAAGGGCTGCAACCCTTTTAGCACGCTTTGGCGCCGCAAACATTGACCTGGAATAACTTGGGCGGTGGCGCGACAATTGGAGCTATCATTACGCCCTTGAACCAGACTACGAGATTGTTAATAGATGTCAGAACCCAAAGGCGTGAACGGCTACCTGATCACTAAGCGAGCGGACGGTTGGCACCTGATCAACTTCCACGGCGACAGCGTCGCTGGCGCATTCGCGACCGAGAGCCAGGCAACTGCGGTGGCAGAAGTGTTTGTGGATGAAGCGGGCCACGCATCGAGCAAGCGACCGAAGGGCAAGTAAGCCTTGGAAGCTGCGTAAAAAAGCCCCGGTGAACGGGGCTTTTTTGTATCTTTTGTATAACCCTGAAATAGGCTTACACCTGACTTTCAGGACGAGACATGTCTATACGTAGATGGCAGTTCGCTATAGTCTCGTCGAAACGCCCCACGACAGTGTCAGCGCGCCCTCCAACACCCTCGATGATGAACACACATGAACAAGATTCTGGCACTCACTGCAGTATTGGCGCTCGCCGGCTGCACGACCACGTCTGATGTCTACCTGAAAAACGGCGAACAAGGCCTGACCATCGACTGCTCGGGCGAAGCCAATTCCTGGGCCAGTTGCTACGAAAAGGCCGACGCCTCTTGTGCGGGCACCGGCTACCGTATCGTCGGTACCGAAGGCACGCCTTCGCTCAAGGAAAGTGAAAAGACCCTGGGCCAGGACGTGGGCAACTTCAAAAGCCGCAGTGTGGTGGTGGTCTGCAAGTAAGCGTTACGTCTACAGCTGGATATCGGCAAACTTGATACCCAGGCCACGGACGGTCTCCACCAGCTCATCCAGGCGCGAGAAAGATTCGACTTCATCCTGATCGTCCACCAGGAAAAAACTGCGACCGCCGCTTTTCTTGAAGAATACGATCCATTCCCCGAGGTCAGCCGGGTTCTGGATGATGTGAGTGGCCGATATCTGACCTTCGGCCTGGCGAGCCCTGACGTGTTCACGCTTCATGAAAGACTTCCCAAAAAAGACACATGCCGCACAAACCGAGGGTTTGCGCGGCATTTTTGCGTTGATTGGGCGTGAGTCTAACGGATGCCCTGCCCAATCAACACGCCTTCTACGGTTTGGCCGTAGAGATTGACCCCATCGTTGGCGTGGAATTTGACCCGGGTTTTCTCCACGGAACCGTCAACCAGGCGCGGGTCCTGCGGTCGCTCGTGGCTGTTGACGTAGGCCGCTACGTCCCAGGCTTGCTGGTCGCTCAGGCTGCCACCCTTGCCCAGCGGCATGTTGTGCTTGATGAAGGACGCCGCAGTATTGATGCGGTGCATGCCGGCGCCCCAATTGTAGGAGTCCTTCCCCCACAACGGTGGCATCACGTAACTGTCACCGACCTTCTGGCCCTGCCCTTCGGGGCCATGGCAGACGGCGCATTGCCCTTTGTAAACCTGCGCGCCCCCGGACAGGTCATAACCTTTGGCCGGTTGGGCCACGTCGGGATACCCACGGCCTGGTAACTCCACGCCCAACGGTGCTTTGCTGGCCAGCCAGTAGGCGTACACCGAGAGCGCGGTAATTTCGCGACTATCAGCGGTCGGCGGCGTACCGCCGTTCATGCTGAATTGGAAACACCCCTGCAACCGCTCGGCAAAGGTGTTGACCTTGTCGTTCTTCTTTCGATAGGCCGGATACATCGGGTAGGCGCCCCACAGCGGCGCCGAGTTGGCCAGGCGGCCCTGATCCAGGTGGCAATTGCTGCAGTTGAGCCCGTTACCGACGAATGTCGGCGCCAGGCGTTTGGTATCCACGAACAACGCGTAGCCCTCCTTGACCAGCTTGCCGTAGGCATTGTCAGGCAGCTCGCTCTCTTGGGGCGGCTGGAATTGACTGACAGCCGCATGGCCGGCAGAAGGCTGCAACTGCGACTGGTCTTCCATGGCGATCGTAGCGGCGTGGGCGGACGGCAGACCCAACAGTCCTAGAACTAAAACAAACGGGCTCATGGCTTGGCCTCCAGTTTCAGTGAGGCGAAATACTGGGCCACGCCCTGTACTTCATCCGGCGTCAGGGATTTTGCGATGTGGCCCATCAGATCATTCGGGTCGTTGTGACGGGTGCCGTTTTGCCAGGCCGTCAACTGTGCTGCCAGGTAGGTGGCAGGCTGACCGGCAAGAGGCGGGAACGTGTCGCCGACACCCGTACCGGCAGGACCATGGCAACTTGCACATGCCGGAATCTGCCGCTCCCAGGCGCCCTGCTGGGCGAGCTTTTGCGCAGCACCGATAGGCATCTCGCTGCGATGGATCGGTTGCGGGACGGCGCCTGGCATCGCCGCCAGCGCCTGGCTGACAGCGTCGATCTCGGCGTCAGTGAGGGCATTCGCCAAGGGTTGCATCACCGGGTTGGCACGCGTGCCGCGCTTGAAGTCTTCCAACTGTTTACGCACATACAGGGCCGGCAACCCCGCCAACCTGGGGAAGCCCGCGGCGGCGAGCCCCGCGCCATCGGCACCATGGCAGGCTACGCAAGGCATGGCGCCCGGCTGCGAGCCGCCCTCGGTGAATATCTTCTTCCCATCCAGCGCGTGGGCATTGCCCAGCAGCAACATCAGCGCACTGCCTATCAGCACTCGTTCCAGAGACATCATCACGGCTCCATTTTTTATAGTTATATATTTAGGCGTTTATGTCATAAGCCTACAAATGGTAGGAGAACCTTCCCGTCGCGACAACTGCGAAAACGCGCGCAAAAAAAAGCCTGACACCGCAATGGCAGGTCAGGCTTTTTTATCGGATTCAAACGGACCGTGTAAACGCGCGGCCTCAGCCGGAAATGCAGTCCTCCCCGGCCTTCTTCACATCGCCCGGGCGGATCGGCACATTGGACATGCTCTCGTAGAGCTTGATGCTGCTGCCACTGGAGCGCTCGTCAATCTCGAAAATAGCCGACGGGTCAGCGGAGAATTTCTGCGGCACAATCACCTGCACGCCGTCTTTATGCGGCTCGATCTGCGGCGGCCGGCGGGTAGTCGACAATTTGCGTACCACACAGGCGGCATATTCCTGCGGTTTTTTCCCTGAAATGACCGCCAAGGTCGGGGGGGTCTGCTTGATATCTGCAACCGAAGCACACCCACCAATCGCCAAGGCCAGAACCAACACACTCCACTTCATATAAAACCTCCGATAAAGACCCTAGGACAGCGGGGATGGTAATTTTCTCCCGCCCACGTAGGATTTATCCCTGATAACTCGGTAAATAACTGTTTTAAATTGTCGAAGTCGTCGACGACGGCCCGATAATAAACGCGCTGGGGCTGATAAACTCTATCTTAACCTACGTATCGTTCTGATTTTTCAGAAAAAGCCCTTCTGGAGACACCCGCCCATGAAATTCATCCACCAGCGTGAGCACCTCAACGAGGGAGATATTGTCGTCATCGAATGCTCACAGACTTGTAATATCCGTCTGATGAGCGATGCGAATTTTCGCAGCTTCAAGAATGGCGGTCGTCACACCTACCACGGCGGCGCGTTCGACAAGTTCCCGGCGAAAATCACCGCGCCGAGCACCGGTTTCTGGAACATCACCCTGGACGTTGTGACGCGCCGCGCCATCAGCGTTACCCGCAAACCTGCGCTGTCCCACAAGATCCGCATCGTTCGTCGCACCAACAGCAAATTGAGCTGATCCGAACACTCGACAGGAAAAAAGCTGTGACCACGACCAAATACGTCATTAAGTACAAACTCAACGGCGAACGCCGCTTTGAGTTTGCCCAACTGCACAGCAACAGCGTCGAAGAAGCCAAGCTAGTACTGGCGAAGATTCACGACGCCAGCGATGAAATCACTGACATCAACGTGAGCAAGGCGCTGTAAGCCCATGCCCGGCCCGACCGTCGACCTGTTCGCCGACGACGCCCTGCAACAACCCGCAGGGCGTGAGCAGATTGGCGAACAGTCCCACGTTCTGAGGGGCTATGCCCTGCCCTGGATTGAGCATCTTCTGCCAGCGTTGCGCTGCGTGCTGGCTCAGTCGCCGTTTCGGCAAATGGTCACGCCCGGTGGTTTCACCATGTCGGCCGCGCTGAGCAGTTGCGGAGAACTGGGTTGGACCACCGATCCCAGCGGCTACCGCTACACCGCGCTTGACCCGCGCAGTGGCCACCCCTGGCCAGCCATGCCCGAGACGTTGCGCCAACTGGCGGCACACGCGGCGGCCGACGCCGGGTTCAGCGATTTTGTGCCCGATGCCTGCCTGATCAACCGTTATGTGCCGGGGGCGAAGATGTCGTTGCACCAGGACAAGAACGAACGCTGCTATACCGCGCCGGTGGTTTCCGTGTCGCTGGGGCTGCCGGCGATCTTCCTGTTCGGCGGCCATGCACGCAGCGACAAGCCGCAAAAAATCTCGTTGTTCCATGGCGATGTGGTGGTGTGGGGCGGGGTCGATCGTCTGCGCTTCCACGGAGTCATGCCGGTCAAGGACGGCACGCATCCGGTCATGGGCCCGCAACGCATCAACCTGACCTTTCGCACCGCCGGCTGATTTGACCGCAAGCTTCAGAGTGCCAGGCCGCCGCGACACGACTAATCTGGCCGTGACCCGTCATGAGAGCAGGCAATGAATAACGAACATGACCCGCGCTGGGCAGCGATCCTCGCCCGTGATCCTCAGGCCGACGCGCTGTTCGTCTATGGGGTAAAAACCACCGGTGTGTATTGCCGTCCCAGCAGTGCCTCGCGCTTGCCGCGCCCGGAAAACGTCGAATTCTTTGAGACACCTCAACAGGCCGAAGCCGCAGGCTATCGCCCAAGCAAACGCGCGACCGGTGACCAGACGCAACGCGCGGCGCGTCACGCCGAACTGGTGGCCAACGCTTGTCGGCAGATCGAACACGCCGAAACCCCGCCCAGCCTCGACCAACTGGCACAGCAAGCCGGGCTGAGTGCGTTCCATTTCCACCGCGTGTTCAAGTCAGTCACCGGCCTCACCCCCAAGGGCTATGCCAGCGCCCAGCGCTCACGCAAAGTGCGCAAGGGGCTCAAAGGTCGCAACACCGTCACCGACGCGCTGTATGACGCCGGCTTCAATTCCAACAGCCGCTTCTATGAATCGGCGGACCAACTGCTTGGCATGAAGCCAAGCGATTACAAAGCCGGCGGCACGAATACTCACATCCATTTTGCCGTCGGCCAATGTTCCCTCGGCGCGATTCTGGTGGCGCAAAGTCATCGCGGCGTGTGCGCGATTCTGCTGGGCGACGAGCCGGACACGCTGGTGCGCGATCTGCAGGACCAATTCCCCAACGCCGAACTGCTGGGCGCCGACCCAGCCTTCGAACAGTTGGTCGCCCAGGTGGTGGGTTTTATAGAAGCCCCGGCCCTGGGCCTGGACTTACCCTTGGACCTGCGCGGCACGGCCTTTCAGGAACGGGTATGGCAGGCCTTGCGCGACATCCCGGTGGGCAGCACCGCCAGCTACGCGCAGATCGCCGAACGGATTGGCGCGCCCACCGCCTTTCGGGCCGTGGCCCAGGCCTGTGGCGCCAATCGCCTCGCAGTGGCGATTCCCTGCCACCGCGTGGTGCGCAGTAATGGCGAGTTGTCGGGCTACCGATGGGGTGTGGAGCGCAAGCGCCAGTTGCTGGAACGCGAGCGCGACCGCTAAAACAGCCCGCGCCACTACACGAAACCCAGGCTGCGTCCAGTGAATAAAACAGACTGGCCGGATGCCAAGGGCCCTGCTAAAACAGCGAAAACTCTTACCAACGCTGGAGACGCATCCCATGAGCACCTGGCCAGACACGCGCATTCTCGATCTGCTGGGCATCGAGGTACCGATTATCCAGGCGCCCATGGCCGGTGCAACCACCGCGCAAATGGTCATCGCCGCCAACGAGGCCGGCGCGCTCGGTTCGATGCCGGCGGCGGCGCTGAGTATCGAGCAGTTGCGCGATGCGTTGAGTACTATCCGTCAGGCCAGTACGCGGCCGATCAACGTGAACTTCTTTTGCCATCAACCGCCCGAGGCGGACGACGCCCGTGATCGGCGCTGGAAAGACCTGCTGCAACCCTACTACCGCGAACTGGACGCCGACTTTGATGCTCCGACGCCGGTGACCAACCGTGCGCCGTTCAACGAAGCGGCTTGTGAAGTGGTGGAAGCGTTCCGTCCCGAGGTGGTCAGTTTCCATTTCGGCTTGCCGGAAAAGTCCTTGCTCGACCGTGTCAAAGCGACCGGCGCCAAGGTACTTTCATCGGCCACAACCGTCGAAGAAGCGATTTGGCTGGAACAGCATGGCTGCGATGCGATCATCGCCATGGGCCTTGAAGCCGGCGGCCACCGCGGTATGTTTCTCAGCGACGACCTCGACAGCCAGATCGGCTTGATGGCGCTGGTGCCGCAGATCGTCGACGCCGTGAGCGTGCCAGTGATCGCCGCCGGCGGTATCGCTGACGCGCGCGGCATCGCGGCCGCCTTTGCCTTGGGTGCTTCGGCGGTGCAGATCGGTACCGCCTACCTGTTGACCCCCGAAGCCACGGTCAGCCCCTCGCACCACCATGCATTGCGCCACGCCCAGGCCAGCGAAACCGCGCTGACCAACCTGTTCACCGGCCGACCGGCACGCGGCATCGTCAACCGGGTGATGCGAGAACTCGGCGCGATCAACCCGCTGGCCCCGGCCTTCCCCAGGGCCGGCGGTGCGTTGCTGCCACTCAAGGCCAAGGATGAAGCCGGCTTCAGCAACCTGTGGGCGGGCCAGGCGGTGGGCCTGCGGCATCCGTTCGCAACCCGCGAGCTGACCACCTGGCTGGCAGAACAAGCCTTGAGCCGGCTGTCTCGGTAACGCACGTCAGATCAGTATCGGCTCTGCGGGTGGAAGGCCGCTGAGCCGACGTTCGTGCAGCGGCGTCAACACAGTAAACCGCTGTTGACGCAACGCACAGATGCCATATACGACTCGGGCAAAGTGTTCGTTGCTGTCGTCATAGGGCTGGCTCGCCATGATCAGCGCGAAACAGCATTCGGCCTGGCGCTCCTGGGCCATCTTGCGGATCAATCCCAACCCTATCCCCAGCAACGCCCGGCTACTGGTCATGGTCAGTCGCTCATAACCGGAGCTGCGCTGGTGATGACACTCGCGCTGCTGGCCCCGGGCGAGCTGTTCATACAGCGCGTCCAGTTCAGCGGCGGTGTATAAATCCACCGTCGCCTGCTCGCCTGACACATGAAGTTCCAGTTGCTGTTTAAATAACAGTCGCCACGCATCGTCGTCGATTCCGGCCCGCACCGCGACCCAGTCGACACAATCGACCAGCGCGTTTTGCGCGCTCGCGAGCGTGCTTGGCAAACCGGCCTGCAGGGCTTCGAGGTGGATCAATGCCTGGTTGACCAAGTCTGCCTCCTCAGCCATCACGCCCTCCATCAGTTCTCGATAGCCGCCCCGCGGTTCGTTACGCCATGCCTGAAGGAAGCCCAGCATCAAGGCCCGTAACTCACCGATCGCCTGCACGCCAATGGTGCGCCGCAATAGCCCTTCCGCCTCGTCGACCAGGCCGCTGAGGTTGCTGACTTGCGCCAGCAGTTCAGACTGATTGAAGGTCGCCGGTTCATAGAGCGATAGCGATGCATTGATCGGCAACTGGTGAAAGACCTGGGCCCAGACACGCTCCAACTGCTCGCGAACCCCGCAGACGAAATCCAGGGGAAACGACAGCACGCTGTAATCGCCGCCATTGACGAAGGGGCTCCAACTGATGCCCAGCGCAAACGCCCCGTCAACCTCCAGGCTTGCGTTGGCAAAGTCCGGATAAAACTTGTAAATCACCAACGCTCCCTCCAAGGCCGGCAACCCGCGCACGCAGTCCTCCCAGCCTTTCAACGTACCGAAATAGCCGCGACCGTTCATTGAGGCATCGAGGTCGCCCAGGCTGAAATCGACCATCGCGGTGTCCGTTGCATCCCGAATCGACAACGCAAAATGCGTTTGCGGGCGCTGATCGCCGAGTTCGGAGAAAATCAGCACGCCGACGGCCTGTGTCTCCCAGCGTTGGCTGCGTAAAAAGTCGGAACAGCTTTTCGCCTCGGCATAACCGCAGGTGGCGGTTGCCTGGAGGTAACCTTTGAGTTCGGCGCTTTTGCCCCGGTCGTCGAAGGCTTTTTCCATGCGCTGGCGCAGGTCGATCAACCAGAATGGCGTGGAGACAAAAGTCTCGGACTCACTGGTCTGTTTCAACTTTATCGGGACGTCGTAGTCTATGGGCGCATTCAGAATCGGCGCGACAGTCCGACCGCCGAGCGTCGACTGCTTGAGCAATATGCGCAACTTGGCATTGGCGCTGGGCAGGTCGGCCCCCAGGTCGACCATCGCCAATAGCACCCCCAGCTTGCACTCATGGATGTAGTGGGCGTAGTCCTCGGGCCGATCGGTATTTTGCGCCAACGCATACGTAAGGCCGACATCACCGACATTGGCGATGAAGCGCGCCATGCCGGAAAGCAGCAGCGCGCCCAACCCACTCAGAGGCCCGACGGCCGCCGTCACCAGGCCGGACACCGCACGGGCGACACTTTTGAACATCGCCAGTTTTACCCGGCGCCGCTCTTCGTCGGACGAAAACACTGCGTAGTCGACCTGCCCCTTGATATCCGCGATGGCCGCCAATTGCAATTGCGCGTTGATGTGCTGGGTATCACGAAAGGACACCGGCTCCGGGGCGAAACGCCGGTAATGGTAGCCATAGCGTTTTTTTTGCGGAAAAAAATCCTGAGGCACCAGGTTCATTTTCTGCGGGAAAGGGGAATGTTCCGCGACAAATCGCATCAACACCTCCGAGGGTTGCCCGGCGGTGGTGCTTGGTGCCCAGACCGCCCACTTGAGCTCGGTGAAGTTGAGGGATATCAGCAATGCCTTCTGTGAGTTGAATTTGAGCACAATCGCATTGGGCACCACCGCTTCGTTGAATAGCAGCAGTCGCGGTTTCAACTCGCCTTTCAAGTAGTGGAACGCACACCCTCGCAAGTCTTCGTCGGCTGCATCGACTTGCGCGAGGTAGCGTGCGACCCGCACCCTGGCGAGGGCGTCACAGGTTTCGCCGAACAGTTTCTGGTAGTCGTCGCTGGCGGCCAGCGCATCGATATCCGCCAGGAAGTCAGCCAGCAACACGTCGCGCATCCCGGTCAATGTCGCGACTTGCGACGCTGGCAAGGCTTGCCCCTGCACGTGCACGGCACTGAGTTTTTCCTGGAAGTACGCACGCCGTTGCGGCTCACCCAACAGCACTTGTTCAAAGGAAAAGTACTTGTAGCGTGGCGGCACGAATGCACTCACGCCAGGAGAATATGTGGGGTGGCCTATCAGGTATTTGAACTTGAATTGGCGTTCTTTTTTGAACAATTGCTGGGTGTCTTGAGACAAACCGGACTTCTTCAGGCAGCGATCGATCAACGATTCGATATAGTCTTTGGCGATCTTGTTATTGCCCACGCTCTCCCTCAGCCCATCCCATTTTTGCCAGGCCTGGGTCGTGGTTGCCTCGGGCGTCGGGGGCGCGGTGGGGGCCTTCCAGCCGGTACGTTCGCGGGGCTGAATGCTGACCGCTATAAACAGCCGCGCGGCATCGCAGCGCACGAACCATTGATTGGGCCGCTCGCTCTGCAGCCGGATGCCGCCGTCTTCCTGCAAGACGCCGCAGTTGACCCAGGGGCAGCGGTAACTCATGTAGACGCTGAGATAGTAGTGCCAATCCGCAGCGGCGCGGCGCGAGGCCGGAACCTCGATGATGTAGCGCTCCTCATCGGCCTGATAAGGCATTGCGCTCAGGGTCACCTCGATCACTTCGTCGGCCTTCAGCGCTTGGTCGGCGAGGAGGACGGCACGGGGCGTCCAGCGCGGGAAAATGCTGAAATCGGCGTCGAGTACCGCCTCGCCGAACGGCTTGACCCACAGCGTGTTTTTGCCGGGCTCATCGGAATAACGAATGTGATCGCCGCTGCGTGCGCCAATACGCATCCCCGGCCAACCGGTGCCAATCGCCCTGGGCCATTGCCCGGCCCCCAGGGAAATCAGCGGGAGATCGAACCAGATATCCGCAAGCAGGCGCTTACTCGCCCCCCACACGGAGAACAGCACCACCTCGGTCTTGAGCAAAGGCCGTGTCGCGATCGCCAGGCCACGCTCTTCCCACTCGACACTCTGGGCCTGGCCTGACACTCGCAGGCTGTCGAGAAAGTATCGATGGGCCGTCAAGCGTTGGGCCAATGCCCCGTAAAACTTGGGAAACAGGACATTGACCTGCACGCTGTCAGTCGATTGGTTTTTTCCGACACTCGCGCGCCAAGTGAAGCGCTTGTCGAGGATTTTCCACAGGGGCATTTCCTGGCGCTCGACAATCAACGCAGGACTTCCCGGCTCGGCCCCCTCCTCCAGGATCGAAAACTCCACCGGTATCAACGATTGCGTGGTGATCAGCGCCTTGGCCTGCGGTTCCAGTGCCGAAGCGCTGAGTACGCGGTCCAGCCAGGCTTTCACGGCGGCCTCGCTGGTAAGGTTGTTCGGTGCACCGACGTTGATATAGGCATATTCCCTTTGCATGGCACTTGCTCCTTTGCCGGCTAAAGGAGCTGCACTATCAACGGGTTCCCATGCATTGGCTGTCAGGAGGCGGGCCGTTGCCGCCGGGAAATGTCAGCGCGGGGCCGGCGGATTCCCCTTGCCATTTTTTCGCTATATACCTATACATACACCGCTTGACCGCCCCCATGGTCCGGCAGCGCTCAATACTGGCTTTTTTCCTTCTCATACGGAGCTATCCATGACCTTCAGCCTCCCACGCTTGATTCGCCCCGGCCTGGCGGCCGTCATTGCGCTTGTCACCGCCGCTGCGGTCCACGCCGATGAAGTCCAGGTGGCCGTCGCCGCCAACTTCACCGCACCGATCCAGGCGATTGCCGCCGATTTCGAGAAGGACACCGGTCACAAGCTGATCGCCGCCTACGGTGCCACCGGGCAGTTCTATACCCAGATCAAGAACGGCGCGCCGTTCGAAGTGTTCCTCAGCGCCGACGACACCACCCCGCAAAAACTCGAAACCGAAGGCGATACCGTCAAGGGTTCGCGCTTTACCTACGCGGTCGGCACCCTGGCGCTGTGGTCGGCGAAGGAAGGTTATGTCGATGCCAAGGGCGATGTGCTCAAGCAGAACGCGTTCAAGCACCTGTCCATCGCCAACCCGAAAGCCGCGCCCTACGGGCTGGCCGCCACCCAAGTGCTGGCCAAGGAAGGCTTGACCGAGAAGCTCAAGGACAAGCTCGTCGAGGGCCAGAACATCACCCAGGCCTATCAGTTTGTCTCCACCGGCAATGCCGAGTTGGGGTTTGTGGCCTTGTCGCAGATCTACAAAGACGGCAAAGTCACCAGCGGTTCGGCGTGGATCGTCCCGGCGTCCATGCATGACCCGATCAAACAGGATGCGGTGATCCTCAACAAGGGCAAAGACAGCGCCGCAGCCAAGGCGCTGGTCGAGTACCTGAAAGGGCCGAAAGCCGCTGCCGTTATCAAGTCCTACGGTTACGAGCTCTAAATGCCGCTATCGAGTGCCGATTTTTCCGCGATCTGGTTGACCATCAAACTGGCGTCACTGACCACGGTGATCCTGCTGGTCATCGGCACTCCGATTGCCCTGTGGCTGTCGCGCACGCGCTCCTGGTGGCGCGGGCCTATCGGCGCGGT
Organism: Pseudomonas sp. TE36184; assembly: GCF_054060055.1. NCBI lineage: Bacteria > Pseudomonadati > Pseudomonadota > Gammaproteobacteria > Pseudomonadales > Pseudomonadaceae > Pseudomonas > Pseudomonas sp. TE36184. The sequence goes on along the minus strand of NZ_JBSSCU010000001.1, from coordinate 1,039,789 downwards.
GGTCGCCCTGCCGCTGGTGCTGCCGCCCACGGTCATCGGCTTCTATCTGCTGCTGACGATGGGGCCGCACGGTTACTTCGGCCAGTTCACCCAATGGCTGGGCCTGGGCACCCTGACCTTCAGTTTCGCCGGGCTGGTGATCGGCTCGGTGATCTATTCCATGCCGTTCGTGGTGCAGCCGTTGCAAAACGCCTTCTCCGCCATCGGCACACGCCCCTTGGAAGTGGCCGCGACCTTGCGCGCCAACCCCTGGGACACGTTCTTCAGCGTGATCCTGCCCCTGGCCCGCCCGGGGTTTATCACCGCGTCGATTCTCGGCTTTGCGCATACCGTCGGCGAGTTCGGCGTGGTGCTGATGATCGGCGGCAATATCCCGGACAAGACCCGGGTCGTCTCGGTGCAGATCTACGACCACGTCGAAGCCATGGAATACGCCCAGGCGCACTGGCTGGCCGGCGCCATGGTGGTGTTCGCGTTCCTCGTGTTGCTGGCGCTCTACTCCAGCCGTAAAACCAAGATGGGCTGGAGCTGATGCCGATGATCGATGTACGCCTGCACCTCACGTATTCCGCCTTTGCCCTGAAAGTGGACCTGCAACTGCCCGGTCGCGGCGTCACCGCGCTGTATGGGCATTCCGGCTCCGGCAAGACCACCTGCCTGCGCTGCATTGCAGGGCTGGAACGTGCCGAGGACGGTTTTGTCCAGGTCAACGACGAAGTCTGGCAAGACAGCCGCAACGGGCTGTTCGTACCGCCGCATAAACGTGCGCTGGGCTATGTGTTCCAGGAAGCGAGCCTGTTCCCCCATCTGTCGGTGCGCGCCAATCTGGAATTCGGCCTCAAGCGCATCCCGCGTGCGCAACGTCGCGTCGACATGGCCCAGGCCACCGAACTGTTGGGCATCGGCCACTTGCTTGAGCGGCATCCGCAGCACTTGTCCGGCGGCGAGCGCCAGCGCATCGGTATCGCCCGCGCGCTACTGACCAGCCCGCGCCTGTTATTGATGGACGAACCGCTGGCGGCACTCGACAGCCAACGCAAAGGTGAAATCCTGCCTTACCTGGAACGCCTGCACGACGAACTGGACATTCCGGTGCTCTACGTCAGCCACGCCCAGGACGAGGTGGCGCGCCTGGCCGATCACATCGTGTTGCTGCGCGACGGCCAGGCCCTGGCCAGCGGCCCCATCGGTGAAACCCTGGCGCGGCTGGATTTGCCCTTGGCCTTGGGCGACGACGCCGGTGTGGTGATCAACGGCACGGTAAGCGCTTACGACGCGCACTATCAATTGCTGACCCTGCAACTGCCCGGCAGTGCCTTGCAGATGCGCGTCGCCCATACGCCGCTGGCCTTGGGCAAAGCCCTGCGGGTCAAGGTGCAGGCGCGGGATGTGAGCCTCAACTTACAGGCCGAAGCCCACAGCAGCATCCTCAATCGCCTGCCGGTGACGGTCACCCAGGAGATTGCGGCGGACAACAGCGCCCATGTGCTGGTGCGCCTGGATGCCGGCGGTACGCCGTTGCTGGCACGGATCACACGCTTCTCCCGCGACCAGTTGCAACTGCACCCCGGCCAGATGCTGTGGGCGCAGATCAAGGCGGTGGCGGTGCTGGCGTAGCCGCGAAACCTTGTGGCCGCAGCGTCTTGCGTTGCAGTCAATCAGACAGACCGGCCTGATCTGTTTGTAACCTGCTGTCCGCCGACCTGCCCCGCGACCTGCAAGGACATTACCTACGCAATGGGAGTGTCACACCTCGAGTTTTTTACAGGCGATCGAGTCCTCTCATACTTTGGTCTGGCATGACGCTGGCTGGAGGCTGGAAGCGGCCTGAGGTCATTGCGCCAGACATCAAAGCGCCTTACGGTAGTGGCCGCATAATCTCACCGAGGAACCCAGCCCGATGCTGCCTTCGTCCCAAAAGCCCTACGCCAACGTCGTACTCGCCCGTCAACAGCAATGGCGGGGTCGTGTCGGCATGATGCTGGTGGCCAGCCTGTCTGTGCTGGCGGGCATGACCGATGCCATTGGTTTCATGGCCAGTGGCGACTTTGTCTCATTCATGAGCGGCAACACCACGCGCCTGGCAGTAGCGATCAGCGAAGGTGACCTGGGCCTGACCGGGCGCCTGCTGTTGCTGGTCGCGACCTTCGTGGTCGGCAACGCCTTGGGTATCGTGGTCAGCCGCATGAGCGGCCGTCACGCCCTGCCCCTGCTGCTGTGCATCGCGGCGCTGCTCTGCGGCGGCGCGCTGTGGCCGTTCGCCGATATGCTGCCCGCCTTGCTCGCGGCGATTGTGGCGATGGGCATGCTCAATGCCGCGGTCGAAGAGGTCAACGGCTTGCCGGTGGGGCTTACCTATGTCACCGGCGCGCTGTCACGCTTTGGTCGCGGGTTGGGACGCTGGCTGCTGGGGGAGCGTCGCAACGGGTGGCGCGTGCAGTTGGTCCCCTGGACGGGGATGTTCATCGGGGCGGTGATCGGGGCGTTGCTCGAGCACCGCATGGGCTTGGGTGCGCTGCTGGTCAGCGGGGCGCTGGCTGCGGTTTTGGGTCTGGTGTCACTGAAGATCCCCCGGCGCTGGCACTTGGGTTATATGCCGCGCTGATGACCTGGGAGGCTCGCCCGACGTGACGGCCTCGACATCCGTGTACTGGTAAAGAGCTATTACGTCGAGCGAGCGGGGGGAATCATAGGATAATGCCCCGCGACTGTCCCGCAGGGCATTTCCTAAAAGCACTACGGCAACAGATTACAGACAAGTCGCAAGTGCGGCCAAACGGCGCTTGGCGACCATGGAGTCTTCGGCGGTGTAGTAATCGACAGAGGAACCGGTCCCTGCGCTGCGCACGTCGGCAAAGTAATCGCCGCCGGTGGTGTACACCGTGAAACCGCCCGCCCCGATCGGCTCCTTGAAGCCGCCGGCGTCGACACCAAACACCGCCTCGTCCTGCCAGCCGAACTGGATACATTGGGCAACCACCAGCGCAGCCTTGTCCGACGCCAAGGTCTTGTAGGGCGTGCCGGTGCGTGCCGCGTTCATTTTCGAGCCCGCGCAGCCGGCCAGTGCTGCCAGTACCAATGCGCCAATTACCAGTTTCCGCATGCCATCGCTCCTTGGAAAAAAACGCGACTCTACCATTAGCAGGCGACACTCACGGATTATTACGTCACCCTGTCGCCTACTTGCGAGTTCGCTTCTACCTGGAAAACCGATGACACCCAATGCCGAACGCTACAACCCATCCACCGACTATGCCGACAAGCTGATCAGCCGCATCGGCCAGACGCCCACGTGGATCGCCAAGCGCATTGGCGTGACGGACAAGCGCATTCGCTACATTCTCGACGGCGAGCGCACGGTGAAAGGCGAAAGTACGCCGATCCAGATGACCTACACCGAGCAGTTCGCGCTGGAGTGCCTGGCGGCCGAGGCCAAGGCGAAAAAGAAGGCGACGCCGCCCACCGAATGAATTTAGTTTCACTGTGACAGCAGAACGCGCCACCGATAATGGCCGGGCTCATTTTTAGAAGTCTCCTTCAGCCCGCCCTCCCGCGGGCTTTTTTTCGCCGGTGTGTTTAGAACCACCAGCGAAACAGGTAGAACAACGCCATGCTCAACAGCACGGTGAGCAGCACATTGCGCGTCCAGACCATCAGCGCCACCGCGCAGATCCCGGCCAGCAGGTAGGGGTTGGCCAGGCTCAGGTTGAGCCGGTGGTCGGCGAAGAAAATGATCGGCCCGCAAATCGCCGTGAGCATGCCCGGTACCGCGAACCCGAGAAACTCCCGCGCACCGCGGGTGAGCCGCACGGGCAGGCGCGGTTCGATAAACAGGTAGCGGTTAAAAAATACGATCAAGCCCATTGCAACAATCATCACAAAAATCATGCCTGCCCGACTCCCAGTCGTTTGCAGGCATACCCTGCACTCATGCCCAACACACCCGATACCACCACGGCCGACTCCCACTGCAGGAAGCTCAAGCCGACCGAGCACAACAGCGCCACCGCCACGCACACCACGGTGGACACATCGCGCACCACGGGCGTGATCAACGCGATAAAGGTCGCGACAATCGAGAACTCCAGGCCCAGGTGTTCGAGCCCTGGAATGCTCTTGCCCAGGACAATGCCGGCGAGGGTGAACAGGTTCCAGGCAATATAGAACGTCAGGCCAACACCCAGTGCGTACCAGCGGTTGAAGGTTTCGCGGTCGTACTGGCTGACCAGGGCGAAGAACTCATCGGTCATCAGGAAACCCAGGCTCATGCGCCAGCGCGGTTTGAGCGCGGACAATGTGGGGCGCAGATGCATGCCGTACAGCAGATGTTGTGAGGTCAGCAGCAAAGTCGTGAGCAAGATGGAGATCAGGCTGGCGCCGCTCTTGACCATGCCGATGGCCACCAGTTGCGCGGCACCGGCAAACACGATGGCGGAAAGCCCCTGGGCTTCGAGCGGGGAAAAGTGCGCTTCGATGGCCATTGAACCAGCCAGCAAGCCCCAGGGCGCGCACGCCAGGGACAACGGAATGACAGCAATCGCGCCACGGGCGAAGGCGTAGTGAGGTAAAGCAGTAGGCATGGGAACCGCTCATCGACAGACAGTCGACAAGCATGCCAGCGCAATATGCAGGTTGTCTTGAACGATCTTGCTCAGGCGAGCCTTACCGACACCAGTTCAACCGAGTCCCGCGCTTCGCGCAGTTCATAGGCGTCCTGGTTGAGACGGTGGATGGTATTGAGCAAGCGCTGGCGCAGCACTTCATCGCCGAGTTTTTCGACGGCACGCATCAGATCGAACGCCGCGGTTTCGTTATTTTCCGCGACGGAATCGAGGGTCTTGCGCAGATTGCGAGTGGCACGGGTCACGCGTGGTATTCCTTCATCAGCTATGGGCAGGCACTTTAGGACATTTGTGTTTCATTTTAATTTCAATCACTTGTGGCGTGTTTCCAGACATTTGATCCATATCAATTGAAACAGGATTTGACTGAAACATATGGAAATACGTATATTCAGATATACCTATACGAGCAGGCCTTGACCGTGTCAGTCCCTTTCTCACCTCCAACCCTATTCAAATGCCTGGCCGATGCCACTCGCGTGCGAATGACCTTGCTGATCCTGCGCGAAGGCGAACTTTGCGTGTGCGAACTGATCCATGCACTTGACGACAGCCAGCCGAAAATCTCCCGCCACCTCGCGCAACTGCGCAACAGCGGGTTGCTGCTGGATCGTCGCCAAGGGCAATGGATCTACTACCGCATCAATCCGGCACTGCCCGACTGGGTGACTCACGTGCTGGACACCACCCTGCAAGCCAACCAGCCATGGTTGCAAAACGACGCGCTGCGTCTTGATGCAATGGGCGACAGACCACAACGAGCCAGCACCTGCTGTTGAGCCACCGGAGCGTTTATTCATGCTTGTCGCAATTGCGATTTTTATCTTCACCATCATCCTGGTCATCTGGCAGCCCAAAGGCCTGGGTGTCGGTTGGAGCGCGACCATGGGCGCGATCCTCGCACTGGCCTGCGGCGTGATCAGCCTGGCGGACATCCCGGTGGTGTGGCACATCATCTGGAATGCCACCGGCACCTTTGTCGCGCTGATCGTCATCAGCCTGTTGCTGGACGAGGCCGGGTTCTTTGCCTGGGCTGCGCTGCATGTGGCCCGTTGGGGCCGTGGTCGCGGCCGGCGGTTGTTTGCCTACATGGTGCTGCTGGGCGCGTTGGTGTCGGCGCTGTTTGCCAATGACGGCGCGGCACTGATCCTCACGCCGATTGTGATGTCGATGCTGCTGGCGTTGCGTTTTTCTCCGGCGGCGACCCTGGCGTTCGTCATGGGCGCGGGGTTTATCGCCGACACGGCGAGCCTGCCGCTGGTGGTGTCGAACCTGGTGAACATTGTCTCGGCGGACTATTTCAAGATCGGCTTCAATGAATACGCAGCGGTGATGGTGCCGGTGAACCTGGTCAGCGTCGCCGCCACCCTGGCGGTGCTGTTGTGGTTTTTCCGCCGCGATATTCCGCAGACCTACGACCCGGCCGACCTGGCGGACCCGGCCAGCGCCATTCACGACCGCGCCACTTTTCGCGCCGGCTGGTGGGTGCTGGGTATCCTGCTGATCGGCTGCTTTGCCCTGGAACCGTTGGGGATTCCCATCAGCGCGATCTCTGCGGTGTGCGCGGTGTTGCTGCTGGTGATCGCCGCCAAAGGCCACAAGATTTCCACGCGCAAAGTGCTCAAGGAAGCGCCCTGGCAGATCGTGATCTTTTCCCTGGGCATGTACCTGGTGGTCTACGGGCTGCGCAACGCCGGGCTGACCACTTACCTGGCGACCTGGCTCGACACCTTCGCCACCTACGGCGTATGGGGCGCGGCGATGGGCACCGGGGTGCTGACGGCATTGTTGTCTTCGGCAATGAACAACCTGCCGACCGTGTTGATCGGTGCGCTGTCCATCGAATCCAGCCATGCCGCGGGCGTGGTCAAGGACGCGATGATCTACGCCAACGTGATCGGCAGCGACCTCGGCCCGAAAATCACCCCCATCGGCAGCCTGGCCACCCTACTGTGGCTGCATATCCTGGCGCGCAAAGGCATCACCATCACCTGGGGTTACTACTTCAAGGTCGGCATCGTCCTGACCTTGCCGGTGTTGCTGGTCACTCTCGCCGCCCTCGCCTTGCGTCTTAGCCTCTAAGGACATACGCCAATGAAAGTCTTGTTCATGTGTACCGCCAACAGCTGCCGGAGCATTTTGTCCGAAGCGATGTTCAACCACCTGGCGCCAGAAGGGTTTGAGGCGGTCAGCTCCGGCAGCTTCCCCAAGGGCCAGGTGCTGCCCCGCAGCCTGAGCACCTTGCAGGCGGCGGGCATCCGCACGCAGGGCTTGTACAGCAAGGGCAACGACGCCTTTGAAGGCAGCCCGCCGGATGTGGTGATCACGGTGTGCGACAAGGCCGCCGGTGAAGCCTGCCCAGTGTATTTCGGCCCGGCGCTGAAGGCGCACTGGGGGTTGGCAGACCCTTCGGATGTCGACGGCGACGAGGCGAGCATCCAAGCCGCATTCGACGCCACGCTGCGCACCATCGCCACACGCTGCCGGGCGTTTTTCGCGCTGCCCTTTGCCGACCTCAACCCTGGCGAACTGAAAGCCGAACTCGAGCGCATTGCGCTGTTGCAGGCGGAGTAACCATGAGTACCCTGCCCAATCTGGACGCGTCGTTAATCACCTCCGGCCCGCTCGATTCGAGTCGGCCGCCGCGCATTTTGCTGCTCTACGGCTCAACCCGCGAACGCTCGTTCAGCCGCCTGCTGGTGGAAGAGGCCGCGCGCCTCTTGCAGCACTTCGGCGCACAAACGCGCATTTTCGACCCGAGCGGCTTGCCATTACCCGATGATGCCCCGCGTGAGCATCCGAAGGTGCAGGAGCTGTTGGAACTGATGCAATGGTCGGAAGGCCAGGTCTGGTGTTCCCCTGAACGACACGGTTCGATGTCGGCAGTGTTCAAAGCGCAAATCGACTGGGTGCCGTTGTCCTTGGGCGCGGTCCGCCCGACCCAGGGCAAAACCCTGGCGGTGATGCAAGTGTGCGGCGGTTCCCAGTCCTTCAACACGGTCAACCAACTGCGCGTACTCGGGCGTTGGATGCGTATGTTCACCATCCCCAATCAATCCTCGGTGCCCAAGGCGTTCATGGAGTTCGATGATCAGGACCGCATGAAACCCTCGGCGCTCTATGATCGCGTTGTCGACGTGATGGAGGAACTGGTGAAGTTCACCGTGCTGCTGCGTGATCGTCCGGATTTGGTCGACCGCTACTCGGAGCGCAGGGAAAGCGCCGAAGAACTGTCGCAACGGGTCAATCAACGGTCGATCTGAGCCTGGCTGACGGCGTATGCTCACGTCCATCCCATGACTGAGCCGACCCCATGAGCACCCTGCAACACGCCTGGCTGGGCGACTACGAAATCAACAGCGTCCACTGCTCCGGCCTGACCTTTGCCCGCCACAGCCACGACGAATGCGTGATCGGCGTGAACCTGGTGGGCGAAGAAAACGTGTGGCTGGACCGCCGCGAATTCGTGGCTGGGCCAGGCGCCATCACCTTGTACAACCCCGGGCAGATTCAGGGCGGCGGTGCAGCGGAAGGCACGCCGTGGCAGTTTGTCAGCCTGTACGTCAGCGCCGAGCAATTGGCCGCCGACCTGGGGTTGGCGCATGTCGAATTCGATCGATCGTTGTGTTTCCAGCCGGATCTGGCGCGGCGCCTGGCGGTTGTGGCAAAAGGCGCATCGAGCGGCGACGTTCTGGTCCGCGAGCTAAACGAAGACGCCCTGGTTGTGCTGCTGGGAGAAGTGGTCGGCCTCAGCGGCGTGCGCTTGCCCGGCAACGCGGCAGCCGGCAAAAGCCTGATCGGCCGCGCCCAGGAATTGCTCGCCGCACAGTTGCATCAATCGCTGCCGCTGGACCACCTCGGCGAGGCGCTGGGGTTGTCCAAGTTCCACCTGCTGCGCACCTTTCAAAAAGAGACCGGGCTCAGCCCTCGCCAGTGGGCCATGCAATTGCGCACGCGCCGCGCCAAAGGCCTGTTGCGCAATGGGATGGCGGCCGGCGAGGTCGCCCATCAGCTCGGTTTTGCCGACCAGAGCCACCTCAACCGGCACTTCCGCGCCGCCTATGGCCTCACGCCTGGCCGCTATCAGAGTGTGGCGAAACGCTGAACAGCACAATCTGGTCCAAGACAACGCGTGCGTGCGCCAGCACACTGCCCGCCATCACTTGATGGAGCATAGGGATGCTGGCGATCTTCTTTTACGCACTGGTATTCGGTTTTGTGTTTTGCCTGTCCCCCGGCGCTGTGCTGGCGGAGACCTTGCGCCGTGGTTTGCAACACGGTTTCACCCCGGCGTTGCTGGTGCAGGTCGGTTCGCTGGTCGGCGATGCGGTGTGGGCCGTGATCGGCCTGACCGGCATCGCGCTGTTGATCCAGCATGACGCCGTGCGCGTGCCGCTGACCCTCCTCTGCGCGCTCTACCTCGCCTGGCTCGGCGTGCGCAGCCTGCTCGACGCCTGGCGTTTGCCCGCAGCCGCCAGCGCACCGGCCGGCTCCGGCACGAATGCGCTGGCGGTGGGCGCAGCCATTTCGCTGGCCAACCCGAAGAACATTGTGTACTGGGGGGCGCTGGGCAGTGCGTTGTCGGGCATCGTCGGGGCTACGCCCAGCCACACGCAGACGCTGATGTTTTTCGGCGGTTTCATGCTGGCCTCGGTGCTGTCGTGTTTTCTGACGGCCGCACTGGTCAATCTGCTGCGCAAGAACGCCTCGCCGACCTGGCAACGCATCAGTTACGCGGCATGCGGTGTAGTCTTGATCTATCTCGCCGTTCTCGCCGCGCAAGGCATATGAAGTTATATATGCCCGGTAACTTGTGAATATGTTTTATCTGAATAGACTCTGAACACTTGGCATTTTAATTAATCATGCGTTGACATTCCGCAACCGGCTGAGTAGATTGCCCCTGCCCGCAATTGGGGCCTTTTTTAAACCTCACAAAAGAAGCCAATGGACACAGTATCTAGTCGCTGTCCGAGCACCGCGTTGGCGGGCATCGGGCGCCCAACCCAGAAGATGACAGGACTTGCCTCTCCGGTCCGGTAAGCTGCGCTAGAGCTTGTGCTCCACCGTAACTGCCTCGCCGGTCGCCCGTCCGGTCCCGAGGTGTGTTATGACCTTCCAAACCTTTGTTGTAAAAGATGTACGAACGCTGGCCGCGACCCTGCGGGCCAAGCTGTGCCGAGCGCCCGCAGGCGTTTGTGTTGCCCGCCCGGCCTTTGCCGTACCCTCCCCTCGAATGCGCCCGGCCCATCCGCTGGCGCACTGGCGTGCCTGCCCGACGACTGGCCGACTGCAGCAGCATTGGGCTCACGCCGCCCCTCAAGACCCACAGAGACGTAACGTTTCCAACCTGGCTGAAGCCCGCCTGATGCCCGCTCTTTACCTGGGCACTCGCGCCGCTTGACCGCTTGGAAACAGCAACTTTCTGATCAATACCCTGGAGTTCTTTTATGAACCTTTCCAGTAGTAGCCCGCTGCGCGCGCAGTAACTAACGCGCACTTAGCGGGCCCATTGAAAGTTATTCAACACCTTATTTGAACCGATCGCGAAGTCCGCGGCTCGGCATGCTTTCGCTCGCCTGTCATCAGGTCAGTACCGGGTATGTTTTGTCGAGAACTGGCGACAGGAGTACACACCATGAGCGCCGTAAAAAAACCGCCACAGCCCAACAAAAACCGCACCGACGCCGACGCTCGGCTATCAATGCGGGCCGCCCGCGAAGCCCATAACGGCCTGTCGGCCACCCTGGCCAATGTGCGAGCCACTCTGGATGGCCTGACCGAGTTGGATGCCACTGCACGCCTGCAACAGCAAGGCCATAACGAAGTCGCCCATGACAAGCCGCCTCACGCGTTCATCCAGTTCCTGCAGGCGCTGAACAATCCGTTTATCTATGTGCTGCTGACGCTGGGCGCGATCAGCTTCGTCACCGATTACTGGTTGCCGTTGCAGGCCGGTGAAGAAGTCGACCTGACCAAAGTCATCATCATCATGACCATGGTCCTGCTCAGCAGCCTGCTGCGGTTCTGGCAGGAGCACCGTTCGGCCAAATCCGCCGAAACGCTCAAAGCCATGGTCCGCACCACCGCCACCGTACTACGCCGCGAACAGGTCGGCGCCCAGCCAACCCTGCGCGAAGTGCCGATGCGCGAACTGGTGGCCGGCGATATCGTGCAGCTGTCGGCCGGCGACATGATCCCGGCGGACATCCGCCTGATCGAATCGCGTGACCTGTTCATCAGCCAGGCGGTGCTGACCGGCGAAGCCTTGCCCGTGGAAAAATACGACACGCTGGGGGACGTGACGCAAAAGTCCGCCAGTACCCTTGCCGCCGACCAGGGCAACTTGCTCGACTTGCCGAACATCTGCTTCATGGGCACCAACGTGGTCAGCGGCCGCGCCAAAGCCGTGGTGGTGGCCACCGGACCGCGCACCTACTTCGGCTCGTTGGCCAAGGCGATTGTCGGCTCCCGGGCGCAGACCGCGTTTGATCGCGGCGTGAACAGCGTCAGCTGGCTGCTGATCCGCTTCATGCTGGTGATGGTGCCGATCGTGTTCTTCCTCAACGGTTTCTCCAAGGGTGACTGGGGCGATGCCTTCCTGTTTGCCCTGGCGGTCGCCGTCGGCCTGACCCCGGAAATGCTGCCGATGATTGTCAGCGCCAACCTGGCCAAGGGCGCCACCGCCATGGCCAAGCGCAAAGTGGTGGTCAAGCGCCTCAACGCGATCCAGAACTTCGGCTCGATGGACGTGCTGTGTACCGACAAGACCGGCACCCTGACCCAGGACAAGATCATCCTCGAGCACCACGTCAACGCCTTTGGCCAGCGTGACGACGCGGTGCTGTCGCTGGCCTGGCTCAACAGCTATCACCAAAGCGGCATGAAGAATCTGATGGACCAGGCCGTGGTGCAGTTCTCGGCACAAAACCCCAAGTTCCAGGCGCCGTTTGCCTACAGCAAGGTCGATGAATTGCCGTTCGACTTTGTACGCCGTCGCCTGTCGATTGTGGTCAAGGACGCCGCCGGCGACCATCTGCTGGTGTGCAAGGGTGCCGTGGAAGAGATGCTGAGCATTGCCACCCACGTGATCGAAGCCGGCGCCGCGGTGCCGCTGGATCAGCGGCGTCGCGAGGCGTTGCTGGCGATTGCCAATGACTACAACGAAGACGGCTTTCGCGTGTTGGTGGTGGCCACCCGCAATATCCCGAACGCGTTGGCGCGCCGGCAGTACACCACCGCCGATGAGCGCAACCTGGTGATCCAGGGGTTCCTGACCTTCCTTGATCCACCGAAGGAAACCGCAGGCCCGGCGATTGCGGCGCTGCAACAGATCGGCGTAGCGGTAAAAGTGCTGACCGGCGACAACGCCGTGGTCACCAGCAAGATCTGCCGCCAGGTCGGCCTCGACCCAGGCCAGCCGCTGCTCGGCGTGGACATCGAAGCAATGGACGATGCAACCCTGCAGCGCCGCGTGGAAGAGCGCACGGTGTTTGCCAAGCTGACACCGCTGCAGAAGTCGCGGGTGCTCAAGGCCCTGCAAGCCAACGGCCACACTGTCGGTTTCCTCGGTGACGGTATCAACGATGCGCCGGCGCTGCGCGATGCCGACGTGGGGATCTCGGTGGACAGCGGCACCGACATCGCCAAGGAATCGGCCGACATCATCCTGCTGGAAAAGAGCCTGATGGTGCTGGAAGAAGGCGTGCTCAAGGGCCGCGAAACCTTCGGCAATATCATGAAGTACCTGAACATGACCGCCAGCTCCAACTTCGGCAACGTGTTCTCGGTGCTGGTGGCCAGTGCGTTCATTCCGTTCATGCCGATGCTGGCGATCCACCTGCTGCTGCAGAACCTGATGTACGACATCTCCCAACTGGCCTTGCCGTGGGACAAGATGGACAAGGAATACCTGGCCAAGCCACGCAAGTGGGACGCGAAGAACATCGGCCGCTTCATGCTGTGGATCGGGCCAACCTCGTCGATCTTCGACATCACCACCTTTGCGCTGATGTGGTACGTATTCGCCGCCAACAGCGTGGAGATGCAGACCCTGTTCCAGTCCGGCTGGTTCATCGAGGGCCTGCTCTCGCAAACCCTGGTGGTGCATATGCTGCGCACCCGCAAGATCCCGTTCTTCCAGAGCACCGCGGCATGGCCGGTGTTGCTGATGACCGGTGTGGTGATCGCCCTGGGGATCTATGTGCCGTTCTCGCCGCTCGGCACCCTGGTGGGCCTGCAACCGCTGCCGCTGGCGTACTTCCCATGGCTGGCAGGCACCTTGCTCAGCTACTGCTGCGTGGCTCAACTGATGAAGACGATCTACATCCGCCGCTTCAAGCAGTGGTACTGATCACTCCCGCCGTTCAGACGGTGGCGGTCGCTCGGCTGCCACCGTGCATTACAAGGATTTCAAGCATGCGCGTGTTGATCTGTGCAGGTCGTCATTACGCCGACACCCAACGTTCCCGCCACGTGCTGGACGCTTACCACCGCCTGCGCCCGGTGCAGGTATTGATCCACGGCGGCAACCAGTTCCTCGGCAGCGAGATCGAGGAGTGGGCGCGGGAAATCGGCATCGACGTGGTGCGTTATCCGCCCAATTGGCAACGCCATGGCAAGCAGGCGGAACGCCAGCGCAACCATTTCATGCTGACCGACAGCCGCCCTGATGTGGTCATCGCCCTGCCCGGTGGCGATGACACGTCAGAGCTGGTCTGTCAGGCCAAAGCCAGCGGCATCTCGGTGCTGACCGTAGAAAGCTGAATTCAAGCGAGGCACAACATGTACAAAAAACACCGCCAACCCTCGGACAGGGTTACCCGCTATCGAGGCGCTCGCCATACCCTCTTGTTGTTACCGCCAGCCAAACGGCGGGCGTTACGGCGCAACCTGATGTTTATCGGGCTTACACTCAGCGTCGTCCTGCTCATCAGCCTATTCTCGAAGGCCTTCGCGGCAGGGGGCGCTTATGCAGTCGACGACGGCGCGATCAATGCGCCCGGCGAATGCAACGCCGACGCCTGGTACAGCGCCCACCGACACGACGGCGGCACGCACAATGAGACACTGTCGCCTGCCTGCACCTTCGAGGCCCTGCCCGCCGTGCAATGGGGCGCGGCATTGTCACGGGCCAACCGCGAGACGCAAGTGAGCCCGCAAGTGAAGGCGCAGGTAATGTCACGTCAGGACCTGCGCCTGGAGATAGCCGTGTCCGCCAGCGCCCACGTTGCCCTGGACCGGCGACATGCGTTTGATGGCGCGGACTTCAACGTGCCGTTGACGTGGCAACCGCTGGAGCCCCTGCGACTGAACCTGAATGCCGGCTGGACCCACGCGTATGACGACGGCGAGCAAAACCAGCGTCTCACATGGGGCGCCGGCGCCGAATATCGGGTAGCGCACTCGTTGACGCTGATTGTCGAGCGCTACGGCCAAAAAGACGCTGAGCAGGCCTGGCAAGCGGGGCCGCGGTTCCACCTTGGGCCGTTGATCGACGTCGACGTGGTGGTTGGGCGCAGCCTGGTCGCTGAACGCGCGCAATGGTTGACCACCAGCGCCACGTTGCGTTTCTAGGCGTCACGCCTTCGCAGGGGTGGCGTCCTCTGGCGGAACCCGATGACCGCGGGGTGGGCACGCCTTATGATGGCGCCATCGCGCCGCCCAGACAGAGAGAAAGCCCGTGAACCGTATCGAACAGATCGCCCTGATGGCGACCTACAACCAGTGGATGAACCGTAAAGTCTACGACGCGGCCGCGAAGCTGACGGACGCCGAACTACGGATGGACCGCCGCGCATTTTTCGGCTCGATCCTCGGCACGCTGAACCACCTGACACTGGGCGACACCGTGTGGCTCAAACGCTTTGCCCAGCACCCCGCCAGCCATGCGGCGCTGGCACCGTTAAGCGGCATTGCCGCCCCCACCGATCTCAAGCAACTGGCCTTCGCCGACCTGCACGAACTGGCCAGCCACCGCACCTGGCTGGATCGACTGATCATCGACTGGGCGCAAAGCCTGCGCGAGCCTGACCTCGACCTGCGCCTGCATTACCACAACATGCGCGGGGTCGCGGCAGACAAGCCGTTCTTCGGCCTGCTGGTGCATTTTTTCAATCATCAGACCCACCACCGGGGCCAGCTGACGACACTGCTGACCCAGGCCGGACACGATGTGGGCGATACCGACCTGCTCGCGCTGATCGACTGAACTCAGCGGGCGCTGAACTCGGCGTAAGCCTGCAACAAACGCGGAAAATCCTCCGGCCCGGGCAATTGTGCAAAGTGCTCGACCGCCGGCGTCGTGGCCCAGGGCAATTTCTCGCTGGTCCAGGTTTCCATGAACGGCGGATAATCCTCGGCATTCTCCAGCATCGTCGCACGCACATTGACGAACTCATCGATGCCATGGGGCCGTGTAAACAGCCAGCTCATGCAATGGGGGCAAAAGTAATGGCGGTCCACGCCATGCATGCCGCCGATCACCGGGCAACCCTGGGTCACGGTGAACGCGCTGGCGGGAATCAGCGCACTGAGGGAGAACGCGCTGGCGGTCATCTTCTGACAGCCGGTGCAATGGCAAGCCATGGTGATCACGGGGGGCTGGCTCACACTGAAGCGCACGCGGTTACAACGGCAACTGCCTTCACGTGGCAGGTTTTCGACGCTCATCACTCACTCCTTTTTATGACTGGACTTGAGGCAGAGTAACGTCGAGCCTTGCTGTTGAGAAGGGCCAGGCCCGTAAACCGAACGCTGCGACCAGCGCGGGGTCGTAATTGTAGGTGTCGGGATCAATCGCAGCCCGCCCTCCCCGCGTGCATTGTGGATCTGCAGATGCGCGTACCCCCAAGAAGGAGACGCTTACATGGTCATTCACTTCAAGGTCGCCGGGCACTTAGCCTGCGGCCATCACGGCGGCAGCCTCCCCTCCAGCACCGAGCTGAACCGCGTCAAATGCCGAACCTGCCGCAACACCGAGGCCTACAAGGAAGCGCGCCGCACCCAGCGCAACGCCGCCCGCCGAGCTTCGCGCGCAGCCAAGACCCACACCTCCAGCGACTGGCGCAGCGCCTGGGCGCAACACTTGACCGACCTGCCAGGGTTGCAGCGCCTGCCACGCGGCTTCAGTGGTCAGCCCTTCGTGTAGTCCCAAACAGCAGAAGCCCCGGTTGCGCCGGGGCTTGGTTCTGCTGAATCAATCACTCAGTCATCATTGATTGGACCCCGGCCTGCCACGCGCCTTGCGCACCGACAGCGTGGCCGCATAGGCCAGCGCCTGCTCGCGGGAATCGAAGGACGCCAACCGGTCCTGAGCCGTACACACCCGCCACGGCCCGAAATTGACCTGCACGATGTCATACCCATTCAGATGCAGCTTCTTGAGTGTTGGAGCGCTCATAGTCACCTCGCTTTTCCTGAGATTTCCAAGCGTTGCACGGCCTACCTTACACCTGCATCCAGCGCCGTTGCGGACCGCATGTCGCAGCGGCTTATGCCCAAGGCCGCCACTGCTGAGTCGTCCACTCTGAAGCAGCGTGACGGCGTATTGCCGCACCTGTCATTTATGAGGCGTATTCGCCGGCCCTGGGAATCTTCGGCTTGTGCTCAAAAGCCGATGTAGATCACTGATCTATCGAGCTTTTTCATCCCGGTGTTTGTGCAAGAAAGGCAACCTCCGACCTTGCGCCCTGACGCCCGGATCTATATATTCCCAACCCTGCTGCACCGCGCTGCCGCCCGAATGGCGAAACTGGTAGACGCATGGGACTTAAAATCCCCCGCTCGTAAGGGCGTGCCGGTTCGATTCCGGCTTCGGGCACCATAGATATCAAGGGCTTGCATGATGAACTTCATGCGAGCCCTTATCTTTTTTGCTCCGCAATTTTCAGACCTGTTCCGCAACTCTCCATTCCCCGGCGTCCTGCCGACCGAACACCAACGCCTATTTTGAAACACTCCTCACATACGCCTGGCTCGCCCGCAGCGCGATCAATCCTTGAGCGCCGTCACCGGTGATGGCGAGAATTCGTTGAGCACTCGGTGACGGATGGTCCAGGCCACGGCGATCTGTCCGTCCAGACCTGCACCACGGGCCTCACGCCAAAGGGGGCGCGCCAAGATATCCTGGTCTGTTCCGGTTGCAGTCAGACTTTTCTCCCTACGAAAAAACCCGCACAACGGCGGAGATTAGAGGTGAACAGCAGTTTGGTTTACGTGGGCGCGCGGTGCAGTACCAAGATGAATATTGGCAATACAGCTATTGCGACAACGAGTTCCCGCACCGTTATTATTTGACAGCCTCTAGATGGGGCACATCGCTATCATCTGCGCCAAATTACGCATAGCAGAAGGAGCGTGTTAGTTGTGTTGAGACCCGCCAAAACTACCAATCGCCACGGATGGGTTTGGGTCTACAAAAAAATCAGACACCTTGGATTCTCTCGTTTTACTGCTTTTTACAGGGTCAGCCTCTACGTTCTACGAGGAGATACCGGAACTTTCAGGTTCAAGTATGGCTGGCAAAAATTCCGCTTCCGCCGTTAATTACGGATGGCGCCGGGCTTAAAGGTTCACGCCCGACGCGTGCCCTCATGCGAACTTAAAATCCCCCGCCCGTAAGGGCGTGACGGTTCGATTCCAGCTTCGGGTACCATGAATATCAAGGGCGTGCATGATGAACTTCGTGCAGGCCCTTAATGTTTGCGCTCCGCAATTTTAGGCCTTGCTCCGCAACTCCCCTCTCCCTGCGTCCTGCCGACCAAACACAACCCCCTCATTGACGCATCGACTCGCAACTCCGCTCTCCGGTCGGCGTGCTTGAGCGCATTGATGACCTAGACGCTTGGTCACGCTGGCGAAGGCATAATGCCCCGCCTACCCACCGCTTGCCGTAGCAGAGCGGTACCGGGTTACCAGATGCAGTGGTGTTCTTGAGGCCGCAGGCCTAGGGGCTGAGCATCCAGCGCAATCTTCCACACAGCACATGAACGATGCCCGACACACCGTTATCAATATCCGTATGTCGTTCCCTCGTTGGTTTGGCAAGACTGTAGCCCAAGGTATGCTGCCGGACCAAAAAGCCGTGGCTGATCAGCGCTGATTGATTTCAATCTTCTGTGTGGGATCGGGGCTGTATTTTTGGCGCGTCAACTGCGGATCACCCTTGGCCAGACAGAAGAAGTAAATCTCAGCCTCACCGCAACCGCCGTGTAATGCACATTCACTGGCCTGCATGTGATCAAGCAGGATTTCTCGGCCTTGGGACTCGCAGAATGTGTTCGCCTCTTTGAGCGCCTGCCCCTTCGCGGACGCAGGTCCGCCAAAAGGTACCCGGGTTGAAATCGTGTACGTATCAGGCCCGACCTTCATCGGCCCACTGTCCGCACAGCCCGCGAGAATTAGCGCAGACAAAACCGTCAGCCAAGCTTTCATTGTGCTCCTCCCCAGGAAAGTGTCGACTGTACCCCGCGCCTGGCCAGGCATCCAGCGTGGACGGAATGCCAGTAACCGACAATGCTCTCAGCGTAGTAGCGTTGTGCCTATCTGAAATGCCAAGGAACGGTAATGCCACATCGCCTCGCGAAGTTGAAAGCTGCACTCAATCAGACACCAAACGACTCTTACGAGCAGTTTCAGCTTCTGAGAGATGGTCTCCTAGCGTCCCTGGTGGATTGGCCTGTACAGAAATGGGATGTAGCTGATGAGCATTTACCAACAGACCAATGCGCCTCTCAAAACTCAAGAGACTGGCTCAACGCATTGACAATTGTACTGGGCCAAGAGCTCCCCGCGAACAAGTTAGAAGCGACTCCTGAGCGGCTGAAAAGTATCTTGATGTTGACGCCGATGATTTCAATTTAAAACAAGAGGTCGCCGAGCAGAATGCTCTCAACCCTCACGCGCAAGGCTACGAACGAGATGCTTGCCAACACCGTCGGGCCCGGCACGCGAAATAGCCACTCCAAGCTCCCAACCCGCCGGCCACCAACATCTGCAGCGGCCATTGATCGAGCGGTTGGAACTGCAGCGCACGGGCCACGCCTAACAGATAGCGCGTGATGAAAACCCCCAGGATTACCAACAGCGGCACCCAGCTCCCTCGCACTATCAGTCGAGCCGAACTGTCATCCCACTTCACGAAACCGCCATCCATTATCCGCGAAGCGATCATGCAGACGGCGACAAGCCCCACGAGCCAACACCCAATTGCGGCGATCCAATACCGGGTGTACTGAAAAACTCCCAACAGGGACAACATGAGCATGCCAATGGGCAACAGCAAGGCGAGGCTGAATCGCACCCGTCGTGTGCGTGTTTGCATCAGCCCCAACGCGCAGAGCACAAAAAACAAACCGAAGACCCATCGCGGCGTGTAGCTGAGGATTTCCATCACAGTCAGTTGCGCAACCTTGGCATTGGCAGTCGCGGGCGTTGTCGGTTGTCCGGATAGCGGGATTTCGTCATCAGGCGCAATGAACGCAACGAGCGTGGACAACAAGCGCTCATGCACCGCTTGGCGATCCACACCGGCCTTGTCCACACAGAGCGGAACGTCATTGACCTTGGCGTCATGATGGCAAACGGAGAGAAAAACAAAGTGCCCCTCTCCGCCTTCCAACAACAATGTTTTTACGTAAGGAATCGCGGCCGCATAACGGGCACCCTGACTGTTCCAAGGCAAAAAATCATCGTGGAGAGCCCCCACCACCAGCGCTGGAACTCGCGAGCCCGCCATGGATTGCTCAAGTAATGCTGGCCCTAGGGCAGGGTCCAGCAGAACGATTTTCCTGACCCTGGAGTCGCGATAGTTACCGTTGAACAATGAGATAAATGAACTTGGCGCGCGCTTGATGTCGTGGGCGTAAGAACACGAACGGTCGCCCTCTGCTTGCCCGGTACCGCAATACTGCGCGAACGCCTGAAGGTCAAAGCGTGCTCCCACCAGCAATGCAGCCGTCTGGCCACCGGCGGAGTGGCCAATGACGATGGCATCGTCCCAGGAGACTTGTTTTTGAAAGGGGCTCAGCTTTTTCAGCGCATCCAATACGCGCGACACATCCAGGGCCCGCTCCCACACCATACCGGTCGCTCGGAAGGTCTGTGTCTGCTCCCCGTAGACCCGGGACTCACCGAAATGATTGAGACCTATGACGATATATCCCTTGGCTGCCAAGCCGTCACCGATCCAGGCGTAATCGTCTGACGCCCCCATACTGCCATGTGAAACGACGATGACCTTGTGAGTAACCGCTGACTCATCAAGGCACAGCCCCGACGTTTCTGGGGAACATACGCCTTCGGGATACCAGATAGCCACGCGTATTGGCCGCGCTGCATCTGGTGCGCCGAGATCCATCACGACGTCTCGAACCTGACCGTTGCATACCATCGACAACAGTGACAGTACAGAAACAGCCAGCAGATATATCCACCGCGTCAGCATATCCATCCTTGATATCAAAAACGCTGTCAGCTCTAACCGGTAAAGCAAGCGCAGGCTTAGTACTCGATTGAGGTGCGTGACATATTTTGCCCATCGTCTCGTTACGAAATGACGATGCAAATCTTACCGTCACCAATCACCGGAGGATGACCGAGGCGCTTTGCTCCCCGCAACTCCCCCTCTCCCCCGGCTTCCTGCCGAATCTACTACCATGCTGCTTACTCTACGCAGGCACACCGAGGCAAAACTCAGACCCGCGATCCTCCTCCCCCTAAAAAATCGCCGCTAACCAGTTCGTCCTGGGACTTTGTAGCGCAAGGTTCTGAACTTACCGCCCAATACATCTATTACAAACAAATACCCCACGACAATCACATTATTCTTCCGTGCATTTTTCTTGCGCCTGACCGCTTCGGCTCGAGAGATAAAACCCACCCCGCCGCACCGGCCCACCTGTTCTTTAGTGAAGTTGAGAGTCATCCCTATTTGACTCACAAATCCTGCAGCAAGGTGGAAAACTTAGTTACGCGAAGTATTAGCATTTACATCATTACACTCAGACCTAAATACCGATAAATAGGCACTTTTATAACTCATCGCACCTTGCTTTAATTGAGGCAGACGCCTTACCCTCCAACTCCGATAAAAAGCGCAACCAGTACTAAGTAGTGGCGCGTCTTGACGCGCGAGACGAGTATCAATTTCAATTAGAGAAATACACATGAATCATCAACAGATCTCTGAACAATCTGAAGACGAGGAATATAGTCAAGTCGCCCGCGCGGCGGCAGCCTCGCGATGCACTTGGATGAGCGTCATCGTCAATATCGCGCTGTCGTGCACACAGATTGTCGTAGGCGTGATGTCAAAATCCCAGGGGCTTGTAGCCGATGGTATTCACTCGCTATCAGACTTGATCGCCGATTTCGTAGTGCTGTTCGCCAGCCACAAAAGCAAGGAGGATGCCGACGAAGGTCACCCCTATGGGCATCTGCGTTTCGAGACCGCCGCATCCATGGTATTGGGCATACTGTTGCTGATCGTGGGCGTGGGCATGATCGGTTCTGCAGTGTTCAAGCTTGAAACCCCTGAATCGATTCCAACGGTACACATTGCGGCCTTATGGGTGGCCATCGCAGCGCTGGTGGCCAAGGAGCTGTTGTTTCGCTTTATGCTGCGGGTGGCCAAAAAAGTTAAGTCTAGTCTGTTGGTTGCCAATGCCTGGCACGCAAGGTCCGACGCCGCCTCCTCCTTGGTTGTCGGCATAGGTATTGTGGGCAATCTGGCGGGCTACCCGATTCTTGACCCGATTGCTGCGCTGGTTGTTGGAGGCATGATCGCCAAGATGGGTTGGAGTTTCACTTGGGATTCATTGCACGACCTGATGGACCGATCGGCTGATGAGCAGGAAGTCGAAACTATCCGCAATACGCTTAAAAATACCCCCGGCATTAAAGGTGTACATGATCTACGCACTCGAAAAATGGGGGACATGATCATTGTCGACGCTCACATCGAAGTGGATGCCTCAATTACCGTTGAGGAAGGTCATGCCATTGCAGTTTGCGCAAGGGAAAATGTGATGCAGATTCATCGTGTTTTGAATCTTATGACGCATGTAGATCCCTGGCACCGCCCCGACCTTGATCATTAACCTGGCGCGACGCCGGCAACATGATCCGCCGACAGGGATAGTGCAAAAGCAACTCGCCAAGCATCACAGACATATCACGAATTTTTCATACCACACTTGAATGTCCAAGTACCGAAACAAACTTAAGCCTGCGAAATACTCTCAATTACTTTTATTCATGAGTGCTTTAACCAGAACGCTTAAATATTGAAATAACATGCCAATAGTATTAATTCAAACCACCGTCACTTAATGCTGAGACGCTCGGTTTTGAGATTCGTACTACCCCCAACCCCATGCTTTCTCACGGCACTAAACAAGCGCAAGTTCGCGTCATCGACAGGAGCAGAACCGAGTGTATTGGCTGGGGTAGCTACCAGGCGCCGGAGTGAATTATTACTTTTTCAACAACAATGCTTTCCAGTCTTTGGGATTTATCAAAATCGCCATAGGCATAAACTAGACCCAGCTTCCAAACAAAGCGACGAAGCGCGAATCCATAGGGTCCAAGCAAACCACCCACCCGCGCCTCGTAGAGCCTTCGGCCATAGCCAATCCGACTGAAGACGTAAATCGTTTGCATCGTTGGGACACTGAAAAAATGAAACTGTTTAAAATGTTGATTGCTGCTTCTTTTGTAATGCTGGGTAGCCAGATGGCGTTTGCCGATGAGCCTGCCGTTGAGCAATACAGCTACAGCTCGCACCTCGACATCGCCAAAGTGGTTCACATGGACTCCATCCCTGACAATGTCTGTGCCGTAGTCCCTGTCCAGATGACCTACCTGGACCACCAAGGTCACGAACACGTCATGCAATACAGTGTCATGGCTAACGGTTGCTCCAACAGCTAACAGAGTCCCGACAAAGCCTGCCTGATGGCAGGCTTGTTAAAACGCCCCACTGGGGCAAGCTGGGGGAAGTTCCCAGCACTATTTCCCGCCCTCTGCATCGGTGATGCAGACTAACCCCGCCCAGTGCGGGGTTTTTTATGCGCCGACAAAACCAAGCCAAACCCAAGGAGCGCCAACTGCTGAAGCGGCGCTGCTCGATGAAAAGGCCTGGAACACGTCCAGGCCTTTTTCGAGTCGAACAACACTCGATTGCGTTCTATCAGCCAGATTGATCGGGTGTCACGTCATCCCGAGGTTGAGCCTGCTCTAAGTTACGGTCTCCGGTATCCTCCAACGCCATCCGCCTATTCGATACGACGGTATCCAAGTTGTTGACATGGATCGCCTTGTTCCACCTGACTGAACTTACATCGTATTTAGCGGCAAGTGCTTTGACCTGCACCAAACAAACTAACGGCGAAGTCTCTTCACGGCTGCCGCCTTCGGCAATAATTGCAAATTTCCACGCATCAAGATCCATCATCTGTTGGGCTCTGACGCGTCGGACCTTCTTGTGGTCGCTCTTTATATAATGTATCTCGTAATCTGCCTGCATAAGTACCTGGCATTGTCTTTGATTATCACTCTTGCGTTGAATGTGCCGCGACGGAGCCCCTCAGCTTTTGAAGTGACAATCAAGCCAGTGGTCCAGCTCAGAGGCGGAATGGCGTTCGCGCGCGGGCACGTGGGCCAGGCTTTCCGCGACTCGGAGTCTATTTTCCGGGCTCGTGTCATAGCCTCTGGTTATTAAGAAGATCTCAATATACTCGAATGGACTAATGACTTTATTGTCGCCCACGAGAACCGCTTTTACATTGGCTTTTTCGTGAAACTGGTTTTTATACGTATATTCCAATTGGCTCACCTTTTTAAGAGGGAATTTATTTCCCTACTTCAAATATGATCCTGTTTTTTCGGATTGACTCCAAAGTCAGCTATTTTATTTTTTAATGGTGAGTGATTTAACAGTCAAAAATGTAACGTTCTTTATATGGCTCTTCAGCGCACAAAAACAGGAGTCCCGCGTGGCGCTGTCGTCGATAGTCGGGGAGTTCGATATACCCAATCAACAACGACCTATTGAGGCACTCTCCAGTATCCGGCACACTCCCGTGACTCTTGGAAAAAGGAATTCACCGATGCCATTCTCATTGGAAGAAAGAACAGCGTTGCTCGCACTCAAGGGGGTAGGCCCCACGGTGATTACCCGGCTTGAACAGATGGGCATTGAATCGCTGGACACACTCAGCCAATCCAACGTGGGGGACATCCTCGCCCAAGCCTCCGCGGCATTGGGCTCGACGTGCTGGAAGAACAGCCCACAAGCGCGCGCGGCCATCACTGCGGCCGTGGCGCTTGCAAGACGCAACCCGCAGCGGTAGACGCGTTCAATCGCCTCCCCTAGGGGTTGCTTGCTGACTACCTGCGCGGTCTAGCGTGGCTTCATCGCAGACAGCACGATTGATTCAACGAGACGCCGAGCAGCGACGAACTTGTGTTCGCTTGGCGTATTCCACTCGTTGTAGAGCACCGGGCCTTTGTCACTCACCCAGACATCGCCATCTTTCAGAATGCGGAACGCCCAGATTTCTGGCCACGCCTCTCTCCCCTGCTCGTCCAGCGTGTGCTTGCGAAGCACCACGCGACCAAAGGTGCCACTGCCCTCATTGGCATAGAGCAGATTCGCTCTGATCAGGCCGAAATGGCCTTCAAGCTGGAAGTAACCTTCTGGCGGAACGGTAAAGCTCACGCCAAAACGGCTGTACGTAGATGTGAAGAGTTCAGAAAGACGCGTTCGCAGGCCTTCAGTGTACTTGGCGACTTGCTCGATATCCTGGACGACAGGTCCGATACCGTTCAGCGACTCTTCAGCATATGCATCAAACAACATGGTCGGGTTTCCTTTATGGCTGGATGAGCGTCGTGTCGGGTTGCCCTCAACCCGGGTGCCAATCTGCATCCAACCAGTTTGGCGGCTCGGTGCCGGTCATCACTTGATCTGCGCTAAAGCATCGGCGAACTGCTGACCACCCGCAACGCCAACCCTTCATACGCGTCCAGGGTAATGGTGAACGCCCCTTCGGCCGTCAGATCGCCCTCGACCCGTTCATTGATGATGTCCACCACCGGCCCCGGCGCGATATTGGGCAGGTGCAGGGTTTCGGTGATCGGCGTGCTGCCGAAGTTCAACGCGGTGATTTGCGTGCCTTTACCGGCCGGCAGTTCGTGGACCATGACCAACAAGCCAGGATGTTCGACGTCCGGCACCAGGATCTGGCGACTGGCCGCGATGTCATAGGCACGGCGCACGGCGAGGATTTTCTGCAACTGGGAGGCGAACGAGTCCGGGTCCTGCAATTGGCGGTTGAGGCTGCCGTACAGGGTTTTCGAACGCGGCATCTGCCCCGCCGAAAGCTCGGCCTGCGGGTTCAGGTCCACCAGGTCATAGGCGCCGCGGTGTATCCAGCGGGTATCGCCATCGGCCATCAGGTGCGCGACGTCATCCGCGGCCAACGGTAATGCCCCGACCAGGTCCCAGCCGGACAAGGCGAACACGCCGGGCTGCATGGCGTTGTACATCACCAGGAGCAAATGGATCTGGCGAATCTGCTCGACATCGGCCGGCGTGATCGTCGCAAGGTCACGAATGCCGAGGGCCGCCGTGATGATGCTGGCGGTGGTGCAGGACACGCCATTGGTGACGAACTTGAGGTTGTACGGCGCATGTTCGCCGGCCAGGCGCTCGTACATCTGCTCGCGGATATGCTCGCGCAGGATGTTGCCGGGAAATGTCTGACCCTGGTAGAGGAAACTGTCATGGGCATGCAGGGTCCAGAAATGCACGAGTTCCAGGGTCAGTTCGTCGTGGTTTTGCAAGGCATGGATCAGCGAGCCGGGGTCGATGCCGAGGTTGTGCATCTGGCGCAGCATCAGGCGCAGGAACTCGGTGTCGCCCATCAGCAACGCATGCTGATAGGCCGGACGCGTGATGAAGTCGTAGGAGAGATCAGCACCGCCGTGGGACATCGACGCGATGTCGTCCAGCGTCAGGTTCAGTTCCTGGAAGCTGAAACCGCCAGCCTTGCGAATCGCGCCGCCAAGCAATTGATTACCGGTGATCGACAGCGGATGGCTTTCCGACCAGGCCGTGCCGTCGAGCTTGCGCTCCACACCGAGGAAACCGTTCGCGTCCAGGCGCAGGATCTTCGCGCCCATCACATCGATCGCGTGCAGCGCATCACCAATGATCATCTGCTGCGCGGCGAAGGATGGATCGAGCCAGTTAAGCGACGGCTGGCCCTCCTTGAAGTAATGCAGGTAGACCCAGCGCCGCGGCTTGCCATCGACGCCGATGACCACCGGGGTGGTGCTCCAGTCGGTTTCCTTCACGCCAGGCTCGAAGAAAATCACCCGCTGCAACTGGCCGACGATGTAGTGTTTATCGCGCAGCGCGTCCACCTGCAGCGGGCTGAGGTTCTGGGCATCGCGCCCGTCGGCGACCTCCGGCAGCAACGGCCAGTCTTCCTCGCGGATTTCCACCATGTGGTAGAGCCCCGGGTAGTCCTCGTAGGCCATCTCGGCCAGGCGGAAATCCGCGCCCTTGCCGGTGTGCGAGGGGATCACATCGTCGATGATCACCGCATTGTGAGCCGCCGCCATGCGTGTCAGCGCCTGCAACTGCGCCTCGGTGCCCAACTGCGGGTCGATGTCGAAGCTGATGCGGTCGAAATTGCCATCGATGGTCGGCGTGTGTTCCGTCCCGGCCAAGCCGCCGGACTTTTTCAGCGGACCGTTGTGAATACCCTGGATACCGATCTTCGACAAGGCATGCCACAGCGCCTCATCGCCCAGCGCTTCGAGCACCGTGCCGTTTTCACGGGTGACAATCGACGCCGGGTACGCGGTGAACCACACCGACGACAAGGCCGAAGCGTCACGCGGCCGGGTATGTGCATACGGCTGTTGCCACAGGCGCCCTTGCCCCGAATAGAGCTTGGCGCGCTGGCGCGCCGCGTGCAGCATCGACTGTTGCACCAGCCAGTTCACATGATCGTTGTCAGCCGCCGTCATAAGCCCATTACCTGTCGTCGTGAAAAGGTTACTCGTAAGCATAGGAGCGGCGAGCGGGGCTATTCGTTGCATCGCAATGCCGGCGGTTAGCCCAACTGGCGGTACTGCCTCGGGGTAAATCCCGTCGACGCCTTGAACTGGCGGCTGAACGCACTGTGGTCGGTGTAACCGCACTGCAGCGCGACGTCGGTGATCGGCAGGTCGCGGTGCAGCAAGCGATGGGCGTGCTCCAGGCGCACTTTCTGGATCATCTGCCGCGGCGTCAGGTGGAACACGCGCTTGCAGTAGCGCTCCAGCTGCGCCACCGAGATCCCGGCGATACGCGTCAGTTCGCCCAAGGTCACGCGCCGATTGAAGTGCGTGCGAATATGCGCGTCCACGGCGGCCAGGCGTTGGTAGGCGGGGTGGGTTTCGCTGGCCGATTGCAGGTCGACGGAAATGCCGGCCAGGCCGATGATCTGCCCGACGTGATTGTACAGCGGCCACTTGTGGGTCAGGCACCAGCCCGGTTCGCGGCTGCCGTAGAGATGCAACTCGAGCTGATCCGCCAATACAAACCCCTGCTCCAGCACGCGCCGGTCCTGCTCGGTATAACCCGGCCCCAATTGCGCGGGGAACACCTCGGCGCTGGTTTTGCCGAGCAACGGTTGCAGTTGCTTGAGCCCGCAACGCTGCACCAGGGTGCGGTTGGCGAGCACATAGCGGGCGTCGAGATCCTTGATGAAAATCGCGGCATTGGGGATCACGTCGAGCATCGGCAGCAGTTGCATGACGCCGGCCAATAACTGCTCGATGCTCTGCGGGCGATTCGCCTCGCGCCCTTGGCACAGGGCTGCAAACGCACTCTGCAACATCACTCCGCCCCCCTCTTTGCGCCTCGACGTCCAGCAGATTGCCCCATGCACGGGATGCTGTCGAGCGTAGAAAACTGTGCTGAATTCGTCATCCAGCCCGGCGCAAAACATCAATCGTCGCAGCGCTGACGCGTTCACGATATGGCCACTGCATGCCTATCCCATCGGCCAGGCTCACCCCTGAACGGAGCGTGTCATGAAACGACTGCACGTCATCGACTCTCACACCGGCGGCGAACCCACGCGCCTGGTGATGGACGGATTCCCCGCACTGGCCGGCAACAGCATCGCCGCGCAACTCAACAACCTGCGCACCCACCACGACGCATGGCGCCGCGCCTGCCTGCTGGAACCGCGTGGCAACGATGTGCTGGTCGGCGCCTTGTATTGCGCGCCGGTCACACCGGGCGCCACCTGCGGCGTGATCTTCTTCAACAACGCCGGCTACCTCGGCATGTGCGGCCACGGCACGATCGGCCTGGTTGCCTCACTGCACTATCTGGGGCGCATCGAGCCAGGCGTACACACCGTCGACACGCCCGTTGGGCCGGTGGCGGCCACACTCCATGCAGACGGCGCCGTGACCCTGCGCAACGTGCCCGCCTACCGTTTTCGCCAACGGGTAGCGGTGGAGGTGCCCGGCCACGGCGTGGTCCATGGCGATATCGCCTGGGGCGGCAACTGGTTCTTCCTGGTGTCGGAGCACGGCCAGGCGCTGCAGATGGATAACGTCGACGCCCTGACCGACTACACCTGGGCGATGCTCAAGGCCCTCGAACGCCAAGGCATCTATGGCGAAGACGGCGCACTGATCGACCATATCGAGTTGTTCGCCGATGACGCCCACGCCGACAGCCGCAACTTTGTCATGTGCCCGGGCAAAGCCTACGACCGCTCGCCCTGCGGCACCGGCACCAGCGCCAAGCTCGCCTGCCTGGCCGCCGATGACAAACTCGCGCCGGGTGAAACCTGGGTACAAGCCAGCATCACCGGCAGCCAGTTCGAAGGCCGCTATGAATGGGACGGCGAACGCGTGCGCCCGTACATCACCGGTCGCGCCTACATGACCGCCGACAGCACCCTGCTGATCGATGCGCAGGACCCTTTCGCCTGGGGCATCTGAGCCCTGCATGGTTTGACTGAATATTCCAAGGAGTTAGCCCAATGAGCGACACCATCTTCACCGGCTGCATTCCCGCACTGATGACCCCGTGTACCGCCGCGCGCAAGCCGGACTTCGACGCCCTCGTCGCCAAGGGCCGCGAATTGATCGATATCGGCATGAGCGCCGTGGTCTATTGCGGCTCCATGGGCGATTGGCCGTTGCTCACCGAAGCCCAGCGCCAGGAGGGCGTGGCGCGCCTGGCCGCCGCCGGCGTGCCGACCATCGTCGGCACCGGCGCGGTCAACAGCCGTGAAGCGGTGTCCCACGCGGCGCATGCGGCCAAGGTCGGCGCCCAGGGGTTGATGGTGATTCCCCGCGTGCTGTCCCGTGGCGCTTCGGCCACCGCGCAAAAGGCCCACTTCGCCGCGATCCTCGACGCTGCGCCCCACCTGCCGGCGGTGATCTACAACAGCCCCTACTACGGCTTCGCCACCCGCGCCGAGCTGTTTTTCGAGCTGCGCCGCGAGCACCCGAACCTGATCGGCTTCAAAGAGTTCGGCGGCGCCGCCGACCTGCGCTACGCCGCCGAACACATCACCTCCCAGGACGATAACGTGAGTTTGATGGTCGGCGTCGATACCCAGGTGGTACACGGCTTCGTCAACTGCAACGCGACCGGCGCTATCACCGGCGTCGGCAACGCCCTACCTCGGGAAGTGCTGCAACTGGTGGCGCTGAGCAAGCAAGCCGCCAAGGGCGATGCCAAGGCACGTCGCCAGGCCCTTGAGCTGGAGGCCGCGCTGGCGGTGCTGTCATCGTTCGACGAAGGCTGCGATCTGGTGCTGTATTACAAGCACCTGATGGTGCTCAACGGTGACCATGGCTACGCCCTGCACTTCAACGAAAGCGACCAACTCAGCGCGGCCCAGCGTCGTTATGCCGAAAGCCAGTACGCGCTGTTCCGCCAGTGGTACGCGAACTGGTCGGCGGAACAGAATGTCGCTTGAAACCCCTAGCGCCGACATCGCCGTGGTCGGCGCGGGCATCATCGGCGTCGCCTGTGCCTTGCAGTTGGCACGTCAAGGGCGCCAGGTCGTCGTCATCGACGCGCAGCCCCCCGGCATGGGCGCCTCCTATGGCAACGCCGGCCATCTGGCGAGCGAACAAGTGTTCCCTATCGCCGACCTGTCGATCCTCAAGCGCTTGCCCACGATGCTGATGGACCCCATGGGCCCGCTGCGCCTGGACTGGAAATACCTGCCCCGCGCCCTGCCCTGGTTTGCGCGTTTGCTGCTCAACCTGCGCCCGGCCAGCTACCGGCGCACGGTCGCCGGCATTCGCGCACTGAACGAAGGCAGCCTGGGCGCATGGCAGCGCCTGCTGCAAGGCATCGACCGGCCGGAGCTGCTGCGCGAAGACGGCTCGTTGCTGGTGTTCGAGCGTGCGGATTCGCGAGGGGCCATCGACGCGCTGCAGCAACGGATGGCGCAGCAAGGCGTGCCGGTGGCGTTCTGGTCGGCTGACACCATTCGCAAGGCCGCGCCGCAGTTGAGCGAGCACATCCTGGGCGGGCTGTTCTTTGCGGGCACCGGGCACTTTCTCGATCCCTATCAAGTGGTGTGCGAACTGGTGAACGCCGCCACAGCCAACGGCGTGCAATTTCTCACCCGCCAGGTGCTGGGCGGGCAAGTCGACGCCCATGGCGTCACGCTGATCACCGATCAAGGCCCATTGGCCGCACGCCAGGTGCTGATCGCCTGCGGAGCCCACTCGGCGAAACTCACCGCCGCCTTGACCGGCAAGCTCGTCCCCCTCGACACCGAACGCGGCTACCACCTGATGCTGCCCCACGAACATGAACGCCTGCCCTTCGCCGTCACCTCCCTGGAGCGCAAGTTCATCATGACGCCCATGCGCGGCGGCCTGCGCCTGGCCGGCACCGTGGAATTCGCCGGCCTGGAGCGCCCGGCGAATATGCAACGCGCCTGGCAGCTGCATCGCCTGAGCAAAGGGCTGTTCCGGCAAGACCTCAATGCACAGGACGCGACGCCATGGATGGGCTTCCGGCCCTCCCTGCCGGACTCGCTGCCGATCATCGATCGGGTCGCCGACGGCAAGGTGTTGCTTGCGTTCGGGCATCAGCATCTGGGGTTGACGCAGGCGGCGGTGACTGCGGAGCTCATCGCGCAACTGGCTTCGACGCGGCCGCGGCTGTCGGGTTTGCCGGAGTTGGAGGGGTATCGGTTGGCGCGGTTCTGAAACGTATGATGAGAATCAGCACTCCGTGATCATGACTCGTCACACGAAAAATCCAACAACCTCCACACTACTTGACCAACCTCTTTTCCTTCGACGGCCTGTAGCCGAAATACGAGCTATAACACTTGCTGAAATGACTCGGCGAAACAAACCCGCACGCCACCAGCACCTCCACCTGCGACAACTCAGTGTGTTGCAACAGCCGGCGCGCCTCGGTCACCCGCAGTTCCATGTAATAGCGCTGCGGCGTGGTGCCCAGTTGTTCCTTGAACAGCCGTTCGAGCTGGCGGCGGGAGCGGCCGGCGTAGACGGCGAGCTGGTCGAGCTCCAAGGGTTCTTCGAGGTTGGCGTCCATCAGTTTCACCACCTCGCGTAACGGCGCGCTGACGCAGATGTTTTCCGTCGGTTTGATGCGCCGGTAGCGGGACTCCTCAAAGGCCAGGATATCTTCGATACCTTCGACCAAGGCCTTGTCGTGCAGGCCCTTGATCCAATCCAGCGCCATGTGGAAAGCGCCAGACGGACTCGAGGCGGTCAGGCGGTCGCGGTCGATGACATACGGTTCGCTGGTGACGTGGGCCGCCTTGGACACTTCCGCCAGTGCCGGGCGATGTTCGGGGTGGATGGCGCAGCGGTAGCCCTGCAACAGGCCGGCGCGGCCGAGGAACCAGGCGCCGTTCCACAAGCCGGCCAGGCTGACGCCCTGCTCGGCGGCATTGCGCAGCAGGTGGATGAAGTCGTCGCTGGCCTTGAGTTCGGTGCGAAAGCCGCCGCAGATCACCAACAACTCCAGCGTTTGCAGGGCCGCCACGTCGAGGCGTGCATCCGGGCGGATCACCAAGCCCAGGTCGCTGATGACTTCGCCGTCGCCCCAGCCGAACGTGCGCGATGCGAACAACTCGGGGCGCAACAGGTTGGCGGTGACGAAGGTGTCGAGGGTCTGGGTGAAGGCCGGCAGGGAGAAGTGTTCGAGCAGCAGGAAGCCAACGCGGGTGGCCGACGCCGGCTGGCCGGGTGTTTCATTGAGGTAGCGCAGGTTCTTGCCTTTCATGCCACCGCTGAATTGACGTCTTTCCATCGAGGGTCGGCCCTCTCTTATTGTTGAGGCTGTGGGCGCCATCTTAGGGGGAAATGCTGCGGCTGTCTCAGGTGGCGCGCCGTACCCTCAAGACATGGCTCACCTGCTGATCTTGATAAACCCAGCCCTCTCCAACCCCCCAGGCCAAAGCGTTGCGCGCGCATCTGATACGGTTTTTTCTTTACTATCTGCGCCTGTATCGAAATGTCATCGAGGCGGACAATAGGGCCACTCCCGACACCCTTGTCGAGCGCGACAGGAATGTTCCTGCCGCCCCCTTCCCTTCGGAGGCCTTATGACCAAGATGGCAATTTTCCTGTTTGGCTTTTTGGTGCTGACCATTGGCATCGGTCTGCTGGCGACCATCTCGCCCGTTTGACGTCAGCGCAGCCCCGGCACTCAACGCGAAAACAGCCTCGGGTACAGCGACAGCACCAGCAAACTGGCCATCGACACATTGGCTCAAGCCTTTCACAAAGCTTTCACAGGTGAACGCCTAGTGTTGTTTCAGCTCCTAGAGAAACACCTTTTAGCCCGCTCTCCCCATCGCGGGCTTTTCTTTGCCTGTGATTTAAGCCGGGCAAAAAAAAGGCAAGCCACGCCTCATCAAGATGAATAGCGTGGCTTGCCCCAATAAGCCGTTACTTAACGCAGACCGGGACCGCCCGGACCGCCATGGCCACCGCCCTGACCGTGGCCACCACCACCACCACCACCACCACCACCACCACCACCACCACCACCCGGCGGCATGAATATCCAGCAGCCCGACAGGGACGATAACAACGCGACAATCAGTGCCGCCTTAGTTAGATTGTTCAGCTTCATCACAACACTCTCTAGTCACAAGCTTTAATGCTCGATGGATAAGACCGCTCAAAATGAAGTGCGTCACGCCTATCGTGTAACTTGATGGTATTGAATGTATTGGAAAGGCTACAAATACCTGGTCGCTATAGGCTGATAGCGGTGCGACTCACTGAGGGCGAAGATCGGGAGTCTTGGGCGTTTTGATGTCCCAGACGTTAGCGTCTCGATGAAGCTGTTCCCACGCACGAACTTTTAGACGAGCCCCGTTAAAAACGCGCACATAGTTTTCATACTTTATCTTCGCCGCAGCCTGAGGCGACAATGTCGCAAACACCGGATCCAGGATGTTAGAAACACTCTTATAGTCTTGGGCGGCCATTAATTTTCCGGGGGCAACGGTCATTCCGGCACCTGGAAGAGCCTCGAACTTGTTGCGCCCGAAAATAACGGTATCAGAGCCCCAAAGAATCCGGTCCTGATATTTATCTAGAAATGCAGTCCATTCTTCAGTCGATGGCATTGCTGAGCCAGGATGAAGAATCGTTTCCTGTACGATATCCCAAGAAATATCGACCAGCCAATTATTGCAACTATCCAAGACTCGACCAACGATTGCCAAGTGGTTTTTTGTAGGTTTGACGAATCGCCCCAAACCGGTATGAGCCCAAATAGTGACCGTTTTGGGGGCCGTTGAGCACAGCGATTTCAGTTCTGCCTCATAATTCCGTTCAGGGTGGAGAGCTTTTACTTCACCGGTGTGTGTAACATCCGAATCATAGACATCGTTGTGAAGCGTCGCCACGAGCCCTATTTCGCCAGCTTCCTGGAGAAGGCTGGAGAGTGATTCTGAAGTCAGGGACATCGTCTCGTCAGCGCTGTGAACGTCCGATGGAATATCGCCTGCGGCAGTGTGGCTGATTGGCTCACCCGCGATTTTCTTGGAGACGACTTCTTTATGAATTGTAAACTCACCGATCCCAACAAATGCCCCGGGGTACGTGAGTATCGCCCGTTTCAGATGCTGAACGGCATAGCGATCCATGGGATTAAATCCCGTGATCATGAGATCTAATCGTTCTTGGTACTCCCGGGGTAGTTCAAGATATTCCTTGGCGTACATGGCATCGGCGAATGCATAGTAATAAAGATCTGACTTCGGCCCAATATAGTAGTTCGGCCCGAACGCATCCCCTCCGGAATTTGCTTGGTACCCCTCAAAACTGTCCCATCGTTGCTGCAGTGGCAGTGGCATCACGACCGAGCGCGTGATACCCGTCGACATGTAGTTGTCTACCAGATTGCGCAGCGTTGTGCCTTGGAAGGCATAGTTGGAAATATGAAAGTGAGAATCCGCGAGTGGCTCAGTAGGTTTGGTGGAATCAGCGCTGCGCTCTGGCGGTGACGAACACCCCGATGCTACTGCCATAAAAGCAACCAAAGCTGTCCGTTTCATTTGAGTTGCAACATCAATCATTTATTCACCCCGTCTAAAAAATCACAACCTTCAACCAAAATTGAAAGCTCGTTATAAGCCGTATCTGTTTTCTTGCCGGTTAACGTCCATTTACAACAGCGAATAATTCAGTCGTCTTGAGCCGAGCCCAGGGCGAGCGAGTCGACTCTCATCAACTCACAATTTTTGCGATTGCAATGCCTGCGGCGACGGTCGAACCCACGGACACCGTTAGGGTGATGCGTCCTGCGCGGTGTGCTGTGACTTGCATTTCCATCTTCATCGCCTCCATGGATGCGAGGGTGTCACCCACAGCCACGTTGTCGCCGTCGGCGACGTTCCAGGACTGCAGGGTGCCCGAAATCGGGGCTACAACGGCGGCGGCATCCGTCGAAATGGAAGACACATCAGCCCCCTCGCGCTCAGCAGACGGCGCAGTGGAATGTAGCCCGCGCAGCAGTTCAGCCGGCAACCCGAGCGCAATCCTTCGGCCATCGATCTCCACGGCCGTGCGTACCAGCGCGATATCGGACAGCGGTTCAGGCCGTACAGCGGCCGCCAGCGTGTCGGCAAAATCTGTCTCGATCCAGCGCGTATGCACGCTGAAAGCATCGGCTGATGTGAAATCGGCGTGTGCCATCACCGCCCGGTGAAAAGGAAGCACCGATGGCACCCCTTCGATTCGGAACTCCTTCAGCGCCCGGCGCGCGCGGGCTATAGCCTGGGCACGGGTGGCGCCAGTAATGATCAACTTGGCCATCAGCGAATCGAATGTACCTGGGACGGTAGAACCCGACTGCACGCCGGTATCGACGCGCACGCCGGGCCCCGACGGTGCCTCGAACAGATGCACCAACCCCGGCGCGGGTAGAAAGCCGCGCCCCACATCCTCGGCGTTGATGCGAAACTCGAAAGAATGACCGCGCGGCTTCGGCGTCTCGGTGACCGACAGCGGCAAGCCATCGGCGATGCGCAGTTGCTCGACGACGAGGTCGATGCCCGTCGTCTCTTCGGTCACTGGATGCTCGACCTGCAGGCGCGTGTTGACCTCCAGAAACGAGATTGTTCCGGAAGGACTCAACAGAAACTCGACAGTCCCCGCACCGACGTAGCCTGCCTTCGCGCACACATCGCGCGCCGATTGATGGATGCGCTCACGCTGTTCATCACTGAGGAAGGGCGCAGGGGCTTCTTCCACCAGCTTCTGGTTGCGCCGCTGCAACGAGCAATCGCGCGTGCCGAGCACGACAACATGGCCGTGCGTATCGGCGATCACCTGCGCCTCGACATGACGAGGCCGATCGAGGAACTGTTCAACGAAACACTCGCCACGGCCGAAAGCAGTGACCGCTTCACGCACCGCCGACTCGTACAATTCGGCTACTTCGTCGAGCCGCCATGCGACCTTCATGCCGCGGCCGCCACCGCCAAAGGCCGCCTTGATGGCGATCGGCAGGCCGTTCTTCTCGGCAAAGGCCACGACCTCCTGCGCATCGCGCGCGGGCTCCGACGTGCCAGCCACCAACGGCGCACCGACAGCCAGGGCGATCTTGCGCGCCTGCACCTTGTCACCCAATGCCTCGATGGCTGCCGGCGAAGGGCCGATCCACTTCAGGCCCGCGCCAATCACGGCCCTGGCAAAAGTTGCGCTTTCCGAAAGGAAACCGTATCCGGGGTGTACCGCGTCGGCGCCACAGCGGTCGGCCACGGCGAGCAGCTTTTCGATGTTCAAGTAGGTGTCGGCCGGGCGCTGGCCGTCAAGGCCGTAGGCCTCATCGGCCATGCGAGCGTGCATCGCGTCGATGTCGGCGTCGGCATACACCGCGACGGATTTCACACCATAATCGGCACAGGCGCGCACGATGCGTACAGCGATCTCGCCGCGGTTGGCGATAAGAACTTTCTTCATGGGGTTTCTCGCAGGTCGGAAGAGAGGGCCGCGGTGAACGCGCGTATGGGGTTGAAGCGCACCTGCGCACCGATGGGGATCTGCCCCGCACGGTCGAGGTGGTAAGGGGCGACAGCGCCGATCACTGGGTAGCCACCGGTCAGCGGGTGGTCGGCAAGGAAGAGCACGGGCTGGCCGCTTGGCGGCACCTGAATCGCGCCCAACACGGTGCCTTCACTGGGCAGTTCGGCGATCTGTGCGCGCATCAACGGCGTTTCACCGGCCAGACGCAGGCCGACGCGGTTCGATTGCGGCGTCACAGTCCACAATTGGCTCGCCAACAATGCAATGGCCTGCAGTGTGAACCAGTCGGTGCGCGGCCCCATCACGACATCGAGCACCACGGTCTGCGTCGTCGTCGGGAGATCGGCACGAGGCGTTTCGGGCGCGCCGACGATGGAGCCATGCGTGACCACAGGTACCGGCAAAATGTCACCGGCTTTGATGGGCGGCGGACCGACCTGCGCGAGCGTGTCGGTCGATCGACTTCCGAGCACGGGCGCGATCGCGAAGCCACCGCGCACCGCCAGGTAGCTGCGGATGCCGGCACGCGGGTCGCCAAGCGATAGACTGTCGCCATCAGAAAGTGCGATGGCTTCATGGCCTGGCACACGATATCGAGCGCCGTTCGCACGCGTGAGTTCGATCGGCGCATCGGCACCGGTGAAGGCCACCACCGTGTCTGCGCGGCTCGTGATTTGGAAACCACCGTAGACGATCTCGACGCAGGCCATGTCGCTCGCATTGCCGACCAGACGGTTGGCCGCGCGCAGTGCGCCCTTATCCATCGCCCCTGAGGCGGATACGCCCTGCCCGGCCAGACCCTCGCGCCCGAGATCCTGGAACAGCGCCTGCAGGCCGGTGCTACGGACAACAAGCGCCGGACCATTGTGGAGCGGAACCTCGACGGGGCCAGTCGACGGCGCTGGCAAAGCTGAAACCTGCCGCCCTGAAACATCGACGAAACGTACCTTGAAGCCCGGTTGCAGCAGCGCGGGCACGTCACGGCTTAGGTCCCACATCGGCGTGGCAGTCACGCCGATGATCTGCCACCCCCCCGGACTGGCCTGCGGATAGACGCCGCTGAAAGCGCCGGCCAACCCCACGGCGCCCGCGGGGATGCGCGTGCGTGGCGTAGTGCGACGCGGCACGTTGAGGCTTGGGTGGCCGCCGCTCAGATAGGCGAACCCAGGTGCGAAGCCAGTGAAGGCAACGGTGTAGTCGCAGCCGGTATGGCGGCGAATCACCTCTTCGCGCGAGAGATCAAGCATCTGCGCGACCTCGTCAAGATCCTCTCCTTCGTAGGAGACCGGAATCTCCACGCGAGTGGTCGCACGCTCGATCTGCGCCGTGAGGTCCCGGCGGCTGATGCGCGTGACGAGTTCATCATGCGTCACCGTGTTAGGCCGGAAGTGAACCATGACCGTGCGTGCGGCCGGTACGAGTTCGACGATGCCATCGATGGGCTCGGCCTGTAGTGATGCAAGCAGCGCCAGCGTCTGCGACAAGTCATCTAGCTCGACCAACAGGGCGTCGAGATTAGCGGGCAGAAATCGCATCACGGTACGACTCCCATGTCGACGAAAGGAGCGACCTTGACGCCCGAACGCTCAAGCAGCGCACGCACTTGCCGCGCCATCTCCACCGCGCCGGGGCTGTCACCATGCACGCAGACCGAATCGGCCTTAAGGCGCACGATGCTGCCGTCAATGGCCGTGACCACACCCTCGGTCGCCAGGCGAAGCATGCGCTCGGCAACATCCTGCGCATCGTGCAGCACGGAGCCCTTCTCGCGGCGGGAGACCAGCGAACCGTCCGGCATGTAGGCGCGATCGGCAAAGGCTTCGGCCACAGTGCTCAGCCCGCTTGCCTGCGCCCAGCCGAGTAGCGGCGAGCCGGCCAAACCGACCAGCACCAGCGACGGGTCGATTGCGCGAATGGCGGCAATCACGTCGTGTGCCTGGCGCTTATCGTGCGCGATGGTGTTGTAGAGCGCTCCGTGTGGCTTGACGTATCGTACCGACGTGCCGGCCACCGCAGCCAACCCCTTCAGCGCGCCGATCTGGTAGATCACGTCAGCCTGCAGGTCGGCGCTTGCCACGTCCATTTGGCGGCGGCCGAAACCGACGAGGTCGGGATAGGCGACGTGCGCGCCTACTGCCACGCCGCGCTCCGCCGCTTGACGTAGCGTCCGCAGGATGCCGGCAGCGTCGCCAGCGTGGAAGCCGCAGGCCACGTTGGCACTGCTCACGATGCTGAGCATCGCGTGGTCGTCACCCATGCGCCAGGCGCCCAGGCTTTCACCCAAGTCACTATTGAGGTCTATCTTCATGTTGTTTTCTTTTCTTTAGCGAAACATCAGGAAATACAGGATGAAAACATTGCAAGTCAGCAAGGCCAGCGCCGTGGGCACCTGCGCGCGGATCACCGCGTTTTTGTCGGGCAGTTCGAGTAGGGCCGCCGGTACGATATTGAAGTTGGCTGCCATCGGCGTAAGCAAGGTGCCGCAATAACCCGAGAGCATGCCGATGGCTGCCATAAGGGCCGGGTTACCGTCGTACATGCCGACCAGGACTGGCACCCCGACTCCCCCTGTCATCACGGGGAAGGCGGCGAAACCGTTGCCCATGATGATGGTGAAAAGCGCCATGCCAACCACGTACACCATCACCGCGAAGAAACGTACATCCATGTTGATGTAGCTGGTGGTGATATGCGCCACGGCCTTGCCCACACCGGCGTCGGAGAATACGAGGCCCAGCATGCCGAGCATCTGCGGCAGTACCAGCGCCCAACCGAGCGCATCGGTCAGCCGACGCGATTCGCGGATGCCTTGCATCGGCGTTTCGTTCGTCATCTTGCAGACCAGCGCAAGCGCGACCATACAGCCCAGCCCTAGGCTTACCATCGTGGTGTTCTTCGGGTCGAGCAGCGGTATGCCGCCAACCACGAGGTACTTCGCCGACAGCGTGCCGATCATGGTCACGACCGGGATCGCCAGGGCGGGGATGAAAAGCTTGTTGCCCAGCAGATTGGCGCTGGCCGAGTACTCCGCCGCCGAGCGGGCCACGTGACGGCCAATGCCGACACCGCCGAAGGCTGCAATCAGCGCCATCACCACAACACCGACGCCGACCCAGACCGGCGGCAACTGGTCGCCGAGCAAGAAGACGAGCGAATAAAGGCCCCAGAAAAAGGCACTGGAATAGCGCTTTGAGTGCTGGCGATCCATAAGCGTCATCACCGCGGTGATGGCGAGGATGGCACCGACGAGATAGTACAGGTGCGTGATCGTGAGCGTCATGGTCGGGACTCCTTGCCTTCGACTGTGACGGTTGCAGCCCCGGCGCCGCCGGCCATTTCGCGCATCAACCAAGTGTCAAGCCGGCGCAGGCGCCAAGCATGGATGGTGAATGCGCAAATAGCTGTCGGAATCCCCCAGAGCGCGACGCGGATCGGCTCGACTTCGATGCCCGCCTCACGCAAGAACGTGGTCATCAGCACGATCGCGCCGAAAGCCACGAAGATATCTTCGCCGAAGAACAGGCCGACGTTATCGGTCGCTGCGGCATACGCTCGCAGCTTGTGGCGAACCTTCTCCGGCAGCGCCCCAAAACGGGCTTCGGCAGCACCTTCTGCCATTGGCGCGAGCAGCGGTCGCACCATTTGTGGATGGCCGCCCAGGCTGGTAAGACCGATGGCTGCGGTCATCTGGCGTGCGCCAAGGTAGACAATCAGCAAGCGGCCCGCAGTCGCGGACTTGATGCTGCTGATCCATCGCTGGGCGTGCTGGCGCAAACCATAACGCTCGAGCAAGCCAATCACCGCCAGCGGTAGCAGGATGATCAACGGCAGGTTACGTGTCTTGATGAAGCCTGTGCCGATGGCGGCAAGAATCCTGTCGACCGGAAAGTGCGCCGCGAAGGCGGTGACGACGGCCGTGACAATCACGACCAACATGGGATTAAAGCGCAGGACGAAGCCCACGATGATGACGACGACCCCCAGCAAGGGCCACAAGTTGATGTCAGTGGGCACGGGCGTTTCTCCAAGTTGTTTGAGTTATTTTCTTAGATCACTCAACCATCTTCATCCGATTGAATGATCATTTCAACAGAATTGTTCAACAATCCAACACAGATAATAAAAAGCAATATGCATGCCAAAATATGGATCCGTTTCAGCCCTACAGGAAAAAGCGACACTGCGAGTAGGGCAAAACCTGCTAGAATCCAATCGCCCCTGCCACTCAGAAGTCCGCTCGATGCCCCTTCCCGCCTCCCCTTCATTCGTAGCCCAGACGCTAAACGAGCGGATCGCCGAACAGTTGCGTCAGCAAGTCACCCAAGGCGAATTCACACCTGGGCAACGGCTGTCCGAGCAGGTGCTCAGCGAAAACCTCGGCATCTCGCGAAACACCCTGCGCGAAGTATTCCGGACGCTGGCCAAAGACGGCCTGTTACGACACGAGCCCAACCGTGGGGTATTCGTGGTGGTTCCCAGCATCGCGGCTGTCATCGACATCTACCGCGTGCGACGCCTCATCGAATGCCAGGCGTTGGCAGAGGCTTACCCACGCCACCCGGCGAAGAAAAACATGCGCGCAGCGGCAGAACAGGCCCAACGAGCACGGGACGCGGGGGACTGGCTGGCAGTGGGCACAGCTAACATGGACTTCCATACGGCCGTCGTTGAACTTGCGGACAGTGAACGCTTGAACGCCATGTTCCGGCGCATACTTGCAGAGCTACGGCTGACTTTTGGGCTGTTGCAGGACGCCGAGTTCTTGCATGAGCCCTACGTCGATATGAACTTTCAGATTCTTGAACTCGTTGAACGCAACGAGATGGCCAAAGCTCGCGACGCAATGCTCGAATACCTCATTCATTCCGAACGCATTGTTTTGGCCGTCTACGCGAGGCGCCCCTCCCAGGAAGGGTGAAAGCTCCGACGTCCACGCAACATCTGCCCTACACAGCCGGTCGACTGGTCGATACAGTTAACCAAGCGGGGCTCCTTCAGAAATTTTTGCCGCCCTAGCGCATGAGCGAAGAACTGCCAGACATAGAGCCCCTGTGGCAGGATGACCTGGTTGCCTTCACCATCGGCTGCTCGTTTTCCTTCGAACAAGCGCTACTGGATGCCGGCACTGCCCTCAACAACAACGAATGGATGCAATGGACAAACAATGAACACAGCTCAACGGTCGATTCAGCAGTACATAAACGCCAAGGACAGTAACCGCCCGCATCTGCTGCGCCAGGCTTTTATGCCGGATGCACAACTGGAGATGGTGGTACACACGGGGTCTATCTCGTTTCCACCCCACGTTGAAGGCCTTGAGTCCATCGGCGACGTGCTGGTCAGGCGCTTCGGCCAGACATTCGAAAACGTCTATACCTTTTGTCTGGGACACCCACCGGAGCCGGATAGCAAAACGTTCCAATGCCAATGGCTGGTCGCTATGTCCGATAAAAACTCCGGCGAGGTCCGAGTCGGTTGTGGTCAATATGGATGGCAGTTCAATCCCGAGTCGGGACTTGTCGAGCGGCTCACTATCACCATCGAGCATATGAAAACCCTGCCACCTACCGATCTTCACACCATCATGGAGTGGGTATCCCGCCTGGACTATCCATGGTGCCGCCCAGAAGCATTAGCGAGCAACGCTCCAGACATAGGCACCCTTGAAGAGGTGATCCAGTATGTAATCCGGTTAAAACGGTGAAGTTGCGGAACACATCTGAAGCGTTGCGGAAGGGATCGTAAATCGCAGGTATAAAAAACCCCGTAGACGGTAATCTACGGGGGTTTTAAGAGTGGAGGCCGAGACAGGAATCGAACCATTCTGAACGAGCCCCATGAAAGACAGGACACCGTTTCCCCATTACGATAAGGGATAGGCAAACGGTTATGTTTATGACTAACAGCAACGATAAGAGTGGGGAGCTTTTGGGTCAGGAGCGGCGACGCCGCTGGAGCCCGGAGCAAAAACTGGCCATGGTTCGCGAGAGCCTTGAGCCAGGGCAAAGTGTGTCGGTCGTCGCTCGGCGCAACGGCATCAATGCCAACCAGTTATTCCTGTGGCGCAAGCTGTATCAGGACGGCAGCCTGTCGGCGGTCAGTGCTGGCGAAGCCGTGGTGCCGGCCTCCGAGCTGAGCGATGCGCTCAAGCAGATCCGTGAACTGCAACGGATGCTGGGCAAGAAAACGATGGAAGCCGAAATCCTCAAAGAGGCCGTGGAGATCGCCCGGTCGCGAAAATGGATTGCGCACTCACCCTTGTTGCCGGGGGACGACCAGTGAAGCTGGTCAGCGAATGTCTCGGTGTGGCGCGCTCGCAATTAACGGTTCGAATCAAGCAATCGGTATCGCCCAAGACACGGCGAAGCAGGCCTGTGAACGACGCTGAGTTGGTGGCCGAAATCCAGCAACAGGTCAGTGAACTGCCCAGCTATGGCTACCGTCGAGTCTGGGGATTGCTGCGTCGCGCCCGTGAAACCCAGTTGCTACCCGCGATCAATGTGAAGCGGGTTTACCGGGTCATGCGTGATCACAACTTGCTGCTGGAGCGTCGACTCAAACAGCCCGGCGTGCCGCGTCGGCACGAAGGCCGTATTGCCGTGAAAACCAGCGATACGCGTTGGTGCTCGGACGGCTTTGAGTTCCGCTGCGAGGACGGCGCCAAACTGAGCGTGACCTTCGCCCTCGATTGCTGTGATCGCGAAGCCATCGGCTGGGTTGCGAGCCCGACCGGGTACAGCGGCGATGATATCCG
Source organism: Pseudomonas sp. TE36184 (assembly GCF_054060055.1). Taxonomy (NCBI): domain Bacteria; kingdom Pseudomonadati; phylum Pseudomonadota; class Gammaproteobacteria; order Pseudomonadales; family Pseudomonadaceae; genus Pseudomonas; species Pseudomonas sp. TE36184. The sequence continues at coordinate 996,841 of NZ_JBSSCU010000001.1, read as the reverse complement.
CGACTTGATGCTGGAAAGCGTGGAGAAGCGTTTCGGTGATCAGTTGCCCACCACGCCGGTGCAATGGCTAAGCGACAACGGCTCGGCGTACACCGCCGAACAGACACGCCTGTTTGCTCGACAGATCGGCTTGCAGCCGGTGACCACGCCAGTTCGCAGCCCGCAGAGCAACGGGATGGCGGAGAGCTTCGTGAAGACGATCAAGCGTGACTACGTGGCGCACATGCCCAAACCGGATCGGGAAACGGCGTTGCGTAACCTGGCAATTGCCTTCGAACATTACAACGAGCAGCATCCGCACAGTGCTTTGAAATATCGCTCGCCGAGGGAGTTCAGGCGCTTGGCGGCAGCATCAATTTAACAGGGAGTTGGTGTCCGGTTTTGTAGGGGCAAGTCCACATTCGACCCTAGCCCATTAAAGACGGCAAGATTTCTAGCTACAACTAAGAATGAACTCGCCCCCCCATAACCGGGAGCCATTTCTAGCAGCAACGCGGCTCGCGATGAAACGGCAACAGCCCCTAGCGCAGCGCATGCTCACAATTAGCGCGCCCTAGCTCACCCCCATACAAAATACCTGTACAGAAATAGCGCTACGCATTTTTACAGCGCTCGCAGGATTCTATCGGCCCAAAGATGGCCTTGGGCTGTATCGCCGCCGAGCAGTAGTCAGCACTACTGCCAGACCTCTATTTATCGCGCCTGCCAGAAACCGGAGGCTACTGACCGTTCATCGGGATCGAGTGATGTCATGATGACATCACGCCAATATAATTGTACAAACATGAACGATTGTACAAGCTTCAACCTGCCAGGAAATAACGCCGCTACTCGTTGCCGTCGAACAAAAGAATACCTGCGCAGGATGCGGACCAAGGGCGAATACATACCCTTACAGGTGCCCCTAAATTGCTCCTCCCATTACGCAGGTACATCATGCCATCGCGCACTCCGCAGCTCTCTACACGGACCAGTCTCTATGCCGGCTATGCCAGCCTGCTCGCGTTTATGTTACTGATCGCCGCCATCTCGCTGTACGCCCTGGCTAACAGCAATAAGGACTTTTTTCTCTACGTTAATGGCGTTGATGCACGCATCCGCCTGGCCAACACACTGAACGACGCCGCCGCCCAGCGCGCGATTGCCCTGCGCAACATCGCCTTGAACAGCAATGTCACCGCGAGAGGACAGCAGCGGGGTGCGATTGCCGTCAACGAACAAATGGTGGCCACCAGCCTCGCTGCGCTACGCCAGGCAATTGACAACCATGATGATGTGTCGCCCAAAGCACGTGAACTGTTCTCAACCATCGAGCAGGTCGAGAGCCGCTACAAACCGGTAGCGCACACCATTGCCGAACACCTGTTCAAGGGTGAAAACGACGAGGCCCTGCGCATGGTCAGCGAGCAGTGCACACCATTACTGGCCGAGCTGACCCAGGCAATTGGCGAATTCTTGCGCTACACCAACCAGAAGGCAGACCTGCAGGTCAGCGAAAATGACGCAAACTATCTGTCACAACGCAACCTGCTGCTCGCCATTACTGCGCTGGCCGTCTTACTAGCAGCGGTACTGGGCTACGTCATCAGCCGCAACCTGCTGCGCGCGCTGGGTGCCGAACCGAGTGAACTCAACCAGCTCGCCCAACGGGTTGCCCAGGGCGATTTGCGCGCTAGCGAGCGCACGATTGAGCCACCACAAGCCAGCATAATGGCCGCCCTGCTGAGCATGCAGGAGAACCTGCGGGACATGACCAAGGGCATAAACCTGTCCTCACAGACCGTGGCCGAATCCAGCCAGGAGCTTAGCCAATCGAGCCTGAGAAACGCCGAAAGCGTGGCCACGGCACAGTGCGAGGTCGAGCAGATCGTCACCGCCGTTCACCAAATGGCCGCCACCGTGCAGGATGTCGCGCGCAATGCCGAATCCGCCGCCAGTGCCGCCAGCGAGGCCGATAGCGCGGCCCTGTACAGCCAGCAGAAGGCCAAAGATGCCGTCAACATGATCGGCGAGCTGGCCGAGACAATCGAACAGTCCAACATGGCCATGGGCCGGCTGAAGAATGAAACCGGCAATATCGGCGGCGTGCTTGAAGTGATCAAGTCGGTGGCAGACCAGACCAACCTGCTGGCCCTCAATGCAGCCATCGAAGCTGCCCGTGCTGGCGAAGCCGGACGCGGCTTCGCGGTGGTAGCCGACGAGGTACGCAGCCTGGCACAGCGTACCCAGAAGGCCACCTCAGAGATTGAGGGGCTGATTGCCAGTCTGCAGAAAATTGCCGACGAGACCTCGCAGCATATGCAACGCTGCAAGCGCTCCAGTGCGCAGTCGGTGTCCGGCGTTTCCGAGGCCGGTGACGCGGTAAGCACGATCGTAACCATGATCGAGCGGATCAACGGCATGAACCACCAAATCGCCGCTGCCGCCGAGCAGCAGAGTACCGTTGCCGAGCAGATCAGCCGTGGCATCGTGACCGTCAGCGAAAGCGCCGAGCAATCCGCTGCAGCCTTCCGCAGCGCTCAGCAGGAAAGCGAAGGATTGGCACGCACCAGCGTGACATTGCGAGAGAACATCTCGCGCTTTCAGCTCTAGGGTCTGTTGCCGTTTCATCGCGAGCCGCGTTGCTGCGAGAAATGGCCCCCGGTTAGGCGCAGGACGCAGGTACCCACCAATTTAAATCAGACACTCTTTCATTCACCTTCATCTTTGCCTGACTCTTAACAATACAAATTCACTCACCCCTCAAAAGCGTAGGTACAGCCGATAGACAAAAAACTATTCCCATCTCCCAGATACCGAGTTCAGTCATCGCAATTAAATCAAAACCCCAAGGGCTATAACAAATGCTCAAAAAATGTACATGGCTTTTAAAAAAAAGAAAGATCAATCATAAGCAGCACACTTTCGATGAACTTAACAATAATGGAATTCAAAATACTCACAGTATTCTCACAAAATTTTAGACAGCCTATGAGTCACTACTCGATTGCTGAGCGCATTGAAAAAAACCCCAACACATATAAAGGCATCGGCATGTGCATAAGCCGACTGAACAAAAAATTTAAAAAACTAACTCGTGGAGACCGGTTATTTATATCCATAAGAAACGAAGGATTTTATCTAAAACAAATCGTAATACCACTTGAAGAAATATTTCATATTTAGCCCAAAACTTTTCGAGCACACAAAAGGCAGTACAAAACCGAAACAGTTCGCCCCACAACATATCCCAACTAGGCATGCAACAACTAAACTAGTCAACCATACAACTCCATCCACCCTGTCAAACAAAGACACGTATATTGGTGGCCACATGCATGAGTTACATCTAATTTTAGCAGCACTATCGAAAACCCACCAAAACCAAGAGAGGATTATTACCTCACTTGAATACCTAACTCATTGGCTGATACAGCTTCCCGACAAAGAAGCAGACCTTACGGCCTTTAGAATACAATCCACGCTTTGCGAACTTGATAAGAGTCTAGTCCCGCTAATTGAGTCAGCACTAAAGTTGAGAAAGATCGAGCAGAAGAAACTCGACAAAATAAAACCTTCCTAACCGTCCATATTAAAAAGTCATGGCATGGACGCCTAAATAAACCCGCACGAATGTATCGCATAACCTTTGGAGGCATAATCGGCAAATATCAGGGTGCCTGGGTTGATGGGGGCGGCCCCTTGAGCGGCCTCGGTTTTCTCGGCCAACCCAATATCGGCAATATCTCTTCGTGTGCCATTGGTGAACGTAAAACCGGCGGTGGAATCGATTAACCCCCCTCCCACCTGACGGCCGTCATGCGTCGATATCAGATCAATGGATGCGATACCCAGAGAAGTCAATGTTTTCAATTCTTCAGGCGTGGAAATGCCATTCTGATCCGCGTCGACCCATACTTTGACACCGTCAAAGTAATTGCCGCCGGTGAAAGGGTTGATCAACGCGGTATCCCGAGAAAAAACCGTACTCCCGGCAGCGGCGAGCGTCGCGAGCGCTGAAAAGCCATTTTTCCCAACCGACGCCTTGCTTCCCGGTACCGCGAAGGACTCACCAAACCACTCGGTAGCATTGTCGATAGCCCCATTGCCGTTGGTGTCAAACACCAGGATGCCATTGTCCGCCCCGACCCAGCCCACCGCGCTTTTTGCCCCATCGGCGTTATGATCGAACACTGCGTTACTTTGTGACGGTGGCAGCAGTTTGATGCCACTCCCCGTCAGGTCTAGCACCAGCGGCAGGTGGTATCGACCAGAACCCGACACCTCCAATGGTAGGATGGTGACGATGCCAACGTTGTAAGTGCTCCAGCCCTGTTGAGCGATATTCAGTACTTGCTGGATTGCCGCCTGTAAGCCGTTCGACAACCTCAGTGCAAAAGGAATACTGGCGCCCAATGCAGTGGGTGACCAGCGATCAGAATAGGGTTCCTGGGCCAAACGATGCTGCAGAGCCTTCAAGGACAGGGCATTTTCCGCAGCGGCGATCGCACCCTCGGCAGGCGTACTCAGGAGCGTGCCTGTCTGTGCCTGCTGGGATACTACGGTCTGGGACAAGACCAGCGCGCCAGCTTGGGTAGACGTCTGGCTGATAAACGCAGCCAGATCGGGCGCGGGGCCCGTGAAGGTTTGACCGTTCTGCTTCCAGGTAGTGTTTACCGGCAGCCCATCGAAACCGTAAGTCTGTTCTACCGCTAATCCACCCTCGGCGTTTTTCCACGCGACGACCACACCTTGAGCCGTCAAGCGATAGGCCGCCGACAAGTCGCCATAGCTGTGTGATACGGAAACATTTTGTTTACCGACCGAAATGATCGAGTCCTTGGGTACTTCCATCAACGAAATACCTGCGACGCTGACTTGAACGCTATCTTTCGTATAAAGCAGCGTGGCCTCACCGACAGAAGATGATGAAAGGGGAACCGTCAAGATCATGTCGCCATTTGGCTCTATCTCTATTTTACGGATATTGTCGAGCGTAGTCTTCGCGTCGGGTAGAGCAGGATCCTTCGTACTGTTCAGCAATTGGGTAACAACATTGTAATACCCAGTTGGAGAGTCGACCTTGTTAATCCAGCTTTGAGCAAGTTCTTTATTCGCCCCAGAGCCGGCCACGGTCGCGAGCGACATAAGCTGGACAGTATTAATAGCCAATAGTAGCTCTTTTTTAATGTCACCAGCAGAATCAAGAACATTTTGCCAATAGCTTTCCCTAGTATTTTCTGTGATATTCGAAAGTACAGAATTCAATGTCCATGCGTCCTTCGACAGGCCATTATCTTCAAATACTTTTGTATGAAAACCCCATGCTTCTTGGTGCGTGACATCAGAAGAAATGGGACTGCCTCCGTTTGTCTCAAGCTTACTATCTAAAGCAGAAAGGTAACCACGGGCCATCTGATTTAAAATGCGTGCCACATCAGCATCAGATACAGGCGCACCTATATTTGAGGCATCACGGCACCTTAAATTTTACTGTTTGATATTTGAGAGAACGAAGGCGTTCATGGCATCTACAACCGCTGGCCAGTCCTTAAGTTTACTCGGAGCAAGTTCAACTTTCGCAAGTGCACCTATTTTTTCAATGACAAAATAGCCTGTGCATTCATAAAATTCCTTTTCAGTTTTATATCGTCGACAGGAAAATACTACGGGCACTTTCTCCGCACTGCGCTTCCAATAGTAGCCATTTACTTCGCCGGGCAAATATTTATTATCTTTCTCCTGAAGAAACAACCCCAACTCCTTCTGATAATTATCCGCACTTTCCACTTTAGATGCAGAGGCCTCCAGCATATTATTTATCAGATAATCAAGATCTCCATGCCTGACAGCAATCTGTTCAAGCGTCAACACCACACCTTGAAATTTTCCGTAGGGGGTCGTCGTATACTCACTCGTTCTCACAGGTAGAAGATATGGCCAAGACAGCGCCATTGATACCGAAGAAAAATTAGCATCACAGCCTTTCTTATTTTCGGTAAAGCCTTTTTCCCATGAGCTTTTCCCTTCATATTCAGCCCAGAATAGGACGTAACTACTCGGTACTTCTATCACAGTGCCCAAAATTTTCCCGCATACCCAACCCGGACGGTTTCCCGAAGACACATTTGGCGCCGCCTCGGTTCTTTTTTGAACTTCAGATAGATAAGTGACTAATGCAACTGCCAACAGTCCCAACAGACCCAGCAACAAGATAGCTGCCACGCCCCTTAAGGCCTGCCAGAAAAAAAAGAAAATTCTGACCATATTTCGGCGCAAAAAAACACGATTTACGCGCATAAAATTTCTTCCAATCCGACCATCCAAATCGTGATCAATTACCCCATCGAACGTGAGGGCCTGAACCTATGACGGTTTGAACCGCGCCAGACCGAACCCCATCCATGAAAATAGTCCGCCTAGCGCTCTCTCAAACTCTCCTGAACATGCTGACGCAAAGGGCTCAGGAAGTAATCCAGCACCCGACGCTGATCCGTCTTGACCTCCGCCGTCACCGACATACCCGGCGATAGCGCAACGCGTTGGCCCTTGATATTCAAATGATCTTCTTTCAATCGAATCCGGCTGCTGTAGACGGGCCCACGTTTTTCATCGTCTATCGCATCGTTGGACACCCCGATCACCTCCCCTTCAACGGTGCCATAACGGGTGAAGGTGAAGGTTTCCACCTTGACGGTCACCGCCTGGCCGGCGTGGACAAAACCCACATCCTTGTTTTCCAGCAGGGCTTCCACTTCAACGGGCTGGTCGGTAGGCACGATGACCATCAATGCCTGCGCTGGCGTTACCACACCACCCACGGTATGCACCGCCAGTTGCTGGACAGTGCCAGCTACCGACGCCTTGAGCTGGGTAAGGGTTTCTTGATAGCGGGCCTTGGTCAGCAGCTGAACCAGGCTCGCTTCCTTCTGGACAGCCTCTTGTTGCAGATCCAGCATGGCGCGTCGAGTCTGCGCCACCACGCCTTCGCGTCGACGTTGTGCTTCGCCCCGGGCTGCCGTGGATTGCAATACGCTGGCCTGTTGCACACTCAGTTGGCGCAACACATCCAAGCGTGCTTGTTCCTTTTGCAGGTACTCATGGCGGGCAACATATTGCTGGGCTAGCAAGCGTTGATAGTCCTCAGCCAACTGGGTCGCGATCGGCAACGCCTGACGCAAGCTCGCCACCTGCACCTGCGCAGCCTGGATGTCCGCAGTGCGCTGCAGAATCTCAGCGTCTGCCAGCGCCAACTGGCTTCGATACTCCTGATATTGCCCTTGCAACCAGCGTTGAGCTCTCAGCGTCTGCTCGGGGCTGACCTCCACCAGGCTGTCACGCGCCAGCATCGGCTCTTGCTGGTGCTCGATAGCCTTCAGCATCGCCGTACTACGGGCGCGATCAATACGCGCTGCCAATAAGTCACCCTGCGTGCGTCGTACCTCAGTATCAGCCGAAGTCGCATCCAGTTCGATCAGCACCTCACCCACTTGCACACGCTGCCCGTCACTGACGTGGATCGCCTTGACCACCGCAGTTTCGCTGGATTGGATCAGCTTGGTTTTACCACTGGGGACTATTTTCCCGGGGGCGACGGCCACCACTTCGATGGTTCCAAAGTAAGCCCAGGCAAGCGCTAGGACAAAAAACAGCACGATCCCCCAGACGAAGACTCGCGGGGCCGGATGCGCCGGGCTGTCCTGCAAGGTCAAAGCGGCCGGCATAAACGCCAGCTCATGGGGTAATCGCTTGGGCGTTTCCATCCTCTTGCGCTGGCCCCAGGACTCTCTCCAGACTTGCCGATAACGCTGTAGCAGTGCCAATGCCATGCTGACTATCTCCCTGCCCTGTTTTTATCCTTGTTGCATGCGGTGCAGGCGTGAGTAATGTCCTGCCTGATGTGCCAACAATTCAGCATGGGATCCCTGCTCGACAATTTGTCCGCGGTCCACCACCAGAATGCGGTGGGCGTCACGCACTGCGGACAGCCGATGCGCAATGATGATGACGGTGCGACCAGCGCAAATGCTTTGCATGTTCTGCTGAATGACGCGCTCCGACTCATAGTCCAACGCGCTGGTGGCTTCGTCGAAAATCAGGATGCGCGGGTTGCCGATCAACGCGCGAGCGATGGCGATTCGTTGACGCTGGCCGCCAGACAAGGAGGCCCCGTGCTCCCCGACCACGGTGTCGTAGCCTTCAGGCAGTTCCAGGATGAACTCGTGGGCGCCGGCCATCTGTGCGGCCTGCATGACCGACTCCAACGCGATACCGGGGTCTGTGAGTGCGATGTTTTCCCGAATGCTGCGGTTGAACAGCATGTTGTCCTGGAGCACCACACCAATCTGCCTGCGCAACGACGACACATCGGCCAACGCCAGATCCATGCCGTCGACCAGTACTCGCCCACGTTCCGGAACATACAAGCGCTGGAGTAAACGCGTCAGCGTGCTCTTTCCAGAACCCGAACGCCCCACCACGCCAATGACTTGCCCTGCCTCGATCTGCACGCTGATACCGCGCAAGACTTCAGAGCCATCCACCCGATACCGGAAATGCACTTGGTCAAATTCAATATGACCTTTCAACGGTGGTAGCGCACTGCGCGCCGCCTGAGCCATTTCCGTGCGCGAGTTCAGAATATCCCCCAGGCGCTGCACAGAAACGCCGGTCTGCTGAAAGCTGGTCCAGAGCTGCGCCAGACGCATAATCGGTTGGGAGACCCTGCCGGCCATCATGTTGAACGCTATCAGTGCGCCCACCGTCAATTGACCGTCAATCACCAGTCGTGCGCCCATCCAAAGCGTCGCCACCGTGACCAGTTTCCCAATAAAGGACACGCTTTCGTTGGCAATCGCCGAAAGGTTTTGGGTCTTGAAACCTGCGGCGACGTAGCCTGCAATCTGGTCTTCCCATTTGCGGACGACCTGAGGTTCAACCGCCATGGATTTCACCGTATCGATGCCATTCACGGTCTCTACCAGAAATGCCTGGTTTTCCGCACCGCGTGCAAAGCTATCCTGCAAACGCGCACGCAGGATGGGTGTAACGATCAGCGATACCAAGAAATACAAGGGCAGCGACAACAGGACAATCAAGGTCAGCCACGCGCTGTAGTAGAACATCACCGCGATAAACACCACTGAGAACAGCACATCGAGCACCACAGTAATGGCGTTGCCGGTGAGGAAGCTGCGGATGTTTTCGAGCTCCCGCACCCTGGCAACGGAGTCCCCAACCCGCCGAGCTTGAAAGTACGCCAAGGGCAGATTGACCAAATGACGGAACAGCCGCGAACCCAGCTCGACATCAATGCGGCTGGCGGTGTGGGCAAACAGGTAAGTGCGCAGGCCACTCAAGGCCGACTCGAAAATCATGATGCCCAGTAATCCGGTGGCAACCACGTCCAGAGTCGTAAGCCCGTTATGGACCAATACCTTGTCCATCACCACCTGGAAAAACAGTGGCGTCAGCAGCGCAAACACTTGCAGTACGAACGACACCAACAGCACTTCACCGAGCAACTTGCGGTACTTGATGATGGCTGGAATAAACCAAGTGAAATCAAACCGAGAAGGTTGATTGGACGACCCCGTTTCGGATCGCAGGAGAATCAACTCGCCGGTCCATCGTAACTGCAACGTTTCATAGTCGATGACTTCGGCACGCGCCTGACGGGGATCGTGAATCAGCGCCTTTCCCTGGTCGACCCTGGCAATGATAAAGAAGGTGCCATCAAGGTCTGTCGCAATCGCCGGAAGTGGGGTTTGGTCGAGGCGCCCCGTCGTCGTGTGGATAGCCTTGGCCTTGAGGCCCGACTTCATCGCCGCCAATAGCAATTCCTGTTTTGCACAAGAGCGACCTTCGGGGCCAAATTCGTGAGCCAACTGCTCGGCACTCACCGCAATGTCATGCAGGCGAGCCAGCACCACCAAACAGGCCAGCCCCGTGTCTACAGGTAATTCCGTATGTGAGCCTTGTTCGCTCATAGCGCATCCATGCCAGTTCAAAAGTGTTCAATCAAAAAGTGCAGCACACACTTACGCCAGATTCATGGTGGTTGTGTGACAGTGGGGTCTTGTGGAAGCTTGAAGTGTGCACCTTGATTAACGCTGATTTCGTGCATCCACCGGCAGAAAGTCTCTATCGGCGTCGTAGTTTTTAGTCAGGTACATAGCCAGGCTGGAGAGATCGGCTGGACTCAGCGTCCCGACGGCCTGTTTGAGTTTCAACGTGTTGATGATGTAGTCGTAGCGTGCATTGTTGTAATCCCTGACTGCGTTGTAGAGCTGACGCTGGGCATTGAGCACGTCGGCCGTATTGCGTGAGCCCAGTTCACGCCCAACCTGGTTGGCTTTAACAGACGCCTGGCTGGACAGGATGGTCTGGCGCCTCGCGATCACTTGCTCGGTATCGGAGTTGACGGCGCGGTGCAAATTACGCACGTTCTGCACGACTTCGCGACGTTGGTCTTCGCGCTCATCCTCGCTCTGTGCCAAACGCTCGGTGGCTTCACGCACCTGGGAACGCGTAGAACCGCCCGAGTACAGCGGAATATTCAACTCAAGCCCCACACTGCGTTGCGCGACGTCGCCGTAATAGCCGGAACGCCCAAAATCCGTGGGATTGCTGTAGCCGAAATTGTCGTTATCGCCCTTGCGATAGGAGACCACCGCATCCAGCGTCGGCGCAAAACCCGCCTTGCGTTGGCTACGCGTATGCTCGGCGGCGGCGACGGCATAGTTGCTCGCCAACAACGCAAGATTTTGTTGCACAGCCCGGCTGACCCACACATTTGAGTCATTGGGCTGAGGCGTTTCTATGGGAAGTTGATGCGCAATCGCCTCAATGGACGAATAGCGCTGTTTCGTCAGTCGAGAAAGCCCCTCGAAGGCATCCTCCACTTTTCGCTCAGCCAGCTTGCGATTAGCGGTGGCCGTGTCGAAGGCAGCCTGCGCATCCAGTAAATCGGTAATGCTTGAAGCGCCATTGTCCAAACGAGCCTGCGCTTGCTGCTGCTGGCGCAGCAACGCTACCTCTTCAGCCTTGGATGCGGCCAATAAGTCCTGCGCGCGCAGCGTTTCAAAGTAAGCCTGCGCAGCGCTTAACATCAATTCCTGCTCTTTTGCCGACAGCTCCAGTTCTGCCTGAGCGGTACTTGCCCGCGATGCTTCAAGCGCAAACCAGCGATCAAGCCGGAACACCGGTTGATTTAAATTGGCTTGGAATACTTTTTGATTACGGGTACGCGTCAACGAAGGTTGGTCGCGTTCCAGTCGCACCGCTTCCACCGACCCGCCAGCGCTGAGGGTGGGAAGTAACCCCGCTCGCGCTTGAGGGATAGCCTCACGTTGTGCACCAAACGCGTGTCGGGCGGCGGAAAGCTTTGCATCGTTAATGACTGCTTGCTGGTAAACACTCATCAGGTCTGCGCGCCGAAGCTGATCCTCGGCCAGTACTGGATTGAAAACGCCCAATACACAGGCAATCACACAGCAAATCCTTGTGCAGTTACTCATGACAATCCATTTTCAAAACGATGCCTCTCGGCATTCGTGGGCCTACAGGTATCGCAAATCGGCAAGGATTGTAGAGCGTTAATTGTTACCGTTTGGAGTTTGCATGCATCCGCGAATTGCCAAGAATCACTTGCCGTTGATCTATAGGGCACATCCAAAAAAACGCAAGCGGCCGGGGGAAGGCCCGTAAACCATCGTGCATCCTAAATCGGATGCTCACGATGTGAGTGAGTAAGCCATTTGCGGCGCTCGACATCACAAATTGATTCGGGGTAATCGTCACCGATTGAGGTACTAGATTCTTAATGCGGCATAACCTGCACCTTACGCCAAATGGTTTGAATCGGTCCTTATTCCGTAGACGCTTTCAAAGGACCGCTTCTGGCCGATTTCGGCCTTTTTGCGAGAGGTAGAAAACGCCGCAAAAAGGCTTAGTATTCGCTTGTTGAAACCCCCTCCTGGCTCTGGCCTTAAGGCGATAGGAAAAATGCAAAACGTCACATCCTCAATCTGGTGCATCGCCCCCGAGTTGGGTACTCCTGAATCACCCGCGATACTGGCGGAGTCAGCTAGCCTCTGGGTGGCATACTTCCGGCCAGGAAACGAAACGCTTGCCGTCGTGAGGTTTACGGGGCTTATAGACCATCGTCTGGCCCCCATCAATGATCAAGGCTTGGGGCGCCATCGCTACGTGGCGAGCGGCTTGCAGCCGTACTCTTTCAACGAACTGACAGGTACTGAGGAAACGAACTACTGGCGGACATTGGGCGCGAGGCATTGGGTGGTTACGTTCCAGGATACAACCTTGGATGTCATTGCGCGTGGCGGCGAGGTCGTATCCTCTGAGTTAACAGAAGCATCACCACTCGAAGCTTTGATTTCGCAATTGCCGAAAAGCAGTCACTGCGAACGGTGACGTTTATCAGCTCGAAAATAACCGCTTCTGGCCGAGTCGGTGTAAAAACGTTTTCGAACGCGACAGGTACTCAAAACCGGACTAAGGATCGCGCATCTGAGCGAAATCCACATCTCTGACGTGCCGATAAATTTCAGATTTGACGTAGACGCACGCACTTCAATTTTGACGAAGCGTTTTTACACACTCTGGGCCGTTAGTGGACGCTTAGGCTCCTCAGCCTTGATCACAATCGCACGTCCCATCGAAGAGATCTCTGCCGATAACGGCGCCTCAAATTTGCCGATAAAAAGGTAGGGTTGCGGAAGCGATGACCAAATCGCAGGCAATAAAAAACCCCGTAGACGTTAATCTACGGGGTTTCTAAGAGTGGAGGCCGAGGTCGGAATCGAACCGGCGTAGGCGGATTTGCAATCCGCTGCATAACCATTTTGCTACTCGGCCTCAAACGATCAGTACCCTGGTTGCTGGCACTCACCGCATACAAACTTGAGTGGGCTATGTAAAGCGTGCCTCTACTCTAACTCATTGAATACATTGAAGTTTTTAATGCTTTATTGCGTTCGATGGGCGCCATTATGTACTCATTTGCTTTTGCCTGCAACCCCTTGATTTCAAAAAATATTCTGCCCTGGCATCAAGGGGTTGCGTGCGCGCCCTACTCTTTGATGACCTGCGATTGGTACTGCGGATCGGCCTTGATCTGCGCTTCGCTGAAGGGCAGCGGGCGGAGGTTTTTTTCGGAGAATGCGTGTGTCTGGTCCTTTGCGTATTTCGATGCAGGGTTGCTGGACAGGGAGAATGTCAGTAAGCCTTGGGCGCGGGGGCCGTTGGCGTCGAAGGTGACGATTTGCAGGTAGCTGCTGCCGCTGACCACTTCGCGTTTGCCATCGGCGCGGGGCACGGTTTGCATGGCGTTGTAGATGCCAAGCTGTTGCGGGCCGCCGTGGATTGGGGTCTGGCCGGAGACTTGTAGGTCGCCCCAGCGGCTGTTGGCGGTGAGCCCGAGTTGGCCGGCCTCGACGGTCGAGGCCAGCATGGCTTCGCGCAGGGCCTTGGCGACGGGCGCTCGCTCGATGGCCAGGCCACGTGGGGTGGTGAGGGGTTGGGCCGGGTCGAAGGCGACACGCCAGGCGTCAGGGCTGTGCTGCAGGTGTTGCATCAGGTTGATGAAATGCACCAGGCCCAGGCCGCTGTCGAGGTTGGCGCGCTGGTCCCAGGTTTGCAGGCTGGCGCACAGCGGTTGCAGCGTGGCGGTGTCGGCGCCGAGGTGCTTGGCGCAGAATTCGAGCAAATCGGGCATCACCTGGCTGGCGAGGTAGACCTGGTTGTCCATCACCATGTTTTGCAGGTCGGCAACGCTGATCGGCCGGTTGTCCAGCGACTGCAGGCGTTGCACGGCGAAACGTGCGCGGGGGCCGAGGCCAGTGTTGTCCTGGCTGATGACCGGGGAAAAACCGGTGAGGGGCGCCTTGGGGTTGACCATCCAGGCCGAATCGTTGGAATGCTGCACGTAGTCGGTACGTTCCAGTTGCGGCAATTGGTCGGCCGCGAAGATCCCGGCTTGGGCAGCGCGTGGGTCGACGTCCCAGGCGCAGGCGCTGCGGGCACCGTCGAGCACGATCAATTGCAGGCCGGCCCGTGGGTCACTGCATTGCGCGAGTTTGGCCGCGTTGACGTTGGGCACCACCGACAGGTTCATGAACAGGCTCTGCCCCTGGTCATCCGCAGCCAGGGTATTGACCCACGGGATGCCTTGCAGGGTGTGTACCGCGGTTTGCAGCTCCTTGACGCTGCCGGCGCGATTCATCGCGTACCACTGTTGCAGCACGCGGTCGTTGCCCAGGTTGGCATCGCGCAGGCTGAAGGCGTAACGGTTGTCCCAATCAAGCTTGCCAGGCCATTGCACCACCGGGCCGAATTGCGAACGGTAGACGGTATGCGCCTGCTCTTTGAGGCTGCCATCGGCTTGTTTGACCTGCACCGTCAGCGTGGTTTTATCCAGCGGGATGGATTTACCGTCCAGCAGGTAGCGCGTGGCATCCTTGGGATCGAGGGTCAGGCGATACACGGTGAAATGCTTGGACGTGTCGACGGTATGGGTCCAGGCCACATGCTGGTTAAAGCCGATATTCACCAGCGGCAAGCCCGGCAGTGCAGCGCCCATCACATCCAGCTGGCCAGGGATGGTCAGGTGCATCTCATAAAAGCGCATGCCGCCGATCCAGGGGAAATGCGGATTGGCCAGCAGCATGCCACGCCCGTTGAATGAGCGGTCACGGCCCACGGCGACGGCGTTGCTGCCTCGGTCCAGAGTGAAACGCTGTTGATGCGCAGCGGCCAGCTCAAAGGCCTTGGCGTCGCCCTGCCGATGGGTGGTGGTGTTGGGCGGCGTCGCGCCGACAAGGGCTTCGGCGAATTGGCCGACGCCGCCTTCCACCAGCAGCCTGCGCGTCAGCTTGATCACATCCTGCGGCGTGATCGGCCGTACCCACGCCGCCTGGCACTGGGCCGGAGCGCCCTGCTCTGTCAGATAACGGTTGTAGCCGGCGACGTACCCTTCGATACGCTGCTGGATCGGTGGGCTCTGCGCCGCCCAGAACGAGGCCACCGCCTCTGGCGTATTCAGCCAGGCAAAGAACACATCGCTGGTAACGTTGTTGCGCTCCTCCAGGGTCGATTGTTCAGGGCCAAAGAACCTGGCGCGCTCTCCGCTCACCGTAACCACCTCGTTGGCCAGCAGGCACAGGTTGTCCTGGGCATAGGCGTAACCGATGCCGAAGCCCAGGCCGCGCTCATCACTGGCGCGGATATGGGGCACACCGAAACTGGTGCGTCGGATGTCCGCCGCCTGCACCACCGCCTCGCGCGCGGATGCGGCCAGGCTCACACCCAGCAACAGCGCCGTCACACACACCCGGGACAACCCGTTACAAATAATCACGCAGACCCCACCGTCAGATTAAACCGCCTCACAGGGCAATCACCCCAACGTAAGAACGCAAAAGCCCGCGAATAATTTAGGTACGAATGCGGCCGCGTCATTTTCTGCGCTACGAGGGTGACCAGTCCAAGTGCCGATGGCCTCCGTTACACATACTGACAACCCGCACCGCCCGCAAGCGGAACACAAGCACCTGCTTTCAACACCCAAACGAGCGCCTTCATACAAAGGCGTTCGTCGGCAAGGACTGCCTCACCGTGTGAAAGAAGGTATTCAGCATGACATCCGTCACCCTAACCTCCGGCTCGTCCCAGCAACCTGTTTACCCGCTGCTGCCCACGGCTTTAGCGACCGACGACATGGCTCCGGTCGCAGACCCGCCTACAGAGCAAGAAGTCGACAGCAATGACAACCACCAGGCCCTCAAAACCGCATTGGCGCACAGGCGCAACCTGCAAACGCTCGCCCGCCAACTCAAGCAGGCCGCCCAGTCACTGGCACCGCAAGCCAGCGCCGAAGCAGTGCTGCGCGCACTGCAAGAAACCCTGATGGACATCGATCCAGACTCGGCGCTTCAGCGTCAATCGCCGCAGAAAATCAGCCTTGAGCGCTTCATCACACACCACGGCACGTACATTCCGGCCACGCGTGAAGACCTTTTCGACATGGCCGACGCACTGATCAATCATTCGTTGTCGCACCCATTGGGCAACTTGGGCGGCGGGCTCAGTTGGGCATTGCCGCTGAGCGTGGAACACCAGCGCGTGGTGCGCGACGTCGTTGCCGACAACACCGAGAAACTGCCGGGCCTGCCCCTTTTCGACCCTCGGCGCGGAGCATTGGGGTATCTGCTGGAAGGTAATCCGCTATCCGGTACCGAGCTACAGGACCCGGCCAAGGCGTTGGAGAAACTCCTCGATACCCCCAAGGCGCAGGAGCTGGGCCAGGCGATACAGGCCAAAGTCGGCGGCATCGCGACCGATACCAGCGCAAACGACTATGTACTGAGCGCGATCCACTTGGGGCTGGACCCCGAATCCATCGAACAGCCTGGCAGAAATACCGTCGCGGGCTTCAACCTCGCTGCCGACAGTCACTGGGGCATGTCGCCAGCCAGTGTGATCAGCGCACTGGCCAAACACCTGAGCGACAGCGGCAAGACTTCCCTCGCTAGCGCGGATCTCGGCGCCAGGTTGCTGCTGGCACGGGTGGCGCCGCAATATCTGGTCAAGGATATTCCCGCCACGGTGGTGTACGGCAGCCAGGCATGGGCCAACTTGTGCATCGCCGTGGCTGCGATTGAAGCCCAGGCACCCGGCAAGGCAATGCACATGGATTTTGCCGAGGTCATGCGCCATGCCGACTCAATAGCACCGGCGGGTGAAGCGGCGCAGAAGGCCGCCTTGATCGATTGGGGCGTGGTGAACGGTTTTCTCTACGCCAAAGATGATGCGGCGTACAACAACGCAGAAATCGAGTACACCCGCGAAGCCTTCAATACCCAACACAGCGAATTGAGCGCCGCGTCCAAAGAAGTCGGCGCGACACTGCCCAGCCGCAAACAGATGGCGCTGGATCTGCTGAAAGCCACCTTCGGCGAACGCGGTGACTTTGAGGACCGCGTGTTGCACATCAACTATAAATCCAACGACCCCAAGGCCCCGCGCTTCAGCCAAGCCTATTCGATGCTCGACATCACTCAGCAGGGGCTGGAAATCGACGCGCAGAGCTGGCTGGTCAGAGGCGCGCGCGCCGACATCGATCTTGAGGCGTTTGCGCAGTTCACCCGAAGCCCGTCTTTCAATATCCCGCAGGCGTTCGACACGGCATTTACCGACGCGCTGGACACTATCAAACAGGTAAAAAAATACTCACTCATCAGTGCCATTGACCGCCTGCCGTTGGCAGATCGAACGCGCCTCAATTATGGAAAAATCAGTTTTTTCAAGGAAAACGATTACCGCACCAGCTTGATTCCTTTCGCCCAAGACAAGCTCTTCCACACCAGCCCAAAGATCCTCGTACACAGCGAATATCAAAACAGCCATCAGACATACGAATTCGATACCACAACCGGCATCATCTCCAAGGTTGACCAGGGCAGGATCAGCCGGCCCCACCAATACGTGTCGGACGAAGTCAACAAAATCGAAGCGTTTCATCCCAATCGCTCAACCCACAACTACGACGCCGAAGAAAAGGAACCGCAATACCCCACCTTCAACACGTTCCAAAGTCCGCGAACCCACTACATCGCCGACGCACTGATCAAGGCGTTGGGGTTTGATGAGCCTGCCGTCAAGCAATACGCCGCAGGCGAAACCCCGGACGAGGCGCGACGCGAA
Source organism: Pseudomonas sp. TE36184 (assembly GCF_054060055.1). Lineage (NCBI taxonomy): Bacteria > Pseudomonadati > Pseudomonadota > Gammaproteobacteria > Pseudomonadales > Pseudomonadaceae > Pseudomonas > Pseudomonas sp. TE36184. Next base: position 979,138 of record NZ_JBSSCU010000001.1, on the reverse strand, counting down.
TGGGTGAGTTCAACAACGGACGCATTATTGAACCTGATCCCCCTCCGCTCGGCCATCACCCACTTGCGCAACGGTCACTACAAGGACGGCGCGATTGACCTGGCGCTGGATATATTTGGCTTTGTGACGGCCGGGTTGGGCGCTACCGCAAAGCTCGGCAAGGCAGTGACAAACGCGGGTTCAACCCTGGGTGCCTTGGCGCGTGGCGGCAAAATCCTCGGGGTCACCGCACTCAACGCCTTCAACCCGTTGAGTGGCAGCGTTGACCTGGCGGTGGGTGCGGGCAGACTTGTCACGGATGGCATCAGCGCCAGCGCGCAAGGCATCCGCAAGCTGCGCGGCACGGCCAACGGCCAGTCGCTGGTCATCGCCAGCCAACGTTACGAGGCCGCCGCAACAGGCGTTTTACAGGTGGGTACGCAGCAAGTGGAAGGCTCGGCCATACGCCAACACGGTAAATGGTATGCCTTCGATTCAGACGCCATGCAGCCTTACGGGCCCGCACTCGACGCATTCACCCCTACCCATACGCTGATGCCGCCCTCACCCACTGCCCAACACCCGGGGCGATCGGCTCGTGATCATCGCTTCAACCCGCTGAGCCGACCGTCACGTCCGCCACTCAGTCAACCGCCGGCTGGGCTGCCAGTCGAGCCGGTGCGTAAAATCGACCATTTGCCCGACGCCGAGTACGTGAGCAGCATTCGTGGCCGCCCCATCGAGGGCCATTTCACCCCCAGCAGAAAGCAGGCAACCCATGAGAAATTCGCCCAGGAAATGCGCGATTTTTATACGCACATGGCCGCAAACGGGCTGCCCCCCCGCCCCGAGTTTCCAAACATTCCCGCGCCAAAGAAAACGAGCGATGTGATTGCCGATGCTTTTCGCACGGCGCCTGGCCTGGTATTCGGCGAATCCCACAGCAGCTTGGCGGCTTTCCGAACTTTGTATGACAACGTCGATGTGTTTGTTCAGAACAAGGTAAAAAAGCTATTCGTCGAAGGCCTGGTGTACGACAAAATCATGCGCTGGAAAGACGATGGCATGGGCCGGATCGGGCTCATATACCGCCCTCCCAACCAACGCCCGACCCTGGGCGAACTGTTGAAAAAATTCGAAGACAACGGGATCGAAATCGTACCGCTTGACCATTTTTACCTGACGCGGCACAACGACGAACGCCACCTGTTCGGCGGCCCCATCAAGACACCTGCGCAGGCCAAACGACGACTCGAAGAGTTCAACTACTACGCCACCCGCACCATCGAGCAACACGCAGGCGAGGACAAGTGGGTTGCCCTGGTAGGGCGCCATCATCTCAATACCACCCAGAATGTTCTGGGCCTCTCCGAATTGACCGGCGCCACCGGCATCGCCGTGTATGGAAGAGCCGGACGCGTTAACTACGGCGTTCGCTCGGCGGACCCACGCCCCGGCCCCTCGGGCACCCTCACCCCTGCGGATGACTTGACCGGCGACCTGCAGATTTTCGCCGGCGAAGTGTGGCCGGTGTGACGGGAACAGCAGCCAGAAGACGTCTATCCAGAGCGATTGCAATGTGACAAAGCGGATACCGACAAATTTTCTACATCCGGCACTTCATGATTTGCATCGCTCGTTCGTCTTATTAGGTAACAGCGCCATCATTTTCCTGATCAGGCTCTGATAAGGAGTTTTTTGCATGTACAACTCGCAACTGCCCACGGACGGACATTCACCGACCGCCGAGGCCGCTCATGGCAGAGGCGCCCAAGCGTTCGGCAGCGCACCTGAACAGCACGGCAATCAGCGCATCCGCCATTTGCTCAAGTGTTTTGGTTTGCGCACCAGCCTGATCCGGCTGAAGGTCATCGACGCCCTCCTCACCGCCGCCGACAACCAGCGCACCCTTGGGGTACGCGGGGTACACAGCCATTTGCTGGAGCTGGGCATCCCGTTGTCGTTTCTCAGCGTGCGCGAGGTACTCAAGCGCCTGTGCAGCGAGGGCGTGATCACCCTCAATGCCGACAAAAGCTACAGCCTCCATGAAGAGGCTGCCAAAGTACTCGAAGGCCGCGCCTGACCCACGCAGCTGAATCAGAAGTTGGGCTTGACCTTGCGCCGCATCACACCGTTGATCACGACCACGGTGACCGCCACCGCAATGGCGATGTACTGGAACGTTTTTTCGCTGATAACCCCGGTGTTCTGCAAGTAGGACAGGCCAAACATCGTCCCCAGTACGACCAGGGAAATCAGAATCGAGTATTTCAAACGTTGCTTTTGCGTCATGACGGGTTCCTGAACCTTGAGAATGTATCCACTTTGTATCGCCGAACATGCCAAATACATACCCGCTGGCGGGGATGGAATCGGGTCGGCAGGGTCTCATGTTACAGGCGATGAAAAACTTTGGCTTGCCCGTCGCCTGATTCAATCTATGAGTACCCTAGAGGATTTTGAAATGTTCCGTCGAATCACACTGCTGATTCCCTTGTTGATCATCCTGAGCATGAGCGGCTGCATCATTTTCCCACACGGTGGTGGCTGGCATGACCACCGTTACTACGGTGGCGGCCCGGGTTACTACCACCGCTGATCACACGTGCGTCTCGCTCTCCCTGCGCAGAGCGAGACCGCTCAAGCCGTCGCTTATCCACCTGCCTTCAAAGGGCGCGTTTGGCCCGCCGATCACCGCCGGCACGAAACATTTTGCACCAAGCTTCTCGCCATCCTGCGGAACACTTTCAGCCAACCCACCACGGAATGGGCAGCCCTGATGCGCAATCAGATGCTCACCTCATTGAATGTGAAGGCCCCGCCGATGCTATTTCCTCTCGTTTATTTCGCAGCCACTCATACCCACACGCCACAACCTGCCCCTCGCGATAAACCCTCGCCTTACGATCCCCCATCCGATCTGACGCCAGACGGCAGTAACCGCAGAAAACACCCGCTGCACACTGACGGCGACGTGACAATCAGTCGACTCATTGACTGGGATACATCGACCCCTGAAAAGCCGGAGATTATGAACAATTGGCTTTTAGTGGAAAGCGGTAACCATTCGGACCGTATCCATGTACGCAGTTGGCCCGGCGACAAGCTGCAAATCCTGATCAACGACAAGCCCTATTTTTTCGACATCAAAGAAAAACAGGGCCCGGAGCAGCACCTCTGGATCGAAACCCAAGGGGGCGATGACACGGTAATAATCGACGATGACGTCAAGCTTCGTGTTGACGTTGAAGGGGGCGATGGCAACGACTACATCCGGGCAGGCGGCGGCCGGAGCAGACTCTATGGCGGGAACGGCAAGGACTTCCTGCAACTGGGCAGTGGTCTCGGCTATGCCGAGGGCAATGACGGCGACGACACCATCCTTGGGGGAAGCGGCCATGCCGTGATGTATGGCAATAAGGGCATGGACCTGCTCATTGCCGGCGACGGTCCCGCCACCAAGCAGAGTTATCTGGACGGTGGCGACAACGAAGATGTACTCGTCTCAGGCAGCGGGCATACGGTTTCACATGGCGGCAATGACGATGATCTTCTTATAGGGCGCGACCGTACCACCTTCTATACAGGGAAAGGCCACGACACCATTTTGAATAATCAGCGCAAAGACCGTATCTACGCCAACGCCAGTGATCATTTCGACCGTACCCAAGGCTCGGCTTTCACCGAGGTCAAACCCAGCAACGCCGGCGAGCAGGCGTTCATCGTGAAAGACGGGCACCTGGAGTTCAAACAACGGGTAACCGACGACCTCGAATTCCTGCGCAGTTCGCCGCTAGGCCAACAGACCCTTGCCAAAATGGATGAACTCGCCGTGCTGAACGGCGGCAAAGTCACCATCGAACGAGGTGACTCGGGCAACACGTCATACATTTTCTGGAGAACTGATCAGGACGAGCTGACACCTGAGGCATACGAAGCTCTCACCCCATCGGAGCAGGGAATCATCCAAAATGGTGTGGCCGGTTTGGGCGCCAATAGTGCCCACATTTTTTATGACCCCCAGTCTACCCGGGAGCGAGCTGACGGTACCTTTACAGGGTTTCCCGTAAACGGCCTCTTTCACGAGATTGGGCATGCCTACAATGGCGCCACCGGCACGTTCCTGGCGGGTGAGAGTACCCAACGTCGGGAATCAGGCAGAACGGACGTCGTCCCGCATTTAGAACACCAAGTCGTTGGCCTGCCCAGCGATGCAGAACCTTTTGACCTCGATAACGACCCCGCCACGCCACCAAACACCATTAATCCAAAACCCTTCACTGAGAACGGTCTGCTCGAAGAAATGGGTAAACCGCTTAGGAAAAGTTACCGATTTGATCTCAGTGCTCAGGGGGACGGTCTCTAGTACACCCTTCACACGCCAGCCGGTCAGCCATATCAACAACCTCAGCACCCAGAACGCCACGGCTGCCGAGCAGCAAAGCGCTGTGACCGAGTGGATCAACCGCAGCATGGTCCATATCCGACATATGGTCGAAGAGCGGGTGCAAAGCGGCCATGCCACTGAAACCAATACGCAAAGCCTGCTCAACGCCAATGCCTGGGTGATCGCGCTGATGAGCCGCTTCAAGGTGCAGTGATAAATTAATGAGACACTCCCGTGCAATGCATGGGAGTAGGTCTATCCTGACAGCTCCGGGTGCAGAGTTTCACCACACAGGAGGTGTTCCATGCGCGCTGTCGAGCAGTCGGTCCGCCTGGAGCGGATCAGTCAGGAACGCTTTATCCAAGCGCCTATCGAGGCTGTCTACAACTATGTAACCCAGCCCGATCGCTGGCACGAATGGCACCCGACCTCCCTCAGTGCCGACACCGGCACCACCGGTTCACTCTCCGCCGGCACGCGCTTTACCGAGGTGATCGACCTGCTGGGCGTGCGGGTGCCGATGAGTTACCGCGTGCAGATCGCCCGGCCGCCGGAAGAATTCAAGGCGGTATTCACCTCCCTGGCCGTCGACGGCTCGATTCACTACAGCCTGCACGCCTGTCGTGACGGCACGCTGTTCAAGCGCGTGTTGACCTATGAAACCGAACTGCAACTGGCCGGCTTGCACGAGCGCATGGTGGAGCTGTCCACGGTTGCGCTGGACCAGCTCAAGCAACGCTTGGAAAACCCCGCCTTCGTCGAATGAGCCAACATACCGTCGAGCTTCCGCACGGCCGCGATGCGCCTTAGTCTCGACGGCGAGCCTATCGACCCAACGACCGGACAGCCTGCAAACATCTCCGGCAACATCTTGACAAGGCAAAAGCGTAACCTCTATTGTCTGACAACCTGACTACCAAGGTTTTTTCCATGCTTGAGCTCCAGCGCCCTGACTCGCTCGTTGTACGGGTCGTCAGCGCCATCCGCGCCGAAATCGATTCTGGCCAATTGGCGCCCGAGTCGCGTTTGCCCACTGAACAGCAACTGGCTGAACAACTGAACGTCAGCCGCTCGGTGGTGCGCGAAGCGATTGCCCAACTCAAGGCCGATGGTGTGCTGACAGCCAAGCGTGGCCTGGGCTCATTTATCTCGCAAACCCCTGCGGGTACGGTGTTTCGCTTCCCGGAAAAAAACGGTCGTCGTCCGGACCTGGCGCAGATGTTCGAAGTGCGCCTGTGGATCGAAACCCAGGCCGCCTCGATCGCCGCCCAACGCCGTGATGCCGACGACCTGCAGCGCATGCAGAAGGCGCTGCGGGAAATGCACGACCAGCGCGCCGACTTCGAGGCCGCCGCCCTCGCCGATGTCGAGTTTCATCGCGCCATCGCCGAAGCCAGCAAGAATGACTACTTTGTCGCCTTCCACGACTTTCTGCGCAGCCAGTTGGCCAGTGCGCGCAAAACCGCCTGGGAAAACTCGGCGTCGCGTTTTGCCAGTGGCTCGGCCGACGCCACCCAGGAACACCAGGCGCTTTACCAGGCCATCGCCGACGGGGATGCCCAAGCGGCCGCAGCCAATGCCGAAGCGCACCTGCGCGCAGCGGCCAAACGCCTGCAACTTGAGCTGCCTGCCACGAATTGAATGATCCAAGCTTTGTGCAGCGTGCCTCAGGCACGCCATTTTTTTAACAAAAACATTAGTCTGACAACCTGATAAGCAGACTGAAATGTGCAGCCCTTAGGTACTCCAAACCATGATTTACGACTTCTGCATCATCGGCGGTGGCATCGTCGGCCTGGCCACTGCGATGGAGCTGCTCAAACGCCAGCCCAACGCCTCACTGGTGATCCTGGAAAAAGAAGCCTCGCTGGCCAAGCACCAGACCGGGCATAACAGTGGGGTGATTCACGCTGGCATCTACTACGCCCCCGGCAGCCTCAAGGCCGATCTGTGTAAACGCGGCGCCGAGGCCACCAAACGGTTTTGCCGCGAACACGGGATCAAGTTCGAGGTGTGCGGCAAGTTGCTGGTGGCCTCCACGCCCCTGGAAATGCAGCGCATGGAGGCACTTTATGCGCGCTCGCAGTTGAATGAGCTGAAGGTCGAACGCCTGGACGCCGACCAACTGCGCCAGCGCGAGCCCAACATCATCGGTCTGGGCGGCTTGTTTCTCGATGCGACTGGCATTGTCGATTACCGCGAAGTCTGCGAAACCATGGCCCAGGTGATTCGCCGACAAGGCGGTGAGATCTGCCTGGAGCGCACCGTCACCGCCATTTCGGAAGACACCGACAAGGTCACTGTCAACACCCGCGGCGAAGCCTGGCAAGCCAGGCACCTGGTGGTCTGCGCCGGCCTGCAGTCGGATCGGCTGGCGACGATGGCCGGGGTCAAGATCGACCACCAGATCATTCCCTTTCGCGGCGAATACTTCCGCCTGCCGGCCTCGAAGAACAACCTCGTCAACCACCTGATCTACCCGATTCCGGACCCGGAACTGCCGTTCCTCGGCGTGCACCTGACGCGGATGATCGACGGCAGCATCACGGTCGGCCCCAACGCCGTGCTGGGCCTGGGCCGGGAGAACTACCGCAAGTTCTCGATCAACTGGCGCGACGTGGCGCAGTACGCCAGCTTCCCCGGTTTCTGGAAAACCCTCTGGCAGAACCTGGGTTCGGGCAGCGTCGAGATGAAAAACTCACTGTTCAAGTCCGGCTACCTGGAGCAATGCCGCAAGTACTGCCCGTCGTTGAACCGCGAAGATCTGCTGCCCTACGAAGCAGGCATCCGCGCCCAGGCCGTGATGCGCGACGGCAGCCTGGTCCACGACTTTCTGTTCGCCCAGACGCCCCGCATGCTCCATGTCTGCAACGCGCCCTCACCCGCCGCCACCTCGGCGATTCCCATCGGCGAAATGATCGCCGATCGCATGTTCACACCCGGCTGACACCGCATCCCCGGCCCTTCCCGGGCCATCGCCACAAGCGTCACTTTGACAATAAATATAATGACTCAGAAGGAAGTACAGAATGACGGCAACACCGCATACCGCTGCCCCGGAAACGCCGGCACAAAGCAAAAAACGCCTGCGCAAAGTCGCCGCCGCCACGATCTTCGGATCGATGCTGGAGTGGTACGACTTTTACCTGTACGCCACCATGGCGGCCATCGTGTTCTCGAAGATCTTCTTCGACAACAGTGACCCGAAAACCGCCTCGCTCATGGCCTTTTCCACCTTCGCCATCGGCTTTATCGCCCGACCCTTCGGCGGCATTCTGTTCGGCTACCTGGGCGACAAGTTCGGCCGTAAGCAGGTGCTGGTATTGACCTTCTGCATGATGGGCGTGTGTACCACGCTGATCGGCCTGATCCCCAGCTATGCCTCCATCGGCATCTGGGCGCCGATCATCCTGGTGTTCATCCGGATCATCCAGGGCCTGGGCGCCGGGGCCGAGTTGTCGGGCGCGGCGGTCACTTCCTACGAGCACGCGTCGGAAGGCAAGCGCGGTAGCCAGGGCGCCTGGCCGGCGTTGGGCCTGAACCTGGGCCTGCTCCTGTCGTCATTGACCGTGTACCTGCTGACCATCAATGGCAACGACTTCATGCTGGCAGGCGGCTGGCGTATCCCGTTCATCTGCAGTATCGCGTTGGTGGGCGTCGGCCTGTGGGTGCGCAACAGCATTCCGGAAACCCCGGAGTTCAAGGAGCTGAGCCAGGCACCCAAGGTCGCCAAGCCTTCGCCGCTCAAAGCGCTGTTCAAGAACGATCTCAAGGGGTTGGCGGTGGTGTTCTTCGTAGCCATTGGCTACAACGCCCTGAGCTATATCTTCAAGACGTTTTCCCTGGCCTACCTGACTCAATTCAAAGGCGTCGATGTGCACGTCACGTCGCTGTCGGTGACCATTGCCAGCCTGATCGCCATCGTCGCGGTGCCGTGCTTCGGCTGGCTGTGCGACAAATGGAGCAGCAAAAAAGTGCTGGTACTCGGCGGCGTCTGCTCGCTGTTGTTTGCCTACCCGTTCCTGGCCCTGCTCGACACTGGCGACAGCCTGATGATCTACATTGCCATCGGCGTCGGCACCGGCCTGCTCGCTCCCATGATGTTCGCGCCCCAGGGCTCGTTCTTAAGCCGTCAATTCCCGACCCAGACGCGCTCCTCGGGCTTCGGCACCGGCCGCGAAATCGGTACCGCTATCGCCGGCGGCCTGGCACCGCTGGGAGCCTTGTCCCTGGTGGCCGCGTCACCGACCCACGCCACAGGCGGGGTGGTGATTATCCTCGCGATCGCGGCACTGCTGGTGGTGGTGTTCGCCCTGTGCGACCAGGGCCGTAAACACTCGACCTTCAAGAACTGAGCGAAAAACCTCGGTCGACTTCAGCGCGGGGGCCAGGCCATGGCCTGTGCCCTTGCGCATGACCGACGTCAAGGCCGCTCTTCACGTAACCGGGTAACCTAAAAATGTGAGATGAGTATTCACTCCCCCGAAGAAACCCTAGGAGCACCCGTTGAAAACCCGTCACTGCCTCGTCGTCCTCTTCCTGATCACGACGTTGACGTTACTCATGGATATACCGGTCAAGACGTGGCTGACCTCAGCGACCCTCAGTTTGCTGCTCGGCACTTGCGCGCTGGTGTACATGGCGGCGTCCTGTGTACTGGCCAGTCGCTGGTCGGTGGTGGAGAACGTGTTTGGCGGCCTGGATCGCGTCTATGAAGTACACAAGTGGTTGGGCATCTGGGCGCTGGTGTTCGCCACGTATCACTTTGTGTTCAAAGCTAACCTGGATGTGTGGAACAGCGTGCCCATCCTGGAGCTGCCCAAATACTGGACGCGCCTCGTCCGTCAACTGAGCTACGTGGCGCTGGGCCTGATCGTGCTGTTGGCGTTGAACCGCAACATTCCTTACAACGTCTGGCGCTGGTGGCACAAGTTGTCTGGCCCGCTGTTCCTGATCGTGATCCTGCACGGGCTGAGTTTCAAATCGCCGATCACCCTGACCGCGCCATCGGGCGTCTGGTTGACCTTGTGCTGCAGCCTGGGCGTCATCGGAGCCCTCTATAAATTGGTGCTTTACCCCTGGGTTGGGCGTGCCGGCGAATACCGGGTGACGGCCGTCAACCGCGCCAACGGCGCGTTGCATTTGACACTGGCACCAATTCACAAAGGGTTTGACTTCAAGGCCGGGCAATTCGCGTTCCTGGCCATGCAGGTCAAAGGGTTGCGCGAGCCGCACCCCTTCACGATCGCCAGCGCCAACCGTGAAAACGGGCAGATTGCGTTCATGATCAGAGGGTTGGGGGATTACACCAACGCCCTGGCAGACTGCGCCAAGGTCGGCATGCGCGCCGATCTGTATGCGCCTTACGGGCGCTTCAAGCGTGCCGTGCAGGCCGAACGGGAAATCTGGATCGGCGCCGGCGTGGGTATTTCGCCGTTTATTTCCTGGCTGCAAGACCCTGCCGCCAAAGACTTCGACAAAGCCACGCTGGTCTATTGCTTCACGCCCGCGCGCGCCTTCCCGCCGGCCGAACAGGTGCAGACCATGGCCCGCTTACGAGGTGCGCAATTCGTCAGTAATGCCGGCGGCCTCGAACGCTTGGCCGACACCCTGCGCCAAGCCGTGGCCGAGACCGACCCCGACAAAGTGCATATCAGCTTCTGCGGCCCCAAAGGCTTGCTGGTCAAGGTTCGCGAGCTGATGAACGCCCACCGGATTCCACCGGCCAACCTGCACAGCGAACGGTTCGAGTTTCGCTGAAACCACGGGACGCAGGTCAACCCAGCACCTGAAGGGGGTTTGGCGGTGGACGTAAACTGGCATGATAGCGCCCATCCCACAACCTTCTCTGACTTGCGAGACGCCCCATGAAAACCCCATTGCGACTGGCCCTGCTTTCAGCCCTGTTGACCACCGGCCTGGCCCAGGCGGCCGAACTGATCCCCATCGACGTACACCGCGACGCCAACTGCGGCTGCTGCAAACAATGGATCCGCCATCTGGAAAGCCACGGTTTCAAGGTCAATGATCACGTTGAAGCCGATATGAGCGCGGTCAAACAACGCCTCGGCGTTGCGCCGCGCCTGGGCTCGTGCCATACCGCCGTGATCGACGGCAAGTTCATCGAAGGTCACGTACCCGCCGAGCACGTGTTGGCGCTGCGCAAGCGCGATGATCTGCTCGGTATCGCCGCGCCGGGCATGCCCATGGGTTCGCCCGGCATGGAAATGGACGGCCACGGCGACGCCTACCAAGTCATCGGCCTGACCCGCGACGGTAAAGATGTGGTGGTAGCCGACTACCCGGCACACTGATCGATGCTGACGGGTTACCTGGGGCTGTTTTTTGCGGCATTCGGCGCCGCCACCCTCCTGCCCTTGCAATCGGAAGCCGTGCTGGTGGGCCTGCTGCTCAGCGGGCATTACAGCCTGTGGTGGCTGCTGGGCATTGCGACGCTGGGCAACGTGCTCGGCTCGCTGGTCAATTGGCTGCTGGGGCGCTCGATCGAGCACTTCAAGGCACGGCGCTGGTTTCCGGTCAACGCCCGGCAACTGGACAAGGCGCGCCGCCACTACGAACGCTGGGGGCATTGGACGTTATTGCTCAGTTGGGTGCCGATCATCGGCGACCCGCTGACCTTGATCGCCGGGGTGATGCGCGAGCCGCTGTGGCGATTCCTGCTCCTGGTGACCTTGGCGAAAGCCGCCCGGTATGGTGCGCTGACACTACTGATCGACACACAATGGGTAGACCTTTAGCGACATAACCGCTGGTCGCCACTGTCATTTCTCACAGCTAGACCCAGGCCCGCACCTGATGTCTGCTGACCTTGCACGGCACTTTAAAAATGAGCCTACAAGGAGCACTTCCATGTCCGACGAAACTAGCGACAGCCTCCCGGTTCTTTACGCCACGCGCATCGCGGACCTCGAACCCCCACCCTACAACGACAACACTGTGCGCCCCCTGATAGATCCTCCTGCTGATGTAGGAGCTGGCATCCGCAGTATCGAAAACCGTTTGCTGATTACCTTTGAACGCTGGACGTCGCTGAGTGCCCACGACGTTTTCGAATATTACATGGCGGATAGGCGATTCCCTGTCGCGTGGGGCGAAGTGGGCGATAACCAGGTTGGCCAGAACCGCTTCCAGCTCTCGGTACCACGCGAACTTGTGCCGCTGGGTATTGTGTTCCCTTGCTTTGGATTGGTCAGGCGAATAGGGAGCAACACGGTCAGTACATCAGACGAGCAAACCTGGTTTATCAAAGCAACGCGCCCTGGAGGGGTCGATCAGGACCCAGGAGAGTTTTACCACTCAGCGTTGATTCTTCATCTGCCCGCCGACTTGAGTGGCCCGGGTGCCGTACTGCACCCTGACCGCGCAAATGAAGGCGTGCTCATTACCATCGAGCATTACCCTGAGGCATTAAAGGGCGACACCATCGAGCTCTACTGGAACGGGCATTTGGTGACACATGTGCTGAGCGAGGCCCAGGCGGACGGGCTCGCGCCTATTGAGGTATTTGTCCCACCGCAGATCATTCTACTGCCAGGTGGCAGCGGCCTAGTCATCATCAGGTTCAGGGTGTATGACGTCGTACTGAACTTCTCCGGGGAACTGCAGCAGTGGTCCCAAGCGGTGCGCCTGAAAAGTGACTTGAACCCGGACTTGCTCGAACAACCTTACTTCTTGGTGGATGGCGAGGACATTTCCGATGTCAACTTCGACACACAAGCAGAAAGCCATTTCCAGATCGAAGTGGTTGTGCCCACCCGGCTTCCCAATGGCTCCGCGATCCCCACAGGCGCTCAGATCCTGGTGACCCTGCCCGGCACGCGCTTCGACGGTACGGAGATCACGGTTCAGTTACCGCCATTTGCTGCACGACCCGGTCGGTCGGCAACAACCGACGTCAGTAACAGTATTCTCAAAGACCTGATCAACGGCTCGATGCAAATCACCTACCAGTTGCAATTCCCACTGGGCACCGTCATTGGTGAGTCCCGCCGTTCGACTATCACGATTTTTGGTACCGTTTCCACCATGCCGCCCGTTGATATCGAGGAAGATGAGGGGGGATTGATCGATCCGACCGTGCCTTACCTCAAAATCAACTTCCCGGTCTACACCCCCTATAACCCGAACTTCCCCGTTACGTTACGCATGGAGGCGCAGCAAGCGGGTGGCGGCGTAGTGTTTTATGAGCAAACCCAGCAAGCCGGCGCACCGCCGCCGCCTACGCGCTTCAGGATTGTCACTGCGGCCAATTTTGCGCGGTTCATCGGCCTCGGTCCTGTTGCCGTGTTTTATCGCGTCAACGACGGCGTCAACACAGTGCTGGACGCCGGCGTGCTGACAGTCCGTGAGTCCGAGCACCGGGTGGTTGAGATTGGCGAACGTATCGCCGACCTGCCGGCACCGCTGATTGACGGAGTCGACGCGAATGGCAACATCGACCCGAACGATGTGATCTTTCAGGTCGATACCACGCTGCCCTTCACTCGCTTTGCACCGGGCGACAAAGTCGTTTGGCGCTGGGTAGGCTCGGGTGTGGGCGGCAGCACTGGAGGCGAAATTGACGTGGTGGTGGCGGGACAAATTTCGTTCCCGGTGGACCGCGAATTTATCGACCTGAACAACGATGGCACGATTCGGTTTAGCTATACGCTCATACGCGGTTCGACCACGCTACGCTCCGAAATCCTTGAAGTGACTGTTGGCAAGGCGATCGGCGAATTGCCAAGGCCGGAAGTCATCGAAGCGTCGAGGCACCCCGACGAACTGCGGCCGGAGTCCGCAACAACGGGGGCAACCATTGCAATATCGTTCCTGACGATGTCGCCCAATGACAGAATCATGGCCGTGTGGAGTGGCGTACCCGGTATCGGCACCCACGAAGAAATCAAGAACGGCAACACGTCGAAAACGGTGCATTTCGACGTGCCGAGCGATACCGTTGGGGCCAATATTCTCCCCGAAGGCCGCCTGATTGAAGTGCAGTACTTTGTGCTGCGAGGCACACGAAGAATACCGTCACCAACTCTGTTTCTGCAGTTGTTGCCCTTGACCACGTTACCGGTCCCTACTATCGAAGGTCAGGACCGGCCGGTACTGAATATCTCCCAGCTCAACGGCGAGGAGCGCACGCTGATCAATCTGTGGGCATTTATTCACCAATTCCAGCAGATGTGGCTGGAATATAGCGGCACCTATACCGATGGTGCGTCTTACTTTGAAGCCACCTACTCCGCGAACCTGGTCACCGAAGAGGGCGCGAGACTGGGCATTATGCCGCCGACGCCAGTGGACGAGTTACGCAAACTCGAGGACGGCTCGCACCTGACGATCAGTTTCTGGGTCAGCTTTGATCGCAGCGCCGACAGAAGCCAGGCCACCCTGTTCCGCGTGCGCGAATATATAGTTCAAGCAGTTCCCGGCACCCTGCCACATCCGGTGATCAATGGCGCATCAGGCGTCGGGCCTGACGTAACATATGACCCGTTGCGCAATGAACACAACGTCACCGTTAGCGTTAAATATGACGGTATGACAAGCCGTCACCGTATTACGCTGAAGTGGATCTTCGCCGATTCTAGCGAAGGAGAAAGAAGCCTGAACGGCCTGGACGGCGGAGAAGTGGTGTTCAACCTGACCAGCGCTGGATTTTTGAATTACAGCGTGAACACGACCATTCAACTGATGTATTGGGTGGAGAACCCGGACTTCCCCGACCCCATTCCGTCCGAGGTGCAGACGGTGAGGGTCGACACTATTCCCATCGCAGACTTGCCTGCACCGCGGATCAACAACATCGAGGAAGGCGGTGTGATCAATCTGCAAAACATCACCGGCAATCCACTGGCAAGCGTGGCGAAATGGGCCTTGAGTGCCAAGGATCAACAAGTCTGGATGTACTGCATAGCCGGTGAAAATTCGCTGACTGTGATCGATGGTGACCTTATCGACACAACGCAAGCAGCGAACGGCCTGGTTGGAATAGCGGTATTGCGGAGCTGGTTCGCGGCGCTGGCGGATAACACCCGGATCAGGGTGGTCTTCAGGGTAGCCTTCAGCGGGGCAAACAAGGAATCGCAGATTGTCAACTTCCCGGAGACGAACTACGTCGTCAGGACACTACCTGCAATAGGTCTCGATACCTCTACGATGTTTGTGGATCTCGGAGGATGGATACTGGAAGGCTTCGGGTTCACCGATGTCGCGTATACCGGCAATATCGGTCGTGGCGCCAGCGGGGGCGTGGGGGCGGGAGCCCTGACGTTTAGCTCCAGTAACACATCAGTGGCCATCGTTGATAATGCCAATCGCGGACGACTGACGTTCACGGGGCCTGGGATCACAACCATTACCGTTAGAGATCAGGCGAACCAGTCAAAAAGCTACAACATCCAGGTCACCGGCTCCGGCAGGAGATGTCGTTATGTTGGGGTTGGAGACTGGAACTATATGAACAGTGTCATCGCCAGTACCGGTGGCATAATGCTCAGATACGATACGGCCTCTAGCCTGAGGGGGCGATTCAGCAACCGATTCCCTCGCAGTGAGGAGGTTTGGGTTAACGAAGGTATTCCTCCAATATCTCCATCAAGTCATTACACGGTCAATGTCGCCACTGGCGGTGGCCTTCCTCCGTATCTTAATTGGGGTACCGGCCAATTTCCGGGTTACGCGATTATCTGACCCCCAAAACGGAGTCCGTTGAAAAAACGAAAGGCGAATTTATTAACCAATAAGTTCGCCTTTTTTGTGCGCCTACGTTTAATACAGCGTTAACCTGCGTTTAATCCATTTGCGCCAGCATCCGGCGACGTCTCCGGAGTCTTACTTATGCCGTCAATCCGCACCCTTTGCATGGCCAGCTTGTTGGTGAGCGGCCCCCCTCTCGCCCTTGCTTTCGACGAAAGCCCGGCCTACGGCCCCGAGTTGCAGGGTTTCCAATACCCCTACCCGGTTGAGCATTTCAACTTCCAGTCCCAGGGCAAATCCCTGCAAATGGGCTACATGGACATCCCGGCCAGCGGCACAGCCAACGGTCGCAGCGTGGTGCTGCTGCACGGCAAGAACTTCTGCGGCGCCACGTGGGAGGGTTCGATCAAGGCGTTGAGCGACGCCGGTTACCGCGTGATCGCACCCGACCAGATCGGCTTCTGCACCTCGAGCAAGCCCGACAGCTACCAGTACAGCTTCCAGCAACTGGCGATCAATACCCACCAACTGCTGGAAAAACTCGGCATTCAGAAGGTCACCCTGCTCGGCCACTCCACTGGCGGCATGCTCGCCACCCGCTACGCGCTGCTGTACCCAGAGCAAACCGAGCAACTGGCGCTGGTCAACCCGATCGGCCTGGAAGACTGGAAAGCCCTCGGCGTGCCTTATCGCAGCGTCGACCAATGGTACGAACGCGAACTGCAGGTGAGCGCCGACGGCATCCGCAGCTACGAGCGCGACACCTACTACGTCGGCCACTGGAAGCCCGAATACGAGCGCTGGGTACAGATGCTCGCCGGCATGAACAAAGGCCCCGGCCACACCCAGGTGGCATGGAACTCGGCGCTGATTTACGACATGATCTTCACCCAGCCGGTGTACTACGAATTCAAGGACCTGCAGGTGCCCACGCTGCTGCTGATCGGCACCAGCGACACCACCGCCATCGGCAAAGACCTCGCGCCGCCGGCGGTAAAGGCAAAGATCGGGCACTACGCGGTGCTGGGCAAACAGGTAGCCAAGTTGATCCCTCGCGCCACCCTGGTGGAATTCCCCGGCCTGGGCCACGCACCGCAGATGGAAGAACCGGCGCAGTTCCACAAGGCCTTGCTGCAGGGGCTCGACCACCTTTAATCCAACGTTATTAAGAGGCGCCCGCGTATGTCGCTACAGATTGCAGTCATTGATGATTGGCAGGACGTCGCCCGTGATGTGGTGGACTGGTCAGCCCTGGCGGCGCTCGGTCAGGTGCATTTTCTGCATGATTACCCGGCGGACACCGCCACGATGGTCGAGCGCCTGAAAGGCTTCGACGTGATCTGCGTGATGCGCGAACGTTCGACCTTCGATAGCCCGTTGCTGCAAGGCCTGCCCAACCTCAAGCTGCTGGTGACCGGTGGCATGCGCAACGCCGCCATCGACCTTGCCGCCGCCAAAGCCCTGGGTATCCAAGTGTGCGGCACCGACAGCTATAAACACGCGGCACCGGAGCTGACGTGGGCGTTGATCATGGCGTCCACGCGCAACCTGCTGGCCGAAGCCAATTCCCTGCGCGCCGGCCACTGGCAGGTGGGCCTGGGCGGCGACCTGCATGGCCAGACCCTGGGGATCCTGGGGCTGGGCAGCATTGGCCAGAAGGTCGCGCAATTTGCCCAGGTGTTCGGGATGCGGGTGATTGCCTGGAGTGAAAACCTTACACCGCAACGCGCGGCGGAATCCGGGGTGACGTGGGTCAGCAAGCGCGACTTGTTCGCACAGGCCGATATTCTCACCATCCACCTGGTCCTCAGCGAGCGTAGCCGTGGGCTGGTGGATGCCGAGGCGCTCGGCTGGATGAAGCCGACGGCACGCCTGGTCAATACGGCACGCGGGCCGATCGTGGACGAACCGGCGCTGCTGGAGGCCTTGAGCAACGGCCGCCTGGCGGGAGCCGCGCTGGATGTGTATGCCGAGGAGCCATTGCCGGTCGATCATCCGTTGCGCCGCTTGCCAAACGTACTGGCCACTCCCCACGTCGGGTATGTCAGCGAGCAGAATTACCGGCAGTTCTATCAGCAGATGATTGCCGATATCCAGGCTTGGGCCGCGGGCACGCCCATTCGCGTGCTCGGCTGACGCACCAATTCAGCGCACGCGCACTGCGATGACGAGGCGCCTGCTCCCGAAACGCCCCTGAAGCGGGGCGCCAGCCCACCAACCGGACCGCGCGCCCTCGCCACGCGCTATCCACCGATCGCCAGGCGCCCATACCGTTTTCTAACGTCGCATATCGTTACAAGTTTTTTTGTCCTACAAAATTTCCACATAAACCCTACAGTCTTTAGGATTTGTCCTAGACTCAAGCTCGATGGGTCCGTTCAAAAACAAAAGCCCCGCAAAAAATCGAAACTTTCAAACTCTGCCGTAGGTCAGGTTTAGGGTAAGGCGTGCATAAGCGGTTCAGACCGAATGCCCGTCCATCCAATCTATTTCAGCTAACCGTGCAACTGGCACAAGCCTTGCCAGTTTGTATAGCGCTTGTGCGTCTGGCCGCAGGAAGCGGTCTTCGGAGCTAGTGGCAGCGGGCCACCAGCCAACCAACATGTGGGAGAGAACTATGATCAGTGCCGCAGTAGAAACTCAGGGAGAGCGTTTTAGTAAATCGGCAGGGGGGCCAACATCGTTGGTCGATCTGCCCAATGCTGTGCGGCCGGTCGTGAGTCATAACCCCAATCGAAAGAAAGTCTTGTTCGTCACTTCCGAATTTGCCGACCTGGTCAAGACCGGCGGCCTAGGCGATGTTTCCGCCGCCCTGCCCCGCGCCATGGGGCACTTGCACGATGTGCGTGTGCTGATCCCCGGTTACCCGCAGGTGATGGAAAGCGACAACCCGATCCATATCATCGGCGAACTGGGTGGCCACGCCGCGCTGCCGCCATGCAAGATCGGGCGCATGGACCTCAAGGATGGCCTGGTTATCTATGTACTGATCTGCCCCGAACTGTACGAGCGCGAAGGCACGCCCTATGGCGCCAACAACGGCCGCGACTGGCCGGACAACCACATCCGCTTCGCGCGCCTGGGCCTGGCCGCTGCCGACATGGCCGCCAACCTCGCCCAGATCCACTGGTGCCCGGACCTGGTGCATGCCCACGACTGGCCCGCCGGCCTGGCCCCCGCCTATATGCACTGGCGTGGGTCACGCACACCGACCCTGTTCACCATCCACAACCTGGCGTACCAGGGCGTGGTCAGCCTGGCCTCCACGCCGGAGCTGGGCATTCCGCCCCATGCGCTGCAACAGGAAGGCATGGAGTTCTACGGCAAGATGTCGTTCCTCAAGGCGGGGATGGCCTACTCCAGCCACATCACCACCGTGAGCGCCACCTACGCCCAGGAAATCACCACCCCGGAATTCGGCTGCGGCCTGGACGGCTTCCTCGCCAGCAAGACCCAGCAAGGCTTGCTCAGCGGCATTCCCAACGGCATCGATGAAAGCTGGGAAGCCTCCACCGACACGCACCTGACCCACAACTTCAATATCGGCGATTGGGAAGGCAAGGCAGTCAACGCCGCCCACGTGCGCAACCTGTTTGGCCTGCATGACTCCGCCGGCCCGCTGTTCGCCGTGGTCTCGCGGCTGGTCTATCAAAAAGGCCTGGACCTGACCGAAGCGGTCGCCAGCTTTATCGTCGAGAACGGCGGCCAGATCGCGATCATCGGTCGTGGCGAGCCGGAAGAAGAACAGGCCATGCGCGAACTGGCGCTGCGCTTCCCGGGCCAGGTCGGTGTACGCATCGGCTTCAACGAAACCGACGCCCGCCGCATGTTTGCCGGCAGCGACTTCCTGCTGATGCCGTCGCGCTATGAACCGTGCGGCTTGAGCCAGATGTACGCGCAGCGCTTCGGCTCGCTGCCGGTGGCGCGCAACACCGGCGGCCTGGCGGACACCATCGAAGACGGCGTCACCGGGTTTCTGTTCAACGAGTCCACCGTGGACAGCTACCGCGAAGCCCTGAACCGTGCGTTCAAAGTGTTCGCCTACCCAGGCCTGCTCAACGCCATGCGCTGCCGGGCGATGACCCAACCGTTCAACTGGTGCCAGGCGGTCGAACCCTATGCCGAACTGTATGAACAACTGGTGGCCAAGGCGCTGGGGAAATCGACTAAATAATCAAGGGAGGTCTTCATAGATGCCGTTACGGACTCTGGAAACCTGGCCCCACGGCGCAATCATGCTGGACGCGCAACACACGCGTTTCGCCTTGTGGGCGCCAGACGCGTTTTATGTCAGCGTTGAATTGCAAGATGGCCGCTCGGTCGCCATGCTGCCCCAGGCAAATGGCTGGTTCGAAACGGAGATAAAGTGCCCTGCAGGCACGCGCTACCGCTACAACATCGATGGGGAAATGGATGTCCCCGATCCCGCATCCAGGGCCCAGGCCTCGGACGTGCATGGCTGGAGCCTGGTGGTCGACCCGCTCGCCTATGAATGGCGACACCACCCATGGCAGGGCCGCCCCTGGCATGAAGCGGTGATCTACGAACTGCATGTCGGCGCACTGGGCGGCTTCGCAGCCGTCGAGCAGCACCTGCCACGCCTGGCCGAACTGGGCGTTACCGCGATTGAGTTGATGCCCCTGGCGCAATTCCCCGGCGAGCGCAATTGGGGCTACGACGGCGTGCTGCCCTACGCGCCGCACGCCGCCTACGGCAGCCCCGAACAGCTCAAGCATCTGATCGACAGCGCCCATGAACACGGGCTCGCGGTCTTGCTCGACGTGGTCTACAACCACTTCGGCCCCGATGGCAACTACCTGGGCCAGTACGCCAAAGACTTCTTCCAGCAAGATGTGCATACGCCATGGGGCGCCGGCATCGACTTCGAGCGGCGTGAAGTGCGGGACTTCTTTCTGGACAACGCCCTGATGTGGCTGCTCGACTACCGCTTCGACGGCCTGCGCCTGGACGCGGTACACGCCATCGACAACCCCGGTTTCCTGCGGGAACTGGCGCACCGGGTGCGCCAGCAGGTCGACATCGGCCGTCATGTTTGGCTGGTGCTGGAAAACGAACTGAACCAGGCCAGCCTGCTGAAACACGATTTCGATGCGCAATGGAACGACGACTTCCACAACGTATTGCATGTGCTGCTGACCGGCGAAACCGATGCCTACTACAGCGACTTTGCCCAAGCGCCTACCGCCAAACTCGCACGTTGCCTCAGCGACGGCTTTGTCTACCAGGGCCACACCACGCGCCACGGGCATGCACGCGGCGAACCCAGCAGCGGCTTGCCGCCCACCGCCTTCGTCGCGTTCTTGCAGAACCACGACCAGATCGGCAACCGCGCCCTCGGCGAACGCCTGCACCAACTGTGTTCGCCCCAGGCGCTGAAGGCGGCGACCACCTTGCTACTGATGTCGCCGATGATTCCGTTGCTATTCATGGGCGATGAAGTCAACGCCAGCGAGCCGTTTCTGTTTTTCACTGACCACCATGGCGAACTGGCTGAAGCGGTACGCGAAGGACGTCGCAATGAATTCGCCGATTTCGCCGCGTTCCACGACCCCGAGCGGCGCGAGCGGATTCCCGATCCCAACGCGCTGCCGACCTTCGAGCAATCGGCGCCGTCATTCGCCGCCAACGAACACACCGAGTTCTATCGCCACCTGCTGCGCCTGCGCCACCAGCATATCGTGCCGCACCTGCCCGGCAGCGTGGCCCTCGGTGCGCAGGTGCTGGCAGACCGCGCCGTCAGTGCGCGTTGGCGCCTGGGCAACGGCAGCCTGTTACAGATCGACCTGAACCTGAGTGCCACGGCCCTGGATCACCCCGCTGCGCAGCATGTGCTGTTCCAAACGCCAGCGCATGACCACGTGCACCTGGCGCCCTTCAGCGCACGCGTTACCCTATCCCCTGTTGGAGAGCACCCTTGAGCGAAGCGAACCTGGAAATCCTCGCCGGCCGAGCGGGCCTGGCGGTCGATTGGATCGACGCAAACGGCCGCCCGCAACGTGTCAAACCGGACGCCCTGCGCGCCGTCCTCAAAGGCCTGGGCCACCCGGCCGACAGCGATGCCGAGATCGACGCCAGCCTGCGAGACCTGGAGCAAGTGCAACAGGACAAACACCTGCCGCCCTTGCTCACCGTCGACAGTGGCGAAGGCCTGGACCTGGCGCGCTACTTCGCGCCCGACACCGTCTGCCGGGTCAGCCTCGAGGAGGGCGAAGTCCTCGAATTACGCCTCGACGGCAACGCAGTACTGCCCGGCGTGATCGCCCTCGGCTACCACCAAGTGCATATCGCCGACCAGGCCTTCACCCTGGCCGTGGCCCCTCGTCACTGCTACAGCGTCGCCGATGCCGTCGACAGTCAAACCCCACGTGCCTGGGGCCTGAGCGCCCAGTTGTACGCCCTGCGCCGCCTCGGCGACGGCGGGTTCGGCG
Organism: Pseudomonas sp. TE36184; assembly: GCF_054060055.1. Taxonomy (NCBI): domain Bacteria; kingdom Pseudomonadati; phylum Pseudomonadota; class Gammaproteobacteria; order Pseudomonadales; family Pseudomonadaceae; genus Pseudomonas; species Pseudomonas sp. TE36184. The sequence continues at coordinate 957,616 of NZ_JBSSCU010000001.1, read as the reverse complement.
ACACCCTGGCGCTGGAACACCTGGCCCGCTCGGCCGCCGAACGCGGTGCCGACGCCCTGGCGATCAGCCCGATGCACGCGATGTTCAGCGCCGACCCCGAGCGCTACAGCCCGTACTCGCCGTCGAGCCGCCTGTTTCTCAATAGCCTGTACGCATCGCCCGGCTGCATCCTGGGTGAGCGCCAGGTGCGCAATGCCATCGAGGCCTGCGGTCTGGCCGACGAGCTGCACACCCTCGAACAACACACCCTGATCGACTGGCCCACCGCGGCCAAGGCCAAACACCGCCTGTTGCGTGCCCTGTACGACGACTTCCGCCACGGTCAACACCCGCAACACGCCGACTTCCTCAGTTTCCGCCAGGCGGGCGGTGAAGCCCTGGAGAACCACTGCCGTTTCGAAGCGGTCCAGGCCGCGCGCGCCGCCGCTGGCGAAGACCTCGACTGGCGCCATTGGCCAGAGCAATGGCGCAGCCCGCAAAGCCCGGCGCTCCTGCGCTTCGCCGAGGAAAACCGCGACGACATCGGCTTCTACGCCTTCGGCCAATGGCTGATCGCGCGCTGCCTGGAACGCGCCCAACAAGCCGCCCGAGGCAGTGGCATGAGCATCGGCCTGATCGCCGACCTGGCCGTCGGCGCCGACGGTGGCGGCAGCCAGGCCTGGAGCCGCCAGGATGAATTGCTCGCCGGCCTGACCGTCGGCGCGCCGCCGGACATTCTCAACCGCGCCGGCCAGGGCTGGGGCATCTCCGCCTTCGCCCCGGAAGGCCTCAAGCGCCATGGCTTCCGTGCGTTTATCGAGATGCTGCGGGCCAATTTCGCCCACGCCGGCGGCTTGCGTATCGACCATGTGATGGGCCTGCAACGCCTGTGGGTGATGCCCATGGATGCCTCGCCCCAGGACGGCGCCTACCTGTATTACCCGGTGGACGATCTGTTGCGTCTGCTGGCGCTGGAATCGCACCGCCACCAGGCCATCGTCCTCGGCGAAGACCTCGGCACCGTGCCCGACGGCCTGCGCGACAAACTCATCGGCCGCTCGATTCTGGGCATGCGCGTGCTGCTGTTCGAACAGGGTCATGATGGCCAATTCAAGCCGATCCTCGACTGGCCGGACAACGCCCTGGCCACCACCAGCACCCACGACCTGCCAACCCTCAATGGCTGGTGGCACAGCCGCGACATCGACTGGAACGTCCAGCTCGGCCTGATCGATGCGCCCACCACGGAGCAATGGCGCGAGCACCGCCTGCGCGAACGCCAGGCACTGCGCCAGGCCTTGAGCCAGGACCCGCAGAACTTCGTCGATGAAGTGCGCAATGAAACCGACCACATGATCGACGCCAGCGTGCGCTACCTCGGCCACACCCGCGCGCCGCTGGTGCTGCTGCCGCTGGAAGATGCCTTGGGCCTCGAAGAACAAGCCAACCTGCCCGGCACCATCGACACCCACCCCAATTGGCGCCGCCGCCTGCCGGGTGAGGCGGCGAGCCTGCTCGACAATGCGGGTGCCGCGCGCCGCCTGGAACTGCTGGCGGTGGCACGCAATCAAGCCCATGAGCGTGACCGATGAAGGCTCTGCCCCTGCGCGCCAGCCAGCGCCTGCAGTTTCATAAAGGGTTCACCCTCGATGACGCGGTGGCTCTGGTGCCGTACTTTGCCCGGCTGGGCATCAGCCATTTGTATGCCTCACCGCTGCTCAGTGCCCGCGCAGGTTCCATGCATGGCTATGACGTGGTCGACCCCACCACCGTCAACCCGGAGCTGGGCGGCGAAGCGGCGTTGCGCCGCCTGGTGGCCGCCCTGCGCCAACACGACATGGGGCTGATCCTCGATATCGTGTCCAACCACATGGCCGTGGGCGGCGCCGACAACCCCTGGTGGCTCGACCTGCTGGAATGGGGCCGGTTGAGTCCCTACTGCGAATTCTTCGACATTCAATGGCACTCGCCCGACCCGCTGCTCAAGGGCCAATTGCTCATGCCGTTCCTCGCCAGCGACTACGGCGAAGCCCTGCAAAACGGCACGTTGACCCTGCACTTCGACGCCGCGCACGGCAGTTTTTCCGTCGAGCACTACGAACACCGCTTCCCGATCTGCCCACAAGATTACGCGACGATTCTGGGCGCCGATGAACTGCTCAAGCCCCTCGCCGACCGCTTCAGCACCCTCGCCTACCAGAGCGATGCCTACGCCGAAGCGGCCTGGCTCAAACAAGCCCTGGCCGAACGCGCCACCGACAACGCCGTGCGGCAGGCCATCGAACAGCGGCTGGGCACCTTCGACGCACGTCAGCCCGAAGGTTTCCAGCGCCTGCACGGGCTGTTGGAGCAACAGGCCTATCGCCTGGCCAGTTGGCGCACCGCGGCGGACGATATCAACTGGCGGCGCTTCTTCGATGTCAACGATCTGGGCGGCCTGCGCGTAGAACGCAGTGCCGTGTTCGAAGCCACCCACGGCAAGATCTTCGAGTTGATCAGCCAGGGGCTGGTCGATGGCCTGCGCATCGACCATATCGACGGGCTGGCCGACCCACGCGGGTATTGCCGCAAGCTGCGGCGGCGGGTCGATACGCTGTCGCCCGAGCGTCACCTGCCAATTTTCGTCGAAAAAATCCTCGGCGAAGGCGAAACCCTGCGCGAGGACTGGCAGGTGGACGGCACCACCGGCTACGAATTCATGAACCAGCTGTCGCTGCTGCAACACCGCCCGCAAGGCTTCGCAACGCTGGCCGAGCTGTGGACCCGGCACAGCGAACGGCCGTCGGCCTTTATCGAAGAAGCCTGGCTGGCGCGCCGGCAGATCCTCAACGGCTCCCTCGCCGGCGACTTCGAAAGCGTGGCCCAGGCCTTGCTGCAAGTGGCCCGCGACGACGTGATGAGCCGCGACCTGACCCTCGGCGCGATCCGCCGCGCCCTGCAGGAACTGATCGTGCATTTCCCGGTGTACCGTACCTACATCAGCGCCTGTGGCCGCAGCGAACGCGACGACACGTTTTTCCTGCAAGCCCTGGCGGGCGCGCGCAGCACCTTGAGCGAAGGCGACTGGCCGGTGCTGGACAACCTGGAAAAATGGTTGGGCGGCCAACCGTGGCGCAATCGCCCGCTCGGCCGCGAGCGCAAGCTGCTCAAGCACGCCTGCGTGCGCTTCCAGCAATTGACCTCGCCGGCCGCCGCCAAAGCCGTGGAAGACACCGCGTTCTATCGCTCGGCGGTGTTGCTGTCGCGCAACGACGTGGGCTTCAGTACCGAACAGTTCAGCGCACCGCTGGCCGATTTTCACGCGGCCAATCAGCACCGCTTGCAGGCGTTCCCCGACAACCTGCTGGCCACCGCCACCCACGACCACAAACGCGGTGAAGACAGCCGCGCCCGCCTCGCCGTGTTGAGTGAGTGCGCAGGGTGGTATGCCGAACAGGTGACGCATTGGCGCCGCCTCGCCGCGCCGTTGCGCAACGACGCCAGCAGCCCATCGGCAGGCGATGAGTTGATCCTCTATCAGGTACTGCTCGGCAGTTGGCCGCTGGACCTGCACCTGGACGACCGGCCGGCACTCGAAGCCTATCAACAACGCCTCTGGCAATGGCAACAAAAGGCCCTGCGCGAAGCCAAGTTGCAGAGCAGTTGGAGCGCGCCCAACGAGGCTTACGAACAGGGCGTGGAAACGTTTCTCACGCGCCTGCTGCTCAGCGACGCAGGCCGCGCACTGCGCACCGCCATCGGCGCCGCCGCCCAAGCGATTGCCCCCGCTGGCGCGCTCAATGGGCTGGCGCAATCCTTGCTTCGAGTCACAGTGCCGGGTGTGCCGGACCTGTACCAGGGCAATGAGTTCTGGGACTTCAGCCTGGTCGACCCGGACAACCGCCGCCCGGTGGATTTCAACGCACGGCAGCACGCGCTGGCTACCCCACCGGACATCGGCAAGCTGTTGTTCAACTGGCGGGACGGGCGTATCAAACAAGCCTTGATCGCCCAGGTGCTGGCCTTGCGCAAGGCCCATCCTGAACTGTTCCATCGGGGCAGCTACACGCCCCTGGACGTGGTCGGTCGACATGCCGAGCACGTGGTCGCGTTCTGCCGCGAATACCAGGGCAAACGCGCACTGGTGGTGGTGCCGCGCTGGCCCTATCGCCTGCTGGAAAACGGTGTGCATCCCCAGGTCAATGCGCGGGTTTGGGGCGATACCCGAGTGAAATTACCGTTCGCCGCGCCAACCGAAAACTGGAAGGGACTTTTTCATACACGCGCAGTCACACCAGACAAGGAGCTGTTGATCAGCACTGCGCTGGGGGATTTCCCGGTCAACGTCTTTATCGATCCTGATGATCAATCAAGCTGAAATTTTCTGCGAGGAACATTGTGATGAGTACTGAAGACAAACGTGTTCGCGAATTCGCGTATCAGATCTGGGAATCGGAGGGCAAGCCGCAAGGTCAGGATGCGCGCCATTGGGAAATGGCCCGCAAGTTGGCAGAAGCCGAAGCACTGACACCCAGCAAGCCCAAACCCGCCGCCAAACCGAAAACCGCGCCCAAGCCGGCAGCAAAAGCCAAGCCGCCGGCAGCGGCCGCAGGCAAACCGGCCACGCCGGCGGCTAAAAAGCCGGCGGCCACAAAAAAGCCCAAGCCGTAAGCCCTGTGCCGTCATGAACCTCCGGCCGGCAACCCCGGCCGGAGGTCAGCCACTTGCCCGATTATTAGCTGACCCCTCGTCAGCAGGGCTACGTTCGGCCCGAAAAAAGCCCCATGCAGGAGCAACACAATGAGCAAAGCCGATAAAAAACAGGCCCCCCCGGCCCACGAACCATCGCGGATTCGCGAAGGTTTGCCCTTCCCCCTGGGGGCGACCTGGGACGGCCTGGGTGTCAACTTTGCCCTGTTCTCGGCCAACGCTACCAAAGTCGAGTTATGCCTGTTCGACGACGCTGGCGTGGTCGAACTGGAACGTATCGAACTCCCCGAATACACCGATGAAATCTTCCACGGCTACTTGCCCGACGCCCACCCCGGGCTGATTTACGGCTACCGTGTGTACGGCGCGTATGACCCGGCCAACGGCCACCGTTTCAACCACCACAAATTGCTGATCGACCCCTACGCCAAACAGCTGGTGGGCGAGCTCAAATGGTCCGAGGCGCTGTTTGGCTACACCATCGGCCACCCCGACGACGACCTCAGTTTCGACGAACGCGACAGTGCGCCCTTCGTGCCCAAGTGCAAGGTCATCGACCCGGCGCACACCTGGGGCGACGACCAACCGGTGCGCGTGCCATGGGACCGCACAATCATTTATGAAACCCACCTGCGCGGCATCAGCATGCGTCACCCCTCGGTCGGCGAGGCCGTGCGCGGCACCTGCGCCGGGCTGATGGAAGACGATCTGCTCAAGCACATCCGCCAGTTGGGTATTTCTTCCGTGGAACTGTTGCCGGTACACGCCTTTGTCAACGACCAGCATTTGCTGGAAAAAGGCATGACCAACTACTGGGGCTACAACAGCATCGCCTTCTTCGCCCCGGACCCGCGCTACCTGGCCAGCGGCAAGATCGCCGAGTTCAAGGAGATGGTCGCGCACCTGCACGAAGCCAAGCTGGAAGTGATTCTCGACGTGGTCTACAACCACACCGCCGAAGGCAACGAGCGCGGCCCGACCCTGTCCATGCGCGGCATCGACAACGCCTCCTACTACCGCCTGATGCCGGACGACAAGCGCTTCTATATCAATGATTCCGGCACCGGCAACACCCTCGACCTGAGCCACCCGTGCGTGCTGCAGATGGTCACCGACTCCCTGCGTTACTGGGCCACCGAGATGCACGTCGACGGTTTCCGCTTCGACCTGGCGACCATCCTCGGCCGTTATCGTGACGGGTTCGACGAGCGCCACAGTTTCCTCGTCGCCTGCCGTCAAGACCCGGTGCTGCGCCAGTTGAAACTCATCGCCGAACCCTGGGACTGCGGCCCCGGCGGCTATCAGGTGGGCAACTTCCCGCCGGGCTGGGTGGAATGGAACGACCGCTTCCGCGACACCGTGCGCGCCTTCTGGAAAGGCGATGACGGCCAGCTGGCGGACTTCGCCGGGCGCATGACCGCATCCGGCGAGATGTTCAACCACCGTGGCCGCCGGCCTTACAGCTCAGTGAACTTCATCACCGCCCACGACGGTTTCACCCTGCATGACCTGGTGTCGTACAACGACAAGCACAACGAAGCCAACGACGAAAACAATCAGGATGGCAGCAACAACAACCTGTCCTGGAACCATGGCGTCGAAGGCCCCACCGACGACCCGGAAATCAACGCCCTGCGCCTGCGCCAGATGCGCAACTTCTTCGCCACCCTGCTGCTCGCCCAAGGCACGCCGATGCTGGTGGCCGGGGATGAGTTCGCGCGCACCCAGCACGGCAACAACAACGCCTACTGCCAGGACAGCGAGATCGGCTGGGTCAACTGGGAGCTGGACGATGACGGCAAGGCGCTGCTCAAGTTCGTCAAGCGCGTGATCAAACTGCGCATGACGTACCCGATCCTGCGCCGTGGCCGCTTCCTGGTGGGCGACTACAACGAAGACATCGGCGTGAAGGACGTCACCTGGCTCGCGCCGGATGGCAACGAGATGAGCACCGAACAGTGGGAAGACAGTCACGGCCGTTGCCTGGGCATGCTGATGGATGGCCGCGCCCAGGAGACCGGGATTCGCCGTCCGGGTGGCGATGCCACGTTGTTGCTGGTGGTCAACGCCCATCACGACTTGGTCAATTTCCGCCTGCCCCCCGTGCCGGAAGGCCAGTTCTGGACCTGCATGCTCGACACCCATGACACGACGATACGCGGGCAGGAACGCTTTGATTTCCACCATGAGTACGCGGTCACCGGGCGCTCGCTGCTGCTGTTTGAACTGCAGCACGACGAAGAGGTGTGACATGGGCCTGCATGGATTCCTTCAAGGCTACCAAGGCTATGCGGACACGCAGGCCCTGGGCGCGGCCTTGAAGGCGCTGCAGGCCGAGGGGCTGGACCGCCTGCCGCTCCCCGGCAGCGGCCAGACCCTCGAACGGTTCAGCCGCTTGGCCCAGGTCGCCGGACACGACCTGCGCTTGTGCAAGTTGTTCGAAGGTCACACCGATGCCTTGGCAATCATTGCCGAGCTGCGCAGCCCCTTGCCGCCGGAGGGCAGCCTCTGGGGCATGTGGGCGGCAGAACCGCCGACGGCCAGGGTGCGGGCGCGGCGCAACGGCCATCGTCTGGTGCTGCAGGGGCGTAAAGCCTGGTGTTCGGGGGCGGCGGTGGTCAGCCATGGGTTGTTGACGGCCTGGGACGAGGAGGATCGCCAGCAATTGGTCGCAGTGGAGATGGGCCAGCCCGGCATCTGCGTGACCGATGAGGGGTGGCAGGCGGTAGGCATGGCGGCCACCGGCAGTGTCGATGTCCTGTTCGAGGCGGCCAGCGGGATTGGCATCGGCAGGCCCGGCGACTACCTCGCCCGCCCCGGCTTCTGGCAAGGCGCCGTCGGTATCGCCGCGTGCTGGTATGGCGCCGCGCAACGCCTGGCTGAAGTGCTGCGCGAGCAGTGCAACAGGCGTGCGGAACCGCATGCCCTGGCCCACCTCGGCGCGGTCGACAGCGCCTTGAACAGTGCCGCCTGCGTGCTGCGCGCCAGTGCGCGGCAGATCGACCGCGCCCCGCTGGCCGATGCCAGGCAACTGGCCCAACAGGTACGCGCGTCTCTCGAAGACACGGTTGAACAGGTCATGCGCCACGTCGGTCGCGCCGCCGGTGCGGGGCCTTTTTGCAAAGATCCGCACTTTGCCCAACTGATGGCGGACCTGCCGGTGTATGTACGTCAAAGCCATGCCGAGCGTGACCTGGCCGCCCTCGGTGAACAGGTTGCCGCCGAGCCACCTGGGAGGTGGCAGTTATGAAAGCCAATCCGATCGTGGGCCAGGGCACGTCGCTGCATCAGTGGCAGACCTCGTCCCACATGGCCGAACTGGCGCCGATCAGCGTCGAACAGTTGGTACCCGAAGGGCATCGCGCAGTGATCATCGCACCGCACCCGGACGATGAAGTGCTGGGCTGCGGCGGCCTGTTGCAAGGCTTGGCCGCGCTGGGTCGGGCGATCCAGTTGATCTCCGTCACCGATGGCAGCGCCAGTCACCCCGGTTCGCGGCGCTGGTCGGTGGAGCGCCTCAGCGTGGTGCGCCCGCAGGAGTCGGCCCAGGCCTTGCACCGCCTCGGCTTGCCGCTGCACCGGTTGAAGTGGCTGCGCGCCGGGTTTACCGACAGCCAGGTCGCCGCCCGCGAAGCGCAGTTGGCCGCGTTCATTGAGCGCCACCTCAAACCCAGGGACGTGGTGTTCACCACCTGGCGCGAAGACGGCCACTGCGACCATGAAGCCGTCGGCCGCGCCAGTGCCAGTGCCGCACTGGCGGTCGGCGCGACCCTGTACGAGTTGCCCGTGTGGACCTGGCACTGGGCAACCCCGGAAGACAGCCAGGTACCGTGGCATCGCGCGCGCAAACTCCCGCTGAGTTGCCAAGTCGTCGCGCGCAAGCGCCATGCCATCCACGCGTTCGCCAGCCAATTGGAGGGCGATCCGCAGATCGGCTTGCCGCCGGTGCTGGCACCGTATGTCGTCGAGCGTTTGCTGCAGCCTTTTGAAGTGGTGTTTGTATGAGCGTGGCGACACCGTATTTTGATCGGCTGTTCGCCGACAACGATGACCCTTGGGCCTTCCGTCAACGCTGGTACGAGCAGCGCAAGCGCGCGCTGACCTTGGCGCTGTTGACCCGCCCGCGTTACGCCGCGATTTTTGAGCCCGGCTGCGCCAATGGTGAACTGAGCGTCGAACTGGCGCCGCGTTGTGACCGCCTGGTGTGCTGCGATACCGCGGCCGCAGCAGTGGCCCTGGCCAAGACACGTCTGATGGGATTTCCCCATGCCCAGGTGCAGCAGAGTCGCCTGCCCGCACAGTGGCCTGACGGCCGCTTCGACCTGATCGTGCTGAGCGAGCTGTGTTACTACCTCGACGCCGATGACCTCACCCGCCTGATCGACTGCGCCCTCGCCGCGCTGAGCGACGACGGTCAACTGCTGGCCTGTCACTGGCGCGCGCCGATCGACGGCTGCCCGCAAACCGCCGCCCAAGTGCACGCGCTGCTCGAGCAACGGCTGGCCATGCCGTGTGTTGCGCGGCACCACGACAGTGACTTCCTGCTCGACCTCTGGAGCCGCGACGGTACGTCGGTCGCCACCCATGAGGGCCTGCGTTGAGCGGCCTGAAACGGGCCCGTTAAAAAAAATCGAAGTTACAAGATGTGAAAGCAGCGAATCCTTGTCTATGCTGAGGACGCCTTGCTGGCAATCCAGGATTGAAATGCCGAGCAATCGCTGCAGCGGAGCCTGCGGCGACTAAAAAGAGCGTCGTCCCGTCCACGGGCTACGACCCAGCATCAATTGACAAGGACGTGCCCGCCATGAAACCCGCCTCCCTCAGCGAAAGCCGCCGCGGTCCAGCGCAGATCTGGAACAGTGCCCCGCAGTTGGCGCAAATCCCCGCCATTCATCCTCACTCGCTGGTGCCTGCGGGTGCGCGAGTGGTCATCGTCGCGCCCCACCCCGGCGATGAAGTGTTGGCCTGTGGCGGTTTGCTGCAACGGCTGAGCGCCCTCGAACACCCGATGCTGTTGATTTCCATCACCGACGGCAGCGCCAGCCACCCCGGCTCGAATGTCTGGTCGGCGAGGCGCTTGAGCGTGGTGCGACCCCAGGAAAGCGTCGAAGCGCTGCGCCGGCTGGGCATGCCGCTGCACAGCCTGAAGTGGATTCGCGGCGGCTTTCGCGATGACGCGCTGGCCGCCAGCGAACACCCCATGAGCCAACTCATCGCCCGATATCTGCAGCCCGGAGATGTGGTCTTCAGCACCTGGCGCAACGACGGCAACGCCGACCACGACGCCGTCGGCCGTGCCAGCGCCAAGGCATGCAGCCTGGTCGGGGCACGTCTGTATGAGCTACCGATCTGGGCCTGGCATTGGACGGCGCGGGAAGGTTCGATGATCCCCTGGCAGCGTGCGCGCAAGGTGCGCCTCGACACCTGGAGCGTGGCGCGCAAGCTGCATGCGGCCCATGCCTATGCCAGCCAACTGGCCGGAGACCCGGAGATCGGGCTCGCGCCGATGCTCGCCCAGGTGTTGCTGGAGCGGATGCGCGAGCCCTATGAGATCGTGTTCGTCTAGAAATTCACTCGTCTATACCTGTTATTTCTGACAGTGGCGGCCCGTTTGATGTGCGACTAAGGTGCAAAAAACCTGCACTGCTTAAGGCGCAGTCGAGAAAGCCATGCCAACCCTTTGCATTGGCCGATGTTTTCAGAATCGGGTAACCGGTACTCCCTGATCCGTATCGTTCGTTGTTGCCATGGTCCGAACGCACCTGCTTGTCCAGGTGCCGGGAGATGTTCCCTTCGAACGAGGACGGGTCATGCGCGCACCAACATCTTCTTTGTTGTACCTGGGCATCAGCTCAATCATCGCCGTGACGGCGTGGCCACTCCCCTCTTATGGCGCATGCACGATCAACAACAGCGCCGGCGACGACATCTCCACCTGCGACAGTGCCTCGGCACCGGGGTTTACCGACACCGGTGGCAACAACACCCTGAATATCAGCGGCAGCGGCGCCATCAACGGCAATGTCACCTTCGGTGCGGGTAACGACCTGGTGGACGTGAACGGGCCGACGGCGGCGCTCAACGGTGCGCTGAACCAAGGCGACGGCGCGAATATTTTCCGCCTGAACCTGGGCACCGTCACTGGCTCGGTCACCCAAGGCGCAGGCGCGGATGTGGTACAGATCACCGGTGGGCAGGCGGGTGCAATAAGCCAAGGCGGCGGCATCGACAGCTTTGCCATGAGCGGCGGCACCATCGCTTCCCTGGCCCAGGGCGATGGCCTGGACACCTTCAACATGAGCGGCGGGGTCATCACCGGGGCGTTTGAAGATGGCGACCAAGCCACGATGAGAAGCGGCACCATTGGCCGGGTCGATATGAAGCTCGATAACAACGTGTTCGACATGCAAGGCGGCACCATCCTGGGCAATCTGGTCACCGGGTTCGGCAATGACCATATTCTCGTCTCGGGCACCAGTTACATCGGCGGCAACATCAGCACCAGCGGCGGCGATGACTTGATTGAAGTCAGCGGCGGCACGGTCAACGGGCAAATCCTCGCCAGTTTCGGCAAGGACCAGTTGATCTGGCACGATGGCGGCAAGGTCAACGGTTTGATCGTCATGGGCGCCGACGACGACACCGCGCTGCTGAAAAACCTCAACGAAACGTCGCTGTCCTCCAACCCCTTGGTGGATGGTGGCCTGGGTAACGACACGCTCACATTCGACAACACCCAGACCGACGTCCCCGCACGCTATACCGGCTGGGAACAGGTGCTGCTGGATAACGGCTCGGACCTCAAGCTGGGCGGTGCCTTCGTGCTGGGCGACAGCGCAACTGGCAGCGGCATCATGAGCCTCGACGGCTCGAGCAAATTGACCGTCACCAGCGGCTCGATCGACCCCTTTACCGCCGGCCAATCCGTCACCTTGAACAACGGCGGCCTGATCGACATGACCACCGGCAGTACCAGCGCCACCGACACCCTGACAGTGAACGGGAACTACAACGGCAACGCTGGCCGACTCGCCTTGCAAAGCGTCTTGGGCAGCGACGGCTCACCCAGCGATTTGCTGGTGATCGGCACGGGCCAGATCAGTGGCACCACCGCTATCAGCGTGACCAATCTCGCCGGGCCGGGGGCCGAAACCGTGCAGGACGGCATCCAGGTGGTCCGCGCAATCAACGGCGCCAGCGGCGCCGGCACCCAGTTCACCCTGGCAAACCGGGTTTCCGCAGGCGCCTTCGACTACTACCTGTTCAAAGGGGGCGACAACGCGGGCACGGGCGAAAACTACTACCTGCGCTCTTCAGTGCCGGTGGCGCCGCTGCCGGGCCCGGTGACGCCGCTCCCCGAACCGGTGGTGGGCACCCCTGAACTGCCGACCAATCCGGGCCTCACGCCGATCCCGATCTATCGCCCGGAAGTACCGATCTACGCGGTGTTGTTTCCTGCCGCGCAACAAATCGTACAGGCCATGCTCGGCACCTATCACGAACGCATGGGCGATCAGCGCCAACAACAGCAGGCCGGTGCGTTTCCTGCCGGTTGGGGGCGTGTGTATGGCAACAGCAGCCGCCAGAGCTTTGCCGGCACGGTGAGCCCGACGCTGGACAGTTCGATCTCCGCCTTCCAGATCGGTACCGACGTGTACGCGAGCGCTACCGCCAACGGCGCGGTGCAGCGAGTCGGCTTCTTCGTCGGCCACAGTCGCTTGAAAGGTGACGTGAAAGGCTTCAACGGCGGCTGGCAAGACAAGGCCGCTGGCAACACCACCTTGCGCGGTGACAGCTTGGGCGTTTACTGGACACTGATCGGCGCCAACCAGGCCTACCTCGATCTGGTGCTGATGGGCACCCGTTTCGATGGCAATAACGAATCGGACCGTGGGGTGAAGATGAAAACCCGTGGACACAACGTCGCCGCATCCGTCGAGGTCGGCAGGCCGTTCCAGATGACCGCCGATTGGGTGGTTGAACCGCAGGCTCAATTGATCCTGAGCCGAACCAAACTGGACAGTCAGAACGATGGCATCTCCGACGTGGCCTACAACGCCGACACCAACGTCACCACGCGCCTGGGCATACGCCTGCGCGGCGACTATCAGGTCCGTGGCCTGCCGTTGCAGCCCTACGCGCGGGCCAATATCTGGCACACCGCCGCCGGGCAGAACACCGTCACTTTTAACCGTGTGACAGACATCGACACCGAACAGAAATCCACCACCCTGGGCCTGAGTCTGGGCGCCACGCTGGACGTGGCCAAGGGCGTCAGCCTGTACAGCGAAGTCGGCTATAACCGCAACCTGGACAGCCAGATGCTCAACGGCCGACAAGGCACCGTGGGCCTGCGAATGGAATTCTGACAGCGACTTTTTTTCGCGGTGCCGTCGGTTTGAGCGCCAGCCCATCGGCGACCGCGAGCCCACGCAGCGGCGGATGATTTCGCGCTGGGAGGGTGATCTGTCCCCCCGACAGATGTGAAAAATTTGTTAAGTAATTCTCCCCCAAGTCTTTTTTGCGCGGATTCAATCTGCCACACTCACGCGAATAATTATCAATACGTTTATTATTCGCCATGGATGGCGCTCGGGGGAGGCTCAGATTCATGTCCGTTCAACAACCTGTCGGTACGCGTTTTTCACCCAGTCTATTGGCATTGGCCATCTGCCTCAGCGGCACCCAGACAACGCTGGCGGCCGATACCGAAAAGGCCGCGGCACCGCTTGAACTGGGCGCCACCGAGATCAGCGGCCAGGCACTCGGCGAGACCACCGAAGGCACCCAGTCCTACACCACCGGTGCTATGGCCACAGCCACCAAGTTGCCGCTGACCATGCGCGAAACCCCGCAGGCCGTGACCGTGATCACCCGCCAGCGCATGGACGACCAGGCCATGACCAGCGTCAACGATGTGGTCAAGAACACCCCCGGCCTGTTCCTCAGCCAGTCCAGCGGCCCCGGCCGGCAGACCTACAGCTCGCGCGGCTTCGACATCGACAACATGATGTTCGATGGCTTGCCCAGCGCCTACTCGGGCTACGCCAACAGCGTGCAGCCCAACCTGGCGATGTTCGACCGGGTCGAAGTGATCCGCGGCGCGACCGGCCTGGTCACCGGCGCCGGCAACCCTTCGGCGGCGATCAACTTCGTGCGCAAGCGCCCCACCGCTACGCCGCAGGTGTCGATCACCGGCGCGGCCGGCAGTTGGGATGACTATCGCATGGAGCTCGATGCTTCCAGCGCCTTGAACGACAGCGGCACCCTGCGCGGCCGCGTCGTCGGCTCGTACCGCGACGCCAACAGCTTCCGCGACAACGAAACCAGCGACCACGGCCTGTTCTACGCGATCAGCGAAGCCGACCTCAGCGAAGACACCACTGCCACCCTCGGTTTCTCCCGGCAGGAAGACCAGACCAACTTCTTCTGGGGCGGCCTGCCCATCGGCACCGATGGCCATCACCTGAACCTGCCCCGCTCCACCAACCCCGGCAGCGACTGGGAAAACAAGGAGCTGACAATCAACACTGTATTCGGCGACATCCAGCACCGCTTCGACAATGGCTGGAAACTCAACGTCGCCGGCTCCGCGTCGCAGCTGGACGGCGTGTTCACCGGCAGTTACCAATCGCGCTACCAGACCGAGCTGGCGCGCACCGCCTACCAGTCGCATCAGGACGACAAACAGTACGCCTTCGACACCTTCGCCAGCGGCCCGGTCGACGCCTTCGGCCGCACCCACGAAGTGGTGGTCGGCACCAGCAAACGCATCTACGACGCCACCTCCAAGGAATACAGCCCTTACGACACCAATTACCCGCTCAACGGCGCCAAACCCGACTTCCAGCGCAACGGCAAAACCCACACCCTCACCACCCAGGACGGCGTCTACCTGACCACGCGCCTCAACCTGGCCGACCCGCTCAAGGTGATCCTCGGCGCACGCTTGGACTGGTACGACTATGACGACCGCCAAAGCCAGGACGGCGACTACAAAGTCACCCGCAACCTGACGCGCTACGCCGGGGTGATCTACGACCTCGACGAGCACCACTCGGTCTACGCCAGCTACACCGACATCTTCAACCCGCAAAGCAGCAAGGACCTCTCGGGCAAGGTGCTGGAACCGATCGTGGGCGAAAACTACGAAGTCGGCATCAAGGGCGAATATTTCAACGGTGCGCTCAACGCCAGCCTGGCGGTGTTCCAGATCGACCAGAAAAACCGCGCCACCACCGCCGCCACCCAGGCCGGTTGCCCGGTGCTCACCTGCTACGCAGCCGCCGGCCTGGTGCGCAGCCAGGGCATCGACCTGGAACTGCAAGGCGCCCTCACCGAAAACTGGCAAGTCGGCGGCGGCTTCACCTACACCCGCGCGCATTTCATCAAGGACAGCGACCCGGCCAATGACAACCAGCGCTTCAGCTCCGATACACCGGAACGCCTGTTCAAACTCACCACGTCCTACCGCTTCCAGGGCCCGCTGGAAAAACTGCGCATCGGTGGCAACGTCTACTGGCAGAGCCGCATGTACAACGACATCGCCCTCACCAACGGCAGCTATCGCCTGGAGCAAGGCAGCTACGCGGTGGCGGACGTGATGGCCGGTTACCAAGTGAACCAGCACCTGGACCTGCAAGTGAACGCCAACAACATCTTCGACCGCACCTACTACTCGGCGATCGGCAACAGCCCGATCTGGGGCTCCAACGACACCTACGGCAACCCGCGCAGCTTTGGGGTGACGGCGAAGTACAGTTTCTGACGCTGATGAGGCCGCTCGGGTAGCCGTTCTCGATCGTCAGGCAGGCGCAAAAGACGCACGAACGCGGGTTTCATCCGTGCTCTGCGAACTGCTGAGCTGACCGGCTTCATTGAGCACCTTCAACGTGCCATCGGCCTCCACCGTAAAGCCATATTTCGTGCCGGCCAAATCCGGATAAGTCGCCGCCAGCGTTGACTGGAATGTCTTGAACGTGGCGTTCAGCACGCTTTGCGCGCCTTTGGCGATCTCGATGATCCGAGGAAGCGCTCGTGATGCCGAGCGGCCGACCCACGTATCGATAGCCTCCAGCGACTGCATTGGTTCAGCGTCTGCGCTGGGATGGTAGACAGCCGCCGGGCCGGCGCTGGCCACGGCGTCCTTCGCGAGGTCCGTCAGAGGCTTGGCCACGAGTATCTGGTCGGCAGGCGTAAGGTGGGTATTGGCGGACGGGATATAGGTAGAACTGAGGGTAAGTACCATTTCATCGGTCCATGATTGAGTGGTTCACAGCGGTTATCGACGTCAAGGGGGCAAACTTTAGGACATGGATTGTCTTCCCCCCTCAAGCCCCTTTATCCTCGACCCTCCCCGCCAGAACCCGGAACCGCCATGGACCTCACCACCCTCGTCCTCTTCCTACCCGCCTGCTTCGCCCTGAACATGGCACCCGGTCCCAACAACCTGCTGTCCGTCAGCAACGCCACGCGCTACGGCTACCGCACTGCCTGCCTCGCCGGCATCGGCCGCCTGCTCGCCTTCGCCGGCATGATCGCCCTCGCCTCCGCCGGGTTGGCGGTGGTGCTGCAAACGTCGGAGTTGTTGTTCTACGCGATCAAGATCGTCGGTGCGGCGTATCTGTTCTATCTGGCGTTGCAACTGTGGCGGGCCGATCCGCAGGCGCAGAGCGAATCGGTTACGGCCAAGGTAGGAACATGGGCGTTGGCGCGTCAGGAGTTTCTGGTAGCGGCGGGCAACCCTAACGACTAGCAATATAGATATTTTTTTCGCCCCCAGCCTTCCGATGATGGTAAATACTAAACCGCACCCCAATTTTGCTGCCGGCGAGCGGTACAAAAATCGATAGTGGGATGACCAGTGCGTCACCTAGCACCGAAGAGTTTACAGCCTATGAGAAGAAAACCTGTCGAAATGCGGGCAATCTCCCATGAGCTGCAGAGCTTTTGAGCGCACACAAATCAAATAGGTTTTACTGGAGGCAACATGGGCGAAGCTAAGCAGCGAAAACAAAAAGACCCTAATTATGGAAAACCGAGAACCGACGCTCTTCGTGGCTTAATAATTAGCGTACCTATCAAAGTTAACGGAAACAACGTACAACTAGCATCCACCCAGTTGAACCCACAGGAACTTAGAACTTCCCTGCTTTACTGGGATCGTTTATCTATGCCGTCCAACAACCTTATGCATATAGCCCCAGATCAGGACGCGCAATTCCTTATAGACTCCGGGATACTATATACGCCGAGATTTAATCTAACCGGAGACTTTGGCCTAGCGCTAGCAAAGCTTCCTAGCCTTGCACTTATGGAGTATGAAAATAGCCATCTCGGAATGTGGAGCTTAGGAGGAGGTGAAAATTCTATCCTTGTGGAGAGTGGATTTTCGACTTCTAAAGCTGGCACTTCACTTCAATTATACAACGCAATGCCTGCACCCGGCCCTGATGTACCACTAGCCGAAATACTCAATTTCAGACAAAAAAGACGTGATGAACTGCTGGCATTTAGATGGCATATAGAATCATTAACCAGAGAAATTGAAGCTTCAACGGACAGCAAAGAAGAACTTGATCGAAAGCTGTCCGAACTAGACAAGTCTTGCTCCGACTTAGCCACGGTCTGCAGGGAATGGCAATATCCTATGTATCTCACTAACCTCAAGGCCTCTCTCAACTTTAGTTTAACGAAAGCAGCCGGGGCGGCGGTGAGCACTTGGGTAGCAACAGGTCAACTAGCGTTACCTGATACTGCTAGAGTTATTAGCTCAGGGGGAGCTGCGCTCGCCAGTCTACTCGAACTAAAATCAGACATTAATTTTCAAAAAATAAAAAGACCCAGCTCACCTTTTAGGTACATTTACGAAGCTCAAAAAGATCTACTCTAATTAAGCCGATATCAACAACCTACCCAAAACAGAAATACATTAAGAACGCAATGGCTTCGCGGTCACCACGGTCACCATTGACCAGGGTATTGCGGGTCAGCCTGCCCACTGAATTCAAGCATGACTAAGGTAATCCAGACGATGGGCAATATAAAATTTCGCGATAGACCACTCTCGGCCAGTTGCGGTCGGCGGCTTCATGACCTTGCCAGTCAGGGTCATGAAGCATACTGGACTGATTCGATGCAAATGACAGGTGAGGTCGATTGCAAATGGGTGAGCTAGCCCATGCACTTACCCATAAGTGCAGGGATGCAGCCGGCCTCCCTAGCCAGAAGAGTCAATCCGGGACAATGATCTTGGCTAGTTCCTCGTAAAGCTCAGCGAACGCCTCAAAATGACTCAGGCCACGAGCTACGTAGCTAGCTGGAAATGCGCGCTGAATTGGAGCAGTGAGCAGGGTTCCCGGCTGGTAGCCGCTAGTGAGTTGCCTGGTCCCAAGTAACGCGCATGCGGTGGATTTGAAGGACTGTTTGCACTTTTCAGAATTGTGCGCGACTCGATTCCTGATTGCGGAAGCATGTCGAATGAGACCTTCCTTTCCATTCAGCGCCCCGTAGGTGTGATGAGCGAAAAAGAAGTCAGCCGTGCGCCATACCCCCCGCGGCTCGGTGACCTTCAAGTAGTCTCTGCTCCGCTTGTAGTCAGGATCATTCGACAAGATCTCGTAGGCGTGATTCAAGTCTTTAGCGCGCCCATATTTGGGAGTCGGACAATAGCCATTAGCAGACTCCGCTCCCGTCATGTATCGCACCAGTGAGGCTTCGAGAAACTCTTCCCAGGCAGAAACCATGCCCATGAACGCGAGTTCAATAATCTGGTTTACATGCTTGGTATGGATCGTGTTGATCGTGTTCTGAGGAGACCACCTCGGCAGCGCCTGGACTGCATGAGTCATATTCTGGGCCCGAATGATCTCCCCTACGAGAGTTCTCTTGATGTGTGCAACTTTCGACTTTGCCGCCATTCCTTGCCCTCGACAGATATACCAGAACTGGTACAGCACGTAGCACGGGAGGCCCTGGAAAGGCTTCTCGCACGATGGAACGGGGCAGTATAGGGGAGACAATGCTCAAAAAGTGCTATCAGCCATATACAACGTTGGTCTGGGTGGAGACAGCAGCCGAACGTCAGCTTTGGGTCGATTCTGCCT
Organism: Pseudomonas sp. TE36184; assembly: GCF_054060055.1. Lineage (NCBI taxonomy): Bacteria > Pseudomonadati > Pseudomonadota > Gammaproteobacteria > Pseudomonadales > Pseudomonadaceae > Pseudomonas > Pseudomonas sp. TE36184. Next base: position 938,843 of record NZ_JBSSCU010000001.1, on the reverse strand, counting down.
GTCATATCCGTCAGGTCGAGTCCAAAACGGCCGTCCAGCCGGGTGAAATCAAGCTGGGATCAAGCAAACCTAACGATTGCCTATATAAAGTATTTTGAATGACCGCTTCCGGCTATGGACTCAACCGGTCAACGCACAGATTGGCTAAATCGTTCAGCCACTTACCGCGTTCAAGGCAGGGCCTCCGCGTTCATCAAAAGCTATTATGGGCTGCCATATTTTAGTGAAGGCTTTGGTGTATCCTCGGTGCGTTACCTACGAGGCTCGTCACATGTTCGATAGTGGCCGACATTAGCGCCGAGCCAAAACCAAGGGCGATGGGTACCAACAGGACTGCTGACGCATGATTGAAGAAATGATCGCTATTGATGATCCAGTAGAGTGGCTTCTGGGGCCGGATGAATTCCATCACACTCTCTATGCCGCCGCGCTTCGAAACTTAGAAGACCTAGACAATAAGCTCCGCTTCAACAACTTCGCCTACGCGCTGCGGGAGCTGACCAACTCTATTTTAATGCAGCGGGCCCCCAAGGCAGAAGTCATAAAGTGTTCTTGGTACAAGGACGAGATTCAGCTTCCCCACATTAAGGATGGGGTCACGAAGATCCAGCACGCACGGTACGTGGTTCAGGGAGGATTGTCAGACGAATACGTAGCAAAGGAGCTAAAGCTTGACCTATCGCCAGAACGCAAGGCGATCCGAGACTCGCTGACCGAGTTGAGCAAGTACACGCACGTAGAAGAGACAACCTTCAACCTTCCTAGTCAGGAGGTCAAAGTGCTTGTCGAAAAGTCACTTGATGCCCTAAGAGGGTTGGGAATGGCGATGGTTAACTGTCGCAGCCTTATAGCTCACAGCCTTTATGAAGCCATCGAAGACCAAGCCATCTACGAGGTGGTTTCTGACTCCCTCGAAGCATTAGATAGCGTAGCTCATCACTATTCCCTGGAACACGTCAGTGTCAATATCAGCGGGGTCGAGCGGATCACCCACGACACAGTTCATTTGTTTGCAGCTGGGTTTATAAATGTTCAACTACAATGGGGATCTAACTCGGATGTTCGGCGCGGTGATGGTCACTTGCAGGATGATTCGTTTGAGTTTCGATGCAACCTCACCTGCTCTGTCGAGGACCCTACAGGTGATTCACTAGTAATGGAAGAAGACTCCATCATCGTGGATACGAAGGCGTGGGGGCAGCGGGAGGATGAGTGGGACCATGTAAGCACGGTTGACTCTGAGCCTTCGGCCTAAACCAATTCGCCTAATTCGGAGTGCTGCTCCAGATCCTGACCTTGGGTTGAAACTTGTTCGTGTACAACAAGCTGAATGAATCGCCCCGGGTTTCTAGGCACATCCAACTGACTGCTTCTGGCCGAAGATCTACGAGCCAGGTTTTAATAAAAATATTTCCACCGGAGGGAAACATGCGGAAGATGGTTGAGATTAGTACTCCTATCGAGCTGAAGAATGAGACTCTTCGCGAACGTCTTGTTAAAGGGCAAAACCAGAAGACTCGGCAATTCGTGGCGGTTCTTGATGATACGGAAGTAGGGTTACTTATATACGAAGATTGGGGACGTCCCGAGGGCTTTATCTTTGAGATTTTTGTCCTTCGCGACACTCGAAAATGTGGCATTGGAACGTGGATTCTTTCTGAAGCGGAGCTGTTCGCAGACAAACTTGGCCACACGAGCGTCAGACTCACTGCAAGATCTCTTTTTCAAGACGAGCTAGGCGACGAAGACCTTATTGCATGGTATGAAAGCAAAGGTTATGTCCGAAGCGCTGCTGAAAAAGGTCTGCTAGAGAAATTCCTATCGCATCGGAATGGCAGCACCATAGATTCGCGACACAAAAGCTCCTGACAAAAACCAGCTTCTTATTACGAAACTGATCACTCAGTAGGTTGAGGATCAAACTAGGCTCTAGCAAGCCTGGTGATGGGCAATATAAAACTTCACAAAAGACCACTTTCGGCCATTTACAGGCGCTCAGGCACCCAGCAAATACACACAACAGCTATGGGCTAGCGATTGTTTCAAATAGCAAGTTCGTTGATGGCGAATTCACACTATATTGATGTAAACCCACGGATGTAAACCTCATCAAGGACCGGCTATGACCTCCATTCTGGCTGAATATCAGAGATTTCTTGCGTCACTGGACATACCACCAGCACCAGAAAATGTGAGGAGAATGGCGAATCTTGTGCTCGCCAATTTGGGCCATCTTGCTGAAGTAGGTACCGCACGCCGCGCACGCTCAGGGCGACTAGTGCCTATCGCAGTACAACATCTGTTGAACACGCCCGCCCAACTTCAGCAGCACGTGCCGCTTGATGGACGTGAGCCGCTCGTTGGACGCTTGCATGAGCTTACCGTAGGCCCCTTTCGCGGTTTCATGCGACAGGAGACGTTTGACCTTAGCAGAGATATAACGCTCGTCTATGGAGCCAATGGCACAGGGAAAAGCAGTTTTTGCGAAGCGCTGGAAGCCGCCATGCTTGGATCGATTAGCGAGGCAAAGGTAAAGCGCGTGGAGCATCGTGCTTACTGCAATAACGCTAGACTTCGTCGGCACGTACTACCGGTCCTGACCTCATGGGAGGGCGAAGCGGCTCCAGCGGCGGTGGTGCCCAGTGAAAATACCTACCGATTCTGTTTCATCGAAAAGAATCGTCTGGATGACTTCGCTCGAATAGCCGCTCGAACCCCTGGTGACCAGCGCCAACTGATCGCAACTTTGTTTGGGGTGGATCAGTTCAGCGAATTCGTTCGAGGTTTTAATCCAACCCTTGACGAGAATCTCAACCTTACTGGCCTGAAAGCACTAACGCTATCGGGTCGACGCGCTCATTTAGCTGCTTCTGAGCAACTAATCAAAACAAACCCCGAAAAACTCGCTCAGTCAGATCGTGATGAATCGGCAGTGGCCGAACGTATATGGGCGGGCAAATCATTCGCCGAAGTATGCGATTGGCTGTTTGGAAATGCGCAAACACAAGGGCGGCTGCCCTATGTTCAAGGTTTACTCAACGCACCATCACCTCAGATTTATGATGTCAACCAGGTCAATCTTGCCGCTCTGCTCGCAGAGGTATATCGCATTGATGAGCTACTGTCGGCCGCAAAACAGCAACTGGCAGCACGCGCCGAAGATGTCTCGTATACACATCTCTACGAGGCTGTACTTCAACTGAATGATGGGGCGAATTCGTGCCCAGCCTGCGGAACCGATCTCGGTAACGTTGCCCAGAATCCGTTCGAAAAGGCCCAAGTTGGTCTCCAGCAACTCGCCGAACTGGCGGCCATTGAACAGAAGAAAGTACAACATGATCAGGCACTGACTAGCGTACTTCACGAATTGCTCGTAGCCATGTCTTCGGCTATTCGTGCTCTCGTGGCCGTGAGTCCCGAGGAACTGAGAGTAGCCAACCTGCCGCTACTGCCTCCAACATCTGCGGGCGAGTGGCTCAAGCCCTGGTTGGACAACAATCAACATGCCTGGCGGACGCTACTCAACTTAGTCGCCGCCATTGAGAAGAAAGATACTGAAAGTCATTTAATCCTCGGCCAACGCCAGAGCCTGGCTCAAGAACGTGAACGTCTGGACGGATATCGCTCCGAGATAGAACGCTGTAAAACCATTCGAGCCACCAGTCTACAAGCGGTGCTCGATGCACAGAACGAAGTCGCACAGTTCGAAGTAGCGAATCATGAACTGGTAGCTGAAGTCGCCACGGAGGCGCAGCAGATTGCTCATCACAAGATGATCAAAGACAGCTACGACGGATTCCTCGAGGCTTTGAGGCAATATCTGGACGGGCTGCCAGCGCTCCTATTGCAAGGCCTTGGGCAGAGAGCTCGAAACCTGTACAACTCGTTCAACCGGGATGATCCGCCCGCCGAACTACTTCATGCCCTGTGGCTTCCGCTGGCGGAGAACGGCAAGATCGAGATTGAGTTTTCAGCCGAACCTGGGGTTCGTTATGACGCCCTAGTGATCCTCAGTGAAGGGCATATCAAGTGCCTGGGTTTGGCTATATTGCTAGCAAAAAACATCGATCAAGGGTGTCCTGTGGTGATTTTCGATGACGTTGTGAACGCCATAGATGACGAACACCGAAATGGGATATGGCGGACCTTTTTTGAAGACGACCTGCTTGGTGGAAAGCAAGTCATCCTGACATCGCATGCTGAGGAATTTCTACATCGTATCCAGCAAGAGTTGGGAGTACAGAGGGCGCAGTTGATCAAGGTCTATAAGTTTCTCCCGCGTGAAGGCGAACACCACTTGCGCGTCGATGCCGACCCACCCACGAAGAACTACGTCCTCCTGGCCCAGGCATCCCTTGCTGCTGAAGAAAAACGGGATGCTCTGCGGCATTCGAGACCTGCCATTGAAAGCCTGACGGATCGCTTATGGACATGGCTGGGAAAACGCGGGGATGGCCGTTTGGAACTGAAACTTAGCGGACCTCGGGCAAACTGGGAACTCAATAACAAGTGCGTGAAGTTGCGTGGAGCTCTGGGACGCATGCCGAATCCACATCCAGCGATGCCAGCAGTAGTAGCAGCGCTCGATGATCTTTTAGGTATTAACGGTGGATCGATTGAATGGAGCTACCTAAACGGCGGGACACATGATGCCCAACGCGACAATGAGTTCGATCGTGCGGCCGTGCGACGAATCATCGACGCGGCAACAGCTTTGGATGCTGGGCTAGCGCAGTTGCAACAGGGCCGCTGATTAATCACTAACCTGCTGAGACGGCCGCCTTACGTACAAGCTCGAAAGCGACCATCCAGCAGGTAGAAATCAAACTGGGCACCAGCAACCCGAAAGCCATCCTGATCTTCACCGCCTTTCTCCCGCAATTCGTGGTGCCCGGCCAGCCCATCACCCCACAGTTCGCCCTGCTCGGCGCACTGTTCCTGGTGCTGGAATGGATCGCCATCAGCCTCTACGCCTATATGGGCCTGCACATGCGCCGCTGGTTCGCCGAGCCACGGGGCAAGCGGTTGTTCAATCGCTGCTGCGCGGGGTTGTTGTCTGCGGCGGCGACGGTGTTGCTGATGGCGCGGCGGGCTTGAATGGCGTTCTCAAGGCGGCGGGATACGCGCGGTGTTGCCTGTCGGCCTCATGGGTTGCTCGTCAAACACCAAGTTTTCGGGACGAATAAGCAGCAAGCCACGTTCATGCCCTACTGAGTCGAGGTCCAGCCCCGCGCCTTTGTGCCTAAACATCCGTTTACAACAGCAATAGCCAAATGCCACCATTCGCTCATCTACGATCTGCTACAAGGAAGTCGCGTGAGCCACAACTTCAAGTTCTTGACCCTGCCCCACCGCTCCGGCGAGGTCGCCAACATCTTTATCCACGGCTACTCAGCCGGCCACGATATAGAAGACCGGTGCGCGCTGAGCAAATGTATCCCGTCATCCCTCCACGAGTGCATCAACATCTTTGCGTTCTGGCCTTCCGGTCATTGGAGCCAGTTCGATAAGTTATCCAGCAGTAGCGTGGCGGCAATGGCTCGGTTGAACATCTTCGCGGGTACCGCGGCAGCAGTGGCCGATCGCGCCGTCCACTTCAACACCAGCCGCAAGCGCGCCACCGCCATGGGCAAGACACTGCTCTCGCAACTTGAGAGCTACCTGCTCAAACATCACCCCTACGTGTCGAAGGTCAATCTGGTCGGGCACTCGCTTGGCGGGCGGGTCGTCGTGAGTGCGCTACTCGATCTACTCGACAGGCCAACTGATCACGATCTTGAAATTGGCGATGTGTTGTTGATGGCGGCGGCGGCCGAATTGTCGGGAGACGAGGCTCGAGCCATCCGCAAGCGCACAAACTGCAGGCTGTACAATGCTTACTCAAAAGATGACGACGTTCTGCGATTGAATATGGGCGAAAGCAGCGCGGGTCGCCAGCCAATCGGTAACTGCAAAAACGTTCGGATGGAGTCCTTCGGTCATACAGACTATTGGCCGCGTCTGGAGCAAGTACTCAGGGCATCAGGCTTCCATGGCTACAAAAGTGGCCTGCCGGCGTCGAATCAGCCCCAACTGATCATCAAGAATCCCGATCCGGTCGTGACCGACCATTTCATTTATGACCTGCTCGAACTGACCAGCGATCGAATCCGCAATCAAGTCGCCAAGCACCTGCGTAGCAGCAGTTGGACGACCCTTGAGACCGACCATTCACTGTATCTGCTGACCAAGGAATTCCAACTACTGGGCGGCCACTGCTTGGCCAACCTGGCGCGTAGACGCGGTCTCAAGTATCTACAGATCCTGCTCATGCTGACAGAACACTACGACTTGGTAGACGAGTTGCACGATTGTGCTCGGGTGATTGAGATGGAGGGGTTGCTCATCAGCAAATGCTTCCACTCTTCTTTCGGTGAGGGTCATGTACTCGCGTCAAAACACGACATTGCCCAGCATTTGGAGGTCATGTCCGAGAAAGCTTACTTTGAGCAGGTCGATGCGTTGGCGGCAAGCCTGACCGTTACGTCTTACTTCTCGACCCCTAGCGCACCTGCCCCTGTGTATCGCAAGGCGCACTCAACGCTGACCAGTAAGAACAAGGAGTTAACGCTGGCATCTGCAACGCGACTGCCCTCCCTCACTCATCTGGTTTCGACCGAGCGCATCAAGGCGGCGGTTACGAACCTGAAAAGTGCAGTCAAGCCCGGCTACTCGGCCTTGATTCCCGCGGTTGCGATTCTCTTCTATGCGCGCTTGAAGCTGAATAACGAAGGGCTGCTCTAACCCTAGCGTGCTCAATGGCTGTGCCTCGCCCTCGACACCTCAAACTGTTATTTGAGTACCGCGAAGTGCAGATCATTAATCATTGAGGGGATTGGGAATGACTGGCAGGGATGCCTTAAAACTAAAGAATGGTGGGCGACAGCCGACAACCTGAGCGTGCGAAGGGGGATTTTAGAAGCCCAACCAAGTATCAGACAAGCAAAGTACGCAGGATCGCGATGGGATTTCAAACTGGAAGATCAGCAACTCACGCGACGGACATGGATGCTCAATCGACGATTTCCGGATCATTCCGGGGTACGGCCTTTAGTGCAGACCCGACAAACATATTCTAAAAACCAACACAACCCACATAAGGCCGCACATGATTATTGTCGTAATAGCCGGAATTATTTTAGCCGTCGTTATGTTCAAGCTATTGCTTCCACTTTTAGGGGAAATGGTAGGGGTGATAATCGGCGGGCTGCTGCTACTTGGCGCAATCGCTTTGTGCGTAGCTTTTCCACCGATCATTATTCTTTTTTTGATCATCGGATTCATTGTTGCCGGCAATAAAAAAACGAAGGACAAGCAATGAGCGTAACGACAGAGAAAGAACTAGCCGACGCGGTAAACCGCAATGAAGACACCATCGTGATTGAAGGCGATCTTGCAAAAAAAACCATTCGGATAAAGGCTACCGGCACGGTTGCATGGGCTGTGGCCATTGGTTCTATATGCATAGTCTTTTATGGCGTCATAGCCACCGTCGGTACGGGTGGTGTTGCCACACCGGTTGCTGGCTTCGCAGCGGTTGCCGGGTCAGGCGGAGCCCTCAGCGTTCTAGGGGCTGCAGCAACTTCGGCGGCTATATCCATGGCCGTTTCGGTGAGAAGCCTTAGCGTGTTAAAAAAGTTAAGAGGCAACTATAAGATAGTGAGTGAATCGGACAACAAAGTCACGCTTAAGCGCAGCTAAAACAGTGCTTCGCAGTTGGCCCCGGCACTTCACCCAAAACGACCACTTCCGAGCCAATAAGTTTATTGCTCGGCGGTCGAATACAATTCATGTTCGGTACTTCGTCAGCTGCTGCGCAACATTCTATTAGCACTCGAATGAGTTTGGATTCGGGTGTTGGTCACTATTTGCTTAATGCAAACAGCATCGCGCGAGTACCCGCAAGGATCAGCTAACGCCAGCACCTACATCCGATGATGTTCCAGCAGGAAGTCCACGAACAACCGCACCCGCGCCGGCATTGCCGAGCCACCCACGAACACCGCATGAATCGGTTCCTCGTCGCCGGGGTTCCAGGTTTCCAGCAGCGGTATCAGATCGCCACGCTGCAGGTCCTCGCTCACGCTGAATTCGCCGATACGCGCAATGCCGGCACCTACTCGCGCGAGTTGGGCCAGCGCTTCGCCACTGCTGCATTCGATGTTGCCGCTGACCTTCAGGGAAAACGCTTTTCCGTCGCGGATGAATGGCCAGTTGGGTTCGGCACGTCGGAAGTTGAAGCGTAGGCAGTTGTGCCGCAGTAGATCCTCCGGTTCCAGGGGGATGCCGTGGCGCTGCAGATACGCGGGCGATGCCACCACTACCTGGCCGGTGGCGCCGATCCTGCGTGCGGTCAGCGGGCTGTCGGGCAGATAACCAAAACGTACCGCCACGTCGGCCTGGCCGCCGAGAATGTCGACCACTTCGTCGCCGAGGGTGAGGTCGACGACGATGTTCGGGTAGCGCGCGCTGAATGCCGCCACCAAGGGCACGATGGCCAGCCGCCCATGACCAAGCGCGGCGCTGACGCGCAATCGCCCCCTTGGGACGCCCTGGTCGGCGATGGCTTCTTCGACCTCGGCCATGTCGGCCAGGATGCGCCGGGCGCCGCGCAGGAACGCCTCGCCCTCGGCGGTGAAGGTGAGCGATCGGGTGGTGCGCAACAGCAGCCGAGTGCCAAGACGCTGTTCAGTACGGGCGATGATCCGACTGACCGCCGAGGGTGTCAGCCCCAATGTCCGCGCGGCGGCCGACAGGCTGCCTTCCTGCGCCACGCTGACGAACACGCCCATTTCACCCGATCTGCCGTTGAAGTCCATTTGTGCTCCTTACGCAAAGGTGATTGCCAAAAATGCTATCTACCGCCTGAAAAGGCTGAATCGTAGCATTGGCGGCATAGATAAGGAGCCTTCCATGCGTATCAATCCACCACTTGTCGCACTCGCCATGGGTGCCTTTGGCATCGGCGTTACCGAGTTCGCCCCCATGGGCATGTTGCCGGGCATCGCGGCGGATCTCGGTGTTTCCATTCCCGCCGCAGGTCTGTTGGTCAGTGCATACGCCCTGGGCGTACTGCTCGGCGCGCCGCTGATGACCCTGACCACCGGCAGGATTCCACGGCGCTATCTGCTGATCGGACTCATGGCGATTTTCACCCTGGGGAATCTGATGTCAGCCCTGGCGACCGATTACTACAGCCTCATGGTCGCCAGGGTGGTGACCTCACTGAACCACGGTGCGTTCTTTGGCGTCGGCGCCATCGTCGCCGCCAGCGTGGTTGCCCCGCAGAAACGTGCCGGAGCGGTTGCGGCCATGTTCATGGGCCTGACCCTGGCGACCATCGGCGGTGTGCCGCTGGCCGCCTGGTTCGGCGAACTGTTCGGCTGGCGCAGCGCATTCTGGGGGATTACCGGCCTCGGTGTGGTGGCCATGGCTGCGTTATGGTTCGCCCTGCCCAACCTGCCGGCGCCGCAAAGCGGCGGTGTACTGGCCGAAATTCGGGTATTGGGCCGTGGCCCGGTGCTGGGGGCGCTGGCCCTCACTGTCGTCGGCTCGGGGGCAATGTTTACCGTCTTCACCTACATCGCGCCGATCCTCAGCAGCGAGACCCACGCGTCCACCGCCTACATCACCGCCATGCTGGTGCTGTTCGGTGTGGGGTTGACGCTGGGCAACATGTGGGGCGGCAAGGCCGCCGACCGCTCGATAGATCGCACCCTGATCGTTTCGCTGAGCGTGCTCATTCTCGTCTTGCTCGCGTTCACCGTACTGATGCGTTGGCCGCTGCCGGCCGCCGTTGCCATCCTGATATGGGGTATCGCCAGCTTCGCCCTGGTGCCGCCGCTGCAGATGCGCGTCATGGAAGCGGCCAAGGACGCGCCCAATCTGGCCTCGGCGGTGAACATCGGTGCCTTCAACTTAGGCAACGCGATTGGTGCGGCGCTGGGCGGAGCGGTGATCAATGCCGGGCTGGGTTATCCGGCGATTTCCCTGGCCGGGGCAGCAATGGCGGGGCTGGGGCTGCTGATGGTGTTGGCTTTTGCCTGGCGTTCCAGAACGCTTGCAACTGCGGCGGTGTGACGTGCGCGCTGTCACAGCCCAACGGTTCAGGATGAACCGCTTTCGGTACCGCGCCCTTGCGTAATCGCTGGCCAGATCATCCCCCGGTGCCTTCCGGCAGCTTGGCAATCACCTTGATCTCGAACTGGTAACCATACAGCCACGTGACACCCACGCCGGTCAGCGTCGGGTGTGGCGCCCGGCCCCAGAACTCCGGCACAACCTTCCAGATCGTCTCGAACGTCGACTCGGGATCGACGATGAAGACGGTGACGTCAATCACATCGTCGAAGGTGCAACCGGCAGCGACCAGGATTGCATTCAGGTTGGTGAACGCGCGTCGGACCTGGGCCTCCAGATCGGGTTCGGGCGAGCCATCTTCGCGACTGCCGACTTGCCCCGACACGAATAAAAAACCATTGGACTTGATCGCCGGCGAATAGCGATTGCGCTCGTAAAGCGCCTGGCGTCCAGGTGGAAAAACAACATCACGCTGCGTCATAGGTGCCTCCATCAATGGGTCAAAGCCGACCCGGAACTAACGATGCAGAGACTGTATGGACTTGTACCTGGGCGATAAACACGCAACCTTAGCCAGCACTGTTTGTAAAATCCAAACAATCCAATCGAGAGCGGGGGTTAGCAATGGACCGTTTTGATGCGATGCAGGCGTTTGCTCGCGTGGTGGAAACTGGCAGCTTCACCAAAGCGGCCGAAACACTGCACATGAGCAAGACCACCGTGACACAACTGGTACAGCAGTTGGAGGCACGGTTGCGGGTTAAATTGCTTAACCGCACCACGCGCAAAGTCAACGTCACAGCCGACGGTGCAGTCTATTACGAGCGAGTGTTACGGCTGCTGGCCGACATGGACGACGCCGAGACCAGCCTGTCCGGCGCCTCGACGCTGCCCAGGGGGCGATTACGAGTGGATGTGCCAAGCCCGCTGGCCAGCATGATTCTAGTCCCCGCATTGCCCGAGTTTTACCTGCGCTACCCGGACATCCAGATCGACATGGGCGTCAGCGACCGGATCGTGGATATGATCGGTGAGAACATCGATTGCGTGGTGCGCGGCGGCGAGATAAAGGATCAGTCGCTGATGGCCCGGAAGGTTGGCGACCTCCAGCTTGGCGTTTTCGCCGCACCGAGCTACCTGGCCCGCGTCGGTATCCCCGCGCATCCGCGGGAGCTGGAAGATTCGCAACACCGTATCGTCGGCTTCTTGTGGGCGCGCACCGGTAAAGCCCTGCCCTACTCCATGCGCAACCACGCTGAGAGCCTCCAGGTCAAAGGCCGCTATGCGCTGGCAGTCGACGATGGCAACGCCTACCTCGCGGCCGGCCTGGCCGGGCTGGGTGTGCTTTGGCTGCCCAAGTACATGTCCACGACCTACGAAGCACGCGGCGAATTGGTGCCCCTGTTCAAGGACTGGCGTTTCGACCCGATGCCGATCTACGTGGCATTTCCGCCGAACCGGCATATCAGCATCAAAGTGCGCGTGTTCATCGACTGGGTCGCGGAGCTAATGGCGCAGCATGCGCCTGTCAGCGAGCAACGAGGTTCGTGACGGTGGCGTTGGGGGCGCGCAGACGTTTTGCTCATCTGCGCGTTCTTCGTCCTTGACGATCGGCTTGAGCGAATCGTGGGTGTTGCTGGCCCCAGCATGCTGATTTTGTATGCGGCCTCTCTCGGCGAAGCCGCGGTACTCGGTTCGCAACACCGCATCCGCCCTTCACCCTGATCTAAACTCCACACACCCATTCACCGTGGAGACCGAACATGAACAACAAAAACACCCTGTGCCTCTGGTACAACGGCACCGCCCTGGACGCTGCGACGTTTTATGCCAAGACCTTCCCGGACAGTGCGGTGAAAGCGTTACACCGCGCGCCGGGGGATTATCCCGCAGGTAAACAGGGCGACATTCTGACCGTCGAGTTCACCGTGCTGGGCATCCCGTGTCTCGGCCTGAATGGCGGTCCGGCATTCCCGCACACCGAGGCGTTTTCCTTTCAGGTGGCTACCGATGACCAGGCCGAGACTGATCGGCTGTGGAACGCCATCATCGACAACGGTGGCCAGGCCAGTGCCTGCGGTTGGTGCAAGGACAAGTGGGGCCTGTCGTGGCAGATCACGCCGCGTGTGTTGTCGGCCGCCGTGACCCATGCCGACCCGGCGACGGCCAAGCGAGCCTTCGAGGCGATGATGACCATGACCAAGATCGACATTGCCGCGATTGAGGCCGCAGTGGCTAATCCCTGACCGACAACGATCGTTTCACCGCCCAGGCACTGTTCAAGTGCCTGGGCCGTGCAACCTGCCGGTAACTACGCAGGGCTTGACACATTTACTCACACCCCCTGAAGATGGAGCCCTCATTCAGGGTGTGTCAGCTCATGCTTGCAACGTCTTTCGTTAACCTTTCCGTCATTGGCTTGATCGCCAAGGCGCAAGGTTGCGTTGCGCGCGCCCTCAAATCGAAGAAACAGTCGCTCATGTGACCGGGGCGCGCTGTCCCGTCAGATGAGCTGACAGGACATTGAGCGCGACGGACACCCTGCCCTTGCACAATTCCTTCTGCCCTTCTGACGGTGACTTAATCGGTCAATCATCAGGAGAGAGTGCATGTCAGCGTTTCAAGGTATCTGGGTTCCCGTGGTCACGCCGTTTCAGGACGGCGCCATCGACTTTATCGGCTTGCGCCGGCTGGTTGAGCATCTGCTGGAAAAGCACGTGGCCGGGATCATGGTCTGCACCACCACGGGCGAAGCCGCGGCGTTGAGCCGCCAGGAACAACTGGCGGTGCTGGATGCGGTGTTGCAGTGGGTGCCGGCGCACCGCGTGGTGATGGGCCTGGCGGGATATAACCAGATTGAGCTGTTGCAGTTCCAGGGCGAAATCCTCAAACGCCCGGTGGCCGGTCTGTTGGTGCCGGCGCCCAGCTATATCCGTCCGTCCCAGAGCGGCCTTGAAGCGTTCTTCCGCACGGTGGCCGACGCCTCCGGTGTGCCGATCATTCTCTATGACATTCCCTATCGCACCGGCGCGACCTTCGAACAGGCCACGCTGCTGAACATCGTCGCCCATCCGCGCATCGTCGCGGTCAAGGACTGTGGCGGCAACCTGGGCAATACCCTGGCGCTGCTGGCCAGTGGGGCGGTGGATGTGCTGTGTGGCGAGGACATCCAGATCTTTAACGCGTTGTGCCTTGGCGCCAGTGGGGCGATCGCAGCGTCGGCACATGTACACACCGAGCAGTTCGTGGCGCTGTGGCAGCAGGTGCGGGATAACCAGTTGAGCGAGGCGCGGCAGACGTTTTTCCAGTTGCTGCCGTTGATCGATACGTTGTTTATGGAGCCCAACCCGGCACCGGTCAAGGCGGCGCTGGCCGTGCAGGGGCTGATCGGCAGTGAATTGCGCGCACCGATGCAGCGGGCCGGCGATGCCACCGTCAGCCGTCTGCAAGCGTTGCTGTGAAGCCGGTTGATTGAGTGTCCCGCGCCACCTGCAACCGGTGCAACGTGATGTTGCGCACCTGCTGCTTGCTCAGTTCGATATGCCGCTTGAGCAGCTGCTGCGCCTCTTCACCGCGCCGTTGCAGGATAGCGTCGAGTATCTGCGCGTGTTCTTCGTAGGTCGCCGCGATCCGCGATGCCTGGGTAAAGTCGAGCCGGCGGATGATGCGGATTTTTTCCGTAATGGCGTAGTGCATGCGCGCCATTTCGCGGTTGCCGGTGGCTTCTACCAGGGCGCAGTGAAAGCGCTCGTCCAGCGCGGACACCACCTGGGTGTCCTGCTGGCGTTCGCCCTCCTCCACCTGCCAGATCGCCCGCAACCCTTGCAACAGCGCGGGGCGCGGTTCATCCATCAGGCATAAACGGTTGACCGCCGCCAGTTCCAGAATGATCCGCAGGTCATACAGCTCTTCGAAGTAGGTGAAGTCGAACGGTTTCACCTGCCAGCCACTGCGGAAGTACACCTCCAGGTAACCTTCCTTCTCCAGACGATAGAGCGCCTGACGCACCGGGGTGCGGCTGACGTTCATGCGCTCGGCCACTTCGCCTTCGCTGAAGCGGTCGCCCGGCAGCAGGCGAAAGTCGAAGATATCCGCCTTGAGCTGCGTGTAGATGCGTTCGGCCAGGCTGTCGGGGCGCGCCTTGGGATTTTTCAGGGTTGAGCCCGGCATGCTTAGCCCCGGCTCGCGATAAAGGCGCGCCAGCCGCCGAATTCGGTGATGTCGAGCGCATCGGCCAGGGCCCAGGGTTCGCAGATAAAGCCTTTGACGCTGCGCCCGTCGGTCAGGCTCAGGTTGCCGATGCCCAGCGGTGCGGGGACTTCGGCGACGAACTCGCCAAAGCGGGCGATGGGCATGTCCCACAGCTCGACGATGATCGAGCGGCCACTGTCCGCCCTGGCCAGCCCCGGCTTGGGCGGCACGGTGCCCGGTAGCGCGTAGAGTCGATAGCTGTCGGCGGTCAGCGTTTGCTCCACCAGCACCGCATTGCGCGTGGTCAGTTGGAAATTCAGCGGCATGCCGCTCAGGTGCGCGCCGACCACCGCCAGGCGCACGCTGCCGGGCGCGGGGGTTGGTGCGGCCGGTGCGGGCAACTCGCGCGCGGTGGCGCCCAGCGGCAGGCCGAGGCCGGCTTGCCAGCGCTTGCCCAAGTGGGCCAGGGCCGTGTCGTGCCAGGCCGGCGCCAACAAGGTGATGCCGCAGGGCAAGCCATCTGCGCGCAAGCCGGCGGGCAGCGCCAGCGCGCACAGGTCCGCCAGGTTGGTGAAGTTGGTGTAATAGCCGAATTGCGAGTTGTAGCGCACCGGCTCCAGCGCCATCTCGGCCTGGGTGCGAATCGTCGGCGAGGTCGGCACCAGCAATGCGTCGAAGCCCGCCAGCGTGTCGTTGATGCGCCGGCTCAGGTCGGCGCGCAGGTATTCGGCTTTGTAGGCGTCGCAGGCGCTGTACTCAAGCCCGTTTTCGACGATGCCGCGCACCACCGGGTTGATCGCGTCCGGCTGCTGTTCAAGCATGCTGTGCAGGGCGACCGTGCGCTCGGCGACCCATGGGCCGAAATACAACTGGTCCGCCAGCTCCTTGAACGGGCTGAAATCCACCGGGGTGATCTGCGCACCCAACGCCTTGAAGCGCTCGACGGCCTGTTCGAACACGGCCTGGTTCTGGGTATCGCCGAAGAACTCCAGGGTCGCCGGAATAGCGAGTTTGATCGCACGCCCCACCGCCACCGGCGCGGTATGGGGGTTGGCGCGGGAATAGGCGTCACTCGCGTCGTAGCCTTCGGCCACTTGCGCCACGGATTCGGCATCTTCCACGGTCAGGGCAAACACCGAGATGCAATCCACTGTGCGGCACGCAGGCACCAGGCCGGTATTGGACAGGCGGCCTTTGCTGGGTTTTAACCCGACGATATTGTTGAACCCCGCTGGCACCCGACCGGAGCCGGCGGTGTCGGTGCCCAGGGAGAACGCCACCAAACCCCGGGCGACCACCGAAGCGGAACCGGAGCTGGAACCGCCGCTGACATACGCCGGATTGAAGCTGTTGGCCACCGCGCCATACGGCGAGCGGGTGCCCACCAGGCCGGTGGCGAACTGATCGAGGTTGGTCTTGCCCATCAGGATCGCACCGGCCGCACGCAGCTTGGCGACGACGCTCGCATCCGACGCCGGGGCGTAGGCAAATTCCGGACACGCCGCCGTGGTCTCCCAACCGGCCGCGTCGATGTTGTCCTTGATCGCAAACGGCACGCCATACAACGGCAACTGGGTCATATCGCCACCGACCGCCGCCAGCCGCTCGCTCAATTGCGCCAACTGCGCCGTCAGTTGTTCAGGCCGCGCGCGGGCGATCCAGGCGTTGTCGGCGGCGGCGTGTTGCGCGGCCAGGGTCAGCACGATGTCCGGGGTGATCGTCCCGTTGCGATAGGCCTCACGCCATTCGCCGAGGGTCCAGCCGATAACGCTCTGCATAAGGGTCTCCATCTTGTATCCAAGTTTGGATTTGTTTCTAGCAAACCCCAGGCCAGCTGCGCACACCCAACGATTGCGCGGGTTCGCGCCCAGGCGGCGCGGCAAGACTGCCCACCGATGGCGCACCGAGCCTTCGCTCATGCGCCAAAAAAAGACAGCCGGCCGACCGCGCAGTTGCGACCCGTGCAATAGCGGCCTATGTTCCAAGCCACGCTTTGCCGTTTGCTGTCCCCCCACCCTACACCCAGGTGACGACATGCCCACGCTTGCCCGCCCCGCCGTGCTTGAACTGATCGGCAACACTCCGCTGGTGCGGATCAGCCGCTTCGACACCGGCCCCTGCACGCTGTTTCTCAAACTCGAATCGCAAAACCCCGGCGGCTCGATCAAGGATCGCATCGGCCTGGCGATGATCGACGCCGCCGAGCGCGACGGCCGCCTGCGCGTCGGCGGCACGATTGTCGAAGCCACCGCCGGCAACACCGGGCTGGGCCTGGCGCTGGTGGGCCGGGCGAAAGGCTACCGGGTGGTGCTGGTGGTGCCCGACAAGATGTCCACCGAAAAGGTGCTGCACCTCAAGGCCATGGGCGCCGAAGTGCATATCACCCGCTCCGATGTCGGCAAGGGCCACCCCGAGTACTATCAGGACGTGGCCGCGCGCCTGGCCAAGGACATCCCGGGCTCGTTCTTCGCCGACCAGTTCAATAACCCGGCCAACCCGCTCGCCCACGAAACCAGCACCGCGCCGGAGCTCTGGGCGCAGACCGAGCATGACCTCGACGCGATTGTGGTCGGCGTCGGTTCGGCCGGCACGCTCACCGGGCTGACGCGCTTCTTCAAGCGGGTGCAGCCGGCGCTGGAGATGGTGCTGGCCGACCCCGTCGGTTCGGTGATGGCCGAGTACAGCCGCAGCGGCACCCTGGTCACCCCGGGTTCCTGGGCGGTGGAAGGCATCGGCGAAGACTTCGTCCCCTCGATTGCCGACCTGTCTAGCGTGCGCCACGCCTACTCCATCAGCGATGAAGAGAGCTTCGACCACGCCCGCCAGTTGCTCAAGGCCGAAGGCATTCTCGGCGGCTCGTCCACCGGCACCCTGCTCGCCGCAGCCTTGCGCTATTGCCGCGCACAGACCGCGCCCAAGCGCGTGGTCAGCTTCGTCTGCGACACCGGCACGCGCTACCTGTCGAAGGTCTACAACGACCAATGGATGAGCGACGCGGGCTTGCTGCACTACAAGCACTACGGCGACCTGCGCGACCTGATCGCCCGGCGCTTCGAAGACGGCCGCGTGATCAGCGTCAGCCCCGACGACACCCTGCTCACCGCCTTCCAGCGCATGCGCCTGGCCGATGTCTCGCAATTGCCGGTGCTGGTGAACGGCCAGGCACTGGTGGGTGTGATCGACGAATCCGACATCCTGCTGGGCCTGCACCACGACGCCGCGGACTTTTCCATGATCGTCGCCAGCGCCATGACCGAAACCTTGCACACCCTCGACCCCAGCGCCAGCCTCGCCGAGTTGCAGGCGGAGCTGGATCGCGGCCTGGTCGCCATCATCGCCGACGCGTCGGGCTTCCATGGCCTGATCACCCGTGTCGACCTGCTCAATCACCTGCGGAGATCCCTTGCATGAGTCAGCCCGATAAAAGCGCGTTTGCCACCCGTGTGATCCACGCCGGGCAATCGCCCGACCCGACCACCGGCGCGCTGATGCCGCCGATCTACGCCAATTCCACCTACCGGCAAGACAGCCCCGGCGTACACAAGGGCTTCGACTATGGCCGCTCCCACAACCCCACGCGGTTCGCCCTGGAGCGCTGCGTGGCCGACCTGGAGGGCGGCCGCCAGGCGTTTGCCTTTGCCTCGGGGCTGGCGGCGATTTCCACCGTGCTGGAGTTGCTGGATGCCGGCAGCCATGTCGTCTCCGGCAACGACCTGTATGGCGGCACCTTCCGCCTGTTCGACAAGGTGCGCCAACGCAGCGCCGGGCATCGTTTCAGTTATGTCGACTTGAGCGATGTGCAAGCGTTTGAAGGCGCGTTGCAGGACGACACGCGCATGGTCTGGGTCGAGACGCCCAGCAACCCGCTGCTGAGCCTGACCGACCTCAGCGCCATCGCGCGCATCTGCCGCGCCCGGGGCATCCTCTGCGTGGCCGACAACACCTTCGCCAGCCCGTGGATTCAGCGCCCGCTGGAGCTGGGTTGCGACATCGTGGTGCATTCCACCACCAAATACCTCAATGGCCACTCCGACGTGATCGGCGGCATCGCAATTGTCGGTGATAACCCCGAACTGGCCGAGCGCCTGGGCTTCCTGCAGAACTCGGTCGGCGCCATCGCCGGGCCGTTCGACGCCTTCCTGACCCTGCGCGGCGTGAAAACCCTGGCCCTGCGCATGGAGCGCCATTGCAGCAATGCACTGGACCTGGCGAGCTGGCTCGAACACCAACCGCAGGTGGCGCGGGTTCACTACCCGGGCCTGGTCTCGCACCCCCAGCACGCCCTGGCACGTCGGCAGATGCGCGGGTTTGGCGGGATGATTTCGGTGGTATTGAACAGCGACCTGGCCGGCGCCAGGCGTTTCCTGGAACACGTCAAACTCTTCGCCCTGGCCGAAAGCCTCGGCGGCGTGGAAAGCCTGATCGAACACCCGGCGATCATGACCCATGCCAGCATCCCGGCAGCGACGCGGGCGCAATTGGGCATTGGCGATGGGTTGGTGCGGTTGTCGGTGGGGGTTGAAGATGTGGAGGACTTGCGCGCAGACCTCGCGCAAGCCTTGGCCTATATCTAATGTGGGAGGGGCGGTGCGACGATTCGACTTGCCCCCGATAGCGGTGGGCCAGTCTCCTGATTCAGTGACTGACAGATTGCTATCGGGGGCAAGCCCCCTCCCACACTGGATGCTGCGTCAGGCTGACGTGATGTTGGCCCGCGTGCTATGCAGTTTTTTATAGCTCTCGATCAAGCGCAGATGCCGGTCCAGCCCTTCCAGCTTCATGCTGGTCGGCGTCAATCCATAAAAGCGCACACTGCCGTTGACCGAGCCGATCACCGCATCCATCCGCTCGTTACCGAACATCCGCCGGAAGTTGGCCTCGTAGTCCGCCAATTCCAGGTCTTCATCCAGTTCCATCTCCAGCACCGCGTTCACCGCCTGGTAGAACAGGCCGCGCTCGACGGTGTTGTCGTTGTACTGCAGGAACATTTCCACCGCTTCCTTCGCTTCCTCGTACTGTTGCAGGGCGAGGTAGATCAGCAGCTTCAATTCGAGGATGGTCAGTTGGCCCCAGGCAGTGTTGTCGTCGAACTCGATACCGATCAAGGTGGTGATATCGGTGTAGTCGTCCAGTTCGCTTTCCACCAGGCGTTCGGCCAGGGCCTTGAGCTGCGCGTCATCCAGGCGATGCAGGTTGAGGATGTCGGCGCGGAAAAACAGCGCTTTGTTGGTGTTGTCCCAGATCAGGTCGTCCACCGGATAGATTTCCGAGTAGTCCGGCACCAGGATGCGGCAGGCGGTAGCACCGAGGTGCTCATACACCGCCATGTACGATTCCTTGCCCATGTTCTCGAGAATGCCGAACAGCGTCGCGGCTTCTTCGGCGTTGGAGTTTTCGCCCTGGCCGGAGAAGTCCCACTCGACAAATTCGTAATCCGAGCGGGCACTGAAGAAGCGCCACGAGACCACGCCGCTGGAGTCGATAAAGTGCTCGACGAAGTTGTTCGGCTCGGTCACCGCGTGACCTTCGAACGTCGGCTGCGGCAGATCGTTCAGGCCTTCGAAACTGCGGCCTTGGAGCAATTCAGTCAGGCTGCGTTCCAGTGCCACTTCCAGGCTCGGGTGCGCGCCGAACGAGGCAAACACACCGCCGGTACGCGGGTTCATCAAGGTCACGCACATCACCGGGAACTCGCCGCCCAGCGAGGCATCCTTGACCAGCACCGGGAAGCCCTGGGCTTCCAGCCCCTGGATCCCGGCCAGAATGCTCGGGTACTTGGCCAGCACGTCAGCCGGCACATCCGGCAGGGCGAATTCACCTTCGATGATTTCACGCTTGACCGCCCGCTCGAAGATCTCCGACAGGCACTGCACCTGGGCTTCGGCCAGGGTGTTGCCGGCGCTCATGCCGTTGCTCAGGTACAGGTTTTCGATCAGGTTGGACGGGAAATACACCACCTCGCCGTCCGACTGGCGCACAAACGGCAGTGCCACAATCCCGCGGTCTTCATTGCCCGAGTTGGTGTCGAACAGGTGCGAGCCACGCAACTCGCCGTCGCGGTTGTAGATGTTCAGGCAGTAGGCGTCGAGGATTTCCGCTGGCAGTTCATCCTTGCGCCCAGGCTGGAACCAGCGCTCGTCCGGGTAATGCACGAACGGCGCATTGGCCAGTTCTTCGCCCCAGAACTGATCGTTATAGAAGAAGTTGCAGTTGAGGCGCTCGATGAACTCGCCCAACGCCGAGGCCAACGCGCTTTCCTTGGTCGCGCCCTTGCCGTTGGTGAAGCACATCGGCGAATGGGCATCGCGGATATGCAGCGACCACACGTTCGGCACGATATTGCGCCACGAGGCGATCTCGATCTTCATGCCCAGGCCGGCCAGGATGCCCGACATGTTGGCGATGGTCTGCTCCAGCGGCAGGTCCTTGCCCACGATGTAGGTGCCCGCCTCGGAAGTAGAATTGGGCATCAACAGGGCCTGGGCGTCGGCGTCGAGGTTTTCCACCTCTTCGATCACGAACTCAGGGCCGGCCTGTACCACTTTCTTCACCGTGCAACGGTCAATGGAGCGCAGGATGCCTTGGCGATCCTTGTCGGAGATATCTGCCGGCAACTCCACCTGGATCTTGAAAATCTGGTTGTAGCGGTTTTCCGGGTCGACAATGTTGTTCTGCGACAACCGGATATTGTCCGTGGGGATATTGCGTGTCTCGCAGTACAACTTCACGAAGTACGCCGCACACAATGCCGACGAAGCCAGGAAGTAATCGAATGGCCCCGGCGCCGACCCGTCGCCTTTATAGCGAATCGGTTGATCGGCGATCACCGTGAAGTCATCGAACTTGGCTTCAAGTCGAAGGTTGTCGAGAAAGTTAACCTTAATTTCCATACGGGATTACCAAAATAGCGAACTTCAAATTGGCCGCCATTATCCGGTATTTGCGTTTGAAGTCTTGTGCTTTCGCGTTTCGGCCGCCGACGGACAGGACTGAATACCTGATTTAGACCGCTGCAATGTTGCTGTTTGAGATTGTCAGACAATCGGTCTTCAACTTATCTGAATACTTGCCGATGTCCTAAAGGCAATTCTGGGAGTAGTCGAATGCGCAATAACCAACCCGTGACACAGCGCGAGATTTCGCTCGCGCCTTCGCAGAAGCTCATCTCCGCAACCGATGTTAAAGGGATGATCACTTACTGCAACGATGCTTTTGTCGATATCAGCGGTTTTGAACGCGCCGAGCTGATCGGCGCCCCGCAGAATATCGTGCGCCATCCCGACGTCCCGTCAGCCGTTTTTTCCCATATGTGGTGCGCGCTCAAGCAAGGCCTGCCGTGGATGGGTATCGTCAAGAATCGCTCGAAAAACGGCGACCATTATTGGGTCAATGCTTACGTCACACCGATCTTCGAAGGCAGCCGCGTGGTGGGCTTCGAGTCGGTACGGGTCAAGCCGAGCGCCGATGAGATTCGACGTGCCCAGGCGCTTTACCGGCGTTTGAGCCAGGACAAATCGGCGGTTTCGCGCCGGGACAGTTGGCTGTCGACGTTATTCGACAGCGTGCCCTACGTCGCCACCGGGCTTGCCGGCGCCGTGGGCGGGCTGTTCCTCAGTGCGCCGCTGGCCATGGCCGTGGCGGTAGCCGTTGCGGTGCCCGTGAGCATGATCGGCGCGCAGGTGCGTCGGCGTGCAACGTTACGCTTGCTTTCGGGCGTCGAACCGTCGACCTCGGATGCGCTGATTGCGCAGATGTACAGCGATGAACGCGGCCCCCAGGGTCGCCTGGAAACCGCGTTCCTCAGCCAGAACGCCCGGCTGAAGACCTGCCTCACCCGCCTGCAGGACAGTGCCGAGCAGCTCAACGCGCTGGCCGGGCAATCCAACCGACTGGCCACGGCCAGCTCGACCGGCCTTGACCGTCAACGCGTCGAAACCGAGCAGGTCTCGGCCGCCGTCAACCAGATGGCCGCAACCACCCAGGAAGTCGCCAGCCATGTGCAGCGCACCGCGGACGCCACCCAGCAAGCCAACGTGCTGACCGGGCGTGGCCGCGAGGTGGCCCGCGATACCCGCGAAGCCATCGAGCGCCTCTCCGCCGTGGTCGGCGAAACCGGCGTCACCGTGGCGCAGTTGGCCCGCGACAGCGACGAAATCGGCACTGTCGTCGACGTGATCAAAGGCATCGCCGACCAGACCAACCTGCTGGCCCTCAACGCCGCGATCGAGGCGGCGCGTGCCGGGGATATGGGCCGCGGCTTTGCCGTTGTCGCCGACGAAGTCCGCCAATTGGCGCAACGCACGTCGCACTCCACCACCCAGATCCATGACCTGATCACCAAGCTCCAGGCGTCGTCCAGCAACGCTGTACAAAGCATGGAGCACGGCCAGCGCCAGGCGCAGGAAGGCGTGGCCCGGGTGCTTGAGGCCGACCAGGCGCTGGTCGGCATCAGCGAAGCGGTGTCCCACATCACCGAGATGACCACCCAGATCGCCGCCGCCACCGAAGAACAAAGCGCGGTGGCCGAAGAGATCAGCCGCAACATCACCACCATCGCCGAACTGGCCGACCAGACGTCGGTCCAGGCCCATCAATCCGCGGACCTGAGCAAGGAACTGACCCACACCGCGTCCACCCAATACGCACTGGTTGAACGTTTCAACCGCTGACGGCGGATAGGCACGCGCCCATTCTCCACATGCCGCAGGCAGCTGGAGGATGGGCGCCTTCGGCCGACCTCGCCTCAACTCACCCCCAACTCCACCACCCCCGCATTCAACCGCACCGGCCATACCCGCAAGCGCTGCTGCGGTGCCTCCAGGCATTGGCCGTCCGCCAGACGGTAATGCTGTTTGTAGATCGGCGCAGCCACCACCAGATCGCCCTTGATACTGCCGACCAGCCCGCGGCCGATCACGTTCGCGCCGGATTCCGGGTCATGGTTGTCGATGGCGTAGAGGGTCTGGTCCGGCGCGTCCGGTAGGTAGAACAGCGCGACTTGTGCGCCGTCGTACCACACCACCACGCCGGAATTGTTCACCAGGTCGCTTTCGCTGCACACGCTTTTCCAGGTGGCAAGGTTACGCAAAGTGTTGGACTGGCTCATCAGGCAAGCTCCTCGATGACGGGAATCAGGTTGAGTTCGGCGGCCATGATCGGCCGGCGCTGGCCGCGTTCGTGGACAAAATGGATGTCCGGATCCGGGCGTTTGTCGTTGACGAAGGTGCGGAAGCGTTTGAGTTTTTCCGGGTCTTTGAGGGCGTTGGCCCATTCGCATTCGTACCGGTCGACCACCAGTTGCATTTGCGCTTCGAGTTCGGTGCCCAGGCCCAGGCTGTCGTCGAGGATCACGTCCTTGAGGAAATCCAGGCCGCCTTCCAGGCTTTCACGCCACACCGAGGTGCGTTGCAATTTGTCGGCCGTGCGGATGTAGAACATCAGGAAGCGGTCGATGTAGCGGATCAGCGTGGCGTCATCCAGGTCGGTCGCGAACAGCTCGGCGTGGCGTGGGCGCATGCCGCCGTTACCGGCGATGTAGAGGTTCCAGCCCTTCTCGGTGGCGATCACACCGACGTCTTTGCTTTGCGCTTCGGCGCATTCGCGGGTGCAGCCGGACACCGCGAACTTGAGCTTGTGCGGCGAACGCAGGCCCTTGTAGCGGTCCTCGATCAGCAGCGCCATTTTCACGCTGTCCTGCACGCCGTAGCGGCACCAGGTGCTGCCGACGCACGACTTCACCGTGCGCGTGGATTTGCCGTAGGCGTGCCCGGTTTCAAACCCGGCGTCGATCAGCTCGGCCCAGATGTCCGGCAACTCATGCAGTTGCGCGCCAAACAGGTCGATACGCTGGCCGCCGGTGATCTTGGTGTAGAGCTGGTATTTCTGCGCGACCACACCGATGGCGATGAGTTTTTCCGCGGTGATTTCGCCGCCCGGAATACGCGGCACCACCGAATAGGTGCCGTTCTTCTGCATATTGGCCATGAACGTGTCGTTGGTGTCCTGCAACGGCACCAGCGAGGCGTCCATGATCGGTTGGTTCCAGCACGACGCCAGGATCGAGCCCACCGCCGGTTTGCATACATCGCAACCGGTGTGGCCACGGCCGTGCTTGGCCAGCAACTCTTCGAAGGTGATCACCCCTTCCACGCGTACCAGCGCATACAACTCCTGACGGGTGTAGGCGAAGTGTTCGCACAGGCTCTTGTCGACGCTGACGCCACGGGCGACCAGTTCATGCTCGAACACCTGCTTGAGCAAACCGGCGCAGCCGCCGCAACCGGTGCAGGCCTTGGTCTGCGCCTTGAGCAGGCCGAGGTCGGCGCAACCGCTGTCGATGGCCGCGCAAATCGAACCTTTGGTGACGTTATGGCAGGAGCAGACGGTGGCCGACTCCGGCAACGCGCCAGGGCCGAGACTTGGTGCGCCGGCGGACGATGGCAAGATCAGGCCGGCCGGTTCGGACGGCAACGCAATGCCGTTCTGCATGTACTGCAGCAAGGTGTCGTAATAGCTGTTGTCGCCGACCAGCACCGCGCCGATCACCTGCTTGCCGCTGGCGTCCACCACCAGGCGCCGGTAGCTGGCGCTGGCCTCGTCGATGAACTGGTAGCTGCGCGCACCGGGGGTGTGTGCATGGGCGTCGCCGATGGACCCCACGTCCACCCCCAGCAGTTTGAGTTTGGTCGACATGTCCGCGCCGACAAAGGGCTCGGCGGTCTGCCCGCACAACAGGGCGGCCACCCCTCGGGCCATCTGGTAACCCGGCGCGACCAGGCCGAACAGGCTGCCGTTCCACGACGCACACTCGCCGATCGCGTAGATGTCCGGGTCGCTGCTCAGGCATTCATCGTTGATCACCACCCCGCCGCGCGGGCCGATCTCCAGGCCGGTCTGGCGGGCCAGTGCGTCCTGGGCGCGGATGCCAGCGGAGAACACGATCAGGTCGGTTTCCAGAAATTCGTCATTGGCAAAGTTCATGCGATAGCGGTACTGCTCGCCCGCGCTGATCGATTGAGTGGCGCGGGACAAATGCACGCCCACGCCCAGGCGCTCGATCTGCGCCTTGAGCGCCAGCCCGCCGAAGTCATCCAGTTGCACCGGCATCAAGCGCGGCGCGAACTCCACCACATGGGCTTCAAGGCCCAGGCTTTTCAGGGCGTTGGCGGCTTCCAGGCCGAGCAGGCCACCGCCGACCACCACGCCACGCCGCGCATTCGCGGCGGCGCCACGGATGGCATCGAGGTCTTCAAGGGTGCGGTAGACCAGCCGCGAATCGCCTTGCGCGCCGTCGATCGGCGGCACAAACGGGTAAGAGCCGGTTGCCAGGACCAATTTGTCATACGCCACGCTGCCTGTGGCGGTGATCACCTCACGGCGGGCGCGGTCGATTTCCAGTACCGGCGCCCCCAGGTGCAGGGTCACGCCCGGCGTCTGGTACAGCGAAGCGTGGGACAACGCCAGCGACTCGGCATCACGGCCAGTGAAGTATTCGGACAAATGCACGCGGTCATAGGCACGCATCGGCTCTTCGCTGAACACATGCAGGCGATAGTGCTCCAGGGCGCCGCGCTCGATCAGTTGCGCCACACAATGATGGCCGACCATGCCATTGCCGACGACGATCAGGGTTTTCAGCTGTTTCAGACTGGCGAGAGTGGAATTCATATCAAGCACCCGACAAAGCTCATCACGGTTTAAAAAGCAAAAAAAAAACGCCTGAAACCTTGCGGTTCCAGGCGCCTTTGCCTGTTCTGATGCGGGGTCGATCCGGACGTCTTCGCCGGTTCTACCGCTGGTGCCCATGACCTGTATGGCCTGTCGATCGTCGTTGACCGAGGTGGGTTGTACAGTGTGCTTGCAGGCTCTGTGCCAACCAGCCGCCATGCCCGTCGCAAAGGCTGCAAACGGTGCTCAACCCTGCCAGACACCGCTGGTTGTGCCTCCAACTGGTGCGCTCCGGCGTCATAAAAGTGCACTTCTGCGCGTGACGGGCCCGCGCTGGGGGCAACCAGGCCCGTCACAGCGGCGTGTGAAAAACCTGGCGCGTGACTTGCTAGGAATACGCATACCAAGCAGTCAACGCAGACTGCCACTCACGACAAAGGCGCCGTGTAATCCCCGTTTCCAACGGAGGGTTGCAGGGCGTTTTTTTATGGGCGGCAGAAATGATCCGAGGGTTACCGATGGCAAACCAAAGTGTACGCAGCGTGTGTCCTTATTGTGGCGTGGGCTGCGGCATCGTCATGCAGGTCGAGCACAACCGCGTGGTCAAGGTGATCGGCGACAAGGCCCACCCCACCAACGCCGGCCGGCTCTGCACCAAAGGCACCACCTGCGGGCAAGCCATCGCCGAGTCCGGCCGCATGGAAAACGCCTACCTGCGCCAGGCGCGGGAGCATGACCCGGTGCGGATCGGCATGGACAAGGCCATCAGCGAAACCGCCGGCCGCTTGCGCGCCATCCTCGACCGCGATGGCCCGGACGCCCTGGCGTTCTACGTGTCCGGGCAGATGTCGCTGGAAGCCCAGTACCTGATCAACAAATTGGCCAAGGGCTTTGTGCGGACCGCGCATATCGAATCCAACTCACGCCTGTGCATGGCCAGCGCCGGCAGCGGCTACAAACTCTCCCTCGGTGCCGACGGGCCGCCCGGCTCGTATGAAGACTTCGACCGCGCCGACCTGTTCTTCGTGATCGGCGCCAACATGGCCGACTGTCACCCGATCCTGTTCCTGCGCATGATGGACCGGGTCAAGGCCGGCGCCAGACTGATCGTGGTCGACCCGCGGCGCAGCGCCACGGCCGACAAGGCCAACCTGTTCCTGCCGATCAAACCGGGCACCGACCTCGCGCTGCTCAACGGTTTGCTGCACCTGCTGGTGAAAAACGGGCACACCGACCCGGCCTTTATCGCCGCGTTCACCGAAGGCTGGGAGGCCATGCCCGGCTTTCTGGAAGACTACCCGCCGCAGCGGGTCGCCGAACTGACCGGCCTGGCCGAAGCCGACATCCGCCAAGCCGCCGACTGGATCGGCCAGGCCGCCGAGTGGATGAGCTGCTGGACCATGGGCCTCAACCAAAGCACCCACGGCACCTGGAACACCAACGCGCTGTGCAACCTGCACCTGGCCACCGGCGCGATCTGCCGCCCCGGCAGCGGGCCGTTCTCCCTGACCGGGCAACCCAACGCCATGGGCGGTCGTGAAATGGGCTACATGGGCCCCGGCCTGCCTGGGCAGCGCTCGGTGCTGGTCGACGCCGACCGCGCATTTATCGAAGCACTGTGGGACCTGCCCGCCGACAGCCTGCCGCGCCAGGCCGGCAGTGGCACCGTGGGCATGTTCGAACAAATGGCGGCCGGGCAGATCAAAGCCTGCTGGATCATCTGCACCAATCCGGTGGCCAGCGCGCCCAATCGCCAGACCGTGATCGAAGCGCTGCAAAGCGCCGAACTGGTGATCACCCAGGATGCGTTCCTCGATACCGAGACCAATCGCTACGCCGACATCCTCTTGCCCGGCGCGCTGTGGGCCGAAGCCGAAGGGGTGATGATCAACTCTGAGCGCAACCTGACCCTGATGCAAAAAGCCGTGGAGCCACCCGGCGAGTCGCTGGCCGACTGGCAGATCATCGCCAGGGTCGCGTGCGAAATGGGCTTCGCCGACGCCTTCACGTATGCGTCCGCCGCCGAGGTGTTCGACGAGATCAAGCGCGCCTGGAACCCCGCCACCGGCTACGACATTCGCGGCGCCAGCCATGCGCGCCTGCGCGAACGACCGCTGCAATGGCCGTGCGCGTCGATTGAGGCCGCAGAGCGCAACCCGATCCGCTACTTGAATAACGGCATCAGCCAGCCCCTCAAGACCGACGCCGATGGCCGCCAGCCGACGATCGTTTTCGCCACCGAACACGGCAAAGCCCGGTTTTTCCCACGCCCGCACCTGTCCCCGGCGGAAATGCCCGATGAAGCGTTCCCGTTCGTGCTCAACACCGGCCGCCTGCAACACCAGTGGCACACCCTGACCAAGACCGGCAAGGTCGCCACGCTGAACAAACTCAACCCCGGCCCTTTCGTGGAAATCCACCCCGACGACGCCGCCAGCCTGGGCATCAAGCACAAAGACCCGGTCGAGGTGCGCTCACGACGCGGCCGCGCCGTGCTGCCCGCGGTGATCAGTGACCGTGTGCGGGCGGGCAACTGTTTTGCGCCGTTTCACTGGAACGATGTGTTCGGCGACAACCTGGCGATCAACGCCGTGACCCATGACGCGGTCGACCCGATTTCGTTGCAGCCCGAGTTCAAGTTCTGTGCGGTCGCCCTGCAACGGGTCGAACTGATCGAGCACCAGTTCCTCGATGTATCGGCACCGGCCGCCCACCCCGTTTCCCCCTTAACAGAGGAACTCGCCATGTCGCGCCTCGACGCCTTCGCCGACCTGGTCGGCATCCGCAACCTGCCGTCGCCGTCATTGAGCGACAATGAGCGCACCTACCTCGCCGGTTTTCTCAGTGGCCTGCAATCCAGTGCTGCGCGCCAGGCCAGCGGTGTTCCGACGCTGCCGGCGAATGCGCCCGTGGCCAGGGACGCGCGGCTGTGGCTGGACGGCCTGTTAGGCGGTTTGTTCAGCCGCACCGAGGCCAGCGCCGTGGCACCGGCGCCCGCTGCCGACATCCCGGCCGTCACCTTGCTGTGGGCCTCGCAAACCGGCAACGCCGAAGCCTTGGCCGAGCGCTTTGCCCAACGCCTGCGCGCCGGCGGCATCGCGGTGGAGCTGAGCGCAATGGCGGACTTCCCCGCGAGCAAACTGGCGCACACGCAGAACCTCGCGCTGATCAGCAGCACCTTCGGCGACGGCGACCCGCCGGACAACGGCGAAGGTTTCTGGCACAGCCTGACCCTGGCCGAAACCCGCCTGGAGTCGCTGCGCTTCGCGGTACTGGCGTTGGGCGATCCCAACTACGACCAGTTCTGCCAGCACGGCAAACAACTCGACCGGCGCCTGCTCGAATTGGGCGCCACGCGCTTGCTGGAGCGCGTCGACTGCGATACCGAGTTCGAAGAGCGCGCCGATGCCTGGTTCACGCAGTTCCTACACACCCTCAACCCGGCAACGCCCGTCGCGCTCGCCACGCCGAGCGGCAAACCCAAGCCTCATGCGTCACGGTTGCTGCTCAACCTGCACCTGAACCAGCAAAGCCCGCACAAGGAAACCCGCCAGTTCTCCCTGGACCTGGCGGACTCCGCGCTGACCTACGAAGCCGGCGACGCCCTGGGAGTGATGCCACGCAACTGCCCGGAACTGGTCAGCGAGTTGCTCGAGCTGACGCGCCTGGGTTCCAGCACCTGCGTAAACATCGACAGACTCGGCGACGTGCCGCTGCACCAGGCCCTGACCGAGCACTTTGAAATTGCCCGGCCCAACAGCGAGACCCTGGCCTTCATTGCCGCACGCAGCGCCAAGCCAGGCCTGAAACACCTGCTCGAACCTGAGCGCAAAGCCGAACTGAAAGATTGGCTGTGGGGCCGGCAACTGGCGGACGTGCTGCACGAATACCCCGTCGACTGCTCGGCGGACGAACTGCTCGGCACGCTCAAGCGCCTGCAACCGCGCTTGTATTCGATCGCGTCCAGCGCCAAGGCGTACCCGCGTGAAGTCCACCTCACCGTGGCGGCCGTGCGCTACGGCAAGCGCAAGGGGGTGTCGTCCACCTTCCTCGCCGACCGTGCCGGCGACGGCGAAGTGCCGGTGTTCGTGCAGCCCTCCAAGCACTTCCGGCTTCCCGCCGACGGTGATGTGCCGATCATCATGATCGGCCCCGGCACCGGCGTGGCGCCCTTCCGCGCGTTTTTGCAGGAACGTCGGGCCCTGGGGCATCAGGGCCGCAACTGGCTGTTTTTCGGTGAGCAACATGCGGCGAGCGATTTTTACTACCAGGATGAACTGCAGGGCATGCAGCGCGACGGTTTGCTCAGCCACCTGAGCCTGGCGTTTTCCCGCGACCAGGCGCAGAAGATCTACGTGCAGGATCGCATCCGCGAACACGGCGCCGAGCTGTGGCGCTGGCTGCAGGAAGGCGCGCAGTTGTATATCTGCGGGGATGCCAGCCACATGGCCAAGGATGTCGACCAGGCCCTGCGCCAGGTTGCCCATCGCCACGGCGGGCTGGGCGTCGAGAGCGCCGTCGATTACTGGCGGCGGATGAGTGAGCAGAAGCGTTACTTGCGCGATGTCTACTGAGCCGTGACAGTACGGTCACGCCGCGTCAGTGTCGGCGTGACCGATGACATCAGCGCTGAAATCCCGCGTGTAGAACGCCAATATTGCCACCTGGGTGGCGGGAGCGGCTTCGCTCCAGTCAGCCCTCATCCTGCAGTTGCGCCTCAAGCCAGGCCAACAGCGCCATCACCTCGGGGCGGTTGCCGCCGCCCCGCTGTCGGTAGACCGAGAGCGCCTGCGGTAAATGCACGCTCTCGACACACGGCCTTACCAGCGCCCCGCTTTCAATCAGCCGGCTCGCGGTGCGCCGCCAGCCCATGGCGATCCCATGCCCTTCGACAGCGGCCTGGAGCATCAGCGGGTAGCTGTCGAACGTGGCGCTGCGCGCGTCGCTGGCCAGCGTCTGACCGAACACCTGCAACCAGCTGTCCCACTCCATCAAATGGGGCGGCTCGGAGCTGTGGTGCAAAAACGTACAGGGCTGCAGCTCGCTGAGGTGCAGCGGTCGTTCCGCACTCAGGTAGGCCGGGCTGCACACCGGGAACACCTCGTCGGCGGCAGAGAACATCAACGCATGCGGCCCGCTGGCGCGCCGCGTGCTTTGCAGGGCCACATCGAAGTGGTCATTGAATTCGGCGAGAGGCCGGGTGGACGTCACCACTTGGATTTCGATGGCCGGGTATTGCTGGTGGAAGGTCGACAGGCGCGGCATCAGCCAATAAAACGCTTCGCACAACTGACAGAGCAGGACCACACGGTTGCGCTGGGGCGTCGCACGCAGAGCAGTGGCCTTCTCGCTGATGCTGAGCAGTGCCTGGCTGACCACCTGCGCCAGTTCACGCCCCTCTTGCGTGAGAAACACCGCGCGATTGCGCCGGCAGAACAGTTTCACCCCGACGTTGTCCTCAAGCCCGCGGATCTGCCGACTGACGGCGGCCTGGGTGATGTGCAGCTCATCGGCGGCCCTGGAGAAACTCTCCAGGCGCGCCGCCGCCTCGAAGGGCAACAAGCTGGCGAGCGGCGGTAAGGTCTTGCCGAACATATTCATAATCTGAAGTTATGCATTCAGGGCCGAGAACTCGTTTGTAGCACAGCATCGGGGTTATGCACCATGCAGGCACGGCCTCATGGATAAGCCTGATGACCGCCGCGCACTCCTCAATATTTGCCGGTGTCGGGCGGCGTGTTCATAACCGTTCGCATCATCCTCACAGGAGACTCATCGATGACCATCGCGCGTGACGCCATTGCATTACCCGACACCTTTGATTTCCACGGCCAGGCCGTGCGCTGGGGGCACATCGGCACGGCGGGACCGGCGCTGGTGATGGTTCACGGCACGCCCTTCTCGTCCCAGGTCTGGCGGCGTATTGCGCCGTTGTTCGCGCAACGGTGTCGCGTGTTCTATTACGACCTGCTCGGCTACGGCCAGTCGGAAAAAGCCTCCGGCCAGGACGTCTCCCTCGGCATGCAAAACACCCTGCTCACGGCGCTGCTCAAGCATTGGCAACTGGACCGCCCGCACGTGCTCGCCCACGACTTCGGCGGTGCCACGGCGCTGCGCGCCCATCTGCTGGATGGCTGCAACTACGCCAGCCTGACCTTGGTCGATCCCGTCGCGATGGCGCCCTGGGGCTCCCCGTTGATCCAGCACGTGCGTCTGCACGAATCGGCGTTCAGCGAAGCACCGGCATATATCCACGAGGCAATTGTGCGCGCCTACATCCAAGGTGCCGCCTTCAAGCCACTGCCGGCCGACGTACTGCAAACCTATGTCGCACCGTGGACCGGCGAAACAGGCCAGATGGCCTTTTATCGACAGATCGCACAGATGGATCAACGCTACACCGACGCGATCGAACAGCGACTCGCCGAGATCCGCTGCCCGGTGACGCTGCTGTGGGGCGAGGAAGATCAGTGGCTCGCCGTGGCGCAAGGCGATGCACTCGCGAGCCGGCTGGCGGAGCCGACCTGCATTCGCGTCCCGCACGCGGGGCATCTGGTGCAGGAAGACGCACCGGAAGCCATCGTTGCCGCGCTGATGAAGGTGCTGTTCGGCTGAATTAAACACATTGACATGATTGCCTAAGGCAACAATATAATTGCCCAAGGCAACTATTAGAGCGCACATCATGTCCACTCCCCTGCTTGTGCAGCGCGCCGGTATCGTGCGCGGCTTCAACCGTTTCTATACGCACCAGATCGGCGTGCTGCAGGAACACCTGCTGCAAAGCGACTTCTCCCTCACCGAAATCCGGGTGATGTACGAACTGTCCTCGCGTGGCGACCTGACCAGCGCCGACTTGTGTCAGATGCTCAGTCTCGACGCGGGTTATTTGAGCCGGTTGATCAGCGGGCTAGAGAAGAAGGGCTTGATCCAGAAAGTCCGCTCGATCACCGATGCGCGCGCGGTGCAACTGCACCTCAGCGACCTCGGCCGGTCAGTCCTGGCTCCGCTGGAAGAGAAAACCCAGCAAGAAGTCATGGCCTTATTGAGTGCCTTGCCCGAGCCGCAACAACAGCAATTGACCGCAGCCATGCAGCGCATTCAGACGTTGCTGCAAGGCAGCACGCCGAACTACGTGTTGCGCGACCCCCAACCTGGCGATATGGGCCTGGTGGTGCAGCAGCAATCGGCACTGTATGCGCGAGAATACCAATGGAATTGGGAGTTCGAAGCGTTGGTGGCGGAGATTGTCGCCAAGTACCTGCGCGAGTTCGACCCGACCCGTGAGCGCTGCTGGATCGCGGAGAAAGACGGCGCGGTGGTGGGCTCAGTGTTCGTCGTGCGCCATGACGACAGCACCGCTAAGTTGCGCATGCTCTACGTCGACGCGAGTGCGCGGGGCCTGGGCATCGGCCAGCGTCTGGTGGACGAATGCCTGCGCTTTGCCCGACATGCCGGGTACACGCGCATGATGCTGTGGACCATGAGCGCCCTCACCGACGCACGCAGGCTCTACCAGAAAGCCGGTTTTGAGCTGGTTGAAGAAGAGCCCACCCTCAGTTTCGGCAAACCATTGGTCAGCCAGACCTGGGCGCGTGCGTTGTGATGCGGGGCTGGCACGACTCAAGCCCCGCCCGGTTTACAGATCGGTGATTTCCTTGTGGCGCGGCACGAGCGTCTTCATCACGCTCCAGGCCACCAGGTACGCCAGCGCACAGATCGCGAACATGATCATGTAGCCGGTGTGGATATCGCCGATGGACTTGTAATAATCGAACACCCAGCCGCCGACCTTGGTCATTACCACCCCGCCCAGGCCACCGGCCATGCCGCCGATACCGACCACCGAGGCCACGGTTTTCTGCGGGAACATGTCGGACACGGTAGTGAAGATATTGCACGACCACGCCTGGTGCGCCGACGCTCCCACGCCGATCAGCAACACCGGCACCCAGAAGCTGATGTAGCCCAACGGTTGCGCCAGCAGCACCACCAGCGGGAACAGCGCGATGACCAACATGGCTTTCATGCGGCCGTCGTAGGGCGCATCACCACGCGCCATGAAGTAGCTGGGGAACCAGCCGCCGCCGATGCTGCCGACCATGGTCATGCTGTACAGCACCGCCAGCGGCATGACGATATCGGCGCCTTTCATGCCGTACTGCGCCGACAGATAAGTCGGCAGCCAGAACAGGAAAAACCACCACACGCCGTCAGTCATGAACTTGCCGAAGGCAAAGGCCCAGGTCTGGCGATAGGTCAGCAGCTTGAACCATGAGACTTTTTGCGACGCCGCGCCTGCAGCCTGCGCGGTGAACGGCTGGACCGTCTGATCGCTGCGGATGTAGGCCAGTTCCTCGGCCGACAGGCGTTTTTGCTGATCGGGCTTTTCATACAGCGCGGCCCACACCGCGACCCAGATGAAGCCGAGCATGCCGATGATCATGAACGCCGCTTCCCAACCCCACACCCCGGCGATCAGCGGCACACAGATCGGCGCCAGGATCGCGCCGACGTTGGCGCCCGAGTTGAAAATGCCGGTGGCCAGCGAGCGTTCTTTCTTGGGGAAGTACTCGGCGGTGGCCTTGATCGCAATCGGGAAGTTGCCCGCCTCGCCGATCGCCAGTACCGCACGGGACAGCATAAAGCCCGCGATCGACACCGGAATCACCGCCAGGCCAATCGCGCCGCTCACGGCCGCGATCCCCTCACCCATCGGCACCGCGAACGCATGCATGATGGCGCCGGTGGACCAGATGCCGATTGCCACGACATAGGCCGCCTTGGTGCCGATCTTGTCGACGAACCGCCCGGCGAACAGCATGGAAATCGCATAAACAAACTGGAACACCGCCGCAATGTTCGCGTAATCGGTGTTGCTCCAGCCAAATTGCGTGGACAACTGTGGCGCCAACAGGCTGAGCACCTGGCGGTCGAGGTAGTTGACGGTGGTGGCGAAGAACAGCATCGCGCAGATGGTCCAGCGATAGTTGCCTACCGCTTGGCCCACGCGATGGGCGTTGATGGGCTCGTTCAAGTTCATGGCATCACTTTTTATTTTTGTTAGATAAGACATATGTAACGTCATATGTCGTCGTACAACTGTGACTTTTATAGCGGGCGCCCTCTGCGCTGTCAATCTGAAAGATTGCCGTTTATCTGGGTATTCTGCGGATACAGCGCTGACCATGAAAACCATGGTTGTAGGATGACACGCCAAATCGCCAAGTTCGGCGCCTCACTGAGGACATCGTCGAGCACGCCGCATTCCCTGTGTGAGAGGGAGCGCAAAAACACGTTCAGGAAGTGGCTGTCTCGTAAAGGCGAATCTTCCGACATTAATCACCGAGACCAAATCTTTACTCTTCGGGCTTTCGCGCCTAGGAGTAAAAGGAATGGCTTCCAGCGTATTACCGAGCGTTTTCTTCGACCATCGTCGGCACACGCTCACTGTCCGCGATGTTGACGAGCCGCTCGACGTCCTGGCCTTCGAGGGCACAGAAGGCCTGAGCCAACCATTCAACTATGCTGTGGAATTCACCAGCACCGACGGCGACATTGCCGCTGAAAAGGTGCTCGGCCAAAACGCCTGCTTCAGTCTGTACGGGGCGCCGCAGCCTCCGCCCTTTCGCGGCCTGAGCGTGCCCTCGAGCGAACCGCTGCGTGTCTTGCACGGCGTGGTTACCGGCTTCAAACGCCTGTCCGGCTCCGTTGATGAAGCCCGCTACGAAATCACTCTGCAACCGCGCCTGGCCCTGCTTGGGCGAGGCCGCCAGTTCCGCATTTATCAACACCAATCTGTCCCGCAGATCGTCGAAAGCATCCTGCGCAGCCGCCACGACTTTGAAGGCCAGGACTTCCTCTTCAAGCTGGTGCGCGAATACCCCAGGCGCGAGCAGGTCATGCAATATGGCGAAAGCGACCTGGCCTTTATCTCGCGCTTATTGGCCGATGTGGGCATCTGGTATCGCTTCACCCACGATGAGCGGTTGAACATCGACGTGGTGGAATTTCACGACGACCAGCGTCATTACACGTTCGATGTCGAGCTGGCCTACCGCCCGCAATCCGGGCTCAGCAGCGGCGGAAAAGACAGCACGTGGGGCCTGCAATCGAGCCACCACGTAGTGGAAAAACGCGTCAACATCCGCACCTACCATCACCGCGTGGCCAACGCTCACCTGAATGGCGAGATCGACCAAACGCGTGGCGCCAGCGGTACCTACGGCGAGGCTTATCACTACGCCGAAGCGTACACGGGGATGGGCGACCGATACGCCCATGACGAAGACCTGCAAAGCGAAAGTGGCTACTTCTATGCTCGCCTGCGTCACGAGCGTTACCTCAACGGCCAGACCCGACTCAGCGGCGTCAGCAGTAGCGCCGCCCTGGCGCCCGGCCAGGTCCTGAACATCTCCGGCGGCGCGCCGCAGGCCTTTGCTCCCGGCGCGGTGATCACGCAACTGACCACCCACGCCGCCCGCGATCGCAGTTTTGAAATCAACTTTGAAGCCATTCCCTACTCGGAAACCGTTTGCTTTCGCCCAGCACTGCCGCCAAAACCTCGGATCGCCGGCACCGTCCCGGCCCGCGTCACCAGCCCGCAGGAGCACGACCCCTACGGCCACATCGACATCGAAGGCCGCTACAAGGTCAATTTCCTGTTCGACCGCGACACCTGGAAACCCGGCGAAGAAAGCCTCTGGCTCCGCCTGGCCAGGCCCTACGCCGGCGACACCCACGGCTTGCACCTGCCGTTGATCCCCGGCACCGAAGTGGCGATCGCCTTTGAACAAGGCGACCCCGACCGGCCCTACATCGCCCATGCCCTGCACGACAGCCAGCATCCTGACCATGTGACCTTGCGCAACTACAAACGCAACGTCTTGCGCACCCCCGCCAATAACAAATTGCGCATGGACGACACGCGAGGGCAAGAACACGTGAAGCTCAGTACTGAGCACAGTGGTAAGAGCCAGCTCAACCTGGGGCATTTGGTTGATGCCAAGCGCCAACCGCGAGGCCAGGGCGCGGAGTTGCGGACCGATGGGCATGCCGCCATTCGTGCCGGCAGTGGGATCTTGATCAGTGCCGACGCACAACCCAAGGCTCAGGGACACATGCTGGAAATGAGCGCCGCGCTGGGCCGGTTGCAACAGGCGAGTGACCAGTTGGAAGGATTATCGACCGATGCCCAGGCCGCCAACGCAGATCCAGCGGATGTGCAAGCGCAACTGAAATTGATGCGAGACCAGCTCGATCAACTCAAGGCCTCGGTCGTATTGCTCAGCGCCCCCCAAGGCGTTGCCGTCACCAGCGGCCAGCACCTGCAATTGGCCGCTCAGGACAACCTGATGATCAACGCCGGAGCCGAGGCGGATATCAGTGTGGTCAAGCGCCTGTTCATCGGCGTGGGACAAGGGGTAAGCCTGTTCGTGCGCAAGCTGGGCATCCAATTGATCGCCAACCAGGGCCCGGTAAAGATCCAGGCACAAAACGACGCGCTGCAACTGATGGCCCGCCATGGTTTGGAGATCATCAGCAGCGAAGATGAAATCCGTATCGTCGCGAAGCAGAAAATCACCCTGAATGCCGGTGGCAGCTACATCACCCTTGATAAGAACTGCATCGAGTCAGGGACCCTGGGCGACTACCTGATCAAATCGGCGTACTTCGAAGCCCTCGGTCCAGCCAGCCAGAAAGCCGCAGATCCGGAGTACCCACAAAGCCTGTTCAAACAAGCGCTGCGGTTCAACGTGCCGCAAACCCCCAATGCCCCTGATCAAGGCTGGGCAGGCATGCCCTACACGCTCTACGCCGATGGTGCAGTGCTCAATCACGGCGTATTGGACAAGTCCGGGCAAGTGTCGATCGACCACGCGGTCGTGACGCAGCAGTACCGAATGGTGTTGGCCAACGGGGTGAGCTACCAGATCCCGGTGCCTACTGACTATCGCAATGCCGAACAAGCACACCTGGCCAATGGCGGCATGCACAACCACCTCTCACGAGCCGACACCGAGGTGAGCCAACCCACATCGCACACGGATCACCGTGCCCTGTATGCCGCCGTGATCAATGACCAGGAAGGGAAAACTTCATGACTGAACCCGATATCGTCGCCCCCGTTGCCCTGCAACACACACAGCAGGTGACCTGCTCCGCGCCCTGGTACGTGCCGAACACCGAGTACCCTCCTGCGAAAGCCACCTATAAGCCGCTGATCAACGGTGAAGAAGCCTTCGAGGCCGTGCATCTGGCTATCGCCCAAGCCACTAAAACCATCGACATCATCTGCTGGGGGTTTCAACCGTCGATGTACTTTATCCGCGATGGCAGTGCCCCAAGCATTGGCGAACTGCTGATGACCAAAGCCGGGAAAGGGATCGAGGTTCGGGTGCTCGGTTGGGAGATGCCGTTCAATGCTGCGGGCGCAGGGGGCGAGGCCAACCTTCCCGGTAAAGGACCGCTTCGTATCGAGGATCGGGCGATGCAGAGCTCCACCGCTGACCAATATACCGAAGATCGGAAATGGTTTTCCCGATGTGCATTCGCCGATCACTTAGCGCCCGCGATCCGAGTGGCTCGTAATGTGCCGGTGTTTGTCGGCCGCGGTTTCAGCATGTATGAACGGGCTGAAATTGCCTATCAGGCCAAATACAAAAGCCTCGACCCACAGCTCAGCCTCAGCACGTTGGGCGTGCTGGCCAGCACTGCGACCCACCATCAGAAGACCGTCCTGATCGACTATGAACAGACAGACCGCGCCGTTGGTTTTGTCATGGGCCACAACATGCTCGACGAGTACTGGGACACCGACAAGCACTCAGCACTGAACCGCACCGAGGGCAGCAAGCCTGCACCCAATCGCGGGCCGCGTGGCAACACACCACGCCAGGATATTTCCAGCCAGATCAGCGGGCCGATTCTGGAGCACCTGCACCATAACTTCGCCACCGCCTGGCGCAAGGAAACCGGCGAAGACCTGCTCGCATCGCGCAAAGCGATGGCGGTGGCACCCCAACTGCAATGCGCCCCCGGCGTCACCCGCCAGTTGGCCCAAATCGTGCGTACCCAGGCACAAGACGGCAAGCGCGATATCGAAAAGATCTACCTGAAGGCGGTCAACAACGCGACCCAATTCATCTACATCGAGAACCAGTACTTTCGCTGGCCGCCATTGGCCGAGGCCATCAAAGCGGCGGCCGAAGTCCAAACCGGCGCTGGGCGTGATCCGGGCCTGCATGGAAATTTACACCTGTTTGTAATCACCAATGCCAGCCCAGACGGCGTGGGGCCGGGGAGCTTGAACACCCAGCGCATGCTCGAAAGCCTCGGACGCGGCGATACCATTCCTGAAATCACCAAGTTGCAGCGCATTGAACAGGCCAAAGCCCAAGCCAACGCGCAGACGCCGACCTTGGCTGAACTGCTTGAGCGACAAGCCTTGCTCACGTTGACCAGCCTGACCGACGCACTGGGGGGTGGCGAGATAAGCGATAAGGCCCGTGACGCCCAACGGGACGCCGCCAGAAACAATGCGTCTCGACAGATAGCTCTCAAAGCCCAGATCGCGGCGATTGAGCAAAGCACGCTTGAACCAGAGTCGCGCCCAGGCCTGAAAATCCACGTGTGCTCGCTGGTCGCGCCTGATTCGCCGGCGGGGCAGCAGTGGATGCCGGTGTACATCCATTCCAAGCTGATGATCGTCAATGACGTGTTCACCACCCACGGCTCGGCGAATATCAACACGCGCAGCATGCAGGTGGATAGCGAGCTGAACATTGCGCATGAGTGGATGAGTGTGACGCGGGCGTTGCGGCGCAGGTTGTGGGATCTGCATACGAATGGGAGGGGGGCGCAGGATGATCCGAAGGAGGCGTTCGATGCTTGGACGGGCATCATCAAAAAAAACAAAGATCTCCAGGCAGATAAGAAAACAGGAGTGCCCTGGGCCCCACTTGTCAAATTTCACTACGGCGAAAAGATCGTGAAGGACCTTGACTGATGTGCAGACTCCTATTGCTGACAAGCCTGCTGCTGGCTGCCTGCGATAACGGCAGCGCCCCTACTCACCCTACTCAGGACCCTGCCGTGAACCCACTGACCGAGATCAAAACCAAGCTGGCCTTTACCTGTGTACACGAGCAAATTCCTTCGCCGTCCGCCGAGGCCGATGAGCTATTCCAATACGCTCGCTGGCTCCAGAAAAACAACCTGCTCAAGCAGGATAAGGCGGTCGATCTGGAGATCGAACGGCTGTACCGTATTGCGTCCGAGAATGGCCATTACAAAGCCAACATCAACCTGCAAAACGGCACCATGCGCGGCCACTTCACGCTCAGCGGTGCCGAACACCTGCGCCTGAGTCAGCAACTGATCGACGTGAACGTGGCAACGGGATATTACTTTATCGGCGTTTTCCTGAAGAACGGTTCTGCCGGACTGAAGCAGGATACGGCTATGTCATTGCGCTATTTTCGCAAGGCGGCCGATCAGGGCAGTGCCCACGCTCAGTACTCTGTGGGTGACAAGCTGGCACCGAGCGACATGGCCCCAGAGGTCGCCCGCCAGATGCGCCGTTGCGCCGCCGAGCAGGGACATGGTGATGCGGCTTCCGACCTGGGTGTCAATCTTCAAGGACTGGGCCAATACCAGAGCGCACTTGAGGCATTCCAATTGGGAGTGGCTGCGGGAGATGACACCTCGGCATCTTTTTTGAGTAAAGGCTTCCTTGGTCCTCCTTCTACCGATGGACTGTACTACCTCGGCCAACAGAAAGACCTCGAACGTGCTGACCGCTATAAAAAAATCTGGAGCCTGCTAGCGGACTACTCCTACGCCAACCCCAAAGTCCCCGAAATCAACGACATCCTCCCCCTACCCCCAGCCAAACTCCCCGCCTGGGACGGCAAACTGCAATGGCTGGAAGCACGCCTGGCCAACGTCCCACCAGAAAAGCCCAGCGAAGCGCTGATCCAGCAGTTGGCCAAAGCCAAACTCCTTGAACCTACAACCGGCAGACCCACGCCCGACTCCCCCGCGTTCATCAAGGCCAGCTACCCCGAACCGACCTGCACCAGCGGCC
The DNA here is from genome assembly GCF_054060055.1 of Pseudomonas sp. TE36184. Lineage (NCBI taxonomy): Bacteria > Pseudomonadati > Pseudomonadota > Gammaproteobacteria > Pseudomonadales > Pseudomonadaceae > Pseudomonas > Pseudomonas sp. TE36184. The sequence goes on along the minus strand of NZ_JBSSCU010000001.1, from coordinate 897,778 downwards.
AGGCCTGCCCCCAGACTGGCTATTGGCGGGCATTCAGCCTGAGTCGCGATGTTTACGCGCGGTTCAACGATGGCGTGATCCGCCGTTTCGAGAAGAACGAGATCATGCCCACCCTGCAGATTGAGAGTCACAAGCCGCGTTTTTTGCTGCCCGACATCATCACAGTCAATGAGGAAAGCATCGAATGGCGGCTGTTGGGGTGAGGCATGCAAGGCATCTTTCGCGTCGGCGACAAGACAACGGGCGGCGGTACGGCTCTATCGGTCGCGTCGACATTATTAGGATGGAAAGACCGTGAAGGAACTCGATTGATGCGCCGATTGCTTCTGCTATCAAGCCTGCTGTTGGCCGCCTGTAATAACGGCGATGCCCTTACTTACCTGAACCAGGACCTTCCCATGAACCCGATCGCCGAGGCTAAGGAAAAACTGACCTTTACCTGCGTACACGAGACTATTCCCCAACCGTCGGCCGGAGCCGACGTTCTATTCCAGTACGCCCGCTGGTTGCAGAAAAATAACCAGCTCAAGCAGGACGAGACCGTCGACGCCGAGATCGAGCGCCTGTACCGGATTGCTGCCGAGAATGGCCATTACAAAGCCAACATCAACCTGCAAAACGGCACCATGCGCGGCCACTTCACGCTCAGTGGCGACGAACACCTGCGCCTGAGTCAGCAACTGATCGACGCGAATGTGGCGACGGGGTACTACTTTATCGGCCTCTTTCTGAAAAGCGGCTCGGCTGGGCTGAAGCAGGATACGGCCATGTCATTGCGTTACTTTCGTAAGGCCGCCGATCAGGGCAGCGCGCAAGCCCAATACGAAGTGGGGGACATACTGGCGCCGATTGACATCGCGCCGGACGTTGCTCGGCAAATGCGCCGCTGTGCAGCAGAACAGGGCAATGGTAAGGCCGCTGGCGCTCTGGGCGTAAACCTTCAAAGCAATGATCAGTACCAGGAGGCACTTGAGGCATTTCAATTGGGCGTGATGGCGGGTGATGAAACCTCTGCGGGTTGGTTGGAAGATGGCTTCCGTGGTCCTCCTCCCTCCGATAAATTGGACTACCTCGGCCAGCAGGAGGACCTTGAGCGCGCCGAACGCTATGAAAAAATCTGGCGAATTCTCGCAAACTACTCCTATGCTGCCCCCAAAGTCCCCGAAATCAACGACATCCTCCCCTTACCTCCCGCCAAACTCCCCACCTGGGACGGCAAACTGCAATGGCTAGAAGCACGCCTGGCCAATGTCCCGCCAGAAAAGCCCAGCGAAGCGCTGATCCAGCAGTTGGCCAAAGCCAAACTCCTTGAACCTGCAACCGGCATACCCACACCCGACTCCCCCGCGTTCATCAAGGCCAGCTACCCCGAACCGACCTGTTCCAGCGGCCAGGCCTGCCCCCAGACTGGCTATTGGCGGGCATTCAGCCTGAGTCGCGATGTTTATGCGCGGCTCAGCGATGGCGTGATCCGCCGTTTCGAGAAGAACGAGATCATGCCCACCCTGCAGATTGAGAGTCACAAGCCGCGTTTTTTGCTGCCCGACATCATAACGGTCAATGAGGAAAGCATCGAATGGCGGCTGTTGGGGTGAGGCATCTTTCGCGTCGGCGACAAGACAACCGGCGGCGGTACGGCTCTATCGGTCGCGTCGACATTATTAGGGTGGAAAGATCGTGAAGGACCTTGACTGATGCGCAGACTCCTATTGCTGACAAGCCTGCTGCTGGCTGCCTGCGATAACGGCAGCGCCCCTACTCACCCTACTCAGGACCCTGCCGTGAACCCACTGACCGAGATCAAAACCAAGCTGGCCTTTACCTGTGTACACGAGCAAATTCCTTCGCCGTCCGCCGAGGCCGATGAGCTGTTCCAATACGCTCGCTGGCTCCAGAAAAACAACCTGCTCAAGCAGGATAAGGCGGTCGATCTGGAGATCGAACGGCTGTACCGTATTGCGTCCGAGAATGGCCATTACAAAGCCAACATTAACCTGCAAAACGGCGCCATACGCGGCCACTTCGTGCTCAGTGGCGCCGAACACTTGCGCCTGAGCCAGCAACTGATCGACGCGAATGTGGCGACGGGGTACTACTTTATCGGCCTCTTTCTGAAAAGCGGTTCGGCTGGGCTAAAACAGGACCCGGAAATGGCTCTGCGCTACTTCCGCAAGGCTTCTGATCAGGGGAGTGCCCTGGCCCAAGCCTTTGTAGGCGACAAGCTGGCACCCATTAATATCGCCCCTGACATTGCTCGACAAATGCGGCGCTGTGCCGCTGAGCAGGGGCACGGTGATGCAGCTGGCGCCCTCGGCATCAACCTAAAAAATATGAGGCTCTTCCAGCAGGCACTCGAAGTGTTACAGATGGGGGTGGCTGCCGGCGACGAAAGTTCGGCCTCTCGTTTGGGCAAAGGCTTTCGTGGCCCTCAGCCTGATGACCAGTTGTACTACATTGGTCAACAGGAAGACCTTGAGCGCGCCGAGCGCTATGAAAAAATCTGGCGAATTCTCGCAAACTACTCCTATGCTGCCCCCAAAGTCCCCGAAATCAACGACATCCTCCCCCTACCCCCCGCCAAACTCCCCGCCTGGGACGGCAAACTGCAATGGCTGGAAGCACGCCTGGCCAACGTCCCACCAGAAAAGCCCAGCGAAGCACTGATCCAGCAGTTGGCCAAAGCCAAACTTCTTGAACCTGCAACCGGCAGACCCACGCCCTCCTCTCCCGCGGCTGTTGGGATGAGGTTCCATGCCTCGAATCAACTAACGGCACCCGCCCACACTTGAGCCAGGTACCGGGAGAATGGGCGCGCCGCGCCTCAAACGCTCATTTTCTGCGTAAGGCTGCCGATAGCCTGTCATCACCCTGACAAGCGGCGACGCCCTGCGGGAATCAATGCCAAATACCTTCGCCCCGATCATTCGTAACCTTTCCCAACGCACCAGCCTGTCGATGGCGCGCACGTCGTTGTTCCAGTGCGTGGTGCTGCTCGCCTGTGTGTTTGCGGCGGCCAGCTATTCGCTGGTGTACCTCGCCCAGGAACTGAACCGATTCGAAGACAGCGAAAGCGCCTTCTACACGCGCAAGGCGGTGCAGTCCCTGGAAAAATCCCAGCGCCTGACCGTCAAGGATTACGCATTCTGGGGCGATGCCTACAAACACCTGCACGTTTCCGTGGACACGGATTGGGCCTATACCCGCGAAAACGTCGGGCCCACGCTGTTTCATGATTTCGGTTTCCAAGGCGTGTTTGTCGTCAACGACCTGGACCGCACGGTATACGCGTTGGTCGAGGGCAAGCTGCAACCGATTGAGCTGACCGAATGGCTCGACCAGCCCGTCGCGGCGCTACTCGAACAAGCGCGCGCAGGCGCCGCGACGGACACACCGGTCACGACGTTCATTAACGTGCGCGGCAACCCCACGCTGGTGGCGGCAGCGGCGATAACGCCCGGCACTGACCCCAGCGTGATCGCCGATGACCGAAAAGCCTCGGTATTGCTCTTCATCAACATCCTCGACAGCGCCAAGCTGACCGAAATCGGCAACGATTTTGGCGTCGATCACCTGCACATCGCCACACCCGATGAAATCGGCAAGACCTTGTTGTTCGCCCTTGGTGAGAACGGTGCCGCCGGCAGCCTGCACTGGCACCCCGAGCGGCCCGGTATGCGTTTGATGGCTGTCGGTTTGCCGCTGCTGGGCCTGGCGGCGTTGCTGGTGTGCCTGATGACCTGGCTGATTGTGCGCCGCACCACGGCGGACGCCCAGGCCCTCGACAGCAGCCACACCTCGCTGCAAGACAGTCAAAACGCGCTGGCCACCAGCGAAGCACGCTTTCGCGATGTGGTGGAAGCCAGTTCGGACTGGGTCTGGGAAATCGACGGCGAGTGGCGTTTCACCTACCTGTCGGAGCGCTTCGAAAGCGTCACCGGCCTGGACCGCCAGGCCTGGATCGGCGCCACGCTGTACGACCTGCTGGACACCGACGCCGGCGCCCTTTCTCAGTGGCTGACCACGCCCGGGCGGCTCGCGGATATCAGCCTGCAGTGTCGCTACGTCGACGCCCGGGGACGGGAGCGCACCACCCGGCTGTCGGCGCGCGAGATGCCCTGCGGCGGGTTTCGCGGCACGGCCACCGACGTCACCGAAGAAGTCGAGGCGCGTCGCCGCATCGAGTTCCTGTCCCAGCACGACGCCCTCACCGGGCTGCCCAATCGCACGCGCCTGCAAGCGTTTCTGGACGGTAAACTCAAAGCCTTGCCCACCCTCACCCACCCTTTGGTCATGCTCAGCCTGGACCTGGATCGGTTCAAACCGGTCAATGACTTGCTCGGGCATGCCGCCGGCGACCGGGTGCTCAATGAGGTATCGAGCCGCCTCTCTGATTGCGTGCGTCACGGTGACCTGGTCGCTCGGGTCGGCGGCGATGAATTTGTACTGATCCTGATCGATGCCGGCGCCCAGGATGAAGTCGAAGCCCTGTGCCGGCGCTTGATCGAGTCCGTCGAGCGGGTGATCAGGGTCGACGAGCAGGACGTGTTCATCAGCGCGAGTATCGGCATCGCCCTCGCGCCCAATGATGCCAACGGCGTCACCGAGTTGTTGCGCTACGCCGATATTGCCTTGTACGAAGCCAAGGCCGCCGGGCGCAATACCTGGCGTTTTTACTCCGGCGAAATGAACGCGCGGATCATCGAACGGCGCCGCCTGGAAAGCGACCTGCGGTTTGCGATCAAGCACGCAGAGTTGCGTCTGCACTTTCAACCGCGCTATCGCATCAGCGACGGGCAAATGGTCGGCGCCGAAGCGCTGGTGCGCTGGCAACACCCGGAGCGTGGCCTGATCGCACCGGACACGTTCATCCCGATTGCCGAGGAGTCGGGGTTGATCCTCTCGCTGAGCGACTGGGTGCTGGAAACCGCCTGCGCGTGCGCCGCGCAGTGGCCGGATGAGCTGTTTGTGTCGGTAAACCTGTCACCCACCGAATTCAAGCGCGGCAACCTGGTGGAGCGCGTGCGGTACGCCCTGAATAAGTCCGGCATCGAGCCAACGCGCGTGGAGCTGGAAATCACCGAAAGCGTGATGCTTGAAGATGCCGTCGGCGCGCTTGAAGTCATGCACACCCTCAAGCACCTGGGTATCCGCATCGCCATGGACGACTTCGGCACCGGCTACTCGTCACTGAGCTATTTGCGCGCGTTCCCGTTCGACGGGTTGAAAATCGACCGCAGTTTCTTGAACCGGCTGGAGGACAGCGCCGATGACAAGGCCATTGTGCAGGCGATTGTCGGCCTGGGACGCGCCCTGTCGCTGACAGTCACCGCGGAAGGAATCGAAACTGCCGAACACCTGGCACTGCTCAAGGCGGTGGCCTGTGACGAAGGCCAAGGCTACTTCCTCAGCCGACCGCTGGACATCGACGCCTTCAACGGTCTGCTGGACGTGCGCGCGAGCACCCCGCCGTGTTAGCGCTCGACAGCGCCTTGCGCTAGCGGAAGAAATGACTCGGCGTCTTGCCGAACTGTTTCTTGAACATACTGGTAAAGGCGCTCGGGCTTTCATAGCCCAGCTCAAATGCCACATCGATGATCTTCTCGCCCACGGCTATGCGCTCCAGCGCCAGCAGCAACCGCGCTTGCTGGCGCCACTGGCCGAAGGTCAGGCCGGTTTCCCGGCGGAACAGGCGCTGGATGGTGGTCTGGTCCAGGCCCAGGCGCTCGCTCCAATCCGCCACGGTCGAGGCATCGCCCGGGTCGTCCTGCAACGCCAGGCAAATCCGGCGGATGCGCGGGTCTGCAGGCTGGGGCAAGGACAACGGCAAGGCCGGCAATAGCGCCAGTTCGTCGAGGATCAGGTGCATGATCCGCGCGTCGCGCGAATCCTCGGCATACGGCGGCTTCAAGCTGACCGACGCCTTGATCAGTTCGCTGAGCAGCGGTGAAATGCTGACGGCCTTGGTTTCGCTCGGCAGGTTCGGAAAACTCGCGGGGCGCACAAACACACTGCGCATTTTCAACGCCCCGACGCAGCGCAGCGAATGCACATGCCCACTGGGCATCCAGAAGCCGCGATTGGGTGGCACCGTCCACTGATTCTGCGCCGAATGCACCACCATCACGCCTTCGGTGGCATACAGCAGTTGATGCTTCTCGTGGCTATGGCCGGGGATCACCCAGCTCTCCGGATAGTCGGTGGCCGAGCTGATGACGGCCCACTCGCCCTCATCGATATCCCGCAGAAATTTATCCAGTGTTTTGATGGCTTCGCCTCTTTTGCGATGTTTGCTGCCCGAATTTCGCGAGACAGGCGTTTTCGACAAATCTAGCATAAACGCCGAGTTCATCCATGGAGCGGCGGTTTAAATCATCGCTGCCCGTCCCCGTCGTTCACTGCCTTGTATGGAATGCCTGCATGTCGACCTTGACCGCGTCTCCCGCTGCCACCTCCAGCCCGCCCCAAGTCAGCCCCTTGGTCATGCGCGTCCTCGGCGCCTGCGCCCTGGCGCATTTGATCAATGACCTGATCCAGGCCGTGCTGCCCTCGATCTACCCAATGCTCAAGGCCAACTACGGGCTGAGCTTCACCCAGGTCGGCCTGATCACCCTGACCTTCCAACTGACCGCCTCCCTGCTGCAACCGTGGATCGGCTACCACACCGACCGCCACCCCAAACCCTGGCTGCTGCCGGCGGGCATGGTGTGTACCTTGATTGGCATCCTGATGCTCGCGTTTGTCGGCACGTTCCCGGCGATCCTGCTGGCGTCGGCGCTGATCGGCGTCGGCTCGTCGACCTTCCACCCGGAAACGTCGCGGGTGGCCCGCCTGGCTTCCGGCGGGCGCTACGGCCTGGCGCAATCGACCTTCCAGGTCGGCGGCAACGCTGGCAGCGCGTTCGGCCCACTGCTGGCGGCGGCGATCGTCATTCCCTACGGCCAGGGGCATATCGCCTGGTTCGGCCTGTTTGCGGTGTTCGCGATCCTGGTGCTGTATGGCTTGAGCCGCTGGTACCGCAACCACCTCAATTTGTTCAAGCTCAAGCAAGGCAGCAAAGCCACCCACGGCCTGTCGAAAGGTCGCGTGACCTTTGCCTTGGTGGTGCTGGCCTTGCTGGTGTTTTCCAAGTACTTCTACATGTCCAGCCTGACCAGCTATTTCACCTTCTATCTGATCGAGAAATTCAACCTGTCGGTCGCCAGTTCCCAGCTTTACCTGTTCCTGTTCCTCGGCGCGGTGGCTGCAGGCACCTTCTTTGGCGGGCCGATCGGCGACCGGATCGGACGCAGGACCGTCATCTGGTTCTCCATCCTCGGCGCGGCGCCGTTCACCCTGGCCCTGCCGTATGTCGACCTGTTCTGGACCGCGATGCTCAGCGTGGTGATCGGTTTCATCCTGGCGTCGGCGTTCTCCGCCATCGTCGTATTCGCCCAGGAGTTGGTGCCGGGCAATGTCGGGATGATCGCCGGCGTGTTCTTTGGCCTGATGTTCGGCTTCAGCGGTATCGGCGCGGCATTGCTGGGGTTGCTCGCGGACAGCCATGGCATCGAGTACGTCTACACGCTGTGCTCGTTCCTGCCGTTGCTGGGGGTTCTGACGATTCTGTTGCCGTCGACCAAAGGCGTTTGATCGGTTGAGCCTGCCGGGGCATCCGGCGGCTCGATCGCACGGGGCCGGCGCCTACAGCTAGCGCTTGAGGACGCCGGTGCCCTTCATATCATTTTCAACACGAGCATCGCGCCCAACCCGATCAGACACGCCACGCCCACCCCATAGGCCAGCGTACGCCAGGGCTGACACTCCATCAGGTACATGAGCGTGTGTGCCACCCGCGCCAGGGTAAAAACCCCGAACAGCACCCCCGTGGCTACCGAAGCGGTGCCCGCCACGACACACAGCCCGCCGAGGACAAAAAACAGCGGAATGTTCTCCTGGTCATTGGCCCACGCCCTGGCGGCACGGCCGACTTGCGGCAGTTCGTCTGGCTGCGGCGCACGGTTGAAGAAAGCCGCATCTTCGGGGTTGGTGAACGCCCGCGCGCGCAGGCGGAAAAAACCCTGATAGCAGGAAATCGCCAGCATCTTCAGGCACAGCATCAACACGCACAGTGCATAGACACGCAATAGCTCATTCATCCCGCAACCCCGTGATGACGATATAGAGCAGCGGCCCCACCGAAACGAACAGCGCCGTCAGCACCCAGTAAGGCAGCACCGACGCCACCGACCGCCCTCGCCGCCGGGCGTCGCGGTACATCCACACACAAGCCAGCAGCGCCATCAGGTACAGGTCGATCACCACTTGCGCGGTGTCCGGGCGCGACAGCAATTGCCGGCCAAACGCCAGCAGCGACTGCTCCGCGGTCAGCATCGTTATCAGCGTATACAGCGAAAACCCGAGCAAACCGGCCAGGGCGATAAAGGGTCTGTGCATGGTCTCTTCCTTGAAGTGATCGAGGCCCACGATAGTGATAAGGTTCAGCCCCTCGCAATGACCTCGGAGGTCATGGTCACGCCATGGACAATCCTGCTACCGCCGGCGAACACTTGCGCCGGCTACGCCGCCAGGCACAGTTGAGCCAGCTCGACCTGGCCCTGATCACCGGAGTCTCGCAGCGTCATCTCAGTTGCCTGGAAACCGGCCGCGCCAAGCCGAGCCCCGGCACCCTGCACAATCTGCTGAGCGCGCTGCAGGTGCCCCTCGACCAGTGCAACCGCGTATTCCTCGCCGCCGGCTTTGCCCCGCGTTATGCCGCCACCCCCCTCGCCTCGCCGGCCATGGCGGCCATTCGCGAAGCGGTCAGCCATGTGCTGCACGCCAACAACCCCGCCCCGGCGATTCTGCTCGGCAGTGAGTGGCAGGTGCTGGCGGCCAACACCAGCACTACCGTGCTCTTTGGCTTGGTCGGGATCGACCCGGGCGCCGCCGATGGCGTGAACCTGCTGAGCACCCTGCTGCAATCGGGCGGCCTGGGCGATCACCTGATCAACGCCGAAGAGATCCGCACCCTCGCCTGGCAACGGGCAACACGCGAGGCCTTGACCAACCCATCGTTGGCGGCGCTGCTGGCCAGCCTGCCGGCGCCCGCCCACACCGAACTGCCCAGCGACATGCCGCCACTGGTGTTGACCCGCGTGCGCTCGACCCAGGGCGAGCTGAACTTTCTATCGACCTTCACCACCTTCGGCATGCCCCAGGACATTACCCTCACCTCGCTGCGGATCGAGCATCTGATTCCCGCCGACGACTTCACATGGCAGGTCATGCGCAGCGCTTTCGAAGGTTATGCGGCGCTGGTTTTGTGAAATATCTGTCCGTAGACTGCCGCCATACCCCCACTTGAAGGCGGCGAAAAAAACCTGATGCAAGTTACCGAAGTCTCCATTGCCCAATTGCGCGCGGCGCTTGAGTCCGGCCAGACCACGGCCGTCGAACTGGTCCAGGCTTATCTGGCGCGGATCGACGCCTACGACGGCGCGCAGACCGCGACCGCGCTGAATGCCGTGGTGGTGCGCAACCCCGCGGCCCTGGACGAAGCCGAGGCGTCCGATGCGCGCCGGGCCAAGGGCGCAACGCTGGGACCGCTCGACGGCATTCCCTATACCGCCAAGGACAGTTACCTGATCAAGGGCCTCACGGCGGCGTCCGGCAGTCCGGCGTTCGCCAAACTGGTTGCCCAGCGCGACGCCTTCAGCATCGAACGGCTGCGGGCCGGTGGTGCCATCTGCCTGGGCAAGACCAACATGCCGCCGATGGCCAATGGCGGCATGCAGCGTGGCGTGTACGGCCGCGCGGAAAGCCCGTATAACGCCGCCTACCTGACGGCACCGTTTGCCTCCGGCTCGTCCAACGGCGCCGGCACCGCGACTGCCGCGAGCTTCGCGGCATTCGGTCTGGCGGAAGAAACCTGGTCGAGCGGGCGTGGCCCGGCGTCCAACAACGGCCTGTGTGCCTATACCCCGTCCCGTGGGGTGATTTCGGTGCGCGGCAACTGGCCGCTGACCCCTACCATGGACGTGGTGGTGCCTTATGCGCGCACCATGGCCGACCTGCTGGAAGTACTCGACGTGGTGGTCGCCGAAGACCCCGACACCCGCGGCGACCTGTGGCGCCTGCAACCCTGGGTGCCCATCCCCAGCGTCGCTTCGGTGCGCCCGGCGGCTTACGCTGAACTGGCCGCGACCGCCGCATCCCTCGCCGGCAAACGCTTTGGCGTACCGCGCATGTACATCAACGCCGACCCCGACGCCGGCACCAGCGAGAAACCCGGCATCGGTGGCCCGACCGGGCAAAAGATCATCACCCGCGCCAGCGTCATCGCCCTGTGGCAAGCCGCGCGCCAGGCCCTCGAAGCGGCCGGCGCCGAAGTCATCGAAGTGGACTTCCCCCTGGTGTCCAACTGCGAAGGCGACCGCCCCGGCGCACCGACGGTGTTTACCCGTGGCCTGGTGTCCAAGGAGTTCCTCCACGATGAGTTGTGGGAACTGTCCGCGTGGGCCTTCGATGACTTCCTGCGCGCCAATAACGACCCGAACCTGAACCGCCTGGCGGATGTCGACGGGCCGAAGATTTTCCCCCATGACCCCGGCACCTTGCCCAACCGTGAAGACGAACTGGCCGCCGGCATGGACGAATACGTGCGGATGGCCCAACGCGGGATTACCCCGTGGAACCAGATCAGCACCCTGCCCGACGGCCTGCGCGGCCTCGAACAGACCCGGCGCATCGACCTCGAAGACTGGATGGATAAGCTCGGCCTCGATGCCGTGATCTTCCCCACCGTCGCCGACGTCGGCCCTGCCGATGCCGATGTGAACGAAGCGTCCGCCGACATCGCCTGGAGCAATGGCGTGTGGGTGGCCAACGGCAACCTTGCCATCCGCCACTTGGGCGTGCCGACCGTTACCGTGCCGATGGGCGTGATGGCGGATATCGGCATGCCGGTCGGGCTGACCTTTGCCGGGCGCGCCTACGATGACTCCAGGTTGCTGCAGCTGGCGTCAGCGTATGAAGCCACCGGCAGCAAACGCCTGGTTCCGCCGCGCACGCCGGCGCTCACGCCACGCTGACGCGCGGTCCAACGGTGGGAGCCACCGCTCCCACCTGGTTGCGCTGCTCACTCAGGCAACCAGAGGCACGGCAATCAACAGGATCGCCGTGCCATGGGCGAGCGTCGCGGCCAACACACCATGACGCATGCGCAACAACGCGCAGGCCAGCCCTTCGATCAGGGTAAACAGCAACACCGGCCAGCCCAATTGAGTGACGCTCAGGGCCAGGAACGCATGGCAGGCCGCGAACGCCACGCCGCTGATCAAGGCCGCCCGCAGCGGCGTCAGTTGTTGTTCCAGATACCCCTGCAGATAACCGCGAAACAACACCTCTTCCAACGCATTGGCGCCATAGGCCAATACCACCATGCCTGGCAGCCACACCCAGTAATCGTGGATCGCTTGCGTATCCACGCCCTGGTAAAGCCGCAGCGGTACGCCGATCAGGCAGCCCACCGCCAGGCCCCTCGCCAGTCCGACGGCGCAATTGCCCTTGGACCACAAGACCAGCCGCGACAAGTCCGGCGCTACCCACGCGAGCCCGGCAACCAGCAACAGCGATAGTCCGCCCAGCGCCGCCAGCACAAAGGTGTTGGCGGTGAATGCTATCTGCACATCGTCACTGAGCGCCCACATGCGCAACGGCGTCATCGCATCGCGCATCAGCACAAACGCCGCCAACAGAATCAGGATGCGGATCGCCGTCATCGACCTGGGTGTGAGCGCGAACCACGCGCCGAACAGCAGCAGGCCTGGCGTCAAATGGATGCCGTAGTTAACCAGTGTCGCCATGCCTTGAGTAATCATAAGCCGGCGTTTCGACGCTGCCACTCATCCACCATATCGCCCAGGGTTTTGGCCGTATCGTTGCGAATCCAGGCCATGAATGCGCGGTCGAACTTAAACCCCGGGCCGCAGTGTTCAAGCATGAAACGGCGCACGTTCTGGGTGTTTTTGTAGCGCGGGGTGATCGGGGTGCTGCGGGTGATGGGGTCGCTGTGCCAATTAAAGTCCATGTTTTCTCACAAGGCGGTTTGTTGTTTTCGCCGTAGCATAGCGATGTGCCAGTTAAGCAGGAAGTGCCGGATAGCGTCACCACGCCACCACCTTGCGTACCGCCAGCAAGGCCTCGCGCAGCGCCGTCATGTCCACCGAGCCCAACGCCAGGCGCAGCGCATGCGGTACATGGGCGGATACGGCAAACGGTTCGGCGGTGGACACGGCGATATTTTCGCGCTGCAAGGTCATGGCGATCTGATCGGCGCGGGCCTCTTCCGCCAGGGGCAACCAGAGAAAATACGACGAAGGATGGCTGATGTACGTCAGCCCCTTCAGCACCTGTGCCGCCAATGCCTGGCGCGCCCGGGCATCCTGGCGTTTCTGTGCTTCCAGTTGAGCCACCGTGCCGTCGTCGAGCCAGGCCACGGCAATCGCGCTCATTACCCCCGGCACATTCCAGGTCGTGGCCATGATGCTGCGTTCCAGGGCCTTCACCCACGCTGCCGGGGCTGACACAAAGCCGACCCGCAGGCCGGTGGCGACGCTTTTGGAAAAGCCGCCGACATACACCGTGCGTTCCGGCGCGAGTGTCGCCAACGGCGGTGGCGCGTGTTCTGCCAGAAATGCGTAGGCCGCGTCCTCGATGATCATCAGGTTGTGCTGACGGGCGATGGCTACCAGTTGTTCGCGTTGCTCCAGGCTCATCACCCAACCCAGCGGGTTATGCACGGTCGGCATGCTATACACCGCGCGGACCGGATGCTTGCGACACAGGCTGTGCAGATGATCAAGGTCGGGGCCGCTGGCGGTGAGCGGGATCGCCAGCATTTCCAGGTGCAGGGTCTCGGCCAGCACCTTGAAGCCTGAATAGGTCAGCGCGTCGACGGCAATCACATCCCCCGGTTTGAGCAGCGCCATCAGCGTCACGGCCAACCCATGTTGCGCGCCGCTGACCAGCAGCACCTGATCGGCCTCGACCGTCAGCCCTCGACTCAGCAGATGGCGCGCCACCGCCGCGCGTTCATGCTGGCGCCCGGCGTGGGGCTGGTAACGCAGTAACGCTTGCAGATCGCCCGACAGCGCCAGTTGACGCAATGCCGTGCGCAGCAGCTCGGCCTGGCCCGGCAATGACGGGTAATTGAAATTCAGATCCAGCATGCCCGGCGCCACGCTCATCTGCCCACTGCCCTGCCCCGGCGGCAGCGAGATCTCGCGCACGAAGGTGCCGCGACCGGTTTCACCGCTGACCAGGCCCATCGCCGCCAGCTCGCTGTACACGCGGCTCGCGGTGACCAGCGCGAGGCCGTGGCGCGCGGCCAATTGCCGATGGGTGGGCAGACGCTCGCCGGGCGACAGCCTGCCGCTGCGGATGTCCTCGGCGAAGGTGTCGACCAGGTTTTTGTAACGGGCGCGGGGCATGGGCGATGTATCCATGACAATTTTTTGATTGTCTTAATCTTCCTGCCTAGCATGGCCCGCACGCAACCTCTCCTTTTTTCGGGCCCCCTTCATGGAACAGACCTCACCGCTCAATCCCCTGGCCAACAGCACCCAGGGTTGGATCAATGGCTTTATCGGCGTGGTGATTTTCAGCGGTTCGTTGCCGGCGACGCGTCTGGCGGTGATGGAATTCGAACCGGTGTTCCTCACCCTGCTGCGCGCCACCCTGGCCGGCGTGTTGGCGTTGTGCCTGTTGGTTTTTTTCAAGGAAAAACGCCCAACACGCGCGCAATGGCTGCCCCTGGTCATCGTCGCCCTCGGCGTGGTCATCGGCTTCCCCTTGCTGACGGCGCTGGCCCTGCAATACGTGACGTCCGCGCACTCCATCGTGTTTATCGGCCTGTTGCCGCTGGCCACGGCGCTCTTTGGCGTACTGCGCGGCGGTGAGCGGCCACGCCCGGTGTTCTGGTTGTTTTCGATCCTGGGCAGCGCGCTGGTGATGGGGTATGCCGTCGCCCAGGGCCTGAGCGCCGCCCCGGCCGGTGACCTGCTGATGCTGTTGGCGGTGCTGGTGTGCGGCCTGGGTTACGCCGAGGGCGCCAAGCTGTCGCGCAGCCTGGGCGGCTGGCAAGTGATCTGCTGGGCGCTGGTGGTGTCGTTGCCGGTGGCGCTGCCGTTGAGCCTGATGCTCGCGCCGCCGACCTTCACTGGCATCAGCCTGCCGGCGTGGCTGAGCCTGGGCTATGTGGCGCTGTTCAGCATGTTGATCGGGTTTGTGTTCTGGTACCGCGGGCTGGCCCAGGGCGGCATCGCCGCAGTCGGCCAGTTGCAGTTGCTGCAACCGTTCTTCGGCCTGGCGCTGGCGGCGGGCCTGCTGCATGAGCAGGTCAGCCTGGGCATGGTGCTGGTGACAGTCGCGGTGATCGGCTGTGTGGCCGGAGCCAAGCGGTTTGCGCGCTAGCGTCTGCGGCGATGGCATTATTCCCATCCGGCGCGCGTCCTGTTAAACAGGACAGTCCCCTCCCAGAACAATAAGGACTTGGCATGCACACCCCGTCACTGCAAGACACCACCGCCCCCGAAGGCATCTGCTACGGCTGCGGCGGCAACAACCCCCATGGCCTGCATATCAAGAGCCGCTGGGATGCCGATGGCATTCACGTGGTCGCCGAGCACCAACCGGAAGCGAAATACAGCGGCTGGCCGGATCTGGTCTACGGCGGCCTGATCGCCATGCTGGTGGACTGCCACTCGAACTGGACCGCCATGGCCTACCACTACCGCGCCGAACAACGCGAACCCGGCAGCCTGCCGCGTATCGACTGCGTGACCGGGCATCTCGGGATCAAATTCATCAAGCCCACGCCCCTGGGTGTCACGCTGACCTTGCGTGCCCGGGTCGAGGGCGATGTGGGGCGTAAAAGCCGCGTGGTCTGCGAGGTATACGCCGGCGATGTGCTCACGGCGATCGGCGATTCGGTGTTTGTGCGCGTCGATACCGGGCAACTGGCCGCCGCCGCCCACGCTCGCAACGCGTGATCCTGGTCTACATTGACTGGCACCGCTAATCGAGGACTGCACCGATGACTCGTCTCACCGCGAAAGACTTCGCCCCCGAACTGCTGGAGCTCTACGACGGCTACGCCCACGGCAAGATCAACCGCCGCGAGTTTCTCGACCGCGCTGCACTGTTCACCTTCGGCGGGCTCACCGCGTCGGCGCTGCTCGCCGCCCTGAGCCCCAACTATGCGCTGGCCGAGCAAGTGAAATTCACCGACCCGGACATCGTCGCGGACTACATCACCTACCCTTCGCCCAAGGGCAACGGCACGGTGCGCGGCTATCTGGTGCGCCCGGCCAAGGCCACCGGCAAAATCCCCGCCGTGGTCGTGGTGCATGAAAACCGCGGCCTCAACCCGTATATCGAAGACGTCGCCCGGCGCCTGGCCAAGGCCGGCTTTATCGCCCTCGCGCCGGATGGCCTGACATCCGTGGGTGGCTACCCCGGCAACGATGAAAAAGGCGTAGCGCTGCAACAAAAAGTCGACCCGACCAAGCTGATGAACGACTTCTTCGCCGCCATCGAGTGGCTGATGCACCACGACAACAGCACCGGCAAAGTCGGGATTACCGGCTTCTGCTATGGCGGCGGCGTGGTCAATGCAGCAGCCGTGGCCTACCCGGAGCTGGGCGCCGCCGTGTCATTTTACGGGCGGCAGCCAGAGGCCAAGGACGTGCCGCGCATCAAGGCACCGATCATGCTGCATTACGGCGAACTGGATACGCGGATCAACGAAGGCTGGCCGGCCTATGAAAAGGCCCTGAAGGCCGCGGGCACTACCTATGAAGCGTATATCTACAAGGGCGCCAACCACGGTTTTCACAACGACTCGACGCCGCGTTATGACGAGGCGGCGGCGAACCTGGCGTGGCAGCGCACGCTGGGGTGGTTCAACAAATACCTGGCCTGACCGCCTCTGAATGTGTAGAGGTTAGCCGCCGACAACTGTTTCATTTTGCTTCTTGATGAAAATCTCAGCCCTGCGCCGCCATCACCGTCAGCCAGGCCTTGAACGCCTGCATCGCCGAGGTTTCGGCGCGTGACTGCAGGCGCGTCAACCAATAGCTGCCGGTGCTGATGCCCACGTTGAAGGGCTGGCGGATCGCATCACTTTCCAGTTGTCGCGAGAACATCAGCGCAGGGGCCAACGCCACACCGACACCCTGCAGCGCTGCTTCCATCATCGCCAACGATGAGTCAAACACGATGCTGCGCGGCACCAGGGTGTCGGCAGGCAGCCCGGCGGCCTGGAACCACAGGTTCCACTCATCGGCGCGATAGGAGCGCAGCACCGTGTGCTTCAACAGCTCGACCGGCGTGTGTAACTGCTCGGCGATTGACGGCACGCAGAGCACCGTCAGCGGCGCTTCGAACAATGGGCAGGCGTCGGTGCCATGCCAGGCCCCGGCGCCGAAACGGATCGCGTAATCCAGGCCTTCGGCGGCGACATCGACACGGTTGTTGTGCGTCGACAGGCGCAGGTCGATAAACGGGTAGCGGTGCTGGAAGTCCGCCAGGCGCGGCAGCAGCCAGCCCACCGCAAAAGTGCCGACCGCGCCGACGCTGAGCACTTCGCGGTAGTGCCCGCCTTCGAACTGGCCCAGGGTGTGGGCAATGCGGTCGAAGGATTCGCGCAGCACCGGCAACAACGTCTCGCCTTCGCGGGTCAGCATCAGGCCACGCGGCAGGCGTTTGAACAGGGTGACGTTCAGTTGCGCCTCCAGGCTCTTGACCTGGTGGCTGACCGCCGCCTGGGTGACACATAACTCAATGGCGGCCCGCGTAAAACTCAGGTGCCGGGCGGAGGCCTCGAATGCGCGCAGGGCATTGAGAGGCAGATGGGAACGCAGCATGCTTGCCCCTAATTTTTCTAATGGCTGGTGCGAAATATCATCGTTTGCCCAGGCCCGGCGAACTGTCTACCTTTGGCACGCCCGCGCAGGCTGTTCATTCAATCGATCATACTCATGGAAGCGATATCATGCCCCAACAAGCGGTATTTGGAGTGCGTCATTTAACAGCGCTGGCAATGTTTCTCGGCGCCGGCCAGTGCCTGGCCGCCACCGACCTGCAGGCCGTGGTAGACGCCAGCGTCAAACCGCTGATGCAGCAACAGGCCATTCCCGGCCTGGCGGTGGCGGTGGTGCAGAACGGCAAGGTGCAATACTTTAACTACGGCATGGCATCGAAAGAAGCGCAGCAACCGGTCAACCAAAACACCTTGTTCGAAATCGGCTCAGTGAGCAAAACCTTCACCGCAACCCTGGGCGGTTACGCCCAGGCCATCGGCAAGCTCACGCTGTCGGACAAGGCCAGCCAATACTGGCCTGCGTTGGCCGGCAGCGCCTTTGACCGCATCAGCCTGCTGCAACTGGCGACGTACACCCCCGGCGGCCTGCCGCTGCAGTTTCCGGATGCCGCCGACAACGCCGACGCCATGCTCGGCTACTTCCAGCGCTGGAAACCCAGCTACGCCCCTGGCGCGCAACGTCTCTATTCCAACCCGAGCATCGGCCTGTTTGGCTACCTCGCGGCGCGAAGCCTGGGCCAGCCGTTCAATGTCGCCATGGAGCACACCCTGCTGCCCAAGCTGGGGTTGAGCAACACCCACCTCAGCGTGCCCACCGCGCAATCCGGCGAGTACGCCCAAGGCTACGACAAGCAGCAGAAACCCGTCCGTGTAAGCCCTGGCGCACTGGACAGCGAAGCCTACGGCATCAAGACCAGCACCCACGACCTGGCGCGCTATGTGATCGCCAACCTGCACCCGCAAACCCTGGAAAAGCCGCTGCAACAAGCCATCGCCAGTACCCACGCTGGTTATTACCGCGTGAACGGCATGACCCAGGGCCTGGGCTGGGAGTACTACCCCTACCCCATCGCCCTGCAAGCGCTGATTGACGGCAACTCGACACCGATGGCCATGGAACCTCACCGTCCCGATTGGCTGGCGACGCCGCAAGCGCAACCGGCCAACGTGCTGTACAACAAAACCGGCTCAACCGCAGGCTTTGGCGCGTATGTGGCGTATGTGCCAAGCAAGGACATGGGCGTGGTGATTCTGGCGAACAAGAACTATCCGAATGCCGAGCGGGTCAAGGTCGCCCATGCGATCCTGAGCGCGCTGGATCACTGAGCAAGGTGGGAGCCAGGCTCCCACATCGTGAGGTCTACATCCCCAGCCAGTGCGGCAGCGCCAGCGAGATGAACGGCAGGTAGGTGACCATGATCAGGAACACCAACAGGATCATCAGCCACGGCATCGCCGCACGAATGGTCTGCCCCAGCGTCAAGCCGGTCACCGCCGAGGTCACGAACAGGTTCAAGCCCACCGGCGGGTGAACCAGGCCGATTTCCATATTCACCACCATCACGATCCCCAAGTGAATCGGATCGATGCCCAGCTTCATCGCGATCGGGAAGAAGATCGGCGCCAGGATCAACACGATCGCCGACGGTTCCATGAAACTGCCGGCGATCAGCAAGACCACGTTGACCATGATCAGGAAGCCGATCGGCGTGAGGCCCTCGGACAGCACCCAGGCGGTGATTTCCTGGGGGATCTGTTCGGTGGTCAACACATGGGCGAAGAGCATCGCATTGGCGATGATAAACATCAGCATGATCGCCAGCCGCCCGGACTCCAGCAGCACCTTGGGACAGTCGCGCAGACTCATGTCCTTGTAGACGAACAGCGCGACAAACGCCGAGTACACCGCTGCCACCGCCGCGGCTTCGGTCGGGGTGAACATCCCGCTGTAGATGCCGCCGAGGATGATCACCAGCAGCAGCAAGCCCCAGAACGCACGGCGCGCGCAGGCCAGCCACTCGCGAAAGCTCGCCCGTGGCTGCGCCGGCAGCTTCTTGATGCGCGCCACGATATAGATCGCGACCATCAGCATCAGGCCCAGCAGCAGCCCCGGGATCACCCCGGCCATGAACAACTTGCCGACTGACGTTTCCGTGGCGGCCGAATACACCACCATCACGATCGACGGCGGAATCAGGATGCCCAGGGTGCCGGCGTTGCAGATGATGCCCGCGCCGAACGCCTTCGGGTAACCGGAGCGCACCATCCCGGCCACCGCAATCGAACCTACGGCCGCCACGGTGGCCGGTGACGAACCGGACAGCGCGGCAAACAACATGCACGCCAACACCGCCGCAATCGCCAGGCCGCCACGGATATGTCCGACACACGCATTGGCGAAGTCGATCAGACGCTGCGCCACGCCGCCGGTGGTCATGAACGCACCGGACAGCAGGAAGAACGGAATCGCCAGGAAGGTATAGGCATCCGAGGTTTCGAACAGCTTGATCGCCAGGGAACTCACCGAGTCCTGGCTGAACATCAGGATCGACACCGCGCCGGACAATCCGAGGGAAATCGCGACGGGCACGCCGAGGAACATGAACACAAACAACAGCAGAAACAGACAGAGCACGGCCATCAGTGACGCTCCTCATGGCCGCCGGCCAATTTGCTCGCCTCACCGGCCTCGTCGGCCAGCCCCAACCCGACCTGGCGGTGGGTGAACAGGCGATAGAAAATTTCCAGGTAGCGGATAAACACCAGAGCAAAACCGACCGGCACGATGAGCACGATGTCGCCGACATCGATGCCGAACTGGTCGAGGTCTTCGGCGCCGATGTGTGCTGTCATCACCGCACTCACCCACCTGTAACTGGCGACCATGAACAGCCCGGCGTAGGCCAGGCAGCACAGGCAGGCAAGCATCCCAAGCAAGCGCTGCACCCGGCGTCCGGTCAGCTTGACCAGCGCATCCACCCCAAGGTGGCCGGCGGTACGCACGCCGTAGGAAATGCCGAAGAAAATCAGCCAGCCGAACATGGCCTTGGTCAGCGCCACGCTCCAGGTCATGTCCTGGGCCCAGGTCATGGTGCCGTCGCCCAGGGCGTTGAAAAAATGGCTGCTCCAGGCCCACTGGTCGGCCAGGGCAAAGAACAGCGTGTAGATGTTGTTGAGCATGACGTAGACGAATGTCACCAGGGTCATGGCGGCCAGCAGGAAGGCAATGACGCCTTCCTCCAGGTGCTCCCAGACGCGCCTGAGCGTTTGCATGGCAAAACCTCGCGAAGCGGGAATAGGTTTCAGAGTGGAAACCGGATCAACCTGTGGGAGGGATCTCGGTATGCCCCGGCATTACAGGTTGGACGCATCCGCCGCCTTGATCAGGTCAGCCCCGATCTCGCCTTCGAACATCTGCCAGACCGGGCGCATGGCTTCGCGCCATTGCTGGCGTTGCGCGGGGGTCAGTTCGATGATTTCGCTGGTCTTGGCGTCGACGATCTTCTGTTTGGCCGACTGGTTCAGCGCCTCGGCCTGCTTGTTCACCTCAACGGTGACCTCGGCCATGATCTGCTCCAGGGTGCTGCGCACATCCGCTGGCAGGCCGTTCCAGAACTTCGCGTTGGTGATCACCATGTAGTCGATCAGGCCATGGTTGGACTCGGTGAAGTACTTCTGCACCTCGTTGACCTTCTGGCTTTCATAGTTCGACCAGGTGTTTTCGGTGCCGTTGACCGTACCGGTCTGCAAGCCCTGGTAGACCTCGGCAAAGCTCATCTTGCGCGGGTTGGCGCGGATCGCCTTGAACTGTTCTTCAAGCACGCTGGAGGCTTGCACGCGGAACTTCAGGCCACGGGCGTCCTTGGGTTCGTGCAGGGCTTTGTTGGCCGACAACTGCTTGAGACCGTTGTGCCAATAGGCCAGGCCGAGGATGTTCTTGTTCTGCATCGAGGTCAGTAACTGCTTGCCTTGGGCGGCCTGGAAGCGGTCGACGGCGGCCAGGTCGTTGAACAGGAACGGCAGGTCATAGATCTGCACCTGTCTGGTGTATTGCTCGAACTTGGCCAGGGACGGCGCGAGCATCTGCACATCGCCCAACAGCAGCGCTTCCATTTCCTTGCCGTCGCCGAACAGCGACGAGTTAGGGTACACCTCGACCTTGACCACGCCCGGCAGGCGTTCTTCGGCAAGTTTCTTGAACAGCAACGCGCCCTGGCCTTTGGGCGTGTTTTCGGCGACCACATGGGCGAACTTGATCACAATCGGGTCCGCCGCCTGGGCCAGGCCCACGACGAACAAGGTGGCGGCGCAGAACAGCGCCCGGGAGAGCTTGAGCATGGGAAATCACCTTCTTATTGTTGTGTTGTAGGGCAAGGTGCCTGATATGGCGCGTGTAGTGAATTTCGAATTTTTGATACCTGCGTTCGGCCTAGATGAACGCCAGCCCGAACGAAAATGCAGATCCTCTCTCGCCTCTGGCTTCGGCTGCGGTCAGCGCTGGGCGGCGAGCAGCCGTTGTGCGCGCAACAGAACCGGGGCATCCACCATCTGCCCATCGATCTGATACGCGCCTGCCCCGTGGGCTCCGCCCGCCACCACGCGCTTGGCCCAGGCCAGGTCTGCGGCGCTCGGTGCCAAGGCCGCATGGATCACCGCCACCTGCCGGGGATGGATGCACAGCGCGCCGGCAAA
Organism: Pseudomonas sp. TE36184; assembly: GCF_054060055.1. Taxonomy (NCBI): domain Bacteria; kingdom Pseudomonadati; phylum Pseudomonadota; class Gammaproteobacteria; order Pseudomonadales; family Pseudomonadaceae; genus Pseudomonas; species Pseudomonas sp. TE36184. The sequence continues at coordinate 876,225 of NZ_JBSSCU010000001.1, read as the reverse complement.
GCCCATTTCATAGGCATGCCGGATCGAGCGACGCAGGCCTTCGGGGTCGTCGATGGCCGGGTGGACGCCGTCCAGCGGGGCCACCAGGCCGGCGGCGCGGGAATGCACGATCAGCGCCAGGCGCGCCTGGTCCAGGGCAAAGTCAGCCGCTGGCGAAGGGCTGCTCAGATTCAAGTCGAGCGCCAGGTCCAGGCCGCCGAACGACAGGCGCTCCACCTGCCGCGCATGGGCAATCGCGGCCACCGCCAGCAGGCCCTTGGCGCTTTCGATAATCGGCCAGATCCGTTTGCCGGCGGCGGCCACCACCGCGACCTGGGCGGCACTTTCGACTTTCGGCAGCAGCACGCCCGCCACGTTTGCATGGGCGTTGCAGAACGCCACATCGTCAGCGTGTTCGGCGTGCTCCGGCGCGTTGATCCGCACCCACACCCGGGCGTCGGAGTGGGCGCGCAAAAACGCGCCAAGGTTCTCCCGCGCCTGCCGCTTGAGCAGCTCTTCTACCGCGTCTTCAAAATCCACAATCACCGCGTCGGCACCGCTGGCCAGCGCTTTGGAAAACCGCTCCGGGCGGCTGCCGGGAACGAACAGGGCTGAACGAACTACAGGCGTTGGCATCACCACACTCCTTGTCAGATAACGCCGCGCGCGCGCAGGTCGTCGATGGTTTCGCCCGAATAACCGAGCTGATCGAGAATGCCCTGGCTGTGCTCGCCTAACGCGGGCACCGCATCCATGCGCGGGCTGAATGCCGTATTGCGCGCTGGCGGCAACAGCGCTGGCAGCGGACCGGCCGGGCTCGCGACTTCGCGCCAGCTGTCACGTGCCTTGAGTTGCGGGTGGTCCCACACGCCGTGCATATCGTTGACGCGGGCACTGGCGATCTGCGCATGTTCCAGGCGCTGGATGACGGCCTCGGCGTCGAGTCGGGCGAAGCTGTCGACGATGATCCGGCGCAGCGCCTCGCGGTTGGCCGAGCGCTTGAAGTTGGCGCAGAAGCGCTCGTCCGTGGCCAGCGCCGGGGTGAGCAGCACCTTGTCGCAGAACGCCGCCCATTCGCGCTCGTTCTGCAAGCCGAGCATCACCGTACCGCCGTCGCCGGTGGGAAACGGTCCGTAGGGATAAATCGTCGAATGCGCCGCCCCGGCACGCGGCGGTGGCGGTGCTCCGTCGAAGGCGTAGTACATCGGGTAGCCCATCCACTCCACCAGGCTTTCCAGCATGCTCACGTCGATACGGCTGCCCTCGCCGGTCTTGCCGCGCAACAACAGCGCCGAGAGGATGCCGCTGTAGGCGTACATGCCGGCGGCGATGTCGGCGATGGAGCAACCGGCCTTGGCCATCTGGTCGTCAGCGGGCCCGCCGGTCACCGACAGAAAGCCGCCCTCGCTCTGGATCAACAGGTCATAAGCCTTCTTTTGCGCGTAGGGCCCGCCTTCGCCATAGCCGGAAATATCGCAGACGATCAAGCGCGGGAAGCGCGCATGCAGCGTCTCGAACGACAGACCCATGCGCGCCGCTGCACCGGGTGCGAGGTTCTGCACCAGTACATCGGCGTCGGCGAGCAAGCTGTCGAGAATGGCGCCCGCCGCGTCTTGCTTGAGGTCCAGGGTCAGGCTTTCCTTGGAGCGGTTGGTCCACACGAAATGCGACGCCAGGCCGCGCACGCGTTCGTCATAGCCACGGGCGAAGTCACCGCTGCCGGGGCGTTCGATCTTGATCACACGCGCGCCGAGATCGGCCAATTGGCGTGTGCAAAAGGGTGCGGCAATCGCATGTTCCAGGCTGACAACGGTGATACCGTCCAGCGGTCGTTGATTAGCAGTCATGACGATTCCTCAAAGCCAGTGGGCCATGGACGGGGTGTTGCGCAACTGCCAGACCTTGGCGATCAACGCGTCGGCCTCGGCCGGGGTGCGTGCGCCGCTGAACTGGCTGAGGCGCTGGAATTTATCCGCCAGCTCGGCGCGGCTGAGGCTGTTGCCGGGGTCGCCCTTGGGCTCGTCGATAGCGCCGTGCAGCGTGCGGCCATCCTCGGTGGTGACGGTGACGCGGCCCAGCCAACGCTGCGGATAGGCGTCGTCGACTTCGCGATCGAGGGTCATGCTGACCTTGTCGCGAAAGGCCGAGACGGCGGGATCGCTCAGTGCCAGCGTGTGGAACTCAACCAGCCCGGCCTTGCCATGCACGGCGATCAGGCCCAGCACGGTGCCCATGGAGAACTTGGCCTGGTGGACGGTGGCCGGCGTAGTGACGCGCCCCAGCACATCGATGGCGCCCTGATGCACGCGGGTCTGCACCTTGGCGATCGCGGCGGCATCGAGGCCTTCACGCTGCATCAACTGCAGCAGCGCATCGGCGGCAGGATGGGTGTGGCGACACGAGGCATGGAACTTGAACGAGGTTTCCAGCAGCGCCCAGCGCCGGCCGAGGTCGGCGGACAGCTTGTGCGGTTTGGCATCGCTGGACATTCCGGCTGCCAGGCCCTGGTCGCCTTCGAGGATATTGCGCGCGCCCGTCAGCCCGTCCGCCGTCAGGTACGCGGCGAGCAAGCCATCCGCCGCCGCCTTGGCCGTGTGCAATTGCTTGGAGTCGGCGGCATCGCGCAAAAACTCCCACAGCCCGGCAGCCTGGGTGCCGGCGCTGCCGAGCAGGTTGATGAATTGCTCCTGATCGAACCCCAGCAATTTGCCCACGGCCACCGCCGCCGCCAAGGTGCCGACGGTCGCGGTGGTGTGGAAGATGCGGTAGTGGGAACGGCCCATGAATTCGCCGATGCGAATCCCGGCTTCATAACCGGCCACCGCGGCCAGCAGCAGTTCACGGCCGGATTTGCCGAGGTCCTGGGCCGCCGCCAGGGCTGCGGGAAAGACCACCGTCGCCGGGTGCAGCACCGAGCTGTTGTGCAGGTCATCCTGCTCCACCAGGTGCGACGAGGCGCCGTTGACCAACGCGGCGAAATACGCGCTGCTGCTGCGGCCATTGACGATCACCTGCGCCGGGCCGCTGCTCGGCCCCATTTTCTGCGCGTAGCGTTCAAACAGTGGTATCGGGTGCGCGCCCTGGCTGGCCAGCGCCGACGCCAGCCAATCGAGAAAAAGGTCTTCGGTGCGCGCCAGCACCGGTTCGGGTAACTGCGCATAGGTCAATTCGGCGAGGAACCGACACAGGGCTTGGGTATGGCTCATGTTCAGGCCCTCAGAAACTGCGTGGCAGCTCGAGCAAGTGCTCGGCCACGTAGGACAGGATCAGGTTGGTGGAGATCGGCGCCACCTGGTACAGGCGGGTCTCGCGGAATTTGCGTTCCACGTCGTACTCGCAGGCAAAACCAAAGCCGCCGTGGGTTTGCAGGCACGCATTGGCCGCCTCCCAGGACGCCTTGGCCGCCAGGTACTTGGCCATGTTCGCGCTGGCCCCGGCAGGCGCGCCGCGGTCGTATTCCTCGCAGGCACGCCAGCGCATCAGGTCGGCCGCTTCGATTTCGATATGCGCTTCGGCAATCGGGAACTGCACGCCCTGGTTCTGCCCGATGGGCCGGCCGAACACCACGCGGTCGCGGGCATAGGCGCTGGCCTTTTCGATAAACCAGCGGCCATCGCCGATGCACTCGGCGGCGATCAGGGTGCGCTCAGCATTCAGGCCGTCGAGGATGTACTTGAAGCCCTTGCCCTCTTCGCCGATCAGGCTGTCCAGAGGCAGTTCGAGGTTGTCGAAGAACAGCTCGTTGGTTTCGTGGTTGACCATGTTGGCGATGGGTTGCACGGTCAGGCCGTTGCCGATCGCCTCGCGCAGGTCCACGAGGAAGATCGACATGCCTTCGGACTTTTTCTTCACGTCGGCCAGCGGCGTGGTGCGCGCCAGCAGGATCATCAGGTCGGAATGCTGCACCCGCGAGATCCAGACTTTCTGGCCGTTGATTACGTACTTGTCGCCGCGCTTGATCGCGGTGGTCTTGATCCTGGTGGTGTCGGTGCCGGTGCTGGGCTCGGTGACGCCCATCGATTGCAGTCGCAATTCGCCGCTGGCCAGCTTGGGCAGGTAGAAGCGTTTTTGCGCGGCGCTGCCGTGGCGCAGCAGGGTGAACATGTTGTACATCTGGCCGTGGACAGTGCCGGAGTTACCGCCGCAACGGTTGACCTCTTCAAGGATCACCGACGCTTCAGCCAGGCCGAGGCCGGAGCCGCCGTACTCTTCCGGGATCATCGCCGACAGCCAGCCGGCGGCGGTCAAGGCCTTGACGAAGGCATCGGGGAACGCTTTTTCTTCGTCGATCCGACGCCAGTACGCCGCATCGAATTCGGCGCACAAGGCGCGCACGCCCGCGCGGATGGCATTGAGTGCTTCATTGTCATTCGGGTTCATTAACGGCTCTCCGCCTGTTGTTCTGGTGTTATTCGAAATGCACACGGGCCTGCTGGGCCAAGCCATCGTGATTACCGGCCCACAGTTCTGCCACGCCGGCTTGGCTGATACGCCCGGCGACTTCAAACGGTTGCGCAGCGATCAGCGGGCGCACGCCGCGATAGTCGAAACGGCGCACCGTGGCGCTGGGATGGGCCCGACAAAAGGCGCGCAGGCTCAACGTGGCGATCAACGGCCCATGCACCACCAGGCCCGAATAGCCTTCCGTGCCGGTGACGTAGGGATAGTCGTAGTGAATGCGGTGGCCGTTGAAAGTCACGGCGCTGTAGCGGAACAGCAGGGTCGGCGTCGGCTCGATCGCTTCGCACCACTCACCCGCCGCCAGCGCCGCGCCGTTGCCCGGCTTGGGTGGGGTCGGTTCGCGGTAGACGATGTCTTGTTCTTCGCGGATCGCCAGGCGGCCGTCCTGGGCGTAGTCATGGCGCACGGTGACAAACAGCAACGCACCGGTGCGGCCGGTCTTTTCTTCGACCTGGGTGATGGTCGACACACGGCTGGCCGCCTCGCCGGCGCGCAGCGGATGCAAGAACTCGAGACGCCCACCGGCCCACATGCGATTGCGGTTATCCGCCGGCGGCAGGAAGCCGCCACGGGCCGGGTGGCCGTCGGTGCCCAGGGCCGATTCCGGCAGCGGGTCCTGGAAGAAACACCATTGCCACAACAGCGGCACCGCCGCGCCGTGTTCGGGCACGGGCTCGCCGAATGTCGCGGCGATGCGTGTGAGCAGGTTGTGGCTCAGGTGGTCGTGGGCCGTTTCGCTTCGGCCGACCCAATCAGTGGCGCTCATCGGGTGCAGGTCCTCGGGCTGTGAATGTGTGCCCCGGATCATGCAAGCGCCCGACCGTTCTGAGAATTTGCATTTCAATAAGCCAGCGTTCGGCTATGCTGAACGCCACGCATTGATGGGCAACGGGCTTGCTTCGGTTGGTTGGCATTTTCATCGCCGGCACACTGTCAGCGCAGGCAAGCCCCGCACCGCCGTTGCACCGAACAGCCCTGTCCACCCCGGAGCCGCCATGCACTTCGATCTCGCCGACCTGCGCCTGTTTATCCATATCGCCGAATCGCCCAGCCTGACCCAGGGCGCCAAGCGCGCCTTCCTCTCGCCGGCGGCTGCGAGTGCGCGCATCAAGGCCCTGGAAGGCCAGTTGGAAACACGTCTGTTGTACCGTGACAGCCGCGGCGTGGAGATCACCCCGGCAGGCGAGCGGCTGCTGCACCATGCGCGGCTGATCATGCGCCAGGTGGACTACCTGAAAAGTGAGTTCACCCAATACGGCGTCGACTCTGCCGGGCATATCCGCATCTTCGCCAACACCACGGCGGTCACTGAGTTTCTTCCCGAAGTGTTGGCCGGTTTCCTCTCCCAGCGGCCCGGTGTCACTGTCGACCTGCAGGAGCGCCTGTCCCGCGATATCGTGCGCGGCGTGCTCGATGGCACCAGCGACATGGGCATCATCGCCGGCCCTGTGGAGGCCGCAGGCCTGCAGGTGCTGCACTTCAGCACCGATAAACTGGTATTGATGGTGCCCGTGGGCCACCCCTTGGCGGACCAACCCTCGGTGACGCTGGAACAGACCCTCGCCTACCAGCATATCGGCCTGCACGAAGGCAGCACCTTGCTGAGCTTCCTGCGCGAGCACGTCGAGCGGGTCGGCAAGCAGTTGTCGCTGCGCATCCAAATGTCGAGTTTCGAGGCGATCTGCCGGATGGTCGAGGCGGGCGTGGGCATTGGCATCATCCCGGAATCCGCCGCCTTGCGGCACAGCCGGACCATGCAGTTGGTGGCGGTGAAACTGAATGAGCCATGGGCGATTCGCGAGCGCAGTATCCTGGTGCGCGAGCTGGAAGCGCTGCCGGGGACCATTCGTGCCCTGATCGCGACCTTGATGCCACAAAGCGCCTAGACTCCAGAGTCACCTTGCCAGAGGAGACTGCCCATGCAACTCGAAGGTTCCTGCCATTGCGGCGCTGTGACGTTCAGCCTGACCAGTGCCCACCCCTACCCTTACCAGCGCTGCTATTGCTCGATTTGCCGCAAGACCCAGGGCGGCGGCGGTTACGCGATCAACCTCGCGGGCGACAGCAACAGCCTGAAAGTGCGCGGGCGCAAGCTGATCTCGATCTACCACGCCAGGCTCAAGCCCGAAGGCGCCAGCCGCGCCCATGCCAGCAGCGCCGAGCGGCATTTCTGTTCACAATGCGGCAGCGCGCTATGGCTGTTCAGCCCGCAATGGCCGGAGTTGATCCATCCGTTTGCCTCGGCCATCGACACACCGTTGCCGGTGCCGCCGCAGCACACGCACCTGATGCTCGGTTCCAAGGCGCCCTGGGTCGAAGTCAGCGTGCGCAAGGGCGACCTGCAGTTCGATGAATACCCGGAGGAATCGATCGCGCAGTGGCATGAGCGGTTGGGGTTGGTGCGTTAACAGTCTTTGACAGTTTTCCGACAAAGCTTGCAAAGATTGTCGGACAGCCCTTCCCTAGCATTCGAGCATCCAAACAGCCATCTGGGTGCTCTTCATGTTTCGCACATTGCGCGGTATTCCGCTGCTGGGCTGCCTGCTCGGCAGTATCGGTTGCCATGGCCAACCGCCTGCCCCGCCGCCGATCCCCAAGGGCGACTACAACGCGATCATTCGCTATCTACAAACCCGCATTCCGTGGGAGATGGCCCGGGAGCAGGTGCCCGGGCTGTCCATCGCCCTGGTCAATGGCCAGGAGCTGATCTGGGCCAGTGGTTTCGGCGTGGCCGACAAGGCCCGGGGCGTACCGGTGACGCCGAATACGGCGTTTCGCGCCGGCGCGATCTCCAAGCTCCTCACCGCCGCCGCCGCGCTGCAGCTGGTGGAACAACAGCAACTGGCGCTTGACGCACCGATCCAGCAAACCTTGCGCGAGTTCTATGTGCGCTCGCGCTTCCATGACGAGCAGGCCTACGCCGACCGCGCCATCACCCTGCGCCGCTTGCTCAGTCATCAGTCGGGCTTGCCCAGCGAACACCTGCGCGGCCTGCGCAACACCTTCGCCATGGGCCAGATGCCAATGCGTATGTCGGGCGTGTGGCTGAGCACCCCGCCGGGTTCGCAGGTGGCCTACTCGAATCTCGGCTATGCGCTGGTGGGCGCGGCTATCGAACGCAGTAGCGGCAAGGCATTCGAGACCCAGTTGCAAAACAGCCTGTTCAAACCGTTGAAGATGAACCAATCGAGTTTTGTCGGCGTCGGCGCACACGTGGCCCACCGCGCGCTCGGCTATCAGGACGGCAGCGCCAGCACCGACGCCCAGGTGCGCGACCTCGCCGCCAGCGGCTTGTGGACCAGCCCCAAGGACCTCAGCCGCTACGTACAGATGCTGTTCGCCCAAGGCCTCTACAACGACACCCGCGTAATGGACCGCGCCTCCATCGAGCAGATGTTTACCCAACAAAATATCGGCAACGTGCTGGACTTCGACTGCCAGATGGGCCTGGGCTGGTTTCTCTCGCCCTGTGGCGACAAGCCGGTCAGCCCCGGCATACGCACGTTCCAGCACAGCGGCGGGGGCGACGATTTTGCCGCGCAGGTGACGGTGCTGCCGGACCAGCAGTTGGCAGTGATCATCATGGCCAACGACAGCAACGCCGAAGACATGGTGGTCGCGCTGAGCACCGACACCCTGCGCCTGATGCTCCAGGCGCAAACCGGCGCGCCGGTATGCGCCGACGACTGCCAGGCGCCCAAGCACGGGGGCAAGTTGCGCCAGGTGCCCGCCGCCATCGACCGTAAGCGCCTGGCCGGGTTCTACGCCACGGCCTGGGGCGTATTCCGGATCAGGGATACCCCTACGCGATTGTCCGGTGAGTTGGCCGGATACACCTTCGAACTGCTGCGCGATGAAGACGGCTGGTTGCGCGCGCAGCAAAAAGTCCTGGGGTTCTGGCTCAAGGATCTCGGCGGGCTGGGCCGCGTGCAACTGGACGTGGTGACGGTGCAAGGCCGGCAGATACTCACCGCGCGCAGTCACGGCCAGCGGGTGGCCGTGGGCGAACGCATCGACCCGCTGCCCCTGCCACTGGCCTGGGCCGACACCGTCGGCACCTATCAAGTGCTCAGCACCCACGAACCCGACGCGCCACTCAGCGGCATCAGCGTGCGCCTGGAAGAAGGCTTCCTGGTGATTCGCGGCCAACTGCACGACAAGCCGCTGACCGATTACATCCTGCTGCCCGTGGACAACGCTCATGCCGTGCTTGCCGGCAACGGCTATGGCCTGGGCGACACCGTCAGCCGCCAGGTCAACGGCCTCAGCGCCTCGGGCTACGCCTTCAAACGCACGCACGCGCCCCGTAAACCCTTGATTTTATAACCACGGATGAACCTCCTTATGCGCTCGAAACACCTTTGCCTGTCCATCACCTCAGTGTGCCTGTTGGCAGGTGCCGACACGGTGCTGGCACAGGACTGGGCATACAGCTTGAAAGCCGGCGTAGCCAGCATGCCCCGGTATAGCGGCAGCGATGAACGCAGGACCGAACCGCTGCTCGGCGGCGCCATCGTCAGCCCCTGGGGGATTTTCCTCGACTCCGACAAGGGCCTGGGCTGGCGTTATAAAGACGATGCCCTGAGCTTCAGCGCATACGTCGGCGCGAGCGCCTCACGCATGGACAAAAACGAACGCCTGCGCGCCGGCTCGAAACGGCTCAAGGGCATGGGCGAAATCAAATCACGCACGCAATTGGGCGTGAGTGCCAGCTATAACTTGGGCGGCGTGATTGTCGGCGCCACCTTGGAACATGCACTCAAGGAAGATGATCACAAAGACAGCGGCAAGGCATTTACCCATCTGGAACTGAGCGTTGGCACCAACCTGTATGACGGGCGCTATGGCGTGATCGACGCCAGCCTCAGCAGCCACTTCGGAGACCGTGACTACCTGCAGACCTGGTACGGCGTGACCACCGGCCAGGCGGCACAGAGCCGCTTCAAGGCCTACAACGCGGAGGGGGGCAATATCAGCAACGGCATGAGCCTGACATGGAGCGTGCCGATCAGTGAGCACACCCAGTTCTCGACCTTGCTGGATGTGCAGTACCTGGCGAATGAAGCGGGCAACAGCCCGATCGTGGAGCGGCGGTTGCAGACATCGGTGATGGGTTCGCTGAAGTACAGCTTCTGATCCGACAACCCGATTGAAACGACAGAAGGAGCCAACCGTGGCGAGGGCGCTTGCTGCGGTTGACTGCACAGCGGTCTCCGGTTTTTTAACCGTTGCCCCCCCAAAAGCCTTATTCGGTATACGCCCAACTCATCCGAAACGACGCCCCGCCCCACTCCGAATCGACTACCTGGACCTGCCCGCCATGCCATTGGCAAACCCGCTGCACCAGCGCCAGGCCGAGGCCGAAGCCGCCGGTGCGGCGGTCGCGGCTGGCGTCGAGGCGGATGAACGGCTGGAAGATCTTCGCCCGGCCTTCCTCGGGGATGCCGGGGCCGTCATCGCACACCCGCACTTCATAACCACTGCCGAACTTGACCAGCGACACTTCCACGCGGCGCTCGGCGTAACGAATGGCGTTGCGCAGCAGGTTGATCACCGCACGTGCCATGAAGCGCGGTTCGATCTGGATAAAATCGACTTCACAGGTACGCAAGGACAACTGCACGCCTTCCGCCTCGGCCTCCAGGGCCACGCTGCCGATCACACTGTCGAGCCAGCTGTGGGCCTCGATATTTTCCTGCGTGACCTGGGTGGCGCCGCGCTCCAGGCTGGCGTAGGTCAACAATTCAGAGACCATTTCCTCCAACTCGCCAAGGTCGGCATACATGTCGGTGATCAGTGCGAGGCTCTGCCGGGGATCGGCCTGTTGTTTGAGCTGGTCGAGCTCGAACGACAGGCGCGCGATGGGCGTGCGCAGTTCGTGGGAGACCGCGTTGGTCAACTCACGCTGGTTGGCGATCAGGCTCTCGATGCGTTCGGCCATCTGGTTGAAGTGCCCGGCCAGTTCGCGCACGGTGGAGCGACGCGGCAACAGGATGCGTGAGCCGAGGTCGTTATCGCCGAAGCGCTGGGCGGCCAGGCGGATATGCTCCAGGTCGCGCCAATGCGGGCGCACCCAAAAATACAGCACGATAGCCAGGCACAGCCCGAGAAAGCCGTAGACCCACATGTACATCCATTTGGGTTCTTCCGGCAGTTTGATTTCCAGCAACTGCATGCCACTGTCGATGCGGGAGAGGAACTCCTTGAAGTCCCCGCGCACCACCAGCAAGCCGTCGTCCAGCAGCTTTTTTTCACGCTCGGACAGCCCCAGGGCTTCGCTTTCAACCAGCTTCAGGTGCAGCCCGTAATGGGGTTGCAATTCGGCCAAGCGGGCTTGCCGCGCTTCGCCGACATGCGGCCGCAGTTGTTCGACCAGGCCATAGGCCGGGCCGCGCACGGCCTCGCGGCTATAGGTTTCGTCGGTTTCGGGCAGCAACTCGTCGAACGTGTAGTTGACCAGCCAGATCGCTCCCGCCAGGCCCAGGGCCAGAATCACATACAAGCGTAGAAACAGGCGCAGCATCTAGACCTCCCACGCAAACGGATTGAACAGATAGCCCTTGCCCCAGATGGTCTTGATGCACACCGGTTCACGGGGGTTATCGTTGAGCTTGCCGCGCAGTTTGCTGATGTACACGTCGACGCTGCGGTTCAGGCCATCAAAGGCGATGCCACGCATGCGGTTGAGGATGTCATCGCGCGAGAGGATCTTGCCGGCGCTGCTGGCCAGCAACCACAACAGTTCGAACTCCATGGTGGTGAGGTCGATCTTCTCGCCGCCCAGGCTGACCACCCGGCAACTGCGGTCAATGACCAGGCGCCCGAACTCGATGGCGCCGCGCACCGTCGGCTCTGGCGCCTGGCGCCGTTGCAACGCTCGCAGGCGGGCCAGCAGCACCGGCGGTTTGATCGGTTTGATCACATAGTCGTCGGCGCCGGACTCCAGGCCGAGAATGTGGTCCAGGTCGTCTTCCTTGGCGGTGAGGATCACGATCGGCGTGTCGGACACCGCGCGAATCGCGCGACACACATGCAAGCCGCTCTGGCCCGGCAGCATCAGGTCGAGCACGACAATCTTGGGCTTGAAGTCAAGAAAGGCCGCCAAGGCCGCATCGCCGCGATGCACCGCCCGTACCTCAAAACCGTGCTGTGCCAGAAAGTGCGCGATCAGCCCTGCCAGCTTCTCATCGTCCTCAACGAGCAATACCTTGCCCAGCCCCAGGTTTTCCATAAGTTCTCAGTGCACAACGCGGATTGAAGTGCGCGCATTATAGGTGGCAAGTTGCCCGCCGGCAGCGCTTGACCGGCTACACGCGATGAAGCTTCATGCTTTTAAGAGTTTTTAACAAATAGCCTGCAATTTTTAACGCCGTCACCGGGCGTTGTATGCGCAGCCGTCGCCTCAGGCTGGCACGCCACTGTGAAAGCGGAACTCGACGTCAGGGGACTCGATCAGTTCCTGCTCGGCCGCCCTCACCCGCTCGATCACCTGGGCAATATCCTTGGCCTCGCCATACTGATAAGCCAGTTTCAAGTAACCCTGGTAGTGCCGCGCCTCGCTTTTGAGCAGGCCGAAGTAGAACTTGCCGAGTTCTTCGTCCAGATGTGGCACCAGCGCCTCGAAACGCTCGCAACTGCGCGCCTCGATAAAGGCGCCGACCACCAGGGTGTCCACCAGTTTGACCGGCTCGTGGCTGCGCACCACCTTGCGCAAGCCCGAGGCATAACGCCCGGCGTGCAACTGACGCAGCGCGACCTTGCGCTTCTTCATCAGGCGCATGACCTGTTCGTGATGGACCAGCTCTTCCCGGGCCAGGCGCGACATCATATTGATCAAGTCAACATGGCTGTGATACTTAGCGATCAGGCTCAAGGCAGTGCTGGCGGCCTTGAATTCGCAGTTCTTGTGGTCGATCAGCAGGGTTTCCTGATCAGCCAACGCGGCCTGGACCCAGGCGTCAGGGGTGGGGCAACCGAGGAATTCGTGGATTTCGGGCAGGTTCATCGGGCTCACGGGCAAAGGATCACAAAAGGTCGCCGATTATACCGACCGCGCCGCAGACCACCAGCCACTGGCCTTGATGTGCATCAACATGACGTCTGGCGGGCAGCAACTATAGTTGTTCAACGCCCCCTTTCTGGAGAGTCCCGACCATGCAAGCCATCCGCAGCATCCTGGTGGTCCTTGAGCCCGAGCATTCGGAAAGCCTGGCCCTCAAACGCGCCAAACTGATCGCCGGGACCACCGGCGCGCGCCTGCACCTGCTGGTGTGCGACAAGAAACATGAGCATTCGGCGCTGTTGAGCCTGCTCAAGTCCGGCCTGACCGAAGACGGCTACAGCGTCACCACCGAACAGGCGTGGAATACCAGCCTGCATGAAACCATCATCGAGGTGCAGCAGGCCGAAGGCTGTGGCCTGGTGATCAAGCAGCACTACCCCGACAGCCCGCTGAAAAAGGCGCTGCTGACCCCGGCCGACTGGAAGCTGTTGCGCTACTGCCCGGTGCCGGTGCTGCTGGTCAAGACAGCAACCCCATGGAACGACGGCGTCATTCTCGCCGCCATCGATGTAGGCAATACCGACACCGAGCATCGCGCGCTGCACCACATGATCATCGACTACGGCTTCGACATCGCCAGCCTGGCCAAGGCGTCACTGCATGTCATCAGCGCCCATCCATCGCCAATGCTCTCGGCCGGCGACCCGGTGTTTCAGCTCAAGGAAACCATCGAGGCGCGTTATCGCGAGCAGTGCAAGGCATTCCAGGCCACGTTCGATATCGACGACGCCCACCTGCATATCGAAGAAGGCCCGGCGGATGTGCTGATTCCCCATGCCGCCTACACCTTGAAAGCCGCAGTGACGATCATCGGCACCGTGGCACGCACCGGGCTGACCGGCGCGCTGATCGGCAATACGGCGGAAGTGGTGCTCGATGCGCTGGAAAGCGATGTGCTGGTGCTCAAGCCCCAGGCACTGACGGATCAACTGGAAAAGCTGGCCAACAAAGCCTGATCATCAGGCGCCCAACACATCCTTGAGAAACCCCGGCGCGATATAGCGCTGGTAGTGCGCCTCGGACAGGATGAAAAACTCACGGTCGATGGCATCGCGCAGCTGCGGCAGGTTCCACTCGCGGAACTCCGGCAGCAGCACCATGCCATAGGCCTCCAGGTTGGAAATCACCCGTGCCCCGCGGGCGATCAACTGGTAGGCCCAGCAGTACTCGGACTGGTGCGGCACAAAGCGGATCTTGCGTTGCTCCAGCTGGCTGCGCAGGGTCTTGGGGTCGAAAACCTCCAGCTTGCCGGCCATGACCTGCACCAACAGTTGCTCGAGCCGCAGCCACACCGCACGTTTTTCTTCTTCGTTATAGCCGTTCCACTGGATCACTTCGTGGTGGAAACGCTTGCAGCCGCGACACACGAGGTCACCGTAAACCGTGGAGCACAGGCCTACGCAGGGGGTCTTGATGGCTTGGTTGGACATGGGCGGCAACACGCAAATCAGCGAAACAGGGCGCCATGTTAGCCCTTTGTCTAAGGTTGATCACCCAGCAAACTTGGCTTGGCAACTTACGTTTAGATTTTTTTTGCCGTAGAATCATCCGGCCTTATAAGGCGCCAATAATCCGCTGGAAGCTGTTTTCAAAGCGTCACGAGCACAGTCGTTCCTTCAGAACGGTGTTGGCGATGGTCAATGACCCGGCAGGTCAAGCCAGCGCCAACCCTCATCAGCTCCGTTCTGCAGGCGTAAAACTTTGAAAGCAGCTTCTGTGAGGAATGTCGGCAGCGCTGGCTTTGCGGCCCAAAAAGCCCCCGAGCGCATGCGTGCCGTTCATTTCTGGATGAGCGTCCCGTGGGACCACTGATGAGGGTAATAACTGTGCTTGAAGCCTACCGCAAACATATCGAAGAGCGTGCAGCCCTGGGTATTGTTCCCCAGCCGCTTAATGCCGAACAAACCGCAGGCCTGGTCGAGCTGCTGAAAAATCCCCCGGCTGGCGAAGAAGAATTCCTCGTTGACCTGATCACCAACCGCATTCCACCAGGCGTTGACGAAGCTGCCTACGTCAAAGCCGGTTTCCTGTCTGCCCTGGCCAAGGGCGAAGCCACTTCTCCCCTGATCGACAAGAAACGCGCCGTTGAACTGCTTGGCACCATGCAAGGCGGCTACAACATCGTGACCCTGGTCGAGCTGCTCGACAACGCCGAACTGGCGCCTGTTGCCGCCGCTCAACTCAAGCACACCCTGCTGATGTTCGATGCGTTCCACGACGTGGCTGAAAAAGCCAAGGCCGGCAACGCACACGCCAAGGCCGTGATCCAGTCCTGGGCCGACGGCGAGTGGTTCAAGAACCGTCCGACCCTGGCCGACAAGATCAGCCTGCGCGTGTTCAAGGTCTCCGGCGAAACCAACACCGACGACCTGTCGCCTGCGCCGGACGCCTGGTCCCGCCCTGACATCCCGCTGCACGCCCTGGCCATGCTGAAAATGGCTCGCGACGGCATCGTGCCGGACGAGCAAGGCAAGACCGGCCCGATGAAGCAGATCGAAGAAATGCGCGGCCAAGGCTTCCCGATCGCCTACGTCGGTGACGTGGTCGGTACCGGTTCGTCGCGTAAATCGGCCACCAACTCCGTACTGTGGTTCTTCGGCGACGACGTTCCTTACGTGCCGAACAAGCGTGCTGGCGGTTTCTGCTTCGGCAGCAAGATCGCTCCGATCTTCTACAACACCATGGAAGATGCTGGCGCACTGCCGATCGAATTCGACGTCACCAACATGAACATGGGCGACGTGATCGACCTGTACCCGCATGCTGGCAAAGTCTGCAAGCACGGTACCGATGAAGTCCTGACCACCTTCGAAATGAAGACCCCGGTGCTGTTGGACGAAGTCCGTGCCGGCGGCCGTATCCCGCTGATCATCGGCCGTGGCCTGACCGAGAAGGCGCGTGCCGAACTGGGTCTGCCACCGTCCGACCTGTTCAAGAAGCCGGAAGCTCCGGCCGAAAGCACCAAGGGTTTCACCCTGGCGCAGAAGATGGTCGGCAAGGCATGCGGCGTGACTGGCGTTCGTCCAGGCACCTACTGCGAGCCTAAGATGACCACCGTGGGTTCCCAGGACACCACCGGTCCTATGACCCGTGACGAACTGAAAGACCTGGCGTGCCTGGGCTTCTCGACCGATCTGGTGATGCAGTCGTTCTGCCACACCGCGGCGTATCCTAAGCCGATCGACGTGACCACCCACCACACCCTGCCTGACTTCATCATGACCCGTGGCGGCGTGTCGCTGCGCCCAGGCGACGGCATCATCCACAGCTGGCTGAACCGCATGCTGCTGCCGGACACCGTCGGTACCGGTGGTGACTCCCACACCCGTTTCCCGATGGGCATTTCGTTCCCGGCCGGTTCCGGCCTGGTAGCGTTCGCCGCAGCCACTGGCGTGATGCCACTGGACATGCCGGAATCGATCCTGGTGCGCTTCAAAGGCAAAATGCAACCTGGCATCACCCTGCGTGACCTGGTTCATGCCATTCCTTACTACGCGATCCAGGCTGGCCTGCTGACCGTAGAGAAGAAAGGCAAGAAGAACGCCTTCTCCGGCCGCATCCTGGAAATCGAAGGCCTGGACAACCTGAGCATCGAACAAGCTTTCGAGCTGTCCGACGCCTCGGCTGAACGTTCGGCTGCCGGTTGCACCATCAAGCTGTCGAAAGAGTCGATCACCGAGTACCTGAACTCCAACATCACCCTGCTGCGCTGGATGATCGGCGAAGGCTACGGCGATGCACGTACCCTGGAACGTCGCGCCCAAGCGATGGAAGCCTGGGTTGCCAACCCGGAGCTGATGGTGGCCGATGCCGACGCGGAATACGCCGAAATCATCGAGATCGACCTGGCCGACATCAAGGAGCCTGTGCTCTGCGCGCCAAACGACCCGGACGACGCCCGTCTGCTGTCCAGCGTTGCTGGCGAGAAGATCGACGAAGTGTTCATCGGTTCGTGCATGACCAACATCGGTCACTTCCGCGCTGCCGGTAAACTGCTGGATCAGGTCAAGGGTCAGCTGCCAACCCGTCTGTGGCTGTCGCCGCCGACCAAGATGGACGCTCACCAACTGACCGAAGAAGGCTACTACGGCATCTACGGCAAGGCTGGCGCGCGCATGGAAATGCCGGGCTGCTCGCTGTGCATGGGTAACCAGGCACGTGTAGAACCGAATTCGACCGTCGTGTCGACTTCGACCCGTAACTTCCCGAACCGTCTGGGCGATGGCGCCAACGTCTACCTGGCTTCGGCCGAGCTGGCGTCGGTGGCTTCGATCCTGGGTCGCCTGCCGACCGTCGAGGAGTACATGGAATACGCCGCGAAGATCAACACCATGGCCAGCGATGTGTATCGCTACCTGAGTTTCGATCAGATCGCCGAGTTCCGTGAAAGCGCTGCAAACGCCAACATCCCGGTGCTGCAAGCCTAAGGGTGTGTTGATGTAAAGGACGCCGCGTATCGCAAGATACGCGGCGTTTTTTTATGCCTGGGGATGGCTGTGCAACGCCAGTTGCACCGCACCATCGACGCTCAAGCCGCTGAGCAACACCTCGGGCGCCTGGGCCTCGGGCAGCGCCTGCAAGACTTCATGGGCGTCATGGCGCACCCGCGCCAGCACCAGTTGCTTGCCCTCCCCGCGCACCTGGGCAAAAAAAGCGGCCAGCGCTTCGACGCTGGTGCCGTCGAGGTCGGGGGATTCTTCCAGGCTCAACACCACCGTCTGCGCGGATGACTGACGCATCAGGCGCAGAGCGGCGCCGAGGATGCGCTCGGCATTCGCAAAAAACAGCGCCTCGCTTGGCCGTATGATCAACACGCCGGGAACGGTCAGCGCATCGGCATGGTGTTGACGGTCCACGAAGTCATGAGTGTCGCCCAGGCGCCCAAGCACCTGGATATCCGCCGCCGACATCTGGCGCAACATCAACACCACGCTGATCCCGACCGACAACAACAAGCCATCCAGCACGCCGAGCACCAGCACCGCCGCCACCGCACACACCACCAGCAAACGGTCGCGTCGCCACAGGAAGTAACGCCCCAGGGGCTGCAGGCTCAAACCCCGGCCCAGGGCATAGATGACCACCGCCGCCAACACCGGCTCCGGCGTGAGCGCAACATACGGCAGCACCGTCAACACAATCACCAGGATCACCAGCGCCGCGACGATCCCCGCCAAACGCGAATAGGCGCCAGCCGCCTCATTCGCCGAGGTCGCCGAATACCCGGCGCCCGTCGGCATGCCGTGGAACAACCCAGACACCAGGTTGGCCGCGCCCAGCGCCAGCAAGTCGCGGTTGGACGACACCCGGTCGCCGTGCTTGAGAGCGAACGAACTGATGGACCCGTAGGACTCAGCGTACAAAATCATGACCAACGCAAACGCCAACTCGCCCAGGCGCAGCCAATCGGCAAACGGCAGTACCGGCAAATGCCCCAGCTCCAGGCGCAGGTCGATCAGGCCGATCAGCGCGACGCCGTGGGCCTGCAGGTTCAGGCCCTGGCCGGCAATAACACCGAGCACGATCACCACCAGCCCGCCGGGCAGGCGCGGAACGCGGGCGCATAACCACAACACCAGCAAGGCCACCGCAGCCACCAGCGCGGCGGGCCAGTTCCAGTGCGGCAGCTGCTCCAGCAACTGCGGCAGGAAGCGGATCAGGTTGTTATCGGTCAGGTGGACGCCCACCACACTGGCCAGTTGCTTGAGGATGATGGTCAGCGCCAGGCCGAAGGCAAACCCACGCAACACTGGCTTGGCAATAAACGAAGTGACGCCACCGAGCTTGAACAGCCCGGCCAGCAGAAAAAACACGCCAATGATCAGCACCAGCCCGAAGGCCAGGGACAGCCTCAGCGCCGGGTCATCCCCCGCCAGGCTGGCCGTTGCCGCCGCCAACACCGCTGCCGACGACGAAGTCGCCGAGACGATCGCGAAACGGCTGGTGCCGAACAGGCCGTAGCACACCAGCCCGGCAAACAAGGCAATCACACCGGCCTGGGGCGGGAGCGCGGCAATGCTGGAATAGGCCACCGCCTCCGGCAACAGCAAACCGGCAATCGATAAGCCGGCAATTATGTCCTGGGTTCGCTTCGACGCAACGACAACGGGCGTATCGGTTTCAGTTTTCAATCGGCCCCATCCATCCTGGCTAAAAATGTGTTCCAGCTTAGCGCCCATTGCCGCGCGACGGTTGCGCCGCGTCAGGTTTTCCGAGAGAAAAAAAGGCCGACTCGCCACGCGTGCGAATCGGCCCTGTTCGGTGCAGCGTGCGGTCAGGAGAGCAGCGAGTAAATCAGCGCAGTAATCGCCACCAGGCCGACCGCCGTGACAAACACGTTGGACGCCTGCCCGCGGTACTTGGCCATCGCCGGCACCTTGCGGATCGCGTACATCGGCATCAGGAACAGGATCGACGCAATGATCGGCCCGCCCAATGTCTCGATCATGCGAAGGATGCTCGGATTGAGCGTGGCGACGATCCAGCACACCACCAACATGAAGGCGGCGGTCATGCGGTCCAGGGTCTTCGGTGCCGGACGCCGGCCGGTTTTCGCGACCAGGCCCTTGAGGCCTTCACTGGCGCCGATGTAATGGCCCAGGAACGACTTGGCAATCGCCACGAACGCAATCAGCGGCGCGGCGAAGGCGATGGTCCGGTTGTCGAAGTGGTTGGCCAGGTACGACAGGATCGACAGGTTCTGTGCTTTCGCTTCAGCCAGTTGCGCCGGCGACAGGGTCAGCACGCAACTGAACACGAAGAACAGCACCATCGCCACCATCAACAGGTGCGCGCGCGACAGGATCTGCGAACTGCGCTCATCGGCATGCGCGCCGTACTGGCGCTTCTGGTCCACCGCAAAGGCCGAGATGATCGGCGAATGGTTGAACGAGAACACCATCACCGGAATCGCCAGCCACAAGGTGTTGAGCAACGCCGAAGGTGCCGGCACCACGTTGGCGGTGCTGAGGATGCCACCGTTCCAGTGCGGGATCAGGTACACCGCCAGGAACAGCAAGGCGACGATGAACGGGTACACCATCAGGCTCATGGCCTTGACGATCGCCTGCTCACCGCAACGCACCACGGCCAGCAGGCCGAGGATCAGCACAAACGCCAGGATCGCCCGTGGCGGCGGCATGATGTGCAACTGGTGCTCCATGAAGCTGCCGACGGTATTGGTCAGCGCCACGCTGTAGATCAGCAGGATCGGAAAAATCGCCAGGAAGTACAGCAAGGTGATCAGCGCGCCGGCCTTGACGCCGAAGTGCTCTTCGACCACGTCGGTGATGTCGGAACCTTCACGGCCGGACAGCACGAAACGCGTCAGGCCACGGTGGGCAAAGAACGTCATCGGGAAGGCCAGCAGCGCCAGGATCACCAGCGGCCAGAAGCCGCCGAGGCCAGCGTTGATAGGTAGAAACAAAGTGCCGGCACCAATCGCCGTGCCAAACAAGCCAAGCATCCAGGTGGTGTCCTGACGACTCCAGCTTGTAAGGATTACAGGTGTCGTGACATAGCGTTCGTCGACGCTATTGGCCTGATCATTCATCCGGTCGGATCTCCGCATTTCCACAGCCGGCACGAGTCAGAAAAACCTGACAGGCAGCGCCCCGGCTATAACAGGGGCGCGATTGTCCGGGATTCTTTTAAATAAGCAAAGGCTTAGCTGAGGAATGGTTAAGCGGTGCAGAGGCTCAAGGACGAGGTTGTCGGCTATTTTTTGCGCGTTTGGCGTGAAGAGCCCCCTGGGTAGTCGCGTGTCAGACGAGTCCCTTGTGGATGCCCGAAACATCGTCACGCCTCATAAGAAGTTGCCTGCGACGCTTGACAGCCAAACTTATGCCCCAGCATGATCGGCCATGAACCTTTTTCAGCAGCACCTCACCCGCACCACCACCACGACCGCTTCTGGCGGGTCGTGCGGTTGCTGTGGGTGCTTGAACTAGACACCTCACGGATTCAACCCAAGGCCCCGCCAGCAATGGACGGGGCCTTTTTTATTGCGCCGCCATCCGGCACGCGAAAGGAGCAACACCATGGCTGACGCCCTGCTGATCATCGATATGCAAACCGGCCTGTACGCTGGCCCGGAGCACCCCTTCGAACGCGAACGGGTGCTGCAGACCATCAACCAACTGATCGGGCGCGCGCGCCACGCCGGCGCACCGATCTTCGTCGCCCGCCACACGGGCCCGGCGGGCTCCGCGATTGCCGCGGGCAGCCCGTATTGGCAGGTGTGGCATGAGCTGGATGTCGATGAGGCGCGTGACCAGTTCTTCAACAAAACCCGGCCCAGTTGTTTCCTCGGCACCGATCTGGCGCAGCGCCTGCGCGCGATGCAGCTCAATGAGCTGGTGATTGTCGGGATGAAAACCCAGTTCTGCATCGATACCACTTGCCGCGTCGCAGTCGAACTGGGGTTCTCGGTGATACTGCCCGAAGACGGCCACACCTGCATGGACACTGCGACGCTGTCGGCGGCGGCGATCATCGAACATCACAATGCCACGTTGGCCGGGGCGTTTGTGCAACGCGTGAGCGCCGCCGCGATCAGTTTCTGACAACGCAAATACCGTAGGGGGCACGCGTCGCCCCCAACACCTGCAAGCTCGGCCCTACGACGATTTTTCTGCCACGGCAAAGCGATTTTGCTGACAAATCCCGCATACTCTTGCTCTCAAAACCTTCAGGAAGAGCCGTCCGATGACAACCACTGTTCTGGTCCTGGTCGAAACCATCAACGAATACCTGCCCATCATCGAAAGCAATGACTTTCATGTGATCCTGGCACCTACGCCCGCCGAACGCGCCCAGGCCATCAAGGCCCACGGCGGGCAGATCAAGGCTGTACTGACGCGTGGCCCGCTGGGCCTGTATGCCGAAGAAATCGCCGCGCTGCCGTTGCTGGAGATCATCTGCGTGATCGGTGCCGGCTATGAGCATGTCGACCTGCAGGCGGCAAGCAACCGCGGGATCGTGGTGACCAACGGCGCCGGGGTGAACGCGCCTTCGGTGGCGGACCACGCCATGGCCTTGCTGCTGTCATTGGTGCGCGGCATTCCGCAAACGGACGCGGCAGTGCGCCACGGCGAGTGGCCCAAGGTGATGCGCCCTTCCCTGGGCGGCAAGCAACTGGGGATTCTCGGCCTCGGCGCGGTGGGCCTGGAGATCGCCAAGCGCGCCGCCCTCGGGTTCGGCATGCAGGTGAGTTACCACAACCGCCAGCCGCGCGATGACGTGGACTACATCTATTGCTCGACCGCCGTAGAGCTGGCACACACCTCGGACTTCCTGATCCTGGCCACGCCCGGCGGCCCGGGCACGCGCCACCTGATCGATCGGCATGCCCTGGATGCATTGGGGCCGAACGGCTACCTGGTGAATATCGGCCGTGGCAGCGTGGTGGTGACCGCCGACCTGGTCGCCGCCCTGGAACAGCGCCGTATCGGCGGCGCGGCACTGGATGTGTTCGACGACGAGCCCAAGGTGCCCGATGCCCTCAAGCGCCTGAGCAATACCGTGCTGACCTCCCATGTGGCCGGGCTGTCGCCGGAAGCCGCGCACGATACGGTGCAGCGGGTGGCCGACAACCTGCTGGAGTACTTCGCCGGCCGGCCGGTGCTGACGCCAGTCGCCTTGCCCCCGCCCGAAAAATGACCGATCAGGCACGCTGATCATCATCCAACACGCGAACCTATTAAGCCGCCCCGACCTTGTGGCCGGGCGGCTGGGCGCATTAGATTAGCCAATAGTCCGAGGCCTTTAGAATAAGCAGAAGGGATAAGCATGGCGCTGAACGACCAATCGACCCAGATCCGCCCAGGCGAAGAACTTGATGCCAGCCTGATCGATCCCTACCTCAAGGCCCATATCCCGGGCCTGAGCGGCACGCTCAAGATCAGCCAGTTCCCCGGCGGCGCGTCCAACCTGACCTACCTGCTGGAATACCCGGGCCAGGAATTCGTGCTGCGCCGCCCGCCGTTCGGGCACAAGGCCAAATCGGCCCATGACATGGGCCGCGAGTTCCGCATTCTCAATCAGCTGAAAGACGGCTTTCCCTACTGCCCCAAGGCCTACGTGCATTGCACCGATGAATCGGTGATCGGCGCCGAGTTCTATGTGATGGAGCGCGTCAACGGCATCATCCTGCGCTCCGACCTGCCGGCCGAACTGGGCCTGGACGCGAGCAAGACCGAAGCGCTGTGCAAAAGCTTTATCGACAAGTTCGTCGAACTGCACCAAGTGGACTACAACGCCTGCGGCCTGGCCGACCTGGGCAAGCCCGAGGGGTACGTGGAACGCCAGATCCGCGGCTGGAGCGACCGCTACGAAAAAGCCCTGACCCCCGACGCACCTCGCTGGGAGGCCGTGCGCGCCTGGCTCAACGACAAGATGCCGGCCGACCATCCCACTTCCAGCATCGTGCATAACGACTACCGCTTCGACAACGTGATCCTCGACCCGCACAACCCGATGCAGATCATCGGCGTGCTGGACTGGGAGCTGACCACCCTCGGCGACCCGCTGATGGACCTGGGCAACACCCTCGCCTACTGGATCGAAGCCGCCGACCCGGCGCCCGTGCAACTGATGCGCCGCCAGCCGAGCAACGCGCCGGGCATGCTCACGCGTCGCCAGTTCGTCGACTATTACGCCGAGCGCGCCGGCCTAGAGATCGACAATTTCGACTTCTACTACACCTACGGCCTGTTCCGCCTGGCCGGCATCGTGCAGCAGATCTACTACCGTTTTTTCCATGGACAGACCCAGGACAAACGCTTTGCGCAGTTCATTCAGATGAACAAGCTGCTGGAGCAGATGAGCCTGAATGTCATCGGCAAATCCGCCCTCTGATCGACCGAGCCAAGACCCACAAGGAACCCCCATGTCCAAGACCAACCTGTTCGACCTCGACGGCAAGATCGCTTTTGTCTCCGGCGCCAGCCGTGGCATCGGTGAGGCCATCGCCAAGTTGCTGGCCCAGCAAGGCGCCCACGTGATCGTGTCCAGCCGTAAGCTGGAAGGCTGCCAGCACGTAGCGGATGCGATCATCGCCGACGGCGGCAAGGCCACTGCAGTTGCCTGCCATATCGGTGAAATGGAGCAGATCAGCCAGGTCTTCGCCGGCATCCGCGAGCAGTTCGGCCGCCTGGACATACTGGTCAACAACGCCGCAACCAACCCGCAATTCTGCAACGTGCTGGACACCGACCTGGGCGCCTTCCAGAAAACCGTGGATGTGAATATTCGCGGCTACTTCTTCATGTCGGTGGAAGCCGGCAAGCTGATGCGCGAAAACGGCGGCGGCAGCATCATCAACGTGGCCTCGATCAACGGCATCTCGCCGGGCGTGTTCCAGGGCATCTACTCGGTGACCAAGGCCGCGGTGATCAACATGACCAAGGTGTTCGCCAAGGAGTGCGCCGAATTCGGCATCCGCTGCAACGCCCTGCTGCCGGGCCTGACCGACACCAAGTTCGCCTCGGCGCTGGTGAAGAACGACGCGATCCTGAAAATGGCCCTGGCGCAGATCCCGCTCAAGCGCGTGGCAGACCCGAGTGAGATGGCCGGCGCGGTGCTCTACCTGGCCAGCGATGCATCCAGCTACACCACCGGGGTGTCGCTGAACGTGGACGGTGGTTTCCTGTCCTAACCACATAAGCAGCACAATCCGCAGGTGGGAGCAGGCCCGCTCCCACTTTTTTTATCGCGTTGTCATACAGCCCCTTTGGAGCAAACGTCGCCAGCGAGTAGTCTTGGACCGACTCAGCCCCTCAGGAAAAACATGGAACTGCACGTGATCATCAACGGCCGCAAGGACCTGGCCGAACAGCTTTACCAGCAACTGCGCGAAGCCATCGACTCCGGCCGCCTGGCCGCCGGGGCGCAATTGCCGCCCAGCCGCCTGCTGGCCGCGCAACTGGGCGTGTCACGCAAGACCGTGTCCGACACCTACGCCACCCTGACCTACGAAGGCCTGCTGGTGGGCAAGATCGGACGCGGCACGTTCGTCAACAGCCGCACTCCGCCGACCGAACGCCTGCAAACCGCCACCGACCTGGCCTGCGCCGCCAACCTGGCGAAGTGGCAGGCACTGCCCTCGCCCATGCATCACCCCACGCGCGACAGTGCCCTGCGCTACGAGTTCCTCGGCGGCGCCACCAGCCGCCACCAATTCCCCCAGGACGAATGGCGACGCTGCACCCAGGACGCCCTGCGCCGTATTGCCCAGAACAGTGGCCTCTACAGCCAGACCGAAGGCCTGCTGGCGTTGCGCAGCGCCATCGCCGGGCACATTGCGTTTTCCCGTGGGGTCAAATGCAGCGCCGACGACATCGTGGTCACCAACGGCGCGCAGCAGGCTCTCGACCTGATCGCCCGCGTCGTGCTGGAGCCGGGCAGCATCGTCGCCATGGAAGACCCCGGCTACACCCCGGCGCGCCAGTTGTTCATGGCGATGGGGGCAAACGTCATCGGGGTGCCCGTCGACGATCAGGGCATTCAGGTCGAGCGGATCCCCGACGATGCGCGGCTGATCTATGTGACACCGTCCCACCAGTTCCCCCTCGGCATGCCCATGAGCCAGGCACGCCGCGAAGCCTTGCTGGCCCGTGCGTTCGAGCTGGGGGCGATGGTTATCGAAGACGACTACGACAGCGAATTCCGTTACGAAGGCCGTCCCACCGACTCCCTGCAAAACATGGACACCCGAGGCGTGGTGACTTACGTCGGCACCTTCTCCAAAACCCTGCTGCCGGAGTTGCGCCTTGGCTATGCGGTACTGCCGCCAGCCCTTTATGGCGCGGTGCTCAAGGCCAAGCAATTGACCGATCAACACAGCTCCACCTTGCCGCAATGGGCGTTGGCCAAGTTCATCAGCGAAGGCTATCTGCTCAAGCATATTCGCCGCTGCCACAGCGTGTATGCCGGGCGTCGCGAGCGCATCCTGCAGCGCCTGGCGGGCGACCTGGCGCCGTGGTTCGAAGCGGTGCCCACCGTGGCCGGCTTTCATATGGCGGCCCTGTGCAAGGCGCCGGTGAATATTGCGTTGTTGATGCAGCTGGCACGTCAGGTCGACGTGGGCCTGTACCCGCTCGACGTGTTTTTTCACGACACGCCGGTACGCCCGGGCCTGATCATCGGCTTCGGCGCGATCGAAACCCTGGACATCGACCCGGCCCTGGACAAGGTGCGCGACATTCTCCAGCAGATTGGCTAGAGGTTTTTCGGCTGGATTGGTCATTGGTTGGCGGGAGCACGCGGCGTAGGGTGAAGACCTCTCGAACGACTCGGAAACTCGCCATGAAACGCTCACTCGCAACCGCCCTGATACTGGCCTCGTTCAGTGCCTTCGCCCATGAACCGGTGTACAACCAGGAGTCGATCAAGGTTCTGCAAGAGCACGCCCTGAGCAACGTGCCCGGCAAGAAAACCATCATGCTGAGCGTCGATTACGCCGCGGGCCAGGCCACCGTGCCCCACAGCCATACCGGCACTGCCGTGGCTTACGTGCTGGAGGGCGCGATTACGTCGCGGGTCAACGATGAACCGGCGATCACCTACACGGCCGGCCAGTCATTCTACGAGCCGGCGGGCTCGCGGCACTTCGAGTCGAGCAATGCCAGCCAGACCCGACCGGCGAAACTGCTGGTGGTGATGGTGCTGGATGACAAGGCTGAGGTGCTCACCCCTCTGGCGCACGAATAGCACCGCTGCGAGACTCAAGGGCGATTGAATCGACGGCGCAGTGCTTCGATCGGCTCGCGGCAGGCACAGCCTTCAAGATGGTCATTGACCATCCCCGTCGCCTGCATCAACGCATACATCGTGGTCGGCCCCACGTAGGTCCACCCGCGTTTCTTCAAGGCCTTCGACAAGCGCACCGAAGCCGGTGATGTCGGGTTGGCGGTCCAATACGCCAGATCCACCCGCGTCGGGCGCTCGTCTGGCGTCGGTTCGAACGACCATAGCCATTTGGCCAACGAACCGGCTTCCTCCACCAACTCGCACGCCCTGCGCGCATTGTTGAGGGTCGAGACGATCTTCGCGCGGTTGCGCACAATGCCAGGGTCAGCCATCAGGCGTTCGATATCCGCTTCGCCGTACTGCGCCACACGGCGGAAATCAAAACCGTCGAACGCCCGCCGAAAATGCTCGCGCTTGCGCAGGATGGTGATCCACGCCATCCCCGCCTGAAACCCCTCCAGGCAAATCTTCTCGTACAACTGAATATCATCCGCCACCGGCACGCCCCATTCATAGTCGTGGTAGTGCGGATATTCCGGCGCAGCGGTACGCCAACTGCAATGGGTCAGCCCTGCGTCGTTGGTGCTCAGTCCTGGTTTGTCCATCCGTCACCTCGCGTACTCAGCGGCGGATGATAAGCGAAAAAATTTGCGCCCCGTCAACCGCTCAAGCACCGCCCTCGCAGAGCAACTGGTCAGACCGCAACCGGACAAGCCGCGAAAATCACTTGTGACCTGGAAAAAACCCAGCGTAGACTGGCCACGCACTGGACTTACCGGTATGACCACAACAATTAAGCCTTGGACCCACCAGGGCACCGAATAGAGATCCCTCCCATGTTCAGATGGTGCTCGCGTTCGATTTTCCTGCAAGTCGTGATCGGTCTGATGCTCGGCATCCTCTGCGGCCTGGCCCTTCCCGAATTCTCCTCGCAACTCAAACCCCTGGGTGACGGTTTCATCAAACTGATCAAGATGTTGATTGGCCTGATCGTGTTCTGCGTGGTGGTCAGCGGTATCTCCGGCGCCGGCGACTTGAAAAAGGTCGGGCGCATCGGCCTCAAGTCGGTGATCTATTTCGAAGTGCTGACCACCGTCGCCCTGGTGATCGGCCTGCTCATGGCCTTCAGCACCGGCATCGGCAGCGGTGCGAATATCCACCTGGAGCAATTGTCCTCCGCCGGCTTGCATGAACTGGCCGACAAGGGCCAACACATCAAGGGCACCAGCCAGTTCCTGATGGACCTGATCCCCAACTCGGTGATCGGTGCGTTTGCCGACAACAACGTGCTGCAAGTGCTGCTGTTCTCGGTGCTGTTCGGCAGCGCCTTGAACCTGGTGGGTGAAGCGGCGTCGGGCATTTCGCGGCTGATCAACGAGCTGAGTCACGTGATCTTCCGCATCATGGGCATGATCGTGCGCCTGGCGCCGATCGGTGTGTTCGGCGCGATCGCCTTTACCACCAGCACCTACGGCCTGGACTCACTGCAGCACCTGGGCAGCCTGGTAGGCCTGTTCTACCTGACCTGCTTTATGTTTGTCGGGGTGATCCTCGGCCTGGTGATGCGCCTGTCCGGCCTGCGCATGCTGCCGCTGCTCAAGTACCTGCGCGAAGAGCTGCTGATCGTGATGGGCACCGCCTCGTCCGACGCGGTGCTGCCACAGATCATGCGTAAACTGGAACACTTGGGCATCGGCAGTTCCACCGTGGGCCTGGTGATTCCGACAGGCTATTCGTTCAACCTCGACGGTTTCTCGATCTATCTGACCCTGGCCATCGTGTTTATCGCCAACGCTACCGGCACACCGCTGTCGATGACCGACTTGCTGACCATCCTGCTGGTATCGTTGATCACCTCCAAGGGCGCCCATGGCATTCCGGGGTCGGCGCTGGTGATTCTGGCGGCGACACTCACGGCCATCCCGGCGATTCCGGTGGTCGGCCTGGTGCTGGTGTTGGCGGTGGATTGGTTCATGGGCATCGGCCGTGCATTGACCAACCTGATCGGCAACTGCGTCGCCACCGTGGCCATTGCGCGCTGGGAAAAAGACATCGATATCCAGCGCGCCAACAAGGTACTCGCCGGCCAGCAGGGTTATGCGTTCCAGGCTAAAAAGCCGGTAGTGCCCGCGCACCAGGAGTTCTGACCCATTGGTATGAGCGACACAGATCACCAGTGGGAGGGGGCTTGCTCCCTCCCACACTCAATCGTCGCCTTTGTGGCAATTGTATTCGCAACATCAAGGAGCAATCGACGTGGTCACCCCCTCAACCGTCGTCAATTCAGTCGTAGAAAAACTCCGCACCTCCCTGGCGCGGGGCCAGTGGCGGCGCGGTGAAATGCTGCCCGGTCAGCGTGAACTGGCCGAACAGCTGGGCATCAGCCGCCCCAGCCTGCGTGAAGCCGTGATCGTGCTGGAAACCCTCGGCCTGGTGCGCTCGATGCCCGGCAAAGGCGTGGTGGTGCTCGAAACCCACGTCAACGAGGCGCAATCGAGCGACGCCGTGGCCGACGCCAGCCTCGAAGATATCCTGCAACTGCGCTACACCCTCGAACCGTTTATTGTCGGCCTGGTGGCCCAATCCATCAGCAGCAAAGAGGTTGGCCAACTGCGCCTGACCCTGATGGACATGCGCGAAGCCCTCGACGCTGGCGACGCCGAAGCCGGGATGAATGCCTACATTGCCTTCCACGAAGAACTGTTCGCCCTCACCTCCAACCCGATCTTCCAGAACGTGGTGCAACAAACCAGCAACGCTCTCAAGCAAAGCGCACAGGTGCTGCGCAACTCCCCGGAACACCTGGCAGAACGCCTGCAGGAAAACGATGCCGTGGTGCGCGCCATCCGCAACAAGAACAGCGCCCTGGCCAGTGCCGAAATGCGTAAGCACATCCTCCAGGAAGGCCTGCGCATGGGCATTCGCTTGACCATCCCGGACGACCATCTGGGCAGTTGATTTTTGGAGACCGGCCATGACCGCCCACGCCTTGCCACGCGACCTGCCCATCACCGGCCTGCCCGCCATGTGCCTGGTGGCCGGTAAAAAGCCCTCGGTGAATGACATCTACCCACGGCTGTTCGACGCCATTCTCGAACAGCGCATCGCCCCGTCCACCCGGTTGACCGAGGAAAGCCTGGGCGGGCTCACATGCAACTGGCGCGACGGTAAATAGCGCCCTAGCCAACTAGAAGCAGAATCAACCATCAGTACTACATGCCGCGTCCAATAGAACACTGACCACTAAAATCGCATAAACAACTGGCTCGGATTTTCAACGACCGAGCCAGTTTTCAAGCACCTCACAGGCCCTCTTTCGCCTTTCTTATTTGTTCTTGAACGTTATCCCAATCCCCCATCCAAGGATCATAATTTTTTTCATAATGATCGATGAGCCACTGCGGTGTTTTCGGCCGCGCTGGTTCAGAACCAGCTATAGGAGAAATTTCGAGCCATTTAACTTGAAAAATTGCGGTGAGCGGAATCTCTTTTTGGGTACCTAGGCGCTGATGATATTCATCATAAGTCATATCACCATAGACATCGCGATCAACTATACCTCCACGCTTAATGACCTGCCCGACTGCGAGCTGATCGCCATCCATTTTTAGCACGTAAGACTGATACCATCCGAGGGCAATCTGATACAAACGGCTGTCTACCGCCCCCTGTGGTTCAAGCGAACCAAAGTATTGCCGCAATAGCGCTCCCCCGCCACGGCTTAATACATTTTGAATAGCCTGATACAGTGAATTTTCTATGTTAGGATATACCATTAAGCCTAAATCATACTTAGCATCCGCATTCACAAACTCATTAACCCTATGTATAGCACCTTGCGTAAGGTTTTTACCGTAACCATATTTACTCTCAAAATGAAGACCCAAACCACTTGGTGTCATACCGGATATTGCACACCCTACCATGTCGTCAACTTTGTGAGTTAAGATGCTACCCTCCTGAATACATTGCATGTCTGACATTCCTCTTCGGCAAGATTGCAACTCACAAGCTGCCCCCCAAACATGAACCTGTCTACTGTCAAACCTAACAGGTGGCCCACCCATGGCGACGAATGGCACTCACAGGAATAAAATAAAAACCGACTGGCTAATTAACAAATTGATTTCACAGCAGATATATAATTTACACAAACCAAACACCATTTGTCGCCACCCCACAGCGCCATTCAGTTATAACCGGAAGTTCGTTTCCAGCGCGGCGCCATTCCCGGCAAATCATCAGTAAGCGCCCACGGTAAATGCCGACGATAACCACCCATGGGTCCCTCGTTAATAATTGCCGTCACGTGAACCGGCCATTTAGTATCAGATGACCGTCGCGGAATACACCGCCGTCGAGAAGATGATACCCAACGCCATGAAGCCGCTGATCATGCAGGGCCGGGCGTTCTGATCACCGACAATTGCACTATCTGATGTCCCACCGCATAAAAAATCCCCGCATCATGCAATACGGGGATTTTTTGTTTTATACAACCAGGCAGCGGTTTAAAGCACCGACTGACCGCTCAACGCCAGGTCCAGCAACTCACGGTTGGCCACCGCGTACATGGCGTAGTCCGTGCCGACCGCGGCACGGATTTCCACCATCATTGCGCGCCAGCGATCGGCCATGTCCTGGTGCTGCTCAAGCCACAGGGCCACGCGGGCTTCCATGTCTTGTGGCGCTTCGGCCATTTGCAGTACGGAAATGGTGATCGCCCGTTGCTGCCAGTCCACGTCGTCGCGGAAGGCTTCGCGGGCCTGGGCCTGCCAGTTGTTGGCGACCGGCAGATCGCTGATCTGCTGCAGGTACCATGGCAAGTCCAGGGCGCTGCCGACGGCGAAGTAGGCCTTGGCCACTTCGGCGGCGTCATGCCCGGTCACGTCGGCGGCTTCGATGATCGGCAGCAAGGTGTACAGGTGCGTCGTGCCTGCAACCATGCGTGCCAACAACTCCGGTACACCGGCTTCGGTGTAGGCCTGGTAACGGGTCTGCCAGCCTTCACGGGTCGGGCCTTCGAGCAGTTCGTCGAGTTTGAGACCCAGTGCGGCCAGGTGCGGACCGAAGTGCGCGGTGTCACGCCCGGCATCCTGCTCGTTGCGACGGCTGCGCAGGAACCAGCGCGTGGCACGACGGCCCAGGCGCATCAGCTCGTCCATCAGCTCCAGTTGCACGTCGGCGGAGACCTGGTGGTCCAGGGCTTCGATCTGACGGAACCAGTGCGGGAGATGGAAAATGTCGCGCACGATCACATAGGCGCCCGCCACGTTGGCCGGGCTCATGCCGGTCGACTCTTTGAGCCGCTGCACGAAGGTGATGCCCATGTGGTTGACCAGGTCGTTGGCGATCTGGGTGCTGACGATCTCGCGCTTCAGACGATGGCGACGCATCGCCTCGCCGAACTTGGCCACCAGGCTCGGTGGGAACGCGGTCTCCATGTCACGGGTCAGGTACTCGTCATCCGGCACCTGCGACTTGAGCAGGGCTTCCTTGAGGTCGATCTTGCTGTACGAGATCAGCACCGACAGCTCCGGACGGGTCAGGCCCTTGCCGGTGGCGGCGCGTTCGGTGAGCTGCTCCTCGGTCGGCAGGTACTCGATGGCGCGGTCCAGCTTGCCACGGCTTTCCAGGTCGCTCATCAGGCGCTTGTACTCGGCGGCACGCTCGTAGGCACGGCGGGCGGCCAGGGACAGGGCCTGGGTCTGCTTGTAGTTGTTGCCCAACACCAGGCTGCCGACTTCGTCGGTCATGCTCGCCAGCAACTGGTTGCGTTGCTTGTCGGTCATGTCGCCAGCCTGCACCACTTCGTTGAGCAGGATCTTGATGTTCACTTCGTGGTCGGAGCAGTCCACGCCGCCGGCGTTGTCGATGAAGTCGGTGTTCGAACCGCCGCCATTGAGGCCGAATTCCACACGCCCCAGTTGGGTCATGCCGAGGTTACCGCCCTCGCCCACCACCTTGCAGCGCAGTTCGTTGCCGTTGACGCGCAACGCGTCGTTGGCCTTGTCGCCCACATCGGCATGGCTTTCGGTGCTGGCCTTGACGTAAGTGCCGATACCGCCGTTCCACAACAGGTCCACCGGCGCCTTGAGCAAGGCATTCAGCAGTTCGGTCGGGGTCAGTTTGTCGGCCTGGATGTCGAAGCGTTCTTTCATCTGCGCCGAGATGGCAATACTCTTCGCGCTGCGCGAGAAGATACCGCCGCCTTCGGACATGATGCTGGTGTCGTAGTCGCTCCACGCCGAACGCGGCAGCTCGAACATGCGCTGACGCTCGACGAAGCTGGTCGCCGGGTTCGGGTTCGGGTCGATGAAGATATGCAGGTGGTTGAAGGCCGCGACCAGTTGCAGCTTGTCGGACATCAACAGGCCGTTACCGAACACGTCGCCGGCCATGTCGCCGACGCCGACCACGGTGATGCTGTCTTCCTGCACGTTGATGCCGCGCTCACGGAAGTGACGCTGCACACCGACCCACGCGCCCTTGGCGGTGATGCCCATTTTCTTGTGGTCGTAACCGGCCGAACCGCCGGAGGCGAATGCATCGCCGAGCCAGAAGCCGTAGTCGATGGCGATACCGTTGGCGATGTCGGAGAAGGTCGCAGTGCCCTTGTCCGCCGCGACCACCAGGTACGGGTCATCGCCGTCATGCCGCACGACGTTGACCGGCGGCACCAGGGCGCCATCCTTGAGGTTGTCGGTGATGTCCAACAGGCCGGAAATGAAGATGCGGTAGCAGGCGATGCCCTCGGCCGCGATCTCGTCGCGGCTGCCGCCCAGTGGCAAGCGGCGCGGCAGGAAGCCGCCCTTGGCGCCCACCGGCACGATCACCGAGTTCTTCACTTGCTGGGCTTTTACCAGGCCGAGCACTTCGGTGCGGAAGTCTTCTTCACGGTCGGACCAGCGCAGGCCGCCGCGCGCGACATTACCGAAGCGCAGGTGGACACCCTCGACCCGTGGCGAGTAGACGAAGATTTCAAACTTCGGCACTGGCTTGGGCAGCTCGGGAATGGCCCGCGGGTCGAACTTGAAGCTGAAGTACGCCTTGTTCTGGCCGTTGGCGTCGGTCTGGTAGAAGTTGGTGCGCAGGGTGGCCTTGATCAGGTCCAGGTAGCGACGCAGGATGCGGTCTTCGTTGAGCACCTGAACCTCGTCCAGGGCGCTGAGGATCGCTTGTTCCAGGCGTTGCTGCTTGTCTTCCAGGTCGTCGGCGGTGAGCTTGCGCGCCAGGTAGAAGCGCGTCTTGAACAACCGGGTCAACTCGCGGGCGATGTCGGTGTGGTTGTTCAGGGTGCTGGCGATATAACCCAGGTCGAAGCCCAGGCGGATCTGTTTCATGTAACGCGCGTAGGCACGCAGCAGCGCCACGTCGCGCCACGGCAGGCCGGCGGTGAGTACCAGGCGGTTGAACGCATCGTTCTCGGCATCGCCGTGGACGATATGCACGAATGCGTCCTGCAGGGTGTCGTTGAGCTGCTGGATATCCAGGTTCACGCCTTCGGCGGCGATGAACGCGAAATCATGGATCCAGAACTCACGGCCATTGGCATGACGCAGGCGGTA
Organism: Pseudomonas sp. TE36184; assembly: GCF_054060055.1. Lineage (NCBI taxonomy): Bacteria > Pseudomonadati > Pseudomonadota > Gammaproteobacteria > Pseudomonadales > Pseudomonadaceae > Pseudomonas > Pseudomonas sp. TE36184. The sequence goes on along the minus strand of NZ_JBSSCU010000001.1, from coordinate 842,406 downwards.
CGGGAACTCGCCCAGCACGCGCAGGCCGAGGTTTTCCAGGATCGGCAATACGTCGGACAGCGCCAGCGGGGTGTCGGCATGGTAGAGCTTGCAATGCAGCTCACGCTGGCCGGACACCTGGCCCAGCGGCTGATAGAAGCTCATCACCAACGGGTTGGCTTCGGTGAGGCTGAGCAAGTGCTGCATGTCGACCACCGCCGAATGCGCAGCAAAACGCTCGCGGTAGCCGGCCGGGAAGCCTTTCGGGAAGTCCGCCAGCACGTTGGTGCCGTGGGCCTCGCCGAAGCTTTCGACCACCAGGCTGGAATAGTCGTCCTGCCAGCTGCGGCAGGCCTGCACCACTTCTTTTTCCAGTTGCAGCGGGTCGATGTCCAGGCGGTTCTTCGGGTCGACCCGCAGAATCAGTTGCACACGGGCCAGCACGGACTCGGAGAAGAACGTCCAGAATTCGCAGTCCGAGGCTTTCAGGCGATCCATCAGCACTTGCTGGATCTTCTGGCGCACTTCGGTGGAGTAGATGTCGCGCGGCACGTAGGCCAGGCAGTAGCAGAAACGCCCGTAGGGGTCTTTGCGCAGGAACACGCGGATCTTGTTGCGTTCCTGGATCTGCACGATCGACATCACGGTGCTGAACAGCTCGTCGACCGGGGTCTGGAACAGGTCGTCACGCGGCAGTACTTCGACCACCTGCGCCAGTTCCTTGCCCAGGTGCGCCTTGGCCTGGAAGCCCGAGCGACGTTCGATTTCCGCGACCTTGCGGCGGATATAAGGAATCACCCGCACGCTTTCACCGTACACCGACGAGGTGTACAGGCCCATGAAGCGGCATTCCTTGATGACCTTGCCGTCGGCGTCGATCTCGCGGATCGACACGTAGTCCGGATAAGCCGGGCGATGCACGCGGCTCGGGTGTGCGGCCTTGGCGAACGACAACACGGTCGGCTCGCGCAGGTAGGACACGGCGTAGTCTTCGATGCGCAGGTCGTCGGCGGTAAGGCCGGCGCGCAGCAGCTTGGTCAGACCGAGGAAGGAGCTGGCGTCATATTCGATATGACCGCCGTCCGCCTCGTCACGTACCACGAACTCTTCATAGCCGAGGAAGGTGAAGTGGTTGCCCACCAGCCATTCCAGGAAGTTCTTGATCTCGGCTTGTTCTTCGCCGTCGATGCTGAACCGGCTGGCGTCGATACCGACCAGCAGTTCCTGGACCTTGGCTTTCATCGGCTCGAAATCGGCCACGGCCACGCGCACTTCGCCCAGTACCTGCTCCAGCTCTTTGCTCAGCACGTTCAGTTCGGCGGCGTTGGCGCAGCGGTCGATTTCCAGGTACATCAGCGATTCTTGCTGGATGCCTTCGCCCTGGGTGCCCTTGGCCAGAATTTCCAGCAATTCGCCCTTGCTGCCACGGCGCGTGCTGAGCACGGTGGTTTGCAGGGTGTGGATGCTGTAGCCGCGGCGGTTCAGCTCGGTACGCACCGAGTCCACCAGAAATGGCAGGTCATGGTGCAGCACTTCGACCGCGGTGTGGGTCGACTGCCAGCCATGACGTTCGTAATCGGGGTTGTAGACCCGCACCTGGGGTTCGGTGTGGTCGAAGCGCTCAAGCAGGCGCCAGGCAGACAGGGTGCAACCGGCCAGGTCGGAAAGGCGACGTTGGGTCAGTTCGTCCAGGGAAATGATGCCGAAAAATTGTTCAGCGAACAGCGCCACTTGTGGCAGTGCCTGTTCACTGATGTGCTGCGCCAGTGCCGCTTGCAGTTGATGCTGGAAGTCGGCCTTGCTGGCTGCGGTGAAGAACGCCATCTGTGGTACTCCGCTTGGGCTTGTTATTGATGGAAGCGTCGCGTGTTATCCCCTTTGGGGGAGACCGTCAGCCCTGTTCGCAGGTAACGATACAAGCACCATAAACGAATCAGGGTGACAGGTGGGTGAAGCTGGACAAGACGATCAGGTCACATACAACTTCCATTGGACGTACACCTTGCCAGGCGACGGTGTGACGGGCAGGTCAGGCTCCCAGCAGTGAGCACATCCGTTGCGCAGCTTAACGAGTGTAGGAAGACAGCTGCTTGCGGCGCTGCGACATATTCGGTCATCGGCTGGCAACGAAGGGTTGCACAAAGGGCAACCACACACACCGAACGACAAAAAAGCCGGTCACCGGCGCTGATTTCAAGCCAATGATAGCTAACACACGCGAAGCCCGTCGGCACATACCTACGGCACATCAAGCAAGGGACCTCAAACATCAGGGAACTTTTCCTGCGCCAACCGCCAATCAAAAAAAACACAGGGAGCGTGGTTAACCGACTGTCATCTATGCAGGCCCGTCATGATTACGCCAACAGCCCCCTCGCCCATCATTTCGCAACCCACCTCGTCACCGGATAACATCAATCCGCCGATTTCGTTCGCCGACAGCGGCGTATATTCTGCGCAATGGGATAAATATAACCAGGCGGCCCCCAGGCCATAGCCGACAGGCGTACCGCCGTTTAGATAGTCAACCTATAAAAAAGGCAAAATCGTTGTGCTCAAGCCATGACGCACGGATGAAATTCACACCGACATAAATATGGCGGCAGTGGCAAAATCCCCCTTTTGCGGCCAATAAACCCATAGGACTGCCATGCAATTGATCACTACCAACCTGATCGCCAACCCATGTGACGAAGAAGAAGACAACATGGCCATGCTCTGCTGCCATAGCGCTAAGGGCGAGATGTTCATACTGGCCCGTTACCCGGATGAAGACGAGGTGGAGCTGACCTGGGACGACGAACCCTCGACCCTCGAGGGCCTGAAGGTCACGTTGAGTGACAGCACGTTGCTGATTGAGCTGGCGGCAGGCGATGCCGATGCGCTGGGCGGCAAGGATCACCTGGAGATTCTGCACAGCACCGCCCCTGAGGATTTGGCTGAAGTTGAAGAAACCCTGCAGAACATTCTCAGGGGCACAGGCACTTATATCCGTGCCTGAGGCTACTGACACACAAAATTCCTACACGTTTTGCGAAAAATACCCCGCGCGCCGTTAGTCGCCGCCCCCCCCGATGCATTAAAGTAAGCCCCCCAGGCCCGGCGTTTTTTCTCGACGCTCGGGCTCATCTCTCCAGGAACCGTCATCGATGGAACATCGTGAAGCGCTGCTTGCGCTGCGAACCTTTCTTTCTACGCAGATTCTCGGCCAGGAAAAACTCATCGAGCGCCTGCTGATTGCCTTGCTTGCCGACGGCCATATGCTGGTGGAAGGCGCGCCGGGCCTGGCCAAGACCAAGGCCATCAAGGAGTTGGCCGAAGGCATCGAAGCGCAGTTCCATCGTATCCAGTTCACCCCCGACCTGTTGCCCGCCGACATCACCGGCACTGAAATCTATCGCCCCGAAACCGGCAGCTTCGTGTTCCAGCAGGGGCCGATCTTCCACAACCTGGTGCTGGCGGACGAAATCAACCGCGCCCCGGCCAAGGTGCAGTCGGCCTTGCTCGAAGCCATGGCCGAGCGCCAGGTCAGTGTGGGCCGCAGTACTTACGAGCTGTCGCCGCTGTTTCTGGTGATGGCCACGCAAAACCCCATCGAGCAGGAAGGCACCTACCCGCTGCCCGAAGCCCAGCTCGACCGTTTCCTGATGCACGTCAAGATCGGTTTCCCGGACGCGGCCGTGGAGCGGCGCATCCTGCAGCAGGCCCGTGGCGAGGCGCTCAACGGTGAAACCAAGCCCGAACGCCGCGTCAGCCAGCAGGCGATCTTTGCCGCGCGCAAGGAAATCCTCGGGTTGTACATGGCCGATGCGGTGGAGGAATACCTGGTGCAATTGGTCATGGCCACGCGCACCCCGGCCAAATTCGACCCGGAAATGGCCGAGTGGATCGCCTATGGTGCCAGCCCCCGCGGCTCCATCGCCCTCGACCGCTGCGCCCGCGCCCACGCCTGGCTGGCCGGGCGAGACTTTGTCAGCCCGGAAGACATCCAGGCGGTGCTGTTCGACGTGCTGCGCCATCGCATCATTCTGTCGTTCGAAGCCGAAGCCGCCGGGATCGACCAGGACCGCGTGGTGCAACGCATTCTCGACGTCGTAGCCGTCGCTTGAAATCGATGAACGCCAGCGATGGAGTGCGCGTCACGCTCAGCGAATTGATTGAGATGCGCCACCGCGTGCGCGAAGTGCAGCTGTTTTCCACGCCGAGCCAGCGCAGCCCGCTGATCGGCCTGCACCACTCCAAGCTGCGCGGGCGCGGGGTCGACTTCGACCAGGTGCGCGTCTACCAGGCCGGCGACGATGTCCGCACCATCGACTGGCGCGTGACCGCGCGCACCCAGGAACCGCACACCAAGCTGTTCCACGAAGAGCGCGAACGCCCGATTTTCATCATGGTGGAGCAAAGCTGCCGCTTGTTTTTCGGTTCGGGGCAGATGTTCAAGTCGGTGCTCGCGGCCCAGGCGGCCAGCCTGATCGGCTGGGCGGCGCTGGGGCATAACGACCGCGTCGGCGGGCTGGTCTTCGGCGACAACGAGCACTACGAAATCAAACCGCGGCGCAGCAAACAGAGCCTGCTGCAACTGCTCAACCGCCTGGTGCGGGTCAACCAGAGCCTGAGCACCGAAAGCGGCCCCGAAACCGACGCCCTGGGCCTGGCCCTGCGCCGTGGCCGTGAAGTGCTGCGCCCCGGCAGCCTGGTGATCGTGATCTGCGACGAACGCGCACTGACCGAAGGCGCCGAACAACAGCTGAGCCTGTTGTCACGCCATTGCGACCTGCTGCTGTTGCCGATCTCCGACCCGCTCGACCACGCCCTGCCCGCCGCCGGGCTGCTGCGCTTTGCCGAACGCGGTGCACAACTGGAACTGGACACGCTGAACTTCGATTTGCGCCAGGCCTACAAGGCCCAGGCCGAAGCGCGCAGCGCCCGCTGGGAACTGCTCGCGCAGAAACTGCGGGTATTGCTGATGCCCTTGAGCACCCAGAGCGAAATGGTCGAGCAACTGCGCGAATACCTCAACCCGCAACGCCCGGTTAAAAAGCAATGAGCAGCCTCGACCAACTCCAACCGCTGATCGCCCCACCGGCGATCGGCTTCTGGCCGCCTGCGCCAGGCTGGTGGCTGTTGCTGCTGGTGATCCCGCTGCTGGGCTGGGGCGTGTGGTGGCTGCGCCGTTTCCTGCCCACGCGGCGCCCCGTGTCCCGCGCCGAACAACCGCTCGACCCGCTGCGCATCGCCGCCCTGGCCGAACTGGCGCTGATGCCCAGACCCTACGACGGCGCGCCCGCCGGGGCCTGGCTGCAGCAACTCAACGGCCTGCTCAAGCGCCTGTGCCGCAACGACTACCCCTACAGCCAGAGCCACACCCTCAATGGCCGCAAATGGCTGGCGTTTCTCGATAACCGCTGCCCCGCCGCCGGCCTCACACGCTGGATGGTGCTGGTGGAAGGCGCCTATAAGCCCGAATGCAAACTCGACGACAAAGCCATCGCCGGCCTGACCCAGGCCGTCGACACCTGGATTCGCAAACATGTTTGAGTTCGCCTGGCCGTGGATCTTCGCCCTGCTGCCGTTGCCCTGGTTGATGCGCCTGGTGCTGCCGGCGGCCGACAGCGGCGAGCCCGCGCTGAAAGTCAGCTACCTCAGCGACCTCGAAGGCCTGGCGGGCCGCCGCGCACGCTCGAACCTGCCCGGCTGGCGGCAACAGGCGCCTTTCGTCGTGCTGTGGCTGCTGCTGTTGACCGCCGCCGCCCGCCCGGAATGGCTCGGCGAACCGCTGCCGATTGCCGCCAGCGGCCGCGATTTGCTGGTGGCGGTGGACGTGTCCGGCTCCATGGATTTTCCCGATATGCAGTGGGAGGACGATGACGTCAGCCGCCTGACCTTGGTCAAACACCTGCTCGGCGACTTCCTTGAAGGGCGCGAAGGCGATCGCGTCGGCCTGATCCTGTTCGGCAGCCAAGCCTACCTGCAAGCGCCGCTGACCTTCGACCGCCACACGGTACGCACCTGGCTGGATGAAGCGCGCATCGGCATCGCCGGCAAGAACACCGCCATCGGTGACGCCATCGGCCTGGCCTTGAAACGCCTGCGCCAGCGCCCGGCGCAAAGCCGCGTGCTGATCCTGGTGACTGACGGCGCCAACAACGGCGGCCGGATCGACCCGCTGACCGCCGCGCGTCTGGCCGCCGAAGAAGGCGTGAAGATCTACCCGATCGGTATCGGCGCCGATCCGGAACAAACCGGTTCCCTTGGCGTGCTGGGCGTCAACCCGAGCCTGGACCTCGACGAACCGGCGCTCAAGGCCATCGCCGAGGCCACCGGCGGCCGCTACTTCCGTGCCCGCGATGGCGCAGAGTTGCAAGCGGTCAAGGAAACCCTCGACCAACTTGAACCGGTCGAACAGCAACCGACCCAGGCGCGCCCGGCCCAGGCGCTGTACAGCGGCCCCCTGGCATTGGCGCTGATCCTCAGCCTGTTGCTGGTGGTGCAGGAGCGCTGGCCGAACAACGCGCTGCAACGGCTGTTCAACAAACTGTCGACCAAGGGGCATTTTCTGCAACAGCACCCAGAATGGCGCCAGCGCCTCAAACGCCTGCGTTTGCGGAGGCGTCGATGATCGACCTGTGGCCGCACTGGTTCCGTCCCTGGTGGCTGTTGCTGCTGCCGCTGCTCGGCTGGTTGCTGTGGCAGCTGTGGCACCGGCAAAAGCGCGCCGGGCGCTGGCAGATGATCCTGCCGCCGGCGTTCCATGCCGTGCTGCTCAGCGGTGGCAATGGCCGTGAAAGCAAATCGCCGTGGGTGCTCCTCGGTATTGCCTGGCTGCTGGCAGTACTGGCCTTGCTCGGCCCCAGTTGGCAACGGGTGGAACAGACCAGCCAGAAGCCTTCCGACCCCTTGGTGGTGCTGCTCGAACTGACCCCGGAAATGCTCGCCACCGACAGCCCGCCCAGCCGCCTGGAGCAGGCACGGCGCAAGCTGTATGACTTACTGCAGGCGCGCAGCGACGCACAAACCGCCATCGTCGTGTATGCCGGCAGCGCCCACACCCTGGTGCCGCTGTCGGACGACCTGGCCACCAGCCGCAACCTGCTCGAAGCGCTACGCCCCTCGTTGATGCCCGAGCCCGGGCACCGCGCCGACCTGGCCGTGGAGAAAGCCCTCGGCCTGCTCAAGCAAGGCGGCCTCGGCCAGGGGCGTCTGCTGCTGATCGGTTCATCGCTGTCCAAGCAGGAACGCCAGGGCATCCGCTTGCTGCTGCAAGGCGGCCAGACGCCAAGCCTGTCGATCCTCGGCATCGGTAGCCGCGAAGGCACGCCGGTGACCCTGGAGAGCGGCGAATTCCTCAAGGACGACCAAGGCGCCATCCTCGTGCCGCGCCTCGACAGCCCGACGCTCAAAGCCTTCGCCAGCGAAATGGGTGGCCGCTACCGTGCCGCGCGCCTGGACGACAAGGACCTGCGCCAACTGGGCATGCTCGACGCGCCGCAAGCCCTGCGCAACGACGGCCAACTGCTGCACCTCGACACCTGGGCCGACCAGGGTTACTGGCTGCTACTGCCGTTGTTGCTGCTGGCCGCGTGCGCCGGGCGGCGTGGCTGGTTGTTCTGCTTGCCGTTGCTGCTGCTTGGCGCACCGCAGCCCAGTTATGCCTTCGAACTCCAGGACCTGTGGCTGCGCCCCGACCAGCAAGGCCAGTACCTGCTGAAGAAAAAACGCCCCGCCGAAGCCGCCGAACGCTTCCAAGACCCGCAATGGCAAGGCGTGGCGCTGTACGAAGCGGGTAACTACGCCGAAGCCATCAAGCGTTTTGCCGAGGGCAGTGACGCCTACTCTCACTACAATCGCGGCAATGCACTGGCCAGGTCCGGTGAGCTGGAAGCAGCCATCGATGCCTACGAACAGGCGCTGGAAGCCCAGCCCGATCTGCTGCCGGCCCTGAAAAACAAGGCCCTGGTGGAAAGCCTGATACAACAACAGGCGCAGCCCGAGCCGGCCCCGCCCGCAAAAAACGAAGATGACGAAACCACCCAACCCGGCCAAACTGCGCAACCGGGCGCCAGCGCGCAAAGTGCCACGGGTGGCGAGCAATCGCCGCAAAACCAGGGCGAAGCCGGCACCGCCGATACCCAGGCCGGCGCCACGCCACAAGCGGGCGGCAATGACGTGCCGGGCAGCGAGCTGGAGGACGAGCAAACCACCACCCCGCCGTTGCGCCCCAGCGGCGCCAGCCTGGACGACGAACATCGCCAGGCCCTGGAACAATGGCTGCAGGAGATCCCGGACAACCCCGGCGAACTGCTGCGGCGCAAATTCTGGTACGAACAGCAACAGCATCAGGACAAGACTCGATGAGCCGCCGCACCACCCTTCTGCTTCTGCTCGCGTTGTCGGCAAGCCACGCCCAGGCGGCGAACCTGGTCGCCAGCGTCGACCGCAGCCGCCTCAATTCCGGGGAAACGGTGGAGCTGACGGTGGAATCCGGCGACGTCACGCAGTTCGGCAAACCCGACCTGTCGCCGCTGGAGGCGCAGTTCGAAGTCAGCGGCACGCGCCAGATCAACCAACTCACCACCCTCGGCGGCGATAACCACGCCACCACGCGCTGGATCATTACCCTGCTGCCCAAGCAAAACGGCACCGTGGTGATCCCGCCGCTGCAAGTGGGCGAATACACGACCCAGCCGATCAGCCTGCAAGTGCTGGAAACCACCAGCCAGGACACCAACGCCGAACTCGCGCCGGTGTTCGTTGAATCCAACCTCGACCAGAACACCGTGTACGTGCAGGCCCAGGCCCTGTTGACGGTACGCGTGTATCACTCGGTGTCGCTGTATGACGACAGCAGCCTCACGCCGCTGCAGATTCCCGATGCGCGCATCGAGCAACTGGGCGAATCACGCACCTACGAGAAGGTCATCAACAGCATTCGCCACGGCGTGATCGAAACCCGCTACGCGATCTACCCGCAGCACAGCGGCAGCCTGACGATTGCCGCCCAGACCTTCAGCGCGACCCTGGTGGAATCGCGCCCGCCGCAGGAGAACACGCTGCAGGGCACCAAGCCGGGCAAGCTGATCCACGTCAGCTCCGCGCCCCTCGAGCTGACGGTCAAACCCAAGCCCGAGCTGTACCCCGCCGAGGCGCCGTGGCTGCCGGCACGCAGCCTGACCCTGAGCGAAAACTGGAACCCCGAGCCGGACCACGTGCAGGTCGGTGATTCCCTGACCCGCAGCCTGACGGTCAAGGCCGAGGGCCTCTCCAGCGCACAACTGCCGGCACTGCCGAGCACCGAAATCAATGGCCTGCGCCGCTATCCGGACCAGCCGGTAGTCGGCAACCAGAACAACGACCGTGGCCTGATCGGCAGCCGAGAAGACCGCGAAGCCCTGGTGCCCACCCGCGCCGGCGCGCTGGACTTGCCGGCGGTGGAAGTGGTGTGGTGGAACACCCATGAGGACCACCTCGAACGCACCCGCCTGCCCGCCCGCACGCTGCAAGTGGCGAATAACCCGAGCCTGGTGGTGGACACGCCCGCGACACCGACCGTGATCACCGCCCCCGACGATAGCCGCCTGTGGCTGTGGCAACTGAGCACCCTGCTCCTTACCTGCACCACGTTGCTGGGTTTCGGCCTGTGGTGGCGCGCACGCCGCCAACCGGCGGTGCAACGCGCCGCACAAACCGGCCCGAGCCCGCGCACCCTGCTCGACGACCTCAAGCGCGCGACCCAGGCCAACGACCCCCAGGCCACGCGCCAGGCCCTCGACGCCTGGGCCCGGCAACAACCGGAAACCCTGGCCGACATGGCGGCGCGCTTCGTGCCGCTGTCCGACGCGCTGGATGGGTTGAACGGCGCGCTGTACAGCGAAAGCGGCCATTATTGGCTGGGTGAAGAACTGTGGCGTGCGGTAAAAGCCATTCCAATGGCCGAACGCGAGCAAGACCCGACGACCGACACCACCAGCTTGCCGCCGTTGTATCCCAAATAGCCCCCCCTGATACGTCACGAATCGAGAGTCGGGACGGGGGGTGGGCCAGTCAACACCGAGCAAGCGGACCCACCACCACCCGATAGCGGAGTATCAGTCAATTATGATGTCGGCTGACACGCCGCCATCGGGGGCAAGCCCCCTCCCACACTGGATCTGCGTCGTCTGGTCGACATAGCCCGAACCTGTCCGACCGCGCCCTGGATTGCCTGCCAGCCAAGACATAACGCACACCGCATACCCCCTCCCACACTGGACCTGCGTCGTCTGGTCGACATAGCCCGAACCTGTCCGACCGCGCCCTGAATTGCCTGCCCTCCAAGACATAACGCACACCGCATACCCCTGTGGGAGGGGGCTTGCCCCCGATAGCGATGGGCCAGACAACACTGCTCAAGCGGACCACCACCATCGCAGGCAAACCACCTCCCACACTGGATCTGCGTCGTCTGGAGCAGCGTGCGCGCAATACAGGTAAACTCCCCTCCTTTTCATCTTCTCCACGGAGCTCGCCTTGCGTCTGTTTCACACCTCCGACTGGCACCTTGGGCAAAACCTGCATGGCCAGGAGCGCGACTTCGAACACGCCTGTTTCCTCGAGTGGCTGCTGAGTCAGCTCGGCGCGCACGCGCCGGACGTGCTGTTGATCGCCGGCGATATCTTCGACACGGTCAACCCGCCGCTCAAGGCCCAGGAGCGGCTGTACGATTTCATCATCAGCGCCCACGAACAAAACCCCAACCTCACGATTGTGATGATCGCCGGCAACCACGACTCCGGCTCGCGCATCGAACTGCCCGCGCCGTTGATGCGCCGTTTGCGCACCCATGCCCTGGGCCGGGTGTTGTGGCTCGATGACAGGCAACTGGATACCGAGCGCTTGCTGATCCCGCTGCCCGGCGCCGACGGCAAGATCGCCGCCTGGTGCCTGGCGCTGCCGTTCCTGCGCCCGGCGGAAGTCACCGGGGCGCAACTGGGCGACGATTACCTGCGCGGTATCGGCCAGGTGCATGAGTGGCTGATTGCCGCAGCCAACGCCAAACGCGAGCCCGGCCAGGCGCTGGTTGCCATCAGCCATGCACATATGGCCGGCGGTTCGGTGTCGGAAGACTCCGAGCGCAGCCTGATCATCGGCAACGCCGAAGCGCTGCCCGCCAGCCTGTTCGACGCCAGTGTCAGCTATGTCGCCCTCGGCCACCTGCACAAGCCGCAGCGGGTCAACGGCGAAGAACGCATTCGCTACAGCGGTTCACCGATTCCGTTGTCGTTTTCCGAAATCGGCTACCAGCACCAGATTCTCGACGTGACGTTCGACGGCGCAACCCTGCTCAGCGTCGAACCGCGCCTGATCCCGCGCGCGGTCAACCTGCAACGCCTGGAAGCGGCGCCACTGGCCGATATCCTCAAGCAGCTCGGCGACTTGCCGGACATCGACCTGCTCGCCGAAACCCAACGCCAGCCGTGGCTGGAAGTGCGCGTGCGCCTCGACGAGCCGCAACCCGACCTGCGCCAGCAAATTGAAACCGCCCTGCAAGGCAAGGCCGTGCGCCTGGTGCGTATCGCTGCCGAGTACGCCGGCAAACGCGGCAGCGACGACACCGACAACGAGCGCCTGATCGAACTCGACCAGCTCACCCCCCAGGAGCTGTTCAGCCGCGCCTGGCAGGACAACTACGGCAGTGAAGTGGATGAACAGACCTTGAAGGACTTCGCGGTGCTGCTCCAGGAAGTGCAACAGGAGGGCGAACAGCCATGAAGATCCTCGCCATCCGCCTGAAAAACCTCGCCTCCCTCGCGGGCCCGTTTGAGATCGACTTTACCGCCGAGCCCCTGGCCAGCGCCGGGTTGTTCGCGATTACCGGGCCGACCGGCGCCGGCAAAAGTACTCTGCTCGACGCGCTGTGCCTGGCGCTGTTCGGTGCCGTGCCACGCCTGGGCGATACCGGCCAGGCCAAGATGCCCGACGCCGACAGCGATATTTCCATCGGCGACCCGCGCACGTTGCTGCGACGCGGCACCGGCGGCGGGTATGCCGAGGTCGACTTTGTCGGCGTCAACGGCCGCCGCTACCGTGCGCGCTGGGAAGCCAACCGCGCCCGCGACAAAGCCAGCGGCAAGTTGCAGAACAGCCGGCAAAGCCTGATCGACCTGGACAGCGACCAGTTGCTGGCGAGCCAGAAAACCGAATACAAGACCCAGCTGGAGTTGGCCCTGGGCCTGAACTTCGAACAGTTCACCCGCGCGGTGCTGCTGGCGCAGAGCGAGTTCAGCGCCTTCCTCAAGGCCAACGACAACGAGCGCAGCGAACTGCTGGAAAAGCTCACCGACACCGCGCTCTACACCCAACTCGGCCGTCGCGCCTTCGACAAGGCCAAGGACGCCAAGGACGCCCACAAACAACTACAGGACCAGGCCACCGGCGTGGAACCCCTGGCCGAGCAAGCCCGCGCCGAGCTGGACCAACAATTGGCCCACGCGCAGCAACAGTTCAAAACCGAGCAAGCCCAGCTCAAGCAGCTGGAGCTGCAGCACACCTGGCTCAAGGAACTGCGCGAATGGCAGGAGCGCAAGCTCAGTGCCGTCGAACAGTTGCAACAAGCCCAGCAACACTGGGACAGCCAAGGCCCGCAGCGCGAGGACTTGAGCCGCCTGGAACAGTTGGCGCCGCAGCGCCATCACTTCGCGCGCCAGGCTGAGCTCGACACCTTGCTCACGCCGCTGGCCGCGCACATTCAAGCGCAGATCGAGCAGCAAACCGATCTGCATGGCCGCCAGGAGCAAGCCCTACAACAGCAGGCATCGGCCCAAACAGCGCTGGCCGCGGCCCTGCAAGCTCAGGTCGACGCCGGGCCTTTGCTGCGCCAGGCCTTCGAGGAACAGAACACCCTCGCCCACCTGAACAAGGAACTGGCCAAGCGCAACGAGGACCAGCAACAGCACGAAACGGCCTGCGCCGAAGGTCAGGCCTTGCTCAAGGGCTTGCAGGAAAAGCACACCCACGTCGCCGAGCGCCTGCAACGCCTGGCCGCCGGCCTGGAACGCAGCGCCGCCCTCGCGCCGTTGAGCGAGGCCTGGAACGCCTACCGCGACCGCCTGCAACAACTGATGCTGATCGGCAATCGCCTGAACAAAGGCCAGGCCGAACTGCCGCAGCTTGAACAGCGCGCCACCGCCGCCGCCGAGAAGTTCGCCCAACAACGCGATGCCCTCGACCTGCTGTACCAGGAGGCCGGCGCCGAACCTCACGCCGTCGCCGAGCAGATCCAGTTACTCGCCAGCCTGCTGCAAGACAATCGCAAGCAGCAACGCGCCTTCGAAGACCTGACCCGGCTGTGGGACAACCAGCAACAGCTGGACCAGCAAGCCAGCGTGTTGACGCAAAAACTCGCGGACGCGCAACAACAACGCGATCAGTTGAACCAGACCGGCCTGCACACCAAAGCCGAACTCACGCGCGCCGAACAGACCCTGACGGTGACCAAGCAACTGCTGGAGCGCCAGCGCCTGGCCCGCAGTGCCAGTGTCGAGGAGTTGCGCGGGCAATTGCAGGATGACCAGCCCTGCCCGGTGTGCGGCAGCCAAGCGCATCCGTATCACCAACCCGAAGCGTTGCTGCACAGCCTCGGTCGCCACGACGAAAACGAAGAGGCGATGGCGCAGAAAGCCGTCGACAGCCTCAAGGAAAAACTCACCGAGCTGCGCGGTGAAGTCGGCGGTTTGATCGCCCAGCAAAAGGAATTCCTGCAGCAACAGGAGCAACTGGCAATCCAACAGCAAGCCCTGGCGCCGAGCCTGGACGCGCACCCGCTGGCGGCCGCGCTGTTCAATCAGGAGGCGGCCCGGCGCAGCACCTGGCTGGCCCAGCAGCTCAGTCAACTGACGCAAAACATCACCCAGGACGAGCAACGCCAAGGCGCCTTGCTCAACCTGCAACAAAACGCCGGGCGCCTGCAGCAACAGCTGCAAGCCGCCCAGGACGCCAGCCAGCAGGCGCGCCAGTTACTGATCGACCAGCAACGCGAACTGGCCAACGACCGCGAACGCCTCGACGAAGAACTCCAGGCGTTCGCCAGCCTGTTGCCGACCGAGACACTCGAGGGCCTGCGCAGCGAACCGGCGGCGACCTTCGTGCAGTTGGACCAACAGGTTGGTCAGCGCCTCGAACAGTTGGCCCATCAGCGCGATGAACTGGCCGAGCAACAAGCGCGTCAGCAGGCGATCGAGAAAGAACACACCCATCAGCAACATCGCCAGCAGCAACTCGACGCATTGCGCCAGCAGGTCAGCGAACTGGCCGCCCAGCAACACGCGGCCCAGGAAAAACTCACCCGCCTGCTCGGTGAACACCCACGCGCCGAAGACTGGCAACAGCAACTCGAACAGGCCGTGGCGCAGTCTCGGCAAAGCGAAGCCGACGCCAATCAACAACTGCAGGACATCCGCAACGCCTTGATCCAACTGGCCGCCGACCTCAAGGCCCAGCAAGACCGCCAGCACACGCTGCACGCCGAACAGCACGCGCTCGCGACGCGCTTGGGCGAGTGGCGCGCCCTGCACCCCGACCTGGACGACGCCGGGCTCAAGCGCCTGCTGGCCTTGGACGAGGCCCATGCCAGCGCACTGCGCCAGCAACTGCACAACAGCGAAAAAGCCGTCGAGCAAGCCCGGGTTCTGCTGCAAGAGCGCGAACAACGCCTGGCCGAGCACCAGGCGTTGCACAACGGCAACCTCGACGCCGAACAGTTGGACGCCCAACTGGCCACGCTCAACCAGCAACTGGCCGAGGGCGAAAAACACTGCGCCGAACTGCGCGCGCGGCAATCCGAAGACCAGCGCCGCCAGGACGCCAACCACGCCCTGGCCGAACAGATCACCAAGGCTTATGAAGAATGGCAACGCTGGGCGCGCCTCAACGCGCTGATCGGCTCGGCCACCGGCGACACCTTCCGCAAGATCGCCCAGGCCTACAACCTCGATTTGCTGGTACACCACGCCAACGTGCAACTGCGCCAACTGGTGCGCCGCTACCGCCTCAAACGCGGCGGCAGCATGCTCGGCCTGCTGGTGATGGACACGGAAATGGGCGACGAACTGCGCTCGGTGCATTCGTTGTCCGGCGGCGAGACGTTCCTCGTCTCCCTGGCGCTAGCGCTGGGCCTGGCATCGATGGCCTCGAGTACCTTGAAGATCGAGTCGCTGTTTATCGACGAAGGTTTCGGCAGCCTCGACCCGGAATCCCTGCAATTGGCCATGGACGCGCTGGACGGCCTGCAAGCCCAGGGCCGCAAGGTGGCGGTGATTTCCCACGTACAGGAAATGCACGAGCGCATTCCGGTGCAGATCCAGGTCAAGCGTCAGGGCAATGGTTTGAGCACCGTGGAGGTGAAGTGAGCGAGGCGCTGCTGTACTCGTTTCGCCGTTGCCCCTACGCGATGCGCGCCCGCCTGGCCCTGCGCTATTGCGGCGTGCCGCTGCGGATTGTCGAAGTCAGCCTCAAGGCCAAGCCGGCCGAGATGCTCGCGCTGTCGCCCAAAGGCACGGTGCCGGTGTTGAGCGTAGACGGTCGGGTAATCGACGAAAGCCTGGACATCATGCGCTGGGCCCTGGCGCAAAACGATCCGCAAGACTGGTTACTGCAGGGTGATCCCGCGGTGCAGGCGCTGATTGCCGAGAATGACCTGGGCTTCAAACATCACTTGAATCGCTACAAGTATGCCGAGCGCTACCCGGAGCGGCCGATGGAAGCGTATCGGGCCGACGGTGAGGTGTTTTTGCAGAAGCTGGAGGCGTTGCTGGCTGACCGTGCGGGTTTGCTCGCCGATCATCCAAGCCTTGCGGATATGGCTGTGGCGCCGTTTGTGCGGCAGTTTGCCCATGTCGATCGGGAGTGGTTTGCGCGCACCTCATATCGACGGGTGCAGGCGTGGTTGCAGTGGTTTCTGGACTCGCCGCTGTTTATCGCGGTGATGGCCAAGCCTGAATCTGCCTGAATCGATGTGGGAGCGGGCGCGCCGGCTCCCACAGGGCGCTCAGTACTGGGTTTTGTGATCCAGTGCGGCGTAGAAGTTGGCACTCTGTTGCAGGTATTTCTGGGTGTAGGCGCTGGTGCTGGATTGTTTGCCGATGATGTTCACGCTGGCCGCAGCTGGCAGTGCAACAGTGGCGGAAACAGCGGAGGCGGCGATGATCGAGAAGAGATTGAAGTTCATGTCGGTAACCCTTGTGTTCGTTTGGTTGAGTGGCCGGGGAGGCCTTGGAACTCAACTTACGCCCGAGGGTTGGGCCTTAGAAATGCTTTGAAACAGTAGCTGTTATTAATCGAATTAATAAAGAGGATCAGGCCCCGACGTGCGGGGCCTGTGGCTTATTGACGCACCAGGAACTTGAGGTCGCTGGGCGCATCGATCGGTAGTTTTTGCACGGTTTTGCCGAGCAGGCCGGTGTGTGGGTCGCGTTCGACCACCACGATTTCATTGCTTTTCTGGTTGGCGATCAGCAGGAACTTGCCGCTCGGGTCCAGGCTAAACTCGCGCGGGTGGTCGCCGTCCACGGAACGGCGCTGCAGTTCCTTGAGATGCGCGGTCGCCGGATCGATGCTGAACACCAGCAACTGATTGGCCGTGCCGCGATTGCTCACGTACAGGAACTTGCCATCGCTGGAAGCATGCAGCGCCGCGCCGGCCTTGTCGGACACCGGTTGCCCGGCGGCGAAGTCCACCAGTTGGGTTTGGCTGAGCGTGCCGTCGTGGTAATCGAACACCGCGACCTGAGCGCTCATCTCGGTGGTCAGCCAGGCATGCTTGCCGTCCGCGCTGAACAGCAAATGCCGCGGGCCGCTGCCCGGCGGCAAAGGCACCGATGCCGGGTTGGCCGGGGTCAGGGGCTGCTCAGGGTTGGCCTTGGGATCGTAGCGGTAGGCAAACACCTTGTCCGCGCCGAGATCCTGCACAAACACATACTTGCCATCCGGCGCCGGCACCACCGAATGCACATGGTTGGACGCCTGGCGTTGCGGGTTGACCCGGCTCGCCGGGTGCCCGCTCAACTGCACGGGCGCCGCCAGTTTGCCTTGGGGGTCCAGCGGCAGAATCGCCAGGCTGCCGCCCGGGTCTTCAAGCACCGAATAGTTGGCGACGAACAGGTAGCGGCCATCGGCGGCCACGCTGGAATGCGTCGGCTCGCTGCCCAGGCTTTGAACCTGATTGATCAGCGTGAGCTGATGGTTCTGCGGGTCGATGCGGTAGCTGCTGACGCGACCGACCGCGTCCTGTTGGCCGGGGCCGTTTTCATTGACGACAAACAGATGCTGCTGATCCTTGGAGACCGTCAGCCAGGACGGGTTGGCCGTTTTTGCCGCCAATACCGGCTGGCCCTGGAACCGCCCGGTGCGGCTGTCGAATTGCAGGCGATAGATCCCTTCGCTGCTGCCGGCGGTGTAGCTGCCGACCAACAGTTCATAGGTGTCGGCCGGTGCGGCCTGTGCCGACATCGCCCCGACGCTGCCCGCGATCAACAAGGGCCAGAATTTACGCATCAGCATCCGCTTCATCCTCTTCATTATTATTGGCGGTGATTGCGCTCATGCAGACCAGACGGTGCTCGCCCACATCACCGGTCAGCGTCCAGCTTTGCAGAGTCTCATCGAAGACCGCGGCCTGCAGCTGTTCCAGACTGAAACTCCAGCGTTTTTGCGCACGGCCATCCATGGCGATGATCAGCAGCTTTTTTTCATCCAGTGCGAACTCGAAGGCATGCAGCCCGTCGATTTCAAGCATGTCGCTGGTGGCAAGGACGGCCGTCAAAGTAGTAGTCATCACAGTCTTTCATCAGGTTCAAAGGGCTAATGATAGGCCACTTTGCCGCCAGGACCTAAAACCATAACCGGCTACCGCATCGGCGCCACACTGCGGATTACCGTGCAAGGGCACGTCTTTATTCAACGTAAAGGAATACCCATGCCAGACCACAATCTCCCCCTCGCCGCCGACCCGCTGCGGGAAGCGCTTGAAGCCCAGTTTCTCAAGCGTCCGACACTGCGCGCAGTCACCGCGCAGATGCTGGCGCGCAACCTGGCGGAGAAATATCCGCCGTTGACACACCCCCTCGCCGACCTGCGACTGGCCGTACCCCGTGACGGTGGCGGGCGGGCGTTGCTGCCGTTGCTGGAGGTCGCGCTGAACCATCTCGCCGACGGCAGCTTTCCCGATGTGTCGATGCGCCACGGCCTGGATAGCTACTTGAGCGATGCCAGCGGCACGCGGCTCGGTTATCCGGCCAATGGCGCCCACGCCTATGATCTTGACGTCATCGAAGCCGTCATTCGCGAACTGCCGTCGCTGCTGTTTATTGGCTTCCAAGACGCTGTGGCCACCTATTGGGGCGAAGACAGCGACGCCGGCGGCAGCCGCTGGAAATGGCTGGCCGACGTGCTGCAAGGCACGCTGCTCGACGCCGCCGCACGCCACGCCCAACCGCTGGACATCCTCAATACCCTGGCGCGCTACCCAGACCGTGCCACCCGCGCACGCCGCCCGGCCCCCGACAACGCGATTCATGCCTATACGCTAGAGGCGCACCTGACGCGCGCAGGCAGCATGCTCACGCTGCAAGCGAGCGACCTGCTGGTGGTGTGCCGCGAGCAGGTGTTGCTGTGCCGTCTATCCGGCGCAATCGAGACCTACCCTGACCTGGACGCCTTCGGCCAGGCCTGGGCCGACCACCTGCAACAGCGCTTCAGCGTCGACAGCATCACCTGGCAGCAGTACGAACCCGACGGCAATATTTTCGAGGTCCAGGCCGCGCTGATCCTCAACCAGCAATTGGAGGACCTGGCCGCCCTGCAACTCCCGGCCAACAGCACGGTGCAGGCCTTGGAACAACAGTTTGCCGCCATCACCCAACCGGCGCGGTTTTTCGCCCGCGCCCGCGCCAGTGGCACGGCGCTGGCCACGCTGGCGTCTCTCCAGGCCGCCCTGCCCGACTGGCTGCAACGCGCCAGCGCCGCCGACCGCCTGGCTTACCGCGAATGCCTGCTTGAACAGGCCGGGATCAAGCGCCAGACCCTCGGCGATTCCGACTTCGATGGCCTGGAAACCCTGCATAGCTATGCCGCCGAGCACTTGAACCATCAACTGTGCCTGGATCGCGCTGTCGCCCTGGGCGGCCAGCGTACCTGCAACGACGCGGCACGCGCTGCCGGCTACCGGGCCGACGAGTTGACCCTGACCTTTCATGTCGCGGTGGGCAGCCTTGCAGGTGGTTACCTCGCGCCGGTATCCATGAGCCTGGTGGACCTGGCGCTGAAGAACCTGTCGGGAAGCCCCAGAGGCCGCATGACGCTCAGCCATCGCAGCGGCCGGGCGCTCGAAGCGTGGTTGACGCCCGCCTACGTGCTGCAACTGGTCCAACGTGTCGACATCGGCAACAACTATCCCGCCTACCTGCGCCGGGAACTGATGGGCGACACCGCCGCCGCGCGCAAACGCCAGCGGCTGTTCAACCAACAGCGGCCCCTGCACCTGAAAACCCAGGCGCTGGAGCACGCGCTCCGCGGCGAAGCCGGCCTGACCACGCGCGGCGCGCGCTGTGTGCGGGCACTGCTCGCAACCAACCCGCTGGCACGTCGGGTCGATGGCGACGAAATGGTCATCCGCCCCCTGGCCTTTCTACGCACGCCGGCAGCCATAGCGGACGTGGTGCAGAACATGTTCATCATCGAACCGCTCGACACCCGGCTGGGGCCGCACCTGCTGTACCGTCCGGCCTATCGCGACGCGCTGCTCGAGTTCAGCAGCCGCGAACACCTGCTGGCGGCCATTGTGCAACCCGGTGCGCTACAGGACAGCGTGCTGACCTGGCTGCCCGACCCGGCCAGGGCGATCTACAGCAACGGCGGGTTCAGCCAGCCGCACATCCTGCGCATCGGCATCGGTTCGGAGTTCGACCGGCTGCCCGAGGTGCCCAAACCCGCAGAATTGGCGCCGGCCGGCGATGCGAGCGGCGACGAAATCCTGCAAGCGCTCAACCACGGCAGCCTGATGGACTATCTGTTCGGCTGCGAAACCCGCCAGTTGCTGGACCAGGCCGAGCGCGAGTCGACCTCGAATGCGCAAAGCCGCTGGGCGTTGATCCTCGAAGGCATGCAATTGGGCTTCAACACCTTGTTGATGGCCGTGCGCGGGCCCCTGGCGACGATCGGCTGGCTGATCCAGGCGACGCAAAGCCTGACCCAGGACCTGCCGGCGCTGGAGAGCCCTGACCCTACGGCGAAAGAGCTGGCGTGGGTCGACCTGCTGCTCAATATCGGCATGCTGCTGGTGCATCAAGGCCCCCTCAGCGCGCACAGCGCCAGCCCGCCGCTCGACGAACAGCCCGTCACGCGCACGCCCTTCCGACGCCCGCCCGGCCTGGCAACCCGCCATGCAGCGGCGGTCGAACGCGGCGTCATCGGCCTGCCCAGCGAACCACCCGGCGGTGGCCGCACGCCGTTGGACTTCGACCATTCGTTGGCCGGCGACACCGCCGCGGCCGCGCTGTTGGAGAAACTGCGCGCCGTCAACGTGCCGTGGCCCGTGCCCGCTCCCGCGCCACTCGACACCGGGCCTCACCAAGGCTTGTACCGCATCAACGGCCTGTGGCATGCCTCGATGGCCGGGCTGTTATTCAGGGTCAGCATCGTCCCGGGTTTTGCTGACGTGTTCATCGTTCATCCGCAAAAACCCGAACATCCCGGGATTTTGCTGAGAACCGATGGCAACGGCCATTGGTCGCTGGACCGCGGGCTCAAACTGCTGGGTGGCGGGCCCAAGCGCCTGGCCGCCTTGCGCGAAGAAAACCTGCGCAAGAAACAAGAAGTGCTCGCCCGGGTGCAAGTGCTCAGTGAAGACATGCAGCACCTGATGGCGCCATTCCAGGCAGCGAGCACGCAGATATCACCCGCCCTGGACGCCTTGGTCAAACAACGCAAAACCGCGCAGTTGGTGTGGAACCTGCTGCAAAAAGCCAGCGACCAGCAAAGGCCCGCCCTGGAAACACGGCATCAGCGCGAAACCCTCAAGCATCAGCAATTGCGCACCGAATTCCAGATTCTGCTGGAGAACCTGGAATTGCTGTTTGCCCAATCACTGGCCCCGCGCCTGGAGATGGTCAAGCTCGGCGTAGAACTGGAAAAAGTCGGCGGCGCCGGCGTGCATGTGCATGACCGCGCGAAAATCCTCAAGACGGTCTGGGACCAACAACTGTTTATCCACGAGATGCTCCTGGGCCGGTTGAACGCCATGCGCTTTTCCGGCGCGGGCGAACCCATGGCGCGAATGGCGCGCCGCATGTTCGTGAATAACTTGCTCGGCGACTCGACGGTCTACGACGAATACGTGCGCAACGCCACCGAGTCAGCAAACATTCGCCAGCACATGGCCGAGGTTTCCGTTGCCATGGAAACCACCCTGGAACAGCTGGAAAACGATTCGCTGGCGGGACGCACGATACGCCAGGAATTGCTGGCCCAGATCGAATACCCGCAGAATTTTTTCCCCGACAACCTGCGGCTCAATGCCCTCGACTACCTGGCCGTCAGCAGCGTGGAGATGACCGATGTACGCCTGCCGCCGCAGGAAGAGCTGTACGTCAAACGCCTGGAGCAAACCGACCTGAGCGCGGCGCTGCTGTCTCACGTCGAAGTGCGCAGCAGCACCGAATACACCCTGGTCGAACAACGGCAGGTGTACGAGAGCGTGCTGAAAAAGTACCGCCGTTATGAAGAGGCGATCCGCGTACTCCAGGCGCTCAACCCGAGCCGCCTGCGCCCGCAGGCCGAACGTCTGCTGGCGGGCCTCGAATACGCCCAGGCGCTGGCGAACAGCGAGCTGGAATCGGTGGTGCGCAAGCAGGAAGCGTTGGAGGTGGTGCTGCCGCTGTCGAAAACCCTGCGCGCCAAGGCGCCGACAAAGCGCGTGTTCAAGACCCGCAAAAAAGAGTATTTGATCGGCGAACTCAAGCCGGCCGATGCGCAGAACGCCGAGGAGCACTTCACCCTCACCGATACGCTGACCGGTGAAGCCGTTGCCTCTTTCAACAAGCACGCGGACGGCTGGGCGACCACCGCCGAACCGCCTTCCCAAGCCCCCACGCAGCCCCCGCGAGGCCGCACGCTGGCGACCCTCAAAGGTTTGGCCCAGACGCTGATCGAACAGCGCCGCGACATTGAACGCGTCATTACCGCCGACCGGCAAAAACTCGACTCGCCGCGTACACGCCAACAGGTCAACCCGGGCGACTGGGATGAGCTGCTCAGCGGGCACGCGGACAAGCTCACCGCGCTGGCCGAGGAAATCCAGCGCGACCACCTCGACAAACCCTCGGCCCAGGACCTGATCGATGAGTACCAGGCCCAGGCCCGCGATATGCTGCGGCTGGCGGAACGGGTGTGCAGCGAGGGCTACAAGCGTCAATGGCCGACCCAGGAGAGCCTCGAGTATCTGTGGCAACACCAGCAGATCGATATCAACCTGACCAGCCTGGCCGACCCACAACGGCCGACCCTCAGTGGCGATTTCTTCACCGAATACGCGGTGTATGACAAAGCGAAAAAACCGCCGACGGTGCTGTGGTATGCCCACTTCCATTACGCCAGCGCCGACGCCCCGCCCGCGCGCTATACCCGCGCCCATCTGAAACTGGCGGAGCAGCGCAAATACACGCAGAAGGATTTGCTCAAGCAACACGTCCAGAGCAGCTTGCGCAACCCCCAGGAGCCGGGCGCCGAGCCGATCAGGCGGATTGTCTACGTATTGATCACGCCGCCGGTGGATCAGTTGTTCCTGGCGATCGCGCCCACACCGCGCGCAAGCCGGTGAGCGCAGCGTGACGTTGCCGGTGGGGGCGCAACCGCCCCCACCGCCGCACTCAGTGGGCGAACAGCGAGTTGCCTTTCTGCCCGGCCAACTTCTCCGGTTTGATCAGGAACCGCGCCAGCGCCGGCAGCAGCCACAGCGCACCGAACATGTTCCACAGCAGCATGAAGGTCAGCATCAGGCCCATGTCGGCCTGGAACTTGATCGCCGAGAAAATCCAGGTACACACGCCGATCGCCAGGCACAACCCGGTGAACAGCACCGCCTTGCCTGTGGACTTGAGCGTCTGGTAGTACGCCTCTTGCAACGGTAGGCCAGCGCGCAGGAAACTTTCCAGACGGCTGTAGATGTAAATGCCGTAGTCCACGCCGATGCCCACGCCAAGGGCCACCACCGGCAAGGTCGCGACCTTGACGCCGATGCCCATGAACGCCATCAGCGCGTTGCCCAGCACCGAGGTCAGCACCAGCGGCAGCACGATGCACAGGGTCGCCGCCCAGGAGCGGAAGGTGATCATGCACATGGTCGCCACGCACAGGTACACCAGGATCAGGATGGTCAGCTCCGACTCCTTGATCACCTCGTTGGTAGCGGCCTCGATCCCGGCGTTACCGGCGGCGAGGATGAACTCCAGGCCGTCCTTGTTGTTTTCCTTGGCGAAGTCCTGCACCGCATGCACGGCGCGGTCGAGGGTTTCGGCCTTGTGGTCGTTGAGGAACACCAGCACCGGCGCCAGGGAGCAGTTGTTGTTGTACAGGCCATCGGCGCGGGCGATGGAGTTGTTCAGCACATCCGGGTTGCGCGACAGGGTTTCCCATTTCAGGTTGCCCTCGTTCATGCCCTTGATCATCTGCTTGGACACGGTCACCAGCGAGATCGCCGACTGCACGCCCTCGGTGTTCTGCATCTTCCACATCAACTGGTCGATGGGCGCCATGGCTTCATAGCGCGAGCAGCCTTCGGCCTTGGTCTTGACCATCACCACCAGCACGTCGGAACTGGTGGAGTAGTTGTTGATGATGAAGTTGTTGTCCTTGTTGTAGCGCGAGTCCGGGCGTAGCTCCGGCGCGCCCTGGTCCAAGTCGCCGATCTTGAGGTGCTGGCTGTACCAGAGGCCGCCGCTGAACGCGACCAGCGCCAGGGCGACGGAAATCGGCGCGACCTTCGGGTTGGCGAAATTCGACAGCAGGCGCCAGAACGGGTGTTCGCGATTCGCGTCTTTCTTGCTCCTGGCCACGGCGCGCTTGCTGATGCCCGCGTAGGAAATCGCCACCGGCAGCAGGATCAGGTTGGTAAACACGATCACCGCCACGCCGATGGACGCGCCGATGGCCAGTTCCCGGATCACCCCGATGTCGATGATCAGCAGGGTAATGAAACCCACCGCATCCGCCAGAATCGCGATCATCCCCGGCAGGAACAGTTGCCGGAAGGTCCGCCGTGCGGCAGTCAGCGCATTGTCCGCGTCGCTCGATTGCAGGGCGATACCGTTGATCTTCTGCACGCCGTGGGAAATACCGATGGCGAAGATCAGGAACGGCACCAGCATCGAATACGGATCGAGCCCGAAGCCGAAGAAGTGCATCAAGCCGAGTTGCCAGACCACCGCCACCAGCGTCGTGCTCAACACCGCGACGGTGCTGCGCAGGCAGTTGGTGAACCACAGCAACAGCACCAGCGTGATGACGAAGGCAACGCCGAAGAACAACACGACCATCACCAGCCCGTCGATCAGGTCGCCGACCTTCTTGGCGAAACCGACGATGTGGATCTTGACGTTGGGGTTCTGCGCTTCGAACTTGGTGCGGATCTTGTCTTCCAGTTCATGGGAGAACTGCCGATAGTCCAGCGCCAGCAACTTGCCCTGGTCCTGCGGGTCCGGGTAGGACTCCAGCAGCGGGATGTCGACAATGCTCGACTTGAAGTCGTTGGACACCAGGCGCCCGACCTGGCCGGACTTGAGCACGTTGTTGCGCAGTTGATCGAGGCTTTGCGGCGAGCCGTTGTAGCTCTGCGGGATCACTTCCCCGCCGGCAAAGCCTTCCTCGGTGACTTCGGTCCAGCGCACGCTGGGGCTCCACAGCGACTTGAGGCCCGAGCGGTCGACGCCAGAGATGTAGAACACCTCGTCGTTGATCTGCCGCAGGGTCTCCATGTAGTCCTTGGTGAAGATGTCACCGTCCTTGGCCTCCACCGAGATACGCACCGTGTTGCCCAGGTTGGCCAGGTCGTTGCGGTGTTCCATCATCTTTTCGATGAAGGGGTGCTTGAGCGGGATCATCTTTTCGAAGCTGGTGGAGGGGCGAATCAACGTCGCCTGCCAGAACAGGAAAATACTCACCAGCAGGCAGATGACGATCACTGCCGGGCGGTTGTTGAAGATCAGGCGCTCAAGAAAGGTCGCTTTATCGTTGTGATGACTGCTCATTCTTTCCCCGCCTTCTTATTGTTTTGTGGGTTCGGCGCCGGTTGGCGTAGCAACACGAACACCCCCCTGCCCGACCAGAATCAAGTTGCCATTGCCCGCCGCCGTCACCGCCGAGAGTGAAATACGGTCCGGACGATTGAATACGCTGAAGGTCTGGCCGTCGTCATGGCTGACCACCACGCTGCCGCCGTTACCGACCACCACCAGCGCGCCGTCATCGAGCAAGGTCGCCCCGGACAAGCCGAACTCCAGGGCGCCGCGCGCCGCATTCAGTTCGACCTGCTCCCAGGTGCTGCCGAAATCCGTGGAGCGGTACAGGTTGCCACGCAAGCCGTAGGCCAACAGGGTGTGCGGCTGGGCGGTGCCGATCACGCCGAACAGTGAACCCTCGTAGGGGCCTTCGAGTTTTTCCCAGGTCTGGCCGTCGTCGCTGGAGCGGAACATGCTGCCCTGCTCACCGACGATAAACAGGCCGGCGTCCTTGATCTGGGCGATGGCGTTGAGGTGGAACTGGTCTTCGTTGTCGAGGCGTTCGCTGACGTCTTCCCAGGTTTTGCCACCGTCGGTGGTTTCGATCAGCGCCCCGTAGGCGCCGACGGCCAGGCCGTGGTTGGCGTCGTTGAACCAGACGTCGAGCAACGGCGCTTCGCGCTTGAGGTCCTGGTATTGCTGGACCCAGGTGGCGCCGCCGTCGACGCTGGCGAGGATCTGCGCATCGTGGCCGACGGCCCAGCCGTGTTTGTCATCGACAAAAAACACCGCCGTGAGCAGTTGGCGGGTGGGGACTTTGGCTTGGGTCCAGGTGCTGCCCTGGTCATCGGAATAGAGGATGTGCCCGCGATCACCGACCGCCACCAGGCGCGAGCCCGCGTGGACCACGTCGATCATCAGGCCCTTGGCGGCCTTGGGGGATTCAATTGCAAACACCGGCTGTGCGGCGGTATCGCTGGCTGCCAACAGCGGTGGCGACAACGCGGCACCGGCCAGCAACGAGAGCGCTGTGGCCAACAACGCAACCCTGCGTGCGGCGCGTGGGCGGCAAACAACCCAACCCATGACAGGCTCACTCATAGACCTTTCTCCCATTTATTATTGTTAGGTCGTCTTACCTTCCCGGGCTCTGAAACCTGCAATCTAGAGCGCCTGGAGGAAGTAGGGGCCATCCTATCGGGCTTTCGAATCGTCTGACAATCAGCGCTACGTTATCTTTTGTTAACTGGCGGCTTTTAACCCTGCGCTGAATATAACCACATCAACTGCAATGATATCGCCGCAGAAATGAATTATTTTTTCCACATATTGAATTATGAGAATTTATATTCCATTAATAGCCTCCCTGAAAACAATAATCCAAAGGACCACGGCTATGCGCAAACTCGGAATCGGCCTGATCGGCACAGGCTTCATGGGCCGCGCCCATGCCCTGGCGTTCAATAACGCCCGCACGGTATTCGAGCTGCCGGTCAGCCTCAAACTGGCCGCCCTGGCCGATGCCGACACCGAACGCGCCCAGCGCTGCGCCGATGCCTGGGGATTTGCCCAGGCCCATGGCGACTGGCAAGCGCTGGTCAACGACCCCACGGTCGATGTGGTGGCGATCACCACACCGAACCATTTGCACTACCCCATGGCCATGGCCGCGCTCGCGGCGGGCAAGGCGGTGTACTGCGAAAAACCGCTGGCGGTCAGCCTGGCGCAGGCCGACGCCATGCGCCACGCCGCGAGTGCGGCGGGCGTGGTGACGCGGGTCGGCTACAACTACCAGCACAACCCGATGATCGGGTGGGCAAAGCAGATCATCGCCAACGGCGAATTGGGCGAAATCATCAGTTTCCAGGGTGAGTTCAGCGAAGACTTCATGGCCGACCCGGCGTCACCCTGGTCGTGGCGCTGTGAGGTGGAACATGCCGGTGGCGCCCTGGCAGACCTGGGCAGCCACTTGCTGTCGATGGCACGCTATCTGGTGGGCGATGTGGTCAGCGTGTGCGCCGATACGCAGACCGTGCATACACAGCGCCCCGCCGTCAAAGGCGGCGACACACTCAAGTCGATTGCCGTGGACGACCAGGTACACGCCCTGCTGCGTTTCGCCAACGGCGCGCGCGGCACGGTGAGCAGCAGTTGGCTCAAGCACGGTTACAAGAACCACCTGGCGTTTGAGATCAGCGGGACGCAAGGCACGTTGGCCTTCGATCAGGAGCGCTTGAACGAACTGCGCCTGTGCCACAAGGGCCAGGACGGCTTCCAACGCCTGCTGGCCGGCCCCGCCCTGCCCGGCTACGCGGCGTTCAGCCCGGCCGCCGGCCATCAGTTGGGCTACAACGAATTGAAGACGCTGGAAGTGCGCGAGTTGATTCTGGCAGTGGCCGGCCGGGGCGCGGACGGCAGCGACTTCGAGGCGGCGTGGGCGGTCGAGCGGCTGGCGACGGCGATTCGCGTGGCGGCTCGCGAACAACGCTGGGTCAATGTGAACTCGCTCTGAAATGTGGGAGGGGGCTTGCCCCCGATGGCGGTGGATCAGTCGATAGGCTCGGTGACTTCAACTCCGCTATCGGGGGCAAGCCCCCTCCCACATTTAGATCACCTAGAGATTCAAGTTAGCGCAGCGCGCGGCGCAGTACCTTGCCCACCGTGGTCTTGGGCAGCTCGGCGGTTTCCTTGGGCCGCGTGGGCGCTCAAGCGGCTGGCGACGGCGATTCGCGTGGCGGCTCGCGAACAACGCTGGGTCAATGTGAACTCGCTCTGAAATGTGGGAGGGGGCTTGCCCCCGATGGCGGTGGATCAGTCGATAGGCTCGGTGACTTCAACTCCGCTATCGGGGGCAAGCCCCCTCCCACATTTAGATCACCTAGAGATTCAAGTTAGCGCAGCGCGCGGCGCAGTACCTTGCCCACCGTGGTCTTGGGCAGCTCGGCGGTTTCCTTGGGCCGCGTGGGCGCTCAAGCGGCTGGCGACGGCGATTCGCGTGGCGGCTCGAGAACAACGCTGGGTCAATGTGAACTCCCACATTTAGATCACCTAGAGATTCAAGCTAACGCAGCGCGCGGCGCAGCACCTTGCCCACTGTGGTCTTGGGCAGCTCGGCGGTTTCCTTGGACGGCGTGGGCGCTCAAGCAGCTGGCAACGGCGATTCGCGTGGCGGCTCGAGAACAACGCTGGGTCAATGTGAACTCGGTCTGAAATGTGGGAGGGGGCTTGCCCCCGATGGCGGTGGATCAGTCGATAGGCTCGGTGACTTCAACTCCGCTATCGGGGGCAAGCCCCCTCCCACATTTAGATCACCTAGAATTCAAGTTAGCGCAGCGCGCGGCGCAGCACCTTGCCCACTGTGGTCTTGGGCAGCTCGGCGGTTTCCTTGGGCCGCGTGGGCGGTCGAGCGGCTGGCGACGGCGATTCGCGTGGCGGCTCGAGAACAACGCTGGGTCAATGTGAACTCGCTCTGAAATGTGGGAGGGGGCTTGCCCCCGATGGCGGTGGATCAGTCGATAGGCTCGGTGACTTCAACTCCGCTATCGGGGGCAAGCCCCCTCCCACATTTAGATCACCTAGAGATTCAAGTTAGCGCAGCGCGCGGCGCAGCACCTTGCCCACCGTGGTCTTGGGCAGCTCGGTGCTGCGAAACTCCACGTACCTGGGCACTTTGTACCCCGTCAGGTATTCCCGGCAATGGGCCAGGATCTGTTCCTGAGTCAGGTTCGGGTCTTTGCGCACCACGATGATCTTCACCCTCTCGCCGGTCACGCCATCTTCCACACCGATTGCCGCCACTTCAGCAACGCCGGGGTGCAGCGCCACCACGTCTTCAATTTCATTGGGGTACACGTTGAAGCCCGAGACCAGGATCAGGTCCTTCTTGCGGTCGACCAGGCGGATATAGCCGCGCGTATCCATCACCCCGATATCGCCGGTCGACAGCCAGCCCTCGGCATCCAGCACCTCGGCGGTTTCCTTGGGCCGCTTCCAGTAGCCCTGCATCACCTGCGGGCCGCGCACTTGCAATTCGCCCTGCTCGCCGAGGTCGGCCAATTCGCCGTCTTCGCGCATGAAACGCACCCAGGTCGACGGCAAGGGCACGCCGATGCTGCCGGTAAACTCCATCTCGCGCATGCGGGAAATATCGATGGGGCTGATGCTCACCACCGGCGAACATTCGGTCAGCCCGTAGCCTTCGATGATCGGCAGCCCGGTGACTTCCTTCCAGCGCTTGGCCACCGCCGTGTGCGTGGCCATGCCACCGGCGATCACCATGCGCAGGTCGGAAAAGTCCCGCGCACAGAACTCCTGGTTCTCCAGCAAGCCGTTAAACAACGTGTTGACCCCGGCAATCCCGTTGAAGCGCTCCTTGCGCAGGATCATCTGCACGCGCTTCACGTCCCGTGGGTTGGCGATCAGGATGTTGCGCCCGCCCAGGCACATGAACATCAGGCAGTTCACCGTCAGGGAAAAGATGTGATACAGCGGCAACAAGGTGACGTTGGTTTCCTGCTTGTCCTGGTCCAATTGGTTGCCGACCCAGGCCTTGGCTTGCAGCAGGTTGGCGATGATGTTGCGATGGCTGAGCATCACGCCCTTGGCGTCACCCGTGGTGCCGCCGGTGTATTGCAGGAAGGCCAGGTCGTCGAGGTGCATGTCCACCGGGAAATGGGTCAGCGCCCTTCCTTGCTTGAGCGCCTGATTGAAGCGTACCGAACCGCGCAGGTTGAACCTCGGCACCTGTTTCTGCACGCGGCGCAGGATGAAGTTCATCGCCGCGCCCTTGAAGGTGCCGAGCAAGTCGCCGATGGCCGCCACCACCACGCGCTTGACGCTGCTGCCGGGCATGGCTTTCTCCAGGGTGTGGGCGAAGTTCTCGAAGATCACCACCGTCTCCGCGCCGCTGTCCTTGAGCAAATGCTTGAGTTCATGGGCGGTGTACAGCGGGTTGACGTTGACCACCACCGCACCGGCCAGGATCGTTCCCAGCAGGCAGATCGGGTACTGCAAGCAGTTGGGCATCATCAGCGCCACGCGGTCGCCGGTCTTCACACCCTGGCCTTGCAGCCAGGCGGCAAACGCGATGCCCTGCATGTGCCAGTCGGCATAGGTCATTTCGGTGCCGATGCTGACGTAGGCCACCCGTTCGCTGAATTTTTCCAGGTGCTCCAGGAACACCTCGCGCAGCGACGGGTAGTCCTCGATACCGGCATCGATGTCCGCCGGGACGCCGGGCAGGTAGGCGTTCAACCAGATGCGTTCGGTGTGTTCCAGGCTGATAGCGTTCATGGCAATTTCCTTGTTGTTGTTTTGGATAGCGCTACTTTTCGACGATGGCGGTAATGCCCAGCCCGCCCGCCGCGCAGATCGAAATCAGGCCGCGCCCGCCGCCACGCTCGTGGATCGCCTTGGCCAACGCCGCCAATTGCCGGCCCCCGGTGGCGGCGAAGGGATGCCCGCAGCCCAGGGAGCCGCCGTTGACGTTCATCTTGGCGCGGTCGATGGTGCCCAGCGGTGCGTCCAGCCCCAGCCGTTGGCGACAGTAGTCGGCGTCTTCCCAAGCCTTGAGCGTGCAGAGCACCTGGGCGGCGAACGCTTCGTGGATCTCGAAGAAATCGAAGTCGGCAAAGCCCAGGCCCTCACGCTTGAGCATGCGCGGCACGGCATAGGCCGGCGCCATCAGCAGGCCTTCGCTGCCGTCGACAAAGTTCACCGCCGCGGTCTCGCCCGTGCGCAGGTAGGCCAATACCGGCCAGCCGTGTTCGGCGGCCCACGCTTCACTGGCCAACAGCACCACCGAGGCGCCGTCGGTCAGCGGTGTGGAGTTGCCCGCCGTGAGCGTGCCGTTCTGGCGGTCGTAGGCCGGGGACAGGCTGGCGAGCTTCTCCAGGCTGGTGTCGGCGCGCAGGTTGTTGTCCCGCGCCAGGCCGCGATAGGGGCTGATCAGGTCGTCGAAGAAACCGCGTTGATAGGCGGCATCCAGGCGCTGGTGGCTGCTGAGGGTCAATTCATCCTGGGCCAGGCGCTTGATCTGCCAGCGCTTGGCCATTTCTTCGCAGTGCTCGCCCATCGACAGACCGGTGCGCGGTTCGCCATTGCGCGGCAGCAGCGGCTTGAAGAACATCGACGGACGCACCTTCAGCAGCGCCTTCACCTTGTCGCCCATGGCCTTGGCGCGATTGGCCGCAAGCAAGGTGTGGCGCAGCGCTTCATTGAGGCCGATGGGCGCGTCGGACGTGGTGTCGGCGCCACCGGCGATGCCCACATCGATCTGGCCGAGGGCGATCTTGTTCGCCACCAGCAAGGCCGCTTCCAGGCCCGTGCCGCAGGCTTGTTGCAGGTCGTAGGCCGGGGTTTGCGCAGACAGCGTGGTCGATAACAGCGACTCGCGCGCCAGGTTGAAATCCCGCGAGTGCTTGATCACCGCGCCCGCGGCGAACTCGCCCAGGCGCTGGCCATGCAGGTTGTAGCGGTCGACCAGGCCTTGCAGCGCGGCCACCAGCAAATCCTGGTTACTGTCGTGGGCGTACACCGTGTTGGAGCGGGCAAACGGAATGCGGTTGCCGCCGATGATCGCCACGCGGCGGGTCGGGGCCGGGTTGAAGCTGTAGTCATTCATTTAAGACGCTCGTTCCAGATAAAAAGCCCGCGCATGTGCGGTTTGTCACCGGCGAAATTGCGCACTTCGAACTCACGCCGCGGGCCGCTCACGGGGCGGCGCCACAGCGCGACCTGGCCGGGCAGGAAGATCGGCAGCTTGAAGTCGCAGTGCGCTTGCGCCTGATCCAGGCCACCCGGCGGTTGCTCGGCGGCCAATGCGCGGCCCAATGTCCACATGCCGTGGGCGATGGCGCGGCGAAAGCCAAAGAGTTTTGCGCCGATCAGCGAGGTATGAATCGGGTTGAAATCCCCCGAGACCTTGGCAAACCGCCGGCCCAGATCGGCGGGCAGCACCCAGCGCTGGGTGCGCAACAGGCCTTCTTCCTGCAAGGGCAGCACGTCCGCCCATGGCTCACCCACCGGGTTTTTCACGTCGCGCCGCAGGTACAGGCTGTCGCTTTCCCACAGCAGCGTGTCCGCACCGTAGGCCCGGGTGGCGATGCTCAGCGCCTGGCCCTTGGGGTGCGCCACCCAACGCTCGCAATACACCTCCAGGCGCAGGGCCTGGCCCGCGTGCAAGCGCTGGTGCTGACGAATGCGATTGGCCAGGTGGACCATGCCGCTGGCCGGGTACGGGAAACTCGGCCGGGTCAGCAGCATCAGGTGCAACGGGAACGCCAGCACCTGCGGGTAGGCCAGCGGCACGCCCTGCTCATGCCGGAAACCACAGGCGCGGCCATACGCGGCGATGCCGGTGGCCGGCAATTCCACCGCCGAACGCACCAGACGCGCCTTGGGCAACTCAGGCGCGCCGTCGAGCTTGGGTTTGCGCAAGGCGCGCAGGCCGTCCAGCAACAACTGGGGCTGCGACGGCGGCGGATCGATGATCTGCGTCACGTAGTCCATGGTTCAAGCTCCCAGCAGGCTTTGGCCGCACACGCGCACGACTTGGCCGTTGACGCCGCCGGACGCCGGGTGGGCCAGCCAGGCGATGGTCTCGGCCACGTCGATCGGCTGGCCGCCCTGGGACAGCGAATTCATGCGCCGCCCGGCTTCGCGGATCAGCAGCGGGATCTTCGCGGTCATCTGGGTTTCGATGAACCCCGGCGCCACCGCGTTCACCGTGACCTGCTGCGCCGCCGCCAACGGTGCCAGGCCGTGGACCAGGCCGATCACCCCGGCTTTGGAAGTGGCGTAGTTGCTTTGCCCGAGGTTGCCGGCGATGCCGGAAATCGACGACACACAGACGATACGCCCGCCCGGGTTCAGGCCCTGGCATTCCAGCAACGCGTGGCTCAGTTGCAACGGCGCTTGCAGGTTGACCGCCAGCACACTGCGCCACGCCGCTTCGGTCATCTTGGTGATGGTCTTGTCGCGGGTGATCCCGGCGTTATGCACCACCACGTCGAAGGCGCCGGATTGGCTGACATGGGCCTGCAACAGCGAGGCCGCATCTGCTGCGGTAATGTCCAGTGGCAACGCCGAGCCACCGACGCTGGCGGCGGCATGTTGCAGCGCGTCCTCGGCTTGGGGCACATCCACGCACACCACATGGGCGCCGTCGCGGGCCAATACCTGGGCAATCGCCAAGCCGATGCCACGGGAGGCACCGGTGACCAGTGCGCGGCGGCCGGCGAAGGGGGTGTCCCAGTTGACCGTGACAGGGCCGTCCAGCGGTTTTTCCAGGCGCACCACTTGCCCCGACACATAGGCCGAACGACGCGACAGAAAGAAGCGCAGGCTGCTCTCCAGGGCGTCTTCGGCCCCCGGCGCGACGTAGATCAATTGCACGGTGATCGCCCGGCGCAGTTCCTTGGCCAGCGAACGCACCAACCCTTCGAGGGCGCGCTGGGCGATGGCCTGGGGCAAATCCCGACAGTCTTCGGGAGCAGTGCCGAGCACCACCACGCGGCCATGCTGGGCGAGGCGCTTGGCGTTGGCGTGGAAAAATACGTAGAGCTCATCGAGTTGCTGCAGGTCGACGACGCCAGTGGCATCGAACACCGCGCCCTGCACCTTGACCGTAGACGGCGCCTTGAGGGTCGCCGCAGTGGCGGCAACCGTGTCGGTGGCGCTGAAAATCTGTTGCACTTGCACAGCCAGGCGCCCTGCCCCCGCGACGATCACCGGGTTGGCCAGGCCTTGCTGGCCACGGCGATGACGTTGCAGCAGCAACGGTTGCGGCAGGCCGATGGCCTGGGCCAGGCGTCGGCCCCAGGGAGAATTGACGAACGATAGGTAGCTGTCACTCATATAAACATCCACTCACGATACGGTATCGGTATGAACGCCCGAGCCATGTAGGCGCGTTCATTCAGTGCCACTCAATTGACCGAAGCATTCTCGCCCTGGCTGGTACGACGCTGGGTAGACGGTTGCAACACGTGCTTACGCTGCTGCAACGCCTCGAGCAGACCGAAGTCCTGCGGGAAGTCGTCGACCTGAATGCCGTGGTCGGCATATTCCACATAGCGCGCGAGCAAGGCGTCTTCATCGCTGCTGATCAAGTCCAGCACCCGCGCCTTGACGCGCCAGGCGGCAAAGGCCGTGGCGGCGATCGGCATCGGTTCGAGCAAGCCCTGTTTGATCGCAGGCTTGAGCCGTGCTTCGATCAGCTCCACCTGCGGCAACAGGCGGAAAGCCAATTCGCCGTAGGCCAGCTTGTCGATTTCCGGACGTGGGATATAGGAATTGGCCAGCAAGCGCTCACGGGTTTCGCCGGGGGTCTGCACCACATCCGCCACCTGGGCCAACAGCCGGTCCGAGGGTTTACGCAGGGGAATACCGAACGGAAAACTCAAGCCGCGCACCACCGCTGCCGCGGCTTTCGACGGATAGTTATCGAGTGTTTCGGCGAGGGCTTCATGGGCGCGCAGCAACGCATCCTGGGCCGACCAATGCACCAGCGGCAAATCCGCCTGGGGCCGGCCGTCATCTTCAAAGCGCTTGAGCACGCAAGACAAGATGTACAACTGCGAAAGAATATCGCCCAGGCGCCCGGTGATACTTTCCTTGCGCTTGAGCGCACCGCCGAGCACACCCATGGAAACGTCCGAGATCAAAGCCAACACCACCGACAGCCGATTGGCCTGACGGTAGTAGGACGCCAACGCCGGCTCGGTCTTGGCGGGTGCGGAAATCAGGCGCCCGCCAGTGAGCGAATGCACTGCGGCGCGCACCGTATTGGCCAGCACAAAGCTCACATGGCCGAACATTGCGCTGTCAAACGCTTCAAGCGCCTTGCGCCGATCGGGGTTGCGCGCCGCTTCCATCTCGCGCAACACATAGGGATGGCAACGGATCAGGCCCTGGCCAAAGATGATCAGGCAGCGGGTCATGATGTTCGCGCCTTCTACCGTGATCGCAATCGGGCTTTGTTGATAAGCGCGGGCCAGGAAGTTGTTGGGGCCCATGCAGATGCCCTTGCCGGCGACGATGTCCATGCCGTCGTTGACGATCATCCGCGCGCGCTCGGTGACGTGGTATTTGGCGATGGCGGAGATCACCGAAGGTTTTTCGCCGGCATCCAGCGATGCCACCGACACCTTGCGCACTGCGTCGCAGGCATACAAATGCCCGGCCATGCGCGCCAACGGGGCTTGCACACCTTCGAACTTGCCGATGGGCAGGCCGAACTGTTTGCGCATCGCCGCATAGGCGCTGGTGCCGCGTACTGCGACCTTGCCCAGGCCGACGTTGGCCGACGGCAGGGAAATCGCCCGACCGGCCGCCAGGCATTCCATCAGCATGCGCCAGCCGTTGCCGACCTGTTCGCGCCCGCCGATGACCCACTCCAGGGGAATGAACACATCCTTGCCGGTGGTAGGACCGTTCTGAAACACCGCGTTGAGCGGCCAGTGCCGACGACCGCTGTTCACGCCCGGATGGGAGGTTGGGATCAACGCGCAAGTGATGCCCAGCGAACCCGGCTGGCCGAGCAGACCGTCCGGGTCTTGCGCACGAAACGCCAGGCCAAGCACCGTGGCAATCGGGCCAAGGGTGATGTAGCGCTTGTCCCAGGTCACGTTGAAACCCAGCACTTCCTCGCCTTCGTGCAGGCCTTTGCAGACGATGCCCAGGTCCGGAATCGCCCCGGCGTCGGAACCGGCATACGGGCTGGTCAGCGCGAAACACGGGATGTCTTCGCCACGCGCCAGGCGCGGCAGGTAGTAATTGCGCTGGGCATCGGTGCCGTAATGCAGCAGCAATTCCGCCGGGCCCAAGGAGTTGGGCACCATCACCGAAATCGCCGCCGCCGAGCAGCGTGTCGACAGCTTCATCACCACTTGCGAATGCGCGTAGTGGGAGAAGCCTTTGCCGCCGTACTGCTTGGGAATGATCATGCCAAGGAAACCGGCGTCCTTGGTGTACTGCCAGCCCTCGGGGGACATGTCTTGCCAGACCTGGGTGGTTTCCCAGTCGTTGGCGATGTCGCACAGGGTTTCGACTTCGTTGTCGAGGAAGGCTTGTTCCTCGGCACTCAGGCTGGCCGGCGCGGCTTGCAGCAGGCGCTGCCAGTCGGGTCGGCCGCTGAACAGTTCGGCATCCCACCACACAGTGCCAGACTCGATGGCCGCGCGCTCGGTGTCGGACATTGCCGGCATGACTGTACGAAACAGGCTGAGGGCCTTGCCAGTCAGCAGGCTGCGACGCAGCGGTTTGATTGTCATCAGCAACGCGGGCAAGACCACTAGCAGCGCCACGACGGTGGTGCCGAAAACGGCGACCGCGTTGAACAGGTAGCCGGCCGCCAGCCAGGCCAGGCCGGCGCCCAGCCAGTGGACAGCGGCGGCTTGTCGATATGCCAGGGCAATCGCGGCTGCGAAACCCACCAATAACCAGATCACCATGGGGATACCTCTACTCGATTCAGGGCGTAGCAAACGCTGGCGCAGATCGATATGAACTGCGGCATAGGGCAACACTACAAAAAAGCCAAATTCAAATTATGTTTTGAAATTTTTATTTAACTCCTAGGCAAAAAAAATACTGGGCTGAGCACGTCAACCGGGGTCACGAATACGAAAATCGGAATAGGTCACATGGCGACCCGTAAATGAGGGCAAACAGCAGGAAGAAGGCATTCAGATGCGCTTAGTGCCTTCCTCCATAGCCCTCGATATCTGTTAAAACTTGTAGGTGGCCGATACGCTGACCACATCGCCTGACGACTCAGCCTTGCCGTCCAGGCTGGCGCCACCCAAGCGGTCAACGTTTTTGGTTTTCAGCTTCACTTCCTGCACGAACTGATGGGAATACGCCAAGTCAAGACTCAAGCCCTTTACAGCCTTTACCTCGTAACCCGCACCGAACGACAAGAACGTACGATCACCATCCGGGATACGGGGGTCACGGGTCGAGTTGCGGGTTGGTGTCTGGTCAAGGGCCACACCGGCACGCAGCGTCAGTTCATCGGTGGCACGGAAGTCGCCGCCGAGGGAGTACATCCAGGAGTCCTTGTAGTTGTAGGGGATTGAGACGATGGTGATATCGCCGGACTTGAGCGTGAGGTTCTTGAACGACGACCACTGCGTCCAGTTCACACTTGCGCCCAAGGTGAATCGGTCATTGAACTGATGCACCCAGTCAAAGCCCGCAGTCGCGGGAATATCCAGTTGGGTACTGGCATGTGCGCCATCCGGGTACAACGCCAGCCCAGGATAAGCCGACCCAACCAGCGTGCCAGTGCCAGTGAACGGGTTCGGTTGAGTCATCAGGGCATAGCTGTACGAGTCTGAACGAATGTTATACTTGCCCGTCATCTTGTTCTTGATCTTGGCGTGATAGTTCAGGCCCAAGGTGTCTTGGTCAGTGGGTTTCCAGGTAATACCGGTAAACCAGCCGGTGGAGATATTGTCGACCTTGACCCGTATCAGCGCGCCTCCGACACCTGCCGGCAAGTCAATACTGCCCAGTAATGGGTCCTGGGAGTTGGCAGCCGCCGCCAACAAATCGATGTTCTGACTCACAAACCCTTTACTGTGTTGAACAATAAGCCCACCGCCGATGGCGAACTGATCATTGACTTTGAACGAAAGCGAACCGGTCAATCCCACGGTTTCGATCCTGGTGTCCACAGCAAAATCGCGAAGTTTGGAGTCTTCGTCCCAAGTTGAGCGCATCCCTTGTGGCACCACTTGGCTCAAGCCAAAAGCGAATCGGTCCCCCAGGGGCATCACCATGAACCCGGTCGGCAACCAGGCAGTGAAACCACCCTCGCCACCATCATTGTTGTTGACCGTTGGCGATGAAAGGTCAGGGAAACCATCCGCACCTATTGGACTGTTCGAGACAGGGTTACCCAGATAATCATTAGCCGCGCCCTTATATTTGATTTTGATGCGCGCGTAGTCGACCGTCATTTGTGCGACGTTCTGGTCCACAAACGCCATCGCGGCGGGGTTGTTGTACGCCGAACTGGGGTCGTTCTTGAATAGCGAACCACCACCAAAGGCGCGCCCCCAACCAGGTGCCCCATAAGTCGGTGTGGAAAATCCGCCGGCCTGCACGGGCGTGGCAACCATCACCCCGCCCATCAATGCCAGTCCCAGCAAAACCTGTACCTGTTGTTTTTTATTATTCATGCGGCACTCCATATTGTTATCTCACTGAACCAGCCCCAGCCGGATCGCTTGCTGCTTTAATTTGCCCACTTGAAGGCATATTTGAATCGGTAGATGGCGATCCAATTCATGGTGTGATCGTCAACGCTGGCGAGGGTTTAAAGTTGAACGTGTTCAGCCTGCAGGTTGAGTTCACGGTGTGGGGGCTACTGAGGCTGAAGGTATCGTCAGCAGCACTCCACTGCATCGCAACTGCACTGGGAGTGGCGCAACTGTCGTAGGCGAATTTCTGCATGAAGCCTGAGAGGCTCGCGGTAGTGGCACTTGTGGGCACCAGTGTCCAAGGCAGATTCAATGGCCCGGAAATATTGCATAAGGCATTCCCGGTAAAAGTAGCGCCGGTGATAGTTGCACTCGAACCGTCAGCCGCTACTTGTCCAGTCAATGCAATGCTGCAGGGAATAGGTGTCCATACCAACGGCTTTATTCCCGTCGCAATTGTGCCGGTTGCGTTAAAAGCAGCACCGGCCTGGGCAAATGTTGCGGCACTGACCATGGAGGAA
The DNA here is from genome assembly GCF_054060055.1 of Pseudomonas sp. TE36184. Taxonomy (NCBI): domain Bacteria; kingdom Pseudomonadati; phylum Pseudomonadota; class Gammaproteobacteria; order Pseudomonadales; family Pseudomonadaceae; genus Pseudomonas; species Pseudomonas sp. TE36184. Next base: position 803,457 of record NZ_JBSSCU010000001.1, on the reverse strand, counting down.
GCAAACACCAACCCTAGTAACACGGCGGCTAAAGAAATACGTGGAATAACATGTTGCATTGTCTTGACCCTCAACTTTCTTGTTGTTGTCAGTCGGTAGCGCCGATTTCTAGTATTTAAGAAAACCCCGCCAAACAAGCGCCTCGTTAGAGGCGCCTGCCTTTCAACGGGTGATCAACCCTTTCCACGGATTACATACTTCAAGGAACAATGGTGACGCCAGTGGCTTTGACATTCAGCGACTGCACGGTGCAACCGCCGGAAAGCGCTTGGTTAGCGGCAGTCAGGGTGATGCTTTTATCCGAATCCAGAGGACCGGTAGTTGAAGCCAGAGCTACGTTAATGGTGGACGGGCCGCAGCTTGTTCCGGGGATCAAAGGCGGTACACCGGTAATGGTGTAACCGACGTTGGTTGCGGTGCCTGAAGTGGTGGTGGCCGGTGTCAACAACCATGGCAAGCCGGTGATCTGAGGCAAATTGCACAGAGTGCTGCTGCCGGGAGACACGACCACATTGGTGATATCAGCCTTGCCATCAGAACGAACCGTTCCTGAAAAAACGGCTTTACACGTCACGGCAGCGCCAAAAGACGACGGGGATTTGACGACGATAGTGCCCGTAGCGTCGGTTTGGAACGTCTTCCCAACAGGGCTAAAAGACGCCGCACCGGCCATCGAGGCCGCACCCATGCACACGGCCAAAGCAGACAACGACACGAGAGTTTTCAAACTTTTCATTATTTTTCCTCACATGTTATGGCGAGTCATTCGCCAGGGGTAATGGCCATGAACGAGAGGTCACGGAGAAACTGCAGAACTTCCCTTTCCAGCCAAATTTCAATTCAATTACCGCTGCAACTATCGGATATATCTATTCGACAACTTTGAAGTTGGCCGGCATCTTGATCGACACCGTCTTGATCTTGCAGTCTTCGCCAATCGGCACATTGGCGGCTTCCAACTTGCCGGTGGCGTTATCCCAGGTGCCGTCGGCCGTGGAGGGGCCGCACTTGCCGCCCAGGCCGAAGGCGTGGACGTCCACGCTGATCTTCGACATCGAGCCGCTTTGGGTGTCCTTGGCCACCAAGATCCACGGCAGGTTGATCGCTTCGACCCGGCTGCACTTGAGGCCGCCGTCGAATTCGACCTTGTCGACATTGACGGACGAACCGTCGGCGGCAACCTTGCCCGCCACCTTGATGGTGCAGTCGGCACTGATCAGCTTGCCTTTGGAAAAACTGATGGGCCCTTGGGCAGTAAACGCACTACCGGCAGGTTCAATACGGGCAGCCTGGGCTTGCTGATAGACAATCAGACCCAATGCCGCCAATAAGATATGGGCGGTGAACTTGGCAGGTGTTTGCATGGTGAACGTCCTTCCCTTGCTTTTATTTTTGTGGGGTCAAACAACTCTCTTGCAATGAAATCGATAAACGCTGGGCGATAAGAAACCGCGCGAGACAAAGATCCCGAGCACGCCAGGTAACTTTTTCAGTTCATCTCAGAACGTTTTGCTATTGCCGCCGTATTGTTTCAGATAGTGCAGACGCTTGGACGGTTGAAGATTGGTCAGGGTGATATCCCCGGCATAATGCCTGAGCACCCGATGGTCCATCCGTCGTCGCCACAAATACGGCACGTAAGCCCAGACAATCATGCTTGCATAACCGTAGGGAAGTTGCGGCGATTCATCGAAGTGACGCAACGATTGATAACTGCGCGTCGGATTGGCGTGATGATCGGAGTGCCGTTGCAGTTGGAACAGAAAGATATTGGTCACGATCCGGTTACTGTTCCACGAGTGTCGCGGCGAGCAACGCTCATAACGACCGTTGGGCAACTTCTGGCGTTTAAGGCCGTAGTGTTCGACGTAGTTCACCACTTCCAGCAGCGAGAAGCCGTAGATGCCCTGGATGATCAGGAACGGAATCACCGCCGCCCCCAACCAGGCAATCATCGCGCCCCACAACACCACGCTGTACAGCCAGGCGCTGAGCACGGCGTTTTTCCAGTGCCAGGCCGGCAGGCCGAGTTTGCGCAGGCGTTCGCGCTCCAGGTTCCACGCCGAGCGTGCGCTGAACCACACCGAGCGCGGCAGGAAAGCCCAGAAACTTTCCCCCAGCCGCGAGCTGGCCGGATCTTCCGGGGTGGCGACACGGACGTGATGACCCCGGTTGTGTTCGGTATAGAAGTGCCCGTAGAACGTCGGCGCCAAAGTGACTTTGGCCAGGAACACTTCCAGCGGCTTGGGTTTGTGCCCCAGCTCGTGGGCGGTGTTGATCGCGATGCCAGTCGCCGCACCCGTGGACATGGCCATGCCCAGGTACGTGAAGGCACTGACCTGGCCGTGCAGTTGGGTGCGCGAGGTGAGATAGGCGGCCGTTTTCGCCAGCCAGCTCGAAGGTTCCAGCGCGGCGGTGGCCTGGAGCAAACCGCCGTTGATGATCCAGTCGATACCGCCGGCCGCCAGCCAACCGGTGATCACCACCGAAGCGATGACGAACAGCACGCCGGTGTAGATGATCCAGCGGTAGTAGCGTTGCGATTCGAGGTGGTTGACGGCGGACTCGGGCGGGTTACTCACGTCTTCGCCCAACAGGCCATCGATCAGCGGGATGAGGCCGAAGATCACCAATACGCCAACCCACCACAGTTGTTGCACGCCGCTGGTGATTGCCAGTGTGCCGGCGAGTAAAGGCGTTGCCAGGGGCAGGATGCCGAGCCACCACAGGTGGCGTTTGCCGTCGGCCCAGACCTGCGGGGTGGCCAGGGTCTGATTCATGGCAACCTCCGGACGGGGCAGGTGCAAAACAGGTTCAAGGAGCGCGGAAGGCTCCGGGAAATCAACCATGCGATAAAAGACGTTTTTTTCATTGTTATTCGCTCTTAGGCATTTCAAAAATCATTTCAAAACAAACATTGAAATATTTTTTTAAATAAATAACGCGGAATCGTTAGGTCGTCAACTAGTTTATCGAGCCCTTTTTTGCGTGACCGAGCAGTCTCTTTTTCAGCTGGCTGGTCAGGTGTCTAGAGCGCGCATTGACGCCGTTGTGCCGCGACTCGGATGGCCCGATTATTTGTTCGCCAGGGCCAACGGTGGATGCAGGACGGTGGTGTTTTGCGGTGATCGGGCCCGTTTGGCCACCTGTTCCACCACCGCCACAACACGCTCCGTCGCGGTGATCGGCAACATATGGCCGCGCCCCTCCACCAGTTGCAGCTTGAGGCCGGGCACCCGGCTCGCGAGGGCCTGGCCGTGCTTTTGAAAGTCCAGCACCTTGTCCTTTGCGCCGTAGATCAGGCCGATGGGCAGGGTCAGTTGCGGGTAGCGCTTGACCATGCCCGGCAGGTGATCGTTGACCTGGTTGATCTCGGTGGAGGCCGCATAGAAGTTGGCCGGGCGCATGCCGAGCAGCCCGCCGCCGCGTGTGGCGAAGTCCGCTGGTGCAGGATCGGGGGCGAACACGCCCTTGACCACCGAGCCTTTGGTCAGCAGGCCGATCGGCATCGTCAGCGTGTGCGACAGCCAGCGACGCAGCCACGCCGGGCGCACCGCCAATGACAGGAACACCAGCGGCAACAGGCGCTGGGGATGGGTTAGCGGTGCCACCAGGATCAACCCGGAGACCGCGTGGGGATGGTCGAGGGCCAGCGCCAGGGCCACCGCGCCACCGAGGGAATGCCCCAGCACCAGCGGTCGATCCAGGCCCAGCGCCTGGATAAAAGCCGCGATTTGCCGGGCCTGGGCCGGCAGGTCCGCCGCCGTGCCGGGATGCCGGGTCGAATAGCCCGAGCCAGGCCGGTCAAGCGTGATGACCCGGAAATGCTCGCGCAACTGCCCCGACAAGGCGTAGGTCAGGTTGCGACTGCTGCCCATCAGCCCGTGAATCATCACCAGCGGTGGGCCCTTGCCCTCGTCGAGATAGTGAAAGCGCTCGCCATCGACGTCCACAAAGCGCCCGTTACTTGGAACGGCCGCTTCGATGCGCCGTGTCATCCAGGCACTGAAGCCCCATGCCACCACGCTCGCACCGACCAGCACACCCGCAGCAATAACCCATTCGACAGCCATAGCTCGGTCCTCTGCTTCCCTGCTGCCGACCGCCCGACCGGAATTGATCAAGGCCTCAGCCATCGCCCACACCCTGGACCTAAACTTCGTGCATACCGTCGCACATAAGGAGCCAGGGACTAGCCTAGGCGATATTTTCAGGTAGATTATTTAAAATCTTTTTTAAAATAAGTAATTCAATTTTCCTTTGCAATGGTGTTCTATCTAAAAGACAAAACAAAAACAGGAGCACATCCGATGCCCACGCAGGCCCGCCTATGAATGCCCACAGTGATTCCATCGACATCGCCATCATCGGTTCAGGCTTCGCCGGCCTGTGCATGGCGATCAAGCTCAAGGAAGCCGGCTTTAGCGACTTCTTTATCGCCGAACAGGCCGAGACACTCGGCGGCACCTGGCGCGACAACCACTACCCTGGCTGCGCCTGCGATGTGCAGTCCCACGTCTATTCGTTTTCGTTTGCGCCCAACCCGGACTGGACCCGCCAATTCGCCGCGCAAGCGGAGATCCGCGCCTACCTGGAGCAATGCGCCCGACGTTTCGCGCTGGCGCCGTATCTGCGCTTCGGCATGGGCCTGCAACGTGCGGTGTTTGATGAGCAGCAACAACGCTGGCAACTGAGCTTCAGCAATGGGCGCCAGGTCAGCGCGCGGGTGCTGGTATCGGGCATGGGCGGCTTGTCGCGCCCGGCGCTGCCGGATATCCCGGGGCTGGACAGCTTCAAGGGCCAGCGCTTTCACTCCCAGCAGTGGGACCACGCCTATGCCCTGAAGGGCAAACGCGTGGCGGTGATCGGCACCGGCGCCAGTGCCATTCAGTTCGTGCCGCAGATCGCGCCGCAGGTCGCTCATTTGGACCTGTTCCAGCGCACCCCGCCATGGATCATGCCCAAGCCCGACCGAGCGATTTCCCGCGTTGAGCGCTGGGCATTCAAGCACCTGCCCTTCACCCAACGGCTGGTGCGCGGCGCCTTGTATTGGGCGCTGGAAGGCCGCGTGGTGGGCTTTGCCCGGCACCCACGGCTGATGAAGATGGTGCAGAAAGTCGCCCTGCGCCACTTGCACAAACACGTCACCCGCCCTGCCCTGCGCAAGGCGCTGACGCCGGACTACACCCTCGGTTGCAAGCGCGTGCTGATCTCCAACGACTATTACCCAGCGTTGTCGCGCAGCAATGTGCAGGTGGTGACCGACAGCGTGCTGCGCATCGAAGCCGATGGTGTGATCACCGCCGACGGCGTCAAGCACCCGGCCGATTGCCTGATCTTCGGCACCGGGTTCCAAGCCACCGACCCGCTGCCCCGCGACTGCATCATCGGGCGTCACGGCGTCGACCTGATGGACGCCTGGCACGACGGCGCCCATGCCTACAAAGGCAGCACGGTGCCGGGCTACCCGAACCTGTTCCTGATCATCGGCCCCAACACCGGCCTGGGGCATAACTCGATGATCCTGATGATCGAAGCCCAGGTCGCCTACATCCTCGATGCGCTGCAACAAATGCAGCGCCACCGCATTGCCACGGTGGAGGTCAAACCCGCGGTGGAACAAGCCTACAACCACCAATTGCAGGACAAACTCACGCGCACCATCTGGAACACCGGCGGCTGCCGGAGCTGGTACCTCGACCCTCGCACCGGCAAGAACACCACCCTGTGGCCCGGCTCAACCTGGCGCTTCAAGCAGATCACCCGGCATTTTGCACTCAAGGATTATGTCGCCAGCATGGCACCGATTGACGCGGCGCCCCGCGCAATGGCCGCGCCACATTCCACCGCAGAAGGGAGCCTGTCATGAAGTCATTCAACGGCCGCGTGGCGGCGATCACCGGCGCGGCATCCGGCATGGGCCGCGCATTGGCCCTGGCCCTGGCGCGCGAAGGTTGCCACCTGGCGCTGGCGGACAAGAACAGCCAAGGCCTGGACCAGACCGAGGCGTTGATTCAAACCGCCACCCTGGCGCCGGTGCGGGTGACCACCCAGGTGCTGGATGTGTCCGACCGGCACGCCATGCAAGACTGGGCGGCGCGTTGCGCTGCCGAGCACGGCCAGGTCAACCTGATCTTCAACAACGCCGGAGTGGCGCTGTCGAGCACCGTCGAAGGCGTGGACTACAGCGATCTGGAATGGATCATCGGCATCAACTTCTGGGGCGTGGTGTACGGGACCAAGGCCTTCCTGCCGTATCTCAAGGCCAGCGGCGACGGCCATGTGGTCAACACGTCCAGCGTGTTCGGGCTGTTTGCCCAGCCCGGCATGAGCGGCTACAACGCCAGCAAATTCGCGGTGCGCGGCTTTACCGAAGCCCTGCGCCAGGAGTTGGACCTGCAACGTTGCGGCGTCTCGGCCAGTTGTGTCCACCCCGGCGGCATCCGCACCGATATCTGCCGTAGCAGCCGCATCGACGCCAACATGACCGGCTTTTTGATCCACAGCGAACAGCAGGCCCGCGCCGATTTCGAAAAGCTGTTCATCACCGACGCCGACCAGGCCGCCAAAGTGATCCTGCAGGGCGTGCGCAAGAATAAACGCCGCGTGCTCATCGGCCGCGATGCGTATGTTCTCGACCTGCTCACCCGCTGCCTGCCGGCGGCCTATCAAGCGCTGGTGGTGTTCGCCAGCAAGCGCATGGCCCCCAAACGCCCAACGCCGCTGTTTGACAGCAACGACGAGAGCCGTCTCTGAACAGGAGCAAGCCCCATGCTACCGATCCGTCGCGATATCCGCTTTGCCTTGCCGGCCGAACGCATCAAGGACTGGCACGAACAAGGTCCGTTCATCACGCATTTTTTCAATGCGTTGTCGCTGCTGTTTCCCCAGGGCGAGCTGTTTTTCATGGACAGCGTGCGCCACTACCGCCAACGCATCGATGACCCGGCGCTGAAACAGGAGATCCAGGGTTTTATCGGCCAGGAGGCCATGCACAGCCGCGAACACCTCGCCTATAACGACTTACTGCAAGCCGCAGGCCTGCCGGCACATCGCCTGGACCGGCGCCTGAAATTCTTCCTCGACCTGCAGAAAAAACACCTGCCGCCGGCGTTCAACCTGGCGGTGACCATCGCCCTGGAGCATTACACCGCGATGCTCGCGGAAATCCTCCTGAGCGACCCTTCGCGCTTCGGCGATTCACTCAAGGGTTACCAGCAGATGTGGTACTGGCATGCCCTCGAAGAAACCGAGCACAAGGCGGTGGCGTTTGACGTGTGGAGCCGCGTGATCAAGCCGGGCCCCCTGCGCTACCTGCTGCGCACCGGGAGCATGCTGACCACGACGCTGCTCTTCTGGCTGGTGGTGTTCGACTTCCACCTGCGCCTGCTGATTGCCGACCGCAAGGCCGGCGGGCATGTGCAAGGGTTCTGGCGCATGCTCAAGTTTTTGTATGGACCCAAGGGCGTGTTCCCGCGGATGCTGCGGCCGTGGCTGCACTACTTCAAGCCAGGCTTTCATCCGTGGGACCACGACAACCGTGCGCGCCTGGCGAGGATCGAGGGCTTGGTCGAAGAGATCGAACAGACCCAGCGCGAATACCGATCGGCCCAGGCCTAGACCCGCCGCGCACGCAACCTGGTACAGCGCCACGGCCATCGTGATCGCCGTGGGTGCTCGGGTCGGCGTCGAGGCGCACGCCGCCGACGCCGAATAACACACAGCGCGCCCTCGCGGCCGGCGCGCAGCCCCTCGAAGACAGGGCCGGGAACACACCGGCCAACGCCACACATGACCAGGCGCGGCACGAAAAGCCGTTGCGGTCGCCCAGTTGATTTTTCAGGTTTCTCAGCACGCTCATGTGCGCGCTTGCGCTTTAGCCACGGAACTTTCTGATAAGAAGCAGCCCCTAAGCCTGTTTCAAGATGTAATATCTGCGACTTTTTCAGGGTTCCCGGATCGCGCAGCAAGGGAAACACGCTGAAATCGCCAGCAGCAAGGAGCTTGGCTTGAGATGCAACACAAACGGTCTAATACTATGCACCCACTGATGTTTAACGCACTGCTGTGGTTATGTGGGGTTGCCTTGCTCTACCTGGCCAAGGCGGTTATGGAGCTGTTTTTAGGGCCGATCAGCGAAACCTGGATCGACCTGACGCTGGTGCTGACCGCATACCTGTTACTTTTCGTCCTCGACCCCATACGCACCCGGATAAACCGCCGCATGCGCAAACGCGCCCGGCGTAGACAGGCTTGCCAAGACACCGGCGCAGATGCCTGACTTTTTTTCGAGGAACCCACCTGTGTCCCAACCCGGCGATACCCATCAACTCGCGCTGGACCGATTTCTGCAGGCACACCCGGATGTCCTCACCCAACTGGACACTCTGAACCCGCTGGCCGCCCAGGCCAAAGGCGAAACCCTTGCGCAATACCGCGCCGAACGCCTGCATGAGGCGTTCGAAGCCGAAGCCGAGCGCCTGGGGCTATTTGCCTGGGAGCTGACCCTCAAGCTGACGGCCGAATCCGCCCAGGCATTCGAAGCGCAACGCCTCGAAGTGCATAAGGAAGTGGCGCAGATGGCGGGGATGAGTTGGGACGAATACTGCGAGTTGCATGGCGTGAGCGGCTGACGCGGCACGCCCCATGCTGGTTTTATCGCCTCACACCATCGCCAGCGGATGCTTGCGCTTGGGCGCTCCGAACACCCGGTCGATGGCGTCGAGGTCGTGTTCGTCCAGCACCAGTTGCGCGGCGGCGGCGTTGAGCCGCACATGCTCTAGCGTGACGGCCTTGGGGATGGCGATCATCCCGTCCTGACGCACTACCCAGGCCAGCGCGACCTGCGCGGGCGTCGCCTGATGCCGATGGGCGATCTGCTTGAGGGTCGGGCTGGACAGTAATTCGCCGCCTTGCGCGATCGGACAGTAAGCCATCAACGGCAAGTGATGTTGTTGCCACCACGGCAGCAGGTCGAATTCGATGCCGCGCTCCTGGATGTTGTAGAGCACCTGGTTGGTCGCGCAGGCCGGTGACGCAAGTTCCTGCAGGTCGGCCACATCGAAGTTGGAAACACCCCAGCGGCCGATCTTGCCGGCTTCGCGCAAGCGCTCGAACGCCTCGACGGTTTCTGCCAGCGGGTACTGACCGCGCCAGTGCAGCAGGTACAGGTCAATGTAATCGGTGCCCAGGCGCTGGAGGCTGGCATCGCACGCGCGCGGTACGCCCCGGCGGCTGGCGTTGCGGGGGTAGACCTTGCTCACCAGGAACACCTGCTCGCGCTTGCCGCGAATGGCCTCGCCGACCACGCTTTCGGCGCCGCCTTCGCCGTACATTTCGGCGGTGTCGATCAAGGTCATGCCCTCGTCGATACCGCACTGCAACGCCGCGACTTCGGCGCGGCGCCGGTCCGGGTCTTCGCCCATGCGCCAGGTACCCTGGCCGATGACAGGGACCGGAACACCGGCCAGATCGATGGTTCGCATGACAACCTCCTGATGCGTTCGCGGGTTAACAGTGTGGCATTCACCGGACAAAAGGGTTCAATCGAAGTATGGTTGCCTTTTGCCAAATCGCCGGAAGGGCCTGCAATGCTGTTTGTCGTGATGCTCGGGGGCAAGCACCCACGGGCCAGGATCGAAGTCCATGACGTGGTATTCGCCGTGGCGGATACGCTGGAAGCCACCTACCCACAGTTACGCGATGCCTGGTTTGGCAGCCCCAAGGGCGTGCATATCGATTCGTGGATGGCGGTCGATGGCGTCGACGGTTGGAAAGTCGAACTCAGCCACCTGGCGCCCCAGGCCGGCGCGCAGCGCCTGTACTTCATCAACCTGGGCGGCTATGAGACCAACCGCTTTGGCGAGGCGCATCACTACCTGCTGGTGGTTGCCCGCGACAAAAAGGAAGCGACGGGCAAAGGCAAGCAACAGCTGCTGCGTCACTGGTCACAGGCCCACACCGACGGCGTGCTGGACATCGACGACTGCCTGCCCATCGATCTGGCCGACGGCCGTTACCTTCACCTCGTCCAAGCCCCGCACCGGCCGGTGCTCCAGCAGAACGACTACATTGTGCTGGCGTGAACCGGCTTTACCCGCTCCGCCGACGCTCAACCGCCGGCACCGGATGAACCGCTGCCGGAACTCAATTTACCCTATGGGCACATAGACGATGCCTTGCATGATCGGCTCCACGCTCCCGGTCAACACCACGCCGCCCTGCCCGTCCCACTGCACGGTGACTGTGCCGCCGTCGCATTGCACCTCGACGCGGTCGTCGAGCAAGCCGCGGCGAATCCCATTCACCACCGCGCCGCAGCAGCACGAGCCGGACCCGAGCGGCACGCCGCCGCCGCGCTCCCAGATCCGCAGGCGAATATGCCCACGATCGATGACCTGGACAAAATGCACATTGGTCCTGGCGGGGAACAGCACGTGGGTTTCCAGGGCCGGGCCCAGGGTTGCCACGTCGACAGCGCCGAGGTCCGCGACAAAGAAGGTGCAATGGGGGTTGCCCATGCTGCACGCCGCCGGGTCGCCTTCGAGGGGCAAGTACAGTGTGTCCATCGACTCGGCCAGCGGCACCGCGGCCCAGCCCAGCGATGGCGCGCCCATATTCACCGACACCCGCCGCCCCGACTCACGCACACATGTCAGCAAACCGCGGTCGGTACGCAGCACGATGGAATCGGTGCCGGCTTCATGCATCAGCCGCTCGGCCACACCGCGCGTAGCGCTGCCGCAGGTTTGCAGGGGCGTGCCATTGGGGTTCCAGAATTTGATCCGTGCGGCAGCGTCTGCGCAATCGAGCACCACCGCCAACTGATTGAAGCCGATGCCGGTGTGGCGATTGCCGAGACGGCGAGCGACCTGCGCGCTGATCGGATCATCCAGACCACGGCGATCGATGATGAGGAAGTCGTCGCCGTGGGCGTGCATCTTCACGAAAGGCAGCGTCATGGCGTGTGCTGTGGGCGGTGACAAATCAGAGCACGCTCCCCATGGCTTTCATCAACACGGGGTCACGCCCGTAGATATCGGGCGCATACACCAACTCGCCCTGGCGATCCACTTCCACGGTCCAGTACCCGAGCAACACCGGCACCGGCGTCGCCAGGCGGAATTCATGGGTCACGCCGGTGGCCAGCAATTCATCGGTGCGAACGCGCTCCGCCGGGCTCACCAGCAGGTCGCGCAGCAGCAACGGTTGTTCGACCCGCACGCAACCCGAGCTGAACGCACGCGGGCCTTTGGTGAACAGCGGTTGGCTGGGCGTGTCGTGCAGGTACACCGAGTACGGGTTGGGGAAACGCAGCACGATCTTGCCCAGCGGGTTGCGCGGGCCGGCTTCCTGGCGCAGCAGGATGTTGCCGGGGCGGGCCCAGTCGATGTGTTCGGGGGCCAGCGGGCGCCCTTCGGGATCGAGCACTTGCAGGTTCTGCTGGCGCAGGTATTCGGGGTTGAGGCGGATGGCCGGGAGTTTGTCCTCGCGCATGATGGTGGGCGGCACGGTCCAGGTCGGGTTGAGGGTCAACCGGTTGATGCGTGATTTGAGCAGCGGTGTCTGGCGTTCGGCGCGGCCGACCTGCAAGCGGGTTTGCCACACCGGGATGCCACTCTGATAGACACTCAATTGCGCCGCGGCGACGTTGACCACCACGCCTTCGGGCTCCAGGTCCTGGCTCAGCCAGCGGAAGCGCTCCAGGTTGATGCGCAACTGTTCGCGGCGCACCGCCGGGCTGATGTTGAGTTCGGCCACGGTGCCGGCGCCGATCACGCCGTCGGATTGCAATGAGTGACCGACCTGGAAGGCCTTGACCGCCTTGACCAGTTCGTCGCGGTACAGCTTGCCGTTGTCCTTGGGTTCGCTGGCGAGATAACCACCACGGTAGAGGCGCCGCGCCAGTTCCGGCACGCGCGGGTCTTCCATGCCGGGGCGCAACAGCGGCCCGCCGGCGACCGCGTCCCAATGCGGTAATGGCTGCTTACGCAGCGTGGAATAGACGTTGCGCAGGCTGCGATATAAATCCGCGCTGGGCCGGGCCTGGTCGAAGGCTTGCGCCATGTCGTGCAGCCCGGTGGCGGCGAAGGCCAGCACCTCGGTATCCAGGTCGCGGGTGGGCGGCTGGAAATGCCACAGCGGTTCGAAGCGCGATTGCTGCAGGCGTCCGTAATGCAAATCCTGCAGGGCTTGCAGGTACTGTTCGCTGCTGCCGATATCGCTGCACAGCACGTTGTCCGTGGCGTTCGCCGGGGGCAGGCTATAGTGGGTGGGGTCCAGGCCGTCGTCGGCCAGCATCAGCAACTGCGCTTGCAGTGCCTGGCGGCGTTCGGCGACCCACAGCGGCACATCGCCCTGCTGCCGATAGAATGCCTGCAGACGCGCCAATGTCGCCGCGTCGATGCGCGACGCAAGGCTGGGGCACACGCTGGGCAACTGCGCGAGGGCCTGTTGGACCGGGCTGGCTGGAATCACCGGTAACGTGCCCATCGGTACTTCGTCGGCTGTAGCGACCAGCGGTGCAACGAGCAAGCAAATGCTCAAGTAACATGCGTGTTTTTTGAACAATAGCTTTGCTCCAATCCACAGTGGGGGGATGTACTGTAGATGCTGACTTTTATGTGCCGCCTCGGCCTGATGACCTTGACCGTGGCTACGCTGAGCACCGTTGTGCTCGCCGCCGACGGCAACCCTGTTTCCTTGTATAGCAGCCTGGCGCGCTCGGCTCCAGAACTCAATCCTACTGTACTCAAAAGCGCGCTGAACGCGGTGCAGTGCGCGGTCAATAATGGTGAAGAGCGTTCCGAGCGCCTGGCCGTGATTGACTATTCCCAGCCTTCGACCGCTCGTCGGCTATGGATTTTCGATTTACGCAAAAAGACCCTGGTGCTGCGCGACCTGGTGGCCCACGGTGCGAAGTCCGGGGAAAACTTCGCCACCCAGTTCTCCAATCGTGAAGGCAGCCACCAGTCCAGCCTGGGCCTGTTCCGTACCCAGGAAAGTTACCTGGGCACCCATGGCTATTCGTTACGCATGGACGGCCTGGAGCCGGGCTTCAATGATCAGGCGCGCGACCGTGCCCTGGTGATTCACGCCGCCGACTACGTCAACCCATTGTGGAGCAAGCGCGAAGGCCGTATCGGCCGCAGCCAGGGCTGCCCGGCAGTGCGCCCGCAGGTGGCGCGCCAGGTGGTGGACAAACTCAAGGATGGGCAGTTCATGTTCTCGTGGTACCCGGACCAGCGCTGGCTGAAGTCTTCGACCTACCTCAACTGCAAACCCCAACAGGTGGCGAGTAGTCGTACAATCCGTGGCGGTTAGCCTGTCCCCACCGATAAAGAGAGCGTCGCATGCTTCTACATAAGTCCACCTGGATCGAGATCGGGCAGTTTCTGGAGCGCAGCCGCACGGTGGTGATCCCGATCGGCTCGAATGAGCAACACGGCCCCACCGGCCTGCTGGGCACCGACTGGATGTGCCCGGAAATCATCGCCCACCAAGCGCAGCTACACGCAGACATCCTGATCGGCCCGACCTTCAATATCGGCATGGCCCAGCACCACCTGGGCTTTCCCGGCACCATTTCGCTGCGCCCTTCCACCTTTATTGCCGCGATTGGCGACTGGGTGCGTTCGCTGGCCGGGCATGGTTTCGAAAAGATCCTGTTTCTCAATGGCCATGGCGGCAACATCGCCACGATCGAAGCGGCGTTTTCCGAGCTGTATGCCGCCGCCAGCTTCGCCCGCCAACCGGCCGGGTTTGCGCTGAAACTGGTGAACTGGTGGGATCTGGAAGGCGTCAACGAGCTGGCTCACCGGCAGTTCCCGGTCGGCCACGGCAGCCATGCCACGCCGTCGGAAATTGCCGTGACGCAATGGGCTTATCCGGAGTCGATCAAGTCTGCCGATTATTCGCCGCAGATCGCCAACACCGGGCCGATCCGTGAAGCGTTGGACTTCCGTGCGCGCTTCCCCGACGGGCGCATGGGCTCGGACCCGGCCCTGGCGACCGTGGAGAAAGGCGCTGAGTTGGTGGCGTTGGCGGCTCAAGGGTTGGTCAAGGTTGTCGACAGCTTCAGCCACGAAGCAACCCCTTGAGCCAACCCTCGCGCCCACCGAGTTATGGGTGGCCTGCGGTTACTTGCACTCTTGCGCCGTCAATTCCAGGCGCGACGGCGTGATGGTCGACGCGAGCGGCTTGCGCTCATACAGGAACACCTTGGTGCCGTCCTGGCTCTTGTAGGCCTCCAGTACATCATCGGCGGCAACCTTGCTGGTCAACACCACCTTGGCGTGGCGCGAATTCTGCGTCACGGTCGAGGTGAGGTTGTGTTTTTCAAGCTTGGGCAACACGCATTGCATATAACCTTCGGGGGTCTTGGCGGTATGCAGGGTCAATGTCGGAGCATTCGGAGCGGAAACACAACCGGCCAGTAACAAAGAAGCGACAGCCAGGGCCGGGGCAAAAAAAGAGCGCATAGAAATCCTGAATATATAAAAGGAAAAGTTCACATCAACCCGCTCGGACTAATGCCTTGAGCGACGCATCAAATTGTTTCAAGGCATCGAGCTGTACATCGCGCTGCTGCTCGATCTGCGCGGCAATCTCCGGGGCCGCCTTGTCATGCGTCCACACCGACGGCACTTGCTTATGCACCGAGCCTTCGGCCTTGGCGATGTACTGCAGGTCCGCGTCATAGAAGCGCGCGATAAAATGCGCCTCGACCAGGTCGTTACGCGGGGTCAACAGTTGGTTATGGGTGTCGAGCATCACCACCACATCGGGGTGAGCCTGCACGAGCGCATCCAGCGTGTCGTAAACGGTCACCGACAAAAACGTGCCTTGCAACGAATTCATCAACCAGTCAATCGCCAACTCAGGGTCGGAACTGTTGACGAACGCTGCACGGATGCGCCCATCAAGGGCATCTCTGGCGCCATTCAAGGCTGTGGCGTGGTAGCGTTCAAGGTAGCTGAGGTTGTCGACCGTATTTTCGCTGTACAGCACCCCCACTGACTGCTCGTGCCGCAGCGAGTCTACGCTACCGCCGAGTGACAGCAAATGGCCTGTACGCAGTTCATCGGCGATTACCGGGTTGATCATGACCACAGTGCTCATCATCAGGGTCATTAAAGCCAGTTGAATAAACGTCCTCATCGCGCGATTTCCTTGAACTGCGTCTCGATGGGGAGATTTTCCGCCTTTGTGGAAAAAACAGAACTTGCAATCTTTGATGCTGACTATTATCTGAATCAATAGTGCTTACATAAAATCTATAAGGACCACGCTATGAAACCCCACCAGAAAACCTTCGACCGCATCCGCGAAGCCGTATTGCCGGATTTTCGCGATCGGGTCGCCGATTACCTGGTTGTCTATGAAGACGTGCTGCTGGACGAGGCCGCCGACCCGGACCAGGCCTACGCCATCGCCCAGCAATTGCTCGGTTACCTGCGCGGTTTGAACACCACCCGCGTGCTGGGCATGGCGGACTGGGAAGAGCTGGACCGACGCGTCGCGCAGGAATGGCCTAAAGCGCGGGCCTTGGCAGATTGACCCATTCCTGCACCGATGGCCGCTGCCATTGGCGCTGTGCATAGCTCACCAAGTCGGCCGGCACAGGGTCGCCGTTGAGGATCAGGCGGTTGAGCATCACCGCCAGGTCCACATCGGCAATTGACCACTCCCCGAACAAGTACGCCGGATTCCCCGCCAACAGCACCTGCGCCGCACTGATCAAGCGATGGGCGGCAGCTTCGGCCAATGGCGACAACGGCGGCATCTTCTGCCCATAGAACACCACCAACGTCGAACGCTCCTGGCGAATCGGCAGCAAATCGCTGCGCAACCACGCCTGGACCTGCCGCGCCCGCGCCCGCTGCTTCGGATCGGCCGGGTACACCGCCGTTCCGGGGTAGGCCTCGTCGAGGTATTCGCTGATCGCCGAGGACTCCGACAGGGAGAAATCACCGTCCACCAGCGTCGGCACGCGTTGGGTCATGGACAGTTGGGCAAAGCCCGCCGTCTGGTGTTGCGCGGCGTCGAGGTCGAGGGGCACGGTGTCGAACGCCAGGCCTTTTTCGCGCAGGGTGACGAACACCGACATCGCGTAGGGGCTGGTGAACAGCGAATCAACGTAGAGGCGCAGCGCAGCTTGGTTCATGGTGGATCTCCTTGAGTGAAACCCCACGCTACGAGATCGGCGGCGATAAAGACAATGCGCAGTTTTTATGGGGGCATTCCCCGGCGGAATAGCGCCTCAACCGGCAAACCCGCCCTGCTCCAGAAACGCCCGTTCCGCCTCCGTGGTCGTCCTGGCCAGCACCTCATTGCGGTGGGGAAAGCGCCCGAAACGTTCGATGATCCGCGCGTGTTCCTTGGCCCAACGGTAAGTGTTGGCATCCAGTTGCTGGTTGAGGACCAGGGAGCGTTGCTGGTCTTGCGCGTCTTCGGAATGTTCAAACGGCAGATAGCAAAACGCACGCAATGCCGGTTCGACCAATTGATCCAGCCCAGCATCCACCATGCGCCGCGCATACAGGCGCGCCAACGGGTCCGTGGCAAACATATGCGCCGTGCCGCGAAACGCGTTGCGCGGGTACTGATCGAGCAGGATCAGCAAGGCCAGCGCACCTTGCGCCGAGTCCAGCCAGCCCTCCAGCTCACGCCGCGCCGCTTGCAAATGGGTGGTGTGGAAGGTGTCGCGAAACGCCGCGTCGAACGCGGCGTCCTTGGCGAACCAACGCTTGGGGCCGGCCTGCGTCCAGAAATCGACGACGGTGTGCGGGGTGTCGTTGTGTGGCTTGCTCATGATCAGCCTCTCCCGATGCCAGGCGCGAACCTGTTCGCTCTCGATGACTTCGCGCAGCGGCGCGCGAATACGTTATAGGATAACATTCGTTTTCCATCCTGCCCTTGTGATCCACGCCCATGACCGACGCTGCTCCCCTGCGCCAACGCCTGCTTTCCATCGACGCCCTGCGCGGCCTGGTGATCCTGTTCATGCTGCTGGACCACGTGCGCGAAACCTTCCTGCTGCACCGTCAGGTCAGCGACCCGATGAGCCTCGACAGCACCGAGCCCGCGCTGTTTATCAGCCGTACCCTCGCCCACCTGTGTGCGCCGGTGTTTGTGTTGCTCACCGGGCTGTCCGCCTGGTTGTACGGGCAAAAATACCAGGGCCGTGGCGATGTGTCGGCCTTTCTGTTCAAGCGCGGGCTGTTCTTGATCGTGCTGGAGTTCAGCCTGGTCACCTTCGCCTGGACCTTCCAACTGCCGCCCAGCGTCATCTACCTGCAGGTGATCTGGGCGATTGGCCTGAGCATGATCGCCCTCGCCGCGCTGCTGTGGTTGCCGCGCCCGCTGCTGATCAGCTTGGCACTGGTGATCATGGCCGGGCATAACCTGCTGGACGCGCTGCACTTCGCTCCAGGGACAGCGCTGCAGACTGTGTGGGCGCTCCTGCATGAGCGTAGTTGGATCGAGGTGTCCGATCACCTGCGATTGCGCATCACGTACCCGGTGTTGCCATGGATCGGTGTGATCGCGCTGGGTTACGGCCTGGGCCCATGGTTTGCCACGGCCATGGCGCCGGCCCTGCGCCAGCGTTACCTGTTGCGGGCGGGATTTGGTGCGTTACTGGGGTTCGTGTTGTTGCGGGCGGCCAATGGCTATGGCGAGCAGCCGTGGCACGCGTATGACAGCGGCGTGCTGACGTTGATGAGCTTTTTCAATGTCACCAAGTATCCGCCGTCGCTGCTGTTCCTCGCGTTGACGCTGGGCATCGGCCTGTTATTGCTGCTGGCGCTTGAACGCGTGGGGCAGCGGCGCTGGATCGGCGTGCTCGCGGTATTCGGCGCAGCCCCGATGTTCTTTTATCTGTTGCACCTGTATGTGCTGAAGATGCTCTACGTCGCGTGCGTGGCGCTGTTGGGCCTCAACCATGGCGCCTACTTCGGCTTCGACGGTGTTGGCGCGGTATGGCTGGTCGCGCTGCTCTTGCCGATGGCGCTGTATTGGCCGGTGCGCTGGTTTGCCGGGCTGAAGGCGCGGCGGCGGGATGTGGCGTGGCTTAAATACCTGTGACCGGTCACTGCGCCTGCGGTGAAAGGGCGCAAGCGCCCTCCCACCTTGTCAGGCCGTGTTACGCCAGTTCGGCGCGCAGTTGCCGCGCCGCCGCGACCATATGAATCAGGGCCGCTTCCGTCTCCGGCCAGCCGCGCGTTTTCAAGCCGCAGTCGGGGTTCACCCACAAGCGTTCTGCCGGAATGCGTTTGGCGGCCTTGCGCAGCAGGTTGGCCATTTCCGAGGCGTCCGGCACCCGTGGCGAGTGGATGTCATAGACGCCCGGGCCGATGTCGTTCGGGTAGGCGAAAGCTTCGAACGCGTCCAGCAGTTCCATGTCCGAGCGCGAGGTTTCGATGGTGATCACGTCGGCATCCATCGCCGCGATGGACTCGATCACATCGTTGAACTCGCTGTAGCACATGTGCGTATGGATCTGGGTTTCGTCACGCACGCCGCAGGCGCACAGGCGGAACACTTCGGTGGCCCAGTCCAGGTAGTGCTGCCACTGCGCCTGGCGCAACGGCAAGCCTTCACGGAACGCGGCTTCATCGATCTGCACGATCTGGATGCCGGCGGCTTCCAGGTCGACCACTTCGTCACGGATCGCCAGGGCGAGTTGACGCGCCTGCACTTCACGGCTCACGTCTTCACGCGGGAAGGACCACATCAGCATGGTCACCGGGCCGGTCAGCATGCCTTTCATCACCTTGCGGGTGAGGCCTTGGGCGTAGCGGATCCACGCCACGGTCATCGCCTGCGGGCGGCTCAGGTCGCCGAAAATCACCGCCGGTTTCACACAGCGTGAACCGTAGCTCTGCACCCAGCCGAAGCGGGTGAAGGCGTAGCCGTCCAATTGCTCGGCGAAGTACTCGACCATGTCATTACGCTCGGCTTCACCATGCACCAACACGTCCAGGCCGAGGTTTTCCTGCACCTCAACGGCGTGACGAATCTCGCTGTGCATCGCCTCGACGTATTCGGCTTCGCTCAACTTGCCTTGTTTGTAGGACTGACGCGCCAGGCGGATCGACGCGGTTTGTGGGAACGAACCGATGGTGGTGGTCGGGAACAGCGGCAACTTGAGACCGGCGCGTTGTGTCTCGATGCGCTGGGCAAACGGCGACTGGCGCTGGCTGTCCTGAGCGGTGATCGCCGCCACGCGGGCTTGCACCGCCGGTTTATGAATGCGCGGCGACGCGGCACGGGCCGCCTGTACGGCGCGGCTTTCGGCGAGCGCGGCGAGCACGTTCGGCGCGTCGGGCTGGTCGACGGCCTGGGCCAGCACGGCCACTTCGGCGCACTTCTGGACGGCGAACGCCAGCCAGCTTTTCAACTCGTTATCGAGCTGGTCTTCACGGCCCAGGTCGACCGGGCTGTGCAACAACGAGCAGGACGGCGCCACCCACAGGCGATCGCCCAATTTTTCATGGGCGTGCCGCAAGGTGGCCAGGGCATTGTCCAGGTCGCAACGCCAGACGTTACGCCCGTTGACGACCCCAAGGGACAACACCTTATAGGCCGGCAGGCGGTCGAGAATGGTCGGGTACTGCTCCGGTGCGCGCACCAGGTCGATGTGCAGGCCATCCACCGGCAGGTTGGCGGCCAGGCCGAGGTTTTCTTCCAGGCCACCGAAGTAAGTCGCGACCAGCTTTTTCAGCGGGTCACGCTGGATCAGGTTGTAGGCACGCTCGAAGGCGTTTTTCCAGGCTTGCGGCAGGTCGAGTACCAGAATCGGCTCGTCGATCTGCACCCACTCCACGCCCAGGTCAGCCAAGCGCTGGAAGATCTGGCCGTACAGGGGCAGCAGGCGGTCGAGCAGCTCGAGTTTGTCGAAATCGCCGCCCTTGGCCTTGCCCAGCCACAGGTAGGTCAGCGGGCCGATCACCACAGGTTTGACGGTGTGCCCCAGGTCAAGCGCCTCCTTGACCTCGTCGAAGAGCTGGTCCCAGCCGAGGTGGAAGTGCTGGTCGACGCTGAACTCAGGCACCAGGTAGTGGTAGTTGGTGTCGAACCATTTGGTCATTTCCTGGGCGTGCGCCCCGCCGCAGCAATTGTCACTGACGCCACGCGCCATGCCGAACAGGGTCTGCAAGGTGGCTTTGCCATCGGCCGGGCGGAAACGCTCAGGGATCACACCGAACATCAGCGAATGGGTGAGTACCTGGTCGTACCAGGCAAAATCACCGACGGGCAACAGCTCGATGCCAGCCTGTTTTTGCAGGGCCCAATGTGCCTTGCGTAAATCGCGGCCGACAGCGTGCAGGCCGGCTTCGTCGAGTTCGCCCTTCCAAAACGCTTCCTGCGCTTTTTTCAGTTCACGATCGCGTCCAATGCGCGGAAATCCGAGGGAATGAGCGACTGCCATGACTTACAACTCCACTGTAGGTAGTAATGGCAGCCATTGTCGGCAGATGACGATAGTGAGACAAACTCATTTTATTCCTGATGATCACAAGATCTACTCATGTTAATACCGCGCTCACGGCGCCTGAACACCTGACCCTTGTAGGAGCGAGCTTGCCCGCGAAGAACCCAAGTGCGCCGCGTACCGTCAGGCAGCCCGCATGATCGTTGGCGTTCTTCGCGAGCAAACTCGCTCCTACAGGCTGTTACATCAATGGAATCGAATAGCTCACGAACAGCCGATTCTGATCCTGGTCCCGCGCGACCTCACTGCGCGACATACCGTTGCGCCAGCCGAACCCGACGTTCTTGAAGGTGCCGCTCTGCACCACATAATCCAACGAGATATCCCGTTCCCACTCGCTGGCGTTGTTCCCGCTGGCGGTGAGGATATGGTCGCCTTTCAAATACATCATCGACGCCTTCAAGCCCGGCACGCCCAACGCTGCGAAGTCATAGGCGTACTGCGCAAAGGCCGTGCGTTCGCCGGCCTGGATAAAGGTTTGCACCGTCCGGTCGGTGTAGAGGTACAGGCTGGAGCCGCCCTCCCCTTTGTTCACCAGGCCGCCCTGGTTGAGTTGGGCAAAGTTGCTGTCATCGGACACTTGCTGGTAACCGGCGGTAATCGCGTGAGACCCCAGGGAGTAGATGAAGGCCGCACTCCAGGTGTTGTTGTCGATTTCACCGCTGCCGTTTTTGGTATAGCCGCTGAACTTGTAGCCTTCGGCGCGCCCGGCGGCGCTGCTGTTTTTGCCGTCGGAGGTGGTCTTGAAGTAACGCAGGTCGGTTTTCAACGAACCGTAGTCGCCCAGCGGCAATACATGAATCAAGCCGGCAAAGTGTTGTTGGTAATAGTCTTCGAGGTTGGCGTAGTAGTACTGGACCATCAGGTCTTTGGTCAGTTGGTAGTCGGCACCGGCGTAGGTGAATTTATTGCTTTCCTGGGTGCCGCCCGCCGCCGCCAGGCCGCTGCGGTCGCTGGAGCCGCGCCCGGTAGTGTGTTGAAGCTGACCGCCGATCAGGGTCAGGTTGTCGATGTCTTTGCTGGTGACCTGCCCGCCTTCGAACGATTGCGGCAACAGGCGGCCATCGTTGCTCACCAGGATCGGCAGGTTCGGGCGCAGGTAGCCGTAGCGCGCTTCTGTCTTGGCGAAGCGTGCCTTGGCGGTGGCGCCGCCGCGAGCCCAGTTGTCCACGGCCTTGCCGTCGTCGGTAGGGATCATCGAGCTGCCCACATGGCGCCCAGCGCTGCTGTCGAGGGTCATGCCAAGCATGCCGACCGCGTCCAGGCCAAAGCCAACGGTGCCGTCGGTGAAGCCCGATTGGTAATTGAGTATGAACGCCTGGCCCCACTCTTCAGTCTTCGACGGTGCGGCGCTGCCGTCACGGTTGTCGTTGTTGAAGTAGAAGTTGCGCATGCTCAAGTTGGCTTTGCTGTCGCTCAAGAAATCGGCCGACGCCAGGGGGCTCAGGGCGATGCCCAGGCTGCCGGTCAATAGGCTTAATACATTCAAAGTAGCTTTCATCAGGACGAACTCCGGCGCGGAATCCAAGTTCCGGGCGCTAAAAATGGACAGCAGGAAGCACACGGCCACACGTGAGTTGGCCGTTGCGTTAACTAACGTTCAATTACTTGGTTGGGTGAAGTGAACCTCCGTAAAACCTCAGTCAATCAATCCATGAGCGTCATAAAACGGATATGGCCCCGGGTAGTCCCCGAATACGCCGTTGTGGCTGACCAACCCTTGTTGCGCATCCCAGCGATGCAACAAGTAACCCGCCGGTTCCAGGTTGAAATGCGCCGGCGCGGCGTCTTGCAGGTCCAGCACGATCTGATGGGACGTGCCAGGGCATACACAGCTCAAACTGCCGCCGAAACGCCGCTGCATCGACCGGTGCAAATGCCCGCACAGCAAGCGTTCCACCTGCGGGTGGCGCGCCACGACGGTTTCGAGGGCGGCGGCATTGATAAAGCGCTCGCGGTCCATATGGCCGATGCCGCTGATAAACGGCGGGTGATGCAGGATCAGCACGGTCGGCGCTTGCGGACGCAGTGCCAACTGCTGGTCGAGCCACTGCAACTGGCTGTCCAGCAGTTGGCCGCCATGGCCGCCGGGAATGGTGGAATCGAGGCCGATCAGGCGCAGGGGGTGGGCGTCGACCACCCAATCCAACGGGCCCGCCGCCGAACTCGGCAAGTAGGTGTGATCGCGGAACGCATCCAGCAATGGCCCGCGCGTGTCATGGTTGCCGGGCACCAGGTAGCAAGGCATGTGCAGGCGCGCCAGTTCAGGGTGCAGCACGGCGTATTCATCGGCGCGGCCGAAGTCCACCAGGTCGCCGCTGATCACCACGATATCGGGGCGCGGGTGACTGGCGTTCAGATGGTCGACGGCACGGCGCAGCGCGCCCAAGGTGTCGACCACGCCGTAAGTCAGGCGCTGGCCGGCTTTAAGGTGCAGATCGCTGATCTGTGCAACAAGAAACGGACGGTTCACAAGGCAACTCTCACGCATTCAGGGTGAACAACATGTGCGGCGCGATGGCCAAGGCAATCGGCGCGCCGACGGCGTACAGCTGGTTGTCGCTGCTGTCGACCAGCAACGGTTGCGGGCCGCCGACATCCACCAGCAGGCGGCTTTGCGCGCCCTGGAAAAACTGCGCCAGCAGATGGCCGTGCAGATGCCCTTCGTGTTCCATCACCCGCAAGTGTTCGGGGCGGCAGTACACGGTGCCGGGCAACTGCGCTGCATGCCACGGCAATTCGCCGCCGCAGACTTTCAAACCATGGGGCGACGACTCAATGACCTGGAATGCATTCAGGTTGCCGACAAAGCCTGCGACGAAGGCGTTGGCCGGCTTCTGGTAGATGTCCCGCGGGCTGGCCAGTTGCGCGACGCGGCCGTGTTCCATCACCAGGATGCGATCCCCCAGGGCCATGGCTTCGCCCTGATCGTGGGTGACAAACACCGAGGTGATACCGAGGCCACGCAACAGTTGATTCAACTCACTGCGCAGGCGCTCACGCAATTGCGCATCGAGGGCGGCCAGGGGTTCGTCCAGCAACAGCACCTTGGGGCGCGGCGCCAACGCACGGGCCAAGGCCACGCGCTGGCGTTGCCCACCCGACAGTTCATGAATGCTGCGCTTGCCGTGGTGTTGCAAACCGACCAGTTCCAGCAGTTCCTCGCAGCGCTTGTTGCGCTCCGCTGGCGACACGCCGCGAATCTTCAGGCCATAGACGATATTCCCGGCCACATCCAGGTTGGGAAACAGCGCATAGTTCTGGAACACCATGCCCACATCGCGACGCTCGATGGGCAGGCGCGTGACCTCCTGGTCGCCAAAGAACACCTGGCCCACATCCGGGCGTTCCAGGCCGGCGATCAAGCGCAACGTCGTGGTTTTGCCACAACCGGACGGGCCGAGGATGGCCAGGGTTTCGCCGCCTTCGACGGTCAGGTCCAAGTCATGCACGGCGACGGTGCCGTCGGCGAACGCCTTGCGGCAACCTTGCAGGCGGATAGTGATAGCGGTCATCGACGCTCTCCACGGGACAAACGGGCACTGATGGCCTGCAACGCAATCAGCAGCGGCACGATCATCAGCAAAAAGATAAGGGTGTAGGCGCTGGCGATTTCCAGGCGCGCCGAGGCGTAGCTGTCGGCCAGGCCCACCGGCAGGGTCTTGGTCATGGGCGTATGCAGCATCCAGGTCAGGTTGAATTCACCCAGCGACAAGGTGACCACCATCAGTACACCGGCGAGAATGCCTGCCCGGCAGTTGGGCACCACCACGCTGAAAAAGCGCTTGATGGGACCTGCCCCCAGGCTCGCCGCCGCTTCCTCCAGCACCGGCAGTTGCTGGCGTTGCATCACCGCCATCACCGGGCGCACCAGGAACGGCAAGGTGAACAGCACATGGCCGACCAAAATGAACAGCCAACTGCTGCGAAACGCGCCGAACTGGCCGTAGGTCAAGAGTAAGGCCAACGCGCTGGCCAGCCCCGGCATCGCCACCGGCAGCACCATCAGTTCCTCGAAGGCGCGACTGAAGCGATTGTTCATGCACACCAGGGCGTAGGCCGCCGGCACGCCGATCACGCAGACGCACACCGCGCAGGCCAGGGCCAGTTGCAGCGACAACCACACCGTCGGCGAATAGGCCTGCCAGACCTGAATCAACCAATCGAAGGTCAGGCCACTGGACAGGCCCACAAAGAAATTGCGCGTGAGCCCGGCCAGCAACGACATCAACACCGGCACCAACATGAAGGCGCACACCAGCAGGGTAAACAGCAGTTGCATCACGAACAGCGATGAGCGCTTCACAGGACAGTCCCCGCGTTTTTCACCCAGCGCCGGGTGAGCAGCAACACTGCCCAGGTCAGCGCGCCCAACACCACGGAAAGCGCCGCGGCGACGGCAAAGTTGGCGTAGTTGGTGAACACGTTGTAGATCGCCACCGGGGTCACGTTCAGCCGCGTGCCCAAGGTGAACGCCGTACCGAAGGCGCCCATGGACGTGGCAAAGCAGATCGCCCCGCAGGACGCCAACGCCGGTGCCAGGCCCGGCACGATCACATCGCACACCACGCGCCAATGCCCTGCGCCCAACGAGTGCGCGGCTTCTTCCAGGCTGCGGTCGAGGCTTTCGCAGGCGGCCATCACCGTGAGGATCACCCGCGGGATCGAGAAGTACAGATAGCCGATAAACAACCCGGCCAGCGAGTAAGCGAAGATCCAGCGCTCACCGGCCAACTGCAGGCCCAGGGACGCCAGCAGACCCTGGCGCCCGGCCAACAGGATCACCAAAAAGCCCACCACGACACCCGGGAATGCCAACGGAAACGTCAGCAACGCAACCAGCGCCGAACGCCCGAAAAACTGCTGGCGCGCCAGGAATACACCGCTGATGCCGCCGATCAGTAACGCCACGAGTGTGACGAACACCGCAAGCGCACAGGTTTGCGCCAGGCTGCCTAGATACTGCGCGCTGCTGAGGACCTGCCAGTAACCGCTGCCGTTGCTGTCGCGGCTCTCGGCGCCGAGCACCATCAGGTGCGCCAGCGGCAACAGCCAGAACGCGAGCAGCACCGCAAAGGCCGGGGCCAGGGCCCAGGCGGTATGTCTTGCCGATGCGGCCACTTACTTGACCTCGTTCAGGTAACGAGCGGCAAAGGCTTCCTGCACGGCGGCCATTTTCTGGTAGTCCACCACGCCGGCGCGGGCGTAATCGCTGTCGGGCAGGAACTGCGCGGCGACTTCGGCCGGCATCTGCACCGGGCGTATCGGGCGCAGGTAAGCCTTCGCCCACAGCGCCTGGCCGGCATCGGACAGCACGAAATCCAGCACTTTTTCGCCATTGGCGCGGTGCGGTGCGTTGGCCACCAGGCTCATCACGTAGGGCACGCTGATGCTGCCTTCCTGGGGAATCACGAACGCGACGTTGGCGTTGTCTTTGTAGCGTGCGCGGTAGGCGTTGAAGTCGTAGTCCACCAGGATCGGCAACTCACCGGACAACACCCGCGCATAGGCGGTTTGCTTGGGCACGATGGGGGCGTTTTTCGCCAGTTTCTGGAAGTAGTCGATGGCCGGGGCGAAGTTGTCCAGGTCGCCGCCCAGGGCGCGGTTGATTGCCACCGCCGACACGTAGCCGACAAAAGCGCTGGACGGGTCGAGGTAGCCGACCATGCCTTTGTATTCAGGCTTGAGCAGGTCGGCCCAGCTTTGCGGCACCGGCAAGCCACCCAGCGCATCGACGTTGACCATGATGCCCAAGGTGCCGGAGTGGATCGCGAACCAGTGGCCGGTCGGGTCTTTCAAGCCGGCGGGAATCTGCTCCCAGCCTTTGGGTTTGTAGCCATCGACCACCTCGGCCTTTTGCGCCTGCAGGCCGAAGGTCACGCCGTAATACACCACGTCGGCCACCGGAGCGGCTTTCTCCGCCACCAACTGCGCCAGGGACTGGCCGGAGTTCTTGTTGTCCAGCGGCACCTGCACGCCAGTGCTGGCGGCGATGGCCTTGAGCTGGGTGCCCCAGTCGGCCCAGTCCGGCGGGCAGTTGTAACAAATCGCCGTGTCGGCGGCCTGGGCCAGGCTGGCCATGCCGCACAGCAGCACGGCGGCCAGGGTTTTACTGAATACGCGCATCAAGGGTCTCCTCATGGGGTTGAGTGCTTTCACCCGGCCGGATATGGCAAGGCAGGCAATGGGAAATCGGGGCGTTGCCGGCGATCTGCGCCAGCAACTGGTCAATCACGGTGCTGGCAAGCAAGGCGATGGGCTGCACCACGCTGCACAGCGTCGGGTGCATCTGGGTGCCGAGGGCGATGCCGTCGAAACCCATCACTGACAGTTGCTCGGGTACGTTCCAGGCGTTGCGGCGCAGCTCGGCGATCAGGCTGATCGCCAGGAAGTCGTTGGAACACACCAGCGCGGTCGGGGCATCAGGGCCGTTGAGAAACGGAGCGATGGCGGCGAATTCGGCCTGGGTATGGGCCGGCATTTCGATCACTGGCCGGGGTTGGAGGCCACGTTCTTTCATCCCATCGCAATAACCGGCGTAACGCAGACGTGCGCGGTCGGACTGCAACGCGGGGCCGGCGACCATGCTGATGCGCCGGTGCCCCGCTTCGAGCAAATAGCGCGTTGCCTGGGCCATACCGGCGCGGTTGTCGACGGACACGGCGCTGTAGTCGGGGTTGCTGGGTTGGTGGTAGGCGAGCACGAACGGCGTCTGCTCGGTAGCCAGGCTGTGCAGCACGCTGTTGCTTTCGGCATCCGTCACCGTCAGCACCAGACCGTCGACGCGCTGGCGCAGCAACTCTTCCACCACAATGCTTTCGCGCTCGCTGCTGTAGTCGGTGGTTGCCAGCAACAGGCTGTAGCCGCGCAAACGGGCCGCTCGCTCCATGGCCTGCAATTGCTCGGCGAAGACCGGGTTGAGCAGATTGGGCACCACCACGCCGATCAGGTTGGTGGTTTGCAGGCGCAGTTGGCGGCCGAGCAAGTTGGGCCGAAAACCCAGTTCACGGGCAGCGGCGAACACCTGTTCGCGGGTCGCCGGGCGTACCTGGTCGGGAGAGGCAAAGGTGCGGGCAGCGGTCGCACGGGAGACCCCGGCCAGCCGTGCAACGTCTTTCAAATCAGTCATGGTCACTCGCTTGAGATCGATCTCATTGGCGAGGACATTAGCGGCGCAATGTGGCAGGAACGTGGTGGACAGATGACAGTTTGATGTCAGCGCCCCTGGACACACCGCGATCCGAATGTGGGAGGGGGCTTGCCCCCGATGGCGGTGGATCAGCTGGCCTATCGGGCGTCTGACACAACGCTATCGGGGGCAAGCCCCCTCCCACATTGGGTCGATGCATGCCGTTGGAGAGTCATATTCCGGGGCTATGCTTGGAAACCCGACGCGCAAAATCCGCCCGCTAACCTTTCGATCTGCTCCAAGTGCGGGCACAATGCGTGTCCTTTTTTGGCAGGCACCGCCGCAGGCTCTCAAAAATGATCAAAACGCCGTACTACCTCATCGATAAACAGAAACTTCTGGTCAACATGCAGAAGATTGCTTACGTGCGCGAACAGTCCGGCGCCAAAGCGTTGCTGGCGCTCAAGTGCTTTGCCACCTGGTCGGTGTTTGACCTGATGCAGCAATACATGGACGGCACCACGTCGTCGTCGCTGTATGAATTGAAGCTCGGTCGCCAGAAATTCCAAGGCGAGGCGCACGCCTACAGCGTGGCCTGGGCCGACGATGAAATCGAAGAGATGCTGGAAAACTGCGACAAGATCATCTTCAACTCCATCAGCCAACTGCAGCGTTTTGCCGAACGTAGCGAAGGCAAGACCCGCGGCCTGCGCGTCAACCCGCAGGTGAGCAGTTCGGATTACCTGCTGGCCGACCCGGCGCGTCCGTTCAGCCGCCTTGGCGAATGGGACCCGGTGAAGATCGAAGGCGTGATCGAGCAGATCTCCGGTTTCATGTTCCACAACAACTGCGAAAACGACGACTTCAGCCTGTTCGACAAGATGCTCGGCACCATCGAAGAACGCTTCGGCGCGCTGCTGCACAAGGTCGAGTGGGTCAGCCTCGGCGGCGGCATCCATTTCACCGGTGAAGACTATGCCGTGGACGCATTCTGTGCGCGCTTGAAGGCGTTCTCCGAGAAGTACGGCGTGCAGGTGTACCTGGAACCCGGCGAAGCGGCGATCACCAACAGCGCCTCGCTGGAAGTCACCGTGCTCGACACGCTGTACAACGGCAAACACCTGGCCGTGGTCGACAGTTCCATCGAAGCCCACCTGCTGGACCTGCTGATCTACCGCCTCAATGCCAAGCTGGCGCCGAGCACGGGTGAACACACCTACATGGTGTGCGGCAAATCCTGCCTGGCCGGGGACATTTTCGGCGAGTATCAATTTGATCGTCCGTTGGCCATCGGCGATCGGCTGTCGTTCATCGACACCGCGGGCTACACCATGGTCAAGAAAAACTGGTTCAACGGCCTGAAAATGCCGTCCATCGTAGTGAAACAACTCGACGGTACAGTCGAGGTGGTTCGTGAATTTGGTTACGACGACTACCTGTCCAGCCTTTCGTAAGCTGGCGGATAAAGGAGAGATAAAGCAATTGAAAAAGAACGTTCTTATCATTGGTGCAGGAGGTGTCGCCAAGGTGGTGGCCCACAAGTGTGCGCAGCACAACGACGAACTCGGTCGTATTGCTATTGCGTCGCGCAACATCTCCAAATGCCAGGCCATCATCGACAGCGTCAAGGCCAAGGGTAGCCTCAAAGTACCCGCCGACATCCAAGCCTTCGCGCTGAACGCCCTGGACGTGGAAGCGACCAAGGCCCTGATCCGCGAGACACAATCGCAGATCGTCATCAACGTCGGCTCCGCCTTCCTCAACATGTCGGTGCTGCGTGCCTGCATCGATACCGGCGTGGCTTACCTCGACACCGCCATCCACGAAGAGCCGGGCAAGATCTGCGAGACCCCGCCGTGGTACGGCAACTACGAATGGAACCACCTGGAAGAGTGCAAACAGAAGAACATCACCGCCATCCTTGGCGTGGGCTTCGACCCGGGTGTCGTCAACGCGTATGCCGCGCTGGCGCAGCAACAGCATTTCGACCGCATTGATTCGATCGACATTCTCGACGTCAATGCCGGCTCCCATGGCAAATACTTCGCCACCAATTTCGACCCGGAAATCAACTTCCGCGAATTCACCGGACAGGTGTGGAGCTGGCAGAACAGCCAGTGGACCAGCAACACCATGTTCGAAGTCAAACGTACCGACGACCTACCTGTGGTCGGTTCGCAGAACCTGTACCTGACCGGCCACGATGAAGTTCACTCGCTGTCGAAAAACCTCGACGTGCCCAACGTGCGTTTCTGGATGAGCTTCGGCGAGCATTACATCAACGTGTTCACCGTGCTGAACAGCCTCGGCCTGCTCTCCGAAAAGCCGGTCACCACCGCCGAAGGCCTGCAAGTGGTGCCGTTGAAAGTGGTCAAGGCCGTGCTGCCCGACCCGTCTTCGCTCGCCCCCGGCTACACCGGCAAGACCTGCATCGGCGACCTGGTCAAAGGCACCAAGGACGGCCAGCCGCGCGAGGTGTTCATCTACAACGTGGCCGATCATGAAGAAGCCTACGCCGAGACCGACAGCCAGGGCATCTCCTACACCGCCGGCG
Source organism: Pseudomonas sp. TE36184 (assembly GCF_054060055.1). NCBI lineage: Bacteria > Pseudomonadati > Pseudomonadota > Gammaproteobacteria > Pseudomonadales > Pseudomonadaceae > Pseudomonas > Pseudomonas sp. TE36184. The sequence goes on along the minus strand of NZ_JBSSCU010000001.1, from coordinate 773,277 downwards.
TGCCGCCGGTCGCCGCTGCGCTGCTGGTAGCGCGTGGTGAGTGGGATGTGAAGCGCATGGCCAACGTCGAGGAACTGCCGGCTGAGCCGTTCCTGAAAGCGCTGGACGTGATGGGCCTGCCGACTCGGATCAAAGACGAGCACGGCGATCGGGCCTGGGATGCGATAGCCTGACAGGCGATCGCTGACCGAACCAAAATGCGGGAGGGGGCTTGCCCCCGATAGCGGTAGATCAGCCACAGCTGTATTGACTGACACACTGTAATCGGGGGCAAGCCCCCTCCCACATTTGGATTCGTGATGCTTCCTGCACACACGGGAGCGGCCTCAAAACACCGACCACCCAATCCGCTCACTCAACAATTCCAACGCCTTGATCCCCGCCAGCGAATTCCCCGCCGCGTTCAACTCCGGCGACCACACGCACACCGTGAACTGCCCCGGCACCACCGCGACAATACCGCCGCCGACCCCGCTCTTGCCCGGCAAACCCACGCGATAGGCGAAGTTCCCCGCCTCGTCATATAGCCCGCTGGTGGCCATGATCGAGTTGACCTGCTTGGTCTGGCGCGCAGTCAGGATCTGCTCGCCGCTGTGGGCACTCACCCCCTCGTTGGCCAGGAAACTGAACGCCCTGGCCAGGTCCAGGCAGCTCATCTGCAACGCGCAGTAGTTGAAGTAGCTGTGGAGCACCGCGTCGACGTCGTTATGGAAGTTGCCGAACGATTTCATCAGGTAGGCCATGGCCGCGTTGCGCGCGCCGTGTTGTGCTTCCGATTCGGCGACGACGCTATTGACCAGGATCTGCGGGTTGCCCGACAGGCGCCGCACAAAGTCGCGCATCGACAGAATCGGCACGGCAAAGCGTGACTGGTTGATATCGCAGATCACCAGCGCGCCGGCATTGATAAAGGGGTTGCGCGGGCGGCCGCGTTCGAATTCCAGCTGCACCAGGGAGTTGAACGGTTGCCCCGAGGGCTCGTGGCCGAGGCGCTCCCAGATGGTTTCGCCGCCGTGGTCGATGGCTTGCACCAGGCTGAACACCTTGGAAATACTCTGCACCGAGAACAGGGTATCGGCATCTCCGGCGCAGTAGGCTGCGCCGTCGTTGCCGTACACGGCGATCCCCAGTTGATCGGCGGGCACGTCGGCCAGCGCGGGAATGTAGTCGGCGACGTTGCCGAGGCCGATCAGTGGACGAACTTCGTCGAGAATCGACTCCAACAGCGCCTGCATGTCTTGTCCTGTCATCGTTCTTTGAATCAGTGGTAAGCGGGGCGCGGAGGATACTTCAATGCGCTCGGCAGTCCCACTGGCGGGAGGCGGTGCATGGCTTAGAAATACGTTACATCCGACACCTGCTCATCCAGCACATCCCGCGCCAGCGCCCACGCCTGGTCATTGGACGCCACCATCAGCAGCGGATAACCCCAGGCATTGCCAAACGTCGTGGCGAACGGCTTGAGTGCCCGGCGCTTGGCCGCGCAGGGCTCCACCTGGATCATGCCTTTGACATACGCACGCAGGGCCTGCCGGTGTGTCTTCATCCAGTGCGAGGCGTGCTCGCGCTCTTCGTAGGAGTGCGCGTGATTCAGTTCGTCCAAGGCTTTTTCATACAGCAACACAAAAGATTGCTGACGTGCCAGCAGGCCTTCGAACATCACGAAGCTGTCCTGCGACCCGCCTTCATTCGGCGCATCAAAAACGATCTTCACCACGGGAAATGCTGAACTGTCGAGTCGCATGGCAGAGTTCCTTAATGAGAGAGAGTCTCACTATAAAGCTGACGAAGCTGGACGGCATTGCACAGAATAGCCAGAATGTTTCGCAATTCAGCCAAGCTGCGAGCTCACCATGAAACGCCATCGCCTGGACCTGCATGATCCGTTGTTAGCCAAGGATGCCGATCTGGTCCCGCGTGCGGTGGTGGCCGTGAGCGCGACCAGTACGTCCGAGCGTTGGGAGCACGTTCAGCACACCCACCGCAAAGGCCAGTTGATGTACACGCTGCGCGGGGTGATTCATTGCGAAATCGAGGCCGGCATCTGGATTGTGCCGCGCCAGTGTGCGCTGTGGATTCCCGGCGGCATGCCCCACGCCGCGCGTGGCGCCGGCGAAGCGGAGGTGTATTGCCTGCTGATCGACCCGGAGGCTGCCGGCGCCCTGCCCTCGCAATGCTGCACCCTGTCGGTATCCGGCCTGTTGCATGAGTTGATCAGCAAGGCGGTGAGCTTCCCGCAGTTGTACGACGTGAACAGTGCGCAGGGGCGTTTGATCGACACGCTTTTGGACGAACTGGCCCAGGCGCCCATCGAAGGCCTGCACCTGCCGATGCCCCAGGACCCGAGGCTGCGTCGCCTGGCCGACAGCCTGCTGGCCAACCCCGGCGACAAGGCCACGCTCGGCCAATGGGCGGCGCGCATCGGCATGAGCGAGCGCAGCATGACGCGCTTGTTGCTGGAGGAGTCAGGCCTGAGCTTCGGCCGCTGGCGTCGGCAGTTGCATGTGATCCTGTCGTTGCAACGACTGGCCAGGGGCGAAAGTGTGCAGCGGGTCGCCCTGGACTTGGGCTATGAAAATGCCAGCGGTTTTATCACCATGTTCCGCAAGGCCGTGGGCCAGCCGCCAGCGCGTTACCTGGCGGGTCGCGTCGGGGTGTCGACGTCAACCGAGGCCCCGGCGGCCATCGCATTGCACTCGCTCCAGGCGCCCGATCAGCGCTGAACCGGAATGCGGATATCACCGTCCCGGCACTGGGTTTTCACACTCTTGGGGCAGCCGGCAAAACGCAGTTCCTTGCTCAGACACACGCGCACTTCGGACAGCACCTTGCCCTTGCAGATCACCGCCACGCCATGGTTGCCCATGGCCGGGTTACTCTCGCGAAAGAGCGCCTCGATCTCCCGTGCCTCCAGGTAACCCGGCACGTTGAACGGCTGCAATTGCTGCGGGATCTGCACCGTGGCCAAGGCCGCATCGGTGGCTTGCAGGTAGCGCGTGGCTTCCAGGCCGCTGCAGGTGCCATGTTTGGACCATTCATGCTTGAGCAATGCCTGCGTCGGGAATATCAACGCGCCTTTGGCCAGCTCATCCGCCGACAGCCGCGACTGCGTATCGCACGACGCCGGCCAGCCACCCCGTGCGTATTGCGGCCATAGCCCATGCAATACAAACCCGTAGCCTTTGCCGCTGCATTGCTCGTTGTTCGGGTGCGCCAGGCAGAACGTCGGCGACCACGACAGCGACAGCACATAAAAATCAAAGTCCCCCGCCGGCCGTTGCTCGCGTGGCGCCGCCTGCGTCGCCATGCTTGCCAGTACCCACCCCACGGCCAGCCAGGCTGCCTTGTATTTCATCCGTCTGTTCCTTGAAAAAAATAAGCCCGCATTGTGAGTGCAGGCCAGGGTCCGGCGAAAGTGGTGAATGCAACGCCGGCGCCAGGAAAACTACTCAGGATGATAGGGATTGCGTTGCAGCACCTTGTCCAGAATCCGGTCGGTCTTCAATGCCTCGATCGCCAGCGAGGGGTGCTCGGCTTCGCCGCGAATATGGGCGTTCATGCCCAGCACATGGTGCCACTGGATATGCGTGTGGCAAGGCACCTCCAGCACTTCATCGACCGCCCCTTCAAGCCGCAACGGCTGGTCGTCGAACACCGCAAACGTGATCCGCCCCAGGGTGCCGATCAGCTCGACGCGATCTTCACGGCGGTCCGCGACAAAGTTCCAGCAGCCCATGCCCAGCGCGCCGGAGCTGAAAGTCCAGCAGGCGGTCACCGCGTCTTCCGCCGCATACTGTCCGGCCTGTCGCGCGCTAAACCCGGTAACCTCGACAATGTCGCCGGCCAGGTACTGGAACAGATCAAAGCCGTGGCTGGCCAGGTCGGCAAAGTAGCCGCCGCCGGCAATGGCCGGGTCGGTGCGCCAATTGGCGGCACTGGTGTCTTCGATGGCTGGCGGCTTGCACAGGGACCAGGTCAGGTGACGCAGTTGGCCGATGCGTCCATCGCGCAACCAGTCGCGCACTTGCTGGAAGCGCGGCAGCGAGCGGCGATAGTAGGACACAAACAAATGCAGCCCGGCACGTTCGAAAGTGCGCTGCATCAATGCGCCCTGCTCGGCATTCAGCGCCATGGGTTTTTCGACACAACAGTGCTTGCCGGCGGCCGCGACCATCAGGCTGTATTCGAGGTGGCTGTCGGGCGGTGTAGCGATGTACACCGCGTCCACCTCAGGGTCGTTGATCAGTGCCTGGGCGTCGGTATAGAAACGACCAATGCCGTGGCGTGCCGCATAATCGCGCACAGCCTCTTCGCGGCGCCCCATCACGGCCACCAGGGCCGAACCTGGCGCTTTGTAGAAAGCAGGTCCACTCTTTAACTCAGTGACGCTGCCACAGCCGATCATGCCCCAACGTACCGTCTTCATCTGCTCCCCTCGTGCGTTGTCGTCAATCGACCAGTATCTATATCCTCACGCAGATACGCCACCACCATCCAGCATGACATTTGCATTACACTTTTATGACAGACATCTCGCTGCGGGGCACAGACGATGAAAATACGCGCAACGGTGATTTGCGAACACGAGGGGCATATCCTCTTCGTGCGCAAAGCCAGATCGAAATGGGCGTTGCCGGGCGGTAAGGTCGAACGCGATGAGCGCCCGGTCGGCGCCGCCGAACGGGAGCTGGAAGAAGAAACCGGGTTGAACGTCGACGGACTTCTGTACCTGCAGGAATTGAAAGCGCGCGACACGCTGCACCATGTGTTCGAGGCGTCGGTGGTGAACATCGCGCAAGCACGGCCGTGCAACGAAATCATCGATTGCCGCTGGCACGCCTACAGTGCGATGGACGAGCTGGACACTACCGATACCACCCGGCACATCGTCAAATCCTTTCTGCGACGCCTGTAGTTCCGCGCTCTGTCCGGCGACCTGTGCAGATTCTGCGTCAGGGCGCTTCACTCGAATGTGCTCAGGCAGGTTATCGACTTGCTCGCCACCGAAATCGGTAATCTCATCCAGCGAGTTGGATGGAACAGTGTGATGCTCGAGTTTGTCGAGAACATCGACGAGTTGCTGTACCAAGCCAAGCACAATGGTCGGATGCGCGCGGAGCTTGTTGATGCCGACAACAAATCCCAGGCAAAAAAAATCCCAAGTAGCTGATGGAAACTTGGGATTTAAAAAATGCATAAACCGTGGGAGGTGAACGCCCGGCTATAGTACCGATTGCCTAATTCCGTAACAAGATGGTTTTAATCCTTTCGTCGGAATAAAACAATCGTAAGTCCTTCAATAACCACACATTTATCAAGGTAGCGAGGTATATAAGTGCCACTTTTTGGTGCAAATACCATCGCGACTTTTAAGTACTATTTCCCTTTATAAAGAAGGGTTATCAATCGATTTCGGCGTCAGACTTTTCGATGACTGTCCGCTCAACTGTTTGCACGTATCGCTAAGTTCAATCCTGTTTGCCGACGCGGCACTGGCCACGCGCTCCACTTGCCTGCAGAGAGCCAGGTACTCGACGGTCTGTTCACGCTGGCGGTCGACTTTGGCATTGAGTTGTACGAAATAGATCCCCAGCAACACCGCAACGCACAACACCGCGACTGCGAAGTAGCGCAAGCTGTCGGGCGACCGGGGCTCCGGAGGGGTCATCATTTTAATGCGCCCTGCTCTTCCGGCAGCGAACGTCGGCGATCAGGAACAGCGCGGCGACATCATCCGACGTCGCCCCGGGAAAAAGCGTTTGCATACCAACCTCCTCAATGACGGGGGCAATTGTATGCAAATAGAAACACTGAGATTGTCGTGGATTTGTAAACCGCGCTGCTCGACCAGCAAGAAGCGCCTTATTTGCGCGCCACTTTGTAGCGCACGCAATCCTGATAGAAACTCTGGCGAATCGCCTCGGGCTTGAGCCGTGAACGGCTGTCATAGGTCTGCTCGGTGATGCCCATGGCCATCATCCGCATCCATGACTTGTTGAACTTGATGGTCTGGATCTTCTGCCGCGCGGCATACAGTGAAACGCCCGACAGCTTGAGTTCCTGTGCCCTGGCGGCCGTACCCGCGCCCCAACTGCACATGTACTTGTCGCCCTCGCGCAACTCCCGCGCCTGTACGGCAGCCGCGCCGCCGGCCAGGGAACAGGCGATCAGCATGATTCCTACATTGCGCATTTGCTTCCTCACCTAACCAGCTGAAAATAAAAGCGATTCTGGCGAGAATTTTGTTACAAAGGGGCCACTAAATTGCCTTATCGCACGGATTGAAGGATCGCCACAACGCGGGCTCAACTCGCCGGCCGATATCTGGAAACCGGGCGGCAAGACAAGTGGTTTTATTTGCGCGAACAATGACGGGCGGTCTCGCAATCGGTCGGATCGACTTTTTGGGTAGCCCTTTCAATTGCTTTTTCGCGGGATTTTCCCTGGGCGTGTCAGCCCCTTCTGATTTTTCCAGCCGTTCGTCCAGCGTCTTTTTTCCGCGGCAGACTCCGACGTCTTACCCTTTGCCGAGACGTCACGGATGACTAACGCTTCCCACATTGCCTTTATCACACCTGAGCTGGATGGCGTGCATCAACGCCGGGCCGAGTATCCCCAGCAGGTCAACGCCGGGTATGGCGCACTGGATTCGCTGAGGCTGACCGATGCCGCACTGGACGGGCTCCTGCCGTTCGAATGGACGCGGTGCTACCACCCCCGTGCGGTGGATGTGGACTGCGGATTGGGGGTTGGCTGGAGCCACTCGCTGGCGCATCGGCTGACGCTGACAGACGCCTCGGCGGTGTGGATCGACCATGAGCACCGATCGACCGCCCTGCCCTTGCCGACCGAGGCGCGACCGACAACCGGCAATCGCCAGGCCGACGCCGCGATCTACCTGGGCGCGCGGTCGGATGAGCTGGTGCTGTGCCAGGCATCGCGCTTCTACCACTTCTGCCACGGTGTGCTGACCGCGATCAGCGATGCCTACGGCAACCGGCTGCGAATTGTCCGCGATGTGTTGGGGCACATTGAACGCCTGGATAACAGTGTCGGTCGCTCGCTGTTTTTCCGTTATGAGCGCGGCCACTTGGTGGCCCTCGATTACCAGGTTCAGCGGCCCGCGGGCGGTGCGGCAGGGGATTGGATGACCGAACAGACCGTGGTTTCCTACACCTATGACGACATTGGAAGACTGGTTTCGGCGACCAATGCCGTAGGGGAAAGCGAGACCTATCGGTACGACGAGCAACACTTGATCCTTGAACGCCAGTTAGCCGGCGGCGCGCGCTTCTTTTGGGCTTGGGAACGAGCTGGCAAGGCGGCGCGATGTGTCCGGCATTGGGCGAGTTTCTTGCAGATGGACACGCGGTATGCCTGGGGGGACGACGGTAGCGTGACCCTTCACAACGCCGATGGGAGCCAGGAAACCTATGTTCATGCCCCGCAGGCACGGCGGGTGCAGCGGGTGGGTCCGGATGGCGCCAAGCATTTCAGATCCTATGACGACAAAGGCCGTCTCACAGTCGAGCAAGACCCCCTCGGCGCGGTAACGGCGTATCAGTACGACGACGCTGGATGCTTGGTCGCGTTTTTTCCGGGGGAAGATGAGCCAACGTCCTACGAGTATGACAATGGACTCTTAAGAGTTGTACGTCGTGGCCAGGCAGTTTGGAACTACGCACATAACGACCAAGGCAATGTCATTCGTCAGACCGACCCCGATGGCAACGTTACCGACTATAGCTACAACCAGTATGGCCAACTGATCGGGGTTTGGTTTCCCGACCATAGCTGCCTGCGGCGGTGGTGGAATGAGCGTGGGCAGTTGCTTGAAGAACACTGGCCAAACGGCAGTGTGAAGCGCTATCGCTATGACGATCTCGGTCGGAGGGTGGCGCAGGAGGACAAGCATGGGGTGGCGACCCAGTACCAGTGGGACGGTGTCGGACGATTGGTTCGTGTGGTCATGCCCGGCGGTGGCACGCGCGAATACAGCTACAACTCCTACGGAAGAATCACCGCCGAACGCGATGAACTGGGGCACGTCACTCGCTACGAATACACCGACGGTCTGCCCCTGATCAGCCGCCGCATCAATGCGGACGGTAGCCAGGTCAACTACCGCTACGACCACATGCGATTGTTGCTCGCCGAGATCGAAAACGAAGTCGGCGAAATCTACCGCTTCGACTATCACCCCAACGGCCGGCTCCAGCAGGAAATCGACTTCGACGGCCGACGCACCGCCTATGCCTACGACCTCAACGGTCAGCTGCTGGAAAAAACCGCACACGGCACCGACGGCAGTCAGCTCGTCACCCGTTACCGGCGAGACCACGCCGGCCGGTTGGTCAGGAAAACCCTGCCCGATGGCGGCATTGTTGAATATACCTACGACCGCCAGGGCAACCTCCTCAGCGTCGACGACGGCTACCGCCCGCTTACCTACGAATACGACCCGCAAAACCGCCTGATCGCCGAACACCAGGGCTGGGGCACACTCCGTTATGGCTACGACGCCTGCGGCCGACTCAAATACCTGCGCCTGCCGGACAACAACCAGCTAGGGTTCAACCATGACAAGGGCGGCCACCTTGCGACCGTTGAACTCAATGGCGCGCTGTTGACGTCTCACCTGTTCGACGCCGGCCGAGAACACCAACGCGCCCAAGGCAAACTGCTCAGCAGTTACCAATACGATGAGCATGCACGCCTGTTCAACCATGGCATCTGCGATATCGAAGGCACTCGCTACCGCCGCCAGTACAGCTACGACAAAGCCGGCAACCTCAGGTACTTGCTCGACACCCGCAAAGGCGAGCACCGCTACCACTACGACACGCTAAACCGTCTGGTCCGCGCTGATCATTCCCAGGCCGCACAAGAACGCTTCGCCTACACACCGGCGGGTAGCCGTCTGACGCTCCAGGATGACCGCCACTACGACTACGACGCCTTTGGCAATCTCATCCGCGAACGGCGTGGCCAGGCCCACTCTGTCGTTACCGAATACCGCTACGACTGCCAGCAGCGTCTGATCGGCCTCACCCGCCCCAACGGCCAAACAGTCCACTACCGCTACGATCCGTTTGGTCGCCGCATCAGCAAAACCGTCGCCGGCACGACCACCGAGTTTTTCTGGCAAGGCGACAGACTGATCGCCGAGCACCACGCGCAACGGCATCGCAGCTACGTCTACGAACCCGACAGTGTCCGCCCACTGGCCCTGCTGGAAGGCTTCGGCCCACAGCACACCACGCCTTTCCACTACCAACTGGATCACCTTGGCACCGCGCAGGAACTCACCACGCCCGACGGCGAAATCGTGTGGTCCGCGCACTACCGCGCCGATGGCCGGATCACGCGATTGGACGTCGAAAAAATCGAAAACCCGCTGCGCGCCCAAGGTCAATACTTCGATCGGGAAAGCGGGCTGCACTACCATCGCCACCGCTACTACGATCCGGATAACGGTCGCTGCCTGACGGGTGGGCAGGATCAACGCCTATCGGTAAGCGCCCAACCCCACGGGGCGGGTCTGCAGGCGGGTGAACGCTCGCGGCGCGATCAGGCGATCAACTCCACGCCACCACCAACAACCCGGCGCCCAACAACAGGCACAACGGCGAATAAAAATACGTATCCCACCGTGCAAACCGCGAACCACCGACCTTTTTGAAAAAACCCACCAGCTCCGAATCGCCGATTGCCCTGGCAAACATGATCACGGCAATCGCGCTGATGCCCCATTGCAATGCGCCATGGGACACCGGCGAAAAATACAGCCCGGCCCGCAGGCAAACGAGCAAGGCAATTGCCACCAGGCCCATCGCCACCAGCAAGGTGCCCAATGCCGAAGGCTTGAACGCCAGGCGGGGGCCGCTGGCGAATTCGCCGGGAAGTTGAGGAATGGCGGCGAGGCTGCCGAGCTTGCCACCGGCGGCCCAGTACAAATGCACCATGCTGACAAAGGTGAAAATACCGACGATCCATCGTGCGACGATAAAGCTCATGGCGGCCTCTCCCGGAATTTGTGCGAAGTAGGATAGTCCCCCTGAGATTCTTTGCAGGCATTTCGTCGGCGGCCGATGGTAAAGTGCCACCCCATGAAAATCACCCGTGCCGACCGCTCGCTCATTGCCTGGATGCTCTACTGCAGCGTCCTGTTCAATGTGTTCGCGTGCAGCATTGGTCATGGGCAGATGGTGGGCATGCAGCTCAACGGCATCGGCGGGCAGTTCTGTACCGTCGACCCACGCACCCAGGCGCCCAAGCCGTCCACCCCCGCCGATGAAAGCCTGCCGACGCTGTCCAAGGCGTTTGGTTGCCCGCTGTGCTCGACCGGCGGCATGGGCCCGGCGCTGAACTCCAGCCTCAACGTCGCGGTGTTGCCGCAACCCCACGCACCGCCGCCGGCTATCGTACTGGCGGCTGACATTCCTGCCCGCTTCACCTGGCCCACGGCCCACCCACGGGCGCCTCCCGCCCTCGCCTGATCCTCGCGCTTTCTGATCTGCACTGACACCGTTTCCGTAAGGAAGTACGGGCGACTGTGCGTTGTTTTCAAGCAGGTTTTTCAGGATTCAAGCATGAAACATTTACCTCTGTTGGCAGGCCTGTTCGGCTGTCTGCCAGTCTGTGCCTGGGCGCTCGAACTGGCCCCGACCACCATCGATGGCGAACCCTCCCACGAACCCGGCCTGGCCCTGGACCAGTCCAGCGGCGTGGCGTCGCGGCTGGGGTTGAGCGTGCGCGAAACGCCCGCCTCGGTAGCGATCGCCAACCGCAATGACATCGAGCGCCATGGCGCCAAGACGTTCCGGGATGCAGCCAATACCTTGCCCGGTGTCAACGCCAGCGCACCGCCGGGGTTTGGGGGTTTTGTCTCGTATCGTGGGTTTACCAGCAGCCAGATCACCCAGATGTTCAACGGCATCAACGTCGCCACCGGCCTGGCCCGGCCGGTGGATGCGTGGATCTATGATCGGGTGGAACTGGTCGGCGGCCCCTCGTCCTTGATCAACGGCGCTGGCTCCGTGGGCGGTTCGCTGAACTACGTGACCAAGCTGGCCACCCGCGAAGAACAGGCCGCCGAAGGCCAACTGACCTACGGCAGCTACGACACCGCCGGCATGGCATTCGGCCTGAACCACGCGCTGACCGACCCCAGCGCCGACGTGCAGCATTACGCACGCCTGGACGTCAGCCGCAACACCAACCACAGCTACATCGACCGCGACCAGCGCGACGCCTGGAGCGTAGCGTTTTCCCTGCTCAGCGACCTTACCCCCAACCTGTCCCATACCCTGGCCCTGGAATACCAGGACGAACATGAAGACAGCCCGTACTGGGGCACGCCGGTGCTGAACCCCAAGGCCGGCGAGCTGAAGATCGATAAACACAACCGTTTCAACAATTACAACGTCGCCGACGGTCGTTACGAACAGCGCACGCTCTGGGCGCGTTCGATCATCGACTACCGGATCAACGACAGCACCACGCTGAAAAACACCCTGTATCACCTGGACAGCCAGCGCGATTACCGCAACCTCGAGACCTACCAGTACAACGCCGACAACAGCGCGGTGAACCGCTCGACCGCGTACCAGGTGCGTCATCAGGGTGAGCAGAATGGCAACCAGTTCGAGCTGCGCCACGACGACCGCATCTTCGGTCTCGCCACCACCTGGTCCGGCGGCTTCGAATACAAGGTCAACAGCACGACCAACAGCCCGCTGAGAGCCGCAGGCAACAGCACGGTCGATCCTGACCATTACGACCCGGGGTACTTTTACGACATCCCTGGCACCCGACCGGGCTTTATCAGCGACAAGACCAACGAGGTCACCACCAAAGCACTGTTCGTGGAAAATCGCCTGGGCCTGACCGATAAACTGACATTGCTGACGGGCCTGCGCTACGACGCCATCGACCTGGATGTCACCAACCACGGCGCGATAACCGCCAGCAGTCCACGGCACTTCACGCGCAGTTGGGAGCCGGTGACCGGGCGCGCGGGCCTGACCTACCAGTTCATCCCGACGGCCAACGTGTACGTGCAATACAGCACGGCCGCCGAACAGCCGAGTACCACCACCCAGGTATTCGACGTATCGACCGGCAAACAGTGGGAGGTGGGCAGTAAATTCGATTACCTGGACGGTCGCGGTTCGGCCACCGTCGCGGCTTACAAAATCGAGCGCAAGGACTTTGCCGTCACCGACCCGCTGGACCCCACCAACAGCATCCCGGTAGGCGCACAGTCGTCCAAGGGCATTGAGTTGGCCAGTTCGTTGCGCATCACGCCGCGGCTACTCGCCGAAGGCAACTTCGCCTGGGTGGACGCCGAGTACGACGAGTTCAACGAAAAAATCGCCAGCGGCGCGGTGGTCTCACGCAAGGGCAATACGCCGACCAATGTGCCCAAGCGCGTCGGCAACCTGTGGCTGACCTATGATTTTTCCGAGGATTGGCAAGGCGGCGTGGATGCGCGGTATGTGGCCCAGGTGTATGCGGATAACGCCAACACTCAGACAGTGCCGGCCTACCCCCTGTTCGGCACATTCCTGCGCTACAAGGTGGACGCCCACACCTCGGTGACCGGCCGCGTGCGCAACCTGACCAACGAGGTGTATGCCGAGTTTGCCCATGTGTCGCCAGCGTATTACCTGGGGTCGCCGCGCACGTTTGAAGTGGCGGTGCAAACCCGCTTCTGAGCCTGGAATGCTAGCCAATGTGAAAGCGGGCACACGCTGACAAGCCCGCTTGCACATTCTTGCCCCGCGTTCTGCCGCAGGATGGGACGCTATTTCAGGCTGGCTTCAACCTTCTGCGCCACATCCTCCGTCAACCAGGCCTTCCACACATCAGGATGCGCCTTGAGAAACGCCAGCGCGACGTCGCGTGGCGCGGTGTGATTCTCGCTCATGCTCGCCAAGGCTTTGTTCAGCGGCTCGATCGGGAACTCGACTTTCTCGAAGAACCCGACAATCTGCGGATGTTCTTTCTGGAACGGCGTGGACACGCCGATACTCAACTTGGACGCCAAAGACCGTGTCGGCTTCGGATCGGGATTGTCCGCATCCGTCAGCGTCTTCCACGCCTCGGCATCGAACGCCGGCTCTTCCAGCTGGATCAATTTGTAGCGCCCCATCAAGGGCGTCGGCGACCAGTAATAGAACAGCACTGGCTTACCGCGACGAATCGAGGAAGTTATCTCGGCATCCAACGCCGCCCCCGAGCCACTGCGAAAGTTCACATAGCTGTCGTCCAGGCCGTAGGCCTTGAGTTTCTGCTTGTTGACCACTTCCGAGGTCCAGCCAATGGGGCTGTTGAGAAAGCGCCCTTTGCCTGGGGATTCGGGGTCCTTGAACACGTCCTTGTAACGCGCCAGGTCCGCGACACTTTTGAGGTCTGGTGCCAGGGGCTTAAGGCCTTTGGCAGGGTCGCCCTTGACCACGTACTCCGGTACCCACCAGCCTTCGGTGGCGCCCTTGACCGTATCGCCCACCCCGGCCACCTTGCCTTCGGCCTCGGCCTTGACCCACACCGGACTGCGGCCTGCCCATTCTTCGCCGATCACCTGGATGTCATTCTTCGCCAGGGCGGTTTCCAGGGTGATGGTGGTGCCGGGCAAGGTGTCGGTGGGCAGGTCATAGCCCTTCTCGACGATATAGCGCAGCACTTCGGTGATCAGACTGCCACTTTCCCAGTTCAGGTCGGCAAAATGCACAGGCGCCTGTGCAGCCGAAACCGGCAACGAAGCCACCGACAGACTCAGGCTCGCCAGGGACGCCGCCAACAGGGATCTCAATCCTTTCATGCCTTTGCACCTCACGTGTTCGCTGCAATAACGGACGGCTTGGCCGCCACTGCGCGAAGCCTCTGAATAGTTAAGTCAACTCAACTGTAGTAGAGGTTCCGGGAGATAAAGGCTGTTTGCTGTACGAGCGGGTTATTCGCTGGCCTTGAAGGTCACCAGTTCACCCTTGCGCCACTTGGCGGCCTTGCCGGTCACGGCCTTGAGGGTTTTGGTCAAGCCTTCCTGCAATTGTTCGTTGGCGGCAAACACCAGCATCACGCTGTGACCTTCCTTGAACACAATGCCCTGGCCTTCGGCCGAGGAAACAAAGGCATAGTCGCCCAAGCCATACACCGTCAACTTGATATCGCGGAACTTCAATTCAAACTTGCCACCTTCTCGACTGGGCAATACCGCGGCACGAAAATGATCACCGACCTTGAGTTCAAGGCGTTGTTTGTCATCCACGACCAATGCCGATTCAGTATCGATCTCGGCGATATAGATGCCTTCCGGTGTCTGTTCAGTGATGTAAACAAAACGGGATTGAAACTGCTTGACCAACTTTGCGCGCAAATCACCCAGCACGAATAACGCGTGCATATCCAGATTACTGACTGCCAAGGAAACGCCCCCAGATCAAAAAAAGCACTGTCCGCCGGAACGGGCAGCACAAAAAAGCGGCCATACCGGCACGCTGACACAACGCATTGATTAAAAACCCTGAAAAAACGCCCCTGCGGTGCCATAAGACTAATACAGGCATACACGACGAGCCTTATGCAGGCCATCGATCTTCACAGCAAATCACAGGTTTAACAGCCCGAGAAGACGGGTCGACCAGCTTCAGAGAATAACCCAATTAAAAAGCGCAGTTTCCGACAACCTGCACAAAACAAAACACCTGGAATGGAACCGAGTACCGATTGCCGACGACAATATTAAAACAGCAACACGGGTCAAAACCACCCGTTCCGCTGCTGGCGGGCCAACCAGATCGATCGACAGGAGCTGACCATGCAACGACGTCAACACAACGCTACGTCTTCCAGCACTCACTCATCCTATCAAGACGAGCGCCAATACTACTGCTTGCACAGCCATGATGGGTACTCAAACTCCGTGCTTTATCAAGTTGTACCAGCCGGACGCAACTTCTTTCATATTCTGGAAGTCACCAGCGGCAGGATCAAAGGCTTTCGCAGCAACCATATCCGCGCCTGCGAACTGGCAAAAACCCTCGAGGCCGCCCTGCACGCCCCGCACGGCGGGATCGTTTCGTCACCTGGATGACTTTACCGCGCCGTCGCCCCTCAACAACTGCCATACTGGCCCGTCCATTGAAGTTTGCCCCGTGCGGGTCAGGTTTCATCAGTGCAGTTACCTTGAAGGGAAGGTTATACGTGACGGAATTTGATATTGGCGAATTTTTTATCCATGGCGAAGCCAAGGAAGTAGACGGAGAATTCCAAGCAGTTATCGTAATGCGTGCCAAGCCCCCCTTGACCACGATCACAATGCACCAAGTGGAAAAAGATCGTTGGTTCAAGACCGCGGACGCCGCCGCCGTCGCGGCAAAAGAAGCCGCCAGGGCCCTCAAGACAGCGGTGGACTCAGGGGCGTTGACCTCCTGAGAATCCGATAGAACTCTACTGCGCGACAAGCCTCCGATGCATACCCCCCCCAAAAAAACCGGCATGGAGAACGATATGGATGCGCCAGTACCAACCCTTGAAACCCTGTTTGATCAACTGGGCCTGGATTCCCCCCCGAAGGACATCGACGCGTTTATCGCTGCCCATCCTTTGGCCGACGACGTCAAGCTGATCGACGCGCCCTTCTGGACGTCCCAGCAGGCTCAGTTTCTCAAGGAAGAACTTCGGGAAGACGCTGAATGGGCGATGGCCGTGGATGAACTGAACCAGCGTCTGCACCAAGCGCAATAACGCCCCTCAATGCAGGCTGTCTGACTGTTCCATGCGCAACAGCGCTTGCCAGGCGGCCCTGCACTCCTCGGCTTCATCACGGCTGGCGAAGACGGTGCCACGCTGCTCACCGTTGAGCAGCACGACCCAACAAGCCTTCTGACCCAGCGCACGCAGGGTTTCGGGTACGCCACTGCCAATCATCACAGCGACATCGACTTTGTTTTGCATGGAGCTTCTCCGCAACAATCGTTAGCTAACTAACAACGGCGGCCATGCTACGTTTTTCCTACCCTCAGAAAAAGCTATCCCCTGGATAGCTCTATTGCGCAAACAGCAACAATCTCTAGTGCCTGGCCTTCGTGCCTTCGGGTTTATAGCCCAGGCGCAACCCGCCCCAATGCCGGCCCTTGACCATGATCGGCACCGACAAGTCGTGCATCAACTCACCGGTATCGCGGGTGTAGGTCTGCAACAGTACCGCTTGCTGATGGCTGCCACAGCGAATCCCGGTACGGTCGTCGAACTTGCGCTTGGTGCGATTCTGTAACGCATCCACCTGTACATCGCCGGTCAAGGGTTGGGAAAACGCCTTGTTGTGTGTCGGCACATACCCCTGTTGCGTACAGGCGATGGCAAATACCAAACCTTCGTGTCGCGGCAGCAGCGCCTCTTGAATCGCCGGCAAAACCTGATCGGTGTAGCTGTCAAAACGCGTGTGGTACTTGCTGGGGTGGGTGTTGGGGATCGCCGCGTAGTTGCGGTCGAACAGATCCTCCAGGCTGACGCGGTTTTGCAGTACATCAGCCTCGAACTGTTCGGCGATGCGGCTCGCGCCTTCGCGGGCGAGGTCGTAGACGCGCTGGTGATAGTCATCCAGCCCGACGGCGGCCAGGCGTTCGCTGATGGTTTCGGCCTGCCCTTCCATTTGCACGGCGGCATCGGCCAGTTGACGGGTTTGCTCGTCGCTCACCGTCAGGTCGCTGCGCATTTGCTCCACGGCATGGAACAGGCTGTCGAGTTGCGCCCGATTGGTCTCGGTGCCTTGGGCGATTTCGTTGACCTGCCCTTCGACATCCGCGGCCAGGCTGGCGATGTTCTGCAGTTGCTCACCGGCGTGCTCCACCTGCTCCACGCCGGTGTGCAGGTCCGCCGACAGTTGGCGAATCTGCTCCACCACCTGGCCGGTGCGTTGTTGGATATCGGCCACCATCACCCCGACTTCCTCGGTGGCGGTAGCGGTACGGCCGGCCAGCCCGCGGACTTCATCGGCCACCACGGCAAACCCGCGCCCATGCTCGCCGGCACGCGCGGCTTCGATGGCGGCGTTCAAGGCCAGCAGGTTGGTCTGGCTGGCGATGGACTGGATCACCAGGGTCACCCGCTGGATTTCCTCGCTGCGCTGGCTCAGGGCTTCAATCATCTCGCGGCTGGCATTCGCGCGCTGGCTGAGTTGGTGCATGCGGGTGATCGACTGGGCCAGCACTTCGCGGCCCTCGGTACTGCGCTGATGCGCCTGGCTGGCGGCGCCCAGCGCCTGGTGACTGAGTTGGGAGGTGACTTGTTCGGTGCCGATCATCACTTCGGCGCTGTTGACGATCTGCTGGGCAGCGCTCAACTGCGACTGCAGGCGCGCAGCCAGTTGCTTGACCGAATAGGCCACGCCGGCCGCCGACAATGCGTTATGGCTGGTGGTATAGGACAGGTCGCGGGTCAGGTCGCCAATCGCATCGACCGCTTCGGACGGCGCCGCGCTGGGCGTGCGCTTTTTCAGACGGGGCAGCCAGATCACCAGCAAGGCCAGTGTCAGGCAGAGATAAATCGGCAGGCTGGCAAACGCAAGGCCGAGCAGAACCAGCACCACGGCGGTGCTCTGCAAAAGCGGCGTCAGCCAGCCGGGCAACCCGCGCACCACCGCGTGCGGTGGCACTGCTGCGCCCATCAGAGATCCGTCTCCAGCCATCTTCGTCACCCCACTGCTTGTCATTATTGTCTCTGCATTAAACGCCACTATCAGGCCATTATCTATGGGCCTTTAGTGGGGGAGCTTGCAACAGATCAATATAGCGGGCGTAACGGGTATTTTCCCTGGGGAGCGCAGTACTCGCCCCCCAGCTTCAGCGCATCAGGCTTGACGCTGGTGCTTGTCGATCTGCTCGTGGCGCTCTTGCGCTTCGATGCAGTACTTGGTGGTCGGGCTGATCAGCAGGCGCTTGAGGCCGATAGGCTCGCCGCTGTCATCGCACCAGCCAAAGGAATCTTCCTTGATGCGCTCCAGTGCGCGCTCCAGTTGCGGCAGCATGCGCTGGTCGCGATCAATGGCATTCACCAACCAGGTGCGCTCTTCTTCCACGGAGGCGGCATCCGCCGGGTCGGCCGGGGTGTCCAGGCTCTCAATGGCGATGCGGTTCTGTTCAATGCGCTCGTGGTGTTCCACTTTCATGTCTTGCAGCAACTGCTCGAAAAAAGCGTGCTGTTCGGCATTCATGTAGTCATCCGCCGGCATGGCCAGCAACTTTTCCTTTGTCATTGATTTCTCTATAAAAAATACGTGCATTAAGGCGAATAAGGGAGCGTTCCGGTCAACCTCTGCAGGTCTCGGAAAGGCGCCATCCATTCCAAGCGCCACCCGGCACTCAATTTACGAGGGGCGGCAGTCTAAGGCCGACTTGAGGGCGCAGCAACTGAAAAGACAGGCATTTTTTCCAAGATAACCCCCAAAGGCACCAGGACGGGCTTGGCGAATGGTCATCGGAGTGCGTTTATAGCAAGAAATTCAGTGTTGTGGAGCTATATAGAAGACAAACGGTTGGATCTGACGAATACAGGCCTGAATGTGGGAGGGGGCAGGCCCCTCCCACATTTTGCACTGCGTCAGCGTTTTAGCTTGCGCTTGTTGCGATATTGGTCGATCACCACCGCCGCCACGATAATCAGGCCCTTGATGATGTCCTGGATATACGCGTCGACCCCGACAAAGGTAAACCCGCTGGCCATCACCCCAAGGATCAGCGCGCCGATCACGGTGCCGGTGATGCGCCCTACTCCGCCGGCCAGGCTGGTGCCGCCGATCACCGCGGCGGCAATCGCATCCAGTTCGTAGGACATGCCCATGCCGGCCTGGCCGGTGGCGGCACGCGCCGAGGCCACCACACCGGCCAGACCCGCCAGGAGCCCGGCGATGCTGTAGACGATGATCAGGTGGCGCTTGACGTTGATCCCCGAGGTGCGCGCCGCCTGCATATTGCCGCCGATGGCGTAGGTGTACTTACCGTACTTGGTGTAGCGCAGGGCGATATGGAAGATCACCGCCACCACCAGAAAGATGATCACCGGCATCGCGCCATGCCCGATGGCCGTGTAGGAATCCGAGAGCATGCTCACTGGCTGGCCTTCGGTGTAGTAACGCGCCAGGCCACGGGCCGACACCATCATCCCCAGCGTTGCGATAAACGGCGGGATACCGGTCACCGCGATAATGCTGCCGTTGATCGCGCCCGCCAGCAGCCCCACGCCGAGCCCCGCCACCACCGGAATCCACACCGGCAGGTCGGTCAGGGACGGAAACACCGCACGGGAAAAATCAGATGTTTGCGCAAGACTGGCAGCGATCATCGCCGATAATGCCAAGACCGAGCCGGAAGACAAGTCGATCCCGGTGGTGATGATCACCTGGGTCACACCGATGGCCAGCAGGCCGATGATCGACACTTGCAGGATCATCAGCACCAGGCGCTGGGAGTTCATCAGGAAGCTCTGGTCTCGCACGATCCAGCCAAACAGCTCAAACACCAGGCCGATGCCGATCAACACCAGGAAGATGCTCAGCTCGGTGGGCAAGCGCCGACGGTGCTTGACCGCTGCCGTGGCAGGCTTGTTGTCTGTTATTGCGTTCATAGCCAATCACCTTTTTATTCTATGGCGCAGGCCAACCGCAGGCCCGCGCGGCTGTTCGTCAGTGGACCGCGGTCATACCGGAGGCCAGCTGCATGACTTTTTCCTGGGTCGCGTCTGCACGGTCCAGGGTGCCCATCAGTTCGCCTTCAATGCATCACCATCACCCGGTCGCTCATACCCAGCACTTCAGGCAGCTCCGAGGAAATCATGATCACCGCCATGCCCTCGCTGGCGAGGAACGCAATCAAACGGTAGATCTCGGCCTTGGCGCCGACATCGATGCCACGGGTCGGCTCGTCGAGGATCAGCAGGCGCGGGTTGGTCATCAGCCAGCGCGCCAGCAGGGCTTTCTGCTGATTGCCGCCAGACAAGGTGTCGATGCATTGCTCCAGGGACGGGGTTTTCACCCGCAGCTTCTTGCACATGTCTTCGCACAGCGCACGCAGGGCTTTCTGCTGGATAAACCCGTTGCCCGAGTAATGCGGCAACACCGCCATTTCCATGTTTTCCAGGACCGACAGGCACGGGAACAGCCCGCTGAGCTTGCGGTCTTCGGTCAACAGCGCAAAGCCTTTGTCGATGGCCATGTGCGGGTCGGTGATACGCAGCGCCTTGCCATCGAGGGTTATCTGCCCACGAGTGCTTGGGCTGATGCCGAAAAGGGTTTCCGCCACGTTGGTGCGGCCCGAACCCATCAGCCCGGCGATGCCGAGGATCTCGCCGGCATGCAGGTCGAACGAGACGTTGTTGAACACGCCGTCCAGGCCCAGGTCGCGCACCGACAACAGCAACTCGCCGATGGGCGTTTCGCGCACCGGGAACAACTGGCTCAGTTCACGGCCGACCATCATCGAGATCAGGCTGTCGCTGTTCATGCTGTCGGCGCGCTGCAGGCCGATGTACTGGCCGTCGCGAAACACCGCCACTTCATCGGCGATGGCGAACACTTCATTCATCTTGTGCGTGATGTAGACGATGCCTTTGCCCTGGGCCTTGAGGTCGGCAATGATCGAAAACAGGTGGGCAACTTCCTTCTCGGTGATGGCGGACGTCGGCTCATCCATGATCAGGATGTCGGAATCGTAGGACACCGCCTTGGCAATCTCGACCATCTGCCGCTCGGCGATGCTCAGGTTGCCCACCTGCTCCTCGGGGTCGAGGTTGATGCGCAGGCGGGCGAGCAATTGGGCGGTGCAGCGGTGCATTTCGCGGTGGTTGACCATGCGCAGGCTGTTGAGCTGCTCGCGGCCGATCCAGATATTCTCGGCGATGCTCATGTGCGGCATCAGGTTGAGTTCCTGGTGGATCATCGCGATCCCGGCCTTTTGCGCGGCCAGCGGCGTCTCAAACACAATCGGCTTGCCGCGCAGGCGGATTTCCCCGGCGTCGGGCTGGTAGATGCCGGCGATGATTTTCATCAGGGTCGACTTGCCCGCGCCGTTCTCGCCCATCAGCGCCAGCACCGAGCCTGGGCGCACACGCAGTTGTACATCGGCCAGGGCCACCACACCGGGAAAGCCTTTGCTGATGTTGAGGATTTCCAGCAGATACGGTTCTTCCAGCAGCGACGGCTGGATACCGGGCGGCTGCGAGACAGTGGCTTGAGCAAGCATAGGGCGGTACTCCATCGACAGGGCGGGCACGACCGCCCTGCCGGCTTATTGTTGTGATGTAAGGGCTACTTGAAGTCTTTGACGTTGTCCGGGGTGATCAGCTTGAACGGGATGACAATGTTCTGCTCGATCGCTTCCTTCTTCGCCATCTTGCGCGCCGCCTCCACCGAGCCGACTGCCTGGCCCTTGGCATCCTGGAACACCGACACGGTCATTTCGCCCTTGGTGATCGCATTCAAGCCGTCCGGCGTGCCGTCGACCCCTGCAATCAAGACGCTGCCCGGCTTGGTGCCGGCCGACTTCAACGCCATGGCCGCGCCAATCGCCATTTCGTCGTTGTTGGCCAGCACGGCATTGAATTCGCGGCCCTGGGTCAACCAGTCGTTGACCAGGGTCATCCCGCGGTCACGCAGCCAGATGCCGGTCTGTTCCTGCTCGATCTTGATCTGCGGGTACTTGGCCAGGACTTCTTTGATGCCCTTGGTCCGGTTGGTGGTGGAGTTGTTTGCCAGGTCACCGAGCAGGATCACCACCTTGCCCTTGCCCCCCAGTTTTTCGGCGATGTACTGCATTTGCAGCCTGCCGGCCTCTTCATCATCGGAGGTCACGGCCGCCACGCCTTTGGGCAGGTCTTTCTGGTCAGGTCGGCGGTTGACATAGACCAGCGGAATACCCGCTTCGAGCGCCGACTTGCTGATCCGCGCCGTGGACGCCGTGTCCACCGGGTTGACGATGATCGCGTCGACCTTCTGGCTGATGAAGTTCTCGACCTGGCTCAATTGCTTGACCACGTCGGCGCGCGCGTCTTCGAACTGCAGTTGCACGCCATCGCCCTTGGGGTAGGCCTTGGCTTGCTTGTCCATGAATTCACGCACATTGGTCAGGTAGGTGTCATCGAACTGCGACATGCTCACGCCGATCTTCAGATCGGCAGCCATGGCAAAACCGCTGGCCAGCAGCAGGGACAACGCCAGCGCGGTAAAACGGATCGGGGTCTTCATGAACGGTCTGTCTCCACTTTCTTGTTGGTTTTTTGGACGTTGCGTTTTTCAGAGCGAGGATGACGGCAGGCGGACGAGCGGTGCTCCCGGAATGCAGCACACCAGGGCGCCTTGGTTTTCGACGCACAGCACGTTGAGGAAGGAGAAGTAAAACGGCCGGGTGCGGGGCAGACCGCGTGGCGCAAGGGCTGGGCGTAAAACTCGCAGTACAGCGTTGAAGATTTTCATCTGACGGTACCTGGTTGTTTTTGATCTTGTTTTTGTTGAGTCGTCGGGATCGAGTCCGGAACGTACTTTATGCAACCTGGAAAAGACTTTATTGGAAAATAATTTCTATATCAACCTGTTTTAGAATTTTATTCTATTTTTGTCGAAACCACCTGCTGGCGCTCGGCGCTCAGGCGTGCGGCGTCCAATATCCTTGTGGTTTCCAGCGCCTCGTAGGCGTCCACCGGCAGCGGCCCCTGCCCTTGCACGGCAGCCTGCCACTGGCGATAGAACTGGGTCCAGCAGCCTTTTTCCGACGGCACACGCTCGCGCTCGGGGCCTTGTTCGAACCAGCCCCAGCGGCGGTGCTCCTCGGCCCCCCAGTGCTCGCCCTCGGTTTTGGGCGACTTGCCGGCCATCAGTGCGTCTTCCTGGCCGTCCAACCCGTCGACGGTGTAGCAACCCAGGGTGCCGCTGACCCGCAAGCGCGGTGCCGGGCTGTTCTGCAAGGCGTTGCCCCACAGGTGGGAAATCACCCCGTTGGCGTGGGTCAGGGAGACAAAGAAGCCGTGGTCGATGCTGGGGTGTTCGGCGCTGTAGTGCAGTTGCGCGAAAACCCGATCCACCGGGCCGAACAGTTGCAGCGCCTGATCCACCAGATGGCTGCCCAGGTCGCGCAGCCAGCCGCCGCCGCTGGCATTGCCCACCGATTGCGGGCTGAAACGCTCGACGCGGGATTCAAACCGGGTGACAGCGCCGAGGGCGCCGGCGTCGATCAGTTTGCGCAAGGTCAGGAAATCCGAATCCCAGCGCCGGTTCTGGTAGACGCTGAGCAACACGCCCTGGCGTTCAGCCGCGGTGATCAGCACCCGGGCCTGCTCGGCGTTGGCGGCGAAAGGTTTATCGCTGACCACGGCGACGCCGTGCTCGATGGCCTCCAGCACCAGCGCAGGGCGACCTTTAAGCGTGGTGGAAATCACCAGGGCGTCAACGCCGGCCTCGACGATCTGGCCGATGCTGTCAAAGGCTTTAACCCCTGGAAGATCAGTGCTCAATTGCTGACGGCGCTCGGGTGAACGAGTCACCACACCAACAAAAGTAGCGCCGGGCAGGGTTGCAATCAGTGGCGCATGAAAGAAGCGCCCTCCGTGGCCATAGCCGACTAGTCCAATTCGCATACATTCACTCCTTTATTGAAGTGCACACCCAATCCAACTGTGGGAGGGGGCTTGCCCCCGATGGCGGTGGATCAGATCCAGATTCATTAGCTGACCCACCGCTATCGGGGGCAAGCCCTCTCCCACATTGACCGAGTGTTAGCCGTAGAAGGCAGGGTTGCAGTCAGTGGCGCATGAAAGAAGCGCCCTCCGTGGCCATAGCCGACTAGTCCAATTCGCATACATTCACTCCTTCATTGAAGTGCACACCCAATCCAACTGTGGGGGGGGGCAAGCCCTCTCCCACATTGACCGAGTGTTAGCCGCAGAAGGCAGGGTTGCAGTCAGTGGCGCATGAAAGAAGCGCCCTCCGTGGCCATAGCCGACCAGTCCGATTCGCATACATTCACTCCTTTATTGAAGTGCACACCCAATCCAACTGTGGGAGGGGGCTTGCCCCCGATGGCGGTGGATCAGATCCAGATTCATTAGCTGACCCACTGCTATCGGGGGCAAGCCCCCTCCCACATTGACCGAGTGTTAGCCGTAGAAGGCAGGGTTGCAGTCAGTGGCGCATGAAAGAAGCGCCCTCCGTGGCCATAGCCGACCAGTCCAATTCGCATACATTCACTCCTTCATTGAAGTGCACACCCAATCCAACTGTGGGGGGGGCAAGCCCTCTCCCACATTGACCGAGTGTTAGCCGTAGAAGGCAGGGTTGCAGTCAGTGGCGCATGAAAGAAGCGCCCTCCGTGGCCATAGCCGACTAGTCCAATTCGCATACATTCACTCCTTCATTGAAGTGCACACCCAATCCAACTGTGGGTGGGGGCTTGCCCCCGATGGCGGTGGATCAGATCCAGATTCATTAGCTGACCCACTGCTATCGGGGGCAAGCCCCCTACCACATTGACCGAGTGTCAGCCGTAGAAGCGCGGACGCTCAGGCAGGCTGACCTGGACAATTTGCCCACTGCCTTGGGCCTCGATACACGCATCCGCCGCGACCGCCGCCGCAAACCCATCCCACGCCGACGGCCCGCCCACTTGCCCGGCGCGCACGCTGTCGATGAACGCCTGCAACTCGACGTCATAGGCGCCGATAAAGCGGTCTTTCCAGTCCATCAGAATCGCATTGGACAGTTTGGCTTCGCTGCGCAATTGCACCTGCGACGGTTCCGGCAGCTTGGCGATACCGGTCTCCCCCACCACTTCGCACTGAATGTCGTAGCCGTACTGGCAGTTCACAAACACTTCCACATCGATGCGCGTGCCCTTGGCGGTTTCCAGCAGCACGATCTGCGGATCGCGCAGATGGGCCAGGGCCTTGCTGGTCTTGCGCGGGAACACCACTTGCACCGACACATAGTCGTCGTCGAGCAGCCAACGCAACACGTCCAGCTCGTGGATCAGGGAGTCGGTGATCGCCATGTCGGTCTTGTAGTTCTCGCCCACCCGCGGGTTGCGGTGCGCGCAGTGCAGCATCAGCGGCTCGCCGATCCGGCCGCTGTCGATCACCGCTTTGAGGGCGCGATAACCTTCGTCATAGGGGCGCATGAAGCCCACTTGCACCAGTCGCTTGCCGTGCGCCACTTCAGCCTCGACGATCCTGCGACAGCCTTCGGCGGTGACCGCCAGGGGTTTTTCGCAGAACACCGGTTTGCCCGCCTCGATGGCGGCGAGCACGAATGCCTCATGGCTCGGGCCCCAGGAAGTGACGAGAATGGCTTCGACCTGAGGCGAACGGATCAGCGCATGGCCGTCCGGATACACCTCGGCGTCCAGTTTCAGATCCGCCACCACCTTGGCGGCCTGCTCCAGGTCGATGTCGGTCACCGCCACCACCTGGCTGTTGAGCAAGGTCTGGCTGCAACGACGAATATGGTCCCGGCCGATAGCGCCCGTACCGATAACACCCAGCTTCAACGACATACATTCACTCCTCTTGTTATTAGTACTGCCGGGCCTTGGCCAGCTGTTCATTGAGTTTTTTCGCCGCCGCGTTGGTGCGTTCGCTGGTGGAGACCTGCGCCACACCCACCCGCCACCACGACAGGTAGCCGTGGATCATGGTCTTGGGCAGCACCTTGATATCGATCAGCGTCGACACCGTTTGCGTGCGCGCATCGGCCAGCGCCGCTTCGAGCTGTTCGACGCTGCTGACCTTGTAAGTCTTGCAACCGTAGGCCGCCGCACTCATGGCGAAATCCACCGGCACCAGGCCGCCGTCGAGCTTGCCGCTCTCGGGGTTGCGGTAGCGGAACTCGGTGCCGAAGCTGTCCATGCCGTTGCCGATCTGCAGGTTGTTGATGCAACCGAAAGCCATGTTGTCCAGCAGCACCACGTTGATCTTGCGGCGCTCCTGGATCGAGGTGGCCAGCTCCGAGTGCAGCATCATGTAGGAGCCATCACCGACCAGCGCATAGACCTCGCGCGTCGGCTCGGCGAGTTTCACGCCGAGGGCGGCGTTGATCTCGTAGCCCATGCACGAATAACCGTACTCGACGTGGTAAGTGTTGACGCCCTTGCTGCGCCAGCTGCGCTGCAGGTCGCCGGGCAGGCTGCCGGCGGCGGCGACGATGATCGCGTCGTCGGCCAGCGCCTGGTTGAGCACGCCGAGGACCCGGCTTTGGGTCAGGCACGAACCGGTCAGCTCGATAAATTCGCGCAGCACGCCGCGGTCGAGGTGGTCGTCGACCTCGGGGACGAAGTCGTCACCGGCGTATTCCAACTGATGCACCCGGTCGACTTCAGCATCCAGTTGCGCCCTGGCATCGCGCACCTGCTCGCCCCAACCGGCGCGATAATCGCCCAGCGCTGCGGCCAATGCCTCTAGGGCGACTCGTGCATCCGCCAGCACTTGCACGCCATCGAGTTTCAACGCATCGCCGGGGCTGATGTTGAGGTTGAGGAACCGCACCTCGGCGTGCTTGAACAACGACTTCGACGACGTGGTGAAATCGGTGTAGCGCGTGCCGATCCCGATGATCAGGTCGGCCTCGGCGGCCAACAGGTTCGCGGCCAGGCAGCCGGTTTCGCCGATCCCGCCGACGTTCAGCGGATGGCTGGACAGCACCGCGCTCTTGCCCGCCTGGGTTTCGGCGAAGGGCATCTCGAAGCGTTCGGCAAATGCCTGCAGGGCCGCATTCGCCCCGGAGTACTTGACCCCGCCGCCGCAGATGATCAACGGCTTGCGCTTGCCCTCGAAGGTCGCCACAGCATCGCCGATCATCGCCTCGGTGGGCGGGCGCCGGTCGAGGCGATGGACACGTTTTTGCAGGAAGTAATCCGGGTAATCCCAGGCCTCGGCTTGCACGTCCTGCGGCAGCGCCAGGGTGACGGCACCGGTTTCGGCCGGGTCGGTGAGCACGCGCATGGCGTGGATCGCCGCGCTCATCAATTGCTCGGGGCGGTTGATGCGGTCCCAGTATTTGCTCACCGAACGGAAGGCGTCGTTGGTGCTGATGCTCAGGTCATGGAACTGCTCGATCTGTTGCAGCACCGGGTCGGGCTGGCGGCTGGCGTAGACATCGCCAGGCAATAGCAGCAACGGAATGCGGTTGGCCGTGGCAGTCGCGGCAGCGGTCAGCATATTCGCCGCCCCCGGGCCGACCGATGCGGTACACGCGTAGATCTTGCGGCGCAGGTGCTGTTTGGCAAACCCGATGGCGGCGTGGGCCATGCCTTGCTCGTTGCGGCCCTGATGCACCACCAGGTCGCCGCTGTCCTGCTCCAGCGCCTGACCCAGGCCGAGCACGTTGCCGTGGCCGAAAATGGTGAACACCCCGGCCACGAACTTGCTCTGCACACCATCGACTTCGATGTATTGGTTATCCAGAAATTTCACCAGGGCCTGGGCCATGGTCAAACGAGTGGTGGTCATGTCGCGCCCCTTAAAGGTCCAGCAGCCAGCTGTGCTGCGGGTCGTTATGAAAATGCCAGGCGCGCTTGGGGCCGGCCATTACGTTGAGGTAGTAGGACTCGTAGCCATACGGCACGCTCACCGGGTGGTACCCCTTGGGCACCACCACCAGGTCGCTGTTTTCCACGGCCATGGCCTCATCGATGCTGCGGTCGTCGGTGTACACCCGCTGGAACACGAAGCCCTGGGGCGGGTTGACCTGGTGGTAATAGGTCTCTTCGAGAAAGCTCTGGTGCGGCAGGTCGTCGGTGTCGTGCTTGTGCGGCGGGTAGCTCGACGAATGCCCGGACGGCGTGCGGACTTCCACCACCAGCAGGGAGTGGGCGGGCTCGCTGTCGGGCAGGATGTCGCACACGTAACGGGTGTTGGCGCCTTTGCCGCGCACGCTGCGCTTGCACTGTTCGGGGCGGATCAAGCGCGGCGCGAAACCCGTCGCGCCAGGCGCGGCGCAGACCGCGAGCTGCACGTCGCTCAATGCCGTCACCTGGGCGTCGGTGCCCGGCGGCAGGTAAGCGGCAAAGGGCGATTTGTCTTCAAACACCGACTGACGATCGCCGAGGTTCTGCCAGTTGAACCCCTCGCCTTCGATCGTCACCCGGCCGCTGAGCAGCACCAGGCACAGCTCCTGGTCGCCGGCCGTGACTGGCAGGGTTTCGCCCAGGCTCAGGCGGTAGGCGGCAAAGCCGACGTAGGCCAGGCGGCCCGCTTCGAGGGCGACCATGGTTTGCCCGCGCTTATTGCTCTTGACCAGCAAGCTCATTGCCCCGTCCTCTCGTTCAGCAGCGCACGCAAGGTGTCATAACCTTTTTTCGCATAGATATAGCTCGGCGCGACAGCCGGGTCCTGCTCGGCTTCGACCACCAGCCAGCCTCGGTAATGCGCGGCCAGCAGCACGTCGAGCAACGCGGCAAAGTCGATATCGCCGTCACCCGGCACGGTGAAGGTGCCGTTGACGATGCAGTCGGGGAAGCTCCACATCTGGTTGCGCGCCAGTTGCACCACTGCTTTGCGCACGTCCTTGAAATGCACATGGCACACGCGGTCGATGTGCTTGCGCAGTACGTCGAGGGGTTCGCCGCCACCCATGTAGCAATGGCCCGAATCGAACAGCAGGCCGACTTCGGGGCCGGTGCGGCGCATCAGTTGATCGATGTCCTCCGGCGATTCGACATAGGCGCCCATATGGTGGTGGTAGGCCAGGCGCACGCCCTGGGACAGGGTAAAGCGCGCCAGTTCGGTGAGCTTGTCGGCGTAGTCCTGCCAGGCCTGCTCACTGTGGAAACGCGGGCGCTCGATCAGGCGGATGCGGGAGCCCTGGATCGAATCGGCCACTTCGCCGTAGACCAACACCGTGGCGCCATTGTGTTTGAGCAACTCGACGTGAGCGGCGATGGCTTCGATTTCCTCCGCCACCGACCGCTGGGCCAGACGGCTGGAGTACCAACCGGAGACCAGCGCCAGGTTGTAGGGGCGCAACACATCGGCGACGCCCTTGGCGTCCTTGGGGAATTTGCCGTTGAGTTCAAAACCCTCGTAGCCGATCTGCTTGCCTTCGCTCAACGCCGTGCTCAGGGGCGTTTCGCCGCCCAGGGCCGGCAGGTCGTCGTTGCTCCAGGAGATCGGGTTGATGCCAATTCGGATTGCGGGCATGGCTGCACCTTTATTATTTTCAGGTATCACTGAGATCTGCATTATGTGGGAGGGAGCTTGCTCCCGATGGCGGTGGTGCAGTTACAGAAGTGTTGCCTGACACACTGCCTTCGGGAGCAAGCTCCCTCCCACATTGGATTACATTTCAAATTAAGAACTTCGTTCAGCCTCTGGCACTGCACCAGGCACTGATCAATTGCTCGAAAGTGGCCCGGACTTGGCGGATCAGGGTCTCGTCATCAATCTCCCCCGCCATCCACGCGCGACTCGGCTCCTGGAAAATCGTGCGTCCCACGGCAAAACCACGGCAGGTGCGACTCTGGCTGGCTTGGCGGAAGCCCTCGGCCAGGCACTCGGCCGAGGCATTCAGGCCCAGCAGCACCACGCCGCGGCAGTACGGGTCGCGTTCCTCGATCAGTTCGTCGAGTTTTGTCCAGTCCTCGGCCGACTGTGCCTCGATTTTCCACCACGCCGGGTAGATACCCAGGTTGTACAGGCGCTTGAGGCTGCGGTAGAGCACATCGGGGTAGGTCGAGGGGTGATCCTTGGGCGGGATGACTTCCAGCAACAGTTCATGCCCGCTGACCAGCGAAGCCTCGTACACCGCCTTGAGTTGCGCTTCCTGTTCCAGGCGCAGCAGCGGTTCGTCATCGGGGTGGTATTGCACCAGGCATTTGATGATTTGCTCCTGGGGCCAGGCGATCAGGTTGCTGCCGATCGAGCGGCCGTGTTCGAACGCCAGGGGCCGCGAGTTCTGCACCTCCACCGGGCGTGCGATCCACCAGCCGCGACCGCTGGCGGCGTTGAGCGCATCCTGGCCGAAGCGCTGGTCGGCGAGCAAACCGACATCGGCCTCGACGCCCTGCCCGCGCAGCTTCTTCTCCACGCGTTCGACGGCCTGGATAAACAGCTGCTTGATCGTGCTGATGCGGCTCGGGTCCTGGCCGCCGCGTTGCGCCAGGTCGACCAATTGCCAGCGGTGGTCGAAGGCGAACACGAACAGTTGCTTCCAGGCCTTGCGTGGCACCGTGACCCGATGCAGGCGCTGCAGGGTCACGTCTTGATCGGGACGGGTGATCGGCACCGGGCTGTTGAACAGGTAATCCAGTTCGGCCGGCGTCGGCATGGCCGGTGCGCAGGCGTGGCGCGACACCACCAGGCCGCCGCAGGCATTGGCCAACTGGCTGCATCGCGCGTCGCTGGCATCGTTCAGCCAGCCGCTGAGAAAGCCCGCCATGAACGCATCGCCGGCGCCCAGCACGTTAAGCACTTCAACGCGCACGCCGGGGTAGATCGCACCCTCTTCCAAACGGGCCGGGATCGCGCCGTGGATCACCGTGCAGCCCTGCGGGCCGAGCTTGACCACCAGGGTCGCCGGGGTCAGTTCACGGACGGTGCGCAGGGCGCTGAGCAAATCTTCACTGCCGCCGGCGATCAGGAACTCTTCTTCAGTACCGACGATCAGATCGAAGCGCGGCAGGATGCTCTGCACGTGCTGGCTGACGCTCTGGTCGGCGACAAACCGGGTTTCGCCATCGGCCTTGCCCGCCAGGCCCCACAGCACCGGGCGGTAGTCGATGTCGAGCACGCGCTGGACATTGTGTTTGGCCGCGTAATCCAGGGCCTGGACGCTGGCCTTGTACACAGCGTCGGTGGAGAAATGCGTGCCGGTGATCAACAGGGCCTTGCTCGAGGCGATAAAGGCTTCGCTGATGTCTTCGGCGCGCAGGGCCATGTCGGCGCAGTTTTCGCGGTAGAACACCAGGGGGAAGGTTTCGCGGTCCTTGAGGCCCAGCAGCACCAGCGCGGTAAGGCGTTGCGGGTCGACCTTGATGCCGCTGACATCGCAGCCTTCACGGGCCAGGGATTCCGTCAGGAACCGGCCCATATGGTCGTCCCCTACCCGGCTCAACATCGCCGACTTGAGGCCCAGGCGCGCGGTGCCGAAGGCAATGTTGGCGGAAGAACCGCCGAGGTACTTGGCAAAGCTGGACACATCCTCAAGCCGCGCACCGACTTGCTGCGCATAGAGGTCGACGCCCAGGCGCCCGAGGCAAATCAGATCCAATTGACGCCCACTGGCAAAACGAGTCTGGCCCATGCTGGCTCCTGTTATTTTTATCAGCCTGCGTTGTGCCGCCGTGGCGACGGCACACGCTCTTGGTGGGAGCAGACTAGAACGTTCAGCGAGCCCAATCAATATTTATTCCATAATTATTTTTGGTAGAATATTTTTTCCAATACGTCAGCATAGGGGCACGCCAGCGACAGTGCATCGTTTCAGCCGCCCACTCGCTGGCGCATGCCGGGGTATTTTTTTGCGCCTACCCTGTAGACTTGCGCCCACTATCAGCGCACCAGATGAACCCGCCAGAAGGATTGCCCATGTCCCGCACCGATCAGCCGGCCACGCCCGAGACCGCTTCCCAAGACACTCTCGCCAGCCCTGCGATCAATGCCGAACGCCTGTTGCAGCTGATCACCGACGAATACGAAAGCCTGCCACGCCAGCTCAAGCGCATCGCCAGCTACATGAGCCAGCAGAGCGACCGGATCATGGTCGACCGCATCAGCGACATCGCCCGCGAATGCGAAGTGCATCCGTCGGCCATCGTGCGGTTCTCCCAGCGTTTCGGCTTCAGCGGGTTCAGTGAGATGCAGGCGCTGTTTCGCGAGGCGTACACCCACAAGACCACGCCGGTGCAGAACTATCAGCAGCGCATCCGCAGCATGATCGCCAACAAGTCGCAGAAGGCCAGCGGCGGCGACCTGGCGCGCGAGTGTGTCAATGCCACGCTTTCGGGCATCGAGCGCCTGGGCCTGGAACTGGATGACGCGGCGTTCGAAAAAGCCGTCGACCTGGTGGTCAACGCCGACAACATCTACGTGGTTGGCGTGCGCCGTTCGTTTGCGGTGGCCGATTACCTGGTCTACAACCTGCAACACACCAACAAGCGCATCCACCTGATCTCAGGCCTGGGCGGCAGCTACCGCGAGCAGATGCGCAGCGTGCGCGCCAATGACCTGGTGATCGCCATCAGCTTCACGCCCTACGGCAAAGAAACCCAGCACTGCCTGCGTATCGCCCAGCACCACCAGGCCAAGACCCTGATCATTACTGACAGCAACCTGTCGCCCCTGGCCAAGCGCGCGAACGCAGTGCTGTTGGTCAATGAAGGCTCGTCGTTTGCCTTCCGTTCCTTGAGCGCCACGTTGTGCCTGTGCCAGGCGTTGTTCATTGCGGTGGCGTATCGCCTGGAGTTGAAGGTGGATGAGATTCATGAGCAGGTGGGCTTCGACGACTGACGGAGGATCCGTCACCGGAGCCGCCGATTGACACGCCTTCATCGCAGGCAAGCCCGCACATCGGAGTAGGCGGGGTTTATGAAAACTGTGTCAGTTTTGCCAACATGAAGTTTTATTTAGGAAGCGTTCAGCCATTTCTTGGCAAAATGCCCACACTTCTAGTGTGAATCGCTCACCAGGTAATCCTATGACCCGCATTTTGACCATTGAGGATGACGCCGTAACGGCCCGCGAGATCGTCGCCGAGCTGAGTAGCCATGGACTGGATGTTGATTGGGTGGACAACGGCCGCGAAGGCCTGGTCCGCGCCGTGAGTGGTGATTACGATCTGATCACCCTCGACCGTATGTTGCCGGAACTCGATGGCCTGGCCATCGTCACCACCCTGCGCACCATCGGCGTGTCGACGCCAATCCTGATGATCAGCGCGCTCTCCGATGTCGACGAGCGGGTGCGCGGCCTGCGCGCCGGTGGGGATGACTACCTGACCAAGCCGTTCGCCTCCGATGAAATGGCCGCCCGCGTTGAAGTGCTGCTGCGGCGCAAAAGCACGGTCAAGGAATTCGAAACCGCCCTGCGCGTGGCCGACCTTGAGCTGAACCTGATCAGCCGTGAAGCCAGCCGCGCCGAGCAGCCGCTGAGCCTGCTGCCCACCGAATACAAACTGCTGGAATTCCTGATGCGCAACACCGGGCAGATCCTGTCGCGGATGATGATCTTCGAGGAAGTCTGGGGTTATCACTTCGACCCCGGGACCAACCTGATCGATGTCCACATCGGTCGCCTGCGCAAGAAGATCGATCCACCGGGCCTCACGCCGCTGATCCGCACGGTACGAGGTTCCGGGTATGTCATTGCTGAACCCCTCTAAGGGCTGGCGTTCCTCCAGCAGCCGCTTGCTGGCGCTGTACAGTTCGCTGTTCGTGGCTTGGAGCTGCATCCTCATGGGGGTGCTGTATTACGAGGTGTCCGGTTACCTCAGCGACCTCTCGCGCCATTCGCTGATGCAGCGCCAGCACCTGTTCCAGCGGTTCGACGGCGAAGAACTGTTGGAAGCCCTGACCACCAGCATGACCTTCGACATGAAGGGCGTGGACGCCTATGGCCTGTTCGATGAGCAATTTCGCCCATTGAACGGACCGATCCAGGCGATACCGCCCGACTTGCCCCTGGACGGCAAGATCCACGCCCTGGCCAATTGCGTCGACTCCGACGACCCGAAACTGCCCAAAGACAGCTGCGACGCCGTGGTCACCCACACCGCCGATGGCCGCTGGCTGGTGCTGGTGCGCGCCAACGGTTCGCTGTTCGGCGTAACCCGGATCATCTGGCACGCGCTGCTGTGGGCGGTGTCGCTGACCATCATCCCCGGCGCCGCCGGCTGGCATTTGCTGCGCCGCCGCCCATTGCGACGGATTCGCGGGATCCAGGCCAGCGCCGAGGCCATCGTCGCCGGCGACCTCACCCATCGCCTGCCGCTGTCGAACCGGCGTGACGAACTGGACATGCTCGCCGCCATCGTCAACGCCATGCTCGACCGCATCGAGAAGCTGATGAACGAGGTCAAAGGCGTGTGCGACAACATCGCCCACGACCTGCGCACCCCGCTCACCCGCTTGCGCGCGCAGCTCTATCGCATCAAGCAACAAGCCGAACACGACTCGGCCCACGCGGTGCAACTGGACGACGCCATCGCGGAAACCGACACGCTGATGGCGCGCTTTCGCGGGTTGTTGCGGATCTCGGAGCTGGAAGACCACCAACGCCGCTCGGGCTTCCTGGTGATGGACCCACTGCCGCTGCTGCGCGAACTGCACGACTTCTACCTGCCCCTGGCCGAGGAAGGCGAACTGCAACTGGTGCTCGACACCCCGCCATCCCTGCCCTGGATCACCGGCGACCGGGCCTTGCTGTTCGAGGCCCTGGCCAACCTGCTGAGCAACTCGATCAAGTTCACCCCCGCGGGCGGCGAAGTGATTTTGCGCGCGGTCAACGATGCGGGCAGCACGCGTATCGAAGTCCACGACTCCGGCCCCGGCATCCCAATAGCGGAACGCAAGGCAGTGTTCCAGCGGTTCTATCGCGTGGATGAAAGCGACCAGCAAGGTGGGTTTGGGCTGGGCTTGTCGATTGTCGCGGCGATCATCAACCTGCACGGTTTCAAGCTGGACGTCGGCACCAGCCAACGCGGCGGTGCGCGGTTGGTGCTGGAGTGTCGCCAGCAACTGATGCCCAAATAAACCAGACACGACACCGATCGAAACGGTGGGAGGGGGCTTGCTCCCTCCCACATTGGGTGTCGCTTGCCCGATCGATCAGGTCAAGCCGGGAAGTTGGCGCGCAGCGCCTCAAGCCCGCCGCGGTACACGCCGGCAAACAAAGCCTCCACCGCCTCGTCGGTGATGCCCGGCACCGGGGTGAACACGCCCGACCACGTCACCTTCGCCGACGATTCCGTCAGGGCTTCGACCCGCAACGTCGCCAGGTAGGCACTCACCGGAAACGGCGACTCCTCGATGCTGTAGCTGTAAGTGCGGGCCACGTTATCAAAGGTCTGCAAGCGCTCCACCACCACGCCGCCATCGGCGGTCTTCAGGTGACGCAGGCGCCCGCCGTCGCCCGGCTTGCTCTCGACGATCAATGGCAGCCAGTCCGGCAGCGCGTCAAAACCGCCGACCAATTGCCACACCTGATCGGCCGAAACCGGAACTTCAATGACAGAAGAAGCTGTAGGCACAATCAATACTCCAGACAATAAACAATTCAGATCGCCAGATCTGTCGCACCGACAGTCGCTGGCGATCGGGGTTAAACACTGTACGCCAGCCGATTCGTCACTTCACCCAGATTCGTGGTGCGACGGAGGCTCGATAAGCCCCTGCGCTCCTGACCATTCGTCGCCTTGTTTTCAGGCCCGGCGCAGACACTCTGCGTAGCCTCGTTCTGAAACCCGCACGCCAGAGCCGCCAAACAGCCCAAACAGCTGCCCATGCGCGGTGCAGCAACTCGTTCTGTACCTGTTAAAAATGACAGTTGTAGGCCTGCTGACGGCGGCCTTCACTGTTACGCAAGGCCTGCGGGGCGTCCTTGTCCCCCGCAGATGGTTTCACCCACCAGGGAAGGACAGCCCATGCAGCGCACATTCAAGAAGCTAATGGTTCCAGTGCTGTTAAGTGTTGGCGTATCGTTTTGCGGACATAGCGCAAGCGCCAACGCAGCCACATTCGTCAGTTCAGGTCACGCGGCCGGACCGCAATGCGCGACCTCCGGGATCAACGACAATGGTCAGGCGGTCGGTAACTGCAACTCGGCGACGCCGAGTACCAACCCCAACCAGTGGTTCTCATCGACACTGGCAGGTCCCCAACAAGTGCTGTTGCCATTGGTCACGGGACAACCGTGCAGCGTCAGCGCAATTGCCAACAATGGCTGGATGGTGGGGCTGTGCGCCAATGTCGGCAATGTCGCTTTGGGCGTGTATTGGAACGCGGCGACGCCCGGCAACCCGCCGACCGCCATGGCTCCGCTGCCTTTTTCATTGCTGTTGCCGCCGCTACGCCCCGCCGACAAGCAGACAGTCCCTACTGCGCAAAATCAGAACGGTATGGTGCTCGCACAGAGCCTGAGTGCAAACGAACAGGCAACGGTGGTGGTCTATGCTGCGGGTAGCGCGACGCCACAGCGTGTATCGGGCTGGGGTAACAACTGCTCCGGTGTCGACCTGACTGAAACCTTGACGAATGGCTGGCCACGCATCCTCATGAATTGCCCAGGAGCGAACGGTACGCCTGAGATCACCTCGGCCAGTTGGAGCGGGAGTGGATTTTCCCTCGTGACGCCGCCGCTTCCGGCAGGCGCCAGCTACTGTGAGGCCGTGGACATGAACGATGCGGGTCAGTTCGTCGGCACCTGCACGTTCCCCGGTTCGTCCCCCGATACGCTCCAGACCGCCTATTGGGCCTCTGCAACTAGCACACCGTTGCTGCTGACAATGCCGTTGAATGCACAGAACGTGGCAATGGCAATCAATGCCCGTGGGCATGTGGTGGCCTATGGCAGGAACCCATTGGGCCTCCTGACACTTCTCTTCTGGCCAGACCCCACCAACTCTTTCACCGTAGCGCCCATCCAGCCATTGCCGGGCAGTAATCAGACCAACTTTGCAGGTTTTGGGGATAACGACAGCGTCGCCATGACTTGCCTGAACAGTAACCAATACCCCACTGCCTGCAGTTGGACGCCCTCGGGAGGCACCGTATCCGTGGTGGGTCTTGGCGGAACGTCCAGCGAGTCGAGCGGCATTTCGCCTAGCGGCGTATTTATTTTTGGTACGGCGACGGATACCTCCAACGATTTCAATGCGGTGGGAGCTACGTTGCCCTGAACAAGGAGCCCGTTTTGCGGCGTGGCCTGGCACAGACTGTTAAGTTGGAGGTGCGTGATGTCTCACAGACTACCGGCAAAATTCCCGGTCGCAATGTTATTTGCAATAGCTAGCACGTTGGCTGCGGATGCGATGGCCATTCCGTTAGCCGATGGAAAAAAACAGGCGTACCTGAGCTGCATAGCGAAACACGCCGCCCCGGACCTATTGCGGAAAGGGGCTAGCCTCAAGCAGTACGAAAAGGAGCAATTGCGCTCTTCCGTTTTGCCCTGCCTGTCAACGATTCGATAAAAGCTGGCAAGGCCCTTTCACAACGCGCCCCCAGCTACCAGGCAAGTTGCTCGCGCAACTTGAACCACAGCATCCCCAACGCCAACAACGGCGAGCGCAACAGTTTGCCGCCCGGAAAGGTCATGTGCGGGACCTGGCTGAACACCTCCAAGCCCTGACTGTGCCCGGCATGAATGGCTTCAGCCAGCAGCCGCGCGCACCAATGGGTCACATTCAGCCCATGCCCGGAATAACCCTGGGCGTAGAACACATTCGGGTACTGCTTCAACCGCCCGACCTGGGGGAAGCGATTGGCGGTGATGCCGATCTTGCCGCCCCACTGGAACTCGATCGCGGTATTGGCCAGTTGCGGGAATACCTGGAGCATCTTCGGTCGCATATACGCGGCGATGTCCTGCGGATCACGCCCCGAATAATGGCAGGCGCCGCCGAACAACAGGCGTCGGTCGGCGGTCAGTCGGTAGTAGTCCAAGCCGACTTTCTGGTCGCACAGCGCCAGGTTCTGCGGGATCAATTGCTCGGCCAGCCCTTCCGTTAACGGTTCGGTGGCGATGATGTAGCTGCCGGCAGGCAGTACCTTGCCGCTCAAGCGCGGCTCCAACGCCTCCAAGTGTGCATTGCAGGCCAGCACCAGGTTGCTGGCACGCACCGTGCCGCCGGCGCAGCGTACCTGCACGGTGTCGCCGTGGAGCAGTTCCAACGCTGGGGTGTGCTCGAAAATCCGCACCCCCAGGGACTCGGCGACCCGCGCCTCGCCCAACACCAGATTCAATGGGTGCAGGTGCCCGGACCCCATGTCCACCAGGCCGCCGGCATAGACCTGCGAGCCGACGACCTGGTGCATATCCTGCGGACCTACCACACGGACCTCATGGTTATAGCCCTGCGCCAACAGGCGCTCCTGCTCGCCCTTGAACGCGGCGAACTGCGCCGCGGTATTGGCCAGTTCGCAAAAGCCCCAGCGCAGGTCGCAGTCGATACCCTGCGTGCGAACGCGTTCACCCACCAACGTGACCGAATCAATCCCGGCCCGCTCCAGATAACGCACGCCCTCCTCGCCCACATACTTGGCAAAGCCCGACACGTCGTGGCCGATGCCGCGAATCAATTGCCCGCCGTTGCGCCCGCTGGCGCCCCAACCGATGCGCCGCGCCTCCAGCAGGATCACCGACAGCCCGCGCTGGGCCAGTTCGATGGCGGTATTGACCCCGGTGAACCCACCGCCGATCACACACACATCCGCGCTCAAGTCAGCGGCCAAGGCCGGACGCTCAGGCATGGCATTGGCCGAGGCCCGGTAATAGGACCGGGCGTGGTCGTTCGATTGGATCATTTGTCGGTCTTCACTTTGCTCCAGGCGCGGGTCATCAGGCGCATGGTCGCCGGGGTCGGCGTGGTGGAAATATAGAGTTTGTCGAGCACGGCCTGGGACGGGTACACCTCAGGGTTGTTCACCAGTTCCGGATCCATGAAGGCCTTGGCTGCCGGGTTGGCGTTGGCATAGCCGACCGAGGCGCTGACTTTGGCGATGACTTCAGGGTCGAGCAGGTAGTTGATAAACGCGTGGGCTGCTTTCGGGTTGCTCGCATCGGCGGGGATCGCCAGCAGGTCAAACCACAGGTTGGAGCCTTCCTTGGGAATCGAATAGGCAATGTTCACCCCGTTCTTGGCTTCCTTGGCGCGGTTGGCGGCCTGGAACACGTCGCCGGAATAACCGAACGCCACGCAGATATCGCCGTTGGCCAAATCCGAGATGTACTTGGAGGAATGGAAGTAGGTGATGTAAGGCCGCAGCGTCAACAGCTTGGCTTGCGCCTGTTTGTAGTCTTCAGGGTTCTCGCTGCGCGGGTCCTTGCCCATGTAGTTGAGGATCGCCGGGAACAACTCATCCGCCGAGTCGAGGAAGGCCACGCCGCACTGGTTGAGCTTCTTGAGGTTCTCCGGCTCGAACAGCACCGCCCATGAATCGATATGGTCGATGCCGAGCACCTGCTTGACCTTGTCGACGTTGTAGCCGATGCCGTTGGTGCCCCACAGGTACGGCACCGAGTGCGCGTTGCCCGGGTCGTTTTTC
The DNA here is from genome assembly GCF_054060055.1 of Pseudomonas sp. TE36184. NCBI lineage: Bacteria > Pseudomonadati > Pseudomonadota > Gammaproteobacteria > Pseudomonadales > Pseudomonadaceae > Pseudomonas > Pseudomonas sp. TE36184. The sequence goes on along the minus strand of NZ_JBSSCU010000001.1, from coordinate 734,047 downwards.
TCCAGCAGCTTGAGCAGCTTGGGGTCGAGGTTCTTGAAATTGGGCAACTGCGCGCGGTCGAGCTTGAGGAACGCGCCGGCCTTGACCTGGCGCGCCAGGAAGTGGTTGGACGGCACCACCACGTCATACCCGGTGCGCCCCGCCAGCAGCTTGCCCTCCAGGGTTTCGTTGGAGTCGAACACGTCGTAGATCACCTTGATCCCCGTCTTGGCCTGGAAGTCGGCCAAGGTGGTTTCGCCGATGTAGTCGGTCCAGTTGTAGACACTGACCGTCGGCTCCGCCTGCGCGGCGCTGCTGAATGCCGCCACCAGGGCCAGCGGGAGAAGTTTTTTCATCAGACGCATATCGACACCCCTTTATGATTGTTTAGACGCTCAACAGCAGGAACTCACGCTCCCAGGAACTGATCACCCGCTTGAAATTCTCATGCTCGGCGCGTTTGACCGCGACGTAGCCGCGCACGAATTTGTCGCCCAGGTATTGCTTGACCGTCGCGCACTCCTCCATACGCACCAGCGCATCCTCGAGCGTGATCGGCAGGCGCAGGTTGCGCCGCTCATAGGCGCGGCCTTCCACCGGCGCGCTCGGCTCAATCTTTTCGATCATGCCCAGGTAGCCACACAACAGGCTGCCGGCGATCGCCAGGTACGGGTTGGCATCCGCGCCGGGCAGGCGGTTTTCCACGCGCATGGCGTCGGGGTTCGATGTTGGCACGCGCAGGCCGACAGTGCGGTTTTCTTCGCCCCATTCCACGTTGACCGGCGCCGAGGTGTCCGGCAGGAAGCGGCGGAACGAATTCACGTTGGGCGCAAACATCGGCAGCAGCTTGGGGATGTACTTCTGCAGGCCGCCGATGTGGTGCAGGAACAGCGTGCTCATCTGGCCGTCGGCGTCGACGAACACCGGCTTGCCCGTGGCGATGTCGACCACGCTCTGGTGCAGGTGCATGGCGCTGCCCGGCTCGTCGGCCACTGGCTTGGCCATGAAGGTCGCGGCCACATTGTGCTTGAGCGCGGCTTCGCGCAGGGTGCGTTTGAACACGGTGATCTGGTCGGCAAGATCCAGGGCGTCACCGTGGCGGAAGTTGATTTCCATCTGCGCCGGGCCGTCTTCGTGGATCAGTGTGTCGAGGTCCAGGCCCTGGGCTTCGCACCAGTCGTAGACGTCTTCGAACAGCGGGTCGAACTCGTTGGCGGCGTCGATGGAGAACGACTGGCGACCGGTTTCGGCCCGCCCGGAGCGGCCGACCGGGGTTTTCAGCGGCAGGTCCGGGTCATCGCAGCGCTGGGTCAGGTAGAACTCCATTTCCGGCGCGACAATCGGCTGCCAGCCCTGCTCGGCGTAGAGCTGCAACACCTTTTTCAGCACGTTGCGCGGCGACAGTTCGATGGGGTTACCCTGCTTGTCGAAGGTGTCGTGGATCACGATGGCGGTCGGTTCAATCGCCCATGGCACCACGTAGGTGGCGTGGGCCACCGGGCGGCAGACCATGTCGATGTCGGCCGGGTCGAGCAGGTCGTAGTAGACATCGTCGTCGACAAAGTCCCCGGTTACCGTTTGCAGCAACACACTTTCCGGCAGGCGCATGCCTCGCTCATGCAGGAACTTGTTGGTGGGCGCAATCTTGCCGCGTGCGATGCCAGTCAAATCACTGATCACGCATTCGACCTCGGTAATCTTGTGTTCTTTCAGCCAGGCGGACAGCTGATCGAAGGGGGCGTTCATAAGGACCTCGTCATGGGTGGGAGACTGCACCGGCTTGTACTCCCGGCGCATTGAGGTCTATCTTGGGCTCGCCGCGCCACGGCATCTATCCACTTTGCTCCGAACACAACGCACCAATAGAGTGCGAGCAGGTTCCCCCCATGACACAGGCAACCGCTTTGCGCGTACAGGCCTTCACCACCGGTGATGTGGCCGCTCAATGCCGTGCGACACCCGGCTGGGTGCAGCACTACCAGCAGATGTCCCCCGGGCATTTTGCCGGGCAGATCCGCTACCTCGACCTGCACGGCGTGGAGGTCTACGAAGAGAGCATGAACACCCGGGTGGAGCAGCATTTCAACGCGCCGCCGGGGGCCCTGGCGTTCTGTTTCGACGGCAGCGACAACGCGCTGTACCTGCTCAATGGCGAGAGCCGCAACACCTGGATCACCCCGGAGAACTACCGTGAAGTGGCGGTGGTATTCGGGCCGCAGTTTGTGCAGCGCCATCGCTTGGATGTGGCGAAACTCGAAGGGTTGTTCATGGCTCCGCTGACCTGCCAGCAGAATGCGTTATTCAGCCGCTGGCTCAGTGGCACGCTCACACGGTTGTCCGGCACCACCGACCCGATCAGCCGCGATGCCCTCACCCAGCAGTTGCTCGACGATTGCCTGTTCATTCTCGACAACGCCTGCGTATGCCTGGACCGCCAGTCATTGCAGCGCCGCAGCGAAGAGCGCCGGCTGATGACGCGCATCGGCGAATGGGCGGTCGATGCACCGGATGACACCGTCAACCTGCTGGAACTGGCGCAGATCGCCGGCGTGCCGTTGCGCCAGTTGCAACAAGGCTTCAAGACCTACACCGGAATGAGCCCGGCGCAGTGGTTGCGTTTGCGCCGCTTGAACGGGGCGCGGCGGGAGTTGTTGAGTTCAGCCACGGCCACAGTGGCGCAAGTGGCGATGAACTGGTCGTTCTGGCATTTGGGGCGGTTTTCCAATAGCTACCGGGCGTTGTTCAAGGAGCTGCCGAGCGAAACCCTCAAGCGCGCCGTTTGAAACGCACTCTAAATGGTGGGAGGGGGCTTGCCCCCGATGGCAATGGGTCAGTCACCAGGAATATTGACTGAGACACCGCTATCGGGGGCAAGTCGAATCGTCGCACCGCCCCTCCCACATTGGACTGCATCAAGGCTGGGAGTTGAGGAAGGTTGCCATCAACTGGTTGACCCGCTCCGCCGCCTCCAACTGCACCATATGCCCCTGCCCCGGCAGGATTTCCACCTGGGCCTCGAGCCCCTCGGCATGTCTGGCCGGGATGATTGCGTCGTCGCTGCCCCAGATCACCAGGCTTGGCTGCTGCCCGACAATATTGCGCAAATCCAGGCGCTGCCGCCCGCCCTCGAACAGCTGGGCATTGAGCTGGCGCAACGCTTGATCCACGCCTTCGAGGCGCTTGAACTTGAGCATGTCCTCCAGCATCTGCCGCGTGACCAGCGCCGGGTCGCTGAACAGTTGAATCAAGTGCGGCTTGAGCGCGTTGCGGTTAGTCGCGTCGGTGAAGCCGTGCAAGTAGTCCGCGTTGATCTCTTCGCCGAGCCCGGCGCTGGCGATCAGGGTCAGCGAGGCGACCCGCGCGGGGGCCTGGCGCGCCACGGTCAGGCTGACCAGGCCACCCATTGAGTGGCCGGCCAGGTGGACGCGGTCGAGCGCGAGATGATCGAGCAACGCCAGCAGCGCCTGGCTCAACTCGTCGGCATCGCCGCTGCGCAGCTGCTTGCCCGACTCGCCATGCCCCGGCAGGTCCAGGGCGATCACCCGGCGCTGCGCCGCCAACCCCGGGTGGTTGAACAGCCAGTTGTTCAAGTCGCCGCCAAACCCGTGGACCAACACCAACGGCGTGCCGCCCTCACCGAGATCGAGATAACGCAACAGCCGCCCGCCCACCTCGACTTTCTGCGCGCTGGGCCCGGATGCTTGCGCCTCGGCCGCACTCGACACGAAGCTGGCCTGGAAACCTTCGATTACCGCATCAATCTCGGCTTCCGTGGCCTCGCCCTCCACCACGATCCCGAGCAGCCCGCCCACCGGCAAGGTCTCGTCGCTCAGCGCCAGCACGCGGCGCAGCACGCCACTGAACGGCGCCTCGACGCTGCTGGAGATCTTGTCGGTCTCCACGTCGAGCACTTCCTCGCCCTTCTCCACCCGGTCGCCCGGCTGTTTGAGCCAGACATCCACGCGGCCTTCAGTCATCGACAAGCCCCACTTGGGCATGGTCAAGATATGGATCATGCGGCAGTCCTCTTATCGGCGATCTTCAACACCGCGGCTTCGATCTTCGCTGCGTTGGGGATGTACAGATCCTCCAGCGCATCGGAGAACGGCACCGGCGTGTGCGGCGCGGTGACCATTTCGATCGGTGCGCGCAAGAACGAAAACCCGCGCTGCGCGACCAGCGCGCTGATATCGGTGGCGATCGAGCAGCGCGGGTTGGACTCGTCGATCACCACCAGGCGGCCGGTCTTCTCCACGCTTTCCAGGATGCTGTCTTCGTCCAGCGGGCTGGTGGTGCGCAGGTCGAGTACTTCGCAGTCGATGCCTTGGCGCGCCAGGTTGGCAGCGGCTTCCAGGGCGATATGCACCATGCGCCCGTAGGTGACCAGGGTCACGTCATTGCCTTCGCGCACGTAATTGGCTTCGCCGAAAGGCACGGTGTACAGCTCTTCCGGCACTTCGCCCTGCAGGCTGTAGAGCATCTTGTGTTCGAGGAAGATCACCGGGTCGTTGTCGCGGATCGCCTGGATCAGCATGCCCTTGGCGTCATAGGGCGTGGCCGGGCACACCACTTTGAGGCCGGGGATGTGCGTCCACATCGAGGTGAGCATCTGCGAATGCTGCGCGGCGGCGCGCAGGCCGGCGCCGTACATGGCGCGCACCACCAGCGGCGTGGTGGTCTTGCCGCCGAACATGTAGCGGAACTTGGCGGCCTGGTTGAGCAACTGGTCGAGGCAGCAGCCGAGAAAGTCGACGAACATCAACTCGCACACCGGGCGCATGCCACGGGTGGCCGCGCCGACTGCCATGCCGACGTAACCGATTTCGGACAACGGCGCATCCAAGACGCGGTCGGGAAACTCCGGGTACAGGCCCTTGGTCACGCCGAGCACACCGCCCCAGGCATCCTGCTCGCCGGGGGAGCCGGTGCCGCCGGACACGTCCTGGCCGATGATGAACACACTCTGGTCGCGACGCATTTCCTGGGCCAGGGCTTCGTTGATTGCCTGCTGATAACTGATTTTGCGAGCCATGATCAATTCTCCACGGATTATTTTTGTAGTGGGTGGCGATTAGCGGTAAGCGACGTAGACATCACTGAGCAGGTCTGCGGCCTGGGGCTTGGGATCCGACTTGGCCAGGCGCACGGCGTCTTCGATCAGTTGCGCGACCTCCGCGTCGATGCGCTCGAACTGCGCCGCATCGAGCCAGCCTTCGGCGCTGCAGCGTTGGCGAAACAGCACCAGGCAATCGTGGGATTCGCGCAGGTTCTTCACTTCGTCGGGGCCGCGATAAGTTTGCGCGTCGCCTTCGAAGTGGCCGTAGAAACGGCTCAACTTGACCTCCACCAGCGTCGGCCCCTGGCCGCTGCGCGCACGTTCCACGGCTACCCCCAGAGCCGCGTGGACGGCGAAGAAATCATTGCCGTCGACGATCACCCCCGGCATGCCGAAGCCCACGGCGCGCTCGGCGATGTCTTTGCACGCTACCGACCAGCCCGAGCCGGTGGCTTCGGCGTAGCCGTTGTTTTCAGCCACGAACAGACACGGCAGTTTCATGATTGCGGCCAGGTTCATGGCCTCGAACACCGCACCCTCGTTGGAGCCGCCGTCGCCGAAAAACGCCACGGCCACGCCCTGGCTGCCCTTGAGCTTGGACGCCAGCGCCGCCCCGGCCGCCAAGGGCGCGCCGGCACCGACGATGCCGTTGGCGCCGAGCATGCCTTTCTCTTGGTCGGCAATGTGCATGGAACCGCCCTTGCCGCCGCACACCCCGGTTTTCTTGCCGTAGATCTCGGCCATCATGCCGAACACGTCCACGCCCTTGGCGATGCAGTGGCCGTGGCCACGGTGGTTGGAGGCGATGCAATCTTCATCGTTGAGGTGGGCCATGACCCCGGCGGCGCTGGCTTCCTGGCCGGCATACAGGTGGACGAAACCAGGGATCTCGCCAGTGGCGAATTCCACGTGCAGGCGTTCCTCGAAATCGCGGATGGTACGCATCACGGTGTAGGCATGGAGCAGTTGATCAGTGGACAGGTGAGTGGACATCTTGTTGTTCTCCAGGTTGTCTCGACACACAAAAGGCTGGCTGCAGCCAGTTGCAAGACCTTCAGCACAGCCTGTGCCAACGTCTCGAAAAACCTCGCACAGGCTTGATCCAGAGCAGTACCACGCAGTTGTGCGGCGGCGACCGCCAACCACAGAATGAGACGCGCCATTGCAACCTGCCCGTGGCGTGCGCGGCCGGATGAGACGCTGCGTCTCACACCGGGCAGTTGGTCAGGCCGCCCTTGTCCCCCTGCGCGCATGCGCGCTTAATGGCGGGCATAACAACAAAAGATCGAGAACCGGAGGCCTTATGCTCGCCGCGAACTCCAAAGACCATGTCGACTGCGTCAGTCGCGTGGTCCGCAATGCCGATCGCCTGCCCCAGGCTCCGGTGCCGTCGCTGATTTTCGATTCATGGCGTCGTTCCATGGAGCAACACCACCTCGACCCTGGCTCGCTGCAAGGGCCACGCATTCTCAGTGAACCGCTGCTCAAGGAATGCCGTGAGCGCGCCGAACTGTTCATGCACATTGCCAGCGAAGAAGTCGGCCAACTCCACCACCGCGTGCGCCATGCCGACTACTGCGTGATGCTCACCGACGCCCAGGGCCAGACCATCGACCACCGCGTGGACACGGCGATTCGCACCGATTGCCGCAAGGCCGGCCTGTACCTGGGCACCTGCTGGTCGGAAGCCGAAGAAGGCACCTGCGGCGTGGCCACGGTGCTGACCAGCAAGGCTGCCGTGACGGTGCATAAGCGCGATCACTTTCGCGCGGCATTTATCGGGCTGACCTGCTCCGCCGCGCCGATCTTCGACCCCCAGGGCAACCTGCTGGGGGTGATGGACGCCTCGGCGCTCAAATCCCCGGATGACCGGCGCAGCCAGCATCTGGTGCGGCAGATGGTGGCGCAGAGCGCACAAGCCATCGAAAATGCCTTCTTCATGCACAGCGCCCGTCAGCACTGGGTGCTCCAGGCCCACAGCACGCCAGGCTATGTCGACAGCCAGCCCGACCTGCTGCTGGCCTGGGACCAGGATGGGCGCCTGCATGCGTTGAACAGCAAGGCGCGCCAGGCCCTGCGTCGGCGCTTTGGCCAGGTGCCGGCGCATATCGGCGAGGTCTTCGACCTGGATGCGTTGCGCGCGGTCACCGATCAATCGGCGCAACAGCTGCACTGGCTGGGCGAGCCCGGCGCATTGCATGTGCGGGTCAGCGCGCCGCGGCGTAAGCCGGCGCGTCCAGCGAAGGCCGTAAACAATCAGGTCGACCCCCGGGTGGAAGAACACCTGCGCCTGGCCTTGCGGGTCAAGGACCGCAACCTGCCGGTGCTGGTGCAGGGTGAAACCGGCGCCGGCAAGGAAGTCTTCGCGCGCCAACTGCATGAGCGCAGCGTTCGTCGAAACGGGCCCTTCGTGGCAGTGAACTGCGCGGCGATCCCGGAAAACCTCATCGAAAGCGAGCTGTTCGGCTATGTCGCCGGGGCCTTTACCGGCGCGTCGAACAAGGGCATGCCCGGGCTGTTGTTGCAGGCCGATGGCGGCACGCTGTTCCTCGATGAAATCGGCGATATGCCGCTGGCCCTGCAGACGCGCTTGCTGCGGGTATTGGCCGAAGGTGAAGTGGCGCCGCTGGGTGCGGCAAAAACCCGTGCGGTGGATATCCAGGTGATCTGCGCCAGCCACCGCGACCTGGCGGTGCTGGTCAGCGAGGGGCGCTTTCGCGAAGACCTGTACTTTCGCCTGGGCTGCGCACGGTTCTGCCTGCCGCCCTTGCGCGAGCGCAGCGACAAACTGGCCTTGATCAATCGGCTGCTGGAACAGGAGGCGCACAGCGGCGCAATCTCCGTGGGCATCGGCCCCGCCGCGCTGGAGGTACTGCTCGGCTATGCCTGGCCGGGCAATGTGCGGCAACTGCGCCATGTGCTGGCGTACGCCTGTGCGGTGTGCGACGGCGGCACCATCCAGTTGGCTGACCTGCCCGTGGAGGTGCGCGGCGAGCAGATCGAGGCCGACGTGGAAGAACGTGTCAGCCCGGAACGCCAGGTGGTGCTGGATGCACTGATCCGGCATCGCTGGAAGCCGTCGCCGACGGCCCAGGCGCTGGGGATTTCGCGGGCGACCCTGTATCGCCGGGTCAACCAACTGGGCATCGACATGCCGGGCAAACATATCTGACCCAGCACCGTCAAACATGTGGGAGCGGGCTTGCCCGCGATGGCGGTGCATCAGCCACCGATGCCGTGACTGAACCGCCGCCTTCGCGGGCAAGCCCACTCCCACCTTTGAACCGCGTTATCGGTACACAATCCCACCATCGATCAACGGCGACTGGCCGGTCATGTAGTCCGCATCCGGCCCCGCCAGGTAAGACACCAGCCCGGCCACATCCTCAGGCGTTTCCGCACGGCCCAGGGCAATCCCGTCCACATACTTCTTATAGGTCGCACCGACTTCGGCGCCGGTAATCTCGGCCATGCGCTTGTCGATCTCGACCCACATATCGGTGCCGACCACGCCCGGGCAATAAGCATTGACCGTAATCCCGGCGCTGGCCAGTTCCTTGGCCGCCGCCTGGGTCAGGGCGCGCACGGCGAACTTGGTCGCCGAGTACACGCCCAGCAGCGCAAAACCTTCATGCCCGGCGATCGAGCAGGCGTTGATGATCTTGCCCTTCTGCTTGAGCGCCTTGAACTTCTTGCCGGCGGCCTGGATGCCCCACAACACGCCCTGCACATTGATGCCCAGGGTGCGCTCGACCTGCTCGGGGCTGACGTCCAGCAGTGAGTCGATCTGCGCCACCCCGGCGTTGTTGACGATGATGTCGAAACCACCGAGGGTCTGGTATGCGTGTTCGACGGCGGCCACCACCTGTTCGCGCTTGGACACGTCGGCGATGAACACCGAGGCCTTGCGCCCTGCCGCGACGATTTCAGCAGCCACGGCTTCGAGCTTGGCGCCATTGATGTCCACCAGCGCGATATCGGCACCGTCCCGTGCCAGGCGCAGGGCGATGGCGCGGCCGATGCCCTGCCCGGCGCCAGTCACCAGCGCAACTTTTCCAGCGATGAGGTTTCCAGCGGTACTCATGACGACCTCCTGCAACGATGAGAGAAGCCTCGTCTATCGCAGATGCACGCCAGGGCTGTCGAGGCGCACATGAATCGGCGTGCGCGCTGAGACCGGATGTCTCAATGCGCGAATCCTTGTAAATGCGCGCACTTATGCCTAGCTTATGCGCCCCCCGTCCTGCGCTTTAAGGCCTTGCCCCATGGTTCTGCGTTTTCGCCCCGTCGTCACGTCACGTTTCGCCCTCGGCCTGCTGCTCAGCGGTGGCATCGGCAGCAGCCTGGCTGCGGAAATTGAACTGCCGGCGGTACAGGTCCAGGGCCAGGATGAGTCCGGTTATCGCAGTGAAACCGCCTCGGTCGGCGGTTTCAATGAAGCGCCGCTGCTGGACACTCCCGCCTCGATCAGCGTGATCAACGCCGCCCTGATCAAGGACCAGCAAGCCCGCCTGCTCAGCGAAGTGCTGCGCAACGACGCCTCGGTGGGCGACAGCTACGCGCCGATCGGCTACTACGAAAACTTCGTGGTGCGCGGCTTCTCGCTGAACGCGGCGAGCAGCTACAAGATCAACGGGCGCACCATCACCGGCGAGCAGAACGTCGCCCTGGAAAACAAACAGCAGGTGGAAGTACTCAAGGGCCTGGCCGGCCTGCAAAGCGGGATCTCCGAGCCCAGCGGCGTGATCAACTACGTGACCAAGCGCCCGCAAGACGTGCGTTCGGTGACGGTGTCCACCGACGACCGCGGCAGCGGTTATATCGCCACCGACGTCGGCGGCTGGTTCGGCAGCGAGCGGCAGTTCGGCCTGCGCGCCAACATGGCCCATGAAGACCTCAATTCCTACGTGGAACACGCCAACGGCCAGCGCGACTTCCTGTCCCTGGCGTTCGACTGGAACATCAGCCCCGACGCGGTGCTGCAACTGGATGCCGAATACCAGAACAAACAACAGCGCTCGGTGCCGGGCTACCAACTGCTGGGCGGCAGTGAAGTGCCCCACGATGCATCGCCGAAACAGCTGCTGGGCCATCAAAGCGGTTCCAAGCAGGTCGGTATTGATTCGCTGAACCTCAACGGCAAGTTCGAATACCGCTTCAGCGACCAGTGGAAAGGCAGTGTCAGCGCGGCGCGCAGCAAGGTGGTGATCGATGACTACAGTTCGTTCGCCTGGGGCTGTTTCTACGTGAACACGTGCAACGCCAACACGTTCAGCCCCGAGGGTGACTACGACATCTACGACTACCGCAGCCCCGACGACACCCGCCGCGACGATGAAGTGCAGGCGGCCATGACCGGGCTGTTCGACACCGCCGGCCTGGGCCATGAATTGACCTTCGGCACCAGCGCGTTTCGCCGGGTGATCGACAAGCGCAAGGCGGTCAACGAGTACATCGGCAGCGGCAATATCAATCAGGACGCACCGACGTTTGCGCCGACCAACGTACCGCTGAACGACAGCCATCGCACCCTCGACAGCCGCCAGTACGGCGTATTCATCACTGACCGCATCCGCTTGAACGAGCAGTGGCAAACCCTCCTCGGCGGTCGCGAAGTGCGCCTTGATGAACAAGCCTTTGACAGCAATGGTGACCAGGCGCGCCACACTCAGCAATACGTGTTCCTGCCCCAGGCCTCGCTGATCTATAAACCGATTGAAAACATCTCGCTGTACACCAGTTACAGCAAGGGGCTGTCCCTGGGCGGCACGGCGCCGTGGTTCGCGAACAACGCGGACGAGACCCTGGCCCCGACCGTGTCGCGACAAATCGAAGCCGGCGTGAAATACGACTGGCGCCGCATCAGCTTCGCCGCGGCCGTGTTCCAGACGCGCCAGGCCTACCAGTACGCCAAGCCGGATGGCGCCGGGAGTTTCACCTACGTGCAACAAGGCGAGCAGAAGAACACTGGGCTGGAACTGTCGGCGAATGGTTGGGCCACCGACCGCCTGCAGATCGCCACCAGCGTCGCGGCGATTCGGGCGCGGGTCAGCGGCAGCGGCACGCCGGACTACGAAGGCCACCAGGCGATCAACGTGCCCAAGCTGCGCGCCAGTGTCTACGCCGACTATGCGCTGCCGTGGGTCAACGGCCTGGCGGTCCTGGGCGGCGTGCAATACAGCGCCAAGAAGTACGCCAACCGCAGCGGCAACGTCGAGGTCGGGGACTATGCGGTGGTCAACGTCGGCAGCCGTTACACCACCAAAGTCGATGGCTATGAAACGGTGTTTCGCCTGAGCGTAGACAACCTGTTCGACAAACGCTATTGGCGCGACGCGGGCGAGTACATGGGCGATGACTACCTGTTCCAGGGCGCGCCGCTGACCGCGCGCCTGAGTGCCTCAGTCAACTTCTGACCGCGCACGGCTCCGGGCTTACTTGGGCATCTTGCGAAAGCCCACCGCCAGGCGGTTCCAGCTGTTGATGGTGGCGATGGCTACGCTCAGATCGACCTGTTCCTGGGGGCTGAACTCGGCGGCGAGTGCGTTGTAGTCTTCGTCTGCGGCGCGGGTCTGGCTGACCAGGGTCAGGCTTTCGGCCCAGGCCAGGGCGGCGCGTTCACGCGGGGTGAAGAACGGCGTTTCGCGCCAGGCCGACAATGTGTACAGGCGGCGTTCGGTCTCACCGCCCTTGCGCGCATCGGCGGTGTGCATATCGAGGCAGAAGGCGCAGCCATTGATCTGCGACACGCGCAGGCGCACCAGTTCCAGCAGGGGCAGTTCGATGGACAGTTTGCCCACTGCGGTTTCCAGGGCGAGCATGGCTTTCATGGCGTCTGGGGAAGCGGTGTAAAAATCGGTACGGGGTTGCATGGTAGAGCTCCTGAACACTGGAAATTGGTGGCCAGATTAGTCAGCGCAGCACTCAGGAGAAATAGCCAATTCCGGCAAAGATCAGGTAGCCAATGTGCCCACGGGCTCAGCCCCTCAGCGCGGCAGCGGAATCACGCGCAAAGGCCGCACCGATTTGTAGGAAAAGCTCGAGTAGATCTCTTTGACGCACGGCAATGTCTGCAACACCTCCCGCGCGAATTCGCCAAACGACTCCAGGTCCTTGGCCACCACTTCTAGCAGGAAGTCATAGCGCCCCGAGACGTTATGGCAGGCGACGATTTCCGGAATGTCGAGCAAGCGCTGCTCGAACGCCCGCGCAATTTCCTGGGTATGGCTCTCCATCATGATGCTGACAAACGCCGTCACCCCATAGCCCAACGCCTTGGGCGACAGGATCGCCTGGTAACCGCTGATCACCCCACTCTCTTCCAGGTTCCTGACCCGCCGCCAACACGGGGAGGTAGTCAGGGACACGCGCTCGGCGAGCTCGGCCACGGTCAAGCGGGCGTTGCCTTGCAGTGCGTTTAAAAGCGCCTTGTCAGTGCGATCCAGACTGAGGGGCATAACGTGCCTCTAATCATTATTTTTAGGAAGGTTTCATCCCATTGCGCGGGATTTGTCAGCAAATATTGCAAAGTTCAGCTGTGGTTATGAGCATAGCATTGTAGGAAATAAGGAGTGTCCGACATGAACAATAAACACAATGCATTCGGCTTTTCCACCCGTGCCATCCACCACGGTTACGACCCCAAGGACCACCACGGCGCCCTCGTACCGCCGATCTATCTCAGCGCCACGTTCGCCTTCCCCACCGCCGAATACGGCGCCGCGTGTTTTGCCGGTGAAGAAAGCGGGCACTTCTACACGCGCATTTCCAACCCGACCCTGGCCCTGCTGGAAGCGCGCATGGCGACCCTGGAAAACGGCGAGGCCGCCGTTGCCTTCAGCTCCGGCATGGGCGCGATTGCCGCCACCTTCTGGACCCTGCTGCGCCCCGGCGACGAGGTAATCGTCAGCCAGACACTCTACGGCTGCACTTTCGCCCTGCTGCACCATGGCATCGCGGAGTTCGGCATCAAGGTGCGCCATGTCGACCTCACCGACCTGGATGCACTGCACGCTGCGCTGTCCCCGGCCACGCGCATGATCTACTGCGAAACCCCGGCCAACCCCAACCTGCAACTGGTCGATATTGCCGCCGTCGCTACGCTGGCGCACCAGCAGCCCAACGTCATCGTGGTGGTCGATAACACTTACTGCACGCCGTACCTGCAACGGCCCCTGGAGTTGGGCGCCGATGTGGTCGTGCATTCGGCCACCAAGTACCTCAGCGGGCATGGCGACATCACCGCCGGCATTGCGGTGAGCAACCACGCACTGGCGCAGCGCATTCGTCTGCAAGGGCTCAAAGACCTGACCGGTGCGGTCATGTCCCCGCAGGACGCATCGCTGCTGATGCGCGGCCTCAAGACCCTGGCCCTGCGCATGGACCGCCATTGCAGCAACGCCCAGGCAGTGGCCGAAGCCTTGCAGGCCCACCCCGCCGTCGAGCGCGTGACGTACCCGGGGTTGCGCTCATTTCCCCAGTACGAACTGGCGGCGCGGCAGATGCGGATGTCCGGCGGGATGATTGCCTTCGAGCTCAAAGGCGGGATCGCGACCGGCCGGCGCTTCATGAACGCACTCAAGCTGTTCAGCCGCGCGGTCAGCCTGGGCGATGCCGAGTCTCTGGCCCAACACCCGGCGAGCATGACCCACTCCACCTACACCCCAGAGGAGCGGGCAGCCCACGGGATCAGCGAGGGGTTGGTGCGTCTGTCGGTCGGGCTGGAGGACATCGCCGACCTGCTGGCGGATGTGCAGCAGGCTTTGACCAAGTGTCTGCGGGCTGCGCCGCGTGCGACACAGGTGGTCGAGCATGCGATGAAATAGCGCTCAGTCCACGGCCACCGTGGCCTCGCCGCAGGCCCCTGTCTGCGGCACCAGGTGAATATCCACGCGACGGTTCGCGGCGCGCCCGACGTCGGTTTCATTGCTGGCAATCGGCTGACTGGCCGCGAAGCCCTGGACGGCAAAGCAACTGTCGGCGATGTCGCCCATGCGCTGCATCCAGTCGCGCACGGCAGAGGCGCGGGCATGGGACAGCGCCAGGTTCTGTTCGACGGAACCGGTCGCGTCCGTATGCCCGGCGACCACGATCAGCCAGCCGGGTTGGGCTTTGATGTCGACCAGGGCATTGATCAGCACCTTGGCCGAGCCTGGCTTGAGCGTGGCACTGCCGGCATCGAACAGCGACAGGCTGTCCAGTCGAACGGGGTCGGGCATAAGGGGTTCAGTGCCTGGACCGGCCAACCACATGCGCCAACCGAACCCTGCGAGCAAGGCAACGATCAGCGCCCCGACCAGCCCCCACAGCGCGATGCGTGGCCGGCGTGCCACCACTGCGGGTGGCGGCAGGATCACCACGGGGCTCACCAGCGCCGGCGCCGGCAACCTGAGCGGCGCGAGCATCGTGCCGTCCGGCGCGGGGCTTTGCTCCAGGCGCTGGATCAAGCCGCCGACCTGATAGCGCAGGGCGTGCAGCGGTTGTAGAGGGTGGTCTAGATGAGCCCGCAAACGCACCTGCAAACGGGCCAACTCAAGGTCCAATTGAACCAGCGCGGGCACGCCGTGGGCGGTCATCGCCCGGCTGCGCAGCACCAGTTGCAGTTGCTCGAACAACCATCCCAGCAAGTCCACGCGCGCCGACGCCATCGGCGGCCACAGGCGCACCCACTCACCGCCCAGCGCCTCGATCAACGCCACACCTTGGGTGATGCCCTCGACCCCATGACGCTGGCCGCGAGCCAAGGTGTAAAAGCACGCGCTGTGCAACTCTGCGCCGTTTTGCTGGAACAGCGCAAGGCAGCCTTGCTCGACCTTGGCCCAGTCCACATCCGGGCAGGCGGGATGGCTGAGCTTGGCCAATTCCTCGCGCAAAACGATGAACTCACTGAAGCCGCGCGGATCACCGCCGACTTGAATACGCATCCCAAACAACGCCGTCATCGGGTTTCCCTTGCGTTATCGGTTCAAGGCTTCGACAGGTAATGCTGTCGCTTCAAGTGACGCACCAGCACCCGGCCTTCGGGGGTCAGGCGGGTGCCGAAGGTCACGTGCTGCCCATCCTTCAATTGCATGTCCAGGGCATACTCCAGATGCCCCGGCAGCACCTGGGGCAGCAGCTCGATGGTGATCGCCGCCAGACGTGGCTCGTACTTGAGCAACGTGTCGGTCATGACGCCGATCAGGCCTTGGGCCGTGGCGGGCAACCCTTGCAGGATCAGGCCCATGTCCGGCAGCCCGTAATCCGGCAGATGGCTGAGCGCGCCCGCTCGGCTGTTGAGGATGCGCTGCAGGTTGTCCAGCACCGAGAGGGTGTGCTGGTCCGCCTCGCAGACCCGCTGCAGGTCCAGTTCACCGGCGAAATTCTGCAACAGGCGTTCGTAGAGCGAAGGGGTGTACTCGGTCATGGCTCAATCCTTCGTCAATGGGCGCAGGATCAAGCGGTTATCGCCCAGTTCGATCACCCGTGCGCGATCCGGGTCGAGGTCGTCACGCGTCAATGTCAGGCGCCAGCTGTTCTGCCGGGTATCGGGGTCGCGAAACAACGCCACCAACGTGACAAACTGCGTGTCCTTGTCCATCGGCACGTTCAACTGAGCGCCTTCTTCGGGCTTTACCACCACCGAGTGTTTGTCCAATAACTCACGCGCGAGCAAGCGCTCGTCATCGCCCAGCAGGCCTTCGTAGGTCGCCAGCTCCACCGCCTTGCTGTCGCGCAATTGGTAAACCCGCACCAGGGTCGGCACCGACAACGCACGCATGTCCGTGGCATCGGTGTTCAGCGCCGTGCGCGCGCTGAAATCCAGATGCAGGGTGTTGACCCGCTTGTAGAAGATCGCCTTGGCGGTGGATGCCGTGCCATCCGCCACGGTCTGGGCCAACCCACAACCGCCGAGCGGTAGCGTGAAAGCCGCCAGCAGCACAAGATTAAAAACGGTACGCGACATGCTGTGTCTCCCTGTTGCGCGGGTTAATCGAAAGGCCTTGGTAGCGCCCCAGGTTGATCGTGAGGGTCTCGTGTTCCGTCGTGCGCCAGGCGCTGTCTCCCAAGCCCAGTACACCGGTCATGCCGAGCCGGAGGGTGGCCAGCCCCAACACCGGCGCAGGCAGGCTGTGCAACGGCAGCGACAAGCGCAGCTTCGCCGTGCAACGCCACCCCAGGTAAACGCGCAACAGCACCCGCAGGTCGCGGTGTAGCTGGCCGTCGGGGAGCCAGCCACGGGCTTCCTGGGCGTGCTCGGTATAGAGCGTCAGACCGAACTGGCTGTTGGCGTCGCGGCCGATACGCCCCAGCGGCGTGCCCTGGGCCAGGCTCACCGGACGTTGCCGGGAGAGGCTGGCCGGCGCCGCCAACGTAATGTTCTGCGGCCAATGCGGAGTCACCTGCACCTGGGTGTCGGGGGCGAGCAATTTGACCAGTGCGACGATGCCTTGCGCATTCCGCGTGGGCAGGCGCATCACGCTGAGCAAGGCCAGAAAGCGCGAGACCGGCGTGGCGACCTGTTGCGCGGTGCCGGGAATGCCCAGGCCGATCAGGCCCAGCAGGCATTGCGAGGTGGCATCGGTGCCGCCCGCTTCGAACGTCGCCGGGTAGGAGTACTTGCGCCAGATCCGGTAGAACTGGGTGAAGATCCGGTGATTGAACATATCCAGGAAGGCTTCCAGCGCTTCATGCCCCTCCCGACGCTGCGCGATGTCATCCAGGTACACGGTCGGCATCGGCGAATCGACCCCGTACAACCCAAGCAAGCGCGTGCGTACCGTCGCCGCTCGCTCCGGGTGCGCTTCATCGATTTCAATCGACTTCAACTCGCCGGCCGGAAAGCCCATGCCCGGATCGGGCCGAAAGCGCACGGCGTCATCCGCCGGGTGCGCGGTGCTGCCCAGCGGCGGATGGTCGGGCAAGGCCTGTTCCAGCAACTGGCAAAAACGCTGCAGATTGGCCTCGGCCACCTGGCCCTGTAAGGCATCCAGCAAACCGCTGGCTTTCAGCCGGGAATACGCTGACTGTGATTCTCGTTCCATCGCAGGCACTTTCCAGTAGGTTGCAGGATCAGCGTGAGCTGGGTGTACACATGAATGTCGGCATACAAGGCGAAGAAGCGATTGAGCATCTCGCCGAACAGGCTGATGTCGCCCTCCCCTGAAAAGCCGTTGGCATCGAGGGTGATCTCGATATCCACGCCGCGTAGCAAAAAGCCTTTCTCGAAACGTTGGACCAAGTGATGACGGACCTCGACGATCGCCGCCAGACGACGACGGTTGAGTTCGCTGCCCGTCCAGTCGTACAAGGCCAATGTGCCGCGCAACACCTCGGCGTTGTCGAGCATCGGCAGGAAGTTCGAGCCCAGGTGACTCAGCACCCGCCAGTGAAAGCGGTCGCGGTTCGGCGGGTAGCACGGCAAGCTCGGCGCACACAGGTTGCGCACCCGCAAACCGGCCTGGGGGCTTTGCACCAGCGTGTCGAGCACGGTGCTTTGCAGCGCCTTGCGCGGCAATTGGCCGTGGGTGCCGGTCAGTCGCAACGACAGGCTTTCACGCGTGCGCAGGCGGTCGCTGTCGAAGCCCTCGCCGCCGAGGATCAGCCAGGTGTCATGCAAGCCATTGGCGGCGCGCTTGAGGCGCGTATGGAAGTAGCGTTCGGGAGCCTCGTCACGCAACATGCCGCCCTTGTGGCGAAAGCTGCTGAACGGCACATAGTCCTGGCGCTCGGCGTTTCGCGAGGCGGTCACGCGGTCCACCGAATAGATCTCGGTATGGCCGTCCTGCAAACGCATGGGGCGCAGCAGGTAGTCGCTTTGCAACGGTGCCAGGGTCAGCGGGTCGGCCTCCAGCGCGAACAGGTTGATCACCGGCACCGCATGCAGGCGGATATGCTCGCGGCTCAGGTCGAAATCGGCCGGCCAGGGTTCGCGCAACACCACTTCAAGCTCGAACCAGGCGGCGTCGGGAGCAATCTGCAGGTGCTCCAGGCCACACAGGGTCACGAACATGAATTTTTCGCGGAAACTGAAATACTCCAGCAATAACTGATAACCGCTGAACGCACTGTCGCCCTTGGGCCACAGCCGGTCTTCATCGGCAAACCCCTTGGGGGCAAAATGCCCGACGACCGGCTGGCGTTCGGTCTGGCCGGGCCAATGCACGAACATCGCTTGCACATTCAGGGTCAGCGCCTGATGCAAAGCACTGGCCAAAGGGGCTTCGGCATTCAGGTACAGCGGCACGCGACTCAGGTCGATCTGGCTCCAGTCGGTCAACGCGCCGCAGGCAAAACGCAGGCGCAACACGGAGCGACCATCCGGGGCGAAGCCGCGCCCGACCGAGGCCAGGGCCAACGGGCGCAGGGCCAGGTCCTGGGTGGTGGTGTAGCGGCAACGGGTACTTTGGGGCCCGATGGGTTGCGACAGCACTTCAAAGCCCTGCGCGATCATCTCGCTGTGCTTCATCTGCGCCAGTTCCGGCACCAGTTCGACGATCGACAGCGACGGGATGGTGCGCAGGTAATGTGGCCAGAGCAGGCTGACCAGGCCTTCGGTCAATTCCGGCAGGTCATCGTCGAGTTTTTCCCGCAGGCGGCCCATCAGGAACGCGAAGCCCTCGAACAGGCGCTCCACATAGGGGTCTTGCGCCCCCGGTTTGTCCAGGTTGAGCTGTGCCGCCCGATCCGGGAAGGCCTCCGCGAATTCCTTGCCGGCCTCGCGCAGGTAGCGCATTTCGGCATCGAAATAGCGCAGTGTGAGATTGTCCATGTTCACAGAACGACTCCTGATAGATAAGGGTTAGCCGCACAGCACGGCGGCGCGTACCGGGTCGATGGCGACCAGCGCCGCCAGCAGGGTTTCCATGCGCCGCGCCAGGCTGGGTTTGTCGGCGTCGTTGCGTTGGGCTTTCACGCGCAGCAGCTTGAGCAGGCGCGCCTTGACCTCGAAATGCAGCGCCGGCTCCCAGTCGGCCAGGGCCTGGCGTTGCGCGGTGGCGTCCAGTTCCCCCAGCAGGTGAATGGCCAGGTCGCTCTTGCCATGCTGTTCGGCCACCCGCGCCATCAGCAAGCGCAGCAGCCAGCGCTGGCGCCCGCTGTCGATACCGGGCCGCGCAGCCAGCCACGCCAGCGCGTGATCCACGCCGTCGCTGTCGGCCTGGGCCACGGCCTCACCTTCCAGGGACAAGATGTCCGCATCACTGCTGGCCACGGCCGCCGAGGGTACGGGCAGCCATTGCTGGGGTTGGTTGCCGCTGACGTGCTGGGCAATCCACTCGCGGGTGGTTTCGTCGGCGAACGGGGTGCCGTCACTCCAGCACAGCACCTCCAGACCCGGCAGGCGCTCGAGGAACATGCCCAGGTCACGTTTGGTGATAGCGGCCCAGCGGTCCTGCGGTGCGGGTTGTTTGCTCAAGGCCTGATACAGGTACCATTGCAGGTCGAGCCAGAAATGGTTCACGCCTTCGGCATACATCCGCTCGACCTGTTCGATCAACTCCGCCCAGTTCTGTTGCAGGTACAAACGCTTGAGCTGTGCCCGATAGTCTGCACGCGGCGGCGCCAGGCGCGTGTTGCCGTCGGCCTCCTGAGGCGGTGTCTGATGCACGGTGTCCCAGCGCAAGCTCTTCATCAGTCGGTGAGCGGCCAGCCAGCCCAAGGGTTGCTCGCGCAGGTAGCTCGCCAGGGCCCGGCCGCTGTCCAACAGGTCCCGCCCGGATTTGATCATCGTCGGCGGCGACGCGTTGGCATGCACAGTCGACTCAAGGCTGGCGGTGTGTTGCGGGACCAATGCGTCCATCCCGCCGGACTGCGCCAGTCGCGCCGACAATGCCGCGTACAGCGGCTGCAGATCCGGACGCTGCTCCGGCGCCCACCCACTCAAGCCGCGCTCCAGCCAGGCGAGCGCGGCGGCGGTGCGCTCGGCTTCGGCCTTGACCACTTCCGGGTACAGCGACAGCGTGTCCAACACCTTGCCACTGGCCAACCATTCCAGGGCCATCTTGCGGCTGTTCGGACGGCTGGGCAGCACCGCGTCGGCAAAGCGCTCCACCAGCGCGGCCAACAGGCTCAAGCCATCCGCCAAACCGAGTTCGCCGTCCTTGTGCAAGCGCGCCCACAGGTAGTACGTGGCGACGCGCAGGTCCTTGCAGCGCTGGGTCAGCAGCTTCTGCGCCAGTTGGGCAACCTGCTCGGCATCGGCACCCGACAGTTTGTTGACTTCTTCGCGCATGCGTTGGAAGTCATCGTCGTAGCCGGGGTCGTCGCCGACAGGGGATTCGGTGCTGATGGGGTGTAGCCAGGGTTGCCAGTGGGCGGCGTGTTCGTGTGCGACAGACAGTGCGTCACGCTCCCCAAGGCAGCGGGCGATCAAGGCGCGCAGGCTCATTCGGCCCCCTCGCTCACACCAGCGGGCTGTGTTACACCCTCATGCTTGCCGCACTTCTGCACACGCTTTTGGAATGGATATAGATGCTGACGCAGAATGCCGTCCGGCAACGGTTCGCCAAACACTCCGTAACGCGTTGGCCAGTCCTTTGCGGGCAATTTGAATGTTCCAAACACCCTATCGATCAGCGGCAGGTGAATCGCATAGTTTTTGTAGCGGTAGTCTGGATGACGGGCATGGTGCCAATGGTGGTAGCGTGGAAGTACCAATACGTATTCCAGCCAACCACCTTTGATGCACACATTGGCATGAGCCAGCACCGCCCGGACGCCGACCAGCACCACATAGGCATTCAATGCCTGCGCAGAAAAGCCCAGCAACATCAGCGGCATCAGTACGGCGGTGCGCGTCAGTAGAACTTCGACAAAGTGGATACGCGAGCCGGCCAGCCAATCCATCGCCGTACTCGAATGGTGTACTGCATGGAAGCGCCATAACCACGGCACCGCATTCTTGGCATACAGCTTTTCCAGCGGAATAAAGACCGCCGCGGAGATGAGGAGCGCCAATCCGAGCAGTAGCAGGCTACGCGCCAATTGTTCGTTGTAAACCTTGCGCAGTTCGGTCGTGGTCAGCCACTCGGGAAGCAAAAAACACAACACGGCCAGCAGACTCAACAGCCCGAGCGCAGCGCAGATATAACCGCTGATACGCCCCTCGCCGAATTTGAATGGAGCGTGGCCATGGTCCCGAAGATAAGTTTTATTTTTTTGCATTACACATCCTTTGTATCCAATACCTGTTAAGGGTGTTCCTTGGTTACGTCAGCGCGCCGATGGCGGCAGTGATTCACCGGAGTTCGAAACTCCCGTTCTGCGCATAGGGTTCTTCTGCGGCGCCCTCATTGAGAAATATCTGTTGCGGCAACCTGAAATCACGCAGCTTGAGCAACGCCAGCGGCCCCGCATCCAGTTCGGTGCGCAGGTGCCACGTCAGGTTCAGGCCGTCGGGCGCCTTGAGGGCCAGGCGGTAGCGGCTGTTGCCGTCGTCCAATGGCGTGACTTGGGCGTTTTCCAGCAGGCGGATCAGGCCCCAGGTGCCGGGGTAGTCGCCAAATAACCGCTCGCCGGCATGCACGCTGGTCCAGCTGAGGCTCACGCCGGGATAGTCGCTGCGCCCCGGCCAGTTGAAACGCTGCCAGCTTTCTTTCTGGTTGAAGTACTGGTGCCGGTCGCCGTTGAGGATGAAGGTGGTTTGCACCACGTCGCGCACGGGTTTGCCTTGCAGTTCAAAGCTCAGCCCCATGCCGCCGTCGGTGTAGAGCACATCGGCCAGTTCGCTCAGTTGATTGATCGCGCTAAGAAACTGCGGGTTGAAACGCAGGCCCTGGCTGTGGCGCGGATCGGCTACCCAACGGCTACCTTCCTTGCGCAGCACGCCGCTCAATTGCTGCTGTAAAAACTGTGCGATGCGCCCGGAGTCCGCGCGGATCATCTGCCCCAACATCGGCAACGACGCATCGCTGGTGGTGGCGGCAAACGGGTAGCGGCTGGCGAAGGCGGCGTTCCAATGGCTGACGATCGAGCGCTGCCAGTGGCTGTTGAGGCCGGCGGCGGAGGGTTGCAACACGCGTTGCCAGGCCTGTTCCAGCGGCTGCACGAACAGCGTCTGCGCCGCCCCGCCCCACTCCGCGCCCAGGCTGGCGGCCAGCAGGGCGCCATAGGATTGGGTGTCGGTGAGGTCGATGCTGCGGCCTTGAAACACGCTTTGTGCCAGGGCCTGGGTCATTTCCAGCGGGTCGGGCGCGGTGCTGATCTGCTGCAGTTTCAAACGCACCCGTGTCACGCGGGTGAGGAAGGCCGGGAGACTGAGGCCGTCTGTGTTGGACTTGTCCAGCAGCGCCAATAACGGGCCGAAGGTCGCCGCCAGCGGCCCCGTGGCGGCCTGGGCCAACGGTTCGATCGCTGGAGCCTTGTCCGGCCCGATCAACTTTTGCGCGGACTGCACCAGCGAGTCGGCCAGGGCCTGGGGTCGGCTGCCCGCCTGCGCCTGGTAGGCCACGCTGTTCAGCAGCGCGATCAAGGGCGATTGGCGCACGTCGCTCATCAGCGTCAATTGGTCGATTGACTCATCGAGACTCGCGGCCTGCTGCCAGCGCAGGCTGTTGAGCAGATCCTGCCAGGCGCTGGCGTAGTCCTGGAAGTAGCGTTCGGTGAGGCGGTTGCGCAGTTGGTCAGGGCTCAGGCGGGTGTCGACATCGGCAGGTTGGTCGCTGAGCACCCAATCGATTTCCTCGCGGCGCGCCTCGGCGATCGCATCGATGGCGTGGCGCACCGAGCCTTCCCAGGCCTGGCGGGTGAACACGCCGGGCACGCAGGCCTCGGTGGTGAACAGGGCCTGGGCGTCGGTGTCGCCGACCAGTTGCGGCAGGCCCAGGGCCGGGTAGTGATGGGCGGCGTCATCGAGCAATTGCTGGTACAGATTGGCTTCGGCATTGCGCTGACCCAGTTGGCCGAGCAGGACCTGCCGGACTTGCGCGACCAGCCGCGCATCGGTGTCGATGCGCCAAGTTGGATTGGCGGCCAGGTGTTCAGCGTAAAACTGCCACAAAGTGGGGCCCAGGGCTTGCCAGAGGCCCGCGCGGGAAGGCTCGACTTCGCCGAGGGTTTTCACCAGCAGACTGGCGTCGGCTTTTGCCGGACGCGCCATCATCAGGTAGGCCTTGAGCTGGTCGTAGGCAGCACGGGCGCGTTCGGCGCGCTCGGGATTGTCCGGGGCCAGCTTGACCAGGGCCGTGAGCTGCTGGCGTAAAGCGGCGACGGCCGGGTCGCGGATCAGGCGGTTATTGGCTTCGACGTAGCGCGGCCACACGGTTTCAAGCAGCACTGGGTTTTGATTCAGGCCGAAGCGCTGATACCACGGAGCGCCGCCTTGAACGCGATCATCCAGACGCGCCAATTCGCGGACCAGTTCATGAAGGGCCTGGAGCTGTTCGTCGCCTTGTGATGCGCGTTGCAAGGTCGACAACGAGCTGTGTACCTGGGCGATCTGCGTGCGGTTGCTGATGAATGACAGCAGCAGTCCTGCTCCCCATAACGTCGCCAAACCCAGCACCAGCGCGTAGCCAACTCGCGGCACGCTCCAACCCAGTCGGCGGCCACGGGCGTTATCGCCGAGTACGCCGTGCCACACCGGGGCCACCGACCACGCCTGTTGTTGATCATGCGGCGAGCGCTGTACCGGCAGGCTGAACCACACCCCCCGCAACGGCACGCCACGGGCAAATTCGCCGGCCAGATGCGCCAAGGTGTGACGCCAACGATCAATGCCCTCGCCCTTTAAATCCCGCGACAGACGCAGCAGAAAATCATCCTTCATCACCGCGTTCATCTGCGCCAAACCCGCGCGACGCAAAGGCTCCAGCAAACGATTCAGCGCGGCGTCCAATACCGCCGCCGAGAAGCGCGCGGGCAACTGACAGCCCACCGGCTGCGCTTTGCGCGTGTCCTGCGCCCATGCACTGCCGCAGACCTGCCAGAGGGATAACGGCAACTGCCAGCGCAAGTCACGGGCAAGGCGCTGCACCTGGCGTACACCTTTGCCCATCGCGACATCGTCGGCGGCCTGGGTTTCGTTCAGCGCCCAGACGACTCCGTCCAGCGCACGCCAGCGGCTGAGGCCGCTCCATTGCTTGAGGAAAGACTGATCCAGCGCGGCCTGCGCACTGCCGCCCCACAGCAGGACAGTGCCTTGGCCTTCGAGCCATTGGTGAGCGGCCAGGGTGGGGGCGATGGCTTCGATTTCGGTGGGTTCGCCGATGATGAGCAGCAGGCGGGTTTTGTGGCGCCAGAAGAGGCCGTAGTGCTCGCGTAGGTGCTCGCGCACTTTTACCGCATCTGGCGACGCGGGTTCCCGGTTCAATCGCGAGTTCGGCGTTTGGGTGACCGCCCTCACGACCTGCTGTGCCTGGCGAAACGCCAGACGATCCCAGGCCAGCAAAATGACCGGGCAGAACCAGCAGAGCGCGAACCACACCCCCAGCCCCCACAGCAGCAATTGCTTGAGCGGCATTTTCGGCCAGCCCAGATAGCCGCTGCACAAGCCATACAACAGACCACCGAGCAGTACCAGCAGCGTCATGATCAGCAGATAGCCCAACCCCACGCGAACCAACGAGCCCTTACCCACATCCTTAACTGTTGCCATAAGGCACCGCCACTCCAATCGCCAATCGTTGGTTTCCATCCTGGCTCAGCCAACCACAGGGCTGACCCGTCGCCCCCGCTTGCAGCAATGCCAGGGACATCCCGATAAACGGCGCCAGGTGCGCCAGCACGCCCCATTGCCCGGCCAGTTGATGTTCGACCGTCGACCAACCGCCCTCTACAAACGCAGCCTGGCTGGCTCGATCCAGTGCCAGGCAGGTGGTCGGCGCAGATTGCAGTCCGGCGTAACGCTGCATCTGTGCACACAGCTCGACGGGCGACTGGCTTGCAAGGTATTCACCGCGATGCACCAACTGCCGCCCCGGCCAGCTCACTCGCCAGAAGAAACCCGCTTCACCCCCCAGCTCGCCCTCTTCGGCACTTGCCACCGACGCCACGCCGGCGCACAACAACCAGTCGTCCTCGCCACGGCAATCGCGATGGAAGGTATCGATCAGGTCATCCAAATCAGTCAGGTTCTGTAGCAGCAAACGGGCCTCGGGCAACACCACTCCCGCCCGGACCAACGCCTCAACGAAAGCAGCCTGGCCGCTCTCATCCCCCACCCAGGCAATTGCCCGCAACTGTGGCCAGCACTCGGACAACCCCGGGAGGGCCAAGGTTAAACGGGCGAGATGCCGTGCCAGTGCAGGTTCACGCTCGCTGATCAAGCTCAGCGACAGTGGGCAACGCAACATGGGCTGTGTAGCGCCGGGTATCGCCAAGGGTGGCGAGACGCTTGTCATCAAGTTCAGGTAGTCTTCTTGCATGTCACCCGCCGGGCCGAGCAACAACACATCCTGCACCGGTAAACCCAGCGAGCGCCGTTGCCACCAAGCCTGCATGGCGGCCTCCAGCGCGCGCAGATACACCTTGCGGTTGAACAGCTCGATCTGCCACACCAACACACGCACCGCCAGAATCAGCGCCCAGCACAGAGGCAGCACCGCACTCCACAGCCACCATTCCAGGCGCGGTTGCGCCTGGGGCCACAGCATCAGCAAAACGGCCGACTGCACTCCCCACGGCAGTGCCAACCCCAACCACCAACTGCGCCAACGCGGCTCGCCCGGTTCGATAACGTCGGGGTACTCAGGCGGACGGTTCATGGCGCAACCACCATTGAAGTGGCCGGCAGGGTGCTGACCAACTGGCAACCACACGCGCAACGATGGCCGTGCAGCGCCACAGGCTTGCCGTCCATGGTTGAACCCGAAGCGCCTTCGATAATGTGCGTAATGCCATGCAGGTTGCAGCGAACTTGATCATCCACGCAGGCCACTGGTTTGCCGAAGGATTTGTAGTGCCCCGACAAAACCTCACCGCCAAACGGGTGCAGTGGGTCGCCCATGCGTACCAGGGGCATCATGACACCAGCTCCTTAACCTGTTCGACCAACCCGCCAGTGCGTTTCAGATAGTCCAACATGTTCTGCCTGCGCAGGGCCTCTTCACCCTCGATAATGGCTTGCGTTTGCTGCGCCACCACCTCACCGATCGCAAAGGTCGGTTGCAGGATTTTCTCCGCCCCGGGCAGGAAAGGCTCCACTTTGCCACTGACGACATCGATCACCTGGTAGCCCACTGATGCACCAGCCAGCGTGCCTGCCAGACCTTTCCAGCCATGACGACGGATGCTGTACACCCCGCCCAGTACCAATGCGATGCCCACCACACGCCCGGCCACCACCACCGGGGTCATACGCTTGTTGGTCTCGTCGCCGAAATACACCATGCGGTAACGAAAATAATCCCCCCACAACTCCCGTGAACTCGTAGCGTCGTGCATAAACCAGGCACGCGAGTCATGCATCTGGTCGTCAAATAGCCCGACCAGCGCAGCTTTCTGCGGCGAATCGCTGACGCGAAACTTATTGCTGTTGTTCCCGAGCTCAACAAACAGCTCCTTGGCGCGCATTTCACCCTCGGCCTTGATCCGCTCATACTCCTGCTGCTCGTCGTCGTCATTGAGCAGGTACACCGTGTCCCTAAGCGCCACATCGACGACCCAGCCTGCCACGCTGGTCTGATCGCGCCGCCAACCTTGGTAGTCGTGTTCGAACTCCACAGCGGCCTCGCGGATCTGCTGCTGATCCCTTACCGGTTCGTAAGCCGGCGGGCTGGCCGTTCCCAACAGAAGCTGTGCTTCGTTCTCCTGACCCCGGGCCGCCTTGCGCTTTTCTTTGGCGATGGCTATCTCAGCCTCACGTTTGGCTTTTTGCGCCGCTTCCAGCGATGCATTGGTCTGTGTGGCTTGGCCGTAAAAAGGTTGATTGACGTAACTGCCACGGCCCAGACGCTCGATGCGCCAGCCAGTGAGCCAGGCCAATTGCGCGGCCATGGCGTCTTCGAGGGAGTGGCCCAGGCGTAGGGATGGGCCGTTAGACGGGGTTGGTGGGGTGGTTTCTTCGGTTAGGCCCAGGGTGTTGCGCCAGGCGTTGAAGCGGTCGATGAGTACCTCATCAAGAACGAACTCGTAGTCGCTCTCTGTCGACATGGTGCGCTCTGGTTTAATCTGCCGCAGCTTATCCGGCACCACCGTCTTAGGCACCGTCAACGGTGCACCAGCCGCAAAAGCCTCCGCATACAGGTCATGCAGCACAATCTGCGACAGCAACTCGCCCGAACCGCCTCGCGCCTTGCCTTGATCCCCCGGTGGGTAACCGCCGCCCACATCCGAGTGCACTCCGGGGTAGACCACCTCTCGGGCATAAGGGGGATAAAGGCCATCTGCATAACGGATCGAGTCCAACGGGAAGCACAAGCGCTGCTCATGGGCCGCGACAAAATGCCGGCAGACCTTGATCCACTCGGGGAATATCTTGACATCGGGTAACTGCTGCGTGCCATCGGCCCAGTCCATATGCCCGTCGGCAAAGGGCGCGGCATGGGCGCTGCCCACCGAAGCCACGGTGTCAAGCAAGCCAAGAAACTCGATGGTCAACGGCAGTCCCAATAATGCCTGCTCTGGGTGTTCGGCCCCTTGCGGGGTATCGAACAGCTCACTCAACCAGGTAACGAAGGTACGAGCCTCGGCCGCCCCACGGGAAAAACCATAGACGAACAACTTGATCGCCAGCACCTTAGGCTGCACGGTCGCGACCTTGGTCCGCAAGGGCTCCAGCAGCGAGGCCATCGCCTGGCGCCGGCTGCTTTTACCCAGCGCAGTCAGCGGCCAGGTGGTGGCCATGGCTTTGAGCTTGGCCTGGGCGACTGGCAGATCCAACCCCTGCTTGTTGTTCAGGGTGAAGGACAGCGCATCGGCAATTTGCAATAGCCCCCAATTAATCCTGTCCTCCCCTCGATTGGCGAAGGCCAACCCGCGCATGCTGAAGTCCAGCTCGCCAATTTCAGGGAAAGGGGTGCCCACACCGGGGATGTAATAACGAAAGTAGCCACTTTCCGGCTGCTCCAGAGTGGCGTGGTAGAGCCGAGCGATATTGGTCGGATGGGGCGGCGTGGCCTTATGGGTGTCGTAGGGTTCATTGTTGTTAGTACCGTCAAAGAACAAGCTGATATGCAGACTGCGTGCGCAAGTGGAAGCACCACGCAAACCGCGCCGCGCATTCAACTCCTGGCGATACCGCTCCGTCTCGGCCATTTGCAAGTCGTAATTATCGCTTACCTTCTGCGGATCACTGGGTAGACGCCCCGCCTTTGGAAATAAGGCCGGCACATAAACCGATTCGGTGCTCTTCACTTCGGACATATAGCTGGCTCCTTCATTTCCAATGGTTCTTTAATCGGATATCCAGGTTGGCCATAAGCCATACAGGCAGTTGTGACTTTGATCTGATTGCACGGCAAGAAATGAACTTTTAATGAACACAGCTTTTCTATCTCATAAGCTGGGAGATCTACTATGGCACTGTGTTGTTTGTAGTTGGTTTTATGTTTGGCCATAAAAGTTCGAAATGCATCCGAGCCTAAAGGCGGAGATTTTGCATAGGGGTTCGGGTCAGTTTCCCACTCCACTTCAAGCTTCAAGCCTGGCTGCCATTGCCTTGGCAACATCGCACAGCACATCCCACCACCATAACCATGCGGAGATATATTGGCGCCGCCATAGCCATTCACCGAAAAGTAATTAATGGCCGCTGACGTGTGGTTCACTCCATTCAAATTTCCCGCTAAAAATTTAGACTCCCCCACCGAGCACCCAGCCAGTAACAAAAGCAAACAACCGCCCAACCATCGGCACATAGCACTGCCTTCTAAATAGTTCATCCCATGCTCCTTATTCACACTTAAGCTCTGTAAGAAAAATACCTGCACCAAACCTCTTTCATTCAGAACCTCCTGCGACTCACTGGATAAACATCCTTTCTTGGAAAAAGTCAGACACATAAACCGATTTGGCGCCCTTCACTTCGGACATACGGCTGGCTCCTTCATTTCCAATGGCTCTTTGATGGGGCTATTGGGTGACGGATAGCGCCAACAGGAGGTGGATACCTTGACTTGATTGCAGGGTAAAAAATGCACTTCCAACGCACACAATCTATCCTCATAAGGAGGAAGCTCTACTATGGCGCTATGTTGTTGGTAGTTCGCTTTATGCTTGGCATAAGCTTCTTCATCAGGACCGTACCCGGATGTTTTTCGCTTAAGCCTCGCATAAGGATTAGGATCAGTTTCCCACTCCACTTCAAGCTTCAAGTCTGGCTGCCATTGCCTTGGCAACATCGCACAGCACATCCCACCACCATAACCATGCGGAGATATATTGGCGCCACCATAGCCATTTACCGAAAAGTAATTAATGGCCGCTGACGTGTGGTTCACTCCATTCAAATTTCCCGCTAAAAATTTAGACTCCCCCACCGAGCACCCAGCCAGTAACAAAAGCAAACAACCGCCCAGCCATCGGCACATAGCACTGCCTTCTAAATAGTTCATCCCATGCTCCTTATTCACACTTAAGCTCTGTAAGAAAAATACCTGCGCCAAACCTCTTTCATTCAGAACCTCCTGCGACTCACTGGATAAACATCCTTTCTTGGAAAAGTCAGACACATAAACCGATTCGGCGCTCTTCACTTCGGACATATGGCTGGTTCATTCATTTCCAATGGTTCCTTGATGGGGCTATTGGGTGATGGATAGCGCCAACAGGAGGTGGATACCTTGACTTGATTACAGGGTAAAAAATGCACTTCCAACGCACACAATCTATCCTCATAAGGAGGAAGCTCTACTATGGCACTGTGTTGTTGGTAGTTGGTTTTATGTTTGGCCATAAAAATTCGAAATGCATCCGAACCTAAAGGCGGAGATTTTGCATAGGGGTTCGGATCAGTTTCCCACTCCACTTCAAGCTTCAAGCCTGGCTGCCATTGCCTTGGCAACATCGCACAGCACATCCCACCACCATAACCATGGGGAGATATATTGGCGCCACCATAGCCATTCACCGAAAAGTGATTAATGGCCGCTGATGTGTGGTTCACTCCATTCAAATTACCCGCTAAAAACTTGGACTCCCCTACCGAGCACCCGGCGAGTAAAACAAGCAAACAACCGCCCACCCATTGGTACATAGTGCTGCTTTTTAAATAGCTCACCCTCTACTCCTTATTCGCACCAAAGTTCGGCATGGACCCACTTGCATTGCTCAACAGACAACTAAGGCCTATCAGCTAGACAACATCCGCCCTACTCCAATGCAACTCTGCGTATAATTTCAAGTCACCAAAATAGTTTTCTTGACTGGCTTGCAGCACTACGCGATAACAACATGCAAAACACTGCTCATGGGAAAGTTCCGAAAACCTCGCCCTGGCAACTTCGAACAGATTCTGTGCGTCACTGATGCTGCCCAACCGGTCAAATTGAGCGTCAGCCAAGTTGATGGGAGGAAAGGTTTCAGCCAGGGGCTGATTCGACCGATAGGTACCAGGCTGCCAGACAGGCTGCTGGTCCCGGTTCAGCCAACTCCAGAACAGGGTCACGCGCAGAAATTGCTCTTTCTGTTCTGGGCTCAATACGCTGGCCAACACTTCGGGCATTACGCGGGGGTCATAGAAGCGCAGCAATCCCGACTGGCCTCCCCACTCAAGCTGCGAGAGCCCCTGAAGGGACTTAGCCAAAACATCAAACGGCATAGGTGAAATCAACAGCATGAGGCGTGGCAGATGCCCGACTTGCTCAATCAGTTCTTCCAGCCAGGCTTTGTGCCGCCAGTCGTCGAGGTTGATTCGCATCAAAATGGGCGCCTGCGTCAACAGTGCCTCTTCTGGTGTTGCACTGAATAAAGAAAACCAGCGCATGCCCGGTTCCATAAGGCGAAGGGCCGGCAATAGGGATACATCCCAGGCGGCTTGATCAACCACGACATCGACATGCCCCACGTTCGCGGAACCGCACAGGCTTTCTATTTGCTCGATCCAGCGTGTGTAGTGTTCTTGCATTTTTCTACCCTCAGTCGGTGGCGCGCATGACCGCGCCCGCTGCTTGCGTTTGAGCAATTTTCAGGCACTCTTCGCACACCGACTGCGGCAACTCACGCAAAGGAAAGCGCTGGCTGGTCGTGGTTTCCCAGACGTGTTGGCCTTTAAGGTTGAGCTTGCCCGGGGTGTGGATATCGATAGCGCCGCCGGGTGTGATGCGGATATACC
The DNA here is from genome assembly GCF_054060055.1 of Pseudomonas sp. TE36184. NCBI lineage: Bacteria > Pseudomonadati > Pseudomonadota > Gammaproteobacteria > Pseudomonadales > Pseudomonadaceae > Pseudomonas > Pseudomonas sp. TE36184. The sequence goes on along the minus strand of NZ_JBSSCU010000001.1, from coordinate 702,824 downwards.
CGCCACCACACGCCAAGGTGATGCCGTTTTTAGCCGTCAGTTGCAGATGCCCCTGTACGGTCTGCAGGGTGATGTCTTGCTGGGCAATCAGATTCAACACGTCGTTGTGGGATTCGATTTCCAGCGGCCCCTTGCCGGACACCAGGCGCATGCCTTCCTGCTGGGCAAGCAGGGAAATGGCCTGATTCGCGTGGACGGACAGCCGTTGAGCGGCTGCCAGGTTGATCTCATCGTTGCTTTGCACATACATCGCCTCGCCGCTTTTGAGCAGCAGGCTTTCAGGGGTTACCGCACCAATGCCCTTGGGCGCACTGAGTAGGATGGCTGAGGCGTTCAGGTCTTTGGCGTGGTCCTGGAACTGTTGCAGACCATCAATGGCGGGTTTGCGACTGCGATGAGACTGGGCGATTGCCTGCCAGTCAGCGATTTGTTGTGTGGCTCCCGCGACCAGATCGGTGGCTGGCGCCATGGTGAGCACATCACCAGAAGCCTTGGCCTGTATATCCGCACTGATGAACAACCCTTTGCCTGCACGAATGCTCCCCCAAGCATCTGTACGTAGCTCAAACCCTTCCCCACGTTTTTTACGCTGACCATCCACCAAATGCCCCAGGTTCAGCTGGCTCTTACCTCCATACTCAGTACTGACCTTGATATGCTCCCGCCCCCGCGTGTCATCCATCCGCAGCTTGTTATTCGCCGGGGTACGCAGCACGTTGCGTTTGTAGTTACGCAAGGTCACATGATCGACATGCTGGCTATCGTGCAACGCGTGCGCGATGTAGGGCCGGTCTGGGTCGCCTTGTTCAAAGGCGATGGCCACTTCGGTGCCGGGAATCAACGGCAGGTGCAGGCCGTGGGTATCTCCGGCGTAGGGGCGGGCTAGGCGTAGCCATAGGCTTTCTTCGCCGGGTTTCCAGGTGTCGCGGTCGAACAGGAAGTTGACCTTGTAGCGCCCTTCGAGGTCGATGTGGCCGTAGGGGTCGTTGGCCTGTGGGCTGGTGACGCGGGCCGGGACGGTGCCGGCGATTTGGGGTTTGGGCTGCAGTGCGGGGCGAAAGCACACGGTGTCTGAATAGGGTATGGCCTGGAACGTGGCGACCAAGCTGCTGTCGCGGGCGGCGGTGGTGGTCAGGCCGGTGATCACCGCGCCCGGTGTGAAGGCTTCGGGCGCGCCGCCGGTGATGTGCAGCACCTGCCCCGGCGCCAACGTGGCGCTGCTGGTGATGCCGCTGAGTTGGGTCTGGGCGTTGAGGTAACGCTCATGGCGCAGGCGTGCGTAGAAGTAGCCGCTTTCACTGAGCAGGTCTTCGTCCTGATCCAGCCGGTCGCCGAGGGTCGTGTAGGGTTCGGCGTAGTGGTAGGCCTCGCCGTAGGTGCCACTGGCGCCGCGGCTCTGGTCGATCTCGCCGCTCAGGTGGGCGCCGGCGTCGCGGGGGTGGTAGGCGCGGATATGCACCTGTTGTTCGACCACCCGGTGGTTCGATTGCAGGTGCCACACCGCGTCCTGCCCGCTGCTGCCCAACCCGGATTGCGGGCGATACGGCAGCGCGATGTCGAACTGGTAGAGGCGCTGATCGTCGCAGAACTCGACCACATCGATACCCAGGCGTTCGTCGCTGGTGAAGCGGTACCAGATGCCGACGTCGGCGAGCAGGCGCTCGATGAAGGCCAGGTCGCTTTCGCCGTATTGCATGACCTGCTCGCGCCTGGGGTAGTCGCGTTTCAGGCTGAACAGAAAGTCCTGGCCTTCAAAATCGTGGCGGCTGCGCAGGATGCTTTCGACGATCTGTGGCACGGATTGATGCTGGTAGATGCGAAATTGTCTGCCTTGGCCGAGCAGGGCCAGGCGCGGCTGCAGAGTGATTTCATAACGGGCCTGGTCGTTCGAGCCGGACTGACGCTTGAAGCCGGTGACCACACCGTGCAAGGTGCGCAGCGGTTTGACCGCGGGCGCGCTGAAGCCTGAGGCCGGTGGTTTTTGCGGGGCGGCGTGCAGGCTGAAACGGGCGTCCTGGCCAAGCAGGGTTTCGGCGGCGAGGTCACGTTCGGTGCTGGTGAATTCCACGCGATAGGTGAAGGGTTGGCTCAGGTGTTCGTGGCCTTCAAAGGCCAACACGTCGAGACGGGCTTCGATGTTGCGCACACTCAGGGTGTGCCGGCCATGATCGAAAAGAACCCTCGGCAGTACGCTGGAAGTCATTCCCTTTACTCCTGGACGCGAAAGCCCAGAGAGTAAAGATTTGTTATCGGTGATTAATGTCGGAAGATTCGACTTTACAAGAGCGACACTTCCCGATCTGGTTTTAGAGCCTAAAAACTATCGATATGTCGATAATCCAAGCACAGGCGCTGAGCCAGTTCTCGCGCCCTCCCCAACCGAATCGGCCCGCGCTCGATATCGACCAATAACCCCGGGCACTCCAGCGATGGCAACCCGGCAATCTCCTTGAGTCGTCCGTCGGTCACCACCAGCAACCGCTGCTGTTCGGTGGGGAAACGCGTTCTGCGTGCCGCCAGCCATTGCGCCGCCTCGCCCAGCGCGGCCAACAGCGGCGTACCGCCACCCGCGCCGAGCTGATCGAGCCAGCCAGCCAGGCTTTTCGCGGCTTTCAGGCCCTGCACCTGCCACTTCGGCGACTGCCCGCTCGCCGTCAGCAATGCCATGCGCGCCCGCTGGCGGTAGGCGTCATCCATCAGTTGCGCCAATAACCCTTTGGCATCGGTCAATGCACGATGCCGCCGCGTCGACGCCGACGCGTCGACAATCACCAACCATAACTGCTGGGCCGAGCGGCTGCGCAGGTGGAAACGCAGGTCCTCACGAGACTGCGGCCGCCCGCCGAGCAAGGTGCCCGGCCAATTGATCGAGCCCTGCTGCGCGTCGCGCGACTTGCCGTGCCTGCCTTTATCCAGTCGCCCCGCCTTGGGCCGGGCATCCGCCCCCGCGTCACGTCGGGGGCGGATGCCTAAGGCTTTTTTGGCCAGGCGGGCACGTCTCGGCGAGCGCCCGTGGGCAAGGCCGGTGCGGGCATATCGCCCCACTGGCCTTGGCCGGGTGAAGTGTCGGACGCTTGAGGAGCCTGGCCCTCATGGTTGGGCGGGCTGGGCGGCGGGGACTGCGCCTGGCGACGATGGCGCAAGGCAAACTCGGCCACGGCTTCGATATCTTCCTCGGCGATGGCGGTCGCGCCGCGCCAGGCTGCATGCGCTCTTGCGCCACGCAACCAGACAAGGTCGGCGCGCAAACCATCCACGCCCGCGGCAAAGCAGCGTTGGGTGATCTGTGCCAGCGCCTCGTCATCCAATGCAATGGCCTCGAGACAGGTCCGCGCCCGGGTGCAACGCTCGCGCAGGGCGGCCTGCGGTTCGGCCCACAACGCGCAGAAGGCCACGGGGTCGCTGTCGAAGTCGAGGCGCCGGCGGATGATCTGCCCACGCTCGGCCGGCACGGTTTGCCCGCTCAAGGCCACATTGAAGCCGAAGCGGTCGAGCAACTGCGGACGCAACTCACCCTCCTCCGGGTTCATCGTGCCGATCAGCACAAAACGCGCAGGATGCCGGTGGGAGATGCCGTCGCGCTCGATCAGGTTGGTGCCGCTGGCGGCCACGTCCAGCAGCAGGTCCACCAAATGATCGGGCAGTAAGTTGACCTCGTCGACATACAACACCCCACCATCCGCCTTGGCCAGCACGCCGGGTGAGAACTGCGCGCGGCCTTCGCCCAATGCCGCATCCAGGTCCAGGGTGCCGACCAGGCGCTCTTCGGTGGCGCCCAACGGCAAGGTGACGAATTGACCGCTGGCCAACAGGTCCGCCAAGCCACGTGCCAGGGTGGACTTGGCCATGCCGCGCGGGCCTTCGATCAGCACGCCGCCGATCTTCGGGTCGATGGCGGTCAGGCACAGCGCGAGTTTCAGGTCATCGGCACCGACCACGGCCGACAGCGGGAAATGGGGAATATCAGTCATCAGCTGTCTTCTTCTATATCCAGCAACAGGTTTTCCAACGCCTCGCGATACGTCCCCGGCGCTTGCCACATGCCACGCTGCTGGGCTTCGAGCAAGCGCTCGGTCATGTCCCGCAGGGCATCAGGGTTGTGCTGTCGCACAAAGGCGCGGGTGTCGGGGTCGAGCAGGTAGGCGTCGGCGAGCAAGGCGTATTGGTGATCGTCGATCAGCGCGGTGGTGGCGTCGAAGGCGAACAGATTGTCCACGGTCGCCGCCATCTCGAACGCACCTTTATAGCCATGACGCTTCACACCTTCGATCCACTTGGGGTTGGCGGCGCGGGCACGGATCACCCGGTTCAGCTCTTCCTTCAAGGTGCGGATCTTCGGCACGTCCGGCTGGCTGTGGTCGCCATGGTAGCTGGCGGCCTTGTCGCCGCTCAGGGTTTCCACGGCGGCGAGCATGCCGCCCTGGAATTGGTAGTAATCGTTGGAATCGAGCAGGTCGTGCTCGCGATTGTCCTGGTTTTGCAGCACCGCCTGCACCTGGCTCAGGCGTTGGGCGAATTGCCCGCGGGCGGCGGTGCCCTCGTCGGCACCACCATAGGCGTAGCCACCCCAGTTCAGGTAGACCTCGGCCAAGTCCTCGCGGCTTTGCCACAAGCGACCGTCGATCGCGCCCTGCACGCCGGCGCCATAGGCACCGGGCTTGGCCCCGAAAATACGCCAGCCCGCCTGTTTCGCCGCCGCGGCCTCGTCCAGGCCGGACTCAAGCAACGCCTGGCGCTCGCAACGGACCTTGGCGGCCAGCGGGTTCATATCGTCAGGCTCGTCCAGCGCCGCCACCGCTTGTACCGCCGCATCGAACAGGCGGATCAGGTTGGCGAAGGCATCCCGGAAGAACCCGGACACGCGCAAAGTCACGTCGACACGCGGGCGGTCCAGCAGGCTGATCGGCAGGATTTCGAAGTCGTCCACCCGCTGGCTGCCCGTGGCCCACACCGGGCGTACCCCCATCAGGGCCATGGCCTGGGCGATATCGTCGCCGCCGGTACGCATGGTCGCGGTGCCCCACACCGACAGGCCGAGCTGGCGCAGGTGGTCGCCGTGGTCTTGCAGGTGCCGCTCGAGAATCAGGTTGGCCGACTGGAAACCGATGCGCCAGGCGGTGGTGGTCGGCAGGTTGCGCACGTCGACGCTGAAAAAATTGCGCCCGGTGGGCAGCACATCCAGACGCCCCCGGCTCGGCGCGCCGCTTGGGCCCGCCGGCACGAAGCGGCCGCCCAGGGCATCGAGCAGGCCGCGCATTTCCGCCGGGCCGCACCCATCCAGGCGTGGCGCCACGACACTGCGCAGGCTTTCGATGACGGATTTGACATCCTCCCAACCGGGCTCTTCCAGCTGTTCCAGCGGCCCCGCCAGCGCCTGTTCGATCAACCGTGCAGCGTACAGCTCCAGGCGCTCGCGGGTATCACCGGCGGTGCGCCACCGCTGTGGATCGATGGTTTGCAACACCTCCGGGCAGCGTCCGGTCCAGGGTTCGGCGAGGGCGCAGTCCAGCGGATCGAAACCCAGCTCGAAGGCCTTGGCCAATACCCGTAACAGGCTCGATTGCGCGCCTCGGCCGTCGCCACGCGGGATACGCAGCAACGCGAGCAAGGTGTCGATACGCAAGCGGCCCTGAGGCGACTCGCCGAAGATATGCAGGCCGTCGCGGATCTGCGATTCCTTCAGGTCACACAGGTAGGTATCCAGGCGCGGCAGCCAGATCGCCGCGTCGGCCTCGCTGTCCAGCTCAAGCTCCTGGTCGATACGGGTTTCGCGCACCAGCTTGAGGATGTCCTTTTGCAGCTCGCGGGCGCGGCGCGGGTCGAGCAATTGCGCTTCGTAGTATTCGTCCGCCAACAGCTCCAGGTCGCGCAGCGGCCCGTAGGTTTCGGCACGGGTCAGCGGCGGCATCAAGTGATCGATGATCACCGCCTGGGTGCGCCGCTTGGCCTGGGCGCCCTCGCCCGGGTCGTTGACGATAAACGGGTAGATATTCGGCAGCGGCCCGAGCAGCGCGTCGGGCCAGCAATTTTCCGACAGCCCTACGCCCTTGCCCGGCAGCCATTCCAGGTTGCCGTGCTTGCCGACGTGGATCACGCCGTGAGCGCCGTAGGTGTGGCGCAACCAGAAATAGAACGCCAGGTAAGCGTGAGGCGGCACCAGGTCCGGGTCGTGGTACACCGCGCTGGCGTCCACCTGATAACCGCGGGCCGGCTGGATGCCGATAAACGTCAAGCCCAGGCGCAGGCCGGCGATCATCAGGCGGCCGTCGCGGCACATCGGGTCGTTGTGCGGCGTGCCCCAGCGTTCCAGCACCGCCTGGCGGTTGGCTTCGGGCAGGCGCTTGAACATCGCCTCGTAGTCGTCCAGGCCCAGGCTTTGGTGGCACGGGCGCAGGTCGAGGTTGTCCAGGTCGTTGGTGACGCCACCGAGCAGTTCGTGGATCAGCGCGGTGCCGCTTTCCGGCAGGATTTCGGGCAGCGGATAACCCTCGGCCTGCAAGGCCCGCAGGATATTCAGCGCCGCCGCCGGCGTGTCCAGGCCGACACCGTTGCCGATGCGGCCGTCGCGCGTCGGGTAGTTGGCCAGGATCAGGGCGATGCGCTTGTCGGCATTCGGCACCCGCGCCAGTTCGACCCAACGGCGCGCCAGTTCAGCGACAAAGTCCATGCGCTCCGGCGCTGCGCGGTAGCACACCACGTCCGACTGGCTGCGCTCACTGCGCCAGGCCAGGTCCTTGAAGCTGATCGGTCGGCTGATGATGCGCCCGTCCAGTTCCGGCAAGGCAATGTGCATCGCCAGGTCGCGCGGGCCGAGGCCTTGTTCGCTGGCCTGCCAGGCGGGTTGGTTGTCCTGGGCGCAAATCGCCTGGATCACCGGGATATTGCGGCGAAACGGGCGCAAATGCGGCGCTTCGGGGCTGGACTGGGCAAAGCCGGTGGTGTTGAGAATCACCGCCGCCCCGACCTCATCCAGCCAGTCCTCGACCACCGTCAGGCAGCCGGGCTCCTTCAGACTGGCCACTGCCATCGGCAACGGATTCAGGCCCGCCGCCTGCAGACGCTGGCAGAACACATCGATAAAACCGGTATTGGCCGCTTGCAGATGGGAGCGGTAGAACAGCACCGCCGCCACCGGGCACTCAGGATTCCAATCCAACTGCCAGTCGTTGAGGCACGCATTGGCCTTACGCGGGTGATAAATCGCGCTGCGCGCCAGGGTTTGCGGCTCGGCCCAGGCATAGTCGCGGCCCAGGTAGGCGCTGGCCAGGCAGCGATAAAAATCCAGCGCATTACCCAGGCCGCCCTGGCGCAGGAACTGCCACAGGCGGTCACGCGCGGCGGCATCCACGGTGCTGAGGCCGCTGAGTTCCGGGTCGGGGCGGTCATCCCCCGGCACCAGGATCAGCGTGACCCCGCGCTCGGCCAACGCCACCAGGCGCTCGACGCCGTAACGCCAATAGCCGATGCCGCCGTGCAGGGAAATCAGGATGACCTTGGCGTGGCGCAGCACTTCATCGACGTACAGGTCCACCGATGCATGGTTCTGCACCTGCATCGGGTTGGCCAGGCGCAGGCTCGGGTAATCCCCGGGCAACTGCTGGGCCGCTTCGGCCAGCAGCGCCAGGCTGGAGTCGCCGCTGCACAGGATCACCAGCTCGGCGGGGGTTTGCCCAAGGTCGGCAATGTTGTCGTCCGCGACGAAACCGCCGGGCTGGGTCCTGAGCAGGTGCATGGGTTAAACGCTGAGGGCGGCGCGCAATTGCGCTTCGAGGCCCGCCGCGTCGAGGTCCTGGCCGATCAGCACCAGGCGCGTGATGCGCGCTTCGTCGGCGCTCCAGGCGCGGTCGAAGTGTTTGTCGAAGCGCGTGCCCACGCCCTGGATCAGCAGGCGCATCGGCTTGTTCGGGATCGCCGCGAAGCCTTTGACGCGCAGGATGCCGTGCTGCACCACCAATTGGCTCAGGGCGTCGAGCAGCAGGGCTTCGTCGGACTGGGGCAAGTCGATGGAAATGGAGTCGAACGCATCGTGATCATGATCGTCTTCGCCTTCGTGATGATGATCGTGATGGCTATGGCGACCGTCGATGTGCTCTTCGGAGCCGGCGCCCAGGCCGATCAGCACGTCCAGCGGTACCCGACCGCTGCTGGCTTCGATGATCTTCACCGCCGGCGGCAACTCTTCGGCGACTTCCAGGCGCACGCGGGCCAGGTCGTCGGGGCTGATCAGGTCGCACTTGTTGAGGATCACCAGGTCGGCGCTGGCCAGTTGGTCGGCGAACAGTTCATGCAGCGGTGATTCGTGGTCCAGGTTCGGGTCGAGTTTGCGCTGGGCGTCGACCTGATCCGGGAAGGCGGCGAAGGTACCGGCCGCCACGGCGGGGCTGTCGACCACGGTGATCACCGCATCGACCGTGCAGGCGTTGCGGATTTCCGGCCACTGGAACGCCTGGACCAAAGGTTTTGGCAGGGCCAGGCCGGAGGTTTCGATGAGGATATGGTCAAGGTCGCCGCGACGGGCAACCAGTTCGCGCATCACCGGGAAGAACTCTTCCTGCACGGTGCAGCACAGGCAGCCGTTGGCCAGTTCATACACGCGGCCGTTGGCTTCTTCCTCGGTGCAGCCGATGGAGCACTGCTTGAGGATTTCACCGTCGATGCCCAGCTCGCCGAACTCGTTGACGATCACCGCGATGCGACGGCCCTGGGCGTTATCGAGCATATGGCGCAGCAAGGTGGTTTTGCCCGAGCCGAGAAAGCCGGTAACGATGGTGACGGGGAGTTTGGCCAGTGTTTTCATCGGATGCCCTTGGGGGCGGGCATACGGGACGATAGGCCCTGCGCGACGCGCAGCAGCAGATTTCGTCACCGGATCACCCCGCCCGGTTGAATTGAAAAATCGGTTGCGAGGCAGGTCTCCTGGCTTGGGGCTTGCGGGTCTTGCGACCGGCGCTGGCTGCGCCTTCCCGCCTTGATGGCAGTGGCGTGGCAGTCAGATAAACCCTTCACAGTTGCGGGGGCAGCCGCGGCTTGAACCGCGTTCCCTTCTTAGCTTCGGCCTGGGCCGAAGAACCTCGAGGGTGCAAGGCTACAGGGGCTCAGTCAATTTGACTACCGTCGCCCTGCATGCTTTCCTACACACCTTGTTTCGGGTGCCCTTCACAGGGTGAAACGGGAAACCGGTGCGTCATAGCGATATGACCAGTCCGGTGCTGCCCCCGCAACGGTAAGCGAGCGAAGCGTCACGGCCACTGTGCTTTGTGCATGGGAAGGCGATGCTTTCAGGACTCAGTTCAAGAGCCCCCTCGCAAGCCCGGAGACCGGCCCGAAAAAAATCATCTAACAAACCCGCGGTGGGCGGGCGCTGTTTGAACCCTGCGTGCCTGGCTCGCGGGTTTTGCATGCGCTCGTGTCACCCTGAACCCCTGAAGGGACGCGCCATGTCGATCATCAGCAGCACCTCGTCTAGCACCAGCAGCACCGCCACCCTGAGCCAACGCCTGGGCGCCGCCATCGGCGCTTCGATCCTCGGCGCGTGCCTGGTGTATTTCGCCGGGTTCTCGCATATCGAAGCGGTACACAACGCCGCCCACGATACCCGCCACAGCGCCGCGTTCCCGTGCCATTGAGACCTGCCGACATGATCAAGCGTATTGCGCAAACCGCAGGTTTCAGTGGGCTGCTGGCCGCCCTGTTGTTGACCTTGCTGCAAAGTTTCTGGGTCGCCCCGCTAATCATGCAGGCGGAAACCTTTGAAAAAGCCCCGGCCGCGACGCAAGTGGTACACGAGCACGCCGCCGGCACCGCTGCACACGCCCATGACGCCGAAGCCTGGGAGCCGGAAGACGGCTGGCAGCGCGTGCTGTCGACCACCGGCGGCAATCTGGTGGTGGCGGTCGGTTTCGCCTTGATGCTCGCCGGGCTCTACACCCTGCGCGCGCCGACTCGCACGGCTCAAGGCCTGCTGTGGGGCCTGGCCGGTTACGCGACCTTCGTCCTGGCGCCAACCCTGGGCCTGCCGCCGGAATTGCCGGGCACTGCCGCCGCCGACCTGGCACAACGGCAGATCTGGTGGATCGGCACGGCGGCCTCAACCGCGGCCGGTATCGCGCTGCTGGTATTCGGTGGCAACTGGCTGCTCAAAGCGCTGGGCGCGGCAATCCTCGTGGTGCCTCATGTGATTGGCGCTCCGCAACCTGAAGTGCATTCGATGCTGGCCCCTGAGGCTCTGGAAGCACAGTTCAAGATCGCCTCGCAACTGACCAACATCGCGTTCTGGTTGGCGTTGGGGCTGATCAGCGCCTGGTTGTTTCGCCGCAACCGCGACGATCGATACACCGCATGACCCTCGTGGTCGGCCTGGGCTGCCAGCGCGGCTGCGAGTTTCAAGCCCTGCTGGACCTGCTGAACGCCGCCCTCGCCGAGGGCGGTATCGAGCGCCATCGCATCACCGCCCTGGCCAGCCTTGATCGCAAGCAGGATGAACCGGGCTTGCTGGCCCTGGCCCAATGGCTGAACCTGCCGCTGCACTGCTTCAGCGCGGCGCACCTGGCGATGTATGACGACCGTCTGAGCCACAGGTCCGCCGTCGCCTTTGCCCATACCGGTTGTTACGGCATCGCCGAAAGCGCCGCCCTGGCCCTGGCCGAACAACTCGGCGGCGCCCCTGCGCGCCTGTTGGTCCCGCGCAAAAAATCCGCCCGGGCCACCTTGGCATTGGCCTGCGTCGACTGAAACCGCGATAATCGCCGCTTCCGATCATGAGCGTTCCTCATGCTCGCGCGTTTTTTCACAGGATTTCTCCATGACCGTCTACTTCATCGGCGCCGGCCCCGGCGACCCGGAATTGATCACCGTCAAAGGCCAGCGGCTGATCCGCAGTTGCCCGGTGATCATCTATGCAGGGTCGCTGGTGCCGGCGGCGGTACTGGAGGGGCATCAGGCCGAACAGGTGGTCAACAGCGCCGAACTGCACCTGGAACAGATCATCGAGCTGATCAAGGCCGCCGATGCCAAGGGCCAGGATGTGGCGCGAGTCCACTCCGGCGATCCAAGCCTGTACGGCGCAATTGGCGAACAGATCCGCCTGTTGCGCGAGTTGGGCATTGCGTTCCAGATCATTCCCGGCGTCACCGCCGTGGCCGCCTGCGCGGCGCTGCTGGAGACTGAACTGACCCTGCCGGACATCGCCCAGAGCGTGATTCTCACCCGCTACGCCGATAAAACCCGCATGCCCGCCGGTGAAGACTTCGACAGCCTGGCCCGCCACGGCACGACCATGGCGATTCATCTGGGGGTCAATCACCTGGAGAAGATCGTCGCCGAACTGCTGCCGCACTATGGCGCGGATTGCCCGATTGCCGTGGTACACCGCGCGACCTGGCCGGATCAGGATTGGGCTGTCGGCACCTTGGCGGACATTGCCGAAAAAGTCGCGGCCAAAGGCTTCAGGCGCACAGCGCTGATTGTGGTGGGTCGGGTGCTGGCCAGTGACAGTTTCAGCGCGTCGTCGCTGTATCGGGCCGGGCATGCACACCTGTACCGCCCCTAATCAAAAACATCAAAAAACAAACATAAAACACTGACTTAACTAAACAAACACAAAAAAATGTGGGAGGGAGCTTGCTCCCGATAGCGGTGTATCTGTTGCTTGATAAGTCGACTGACCCGCCGCTATCGGGAGCAAGCTCCCTCCCACACTTAATGTTCAGCGTTAGGTAGGTCGCGTAAGCGGCTGAATTTTAAGCATAAAAAAACGGCGCTCACGGGGCGCCGTTTTTTTGCTCGCAGCGAACACCTGACTCAGTAGTAGGCGTTTTCTTTCTGCGTATGGTCAGTCACATCGCGGACGCCCTTGAGCTCCGGAATGCGCTCCAGCAAGGTACGCTCGATGCCTTCACGCAGGGTCACATCCGCCTGGCCGCAGCCCTGGCAGCCGCCGCCGAACTTCAATACGGCGATACCGTCATCCACCACGTCGATCAAGCTGACCTGCCCACCGTGGCTGGCCAGCCCAGGGTTGATCTCGGTTTGCAGGTAGTAATTGATGCGCTCGTTGACCGGGCTGTCGGCATTGACGTTCGGCACCTTGGCGTTCGGCGCCTTGATGGTCAATTGGCCGCCCATGCGGTCAGTGGCGTAGTCGACCACCGCGTCGTCGAGGAACGCTTCGCTGAAGGCATCGATATACGCGGTGAAGCTTTTCAGCCCCAGCGCGGTGTCTTCCGGCTTCTCTTCGCCCGGCTTGCAGTAGGCGATGCACGTCTCGGCGTACTGGGTGCCAGGCTGGGTGATAAAGACGCGGATGCCGATACCCGGGGTGTTCTGCTTGGACAGCAGGTCAGCCAGGTAATCGTGGGCGGCGTCGGTAATGGTTATGGCAGTCATGGAAACTCCTCACAGGCTTGCTGGCAGTTTACGCCAAAATATTACGCAGATACAAAGCCCCAGTAATTTTGTCGGAAAAGCCTCGCCATCGCCGTCAGAGGTTTTCATAGCGGTTCATATCCAGCACACCCTCTTCCAACGGCGTGGTTTCGCGGATGTAGGTCGACAGATCGTGGAAGTACTCCCAGAACTGCGGATGGCTGCGGCGCACACCCCAACGATCGACGATCTTCTCGAAGTGCTGGGCGTCGCGGGCACTTTCCATGGCCGCGACGAACGCCGGCACTTGCTCGGCCGGGATATTGAACATGAAGTTCGGATAACTGCTCAGCACGCCGGGGTAGACCGTCAACGTGTCCAGGCCCGGTTGATAGCGAGAAGCCTCACCCAGCATGAACGCGACATTACTGTGGGCACGGTTGCGCAGCAGGCTGTAGACCTCGCGATGACCGGTGCGGGTTTCGATGCGCAGCATGGTCGCTTCCGGCAATTGGTCGATGACCTTGAGCCCCGCCGCCGGGCGTGACGTCAGGCGACTCAGGGCCTGCTCGGCATCGCGCAGCACCGGTTCGAGGCCCGGCCGCGAGCAGTAGGCGCCGACACAGCGATTGATCGGGTCCGGGCTGGCATTGAGGTCGCCATAACGCGCCAGCAACTGGTTGACGAAATCGCGTTTCGGGTCTTTTTCATTCAGTTTCAGGCCGGTGGGTTTATCGTCGTCGATCGACTCATAGTCCATCCACAACTTGACCTTGCCGCCGTTCTGATACCAATCGTCGAGGAAATCGTCCCGCGAATTGGCCGGCATCAGGCGCAGGAAGTTCTGTTCGGCGCCATTGCGGATCAGGTCGAAGTACAAGCGGGTCTGGGCCTGATGGGAGACGTTGCCGAACACGTCGAAGTTGACCACCAATTGGTAGTAGGTGCGCTCCAGCAACGGATAATCGAACAACCACATCGTCTGCGGGACTTCACCGATCAGGCCTTTATTGACCGACGCGCTGTCGAAGTGACGGAAGATGCTCAACAACGCATTGTCGTTGCCGGCCCACAGCGTCGACCAACCGGGCGCCGGCAACTCGCCATAGCGGTAGCGACGCAGCGCTTCGTACTCGTTGCGCTTGTCACGGTACTTGAGCCACAGGCTGAGCACGCTGCCCACGTCGTCGTTCTGCCCGGGCATTGCCAGCAACGGCGTGGCACGGCCACGATAGAGCGGATCGGTGATGTACAGGTCGTGTTCGGGGGCCTGGAACAGTGCCCAGAAGTTGTCGCGGATCACGTCCGTGGCGATCTGGCCCCGGCACACCGGGCCGCGGATGAAGGTGCGGACAAAGTACTCGGCATTATCGAGCATGAACTGGTAGCGCGCCTGGGCCGGAATCGCCTCGAACGTCTCGAACGGGTTGGCACGACGGCCCGGACCGTAGCCTGGCAAGGCGCTGACCTGCCAGTCGCCGCTGTAGAACAAGGCTTTGACCCGTTCCATTTTCGCCGCGCTGAGCGGGTACGTGATGTGGGTCTTATGGACGATCACCCCCTGTATCGGCCACAGCCGGTAGTAGATCCGGGTACCGGGATCGTCGTTGGGGCGACGGGTATTGATCAGGTCGATCGGCTGCCCGCTGGGGGTGCGCGAGCGGACCCACTGGAAGAAATGCCCCGGCTCACCGCCTTCGAAATACAGATGTGCGATAAACAGGTGTTCAAACAGCCAGCGGGCGACCAGGCTTTCGCGGGCGCCGGGGGCGTTGAGCAGGTTTTCCCACTGCAGCACCTGTGCGGCTTCCTGGGCACTTGGCGCCACGCCCTGCTGGTCAATCGGCGCACCGGAGGCCAGCCAGCGTCGCAGGGTCTGGTACTGCTGGTCGCTCAAGCCGGTCACGGCCAGCGGCATGCCTTCATTGGGGTGCACGTCGGCGTAAGTGTCGAACTCCTCTGGCAGCGGGCACATGTTCTCGCGGTTCAGGCCCAGCACGATGTCGTCCGGCAGCTTGCCGTTGGGCTGCAACGGCGCGCGGCTGTGGCCCAGTTCGAGCATGCGCGCCATCAACGCAGCCTGGCTGCCTTGGGCGTCGAGCACGGAAGTGAAGCCTTCGTGCCGCCAGGCAGCCTTGCCGAACGCGTCGTAGAACAGACGCGTCGGCTTGGTCGCCTGACTGCGATCACCATCGTAGACCAGCACCTTGGTCGCCCCCCGCGCCGCGCCCTCGCCACTGCCCAGGTTCAACTGGCAGGCCGAGTCGTAGCAGGCATGGCACGCCACGCACTTCTCAGTGAAGATCGGTTGGATATCACGGGTGTAGGAAAGCGCCGGAGCGGGATCTTGGGCCTGTGTAGTGCTGCCAATCAGCAACAGAACGAAGCTGATGATGATGCGATACGGCATGAGCCTGGTCCCGATATGAAGCCAAAATGGAAAACCCCGCGGATTCTACCGATCTAACACGCGCACCAACATGAACGATATTCATGCAAAACCTGCACATGCTCCAAATCCACACAGGTTTGCTATGATCCACGCCCTCCGTAATGCCTGAACAGAGTAGTCCCATGTCCGATCGTAGCGCTCGTCTGCAAGCCCTTCACCAAGCCCTCAAGGAACGCATCCTGATCCTCGACGGCGGTATGGGCACGATGATCCAGAGCTATAAGCTGGAAGAACAGGACTACCGCGGCAAACGGTTTGCCGACTGGCCGAGCGACGTCAAGGGTAACAACGACCTGTTGCTGCTCAGCCGTCCGGACGTCATCGCCTCCATCGAGAAGGCGTACCTGGATGCCGGCGCCGACATCCTCGAAACCAACACCTTCAACGCCACCCAAGTGTCCCAGGCCGATTACGGCATGGAGTCGCTCGCCTACGAGTTGAACGTAGAAGGTGCCCGCGTCGCGCGCAAGGTGGCCGACGCCAAGACCCTGGAGACGCCGGACAAGCCACGCTTCGTCGCCGGCGTGCTCGGCCCGACCAGCCGTACCTGCTCGCTGTCGCCGGATGTGAACAACCCCGGCTACCGCAACGTGACCTTCGATGAACTGGTGGAGAACTACACCGAGGCCACCAAGGGCCTGATCGAAGGCGGCGCAGACCTGATCCTCATCGAAACCATTTTCGACACCCTCAACGCCAAGGCCGCGATCTTTGCCGTGCAGGGTGTATTCGAAGAGCTGGGCTTCGAATTGCCGATCATGATCTCCGGCACCATCACCGACGCCTCCGGCCGTACCCTGTCGGGCCAGACCACCGAAGCGTTCTGGAACTCGGTCAGCCACGCCAAGCCGATTTCCGTGGGCCTCAACTGCGCCCTGGGCGCCAGCGAGTTGCGTCCGTACCTCGAAGAGCTGTCGAACAAGGCCAACACTTATGTGTCCGCGCACCCTAACGCCGGCCTGCCCAACGAATTCGGCGAATACGACGAATTGCCGGCGCAAACCGCCAAAGTCATCGAGGAATTCGCCCAGAGCGGCTTCCTGAACATCGTCGGTGGCTGCTGCGGCACCACGCCGGGGCATATCGAAGCCATCGCCAAGGCCGTGGCCGGTTACGCGCCGCGCCAGATCCCGGACATTCCCAAGGCCTGCCGCCTGTCGGGCCTGGAGCCGTTCACCATTGATCGCCAGTCGTTGTTCGTCAACGTCGGCGAACGTACCAACATCACCGGCTCCGCCCGTTTCGCCCGGCTGATCCGCGAAGACAACTACACCGAAGCCCTCGAAGTCGCCCTGCAGCAGGTGGAAGCCGGCGCCCAGGTGATCGACATCAACATGGACGAAGGCATGCTCGATTCGAAGAAGGCCATGGTGACCTTCCTCAATCTGATTGCCGGCGAGCCGGACATCTCCCGCGTGCCGATCATGATCGACTCCTCCAAGTGGGAAGTGATCGAAGCCGGCCTCAAGTGCATCCAGGGCAAGGGCATCGTCAACTCCATCAGCATGAAGGAAGGCGTCGAGCAGTTCATCCATCACGCCAAGCTGTGCAAACGCTACGGCGCCGCCGTGGTGGTGATGGCCTTCGACGAAGCCGGCCAGGCCGACACCGAAGCGCGCAAGAAAGAGATCTGCAAACGCTCCTACGACATCCTGGTCAATGAAGTCGGCTTCCCGCCGGAAGACATCATCTTCGACCCGAACATCTTCGCGGTCGCCACCGGTATCGAAGAGCACAACAACTACGCCGTCGACTTCATCAACGCCTGCGCCTACATCCGCGACGAGCTGCCGTATGCGCTGACGTCCGGCGGCGTGTCCAACGTGTCGTTCTCGTTCCGCGGCAACAACCCGGTGCGCGAGGCGATCCACTCGGTGTTCCTGCTGTATGCGATCCGCAACGGCCTGACCATGGGCATCGTCAACGCCGGCCAGCTGGAGATCTACGACCAGATCCCCGCCGAACTGCGCGACGCGGTGGAAGACGTGGTGCTCAACCGCACCCCGGACGGCACCGACGCCCTGCTCGCCATCGCCGACAAGTACAAGGGCGACGGCAGCGTCAAGGAAGCCGAAACCGAGGAATGGCGCGGCTGGCCGGTCAACAAGCGCCTGGAACACGCGCTGGTCAAGGGCATCACCACGCACATCGTCGAAGACACCGAAGAGTCCCGGCAGTCGTTCGCGCGCCCGATCGAAGTGATCGAAGGCCCGCTGATGTCCGGCATGAACATCGTCGGCGACCTGTTTGGCGCGGGCAAAATGTTCCTGCCGCAGGTGGTCAAGTCGGCGCGGGTGATGAAACAGGCCGTGGCCCATCTGATCCCGTTCATCGAACTGGAAAAAGGCGACAAGCCGGAAGCCAAGGGCAAGATCCTCATGGCCACGGTGAAAGGCGACGTGCATGACATCGGCAAGAACATCGTCGGCGTGGTGCTGGGGTGCAACGGCTATGACATCGTCGATCTGGGCGTGATGGTGCCGGCGGAGAAGATCCTGCAGGTGGCCAAGGAACAGAAGTGCGACATCATCGGGCTGTCCGGCCTGATCACCCCGTCCCTCGATGAGATGGTCCACGTCGCCCGCGAAATGCAGCGCCAGGACTTCCACCTGCCGCTGATGATCGGTGGCGCCACCACCTCCAAGGCGCACACGGCGGTGAAGATCGAACCCAAGTACAGCAATGATGCAGTGATCTACGTGACCGACGCCTCGCGCGCGGTGGGCGTGGCCACGCAGTTGCTGTCCAAGGAATTGAAAGCCGGTTTCGTCGAGAAGACCCGCCTGGAATACATCGAAGTGCGCGAGCGCACCTCGAACCGCAGCGCACGCACCGAACGCCTGAGCTACCCGGCGGCGATCGCCAAGAAGCCGCAGTTCGACTGGAGCACTTACACGCCGGTCACGCCGACCTTTACCGGCGCCAAGGTGCTGGACAACATCGACCTCAAGGTGCTCGCCGAATACATCGACTGGACTCCGTTCTTCATCTCCTGGGACCTGGCCGGCAAGTTCCCGCGCATCCTCACCGATGAAGTGGTGGGTGAAGCCGCCACGGCGCTGTATGCCGACGCCCAGGAAATGCTCGCCAAGCTGATCGACGAGAAGCTGATCAGCGCTCGCGCGGTATTTGGTTTCTGGCCGGCCAACCAGGTGAACGATGACGACCTGGAAGTCTACGGCGACGACGGGCAGCCCCTGGCAACCTTGCACCACCTGCGCCAGCAGATCATCAAGACCGACGGCAAGCCGAACTTCTCCCTGGCCGACTTCGTCGCGCCCAAAGACAGCGGCATCACCGACTACGTGGGAGGGTTTATCACCACCGCGGGCATCGGCGCCGAGGAAGTGGCCAAGGCTTACCAGGACGCGGGCGACGACTACAACTCGATCATGGTCAAGGCCCTGGCCGACCGCCTGGCCGAAGCCTGCGCCGAATGGCTGCACCAACAGGTGCGCAAAGACTACTGGGGTTATGCCAAGGACGAGCAACTGGACAATGACGCGCTGATCAAGGAACAGTACAGCGGCATCCGCCCTGCCCCCGGCTACCCGGCGTGCCCCGACCACACCGAGAAAGGCACCCTGTTCCAACTGCTGGACCCCGAGGCCCGCGAGATGCATGCCGGCCGCAGCGGCGTGTTCCTCACCGAGCACTACGCGATGTTCCCGGCGGCTGCGGTCAGCGGCTGGTACTTCGCCCACCCGCAGGCGCAATACTTCGCCGTGGGCAAGGTCGACAAAGACCAGGTGGCGAGCTACACCGCACGCAAAGGCCAGGACCTGGCCGTGACCGAGCGCTGGTTGGCACCGAACCTGGGTTACGACAACTAAGCACGCGCAGATTGTCTATGCTTGCCTCACACATCTTGTGTCGAGGCACGTATGGACGATCCAGCCAACAACAAACCGCCTACCCTGTGGCAGATGCTGCACAGCGTCGTCGCCGCCGCCTTTGGCGTGCAGAGCGGCAAGAACCGCGCCCGCGACTTTACCCATGGCAAGCCCAGCCACTTTGTGGTCCTGGGCATTCTGTTCACAGTGGTGTTTGCCTTGACGCTGTTCGGCATCGTCAAGCTGGTGTTGCTGCTGGCCGGGGTCTAGTGCAGCAGCAGACGCATGCTGAAGGGGTAACCATAGGACGCAGGCTTGCCCAGGGCGGACAGTGCGCGGAAATTTACCGTCGGCATGGGCCCCAGCAAGCGCCGCGCCTGGGCGGAATCGATCAGTTGGAATAGCGCCTCCTGGCGGTCGCGCCCGCCGTAAGCGCCGATGTCCACGCCCTTGGCATCATCATTGATCAGCACCATCGCCCACCCGCCCACGGTGAAATGCCCGGCGACCAGGGACGACAACTGCCCGTTCAGACGCGCCTGCAAGATCTCCGGTGAACTATTGACCGCACTGAACAGCGCGTCCTTGCCAGGCACGCGCCCGCTGTCCCGAAACGCCTGCATGGCACCCAGCGCCATCTGATCGTTGGCCGACCACACCAGCGCCGTGTGCGGGTAACGCTTGAACAGCTGCGTCGCTTGCTCGAAGGCGCGCTCGCGGCTCCACTCGCCATAAACCAACTGACGCAGGCGCACCTCGGGGTGTTCGGCCAGCGCCCGGCGCATGCCCTGCTCTCGCAACAGGGCAACGGGAGTGGTCTTGATGCCGGAAAACGCCAGCAGGTCGAGGGATTCGCCGGGCGCAACACGGCCGTGCTGGCGCAACATGTCCTTGAGCATCAGGTAGCCGGCCTCTTCGTCGTCGGCGACCAGGCTGCCGATCAGATCGATGCCCGTGCGGGCGCCCAACAACTGCACCTGGTCGGCGGTCAGCGCGCTGTTCACCACCAGCAATTTGACCCCACTGCCCTGGGCCATGCGCAGAATCTGCGGGGCGACATACTGCTCATTGACCAGCACCAGATAATCCGGCCGCTCGCGGCCTTGCAGTTCCTCCCGGGCCTGGACCAATGTGGTGTGAAGATCGCGCTCGCCATAGCGCACGCGCAAATCCAGGCCGAGGTCCTTGGCCGCGGCCTGCATGAATTGCGCGTAACTGACCCAAAAGGTTTCCGTCGACATGCCCGGGTTGAGAAACACCACCGACGCTGCCTGGGCCACGCCACAAAATGCTGGCCCCAGCAACCACACACACGTAAACAGAACCTTCACCATGGTTATTCAAGCCTTGAACATTGACCGCCATGATACTGGCAATCGGACAGTCATTCGAGGCTCAGTCAACGCTGTTTACTGGTGGCCGACCCAGAACACCGCCGTCCCTACCACGAGAATGATCAGAAATAGAATGGCCCAGGCATCCACGGTACTGTCGGGTTTACGGGCTTTTGTCGGATGGCTCATCGCATCGCCTCTTGTCGGTTTTATAGGTGATTGCATTCAGACTCGCCCACAGTAAAGTCGATGATTGCCCGCATGACAAATGCGTGTATACCGACAATCGCTCCCATTAGTCGATTTGGTTCTTTGCATATATTCAAACATCACTTTTGCGCATAAACGCAAACTGGTATCGTGCCCCGGCTCCGTTGGGAGTGCGCGGCCGTGCGCGCAGATTTGCCGAGAACAGGACCTATATGTACGTATACGACGAATACGATCAGCGCATCATCGAGGACCGCGTCAAGCAGTTCCGTGATCAGACCCGACGCTACCTAGCAGGTGAACTGAGCGAAGAAGAGTTCCGCCCTCTGCGCCTGCAAAATGGCCTTTATGTTCAGCGCTTTGCGCCGATGCTGCGGGTGGCCGTGCCCTATGGCCAACTGACTTCGCGCCAGACGCGCATGATGGCCAAGATTGCCCGCGACTTCGACAAGGGCTACGCCCACATCAGTACCCGCCAGAACGTGCAGTTCAACTGGCCGGCGCTGGAAGACGTGCCGGACATCCTGGCTGAGCTGGCCACCGTGCAGATGCACGCCATTCAGACCAGCGGTAACTGCCTGCGCAACGTGACCACCGACCAATTCGCCGGGGTTGCCGCCGACGAACTGATCGACCCGCGCCCCTGGTGTGAAATCGTCCGCCAATGGACCACGTTCCACCCAGAATTCGCTTACCTGCCGCGCAAATTCAAGATCGCCATCAATGGCTCGACATCGGACCGTGCGGCGATCGAAGTACACGACATCGGCCTGGAGCCGGTCTACAACGCCGCCGGCGAGTTGGGCTTCCGTGTACTGGTAGGCGGCGGCCTGGGGCGTACCCCGGTGGTTGGCGCGTTTATCAACGAGTTCCTGCCGTGGCAGGACCTGCTGAGCTACCTCGACGCGATCCTGCGGGTCTACAACCGCTATGGCCGTCGCGACAACAAATACAAGGCGCGGATCAAGATCCTGGTCAAGGCGCTGACCCCTGAGGTGTTCGCGCAGAAAGTCGACGCCGAGATGGAACACCTGCGCGGCGGCCAGACCACCCTGACCGACGCCGAAGTCCACCGCGTGGCCAAACACTTCGTCGACCCCGAGTACAAAGCCCTGGGCAATCAGGACGCCGAACTCGCCGCGCTCGACCAGCAGCACCCAGGTTTCGCCCGCTGGCGTGTGCGCAACACCCTGGCGCACAAAAAGCCGGGCTATGTCGCCGTGACCCTGTCGCTCAAGCCTACCGGCGTCGCCCCCGGCGATATCACCGACAAGCAGCTGGACGCCGTGGCCGACCTGGCCGAGCGCTACAGCTTCGGTCAACTGCGCACCTCCCACGAGCAGAACATCATTCTCGCGGACGTTGAGCAGAGCCAACTGTTCACCCTGTGGGGCGAACTGCGCGAAGGGGGTTTCGCCACGCCGAACATCGGCCTGCTGACCGACATCATCTGCTGCCCGGGCGGCGACTTCTGCTCCCTGGCCAACGCCAAGTCGATCCCGATTGCCGAATCGATCCAGCGCCGTTTCGACGACCTGGACTACCTGTTCGACATCGGCGAGCTGGACCTGAACATTTCCGGTTGCATGAACGCCTGTGGTCACCACCACGTCGGCCACATCGGCATCCTGGGCGTGGACAAGAAAGGCGAAGAATTCTACCAAGTGTCCCTGGGTGGCAGCGCCAGCCGCGATGCGAGCCTGGGCAAGATCCTCGGCCCATCCTTCGCCCAGGAAGCCATGCCCGAGGTGATCGGCAAACTGATCGATGTGTACATCGAGCAGCGCACCGAAGATGAGCGTTTCATCGACACCTACCAGCGCATCGGCATTGACCTGTTCAAGGAGCGCGTCTATGCAGCGAATCATTAAGAACAACGAAGTCGTCGACGAAACCTGGCACCTGCTGCCCAAGGACGCGACCTTCGACGGCATCTCCAACTGCGACGACCTGATCGTGCCGCTGGCGCTGTGGCGCGAGCACGGTCATGCGCTCAAGGCCCGTGACGGCGGCCTGGGCGTGTGGCTGGACGCCGATGAAGAAGCCGAAGAGATCGGTGACGACGTGGCTCACTTCCAGGTCATCGCCCTGAACTTCCCGGCCTTCACCGACGGGCGCAACTACTCCAATGCGCGCCTGCTGCGTGACCGCTACGGCTACAAAGGCGAATTGCGCGCGATTGGCGACGTGCTGCGCGACCAACTGTTCTACCTGCACCGCTGCGGGTTCGATGCCTTCGCCTTGCGCCCCGACAAAGACCCGTATGAAGCGCTGGAAAGCCTCAAGGACTTTTCCGTGACGTACCAGGCTGCAACGGACGAGCCGCTGCCGCTGTTCCGTCGCCGTTAAGCGTTAGCATCGTGAAAAGCCCTGGCATGCCAGGGCTTTTTTATACATCGATTTTGATCGACGCCAGCACCTGCTTCTGCTCCATGGAACACGGCACACCCTCCGGCTGCGCGCGCACCGCCGCGATCACGCCCAGCAACTGCGCCTTGCTGTGCGCCAGTTGCGCCTGCATCCCTTCGATCTGCTGCACCTTACGCTCCAACGCCTCAATCAGCGCCTCGCGCTTGTGCTCGCCCGGCGCCGGCATCAGCGCCTTGAGTTCCTGCAAGGTAAACCCGGCCTGTTGGGCGCTCTGGATCAGTTGCAGGGTTTGCAGGGCCTCGGGGGCATAACGCCGATAGCCGTTGGCCTGCCTGCCCACCTGGCTGATCAACCCTTCGGCCTCATAAAACCGAATACGCGACGCCGCCAGCCCGCTCTGTTTCGCCAGTTCACCAATATTCATCGCCATGCCCGCTTGACATTAAAGTTAACTTTAAGCTTAGCCTGAGGCCTCCCCCCTTCAGGAGTCAACCATGTCACCTTTCGAACCCTTGCAACTGCCCAACGGCCAAGTCCTTGTCAACCGTATTGCCAAGGCTGCGATGGAGGAGAACATGGCCGACGCCCAACAAGCGCCGTCCCGTGAATTGAAGCAGTTGTACCAGGCCTGGGCGGATGGCGAGCCCGGCTTGCTGCTGACCGGTAACGTGATGATCGACCGCCGCGCCATGACCGGCCCCGGCGGCGTTGCGCTGGAGGACGAGCGGTCACTGGACAGCTTTCGCGAATGGGCCGCCCTCGGACGCAACAACGGCGGGCACTTCTGGGTGCAGCTCAATCATCCGGGGCGCCAGACGCCGGCCAACCTGCGCCAGCAAGCCTTGGCGCCGTCCGCCGTGGCCCTCGACCTGGGTATTTTTTCGAAGATGTTCGCCAAGCCCAGGGCTATGTCCGAAGACGAGATCCAGAACGTGATCACGCGCTTTGCCACCAGCGCGCGCCTGGCCGAGAAAGCCGGGTTTACGGGCGTGCAGATCCACGCAGCGCATGGCTACTTGCTCAGCCAGTTTCTCTCGCCCTTGAGCAACCGGCGCACCGATCACTGGGGCGGCTCGCTGCCGAACCGCGCACGCTTGCTGATGGAAGTGATCAAGGCCGTTCGCGCCAGTGTCAGCCCCTCGTTTTGCGTGGGGGTGAAACTCAACTCGGCAGACTTCCAGCGCGGCGGCTTCGACGCGGACGATGCGCGTGCCGTGATTGAGCTGCTCAATGCCCTGCCTATCGACCTGCTGGAGCTGTCCGGCGGCAGCTACGAAGCACCGGCCATGCAGGGCGAAGCCCGAGACGGGCGAAGCCCGAGACGGGCGGACCCTGGCCCGCGAAGCGTATTTCCTGGAAATGGCCCGCGAGCTGGCGACCCTCGCAAACATGCCGGTGATGGTCACCGGTGGCATTCGCCGCCTGCCGGTAGTGCAGCAAGTCCTCGACAGCGGCATCGCCATGGCCGGTATCGCCACCGCCCTGACCCTGGAACCGCAACTGATCAAACACTGGCGCGAAGGTCGCGACCCCAACCCGCAAATCACATCGATCAGTTGGAAGCGCAAGCCCCTCGCCGCCCTCGCCGTGGTGCGTCACCAGATGCGTTGCCTGAGCCGCGGCCATCGCCCCAATCCCAAGGTTGCGCCGTGCATGGCACTGGTCCGCGATCAATGGTTTATCGCCCGGCGCACTCGCCAATACCGCGCAACCATGACGCAATCTTCACATTAAGCACGGAGCATTCGCCGTGATCGAACTGTCCTCTATTGATCAGCCACTTTTAACCTCACTGACGATTGGAGTTCTTCATGGCGAAAATCAACCTGGCCCAGCAATTGGCAACCACCCTTGAACAGGCGGGCATCAAGCGCATCTGGGGCCTGACCGGCGACAGCCTCAATGGCCTCACCGACGCACTGCGCACCATGGACAGCATCGAGTGGATGCATGTGCGCCACGAAGAGGTCGCCGCGTTCGCCGCCGGTGCCGAAGCCGCCGCCACCGGCGAGTTGGCGGTGTGCGCCGGCAGTTGCGGGCCGGGCAATCTGCATTTGATCAACGGCCTGTTCGACTGCCATCGCAACCATGTACCGGTGTTGGCCATCGCCGCACAAATCCCGTCTTCCGAAATCGGCTTGAACTACTTCCAGGAAACCCACCCCCAGGAACTGTTCAAAGAGTGCAGCCACTTCATCGAACTGGTGACCAACCCCGAGCAGATGCCCCAAGTGCTGCATCGCGCCATGCGCGCGGCAATCCTCAATCGCGGCGTGGCGGTGGTGGTGATCCCCGGGGATGTGTCGCTGCTGGAAGTGGAAGACACGCTCAAACCCTGGCCGGCCCTGCATGCGCCGCGCACCCTGCCGGCGGAACAGGACCTGCAACGCCTCAGCGAAATCCTCGACAGCAGCCAGAAAGTCACCTTGCTGTGCGGCAGCGGTTGCGCCGGCGCCCATGCCCAAGTGGTGGCCCTGGCCGATGCCTTGGGCGCGCCGGTGGTACACGCCTTGCGCGGCAAAGAGCACGTGGAATGGGACAACCCGTTCGACGTGGGCATGACCGGCCTGATCGGTTTCAGCTCCGGTTACCACGCCATGCTCAATTGCGACACGCTGATCATGCTCGGCACCGATTTTCCGTACCGCCAGTTCTACCCCACCGACGCGAAGATCATCCAGATCGATCGCAACCCCCAGGCGCTGGGTCGACGTGCCACCCTGGACCTGGGCATCGCCGCTGACGTGAGCGAGACCATCGATGCACTGCTGCCGCGCCTGACCCGCAAGGCCGACCGCAGCTTCCTCGAAACGTCCTTGAAACACTACGAGAAAGCCCGCCAGGGCCTCGATGACCTGGCGCAAGCGTCGAAGGCCAACCGGCCGATTCACCCGCAATACGTGGCGCGCCTGCTCAGCGAACTGGCCGACGACGATGCGATCTTCACCGCCGACGTCGGCTCGCCCACCGTGTGGGCGGCGCGCTACCTGAAAATGAACGGCAAACGGCGCCTGATCGGCTCGTTCAACCACGGCTCGATGGCCAACGCCATGCCCCAGGCCATCGGTGCCCAGGCGGCTTTCCCCGGGCGACAGGTGATCTCAATGTCCGGCGACGGCGGTTTTACCATGTTGATGGGGGATTTCATTTCGCTGGCGCAGCTGAAACTGCCGGTGAAGGTCATCGTGTTCGATAACGCATCACTCGGTTTTGTCGCCATGGAAATGAAAGCCGCCGGCTACCTTGAGGCCGGCACCGAGCTGAAAAACCCGGACTTCGCCGCCATGTCCAACGCCATGGGCATCCTGGGCATTCGCGTGGAGCAATCCGAAGACCTCGAACCGGCCCTGCGCCGCGCCCTGGCCCATGACGGCCCGGTGCTGGTGGACGTGGTGACGGCGACCCAGGAGCTGGTGATGCCACCCAGTATCAAGCTGGAACAGGCCAAGGGTTTCAGCCTGTACATGCTCAAGGCGGTGATGAGCGGGCGCGGGGATGAAGTGATCGAGCTGGCGCGCACCAACTGGTTACGCTGACGTGAACACAGGCTGACGGGCTTGCTCGCGATTGCGCGGCTTCAGTGCATGCATCTTCAACTGATACATCGCCATCGCGAGCCAGCCCGTTTCCACATCGGCGATCAGCCGTGCTGTTTTTCTACCCACTTGCCGTAGGCATCGATAAACGCCTGCAGGAACGGCTTGGTTTTCTCCGACAGCTTGCCCGCCTCGTCGAACACACTGCCCGCGCCGCCCAGGTAGGCTTCCGGCTGCTGCATGCACGGCACGTCGAGGAACACCAGGGATTGGCGCAGATGGTGGTTGGCGCCAAAGCCGCCGACAGCCCCCGGCGACACACTGATAATCGCCCCCGGCTTGCCGCTCCAGGCGCTTTGCCCGTAAGGGCGCGAGCCCACATCGATGGCATTCTTCAGCGGGGCGGGCACGGAGCGGTTGTATTCGGGGGTCACGAACAGCACTGCGTCGGATGAACGCACTTGTTGACGGAAAGTACTGTAGGCTGCGGGCGGTGATGCCCCGTCGATGTCCTCGTTGTAGAGCGGCAAATCGCCAATTTCGACAATGTTCAATGTGAGGTTGGCGGGGGCCAGTTCGGCCAATGCCAGGGCGACCTTGCGGTTGATCGACTCTTTTCTCAAGCTGCCCACCAGGACGGCAATCGTGTAGACCTTGCTCATTGAGGTTTCCCGACGTCTGACTAAAGGAGCTTGTAGTTATAGAGCCTTCGCGACGCGTTCACCAGAAGGTTTTGATAATTCCCCCGGCGTCTGCCTCGCGACCACCCGCGTAGGAAGCGTCTGAAAACATCAACGAATAGTATTTTTTTTCCATAGGTAAACTACCCCGCTCCATGACGGTCTACAGAACCGCAAATCGAGTGTTTATCTCCAGAGGTTCTAAACAGATGGCAGCAGTACTTGTCGGACAGTTCCATGCCAGAGACGCAGAAGGACGCGTGTATTCGGTGCATGAGTTCCAGGAATCCACCCCGCCGCTAGACGGCCTGGCTGGCTCGGCGCCCACCACAACCTACAAGCTGGCCATTGGCGACCGTGTAGAAAAACTGGAAGGCGATGAATTCAAATTGATTCAGTCCGGGACCATTATCGTCCGCGAATCGGAAACCGTCCGCGCGCAATAAGCTTGAGCCCCCGAGCGTACCTGCTCAGTCCTGGCCATTGACGGCATTGACTGGGCCGGGCGATCACGGGCGGCGAACCTCCGTCACTTCAATCCCCGGGTCTCCCTCAACCTGTTTGAGCGTGACCATCAGTCGCCCCTTCTCGCCCTCGACGTCATACATCAAGCGCTTGTAGCCCGGCGTACCATACGCGGGATACGCCACCACCTGCCTGACCAGCGTGATGCCCAACACCGCACCCACCTGCGCGCCCACCTGTTCCTGGGAACGGATGAACGCATCGAGTGCGAGGTTTTCGGACGTAGTGTCGTCGGGATTGCTCAAGAGATAAGCGGCCACGCCTCCCACGGTCACCAGGACCAGCAGTTGCCTGGCCGTTACCCCGAAGAAGTTCGCGGGCATCGGCATTTGAGACCAGACCTGTTTTTGTTGTAAGTACCGGGTAACCGGCATTGGTCGTTGATGATCAGACGAACCATTCTAAACAGGTCGATGGGTAATGCCAGATGAATCAGTTGTCGCCGTAGGTAATATCCTTGTTATCCCCGACACCGCCCAACGTCCGATCCTTGCCGAAGGAGAACAGGTCGAACGGAACCCGGGGTTGGCTCGGCGGAAAGTGATACTGATAAGCAACGCCCCACGGATCGGTCAGCAGCTCTTCATTGACATAGGGGCCTTTCCAATTCGCGTCGGCGGCAGGCGGCTTGATCAACCCCTCCAGGCCTTCCTCATCGGTCGGATAGCGGCCAGTGTCTTGATGGAAGTGCTCGACGGCCTTGCCCAGCTCGGCGACCTGGGCCTTGGCCATAGCGATTTCCGTCAGGGTCATCTCGCCAAACAGCCGCGGCCACAATGCCAGGGCCAACACGCCGATGACGACGAGTACCACCAGCACCGCCCACCGCGTAAAGCCGCCGTGGGTGCGCCGGTTGCCGACTATGACTGGTGCAGACATTCTGAGCCCCCTTGTCGCTCGGTTGATACGCTCGTTATATGCCCTGCTTGTTGCAGTTGCGCAAGGCTAACGTAAGTCGATGCGAATCAACGCTCCCGCTGTTTTTTTCCAGGCCATTGAATCCCGGCCCTGCTGACCCTAGACTCCGGCCATGCGTTTACGTCATATCGAAGTGATTCAGGCCATCTTGCAGACCGGACACCTCGGCACGGCCGCCGAATGGTTGCAGCTTTCTGTGGGCGATGTGGACGCGACGCTCAAGGACGCCGAGCAGCAATTGGGCTTTATGTTGTTCGCCAGCGTGCGCGGACGCCTGCAGCCAACACGGGAAACCCTGGAGTTACAGGCGCAAATCGCCCATGTGTATGAAGCGCTGGAGCCGGTACAACGCTTGGCCAGCCGCCTGAAGCACCATCACGCGCCAACCCTGCGTGCCCTGTGTACGCCGCCCCTGGCCAATCAACTGCTGCCGCAAAGCATCGCCGTGCTGCGCCGACGCTTCCAGGACACGCCGTGCAACCTGTCGAGCCAGCCGACCCGCGAGATCGTCAGGAGCCTATTGCTGCACGAGGCCGACGTGGGCCTGAGCCTGCATGACCCGGAACATCCGCAAATCCAAAGCAGCGTATTGGCCCAGGGCAAACTGCAACTGCTCGCGCCCCATGGCTGGCTCAAACCCAAGCAGAAGTACATCGCCCTGCAGGACCTGGCCGGGCAGTCGATGATCGGGCTGGAGGGCCAGGACCCGCTCAGTCGCCTGCTCGACGCCAAACTGCAAGCCCTGCGCCCGCTGCCGGTGGTGCAGACGCGGGTGCAGACTTACCAGATGATGCGCAGCATGGTGGAGGCCGGCGAAGGCCTGGCGATCGTCGATCCGTTCACCGCGTTCGGCGCCCGGGAGGCCGGGCTGGACGCGTGCCCGGTATCGCCGCCGATCATGGTCAGCCTGTATGCGCTGACCCTCCGGGAGGGCGTGACCTCACCGGCACTGAATGCACTGCTGGAGATTGTCACACAGAAAGCCGAAGGCCTGCTCGCGAGCTGAACGCGTCAGACCGCTTCGATTTCCGCCTTGAACAAGCGATACCAGAAAATCGCCACCTCACGGGTTTGCGGGTCGATCCCGCGATAGCGCAGGTGGTCGATCCCGCCCACCACATACCCACAACGCTCATACAGGCGGCAGGCGCCGAGGTTGTTGTTCTGGGTCTCCAACATCATGCCCGGCAGGTTTTTCTTGCGACTCCAGAACTGCGCCACGTCCAGCAGCGCCTTGGCCACGCCGTGACGGCGCGCGGGCAACGCCACGGCCAGCTCATCGACGTGCGCGAAGCCATTCCAATTGGTACTGACCACGACATGCCCGACCGGTCTGTCGTCCAGAAAGGCCATGAAGATCGCGCTGTCGGGCGCGTCGCGAAAGCTGGCGAACTCCTCCGGGTCGATGCCGTAGCACTTGCGGTACGGCAGGATGCGCTCCACGAGCCACTGTTCGACCCGCTTGCCCAGCTCCGGCACGCCATAGGCACTGACCTCAAAACTGAAATCATTGCCCCACACGTAGGCGTCGAAGCCCTCGTCGGCGACCCGCACACTGAGCCCTGGATACTTCGGGTTCATTACAGCTTGCATAAACATCCTTATCCCTTGATGCAATCGACGGTGTAACAACGACCACTGCCGTCGTCTTCGTGTTGCAACCCATGAACATCCGCGACAAAGCCGGGGAAACTGCTATCGAACGTGCGGGCAAAGGCCAGGTAGTCGATGATCGAACGCGTTGACTCGGTAAAGCGCTCACCCGGCATGATCAACGGAATGCCCGGCGGATAAGGCACCAGCATCACCGCGGCGATGCGCCCAGCCAAGGCATCGATGGACACCGCCTCGACGTCGCCCCTGACCAATTGGTCATAGGCGTCGGCCGGTTTCATCGCGATGTCGGGCAACACGGTGTACATCCGCTTGAGGTGTTTGGCGGTGGCGTTGCTACGGTAACAGCTATGTAATTGGTCGCACAGATCGCGCAGCCCCAGGCCTTGATAACGCACCGGACCCTGGGCAAATACCGAAGGCAGGCAACTGGCAAGGCTGACATTGGCGTCGTAGTTGCGTTTGAATTCCAGCAATTCGGTGAGCAAGGTACTCCATTTGCCCTTGGTGATGCCCATGGAAAACAGCACGAGGAACGAATACAGGCCGGTCTTTTCCACCACTAGGCCACGCTCCCAGAGGAATTTGCTGACCACCGCAGCGGGAATCCCGCAGTCGCTCAACGCGCCGCCGGCAGTGAGCCCGGGCATCACCAACGTGACTTTGATGGGGTCCAGCAGCACGTAATCTTCGGCCACGTCGCCAAAGCCATGCCAGTCATCCTCGGGCTGCAACAGCCAATCCGCCGTGGCGACCCGGTCGATGCCGGCCACGGACGGCGGCTGCCAGATGGAAAACCACCAGTCTTCGGCGGCGATGTGCTGGCGCAGGTTGGCCAGGGCACGGCGGAAGCTCAAGGCTTCGTCGAACATTTCCTGCAGCAGCGAGCGCCCCGCCGGGCCTTCCATCATCGCCGACGCCACGTCCAGCGAGGCGATGATGCTGTATTGCGGCGAGGTGGAGATATGCATCATGAACGCTTCGTTGAACCGATCGCGGTCCAACTGCCGCGCGCCGCCGTCCTGCACATGGATCATCGAGGCCTGGCTGAATGCCGCCAGCAACTTGTGCGTGGAATGCGTGGTGAACACCAGCGGGCTGTCCGGCGTGCGCGACGTGCCCATGCCATAGCGCCCGGCAAAGAACTCGTGGAACGCCGCGTAGGCGTACCAGGCCTCGTCGAAGTGCAGCACCTCGACACTGTTGCCCAATTGCTGCTTGATCAGCTCGGCGTTGTAGCACAGGCCGTCGTAGGTGGAGTTGGTGACCACCGCCAGCTTCACTTTCGCCGGCCGCCCGCGGGTCAATGGGCTGGCCTCGATCTTGGCGCGGATCGACGCGGGGCTGAATTCACTGAGGGGAATCGGGCCGATAATGCCCAGTTCGTTGCGCTCCGGGCACAAGTACAGCGGGATCGCGCCGGTCATGATGATCGAGTGCAACACCGATTTGTGGCAGTTGCGGTCGACCAGCACCAGATCATCTCGAGCGACCATCGAGTGCCAGACGATCTTGTTGGCGGTCGAGGTGCCATTGATCACAAAGAAGGTGTGATCGGCACCGAAATTCCGCGCAGCACGCGCTTCGGCTTCGGCCAGCGGCCCGGTGTGATCGAGCAGCGAGCCCAGCTCCGGCACAGACACGGACAGGTCGGAGCGCAGCGTGTTTTCCCCGAAGAACTGATGAAACGCCTGCCCCACCGGGCTTTTGCGATAGGCCACGCCGCCACCGTGACCGGGGGTGTGCCAGGAATAATTGGAGTCGGCGGTGTGTTGCACCAGGGCTTTGAAGAAGGGCGGCAGCAGGCCATCAAGGTACGTGCGCGCGGCGCGGGCGACTTGCCTGGCGAGAAACGGTACGGTGTCTTCGAACAGGTAGAGAATGCCGCGCAGTTGGTTGAGTTCGCTCATCGCATCAGCCGGGGCGTTTTCCAGGGTGACTTGTTCACCCAGGGCGAAAATCGGCAGGTTGGGCGCCCTCAGCCGCGCTAGGCGGATCAGTTCGACCATGTTTTGCAGCAGATGGGTGTTTTCCCCAGCACCTTCGGCGGCGATCAGCATGCAGGCCAGGCCATGGTGGGTCGAGGCCACCAGCCGGCCTTCGGCGTAGTCCACCGCAGAAAAGATACTGAAGCCCTCTTGTTCCAACTCTTGAGCGATACCCCGAACCCGGTCGCCGGCAACGGTGTCGGCCTTGATGTCGCGATGCACGATAAGGATGGGGAACTTCAGGTCTTTGTACATGGGGGCTTTGAGTCCTGAGGATGATGCACTCAGGGTAGAAGCTGTGAGCGGATGTAGCGAATGAAGATTTTGAAAGCAGCGACTCACCAATGTGGGAGGGAGCTTGCTCCCGATAGCGGCGTGCCAGTCGACATTGATGCCACAGATCCACCGCTATCGGGAGCAAGCTCCCTCCCACATTGTTTGACTGCGCTCAGCCAGATTATTGCTGGGTCAGTTGGGTCCACAACGCCGGCGCGCCCGCCGACTTGGCAATCGCTTCGAGCCGCGCCGCATGCTCGGCGAGGTCCTGCGCGCTGGCGCGGATGATCGGCGTCGGTTTGCGATCCGCCGGCAGGCGACGGATTTCCGAAGGGCGATTGCCCGAACCTTCCGCCGAACCGGCACCGTCAGAGGCATTGCCGGCCAGGGACAGGCTGGTCTGCCCGCCGGTCATGGTCAGGTAAACGTCGGCCAGGATCTCGGAGTCGAGCAACGCGCCGTGCAGCTCACGGCCGGAGTTGTCGACGCCATAGCGTTTGCACAAGGCATCCAGGCTGTTGCGCTGGCCCGGGTGACGCTCACGGGCCATCATCAAGGTGTCGAGGATCGAGCAGTGCCGGGAAATATCCGCGCGATCCGTCTGCCCCATCAGGGCAAATTCGTTATTGATGAAGCCGACGTCGAACGCCGCGTTATGGATGATCAACTGCGCGCCGTTGATGAACTCGAAGAACTCGTCGGCGACTTCCGCGAAGCGCGGTTTGCCTTTGAGGAATTCGTCGGTGATACCGTGGACGCCGATCGCGCCCTCGTCACTTTCGCGGTCCGGTTGCAGGTAGACGTGGAAGTGACGACCGGTGAGGCGACGGCCCATGAGTTCGACACAGCCGATTTCAATGATCCGGTGACCATCGGTCACCGGCATGCCGGTGGTTTCGGTATCGAGTACAACAGATCGGATGGCCATCAGGGTTCAGCTCTCAACGGTGTGGTGTATTTCAAGGGGCGCAATCTTAACACGTCAGCCGGCATCAGCCCTGCTTGTAGCCCCGCACTTCGTCGACGCCACGGTTGGCCAACTGGTCGGCACGCTCGTTGCCATGGTGGCCGATGTGCCCGCGCACCCATTTCCAGGTGATGTTATGGCGGTTGCATTGCTCATCGAGCAGTTGCCACAGGTCGGCGTTCTTGACCGGCTCTTTGGCCGCCGTCTTCCAGCCGCGCTTCTTCCAGTTGACCATCCACTCGTTGATGCCCTTCATCACATATTGCGAGTCGGTCACCAGCAGCACGTCGCAACGCCGCTTGAGCTCTTCGAGGCCGCGAATGGCGCCCATCAGCTCCATGCGGTTGTTGGTGGTGTTGGCTTCGCCGCCCCACAGTTCCTTCTCCACGCCCTTGCACACCAGCAAGGCGCCCCAGCCGCCGGGGCCAGGGTTGCCTTTACAGGCGCCATCGGTGAAGAGTTCAACGCTATCGGTCATCGGTTACATCCATCAAAACGGGTTGCCGGGCTTAGGCCGGCAGTATCCCGAGGCCGACTGATCCGGCCTGAAATCAAAAAGAGGGTTCTACGGTTGGCTTTGCTTGCGGTTGACCTTGGCCATCGGCATCGGCACCAGCTTGCCCATGGGTTGGCGTAGCACCTGACGCACCGGCCGCAGCCCGACCACGATCTTGCGTGCGACCAGTAAATAGAAGCCGCCACCCGACAGCTGCCAAGCCCCCGCCCGACGCTCCCAGCCGGCCAGACGGGCCTGCCACTTGGTCGACGCCAGCGGCGGACGATAGCACCCGAAGCGGCGTTTCTCCAGCGCGAAGCCCAGCAGGTTCAGCCAGTCCCCCACCCGCGACGGCGAAATGCAACGGGCCTGGCGCAGGCCGTCATGGGCGAACACATGGCGCAGGCCCCAGCTGCTCCAGGGGTTGATACCGACAATCAGCAAATGGCCACCTGGGCGCACGCTGCTGGCGGCTTCGCGCAACAAACCATGGGGTGACAGGCAGAAATCCAGGCCGTGCTGCAGCACCACCACATCGGCGGCGTGCTCGCTCAACGGCCAGGCCTGCTCTTCGCAGACGATCTCCACCCCCGGCAACGGCGCGCCCAGGCGCACATTGCGTTGCACCTGCGGCGCGGACGGCGGCGTCTGGGCCGACGGGCCGTAATGCACCAGGTAACCGCCAAAGAACCGGCCCAGCTCGTCTTCGAGCATGCGCCGTTCTTCATCCAGCAAAAATTGCCCGATCGGCCCGGACAGCCAGTCACGGGCCGCGCTGATCAGGGCCAGCCATTCAGGATCGGCCTGGGCGAACGCTTTATCAGTCATTGCATTCTCCAACTCGCCTAGACGTTCTAAGATGCACCAATGTGTTCAGCTTGGCGAATCGAAGAATGATACAGATCAGTGCCCTGCCCGCCTTCACCGATAACTACATCTGGTTGTTACAGGAACCCCAGTCCCGCCGCTGCGCCGTGGTCGACCCCGGCGATGCCGCCCCCGTGCTGGCCTGGCTCAAGCAGAACCCGGGGTGGACGCTCAGCGACATCCTCGTCACCCACCATCACCATGATCATGTGGGCGGCGTCGAAGCGCTGAAACGCGTGAGCGGCGCCACGGTCTACGGCCCGGCCCACGAAACGATCCCGGCGCGGGACGTTGCCCTGCAGGACAACCAGAGCATCAGCGTGCTGGGCTGGGACTTCGCGGTGTACGCCGTCCCCGGCCACACCCTCGGCCATATCGCCTTTTACCACCCAGGCGTGCTGTTTTGCGGCGACACGCTCTTCGCCGCCGGTTGCGGCCGCCTGTTCGAAGGCACGCCGGCGCAAATGCATGCCTCGCTGCAACGCCTGGCCGCCCTGCCCGCCGACACGCGGGTGTACTGCACCCATGAATATACACAGAGCAATCTCAGGTTTGCCCAGGCAGTGGAACCGGACAACGCCGATATCGCCGAACGGGTGGAAAACGTCAACCGACTGCGCGCCCGTGGCGAGATCACGCTGCCGTCCAACCTGGCCCTGGAAAAACGCACCAACCCGTTCCTGCGTACCGCTGAAACATCCGTTAAACAAAAAGCGGACGAACGGAACGGCCGCGACAACCGCTCTGGGGACGAGGTATTTGCTAGCTTGAGGGCTTGGAAAGATAAGTTCTAACGTGACGCAATCTGATACGTAATTTCTGAATGGTTGACCGGAACCAAAGCGCTTTCTAGAATCGCCCGACATTTTTGCCCGGAACTTACTTCCAGCCAATGTCGTCATCTACTCGTAAATCCAATCATTCAGACGCATTGACCCGCCTGGCTCAAGCCGTGGCGGTGGCTGTCTCCGCAACTCTGGCGGGCTGCCAATCGACAAATTTCG
The DNA here is from genome assembly GCF_054060055.1 of Pseudomonas sp. TE36184. Taxonomy (NCBI): domain Bacteria; kingdom Pseudomonadati; phylum Pseudomonadota; class Gammaproteobacteria; order Pseudomonadales; family Pseudomonadaceae; genus Pseudomonas; species Pseudomonas sp. TE36184. The sequence goes on along the minus strand of NZ_JBSSCU010000001.1, from coordinate 667,391 downwards.
CTGCACAATCCACCGTGCAACCCAAACCGAATCTTGCTGCCAAGATCAAGCAAAAACCTATTTGGCTCTCAGAGAAGCCGAGCCCCGAAGCGCCCCAGGATGTCTGGGAACGCATGCGTCGGGGCTTTCAATTGCAGGACGGTCTCGGCGTCAACCCGCGTATCGAGCAACAACGCCTGTGGTTCGCCAGCAACCCGTCCTTCCTGGAGAACGCCGGCGAACGCGGCAGCCTCTACATTCATTACATCGTCGAACGCCTTGAAGAACGCAACATGCCCCTGGAGCTGGCGCTGCTGCCAGTGATTGAAAGTGCCTACAACCCAATGGCCTATTCGCGCAGCGATGCCGTCGGCTTGTGGCAGTTCATTCCCTCCACCGGGCGTTACTTCAACCTGCGCCAGACCCGCGCCTACGACGGTCGTCGCGATATCACCGCGTCCACCACCGCCGCCCTGGACTATCTGACACGTCTGCATGACATGTTCAACGGCGACTGGCTGCTGGCCCTGGCCGCGTATAACGCTGGCGAAGGCACGGTAAGCCGGGCGATCGAGCGCAACGAAAAGCTCGGCCTGCCGACCGACTACTGGAACCTGCCCCTGCCCCAGGAAACCAAGGACTACGTGCCCAAGTTCCTGGCGCTGTCCCAGGTGGTGCTGGCCCCGGATGCCTACGGCGTCAACCTGAACCCGATTGCCAACACGCCGTACTTCAAAATGGTTGAAGTCAAGCAAAGCATGGACCTGTCACGGGTCGCCGCGCTGGCCGAGATCGACGAAGACGAACTGTTCCAGCTCAACCCGGCGCTGAAACAACGCACCACCCTGGACGGTCCCCAGCATTTGCTGGTGCCCAGCTCCAAGGCACAACTGCTGACCAGCAGCCTTTCGGCGATGAAGCCTGAAGAATTGCTGGCATTACGCCCTAAAAAGCCGGTTTTCGACGAAGTCGAGAGCAAATCCGTGGCCGGCCGCAGCCGTAGCTACAAAGTGCGCAACGGCGACAACCTGACGCTGATCGCCAAGGCCAACAAGGTCGACGTGCATGACCTGCAGCGCTGGAACAAGCTCAACGGCCAGGCACTCAAGGTCGGCCAGACCCTGGTGATGCAGGACACGCGCAAGCTGGTGGCCAAGGCCGACAGCAAGAAGCCGGTGCAGTACAAGGTCAAGAAAGGCGACTCGCTGTATATCGTCGCCAAGCGTTTCAATGTCGAGATGCAACATCTCAAGCGCTGGAACCCACGCACTGGCATGGCGCTCAAGCCTGGGCAGATGCTGGTGGTTTCCGGGCCAAGATAAACCGCAGGCAAGCGCGCTCCTGTGGGAGCTGGCTTGCCTGCGATGCAGACACCGAGGTGTATCAGTTACATCAGGGTGATGCCATCGCAGGCAAGCCAGCTCCCACATTTGATCTCTACGCCGCTCAATACCTCGCCAGCCTCCTGCCACCCTTCCCAACAGCCTTTTTCCAACCGGAACAAGCTGTTACTGTACCGATCATAAAGCCCAAGCTGCCTGGATCGGATCTCTGACTTGACGCGTCCCCTCCTTCTACTAATAAGTCTGGCCTTGAGCTTTGCTGCGCACGCGACGATTACCGAAAGCCACGGTTATGCGCAGTTCGGCACGCTCAAGTACCCGACCAAATTCACCCACTTCGATTGGGTAAACCCTGCAGCGCCGAAAGGCGGGACGTTGCGGGTCATGGCGTTTGGCACGTTCGACACCCTCAACCCTTATACCTTCAAGGGTTCGAGCCCGGTTTCCACACCGAACTTCCTGCAATACGGCGTCAATGAGCTGAACGAACCGTTGATGGTCGGCACCGGCCAGTACGCGCCGTCCGGCGATGAGCCGACCTCCAGCTACGGGCTGATTGCCCAATCGGTGGAGTACAGCGAGGACCGCAGCTGGGTGGTGTTCAACCTGCGCCCGGAAGCGCGCTTTCACGATGGCAAGCCGATCACCGCGTATGACGTGGCGTTTTCCTATCGCACCCTGCTGACCGAAGGTCATCCGCAGTACCGCACCAACCTGCAGGAAGTCGCGCGGGTCGACATCCTCAACCGCCACCGTATCCGTTTTGTGTTCAAGCGCGCCGGCAACCCGTTGCTGATCCTGCGCCTGGGCGAACTGCCGGTGCTGCCCCAGCATTACTGGAAAAACCGCGACTTCAAGGCCACCACCTTCGAACCACCGCTGGGCAGCGGGCCCTATCGCCTCAGCAAGGTCACCCCGGGCCGGCAACTGGTGTTCGAGCGGGTCAAGGACTATTGGGGCAAGGACCTGCCGGTCAACCAGGGTTTCTATAACTACGACAAGGTCGAAGTGGAGTTCTACCGCGACAGCGACGTCGCCTTCGAAGCCTTCAAGGCCGGCGAGTTCGATATCTATATCGAGCATCAGGCCAAAAACTGGGCGAATGGTTATGACTTCCCGGCGGTCAGCCGCGGCGACGTGATCAAGGCGCAGATCGCCCACCAGATCCCGACCCAAAGCCAGGGCCTGTTCATGAACACGCGGCGCCCGACGTTCAGCCAGGCCAAGGTGCGTGAAGCCCTGGGGCTGATGTTCGACTTTGAATGGACCAACCGCACCCTGTTCAGCAACGCCTATAAACGCACCTTGAGCTATTACCCCAACAGCGAATTTTCGGCGACCGGCGTCCCGGTCGGCCATGAATGGTTGATGCTCTCGCCCTACCGCGACCAACTGCCGGCCAATCTCTATACCCAACCGTTCAGCCTGCCCCAGACCGACGGGCACGGCATCCCCCGCGACACCTTGCGCCGTGCCCTGGCCCTGCTCGGCGAAGGCGGCTGGAAGCTGTCCGGGCAGCGCCTGCTCAACAAGGACGGGCAGCCGCTGCGCTTCGAGATCCTGCTGGTCAACCCGAACCTGGAGCGCATCTTGCAGCCCTACGTGGAAAACCTGAACAGTATCGGTATCGACGCGCACCTGCGCACGGTCGACCGGGCGCAGTACAAACAGCGCCTCGATCAGTTCGATTTCGACATGATCCTGATGACCCTCAACCAGACCCTCAGCCCCGGCCTTGAGCAGTGGCAGTACTTCCACTCCAGCCAGGCGGCAATCAAGGGCAGCAAGAACTACGCCGGCATCGCCAACCCGGTGGTCGACCGCCTGCTCGAACAACTGCTGGCGGCACAGACCCGCGACGAACAACTGGCCGCCGGCCGGGCCCTGGACCGGGTCCTGCTGTGGCAGCATTACAGCATTCCCAACTGGTACCTCAACTATCATCGCCTGGCCTACCGCAACCGGTTCGCCTTTGTCACCACGCCGCCCTACAGCCTGGGCCTGAGCGCGTGGTGGCTGAAAGCTTCGGAGAAAGCCCAATGATGTCTTTGCGTACAGCACTGCTCGGCAGTCTGTTGCTCTGCACGGCGGCCAACGCCGCCCCGCAACATGCGCTGACCCTCTACAACGAGCCGCCCAAGTACCCCGCCAGCTTCAAGCACTTCGACTACGTCAACCCCGACGCGCCCAAAGGCGGCACCTTTCGCGAGTCGAGCATGGGCGGTTTCGACAGCCTCAACCCCTACATCAGCAAGGGCGTGCCGGCGGACAATATCAGCCTGATCTACGACACCCTGGCCATGCAGAGCCTGGACGAACCCATCACCGAATACGGCCTGGTGGCCGGCAAGATCGAAAAAGCCCCGGACAACAGTTGGGTGCGCTTCTACCTGCGCCCCGAAGCACGCTTCCACGATGGCCACCCGATCCACGCCGAAGACGTGGTGTTCACCTTCCAGATGCTGATGAAGGAAGGCTCGCCGCTCTACCGCACTTACTACGCCGACGTCGACGAAGTGGTCGCCGAAGACCCGCTGCGGGTGCTGTTCAAGTTCAAGCGCACCAACAACCGCGAATTGCCGCTGATCCTCGGGCAACTGCCGGTATTGCCCAAGCATTGGTGGGCCACCCGCGACTTCACCAAGGGCAACCTGGAAATCCCGCTGGGCAGCGGGCCGTACAAGGTCGCCGAGGTCAAGGCCGGGCGCATGATCCGCTACGAGCGGGTCAAGGACTACTGGGCCAAGGACCTGCCGATCACCCAAGGTTTCTACAACTTCGATCAGCGCATCACCGACTATTACCGTGACAACACGGTAGCCCTGGAAGCCTTGAAGGCCGGGCAGTTCGACTACTGGCTGGAGTTCAGCGCGAAGAACTGGGCCAACGCCTACAACATTCCGGCGGTGGCCGAGGGGCGCCTGGTCAAGGAAGAGATCCCCAACGGCAACCCCACCGGCATGCAGGGTTTCGTGTTCAACACACGCAAGCCGATGTTCCAGGACGTGCGCGTGCGCAAGGCCATCAGCCTGTTGCTGGATTTCGAATGGAGCAACAAGCAGCTGTTCAACGGCGCCTACACCCGCACCCGCAGCTACTTCGAGAACTCGGAGATGGCCGCCACCGGCCTGCCCGGCCCGGACGAACTGGCGATCCTCGAACCGCTGCGCGACAAGATCCCCGCCGAAGTCTTCACCCAGGCCTTCGAACCATCCAAGACCGACGGCAGCGGCATGATCCGCACCCAGCAGCGCGAGGCCTACCAGCTGTTGCAGGAAGCCGGCTGGCGCATCGTCGACGACAAGATGGTCGACGCCACCGGCAAACCGGTGAGCATTGAATTTTTGCTGGCGCAGACCGAGTTCGAACGCATCCTGCTACCCTTCAAGCGCAACCTGGCAGACCTGGGCATCGACTTGGTGATTCGCCGGGTCGACGTCTCGCAATTCGTCAACCGCCTGCGCTCGCGGGATTTCGACATGCTGGTGGGCAGCTTCCCGCAGTCCACCTCGCCGGGTAATGAACAACGCGAGTTCTGGAAATCCTCCAGCGCCGACAAGCCCGGCAGCCGCAACTACATAGGTCTCAAGGACCCGGCCGTCGACCAACTGGTCGAAGAACTGATCGACGCCGACTCGCGCCAAAGCCTGATCGCCCATGCCAAGGCCCTGGATCGCGTGTTGCAATTTGGCTACTACGTGATCCCCAACTGGCACATCAAGACCTTCCGCGTGGCGTACTGGGACCATCTCGGTCATCCCAAAGTGCCACCGCGTTATGACGTCGGCACCGCCACCTGGTGGGCCAAACCCGACGTCAAACCTGCCACCACCCTGGACACGAGCGCCGACCCGGCGAGCGGAGGCGATTAAATGCTGGCCTATATCATTCGCCGCCTGTTGCTGATCATCCCCACGCTGTTCGGGATTCTGCTGATCAACTTCGTCATCATCCAGGCCGCCCCGGGTGGCCCGGTGGAGCAGATGATCGCCAAGCTCGAAGGCTTCGAAGGCGCCACCAGCCGCATTGCCGGCGGCGGCGCCGAAGTCGCAGTGGCCGGCTCCAGCTACCGTGGCGCCCAAGGCCTGGACCCGGCGCTGATCAAGGAAATCGAAACCATGTACGGTTTCGACAAGTCGGCACCGGAACGCTTGTGGATCATGGTCAAGAACTACGCCCGGCTGGATTTCGGCGACAGCTTCTTTCGCGACGCCAAGGTCATCGACCTGATCAAGGAAAAGATGCCGGTGTCGATCTCCCTCGGGCTGTGGAGCACGCTGATCATGTACCTGGTCTCGATCCCGCTGGGGATCGCCAAGGCCACGCGACACGGCAGCCACTTCGACGTATGGACCAGCTCGGCGATCATCGTCGGCTACGCGATCCCGGCGTTCCTGTTCGCGATCCTGCTGATCGTGGTGTTTGCCGGCGGCAGTTACTTCGACTGGTTCCCCTTGCGCGGGCTGACCTCCAACAATTTCGATGAGCTGAGCTGGGGCGGCAAGATCCTCGACTACTTCTGGCACCTGGCCTTGCCCATCACCGCGCTGGTGATCGGCAACTTCGCGACCATGACGCTGCTGACCAAAAACAGCTTTCTCGACGAGATCAACAAACAGTACGTGGTTACCGCCAAGGCCAAGGGCCTGACCAACCACCGCGTGCTCTACGGCCATGTGTTCCGCAACGCCATGCTGCTGGTGATCGCCGGTTTCCCCTCGGCGTTCATCGGGATCTTCTTCACCGGCTCGCTGCTGGTGGAAGTGATCTTCTCCCTCGACGGCCTCGGCCTGATGAGCTTTGAAGCCGCGATCAACCGCGACTACCCGGTGGTGTTCGGCACGCTGTTTATCTTCACCCTGCTCGGGCTGGTGGTGAAGCTGATCGGTGACCTCACCTACACCCTGGTCGATCCGCGTATCGACTTCGCCAGCCGGGAGCATTGAGATGAATCTGTCCCCCCTCAATCGCCGCCGGTTCGAGCGGTTCAAGGCGAACAAACGCGGCTGGTGGTCGCTGTGGCTGTTCCTGATCCTGTTCGGCCTGAGCCTGGGCGCCGAGCTGATCGCCAACGACAAACCGCTGGTGGTGCATTACGACGGCGACTGGTATTTCCCGGCGCTCAAACGCTACCCGGAAACCACCTTCGGCGGCGAGTTCCCCCTGGAGGCCAACTACAAGAGCCCGTATATCCAGGAGCTGCTCAAGGCCAAGGGCGCGTGGACGCTGTGGGCGCCGATCCCGTTCAGCTATCAGAGCATCAACTACGACCTGAAGGTGCCAGCCCCCGCGCCGCCGTCTTCGGTCAACCTGCTGGGCACCGATGACCAGGGCCGCGACGTCTTGGCGCGGGTGATCTATGGCTTTCGCGTGTCGGTGCTGTTTGCCCTGACCCTGACCGTGCTCAGCTCGATCATCGGCGTGATCGCCGGGGCCCTGCAGGGCTTCTATGGCGGCTGGGTCGACCTGGCCGGGCAACGCTTCCTGGAGATCTGGTCGGGCTTGCCGGTGCTGTACCTGCTGATCATCCTCGCCAGTTTCGTGCAGCCCAACTTCTGGTGGCTGCTGGGGATCATGCTGCTGTTCTCGTGGATGAGCCTGGTGGACGTGGTCCGCGCCGAGTTCCTGCGCGGGCGCAACCTGGAATACGTGCGCGCGGCCAGGGCGCTGGGCATGCAGAACGGCGCGATCATGTTCCGCCATATCCTGCCCAATGCCATGGTCTCGACCATGACCTTCATGCCGTTCATCCTCACCGGCGCCATCGGCACCCTGACCGCCCTGGACTTCCTCGGCTTCGGCCTGCCGGCGGGTTCGCCGTCGCTGGGGGAACTGGTGGCCCAGGGCAAATCCAACCTGCAAGCGCCGTGGCTGGGCATGAGTGCCTTTGCCGTGCTGGCGATCATGTTGAGTTTGCTGGTGTTTATCGGCGAGTCCGCTCGCGATGCCTTCGACCCGAGGAAATGAGATGAATCAGGACAATCTGATCGAAGTCCGCGACCTCTGCGTCGAGTTCGTCACCGGCGAGCATCACCACCGCGTGGTGAACCACGTCAGCTTCGACATCAAGCGCGGCGAAACCCTGGCGCTGGTCGGCGAAAGCGGCTCCGGCAAATCGGTGACCGCCCACTCGATCCTGCGCCTGCTGCCCTACCCCTTGGCGCGGCACCCCGCCGGCACCATCGAATACGTCGGCCAGGACCTGCTGACCCTCAACGAAAAAACCATCCGGCATATTCGCGGCAACCGCATTGCGATGATCTTCCAGGAGCCGATGACCTCGTTGAACCCGCTGCACTGCATCGAGAAGCAGATCAACGAAGTGCTCGGCCTGCACAAAGGGCTGACCGGCAAAGTCGCGACCCGGCGCACCCTCGAGTTGCTCGAACTGGTGGGCATTCCCGAGCCGCATAAACGCCTCAAGGCGCTGCCCCACGAACTGTCCGGCGGCCAGCGCCAACGGGTGATGATCGCCATGGCCCTGGCCAACGAGCCGGAGCTGTTGATTGCCGACGAACCGACCACCGCCCTCGACGTGACGGTGCAGTTGAAGATCCTCGAGCTGCTCAAGGAGCTGCAGGCGCGCCTGGGCATGGCGTTGCTGCTGATCAGCCACGACTTGAACCTGGTGCGGCGCATTGCCCACCGTGTGTGCGTGATGCAACAGGGTTGCATCGTCGAGCAAGCCGATTGCGAAACCTTGTTCCAGTCGCCGCAGCACCCTTACACCCAGGAGCTGCTCGCCGCCGAACCCAGCGGCGGGCCGGCCGCCACCGCCGTCGGGCCACCGTTGCTGGAAGTGGACGACTTGAAAGTCTGGTTTGCGATCAAGAAAGGCTTTTTGCGCAACACCGTCGATTACGTCAAGGCGGTGGACGGCATCAACTTCAGCCTGCCCCAGGGGCAAACCCTGGGCATCGTCGGCGAAAGCGGCTCGGGCAAGTCCACCCTCGGCCTGGCGATCCTGCGCCTGATCGCGAGCAAAGGCGGGATTCGCTTCGAAGGCCAGCAACTCGACCGCCTGACCCAGCAACAGGTGCGCCCGTTGCGCCGGGAAATGCAGGTGGTGTTCCAGGACCCGTTCGGCAGCCTCAGCCCGCGCATGTGCGTCAGTGAGATCGTCGGCGAAGGCCTGCGCATTCACAAGATGGGCAGCCCGGCGGAGCAGGAAGCGGCGATCATCGCAGCGCTCAAGGAAGTCGGCCTCGACCCGCAGTCGCGGCATCGCTACCCCCACGAGTTCTCCGGCGGCCAGCGCCAACGCATCGCCATTGCCCGCGCCCTCGTGCTCAAGCCGCGCCTGATCCTGCTCGACGAACCGACCTCGGCGCTCGACCGCACGGTGCAGCGCCAAGTGGTGGAATTACTGCGCGGTTTGCAGGCCAAGTACAACCTGACCTATCTGTTCATCAGCCATGACCTGGCGGTGGTCAAAGCGTTGAGTCACCAGTTGATGGTGGTCAAGCATGGGCAGGTGGTGGAACAGGGCGACGCGCCGGCGATTTTCGCCAACCCGCAGCATGCCTATACCCGGCAGTTGCTGGAGGCGGCGTTTCTGGTGCCGACGCCTTAGCCCAGGGCCGTGACCTATCCGTTCAGCGCGAAAGGATAGGTCGCTCGCCTCAGGCCGCCAGCCCGCGCCCGGCCCGCTCCAGGTTGCGCCACAACCAGCCCGGCAATACGTCCGGGTCCAGGCTGTCGATCAGGTTCTTCAAGCCCAGCCCCAACTCCGTGTCGCCTTCAATCACCAAGCGACGCCGGAAGAACAAGGTGTCCGGATCTTCCTGGCGACTGGCCAGCAACAAGAACTCGCGCCAGTTACCACTGATGGTCACCTGGGCCTCGGCTTTTTCAGCGATGCGCAAGCCATCCCGCGCCAGCGTCAGGTACCAGCACAGCCCAAGGTCGGGGATGCGCAGGCACATCCAGCGCCCGCGCAGCAGGTCGAAGCCGCCGTCGCGCAACGGCTCGGCCAGACAGCGGTTGAGGCCTTGCTGCAAGGCCAGGCGCTGCACCCGAAACGGCACGTGGCGCACCAGCGGCAACAAGCGATCGGCGCCCTTGAGCAGCCATTGTTTGCGACTCAACACAGGCCCACCTCCTCGACCCGCAGCATGCCGGCCTGGCCATGCCAGTAACCGTTGCAACCGTCGACGCACAACGGCGGCATCGCGCCCTGGCGCACCTGGTCGAACGCCTGGACCACACCGACCATCCCTTCGGCGCGTGGGCTCAGGCGCAACAGGTCAGCGCCACACGCGACCAGGCCGGGGTAATCGGCGAGCAGGTTGGTGACATCGGCCGACATCGTCTGAATCCCGTTCAAGGTGAACAACGGTTGCCCTTCCTGGCTGGTCAGGGCCATGCCGTCGGGGTAGTTGATGCAACAGAACTGGCAATCGTCCTTGGGCCGGTTTTCCGCGCGGGCGGTGAAGCAACGGGCCGAGTACGCCAGGGGCAAATGCCCATAGGCGAAGATCTCCACTTCGGGCAGCGGCCGGCCGAGTTCGCGCACCTGTTCCAGCACATCGGCGATCAGGCTTTGCGAGCACTCCACCGGCGGCACCCAGCGCTGCATGCCCGCATCGAGCAATTGCGCCAGGGCGTGGCCGTTGTACAGGTTGAGCGCCGGGCCGCCGACAAAAGGCAACTTGCGCTCGATCAGCAACTGCACCGCGCCCATGTCGTTGGCCTCGACCAGCACCTCGCCGTTGTCGCACAGGCGGCGCAGGCTCGACAGTTCAGAGGCGGCTTCGATCAAGGTCAGGCTCGACAGCACGATCTGCGCCGAGCTGCACGACTGCAACTCGCGGCCCAGGCCCAACCATTGATCCAGGGAAAACGCGCGGCGTTTGGAGCACACGGTTTCCCCCAGGTAAATCACGTCCAGGGGCAAGCCGGCCATGTCTGAATAGAAGCGCCCCAAGTGTTCCTTATCCCAATAAAACAGCACCGGTCCCAGGCTGAGCTTCATCTGTGTTTCCTCATTGCCATGCGCGATGGTAAGCACCCAGGGTGGTCTGGCTGCCTTCGGAAAGTCCGGCCAGCACCTGGCGCCACTGGTCCTTGACCACAAAATTGGCCGGGGCGCTGCGGTGGGCGTCGAGGGCGGCGCGCCAGACTCGGGTGACTTGTTCCACATAGGCCGGGCTGCGTTGCCGGCCTTCGATCTTCACCGCCTCCACGCCGATGGCGCTGAGTTCGGGCAACAGGTCCAGGGTGTCGAGGCTGGTCGGTTCTTCGAGGGCATGGAAGCGCTTGCCGCCGACCAGGAAGCGGCCTTTGCACAAGGTCGGGTAGCCGGCCGGTTCCTCCGGGGTGTAGCGGTCGATCAGCACTTCACTGAGGCGCGCGCTGAGGCCATCGGCGTCGTCGCTCCAGCGCACCGCCTTGGCCGGCGAGCACACGCCGCACAGGTTGGGCGACTCACCGGTGATATACGACGACAAGTGGCAACGCCCTTCGGCCATGATGCACAGGCTGCCGAAGCCGAACACTTCGATCGGCACCACGCTGCTCGCCGCCACCTGTTTGACCTGGGCCAGCGACAGCACCCGCGGCAGCACCGCGCGGCGGATGCCATAACGTTCGACGTAGAACTTCAGCGCCGCCGCATGGGTGGCCGAGCCCTGCACCGACAAGTGCAACGCCATCTGCGGATGGTGCGCGGCAGCATAGCCGAGCACACCCGGGTCGCCGGCGATCAGCGCATCCACGCCATGATCGGCCGCACGGTCGACGGCGCGTTGCCAGCGTGACCAGATCTTCGGTTGCGGGTAGGTATTGACCGCCACATACAGCTTGCGCTGGTGCTGGCGGATATGGGCGACGGCGGCGTCGAACTGCTTGTCGTCCATGTTCAGCCCGGCGAAATGCCGGGCATTGGTGTCATCGCGAAAACCGACATACACCGCATCGGCGCCTTGGCGCACCGCGGCTTTCAGCGCAGGCAGGTTGCCTGCCGGGCAGACCAGTTGCATGGAGACTCCTCATTGAAACTCGGCGAAAGACAAGAAAGGCACCGGTGCATCCTTGAGCAGCAGTTGCTCGCGCTCGACAATCACCAGGCCATCGGCCCAGCAGGCGGCGGTGAGCATCGCCGAGCTTTGCTGGGGGTGCAGGACGGCGCGCAATTGCCCATCCGCGCCGGGGCTCAAGCGTGCGCGCAGGTACTGGCGGCGCTTGTTGGGGGTAGGCCATTCAAAACCGGCCGGCACCTGGACCGGCACCGGCAACACGCGTTCGACGCCCTGGGCGCGCAACAGGAACGGGCGCACCACCACCAACGCGGTGATCAGCGCGGCAGACGGGTTGCCGGGCAGGCCGATCCACGGTTTGCCCGCCACTTCGCCAAACGCCAGAGGCTTGCCGGGCTGGATCGCCAGGCGCCAGAAATCCACGCGACCGAGTTCCTGGATGGCTTGTTTGAGATGATCCTCCTCGCCCACCGACACACCGCCGGTGGTCAGCAGCAGGTCGCATTCGGACGACGCGAGGATCAACGCGTCGCGGCTGGCGGCCAACGCGTCGGCCATCACCCCGTAGTCGAGCACCTCCACGCCCCAACCGCGCAATAACGCGGTCACCAGGTGGCGGTTGCTGTTGTAGATCTGCCCCGGCGCCAGCGACTCGCCCGGCTCGCGCAGTTCATCGCCGCTGCTCAGCAGGCACACGCGCAGGGGGCGATAGACCTTGACCCACGGAATGCCGGCCGACGCCAGCAGGCCGACTTCCTGGGCGCGCAGGCGCTGGCCGACACGCAACAGGCGTTGCCCGCGCTGCATTTCTTCACCGCGCTTGCGCACGTGTTCGCCCAGGCGCAGCGGCGGGCACCAGATACGCTGGCCGTAGACGCGGCAACGCTCCTGGGGCACCACGCTGTCGGCGCCGGGCGGCAGCGGCGCACCGGTGAAAATCCGTACTGTCTGCCCGGCCTGTAAAAGCTCATCGCTGCTGTGCCCGGCAGCAATCCGCCCGGCCAGCACCAAGTAGCCGCCCTGCTCCGGCACATCGGCGGCGCGCAGGGCATAGCCGTCCATGGCGCTGTTGTCCCAGCACGGCAGGTCGAGAGGTGAAAACAATTCTTCGGCGATCACCCGACCCGCGGCCTGGCCGAGGGGGATGACTTCGGTGGGCGGCGCAGGTGGCGCCTGCGCCAGCAGTTGCTCGATCGCCTCGTCCACCGGCATCAATTGCCCGCTGTCGCACACGCGGGTGTTCATGACCGCGCCTCGCAGGCGCTGAGCGCTTGTTCGAACTGAGGCTTGAGGTGCGCAACGAAGTTGCACGGGCCGGTGCGGCTGTCCAATTGACTGAGCAGAATCTGGTCCCAGGCGGTACGGCACGCGCCGGGCGAACCGGGCATGCAGCACACCAGCACGCCATTGCTCATGCCCGCCAGGGCGCGGGACTGCAAGGTGGACATGCCGATTTCCGCCAGGGACACCTGGCGGAACAGCTCGCCGAACCCGTCCACTTGTTTATCCAGCAGCGGCAACACCGCTTGTGGCGTGTTGTCGCGAGCGGTGAAGCCGGTGCCGCCGGTCATCAGGATCACTTGCACCTGAGGGTCGGCGATCCACTGCGAAACACGGGCGCGGATCTGGTAGATATCGTCCATCACCAGGCCACGGTCGATCAGCACATGGCCGGCACCTTCTAGGCGCTCTACCAGGGTCTGCCCGGAGGTATCGGTGTCAAAGGTGCGGGTGTCGCTGATGGTCAGTACGGCAATGTTCAGGGAGACAAAACTGCGTTGGGTCAAATGGGCCATGATCAAGGCTCCAGGCAGATAAAAAGATGCGCTCAGCCTGCGCCGCAACGGGCGCAGGGCCTATTCCTCGAAGGAGGTACCTCGTCAGGGCGCCAGCCGTGTGCGCTGCCAGGCGCCGTCTCGCAGGCGGTAGTCGAGGCGGTCATGCAGGCGGTCGGGGCGGCCTTGCCAGAACTCGATGCGGCGCGGTTGCAGGCAGTACCCGCCCCAGTGCTCGGGCCGTGGCGGTTGCTGGCCGGCGAACCGCTCGGTGACCTCACGCAGCAAACCTTCCAGCTCGCTGCGGTGGGTCAGCGGCTGACTCTGCGGGGAGGCCCAGGCACCAAGTTGGCTGGCGGCCGGGCGGTCGAGGAAATAGGCGTCCGACAGCGCCGGATCGAGGCGCTCGACCGCGCCTTCAATACGCACCTGGCGCTCCAGGCCGGGCCAGAAAAACGTCATCGCGGCATGGGGGTTGCTCGCCAGTTCCTCGCCCTTGGCGCTCTGGTAATTGCCAAAAAACACAAAACCTTCGGCGCTGAAGCCCTTGAGCAGCAGGATGCGGCAATGGGCGTACCCTTCCCTGTCGACCGTGGCCAGGGCCATGCTGTTGGCCTCGGCGGGAGGCGCTTCGGTCTTGCGCGCCTGGCTCAGCCACTGGCCGAACAACACCAGCGGATCGTCTTGCTCGCCGTCGTCCCGCAGGCCGTAGAGGGTGTAGTTGCGGCGCAGTTGCGCGAGGGACAGGGGCATGGGACGAACCTCCAGAGAATTCGCCACAGTGTGGGAACTGCGCAGGTTTTAGCCCTTGACCGCGATCAACAATCCGCCGCGTCATGGCGCCGCAGGCGGCTCACCACAATGACTTCGCCAGCACCACGATCACCACCATGTGCGCGAGAATGCTGCGCCGTATCCACAGCGCACGCTTGGGGCTCAGGCGCTCGCGGGTCAGCCAGTAGGCCAGCAGCAGGTAGTGCCCGATGATGCTCAGGGCGAGGAAGATTTTCAGGCTCAGGAACAGTCCGAAATGACTGTTCCATGGCAGACCGCGGTAATGCCAGGCCAGGCCGATACCCGCACCATACAGCAGCACCACCACGCCATGCAGCACCCGCCGCGAACGCCGGGCGATCGCGTGTTCTGCGGTGAAACGCGCCGACCACGCCAGCTCCTCGCGGGCGCTGTGCCAGATCACCACTTCAAAGAACAGCGTGCCGATAAAGGCGATCGCCGCCAGCAGATGCACGATCAACAACCACGAATACAGCATGCAATGCTCCTAACCGGGGTGCCCGTCGACCCGCGCCCGCCACAACATCGGGCCATACCGCCACAGGTACAAGCCCAGGCCGACCGACCAGCACAGCCCCGCCAGCCACAAGGCCGCCACGGGCCAGATCAACACCAGTGCCACCCGGCACACAGCCGCCAGGTTCAACAGGGCGAACGCCAGGGTCATCCCGCCCGGCGGCTGCAACGGCCGACCGGTATGGCCCAGGCTGACCCGCGCCACCATCGCCAGGATCAGCCCGGCCATGGCGCCGATCGTCAGCGCATGCACGGCCAGGCTCGGGTTGAGCGGCGCACCGAAATGCCACAGCGCCATGCCCAGGCAGGCCACGGCCAACCATGCGTAGGCCAGGTGCAGCGACCACAGCAGCGGCACGCGCCACATGCCACGGTCATGCCAGCGCGCCAGGCGCAGCAAGTGGCCCAGGCCAAGCACAGCGAACAGTACGCCGCTCCACCGGCTGGGGAACACCGCCAGCCCGCTGGCGTAAAGCAACGCCACCAGGATCGAACCGCCCAGCAACACACGGTCCAGCCACGGCCACGGCTTGACCGCATCGACCCAGCCCAGGCCACGTTGGGTGAAGAATGGAATCACCCGACCGCCGATCAGCCCCATCATCGCCGCCACCAGCCATAACCCCGTGAGCACCGCCTGGCGCTCCACGCCCTCGTCATGGTGCAGCAACCCATACAACGCCAACGCGTCTGCCACGGCGAGCAAGCCCAGCACCAGTACAATCGGGTAGTTACGGGTTTGCCTGACCTTCCACAGCGTCCAGCCCATCACCCCGGCCACCGCCAGCGGAAAACTCAGTTCCAGCACCGCCAGCAGCGGCCACGGCAGGTTCAGCAACCAACCCAGGCGCGCCGCCAGCCATAACCCGGCGAGCAACGCCAGGGGCGCGCCGCTGAGGCCGGGGCGGCCGGTCCAGGTCTGCACCGCGGTCAGCAAAAAGCCGGCGATGATCGCCACGCCAAAGCCGAACAGCAGCTCATGCCGGTGCCAGGCCAGCCAGCCGCCGGCCGGTTGCCAAGTACCGGTGGCGCCGCCCAGGGCGAACAACCACAGAGGAATGACCAGTACCGCCAACAGGCAGGCACCGAGGAAAAACGGGCGGAATGCCAGGCGAAACAATGGGGGAATAGCCATGGCCTTGCGTCGATCGAGCACTTGCATAGCACGGCTCCTAAACAGATGAATGCGACAATCTTGCGCTGCAGCCTGCGCTTTGCCCTTGTCGTAGATCAAGCACGCCCGCCACGGACAGGGGAACTTTGCCAGGAAATAACCGCCCGAATCCGGTACGCTCAGCGTTTTTACTCAAGGAGTTAATTCCCATGGCCAAAGCCACCGCCCGTCACATCCTCGTTGCCACCGAAGACAAGTGCAACGAACTCAAGGCCCAGATCGAAGGCGGCGCCGATTTCGCAGAAGTCGCCAAAGCCAATTCCAGCTGCCCATCCAGCCGTCAAGGCGGCGACCTGGGCTCGTTCGGTCCAGGCCAGATGGTTAAAGAATTCGACACCGTCGTGTTCAGCGCCCCGGTCAACACCGTGCAAGGCCCGGTGAAAACCCAGTTCGGTTATCACCTGCTGGAAGTCACCAGCCGTCAGGACTGATTCAGTCCACGCTGATGCTTGAAACAACGGCCCGCCTTTTGGTGGGCCGTTGTGCATGGGATGACTGGCGATGCTCAGGCCGTTAGCGTACAAATCCCTATTCTCCTTCACCCGGCGCTCAAGGCAGATAATGCGACTGGCTTTTTCGACTCTATTCAGCTCCACCCTGGCCCTGCTGCTGGCCAGCACCGCTGTGATCGCGGCCCCGCAAACCTACCTGACTGTGTATGGCGAACCGGCCAAATATGGCGCCGGCTTCAGCCATTTCGACTATGCCAACCCCAACGCGCCCAAGGGCGGCAGCCTGCGGCGTTCGGCCATCGAGATCGGGCGCTTCGACCATGTGCTGCCCTATATCGACAAAGGCATCGGCGTGTCCCAGATCGACGGCTGGCTCTACTCGCCCCTGGCCCTGCGCTCCCTGGACGAGCCGTACACGGTCTACGGCCTGGTCGCCGAGAAGATGGAACGCGCGGACGACGGCCTGTCGCTGCGCTTCTACCTCAACCCCAAGGCCCGTTTTGCCGATGGCACACCGATCACCGCCGAAGACGTGCGCTACAGCTTCGATTTGCTGATGACCCAGGGCAGCCTGCGCTTTCGCACGCTGTTCGCCGACGTCAAACACGTCGAAGTCGAAGGCGAACGCCAGGTGCGCTTCGATTTTTCCAGCGATGAAAACCGCACCCTGGCGCTGGATATCGCCACCCTGCCGGTGTTCCCCGAGCACTGGTGGAAAACCCGCGACTTCGCCAACGGCGGCGGCTACGAAGCGCCGCTGGGCAGCGGCCCGTACAAAATCAGCAAGATCGACGCGGGCAGCACCATCACCTTTACCCGCAACCCTGATTGGTGGGGCAAGGACTTGCCGGTCAGCCGCGGTCTGTACAACTTCAATCACCTGAGCCTGGAATATTTCGGCGACACCGAAGTGGCGCGCCAGGTGCTGCGTGGCGGCGCGTATGACTTCAACCGCGAGTTCTCCGCCACCGGTTATTCCATCGGCTACAACGGCCCGGCGCTGGACGACGGGCGCCTGCAACGCGCGCACCTGGCCAAAGAGATGCCGCAACCGGCCCAAGGCTATGTGTTCAACGTGCAGAAACCGATGTTCCAGGACCGCCGCGTGCGCCAGGCCCTGGCGATGCTGTGGGATTTCGAATGGGCCAACCGGCAGATGATGCGCAACCTGTACATCCGCCAGCAGAGCTACTTCTCCAATAGCCCGCTGGCCGCGAGCGAATTGCCGACCCCGGAAGAGCTGGCGATCCTCGAACCCCTGCGCGGCCAGGTGCCCGACGAGGTGTTCAGCCAGGTCTTCAAAGCCCCGGTCACCGACGGCAGCGGCATGATCCGCGACAAGCAGCTGCAAGCCTTGGCCCTGCTGGAAGAAGCCGGCTGGAACCCCGACGGCGACAAGCTGGTCAACGCCGAGGGCGAACCGCTGGAATTCACCTTCCTCTATGCGCAACCCGGCCTCGAGCGTCTGTTGCTGCCGTACAAGCGCAACCTGGCGCAGATCGGCATCACCCTGATCATCCGCCGCATCGACTCCTCGCAGTACGTCAACCGGCTGATGACGCGGGACTACGACATGATCGTCACCGGCTTCCCGGTCACCACCTCGCCGGGGATGGAGTTGTACAACTACTTCGGCTCCAGCGCCGCGTTCGACCCGGGCGCCAACAACTACATGGTGCTCAAGGACCCGGCCGTCGACAGCCTGATCAAGGGCCTGGTGAAAGCCAACACCCAGGCGCAGATGCTCACCTACGCCCACGCCCTGGACCGGGTGCTGCAATGGAACTACCTGTGGATCCCCAATTACTACCCGCCCGGCACGTCCGCCGCGTGGTGGAACCGCTTCGGCCGCCCGGCGATCGAGGCGAAGAATGACGAAGCCCTGGAAACCTGGTGGGAAATCAGCCCCACGCCACTGACAAACGCACAAATGAGCGCGGAGCTTAAAAAACGCGGAGGGATGCGCTGATGTTTGCCTATATCGTGCGGCGCCTGCTGTTGATCATCCCGACGCTGGTGATCATCCTGCTGGTCAATTTCGTGATCGTGCAGGCCGCGCCCGGCGGGCCGGTGGAACAGGCGATCGCCCACCTGCAAGGGATCGGCGGCGGCGGCATCGGCGGTTCCGCCGGCGAAGGCCTCGGCAGCGGCTCGCGGGCCAGCCGTGGCCTGGACCCGAAACTGATCAAGGACATCGAAAAACAATACGGCTTCGACAAGCCGGCGCCGGAGCGCCTGTGGCTGATGCTCAAGAGCTACGCCCGGCTGGACTTCGGCAACAGCTTCTTTCGCGGCGCGACCGTCACCGACCTGATCCTGGAAAAGATGCCGGTGACCATCTCCCTCGGCCTGTGGGCCACGCTGATCACCTACCTGGTGTCAATTCCCCTGGGGATCCGCAAGGCGGTGCGCCATGGCAGCAACTTCGATGTGTGGAGCAGCACCGCCATCGTGATCGGCTATGCGATGCCGGCGTTCCTGTTTGCGATGTTCCTGATCGTGGTGTTCGCCGGCGGCACCTCGCTGAACTGGTTCCCGGTGCGCGGCCTGGTCTCGGAAAACTTCGACGAACTGAGCACGGTGGGCAAGGTCGCCGACTATTTCTGGCACCTGGTCTTGCCGGTTACGGCGCTGGTGATCGGCGGGTTCGCCACCCTGACCATCCTGACGAAAAACTCGTTCCTCAATGAGATCACGCGCCAATACGTGGTCACCGCCCGTGCCAAAGGCTTGAGCGAACGGCAGGTGCTGTACGGGCATGTGTTCCGCAATGCGATGCTGCTGGTGATCTCGGGGATTCCCCAGGCGTTTATCAGCGTGTTCTTTGCCGGCTCGTTGCTGATCGAGGTGATCTTTTCCCTCGACGGCCTCGGGCGCATGAGCTACGAAGCCGCGGTGTCCCGCGACTACCCGGTGGTGTTCGGTTCGCTGTTTATCTTCACCCTGTTCGGCCTCTTGATAAAACTGATCGGCGACCTCTGCTACACCCTGGTGGACCCGCGTATCGACTTCGCCGCGAGGAACGCCTGATGTTCAATCTATCTCCCGTGGCCCGTCGGCGTTTCGAGCGGTTCAAGAAGAACCGCCGCGGCTGGTGGTCACTGTGGCTGTTTATCGGCCTGTTCATCCTGACCCTGGGCGGCGAGTTGATCGCCAATGACAAGCCCTTGGTGTTGAGCTTCAAGAACGAGCTGTATTTTCCGGTGTTCAAGCGCTACACCGAGCAGCAGTTCGGCGGGCAATTGCCGTTCCAGGCCGACTATCGCAGCGACTACGTGCAGAAGCTGATCAAGCAGGACGGCGGCTGGATGCTGTTCCCGCCGGTGCCGTTCAGCGACGACACGCCCAACTACGAACTGACCCGCCCGGCCCCCAGCCCGCCCTCGGCGGTGAACTGGCTGGGCACCGACGACCAGTCGCGCGACGTGGTGGCGCGGGTGATCTTCGGCGCGCGGGTGTCGATCCTGTTTGCCCTGGCGCTCACCGCGATCAGTGCGAGCATCGGCATCGCCGCGGGCGCGTTGCAGGGTTACTACGGCGGCTGGGTCGACCTGATCGGTCAGCGGGTGCTGGAAGTGTGGTCCGGGTTGCCGGTGCTGTACCTGCTGATCATCCTGTCCGGCTTTGTCGAACCGAACTTCTGGTGGCTGCTGGGGATCATGGCGCTGTTTTCCTGGCTGGCCCTGGTAGACGTGGTGCGCGCCGAGTTCCTGCGCGGGCGCAACCTGGAGTACGTCAAGGCGGCGCGGGCCCTGGGTTTGAGCGACGCCAAGATCATGCGCCGACACATCCTGCCCAATGCCATGACGGCCACCCTGAGCTACCTGCCGTTTATTTTGACCGGCGCA
The DNA here is from genome assembly GCF_054060055.1 of Pseudomonas sp. TE36184. Lineage (NCBI taxonomy): Bacteria > Pseudomonadati > Pseudomonadota > Gammaproteobacteria > Pseudomonadales > Pseudomonadaceae > Pseudomonas > Pseudomonas sp. TE36184. The sequence goes on along the minus strand of NZ_JBSSCU010000001.1, from coordinate 647,532 downwards.
ATTTCCACCTTGAGCGCCCTGGATTTCCTCGGCTTCGGCATGCCGGCGGGCAGCGCGTCGCTGGGTGAGTTGATCGCCCAGGGCAAGCAGAACCTGCAAGCGCCATGGCTGGGCCTGACGGCGTTTTTCACCTTGGCGCTGATTCTGTCGCTGCTGGTATTTATCGGCGAGGCGTTGCGCGATGCCTTCGACCCCCGTGCATGAGTGAGTCTGTATGAGCGACAACCTGATCGAGATCCGCGACCTCTGCGTCGCCTTCAGCGGCCAGACCGTGGTGCGCAACCTGAGCCTGGATGTGCGCCCCGGCGAGTGCCTGGCGCTGGTCGGCGAGTCGGGCTCGGGCAAGTCGGTGACGGCCCTTTCGATTCTGCAACTGCTGCCTGAAGCCGGCACGCAAACCAGCGGCTCCGTGCGCTATCGCGGCCAAGAGTTGATCGGCGCATCGGCGGCCACCCTGCAAAAGCTGCGTGGCGACCGCATCGCCATGATCTTCCAGGAGCCGATGACCTCCCTCAACCCGCTGCACAGCATCGAAAAGCAGATCGGCGAAACCCTGCTGTTGCACAAAGGTATGGGCGGCAAAGCAGCACAGGCGCGCATCATTGAACTGCTCGAACTGGTCGGCCTCCAGAACCCCCAGGAACGGCTCAAGGCCTATCCGCACCAACTCTCCGGCGGCCAGCGCCAACGCGTGATGATCGCCATGGCCCTGGCCTGCGAGCCGGAACTGCTGATCGCCGACGAGCCCACCACCGCGTTGGATGTGACCGTGCAGCGCAAGATCCTGCTGCTGCTCAAATCCTTGCAGCAACGCCTGGGCATGTCGCTGCTGCTGATCAGCCACGACCTCAACCTGGTGCGCAGCATGGCGCAGCGCGTGTGCGTGATGCATACCGGCGAGATCGTCGAACAGGCCGACTGCGAAACCTTGTTCAACACGCCACAACACCCCTACAGCCGCTTGCTGCTCGACGCTGAACCGGCGGGCGAGGTGCTGTGCGGCGAAACGCGCGAAACGGTGTTGCAGGTCGACGACCTGAGCGTGCAATTCCCCCTCGGCGGCGGCCTGTTTCAGCGCAAGACCTACCTGCGCGCGGTGGACGGCATCAGCCTCAGCGTGCAACGCGGCAAGACGCTGGGCATCGTCGGCGAGTCGGGCTCGGGTAAATCCACCCTGGGCCAGGCGATCCTGCGCCTGCTGGACTCCACCGGCAGCATCCGCTTCCAGGGCGTCGCCCTCGACGCGCTCAACCACAAACAGATGCGCCCGTGGCGCAAGCAGATGCAGGTGGTGTTCCAGGACCCTTACGGCAGCCTCAGCCCGCGCATGTCGGTGCAGCAGATCATCAGCGAAGGCCTGGAAGTCCACGCACCGTGCAGCCTCGCCGAGTGTGACGCGCAGGTGATCCAGGTGCTCAAGGACGTCGGCCTCGACCCGGCCAGCCGGTATCGTTACCCCCACGAGTTTTCCGGTGGCCAGCGCCAGCGCATCGCCATCGCCCGCGCACTGGTGCTCAAGCCGGCGCTGATGCTGCTCGACGAACCCACCTCGGCCCTCGACCGCACGGTGCAGAAGCAAGTGGTGGCGTTGCTGCGTGAGCTGCAGGACAAATACGGCCTGACCTACCTGTTCATCAGCCATGACCTGGCCGTGGTGCGCGCCATGGCCCACGACATGATCGTGATCAAGGACGGCAAGGTGGTGGAGCGCGGCGCCAGCCATGATGTGTTTGAATCGCCGCAACACCCGTACACCCAGGAACTGCTGGCCGCCGCACACATCCCCTTGTAGGAGCGAGCTTGCTCGCGAAAAGCGCAAGGACACCGCGTTCAACCAGCAGGCCCGCGTCATCGTTAACGTTTTTCGCGAGCAAGCTCGCTCCTACAGGATTCTGCACGCATGAGTACCAGCCTCAAGGACTACCAACAGGTTCGCGGCCTGGCCATCCAGTCGCTGTTCGAGATCATCGAGCAGTCCAGCGAAGGCACGGTGATTGTCGACCGCGACGCGAACATCGTGTGGATGAACGAGCGCTACGCCAAGCGCTTCGGCCTCAAGAGCGCCGACGAAGCCATCGGCCAACCCTGCGAACAGGTCATCGCCAACAGCCTGTTGCGCCAGGTGGTGCGCAACGACCAGCCGATCCTGCTGGATATCCAGGACACACCCAAAGGCCCGTTGGTGGTGATGCGCCTGCCGATCCACAACGACGCCGGCGCGGTGATCGGCGCCATCGGCTTTGCGCTGTTCGATGAGCTGCGCAACCTGTCGCCGCTGATCGAGCGTTACCTGAGCATGCAGCAAGAACTGGCGTCCACCCGCTCGCTGCTGCGTTCACGCCAGAGCAAGTACACCTTTGCGCACTTTATCGGCACCAGCGCCACCAGCCTCGAAGTCAAACGCCGCGCACGGCGCAGTGCGAGTGCCGAGTCGCCGGTGTTGCTGCTCGGCGAGACCGGCACCGGCAAGGAGTTGCTGGCCCAGGCGATCCACGGCGCCTCGACGCGGGCGCACAAGGCATTTGTCAGTATCAACAGCGCGGCCATTCCCCATGACCTGCTCGAAGCCGAGTTCTTCGGCACCGCGCCCGGCGCGTTTACCGGCGCCGACCGCAAAGGCCGCCCCGGCAAGTTGCAGATCGCCCAGGGCGGCACGCTGTTTCTCGATGAAATCGGCGACATGCCCCTGCCGCTGCAAAGCAAGCTGTTGCGGGTGTTGCAGGAGAAGGAATACGAACCGGTCGGCTCCAACGAGATGCGGCACAGCGACGTGCGGGTGATCGCCGCCACGTCCATGGACCTGGAAGCGGCGATCAAACGCGGCGAGTTTCGCGCCGACCTGTATTACCGGCTGAATGTGCTGCCGATCCAGGTGCCGCCGTTGCGCGAACGCCTGGAAGATATTCCGGCGCTGAGCGAAGCGATCCTCGAAGACCTGCGCAGCCATCACGAACTGGACCGCGAGGCCCTGGCGCTGTTGGCGCGGCATGCATGGCCGGGGAATATCCGCGAACTGCGCAACGTGCTGGAACGCGCGGCGTTGTTGAGCGATGACCGGGTGTTGGGCGCGGCTGAGATTCGCGCCGCGATCGGCACGTTCAGCCCGGTGGCGCGCGAGGCGATGGAAACGTTCGAAGGCGAGACGTTCGCAGCGGCGCGGGAGCGCTTCGATCGGCAGTTGATCACTGCGGCGCTCAAGGCCTGCGGCGGGAACGTGGTGGCCGCGGCCCAGCGCTTGGGGCTGGGCAGGTCGACCTTGTACAAGAAAATGGTCGCGCTGGGCCTGGCCGCATCTCAATAAAGAGACAAAATTCTCAAAACAAAGACAATCCTTGTGGGAGGGGGCTTGCCCCCGATGGCAGTGCCTCAGTCAGCCTATTCTTTACAGACCCACCGCTATCGGGGGCAAGCCCCCTCCCACCTTTGATGTGTTTTTGTCTCTGAATTGAGACCAGATCTGAAAAGTTTGTTCATGGATACAATAATATCTATGTATTTCAATAGGTTATGAACATGGCACGCATCTCGCTATAACCCTCCTCCAACGCATCACCCCACAAAAATAACAATCTGATGGAGACACACCATGAGTGTGATCATTGCCTTGGCAGCCCTCGCGCTGCTGATGCTGGCTGCCTACCGTGGCTACAGCGTCATCTTGTTTGCCCCCATCGCCGCCCTCGGCGCTGTCCTGCTCACCGACCCGTCCGCGGTCGCCCCGGCGTTTACCGGGGTGTTCATGGAGAAAATGGTCGGTTTCATCAAACTGTATTTTCCGGTGTTCCTGCTCGGTGCCGTGTTCGGCAAGCTGATCGAGCTGTCGGGTTTCTCGCGCTCGATTGTGGCGGCCGCAATCCGCTTGCTCGGCACGCGCCAGGCGATGCTGGTGATCGTGCTGGTCTGCGCCCTGCTCACCTACGGCGGCGTGTCGCTGTTCGTGGTGGTGTTTGCGGTGTACCCGTTCGCGGCGGAGATGTTCCGCCAGAGCGACATCCCCAAGCGCCTGATCCCGGCGACCATCGCCCTCGGCGCGTTCTCGTTCACCATGGACGCGCTGCCCGGCACGCCGCAGATCCAGAACATCATCCCCAGCACGTTCTTCAACACCACCGCCTGGGCTGCGCCGTGGCTGGGGCTGATCGGCACGATCTTCGTGTTCTGCAGCGGCATGCTCTACCTGGCGCGCCAGCGCAACAAGGCGCAACGGGCCGGTGAAGGCTACGGCACCGAACTGCGCAACGAGCCGGAAACCGCCGAGAACCTGAGCCTGCCCAACCCCTGGATCGCGCTGTCGCCGCTGCTCCTGGTGGGCGTGATGAACCTGCTGTTCACTCACTGGATCCCACAGTGGTACGGCAAGACCCACAGCCTCAGCCTGCCGGGCATGAGCGCGCCGGTGACCACCGAAATCGCCAAACTCACCGCGATCTGGGCGGTGCAGGCGGCGTTGCTGGTGGGCATCGTGATGGTGCTGGTGTTCGGCTGGTCAGCGATCAAAAGCAAGCTCGCCGAAGGCAGTAAGAGCGCGGTCAGCGGTGCGCTGCTGGCGGCGATGAACACCGCCTCGGAATACGGCTTCGGTGCGGTGATCGCCTCGCTGCCGGGCTTTCTGGTGCTGGCGGACTGGCTCAAGGGCATCCCCAACCCGCTGGTCAACGAAGCGATTACCGTGACGCTGCTGGCCGGTATCACCGGCTCGGCGTCCGGCGGCATGAGCATCGCCCTGGCGGCGATGTCCGAGAGTTTCATTGCGGCGGCCCATGCGGCGAATATTCCCCTTGAAGTGCTGCACCGGGTCGCGGCCATGGCCAGCGGCGGCATGGACACCCTGCCCCACAACGGCGCGGTGATCACCTTGCTGGCGGTCACCGGGCTGACCCACCGCGAAGCCTACAAGGACATCTTCGGCATCACGATCATTAAGACCCTCGCGGTGTTCGTGGTGATCGGTACTTTCTACGCCACCGGCATTGTGTGAGGTTTTCATGACGAATTTGAACGGCAAGACCGCCCTGGTCACCGGCTCCACCAGCGGTATCGGCCTGGGCATAGCGCTGAGCCTGGCCGAGGCCGGCGCCAACCTGATCCTCAACGGCTTCGGCGACGCCAGCGCGGTGATCGCCCAGGTACAGGCGTTCGGCGGCAAGGTCGGGCATCACCCGGCGGACGTCAGCGACCCGGCGCAGATCGCCGACATGCTCGCCTACGCCGAGCGCGAATTCGGCGGCGTGGATATTCTGGTCAACAACGCCGGCATCCAGCATGTGGCAGCGGTGGACGAGTTTCCGGTGGAGCGCTGGGATGCGATCATCGCGATCAACCTGTCGTCGGTGTTCCACAGCACGCGCCTGAGCCTGCCGGGCATGAAGGCCAAGGGCTGGGGGCGCATCGTCAATATCGCCTCGGTGCATGGCCTGGTGGGTTCGGTGGGCAAGGCCGCCTACGTCGCGGCCAAGCATGGCGTGATTGGCCTGACCAAGGTAGTCGGCCTGGAAACCGCCACCAGCAACGTGACCTGCAACGCGATCTGCCCCGGCTGGGTGCTGACGCCGCTGGTGCAGAAGCAGATCGATGATCGCGCGGCCAACGGCGTCGACCCGCAGCAGGCGCAACATGATTTACTGGCAGAGAAGCAGCCGTCGCTGGAGTTCGTCACCCCGCCGCAACTGGGTGAGCTGGTATTGTTTTTGTGCAGCGAGGCCGGTGCCCAAGTGCGCGGCGCGGCATGGAACATCGATGGTGGTTGGCTGGCCCAATAGACAAAACACAGAAAATCCAATGTGGGAGGGGCGGTGCGACGATTCGACTTGCCCCCGATGGCAGTGGGTCAGTACCGCATGTGCTAGCTGATACTCCGCCATCGGGGGCAAGTCGAATCGTCGCACCGCCCCTCCCACATTCGAACTCCACTGTTTGGAAGAACTGTACAAGAATAAGAGACGTGCTTATGTCCGAGATCCTCTGGCAACCCTCCGCCGAACGCATCCGTCACACCCGGATGGACCAGTTCCGGCGCTTTATCAATGACCGCTACAGCGTGCAGCTCGACGACTACCCGGCGTTGCACCAGTGGAGCATCGACCAGCGCGCCGACTTCTGGCAGGCGATCGTGGCGTTTTTCGACGTGCAGTTTCGCAGCCCGCCCAGCGCGGTATTGATCGAAGGCGCCGCGATGCCCAGCGCCGAGTGGTTCCCCGGCGCAACCCTGAACTTTGCCGAGCACCTGCTGCGCCGTCGCGACGCTCACCCCGCCGTGGTCGCCATCAGCGAAGACGGCCAGCGCGAGCAACTGAGCTACGCCGAACTGGCGGCCCACGTCGCCGGCCTGCAACGCAGCCTGCGGGCGGCCGGGGTCGGGCTGGGCGATCGGGTTGCCGCGTGCATGCCCAACACCTGGCAAACCCTGGTCGGCATGCTGGCCACCACCAGCCTGGGCGCGATCTGGTCGTGCTCATCGCCGGACTTCGGCACCCAAGGCGTGATCGACCGTTTCGGCCAGATCGAGCCCAAGGTGCTGATCGCCTGCGCCGGTTACCGCTACGCCGGCAAAACCATCGATCAGAGCGCCAAGCTCAACGAGATCCTCGAACGCCTGCCCTCCCTGCAGCACCTGATCGTCGTGCCGTATGCCCGGCCCCAGGCGCGGGTCGAGGACTATCGGAGCGACGCCAATGTCGCGCTGTGGAGTGACTTCTACCAACCCGGCGGCGCGCCTGAGTTCGTCGCGGTGCCGTTCGACCATCCGCTGTATATCCTCTATTCCAGCGGCACCACCGGCGTGCCCAAATGCATCATCCACGGCACCGGCGGCGTGCTGCTCACCCACCTCAAGGAGCACGGCCTGCATGCGGACCTGTCCCGCGAGGATTGCCTGTTCTACTACACCACCTGCGGCTGGATGATGTGGAACTGGCTGGTTTCGGTACTCGCGCTCGGCGCCACCGCCGTGCTGTACGACGGTTCGCCGTTTCACCCTGGCCCCGAGCGCTTGATCGACCTGATCGACGCGGAACGGATCAGCGTGTTCGGCACCAGCCCCAAGTTCCTCGCCACCCTGGAAAAAGCCGGCCTGCAGCCGCGCCTGAGCCATGACCTGAGCAGCCTCAAGGGCCTGATTTCGACTGGCTCGCCGCTGTCGCCGCAGAGCTACGACTACGTGTACCGCGAGATCAAGGCCGAGGTGTGCCTGTCATCGATGTCTGGCGGCACCGATATCGTCTCCTGCTTCGTCATCGGCAACCCGGTGCTGCCGGTACGCCGCGGCGAAATGCAATGCAAGAGCCTGGCGATGGCCATCGAGGTGTGGGACGACCAGGGGCGGCCGTTGCTCGGTGAAAAAGGCGAACTGGTGTGTACCCGGCACTTCCCCGCCATGCCCATCGGCCTGTGGAACGACCCGCAGCAGAAAAAGCTGCGCGCCTCCTATTTCAGCCAATTCCCCGGCGTGTGGGCCCAGGGCGACTACGCCGAACAGCGGCCCAACGGCAGCCTGCTGATTCACGGGCGCTCCGACGCGGTGCTCAACCCTGGCGGCGTGCGGATCGGCACCGCCGAGATCTATCGGCAGGTGGAAAAAGTCCCGCAAGTGCTGGAAAGCCTGGCCATTGGCCAACGCTGGCAAGACGATGTGCGAGTCGTGCTGTTCGTGCGACTCGACGACGGCGTCGAACTGGATGACGCCCTCGAACAGCAGATCCGCCAGGTGATCCGCGCCAATACCACACCACGCCATGTACCGGCGAAGATCCTCGCTGTCAGCGATATCCCGCGCACCATCAGCGGTAAGATCGTCGAACTGGCGGTGCGCAATGTGGTACACGGCGAATCGGTGAAAAACACCGACGCGCTGGCCAACCCGGAGGCCCTGGCACAGTTTCGCGACCGACCTGAGCTGGCGCTTTAAGATGAAAGGTTTCAGCGCCAACGCACTCATTTGCAGAAAAAAGCCCAATGCATGCTATTTTTCGGGGGTAGTCACCCACCGTTATCCCACCGGATAATCGCTGTTGTCATTTTTCAAAGCGTTACGCTCAGGGCTTTTTATGAAGGAAACATCCACCGGTAGCGAAGCCGCCGCATTGATTGCGCGGCTGGACTGGGCCAAAAACCCGCTCGGTGAGGCCAATGATTGGCCGCAAAGCCTGCGTACCGCCGTGGATATCGTCGTCCACTCGCCGATGCCGATGCAGCTGTTGTGGGGCCGCGAACTCATCCAACTCTACAACGACGCCTTCGCCCTGCTGGCGGGCAACAAGCACCCCGACGCGATGGGCCAGCCGGCGCACCAGACCTGGCCGGAATTGCACAGTTTCACCGCGCCGATCTATGACGCGGTCTTCAGCGGCCAGGTGCGCGCCTTCAGCGAGCAGCGCTTTGTGCTGCAACGCAACCAGCGCGACACCGAGATCTGGCTCGACCTGACCTACAGCCCGATCCGCGATGAACGCGGCAGCGTCGCCGGCATCCTCGTCACCGCCATCGAAACCAACGAGCGCCGCCAGTTCACCCAGGAACTGCAACAGCGCTCCGAAGCCAGCCTCAAAGCCCAGCAAAGCACCGAGCAACGCCTGCGCCACCTCAACGAAAACCTCGAAGAGCGTGTGGCCCAGCGCACCCTGGCACTGGCCGAGGCCAACCAGCGCCTGCAAAACGAGATGGTCGAACGCGAACGCGCCGAAGACGCCCTGCGCCACGCGCAGAAGATGGAAGCGGTGGGCCAACTCACCGGCGGCATCGCCCATGACTTCAACAATATGCTCACCGGCATCATCGGCAGCCTGGACCTGATGCAACGCTACATCGCCGCCGGGCGCAGCGACGACATCGGCCGCTTTGCCGACGCCGCCGTGGCCTCCGCCCATCGCGCCGCCGCCCTCACCCACCGCCTGCTGGCGTTCTCGCGGCGCCAGTCACTGGACCGCCGCCCGCTCGACCCGAACCAGTTGGTGGCCTCGCTGGAAGACTTGTTCCAGCGCACCAAGGGCGCGCACATCACGCTCAAGGTGCAACTGGGCCACGATATCTGGCCGGTGAACAGCGACGCCAGCCAGTTGGAGAACGCCCTGCTCAACCTGGTGATCAACGCGCGGGATGCGATGCCCGATGGCGGCGAACTGCTGATCGAAACCGCCAACAGCTACCTCGACGGCACCGACATCACCACCCCGGAACCGGTCAAGGCCGGTGATTACGTGATGCTCGGCGTGCGCGACAACGGCACCGGCATGGCGCCGAAAATCCTGGCCAAAGCCTTCGATCCGTTTTTCACCACCAAGCCCATCGGCCAGGGCACCGGCCTGGGGCTGTCGATGATCTATGGCTTCGCCCAGCAATCCGGCGGCCATGTGACCCTCCACAGCGAACCGGGCCAGGGCACCTGCGTGCGCTTGTATCTGCCGCGCCTGCACGGCACTTCCCTGGCAAGCAGCTTGCCGGCCAGCCTCAGTGAGGCCGCGCCCGTGGCCCTGGCCGGAGAGGCTGTGGTGGTGGTCGAGGACGACCCGGCGGTACGCATGCTGGTGGTCAATGTCCTCGATGAACTGGGCTACACCGCGCACCAGGCCGCGGATGCACGCACGGCCTTGCCGCTGCTGGAATCGGACTTGCGCGTGGATTTGCTGGTGACCGACGTCGGTCTGCCGGGCATGAACGGCCGGCAACTGGCGGAAATCGCCCGTCAGCACCGCCCGGGCCTGCGCATCCTGTTCATGACCGGTTATGCGGAAAAAGCCGCCGAACGCCAGGGCTTTCTGGAAGACGGCATGGACATGGTGGCCAAGCCGTTTTCCATCGACGTGCTCGCCACCAAAATCCGCAGCATGATCAGCGTCGACGATCCAGTTCAGGCATAATCGCGCGCCGTCGCACACCCCGGTAGAGAACCATGAAAGCCCAAGCCCGCCATATCCTGGTGAAAACCAGTGAAGAAGCCGAACAGCTCAAGCAGCGCATCGCCAAGGGTGAAGCGTTCGATGTGCTGGCCAAGAAGTATTCCACCTGCCCGTCCGGCAAGCGCGGCGGCGATCTGGGCGAGATCCGGCCGGGGCAGATGGTCGGCGCGATTGATGCGGTGATCTTCAAGAAGCCGCTGCGGGTGGTGCATGGGCCGGTCAAGAGCAAGTTTGGGTATCACTTGGTGCAGGTGTTTTATCGGGATTGAGGGGTTGGCTTTAGGCCGCTATCGGGGGCAAGCCCCCTCCCACATTCAACCGCATTGCGCTCACTGTGGGAGGGGGCTTGCCCCCGATCCGCCGCAGGCGGCCATTCACCCCCTATCTAGGAATCAACGCCCCCGGCACCTGGATCACCCGGCTCGCCAACCGATGCCCGGCCAAGGCCGCCTCTTGCGGCGAGCCGCCCTTGAGCCGACTGGCCAGGTACGCCGCGCTGAACGAGTCCCCCGCCGCCGTGGTGTCCACCACCGTCTCGACCGGCAACGCCGGCACCGCAAAACGCTGGCCTGCGCAACGGAGCAAACAGTCCTCGGCGCCGCGCTTGAGCACGACTTCCGCGACTGCCGGATACGCTGCGAACACCTGCTCGCTGTCGGCATAACCAAACAACGCGCGCTCGTCATCTTCGGTCAGCAAGGCCATATCCACCTCGGCCAACACTTTGTGATAGGCCGCACGCGCCGCCTCGACACTCGCCCACAAACGCGGCCGGTAGTTGTTGTCGAACACCACCCGGCCGCCGCGCCGACGGGTTTCGATCAAGGCCTGCAACAAGCGCTCGCGCCCGACTTCACCGAGCACCGCCAGGGTGATGCCGCTGAAATACACCACGTCATAGCCCGGCAACGCTGCCAGGATCGGTGCGGCGGCGGGCGTGGTGAAGCAGTCGCGCACGGCCGCTTCGTTGCGCCAGTAGAGGAATTTGCGCTCGCCGTTGGCGTCGGTCTGGATGCAGTACAACCCCGGCAACCGCCCGGGCAGGCGCTGGACCATGCTCAGGCCCAGGCCTTCGTCGGTCCACTGTTGGCACATGGCGTCGCTGAAGCTGTCATCGCCCAGGGCGGTGACGTAGTCGACGTGGCCGAGCGCCCCCAACTCGCGGCGCAGGTACACCGCGGCGTTCAGGGTGGCCGCCGAAGCTCTGGTGCAGGCTGCCGTCGGCGCGGTGTTGCAGTTCGATCATGCATTCGCCGATGAGGGCGATGCGGGGTGTGGTGTTCATGCCTGTTGTCTCCGGTGCGGCTGATGGCCCCTTCGCGGGCGAGCCCGCTCCTACCTTTGAATGTGTTCACACATCCAAAGGGCGCAGCGGGTTTGCTCACGATGGAGGCGACGCGGTCTAGAAGCAGGTATGCAGTGACTCGATCACCTGCAGTTGCTCATCCACCAGGCAACCGACCTGCCACTTGTCGAACGTCAGGCACGGGTGGGAAGTGCCGAAGGAAATAATGTCGCCGATGCGCAGCTCAACCCCCGGCGCGACGCTCATGAACGCATGCTGGTCCATCACCGCGGTGACCTTGCACGCGCTCACATCATCGCCTTGCGCCGGCACGATCCCAGCCTTGTAGCGCTTGAGCGGCACCGGCAAACCGGCGTCGTAGGCCACATCGCGCTTGCCCAGGGCGACCACCGCGAAGCCAGGCTCAGGCAACGATTGCACGTGGGCCCAGACTTCCAACGCCGGGCGCAGGCCTTCGCTGAGGTCGCTGCGCCGGTCGAGCACGCAGCATTGCGCGTCTTTGTAGATGCCATGGTCATGGGCCACGTAGCTGCCGGGACGCAGCACGCTGAGGAAACGCCCGGCGGCGTTTTGCGCCTCGAAGGACTCGGCGATCAGGTCATACCAGGCCGACCCCGACGCGGTGACGATGGGCTTGGCCAGGTCGAACGAGCCGTTGTTCTGCAGGTCCACCGCCAGGCGCACCAGGCTCGCGGCGAAGTCGCGGATGCCAGTGATGGCGTGTTCGCCGTGAATCACGCCTTCGTAGCCTTCGATACCGGTCAGGGCCAACGCCGGCTGGGCCTTGATCGCCGTGGCCAGGTCACGCACCTCTTGCTCGCTGCGGCAACCGCAACGGCCGCCGACCACGCCGTACTCGATCATCACATTCAGGCGCAGGCCACGGGCGGCGAAGAACAGGCCCAGGTCGGCGACGTTGTCCGGGTGGTCGACCAGGCAGTGGAAGTCGAAGTCTGCGTCGGCCAGCAAGTCGGCGATCAACGCCATGTTCGGCGCGCCCACCAGTTGGTTGGCCATCAACACACGGCGCACACCGCCGGCATAGGCGGCGCGGGTCTGTACCGCGCTGGCCAGGGTGATGCCCCAGGCACCGGCGGCGATCTGGCGCTGGAACAGGGCCGGCATCATGCTGGTTTTGCCATGGGGCGCAAGCTCGGCGCCGCTGTTGCTGACAAAGGCCTGCATCCAGCGGATGTTGTGTTCGAGGGCGTCGCGGTGCAGCACCAGGGCCGGCAGGCTGACGTCACGGACCAGATGGGCGCCGACAGCGGCGGCGCCCTTTGCAACGGCGTTGATGGCAGGCATGAACTGCTCCTATTCGTTGATGCGACGGGCCAGGTTGTTGGCGCTTTCGATCAACACCCGGCGGTAGTCGTTGTAGTTTTTACTGGCATCGGCGCGGGGCGCGACGATGCACAGGGTCGCAATGCTGACGCCCTGCGCGTCCCGGACCGGGGCGGCAAAGCAATGGGTAAAGGTGTCGGCCACGCTGTCGAAGGAAAAGAAGCCATCGACGCTGGCCTGACGGATCTGTGCGAGGAAGGTCTCCAGCGGCAAGCGCTGGCCGTCCGGCAGGATGAAATCGTCGGGGTCGATCAGCTCGACGATCTGCTGGTCGCTCAAATGCCCCAGCAACAGGCGCCCGGACGCGGTCCACGGGATCGGTGCGTTTTCGCCGATGTCCGAGGAAATCCGGAAATGCCGCTCGCCTTCACGCATCAGCGCCACCGTGTATTTGCGCCCGTTGAGCAGGCACATCTGCGCGGTTTCGTGGGTCTGGCTGACGATTGCCTGCAAGGCGTGGTCGGCCTCGCGGGTCAGGTCGAAATGGCGCAGGTGCGCCTGGCCGAGGAAGTACAGCTGACGGCCGAGGTAGACGTGCCCGTCCTTGCCCACGGTTTCCAGGATGCGGCGTTCCAGTAAGGAGGCGACCAACTCGTAGACCGTGGACTTGGGGCTGCCGATGCCGCTGGCGATATCATTCGGGCGCAGGGGCTGGCCGACTTCCTTGAGGAAATCGAGGATGTCGAATGCACGGTCCAGGCCTTTGGCGCGGCGTTTGATGGTGTCTTCGGTCATGGAGGTTTCGGTCCGCTGAAAGGTGTGTGCTGCACAGTGATCCCTTGTGGGAGGGGGCTTGCCCCCGATGGCGGTGTGCCAGTGGACACATCTGTTGCTGATACACCGCTATCGGGGGCAAGCCCCCTCCCACATTGGATTTGATGTGGTCTTGAGAGTGGGGCATTTAGCCCTTTTTCTTGTAGGCCACGCAATCGATCTCGACCTTGCAATCCACCATCATGTTGGCCTGCACGCAGGCACGTGCCGGGGCGTGTTCGGGGCTGAAGTATTCGCCGAAGACTTTGTTGAAGCTCCAGAAATCCCGTGGGTCTTCCAGCCACACGCCGACGCGCACCACGTCGTTCAAGGTGTAGCCGGCCTCTTCGAGAATCGCCACCACGTTGCGCATCGTCTGGCGGGTTTGCTCGACGATACCGCCGCTGATGATTTCACCGTCCACCGCTGGCACCTGGCCCGAGACGTAGAGCCAGCCGTCCGCTTCCACCGCGCGGGCGAAAGGCCGAGGCTGGCCGCCGCCGGCGGTGCTGCCGGTGCCGTAACGAGTAATGCTCATAAATAGTGCTCCTTGACTGACAGTTAAAAACGAATGTTCTTCAGGAATTCCGCCAGGCGCGGCGACTGCGGGCGTTCGAAGATGTCCTTCGCCGAGCCCTGTTCTTCAATGCGCCCCTGATTCATGAAGACGATTTTGTCCGAGACTTCGTAGGCAAAGCGCATCTCATGGGTCACCAGCAACATGGTCATGCCCTCTTCCGCCAGGCCCTTGATCACACTGAGTACTTCGCCCACCAGTTCCGGGTCGAGGGCCGAGGTGACTTCGTCGAACAGCATCAGGCTGGGGTTCATCGCAATCGCACGGGCGATGGCCACGCGCTGTTGCTGGCCGCCGGACAACTGGCCGGGGAAGTGATTGCGGCGTTCCAGGAGCCCTACACGGTCCAACCATTTTTCCGCCAAGGCCACGGCTTCGTCCTTAGGCATTTTCTTAACTTTCAACAAGCCCAGGGTGACGTTCTGCAGCGCCGTCAGGTGCGGGAACAGGTTGAACTGCTGGAAGGCCATGCCGGTCATGGCGCGGTGCTGGGCGATCACCCGCTCCGGGTGGCGCACGCGCTTGCCGGCGATGTCGCTGTAGCCGATGGACTCGCCATCCAGGCTGATCTGACCGCCCTGGAACTCTTCGAGCAGGTTGACGCAGCGCAGCAGCGTGGTCTTGCCCGAGCCGCTGGAGCCGATCAACGTCACCACGTTGCCGCGCTGCATGGACAGGTCGACGCCCTTGAGCACTTCCACCGTGCCGTATTGTTTGCGCAGGCCGCGAATGTCCAGCAGCGGTTGGGTCGTTTGAGGTTGGTTCATGGCAAGGCCACCCGCTTTTCAATGTAGCGCCCGAATAACTCGATGGCGTAGTTGATGACAAAAAACAGAACACCCGCGAACAGGTAGAACTCCAGGGTCATGAAGGTGCGCGCGATCACCTGCTGGGTGCTGAGCAGCAACTCGGCGACACCGATCACCGACAGCAGGGTCGAGGCCTTGACGATTTCCGTGGAGGAATTGACCCAGGTCGGCAAAATCTGCCGCAGCGCCTGGGGCAACAGCACGTAGCCCAGGGACTGGTGGAACGTCAGGCCAATCGCCTTGCCCGCTTCCATTTGCCCGCGGGGAATGGCTTGCAGCGCGCCGCGCACGATCTCCGCGACGTGGGAGCCGCAGAACAGTGTGAGCCCGACCGCACCGGCCTGGAACGCGCTGATCTGCCAACCGAGCGCCGGCAGCATGTAGAAACATGCCAGCACCAGCACAAACACCGGCGTGCCACGGATCAGGTCGACATACAGGCGAAACGGCAGGCGCATCCAGAATCTGCCGTAGGTCAGGATCAACCCGGCGACGATGCCGATCAGGGTGCCGAAGATAATCGCCAGCGCCGAGACATAGACGCTGGCCTGGAACCCGGCCCAGAGGGTGTCCCGGGCGATCCACAACTCATGCAGCCAGCTGGGGGATTGGTACATGCGAGCCTCTTCTAACGACGGATCGCCAGACGCTGTTCCAAGTAACGGAGCAGCATGGCGATCAGGTAACAGGCGGCCACATAGAGCGCGGTCGTGACCAGCCAGGTTTCAATCACCCGGTAGCTTTCGACGTTGATCTTGCGGGCGTAATAGGTCAGCTCCGGCACCGCGATCGCGGCGGCCAGCGAGGTGTCCTTGAACAGCGAAATGAAGTTGTTCGACAGCGCCGGCAGTACGTTGCGCAGCATCACCGGCACGGTGATATAGGCGCGGATCCGCCACTCGCCCAGGCCGATGGCCAACCCGGCTTCGCGCAAGCCCTTGGGAATATTCAACAGCCCGGCGCGGAACACTTCGGTCAGGTAGGCACCGGCGTACAGCGACAGCGTGATGATGAACGACGGGATCTTGTCCAGGCGGATACCCAGGCTGGGCAAGGCGAAGTAGATCAACAGGATCAGCACCAGGATCGGCGTATTGCGCACCACCGTCACATACACCGAGGCCAACAGGCGCAGCGCGCGGTGCTTGGACAGCATGGCAAACGCCATCAGCAGGCCGATCACGCAACCGATGGCGATCGACAGCAGCGCCAGTTCGAGGCCCAGCCACAGCCCCGCCAGCAAGGTGTCGAAGTCGCGCCACACGGCGGCAAAGTTCAACTGATAGTTCATGGTCGACAGTACCTGATGGGGGCGCCGTTCGCGGCGCCCCGGTTTTCACGAATCACTTGAACTCGACGGGGAAACCAATCGCCGGCTCCGGCAGGTCGACGCCGAACCATTGCTTGAACGAGGCCTTGTAGGTGGGGAATTCCACACCGGTCATGGCTTCGTGCAGTGCGGTGTTGACGAAGTTCAGCCAGTCCTGGTCGCCACGCTTGACCGCGCACGCGTAGGTTTGCGGGCTCCAGGCATACGCCGGGCTGCGGTAGCGCCCAGGGTTCTGCACCATCAGGTACTTGACCGAAGACTGGTCAGTGGCGGCGGCATCGGCGCGGCCGGAGTTCACCGCCTGGTACATCAGGTCGACGCTGTCGTACTGGTCGACCTTGGCCTTGGGCAGCGCCTGGTGGACCAGTTCTTCGGCGTAGACGTTTTGCAGCACGGCCACGGTGACGCCGTCGCCAGCGGCCTGCAGGTCCTCGATTTCCTTGTATTTGCTGTTGTTCGGCAGCAGCAGGCCGACGCCTTCGCGGTAGTACGGCAGGGTAAACGCCACCTGCTGCGCACGGCTGGCGGTGACGGTAATGAACTGGCAACTCATGTCGACTTTGTCGGTCAGCAGGTTGGGAATCCGCGCGTCGGAGGACTGCACCACAAACTCGACCTTGCTCGGGTCATTGAACAAGCCCTTGGCCACGATGCGGCCGATGTCGATATCAAACCCCTGCAACTTGCCATCCGCTCCCTGGAAGTGCCACGGCGCATTGGTACTGCCTGTACCCACGATCAGATGCCCACGCTTGAGCACATCATCGAGCTTGCTACCCGCCGCCTGCACAGTGCTTGCGAGGGAAGCCGATGCGGCGAAGAGAAAAACACACGCTTTGAACACGGAAGGTCGGTGATGCATGACAAGCACTCCAGGAGTTGTGTATTCCGCTATACCGGAACTTAGTATGTAACAACGGAATAGACAGCAGAAAGTGTGCCATACGCAGCAACGGAAAAATATGCAGGGAATAAACTCGTTCTAAATCAGACGGATAAATCTTGAGAAGCGACAAGGCGCAGTGCCAGCAGTGGCAATCACGTTGCTACCCAAGGCCCCACACGGCGGTGACAGGCTCAACCGAGCGCACCACGCCAGCGTTACCCCGCACTGTTACGGGGCATGAAGCAGACCTGTGAAGGTTGACAGTAGACGACGGCGCACGCCGCGCTTAGCGTTGGCAAACAACAGTGTCTGTCCAGGAGGAAAGCCATCATGGGGTATGCCAACGCGATTATTGCCAATGCCGAGGATTATCAACGGGTGCTGAGTACATCCCGTCCAGTATTCCTGTTGTTCGTCTCAAGCCACTGCGCCGCCTGCTCGAACGCGGTGCCGCTGTTCAAGCGCATTGCCGGGGAACACCCTGACACAGTCAGCCTGGTACTCGATTGCGCAGAGACGCCGAAGCACCCGCAAGTCACAGGCACTCCGACCCTGCTGATCTACCTCAACGGCCAGATGGTGGAGAAAGCCAAGGGGTTTGGCCCCCAGACAGAACAGACACAGTTCGTCGAGCACCTCTTCAAGCGCTACGCCTCGCACTAGGGCGCAACGTCATGTGTATCACCCGCCGTTCCTGACGATGCCCGGCCCTTCGATCTCACTGGCGTCCGGCAGCTCACCGGCGATGGATTCGAGGATATCGGTCATGCTCAACACGCCGATGAAATCACCGTATTCGTTGATCACGAACGCGATGTGGGTCGAGGCTTGGCGCATCTGCTCCAGGGCGTTGAGGATCGAGCAGCTCTCCAGCAAATTGATCGCCCGCCGCACCAACCGCTCAAGGTCCGGTTCGTTGCCCGCCAGGTAATCCTTGAGCAATTCCTTCTTATGCACAAAACCTAATGGCTCATCGGCAGCACCGTTGCGGATCAACGGCAGGCGCGAGTAGGACGAACGCATCAGTTTCAGACGGATAGTGTCGCGATCGTCTGCCAAATCGATAAAGTCGACCCTGGCCCGCGGCGTCATCAAGCTGCGGATCGGCCGCTCGGCCAGTTGCAGCACGCCGCTGATCATTACGCGCTCACGTCGGTCGAACAGCGGGCCCTGAGTCACATCCGGTTCACCCAACAGATCGACCACCTCTTCGCCCACCTCGTCCTCCGTCAGGTTGCGCCCGCCGAGCAAGCGCATCACCGCGTGGGCGGTGCGCTCACGCACGGGCAACACGCCTTGCGCCGACTTCTTGCGCCGGGCCCGGGCAATCTGGTTGAACACCTCGATCAGGATCGAGAAACCAATCGCCGCGTACAGGTAGCCTTTCGGAATATGAAAGCCCAGGCCTTCGGCGGTCAGGGCAAAACCGATCATCATCAAGAAGCCCAGGCACAGCATGATCACCGTCGGGTGCGCGTTGACGAAGCGGGTCAGCGGCTTGCTCGCGACGATCATCAAGCCGATGGAAATGATCACCGCGATCATCATCACCGCCAACTCATCGACCATGCCCACGGCGGTAATCACCGCGTCGAGGGAGAACACCGCGTCGAGCACCACGATCTGCGCGACGATCGGCCAGAACATCGCATAGGCCACATTGCCCGAGCGTTGCGCCACATGGCCCTCAAGGCGTTCATGCAATTCCATGGTGGCCTTGAACAACAGGAACACACCACCGAACAGCATGATCAGGTCACGCCCGGAGAAGCTCTTGTCGAACACCTCGAACAACGGCTGGGTGAGGGTCACCAACCAGGAAATACTCGCCAGCAAGCCCAGGCGCATCAGCAAGGCCAGGGACAAGCCGATCAACCGCGCACGGTCGCGCTGCTCCGGCGGCAACTTGTCCGCCAGGATCGCGATAAACACCAGGTTGTCGATGCCCAGCACCAGTTCCAACACAATCAACGTCAACAGGCCAAGCCAGGCCGTAGGGTCCGCTAACCATTCCATTTATAGAGTCTCTTTATCGGTGTTCAGAATGCCGGGCACGGCAAAGCGCGGTCAGGGGACCGGGAAAGGGTTAACCATTGGAATACGAGGTGCTTCAGCGGGAACAGCGACAGCGGTTGTCTTGGAGAAAGACGACTGGGGGGCTCCGAAAGGGCGTTCATGCAAGTCCTGAAATAACAAAAGGACCTCAATCCTACATTCGAAATACAAATTCCCTACAACACAAAACCATTACAAAACCTGTCCCCAAACCCCATGTGGGAGGGGGCTTGCCCCCGATGACGGTGTATCAGCCAGCATATGAGTAACTGAAAAACCACTATCGGAAGCAAGTCAAATCGTCGCACCGCCCTCCCACACCTTGACCTGTGGCGTGTCAGGCTTTACGGGTCGCTTCATCCAGCGCCAATATGGTATGAGCATTCGTGACCGTGGTCGCAAGGGTGTTGATCACCCCCGACCGCAACGCCCCCAACGTGGCCGCCGCCTTGGTGTTCTCGCTGGCAATCGCCACCACATCCGGAATCCGGAACAACTCCTGCACCGTCAGCCCGATCACCCGCCCCTGGATGGCGTTGACCGCCGGCTGCCCGTGGATATCGATAAAGTCATACCCCATCATGTCGCCCACCGTGCCGGACAACCGCGCCTGGGCAATCTCCTGGGGCGAGAACCAGCCCATGCGTACCATGTTGCTGTTCTCGCTCATGTCGCCGATGCCGATCAGCGCAATGTCGGCACGCCGCGCCCGATCGAGGGTCGAGCGCACCGTGTCGTTATTGATCAGCACGCCGCGCAGTTCCGGGTTGGCCACCAGGGCCGGCGCGTACAGGCTTTCACTCTCGCCGCCAAAGCGCAGGGCCAGGCGCCGGCAGATATGGTCGGGGTTCATGTATTCGCCAGCCTTGAGCGAACCGCCGATGGCGCAGACAAATGTGCAATTGCGCGTCACCGGCAGGAACACGTTATCGGCCACCGCGCCAACATTACGGCCCATGCCCACGGCGACGATCATGCCGTCGCTCAAAGTCTTGTTCAGGTAATTGGCCACCAGGCTGGCGACGGCGGAGCGCTGGGTGTCGGGGTCGCTGTGGTCGACGGCGATCAGGGCACGGTCGAGCTTGAAGCGCTCCACCAAGGCGCGTTCCAGCTCATTGTTCATCGCCGGGTGCTGCAACACGCGCACTTCGACAATGCCTTCATCGCGCGCACGTTTGAGCAGGCGGCTGACTTTTGCCCGCGACAGGTCAAAGCGCTTGGCGATGGCTTCCTGAGTGACGTTTTCGAGGTAATAGAGCATCGCCACTTCGGTCATCTGATCGATATCGCTGGCAATGCGCTGGCTACTGTCACTCATGGGGACGGGCTTCCGTTTCGGCGTCAAAGGCACATTCTCCCGACTCTTGCCCCGCCACGTCCACTACTGATGCCCATCGCGCTCGATCGCATTGATGCGCGCGACCTTGGCCCCGGAACGCGCCGCCTCGAACTCCGAGGCCAGGAACGCAGTGACGATGCTCTTGGCCAGCTCGGCGCCGATCACCCGTGCGCCGATGGACAGGATCTGTGCATCGTTGCTCTTGCGCGCGCGCTCCGCCGAGTACGTGTCATGGGCCTGCGCCGCGCGAATCCCCAACACCTTGTTCGCCGAGATGGCCATGCCGATCCCGGTGCCGCACACCAGCACGCCCAGGCGCTGCTGCCCGGCATTGATGGCATTGGCCACGGCCAGCGCGATGTCCGGGTAGAGCACCGGCGCGGTGGAATGGGTGCCGAAGTCGGTCACCGGGTAGCCCAGCGTCTCGATATGGCGCTTTAACAGCTCTTTGAGCTCAAAACCCGCTTCATCGCATCCGATAGCCACCGGGAAAGGTGTGTTCATGGCGTCTGGCTCCGCTGCCGAGGTCGTACTTATGACTGATCAGATGATCACTCAGTGAAATATCGTTCAGTCATTTCGCGGGCATCACCCCCTCTCTGTCAAGCATGATTTAACTGACCCGGCAGTCAAAGCGGTCTAGAAAGGCGTTATTGGCGAAAAACATCAGAATCCCAGCTTTTACATGAAAGAGATTGACTGATCAGAATTTCATTTGATACACATATGCTCACAGCGAAACATGACTGTGCGACCTAATAAGAATTCACAGCACGAGGACACGCCGATGGCCACGCCATTACTGCTCCAGGCTGAACACGTCGCCAAGGCTTACGCCGGTATCCCTGCCCTGCGTGACGGGCGCCTCTCTCTGCGTGCCGGCAGCGTCCACGCCCTGTGCGGCGGCAATGGCGCGGGCAAGTCGACGTTCCTGAGCATTCTGATGGGCATCACCCCGCGCGACGCCGGCACCATCCTGCTCAACGGCACAGCGGTGCAGTTCAACCGCCCGAGTGAAGCCCTGGCATCGGGGATCGCAATGATCACCCAAGAGCTGGAACCCATCCCCTACATGACCGTCGCCGAAAATATCTGGCTGGGCCGCGAACCACGCCGCGCCGGCTGCATCGTCGACAACAAGGCCCTGAACCGGCGCACCCGCGAGCTGCTCGAAAGCCTGGAGTTCGACGTCGACGCCAGCAGCCCGATGCACCGCCTCAGCGTGGCGCAGATCCAACTGGTGGAAATCGCCAAGGCGTTCAGCCATGACTGCCAGGTGATGATCATGGACGAACCCACCTCGGCCATCGGCGAGCACGAAGCGCAGACCCTGTTCAAGGCGATCCGCCGCCTCACCGCCCGTGGCGCCGGCATCGTGTATGTGTCGCACCGCTTGAGCGAACTGGCGCAGATTGCCGATGACTACAGCATCTTCCGCGACGGCGCCTTCGTGGAAAGCGGGCGCATGGCAGATATCGACCGCGACCATTTGGTGCGCGGCATCGTCGGCCAGGAACTGACGCGCATCGACCACAAGGTCGGCCGCGAATGCGCCGCCGCCACCTGCCTGCAGGTCGATAACCTGAGCCGTAAAGGCGAGTTCCACGACATCAGCCTGCAACTGCGCCAGGGCGAGATCCTTGGCATCTATGGTCTGATGGGTTCGGGGCGCAGCGAGTTCCTCAATTGCATCTACGGGCTGACGGTGGCCGATTCCGGCAACGTCACCCTGCAAGGCAAGCCCATGCCGATCGGGCAGCCCAAGGCAACCATCGACGCCGGCATGTCGCTGGTCACAGAAGACCGCAAAGACAGCGGCCTGGTGCTGACCGGCAGCATTCTGTCGAACATCGCCCTGTCGGCCTACAAACGCCTGTCGAGTTGGTCGCTGATCAACGCGCGCAAGGAAACCCGCTTGGCCCAGGACATGGTCAAGCGCCTGCAGATCAAGACCGCCTCCCTGGAACTGCCGGTGGCCTCCATGAGCGGCGGCAACCAGCAGAAAGTCGTGCTCGCCAAATGCCTGTCGACCGAACCGGTGTGCCTGCTGTGCGACGAGCCCACTCGCGGCATCGACGAAGGCGCCAAGCAGGAGATCTACCACCTGCTCGACCAGTTCGTGCGTGCCGGCGGCGCCGCCATCGTGGTGTCGTCGGAAGCCCCGGAACTGCTGCACTTGAGCGATCGCATCGCCGTATTCAAAGGCGGCCGGCTGGTGACCATCAGCACCGACACCGCCCTTTCCCAGGAAGCCTTGTTGAGTCTTGCCTCATGAATGCCAAAACCCTGTCCACCCCCGCCACCTCCATCACCGCCGCGCCGCGCAACCGCCTGCGCCTGTCCCTCGACCGCTTCGGCCTGCCGCTGGTGTTTATCCTGCTGTGCGTGGTGATGGCGTTTTCCAGCGAATACTTCATGACCTGGCGCAACTGGATGGACATCCTGCGCCAGACCTCCATCAACGGCATCCTCGCCGTGGGCATGACCTACGTGATCCTGACCAAGGGCATCGACCTGTCCGTGGGTTCGATCCTCGCGTTTGCCGGGCTGTGCAGCGCGATGGTCGCGACCCAGGGTTACGGCCTGCTGGCGGCGGTGAGCGCCGGGATGTTCGCCGGGGCGATGCTCGGCGTGGTGAATGGCTTCATGGTCGCCAACCTGTCGATCCCGCCGTTCGTGGCCACCCTCGGCATGCTCAGCATTGCGCGCGGCATGACCTTCATCCTCAACGACGGCAGCCCGATCACCGACCTGCCGGATGCCTACCTGGCGCTGGGCATCGGCAAGATCGGCCCGATCGGCATCCCCATCATCATCTTTGCCGTGGTCGCGCTGATCTTCTGGATGGTGCTGCGCTACACCACTTACGGCCGCTATGTGTACGCGGTGGGCGGCAATGAAAAGAGCGCGCGCACCTCCGGCATCGGCGTGCGCAAGGTGATGTTTTCGGTGTACGTGGTCTCGGGCCTGCTCGCCGGGCTGGCCGGCGTGGTGTTGTCGGCGCGCACCACTTCCGCCCTGCCCCAGGCTGGGGTGTCCTATGAGCTGGACGCGATTGCCGCCGTGGTGATCGGCGGCACCAGCTTGTCGGGCGGCACCGGCAGCATTGTCGGCACGCTGTTCGGCGCGCTGTTGATCGGCGTGATCAACAACGGGCTGAACCTGCTCGGCGTGTCGTCCTATTACCAGCAGGTCGCCAAGGGCCTGATCATCGTGTTCGCAGTACTGATCGACGTGTGGCGCAAGAAAAAACGCTAGAGAACGACCCAACTACAACAATAACGGAGTTCCCCTCATGAAACTTGGTACCACCCTGGCCGCCGTGGCGGCCCTCTCCCTGCTCGCCAGCAGTATCGCCGTGGCCGCCGACGGCAAGACCTACAAGGTCGGCGCAGCCGTCTACGGCCTCAAGGGCCAGTTCATGCAGAACTGGGTCCGCGAGCTCAAGGAACACCCGGCGGTCAAGGACGGCACCGTGCAATTGACCGTATTCGACGGCAATTACGACGCCCTGACGCAGAACAACCAGATCGAAAACATGGTGACCCAACACTACGACGCGATCCTGTTCGTGCCCATCGACACCAAGGCCGGCGTCGGCAGCGTGAAGCAGGCCATGAGCAACGACGTGGTGGTGATCGCCTCCAACACCAAAGTGGCCGACGCCGCCGTGCCATATGTAGGCAACGACGACATCGAAGGCGGCCGCCTGCAGGCCCAGGCCATGGTCGACAAGCTCAACGGCAAGGGTAATGTGGTGATCATCCAAGGCCCGATTGGCCAGTCGGCGCAGATCGACCGGGAAAAAGGCGAGCTGGAAGTGCTGGGCAAACACCCCGGCATCAAGATCATCGAGAAAAAAACCGCCAACTGGGACCGCGCCCAGGCCCTGGCGCTGACTGAAGACTGGCTCAACGCCCACCCCAAAGGCATCAACGGCGTGATCGCGCAGAACGACGACATGGCCCTGGGCGCTGTGCAGGCCCTGAAGTCCCACGGACTGACCTCCAAGGACGTGCCCGTCACCTCGATCGACGGCATGCCGGATGCGATCCAGGCGGCGAAGAAAGACGAAGTCACCACCTTCCTCCAGGACGCCCAGGCCCAGTCCCAAGGCGCATTGGACGTGGCATTGCGCGCCCTCGCCGGCAAGGACTACACACCGCAATCGGTGATCTGGGAACGTTATGCCAAGGACGTGAAATGGGCCGACGGCACCGCCAAGACCTACATCCTGCCGTGGGTGCCGGTGACCAACGCCAATGCCGACGCGCTGTACCAACAAGTCAGCGGCGGCAAGTAACTACTGGCTTGAAACACACTCAAGTGTGGGAGCAAATGTGGGAGGGGGCTTGCCCCCGATAGCGGTGCACCAGTGATAGATCAGGTGACTGACACACCGCCATCGGGGGCAAGCCCCCTCCCACATTGAATCTCCAGTGCTATTTAAAGAGGAGTCATTCATGTCTGGATTCTGGAACCAAGCCTTCGACCTCACCGGCCGTTGCGCGGTGATCACCGGTGGTGCCGCCGGCATTGGCCTGGCCTGCGCCAGCCTGCTGGTCGAACGCGGCGCGCGGGTGGCGCTGCTGGACCGCGACCCGGCGGTGGTGGCCGTGGCCGCCGGCCTCGGCGCCGAGCATCTGGGCATTGCCGTCGACCTCAGCCAGATCGACCAGGTGCAACACAGCGTCGACCGGGTTTTCGCCCACTTCCAACGCCTCGATTACCTGATCAACAGCGCCGGCGTGGCCTTGCTGGACAAGGCCATCGACGTCAGCGAAAGCGCCTGGGACACCACCCTCGACATCAACCTCAAGGCCAGCTTCTTCGTCGCCCAGGCCTGCGCCCGGCACATGCTCGCCCAGGGTGGCGGGCGCATCGTCAACCTGGCCTCCCAGGCCGCGGTGATCGGCCTGGACCGGCATGTCGCGTATTGCGCGAGCAAAGCGGCCATCGTCGGCATGACCAAGGTATTGGCCATGGAATGGGCGCCACAGATCAACGTCAACGCCATCTCCCCCACCATCGTCGAGACCGCGCTGGGCAAGCAGGCCTGGGCCGGCGAAGTCGGCGAACGGGCCAAATTGCAGATCCCGGCGGGCCGCTTTGCCCAGCCGGAAGAAATCGCCGGGCTGGCGCTGTACCTGCTCAGCGACGCGGCACAAATGATCACCGGCGCCAACATGGTGATCGACGGCGGCTACAGCATTCAATAATTCATCTATTTGTCGTGAGGTTTTGTCATGTCCACCGTTACCGAACGCACGCCCGAGCAACTCACCCCGATCATCCCGAAAACCATGCAGGCCGTGGTCTGCCATGGCCCGGAAGACTACCGCCTGGAAACCGTCGACGTGCCCACCCCCGGCCCCGATGAAATCCTCACCAAGGTCGAGCTGTGCGGCATTTGCATGGGCGACATCAAGACCTATCGCGGCGCCCCGTCGTTCTGGGGCGACGCCGAGCAACCGCGCTACGTCAAGCCGCCGATGATCCCCGGCCACGAATTCGTCTGCCGCGTGGTGGCCCTCGGCCCCGGCGCGGAAAAGCGTGGGGTGAAGGTCGGCGACCGGGTGATCTCGGAACAGATCGTGCCGTGCTGGGGTTGCCGCTTCTGCAACCACGGCCAGTACTGGATGTGCCAGAAACACGACCTGTATGGCTTCCAGAACAATGTGCAGGGCGCCATGGCGCAGTACATGATCTTCACCAAGGAAGGCATCATCCATAAGGTGCCGGACTCGATTGCGCCGGACGAGGCGATCCTGATCGAACCGCTGGCCTGCTCGCTGCACGCGGCGGAGCGCGCCAATGTAGATTTCGACGACGTGGTGGTGGTCGCCGGCGCCGGTACGCTGGGCCTGGGGATCATCGGCGCGGTACGCATGCGCAATCCGAAAAAACTGATCGTGCTCGACATGAAACCCGAACGCGCCGCCCTCGCCCTGCGCATGGGCGCCGACGAAGTGTGGAACCCGGCCGAGGTGGACGTGCTGGCGAAGATCCGCGCAATCACCGACGGCTACGGCTGCGACATCTATATCGAAGCCACCGGTCATCACAAGGCCGTCAACCAGGGCCTGGCGATGCTGCGCAAACTCGGGCGATTCGTTGAGTTCAGCGTGTTCAACGACGAGGCTACGGTGGATTGGTCGATCATCGGCGACCGCAAGGAACTGGACATCCTCGGCTCGCACCTGGGGCCGTACATGTACCCGCGCGCCATCGACTTTATCGGCAACCGCAAGATCGACATGCGTGACGTGGTGACCCACAAGTTCGCCCTGGCGGACTTCAAGGAAGCGTTTGCGGTGATGGAGCGAGGCGACAAATCACTCAAGGTCGTCCTCGAACCCTAAGCACACCACACTGAACAGCTGTGAACCCTTAAAACAAGAACACAGGAACCCGCGTTATGAATCGAGTCATCAACGATCCGGACCACGTGGTCGAGGACATGCTGCGCGGCATCCTGGTCGCGCATCCG
This sequence comes from Pseudomonas sp. TE36184, assembly GCF_054060055.1. NCBI lineage: Bacteria > Pseudomonadati > Pseudomonadota > Gammaproteobacteria > Pseudomonadales > Pseudomonadaceae > Pseudomonas > Pseudomonas sp. TE36184. The sequence goes on along the minus strand of NZ_JBSSCU010000001.1, from coordinate 620,753 downwards.
CAATTGCGCCAGTACGAAACCAATCCACGGGTCATCGTCAAAGCCAAACCGTCGGGCCAAGGCCGCGTCGGCATCGTCACCGGCGGCGGCTCGGGCCATGAGCCGGCCTTCCTCGGCTACGTCGGTCCCGGCCTGGTCGACGCCGTGGCCGTCGGCGAGATCTTTTCCTCGCCCACCGCCAAGAGCTTCTTCGATGCGTTCCGCGCCGCCGACCACGGCGCCGGCGTGGCCTGCCTGTACGGCAACTATGCCGGCGACAACATGAACGTGAAGCTGGCAATGAAAATGGCCGCCAGCAAAGACATGCGTATCCGCACCGTGGTCGCCAACGACGACGTGGCGTCCGCGCCCAAGGCCGAGATCGCCAAGCGGCGCGGCGTGGCCGGGGAAATCTTCATGTGGAAGATCGGCGGTGCCGCCGCTGCCCAGCACTACGACCTGGACGGTGTGATCCGCGTCGCCCAGAAAGCCGTCGACCACTGCCGCTCGATCGGCATCGGCCTCACCCCCTGCACCATTGCCGCCGTGGGCAAGCCGAACTTCGAGATTGCGGACGGCCAGATGGAACTGGGCATCGGCCATCACGGCGAACCGGGCATCGAAGTCATCCCGATCGAACCCGCCGCCGCCATGGCCGAGCGCATGCTCGCGCCGATCCTCGCCGACCGCGACTTCAGCCAGGACGACAGCGTGGTGGTGCTGGTCTCCGGCCTCGGCGCCACGCCGGTGATGGAGTTGTATATTTTCTACGCCGAGGTGGAACGCCAACTCACCGCCAAGGGTTTGAAGATCCACCGTTGCTACGTGGGCAACTACTTCACGTCCCTGGAAATGATGGGCGTGACCCTGACCCTGCTCGGCCTCGACACCGAGCTGAAAACCCTGATCGACCAACCCTGCCGTTCCATCGGCATGACCCAGGCGGAGTGAACCATGAGCGAGCATTTTTCCACCCGCGACGGCAGCGCCATCGTCGCCGACCTGGTCAGCGTGATCGTGGCCAACCGTGAGTACCTCAGCGAAATCGACGGCGCGATTGGCGACGGCGACCACGGCATCAACATGGCCAAGGGCTTCGCCCATTGCGGGCGTGCGATCGAAGGCCGCCAACTGAGCCTGGCCGAAGCCCTGGACGAACTGACCCTGAGCCTGATGGAAGGCATCGGCGGCTCCATGGGGCCGTTGTACGGCAGCCTGTTTATCGGCATGGCCGATGAAGTGCGCGGCTGCGAAGACATCGATGCGGCCACCTTCGCCCACCTGCTGCGCGGCGGCCTGACCTCGTTGCAGGACATCACCGAGGCCGGCGTGGGTGACAAGTGCCTGATGGACACCTTGATCCCGGCGGTCGAAGCGTTTGAGCGGGCCCATGCGCAGGGGGCGTCCTTCGGCGATGCGCTCGACGCGATGAAAACCGCCGCCTCACAGGGGCGCGACTCGACCAAGGACCTGGTGGCCAAGATCGGCCGCGCCAGCCGCCTGGGCGAGCGTTCACTGGGAGTGCTGGATGCCGGCGCGGTGTCGTGCTGCCTGATCCTCACCCGCCTGGCCGATTCCGTGCAGCCGCGGCTGGTGTAACGCTTCAGGCTGGCGCTTGCTTGACCTGCTGGATATACCGCGCCACCGCCGGCGCTTGCTCGAAGCGCCGGTGAATCAATGACAGCCACGACGCCGCCTCACTGCCCTGGATACTGCGATAGACCACGCCCGGCAGACTCACATGCCCGACCACCGATGCCGGCACCACGGCCACGCCCTGCCCCAACGACACCAATGCCACCACCGCGACCAACCCGCCCGGCTGCGGCCCCAGGCGCGGCGCATAACCGCCTTGGGCGGCGACGTGCAACGTGCCGCTGATCTGCTCCGGCAGGATAAACGTCTCGTTTTGCAGATGCTCGCAACCGATGCCCTTCAAGCCCAGTAACCAGGAATCCTGGGGCAGCGCCAGCACGAAACCTTCGCGGTGCAGGCGTACCGCCTCCACGCCGTCGGGCAACGTCATCGGCGAACGGATGTAGCCTATGTCGTAGCGCCCATCCGCCACCGCGCCGGGCAAGGTCGCCATCGCACATTCGCGCACGTTCACGCTGACGTCGGGAAACGCCTGGCTGAACCCGTGCATTTGTCGCTGCAACAGCCCGGAATACACCGCCGAAGCCACGTAGCCCAATTCGATGTGGCCGGTCTCGCCACGCCCGGCACGCTGGGCACTGCGCTGGGCAAATTCGAATTGACGCACGGTGGCTTCAGCCTCGACCAGCAGCGCTGCGCCGGCTTCGGTCAGGCTGACTTCGCGCTGCTGACGGATAAACAAGCGCGTGCCCAGGCTGGTTTCCATGTCCTGGATCTGCCGGCTCAAGGTCGGCGGGGCGATGCCCAACTGCTCGGCGGCGCGAGTGAAGTTGCGCTGTCGGGCCACGGCCAGGAAGTAGCGAAAATGGCGGATGTCCATACGAGGATTAGCTCAAAGGTAATGAAGTGCTTCGCCGTGGCTAACAAAGGCAGCAGCGTGCGGGGATAAGCTCAAGGTACTTCAACAGTAGAGAGCCCTTGCGATGTCCGTCAACTGTCTTTTCCATATTGCCTGTAGGGTAATTACAGCATGATCCGGGTCAGTCCACGCCTGACACTGCTGACCGCTTCCGGCGTCTGCTCGCTGATCGTGCTCGACACCAATATCGTCGCCGTCACCCTGCCGAGTATCGCCCGCGACCTGGGGGCCAATTTCGCGGATATCGAGTGGGTGGTCAGCGCCTATATGCTCGCCTTCGCCGCGCTGTTGTTGCCCGCCGGCAGCGTCGCCGACCGCTTCGGCCGCAAGAGGAGCCTGATCTGGGGCCTGGGTATTTTCATCCTCGCCTCCCTCGGCTGCGGCGCCGCGCCCAGCGCGCTGTGGCTGGATATCGCGCGCGCCGTCAAAGGCGTCGGCGCTGCGCTGCTGCTCACCTCGGCGCTCGCCTCCATTGGCCACACCTTCCACGACGAAGTGGAGCGGGCCAAGGCCTGGGCGTTCTGGGGCGCGTGCATGGGTGTGGCAATGACCGCCGCACCGACCCTCGGCGGCTTGATCACCGAGTACCTGGGCTGGCGCTGGATTTTCTACCTCAACCTGCCGGTCGGCCTGGGGTTGATGGCGCTGGTGCTGCACGCCATCCCCGAGTCCCGCGACACCCTGGCTGCGCGGCTCGACCCGTGGGGCAGCCTGGCATTCAGCGCCAGCCTGTTGTGTTTGATCTGGGGGTTGATCGAGGCCAACCGCATCGGCTGGGACAACCCGCTGACCTACGCGCGCCTGCTCGGTGGCGGGTTGCTCCTGGGCGTGTTCGTGCTGGTCGAGCGGCTGCAGCAGCGGCCGATGGTCGACCTGCAACTGTTCCGTCACCCGCGCTTTATCGGCGCCCTGCTGGGCATGTTCGCCTACGCCGGCTGCGCCCAGGTGATGATGACGTTGCTGCCGTTTTACCTGCAGAACGGCCTGGGCTTTTCCGCGATTGCCTCGGGCCTGGGCATGCTGCCGTTCGCGCTGACAATGCTGATTGGCCCACGGATCGGCGCACGCCTGGCGCAACGCTTGGCGCCGGCGACCATGATGGCCAGCGGTTTGACCCTCGTCGGCTGCGGCAACCTGTTGAGCGCCTGGGCGCTGAATGTCGGCGGCTACCTGCCCTTTGCCCTGGCGATTGCAGTCACCGGGGCCGGGGCCGGTTTGCTCAACGGCGATACGCAGAAAAACATCATGGCCTGCGTGCCCACGGGAGCGTGCGGGGATGGCCTCGGGCATGAGCACCACCATGCGCTTCAGCGCGATCATGCTGGCCATCGGCGTGTATGGGGCACTGCTGAGCAGCCACAGCGAACAGTTGTTGCGCGCAAGTATCGACCCGCAATGGCAGGCGCAGGTGGCGGGAATCGCTTCGCGGGTGGTGGCGGGTGATATGCCGGCGGCGCTGAACCTGGTGCCCGAGGCGGCGCGGGTGAGGCTGCAACCGCTGGCGCGGCAGGCGTTTGTGGACGGGTTCAGCGGGGTGTTGTGGGTGGCAGGGTTATTGGGATTGCTCGGAGCGCTGGTGGTGGGGAGGCTGATGCGCAAGCCGATACCCACACCGAACTAAATGTGGGAGGGAGCAAGCTCCCTCCCACAGGTATTACCTATACCCCAAAAAGGCTTACCAGAACCGCTGCTGGGTCAACCGGCTCCACCAGGTCAGCAGCACGCGGTCCACCGAACCGCTGGCCGCCAGGCCCACGCGCTCTTGCAGGCTCTTGCGCTCAGAGTAATGCAGGTGGAATACCTCGGCGGTCTTGGCCTTGGTGGCCAGGTATTCGTCGCTGGTTTGCAGCTCGTCGACCAGTTGCTTGTCGAGGGCTGCAACACCCAGCCACACTTCCCCGGTCGCCACTTCGTCGATCGCCAGCTGCGGGCGATAGCGCGACACGAAGTTCTTGAACAACTGGTGAGTGATGTCCAGGTCTTCCTGGAACTTCTCCCGGCCCTTATCGGTGTTTTCGCCAAACACGGTGAGGGTGCGTTTGTATTCGCCGGCGGTCAGCACTTCAAAGTCGATATCGTGCTTTTTCAACAGGCGGTTGACGTTGGGCAACTGCGCCACCACCCCGATGGAACCGAGGATCGCGAACGGTGCGCTGATGATCTTCTCGCCAATGCACGCCATCATGTAGCCGCCGCTGGCCGCGACCTTGTCGATGCACACGGTCAACGGCACGCCCGCCTGGCGAATCCGCGCCAGTTGCGACGACGCCAACCCGTAGCTGTGAACCATGCCGCCGCCGCTTTCCAGGCGCAGCACCACTTCGTCCTTGGGCGTGGCCAGGCTCAGCAAGCCAGTGATTTCATGACGCAGGCTCTCGGTGGCCGAGGCCTTGATGTCGCCGTCGAAGTCGAGCACGAACACCCGTGGCTTGGCCTCGGGTTTCTTTTTGCTGTTCTTCTTTTCGGCTTTGCTTTCAGACTTGCGCAGGGCCTTGAGCTGATCCTTGTCGAGCACGGTCGATTCAAGGCGCTCGCGCAGGCCTTTGTAGAAATCATTCAGCTTGCTGACCTGCAACTGGCCAGCCGATTTGCGACGACCTTTGCTGCGCAGTGCCGCGAAGCTGATCAGTACCACCAGAATCGCGACCACCAGGGTGACAGTCTTCGCCAGAAAGCTCGCGTATTCAGCCAAAAAATCCATGTGTCTCCTTAACAATGCACGGCGCCAGGCGCGGATCGCCCAAGCATACCGACGGGACCGCCGGGGAGCCAGTGCTCAAACCGCCAGCAGGCAGGCGCTCTAACACGCTTTTAAAACAAGCGTATGTTTTTTCATTGACAGCTCGCAGGCATCCTCATAACCTCGCCAGACTTTCAACGTACCGGGAAAACGGACGTGGGCAGCATCTATCTGATTCGACATGGCCAGGCCTCCTTCGGTGCAGACGACTATGACGTCCTGTCGCCCGTCGGCGTGGAACAAGCGCAAATCCTCGGTCGCCACCTGGCAGACATGGGCATGACGTTCGACCGCTGCGTCGCCGGCGACCTGCGCCGCCAGCAGCACACCGCCACGGCCGCATTCGATCAATACAGCGCCCTCGGCCTGGCGGTTCCAGCCCTGGAAGTCGACAGCGCCTTCAACGAATTCGACGCCGACGCGATCATCCGCGCCCTGCTCCCCGACCTGCTCACCCGCGAACCCGACGCCCTGGACATCCTGCGCAACGCCGCGCAGAACCGCAGCGAGTTCCAGCGCATCTTCGCCCTGATCATCGAGCGCTGGGTGGCCGGCACTTACGATACGCCGGGGCTGGAAAGCTGGCTGGGGTTTGTCGAGCGCGTCCAGGGTGGCCTGCAGCGTCTGCTGGAAGCGGCCGACAACACGCACAAGATCGCCGTGTTTACCTCCGGCGGCACTATTACTGCCCTGCTCCACCTGATTACCCGGATGCCGGCCGCCCAGGCCTTCGAACTGAACTGGCAAATTGTTAACACCTCGCTCAACCAGCTGAAATTCCGCGGTCGCGAGGTGGCACTGGCTTCCTTCAACAGTCATACCCACTTGCAACTGTTGAAGGCGCCGCAGCTCATCACTTTCCGATGAAGTGCGGCCAACCGTGACCCCAAGGTCGCTGGACTCTACCCTAAAGGATCGAAACCATGACTGACGTAGCTAAAGCCGTAGAAGCAATGAAAGCCAAATTCAACCCAGCCGCTGCTGCCGGCCTGGACCTGGTATTCGGTTTCTGTATCGATGACAGCGAACACTTCTCGCTGATCGTCAAAGACGGCACCTGTGAACTGCAGAAAGGCGAAAACCCAGACGCCCTGGTGACCCTGGTCATGAACGGCGAAACACTGAAAGGCATCGTCAGCGGCGAAACCGACGGCATGCAGGCCTTCATGAGCGGCAACCTGCGCACCGAAGGCGACATGATGCTGGCGATGAAGCTGAGCGATCTGTTCCCTTCCTGAGAACGCTGGCTGTAACGCACGCATTGAAACGACAAATCCCGCCAATGGCGGGATTTGTCGTTTCTCGGCCAGCAATCAACGGTCAGCGGCGTCGACTTTCTTGAACTGCTCCAAATCTGGTGGGGATGGCAGCGTTCGCCATGATCTACATCCTTGTAAAACTCGGGGCGGCGAATTTACCCGATTCAAGGCATGGACGGTACATGCAACAGCAACGCCACCAACGCACTCCACCCCGTCTGGTGTGACGCCCCCAACCCGCGCCCGGTCTCACCATGGAAATACTCATGGAACAACACCAGATCACGGCTGGCCGGGTCCGCCTCCAACTGCGCATACCCGGCCATCGACGGACGCAGGCCATTGTCATCCCTGAGGACCAATCGGCTCAGGCGCTGGCTGAGGCTGTCGGCGACTTCCTCCAGGGACGACAGATAACCACTGCCCGTCGGGTACTCCACCGAGAAGTTATCCGCGTAGTACCGATGAAACTCGCGCAACGATTCGATCAGCATGTAATTCACCGGCATCCACAACGGCCCGCGCCAGTTGGAGTTGCCGCCGTACAGACGCGAATCGGACTCACCGGGTTGGTAGCGCGCGCACAACGTGTCGCCGTTCATCTTCAGCGCCAGGGGCTGCTCGGCAAAGGCCTTGGACATTGAGCGCACGCCAAACGCCGAAAGAAACTCATCGTCATCCAGCATGCGCCGCAGCAAATCCTTGGTGCGCTCGCCGCGCAATAACGCCAGCAACAGGCGATTGCCCTGCCCCGGTTCGTTCCAGCGCGAGACCAGCTTGGCCAGGTCCGGCCGGTGGTGCATGAAGCCCAACAGCCGCTCACGCAAACCTTCGAGGCCCTCATGCTCGCGCTGTTCCAGTACCAGCACGGCGAACAGCGGCATCAGGCCGACGATGGAACGCAGGCGCACCGGTTCGTTCTGACCGTCGGGACGGTGCAGTACGTCGTAGAAGAACAGGTCCTGCTCGTCCCACAGGCCCTCGGCGCTGTCGTCGACACGGTTGATCGCGCCGGCGATATACAGGAAGTGCTCGAAAAACTTCACCGCGATATCGACGTACACGACATTGCGCTTGGCCAGTTCCAGCGCGATACGCATCAGGTCCAGCGCATACGCCGCCACCCACGCCGTGCCGTCGGCCTGATCCAGTTGGTAGCCCGGCGGCAGTGCGGCCGAGCGGTCGAACAAGGCGATATTGTCCAGGCCGAGGAACCCACCCTGGAACAGGTTGCGCCCTTCGGCATCCTTGCGGTTGACCCACCAGGAGAAATTCAACAGCAACTTGTGGAAGATCCGCTCCAGGAAATCCATGTCGCCGACGCCGGTCAACGCCTTGTCCTGCTGATACACCCGCCAACAGGCCCAGGCATGCACCGGCGGGTTGGCGTCGTCGAAGCGCCATTCATAGGCCGGCAACTGGCCGTTGGGGTGCATGAAGCGGTCCTTCACCAGCAGCAACAGTTGTTGCTTGGCATACCCCGGATCGATCAGCGCCATGGCCACCGCCTGAAAGCCCTGGTCCCAGGAGGCGTACCACGGGTATTCCCAGGTGTCGGGCATGGAGAGGATGTCGAAGTTGGACAGGTGCCGCCAATGGCTATTGCGCCGTTGCAGGCGTTCGGGCGGCGGCGCGGGTTGGGTCGGGTCGCCGTCGAGCCATTGGTTCACGTCGAAATAATAGAGCTGCTTGGACCACAGCAAACCGGCCAGGGCCTGGCGCTGCACATTGCGCGCATCGGCATCGGCGATACCCTGTTGCAACGCGGCGTAGAAGTCATCGGCTTCCTGGCGGCGCTGTTCAAACAGCTTGCGCGCATTGACCTCGGGCGCGTCCTTGGGCGCAAAGCGCAGATACACGACTTTGCGCTCCAGGCCCGCCAACTCCAGGATGAAACGCGCGGCCGCCTTGGTGCCGCTGTCGCGGCGAATCGCGGTTTCCTGCCCCGCCACCACGTAATCGTTGATCCCATCCTTGAACGGCCCCGGCGCCGGTTGCCCGTCCAGCTTGGGGGCGTTGCTTTCATTTTCGCAGAACAGCCATTCGACGCCGTCCTGGCCCCAGGCGCTGAGGTGGCGGTCCGGCAATTCATGATGCCGCGCCAGCACGCGCTCGCCGTCCAGCCGCAACTGCGGTTTCGGCGCGCCGACGGTCCAGCTCCAATCATTGCGCGCCCACACCTGCGGCAGCACTTGCAGGCGTGTCGGCTGGTCGGAGCGGTTGTGGACGCTGACGCGCATGAAGATATCGTCGGGCTGGTGCTTGGCGTATTCGACGCTGACATCGCAATACCGGTTGTCTTCGAACACGCCGGTATCGAGGATTTCGTACTCGGCGTCCGCCAGCCCGCGCTGGGCGTTTTCGGCGATCAGGTCGGCGTAGGGAAACGCCGCGTGGGGATATTTGTAGAGCATACGCATGTAGGCATGACTCGGCACACCGTCGACGAAAAAGTACAGTTCCTTGACGTCCTCACCGTGGTTGCCCTCGGCGTTGTTCAGGCCGAACAGGCGCTCCTTGATGATCGCGTCATGCTCGTTCCACAGCGCCAGGCCCAGGCACCAGCGTTGCGCCTTGTCACTGAACCCGGCCAGGCCATCCTCGCCCCAGCGGTAAGCGCGGCTGCGCGCCTGTTCGTGCGGGAAGTAACGCCAGGCATCGCCGTCGGCGCTGTAGTCCTCGCGCACCGTGCCCCATTGGCGTTCGCTCAGGTACGGGCCCCACTCGCGCCAGCACTCGGCGGAATCGGCGGCCAGGCGCTGGCCTTCAGTGGTTTGCACAATAGTGGCGCTCATCCAATCCTCCCTCAGCCATCGCGTAAGGCCAGTGTAGAACCCATTCCCGGCGGGATGCACATGAAGACGGTTTTACCCCACTCATTCGTTTGCAGAATGAAGTCCAGAGGAATCTTCGTTTGCGCGGGCCTGCGGCGCCCAACAGAATCGGGGGTAACGGCATTCATTACTCTTACCGCAGCCAGGAATTTTTCTATGCCCAGCACCGCGTTTATCAGCCCCGACGACATCCGCAAAGGCTTTTCCAAGGCCATGTCCGACATGTACCGCGATGAAGTGCCCCTGTACGGGGCGCTGATGGAGCTGGTGGCCGACATCAACCGCCGCGTGCTCGACGCCGACCCGAGCCTGGCGCAACAACTGCAACGGACCGGCGAAATCCAGCGCCTGGACATGGAACGCCACGGCGCCATTCGCCTGGGTACCGCCGCCGAACTGGCGACCATCCGCCGCCTGTTCGCGGTGATGGGCATGCAACCGGTGGGCTACTACGACCTGACCCCGGCCGGCGTGCCGGTGCATTCCACCGCATTTCGCGCCGTGCATGAATGCGCGCTGCAAACCAGCCCGTTTCGCGTATTCACCTCGTTGCTGCGCCTGGAACTGATCGAGAACCCCGAACTGCGCGCCTTCGCCGAAGCCGCCCTGGCCAAGCGTTCGATCTTCACCTCCGGCGCCCTCGCCCTGATCGAACAAGCGGAACGCGATGGCGGCCTCAACGCTGACGACGCCGAGACATTCATCCGCCAGGCCCTGGAAACCTTCCGCTGGCACCACACCGCCACCGTCACCGCCGCGCAGTACCGGCAACTGAGCGACCAGCATCGCCTGATCGCCGACGTGGTGGCCTTCAAGGGCCCGCACATCAACCACCTGACCCCGCGCACCCTGGATATCGACCAAGTCCAGGCCGCCATGCCCGGCAAAGGCATCACCCCCAAAGCCGTGATCGAAGGCCCGCCGCGCCGCCACTGTCCGATCCTGCTGCGCCAGACCAGCTTCAAGGCCCTCGACGAAACCATCGCCTTCACCGACGCCCAAGGCAGCCACAGCGCACGTTTCGGCGAAATCGAACAACGCGGCGTCGCCCTCACACCCAAAGGCCGCGCGCTGTACGACCAACTGCTGAATGCCGCCCGCGACGCACTCGGCGCCTTCCCCAACGAAGCCAACGCCGCGCATTACATGCACTTGATGGAACAGCACTTCCAGGCCTTCCCGGACGACCACACACAAATGCGCGAACAAGGCCTGGCCTACTTCCGCTACTTCGCCACCGACAAAGGCCTCGCGGCACGCGGCCAAGCCGACCAACCGCGCACGCTGGACGCGCTGATCGCCGCCGGTCACGTCGATGTAGAACCGCTGGTGTATGAGGATTTTCTGCCGGTGAGTGCCGCGGGGATTTTCCAGTCGAACCTGGGGGATGCCGCGCAAAGTCACTACGCAGCCAATTCGAACCAGGCCGAATTCGAACAGGCGCTGGGGCGCAAGACCCTTGATGAGTTGGCGCTGTATGCCGAGATGCAACAACGCTCGATGGATGAATGCACTCGCACGCTACTGGCCTGAAACAAACTGCCCGCCCGGCTCAGCAGCGCAATCCTCGCGCCCTATAACCCCCCAGAGCCGGGTGGACGGCGGGCATCATAAGTATCGGAGGGAAGGATGTCGTTCAGCCAAATCTGAAAAAATGTGCAAGGGAGCGACTGACGCGCTCCCTGCGGGGTGAATGGATCGCGCGCTTTACTCCAGCAAACCCTTGATCTCATCTTTAACCAACAAGCGTTTTTCCTTTAACTTCTTCAGCTCCTCATCGCTGCCGGCCGCCTTTTCAGCGCTCACCACCAGTTCGTCGACGGCGTTGTATTTATCAAACAGCGCGTTCAGACGCGGATTTTTCGCCCGGTGTCCATCGACTTCGTCCTTGCTCAAACCCAAGTCCTGATACAGGTCGTGTTTCACTGGCATGGCCTACCTCCGCAAGTTGATCAATGATTACGCCCTTGAAGCTAGCCCATTCCAGGGGGTCTTGTCATGTTTGCGGGCAAACCAGTTCCGTTCGTCGCTACACCGGCGATGGAATCAAACCTTTGCCGCGCCCTGCCCTCCACTGTAGATCGCCACCCGAGGGAGACCGGTTTCATGAATCACGCCGCCACTGCTGTCGACACCCAATGCATCAACACCCTGCGCACCCTGGCCATGGATGCCGTGCAGAAGGCCAATTCCGGCCACCCCGGCACGCCCATGGGCCTGGCGCCGGTGGGGTATACGCTGTGGAGTCGCTTCCTGCGTTATCACCCGGAGCATCCCGACTGGCCCAACCGCGACCGTTTTGTGTTGTCGGTGGGGCATGCATCGATGCTGCTGTATTCGTTGCTGCACCTGGCCGGCGTGGTCGAGATCGACGCCCAGGGCCAGCGCTCGGGGCTGCCGGCGATCAGCCTGGACGATATCCAGCAGTTCCGGCAGATGGGCTCCAAGACCCCAGGCCACCCCGAGTACCGCATGACCACCGGCGTAGAAACCACCACCGGCCCCCTCGGCCAGGGGTGCGCCAACAGCGTCGGCATGGCCATGGCCGGGCGCTGGTTGGGCGAGCGCTTCAACCGCGACGGCCAAGTGCTGTTCGACTACAACGTCTACACCCTGTGCGGCGACGGCGACATGATGGAAGGCATCAGCAGCGAAGCCGCCTCCCTGGCCGGGCATTTGCGGTTGGACAACCTGTGTTGGATCTATGACAACAACACCATCAGCATCGAAGGCCACACCGAACTGGCCTTCAGCGAGGACGTGATCCAGCGCTTCCAGGCCTATGGCTGGCACACCTTGCATGTGACCGATGCCAACGATCTGAGTGCTCTGAGCACGGCGCTGGAAACCTTCCAGCGCAATACCGGTGCGCCGACCCTGATCGTGGTCGACAGCGTGATCGGCTACGGCTCGCCGCACAAACACAACACCGCCGCCGCCCATGGCGAGCCGCTGGGCGAGGCGGAGATCCGCCTGACCAAGGCCGCGTATGGCTGGCCGGAAGACGCCAGCTTCCTGGTGCCCGAGGAGGCGCGCACGGTGTTGCGTGATGCATTGCACGCGCGGGCCGAGCCGTTGTACCGACAGTGGCAGCAAACCCTGGCGTCCCTCGACCCGCAACTGGCCGACGAACTGCAACGCATGCGCGCCGGGAACATGCCCGAGCAATGGCAAGCTGAACTGCCCAGCTTCGACCCCGACGCCAAGGGCGTGGCCAGCCGTGCCGCCGGCGGCGCGGTGCTCAATGCCTTCGCCCGGCAGATTCCCTGGCTGCTGGGCGGTTCGGCGGATTTGTCGCCGTCGACCAAAACCAACCTGACCTTCGACGGCGCCGGACGCTTCAGTGCCGACGACTACAGCGGACGCAACCTGCACTTCGGCATCCGTGAACATGCCATGGGGGCGATCGCCAATGGCATGGCGCTGTCCTACCTGCGCCCGTACACCTCGACGTTCCTGGTGTTCAGCGACTACATGAAGCCGCCGATCCGCCTCGCGGCAATCATGGAATTGCCGGTGGTGTTCGTGTTTACCCATGACTCGATCGGCGTCGGCGAAGACGGCCCGACACACCAGCCGATCGAACACCTGAGCCAACTGCGCGCCACGCCGGGGTTGCTGACCCTGCGTCCCGGCGACGCGAATGAAACCCTGGAACTGTGGAAGGTTGCCCTGGCCCAGACTCACCGGCCGAGCTGCATGGTGTTGTCGCGCCAACCGCTGCCGACTCTGGACCGCACGCAGTACGCAGCCGCGTCCGGTGCCGCCCAGGGAGCCTATGTGCTGGCCGGCGCCGCACACCCCGAGGTCATCCTGCTGGCAACCGGCAGCGAAGTCAGCCTGGCGGTGGCGGCGTATGAACAGCTCAAAGGCGAAGGCATTGCCGCGCAGGTGGTCTCGATGCCCAGCTGGGAGCTGTTCGAAGAGCAGCCCACCGCCTACCGCGACAGCGTACTGCCGCCAGCGGTGACCGCGCGGGTGGTGGTGGAACAGGCCGGCCCCTTGGGCTGGGACCGCTATGTCGGACAGACCGGCGCCAAAGTGGTGATGAACAGCTTTGGCGCATCGGCGCCCCTGGCCAAGTTGCAGGAGAAGTTCGGGTTTACCGTGGAGAATGTGGTGAAGCTGGCCAAGCAACAGATCCAACGGCAGGAACATTGATCACAATGGTGACTGACACTCCGCTATCGGGGGCAAGCCCCCTCCCACATTGACCGCATTCCCTTGGTTGATCGGCGGGGTTAGTGGCATTTGCTCATGCTCGGGTGCCGGCGGTGAGCCCCACTCTCCCATGTGGGAGGGGGCTTGCCCCCGATAGCGGTGCATCAGTCACTGCATGAGTACCTGAACCACTGAAGTGCGCCCCATTGATGGTCAGACCAGCTCTCGGGCGAGGAACGGCGCGGTACGGCTTTTCTTGCTCTTCGCCACCTGTCGCGGCGTGCCGCTGGCAACCACCTTGCCGCCCAGGTCCCCAGCGCCCGGCCCGATATCGATCACCCAGTCACTCTGGGCCACCACGCGCATTTCATGCTCCACCACAACCACCGTATGCCCGGCGTCGACCAGATGGTTCAACTGGCGGAGCAAGCGGTCCACATCCCGTGGGTGCAGGCCGGTCGTCGGCTCGTCCAGCACATACAAGGTGGCGCCCCGGGCATTGCGTTGCAGTTCGGTGGCCAGCTTGATGCGCTGCGCTTCGCCCCCGGACAGTTCCGTCGCCGGTTGGCCGAGGCGCAGATAGCCCAGGCCGATGTCGCGCAGCACCAGCAACGACCGCAGCCCCCCCGGCTGCTCGGCGAACACCTCCACCGCCTGCTCGACGGTCAAGCCGAGCACTTGGGCAATGTTCAAACCTTGCCATTGGATCGCCAGGGTCTCGGGGTTGTAGCGCGCCCCGTGGCAGGTCGGGCACGGCGCGTACACGCTGGGCATGAACAGCAACTCAACGCTGACGAACCCTTCGCCCTCGCAATTCGCGCAGCGGCCCTTGGCGACATTGAAAGAAAACTGCCCCGCATCGTAATCACGCTGCTTCGCGGCCGGTGTGGCAGCGAACAGTTTGCGCACGTTGTCGAACAGCCCGGTGTAGGTCGCCAGGTTGGAGCGCGGGGTGCGGCCGATGGGTTTCTGGTCCACCTGCACCAGCCGGTGAATCCGTTCCAGCCCGGCGCTGATGCACCCGCCGCTGGTGGGCGGGGCATCGTCTTCCAGGCTCGGTTCGTCGTCGCTTTCCGGCACGCGGCCGAGGCCGCTGCCCACCAACTCCAGCAGCGCCTGGCTGACCAGGCTGGATTTGCCCGAGCCGGAAATACCGGTCACCGCAGTGAAGCAACCCAGCGGGAAATCGACACTCAAATCCTTGAGATTATTACGTGTGACGCCCTCCAGGCTCAGCCAGCCGGTCGGCTCGCGGCGCCGGGGATTGGCCGGGCGCCGTTCGGCAAACAGGTACTCACGGGTCTGCGACGCTTCAACCTGCGCCAAACCCGCCGGCGGTCCGCTGTACAGCACTTGCCCGCCGTGTTCACCGGCCGCCGGTCCGACGTCGATCAGCCAGTCGGCGCGGCGCATGGTTTCCAGGTCGTGCTCCACCACAAACAACGAATTGCCGGCGGCTTTCAAACGCGCCAGCGCAGTGAACAGCGCTTCGCCATCTGCCGGGTGCAGCCCCGCCGACGGCTCATCCAGCACATAGATCACGCCGAACAACTGCGAGCCCAGTTGCGTAGCCAGGCGCAAGCGCTGCAACTCGCCGGACGACAAGGTCGGCGTGCTGCGCTCCAGGGACAGATAGCCCAGCCCCAGCTCGGTCAGGGTGCTGACCCGTTCGAGCAGATCCTCGGCGATGCGCTGGGCGGCCAGGCGCTTTTCCAGCGACAGTTTCATCGTGTCCTGCCCCGCCGCCACCGGCCGCAGCAGCTCGGCCAATTGAGTCAGCGACAGTTGCGAGAGTTCGCCGATGTCCACCCCGGCAAACTTCACCGACAACGCCGCCTGGGTCAGCCGCTTGCCGTCGCACAACGGGCAGGCGCTGCCCTGCATGAACTGCGCGACACGCTTTTTCATCAGCGCACTTTGGGTGTGGCTGAAGGTGTGCAGGATATAGCGCCGCGCGCCGCTGAACGTGCCCTGGTAGCTCGGCTCCAGCTTGCGTTTCAGCGCCTCGCGGGTCTGCTCCGGGGTGAAACCGGCGTACACCGGCACGGTCGGGGTTTCTTCGGTGAACAGGATCCAGTCGCGCTGCTTTTTCGGCAAATCACGCCACGGGATGTCGACGTCATAGCCCAGGGTCACCAGGATGTCGCGCAGGTTCTGGCCTTGCCACGCCAAGGGCCAGGACGCGACCGCACGCTGGCGGATGGTCAGCGAGGGATCGGGCACCATCAGCGCCTCGGTCACCTCATACACGCGGCCCAGGCCGTGGCATTGCGGGCAGGCGCCCTGGGGCAGGTTCGGCGAAAAATCCTCGGCATACAGCATCGCCTGCCCCGGCGGATAACTGCCGGCGCGCGAATAGAGCATGCGGATCAGGCTGGACAACGTCGTGACACTGCCCACCGACGAACGCGCACTCGGCGTGCCGCGCTGTTGTTGCAGGGCCACGGCAGGCGGCAGGCCTTCGATGGAGTCCACATCGGGCACGCCGACCTGATCGATCAGGCGTCGCGCATAGGGCGCCACCGATTCGAAATAGCGCCGCTGGGCCTCGGCATACACCGTGGAAAAAGCCAGGGACGACTTGCCGGAACCCGACACGCCGGTAAACACCACCAGGGCATCCCGCGGGATATCCACATCGACGTTACGCAGATTATGTTCGCGAGCGCCGCGAACCCGGACGAACCCAAGGTGTTGGGTGGTGATCTGAGGGATGTTGCGCGATGAAGTCATGGTCAACCTTGTGGCGCGGCAAGCACGCGGCGCACCCGATGCGTCTGGGTTTCGGGGTTATAGGGCTTGCTCAGCAGATGAATGTCGGGGCTCAGCAGGTGCGGGATTTCGTTTCATTGCATATAGCTTATCCACGCAGGCCGGGGCAACTGCGCTCAGTGAAAATCCCGGCTGCGCACAGCGATGCCTTGCAGCAACGGCGACAGGTCGGTGAGGCGCCCGGCGATCAGGTGCCGCACCTCGCCCACCGCCTCCCAGCGCCCGTCCACCTTGAGCAGGCGCGAGCCGACCAGGGCCTGGCGCTGACGTTCTGCCAGGTCACGCCAGACCACCACATTCAGGTTGCCGAATTCATCCTCCAAGGTGACAAAGGTCACACCGCTGGCGGTGCCGGGGCGCTGGCGACCGGTCACCAGGCCGGCGACGCTGACAGTGCGGCCATGCTCCACCGCCATCAGCTCACGGGAACTGCGGCAGCGCCGTTTGCGCAATTCATCGCGCAACAACGCCAATGGATGCGGGCCCAGGGTGGTGCCGAGCGTGGCGTAATCGGCCTGCAGGTCTTCGCCCACCGTGGGTGTCGGCAACTCCACCCGCGCTTCGTCGGGGCTGGGCAGGCCGGCGAACAGCCCGAGTTGTTTGTGTACCCCCGCCACTTCCCAGCGCGCCGTGTGCCGGTTGCCGGCCAACGCCCGCAAAGCTCCGGCATCCGCCAGCAAGGCTTGGGCGCGGGGATCCAGCCCGGCGCGTCGGTCGAGGTCGGCAATGTCGCTGAATGCACGGTGCTCGCGCGCCGCTTCGATCCGTCGCCCATCCTCTTCGCGAAACCCCGCGATCATGCGCAACCCCAGGCGAATCGCCGGTTGCGCGCCGGTGATGGGTTCCAGGCTGCAATCCCAGTCACTGGCCTGCACATCCACCGGGCGGATCTGCAAACGATGGCGCCGCGCGTCCTGCAGGATCTGGTCCGGGCTGTAGAACCCCATGGGCCAGCTGTTGATCAACGCACAGGCGAAGGCCGCCGGTTCATGGCATTTGAGCCAGCAACTGGCGTAGGTCAACAAGGCAAAACTGGCGGCGTGGGATTCCGGAAAGCCATAGCTGCCAAAACCCTTGATCTGCTCGAAGATCTGCGCGGCGAAGGCTTCGCTGTAGCCGTTTTTGAGCATGCCGGTGCGCAAGCGTTGCTGGTGCGGTTCAAGGCCGCCGTGACGCTTCCAGGCCGCCATGGAACGGCGCAACTGATCAGCTTCGCCAGGGCTGTAATCGGCAGCAACCATGGCGATCTGCATCACCTGTTCCTGGAACAACGGCACGCCGAGGGTGCGTTCGAGCACCGCTTCAAGCTGCGGCGACGGATAGGTGGTGGGCTCCTCTTTGTTCCGCCGCCGCAGGTACGGATGCACCATGCCGCCCTGGATCGGCCCCGGGCGCACGATGGCGACTTCAATCACCAGGTCGTAAAAGGTCTGCGGCTTGAGCCTGGGCAACATCGACATCTGCGCCCGCGACTCGATCTGGAACACGCCGAGGGTGTCGGCCTTGCTGATCATTGCGTAGGTGGCCGGGTCTTCCTTGGGGATCGTCGCCAGGCACAGGTCGTGGCCACGGTGGCGACGCAGCAGGTCGAAACAGCGGCGGATCGCGCTGAGCATGCCCAGGGCGAGGATATCCACCTTGAGCAGGCCGACGGCGTCGAGGTCGTCCTTGTCCCACTGGATGATGGTGCGCTCGGCCATCGCCGCATTTTCCACCGGCACCAGGGTGTCCAGCGGGTGTTCGGAAATCACGAAGCCGCCGGGGTGCTGGGACAGGTGCCGGGGGAAACCGATCAGTTGCTGGGTCAGCGCGAGTATGCGGCGCAGCACCGGGCTGTCGGGGTCGAAACCGCCCTCGCGCAGGCGTTCCAGGGGTGGCGCTTGGTCACTCCAGCGCCCGCAGCACTCGGCCAGGGCATTGACCTGGTCCGGCGGCAAACCCAGGGCCTTGGCCACATCGCGCACCGCGCCGGCACCGTGGTAGCTGCTGACCACCGCCGTCAGTGCCGCGCGGGTGCGGCCGTAGCGCTGGAACACGTATTGCAGCACCTCTTCGCGGCGTTCGTGTTCGAAGTCGACGTCGATGTCCGGCGGCTCGTTACGCTCCCGGGACAGGAAGCGCTCGAACAGCATGTTCATCAGGCTCGGGTTGATCTCGGTGATGCCCAAGGCAAAACACACCGCCGAGTTGGCCGCCGAACCCCGGCCCTGGCACAGGATCGAACGGCTGCGGGCAAAGCGCACGATGTCATGCACCGTGAGGAAATAGCTTTCATAGCCCAGCTCGCTGATCAGTTCCAACTCGCGGTCGATCTGCTGCCGGGTCTTGGCGTCGACCCCTTGCGGCCAGCGCCGGGCGATGCCTTCTTCGGTGACGGCGCGCAGCCAGGATCGGGCGTCATGGCCGGCGGGCACCAGCTCACGCGGATAGTGGTAGCGCAGTTGGCTGAGGTCGAAGGTACAACGGCGCGCGATGGCCAGGGTTTCGTCGAGCAACGACGTCGGATACAACGCCTGTAACGCCGGCAGGCTGCGCAGATGCCGCTCGCCGTTGGGATGCAGGCGCGTGCCGGCTTCGGCCACCAGTACGTGATGGCGGATGGCGGTCATGGTGTCTTGCAGGGCGCGGCGGCCGCGGGCATGCATATGCACATCGCCGCAGGCCACCGCCGGGAGCTGCAGGCTGGCGGCCAGGGCCAGGCGTTGCTCCAGGTGACGCGCATCGTCCTGCCCGCAATGCAGGTGCACCGCCAGCCACAGGCGCTCGGCGAAGGTACGGCGCAGCCATTGGATCGAGGCCTGGGTGTCGCTGTCTTCGGCAATCCAGAGCGCCAACAGGCCGGGCAGCGGTTGGTCGAAGTCTTCTGGCAGCAGGCGATAACGGCCCTTCTCCGCCCGTCGTCGGGCCAGGGTGATCAAGCGGCACAGGTGCTGGTAGCCGCTGAGGTCTTCCACCAGCAGTAGCAGTTTCGGGCCGTTTTCGACGCGCATCTCACTGCCGATGATCAGCGGCAAACCCACCGCTTTCGCCGCCTGCCAGGCGCGCACGATGCCAGCCAGGGTGCATTCGTCAGTGATCGCCAGGGCGCTGTAGCCCTCGCGCTTGGCCCGCTCGAACAACTCCAGCGCCGTGGAGGCGCCGCGCTGGAAGCTGAAGTTGGACAGGCAATGCAGCTCGGCGTAACTCATGCGAACCAGCCTTGCAGCCACAACCCGTCGCATTGCCCCACGGTGCGGTAGGCCCAGCCTTGCTGGCCGGCGCGGGTCTGGATCAGGTAATAGTCGCGGCGGATATCGGCGCCATCCCACCAGCCCGATTCGATGCGCTCCGGGCCCTTCAGGATCTGCACGCCCGCCTCGGCCAACAAGGTCGGCTCGGCGAGCAGCCAGCCGGGGCGTTGCACGTTGTTCAAAGTGGGGCACGGGTTTTTATCGGTCCCCGCTTGCCAGGCACATTCGGGGCGGTGGTCGGCGTGAAAGCGCAGGCCGTGTACCGCCTCATCGCCAAGCCGGGCGCGCAGGCGTTCGCGCAGTTGCGCCCAGGGCAGGGTCTGTTGCGGGCGGTCGTCGAACAGGTCCTGGCGTTGCGGCACAAACACCGGCAGGTCCTGGGCCACCAGGCGAACACCGCGCACGGGGGACGTCACTTGCACCTGCTCCAGACGCCCGCGGGCCAGTTCGAACAGCATCGGCGCTTCACGCTCGGCGCTGAGCAGGCCGACCGGGATCACGCTGTCGGGGGCCTGGGCGTGTTCCAGGTGCAGGGCGAAACGCTGGACGCCACTGTCGCGGCCACAGAGGAAGGCGGACAGGTCGCCGGTCAGGCGGCGCAGCGGGAATAACAGGGCCTGGTGGGATTGCACGTCGTAGTTCAGCTCGATGCGTACATCGAAGCGGTCCGGCGGCTGATAGAAGCCCAGCGCCAACGGCCGCTGCCCGCTCAGGGCATCCAGATGCTTGAGCAACGCCGCATCGAAACGCCGCGCCAGGGTGTGCCGGGGCAACGCCTGCACCTGGGCCAGGCTGCGCAAGCCCATGCGCGACAAGGCGATAGCGGCCTGCGGGTCCAGGCCGGCGCGGTCGATGGGCAGTGGCGCCAAGGCCTGTATCAACGCGTGATCATCGGCCACGGCCAGGCCATCGTAGCGGTTCGCCAGAACCCGCGCCGCCGCCGGGTTGGGCGCGGCGACGATGCGATGACGAAAGCCCAGCTCGCTCAGCTCTTTGCGCAGGCGGGCCTCGAAGCGCGGCCAGGGCCCGAACAGGCCCAGGCTCGACTCGATCTCAAACAGCAAGGCGCGCGGGTAAAACACGCTGACCTGGGAACTGAACTGGTAGGCCCAGGCCGCCAGAAACTGCTGCCAGCGTTCGATCTCCACGGGGTCGTATTCGGCGCAGGCAAAGGTTTTGACCAGCGCATGCGCCGCCGTCAGCGATTGACCGGAGCGCAGGCCCAAGGCATGCGCGGCCGCGTTGACGGTTTGCAGGACGCGCCGCTGCGGCGTGCCGGCCAGCAGCGCCAGCGGCTCGTGCGGCGTCGGATGCATACGCTGCACCGCGTCCAGCGCCAATTGCGGGAAGACAATACACACCCAGCGCATGCCAACCTCAGTGCCCGGCCAGCGCAATCGGCGCCGGGTGGGCCAGCCCGCCCCGGCACTTGAGCACCCGCACTTGCGCGGGCCGGGCGTCGACCGCCAGGCGCAGAGCGGCCGGCGAGGCGTTGAGCGCGTCACTCAGGGCGCGCCAGGCAAACGCCAGGGTCTGCCCGGTTTCCGCCGCTACCTGCAAGCGCCGCAAGGCACGATCATCGGCCTTGCGCGGCCAGCACAACACCGCACCGCAACTGCCCGAACGCAGGCACTGCTCGACCGCCCACAACGCATCCCGCTCCTCGGCCCGGACCACCGTGAGCTGACGCAAATCCACCCCGGCGTTCTGCCAGGCGTGGGGGTACGGCGTGTAGGGCGGCGCCACCAGCACTATGCGCTCTCCCGCCGCTGACAAACGCGCCAGGGTCGGCAATACCAGTTGCAGTTCGCCCACGCCGTCCTTGGCCATGAGGATTTCGCTGAGGGCCGACTCCGGCCAGCCGCCCGTGGGCAGCACCGCATCCAGCGCCGCCAGCCCCGTGGGGTGAACACTGGCCGGTGGCGCGGCGGGCCGGCCCTTCCACACGCGCCCGCCATTGAACAGCGCGTCCAGGGCAACGACGGCGCCCATCAGCCTTGCCTCACCAGGCCGCAGAACACGCCTTCGATGGCCAGGTCCTGATCGGGCCCGACCACGATGGGTTGATACGCGGGGTTGCGCGGCAGCAGCCGCACGCTGTCGCCATTGCGTTCGAAACGCTTGATGGTGACTTCACCGTCCAGGCGCGCCACCACAATCTGCCCGTTCACGGCTTCGGCACTGCGGCGCACGCCCACCAAATCGCCGTCGAGGATGCCGTCTTCGATCATTGAGTCGCCCTGCACCCGCAACAGATAGTCCGGGGTTTTCGCGAAAGTGGCCGGGTCGAGTTGCAGGCGGCTGTGGACTTCGGCATCGGCGCCGATGGGCAAACCGGCGGCGACACGGCCCAGGACCGGGACGTCCAGCCATTCGGGCCGCGCTGGCGGGTTGAGTAGGCGAATGCCACGGGCCTGGTTGGGGTTGACTTCGATAAAGCCGGCTTCGGTCAGGGCCACAACGTGTTTACGGGCGACGCTGCGGGAGGCGAAGCCGAATGCCTCGGCGATCTCGGCGAGGCTGGGGGATTGGCCTTGTTGCGCGATGCGGTCGCGGATGAAGGTCAGGATGGCGGTGCGGCGGGGGGTTAGGGTTGTCATGGAGTACATTTGTACTCTTGTGGGAAATTTCTGACAAGAGCCGGTAGTCGGGGTTGGCCTGGGCTGGGGGGGGGGGTGACCGTGTACATATCCGTTATTTAGGTCACGGCGGCTTAGGGTTCCGCTCTTACAGCGGGTCACTTTGGAAAAGCCTGTACGGACCGGACACATGGTTGACACCTGTGCGGGGACATAGTGGACACATTATGCACCGTAGTCAGGGGTATTCACGTCGAAGGTCCGTAGGAAGTGATGGCAGAAGTAGACGTCAAACAAGCCATCGCTTTCAGCGTTAGGGCGTATTGCGATGTGCTGTCCAACCAGTCCTTTGGCGATGCTGAAGTAGCGTTTCTGAAAGCGAAACCGACTGTGATAAACCTTGGCCAACACATCATCCGGGCCATATTCAAAGTCTGACAGTTGCTGCGGATACGCCCAGGGGCTGCTCCGATAGCGGTCCATAGGCACCTTGTAGCCCAGCGCCTGATGCGGGCGTTGTAGGTTATAAACCTCACGCCATTGATCAAAAGCCAATTGAGCGTCCATCAGTGTGGAAAAGTGACGTCCATTGAGCACTTCTGCTTTGAGTGAACGATGGAAACGCTCGAGCTTTCCATTGGTTTGAGGGTGTCGAGGACGGCTAAAGCTGATCCGAATTCCCAGTCGAATCAGCCAGATACTCAGCTCTGTAATTTCTCCTGGATTGCGTGGCGAACCCCAGGGCGGGTCGTTATCAACGTTGATACGAGCCGACAAGCCATAGCGCTGGAAAACCTCAATCATCTTCTCCTTCACCGTGGCTCCCCGTTCGTTGTCACAAGCCTGAATGGCCAGGCTGAACCGAGAGTGGTCGTCCAGCAGGGTCAGGGGGTGGCACCGACCTTGTTGCAGCGCGAAATGCCCTTTGAAATCCATCTGCCAAAGATCATTAGGCGCGTCGTGTTCAAACCGCAGCGTCGCCGCTTGTTCTTTCTGAGACGGTTGAATCAGGCCATGCCGGCGCAAGACATTGGTAACGGTACTTGGAGCGATACGCCTTTCCAACAGGCTGCTAATGGTGCGTCCGCCCCATGCTGGATGGGCCTGCCTAAGGGCGATGACTTGTGCTTCCAAAGCGGCCGGGGTCAGTTTGGGGCTGGTCGCTGGTCTGCGGGATTTTTCTTGCAGACCAGACTGGCCCTGCGCTTCGTAGCGTTCGATCCACTTGTACGCTGTTTGCGGGCTGATACTGAATCGTCGGCACAGCTCACGTTTATTGCTGCCGGGTTGCCGTGCTAAGGCAACGAATTCTTCTTTCAGGCTCATGGTGTCTCTCGTAGTCCAAGGCATGATGGTTTTCCGGCGAAATTAGCTCGCTGGAAAGTGTCCACCATGTCCCCGCACACCCGTCAACCATGTGTCCGGTCCGTACAAAAAGCCCCAAAGTAACCAAAGGGCTCTTGCCCCACCACTCGGCACCTCGCTAGTGCTCGGTGTGCCCTCACTCCGGCCAGCGTGGTTTGACGGGGCGCCTAAGATCAAGATCAAAAACCAGAGCCAGAGCAGAACGAGTTCTATCTGATCCATGGAGATCAAAATGTAGGAGGGGCGGTGCGACGATTCGACTTGCCCCCGATGGCGGTGGATCAGTCATGCATGTATTGGCTGACAGACCGCCATCGGGGGCAAGCCCCCTCCCACATTTCTGACCGAGTTCGGCTTGCAGGATCAGGTTGGCTATAAGGCCGCGCCCAAGAGCAAGAGCAAGAGCAAGAGCAAGAGCCAGAGCAGAACGAGTTCTATCTGATCCATGGAGATCAAAATGTGGGAGGGGGCTTGCCCCCGATGGCGGTCTGTCAGCCAATACATGCATGGCTGATCCACTGCTATCGGGGGCAAGCCCCCTCCCACATTTTTGACCGGGTTCGGCTCGCCGAGTCAGGTCGGCTACAAGGCCGCTTTGCTTTTGATCTGAGGCACACCGAGCCTAGTTTTGGCTACTTTTGAGAAAACGGATATCGACACGCCCCACTCTCACCATCCCTCTTTCAACATCCGCAATTCCAGATGCTGCAACAGCATGATGGTCTTCCCATCCACGATCTCACCGCTCGCCACCATCGCCAACGCCCGCTCGAACCCCAGTTCCAGCACCTCGATGTCCTCGCCTTCCTCTTCGATCCCGCCGCCCATTCCCACCCGATCCTCCGGTTGGTATTCGCCGAGGAAAAAGTGAATCCGCTCCGTCACCGATCCCGGGCTCATGAATGCCGCATAGATCTTCTCCACATGCCCCACGCGATAGCCCGTCTCTTCTTCGGCTTCCAGGCGAATGCGTTCCTCAGGGCTGGCGTTGTCCAGCAACCCGGCCGCGGCTTCGATCAGGTAACCGGGATAGTCGTTGACGAAGGTGGGCATGCGGAACTGTCGGATCAGCAGCACAGTGCGCTGGGCGCGGTTGTACAGCAGGATGGTCGCGCCGTTGCCCCGGTCGTACACTTCGCGGGTCTGGGCCTGCCAGCTGCCGTCGCGGCGGCGCAGGTCGAAGCTGTATTTTTTCAGCAGGTACCAATTCTCCGAGAGCGTTTCTTCGGCGGTGATGCGAACGGGGCTGTTGTCCATGGTCGGGCCTTTGCTCAAAGGAGCAGGAGCATGTCGCGCCAGCAACGCCAACGTCAAGCCGGTCGCATACCGCTACAATCGGGCCCCATAAAAAGTCTCTGCAAGGGCAAGGCAATGTCGCTGCATATCCCGACGCTACTGATAGTCGCCGTGTTCGTGTTCTGCCTGATGGGCCTGCTCACCGTGCATGCCTGGAGCCGTGGCCGTGAACCGACCCTGGGCTATCTCGGCATCATGCTGCTGCTCGCCACCCTGGGCACCGGGCTGATCGCGGTGCGCGGCGTGGGCCTGGATTTTGTCGCGTTGATCCTCGGCAATGTCGTGCTGTTGCTCAGCGCCGCGATGAACTGGACCGCCATGCGCGCTTTCGTGCAGCGCAAGCCGAGCCTGCCGGGGATCTTTGCCGGGTGTGGCGTGTGGCTGTTGATGTGCCTGTTGCCGCAGTTCTATGGTTCGCTGTCGGCGCGGGTCACCCTGTATTCGCTGCTGGCGGCCGGTTATGGCGTGCTGTCGGCCCTGGAGCTGTGGCGCAACCGCGCGACCCTGGAAGTCGCCTACGCTCCCGCGCTGGCGCTGATCCTTTGGCACACCGCGTTCTATGGCATACGCGCAATCACCGACGCCGGCCTGCCGCTGAAAAACGCCCAGGCCTCGGGGGGTGAAGGCGTGCCGTTTTTCTCGTTCATGCTGTTTGAATCGATGCTGTATGCCATCGGCATTGCCTACATCACCCTGGCGATGGTCAAGGAGCGTGCCGAGTTGCGCTTCAAGGCCGCCGCCTTCAGCGATGCGTTGACCGGCGCCGGCAACCGCCGCGCCTTTATGCTCAGGGGCGAAAAACTGTTGGCCGACTGCAGCCGTCGCCAGCGCAGCGCGGCCCTGCTGCTGTGCGACCTGGACCACTTCAAGCGCCTGAACGACAGCTTCGGCCACCCCATGGGCGACCAGGCGCTGATCGCCTTCAGCCAGATGACTCGGGCCATGCTGCGCAGCGGTGATGTGTTTGCGCGTATCGGCGGTGAAGAGTTCGCCTGCCTGCTGGCCGACAGCGATGCGGCCGGGGCGTTTGAAGTGGCCGAGCGCATCCGTCGCGGGTTTGCCGAACTGGACCTGCTGACGCCGGGGTTCTTGAGCGTGAGCATCGGCATCGTCACCACCACGGCGGCAGGCCACGACCTCTCATACTTACTGTCCCAGGCCGACCAGGCGCTGTACCAGGCCAAGGCCTATGGACGCAATCGCGTGCAGGTGGTGGCGCTCGCCTGAGCGGACGACGCTTGAATGCCGCAATACTTTGCAAGCAATCAGTAAACGCCTGATCTACGAGCATTCCCTGGCGGATGTGGCCACCGCCTTGCCGGTGCGCTGGCTGCTG
This sequence comes from Pseudomonas sp. TE36184, assembly GCF_054060055.1. Taxonomy (NCBI): domain Bacteria; kingdom Pseudomonadati; phylum Pseudomonadota; class Gammaproteobacteria; order Pseudomonadales; family Pseudomonadaceae; genus Pseudomonas; species Pseudomonas sp. TE36184. The sequence goes on along the minus strand of NZ_JBSSCU010000001.1, from coordinate 594,687 downwards.
TCGCAGAAATTCGATTCCATCGACAAGATTGCCGACATCCATATGCCGCTGCTGGTGGTCCACGGCCTGGACGACCGCTACGTCCCCCCACGGTTCAGCGAGCAATTATTTGCCGCCGCCCAGGAACCCAAGCGCCTGTTGCTGGTGCCCGGCGCCAGCCACAACAACAGCATGAGCCTGGCCGGGCGCAGCTATCGCAAAGCGCTGGACAACCTGATGCAAGCGAAGATGCCGACACAGGTTGTCACCCACTCAACCGGGCGCGCCAACGACTCATAAAATGTGTTTTCGGCACTGGGTTCGCGCGGGGCTGTCAAGCGCAAACCCAGCCTATGCTGGCCCGCGCCAGAAGTTGATCAAATATTGATCTTGGGTTGAATCGCCAACCCCTGCCGGGCCCTCGCAAAGTTATCCACAGAGATACCCACGGTTTTCGTGGACAACTCTTTTTATTTTTTTACGATTTTTTTGCTCAGCCCGCGCCTTGGGGAAAGGTGCCAGGCAGCAAAATTTCGCGATTCACATCGCGTATATCGTTATACCCGCACAGCGCCATCGACACGTCCAACTCGCGGGCGATGATCTCCAGCGCCTTGGTCACCCCCGCTTCACCCATCGCGCCCAGGCCGTACAAATGCGGGCGACCGATCAGGGTGCCTTTGGCGCCCAATGCCATGGCCTTGAGCACGTCCTGGCCGGAACGGATACCGCCGTCGAGCCACACTTCAATACGCTCGCCCACCGCCTCGACGATCGCCGGCAATTGGCTGATGCTCGATGGCGCGCCATCCAACTGACGACCGCCGTGGTTACTCACCACCAACGCATCGGCGCCGGCATTCGCCGCCAGGCGCGCATCTTCCACATCGAGGATGCCCTTGATGATCAACTTGCCGCCCCAGCATTTCTTGATCCATTCCACATCGTCCCAACTCAGGCGCGGGTCGAACTGTTGGGCGGTCCATGCCGACAGCGAACTCATGTCCGCCACACCTTTGACATGCCCGACGATATTGCCGAAGCCATGACGCTTGGTGCCGAGCATGCCCATCACCCAGCGCGGCTTGGTCATCATGTTGAGGATATTCGGCAGGGTCAGTCTGGGCGGCGCCGACAGGCCGTTGATCAGGTCCTTGTGACGTTGGCCGAGGATCTGCAGGTCCAGGGTCAACACCAACGCATCGACACCGGCGGCCTTGGCGCGCTCGATCAATTGCTCGATAAAAGCGCGGTCGCGCATCACATAGAGTTGAAACCAGAACGGCTGGCCGACCTGTTCGGCGATGTCTTCCAGGGAGCAGATGCTCATGGTCGACAAGGTGTAGCGCAGGCCAAAGGCAGCAGCGGCACGGGCGGTGAGAATCTCACCATCGGCATGCTGCATCCCGGCCAGGCCGGTGGGCGCCAGGGCGACTGGCATGGCCATGTCCTGGCCGATCATGGTGGCGCGGATCGAACGTTTATCGATATTGCGCGCCACCCGTTGGCGGAATTTGATCTGGGCAAAATCGCTTTCATTCGCCCGGTAAGTGCTTTCAGTCCAAGAGCCGGAATCGGCGTAGTCGTAAAACATCCTTGGAACACGTTTTTGCGCCAGCTTGCGTAAGTCTTCGATGGTTGTGATCAACGACATCTGCGTCACCTCTCCCTGAACTGAGTAGGAAGAGTAACCGCCCATCCGCCGTACAACCAGCCATTGCGTTGATTGATCAGGCCGCTGACGGCTCGTCCGTGGCAGGTGGCTCGGGGGTGAGTCCCCAGTCGCCGTGCTCGTACCAGTCATCGCCGATCATCTCGGCCGGGTGCATGGTACGGTCGGCGCCGTTGCCACAGGCCAGATCGGTCGTGGCGCAATAGCGGTCGCAGCCCCAGCAGATGCGTTCGGGGTGCTTGGGGTGCAGCGGAAAAGGCTTGGCCATGATGAGGTTCCCTACCGGCGAACAATAGAGTCAACCTAACCTGGTCGAGGGGGCATGGCCTTGACTGCGGTCAAGATTGGCCAACATGAAATATCGCAGAAACTTGACAAGAATCATTATTATTTACGATCAACCTTCCTAGACTCGGGTTCTTTCCCCCTCACCCGTCAGGAAGCCTCCATGCGTATTCCTTCTACTGTGTCCCTGGTCCTGCTGTTGTCCACCTCTGCGGCGTTCGCCAAGGAGTACCCGATCGGCGAGCCGCAGCACTGCCCAGGCCTGGAAATCGGCGCGGTGTACCTGCAACCGATCGAGATGGCACCCGCCGGCATGATGCGCGCCACGGCCGACTCCGACGTCCACCTTGAAGCCGATGTGCGCGCCACGGCGGACAATGCCCAAGGCTTCCAGGAAGGCAGTTTCGTGCCGTACCTGAACCTGTCCTTTACGTTGAAAAAGCAAGGCAGCGACACGCCAATCACCGGTGATTTCCACGCCATGGTCGCCAATGACGGGCCGCACTACGGCGACAACGTCAAGCTGCAAGGCCCAGGCAAATACACCCTGACCTTCAGCGTATTGCCGCCCAGCGGCCACCAGTCCCTGGGCCGCCATACGGACAAGGAAACCGGGGTCGCACCGTGGTTCGAACGCTGCGAAGTCCACTACGAATTCGTCTATGCCGGCATCGGCAAGAAAGGCGGCTACTGATGCGTCGCGCCTTGCTGCTGGGCAGCTTGCTGCTGAGCGGCGCGGCCCTGGCGGCGCCGTTGCCGACCTATGAACTGACCTTGCAGGACGGCCACTTCATCCCGCCGCAACTCACGGTCAAGGCCGGCGAGCGCTTCAAGATCGTGCTGCACAACCTCGGCCAAGGCCCGGCCGAATTCGAGAGCACGCCGCTGCGCGTGGAGAAAGTCTTGTCGCCCGGCGTGACCACCTTCGTCGTGATCCACCCGCTCACGCCGGGGTTGTATCCGTTCTTTGACGAGTTCAACCCACAGTTGCCCGAAGGCAGCATCCTTGCCCAATAGCCCCGGGAGCCGTTGATGAATCAATCGATGTTTATTGTCTGGCGCGAAAGCGTCGAGGCACTGCTGGTGATCGGCATTCTGCAAGTCTGGATCAGCCGCCAGACCGCGCACTCGCGCCTGGGGCGTTTCCTGTGGGCCGGGGTGGTCCTGGGCTTGTTCTGCTCGGCCGGCCTGGCCGGCTTGATGCTGTGGGCCGGTGAGGCCATGACCGGCCCCCAGGGCGAATGGCTGCAAGCGGCGCTGACATTATTGGCCAGCGGCCTGATGGTGCAGATGGTGTTCTGGATGCATCGTCACGCGGCCACACTCAAAAACACCCTGGTACGCGAAGCCGATGAACGCCTGGCGCGCCAGGGCGGTTGGGGCGTGTTGCTACTGACGCTGTTGGCGGTGAGCCGCGAAGGCAGTGAAACCGTGGTGTTTCTGTACGGTGCCGGTGCGCGTCTGCAGGGCCCGGCGCTGAACCTGTTCGCGATCGGCGGCGTGCTGGGCCTGGTGTTGGCGGGGCTCACGGTGCTGTTGTTGCGCAGTACGCGGCGCTTCATTTCCTGGTCGCTGTTTTTCGCCCTCAGCGAAGCGCTGTTGCTGCTGCTCGGCGGGGCTTTGCTGGTGGCGGCCGTGGACCGTATCAGCGGGCAATTGCTGGCGATGGACATGCCCGAGTGGGTCTATTCGAGCTTCGGTGAAAGCCGCTGGGACAGCAGTACCCTGCTCAGCGACAGCCACGGCCTGGGCGCGATGTTGGCTGACTTTGTCGGCTACCGCGCCGCGCCGAGCCTGGTCACCGTGCTGGTGCTGCTCGGCTATTGGCTCTGGGTGGGCAACGGCCTGCGCCGTTCGCGGCACGCGGCATGAGCTGGCTGCAGCGCCTGGGCGATGGCATGCGCCGCCATGGGCGCTTGATCCGTGCCGTGCAATGGGCGGTGGTGCTGGTCTACGCCGTGCTGCTGGTGCTGCCGGCGCTGCTGCCGTTGCCGGACAGCCAGGCGCGCCTGGTGAACAACCTGACGCTGCTCGCGCAATTCATCTTCTGGGGCCTCTGGTGGCCGTTCGTGTTGCTGTCGATGGTGTTGTTCGGGCGCCTGTGGTGCGGCGTGCTCTGCCCGGAAGGTTCCCTGAGCGAATGGGCCAGCCAGCACGGGCGCGGCCTCGGTATTCCGCGCTGGCTGCGCTGGGGCGGCTGGCCGACGCTGGGCTTTTGCCTGACCACCCTCTATGGCCAATTGATCAGCGTGTATGACTACGCCCAGGCGGCCCTGTTGATTCTCGGCGGCTCGACCCTCGGCGCGGTGATCGTCGGCCTGTTGTTCGTGCGCGGCAAGCGCGTGTGGTGTCGGTACCTGTGCCCGGTCAGCGGCGTCTTCGCCCTGCTCGCCCGCCTGGCGCCGGTGCATTTCGCGGTGGATGAGCAACGCTGGAAAGCCAACGACGCGCCCCGCCTGCCGCTGCCCAACTGCGCGCCACTGCTGGATATCCGCCGCCTGCAAGGGGCCAGCGAGTGCCATGCCTGCGGCCGCTGCAGCGGGCAACGTGGCGCGGTGCAACTGATCGCCCGCTCGTGCAATCAGGAGATCCTGCAGGCGCCCCATCAGCAAGGCTCGGCGTGGGACGCGCGGCTGTTGCTGTTTGGTGTGATCGGCCTGGCGATGGGGGCGTTTCAATGGACCGTCAGTCCGTGGTTTATCGCGCTCAAACAAACCCTGGCGACGTGGCTGGTCGGCCATGACTGGCTGTGGCCGCTGCAAGACAACGCGCCGTGGTGGCTGCTCACTCATTATCCGCAGCTCAATGACAGCTTCAGTTGGTTGGATGGCTTGTGCATTGTGTTGTATCTGGGGGGGAGTTCGTTGGTATTGGGGGGCGGCTGTTGGCTGCTGCTGCGGTTGGCCGCGTGGGTGGCGGGTGATCGTGCACTGTTTCGGCCCTTGGCGCTGACGCTGACGCCCCTCGGTGGTGCGGGTTTGTTCCTGGGGTTGTCGGCGACCACGGTGAAGTTGTTGCGGTATGAGGGCTTGGGGTTGGCTTGGGTGCAATCGGCGCGGGCCGTGTTGTTGATGGCGGCGGTTGGGTGGTGTTTGTGGTTGGGGTGGCGGCAGCTTCGGGGGGTTGGGGGGCTGCGGCGTTGGGGTGGGTGGTTGTGTGTGGGGTTGAGTGTTGGCTTGGTGGGGGGTGGATGGTGGTTGCAGTTTTGGGGGTGGGGTTGAGTACATATCCGTTGTTTAGGTTACGGCAGCTATTGGTTCCGCTCTTACAGCGGGTCACTTTGGAAAAGCCTGTACGGACCGGACACATGGTTGACGGGGCGCCTAAGATCAAAAGCCAGAGCCAGAGCCAGAGCCAGAGCCAGAGCCAGAGCCAGAGCCAGAGCAGAACGAGTTCTATCTGATCCATGGAGATCAAAATGTGAGAGGGGGCTTGCCCCCGATGGCGGTGGATCAGTCATGCATGTAGTGACTGACACACTGCCATCGGGGGCAAGCCCCCTCCCACATTTCTGACCGAGTTCGGCTTGCAGGATCAGGTCGGATATAAGGCCGCGCCCAAGAGCAAGAGCAGAACGAGTTCTATCTGATCCATGGAGATCAAAATGTGGGAGGGGGCTTGCCCTCGATGGCGGTGGATCAGTCATGCATGTAGTGACTGACACACTGCCATCGGGGGCAAGCCCCCTCCCACATTTCTGACCGAGTTCGGCTTGCAGGATCAGGTCGGATATAAGGCCGCGCCCAAGAGCAAGAGCAGAACGAGCTCTATCTGATCCATGGAGATCAAAATGTGGGAGGGGGCTTGCCCCCGATGGCGGTGGATCAGTCATGCATGTAGTGACTGACACACTGCCATCGGGGGCAAGCCCCCTCCCACATTTCTGACCGAGTTCGGCTTGCAGGATCAGGTTGGCTATAAGGCCGCGCCCAAGAGCAAGAGCAGAACGAGTTCTATCTGATCCATGGAGATCAAAATGTGGGAGGGGGCTTGCCCCCGATAGCGGTGGATCAGTCATGCATGTAGTGACTGACACACTGCCATCGGGGGCAAGCCCCCTCCCACGTTTCTGACCGAGTTCGGCTTGCAGGATCAGGTTGGCTATAAGGCCGCGCCCAAGAGCAAGAGCAAGAGCAAGAGCAGAACGAGTTCTATCTGATCCATGGAGATCAAAATGTGGGAGGGGGCTTGCCCCCGATGGCGGTGGATCAGTCATGCATGTAGTGACTGACACACTGCCATCGGGGGCAAGCCCCCTCCCACATTTTTTGACCGCGTTGGGCTTTCAGGATCAGGTCGGCTATAAGGCCGCCGCGCGTTGGTTACTTCTCGGGTTGGCCATTACCGAAGAAACGCATCGCTACACCACCTAAACCTTAAACCGCGCCACCGTCTGATGCAGTTCCCCCGCCATCCCTGCCAGATCATGCCCCGCCGTTTCGGTATGCAAGGCCCCTTGCAATACCTGTTGCGACAGGTTCCGAATCCCCACCAGGTTGCGATCCACTTCCCGCGCCACCAGTGCCTGTTCTTCGGTGGCGCTGGCAATCATCAAGTTGCGCTCATTGATCTGCGAAATCGAGCGGGTGATTTCATCCAGCGCCTCCCCCGAGCGTTGCGCTACGCCCAAGGTCGCCTGTACCCGTTCGCTGCTGCTGTGCATGGCGGCCACGGCGTGTTCGGTGTCCTGGCGGATGTTGCCGATCATCTGCTCGATCTCCTGGGTCGAGGTCTGGGTACGATGGGCCAGGGCGCGCACTTCATCGGCGACCACCGCAAAACCGCGCCCGGCATCGCCGGCACGGGCCGCTTCGATCGCGGCGTTGAGAGCCAGCAGATTGGTCTGGTCGGCGATGCTGCGGATCACATCCAGCACGCCGCTGATGTCTTGCACGCGGCCGGCGAGTTGCTGGATGCGTTCGGAGGTTTCCACCACGCCGGTGGCCAGGGTGTTGATCGAGGCCACGGTTTCCTGCACCTGCGCCCGCCCAAGCTGGGCGGTCTGTTCCGACAGGCGCGAGGCTTCGCTGGTGCTCACCGCGTTGCGCGCGACTTCATCGACGGCGGCGGTCATTTCGTTCACCGCGGTGGCGGCCTGTTCGATTTCCTGGCCCTGCAACTGCAGGCTGCTGCTGGTCTGGCTGCTGACTGCGCTCAACTCTTCGGATGAACTGGCCACGCCATCCACCGAGGCGGCGATCTGCCGGACCATCTGGTTGAGGTTCTGCTGCATCTGGTGCAGGTTGCGCATCACGCTGCCGTCGGCACTGTTGCCCAGCGGCACCTCGATGGTCAGGTCGCCCTGGGCGATATGGCTGAGCACCCGCGCCACCTCGTCCGGCTCGCCGCCCAAAGGCCGGGTGACGCTGCGCGTGACGATCACGGCGGCCGCCACGACCAGGCTCACGCATAGCAGGAATAATCCGATCATCGTGCGGCGCGCATCGTCGTAGAGAATTTGCGCAGCCTGCTCGCGCTCGACGAACAGTCGGCCTTGCATGGCCATCAACGCATCGAGGCTCTTGAACACCTCAAGCTCGGCCGGCACCACCTGCTGTTTGAGCTGGGCCAGGCCCTGCTCGCGGGCGCCCTGCTTGATCAGCGCCTGCACCTGGGTAAAGGCCGCGACGTAGGTTTCCCGATGGGTTTTCAACGCGGCATAGGCCGCCTTGCCTTCGGCGGTATCGAACAGCGGCTCCAGGGTGGCGAACGCCTGGGTAATGCGCTGCCGGGTGGTACCAATGGCCTCTTGGGCCTGCTGGTTATCCTGGTCGATCAGCAGGTCGCGGGTGTTGCGCCCGTTATCGCGCACGCCGGTGGCGATCACCATGATCGGTGCGATTTTCGGCCAGTCCTGCTGCACGATCTGTTCGGACTGTTGCTTGAGGGTTGCCAGGTCGTGCAAGGCGTAAAACACCAAACCGACCAGAGCCAGCGGCGCAATCGCGAAGCCGATGACAATGCGTTGTGCCGTGGTTAACTGCGTCATTCTAAACATTCCTTGATGAATACCTGCCCGAAACGGGCAGCATCTTTAAAAATCCTGGGAGGGCGATCGGTCACCCTCGTAATACAAAAGCCGGAAACAACTCGCGCATGTGGCCCCACAACTCCGGCAATGCCATCTGTGCCGGGGCAATCGGCAGTTGTTCATCGAGCATACTTGCCGTGCGGACCATCTGCACGGCGAAGCGCTTGACACCACTGGCTTGCAAACGCTGGGCCAGGCGCAGCAGGCGCGACGTATCAATCAGATGCCAATGCACCGTGGTGCGGCACTCGTAGTCCACGCCACTGGCCAGCAAGGTCTCCAAACTGCGCCAATTGGCGACGCCGCTGCCTTTGACCTGGGTGACCAGTTGATAGTCCTCGACCAGGGCCTTCACATCGAAGCCCACCCAGTCGGCATGGCGCAGCGCATTGGCAAAGCCTGCCGGTTTGATCCCCGCACTGTGCAGGCCCACGCGAAAGCCCATGGCGCGTACCTCGTCCATCGCCGCTGGCAAACCTTCCTGCAAGGTCGGCTCACCGCCGCTGAACACCACTGCGTCCAACAGGTCCTGGCGGCGCTGCAAAAACAGCAAAACCCGGCGCCAATCGATCTCCGCGCTACCGCGCGGTGCAATCAGGTCCGGGTTATGGCAGTAACGACAGCGCCAGGCACAACCCTGGCAGAACAGCACACAAGCGAGCATGCCGGGGTAGTCGAGGGTGGTCAGGGGCACCATGCCCCCAACCCGTAGCATTCGACTCATTGGCGCCCGGCCGCGCAAGCCGCTTCGGTAAAGTGAACACGCTCCTTGTGTTCGGACTGTTTGCCGGGGTTGAACGCGGACACCGGCCGGTGGTAACCCATCACCCGGGTCCAGACTTCGCAGCGCTGACGTTGTGGCTGGGATGTTTGCATGGTGAATCTCCTTGCGGGTTGAAAAACAGGTTCAAGACTGGGCGGCAAGCGCGAGGATCTCATCGCACTTGGGGCAGAACTCGTGTTCGCCGGCGAGGTAGCCGTGTACCGGACAGATCGAGAAGGTCGGGGTCACGGTCAGGTACGGCAGGCGGAAACGCCCCAGCGCTTTGCGCACCAATTGCTTGCAGGCCTGCGCCGAGGAAATCTGTTCGGCCATATACAGGTGCAGCACGGTGCCGCCGGTGTATTTGCATTGCAGTTCGTCTTGCAGCTCGAGGGCTTCGAAGGGGTCTTCGGTGAAGCCCACCGGCAGTTGCGACGAGTTGGTGTAGTACGGCGCATCCAGGCTGCCGGCTTGCAGGATGTCCGGGTAGCGCTTGCGGTCTTCCTTGGCGAAGCGGTAGGTGGTGCCTTCCGCCGGTGTGGCTTCGAGGTTGTAGAGGTGACCGGTTTCTTCCTGGAAGCGCAGCAAGGTGGCGCGCACATGGTCGAGCAGGCGCAGGGCGAACGCGCGGCCTTCTTCGGTGTGCGTGCCCTGCGTGTCATCCGTGAAATTGCGCAGCATCTCGTGCATGCCGTTGAGGCCGATGGTGGAGAAGTGGTTGCGCAACGTCCCCAGGTAGCGCTTGGTGTAGGGGTACAACCCGGCGTCCATGTGGTGCTGGATCACCTTGCGCTTGACCTCCAGGCTTTCCATGGCCATTTCCATCAGGCTGTCCAGACGTTGCAGCAAGCCGCTGGTGTCGCCCTTGAACAGGTAACCGAGGCGCGCGCAGTTGATTGTCACCACGCCCAGCGAGCCGGTCTGCTCCGCCGAACCGAACAGCCCACCGCCGCGCTTGAGCAGCTCGCGCACGTCCAGTTGCAGGCGACAGCACATGGAGCGCACCTGGTTGGGTTGCATGTCCGAATTGAGGAAGTTCTGGAAATACGGCAGGCCATAGCGCGCGGTCATCTCGAACAGGCGGTCGGCGTTCTCGCTGTCCCAGGGGAAATCATGGGTGATGTTGTAGGTCGGAATCGGGAAGGTGAACACCCGCCCCTTGGCATCCCCGGCCTGCATCACTTCGATGTAGGCGCGGTTGATCAGCTCCATTTCCGTTTGCAGGTCGCCATAGGCAAACGGCATTTCCTTACCACCGATCACCGGCACCTGCTCGCGCAAGTCTTCCGGGCAGACCCAATCGAAGGTCAGGTTGGTGAATGGCGTCTGGGTGCCCCAGCGCGACGGCACGTTGAGGTTGTAGATGAACTCCTGCACCGCCTGACGCACCTCGGGGTAGCTCAACTGATCTTTGCGCACATAAGGCGCAAGATAGGTGTCGAACGAGCTGAACGCCTGGGCACCGGCCCATTCGTTTTGCAGGGTGCCGAGGAAGTTGACCATCTGCCCCAGGGCACTGCTCAAATGCTTGGGCGGCCCCGCTTCGACGCGACCCGGCACGCCATTGAGGCCTTCGTGCAGCAACGAACGCAGCGACCAACCGGCGCAGTAGCCGGCGAGCATGTCGAGGTCGTGGATATGCAGATCCGCCTCACGGTGTGCGCGGCCGATCTGCTGGCTGTAGACCTCGTCCAGCCAGTAATTGGCAGTGACCTTGCCCGACACGTTCAGCACCAGCCCGCCGAGGGAATACCCCTGGTTGGCATTGGCCTGCACACGCCAGTCTTCACGGTCGAGGTATTCGTTCATCGAGGTGGCGACTTCCACCAGGGTCTTGCGGTCGCGGCGCAAGCGACCGTGCTGTTCGCGGTAGACGATATACGCGCGCATCGACAGGAAGTAACCGGCATCCATCAACACCCGCTCGACGCTGTCCTGGATCTGCTCCACATCCAGCCGTTCGATGCCGCGCAGCCGCGCCAGTACCGCACCGAGCAACAGGTCGACCTCGGCCTCCCGATACTCGCCGGTGGCATTGCCGGCGGCGATCAGCGCCTGACGGATTTTTTCGGCGTCGAAGGCAACGAGGCTACCGTCGCGTTTGTGCAGGCGGTTACTGACCAGCGGGCTGAGCATGCTTTGCATTGGAAGGCTCCAGACACTACATATAGATTTAATAAATCTTTGAAACACAATATGCAGTGATATTACGGTCAAGCGTTTGGGCTGCCATTGATCAAGGTCAAGTCTGAACGAAGATCAAAATGTGGGAGGGGCGGTGCGACGATTCGGCTTGTTCCCGATAGCGGTGGATCAGTCATGCATGTATTGGCTGACACACTGCTATCGGGGGCAAGCCCCCTCCCACAGTAAGCCTCCTCCCACAGTAAGTTCCCTGCTACAGCAAGTCCCCTGCCACATTCAACCGCCGCTCATATTCATGAAGCGCACCACCTGCACCTCCCCTGCCCCGGTGAAATCATGGCGCAGCGGCTTACCCCGCAACCCCTTGTGCAACGCCTCGATCAACGGCGCGTCGTCCAACGGGTAACGCCGCAGCAAAGCGCGGAAGTCCACCGCGTTGTCCTGCCCCAGGCACAGCAGCAACTGCCCTTCGACGGTCATCCGCACGCGGTTGCAACTGCCGCAGAAGTTGTGGGAGTTGGGCGAGATAAAGCCGATACGCGTGCCCGGATGCCGCGCCAGGCGCACATAGCGCGCCGGGCCGCCGCTGTTTTCGGTGCTGTCGAGCAAGGCATGGTGACGGGCGATCACGCTGCGTACTTCATCACTGGCACAGAACGTCTCGCCGCGGGAGCGGCCCACGTCGCCCAGGGGCATTTCCTCGATAAAGCTGATGTCGATGCCTTGGTCGATCGCGTACTGCACCAGCGCCGGCACTTCATCGAAGTTGCGCCCTTTCATCACCACGCAATTGAGCTTGACCCGCTCGAACCCGGCCTCTCGCGCCGCCTCGATACCGTCCAGCACCTGGCGCAGATCACCGTTGCGGGTGATCGCGCGAAAGCGCTGCGCATCCAGGCTGTCGAGGCTGATGTTCATGCGCTTGACCCCGGCGTCCACCAGCGGCTGCGCGAGGCGCGCCAACTGCGAGCCGTTGCTGGTCATCACCAGTTCGCGCAAGCCCGGCAGTGCCGCGATATTGCGGCACAACCCGACAATGCCCGGGCGGATCAACGGCTCGCCGCCGGTCAAGCGGATCTTGCGCACGCCCTGGCCGACGAACAGCGCGGCCAGGCGTTCCAGCTCTTCCAGGGTCAGCACCTGCTGGCGCGGCAGGAACGTCATGTTTTTCGCCATGCAGTACACACAGCGGAAATCACAACGGTCGGTCACCGACAAGCGCAGGTAATCGATCGAACGGCCCACCCCATCCACCAGGCTCATGTCACTGCACCAGCGGCGAGTCGGCGCCCTGCAGCGCGATGCCACGAATGTCCGCCGCGCCGATCAGGGTTTGCAGGTACTGCACCAATGCCTTTTGCCACACGCCTTGCTGCAACTGGGTGCGGATCGCCACCGCCACCGCTTCATACGGCAGCGGTTGGCCTTCGATACGCTGATCGACATAGATCACATGCCAGCCATAACGACTCTCCAGCGGCTTGCCGGCCAGGCCCGGCGCGAGGGTGAACAACTGACGCTCCAGCTCGGGCACGGTCTGGCCCTTGCTCACCTGGCCCAGCGAACCGCCCTGGGCCTTGGACGGGCACGCCGAATACTGCAGGGCCAGCTCGGCGAATTGGCCGGGCTGCTCGTTCAGGTTCTGCAGCAGCACTTCCGCCTGGCCGTGCGCCAGATGGCGCGCCTCGGCGTCGTCCGGCGCGCATTCGAGCAGAATGTGCCGCACCGCCAGCAACGGCGCGCTGTGAAAGCGCCCGCGGTTGTTCTCGAAGTAGCGCACACAGGTGGCCTCGTCGCACTCAGGCACCTTGACCTCACGCTCGAGCAGCAAGCGCGTGGCGGCTTCTTCTTCGTTCTCGCCGGCGGCGATCTCCACCGCCAGGCCCAGCTCGGCGATCCGCTGCTGCAACAGCTCGCGGATCACCAGCGCACGGGCGGCCAGATACACCGCCTCCTCGCGGCTTTCGGCCGGGTGATATTGCAACTCCAGGGCCATGGCCTCCGGCGTGACGGGCACGCCGTTGACGCTGATGATCGGCCATTCCTGTTCACTGCTGGCGATCAACTCAGGCGCCTTCAGTTCCTCGAACAGAGCCGGGGCCGCAACCTCGGCCACCACCGGTTCTTTGACCGACGAGCCGCAACCGCCGCTGCCGCCATTACCGCCACCACATCCGCATCCAGTTGTCATGACGCTCTCCTCAATACTTCTGCCGCACGATTTGATAACGACGCCCCAGGTACCAGATCGGCGCGCTGACCATATGCACCAAGCGGGTAAACGGGAACAGCACGAACAGGGTCAAGCCCAGCGCCACATGCGCCTTGTAGATCAGGCTGACCGGCTCGATCGACGCCGCCGCGTCCACTGGCCGCAACAGCACCACGTTCTGCGCCCAGTCGGCGAGCATCACCATGACCGAACCGTCCATATGCCCGGTGGACGCGACGATGGTCAGCAAACCGAGCACCAACTGCGCGAGCAGCACCAGCAGGATCAGGATGTCCGACGGGCTCGACGTGGCCCGTACACGCGGGTCGCCCAGGCGGCGCTTGACCAGCATCAGCAAACCCACCAGGCACAGCAGGCCGAAGACGCCACCGGAGACCATCGCCAGCAACTGCTTGTGCTCAGTGCTGATCACATGGTGATAGACCGACGCCGGGGTCAGCAGGCCGACAAAGTGCCCGGCCAGCACGAACAGCACGCCAATGTGGAAGAAGTTGCTCGCCACGCGCATGCCACGGTTGTTGAGCATCTGGCTGGAGCCAGCCTTCCAGGTGTACTGCGACAGGTCGAACCGCGCCCAACTGCCCAACAGGCAGATCGCCAGGGCGACATAGGGGTACACCCCGAATACCAGCAAATTCCACTTAGACATTACCCACCTCCGTGGCCGGCACTGCGGCCTGCCCTTCTTGCTGAAAATCCACCCAGTGCAACGGCACCGCGCTTTCTTCGCGGGCTTTACCCGGTGCGCTGGGCATCGAGCTGCAACGGTCTTGTTGTTCGGCCTGCATAAAGTCCACCGCTTCCTCTTCCCAGATCTTGTCCAGGGCTTCGAGGGAGTCGTCACGCGGCTCGGCGGCGACCTGCGCGCGCAGTTCGGCCACGGCCTGGTGCGGCTCGGCACCCGAGATCTGCAGCAACGCACGGAAGCAACTGGCGTAGGCGCTCTCGCGCTCGTCCAGACGTGCGGCGAGCAGCGCCAGCAGGTGCGCCACATCCGCCAGGCCCTCGCGGGCCTCGATGTCTTCGCGGGTCGAAAGGAACTCCAGGTACAGCGGGATATAGTCCGGCAGCTCCTTGACGCCGATGGCAAACCCGGCCTCTTCGTACTGGGCCATCATGTCGACCATGGCCTGGCCACGGTCGCGGGACTCGCCGTGGACGTGTTCGAACAACAGCAACGACAGCGAGCGCCCACGGCCGAACAGCGCGCCGTAGTGTTCCTGGCCGTCCATCAGGTCATTGGCGCAGATCAGCTCGAGCAACTCGAACAACGCGCCGCGCTGCTTGGGGCTGATCTCCCGCGACTCGATGATCGCCTGTTCCAGTTCGTCGCGGCCGCTCACCAGGGTTTCGGTGGGGTAGTCCAGCAGCAACGAAATCACTTTGAGAATACGCATGCTCAGTCCTCCCAGATCTGTACGGTTTTCAACACGTCGCGACGGTTGGCCTTCTTGGCACCGAACATGTTGGTGTCGGAGCTGCCGCTGCAACCGCTGCCGAAGCTGAAGCCACAGCCGGAGCGTTCGGCGAACGCGTCGCTCATGGCGTCTTCACGGTGCGCGCTCGGCACCACAAAGCGGTCTTCGTAGTTGGCGATCGCCAGGTAGCGGTACATCTCTTCCACCTGTTCCACGCTCAGGCCGACGTCTTCGAGCACTTGCAGGTCCTGCACGCCGTCGACTTGCTGGGAGCGTTTGTAGGCACGCATCGCCAACAGGCGTTTGAGCGCACGCTTGACCGGTTTTTCATCGCCGGCAGTGAGCAGGTTGGCCAGGTAACGCAGCGGAATGCGCAGGCTGTCGACATCCGGGATCACCCCGTTCATGCCCACGGTGCCGGCGGCGGCAGCGTTCTGGATCGGCGACAGTGGCGGTACATACCAGACCATCGGCAAGGTGCGGTATTCCGGGTGCAGCGGCAGTGCGAGTTTCCAATCGACGGCCATTTTGTAGACCGGCGAGCGCTGGGCCGAGTCGATCACCGACTGCGGCACGCCATCGGCCAGGGCCTGGCGAATCACCGCCGGGTCATTCGGGTCGAGGAAGATTTCCAGCTGTTTCTCGTACAGGTCTTGCTCGTTGGCGGTGCTCGCCACTTCGCTGATGCGGTCGGCGTCGTAGAGCAGCACGCCGAGGTAGCGAATCCGGCCGACGCAGGTTTCAGCACACACGGTGGGCATGCCGGCTTCGATGCGCGGGTAGCAGAAGATGCACTTCTCGGATTTGCCGCTCTTCCAGTTGAAGTAGATCTTCTTGTACGGGCAGCCGCTGATGCACATGCGCCAGCCGCGGCACTTTTCCTGGTCGATCAGCACGATGCCGTCTTCTTCACGCTTGTAGATCGCACCGCTCGGGCACGAGGCCGCGCACGCCGGGTTGAGGCAGTGCTCGCACAGGCGCGGCAGGTACATCATGAAGGTGTTTTCGTACTCGCCATAAATGTCGGCCTGGATCTGGTCGAAGTTCTTGTCCTTGCGGCGCTTGGCGAACTCGGTGCCGAGGATTTCTTCCCAGTTCGGGCCCCACTCGATTTTCTGCATGCGCTTGCCGGACACCAGCGAGCGCGGACGCGCGGTCGGTTGGTGCTCGCCCAAAGGCGCGGTGTGCAGGTGCTGGTAGTCGAAGTCGAACGGCTCGTAGTAGTCGTCCAGGCTCGGCAGGTCAGGGTTGGCGAAAATGTTCGCCAACACGCGGAACTTGCCGCCGATGCGCGGGTTGATCGAGCCGTTGGCGTTGCGCACCCAGCCGCCCTTCCACTTGTCCTGGTTTTCCCATTCTTTCGGGTAACCGATGCCGGGCTTGGACTCGACGTTGTTGAACCAGGCGTATTCCATGCCTTCACGGCTGGTCCAGACGTTTTTGCAGGTGATGGAACAGGTGTGGCAGCCGATGCATTTGTCCAGGTTCAGAACCATGCCGATCTGTGAGCGAATCTTCATCTCAGTTCTCCTCGATATCAGTCGGCAATGGGCGCGGCAAGTCATCGCCGGTGGAACCATCGAGCCAGTCGACCTTGGCCATTTTGCGCACTACGACAAACTCGTCGCGGTTGCAACCGACCGTGCCATAGTAGTTGAAACCGTAGGCTTGCTGGGCATAGCCGCCGATCATGTGGGTCGGTTTGAGCACCACGCGGGTCACCGAGTTGTGGTGGCCGCCGCGGGTCTTGGTGGTTTCCGAACCCGGCACGTTCACGATGCGTTCCTGAGCGTGGTACATCATCACCATGCCTTCCTTGACGCGCTGGCTGACCACCGCACGGGCGGTCAGTGCGCCGTTGACGTTGAAGCACTCGATCCAGTCGTTGTCCTCGATCCCGGCGCGCTTGGCGTCGATCTCCGAGAGCCACACAATCGGCCCGCCGCGGCTCAAGGTGAGCATCAGCAAGTTGTCGCTGTAGGTGCTGTGGATGCCCCACTTCTGGTGCGGAGTGATCCAGTTCAGCACGATCTCGGTTTCGCCATTGCTGCGCTTGCCCTTCACGCCTTCGATGGTCTTGGTGTTGACCGGTGGCCGGTAGCTCATCAACTGCTCGCCGAACGCCTGCATCCACGGGTGATCCTGGTAGAACTGCTGGCGGCCGGTGATGGTGCGCCATGGGATGTTTTCATGGACGTTGGTGTAGCCGGCGTTGTAGCTCACGTGTTCGTCTTCCAGGCCGGACCAGGTCGGGCTGGAGATGATCTTGCGCGGCTGCGCCTGGATATCGCGGAAGCGGATCGCTTCATGGGCCTTGGAAATCGCCAGGTGGCTGTGGTCGATGCCGGTGAATTCCGACAGCGCGGCCCAGGCTTTCAAGGCCACCTTGCCGTTGGTTTCCGGGGCCAGGGACAGGATCACCTCGGCCGCGTCGATAGCGGTGTCGATTTTCGGCCGGCCATGGCTGATCCCGGCATCGTTTTCGTGATGGTTCAGTTCGCCGAGGAACTCGACTTCTTCATCAGTGTTCCAGTTGATGCCCTTGCCGCCGTTGCCGAGTTTTTCCAGCATCGGGCCCAGCGACGAGAACTGCTTGTAGATGTTCGGGTAGTCGCGTTCCACCACTGCGATGTTCGGCGCGTTTTTGCCGGGTACCGGGGCCACGCGTGCGCTTTTCCAGTCGGTGCCGCCAAACGGTTGGGCCAGTTCGCCGACGCTGTCGTGCATCAGCGGTACGGTGACCAGGTCTTGTTCCACACCCAGGTGACCGACCGACATGGCCGAGAACGCCTTGGCGATGCCTTTGTAGATTTCCCAGTCGGAACGCGATTCCCACGCCGGGTCGATAGCCGCCGACAACGGGTGGATGAACGGGTGCATGTCCGAGGTGTTCATGTCGTCTTTTTCGTACCAGGTGGCGGTCGGCAAGACGATGTCGGAATACACGCAGGTGGAGGACATGCGGAAGTCCAGCGTAGTCACCAGATCGAGCTTGCCGATGGCGCCGTCCTCGACCCATTCGGCCTCGGTGGGCTTGCATTCGGTGCTGTGGCCGATGTCTTCGTTCATCACGCCGTTCTTGGTGCCCAACAGGTACTTGAGCATGTACTCATGGCCCTTGCCCGACGAACCGAGCAGGTTGGAGCGCCAGATGAACATGTTGCGCGGGAAGTTCACCGGGCTGTCCGGCTGTTCGCAGGCAAAACGCAGGCTGCCGTCCTGCCAGGATTTGACCACGTAGTCTTTCGGCGTCATGCCGGCTGCGGCCGCCTCACGGCAGATGTGCAGCGGGTTGGTGTTGAGCTGCGGCGCGCTGGGCAACCAGCCGGCGCGTTCGGCGCGGATGTTGTAGTCCAGGGCGTGTTCGGGGAACTGCGACTTGTCGGCCAGAGGCGAGAGCACATCGTGCATGCTCATTTTCTCGTGGCGCCATTGCGAACTGTGGCCGTAGAAGAAGCTGGTGCCGTTCATCTGGCGCGGTGGGCGGTTCCAGTCCAGGCCGAAGGCCAGGGGCAGCCAGCCGCACTGCGGACGCAGTTTTTCCTGGCCGACGTAGTGGGCCCAGCCGCCGCCGGTCTGGCCGACGCAACCGCAGAGCATGAGCATGTTGATCAGCCCGCGGTAGTTCATGTCCATGTGGTACCAGTGATTCATCGCCGCGCCGACGATGATCATTGAGCGACCCTTGGTCTTGTCGGCGTTGTCGGCAAACTCACGGGCGATCTGGATGGCTTTCTCGCGGCTGACGCCGGTGATCGCTTCCTGCCACGCCGGGGTGCCCGGCACGCTGGCGTCGTCGTAGTCCTTGGCCACGTTGTGGCCGCCCAGGCCACGGTCGATGGCCAGGTTGGCCGCCGACAGGTCGAACACGGTCGCCACCTTGGCCACGCTGCCGTCGGCCAGGGTCACGTTGTGGACCGGCACGCGGCGGTACTGCACCGCCTCGCCAGCGACGTGCTGGAAATGCTCCTGGACTTCGCCGGCGAAGTACGGGAACGCCACTTCGGCGACGTCGTCACCGATCAGGCTGAGTTTCAGGTCGATCGCGCGGCCTTCACCGCCCTCTTTGGCGAGGATGTTCCACTTGCCCTTCTCGCCCCAGCGATAGCCGATGGAGCCTTGCGGCGAGACCAGTTCGCCGCTCTCGTCGAGGGCGATGGTTTTCCATTCCGGGTTGTTGTCCTGGCCGAGGTTGCCGGTGAGGTCCGAGGCGCGCAGGAAGCGGTCCGGCTGGAAGCCTGCGCCGGGAGCGAAACCGGTCATGGGCTTGAGCATCACCAGCACCGGCAAGTCGGTGAAGCGCTTGGCGTAGTCGGTGAAGTAGGCGCTCGGCTTGTCCAGGTGAAATTCTTTGAAGATCACATGGTTGAAAGCCTGGGCCAACGCGGCGTCGGTGCCCTGCTTGGGGTTGAGCCACAGGTCGGTGAGCTTGGCCACTTCCGAATAGTCGGGGGTGATCGCCACGGTCTTGGTGCCCTTGTAGCGCACCTCGGTGAAGAAGTGCGCGTCCGGGGTACGGGTCTGCGGGACGTTGGAACCCCAGGCGATGATGTAGTTGGAGTTGTACCAGTCGGCCGATTCCGGCACGTCGGTCTGCTCGCCCCACACCATCGGCGAGGCCGGTGGCAGGTCGCAGTACCAGTCGTAGAAGCTCAGGCACACGCCGCCGATCAGCGACAGGTAACGCGAACCCGCCGCGTAGCTGACCATCGACATGGCCGGGATCGGCGAGAAGCCGACGATGCGGTCCGGGCCGTATTGTTTGATGGTGTAGACGTTGGAGGCGGCGATGATTTCATTCACCTCCTCCCAGTTCGAGCGAATGAAACCGCCCATGCCGCGCTTGCTCTTGTAGGAGTCGGCCTTGGCCTTGTCCTCGACAATGCTCGCCCAGGCTTCCACCGGCGCCAGGGTCTGGCGCGCTTCACGCCACAGCTTGAGCAGCGGCTTGCGGATCTTCGGGTACTTGAGCCGGTTGGCGCTGTAGATGTACCAGCTGTAGCTCGCACCGCGCGGGCAGCCACGGGGTTCGTGGTTGGGCAGGTCGTTGCGGGTGCGCGGGTAGTCGGTCTGCTGGGTTTCCCAGGTGATCAGGCCGTTCTTCACGTAGATCTTCCACGAGCAGGAGCCGGTGCAGTTCACGCCATGGGTGGAACGCACGATCTTGTCGTACTGCCAGCGCGAACGGTAGACGTTTTCCCAGTCGCGGGACTCTTTACGGGTCTCGCCGTGGCCGTCGGAAAATTCGTTTTGTTTGCGGTTGAAGAACCGCAGTTGATCCAACAAGTGACTCATGGTGCTTTCCTCATCAGGCGTGCTGCGGGGTGCGTTGCCCCGCGAATTCAGGTCGGACTAGCAGGGAGTGGCGCAACCTTTGCGGGCATACCACCACCAGGTCACGACAATGCAGCTCAGGTAGAAACCGACAAACATGTAGAAGGCCATCGCCGGGCTACCGGTGGCGGCCATGGAGGTGCCGAAGGACTTGGGAATGAAGAACGCACCGAAGGCGCCCATGGCCG
Organism: Pseudomonas sp. TE36184; assembly: GCF_054060055.1. Lineage (NCBI taxonomy): Bacteria > Pseudomonadati > Pseudomonadota > Gammaproteobacteria > Pseudomonadales > Pseudomonadaceae > Pseudomonas > Pseudomonas sp. TE36184. The sequence continues at coordinate 574,639 of NZ_JBSSCU010000001.1, read as the reverse complement.
AACTGAACCCCAGTACGGCGGCGGATTCCTTGCCGGCATTCTTGATGGCCTGCTCGCGCTCGGCGGCGGATTTACCGGCGCTGGCTTTCTCGTGCTGGGTGCGGAAGATCACCGGGATCATGCGGAAGGTGGAGCCGTTGCCCACGCCTGTGGTGATGAACAGCAACATGAACAGGCCGAGGAAGCCGTAGAAGTTGCCGCCCTGGCCGTTCTGCGGCAGGAAGTGCAGCACGCCGAATACCATCACGATCATCAGCACGAAGTTCCACAGGGTCACCCGCGCGCCGCCCAGTTTGTCCGCCAGCCAGCCGCCCAGTGGGCGCACCAGAGCGCCAACCAGCGGGCCGAGGAAGGCAAACTTCAACGCTACTACGTCCGGAAACGAGGTTTTGATCAGCAGCGGGAACGCCGCCGAAAAGCCGATGAACGAACCGAAGGTCGCCAGGTACAACCAGCACATCAGCCAGTTGTGCTTGCGTTTGAAGATCACCGCCTGCTCGCTGAACGAAGCGCGGGCGCTGGACAGGTCATTCATGCCGAACCAGGCCGCCACGGTGACGGTGAGGATGAACGGCACCCAGATGAACCCGGCGTTCTGCAGCCACAGCTGGCTACCGTCGGGCAGGGTTTGCGCTTGCCCGCCGACCATGCCGAACACCCCGAAGGTGATCACCAGCGGCACGCAGAACTGCATCACCGACACGCCCAGGTTACCGAGGCCGGCGTTCAGGCCCAGGGCCGTGCCTTGCTGCGACTTAGGGTAGAAGAAGCTGATGTTGGACATGCTGGAGGCGAAGTTGCCGCCGCCGAAGCCGCACAACAAGGCGATCAGCACGAACACGCTGTAAGGGGTGTTGGGGTCTTGCACCGCGAAGCCCATCCACAGCGCCGGCAGCAACAGCGACGCGGTGCTCAGGGCAGTCCAGCGGCGCCCGCCGAAGATCGGCACCATGAACGAATAGAACACCCGCAAGGTCGCGCCGGACAGGCCGGGCAACGCCGCCAGCCAGAACAGCTGGTCGGTGGTGAAGCTGAAGCCGATGGCGTTGAGGCGCACGATCACCGTGCTCCACACCATCCACACGGCGAAGGCCAGCAGCAGCGCGGGAATCGAGATCCACAGGTTGCGGGTAGCGGTTTTTTTGCCGCTGGCCCCCCAGAACGCGGGGTCCTCGGGGCGCCAGTCGTGAATCACCGGGCCCGAATCGGGCTTTTGCGCGATGGACATGTTCATTCTCCTTGGAGACGTTGGGCGGTGTTGCCCAGCAGCGGTTGTTTGCGGATTTCGCTGAGGTACATCCAGGTCAGGGACACCCAGACCACGCCGTACATCAACATGAAGCAGGACGAGCGCACGCCGGTGAGGTCCACCAGGGCGCCAAACAGAATCGGCAGCACAAAGCCCCCCAGGCCACCGGCCAGGCCGACGATGCCGGACACCGCGCCCATGTTCTGCGGGTAGTCATTGGCGATGTACTTGAACACCGAGGCTTTGCCGAACGCGAAGGCGATGCCCATCACGAACAGCAGCACGGTGAACAGGGTGGGGTTGAGGCCGATGTGCAAATCCAGGGGACCGTTGACGGTCTGCACCTGCAATTGAGTCTGCGGGTAGCTGAGCAGGAACAGGCAGACCCAGCTCACCCACAACACCCACCAGGTCACGCTCTGGGCGCCCCAGCGGTCGGACATCCAACCGCCGACCGCGCGCAGCACACCGCCGGGCAGGGAGAAACAGGCGGCCAGCAGCGCCGCGCTTTGCAGGCTGAAACCGTATTCCTGTACGTAGTACTTGGTCATCCACAATGCCAGGCCGACGTAGCCGCCGAAGACAATCGAGTAGTACTGGCAGTAGCGCCACACGGCCGGGTCTTTCAGGCACCGCAGTTGCTCGCGCAAGGTGGCGCCGCCGGCACTGCGGTGGGCCTTGTTCTCGCTGGTGAGGAACCAGAACAACAGCGCGGTGATGAACAAGATTGCGCCGAACACCTTGGGCACCAGGTGCCAGGTGCCGAGGGCGATCAGCGCCGGGGCGAGGAACTTGGTGACCGCGGCCCCGGCGTTACCGGCGCCGAACACGCCCATGGCGAAGCCCTGGTTGTCCTTGTCGAACCACTTGGCGACGTAGGCGATGCCCACCGAGAACGAACCACCGGCCAGGCCGACAAACAGGCCCAGCACCAGGAACTGCCAATAGGCAGTGGCGTAGGTGATCAGGTACAGCGGCAGCACGCAGGCGAGCATCAACAGGAAGAACACGATGCGCCCGCCGAAGCGGTCAGTCAGCAAGCCCAGGGGCAGGCGCACCAGGGAACCGGTCAAGACCGGCGTGGCGGCCAGCAGGCCGAACTGGGTTTCGTTGAGTTGCAGCAGCTCTTTGATGGGCACGCCCAACACGGCGAACATCATCCACACCATAAAGCAGACGGTGAAGGCCAGCGTGCTCATGCCCAGCACCAAGCCTTGTCTTATACGGGGTTGAGTCACGGTATGCGCTCCAAAAGGTGATTTCATGAGCGCAGGTTAGGGGCGACACCCCCTTGGAACTTGACGCAGATCAACGTCGGCCAGGGGGGTATAAGGCTATGCTGATCCCATATACCTCTAAGGAGGTAGTCCCTATAACAAGAGAAAGTCTTTATTTATCAATGGATTGATCTCTTGTGCCGGCGTTTTCCCGTGGGAGGGTTTGCCGGCAACTCTTTAGAGGTAGTGCGCCAGGGATCGCCGTTTTCCAGCTCGTTTTTCCTTTTCAGGTGCCGCCATGCAGGCTTTCTCCCCCCTCCGACTACGCCGTGATGTTTAACTGGCTACGCAGCTCCCTGCCCGCACGCGCCGGCTTGGCTGTAATCCTGATCGCTATCCTGGCCCTTGCCAGTTCCTTGAGTGCGGGGCTGATCGCCTGGTTCAGCCAGGGCGACGCCGCCGCAATCAACACCGCCGGCTCCGTGCGTATGGAGACCTACCACCTCAGTTGGCGGCTCGCCGCCGCCGCGCCGGCCGAAGAGATCGACACCATCACCCAGAGCCTGCAAAGGCGCCTCGACAGCGACTCGCTCAAGGCGGTGCTGGAAGACGGCCCGAACAGCGCCCTGCTGCAGAGCTACCAACAGATCCAGCAACGCTGGAACGACGAGCTGCGCCCGGCCCTGACGCGCGGTGATACGGCGCAATTCCAGGCCAGCGCGCCGACATTCGTCGAGCAAATGAATCAATTCGTCAGCCTGTTGCAGCAACAGAGCGAACGCAAACAAAGCTGGCAGCAAGGCATCCAGGGCCTGGCGCTGTTCAGCACGTTGATCATCCTGTTGATCGGCCTGTATGAATTGCAATACGGCGTGGTCAACCCTTTGCAGGAACTGGTACAGGCCACCCGGCGCTTTCGCGACGGCGACTTCAAGACCCGGGTCAACCACCGTTCCGACGATGAGCTGGGGCAACTGGCCCTGAGCTTCAACACCATGGCCGAGACCATCGAGGCGTCCCACCGCACCCTGGAAAGCCAGGTGCGCCTCAAGACCCTCAACCTGCAACAAGCCAACGCCGCACTCGAGCTGCTGTACCAGAGCAGCAGCAGCCTGGCCACGCGCCTGGCCAATGCCGAGGGCCTGGACGAATTGATCCGGCGCTTCCAGAAACGCCTGCCGGGGTTGCGCCTGTCGTTGTGCCTGCAAGGCCACTTCCTCGCACCGGCCCAGCAGATGCTCGCCTTGCACGGCGGCGACAGCCGTAACATCTGCGCCATCGGCGATTGCGCGAGCTGCCATAAACACAAAGTGGCGCCGCCGCAGATATTCAGCATCAGCAACCAGGGCTCGGAACTGGGCGAACTCAAGGCCCACTTCGACGATGGCCACCCTCCGCAAGACTGGGAAAAGCAATTGATCCAGGCCCTGGCCAACCTGATCGGCACTTCGCTGTCGCTCAAACGCCAGCGCGAACAGGACCATCGTTTGCTGCTGCTCGACGAGCGCACCATCATCGCCCGGGAACTGCACGACTCCCTGGCGCAGGCGCTGTCGTACATGAAGCTGCAAGTCAGCCGCATGCAAACCCTGATCCGCCGGGGCGAACCCGTGGAAACCCTGGCCACCGTCACCGCCGAACTGCGCGACGGCCTGAACAACGCCTACCGTCAACTGCGCGAGCTGCTGACCACCTTCCGCCTGCAAATCCACGATGCCGGGTTGGTACAGGAGCTATCGGAAACCGCCGAAGAGTTCTCCCGGCGCGGCGAATTCCAGGTCCACCTGCACGTCGACGCCCTCGCCTTCCAATTGTCGGCCAGCGAACAGATCCACTTGCTGCAGATCACCCGCGAAGCCCTGTCCAACTGCCTGCGCCACGCCCATGCGCAAAACGCCTGGCTGCAACTGCGCCAGGAGGGCGAGACCGTGAGCCTGAGCATCGAGGACGACGGCCGTGGCTTTTGCGGCGCCGTCGACCAACGCGAACACCACGGCCTGACCATCATGGACGAACGCGCGCGCAGCCTGCACGGCCAACTCGACATCAGCCCCCGCGAGCCCCAGGGCACGCGGGTGCATTTACGTTTTCAACCGGAATTTCTCGGGCAACCTCTACAAGGTAACCTCCCATGAGCACACTCCCCCGCCACCGCATTTTGCTGGTCGACGATCACCCGATGATGCGCCATGGCATGCGTCAGATACTCGAACTCGAAGACGATCTGCAGGTGGTCGGCGAAGCCGGCAATGGCCAGGAAGCCCTGGACCAGATCGAAACCCTGCAACCGGACCTGGTGCTGCTGGACAACAACATGCCGCAGATGAACGGCCTGGAAACCCTGCGCCGCCTGCGCGCCATGAACTATGCGGGCAAGGTGCTGCTGTTTACCGTGTCCGATGCCGAGGATGACATTCGCGATGCACTGCGCCTGGATGCCAACGGGTATCTGCTCAAAGACATGGAGCCGGAGTTGGTGGTGGAGTTCATCCGTGATGCGTTGCACGGAGCGCTGGTGATCAGCCCCGGGTTGACGCGGGTGCTGGCCCAGGCACTGCGCTCGCCGCAACCCCATGCGGCGGTGGACTTGACGGAGCGGGAACGGCAGGTGCTGCGCACGATTGCCAGTGGCTACAGCAATAAGGTGATCGGGCATAAGTTGGGGATTACCGAAGGGACGGTGAAGGTGCATGTGAAGAATCTGCTGCATAAGTTGGGGTTGCGGTCACGGGTGGAGGCGGCGGTTTGGGCGATGGAGCACTTGCGGCAGGCGGGTTGATGGTTTTTCGGGGGGTTGGGTACATATCCGTTTCTTCGGTAGCGGCGGCTGGTGGCTCCGCTCTTGCCCCAACACTCGGCACCTCACTAATGCTCGGGCAAGGGCAAGAACAGATCAAAAGCAGAGCAAGGTCTATCTGACCCATAGAGATCCAAATGTGGGAGGGGGCTTGCCCCCGATAGCAGTGTGTCAGCCACTACATGCATGACTGATCCACCGCCATCGGGGGCAAGCCCCCTCCCACATTAAGGCCGCCTCTCTAACCCAAGCTGACCGAACGTGGGAAGAGGTACCCCCTTCGAGGCATATCCCCAAACCCCGGGCCGCCCTACCCTGATGAACCGCGGAGGCCCTTATGCTCACCCATCCCAACATCGTTCTAACCCTGCGCAGGCATCACCTGTTCAGCCGGCTGCCTGAAAAAACCTTCCAGGATGTCTGCACCCTGGCCAGTCTCAAGCGTTTGCCCAATCACACCCCGCTCATGCACCAGGGCGATCCCGCCGATCGGTTCTTCCTGCTGGTCAGCGGCCAGATCAAGCTGCACCGGGTCACTGGCGAAGGTCAGGAGCATCTGGTGGAAGTCATCCGCCCCGGCCAGACGTTTGCCGAAGCGCTGCTGTTCACCCAGGCCAAGGCGTACCCGGTAAGTGGCACCGCGCTCAAGGACAGCGTGCTGGTGAGTATCGAAGGCCAACACTATCGCCGCGCCCTGGAAGACCAACCGGCCATTTGCCTGGCGATTCTGGCGAGCATGAGTATTCACCTGCATCAGCGCCTCCAGGACATCGACACCCTGACCCTGGCCAATGCCAGTCGCCGGGTGATCAATTTCCTGTTCCAGGAGCGCGACGACGTCAGCGGTGAGGTGGTGTTGCAGGTGCCCAAGCGCCTGGTGGCGTCGAAGCTGGGGATTCAGCCGGAGACGTTTTCGAGGATTCTGCATCGGCTGGTGGAAGGCGGGTTGATCGAGGTGCGCCAACGCACCATTCGAATCCTGAACGCAGAACAGTTGATGGGGTATCAAGCCGGTTGATACCCCCTCGCGGTCAATGCCCGCTGTGCATCATCGGCATCGGTTGCTGCAACAGCGCCAGGTCGATCTGCTCGAAACGCAACAGCCGGCCACCGGTGTCCGCCGCGACTTTCTGCGCTTTGGCCTCATCGGCAAACGAAGCCAGGACCACGCCCATGGCGCCCTTGAGCCCGGTGCCGATCACGTAGTACGCGGTGCGGGCGTCGATCAGGTGCTTGTCGTCCGGGGCATTCCATTGGCTGCGGCCCATGTCGTGTACGTACAGCTTCGCGTCGTCGTGCCGGTTTTCCGGTTGCAGCCACCAGCCGAGCATTTCGGCGGTAGAGCAGAATTTCTTCACCCCGCCCCACTCCACCACTTGGCCCTTGGGCCCGGGGAATTCGTTGATCACCATACCGCACACGTGGCACTCGTCGTTGGGATGAAACGCCACCGGCGCGTCACTGAAGCTCGACTCCGGCGCCTTGTCGCAGGCGCTCATCAACAAGCCGACCAACAAGGCCGCCACTACCCGTGTCTTGAAACCCATTTCACTCACTCCAGCAGTCATAAAAAAATCCTCACGCCGCACGGCGGCGGAACAGCCCGTAGGCCAGTGCCAGCGGCACGGCCACCCATGCCAGCAGGCACGCCCACAGGGCCAGCGGCGGCACGTCCAGGTCCGAACCCAGGGCCATGACCCCGACGGACTGGGTGCCCGTACCGAAACCCGAGAGGTTGATCAACCGATACACGTCGGTGGGGTTGAGCAGCAGCAACCAGGGCAGCCCCTGCGGGTTGAACTGGCCTTTGCTGAGCACCAGCAAGGCCAGCAGCGCCAGGTCGAAGACCAGCACGAAGAAGAACCACACGCCGAGCGCCAGCCCGGCGGCGGTGGATTTTTCCGCGCACAGGCTGCTCAGACCATAAGCCAGCCCGAGAAAGCACCAGCCAAGCAGGGCCGAGGTCAGCATGAACCGGCCAAAGGCCCAGAGCAGCATGGCGAAGTCCACGTCGTCGACCAGCAACGCAATGGCGAGCATCGCGCAGCCGAAGCCGAGGACCGTGGCCAGCGCGAGGATCAGCCCATGGCCGACGAACTTGCCGAGCAGGATCTGCCCGCGCCCCAACGGATAGGTGAGCAACAGCAACAAGGTGCCGCTCTCGTCTTCGCCGACGATCGCGTCGTAGGCCAGCAACAGCGCGATCAGCGGCATCAGGAACGTCGCCAGGCTGGCCAGGCTGGCGATGGTCGCCGGGATCGAGGTGAAGCCCAGTTGCCCGGCGGCGGCGGCGCCCAGCCAGGCGATGCCGATGGCCAGCACTGCGAACAACAGGCTGATCGCCAACAGCCAACGGTTGCGCAGGCCGTCGCAGAACTCTTTGCGGGCCATGTTCCAGATCGGGTTCATAAGGCCGCCTCCTGTGCCGTGACCATCGCGCTGTCCATGTAATGCCGGTAGATGTCTTCAAGGGACGGCGGCAGGATTTCCACGTCGCTGGGGCTGTCCTCGGCCAGCAGTTGGCGCAGCAGTTGCACTTTGCTGCCGTTGTGCGCCGCCACTTGCAGCCCTTCGACGCCCCAGCGTCGGGTGACATGGCCGGCGGCGCTCCAGCGTTGTTGCAGCGATTCGACGCGCTGCAAGCCGCAGGTGCGGATCAGCGTCGGCAAGCCGGCCTCGGCGCGCAACTGCGCCAGGCTGCCCAAGGCCAGCAGGCGGCCCTGGGTCAGGATCGCCGCACGGTTGATGTGCGCCTCGACGCCCGGCAGCACGTGGGAGCACAGGATGGTGCTGGTGCCGGCCGCACGCAGGCGGTCGAGCAGGCGATACAAGTCCTGGGTGGCGAACGGGTCGAGGCCCACGGTGGGTTCGTCGAGCAGCAACAGGCGCGGCTCGCCGAGCAAGGCCTGGGCCAACCCGAGGCGCTGGCGCATGCCCTTGGAATAGGTCTTGACCCGCCGCCCTGCCGCCGCGGTCAGGCCGACGTCGTCCAGCAGGCTGTCGACCTGATGCATCGGCGCGCCCTTGAGCCGGGCGAAGTGACGCAGGGTTTCGACGCCGCTCAACTGTGCATAGAACGTGACGTTTTCCGGCAGGTAACCGAGCCAGCGGCGCACGTGGGGATCACTCGGCGCACGGCCGAACACCCGCACCTCGCCGGCGCTGGCGCGCAGCAGGCCGAGCACCAGCTTCATCGCCGTGGTCTTGCCCGCGCCGTTGTGCCCGAACAACCCCAGGACTTCGCCGGGGGCCAGGCTCAGGTTCAGGTCGTGCAGCACCGTGGCACGCCCATAGCGCTGGCTGACGCCTTCGATCTCGACGACATTCATCATGCAGGTTCCTTCTGAGTGGGGGCTTGCATCAGGGGGTGGCTGTCCATCACACCCGGCGACTTCATCACCGGAAACGCACGTTGCACCCAGCGCAGCAACTCGATGCCGGGGCTGTTCATCAACAGCCGCACCTGGGGGTACAACCACAGCAGGCGGTCGACGTTGTCGTTCGGCTCATACGCCACATCGCCGAGGCCATCGCCGTTGCGGTCCCAGCCGAGGTAGTCGCTCCAGTAGTTGCCCCGGCCGTCCGCCGACCATTCCTGCAAGCGGCTGGCGACGTATTTGACCTGGCGCTGGTTGTCGATGAAGGCGTTGCCGGCGATGCGGTTGTCTTCGGAGCCGGCGGTCAGGTGAATGCCCACCGCGCTGCGTGCGAAGCGGTTGTTTTCGATGCGGTTGAACAGCGAGTTGTAGATGAACAGTGCCTTGCCTTCGCCGCCGGCGATCATGGTGTCGCCGGTGGAGCCGTCGCGCACATCGGTGACGACGTTGTCCTGCAAGGTCGAATAGGTGATGTAGTTCATCAGGATGCCGTAGTTCTGGTCCTGCTCGGAGCGATTGCCGATCACCGTCAGCTTGCGGCTTTGCATCAACGCATAGCCGGTGCGGGTGCGGCGGGTGGTGTTGCCCAGGACCTGGTTGTCGTTGGCAAACATGTAGTGGATGCCGTAGCGCAGGTCTTCCAGGGTGTTGCCTTGCAGCAGGTTGCCGTTGGAGGTATCGATGTAGATGCCGTCGCGGGTGTCGCGCACGTGGTTATCGATGACGCGGGCACCGTGTACCGCGTACAGGTGAATGCCGTTGCCACGGTCCTGCGAACGTACCGAGGTGTCACCCTGGATGCGGTTGCCGATCACGCTCACGTCCTGGGTACCATCGACCCAGATGCCAAAGCCCTGGCCTTGCAGGCGGTTGCCCAGCACTTGCGCGCCACGCGCCTGGGGCTGGATGAACACAGCGGCGTTCATGGCCGTGAGGTCGGCGCCCCAATCGAGGAACGTGCAGCCTTGGACGCTGACATCCGGCGCGCTGATCAGCAGGCCGTTGCCCTGCCCTTCGGCCTGGAAGATGGCGCCGGGGGCGCAGGTCAATTGCAGCGGTTGGTCGATGCGGAACGAGCCCCGGTACTCGCCGGCAGGCAAGCGCCAACGGTTGGGGCCGTCGGCTTGCAGGGGTAAGTCGGTGATGGGGCGAACGGCGGCGACCGCTCCCGCCGAAGCCACTATCAGCATCACCAGGATGACGAGTGATCGAGTCACGATGATGTCCTCTTAAAGGAAATGCGGCTAAAAGTGGGAGGGACGGTGCGACGATTCGACTTGCTCCCGATGAGGGTGTGTCAGTTGATGCATCTGTGACTGATTCACCGCCATCGGGAGCAAGTCGAATCGTCGCACCGTCCCTCCCACATTTGCCTTGTGTCGTTTCTCAAACAGCGTGTCAGGCGGGCTCGACCTTCATCCGCCCGACCATTTCCATGTGCAGGGCATGGCAGAACCAGCTGCAGTAGTACCAATGCAGCCCGGGCTTGTCGGCAATGAATGTGATCGACGAGGTCTGCTGCGGGCTGATCTCCATGCTCGCGCCGTGGTTGACCATGACAAAGCCGTGGGTCACGTCTTCGATCATGTCGATATTGGTGATGGTCACGGTGACTTCATTGCCCTGTTTGACGGTGAACTCCGAAAGCCCGTAGGCCGGGGCCATGGAGGTCATGTACACGCGCACCTTGTTGCCGTCGCGGATCACCTTGCTGTCGGTTTCCAGGTTGATCCCGTCCTTCTTGGCGATGGCCACCGTTTCGGCGAAGAATGGATCGTTGCGCTCCCAGATTTTCTTGGTCTTGATCTGGTCGCGACGCGCCATCACACAGTCATGGGGCTCGGCGAAGGCCGGGCCGTCGTGGACCAGTTTCATTTCATCGCCGGAGATGTCGATCAACTGGTCGTTTTCCGGGTGCAGCGGGCCGGTGGGCAGGAAGCGGTCCTTGGAGAACTTGCTCAAGACCACCAGCCACTGGCCGTCGGCGTCGCGGGTTTCGGTCAGCGACGCATGGTTGTGACCGGGCTGGTACTGCACATCAAGCTTCTGCTTGATGTAGTTGACCTTCTCGCCGCCATAGGCACGGATGGCCTCGGCGATGTTCCACTTGACCACCTGGCTGTCGATGAACAGCGTGGTGTAGGCAAAGCCGCGTCCGTCGTAGGTGGTGTGCAGCGGGCCCAGGCCCAGCTCCGGTTCACCGACCACCACACCGCGCGGGTCGCTGATCTTGCCGCTGAACAGGTCGTCGAGTTTTTCGATGGCGATGATGGTGCAGGTCGGCGACAGCTTGCCGTTGGCGATGAAGTACTTGCCATCCGGCGAGGTGTTGCAGCCGTGGGGGTTTTTCGGCACCGGAATGTAGCGGGTGAACTCGCTGTCCTTGCCGTCCTCGGATTTGCGTCCGTCCACCACCGGCACCTTGACGCCGTCCACATTGATGAACTTGCCGGCCTTGATCGCCGCTTCGATGCGCGGGATGTTGAACACCACCACCCAATCGCGCTCATTGCGCATCATGCCGGCCAGGTCGGTGGCCTTTTCCGAGTTGTAGCAGGTGGCCGCTGCGTACTTGCCGGTGTAGTCCATGTCGGCGTTGTCGAGGTTGCCGTCGACGATCACCTGGAAGGCCATCTCCATTTTTTCCGCATCGATGGCGTTGAACATGGTGAAGCTGTTGCGATCCTGCAGGTCGAAGTTTCGGCCGTCATTGGGGTGCGGGATGATGAATTCGGCGTTGCAGAACACGTACTTGGTGTAGGGCACCTTTTGCAGGCGCAGGCCGTGGATGGCCTGAACGTTCGGTACGGTGAGGATTTTGTCGCACTTCATGATGTCCAGGCGGATGCGCGCCACCCGGCTGTTGGCCTTGTCATTGATAAACAGGTACTTGCCGTCGTAGTGGCCGTCGGTGGTGGACAAGTGCGGGTGATGGCAATCGCCGTTGGAGTACTTGGCGCCCTCGCCGAGGATGCGCTTGCTCTCGTTGGTCAGGCCCCAACCGGTGGCCGAATCGACGTTGAACACCGGGATACGCATCAGCTCGCGCATCGACGGGACGCCCATCACCCGCACTTCGCCCTGGTGACCGCCACTCCAGAAGCCGTAGTAATCGTCGAGCTGGCCGGGTTCCACATGGATTTTCGATTTGGCGTCCTTGGCCGCCGCCGCGAAGGATTCACGGGTAAACACCGCGCCGCCGAGGGCCGACGCACCCGCCAGTACGGCGCCGGTCACCGCACCGGTGCCGAGGAAACTGCGCCGGGTCAGGCCGTCATGTTTATCGTCTGTATCGTTCATGGGTTGCTCCTTCAAGCGTTGGGATTTATCTGCACTACGGGAATCTGTTCGGGCGCCGCCTTGTTGCGCTTCTTGCGTTTGTTGATCAGCGGCGGGCATTTGTTTTCGTTGTGCCAGGTCATCTGGCAGTCGAGGCAGTAGTGGCATTCGTTGGCGTTGATATGGCCGTCCGGGTGGATCGCCTGGATCTCGCATTCCTTCGCGCACAGCTGGCACGGGTTACCGCATTCCTGGCGCCGCTTGAGCCAGTCGAACAGGCGGAACTTGCTGGGGATCGCCAGGGCGGCGCCGAGGGGACAGAGGTAGCGGCAGTAGACTTTGCGGGTGAACAGGTTGATCACCAGCAACGCCACGGCGTAGAGCACGAACCACCACTGGCGGTCGAACTTGAGCGTGATGGCGGTCTTGAACGGTTCCACTTCGGCAAAGCGTTCGGCGGTGGCCATGGATTCCAGGGAGAGGCCGAACAGCACCAGCAGGATCAGGTACTTGATCGCCCACAGCCGTTCATGCACCGCGAAGGGCAATTCGAACTGGCGGATCTTCAGGCGGCGCGCGGCCTCGTTGAGCAGTTCCTGCAAGGCCCCGAACGGGCACAGCCAGCCGCAGAACACCCCGCGCCCCCACAGCAGGATGCTGGCGGCGGTGAAGACCCAGAGCATGAAGATCAGCGGGTCGGTGAGGAACAGTTCCCAGCGGAAGTCCTGGACCAGCGCATGCACGAAGGTCAGCACATTGACCACCGACAACTGCCCCAGCGCATACCAGCCGATGAACCCCACGGTAAACACCAGGTAGCCGCGGCGCAGCCAGTGCAGCAGGCGCGGGCGCCGGGCCAGGCTGTCCTGCAGGAACAGGATCGCGGTAAGCAGCAGCAGCGCGACGCCGAGCACCATGACCTGCACCTGTTTCTGGTACCAGATGCTCAACCACAGTGGGCGGCTGGCCTCATCCAGCGCGGCTTGTTCGGCGGCGGTGGGCAGCGGCCGTTCCAGGTACTGTTCGGGCATCTGGTAAGGCAGTTCGAAGCTGCTGAACGTGCCGCTGACCGGGCCGGTCTGGCGCCGCACCAGCAGTTCCAGGGTCCAGGGCGAGCCGGGGTCGAAGCCGGCCTGCGGGCGCACGATGAATACTGACATCTCGTCGAAGGCCGGGATGCCCTCGGCGTAGACATCGTCGATGCGCTGGTGGTCGAGGTCGCGGAAGCTGATCACGTTGCCGAACTGGCGCAACTGCACCCGGTCGAAAATCCCGCCGCGCACATAACCCGAACCCTTGAACGAAAACAGCCCACGGCCGAGCACGGCGATGGCCTGTTCGCCGGGTTTGAGCCCCTGCATCAGGTTGCGGTAGTGCTCTTCGCCCAGCAGGTTGCGGCCGATGCTCGGCGGGTTGATGTCGGCCACATAGAGGTCGATGAAGGTCTCATCCGCGGCCTCGGCGCCTTCGGCGGCGGTGTCCTTGAAGGCCGCGTCGACCTGGCCCCGGGTCAAATGCAGGCGGCGGATCGCGCCATTGCCGGTCAATTGTGCCCAGGTGGCGGGGTCAAACCGGTCGGTGCGGATCAACGCGACTTTCTGCGCGGTCGCGGCCTTGCCGTCGATCAGCTTGAGCCACACCGCCACGTCATGGGCCGCCCGCATCACCACTTCATTGACCACCATCGCGGTCACGGTCGCGCCGGCAATCGCGTCCACCGTCACCGCCTTTGGATCGCTGGAACGCCCGACCACCACGCGCTGGCGCACATCGACGCCGGAATAATGCGCGGTGAATTCGTGCAGTTTGATCTCGGGAATACCGATCAACAGGATCGGCTCGTGGTGTTCCAGCACGTAGGCATCGCGGATCACCCCGGCGGCGTCGAGGATCACCAGGGTGTTGATCGGCTTGCCCGAATACGCCGGGATCGCCACCACATCCAGGCTCTGGAACACGTAGCCAATGGGCTTGCCGGCAGTCGAAATGGTCCGCACCTTGAACGGACCGTCTGGCGCGGAGACCGCATCCTGGGCGGGGAAAGCGCGTTCGATACGCTGCTGTTCGATGTCGCCGTAAGGCCGGGCCTGGGCGGTGAAGCTGGTGATGAGCAACACCACCAGCAGCGTCAGCCAGTGGCGTGTCAAGCGCGCGGAGCGAGTCATGGAGTCCCTTGAGGCGTCGGGCTAAAGAGGGCCCCGATAGTGGGGCGACGATGGCAAGTGGCCCTTGATCGAAATCAAGTCGAGTCCGATGAGGGTGCGGCGCATACGCACGGCTGGCGCGTTGTCGCACCTCTTACTTGAGCTTCAGGCGCCGCGCCAGCTTGTGCAGGTTGCTCGCGTCCACGCCGAGCAGGCGCGCAGCACTCGCCCAATTGCCGGCGCAGTGTTCCAGGGCGTGGCGAATGTTCCAGCGCTGGCACTCGTCCACCGCCACCGCCAAGGGTTGGAAGGCCTCGATCGATGACGCGGGCATGGCTCGCTCCACCGCGACGGCGGCCGTATCCAGGCCCAGGGCGTGCGGCTCCAGGCGGATCACCGAAGTGCGCGGTTCGCCACGACTGAGCTGCTTCAACGCGGCGCGACTGATCACATGCTCCAGCTCACGCACATTGCCCGGCCAGGCGTACTCGAGCAGCGCCTGTTGCGCCGTCGGCGACAGTTGCAGGTCATGCAAGCCCAGGCGCTCGCGGTTGAGCTCAGCGAAATGCCGCGCCAGCAGCAACACATCCTCGCCACGCTCGCGCAACGCCGGGATCGGCAGCGGGTACACCGACAGCCGGTGATACAGGTCGGCGCGAAACAGGCCGTCACGCACGCGGTCGGGCAGGTGGCGATTGGTGGCGGCGATGATGCGGACATCCACATGCAATGGCCGATCGGCGCCCAGGCGCTGGATCTCGCCATTCTCCAGGGTGCGCAGCAGCTTGGCCTGGATGCTCAAGGGCAATTCGCCGACCTCATCGAGGAACAAGGTGCCGCCGTTGGCCGCATCGAACCGCCCGGCGCGGTCGTGGGTGGCGCCGGAGAAGGCGCCCTTGACGTGACCGAACAGCTCGCTTTCGGCCAACGCCTCCGGCAGCGCCGCGCAGTTGACCTGCACCAGAGGCTTGTTGCCGCGTTGCGACAGGCGATGCAGGCGCCGCGCGAACAGCTCTTTGCCGACCCCGGTTTCGCCGAGCAACAACACCGGCAACTGCGTTTCGGCCAGCAGCGCCAGCTCGTCGAGCAACTCCTGCAACACCGCGCTCTGGCCGAGGATGCCGTCGAGCGGCGCGGTCATTTCGACCCTCCTGGGGTTCAGAGCACCCTGGAAGCGTGTGGTCATGATTACCTTACTCCGGGATAAATCGTTACTTTTCAATGCGTTAAAATTGGCACGCTGCCTGCAATCACTGGTTCATACCCGTATTGCCGATGAGGAAAGCCCGATGACCGTGAGCGACTGGAACACCCAAACCCAGGACCACTTGATCGACCATCTGCTGGCGCGCTACCACGCACGTCATCGCGAGCAATTGCCGGAACTGGTCCGCATGGCGAGCCGCGTCGAACAGGTCCACGGTCAGCACCTGCAATGCCCCAACGGCCTGGCCGACCTGCTGCTCGACATGCAGCAGGAACTGGAGAGCCATATGCTCAAGGAGGAACAGGTATTGTTCCCGATGCTGCAAATGGGCATGGGGCCGCAGGCGTCGACGCCGATCCAGGTGATGCGCTACGAGCACGACCAACACGCCGAGGCCCTGGAGCAGTTGTTGAGCCTGACGAACCAGATCACCCCGCCGGCCGAGGCCTGTAATACCTGGCGCAGCCTGTACCGCGAGCTGAGCGCCTTTCATGCCGACCTGCGCGAACACATCCGCCTGGAGAACGACATATTGTTTGCCCGGGCCGCGCCCAGCCTCGCCGCGGCCCGCGCATAGCGCACTTTCACAAGCGTTCACTGCGACGATCGTGCAGCGTTGCCTGTGCGCTGCCCTTGTCGTAGATCAAGTACGGCCGACGCCAACAGGATTAACCTTGGGTATCCCTTCCCGATATTCCCCGAGGTCAAGATGGTGCTCCATCGTGTTCATCACCAGATCCTGCGCAGCCACCACTTGTTCGAACCCCTGGACGAGGCGCAGTTGAACGAGCTGATGAGCAGCAGCCAATTGCTCAGTGTCGACAAAGGCGAACCGCTGTTCCGCCAGGGCGAACCGGCCGATGCGTTCTACTTCGTGATCGCCGGCGCGGTGAAAATCTACCGCCTCACCCCGGACGGCCAGGAGAAGGTGTTCGAGGTGATCGGCGAACGGCAGACCTTCGCCGAAGCCATGATGCTGATGGATACGCCCAACTACGTAGCGTGCGCCGAAGCGGTGTGCCCCACGCAGTTGTACCGGCTGTCCAATGCCACCTACATGCGTTTGCTGCAGAGCAACAGCCGCCTGACCTTCGCCCTGCTCGGCAAGTTGTGCGTGCGCCTGCACCAGCGGGTCAACGAGATCGAAACCCTGTCGCTGAAAAACGCCACCCACCGCGTGGTGCGCTACCTGCTCACGCAACTGGTGCGCTTGCAAAGCACCACCGACTGCAGCTTCGAGCTGCCGATGGCCAAGCAACTGATTGCCGGGCACCTGTCGATCCAGCCGGAGACGTTTTCGCGGATTATCCGACGCTTGATCGACGAGAAAATCATCACCCAGGACGGCCGGCAGATCGCAATTCTCGACCGCCCGCGCCTGGAGCAATTCGAGTGAAAACCTGCCTGGTCTGCCAGCACGGCAATGCCGTGGAGCGCGACCTGTGCGAGCGTTGCGCCACACCGCTACCCGAGGCCCACGCCAGCACCCAGGCGCGCCGACTGAAGCGTTTCCAGTGGTTCTGCCTGGGCCTGACGCTGTTCTGCGTGGTGATGTTCTTCTGGTTGCCCAGGGACTTTTACTGAGTCTCGGTCAACTGCCGATACAGCTGCGGCAGGCGTTGCGGTAATTGTTCCGGGCGATGGATCAGGGTGAAACCATGGGCGCCGAACATGTACGGCAGATAGTCGCCGGCCTGTTTGTCGATGGTGATGCAGAACGGAATCAAGCCCTGGCGCCGCGCTTCGACCACCGCCTGGCGCGTGTCCTCCACGCCGTAACGTCCCTCATACAGGTCCAGGTCATTGGGCTTGCCGTCGGTGATCAACAACAGCAACTTGCGCCGCTGCGGGCAGGCGCCCAGCAACTGGGTAGCCTGACGGATAGCCGCGCCCATGCGCGTGTAGTAGCCCGGTTTGAGGCCCTGGATCGCGCCGCGCGTGCGGTCGTCATAGGCTTGCTGGAACGTTTTGAGCACCTGCAAGCGCACCTGGTGCCGCCGCAGTGAAGAAAACCCATACAACGCAAAGCGATCCCCTGCCCCGGCCAGGCTTTCACCAAACAGCAGCAGGCTGTCGCGTATCACATCGATGACCTTTTGCTCATCGTTGACATGGGCATCGGTGGACATCGACAGATCGGCCAGCAACAGGCACGCCAGGTCGCGGTGGGTGTGGCGTTGTTCAAGGAACAGCCCGCGTTCGGCGCAGGCGCCCTGCTGGCGCTGCACATGAAAATCCAGCCAGGCCTGCAGGTCGACCTCTGACCCCTGGGGCTGCTGGCGCTGCCATTGGCGGTCGGTGCGCAGGCTCTGGAATTGCCGGCGCAAGCGCTGGGCCTGGGCCTGCAACCGCGCGGGCAAGGGTTGCGGGGCGTCGCAACGCGGCTGCATCAATTGCAGGTTGACGAAGTCTTCCTGCAAGCACTGCCGGCGATAGTCCCACTCGGGCAACTTGATGCCGTCGCCCAAGGGGATGTCGTCGACATCGGCGGGCGGCAGATCCAGGTGCAGCTTGAGCCCGCCGCTCTTGCGCACGCGCTGGCGCGACAGGCTCAACTGGTCGAGGTCTTCGGCGACGCGGGCGGCGTCCGGGTCCTGGCTGTCGTCGGACCAGCGATCGAGGTCGACGTGTTCGCTCCAACTGAACAGGTTTTCCAGGCGCACCACCAGCAGGCCGCCATCGCGGCTCGCGTCGTCAACGCGGGTGGCACGCTTGGGCCCGCCTTGCTGCTCGCCGGGCGGGGCTGAGAGGTCGTCGCCCTCCTCTTCCAGGTCGGTATTTTGCGCGGTGTCCAACTGCAGCGCCGGGTACAGCCATAACGGCAACGGCCAGGCGGCCCGTGAACTGCGCGGCAAGTGACGCACGCTGCCGGGTTCGCGCAGGGCCTTGCGCAAGGCCCGCTCCAGGGCGGCTTCATCGGGTTTGAGGCTGGCGGGGTCGGGGCGCAGTTGCAGGTGCGCCTCCACCAGGCGTTGGTAGCGCGGCAGCATCGCCGGGTAGCGCTGCAACAGCAGCCAGGTCCAGCGTTGGTTGTCGCGCGCCCAGTGGCTCATCGGCCCGGCGTGGGCCGCGAGCAGCGCCAGCCAGCGGTACAACTCGTGATTCAGCGCCGCGTCGGGAAACACCGCCAGGCGTGCCGGCAAGCGCAAGCGGTTGCCGTCGCAGGACGCCAGGGGGGCTTGCTTGCAGGTGCCGGCGATACGCATCAACAGGTTGCGGCGCAGCAACAGGTCGCGCTCGCAGGCCGCCTCCAGCGCCATCCCGCCAGCGCCGCCCAGGGCGCGGAACAACAGGGCCAGGCTGCGCTGATGGTCCGTCAGCGCGACCTGCGCCTCGGGGAAATCGACATTGGCACGGCGGGTGATGAAGCGGTGCCAGACGCTGCCGACCCACTCTTCCAATTCCAGGGTAAAGGCCATGAGCCGTGCTCCAAACGTAAAACGGCCCGCTGTACCAGCCGGGCCGCCCTCTTAGGGATTGACGATCAATACACAATCGGCGCCGGCGCACCGGCGACGGCTTGGCGTTGGCGGAAGCTGTACAGGTAGCAGAGCAGCCCCAGCAGGAACACCACGCCACTGGCCAACCGAGCCCAGAACAAGACGGTCAAATGCTCGACCGTGGCCATGAACGGCAAGGCCACACCGTCCGCCGGCCAGCGCTGCAACCACACCTGCACCACACCGGCTGCGGTGAGGAGCAAGGTGATCATCACCATCGACAGCACCATCAGCCAGAAGCCCCAGATTTCAATGGTCTGCGAACGCGCATCGGGCGCTTCGCCGAGGCCGCGCAAGCGTGGCATGGCGTAGCTGATCAGGGTCATCACGATCATCGCGTAGGCCCCGAAGAACGCCAGGTGACCGTGGGCCGCCGTGAGCTGGGTACCGTGGGTGTAGAAGTTGACCGGTGCCAGCGTATGCAGGAAGCCCCAGACCCCGGCGCCGAAGAACGCCGTCACCGTGGTGCCCTTGGCCCACAAGGTCGCCGCGCGGTTCGGGTGCTGGCGCCGCCGACGTTTGACCATGGTGAAGGCGAACATCACCATCGCCAGGAACGGCAGCGGCTCCAGGGCCGAGAAGATCGAGCCGACCCACAGCCACACCTCGGGTGCGCCGATCCAGAAGAAGTGGTGCCCGGTGCCGATGATCCCGGTGATCAAAGCCATGGCGATGATCACGTACAGCCATTTCTCCACCACTTCACGGTCGACGCCGGTGACCTTGATCAGCACGAACGCCAGCATCGAGCCCATGATCAGTTCCCACACGCCTTCTACCCAAAGATGCACCACCCACCACCAGTAGAACTTGTCACGTGCGAGGTTGCCGGGGTTGTAGAAGGAGAACAGGAAGAACACCGCGAGGCCGATCAGGCCGGTCATCATCACCATGCTGACCGTGGTTTTGCGGCCCTTGAGCAGGGTCATGCCGATGTTGTAGAGAAAGCCCAGGCACACCACCACGATGCCCATTTTGGTAATGGTCGGTTGCTCGAGGAACTCGCGGCCCATGGTCGGCAGCAGTTCGTTATGGGTCAGCTTGGCCAGTGCCGCATACGGCACCAACAGGTAACCGAGGATGGTCAACACCCCGGCTGCGGCAAACACCCAGAACAGCAAGATCGCCAGTTTGGGGCTGTGCAGTTCGCGGTCGGCCTCCTCGGGTATCAGGTAATAGGCGGCGCCCATAAAGCCGAACAACAGCCAGACGATCAACAGGTTGGTATGGACCATCCGCGCCACGTTGAAGGGGATCAACGGGAACAGAAAGTCGCCCACCACGTATTGCAGGCCCATGATCAGGCCAAACAGCACCTGGCCGACGAACAGGATCAAGGCAAACACAAAGTAGGGTTTGGCCACGGCCTGGGATTGGAATTTCAGATAGGGATTGGCGCTGCGCATGGCTCAGCCCTCCTTGTTGGGTGGCCAGTTATTGGTATCGATCTTCGAGCTCCATTTGAGGAACTCGGCCATATCGTCCACCTCCTGGTCGCTGAGGTTGAATTGCGGCATGGCGCGACGCCCCGGCACCCCAAGGGGCTGCATTTTCATCCAGGCGTGCAGGAACGGCTTGAACCCTTCGTCACCCCCACGACGCTTGAACACATTGCCCAGCTCCGGCGCAAAGTACGCGCCTTCGCCCAACAGAGTGTGGCAACCGACGCAGTTATTACGCTCCCAGACGCTTTTGCCGCGGATCACCGATTCAGTGAGCTGGTCGACATTGCTACGGGCGGGAAAGGTTTGTTCGGTGTGGTAGGTCAAGGCCAGGAAAATCAGGAAGAAGAACACGCTTCCTCCGAAATAGATGTTCCTGGCCATGCCCTTGGTGAAGGTCTCTGACATGGTCGCTTCCTCATGGCTTGGCGGGGGTCATGATAGGAAGGTGGAGGGTGAAAACCGCTTGATGGCGATCAAGAATTGTTGATCGGGGTGGTCAAGTATTCTTGGGGGATTGAGTCTGGGTCGGTTGCGGCGGTGACAGTGCCTGTTTTCTGGTATTGGCTGAACACTGCTGAATGGCCATTCAGCCCCCCACAAGCCCCACCACCAACACCAGAACCACCGGCCAGCCCAGCACCAAAGCGCGCCAAAACCTGGGAGCATGCCGCAACTCCATGAACCCATCGGCAATCAGCCACGCCTTGACCACCGCCAGCAGCAAAACCGCCAGCCACAGCCCGGAGCCGCCGGCGAGCACGGTGCCGACGCTGAGCACGACCAACGTGGCCCAACACACGATCAGCCCTTGGGAAATGGACATCGGTACCTCATCCAATCACGTAAACCAACGGAAACAACACCACCCACACCAGGTCCACCATGTGCCAATACAGCACCCCCGACTCCAGCCCGCCGACCGACAGCCCGCCGCGCCAGCAGCCCAGCGCCAGCCACGCGAGAATCACCATGCCCAGCAGCACATGCAGGAAATGGAACCCGGTCAGTAGCCAGTACAAGGTAAAAAACGTGCTGTGCTCCAGGCCCAGCCCGGCAGCGCCGAGGTGGGCGTACTCGGTGAGTTTGATCGCCACGTAGACCAGCGCCACCAACAGCGCCGCGACGAACAAGCCGGCGCCGCGCCGCCAGCGCTGCAATCGCACCTGCTGCAACGCCAACGCCGCGAGCAGCCCGGCGGTCAACAGGCTCAAGGTCATCGCCAGCCCGGTGGAGGTGTCCAGTTGCGCGCGCCCTTCGGCAAACACCTCGGGCTTGAGCACCTGGGTCACGGCGAACGCGAGGATCAGAATCGCGAATACCGACAACTCGGCAAGGATGAAAAACCACATCGCCAGGTCGCCCGGCAGGCGGCGCGGTTCAGGCAAAGTACACATCGACCACGTCCATCAAGGCGGTCACGGTGTGCGGGTCGTCCGTCAGCGCCTCGGCCAGGCATGCCAGGCAGGCTTCGCGAATGGGCATGCCGGCGGCGATCAGGCGCGCGGTGAAAATCAGCAGACGCGTGGAGGCCACTTCTTCCAGGTCGTGTTGATCGAGGCGGCGCAAGGCCTGGCCGAGGCGCACCACCTGGGTCGCCAGGGCAAGGTCCACCTGGGCCTCGCGCGCCACGATGCGCGCTTCGCCCTCGACGGCCGGGTAATCGAAGCGCATCGCGACGAAACGCTGGCGGGTGCTGGGTTTCATGCCCTTGAGCAGGTTCTGGTAACCGGGGTTATAGGACACCACCAGCATGAACGACGGCGGCGCCTTGACCACTTCGCCGGTGCGCTCCAGGTACAACTCGCGGCGGTCGTCGGCCACCGGGTGCAGCACCACGGCGGTGTCCTGGCGCGCCTCGACCACTTCGTCCAGGTAGCAGATGCCGCCTTCGCGCACGGCACGGGTCAGCGGGCCGTCCTGCCACCAGGTGCCCTCGGCG
Organism: Pseudomonas sp. TE36184; assembly: GCF_054060055.1. Classification (NCBI taxonomy): domain Bacteria; kingdom Pseudomonadati; phylum Pseudomonadota; class Gammaproteobacteria; order Pseudomonadales; family Pseudomonadaceae; genus Pseudomonas; species Pseudomonas sp. TE36184. Next base: position 552,485 of record NZ_JBSSCU010000001.1, on the reverse strand, counting down.
CCGATCAGGTGACGGCCGATCAGGTCGGCGGCACTCAGGTCGTCGTGGCAGGCCACGGTGTACAGCGGCAAGTTCAGACGATGCGCCATGTGCTGCACGAAACGGGTCTTGCCGCAGCCCGTGGGGCCCTTGATCAGCACCGGCATGCGGTGGCGCCAGGCGTGTTCGAACAGCAGGTGTTCATTGTCCAGGGGTTGGTAGAAGGGCTCAGTCATGACAGGCATCCACAGCGGGTTTGATGGCCACGCTAAGGGCGCCTGCGACAACCTGGCAAGCACCGCCCGAGACAAACTTGATCGTGATCAAGCGAAGTTTGCGGTGCTGCCCCCTAGTCTGGCCCCGCACGAAGAACCTGCGCCCCGCACCGTGTTGCGAGGCAACGCAAAGGTCCCGCCTGAGGAGTAAATGGAATGCTGACTCGCAACAGAAAACCCTTCACCCTGAGCCTCGCCGCACTGAGTTGCGCGTTGGCCTTGGCACTGCCCTTGAGCGCCCATGGCGCACCCCAGCCGGCCGAAGTGAAAACCGCCGGCGCGCCGGACATGAGTCAGGCCGACTTCGACACCTCCAAACAGATTTACTTCGAGCGCTGCGCCGGTTGCCACGGCGTGCTGCGCAAGGGTGCCACCGGCAAACCGCTGACACCGGACATCACCCAGGCCCGTGGCCAGGCCTATCTGGAAGCGCTGATCACCTACGGTTCCCCCGCCGGCATGCCGAACTGGGGCACCTCCAATGCGTTGACCAAAACCCAGATCAGCCACATGGCCAGCTTTATCCAGCACACCGCGCCAACCCCGCCGGAATGGGGCATGGCCGAAACCCTCAAGACCTGGAAAGTGCTGGTCAAGCCCGAAGACCGTCCGAAGAAACAGCTGAACGATCTGAACCTGGAAAACCTGTTCTCCGTCACCCTGCGCGACGACGGCAAGATTGCGCTGATCGATGGCGACAGCAAGAAAATCGTCAAACTGATCAACACCGGTTATGCCGTACACATCTCGCGGATCTCCGCCTCGGGCCGCTACCTGCTGGTGATCGGCCGCGACGCCAAGATCGACATGATCGACCTGTGGCCCGCCGAACCGACCAAGGTCGCCGAGATCAAGGTCGGCATCGAGGCGCGCTCGGTGGAGACCTCGAAATTCAAGGGCTACGAAGACAAGTACGCCATCGCCGGTTCCTACTGGCCGCCACAGTTCACCATCATGGACGGCGAGACCCTGGAGCCCAAACAGATCGTGTCCACCCGCGGCATGACCGTCGACAAGCAGGAATATCACCCCGAGCCCCGCGTCGCGGCGATCATCGCCTCCCACGAATGGCCGGAGTTCATCGTCAACATCAAGGAAACCGGCAAGGTGATGCTGGTCAATTACCAGGACATCAAGAACCTCACCATCACCACCATCGACGCCGCGCCGTTCCTGCATGACGGTGGCTGGGACAGCACGCACCGCTACTTCATGACGGCGGCCAACAACTCGAACAAGGTCGCGGTGATCGACTCCAAGGAACGCAAGCTCACTGCCTTGGTCGAGGTCGGCAAGACCCCGCACCCAGGCCGTGGCGCCAACTTCGTACACCCTACCTACGGGCCGGTCTGGGCCACCAGCCACTTGGGCGACGGCGGTATTTCGGTGATCGGCACCGACCCGATCAAACACCCGCAATACGCCTGGAAACAGGTGGAATCGCTCAAGGGCCAGGGCGGCGGCTCGCTGTTCATCAAGACCCATCCCAACTCCCGGCATTTGTATGTCGACACCACCCTCAACCCCGACGCCAAGCTCAGCCAGTCGGCCGCGGTGTTTGACATCGACCATCTGGACAAGGGTTACACGGTGCTGCCGATCGCCGAATACGCCGGCATCAAGCAAGGCGCGCTGCGCGTGGTGCAGCCGGAATACAACAAGGCCGGCGACGAGGTGTGGTTCTCGGTGTGGAACGGCCAGACCGAGGAATCGGCGCTGGTTGTGATCGACGACAAGTCCCTGAAGCTCAAAGCTGTTATCAAGGACAAGCGCCTGATCACCCCAACCGGAAAATTCAACGTCTACAACACCCAACACGACATTTATTGAGCCCCATCAACACAAGGACTTCCGATGAAAAATACTCTCCTCGCACTGCTGACCTGTGCCGCCGCATTCAGCCTGCAACCGGCCTTCGCCCAAGACGGGCTGGCCTTGTTCAGCAGCAAACCCTGCGTCGGCTGCCACATGGTTGACAGTAAACTGGTGGGGCCGGCCTTGAAGGACGTCGCGGCCAAGAACGCCGGCGTGAAAGACGCCGCCGTGACCCTCGCCAGCCACATCAAAAACGGCACCCAAGGCAACTGGGGGCCGGTTCCGATGCCACCGAATATGGTGACGGAAGACGAAGCCAAGGTCTTGGCCGAATGGGTCCTGACCTTGAAATAAGCACAAGGAGCGCGCCATGAATGCATCGATGATCGGTACGGCCATGGCGCTGTTCCTGCTGATTCCCACGTGGGCGCTGGCCACACCGGACGCCGCCCGCCTCGAACACCTGCTGACCCAGGACTGTGGCGCCTGCCACGGCCTGTACCTCACCGGCGGCCTGGGTCCGCCCCTCACCCCGGCGGCCCTCGCCGGGCAAAGCCGCGACAGCCTGACCGCCACCATTACCTATGGCCGCCCTGCCCGCGCGATGCCCGGCTGGGCGCCGTTGCTCAGTTCCAGCGAGATCGCCTGGCTGGTCGAACGCCTCTTGCAAGGAAGCCCCGCACCATGATGCGCCCCACTCTTCTATCGCTGTGCCTGCTGCTCGGTGCCTGTGCCCAACCGCCGCTGCGCGGTACTGGCGACCTGGGCCTGGTGATCGAACGCGCCAGCGCCAGTGTGCAAATCATCGAGACCAGCGGGATGACGGAGCTGGGCCGGATCGACGGCTTGGGCGACCTGTCCCATGCCTCGGCGGTGTTTTCCCGCGACCAGCGCTACGCCTACATTTTCGGCCGCGATGGCGGCCTGACCAAAGTCGACCTGCTGCGCCAACGCGTTGAAAAACGCATCATCCAGGGCGGCAACAGCATCGGCGGCGCCATCAGCCAGGATGGCCGCCTGATTGCCGTGTCCAACTACCAACCCGGCGGGGTCAAGGTGTTCGATGCGCAGACCCTGGCCCAGGTGGCCGACATTCCCGCCACGCCCCTGGCCGACGGCAAACGCTCGCGGGTGGTGGGCCTGGTGGATGCGCCCGGCCAGCGCTTCGTGTTCAGCCTGTTCGACACCGGCGAGATCTGGAGCGCCGACTTCAGCCAGGGCAACACCCCGCAGATCACCCGGTTCCGCGGCATCGGCGAGCAACCCTACGACGCGCTGATCACTGCCGATGGCCGTTACTACATGGCCGGGCTGTTCGGTGAGGACGGCATGGCCCAGCTCGACCTGTGGCATCCCGAGCACGGGGTCAAACGCGTGCTCGCGGATTACGGGCGCGGCCAGGCAAAACTGCCGGTGTACAAGATGCCCCACCTCGAAGGCTGGGCCGTGGCCGACAACCAAGCCTTCGTGCCCGCCGTCGGCCATCACCAGGTGCTGGTGATGGATGCGCGCAGCTGGCAGCAGACCGCCGCCATCGATGTCGCCGGCCAACCGATTTTCGTCACCGCACGCCCCGACGGGCGCCAGCTGTGGGTCAATTTCGCCTACCCGGACAACGACCGCGTACAGGTGATCGACACCGAGACCCACAAAGTGGTGGCCGACCTGCGCCCCGGTCCCGGGGTGCTGCACATGGAGTTCACCGGGCGTGGCGAACAGCTCTGGCTGTCGGTGCGCGACGGTGAGCAGGTGCAGGTCTGGGACCCGTACCGCATGACCTTGCTCAAGACCTTGCCGGCCTTGAGTCCCAGTGGAATTTTCTTCAGCAGCCGCGCGCAAAAAATGGGGTATTGAGATGGACCTTGACCTGCTTAGCCGTCAATTGATCGAACGCTACCAGCACGGCATGCCGCTGTGCGCCGAACCTTATCGCGAAATGGCCCAGGTGCTGGGCTGCAGCGAGGCCCAGTTGATGACGTGCCTGCACCGCCTGGAACTGGCCGGTTCGCTGTCGCGGGTCGGCCCGGTGTTCGAACACACCCGCGCCGGCGCCAGCACCCTGGCTGCCCTGGCGGTGCCGGTCGAACGCCTGGAACAGGTGGCACGGCGCGTCAGCCAGTACCCGGAAGTCAACCACAACTATGCGCGCGAGCATCAGTACAACCTGTGGTTCGTGTTGACCGGCCCACACCGTCAGCACCTGCGACAGATCCTCGACGAGCTGGAACAAGACACCGGCCTCATTCCCCTGGATCTGCCGATGCTCACCGCCTATCGCATCGACCTCGGGTTCTCCCTGGGAGCGCATCCGTGATCATCCCGCTGAGCCAAGAGCAAATGCTCGACCTGCGCCAATGCCTGGAACGCGGCTTGCCTCTTGTCTCGCGGCCCTACGACAACCTCGCCGAACAGATCGGCGCGCATCACGACCAGGTGTTGCAGCAGATGCAGCAATGGCAGGACCAGGGCCTGTTCCGCCGTGTCGGCCTGGTGCTCAATCACCGCGCCCTGGGCTTTGTCGCCAATGCCATGCTGGTGCTGGACGTGCCCGATGCGCTGGTGGACGAAGTGGGCAACCGCCTGGGCCGCGCGCCCGGTGTCAACCTGTGTTACCAGCGCCCACGCCGCCTGCCGCAGTGGCGCTACAACCTGTTCTGCATGGTGCATGGCCGCGAACGCAAGGAGGTCACGGCGCATATCCAGCGGATGCTGGAACAGCAGCAACTGAGTGACCTGCCGCACCAGTTGCTGTTCAGCACCCACGCCTTCAAGCAATGCGGCGGGCGCTTTACGCCGCCGTCGTCGCAGGTATGGGCCCATGGATGATCTCGACCGGCGCCTGATCAATCGCCTGCAACACGGCCTGCCGCTGGTGCGCGAACCCTGGCGGCAGGTGGCGCAGGAACTGCACAGCCACCCGAGTGAAGTGCTCGACCGCCTGCACGACCTGCTCGAAGACGGGGTGCTGACGCGCTTCGGGCCGATGTTCGATGTCGAGCGCCTCGGCGGCGCCTTCACCCTAGCCGCGCTGGCCGTACCCGACGCGCGCTTTGACGCGGTCGCCGAACAACTCAACGCGCTGCCCCAGGTGGCCCACAACTACCGCCGCGAACACCGCTGGAACATGTGGTTCGTGCTGGCCTGCGGCACCGAGGCCGAACTGGCCGCCACACTGTCCCGCATCGAGACCCTGACGGGGTTGGCGGTGCTCAATCTGCCGAAGGAGCAAACCTACCATGTCGGTCTGTATTTCCCGGTCTGACCACCACCTGGCCCTGCGCCTGGTCGCCCTCACCCAGGGTGGCCTGCCGCTGCTGGACGATCCCTGGGCCTGGCTCGCCGAGCAGTTGGGCATCAGCGTCGAGTCGACCCTCGACTTGCTCAAGCACCTGCAGGCTGAAGGCGCGATCCGGCGTGTCGCCGCCGTGCCCAACCATTACCGCCTGGGCTATCGCCACAACGGCATGACCGTGTGGGACGTGGCCGACGTGCAGATGCCGCGCCTGGGCGAATTGATCGGTGCGCAGCCGTTTGTCAGCCATTGCTACCGCCGCCCGCGCCGTCCCGACTGGCCCTACAACCTGTTCGCCATGGTGCATGGGCGTAGCCGCGAGGAAATCGACAGCTACCGCGAGCACCTGCGGTTCCTGCTCGGCGATGCCTGCCGCGGCGACGAGATGCTGGTGAGCAGCCGCATCCTGAAAAAAACCGGCCTGCGCCTGACGCCGGCACCTTAGAAGGAGCGTCCTATGCTACGGATCAGTCAGTACCTGCGTACCCTGGCCGGAAAATGCCCGCCGCCCCGCACCTCGCCGCCCGGCAAGGAGCGGCCGCCGGTGGTGATCTGGAACCTGCTGCGGCGTTGCAACCTCACCTGCAAACACTGTTACGCCACCAGCGCCGACAGCGTGTTCCGCGATGAACTGGACACCCCGGCGGCGCTCCAGGTGATTGACGATTTGCACGCGGCCGGGGTGCGTGTGCTGATTCTGTCGGGCGGCGAACCGCTGCTGCGCGCAGACCTGTTCCAGCTCAGCGCCTATGCCCGGGACAAAGGTTTTTTCGTCGCGCTGTCGAGCAACGGCACGCTGATCGACGAACACAATATCCAGCAGATCACCGACGCGCGCTTCGACTATGTGGGCATCAGCATCGACGGCCTGCAGGCGACCCACGATGCGTTTCGCCAGTTGCAGGGCAGCTTCCAGCGCTCGATGCACGCCATCCGCCTGTGCCGCGAGGCCGGCATTCGCGTGGGCCTGCGCACCACCCTGACCCAGGAAAACCATGGGCAGTTGCCGCAACTGCTGGCGCTGATGCGTGACTACGATGTGCAGAAGTTCTACCTGTCGCACCTCAACTACAGCGGGCGCGGCAAACGCAGCCGGCAGTTGGACGCGCACCGGCAGATGAGCCGCGATGCGATGACGCTGATTTTCCAGCAGGCCTGGCACGACATCGAAAACGGCGTCGACAGTGACTTCGTCAGCGGCAACAACGACGCCGACGCCGTGCTGTTGCTGCAGTGGGTCCACCAGCATCTGCCCGAGCATTATCCGCAGCTGGAACACCTGCTGCACGGCTGGGGCGGCAATGCGTCGGGCAGCGGCATCGCCAATATCGACAACACCGGCGAGGTACACCCCGACACGTACTGGTGGCAGCACTCGGTGGGCAATGTGCGCAACACCACGTTCCGCCAGCTCTGGCTGGACCGGCCCGACCCATTGTTGCTGCGCCTGCGCGAACACCCGCGGACCATCGGCGGGCGGTGTGCCGAGTGTCGCTGGCTGCCGATCTGCAACGGCAACACACGCACCCGCGCCTGGGCCAACGGCGACCTTTGGGGCCCCGACCCGGGTTGCCACCTCAGCGACGCCGAGATCGCCCTGCAGCCTCGCAACCTGATCCCTTGCTCGACCACCCGGTGACACAACCGGGGGCAGCCTACCTGATGATGTATCAAGGACGTCTCATGCACACTCCGACCACCTTACCTGCCAGTTTGCACAGCCCCTTCCACCCCGGCGAAGTCGCCTTGGTGGGCGCCGGCCCCGGCGACCCGCGCCTGCTGACCCTGCGGGCCTGGAGCCTGCTGATGCAGGCCGATGCGGTGGTCTTCGACCGGTTGATCAGCGCCGAGATGTTGGCGCTGATCCCGCTGACCTGCGCGCGCCATTACGTGGGCAAGGCCAGCGGCTGTCACAGCCTGCCCCAGGATCAACTCAACGAACTGCTGGCCGAACTGGCCGACCAGGGGCAACGGGTGGTGCGCCTCAAGGGCGGCGACCCGTTTATCTTCGGCCGTGGCGCCGAAGAGCTGGAATACCTGCTGGCCCGAGGCGTGCCTTGCCAGGTGGTGCCGGGCATCACCGCCGCGTCCGGGTGCAGCGCCTATGCCGGCATCCCCCTGACCCACCGCGATCTGGTCAACTCCTGCCGCTTCGTCACCGGGCACCTGCAACGCGACGGCGCGTTGAAGCTGCCTTGGGCCAGCCTTGCCGAGCCGAGCCAGACGCTGGTGTTCTACATGGGCCTGTCGAACCTCGCGCTGATCGCCGAACACCTGGTGGCGGCGGGCCTGCCGGCGGACACGCCAGCGGCGCTGATCAGCAACGGCGCGCGAGCCGACCAGCAGGTGGCCCGTGGCACCCTGCGCCAGTTGCCGACGATGGCCGCCGACTGCGAACCCGGTGTGCCGACCCTGACGGTGATCGGCCATGTGGTCAACCTGTTCGCCGGAGCCGCCCTGCACTTCCCCGCCAGCCTGTCGCCGGCCCGCGAAGCGGTGGCGGTATGAAACGCCTGCTACTGCTGCCCTTGCTCTGGGCCGCCGCCGCCCACGGCACGCCGGCCGAGGACTACCAGCGTCACTGCGCGAGCTGCCATGGCCTCAACCGCATCGGTGCCAGCGGCCCGGCGTTGCTGCCGGAAAGCCTGGGACGGATCAAGCCGGAGGAAGTACGCAAGGTCATCGAGCAAGGGCGCCCGGCCAGTCAGATGGCGGCGTTTGCGCCACAGTTGAGTGCTGCGCAGATCGACGGCCTGGCGAATTTCCTGCAGCAACCGCCCGCCACACCGGCGACCTGGAACGAGCAGGACATCCATAACAGCCACACCCTGCTGGCAGACCTGAGCCGCTTGCCGACTACGCCTCAGCATCATGCCGACCCGCTCAACCTGTTTGTGGTAGTGGAGTCCGGCGACCATCACATCGACATTCTCGACGGTGACACCTTTGCCGTGCTGGACCGCTTCCCGACCCATTTCGCGGTCCACGGCGGGCCGAAATTCTCCCCCGATGGGCGCTTTGTGTACTTCGCCTCGCGCGACGGCTGGATCAGCCTGTACGACCTGCACAACCTCAAGCTGATCGCCGAAACCCGCGTGGCGCTCAACACCCGCAACCTCGCGGTGAGCAAGGACGGGCGCTGGGTGCTGGTGGGCAATTACCTGCCGGGCAACCTGGTGGTGCTGGATGCCCGCGACCTGTCGCTGGTCAAGACCCTCGACACCGCGTCGCGGGTCAGCGCGGTGTACACCGCTCCTCCGCGCAACAGCTTTATCGTGGCACTCAAGGACGTGAATGAAGTCTGGGAACTGTCCTATGCCGCCGCCCGGCCCAGCTTCGAACCCCGGCGCATCCAGGCCCAGGACGTGCTCGATGACTTTTCGTTTTCCCCGGATTATCGCCAACTGGTCGCCACCTCACGCAAGGCCGGCGGCGGCCAGGTAATCGATCTGGACACCGGCCACGTGGTCACCGACATCCCACTGTCCGGCATGCCGCACCTGGGCTCGGGGACGTATTGGCAGCGCAACGGTGAGTGGGTGTTTGCCACGCCCAATATCAGCAAGGGGCAAATCTCGGTGATCGACCTCAAGACCTGGAAGCTGATCAAGCAGATCCCCACCCTCGGCCCGGGCTTTTTCATGCGCAGCCATGCCAATTCGCGTTATGTGTGGAGCGATGTGTTTTTCGGGCCGGACAACGATGCGATTCACCTGATCGACAAACAGACCCTGGAAATCGCCCACACCCTACGCCCAATGCCGGGCAAGACCGCCGCCCACGTGGAATTCACCCGCGACGGCCGCTACCTGTTGCTGAGCATCTGGGCCAACGATGGGGCGTTGATCGTCTATGACAGCCAGACACTCAAGGAGATCAAGCGCATCCCGATGAACAAACCGTCGGGCAAGTACAACGTGGGCAACAAAGTCGAATTTGCCGAAGGTACATCACACTGAACCTCGCGCCGGGCACCTGCTCGCCAGCGAGGAAACCCCGGCATGGGTTGAAATGGAAATCGACAACTCCCACAAAGAGACCGCGCTGCGGGCGGACATGGCGATCTACTGTGGGAGGTGTCGAGCCCTGGCGAGGCTGCGACGGGGCCGGTACTGCTGACAGTTTTGCTGCCTGACAGCCCGCTATCGCAGCCTCGCTGAAGCTCGACAGCTCCCACAAGGAGACCGCGCTGCGGGCGGACATGGTGATCTACTGTGGGAGGTGTCGAGCCCCGGCGAGGCTGCGACGGGGCCGGTACTGCTGACTTTTTTGCTGCCTGACCGTCCGCTATCGCAGCCTCGCTGAAGCTCGACAGCTCCCACAAGGAGACCGCGCTGCGGGCGGACATGGCGATCTACTGTGGGAGGTGTCGAGCCCCGGCGAGGCTGCGACGGGGCCGGTACTGCTGATATTTTTGGCGCCTGACCGTCCGCTATCGCAGCCTCGCTGAAGCTCGACAGCTCCCACAAGGAGACCGCGCTGCGGGCGGACATGGCGATCTAGTGTGGGAGGTGTCGAGCCCCGGCGAGGCTGCGACGGGGCCGGTACTGCTGACTTTTTTGCTGCCTGACCGTCCGCTATCGCAGCCTCGCTGAAGCTCGACAGCTCCTACAAGGGGACCGCGCTGCGGGCGGACATGGCGATCTAGTGTGGGAGGTGTCGAGCCCCGGCGAGGCTGCGACGGGGCCGGTACTGCTGACTTTTTGCTGCCTGACAGTCCGCTATCGCAGCCTCGCTGAAGCTCGACAGCTCCTACAAAGGGACCGCGCTGCGGGCGGACATGGCGATCTAGTGTGGGAGGTGTCGAGCCCCGGCGAGGCTGCGACGGGGCCGGTACTGCTGACAGTTTTGCTGCCTGACCGTCCGCTATCGCAGCCTCGCTGAAGCTCGACAGCTCCTACAAAGGGACCGCGCTGCGGGCGGACATGGCGATCTACTGTGGGAGGTGTCGAGCCCCGGCGAGGCTGCGACGGGGCCGGTACTGCTGACTTTTTTGCTGGCTGACAGCCCGCTATCGCAGCCTCATGCTCGTTCCCACATTTTGATCGGTGTATGGCCTAACTCATCCAGTTCCCGCCATCGACGTTGTAGGTCTGGGCGACGACATAGTCGGCGTCCTTCGACGCGAGGAAGATCGCCATACCGGTGAGGTCTTCAGCGGTGCCCATGCGTCCGAACGGCACCTCGTCGCCTACTCGCTGCTTCTTCTCGCCCGGCGCCAGGCCTTCGTGCTTGGCGAACAGTGCGTCCACCCCGTCCCAATGCTCGCCGTCGACCACGCCCGGGGCGATGGCGTTGACGTTGATGCCCTGCTTGATCAGGTTCAGCCCCGCCGATTGGGTGAGGCTGATCACCGCCGCCTTGCTCGCGCAGTACACCGCGACCAGCGGCTCGCCACGCCGCCCCGCCTGGCTGGCCATGTTGATGATCTTGCCGCCGTGGCCCTGGCGGATCATCTGCCGAGCCGCGGCCTGCAGGGTGAACAGGGTGCCGGCGACGTTGATCGAGAACAGCCGCTCGACACTCTCGCGGGTGATGTCGACAATCGGCGCCAGATCGAACAGCGCCGCGTTGTTGATCAGAATATCCAACTGGCCGGCATGGGCCACCACGGCGGCAATCGCGGCGTCGATCGACGCCTGGTCGGTGACGTCCATCGCCACCGCGTAAGCCTGCGGGCCCAGTTCGGCTGCTGTGGCCTGGGCCCGCTGCAGGTCGATATCGGCGATGGCAACCGTGGCGCCTTCATGGATATAGGCCTGGGCAAAGGCGCGACCGATGCCTCGCGCCGATCCGGTGATCAGCGCGCTCTTACCTTCCAGTCGTTTCATGGGGTGCGTGTCCCTCGGGCATTGATGGGGGATAACCGGCGCGTTTGATCTCGTGCTCGGCGGTGTCCACCGCTTGTTTTTATGGTCGAGGGCCGATTACAGCAGCTTGGCCGGGCCCTCACAAACCCGTGGCGAATGCCCGACCGATACTTTTTTAACCGCAGGCCCGGGATCAAAAAAGTATCAGTACCGGGCGAAAGCTTCGGTAGCGCGGCTGTCGCCAACACGCGTATTTTGGCGCAATTCCCCAAGTACAAGAGGCATCACCATGCCCATCAGCCGCGCCGAGTTGTTCGAACACCGCCCCGCGGAACTCGAAGTGATCCTGCCCGAGCCGGAACACTGTTTTCGCTGGTTCGAACATGACTACCCCTACGAACTGGCGCGCTGGAATCACCACCCGGAATTCGAGATCCACCTGATCCGCCAAGGCAGCGGCAAGTTGGTGGCGGGCGATTACATCGGCGCATTCGGTGCCGGGCATGTTGCGCTGATCGGCCCGGACCTGCCCCACGACTGGATCGGCGACCTGGCCCCCGGCGAACACCTGAACGGCCGCGATGTGGTGCTGCAATTCGACGGCAGCGCCCTCCTCGCCCTGCGCAAGACCCTGCCGGAACTCGGCGACGTGCAGCCGTTGTTCGAACAGGCCCGGCGCGGCCTGGCATTCAGCGGCGAAACCGCCGTGCAAGCGGCCCGCCTGCTGGAAGACATCGGCAGCGCCCACGGCCTGCAACGCCTGATCCTGTTCCTGCAACTGCTCGACACCCTCAAGAACGCCCCGCCGCCGCAGGTGCAGGCCCTGGCCAGCCCGTGCTATGCGCCGACCCTGGACGCGCGCAGCGCCGAGCGCATCAACAAGGCGTTCGACTACCTGATGCGCGAATTGACCGGCGATGTGCGCCTGTCGGTAATCGCCCGGCAACTGGAGATGAGCGAAGCGGGCTTCTCACGCTTCTTCAAGCGCAACACCGGTCACGGTTTTATCGACCTGATGCGCAAGTTCCGCATACAGCGGGCGTGCCGGCTGTTGCTGCAAAGCGAGCTGTCCGTGGCGGCGATCTGCTTTGAAGTGGGCTACGCCAACCTGTCCAATTTCAACCGGCACTTTCGCATCGAGATGCACCAGACGCCCAGTGAATATCGGCGCGAAACGGCCATGCACCTGTTCCAGCGCAGCGAAAAAATGACACCGCGTCAATACTGACCAAATGGTCGATTAATTAGGATTTTTCCCAAGCTATTCAGCCCATTGAGTAAAGCTGGTACAGCTTGTGCAAACGTTTGCGGAACAAACTTGGCCGCCAAGTTCACCTCAACCCGAAGAATCGGGTCTAAACCGCAACTGAATAGGGATTTTCAATGCACTCCACCTCAAGGCATTCCGCTTCCTTTGGTGTTTCCCTGCTATTGAGCGCCGTTACGGGAGTACTCAGCCCGCCCATTCTGGCGCAGGAACAACCCGTCGATGACTCAGCACAGGGCGAAACCTTGAGCCCTGAAGCCAGCCCGGCGAAAAAAGGCGTGTACCTGTCGGACTGGTTCAACCAGGACCTGACATTGATCGGCAGCAAAGACATCAGCTTCGGCCCCAAGCCGGCCGATGACGTCTACCTGGAATACGAGTACTTCGGCCGCAAGGGCCCCTTCGAGCTGTACGGTTATATCGACGTGCCGAAGATTCTCGGCATCGGTAACAGTAATGACAAAGGCGCATGGGATCATGGCTCGCCGCTGTTCATGGAGCACGAGCCACGGATCTCCATCGACTACCTGGCGGGGCGCAGCCTGGCCATCGGCCCGTTCAAGGAATGGTACGTGGCCTTTGACTGGATCTACGACCACGGCAGTAACACCGCCAACCGTGCCAACACGCTATACAGCGGCCTCGGCACCGACATCGACACCCACTCGCGGGTCAACCTGTCGGCGAACTTTTATGGGCGTTACCAATGGGAAAACTATGGCGCCAGCAATGAATACGCATGGGACGGCTACCGCGCGCAGATGAAGTACATTGTGCCCATCGACACGTTCGACAACGGCGCCTCGCTGACCTATATCGGCTTCACCAACTACGATTTCGGCTCGGATCTGCACAAGGACAATCCGGCGCGCACCGCCAACGCGCTGGTGGCGACCAACGTGCTGCTGTACTCGTTCACCCACCTGCGCTTCACTCTGGTCGGTCGTTACTTTCACAACGGCGGTAACTGGGAGGATGGCAGCGAGCTGAATTTCGGCGACGGTAACTTCCGCGCCCGCTCCAACGGCTGGGGATACTACGCCGGCGTAGGCTACCAATTCTGATCAAGGAGTTTTAGATGAGTCTGTTTACCCGTGTCTCGCTGGCCGTCGGCCTGGCGCTGCTGCCTCACCTGGTACTGGCGCAGGCGCCTGCGCCGATCAAGCCCAAGGTGATGCTGATCACCATGTTCGCCCCCGAGGCGCAAACCTGGATCGATCGCCTGGCGCTCAAGCAGGAAGTCCGCGTGCCGGGCTTGTCCGCCGAATACCCGGTGATTCGTTGCAATACCGAAGACGTCTGCCTGCTGGTGACCGGCATGGGCCAGACCAACGCCGCCGCCTCCACCCTGGCGTTGGCGCTGTCACCCAAATTCGACTTGCGCCAGAGCTACTTTCTGATCGCCGGGATTGCCGGCATCAGCCCCAAGCACGGCACCCTCGGCACCACCGCCTGGGCGCATTACCTGGTGGAGTTCGGCACCCAGTGGGAAATCGATTCGCGGGACGCGCCCAAAGACTGGCCGACCGGCTACATCGGTATCAACACCAAGGGTCCGAACGAAAAACCGCCGCTGGACTACAAGACCGAAGTGTTCGAGCTGAACCCGAAACTGCAGGCCAAGGCGTTTGCCCTGTCGCAGAAGGTTGAGCTGACGGAAAGCCCGGAATCCAGCGCCTGGCGCAAACACTACCCTGCGGCACCGGCCAACCAACCGCCGCAAGTTACCCGCTGCGACACCCTGGCGGGCAACACCTGGTTCTCCGGCACGCGCCTGAGCGAGCGCGCCGAAGTCTGGACGCGGTTGCTCACCGACAACCAAGGCGAATACTGCACCACCCAGCAGGAAGACAACTCCACCTATGAAGCCCTGCTGCGCGCCAGTCGCGAAGGGCTGGTGGATATCCAGCGCCTGGCGGTGGTGCGCGCCGGGTCGGATTTCGACCGACCTTATCCGGGCTACAGCGAGGTGGATAACCTGCTCAAATATGCGGACCAGGGCGGCTTCGTGCCGGCGCTGGAGAACCTGTACCGCACGGGCAACCCGTTGGTCCAGGCGATCCTGAAGCACTGGTCGGCGTGGGAAAAAGGCGTGCCCGACGCCTAGTCAAAAACCACCGGTGGGAGCGGGTTTGCTCCCACCTGTTCAAGCGCGTCAGGGCAGCAAGACGATCTTATCGGCGCTGCCCACATTCACCTCCTCGAAGCATTTCACACCCTCGGCCAACGCCACTTCGCGCAGGCCGCTCGGCAGCGGCAGCAACCCTTCGTCAAAGAAGTGCCCGAACTGCTCCAGCATCACCGCACATTGTTCGCAGTTGTAGAGCAACGAATTGATCCCCACCACCGAACCGCCCTTGCGATACAGGGCCAGGGCCGGCAGTTGCACCTGACCGTCGACCGGCGCGGCAATGATCGCGATGCGCCCGAACGGCGCCAGCCCCGCCACGGCGGCGGGCAACCAGAACCCCGTGGTGTCGAAGATCACATCGGCGCCGCCCTTGAACACGGCATTGACCTGCGCGCCCAAATCCTCCGGCTGGCCCAGGGTAATCGCGGCGATACCTTGCGCCTGCAACACTTCGGCCTGCTCAGGGCGTCGCACCGCCGCCAGTACCTGCGCCCCAAGGATTTTCGCCAAGGCCAACGCCGCACTGCCGACGGCCCCGTTCGCACCGATGACCAGCACCCGCGTGCCCTCGCCGACCGCGCTGCGCTGCAGGGCGTCCCACGCGGTGGTGTACGGCACACCGAGGCTGGCGGCCTGGGCAAAACTCAGGTGGCTGGGTTTGTGCGCCACGCCCTTGGCCGACACAGTGAGGTACTGGGCATGGGAACCGTCGGCGAAGAAACCGAGGTCACGCCCGGTGCCCCAGACTGCCTGCCCGACCCATTCCTGCGGGCCTTCGACCACCACGCCGGCGAAGTCGCGACCGGGAATGCGCGGCAGCGTGGTGTAGGGAAAGCGACCGAGCACATTCTTCACGTCGCTGGGGTTGAGACCGGCGGCCTTGATCTGTACCAGCACGTCCCCAGCGGCGGGCACCGGGGTGGCGACGTCGACGAAACGCAGGGTGGAGAGGTCGCCGGTGGCGGAAAATTGCAGCGCTTTCATGAGCGGCATCCATCAAAGGGGAAAGGACATTCAGGACAACCAACCACTGACCAACTGACGCCCCATCGGCCACAGTTTTTCGCCGAGCAACATGCCCATCAGGCCTACCAGCGCGATGGCCGGCGGCGCGGGCGAGCGGAAATCCAGCGCACCGTAGATCACGCCGACGAAGAGGCCAATGGCAAGGGAGATCAAGTAACTCATGGGGGCAGCGCCTGGTGGTTGGATGGCGCTTAGTGTAGGAAGCCGCCACCCACCTCATCGGCCAAGTGCTTCAGGATTTCGGCCAAACCTTCAACCGCGGTACTGCGACGGTGCCACGCCGAGTTCACGACGGAACATGTCGCTGAAACTGCTGGGCGAGTAACCCAGGGACCGTGCGATCGCGCTGACTGACTGGCCTTGGATCAACTCAGCCACCGCCGTGGCCAGTTGCACCTGGCGGCGCCATTCGGCGAAGCCCATGCCAAGGTGGTTCTGGAACAGCCGCGCCAAGGTCCGCACACTGGCACCGGCGGCCTCGGCGTGATGTTCGAAGGGAATCGCCAGGGACGGCGCAGCCATCACCGCCTGGCAGGCATTGACCAGGCGGCGGTCGGCCTCCGGCGGCATGGCGATGCGGATTGACGCGCGGCGTGCGCGCTGCAGCCCCAGCAGGGCCAGGCCGACCACCGCGTCGTAATAGCCGGCATCGCCACTGTCGCCCTGCTCCACCAGGGTGACGATCAACTCGCGCAGCAGCCCGCCGACTTCAATCACCTGCACCTGGCTGTCCAGCGTCGCGGCCAGCGCCGGGCGCAGGTAGATATTGCGCATCTGCAAATCCGAGACCACGCGTATCCCATGTTCCACGCCCGGCGGCAGCCAGACGGCGCGTTGGGGCGGCACCACCAGCGCTTCGCGTGGCGTCTCGACCCACATCACCCCGCTCATGGCATAGAGCAACTGGCCCCAGTCATGCCGATGGGGCTCTACGTACCAACCACGCGGGTAGGTCCGCGCCAGCGGTTGCACGGGCACGGCGTGATCACTGAGGTCGGGGGGCGTGGCCAGGGCCATGGGGAACACATCCGGCAAGGGTGAGCGGCCATGGTAATGACCAGCGCCCGACAAGCCGAGCGAATTTTTACCGCGCTCAGCCTTTAGCCGACTTGGCGCATTCGCAGCCCGTCGGCGCCACACACGGCTCACCATGGGCATGGTGTTCGGCACAGCCCTGGCAGCAATAGCCCTTACCGTCTTTCATCACCGCCTCCACTCCCAGCACACATTTGCAGTGTGGGCAGGCACAGGTTGTATCTGGCATGGTCAGACTCCTTCGTCATGGTCGTCCCGGTGCGGCGGGCGCCGACACCTTTAGCAGTGACTGCGGGCCGGCGCGGATGGTTCCTACCATCAGTCAGTCGGTGCGGGTGTTGCTGCGGTACCTGAACATCAGCGCTAGCGCCAGGCAGGCCATTGCCACGATCCGGCTGCCCGACAGCTCGAGGCCGGGTGGCCCAGCCAGCCGAAATGGTCGATCAGCACGCTCATGGGGAAAACGCCTCGCGGTAAAAGTAGGTCCATTCCGATTTTTCGGGCCACTATTCCTAAGCCCGGCACGCTGCGACAGACTTCGACGAAACCCTTGTTTGGAGCAATGCCATGGATGTCATGTACCGCAACCCGTCGCGCTCAAAACGGTTGGCGTCAACCAGCGGTCAGGCTGTCTTTGATAGCGCCAGCAGTTCTGGCTATATTTGGCCAAAATATGCGGAGAGCCCCATGATTACAGTGCCGTTGGGCGAAGCCAAAAACACGCTGTCAAAACTGGTTGATGAGGCGGCTGCCGGCAAAATCATCACCATCGCCAAGCATGGGCGAGCGATGGCGCAGCTTGTCCCTGTTGGAAAATCCAAAGGCCGGCGAATTGGCGCCATGCAAGGCAAGCTGGTGATTCCGGATGACTTCGACGCGCCTTTGTCCGACGACCTCATCGAAGCGTTCCAGGGCACTCATTCATGAGAGTGCTGCTGGATACCCACATCCTGCTGTGGACGTTGAACGATGACCCCAAGCTCTCCAGCAAAGCCCGAAAGCTGATTGAACATGCCGCAGAGATCTACGTCAGTGCCGCCACATTCTGGGAACTGGCGATCAAGGTCGGCCTGGGGAAACTCACTGTCGATCTGGATGAAATCCGTGAGTGCTGCCTGCAAAGCGGTTTCGTCGAACTCCCCATCACGTCAGAACACGCCATTGCGGTCAAGGATCTCGAGCCTCATCACAAAGACCCTTTCGATCGGCTCATCGCTGCAACCGCCCTGAGCGAACCAATGAAGCTATTGACGGCCGATCCGCAGGTTGCCCAATACACATCGCTGGCGGTCCTGGTGTAGATCGCCCCAGCACCGCGGGCCTTGGATCAAAACAACCACTGCCCGATCAACCACGCATTCGCGCCACTGATCAGCGCAAACAGAAACCACGCGAGCAAGCGCGTCGGCAGGCGATTGACGAACGGGCCCATCAGTCGCGCGTCGCCGGTCATGCGAATCAGCGGATACAACGCAAACGGCAACTGCAGGCTGAGCACCACCTGGCTGAGAATCAGCAACTTGCCAATGGCCGCGTCGCCCATCAGCCACACGCCCACGAACGCCGGGATCAGCGCCAGCCCACGGGTGATCAGGCGTCGCTGCCAGCAAGGAATGCGCAGGTCGAGGTAGCCCTCCATGATCACTTGCCCGGCGATGGTGCCGGTGAACGTGGAACTCTGCCCGGAAGCCAGCAAGGCGATGCCGAACAGGATGCTGGCGAAGGCGCCGCCGACCAGAGGATCGAGCAAATGGTAGGCGTCCTGGATCTCGACCACATCCGTATGCCCGGTTTTATGGAACGCAGCGGCGGCAAGCACCAGGATCGCGGCGTTGACCAGCAAGGCCAGGGCCAGGGAGCCGATGGTGTCGATACGCGCCAGCTTGACCGCGTCCTGCTTGCTGGCGAGGTCTTTGCCGATCAGCCGGGTTTGCACGATCGAGCTGTGCAGGTAGAGGTTATGCGGCATCACGGTGGCGCCGAGGATACCAATCGCCAGGTACAACGGCGCGGCATCGCTGATGGCCGACAACGACGGCGCAAAGCCGCTGAACACGTCCGGCCAGTAGGGTTTGATCAGCACCAGCTCGATGAAGAAACACACGCCGATGGTGGCAACCAGCGCCAGCATGATCGCTTCCAGGCGGCGGAAACCACGGTTTTGCAGGGCCAGCACCAAGAGCGTGTCAAACGCGGTGATGACAATGCCGGTGGTCAACGAAACACCGAGCAGCAGGTGAAACGCCAGGGCGCAGCCGAGCACTTCGGCGAGGTCGGTGGCGATGATGGAAATTTCCGCCAGCACCCACTGGGTGCGGGCCGAGCGTTGGCTGTAGCGTTCGCGGCACAGTTGCGCCAGGTCCTTGCCGGTGGCGATGCCCAGCCGCGAGCACAGGCACTGCACCACCATGCCCGCCAGGCTGGCCAGCAGCACCACAAACAGCAGGTTGTAGCCGTAGCGCGAGCCGGCCTCGATCGCCGTGGCCCAGTTGCCCGGGTCCATGTAGCCGATGGAAATCAGCAAGCCGGGGCCGGCAAACATCAGCATTCGTTTGAAAAACGACGCCTTGGGGTCGACGATGACAGAGCCAGCCACTTCCGGCGGGCAAAACGGAGCGGTAGCGATTTTCGGCAGGCTGAATTTCACGCAGTATCCCAGGCAAACACTCTAGACAAGCCCGTAGCTTATCAGTCGGATGCAACCGTTCGCATCACCGTGTCCCGCGGCAGGTCAAACGCTTCGACCACTTGCACCACCAGGTCCATTTCCTGGTTCAACGCTTCGCGCTCCATGCGCTGGCGGATCACCCCGATCACCAGTACCGCCAAGGTCGTGATCGAATACGCCGGGCCGGAAAAACGCACGCACCCCGCTCACCAGCAACATCGCCGCCGCCAGTGCCTGGCCCACCAGCGGAATCGCCGTGGCTGCGCCGCGCCGCAGGATGAACCCGGTCAGCCCCGCCAACGCCGTACCGCTCAACGCCGTGGCGGCCGAACGGCCGACATCGATGCGATGGAACAGGCCCTGCTCCTTTTGCGCCGCCGCCTGAAGCTCGGCGTCGAACGCCTGTCGGTCGGCGTGGCTGAGTTTGTCCTTGTATTGTTCGATGAGTTTTTCCGCGACCTGCGCTTCGATGTCCGCCAGCACGACGGTCTCCATCGGTTCATCGAACTTGATCCCCAGCCGCTGCGCCACATCCTCGGCGATCTGGCGATACCCCACGCCGTGCCCCCGGGCGAGGTTCATGAAGCTGTCGCCGCCCATGCGCTGCAACTCGATGGCCAACTTCAGCGGCTCGCGCACCGTGGCATCAATCGAGGCACTGCGCTTTTGCGCGATCAATTCGGCGAGGAACTTCAGCTCGTCCGGGCGCGCCCGCACCAGCACCGGGAACAGTTCGTCATCTTCTTCGGCAAAGCGCACCTCGCTACTGCGCTGGTCGGCGCGGATCATGCCGCGTCGCTCCTGCAGCAGGTCGGTGTACTGCACCACCGTCTGCAACTGCGGCCAATAGGCCGCGTGATCGAAGCTGGCCAGGTGAACGTTGGTCACCTTGGCCTTGAGCGCGGGCGTGATCGGGATGGCGTAGCGACCGATGCAACGCTCGGTATCCGGTTTCATCGCCAGGGCCCAATCCTTACTGGAGTGACAGTTGATCACCCGCCCCGAAAGCGCTGCGCACACTTCATCCCAAGGGCTCGACGTACAGATCGCCCCGCCCATCAACAGCAAATGGTTCAACGGCAGTTCGCGCGCAGTGTCGGGGTTGGCCAACACGCTCTTGACCAGGATGCGCGCGCCGAGGGAATGCCCGATCAGGTTGATGCGCCGCACCTGCAGCGACTCGCCGTGGAGGAATTCGGCCAATTCCGGCAACAGGCTGCGGGCCACTTCATCCACCCGCGCCTCGACACTTTTGTAATGGTCGAGAAAATACCCGATCGCCTTGCCCACCCCTACCGTCGCCGCTCCCAGGCCGCCGCCGCCGAGCATCGCGGTGATCACGTCCTTGAACGGTGCGAACAGGTTTTCCAGAAAATGCCCGGCCGGCCAGAACAGCATCAGGTTGGTCGAACCTTCGATACTTGCCAGTTGCGCCGTGAAGTTGCCCAGTTGCTGCCGGTTGAAGAACGCCGAGTAACCGTGAACATAGAGATTGAGCACGTCCCCCTGAGGCTCGCCGCACAGTACGAACGTGGGCTTGCGGGTACGGTGCATTTCATCCCACTGGTGCTGCATGGGCCGGTGACTCCTGGTGACGAAGGACGCCGATAGTAACAAAGGGCGGGCCGCAGGAAGGTGAATCCTGACGGGCGCGGACGCCGCAACCCCCTCAGAACAACGACGCGGCCTTTGATTTAGTCAGATAACGCGCCGGGGTATCGCCCAGGTTGCGCCGGAACAACGCAGTGAAGGCGCTGGCACTGCTGAAGCCCAACTCAAGCGCCACCTCGGTGATGGACACGCCGTGGCTGAGCCGGGCAGTGGCTTCCAGCAGGCAGACTTGCTGGCGCCAGGCGACGAACGTCATGCCCGTGCTCTCAAGGAAATGGCGGGTAAAGGTGCGCCGGCTCATGCTCGACCACGCGGCCATTTCGTCAATCGAAGTGTGTTGCGTAGGGGCCTCCAGAAAACGCTGGCAGGCGCTCGCCAGCCGTGGCTCGCGGGGCAACGGCGCGCTGAGGGGCAACTCGGGCATCGCTCCGATCTCATCGATCAGCAGCGTCAGCACGCAGGCCTGCCTGGCATTGGGTAAGGTCGAAGGCTCGATGGCCAGCGCCGCCTGCAACAGATGCCTGAGCAGGGGCGACACTTCAAACACCTGGCAGCGTGCCTGCAACCCCGCCCGTGCGGCGGCACCGGCGTCCAGGTAGGTATTGAGCATCACCACATCGCCGCGCATCTGCATTTCATGGGGCACGCCGCCGGGCACCCAGATCGCCCGCTGCGGCGGCACCACCCAGTTGCCCAGGTCGGTAAACATTTTCAGCGCGCCGGTGGAAGCGTAGGCGAACTGACCTCGCGGGTGCGTGTGCCGCGCAAACACGGTGCCAGAGGGGTATTCGCGCAGCGTCACCAGCGCGTCGGGGCTGTCGGAATCAAAAGTCGGCATCATGGCCCGATTCTGTCAAAAGTTGACCTGACATAGCAAGCGGGCCATTGCCCTGCCGCCTAACATCGACGCCTTTGAAGCTGCACTCTGCCTAAAAGGAAACCCCATGCAGAAAAAACACCTGGTGCTTGCTGTGCTGGTTACGTTGGTCTGGGGGGTGAACTTCCCCCTGACAAAATTGGGCCTGCGTGCAATCGACCCCTTTGTCCTTACCGGCATACGCTTTGCCCTCGCCGCCCTGCCGCTGGTGTTTTTCATCAAGCGCCCCGCCGTGGGCTTCCACTATGTAGCGGCTTATGGGCTTATCTTCGGGCTGGGGATGTGGGGCGTGATCAACTATGGCATTCAGGTCGGTGTCAGCCCGGGAATCGCCTCGCTGATCATCCAACTCAGCGTGTTTTTCAGCATGGGTTGGGGCTATGTGCTGTTCCAGGAAAAAATCCGCAGGGCCCAAGTGCTCGGCGCCGTGCTCGCGGTGACCGGCCTGGCGGGGATTATCGCGACGCAACACGGCGACCACGCGCTGCTGGGTATTCTGTTGATCGTTTTCAGCGCGCTGGCCTGGAGTGTCGGCAACGTGATCATCAAGCAATCGGGCGTGAAAGAGATCTTCTCGTTCATGGTGTGGGCCAGTCTGTTCCCACCGATTCCGCTGTGGCTCATGGCCTGGTGGCTGCACGGCAGCGCAGTGTTCGCCAACGTGGGCGCCAACCTCGACCTGACGGCGGCGGGTTCCATCCTGTTCCAGGTCTACCTGGCCACGCACTTTGCCTACTGGGGCTGGAACTCACTGCTCAAGGCATACCCGGTATCCACCGTAGCGCCGCTGTCCCTGCTGATTCCGGTGTTCGGCATGACCAGTTCGATGCTGATCATCGGCGAGCGCATATCCACGCCCAACCTGCTCTCGATTGCGCTCATCATCACGGGACTGGCCGTGGGGTTGTACCGCACGCACGCCAGTGCGCGTGGAAAAACACTCAGCCAGTGAAAGACACGCCCGCGAGAACGCGGTCGCCCAGCAAAAAATCACCTGCCCAGCACGATCCCACACTGCAAAAACACAATTATCGACATGTAAAAAGCGCTCTAATAGCCGCCTGTTGATTGGCTTTAAAGATTTTGGAGTTCGCAATGCCCCATGAAGGCAACCTGTTACAAGCAGCCGTGGTGTTCCTGCTCGCCGCCGTGCTGACCGTGCCCCTGGCCAAGCGCCTGCAGTTGGGCGCGGTGCTGGGCTATCTGTTCGCCGGTGTGATCATCGGCCCGTCGGTACTGGGCCTGATCGGCAACCCGCAAAGCGTCGCGCAGTTCTCGGAGTTGGGCGTGGTGCTGCTGCTGTTCATCATCGGCCTGGAGCTGTCGCCGAAACGTTTATGGGTGATGCGCAAGGCGGTATTCGGTGTCGGCCTGGCCCAGGTGCTGCTCACCGGCCTGGTGATGGGCGGGGTCGCGCTGTGGCTGTTCGGCCAGTCGTGGAACAGCGCAATCGTGCTGGGCCTGGGCCTGGCGCTGTCGTCCACCGCCTTTGGCCTGCAAAGCCTGGCCGAGCGCAAGGAGCTGAACCAGCCCCACGGGCGCCTGGCTTTTGCGATTCTGCTGTTCCAGGACATTGCGGCGATCCCGCTGATTGCCATGGTGCCGTTGCTGGCCGGGGGCGATCACCCAAGCACCCAGGCCCAGGGCGTGCAGCACGTGTTGCAGATCCTCGGCAGCATCGCCGTGGTGATCATCGGCGGGCGCTATCTGTTGCGCCCGGTGTTTCGCGTCGTCGCCAAGACCGGCCTGCGCGAAGTGTCCACGGCCACCGCGTTGCTGGTAGTGATCGGCACCGCCTGGCTGATGGAGTTGGTCGGCGTGTCCATGGCCCTGGGCGCGTTCCTCGCCGGCCTGCTGCTGGCGGACTCGGAATACCGCCACGAACTGGAATCCCAGATCGAACCGTTCAAGGGCCTGCTGCTCGGCCTGTTTTTCATCAGCGTGGGCATGGGCGCCAACCTCAGCCTGCTGCTCAGCTCGCCGCTGGTGGTGATCGGCCTGACCCTGCTGTTGATCGGTTTGAAACTGCCGCTGCTGTATGCCGTCGGCCGGCTGGTGGGCGATCTCAACCGCGAGAGCGCCTTGCGCCTGGGCGTGGTGCTGGCGGCAGGCGGTGAATTCGCCTTCGTGGTGTTCAAGATCGGCCGCGACCAGGGCCTGTTCGAACCGCACCTGTACGACATCCTGGTGCTGACCATCACCCTGTCGATGGCCGTGACGCCGCTGCT
This sequence comes from Pseudomonas sp. TE36184, assembly GCF_054060055.1. Taxonomy (NCBI): domain Bacteria; kingdom Pseudomonadati; phylum Pseudomonadota; class Gammaproteobacteria; order Pseudomonadales; family Pseudomonadaceae; genus Pseudomonas; species Pseudomonas sp. TE36184. The sequence continues at coordinate 528,471 of NZ_JBSSCU010000001.1, read as the reverse complement.
GTTGCTGGTCTGCCCGAAGCTGTTCAAGCCCAAGGTCAAACCCGTGGAAGTCCCCGAGGAATACCGCACCATCGAAAGCGATGCGCCGCGCGTGGTCATCGCCGGCATGGGCCGCATGGGGCAGATCGTTGCGCGAATCCTGCGCGCGCAGAACATTTCGTTTATCGCCCTGGACACCTCGGTCGAAACCATCGAGCTGACCCGCAGTTTCGGCGGCATGCCGGTGTTCTACGGCGACCCGCAACGTCCGGAGATCCTGCACGCGGCCAAGGTCGACCGGGCGGAGTTCTTCGTCATCGCGATGGATGACCCGGAGATCAACATCAAAACCGCCGAACTGGTGCGCAGCCTCTATCCGCACATGAAGATCATCGCCCGCGCCCGTAACCGCCAGCACGTCCACCGTTTGGTGGACCTCGACGCGTCACCGGTGCGCGAAACCTTCTATTCCAGCCTGGAAATGAGCCGCCGCACCCTGGTGGGTCTCGGCCTGAGCCAAGCCCAGGCCGACGCGCGCATCACCCGGTTCAAGAACCACGACCTGCAGGTCCTCGCCGCCCAGCACGCGGTGTACGACGACGCGGCCAAGGTCATGCAGACCGCCCAGGAAGCCCGTGCGGAACTGGCGCGGTTGTTTGAAATGGACCGTCTTGAGGAAGAGTCCGACAAGGTGTGATGGTGCGGATGAACGATCTTGCGAATTTTCTGACAGAATACGGCGCAATTTCGTTCATCTACCGGAGCGCTTCTTCATGGCCACTTTCACCAAGACCGCCGTCCTGCTGGCCCTGGCGCTTAGCGCCGGCAGCGTATTCGCCGCGGCCAAGCCGGCGGATCAGACCATCTCCACCTTGGGCGGCAAGTTCAGCTTCGACCTGCCCAAGGCCTATGTCGCCGACACCCTGCCAGCCGGCAAGGCAGCAGACGGCACCGGGGATACCCAAGGTACGATGTACGCGAACCAAACCACGAAAAGTGTGGTCATCGTCGCCGAAACCGTGCGCAACGACGGGGTGACCATTAAAGATAATGACCCGCAGTTTCTCGACGGCGCAGTCGCCGGCTTCGTCAAGGACCAGAGCGCCGCCCTGCCCGACTTCAAGAAACAGAACGAAAAGAAACTGACCTTCAAAGGCCTCGGCCTGCGCCAGGTGGACAGCACGGCCACCCAAGGCGGCGGCAAAACCTTGAACTCCACCTTCCTCGGCGGTTCCGGCAATCACTTACTGGTGATCCAGGCGATTTCGCGGGCGGATGATGTGAAGGGGCATGCGCAGTTGGTGAAACTGATCACCGGCGGCAAGTAAACCAACCGTTAAAACCACACCGATCAACTGTGGGAGGGGGCTTGCATCCCGATGGCGGTGCATCAGTCATGCATGTGTTGGCTGACACACTGCTATCGGGAGCAAGCTCCCTCCCACATTTTTAGCGGTGTTCACTTCACATTGGTTTCCAGCCAGGCCTTCAAGTCCTGCACTTCCGCTGCGCTGATGGTGTGGTTCATGCCCGGATAAGTATGAAACTGCGGCTTGAGCCCCAACCCCGACAACACCTCGTTCGCCCGCGTCGCCGAGGCATACGGCAGCGCTTGGTCCAACGTGCCGTGGCCGATGAAAATCGCCAACTGGCCCAATCGCTCATCCGGCTTGAGCTGCGCCTTGAGCACCGGCAACACGCTGCCACTGAGCGCCGCAATCCCGCGCACCAACTCAGGGTCACGTAACGCCACCTCGTAAGACATGATCGCGCCCTGGCTGAACCCCACCAGGAACACCCGGTCAGGCTGGGTGTGGTATTTGACGGTAGCCTTGGCGACAAACGCCTTGATCAGCCTGGCGCTGCTCTGCAGGTCGTCGGTCATCCCATCGTAATCGCCGCCACCCGGTGTCTTGGTGAACCAGCGGAACCCTTGGGCGTCCACCGGCATCGGCGCGCGCGCCGACAGGTAGGTCCAGGTGGACGGCAGCGCATCCTTGATGCCGAACAGGTCTTCCTCGTTGCTGCCAAAACCGTGCAGGAAAATCACCAGCGGCTGGTTGCGCGCATCGCCCTGGGTCTGTTCCAGGTACAACAACGGCAAGTCGGTGTGCAGGTCGGAATCGGCGTGGGCGGCACCGGCCACCAGGGCCAGCACCAGCGCGAACAGTTTGAACATGGAGATCGACCTCAGGGTTTGCGCAGCAAATAAGTGTCCATGATCCAGCCGTTGGCCAGACGCGCAGCCTTGCGCACCCGTTGGATGTCTTCAGCGACTTCACTCACCTTGCCGCTGATGAGGATTTCATCCGGCGTGCCGAGGTAGGCCCCCCAATAAATGTCCAGATCCTGATCGGCCACGGTGCGGTAGGAGTCTTCGGCGTCGAGCATCACCACCAGGGTGTCGGCATCGCTCGCCTGCCCCGCCGCCAAGCGGCGCCCGGTGGTGATCTCGATGGAGCGGCCGATGCGGTTCAGCGGCACTTTGTGCTGGGCCGCCAGGGCCTGCACGCTGGTGATGCCGGGGATCACTTCGAATTCAAAGACGCAGCGGCCACTGGCCAGGATCGCCTGCAGAATGCGGATGGTGCTGTCGTACAACGCCGGATCGCCCCAAGCCAGAAAAGCCCCCACTTCGCCGTCGGCCATTTCTTCGGTGATCATGCGCTCGAAGGTCTGCTGCTTATCGCGGTTGAGGTCCTGCACGGCGCGGGTGTAGTCGATGTCCCCGCGCACCCGCTCGGGGCAATCGGCCTCGACGAAGCGGTAGCCGGGCTCGGTGATGTAGGTCGCGCAGATCTCACGGCGCAGGTCGATCAGCTTGTCTTTGCTCTGGCCCTTGTCCATCAGGAAAAACACGTCGGTGCGGTTCAGCGCCTTCACGGCCTGCATCGTGATGTAGTCAGGGTTGCCGGCGCCAATGCCGATGATCAGGATGCGTTTCATGGGTTGCTCTCATTGCGGGGCGTGGATTTTGCCATGTTCACGCACTCAGGCGTGAGTTTCCAGGCGCAGGCGCCAGACGCCGTTGAAACGCAGCTCAGTGCAAGACAGCGGCTCCACATCGATGCGATAAAACATCGCGACGGGAAACTGCATGACGTAGAGCAACGCGGCGCGGATGACAAACGGGTGGGTGATGGCCACGACATGGCCGGATTCGGTTTGCAGCGACTGCATCCACTGCGCGACGCGCGCGCAGAGCCGATCCACCGACTCGCCACCGTGGGGTGCGCTCGCGCTGTCGGTGAGCCAGGTCGTCAGTTCGGCGCTGTCGAGCGCGGCGATGTCCTGGCCTTTCCAGTGCCCGACATCGCCATCGCGCAAGGCCTCTTCGATCTGCGCCCGATCGCCGAACAAGCTCGCTGTCTGACGGGTTCGCGCCTCGGGCCCACAGCGCAGCCGCACGTTTTTCTTGAAGCGACCGGCCAGGGATAACGCCGCGTTTTGCCAATCCATCACCAACGATTCGTCATCGGCAAAGCAGCCGCGCTTTTGCAACGGCGTGACGGCATGGCAGATCAGAGTCAAACGGGTGGCTTGCATCGCGGATCGCAGCTACAGGAAAGATGAGACCGCCAAGACTGGCGCAGTTGGGGCGATCACGCAACGCCCGGGGCCGGATCCTGCACTAATCAAACCACTCCCGCCGCCCCTCGAACGTACTGGTGATCAACTCGACGATCATCTGCACCGCCTCGGCATGCTGCACCTGCGCTTTCACCGCCAGCCACACCTGGCGCTGCATGGGCTCGGCGAGCAATCCCGGCAAGGCCACCAGGCCACGGTCGAAGCTGCCCATGTAGCGCGGCAGCAAACCGATGCAGGCGCCGCAGCGGATCATCTCGAGCATCAACGAATAGGCATGCACCTGCACGACCGCGGCCAGGCGCTGTGCCACCACCGTGTTCCATGGCTGTAAGGCGTTCACCTGCCCATCCGGCTGCCACTGCACCAGCATGTAGTCATCCAGGTCTTCGACACTGTCGGGGCGGGTTGTCAGCCGCGAGTAACGCTTGGCGATGTGCGGCAGGTACTCCAAGCGCGCCAGCACTTGAGGCGGCGCAGTGGGGAAACTCGGGCCGGGCGTGGGGCCATCGGCGTCGGAGAGCCACAGCACCACGTCAACGTCCACCGCTTGCAGGGACAATTGGCTGTCGATGGAGATGATTTCCAGGCGCACGCTGGCGTTGCGGCGCAGCAAGGCGATCAGGTCGCGCCCGAGGATGTCGTGCAGGATCGGCTCGGCCACGGCCAGGCGAATCAGCGGCTGCTCCACCACCGGCAGGCGCCGCGCATGGGCCAGGGCAATCAATTGCGCCTGCAGCAGTTGGCCATCGCGGCTGAGTACCAGGCCGTTGCCCTGAAAACTGAACAACACATGGCGCAGCTGTTCCTCCAGTTGCGCCAGGCGTTTGCGCAGCAGCGTCGCCTTGATATTCAGGCTGCGCGCCGCCTGCATGAAACAGCCGCAGCGCGCACTCACCAGAAAGTAGCGCGCGACCTCCGGCTCGATGTCGTTGGCCAGGGCCAACCAGGCGCTGCGGGACTGGCTCGGCTCGCGATAGGGTGCAGGCCCCTGGGGGCCAGACGGTTCTAGAAATGCCATGGGAGACTCCCTGTCTTGTAGGTCTTGTGCATCCAATGCGGTTGACGCGGGTTACTCCAGCACCTGGTTCAACTGCGCGCCGTCGATGCTCAAGGTCGCGGTATTGAGCATGCCTTCCAGATACGCCTTGGCGATCTGTTCCTGGCGTTGCGCGCGCAGGGCCTGGGTCAGGCGCTCGCGCAGTTCGTCGAGGGTGGCGGTGCGCGCCGGTTGCTGGGCGGTGAGTTTGAGCACATGGAACCCCGCCGGGCTTTGCACCACCTCCGAGACCGCGCCGACCTTGAGCCGCGACACCGCTTCGCGCACCGCCGGCACCAGTTGCTGCAACGGCTGCAAGCCCGAGTCGCCACCGCGCTGGGCGGTGTCCGGGTCTTGCGAGTATTGCGTGGCCAGGGCGGCAAAATCCCCCGGCGCGGCCTGGGCCTTGCGGCTCAGTTCCTGGGCCTGGCGACGTACCGCGTCGACACTTTGCGGGTCATTCAGCGCCAGGAAGATCTGGCTGACCCGGTACATCGGCGGCGTTATCCATTGTGCTTTGCCAGCGTCGTAGGCCTGCTGCAATTCAGCGGCGCTGGGGTAGTCGGCCGGCACCTGGCTGACCGAGAGCATGTAGTCGCGAAACACGATCTGTTCGGTGGCGGCGCGGGTCTGTTGCTCCACCTCCGGGCGCTGGCGCCAGCCCTGGGCGTCGGCCTGTTCGAGCACGGCCTTTTGCGCCAGGCGCGAACGCAGCCAGCTCTCCAGGGCGCCACGGTTGCCGCGCAGTTGCTCACGGGATTCGGCCGGCAGGCTCGCCAGCACGCTTTTCAGTTCAGGCACGTCGATCTGCTGGTTGCCCAGGCGTGCCACCGCCGGCGCGCCACGCTCATTGGGTGAGGACGTGACGACAGGCGCCGGTTGCTGAGCGGCGACCGGGTCGCTGCCCGGTCGCAAGCTCAACCCCACCGCCACCACCAGCAACGTCAGCGCCCCCGCGCCGACAACCACGGTTCGCTTCTTCACAGCACCGGTACCTCTTCAGCCACAGGTTCAGCCGCCGCCTGGGCCTGCAACTGCGCGGCGTGCTGGCTGTACTCACGCAGGTAGACGATAAATTCCTGCAGCAGGCGGTCCCACAGTTCCAACTGGCTGCGCAGGTGCGTGGCGCCGACACCGGCCACCACCACGTCCATTTCCATCAGCAAAAATTCACCCTGCACCGACAGCCGCGCAAAACGGCGCGAGGCGTTCCACACCTGGGCCAGGCCTTCGGGCAGGTCGCCCTGCACGCGCAGCGCGCAGCTGTAGGTGAAATCCACGTAGCTGCCCGGCTCCGTCGCCGGGTTGCCGAAACGCACGGCAAAGCCGATGCCCTGGCTGGCGCTGAGCAGTTGCACGATGCCGTTCTGCTCGCTCTGGTTGACCCGGTAGCCGGCCTCTTGCAGCAACTCGGTGAGGCTCTGGGCGGTGACGCTGGTGATCAATTCGTTCATGGTCTGCTCTTCCTTGTGGATCAATGATTGACGCCCGCCTGGGGCGCATCGAAGCGGGTCTTGTACAGATCGTCACCAAACCCCTGGGCCAGTTCCTCGAACTTGACCCGCGCACCGCTGGCGAAGGGTTGGCGAATACTCATCACCTCGGCCACGTCGATTTTTTCGTAGGCCGCGAGCAACTGCTGAGCCACGCCGTACATCTGCTGATTCTTGGCTGAACATTGCTGCACTTGTGTGTCACGTTCGCTCAGTTGCGCCTGCAGGCGTGCGCGCTCGGTTTCTTTGCCCTTGGCCAACACCAGCAGTTCGTCATAAGCCTTCTTGAACTTGCCGATCTGCTCGTTGCTCGCCGCCGCCTGGGCTTGCGCCTGGCTGTGCAGGTTCTGTTGCTGGCCGGCGAGTTGCTCGGCCACGCCACGGGCCTTTTCCAGCTCGGCGGTCAATTGCTTGATTTGCGCCTGGGCCTGCTTGGCCTGGTTTTCCGCCGCCAGGCGCGCGGCACTGGCCTGGGCCTGCTCGCTTTGCAGCGCCTGCAACTGCTGGGTGGTGCTGCGCAGTTGCGTGCGCAGGCGCTCTTCCATGCCTTCGGCCGAAGCACCGGTGGTAACCAGCAGCAACAGCAGCGCGCATATTCGCGTGTTCATGGGGCATCTCCCTGCGCATCAGAAGCGCGTGTTGAGTTCCAGTTGCATCACATCGACTTCGAACGGCGCGCCATACACTTCCGACGCGCTCAACCAACGCGCACTGGCGTAGATGTTCTTGTCGATGCCGTAGTTGCCGCCAATGAAGTAGCCCTTGGCGTTGGTGCCGCCGAGGTGATACGAGGAGTCGTTGAAACCGTCGGGCAAGGCGTCAGGCTGGATGTACTTGTAGCCGGCCAGCACGTTCCAATCGCCACGTTTGCGCATCTCCAGCGCACTGCCGAGGGTGAACTGCACCATCATGGCGTTGCCGCCACTTTCAAACTGGCCCTTGCTGTTGATGTTGTTGACGATCTGGCCTTCGCTGCGCTTGAGCATTTCGCCTTTGTCGTAGGCCAGGTTGCGGATGTAGTTGCCTTGGGTGCGCAACTTGAAGTCGCTGGGCAGTTCGCTGTCCCAGACCAGGTTGAGGTCCAGCACGTCGAACTTGGACGCCAGGCCTACGTACTGCGGGTCTGGCGTTCTGACAGGGTCCGCCGGGTTGGTGGTGTTGTTACGCAGCAGGAACACACTGTTGCCTTTTTGCATAAAGGCCACACGCGTGCCGTCGGTGTCGCAACCGGGGGCGCCAGCCCACGGCGAACAAGGGCTGGAGCGCTCGCCCTGGATGTCCTGGAACTGGTAGTAGGCCGCGGCGAGCTTAAGGCTGTTGCCGCGGTTGATCTTCCAATCGGCGCCGATTTGCCCGCCGAACAGCCATTTGGTCTGACTGTCTTCCTTGTCCTTGCCGTTGCTGCTGGCGGCATCCGCGGTGTATTCGACCGGGAATGCACCGAGGGTGCCGAACAGACCCCACTCGTTGCTGAGCTTGTGGTTGAAGATCGCAGCCACGCCGTCGAAATTGAGCTCGTTGGAATACATCATGTCGGTGGCGTAGAACGGATTGGCGATTCGCCCGCCGGTCAAGGTCATGTAGTCGGTGGTTTTCCACCTCAGGTAACCCTGGTCGAGCCAGATGTCCTTCTTGCCGAAGCCACCGCCCAGGGTCTGGGTAGTGGACACCGGGTTATTGTCAGAGCCGGTGCCCAGGCGAATGCCGGCGGTCCATTCCGGCGAAATCACCGCTTTCATGCCCAGGCGCGCACGCAGGCGGAACAGGCTTTCGCGGTCTTCACGGGTGTTGAGCAGCGGCGGCAACTTGGTGTTGGAGTTGCGGTTGACGTCGTAAGGCCCGTTCTCATTGAGCTTGGCGTAATCGAGGATTTCGTTGCTGTTGTTACCCGAGAAATAGCGCGACTCGTCACGCAGGCGGATATCGCCATCAAAGCTGATGCGCGAGACCCAATCCGGGAAGGTATTGGGCTGGGCCCAGTTTTCCTGCTTGGCGGTGGCCATGACTTCGGCCTTGACCTGATCGCGGATCTGGTCGCGCACCGCTTGCGGCACATACTGCACGCGCACATCACCAGGCGCCGCCGTCGGGCCGCTGGCGACCACCGGCGCGGCATTGGCCTGGCGTGCCTGTTGGGCTTCTTTTTCCGCCTGGGCGATCAGCCCATTGGCGGTGTCCTGGGTGAGCACGCCTTGCTGTACCAGCAGGCGGATCAGGTTGATCGTGACGTTTTCCGAAGGGGCGACCGGGGCGGCCGTCGCCTGACCGACCAGGGTCGCGATGACCATGCCGACCGCCAGGGTCAGGCGATTCACGGGGGAAATCATTCGTAAGCAACTCCTGTAAAAAACTGCAAAAAATGGGTTCGATCAATCCGGACGCCGACCCTTGAGGGACAGGCGCACCGGCATGCTCACCGAGGCTGGAACGCGTTGCGCGGCATGCGGTACACGCAACGCCGCCAGCACCTGGGCATCGGTCTCGCGGTCGCCGCTGGACTTGGCCAGCTCCACACGCGTGACCTGGCCCTCGGCGCTCAACCACACATCCGCCTGTACCGCGTAGGCCTTTTTGCGTAACTCCGGGTCTTCCCTCAGCAGGCGTTGAAACACCCCCGCCAGGTATTGCTTGTACGTGCCGGCACCCAGGCCACCACCGCCGGAACCGGCCATGCCGCCGCCCTTGCCCGCGCCGATGTTGAAGCCGTCGTTACCGGACTGCGCATCGCCATCGATCTGCATCGGGTTGGCCAAGTCGTCGGCCGGCGAAGGCGGTGCTTCTTCCGCCGGTTTCACCTCTTCGGGCTCCGGCGTGGGCACCGGTTCGGGTACTTTTTCTTCCACCTGGGGCTCGGGTTCCTTGGGTTTTTCCGGCGGCGGTGGCGGCGGTGGCGGCAACGGGATAATGGTCGGCACCTTGGGTGCTTCGCGGCGTACCCCACTCATGTCATTGGCCCATTGCCAGAGAAACCAGGCAGCCACGGCGCCCAGCAGCAGGCCGGCGCCCCACTTCAGCGGGCGCAGCGGCGGCTTGTTCTTCACGGGCAACGGCGGCATCGGGATCTGTGCGGTCATGACTCAGCCCTGGCTCGGTTTGCCGGTGACCAGCCCGACCTGGGACAGCTCCAACCGCCGCAGCAGGTCGAGCACCTCGATCACCTTCTGGTACTGCACCGTGGCGTCGCCGCGCACGATCACCGGGAAATCCGGGTTCAGCGCTTTCTCGATGCGCAGGCGCTCCTCCAGCTCGCCGAGGGTGACCGGGTAGGCATCGAGGAACACCTGGCCGCCGTCGTTGACGGAGATGGCCTTGGTCTTGGCCTCCGACAGCGACACCGAGGCGCTGGCCTTGGGCAGATGAATCTGGATGCCCGAGACCTGGGCGGTGGCGGTGAGGATGAACATCACCAGCACCACCATCAGCACGTCCACCAGGGGCGTGATGTTGATGCTGTCGACGGCGGCATCGTCGTCATCGTCGTGGGAGGCATTTACGGAAGCCATGGCGATTCTCCTCAGGCCGAAACCGGCGCGTGGTGCGGCACGCGGTGCGCCGTTTCACTGAACTGGCTCTCGCCGTGCATCTCCGCCAGGCGTGTGATGAACTCGTCAACGAACACGCGCATGTCGGCGCTGACTTCCTTGTTGCGCGTGATCAGGCGGTTGTAGCCGAACAGCGCGGGGATCGCGACGAACAGGCCCATGGCCGTGGCCAGCAAGGCCGCCGCCATGCCCGGGGCGATCGCATTGATGTTCACGTCGCCGGCCATGGCCGTGCCGAGGAACACCACCATGATGCCCAGCACCGTACCCAGCAGGCCGATGTACGGGCCGCCGGCGATGGCGTTGGACAGCGTCGACAGTTTGGAACTGAGCGCCTGGTTTTCGCGGGTACGCACGCCGTCCATGGAGCAACGGATGGCTTCGATGGTGGCCGCCGACACCGACGAGGTGTCGGCGCCCTGGGCGCGGCGGGTGCGGATCTCCTTGACCGCCACGCAGTACAGGCGCCACAGCGAAGAGTGGGTCAGGCGTTCGGCGAGTACGCTGTCGTCGTAGAACATTTCCAGGCGGGTGCCGATCTGCGCGAACTGCTCGCGAAACGCCTCGTTGGCACTGCTCACACGGCTGACCATGCGGTTCTTGCGAATCATGATGACCCACGACTGGAACATCATCGCCACCAGCACCAGGATGATCACCCAGGCATCCATCGGCACCGCGTTGAGCAGAAAGCCCAGGCTGCCGAAACCGTAGCCCGACTGTTCTTCATCCACGCCGTAAGCGACCAGTTTCGACTCGGCGCCCTGGGCACTCGCATCGGCCAGCAACACGGTCGCCGGGCGGGCCACCTTGGACAGGCGCAGCTCATCCATCGCCCCGGCAAACGGCAAGTGCGGGCCGGCTGCTTCCGGCAGATCGGCACCGATCGCCAGTTGTGTATTGAACGCCGGCATCGCCACCGCCAGGCTCGCGGTTTCGCGGCCGTTGACATACAGCGTGACTTTTTCACCCTCGGCGGTGAACGCCAGGTGCTGCCATTGACCGGGGTTCAGCGGCTGGGTCGAGACGGCGCGCTGGCCGTCGATTTCCACGAACGGCATGCCTTGGTTCAACCCGAGCAACAGGCTATGCGGAGCCTCACGCCGGGCGAGGACGATCTGTTCGCCGCTGGCCTGGTCCAGGCGCAGCCAGGCGCTGAACGTGAAGGCACCAGCGGCGGCATGTTGCAGCGACGGGCTGGCCGGCAACAGCAAGGGCTGGCCACTGAACTGCAAGGCCCGCCCGACCACGCCGTCGATGCTGCTGCCGGTGGCATTCAGCGCAGTGTTGGCGTAGGCCGTGGTGTCCCGTGGCGGTGTGCCGCTGGCCCCGTCAAAGTGATACAGCGCAGTGTAATTCGGGTCGAAGGTCAGCTGGCCGTTGGCGGTGGCCGGGGCCTTCTGGTTGCCGTAGTACATCCACAGGTCCTGGCGCTGAGCGCCTTCGACCTTGGGCACATCGACCCAGATCAGCGCCATGCCCATCAGCGGGTCGAAGCTTTCGATCTGGTGGTTGAACACGGTCTTGTCATCGGCACCGACAAAGCGCAGGTCGCTGCCGTCGTCCTTGACCCCGTCAAAGGTGAAGTTGCCGGTGTGCAGGCGCACCAGCAGCGCGGTGCGGCCCAGGGCCTGGTTGATCGCGGCGCCTTGGGCGGTGGTGTCCACGCTGATCTGTTTGCGATAGTGCCAATCGTCCTGCCACCAGGCATGGGCGGTGGCCGGGAGCGCGAAGCCCAGGCAGATCAACAGGCTCAGGAATAGGCGTTGCATGGGAAGAATCTCCGGGGAAAAGGGTCAGAAGGTCGCCTGCACACTGAAGTGCAGTCGCGAGTCCTGTTTCTGGGTGTTTGGTCCGTCGAGCAGCGGGTAGCCCCAATCCAGGCTGCCGGACAACCATTTGCTCAAACTGGCGCGGGTGCCAAGGCCGACACTGGCCAGGCTGTATTCGTCTTCCTGCTCGGGCAGCGGGTCGTGCAGACGCAGGCGCGCGCCTTCGGCGAACGCGTAGAAGCGCCACTCCTGCACATAACTGCCGAGGAACTTGGCCAAAGACGGTGTGCGCAGCTCCTGGGAGAGCAGCAACCCCTCATCCCCCGTGCGCTCCGCCGCCAGGTAACCGCGCACCGAGGTGGCGCCGCCAGCGGAATACTGCTCGTTGGACACCAGCGGTCCCGAGGCCAACTGGAAGCCGGCCTTGGACGCCGACTGCCAGTCGTTGGCGAAGGTGTAGGTGTAATTGGCATCGCCCTTGAGCACGGCGAAACTCGGGCTGGAGTCCCAGCGCTTGGCACGGAATTCTTCGGCGTCGCTGCCATAGCCAAAGAATGCGCGGGTGCCGACGACCAGGTTCAAGCCCAGGCCCAGCTGGGATTTTTCGCTGTAGCGGTAGCCGTTGTAGCCAAAGGTGAACGGGGCATACTTGAGCGGCACCTGGTCGCTGCTGGCGCCGAATTTCAGCTGTTCGTCGAAGTCCTTGAAGTCGATGCCGAAGGAGAACGAGTTGGCCCAGTTCCCGTCCAGCGGCAGGTTGTAGATCGCCGACACCCCGTAGGAATGGCCCTTGCCCAACACGTTGCTGCCGCCGATAGTGGCGATGTTGCTGTCGGACTGATAACCGGAAAACTGCACGGTCCAGCGCTCATCCAGCGGCGCGCTGTAGGAACCCGACCAGACCTTGGCATTCGAGCTGTCCTGGGGCGCGGTGAAATACGTCAGCGAGATGCTGTGGCCCAGTTGCCAGAGGTTGTCGTAGCCCAGGGTCGCGACCGAGCGCAGCTTCTCGGTGTCGGCGCTGTAGTCGTTGTTCAGGCCGATACTGGCGTGCCATGGGTTCTGGTCCTCCACCTGCAAGTCGACGTCCATCGTGCCGGGGCGCTGCCCCTCGCGGACCAGCGGCGTGACCTGGCGCCCGGCACTGCGGTTGAGCCCGGCCAGCTGGGTTTGCACGCTGGCGAAATCCGGCACGGCGCCTTCCTTGAGCGCCGGTACTTCCTCGCGGATTTCCACCGGCGAGTAATGCTTGGCCCCCACCACCCGCACGCGGCCGACCTTGGTTTCGCTGACTTGCAGGTAGACGATGCCGTCATCGACCTTCTGCTCCGGCAGCTCCACAAACACCGACTGGTAGCCACGCGCCTGGTAGATCTTCTGCAGCGCGTCGCGGGCGCCTTCGATATCGTTCAGGGTCTTTTGCGGGCCGAGAAACGGGTACACCGCCTCTTCGATCGTTGCCGCATCGAGCACGGTATTGCCGCGCACGAAGTACTCGTTGACATCCACCCGGCGCGCCGGGGCATCGCCCTCTTCGGCCAGCGCCGGCTGCACCAAGGTGCCCAGCGCCAGGCAACACAGCGCCAGCGTTGACTTGAACAGATGCTCCACACAGCCCCCTAAATATCTAAAATGTTGCGCCCTCGCCGATTGCACGGCGTTTGGCCTGCTCAATTGCGGGTTGTCGAAAGTTGGCTGTGCCGTGCCAGCCAGGTGTGCAACAAGGCGAAGTTCAACGAGAACTCCGGCATGTGCAGCAAGGCGCCACAAAACACTTCACCGATGACGGTCTGGATCAATTGCACCGCCCGCGGGTTGCTCAACAGGGTGGCGATATCGCGCTGCAGCGCCTGGATGCCCCACACCTTCTGGTGCAGGTCGAGGCCGACGAACCAGCGGAACAGCAGGTTGTAATTGAGCTGTTCGTGCAGTTGCTGTTCGCTGGGCACGGAGTACAGCAATTGCAGCAGCAGGATCTGCAACACGGTGCGCGGCGCGATCTGCATCCCGGGTACGGGCTGCAGCAGGTCGTGGTGCCGGTCGAACACCGCATCGATCTGCGGGCGCAACAACACCAGCGAATGGCCGGCGGGGATGTAGCTGGAGACTTCCTTCAAAGCGCCCTGCCAATCGTCCTGCGAAACGATCCACACCCAGGGCGCGCCGTAGCGGTACACCGAAACCGGCTTCTTGCGCGCGGCTTCGACGATCTTCGACAGGCGCTGATCGAGCTCCTGCATGCCGACTTTCGAGTAACGTTCCATAGTTCCCATGTGCCCCACTCCTGGCGTCCTGCTGACGGCTGGGGAGACGACTTGTGGCCGCCTCCAGCGCGTTACATAGGCAAGACGGGCGTGGCCGGGCACTACCGAACTTTTGTCACGAAAGCTTCATTTTGGATTGAGTGGGGGGCATTTTTTGGGGAGGGGGGTGATCGGCTACATGTCCGGTTCTTTGGGTTCTGATCCATGGAGATATCTGATCTATGGAGATCAAAATGTGGGAGGGGGCTTGCCCCCGATGGCAGTGGATCAGTCATGCATGTAGTGACTGACACACTGCCATCGGGGGCAAGCCCCCTCCCACCTTCCAGCCGAGTTAGCCTTGAAACACCAGCCTGCTATTAGGCCGCCGCGCCAACAGCAAAAAAACGGGGCAATCACTGATTGCCCCAAACGTACATCGAGAGGTCCTTCCACCTACAACGTGATCTGCTTGCGCTCCTCATCCGTCAACCGCGCACGCGCCTGTTCGCTCAGCGGCCCGGCGCCCAGTACCTGCACCGGGCTATTGGGGTTGTACCCCGAGGTCTTCGGCTGTTCCTGCGGTTCGCGCTGCACCGGCTCGGAGCCAAAGCTCAACACTTCCACCGTCACGATCGACGCCCTGCCCTGCTTGGCCGCCGCCTGCTGGCTGCGCGCCGCGTCTTCCGCCGCCTGGGACGCCGCCGCCCCCGCGGCGCTGGCCGAGGTCATGGCGCCGGTGTTGACGGTGGCCGTCACCGGCACCCCGGACGACTTGCCCTGGGTCTGGATGTTCGCCGCGTTGACCACATGCAAGGCGGCGATGTTGACGTTGCCCGAGACCCGAATGCCCGCCTCGCCCGCGTCGATGGTGCCGGCCGGAGCCAGCAGGTCGATGTCACCGGCCGGCACTTCGGCGATCGGTGCCAGTGTGGCAATACCGGCACCGGCGCTTGGCACATTGGGTGACAAGGTCACGTTGCCCCAGGTGTCATAGAGCCGCTTGGGCGGTGTGTACAGCACGGTGGTTTTCGAGCCACGGCCGGCGTTGATGTCGCCTTCGTTGGACCAGGCGAGAATCGCCCCGCCAAAGGTGGTCATGATCCGGCTCTGGCCTAGCAGGATGCTGCCCCGGGAATACAATTGAATATCCCCGGCACCCTGCGTGAGGACCCCGGCACTGGCTGGCGGCACGTTGCCTTCAATCCCGAACACCTGCTGCCCGCCAGGGCTGAGCATCTGGATATTGCCGCCAAACAGGGTATGCACCCCGGCACCGCCGTACAGGGTGATGTCGCCGTTGTACACGATCGGGTTACCCGCCACGTCCTTGCTCGGCAACAGTGCGTTGATGGCCGCGCGGCTGCGGACAAAGCTACCGGAACGCGGGCCAGCGGCCAGGTTGTATTCGCGACCACCTTCGCGCACTTCGGCGAAGTACACCGAACGGGCGAAGATGCGTTGCTGCTCGGGGCCCAAGCCTGCAAAGTACGCCCGCGCCTGCTCGGCATCGCCGCTGAAGGCGTAGCGCTCGTTGAGCCATTGCAACAGTTCGGCCTCGTAGGTTTTCGCCACCTTGCCGGCTTGCGCGGCCAGCGCGACACCCTCGACCGCCTGATTGGCGCGGTCCAGGTAGGGCGTGACGAACTTCAGGTAATCCAGGCCGTTGAGCCCGACCCCGGCTTCCAGCACGATGGATGCCCCCGGACGGGAGTCGCCCGCCGCCACCGGTCCCAGGCTGGTGATGGATGCTTTGTCGGCCATCAACAGGTTGCGCCCGGCACTGACTTCCAGGGTGCCGGGGCCGGCGACGTTGAAGCTGCTGTAGAGAATGTCGCGCCCGGCGGAAACCACTGACACGTCCTCAGGGCGGCTGTGAACGAACAGGTTGCCGCGGCTTTCACCCAAGTAATCGCCGTTGTAACCCAACAGTTTAGGAAGCACCGTCGACGAGCCCATATCGGTACCTGAACTGACAATGTCGCGCCCCGCCCGCATCCAGACCGGGCCTGCGGACTCATAGCGGACCTGGCCTTGACGCGGGCTGCCGAATGTCAGGATCTCACCGCTGCGCAACCCTACGATGTCGCCCTGCTGGGCATAAAACCTGGCCGGTTCTGCCTGGGAAGCCGGACGCGCAAGATCAGTCGCGCTGCGGAAGGCGAACAAGGAAAGGTCGTCCTGTATCGCGTCACTGCCCAGGTTGTTGACGACCAGGCTAAACCCGTTCCTGCCGACAAAGGCTGGCGCGAACGGCGTCGGTATAGCACCCTGGCTGTCACCCGACTGGTTGACCGCATAACCGCTGGCGTAAATTGAGTCCCCGGCCAACATGGCCAATCGTCCTTTGCTCGACGGCGCCAATAACAGCGAATAAGCAGGATTGTTAGGCAGCGGGCCAGCACCCAGCGCGGATGCGCCGAGATAAATACTGCCATTGGCTGCTACCACGCCGAGCTTGGAGGGGAAGATGAAACGCCCGTCCGAACTGGAGTAGTTTTGCTCGGGCAGAGGATTCAGCTGGCCATTGGCGCTCAGCGACATGCTCTGCACGCTAGGCGTCAAACTGCCACCTGCGGAGAACAAGTCGATGGCGGTACGCTCGGTCCATAATGAGAACCATGTGGTGCCATTGCCATAAGCGCTACCGTTGTAACTGAACGCTTGGGTATTTTCGGTAGAGACGCGTCCAGGGTCGCCGGTCCCCGCCAACACCAGGTCACCTCGCGTCGACAGGGTGGCCGTGGCGTCGCCCAGCATCAAAGTGATCCCGCCCGTGGCCGTGCCCAGGCTTGCGGTGTACGGCGAGTAGGCTCGGCTTTCCTTGACATCCTGATCGTTACGCATACTGCCGTAGTTCAAGGCAATGCCCCCCAGGCTGCCTGCCTGCAGGTTCAAGGCGCCACGCAGGTTGGTCAGCACGCCATTGAGGCTGAGTGTTTGTGCCTTATAGTCGACTGATTGCAAGCTGGCGGTATTACTGCGGGTCGCACGAGCGTCCAGCCCAGGGTTCAAATCGCCTCCCATGCGTACATCCAGGTCGCCGCCCCCCGTCAACAGCAATTGACCGTCCACCACCCGCCCGGTACTCCCCACTGCCAACACCAGGCCTTCACTGCGCGGTGCTCTCAAGCCATCCACGGAGCCACGGCGCGTCTGCATGCCACCATCGCTGCCCAGGTCCAGGGTCAGATTGCCGCCGCCCAGCGTGCCGACACCGGTGAACCCCACCAGGCGTGGCAGCTGGTCTATCTGTGCAGCGTCGTCAAAATACCGGTTGGCAGTGCCGCTTTTGCCCTTTATATAAGTGCCAAAGTTGATCCACCAACTGGTCGGTATCGGGGTGACACCCGCCGTGCTGCCTGTGCCTTGGCGCCACAACCAGTTGCCCAGGTTCGCACTGTTGAGTTGGCTGCGACCGTCATTGTCCATTGGCCTATCTTGCATCGACGTCCAGACAGCGCCCGTCAGGCTACCGCCGGTGCGCAGCAACACGTTGCCGCCGCCGTCGGGGTACCAGGCGGCGTAAGGGCTGGCGCTGCTTTCATCGACCAAGGCTTCATACGCCTTGGCCGCGCTGCCCAGCACCGTCCTATCCGCAGCGGTGACGCGAGCCTGGTTGAAGTCGGCGGCGGCACCACCTGCGCGAGACGCGCTGGACGCCCCTGCGGTGTACACGCCGTAGGGCGATTGCATTGAGACGTTGCCCGCAGCGATCAGATCCAGATCACCGGTGCCGGTGCGCAGCACACTGAAATGCTGACTCACGGGTGAAACCAGTTTGACCGGACCGACGATCACCTGCTCAGGGATTGCTGGAGTGGGTTCGCCCAAGGAAACGCACAGATCTGCGTCGCACGTGCTTTCATTTTCGGGTGATACCGGCGCCCCGGGAGTAAAGCCAAACAACTCGGCTAAGTCGCTCCACACGTAGTTGACGCGCACGCACAAGTCCGGGCAAGAAGCCCACTCGGACTCCGGCACCGGAGTACCCGCCGTGACGCCGAACAGCTCGGCGGCAAAGTCACTCCAGTACCAGGCGCCGCCTGGCCGGGCCGGTTGCCCCGGGATGGTGGTTTTACTGTGAGTCTCGTAAATGCCGTAGTGCGTGTCCGCCAGGGTCAGGTCGCCGGCAAAGGCCGGCTGGATAGAACGCGTGTCGGCCGCCTGGGTATCAGCACCGGACACCAGACGCAACGACCACGACTGCGAGCCTTCGGCCAACATCGGCGCCACAGCCCAGTTCTGGCGTGCCGTGGCGCCGGTCACGGTGTGCAACGGCACCGATATCGCGCCGTTCGGCAGTTTGACGTCCGTGCCATAAGGAATCAGCGCGCCAACCTTGAGAGCCAGGTTCACAGCCAGCAAAACACCGTCGGTAGCACTGCCGATCAGCACCCCTCGGCTGGGTAACGGCACGCCGGCCGGCCAGGTCATCGCGCGCAGGGCGGCAGCGCCCGCCAATACGGTGCCGGCGTCCAGTCGTGTATCGGCAGCGAGCACCACAGGTTGTTGCAACAACGTGCCGGCGGCATACAGCAGGTTGCCGGCGCTGTCGCGAACCGCCGCGCTCAACACGGTATTGGCCGGCAGGGTCAGTGGCGCATCGAGGATGCCCTGCGTCGGCAGCACAGTGCCTTGCGCCAGCGTGGTGGCCTGGATCGGTAACGAGTAGTTGAGGGTCTTGCCAGTGGGGAATGCACTGCCCTCTGCCAGCACCACACCAGGGCCGGGCACGATCACATCGCTGCCGAACCCTTGCAGGCCGGGAGTCAGCACCCAGCCGTTGTCGTCCGGGGTGGGCGGCGGCGGGGCAAAACCGTCGTTGATGCTGCCGTAGACGTCCAGGTTGCCACCGGCACGCACCACCAGGCTGCCGACCTCGCCCGAACCATACACCGACGTCTTCGGCGTATTGCGGTTGAGGCTGGCATAGCGCATGCCCGACAGGTCCAGGTCGCCACTGACCACCAGATCGCCTTCGGCGACGATTTCCACGCCTGGGCGCAGGTGGAAGGCGTCGGCGTAGCGGCTGTTGTTCAAGCCCGCCAGCTTGCCTTGCGTCAACCCGAGGTTGTTCAAGGCATTGTTGATAAAGGTTTCACTGAGCGCGTGTTTTTTATTCAGGTAATCCTGATCGATCATCTGATACGGCCGGCCACTGACCGACGGCTCAACGCCGGGCGGCGCATCGGTGTAACGGGCAACGGCGTTCAGCGCGATGGAGCGAGCGCCAAGGATATCGACGCGCCCGCGCGCATCGATGGCCACATCATTGGCATTCAGCCGGGGGGCATTCAGTTCCAGGGTGCCACGGGCCAGGCCGTCGTATTGCCCCGGGCCACGGCCCAGGACCGCAGCCGTGCCGTGGCGCACGTCGATACGCGCGCCATCGGCCAAGGTCAATTGACCGTCACCGCTGTTGAGTTCAACCATCGCCCGGTTCGGCGCATCGATGATTTTGCCGTAGCTGTCGACCCGCAACGCCGTACCGTGGGCATCCAGCACCGCACTGCCGGCGAGGGTCAGACCCTGCTTGCCGGCCAGGCGGATACTGCCGACCCGCTCACCACTGGCGTCGATAGTGCCCACCACCGTCAAACTGCCGTTATCCACCGAGACGTTGACCTGATTGGCCTTGAGTTCATCGCCGATAACCAGGTTGCCCTGCTTGAGCTGGAAGCTGCGCGAACCCCACACCTGTCCCTGGTTCAAGCGTTGGTTCAACGCGGCGAAATCCCCCATCTGCTGCGCACGAATGTCCACCCCGCCCGCCTGGTACGGTACCAGGGTGCCACCGGCATCGTAATAGCCGCTGCTACCGGCGCGGATCTGCCCTTGCAAGTCGACCTGCCCTGCTCCGGCGTCCACCGCCACGGCTTTGAGCAGGCCACCTTGGTTGTATCGGGCTGACAGGTCGACGAGCGCACCTGCGGCCTGATAAATGTTGCCGTGGCGGCTTTCCAGGCTGACGTCACCGCCCCAGCTGTATTTGCTCACGTCGTTGTTCCGCACGGTGCGACCACTGAGGTCCAGACGCGAAGAGGCGCCCAGGGTCAGCGCTTCATCGGCGCTGAGGGTCAGCTTGCCGCTGGGCAACACCACCGCCGTATCGACCGCCACGCTGCGCCCGGACAGCAATAACTCGGCGCCCAACGCGTCGATGGCCGTCGCATCCGCCGGGGCCGCACCGTTGGCCGGGGCCACTACGGTCACTGCGCCACCGGCGGTGATCCGGTTGATCGAACCGGCTTCACCGGTCAACAACGGCGCGGTGATGGTCAAGTTGCCGCCACTGTAGGCAAAGCCCTTGCCCGCTTCATAAGCGCCCTGGGACTGATGCACCGCCAGGCTGCCTTTGTGGTTGGCCGTAATGCGTTCGTCGGCGTTGAGGTGGACATTGGCAAAGCCCAGGGTCATGCGGCCATTCTCGGTCAGGCCATCGGGCTGGGCGTTGCGGCCATAGCCGAATTCGATGCGCCGAGCCTGCAGCTCCAGGGTGCCGCTGCCAGTGCCCGCGCCTTGGTTGATCACGGCCGGCGGCGCACTGGTATCGCCTCCCCACACCAAGGTGCCGGTCTGGATCAACGCCACATCCGCCGCGTTGCCATAGCCATAGATCGCCGGAGTCGTCAGTAACAGTTCATCCAGCAGTGACTTACCCGAGCTGTCGAGGGTGCTCAGGGTGGCGCTGCCATAGAAGTTCAAGGATTGCCCAGCTGTCAGTGCCAGGCTTTTCAGGGCCGGTGCGCCGCGTGAGGTATCGCCGCGCAACAAGCGATCCATCACTTGCTGATTGAGGGTCAAGCCCGACGGCAACACGCCGCGCGCGGCTGCCTCGGCCAACGCCTCCGGGCTGCCGACGTTGATCCCACCCACCGCCAGCGCCAGATGACGGGTGCCGTAGCGCACACCGTCACCCAAGGCAAAGCGGTTGGTGGTGGCAAAGGCAATCGAGCCCTCGGAATACAGTGACGTTTCACCGCTGCAAGCCCCTGGATTGCACTGGCCGATCAGGATGCTGCCTGGTCCTCTATTATTGTCGCCAGCGGTTGGGGCCAGCATCTGCAAGCGCCCATTGGACACTGCCAGGACACTATGAGCGCCTGGTCGATAGATAAAACCATCATCCGAGTCATAGGCAGCCTTGCCGAGCCCCAGGGTGTTGATCGACGCACCTTGTTCGATCTCAATGGCGCCCGAGGACGTACCCGTCATCAAGAACACTTCCGGCGCCGCCAAGCTCGCACCTTGACGCACAACCACCGAGTTCGCGCTGGATCCTGTGTCGAACCCGACGAAATTACCACCCTGGCCGTACATCACCGTCGTCAAGCCGCCCACCACCAAACGGGCGGCCCCCAAGGCATTCAAATCGCTGGCGCGTACCGCCACTGTCGACGGCGTGGTACTGGCTTGGGCAGTGTCAGAAATCACCTCGATAGCGTCGCCCTGCACCGTTACAGTGGCACCGAATCCACCCTCCGCGGGTTTAAAACGCCCCTCGCCATCAAAGGTGAACCCCACGTCTTTTTGACCGGCGATCAGTTGCAACTTCAGGGTTTTGGCGTCGGCTTCAAGGGCCGCACGCGGGACGCCCAGGCGCGCAGCGTCAGCGCGCACGAAGTCTGCGTAACGGGTTTCGTTGTACTGGGAGTACCGGCGCAATACCGCCGCCGGCGTGACGATCACCTGGCTCGACAGGCTGTCGCGAATGCCGGTGTGGGCAATCGACAGGAAGCCCTCGGTTGACCAGGAACCGTTATTCATGGCCGAAGCGTTCGGCATCGAACCTGCGGCAAACGCCGTTGCCAAGCCGTTGATCTCGACCCGAAACGCCCCCGGCAACAAGGCGTAACTAGACGGCAGCAAGGTGTAGGTCCCCGCCGGCAAGCCTGGAACCCCGGCACCGATACTGATTTGTTGCCCCACCAGCGGCTGGGTCGCACCCGGCTCGCCACCGCTGGGCGCGACTCCCGGCTGGGCGCCGGGAACAATCGCATAGATCGGGTTGGTAGCCAGCCCCGGCAAGGTAAAGCGCCCGTCCGCACCGATTTGCACCAACGGGTTGTAGCGCGCATCGGTGGAGCCGCCGCGCCCGGAGACAAACGCCGCGCCGAGCAACTCGCCGCCACCGGCAAGGTCCAGCACCGCGCCCTGCTGCACATTCAGCGAGCGCCCGACCAATTGCATACCAACGGCCAGACTGCCCGTGTTATAGGTGCCGCCGACGCCCAGCAACTCCACCTGTTTGCCGTTGTACTGCCAGGTCACGCCGTCGACTGTCCCGCCATACGGCAGCACCAGGCCACCGGCGCTGACGGAGGTCAGGCTGCCAGGCAACAGGTTGATCACTTTGGTGGAACGGACGATGCCGCCATCCATGCCCAGGGTCAGCACGCCCATGGGCGCCCGTAACACGCCGCCTTGTTCGATGGTCGAGGCACTCAGCAGTAAGCTGCCAAACACTGAATAAGGTTGCGCCGGGGCCTCACTGCCGACCCGGCCGATGCGCAAGGTGCGTGTCGGGTCAAAGTCGCTGTTGGGCCCCGTGTAGCCGGCCGTGACCTCGGCAACGGCCCCCGTAGCCGGGTAAATCTGCGCCGCCGTCAGGCTCAAGTCGGCCTGGGTGGTCAAGGCGGTTTTAGTATTGTTCGCGCTGCGGGCCAGAAAGCGCATATCCCCCAGGCTGACCAACTGGGCCTGATCGAAGGCGCGTCGGTCAATGCCGTTGGCCAACGCCTTGGAGCGCTCGGCATGGGCACCGAAGTTGAGGCTATCACGCACATCCAGCACGTTTGCCGCTTCAACCCTCAAGAGCCCGGCTGTACCCTGCGTGGAAACGCCACCCTGGACCGTCGGACGAACGGCGCCGTCGCTGCCCTGGCTGTTGTTGCCAACCCCGGCCAGGCGTACATAAGGCGCCGCCAGGAGCACCTGGGACTGTCGGGGCGCGCCATCCGTCAACGCCATGGCCCCGGAATACAGGCTCAGGCTCTGCCCCAGACGCAGGGATACGTCACCGTCGAAGCTGATCAGACCATTGCTCAACAGCGACAGGTTATCGAAGCCGCCGGCGTCGACCTGGCTGACCGTGAGCCGGCCATGACCGTAGACCAGGCTGCCCGCGGCCGATTCGGGGGTGCTGCCGGCGGGCAACGGCACGCCCGGATCGGCGGCACTGACAATCAATTCACGGGCTTGCCGCACGCGAGCCGCGGCCGATTCGGCGTACAGCGGCGTTTCCAACGCCAGGCTCAGGGAACCACCCGCCGCACCGGCACCACCGCTACCGGCCTTGAGCGTACCGTCGAGGTACACGCCAGTGTTGGATGCCAGGGAGATGTTGCCGCCACGGCTGGCGATCACGCTCGGGCCGGCACCGTCCAGGTCCAGCACCGCCTGGCTGCCGGAAGCGTCAAGGCGCGCGCCTTCGCGCACCACCACAAACAAGTTGGCGGCGGAGGCGATCCCAGTGGCCGGGTCGATCACCCCGCCAATCACGATAGTGCCGCCCTGGCCGACCGTACCGTAGCGCCGGCCGAGACTGTCCACTGCGGTGAACGCCCGCCCGGCCACGTCCAGTACTGCGTGTTCACCGATCCAGATCGAACGGCCATGGCCCTGGTTTTCAACGCCATCGGCCACGTTGGGTTGCACGCTGACAGCGCCCAGCGTGATGCTGCCACCCCAGGCATTCAGGCTGCCATCCACGGTCAACTGGCCAATGCTGCGTAGACTGATCGCTTGACCCGGATCAACCTCAATCCGCGCGCCCTGGCCGATGCGCAGTTGCGCCGACGCCATCTGCGCCGCTGTCGACAACAACGTACCGGCTTGCAAGCTCACACTCGCGCCTTTGCGGGGGGTCAACAGGCCCTTGGTGGGGTTTTCCTGATACTGCGGCGGAGTCCAGATCTCCAGCGCAGTGCGTGGCGCTGCACCGCTCGCCACGCTTTGTGCGTTGTCATTGAGGCGGTACACCGGGGTTGTCACGGCAAGCTGGGTGCCATCGGCGACCACCAGACCTTCATTGCCCGTGATGTCATAGGCGCCAAAGCCCTTATTGAAGAACCCACTGCCGAGCTGCAACGTCCCGGTACCTGGGGCAACCGCCGAATCGCTGATCAGCACCTGGCCGGCCTGCACACTCAGGCGCCCGCCGCCATTGACCCCATACCCGAGCAACTCACCGTCGAGGGCCAGGCTGCCTCGGCTGTCGCCACTATTGGCGTTGGCCGCGAGCGTCAGGTCACCACCCTTGCCGCCAGTGAGCTGGCCCTTGGCATCCAGGGCTGCGCCGGATGACACGTCGACCTGGCTACCTGCCGTCAGGGTCATATCACCGCTACTGCGCAACGCCACGCTGCCGCCGTTGAGATAGGGCAAACGACTGCCATCGCCGGTGCCCAGCCGCTGATTGCTCCACAAGCCGCTGGCATCCAGGGACACGCCGTTGTTCACCGTCAGGCTGCCACGCCCGCCGAGGGTCACATCGACTTTGCCGGCGGGGGTGATCTGCGTTTGTACGTTACCCAACTGCAGGCTGCCGGAATGCGCGGTCAGGTTGGCATTGACCTCGATTTTCGGAGCAAACAGGGTGATGTCGCCGGCTGCGGCCACCTCCAGCGCACTGTTGACCAGAATCGAACCGGTGCTGGCGATTTTGATCGCGCCCAGCTCCGTCGCGTTCAAGGCATCGGTGTCCAGATAGAGCGTGGACACCCGATCAGCCGGCAGTGCGGTGGTCAAGTCCAGACCTGCGGCGATAGCCGCCGCCCGCTGCCCGAGCACGACGTTTTTCACCGTGCCGGCATCCGCCCCCAGGGCGTACTGCAACGTGGCGCTGTCCTTGACGTAATACGGCACGTAACTACCGACCACGAATTGGGCACCGCGGGCCACGGCTTTTTGCGATTGCAAATAACCGTCCAGGCCTTTTTGCGCGGCCTGGGTCTGGCGTTCGCCCTGATAGGTGTCACCCACAACCTGGCCCTCCAGAACCGCACTGGCGGTACTGACGACCAAGCGTCCGGCATCGCGCCCCACGGTGTAGGCACCTTCTGAACGCTCACGCGGGGCGATCAAAGGGTTGTAGTAATACTCGGTCACGCCCCAGCGCTGGCTGTGGTCTTCATAGCCTTTGTAAATCCCGCTGTAGAGCAAGTCCCCCGGCGCGGTGGACAGTTCATACAAACGCCCGTCCGGCCCTTTGAGCCAGGTTTGCTGGACCTTGCCCGCCTGCACATCGAGGGTGCCGCCGGACAGGTTGATCTGCGAACCCTGTTGGGTCACCACGTCCTTACCGCTGAAGGTCACCGTACCGCCCTGGGCCATCCACTCGCCAATGCCGTGGTTACGGGTGCCCAAATAACCGCCCACTTCCAGCAGGCCACCCGCGGTGTACCAGCGGTCGGTGGCATAGCCATTGGTGCCAGCCGCGACAAAAATCAAGTCGCGGACATCCACCCACACATCGTTGTTATTCAGGGACTTGTCGTCGCGATTGACCGCCGCATCGCGCTGCTCGTTGCCTTGGATATTGACCTTGACGCTATTGGACGCCATCGACACCTTGACCCCGGTGGCGCCGGACACGTCGATCACCGCGCCGTCGCGCACCAGGGTGCGCTGCGCAGCCTTGATACCGACTTGGCCGCCAGTGGCCAGGGTCACGGAACCGCTGCGAAAATCCACCGTGCCGTCGCTGGTGATTTCCACCAGGGACTGGTCACGGCGGTAGGTATCGGCCGGCACAATGTTGCCGTTCTGATCGAGCGACGGCGTCATCAGCCCGGCGCGCTGGCTGTCGAGGGCGCTGCTGCTGTCGAGCAAAATCGCGCTGAGGCTGCCCTCGCCCAGGGTCACGCTAGCGTTGTTGCCCGTGCCCTTTACATGCAGGGCACCCCGGGCTTCCACCGACGAACTGGCGAGTAACACACCGTTTTGCAACACCTGCTGGCCAGCCAGGGTGATGTCACCGGTAGAGGCCTGAATGAGCCCGCTGTTGCTGACCTTGCCGCTGCCGGTGACGCTGACTTCATTGCCCCGCGTGGTGGACGCGACATTGCCATCGGTGCTGTAGCCCTTCTTGATCACAAAGCTGTCGCCCGCCGCCAGGGTGGTCTGGCCTCGCGCGGTGGAAATGGTCCCGGCGTTCTCCACCTCTTTGCCGAGCAACAGCACATAACCGCCGCCCGCAGTGGAGGTGGCGGGCACCTGGGTCTGGATCTGCGCGCCACGCTCGACCGTCACCTTGCCGGCGGCCTGGGTGAATCCGGGCGCGCTGTTGCTTGAACTGTACAGCCCCTTGGCGGTGAATTGCTCATCGCTGAAGCCCGTGGCGGCAGCCACCAGGTTGCGCACGTTGACCTGGCTGCTGCCGCTGAACACGACGCCGTTGCTGTTGAGGATCAGCACCGTGCCGTCAGCTTTGAGAGCCCCTTGGATCTGGCTCGGCGCCGTGCTGTTGTTGACCTTGTTGAGCGCGGCCCAATCGCTGTTCTGTTGGAACTGCACGGTGGTGTTGCGACCGATGTTGAAGGTGTCCCAATTGAGGATCGCCTTATCGGCCGTTTGCTTGATCGAGACCAGCGTCTTGCCGTTGGCATCGGTTTGCACCGGCCCCTCGGCGTTGACGAACAGCGGCTTGCCATCCGCGCCGATCACCACATTCAAGCCGTTGCCGCCCAGACCGTTATGGATCGTCTCCGGCCCCGCGCTGGCGTTATTGCGGGCAGCGGCCTGCGCCGCCTGTTGCGCGGCAATTGCGGCGACGCTGGTGTTGAGGGTCTGAAAGGAGCGTTGCAACTGCTGACCAAGCGCCTGTTGCTGGGCCAACGGCGGCGGCGTTCCCGGTGACGTCGCGCCAGGGCGTGCGCCGCCATCGGCCTGCGTCACGCCCTTGGCGGCAAACCAACCCGAACTGAACGCCTGGGGCTGCGCCGCGTGGGCACCGCCGGTAAACACCAGCAGTGCGATCACATGGGCCAGGGGTTTAAGGCGCAACACCGGTTGACCGGCAGTGGCAGGCACGTTGGCAGCGCGGTTGGCAGGCAGCTTCAGACGGGAACGCATCACTTACAGGTCCTTTTGACGGGGCAGGCGAACGACGGGCGCGCGAACACTGCGCGGGCACGTGTTGTGGTTATTGCTTAAGGCGGTTGCCGAGGGGTGCGACCGAACTGATGTCACACAATGTTCATACAACGCGGTTCAACTGGCGGGTCGCGATGCACAACGACAAAACCGGCAATGACACGAAGTCATTGCCGGTTGTGGGGCCAACCCTGTCGAGACGGGGTGTTACAACGGACGACCGATACCGTTGCAAGTGTTGGTGTCGCCGATGCGCAGCGAGCTGGTGGTGGCAACGAAGTTGTCGTAGACCGCTTTCTGCCAGGTGGTGGACAACGGAATGAACGAGTGGCTGCTGATAGCCGCGTTATTCACGCCGGTGTAGTGACGTTTCAGGAAAGTCTGGATGCGGATGTTGTCAGTGGAGTCTTTGTAGCACTGGCTGAAGACCAGGTTGGTGTAGCCGACGATGGGGTAGCCCGCAGTCGGGTTGGCAAACGTAGGGACCCAGTTCAACGGGTCGGCGGCGGCGGCGGAACCGACGGCCGGTGGCGCAATAGTATCGAGAGAAGCTTGAACGTTCACTTCAGTCGGCAGGAAGCCATTGACCGACGCAACGGCGGCGGCGCTGTTGAACGCTGCGTAGTCAGGGCTGACGTAACCGATGGCACCATTGTTATTGGTGATAGCAGTGGCGACACCTTGACTGCCGGTTACAGCGAGGTAGCTTGAACCGACCGGAGCGCTGGTGGCTGGGTCAAAGCCGATGGCGGTGACGAAGCTGTTGCTGACATTCGGTACCGATGCGGGTTTTACCGCTTTGAGGTGGTTGGTAAAAATCTCGGTGGTACCGCTAGTTTCCTGACGGTAGACCACTTTGATCTGCAGGTCTGGACCGGCAGCCCCGTTGAATTGCACGTCTTTCCAGTTAGTGATCTTGCCGGCGAAGATATCAGCCAACTGAGCACTGGTGAGCTGCAGCGAGGTTTTACCGTCGATGTGGTAAGGCACGGTCACCGAAGTGGCTTCAGCCGGGACTTGAACCAGCGGGCCATAGGCGGCGCGGCCTTTAACGGTATCAGCGTTGTAAGCAGCCAGTTCCGCGGCGCTCACCACCGAATCGCTACCGGCATAGTCAACGGTGATACCCGAGGCCAATTTCAGCTTGGTCGAATCGTTACCGAAGAACGCCTTCTTGCCGTCGCCGCTGCCTACACCGATGTAGGGGCTAAAACCTGGAATGCTGGCAGAGAGGATGCCGGTAGCCGTCGTCGATGTGGCAGTGCTGCCGTAGAGTTTTTCCGGCAAGGTGGCCCCGCCACCGACCACTGCGGCCATGGATTGGGCCGAAGCCAGTGCTGCAACTGCCAAAGAGGCCGCGATCATAGTGCGCTTAAACATGAAGAATCTCCTTTCGTCGTGTTTGTACGTTTGAGGTAGATGGCTCTTGCATGACGCCATGGCTTCGGTCCCAAGCCGTGTTCCGGGGGTGACTGGGGTGAGGCCATGGCTAGAGAATTTCGCAGCTTCCGATGACAGCTAAGGGAAAAAACCTCGGGAGGAAGGGCTTGATTTTTAAAAAGATTCTCGGGTGTTTTGGTCATGGTTTTGAGCGGTTTGGAGGCAGGTGACAGCGCGGTTTCAGTGGGGGTTTCGTCAAGGCGGCGTAGGCTGCGGCGAGGGGTTTGGCTGTGACGAAACGATGAACCCGAGGTTGCGGGCTGGCGGTATCGGCCCACCCCAAAATCAACTGAACAGGTAGGGTCCAATGTGGGAGGGGGCTTGCCCCCGATGAGGGAGTGTCAGCCAAAGATGCATAGACTGACCCATCGCAATCGGGGGCAAGCCCCCTCCCACATTCAGGTCACCAGTTGGTTGATCTCGATGATCGGCAACAGCACCGCCATCACGATCACCAGCACCACCGCGCCCATCACCACGATCATCAATGGCTCGAGCAACGCGGTCATGCCCATGGCACGGCGTTCGATGTCCCGCGACAGGGTCTGCGCCGCGCGTTCGAGCATGGGCGGCAGTGAGCCGGTTTTTTCACCGCTGGCGATCAGGTGGATCAGCACCGGTGGGAACACCTTCTCCACCGCCAGCGCCGGAGCGAGGTTGACGCCCTCGCGCACTTTGGCGGTGGCGTCGTTGACGCACTGGCTCAGGCGCTCGTTGGACAGGGTCTGGCGCGCGGCTTCGAGGGCGCGCAACAGCGGCACGCCAGCACCGCCGAGGATCGCCAGGGTCGAGGCAAATCGGGCGGTGTTCAGGCCCAGCACAAAGCGCCCGATCAGCGGCAAGCGCAGCACGCGGCTGTGCCAGTTCAAGCGCGCCACCGGGTCGCGCAGGTACAGGCGCCAGCCCCAGAAGCTGCCGACGATCCCGGCAAAACACAGCCACCCCCAGGCGCGGATGAAGTCGCTGGCGTTGAGCATCGCCAGCGTCAGCCCCGGCAGGTCCTGGCGCGCCTGGGAGAACGCGCTGACCACCTGGGGCACTACGTAGCTGAGCAGGAAAATCACAATGCCGATGGACACCAGCCCCACCACGCCGGGGTAGATGAATGCGGTGAGTATCTTGCCGCGCAGGTTGTTGCGCTCCTCGATGTAGTCGGCCAGGCGCTCCATCACCTGGGCCAGGTCGCCGGACTCCTCCCCCGCCGCGATCAGCGCACGGTA
This sequence comes from Pseudomonas sp. TE36184, assembly GCF_054060055.1. Classification (NCBI taxonomy): domain Bacteria; kingdom Pseudomonadati; phylum Pseudomonadota; class Gammaproteobacteria; order Pseudomonadales; family Pseudomonadaceae; genus Pseudomonas; species Pseudomonas sp. TE36184. Next base: position 499,057 of record NZ_JBSSCU010000001.1, on the reverse strand, counting down.
GATCGACGGAAAGTCCCGCGGCCGTGCCGCCAGGGCATCGGCCAGGCGCATGCCGCCGCGCACATCGGCGCGCACGGCGGCCAGGGTCTGGGCGATGTGTTTTTTCTCGGCCTGTTCCACCGTCGCGCTCAGCGCCGCTTCCAACGGCAGGCTGGCACCGAGCAGGCTCGCCAGTTGCCGCGTGGCCCAGGCCAGGTCGTTGTCCGACAGCTTGGCGCTGAACAGGCTGCTGCCGCCCGCGGCCCGTTGACCGCCTTCGACCTGCACCAGAAGCGCGGTCAGGCCACGGCTGCGCAACGCGGCAAACGCCGCGCTCTGGCTGTCCGCCTCCAGGTGCCCGGCCTCGACCTTGCCGCTGGCGTCGGCGGCTTCATAGCGATAGCGATTCATCAGGCGTCCCGTGTTACGCGCAGGATTTCTTCGGCCGCGGTGGTGCCGCTGCGCACCCAGCGCTCGCCGTCTTCACGCATGCTGAACATGCCGGCGCGGCGTGCCGCCTGGCGCAGCTCCTGTTCGCCAGCGCCCTGGTGGATCAGGCTGCGCACCTCGTCGTCGACGCAGAACAATTCATGGATACCGGTACGCCCGCTGTAGCCGATCTGGTTGCACTGCGCGCAGCCCACCGGGCGCCAGGTGCCCGGCACGGCCGGGTCTGCCTGCTTGCAGTGCGGGCACAGGCGCCGCACCAGGCGCTGGGCCAACACGCCCAACAGTGAAGACGCCAGCAGGAACGGTTCGACGCCCATATCGATCAGGCGGTTGACCGCCGACACCGCGTCGTTGGTGTGCAGGGTGGCGAGCACCAGGTGGCCGGTGAGCGAGGCTTGCACGGCGATCTGGGCGGTCTCCAGGTCGCGGATTTCGCCGATCATGATGATGTCCGGGTCCTGGCGCAGGATCGCACGCAAGGCCAGGCCGAAGGTCATGTCGATCTTGGCGTTGACCTGGATCTGGCTGATGCCCGGCAAGTCGTACTCCACCGGGTCTTCGACAGTGAGGATATTGCTGGTGCTCGCATCCAGCCGCGCCAGCGCGGCGTAGAGGCTGGTGGTCTTGCCGCTGCCGGTGGGCCCGGTGACCAACACGATGCCGTGGGGCTGGCGGATCAGCGTGTCGAGGCGCGCCAGCAGTTGCGGCTCCATGCCCAGGGTCTCCAGTTGCAGGCGCCCGGCCTGCTTGTCCAGCAAGCGCATCACTACGCGCTCGCCATGCCCGGTGGGCACTGTCGACACGCGGATATCAATCGGCCGCCCGGCCACGCGCAGGGCGATGCGGCCGTCCTGGGGCAGGCGTTTTTCGGCGATGTCGAGCTGGGCCATGATCTTGATCCGCGACACCAGCGCGCCATGCAGCGCCTTGCGCGGCGAGACCACGTCGCGCAGGGTGCCGTCGACGCGGTAGCGCACCACGGAGTGGGTTTCGTAGGGTTCGATATGGATGTCACTGGCCTCATCGCGGGCGGCCTGGGTCAGCAAGGCGTTGATCATGCGGATCACCGGCGCGCCGTCCTGGGTGTCGAGCAGGTCGGTGATCTCGGGCATGTCCTGCATCAGGCGGTCGAGGTCGACTTCGTTTTCGGCGGCACCGACCACCGCAGCGGCGCTGCCGGTGTCGGCATAGGCGCTGGCGAGCAGGCCGTCGAGTTCATCATCGCGCACCTGTTCAAGGCGGCTCTGGCCGAACTGACGTTGCACTTCGCTGATCGACCAGCCGGGGGTCGACGGGCAGACCGTCAGCAGCAGGCCGGCCTCGCCGGGACGCAGGAGGATGCGTTGGGATTTGGCCCAGGCGTAGGGGAGCAGGCTCATGGGGTTGACCCTTTTGGATTGAGTACATATCCGTTGCTGCGGTAACGGCGGCTTATGGTTCCGCCCTTACGGCGGGCCGCCGCGCAGTGTAAATGTGGGAGGGGGCTTGCCCCCGATAGCGGTGTGTCAGTCAATTCATCTGTAACTGAACCACCGCTATCGGGGGCAAGCCCCCTCCCACATTTTGAAGCGGTGAGTGCCCAGGAGTTTTCAGTCAAATCCGACTGCACCCGTCTGGGCACTGCATTGATTGCAGCGGGGTTGTGGCACAAATCCAGGCCATGAAAAAACACCGCCCCCCCGCGTAAACACGATGCGAAGCGAGCCGCTTTTGATCTTAAACCACGCAAGCCTGCGTTCGGGCACACCGAGCCCAAGCGAGGTGCCAAGTGGTGGGGCAAGGGCCCTTGGGTTACTTTGGGGTTTTTCCAAAGTGACCCGCCGTGAGGGCGGAACCATAAGCCGCCGTTAGCGAAGCCCCGGATATGCACTCGCTCAACATCAATCACGAGCCGGCACCGCCCTGATCACCGCCCTCGGCCCAGCCCCCGGAATCGCCTTCTCCACCGACGGCAACTGCGGTGCCTGCACATCCGGCATTGCCCAACTGCGCTCCGGCTGCAAGCCTCCCTGGGCGCGGCGCATGAACTCATAGCGGTTCAACGTGATACTGCGCCCCGCGCCACTGTCGCGAATGATGTAAGGGCGCAAAAACACCATCAGGTTGGTCTTGTTCACACTGCGCTTTTCATTGCGAAACAACGCGCCCAACCCCGGGATATCCGACAGCCACGGCACCGCGTCATTGCTCTGGCTGTAGCCGTCCTGCAACAACCCGCCGAGCACCATGATCTGCCCGTCGTCCAACAGGATGCTGGTATCGATCGCCCGCTTGTTGGTCACCGTGCCCGCGTCCACCGACGCCCGCGCGTCCACGCTGCTGACTTCCTGGTAGATATCCAGCTTCACCGTGCCGCCTTCGGAAATCTGCGGGCGCACGTTGAGCTTGAGCCCCACTTCTTCGCGCTGCACGGTCTGGAACGGGTTGTTGCTGGTGCCGCCGCCGCCCGTCACATAGCTGCCGGTGACGAACGGAATGGTCTGCCCGACAAAAATGCTCGCGGCTTCGTTGTCCAGGGTCAGCAGGTTCGGTGTCGACAGCACGTTGGTGCCGCCCTTGCTCTTCAAGGCGCGGGCCAGCACTTTGAGGTCGAGCACCTTGCCGATCCCGGGGATGTCGACGCTGCCATCGACCAGGCCGATATTCAGGCCCTTGGGCAGCACATCGATGCTGGTCTTGCTGGTCGACGTGCCATTCACCCCGCTGCCCCCCAGGTTCACCCCGCCAAAACCGCCCTTGCCGCCGAGGTTGCCGGCCTGCCACTGCACGCCGAACTCGCTGGCGTCGTCTTCGTTGACTTCGACGATCAGGCTTTCGATCACCACCTGAGCGCGGCGCTGGTCAAGCATGTCGATCACTTCGCGCAGGTTGCGGTACAGCGGGTCCGGCGCGGAGATCAGCAAGGTGTTGGTGGTGGCGTCGGCCTGGATCGTCACGCCGCCGGCGCTGAACGCGGTGTTCTGATCGCTGGGGCTGCTGCCGGTCGCCGGTTTGTCCTGGCCATACCCGGCCTGCACGCCGCTGCCGGTGGGCGTGCCGCTGCTGTTCTGCGCGGTGCTGTTGCCCTGGGTGCTCTGGGCATTGCCGCCCATGGCACTGAGCTTGCCCCGCGCCTCGTCGCTGACGCCAGACTCGCTCTCGCCGGTGAGCAAGCCGCGCAGCGACTGTGCCAGCTTGCCGGCCTGGGCGTTGCGCAGGTAGACCACGTGCATGTTGCTCGGGTTGCTCTGGGCATTGTCGAGTTTGTAGATCAGGTTGCGCGCCAGCTCGGTGCGCTCGGGGCTGCCGGAACGGATGATGATCGAGTTGGAGCGCGGGTCACCGATCACGTTGATCTTCTGGGTCTGGTCGGCGCCCTGGGTTTCCAGGAGTTCGCTGACCATGGCGGCGATGTCCACGGCGATGCCGTTCTGCACCATCACCACGTCGGTGTCGATGGCGCTGGGGGTGTCGATGCCGTCGATGATCTGCGCCACCCGCGCAAGGTTTTCCGCGTAGTCGGTGATGACGATGCTGTTGTTGCCCGGGTAGGCGTTGATCGGGTTGTTCGGCGACACGATCGGGCGCAGCACCGGGATCAGGTTCACCGCGTTTTCGTATTGCAGGCGAAAGGTGCGGGTCTGCATGCCGCTGCTGCCGGCGCTGTAGATCGGCCCGCCGAGCAACTTCGCATCGGCCTCCGGCACCACCTGGGCCACGCCGCCGACGTCGACCACGCTGAAGCCCTGCATGCGCAGCGCCGCCAGCAGCATGTCGTAGGCTTGATGCGCCGGCACCTGGCCTTCGCTGACCAGGGTCAGGTTGCCTTTGACTCGAGGGTCGACCAGAAACTGCTGGCCGGTGGCACGGGACAGCGCGCGCACCACCGCCTGGATATCGGCATCGACAAAATTCAACTGCACCGGCTGATCGCCCAGTGGGTTGCGCGTCTTGATCGCAGCTGGCGCGTGGCCACGGGCGCTGTTGGTCAGCGGGTGCTGGACGCGGGGCTTGGGCGCCGGCTCGCGCTGGCGCTCCAGCACACTCTCGCTGCTGCGCCGGGTGTCGGCCAGGGGCTGGCCGAGTTCGCTGTCCACCTGCAACGGCTTGGTCGGCGACGGGGTGTTGCTGCACGCGCTCAAGGCCAGTAACAGCAGCGGCGCGACCTTGCGAAAAGGCGCAGGGTTGGGGACTGACCACTTCATGAAGCTTCCTTAGCGCCAAGCGCCTGATCCATGCGAACGGTCCCGGACACAGTGCCGGCCGAGTTGTCGATAGCGTCCGCGCTACGCTGCAAGCGCGCCTCGGACACCTCCAGGGAAAACGAACGGGGATTGCCCAGTAACCAGTCCATCACCGCATCGGCCGGCGCGTTGTCGAAGCTCAGGCGCCAGGCGCCGGCATCCAGCGCCTGCAACTGGTAACGACCTTGCAGGCCGGCGCTGTCCAGGGCCTGTTGCAGCGTGGCGGCATCAGCGGGCCGCGGCGCCGCGACGCCCTGCAACAGCGCGTGCAAGGTGGCAGCCTGGGTGCGCAACTTGGGGGTTTCGGCCTGCCAATACGCGATCGTCTTCAAGGGCGGCTGAATCAGCACCAGCCAGGTCAACAGACCTGCCAGCACCAGGCCGGCGCCGCTGAGCATGCGTTGTTCGCGCAGGGCCAGGCCGCTCCAGAACGCCTGGGCCTGGCTGCGTAGACGGCGCCACTTATTCATCGGCGGCTCCCGGTTTTTCGGCGGTTTCCACCGGGCCCAACGTCCAGCCATGCTCATCGCGGGTCGCGCTAAACCCGGCCTGGGCCAGCGCCGCTTGCCCATCGCCCGGCGCCGTCGGGCTACGGCTGTCGGCCAGCAAGCCCACGTGCAAGCGGCCCTGTTCGAAGCTCAGGTTGTCGACGTTGCCGACCATGAACGGCAGGCTGCTGCCGGCCACTTGCAGCAGGCTGCCAAAGCGCTGGGCGGGGTCGGCGGCGGCGCCGGTTTGGCGGGCGGCCAACTGTTGGCGGGCCTGCTGCAAGGGGTTGAGGATCACCGGTAATTCGGGGAAGGCCTGGCGCACCTGCTGGCTCAGCAGCGCCTTGAGCTGCTGGCCTTCGCCCGCCTGGCGCGCGGCGTACAGGTTCAGGCCCAGGGTCCAGACGGCAGTGGCCAGGGCGACAGCGGCCAGCGCCCTGCCCCAGCCACCGCTCGCCGGTGGGTTGAGGCGGCCGTGCAAGCCCCAGCCAGGCACGGCGCCACTCCAGCGTTGCGCCTCCGGCGCCAGCGGCACCTCCAGCCCTTGATCCAACACCTGTTGCCCGAGCGGATGCACCGCCGCTTGATGCAGGCTATGGCGTGTCAGCAAATAACCGTCGTGCATGGCCGCGGCGCCGAGCGGCAAGGCATACGGCGCCGGGTACAGGCCGCGCAACCTGAACTGGCCCTGCGCCAACACCTGGCCCAGGCGCTCCAACCCGGCCGTGGACACCCAGGCCACCTGCACGCGCCCATCGCTGTCGCGCGGGCCGTGGGCCACCTGCATCTGCTCCACCGGCCCGAGGATCAACGCCTGTGCGGCACAGGCCACGGCGGCGGCGGTTTTGGTGGCGGCCAGCGGCGGCAGCTCGAGGCTGGTCGACAGGCTGTCGGCGGGGTGCAGAAAGCACTCCACCGACGGCTTGGACCGGCCCAACTGCAGCAGGCTTTCGCAACCCTCGCTCACCACGGCGCCGCGCTCCAGCCAGGCAAATTGCACCTGGCTGTCGACCGTCAGTTGATCAAGTGGCGGCAAGCCGATCCGCAGGCGTTTCATGCGCCCACCCGCGACCAGATCACCTGGGGCCGGCGGTCTTCGGGGCGATGCAACAACGCGTCGATCGTTACCCGGCGCTGTTCACGGCGTACCTGGCCCTGCAGGCGAAACCACTCGCTGGTAATGCCCACCTGCACGCTATCCACCGCCACTTGAGGCAGGTGCAGGCGGTTGACGAAATCGCCACGGTTGATAAACCAGCGCCCGCTGTCGCGCTCGGCCACCAATGCCTGGGCCTGGGCCAGGCTGAGTTCCGGCACCACCGCGCTGAGCACTTCGGCGCTGGCGGTGTTGCCGTTGACCCAGGTATTGCCGGGCAGCACGCCGACGAAGGTCTGCAGGTGTCGCAGCAGCAGCGGGTCGAGCCCTTCGATACCGCTCAGGTCATCCAGGCTGCGCAGCATCGGGTAGCGCGCCGGCAGCAGCGTCTTGTCGGTACGTTGATCATAGGAGGCGATCACTCGCCGGCTGATACGTCGGCTCACGGCCGGGTCGATGTCGATCAGGCGGCACAGGCGCTCGAAAGCTTGCAGTTGTTCGGCGTCCAGCCGCTGGCGATTGACCAGGTTGCGCAGGTTGAACTTGCCCTGCTCGTCCTCCAGGCGCCCTTCAAACGCCCCGCCTTGGGGCCGCGCCCACGGCTGATCGAGGCGCGTCAGCACGTCCTTCTGGCGCGCCTCCCACAGCAACAGGCGGCTGTGTTCCAGGCGACCTTGCAACAGCCACTGACCCTGAATGCGCAATTGCTCGGCCTCCACGCTGCGGGTGAATACGCTCTGGCGCGTGAGCATGGCACCGGCGATCACCGCCACCACCGCCGCGATCAGTAACGCGCTGATAATCGCCATGCCGCGCTGCTTCGCCGCTGCGGGCGAATCCCGTTTCATCGCGCGCCTTACAGCTGCCAGGAGCCGATATCGGCATTCACGCCGTCGCCATCCGGCTGGCCGTCGGCGCCCAGGGAGAACACATCGACCTCGCCGTTGGCGCCTGGGTTGAGATAGTGATAAGGATGGCCCCACGGGTCATTGGGCAGACGGTCGAGGTAGGCGCGCCAGTTGCTGTTTTTCGCATCCGCCGGGCGTTCCACCAGCACTTTGAGGCCCTGGTTCATCGTCGGGTAAGTGCCGTGGTCGAGGCGATAGAGTTTCAGCGCCTGCATCAACCCGCCGATGTCCTGTTTCGCCGCGGTGGCCCGCGCCTGGTCCGGACGGTCGAGTACCTTGGGCACCACCATCGCCGCCAGAATCCCGAGAATGACCACCACCACCATGATCTCGATCAGAGTGAAGCCACGCTGGCCGCGAGGGCCTGGCAGTGGGGATGTTAGGCGTGCGATATCCATCTCGACATTCCTTGGCTTGAGTGCATTTCGGGGCGCAGTGTTGCAAGAACACATGTCAGTCGTATTGAAAATCCTCGGGAGTTTCGGTCGCCAATCGGTCAACTGCCAGCGCTAGGCTGCGCACCTGTTTCCAGGCTTTGAGAACGCCATGCGCAGGCACCGCAACGAGCGAGGTTTTACCCTGATTGAAGTGCTGGTGGCGCTGGCGATCATCGCGGTGGCCATGGCCGCGGCCGTGCGCGTGGCCGGGTTGATGACCCAGAGCAACGGCCTGTTGCGCGACAAGTCGATGGCGATGCTGGCGGCGCAAAGCCGGCTGGCGGAGTTGCAGTTGGAGGGGCGTTTGAGCAGCGGTAAGAAGACCTTCGCGTGCGATCAGGGCCGCTTGAAACTGCGTTGCGAGCAGACCCTCAGCAACAGCCCCGACAGTCAGTTGGTGCAGGTCGATGTGCAGGTGCGGGACGCCAGCCGCGAGGCGCCGCCGTTGGCGCGCCTGGCGACGACCCTGGCCAGGCCGCAGGTCAAGGCCGAGTGAGGCGTGGCAATGCGGGCGCCTGCGGCAACGTGTCGAGCTGCACGCGCACCTTCTCGCCGCCGCGCTCGATCTCGACACCGTCGCCCGCGATGGCCGTCAAGCGCACGCCGGGGCTGAGGCGCTCGCCGAGCAGAAAACTGCGCGGAGGGCCATCGTTGAGGCTGAGGATCGCCACCGCACCCCGCGCTCCGGCCAAGACCCCCGAGACCTTGACCTGCAATGCCGTCGGCGCCGTGGAAAACCACTGCAACGCCGGGTTATCGCTGCGCGCCGCCAACACCTCGGCGGCCACCGGCGGCGTGTGGGATTCGGCGGAAGTGAGCAGCAACGGCGTCCAGACCGCCACGCCGGCCAACGCGGCAACCACGGCCAGTGCCTGCACGCCGAGGGCGGGAGAAAAACGAAGGGCAAGTGCCATGGGTGGACCTCCTGTTTGTCCGTGGCATCAGCCTACAGGCCAATTCGCACGTTTTTATTTCATAACCTCGCCAGCTTTCCAGGTGCCGCCCCATGAAACAGCAAGGTTTCACCCTGATCGAACTGATGGTGGTGCTGGTGATCATCGGCATTGCCAGCGCCGCCATCAGCCTGACCATCAAGCCCGACCCGCTGCACCTGCTGCGCAAGGATGCCGAGCGTTTGAGTCAGTTGCTGCAAGTAGCCCAGGCCGAAGCCCGCGCCGATGGGCGGCCGATCACCTGGCGCGCGGACGCCAAGGGTTTCCGCTTCAACCGTCGCAGTGATGACGGCCTCGGCGTGGAGTCATTCCAGGGCGACACCCAACTGCGCCCGCGCCTATGGGAGAGCACGCCGATGCAGGTCACGATCGAGCCCCGGCAAACCTTGGTGCTCGACGCCGAATGGATCAACCCGCCGGTGCGGGTCGAGCTGTCCGACGGGCAACACCGCCTCAGCCTGCAACGTGATGCCGCCGGTTTGATGCGCGTGGTGAGCCAGCCATGAGTGCCTCGCAGAAAGGCTTCACGCTGATTGAGGTGATGGTGGCGATCATGCTGATGGCGCTGGTCAGCCTCATCGCCTGGCGCGGCCTCGACAGCGTGACCCGTGCGGATCAGCACTTGCAGGCCAGCACGGAACAGACCGAGGCGTTGTTGCGGGCGCTGAACCAGTTGCAGCGCGATCTCAACATGCGCGCCAGCGTGGAGCTGAGCGTGCCGGCTTCTCTGCAAGCCGATAAAACCAAGCCCAGCGGGTTGGCGGCGGTGACGGTGCGCAGTTCCGACAGCAAGGGCTTTCGCCTGGACGTGATCCGCAGCGCGCCGGTCGCGGCGGATGGGCTGCAACGGGTGCGGTGGTGGCTCAAGGGCGACAGCCTGTACCGCGCAGCCGCACCGGCGCGGGATCGCTTTCCGTTGCCGGCGGCTAAGGATGGGGTGGTGGTGTTGACCGGGGTCAGTGATCTGCAGGTGCGGGTTTGGGAGGCGGACAAGGGCTGGCGGCAGTTGAGCGGGAATCGGCGGGAAGATCCGCTGGGGCTGGAGGTGAGCCTGGTGCGGCAGACGGCGCAGGGGGTGGAGCGGTATCGGCAGGTGGTGGGGCCGCTTTGGTAGGGGTGGGTGATGGGGGCATATTCGTTTTTTCGGTAATGGCGGCGGTTGAGTACATATCCGTTTTTTTGGTAACGGCTGCTTAGGGTTCCGCTCTTACAGCGGGTCACTTTGGAAAAGCCTGTACGGACCGGACACATGGTTGACACCTGTGCGGGGACATAGTGGACACATTATGCACCGTAGTCAGGGGTATTCACGTCGAAGGTCCGTAGGAAGTGATGGCAGAAGTAGACGTCAAACAAGCCATCGCTTTCAGCGTTAGGGCGTATTGCGATGTGCTGTCCAACCAGTCCTTTGGCGATGCTGAAGTAGCGTTTCTGAAAGCGAAACCGACTGTGATAAACCTTGGCCAACACATCATCCGGGCCATATTCAAAGTCTGACAGTTGCTGCGGATACGCCCAGGGGCTGCTCCGATAGCGGTCCATAGGCACCTTGTAGCCCAGCGCCTGATGCGGGCGTTGTAGGTTATAAACCTCACGCCATTGATCAAAAGCCGATTGAGCGTCCATCAGTGTGGAAAAGTGACGTCCATTGAGCACTTCTGCTTTGAGTGAACGATGGAAACGCTCGAGCTTTCCATTGGTTTGAGGGTGTCGAGGACGGCTAAAGCTGATCCGAATTCCCAGTCGAATCAGCCAGATACTCAGCTCTGTAATTTCTCCTGGATTGCGTGGCGAACCCCAGGGCGGGCCGTTATCAACGTTGATACGAGCCGGCAAGCCATAGCGCTGGAAAACCTCAATCATCTTCTCCTTCACCGTGGCTCCCCGTTCGTTGTCACAAGCCTGAATGGCCAGGCTGAACCGAGAGTGGTCGTCCAGCAGGGTCAGGGGGTGGCACCGACCTTGTTGCAGCGCGAAATGCCCTTTGAAATCCATCTGCCAAAGATCATTAGGCGCGTCGTGTTCAAACCGCAGCGTCGCCGCTTGTTCTTTCTGAGACGGTTGAATCAGGCCATGCCGGCGCAAGACATTGGTAACGGTACTTGGAGCGATACGCCTTTCCAACAGGCTGCTAATGGTGCGTCCGCCCCATGCTGGATGGGCCTGCCTAAGGGCGATGACTTGTGCTTCCAAAGCGGCCGGGGTCAGTTTGGGGCTGGTCGCTGGTCTGCGGGATTTTTCTTGCAGACCAGACTGGCCCTGCGCTTCGTAGCGTTCGATCCACTTGTACGCTGTTTGCGGGCTGATACTGAATCGTCGGCACAGCTCACGTTTATTGCTGCCGGGTTGCCGTGCTAAGGCAACGAATTCTTCTTTCAGGCTCATGGTGTCTCTCGTAGTCCAAGGCATGATGGTTTTCCGGCGAAATTAGCTCGCTGGAAAGTGTCCACCATGTCCCCGCACACCCGTCAACCATGTGTCCGGTCCGTACAAAAAGCCCCAAAGTAACCAAAGGGCTCTTGCCCCACCACTCGGCACCTCGCCTAGGCTCGGTGTGCCCGAACGCAGGCATTACTCCGCGGGCCGCCGTCACGGGCCATCCATGGCCCGGGACGGCTAAACCGGCATCCCTGCCGGTTTACCCGCTGCGTAATACCTGCGTTCGGCCAGCGTGGTTTTACGGGGCGCCTAAGATCAAGATCAAGAGCAGATCAAAAGCAGAGCAAGGTCTATCTGATCTATGGAGATCCAAATGTGGGAGGGGGCTTGCCCCCGATAGCGGTGGGTCAGTCATGCATGTAGTGGCTGACATATTGCTATCGGGGGCAAGCCCCCTCCCACATTTTTGACCCGGTTCGGCTTCCAGGATCAGGTCGGCTATAAGGCCGCCTCGCTTTGGCTTTTGATCTTAGGCGAGGCACCGAGTGGTGGGGCAAGAGCCCTTTGGTTACTTTGGGGCTTTTTGTACGGACCGGAACCATAAGCCGCCGTAACCTAAATAACGGATATGTACTCAATCCAATCCAATCCAAAAAAAATGCCCGGTCAACCTAACTCAACAACACCACCCCCCCCGGCAATTCCGTACACTTCGCCCCATACGCATCACGAATCAACAACGCCACCCCCGCCAATTGCTGCAAACTGAACCGCGCCTGCACCCGGCGCTGGCCCAGTTGTTTGTTCAATAACACCAACATCCCCGGCCGGTAGCGATTGATCTCGTCCACCACCGTCGCCAGCGTCGCGTTGTTGAACACCAGCACCTGCTCGCGCCAAGCCACCACCGCCTGGGCGTCCACCGTCTCCACCGCGCCGATCCCGGCGGCGCCATAGGTGAGTTGCCGGCCACTCTCCATGTGTACAGTGCGTCCGGCGACATCCACCGACAGCCACCCTTCGATACAGGTGACGCACACGTTGCGATCGGTATGCCGCACATTGAACCGCGCCTGTGCCGCACTGACCCAGCCAGCGCCGGCCTGGACCTTGAGCGGCTGGGCCACATGGGCGAGCACTTCGACTTCGCCTTCGAGCAATTCGATCCCCTGCCCCACCCGGCTGATGCGCGTCTGGGTATTGAGTTCCAGGCTCACGCCGTCGCTCAACAGTACCTGGCGCTGCTCGCCGACCGCAGTGCGATAGTCCGCGGTCAAGCCGGCCAGCCCACCCGGGGCGCCGACGCCCACCATCACCAACGCCGCCGACGCCGCTATTGCGCCGCCGAGGAAGGCTCGCCGGCCAAAATGGCGCGGGGGCTGCGCCTGTTCAACCGCTGTGCCCACTTGCCGCCATAACGTCTTGGCCTGCTCGAACGCCTGGGCATGCTCCGGGCTCTGGGCGCACCACGCTTTCAGGGCCTTGGCATCGGCTACGGTGGCCCGACCCGAGGTCAGCAGAAGCAGCCAGTCGCGGGCTTCATCGTGCAATGGGCTGGCGGGGGTTGCCCGGGCGGTGGAGAGGCTAAAAATGTTCAAGCGCGCAAATACTCACGGATTTATCAGGGACTCAACACTAAGACGGTTTTCCGGCCCCGGGACCGAACCGCTGGATCACTTTTCTTTCCAGGCGCTTGGCACAGTGGCCCAGGGCGGCCTTGATTTCCTTTTCGACCATGCGCGTGGAAATGCCGAAACGTTGGGAGATTTCCAGGTGCGGCGCTTCTTCCAGGCGCGCGGCGATGAGGATCTTGCGACGGCGCGCCGGCAGTTCGTAGAGCGCCTTGACCAGGGACTGGATTTCTTTCTGCCCGCCCACTACCCGCGAGGGGTCCTGGGCTTCGTCGGCGCTTTGCAGCAGCTCTTCGACTTCGCTGCCGGTCAACAGCCGGGCGTCGGCTTCGCGGCGATCGGCGGCGATGTTCAAGGCCATGCGGTACAGGTAGGCATTGGGCTGCGCCAGGTTCGGCGGCATGTCCATGCGATCGACGCGCAGGTAGGTTTCGTGCAGCACATCGTTGGCCAGGTCCTCTGAGCCCAGGCGCTTGCGCAGACGCACCTTGAACTCCTCGTAGGACGCCAGGAACAGGCTGACCATCGTGCTGTGCCCGGAATCTTTCATCCGCCCCAGGCTCCTTTCCCTGCTGTGCATTCCATGCGCGTTCCTGTTGTGTCGGGCATCAAAAGTAAAGTCACCGGCTGGCGCAGCGAGCTCGGCGCCGGGCGTTCGACCCGGGCAGCGCCCAGGCTGCGCACCAGGGCTTCATCGCGTTGTTCATCGCCGGTGGAACTGACCAACCGGCTGTATTCGATCAGCCCTTGAGGGCTGACCCAGACCTGCACCAGCGCTCTGAAGCTGCCGGGGTGGGTCAACGGCGAACGGCACAGGCTGGTTTCGATCGCCTGTTGCAACGCCGCGGCATAGCTGTTGTTGATCCGTGCTGCGTTGCGTGCCGATGCACCACGGGCGGCAGGGGGTTGGCTGACCTCGGGCAGTTGCAAGGTGAACGCGTCACTGCGTGCATAGCGCGCCATCAGGCCACTCCCCGTCAGCAACATCGCCAAAGCCTCCTGCGCCGTGAAGCGCCCGCGCACGCTGATGGAGCGCCGGCCCCGCGTCAGTTCACGGTCGACCAGCACCGCCATGCCAGTGGCGCGGCTGTACGCTTGCAGTGCGTGTTCCAGATCTTGTGCCGGCAGGTCCAGTATCAACAGCGGCGGCTCTGCCCTCGCCGGGGTACCCAGCGCCAGCAGCAACAGCAAGGCCAGGGCACCGATGGCGCGCCGCAAGCCCCACTGTTCACCCCCCGCTCTGCATCGCTGCACGGCCGACGTGTCCTTGAAAACCGTCATCCTGAGGCCAGTTTATGAACCTGATGTTACGGTGATAGCAAAAAAAACATCACGGTGATGGGAAACCCGCTGCACTACACTTTCAAGCCTTATCGGCCCAATTCCCCAGGCCCGCCAGGAGGCCCCATGAAGCGACTCCCCACCCTCGCCAGCCTGTTGCTGTGTACCGCGCTGCCCCTGCTCGCCCACGCCGAAACCGCCGCCAAAGGCTGCACCGAGGTGACGGTGGATGGCTATAAGGCTCCTGACTATGGCTGCCTGGGCCAGCAGATGGGCAACAACGCGGACGCGGCCAAGGCGGCGCAGAAAAACCGCGAGGCGCAGAACGTACCGGTGCAGAAGCGGCCGCCGAATCAGGTGGGACTGTCCACCCCGGCGGCGACCAGCATTCGCATGGGCAATACGTTCGGGACGTCGGTCAAACCGCAACGGCCTTGAACCTCTGACAGGCCATCAAGGCTGAACCGCTCAACCGAGCACGCCCATACAATTCGCTTGGCTGCCCTACCCCCTAATCTCCTGACTTTCCAAAAAGGCGGGAGAGTAGGCATGTACAAAAAAGTGAGAACGGTATCGCTGGCATTGACGCTGTTGACCGGCGCCATGATGAACTGCGCCTTTGCGGCGACGCCAGCGGTCGCCGTGGCACCGCAATATGACACGAGCCATGTGTACGTCGCCCCGGCCGATGTGGACCGTTTCACCCAGAGCTTCCTCGCCACTTTCGGCGGCAGGAGCACGCCCCAGGTGGTGGTGAATGTGCTGCCGGTGCCCAGCAGCACCACCTCGCAGTTGCTGCAGACGCCTGTAGGCACAGTGTCGCTGTTTGGCTTCACCACCCCCATCCCGCATCCGTTCGGCCAGGAACGCAACGGCTATCTGGTCAAGGACATGGACGCAGCGCTCAAAGCCGCCCGGGACAACGGTGCGGCGGTGATCGTCAGCGACTTTCCCGACCCGATTGGCCGGGACGCGGTGATCCAATGGCCAGGTGGTGTGAACATGCAGCTCTACTGGCACACCAAGACCCCAGACTACGCGGCGTTCCAGACCCTACCGGAAAACCGCGTTTACCTCTCCGCCGATCGCGCCGACACGTTCATCCGGTCGTTCCTGGGCTTCTCCCATGGCAAGGTGCTGGCCGATGACAAGCACGCATCCGCGGTCGACGTGGGCCAGGTCAGCGGCACCTACCGGCGCGTCGAGATCGAATCGCCGTTCGGACGCATGACGGTGCTGGTCACTAACGGCCAACTGCCCTACCCGTTTGGGCATGAAACCACCGGCTACCAAGTGGCGGACCTAACCGCCACGCTCGGTAAAGCCACCGGCTCGGGTGCCAAAGTGCTGGTGCCGGCCTTCACCAGTAAAAACCGGCGCAGCGCGCTGGTTGAATTCCCGGGCGGCTATATCGCGGAAATTCACCAGCTCAATACGGTGCACTGAGCCCATGCCCATGACTCGACGCACCGGCTGGGGCCTGGCTGTGCTGTGGCCGCTGCTCGCCAGCAGTGGCCACGCAGACGAGTTGGCCACACGACCGGCGATCAAGACCAACCGCTGGCAGGAAGACTGGTCCGTACTCAGCGATCCGGCGCTGCGCACGCAGCCACTGGACAGCTTGAAGTACCTCCCGCTGTCCAGCGCCAACCCATTCACCTACCTGTCCCTCGGCGCAACATTGCGCGAGCGCTTCGAGATGAACGATGCCAGCGGTTTTGGCGTACACAATGTGGCCCGTGATAGCTACTTGCTCCAACGCTTCCAGGTCCATGCCGACCTGCACTTGAATGAAAACTGGCGTGTGTTCACCCAACTCGAAGATGTGCGGGCCTACGACAAGACCACGATCGGCGGCGCCGATCAGAACCGCGTGGACCTGCGCCTGGCCTTCGCCGAATACATCAACACCTTCGACGCCGGCACCTTCAAGAGCCGTATCGGCCGCCAGGACTTTGCCTTTGACTTGCAGCGTTTCATCTCGTCGCGGGACGGCCCGAATGTGCGGCAATCCTTTGATGCGCTGTGGGCCGACTGGGAGACCCGTCAGTGGCGCTTTATCGGCATCGCCAGCCAGCCGGTGCAGTATCAGGACGGGCGGCACTTCGACGACAAATCCAACAGCGATGCGCGCTTTCATATGCTGCGGGTCGAGCGACTGGTAGGCGGCAAGAATGAACTGTCAGCCTACTACGGCGTGTATGAGCGCAGCGCCGCGCACTATCTGGATGCGGACGGCGATGAAACCCGCCATTTCGTCGACGCACGCCTGGGCGGGGCGGCCCAGGGTTTCGACTGGGACATCGAAGCCATGCTGCAAAGCGGCTCGGTAGGCCACAAGGACATTCGCGCCTGGGCCGGCGGCAGCCGCACCGGATACACCTTCGATAGCCTGGCGTGGAAACCACGCATCGGCCTGCAATTGGATATTGCCTCGGGCGACCGTAAAGCCGGCGACGGCACCCTCGGCACTTTCAACCCGCTGTTTCCCAACGGCTACTATTTTTCCCTGGCGGGCTATACGGGCTACAGCAACCTGATTCACGTCAAGCCCTCGATCACCGTTCAGCCTGTTGACAAGCTGAGCGTGCAGACCGCCGTCGGCCTGCTCTGGCGGCAGACCACCAGCGACGCGGTCTACACCCAGCCGAACTTGCCGGTCGCCGGCACCGCAGGCCAGGGTGATCGCTGGACCGGTGCTTACGCTCAACTGCGTACCGACTATGTATTTACGCCAAACCTCAGCGGCGCGGTTGAAGCGGTGCATTACGCAGTCGGCCGGACCTTGCGCGATGCCGGAGGCGACGACAGTAATTATTTGGGGGTAGAGCTCAAGTTCAGTTGGTGAACCCAAGCAAGCACACCCATACAAGCCCGTTGCCCGGTTTGGGGCAATAGTGATCCTGACGTTTTTCGTTCCTCAACCAAGGAGTTTTCCATGAGCACATTCGTTGCCAAAGACGGTACCCAGATCTACTTCAAGGACTGGGGCAGCGGTAAACCCGTGTTGTTCAGCCATGGCTGGCCGCTGGACGCCGACATGTGGGAATACCAGATGGAATACCTGAGCAGCCGCGGCTTTCGCACCATTGCGTTTGACCGCCGGGGTTTCGGGCGCTCGGATCAGCCGTGGAGCGGTAACGACTACAACACCTTTGCCGACGATATCGCCCAACTGATCGAACACCTGGACCTCAAGGACGTGACCCTGGTCGGCTTTTCCATGGGTGGCGGCGACGTCGCACGTTACATCGCCCGCCACGGCAGTGCCCGTGTCGCCGGCCTGGTGCTGCTGGGCGCGGTGACGCCGCTGTTCGGTCAGAAACCGGACTACCCGCAGGGTGTGCCCACCGATGTGTTCGACGGTATCAAGGCCGGCCTGCTGAAGGATCGGGCGCAGTTCATTGCTGATTTCAACCTGCCGTTCTTCGGCATCAACAAAGGCCAGAAAGTCTCCGACGGCGTACTGACGCAAACCCTGCAGATCGCCCTGCTGGCATCGCTCAAGTCGACCGTGGATTGCGTCACCGCCTTCTCCGAGACCGATTTCCGCCCGGACATGGCCAAGATCGACGTGCCGACCCTGGTGATCCACGGCGATGGCGACCAGATCGTACCGTTCGAAACCACCGGCAAGGTAGCGGCCGAGATGATCAAGGGTGCCGAGCTGAAGGTCTACAAAGACGCGCCGCACGGGTTTGCAGTGACCCACGCCCAGGCATTGAACGAAGACCTGCTGGCGTTCCTGAACCGCTGAACCGCTTAGATCCCGCTCTCCTTATTTGGCCGGGCTTGCCCGGCCTTTTTTTGCTCAGGCAAAACGCTGACCGAGGGTGAAGCGACCCGGCCCGGCGATCAGCACGCTGGTGAAAATGATCAACAGCAGCCAGCCGAACTGCCCTTCCAGCAACGTCCACTCCGGGTGCACCACCAGCATCGCGATCAACAGCACCGCGAGGATCGGCAGGCAGGCCAGGCGCACCAGCACCCCGGTGATGATCAACAGCGGGCACAGCACTTCGGCGCCAATCGCCAGCAGCAACGTGACGTGGGCGCCGAGGTGAAACGGGTCTTCGATCAGTTTCAATTGCTCGCTGTAATTGAGCAGTTTGGGCATGCCATGCACCCAACACAGAAACAGTGCGCCGCTGACCCGCAGAAACAGCAGACCCACATCCTGATTTCTTGATTCGTTCATAAGCGACCTGTCCGTGAGATGACTGCCGCCGATTGTGTGCGCAAAGATGCCGGCGAGCTTGCAAGCGTGTGCTGACCTCACTCCCCGGTGCCGGCAAACCCCGCGACGATTTCATCGATCACCACCCGCACCCGCGCGGTGTGGCGCAGGTCGGCGTGGGTCACCAGCCAGACGTCGTAAGGCATCGGCCGAGTGCGCTCCGGCCAGAGACGCACCAGCCCGTCGCGTTCGCCGGTACACACCGGCATTTCACCGATACCGATGCCGGCGGCAATGGAACGGCGCACCAGCAGGCCGGAGCTCAGGGTGGCCGCGATGCGGCCGCGGCCCAGGGGTTCGCAGACCAGGGTCATGTCCTTCTGGCTCTGCAGATAGGCGTGGTACACCACCAGATCATGGCCTTCGAACAGGCTGCCGGGCTCCGGTGCGCCGTGGCGATCGATATAAGCCTGGGAGGCAAACAACCCAACCGGCCAACGTGCGATACGCCGCGCGATCAGGTCAGGGCTGTCCGGGCGCATGTTACGCACGGCGATGTCGGTTTCGCGCTTGGCCAGGCTGAGAAACTGGGTGGACGCGTCCAGATGCACGCGCACGTCGGGGTGCTGCTCGTGCAAGCGGGCAATCGCCGGGATCAGAAAATCGATGGCCAACGAGTCGGTGGTACTGACCCGCACGGTGCCGGTCAGGCGTTCGTCCAAGCCTTGTATCTGGCGCTCCAGCTCGAGGGCCGAGCGCTCCATTTTTTCCACGCTGCGCAGGGCGGCTTCGCCGACGGCGGTCAGCGCGTAGCCTTCGGAGGTGCGCAGGAACAGGGTGGCGCTCAAGGACTTTTCCAGCGCGTTGATCCGTCGGCCGACGGTGGCCTGGTCAACCCCCAGCACCCGCGCCGCGCCACGTAAGGTCGACTCGCGGCACACCGCCAGGAAGACCCGTGCATCGTCCCAATTCATGCCCTCTCCTTATGCTGCATATATGCATCGATGTGCCGCATACTCGCAGCGTTATTGCATCATGCAACGGGGCTATGCTGAGCGCCAGAGAAAACCCTCAGGACCGCCGTCATGCCCGACACTCACACCCCGCCCCGCCGCGCACTGTGGTTACCGATCTTCGCCGGCCTGTGCGCCAGCCTGGTCAGCATCGGCCTGGCGCGCTTCGCCTATACCCCGCTGATCCCCTCGCTGATCCAGGCTCACTGGTTTGCCGCCAGTGACGTGGTGTACCTCGGCGCCGCCAACCTGGTGGGCTACCTGGTCGGCGCCCTGATCGGACGACCCCTCGCCCGGCGCACCTCGAACACGGCCGCCTTGCGACTGATGATGGTGGCCGTGACCCTGGCGTTCTTTGCCTGTGGCTTTCCCTTGTCGTTGCTCTGGTTCTTCGCCTGGCGCCTGCTGTCGGGCATCGCCGGGGGCGCGATCATGGTGCTGGTGGCGGCGACGGTGTTGCCCCACGTACCCGCGGCACGTCGGGGCCTGGCCAGCGGCGCGATCTTCCTCGGCATCGGCCTGGGCATTGCAGGCTCCGGGACGATTGTACCGCCGTTGTTGAGCCTGGGTTTGCAACAGACGTGGTTCGGCCTGGGCCTGTTGGCGCTGGTATTGACGGCAGCGAGCTGGTTCGGCTGGCCTTCGGGCACCCTGCATGAAGCGGCACCGCAAGCCAACGCATCCGTCGCGACCCCGCCGGGCGTATACCTGCTGTTTGGGCAATACGCGTTCATGGCCGCCGGGCTGGTGCCAGCCATGGTGTTCCTGGTGGACTACGTCGCCCGTGGCCTGGGGGCCGGGCCGCACGTCGGGGCGATGATCTGGGTAATGTACGGCCTGGGGGCGATTGTCGGCCCGGTCACGTATGGATTTCTCGCCGACAAGCTCGGTGCGCGCCTGAGCATCCGCCTGGTGCTGGCGGTGCAGGCGATTACGATCGGCCTGCTGCCGATCTCCAGTTCGTTCACCGCGTTGGCGCTGCTGGCGGTGATCCTCGGTTCGTTCCCGCCGGGTATCGTGCCGCTGGCATTGGCGCGGGTTCATGAGCTGGTGCCCAACCATCACCATCAACAGCTCGCCTGGAGCCGCGCAACGGTATCTTTCGCCACGTTCCAGGCGCTGGCAGGCTTTGCCTACTCGGCGCTGTTCAACGGCAGCGGCGGCCAGCATGCCCTGTTGTTCATGATCGCGGCCGGGGCCATCGTGGTCGCGCTGCTGCTGGAACTGGGCATGATCCTGCTGAACCGCCGCCCGTCAGAGGCGGTCCCAACCCATACGCTCATCGCCACAGGAACTCTCGAATGACGCTCCCGCACGAAATGACCCTGATCGAAATCACCCAGCCCGGCGGCCCCGACGTCCTGCAACCGCGGCGGGTCGCCGTACCGGTGGCGGGCCCCGGCGAGATCCTGATCCGTGTGCAGGCGGCCGGGGTCAATCGCCCGGACGCCTTGCAACGCGCCGGCAAGTACCCGCTGAAACCCGGCATGAGCCTGATTCCGGGGCTGGAAGTGGCCGGTGAAGTGGTGGCGCTCGGCGACGGCGTCAGCGCATACGCCATTGGCGACAAGGTGTGTGCCCTGACCAATGGCGGCGGCTATGCCCAGTTTTGCGCGGTGCCCGCCAGCCAGGCGTTGCCGATCCCCGAGGGCATGGACTGGATTCAAGCCGCCGCCGTGCCGGAAACGTTCTTCACCGTGTGGTCCAACCTGTTCGGCCTCGCTGGCGCGCATAAAGGCCAGCGCGTGTTGATCCACGGCGGCACCAGTGGCATCGGCACCACCGCGCTGATGCTCTGCCGCGAGTTCGGTATCGAGGCCTTCGCCACCGCCGGCAGCGCCGACAAATGCGCCGCCATCGCCAAGCTGGGCGCCGAACCGATCAACTACCGCGAGCAGGACTTCGCCGACGTCATCGCGCAGAAGACCGCCGATCAGGGGGTTGATGTAATCCTCGACATCATGGGGGCCTCGTACCTGAACAATAACCTCAAGGCCCTGGCCATGGACGGTCACCTGGTCATGCTCGGCTTTCTCGGCGGCGGCAAGGCGCATGACGTCGACCTGCTGACCATCCTCGGCAAACGCGCGGTGATAACCGGTTCACTGTTGCGCCCCCGCACCCGCGAGGAAAAGGCCCTGATCGCCGAACAGCTGCACGAACAGGTATGGCCTGTGCTGGCCGCCGGGCGTTGCCTGCCGATCATCGACAAGGTCTACGCCTACACCGACGCCGCCCAGGCCCATGCCCGGATGGAAGGTGGGGATCATATCGGCAAGATTGTGTTGCAGGTGGCGTGACGCCTGATGCCGTCACTGTCGGGCCTTGGCAGGGCCCGACAGCTCGCACAAGAAATGACCTATTGGGCATGCACCGGGTAATCGATATAGCCCACTTCATTGCCACCATACATCCCCTCCGCCCGCAGCGGATTCAACGGCCAGCCATTGAAGAGCCGTTGCGGTAAGTCCGGGTTGGCAATGAAGGGCCGCCCGAACGCAATCAGGTCGGCCAACCCCGCGTCGACCAACCGCGCACCGCGCTCGGCGGTGTAACGCCCGGCGTAGATAATCCGCCCGGTGAAGGTGTCACGCACGGCCTGACGGAACGTGTCGGGCAGGTCGGGGGCGTTGTCCCAGTCGGCTTCGGCAATCGAGACATAGGCGATGCCCGCCGCTTGCAGCACCTTGATCGCTTCCAGGTAGGTGTGGTGCGGGTCGTCTTCCACCAGGCCGATGTACACGCGGTCCTGATCGGTGCCGCTGAACAACGGCGAAAAGCGCACGCCCAGGCGTTGCGGGCCGACCACCTGGCTCACAGCCTCGACAATCTCCCGCAAAAAACGCAGACGGTTGTGCAGCGAACCACCGTACTCATCGTCGCGCTGGTTGGCGTGGGCCGAGATGAACTGGTTGACCAGGTAACCGTTGGCCGCATGGATCTCCACCCCGTCAAACCCGGCGTCCAATGCACTGCGTGCCGCCTGTGCGTAGTGCCCGACCAATGCCTTGACCTCAAGGGTGGTCAAGGCACGGGGCACGGGCGGTTGGACCAGTTCACCCTGGCCAGGCCCGGTGGCGATGAACGCCTTCGCCTGTTCGGCCTGGAGCGCGGACGGTGCGACGGGCGCGGCGCCGTCTGGCTGCAACGCATTGTGGGACACCCGGCCCACATGCCAGAGCTGGGCGAAGATCACCCCGCCTTCGGCATGCACCGCGTCGGTGACGGTGCGCCAACCGTCGATCTGCGCCGGGGTGTAGATGCCCGGCGTCCAGGCGTAACCCTGGCCACGCGGCTCGATCTGGGTGCCCTCGCTGACCATGAAACCGGCCGAGGCGCGTTGACGGTAATACTCGGCCATCAGCTCGGTGGCGACATCGCCGGGTTGCGCGCTGCGTTGACGCGTCAGCGGTGGCAGGACGACGCGGTTGGCCAAGGTGTGATGCCCGAGTTTTATCGGGGTACTTAAAACACTGTGGGTCATTTGAAAGATTCCAAATTCAGGACGAGCGAAACCGTTGGCGGCTCTTGAGAGCCGCCAATCCATGCAGGTTTAAAACCGTTGATTAACTTATGCGGTGAGCTTCAGCAGGGCCTTGGCAACAGCGCTGGAACTGGCAGGGTTCTGCCCGGTGACCAGCAAACCGTCTTCAAGCACAAAGGATTGCCAATCGGCGCCCTTCTCATACTTGCCGCCCAGTGCCTTGAAATCGTTTTCGATCAGGAACGGCACCACATCGGTCAGGCCGACCGCGGCTTCTTCCGCGTTGGAAAAGCCAGTGACGCGACGGCCCTTGACCAGCGGCGCGCCATTGACCGCCTTGACGTGGCGCAAGGCACCCGGTGCGTGGCAGACAAAACCGATGGGCTTGCCGGCCCGCTCGAACGCCTCGATCAGGGCGATGGACACCGGCGATTCCGCCAGGTCCCACAGTGGGCCGTGGCCACCCGGATAGAACACGGTGTCGAAGTCGGCGGTGTTGATCGTGTCCAGCTTGACGGTGTTGGCCAGGGCCTGCTGCGCGGCCGGGTCGGCGGCAAAGCGGCGGGTCTGTTCGGTCTGCGCATCCGCTTGATCGCTCGCCGGGTCCAGTGGCGGCTGGCCGCCGGCCGGGGACGCCAGCACCACATCGGCACCGGCGTCCTTGAACACGTAGTACGGTGCGGCAAATTCTTCGAGCCAGAAACCGGTCTTGCGCCCGGTATCGCCCAGCTGGTCGTGAGAGGTCAGTACCATTAATACTTTCATGTTCCAGTGCCTCGATAGGGTTAAGGTCAGTGTGTGTCAGGGCAACCCAACAGCTGTCGGGTCAGCAGCAGCGCCTGATCAAACGGCGCGGATGTACGGGTGATCTTGCTCATGACGCTGCTCCCCAGCCACAACGCATACAGGCTCCGGGCCAGGCTTTGCGGGGCTTGCGCCACTGTCAGCGAACCGTCTTCGACGCCGCGCCCGATCGCGCCGGCAAGCAAGGCGATGGTCCTCGACGTACCGCGATCCAGGGCCAAGCGCATGGGTTCTGAAAGGTCTGACACTTCCGCACCGAGTTTGACGGCAAGGCATTTGCCCGCGTCGGTGCAGCCGGTCTGGTTGTCGATCCAGCCTTGCCAATAGCGCATCAACTTGGCGCGCGGGGACAACCCGGGCTGCTCGAACAGTTGCGTCATGCCCTCTACGTAGTGATCGAAGTAGTGGTCGAGCAATACCACACCGAATGCATCTTTGGAGTGGAAGTAGTGATAGAACGACCCTTTGGGCACATCGGCGGCTTGCAGGATTTCGTTCAACCCCACCGCAGAAAACCCTTTGGCGCCGACAATCGATTGCGCCGCGTCGAGAATGGTCTGCCGTGGACTTTTGCTGGCGCTGTGCATGCTTCACTCCGTCCGATTAGACCAGTCGTCTAGTGCATGGGGTGAATGTTAGGAGCCGGGCCGGGCGCCCACAATGTCATATCCGCAAGGATTGCGGACATGCGCCGAACCCGGTTGCCGTTTTCCCGGCACGCGCCGACAATCGCCCCTCCCGCCCGCGTTGGAGTATGGCGATGCATAGCGTTGCGCTGATGGTTTACCCGAACTTCCAGTCCCTGAGCCTCAGCCTGGGCTCGGTGTTCGAGTGCGCGAACCTGCTGCGCGGCGAGCCGGCCTACGAGTTTCACCTGGTGTCGGAAAGCGGCGGCGCGGTGATGACGTCCCAGGGGTTCTCGGTGAACACCACGCCGATCCGGCCGCAGGGCTATGACACCCTGATCGTCAGCGGTTACCTGGAATTTCGCCTGCCGGAGGCCAACCTGCTAGCGCTGGTCAAGGCCGCGTCCGCTCAATCGCGGCGTGTCGCCTCGCTGTGCATGGGCATCTTCGTGCTGGCCGAGGCCGGGTTATTGGCGGGCAAGCGCACCACCACTCACTGGATTCACGCTCCGGCGTTTCGCAAGCGCTACCCGGATATTCAGTTGGAAGAAGACAAACTGTTCATCGTCGACGGCCAGATCTGGACCGGCGCCGGCATGAGCGCCGGGGTCGACCTGGCGCTGGCGATGGTGGAGAACGACCTGGGCAGCGACCTCGCCCGGCGTATCGCGCGCAAGCTGGTGATTGCCCAGCGTCGGGGCAGCGAACAGTCGCAGTTATCGGCGTTGCTGGAATTGGACCCCAAGTCCGACCGCATCCAACTGGCCCTGGCCTATGCCCGCGAGAACCTGACCCACGACCTGTCGGTGGAAGCCCTGGCCGATGTCGCCCGGCTCAGCCCGCGCCAGTTCAGCCGGGTGTTTCGCGAAGAAACCGGGCAGACACCGGCCAAGGCCATCGAATCCCTGCGGGTGGAAGCGGCGCGGGCGATGATGGAAACCAGCCGCCACCCGGTCGAGGTGGTCGCCCGCGAAACCGGCTTCGGCGACCGCGAGCGCATGCGCCAGGCGTTTCTGCGCGCCTTCGGGCAGCCGCCCCAGGCCATGCAGCAGGCTTTTTTCAGCGAGCGCAGCGTTTAGTGCAACGACGCCCGCGTGATCAGGTAACTGGTCAGTTGCGGATCATCGTCCAGTTCGAGGGTCTGCACCGGGCGTGGCAGGTTATCCAGCACGGTGCGCCAGAACGCCTGGGACACTTCATCCTGGTCATAGAAACGCACCAGCCAGTTGGCCGCGCCGCTGCATAGCACCTGGGTGGCGATCGCGCTGCCGATGCCCTTGCGCCGGTAGCGCTTGAGGATGAACAGGTCGGCCAGTTCCAGGGCATCGATGCCCGGCAATTCACTGCCTTCGATCAGCAGGAAGCCGGCGATATAACCGTCGACCAGCAGCAGGTTGGCGCTCCACTGCGGGTCGTGCCAATAGCGGTTCAGGTGTTCGTCATGGATGTAGAAACGGCCGTCCGCCTCGACATCTTCCTGCTCCCAGTCCGAGGACTCATAGGCGTAGTACTGGTACAGATTGCGGATCAGCTCGGACGCTTCCGGGCCGGTCTGGATCAATTCGACGGTGGTTTCAGGCATGAGGCTCTCGGTGAAAAAACGCAGGGCGCCATTGTTCACAAAACGCTGCCCCAGTCCAATAGCGGCATGAACCTTTCTACTTGCTGAACCGATTGCAGATAGCTGCCGCCTCGCCCGAACCTTCGAAACATTTCGAATAAACTTCGCCGGCTGCCTCTTTTTTTCTCAAGGACATGTACTTTGACCAACGTCTGTTCCGCCGGCCTGGATGTGGGCTTCGCCTCCCTGGATTACCTGCAGATTTTCATCCTGGGCGTGATCCAGGGCATTACCGAATTGTTGCCGGTGTCGTCCACCGCCCATATGCGTGTGGTCCCCGCCCTGCTCGGCTGGCAAGACCCGGGCTCGGCGTTTTCGGCGGCGATGCAACTGGCGGCGCTGGCGGCGGTGGTCAGTTACTTCTGGCGCGATGTGCGCCAGGTGGTCACCGGCAGCATTGGCGCGGTGCGCCAGGGTGACTACAACAATCAGTGGTTCAAGCTGGCGGTGGCGATTGTGCTGGCGACCATTCCGATCTGCATTGCCGGCCTGGCGTTGTCGTCGACCTTGAATGCCTGTAACTCGCCGCTGCGCGGGCTGATGGTGATCGGCATCGCCTGCGTGGTGATGGCAGTGTTGCTGGCGGCCGCCGAACTGCGTGCGCGGCATACGCGGGAGGTGAGCGAAATGCGCCTGCGCGATGCGTTGATCGTCGGTATCGCACAGATTGGCGCCTTGATTCCCGGGGTCTCGCGCTCCGGCTCCACACTGACCGCCGCGCTGTTCCTCAATTTCAAGCGTGAAGAGGCTGCGCGTTTCTCCTTTCTGCTGGGCCTGCCGGCGATCGCCCTCGCCGGCTTGAAGGAGCTGTGGGTGCTGCTGCACGCCGATATGCCGGTGCATGCCTGGCCGCACTTGCTGTTTGGCCTGGTAGTCGCCAGCGTCTCGGCGTTCTTCGCGATCTGGGGCCTGATGAAGTTCCTGGAGCGGTTCTCCACCTGGCCGTTCGTGATCTACCGCGCGCTGCTGGGGATCTTCTTGATCGTGGCGGTCAGCACCGGGTTGTTGAGCTGAGCCTCATCGACCTCAGCGCTCGAAATCGCGCGCATCGTGCCGCTCCGGCAGTTGCTCTTCGAGCGGCCCGGACACCCGGTTGACCCGCCGTCCACGCTGCACCGCCGGGCGCGCCTCGATCGCATCGGCCCAGCGCAGCACATGTTTGTAATCCTGCACCGAAAGGAACTGCGCCGCGTCATACAGGCGGCCTTTGACCAGGCCGCCGTACCAGGGCCAGATGGCGATGTCGGCGATGGTGTAGTCGTCACCGGCAATGTACTCGCTCACGGCCAGGCGCTTGTCGAGCACATCCAGTTGGCGCTTGGTTTCCATGGCAAAGCGGTTGATCGGGTACTCCATCTTGCTCGGCGCATAGGCGTAGAAATGCCCGAAACCACCGCCCAGGTACGGCGCGCTGCCCATCTGCCAGAACAGCCACGACAGGCACTCGGCGCGGGCCGCAGGTTCGGTCGGGAAGAACGCCCCGAATTTCTCCGCCAGGTACTGCAGGATCGCACCGGACTCGAACACGCGAATCGGCGTGGCGCCGCTGCGGTCGAGCAAGGCGGGGATTTTCGAGTTCGGGTTCACCGCGACAAAGCCGCTGCCGAACTGGTCGCCGTCGCCGATCTTGATCAGCCAGGCGTCGTATTCCGCGCCGGTATGCCCGAGGGCCAGCAGCTCTTCGAGCAGGATCGTGACTTTCTGCCCATTGGGCGTGGCCAGCGAGTACAGCTGCAGCGGGTGTTTGCCGACCGGCAGTACCTTGTCGTGGGTCGCCCCGGCGATGGGCCGGTTGATACTGGCGAATGTGCCGCCACTTTCGGTGTCCCAGGTCCAGACCTTGGGGGGTACGTATTCGGTCATGCTCACGACTCCTGATGTGCTTGAGGTCAACGAATCGACCCAGACTAAACCAAAGGTTGGGGTTGCGTCACAACCCAGCCTTCATCCTTGAGCGCTGGGTGGACACTTATCGGTAACGCCTTTCAATTGCCCCAGGTAGCTGTCCACTTCCTTGAACAACCACTGGGAAAACGCCTGCTGCTTGGTGTGCGAACCTTCGCGGGGCGGCCAGACCAGCCAGTAGGGATACGCGTAGGGCACACTGATATCGCCGAGCTGCACCAGTTCGCCACGGGCGATGGCGTCCTGCACCAGGCTGCGCCGCTCCAGGGCGATGCCCTGCCCCAGGCGCACCGCCTCCAGGATCAGGTTGGAGTCATTGCTGCATAAGCCGGCGTGCTCGCCGGACATCTCAACGCCCGCCGCCTCGCACCATGGCAGCCAGGACTCGGTGCTATGGATGACCGGGCTGTCGACGATCTGCTGTGGTGTCTGCGGCAACTGCCCGTGATTGAAATGAGGCGCGGCCACGGCGATCACTTCATCGTGAAACAACAGCCGCTGTTCCACGCCGTCCCAATCGCCCTCGCCCATGCGGATGCCGATATCGACCGATTCCTGATGCAGGTTGGAAATGCTCAGACTGGCTTGCAAGCGAATGCGGATATGCGGGTACAACGCCTGGAACGTCGGCAGGCGTGGGACCAGCCAGGAGCAGCCGAACGAGGGCAGCACCGCGACCACCAGTTCATCGGTCTTGGGTTGGGCCTGGATCAAGCGCGTGGCTTCGGCGATATCTCCCAGCGCCTTGCGAATCTGCAAGGCGTACAGGCGCCCGTCTTCGCTCACCCGCAGGCCGCGACCTTCGCGCACGAACAGGGCCAGACCGACGAGCTCTTCCAGCACCTTGATCTGCTGGCTGATGGCTGAGTGGGTAACGTGCAGTTCCCTGGCCGCCAAGGTCACGCTGCCCAATCGCGAGGTGGCTTCGAAGCTGCGCAGGCAGGTCAAGGGAGGAAATGCGATCATGTAAGCTCAGCTAACCTTTTACGGTAAAAATAATCGATATTGCAGGACCTGCAGCCGCTTTAAAGTTACCTAAATTAACCAATCCTGCCAACTACCCATTACCAAGGAGGCTTTATGAAACTGGTCGGCATGCTGGACTCGCCTTATGTACGTCGCGTGGCCATTTCCCTGGAACTGTACGGGGTGGATTTTGTGCATGAGCCCTTGTCCGTGTTCAGCACCTACAACGCATTCGCGCGGATCAACCCCGTGGTCAAGGCGCCCACCCTGGTGCTGGACGATGGGACCGTGTTGATGGACTCCAGCCTGATCCTGGATTACCTCGAAACCCTCGCGCCAGCTGACAGAAAGCTGCTGCCGCAGCCCCCCGCGGCACGCGCCAAGGACCTGCAGTTGCTCGGGCTGGCCCTGGCGGCCTGTGAGAAAAGCGTGCAGATCGTCTATGAACACAACCTGCGGCCGGCCGAGAAGCAGCATGCGCCGTGGCTCGACCGCGTCAGCGGGCAATTGCTGGCCGCGTATACGCTGCTGGACAAACACCTGAGCCAGGCCGACAGCGAAGCGCTGACCCAGGCCTCGCTGACGGTGGCGGTCGCCTGGTCCTTCAGCCAGTTCACCGTGGCCTCGGTGGTCAAGGCGGATGCGTTCCCCCATGTGCAACGCCACGCCGAACGCCTGGAGCAGCACCCGGCCTTCAAGCGCTACCCCATCGAGTGACCGGAGTTACACCCAGCCGCCATCGACAATGAAGTTCTGCGCCGAACACATCGCTGACGCCTGCGAGGCGAGAAACAGCGCCATGCTGGCGATGTGTTCCGGCAATACGCTGCCAGGCAGGCACTGGCTGCGGCTGATCAGTTCCTTGGCGGCGTCGTCGACCCACATCGTCAATTGTTTTTCGGTCATCACCCAGCCCGGCACCAGCGTATTGACGCGGATACGGTCCGGGCCCAGCTCACGCGCCAGCGCCCGCGTCATGCCATGGGCGGCGGCCTTGCTGGCGGCGTACACCGGGTAGCCAGCGGAGGCCATCATCCAGCCAACGGAGCCCAGGTTGATGATCGAACCGCCACCCGCACGTTTCATCATCGGCACCACAGCCTTGGCGGCAAAAAAGGCGTGCTTGAGGTTGACCGCGATCAGCTTGTCGAACGTCTCCGAATCAACCTCCTCCAGGGTATGACGCACGTCGTTGGCGGCATT
The DNA here is from genome assembly GCF_054060055.1 of Pseudomonas sp. TE36184. Taxonomy (NCBI): domain Bacteria; kingdom Pseudomonadati; phylum Pseudomonadota; class Gammaproteobacteria; order Pseudomonadales; family Pseudomonadaceae; genus Pseudomonas; species Pseudomonas sp. TE36184. The sequence goes on along the minus strand of NZ_JBSSCU010000001.1, from coordinate 469,433 downwards.
GTTCACCAACACGGTGATCGGCCCCAGGGCGTATTCGAAGCGCGCAATCGCGGCCTTGTAGGCAATCTCGTCGGTGATATCGCAGTGACCGAACTCGACGGTGTGCCCCTGGGCACTCAACAACGCGGCCAGGCGCTCGCCCTGGCCTTGCGCGCGGTCGACGAACGCCACCTTGGCCCCCTGCCCGGCGAAGGCTCGCACCATGAATTCGCCGATCCCCGAAGCGCCTCCGGAAATCAATACGGTCTTGCCCTTGAGGTCGGGATAAACGGCCTGTTCAGTACTCATATCAAGGTTGCCTCGATCAATTAGTCTTATTTTATTTTACGAAATCGGCGTTTAAGGCTATAAATTTGCGGCCTCACCGACAAAATATCGCACATTAGTAGAACTATTCCACTCAAAACAACAAAAGGAAGTTCGACCATGAAGCACCCTCGATACCTGTTGTCCGGCCTCGCCTTGTCCATGCTGATCGCCAGCGGTGGCGCGCAGGCCGCCGGTCTGTCCAGTGAACACAAACCCTTCGGAAAAACCAACGACGGCACCGCTGTCGAGCAGTACATATTGCGCAACAGCCATGGCATGCAAGCCACGGTCATCACCTATGGCGGCGTGTTGCAGGCGCTGAAAGTGCCGGACAAGCACGGCAAGGTCGAGGACGTGGTGCTCGGCTTCGATGATGTGCAGGGCTATCAGCGCGGGACGGCGTTTTTTGGCGCGACCATTGGCCGCTTCGGCAATCGCCTGGCCGGCGGTGCGTTCGAGCTCGACGGCAAGCGTTATCAGGTGCCGCTCAACGACGGTCCCAATTCGCTGCATGGCGGCGCCCAGGGCTTCGACAAGCGCGTGTGGCAAGCCAAGCCCGTCAAGGACAAGGATTCGGTCGGCGTGACCCTGACCTACCTGTCCAAGGACGGCGAGATGGGCTTTCCCGGCAACCTGACCACCGAAGTCACCTATCGGCTCAACGACAACAACGAATTGCACATCGACTACAAGGCCACCACCGACAAACCGACGGTGCTCAACCTCACCAACCACAGCTATTTCAACCTCGCTGGCGCGGGCAACGGCGACATCCTCAAGCAGGTGGCGACCTTGCACGCCAGCCACTACACGCCGGTGAATGCCACCTTGATTCCCACCGGTGAAGTGGCACCGGTCAAGGGCACGCCGATGGACTTTCTCCAGCCCACCGCCATCGGCCAGCACATCAAGGACGCGCATCCGCAACTCAAATTCGCCGAGCCGAAACAGGGCGGGTTTGACTTCAACTGGGCGCTGGATACCCAAGGCGACATCAAGCAACTCGCCGCCGACGTGTACGACCCCGCCTCCGGCCGCCGTTTGCAGCTCTACACCACGGAACCTGGGGTGCAGTTCTATACCAGCAACTTCCTCGATGGCTCGGTGAAGGGCAAGGCAGGCAAAACCTACCTGCATTGGAGCGGTTTCACACTGGAGACCCAGCACTTTCCCGATGCGCCGAACCAACCGACGTTTGCCTCGACACGCTTGGACCCCGGGCAGACCTACACCCAGCGCACCCTCTTCAAGTTTTCCGCCGATTGAGGATGGCGGCGGGCTTGCCGGCGACCGAAACGCTGTCGCCGGCAAGCCGGCGTCCGGCGCTAATGTGATGCAAATAGTCCCCAAAACCGTGCTTGGCTGCTATTGTGCCGCGCTTTGAAAAGCCGCCTACCAGCAAGGAATTGGACGTTGAACACTGACGAAAAAATGACCGGGGACCTGTTCGAGGTGGATAAGCGTCTGTCACTCAAACCCGTGGTGGACTTCAACGCCTACCTGCGCAACGCATTCGGCGACGGCCCCTGCACCTGCGTGCGCTGTGCTGCCGCTGGCGGGGAGGAAACCGGCTATGAGTTCCAGCACACCTTCAACCTCGACACCAAACCCACCCACCGCCGCTTTGCCTCGACGGCCGGCAGCGATGTGCTGTTGATGTTGAAAAAGGCGTGGCTGTCGTACACCAAGGCGGAGTTGCCGCTCAGTGGTGTGCTGGCATTGCCGACGGTGAAGGAGTTTGTCGAGCCACAGCTGCACAAGCGCCTCGCCCCGTTGTTTCTGGCCAGTGGGTTGGCCAAGGATGTCGAGCGCGAACTGCGCATCCAACCGCAGGCCATGGCCTGATCCCTCCCTTTGAGCCGCCCTTGAATGTGCGGCTCAGGCGTCGGGGTGATAAATCGAACCGTTGAGTGAGCACAGTAGCGAGCGTCCTACCCAGGGACGCCGCTGTCCCTACGCCAATCCTGCCTATTTCGGCTTTTTCCTTGCGCAAGTTTCATCAGTGGGATCAGCATGGCCCTCAATGAATAGCCGCTTGATCGAATAACGCGCCTTCACCGCCAAAGCCGAACACCGTCGCACCGAGACGGGCATCCTGCGCGTGACGATGTCGCCCGACTGCCGCCGCGCAGGGTTGGCGCAGCGAAAGCACAGCTCAGGTTTTGCGTTGATCACAAGGAGTTCTGGATGGCCGCACCAAGCAAGAAGATGAGCCTGTTGGGCCTGACCACCCTCGTAGCGATCAACATGATGGGCTCGGGGATCATCATGTTGCCGGCCAGCATGGCGCAACTGGGCGCGATTTCGCTGCTGTCGTGGGTCGTCACTGCGCTCGGTTCGATGGCGATTGCCTACGGCTTTGCTCAATGCGGGCTGTTCTGTACCCGCAGCGGTGGGATGTCGGCGTATACCGAGGAGGCCCACGGCAAGTCGGGGTTTTTCCTGTGTTCGTTTCTGTATTTTCTGTCGCTGATCATTGCCAATGTGGCGATTGCGATTTCGGCGGTGGGTTATTTGTCGTCGTTCATTCCGTGGCTGGGCAGCGGGCCGGGGCCGTTGTTCGTCGGCAGCCTGGCGCTGATCTGGCTGACCACCGTGGCCAACTTCGGCGGCCCGCGCATCACCGGGCGCATCGGAGTGGTCACGGTATGGGGCGTGATCATTCCAGTGGCGGGGCTCTGCGTGATCGGTTGGTTCTATTTCAAGCCCGAGGTGTTCACGGCCGCCTGGAACCCACACCAACGGCACCTGTGGGACGCCGTCAGTGCGAGTATTCCTCTGACCCTGTGGGCGTTTCTTGGCATGGAGTCGGCCGCCCAGGGCTACGACGCGGTGGAGAACCCCAACCGCACCGTGCCCCTGGCCTGCCTGCTCGGCACGCTTGGGGTGGCGGTGGTGTACGTGCTGTCGACTGCGGTGATCCAGGGCATCGTGCCCAATGCCGAACTGGCGGCGTCCTCCGCACCGTTCGCACTGGTTTACGCACAGATGTTCAGCCCCTGGGTCGGCAAGCTGATCATGGCGTTGGCGGTGGTGGCCTGTATCGGCTCGTTACTGGGCTGGCAATTCACCCTGGCGCAAACGGCCAAGATGTCGGCGGACCAACGCCTGTTTCCGCGGTTTTTCAGCCGCATCAGCGCCGCGAATGCACCGGTGCTGGGGCTGCTGGCGTGTGCCGCGCTGCAAAGCCTGATTGCCTTGTCGACCATCTCGCCCAGCGCCAGCGCGCAGTTCAGCAAACTGGTGAACCTGGCGGTGGTGACCAACCTGCTGCCCTACGTGACCGCCCTCACCGGCCTGCTGGTGATGATGTACAAGGCACACGCCAGCGCGACGGTGCAGGCGCGCAATACGCTGGTGGTGCTGGTGTCTGTGGGGTATTCGCTGTATGCGATTTATGCCTGCGGTGAAGAAGCGGTATTTGGCGCGATGCTGGTGCTGGCGTTCGGGTATCTGTTGTATGGCTTCCTGGCCAAGCGGTTTATTGGGGAACCGGCAGATTCCCCTGGCAGATGAAGATCAAAATGTGGGAGGGGGTTTGCCCCCGATTGCGCCAGTCGATACATGTATTGACTGAACCACCGCTATCGGGGGCACGCCCCCTCCTACAGTGCTTACCGCGTTTGCCTGAACTGATTATTTACGCGCCGCCTCCCACTGCTTGAGCAGGTCGCCGTAGGCCACGGTTTCGCCTTTGGGTTTCTCGTTGGCCAGTTTCGGCTTCGGCGCGCCCGGCTGGTCGAACCAGTATTGGGCGTCACGCTCCGGGTTCATTTTCGGACCGCACACCGGTTGCACTTTGGAGCGCTCCAGGCGCGTCATGATCGCGTCTTGCTCCTTGGCCAGGTTGTCGAGCGCCTGTTGCGGGGTTTTCTCGCCGCTGGCCGCCGCCGCAATGTTGCTCCACCACAATTGCGCCAGGCGTGGATAGTCCGGCACGTTGGTGCCGGTCGGGGTCCACTCGACCCGGGCAGGGCTGCGGTAGAACTCCACCAGGCCGCCAAGCTTCGGCGCCAGGTCGGTCATGGCCTGGGAATTGATGTCCGACTCACGGATCGGCGTCAGGCCGACGATGGTTTTCTTCAGCGACACGGTTTTCGAGGTGACGAACTGCGCGTACAGCCAGGCCGCGAGCTTCTGCTTCTCAGGCGTCGACTTGAGGAAGGTCCAGGAACCCACGTCCTGATAACCCTTCTTCATGCCCTTTTCCCAATAAGGCCCGACGGGCGACGGCGCCATACGCCATTTCGGCGTGCCGTCGGCGTTGACCACGGGCAGGCCCGGCTTGGTCATGTCGGCCGTGAACGCGGTGTACCAGAAGATCTGCTGGGCGATGTTGCCCTGGGACGGCACCGGGCCGGATTCGGAGAAGGTCATGCCCGCCGCTTCCGGCGGTGCGTAGGCTTTCATCCAGTCCACGTATTTCTGCGTGGCGAACACGGCGGCCGGGCCGTTGGTGTCGCCGCCCCGGGTGACGCTGGAGCCCACCGGGTGGCAGTCCTCGACGCGAATGCCCCACTCGTCCACCGGCAAACCGTTGGGCAAACCCTTGTCGCCGCCACCGGCCATGGAGAACCAGGCATCGGTGAAGCGCCAGCCGAGGGACGGGTCTTTCTTGCCGTAGTCCATATGCCCATAGATGCGCTTGCCGTCGATTTGCTTGACGTCCTCGCTGAAGAACTTGGCGATGTCTTCATAGGCCGACCAGTTCACCGGCACGCCGAGGTCGTAGCCGTATTTTTCCTTGAACTTGGCTTTCAGCTCCGGCCGCTCGAACCAGTCAGCGCGGAACCAGTACAGGTTGGCGAATTGCTGGTCGGGCAACTGGTAGATCTTGCCGTCCGGCGCGGTGGTGAAGGAGATACCGATAAAGTCCTTGATATCCAGGGTCGGCGAGGTGAAGTCCTTGCCTTCGTTGGCCATCAGGTCGGTGATGGATTCGGTTTTACCGTAGCGAAAGTGCGTACCGATCAGGTCGGAATCGTTGACCCAGCCGTCATAGATGTTCTTGTCGGACTGCATCTGGGTTTGCAGCTTTTCCACCACATCGCCTTCCTGCAGCAGGTCGTGGGTCAGCTTGATACCGGTGATTTCACTGAAGGCCTTGGCCAGAACCTTGGATTCGTACTCATGGGTGGTGAGGGTTTCCGACACCACGTTGATCTTCATCCCACGGAACGGTTCGGCGGCCTTGATGAACCACTTGAGTTCCTCGAGCTGCTGGTCGGCCGTGAGGGTCGACGGTTTGAACTCGCTGCCGATCCATTTTTTCGCCGCTTCTTCATACGCATCGGCCCAGGCCGTGGCACTCAAACCGCTGAGGGCCAGTACGGCGGCCAATGAAATGCTATGTCGCAGCTTATTGTTTTTATCGAACATAGAGACCTCCTGGTTGATTTCAAAAGGGACTACAAACGCCACACACCCCTTGTAGGAGCGAGCTTGCTCGCGAAAAACGCCCAGACACCGCGCACGCCCAGAAACGCCGCGTTATCGTTGACGAATTTCGCGAGCAAGCTCGCTCCTACAGGGAATAGAGGCATCCGCACTAGCCCCAACGCATCACACACAACAGCCATACAAGGGAGAGCGCGGACGCCACCCAGATGCTCCAGTCGGTTACGCCGATCACCAGCAGGTGCAGGTAGGCGCTACCGAGAAGACCGATAAACAAACGATCACCACGGGTGGTGCTGATCGGCAGAAACCCGCGCCGAGGGATACTCGGCGCGCGCAATTCCCAAGTGGTCATGCCCGCCAGAATCAGGGCGATACCGCCAAAGAACAGCGCAGTGGGGGTGGTCCAGGCCATCCATTCCATCATCGACTCCTCAGACCCGGCCCAGGGCAAAGCCCTTGGCCACGTGGTTGCGTACAAACCAGATCACCAGCATGCCGGGCAGGATGGTCAACACCCCCGCCGCCGCCAGTACGCCCCAGTCGATCCCCGATGCCGAGACGGTGCGGGTCATCACCGCGGCGATGGGCTTGGCGTTGACCGAAGTCAGGGTGCGCGCCAGCAGCAGTTCGACCCAGGAAAACATGAAGCAGAAAAACGCCGTCACGCCGATACCGGAGCCGATCAATGGGATAAAAATCTTCACAAAGAACTTGGGGAAGGAGTAGCCGTCGATGTAGGCGGTTTCGTCGATTTCCTTGGGCACACCCGACATGAAGCCTTCGAGAATCCACACCGCCAATGGCACGTTGAACAGGCAGTGCGCCAGGGCCACCGCGATATGCGTGTCGAACAGGCCGATGGACGAATACAGCTGGAAAAACGGCAACAGAAACACCGCCGGCGGCGCCATGCGGTTGGTCAGCAGCCAGAAAAACAGGTGCTTGTCGCCCAGGAAGCGATAGCGCGAGAACGCATACGCCGCCGGCAGCGCCACGCTCAAGGAGATCAGCGTGTTCAGGCTCACGTAGTACAGCGAGTTGAGATAGCCGGTGTACCAACTCGGGTCAGTGAAGATCACCTTGTAGTTGGCCAGGGTGAAATCCTGCGGAAACAGCGTCAGCCCGCCGAGGATTTCGGTATTGCTTTTGAAGGACATGTTCAGCAGCCAGTAGATCGGCACCAGCAGGAACAGGATGTAGATCAGCAGCGGTATGACTTTGCGCTTGCTCATGTTGGTGGCCTCAGCGGTTGGCGTCGGAATGGGTCATGGCGGTGTAGAACAGCCAGGACACCAACAGGATGATCAGGAAGTACACCAGGGAAAACGCCGCGGCCGGGCCCAGGTCGAATTGGCCGACAGCCATCTGGGTCAGCGTCTGGCTGAGGAACGTGGTGGCGTTACCCGGCCCGCCACCGGTCAGTACGAAGGGCTCGGTGTAGATCATGAAACTGTCCATGAAGCGCAGCATCACCGCGATCAGCAGCACACTTTTCATCTTCGGCAGCTGGATATGTCGGAAAACCGCCCAGGCCGACGCCCGATCGATACGCGCCGCCTGGTAGTACACATCTGGAATAGCGCGCAGCCCCGAGTAGCACAGCAGCGCCACCAGGGAGGTCCAGTGCCAGACATCCATCACCAGCACCGTGACCCAGGCGTCCATGGTGTTGGCCGCGTAGTTGTAGCTGATGCCCAGCGCATTGAGGGTAGAGCCGAGCAGGCCGATATCGGCGCGGCCGAAAATCTGCCAGATGGTGCCCACCACGTTCCACGGAATCAGCAACGGAATGGCGAGGATGATCAGCACCAGCGACGACCAGCGGCCCTTGGTCGGCATGGTCAGGGCGATGGCGATGCCCAGCGGGATTTCGATCAGCAGCACGCACGCCGAGTAGATGAACTGGCGCAGCAGCGAGTCGTGCAGACGCGGGTCGAGCAGCACCTGTTTGTACCAGTCGGCGCCGACGAAATAGCGGCTGGACTGGTCGAAAATGTCCTGCACCGAGTAGTTGACCACCGTCATCATCGGGATCACCGCACTGAATGCCACCAGCAGGAACACCGGCAACACCAACCACCAGGCCTTGTTGTTCTGCACCTTATTCATGGCCGCACCTCCAGCAGGTAATCGTCGGCGTAGAGCATCAGCCACTGCGCGGGGAAGCTGATAGAGGCGGTGCCTTCGGGCACCGGTTTGTCTTCGGCCAGGCGCACTTTCAGGGTGGCGCCGTCCAGGTTCAGGGTCAGGATCTTGTAGGTGCCGAGGTCTTCAATATGGGTGACGTCGGCTTGCAGTGCGTCAGGGTTATGCTCATCCCACACATGAATGAATTCCGGGCGGATACCCACCTGCAAGGTCGTGTAGGGCGTGTCGGCGAGGCGTTGCTGCACGGCCTCGGACAACCGCAGATGGGTGTCGGCAAAGCGCACTCCGCCGGCCTCGGCCTGCACTTCGATCAGATTCATCCCAGGGCTGCCGATGAAATAGCCGACAAACGTATGGCTCGGCCGCTCGAACAACTCCCGCGGCGTGCCGAATTGCACGATTTGCCCGCCGTACATCACCGCGATCTTGTCGGCGAAGGTCGAGGCTTCCAGCTGGTCGTGGGTCACGTAGACCATGGTGATATTGAACTGCTCGTGGATCTGCTTGAGCTTGCGTCGCAGTTTCCATTTGAGGTGCGGGTCGATCACCGTCAGCGGTTCATCGAACAGGATCGCCGAGACGTCGTCGCGCACCAGGCCCCGGCCCATGGAGACTTTCTGTTTTTCGTCGGCGGTGAGGTTGCGTGCCTTTTTGCTCAGCAGGCTTTGCAGGTCGAGGACTTCGGCGATTTCCTGCACCTTGCTGTGAATTTTCGCCTCGGCCATGCCCTGGTTACGCAACGGGAAAGCCAGGTTGTCGAACACCGTCATGGTGTCGTACACCACCGGGAACTGGAACACCTGGGCGATGTTGCGTTTTTCCGGGGTCAGCTCGTTGACCACTTTATGGTCGAACAGCACGTGCCCTTCGGACGGGCTGAGCAGGCCGGAGATGATATTGAGCAGGGTTGATTTGCCGCAGCCCGAAGGCCCGAGCAAGGCGTAGGCGCCGCCCTGCTCCCATACGTGGTTCATTTCCCGAATGGCGTAGTCCTCGGGACCTGTCGGCGTAGGGCTGTAGCTGTGCGCCAGGTTCTGCAAATGGATCTCGGCCATCAGGCAACCCTCGCGACACGGCGTCCGGGGGCCTGGACCAAACGGCCCTGGCCATCGAACACAAACAGTTTATGGGTGGGGATATACACACGGATCGGCGCGTCGACGTCGTACTCATGCACCCCCGGCAAGTGCAGCACCAGCAGGAAATGCTCGCTGCGCACATGCAGGAAGGTTTCCGAGCCGCTGATCTCGGCGACTTCCACGGTCACCGCCAGTTCGAGGTCGTCGTCGTTGCTGGGCACCAGGCTGATATGGCTGGGGCGCACGCCAAAGCGGAACTCGCCCTCGCCGATGGGACGCAGGTCAACATTGAGTGGGAAGTGTACGAAATTGGCGAAGCTCACTTCATTGCCGCTGATGCTGCCCGGCATCAGGTTGATCGGCGGTTCGGAAAACAACTCGGCGGCCAATACGGTCTGCGGCTGGTGATAGACCTCGGCCGCCTTGCCGCTCTGGATCACCCGGCCTTCGTGGAGGATGGTGGTGGTGCCGCCGAGTGCCAGCGCTTCGTTGGGCTCGGTGGTGGCGTAAATCGCAATGGTGTGGCGGGCCTTGAACAGCTCGCGCATTTCCTGACGCAGCTCTTCGCGCAGTTTGTAGTCCAGGTTCACCAACGGCTCATCGAACAGGATCAGTTCGGCATCCTTCACCAACGCGCGGGCCATCGCCGTGCGTTGCTGCTGGCCGCCGGACAGCTCCAGCGGGTGGCGCTTGAGGAACTTCTCGATGCGCAGCATCTTCGCGGTTTCCAGCACCTTGCTCTGGATCAGCTCGTTGGACACACCGGCCTGGCGCAACGGCGAGGCGATGTTCTCGAACACGGTCATGGTCGGGTAGTTGATGAACTGTTGATACACCATCGACACGTTGCGCAGGCGCACCGGTTTAGCGGTGACATCCACGCCGTTCATCAGGATGCGGCCGCTGTCGGGCTTGTCCAGGCCGGCCATCAGGCGCATCAGGCTGGTCTTGCCGGACAGGGTGCGACCGAGCAGCACATTGAAGGAGCCGGCCTCGAAACGCAGATTGGCGTCGTCGATCCAGGTCTGGCCTTCGATGACGCGGGAGACATGTTCCAGGGTCAATGACATGACACGCCCTTTTTTATTATTGGAATGAATCTGGCCAGTGGTCACAGCGAGTTTCGTGCCAACCGCAGCAGGTGCTTGATCCACAAGGAAATGCACTGAAAGCGAGGTTCGGGAGCGAACAAAAATGAACAATTCGGACTGAACAACTGAACACTCAGCGGGTTGACAATGAACAGTTCTGAACAACACTGTTTGAACCCGATTGACTGAACAACGCAGAACACATGCGGGAGGGGCGGTGCGACTATTCGACTTGCCCCCTCCCACATTGACCGGGTGACATCCGTTAGATTGCGCAAGACCCAAAAACAATAAAAAGAAGGTCTCCATGGCCGAACCGCTGACTCACGACACCCTCATCCAGGAGTCCTGGCGCCGCTGCCGCGCATTCGGCCTGGACCACCAGAGCCCACCCAGCTTTGACCAACTGCCCGCCGAGGGCATCAGCCAATTGCTGGAGAGCCAGCATTCCCTGGTGCAGACCACCCACCAGGAAGTGTTGCCTTACTACGAGAACATCCTGAGCAACTCCAACTGCCTGATCATGCTGGCCGACAACCAGGGCCAGGTTTTGACGTCGTGGGGCACCCAGCGCTTTATCGACCCCAAGTTGGCCCGTGGCTTCAGCCCCGGCGCCAGCTGGATGGAGCGTTCCAGCGGCACCAATGCCATCGGCACCGCGCTGGCCTGTGCCCAGGCGGTGCATATCGAACACGATGAACACTTCCTCAAGGCCAACCGCTTCATGACCGGTTCGGCGGCGCCGATCTTCGACGCCCAGCGCGAAATCATCGCGGTGCTGGACGTGTCCAGCGACAGCTACCTGCCGCCCTCCCACACCCTGGGCATGGTCAAGATGATGAGCCAGACCGTGGAAAACCGGCTGATCCTCAACCTGTTTCGCGGCGAGCATTTCCAGCTGACCTTCAACACCGGGCTGAACAACCTCGACAGCCAATGGGCGGGCTTGCTGATCTTTGATGAAAGCGGCCAGGTGTTATCGGCCAACCGCCGCGCCGACAACCTGCTGGGCATCAGCCTGTCGCGGGTGATGATCGACCGCTTGTTCAAGGTGTCGATGCTGGAGTTACTGAATCAGCCGGAGGGTTTGCCGTTCTCCTTGCAGGCGGCCGGCCGCAATCGCTTCCAGTGTTTGTTGAAGCGGCCCAAGCAGATGCCGGTACACGCGCGGGTTTTCAGCGAACCGGCACCGCCGCAAGCCGCACCGATCAGCCTCAAGACCCTGCATTTTGGCGATGTGCGCGTGGAAAAAGCCGTGCGCCAGGCCGAGCGCCTGCTGGAAAAGGACATTCCGCTGCTGATCCACGGTGAAACCGGCGTGGGCAAAGAGGTATTCGTCAAAGCCCTGCACCAGGCCAGTTCGCGCAGCCAACAGGCATTTATCGCGGTGAACTGTGCGGCGATTCCCGCTGAGCTGGTGGAATCGGAACTGTTCGGCTACGAAAAAGGCGCCTTCACCGGCGCCAATCAAAAAGGCAGCGTCGGCCTGATCCGCAAGGCCGACAAGGGCACGCTGTTTCTCGACGAGATCGGTGATATGCCACTGCCGACCCAGGCCCGCTTGCTGCGGGTCTTACAGGAACGCTGCGTGCAACCGGTGGGCAGCAGCGAGTTGTTCCCGGTGGATTTGCGCATCATCTCCGCCACCAACCATGTGCTACGCGAGCAGGTGCAGGCCGGGCGCTTCCGTGAGGATTTGTACTACCGCATTGGCGGGCTGACCCTGGAGTTGCCGCCACTGCGCGAGCGCACTGACAAGCGGGCGTTGTTCCAACAACTGTGGCAGCAACACCGCGAACCGAAGCAATGGGCCGGGCTGAGCGCCGAGGTGTTGGCGTTGTTCGAGCAGCACCCGTGGCCGGGCAATTTGCGCCAGGTCAGCAGTGTGTTGCAGGTGGCGTTGGCCATGGCCGAGGAGCAGCCGATCCGCCCGGAGCATCTGCCGGACGACTTCTTCGTCGATCTGAACGTGACGGCGCCGCTGCCCACCAGCGCGCCTCTGGAGGACAGCATTGACCTGACGCGGCGCTTGAAAGCGGCAGGCGGGAATATTTCCCACCTGGCGCGGGAACTCGGCGTGAGCCGCAACACCCTGTACAAGCGCCTGCGCCAAGGCAATGACTGAAACCCGGGCAGCAATCGACCGCTGCCCTCAGGCTTGAAACCGCCTCGCCCGCACGCGACACTGCGCCGCTCCATCACGAGGACACCGCCGATGACCGCAACCGCCGCCACCGTTTCTGCACGGGAGGCTTATCAAGTGCTCAAGGATATGGCCCTGGAAACGCGGGTCATCAGCGCCTGCGCGGCAGCGGATGACACGGTGAGCGTGGAAACCGACGGCTGGCGGATGGTGCTGCTGACCCAAGGTACGGTGCTGGTGGGGTGCCAGCACTGCCGCTCACCCGACGGGCGGCATGGCTCATTGGACAGCTGGCAACGCTATGGCACCAACCCAGTGGCATTGATGAGTACGTGGGAGCACGCGCAAGTCGAGCGCCTGTTGTCGGTGTCTCAGCGCCAGCTCCACGACACGCCGGTGTAGATGCCCCGACCGTCCCCGGGCGTGGAGCGGGCGGCGTCCAGGCCATTGTCGTCATAACCCGGGGTGACGGTGTTGGCGTAGCGGCGGTTGGTCAGGTTGCGCAGGTCGACCCAGGCTTGCCAGTCCTGCTGCGGGGCGTCGTAGCCGAACGTGGCGCCGAGTAAGGTATAGGCCGCCGCGTAGTAGGAATTGGCGTAATCCACCGCCACCCGCGAGGAATGCTCGGTGTTGAGGCTGGTGTAGAAACCGGTCGGATGGCTGTAGCGCAACTGTGCCTGGTAGTAGTGCTTGGGAATGCCCGGCAAGGTGTTGTCGCCGAAGCGGTCGTCGTTGCGGTAGTGGAAGTCGCTGAAGGTGTAAGCCTGGCGCAGGGCGAGCTTACCGCTGCCGCCGCCGTCCCACAGCGGGCTGAGCAGGCTCAGTTCGACACCTTGGTGAACCGTGGGGCTGGCGTTGGCCTCGGCGAGGATCGCGTTGCTGGTGGGGGTCTGGGCCTGGGTTTCAACGGTGAGCAACTCGTGGCGCACTTCCGAGCGGTACAGTGCCAGGTCCCATTGGCCGAACCACGCGTCACCACGGCCGCCGACTTCCAGGGTGGTGGCGGTCTGGTTTTTCAAACTCACGCCTTCGCGTTGCAGGCCGGTGGCCGGGCCGCTGCCCGGCCCGAAGTATTTGTTGGAACCCCAGATCATCGACCAGGCATGCGGCGGCTCGACCGAGCGGCTCAGGTTGCCGTACACCTGCAATTGCGGGGTGAAGTCATAGCGCAGGCCGATGCGCGGCGCATAGTCCCAGTCATGTTGACTGAGCGGCGCCTGGCCGTCGGGATAGGTCACCTGGGTTTCGCGGCGGGTGTAGATCGCGGCCAGGCCGGTGGTCAGCCACAGGTCCGGGACCAGTTCCAGGTCGTTGCCGATATGCAGCACCGTGTCGGAGCCCAGGTAGCTGTAGTCGCGGGTCTTGGTGCCGGGGGCATAGCCTGCGGTATTGCCGACAGGAATTCGCACGTATTCCGACGCGCCATTGTTGGGCATCGCCTGGGTGGTGCGCAGGCCGATCGTGGTTTTACTGTCGTGACCGAACAGGGTGTCCTGGCGAATGTAGTTCAGCGTGCCGCTGATATCGGTGTAGGCGACTTTCAGGCGATTGGTGCCCTCGCGCAGGTCCATCGGGTAGTCGTGATAGGCCAGGCCGACTTCGAGCCGTGCGTTGTCGTCGAGCTGCAACGTGGTCTTGTTGGCGATCCAGGTGGAGCCCGGTTGCAGGCGTTTTGAATCGCGGGCGGCGTTGAGGCTGTTGGCGGCACGCGGATCATGGCTGATCTGGTAGCGCGTGAGCTTGCCTGGCGTGTCGTTGGTGGTTTCGCGGTAGCGAAAGTAAAAGCGCGTCTCCAGGTTCGGGTTGAAACGGTAGCCGAAGTTGGCCGCGACGCCCTTGCCCGTGCCGGCGCTCTGCTGCTGATAGCCGTCGGATTCGGAATCGGTGAGGCTGATGTAATAGTCGGCATCTCCCAGCACCTGGCCCGAACTGATCTCGCGCTGGGCATAACCACGACTGCCCGCTTCGTAGCGCACTTGCAGCTTGGGGGCGTCGTAGCCGGTGTGGGTCACGTAATTGACCGCCCCACCCAGGGCCAGCGCGCCCCGGTCAAAACCGTTGGCACCGCGCAGCACCTCGACGCGGCTTTGCCACAAGGGGTCCTTGAGTTCATAGGGCGTACCGCCGGGGCCTGTCAGCGGCAAGCCGTCGAGCGTCTCGTACAACCCGGAAGCATGGGCGCCGGGGCTGCGGTTGAGGCCCGAGCCACGGATCGAGAGTTTGACGCCTTCATTATTCGCCGCCTTGGCGTACACCCCAGCCTGATACTTGAACACGTCCTCGTTGGTGCTCACCCGCCCCTGTTGCACGCTGCCCATGTCGATGTAATTGGTGCCGCCGGGCACGCGCTTGAGCTGCGCCTGCGCCACTTCAGCCGCGCTGGCCTCGCTGGTGGTGACTTCGACCGGCGCCAGTTGCAGGTCTTCGGCCTGCACAAGGGAACTGAGGGTCAGGGCAGCAAAAAGCAGCGGGGGTTGGCGCAGCAACATGGGGCGGGTCCTTGGAATGCGGGGGCGTGAAGGCCAGGCCTCGCACGCGAACTGTGATGGGAAGACCGGGACGCTCGCCAGGTCACGCCTTATTCACGGCGCAGAGCCTTCCCGGTCCCTGAAAAAACTACCTGTCTCCTAGCCCGCGGCGGACGCCAGCGCGCACATGAAGTCATCCGCCTCCGACCCCGCCGGAAAGCGGAACCCGTACATTTCGTCGGTCGTCAGAATGCTGTTGAGGGCGTCGCGAAATTGCGCTTCGGTCGGCGACTCCTGCAGCAGTTTGTGTGCCGGTAACAACAGCTCGGCAGAAACGCCTTGCGCACTCGCGGCGTCAATCACCGCAAACAGGATAAATCGCAGGCGGATTTCGCGATCCGTGGGCCAAACCGTTTTTCGCTTACCCAAGGTAGGGCCTCATATTTAAGAAAAGTCCGAGGCTATTGCCGACAGATGGGCGTTTCAAGCAGTACAGTGCAAGATAGGGCACTTCCTACAGAGGAAACGGAAACACCGCACTCAACGGTCCTAACGCTCACTGCACCGGCAGAAAATTCATCAGCAACAGGCTTTGCGCGTAATTGACGCCAATGCGTCGGTAGCGCTCATCGAGCATCTGGGTCAGCAGGTCGAGCCGCGCGACGATCTTGCCGAACTCGACGGCGAAACTGAGGTTGCTGCCCTCCTCCGAGATCTCGTTGGAAAACAGCAGCAGCACGCCATTGGCATCCTGACGCTGGCTGAGCAGCCAGGTGGCCTTTTCGATATTGCGCGCCGCGTTGCTGACGAATTGCGGGTTGATCGTGTCAGAGATATAGAACCGGGTGCGCCCGCCATGTGCAGTCACCAGCATGCTGCCAATCGCATAGATAAACGCTCCGACCCGATCGCCGCGAAACTCGGGGCTCAAGGAGTAACTCAGGGCCGCCAGATCGCGACGATCCCCCAGGGCGGGCAGCGGTTGACGGTTTTCGATGGCCGAACGGATTTCCCGCGCCGCGCTCACCGCGTCCAGGTAACCCGACTGCCGCCACTGGTTGGGGTTGCGCAGGTACAGCTTGTTCATCAGCAGATACAGGCTTTGCAGGTTATCGCGCATGCCGAGGGTGGCCATGCGGTCGACGCTGGTCTGGAGAAACTCATCAGGCTTGCCATTGCTGAATTGCCTGGCGATATCGCGCCCCTGTTGCTGGCTGCAGGCGGTGGTGCAGAGCAGAAACACGAGGACGAGCCAGCGCGGGCGGTTCATCCATCGGCAGGTAAGAGGCGGGAACGTATGATCCATCGGCACCAGGTCTAGTTCTTATGTCCACACGCAGTATGAGTATGGCTGGGATAGAGATAGATCCGAAAAATCCGAAAAAGTGCAGGATTGGGCAACAGAACATCCGGAAGGTCATGAGAAATGCCCAGCGCATGTCAGTGGGTTTCGCAACAAAGCGACCTCAGGGCCGGTCGGCACCCGAATCAGCACAAGCGCGTAACGATCCGCAGATTCAGGCTGCCAAAACGGGAACCTCAACCTTGTAGGGCAAGCGTCGGACATAGCCTCCCGCCGACAAAGAACGCGTTATACAAACAAAAACGCCAGCTTCAGCAGAGCTGAAACTGGCCGTCAATGCGTTGCGTCTTCCGGGCTTGACCGGCGATCGTCCGCTTAGAAAATCGAGATTGGGTAATCCACGATCAGACGGGTTTCGTTGTAATCCCCTTCCGCCTGATCAGCGTTACCGCGGTGCCAGGCTTGACGCACGCGCATCGACAAGTCTTTGACCGGGCCGCTCTGCACCACGTATTTGGCTTCAAAGTTGGTTTCATGGTGCTTGCCGTCAGCACCATAACCATAGGCACGGTAGGCGCTGCCGACCGGCATGTGCGTGCCGTCGATATTGTCACCGTTGAGGTAGCGCGTCATAAAACTCAGCCCTGGCACGCCATAAGTCGCCATGTTCAAGTCATAACGGGCCTGCCAGGACTTTTCGCCTGGGCCGTTAAAGTCAGAATATTGAACCGAGTTGGCCAGGAAGATGGAGTCGGCCAGATCACCCGACTTGTTATTACCCACGGCCACATAGTCGAACGGCGTGTCGCCGTGAACCTTCTGGAATGCCAGTGTGACGGTATGAGCACTCAGGAAAGAGTACGCCGCTGCCAACGACCAAGTGGTGTTGTTGATGGAACCGGCTTTGGACTGGCCGGAGTCGGTGGTGCGGTAGATGTTGAAGTCCAGGTTCAATGATTGATCGGCAGTGAACGGAATCGTGTAGTTGGCATTACCGTAGTATTGATGCCAGACGTCCTTGAGGTCCGAGGCAAACACGCTCATGGACAAGTTATCGGTCAGCGTGTACTTGCCACCGAGGTAGTCAATGCTCTTGGCCGGTATGTTGGCATAACCGGCATACAATTCGTGGCTATTGTTGGTCGTGGTCGGACCGTTACTGCTGGTGAAGTGCCCGGCGTCGAAGTTCAACCCTTCAATTTCGCTGCTCAACAGGTTGAAGCCAGTCGCTGTTTGAGGCGTGGCGCGAGTACCCGCCGTGGCCAGGACCGGGTTGTTGGGCTGCAAGTTGCCATAATGCAGTTCAGTCTTGGAGAACCGTGCCTTGATCGACGCGCCTGCACTGCTGAAGTCATTCTCCGGTCGGCCGTTGCTGTCGACCGGCAAGTTGCCAGAGCCTGCATTGCCTTTGCCACCGTCCAGCTTCACGCCCCAGTATCCGTAAGCATCTACACCAAAACCGATGGTGCCTTGGGTGAAACCGGAGGAGAAGTTGCCTTGTATCACCTGCAACCAGTCCTGTTTATCACCCGCCGAATTCTTACCGTCACGATCAAAATAAAAGTTACGAAGCAGCAGGTTCAAACTACTGCCTTCAACAAACCCCTTGGCAGTCGCTTGGTCCTCCACACCCGCGGCTGACGCTAGTTGACTAGCACCCAGCGAGACCGTCAGCGCCACCAAATTCCACTTAAAAGACATTGTTTGTTCCCCTGTTTTTAATAGAGCTGCCTCGTCTCTCAACGCACAGTCAGCAGGGTCTCCCCTGAAGTCAGGCGGTCAAAAGCGAAGAGTCATAAGTCGATGGCAGATGAGAAGGTTTCTAAGTCGCAACGCATTGACTGCGCAGCGCAAGGTACCGTTTTATAACGGTTTATTTTTAGTACAGGGCAGAGCCTAAGGTGAAAAACTTATAACACTTTCCCGCCGATGGAATGACCTCGTTTCCCGTGAAAGTAATTTTCCATTTCTGTAACAATTCAGGTTTATACAAGACAGCCGGACGCGTGAAATGAGCTGGACATCGATGTTTCGCATACATCTAAAGTCCCAACTGCACGATGAAAACGGCACGCTCTGAGCCTGGATATCCGCAAAGGGCCAAACTGATTCAGGCGTTCTTGGGGCTCCCTTATCGAGAGCGGCGAATGCCGCAATATTTAAAGCAACGTTGTGCTAGCGTACCTGTAGGACGGATTACATGATGGTCTTAGACGCATGCCTCGAGGTCGATACGACTACAAGCCTCGAGACAGGACATCACATCGTTATAGAGCCAGCCTGCAGGTATCGCAGCGCCATGGGGGTACAGAACCTGATGACACACATTGCCCCATTGCACCCCCTTGATTCGAGTCACGATCACCCACTCATAACGGCCGCGTTGTGAACGCTGAGCTACCTCATTCAGGTTCGCAGACGCCGCTTGAGGGTTTGTGCGAGGCAGAGGTGCAGCAACGTCTGGCGCAGGACGGGCCGAACGAACTCCCCGCCTCCCGCCGACGCAGCGCCTTGCGCCTGATGTGTGACGTGGCCTTCGAGCCGATGTTTCTCCTGCTGGTCGCGTGCGGCGCTTTGTACATGGTGCTGGGCGATGTCCAGGAAGCCCTGATGTTGCTGGGCTTTGTCTTCGTCGTGATGAGCATCAGCTTTGTCCAACAGCGGCGCAGTGAACGCTCCCTGAATGCGTTGCGGGACCTCTCCAGCCCAAGGGCTAAAGTGCTAAGGGAAGGTAAGGAGTGCAGCGTTCCCGCGCGGGACCTGGTCGTTGGCGATGTTGTGATGCTGGCTGAAGGCGATCGCGTACCCGCTGACCTGCAACTGACAACATGCGCCAACCTATCAATTGATGAGTCCTTGCTGACCGGAGAATCCATGCCAGTCAGCAAGCTGGTCGCGCCGCAGTCTCATACACTTGGTGATCCAGCGCCGCCGCCAATGGATGCGGCCCTAGCGCAGGCATTTTCAGGCACATTGGTCACGTGCGGCACCGCCCAGGGACGTGTCACCGCCACAGGCGAGCGCAGTGCGCTGGGCCGGATTGGCCAGTCACTGGCAGACATCGAGGTGGAACCCACCCCGACACAACAGCAAACGCGTCGTGTGGTCAAGCGGGTCGCTGTCATAGGCCTGGCGCTGGCGGCGGCGCTCGCTATCGCTTTCGGGCTGCTGCGCGGTGACTGGCTGCATGGGATGCTGGCGGGCCTGACGCTGGCGATGGCAATCCTACCGGAGGAATTGCCGGTTGTACTGACGCTCTTTCTAGGCCTCGGCGCCTGGCGACTCGCCCGTGAGAAGGTGTTAGCGCGTAGCATCCCTGCCGTCGAATTGCTCGGTGCGACCACCGTCTTATGCGTCGACAAGACCGGTACGCTGACGGCTAACAGAATGACGGTCAGGCGCCTTTGGTCCGAGGAGGCTGAGTATGAAGTCGCCAGAGATGGTACTGACGGCGGCACGCCTTTGCAGGAGGCGCTCCATGGTGTGCTTGAGTACGCGGTTCTCGCCAGCCACCGCCATGCTTTCGACCCGATGGAGTCGGCCATCGGCGAGACCGGGCAGAGCCTGCTGGCGCTCACCGAGCACCTTCACGCCGACTGGACGCTGATCGACGACTATCCCTTGTCACCCCAGATGCTGGCAATGTCGCGGGTGTGGCAATCACCGAATCAACGAGAGCGACTCATTGCCGCAAAGGGAGCGCCCGAGGCAATCGTCGATTTGTGCCATATGGATCCCGTTCGCAGCGCGCGCATTGCGGCTCAGGTGCTGGCGATGGCGGCAGACGGCCTTCGCGTTCTCGGCGTCGCACAGGCGACCTTCGCCGCCGAGGTATTGCCCGGTTTACAGCACGACTTCGACTTCAGGTTTCTAGGATTGGTCGGGCTCGAAGATCCGATTCGTCCAGATGTGCCGCAGGCTATTGCCGAGTGCCGAGCCGCCGGCATCCGTGTGGTGATGATGACGGGCGACCACCCGGCCACAGCGATGTCGGTCGCCAGGCAGGCCGGGCTGGGCACCGATGCGCCGGTGATCACTGGAACCGAACTGTCCACACTGAACGATTCTGAGCTGGCCGCACGACTGATCACGACGCAGATCTTCTGCCGTGTTCAGCCAGAGCAGAAACTGCGCCTGGTACGCGCGTTCCGTGCACAGGGTGATGTCGTCGCCATGACCGGCGACGGTGTCAACGACGCGCCTGCACTGAAGGCAGCCGATATTGGCGTTGCGATGGGTGCGCGTGGCACCGAGGTCGCACGCGAGGCGGCCGCGCTGGTTTTGCTCAATGATGATTTCGAGTCGTTGGTGACCGCCGTGCGCTATGGCCGCCGCATTTTCGCCAACTTGCGCAAGGCGATTGTGTTTGTGGTGGCCGTACACGTGCCGATCGTCGGCCTATCGATGCTTCCAGTGCTTTTCGGCTGGCCGATGGTGCTGATGCCGGCGCACATTTTGTTCTTGCAACTGATCATCGACCCTGCCTGCTCGGTCGTGTTCGAGGCCGAACCGCTTGAGCCGGATGCGATGAAGGCTCCTCCACGTCGAAAGGAGCAACGGTTGTTCGACAGCGCAGTGATGATACGCGGCCTCTGCCAGGGCATTGGCTTACTGATACTGCTTCTCGCGACGTATGCGGGTATGAGGTTCTTTGCGCCGGTAGCGTCTGAGCAAGATGAGCTTGCGAGAACACTGACCTTCGTCGTCCTGGCGCTGGCCAACCTCGCCCTGATCCATACCAATAAGTCATGGGGCCGCACGCGCTGGGTGGGGCCTGGCGCGTTTGGCACCCAGCTCAGTTGGATCGCTTTCGCAACGTTGGCCATGTTGGCGATAGCGCTGTTTTTTCCGCCGGTTACCCAGCTGTTCTCATTCGTGACACCCGCGCCAGTACTGCTACTTTTCGCATTTGGCATCGTCGCGCTGAGCGTAATGTGGTTCGAAGTCGTGAAATGGCTAATACGAATGAGGAGCGGGCATAGCGACTGAGCGAAGCCTTTCGTGCTGATCCCCGAGTTCGCCAGGGGCTGCACATGTCGCAACCCAGGCGAGGTTTGTTCAGCAGCTAATCGCTTAGATTGGCTCCCAGCTTTGGAAAAGCAAACCGGATCAGCAGCGCAACATCGGGTGCTTCGCCCCTCGAACATTATCGGGTAACGCGGCGAGTGGACTCGTCACGTTGGCGAACCTCTCACTCGGGTCAACGCCTTAATAAAAGGTGTACGGCAGGATTCGAACCCTGGAATCGCCAGTAACGTTCACTGGCTTCCAGGAGTCCAAAGTAACTTTTTAAAACAATACGTTAGATTCTAATAATTACCGCACCAAGGCACTTTTGAATGCGTTGGAGCCCGCGCCGATCTTGGGGCGCATAAGGTTGCAGAAATCATTCCGCCCCCCCCCGCGTGCTGCCGATCGAACACTATCGCCAATAGTCGTAGTGAAACATCCGGGGGCCGCTGATAATCTGCGACCACGTTCGCCAGCCGTTTAGGGATGGAGGCGAAAATAGAAGCCCTGGAGCCGCGAACCTCCGGGGCTTTGCTTTTTTGGCGCAGGCTGACACCCAACTCTTCTGGGCATTTTTCCTTTGGCCCTAAATTGTTCAGGGCGCTGGGCGAAATCCCTTTCAGTACCGACATGGCCGAAATCGGAATGGTTGTTATGTGCCTTGATCTTTCCCGATAGACACGTTCGATTGCCCCCCGCCGGATTGTTTGGTTGTCATGGATTTGGTGTGTTTGTGCATTGGCATAGCCGTGAAGCAAGCCTACGATCAGCCCCTGAGACAGCCGACCTTGCGATTGCTCATGGTCGCGTTTAGCGCGGATACAAAAACGCCCGCGTGGCGGCGGGCGTTTGGCATAGATCGTCGAAGCGTTATCGCCTTAATCGAAGGCGCCGTTGAGGACTTCGTAGATTATGCCGGAAGCAATTGCGACCAGTATCAAGTCCGTGCCTGCCTGCTGCCATTCGTAGCCGTCGTAATGTGGAAGTCTGCCCAGCAATCGACCATCAAGCTTCTTGGCGATGCCTGGAGGAAGAGGCTTCCCTCTGGCGAGGTTCTTTTGTATTCCGGGTGGCAGTGAAGGGCCTGGGCTCCAGTAGTCACGGTAGCCGCCGAGCACTCCCAATACGCTGCCCCGGTCAATGCTTGGCCCGCGAGACCAGTCGTCTCCGCTGGAACCTTTCCCCTTATTACCCTGGTTGCCATGACCTTGACCACCTTGTGAGTTGCCTTTTCCATTGCCTTGACCTTTCCCATTGCCAGGGTCTGCGAGTGCAGCCACCGAGCCAACGGCCAAAGTAAGGCAGATAGCAGCTACAAGCGTGCGTGATCTAAACATGACTGTCTTCTCCGGAAGGGAATGCTCCCTGAAATGTAGACGGTATTGAAGGTTTTAGTTCCGTAATACCCATCCCACTCGCTGCATCCGTTAACGGAGCGTGGCGCCCAACGATAACCGCCGATTAGGCCCCCTCCAGGTTAAAAAATTGCGGGATCAGGTGCTGCTTTCGATTTCACCAATCGTCGATGCCTTACACCCAGCACTGCCAAACACGTACATACATTCCCCTTGTATTTGATAGCTTAAAGCCATCAAGCGGCATGCCTCATGCGCAGAGCCACCTTGGACAAGACGTGGACGTCTGGCAATCATCACTCATTGGTGAATTGTTTCTATCAGGGAAGAGGATCTGAAGCGGGTGACCGCCACCCCATCCTCCATAGCCAAATGCTCAGGCATGCACGCGCGCCTATGGCTGACCCTGCCCGACCAAAGCGTTAAGCATTGGTGCCTTCCCAGGAATCTGTTTTGCGACCAACAGTCGTTGCCCAGGAGCACCCTCAGGAAATGGATTCCGGAAACCATTCAATAGACGGGGCGAACTCCGAAAAGCCAAACGAGTAGGAACTTAAATATGGAGATTTATAGTATGTCAGCTCAAGAAAACTACGTTGGTGTTGGCGGATGGACTGCTTACCACGAACTGACTCCAAAGGACCATGCTGTATTCAAAGAAGCCTTGGAAGGCTTTGTGGGGGTGCAATACACCCCTGAGACGGTTGCAACCCAGGTCGTCGCCGGCACAAACTATCGCTATCACGCCAAAGCACAGCAGCCTGGTTCGCCAGCAATCTGGGCAGCAATCGTAGAAATCTACGCCCCCCTCAAAGGTAAGCCGCACATCACCCAGATCATTCGCATCTAAGCGCGCTTAACACCCTTCGGGTCACGCGAGGATTGCGGGACTCGAAGGCTGATCGCGCGCCCTTGCTTGTGCTGCGTTTCTGGCTTCTCCCTCCCCTGGAGCCGCAAGCATGACGATTGATGCCCTCCCCGACCTGAATGCGTATCCCACCCCTGAGCGGGCGTTTCGCTATCTGCGACTTATTGCGAGGTGGCCGAGGCTCGTGGGGTGCGATGAAGGCTACGTGCCGGACCTCTTCCCCGCCCAGCATTACGGCGACTACCTGATCCTGAACATCGACCTGAAGCCAGGCCGGATCAAAAACTGGAGAAAGCCGATCGCCACCGACATCGAAAAGATGATCGAGGCGAACCAGGAAGACTGATCAACCAGCGCCGTGTATCGGATATCGCTCAGCCCTCTGTGATGACAGCAGGGTGTCACCTTGCCCCTGGCCTTAGCGGATTTTGTCGCGGCGTAGACGGGCAACACTCGGAGGGGCGACATCCGATGCGGACGAATTCGCGGCCTATAACGCTATAGGCCGCCACTGATACTCAAGGAATCAGTCATCCCGATCATCACGATCTCGACCGTGATAACGATCATACCCGCGATCATCGTATCGGCGATCGTACCCACGGCCCCGACCTTGGTCATCGTAGCCCTGGTCGTATCTGCGCCCATGATCATCCCCTCTGTAACGATCATGCCCATACCGTCCTCCGTCGTCCCAGATAGGCACGCAACCACCAAGCAGAATAAGACCAGAAATGGCCAAAAGGGTTATTGCTGCGCGCTTCATCTTGAACGTCCTAATTGCTTGAGAGGGTTAATTTTTTGACTGCAAATCAGCCCAATGATTCAGCCGTGCCCGCGAATAAACATCGGCCCGAGCGGCCGCCAGGGCATGATCAATTACACGTCGCTGAAGAGCGTCGCGCCGGGGAAAATTGGCCAGGCCGATCTACCTGAGCGCCATGTGCATCGACGCCCGGGGCGACCGCTACAGCAAGTCCGTGGAGAGGGTGAGCACTAAAATCCACCAACACCGCTAAGCCGTGCGTTAAAAGTAACCGTACAGAAGACACATCTTGACGAAATCATCTTAGGCCATGGCGCGAGCAAGACGCCCTTGTTGACGGTAGCGGTGAAGCGTTTACGAGCTTTTGGTGTCCGGGAGAGGCCCTTTGGCCCAGTGGGCCAATGCTTCACCGCTCAGGTAAGGCAGAGCCTCGCGGGCCGTATGTGCGAACCGAGTACTACTGGTACCTTTATCGTCATATCTGAACCAGTGGTCGCCGCCCATAAGCTGTATCAAAACGTGGGCTTTGTGCTGGAGTCGGAGCAGGAAGGGCAGCAGTGGGGCAAGTCGGTGGTGGAGCAGTGTTTTGTGCGGCAAGGGGTTTGACGCAACAGCACCCCAGTAAATGGGGCACTGTTACGGCCTGACGATCACTCGTCGAGATTGCCCATGGCTGTGGTGTTAAAGCCGCCGTCCACGTACATGATTTCCCCGCTGATTCCCGACTCCAGGCCCGAGCACAGGAAGGCGCCGGCATTGCCGACCTCTTCAATGGTGACGTTACGGCGCAACGGCGTTTGCGCCTCGTTGGCCACCAGCGTCTTGAGGAAATTCTAGATGCCGGAAGCGGCGAGGGTGCGAATCGGCCCGGCAGACACCGCATTAACCCGCGTGCCTTCGGGGCTCAACGAGCCGGCCAGATACCGTACGCCAGCCTCCAGGTAAGACAGGGTCAACAGGCTGCCATTGCGGCCCTTCATCAGCTCCCGACCGGGAATATTACGAGGCCCATGGGCGGTTGGGGAGATACTTTTTCAAGTGATGGCATTAAGCTATCTCGCACTTAACCATCATGGCATTTAACAGGGCTTGAATTTATCTATGGGTCGTTCCTTTGCTTGGGTCTTTCCGTTGTGCCTGGTGGCTGTTTTTGGTGCGGGTTGTTCTTCTCATAAAGGCCTGCCGCCGGCCAAACCCAAGCCGGTCGTACTGACGGCAGACGACCACCATGCGAAGGTTATTTTCAGAATGCTCAGCACCGAATCGCAGGTGAGCTTCAGCGCTGGGCCCGAGGGGAATTTGAGCAGCGTGGGGGTTGTTTACAACGATTCCCTGGAGCAACAGGCGCCGGCGTTTGTCCGAGGGTTATACAAGGGCCTGGCCCATGGGCTCTATCGTGCCCGGCCGTTCCGGGAGACGTTGGTGCCGGCGGATCAGTTGACGGTGGTGGAAGGCGTTGCGAACTGGCGCAATGATCGCGGGACCTCGTACAGCCTGGAAAAGTGCGGGCCGTTGTCGCGCAGCTTTCTGCCGAAAGCGAACAAGACCTATCTGGTGGAGTTTGATTTGCAGGGGTTCTCGGTGTGTAGCGAGAAGGTTTATGACGTGACGGTGGAAGGGCAGAAGGAGTTGGTTTTACCGGTAGCGAAATGACCGGTCACGACGCGCAAAATACGGCGCGCACCGCGATGACTCTTGAAAAACGGCGCTTACTCCAGAACTTCTCTAAGGAATACCTGTGCAACGAATTGCGTTACTGCTTTCCATGGCAGCCGTCGGGGGGTGTGTTAGTCAGCCAGTGTCGCTGAGCAAAAGTGCGGTAAAGGCATATGGCGTTTTTCTGGGTCAACCTGTGGTAGCTGATACGGTATTCCGTGACGGAGACAGATTGAATTTCCAGCTCGTCGCTCCGAAAACAGATGCAAAACCGGAACGCACCGTTGTGCAATTGGAGGCGTCTTGCAGCGTGGCACAACTGCGTGCCGCTTACATTGATTCTCCCTTTGCGCGGGTTTACATCAATCGGCAAAACGGGGTGTACGTGGGCGCACGCTCCCTGACGTCATCCCTTTATTCAGGGCTCACCAGTAACCCGAGTTTCATTCACGCCTGTTCTGAGACACCGCAGCCCGACTGGAGAGTCGTCAGCGTAAAAGAGGATGACCAATGGGTGATGCTTGATAGGCATAGCATCAAACAGCAAGGCTCGGAAACGCTGTTCTGGGGGGCGTATGACAATAAAAAAATAGTGACGGATGCCTCGCAAGGCACGCCGTCTGCCCAAAAGCGTGAACACTATGCTGTCGATTGCACCGAGCAGAAGTTTCGTCGGCTGGCCAGTTATGACGTTGATATATTTAACAGTGTGATAGACGGTGAGACCCCGCAGAATCCAGTCGTCAAGACTGTTGCGCAAGCCCGCGATGATTACAAGCTGTTGTTCAAGACGCTGTGCGCCGGCGCTGAACAACTGAAGCAACTGCCCACGTATAAACCGCGCTACAAAGTGCGTGCTGTGCCAAGCCCATATAGTGTTGGTACGCCAATGCTTTCTGCAATCAACGCCCTCAATCTGCAACCGGCAGCCAAAAAACTCAGCTATGTTGCGACGAGCCGGACACCCACCCGCAAGGGTGGTGCTTCGTTGGTGTACGAAGAGAATTTCCTCACCACGGACTCAGCGAGCGGGCAAGTAGTTGTCGATGTACGCAGTGAGGCTTACGAGATACGTAGAGTTACTTGGCGGGGGTTGATTGTGCTCGCCAGTACCATCACTACGTTTGACCAGAAAGTGGGCACCTATGAACTCAAAAGCTTGAGTTTTTCCGGGGATTGGCAGCGCATGCCCATAGGCTCTCTCCTGAGTTACTCCGCTCAGGGGCGCCAGCACGGCGCTGAGCAACGTTGGGGCGACGGGAAAGGCTACGCGGTCGACTGCACTGTAAAGCGCGAACTTGACGCCGATGAGCTCAGTGCTGGACTGACTGGAAAAGCCAAGGAAATGGGCTGCACGACTCAAGGCGACAAGCACGCAATCGTTAGAAAATTTTATTATTTGGCTGACTACGCCTATTTTTTCGCATGGGGTACGCAGAGCAATTCGCTCTCTGGTGATGAAGTTCATATTTTGAGCGTTCGCTAAACGATAGCGCTAAAAAAAGAGGGGTGGTCAGGCACAAGAAGCCATCAACGCATTGGTATGGTCGATCTGGCTCTGCATTTGTATGTCTTACTGTGTAGCCTTAGAAGCGACCTTCAGAGCCGCGTCGAGATCCTGCTCAGCGATGGAAAGAATGATCCTTAGATTCTCCATCTCGTAATGATGATCCTTGGATACCGCAGCCATTTCGAGCAGATTCTGTTTATTGATTTCCTCAATTTCGGCGCGGAGCTCCTGGCTTAGGGCGTTCTGACGAACCACGCTCGAACCGAGGGTCGCTGCGACCTCTGCTCTCGCTTTTTTGCTCTCGATTAACAGTAGTACCAGTACACCGGTCACGATCAGAAGCGCACCGATCACGAACACCCAGCCAGCAGAATAACCGCCAGTCCCGCTACAACACTTCGCATGTCGTTCCCTCTTTGGTTTGGCGGGACTGTAGCACCTGGCCGCAGAAAGCAAAAAGCCCAGCGCGAGGCTGGGCTCAAAGCAACTAATCTGCAAGAGACTAAGCGTCTGGAACTTCTTTATCGAGTGCAAGCTTTGGATCAGCCACCTCTACCCAGCCCTTCTTCAAATACTCATCTGCCACAATTTTACGTATCAAAAAACAGTAGATGATTGGCAGTCCAGCAATAGGTATAGCTGCCCAAGGCGGGCCTGCAAACAGCCCCAACCCTATAGCAATACCCCAGATTAATAAATGGCGCCAAAGGCCGGCGAAGCAAAGATAGAGTGGGCCTAGGAACAATATTGCCAGAACCTGAAACGCATCGACTTCTTCAACCTTGCCATTGTCTAGACTTTTGAAGTATCGGGCCATTGCACTCTCCGTGTGGGGGTTAATTCGGAAAAATAGCACTGGGAAAGCCAGATGCAAAGAGCCCTGCGTGGGGCTGGGATCTTCTGTTGTGAGCTCAGCCCTTCTTCAGTACGATGAAAGCACCGCCGATTCCAAAAACAGCACTGTAGCCGGCCCCGCACGGAACGTCGGGTTGTGCTTGGCTGCCTCAAGCATATGCGGAGCGAGATCATGTGCATCAAGCGCTTCTTTTGATGCCCACTTCTCGATCAATACAAAGCTATCGCTATTTCCGACTACAGGATGGATATCATATTGAATGCACCCTTGCTCAGCCCTGACCAAAGGAGCGAGTTTTTCAAAAGCCGCGAGCTGGCCCGAGCCTCGACCTGGCTGGGTATTGATGATGACGACAAGCCGAACTTCATCAGACATAGGTAACACGCCGCATACTAAAGAGGGGAAAATACAGTACGCTACAACCAAGTACAGATGCAAAAAGCCCAGCGATGAGCTGGGCCTAACTGGTTCAACTAGGCTCCGGTCACGGGAACTCTGCCAGCGTTGCAGTAAGGTAGTTGAATCTTTGATTTAGACTTATCGGCGGACTTCACCGTCCCATAGGCGGTTGCTAGTGTGGACACCGCGTCCACTGCCATCTTCAGTCCGGGTGTCGAATCGGCGCCCACCTTTGCCAAGCTACCGTTATCGTTTAGGTCTACCGAGAATTTAGAGGTTTCGAGCCATCCAGCCTCGTAACGGATATAGCTTTCCTGGGCCGCCGGGATTAGCTTCGTTTCAGTGACTTGGACCGCAAAGCAGCCAGTGTTTTCGTCGCCGCCGGCGTAACGTAGCATCTCACCTTCTTTATTCAGGATTTTGTCCTGAATGTAATGCTCCTTTACCTGAACTAGCCGAAAAAAAGGAACACCCTCACAACCATTCTTGCAGTCAGATTGCTCATACGTGACAATTTTCCCTGAGCATCCTGCCAGCACTGCTATCACTGAAAAAATCATAAACCGTTTCATGCCCACTTCCTCCCCTATATGGCTTATTGCCACAACAAGATCGTAGCGGGCGCTAGCGGAAGCGCCATTTTCTACGATCTCACCTGCTGAGAGATGGCTTGCGAGAAAGCTATCGAACAAGGAGATCCGATGCTCGCTGCAAAGATCGGCGGGTTTCAATTCCGAGATATCCGACCCAAGGCGGCGTCTGAAATTGTGGATATCGGCGATGCGAGCCTGCTATTGGGGCATAGCAATCAGGAAATCACAAAGCGCGTTTATAGGAGACTCGGCGCCACCGCGAAGCCGTCAAAATAGAAAAGTTATGGAACGCTTCCATAATAGTTCTGGAACGCCGAGCAAATTAAGATCGGAAGTGTCCAAACCCCAGAAACGCAAAAGCCCCGCATCAGCGGGGCTTTCGTGTAAATCTTGGCGGGAAACCAGGGATTCGAACCCTGGGAACGCTATTAACGTTCGCCGGTTTTCAAGACCGGTGCATTCAACCACTCTGCCAATTTCCCTTTTGCATCACAGGATTATAGCAGCCCATCCTGTCTCAGCGGGCGCCATAATACCCGAATGAAACACACTGTCAAACTCTCGCCATCGCTTGTTACAGAGCGTCTGTTATGATCTTTGCGACTGAACGTTTCAAAACCGAAGGAGTGTCGCCATGCGCGAACAGAATTACGCAGTGAATGGTAACGCGCAGGCTGAGCAGCTTGAAGTCAGCCGCGTCTTGCGCAACACCTATGGCTTGCTCGCCCTTACCCTCGCATTCAGCGGCGTGATGGCGTTCATGGCGCAGCAGATGCACGTCGGCTACCCGAATGTCTTTGTCGTGTTGATCGGCTTCTACGGTCTGTTCTTCCTGACCAACAAGCTGCGTGACTCGGCCTGGGGCCTGGTGTCGGCGTTTGCCTTGACCGGTTTCATGGGCTTTATCCTCGGCCCGATCCTTAACCGTTACCTCGGCATGGCCGGCGGCGCGGAAGTGGTCAGCTCGGCGTTTGCCATGACAGCCCTGGTGTTTGGTGGTTTGTCGGCGTATGTGCTGATCACCCGCAAGGACATGAGTTTCCTGGGTGGCTTCATCACCGCCGGCTTCTTCGTGTTGCTGGGGGCAGTGGTCGCTGGCATGTTCTTCCAGATCAGCGGTCTGCAGTTGGCGATCAGCGCAGGTTTTGTGCTGTTCTCCTCCGTGTGCATCCTGTTCCAGACCAGCGCCATCATCCACGGCGGTGAGCGCAACTACATCATGGCGACCATCAGCCTGTATGTGTCGATCTACAACCTGTTCATCAGCCTGTTGCAGATCTTCGGCATCATGAGCCGCGACGACTGATTGCCAGCAGTATAAAAAATGCCCCGTATCGCAAGATACGGGGCATTTTTGTTTCAGGGCGCTTTGTTCAGGGCTCAGTACTGGTTGGGCTCCATCTCCAGATCGACCTTGAAACGCTGGGCAATATCCTGCTGGATACGTAGCGCCAGGTTGGCAATGTCATGCCCGGTGGCGCCGCCGTAGTTGACCAGCACCAATGCCTGCATCTTATGCACGCCGGCATCTCCATCACGAAAGCCCTTCCAACCGGCCTTGTCGATCAACCAGCCGGCAGCGAGTTTCATCTGCCCGTCGGCCTGGGGATAGGCCACCAAGTCCGGATACAAGCCCTGCAGCTCGGCGGCCAGCGCCTGGGACACCAATGGGTTTTTGAAGAAGCTGCCGGCATTGCCCAGTTCTGCGGGGTCCGGCAGTTTTTCCCGACGTATATCGCAGATCGCCCGGCTGACATCGCTCGGGGTGGCGTCGGTAATCCCCTGCCCGGCCAGGCGCTGTTGCACGGGGCCGTAGTCGAGCTTGAGGTGGCTGACGCGGCTCAGGGCAAACCGCACCCGCAGGATCAGCCACCGTCCGGTTTCGTGTTTGAACAGGCTGTCCCGGTAGGCGAAGTTGCATTCTTCCAGGCTGAAATCACGCAACTCGCCGGTCTGACGATCCAGGGCCGTCAAGCCGGCGAACACATCCTTGATCTCCACTCCGTAGGCGCCGATGTTTTGCATCGGTGCGGCGCCCACGGTGCCGGGGATCAGGCTGAGGTTTTCGAGGCCGCAGAAGCCATGTTCCAGGGTCCACAGCACGAACGGGTGCCAGGCTTCGCCCGCTTCGGCCTCGACCACCACATGCTGGCCGTCATCCTGCAGCACCCGAATACCCTGGGTCGCCATGCGCAATACCAGGGCCGGAATGTCCCGGGTCAGCAGCAGGTTGCTGCCACCACCGATCACCAGCAGCGGTACTGCCTGGGCGGCGGCATAGGCCAGGGCCTCGCGAACATCCGCGTCGCTGTGGGCCTCGGCGAAGAGCTGGGCACGCACGTCGATGCCGAAGCTGTTGAATGGCTTGAGCGATACCTGCGCAAGCACTTGCAAGGTCATAACCGCCCCTTCAATTCGATCACCAATAAATCACAGGCTCGTTCAATCAGGTCCAGGACCCGCTCAAAGCCTTGTTCGCCTTCGTAGTAAGGGTCTGGCACCTCGTCCACTTCAGAGTCGTAGCGGCGCAGGAACAGGTCGAGCTCGGCCTTGCCCTGCCCCGGCTGCATCGCTTTGAGGTTACGCAGGTTGCTGTGGTCCATGGCCAGGATCAGGTCATAACGCGCAAAGTCGGCGCGGGAGACCTGCTGCGCACGCTGGGCCGACAGATCGTAACCGCGCTGCCGCGCTGCCTGTTGGCTGCGTGAGTCCGGTGGGTTGCCGATATGCCATTCCCCCGTGCCGGCGGACGCTACGTCGACCTGGCCAGCCAAACCCGCTTCGCGCAATTTATGGCGCAATACGCCTTCAGCGGTGGGCGAGCGGCAGATGTTGCCCAGGCAGACAAACAGAACCTCCATCAGGCCCCCAGCAGGCGGCGGACGCGCTCGAGGTCTTCGTGGGTGTCAACACCCGCAGGCGGTGCTTCCAGAGCATCGCCGACATGGATACGCACGCCGTGCCACAGGGCACGCAGTTGTTCCAGGGATTCGGTGTTTTCCAGCCAGCACGGGCCCCAACTGACGAAGTCATGCAGGAAACCGGCACGGTAGGCATAGATACCGATGTGACGGCGGTACGGCACGCCTTCTGGCAACCGGTCAGGATGCCTGGCAAAAGCATCCCGCGCCCAGGGCAACGTCGAGCGGCTGAATGTCAGCGCCAGGCCGTTGATGTCGCTGACCACTTTGACCACGTTCGGGTTGAACAGCGTTTCAATGTCTTCGATGGGCTCGGCCAGGGTCGCCATGCGCGCTTCGCCATGAGCCGCCAGGTTCGCGGCCACCTGGTCGATCACGCGCGGCGGGATCAACGGCTCGTCACCTTGCACATTGACCACGATGGCATCAGGCGCCAGGCCAAGTTGTGTGGCCACTTCGGCCAGGCGGTCGGTGCCGGAATTATGGTCTTCGCGGGTCAGAATCGCTTCGGCACCGAAGGTTTTGCACGCATCGATAATGCGCGGATCATCGGTGGCCACCACCACGCGTTCGGCGCTGCTTTTGCAGGCCTGTTCCCACACCAGCT
The DNA here is from genome assembly GCF_054060055.1 of Pseudomonas sp. TE36184. NCBI lineage: Bacteria > Pseudomonadati > Pseudomonadota > Gammaproteobacteria > Pseudomonadales > Pseudomonadaceae > Pseudomonas > Pseudomonas sp. TE36184. The sequence goes on along the minus strand of NZ_JBSSCU010000001.1, from coordinate 436,951 downwards.
GAATCATCGGCTTGTTGCCGATCAGTTGCAGCGGTTTACCCGGCAAGCGGGTCGAGGCGTAGCGCGATGGAATGACAACGGTAAAGGCTGTAGTCATTTATCCAGGCGCTCGTCGGTGGTCAGCGTGCGGGCTTCGCTTTCCAGCATCACCGGGATGCCATCACGGATCGGGTAAGCCAGGCCGGCGCCTTTGCTGATCAGTTCGGTCTTGTCCGCGCTGAGCTTGAGTGGGCCTTTGCAGATCGGGCAAGCGAGGATGTCGAGCAGTTTGGTGTCCATGAGTGTTTCCTGGAATGAAGCGTTTAAGGCAAGAGACGGGCGGGCAACAGACGCATCAGTTGCATGTCGAACCAGGCGACAAACGCTGGCGACGGCACCGCATCCACCGCAAGGTACCACCAGTCGGACTGGGCAAAGGCGCGGCACTTCACCGCGTCCTTCTCGGTCATGACCAGCGGCAATGATGGCGTGAAATTCAAGACTTCCGCGCTGTAGGACGCATGGTCGGCAAAAGCATGGGGTATCGGCTGCCAGTGTAGCGTTTCAAGGGTGTTGAAGAAACGTTGCGGGTTGCCGATACCGGCGACCGCATGCACCTGCTGGCCCGCCGGGAAGTAATCGACCGGCTGGCGTTCGCCGGTTTGCAAGTTGACCAACGCCGTGGGCAGCAGACGAAAGGCGAAACCATCTTCGCGATCGGCCGCGGTGCCATTATAGAGCAGCGCATCCACGCTCTTCAGGCGCTCCGCCGGTTCGCGCAACGGCCCGGCAGGCAGGCAGCGGCGATTGCCCAGGCCCCGGGCGGCGTCGATCAGCACCAGCTCAAGGTCGCGAGCCAGGCGGTAATGCTGCAGGCCGTCGTCGGAGAGGATCAGGTCCAGGGTTTCGCTGGCCAGCAGCGTCTTCACTGCGCGGCTGCGATCGGGGTCGATCATCAAGGGGACGCCGCAGCGCTGCACGATCAGCAAGGGTTCATCGCCAGCCACTTCAGCAGCGTGGCCGGCCTCGACCCGCCACGGCAACTGCGGTGGCTTCGCGCCATACCCGCGACTGACCACGCCCACACGCAAACCTCTGCGCTGACAATGCTCGATCAACCACAGGATCAACGGCGTCTTGCCAGTCCCGCCCACGGTGATATTGCCGACCACCACCACCGGCACCGGCGATTGGTAGATCTCGCCCTCGCCCGCCAGGAAGCGCGCGCGCTTGCGCTGCACCACCGCGCGATACAGCGACTCCAGCGGCCGCAGCAACGTCAGCGCCGGATGGCCTTCGTACCAGGCCTTGAGCAAGCGATCGGACATGGCCATCAGGGTTGGCTCACTGCCTCGACGGTGCTCATGCGCAAGTGGCTGAACCCCAGCTTGCCGGCAGCGTCCATCGCGGTAATGACAGCCTGGTGCTGGGTCTTGCCATCAGCACTGATCGACAGCGGCATCTTGGTATCGCCACCGGACTCTTTCTGCAGGGCTTCCATCAGGCTGTTGAGGTCGTTCTTCTCGAGCAACTGGTTATTCACCGAAAACACGCCGTCGGCACTGATGGCGATATCCAGTTGCTTGACTTCCTGGTCCTCGGCCGGCGAGCCGCTGACCGCTTCCGGCAAATCTACCCGCAGTTGGGTCTGCCGCGTAAAGGTGGTGGTCACGACAAAAAACAGCAGCAGGATAAACACCACGTCGATCAGCGACGCGAGGTTGATATCAACATTTTCCCGTTGCTTGCGGCGAAATTTCACGCTTTGTCCCCGACCAAGTCCACGTCACGGTCGCCCTGCACCACTTCCACCAGCTTGATGGCTTCCTGCTCCATGCCGACCACCAACTCATCGATCCGGCGTTGCAGGAAACGGTGGAAGAACACCGAGGGAATACCGACCATCAGGCCCGCTGCCGTGGTGATCAGGGCCTTGGAGATACCACCGGCCAGCACCGCGGCGTTGGTGCTCATGCCCGAGCCCATGAACGAGCTGAAAATATCGATCATGCCCAGTACCGTGCCCAGCAGGCCGAGCAACGGTGCCATGGCGGCGATGGTGCCGAGGGCGTTGATATAACGCTCCAGCTCATGGATGACCCGCGCGGCGGCCTCTTCGATGCACTCTTTCATGATCTCGCGACCATGCTTGGAGTTGGCCAGCCCGGCCGCGAGGATTTCACCCAGGGGTGAATTGGCACGCAGCTCCTTGAGTTTCTGCTTGTCGAGCTGCTTGTTCTTGATCCAGCCCCAGACCTGCCCCAGCAGATGCTCGGGTGTGACACGGCTGGCGCGCAAGGTCCACAGGCGTTCGGCAACGATGCCGAGTGCGGCGATGGAGCTCAAGATGATCGGCAACATCATCCAGCCGCCGGATTTGACCAATTCCCACACAGTGAATGTCCCCTCGAAAAAGTGCGCCACTTTACCATATAGGTCAGGCAGCGGGGCTCGTCGACCCACGACCCGCCGATCACAGGCTTCGGCCATTGGTAACGTGCGGTTACGGTAGCGCTTCTCGCCAGAAGCGGCGTTGACTGCGCGCAACAATCGGTGGCGCGAAGGCGCCCAATCGCAAACGTACCGCGCCCTGTTCGGCGCTGTCATACACCTGCGCTCCCAACGCTTGATAGCGCTCCACCACTTGTGGATGAGGATGACCGAACGCATTGCCGCGCCCTCGGGAAATCAGCACCGACTTCGGCGCCAGCCGCTGCAGAAACGGCCAGGATGACGAACTGCGGCTACCATGGTGAGGGGCTTGCAGCCAATCGGTCGGCACCGCCAGAGCCGAGGCCAGAAACGCCTGCTCTGCGGCGCGATCGATATCGCCGGTGAGCAGCAGGCGCTCGCCATTGGCCTGTACGTGCAATACACAGGATTTCGGGTTGCCATCAACTGCGTCTGGCCATTGCCACAATTCAAAGGACACGCCGTCCCACGCCCATTGTTCACCGCTGATACAAGGCTGAGTGTCGAGAAGCGCCGGCAACCCTTCAGTTTCACCACCGACGACCCGTTTGATCGGCAGCCCACGGGCGACAGCCGCCGCACCGCCGGCATGATCGGCATCGGCATGGCTCAGTAACATCATGTCCAGAGCGTCTACCCCGAGCCTCTTCAGCGACGGCAACACCACCCGCGCGCCGAGATCGACCGCCCCGGAGCGCGGGCCGGCATCGTAGAGCAAGGTGTGATGGCGGGTGCGCAGGATCAACGCCAGCCCCTGCCCGACATCCAGCTGCAGTACGTCCACCTGCCCGTGGGGCACCGGCTCGCGCGGCGGGAACACCGCCAACAACAGCATCGGCCAGCCGAGCAGCCGAATCGGCACACCCTTGGGCAGCAACAGCAACACCGCACCGACCAGGCTAACCAGCCAATAGCCCATGGGCACCTCGGCCGGTATCCACGCGGGCAATTGCCCTGCCAGCAGCGCCAGGGCGTTGAACAAGCCGTCCAGCGCCCCACCCGCCAGCCACAACAAGCCCGCGCCCACGAACGGCACCGCCAGCAATGCCGTCCCGAGCAGGGCCAGGGGCAATACCACCAGGCTGATCCACGGCACCGCAAATAGATTGGCCAGCGGCGCACTGAGGCTGATGGGCAAACCCAGCACCAGCAACACCGGGAAAAGACCGATGGCTATCAACCATTGCGGACGGGTCCATGCCTGCCAAGCACTCCAGCGGCCTAACCGACCGCCGAACGTCAGCCCCAGTACCGCCACGGCCGCAAAGGACAACCAGAACCCCGGCTGCAAGCTGGCCAAGGGTTCAAGGATCAGCACACCATTGAACGCCAGCAACAGCGGCCACCAGATGCCCAGATGACGGAAACGCAAACGCCACAGCAACACCAGCCCCACCATTACACAGGCGCGCTGCACCGGCACGCCGAACCCCGCCAGCAGGCCGTACCCCAACGCCGCGGTAAACGCCAGGCCACACGCCCACGGCAGCCACGGCCAGGTGCGCGGCCAGCAGCCGTAGCGCGCCAGAGCGGCGACGAGCGCATAGATCAACCCCGCCAACAGGCCAATGTGCTGGCCGGAAATGACCAGCAAATGCACCGTGCCGGTGTCCTGCAAGACACGCCAGTCGTCGGCCGTCAGCCCGGAGCCGTCCCCCAGCACCAGGGCCGCCAACCCCGCCTCGCGCCCTTGGGCGTCCACCGCCGTCAAGCGCTGACGGACCGCGTCACGCCAAGCATTGCGGGCCGGCGCCAGGCGTTCGCCGTCCTTTACCGAGCCGGTGGCGCCGATGCGCTGGGCGAGCAGCCAGGCTTCATGGTCGACGCCATGGAAGTTGAGCAGGCCCGACGGACGTTTAAGCGTCACCGCGAGGCGCCAACGCTCACCGCTGCGTACCGGTGGGCCACCGTGCCAGTACAGCCGAATGCGCGCGGGCAAGCGGGCGTTGCGCGACCGGCTGTCGCTCAGTTCGAAACGCACGCCGCTGTCAGTCTGCTGCGGCAACCCGCTCACACGCCCCTCCAGCCAACGCGTCTGGCCGTCGAGCGTCGGACGCAAGCGGTCATTCAGCGCCCACTGCGCGCTCACACATGCCCAACACAAGCCGAACAGGAAAAACGCCAGCGGATAAGTGCGAAACGGCAGCAGCATCAACGCCACCACTGCCAGGGCCAACAGCATCCCGGCAGGCGGCAGTGCGGGTAGAAATCGCAGCGCAAGCAGCCCGAGTGCAAGCGCGAACATCCCTGTCCTCATGGATCATTCCTTTGACGTGATCCATTCAGTCTTAGCTGGCCCCCGGCCGCAGCCTATGATGTTTTGTCACAAAGTCTGAATTTTCTGTTTATAGAATGCGCGCATACTTGCCCCTCGACTTGATCTGGACCCCTTATGCCCCGGCGCTTATTCAAACGGTACATGCCCGACCCCACCAGTATCAGGGAACACAAGTCATTACAGTTTCTGGGCACCTTGCTGCATGACCCGAACCTCTGGCACCTGAATCGGCACTCGGTAGCCCGCGCCATGGCGGTAGGCCTGTTTGCGGCGTTTATCCCGATCCCCTTGCAGATGCTCTTGGCGGCGGTGCTGGCGATCACGGTGCGGGGCAATATGCCGATTGCCATCAGCCTGGTGTGGCTGACTAACCCGATCACCATGCCAGTGGTGTTCCTGTGTACCTACATGACCGGCGCCTGGCTGATGAACGTGCCGGCGCGCAGCCTGCCCGACGACCTGACGTGGGAGTGGATCAGCGGTCAGTTGAGCACGCTGTGGCAGCCGTTCCTGCTCGGCTCGCTGGTACTGGGTGTGGTGTTGGGCGCGCTGGCCTATTGCCTGACCATGGGTTATTGGCGCTGGTGGGTCGCGCACCAATGGAATAAACGCAAACTGCGTCGCGCTTGAGCCCTAGGCTGCGCACAAACGCAGATGCACACGCAAGCCCTGGCCGGTATTCTCCGCCCACAAGCTGCCGTCCTGACGTTGCACCGCATTGCGCGCGATGCTCAACCCCAGCCCGAAGCCACCGTCGCCAGGCCGTGAGCCGTCCAGGCGGATGAACGGCGCGAAGATCCGTTCCAGATCGCGTTCATCAATACCCCCGCCCTGATCCTCCAGCCATAGGTGCCAATATGCGCCATCACGGCGCCCATCGAGGCTGACGACACCGCCCGCAGGTGAATGCCGTATGGCGTTGCGCAGGATATTTTCCAGCGCCTGGGCCAGGGCGTTCAGATTGCCGCGTACCCAACAATCCGGCCCCAGCCGGCATGGCAGCCGCGAGGCTGGCCAATCGCTTTCGAAACAGGCGTTGTCCTTGAGCATGTCCCACAACGCCTGAACCTGAATGTCTTCGACAGGCAGCGGCGTCCGCTCGGTGTCCAACCAGGCCAATTGCAGGCTGTCCTCGACCAGGCGCTGCATGACGTCGATCTCCCGCCCCAGCCGTTCACGCAGTTGCGCCAGATCCTGCTCGCTGTCACAGGCCACGCGCAAACGGCTGAGGGGGGTGCGCAGTTCATGGGACATGTCCCGCAACAGCTGTTGCTGCAATACCACCGTGCCCTGCAACCGCTCGGACATATGGTCAAACGCCCGCCCCAGCTCGCCCAATTCATCCTGGCGGCTGGTGGCATCGTGGGATAGCCGCGTGTTCAATTGATCGGCACGCCAGGCGTTGGCCTGCTCGCGCAATTGATTGAGCGGCATGATCAGCAGCCGGTACAGGCCGATGCACAACAACAGGGTAAACAGACCGGGAATCACGCCATTGGTCACCACCCGCCAGAACAGTTGGTAGCGCCCCGGCATAAAGCGCTGGGGCAACTCGATCACCAGCGAGCCGACACTGGGGTCCAGGGGAAACGGGATTTTCAACCATGGCAGGCCTTTGGCGTGGCGGCTGACCGGCCAGTCCAGGCCGCGCAGAAAAGTCAGGCGCTGGCTTTCCTTGTCGGTCAACGGCGTGCTGGCGAGGGATTGCAGGTCGTTGCCGATCACGCCGATCCAGGTGCGCTCACGCGCAGCCATCAGTTGCAACCAGGCGTCCACACCGTCAGCGCCCTGGGTACTCCAGGCCAACTCCGCTCCCGCCGCATAACCGCTGAGAATCTCGCGGGAGGTGTCGGACAGATAAGCGTTCTGCTGCTCCATGTACCGGCCCCAGGACCAACTGAGCCAGATCATCAACAAGCAGAAGGCAATCAGCAGGCAGGCCAACTTCCAGAACAACGAGTGCCTGCCCGGCAGACGTTTCAAGCTCCCCTCAAAGGCCGTCATCGTGACCGCTCAACACATAGCCCTTACCCCAGACGGTACGCACTTCACGCTCGCTATAGCCGATGCTCTTGAGTTTGCGGCGAATCTGGCTGATATGCATATCGAGGCTGCGGTCATGGGGCGCATAACCGCGCTGCAGCACGTGCTGATAAAGGAAGGCTTTGCTCAGCACTTCCTCGCCGTTGTTGTGCAAGGTCTGCAGCAGGCGGTACTCGCTGCGGGTCAGCCCGGCCCACTGCTGCTGGTAGAAGATGTCGGACAGTTCATCATCAAAGCGCAGGCTCCGGGCGTCGTCGCGCGCGGGCGGCAAACTCAGCGGCGGACGGCGATCCAGGGCCACCCGGCGCAGGATGGCTTCAATACGCACGCGCAACTCGATCATGCTGAACGGCTTGGGCAGGTAGTCGTCCGCACCCAGGCGAAAGCCGTTCACGCGATCGGCTTCGGCGCCCAGGGCCGACACCAGGATCACCGGGACCGCATGGCTCTGGCGCAGATGCGTGAGGATCGACAGCCCGTCCAGCCCCGGCAGCAGAATATCCATCAACACCACGTCGAAGACGTGCTCGCGGGCCATCTGCAGGCCTTGCTGGCCGTTCCGACACCACGTGACCTGAAAGCCACAGCGCCCCAGATGCTCGTGGACATAGGCGCCCAGCACGGGGTCATCTTCGATGGTCAGGATACTGGGTAGACCAACTTCCACGGGATTCATTAGCGCCTGCAAGTCATTCTCAATCACTGATTATTCAAGATTCCCCCGCGCCAGGCAATCGCCACGTCGCGCCAAATGGCCCGAAGATTGCCTGCTGTCATTAATTTGCAAGATTCCACGCCGCGCAAATGGCTACACTGCGCAGGGGTGCGGGCCGGATGCCTGCACGGGCGATCGATCACAACGTGGTAGCAGGAGAGTGGCGTGCTTAGAAGAATGGGGATAAAAGGCCGCGTACTGTTGCTGACCTTATTACCGACCAGTCTGATGGCCTTGTTGTTGGGCGGCTATTTCACCTGGATGCAGCTCTCGGAGTTGCAATCCCAGTTGCTGCAACGTGGCGAAATGATCGCCGAGCAGTTGGCCCCACTGGTGGCTCCGGCGCTGAGCAGCAAGAACGCCGACCTGCTCGAACGCATCGCCACCCAATCCCTGGAACAACAGGACGTGCGCGCCGTTTCCTTCCTTGCGCCGGACCGCTCGTCGATGGCCCACGCCGGCCCGACCATGCTCAACCAGCCGCCGGTGGGTAACAGCTCGCACCTGTTGCAGCGCACCGGTAACGACGCCACGCGCTATCTGCTGCCGGTGTTTGGCCGTCATCGCAACCTTGCCGGCGAGCTGATTCCCGATGAATCCGACCGCTTGCTTGGCTGGGTCGAGGTGGAACTGTCCCACAACGGCATGTTGCTGCGCGGTTATCGCAGCCTGTTCGCCAGCCTGCTGCTGATCGCCATCGGCCTGATCTGCACGGCAACCTTGGCCCTGCGCATCAGCCGCACCATCAATTCGCCGATCGGCCAGATCAAGCAAGCCGTGGCCCAACTCAAGGACGGCAACCTGGAAACCCGCTTGCCGGCGCTGGGCAGCCAGGAGCTGGATCAACTTGCCTCAGGCATCAACCGCATGGCCGAGACCCTGCAGAACGCCCGGGAAGAACTGCAGCACAGCATCGACCAGGCCACCGAAGACGTGCGCCAGAACCTGGAAACCATCGAGATCCAGAACATCGAGCTGGACCTGGCGCGCAAGGAAGCCCTGGAGGCCAGTCGCATCAAGTCGGAGTTCCTGGCGAATATGAGCCACGAGATCCGCACCCCGCTCAACGGCATCCTCGGTTTCACCCATCTGCTGCAAAAAAGCGAGCTGACACCGCGTCAGCTGGATTACCTGGGCACCATCGAAAAGTCCGCCGATAACCTGCTGGGCATCATCAACGAGATCCTCGATTTCTCGAAAATCGAAGCCGGCAAGCTGGTACTCGACAGCGTGCCCTTCAACCTGCGTGACCTGCTGCAAGACACCCTGACCATCCTCGCCCCCGCCGCCCATGCCAAACAGCTGGAACTGGTGAGCCTGGTGTACCGCGACACACCGCTGGCATTGGTGGGTGACCCGCTGCGCCTCAAGCAGATCCTGACCAACCTGATCAGCAATGCGATCAAGTTCACCCGCGAAGGCACCATCGTGGCCCGGGCGATGATCGAGGATGAACAAGAAGACAGTGTGCAACTGCGCATCAGCGTGCAGGACACCGGCATCGGCCTGTCCAACCAGGACGTGCGCGCGCTGTTCCAGGCGTTCAGCCAGGCCGACAACTCGCTGTCGCGCCAACCGGGCGGCACCGGCCTGGGCCTGGTGATTTCCAAGCGCTTGATCGAGCAGATGGGCGGCGAAATCGGCGTCGACAGCACACCGGGCGAAGGCTCGGAATTCTGGATCAGCCTGAACCTGCCCAAGACCCGCGACGACGTCGAAGACCTGCCCTGCGCGCCGCTGCTCGGTCGCCGCGTGGCCGTGCTGGAAAACCACGAACTGGCGCGCCAGGCCTTGCAACACCAGCTCGAAGACTGTGGCCTGGATGTCACGCCGTTCAATACCCTGGAAAGCCTGACCAACGGCATCACCGGCGCGCATCAGACCGAACAGGCGATCGACCTGGCGGTACTCGGCGTCACCGCCAATGACCTCCCGCCCGAGCGCCTCAACCAGCATCTGTGGGACCTCGAACACCTGGGCTGCAAGGTGCTGGTGCTGTGCCCGACCACCGAGCAAATGCTGTTCAGCCCGTCGGTGCCCAACCCCAACAGCCAGTTGCAGGCCAAGCCCGCGTGTACGCGCAAGCTGCGCCGCGCCCTGACCGACCTGATCAGCCCGCGCCCCACGCGCTGCGAACCGGGTGAACCGTTGTCCAGCCGCGCGCCGCGGGTGCTCTGCGTGGATGACAACCCGGCGAACCTGTTGCTGGTGCAAACCCTGCTGGAAGACATGGGGGCCAAGGTCCAGGCCGTGGAAAGCGGCTATGCGGCCATCAATGCCGTCCAGCAGGAAACCTTCGACCTGGTGCTGATGGACGTGCAGATGCCCGGCATGGACGGGCGTCAAAGCACCGAGGCGATTCGCCAGTGGGAAAGCGAGCGCCACGGCACACCGCTGCCGGTGGTGGCCCTCACCGCCCACGCCATGGCCAACGAAAAGCGTGCGCTGCTGCAAAGCGGCATGGACGACTACCTGACCAAACCCATCAGCGAACGGCAATTGGCCCAGGTGGTGCTGAAATGGACCGGCCTGGCCCTGCGCAACCAAGGGCCGGAGCGCCCGACCGAAGGCCTCGGCCCAGGCGTGCGATTGCTGGTGCTGGACCACGAGGAAGGACTGCGGCTGGCCGCGGGCAAGGCGGACCTGGCGGCGGACATGCTCGCCATGTTGCTCGCCTCCCTCGAAGCCGACCGCCTGGCCATTACCCTCGCCCGGGAGGCCAATGACAACCATGCCTTGATCGAACGCGTCCATCGCCTGCATGGCGCCACCCGCTACTGCGGCGTACCGCAACTGCGCGCCGCCTGCCAACGCGCCGAAACCCTGCTCAAGCAGGACGACGCCAAGGCCATGGCCGCGCTGGACGAGCTGGACATGGCCATTGCCCGGTTGGCCAGTGAAGCGCGGGTCAGCGCCTGAGATTTTTTACAACGCCGGGCCCGCGCTCACAGGGTCCGCGTTACCAAAACGTACATTGCAGGGAGCTATTTCATGCGCGTCATTCTTTTCAGCAGCCAGACCTACGACCGCGACAGTTTTCTCGGCGTGCCGCTGCCGCCCGGCCTGGAACTGCAATTCCAGCCCGCCCGGCTCACCCTCGACACCGTGGCCCTGGCCGAACGCCACGAAGTGGTTTGCGCGTTTATCAACGATGACCTCAGCGCGCCCGTGCTCGAGCATCTGGCGACGGGCGGCACCCGCTTGATCGCGCTGCGCTCGGCCGGTTACAACCATGTCGACCTCGCCGCCGCCAAGCGCCTGGGCCTGACCATCGTGCGTGTGCCCGCCTATTCGCCGCATGCCGTCGCCGAACACGCCGTGGCACTGATTCTCGCCCTGAACCGGCGCCTGCACCGTGCCTACAACCGCACCCGCGAGGGCGATTTCAGCCTGCATGGCCTGACCGGCTTCGACCTTGTCGGCAAGACCGTCGGCGTGGTCGGCACCGGGCAGATCGGCGCCACCTTCGCCAAGATCATGGCCGGTTTCGGCTGCCACCTGCTGGCCTACGACCCGTTCCCCAACCCGCTGGTCCAAGCGCTCGGTGCGCGCTATGTGAGCCTGCCCGAGCTGCTGGCCGAAGCACAGATCATCAGCCTGCACTGCCCGCTCACCACCGACAGCAAGCACCTGATCAACGCCCGCTCCCTGGCGCAGATGCAGCCCGGCGCGATGCTGATCAACACCGGGCGCGGCGGCCTGGTGGACACCCCCGCGCTGATCGAAGCGCTCAAGGACGGCCAACTCGGCTACCTGGGGCTGGATGTGTATGAAGAAGAAGCCCAGCTGTTTTTCGAGGACCGCTCCGACCTGCCCCTGCAGGACGACGTGCTCGCGCGCCTGCTGACGTTCCCCAATGTGATCATCACCGCGCACCAGGCATTTCTCACCCGCGAAGCCCTGGCGGCGATCGCCGAGACCACCCTGGCCAACATTGCGGCCTGGGCCGATGGCCGGGCGCAGAATCGTGTCGACGGATGATCAGCGGTCACATACCAGGCGCATGATCCGCAGGCGCGCGTGCTAGGATGCCGCGCCTATTTGGAGGAACCATGGCCGAACACGATTTCCGCTTCAGCTTGCTGAGCCCGCAACACACCCTGATCGAATGCCGCGCCCTGGTGCCGGGCCGCTATCAGGTCACCGGCAACGGTGGTTCGATCAAGCATGGCGACGTACTGATCGTCACCCTGCGCGGCAGTAAAACCCTGTCGATGCGCCTCACCGTCGAAGGCGACGCGCGCTACTCCATCCGCCCGGCGGGTCAGTGGGTCGCCATGGCCCAAGGGCCGAAGTTCGGCGAGCTGGAGATTCACACCTGGAAGGTCAACTGCGACAGCTGCGAGGCCGTGCTGGAGTTTGAATTCGCGGTGGAGACCAAGCTGACCAAGGAACCGCTGCAACCGGCCGCCAATGCGCGCATTGCCGAGTTGGGTTGGGCCAGCGAAGGCGCCAAGCACCGCTGCCCGAAATGCCAGAAGGCCGCGCAATGAAAGGCCTGCTTCTGCTGGCCGCCGTCGGTGCCGGCCTGATGGGCTGCGCCGGTGATGCGGCAAAGCTCGAGCGGGATCACAGCTACGTGGTGGAATGGATCGGTGAGCGGCCGCTGATGGATTACGCGCACCTGAGTGTCACTCTGGGCGCCGATGGGCGCGCCTACGGCAACGGCGGGTGCAACCACTGGTTTGCACCGTACACCGTGGAGGGCGACAAACTCAGCTTCGGCAAGATCGGCAGTACGCGCAAACTCTGCGGCGACGCCCTGATGGAGCAGGAACACCGCTTCTTCCAGGCCCTGCAAGGCGTTGAGCGCTGGGACATCTCGCCGATCGAGCAGACCCGCTTCTGGCCGGCCGAAGGCAAGCCTATCCGCCTGTGGCTGGAAGAAGGCTGATAGCAGGCTCAATGGGATCTAACTGTGGGAGGGGGCTTGCTCCCGATTGCGCTATGTCAGTACCGAATATGCTGGCTGACACACCGCTATCGGGAGCAAGCCCCCTCCCACATGTTCAACCGCGCAGGGCCTTGAGCTTGGCCAGCACGCCTTGCGCCGTCTGTTCGCCCATCAACTGCTCACGCACCTTGCCCTTGTCGTCGATGATGTAAGTCACCGGCAACGCTTCGCTGCGTGGAATATCAAAGATCCCGTCCGGGTTCTGCGCCAGCACGGTGAACTTGATGCCCAGCTTGTCACTGGCTTCCTTCAGTTCCGCGCCCTGCACATTGTCGAAATTGACCCCGAACACGCCGACGTTCTGCCCTTTGAGCTGTTCAGCCAAGGCATTGAGCTCCGGGATCTCCGTGCGGCACGGGCCACACCATTCCGCCCAGTAGTTGACCACCAGCCATTGCTTGTCCAGGCGTTCGGCCGCCACTTTCTGGCCATATTGGTCAACGCCGTAGTCATTACCGCAGCCGCTGAGCAGCAGGGTTGTGATGATCGCCAATGCACCGATCAGTCGCCTTGTCATGGGGTAATCCTTCGCAAAAATGAACGTTGGCTGCGACGGATCGCCTCTTACGGTTTAAGGACCGGGCGCAGCGCAGGTAGAATACCCGCCACCTTACGCAAGATGCGACCCGCACATGACCGATCTGACGCTTTATCACAACCCGCGCTGCTCGAAATCCCGCGGAGCGCTCGAACTGCTGGAAGCACGCGGCCTCGCGCCGACGGTGGTGCGCTACCTGGAAACTCCGCTGAATGCCGCGCAACTGAAGGCCCTGCTGGCAAAACTGGGGATCAGCGCGCGCCAATTGCTGCGCACCGGCGAAGAGGAATACAAAACCCTCAACCTGGCAGACGCGACGCTCAGCGAAACACAGTTGATCGCCGCCATCGCCGAGCACCCCAAGTTGATGGAACGTCCGATCCTCGAAACCCCCGACAAAGCCATCATCGGCCGCCCACCGGAGAGCGTGCTGGAGATCCTGCCGTGAGTACGCCGTATGTGCTGGTGTTGTATTACAGCCGCAACGGCTCGGTCAGCGAAATGGCCCGGCACATTGCCCGAGGCATCGAACAAGGCGGGATGGAAGCGCGCCTGCGCACCGTACCGGCGATCTCCAGCGAGTGCGAAGCCGTAGCGCCGAGCATTCCGGCCGAAGGCGCGCTGTATGCCAGCCTGGATGATCTGAAGAACTGTTCAGGCCTGGCCCTGGGCAGCCCGACCCGCTTCGGCAATATGGCGGCGCCGTTGAAGTACTTTATCGACGGCACCAGTAACCTGTGGCTGACCGGCGCCCTGGTCGGCAAACCGGCCGGGGTGTTCACCTCCACCGCCAGCCTGCACGGCGGCCAGGAGACCACGCTGATGTCGATGCTGCTGCCGCTGCTGCACCACGGCATGCTGATCACCGGCCTGCCCTACAGCGAACAAGCGCTGCTCGACACCCAGGGTGGCGGTACGCCTTATGGCGCCAGCCACCATGCTGGCCCCGACGGCAAGCGCCTGCTGGATCAACATGAAATCGCCCTGTGCAAGGCCCTCGGCCTGCGCCTGGCGAAAACCGCTGCGTTGCTGGAGAACGGCCGTGGCCAAAAAACCTAAGATCCTGCCACCCCAGGCGTGGCTGGAGCCGCGGGTCAAAGTCGCACGCGTGCTGAGCCTGCTGGCGTTTTTCGGCCTGGTGGGTCTGCTCTGCGTGTATTACCTGTTCATCGCCGACCTGCACGGCGCACGGCCGTGGGTGATCCTGCTGATCGAACTGGTGCCGCTGCTGGTGCTGGCGCCGGGGATACTGATCGGCAGCGCACGCGGGCATTCGTGGATGTGCTTTGTGGTGAACCTGTATTTCATCAAGGGCGCACTGGCGGCGTATGACCCGAACCGCCAGTGGTTCGGCGTGCTGGAAATGCTGGCGAGCCTGGCGCTGTTCTGTACGGCGTTGCTGTATGTGCGCTGGCGGTTCCAGTTGGATAGGCGCTTGGCCGGCGAGGGTCAGCCGGCCTGACCCGCCATCATCGCGGACAAGCCCACAGTTGAAATGCAGTTTCCTGTGGGAGTGGGCTTGCCCACGATGGCATCACCTCGGTCTCAATGATTGACCGTATACGCCAGCATCATCGACAACTGACACATCGGCCGCCCGCTCTCGGCATGCCACTGGTTGAACGCCCCCTGCACCGTCGCCAGGTCGCGCAGGCTGGTGGGGGCCTTGTCGACGATCTTCTGCGCGTGCAGGGCCGCGACCACGTCATCGCTCGGCACGAACGTATCCTTGCCCACCATGCGCAGGAAGCGCGGCGCCGACAGCCCGCCCAACTGGTGGCCGTGCTTACTCAGGTATTTCCATAAACCGACGATATCGGTCACCGGCCAGTCGGCGATAAACGCGCCGAAACTACCCTTCTCCTGAGCGATATCCAGGATCATCTGCGCGTTGCGTGGCACGCTCTTGAGCTTGCCCAGGTGGCGGATGATGCGCGTGTCCTGCATCAAGCGCTCCAGGTGCTCGGCGCCCATCAGCACGACCTTTTCCGGGTCGAAGCCAAAGAACACCTGCTCGAATGCAGGCCATTTGGCATCCACCACGCTGTGCTTGAGCCCGGCGCGGAAAACCCGCAGCGCCAGGGTCGACAGGTAGCGATCATCACTGATCTGGCGTAATTGCGCCGGCGTCTTGGGCACAGGCAGACGGGCTTCCAGTTCGGCCGCCGAACCGAAGCGGTTCAGACAATATTCGTGCAGCCACTTGTAATCGCGCATGCCCTCTCCTGGGGATTGAAATGAAAACGGCGCCTGTGAGCGCCGTCGTTCAGAGCGTTGAGAAACGTCAGAGGTTCACCACGTTGACGAAGCGCGAAGCGGCGTTCTCGTCGATACGCAGGCTGGTGAAGTCGAACAGGTTACGGTCGGCCAACTGCGACGGGATCACGTTCTGCAAGCTGCGGAAGATACTCTCGGTACGCCCTGGGGTCTTGCGTTCCCAGTCCTGGAGCATCTCCTTGACCACCTGGCGCTGCAGGTTTTCCTGGGAGCCGCACAGGTTGCACGGGATGATCGGGAATTGCTTGAAGTCGGAGTAGGCCTGGATGTCCTTCTCGTTGCAATACGCCAGCGGGCGAATCACCACGTTGCGTCCATCATCGGCGCGCAGCTTGGGCGGCATGGCCTTGAGGGAGCCGTTGAAGAACATGTTGAGGAAGAATGTCTCGACGATATCGTCGCGGTGATGCCCCAGGGCCATCTTGGTCGCACCGATCTCATCGGCAAACGTGTAGAGCGTGCCACGGCGCAGGCGCGAACACAGCGAGCAGGTGGTCTTGCCCTCCGGGATCAGTTCCTTGACCACCGAATAAGTGTCTTTTTCGACGATGTGGTACTCGATGCCCAGTGTCTTGAGGTAGGCCGGCAGCACGTCTTCGGGGAAGCCCGGTTGTTTCTGGTCCATGTTGACGGCAACGATCTCGAACTTGATCGGCGCAACCTTTTGCAGGTGCAGCAGCACGTCGAGCATGGTGTAGCTGTCTTTGCCGCCGGAGAGGCAGACCATGACCTTGTCGCCGTCCTCGATCATGTTGAAATCGGCGACCGCTTCACCGGCCAGGCGACGCAGGCGTTTTTGCAGTTTGTTCTGGTTGACCGTAAGAGTGCCCATGGCGCTTGGATCCGCTAGAGGTGTGTGACGAAAAGCGCGGTATTTTACCGGTAAGGTTGACCAAGTTCCAATGTGGGAGGGAGCAAACCTCCTCCCCCACTTGAGTGCATTGCCAACGACAGACCGCGCCGCGATTAAGCCCACTGTTTACAGCGCAATTTGCTCTAAAGCCCTACGGTTTTTCCGGTCATCACTTCCTATACTGCGACTTGAGGTCGCACATAACTATCCAGACCTTTCAGGCCATCTGGCCCGTGGGCGCTCCGATGGGGGGCGATGGTAATAACGACAGGAGTGACTGGCATGATCCATCACGTCGTGGGGCTTTTTACCCATCCCGACCAGGAATGGCGGGAAATTCGTGGCGATAAAGAAGAAAGCGTCAGCCACATGTACCTCACTCACACCTTGATTCTCGCGGCGATCCCCGCCGTATCAGCTTTTATCGGCACCACCCAGGTCGGCTGGGTCATCGGCAGTCGTTCCCCGGTCATGCTGACCCAGGAAAGCGCCTTGTGGATGACCGTCATGTCGTACCTGGCGATGCTCGGCGGCGTAGCGATCATGGGCGCCTTCATTCACTGGATGGCGCGCACCTACGACGCCAGCCCCAGCATGGCGCGTTGTGTCGCCTTTGCCACCTACACCGCGACACCGTTGTTCATCGGCGGGCTGGCGGCGCTCTACCCGCACATGTGGCTGGGGATGGTCGTCGGCACGGCAGCGATCTGTTACACGGTGTACCTGCTGTATGTGGGGTTGCCGACGTTCATGAGCATCGATCCGGACGAAGGCTTTCTGTTTTCCAGCTCGGTGCTGGCCGTGGGCCTGGTCGTGCTGGTGGCAATCATGGCGTTCACCGTGATCGTCTGGGGCCTGGGCGTTGGCCCGATCTATACCAACTAAGCGGTTTCACCCAGCAGGCAAGGCCACCGCAAGGTGGCTTTGTGCGTCATGCATGACCATTCGGCGCCTGACCGATTCGGAAACACCCGCCTTTGCGGCATACTGGCCACCTCTGGAGAGATGTACAGCATGCCCGAGCAACTCAATACCCGCGTCGAAGATTGTTTCCTGCTAGCCGAATCCTTTTTCAAACGAAGCTTCAAACGCCCCCAGGTCAGCCTCAAGTTGCGGGGCCAGAAAGCCGGTGTAGCGCATTTGCACGAAAACCTGCTGCGCTTCAACCCACAGTTGTACCGAGAAAACAGCCAACACTTCCTGAAACAGACCGTGGCCCATGAAGTGGCGCACCTGATCGCCCACCAATTGTTTGGCGAGCGCATCCAGCCCCATGGCGAGGAATGGCAACTGATCATGCGCGGCGTGTATGAACTGCCGCCAGACCGTTGCCACACCTATGAGATCAAGCGCCGCCAGGTGACCCGCTATATCTACCGCTGCCCGTGTGCCGACAGCGACTTCCCGTTTTCGTCACAGCGCCATGGGTTGGTGAGGCAGGGGCGGCGTTATCTGTGCAGGCGCTGTCGGCAGACGTTGGTGTTTACCGGGGAAACTCGCGTTGAGTGAAATATGCGGTGTGTGTGAGGGCCTCATCGGGGGCAAGCCCCCTCCCACATTTTGACCCTGTTCACAGAGCTAATTGTGGGAGGGGGCTTGCCCCCGATGAGGCCCGCCCAGTCACTACACAATCACCTTGGCAGCACGCAACGCGCTGATGCACTGTGAGCTCAAGCCCAACTCCATCAGCACTTCATCACTGTGCGCGCCCACCGCCGCCCCGATATGCCGGGGGGCTGGCAACCCTTCGGAGAACTTCAGCGGGCAAGCCATCTGCGCCTGGGTCGAGCCGTCGGGCCGCGGCACCTGGGTGACCAGTTCCCGCGCCTTCAACTGCGGATGCTCCACGGCTTCGCTCAGGCTCAGCACCGGTTCGACGCACGCATCGACCCCGGCAAACAACTCGCACAACTCCTCGAAGCTGCGCTTCTCAAACTCAACCTGCAGCGCCTGCTTGAGCGCCTTTTGCTGCTCAGGCTCGGGCGACAAACCTTGTGCCGCCAGTTCCGGTCGCCCCAACGCGGCGCACAATTGCTGCATGAATGCCGGCTCCAGACTGCCGACCGACATCCAGCGCCCATCGCGGGAACGGTAATAATCGTAGAAACTGCCGCCATTGAGCACATGGGTCTCCCACCCCGGCTCCACGCCACAGGCCAGGTAGCCAGCGCCGGCCATGGCATTCAAGCTGAACGAGCAGTCGGTCATGCTCACATCCAGGTATTGGCCAACGCCGCTCTGTTGCCGCGCAATCACCGCCGCGAGCAGGCCTACCACCGCGTGCAGCGAGCCACCGGCGACATCCGCCAATTGCACGCCCAACGGCAGCGGCCCGCTGTCCCGCCGCCCGGTATGGCTGGCCACTCCAGCCAACGCCAGGTAGTTGATATCGTGTCCAGCGCGGTCCTTGTAGGGGCCGGTCTGACCGTAACCGGTGATCGACACGTAAATCAGCCGCGGGTTGATCGCCTTCAACGCCGCATACCCCAGGCCCAGGCGCTCCATCACCCCGGGGCGAAACTGTTCGAGCACGATGTCGTAGCCCTTGACCAGCTCGCGCACAATCTCCAGCGCCTCGGCCTGCTTCAGATCCAGGGCGAGGCTGCGCTTATTGCGATTGAGGTAAGCATGGCTGGCCGAGGTGCCCTGATCGTGGGGCGGCAGCACGCGCAGCAGGTCCATGCGCGTGGGCGATTCGATGCGCAGCACCTCGGCGCCCATGTCCGCCAGCATCAGCGACGCAAACGGGCCGGGCAGCAAGGTGGAAAAATCCAGTACTTTGAGGGACGCCAAGGGACCTGACATGGAGACTCCGTTTCCGATTCGACTGGCGACAGCGTAGTCAGCCTTCAGCGCCGACGGCAATCGTCAGAACGATCATCGGCAGTGACCGTTTTGATCACGGCGGGCTTTTTCCCGGCGGCGGCCTTATCATTGGCCCACGTTTGCTTGCAGGGGGTTCCATGAAATTTGCGATAGCACTGTTTTCCGCCGCCCATGCGCCCTCCTCGCGTCGCGCCTTGCTGTTCGCCCAGGCGGCGCTGGCCGGCGGGCACGAGATTGTGCGCCTGTTTTTTTATCAGGACGGCGTCTACAGTGCCTCCAACACCATCGTTGCGCCACAGGATGAGCAAGACATCGCTCGCCAATGGCGTGAGTTTGTCAGCGCGCATCAGTTGGACGCCGTGGTGTGCATCGCCGCCGCCCTGCGTCGTGGCGTGCTCGACAGCGAAGAAGCCACGCGTTACCAACGCAGCGCGGTGAACCTGGAGGCGCCATGGGAGCTGTCGGGCCTAGGGCAATTGCACGACGCGACCCAGGCCGCCGACCGCCTGATCTGTTTTGGAGGGCCGTGACATGTCCAAATCCTTGCTGGTCATCAGCCGCCAGGCACCGTGGTCCGGGCCGAGCGCGCGGGAAGCCCTGGATATCGTATTGGCCGGCGGCGCGTTCGATCTGCCCATCGGCCTGTTGTTCCTGGATGACGGCGTGTTCCAACTGGCGCCGCACCAGGACGCCAAGGCCGTGCAGCAAAAAGACCTCGGCGCCAACCTGCAGGCACTGGGGCTGTTCGGTATCGACGAGGTGTTTGCCTGCGGCCACAGCCTGGCTGCGCGCGGGCTGACGCACCCGGTCAATGCACAGCCGCTGAACGACGAACAGATTTCCCAGTTGATTGACCGTTACGACCAGGTGATAACCCTCTGATGTCGACTTTACATGTGGTGTCCCACTCCCCGTTTACCGATAGCCGCCTCGACAGCTGCCTGCGCGTCTGTGGCAGCGACGATGCGATCCTGCTCTGTGGCGACGGCGCCTACGGGCTGCGTCACCCGGCGCTGCTGACCAAAGGCGTGAAGGTCTTTGTGCTGGCCGAAGACAGCCTGGCGCGCAACCTGCCGCTGCCCGACTGGGCCGACTGCGTGGATTACCCAGGTTTCGTGCAGCTGTCGATCGACTACGACAAGGTCAACACCTGGCTATGAACACCCTGACCGTGGGCGCGCGCACCCTCGAACTGGACAAAGACGGCTACCTCGTCGACCTGAACGAGTGGTCGGCCGACGTGGCCAACGCCCTCGCCGCCGCCGAAGCCCTCGAGCTGACCCCGGCGCATTGGGAAATCCTCGAGCTGCTGCGCCAGTTTTATCAAGAGTTCCAGCTGTCCCCCGCCACACGCCCGCTGATCAAGTACACCGCCTTGAAGCTGGGCGCGGACAAGGGCAACAGCCTGCACCTCAACAAACTGTTCAACGGCACTCCCGCCAAACTCGCCGCCAAGCTGGCCGGCCTGCCCAGACCGACGAATTGCTTATGACCGACTTTGCTCCGCTGACCCTCGAAACCCCTGCCGAGCACCCGTTTGCGCCGTTCGTGCGTATCCTGGGCAAAGGCAAGCGCGGTGCGCGCAACCTGACCCGCGAAGAAGCCCGCGAAGCCATGGGCATGCTGCTTGACGAAAAAGTCGAAGACACCCAGCTCGGCGCCTTCCTCATGCTGCTGCGCCACAAAGAGGAAAGCCCGGAAGAACTCGCCGGTTTCACCGAAGCGGTGCGCGAGCGCCTGCACGCCCCGGCGCTGAAGGTGGATATCGACTGGCCGACCTATGCCGGCAAAAAGCGCCACCTGCCGTGGTTCCTGCTGGCCGCCAAGTGCCTGGCGCAGAACGGTGTACGCATCCTCATGCATGGCGGCGGCGCCCACACGGCCGGCCGGCTGTACACCGAGCAATTGCTGGAAGGTCTACAGATCCCGCTGTGCCGCAATTGGCAGCAGGTCGAGACAGCCTTCGAGCACGGCAACCTGGCATTTATTCCGCTGGGCGACTGGGCCCCGCAACTGCAACGCATGATCGACCTGCGCAACACCCTGGGCCTGCGCTCGCCGATCCACTCCCTGGCACGCCTGCTCAACCCGCTGAATGCACGCTGCGGCCTGCAAAGCATCTTCCATCCCGGCTACCAGGGCGTACACCGCGATGCCAGCGGCCTGCTCGGCGACACGGTGATTGTGGTCAAGGGCGATGGCGGCGAAATCGAGATCAACCCCGACACGATCAGCCACCTCTACGGCAGTACCGGTGGCGAAAGCTGGGACGAAGAATGGCCCGCCCTCGCCGCCCAGCGCCATGTCAAACCGGCCAGCCTGGAGCCCGAACAGTTGAAAGCGCTGTGGCGCGGCGAGGTCGAGGACAGCTACCCGCAACTCGCCTTGATCGCCACCATGGCCCTGGCCTTGCGCGGCCTCGGTCATCCGCAGGAGCAAGCGTTCGAATTGGCCCAGCAATACTGGGACGCACGGGATAAATCGATTTAATCGATCATTCCCCCGCAATCTTTGCGCTTTTAGTTCGAACTCATCCCTTTAGACTGGACTCCAACGCTTATTAGCCAAGGAGCCAGTCATGGGTTTGCTGATTGAAGGACGCTGGCACGACCAGTGGTACGAAAGTAGCGCGGATGGCGCGTTCCAGCGGGAACAGGCACAACGCCGCCACTGGGTGACCGCTGACGGCCAGCCCGGCCCCAGCGGCGAAGGTGGCTTCAAGGCCGAAGCCGGTCGTTACCACCTGTATGTGTCGCTCGCCTGCCCGTGGGCCCATCGCACGCTGATCCTGCGCAAACTCAAGGGGCTGGAAGGTCTGATCGACGTGTCCGTGGTCAGCTGGCTGATGCTGGAAAACGGCTGGACCTTCGACAAGGCCCGCGGCTCCAGCGGCGACTCGCTGGATGGCTTCGCGTTCATGCACCAGCGCTACACCGCCGACACGGCCGATTACACCGGGCGCGTCACGGTGCCGGTGCTGTGGGACAAACAACTCAAGCGCATCGTCAGCAATGAATCAGCGGAGATCATCCGCATGTTCAACAGCGCGTTCAACGGGCTGACCGGCAACACCCTGGACTTCTACCCCGAGGCTCTGCGCCCGCGCATCGATGCGCTGAACGAGCGCATCTACCCCGCCGTGAACAACGGCGTGTACCGCGCAGGCTTCGCCACCTCGCAGCAGGCCTATGAACGTGCGTTCGATGATGTGTTTGCCGAACTGGGCCACTTGGAACAGCACCTGGGCGAGCATCGCTACCTGGCCGGTGAGTACCTGACCGAGGCGGATGTACGGCTGTTTACCACGCTGATTCGATTTGATGCGGTGTATTACAGCCACTTCAAATGCAACCTGCGGCGGATTGCGGATTATCCGAATCTGTCGAATTGGTTGCGGGAAATCTATCAATGGCCGGGAGTGGCCGAGACGGTGGACTTTGCGCACATCAAGGGGCATTACTATGCCAGCCACCGCACCATCAATCCGACGGGGATTGTGCCCAAGGGGCCGTTGCAGGTGTTTGATGCCGAGCATGATCGCGTGCGGTTGAGCGCTAAGGGCGTCTGGCGCTGATCCAGAGGATGGGTTGGATCTAATGGCCTCATCGGGGGCAAGCCCCCTCCCACATTGGAAGGCATTCCAAAATGTGGGAGGGGGCTTGCCCCTGATGCATTCAGGCTCAGACCTGGGCCTGGGCGCCTTCAAACCATTTGAGCTTCTCGCGCAGCACCACCACTTCACCCACGATCACCAGCGTCGGCGCATGCACTTCATGCTCCGCCACCAGGCGCGGCAGGTCGGCCAGGGTGCCGGTGAACACGCGCTGGTTGGACGTGGTGCCCTGCTGGATCAACGCCGCTGGCGTGTCCGCCGAACGTCCATGCTTGATCAGCTGTTCGCAGATGATCGGCAAACCGATCAAGCCCATGTAGAACACCAGGGTCTGCGACGGGCCCACCAGATCACCCCAAGGCAGGTCCGAGGTGCCGTTCTTCAGGTGCCCGGTGATAAAGCGTACCGATTGCGCATAGTCACGGTGGGTCAACGGAATCCCGGCATACGCCGCGCAGCCGCTGGCCGCCGTGATCCCCGGCACCACCTGGAACGGAATGCCATGGGCCGCCAGTTCTTCGATCTCTTCGCCGCCACGGCCGAAGATGAACGGATCGCCGCCCTTGAGGCGCAGCACGCGCTTGCCTTGCTTGGCCAGGTCGACCAATTGCTGGTTGATCTGATCCTGGGGCACGGCGTGATCGGCGCGACGCTTGCCCACGTAGACGCGCTCGGCATCACGACGGCAGAGCTCAAGAATCGCTGGGGCCACCAGACGGTCGTAGAGCACCACATCGGCTTGCTGCATCAAACGCAAGGCGCGGAAGGTCAACAGGTCCGGATCGCCGGGACCGGCGCCCACCAGGTAGACTTCGCCCGGCGCATAAGGCGGCGCACCGTTGACCTTTTCGATCAGCAAACGCTCGGCTTCATCGCCCTGCCCTGCCAGTTGCCGGTCGGCAATCGGGCCCTGGAAGACTTCTTCCCAGAACGCGCGGCGCTGCTGCACGTCCGGGTATAAACGCTTGACCTGGGCCCGAAAGCGCGCCGCCAGCCCGGCCAACTGGCCATACGTGGACGGAATCCAGGTTTCCAGCTTGGCCCGGATCAAGCGCGCCAACACCGGCGCATCGCCGCCGCTGGACACCGCGATCACCAAGGGCGAACGGTCGACAATCGCCGGGAAGATCACGCTGCACAGGGCTGGCGCATCCACCACGTTGACCGGTACGCAACGGCGCTTGGCATCACTGGACACTTGCGCGTTCAGTGGTTCGTCGTCCGTTGCGGCGATGATCAGGGTGCAACCGTCAAGGTCGGCCTCCTGATAACCGCGCACGATCAGTTCCCCGCCACTGCCCAGCACCAGTTCACGCAACTGGTCTTCGATCTGGGGAGCAACCACCCGCAGCAGCGCGCCGGCGTCGGCCAGCAGGCGGGACTTGCGCAAGGCAATCTCCCCGCCACCGACGACCAACACACGACTGCCGCGCAGGTTATGAAACAGCGGCAGAAATTCCATTTAGCCGATGACCTCGATGCCCGCCATGTACGGCTTGAGCACATCCGGCACACGGATCGAACCGTCGGCCTGCTGGTAGTTTTCGAGCACGGCCACCAGGGTACGGCCTACGGCCAGGCCCGAACCGTTGAGGGTATGCACCAGTTCCGGCTTGCCGGTTTCCGGGTTGCGGAAACGCGCCTGCATGCGACGGGCCTGGAAATCACCGCAGTTGGAGCACGACGAGATCTCGCGGTATTTATCCTGGCTCGGCACCCACACTTCGAGGTCGTAGGTCTTCACGGCGCTGAACCCCATGTCGCCGGTACACAGCGCCAGCACGCGGTACGGCAGTTCCAACAGTTGCAGCACGCGTTCGGCGTTGGCGGTCAGGCCTTCGAGGGCTTCCATGGAGGTCGACGGCTCGACAACCTGCACCATCTCGACTTTGTCGAACTGGTGCTGGCGGATCATGCCGCGGGTGTCGCGCCCCGATGCACCGGCTTCACTGCGAAAGCACGGCGTGTGGGCGACGAGCTTGAGCGGCAGGTGCTTGGCGTCGAGGATCTCGCCGGCGACGATGTTGGTCAGCGACACTTCGGCAGTCGGGATCAGGTACAGGTCGGCTTCGCCATCGCGGCTGATCTTGAACAGGTCTTCCTCGAACTTCGGCAACTGGCCGGTGCCCTGCAGGGCCGGCGCCTGAACCAGATACGGGGTGTAGGCCTCTTCGTAGCCGTGCTCGCCGGTGTGCAGGTTGATCATGAACTGCGCCAGGGCGCGATGCAGGCGGGCAATCGGGCCGCGCAGCAAGGCAAAGCGCGCACCGGACAGCTTGGCGGCGGTTTCGAAATCCAGGCCGCCGTTCAGTTCGCCCAGGGCGACGTGGTCCTTGATCGCGAAATCAAAGGCCTTTGGCGTGCCCCAGCGGCGCACTTCGACGTTGCCGTCTTCGTCCGCACCGACCGGCACCGACTCGTGCGGCAAGTTCGGAATGCCCAGCAGGATCGAATCCAGCTCGCCCTGGATCTTGTCCAGTTCGAGTTTGCCGTCGGACAGCTCGGTGCCCATGCGCTCGACATCCGCCATCAACGGCGCGATGTCTTCACCGCGCTGCTTGGCCTGCCCGATGGACTTGGAACGCGCATTACGCTCAGCCTGCAGTGCTTCGGTGCGGGTCTGGACGGTCTTGCGCTGTTCTTCCAGCGCTTCGATGCGCGCAACATCCAAGGCAAAGCCACGGGATGCCAGGCGG
The DNA here is from genome assembly GCF_054060055.1 of Pseudomonas sp. TE36184. Classification (NCBI taxonomy): domain Bacteria; kingdom Pseudomonadati; phylum Pseudomonadota; class Gammaproteobacteria; order Pseudomonadales; family Pseudomonadaceae; genus Pseudomonas; species Pseudomonas sp. TE36184. The sequence goes on along the minus strand of NZ_JBSSCU010000001.1, from coordinate 411,707 downwards.
TCCGCTACGTCCTGAAGGTTGCTACGTAACAGTTTGGAATCGAGCATGTCGGTCTCTCGTTTATCAAAGTTTGGTCAAGGACAGGCCGGCCCAGGTGGCGAGCAGCCCGCCGAACACGCTGATGCCCAGGTACCCGAAGGCGACCAGGGCCTGCCCGCTTTCCAGCAGGCGCACCGTATCCAGTGAAAAGGATGAAAAGGTCGTCAGACCGCCTACAAAGCCGACAATCAAGCCGGCACGAATTTCAATCGGCACTTCCGGGCGCAACAGGAACCAACCGTACAACAGCCCGATGATCAGGCAGCCGACCAGGTTGACCGCCAGGGTCGCCGTATAAAAATGCCTCGGCCAGTTGGCGTTAACCCAATTACCAGTGGCGAAACGCAATAATGTACCAGCGATGCCGGCAACGGACACGGCAAGAATCGTCTTGAGCACTACTTTCTCCGCTGTTTGGGGCTGAGACGGTCGAGTTGAGCGAGGTGATTGAGCTTTTCACCGATCTTCAGCTCCAGGCCACGGGGCACTGGCTGGTAGAACGGCTGCGGCTCGAGCGCGTCGGGGAAGTAATCTTCGCCGGCGGCATAGGCGTCCGGCTCATCGTGGGCGTAGCGGTATTCATCGCCGTAACCCAGTTGTTTCATCAATTTGGTCGGCGCATTGCGCAGGTGCAGCGGCACTTCGAGGGAGCCATGTTCGGCCGCAGCGCGCAGTGCCGATTTGAAGCCCATGTACACCGCGTTGCTTTTCGGCGCGCAGGCCAGGTAGGTAATGGCCTGGGCCACCGCCAGCTCGCCTTCGGGGCTGCCCAGGCGCTCCTGCACTTCCCACGCCGCAAGGCACAGGCTCAAGGCGCGCGGGTCGGCGTTGCCGATGTCTTCGCTGGCCATACGCACCACGCGGCGCGCGAGGTAGAGCGGGTCGCAGCCACCGTCGATCATGCGCGCGAACCAGTACAACGCGCCGTCGGGGTTGGAGCCGCGCACCGATTTGTGCAGCGCCGAAATCTGATCGTAGAACGCTTCGCCACCCTTGTCGAAACGCCGGCGCGTGTCGCCGAGCAGGCTTTGCAGGAGTTCGACGCCAATCTCGCTGCCGTCCTCGGCCAGGTCGGAGGCGTTCTCCAGCAGGTTCAGAAAGCGCCGCCCATCGCCGTCGGCGGCGCTGAACAGGATCTTGAAGCCTTCTTCGCTGAGGCTCAACTGGCGCTTGCCCAAGCCCTTGTCTTCGCTCAAGGCGCGCTGCAGCAGCTTTTGCATCGCCGCTTCATCCAGGCTCTTGAGCACATACACCCGCGCCCGCGAGAGCAAGGCGTTGTTCAATTCGAAGGACGGGTTCTCGGTGGTCGCACCGATAAAAATCAGCGTGCCGTCTTCGACATACGGCAAGAACGCGTCCTGCTGCGACTTGTTGAAGCGATGCACTTCGTCGACGAACAAGATGGTGCGCTTGCCGTATTGCCCGGCCTGCTGCTTGGCCACTTCCACCGCCTGGCGGATCTCCTTGACCCCGGCCAGCACCGCCGAAACCGTTTCGAAGTGGGCATCCGAGACTTTCGCCAACAGCCGCGCCAGCGTGGTTTTACCCACCCCCGGCGGCCCCCAGAAAATCATCGAGTGCAGCGCTCCCTGCTCCAGGGCTTCGCGCAAAGGCTTGCCGCGAGCGAGCAGGTGTTCCTGACCGACGTACTCATCCAGGTTGGTCGAACGCAAGCGTGCGGCCAGGGGTTGAGCGATCGGGTCACTTCGAAACAGGTCCATGGGCAGCGTTTGAAACCTCTAGGCAGGTTATTCCTGGATCACGTCGGCACCCTTGGGGATGTCGAACTTGAACGTGGACGCGGGCACCGGCACGTTGGCCTTGACCCCGGTGAACAGGATATCGGTGCGCTGGCCGACGCTGTCGATCAGGCGCATGTTATTGATCACGCCGTTACCGAACGAAAGGTGCAGGCTGTCGAACAGCGTGTCCTTGGATTTCGGCTTGAGGGTGAATTCGATCACGTTGCTGGTTTGCTTGGAGGTGATCTCGAAGCTGTCGTTGATCTTCGACACATCGCCCGACAGCAACAGCGCCGGGGTCTGGTTCAAGCGCGGATCGAGCTTTTTGATGGTCGCCTGTTCCAGGTCCGGGTCCCACAGCGTGACTTTCTGGCCATCGGAAACGATGGTCTGCTCGGCCTTCCCTTCCGTGTGCCAGTAAAACAGCCCAGGGCGCTGCACGGCCATTTCACCGGCGGTTTCCTGCAACTGGGTGCCGCCGGCATCCAGGGTCAGCTGGGAGAAGCGCGCGGTCAGGGTCTTGGATTTGTCCAGCAGGTTGGTCAGGCTGGCGACGGAGGCCGGATCAGCGTGAGCCGAAACAGCAGTCAGGGCCAGTGCCGGCAACAACAGCATGCGGATAAGACGCATGGGAGTCCTCATTGAGTCGTTAGGGCGCGCCGCGTGCTGCCACGCGGCGCGTGATCAGTCGCGCATCTGCCCGGGGGCGATGACTTCGCGCGAGCCGTTGGTGTTCATTGCGGTGACGACGCCGGCATTTTCCATGGCTTCGATCATGCGGGCGGCGCGGTTGTAGCCGATTTTCAGCTTGCGCTGCACGGCGGAGATCGAGGCGCGACGGCTTTCCAACACGAAGGCCACCGCTTCGTCGTACAGCGCGTCGGTTTCGGCATCATCGTCGCCACCGCTGCTGCCGCCGTCGAAGCCGCTGCCGGCTTCTTCAACACCGGCGAGGATGTCGTCGTTGTATTCCGGCGCACCGCGCAGTTTCCAGGCTTCCACCACGCGATGCACTTCATCGTCGGAAACGAACGCACCATGCACGCGAATCGGCAGGCTGGTGCCCGGCGGCATGTAGAGCATGTCACCGTGGCCCAGCAATTGTTCGGCGCCGCCCTGGTCGATGATGGTCCGCGAGTCGATCTTGCTCGACACCTGGAACGCCATGCGCGTCGGGATGTTGGCCTTGATCAGGCCGGTGATCACATCCACCGACGGCCGCTGGGTCGCGAGGATCAAGTGGATACCGGCAGCACGCGCCTTCTGTGCGATACGTGCGATCAACTCTTCAACCTTCTTGCCGACGATCATCATCATGTCGGCAAATTCGTCGACCACCACGACGATGGTCGGCAACTTGGTCAGCAATGGCGCTTCGTCGTGGATGCTTTCGCGCTTGTACAGCGGGTCGGTCAGCGGCGTGCCGGCGTCCTGGGCTTCCTTGACCTTGGCATTGAAGCCCGACAGGTTGCGCACGCCCATCTTCGCCATCAGCTTGTAGCGCCGCTCCATCTCGGCAACGCTCCAGCGCAGGGCGTTGGCGGCGTCCTTCATGTCGGTGACCACCGGGCAGAGCAAGTGCGGAATGCCTTCGTAGATCGACAATTCGAGCATCTTCGGGTCGATCATGATCAGCTTGGCGTCTTCCGGGCCGGACTTGAACAGGATCGACAGGATCATCGCGTTGACCCCCACCGACTTACCCGAACCGGTGGTACCGGCCACCAGCAGGTGAGGCATTTTCGCCAGGTCGGTGATTACCGGCTTGCCGCCGATGTCATGACCCAGGGCCAGGGTGACCGGCGATTTGAAGTTGTCGTATTCCGGGGTCGACAGCACCTCGGAGAAGCGCACGATCTGGCGATCTTCGTTGGGAATCTCGATGCCCACGGTGGTTTTGCCAGGGATCACTTCCACCACGCGCACGCTGGTCACGGCCAGGGAGCGGGCGAGGTCTTTGGCCAGGTTGGAGATCCGGCTGACCTTGACCCCGGCCGCTGGCTGGATTTCGTAACGGGTAATCACCGGGCCGGGGTGGATCGAGTCCACCGAGACTTCGACGCCGAATTCCTTGAGTTTGATTTCCAGCAGATGGCCGACGGCCGCCAGGGACTCCGGGGAATAGTTGAGTTGTTTCTTCTCGGCCGGGTCGAGAATCGAGATCGGCGGCAGCGTGCCTTCGACCGCGCTGTCGACAAACAACGGCGCCTGTTTTTCTTTCTGCACGCGATGGCTCGGCTCGGGAGCCTTGGGCGGTGCCGGGGCAATCACCGGCGGCACCTGTTTCTCGCGCTCCGACATGTGCTTGCTCAGGGCTTGTTCGCGTTCGATCAGGCGTTCCTTGACCTTGGCCTGTTCACGCCGGTCCGGCGTGCTCGGGGCCACGACCTCGTTGACGCGGGTGTCCACCTCGCGCAATTGGGCCACCATGCGCTTGCGCTCCACCCGGGCCGCCCACCAGCGGTTGGCGGCGCCCTGGAACAGCTCCAGCAGGTCGAGGGTGATTTTGCCGGTCACGTCCATCACCTTGAACCACGACAGGTCGGTGAACACGGTGAGGCCGAACAGGAACAGCGCGATAAACATCAGCGTGCTGCCCTGGATATTCAGGGTCTTGCGGGCCAGGTCGCCGAGGCTCTCACCCAGCGCGCCGCCAGCACCCGCCGGCAGGCCGGTCGGCGCATGGAAATGGATATGCGCCAGCGCCGCGCCGGACAGCACCAGGAACACCAGGCCGATCAGGCGCCAGGAAAACAGCCAGCCACTCCACTGCCACGGCTCATGACGCTGGCGGAAGATCTGCCAGGTCTTGATCGCCAGCAGCAACGGGAAGATGTACGCGAAATAACCCAGCACCATGAACAGGATATCGGCGCTGTAGGAACCGGCGGGGCCACCGAAGTTCTGCACGTCATCGATCTTGCTGTTGTGGCTCCAGCCCGGATCGTCCTTGCCATAGGTGAGCAAGGCCATCATCAGGAACAGGCACAGCGCGCCGATGGCGATCAGCGCACCTTCCTTGAGCCGATAATGCAGGTGCTGACGCCAGGCCGGCACGACTGTTTTTTGTGTCGCGGTGGATTTCTTCAAAACGGGTCTTTTCCTGCGCCTTTAGCGCGTCCATCTGTTGAATGACTGCACACTGCCGCCCAATCCGAGCAGCCGAAAAATAAACGAACGCCGTTAAATCTACCTTTAACACCGAGCGATTGACGAGTGAAACGGCGATAACGCCAGAATGCCCGCATTGTACGGGTTTGTGTCCGCGATGCCACGCCCTTGCCCCTTGCGCGGCAGCCTGGACAATTCAAGTGTCACACACTGTTCAATTTGAGCATGCATTGTCTTTGCTGACAAAGGCTTATGCGCTGTTTTTAGCAATCCAGGCAAGCTTGGCAATTGGCCTGCATGGGGCAGCCCCGAATACGACCACGTCTCTGCGAGAGAGTTGCAGAAACACCCGCTCACGCTAATCCACAGCAATGCCCGATTCGGGCTGGCCCCCTGACGCCGGGTCGACAATAATCAACCCTCCGGGCAGGCCCGACGCCTGCCACTCCCCTCCCCTTCCGTAAGCCTGGATGCCATGCTGACCTGGTTACAACGCGACACCCTGACCTTCCCGCCGCTGGCCAAAGCCATGCGCGAACCCAATGGCCTGCTCGCCGCCGGTGGCGACCTGTCGGCCGAGCGGCTGATCCAGGCCTATCGCCACGGCTGCTTTCCGTGGTTCTCGCAAGGCCAGCCGATTCTCTGGTGGTCGCCGGACCCTCGCACGGTGATTTTCCCCGACGAACTGCACGTATCCCGCAGCCTGGGCAAATTATTGCGCCAGCAGCGCTATCGCGTGACCTTCGACCAGGACTTCGCTGCGGTCATCCAGGCCTGCGCCGCGCCTCGCGCCTATGCAGATGGCACCTGGATCACCGAAGGCATCCAGAGCGCCTACCAGGAGCTGCACGCGCGGGGTTACGCGCACTCGGTCGAGGTCTGGGACAATGGCGAACTGGTGGGCGGCCTGTATGGGCTGGCGATGGGCCGGCTGTTTTTTGGCGAATCCATGTTCAGCCGCGCCGATAACGCCTCGAAGTTCGGCTTTGCCACGCTGACCCGGCAGCTGCAGGCATGGGGTTTTGTGCTGATCGACTGCCAGATGCCCAACGATCACCTGCACAGCCTGGGCGCCCGCGCCATACCGCGCAGCGAGTTCGCCGGCTTCCTGCGCGACTATCTGGACCAACCCAACGCTGGACCGTGGGTTTCCTAGGCGACTTCCTCGCACCTGGCTTACACTTATTTCAAAGCTTATCCGAGGGTTGATCATGACCGAGCTGGCGCGCTTGAAGTTTTATGCCACTCAAGCCCACTCTTGCAGCTATCTGCCCGACGAACAGGCCACTACGCTGTTCCTCGACCCCAGCCAGCCGATGGACGTACATGTGTATGCCGACCTTTCGGAAATGGGCTTTCGGCGCAGCGGCGATCACCTGTACCGACCGCACTGCCAAAACTGCAATGCCTGCGTGCCGGCACGTATTCCCGTGGCGCAGTTTGTGCCGGACCGCAACCAGAAGCGCATCCTCAAGCGCAACGCCGACCTGACGGTCACGGCGGCCAACCCCAGGTTCAGCGAAGAATACTTCGATCTTTACCAGCGCTACATCGAACAACGCCACGCCGACGGCGACATGTTCCCACCCAGTCGCGACCAGTTTTCCACCTTCCTGGTGCGTGAACTGCCCTTTTCACGCTTCTACGAATTCCGACTCGACGGGCGCCTGCTGGCCGTCGCCGTGACCGATTTGCTGCCCAACGGCCTGTCGGCGGTGTACACCTTCTATGAACCCGACGAAGAGCGGCGCAGCCTGGGACGCTTCGCGATCCTCTGGCAAATCAGCGAAGCCCGGCGCCTGGAACTGGAGGCGGTGTACCTTGGATACTGGATCAAAAACTGCAAAAAGATGAACTACAAGACCCAATATCGGCCGATTGAACTGCTGATTAATCAAAGATGGGTCACGCTTAACTAGAACCTCTTGGCTTAAACACCCTTTTTCGGGCACAATGCACGCCGCTTTTGCCTGGCGCAGTTGCACCGGGCCATTCACTGGATACCGAGGGCTTTACTGCATGTCGAAAGAAGACAGCTTCGAAATGGAAGGCACTGTCGTCGACACCCTGCCCAACACCATGTTTCGTGTGGAGTTGGAAAATGGGCACGTCGTAACCGCGCATATCTCCGGCAAGATGCGCAAGAACTACATTCGTATTCTTACCGGTGACAAAGTGCGCGTCGAGCTGACGCCCTATGACTTGAGCAAAGGGCGCATCACTTACCGCGCCCGCTAATCAAGTCAATACAAGACGCCCGGTTATGCCGGGCGTTTTTGTGTGTATAGCATTTACCTGACACCCGAAACCCAATGTGGGAGGGGGCTTGTTCCCTCCCACATTGGATCGCCATTGTTCTGGCAATTGCATTTCAAGACAGCAAAAAGGCGCCTTTCGGCGCCTTTTGCGTAGCTGCAGAACGATCAGGCCATTTCGGCCGTGGTTTCGAACTCGAAGGTCAGCTCGCCGTCCTTCAGGTCGATATGCACCACGCCACCATGGTCGGAGAGCTCGCCGAACAGGATCTCTTCGGCCAATGGCCGCTTGATCTTGTCCTGGATCAGACGCGCCATCGGGCGAGCGCCCATTGCCGCGTCGTAACCACCTTCGGCCAGCCAATTGCGCGCCGCGTCCGTCACTTCCAACTGCACGCGCTTGTCTTCCAACTGCGCTTGAAGCTCGGTGAGGAACTTGTCCACCACGTTTTTGATGACCTCATGGCTGAGGCGACCAAACTGGATAATGGTGTCCAGACGGTTGCGGAACTCCGGCGTGAAGCTCTTCTTGATCACTTCCATCGCATCGGAAGAGTGATCCTGATGCGTAAAGCCGATCGACGCCCGCGCCGCGGTTTCAGCACCGGCGTTGGTGGTCATGATCACGATCACGTTGCGAAAATCCGCCTTGCGCCCGTTGTTGTCGGTCAGGGTGCCGTGATCCATGACCTGCAGCAGCAGGTTGAAGACTTCCGGGTGAGCCTTCTCGATTTCATCGAGCAGCAATACGCAATGCGGCTGCTTGGTGATCGCCTCGGTCAACAGGCCGCCCTGATCAAAACCGACATAGCCCGGAGGCGCACCGATCAGGCGCGACACGGTGTGACGCTCCATGTATTCGGACATGTCGAACCGCACCAACTCAATGCCCATGGCCTTGGCCAACTGCCGGGCCGCTTCGGTCTTGCCGACGCCGGTCGGGCCGGCGAACAGGAACGAACCGACGGGCTTGTCCGGCGACTTGAGGCCCGCCCGCGACAACTTGATCGCAGTGGACAGCGAGTCGATGGCCGCATCCTGGCCAAACACGGTGAGCTTGAGGTCGCGCTCCAGGTTACGCAGCAGCTCTTTGTCGGAGGTGGTGACGTGTTTTGGCGGAATCCGCGCGATCTTGGCCACGATATCCTCGACCTGAGCCACGTCGATGCGCTTCACACGCTTCTCGACCGGCTGCAGACGCTGATAGGCACCGGCCTCGTCGATCACGTCGATGGCCTTGTCCGGCATGTGCCGATCGTTGATGTAGCGCGACGCCAGCTCGGCAGCGGCCCGCAACGCTTCATCGGTGTACTCGATGCCATGGTGCGCTTCGAAACGCCCCTTGAGCCCACGCAGGATGCCGATGGTGTCTTCAACCGAAGGCTCGGACACGTCGACTTTCTGGAAGCGACGCGCCAGGGCACGGTCTTTCTCGAAGATCCCGCGGAATTCCTGGAACGTGGTCGAGCCGATGCAGCGGATATCACCCGACGACAACAACGGCTTGAGCAGGTTGGAAGCATCCATCACACCACCGGAGGCCGCACCGGCCCCAATGATCGTGTGGATTTCATCGATGAACAGGATCGCCTGCGGGCGTTTTTTCAGCTCGCCGAGCAGCGCCTTGAAGCGCTTCTCGAAATCGCCGCGGTACTTGGTCCCGGCGAGCAACGCGCCGAGGTCAAGGGAGTAGACGACGCTGCTGGCCAGCAAGTCCGGCACCTGGTTGTCGACGATACGCTTGGCCAGGCCTTCGGCAATCGCGGTTTTACCCACGCCCGCCTCACCCACCAGCAACGGGTTGTTCTTGCGACGACGCGCGAGGATCTGCGCCACGCGCTCAACTTCAGCCTCGCGCCCCACCAGCGGATCGATCCGCCCCTGGCGCGCCAGCTCATTGAGATTACTGGCATAGGCATCCAATGGGTTGCCCGAAGAAGAAGACTCACCGCCCTCGTCGTCCTGCATTTCCTGCTCACCCTCGGAATGATCGCCGTGCCCAGGCACTTTGGAGATACCGTGGGCGATGTAGTTGACGACATCGATACGGGCAACGCTCTGCTGCTTGAGCAGGAACACTGCCTGGCTTTCCTGTTCGCTGAAGATGGCGACAAGCACATTGGCGCCCGTGACTTCACGCTTACCGGAGCTCTGTACGTGGAAAACAGCACGCTGCAATACCCGCTGAAAGCCCAGGGTCGGCTGGGTTTCACGGTCCTCGTCATGCACGGGGATCAGTGGCGTCGTGGAGTCGATGAACTCCTGCAGGTCATGCTTGAGTTTGTCGAGGTTGGCGCCGCACGCACGCAAAACGGTGGCGGCAGCTTCGTTATCCAAAAGTGCCAGCAGCAGGTGCTCGACGGTCATGAATTCATGACGCTTCGAACGGGCCTCTTTGAAGGCAAGATTGAGGGTGACTTCGAGCTCGCGGTTTAACATAGCTTCACCTCATACCCAAGTGGTCGGCGTTAACCGTCCTTCTCGATTTCACAGAGTAGCGGATGCTGGCTTTCCCTGGCGTACTGGTTGACCTGCATGGCCTTTGTCTCGGCGATGTCGCGGGTAAACACTCCACATACTGCCCGTCCTTCTGTGTGAACGGCCAGCATTACCTTGGTCGCCAACTCGCGGTTCAGGTTAAAAAACACCTCGAGTACTTCGACCACGAAATCCATCGGTGTGTAGTCATCGTTGAACAAAACCACCTTGTACATCGGCGGCGCCTGTAGAGCAGGCTTGGCCTCCTGAACAGCAATGCCTGCAGAACCGTCGTCATCGTGCTCGTGATCCGGTCGATCCTGATTGAATGTTAGTCGAATCTGGCTGATTGCATGCATGGAAAGAAAGGTTCGTCAGTGGTTCAAATACAGTGGTGGGGGCGACCTGTCAGAATTTCAACTCTGACCGTTCGGTCACCTTGACTATCGGCAAATCGGTGTTACAACCAATAGAACCCACAGTGGGTAAAAAAGGTCCGCGCAGTCAACCTTATTTATTCGGGTTAGGACGGATAAACTGGATGATACTCCAGTGATGGAGTCTGGTGCAGAGGGATATGGGTATGTCTGGCGTCAAGATCAGTGGCAAGGTCAAATGGTTCAACAATGCCAAGGGTTACGGCTTCATTAATGAAGAAGGTAAGACCGAGGACCTTTTTGCGCATTATTCAGCGATCCATATGGATGGCTACAAAACGCTGAAAGCGGGCCAAGCTGTGAGCTTTGAGATCATTCAAGGACCGAAAGGGCTGCACGCCGTGAACATCTGTGCAAGCACGATCACTACATCTGCAAAACCCGTTGTATCCGCCGCTCAAAAAGAAAAGAAGCTAACGGCCTGATTCACTGCCAAGCGAGAAGCATGCAAATAAAAAACGGCCACCCAACCCATTGGAGTAGCCGTTTTTTATGCCTGCGTGTTTACATGTGCGAGATCAGCGCATCGCCAAAGCCCGACGACGACACCAACTTCGCGCCCTCCATCAGGCGCTCGAAGTCATAGGTCACGGTCTTGGCCGAGATAGCGCCATTGGTGCCCTTGATGATCAGATCCGCCGCTTCGGTCCAGCCCATGTGGCGCAGCATCATTTCCGCCGACAGAATCAGCGAACCCGGGTTGACCTGGTCCTTACCGGCATATTTCGGCGCGGTACCGTGGGTGGCTTCAAACATTGCCACGGTGTCGGACAAGTTGGCGCCCGGCGCAATGCCGATACCACCGACTTCCGCCGCCAGGGCGTCAGACAGGTAGTCACCGTTGAGGTTGAGGGTCGCGATCACATCATATTCAGCCGGACGCAGCAGGATCTGCTGCAGCATGGCATCGGCAATCGCATCCTTGACCACGACATTCTTGCCGGTCTTCGGGTTCTTGAACTGCATCCACGGCCCGCCATCGAGCAGGGTTGCGCCGAATTCTTCAGCCGCCACTTCGTAGGCCCATTCCTTGAAGGCACCTTCGGTGAACTTCATGATGTTGCCTTTGTGTACGATGGTCAGCGACTCGCGGTCGTTATCCACGACATATTGCAGGGCCTTGCGCGCCAGGCGCTTGGTGCCCTCTTTGGACACCGGCTTGATGCCGATACCGCAATCCTGGTCGAAGCGGATCTTGGTGACGCCCATTTCCTCCTTGAGGAACTTGATCACTTTGATCGCTTCCGGCGAACCGGCTTTCCACTCGATCCCGGCGTAAATATCTTCGGAGTTTTCGCGGAAGATGGTCATGTCCACGTCGCCTGGCTTTTTGACCGGGCTCGGCACGCCTTCGAACCAGCGCACCGGGCGCAGGCACACATACAGGTCGAGTTGTTGGCGCAGGGCTACGTTCAACGAACGGATGCCACCACCGACCGGCGTGGTCAGCGGGCCTTTGATGGAGACTACGTAATCGCGCACCGCGTCCAGGGTTTCCTGGGGCAGCCAGGTGTCCTGGTCATAGACTTGGGTCGCCTTCTCACCGGCGTAAACTTCCATCCACGAAATCTTGCGCTTGCCGCCGTAAGCTTTTTCAACAGCGGCGTCGACCACCTTGATCATCACTGGGCTGATGTCGACACCGATACCGTCACCTTCGATATAAGGGATGATCGGTTGGTCAGGAACATTGAGAGAATGGTCTGCATTGACGGTGATTTTGTCGCCGACTGCCGGAACCTGAATCTTCTTGTATCCCATGCTGAACTCCATCTATGGATTGAACATCTGGCTGCGTTCGAGCCTACTCCAGATAAATGACGACTTAAACCTCACGCCACGCTCATTTGCATCGAAAACAGCATATTTAGTCGCCTACAAGCTTGAAATCAAAGGGAAAAGCGCCAATCTTGAGCACATCATGCGACTTTAGGCGCAACTTGGTCCCTGCGACCTTTAGACCAATGGACGACCCACCTTTTGTATGAAGGCTCGGCGTAAGCATAGCGACCTATGTATAATGCCGCCGCTGACCAAAGAGTCACGACGGCCGACCGCCTGCTTCTTCAATAGAAAGCAGCGCCCAGCGCCAGAAAAGCCGGACTAAACAATAGTCCACCCGCTTGACGCTCGACTGATGCAACCCAACATCACCGCGAAGAAACCTCGACCTTTCGCTCATGGATGACTTTGAACGAACGCGCTCTACCCGGCGCATCTCGAGTTTCTGCGCACGCTTTCAGCAAAGAAGAGAGTTAATCCGAATATGCCCACCCGCTCGAAGATCATCTACACCTTCACCGACGAAGCACCAGCCCTCGCCACCTATTCACTGCTGCCTATCGTAGAGGCCTTCACCGCTTCCGCTGATATTGCCGTGGAAACCCGCGACATCTCCCTCGCCGGGCGCATCCTCGCAAGCTTCCCCGAGCAACTGGGCACCAAAGCCGTCCCGGACCACCTCGCCGAACTGGGCGCCCTGGCCGTTACGCCTGAAGCCAACATCATCAAGCTGCCTAACATCAGCGCCTCGACGCCTCAACTGCAGGCGGCGATCAAAGAACTGCAAGCCAAGGGCTACGCCCTGCCGGACTACCCGGAAACCGTAACCACCGACGCGGAAAAAGAAACCCGTGCACGTTACGACAAGATCAAGGGCAGCGCCGTGAACCCGGTACTGCGCGAAGGCAACTCCGACCGCCGCGCACCGCTGTCGGTCAAGAACTACGCACGCAAGCACCCGCACAAGATGGGCGCCTGGGCTGCCGACTCCAAGTCCCACGTCGCTTACATGAGCCACGGCGACTTCTACGGCAGCGAAAAAGCCGTACAGATCGAGGCAGCCGACGCGGTCAAAATCGAACTGATCGCTAAAGACGGCACCGCGACCGTACTGAAGGAAAAGACTTCCGTACAAGCTGGCGAAATCATCGACAGCTCCGTGCTGAGCAAGAACGCCCTGCGCAGCTTCATCGCCGCTGAAATCGAAGACGCCAAGAAACAAGGCGTACTGCTGTCGGTTCACCTGAAAGCCACCATGATGAAGGTCTCCGACCCGATCATGTTCGGCCAGATCGTTGCCGAGTTCTATAAAGACGCCCTGACCAAGCACGCCGCCGTGCTGGAGCAGATCGGCTTCAACCTGAACAACGGCATCGGCGACCTGTACGCTCGCATCAAGGCCCTGCCGGCCGAGCAGCAAGCGCAGATCGAAGCCGATATCCAGGCGGTCTACGCCGCTCGCCCTTCCCTGGCGATGGTCAACTCCGACAAAGGCATCACCAACCTGCACGTGCCGAGCGACGTGATCGTCGACGCCTCGATGCCGGCCATGATCCGTGACTCCGGCAAAATGTGGGGCACCGACGGCCAGCTGCACGACACCAAGGCCGTGATCCCGGATCGCTGCTACGCCACCATCTACCAAGCCGTCATCGAAGACTGCAAGGCCAATGGCGCGTTCGATCCGACCACCATGGGCAGCGTGCCGAACGTTGGCCTGATGGCACAGAAAGCCGAAGAGTACGGCTCTCACGACAAGACCTTCCAGGTCAAGGCTGACGGTGTCGTCCGCGTTACCGACAGCAAGGGCAACCTGCTGATGGAACAGGCCGTCGAAGCCGGCGACATCTTCCGCATGTGCCAGGCCAAAGACGCGCCGATCCAGGACTGGGTCAAACTCGCCGTCAACCGCGCCCGCGCCAGCAACACCCCGGCCATCTTCTGGCTGGACCCACAGCGCGCCCACGACGGTGCGGTGATCGAGAAAGTCCAGACCTACCTGAAAGACCACAACACCGACGGCCTGGACATCCGCATCATGTCGCCGGTCGACGCGATGAAGTTCACCCTGGAGCGCACCCGCAAGGGCCTGGACACCATCTCGGTGACCGGTAACGTACTGCGCGACTACCTGACCGACCTGTTCCCGATCATGGAACTGGGCACCAGCGCCAAGATGCTGTCGATCGTGCCGCTGATGAACGGTGGCGGTCTGTTCGAAACCGGCGCTGGCGGTTCGGCACCCAAGCATGTGCAGCAACTGCTGGAAGAAAACTTCCTGCGTTGGGATTCCCTGGGCGAGTTCCTGGCCCTGGCCGCATCGCTTGAGCATTTGGGCGTGACTTACAACAACCCGAAAGCCCTGGTGCTGTCCAAGACCCTGGACCAGGCCACCGGCCAGTTCCTCGACAACAACAAGTCGCCATCGCGCAAAGTCGGCAACATCGACAACCGCGGCAGCCACTTCTACCTGGCGCTGTACTGGGCCCAAGCCCTGGCCGCACAGACCGAAGACACCGCGCTGCAAGCGCAATTCGGCGAACTGGCCAAGACCCTCGCCGCGAACGAGGCAACCATCGTTGCCGAGCTCAACGCCGTACAGGGCAAGCCAGTGGACATCGGCGGCTACTACGCGCCGAACCCGGAGCTGACCAGCAAAGTCATGCGCCCGAGCAACACCCTCAACGCGGCAATTGCCAAGCTGAAGTAAGGTTGTAAGGATGCAAACAAACCCCGGCCCAGTGCCGGGGTTTGTGTTTCCAGCGAATAAACCGGATTCAAATGTGGGAGGGAGCTTGCCCCCGATGACAGTGAGTCAGCTACCAACAAGTCGACTGCCCCACCGCCATCGGGAGCAAGCCCCCTCCCACACCGACTGCAATCCTGCCTGAAGACCGCACCGCACTCAGAATCGAGAGGCATCCAATGACCTGGCAACCCCACACCATCGCCGAAGACAACTTTTCAGGCCCTCACGAAGGCAGAACAATCGCGAAAGACTCTAATGAACTGTAAGTTCTAACAGGTGCCCCCCAGCCCCCTGAAGACCATCCTTATCCCGTGACGACTGAGCCGAGACCGGGAGACCATCAAATGTTGCGCACCTACCATCTATTGCCACTGGGCGCTTTCTTGCTTGCGCTGCTGCCCCTGGCAAACGCTGGCCAAAACGTCCAGATGACATACTTCCTCAACGCGAGCTTTACCTGCCAGAACGGCGTCACAACGCAAGGATATAGCGTCTATGTGGTTGGCTCGCACCCAGAAGTCGGAAAATGGGACCCCGCCAACGCCGTTTTACTCAGCCCATCCAACTACCCGACATGGACCGGCCAGGTGCGTTTTTCGGGCGTCCAGCTCGATGAAAAGGTGGAATGGAAGTGCATTATTCGCAACGAAAAGAACCCGCAGGATGTACAGAAATGGCAGGCTGGGCCGAATAACGAAGTGATATTGAAGTTCTCCCCGCAAGCCCAGGCCACCGCTACGTTCTGAGCAGCCCGGGCATGTCCGGCGTATCATGCAGGATGATTTAGCCCCCACCTGCATTCGAGAGCCATTCATGACCTGGCAACCCCACATCACCGTCGCCACCATCGTCGAAGACAACGGCCGCTTCCTGATGGTCGAAGAACTCAAGGGCGGCCGCGCCGTGCTCAACCAGCCCGCCGGCCACCTCGACCCGCACGAAACCCTGACCGAAGCCGCCGTGCGTGAAACCCTCGAAGAAACCGGCTGGGACGTCGAAGCCACCGGCATCGTCGGCATCTACCTGTACACCGCGCCGAGCAACGGCGTGACCTACCAGCGGGTCTGCTTCACCGCCAAGGCGCTGAAACACCGCCCGGACTATCAACTTGACGACGGCATCGTGCGCGCCCGCTGGCTGAGCCGTGACGAGCTGATGGGCCTGCGCGACGCCTGGCGCAGTGAGCTGATCATCCGGTGTATCGATGATTATCTGGCCGGCTTTCGCCACAGTCTCGAATTGATCCGACCTTCTCTTTAGCCTTGAAGGCTTGGGCCTGTTAGAATCGCGTCCTTTTTCAAGACACCCGTTGAAACCCTATGCGTGATCCAGCCCCTTCTGACACACAAAAGAAGCGCGTCATCGTCGGCATGTCCGGCGGCGTGGATTCTTCCGTTTCCGCCGTTCTGCTCATGGAGCAGGGTTATGAGGTGGAAGGCCTGTTCATGAAGAACTGGGAAGAAGACGATGGAACGGAATATTGCACCGCCATGGACGACCTGGCGGATGCCCAGGCCGTGTGCGACAAGATCGGCATCAAGCTGCACACCGCCAACTTCGCCGCCGAGTACTGGGACAACGTGTTCGAGCACTTCCTGGCCGAATACAAGGCCGGCCGCACGCCGAACCCGGACATCCTGTGCAACCGCGAGATCAAGTTCAAGGCGTTCCTCGACTACGCCATGATGCTCGGCGCCGACCTGATTGCCACCGGCCACTACGTGCGCCGTCGTGACATCGACGGGCGCACCGAACTGCTCAAGGGCCTGGACCCCAACAAGGACCAGAGCTACTTCCTGCACGCCGTTGGCGGCGAACAGATCGCCAAGACCCTGTTCCCGGTCGGCGAACTGGAAAAGCCCGAAGTGCGCCGGATCGCCGAGCAGCACGACCTGGCCACCGCCAAGAAGAAGGATTCCACCGGGATCTGCTTTATCGGCGAGCGCCGCTTCAGCGACTTCCTCAAGCAATACCTGCCAGCGCAACCGGGCGAGATCAAAACCACCGAAGGCGAGGTCATCGGCCGCCATCACGGCCTGATGTACCACACCATCGGCCAGCGCCAGGGCCTGGGCATCGGCGGCTTGAAAGACGCCGGCGACGAGCCATGGTACGTGCTGGTCAAGGACCTGGAGCACAACGAACTGATCGTGGGCCAGGGCAATGACCACCCATGGCTGTTCTCCCGCGCACTGCTCGCTTCGGATATCTACTGGGTCAACCCGGTGGACCTGAGCGCGCCGCGCCGCCTGACCGCCAAGGTGCGCTATCGCCAGAGCGACCAGCCCTGCACCCTGGAAAAAACCGCCGACGGTTACCGCGCCACCTTCGATGACCCGCAGCGCGCGGTCACGCCTGGCCAGTCCGTGGTGTTCTACGATGGCGAGGTGTGCCTGGGGGGCGGCGTGATTGAAGTCGCCGAACCCTGGAGCAACCCGGCATGAGCCCGATCCAGGAGCAACTGACGGCACTCGGCGGGGTCTTCCTCGCCGCAGTGCTGGTGGACAAGATCGCCAAAACCGGCCAGGTTACCGAGGCCGGCCTGACCTGCATGCTCGGCAGCCTGCTGGTTCGCGACCCCAAGGACACCCTGGAAGTCTATGGCGGTGACGACCTGGCGCTGCGTGAAGGCTACCGCGCACTGGTCGGCGCACTGGAACGCGACCCGAGCACCTTGCAGCGCGAACCGCTGCGCTACGCCCTGTCGATGCTCGGCCTCGAGCGCCAACTGGCCAAGCGTGACGACCTGCTGGAGACCATCGGCAAGCGCCTGCCGCAGATCCAGTCCCAGGTTGAACACTTCGGCCCGGCCCACGAAAACGTCATCGCCGCCTGCGGCGCGCTGTACCAGGACACCTTGAGCACATTGCGCCAGCGCATCCAGGTGCATGGCGACATGCGCAACCTGCAACAACCGAACAACGCCTCGAAGATCCGCGCCCTGCTTCTGGCCGGTATCCGCTCGGCGCGGTTGTGGCGCCAGCTGGGCGGTCATCGTTGGCAGTTGGTCATCAGCCGTCGCAAATTGCTCAAAGAGCTTTACCCGTTGATGCGCAACGAATAAGTCGCAGCCACGGGCTATTTTCAAGCCGTTACGCGTAATACGCCGGTCAGTTGGCAACGGACCGGCGGATTTTTTCATGTATGATACGCGCCCCATTTCGTTGCCCGACTGTCCGAGAACACCCCATGCAGCTCTCTTCGCTCACTGCGGTTTCCCCTGTTGACGGCCGCTACGCCGGCAAGACCCAGGCCCTGCGCCCGATTTTCAGTGAATACGGCCTGATCCGTGCCCGCGTACTGGTTGAAGTGCGCTGGCTCCAGCGCCTGGCCGCTCACCCCGCCATCAGTGAAGTGCCGGCGTTCTCCGCCGAAGCCAACGCGGTATTGAACACCCTGGCGGAAAACTTCTCTCTGGAGCACGCCGAGCGTGTCAAAGAGATCGAGCGCACCACCAACCACGACGTCAAAGCCATCGAATACCTGCTCAAAGAGCAAGCGGCCAAGCTGCCGGAACTGGCCAACGTCAGCGAATTCATCCACTTCGCCTGCACCAGCGAGGACATCAACAACCTGTCCCACGCCCTGATGCTGCGCGAAGGCCGTGATGAGGTGATGCTGCCGCTGATGCGCCAGACCGCCGAAGCCATCCGCGAACTGGCGATCCGCTTCGCCGCTGTGCCGATGCTGTCGCGCACCCACGGTCAACCGGCCTCGCCGACCACCCTGGGCAAAGAACTGGCCAACGTGGTGTATCGCCTGGAGCGCCAGATCGCTCAAGTGGCGGCCGTCCCGCTGCTGGGCAAGATCAACGGCGCCGTGGGCAACTACAACGCCCACCTGTCGGCCTACCCGGAGATCGACTGGGAAGCCAACGCCCGCGCCTTCATCGAAGACGAACTGGGCCTGGGCTTCAACCCGTACACCACGCAGATCGAACCGCACGACTACATCGCCGAACTGTTCGACGCGATTGCGCGCTTCAACACCATCCTGATCGACTTCGACCGTGACGTCTGGGGCTACATCTCCCTGGGCTACTTCAAACAGCGCACCATTGCCGGCGAAATCGGTTCGTCGACCATGCCGCACAAGGTCAACCCGATCGACTTCGAAAACTCCGAAGGCAACCTCGGCATCGCCAACGCCCTGTTCCAGCACCTGGCCAGCAAGTTGCCGATCTCCCGCTGGCAGCGCGACCTGACCGACTCCACCGTACTGCGCAACCTCGGCGTGGGCTTTGCCCACAGCGTGATCGCCTACGAAGCCAGCCTCAAAGGCATCAGCAAGCTGGAACTCAACGAGCAGAAAATCGCCGCTGACCTGGATGCATGCTGGGAAGTTCTGGCCGAACCGATCCAGACCGTGATGCGCCGCTACAACATCGAAAACCCGTATGAGAAGCTCAAAGAGTTGACGCGCGGCAAAGGCATCAGCCCTGAAGCACTGCAAACTTTCATCGACGGCCTGGACATGCCCGCCGCTGCCAAGGCCGAGCTGAAACTGCTCACCCCGGCCAACTACATCGGCAACGCCGTGGCCCAAGCCAAACGCATCTGATCATCGCAAGCCCCTTTGAGACGCCCGGCCGCGCCGGGCGTTTTTATTCCAGTCTGAAAAGTGCTTTTTTTCAATAGGTTACACATGAATCCTGATATCCCTCTTCAACTTCTGGGCGGCATCACGGCACGGGAATTCCTGCGCGACTACTGGCAGAAAAAACCGCTGCTGATCCGTCAGGCCATTCCTGATTTCGAAAGCCCGATCGACGCCGATGAACTGGCCGGCCTGGCCCTGGAAGAAGAAGTCGAGTCGCGCCTGGTGATCGAACACGGCGAGCGTCCGTGGGAACTGCGCCGCGGCCCGTTCGCCGAAGACACCTTCAGCACCCTGCCCGAGCGCGAGTGGACCCTGCTGGTGCAGGCGGTCGACCAGTTCGTGCCGGAAGTCGCCGAACTGCTCGAACAGTTCCGCTTCCTGCCCAGCTGGCGCATCGACGACGTGATGATCAGCTTCGCCGCGCCCGGTGGCAGCGTGGGTCCGCACTTCGATAACTACGACGTGTTCCTGCTGCAAGCCCATGGCAAGCGCAACTGGAAGATCGGCCAGATGTGCAGCTCTGACAGCCCGATGCTGCAACACGCCGACCTGCGCATCCTCGCCGAATTCGAAGAGATCGCCGAATGGGTGCTGGAACCGGGCGACATGCTCTACCTGCCGCCACGCCTGGCCCACTATGGCATTGCCGAAGATGACTGCATGACCTACTCGGTCGGCTTCCGCGCGCCAAGCGCCGCCGAAGTGCTGACCCACTTCACCGACTTCCTCAGCCAGTACCTGACCGACGAAGAGCGTTACACCGACGCCGACATCCAGCCGGCCAGCGACCCGCACCAGATCCAGAGCGATGCCCTCGACCGCCTCAAGAGCCTGCTGGCCGAGCACATGAGCGACGAGCGCATGCTGCTGACCTGGTTCGGCCAGTTCATGACCGAGCCGCGCTACCCGGAACTGGTCGCCGGCCCGGAAGAGCTGCTGGAAGAAGACGTGGTCGGCAGCCTGGAAGATGGCGGCGTATTGATCCGCAACCCAAGCGCGCGCATGGCCTGGTCCGAAGTCGACGACGACCTGCTGCTGTTCGCCAGCGGCCAGAGCCGTTACCTGCCGGGCAAGCTGCGCGAACTGCTGAAAATGATCTGCGCAGCCGACGCCCTGCACATCGACAACCTGAGCGAATGGCTGGCGGACGACGATGCCCGCGACCTGCTGTGCGAGCTGGTCAAGCAGGGAAGCCTGGGGTTTGCCGATGAATAAGATTCACGTCAATGTCGCGAACTGGCATAAGGATATCGCCGAGATTCGGCGCATTCGTGAAGCGGTATTTATCGCCGAACAATCGGTCCCACCCGAACTGGAATGGGACGCAGACGACGCGGACGCCGTGCATTTCCTCGCGTTCGAGGGCGACTTTCCGATTGGTACCGCGCGCCTGCTGCCCAGCGGCGAGATCGGCCGCGTGTCGGTCCTCAAGGACTGGCGCGGGCTTAAAGTCGGCGACAAGCTGATGGAAGCCGTGATTGGCGAAGCCGAGAAGCGCGGCCAGAATAAACAGTTCCTCAGTGCGCAGGTTTATGCCGCGCCGTTCTATGAGCGACTGGGCTTCAAGATCGTCAGCGAGGAATTCCTTGAAGTCGGGATTCCGCACGTCGATATGGTGCGCGAGGGCTGATCCGGGACCGCGTCGCTGCTATCGGGGGCAAGCCCCCTCCCACATTTTGACCGAGAGCATCCCTTGGAATGCCGTCAAGTGTGGGAGGGCGCTTGCCCCTCCCACATTTTGACCGAGAGCGCCCCTTGGAATGCCGTCAAGTGTGGGAGGAGGCTTTCCCCTCCCACATTTTGACCGAGAGCATCCCTTGGAATGCCGTCAAGTGTGGGAGGGGGCTTGCCCCTCCCACATTTTGACCGAGAGCGTCCCTTGGAATGCCGTCAAGTGTGGGAGGGGGCTTGCCCCCGATAGCATTACCAGCAGCACCCCAAAACACCCTGCCATCCACCGATGCCAGGGTGTTTTGCCGTCTACGATTCAACTTGCGACCCGCCAGGCCGACAAACTGGCACTATCAAGCCTTATGACTCGCAGAGATAACGGACATGTCCCTACGCACCCTGCTCACCGCCCTCCTCCTGACCGCCAGCTTCACAGCGGCGGCCGACACCGAAGTCGTCAATTTGAGCCACCGTACCAGCGCCGACCTGCTGCCCGTGGCGCAGAACTTCCTCGGTAAGGACGGCACCGTCAGCGCCTACGGCAATCAACTGATCGTCAATGCCGACCCCGTCAGGATCCAGGACCTGCGCACCCTGCTCTCGCAACTGGACATACCGGCCAAGCGCCTGCTGATCACCGTCGACACCAACGAAAACAACCAGCAAAGCAGCGGCGACAGCCAGACCCGCATCATCAGCTACGGCACCGCCAGCCGCGACGGCGGCATCCAGCAGATCCAGGCCAGTGAAGGCGTGCCCGCACTGATCCAGGTAGGCCAGAGCGTGCCACTGACCACCACCCAGCCCGATGCCTACGGCCGCCCGCAGAACCAGACCCAATACCGCAACGTCACCCAGGGTTTCTACGTGACCGCCAGCGTGACCGGCGACACCGTACACCTGGCGATCAGCACCAACCGTGACCGCATGAGCCAGGAGCGTCCCGATGTAGTGAACGTGCAAAGCACCGACACAACCGTCAGCGGCCGCCTGGGCGAGTGGATTCCGCTGGCCGGCATCAATCGCGAAACCCAGGCCGACAAATCCTCTACGACCCGCACTTACGCTACCCAGGGCCGCGACGACCTGACTTTACGGGTTAAAGTCGACACCTTGAACTGAAGCACCGATAACTGACTGATGAGTCGTATAAGACTAAAGATGTAGTGCCTGAAAAAAAGCACTACAAAACATTTGACGATCCAAAAAAGCATGGGCATGATGGCCTCGCTCCCGCTAATCAGAGGCCCTGGCAAGGGCCTTCGGATCGTCGCTCTAAGCTACCCAACTGAGCCGATTCGTGTCTGTACCGCCCACAAGGTGTGTTTGACGAGGTTGCGACTGGAACGAAGTTGTCCCGAGGGACGGAAGCTAACCAGGTAACCCGGCTACACACTGACGAATCGCCCCAAGGCCCACGACGCCCGAAGACCGTTCGCAGTTTGCCCCTACCTGCCCCACTCCCCCCTCGTCATTCGTTCATCCCGTCGCTTCCCCGCCAGACTTGACTTGAACACCTGTGCTTCTGGTCAGCGAGCAGCCAAGCCCACGCACTGTATACGTGGCTGGCAAACGGAATTTTCCACCCAGACCTATGCGACGAGGTTTATCTCCATGGCACTGACACGCGAACAGCAAATTGCAGCCCTTGAAAAAGACTGGGCTGAAAACCCACGCTGGAAAGGCGTGACCCGCGCTTATTCCGCTGCTGACGTCGTCCGCCTGCGTGGCTCGGTTCAACCTGAGCACACTTTTGCAAAACTCGGCGCCGAGAAGCTGTGGAACCTGGTCACCCAGGGCGCCAAGCCATCCTTCCGTCCCGACAAAGATTTCGTCAACTGCATGGGCGCCCTGACCGGTGGCCAGGCAGTCCAACAGGTAAAAGCCGGTATCCAGGCGATCTACCTGTCCGGCTGGCAAGTGGCAGCGGACAACAACTCCGCTGAATCCATGTACCCCGACCAATCGCTGTACCCGGTGGACTCCGTACCGACCGTGGTCAAGCGCATCAACAACTCGTTCCGTCGCGCCGACCAGATCCAGTGGAAAGCCGGTAAAGGCCCAGGCGACGAAGGCTACATCGACTACTTCGCGCCGATCGTGGCTGACGCCGAAGCCGGTTTCGGCGGCGTGCTGAACGCCTACGAGCTGATGAAGAGCATGATCGAAGCAGGCGCCGCCGGCGTTCACTTCGAAGACCAACTGGCCTCGGTGAAGAAATGCGGCCACATGGGCGGCAAGGTACTGGTACCGACCCAGGAAGCTGTACAGAAGCTGACCGCTGCCCGTCTGGCGGCTGACGTTGCCGGCACACCGACCATCATCCTGGCCCGTACCGACGCCAACGCTGCCGATTTGCTGACTTCGGACTGCGACCCGTATGACCAACCGTTCGTCACTGGCGAACGTACCCAGGAAGGCTTCTACAAAGTGCGCGCCGGTCTCGACCAGGCCATCGCTCGCGGCCTGGCCTATGCGCCTTACGCCGACCTGATCTGGTGCGAAACCGCCAAGCCGGACCTGGCAGAAGCCCGTCGCTTCGCCGAAGCGATCAAAAAGGAATACCCGGACCAACTGCTGTCCTACAACTGCTCGCCTTCCTTCAACTGGAAGAAAAACCTGGACGACGCGACCATCGCCAAGTTCCAGCGCGAACTGTCCGCCATGGGCTACAAGCACCAGTTCATCACCCTGGCCGGCATTCACAACATGTGGCACAGCATGTTCAACCTGGCGCACGACTACGCCCGCAACGACATGACCGCCTACGTGAAACTGCAGGAGCAGGAATTCGCTGACGCCGCCAAGGGTTACACCTTCGTGGCTCACCAGCAGGAAGTGGGTACCGGCTACTTCGACGACATGACCACCGTGATCCAGGGCGGCACCTCGTCCGTGACCGCGCTGACCGGTTCGACCGAAGAAGAACAGTTCCACTGAGTGACTGAGCAAACGGCCATTGCGACCCCGGTAAACAGCTAACCGCAATGCCGCACGACCTGACGCCCCGACTGGTTCGGGGCGTTTTTTTGCCCGAAGAAAATCCCCCTGACACCACAAAGATCAAAAATGTGGGAGGGGGCTTGCCCCCGATTACGGTGTGCCAGTCAATACGTATGTTGCTGATCCACCGCCATCGGGGGCAAGCCCCCTCCCACATCGAGGAATGGGCCAACCAGAAGAATTTGTGTGAAACATTGATCCAAAGCGGTATTTGGTTCAGATAAATCAGTTAAAAGATGCGCTCCGGCAACTAGCGGTAATCAAGCAAGTAACGACAACTTCCTGCACCACACCGCAACCACCCGCTTAACGCCCACCCAAATAACATTCATTATCATTTGGACCATGAAAGCGTCGTTACAGGTTAAACAAAACATATTTGATAAAAAGCCCGCTAATGCCCGTAACTCAAGGGCTGCAGCCCTACGGAGGCGTACTATGTGCTTATTCCACCGAATAATTTCGCTATATGAATTTTACTTGCCCGGTGTTTAGCCATAAAATCACCGCGATTGATTGCGCTGCGACATATCGTCACTGCATTGTTACTTTTTCGAGCTCAGAGACCTTTGCTCTCTGCTAAGGATTACCAGCATGACCGAAGCGACAGGACTCATGGCCCACAACTGGGGCTTTGCCATTTTCCTCCTCGGTGTTGTCGGCCTCTGTGCCTTCATGCTCGGCGTCTCCAGCCTACTCGGGTCAAAAGCCTGGGGCCGCAGCAAAAACGAACCGTTCGAGTCCGGCATGCTGCCCACAGGTGGCGCCCGCTTGCGGCTCTCAGCCAAATTCTATCTGGTCGCGATGCTCTTCGTGATCTTCGATATCGAAGCCCTCTTTCTCTTTGCCTGGTCTGTGTCCGTCCGCGAAAGCGGCTGGACCGGATTCGTCGAAGCCCTCGTTTTCATAGCAATTCTGTTGGCAGGCCTTGTCTACCTATTTCGAGTGGGCGCCCTTGATTGGGCTCCGGAAGCTCGTCGCAAGCGGCAAGCGAAGCTGAAACAATGAGGCTTTGGCGATGCAATACAATCTCACCAGGATCGACCCGGATGCTCCTAACGAGCAGTACCCCATCGGCGAACGGGAAACCGTTTCCGATCCGTTAGAAGACCAAGTCCACAAAAACATCTACATGGGCAAGCTGGAAGACGTGCTGAGCGGCGCGGTCAACTGGGGACGTAAAAACTCCCTGTGGCCGTACAACTTCGGTCTGTCCTGCTGCTACGTGGAAATGACCACCGCCTTCACGGCGCCCCACGACATCGCGCGCTTCGGCGCCGAAGTGATCCGGGCCTCGCCGCGTCAGGCGGATTTCATGGTTATCGCCGGTACCTGCTTTATCAAGATGGCGCCGATCATTCAGCGTCTCTACGAGCAAATGCTCGAGCCGAAGTGGGTTATCTCCATGGGTTCGTGCGCCAACTCCGGTGGCATGTACGACATCTACTCCGTTGTTCAGGGGGTGGACAAGTTCCTGCCCGTGGACGTCTACGTGCCTGGCTGCCCGCCCCGCCCCGAAGCATTTCTGCAAGGCTTGATGCTGTTGCAGGAATCGATTGGCAAGGAGCGTCGCCCACTTTCCTGGGTTGTCGGAGATCAAGGCGTTTACCGCGCCGAGATGCCGTCACAAAAGGAACAGCGCCGCGAACAGCGTATTCAGGTCACCAACCTGCGCAGCCCCGACGAAGTCTGATCCAGAGCCGCTTCTTTTATAGAACGAAAACCTGGCTTCATTCTTTACGTTGACCGAAAGCGATAAAAAACCATGACTACAGGCAGTGCTCTGTACATCCCGCCTTATAAGGCAGACGACCAGGATGTGGTCGTCGAACTCAATAACCGTTTTGGCCCTGACGCCTTCACCGCCCAGGCCACACGTACCGGCATGCCGGTGCTGTGGGTGGCGCGCGCCAAGCTCGTCGAAGTCCTGACCTTCCTGCGCAACCTGCCCAAGCCGTACGTCATGCTCTATGACCTGCATGGCGTGGACGAGCGTCTGCGCACCAAGCGCCAGGGGCTGCCGAGCGGCGTCGACTTCACCGTGTTCTATCACCTGCTGTCGATCGAACGTAACAGCGACGTGATGATCAAGGTCGCCCTCTCCGAAAGCGACTTGAGCGTGCCGACCGTCACCGGCATCTGGCCCAACGCCAGCTGGTACGAGCGTGAAGTCTGGGACATGTTCGGTATCGACTTCCCGGGCCACCCGCACCTGTCGCGCATCATGATGCCGCCGACCTGGGAAGGTCACCCGCTGCGCAAGGACTACCCTGCCCGCGCCACCGAATTCGACCCGTTCAGCCTGACCCTGGCCAAACAGCAACTGGAAGAAGAAGCCGCACGCTTCCGTCCGGAAGACTGGGGCATGAAGCGTTCCGGCACCAACGAGGACTACATGTTCCTCAACCTGGGCCCGAACCACCCTTCGGCGCACGGTGCCTTCCGTATCATCCTGCAGTTGGACGGCGAAGAAATCGTCGACTGCGTGCCGGACATCGGCTACCACCACCGTGGTGCCGAGAAGATGGCCGAACGCCAGTCCTGGCACAGCTTCATCCCGTACACCGACCGTATCGACTACCTCGGCGGCGTGATGAACAACCTGCCTTACGTGCTCTCGGTCGAGAAGCTGGCCGGCATCAAGGTGCCCGACCGCGTCGACACCATCCGCGTCATGATGGCCGAGTTCTTCCGGATCACCAGCCACCTGCTGTTCCTGGGGACCTACATCCAGGACGTCGGCGCCATGACTCCGGTGTTCTTCACCTTCACCGACCGTCAGCGCGCCTACAAAGTCATCGAAGCCATCACCGGTTTCCGCCTGCACCCGGCCTGGTACCGCATCGGCGGTGTGGCCCACGACCTGCCGCGCGGCTGGGAAAAACTGGTCAAGGAATTCGTCGACTGGCTGCCCAAGCGTCTCGACGAATACACCAAGGCCGCCCTGGACAACAGCATCCTCAAGGGTCGGACCATCGGCGTCGCCGCCTACAACACCAAAGAGGCCCTGGAATGGGGCGTCACCGGTGCCGGCCTGCGTTCCACCGGTTGCGATTTCGACCTGCGCAAGGCCCGTCCGTACTCCGGCTACGAGAACTTCGAATTCGAAGTACCGCTGGCCGCGAACGGCGATGCCTATGACCGCTGCATGGTCCGCGTCGAAGAGATGCGCCAGAGCATCAAGATCATCGACCAGTGCCTGCGCAACATGCCGGCCGGCCCGTACAAGGCGGATCACCCGCTGACCACGCCGCCGCCGAAAGAGCGCACGCTGCAGCACATCGAAACCCTGATCACGCACTTCCTGCAAGTTTCGTGGGGCCCGGTGATGCCGGCCAACGAATCCTTCCAGATGATCGAAGCGACCAAGGGTATCAACAGTTATTACCTGACGAGCGATGGCGGCACCATGAGCTACCGCACCCGGATTCGTACTCCAAGCTTCCCGCACTTGCAGCAGATCCCTTCGGTGATCAAAGGCGAGATGGTCGCGGACTTGATTGCGTACCTGGGTAGTATCGATTTCGTTATGGCCGACGTGGACCGCTAAGCATGAATAACACGCTTATCCAGACAGACCGTTTCACCTTGAGTGAAACCGAGCGCTCGGCCATCGAGCACGAGCTGCATCACTACGAAGACCCGCGCGCGGCGTCGATCGAAGCCTTGAAGATCGTCCAGAAGGAACGTGGCTGGGTGCCGGACGGCGCCCTCTACGCCATCGGCGAGATCCTCGGCATCCCCGCCAGCGACGTTGAAGGCGTGGCCACGTTCTACAGCCAGATCTTCCGCCAGCCCGTGGGCCGCCATATCATTCGCGTATGCGACAGCATGGTCTGCTACATCGGTGGTCACGAGTCGGTGGTCAGCGAGATCCAGAACAAGCTTGGCATCGGCCTCGGCCAGACCACCCCGGACGGCCGCTTCACGCTGCTGCCGGTGTGCTGCCTGGGCAACTGCGACAAGGCGCCGGCGTTGATGATCGACGACGACACATTCGGTGACGTGCAGCCTGCTGGCGTGACCCAATTGCTCGAGGGCTACCCATGACCCTGACTTCCTTCGGCCCGGCCAACCGCATCAAGCGGTCGCCCGAGACTCACCCGCTGACCTGGCGCCTGCGTGACGATGCCGAGCCGGTATGGCTCGAGGAGTACCAGGCCAAGAACGGTTACGCCGCTGCGCGCAAAGCCTTCGCCGACATGGCCCAGGACGATATCGTCCAGACCGTGAAGGACGCTGGCCTCAAGGGCCGCGGCGGCGCAGGCTTCCCCACTGGCGTGAAGTGGGGCCTGATGCCCAAAGACGAATCCATCAACATCCGCTACCTGCTGTGCAACGCGGATGAAATGGAGCCAAACACCTGGAAAGACCGCATGCTGATGGAGCAACTGCCCCATCTGCTGATCGAAGGCATGCTGATCAGCGCCCGCGCGCTGAAAACCTACCGCGGCTACATCTTCCTGCGTGGCGAATACACCACCGCCGCCAAGCACCTCAACCGTGCCGTGCAAGAAGCCAAGGCTGCGGGCCTGCTGGGCAAGAACATCCTCGGTTCGGGTTTCGACTTCGAACTGTTCGTACACACCGGCGCCGGGCGTTATATCTGCGGTGAAGAAACCGCACTGATCAACTCCCTCGAAGGCCGCCGCGCCAACCCGCGCTCCAAGCCGCCCTTCCCTGCCGCCGTCGGCGTGTGGGGCAAGCCGACTTGCGTGAACAACGTCGAAACCCTGTGCAACGTGCCGGCGATCATTGCCGACGGCGTGGACTGGTACAAATCGTTGGCCCGCGAAGGCAGTGAAGACATGGGCACCAAGCTCATGGGCTTCTCCGGCAAGGTCAAGAACCCTGGCCTGTGGGAACTGCCATTCGGCGTGACCGCGCGCGAGCTGTTCGAGGACTACGCCGGCGGCATGCGCGACGGCTACACCCTCAAGGCCTGGCAGCCAGGCGGCGCCGGTACCGGCTTCCTGCTCCCCGAGCACCTCGACGCACAGATGTATGCCGGCGGCATCGGCAAGGTGGGCACCCGGATGGGTACTGGCCTGGCGATGGCGGTGGACAACACCGTGAACATGGTCTCGCTGCTGCGCAACATGGAGCAGTTCTTCGCCCGTGAATCCTGCGGTTTCTGCACCCCGTGCCGCGACGGTCTGCCGTGGAGCGTCAAGCTGCTGATGGCCCTGGAAAAAGGCGAAGGCCGCGAGGGTGACATCGAAACCCTGCTGGGGCTGGTCGGTTTCCTCGGCCCAGGCAAGACCTTCTGTGCTCACGCACCGGGCGCCGTGGAGCCATTGGGCAGCGCAATCAAATATTTCCGCTCGGAGTTCGAAGCCGGCATCGCGCCTACCAGCGCCGCCGTCCCGCCTCTGGCGAGGCCGATCGTAGTCGGCGCGTAACGCTTAAACAGGCGAAGGGTCCGTGCCCTTCGCCTCGTCATGTGCTGACGCCGTCAAGGCTGTGTTGATGCACATGAATAACAAGATTCCATTAGCCACGCCCGCTGACAACGGGCCAACGAAGATCTTTGAACCATGGCCACTATCCACGTAGACGGCAAAGCGCTCGAAGTCGATGGGGCAGACAACCTGTTACAGGCGTGTCTGTCACTAGGCCTCGACATCCCTTATTTCTGCTGGCACCCCGCTCTTGGTAGCGTCGGTGCCTGTCGCCAGTGTGCGGTCAAGCAGTACACCGACGAGAACGACACCCGTGGTCGCATCGTCATGTCCTGCATGACCCCAGCCACCGACAACACCTGGATCTCCATCGACGATGAAGAATCCAAGGCGTTCCGCGCCAGTGTCGTCGAATGGCTGATGACCAATCACCCTCACGACTGCCCGGTCTGTGAGGAAGGCGGCCACTGCCACCTGCAAGACATGACGGTGATGACCGGCCACAACGAGCGCCGCTATCGCTTCACCAAGCGCACCCACCAGAACCAGGAACTGGGCCCGTTCATTTCCCACGAAATGAACCGCTGCATCGCCTGCTACCGCTGCGTGCGTTTCTATAAAGACTACGCGGGCGGCACCGACCTCGGCGTCTTCGGCGCCCACGACAACGTATACTTCGGTCGCGTTGAAGACGGCGTACTGGAAAGCGAATTCTCCGGCAACCTCACCGAAGTCTGCCCGACCGGTGTGTTCACCGACAAGACGCACTCCGAGCGCTACAACCGCAAGTGGGACATGCAGTTCGCCCCGAGCATCTGCCATGGCTGCTCCAGCGGTTGCAACATCTCCCCGGGCGAGCGCTACGGCGAACTGCGTCGCATCGAAAACCGCTTCAACGGTTCGGTCAACCAGTACTTCCTGTGCGACCGTGGCCGTTTCGGCTATGGCTACGTCAACCGCGAAGACCGCCCACGCCAGCCACTGCTGGCCGGCGGCGCGAAGCTGAACACCGACGAAGCCCTGGATAAAGCCGCCGACCTGCTGCGCGGTCGCAACATCGTCGGCATCGGTTCGCCGCGTGCCAGCCTCGAAAGCAACTACGCGTTGCGCGAACTGGTCGGCGCCGAGCACTTCTACTGCGGTATCGAAGCCGCTGAACTGGAGCGCATCCGCCTGGTCCTGCAAGTGCTGAACGACAGCCCGCTGCCAGTGCCGAACATGCGCGACATCGAAGACCACGATGCGATCTTCGTGCTCGGTGAAGACCTCACCCAGACCGCCGCACGTATGGCCCTGTCGCTGCGCCAGTCGGTCAAAGGCAAGGCCGAAGCCATGGCCGACGCCATGCGCGTACAGCCTTGGCTCGACGCCGCGGTGAAAAACATCGGCCAGCACGCGCTGAACCCGCTGTTTATCGCCAGCCTGGCCGAAACCAAGCTCGACGACATCGCCGAAGAATGCGTACACGCAGCGCCAGATGACCTGGCCCGCCTCGGTTTCGCCGTGGCCCACGCCCTTGACGCCAGCGCGCCGGCCGTCGAAGGTCTGGACGCTGAAGCCGTGGCACTTGCCCAACGCATCGCCGACGCCCTGCTGGCGGCCAATCGCCCACTGATCATCGCCGGCACCTCGCTGGGTTCCAAAGCGTTGATCGAAGCGGCAGCCAACATCGCCAAGGCCTTGAAGCTGCGCGAGAAGAACGGTTCCATCAGCCTGATCGTGCCGGAAGCCAACAGCCTCGGCCTGGCCATGCTCGGTGGCGAGTCCGTCGACAGCGCCCTGCAAGCCGTGATCGACGGCAAAGCCGACGCCCTGGTAGTGCTGGAAAACGACCTGTACACCCGCACGGATTCGGCCAAGGTCGACGCCGCGCTGAACGCCGCCAAAGTACTGATCGTTGCCGATCACCAGAAGACCGCTACCAGCGAGCGTGCCGACCTGGTATTGCCGGCCGCGACCTTCGCCGAAGGCGATGGCACCCTGGTCAGCCAGGAAGGCCGCGCCCAGCGCTTCTTCCAGGTGTTCGATCCGAAGTACATGGATGCCAGCATCCTGGTTCACGAAGGCTGGCGCTGGCTGCATGCCCTGCGTTCGACCCTGCTCAATCAGCCGATCGACTGGACCCAGCTCGACCACGTCACCGCAGCCGTCGCGGCGAGCGCCCCGCAACTGGCGCGCATCGTCGACGCTGCACCGTCCGCCGCGTTCCGCATCAAGGGCATGAAACTCGCCCGTGAGCCGCTGCGCTACTCCGGTCGTACCGCCATGCGGGCCGACATCAGCGTGCATGAACCGCGTACTCCGCAAGACAACGACACCGCGTTCGCCTTCTCCATGGAAGGTTACTCGGGTTCGGTCGAGCCGCGTCAGCAGGTGCCATTTGCCTGGTCGCCGGGCTGGAACTCGCCGCAGGCCTGGAACAAGTTCCAGGACGAAGTCGGTGGTCACATCCGCGCTGGCGACCCGGGCACCCGCCTGATCGAACCCCAGGGCGATGCGTTGAACTGGTTCGCCGCCGTACCGCGTCCGTTCAACCCGGCCCAGGGCACCTGGCAGGTTGTGCCGTTCTTCCACCTGTTCGGCAGCGACGAGACCTCGTCCAAAGCCGCACCGGTTCAAGAACGCATCCCGGCTGCCTACGTGTCCCTGGCCAAGTCCGAAGCCGACCGTCTCGGCGTCAACGATGGTGCCCTGCTCAGTCTGAACGTCGCGGGCAAGACCCTGCGTCTGCCGCTGCGCATCAACGACGAGTTGAGTGCCGGCCTGGTTGCACTGCCAAAAGGCATCGCCGGTATTCCACCGTCGATCTTTGGCCAAACCGTTGACGGTCTGCAGGAGGCAGCGCAATGACCTGGTTCACCCCTGAAGTCATCGATGTGATCATTGCGGTCGTCAAGGCCATCGTGATCCTGTTGGCCGTGGTCGTGGCGGGCGCCCTGCTCAGCTTCGTCGAACGTCGCCTGCTGGGCTGGTGGCAGGACCGTTACGGTCCGAACCGCGTTGGCCCGTTCGGCATGTTCCAGATCGCTGCCGACATGCTGAAAATGTTCTTCAAGGAAGACTGGACCCCGCCGTTTGCCGACAAGGTGATCTTCACCCTGGCACCGGTCGTGGCCATGAGCGCCTTGCTGATCGCCTTCTCGATCATCCCGATCACCCCGACCTGGGGCGTGGCGGACCTGAACATCGGCTTGCTGTTCTTCTTCGCCATGGCCGGTTTGTCGGTCTACGCGGTGCTGTTCGCCGGCTGGGCCAGTAACAACAAGTTCGCCCTGCTGGGCAGCTTGCGGGCCTCGGCCCAGACCGTGTCCTACGAAGTGTTCATGGGCCTCGCGCTGATGGGCATCGTGGTGCAGGTCGGCTCGTTCAACATGCGCGACATCGTCGAGTACCAGGCGCAGAACCTGTGGTTCATCATTCCGCAGTTCTTTGGCTTCTGTACGTTCTTCATCGCTGGCGTCGCCGTGACTCACCGTCACCCGTTCGACCAACCGGAAGCGGAACAGGAACTGGCCGACGGTTACCACATTGAATATGCCGGCATGAAATGGGGCATGTTCTTCGTCGGTGAGTACATCGGCATCATCTTGATCTCGGCCCTGCTGGTCACGCTGTTCTTCGGCGGCTGGCACGGTCCGTTCGGCATCCTGCCGCAGCTGGCGATCTTCTGGTTCTTACTGAAGACCGCGTTCTTCATCATGCTGTTTATCCTGCTGCGCGCTTCCATTCCGCGTCCACGGTATGACCAGGTGATGGATTTCAGCTGGCGCTTCTGCCTGCC
Organism: Pseudomonas sp. TE36184; assembly: GCF_054060055.1. NCBI lineage: Bacteria > Pseudomonadati > Pseudomonadota > Gammaproteobacteria > Pseudomonadales > Pseudomonadaceae > Pseudomonas > Pseudomonas sp. TE36184. Next base: position 378,658 of record NZ_JBSSCU010000001.1, on the reverse strand, counting down.
GCTGACCCTGATCAATTTGCTGGTGACGGCTGCCGTTGTGTTGTTGAACACGCCCGCGGGCGCGGTTCAGTGAGGATTTGACCCATGTTCAAATATATTGGCGACATCGTTAAGGGTACCGGTACCCAGTTGCGAAGCCTGGTGATGGTGTTCGGTCACGGCTTTCGCAAACGCGACACCCTGCAATACCCGGAAGAAGCGGTGTACCTGCCGCCGCGCTATCGCGGCCGCATCGTACTGACCCGCGACCCCGATGGCGAAGAGCGTTGCGTAGCCTGCAACCTGTGCGCCGTGGCGTGCCCGGTGGGTTGCATCTCCCTGCAGAAAGCTGAAACCGAAGACGGTCGCTGGTACCCGGACTTCTTCCGCATCAACTTCTCGCGCTGCATTTTTTGCGGCCTCTGCGAGGAAGCTTGCCCGACCACCGCGATCCAGCTCACACCGGATTTCGAGATGGCCGAGTTCAAACGTCAGGACCTGGTGTACGAGAAAGAAGATCTGCTGATCTCTGGTCCCGGTAAAAACCCTGATTACAACTTCTATCGTGTTGCAGGTATGGCCGTTGCCGGTAAGCCGAAAGGCGCCGCACAAAACGAAGCCGAGCCGATCAACGTGAAGAGCTTGCTGCCTTAAGGAAGAAAGATGGAATTCGCTTTCTATTTCGCATCGGGTATTGCAGTGGTGTCCACGCTTCGCGTGGTCACCAACACCAACCCCGTGCACGCCCTGCTCTACCTGATCATTTCGCTGATCGCCGTGGCCATGACCTTTTTCAGCCTCGGCGCACCGTTCGCCGGTGTACTGGAAGTGATCGCCTACGCTGGCGCCATCATGGTGCTGTTCGTGTTTGTGGTGATGATGCTCAACCTCGGGCCGGCCTCGGTCGCCCAGGAACGCGTCTGGCTCAAGCCGGGCATCTGGCTCGGCCCGGTGGTCCTCGCCGCGCTGCTGCTGGCTGAACTGCTGTATGTCCTGTTCGCTCACCAGAGCGGCCAGGCCATCGGCCACACCACCGTTGACGCGAAGGCCGTGGGCGTCAGCCTGTTCGGCCCGTATCTGCTGGTGGTCGAACTGGCTTCGATGCTGCTGCTCGCCGCAGTCATCACCGCCTTCCACTTGGGCCGTAACGAAGCCAAGGAGCAATGATGATGCCTGCTATCCCTTTGGAGCATGGTCTGGCGGTCGCCGGCATCCTGTTCTGCCTTGGCCTGGTCGGCCTGATGGTTCGCCGTAACATTTTGTTCGTGTTGATGAGCCTGGAAGTCATGATGAACGCTGCGGCACTGGCGTTCATCGTGGCAGGTAGCCGTTGGGGCCAGCCGGATGGACAAGTCATGTTCATCCTGGTGATCAGCCTGGCAGCCGCCGAGGCCAGTATTGGCCTGGCGATCCTGCTGCAACTGTATCGTCGCTTCCACACGCTTGATATCGACGCTGCCAGTGAGATGCGCGGATGAACATGATCTTTCTGACTTTCGTATTTCCCCTGATCGGTTTCCTGCTGCTGTCGTTCTCTCGCGGACGCTGGTCGGAAAACCTCTCGGCCCTGGTCGGCGTGGGCTCCATCGGCCTGTCGGCGATTGTCGCCGCCTACGTCATCTGGCAATTCAACGTCGCGCCGCCGGAAGGCGGCCACTACACCCTGGTGTTGTGGCAGTGGATGTCGGTGGAGGGCTTCAAGCCCAACTTCGCCCTCTACGTCGACGGCCTGTCGATCACCATGCTCGGCGTGGTGGTGGGTGTAGGTTTCCTGATCCACCTGTTCGCGTCCTGGTACATGCGCGGTGAAGCCGGTTACTCGCGCTTCTTCGCGTACACCAACCTGTTTATCGCCAGCATGCTGTTCCTGGTGCTGGGCGATAACCTGTTGTTCCTGTACTTCGGCTGGGAAGGCGTGGGCCTGTGCTCGTACCTGTTGATCGGTTTCTACTACAGCAACCGCAACAACGGTAACGCGGCACTCAAAGCCTTTATCGTGACCCGGATCGGCGACGTGTTCATGGCCATCGGCCTGTTCATCCTGTTCCAACAGGTGGGCACGCTGAACATCCAGGAACTGCTGGTGCTGGCACCGCAGAAATTCCAGGTCGGCGACTTCTGGATCACCCTGGCGACCCTGATGCTGCTGGGCGGCGCTGTCGGTAAATCCGCGCAACTGCCGCTGCAAACCTGGCTCGCGGATGCGATGGCCGGCCCGACACCTGTTTCGGCACTGATCCACGCCGCAACGATGGTGACTGCGGGTGTCTACCTGATCGCCCGTACCCACGGCCTGTTCACCCTGGCGCCGGACGTCCTGCACCTGGTGGGCGTGGTCGGCGGCGTGACCCTGGTACTGGCCGGCTTCGCCGCGCTGGTGCAGACCGACATCAAGCGTATCCTCGCCTACTCGACCATGAGCCAGATCGGCTACATGTTCCTGGCCCTGGGCGTCGGCGCCTGGGACGCGGCGATCTTCCACCTGATGACCCACGCGTTCTTCAAGGCCCTGCTGTTCCTCGCCTCCGGTGCGGTGATCGTCGCCTGCCACCACGAGCAGAACATCTTCAAGATGGGCGGCCTGTGGAAGAAACTGCCACTGGCCTACGCCAGCTTCATCGTCGGCGGTGCCGCACTCGCAGCCCTGCCATTGGTGACCGCCGGTTTCTACTCGAAAGACGAAATCCTCTGGGAAGCCTTTGCCAGCGGCAACCAGAACCTGCTCTACGCAGGCCTGGTGGGTGCGTTCATGACCTCGCTGTACACCTTCCGCCTGATCTTCATCACCTTCCACGGTGAAGCCAAGACCGAAGCACACGCAGGCCACGGCATCTCCCATTGGCTGCCACTGTCGGTGCTGATCATCCTGTCGACCTTCATCGGCGCCATGATCACCCCGCCACTGGCCGGCGTACTGCCGGAAAGCGTCGGCCATGCCGGCGGCGAAGCCCAGCACAGCCTGGAAATCGCCTCGGGCGCCATTGCCATCGCGGGTATCCTGCTGGCGGCCCTGCTGTTCCTCGGCAAGCGTCGCTTCGTCACTGCCGTCGCCAACAGTGGCATCGGCCGTTTCCTTTCGGCCTGGTGGTTCGCCGCCTGGGGCTTCGACTGGATCTACGACAAACTGTTCGTCAAGCCTTACCTTGCGATCAGCCACGTACTGCGCAAAGACCCGCTCGACCAGACCATCGGTTTGATCCCGCGTGCCGCCAAGGCTAGCCACACCGCCCTGAGCCGCAGCGAGACTGGCCAATTACGTTGGTATGCAGCTTCCATGGCGGCCGGTGCCGTTCTGGTGATCGGCGCCATCGTTGTGGTAGCGGTCTGACCATGTCTAAGTACATTGCGAACTTTGCGAACTTGCGAAAGGAAACGAGCCCGTCATGATTCTGCCCTGGCTAATCCTGATCCCCTTTATCGGCGGCCTGCTCTGCTGGATGGGTGAACGCTTCGGCGCCACCCTCCCCCGCTGGATTGCGTTGCTGACCATGTCCCTGGAACTCGCGCTCGGCCTCTGGCTGTGGGCCCATGGCGACTATTCATTTGCTCCGGCGCCTGGCGCCGATCCGACCTGGGCGCTTGAGTTCAAGCACGTCTGGATCCAGCGCTTCGGCATCAACGTACACCTGGCCCTCGACGGCCTGTCGTTGCTGATGATCCTGCTGACCGGCCTGCTGGGTGTCCTCTCGGTACTCTGCTCCTGGAAAGAGATCCAGCGTCACGTGGGCTTCTTCCACCTGAACCTGATGTGGATCCTGGGCGGCGTGGTCGGCGTGTTCCTCGCCCTCGACCTGTTCATGTTCTTCTTCTTCTGGGAAATGATGCTGGTGCCGATGTACTTCCTCATCGCGCTCTGGGGTCATAGTTCTTCGGACGGCAAGAAAACCCGGATCTACGCGGCGACCAAGTTCTTCATCTTCACCCAGGCTTCCGGCCTGATCATGTTGGTGGCGATCCTGGGTCTGGTCTTGGTCAACTTCAACAGCACGGGCGTGATTACCTTCAACTACGCCGATCTGTTGAAAACCAAGATGTCCCTGACCACCGAGTACATCCTGATGCTGGGCTTCTTCATCGCCTTCGCGGTGAAGCTGCCGGTGGTGCCGTTCCACTCCTGGCTGCCGGATGCCCACGCCCAGGCGCCGACCGCCGGTTCGGTGGACCTGGCCGGTATCCTGCTGAAGACGGCGGCCTACGGCCTGCTGCGTTTCGCCCTGCCGCTGTTCCCGAATGCCTCGGCCGAGTTCGCGCCGATCGCCATGACCCTGGGTCTGATCGGGATCTTCTACGGTGCGTTCCTGGCCTTCGCGCAAACCGACATCAAGCGTCTGGTTGCCTTCTCGTCCGTTTCCCACATGGGTTTCGTACTGATCGGTATCTACTCCGGCAGCCAGGTGGCGTTGCAAGGCGCCGTGATCCAGATGTTGGCGCACGGTGTTTCAGCCGCCGCACTGTTTATCCTCAGTGGTCAGTTGTACGAGCGCCTGCACACCCGTGACATGCGTGAGATGGGTGGCGTGTGGTCGCGCATCGCCTACCTGCCGGCGATCAGCCTGTTCTTTGCCGCCGCGTCCCTGGGCTTGCCGGGCACCGGTAACTTCATCGGCGAGTTCCTGATCCTGATGGGGACCTTCGTGCAGACACCGTGGATCAGCGCCATCGCTACTTCCGGCCTGGTATTCGGTTCGGTCTACTCGCTGATCATGATCCACCGTGCATACTTCGGTCCGGCCAAGTCCGACACCGTCCTGCGCGGGATGGATGCTCGCGAACTGATCATGGTGCTCGGTATGGCGGTCCTGCTGATCTACATCGGCGTGTACCCACAACCGTTCCTGGACACTTCTGCCGCAACGATGCATGGCGTGCAGCAGTGGTTCGGCACCGCCTTCTCTCAACTCGCTTCGGCCCGGTAAGAGCGCTATGGAATTCACGATCCAACACTTTATCGCGCTTGCGCCGCTGCTGATCACCAGCCTCACCATTGTGGTGGTGATGCTGTCGATCGCCTGGCGTCGCAATCATGCGCAAACCTTCCTGCTGTCCTGTGCGGGTTTGAACCTGGCCTTGCTGTCGATCATCCCGGCACTCAAGGTCGCGCCCCTGGCGGTGACCCCGCTGATGATGATCGATGACTTCGCGCTGCTGTATATCGCGTTGATCCTCGTCGCCACCCTGGCCTGCGTCACCCTCGCCCACGCCTACCTCGGCGAAGGCGGCACCGGCTACCCGGGCAACCGCGAAGAGCTGTACCTGCTGATCCTGCTGGCTGCGGCCGGCGGTATCGTGCTGGTCAGCGCGCAGCACCTGGCCGGTTTGTTCATCGGCCTGGAACTGCTGTCGATCCCGACCTACGGCCTGGTGGCCTACGCCTTCTTCAACAAGCGTTCCCTGGAAGCCGGCATCAAGTACATGGTGCTGTCGGCCGCCGGTTCCGCGTTCCTGTTGTTCGGTATGGCCCTGCTCTACGCCGAAGCCGGCAGCCTGAGCTTCACCGGTATCGGCCACGCCCTGGCGGCCACCAGCATGCCTGCGCCGATCGCCCAACTGGGCCTGGCGATGATGCTGATCGGCCTGGCTTTCAAACTGTCGCTGGTGCCCTTCCACCTGTGGACACCGGACGTGTACGAAGGCGCTCCGGCGCCGGTGGCCGCGTTCCTGGCCACGGCGACGAAAGTTGCGGTGTTTGCGGTGGTGGTGCGTCTGTTCCAGATCTCCCCGGCGGCCAACACCGGCGTGTTGAGCGACGTACTGAGCGTGATCGCCGTTGCCTCGATCCTGTTCGGTAACCTGCTGGCGCTGACCCAGAACAACCTCAAGCGTCTGCTGGGTTACTCGTCCATTGCCCACTTCGGCTACCTGCTGATCGCCCTGGTGGCGAGCAAAGGCCTGGCTCTGGAAGCGATCGGCGTGTATCTGGTCACCTACGTGATCACCAGCCTCGGCGCCTTCGGTGTCATCACCCTGATGTCCTCGCCTTACAAAGGCCGTGACGCCGACGCCCTGTACGAATACCGCGGCCTGTTCTGGCGCCGTCCGTACCTGACCGCCGTGTTGACCCTGATGATGCTGTCCCTGGCCGGTATCCCGCTGACTGCGGGCTTTATCGGCAAGTTCTACATCATCGCGACCGGCGTTGAAGCGCATCAATGGTGGCTGGTTGCCTCGCTCATCCTGGGTAGCGCCATCGGCGTGTTCTACTACCTGCGCGTGATGGTCACCCTGTACCTGATCGAGCCAAACCTGCGTCGTGTGGATGCCGAGCTGCACTGGGAACAGAAAGCCGGTGGCGTGATGCTGCTGGCCATCGCCGTGCTCGCCTTCTTCCTCGGCGTGTACCCACAACCGTTGCTCACTTTGGTGCAGCACGCGGTACTGGGCGTTTGATCGCTTAGCGGTACGCAGTAAACAGAAACGGCACCTTCGGGTGCCGTTTTTGCGTTTATGGGCCAGAGAAGATGCGGCCTCAATGCGTCTAAAGATTGGCCGACACTAAACCATCGAGCGTTTCGCGAAGCCGCTGATGCACCTGCAAGCGAAGGCCAAAGGTGCCGCGCAGCACATCAAGCAATTCATCGGCACTGGCTATCGCGCGTTTTTCGCTGGGACCGTCCAGGGAGTGCATCGCGTAGTGGCCGTTGTTCAAGGTGTGACGCTTACCCGGCGCGAGCAGTGCCACTTTCAACTGACCGAGAAACGGCGAGCCCGCGTGGGTGGAGACGTACCAGTTGCCGATTTCATAGTCGATGTCTGCCTGCACCTGCAGGTCGAACACATACAAGCCACGCCACTCCCCGCCGACCTCGGCCCACAGGGTGTAGCTGCCGTGCTTAACGGTCAGCCGAAAGGGTTCGTGGGCGGTGGCCTGGATCGCTTCGCTGTCCAGCAGCAACGGGCTGCTCGGCACCATGCCGCCAAAGCCGACGTCGCAGATATAGCGCACACCGTCCACCGTCACCAGGCTCAGGCGATGGGTACGCGCGGTGTGTGCATCCGGTGGCCCGCCCATCACGACCCGTCCGGTGATGCCGCGTGCGTCGAAGCCCAACTCCTGCAACAGTTCCAGGAACAGTTGGTTCAGTTCATAGCAATACCCGCCGCGTCCATCGAGCAAGACTTTTTGTTCGACGCTGGGCAGGTCGATCGGCACCGGCAAGCGCAGCAGGGTCGACAGGCTTTCAAAGGCGAACGTACACACATGCCGCAATTGCAGGTCCTGCAAGGTTTGCAGGGTCGGCGGCGGCGGCGCAGCGTAGCCCAGGCGTTGCAGGTACAGGTGGCTTTGGGTCAGGCGGGACATGACGCGATCCTTGGGCGCGTGGCGAAGGCTCCACTATGCCGCCCGGACCGGCAATTTGTCATTTCGAATGAACCTTTTTAAACGCTTTCCTATCCATCTATAACAAGACAGGGAGGCAACATGAGTAGCGCAAAAATCTACACCATTACCTATCAACTGCACGGTCAACCGAAGTCTTTCGTGGTGCGTGCCGAAGTGATGAATAACGCCGAGGCCTGGCACTGGGCGGCCGTTGATGCCGATATTGCGCATGTCAGCCGCATCGGTCGGGTCGGCCACGAACAGGTGAAAAAAACCACCCGGCCCTGGGCCGAGAAGTACGGCATCACCGACGTCAACTGGGTACCGCCCAAATAAACAAACGCCCCGTTCAACGACGGGGCTTTTTTTCGACAGCATTTGGTTGCTCACGCTCTTTCGGGGCATTGCGTGTGCGATCCGGGCCGGGGCTGCTTGTAATCGATCATAGAGAACGCCCCACAAGCCTTCGTTCAACGTGTTTACCGCACACCCCATCGCCAAGCATGAGAAGATGCCGCCCTGCCCTATCCCCTACAAACGCCAAGGAGATTTTCCCCGGATGTTCGAACTCAAACCCTGCGACCCCATCACCTACCGCCAGCAGACCCGTCGCAGTACGTTGATCGTGGCCGTGTTGTTCGTGGCCCTGGCGATGCTGTTGTCGAGCCTGGCGGTGATGCTGTTTGGCGAAGCCGGCGGCGACAACTTTCGCTACAACGTGGGTGGGGTGTTTGCCGGAGTGTTGATCACCCTCGCCCTGGTGCGCGGCCCGTTCTGGACCCAGCCATGGCTGGCGCCGGCGGTGTATGGCTGGCAGCTCAAGCGCAACCTGATGCGCGTGACCAACGTGATGCACAAGGTCACCGACCGCGTGCAAGCCAATGACCCGACGGCGCTCAAGGTGCTGCGGTTCTATCACCTGGGGCTGACGCAGATGCATGAGCTGGATGCCAACTCCAGCGCCCAGGTGCAGTTGGTCGGCGAGATCGAGGCACATAGGGCGAAGATGCAAGCGTTGGGGCTCGATACCGAGCAAACCCGTTTCGACCCGTCCTGGCTGGACAGTTTCAAAGGCGCTTAAGCCAACACCCCGATACGCTGCGCATCCGGCCAGAACAGCGCCGCCTGCCCACACGGCAGGCCGGCGGCATCGAGTAACGTCCACACCACACCGGCATGGATCATGAACGGCTGCTGATGTGCATCCACCCGCCAGCCGCTGTAGCCATGGGCGATGCCGTTGGCGCTGACGTGCTCCAATAACACCTGGCGCGCGGCGCGGTCGAGTTCCGAGGCGCTGAAGCGTGACGGCATGCCGATGAAGGTCTCGCGCGGGTATTTGAAGCACGCCAAGGCGCACGCATTGGCGTAGTTAAACCGCGGGTCCGCCGCGCCATCGTGGGCCAGCAGGCTGTAGGGCGCATGGGCATGCAGCCAGGTCAGGCGTTGCTGTGCGTCCAGATGCTCGGGCGCCGGCAAGCCCTGGCCGGTCCAGTGTCGATAGGCGTCATCCAGCACGCGTACACAGTCTTCTTGTCGGGTCACACACTACCTCACATTGTCAGTTGGAACGCTTTGCCCGCCAGCAGAACACGGCGCTGATGGCTATCGCGGCGCCCGCCAGGCCAAACACCCAAGGGGCCGCGGCGACCGGCAGCAACAACCCCGCCAGCAGCGGCCCGAGGCCGGCGCCGATATCGCGCCATACCGCGTTGGAGGCCAATGCCGACACGCGCATCGAACCGGGGTTGCGTTCGGCCACCAAGGTCGTCACCAGGGGCAACTGCAACGCCCGCAACACCAGCACTGCCGCCGCGCCGACGATCACCCAATAACTGCCGAATGCTGCCAGGGCCAAAGCGCTCAGGAACGAAAACAACAACAGCATCGACGTGGCGCCGAAGCGTTGCGCGGCGCGACCGCCCAGCGGGCTCAGGAGCATTTCCGAGACATAACGCAAGGCCATCAAGGCACCGGCGATCAACACCGCGTCGCCCCCGAGAAGCTTCTGTGCCTGGATCGACATGCCAAAGATAAACAGCCCATCCAGCGCCACGCCTTCGATAAACGACCACAGCGCCACGCTGTCGGGCCACTTGAAACGGCGCCCCGGACTGCTGTGCAAATCATGGCCGACAGTAGGCAACCCCCGCGCCATCCACAAGCCCAGCAGGCAGCATCCGGCGAGAATCAGAAAGATCGGACGCGGTCCGGCCCATAAGGTCAGCCAGCCGCCGAGCGGCAATGCGAGCATCGGCCCGAGGGCGATCAAGGCCCGCGACCGCCCTGCCCGGCGTGCGGCACCCATCGGCTCGGCGGTCGCCAGCACTTGGGTCGACAGGTTCAACGCGGCAAAACACAGGCCCCAGACCAGCCGCAAGCCCAGCAATGCAGCGAAGCCCGACAGCATCGAGTTACCCAAGGCACACAGCGTCGCGGCACCGGCGGCGATCATGCAGGTCAGACGATCGCCGTGGCGGGCATAGAAATTGAGCACGTGGCGGTAACCGAAAATCCGCACCAGTCGGTTGGCCGCCAGCAGCACCCCGGCCTGGGCCAGCGTGATGCCGAACGCCTGGGATTCCATGGGCAGCAGCAGATAAAGCAACACGTCACTGGGCAGGCATAAAGCCAAGGTCAGCGCGGCGCGGCGGGAGGTGATGTCGGCAGTGCGTTGGGCCTGGCTTGCCATAAATCTGAAACATCCCGAAATATTCAGGTCGCCACCGTAGCCTTCTCGAACGGCTTTTTACAACGCTCGATTAAACCTTTTTGTCATACGGCAACAACCGCAGGCCGCTGGCCACACTGCCCACCAACGCAAACGCACAGCCCAGCCACAACGCGTAGTGCGGGCCGCTGCCCAGGGACCAGTGAAAACACAACGCCACCAGCGACGCTCCCAGCGTCTGCCCCAGCAACCGCGAGATCGCCACAATGCCACTGGCCCCGCCGCTGCGGGCCAAGGGCGCGCTGGTCATCAATGCCTTGAGGTTGGGCGACTGGAAGAACCCGAAACCGGCTCCGCACAAGGCCATGCGCCAGCCGATCTCGAACGCCGACGCATCATTGTGCAACGTCGCCAGGGCCGCCATGCCCACGCTCAGCATCAACAGGCCGATCCCACACAACAGGCCGAGGGACACGCGGTCGGCCAGGCGCCCGGCGACCAAGGCCATCACCGCCACCACCGCAGGCCAGGGCGTCATCAGAAAACCGGTCTCCACCTGGCTGTGCCCGAGCACTGCCTGCAGCAGAAACGGCAGCGACACAAAGGCCAGGCCCTGGGCACTGAAGGCGCAGATCGCCGTGAGCGAAGACAGCGCAAACACCGGGCGCTTGAACAAGTCCACTGCCAGCATCGGCGCCGGGTGCCCGGCCTGGCGGCGCAGCAGCAGCGCACCGCAGACCAGCGCCAGCGCGATCAGGCCCAGGGTCAACGCACCTTGGGCGCCATGCACCGCCGTCCCCAGGCCAAGCACCAGCAAGGCGAACAGCCCGGCACACAACAGCGCGGCAAGACGATCGAAGGCATGCCCGGCCATGGGAATGACCGGCAATGAGCGCAAGCCCAACAGCAGCGCCAACAAGCCCAGCGGCACGTTGATCAGGTACAGCCAGTGCCAACTCGCCACCGACAGGATCGCCGACGCCGCCGTCGGCCCGAGCGTGAACGCCAGCCCCACCACCAGCGAGTTATAGCCCAGGCCGCGCCCGAGCATGCGCGACGGATAGATATGCCGCAGCAACGCCGTGTTGACGCTCATGATCGCGGCCGCACCGAGCCCCTGCACCACCCGCGCCGCCGTGAGCGTCACCAGCGACCCGGCGATCCCGCAAAACAGCGACGATACGATAAACAGCAACAAGCCACCGAGGTACACCCGACGGTGCCCGAGCACATCGCTCAGCGAAGCGAAGGGCAACACCGTGGCAATGATCGCCAACTGGTAGGCATTGACCACCCAGATCACCGACGCGGAGTCGGTGCCAATGCCGTCGGCCAGGGTCGGCAGCGCCGTGTTGACGATGGCTGTGTCCAGGGTCGCCATGCCGATGCCCAGGGAAATGGCGATCACCGCCGGCAGGCGTTTATTCAGGGGCAGCCCATCGGCAACAGAAGACATGCACAATCCGCACAGGTGACAAAAGGCCTCTAGATTACGGGCTGCAAAGATTTTTTTCAGTCGCCAATGCGTTGGCTGTCAACATCTTCATGTTGCCTGCACCCGTAAAAAAAACGCGCCAACTCCGTATCGGTGATGGCGCGTGGGCTGACGCAATGACCCAGGCAAACGCCTGGTCAGATCGACACGGCACTCAGGTCCAGGCGCCCGTCCTTGAGCGGCGGGCACCAGTAATAGCCGCCGGTCAACGGTGTGCTGATGCGGTACAGGCCGTCGACGATGCCGTCTTCCAACCCGCTCATGCGGCGCAGTTGCGCTTCAAACGCATCGAAGGAATGCCCGAACGCGAGGAACATCAAGCCAGCCTGGCCGTTTTCTGCCCAGGGCATCGAGCGGCGCACCACGAACGCTTCCGGGGTGAAGCTTTCCTGGGCGGTGCGTTTGGTGTGGGCGGACTCGGGCGCGTCCTCCAGTTCTTCGTTGTCGCCGTGGCGGCGACCGATGATGTGGTCGCGTTCCTGGGCAGGCAACGCGGCGAAACCATCGAGGTCGTGCTGCCATTGCTGGATCGCGGCGAAGCTGGCGCCGCTGTCGGTCAGCGCGGCTTCGACGGCGGCATCGTCGTGGGGGTTTTCGGTGCCGTCTTCGTAATCGGTCAGATCAAAACCGCTCTTGTAGCGGAAGCCTTCAGTCGACTGCACCAGGCGGAACGCCGGGGCCAGGGCTTTCTCCAGCGCGCGGCTGCGCAAGAGCAATTCGCCGCGATCCACGCCATGCAGCCACACCCACAATGCTTGCTGCGTGGAGGGGTTGTGCGCGCCCGGCGCGCTGACCGCTGGGAATGCGCGCAGCCCTTCGATCTGCGCGCCCAGTGCGTTGACCAGCGGCTCACCCAGACCGACCACTGCGGCCGAATCCGCCCACTGCACCAATGCGTTCAACGCAGCAGGTACAGCGGCCAGGGAGTCCACGGCAAAAAACAGATGGCGTGCCTGTAAAGGCACCGGTGCGGCAAGAATGCCCGGCTGGTACTGACTCATGTGAACTCCTTCAAGAAAGCCTCGCAGTTTACCCGCCATGTGCAGCCGTGCGTACAAGAAAGCGCGCAAGCCTTGCCACAGAACCCGTTGTTGGGTGACTCTCTAGTCATGTTTTGCAACTATTTCAGGGGTAGCGACATGACCACCGATAACCTGCTCGCCCAGCTGTTTCCTTCCTGCGCCGCCGATATTCCCGAGCAATTCCGCCTGGGAGCGCCCATCGAACAGCGCGATTACCTGGTCGACGGCCAGTTGCGGGTGTGGAACGGCCCCTTGGCCCAAGTGCTCAGCCCGGTGCAACTGGGTGACGAGCGCGTACAAATCGGCAGCACGCCGCTGCTGGATGCCGACACCGCCCTCAGCGCCCTCGACGCCGCCGTGCGCGCCTATGACCGCGGCCAGGGAGAATGGCCGACGATGCGCGTGGTCGACCGCATCCGCCACGTCGAAGCGTTCTTGCGGCGCATGCGCGAACAGCGTGATGCGGTGGTCAAGCTGCTGATGTGGGAAATCGGCAAGAACCTCAAGGACTCGCAGAAAGAGTTCGACCGCACTTGCGACTACATCACCGACACCATCAATGCCCTCAAGGAACTCGACCGCCGCAGCAGCCGCTTCGAGCTGGAACAGGACACGCTCGGCCAGATCCGCCGCGTACCGATGGGAGTGGCGCTGTGCATGGGGCCGTACAACTACCCGCTGAACGAGACGTTTACCACGCTGATCCCGGCGCTGATCATGGGCAACACCGTGGTGTTCAAGCCGGCCAAGCTCGGCGTGCTGTTGATCCGCCCGCTGCTGGAGGCATTCCGCGACAGCTTCCCGGCCGGGGTGATCAACGTGATCTATGGCAGCGGCCGCGAAACCGTCAGCGCGCTGATGGCCAGCGGCAAGATCGATATTTTCGCGTTCATCGGCACCAACAAGGCCGCCAGCGACCTGAAAAAACTGCACCCGCGCCCGCACCGCCTGCGCGCAGCCCTGGGCCTGGACGCGAAAAACCCAGGCATCGTGCTGCCCCAGGTCGACCTGGACAACGCCGTCAGCGAAGCGGTCACCGGCTCGCTGTCGTTCAACGGCCAGCGCTGCACCGCGTTGAAAATTCTGTTTGTGCATGAAGACGTGGTCGACAGTTTCATCCAGAAATTCAACGCCAAGTTGGCGACCTTGAAGCCCGGCATGCCGTGGGACGACGGCGTGGCGCTGACGCCGCTGCCGGAAGTGGGCAAGGTCGATTACCTCAAGGCACTGGTGGCCGATGCAGCCCAACACGGCGCCCGCGTGATGAATGCCGATGGCGGCGTCAGTCGCGGTACCTTTTTCTACCCGGCGGTGCTGTACCCGGTAAACCCGCAGATGCGCGTGTACCACGAGGAACAGTTCGGCCCGGTGGTGCCGATCGTGCCCTACCGTGACCTGGAGACCGTGATCGATTACGTACTGGAATCGGATTTCGGCCAGCAACTGAGCCTGTTCGGCACCGACCCGGCCGAAATCGGACGGCTGGTGGACACCTTCGCCAATCAGGTCGGCCGCATCAATATCAACGCCCAGTGCCAGCGCGGCCCGGACACCTTCCCCTTCAACGGCCGCAAGAACTCGGCCGAAGGCACACTGTCGGTACATGACGCCTTGCGTGTGTTCTCGATCCGCACCCTGGTGGCGACCAAGTTCCAGGACAGCAACAAGGCACTGCTCAGCGAGATCCTGCACAACCGCAACTCGAGCTTCTTGACCACTGACTACATTTTCTAGAGGACGGCTCGCCGTTGATTAACCTGCACTTGCCTGTATTTGCCCGGCGCCTGCTGCGCCCGCTGCTCGACCCTTACCGCCGCTATCGCCATGCCAAGCTGATCCACGCCGTGCGCGTGTCCATCGGCTTGCTGGCGACGATCCTGCTGACCACCGGCATCAACCTGCCCCACGGCGAGTGGGCGTCGGTGACCATGCTGGTGGTGATCGGCGGCCTGCAGCACCACGGCAACATCGGCAAGAAAGCCATGGAACGCGCCTACGGCACCCTGATCGGCGCCAGCGTCGGTTTGCTGCTGGTGGTGCAGGAGACGTATGTGGGGCAGCCGCTGCTGACCTACTTGTTGATGTCGGTGGTGTGCGGGTTCTTCTCCTATCACGCCATCGGCAAGGGCGGATACACCGCCTTGTTGTCGGCGATCACCGTGTTTATCGTCGCCGGGCATGGCGACAATCCGCTGTCGGACGGGCTGTGGCGCACGGTCGATATCCTGATCGGTATTGCGTTGGCCCTGGCGTTTTCCTTCGCCTTGCCGCTGTATGCCGTGTACTCCTGGCGCTACAACCTGGCCAGTGCCTTGCGCGACTGTGCCGCGATCTATAACCGCATCATCAGCGGTCAATCGGTCACCGACGACGAACACCTCAAACTGCTCAGCCGCGTGAATACGGCGATGCTGCAACTGCGTTCGTTGATGCCCTCGGTGTCCAAGGAGGTACGGATCTCCATGACCCAGCTGGACACGATCCAGCGGCATTTGCGCATGTGCATCAGCACCCTGGAGATTCTGGGCAACACCCGGCCAGACCCTCGCGACGAACAGGCAATGGCGCGGATGCAGATGATGTTGAAGGCCGAGCATCGGCAGATTCGGGTGCAGTGGGTGGGGATGGCGCGAGCGTTGCAATCGGGGGCTACCGAGCGACTGGAGCGGCCGGGCAACACAGCGTTCATTGAACCGCAGTTGGGGGGCTCGGTGCATAACGCACTGGACGGGTATCGGTTATTGACGATGCAACTGGTGGCGAATGTCGAGGCGATGCGTTCACGGTTGGCGCTGAGCGCGAATCGATGGAAGATTTGACCGTCCAACGGAAAAGCCGCGATTAGTCGCACACTCGAGCAGATAAAAACAGAAGCTCACGATTTACCGCGAGCCTCTGCAACTCCGCTTTTTTTGGTGTTTGGCGCTACCTGAGCCCAACACCATTGAAGTGGTCCCCGATTATATGATCCTTCCCAGCCTGGACAGCGCCGGTATTGATGTTCAGGCCATAGTAGTAATTACTAAATAAAAAGCTGTGCGAGTACGTTGACGTCCAATAGAGCGCAACGCCCATCGGCCAGCGATTTCCATAAGCCTGGTGCAGTTCACGGGCTTCATCAAGGGTAGGCAAACGAGCGCCAGCAGCACTCGCATTGTTCCGGATGACGCCAAGCGTGTTTCGGCCCAAGCCGACACACCGCACGATGTTACTGACAACCACGGTGTAACTGCGAGCTTGTGCGGGTACCGAAGAGTCACGGACCGTAATTGATGCACTGCCGTTCCCGCGCACCGTGACCAAACCCGAAGTGCCGTGGACATTGGCGACATTTGCATTCGATGTCAGGTACGTGTAAGGCGGTGTTCCGCCTGTTGCCTGGTGCTGCACCTGATTACCCGGACCGAATACCGGCAGTACATCTGGAGAACCGTCGATCAGGTATGTCTTCTTGTTCAGATAAACCGTGGCCTGATTGAAAACAAGTGCTGTTGCATGGACGATCTGATATTGAGTCGACGGGAAAGGTACCGCTCGTGACTTGTCAGCCTGCTTGTTGAAGTTGATGGAGACAAGGACCGTGACCGTGCCATTGTTCGGTACAGACAGCAGCCAACTGCGCAACACATTGATATTCGCGAAGCCGTTGATGGCTTCATTTTCCGAAACGCTGTGAGCCACCAGCAAATCTTGTGTGACCGCGCCGGGGGCCGACAGGCTTATCCAGGCAACTTGATCTTTTTGGCTGTAGGCCCATTTGGCCATCGTCAGTATCGCATCGCCAGTCAAGTTCGCCGGATTTATGGTTCCGCCGTGGGCAATACGGTTAATCAAGGCCCTTGGCAAGCTGCTCTCTGGAATGGCCTGGACATGCACGGTCTGCACTTGCGACGATCCATCCCCGCCTCGGCCCAATATCACTTCGTACTGCAGGTGGACAGTGCTGTTGATGCTCACACCCACCAACTTATTATCGACATTGAAGGTTACCGTGCCACCGTCCAGACCAGACGTTGTGCCGACCTCGGTCACGGTGCCGTCCGCGTGGAGCCAGTACAAGGTAATCAGATCTGTCCCACCCTGGTTCATATTGGGATAGGTCACCAACACCTGGCATTTGTTCTCGACGGTCAGGGGGTGGATGATCACTTCGGGCCCACTCGGCGGGGTCGAATACTTGATTTCCGGATGGGGGAATATGTTGGACTCTGTCTGGACCATATGGTGGCGGGTGTCGAACCACACGGCGTTGGCAATGTGGTTGCTTTGATCGAACGTGACACCAAACTCGATGGTCAGGCTCGTCCACTCTTTCAAGTTGCGTAGTCTTCCCACAGGGGTATAGGGCGCGGGGCCGTTGCTGACATCCTCGACAGAGACTTCACGGCCTTCATAGGTTTCTTCCTTGTACGGAACATCGGTATTCAGCGTTCCGGAGTACTTCAACCACATACGCTGTCCCCTCTCGATATAGATCCAAGGTGCCACGCGAGTTTTGTCGAGGTCGTCCAGCTTGGGGATTTCAAGAATAGCGCTATTGCCGATGCTATCTATTTTCGCACCAGGTAAGTGATTCAGGGTCAGCAGGTTCAGCGTAAGAACGGGTGAAGCCGTGGGGAAACCGTTGCGAATCACCTTAAACGACACGTCAATATCACGCCCCAGAGGATGGATATTGAAGCCAATGACGGGGACCGGAATGGTTACCTCGACAAAAGCGTCACCACTGTTGGCAGGCTTGACTTCAAAATACGTCCCGGCACCCGCCAGCCCAAGCCAGCATACTTCAACTTGATCGCCGTTCTTGGGCTGGTCATAGCGGCAGCGTACCGTGGCGCCGCTAATCGCCACCAACCACGGATCCAGTTCATCCAGCCCCGTTGTCGCCTCCAGCACTTCAGGAGAGAACAACTCGCCCAATGCCCGCCCGATGGTGTAAGTCGCCTCCTCGGAAAGCTCATCGACGCCAAACCGTCTGCGCGTATAACTGACAATCAACGTGCCATCCAGATTATCCACAATCAGTTGCCTAGGGACATCCACCAAGAGTGGATTGGAATTCACCGCCAGCCGATAGTCGACAAGGGTGATCCCGGTGACCGAGCCCACATACTTGATGACGACTTCGTCACCTGCCCTGAACTCCGCACGCGCTTCAAAGGTAGCGACACTGCCCACTGCCCCGGGATCAATATTGTGGGTGGCGTCTGCCTCTTGGATAATGGGCGCAACCAGGCTGCGTGGCGGCCGGCCGACCTGGATGTATCGACGTTCCGATTCACGAACGCTTGCCGGCCCCGTGACCTGGTAATAGACCCGAGTGCGGTTCAGCCCTTCAAATCGTGCGTATTCCGCGTTGACAAAATCCCGGAACCGGGGATGGGTCCCCGCAACTCGGTGACTGAACACGCGCTCCACGCTGCCATCCAGGCGCTCAGCCTGAATACTGACTTGCAGATCATCTCCCGCATTGCCTGGCGGGACATAGTCGGGCATCGCCACCGTGATAAACCCCAAATCCGGCTCGACAAATGGCCCGTGGGCCTGAGTGACGTCGGGTGCGGGGAGCGTGTAGCGGATGCCCGCGACCGTATAGACAGTCGAGCGGGCGCGCAACATGTCTCTTTCCCTGACGTAGGAAATTCTCAGGGTGCTCTGTATCAATGAGCGGACAAATGCATTGGGGATTGAAATATCGTTGTAGCTGCTCAAAACAACTTCCACGCGAAAATCAAACGTAACAGGCTCCCCCTCCACCGTAGTGCCTTCCACCGTCCATATGAGGTAATCGCCACGGACGAAGTTCGGATCATTTCTGCGGATAAACACAGACCCGGTAGCCGGAAGGCCATGCAATTCATCGGCTTCCAGAATCAATGTCAGGTGATCGGCTTCAACGATCTCCGGCTCATCCAGCAGCGTGGTATCAAGGTCAACATTGACGGGGATCGGTTTGCCCCACCGATGGCACGGGCCGGACTCATCCAGCACCTCATCATACAAATAAAATTGCACGACAAAATGGCCGCTACCGACAGCCACCAAGAACTCACTCTCTATCGTAAACGTCAGGTCATGCCCGACTTGGTCGGCGCGGATAGGCAGGAGTTCATAGCGGTAACCGCCCCAGTAGAACATCACCAGGTCATTGACCCGCATGTTTACCCACGCGTGGATGGTGACCCCAACGCCCCGAGCGGCAACGACGGCATCAACAAATGTGTCGGTAAGTGTAAAGGTCAGACCATGGTGATAGGTTCCATCACAGTTGCCCTCTCCACCAGGCAGTGTGTCCAGGATCAGAACTCTTTCAGGTACAGAAGAACTCTCCACACCAGAACCAACTCGGATGACCTCGCCGTAGACATTTTCGACAAAAAACAGCAGCAGTCTGCTTCTGGGAATGACCAAAAAAAATCGTGGGTCGCCTTCGTTGGCAGCCGTCACCTTCTCTTGCATCATCAATATTCCATTCATCCAGATTCGATATTCGTCACCTGCACTGCACTGAACCCAGCGCTCGAAAATGTAGGTCAATCCATCACGGATATGACGCCGGCCAATACCATAGGCGGCCCCTAAGACGGGTATGACCCGCGCGGGCGATGTGTAGGGAGAGTCAAGGTCCTGCAAAACCGGTGGCGGTACGGGTGTTCGTGGGGAATGTTTATTTTTGGCGGCTGTCTTTGTCGCACTTGCGACAGGCGGTGCTGAAGCAGACGGTTTGTTGGCCGCCGCCTGCTTGGAATTCGTCGTACTGGTTTTTTCTTCCGTCGACTTTGTTACGACGGCTTTTTTCGAACCGGCAGATTTGGTTGGCATGATCATTCTCCTAAGCGGGTACGCATCAGGTGAAATCAAACGCCGCTTTTAGCAACGCGGGTACCTGTTAGAAATTACAGTTCAGACGGATGGCAGTGAGTCTGCCTATTCGGAAGCCCGGCAGTCAGTAGAACACCTGCCGATATCGGCAAGGGCACCTGCACGACTGTGCCGCGCAACGGCCAATCGGTCACCGACGACGAAAACATCAAAACCGCGTGAATACGCGCGACGCGGCACTTGCGTTCGTTGATGCCATGCGCGGCCCGTTAGTTTTGACAGTAGCGACAAACGGTACCGCAACGGAACACGCGCGGATCACAAATTTTTTATTCGCAAACCTTTTCCTACATATTTTTCACGACTTATTCACATCGCGGGACGTAGGGTAAAGCCTCATCCGTTACAAACGTTGCACATCAAGCCCGCCGCCCCAGCGGGCTTTTTTTTGTCTCGGATTCGAGCTAGCGCGCCACCTTGCCGGCGGGCGCGGACGCTTGCTCGCGAATGGCGCGCTGGGTATCGAGCACCTTGGCCAACGCCACTTGCGCCTCGGGGCTTTGCTGCGGCACGCGAATCGCCGCCGAGACCAGCGTGATCAACTTGGCCATTACTTCGGCATCCGTGGCCGGGCGGCCCAGGCTCATGGAGTTCATCAGCAGGCGCAGTTCGGTGCCGGCCATCACACCGGAAATCGCCTTGAGGGCAAATTGCAGGCGTACCCCCAGTTCGTTGCGCGGCAAGTCCGGCAAGGCCAGGGCGAAGGCTTCGAAGAAGCGCTGGAACACCGGCTGGTAATGGACCTTGAGGTATTCCTGGATAAACGGCGAGGTGTCGCTGTAGACCCGCCCCAGGAAACGAATGAACGAACGCCCTTCCCCACTCGCCGGGTCGCTGCGCTCCAGGCCCATGGCCGGGGCGAACAGCACACCGAGCAGCGTGTCGCAATCGAGGGGGCCGTCAGATTCGGCTTCGCAGCGTGCCAGCAGTTCCAGGCGCTGCTCGTTGAGCGGCTCCAGGCGCTGCATCAGCAGGGTTTTCATCAGGGCGTCCTTGTCCCCGAAGTGATAGTTCACCGCAGCAAGGTTCACCTGGGCACGCTCGGTAATCTGCCGCAACAAAACAGCGTCATACCCGTATTTGATGAAGAGAGCCTCTGTCGCATCCAGCAATCGAGTCTTGGTAACGTTTGGAGAACTGACTTTCTTCACGACCATAAAAGTTCCACGCGGGAAATATTGTTTTAAAAATAAATTTGATTTTTTATACCGGGGCCACCGCTCGAAAGCAAGTAGTGACACTGCGCCATATCAGCGCAAGCCTTGGCAGACGGGCCCGTCGAGGCTGACCAAAGGATTTTTGCGCGGTGGGTTTTGCCCCCGGTGCATTTATTTCAAAGGGTAAAAACCCTCTACAACGATGGCTGGCGGAGCCGGTTGAACGCGGTTAGTATTCAAAGAATATTTTAAAAACAAGAAATCAAACCAGTCCGTGACGTGTCCCAGGCAGCTCCCGAACTTGTTACAAATTTTTACCGGGGCAGCACGGCAGCGTCGAGACTGCAGGCGTAGTCATGATGACAGATACCCCCGCGCACCCAGGCTTGATCTCCCTGCAAGGCATCGGCAAACGCTATCAGCTCGCCGGACAGCACCTGTCCATCCTCAATGATGTGTGCCTGTCCATCGCCCGCGGTGACAGCTGCGGCATCCTCGGCGCCTCCGGCTCCGGCAAAAGTACCCTGCTCAACATCCTCGGCCTGCTGGACCTGCCCAACTGCGGCCAGTACCGCTTTGCCGGCCACGACATTTTCAGCGCCAGCCCGGATGAACTGGCGGCGATCCGCAACCAGCAGATCGGCTTCGTGTTCCAGAGTTTCAACCTGCTGCCGCGCCTCAGCGCATTGGACAATGTCGCCCTGCCCCTGAGTTATCGCGGCGTGTCGCGCCACGAGTCGGTGGAGCAGGCCCTGCGCATGCTCGAACAAGTCGGCCTGGCCGAGCGCGCGCACCATCGCCCCGCCGACCTCTCCGGCGGCCAGCGCCAACGTGTGGCGATTGCGCGGGCACTGGTGGGCAAGCCCTCGGTCATCCTGGCCGACGAACCCACCGGCAACCTCGACAGCAGCACCGCCCAGGACATCATGGACCTGCTCCTGGCGCTGAACCGCGAGCAGCAGGTCACGCTGATCATCGTCACCCACGACGCGCACATCGCCGAACGCCTGGAGCGCAAGATCCTGGTGCGCAACGGCGTGGTGCATGAGGCCGGGCGCCCATGAGCCTGCGGGTCGAGCAGAGCCTGAGCCAATTGCTGCATGAAGCGTTCGTCAGCCTGCGCACCCTGGGCAAGCGCTCGGTCCTCGCGCTGCTGGGCATCGTGATCGGCAGTTCGTCGGTGGTGGCGCTGATCAATATCGGGCATAACGCGGCGGTGGATGCCGCGCTGATTTTCAAGGACATGGGCACCGACACCCTGGTCGCGCAGTTTCCGCCCAAAGCCGACAGCAGCGTACCGATGCGTGCCCGCCTCGACCTCGACGCCGTGCGCCAGGCCGTGCCCGGGATCGCGCACATCGGCGCGCTGAGCCTGTTCAGCGGCCCCATCGTGTTCCAGGGCCGCAGCGTCAACGCCAACTTCGTCGGCAGCACAGCGGATATCCCCGCGGCCCTGCGCCTGGCGCTGCGCGAGGGGCGCTTCCTGTCGGCGTTCGATGCCAACGAAACCTACGGCGTGATCGGCGACCAGATCGCCCAGGCCCTTGGTACCCCCGGCGCGCCGTTAAAGCTGGGCGACCGCGTGCGTATCAACGATTACCTGTTCCAGGTGGTCGGCATCCTGCACCACCAGCCCCGGGCGATGCTGATGCCGGTGCAGGCCAACGAATCGCTGTTCATTCCCGCCGACGGCATGCGCCGCATCTACGCCAGCCCGCAAATCGGCAACGTGATCATCCGCGCCGCGCCGGGCCAGGACATGGAACGCATCGCCCGGGACGCCGCCGCCGCGCTGCAACGCCAATTGACCGAGCACAGCGTCGACATCACGGTGCCCCAGCAAATGATCGACGGCATGACCCGGCAGAGCCGCACTTTCGCCTACCTGCTGCTGGCCCTGGGCGCGATCTCGCTGGTGGGCGGCGGTGTCGGGGTGATGAACGTGATGCTGATGAACGTCTCCGAACGCCGCCGCGAGATCGGCATTCGCATGGCGCTCGGCGCACGCCAGCGGGATATCCGCAACCTGTTCCTGCTCGAAGCCATCACCCTCACCGCCGTCGGCGCGCTGTGCGGCGCGGTGCTCGGCATGACCGCCGCGTGGCTCTACGCCTGGCTGTCGGGCTGGGCCTTCGCCCTGGCGGTCGCCGCCCTGCCCCTGGGGGTGGGCAGCACCTTGCTGGTGGGGTTGTTCTTCGGCATTTACCCGGCGGTCTCGGCCTCACGGTTGCAGCCGGTGGAGGCGTTGCGCGATGAATAAACGCCTGCTGCTGCTCCTGGCGCTGATCAGCCTGCCGAGTGTCGCCGCCGATATGCTGATCCGGCCCACGGCGCCCAGCACCACGCGCAGCGGCTATGATCGCGGCGTCTCGCTGAATGCCCAGGTCACCGCCGTTACCCTGGGCGACGCGGTGTACCTGGGCCTGCGCAACAATCCGGCGATTCGCAGCGCCTACCTGCAGCGGGTCGCGCAGAAATTCGACCTGCGCGTGGCCGAAGACGTGTTCAACCCCAAGCTCACCCTCAACAGCTATTACCGCAGCTCCCGCGGTTCCGCCGACAATGCACGCAATACCAACGTGGCCCCTGCCACCAGCCTGCTGGGCGAGTACGGCACGCGCCTGAGCATGGCCTGGACCCAGCAACTGAATAACGCCAACCGGGCCGGTCGCTACCGCAGCGACGGCCTCGACCTGGCGCTCATCCAACCGCTGATGCGCGGCGCCGGCTGGGACGCGACCACCGCGCCGCTGCGCCTGTCGCGCCTGTCGGAGCAGGCCAACCGCCTGAACCTCAAGGCCACCGTGGCACAAACCATCAGCCAGATCATCGCCACCTACCGCGAGTTGCTGCGCGCCCAGGAGCAACTGAGCATCGTCCAGGACGCGCTGAAACGCGCCAACACCTTGCTGGAAGTCAACAAGGCGCTGATCAGCGCCGGGCGCATGGCCGAGTTCGAGATCGTGCAGACCGAAGCCGATATCGCCACCCAGCAACTGGGCGTGGAAGAAGCGCAGAACCAACTCGACACCAGCCGCCTGGCCTTGCTGCGCCTGCTGGCCCTCGACCTGTCGACGCCGATCCGCGCCACCGAAGCCCTGGAGGCCAAGCCCATGCAGATCGACAAACGCGAGGCCTTCAACCTGGCGCAGAACCAGCAACCGGAGTACCTCGCCACCCTGCTCGGCAGCCAGCAGGCCGACCTCAACCTGGTGATCGCCAAAGACTCCGGGCGCTGGCAAGTGGACCTGGTGGCCGGGGCGAACCAGATACGCAACAACTACGACAACGACACCGGCAGCGGCAACAACCGCAGTTGGGACAGCTACGCCGGGGTGCAGGTGCAAATCCCCATCGGCGACATCAGCACGCGCCAGGCCGAAGTGCGCGCGCGGGTGAATGTGGAGGATCAGGCCATCCGCATCACCGACGCCCGCCAGGAGCTGGAGCGCAGCGTGAACAACGTGGTGCGCGACCTCGGCACGCGCTGGCGCCAGTACGAAATCTCCCAGCGCGCCGTGGAATTGTCGCGGCGCAAGATCGAGATCGAACGCGAAAAACTCAGCGCCGGGCGCTCCACCAACTTCCAGGTGCTGAGTTTCGAGACCGACCTGCGCAACGCCGAAAACACGCAGCTCAATGCGCTGATCGCTTATTTGAACGCCCAGACCCAGCTCGATCTGACCCTGGGCATGACGCTGGAAAGCTGGGAAATCGCCCTCAATGACTACTAACCAAAAACGCCTGCTGGCGGCTGGATTGATCGTGCTGCTGGCGGCCGCCGCCGTTGCGGTGCAAAGCCATCGCAGCGCCGCCGACCCGATCCTCCCGACCGAACAGTGGCTGGCGGTGACGCCTGGCGCGCTGGTGCATCAGATCGGCCTGGTGGGCAAGATCGAGCCCGACACCACCCTCACCCTCACCGCGCCGTTCGACGGCAATGTGCAGGCCAACCTGGTGGAACAAGGCCAACGCGTCGACGCCGGGCAAGTGTTGCTGCGCATGGACCCGGCCCTGCTCGAAGTGCAACTGCGCGATGCACTCTCCGCGCAACTCAAGGCCCGGCGCACCGTGCAGGAAATGCAAGACTGGGACAGCAGCCCCACCGTCAGCCGTGCACGCCGCAGCCTGCGCACCGCGCAAATGAGCGCCGACAACACCCAGCGCAAACTCACCGAAAGCGAAAACCTGTTTCAGCGCGGCATCATCCCGCGCAACGAACTGGACGACCTCAAGCAACAGACCCAGCAGCAACAACTGGACCTGATCGCCGCACGCGATGAACTGCAACAGGCACTGGAGCAAGGCAAGGGCGAATACCGACAGATCGCCGAGATGGAGCTGACCAATGCCACGGTGAAGTACGACGCGCTCTACCGACAGCTCGAAGACAAGGAGGTCAAGGCGCCCTTCTCCGGCATCGTGGTGCCCGCCCCCGGAAGCAGCAACGCGGCAGCAGGCGCTGGCAACACCAACGCCCCGGTGCAGGCCGGCAGCAAGGTCAGCCAGGGCCAGGTGCTGTTCGGCCTGGCCAATATCGAACGGCTGAAAATCGTCGCCAGGGTCTCCGAGCTGGACATCAACCAACTGCACCAGGGCCAGGCGGTGGAAGTGATGGGCGATGGCTTCGACGGCGAACGGTTGAGCGGCTCGGTGAGTGTGGTCAGCGGCTTGGCGATTGCCGGCGATACCCAGGGCAGCGCGCAGTTCCCGGTAACCCTGTCGATCCCCAGGCTGACCCCGCAGCAACTGCAGCGGGTACGGCTGGGGATGAGTGCGCGACTGACCATCGTCACTTACAACAACGCGCAGGCGATCGTGATTCCGAGCCAGGCGATCCAGCCGGACATGACCGTCGAATATCGGCCGACGATGGACCAGCCGGTGGAACGCGTGACCGTGACCACCGGGCAATCGACGCCGCAGGGTGTCGAGGTATTTGGCCTAAAACCCGGTTTTGTGAAAACCCCTAGGTAGAGGAAGTTGCCCCCTCCCACCTTTAGATCGTTGTCAGCTTCAACGCCAGCGCCTTGGCCTGAAGCGCCACATCGGTCACTGCCGTGCTCTCCCACCACATCCCGCGCAGCGGCGGGCCCATGGCGAACAAGCGCCGGCTGGCCTGGCCCTGGGCATCCAGCACCGCCCCCGAGGCATCCGCTGCGATCCCCAACGCCAGCGGCCCGGGCTGGATCAACCCGCGCTTGAGCAACTGCTGGGGCAACGGCCGGGCTACCCGGCGCCAGTCGTATTCGATGCCACTGGAATTGATCAGTGCCGCGCCCGCAACCTGGGTGATCGCTTGCTCGCCACGGTAACGCAAGCGGATGCTCACGCCGTTGACCGCAGGCACCAAGCCCTTGAACGACGCCGCGCGAATGCGCAGGCGCCCTTCCTCATGCAGGCGCGCCACCAACTGCGCACTCAGCGGCGGCGAACGGTGGTGATGACTTTCCCACCACGGCCGCACATGCCGCACGAACTGGCGCTTCTCGCGCTCGCTGGCCTGGCTCCACAAACGGCCGATATGCGCGCGCACGGTGTCCAGCGGCGCCTGCCAATCGATGCCCTGCGCCGTCGCGATGCGACACTGCCGACGCACCTCGCGCAGCAACTGCCGAGGGCTGCGCAGGCGGTGGTCGGCAGCGAGAAAATCGTCCCAGCCCGGTGGCTGTCGACGCACATGGGGCAGCAGGCCGTGGCGCGAGAACACCTCGATCGGGCCCCGGTGCCCAGCCTGTTCCAGGGACACCACGGCGTCGACCATGGTCAGCCCGGAACCGATGATCAGCACCGTCGCACGCGGGTCGAGTTGGCTCATGGCCTGCACGTCCCACGGGTCGACTGCGGCGGCGTTCAAACCGCTGGATTCGGTCTGCGGCGTGCGCGCCGCCGGGAACATGCCGGTCGCCAACACCGCCTGGGCACCGCGCAGTTGCTGGCCGTTATCCAGGGTCAGCAGCGTCGAGGCGGGGTCCACTTGCAGGTCGACCACTTCGGCGCGGACATGCTCGACGGTAGACGTCGACAGCGCCTTGGCCTCGGCCAAGCGTTGCTGCGCGTACAACCCGAACATCCCGCGCGGCGGGAACAGCTCGCTGATCGGCACATGCTGCTGGTCCGACTCCGGCCAGCCGCCAGCGCCGATGTAGTCGGTGAGCCATTGGGTCAGGTCGTCGGCGTTGTCCGGGTCGACACTCATGCGCGCCGCATTGCCGTTCAAGGTATGGCCCAGCTCGACCGCACTGTAGGCCTCGCCGCGGCCAAGTTCGGCGCGCGGTTCGATCACCAGGATCTGCCGCGAGCCGGGCAGGCGCAGCAGTTGCACGGCCAGCATCGTACCGCTCAGGCCGCCGCCGATGATCAGGACATCGGCGTTGCGGATGGATTCAGTCATGCCTGTTCGCCTTTACTGTTTACCCAGATAGATGTCATGCAAATCGCCCCGCGCCAACAGTTCAGCGGCGCTGCCGCTCAAGACCACGCGGCCAGTATCCAGCACGTAGCCCTGGGACGCATAGTTGAGCGCGACGTTGATGTTCTGCTCGGCGATCAGGAAGCTCACCTGCTGCTCGCGGTTGAGCTGCGCGACGATCTCGAATATCTCCTGCACGATCATAGGCGCCAAACCCATGGACGGCTCGTCGAGCAGTACCAAAGTAGGACGGGTCATCAACGCCCGGCCGATGGCGACCATCTGCTGCTCGCCGCCGGAGGTGAGGCCGGCGCGGGTGTGACGCTTGGTCTTGAGCCTGGGGAACCAGGCGTAGATGCGTTCCAGATCGGCCTCCATGGCCCGGCGGCTCAGGCGACGCACGAAGCCGCCGCTGCGCAGGTTGTCTTCCACCGTGAGCTGGCCGAACACATGGCGACCTTCGAGTACATGCACCATGCCCTGGCGCACCCGTTGGCTGGGGTCGACGCCGGCCAGGTCGTGGCCGGCGTATTCGATCACGCCACGGCTGACTTCGGCACGCTCGGCGCGCACCAGCCCGGAGATCGCCTTGAGCGTGGTGCTCTTGCCGGCGCCATTGGCGCCGAGCAAGGCGACGATCGCGCCCTTGGGCACGCTCAGCGACACCCCGGCCACGGCGAGGATCGCGCCGTCGTAGATCACTTCGATGTCGTTGACCGTCAGCAGCGCGGCGTGTGCGGATTCACTGGCAGGTAGGCTCATGGTTTATTCATCTCCGGTGCAGGTGCGTGGCGTCAGGCCTTTTTCCTTGGCGAACGCGGCGGACTTTTCGTCGATCAGCGGGCGCAACAGCGCGCGGTCGGCGGCAATCCAGTCGCTGACCAGCGTCCAGTTGGCGCCGTCCCACTGCTGCACCCGCGCCGAGCCGCCACCTTCGTGGTCACGGCACGACAACTTGAGGTTCTGCATCAGGCCTAGGTAGCCCATGGCCTTGAGGCGCGCGTCGTCGATATTCAGGTGCTCCAGGCCCCAGCGGCCTTCTTCGCCATTGAGCGGGCGCTGGCCGAATTTGGCCTGGGCGGTGCGGATCGCTTCCACCGCCACGGCGGCGTTCACCAGGCCTGAGTTGTAGTAGACGCTGCCGAAGTTTTTCAGGTCCTTGAGGTCGCTGTGGCCCTTGTCGAGGACGTATTGCTTGAGGCGCTTGTGGATCTCGAAATCGGCGCCGGCCGGGTATGGGGTGAGCGCCAGGTAGCCTTTGGCAGCAGTGCCGGCAGGCAATACGTCTTCGCTGGAACTGGCCCAGATATCGCCGATGATATGGTCGACCGGGAAGCCAAAGCGTGCCGCGGTTTTCACCGCGACCGGCGTGGACACGCCCCAGGTGCGCAGGAACACCCAGTCCGGGTTGGCCTGGCGCACCTGGCGCCATTGCGCGGACTGTTCGTTGCCCGGGTCGGCCACCGGAATCTGGATATTCTCGAAGCCGTACTGCTCGGCGAGCAGCTTCAGCGGGCCGAGGGTTTCGCGACCGTAGGCCGAGTCGTGGTAGACCGTGGCGATCTTTTTGCCCTTGAGTTTGTCGAAACCGCCTTCGCGCTGGGCGATGTAGTTCACCAGGCTCGACGCCTCGCTGTAGAAGGTCAGCATCACCGGGAAGTTGTACGGGAACACGGTGCCGTCGGTGGCTTCGGTGCGGCCGTAACCGAGGGTGATCAACGGGATCTTGTCCACCTCGGCGCGCTCGCTCAGGGCGTAGGCCGCCGGTGCGCCATTAGGCTGGTAGACCGCGACCGGCGCGCCATCCAGGCCGTTCTTGAAGCGCTCGTAGCACTCGATGCCCTTCTCTGCCGTCCATTCGGTCTCGCATTCCTGCCACACCAGTTTTACGCCATTGATGCCACCTTCGACCTCGTTGATATAACGCAGGTAGTCGATCATCCCGGCCCACACTTGCACACCGCTGGAGGCATAGGCGCCGACGCGGTAGGTGGCCAACGGAAAGAACTGCTGGTCGGGCGAAGCCATGGCCTGAGGCACTGCAGCGGCCAGGGTGGCCAGCGCGAAGGCGGCGCCGGCCAGGGAACGTTTCAAGGATGCACACATGGGAGTTCTCATAGAGGTCAAAACCGTAGGGGCCACTGACGCAGCCGATCGCGAAGGTTGTGCAACAGGCGAATCAAGCCCTCGGGTTCCTTGATCAGGAACACGATGATCAGCACGCCAAAGATGATTTTCTGCAGGTTCTGCAATTGCCCCGCATCCACCGAACCGCCGAACAGCGCCTGCCCGGCATGGCTGAGGAAGATCGGCAGCAAGCTGATAAACGCCGCGCCGACGAAGTTGCCGGCGATGCTGCCCATGCCACCGATAATGATGATGAACAGAATCTGGAACGAGCGATTGATATCGAAGCTGCTCGCGCTGGCCGTGCCCAGGTAGGCGAAGGCCCACAGCGCGCCGGCGATGCCCAGGTAGAACGAGCTGACCGCAAACGCCAGGCGCTTGTAGCGCACCACCGGGATGCCGACCACGGCGGCGGCGGTGTCCATGTCGCGGATCGCCATCCAGTTGCGCCCCACCTGGCTGCGCACCAGGTTGACGGCGGTCCAGGTCAACAGCAGCACCGTCAGCAACGTCAGCCAGTAGCGGCCCAGCGGCGTGTTGAGGTCATAACCGAACAACGCCAGCTTCGGCGCGGAGATGGTGCCGGACGAGCCGTAGTTGTAGAACCAGGGGAATTTGACGAACAGCCACTCGAGGAAAAACTGCGCGGCCAGGGTGGTGACCATCAGGTAGAAGCCCTTGATCCGCGAGCTGGGCAGGCCGAACAGCAAACCGACCAGCGCGCTGATAATGCCGCCGCCGAGCAACGCCACCGGCAAGCCCAGCTCCGGCAGGCGCAGCAGAAAGCCGTAGGTGGCAAACGCACCGACCGCCATGAAGCCGGCCGCGCCCACCGAGGTCTGCCCGGTGTAGCCGGTCAACAGGTTCAGGCCCAGCCCGGCCAGGGACAGCACCAGGAACGGGATCAGGATCGCATTGAGCCAATAATCATTGCCCCACAGCGGCACCACGACAAACGCCAGCGCCAACAGGCCGAGTAGGCCCCAAGGCACACGCCGCTGAATCAGCCGCAATGGCGCGGTTTCTTGCACAACAGGGATCGACATGGTTTCAGACTCGCTCGATGGCACGCTCGCCGAACAGGCCGGCGGGGCGGATATACAGGAAGGCCAGGGCCAGGGCGTAGGCGAACCACGGCGTGATGCCGCCGCCGAGCAGTGGGCCGATATACACCTCGGCAAGGTTCTCCGCCGCGCCGACAATCAGCCCGCCGACAATCGCCCCGCCAATCGAGGTAAAGCCGCCGATGATCAACACCGGCAAGGCCTTGAGCACCACCAGCGACAATGAAAACTGCACGCCCTGACGCGCGCCCCACAGCAGCCCGGCCACCAGCCCGACGGTCCCGGCCACCGCCCAGACGATCTGCCAGATACGGTTGAGGTTGATGCCGATGGACAGCGCCGCCGTGGTGTCATCCGCCACGGCGCGCAACGACACGCCGATGCGGGTCTTGTTGAACAGCAGCGCCAGCACCGTCACCAGCACCACGGCGGCGGCGGCGGCGATCAGGTCGAACTGGCTGAGCATCAGCGGCCCGACGAACAGCGGCACGTCGTCGATGCCCAAGTCCAGCGCACGCACCTGCGAGCCCATCAAGCCCTGGGCCAGGCCCTCGACAATGAACGACAAGCCCAGGGTGGCCATGAACAGGGTGATCTGCGAACGGTTCACCAGCGGGCGCAGAACCAGGCGTTCGATGAGCAAGGCGCCGACGATCATCACCACCACCGTCAACAACAGCGCCAGGGCAAACGGCACGCCCTGCTCGTGCAGGCTGACGAAGGTCAGGGCGGCAAACAGCAGCATCGAGCCCTGGGCGAAATTGAACACGCCGCTGGCCTTGTAGATCAGCACGAAGCCGATGGCGACCAGCGAGTACAGGGTGCCGGCGAGCAGGCCGCCGAGCAGGGTTTCGAAAAAGAACGTCATCAGTGGACCACTCCCAGGTACGCCGCGATCACGTCGGGGTTGGCCTGCACTTGCGCGGGGGTGCCGTCGCCGACCTTGCGCCCGTAGTCGAGCACCACCACATGGTCGGACAGGCCCATGACCACGCCCATGTCGTGTTCGATCAACACCACGGTGGTGCCGAGGTCGCGGTTCACATCGGCGACAAAGCGCGCCATTTCCTGTTTCTCCTCGGCGTTCATCCCGGCCATGGGCTCATCCAGCAGGAGCAGGCTGGGCCCAGCGATCAGCGCCCGGCCCAGTTCCACGCGTTTCTGCAGGCCGTAGGACAAGTTGCCGACCGCCACATCACGGTGGGCCTGCAACTCAAGAAACTCGAGAATGCCCTGGGCACGCCGGCGGAACGCTTCGGCCTCGCGCCGTGCGTGGGGCAAGCCGAGGGCCTGTTCGATAAAGCGGGTGCCCATATGCCGCGACAGGCCGGTGAGGATGTTGTCGAGCACGCTCATCTTTTTGAACAGCGCGTTGTTCTGGAAGGTCCGCCCAATGCCGCGACGCGCGGCGCCCAAGGGGTCGATACGGTGGAAGTGCTGCTGCTCGAACACAATCTCGCCGGCATCGAAGCGATACACGCCGTTGAGCACATTGAGCAGCGAACTCTTGCCGGCGCCGTTGGGGCCGATCAGCGCGCAGATTTCGCCGCGCTGGACATCGAAGGACAGCGCGTTGATCGCCTTGACCCCTTTGAACGACAGCGAGATATCCCGCACCTGGAGAATGGCTTGGCTCATGCGATGTCCCGTTTGAATTCAGCCAGCCACACCGGCTCGACAACGGACTTGCCCGTGCTGGGTGGCTGCCAGATAGAGGCCAGGCGTTGAAAGCCCAGCAGTTTGCGCACGCGGTTTTTCAGCAGACGGCGCAGGCCGCTGTGCGGCTGGGCGATGGCCCACTCACACAGGCGTCGGCGCCAGGTGCCGTGGGGCGCCAGGCGGCTTTCGATGTCGTCGGCCAAGTGCTGCAGGCGCGCAGGTGACAACAGCAAGCCGGTGGGCGCGGCTTCGCCGCGATCACGCCGGGCCGATGCCAGGCTTTCCGGGAAGGCCAGCCCGTGACCGCTGTTCAGCCATTGCGCCAGCAGTACCGCCAGGCCGCCTTGCCAGTGAGTGCCCTCCTCGCTCCACAGCACGCTCTCGCCGGCCGGCTGCCACCAGCGGCTGAGGTGCCGGGCCGGGTCGGTCGCACCAAGCACTTGGGCGAAATCCACCAGGTTGGCCGACTGCCAGTGCCGCTGCTGCTGACGCCCCTGCACGTAGGAATGGCTCGGGCGAATGCGCCAGAGTTGTTGGCGCAGCGCCTCGGGCTCCAAGTCATCGGCCAGGGTCAGTACCTGGCCGCCGACCGATTGGGCGGCCAGCGCCAGCAATAACAGGTTGGGCTCGAAAGCCCCGCTGAGCGCCAGTTGCGATTGTTCACTGAACCCGTGCTGGCGCAGGCCATCGGCCAGGCGCTCGACATCGCGCAACACATCGATCCAGCGCCAGGCGTACCACTGGCCCTGGCGCTTGTGGCGCAGGGCGGTGTGCAGCGGCGTGATCTGTGCCCAATGGCGCAGTTGTTCCAGGGCCGTGGGCAACTGACCGAGCAACTCGGCCGGCCATTCCAGAGCCGGCGGAGGTTTGAGTACATGCACGCTCATAGGGGTGATGCTCCTATTGGGTGGGTAAGCGTGCGGTGGTCCGCTGGCTGAATGAGGATTGAACGGAAAGTCGATAGCGTTGATATAAAGGCTAAGCAGGAACCATGCCGATATAAAACGCCGCATAACCCAGGCGTTCATCAACAGTTATGAAGCTGACACAGCACAAAGTGCTTCTTCGCTGTTGCTGGAGCAACAGCGAACACCCTGCCGAGCGGGGTCGGAATTGATAAGTCACCGGCATTCAAACATGTGTTCCGAATAACCACTTTCGCTATTAGAAACGATCACGTTATACCTGTCATTTTTGACAGTAGATATTGTGTTGCCCGCTTAATAGACTCAAGCCGAACCCACGTCACAACAAAGGAGAGCCGCTTATGAGCAGCTCGAATAAAACCAAGCCAAAAGCCACTTCAGGCACAGCCAGTGCAATAGTGAATGACGACGAGGACTTTAACAGTTTCGAGGGCACACGCTTCTATTTCTATCTGGATGAACAAACAAACAGATGGTATATCTCAGGCGCAAGCGATGAAGACCATCTTGGTCAATATCAATATATTTCGCTGTGGTTGCCTAACGAGGGTGACGTTGTAAAAAAAACCTACGCAATCGTTGACGACCATGGTGCGCAGGGGAAAGCCAATGCGTCATGGACAAAAGCAACTTCCTCGTCATTTCGCCCTTACACCGCCATCAGCGGAAGTGTGACGGTCACGCTGAACAGCACCCTGCAGACAGTGGAGTCAACCTTCGAGTTTGCAGCACAAAGCGGTTCAAAAACAGTCTCTCTTACCCAGGGCGAGATGAAACTCCAAGGATTTACCGAGGACAAGAAAGCCAGAGCCAGCGGTTTGGTGGCGTGTAACCTCAGCGAGTCGATTAATGAGCGCTATGAGTCTAATGAGACAGGGTTTAATAAAAGAGGAGAGACGGGTAGTTTCCCTGCCTATCTACAGGCCTGGTCACGACAGTTCACGTCGAAACCCGACTTTAAGGACTATGTATTATCCATCAACATAGCCGAAGGCCTTTCACGCGGCACCTACAGCTTTAGTCCTGAAAGCAAACAGGTCCGTCTGTTTTTCTTCCATATCCTTGAAGGTTTCGTTTGGAGCGCTGAAAGCGGTACGGTCACATTCAATTCAATTCCAGATTTCGAGGCAATTAAAGGCAAACTTTCTGGAACATTCAACTTTGTCGGCACCGCCGAACTTGGCGATGGCAGCCAACTCGTTTTAAGAGCTGACAATGGAAGCTTCAACCTGGAACAATAAACGTATTTGTCATCTTCCCTCGGGTGTTGCGTGTCATGCGCAACACCCGAGGGCCCTTTCGCTCGGTTGAATCAGGCACGCGCAGCAGCTCTATCTTTCTGCACATTTGCCAATACGCGATAACCGCTGCCTGGGTGGGACTCGGGCAACCTTGCACCTTCACCAAACAACTTCTCGCGCAACGTGCCCTGGGCGTATTCCTTCTTGTACACCCCACGCTTCTGCAACTCCGGCACCAGCAGTTCCACCGCGTCGATAAAGGTTTCGTGGGTCAGCGCATAGGCCAGGTTGAAGCCGTCCACATCGGTGTCTTCCACCCACTCCTGCAACAAGTCCGCGACCGTCTCCGGGCTGCCGACAAACAGCGGGCCAAAGCCGCCGATACCGACCCAGTCGGCCAGTTCCTTGGGCGTCCAGACCTTGCTCGGGTCCGCCGTGGAGAAGGCTTCCACCGCCGACTGAATCGCATTGGTATGCACATGCTTGAGCGGTTCGTCGGGCTTGAACTGGCTGAAGTCGATGCCGGTCCAGCCGGAGATCAGCGCCATGGCGCCTTCGTAGCTGACGTAGGATTTGTACTCGTCGAACTTGGCCTTGGCCTTCGCGTCGGTCTCGCCGACGATCACCGTCTGCAGGTTGAAGATCAGGATCTTGCGAGGATCACGCCCGGCCTCGGCCGCGCGGCGACGAATGTCGGCGACGGTGTTTTTCAGCAGCGTCTTGGACGGTGCGGCGACAAACACGCACTCGGCCTGCTCGGCAGCGAACTGCTTGCCACGGCTGGACGCGCCCGCCTGGTACAGCAACGGCGTGCGTTGCGGCGACGGCTCGCACAGGTGGATGCCGGGCACCTGGAAGTGTTTGCCGACGTGGCGGATCTCGTGGATCTTGCTCGGGTCACTGAAAATCCGCCGCTCGCGGTCACGCAGCACGGCGCCCTCTTCCCAGCTGCCTTCCCAGAGTTTGTAGCAAACCTCCAGGTATTCCTCGGCGTAGTCGTAGCGCGCATCGTGTTCGGTCTGGGCGTTCTGGCCGAGGTTCTTGGCGCCGCTTTCCAGGTAAGAGGTGACGATGTTCCAGCCGACACGGCCTTTGGTCAGGTGGTCGAGCGTGGAAAGGCGTCGAGCGAACGGATACGGGTGTTCGAAGGACAACGACGCGGTCAGGCCAAAACCCAGGTGTTCAGTGACCAGCGCCATCGGCGCGATCAGCGACAGCGGGTCGTTGACCGGCACTTGAGTGGCCTGGCGGATCGCCGCGCCGCCATTGCCGTTGTACACGTCGTAGATGCCCAGCACATCGGCGATAAACAGGCCGTCGAACTTGCCGCGCTCGAGGATTTTCGCCAGGTCGGTCCAGTACTCCAGGTCCTTGTACTGCCACGAGCGATCACGCGGGTGTGCCCACAGGCCGGGGGATTGGTGGCCGACGCAATTCATGTCGAAGGCATTCAAGCGGATTTCACGGGACATCAAGCAGTCCTCCCGGGGGCGATACCGTTGAGGTGGTAGTTGCCGACAAGCTGGTACTTCCAGCGCAACGGCTCTTCGAGGGGCGACGGCAACGCGC
Organism: Pseudomonas sp. TE36184; assembly: GCF_054060055.1. Lineage (NCBI taxonomy): Bacteria > Pseudomonadati > Pseudomonadota > Gammaproteobacteria > Pseudomonadales > Pseudomonadaceae > Pseudomonas > Pseudomonas sp. TE36184. Next base: position 343,133 of record NZ_JBSSCU010000001.1, on the reverse strand, counting down.
TGCGCTGGCCGGTCAGTTCGAATTCGGCGGCGCTGGCGAACAGCAAGGCTTCGGCGGCGGCGATCTGCGCTTCGGTGGCGGCGACAGGCGTTGGGTGGGTTTCGGCGTATTCCAGCAAGGCGGCGGCCACCTCCACGCGGATCTGCCAGTCGCCGAAGCGGCTGATTACGTAAGGGTCATCACTTTTTTGCAGCACACGTCGGGTGCTCTCCAGCAATTGGCGAGCCTGGTCGAGCGCGGTGGGTTGGGTCAGTGCATTCATGGGGCAGGCTCCTCAGTTCCAGGCATGGCGTGCGGGTTTGACGCCGTTGAGCACGAAGTTACCGATCAGGTGGTATTTCCAGCGGACCGGGTCGTGCAGAGTGTGGGTGCGCGCGTTGCGCCAGAAGCGGTCGAGGTTGTGCTTGCCGGTCACCGAGCGGGTGCCGCCCAGCTCGAAGAGCTTGCTGCTGGCGAGCAACGCGGTTTCGGCCGACAGCACTTTGGCCTGAGCGACGATCAGCGAGGCATGGGCGACGGTGTCTTCGTTCGGTTCGGCGAGGGCCTGGTCGACCGCTTTACCGGCCTTGGCGAGAATCGCTTCGGTGCCGTGTACGCGCCATTCCAGATCACCGATGGCGGCGATGGTGAATGGGTCCTGCCAGCCATGATCCTGTTGGCTGTCGATCCATGGGCGGGCCTGGCGCGCGAAGACTTTCGCTTGCTCGAGGGCACCCACGGCGATGCCGGTATCGATCGCGGCCTGGATGATCTGCGAGATCGGGCCGTCAGCGGTCGGTTGGTCGAACGCCAGGTGCGCGGGAATCACCGCGCTCAGCGGCACCGTCACGCCATCGAGGGTCACGCCGCCACTGGCGGTGGTGCGCTGGCCGAAGCCGTCCCAGCTGTCGATGACCGTGAGGCCCGGCGCATCGCGCTCGACGAAGGCAATCAAGGCCTTGCCCTGTTCGTTGGTGCCCACCGCCGGCACGATATGGGCGAACAGCGCGCCGGTGCAGTAGAACTTCTCGCCATTGATCTGCGCATGATCGGCGTGAACGCGAATCTGCGTGTCGAAGGTGCCGGCGTTCTTGCTCTTGGCTTCGGAGAAAGCGTTACCGAAACGGTAGCCGGCCAGGACCTTGCCGAAGTAGTGGAGTTTTTGCTCCTCGCTGCCGGTTTGCAGCAGGATATCCACCACCCCCAGGTGGTTCTGCGGGATCTGCGCCAGGGACGGATCGGCGGCGGCGATCAACTTGATCACCTCTGCCACCGTCACATAGGACACCTCGGCGCCGCCATAGGCCTTGGGGATGGTGATGCCCCACAGGCCGCTGGCGGAAAATTCGTCGAGTTCAGCGACCGGCAGGCGCCGCTCGCGGTCGCGCACGCTGGCCTCGACGGCGAAACGTTCGGCCAGGCGCGTGGCGACCGCGATGGCTTCGGCGTCTGATCGGATGATATGAGCAGGGTGTTGAGGGTGGGCTGACATGGGCCGACTCCAGAGTCCAAGGGGATGCTGGAGTGATTGCAGGAGTCGTGCCCGAAACCAATCTTCAATAAGATCAGTAGGTTGCCGTCATTTTAATGCAAGGGAACCCGCCTGCGATCGAGCAAAGTGTCCATCCGCTGTTGGCGGGTCAACAGTCAGATCACCACATTGCGCACAAAGCGCACCGCCACGTCGCCGTCATTGCGATAGGCGTGGGCCTGGCGGCTGGCGAACATGAAGAACTCACCGGCGCCGACCGGTTTTTCCTGACCATCCAGCACCAATGTCAGGCGGCCTTCGAACACGAACAACTGCACGCTCCAGCCATCCGGGTCCGGCTCGGGGCTGTAGCAATCGCCCGGCTCCAGGCGCATCTCCCACAGCTCGACTTCACGCCGCGCCGTGGCCTTGGCAAGCAATACAGCTTTGCTGCCGGGGATGTCACCGGCCCAGGCCAGTTCGTTGATACGGCTATGGTCAGGTGCATCCGGGGCCTGGATCAGGTCGCTGAAAGCCACATCCAGCGCTTCGGCGACGCGGTCGAGGGTGGACAGGCTGACGTTTTTCTCGCCAGCCTCGATGGCCACCAGCATGCGTCGGCTGACCCCGGACTTTTCCGAGAGCGCGGTCTGGCTCAAGTCGGCGGCATGACGCAGGCGACGAACATTCTGGCTGACATGCTGCAGGACCGAGGCCCGTTGCGGATTTTCTTTGTGCACTATATTGCTCAATGGGTGGATGTGCGCAGTATACTGCCCAGCGTGCGGCGCATTGTGCGGTCCGCGCCCCTCCCTTGCAAGACTGAGCCGCCATGACCACCCCGAATGCTCCCTCGCGTTTCAACCGCTTCAGCAAAGCCGAATGCATCCTGGTGTTCATCACCATGATCTGGGGCGGCACCTTTTTGCTGGTGCAGCACGCCATGACTGTCAGCGGACCGATGTTTTTCGTGGGCCTGCGGTTTGCTGCGGCGACGATCGCGGTCGGTTTTTTCTCTTTGCGCACCCTGCGCGACCTGACCCTGTTCGAGTTGAAAGCCGGCGTATTTATCGGCGTGGCGATCATGTTTGGTTACGGGCTGCAGACCATCGGCCTGCAGACGATTCTGAGTAGCCAGTCGGCATTCATTACCGCGCTCTATGTCCCGTTCGTGCCGTTGTTGCAATGGCTGGTGCTGGGTCGTCGGCCAGGGTTGATGCCGAGCATTGGCATCATGCTGGCGTTTGCCGGGTTGATGCTGTTGACCGGCCCGGCCGGTGCTTCGCTGAATTTCAGCCCCGGCGAGATCGCCACGCTGATCGGTGCGGTGGCGATTGCCGCCGAGATCATCCTGATCAGCGCATTTGCCGGGCAAGTGGACGTGCGTCGGGTGACCGTGGTGCAACTGGCCACGGCGTCGTTGTTGTCGTTCCTGATGGTGGTGCCGATGGGCGAGGCGTTGCCGGGGTTCTCCTGGTTGCTGTTGTTCAGCGCGGTGGGCCTGGGCCTGACCAGCGCGGTGATCCAGGTGGCGATGAACTGGGCGCAGCAAAGCGTTTCGCCGACGCGGGCCACATTGATTTATGCCGGGGAACCGGTGTGGGCCGGCGTGGTTGGGCGGATTGCCGGGGAGCGGTTCCCGCCGATTGCCATGGTCGGGGCGGCGTTGATCGTGGCGGCGGTGGTGGTGAGTGAGTTGAAGACGCGCGGGCAGAAGGCGATCGAATTGCAAAATGCGCGGGAACAGGAACAGCAGGGGTAAGGTCCGAGCCCGGGCGGTGGCTGTCAAATCGCCATCCCGGGCACGCCCAGCGTCCACAATCAGGCGCTGGTGCGCGTGGTGGGGGGTTAGCTGAAACAATGCCAAATGGGCGTTTTCAGCCTACCTTGTAGGATCCTGCCACACGTTGCCGTTTGGTGATCAAGAAAGCGGCACGTATGATGCATCCCAAACTCCCGCAGATTAGAAGCCTATGTCCCTGATAGTTCTACTGCTTCTGCCTTTTATCGGCAGCTGTCTGGCGGCCTTGCTGCCGCACAACGCACGTAACACCGAATCCTTGCTGGCCGGCCTCATCGCCCTGATCGGTACTGTTCAAGTCGCCCTGCTCTACCCTCAAATCGCCCACGGCGGGGTGATCCGCGAAGAATTCATGTGGTTGCCCAGCCTGGGCGTGAATTTCGTCTTGCGCATGGACGGCTTCGCCTGGCTGTTCTCGATGCTGGTGCTCGGCATCGGCACGCTGGTGTCGCTGTATGCGCGTTACTACATGTCGCCGGACGATCCGGTGCCGCGCTTCTTTGCGTTTTTCCTGGCATTCATGGGGGCCATGCTCGGCCTGGTGATCTCCGGCAACCTGATCCAGATCGTGTTCTTCTGGGAACTGACCAGCCTGTTCTCGTTCCTGCTGATCGGTTACTGGCACCACCGCGCCGATGCGCGACGCGGTGCCTACATGGCGTTGATGGTCACTGGCGCGGGCGGTTTGTGCCTGCTGGCCGGCGTGATGCTGCTGGGGCATATCGTCGGCAGCTATGACCTGGACCTGGTCCTCGCGGCGGGCGATCAGATTCGCGCGCACTCGCTGTACCCGGTCATGCTGGCCCTGGTGCTGATCGGCGCGTTGAGCAAAAGCGCGCAGTTCCCGTTCCACTTCTGGCTGCCCCACGCCATGGCGGCACCGACACCGGTGTCGGCCTACCTGCATTCGGCGACGATGGTGAAGGCCGGCGTGTTCCTGCTGGCCCGCCTGTGGCCGTCGCTGTCCGGCAGCGAAGAATGGTTCTGGCTCGTCGGCGGCGCCGGCGCCCTGACCCTCCTGCTCGGCGCTTACTGCGCCATGTTCCAGAACGATCTCAAGGGCCTGCTGGCCTACTCCACCATCAGCCACCTCGGCCTGATCACCCTGCTGCTCGGCCTCAACAGCCCATTGGCCGCTGTCGCCGCAGTGTTCCACATCCTCAACCACGCCACCTTCAAGGCCTCGCTGTTCATGGCGGCCGGCATCATCGACCACGAAAGCGGCACCCGCGATATCCGCAAGCTCAGCGGCCTGGTGCGCCTGATCCCGTTTACCGCGACCCTGGCGATGGTGGCCAGTGCGTCCATGGCCGGCGTGCCGTTGCTCAATGGCTTTCTGTCCAAAGAGATGTTCTTCGCTGAAACCGTATTCATCTCGTCGACCGCCTGGGTGGAAATCGCCCTGCCGGTGATCGCGACCATCGCCGGCACCTTCAGCGTGGCCTACGCGCTGCGTTTCACCGTGGATGTGTTCTTCGGCCCGCCTGCGACGGACCTGCCCCACACCCCGCACGAGCCTCCCCGCTGGATGCGCGCGCCGGTGGAGCTGCTGGTGTTCACCTGCCTGCTGGTGGGGATCTTCCCGGCCCAGGTGGTCGGCTCGATCCTCGCCGCCGCCGCGCTGCCGGTCGTCGGCGGCGTGTTGCCGCAATACAGCCTGGCCATCTGGCACGGCTGGAACGCGCCGATGATCATGAGCCTGGTGGCGATGTGCGGCGGGGTGCTGCTCTATCTGCTGCTGCGCAAGCAACTCAAGCGCGGGCGCTTCAAGTACCCGCCGGTGATCAGCTACTTCAACGGCAAGCGCGGCTTCGAGCGCTGCCTGGTGCTGATGATGCGCGGCGCGCGCAAAATCGAGAAACGCATCAGCACCAAGCGCCTGCAGACGCAGTTGTTCCTGCTGGTGCTGGTCGCCGTGATCGGCGGGCTGATCCCGCTGCTCAACAGCGGCCTCAGTTGGGGCGACCGGCCGAAGATCCCGGGCTCCATCGTGTTCGTCACCCTGTGGCTGCTGGCGATTGCCTGCGCCCTCGGCGCCGCCTGGCAGGCCAAGTACCACCGGCTGGCGGCCCTGACCATGGTCAGCGTGTGCGGCATGATGACCTGCATCACCTTCGTGTGGTTCTCGGCGCCGGACCTGGCGCTGACGCAACTGGTCGTGGAAGTGGTGACCACCGTGCTGATCCTGCTGGGCCTGCGCTGGCTGCCACGGCGGATCGAAGAAGTGTCGCCACTGCCCAGTACGCTGCGCAAGGCACGCATTCGCCGCTTGCGCGACTTCCTGCTGTCCACCGTGGTCGGTGGCGGCATGGCGCTGCTGTCCTACGCGATGCTGACCCGCCAGACGCCCAACGACATTTCCTCGTTCTACTTGAGCCGCGCCCTCCCCGAAGGCGGCGGCAGCAATGTGGTGAACGTGATGCTGGTGGACTTCCGTGGCTTCGACACCCTCGGCGAAATCACCGTGCTCGGCGCCGTGGCGCTGACCGTGTATGCCCTGCTGCGACGCTTCCGCCCTTCCAAGGAAAGCATGCAACTGCCCGCGCAACAGCGCCAACTCGCGCCGGACGTAGCCACCGACCTGATCAACCCGCGCCAGGCCAGCGACACCGCCCTGGGCTACATGATGGTGCCGGCGGTGCTGGTGCGCCTGCTGCTGCCGATTGCGCTGGTGGTGTCGTTCTACCTGTTCATGCGCGGCCACAACCAACCGGGCGGTGGTTTTGTCGCCGGCCTGGTGATGTCGGTGGCGTTTATCCTGCAATACATGGTCGCCGGCACCCAGTGGGTCGAGGCGCAGATGAGTCTGCGGCCGATGCGCTGGATGGGCTTTGGTCTGTTCTCGGCGACCCTGACCGGGCTCGGCGCATTGTTCGCCGGCTACCCGTTCCTCACCACCCACACCTGGCATCTCAGCTTGCCGGTGCTGGGCGACATCCATATCGCCAGCGCCCTGTTCTTCGACGTCGGCGTGTACGCCATGGTCGTCGGATCGACGCTGCTGATGCTCACCGCCCTCGGTCACCAATCGGTGCGGGCCCATAAACCGAGCAACCAGCCGAAAACCGTTGCCACACCGGAAGGAGCCGCCTGATGGAAGAAGTCATCGCAATTGCCATTGGGGTCCTGGCGGCCTCCGGCGTCTGGTTGATCCTGCGGCCACGGACGTTCCAGGTGGTGATGGGCCTGTGCCTGTTGTCGTATGGGGTCAACCTGTTCATTTTCAGCATGGGCAGCCTGTTTATCGGTAAGGAGCCGATCATCAAGGACGGCGTGCCGCAAGACCTGTTGCATTACACCGACCCGCTGCCCCAGGCGCTGGTGCTGACGGCGATCGTGATCAGCTTCGCCATGACCGCGCTGTTCCTCGTGGTACTGCTGGCGTCGCGGGGCCTGACCGGCACCGACCATGTGGACGGCCGGGAGCCCAAGGAATGACCTGGGTCAACCAACTGATCGTCGCGCCGATCCTGCTGCCGTTGCTGACCGCCGCGCTGATGCTGATGCTCGGCGAGAAGCACCGCCCGCTCAAGGCGCGTATCAACCTGTTCTCGAGCATGCTCGGCCTCGCTATCGCCATCTTGCTGTTGTACTGGACGCAACAAGGCGGCCCCGGTTCGATCGGCGTGTACTTGCCCGGCAACTGGCAAGTGCCGTTCGGCATCGTGCTGGTGGTGGACCAACTGTCGGCGCTGATGCTGGTACTCACCGGGATCATCGGCGTGAGTGCGCTGCTGTTCGCGATGGCGCGCTGGGACCGTGCGGGCACCAGTTTCCATGCGTTGTTCCAGATCCAGATGATGGGCCTCTACGGCGCCTTTCTCACCGCCGACCTGTTCAACCTGTTCGTGTTCTTCGAGGTGTTGCTGGCGGCCTCCTATGGCTTGATGCTGCACGGTTCCGGCCGGGCGCGGGTGTCGTCGGGGTTGCATTACATCGCGATCAACCTGCTGGCGTCGTCGCTGTTCCTGATCGGCGCGGCGATGATCTATGGCGTCACCGGCACACTGAACTTCGCGGACCTGGCGCTGAAAATCCCGCTGGTGCCAGAAGCCGATCGCGGCCTGTTGCATGCGGGTGCGGCGATCCTCGCCACCGCATTCCTGGCCAAGGCCGGCATGTGGCCGCTGAACTTCTGGCTGGCGCCGGCGTACTCATCGGCCAGCGCGCCGGTGGCAGCGATGTTCGCGATCATGACCAAGGTCGGCGTGTACACCGTGCTGCGCCTGTGGACCCTGCTGTTCTCCGGCCAGGCCGGGGCGTCGGCGCTGTTCGGCGGCGACTGGCTGGTGTACGGCGGCATGGCGACCATCATCTGCGCGGCGCTGGCGATGCTGGCGGCGCAGCGCCTGGAGCGCATGGCCAGTTTGAGCATCCTGGTCTCGGCCGGCATCCTGCTCTCGTCGGTGGGGTTCGCCCAGCCGAGCCTGACAGCCGGAGCATTGTTCTATCTGGTCAGTTCCACGCTGGCGTTGAGTGCGCTGTTCCTGCTGGCCGAATTGATCGAACGCTCGCGCTCGGCCAACGACCTGCCGCTGGATGAAGAGATCGATGCGCTGCCCAAAGCCATGGAATCCCTGCATCCGCGCCCCGGCGTGAACCTTGATGACGAACAGAAAGCCGTGGTCGGCCAGGTGATTCCCTGGACCATGGCCTTCCTCGGCTTGAGCTTTGTCGCCTGCGCCCTGCTGATCATCGGCATGCCGCCGCTGTCGGGGTTTATCGGCAAGCTCAGCCTGTTGAGCGCGCTGGTCAATCCGCCGGGCTTGGGCCATGCGCTGGATGAGCCTGTCCGCCCTGCCGCGTGGGGCCTGGTGACGTTGCTGATCCTGTCCGGCCTGGCCTCGCTGATCGCCTTCGCCCGCCTGGGCATCCAGCGCTTCTGGACCCCGGAAGAACGCCCGTCACCGCTGCTGCGCCGTTATGAGTGCGTGCCGATCTTCTTCCTGCTCGGCCTGAGCATCCTGCTGACCTTCAAGGCCGAGCCGCTGATGCGCTACACCCTGGACACCGCCAAGAGCCTGAACAACCCGGAACAGTATGTGATGGCGGTCATGGCCACGCGCCCGGTGCCCAGCCCTGAAGCCAAGACCGCAGCGCTGGAGGTGCAGCCATGAAGCGCCTGTTCCCGGCCCCGTGGTTATCGCTGGCGTTGTGGGTGTTGTGGCTGCTGCTGAACCTGTCGATCAGCCCCGGCAACCTGTTACTGGGCGCGCTACTGGGTTTGCTCGCGCCGCTGCTGATGGCGCCGCTGCGCCCGCTGCCGATCCGCATCCGCCGCCCTGGGGTGATCATCCGCCTGTTCTTCCGGGTGGGGCGTGACGTGATCATCTCCAACCTGCAAGTCGCCTGGGGCGTGCTGGTGTGCGGCTCGCGGCCACCGCGTTCGCGCTTTATCAAAATCCCCCTGGACCTGCGCGACGCCAACGGCCTGGCCGTGTTGTCGATGATCACCAGCGTGACCCCCGGCACCGTCTGGTCGGAACTCGCCCTGGACCGCAGCATCCTGCTGCTGCACGTCTTCGACCTGGACGATGAAGCGCAGTTTATCCAGCACTTCAAACACGACTACGAACGGCCCTTGATGGAGATCTTCGAATGAGCGCCCTGCTCTCCAATGCGATCCTGTTCAGCCTGTTCCTGTTCTCGCTGGCCATGGCGCTGACACTGGTCCGCCTGTTCAAAGGCCCATCGGCCCAGGACCGGGTCCTGGCGTTGGACTACCTGTACATCCTGGCGATGCTGATGATGCTGGTGCTGGGCATTCGGTATGCCAGTGATACCTACTTCGAAGCGGCGCTGTTGATTGCGCTGTTTGGCTTTGTCGGGTCATTTGCCCTGGCCAAATTCCTGCTGCGTGGCGAGGTGATCGAATGATGCCGTTATGGGTTGAAGTGTGCGTGGCCGTGTTGCTGGTGCTGAGCAGCGTGTTTGCCCTGATTGGCGCAATCGGGTTGCTGCGCATGAAGGATTTCTTCCAGCGCATGCACCCGCCGGCACTGGCCTCGACGCTGGGCGCGTGGAGCGTGGCGTTGGCGTCGATCATCTATTTTTCGGTGCTCAAGTCCGGGCCGGTGTTGCACGGGTGGTTGATCCCGATCTTGCTGTCGATCACCGTGCCGGTGACGACGCTGCTGCTGGCGCGCACCGCGCTGTTCCGCAAGCGCATGGCCGGTGACGATGTGCCCGCCGAGGTCAGCAGCCGTCGCTGAGTTCTGATGCGACACGGTCAAAAAAATGTGGGAGGGGGCTTGCCCCCGATAGCAGGGTGTCAGTGAATGCAGCTGTCGCTGACACACCGCTATCGGGGGCAAGCCCCCTCCCACATTTGGATCGAGGCTAGGCGAAGGATCGGATGTGTGCCGCCAACTCCGCCAACTCGGCATCATCCGCCCGCACAAAATCGTGGGACGAGATGTACCCCTCGTAGCGATCAAAGAACTTGTCGACCCTGGAACTGATGGGCTTGAAGTCACTGTCCTGCCCCGTCCCATGCATGGGAAACAGCTTCGCATGCAGGTGATCCACCCCGTAGCCTTCCAGAATCATCCCCGTGCGCGCCACATCGGGAAACGCCCGGTCGATCTGCTGCGCGGTTTTCTTCGCCGCCACCACCAGACCTGCCAGCACTTCATCCGACTGGGCGAAGGCGTAGCTTCCGTAGTGCTGCTTGGGGATCACCACGCTGAAACCGGGGGTGTTGGGGAAAATAGACAGGAAGGCCATATGCTGTTCGTCTTCCCACAGAATATGGGCCGGGGAGGTTTTTCGGACAATGCTGCAGAAAATACAATCCATTTGAATCACCGTCAGTTTCATCATGGGCTTGGTCTGATCGACCATCTAAAGCCAGGATTGGGCGGGCGTCAAAGCAAATGGGCTTTTTCCAGAACGTCGCAGGTTGGCTACCGCTCGAAGCCGTGTTCCGACAGCGTTACGAAGACCGGCCCTTCGCGCATGTTTCGCTGAACCCAAAATGAAAAACGCCCCGAACCAGTCGGGGCGTTTTTCATTCAGCGTTTACTGATCAAGCCTGATCAGCCAAGCGCCACGTCGTCCCACCCTTGCCGTCTTCCAACACCACACCCATCGCGGTCAGTTGGTCACGGATCCGGTCGGACTCCGCCCAGTCCTTGTTGGCCCGCGCCGTCAAGCGCGCCTGGATCAGCGCGTCCACTTCAGCCGCATCCACACGCCCTTCGGCGCCGGCTTGCAGGAAGTCGTCGGCTTCCATCTGCAACACGCCCAGCACGCTGGCCAGTTCTTTCAGGCGTGCAGCCAGACCGGCCGCTGCGTCGAGATCGCTCTCACGCAGGCGGTTGATCTCGCGCACCATCTCGAACAGCACCGCGCAGGCTTCCGGTGTGCCGAAGTCGTCGTTCATCACTTCGGTGAACCGGGCCACGAACGCTTCGCCGCCGGCCGGCGCCACAGAGGGCAGGCCTTTCAACGCGTGGTAGAAACGCTCCAGGGCGCCTTTGGCGTCCTTGAGGTTGTCTTCCGAATAGTTGATCGCGCTGCGGTAGTGGCTGGACACCAGCAGGTAGCGGACCACCTCCGGGTGGTACTTTTCCAGCACGTCGCGGATGGTGAAGAAGTTGTTCAAGGACTTGGACATCTTCTCGCCATTGATGCGGATCATGCCGCAGTGCATCCAGGCGTTGGCGTAGGTCTTGCCGGTGGCGGCTTCGCTTTGGGCGATTTCGTTTTCGTGGTGCGGGAACTCGAGGTCGCTGCCGCCGCCATGAATGTCGAAGGTCTCCCCCAGGCAGCAGGTGGACATCACCGAGCATTCGATGTGCCAGCCCGGACGCCCGGCGCCCCAAGGCGATTCCCAGCTTGGCTCGCCGGGTTTGGTGCCTTTCCACAGCACGAAGTCGAGCGGGTCTTGCTTGGCTTCGTCGACTTCGATGCGCGCGCCGATGCGCAGGTCTTCGATTTTCTTGCGCGACAGCTTGCCGTAGCCCATGAACTTGGCGACGCGGTAGTACACGTCGCCATTGCCTGGAGCGTAGGCGTAGCCCTTGTCGATCAAGGTCTGGATCATCGCGTGCATGCCCGGGATATGGTCCGTGGCACGCGGTTCCATGTCCGGCTTGAGGATGTTGAGGCGCGCCTCGTCCTCGTGCATGGCGGCGATCATGCGCGCGGTCAGGACGTCGAACGGCTCGCCGTTTTCCTTGGCGCGGTTGATGATCTTGTCGTCGATGTCGGTGATGTTGCGCACATAGGTCAAGTCGTAGCCGCTGAAACGCAACCAGCGGGTCACCAGGTCAAAGGCGACCATGCTGCGGCCGTGGCCGATGTGGCAGTAGTCGTACACGGTCATGCCGCACACGTACATGCGTACCTTGTTGCCATCCAGCGGCTTGAAGACTTCTTTGCTCTTGCTGAGCGTGTTGTAGATCGTTAGCACGACGGTTCCTTAAATCACTGGCCCCACGAATCACGCAAGGTCACGGTACGGTTGAATACCGGATGGCCAGGTTTCGAGTCCTTGATATCCGCGCAGAAGTAGCCTTCGCGCTCGAACTGGAAACGGTCTTCCGGCTGTGCATTGCCAAGGGATGGCTCGGCACGACAACCCGTGAGTACTTGCAGGGAGTTCGGATTGATGTTGTCGAGGAAGCTCGCGCTGTCTTCGGCTTTCTCAGGGTTCGGCGAACGGAACAGACGGTCGTACAGACGCACTTCACACTCGACGCTGGCGGCGGCCGGCACCCAGTGGATCACGCCCTTGACCTTGCGGCCTTCAGGGTTCTTGCCCAGGGTTTCTGGATCATACGAGCAGCGCAGTTCGACGATGTTGCCCGCGGCGTCCTTGATCGCTTCGTCGGCGCGGATCACGTAGCTGCCGCGCAGGCGCACTTCGCCGGTAGGTTCCAGGCGCTTGTAGCCTTTTGGCGGCTCTTCCATGAAGTCGTCACGGTCGATGTAGATTTCACGGGCGAACGGCAGTGCGCGCACGCCCATGTCTTCTTTCGGGTGGCGTGGCAGTTCGAGGTTCTCGACCTGGCCTTCCGGGTAGTTGGTGATCACGACTTTCAGCGGGCGCAGCACGCACATGGCGCGCGGGGCGCTGTGGTCGAGGTCGTCACGGATGCTGAATTCGAGCATGCCGAAGTCGACCACGCCGTCGGAACGGTTGGTGCCGACCATTTCGCAGAAGTTGCGGATGGACTTGGGCGTGTAGCCGCGACGGCGGAAGCCCGACAGCGTCGACATGCGCGGGTCGTCCCAGCCGTTGACGTGCTGTTCATCCACCAATTGCTTGAGCTTGCGCTTGCTGGTGATGGTGTAGTTCAGGTTCAGGCGGCTGAATTCGTACTGGCGCGGGTGTGCCGGAACCGGCAGGTGCTCCAGGAACCATTCGTACAGCGGACGGTGGCTTTCGAACTCCAGGGTGCAGATGGAGTGGGTGATGCCTTCGATGGCGTCCGACTGGCCGTGGGTGAAGTCGTAGTTCGGGTAGATGCACCACTTGTCACCGGTCTGGTGGTGATGGGCATGGCGGATGCGGTACATGATCGGGTCGCGCAGGTTCATGTTCGGCGAGGCCATGTCGATCTTGGCACGCAGTACACGGGCACCGTCTGCGAACTCACCGGCGCGCATGCGGGCGAACCAGTCCAGGTTCTCTTCCACCGAACGGTCGCGGAACGGGCTGTTCTTGCCCGGCTCGGTCAGCGTGCCACGGTATTCCTTGGCCTGTTCAGGGGTGAGGTCGTCGACGTAGGCCTTGCCGGCCTTGATCAGCACGATGGCCCAGTCGAACAACTGGTCGAAATACTTGGACGCATAGCGCACTTCACCGGACCATTCGAAGCCCAGCCACTTGATGTCGCTTTCGATGGCGTCGATGTATTCCTGGTCTTCCTTGGCCGGGTTGGTATCGTCGAAACGCAGGTGCGTGACGCCACCGAACTCCTGGGCCAGACCGAAGTTCACACAGATCGACTTGGCGTGACCGATGTGCAGGTAGCCGTTGGGCTCCGGCGGAAAGCGCGTGACGATCTGCGTGTGCTTGCCCGAATCCAGGTCCGCCTGGATGATCGGGCGCAGGAAATTGACCGTGGCGGCAGGACCGGCCTTGGCGTTCGAGGTAGGGTCGACAGTGGGCTTGCTCATATTATCCTTGAACAGACGAGTACGTGGCCTTGGGCAGGCCAGATAAAACAAAGGGCTTATCATAGCCGAAGCGGTCAACCGCCTGACAGGGTGCGGCCAAAAACTGCTGCTTTAATTGCCCGGGCGGTAAAAAACCACCTCGAAATTCCCGCAGGGCACGCTAAACTGCGCGTCTTGGCCAACGTTTAGCCAAACAGGTCAGGCGCACAGCGCCCGAACCCACGAATTCCCTGAAAAGAGTAGTACACATGACTCAAGTCAAACTGACCACCAACCACGGTGACATCGTCATCGAGCTGAACGCCGAGAAAGCGCCGATCACCGTCGCCAACTTCATTGAATACGTGAAAGCCGGCCACTACGAAAACACCGTTTTCCACCGTGTCATCGGCAACTTCATGGTCCAGGGCGGCGGTTTCGAGCCTGGCATGAAAGAAAAGAAAGACAAGCGCCCAAGCATCCAGAACGAAGCGGACAACGGCCTTTCCAACGACAAATACACCGTCGCCATGGCCCGTACCATGGAGCCGCATTCGGCCTCCGCGCAGTTCTTCATCAACGTCGCCGACAACGCCTTCCTCAACCACAGCGGCAAGAACGTGCAGGGCTGGGGCTACGCGGTGTTCGGTAAAGTCACCGAAGGCACTGACGTCGTCGACAAGATCAAAGGCGTTGCCACCACCAGCAAAGCCGGCCACCAAGACGTGCCAGCAGACGACGTGATCATCGAGAAAGCCGAGATCATTGAGTGATATTGCTGATTTCAGACTTGCATCTGGAAGAGGAACGCCCGGACATTACCCGGGCGTTTCTGGATTTACTCCACGGCCGCGCCCGTGGCGCCCAGGCGTTGTACATCCTCGGGGACTTCTTTGAAGCCTGGGTTGGCGACGATGGGATCACCCCTTTCCAGCGCTCGATTTGCGCGGCCCTGCGCGAACTGAGCGACAGCGGCACCGCGATTTTCATCATGCACGGCAACCGCGACTTCCTGATCGGCAAGACGTTCTGCAAAGCCGCAGGCGCCAAGCTGCTCAAGGACCCGAGCGTCGTGCAACTCGCCGGCGAGCCCGTGCTGCTGATGCACGGCGACAGCCTCTGCACCCGCGACGTCGGTTATATGAAGCTGCGGCGCATCCTGCGCAACCCGATTGTGCTGTTTATCCTGCGTCACCTGCCCTTGCGCACCCGCCACAAACTGGCGCGCAAGCTGCGCAACGAAAGCCGGGCGCAGACGCGGATGAAAGCCAACGACATTGTCGACGTCACCCCCGAGGAAGTGCCGCGGGTGATGCAGCAGTTCGGTGTGCGTACCCTGGTCCACGGCCATACGCACCGCCCCGCCATTCATAAGTTGCAGATCGGCGAGCAGGCGGCCAAGCGTATTGTGCTGGGGGATTGGGACAAGCAAGGCTGGGCATTGCAGGTGGATGAGCAAGGGTTTCAGCTGGCGGCGTTTGACTTCGTCAATCCGCAACTGGCACTGCCGGGCGCCTGATCAAATGTGGGAGGGGGCTTGCCCCCGATGGCAGTGGGTCAGCTTCAAATAGGTTGACTGATACACCGCTATCGGGGGCAAGCCCCCTCCCACATTTGATTCCATTTCAGCACTGGTTGATCAGTGCCCTGATGCAGCCGGCCCCGCCTTCGCGGTAAACGGCGGTTTGGCCAGCCACACCAGCAGCATCAAGCCCATGAACATCCACCCCAGCAACGTGAAGTAATCCACGGTGGACATCATGTACGCCTGGCTGGTGAGGATCTGCTCGAGTTGGGCGTAGGCCTTTTGCCCCGCGCCGCCCAACGCATTCAACGCATCGCGGGTCGCCGCGTCGTAGGTGGTCATGTTCTCGCTCATGTACGCATGGTGCTGGTCCGCGCGGCGAATCCAGATCCAGGTGGTCAGCGAGGCCGCGAAGCTGCCGCCCAGGGTCCGCAGGAACGTCGCCAGGCCGGCGCCGTCGGCGATCTGGTGCGGCGGCAGGTCGGACATCAGGATGCTCAAGGTCGGCATGAAGAACAGCGCCACGCCGATGCCCATGAACAGCTGCACCAGGGCGATGTGCTGGAAGTCCACCTCATTGGTGAAGCTGGCGCGCATGAAGCAGCTCAAGCCAATCGCCAGGAACGCCAGGCCCGCCAGGACGCGCAGGTCGAATCGGTGCGCGTACTTGCCGACAAACGGCGACATCAGCACCGGCAGAATACCGATCGGCGCCACGGCCAGGCCGGCCCAGGTCGCGGTGTAGCCCATCTGGGTTTGCAGCCACTGCGGCAGGATCAGGTTGATGCCGAAGAAGCCCGCGTAGCCGAGGACCAGCACGATGGTGCCGATGCGGAAGTTGCGGTAGGCGAACAGCCGCAGGTTGACCACTGGGTGTTTGTCGGTCATCTCCCAGATGATGAACACCGCCAGGGCAATCACCGAAATCGCCGCCCCCACGATGATGAAGTTGGATTCGAACCAGTCCAGGTCGTTGCCCTTGTCGAGGATGATCTGCAACGCGCCGACCCCGACGATCAAGCTCAACAACCCCACATAGTCCATCGGCTGGTAGCTGGTGACCACCGGGCGTTTCTTCAACTGCGAACGCACCACCATCACCGCAAAGATGCCGATGGGCACGTTGATGAAGAAGATCCACGGCCAGCTGTAGCTGTCGGTGATCCAGCCGCCGAGGATGGGACCGGCAATCGGCGCCACCACCGTGACCATCGCCAGCAGTGCCAGGGCCATGCCGCGCCTCGCCGGCGGGTAGACCGCGATCAGCAACGTTTGGGTCATCGGGTACAACGGCCCCGCCACCAGGCCTTGCAACACCCGAAAGCCGATCAGCTCGGGCATCGACGTGGAAATACCGCAGAGAAACGAGGCCAGCACAAACAGCACGGTGGCCCAGAGAAACAGCTTCACCTCGCCGAAGCGCCGGCTCAACCAGCCGGTCAGCGGCAGGGCAATGGCGTTGCTCACCGCAAACGAGGTGATCACCCAGGTGCCCTGCTCAGAACTCACGCCAAGGTTGCCGGAAATGGTCGGCAACGCCACGTTGGCGATCGTGGTATCGAGCACCTGCATGAAGGTCGCCAGCGACAGGCCAATCGTGGCCATCACCAAGCTGGGTGGCGAGAAGGACGCGTTATGGCTCATCAGCGTTGCACAGCCTTGGGCGCGGCGAGGCTGTTGTCATGAATCAACTGGGTGATCATGGCATCGGCTTCGGCCAACTGGCGGTCATACACGTTGGTGGTGAACGAGGCCTTTTGGGGTGCCTGTTGCGCCAGTACCGGGCCGCTGCGGTCGTGCAGGTCGACGTTGACCACCGTGCTCAAGCCCACCCGCAGGGGGTGTTTGGCCAGTTCTTCGGCATTGACGTGGATGCGTACCGGCACCCGTTGCACGATCTTGATCCAGTTGCCGGTGGCGTTCTGCGCAGGCAGCAAGGCAAACGCGCTGCCGGTGCCGGCGCCGAGGCTGTCGATGGTGCCGCTGAACTTCACATCGCTGCCGTAAATGTCCGCTTCGATGTCCACCGGTTGGCCGATACGCATATTGCGCAGTTGGGTTTCCTTGAAGTTGGCGTCGATCCACAGCTGGTTCAGCGGGATCACCGCCATCAACGCCGTCCCCGGCTGCACGCGCTGGCCCAGTTGCACGGTGCGCTTGGCCACATAGCCGGTGACGGGGGCGATCAGGGTGCTGCGCGCATTGGCCAGGTACGCCTGGCGCAGTTGCGCGGCGGCGGCTTGCACGTCCGGATGGGACGAGATCACCGTGTCGTCGACCAGGGCGTTGCTGCTTTTGAGCTGCTGCTCAAGGTTGGTCAGGGCATTCTTGGCCGCGGTCAGGCTGTCACGGGCGTGGGACAGTTCTTCCTGGGAAATCGCCCCGCCCTGGGCCAGGGTCTTACGCCGGTTGTAGTTGTCCTCGGCAGTTTGCACGTCGGCTTTCTGCGCATTGACCTGGGCTTTCATCCCGTCGACGTTGCTGTACAAGCCCCGCACCTGGCGCACGGTGCGGGCCAGGTTGGCCTGCGCACTTTGCAGGCCGACCGCCGCGTCGTTGGGGTCGAAGTTGATCAGCACCTGGCCTTCGTGGACCAGGTCGCCATCGTCGGCGCCGATGCTGACCACGGTGCCGGTGACCAGCGGGGTGATTTCCACCACGTTGCCGTTCACGTAGGCGTCGTCGGTGCTTTCATTGAAGCGGCCGTAGAGTTCATACCAACCCCACACGCCGACCACGCCGAGGATGACGATCAGCACCAGGCCGACCAGCATGACTTTGCGTTTGCGCGGGTTGTTATCGGGCGTTCCCGTTGCGTTGTTGCTTTCGGCAGTGGCCATGTCAGTTACCTCAAATTATTCCGTGCGTGTAGCTGGGGTGGTCGATGCCACATTTGCGGCGTCGTAGCCGCCACCCAGGGCTTGCATCAATTGGATCGACAGATCGATTTGCGCGGCGTTCAAGGTCGCCAGCTGACGCTGGGCCTGCAGCAATTGCTGCTCGATGCTGAGCACGTCCAGGTAGTTGCCGATCCCGGAGCTGTAACGCTGCATCGCGGTGTCGTAGGACTGCTGGGCAATGTCCGCGGCGTGTTGCTGGGCCTGGATTTGCCGACCGGTTTCGCGCAGTTGTGAAAGGCTGTTGCCGATATCGCCGAGGGCTTGCACCAGGGTTTTGTTGTACTGGGCCACGGCCAGGTCATAGTCGGCATCGCGCGCATCGAGGTTGGCGCGCAGGCGGCCGCCATCAAAAATCGGCAGCGAAATCGTCGGCGCAATGTTGAAGAAGCGGCTGGCCGAACCGAACATCGCATCCCCCAGCAACGACTCGGCCCCGGCGCTCGCGCTCAGGTTGAGGTTGGGGTAGAAGCTGGCCTTGCCGGCGGCGATGTTCTTGCTCGCCGCTTCCACCCGCCAACGTGCGGCGATCAGGTCCGGGCGCCGGCCCAGCAGTTCGGCGGGCAGCACCGAGGGCACGGCGACGACGCTGGGCTTGAGCACCGCCGGGCGCGCCAGTTCGTTGCCGCGGTCCGGGCCTTTGCCGAGCAATACCGCCAGGGCGATTTTCGCGCTCTGCAGTTGTTTTTCCGCATCGATCAGTTGCGACTGGGAGCTGGCTTCCAGGCTTTCGGTCTGCTGGTACTGGTACCGGCTGTCGATGCCCGAGTTCAGGCGGCGCTGGCTCAGGCTGAGCATTTGCCGGGTGCGCTTGAGGTCGTCATTGGCCAGGTCCCGCACGATATGCGCCTGGCCCAGGTCGCTGTAGGCCTTGGCCACATCGGCCGCCAGGGTCAGGCGCGCGGCCTGCTGGTCGACTTCGGCGGCGCGGGCCTGGCCCAACGCGGCTTCCCAGGCAGCACGCTGGCCGCCCCAGAGGTCGAAGTTGTAGTTGAAGCTGGCGCCGATGTTTCGCACCGTCGAGTAGGCATCGCCCTGCCCCAGCGGGTCCTTGTCCCTGGCCAGGCGCGAACGGCTCACACCGGCGCTGGCGTCCAGGGTCGGCAGGCGTGCGGCGTTGGCGGCATAGGCGGCGGCTTCGGCCTGGTGGGCACGGGCGCTGGCCACTTGCATGTCGGGACTGTTTTGCAGGGCTTCCTGGATCAAACCGTCGAGCTGCGGATCGCCGAGGCTTTTCCACCAGTCGGCGCTGGGCCAGGCGGCGCTCGACAGGGTCACGCCGGTCAACGACTTACCGGTCTGCAGGGTGTTCGCGTCGAGGCGTTGGCCCTGGGTGTCGAGGCCGCTGAAATTGGCGCAACCGGCCATGCTCATGGCCGTCAGCACCAGGCAAAGGGCACGTGTGTTCATGCTTTACCTACCCGCTGCAGGGTGATCGGATCACCGGCAGCTATCAGCATTTTCATGAGGATCTTTTCCAGGGTTTGCAATTCACCCGGCTCCAGTGCGCTGGCCAACTGGTTCAACGCCTCGGCGCCGATGTACGGCAGCCTGTCCGCCAGGCGCTGGCCGTCGTCGGTCAACACCAGTTGCACTTGGCGACGGTCCAGCGCCGACCGCTTGCGATCAAGCAGGCCTTTTTGTTCCAGGCGATCGAGCATGCGGGTCATCGAACCGCTGTCCAGGGACAGGTGGCGACACAGCTCCGCCGGGGTGTCGACACCGAACTGCGCCATGATGATCAACACCTTGAACTGCGCGGCGGTGATGCCGTGCGGTTCCATATGGATGTCGATGATTTTGTCTTTAAGGATCGCCGCACGGCCCAGCAACAGCCCGAGGCGGCAGTTGTGGAAGTTGTCCGGGGTGAAGTGTTTCATCGGAAGTCACCTTATTACTGCCTAGGCAGCGAATGTGTGACGAGATATTACTGCTTAGGCAGCTAATGTCAAATGAAATGATTAGCTTGCTTGGTATATGCGAGCGCAGGCACCCGCTCCCACTTTTTTACCGAGTCCGGCGCTAGAAATCGCGCTTGTAGAAAATATCCAACGAACTGGCCACCCCACTGGCCACTTCCAGGTACACCTTCTTGCTCAACAGGTAACGCAAGGCAATGGTGCTGGCCGGTTCGAACACCCCGACCCCATAACGCAGGCTGAGCTTCTCCGAGATCTTGCCGCTGGCGACCACGGCGGTGTTGGTGCCGCTGCCTTGGGTGTCGAGCTCGAAATCCTGGATGCCGAGGTCCTTGGCAATGTCCGAGGTCACACCGGCACTGCCCATCAAGCCCAGGCCCAGGGCGGCTTGGGCGAGCATATTGTTGTCTTCACCGGTGGTGCTCAGCGGACGGCCGAGCACCAGGTAGGACAGCGCCTGCTCCTGGCTCATGGCCGGCTCGGAGAAGATCTGCGTAGTGGGCTGTTCGGCGCTGCCGCTCAGGCGGATACCAGCGACGACATCGCCGGTCTTGCGGATCGCTTCGATATCCAGATAAGGCTGGTCGAGCGGCCCGGCGAACAGCAAACGCGCACGGCGCACATCCAGCTTCTGGCCGTAGGCACGGTAGCGGCCGTCGTTGAGCCACAGCTCGCCGCGGGTGTCCAGGTTGTCGCCGATATGCACATGCCCCTGCACCTTGGCGGTGAGGCCGAAGCCCGAGAAGTTGAGCTGGTCCTCACCCACCGCCACGTCGATATCCATCGCCATTGCCATCGGCGGCTTACCCTCTTCGGTCTGGCTGCCGACGATCACCGTGTCATCGGAGACCTTGACCGTCGACGGCGGCAGTTCGCGCACGGTGATGTCACCCCGCGGGATCTGCACCTTGCCGGCGATCGCGAGCTTGTCGTTCTTCAGGCTGATCTTCAGGTCGGGCGCAACTTCCAGCACCGCGTAAGGTTCGACGGTGACCGGCAGGTGCGCGCCTTGCAGGCTGAGGTCGACCGCCAGGGCGCGGCCCCAGTCGATGTGGCCCTTGAGGCTGCCCTGCCCGGCCTTGCCGCTGTGCCAGCTGCCATCGAGTTGCACGCTTTCGCCGGCAATCAGCGCCTGTACGTTCAAGCCTTCGAGGCTGATGGGCAGTTCCGCCCCGGAAATCTCGCCGCCCACCAGGTTCATGCTGCCGTTGACCAGCGGCGCCAGCAGGCCACCGGAGATGCGGCCATTGCCGTTGAGCTTGCCGTTGAGTTTTTCCACCATCGGCACAAACGGCCGCGCCACGGTGAGGTCCAGACCGGTGAGGCTGAAAGTACCGGTGATCGGCTTGTTTTTCGCCAGCGGGTTGATCTGTGCCTGCAACCGCAACTCACCGAGCTTGCCGCCCTGGAAGTTGAGCTGGGTGTCGATGCGCTTGGGGTTGAGGGTGGCGTCCAATTGCAGCGTGTCGTAGGGGAAATCCAGCCACTGGTGCTTGTCCTTGACGCGCAACGTGCCGCCACTGGCATCCACTGCGATCACGCCTTTGGGGCCGCTGGCCGGCAGGTCGAGCTGTACGTCGGCGTTGAGCGTGCCCTGCCAGGCGAAGTCCTTGGGCAACCAGGCCGCCAGGCTATCGATGGGGAATTGCTTGAGGTGGTAACGCAGCTTCGGTTCAGGCATCAGGCGCTGATCTTCAGCACACAGGCTGGCCGGGCCCGCGACCCAGCAGTGGGCGGCGAAGGTCAGCCTGCCATCGGCCAGGCGCTCGATTTTCGCCGGGGCCTGCAGCTTCCAGTCCTGGCCGCCGGCCTGCACGTCACCGCTGGCCAGGCGTCCGCGCCAGTTGCCTTGGTCGAGGTTGCCATCCAGGGCCAGGGCCAGCTTGACCAGTGGGCCGGCCAGATCCAACTGGACCTTCTGTTGCCTGACATCGCCCTGGGCGCTGGCTGTCAGGGTGCCGACTTGGGTGTCGCCGCTTTGGATGCCGCTGCCCTTGAGGTCGATCTTCGCGCGCTGGGCGTTATCGAGCGTGGCGTCGAGGCTCAGGCTTTGCAGGCGATTGTCGGCAAACGCCAGTTGCTGGCCCTTGAGGTCGAGTTTGCCTTGAGGCGCTTTGAGGCTACCGGCCACATCGAGTCGGCCATTGACCTGCCCGCGTAACTGCGGCCACAGCTGGGCCAGCCGCGTCAGTTTGATATCGATCTGCCCGGCCAGGCGTTGTTGCAGGCTGCCGCTGCCGTTGATGCGGTTGTCGCCCAGGCGGATATCCAGGTTGGCCAGGGTCCATTGCTCACCCGCGCCTTCGGCCTTGGCGGCCAATACGGCGGGCTGCCCGCGCAGACGGCCCTTGAGGCCGAGGTCGGCGCTCAGTTTGAGCTGCTGGTTCTTGAACTCGCCTTTGCTGCGCAGCGGTCCGGCCAGCGTGCCCGGCAACTCTGCGACCCAGTACGCCGGGTTCAGCGCCGACAGGTCGAGCGCCGTGTCCCAGGCGAGGCCGTCGGCGAACTGCAGGTTGAGGTGGCCTTCGGCCTTGCCTTGGCCAGCGGTCAGTTTCAGCTCGGGCAGGAACACTTGTTTGAGGTCGCCGCTGAACGGCGTGACCACGTTGAATTTGCCCGCGGGGCCATCGAGGTCGGCCTTGAGGTTGCCGAGGTAGTTGCCGTCTTTATAGAAAATTTCACCATTGAAGGTGCGCAAGGTGACTTGCGGCTCGTCAATCAAGGGGTAGAGGCGATGCCAGGGAAAGTCCAGCCAATCGATTTTCGCATCGGCGCTGAAGCCCTGCTGCCAGTCCAGCTGTGCCGTGAGTTTCAAGCTTTGTTTGTCACCGGCACTCAGATCCAGGCCGGCGATCTGCGCGCCCTTGGCATCGACCTTACCTTGCAGCAGTAAGTCCACCGGGCCCTTTTCTGCGGGCAGTACGGCTTTGCCGAGCAATTGGTAACCGCTGTCCAGGTCGCCTTTGGCGGTGAGGTCAAGTTGATTGAGTTGCAGGGTGTCAGGCAAATCGGCGCTGGGTTTGAAGGCGTCGGCGGTGATGTGCAGCTGTGCCGGCAGGTTTTCCACCAGCGGCTGCAACTCGCCGCTGAGCTTGGCCGGCAGGTAGCCGCTGCTGTCGGCGTCGAGCTTGAGGGTCTTGAGCAGGTCGCCATCGGCCCTGAACGCCACCGTCCACGGCGCGCCGCCGGGGGCGTAAGGCAGGCTCAGGTTGCCGCTGGCGGTCAACGGCCAGTCACCGCTGGGTTGGAGTAGCCCGGACAGGTCCAGCACCAGATCATCGCGTTGCAGATGCACGGAATCGATCTGCAGGCCCGCGGCGGTCCAATGCGCCGCCAGTTGCATACCCTTGAGTTCCTCACTGCCGTTAAACAGCAGGCTGCCGACGCGAACGTCGCCCAACTGGAGCGCAACCGGCAACTTCAGCGCCGGCAGCTGGATCGGCCCGCTGCTCGGCTCCGTGCTCGGCGCAAATTGCAGGCTGACTTGATCCACCGCCAACCGGTCAATGCACAGCGTCAGGCGCAGCAGGCAGGCCGGCGACCAGTCGAACGTCGGCGCGTTGAGCTCGACACGGTCACTGCCCTGCTGCCACAGCAGATGCTCGGCACTCCATTGGCCGCCCAAACGGCCCTGGAAATTATCCACGCTCAAGCCCGGCACCTGGCCCAACGCCCAACGGCTGCCCGCCTGGGTTCCGAGTACGGTCCACAGCGCCAGCAACACCACGGCCAGGAGGGCAACGGCAGCCAGCCCGGCTATTTTCAAACCACGCATCACAGCTCAGGCCCCATGGAAAAGTGCAAACGGATACCGCCCGGGTCTTCCAGGGCATGGGCCAGGTCGAGGCGAATCGGCCCGACGGGCGACACCCAGCGCAGGCCGACGCCCACGCCGGTTTTCAGGCTTGGCATTTCCAGGGTGTTGAAGGAGTTGCCCTGGTCGATAAAGGTCGCGATCCGCCATTTTTCGGCGATGGAATATTGATACTCGGCGCTCAAGGCCACCATGTAGCGGCCACCGATGCGGTCGCCACGGTCGTTCTCCGGCGACAGGGTCTGGTACTCGTAACCACGCACGCTCTGGTCGCCACCGGCAAAGAAACGCAGCGACGGCGGCACCGACTTGTAGCCGTTGGTGGCGCTGCCGCCGATCTGCGCCCGCGCGAGGAAGCGGTGCTTGTCCCACACGGTGGTCAGGCCTTTGACCATGGCCGTGCCGTAAAGCAGGTTGGTGTCGGAGCCGAAGCCTTCCTTGGCCAGCTTGGTGTCGAATTGCAGGCGATAGCCGTGGTGGGGATCGATGCGGTTGTCGCTGCGCAAATAGGAATAGCTGAGCCCCGGCATCAACAGGTTGCTCAGGCCCGAGTCATCGCCCAGGCGATACTCTTCACGCTGCCACTTGAGGGAGACCACCCGGGTCCAGCCGCTGGGCAACTTGCTGTGCCATTCCGGGCCGAGGGTGAGCAATTTACTCAGGGTGTCGGTGTTGGCCAGTTCTTCATTCTGGTAGCCGCCGGCAAAACGCAGTTTGTCGGTAAGCGGTGGGTCGAGCGGGATGTCGTACCACAGGCCGACGTTCTGCCGTGGCGCCGACAATTCGGCTTCCCAGCCATAACTGTGGCCCTGCGGATTGACCCAGTGGCGCGTCCAGTTGGCTTTGCCGCGCGGGCCGACGTCGGTGGAAAAGCCGAGGCCCAGGCCCATGGTGCGTGGCTTGCGGGTTTCCAGTTGCACCGCGACCGGGATCACATCGTTGGCCGACGCAGCCGGCGCGGCGTCCACCCGCACGCCCTCGAAAAAGCCGCTGGCTTGCAGGTTCTGGTTCAACTCGGCAATCAGTTCGGAATCGTAGGGCGCGCCGTTTTTGAACGGCACCATGCGTTGCAACAGTTCCTCATCGAACGGCGTATCGCCGGCAAAATTGACCTTGCCCAAGGTGTAGCGCGGGCCGCTGTCATACACCAGTTCGATATCGGCGACGCCCGCCTTGGGGTCGACCGACAGGGTCTGGCGGGTAAAGCGCCCATTGAAAAAGCCGTAGCGCGAGGCCTGGTTCTGGATCAGACGCTTGGCGTCTTCGTAATGGCCGTGGTTGAGCACGGCACCGGATTCAAGGTCGCGGCTGGCAGGCACACGAAAGGCTTTGAGGGCGGCGGCCGGGCCGTCGACCCGAATGGTCACGTCGCGCAAATGCACCGGTTCGCCGGGCTCGATGGTCAGGGTCAGGCGCGGGTTCTTGCCGCCCTGCACATCACTGCTGATCTGCGGCTGATAGAAGCCCAAGGCCTGGGCCGCTTTGCGCGCCTGCTCTTCGGCGCCACGGCTGAAGCGCAGCAACGCTTCTTCATCGCGATCGCCTACCCCGCCGATGTAGCCTTCGATGTTGGCTTTCAACGCGTCGTTTGAGGGTTTGACTCGCACGTCCAGTTCGCTTTGCGCCAAAGCGCCGCAGCTTGTGAACAGCAGAATCAAGCCGCTGGTAAATCTTCCTGGAAACTTCATAGGCGCGGATGCTACACGAGCTGGAGAGACTCTTTGAACTCAGATTTATCTGAAAATCCTGACTCAAGTCGTTACAGCCTGTAACGGCTGTGGATTGGCATGAAAAAACACATGCTCCAGGATCGGTCCTACAGCAACTTCGCCGATTTCCTCATAACCCTGACGCTTGTAGAACTCCAGGTAACGCGAGTTGCCGGTATCGAGCACCACACCGGACGAATGCGGGTCCTCGGCGCACCAGTTGTGTACCGCGCCGAGCAGTTGCTCACCGAAGTGCTTGCCCTGGAATTGCGGGTGAATACCCAGCAACGGCAACACATGCACCGAATCGCTGGGCAGGCACGCCAGCACCGCCTGGTGATAATCCAGGTAACGCCGCGTCCCCCGCACACCGGTGCTCAACCACATGCGCAATTGCCACGCCCAGCTCTCGGTGATGCCCAGGCGCCGCTGGGGTGGCGCGATCAACGCAACGCCGATCAGTCGGTCGTCGACGAACAGGCCGATGGCGGGAAGCTTCTGGAAGAAATGCTGCTTGACCAACTCGCGCACGGTGGCACGGACCCGCTGCTCATACCCCGGCCGCTCAGCTTCGAAGATGTAGGCGAACGTCGGCTCATGGCGATAAGCCTGGTACAGCAGGGAGCGCGCTTCGCTGGAATAGTCGCTATTGAGCAGGCGGATTTCGGCAATCGCAGTTGAAGTGTCAGACATACAGTGAATCTCCCTGGGCGCCATTCAAAAGACGGCGTTCTTATGGGTACGAACTTACGCAGCGCGAGTCGTTCCCAGACATTAGCAGCGCATCCGTCCTACCGCCACGCTGGCCCCCGTCCGACTTGTCGGCTAGCATCGCCCTTTTGCCAGACTGGACAGCCGACCATGAAAATCGTCTCTTTCAATATCAACGGGCTACGGGCTCGCCCGCATCAGTTGGCGGCGCTGATTGAAAAGCATCAACCCGATGTGATCGGCCTGCAGGAAACCAAGGTCCACGACGACCAGTTCCCGCTGGCCGAAGTGCAGGCCCTGGGGTATCACGTGTACTACCACGGCCAGAAAGGCCACTACGGCGTGGCCCTGCTCTCGCGCCAGGAAGCGCTGAGCGTACACAAAGGCTTTGCCAGCGATGAAGAAGACGCCCAGCGCCGCTTTATCTGGGGCACCTTCGCCGATGCGCAAGGCAACCCGATCACCATCATGAACGGCTATTTCCCCCAAGGCGAAAGCCGCGACCACCCCACCAAGTTCCCGGCCAAGCAGCGCTTCTACGCAGACCTGCAACAGTTGCTGGAAAGCCAGTTCAGCAACGACCAGGCGCTGGTGGTGATGGGCGATGTGAATATTTCCCCGGAAGACTGCGACATCGGCATTGGCCCCGACAATGCCAAGCGCTGGCTGAAAACCGGCAAGTGCAGCTTCCTGCCGGAGGAGCGCGAGTGGATGGCCCGCCTGAAGAACTGGGGCCTGGTGGACAGCTTCCGCCACCTCAACCCCGACGTGACCGACCGCTTCAGCTGGTTCGACTACCGCAGTCGCGGGTTTGAAGATGAACCCAAGCGTGGCCTGCGTATCGATGTGATCCTGGCGTCCAACGGCTTGCTGCCCAGGGTCAAGGATGCTGGGGTGGACTACGAACTGCGCGGCCTGGAAAAACCCTCGGACCATGCACCGATCTGGCTGGAATTGAGCTGACTTCACGGACGGCACGCTTAAACAATGTGGGAGCAAGCCCGCTCTCACATTTTTACGGTTGAGTGACAGTCATATTACTGAAACCCAACTGACTTAATCTCGCGGCACTCCCTTTGCCTTGAGACGGTGCCGGCATGATCCTGCGCGTTCTGTTATTGCTGACCCTTTTTCCCCTGAGTGCCGTTAGCGCGCCGCTGCCCATCCCCGATCAGGGCCCCGCCTTGCGCATCCAGGGCTCCAACACGATCGGCGCGGCGCTTGGCCCGGCGCTGGTCAAAGGGTTGATGGAGCAGCAGGGCCTGCAAGGGGTCCACGCTGAACCCGCCGAAGGCGCCAATGAACAGCGCGTGATCGGCAAGACCCGCCAGGGCAAGACGCTGACCATCGAGGTCGACGCCCATGGTTCCAGCACCGGTTTTGCCGCGCTGCACAAAGCCAGCGCCGACCTCGCCGCCGCCTCCCGCCCGATCAAAGACAGCGAACTGGTGGACCTCGAACCCCTGGGCGACCTGAAAAGCCCCGAGGCCGAACAGGTGATCGCCATCGACGGCCTGGCCATCATCCTCAACCCGCGCAACCCGCTGAATACGCTGAACACCGAGCAACTGGCGCAAATTTTCAACGGTGAAATCAGCACCTGGGAAGCACTCGGCGGCATCGGCGGGGCGATTCATTTATATGCGCGGGATGATCGGTCGGGCACCTATGACACTTTCAAGGACCTGGTCCTGAGCCGTCGCGGCAAGCCCCTCGCCGCGTCGGCCAAGCGGTTCGAGGCCAGCGAGCAACTGTCGGACGCGGTGAGCCAGGACCCGCAAGGCATCGGTTTCATCGGCCTGCCCTATGTGCGCCAGGCCAAGGCGGTGGCGATCGTCGACGGTGACTCGCAACCGATGCTGCCGCTGAACAGCCTGATAGCCACCGAGGACTACCCGCTGTCGCGCCGCCTGTTCTTTTACCTACCGCCGACCTCGCACAATCCGTGGGCCAAGGCGCTGGTGGACTTCACCCAGAGCAGCAAGGGCCAGGCGATCGTGGCGGCCAACGGGTTTATCGCGCAGCGGGTCCAGGCGATAAGCGTGGAACCACGCCCGTCCATGCCCGAGGACTATCAGGCAATTGCCCGCGAGGCCCAGCGCCTGACGGTGAATTTCCGCTTCGAAGAAGGCAGCGCCAGCTTGGACAACAAGGCGCGCCAGGATGTGCAGCGCGTGGTGGCGTATATAAAAGGCCACGGCAAGCTCGACAAGCAGGTGACGCTGGTAGGGTTCGGCGATATCAAGAATGACCCGCAACGCGCGGCGCTGTTGTCCAAACTGCGGGCGATGGCGGTGCGTCGGGAATTGGTCAAGAGCGGCGTAGTGCTCCGCGATATCCGCGGGTTTGGCGCGCAGATGCCGGTGGCGGCGAATACTGCGGATGAGGGTCGGATCAAGAATCGGCGGGTGGAGGTTTGGGTGTACTGAGGTTTGTGTTTTGTGTTGTTCGCACGGGCCTCGTCGCGGGCAAGCCCCCTCCCACACTAGACCGCGTTCTCATGCACAACTCGGTCAACTGTGGGAGGGGGCTTGCCCGCGATGGCAGGCGACGCGGTGTTACTGCCCGCCGCGCATCAACTCTTTAGGCACATACTTGCCGATCTCGAACTTGCCGATCGCCGCACGGTGGACTTCGTCCGGGCCGTCGGCCAGGCGCAGGGTGCGTTGCATGGCGTACATGTAGGCCAACGGGAAGTCGTTGGAGACGCCGGCGCCGCCATGGATCTGGATCGCGCGGTCGATCACCTTCAACGCCACGTTCGGCGCCACCACCTTGATCTGGGCGATTTCGCTTTTCGCCACTTTGTTACCCACGGTGTCCATCATGTAGGCGGCTTTCAGGGTCAGCAGGCGTGCCATGTCGATTTCCATGCGCGAGTCGGCGATCTTGTCGATATTGCCGCCCAGGCGCGCCAACGGTTTGCCGAACGCGGTGCGGCTGATGGCGCGTTTGCACATCAGTTCCAGCGCGCGTTCGGCCATGCCGATGGAGCGCATGCAGTGGTGAATGCGGCCCGGGCCAAGACGCCCCTGAGCAATTTCAAAGCCGCGACCTTCACCCAGCAGGACGTTTTCATACGGCACGCGCACGTTGTCGAACAGCACTTCGGCGTGGCCGTGGGGCGCATCGTCGTAACCGAACACCGGCAGCGGGCGCACGATTTTCACGCCAGGGGCGTCCACCGGCACCAGGATCATCGAGTGCTGCTGGTGGCGCGGCGCATCGGGATTGCTCAGGCCCATGAAAATCAGGATCTTGCAACGCGGGTCGCAGGCGCCGGAAGTCCACCATTTCTTGCCGTTGATCACCCACTCGTCGCCCTGGCGCTCGGCGCGGGCGGCCATGTTGGTCGCGTCCGAGGAGGCCACGTCGGGCTCGGTCATGGCGAAGGCCGAGCGGATCTCGCCGCGCAACAGCGGTTCGAGCCAGCGCTGTTTCTGTTCGGCGTTGGCGTAGCGCACCAGCACTTCCATGTTGCCGGTGTCCGGGGCGGAGCAATTGAACGGCTCCGGGCCCAGCAGCGAACGGCCCATGATTTCCGCCAGCGGCGCGTATTCAAGGTTGGTCAGGCCAGCGCCCAGTTCGGATTCGGGCAGGAACAGGTTCCACAGGCCTTCGGCTTTCGCCTTGGCTTTGAGCTCCTCCATGATCGCGGTGGGCTGCCAGCGGTCGCCTTCGCTGACCTGGCGTTCGAACACCGGTTCGGCCGGGTAAACGTAAGCGTCCATGAACGCAGTGACGCGTTCACGCAGTTCCTGAACCTTGGGCGAATAGGCGAAATCCATGAGCAGCTCCCTTCTTTGAGAGGTTGTTTAGGTCATGCAATCGATGCTAGAACAGCGTTGAAAATTTACCTAGCCTATTCTCGGCGTGTATTAACATTCATCACCGATATATGATCGGGGCATGGCCACCTAACAATAAGAGCGCAACGAAATGAATCTGAGCAAGGTCGACCTCAACCTGTTTATCGTCTTTGACGCGATCTACACCGAAGCCAACCTGACCCGTGCCGGGCAGATTGTCGGCATCACCCAACCGGCGGTGTCCAACGCTCTGGCACGCCTGCGCGAGACCTTCAACGACCCGCTGTTCGTGCGGACCGCCCAAGGCATGGTGCCCACGCCGATGGCGCAGAACATCATCGGCCCGGTGCGCAACGCACTGTCATTGCTGCGCGTGTCGGTGCAGGAAAGCCGGATTTTCAACCCGCAACAGGCGGCCAAGACCTACCGCATCAGCATGACCGACTTGACCGAAGCGGTGATCCTGCCACTGCTGTTCCAGCGCTTGCGTCGCCTGGCGCCGACGGTGGTGATCGAGAGTTTCCTGTCCAAACGCCGTGAGACCACCAAGGAACTGGCCGCCGGGCGCCTGGATTTTGCCGTCGACGCACCGCTCAACACCGACCCGCAGGTGCGCCACGTCAAGCTGATGGAAGACCGCTACGTGTGCGCCATGCGCAAGGGCCATCCGATGGCGGGCAAGGACAAGTTCACCCTGGACGATTACCTGTCGCTGACCCATATCCATATCTCCAGCCGCCGCAACGGCCTGGGCCATGTCGACCTGGCCCTGGGCAAGATGGGCATCCAGCGCAAGATCGCCCTGCGCTCCCAGCATTACCTGATGGCCTCGCAAGTGTTGCAACAGACCGACATGGTGATGACCGTGCCCGAGCGCTTCGCCCGCCGCCATGAACTGCACTGGTTCAACCTGCCGGTCAACGACGTGCCGCCGGTGGAAACCCACCTGTACTGGCACGAGAGCACCGACCAGGACCCCGCCAACCGCTGGATGCGCGAGCAAATGATCGAGTTGTGCCAGCAGGTCACGGCGCACGAGAAGAAACTCGACAAGCTGCAAGCCTGAACCTGTCGCCGTGTAGGAGCGAGCTTGCTCGCGAAAAACCCGAGGGCGCCTTTGGGTATCAGGGCTACCGCGTTAGCGTTGACGTTTTTCGCGAGCAAGCTCGCTCCTACAGGGATTGATGATCGACCTTGACGTTTACGTCAACCTGACATTAGCTTAGCGCCAAGACTTTCTTGAGCGCCTTCATGAGCACGACCTACAGCATTTCCGACCTCGCCCGCGAGCTCGACATCACCACCCGCGCCATTCGCTTCTATGAGGAACAAGGCCTGCTGGCCCCGGAACGCCGGGGCCAGGAACGCATCTACTCGGCGCGGGACAAGGTCAGCCTCAAGCTGATCCTGCGCGGCAAGCGCATCGGTTTTTCCCTGGCCGAATGCCGTGAACTGATCGAACTCTACGACCCCACCAGCGGCAACCATGTCCAACTCAACAGCATGCTGGTGAAAATCGCCGAGCGTCGCGAACAGTTGGAGCAGCAGTTACTGGACATCGAACAAATGAAGCTGGAACTGGACACCGCCGAAGAGCGCTGCACCCAGGCCCTGGCCGAAACCATCCAAGGCCAGGCTGGCCATTGATCATAAGGTAGTTGCCATGTCCCTCCCCTCCCACGTGCGCCTGGTCGAAGTCGGCCCGCGCGACGGTTTGCAGAATGAAGCCCAACCCATCAGCGTGGCCGACAAGGTGCAGTTGGTGGATGCCCTCAGCGCCGCGGGCCTGAGCTACATCGAAGTCGGCAGTTTTGTTTCGCCCAAATGGGTGCCGCAGATGGCCGGTTCCGCCGAAGTCTTTGCGCAGATCCAGCGCCAGCCCGGCGTGACCTACGGCGCGCTGGCGCCAAACCTGCGCGGCTTTGAAGATGCGCTGGCCGCCGGGGTCAAGGAGGTCGCGGTGTTTGCTGCGGCGTCCGAGGCGTTTTCGCAGCGCAACATCAACTGCTCGATCAGCGAAAGCCTGGAGCGATTCGTGCCGATCATGGCGGCCGCCAAACAGCAGGGTGTCAGTGTGCGCGGCTATGTGTCCTGCGTGCTGGGTTGCCCTTACGAAGGCGCGGTCGCCCCGGAACAAGTGGCGGCGGTGGCCCGCGAGCTGTTTGCCATGGGCTGCTATGAAGTGTCCCTGGGCGACACCATCGGCACCGGCACCGCGGGAGCCACGCGCCGGCTGTTCGAGGTGGTGGGCGCGCACGTGCCACGGGACAAGTTGGCGGGGCACTTCCATGACACCTATGGGCAGGCCGTCGCCAACGTCTACGCCAGCCTGCTGGAAGGGATCAACGTGTTCGACAGCTCTATCGCCGGCCTCGGCGGTTGCCCCTACGCCAAAGGCGCCAGCGGTAACGTCGCCACCGAAGATGTGGTGTACCTGCTCAACGGCCTCGGGATCGAGACCGGCATCGACCTGGAGCGCTTGATTCTCGCGGGCCGGCAGATCAGCGACGTACTCGGCCGGCCCAGCGGCTCGCGCGTTGCCAGCGCGCGTAACGCCAGTTGAGTAACTTAGCCGTGACAATGTGTTACCGCAGGCCGGCCGGACGAGTAACACGGGAACATATTTTCCCGTGTTTACCGTAGGGCATTTCCCACAAAAAACTCAACTCATTGATTTTAAACGATTTTTAAAAGTTGGCACGGCTTCTGCTATCTCTATGGCATAACAAGAATAAAAAGCGCCAAACCTAATAAAAATAAGACGAAACGACTCTGACATAACAAAAACAACACGGCAGAGACGCAGCTAACAGATTTTTTTGGAGAAGATGTGCTTCGCAGGGTACGGCATGCCGAAACCCGCAACCGGATAGAGAAAAATAAAACTACCTCAGGTAGCTACCCACTGGTTGGATCGTGTACGAAGAAGCAGATCAGCGCTCAAAAAAATACGTTTGCTCTTGACCCTGGATGGGGTCGCCAAAAACAGCGGTAAAGGGTAACGGTTGCCAAAAACAACAATAGACCGCCCCTCAATAATAAAAAAAGAGCACGTAACAACAAATTAAAGGGGACCTTCGGGTCCCCTTTGTGCTGTCTGGGATTACGCAATTTAAACTGTGGGAGGGGCTTGCTCCCTACCCCCACAAGTTTTCAGCGAAACGACTAAGACTGCGTTCGCAGCTCTTCGATCGAGATCTCGCGCATGCGGAATTTCTGGATCTTGCCGGTGACCGTCATCGGGAATTCATCCACGAACTTGAAATGCTTGGGCGTCTTGAAGTGCGCGATACGCCCCTTGCACCACGTGTGCAACTCCAGCGCGCTGGCCACATGCCCGGGGTGACACTTGACCCAGGCAACAATCTCTTCGCCATAACGCTCATCCGGAATACCAATGACCTGCACATCGGCCACCGCCGGGTGCGTGAAGAAAAACTCTTCCAGCTCGCGCGGGTACACGTTCTCGCCACCGCGAATGATCATGTCCTTGTTGCGCCCGACGATGCACACGTAGCCGTGCTCGTCCATGGTCGCCAGGTCACCGGTATGCATCCAGCCGGCGTCGTCGATTGCGTCGCGGGTGCCGTCGGGGTTGTTCCAGTAACCGAGCATCACGCTGTAGCCACGGGTACACAGCTCACCGATCTCGCCACGCGCGACGGTGTGACCGGCGAGGTCGACGATCTTGCTTTCCAATTGCGGCTGGGTGCGGCCGACCGTGGTGACGCGGCGCTCCAGGTCGTCATCGGGGCCGGTCTGCAGGGACACCGGGCTGGTTTCGGTCATGCCGTAGGCAATCTGCACTTCGCTCATGTGCATTTCGCCGATGACCCGGCGCATCACTTCGATCGGGCAGGTGGCACCGGCCATGATCCCGGTGCGCAGGCTGGACAGGTCGAACTCGCCGCGTTGCGGATGGTCGAGCATGGCGATAAACATGGTCGGCACGCCGTACAGGGCGGTGGCGCGTTCTTCGGCGACGGCGGCCAGGGTCAGCAGCGGGTCGAAGCCGTCGTTCGGGTAAATCATGGTGGTGCCGTGGGTGATGCAGCCCAGGTTGCCCATCACCATGCCGAAACAGTGATACAGCGGCACGGGGATCACCAGGCGGTCCTGCGCGGTCAAGCCCAGGCTTTCGCCGACCATGTAACCGTTGTTGAGGATATTGAGATGACTGAGGGTGGCGCCCTTGGGGAAGCCGGTGGTGCCGGAGGTGTACTGGATATTGACGGCCTGGTCGAAGTGCAGGCTGGCTTGGCGCGCGTTCAATCGCTCAGGCGGGATGCCCGCACCAAGGGCCGCCAGTTGCGACCAGGGCAAAAAGCCCGTGGGCGGGCGCGGCGCAAGGCTGATCACGCCGCGCAGGTCCGCCAGTTTTTCGCA
Organism: Pseudomonas sp. TE36184; assembly: GCF_054060055.1. NCBI lineage: Bacteria > Pseudomonadati > Pseudomonadota > Gammaproteobacteria > Pseudomonadales > Pseudomonadaceae > Pseudomonas > Pseudomonas sp. TE36184. Next base: position 309,005 of record NZ_JBSSCU010000001.1, on the reverse strand, counting down.
GTTCAAGCGGCCGACGGGTTGCTCCGCCAGCTCGGGCAGCAATTCCTGCAACATCGCGTGGTAATCGGAGGTCTTGAACGAACCGGCACACACCAGCCATTGGCAGCCGGATTGCTTGAGCACGTATTCCAGCTCAGTGCTGCGATAGGCCGGATTGATATTAACCAGGATCACCCCGAGCTTGGCGCTGGCCAGCTGGCTGATGCACCACTCGGCGCAGTTCGGCGCCCAGATGCCCAGGCGATCGCCGCGCTGCAGGCCCAACGCCAGCAGCGCGCGGGCGTGCAGGTCGACGGTCTCCGCCAGTTGCTGCCAGGTGTAGCGGCGTTGCTGGTGACGCACCACCAAGGCTTCCCCATCGGGATACTGCGCAACCGTGTGATCGAAGGCCTGACCGATCGTCATGGCCAACAAGGTCTTGTCCTGAGAGCCACGGCTGTAGCTCTGATTCGGTTGATCCATAACGACCCCTGTTGTCTTTTTTGTAGGTTGACGTAAACGTAAACTACGATTGACAGCGCCGCAACGCAAGCTTACGTTAACGTAAAGGTGAGCATCCCCTCCCCCGGTGCCGTCACCCCACAACAACAAAGCTCAATAAAGGTGCCTGTCCATGAGTTACCCCTCCCTGAACTTCGCCCTCGGCGAAACCATCGACATGCTGCGCGACCAAGTGCAGTCCTTCGTGGCCAAGGAGATTTCTCCGCGCGCGGCACAAATCGACATCGACAACCTGTTCCCCGCCGACCTGTGGCGCAAGTTCGGTGACATGGGCCTGCTGGGCATTACCGTGGCCGAAGAATACGGCGGTGCCGGCCTGGGCTACCTGGCCCATGTGGTGGCCATGGAAGAGATCAGCCGTGGTTCGGCGTCGGTGGCGTTGTCCTACGGCGCCCACTCCAACCTCTGCGTGAACCAGATCAACCGCAACGGCAGCCATGAACAGAAACTCAAGTACCTGCCGAAGCTGATCAGCGGCGAACACGTCGGCGCCCTGGCCATGAGCGAGCCGAATGCCGGCTCCGACGTGGTCTCGATGAAACTGCGCGCCGACAAGCGCGGCGACCACTACGTGCTCAACGGCAGCAAGACCTGGATCACCAACGGCCCCGACGCCAGCACCTACGTGATCTACGCCAAGACCGACCTGGACAAAGGCGCCCACGGCATCACGGCGTTCATCGTCGAGCGCGACTGGAAAGGCTTCAGCCGCAGCAACAAGTTCGACAAGCTCGGCATGCGCGGCTCCAACACCTGCGAGCTGTTCTTCGATGACGTGGAAGTGCCGGAGGACAACATCCTCGGCGTGCTCAACGGCGGCGTCAAAGTGCTGATGAGCGGCCTGGACTACGAACGCGTCGTACTGTCCGGCGGCCCGACCGGGATCATGCAAGCCTGCATGGACCTGATCGTGCCGTACATCCACGACCGCAAGCAGTTCGGCCAGAGCATCGGCGAATTCCAGCTGATCCAGGGCAAGGTCGCCGACATGTACACCCAGCTCAACGCCAGCCGCGCCTACCTGTACGCGGTGGCCCAGGCCTGCGAGCGCGGCGAAACCACGCGCAAGGACGCGGCCGGGGTGATCCTCTACAGCGCCGAACGCGCCACGCAAATGGCCCTCGACGCGATCCAGATCCTGGGCGGCAATGGCTACATCAATGAATTCCCCGCCGGACGCCTGCTGCGCGACGCCAAGCTGTACGAAATCGGCGCCGGCACCAGTGAGATCCGGCGCATGTTGATCGGTCGCGAACTCTTCAACGAAACCCGCTGAAGGAGCGCGCCATGGCCACCTTGCACACCCTGCTCAACCCGCGCTCGGCGGAGTTCGCCGCCAACAGCGCGGCGATGCGCCAACAGGTCGACGCCCTGCACACCCTGCTCGCCCAGGTGCAGCAAGGCGGCGGCGCCAAGGCCCAGGAGCGCCACACCTCGCGCGGCAAACTGCTGCCACGCGAGCGGATCAACCGCTTGCTCGACCCGGGCTCGCCGTTCCTGGAACTCAGCCAACTGGCCGCCCATCAGGTGTATGGCGAAGACGTGCCGGCCGCCGGGGTGATTGTCGGGATCGGCCGCGTGGAAGGCGTCGAATGCATGATCGTCGCCAACGACGCCACGGTGAAAGGCGGCTCCTACTACCCGCTGACGGTCAAGAAACACCTGCGCGCGCAGACCATCGCCGAACAGAACCGCCTGCCATGCATCTACCTGGTGGATTCCGGCGGCGCCAACCTGCCGCGCCAGGATGAGGTCTTCCCCGACCGCGAGCACTTCGGGCGGATCTTCTTCAACCAGGCCAACATGAGCGCCCAGGGCATCCCGCAGATTGCGGTGGTGATGGGCTCGTGTACCGCCGGCGGCGCCTATGTGCCAGCGATGGCGGACGAAGCAATCATGGTGCGCCAGCAAGCCACCATCTTCCTCGCCGGCCCGCCGCTGGTGAAGGCCGCCACCGGTGAAGTGGTCAGCGCCGAAGACCTCGGCGGTGCCGACGTGCACTGCAAGATCTCCGGCGTGGCCGACCACTATGCCGACAGCGATGAACACGCCCTGGCCCTGGCCCGGCGCAGCGTGGCCAACCTCAACTGGCGCAAACAAGGCCAGTTGCTGCAACGCACGCCAGTGGCGCCGCTGTACAGCGGCGAAGAGTTGTACGGCGTGATCCCGGCCGATGCCAAGCAGCCGTTCGATGTGCGCGAAGTGATTGCGCGACTGGTGGACGGCTCGGTGTTCGATGAGTTCAAGGCGCTGTTCGGCACCACCCTGGTCTGCGGCTTTGCACACTTGCACGGCTACCCGATAGCGATCCTGGCCAACAACGGGATTCTGTTCGCCGAAGCCGCGCAAAAAGGCGCGCACTTCATCGAGCTTGCGTGTCAGCGCGGGATTCCGTTGCTGTTCCTGCAAAACATCACCGGTTTTATGGTCGGCCAGAAGTACGAGGCCGGCGGTATCGCCAAGCACGGCGCCAAGCTGGTCACGGCGGTGGCCTGCGCCAAGGTGCCGAAATTCACCGTGATCATCGGCGGCAGTTTTGGCGCGGGTAACTACGGCATGTGCGGCCGCGCCTACGACCCGCGTTTTTTGTGGATGTGGCCCAACGCGCGCATCGGCGTGATGGGCGCCGAACAGGCGGCCGGCGTGTTGGTGCAGGTCAAGCGCGAGCAGGCCGAACGCGCCGGCAACGGCTTCAGCGCGCAAGAGGAAGCGGCGATCAAACAGCCGATCCTCGACCAGTACGAAACCCAGGGCCACCCGTATTACTCCAGCGCACGCCTGTGGGATGACGGCGTCATCGACCCGTTGCAGACCCGCGACGTGCTGGCCCTGGCCCTGTCTGCCGCACTGAACGCCCCCATCGAGCCGAGCCGCTTCGGCGTGTTCCGCATGTAAATGGAGCTGTACCCCATGAACGATTTCAACACCCTCGAACTGATCACCGACAGCCGTGGTTTCGCCACGCTGTGGCTCAGTCGCGAAGCCAAGCACAACGCCTTCAACGCCGAAATGATCCGCGAACTGATCATCGCCCTCGACCAGGTGCAGGGCAATGCGTCGCTGCGCTTTCTGGTCCTGCGCGGGCGCGGCAAACACTTCAGCGCCGGCGCCGACCTGGCCTGGATGCAACAGTCGGCCGAACTGGATTACGCCACCAACCTCGACGACGCACGCGAACTGGCGGAGCTGATGTACAACCTGGCCAAGCTGAAAATCCCGACGCTGGCAGTGGTGCAAGGCGCAGCCTACGGTGGCGCGCTGGGCCTGATCAGTTGCTGCGACATGGCGATCGGGGCCGATGACGCGCAGTTCTGCCTGTCGGAAGTACGCATCGGTTTGGCGCCTGCGGTGATCAGCCCGTTTGTGGTGCAAGCCATCGGGGAACGCGCGGCGCGTCGTTATGCGCTCACGGCCGAACGCTTTGGCGGCGAACGCGCGCGCGACATCGGCCTGCTGGCGGAAAGCTATCCGGCCGAAACCCTGGATCAACAGGTCGACCACTGGATTGCCAACCTCCTGCAAAACAGCCCGGCAGCGATGCGTGCAAGCAAGGATCTGCTGCGCGAAGTCGGTAACGGCGCCCTCACCCCGGCGCTGCGGCGCTATTGCGAAAATGCCATCGCCCGGATCCGCGTCAGCGCCGAAGGCCAGGAAGGTTTACGCGCATTCCTGCAAAAACGCCCGCCCAACTGGCAGTCGCAGGAGCCACGCTCATGAGCACACTGACCACCATACTGGTGGCCAACCGTGGCGAAATTGCCTGCCGCGTGATGCGTACCGCCAAGGCGATGGGGTTGACCACCGTGGCGGTCCACAGCGCCACCGATCGCGATGCGCGCCATAGCCGCGAAGCCGATATCCGCGTCGACCTGGGCGGCAGCAAAGCGACCGACAGTTACCTGCAAATCGACAAACTGATCGCCGCCGCCCAGGCCAGCGGCGCCCAGGCGATTCATCCGGGCTACGGCTTCCTTTCCGAAAACGCCGGTTTTGCCCGTGCCGTCGAGGCGGCCGGGTTGATCTTTCTCGGCCCGCCCGCCTCGGCAATCGACGCCATGGGCAGCAAGTCCGCCGCCAAGTCACTGATGGAAACCGCCGGCGTGCCGCTGGTGCCGGGCTACCACGGCGAAGCGCAGGACCTGGACACCTTCCGCGCCGCCTGCGCGCGCATCGGCTACCCGGTGCTGCTCAAGGCCACGGCCGGTGGCGGCGGCAAGGGCATGAAAGTGGTCGAGGACGTCAGTCAACTGGCCGAAGCCCTGGCTTCCGCCCAGCGTGAGGCGCTGTCGTCCTTCGGCAACGCGCAGATGCTGGTGGAGAAGTACTTGCTCAAGCCACGCCATGTGGAGATCCAGGTATTTGCCGATCAGCAGGGGCACTGCCTGTACCTCAACGAGCGCGATTGTTCGATCCAGCGGCGCCACCAAAAAGTCGTCGAGGAAGCCCCGGCGCCCGGCTTGAGCGCCGACCAGCGCCGGGCGATGGGTGAAGCCGCGGTGCGTGCGGCCCAGGCCATCGGTTATGTGGGCGCGGGCACGGTGGAATTTTTGCTGGATGCCCGTGGCGAGTTTTTCTTTATGGAGATGAACACGCGGCTGCAAGTGGAACACCCGGTGACCGAGGCGATTACCGGCCTCGACCTGGTGGCCTGGCAGATTCGCGTGGCCCAGGGCGAAGCGCTGCCGATCACCCAGGCGCAGGTGCCGTTGATCGGCCATGCGATCGAGGTGCGCTTGTATGCCGAAGACCCGGCCAATGACTTCCTCCCCGCGACCGGCCACCTGACGCTGTACCGCGAATCCGCACCCGGCCCGGGCCGCCGCGTGGACAGCGGCGTCGAGCAAGGCGACAGCGTTTCGCCCTTCTACGACCCGATGCTCGGCAAGCTGATTGCCTGGGGCGAGGACCGCGAACAAGCGCGGCTGCGGCTGTTGAGCATGCTCGACGAGTTCGCCGTCGGCGGACTCAAGACCAACCTGGGCTTTGTGCGACGTATCATCGCCCATCCGGCGTTTGCCGCCGCCGAGCTGGATACCGGCTTTATTCCGCGCTATCAGGACGAACTGCTGCCGGTGCCCGGAGCGTTGAGCGACGAATTCTGGCAGGCCGCGGGTTCGGCCTTCATGCAGAGCCTGCCGGCCGGCGACGGGCCGTGGGCAGACACTCGCGGCTTTCGCGCAGGGCTGCCCGCCGAAGTCTCGCTGCACTTGAGCTGCAACGGCCAGGATCGTCTGGTGACGTTGGCGCAACACACGCCGCGACTGCAAGGCGAACAGCTGCTGATCGACCATCAGGGCGTGCGCCGTGCCCATCTGGCCGTGCGTAGCGCAGGCACGCTGTTCCTGCGCTGGGAGGGCGACATGCATGCCGTCAGCCTGTTCGATCCGATTGCGGCGGTCGAAGCCAACCAATCCCACCAAGGCGGCCTCACCGCACCGATGAACGGCAGCATCGTGCGGGTGCTGGTGGATGTCCGCCAGACCGTCGAAGCCGGCACGCAGTTGGTGGTGCTGGAGGCGATGAAGATGGAACACAGCATCCGCGCGCCCCAGGCCGGCGTGGTCAAGGCACTGTTCTGCCAGGAAGGCGAAATGGTTGCCGAAGGTTGCGCGCTGGTCGAGCTTGAACCCGCGGACTAGAACTTCGCCGTGGCCTGCACGACGACGCCGAGGATGCGGCAATCGTCGCTGAACAGGCGCTTGGGGTAAGTCGGATTGAGCGGTACCAGGTACAGCTGGCCGCTCTCTTCGCGCAACTGGCGGAAGGTCGCCTGCGGGCTGTGCGCCCACTGCGCGACCACCAGCTTGCCGGGTTCGGCGTCGATGGCCGGGTCCACCAGGATCATCATCCCGGCACCGATGCTCAGGCCACTGGGCGCGGTCATCGCGTCGCCGACCACGGGCAGCCAGTAAGCCTCGCCCTGGGCATGGTAGTCCGTCAGTTCGAAGCGCGCCGCGCCGTAGGCCGGGCGCTCTTCGCGAAGTTCGCACACGCCTTTCCAATCGCTGACCGGGTAGCGGAAGTACGGGTTGTAGTGTGGTGGCCCAACCGGCAGCGCATCGGCCTTGCGACGAATATCCAACGCGACTTCCAGGGAGCCCAGCCCCAGCGCTTCCAGCACCCGGTTCATGTCCGCCAGGCTTGGCACCCGGCGCTTGTTCAGCCAATGCCCGACACCGCCCTGGGACATGCCCAGGCGTTCGGCCAGTTCATCCTGCGTGACCTTGCGGTCTTTCATGTTGGCCCTGACCAACGCGATCCATTTATCCATGGGGCCTGACAATACGTCGCGTATTTTTCAGGGCAATAAACAGTTTGTAGTAATCCATAAAACGACATAAATACGATACGTACTATCATCGGGTATCAGCGTTTCGACACCCAACCCGAGTACCGCCCTATGACGACAAGCCCGTATCGCCTGCCCTGCGAACCCGAATCCCATGAGCTGCTCGACATGCGCAGCAGCGGCGCCGCCCAACGTGCGCTGGATTACTATTTGAAAGAAGAGATGTGCGCCTCGGCCCCGAACGACGCCTTCTTCAGCATCAAGCCCGGCGTCAGCCCGGAGGAAGCCCTGGTGCATGCCTCGGACCTGTTGCGCAGCGCGGCTGCCACAGCCTACGAATCGGCGAGCAGCCATCAAGGCAACCAGCGTGACCTGGCATTTTCAGTGGTGTATTTGATTGATATGGCGAAGGCGATGGTGGAGCGATCGTTGCAGGCGCCGCAGGCCCAGGACGGTGCATGAGCCACGCGAAAGAAAAATATTTCTATCCCACGGATAAAAACATTTGACTTGCAAATGATAATGATTATTATTGGACCAAGCTGATCGCGAGATCAGTCGATAGACCAAGGGACCTTAGGTCGGACTCTTGGAATATCTCCTCATCAGGCTAATCACGGTTTTTGACCCGGCTCTTTGGCCGGGTCTTTTTTTTGCCAGTGTTTCTGGCTTGGCTTCAGGCTAATGAAGACTGTGTGTTGCTTGATGGCACGCATGATAGCAAAAGACCATCGTCAAAAGAAAGTCGGGCGACCGCTCTGGCTCAGACCTTTGCGAAATAGCACTTGAGAATCAATCTCATAGATTCTAAGCTGCTGCGGCGTCAAGGATGACGCCCCCCTCCTCCCGCAACAATTTTGCATCCGGATTTTGCCCGGCCTCTGTGTAAGATAACCGCCACAACACTCATACTCAGGCAGCCAGACTATGACAGTGGCCTTGACCTCCATCAAAATCAGCACCAACTTCGACAGCGGCAACATCCAGGTTCTGGATGCCAGCGATGCCTATCACTTGTTGCTGGCAATCAAACCCGATACCCGCAGTCACCATTTCCAATGGTTCCACTTCAAGGCCGAAGGTATGCATGTGGGCCACACCCACACCTTCCGCCTGAGCAATGCCGGGCAATCGTCCTATAAACACGCCTGGAGCGGCTACAACGCCGTGGCGTCGTATGACCACGTCAATTGGTTCCGGGTGCCTACGCGTTTCGACGGCGAAACCCTGCACATCAGTCTCGAAACCCGTGAGAAACACGCCTGGTTTGCCTACTTCGAACCCTACAGCCGCGAGCGCCACGACTGGCTCATCGACCAGGCGCTGAACCATGCGGGCACCCGCTTGCTGGCCACCGGTAAAAGTGTCGAAGGCCGCGATATCCAACTGTTGCGCCGTGGCAAAGGTGGCGAAGGTCGGCGCAAGGTGTGGATCATCGCCCAGCAGCACCCAGGCGAGCACATGGCCGAATGGTTTATGGAAGGCATCATCGAACGCCTGCAGCAGGACGGCGACGCCGAGCTGAAAAAGCTGTTGGCCGTCGCCGACCTGTACCTGGTACCGAACATGAACCCCGACGGCGCGTTTCACGGCCACCTGCGCACCAACGCCATGGGCCAGGACCTCAATCGCGCCTGGCAGAGCGCCAGCCAGGAGATCAGCCCGGAAGTGCTGTTCGTCCAGACGCAAATGGAAAAGTATGGCGTCGACCTGTTCCTCGATATCCACGGTGACGAAGAAATCCCCTACGTATTCGCCGCCGCCTGCGAAGGCAACCCCGGCTACACCCCGCGTATCGAAGCCCTGGAAAAGCACTTTCGCAGCCACCTGAGCGCCTTGACCCGTGACTTCCAGACCACCCACGGCTACACCCGCGACCTGCCGGGCGAAGCCAATATGACCCTGGCCTGCAATGCCGTCGGTGAGAAGTACGACTGCCTGTCGCTGACCCTGGAGATGCCCTTCAAGGACAACGACGACGCGCCCAACCCGAACACCGGCTGGTCGGGCAAACGCTCGATGCAGTTGGGCAAAGATGTGTTGAGCAGCGTGGCCGATATCGTCAGCCTGTTGCGCTGAATGTGGCGAGCGTGCTCGCCACACGGATCAAGCGCGGGCCTCAGTCCTGGGTGCCCGTCATGCTCTGCAGCACGCCGTCACGGCGAATCAACCCATGGAACAGCGCCGCCGCCAGGTGCAACAGCACCGTGAGAAACAGCACATAGGCAAGATAGCCGTGGGCCTTGCGCAGCACCGCGAACAGCGGTGCGTTGGCCGACACCAGCGCCGGCAGTTGCACCGAATGGCTGAGCATCACCGGGTCGCCCGCCGCCGAAATCATCGCCCAACCGAGCAGCGGCAACACCAGCATCAAGGCATACAGCAGCCAATGGGAAGCCTTGGCCGCCAACACTTGCCATTGCGGCAAATCGCCAGGCAACGGCGGTTGGCGCGTGGAAAAACGCACCGCCAAACGCACGATCACCAACGCCAGGATCGCAATACCCAGCGGCTTGTGTAGGTGGATCAACCATTCATGCCGTTCGGAAACCGACGCTGCCAGGCCCGCGCCGATGAACAGCATGGCGATGATCATCAGCGCCATCAGCCAGTGCAGCAGGCGCGCCAGAGGGGCGAAAAACCGTGGTTGGGCATTCATGGCTTCGACTCCTGAGGGGGGCGGTGCAACGGGCTGACTTCTGCGGCGCGGCGCAGGTAGGAACTGGCGTAGGCGGCCGAACGCGCGGCCAATAGCGGGTCATTCGAAGCCTCGATGCCGCTTGGCAGAATCAGCGGATCGAAGTTGATGTCGCGGCAATCGCCGTCTGCTTGCGCTTGGCTGCTTTGCAGCACCAGGGTGCCGGCGTTGAGTATTTTGTGTTCGCCGATCCAGGGTTTGCTTGCATCGTCGAGCGGATCGCCGGGGTTGGCCAGGGTCAGATTCAACTGCCAACGCAGCGGTCCGAAAGCCAGGCGTTGCACCAGGTCTTTTTCCAGGAAGTCACTGCCGGCTGGCGCGGTATCGCCCACAGCATCCTGGCTTTGCGCGACAACCGCCCAACGCACGGCCTGGCGCTTGCCATCGGCGCCCACCAGGAAAAACGCGTTGATGCCGTTGTAGGTTTCCGTCGCATAGCTCGCGGATGGCTTGGCCGTCTTGACCCACGCCAGGAACGGCGCGGCCTCGGGATGGGCCGCAAAGAACGCCGGCATATTCGCCGGGTTGGGCTTTCCGGTGGCCGGATCGGGCGCGCCGGCCTTGAGCAGTTGATAGAACGCCTCGGGGGTGCCCACCGGAAACACCGGCATGCTGTTCATCCCGGTGCGCCACTGCTGGCCGTTGGCCTGGCTGAATTGCACGGCAAAACTGCGGATCGGCACACTGCTGTCCGGCGCGTAGGGGTTACCGCTGGGCAAGGCAAACCGGCCGATCAATGGGGTCCTGGCCGCATTGAATACCTGGGCACTGGAGTAGGCACGCGCCTCGGCGCTGCTCTCGAAGTACCCCGCGACACATACGCCCTTGGCATGGTTGCGCCGAAACCCCGGGTGGATGCCGTTATTGGTTTCCAGGGCATTGACCAGGGTTTTGGGCTGCAGGCGTTGTGGGTCGAAGGTGCCGTTGACGTAGGCAAACGCCCCGGCGACAGCCGCTACCACGCCACCGATACACGCCAGCCTGATCGCCAGGCTGGCCGTGCTGAGTGGCGGACGGGGCGGTGATGAGTGATCTACCATGAAAAGCTCCAGGGCACATGGCCAAGGGGAAATTGAGCTATGAGACGAATCCCATGTAGGTTTATTCCTCCTTCACTGTAGTTTTTTTCAGAGCAGCCCAGCGCCGAGTCCTTGGCCCTCCTACACCCGATTAAACGCGGCCGGTCGCTTGTCGAGAAACGCCTGCATGCCCTCCTGCTGATCGGGCGTGGCGAACAGACTGTGGAACAGTCGGCGTTCCAGCCGCACGCCCTCGTGCAGCCCGAGCTGCAGGGATTGCTCGACCGCCTCGCGCGCCGCCCGGGTGGCCAGGCGAGAAAAACCGGCGATTTGCGCGGCCACCGCCAGCGTCTGCTCCAGCAAGCTCGCCGCCGGATAGACACGCGACACCAACCCGGCCTGTTCAGCCTCGTGAGCCGTCATCGGCCGCCCGGTCAGCACCAGATCCATGGTCTTGGCCTTGCCGATCAAGCCTGTCAGACGTTGGGTCGCCCCCATGCCAGGGATCACGCCGAGCTTGATCTCCGGCTGGGCAAAGGTGGCGCTATCGGCGGCAAAGATCATGTCGCACATCAGCGCCAGTTCGCACCCTCCGCCGAAGGCGTAACCGTTGACGGCGGCGATGGTCGGCGTGCGCAAGCGGGTAAATGCCTCCCAGCCGACGAAGTAATCCTCGTTGAGCATATCCTGATAGGTCTTGCCGCTCATCTCCTTGATATCGGCTCCGGCGGCAAAATACTGCGCACCGCCGGTGATGACAAAACACCCGACCTGAGGGTCCTGGTCCAGGGCCTCCAGACAAGAAACCAGCTCGGTCATCAGCGCCGAGTTCAGCGCATTCTTGACCTGGGGACGATTGAGCCTGACCAGGACCACCCGACCCTGACGCTCGATCACTACATTCATAGGCACCTCCATTGATTGATATCGTTTAATGAACACACACGCTTCACGAATCCCAGATCGCGCCATAGGCGGGTATCCCCCGGGCTTCCAGCTCTTGCACGACCTGCTGCGTCAGTCGTTGGTTGGCGATACAGATCACAGCCTCCGCGCCACAGGCTTGCACGGCGCCGTAGGCCAACTGCACCAGGTCAGGTTTGCCGCGCTCATCGGTGTCCCAGATCAACGCGTCGGGCTGGGCACCCAGGATCTCGTCGACCCATTCGTCGCCGTAGGTCTTGCGCGGGCTGCGGGTCGACCAGATCAGCTGGATCGGCAGCCGCGCCGCAAGTAAATGCGGCATGACCGGGCCGATCCCGCTGCCGGTGGCGACGTACACCACCGACTTGAACAGGGTTTCCACATGGGCCACGCCAGCGGTGGTGATGCCCTTGACCCACACATGGCGCGGCAGGTCCTCGATAAACCGCCCCGTCCAATCCCCGGCGCGGGAAATGGTCAGCCGAAACCCGGTTTGGCCCGGTGTGGGGATGTTGGCAAACGAGTGCCACTCCAACAGCGGATGTCGGCTGATCGCGGTCGACGAACCGGCGAATGGCGTGGTGTGGGTAAAGCGCGTAATCACCGCATGCCCGGAAGGCCGCGTGTGCTCAACGGCGACCTTGCGCAGCCGCAGCCAGGGCAGTGCGATGCTCAGCGTCAACAGCACCAGCATCCAGAACGCGCCACTGTGCAGCAGGCTCGCACCGCGTTCGACGGACGCCAGCAAGGTCTGCGCCCAGAACAACAGCAACGCGGCCCACCCCGCAAACCGATGAACCCGCTCGAAGCCATTGTGAAATCGCCCCCGGATGCGCGGTTGCGCCATGCCCACCATCAACAGCAACACGCCGAGCAGCGTCGCGCCAAGCCACAACCCAGCGGACGAAACGCTGCCCGGCCGCTGCAGATAGTCCGTGGCCTGCACACCGACCCACCCCGCGAACCAGCCCGTGGCCGCCAGGGCCGCGCCACTGTGCAGCCCGCCGACGTGGTACACCTTGGCCGCGCTGCGCCGCACACGCAGCGGCCAGGTGACGGGGATGCGCGTCGCCAGCCAGAACAACGCATTGATCAGGTATTGCTGGCGAATCAGGATGGCCAGCGACAGGTTGATCAGCACCAGCGCCGACAACGTCTGGGGGCTGACGCCCTGCAGGCCGACGCCCAGCACCGCAAACGCCAGGTTGCTGAGCAACACCAACGCCGCCAGGCGGTTGTAGTAGGAAAACACCGGCAACGCCGTCCAGCGCCGCCAGAGCGCCGGCTTGGGCGGCACCACGGTTTGACTCAGGGCATCAAACATGGCCAGGCTCCTGCACCGCGAACGCCTGCACGGCCACCCACCTTTCACGCGCCCGTTGCAGCAACAGCGCCTTGTCGATCTTGCCGCGGGCGGTCAGTGGAAAATGCTCCACTGCGTCGATCAGCGCCGGCACGCAGTAGTAGGCCAGGCGCTGCTCGCATTGGCGTCGGCAGGACGCCACGTCGGCGCTGGCCGGCGAAACAAAGGCGACCAAGGTGCGGCTGTCGAGTTTTAGCGTGACGGCCCGCGTGCAGCCATCGCCGGCTTCCAGGGCGCTGGACACCGCGTCCAGCTCTACCCGGAACCCGCGGACTTTCACTTGGTCATCGACGCGCCCCAGGTGCTCGAGTTGCCCGTCGGCCGTCCAGCGTCCCAGGTCGCGTGTGCGGAACATCATGGCGTCGCCGCCCACAAAGGGGTCCGGGCGGTACCGTTCGTGGGTCAATGCGCGGTTGTTCAGGTAGCCCGCCGTTACCCCGGCGCCGCCCGCCCACATTTCCCCGGCTTGCCCCGCCTCACAGGGGCGGCCCTGTTCGTCGAGCACATACACGCTGTTGTTGGGGGTCGGCTGGCCGATGGTCAATGGGGTGCCAGGCACATGCCGATGCAGCGTATTGACGATGGTGGTTTCGGTGGGGCCGCAGCCGTTGTAGAACGTGCAATGCGCCGCCCAACGCTCGGCCAGGGCCTGGGAACAGGGTTCTCCGGCGACCGCGACCACCTGGAGATCGGGGCACTGCCGAGGATCGAGGCCGGCCAGGATCGAAGGGGTTGCGATCAACACATGGCACTGTGCAGCGGTCTGCGCAATGGCTTTGCCGCGAATCAGCAACGTCGCGCCATGGGCCAGGCAGCCGAGTATTTCCCAGGCCGCCATGTCGAAGCCGATATTGAGGATCTGCCCGACGTTGCGGCCCGGCGCCATGCCCATCCGCCCGGGCTGCGTCAACAGGATGTTGCATACGTTACGGTGACTGACACACACGCCGTTGGGGCGCCCCGTGGTGCCGGACGTGAACAGCACGAAACACAGGTCGTGGGTGTCGACGACGGCGCCCACAGGCTTATTGTCCTGGGTGATCCAGGGCACTTCGGCCAGGAACGTGTCCAGGCACAAGCTGCGATGGGCGGCGTCTGACGGGATGCGATCCGCCAGGTGCGACAGGGTCAGGATCAGCGGGCTGGTCAATGACTCGAGGACCATGGCCAGTTGCAGGGGCGGGACGATTCTGGCGTCCTGCGGCACATACGCGGCGCCGACCTTCAACACGGCCAACAGGCCCACCAGCATGGGGATCGAACGCTCGACGAACAGCGCCACAGTGTCGCCGCGTTTGACGCCCTGCTCGATCAAGCCCGCGGCCAAACGATTGGCTTGGCGGTTGAGTTGTTCATAACTGATGCGCTGCCCCGCACACACTGCCGCCGTCGCATGCGGTGCCAGCGCCGCTTGCGCTTCGATGGCGTGGTGGATACAGGCGGCGCTCGGCGGGGTCGATGGGCCAAAGCCCCATTGCTCAACCAAGGCGCGCTGCAGGACAGGCAGAGGCGCCAGCATGGGCGGGGAAAAAAGCGGTTTTTCGGTCGGTGAAAACATCATGGATACACCCTCATCGGTTGACTGCCGAAAAATGGCTGGCAGGTACGAGGGTGGATTGAGGTACGAGCCTGCGATTACAGGCGCTCAGGCTTTACAGAAACTTCTCACCGACACGCGTAAAGTTTCTTTTCATCGCGAGTGGAATAACCTACAGGGAGCAGCGTCTACCTGCACACAACCGGTTAGACTCGACTCCCCATGCATGAACTCGACGAACAGTTACGTGAACTCATCCCCAGGCTGCGGCGCTTTGCCCTGTCCCTGAGCCGTAACGCCAGCAGCGCCGACGACCTGGTGCAATCGACCCTGGAACGGGCGATCACCCGCTGGGCCGACAAAACCGTCGACGGCGACCTGCGCGCCTGGCTGTTCTCGATCCTCTACCGGCAGTTCCTCGATGCCCATCGGCGCACCCGGCGCTATGCGCGCATGCTCGAGTTCTTCACCGGCCGCGACGATGTGCAGCCGTCGGTCGAACGCACGGTAATCGCCCAGTCGACCCTGCAAGCCTTCGACCGGCTCAACAGCGAACAGCGCGCCCTGCTGTTGTGGGTGTCGGTCGAAGGCTTGAGCTACAAGGAAGTCGCGCAGATTCTCGACGTGCCCATCGGCACTGTGATGTCGCGTCTGTCCAGGGCGCGCCAAGCCCTGCGTCAACTCAGCGATGGCGAAATGACCAGCCCTTCCCTGCGGATACTCAAATGATCAGCCTGCCCCCCAGCGAACGCGATTTGCATGCCTACGTCGACCAGCAACTGCCGGAGAGCGATCGACGCGTGCTGGAAACCTACTTGGCCGCCCACCCCGAGGTCGCCGCCCAGGTGCATGCCTGGCAGCAGGACGCGCACGTATTGCGCGCCGCCTTGAGTGGCGCGTTGCAGCAGCCGGCCAACCCGGCCCTGGACCCGGCGCTGATCCGCCAGCGCATCAAGCAGCAGTCACGCCGCCATTTCGCCACGGCGGCGGTGTTGCTGATGGCGGTCAGCCTCGGCGGCCTGGGTGGCTGGCAGGCGCGCGAAGCCATGCAACCGCCCATGCTGCCCATGGCCGATGCCATGCAGGCTTACCGCCTGTTTGCCCAGGACGGTGTGCTGCCCGCCGACTATCACGCCCAGGGCAACGCCACGATGCAAACCTGGCTCGACCGCTATTTCAACCAGGCCCAGCGTCTGCCCGACTTGAGCCAGGCGGGTTTCACCGCCGTCAGCGGGCGCTTGCTCAGCACCGAACAAGGCGCGGCGGCGATGGTGCTGTACGAGGATCGGCAAGGCCGGCACATCAGTTTCTACATCCGCCCGCCGGGCCCGGAAAATAACTTCCTGCCCCGCGGCAGCCGCAGTGCCGATGGTTTGCTCGCCGAGTACTGGTCCGGCGGCGGGTACAACTACGCAATGGTCAGCCCGCAGGGGCTGCCGACCACGCCGCTGCTGCAGTTCTGAAGCCCACGCCCCGTAAAGGCCATGCGTTTTCGAGATGGCTGGCGGCGCGCTTCGCTATTGGTCAAATCCCGATTGTCGCCCTAAAGTGAGCGACCACCGCACACAGAGTGACTCCCCTTGGCGCCGCGTTCCCTGATCCGTCGTTTGCTCGGTAAAAAACACCCCACCCACGACGACTCACCCATCCCCACCTTCTTTCAGACCAAGGCCGAGCAGCACGGCTATACCCTCAGCGCCGCACAGGCCCGGGCGATTGCGGCGATGGCGCGCGAGACCCACCACCTGCTCGCCGGCCAGCCCACCCGCAGCCTGTATTTGCACGGGCCGGTGGGGCGCGGCAAAAGTTGGCTGCTGGACGGGTTTTTCCAGGCATTGCCGATCGCCGAAAAACAACGCGTGCATTTCCATGATTTTTTCGCCCGCCTGCACCGGGGCATGTTCGCCCACCGTCAGCACCACGATGCGCTGGCCGTGACCCTGGATGCGCTGCTGGATGGCTGCCGCGTGCTGTGTTTCGACGAATTCCATGTCCACGATATCGGCGATGCGATGCTGATCAACCGCCTGTTCAAGGCGTTGTTCCAACGTCGCGTCCTGGTGCTGGTGACGTCCAATTATCCACCGCAAGGGCTGTTGCCCAACCCGCTGTACCACGAGCGATTCAAGCCGGTGATCGACCTGATCGCAGCGCGCATGGACGTGCTGGAAGTCAGCTCGCCCAAGGACTTTCGCAGCCTGCCCCAGGCCCATGCCGAACAGCGCTTCAGCAGCGGTCGGTACGTGTGGCCGGGTACACCGGCGCAGCGAACCGCGCTCGGGCTGCCGGCCACGGATTGCCCGGCGCAGGCGCTGACGGTCGGCAACCGCCAGTTGCGCTGCCGCAGCCAGCAGGCACGGCGCATCGCCTTCACCTTCCATGACCTCTGCGAACAACTCACGGCGGTGATGGATTACCTGCTGCTGTGCCAGGACTTCGACGAGTGGATCATCGACGGGCTGCCGCACCTGGCAGACTGCCCGATCGCCGTGCAACAGCGCTTTATCAACCTGGTGGACGTGCTCTACGACCAGGATAAACAGCTGATCCTGATCGGCGCGCACCCGCTGGAGCAGGCCTTGAGCGGCCAGGCCATCGATCTGGCGCGCACCGCCAGTCGCCTGAACCAATTGCAGGCGGTCCACCCGCAACACACACCCGACCCGGTATCATGAGCGCCTTTTTACGCCCCCTTGCCGAGTGACCGCGCCGTTCATGAATACCCTCGCCCAACTCAAGGCCGGCCAATTGGCCGGCATCCAGCGCCTGGACCTGTCCTGTGGGCTGACCGAATTCCCCCGGGAAATCTTCGAACTGGCCGACTCCCTGGAAATCCTCAACCTCAGCGGCAACGCCCTGAGCAGCCTGCCCGACGACCTGCATCGCCTGCCGCACCTGCGTGTGTTGTTCTGCTCGGACAACGCCTTTACCGAACTGCCGGCCTGCCTGGGCCAATGCGCAAAGCTGAGCATGATCGGCTTCAAGGCCAACCGCATCCGCCACGTGCCGGCCGCCGCGTTGCCACCGCTGTTGCGCTGGTTGATCCTCACCGATAACTGCATCAGCCAACTGCCCGACGAATTGGGCGAGCGGCCGCTGCTGCAAAAACTGATGCTGGCCGGCAACCACCTGGCGCACCTGCCGCCAAGCCTGGCCAATTGTCACAACCTGGAGCTGATCCGCATCGCCTCCAACCGCCTCACCGGCCTGCCCGATTGGCTCCTGGCGCTGCCCAGCCTGACCTGGCTGGCCTACGCCGGCAACCCGGTGGAAATGGCGGCGGACGTGGCCGCCGACGATGCGACGCCCGACATTCCATGGTCGGCGCTGGAACTGGCCGAGGTGCTCGGGGAAGGCGCCTCCGGGGTGATCCGCAAGGCGCTCTGGCAGCCCTCGGCCAAGCCGGTGGCGGTCAAGCTGTACAAGGGCAGCATCACCAGCGACGGCTCACCGCTGCACGAAATGCAGGCATGCATTGCCGCCGGGCTGCACCCCAACCTGATCAAGGTGGAAGGCCGCGTGGTTGGCCACCCCGACGACCAGGCCGCGCTGGTGATGGACCTGATCGAGCCGAGCTACCGCAACCTCGCCGCCCTGCCGAGCCTGGCGTCCTGCACCCGCGACATCTACGAACCGGCTACCCGCTTCAGCCTCGCGGTGGCATTGCGCATGGCTCGCGGCATCGCCTCGGTGGGCGCGCACCTGCACCGCCATGGCATCACCCATGGCGACCTGTACGGCCACAATATTCTGTGGAACGCGGCGGGCGACTGCTTGCTCGGGGATTTCGGCGCGGCGTCGTTCCATGCCACCGCCGACACCCTGGAAACCCGGGCACTGCAACGCATTGAAGTGCGTGCGTTCGGAGTGTTGCTCGGGGAGTTGTTGCAGCGGATCGACGTAGGCTTGAGCGACACCACACGCCAGATCCTGGAAGGCTTGCAGGCGCGCTGCTGTCAGCCCGAAGTGCTGGCGCGGCCGGGCTTCGAGGAAGTCGAAGCGCTACTGCAATCTATTCCACAGCACTGAACCCAATGTGGGAGGGGGCTTGCTCCCGATGGCTGTGGCCCATTCAACATCATCGTTGACTGACACACCGCTATCGGGAGCAAGCCCCCTCCCACAGTTTTGAGCGCGTTTATTCAGGCATGGATCAGCCGGCCAGGCCGACGAACATATCCTGCACGTCGTCATGGTTGTCCAGGCCTTCGAGGAAGGCTTCGACTTCAGCCATCTGCTCGTCGGTCAACCCCGTCACCGGGTTCTTCGCGATATAGCCCAGTTTGGCCGACAGCACGGTAAAACCCTGCTCCGGCAGCGCTTTCTGCACGGCGTCGAGGTCGGTGGTTTCGGTGATGAACAGGGTGGTGCCCTCTTCTTCGCCCTCTTCGAAATCCTGGGCGCCGGCTTCAATGGCCGCCATTTCAGGATCGGCGTCCGGGCTGTCCGGCGCGGCTTCGATCAGGCCGACGTGGTTGAAGTCCCAG
Organism: Pseudomonas sp. TE36184; assembly: GCF_054060055.1. Classification (NCBI taxonomy): domain Bacteria; kingdom Pseudomonadati; phylum Pseudomonadota; class Gammaproteobacteria; order Pseudomonadales; family Pseudomonadaceae; genus Pseudomonas; species Pseudomonas sp. TE36184. The sequence goes on along the minus strand of NZ_JBSSCU010000001.1, from coordinate 290,187 downwards.
GCCACGGAGCCGGAAGCGCCCAGTTGGCCCTTGCGGAACGCCACGCGGATTTCCGCCACGGTGCGGTTGATGTTGTCGGTCACGCACTCAACGATCAGCGGCACCTGATGCGGGGCGAACCCTTCGTAGGTCACGCGGTGGTACTGCACGGTTTCCCCGAGCAGACCGGCGCCTTTCTTGATGGCGCGGTCCAGGGTTTCCTTGGGCATCGAGGCTTTTTTGGCCTGCTCCACCACCAGACGCAAGTGGGCGTTGGTCGCGGTGTCGGCACCGTTACGGGCAGCGATGGTGATCTCTTTCACCAGTTTGCCGAAGATCTTGCCCTTGGCATTGGCTGCCGCTTCTTTATGTTTGACTTTCCACTGTGCGCCCATGACTTGCTCTCTTCCTCATCCATCGCGCCGAGACGTCTACTGGCCGGCGCTTTGGGGGCAGAGTTTATAGGGCAAAAACGCAACGTTCCACCAAAAAACCTTCACGGCGCCAGCTCGAAAAACGCCTGAATCAAACGCAGCGACCGACGGCGCTCCATGCACCCCAACATGTGTCGGTTGAGCAGCCCCTGCCCGTGGATCGGCAGCGCACACACGCGCGGGTCCGGGCTGACCTCCATCGAGGACACCACGCCAACCCCCAACTCGGCGGCAACGGCTTCGGTTACCGCTTCACGGCTGTCCAGCTCCAGCAGCACTTTCGGCTGCACCCCGGCGCCGCGGCAGGCGTGATCGAAGGTGCGCCGAGTAATGGAGCCCGGCTCGCGCAGCACCATGATCACCTCGTGCAATTGCTCCAACTGAATGCCCTGGGCCAGCGTCGCCCACGGGTGGCTGGCCGGCACCAACGCGCAGATCCGCGATTCGCCCAGCGCCTGCAAGTGCAGGCCGTTGCGTGGTTCGACTTCGGTGAGCACCGCCACATCCGCATGCTCGGACAGCAGCGCCGCCAGGGTTTCCTGGGCATTGCCCAGGCGCAGGTTCACGGTGATCCCTGGGTAGCGCGCGCGCAGGCTGGCGATCATCGGCATCACCAGGTGCGGGCCATCGGCCGCCACTTCGAGGCGTCCGCTGAGCAACTGCCGATTGGCCTCCAGCAGGGCCTGGGCTTCGTCCACCAGGCCAAAGATCGCCCGGGTGATCGCTGCCAGGCGTGTCCCCTCTTCGGTCAACTCGACGCGCCGCGCGGTGCGGCGCAACAAGGGGATCTGGTAGTGCTCTTCGAGGGCCTTGATGTGCCCGGTCACCGCCGGCTGGCTGATGAACAACCGCGCCGCCGCGCGGGTAAAGCTGCCCTCGCGGGCCACTGCGTCAAATGCGCGCAGTTGGAACAAATTCATGTTGAGTGACCTTTCTATCGGCCTGACTGATAGCTCGCATAACAACAAACAATTTGATTGATGACAAGCCAAACTGCAATTTAGGCGCCGTAACGTCCACCCCGAACACTTTGCGAGGACTTGAAATGAGCAGCGCCGCGCCGATCCTGCTGACCCCAGGCCCCCTGACCACCTCTGCCCGCACCCGCCAGGCAATGCTGGTGGACTGGGGTTCATGGGATGAGCGCTTCAATCAACTGACCGCCAGCGTCTGCTCGCAACTGCTGGCGATCCTCAACGGCGCCGCCACTCACCATTGCGTGCCGTTGCAAGGCAGCGGCACCTTCGCCGTCGAAGCGGCCATCGGCACCCTGGTGCCACGCAACGGCAAGGTGCTGGTGCTGATCAACGGCGCCTATGGCAAGCGCCTGGCGAAGATCTGCGAAGTGCTCGGCCGCGATTTCAGCACCTTTGAAACCGCCGAAGACGAACCCTGCAGCGCCGCCGACGTCGACCGCCTGCTGCAGGCCGACCCGGCCATCACTCACGTCGCGTTGATCCATTGCGAAACCAGTACCGGCCTGCTCAACCCGCTGCCGCAGATCGCCCAGGCGGTCAAAGAGCATGGCAAGCGCCTGATCGTCGACGCGATGAGTTCCTTCGGCGCGCTGCCGATCGATGCCCGCGAAGTACCGTTCGACGCCCTCATCGCCGCCTCGGGCAAGTGCCTGGAAGGCGTGCCGGGCATGGGCTTTGTCTTCGCTGAAAAACACGCGCTGGGCGCCGCCCAAGGCAACTGCCACTCCCTGGCGCTGGACCTGTTCGAGCAGCACGAGTACATGGCCAGGACCGGCCAGTGGCGCTTCACCCCACCGACCCACGTGGTCGCCGCGCTGCACGAAGCGCTGCTGCAATACCACGAAGACGGCGGCCTGCCCGCGCGCCAGCGACGCTATGCCAACAATTGCCAGGTGCTGCTGGACGGCATGGTCGAACTGGGCCTGCGCAGCTTCCTGCCGGCGGCGATCCAGGCACCGATCATCGTCACCTTCCATGCGCCGACAGACCCGCGCTACCAGTTCAAGGCGTTCTACGAACGGGTCAAGGCCAAGGGTTTCATTCTGTACCCCGGCAAATTGACCGAAGTGGACACCTTTCGCGTGGGCTGCATCGGCCACGTCGATGCGGCCGAGATGCGCGCGGCGGTCGCGGCCATTGCGCAGGCGCTGCACGCGATGCAAGTGCTGGACATCTGATTGCCCTTTTTACCCCCAGGATCTGAACCATGAACTATCAACACCCCGATACCCTGCAGGCTGTCATCCTCGACTGGGCCGGCACCGTGGTCGACTTCGGCTCGTTCGCGCCGACGCAGATTTTTGTCGAAGCCTTCGCCGAGTTCGGCGTCCAGGTCTCCATCGAAGAAGCCCGTGGCCCGATGGGCATGGGCAAATGGGACCATATCCGCACCCTGTGCAACCAGCCGCAGGTCGCCGAGCGTTACCGCCAGGCGTTCGGCCGCACGCCCAGCGACGAGGACGTGAGCGCGATCTACCAGCGCTTCATGCCGCTGCAGATCGAAAAGATCGCCGAGCACTCGGCGCTGATCCCCGGCGCCCTCGACTGCATCGCTGTGCTGCGTGCGCAAGGGCTCAAGATCGGTTCCTGTTCCGGCTATCCCAAGCAAGTGATGGACAAGGTCGTCGCGCTGGCCGCCACCAACGGCTACGTCGCCGACCATGTGGTCGCCACCGACGAAGTGCCCAACGGCCGCCCATGGCCGGCGCAGGCGCTGGCCAACGTGATCGCCCTGGGCGTTGACGATGTGGCGGCATGCGTCAAGGTCGACGACACCGTACCGGGCATTCTCGAAGGCCGTCGCGCCGGGATGTGGACCGTGGCGCTGACCTGTTCCGGCAACGCCCTGGGCCTGACCTACGCGCAGTTCCGCGCCCTGGACAGCGCCGGCCTGGCCCATGAGCGCACGCGTATCGAAGCGATGTTCGAAGGTTCGCGCCCGCACTACATGATCGACACCATCAGCGACCTGCCAGCGGTGATCGCCGACATCAACCAGCGCCTGGCCCGCGGTGAAATGCCGCAAAGCCACTGATCGAGGTCAACTCAACGGCATTCGCGCCGGGCAAACCCTGCAAAACAGGCTTACAGTAAAAGGACTTCGTCGCCAAAGAACGGAGGTTTGCCCTGATGAGTGAGGAATCAAGCGATGCCGTGGAAAAATTCCGAGTCACGTTACAGCACCATGTCGGTTGCGTTGCACTGGTTGATGGTGGTGTTGCTGGCGGTGGTCTACGCCTGTATTGAGTTTCGCGGGATCTTCCCCAAAGGCAGTGGTGGGCGAGCGCTGATCGTGGAAATGCACTTCATGTTCGGCCTGACCGTGTTTGTGCTGGTCTGGCTGCGCCTGTTTGCCCGCTCGCTGGGGGTCGCGCCGAAAATCGTACCGGCACCGCCGCAATGGCAGAGCCTGCTGGCGACCCTGATGCACTTTGCACTGTATGCCTTCATGATCGGCATGCCGATCGCTGGCTGGCTGATCGTCAGCGCCCAAGGGCATTCCGTGATGTTCTATGGGATCGAGTTACCGCCCCTGATCGGCGAAAACAAGGACTTGTCCAAGCAGATCAAAGAGTGGCACGAGCTGGGCGGCTCCATCGGTTATTGGTTGATCGGCCTGCATGCCGTGGCAGGTCTGTACCACCACTACTTCATCCGCGATAACACCGTGTTGCGCATGCTGCCCAAGCGTTAGGCAGCCAACCCTCGGCGGCCTTGCAAGCCGCCGGTGTGGACGAAGATCAGACGCGTGCCGGGAGGGAAGCGTCCGGCTTCGACCTGTTGCTTCAACGCCAGCAGTGCCTTGCCGGTATAGAGCGGCTCCAGCGGCAGGCCGCAGGCCCGTTGCGTGGTCTCGATAAAGTCGAGCAACCACGGGTCGACCTTGGCGAAGCCGCCCCGGCTGGCGTCCAACAGCGCAAAGCCGTCCTGCACGATGGCGCGCACGTTCTGCGCCACGCCGTGATCGTCCGGCACCGCCATTGCACCGTACACCGGATGTCTCCCCGCCTCCGCCAACGCCAGCCCGGCCACAGTCGTGCCGGTGCCTGCCGCCAGCCACCATGCGTCGTAATCGTCCCACCCCACGTTGCTCAATTGCGCACGCGCCTGCTCGACCAATACGCCGCAACCCAACGCCCCGGCGATGCCCCCGCCGCCTTCGGGCACCGGGTAGAGATGGGGATAGTGTTCGTGCCACGGCTGCCAGAAACCGGGTTCATGCCGCGCGCGGTAGCCGCCATAGCCCAGCCAATGCAACTGCATGCCGAAGGCTTTCAAATCGAGAACGGTGGGCGTGTCTTGAGGATGGCCGCGCAACAGGCCGACGGTGGGAAAATCAAAACGCTTGCCGGCCGCCGCCAGCGCATGCAGGTGGTTGGAGTACGCCCCGCCGAGGCTGATGATCCCGCCGGCACCGGCCTGTTGCGCCAGGGCCAGGTGTTCGCTGAGCTTGAACCACTTGTTGCCGCTGATCAGCGGGTCGATGCGGTCCAGGCGCAGCACGGCCAATTCGACCCCGTTCAGCCAATCCAGCGGCAGCGGTTCCAGGGGCGCATGGGGGAGCCAGTCGAAAGGGCCCATCGGCGCAAGTCCGTATGAAAAAGGGGCAGTAGTCTAACACTGCCCCTTCTCGGCGTTTTACAACTCAGCCGCCAGGCGCGAGCCCTGGTTGATGGCGCGCTTGGCGTCGAGTTCGGCGGCGACGTCGGCACCGCCGATCAGGTGCACGTTCTGGCCCGCTGCGACCAGGCCGTCCTGCAATTCGCGCAACGGGTCCTGGCCGGCGCAGATCACAATGTTGTCCACCGCCAACAACTGCGGCTCGCCCTCGGCGCCGATGCGGATATGCAGGCCCGCGTCGTCGATCTTCAGGTACTCGACGCTGTTGAGCATCTGCACCTGCTTGTTCTTCAACCCGGTGCGGTGAATCCAGCCGGTGGTCTTGCCCAACCCGTCACCGACCTTGGAAGCCTTGCGCTGCAGCAGGAACACCTCGCGCGCCGGCGGGTGCGGTTGCGGCTTGATCCCGGCGACGCCGCCACGCGCTTGCAACTGCGTGTCGATGCCCCACTCTTTCCAGAACGCATCGCGGTCCAGGCTGGTGGACACGCCCTGATGCACGAGGAATTCCGACACGTCGAAGCCGATACCGCCGGCACCGATCACCGCGACGCGCTTGCCCACGGGTTTGCGCTCGAGGATCACGTCGAGGTAGCTCAGCACCTTCGGGTTATCGATGCCCGCAATTGCCGGCGTGCGTGGGGCGATACCGGTGGCGAGGATGATCTCGTCGTACCCGCCTGCCGTCAGTTGCGCGACGTCGACGCGGGTGTTGAGGCACACCTCCACATGGGTGGTCTGCAATTTGCGGTTGAAATAACGCAGGGTCTCGAAAAACTCTTCCTTGCCCGGCACGCGCTTGGCGATGTTGAACTGGCCACCGATCTCGCTGGCCGAATCGAACAACGTCACCTGATGGCCGCGTTCGGCCGCCACCGTGGCAGCGGCCAGGCCCGCGGGACCGGCGCCGACCACGGCGATTTTCTTGATCTGTTTGACCGGCAGGTAGTTGAGCTCGGTCTCGTAGCACGCGCGCGGGTTGACCAGGCAGGTGGTCAACTTGCCGCCGAAGGTGTGGTCGAGGCAGGCCTGGTTGCAGCCGATGCAGGTGTTGATTTCATCGGCACGACCGGCCGCGGCCTTGTTGACGAACTCCGGGTCGGCGAGGAACGGCCGCGCCATCGAGACCATGTCGGCATCGCCTGCGGCGAGGATCTGCTCGGCAATCTCCGGGGTGTTGATGCGGTTGGTGGTGATCAGCGGGATCTGCACCGCGCCGCGCAATTTGGCGGTGACTTTACTGAACGCGCCCCGCGGCACCTTGGTGGCGATGGTCGGAATGCGCGCTTCGTGCCAACCGATCCCGGTGTTGATGATGCTCGCACCGGCCTGCTCGATGGCCTTGGCCAGTTGCACGATTTCTTCCCAACTGCTGCCGCCTTCCACCAGATCGAGCATCGACAGGCGGAAGATAATGATGAAGTTCGGGCCGACGGCTTCGCGCACCCGGCGCACGATCTCTACCGCCAGGCGCATGCGGTTTTCGTAGCTGCCGCCCCAACGGTCGGTACGGTGGTTGGTGTGGGCGGCGAGGAACTGGTTGATGAAGTAGCCTTCGGAACCCATGATTTCCACGCCGTCGTATTCGGCGGACTGCGCCAGCAGCGAGCAGGTGACGAAATCCTGGATCTGTTTCTCGATGCCCGCTTCGTCCAGTTCCTTGGGCTTGAACGGGTTGATCGGCGCCTGGATCGCGCTCGGTGCCACCTGCTTGGGGCTGTAGGCATAACGGCCGGCGTGGAGGATCTGCATGCAGATCTTGCCGCCGGCTTCGTGTACGGCGCGGGTCACAATCTTGTGCTTCTGCGCCTCTTCGTCGGTGGTCAGCTTGGCCGCGCCGGAATACACCCCACCTTCATCGTTCGGGCCAATGCCGCCGGTGACCATCAGGCCCACGCCGCCACGGGCGCGCTCGGCGAAGTAGGCCGCCATGCGTTCGAAACCGCCCGGTTTTTCTTCCAGCCCCGTGTGCATCGAGCCCATCAGGGTACGGTTGCGCAAGGTGGTAAAACCCAGGTCCAACGGGGCCAGCAGGTGCGGGTACGCAGCAGCGGTCATGGTCAAGCTCCACAACGGATCATCACGGGACGTGGCACGCTCTTACGGCTTGCCATCGGTTTATGTCCCACAGACTAAGAGGCGTTCGGCTAGCACTCAATGACCGAAACTGACAAGTTATTGATCCAAATGCACAGCGCCCCTTGGCAAGCCGAGCCGCGGGCCCTACCCTAGTCGCGAACCCTGCACTCGGTCTGTTGTCTGTTCCCCCATGCGTAAACTTCTCGCTTTTACCGTCACCCTGGCGCTGGTTGCCGCCGTCGCCGCCTATCTGGTCTGGACCCAGGAACGCCCCGTGGCGCATTACCTGTCCGACCTGCGCATCACGCTGGCCGTCAACGAAGGCCAGCCTGCCGATCGCGGCAACCTGCTGGGCATTCAGCCGGAACTGTTCCCTGGCGACTACCAGAGCCTGGAACGCCTGCACCTGAAGCTCGCGGCCTACCTGCAAACGGCGCGAAACCAGGGGCTGATCAATGAAAAAACCATCGTGGTGCTGCCGGAACATATCGGCACCTGGCTGATGCTCCGCGGCGAAAAAAACGAGCTGTATCAGGCGACCCACCTGAAAGATGCGATGAACTGGCTGTCGATCAGCAACCCGCTGCAGTTCATGCGCGCCTGGATCAGCGCCACCGGCGACAACCGCATGGACGACGCATACTTGCGCATGAAAGCCCCGGCAATGGCGCGGGACTACCAAGTGCTGTTCGGCGGCCTGGCCAAGGAGTTTGGCGTGACCCTGGTGGCCGGTTCCATCGCGTTGCCCAACCCCAGCGTGAGCGAGGGGCAACTGCAGGTCGGGCATGGCGCGCTGTACAACGCCAGCCTGGTATTTGCGGCCGATGGCCTGCCCCTGGGCCAGCCGCAGCGTCAGCTCTACCCGATCTACGACGAGCGCGGCTTCATTGCGCCCGGGGATGAAAACACCGTCAGCGTGGTCGACACCCCGGCCGGACGCCTGGGCATCCTGATCGGCAGCGATAGCTGGTACCCGGACAACTACCGCAAGCTCAATGAGCAAGGTGCAAGGTTGATCGCCGTCCCCGCGTTTGTTATCGGCCGCGACACCTGGGGCCGCCCTTGGCGCGGCTTCAAAAGCGTGTCGACGCCCGCGGAAATCAGCCTCAAACCCGAAGAACTCAGCGAAGGCGAAGCCTGGCGACGCCTGACCTTGATCAGCCAGCCGCCCATCAGCCAGGCCATTGCGGGCATGAGCGTATTTCTGCGCGGGCAGTTCTGGGACCTGGGCAGCGCCGGCCAGAGCTTTCTCAGCAGCAACGGCCAAGTGTTCGCCGACGGCGACGCCCGTGGCGCGCGCTTGCTGAATATCTGGCTGTAACGCCGTGAAGCCGGTACGCCTGGGGGATCTGTCGGTGGGCTTCGTGCACACCCTGGCCGACGCCATCAGCAGCCACGGCCTGGACCCGCAACCGCTGTTGCTGCAATACGGCCTGGACCCGCTACGGCTCGCCGAAGCCGGCGCGCGCTTGTCGATCCCGCGTTACATGCGCCTGGGCCATGCTGCCATTCAACTGACCGGCGACCCGGGCCTCGGCCTGCGCATGGGCCAGTCGAGCCGCTTGAGCCAGGCCGGCCTGGCCGGCGTCACGGCCGCCCAGGCGCCCAACGTGCGCGAGGCGGCCCGCACCCTCACGCGCTTTGAAGCGCTGTACGGCTCCAACTATCGCGGGCAGTCGAGCTTTCATGAAGACGCCGAAGGCGCGTGGCTGCGTTTCTACTCCATCAGCCCGTACAACGCCTATAACCGCTTTGTGGTCGACTCGATCATCGCCGGCTGGCTGCACCAACTGTCGAGCCTGGCCCAGCAGCCGGTACAGGCGCAGCGCATCGAGATCGAATTCGAAGCACCTGACTACAGCGAACAATACAGCGTGCTGGGTGACAGCCCGGTCCACTTCGGCGCCGAGGCCAATCAACTGCGCCTGAGCCAGACAACCCTGGCGCTGCGCAACCCGGAGCATTGCCCGAGTACCTGGCAACTGCTGTTACAACTGTGTGAAAGGGAGTTGGAGCAGTTGACCCGCACCCGCAGCCTGCGCGAGCGCATTACCCGCTTGCTCGGGCCGATGCTCAATGGCGGCCGGGAACCCGACCTGGAAGAAGTGGCGGCGCGCTTGAAGCTGCCGACCTGGACCCTGCGCCGCAAACTGGCCGATGAAGGCACTCAGTTCCGGGCGATCCTCAACGATACCCGCCGCGACCTGGCCATGACCTATATCCGCGATACGGAACTGGCATTCGGCGAGATCGCCTACTTGCTCGGTTTTGCCTCGGCCCAGGCCTTTCAACGGGCGTTCAGGCGATGGAACAACCAGACCCCAGGGGAATTTCGCCGCAGTCAGCGGCAATCCGCCTGAAGCCGGTCTTACAGCTCAGTAGCGTCGTCGGCGGGGTCCAAAGGGTCCCATTCAAAGGCCTGGTACTCCAGCAGTTCTTCTTGGTAATCGTCCATGGTGAACTCCTTTTTGAGTTGAAAGCAGCCGCAGGTAAATGACCTGCACAGCCAGCCTAATGTGCCGTGATGACGGAAAAATGTCGGTGTCATGACGTTCCTGCACCTTCAGATTAAACGTAGCAGCGTTGTGCGGATTTAGCACTGGGCCATCGAAAAACAATTGCAACCATTGCAATTGCAATTACAAGTCGATTTCCCTTAGGGTAAGCCTCCCTTGCCGAGGAGTCAGACCGATGATTGCCACCACCGCGCACGCCGCACAGCTTTGCTGTGATGCGTTGAACCAGGCCGGACATACACGAAGTTCGCCATTGCATACCGTCATGAGCATGGCCAACACCCTGGAAGCCAGCCGGCAGGCCTGGGTGATTCGCGGCCAGTCCCGTTCCCGGCGCGTGGGCAGTTGGCCCGTCTGGTTTGCGCGTAAAACTGCGGAAAAACCGTTGCTGTACCTGCACAGCGCGGTGTCGTCGGCACAACTGTGTGCCTTGTCGGCCGAGACGGCACAGCGCGGCATCCTGTGCAACGACATCGAAACCCAACCCTCGGCCTGGCCCAAGGGCGCACAGCCTTCTCTCCCGCTGTGGCTGGCGAGCAATCCGCATTGCACCCCCTACGATCCTGCCACGGGTGAGGAAGTCCGGGCGATCGTGCTGGCGGGACTGCGCACCTTGTATATCGACGGCAAGCCCGGGTTTTACTACCTGGCGCTGCATGACGACGACAACGCAGTACCGTTGACCGAGCAGGACCGTGAAGATGCGCTCAAGGGTATGTATCCGCTCCAGCGCGATGCCCCAGGGGACGTGCGCTTGCTCGGCGCAGGTCGGGCGCTTGAAGAGGTCGTGCAGGCCAAACGCTTGTTGGCACAGGACTGGAATATCACCGCGCAGCTGTGGAGTTGCCCCAGCTACACGCGGCTGGCTCGAGAGGCCGCGGCCGCCGAACGCTGGAATCGCCTGCACCCCACCGCCCCCAGACGCAGCAGCCACTTGCGCGAGTGCCTGGCCGGGAATGCCGCGCCGGTGATTGCAGTGACCGGCTATGCACAGCCGATTGTCGACCCGTTGGCGGCTTACGTAGATGCGCGGTTCGTGGGGCTGGGCGCGGGCTCGGTGCAGGCATCGGCGCCCAGTCGCTATTGGATTGCGGTGTCTGCATTGAGCGCCCTGGCGAAAGACGGGCTCATCGCTGCACAGCAGGTCGAACGGGCGATGAAGCGCTACTCACTGCAATGAGCCGGAATGCGAACAACGGCGCAAGGGGCTTGCTCCCGATAGCGGCGGGTCAGTCGACAGCCGTCTGCTTTCGGGGCCCAGTCATCTTCCACGTTGAATCGTCGTGTCTCAGGATTTGCGCCGGCTACGGACCTGCACACCAGCCTCCATCGCCAACCCGGCAGTACGTTCCAGGGCCTCGGCAAACCCCTGGCGCTGCTCCGGTGCGATCTGCGACAGGAACAGCTCATCTACCGTGCTTTCGTAGATGCCCCACATCTTTTTGCGCAACACCCGGCCGGCCTCGGTGATCGTGGCAAACGCGGCACGGCCGTCGCCGTCGGAGCGGGAGCGCACCACCAGGCCGTCTTTTTCCAGGCGGTCCACCAGGCGCGTCAGGTTATAGCGCTCGATGGCCAGCACATCGGCCAATTCATGCATGCGCCGAGTACCTTCGGGGCCGCTTTCCAGGCCCCACAATGCGTCGTACCAGGCGTAGGGCGGCAGGTCGGCCGCAGCCAGGCGCCGCTCGATTTCACGGATGACCGTCCTGTGGGCCCTGACAAAACGGAACCAGACATCAGGCTCTTTCGACGACATGCAACACCATCCGGGGAATTTCAAGAAGGTTGCAATAGTAGCTCATCCCGCGCTAGATTCAGACATGTAGTTGCAATTGCAACTATATGTGCGCCGCTCCCACAAGGAGCTCGCTGCTTGATATTCGCCGACCCTAGAGCCTCACATGACCCCGAATACCGCAGTAAGACTGGACGACGACCCACAGGAAACCCGCGAATGGCTGGAAGCCATCGAATCGGTGCTGTCCACCGAAGGCCGCCCGCGTGCCCACTACCTGATCGACCAGTTGCTGGATTTCGACGTGGCGCAACATGGTGACGTCTACGGGCGGGTAACCACGCCCTACATCAACACAATCCCGCTGGACCGCCAGTTGCCCTACCCTGGCAACCTGGCCCTCGAACGCCGCACCAGTGCGTTTATCCGCTGGAACGCCATGGCCATGGTGCTGCGCGCCGGTAAACACTCCGGCGTCGGTGGGCATATCGCCACCTACGCGTCGGCCGCCGTGCTGTATGACGTCGGCTTCGACCACTTTTTCCGTGGGCGCACCGACACCTTCGATGGCGATCTGGTCTACATCCAGGGCCACTCCTCCCCCGGCATCTACGGCCGCGCGTATCTCGAAGGCCGCATCAGCGAGGCTCAGCTCGACAACTTCCGCCGCGAAACGGGCGGTGCAGGCTTGTCGTCCTACCCGCACCCACGGCTGATGCCGGATTTTTGGCAATTCCCCACCGTGTCCATGGGGCTCGGACCGATCACCGCCGCCTACCAGGCGCGCTTTATGCGCTACTTGGAGTTGCGTGCGCTCAAGCAGCACCAGGGCCGCAAGGTCTGGGCGTTCCTTGGTGATGGCGAAATGGACCAGCCGGAATCCCTGGCCGCCATTTCCCTGGCCGGGCGTGAAAAACTCGACAACCTGATCTTCGTGGTCAACTGCAACCTGCAGCGCCTGGACGGCCCAGTACGCGGCAATGCCAAGGTGATCCAGGAATTCGAAAGCCTCTACCGCGCGGCCGGCTGGAATGTGATCAAGGTTATCTGGGGCGGCGGCTGGGATGCGCTGCTGGAAAAAGACCAGAGCGGGCTGCTGCGCCAACGCATGATGGAGTGCGTGGACGGTGATTATCAGAACTACAAATCCCAGGACGGCGCCTACGTGCGCGAACATTTCTTCGGCAAATACCCGGCGTTGCTGGCATTGGTTGCGGACCTGTCAGACGAGGACATCTGGAAACTCTCACGCGGCGGTCATGACCCGGACAAGGTCTATAACGCCTATGCTGCCGCCATGAGTCATTCAGGCCAACCCACGGTGATCCTGGCGAAAACCGTCAAGGGCTTCGGCATGGGCGAAGCCGGCGAAGGCCAGAACATCAACCATCAGCTGAAAAAAATGGGCGCCGACGCCGTCAGAGCGTTCCGTGATCGCTTCGGCCTGGAAGTCCCCGACGAGCAGTTGGCTGAAATTCCTTACCTCAAGCCGGCTGCCGACAGCGAAGAGGCGCGCTACTTCGCCGCCCGGCGCCAGGCGTTGGGTGGCTACGTGCCGGCGCGCCACAGCGCCGTCGAGTCGCTGCAGATTCCTGAACTGAGCGCTTTCGCGACCCAGCTCAAAGACACCGGCGAGCGCGCCATCTCTACCACCATGGCCTTTGTGCGGATCCTCGGCACACTGCTCAAGGACCCGCACCTGGGCAAGCTGATCGTGCCCATCGTGCCGGACGAATCACGCACCTTCGGCATGGAAAGCCTGTTCCGTCAGATCGGCATTCACTCCGCCGTCGGCCAGCTCTACACCCCACAGGACGCCGGGCAACTGAGCTACTACAAAGAGAGCAAGGACGGACAGATCATGCAGGAAGGCCTGAATGAGTCCGGTGCAATTGCCTCTTGGATCGCGGCGAGTACGTCCTACAGCAACCATGCTCTGATGACCGTGCCCTTCTATATTTTCTACTCGATGTTCGGCTTCCAGCGCGTCGGCGATCTGGCCTGGGCGGCAGGCGATGCCCGGGCACGCGGCTTCCTGCTGGGTGCCACGGCCGGGCGCACCACCCTGATGGGCGAAGGCTTGCAGCACGATGATGGGCATAGCCATATCCTGGCGTCGGTGATTCCGTGCTGTGTGTCGTATGACCCAACTTTTGCCTACGAACTAGCGGTGATCATTCGCGAAGGCATGCGGCGCATGTATGTCGAGCAGGAGGACATTTACTACTACATCACCCTGCTCAACGAAAACTACCCGCACCCGGCAATGCCCGAAGGCGTGGAAGAAGGCATTCTCAAGGGCTTGTATCCACTGAGCACACACCAGCAGGCACAGGTGCAATTGATGGGCAGCGGTTCGATCCTGCGGGAAGTGATCGCCGCGGCAGCGTTGCTCGACAAGGATTTTGCCGTACACAGCAGCGTATGGAGTGCGCCCAGCCTGACCGAGCTGCGCCGTGACGGGCATGAAGCCGAACGCTGGAACCTGTTGCACCCGGAACACGAGCCGCGCTTGAGTTACGTCGAGCAATGCTTGGCCGGGCATACGGGTCCGGTGCTGGTGGCCACTGACTACATGAAGCTGTTCGCCGACCAGATCCGCCCCTTTGTGCCGAACCGACGCTTTGTAGCGCTGGGCACGGACGGCTTCGGGCAGTCGGATACTCGGGAGGCCTTGCGCGAGTTCTTCGAGGTGGACCGGCATTTCATTGTGCTGGCGGCACTGAAGGCGCTGGCCGATGACGGGCTGATAGGTCGCGAGAAAATCAGTGAGGCGATCAGTCGCTACGGGATCAATGTCGACAAGACCAATCCCGTAGCGGTCTGACTTACTGCGCGGGCGTCGGCAGGGGCGGAATCGCCTCTGTCGGCGGCGGCAGGTCCGGCGTGGTTGGCGCAGGTGCCGGTGCAGGTGCAGGTGCCGGTGCCGGCGCAGGGCTCGGTTCTGCCTGCGGGACGATCGGCGCAGGCTCCGGTGCCGGTGTAACCGGCGTCGAGACGGCCGGCGCTACAGGCTCTTCCTTCGGCGCTGGCACCTTCTCCGCTGCCGGGGCAACTTTGGGTTCCGGCACCCCCAGTTCAGCCTTGGGCTGTTCGGGAATATGTTCGGTCTTCTTCACCTCTTGGGGCAGGAACACATCCACCAGTGCGAAATAGCGCTCGTAGAACTTCGGCGCCGAGACAGTCTCACTCGCCACCTTCACCATCGAGTCGTCGGTGGAGCCGATCGGCATCGACACCGAGCCCAGCACACCCACACCCAGGCTGGCGGAGTTGTTGACCTTCTTCAGCGCATAACGATCCTGCAGGGCGTTGGCAAACATCGTCGAGTGGCTTTTACCTTTGCCATCATTGGCACACACCACATTGAAGCTGATCTGCATGTGAGTTTCGCCGGTCTGCTGGAAACTCTTGTTACCCACCACCAGCTTCGGATCGCTGCTGGTGATGATGTAGCCCTGGCTCAGCAAGGCACGGCGTGCGGCCTCGCACGCGGCGATGTCACTGACCGGGTAATTACGGGAGAACGTACCGGAGTCGTCGAAATTCTCGTGCTCGTAAACAGCGGTCTTGGGTGACGAGCAGCCCGTGGCGCCCGCCAACACCAGCGCCAACCCGAGGCTACGCAAGTGAAATGATGTCGACATTGAAAATCCTGAGGAAAACGGTCTGGGCGGTATTGTGCAACAGAACGAGGCCTTGGCGCGCGCATTCCTGTCGATAAAACGTCACAAGCCTACACAGCGGTGCCCGCAGGGAAAAGCCCGGCGCACATATGGTCAATAAACACGCGCAACTTGGCAGATGCATGACGACTTGACGGCCACAATATCCAGAAACTGCCACGGTGTTCGAGATAATCATCCAACACCCGTAGCAAGCGCCCCTGCCCCACGGCCTCGTTGACCATGTAGTCGGGCAGACAGGCGATGCCCAATCCCTCGTGTACCACATGGTTGAGGGACTCAATGGTGGTACTGACCAGCGGTGTACGCAAGGTCGGTTCGGCGGCGCCCGGCAGGTGACGCAACGGCCAGTTTTCCAGCTTGCCGGTGGCGCAGAATTTGTGCCGCAGGCACGCGTGATCATTGAGATCCTGCGGTTGCTGCGGGGTGCCGTGTTGAGCGAAGTAGCCCGGCGTGCCCACAAGTACCAACTGGTAATAGCCCAGATGCCGCGCCATCAAGCGCGAATCTTCGGGCTTGCCTGTGCGAATCACCGCATCGAAACCTTCCTCGATCACGTCCACCATGCGGTCGGAAAAATCCACATCCAACTCGATATCCGGGTAGGCGCGCATAAAGTCACTGAGCACCGGCATCAACAAGCCGCGTACCTGCGGCAGGCTGACGCGCAACTTGCCGCGGGGCGTAGCGCTGGCGTCCGTCAATTCCTGCTCGGCCGCCTCGACCTCGGCCAGAATGCGCCGCGAACGCTCAAGAAACAGCGAGCCTTCGCTGGTCAGGGTGATACTGCGCGTGCTGCGGTGAAACAGCCTGACGCCCAGGCGCTCTTCCATGCGCGCGATACTTTTGCCCACGGCCGACGACGATACCCCCAGCACGCGACCGGCGACGGTGAAACTGCGCGTCTCCGCCACCTGCACAAATACCGACAGGCTGCTCAAGCTGTCCATGATCACGTCTCGACTGATTACGGACACATCCGTCCGCTAAGTTCGGAACCTTAGCCCGTTTTTCCGCACAGCACAGCCCCTTACTCTGCCGCCTTGCCCCTTTTATATGGATCAAGCGTCATGAGCGACAACCCTTCACTTACCCATTGCCCGGCGAACGCCGAGCCTGACGTGCTGCCGCTGGGAGGCTTGTTGGCCCTGGCTTGCGCGGGTTTTATCACCATCCTCACCGAAGCCATGCCTGCGGGGCTCTTGCCGCAGATGGGCGCAGGCCTGGGCGTGTCGCCCGCCCTGGTTGGCCAACTGGTCACGCTCTACGCACTCGGATCATTGCTCGCGGCCATCCCCTTGACGCTGCTGACGCGGGGTTGGCGCCGACGCCCCCTACTGCTGGTGGCCATTGCTGGCTTCGCCCTGGTCAACAGCGTGACGGCCGTATCCAGCCACTACGGGCTGACCCTGGTAGCGCGCTTTTTCGCCGGGGTATTCGCCGGGTTGCTCTGGGCCCTGTTGGCGGGTTACGCCAGTCGTATGGTCGCCCCCCACCTGCAAGGCCGGGCGATTGCCATCGCAATGCTTGGCGCACCGCTGGCCCTGACCCTGGGCGTGCCGGCCGGCACCCTGCTGGGCACCCTCGTTGGCTGGCGCTTGAGTTTTGCGATCATGACCGGGCTGACGTTGGCATTGCTGCTCTGGGCGCGCTGGCAACTCCCGGACTTTGCCGGCCAAGCAGCACAACAGCGCCTGGGCCTGCGCCAGGTGATGAGGTTGCGCGGTATTCGTCCGGTGCTTTGGGTGACCTTTACCTACGTGCTGGCCCACAACATTCTCTACACCTACATCGCCCCCCTGCTGGAGCCCGCCGGCATCCAGGCCGATATCGACCGGGTACTGCTGGTGTTTGGCCTGACGGCGTTGTTGAGCATCTGGCTGGTGGGCCTGCTGATCGATCGATGGCTGCGCCCGTTGGTGCTGTTCAGTTGCATGCTGTTTGGCCTGTCGGCGCTGGCGTTGGCGTTCTGGATCGACTCGCCGGCGATCATCTACACCGCCGTCGCGGCCTGGGGGCTGGCATTCGGTGGCCTACCGGCCTTGCTGCAAACCGCCCTGGCCAAGTCGGCGGGCGAGTCGGCGGACGCCGCGCAGTCGATGCTGGTGACGGTATGGAACCTGGGCATTGCCGGCGGCGGTCTGGCGGGCGGGTTGTTGCTGCAGAGCTGGGGCGTGCTCGCGTTTCCCTGGGCGGTAGTGGCGTTGATGTTGCTGGCCCTTTGCAAACGCCCATGAAAAAGCCCCCGGTCTTTTCAGGCCGGGGGCTTTTTATTCAAACCGAGATCAGTACTTCTTGATCTCAGCCTTGGTTTCCAGCTGCTTGCGGTACGCCGCGAAATCTTGCTGCCCAACACGGGAAGCGAGGAAACGACGGTATTGCGCCTTCTCATCGTCCGATGGAGCCGCCGCTTCGGTGACGCCGTTCAAGCGCACGATCACCAGGCTGCCATCAGCGAGGGTCACGGTGGTGAAGGTCGGCTTGTCCTTGGACGCAGGCTTGGGCATGCGGAACAAGGCTTGCAGCACCACCGGGTCGATCGTTTCCTGGCTACGGGTAGCCGCTTGGGTGACTTTCCAGGCCTGGCCATCAACGGGCTGGTTCAGCGGGGTCTTGCCATCACGCAAGCTGGCGATCAACTCGTCAGCGTGAGTCTTGGCGGCCGCGCTGGCGCGTTCCTTGGTCATCTGGGTGCGGATCGCCGCTGCCACGCTTTCCAGCGGCAGTTGCGTAGGCTTCAGATGCTCTTTGGCCCGCAGCACGATGATGGTTTCCGGGTCGAGCTCGATGGCGGTGCTGTTGGCACCCTCATCCAACACTTCCGGGCTGAACGCGGCAGTGACCACGGCACGGTTGGCCGCGACACCCTCACCGCCTTCGCGACCAAACGGCGCAGAGGTGTGAACGGTCAGCTTCAGATCGGAGGCCGGCTGAGCCAGGTCGGAGGCTTCGAACGCCGCATCTTCCAATTGCTTGGTCGCTTCGACAAAACGCTGTTCAACCTGTTGATTCTTGAGCTCGTGGGTCAGCTTGTCTTTCAGGCTGGCGAACGATGGCACTTCTGGCGCTTCAACGCCCAACAGCTTGATCAGGTGCCAACCGAAGGTGCTGCGCACCGGTGCCGAGACCTGGTCCTTATTCAAGGCGTACAGGGCAGCTTCGAAGTCCGGATCGTAGACGCCAGGACCGGCAAAACCAAGGTCACCGCCATTGCTGGCCGAACCCGGGTCCTGGGAGAACTCCTTGGCCAGGGCTTCGAACTGTTCACCCTTGGCCAGGCGCGCCTGGATTTCCTCGATCTTGGCCTTGGCTTGGGCGTCGGTGACCTTGTCGTTGACTTCAATCAGGATGTGCGCCGCACGACGCTGCTCAGCGAGGTTGGCGGTTTCTTTCTCATACGCTGCCTGCAGTTCATCGTCCTTGACGGTGACCTGGTCGAAGAAAGACGACTTCTTCAACTCCAGATAGTCGATGACCACCTGGTCCGGGGTCATGAACTCTTTGGCGTGCTGGTCGTAGTAAGCCTTGACCTCGTCGTCGGTGAGTTTCACCGCCGCAGGGTTGGCCTTGATATTGACGGTGGCGAAATCGCGGGTCTGTTTTTCCAGGCGGGCGAATGCCAGCACCTGCGCGTCAGTCACGAAGGCGCTGCCGAGGATGCCCAAGCGAGTCTGCTCGATCAGCATTTGCTGGGTCATCATCTGACGGAACTGCAGACGGCTGTAGCCCAGTTGACGGATCACCTGGTCAAAACGCTCGGCGTTGAACTTGCCGTCCACCTGGAACTCCGGCGTCTGCAGGATCACTTGGTCCAGCGCGGCGTCAGAGAAGGCAAACTTGGAATCAGCGGCACCTTGCAGTACCAGCTTGCGATCGATCAGGCTCTTGAGCGCCGCGTCGCGCAGCAGTTTTTCGTCCAGCAGGGAAGCATCGAAATCCTTGCCCATCTGTTGCATCAGTTGGCGACGTTGCATGTCGACGGCCTGGCTCAGTTCGGTCTGGGTGATTGCTTCACCGTTGACCTTGGCCACGTCCTGCTTGGTGTTGGTCGAAGCCTGAAAAATAGCCTCGATACCGGTGAACGCCATCAATGCGACGATGATCCCGATAATGGTCTTGGCAATCCAGCCTTGTGAATTGTCCCTGATATTTTGCAGCATGCGTCCCCCAGAAACGGTTGAACTTCAAAAATTGGCAACCGTGGAGCGTGGGTAGAGTCCGGATAGAAGAAAGGCGCATCCGAGGATGCGCCTTCTCTCGTAACTGGCGGAGCGGACGGGGGTTAGAACCCACACCCCCGGCGTGGTGACCCGATGGATACGTGGGTCAGCTGCCGCTCCGCTGCCAGGCCAGACCTGCGTCGGACCCGGGTAGGTAAAGGCTTGATCGAGGCTTAGTTAACGGCTTCTTTCAGGGCTTTACCGGCTTTGAAACCTGGTTTCTTGGCAGCAGCGATTTGCAGTGCTTTGCCAGTCTGTGGGTTACGGCCAGTGCGAGCTGGGCGGTCAGTCACAGAAAAAGTACCGAAGCCTACCAGTACCACCGAATCGCCGGCCTTCAGAGCGCCAGTGACGGATTCGATTACTGCGTCCAGCGCACGGCCAGCAGCAGCTTTCGGGATATCAGCGGATGCGGCGATAGCATCAATCAGTTCCGACTTGTTCACTCTAAGTCCCCTTATATATCTATTGAGTATGATTCTAAGTTTTTTGGTGAAAGCAAAAACCAGTGCTGAATGGCCTACAGACACTTAAGAGCCGCTTTATAACAAGGGCTCTAAAAAGCTGTCAAGGAAGCCCCCAGGCTTTAACGCATTAATGCGTGCTAATTCTTTCCTTGGAATCAGACTCGCGCTTTTCGTCCTTCGCGACTATCTCCGGAGCCACATCCGGCAAGGGCTCCGGCGCGTATTGCAGCGCAATTTGCAGGACCTCGTCAATCCATTTAACCGGTTTAATCTGAAGATCTTGCTTGATATTGTCAGGAATTTCCTTCAAGTCGCGGACATTCTCTTCAGGAATGATCACGGTCTTGATTCCACCCCGGTGTGCGGCGAGCAATTTTTCTTTCAGACCACCGATGGCCAATACCTGGCCACGCAGGGTGATTTCCCCGGTCATGGCCACATCGGCGCGTACCGGAATGCCGGTCAGGGCCGATACCAGGGCCGTACACATGCCTACGCCAGCGCTAGGGCCGTCTTTCGGGGTCGCCCCTTCCGGCATGTGGATATGGACGTCGTGCTTCTCATGGAAGTCCAGGGGAATCCCCAGGCTCCGGGCGCGGCTGCGCACCACGGTCTGCGCGGCGGTGATGGATTCGACCATCACGTCACCCAGGGAACCGGTCTTGATCAATTGGCCTTTGCCCGGGATCACCGCGGCTTCGATGGTCAGCAATTCGCCACCCACCTGGGTCCACGCCAGGCCAGTCACCTGCCCTACCTGATCCTGCTGTTCCGCCAACCCGTAGCTGAATTTACGCACGCCCAGATAGTGCTCCAGCACATCGGCCGTGATCTTCACCGAGAAGCGTTTTTCCAGCGCATGTTCCTTGACCGCCTTGCGGCAAATCTTCGCAATCTGGCGCTCAAGCCCCCGTACACCGGCCTCGCGGGTGTAGTAACGCACCATATCGCGGATCGACTCGACCTCGAATTCGATCTCGCCTTTTTTCAGGCCATTGGCCGAAATCTGCTTGGGCGCGAGGTATTTGACGGCGATGTTGATCTTCTCGTCTTCGGTGTAACCCGGCAGACGAATCACCTCCATCCGGTCCAGCAACGCTGGCGGAATGTTCATGGAGTTGGAGGTACACAGGAACATTACGTCGGACAGGTCGTAGTCGACTTCCAGGTAATGGTCGTTGAAATTGTGGTTCTGCTCCGGATCGAGCACTTCGAGCAAGGCCGATGCCGGATCGCCACGCATGTCGCTGCCCATTTTGTCGATTTCATCGAGCAGGAACAGCGGGTTGCGCACGCCGACCTTTGTCATTTTTTGAATCAATCTTCCTGGCATCGAACCGATATATGTGCGGCGATGACCACGGATTTCCGCTTCATCACGCACGCCGCCAAGGGCCATTCGCACGAATTTACGGTTGGTGGCATTGGCAATCGACTCGGCCAGGGAGGTTTTACCCACACCCGGCGGACCGACCAGGCACAACACCGGGCCACGAATTTTCTTCACGCGCTTTTGCACGGCAAGGTATTCGAGAATGCGTTCTTTGACTTCTTCGAGGCCGTAATGGTCGGCATCGAGGATATCTTCGGCGCGAGCCAGGTCCAGGCGCACCTTGGTCTGAGCCTTCCACGGCACCTGCACCAACCAATCGATGTAGGAACGAACCACGGTGGCTTCGGCCGACATCGGCGACATTTGCTTGAGCTTGTTCAGCTCGGCGTTGGCCTTGGTCAGGGCGTCTTTCGGCAGGCCGGCGGAATCGATGCGCTTTTTCAGCTCTTCGATTTCGTTGTGGCCTTCCTCGCTGTCGCCGAGTTCCTTCTGAATGGCCTTCATCTGCTCATTCAGGTAGTACTCGCGCTGGCTGCGCTCCATTTGTTTCTTCACGCGACCACGGATGCGCTTTTCAACCTGCAGCAGGTCGATTTCGGCATCGAGCAGCGCCAGGACGTGTTCGACACGGGCCGGCAGGTCGATGATTTCGAGGATGTCTTGCTTCTGCTCGATTTTCAGCGCCATGTGCGCGGCCATGGTGTCGACCAGGCGGCTAGGCTCATCAATGCTGTTGAGGGAAGACAGGACTTCAGCCGGGACTTTCTTGCCCAACTGCACATACTGCTCGAATTGCGAGAGCAGGCTGCGTACAAATACTTCGGACTCGCGCTCCGGGGCCTCGACTTCGTCGATCAGTGCCACTTCGGCGCGCAGGTGGCCGTCCACCTCCATGAAGCGCTCGACCGCACCGCGCTGCTCACCTTCCACCAACACCTTGACAGTGCCGTCGGGCAGCTTGAGCAATTGCAGGACAGTCGCAACGGTACCGACGCGATACAGGGCATCTTCGCCTGGATCATCATCAGCAGGATTTCTCTGGGCCAACAGCAGGATCTGCTTGTCGCCCGTCATCGCGGCCTCGAGGGCTTCGATAGACTTCTCGCGCCCCACGAACAGCGGGATAACCATGTGCGGATAGACGACGACATCACGCAACGGCAGGAGAGGCAATTCGATGGTTGTCTTCATGATTTCGCCTCTATGACAGTTGAAAAGTAAGCATGAAACCAAGATGGGGGCTGCCGGCAAAAAAAACAAGCTCAATGCCAGCAGTTAAATGCAGGAAAAACACGCCCTTAAAACAAAAGGGGCCCCTAAAGGCCCCTTGTTGTTATGCAGCAGCCGGACGCTTACGCGTCTGGCGCAGCCTTGGCAGCCGGCTCACTGTTTTCATAGATATACAGTGGCTTGGACTTGCCTTCGATAACGCTTTCGTCGATCACCACTTTGCTCACCTCGGACTGCGAGGGGATTTCGTACATGGTGTCGAGCAATACGCCTTCGAGGATCGAACGCAGGCCACGCGCACCGGTTTTGCGCTCCAGTGCCCGCTTGGCCACTGATTTGAGTGCGTCGGTACGGAACTCGAGGTCTACGCCTTCCATTTCGAACAGCTTGGCATATTGTTTGGTCAGGGCGTTTTTCGGCTCGGTGAGGATCTGAATCAGAGCAGCCTCATCCAGCTCGTCCAATGTCGCCAGGACCGGCAGACGACCAACGAATTCCGGGATCAGACCAAACTTGACCAGATCGTCAGGTTCGACTTCACGCAGGGACTCGCCCACCTTCTTGCCTTCTTCCTTGCTGCGCACTTCCGCACTGAAGCCGATGCCGCCACGGGTGGAACGGTTTTGAATAACCTTTTCCAGACCGGAGAACGCACCGCCGCAGATGAACAGGATATTGCGCGTATCAACCTGAAGGAATTCCTGCTGTGGATGCTTGCGGCCGCCTTGTGGCGGTACGGAAGCAACCGTGCCTTCGATCAGTTTCAACAAGGCTTGCTGCACGCCTTCACCGGAAACATCCCGAGTGATCGACGGGTTGTCGGACTTGCGCGAAATCTTATCGATTTCGTCGATGTAGACGATACCCATCTGGGCCTTCTCTACGTCGTAGTCGCACTTCTGCAGCAACTTCTGAATGATGTTCTCGACGTCCTCACCCACGTAGCCAGCCTCGGTGAGGGTGGTGGCGTCGGCGATGGTGAACGGAACGTTCAGCAGGCGAGCGAGGGTTTCCGCAAGCAGGGTTTTACCCGAGCCTGTAGGACCGATCAGCAAGATGTTGCTCTTGCCGAGCTCGACTTCGTCGTTTTTCTTGTCACGCTGGTTCAAACGCTTGTAGTGGTTGTACACCGCTACGGCCAGAACCTTTTTTGCACGCTCTTGACCAATCACGTACTGATCAAGGATGCCGCTGATTTCTTTAGGCGAAGGCAATTTATGCGCGCTGCTTTCGGCCTGGGCTTCCTGCACCTCCTCACGGATGATGTCATTGCACAGGTCGACGCACTCGTCGCAGATAAAGACCGAGGGGCCGGCAATCAATTTGCGTACTTCATGCTGGCTTTTGCCACAGAAGGAGCAATAGAGCAGCTTGCCGTTGTCCTCGCCGTTGCGGGTGTCAGTCATTCGTTCGATCCAAATCCGATAGGCTTGCAACACAAGATGAAGGCTTATGCGGGCTTTTTCAAGCCCGCAGGTGATCGGACTTGCCGACCTGGCCTATTTTGAGCTGCTTATATTAAGCGGGGCGCTTGTCAATCACTGCGTCGATCAACCCGTAATCACGCGCGGCTTCGGCGCTCATGAAATTGTCACGGTTGGTATCACGCTCGATTTCTTCCAAGGTGTGCCCGCTGTGCTTGGCCATCAGCGTGTTAAGACGCTCACGAATAAAGAGGATTTCCTTGGCATGGATTTCGATGTCCGATGCCTGGCCCTGGAAACCGCCCAGTGGCTGGTGAATCATCACGCGCGAGTTCGGCAGGCAGTAACGCTTGCCTTCGGCACCTGCGGTCAGCAGGAAAGCGCCCATGCTGCAGGCTTGGCCAATGCAGGTGGTCGACACGTTTGGCTTGATGAACTGCATGGTGTCGTAGATCGACATGCCCGCGGTCACCGAACCGCCCGGCGAGTTAATGTAAAGATGGATGTCCTTGTCCGGGTTTTCCGCTTCAAGGAACAGCAGTTGCGCACAAATCAGGTTGGCCATGTAGTCCTCTACCGGCCCCACCAAAAAGATCACTCGCTCCTTGAGCAGGCGCGAGTAGATGTCGTAGGCGCGTTCGCCACGAGCGGACTGCTCGACAACCATCGGGACCAGGCCGCCTGCGGCCTGGATATCAGAGTTCTGCTGAATATAGGAATTACGGAACATGCTCTGCAGTTACTCCCAAATAGTCATGTCTTGAAAACGCATAAGCCAGCGCGAGGCTGGCTTATGGTTGTATTTCAAACGAGTTGGACAATCAGTCGGCTTGTGCTGCTTCCGCCGGCTTGACTGCTTCTTCGTAAGAGACCGCTTTATCGGTCACCTTAGCCTTCTGCAGAACAGTATCCACAACTTGTTCTTCCAGCACAACCGAACGTACTTCGTTCAGCTGCTGGTCGTTCTTGTAGTACCAAGCCACAACCTGCTCAGGCTCCTGGTAGGCCGAAGCCATTTCCTGGATCATTTCACGAACGCGGTCTTCGTCAGGCTTGAGGTCGAACTGCTTGACCACTTCAGCCACGATCAGGCCCAGCACGACGCGGCGCTTGGCTTGCTCTTCGAACAGCTCGGCCGGCAGTTGGTCAGGTTTGATGTTGCCACCAAACTGCTGAACGGCTTGTACGCGCAGGCGATCCACTTCGTTGGACAGCAAAGCCTTAGGCACTTCGATCGGGTTGGCGGTCAGCAGACCGTCCATGACCTGGTTCTTGACCTTGGACTTGATGGCCTGACGCAGCTCGCGCTGCATGTTCTTGCGAACTTCGGTGCGGAAGCCGTCGATGCCGGTTTCCTTGATGCCGAATTGAGCGAAGAACTCTTCGTTCAGCTCTGGCAGCTTAGGCTCGGACACGCTGTTGACCGTCACGGTGAACTCGGCGGCTTTGCCGGCCAGGTCCAGGTTCTGGTAGTCAGCCGGGAAAGTCAGGTTCAGAACGCGTTCTTCGCCGGCTTTTGCGCCAACCAGGCCGTCTTCGAAACCCGGGATCATGCGGTTGGAACCCAGCACCAGCTGAGTACCCTTGGCGGAGCCGCCAGCGAATGCTTCGCCGTCAACCTTGCCCACGAAATCGATGTTCAGCTGGTCTTCGTTCTGGGCAGCACGTTCGGCCACTTCGAAACGGGTGTTCTGCTTGCGCAGGATTTCCAGCATGTTGTCCAGGTCGGCATCAGCCACTTCGGCGCTCAGGCGCTCGATCGCGATACCGTCGAAGCCGGCAACTTCGAACTCTGGGAACACTTCGAATACAGCAACGTATTCCAGGTCCTTGCCCGCTTCCAGGGACTTAGGCTCGATCGAAGGCGAACCAGCCGGGTTCAGCTTTTGCTCGACAACCGCTTCGTAGAACGACGCCTGGATCACGTCGCCTACCGCTTCCTGACGCGCATCAGCACCAAAACGGCGCTTGATTTCGCTCATTGGCACTTTGCCTGGACGGAAGCCAGCGATCTTGGCCTTTTGGGCAGTCTGCTGCAGACGCTTGTTGACCGCAGTCTCGATGCGCTCTGCCGGCACGGTGATGCTCAGGCGGCGCTCGAGAGCAGTAGTATTTTCAACAGAAACTTGCATGGATATTCCTCGTTGCACAGACGTTAGCCGGCCGTTTCCGACCCCAGAATCAAGGGCATGCATTCTAGTGGGTCAAACTCAAGAAGTCACCCTACTGGAAACGGGTAAAAAAACAGCAGGCAATTTATCGGTACGAAGACACTGTTGCGCCTCGCCCCGGTGACAAATACAGCCAATCGCGCCAGGGCTCTGCGCCGACCCTTCTATATATAGAAGAAGTCGCCAATCATCTCCCTGACGGCCGCCCCTGCGAACAGGACCGGCAGGCAGCGCGGCATCATCGAGACACATAAATACGACGAAACGCCCTGCCTTGCGACCCAGAACCTGCAGCCGCGGAATACTCGAACCACTAAAACAAAAAAGGCGCCAGACTGTTAAATCTGGCGCCTTTCGAATATGGGGTGGACGAAGGGGATCGAACCCTCGACAACGGGAGTCACAATCCCGTGCTCTACCAACTGAGCTACGCCCACCATATTGCGTTAACAAAGAAACCAAACCACTTCTTTGTCGAGCCTGACCCCGCCTTCCGGCCGGGCAAAGCTTTAATTGGTGCGGATGAAGAGACTCGAACTCTTACGCCTCGCGGCGCTGGAACCTAAATCCAGTGTGTCTACCAATTCCACCACATCCGCGCTTGAAGCTCTTAAAGCAAAGGCGCCAGATGATTAATCTGGCGCCTTTTCAAAATATGGGGTGGACGAAGGGGATCGAACCCTCGACAACGGGAGTCACAATCCCGTGCTCTACCAACTGAGCTACGCCCACCATCTAACGCTACTTGTGCCAAAGCTGCCTAATGGCGCACCCGGCAGGACTCGAACCTGCGACCATCCGCTTAGAAGGCGGATGCTCTATCCAGCTGAGCTACGGGCGCCTGATTAATCTGTACTCTTGGAGGATTACAAACTAAGTGCTTCCAGCCTTGCAGAACAACAATCCTGCTAGACCTTCTTAACCAGTGCTAGGCTGTGCCCGACAAGTGCGACGAATAGTATAGACGCGCCGGAAAGCCGTCAAATCTTTTTTGAAAAAAATTCATTTTATTTAAGGGGTTAGGCCAATTTGCAGACCAAGCGCCTTTGCCCCCACGTCTTGGCATGCGAGAATGCGCGCACTTTTCTTCCCCCTCTCGATGGTTAATCACGCGTAATGACTGCACAACTTATCGACGGCAAATCAATCGCCGCCAGCCTGCGCCAGCAGATCGCCAAACGCGTCACCGAGCGTAGCCAGCAAGGCTTGCGCACGCCTGGCCTCGCGGTGATCCTGGTCGGCAGCGATCCTGCGTCTCAGGTTTATGTCTCGCACAAGCGTAAAGACTGTGAAGAGGTCGGCTTTATTTCCAAGGCCTACGACCTGCCTTCCGAGACCACCCAGCAGGCCCTTACCGACCTGATCGACGGCCTCAACGATGACCCGAACATCGACGGTATCCTGGTGCAACTGCCATTGCCCGCGCACCTGGACGCCTCCCAGTTGCTCGAACGCATCCGCCCGGACAAAGACGTCGACGGTTTCCACCCGTATAACGTCGGCCGCCTGGCCCAGCGCATCCCGCTGCTGCGCCCATGCACGCCGAAAGGCATCATGACCCTGCTCGAAAGCACCGGCGTCAACCTTTACGGCCTCGACGCCGTGATCGTCGGCGCCTCCAATATCGTCGGGCGCCCGATGGCCATGGAACTGCTGCTCGCCGGCTGCACCGTGACCGTGACCCACCGCTTCACCAAGGACCTCGCCGGTCACGTCGGCCGCGCCGACCTGGTGGTAGTGGCTGCCGGCAAGCCGGGCCTGGTCAAAGGTGAGTGGATCAAGGAAGGCGCGATCGTCATCGACGTCGGCATCAACCGTCAGGCAGACGGCAAGCTGGTCGGCGACGTGGTGTACGAAACCGCCCTGCCCCGTGCCGGCTGGATCACCCCGGTACCGGGTGGCGTTGGCCCGATGACCCGTGCGTGCCTGCTGGAAAACACGCTGTATGCAGCGGAAACCCTGCACGGCTGATCGACAGCCGCGCTGAAAAGAGCCCTGCCTTGTCGCAGGGCTTTTGGTTTCTGATGAACCTCACGCTCTGCTATCGTGCATCCGCGGCTGACATGTTCGGCGCCCGCCAGATGCCGCAGGAACCCCAGGAGTGCTTTAGCCATGCGCAACCTACATGCCGTCCCTCTGCTGATCCTCATCGCGGTATTGATCCCCGCTTGCACCACCCAACTGACTGAAGCGGGCAAACAGGTCAACCTCGTCACGGCCTCATCCGCCCACGCTTGCCACGTCGTCAAAGCCTTCACGGTGCAGGGCTCATCCAACGGCGACGCGCTGAACACCGCATTCAATAAAGCCGCCGAGGCTGGCGCTGACAGCCTGAGCATCGTCAATGTGGGGGACGCTGGCAAAATGCAGGTAGCCGCCTTGAACTGCCGACGCTGACGGGCTTGCCCAATAGAACATGCACCCGAACATCCGGCTCGTTCACCCAGGCGCAGCACCCGGTTTCGCGTTTCTTCGACATCCTTTTCACCCGCCATCGACAGGATCGGGCGCAACCTACCTCTACTCCTTTGAAAATCCCCATTAGACCCGCCCTCATAGCGGGCCTTTTTTTGCCCGCGATGGGCTACAAGCCTAACCAATCATCGCCTTACAGCCTTTATTTAAAGGCTCTCTATCGTTTTCTGATCCATACTCCTAAAATGTAACGTCATTTTTCATAAAGCCCGTTGCAGAACGGTATTTCTTACTTTTTTTAGCGAGTTCATCCGCGTGAAAATTCGTCTCTCTCTCGTCAGCCTTTTATTTGCTTTCACCGGCACCTTTGCGCACGCCGCCGAAACCACCCTGGCCCCGCGTGACACCTCAAAACTGCAAATCGCTTCCGGCAGCGCCATGCTGGTCGATCTGCAAACCAACAAAGTCATCTATTCCAGCAACCCGGACGTGGTGGTGCCGATCGCTTCCGTAAGCAAGCTCATGACCGGCCTGATCGTGCTGGAAGCCAAGCAGAACATGGACGAATACATCGACATCAACATCACCGACACGCCGGAAATGAAAGGCGTGTTCTCCCGCGTGAAAATCGGCAGCCAGATGCCGCGCAAAGAGATGTTGCTGATCGCCCTGATGTCCTCGGAAAACCGCGCCGCCGCGAGCCTGGCTCACCACTACCCGGGCGGTTACGCAGCCTTCATTGCGGCGATGAACGCCAAGGCCAAGGCGCTGGGCATGACCAGCACCCATTACGTCGAGCCTACCGGCCTGTCCATCCATAACGTGTCGACCGCCAGGGACCTGAGCAAGCTGCTGGCCTACGCGCGCAAATTCCCGATGCTGAGCCAATTGAGCACCACCAAGGAAAAAACCGTGGCGTTCCGCAAGCCCAACTACACCTTGGGTTTCTCCAACACCGACCACCTGATCAACCGCGCCAACTGGGACATCAAGCTGACCAAGACCGGCTTCACCAACCAGGCCGGCCACTGCCTGGTGCTGGTGACCAGCATGGGTAACCGCCCGGTGTCGCTGGTGATCCTCGACGCCTTCGGCAAGTTCACCCACTTCGCCGACGCCAGCCGTATCCGCAACTGGGTCGAGACCGGCAAGAGCGGTTCGGTGCCGGACGTTGCGTTGCGCTACAAGGCCGACAAGAACCTGAAGAACCGCCCGAACGCGACAGAGGTTCGTCGCTGAACGGCGCCCCCCAAAACGCCCGCCTGACCAATGCCCCGACATGCTCGGGGCATTTTTTTCGGCATAAGCCACGCAAAAACAGGCCGTTGCATCGCTAACCGGAGTTGCGGATCACGCCCACGATCTGCGGCAAAATAGCGCACAGACAGGCTTTTACTTTGCGCCTGAACTGCCGCTAAATGTTCACCCCTTTCAGTCGACTTCGTTCATGGCTCGTCTCAAACGCATCAGTCCCTGGCTAGCCTGCCTGGCCATCGTGCTGAACATGCTGGCCATGCCGCTCAGCCGCGCCATGCAGACGCCGGACATGGGACTGTTGATGTGGGGCGGATTCTGCTCGGGGGGCGCCTCGCAAGCGCTGCCTCCCAACTTGAGCAAGCTGATCGACCCGCTCCAGTCGGCGCCGTCGCAAACCGCCATGAAACACAGCGATTGCTGCTGCGGTCATGCCGGACTGGCGGCGCTGCCATCCGACTACTACAGGCATTTCCTACCGCGATACGCCCCCGACACCACCCTCGACAACCCCGAGTTGCCGACGCTGCACCCCAGAATCCGCTGGCCGAGCCTGAGCCCGCGCGCCTCCCCTACCGTTTGATCGACACCCGCGCCGCCCCATAGGCGGCGCGATCTGCTTGTCAGCCGCCCGCCTGGGCGTCCTCGAAGTGTCTTGATCATCAGGAATGGTGCGTTATGCCTGCTCGAATGACTTTGCCTCGCGCAAAGCGTGTCTCTGTGTCCCGCCCGCTATGGCCCTTGCTGTCCATCGGCCTGCTCGCCCTCAACCCGCTGTCCTCGGCACTGGCCGAAACCGGTAAAACCGAAGACTCCACCCTCACCCTCGGCACCGTCACGGTCCAGGGCGCCAGCGCCAGCAGCGGCCCGCTGAGCACCAGCAGCGTGCTCAGCTCGGTGGACATTCTCGGCGCCGACATCCTCGAAAAAATGCCGGTCAACTACAGCTGGGAACTGTTCAGTCGCGCGCCAGGGGTGATCCTCACCGAGTTCAACCAAGGCACCACTTCCGGCAAGATTTCCTTTCGCGGCTTCAACGGCGAAGGCGAAGTCAACGCAGTGAAGTTGCTGATCGACGGCATCCCGAGCAACAGCAACGACGGCAACATGCCGTTCATGGACATGATTTTCCCCATGGAGCTGGACAGCATCGAAGTGGTGCGCGGCACCAGCGATGCGCGCTACGGCCTGAACAACATCGCCGGCAACGTCAATATGCTGACCCGCACCGGCGGCGACTACACCAAGGCGCGGGTGCGCTACGGCAGTTACAACACCCAGGAAACCCAGCTGGCCAAAGGCATCGAAGGCAGCAACTGGACGCAGAACTACTTCTTCGCCTACCAGAAATCCGACGGTTACCGCGATCACGCCGAGGCGGACAGGTTTTCCATGTCCGGCAAATGGTTCTACACCCCGGACGACAACAGCTACCGCATCGGCCTGATCGCCCGTCACTACGAAACCGAGGCGCAGGAACCCGGCTACTTGAGCGAAGAGGACGCCCACCAGCACCCGACCATGACCAACAGCTACAACGCCACCGACAAAGGCACGCGGCGGATGAACCAGGTCAGCCTGCACTTCGACACCGACCTGGCCGAAACGCTGGCCTGGTCGGCAAAAACCTACGTCAACACCTTCGACGACCGGCGCTGGACGCAATACTGGCGCACCAGCGCCCAGCAGGAGCGCGACGCCTACGAAACCCAGTACGGCGCCCTCACCTCCCTGACCTGGCGCCCGCAAGTCAGCTGGCTGTACGACTTCGCCCTGGAAGGCGGCGCGGACATGCAGCAGCAGCAGAACAAGAGCGAGCGCTACCGCACCAAGGACCGCCTGCGCCTGGCCCAAACCCGCGACCAGCGATTCGACTTCGACACCTACGGCGCCTATGTCCAGGCCGAGATCAAGCCGTTCGAGTCGCTGAAAATCGTCCCGGCGTATCGCGTCGATAAGATCCAGGGCGACTTCACCAACGAAATGACCGGCATGGACTACGACATCAACGACTATGGGCTGATCAAACAACCCAAGCTCAGCGTGGTGTATTCACCGTGGGACGTGGCCAGCGTCTATGCCAACTGGGGGCGGACCTTCCAGGTCGGCACCGGCGCGGCGGCCTATAAGATTCCACCGCGGGATACCAACCTGGCGCCGTCGATCAACGACGGCTGGGAAACCGGGGTCAAGTTCACCCCGGCGGACTGGATCGACGGCCGCATCGCCTATTGGCAGCAAGAGGCCAGCGGTGAAGTCAGTCGCCGCCTCAACGACCCGAGCGGCGAGTCGGACAACGTCGGCGAAACCCGGCGCTGGGGTTACGACGCGCAAGTCAATCTGCACCCGGACGAACGCACCGAAATCTGGATGGCCTACTCCTGGCAGTACTCGAAAATCCTCCAGCCCAGCGCGACCTTGCCCAACAGCAAAGGCCAGGAAATCGACCACATCCCGCATCACCTGTACAACGCCGGCGTCAGCTACAAGGCCACGCGGGCGCTGCAGTTGACGGCGTGGATGAACGGCCAGACGAATTACTACCTGGAACGCGAGAACACCAAGGGCACTTACGGCGGCTACGTCTTGATGAACCTCGGCGCGACTTACCAGGTGACCGAATCGGTCAGTGTCGACCTGCAGTTGAAAAACCTCACCAACCGCTACTACGAATACGTCTGGTATGACCCGGACGGCGCCCAGGCCTCGCTGCACTCACCCGGCGACGGGCGCGCGCTGTACACAGGCGTCACCGTCGACTTCTGATCGGCAGCGCCGCCGGGGCGCGATGAACGTTCAGGCCGGCAAGCGCAAAAACTGAACGTTCACTTCAAACCCGTCGTCCCGGCCTGTGGCCGGCGACGCCAGGGTCATGTGCGCCTTGACCCCATGGACGATGGTCTTGGCAATCGCCAGGCCCAATCCGCTGCCGCTGGCTTCGCTGCTGCCGCGCACGAAGCGTTCGGTCAGGCGCTGCAACACCGGCGCCGGCACGGCCGGTCCGCCGTTGACCACCCGCAGCAACGCATCGTCCGTGAGGCTGACGTCGACCGGTTGATCCGCCGCGCCGTACTTCAACGCATTCTCGATCAAGTTGCGCAGCAGGATGCCGAACGCGTCCGGGTCGATCGCGCAATACACGCTGCCCTCGCTCGGCAGTTGCAAGCGGATGCGCTGCCCGCTGCTGCGGTTCCACTCATCGACCCCATGGGCCAGTAAGGGAATCAGGTCCTGGGGCGCCTCGGACAACAGCCCGCCGCCCTCGGCCTTGGCCAGTTGCATGAGTTTTTCCGAAAGCCGCGCCAGTTCGCGCAAGGCGTGTTCGATCTTCGCCGCACGCACGCGCAACGGGCCTTCCGGCGCTTCCTGGCGCAAACGCTGGATCTGCGCCAGCGTCGCCGCCAATGGCGTGCGCAACTCGTGGGCGCTGTTGGCGGTGAAGCTGCGCTCGGCCTCCAAGGCCTTGCGCAAGCGCTCCAGCAGGTGGTTGACCGCGTCGGCCAACGGGTCGATTTCAGCCGGCAGCCGGGCCACGCTGATCGGCGACAAATCCCCCACACCACGCGCTTCCACGGCACGGCGATAAGCCAATACGCTGCGCAGGCTGAAGCGCACAAACAACCATGTGCCCAACAGGCTGATGGGGATCAGCGCCAATAACGGCATCAACAGGGCCAACAAGGCTTCCCGCGCCGCCTCACGGCGATGCCCCAGCGGCTCGGCGATCTCAATGAACAGCGTATCGCGCAGCGCACTCGCGCCGTACAGCCGGTATTTTCGGGTGGTGGAAAACCCTTCGCTCGGGTGTTCGCTGAAGATCTTCGGGTTGGCGTCATGGGACTGCATCAGAATCTGGCCCTGGGCATCGCGCACCAGGTACGTCAGGTATTCCTTGTGCATCTTCAGGGTGGCGACGTGCTGGGCGGTGCGCGGTTCTTCGCGGTTGCTGATTTCCAGCACGGCCAGGGGCAGGATGCGTTGCGCGGTCTCTTCCAGGGCGCTGTCGAACGCCTCGTTCAATTCGTGTTGCACCACCAGCCAGGCGCCGACGGTCGCCCCCAGCCAGAGCAAGGTCATGCCCAGGGTCAACCCGAGGCCGAGGCGTTTTTGCAGGCTGATCGGCGACTTCATCCGGCCATCAACCGATAACCCATGCCACGCACGGTTTCCAGCAGGTCGCGCCCGAGTTTTTTGCGCAGGCGGCTGATATAGACCTCGATGGTGTTGCTCTCGATTTCCGCACCGAAGGCGTACAGGCGCTCTTCGAGCTGCGACTTCGACAACAGCGCCGTGGGGCGCTGCACGAACGCCTCGAACAGCGCCCATTCGCGCGCCGTCAGGTCGACGGTGACGCCGGCACGCTGCACGGTGCGCGCGTTCATATCGATCTGCAACTCACCGAGTTTGATCTGCGGGTTGGGGTTGCCGCTGTAACGGCGGGCCACGGCGGCCACCCGGGCCGACAGCTCGAACAGGTCGAACGGTTTGACCAGGTAATCGTCGGCCCCGGCGTTGAGGCCGGCGATACGATCGGATATCTGGTCCTGGGCGGTGAGGATGATCACCGGGGTCACATTGCCGGCCGAACGCTGCTGGCGCAGAAAGTCCAGCCCGCGACCGTCGGGCAGCATCAGGTCCAGCAGGATCAGGTCATACGGCGTGCTGCGCACGCTGTTGTTCGCATGCTCCAGGCGCTGCACCCAATCGACCGCATGGCCGTCGTCGGCAATCTGTTCGCGCACCGCCTCGCCCAGCCCGGGTGCATCCTCGACCAATAAAACCCGCATCTGGCACCTCCTGTGGTGGTTGTCGTGCCGCACCTTACCGAGCTTACCTGACGTGAATCTGAAGATTCAGCTGGTTGTCAGGAATGCCCTTTAGGGTAAGCCGCAAATGCCAATCCGGCCGGAGACAGATCATGAAATCAGCTTTTATTGTCAGCACCGCACTGCTGGGCGTCCTGCTCGGCGCAAACGCCTTGGCCGACGACGACTGCAGCGAGCCGGTCAGCGACTGGCAACCACGCGAAACCCTGCGCCAGCAAGTGGAACAGCAATACGGCTGGAGCGTGCAACGCATCAAGGTCGACGACGGCTGCTATGAACTCAGGGGCACCGACCGCAAAGGCAATGCGATCGAAGCCAGCTACGCACCCGCCTCGCTTCGTCTGCGCAAACTGGAAATCCATTTCGGCGCCAACGGCGACGCCCGGGATTACCTCAACCGCCCTGGATCGGAATGATCAGCGGTTTTTCCACGGCTTTCAGGTTGCTGTCAGCCAGCAGGTCCAGGCTCTCGCCACAACGTTCAACCAGGACATCATCATGAAAAAGATCATTGCTGCAACCTGCCTCGCCGGCGCCATTGCCCTGCCGGGTCTGGCCCAGGCCCGCGAAGTGACCCTGACCACCCAACTCAAGGACTACAGCGGCAACGGCGCGTACCTGGCGATCTATGTCACCGACGCCAACGGCCAGTACCAGAAAACCCTCTGGGTCGCCGGCAAAAAGGCCAAGTACTACCGGCACCTGAGCGACTGGGCGCGTGGCAGCGCCATGAAGCCGAGCGAGTTTGACGGCCTCAGCGGCGCCAGTGTCGGCAGCGGCCGCAGCCTCACCGTCAGCGTGGAACTGGCCGACACCTTGATCGACGCCGGGTATCAGATCCGTATCGACAGCGCCGTGGAAGACAAGCGCGACAGCCGCGCCGACGTCAGTGTCCCGCTGACATCGGCCGGGTCGGGCAAGCCGGTCAGCGGCAGCACTTATGTCGAGTCCTTTACCTACGACCTGTAACACCTGCGACTTCTGGAGGCTGAACATGCTTCGCCAGTTCCATTCACTGCCCGGTCTGATCGCCGCCCTGTTGGTCATGATATTGGCCATCAGCGGCGCAGTGCTGTCCGTCAATCCGGCTTTGGAACGCCTGCACGGCACGTCAACCGCGGCCGGGCAGCTCAATGTCGGCCAGTTGGCGGGACGCATCGCCAACCACTTTCCGGGGGTGGAGCAGATCCAGCGCAGCGCCTCCGGAACAGTGATCATCTACTACAACCAGGACGGCCAGGCGGGTGCGCAAACCGTCGATCCACTGACCGGCCAGGGCCTCGGGCCCTATGAGCCGTCCGTTGTTTCGCGCTGGGTAAAAGACCTGCACCGCTCGCTGTTCATGGGTACCACCGGGCATGGGATCGCGGGCGTCGGCGCACTCTTCATGTTGATGCTTTGCGTGTCCGGCGCGCTGTTGCTGGCGCGCCGCCTGGGTGGCCTGCGCAACCTGTTGCGGCCGCTGCGCGGCTCGTTCAGCCAGCGCTGGCACGCCGAAGTCGGGCGCCTGGCCGTGCTCGGGCTGCTGCTGTCGGCCTTGACTGGGCTGTACATGTGCGCCACGACCTTCGGTTTGATCGCCGACGGCAGTCAGGCTGAGCCGGCCTTCCCCGCGCATATCAGCGTCGGCGCGGCGCAGCCGGTGGCCAACCTGCAAGCCTTGCAGGCCATCGATCTGAACGACCTGCGCGAACTGGTTTACCCGAGCCCCGGTAACCCCGAGGACGTGTTTTCCCTGCGCACCGCCCAGGGTGACGGCTACGTGGACCCGGTCAGCGGCACGCTGTTGTCGTATCAGGCCCACGATTCAATGCACAACCTGTATCAACTGATCTATCAATTGCACACCGGCGAAGGCCTCTGGTGGCTGGGCTTGATCCTCGGGGTTAGCGCCCTCAGCGTGCCGTTGATGAGCGTGACCGGCATCCTGCTGTGGTGGCGCCGCCGCAAGGCCGCGCCGAAGATTCGCCATAACAGCCCGGCCCACGCCGCCGACAGCGTGATTCTGGTGGGCAGTGAAACCAACAGCACCTGGGGTTTTGCCAATACCTTGCACGCGGCGTTGCACCAGGCCGGGCACCGGGTTCACAGCGCCGCGATGAACGATTGGAAGGGCGAGTACCGCGCTGCCCAGCGCCTGTTCATCCTCACCGCCACCCACGGCGACGGCGATGCACCGGCGTCGGCCGCGCAGTTCCTGGCACGGCTGCAGCAAGTGGGCCTCAAACCCGGCCTGCCCTTTGCGGTACTCGGGTTTGGCGACCGGCAGTTTCCGCGATTCTGTCAGTACGCCCATCAGGTGCAGGACGCGATGGTACAAGCCGGCGGCACGCCATTGCTGGGGCTGGAAACCGTGAACCGTCAATCCTCGCAGGAATTTGCGCGCTGGGGCGATGCGTTGGCGGCGCCACTGGGCCACGAGCTGCCGCTGATCCACACGGCGCAGCGCCCGCGCAGCCGTCGTCTGGAATTGACCGAGCGCATCGTCTATGGCGAAGCCGTGAACGCACCGACCCACGTCCTGCGTTTCAAGGCCGCGGGCGCGCTACCGAGCTTCCAGGCCGGCGATCTGGTCGGTATTTTGCCGCCGGACAACCCGGTGCCGCGCTTTTACTCGCTGGCCAGTTCCTCTGAAGACGGCACGCTGGAAATCTGCGTGCGCAAACACGAAGGTGGCCTATGCTCGGGGTTCCTGCATGAGCTGAAGATCGGCGGGTCGGTCGAAGCGTTCATCCAGCCCAATCCGCAATTTCGTCCGGCGTCGGGCGCGCACCCGGTGATTCTGATCGGTGCCGGCACCGGTATCGGGCCCCTGGCCGGTTTTATTCGTCATAACACCGCCAAACACCCGATGCACCTGTATTGGGGCGGACGCAACCCGGCTTCGGATTTTCTCTATGAACCGGAGCTCAAGCGTTACCTGGCCGACCGCCGCCTGACCGCATTGCGCGCGGCGTTCTCCCAGGTTCAGGAGCACAGCTATGTGCAAGACCGGTTGCTCGGCGATGCCCTGGCGTTGCGCGTCCTGATCGAAAACGGCGCCCAAGTGCTGGTGTGCGGCAGCCGCGAGATGGCCAAAGGCGTGATGCAAGCGCTGGATAACGTGTTGGCCCCGCTCCACCTGAGTGTGCTGGCCCTGAAAGCACAAGGACGCTACCGTGAAGATGTCTACTGAGCCCCAACGCTACAGCCTGAACGGCGAGACCATGGGCACGCGCTATACCGCCGTGTTCTATGCCGAGGCCGGCGTCGACACCGACGCGATCAACCGCGGCCTGGCCCAGGCCGTGGGCCGGGTGGACCAGCAGATGTCCACCTGGAAGGCCGATTCCGACCTCAACCGCCTCAACGCCGGCCCCGAGCAAACATGGTTGCCGGTGCCCCAGGAACTGGCCACGGTGTTGGCCGCCGCGTTGCGGGTCAGTCAGCAATCCGGCGGGGCTTTCGACATCGCCGTCGGTGATCTGGTGGACGCCTGGGGCTTCGGTCCCGGCGCACCCTCAGTCACAGAACAGACCATCGACGCCCTGCCGTCACGCAGCGGTC
Organism: Pseudomonas sp. TE36184; assembly: GCF_054060055.1. NCBI lineage: Bacteria > Pseudomonadati > Pseudomonadota > Gammaproteobacteria > Pseudomonadales > Pseudomonadaceae > Pseudomonas > Pseudomonas sp. TE36184. The sequence goes on along the minus strand of NZ_JBSSCU010000001.1, from coordinate 252,271 downwards.
TGTCGGCCACTGCGGCGTTGACGGTGGACACGCAACGCCACCAAGTGCGCAAACGCGCGCCGCTGCACCTCAACCTCAACGGGATCGCCAAAGGCTTTGGCGTCGACGAACTGGCGCGCTGCCTGGACGGCTTCGGGCTGACCCGCTACCTGGTCGGCATCGATGGCGAAATGCGTGCCCGCGGCGTCAAGCCGGATGCTCAACCGTGGGTCGTGGCCATTGAAAAACCAAGCCGTGGCCAGCGTGAAGTGATGGGGGTCATGGAACTCAGCGACGCCGCCATCGCCACCTCCGGCGACTACCGACACTGGATTGACGTGAAAGACCGACACTATGCTCACACCATGAACCCGGCCACCGGCGCCCCGCTGTGCAATACCGTCGCCGCCGTCACGGTGGTGGCCGCCTCGTGCATGCTCGCCGATGCCTGGGCCACGGCGTTGATGGTGCTGGGCGAAATCGAAGGCCCACGCCTGGCGCAGGCACGCGGGATGGACGCGTTGTTCGTGCTGCGCGAGGGTGAACAACTCAAAGAAATATCGATTGTCGGCGGTATTCTGCAGGCGCAGATTGAAAGCCGTCCGCCCCAACCCCGTCCACGAACGTGAGTCCCGCACACCGATGAAATTCATGCACCGGCACACCGAATCCCACCGCAGTGACCGTATCGGCTGGCTGCGCGCCGCGGTACTGGGCGCCAATGACGGCATCGTCTCCACCGCCAGCCTGTTGATCGGTGTCGCCGCCGCCAACGCCAGCCACGCCTCGCTGATCGTCACCGGCATGGCCGGGCTGGTGGCGGGGGCGATGTCGATGGCGGCCGGCGAATACGTTTCGGTGCATTCCCAGGCCGATACCGAGCACGCCGATCTGGCCCGAGAGCGAGCGGAACTGGCGAGTAACCCGAAAGCCGAACACCGCGAACTTGCCAACATCTATATGCAGCGTGGCGTATCACCCGAATTGGCTCATCAGGTCGCCGACCAATTGATGGCGCACGACGCCTTGGGAGCTCACGCGCGGGACGAGCTGGGCATCAGCGAAGCCCTCACCGCCAAACCGCTGCAAGCGGCGCTGGCCTCGGCGGCGAGTTTCGTGGTCGGTGCCGCGTTGCCGCTGGCGGTGACGCTCATCGCGCCAGAGCACAGCGTGGTGCCGTGGATCTGCGGCATGTCCCTGCTGTTTCTTGCCAGCCTTGGCGCCGTGGCGGCCAGGGCCGGCGGGGCGAAAGTCTTCGTCGGCGCCTGGCGCGTAACCCTGTGGGGCGTGCTGGCCATGGGCATTACGGCCAGCGTCGGGGCGTTGTTCGGCGCTGTGGTGTAGCGCGAAAACACACCGCGCCCCAACGTGGCGGGCGCGGTGTGTCTTACTTTCTTTCGGCCAATACCTTGAGTGCCTGCGCCGCAGCCTGCTCTTGCCCGGCCTGGGCGGTAGCATTGGCCGCTTCGCGCCAGCGCTGCGTATCCACATTGGCCGGCAACTGGCTCGGGCGCTGGGTGAGGATTGCCCAGTGACCGGCGCTGCTCCACTTCGACTCAAAGTCACTGAAGCTCATCAACAGCCGCCGATCCATGCCTGAGCGCAGCAGCACCGTGCTTTTCTGCTGGTTGAAACCCACCACGACCACGTAGTGCGTGCTGGACAACAGGCCGCCGCCGATCCGCGCCATCACCGGGTAACCCGCGCTCACCTGCGCCAGCACCGAGGTGAGCTTGGCGTCGAGCGGATACACCATCAACCCGTATTCACGGGCCAGCACCTGCATGTTGCGCTCCAGGTTCGCTTCGTCGCCCGGCAAGTGCAGCGGCTTATCCAGCAAGCCCGGTGTCATGACAATGCCTTGTTGCGACAGCATGCTGGCTAACGCCGTGGGACCGCTTTGATAAGCGTCGCTGCGAAACGTCGGCACGCCATTGAGCTCGACACGCTCCGGCAGGCCCGGCAGTTTCGACGGCTGCCCGGAACAGGCCGCGAGCCCCAGGGTGCAGGCCAGCAGCAAGGACGTTGTAACGTTGGACCGTAACCGCAATTTTCTACCCTCTTGATCAACTGCCGGTAAGGGCCCTGATCATAGGACGCTCTTCCGCTCGGGTATAGCCTTGAACCGCAGTAAAACGCCCGGGATAGAGCAAAGAAGTTGGATCGACACGACCATTGGTCAATAGCAGGCAACCGTCGTCTGACTAGACTGTCCATTGAGAAGACTGTGTGTGCGCCCTGCTGGGCGAAAGGAGGCCAGAATGAGCCTTGCAACGACGATTTTCCTGTTGATCTGCGGTTGGCTCGCAGTGGCCGCCGCCATGTTGTGGGGGGTGTTGCGCATTACCCGTCGGCACCATCACCCCCACGTCAAACCGGCTGCATCCGCCAAGCCGCACAAGACGGCGGTGCATCACGCCTAGCCAGGCATGCAATTGAAGTCCTGCGTTGCCGCGACTTCCTTACCGTGACCATCCAGGAGCGATGCGCGCACGGTGGTGCCCAGGCTGGATTCGATCAGGGTGTAGTGTTCACCCGCCTTGAAGTTCTCGTACTCCACGCGACCCTGGCAGTCCTGCTGGTTATCGTCGCCCGGCTCTTCCTCGAACAACGTCACATCCAAACGATGGGCTCCCGGCGGCACTTCGAAAAAGCGCCCGTCATCCACGCGTTTGCCGTCGACGCGCTCGGCCATCAGGTCATTCGGCGCTTCTTCTTTCAATCCGATCCAGGCTTCGCTGGGGTCGGCTTTGGGCATCGGGCCGGCGCAGGCCGACAGTAACAACACAGCGCTCAAGGCGGGAATCAGCAATAACGGTTTGAGTGACATGGCAGAACTCCAAAGAATTTCAGTTAAAAGACGCATCGCATCCGATGGGTCACAAGCTTGGAGAGCCGCCCTTTGTAGAACAAATGAATACACATGAAACGATCTTCAGCCCATACCTAAATCTTCCTTCACCTGGCTGAAAGGTGCGTGTTAGGTGGGTCGGGCAAGACTGCCGGGGTTTGCAATCCTGCTCCCTCGGAGGTTCACGCATGCTCGGGCTGGTAAAGACCGCACTGCAAAAGCCGTACACGTTTATCGTGTTGGCCATATTCATCTGCATCATCGGGCCGATGGCGGCCCTGCGAACCCCCACCGATGTATTCCCCGATATCGGCATCCCCGTCGTTGCAGTGGTCTGGCAGTACAACGGCCTGTCGCCGGACGCCATGGCCGGGCGGGTGATCTACACCTACGAACGCTCCCTGAGTACCACCGTCAACGACATCGAACACATCGAATCGCAATCCCTGCCGGGCATGGGCATCGTCAAGATCTTCTTCCAGCCCGGCGTCGACATCCGCACCGCCAACGCCCAGGTGACAGCGGTGTCACAAACCGTGCTCAAGCAAATGCCCCCCGGCATCACGCCGCCGCTGATCCTCAATTACAGCGCATCGACGGTGCCGATCCTGCAAATGGCGTTCTCCAGCCCGACACTGTCGGAAGCCAAGATCCGCGACCTGGTGCAGAACAATATCCGCCTGCCCCTCAGCGCCCTGCCCGGCCTGGCCATGCCCACGCCCATGGGTGGCAAGCAGCGGCAGATCACCCTCGACCTCGACCCGCAGGCGCTGGCCGCCAAAGGCTTGTCCGCGCAGGACGTGGGCAATGCCCTGGCGTTGCAGAACCAGATCATCCCGGTGGGCACCGCCAAGCTCGGCCCCAACGAATACACGATCCTGCTCAACAACAGCCCCAAGGCCATCGATGAACTCAACGACCTGCCGATCAAGACCGTCGACGGTGCGCTGATCACCATCGGCCAGGTGGCCCACGTGCGTGACGGTTCGCCACCGCAGACCAACATCGTGCGTGTCGACGGCCATCGCGCGGTGCTGATGCCAGCGTTGAAAAACGGCAGCATCTCCACCCTGTCGATCATCGACGGCATCCGCCAGATGCTGCCGCGCATCAACGAAACCCTGCCGCCGTCGCTGAAGACCTCATTGCTCGGCGATGCGTCGGTGTTCGTCAAACAATCGGTGGGCAGCGTGGCCCAGGAAGGCATCATCGCCGCGCTGCTGACCAGCGCGATGATCCTGCTGTTCCTCGGCAGCTGGCGCTCGACGCTGATCATCGCCGCCTCGATCCCCCTGGCGGTGCTGTCGGCCATCGCGCTGCTGGCGGTCAGCGGGCAAACCCTCAACGTGATGACCCTCGGCGGGCTGGCGTTGGCGGTGGGGATTCTGGTGGACGACGCCACGGTGACCATCGAAAACATCAACTGGCACCTGGAACAGGGCAAGACGGTGAAGGCTGCGATCCTCGACGGCGCCGCGCAGATCGTCGGCCCGGCGTTCGTCTCGCTGCTGTGCATCTGCATCGTGTTCGTGCCGATGTTCTTGCTGCAAGGCATCGCCGGGTACCTGTTCCGGCCGATGGCCCTGGCGGTGATCTTCGCCATGGCCAGCTCGTTCATTCTCTCGCGCACCCTGGTGCCGACATTGGCGATGTACCTGCTCAAGCCGCACACGCCGGAACCCGGCACCGGCCACCACCCGGAAGATGCGTTCATCAACCACCACGAAGGCGAGCAGCACACCAAGCCACGCAACGCGGCGCTGCAGTCGGTGCTGAATTTCCAACAGGGTTTCGAGCGGCACTTCTCGAACATCCGCGACACCTACCATGGCCTGCTGACGTTGGCCCTGGGCAATCGCAAGCGCTTCATCGTCGGCTTTTTGGCCTGCGTGCTCGCCTCGTTTTTGCTGCTGCCCAGCCTGGGCCAGGATTTCTTCCCGGCCACCGACGCCGGGGCGCTGGCGCTGCATGTGCGTTTGCCGCTGGGTACGCGGATCGAGGAAAGCGCTGCGGCGTTCGACCGGATCGAGGCGCGGATACGCGAAGTGATCCCGGCCGACGAACTCGACACCATCGTCGACAATATCGGCATTCCGCTGAGCGGCATCGACATGGCCTACAGCAGCAGCGGCACCATCGGCCCGCAGGACGGCGATATCCAGGTCAGCCTGAAACAACACCACGCGCCCACCGCCGACTACGTGAAAAAACTGCGTGAGGCGCTGCCGCAAAGTTTCCCTGGCAGCCACTTTGCGTTCCTGCCAGCGGACATCAGCAGCCAGATCCTCAACTTCGGCGCGCCGGCGCCGCTGGACGTGAAAATCTCCGGGCGCAGCGATGCCGAAAACCGCGCCTACGCCGTGGAACTGGAACGCCGTCTGCAACACGTACCGGGCATCGCCGACCTGCGCATCCAGCAGTCCACCGGCTACCCGTCGCTGCAAGTGAATGTCGACCGCCTGCGCGCCAACGGCCTGGGCATCACCGAGCGCGATGTGACCAACAGCATGGTCGCCTCCCTCGCGGGCAGCTCGCAAACCGCACCGACGTTCTGGCTCAACCCGGCCAACGGCGTGTCCTATTCCATCGTCGCCGCCACCCCGCAATACCGCCTCGACAGCCTGCCGGCGCTGGAAGCACTGCCGGTGACCGGTGCCGATGGTCAATCGCAAATCCTCGGCGGCGTGGCCAGCATCTCCCGCGTGCAAAGCCCGGCGGTGGTGACCCACTACAACATCGAGCCGACCCTGGACCTCTACGCCAACGTGCAAGGCCGCGACCTCGGTGGCGTGGCCCGCGACGTGCAAAAAGTGCTGGACGACACCGCGTCCATGCGTCCCAAAGGCGCGACGATCAGCCTGCACGGGCAGATCGATGCGCTGCATGAAGCCTTCAGCGGTTTGAGCGTCGGCCTGCTCGGCGCGGTGGTGCTGATCTACCTGCTGATCGTGGTCAACTTCCAGTCGTGGGTCGACCCGTTCGTGATCATCACCGCGCTGCCGGCGGCATTGGCGGGGATCGTGTGGATGCTGTTCCTCAGCGGCACGTCGTTGTCGGTGCCGGCGTTGACCGGGGCCATCCTGTGCATGGGCGTGGCCACCGCCAACTCGATCCTGGTGGTGAGCTTCTGCCGGGAACGCCTGGCCGAACATGGCGATGCGCTCAAGGCCGCACTGGAAGCCGGCTACACGCGCTTTCGTCCGGTGTGCATGACCGCCCTCGCGATGATCATCGGCATGCTGCCGCTGGCCCTGTCCGAGGAGCAGAACGCGCCGCTCGGCCGCGCCGTGATCGGTGGCCTGATCCTCGCCACCACCGCCACCCTGTTATTTGTTCCCGTGGTCTTCAGCCTGGTCCACGGTCGTCAGCCTACTCGCGCAACTGTTGGAGAAACGCCCCATGTCGTCTGATCACAAACCCTCGCGCAAGCGTCTGATGCTCATGGGTGTCGGCGGCCTGACCCTGGCCGCCCTGCTGGTCGCCAACGGCCTGTACGCCCGCACAATGCACGAGCGCTCCGTCACCGCCTGGACCGAAACCGCCGCCGTGCCGCAGGTGATGGTGTTCCAGCCGCAGCAGAACGTAGCCGGTGACACCCTGCGCCTGCCCGCTCACCTTGAAGCCTGGAGCAAGGCGCCGATCCATGCGCGGGTCAGCGGCTACTTGAAGGACTGGAAAGTCGACATCGGCAGCCAGGTCAAAGCCGGGCAAATCCTCGCCGAAATCGACAGCCCCGATCTCGATCAACAACTGGCGCAGACCCATGCGCGCCTGGTGCAGCAACAGGCCAATGCGCGGCTGGCCGCCACCACCGCGACGCGTTGGCAGAACCTGCTGGCCAGCCATTCGGTGTCGCGCCAGGAGGCCGATGAAAAAACCTCCAACGCCGCAGCGGCCAAAGCCAACGCCGAAGCCGCCGCTGCCGATTACGCACGCTTATCGGCGCTGGAAAGCTACAAGACTATCCGCGCGCCGTTCGCTGGCACCATCACTGCGCGCAACACCGACATCGGCCAGTTGATCAAGGCCGATACCGACAGCGACCCGGAGCTGTTCAACATCGCCGACACCCACCAGTTGCGCCTCTACGTGCCGGTGCCGCAGAACTACGCGGCCGTCATCCACCCCGGGCTTGAAGCCGAGCTGAGTGTTCCCGAGCACCCTGGCGAACACTTCAAGGCGCACCTGATCGGCGACTCCACCGCCATCGACCGCCGCTCCGGCACCCTGCTCGCGCAGTTTGTCGCCGACAACCCCAACGGCGAGTTGCTGCCGGGCGATTACGCCGAAGCCACCCTGCCGATTCCGGCAGACACCCATGGCGTGAGCATCCCGGCCAGCGCGCTGATCTTCCGTGCCCAAGGCACTCAGGTAGCGGTGCTGGATGCGCAAAACCACATACACCTGCAGGCCATCCATATCGGCCTGGACCTGGGTGAACGCCTGGTGATCGACCAGGGCCTGAAACCCGCCGACCGCGTGGTCGACAACCCGCCCGACGCCCTGCGCGAAGGCGACCCCGTGCAACTGGCCGACGCCTCCGGAGGTGCCCATGCGCCCAAGGCTTAAACCACTTGCCGCGGTGATGCTGCTGGCGTTGCAAGGTTGCTCGCTGGCACCGACCTACAACGTGCCGGCGATCGACCTGCCGGCCAACTATCGCGAACAGACCAGCGATGGCCCCTGGCACAGCGCGCAGCCGTCCGACCAACTGGCGCCGCAGTGGTGGACGCTCTACCGCGAACCGCGCCTGGATCAGTTGCAACAGCAATTGCTCAAGGCCAACCCGGACCTGGCGGCAGCGCTGGCGCACTTCGATGCGTCCCAGGCGTATGCCAGCCAATTGCATGCCGGGCTGTTCCCGCAGATCACCGCCAGCGCACAACCGCTGCGTCAGCGCCAATCCGACTCGCGTCCGCTGCGCGGCACCACGCAGCCGTCGGTTTACAACAGCAACACGGCGGGGTTTTCGTTGAGCTACGACTTGGACCTGTGGGGCAAAATCCGCGACCAGGTGGCGGCGGGTGATGCGCAGGCGCAAGCGTCGGGCGACGATCTGGCGGTGGCGCGCTTGAGCTTGCAGCATCAGTTGGCGACCTTGTACGTGCAGCTCAATGGGCTGGATGCGCAAAGTCGGATTCTCAACAGCTCGCTGGAGGATTTCAGCCAGGCCCTGCAACTGACCCGCAGCCGCTACGAGGGCCAGATTGCTTCGGAACTGGACCTGACCCGCGCGCAAAACCAGCTCGCCCAAGCCAAGGCGCAACTGGATGAAGTGCGCGGGCAACGCAACCTCACCGAGCATGCCATCGGTGAACTGGTCGGCGTGGCGGCCAGCGACTTCACACTGCCGGCGAGCCAACAACTGATCGCCCTGCCGGGGATTCCGTCGCAACTGCCGAGCCACCTGCTGCAACGTCGCCCGGACATTGCGGCGGCCGAGCGCCGAGTGTTTGCGGCCAACGCAAATATCGGCGTGGCCAAGGCCGCGTGGTACCCGGATTTCAGTCTGACCGGGTTGATTGGCGGGCAGACCCAAGGCGTGGGGAATTTACTGTCGGCGGGCAATCGGTATTGGGCGCTGGGGCCGCTGATGAACTTGCCGATCTTCGATGGCGGTCGCTTGAGCGCCAACGAACGCCAGGCCAAGGCCGAGTTCGAACAAGCCTCGGCACAGTACCGCAGCCAGGTACTGAAAGCCGTGCGCGAGGTCGAAGACAACCTGGCACAGCTAAGGGATTTGCAGCAGGAGGCACAGGATGAACAAGCCGCGGCAGATGCGGCGCAGCATACGCAAGCGTTGGCGATGAACAGCTACCAGGCCGGCGCGGTGAGCTATCTGGATGTAGTGACCGCGCAGACAGCGGCGTTACAGGCACAGCGGACCTTGCAGGCGGTGCAGACACGGCAGTTGCAGGCGAGTGTGGGGCTGGTCACCGCGCTGGGCGGCGGCTGGCAACCTGGCGCCTGACGCTTTTTTTGTGCAAACCAGCTCAAAGGTGGGAGCTGGTTTGCCTTTGATGAGGCTGGATCAGCCAAACATCACCGACTGATCCAGCACACATTCAGTCTTCCGGCCGACTGTTGAGAAACACGGTCACTGCTGTGTAATCACTGTCATTGGCGTGTCGGTACGCGGTATTGCTGTGATAGCGGCGGCGTCAGTTCCGGCCTCATCGGGGGCAAGCCCCCTCCCACATTGGTCCGGCGCCAGACACACAATGTATGAACACCGCAGAGCCCATGTGGGAGGATTCAAGCCAACCCCACACTGGTCCGGCGCCAGACACACAATGTATGAACACCGCAGAGCCCATGTGGGAGGATTCAAGCCAACCCCACACTGGTCCGGCGCCAGACACACAATGTATGAACACCGCAGATCCCATGTGGGAGGATTCAAGCCAACCCCACACTGGTCCGGCGCCAGACACACAATGTATGAACACCGCAGAGCCCATGTGGGAGGATTCAAGCCAACCCCACACTGGTCCGGCGCCAGACACACAATGTATGAACACCGCAGAGCCCATGTGGGAGGATTCAAGCCAACCCCACACTGGTCCGGCGCCAGACACACAATGTATGAACACCGCAGAGCCCATGTGAGAGGGAGCTTGCTCCCGATAGCGTTCGCACAGACACATCCTGCCAAAAGCCTGCCCTTCAATCTGCAGTTCACCCATCTAGCCTCTCAAAACACACCCAGAGAGAGGCCAGGGAATGCCCGACTTACCCGCTTCACACCGCCTGCGTATCGGCCGATTCAGCGAACCCAACCGTATCTACCTCATCACCACCAACACCCACGAACGCATCCCGATATTCAAGAATCTCCATCTCGGTCGCTTGGTGGTCTGGCAGTTTCGGTCAGCCCAGTATCAGGGGCTGGCGAACTCCCTGGCATGGGTGATCATGCCGGACCATTTCCATTGGCTGCTCGAACTGAAAAAAGGCTCGCTGGCTGACCTGATGCGCCAGGTGAAGTCCAAAAGCACACGGAGCGTCAACGGTGCGAGCGGACGCAAGGGGCGGCTTTGGCAGGAAAGTTTCCATGACCGGGCACTGCGCAAGGAAGACGACCTGGTGAAAATGGCCCGGTATGTGGTGGCCAATCCATTGCGGGCGGGATTGGTTAGCCGGATTGGCGACTACCCGTTGTGGGATGCCATTTGGGTATAGACACAGTTCAACTGTGGGAGGGGGGGGCTTGCTCGCGATGGCGGTGGGTCAATCACATGTGTATCGGCTGAACCACTGCTATCGGGAGCAAGCTCCCTCCCACACTGATCCCGCGCCAGACACACAATGTATGAACACCGCAAAACCCATGTGGGAGGGAGCTTGCTCCCGATAGCAGTGGTTCAGCCAGCTCATCTGTAACTGACCCACCGCCATCGCGAGCAAGCCCCCTCCCACAGGTTTTACCGCGTTTCAGGCCGCGCGTTTGCCGCTGGCAATGGCGGCCGAGGCGGCCACCATCGCCCGCAACAACACCGCACACCCCGCCGCCAGGTCATCCGGCGCGGCGTTTTCGATTTCGTTGTGGCTGATGCCGCCTTCGCATGGCACGAAGATCATCCCCGCCGGGCCGAGTTCGGCGACGAAGATCGCGTCGTGCCCTGCCCCGCTGACGATGTCCATGTTCGACAACCCCAACCCATTCGCCGCATCGCGCACTGCGTCGACGCAACCCTTGTCGAAATACAGCGGCGGGAAGTCGGCGGTGGGTGTCATTTCAAAACTCAACCCATGCTTGGCGCAGGTCTCGTCGATCACCTGGCGTACCTGGGCGATCATCGAATCCAAACGCGCCGGTTCCAGGTGGCGGAAGTCCAGGGTCATACGCACTTCACCCGGGATGACGTTGCGTGAGCCCGGATAAGCCTGCAAACAACCGACAGTGCCACACGCATGCGGCTGATGCCCCAATGCCGCCGCATTCACCGCCGCGACCACGGCGGCCGCGCCGACCAGGGCGTCCTTGCGCAGGTGCATCGGCGTCGGCCCCGCGTGGGCTTCAACGCCGCGCAGGGTCAAGTCGAACCACTTTTGCCCGAGGGCACCGAGCACCACGCCGATGGTTTTCTTTTCATCCTCAAGAATCGGCCCCTGTTCGATATGTGCCTCGAAATAGGCGCCAACTTTGTGCCCACTCTCCGGCCGCGTCCCTGCATAGCCGATCGCATTCAGTGCCGCGCCGACGCTGATACCCTGCGCATCGACCTTGGCGAGGGTGTCGGCCAGGCTGAATTTCTCGGCAAACACCCCCGAGCCCATCATGCACGGCGGGAAGCGCGAGCCCTCTTCGTTGGTCCACACCACCACTTCCAGCGGCGCCTCGGTTTGCACCTTGAGGTCGTTGAGGGTGCGCAACACTTCCACACCGGCCAGCACGCCGAAGCAGCCATCGAACTTGCCACCGGTGGGCTGGGTGTCGATATGGCTGCCCGTCATCACTGGCGGCAGGTCGGGGTTACGCCCGGGGCGACGGGCGAAGATGTTGCCGATACCGTCGACGGTCACGCTGCACCCGGCCTCTACGCACCATTGCACGAACAGGTCGCGGGCCTGGCGGTCGAGGTCAGTGAGAGCCAGACGGCACACGCCGCCCTTGGCGGTGGCGCCGAGCTTGGCCAGCTCCATCAACGACTGCCACAAACGGTCGCGGTTGATGTGCTGATGGGTCGATTGCAGAACGTCTAGGGCAGCGTTCATGGGGATCTCCTCAGGCTACATGTTATGAATGGAATGCAGTTCAAAGGTGGGAGGGGGCTTGCTCCCGATTGCAGTGGGTCAGTCACCCGTGCAGTGGTGGAATGACCACCTGTTTGACTGCATTCCATCGCGTTACAGCAGGGATTTGGCCGGCATCGGCGTCAGGCCACGCCTGGCATTCAGCCCGTAATACAACACGCCGCCCAACGCCGAACCGGTAAACCAGCCATAGCTGTAGAACCAGCTGAACACGTCGCTGCCCAATGACAGCAAGGTCAGCACCACCGGCACGCCAAACGCGACAAACCCACTCCAGTTCCACGCCGGGTACACGTCGTCACGGTACAAACCGGCGAGGTCCAGGCGCTGTTTGCGCGTGATGAAGTAGTCCACCACCATGATCCCGGCGATCGGCCCCAGCAGGCTGGAATAGCCGAGCAACCAGTTGGAATACACCGTCTCCAGGCTCACATCGGAAACGATCAGCCCGAGCTTCTTCAGCAGCTCGTGGCCCATCAACACCAACCCCACCAGGCCGGTGAGAATCACTGCCGAAGTGCGGTTGATCAGCTTGGGCGCGATGTTCTGGAAGTCGTTGGTGGGCGACACGATGTTCGCCGCCGTGTTGGTGGACAAGGTGGCGACGATGATCAATGCCATGGCCACGGCGACCCACACCGGGCTCTGGATATGCCCGATCAGCGTCACCGGGTCGGACACGCTGACGCCCACCAGTTTCACCGACGCGGCGGTCATGATCACACCGAGGGCGGCGAACAGGAACATGGTCAGCGGCAGGCCGAAAATCTGCCCGAGGATCTGGTCCTTCTGGCTCTTGGCGTAGCGGCTGAAGTCGGGAATATTCAGCGACAAGGTGGCCCAGAACCCCACCATCGCGGTCAGGCCGGCCATGAAGTAACCGGTCAGGCTTGCACCTTCGGGGCGTTTGGGCGGGATCGCCATCAACTCGCTGAGGGACACGTTCGGCATCGCCCACACCAGCAGGCCAATGCCCACCGCCACCAGCAGCGGCGCCGACAGGGTTTCCAGGCGCTTGATCGACTCGGCGCCGCGCAGCACCACCCACAGGTTGAGGGTCCAGAAGATCATGAAGCCGATCACCTCACCGGTGCCGCCCAAGGCCTTCCACCCCTCGAAAATCGAGCCCAGGAACAGGTGAATCGCCAGCCCGCCGAACATGGTCTGGATGCCGAACCAGCCGCACGCCACCAGCGCTCGGATCAGGCACGGCACGTTGGAACCGAGGATGCCGAACGACGAACGCAGCAACACCGGGAACGGAATGCCGTACTTGGTACCGGGGAAGGCGTTGAGGGTCAGCGGGATCAGCACCACGATATTGGCCAGGAGGATCGCCATCAGCGCCTCGCCCACCGACAAACCGAAGTACGCGGTAAGCACCCCGCCCAGCGTGTAGGTGGGCACGCAGATCGACATACCGACCCACAGCGCGGTGATGTGCCACTTGTTCCACGTGCGTTCATGCACCTTGGTCGGTGCCATGTCGTGGTTGTAGCGAGGGCTGTCGAGGACGTCGGGGCCGGCGTCGAGTTCGTACAGGCCGTTGCGTTCAATAACTTGCGATCTGTTCTGTTGCATGGCCGCTCCACGGTTTTTTCGAATTATTGTTGCTCACCTGCAAGGTCGGTGCAGGTGGCCGGAGTACCTCGTAAACAACATGACATCAAGGGTCCGGCCAGCCGCCACTGCACTCAATAAACGTGCCGACAACCCGCCCTGACCCTGCACCGCATATATAACTCGCTGATGTTTATCAGCTTTATTTCAAACGCCGATGAGTCCTTCGGTACTTGCCGCGTGACGCAGGCTGGATAACGCGCAAGTTGTCCGAACGTTCAGGACTCAATCTGGTGCAACACAATTATTTTTATTTACCGCCGCCGTCAAGCGGCATGTCTCAAGCGCCTGATTTGCAATAAGAAATGTTGTTCATATTTGGAACCTGTCAAGTGCGTCAAAATGGTGATCAGTCGCCACATTTTGGTGATTTTGATTTTTTATCCTTATATTTCAATAAGTTAAAGACCAACTAAGCGTAGGAAAAATCTTCTTGCTCATTCTAAAAACACCGGCTAGTTTCTATTCCTGTCACCGATGACAGGTTTTTACCAAGCCTGTGCTGAAAACAACTACAACACTTAGAACTGGCACCAGCCGGTCAAGCCTGTGAGGAACTCGACATGTCGCTGTTGATCCGTGGCGCCACCATCATTACCCACGACGAAAGTTACCGCGCCGATGTTTTATGCGCAGACGGTCTGATTCGCGCAATTGGCACGGGCCTGGATATTCCCGCTGGCACCGAAGTACTCGATGGCAGCGGCCAATACTTGATGCCCGGCGGCATCGACCCGCACACCCATATGCAACTGCCCTTCATGGGCACCGTGGCCAGTGAGGATTTTTTCAGCGGCACGGCGGCGGGTCTGGCGGGGGGCACCACCTCGATCATCGACTTTGTGATTCCCAACCCACAGCAATCCTTGCTCGAAGCCTTTCACCAATGGCGCGGCTGGGCGCAGAAGTCGGCGGCCGACTATGGCTTTCACGTGGCGATCACCTGGTGGAGCGAGCAAGTGCGCGAGGAAATGGCCGAGCTGGTCAGCCATCACGGCGTCAACAGCTTCAAGCATTTCATGGCCTACAAGAACGCGATCATGGCGGCCGACGACACCCTGGTGGCCAGCTTCGAACGCTGCCTGGAGCTGGGCGCGGTACCCACCGTGCATGCGGAAAACGGCGAGTTGGTGTATCACCTGCAACGCAAACTGATGGCTCAGGGCATCACCGGGCCGGAAGCGCACCCGCTGTCGCGTCCGTCCCAGGTCGAGGGCGAAGCGGCCAGCCGCGCGATCCGTATCGCCGAGACCATCGGCACGCCGTTGTACCTGGTACACGTCTCGACCAAAGAGGCGCTGGATGAAATCACCTATGCGCGTGGCAAAGGCCAGGCGGTGTACGGCGAAGTGCTCGCCGGGCATTTGCTGCTGGACGACAGCGTCTACCGCCACCCCGACTGGCAGACCGCCGCCGGCTACGTGATGAGCCCGCCGTTCCGCCCGCGCGGGCATCAAGAGGCGCTGTGGCATGGCCTGCAATCCGGCAACCTGCACACCACCGCCACCGACCACTGCTGCTTCTGCGCCGAGCAGAAAGCAGCCGGGCGTGACGATTTCAGCAAGATCCCCAACGGCACCGCCGGTATCGAAGACCGCATGGCGCTGTTGTGGGATGAAGGGGTCAACACCGGGCGCTTGTCGATGCAGGCGTTCGTCGCGCTGACCTCCACCAACACCGCGAAGATCTTCAACCTCTACCCGCGCAAAGGCGCAATCCGCGTCGGTGCCGATGCCGACCTGGTGCTGTGGGACCCCGAGGGCACGCGCACGATTTCCGCCAAGACCCACCACCAGAACGTCGACTTCAACATCTTCGAAGGCAAGACCGTGCGCGGCGTGCCGAGCCACACCATCAGCCAGGGCAAGCTGGTCTGGGCCGACGGCGACCTGCGCGCCGAACGCGGTGCCGGGCGGTATGTGGAACGGCCGGCGTATCCGTCGGTGTTCGAGCAGTTGAGCAAGCAGGCTGAGCGTTCCAAGCCGGTTGCTGTGAACCGCTGAGACCGCTATCGGGGGCAACCCAGGCAACAAAAATGCCCGCCAGAGGCAATCCGAAAAAAACCGTGAGGCCCACACCGTGATCCAGACCCTGACCCACCTCCCCCATCCCCATGAAGACGGGGCGACCCTCGCCAGCCATTTCACCGACCTGGCACCGCCCCTCAACGCTCGCCAGGCGCAACTGGAAGCCTCGCGCTGCCTGTATTGCTACGACGCGCCGTGCGTGAATGCGTGCCCCAGCGAAATCGACATCCCATCGTTCATCCGCAATCTCCACACCGACAACGTGCAAGGCGCCGCGCAGAAGATTCTCTCGGCCAATATCCTCGGCGGCAGCTGCGCCCGGGTCTGCCCCACCGAGATCCTATGCCAGCAAGCCTGCGTGCGTAACCACGGCGAAGAATGCGCGCCGGTGCTGATCGGCCTGTTGCAACGCTACGCCATCGACAACGCGCACTTCAGCGAACACCCGTTCCAGCGCGCCGCCACCACCGGCAAGCGCATCGCCGTGGTCGGCGCCGGACCGGCCGGCCTGGCCTGCGCCCATCGCGCCGCGTTGCACGGCCACGATGTGGTGATCTTCGAAGCCCGGGAAAAAGCCGGCGGCCTGAATGAATACGGGATCGCCAAGTACAAACTGGTGGATGACTTCGCGCAGAAGGAGCTGGAGTTCCTGCTGCAGATCGGCGGCATCGAGATCCGTCACGGCCAGCGCCTGGGCGACAACCTGTCGTTGAGCGAACTGCACCAGCACTTCGATGCGGTGTTCCTCGGCCTCGGCCTGGCCGCCAGCAAGCAACTCGGCCTGCCCCATGAGGACGCCCCCGGCCTGCTCGCCGCCACCGAATACATCCGCGAACTGCGCCAGGCCGACGACCTCACCCAATTGCCCCTGGCCGACCGCTGCATCGTGCTCGGTGCCGGCAACACCGCCATCGACATGGCCGTGCAAATGGCCCGCCTCGGCGCCCGCGACGTCAACCTGGTGTACCGCCGGGGCCTGGCGGACATGGGCGCCACCAGCCATGAGCAGGACATCGCCAAGGCCAATCAGGTTCGCCTGCTGACCTGGGCCCAGCCGGAGGAAGTGCTGCTGGACGAGCAAGGCCATGTGCGCGGCATGCGTTTCGCCCGCACGCACCTGGACAACGGGCGCCTGCAACCCACCGGCGAAACCTTCGAACTGGCCGCCGATGCGATCTTCAAGGCCATCGGCCAAGGTTTCGACAACGCCGCACTGCACGACCCGCTGGCCCAGCAACTGCAGCGGGTCGGCGAACGCATCTTCGTCGACGAACACCTGCGCACCAGCATCCCCGGCGTGTATGCCGGCGGCGACTGCGTCAGCCTCGGCCAGGACCTCACCGTACAGGCGGTGCAACACGGCAAGCTGGCGGCAGAAGCCATGCACGCCCAACTCATGCTCAACGTGGAGGCTGCGTAATGGCCGATCTCTCGATTGTCTTCGCCGGTATCAAAGCCCCCAACCCGTTCTGGCTGGCCTCCGCGCCACCCACCGACAAAGCCTACAACGTGGTCCGCGCCTTTGAAGCAGGCTGGGGCGGCGTGGTCTGGAAAACCCTCGGGGAAGACCCGGCGGCGGTCAACGTGTCGTCGCGTTACTCGGCGCATTACGGCGCCAACCGCGAGGTGCTGGGCATCAACAACATCGAGCTGATCACCGACCGCTCTTTGGAGATCAACCTGCGCGAAATCACCCAGGTCAAAAAGGACTGGCCGGACCGCGCGCTGATCGTGTCGCTGATGGTGCCGTGCGTCGAAGAGTCCTGGAAAAACATCCTGCCGCTGGTGGAAGCCACCGGCTGCGACGGCATCGAGCTGAACTTCGGCTGCCCCCATGGCATGCCGGAGCGCGGCATGGGCGCGGCGGTCGGCCAGGTGCCGGAGTATGTGGAACAGGTGACGCGCTGGTGCAAGACGTACTGTTCGCTGCCGGTGATCGTCAAGCTCACGCCGAATATCACCGACATCCGGGTGGCGGCGCGTGCGGCGTATCGCGGCGGTGCGGATGCGGTGTCGCTGATCAACACCATCAACTCCATCACCAGCGTGGACCTGGAGCGCATGGTCGCCCTGCCGACGGTCGGCACCCAGAGCACCCACGGCGGTTACTGCGGCTCGGCGGTCAAGCCGATCGCGCTGAACATGGTCGCCGAAATCGCCCGCGACCCGCAGACCCACGGCCTGCCGATCTGCGGCATTGGCGGCATCGGCAACTGGCGCGATGCGGCGGAATTCGTCGCCCTCGGCTGCGGTGCCGTGCAGGTGTGTACGGCGGCGATGCTGCATGGCTTTCGCATCGTCGAAGAAATGAAGGACGGCCTGTCGCGCTGGATGGACAGTCAGGGCTACACCAGTCTGCAGGATTTTTCCGGGCACGCCGTGGGCAATACTACGGACTGGAAGTACCTGGATATCAACTACCAGGTGATCGCCAAGATCGATCAGGCCGCCTGCATCGGCTGCGGGCGTTGCCACATTGCCTGCGAAGATACGTCGCACCAGGCCATCGCCAGTTTGAAACAGGCGGACGGCACGCATAAGTACGAAGTGATCGATGACGAATGCGTGGGCTGCAACCTGTGCCAGATCACCTGCCCGGTGGCCGATTGCATCGAGATGGTGCCGGTGGACACCGGCAAGCCGTTCTTGAACTGGACCCAGGATCCGCGTAATCCGTACCGGGAAGCGGTGTAGTCCTGTAGAGCGCTATCGGGGGCTTGCCCCCGATGAGGCCCTCAGCCTCACCACAAAACTCAAGACTCCAACAGTTGACCGCATTCTTTCAGACAAAATGCAGTCAATGTGGGAGGGGGCTTGCCCCCGATGAGGCCCTCAGCCTCACCACAAAAACTCAAGGCTCAAACAGTTGACCGCATTCTTTCAGACAAAATGCAGTCAATGTGGGAGGGGGCTTGCCCCCGATGAGGCCCTCAGCCTCACCACAAAAACTCAAGGCTCAAACAGTTGACCGCATTCTTTCAGACAAAATGCAGTCAATGTGGGAGGGGGCTTGCCCCCGATGAGGCCCTCAGCCTCACCACAAGCCTCAAGGCTCAAGGCTCAAGGCTCAAACAGTTGACCGCATCCTTTCAGACAAATGCAGTCAATGTGGGAGGGGGCTTGCCCCCGATGAGGCCCTCAGCCTCACCACAAACCTCAAGCCTCAAGCCTCAAGCCTCAAGGCTCAAGGCTCCAACCCAATCCCGCGCAAAATCACACTGGTCACCGTCTGAATCGCCCTCTCGAACTGCATATCCGACAACGGCTGGTGATCGTTCAGAATCTTCACCTGATGATCAAAGTCGGCGTAGTGCTGGGTCGAGGCCCAGATCATATACAGCAGGCTCGCCGGCTCGACCGGCAGGATGCGTTTGTCTTCCACCCATTGGCGAATCTTCGCTTCCTTCATCTTGGCCCAGTCGTACAGGCTTTCATCCAGCGCCTCACCGAGCGTCGGCGCGCCGTGGATGATTTCGTTGGCCCAGACTTTCGACCCATACGGCCGCGTGCGCGAGCGTTGCATCTTGGCGCGGATGTAGCTGCTGAGCACCACTCGCGGGTCATCGAAGGTTTCGAAGCTCAGGGCATCCTGCTTCCACACTTCCAACAGATCGAACAGCACCGCGCTGTACAGCTCGCTCTTGGTGGTGAAGTAGTAATGCAGGTTGGAACGCGGCAGTTGCACTTCGGCGGCAATATCGGCCATGGCGGTGCTGCCATAGCCCTTCTCGGCGAAGATTTTTTCCGCCGCTAGCAGGATTTTTTCGACGTTGACCCGACGAATTCCGATCTTGTGCTTGCCCATAAGGGCTCCCCGACAAAGACATAACGGAAAGACTACCACCCGCTCTAGATCGGGGCGACAGGAGGAGCCGAAACTTCGTACACTGCCCGTCCTATCCTTTGATTGGTATTGCTCAATGTTGATCAAGAAAACCCTGACCACCGTCGCTCTGCTGGCCTCGCTGCTGGGCGCTTCGGCGGCGTTTGCCCATGCTCACCTCAAGAGCGCGACGCCTGCGGCAGACAGCAGCGTCGCGGCACCGAACGATGTGCGCCTGACCTTCAGCGAAGGCGTGGAGGCGACCTTTTCCAAGGTTTCCCTGAGCAAGGACGGCACCGAAATCGCAATCAAGGGCCTGGCAACGCCGGATGCCGACAAGAAAACCCTGGTGGTGACGCCCGCCGCGCCCCTCGCAGCCGGTACCTACAAAGTGGTGTGGAACGCGGTCTCGGTCGACACCCACAAGAGCAACGGTGAATACAGCTTCAAGGTCGGCCAATAACCTATGGCGACGCTGCTGGTGCTGTGCCGTTTCCTGCATTTCATCGTCGTCTTGTTGATGTTCGGGGCCTGTGTATTCAGGCCCTGGCTGATGGGCAATGCACCGCAGCCGGCGCTGGACCGGCAAGTGCTGCGAATCAGCCGAGCACTGGCCTGGCTCGGGCTCGGCTCCGGCGTGGCCTGGTTGCTGCTGATCACGGTCAGCATGGCCGGCAGTTGGGACGCCGCACTGCAACCGGCCACTGTGCAATTGGTGCTGGGCAAGACCTTTTTCGGCCAAGTGTGGCTCTGGCATCTGCTGCTCAACGTGCTGCTGTTGATCGCCTTGATCAAACCCTGGTCGGCGTTGCGCCTGCCCTTGATCGGCCTGCTGCTGGCGACCCTGGCCCCGGTCGGTCACGGCGCCATGCTCAACGGGCTCAGCGGCCAGTTGCTGATCCTCAATCAGGTCGTCCACCTGGCGTGCGTGGGCGCCTGGCTTGGCGGTCTGCTGCTGTTGGTATTGATCCTGCGCCAACCGCAGCGCCATGGGCTGGAGCCGATTCTGCGGCGTTTCAGCGGCGCGGGTTATGGCCTGGTCGCCGGCTTGCTGGTCACCGGCTTGATCAACGTGCGTGTATTGACCGGGCAACTGTGGCCCACCCCGCTGTTCAACGGTTTCGCCCTGATTCTGCTGATCAAGGCGATGCTGGTGCTGGGCATGTTGGCCCTGGCGCTGCTGAACCGCTTGCGTATCGAGCGCTGCGAACAACGACTGGAGACCTTGAAGGCCAGTGTGACGGCTGAATGGTTACTAGGTATTTCAGCGGTAGCCGCCGTCTCCCTCCTCGGCACGCTGCCCCCGATGGCGATGGCCGGCTGAATCCATAGTCAGCTTCCCCACTGGACCACGACCACTTCTGCTCAGTGAAGCGTAGTCATCGTATAACTTCTGATTGACAAGCCACAAAAACCCCGCAAATATCGCCCCAATGTTGTACGACGACGTATGACAAATAATAAAAACAACAAACCCAAGGGAGCGTCACTGTGCGTCCATCCGCCCGCAATTCCTCCTCGCGTCTCGGCCTTATCGGCCTCGGCAGCCTGGCTTTCACCCTGCCCCTCATCGCCCAGGCCGAAGGGTTTGTCGACGACGCCAAGGCTACGCTCAACTTACGCAACGCCTACTTCAACCGCAATTTCACCAACCCGTCCAACCCCCAGGCCAAGGCCCAAGAGTGGACGCAGAACTTCATCCTCGACGCCAAATCCGGCTACACCCAGGGCACCGTGGGCTTCGGGATTGATGTGCTGGGCCTGTACTCGCAAAAGCTCGACGGCGGCAAAGGTACCGCTGGCACCCAGTTGCTGCCGGTTCACGACGACGGTCGCCCCGCCGACAACTTCGGGCGCCTGGGCGTGGCGCTGAAAACCAAGCTGTCGAAGACCGAACTGAAAGTCGGCGAATGGATGCCCGTGCTGCCGATTTTGCGTTCCGACGATGGCCGTTCCCTGCCGCAAACCTTCCAGGGCGGCCAGGTCACCTCCAATGAAATCGCCGGCCTGACCCTCTACGGCGGGCAGTTTCGCGGCAACAGCCCGCGCAACGATGCGAGCATGGAAGACATGTTCATGAACGGCAAAGCCGCCTTCACCTCAGACCGCTTCAACTTCGGCGGCGCCGAATACACCTTCAACGACAAGCGCACCCAGGTCGGCCTGTGGTACGCCGAACTGACCGACATCTACCAACAGCAGTACCTCAACCTGACCCACAGCCAGCCGCTGGGCGACTGGACCCTGGGCGCCAACCTCGGCTTCTTCAACGGCAAGGAAGACGGCAGCGCCCTGGCCGGCGACCTCGACAACAAAACCGCATTCGCCCTGCTCTCGGCCAAATACGGCGCTAACACCTTCTACGTCGGCCTGCAGAAACTCAGCGGCGACAGCGCATGGATGCGGGTCAACGGCACCAGCGGCGGCACCCTGGCCAACGACAGCTACAACGCCAGCTACGACAACGCCAAGGAGAAATCCTGGCAACTGCGCCACGACTTCAACTTCGCGGCGCTCGGCGTTCCGGGCCTGACCCTGATGAACCGCTACATCAGCGGCAGTAACGTCCACACCGGCACGATCACCGATGGCAAGGAATGGGGCCGCGAATCGGAACTGGCCTACACGGTGCAGAGCGGTGTCTTGAAGAACCTCAACGTGCGCTGGCGCAATTCGACCATGCGCCGGGACTTCAGCAATAACGAGTTCGATGAGAACCGGGTCTTCGTCAGCTACCCGATTTCGTTGCTTTAAAGATCTAAAACCCGGGCACATCCATTGTGGGAGGGGGCTTGCTCCCGATGACGGTGTATCAGGCAATGTCTCTGTGACTGACCCACAGCCATCGGGGGCAAGCCCCCTCCCACATTGACAAGCGGGGACTCTCTAACAATACTTCGGCATAGTCATACGACAACCTACAACAAAAACTGGAATCCAGATGACCACCACTACCCCAGCGCCCTTCAACCGCCTCCTCCTCACCGGTGCCGCCGGCGGCCTCGGCAAAGTGCTGCGCGAACGCCTGCGGCCGTATGCCCAGGTGCTGCGCCTGTCGGATATCGCCGACATGGCCCCCGCCGGCGCCAATGAAGAAGTGCAGCCCTGCGACCTGTCCGACAAACACGCGGTACACCACCTGGTCGAAGGCGTCGACGCCATCCTGCATTTCGGTGGCGTATCCGTGGAGCGCTCGTTCGAAGAAGTCCTCGGCGCCAATATCTGCGGGATTTTTCACATCTACGAAGCCGCCCGCCGCCATGGCGTCAAGCGCGTGATTTTCGCCAGCTCCAACCATGTGATCGGCTTCTATCAACAGGGCGAGCACCTCGACGCCCACTCGCCGCGTCGCCCGGACAGTTACTACGGGCTGTCCAAGTCCTACGGCGAAGACATGGCCAGCTTCTACTTCGACCGCTACGGCATCGAGACCGTGAGCATCCGCATCGGCTCGTCGTTCCCCGAACCGCAGAACCGCCGGATGATGCACACCTGGCTGAGCTTCGATGACCTGACCCAACTGCTCGAACGCGCGCTGTACACGCCGAACGTCGGCCACACCGTGGTCTACGGCATGTCGGCCAACCTCGACACCTGGTGGGACAACCGCTACGCCGCGCACCTGGGCTTCACCCCCAAAGACAGCTCCGAAGTATTCCGCGCCCAGGTCGAGCGCCAGCCGCCGCTGGCCGCCGACGACCCGGCCAAGGTCTACCAGGGCGGTGCGTTCTGCGCCGCCGGGCCGTTCGGTGACTGACGTCACACTAACCCAAGGGAGTGAGTTGCCATGACCGCTGAATTGATTGTCGACGCCCGCAACGCCGTAGGCGAATGCCCGGTGTGGGTGCCCGAAGAAAACGCCCTGTACTGGGTGGATATTCCCAACGGCGGCCTGCAACGCTGGAGCGCCGCCACCGGCTATATCGACGTGTGGAAAGCCCCGCAGATGCTCGCCTGCATTGCCCGCACCGATGCGGGCAACTGGGTCGCCGGGATGGAAAGCGGCTTCTTCCAGCTCACCGCGCACAACGACGGCAGCCTCGACACCACGCCCCTGGCCGAGGTCGCGCACCCGCGCGCGGACATGCGCCTGAACGATGGGCGCTGCGATCGCCAGGGCCGGTTCTGGGCCGGCAGCATGGTGCGGGACATGAGCGCAAATGCGCCCGCAGGCATCCTCTACCGTTACGCGTCGGGCGCCGCGCCGCATGCGCAGTTGGACGGCTTTATCACCCTCAATGGCTTGGCCTTCAGCCCCGATGGCCGCACGATGTATGTCTCGGACTCGCACCCGCTGGTGCAACAGATCTGGGCTTTCGACTACGACACCGACACCGGCACACCGTCCAACCGCCGCGTGTTTGTCGACATGCAGCCACACCAAGGCCGCCCTGACGGCGCAGCCGTGGATGTCGACGGCGGCTACTGGATCTGCGCCAACGACGCCGGCCTGATCCACCGCTTCACCCCCGACGGTCGCCTGGACCGCTCCCTGCGCGTGCCGGTGAAAAAACCCAGCATGTGCGCCTTTGGCGGCAGTCGCCTGGACACCCTGTTCGTCACCTCGATCCGTGACGACCAGAGCGAGCAGTCGCTGTCCGGCGGCGTATTCGCCCTCAACCCCGGCACGACAGGACTGCCCGAACCCCGCTTCGCCCTCTAGCTGCATCGCTGTGCCTTGAATACAACAATAACAAGACAGGAGTGACCGCTCATGGACTTCAAACGCACCTTGCTCGCCGCCGCAATCTTCACCCTCAGCAGCGCCGCCCACGCGCTGGAAATCAAATTCGCCGACATCCACCCCGCCGGCTACCCCACCGTCGTGGCCGAAGAGAACATGGGCAAGGCCCTCACCCAAGAAAGCAACGGCGAACTGACCTTCAAGTACTTCCCCGGGGGCGTCCTGGGTTCGGAAAAAGAAGTCGTCGAACAAGCCCAGGTCGGCGCGATCCAGATGACCCGGGTCAGCCTCGGCATCGTCGGCCCGGTGGTGCCGGACGTGAACGTGTTCAACCTGCCATTCGTGTTCCGCGACCAGGCGCATATGCGCAAAGTCATCGACGGCGAGATCGGCGATGAAATCCTCGCCAAGATCACCGACTCCGAATTCGGCCTGGTCGCCCTGGCCTGGATGGACGGCGGCACGCGCAACCTCTACAGCAAAAAACCGGTGCGCAAGATCGAAGACCTCAAGGGCATGAAGATTCGCGTGCAGGGCAACCCGCTGTTCATCGATGCCTTCAACGCCATGGGTGCCAACGGTATCGCCATGGACACCGGCGAGATCTTCAGTGCCTTGCAGACCGGGGTGATCGACGGTGCCGAGAACAACCCACCCACCCTGCTGGAACACAACCACTTTCAGAACGCCAAGTACTACACCCTCACCGAGCACCTGATCCTGCCCGAGCCGATCGTGATGTCGAAAATCACCTGGAACAAGCTCACTCCCGCGCAACAGCTCATGGTGAAAAACGCCGCCAAGGCCGCCCAGGCCGATGAGCGTGCGCTGTGGGATAAAAAATCCGCCAGCAGCGAGGAAAAGCTCAAGGCGGCCGGCGTGGAGTTCATCCGCGTCGACAAAAAGCCCTTCTACGACGCCACCGCCGCGGTTCGCGCCAAGTACGGCGCGCCTTACGCCGATATCATCGCGCGCATCGACGCCGTTCAATAACCCGCCCTGCCTCTCGCATAAGGCCCGGCGCGGTCGGCATCGACGCGCCCGGTCACGGTGAACGCCATGAAGAATCTAGTGCTGCGCATCAACGACCGCCTCTACATGACCTGCATCTGGGTCGCCGGCCTCTCGGTCCTCGGGGTCGCGCTGATCATCCCCTGGGGCATCTTCGCCCGCTACATCCTCGGCACCGGCTCCAGCTGGCCGGAGCCCACCGCCATCCTGCTGATGCTGGTGTTCACCTTTATCGGCGCCGCCGCCAGCTACCGCGCCGGGGCGCATATGTCGGTGGCAATGGTCACCGACCGCCTGCCTGCGCGCCAACGCCAGGTCGTCGGCATCCTCTCGCAACTGCTGATGGGCACCATCTGCCTGTTCATGACCATTTGGGGCAGCAAGCTGTGCCTGTCCACCTGGAACCAGTTCATGAGCGCCATCCCCACTCTGCGCGTGGGCATCACCTACATGCCGATCCCGATCGGCGGGTTGCTGACCCTGGTCTTCGTGGCGGAAAAACTCGTGCTCGGTGACCAGAGCAACCGACGGGTCGTGCGCTTCGATCTGGTTGAAGAAAGCGAAGGGGCTGCCTGATATGGACGCGTTGATTCTGTTGGGCAGCTTTGTCGGCTTGATCCTGATCGGCATGCCAGTGGCCTATGCCCTGGGCCTGTCGGCGTTGATCGGCGCGTGGTGGATCGACATTCCGTACCAGGCCCTGATGATTCAGATCGCTGGCGGGGTGAACAAGTTTTCGCTGATGGCGATTCCGTTCTTCGTGCTGGCCGGCGCGATCATGGCCGAGGGCGGCATGTCGCGGCGGCTGGTGGCGTTCGCCGGGGTGCTGGTGGGTTTTGTGCGCGGCGGCTTGTCCCTGGTGAACATCATGGCCTCGACGTTTTTCGGTGCGATCTCCGGCTCCTCGGTGGCCGACACCGCCTCGGTCGGCTCGGTGCTGATCCCGGAAATGGAACGCCGTGGCTACCCCCGGGAGTTCGCCACGGCGGTGACCATCAGCGGTTCGGTGCAAGCACTGTTGACCCCGCCCAGCCACAACTCGGTGCTCTACTCCCTGGCGGCGGGCGGCACGGTGTCGATCGCCTCGCTGTTCATGGCCGGCGTGGTCCCGGGCCTGCTGATGAGCGCGTGCCTGATGGTACTGTGCCTGATCTTCGCGAAGAAGCGCGACTACCCCAAGGGCGAAGTCATCCCGCTCAAGCAAGCGCTGAAAATCTGCGCCGACGCACTGTGGGGCCTGATGGCCATGGTGATTATCCTCGGCGGCATCCTGTCGGGCATCTTCACCGCCACCGAGTCCGCTGCGATCGCGGTGCTGTGGGCATTCTTCGTGACCATGTTCATCTACCGCGACTACAAATGGAACGAGCTGCCCAAGCTGATGCACCGCACGGTACGCACCATTTCCATCGTGATGATCCTGATCGCCTTCGCGGCCAGCTTCGGCTACATCATGACCCTGATGCAGATCCCGGCGAAGATCACCACGCTGTTTCTGACCCTGTCGGACAACCGCTACGTGATCCTGATGTGCATCAACGTCATGCTGCTGTTGCTCGGCACGGTGATGGACATGGCGCCGCTGATTTTGATCCTCACGCCGATCCTGCTGCCGGTGGTGCTCGGCATCGGCGTCGACCCGGTTCACTTCGGCATGATCATGCTGGTCAACCTCGGCATCGGCCTGATCACTCCACCGGTCGGCGCGGTGCTGTTCGTGGGGGCGGCGGTGGGCAAGGTGAGTATCGAGAACACCGTGAAGGCGCTGCTGCCGTTCTATGGCGTGCTGTTTTTGGTGCTGATCGCGGTGACTTACATTCCGGCGTTATCGCTGTGGCTGCCAGGGCTGGTGCTGTGATGCTGATTGAACTGGAAGATCACCTGACCCACCTCACCCTCGCCCCGGCCGTGGGCGGCAGCATCGTCAACTGGCGCGTGCGCGCCAGCGGCCAGCCCCTGCTGCGGCCTAGCGATCAAGCGGCGCTGGGCAGCGGCCTGCCCGGCAAACTGGCCTGCTATCCCCTCGCGCCGTGGTCCAATCGCATTGCCAACGGCGGTTTCGACACGCCCGCCGGCTGGCTGGCACTCACGCCCAACAGCGCGACCGATCCGCTGCCGATTCACGGTTCGGCCTGGCAACAGGCGTGGCGCGTGGTCAGCCAGTCGGCGGATGAAGTGCTGCTTGCGCTGGAATGCGCCACGCCGTTCGCCTATCGCGCCGAGCAGCGGTTTGGGTTGAGCAACGGCGTGTTGAGTATCGGGCTGAGCGTGACGCATCTGGCCGAAGCCGCCGCGTGGCACGGTTTGGGCTTGCATCCTTACTTCCCGCGCCGGGCGGGTACGCGGTTGCAGGCCAAGGCTGGGCAGGTATGGATGAGTGATGCGTCCAAGCTGCCGACGGCGCTGGCACCCGTACACGCCGATTGGGATTTCCAACAGCTCAAGGGATTGCCCCAAGCGTTGGTCGACAACGGTTTTTGCCAATGGGACGGGCATTGCCGGATCGAACAGCCGGAGTTGGGTTACACCCTGGAATGCCAGGCCACCGGCGCCGATTACTTTTTGCTGTACTGCCCGCCGGGGCTGGGGTTCTTCTGCATCGAGCCGGTGAGCCATCCGGTGAATGCCCATCACTTGCCGGGCAGGCCGGGCCTGAAACTGCTGGAGCACAACCAGTCGACCCAACTCAATTTCACCCTGAAATACATTCCAACTGTGGGAGGGGGCTTGCCCCCGATGGCAGTGTGTCAGCCACTACATGCATGACTGACCCACTGCCATCGGGGGCAAGCCCCCTCCCACATTGGATCTCCTTTGTATTGGCGACCCCATGTGTATTGGAGACCACACGCCCTATCAGATCCAGCCAAGCCAGCTCCAGTAGGTCGCCGCAAACACCAACATCAACAAGTAACCCATCAGCGTCACCAACACCCCCACCTTGGCAAACTGCCGCGCCGTGAATGTCCCGGTCCCCAGGCACACCATGTTCTGCGGCGCATTGATCGGCAGGATAAACCCGTAGCTCACCACAAACCCCAACAGCATGGTCATCCCCAACCGGTTGAACTCCCCCGGCAAGGTCTGCAACACCGCAATCAGGATCGGCAACAACGCCGAGGTCAACGCCGTCGCACTGGCGAACCCCAAGTGGATCACGATCAAAAACGCCCCGAGGATGGCAAACACGCCCAGCGGCCCGACCTGGTCCAGCCCGGTATGCGCCACCACTTGCGAACCCAGCCACTGCCCGGCCTGGGTGGTCAGCAACGCCGTGCCGAGGCTGATGCCGACGCCAAACACAATCACCGTGCCCCACGGAATCCGCGACTGCACATCCTTCCAGGTCATCACGCCGATCCCCGGCAACAGCAGGAACACCAGCCCGGCGTAGGTGGTCGAGGTGGTGTCGAAATTGTGCAGGCGCCCTTCGGTAGCCCACGCCAACAGCAACAGCACCGACACGGTGAGCAAGCGTTTTTGCGGGCCGGTCATTGGGCCGATGTCCACCAGCGACTGGGCCACGGCTTCTTTGCCGCCGGGGATGCTGTCGCTTTCCGGCGGCAGCAGTTTGATCACCAGGAACAGCAACACCGCCGACATGATCAGCGCCCACGGCGCGCCGGCGATCAGCCAGTCGATCCACGACACGCGCTGGCCGAGCATCTTGTCCATGAACCCGACGGTCAGCAGGTTCTGCGCGGCGGCAGTCTGGATGCCGACGTTCCAGATGCTGGTGCCCTGGGCCACCACGATCATCAGGCCGGCGGCGATGTTGGAGCGTTTATCGACGCCAAACGCCGCCACCACGCCCATCATGATCGGCACCACGCAGGCACTGCGCGCGGTGGCGCTGGGTACGACGAGGCTCAGGAGAATAGTCACCGCGATCGCCCCCAGCAGAATGCCGCGGGTGCTGGTGCCGACCCGGGTCAGCGTGACCAAGGCGATGCGCCGATCCAGGCCGGTGTGGGTCATGGCGGCGGCGATGAACAACGCCCCCGCCACCAGGGCCAGCGCCGGGTTGGAGAAGCCGGTCAGCGCCATGCCGATGGCCGGGCTGGAGCCGATCAGGTGCGCGGGGTCTTGCAGCGACGGCGCGGTGCCGAGCAAGAACGCCATGAGCGAGGTGATCATGATCGCGCTGGCCTCATAGGACACCGCCTCGCTGATCCACACCACCACCGCAAACGCGAGGATCGCCAGCATGCGATGCCCGGCCACCGGCAAATCCGCGGGCAGCGGTAACAGCAGCACCCCGACCATCACCAGTACAGCGACGACCAGGCCCAAGGGCAACTTGAATGATGCAGCGGTTGTTGCGGGGGCGCTCATGGGGGAGTCTCCGTCGGCGTCAAATCAGGCTGGGAGCATGGCGCAAAATGCCGCACGCGGTGTTGACAGGTATCAAACCTCTAGGCCAATAACTGACTCAACACCGCCCGCAACTTCCCGGGCTTGACCGGTTTGTTCAACAACGGTGCGTCCAGCCGCCGCAGGATGCGCCGGCACTGGTCGGTGCGGTCGGCGCTGATGATCACCGCGGGAATCGTCTGGGCAAAATGCTCGCGCAGGTACTTGACCACCTCACAGCCCACCACGCCGTGGTCCAGGTGATAGTCCGCCAGGATCAGTTCCGGCGCCCTGCCCTGCAATGCCAGCAACGCGCCGGCCTGGTCGGTGGCCGTGACCACCTCGCAGCCCCACTGCCCGAGCAGCGCGCTCATGCTTTCGAGGATGCTGACTTCGTTGTCCAGCACCAGCAAACGCCGCCCCGGCAGCGGGTTGCCGGTGGTCGGTTGCGTGGGCAGTTGGCTGATGGCCAACGGCATTTCTTCGCTGATCGGCACTTCGAGGCTGAACATCGACCCGCGTCCCGGCCACGAGCGCACCGCCACCGGGTAACCGAGGATCTCAGCGATCCGCTCGACAATCGCCAGCCCCAGGCCCACGCCCTTGCGGTCCGAGGCGCGGCCGACGTCCAGTTGGTTGAATTCGAGGAAGATCGCGTCGAGCCGGTCGGCCGGGATACCGCGTCCGGTGTCCCACACTTCCAGGCGCAGGTGATCGCCGCGACGACGGGCGCCGAGCAGGATGCAGCCGTCGTCGGTGTAGCGGCAGGCGTTGCTGAGGAAATTGCGCAAAATCCGCGTCACCAGGCGCAGGTCGGTCCGGATCGCGTAATGGCCGGTGTGTGCGCGCAGATTCAGTCCGGCGGCCAGGGCGACGGACTGGAATTCGGAGACCAGCGGCGCAAACAACTCATCCAGGCGATACAGCGCCACGTCCGGCTTGACCGCTGCCTGGTCGAGCCGCGAGATATCGAGCAAGTCGGTGAGCAAATCCTCGGCACCTTCCAGGGCCTGGTGCGTGCGCTCCACCAGCACCTGTTCGACGCTCGGCAACGACCGTTCGCGCAGGGTGGCGATCAACAGCCGCGCGGCGTTGAGCGGCTGCAACAGGTCATGGCTGGCGGCGGCGAGGTACTTGTCCTTGCTGCGGTTGGCGGCCTCGGCGGCGTCGCGGGCGTCGCGCAGCTCCTGTTCGACCTGTTCGCGCTGGGCGACCTGCTGTTGCAGGTTGCGGTTGGCTTCGAGCAGTTCATCGGTGCGCGCCGCCACCCGCTGCTCCAGCTCATCGTTGAGGCGGATGTAGCGGTTGCGCTCGGCCTCCAGCTCATCGAGGCGGGCCGTGAGTTCCGGGTAGTGGCTCTTGCGCGCCGACTGGTCGCCCAGCCCCAGCAGCCCGGCCAGGGCGCGCTGCTGGTCGTCAGAGAGCTTCGCCATAGACGACCTCGACGTCACGCTGGCTCGATTCGCGGGGGTTGGTGAGGATGCACGGGTCGTGCATGGCATGCTGGGACAGAAACGGAATGTCCGCCACCCGCACGCCATGCAGGCCGAGGGTTTCGTGGAAGCCGATGGCACGCTTCAGCGCGATCAGATGCTCGACCAGCCGCCCGCGGATCTGCGGATGAGTCAGGCCGCGGCAGTCGATGCCGAACGTCTCGGCAATCACCTTGAAGCGCTCCGGCGCCGAGTTGTAGTTGAACGCCACCACATGCTCCACCAGCACCGCGTTGCACAGGCCGTGAGGCAGGTCGAGGAAGCCGCCGAGGCTGTGGGACATGGCATGCACCGCGCCGAGGATCGCATTGGAGAACGCCAGCCCCGCCTGCATGCTGCCGAGCATGATCTTCTCACGCAGGGCGATGTCCGCCGGGTTGGCGATCATCTGCACCAGGTTGCCGTTGATCAGGCGCATGGCTTCCAGCGCGTGGGGGTCGGTCAGCGGGCCGTGGCCGGTGGAGACGAACGCCTCGATCGCATGCACCAGCGCATCGATGCCGGTGCAGGCGGACAGGAACGGGTCCATGCTCGCCGTGGTTTCCGGGTCGATCAGCGACACGTCCGGCACCACCGCCTTGCTGACAATGGAGAACTTCATGCGCTCCTGCTGGTTGGAAATGATCACGAACTGCGAGACATCCGCCGAAGTGCCGGCGGTGGTGGGGATCAGGATCAGCGGGGGGCTGGGCACGCGAATGGTGTCCACGCCTTCGAATTCGAGGATGTTGCGCCCATGGGCGACCACGATGCCGATGGCCTTGCCGCAGTCCATCGGGCTGCCGCCGCCGATGGCCACGATCACGTCGCAATGGTTGTCGCGGTACACCTCGGCACCGAGCATGACTTCTTCGACGCGGGGGTTGGGTGAGACGCCGCTGTACAGGCAGTAATCGATGCCGATGGCCTGCAGGCTGGCTTCCACGTCGGCGACCCAGCCGGCGGCGATCACACCGGGGTCGCTGACCACCAGCACTTTGCGCGCACCGAAGGTCTTGGCGTAATTACCGACGTTGTGCCGGCAGCCGGCACCAAAGATGATTTCAGGCGAAACGAACTTACGCAGAAGGCTGAGATTTGGGCTCATTGGAAAGCCTGTTTTTATTATTTTTGAGAGATGCGCTCCACACTAACCCATCCGCGCGCGAATGCAATCAGACCAAAGAGTCATTCCCCAAACGACCCCGGCCAGCGCGAGGCTGGCCGGGGGTGAATCAGCGGCTGGCGAAGTACATGGTCACTTCAAAGCCGATACGCAGGTCGGTAAACGCGGGTTTAGTCCACATGGGGCGATCCTCTTGTTGTGCCGGAAGATTCCGGTAATGGCATTAATGCATGGGGGGATGGGGGTGCGAATGCTACTTTCGAACGAGCCTGAAGCATGCCTTGGTAGCAGATGTACACCGATCAAAAATGTGGGAGGGGGATTGCTCCCGATGGCAGTGGGTCAGCCAATACATGCATAACTGAGCCACCGCTATCGGGGGCAAGCCCCCTCCCACAGTTGGTTGCATTTCAAGTCGGGGTTAGGAGAGGCCCAGGGGCTTGGTCGGCAGGTAGTGATCCAACAGGCAAAGCTCTCTTGCTGTGCCGGAACGGGTGTACGCCGATCAACATGTGGGAGGGGGCTTGCCCCCTCCCACATTGGGTTGCATTTCAAGTCGGGGTTAGAAGAGGCCCAGGGGGTTGGTCTGCGGGTAGTGGTCCAACAGGCAAAGCCCTCTTGCTGTGCCGGAACGGGTGTACGCCGATCAAAATGTGGGAGGGGGCTTGCCCCCGATGGCAGTGGGTCAGCCAATACATACCTGACTGAGCCATCGCTATCGGGGGCAAGCCCCCTCCCACATTGGGTTGCATTTCAAGTCGGGGTTAGAAGAAGCCCAGTGGGTTGATGTCGTAACTCACCAGCAGGTTCTTGGTCTGTTGGTAGTGATCCAACATCATCTTGTGGTTCTCACGCCCCACGCCGGACTTTTTGTAGCCGCCAAACGCGGCGTGCGCCGGGTACAGGTGGTAGCAGTTGGTCCACACGCGGCCGGCCTTGATCGCCCGGCCCATGCGGTAGGCGCGGTTGATGTCGCGGGTCCACAGGCCGGCACCCAGGCCGAACTCGCTGTCGTTGGCAATGGCCAGGGCTTCGGCTTCGTCCTTGAAGGTGGTGATACCCACCACCGGGCCGAAGATTTCTTCCTGGAACACGCGCATTTTGTTATGGCCCTTGAGCAGGGTCGGCTGGATGTAGTAACCGCTGGACAGGTCACCCTCCAAACGCTCGGCCGCGCCGCCGGTGAGCAGTTCGGCGCCCTCTTCCTGGGCGATTTTGAGGTAGGACAGGATCTTGTCGTATTGCTGCTCGGACGCCTGGGCGCCGACCATGGTTTCGGTGTCCAGCGGGTTGCCGCGCTTGATCTTGACGATCTTTTTCATCACCACTTTCATGAAGTCGTCGTAGATCGACTCCTGCACCAGCGCCCGCGACGGGCAGGTACACACTTCGCCCTGGTTGAAGAACGCCAGCACCAGGCCTTCGGCGGCTTTCTCGATGAACTGCGGCTCTGCATTCATGATGTCTTCGAAGAAGATGTTCGGCGACTTGCCGCCCAGCTCCACGGTCGACGGAATGATGTTCTCGGCCGCGCAATGCATGATGTGCGCGCCGATTGGGGTAGAGCCGGTAAAGGCGATCTTGGCGATGCGCTTGCTGGTGGCCAGCGCTTCGCCGGCTTCACGGCCAAAGCCCTGGACGATGTTCAGCACGCCCGCGGGCAGCAGGTCGTTGATCAGCTCGGCAAACACCATGATCGACAGCGGCGTCTGCTCGGCAGGCTTGAGCACGATGCAGTTGCCGGCGGCCAGGGCCGGGGCGAGTTTCCAGGCGGCCATCAGCAGTGGGAAGTTCCACGGAATGATCTGCCCGACCACGCCCAGCGGCTCGTGGAAGTGGTAGGCGGCGGTGTGTTCGTTGATCTCGGCGGCGCCGCCTTCCTGGGCGCGGATGCAGCCGGCGAAGTAACGGAAGTGGTCGGCGGCCAGCGGCACGTCGGCGTTGAGGGTTTCACGCACGGCTTTGCCGTTGTCCCAGCTTTCGGTGACGGCCAGCACTTCGAGGTTCTGTTCGATGCGGTCGGCGATTTTCAGCAGCACCAGGGCGCGATCCTGGGCCGAGGTCTTGCCCCAGGCGTCGGCGGCGGCGTGGGCCGCGTCGAGGGCCTTGTCGATGTCGGCGGCGTTGGAACGCGGGAATTCGGCGATCACTTCACCGGTCACCGGCGAGGTGTTGGTGAAGTATTCACCGCTGATCGGCGCAACGAATTCGCCGCCGATGAAGTTGCCGTAGCGTGACTTGAAGCTGACGATGGCGCCAGGGGTGCCAGGTTGTGCGTAGATCATGTTAAAGCCTCTGTCTGGGTCCGGGCCTGTCGGTCAACAGGCGATGACCCGATAGTAAAGAGCCCCCGCTGCCGGGCGAATGCGCCGTTGGCAGGAGGGCTCTTGTCATTTGGTCGTAGATTCAGTGTTTGGCGACCAGTTCTTTAGGCAATTTGAAGGTCCAGAGCATGCCGCCCTGGTTGAAGTCCTTGATGCGTTTGGCCACTTCACCGCCCCACAACGGCACCGCGCCGCCCCAGCCGGAGAGCACCGAGACGTACTGTTCGCCGTCCATTTCCCAGGTCACAGGCGAGCCGAGCACGCCGGAGCCGGTCTGGAATTCCCAGACCTTCTCGCCGGTCTTGGCGTTGAACGCCTGCAGGAAGCCTTCCGGCGTACCGGTGAACACCAGGTTGCCCTTGGTGGTCAGGACCCCGCCCCACAGCGGCGCGAAGTTCTTGTGGCGCCAGACTTCCTTGCCGGTTTTCGGGTCGATGGCGCGCAGCACGCCGATGTAGTCTTCGTTCAGCGGCTTGATGGTGAAGCCCGCACCGAGGAACGCCGCACCTTTTTTGTAGGTGATGCCTTCGTTCCACATGTCCATGCCCCATTCGTTGGACGGCACGTAGAACAACCCGGTATCGCGGTTATAGGCCATCGGCATCCAGTTTTTCGCGCCGAGGAACGCCGGGGCGACGAACACCGAGGTGCCCTTGGCTTCGCTGCCTGGCGCGCCTGGGCGGCTGGCTTCGTTGTAGATCGGCCGACCGTCTTTATCCAGGCCGGTGGCCCAGGTGATCTTGTCGACGAACGGGAAGCCGCGGATGAACTTGCCGTTGGTGCGGTCGAGTACGTAGAAGAAACCGTTACGGTCGGCAGTGGCCGCCGCTTTGATCTCTTTGCCGCCTTCGGTGTAGTTGAAGGAGACCAGTTCGTTCACGCCGTCGTAGTCCCAGCCGTCATGGGGCGTGGTCTGGAAGTGCCACTTGATGGTGCCGTCATCCGGGTTCAGCGCCAGACGCGAGGACGAGTAGAGGTTGTCGCCAGGGCGCAAGTGCGAGTTCCACGGCGCCGGGTTGCCGGTGCCGAACAGCAGCAGGTTGGTTTCCGGGTCGTAGTAGCCGCCCAGCCACGGTGCCGCGCCGCCGGTTTTCCACAAGTCGCCAGGCCAGGTCTTGCCCGCCTCGCCGCCGGAAATGCCGTTTTCCACGGCTTTACCGTCCTTGTAGACGTAGCCCATGTGACCTTCGACAGTCGGACGGGTCCACAGCAGGTCACCGTTTTTCGGGTCGTAGGCTTCGATCTTGCCCACCACGCCGAATTCGCCGCCGGCCACGCCGGTAATCAGCTTGCCGTTGATCACCAGGGGCGCGGCGCTGATCGAGTAGCCTTCTTTGTGGTCGGCGACTTTCTTGCTCCACACCACTTTGCCGGTGTCTTTGTTCAGGGCCACCAGCTTGGCGTCGAGGGTGCCGAAGAACACCAGGTCGCCGTACAGCGCCACGCCGCGGTTGATCACGTCACAGCACGGGCGGATGTCATCGGGCAGACGCGCATCGTACTGCCAGAGCTTCTTGCCGGTGCGTGCATCCACCGCGAACACCCGCGAGTAGGACCCGGTGAGGTACATCACCCCGTCCTTGATCATCGGCTGCGCCTGCTGGCCGCGCTGTTTCTCGCCGCCAAAGGAGAACGCCCAGACCGGGCGCAGGTCCTTGACGTTGTCCACATTCAGGGTATCGAGCGGGCTATAGCGCTGGCCTTGGACGCCCAGACCGTTGGTGACGATCTGCCCGGGGTTTTTCGGGTCCTGGAGAATCTCCTGATCGGTCACGGCCGCCATGGCCTGGCCGGATAACAGAATGGCACCGAGCAACACACTCAAGGCGAAGGGTTGGCGGCGTGCGGGTTGGGTCATGACGGCTACCTCTGCGGTTTTTTGTTATACCCGGGAAATTTTCCCGGTCTGGTACAGATTCTTGGGCGCAGGGGCGGTTGTCACAATTGACCGCAGTATCGAGATTGCTAGTTCCTTAGTAGCGGGTCCGGTCCGTCAGCGCGCCGAATCCACGCGCTGCATCTGCTCGCGCTCGTAACGCGGGTACAGGTGGCTGACGCTACGGATCAGTTCATAGCGGCTCAGGTTGATCGCGGCGAAGCGCTCGGGGATGGGGCTGCGGATCATCTCGGCCATGTCGCTGCCGTGGGCGGCGCCGTCGCGCAGCAGTTGGTCGAGCCAGGTCAGGTAGTCGCGCATCTGCGCGAACGGCTGTGCATCGTTGGCCACCGGGCCATGGCCGGGCACGACCAGGGTCCAGGGCAAGGCCTGCAGGGTGTCGATGTCCGCCAGCCACGCCGCCAGCCCGGGGCTGTTGGGGGTGGTGAGGGCGCGTTGGTAGAACACCAGGTCGCCGGCAAACAGCACGCCGGTAGTCTGGTCGAGGATGGCCAGGTCGGCGTCGGTGTGGCCGGTCAGCGCAAGCAGGCGCAGGTCGTGGCGGCCAAAGCTGAGCACACCGGGTTCGAGCACTTGCGTGGGCAATTGCACTTCAGTGCCGCGCATCCAGTCGCCGACCATGCGGTAGAGGTTCTCCGCCATGCCGTCGCCCTGCTCATGCAGCAGGCGCGTGGTGCCGGCCAGGGCGCCGATGGGCACGTCCTTGAAGGCCTGGTTGCCCAGCGCATGGTCGGGGTGGTGGTGGGTCAGCAGCACCTGGATCACCGGTTTGTCGGTGACGCTGGCGATCGCCCGGCGCAGGGCTTCGCCGTAGCGCCGCGACGGCCCGGTGTCGATCACCACCACGCCGGCCTCGGTGACGATGAACGCGGTATTGACGATATTGCCGCCGTTGTCCTTGGCGAAATTGTCGGTGCTGCCTTCCAGCAGCCAGGTGTCGTCGGCGATCAGTCGTGGCTTGAGGGCGTAGTCGAGGTCGGCCACGGCGGGCAGGCTCAAGCTCAGGCACAACAATAGAATCCAGCGCATGCCGCGCTCCTTCTGGTCAGGGAATGGCTGCGTCGAATTCATTGCCGCTGTTGTCGCGCAGCACCAGGCGCGTCGGCCCGGGTGCGTCGATGTCAAAGGCCAGGTTGGGGTTTTCGCTGACCGCCGGGAACAGCACCAGCTCGGCCAGCACCTGGCCGTCCTGGCCACGCAGTTGCGCGTGGTTGAGATAGAACTCGGGCATGCCGCTGACCATGCCGTTATCCATCGGGTGCGCCACCTGCACGCGCACCCGGCTGAATTCGCCGCGTGGGTAACGCCCGCCGAGGACTTCGCCGATATGCTCTTCCCAACCCGGCTGGGTGCGGACCACGCTGGGCGCGGTGCAACCGCCGCCGGCCGCGTCGATCAGGGTCGAGCCGACGTGCCACAGCCCGTCATCGGTGAGCACCGCCGCACGCAGGGGCGTGGCCTGTTCGATGCGGATACGGATCGACAGCCAGGGCAACACCCCGGCCTTGGGCTGAAAATCGACAATCCTGGGCAACGGGTTGAGTTCGGCCCAGGCGAGGATCTTAACCACGTGCCCCTTGAACGCCCGCGCGTCGATTTCCAGGGGCACCTGGCGTGCATCTTCGGCGAACGGCGGCGCCAGCAGCTTGACCCGCTCATCGAACACGAACGGCGCATCGGCCAGCAACTGCTTGTGGTAGAACGCCCACATCACCGACGGCACCGGGTCCGTGCCCGGTTCGACCGCCGCGGCGTGGGCCGCCAATGGTAACCAGCAGGCCAACATGCAGTTCAGTCGCCAGTTCATCGCCTGCTCCTATTGGTACATTTCGGGCACTTCGTACTGCAGGCCGTAATGGCTGTAGATGGTTTGCAGCGAACCGTCGCGGATCAGGCCTTCCAGCGCCTCTTCCACCGCATAGGCCAACTGGCGATTGCTTTCGTGTACCGCCATGCCGATCTCCCAGCGCTGCCGGCCCATGCTCGGGTAAGCGTTTTGCGCCAGGGCCAGTTGCGGATCGCGTGCCTGATGCACCTGCCAGTCGATCTCGCCGCGCATCGCCATCACCGCGTCGACTTCACCGGCCTTCATCGCCGCAAACGCCTGGGGTACACCGGGGTAGTGATGGGTCTGGCGGGCGAGCATGCCGTTGAACACCGAGGTCAGGTAGAACGACGGCACGCTGTCGACTTCGACACCGATCGGGTGCTCCTCGAACACCGCCACGCTGGCGACCTTGTCCAGGCGGCGGCGGTCGTAGGCCACCTGCCATTGTTCGTTCTGGTACGGCCCGAACATCACCACATGGCCGTTTTCCAGTTCGCCCTGATCGTTACGCCTTTGCGCGTAGTCGTGGTCGTAGGGTGCGCGCATCATCAGGTCGGCCAGTTGCTGGTTATGCAACTGGCTGCCGCGCCAGATGTAGTCGCGCAGGTCGTCGTCGAGTTTTTCCCCGGCCGGCGCCCAGATCAATTTGAGCTGCACCCCCAGCGCCTTGGCCAGGGCCTCGGCCAGCTCCACGTCGACTCCGCGCGGGGTGGCACCGTCTTCGAAACTGTAGGGGGCAAAGTCCTTGTACACCGCCACTTTCAACTCACCGGCGGCGATCATCTGGTCATAGCTGCGCACCTGCGCCTGTGCCGTCTGGCAACACAGCAGGGCCAGGCCGAGCACATAAGCGAACAGGCGCATGGCTTACTCCTCGACGTGAACGCTGTCCAGGTAGGTGCGTACCGCCCACAAGGCTTCCTGGCTCAGGTAATCGGCCATTTTCGGCATATATACCCGGCCGTCGCGCACCGCGCCGTGACGCACGCGCTGCACAAACCACTCATCACCGGCCTCGCCCACATCCAGCATGCGCAAGTCGGGGGCGATGCCGCCGGACTTGGCTTCCAGGCCGTGGCAGGCGGCGCAGTTCTGATTGTAGGCGGACGAACCGATTTCCAGGGCCCGGTCGTGTTCAGGCGACGTGCGGTAAGGGTTCACTGCCGCCCAGCCGTCCTCGTCGACCGGCACGCCGGCGTCCTTGATCGAGGTCAGGCCCTTGGTTTCCACTGCTTGCGGGACCACGTTGCCGTGGGCCCAGGCCGAGCCTGCACCGATCACACCGGCCAACAGCCCGGCGACGAGCAAGGCATTGCGTTTTGTTGTCATTATTTTTGCCCTCAGGATTGCACGCAAAACCTCATTGCAGAGGTTATGGCAACCATCTTAGAAACCCTGGGGCATAGGCCGTATGCTGCTTTGGTGGCCGGCTTGTCCTCCCTTGGTAGTAGGGCTTGTGGGGCACGCCTAAAACAGCGGCGCCTCGGGAAGTCTTCCCGGCAACAGCGGGACTTTTTCCGTATCCGCGCAGCGCCCTGGCGCTCCACCCTGTGCAGGCCAAAACCTCCACTGGGAACTGCAACCATGATAATAAGATCGCTACCCGCCCGTTCGCCGCTGAGCCTTGCCGTGCAGGCTTTCCTGCTGGTCGGCAGCCTGTCCTTGAGTGCGGCCAGCTTCGCCGCCGCCGACCCTGCCGCGCCGTCCACCGCAAAGGCGACGCGCAACGTCACCTGGGAAGACATCGCCAACGACCACCTGAGCACCAAGGACGTGCTGCAATACGGCATGGGCACCAACGCCCAGCGCTGGAGCCCGCTGGCCCAGGTCAACGACAAGAACGTGTTCAAGCTCACCCCGGCCTGGTCGTACTCGTTCGGCGATGAGAAGCAGCGCGGCCAGGAATCCCAGGCCATCGTCAGCGACGGCGTGGTCTACGTCACCGGCTCCTACTCCCGCGTGTTCGCCCTCGACGCGAAGACCGGCAAACGCCTGTGGACCTACAACCACCGCCTGCCCGAAAACATCCGCCCGTGCTGTGACGTGGTCAACCGCGGCGCGGCGATCTTCGGCGACAAGATCTACTTCGGCACCCTCGACGCGCGCCTGATCGCCCTCGACAAGAACACCGGCAAAGTGGTGTGGAACAAGAAGTTCGGCGACCACGCCGCCGGTTACACCATGACCGGCGCCCCGGTGCTGATCAAAGACAAGGTCAGCGGCAAGGTGCTGCTGATCCATGGCAGCTCCGGCGATGAGTTCGGCGTGGTCGGCCAGTTGTATGCGCGCGACCCGGACACCGGCGAAGAAGTGTGGATGCGCCCGTTCGTCGAAGGCCACATGGGCCGCCTGAACGGCAAGGACAGCACCCCGACCGGCGACGTCAAAGCGCCGTCGTGGCCGAATGACCCGACCACCGAAACCGGCAAGGTCGAGGCCTGGAGCCACGGCGGCGGCGCACCTTGGCAGAGCGCGAGTTTCGATGCCGAGACCAACACCATCATCGTCGGCGCCGGCAACCCCGGCCCGTGGAACACCTGGGCGCGCACGTCCAAGGACGGCAACCCGCACGACTTCGACAGCCTCTACACCTCGGGCCAGGTCGGTGTCGACCCGAGCACCGGCGAAGTGAAATGGTTCTACCAGCACACCCCGAACGATGCCTGGGACTTCTCCGGCAACAACGAGCTGGTGCTGTTCGACTACAAGGACAAGGATGGCAAAGTGGTCAAGGCCACCGGTCACGCCGACCGCAACGGGTTCTTCTACGTGGTCGACCGCAATAACGGCAAGCTGCAGAACGCCTTCCCATTCGTCGACAACATCACCTGGGCCAGCCATATCGACCTGAAGACCGGTCGTCCGGTAGAAAACCCGGGCCAGCGTCCGGCCAAGCCGTTGCCCGGTGAAACCAAGGGCAAGCCGGTGGAAGTCTCGCCACCGTTCCTCGGCGGCAAGAACTGGAACCCCATGGCCTACAGCCAGGACACCGGCCTGTTCTACATCCCGGGCAACCAATGGAAAGAGGAATACTGGACCGAAGAGGTCAACTACAAGAAGGGCTCGGCGTACCTGGGCATGGGTTTCCGCATCAAGCGCATGTATGACGACCACGTCGGCACCCTGCGGGCGATGAACCCGACCACCGGCAAGGTGGTGTGGGAGCACAAGGAAGCCCTGCCACTGTGGGCCGGCGTACTGGCGACCAAGGGCAACCTGGTGTTCACCGGCACCGGCGACGGTTTCTTCAAGGCTTTCGACGCGAAAACCGGCAAGGAGCTGTGGAAGTTCCAGACCGGCAGCGGCATCGTCTCGCCGCCGATCACCTGGGAACAGGATGGCGAGCAGTACATCGGCGTCACCGTCGGCTATGGCGGCGCGGTGCCGTTGTGGGGCGGCGACATGGCCGAGCTGACCAAGCCGGTGGCACAGGGTGGGTCGTTCTGGGTGTTCAAGATCCCGAGCTGGGATAACAAGACCGCCCAAAAATAACCCGTCCCCAGCCCCGTCGTAGCAGCTGGCGCTCGACAGCTGCTACGTTACGGGGTTGCTTCGTCTGGAGGTTCCAAGATGAACTATCTGCCCTTGTTACTCCTGCTCGCCCTGCCCCTGGCCCACGCCGATGACGGCGACGACACCCCGCTGGTCATCAACGGCTGCACCCTCGCCGAACACAGCCAATGCCCCGGCGCCAACCTCAGGGGCGCCAACCTGAGCAACCAGGACCTCAGCAAAATGAACCTGGCCGGCGCCGACCTGCGCGATGCGGACTTGCGCCACGCCAACCTCGACCTGGCCAACCTGGAAAAAGCCCAGTTGCAGGGCGCCAACCTGACCCGCGCCAGCCTGCAACAAAGCAACCTGCGCCTGGCCGATTTCACCGGTGCCACGCTGATGGCGATCCAGGGTTGGGGCCTGTTCGCCCAGGGAGCGCAGTTTGAAAACGCCAACCTGAGCGCGGCCTACCTGCAATTCGCGCGGCTGTCCGGGGCAAAAATGCACAAGGCCAACCTGCGCGCCGCCGACC
This sequence comes from Pseudomonas sp. TE36184, assembly GCF_054060055.1. NCBI lineage: Bacteria > Pseudomonadati > Pseudomonadota > Gammaproteobacteria > Pseudomonadales > Pseudomonadaceae > Pseudomonas > Pseudomonas sp. TE36184. Next base: position 210,492 of record NZ_JBSSCU010000001.1, on the reverse strand, counting down.
TGGAAATGACCTGGCTGAGCAAGGCCGACCTGCGAGGGGCGGATCTGAGCGATGCTAATTTGCAAGAGGCCAAGTTCGGTGAGAGCAACCTGGAAAGCGCGGTCCTCACGGGCGCGCGGCAGCATTATGCGAATTTCCAGGATGCGAACATGGATGGCTGCAAGGACTGCCCCACCACCTGGAATCGTTAGCACACCGCCATTTGAATGTAGGAGCGAGCTTGCTCGCGAAAAACCCGAGACCGCTGAGGGGGGTCTGGTTTTCCGCGTTATCGTTGACGGTTTTCGCGAGCAAGCTCGCTCCTACAGTGGGGTCTAGGTGCCCCGCTAGGCATGGGCACTGACCGGTAACTTTTGTAGGAGCGAGCTTGCTCGCGAAAAACCCGAGACCGCTGAGGGGGGTCTGGTTTTTCGCGTTATCGTTGACGGTTTTCGCGAGCAAGCTCGCTCCTACAGGGGGGTCTAGGTGCCCCGCTAGGCATGGGCACGGACCGGTAACTTTTGTAGGAGCGAGCTTGCTCGCGAAAAACCCGGGACCGCTGAGGGGGGTCTGGTTTTTCGCGTTATCGTTGACGGTTTTCGCGAGCAAGCTCGCTCCTACAGTGGGGTCTAGGTGCCCCGCCAGGCATGGGCACTGAGCGGTAACTTTTGTAGGAGCGAGCTTGCTCGCGAAAAACCCGGGACCGCCGCGGGGGGTCTGGTTTTTCGCGTTATCGTTGACGGTCTTCGCGAGCAAGCTCGCTCCTACAGTGGGGTCTAGGTGCCCCGCTAGGCATGGGCACTGAGCGGTAACTTTTGTAGGAGCGAGCTTGCTCGCGAAAAACCCGGGACCGCTGCGGGGGGTCAGGTTTTTCGCGTTATCGTTGACGGTTTTCGCGAGCAAGCTCGCTCCTACAGTGGGGTCTAGGTGCCGCGCTAGGCATGGGCACTGACCGGTAACTTTTGTAGGAGCGAGCTTGCTCGCGAAAAACCCGAGAGCGCTGCGGGGGGTCAGGTTTTTCGCGTTATCGTTGACGGTTTTCGCGAGCAAGCTCGCTCCTACAGTGGGGTCTAGGTGCCCCGCCAGGCATGGGCACTGAGCGGTAACTTTTGTAGGAGCGAGCTTGCTCGCGAAAAACCCGGGAGCGCTGCGGGGGTCTGGTTTTTCGCGTTATCGTTGACGGTTTTCGCGAGCAAGCTCGCTCCTACAGTGGTAACAGGGGTACATGGGGGGGGATCAGCCCGCTACGCGCACCACGCCGAGGTCGATTCCCAGGTGGACCAGTTCGGCATGGGAACTGACCTGCAATTTGCTCTTGAGCAGGGTCAGGTGGTTGGACACGGTCTTGCTGCTGATATTCAACTGGTCGGCAATCACTCGGGTCGGCGTGCCTCTGGCCAGCATCAGGAAAATCTCCAGCTCACGCGGGGTCATGCCTTGCAAGCGTTGGTCGCTTGGCGTGTAGGCAAGTTGGGTGGCGAGGGACTGTTCGATATAGGCGTGGCCGTCGAGGACGCGCCGCACTGCTTCGATCAGCACTTCGGGCGCCGAGCTTTTGGTCAGGTAGCCCGAGGCGCCGGCTTCCAGGGCCTGGCGCACCAGCGGCAGTTCGTCGTGCATGCTGAAGAACAGCACACGCAGTTGCGGCAGGCGCTGGCGCAGGCGGCGCGTGGTTTCCAGGCCGCTGATGCCGGGCAGGCCGAAGTCCATGATCACCAAATGCGGCAGTGCTTCCTGGACCCGGCTCAAGGCCTCTTCGCCGCTGGCCGCTTCGCGCACTTCGATGGCCGGCAACAGCGCACGCAACAGGCTGGCATAGCCTTGGCGCACCACCGCATGGTCGTCCACCAACAGAATATTCATGAGGCCTCCAATGGCATGTTCAACGCCAGCGCCCAACCGGCGCCGGGGTGGCTGAGGATTGTCAGTTCGCCGCCCAGGCAGCGCGCGCGTTCGTACATCGAATACAGGCCGACGCCGGGACGCTGCGGCGTTTGCGCGCCGCAGCCGTTATCGCGCACCCACAGGCGCAGGCGCGAACCGTGACGATGCAGGCGCACGCGCACCTGGCTGGCATCGGCATGCCGCACGATATTGGTCAGGGCTTCCTGCAGCAGGCGATAGAGGTGCGTCTTGCTCGCCCCGGACAACGCCGGCAGGTCCGCGCTGACCCGCAGCCGGCAATCGATGCCATGGCTGGCCTGCCACTGCGTCACCAGCATCGCGAACGCCTCGGCCAGCGGCAGGTGCTGCAGGGCCACCGGGTACAGGTCGTGGACCAGTGCGCGAAAGCCTTGCTGCAAGTGATCGCAGTGATCCTCCAGCTGCGCCACCGTGCGCGCGAGCAATTGCGGTTGGTCGGTGACCAGACGCAACAGGCAGGCCTGGGCGCGAATGCCGGCCAGGTATTGGCCGAGGTCATCGTGCAGGGTCTGGGCCAGGTGGTTGCGCTCCTGCTCTTGCACCGCCATCAGGGTCTGGGTCAGTTGGGTATTGTCGGTGTGCGCCTGCTCCAGGGCGTCGGTCATGCGGTTGAAATGCAGCGCCAGTTGCCGCGCTTCCGGCGAACCGGCGCTGCGCAGGCGCACATTGAGCTGGCCGGCGCACACCTGTTGCAAGGCGCGCAGCAGTTCGTCGAGTACGCCCATGCCACGGCGCACCGCCCAGCGGATGGTCAGCAGGCTCAGGGCCAGGGCCAGGGCGCACAGGCTCAACAGTTGTTGCAGGGAGTCCCAGACTTCATCGATCTCATCCCGCGGGTCGACGGCGATGGACACGCGGCGGCCGTCCGGCAGGTCCAGCACCTGGGCACTGCGCCGCGCCTCGGCAAACAGCAGGCGCCCGAGCCAGGCGTCCAGGCCGGACGGTAGCGGCGCCGGCAAAGTCTCGTCGGGGGCCAGCCAATGCACGCGCACATGGCGCAGGCTGGCGGTGAGATGCGGTTGCAGGCTGGCCGGGTCGCGCTCGGCGGTTGCGCTGAGGTAATGCACCACCGCTTCGGCCGATTGCAGCTCACGCTCCACATCCGTCAGGGCCTGATGCAGCAACAGCGCGGTGCAGGCGCAGGTGACCAAGGCGAAGAAACCGCACACCCACAGGTTGATGCGCCACAGTGCCGACATACCTAGTGCGCCACGCTGGCGGGCACGCTCAGCGCCGGGCGTGGTGCGTGCAGCTTGTCGACGCCGATCAGGCTCACGATCAGCAGGAACGGCAAAAGCAGCGCCTTGAGGATTTGCATGATCGTTCATCTCCCGGATGGACACGGTGGGGGTAACCCATGCTAAGACCGCGTCACCTGCGCGGGGCTACTACCTTGGTACTGGCTCAGCGGTACTTTCTGCATATTTGCAGCAGACATAAGGCTTCCTATGCTGGCGCTACCTGACATGGAGTGCCTTATGCGCCAGCTCGCCCCCTACGCCGTGCTCTACCTGCTGGCGATTGCCTGCGCCGCCGGGGTGGCCACTGTCAGCCAGGCCGCCGAGGCGCCGTTGGCGGTGCAGATCGGCTACCTGGGCTATCGGCCCGACCCTGGGCCGCTGCTGTCGAATGTGATCCCCGAGCCCACCGACGCCGGGCAACGCGGTGCGGAACTGGCGATCATCGACAGCAACAGCACCGGCGCCTTTCTCAACCAACGCTACAGCCTGACCAGTGCCACGGTGGACAGCCCCGACGCCCTGCTCGCCGCCGCCCAGGCCCAGCACGATCAGGGCCTGCGCCTGTTCGTGGTCAACGCCCCCGCCGCCAGCCTGCGCCAGCTCAGCGCGGCCCTGCCCGACAGCCTGCTGTTCAACGCCGGCAGCCCCGATGACAGCCTGCGCAGCACCGACTGCCTGGGCAACGTGCTGCACACGCTGCCCAGCCGGGCCATGCTCGCCGATGCCCTGGCGCAATTTCTGGTGGTGCGCAAATGGCAGAAGGCGCTGCTGATCGTCGGCCCCACCGAGGATGACCAGGCCTACGCCGCCGCCCTGCGCCGCGCCGCCAAGCGCTTCGGCGTGCATCTGGTGGCGGAGAAAGCCTGGCGCTTCGATAACGACCAACGCCGCAGCGCCCAGGCAGACATGCCGCTGTTCACCCAGACCGCCGAATACGACGTGGTGCTGGTGGCGGACGAGCGCGGCGACTTCGGCGAGTACGTGCCCTACCAGACCTGGTACCCGCGCCCCGTCGCCGGCACCCAGGGCCTGACGCCCACCGGCTGGCACAAGACCGTCGAGACCTACGGCGCCGCGCAACTGCAAAAACGCTTCGAAGCCCTGGCCGGGCGCTGGATGAACGACCGCGACTTCGCCGCCTGGATGGCCGTGCGCAGCGTTGCCAGTGCGGTGAACAAGCTGCGCCAGGTCGACCCCATGACCATCCGCCAACTGGAGATCAGCGAGCAACTGCCGCTGGACGGCTTCAAGGGCCGCAAGCTCAGCTATCGCGCGTGGAACGGCCAACTGCGCCAACCGATTCCGATCGTGCAGCCCCGCGCGCTGGTCAGCACCTCACCCCAGGACGGTTTCCTGCATCCTTTCAACGAAATGGACAGCCTGGGCTACGACAAACCCGAGGTGACCTGCCGCTTCCCTTGATCGCTCCCCTACTCACAATAATAAGGAATCCGCCATGCGCCGCACCCTGCTCTCATGCGCCCTGCTGCTTGCCGCCGGGCACGCCGTGGCCAGCACCGCCTGGGTCTCCAACGAGAAAGACAACACCCTCAGCCTGATCGACATGCAGACCCTGCAAGTCACCGACACGCTCAAGGTCGGCCAGCGCCCGCGGGGCCTGCTGCTGTCCCATGACAAAAAGCTGCTGTACATCTGCGCCAGCGACTCGGACCGCGTGCAGGTGATGGACGTGGCCACGCGCAAGATCATCAAGGAGCTGCCCTCCGGCAAAGACCCCGAGCAGTTCGCCCTGCACCCCAATGACCGCTGGCTGTATGTGTCCAACGAAGACGATGCACTGGTCACGGTGATCGACACCGAGACCTCCAAGGTGCTCGGCCAGATCAACGTCGGCGTAGAGCCCGAAGGCATGGCCGTGAGCCCGGACGGCAAGTGGGCGGTGAACACCAGCGAAACCACGAACATGCTGCACTGGATCGACACCAGCACCCAGACCCTGGTCGACAGCACCCTGGTGGACCAGCGCCCGCGCTTCGTCGAGTTCAACCACGATGGCTCGCAGCTGTGGGCCTCGGCGGAGATCGGCGGCACCGTGACCATCCTCGATGTGGCCAGCCGCGCGATCCTCAAAACCCTGACGTTCAAGATCAAGGGCGTCCACCCGGACAAGGTGCAACCGGTGGGGATCAAGCTCAGTTCCGACGGCAAGTACGCCTTTGTCGCCCTGGGCCCGGCCAACCATGTGGCGGTGATCGACGCCAAGACCTTCGAGATCCTCGACTACCTGCTGGTGGGCCGCCGCGTGTGGCAGATGGCATTTACCCCGGACGAAAAACAGTTGCTGGCCACCAATGGCGTCAGCGGCGATGTGTCGGTGATCGATGTGGACAGCCTCAAGGTGCTCAAGTCGGTGAAGGTCGGGCGTTATCCATGGGGCGTGGTGGTCACGCCATGAACGCCCTGGAGGTGCGCGACCTGAGCTTCGCCTATGGCGCGCGCCAGGCCTTGCACGAGGTGAGTTTCAGCCTGGCACCGGGGCGATTCGCCGCGTTGCTGGGGCCCAACGGCGCCGGCAAGTCGACCTTGATCGCCCTGCTCACGCGCTTGTACGACCTGCAAAGCGGCGACATCCGCGTCGGCGGCCACTCCCTGCGCGATGCACCGCGCGCAGCCCTCACGCAACTGGGGGTGGTGTTCCAGCAAAGCACCCTGGACCTGGACTTGAGCGTCGAACAGAACCTGCGTTATCACGCCGCGCTGCACGGTTTGTCGCGGCGCCAGACCGACGTGCGCGTCGCCGCCGAGCTGGCGCGCCAGGCCCTCACCGAGCGGCGCCGCGAAAAAGTCCGCGAGCTCAACGGCGGGCACCGGCGCCGCGTGGAAATCGCCCGGGCGTTGTTGCATGAACCGCGCTTGCTGCTGCTGGATGAAGCCAGCGTCGGCCTCGACCCCGCCAGCCGCCTGGCGCTGAACCAGCACGTGCGCAACCTGTGCCTTGAGCAAGGCATCAGCGTGCTGTGGACCACGCACCTGCTCGATGAAGTGCAACCCGACGATGCGTTGATGATCCTGCACCAGGGCCGCTTGGTGGCCAGCGGGCAGGTCGATGCGCTGATCCTCGAACAGGGTGGCGACCTCGGCAGCGTCTTTGCGCGCCTGACCCGCCCCACAACGACGGGAGCCCCGGCATGAACGCTTACTGGCAATGCTTGCGCGGCATCGTGCTGCGCGAGTGGCTGCGCTTTGTATTGCAGCGCACGCGGTTTCTCAGCGCCCTGGTGCGCCCACTGTTGTGGCTGCTGGTGTTCGCCGCCGGGTTCCGCGCCGCGCTGGGTATCTCGGTGATCGAACCCTACGACACCTACATTCCCTATGAGGTCTACATCATCCCGGGGCTGGCTTGCATGATCCTGCTGTTCAACGGCATGCAGGGTTCGCTGTCGATGGTCTACGACCGCGAGATGGGCAGCATGCGCGTGCTGCTGACCAGCCCGCTGCCGCGCACGTTTTTGCTGTGCAGCAAGTTGCTCGCCACCGCGCTGATTTCGCTGTTGCAGGTGTACGGGTTCCTGGCGATCGCCTGGGTCTACGGCGTGCAACCGCCCGTCATGGGGCTGTTGATCGCCCTGCCGGCCTTGCTGCTGGTGGCCTTGATGCTGAGCGCGCTGGGTTTGCTGCTGTCGAACGCGATCCGCCAACTGGAGAACTTTGCCGGGGTGATGAATTTCGTGATCTTCCCGCTGTTTTTCATATCGTCGGCGCTGTACCCGTTGTGGAAGATGCGCGACTCCAGCGAGTGGTTGTATTGGCTGTGCGCAATCAACCCCTTCACCCACGCCGTCGAGCTGGTGCGCTTTGCCCTGTATGAACGCTTCGCCGGCCTGGCCCTCGCGGTGTGCCTGGGCTTGACCGTACTGTTCGCGGTGTTGGCGGTGCTGACCTTCAACCCCCAGCATGCGGCGTTGCGCAAAAAAGGCTGAGGGCGGCAAAAACTACTACTTTAGTACTGGTTTTCCTGTCTATCGTCGCATTCCCAAGGGCTCGGGACTCACGTGTAATGGGCGCATAACGATAAGGATCGCCCTGCCATGCTGCCTGCCCGACTGCCCTTGTTGGCGCTGCTGTGCCTGTTTGCCGCCAACGTACAGGCCGATACCGCATTATTTTCCGCCGACGGCTATCGCATCAGCCTGTATCGCAGCCCCACGCCCGATCATGTGCAGGGCGCGACGATCATCGACACCCCTGCCCTGCAAGCCCTGCTGACCCAAACCCCAGCCCCGGTGCTGATCGATACGTATCGCCGCCAGTGGCTGCAAGGCCGCTTCATCGAAGACCAGCCCCACGCCAACCTGCCCGGCAGCCGTTGGCTGGCCAACACCGGCGACGGCGACCTCACGCCGGAGTGGCAAAGCTATTTCGTGCGCCACCTGTACACCTACAGCGGCGGTAACCTGGCACAACCATTGGTGTTCTATTGCCGCTCCGATTGCTGGCTGAGTTGGAACGCGGTAAAACGTGCCGCCAACCTGGGCTATACCTCTGTGTATTGGTACCGCGATGGCCTGGATGCCTGGGAAGCGGCGAAGCTGCCGGTGTCGGTGGCGCAACCCGAGCCATTTGAATAACCACAATAAGAAAGGTGAACGGCCATGTACAAAATCCTGATTGCCGATGATCACCCACTGTTTCGCGAAGCGATTCATAACGTCATCAGCGATGGTTTCCCCGGCAGCGAAGTGATGGAGACCGCCGACCTGGACAGCGCCCTGGCGCTGACCCAGGAACACGACGACCTCGATCTGATCCTGCTCGACCTGAACATGCCCGGCATGCACGGTCTCAATGGCCTGATCAACCTGCGCAACGAATCGCCGACCATCCCGGTGGTGATCGTGTCCGCCGAGCAAGACAAGCAAATCGTGCTGCAGGCCATCACCTATGGCGCCGTCGGTTTTATCACCAAGTCGTCGCCGCGCCAGCAAATGACCGAGGCGATCCAGCAGATTCTCAACGGCAATGTGTACCTGCCGCCGGATATCATCCGCACCCAGAAACCCGGCACCCACCGGCGCCTGAACGAAAACCCGGGCTTCGCTCCGGAATTGCTGCAGGCGTTGACCCGCAAGCAGTTGCTGGTGCTGGAGCGGATGACCAAGGGCGAGTCGAACAAGCAGATTGCCTACACCCTGGAGATCGCCGAGACCACGGTGAAGGCCCATGTGTCGGCGATTTTGCGCAAGTTGAATGTGCATAATCGGGTGCAGGCGATTTTGAGCGCGGGGGATATTGATTTTGGTTCTTATCTGCGGCGCTGATCTTTCGGAAAGCGCATAGAACCCTTGTGGGATGGGGTTTGTGTGGGGTTTGTGTGGGGCTTGTGTGGGAGGGGGCTTGCCCCCGATAGCGGTGGATCAGTTATAGGTGCAGTGACTGACAGTCAGCTATCGGGGGCAAGCCCCCTCCCACATTGGATCTCCATTTGATCTCTAGATCTCTGGTTCTCTGGATCTCTGGATCTCTGTTTGATCGCTGTTTGAGGAGCGTTCGGTGGTCATTTGCCTAAGAGGTGGCTCATCGCGGTCTTGAGCTTCATCGGCCGCACCGGCTTGTGCATCAAGGTGTGCCCCAGTTCGCGGATCTGCAGCTTCAGTTCGTTGCTGTAATTGGCGGTGATCATCATGGCCGGGATCGGGCTGGCGCGCCGGGCGTTGATGCGTGCCACGGCGTCGACGCCGTTCTGCTCATCGTCCAGGTGGTAATCGGCGATCAGCAGGTCGGCCTCGGCGTGATAGTTGTCCACCTGCCGCGCCAGGTCTTGTTCCGATAACGCGGTGACCACCCGGCAGCCCCACCCCTCCAGCAAGGTCCGCATTCCGGCGCAGATCGCCGCGTCGTTATCCAGTACCCACACCCGCGCGCCTTGCAGGCGCTCCAGCATCGGTTCGCTCATGGACGGCTGCGGCAGCGATTTGGGCGCGGTGGCGCTCAAGGGCACGTCCACCGCGAACATCGAGCCCTTGCCCGGCCACGACTTGACGGTGATGCGATGGCCGAGGATGCCGGCGATTTTTTCCACGATGGCCAGGCCCAGGCCCAACCCGCGATCCTGGTCGCGCCGCTGCACATCGCCGCGCTTGAACTCCTGGAAAATTTCCTCCAGGCGATCTTCGGCAATGCCCATGCCGCTGTCCCAGACCTGGATCGACAAGCGCTGGTGCTGGCGGCGGCAGCCCAGCACCACGCGCCCCGAGTAGGTGTAGCGAATCGCATTGCTCAGCAGGTTGCGCAGAATCCGCGCCAGCAGCTGGATATCGCTGCGCACCAGCGCCGAGCAGCCGACGAAGTGCAACTCCAGGCCTTCGCTGCGCGCCAGTTGGGTGAATTCGACGGCGAGGTTGTCGAGCAGCTCGCTGAGGGCGAACGGGGCGATATCGGCTTTGATCACCCCGGCATCCAGCTTGGAAATATCGACCAGGGTGCCCAACAGGTTTTCCACGTCTTCCAGCGAGTTGCTCACGTTGCGCACCAGGGTTTCATTGGCCTGGGGTTCACGGCGTTCAAGCAAGGCGCCGGTGAACAGCCGCGCGGCGTTCAGCGGTTGCAACAGGTCGTGGCTGACGGCGGCGAGGAATTTGGTTTTCGACAGGTTGGCCTGCTCGGCTTCGAGCTTGGCTTCGCGCAGGCGCGATTCCACGCGGCGGCGCTCGTCGATTTCGCGCAGCAACTGGTCGTTCAGCGAAGTCAGTTCCGAGGTGCGCTGGGCGACGCGCAGCTCCAGGTTCTGATAGGCCTGGTGCAAAGCTTCGGCGGTGCGCCGGCGCTCGGTGATGTCGCGGATCAGCACAAAGATCCCCACCACTTCGCCACTGGCCAGGCGGTTGGGCACGTAGGAGCGCAGCATGTAGCGCTCCTGGTTGTTGATGTTGGTTTCGGCGAATTCGAAGGTCACGCTCTCCCCCGCCAGCGCCCGCGAGACGTAGGCATCCAGGCGCTGACAGTGTTGTTCGCTGTGGACTTCGCGCAGGCTCTGGCCGAGCATCATGCCCCGCGGCCAGCAGTACCATTCTTCATAGACCTTGTTGGTGAACTCATACACCAGGTCGGCATTCAGGTAGCCAATCAGCGCCGGCACATGGTCGGTGATCAGGCGAATCCAGCGCTCGCTCTCCTGCGCCTTTTGCGCCGCGGCCTGTTCGCGGCGCAGGGTTTCGGCGCGCAGGCGGGCGTTGATCAGCAAGTGGTTGCTGGCGCGCAGTTCGGCCATCGCCTGGTTCAGTGCGTCGGTGCGCTCGCGCACTTGTTCGGCGAGCACCACCGAGTGCTGGAACGTGGTGTAGGGGTCGTTGCCCTGGGTCACCCCGGACTCGATGCGCTCGATCAGCGCCGCGTTGATCCGCGTCAGCTTGTAGTTGTCCAGGCGTAGCCGCGCCAGCTCGGCCAACAGTTCATTGCGATCCTGGGGCTCGCCCTCGGGCAATGGCGACGCCGGTGAAGGTCTGGTTGATATGCATGCCATTGAACTGTTCTCCGTAGGTGTTGAACCCCATCACCCGCTGGTCGCGCAGGAAGCCGCCGATCTGCTCCAGGGTGCCGCTGTCTTCCAGCTCCAGGCGGCGCAGGAAGCAGTCGCAGCCAATGGTCAGCAGCAGCTCGCCGAGGCGCGATTGCAGGCCGTCGAACAGGGTTACCAGGTTCGGCAGGATCGGCCCGGGTGTCATCACCGTGAGGACGATGCCGTTTTCCACGGCGCAGTAGAAACTCAGGCTCAGGTCGTCATGCACCTGCTGGATCGCCCTGACGTAGTACTGGTCGTGGATACGTACCGCCAGCGGGTGCGCGGCAAAGACGCGGTGGTCGAGGTCGGCCACGGCCACGCCGATGTGCCGCGCGTACTCCTCCGCGGCGGGCTCGGCGTTGAGCTCGAACACCCGCCGCGACGGGCTGTCGGCGCCGGTCACCACGAGTTTTTCCGCACGCGGCAGAATGTGGTGGGTGGTGAACACCTCGAAGTCCAGCCAGGTATTGACCAGCACCACCACGGCCGCGCCGCTGTGGAACGCGCCGTTGAAATACACGTGGGTGTGCGTGAGGTAGTTGTCGTCGCCGGCCGAACCGCCGAAATGCGGGATATCGCCGAGCGCCGCGCTGAGGGCCGCGAGCACCATTTCTTCACGGCTGGACAGCCCGTCGAGCAAGGTCAGGGCGAAGGTGTTGCCCTTGATCGGTGCCAGGGTGTTGCTGCGACAGCCGCCCACCAGGCGTTCGACCATGTGCTGGGCGTCGATCAGGCTGAAGTGTTCCACCTGGTCGATCAGTTCGGTGGCAATCGAAAAATGCGCGTGGTTAAAGCCCATCGCCGTCACGCAATTGCGCCCGTAGCCTTGGGGTGTGATCTCGCCGGCGCTGGTGCAACCGACGAGGCGCACATTGCCGAAACAACGTTGCAGGGCTTGGCCGAGCGCCTGCAGGTCGTAGGAAGCCGAGCAGAAAAACAGCACGAAGCCCAGGTACGGATGCAGCAGTTGCTCGGCCAATTCTTCGGCGGCCTGCCCGGCATCGGTGGCCAGAGACATGGCACTGACTACGCCTTCATGGTTGTGCATCGTCGACTCTCCGCTCTGAGGCATGAGTGTACGAAGGCTGGGGGGGCGGAACCTATGCTACTTGGGTACTGGGTGGGGGGATGCGATGGGATGAGACGCTCAGGATGCAGGTAATCAAATGTGGGAGGGAGCTTGCTCCCGATGGCGGTGGATCAGCTACAAATGAGCCAACTGAACCACCGCCATCGGGGGCAAGCCCCCTCCCACATTTTGACCGCGTACCACTTAAAGACCAGGGCAGTCAGGTCTTACCAGGTGAGCACGGCACCGACGGCGAAGGTGTCGGTGTCTTCATTTTGGGCGCTGGTGTCATGCCCCTTGATCTGGAACTGGTTGTATTCGGCGACCAGCTTCAGGTTGTCGTTCACGTCGTGAAACAGCGCAATGCCACGGGTGTCATAGTCGGCGCCGCTGCCCACCACGCCATTGCCGTCGTCCTTGGTCTTGCCATACGACAGCGCCAGGCGGTTCTTGCCCAATTTGTAGGAACCCTGCAGCAGGTAGCCGTTGCTGTCGACATTGCGCAGGGTCGCTTCGCCAGCATTGTTGGTGAAGAACGGGTTGATGCCCTTGGCCTGGAAGCCCGAGCCGGTCAGGGACAGGCCGCCCATTTTCGCCTGCACGCCGTAGCCCACGCCTTTGGAGGTGACGCTGTCGACGTTGGAATCGGTGTTGTCCGAGGTCTGGTAGCTGCCGTTGAGCCAGCTGTAGATCTTCGCCCCGCCCAGGTCGAACTGGTAGGTGATCTCGCTCTCGGTACGCGGGTTTTTCTGGTAGGCCTTGCCTTGGGGGCTGCTGTCGTTGGTATCGACCGGGTCGAGGATGCCGACGGCAACACGCAGGCCGTCCATCACCGGGGTGCGGTAGGTGATCTGCGAGGTCGGGAACGGGTATGGATAGCCGCTGCCGATATTGCCGAACGAAACCCCGCCGCCGTCGACCAGGCCGAGGCTGTCGCTGACCTGGCCGTAGCCCGCGAGCAATTCGTCGAGCAGGATGTTGGAGCGGGCGAACAGGCCGAAGTCCTTGCCGATCAGCACTTCGCCCCACTCCGGGTTGGCCACGGTGCCGTAGAACTGGCGCACATCGATGGCGGTGTCGGTGCCGTTGGTCTGGCTGTCGTTGATGGTCACCCAGAACGAGGCACGGGCGCCGAGCTTGAGGTCGTCGGCCTGCTTGGTCATGTTGAAGCCCAGGTAGTTGGGCAAAAAGCCCATCTTCACCCGAGCCTGGCGGCGGTCGTATTGGTCACCGGCGCGGTCTACGTTGCTGTTGACGTAGAAGGCGTTGATGTAGCCATCGGTGGAGAAGGTGGTTTCGTCTTTGTCGTACAGCATGATTTCGGCGCTGGCGAACGGGCTCAGGCCCAGGCCGACGAGAAACACAGGCAACAGACGCAGGGGGAGTTTCTTATTGTTATGCATGGTGCGCTCCGCAACGGGGACATGATGTCGGAGGCGATTATCGAAAGCTGCCAGGCCACGGCCTACGCTGCCTTGGCGCCAATTTCAGGGTGCTTTGGACGGGCAGCGGGGGCTCGGCAAATTCGGTGTAAGACCGGCCCGTTCACAGACGCGGCACTTAGGGTGTAAGACCGACCCTGAACAACATGCCGAAAGACCGCGTCATGTCCTGTTACAGGTCGACACTTTGCCTCGCAGCGCTTTTTTCCCTTAATCTGCCAAGCCCATGTGGGACACATCGCGAATGTAACCCGCAGCCCGCCACCAAGGACCGCCGCCCATGCCCGCGTTGATTCAGGCTTTTCTGGACGAGGCATCGTCGACCTACACCTATGTGGTGCATGAGGCCGACGATGGCCCCTGCGCCATCGTCGACTCGGTGCTCAATTACGACCCGGCCTCCGGGCGCACCGACACACGCCAGGCCGACAAGGTGATTGCCTACGTGCGCGAACATCGCTTGCAGGTGCAATGGCTGCTGGAAACCCACGCCCATGCCGACCATCTGTCCGCCGCGCCTTACCTGCGCCGGACGTTGGGCGGCAAGATCGCCATTGGCCAGGCCATCAGCAAGGTGCAGCACGTGTTCAAGCACCTGTTCAACCTGGAGCCGGAATTTCACGTCGACGGTTCGCAGTTCGACCACCTGTTTGCCCCGGATGAAATCTTCCCTATCGGCAACTTGAAGGCCCAGGCCTTGCACGTGCCCGGCCACACCCCGGCGGACATGGCCTACCTGATCGACGATCAACTGATCCTGGTCGGCGACACCCTGTTCATGCCCGACGTCGGCACCGCCCGCTGCGACTTCCCCGGTGGCGATGCACACCAGCTGTATGCGTCGATGCGCAAGCTCCTGGCCTTCCCGCCGCAGACGCGACTGTACGTATGCCACGACTACCCGCCACAAGGCCGTGAGGCCCGGTGCCAGACCACCGTGGCCGAGCAGCGCGCGGGCAATATCCATGTGCATGACGGGGTGGATGAAGCGGCGTTTGTGCAGATGCGGACCCAGCGCGATGCCGGGCTGGGGATGCCGACACTGCTGCTGCCGGCGATCCAGGTGAATGTGCGGGCGGGGAATCTGCCGCCGCCCGAAGAGAATGGGGTGGTGTACCTGAAGATCCCGCTCAATCAGCTCTGAACGCGCTCAACCGGCCACCTGCGTCGCTGGTTCACGCGATGGAGAACTGCGCCACAATCTGCTTGAGATCCATCGCCAGCTTCGACAGTTCGTGGCTGGCAATCGACGTTTGCCCGGCGGCCGACGAACTCTGGATCGACAGGTCGCGAATGCTGATCAGGTTCTGGTCGACGGAGCGCGCCACATGCGCCTGTTCTTCGGAGGCCGTCGCGATCAACTGGTTCCGGTCGTTGATGTCGGCAATCGCTTCGGTGATCTGGGTGATGGCCTGGCCTGCTTCGTGGGCGATTTTCAGGGAGTCCACCGCTTCGCTGCGGTTCATGGTCATCGACGACACCGCCTCGTTGGAACAGACCTGGATCTTCGCGATCATCTGCTCGATTTCCTGGGTCGAGGTCTGGGTCCGGTGAGCCAGCGCCCGCACTTCATCGGCCACCACCGCAAACCCTCGGCCTTGCTCGCCAGCCCGCGCCGCTTCGATGGCGGCGTTCAGCGCCAGCAGGTTGGTCTGTTCGGCAATCGAGCGGATCACTTCCACCACCCGTGCGATGTCCTGGGCCTGCTTGGCCAGGCCTTCGACTTCCATACCGGTCTGCTGCACGGTGGCGCTGAGTTTTTCAATCGACGCGATGGTCTGGGTCACACGCTCCTGGCCGATTTGGGCCGAGCGTTGGGAGTCCTGGGTCGACTGGGAGGCCGAGACGGCATTGCGCGCGACTTCTTCCACCGCCGCAGTCATCTCATTGACCGCCGTGGCGGCCTGGTCGGTTTCCATGCTCTGGCGCTCGATACCGGCGCTGGACTCACGGGTAATCGAACTCATCTCTTCGGCAGCCGAGGCCAACTGCCCGGAGGCTTCGGAGATGTGCTGCAAAGTGGTTTTGAGGTTCATCTGCATCGCGGCAGTCGATTGTTGCAGCTCCGTCAGCTCATCCTTGCCGTTGACGGCGATGGCCACGCGCAGATCACCGTCGGCGATCTTGGAGGTCGACACCAGCAACTCACGCACTGGGGTAATGATACTGCGGGTAAACAGGCTCGCGACGACCACGGTCAACAGCACTGAAGCGCCCATCAGCACCCAGGTAAACAGACGAGTCGCGTTGTATTCGCTGGAGGCGATCCGCACCGCCTCATTGGAGCCGCGCCCGTTCAGGGTGATCAGGTCGTTGATCGAGTCCTGCGCCTTGAGGGCGACGGGGGCTTGCACGTCGCTCAGATAAGCGGCGATCTGCGCGGAGGAGCCTGTGGTAGAGAGTGTCAGAAACTCGTCGATCTTCTGGTTGTAAGTGCCAATACTGCTCATGACTTCGTCATATTTGGCCTGCTCCTCGGGGCTCGACACCATGGGAGCGTAGCTCTGGGCGATCTTCATCAACTCCGATCGGATACTTTGAAGGCTATCCCGTGAACTTTGATCCTGCCGGGCACTGTCCATGGCAAAACGGCGCAACTCCAGACGCAACTTAAACAGGGCTGAATCGATTCTTCCGGCCAGGCGAATACTGGGCAGCCAGTTGTTTTCAATCTCAACGGTTGAAGAATAGACGGAATCGACTTTTACCAGCGTCATGCCCCCTTGTATTAACAGCAGAATGCAAACCACTCCGAAACAAAGGGTGGTACGTAGATTCAATTTCAGGGATCTCATAGACATCTCGATTCACCTTTTACGTGGACTTGTTAGTTAGGTGGCTTATAGCAACTAATTTGTTTAATAACGCGTGAAAAATTCGTGAGCGATCAAGGAAATTTTTATGATGCAAGAAAAAAAACCGTTCTTTTTAATTACTTAGCTAAACAACAAAACTCATCCAGCCTGAAGCCCAAAGCGCGTTGGAAGTCAATCGGCCCAGGCGGCAATATTTAGAATACGAAGTTAGATTAAAGTCGTAGGGTACACGGCACCTTGGCGGCTGAGTCTCCATGACTTGTCCGGCCACTTGAATGGGGAACGTAGCCGATACAATAGAGCGCTCAGGTAAAACATACATTGACAGGTGTCAATACTAAAAAGCGCGCGCCAATAAAGAGCAATGCATGAGTTGCGTTGCGTTGCGCCGCGAACCTTGTCTCAGACCATCAATCCATCCGGCGGCAGTGGCAACGCGGTCTTATAGCGCACTTGTTTAAGAGCGAAGCTGGAGCGGATATTGGCAACACCTGGCACTTTGGTCAGAAAGTCCATCATGAAACGCTCCAGCGACTGGATCGTCGGCACCAACACACGGATCAAATAGTCCGGGTCGCCGGCCATCAAGTAGCACTCCATCACCTCGGGCCGGTCGGAAATCGCCCCTTCGAATTGCTGCAAGGCCAGTTCGTTCTGCTTTTCCAGGCTGACATGGATAAACACGTTGACGTGCAGCCCCAGCAGGTCGGCATCGAGCAAGGTTACCTGGTCGCGAATCAGGCCCAGTTCCTCCATCGCCTTGACCCGATTGAAACACGGCGTGGGCGACAGGTTGACCGAGCGGGCGAGGTCGGCGTTGGTGATGCGCGCATTCTCCTGCAGGGCGTTGAGAATGCCGATATCGGTACGGTCCAGTTTGCGCATGAGACAAAATCACCTGTTTATTATGTTTATGCAGTTTTTTTATCCGCAAATGAGCCAGAGCGCAACGAAACACAGATAAATATTCTTCTACGCCCCGCCTATGATTGTTGTAGGACAAGATTTCTCCTACCCGGAGGATGACGGTCAGCTAGCGCGCCCACTACAAGAAATTCACAAGATCGAGCGTAGAAAGCCATGAACCAGCCGTATGCACCACTGCGCCTGCACGTTCCCGAACCCTCGGGCCGTCCAGGCTGCAAGACTGACTTTACCTACCTGCGTCTGACCGACGCCGGCCTGGTGCGCAAACCCAGCATCGACGTAGAACCCGCCGACACCGCCGATTTGGCCAAGGGCCTGATCCGCGTGCTCGACGACCAGGGCCAGGCCCTCGGTCCGTGGGCTGAAGACGTGCCTGTCGAGATCCTGCGCCGGGGCATGCGCGCCATGCTCAAGACGCGCATCTTCGACAACCGCATGGTGGTCGCCCAGCGTCAGAAGAAAATGTCGTTCTACATGCAGAGCCTCGGCGAAGAAGCCATCGGCAGCGCCCAGGCCCTGGCCCTGAACATCGACGACATGTGCTTCCCCACCTATCGCCAGCAAAGCATCCTGATGGCCCGCGACGTGCCGCTGGTGGACCTGATCTGCCAACTGCTGTCCAACGAGCACGACCCGCTCAAGGGCCGGCAACTGCCGATCATGTATTCGGTGAAAGACGCCGGCTTCTTCACCATTTCCGGCAACCTTGCCACCCAATTCGTACAAGCCGTGGGCTGGGGCATGGCCTCGGCGATCAAGGGCGATACCAAGATCGCCTCGGCCTGGATCGGCGACGGCGCCACTGCCGAATCGGACTTCCACACCGCCCTCACCTTCGCCCACGTCTACCGCGCGCCGGTGATTCTCAACGTGGTCAACAACCAGTGGGCCATCTCCACCTTCCAGGCCATCGCTGGCGGTGAAGCCACCACCTTCGCCGGACGCGGCGTCGGTTGCGGCATCGCCTCGCTGCGCGTGGACGGCAACGACTTCATCGCGGTGTACGCCGCTTCCGCTTGGGCCGCCGAACGCGCGCGGCGCAACCTCGGCCCGACCCTGATCGAATGGGTCACCTACCGCGCCGGCCCGCACTCCACTTCGGATGATCCCTCCAAATACCGCCCCGCCGATGACTGGAGCCACTTCCCGTTGGGCGACCCGATTGCGCGCCTCAAACAGCACCTGATCAAGACTGGCCAGTGGTCCGAAGAGGAACACGCGGCGGTCAGTGCCGAACTTGAAGCCGAAGTGGTCAAGGCGCAAAAAGAAGCCGAACAGTACGGCACCCTCGCCGGCGGCCAGATTCCAAGCGCCGCGACCATGTTCGAAGACGTTTACAAAGAGATGCCGGAGCACTTGAAGCGCCAGCGTCAAGAGTTGGGGGTCTGACATGAACGATCACAACAACAGCATCGAATTGGAAACCGCCATGACCACCACCACCATGACCATGATCCAGGCCCTGCGCTCGGCCATGGACGTGATGCTTGAGCGTGACGACAACGTAGTGGTGTTCGGCCAGGACGTTGGCTATTTCGGCGGCGTATTCCGTTGCACCGAAGGCTTGCAGAACAAGTACGGCAGTTCGCGGGTGTTTGACGCGCCGATCTCCGAAAGCGGCATCGTCGGCGTGGCGGTGGGCATGGGCGCCTACGGCCTGCGCCCGGTGGCGGAAATCCAGTTCGCCGACTACGTCTACCCGGCCAGCGACCAGATCATCTCCGAAGCGGCGCGCCTGCGTTATCGCTCGGCCGGCCAGTTCACCGCGCCGTTGACCCTGCGCATGCCCTGCGGCGGCGGCATCTACGGCGGCCAGACCCACAGCCAGAGTATCGAAGCGGTGTTCACCCAGGTCTGCGGCCTGCGCACGGTGATGCCGTCCAACCCCTATGACGCCAAGGGCCTGTTGATCGCCTCGATCGAAAACGACGACCCGGTGATCTTCCTCGAACCCAAGCGCCTGTACAACGGCCCGTTCGACGGCCACCACGACCGCCCGGTAACGCCGTGGTCGAAACACCCGCAGGCGCAAGTGCCGGACGGTTACTACAGCGTGCCGCTGGACGTGGCCGCGATCGTGCGTCCGGGTTCGGCCGTCACCGTGCTGACCTACGGCACCACCGTGTACGTGTCGCAAGTCGCCGCCGAAGAAACCGGTATCGACGCCGAGGTCATCGACCTGCGCAGCCTGTGGCCGCTGGACCTGGAAACCATCGTCAACTCGGTGAAAAAGACCGGCCGTTGCGTGGTGGTGCATGAAGCCACCCGCACCTGCGGCTTTGGCGCCGAGCTGGTGGCGCTGGTGCAGGAACATTGCTTCCACCACCTGGAAGCGCCGATCGAACGCGTCACCGGTTGGGACACCCCCTACCCGCACGCGCAGGAATGGGCGTATTTCCCAGGGCCGTCCCGTGTGGGCGCGGCGTTGAAACGGGTCATGGAGGTCTGAATGGGCACGCACGTTATCAAGATGCCGGACATTGGCGAAGGCATCGCAGAAGTTGAACTCTCGGCCTGGCATGTGAAGGTCGGCGACCAGGTCGTCGAAGACCAGGTGCTGGCGGATGTGATGACCGACAAGGCGATGGTGGACATTCCCTCGCCTGTCCACGGCAAGGTACTTGCCCTCGGCGGCGAGCCGGGTGAAGTCATGGCCGTGGGCAGTGTGCTGATCAGCATCGAAGTGGAAGGCGCGGGCAATACCAAAGACGTGCCGATGGCGGCTGAACCGGCCAAGGCGGCGCCTGCGCCGGTAGCGCAAAGCAAGCCGGCCCCAGCGGTAGAAAGCACACTGGCGCTCAAACCGTCCGTCGCGCTCCAGGCCCCCGTGGCCCGCGATGCCAACGAGCGTCCGCTGGCCTCCCCCGCCGTGCGCAAGCATGCGCTGGATGCAGGCATTCCCCTGCGCCTGGTGCAGGGGTCCGGTCCGGCGGGCCGGATTCTGCACGAAGATTTGGACGCTTACTTGCTCCAGAGTCCGGCGAAAAAAACTACGGCCGCCAACCCCTACGCCGAACGCAACGACGAAGAACAGATCCCGGTGATCGGCATGCGCCGCAAAATCGCCCAGCGCATGCAGGACGCCACCCGGCGCGCCGCGCATTTCAGCTATGTGGAAGAGATCGACGTCACCGCCCTCGACGAACTGCGCGTACACCTCAATGAAAAACACGGCGCGACACGCGGCAAGCTGACGCTGCTACCGTTCATCGTGCGCGCCATGGTCGTGGCGTTGCGCGATTTCCCACAGATCAATGCGCGTTACGACGACGAAGCCCAGGTCATCACCCGCCTCGGTGCGGTGCATGTGGGCGTCGCCACCCAGAGCGATGTGGGCCTGATGGTGCCGGTGGTGCGCCACGCCGAAGCACGCAGCCTGTGGGGCAATGCCGAGGAAATCGCGCGTTTGGCCAACGCCGCGCGCACTGGCAAGGCCAACCGCGACGAACTGTCGGGGTCGACCATCACCCTGACCAGCCTCGGCGCCTTGGGCGGCATCGTCAGCACGCCGGTGCTGAACCTGCCGGAAGTGGCCATCGTCGGCGTCAACCGCATCGTCGAGCGGCCGATGGTGATCAAGGGCCAGATCGTGATCCGCAAGATGATGAACCTCTCCAGCTCGTTCGATCACCGCGTGGTCGACGGCATGGACGCGGCGCAATTCATCCAGGCCATTCGCGGCCTGCTCGAACAACCCGCCAGCCTGTTCCTGGAGTAAGGGCATGACTCAGACATTGCACACCACCCTGCTGATCATCGGCGGCGGCCCTGGCGGTTATGTGGCGGCGATCCGCGCCGGCCAGCTGGGCATCCCGACCATCCTCGTGGAAGGCCAGGCGCTGGGCGGCACCTGCCTGAATATCGGCTGCATCCCGTCCAAGGCCTTGATCCACGTGGCCGAACAGTTCCAGCAGACCGTACACCACAGCCAGGGCTCCCAACTGGGCATCGAAGTGGATGTGCCGACCCTGGACATCCGCAAAAGCGTGGCTTGGAAAGACGCCATCGTCGACCGCCTGACCAGCGGGGTTGCCGCGCTGCTGAAGAAACACAAGGTGCAGGTCATCCACGGGTGGGCCCAGGTGGTGGACGGCAAGACCGTCGACGTCGACGGCCAGCGTATCCAGTGCGAACACCTGCTGCTGGCCACCGGCTCGAAAAGCGTCAACCTGCCGATGCTGCCGATCGGCGGGCCGATCATCTCGTCCACCGAAGCCCTGGCGCCGACCCGCGTGCCCAAGCGCCTGATTGTGGTGGGTGGCGGTTATATCGGCCTGGAACTGGGGATTGCCTACCGCAAGCTGGGCGCCGAAGTCAGCGTGGTCGAAGCGCAGGAGCGTATCCTGCCGGCCTACGACGCCGAGCTGACCCAGCCGGTGGCCGAGTCGCTCAAGCAATTGGGTGTGAAGCTGTACCTCAAGCACAGCGTCACCGGCTTTGAGCACAACCGCCTGCAAGTGCGCGACCCGAAGGGCGACACCGTGTCGCTGGAGACCGATCAGGTGCTGGTCGCCGTCGGTCGCACCCCCAACACCCGGGGCTGGAACCTCGAAGCGCTGGACCTGGAGATGCACGGCGCGGCGGTCAGGATCGACCACCGCTGCCAGACCAGCATGCGCAATGTGTGGGCCATCGGCGACCTCAGCGGCGAGCCGATGCTCGCGCACCGGGCCATGGCCCAGGGCGAAATGGTCGCCGAACTGATCAGCGGTCAACACCGCGAATTCAACCCGGCGGCGATCCCGGCCGTGTGCTTTACCGACCCGGAGTTGGTGGTGGTCGGCAAGTCGCCCGACGAGGCCAAGGCGGCGGGGCTGGACTGCATCGTGTCGAGCTTCCCGTTCGCGGCCAATGGTCGGGCCATGACCCTGGAGTCGAAAAGCGGCTTCGTGCGGGTGGTGGCGCGGCGTGACAATCATCTGATTGTCGGCTGGCAGGCGGTTGGCGTCGGCGTGTCCGAGCTGTCCACCGCCTTTGGGCTGAGCCTGGAAATGGGCGCGCGCCTGGAAGACGTGGCCGGCACCATCCACGCCCACCCGACCCTAGGCGAAGCCGTCCAGGAAGCCGCCCTGCGAGCGCTGGGCCACGCCCTCCACCTGTAAAAAACTCACCGCGGGCTTTTGTGGGAGGGGGCTTGCCCCCGATAGCGCTGGGCCAGTCAACGCATGTGCCGACTGGCGCGCCCTCATCGGGGGCAAGCCCCCTCCCACAAAAGCCCGCTCCCACATGAAGCAAGAATGCAGTATTGTTGCGCTCATTCAGAAAAAAACCGACTTGACCAGAGATAGAGGGTGTCATGGGTAACGAAAGCATCAATTGGGACAAGCTGGGTTTTGACTACATCAAGACCGACAAGCGGTTTATCCAGACCTGGAAAAACGGCGAGTGGCAAGCGGGCACCCTGACCGAAGACAACGTGCTGCACATCAGCGAGGGCTCCACCGCCCTGCACTACGGCCAACAGTGCTTTGAAGGCCTCAAGGCCTATCGCTGCAAGGACGGCTCGATCAACCTGTTCCGCCCGGACCAGAACGCCGCGCGCATGCAGCGCAGTTGCGGTCGCCTGTTGATGCCGCAAGTGCCGACCGAAGCCTTCATCGACGCCTGCAAGCAAGTGGTTCGTGCCAACGAGCGGTTCATCCCGCCGTATGGCAGCGGCGGCGCGCTGTACCTGCGCCCGTTCGTGATCGGCACCGGTGACAACATCGGCGTGCGTACCGCGCCGGAGTTCATCTTCTCGGTGTTCGCGATCCCGGTCGGCGCCTACTTCAAGGGCGGCCTGGTGCCGCACAACTTCCAGATCTCCGGCTACGACCGCGCCGCGCCACACGGCACCGGCGCCGCCAAGGTCGGTGGCAACTACGCCGCCAGCCTGCTGCCAGGTTCCGAAGCGAAAAAAGCCGGCTTCGCCGACAGCATCTACCTGGACCCGGCCACGCACTCGAAGATCGAGGAAGTCGGTTCGGCCAACTTCTTCGGGATCACCCGAGACAACAAGTTCATCACGCCGAAGTCGCCTTCGGTACTGCCAGGCATCACCCGCATGTCGCTGATCGAACTGGCCAAGACCCGCCTGGGCCTGGAAGTGGTCGAAGGCGAAGTGTTCATCGACCAACTGGATATCTTCCAGGAAGCCGGTGCCTGCGGGACGGCTGCCGTGATCTCGCCGATCGGCGGCATCGAGTACCAGGGCAAACTGCACGTGTTCTACAGCGAGACCGAAGTCGGCCCGATCACCCAGAAGCTCTATAAAGAGCTGACCGGCGTGCAATCCGGCGACGTCGAAGCGCCAGAAGGCTGGATCGTCAAGGTCTAACCCCGCCACACCGCAATACCCTGTAGGAGGGGGCTTGCCCCCGATAGCGGAGTGTCAGTCACGGGAGGTATCGACTGACCCACCGTCATCGGGGGCAAGCCCCCTCCCACATTTGATCTGCGATCATTCTCAGGATTGAGTCGGGATATTTTCCACCATCTTCTTGCCCATGCTGATCCTCGGCTCCACCCCGTACCCCAACGCCTCGTAGAACCCCACCACCGTGTCATTACCGCCGGTGATCTGCAGGTTGATCTTCATACACCCCAAGGCGCTCAAGGCCTGCTCCGCATGCCGCACCAGCGACGCACCCAGCCCTTGCCGGCGATAGTCGGCGCGCACCGCCACCGAATACAACCAACCACGATGCCCGTCGTACCCCGCCAAAACAGTACCGATCACGACGTTCTTATCCGTCGCCACAAAGAACAGCCCGTCATTGACCGCCAGCTTCTTATCGATCGCCAGGGTCGGCAGGTTGTGCGCGGTGTCATAACCAAAAGCGTCCTGCCACAACGTAACCACCTGCGCCCGATGCAAACGGTCGCGGTAGACGCCGATGGGGTGACGCGACGACAGCGCTTTCTCCATCACCAACGTGCGCTCGTTGCCATGGTAGACGTCGCGCACGGTGTGAAAGCCCAGTTTGGTATAGAACGACTCGGCGCTCAGCGAAGACGGCACGTTCAACACCGTCACCCCGGCCTCGCGGGCGCGCAATTCGATTTCGATCATCAGCAGCCGACCGATGCCCTGCCCTTGCAGCGCCGGGTTGACGAACACCGAGCGCACCACATTTCCGTCAAGGGAAGCGGTGGCGACGATCACCTCGTCCTGAACCGCCACCAGCACCGACCGACGCCGGAGCAGTTCGAGCACCGCATCGGGTGTGAAGTTGCCCGCCACCCGGGCGATCACATCCGCCGGGTAATCCCGCGCATTACTGCTGTGCAAGGCGGCGAGGATGACCCGGCTGATCCCATCTGCATCGGCGGCCTGGGCAATACGAACGGCGATAGACATGCACTCTCCTTCCTGACTCGGATACCACAACCACCCCCATACTAATGTGGGAGCTGGCTTGCCTGCGATAGCGCTCCGTCAGCCAACCTATCCGCCACCGTTTGATCGCATTCCAGCCCGCACAGCCGATTCGGCTGCCACACCCCACTTTTCAGCTTTCCCGGCTGAGCGCCGCCTCGGTTTCAGCCGGGATTCCTCCGTCAGCCCGCACAAAATAGCTCCACTGCTCAACCCATGGATTCGTGCCCCCATGCAAACCACCAACACCGTCCTGATGATTCGCCCGGCGCGCTTTGCCTTCAACCCGGACACCGCGATCAACAACCGTTTCCAACGCCAGCCCCTCGACCCGCTCGACGCACAGCACAAAGCGCTGGAAGAGTTCGACGGCTATGTCGACACCCTGCGCCGGCATGGCGTCGAAGTCCTGGTCGTGCAGGACACCCCGGCACCGCACACCCCCGACTCGATCTTCCCCAACAACTGGTGGAGCAGCCACGCCGACGGCAGCCTGGTGCTCTACCCGATGGAAGGCCAGAACCGCCGATTGGAGCGCAACAAGGGCGTGCTGCACGTCCTCGAACAGCGTTTTGCAATCAAGGACACGATTGACCTCAGCCATCTCGAACAACAGAACATCTTCCTCGAAGGCACCGGCAGCATGGTGCTCGACCGCCAGCACCGGATCAGCTACGCCTGCCACTCCGGGCGCACCCACCACGACGCCCTGCGCCAGTTCGCCGAACGCCTCGACTACCAGCTCTGCGTGTTCCACGCCGTCGACCGCCACCACGCGCCGATCTACCACAGCAACGTGATGATGAGCGTTGGCCGCAACCTCTCGGTGGTGTGCCTGCAAGCCCTGCCGGACGCCGAAGAGCGCCAGGCCCTGGAGCATTCCCTGCGCGACACCGGCAAGGACATCCTCGCCCTCGATTTCGACCAGTTGGAAGCCTTCGCCGGCAACATGCTCGAAGTCCACGACCGCGACGGCCAGCCGCTGCTGGTGATGTCCGCCAGCGCCTGGAACGCCCTGCAACCCGCGCAGCGCCGGCATGTGGAACGCCACACGCGGCCGGTGGTGGTGAACATCGACAACATCGAACGCATCGGCGGCGGCAGTGCCCGCTGCATGCTCGCGGAAGTGCATCTGCCCGCCCGCGCCACCTTCCAATAACGACAGGAGCCACTCCATGACCCGCTATATCGACGTCAACGACCTCAGCTACCTGGTCTCGCAAAAAGGCCTGCAAACCTGCATCACCGAGATGGCCGAGTACATCCGCGCCGACTACCTGCGCTGGCAGGACTTCGAGAAATGTGCGCGCCTGGCCAACCACTCGCCGGAGGGCGTGATCGAACTGATGCCGGTGTCCGACGCGTCGCTGTATGCCTTCAAATACGTCAACGGCCACCCGAAAAACACCCAGGCCGGCATGCTCACCGTGATGGCCTTCGGCGCCTTGGGTGACGTGGACACCGGCCGGCCGCTGCTGCTGGCGGAAATGACCCTGACCACCGCGATTCGCACCGCCGCCACCTCGGCCCTGGTCGCACGCTACCTGGCCCGGGACAACAGCCGCAGCATGGCGCTGATCGGCAACGGTTCGCAAAGCGAATTCCAGGCCCTGGCCTTCCACACCCTGCTGGGCATCAATGAAATCCGCCTGTTCGACATCGACGCCAGGGCCACCGCCAAGCTGGCGGCCAACCTCAAGGCGTTCCCGGCAATCAAGGTGATCCTGGCCGCCAGCGTGGCCGAAGCGGTGAAAGGCGCGGACATCGTCACCACCGTCACCGCCGACAAGGCCTACGCGACCATCCTCACCGACGAGATGATCGAACCCGGCATGCACCTCAACGCCGTGGGCGGCGATTGCCCGGGCAAGACCGAACTCGACCGACGCATCGTCGAGCGTGCGCGGGTGATCGTCGAATACGAACCGCAGAGCCGCATCGAAGGTGAAATCCAGCACATGCCGGCCGATTCGCCGGTCACCGAACTGTGGCAAGTGATCAACGGCCAGGCGCCCGGCCGCGAGAATGCGCGCCAGGTCACCCTGTTCGATTCGGTGGGTTTTGCCATCGAAGACTATTCGGCGCTGCGCTACGTGCTGGACGTGGCCAAGGCGCTGGACGTCGGCAGCGAACTGGAACTGGTGCCCGACCTGGCCGACCCGAAAGACCTGTTCGCACGCCTGGCCCAACCTCCGCGCGTACAGCACAAAAAGCGCGCCTGAAACCGCTCTGGCCTGCCGCTTTGCGCCGAGGGCAGGCCAGAACCGCGACGATCAAAAGCCGATTCAGCGGGTGCCGCAGCCGATTCCGCTGCATTGCCTGTTTTAACAGCGCAATTCGCGCTTTGAGCACGGGGTAAACGACACAAAAAACGCACCACCTTGAAGCATTCTGAGCGCGACCGAAGAGTCAGCAAATGAATGCGCGCTGCTCCTTTGACTGCCCTGACATCAATTACAAAATATAGGGACTCCACATGACGCCACTCCGCTCATTGTTCGCTGCGTTGCTATTGCCGCTGTGCGCCAGCGCCGCCCACGCCCAAGACTGGAAAGAAATCCGCTTCGGCGTATTCCCCGAATACCCACCCTTCGAGTCCGTCGCCGCCGATGGCAGCCTGCAAGGCTTCGATATCGAGCTGGGCAACGCGATCTGCGCCAAGCTCGAAGTCAAATGCACCTGGGTGCATAACGAATTCGACGGCATGATCCCCGCCCTGCGCGCGCGCAAGTTCGACGCGATCATGTCCTCCATGGCCGTGACCCCGGCGCGGGAAAAACAGATCGACTTTACCGACCGCCTGTTCCTCAGCCCCACCTCGGTGATCACCCGCAAGAACGCCGACTTCGGCGACACGCCGGAATCCCTCAAGGGTAAACAGGTCGGCGTGCTGCAGGGCTCGTTGCAGGAAGCCTACGCCCGCGCGCACCTGGCCAAGCTCGGCGCCCAGATCAAGGCGTACCAGTCCCAGGACCAGAACTACGCCGACCTGCAAAACGGCCGCCTCGACGCCACCCTGACCGACAAACTCGAAGCTCAGCTCAACTTCCTGTCCAAGCCCGAAGGCGCCGACTTCAAGACCGGCCCGGCCTTCAAGGACCCGACGCTGCCCCTGGACATCGCCATGGGCCTGCGCAAGAACGACCAGGAACTGCGCGCGCTGATCAACAAGGGCATCGCCGCCGTCCAGGCCGATGGCACCTACGCCCAGATCCAGAAGAAATACTTCGGCGATCAAGACATCTACAACGAGTAAGCCAACACCGACCCTGCAGGAAAAGACTTGTGTGGGAGGGGGCTTGCCCCCGATAGCGGCGGCTCAGTCAGTACATGTGTCGACTGATACACCCTCCCCCTCCCCCAAAAGCCCGCTCCCCCAGGGGTCTGTCTGCGCCCTTTAGAGATCTCCCCATGAACGAATTCCTCAACCTGCAGGGCTACGGCCCGATGCTCGCCCAGGGCGCCTGGATGACGGTCAAGCTGGCGTTCCTCGCACTGGCCCTGAGCCTTGGCCTGGGCCTGATCGCCGCTGGCGCCAAACTCTCCAGCGTCAAACTGCTGCGGGTGCCGGCCACGCTCTACACCACGCTGATTCGCAGCGTGCCGGACCTGGTGCTGATCCTGCTGATTTTCTACAGCCTGCAACTGTGGCTGAACGACCTGACCGAAGCCTTCGGCTGGAACTACTTTGAAATCGACCCGTTTACCGCCGGGGTGGTCACCCTGGGGTTTATCTACGGCGCCTATTTCACCGAGAACTTTCGCGGCGCGATCCTCAGCGTGCCGGCCGGTCAACTGGAAGCCGCGACCGCCTATGGCCTGAGCCGCTGGCAGCGCTTTCGCCTGGTGCTGTTCCCGCAGTTGATGCGCTTCGCCCTGCCGGGGCTGGGCAATAACTGGCTGGTGTTGCTCAAGTCCACGGCGCTGGTGTCGATCATCGGCCTGTCCGACCTGGTCAAAGCCGCACAGAACGCCGGCAAGACCACCAACGAGCCGCTGTACTTCCTGATCCTCGCGGGCCTGGTGTACCTGGTGATCACCACCCTCTCCAACCGCATCTTCAAGCGCCTCGAACGGCGCTACAACCTCGGCATCAAGGGGATGGCGCGATGATCGAACTGTTCCAGCAATACGGCCTGGCCTACCTGTACAGCGACGGCGCGGGTGTGTCCGGGGTGGCGATGACCCTGTGGTTGTTCATCATCTCGGTGCTGTTCGGGTTTTTCCTGTCGATCCCCCTGGCGATCGCCCGCGTCTCGGAACACGCCTGGCTGCGCTGGCCGGTGGAGGTGTACACCTACCTGTTTCGCGGCACGCCGCTGTATATCCAACTGTTGATTTGCTACACCGGGCTGTACAGCCTGGAGGTGGTGCAGGACAGCGCCCTGCTCAACCAGTTCTTCCGCAACGCGTTGAACTGCACGCTGCTGGCGTTCGTCCTCAACACCTGTGCCTACACCGTGGAAATCTTCGCCGGGGCGATCCGCAACATTCCCCATGGCGAAATCGAAGCGGCACGCGCCTATGGCCTGCACGGCTGGCGACTGAACCTGTTTGTGGTGGTGCCCGCCGCGCTGCGCCGTGCGTTGCCGGCCTACAGCAATGAAATGATCCTGATGCTGCACGCCACGTCGCTGGCGTTTACCGCCACCGTCGCCGACATCCTCAAGGTGGCCCGCGATGCGAATGCCGAGACGTTCCTGACGTTCCAGGCCTTTGGTATCGCCGCGCTGCTCTACATGCTGCTGTCCTTTGCACTGGTGGGCCTGTTTCGACTGGCCGAACGTCGCTGGATGCGTTTTCTTGTTCCTACCCGAGGCTAACCCATGAATCAGTCCGCGCAGGCCCTGGCCACTTATCCCATCGATACATCCGCAGCCCCTATCGCCAAGGCGGCGACGGCGGCGGTCAAACTGCAAGTCGAAGGCATCCACAAACGCTACGGCGAACATGAAGTGCTCAAGGGCGTTTCCCTCAACGCACGCAACGGCGATGTGATCAGCCTGATCGGCGCCAGCGGCTCGGGCAAAAGCACGATGCTGCGCTGCATCAACTTTCTCGAACAGCCGGACGCCGGGGTTATCACCCTGGACGGCATCAGCATCGAAATGCGCCAGGGCCGCGCTGGCACCCGCGCACCGCACCAGGCGCAACTGCAGAACCTGCGCACACGCCTGGCCATGGTGTTCCAGCATTTCAACCTGTGGAGCCACATGACCGTACTGGAAAACATCACCATGGCCCCGCGCCGGGTGTTGGGCGTGAATGCGGCCGAGGCGGAACGACGTGCGCGGCTGTACCTGGACAAGGTCGGCTTGCCGGGCCGGGTGGCGGATCAATACCCGGCGTTTCTGTCCGGCGGCCAGCAGCAGCGCGTCGCCATCGCCCGCGCCTTGGCGATGGAACCGGAAATCATTCTGTTCGACGAACCGACCTCCGCCTTGGACCCTGAGCTTGTAGGAGAAGTCCTCAAAGTCATACAGACGTTGGCTGAGGAAGGTCGTACCATGTTGATGGTCACCCACGAAATGGGCTTTGCCCGCCAGGTGTCCAGCCAAGTGCTGTTTTTGCACCAGGGCCGCGTCGAAGAACAAGGCGGTGCCGAAATTCTCGACCATCCCAACAGCGAACGCTTGCAGCAATTTCTTTCCAACCGCTTGAAGTGAACCCCATGGATACCAAGGCCAACGGACCCCATTCCTCCCCTGCGCTGGATCGCATCGATGAGGCGATCATCGACGTGCTGCGGCATCAGGGGCGTATCACCTACGAGAAGCTCTCGTCGCTGGTGCATCTGACCCCCAGGCCCTGCCTGGAACGGGTGCGCAAGCTCGAACGGCGCGGGGTGATCCGCGGGTACGGGGCGATCATCGACGTGCAGATGGTCTCACCGGGGCTGTCGCTGCTGGTGCTGGTGGCCTTGTCCAACCAGAGCGGGCGCTCGGCGCAAAAGGCCTTCGAAGCCTGCGTCAAAGCCTGCCCGCAGGTGTTCGAATGCCAGTTGATCAGCGGGCCGTTCGACTACAGCCTGCGCATGCGTTGCCGGGATATGGAACATTACCGAGTGCTGACGGAGACCTGGTTGAACAACGATGAATTGCACATCGACAAATTGGTGGCCCACCCCGAACTCGCGGTAGTCAAAAACACCGCCACCGAACTGGCCTGACCCCCAGACACCGAAGATCAAATGTGGGAGGGGGCTTGCCCCCGATTGCAATCTGTCAGCTACAAATTAGTTGACTGATACACCGCCATCGGGGGCAAGCCCCCTCCCACATTTGGATCTCCGTGGATCAGATAGGGCTCATTCTGCTCTTGGGCGCGGCCTTATTAGCCGACCACATCCTGGAAGCCGAACGCGGTCGAGAGTGTGGGAGGGGGCTTGCCCCCGATTGCAATCTGTCAGCTACAAATTAGTTGACTGATACACCGCCATCGGGGGCAAGCCCCCTCCCACATTTGGATCTCCGTGGATCAGATAGGGCTCATTCTGCTCTTGGGCGCGGCCTTATTAGCCGACCACATCCTGGAAGCCGAACGCGGTCGAGATTGTGGGAGGGGGCTTGCCCCCGATTGCAATCTGTCAGCTACAAATTAGTTGACTGATACACCGCCATCGGGGGCAAGCCCCCTCCCACATTTGGATCTCCGTGGATCAGATAGGGCTCATTCTGCTCTTGGCCGCGGCCTTATAGCCGACCACATCCTGGAAGCCGAACGCGGTCAAGAGTGTGGGAGGGGGCTTGCCCCCGATTGCAATTTGTCAGCTACAAATTAGTTGACTGATACACCGCCATCGGGGGCAAGCCCCCTCCCACATTTGGATCTCCGTGGATCAGATAGGGCTCATTCTGCTCTTGGGCGCGGCCTTATAGCCGACCACATCCTGGAAGCCGAATGCGGTCAAGAGTGTGGGAGGGGGCTTGCCCCCGATTGCAATCTGTCAGCTACAAATTAGTTGACTGATACACCGCCATCGGGGGCAAGCCCCCTCCCCCATTTGGATCTCCGTGGATCAGATAGGGCTCATTCTGCTCTTGGGCGCGGCCTTATTAGCCGACCACATCCTGGAAGCCGAACGCGGTCGAGAGTGTGGGAGGGGGCTTGCCCCCGATTGCAATCTGTCAGCTACAAATTAGTTGACTGATACACCGCCATCGGGGGCAAGCCCCCTCCCACATTTGGATCTCCGTGGATCAGATAGGGCTCATTCTGCTCTTGGCCGCGGCCTTATAGCCGACCACATCCTGGAAGCCGAACGCGGTCGAGATTGTGGGAGGGGGCTTGCCCCCGATTGCAATCTGTCAGCTACAAATTAGTTGACTGATACACCGCCATCGGGGGCAAGCCCCCTCCCACATTTGGATCTCCGTGGATCAGATAGGGCTCATTCTGCTCTTGGCCGCGGCCTTATAGCCGACCACATCCTGGAAGCCGAATACGGTCAAGAGTGT
This sequence comes from Pseudomonas sp. TE36184, assembly GCF_054060055.1. Classification (NCBI taxonomy): domain Bacteria; kingdom Pseudomonadati; phylum Pseudomonadota; class Gammaproteobacteria; order Pseudomonadales; family Pseudomonadaceae; genus Pseudomonas; species Pseudomonas sp. TE36184. The sequence goes on along the minus strand of NZ_JBSSCU010000001.1, from coordinate 178,762 downwards.
GGGAGGGGGCTTGCCCCCGATTGCAATCTGTCAGCTACAAATTAGTTGACTGATACACCGCCATCGGGGGCAAGCCCCCTCCCACATTTGGATCTCCGTGGATCAGATAGGGCTCATTCTGCTCTTGGCCGCGGCCTTATAGCCGACCACATCCTGGAAGCCGAACGCGGTCGAGATTGTGGGAGGGGGCTTGCCCCCGATTGCAATCTGTCAGCTACAAATTAGTTGACTGATACACCGCCATCGGGGGCAAGCACCCTCCCACATTTGGATCTCCGTGGATCAGATAGGGCTCATTCTGCTCTTGGCCGCGGCCTTATAGCCGACCACATCCTGGAAGCCGAACGCGGTCGAGATTGTGGGAGGGGGCTTGCCCCCGATTGCAATCTGTCAGCTACCAATTAGTTGACTGATACACCGCCATCGGGGGCAAGCCCCCTCCCACATTTGGATCTCCGTGGATCAGATAGGGCTCATTCTGCTCTTGGGCGCGGCCTTATTAGCCGACCACATCCTGGAAGCCGAATACGGTCGAGATTGTGGGAGGGGGCTTGCCCCCGATTGCAATCTGTCAGCTACAAATTAGTTGACTGATACACCGCCATCGGGGGCAAGCCCCCTCCCACATTTTCTACCCCGCCTCCAAAAGTCGCTACAAGCGTTCATCAGCTCGCCGTAGCAAGCAGCAAATCCTGCACCGAACGCCCCTGCCCACGGTGGCGATCATGCGCGTACAACGATGCGGCAATCTCATCCGCCCGGATCGGCAGCACCGACAGCAAGGTATCGCTCAACCCATGGCTGGCCTGGCTGAAGCCCTGGATGTAGATGCCGGCCTTGCACCGCTCATCCGTCACGATGCGGTAATCACGGCTGACTTCGAAGTCGCTCATGTAGGCCTGCAGCGGCGCCAGCAACTCGCGATGCATCTGGCGCTCGTAGCCGGTGGCCAGGATCACCGCGTCGTAATGGCTGACGCTGGTTTCGCCGTTGGCGTTATTGCGCAGGGTCAACTCGATGCCCAACGGGCCAGCGCTGACGTTCTCGACCACGGTCATGGTGCGGAAGGCCTGGCGCGCGGTGCCGGAGACTTTCTGGCGATAGAAGATGCCATAGATGCGCTCGATCAACTCCAGGTCGACCACCGAATAGTTGGTGTTCTGGTACTCGGCGATCAGCCGCTCACGCTCGGCGCCGACCTGCTGGAACACCAGGTCGGTAAAGGCCGGCGAAAACACTTCGTTGACGAACGGGCTGTCATCCGCCGGTTTCAGCGCCGAGCCGCGGAGGATCATATCGACTTGTACCGCCGGGAAACCGTCGTTCAAATCGATGAACGCTTCGGCCGCGCTCTGGCCGCCGCCGATCACCGCGATACGCATCGCCTTGCCCTGCACGCAAGGTTGCTGGGCCATGCGCGCCAGGTACTGGGAATGGTGGAACACGCGGGGGTCATCCCTGAACGCCTTGAACACGTCGGGCACGCGCGGCGTGCCGCCGGCGCTGACCACCACCGAACGGGTGGTGCGGACATGCTGTTCACCCAACGCATCGCGGGAAATCACGCGCAGTGCTTCAACCTGCTGCTGATGCAGGATCGGTTCGATGGCCAGCACTTCCTCGCCGTAGCGGCTCTGGGCCTGGAACTGCCCGGCGACCCAGCGCAGGTAGTCGTTGAACTCCATGCGGCACGGATAGAATGTGCCAAGGTTGATGAAATCGACCAGACGGTTGTGGGCTTTCAGGTAGTTGACGAAGGAATATGGGCTGGTGGGGTTGCGCAGGGTCACCAAGTCCTTGAGGAACGAAATCTGCAGTTCGCTCTGGGTCACCAGGGTATTGCCGTGCCAACGGTAGTCGGCCTGCTTGTCGAGAAACAGCACGTCCAGTTTGCCCTGGGCCTTTTCGCGCTCCTGCAGGGCGATGGCCAGCGCCAGGTTCGAAGGGCCGAAACCGATACCGATCAAGTCGTGAACCGCGGGCGAAGCAATTGCCTGTGTCATTCCAGTGTCCTCTGGATAAGCCCCTTGGCGGTGGGGCGGGAATACCTTCACGACCTGCACAACAGGTCATGTGTTGATAGGAAACGAGGACAATGAATTAAAATTTAACCACTCGACGCTCAGGGTGCGTCCCACTCGCGCATCCGCACCCGGCAGTGCTTCATCGCATTGACGATGTGTTTTTCCACCAGGCTGCGGGAAATCCCCAGGCGCTCGGCAATCTGCGCGTGGGACAGGCCGTCGAGCTTGCGCAGCAGGAAGCTGTCGCGGCAGACCGCCGGCAACTCGGCCAAGGCGCGTTCGAGCATCTGCAGGCGCTGAGTGTGATCGTGGGTGGCGTGGGGCGAAGCGTTGGCGAAGCGCTCTTCGGCGTCCAGCACCTCCAGCGGCTCGACCTGACGCAAGGCGTTGCGTCGATGGCCGTCGATCACCAGGTTCAGCGCGGTACGGTACAAAAAGGCGCGGGGCTGGTCGATGGGGGTGTCACTGGCGCGTTCCAGCACCCGCACATAAGCGTCATGCACCACATCTTCGGCCACCTGGCGGTTGCCCAGCTTGGCGTTGAGGAAACACACCAGCTCGCGATAGTAGTTTTCCAACATGACTCCCGACCACCTGACGGCGGTATTAGGTCCTTGAATGCTTAAAAAGACAGCCCATGAGTGATGGCAGTTTGGGTAAGTGCAATTTATAGTAATTCTCATCTACTTTTAAAGAAGACTTGCTTCAGCGGGCAATTTTTTTACTCGCCAGCACTGTAACTACTTGTGAAACAGCCTAAATCTTCGGGCCATGCTCTCGTTTAACTGTCAGCCCCCCGCAACTGCGGTCCGAACTTTCCTGGCTGGAACCAACCCATGAAACGCCCTCGACCTGCCCGACACGCCCTGCTGGTTGTGGCGTGCCTGATCCCTGTTATCGGCATCGCCGCCTGGCAATTGCAGCCGCCGGGGCGCGACAGCCTGGCCACCGTTACCGTGACCCGCGGCAACATTGAAAACAGCGTCACCGCCCTGGGCACTCTGCAACCGCGACGCTATGTGGATGTGGGCGCCCAGGCGTCCGGGCAGATCCGCAAGATCCATGTCGAAGCCGGCGATCAGGTGCAGGAAGGCCAGTTGCTGGTAGAGATCGACCCCTCGACGCAAAAAGCCAAGCTCGACGCCAGCCGCTACGCCATCGAAAACCTCAAGGCCCAATTGCAGGAGCAGAAAGCCCAGCACGCACTGGCGCGCCAGAAGTACCAGCGCCAGCAGCGCCTGGCCGCCGGCAACGCGACCCGCGAAGAGGACGTGCAAACCGCCAAGTCCGAACTGAGCGCCACCCAGGCGCGGGTCGACATGTTCCAGGCGCAGATTCTCCAGGCCCAGGCCAGCCTGCGCAGGGACGAGGCGGAATTGGGTTATACGCGCATCTATGCGCCGATGACCGGCACCGTGGTGGCGGTGGACGCACGGGTCGGCCAGACCCTCAATGCCCAGCAGCAAACGCCGCTGATCCTGCGCATCGCCAAGTTGTCACCGATGACCGTGTGGGCCGAGGTCTCGGAAGCCGATATCGGCCACGTCAAACCCGGTATGACCGCCTATTTCACCACCCTCAGCGGCGGCAACCGCCGCTGGACCAGCAGCGTGCGGCAGATCCTGCCGATCCCGCCCAAGCCGCTGAACGAAACCCAGGGCAGCGGCAGCCCCAGCAGTTCGAACAAGAGCGGCAGCGGCCGCGTGGTGCTGTACACCGTGCTGCTGGACGTGGACAACAGCGACAACGCCTTGATGGCCGAAATGACCACCCAAGTGTTTTTCGTCGCCGGCCAGGTCAAGGATGCGCTCACCGCGCCGGTCGCCGCCCTGCAAGACAGCACCAGCGCCGACCGGCAGACCGCCCGCGTGGTCGCGGAAAACGGCCGCATCGAAGAGCGCGTCGTGCGCCTGGGTATCAGCGACCGCCTGCGCGTCGAAGTGTTGGAAGGCCTCAGCGAAGGCGATCACCTGCTGATCGGGCCGGGCGACGGCAGCGGGGGGTTGAATTGAGCACGCCCCTGATCGAACTCAAGCACATCCGCAAATCCTACGGCGGCGGCGACAGCCCGCAGGTCGACGTATTGCGCGGCGTCGACCTGTCGATCCATGCCGGGGAATTCGTCGCCATCGTCGGCGCCTCGGGTTCCGGCAAATCCACACTGATGAACATCCTCGGCTGCCTCGACCGCCCCACCGCCGGCGACTACCTGTTCGCCGGCGAAAACGTCGCGCACCTGGACAGCGACGCACTGGCCTGGCTGCGCCGCGAAGCCTTCGGCTTTGTGTTCCAGGGCTACCACTTGATCCCGTCGGCGTCGGCCCAGGAAAACGTCGAAATGCCGGCGATCTACGCCGGCATCAGCGCCGCCGAACGCCACGCCCGCGCCAGGGCCCTGCTCACGCGCCTGGGCCTGGCCGACCGCACCGGCAACCGTCCGCATCAACTGTCCGGCGGCCAGCAGCAACGGGTCTCCATCGCCCGCGCGCTGATGAACGGCGGGCATATCATCCTCGCCGACGAGCCCACCGGCGCCCTCGACAGCCACAGCGGCGCCGAGGTAATGCGCCTGCTCGACGAACTGGCGAGCCAGGGCCACGTGGTGATCCTGATCACCCACGACCGCGACGTGGCGGCGCGGGCCAACCGCATCATCGAAATTCGCGACGGCCTGATCATCAGCGACTCGGCGGACAGCACCCGCCACCGCCCGGCCAGCGCCGACAGCGCGGCGCTGCAAGCCGTCGACCTGCGCCAGCGCCTGGCCGAAGGCACCGAGCACAACGGCGTGTGGAAGGCCGAACTGCTCGACGCAGTGCAGGCCGCCTGGCGCGTGATGTGGATCAACCGCTTCCGCACCGCCCTGACCCTGCTCGGGATCATCATCGGCGTGGCCTCGGTGGTGGTGATGCTGGCGGTGGGCGAAGGCAGCAAGCGCCAGGTCATGGCTCAGATGGGCGCATTCGGCTCCAACATCCTCTACCTCAGCGGCTCCTCGCCCAACCCGCGCACGCCGCTGGGCATCGTGACCCTCAACGATGTCGCGGCATTGGCGACGCTGCCGCAGATCAAGCGGATCATGCCGGTCAACGGCAGCGACGCCGGCATCCGCTACGGCAACCTGGATTACCTGGCCTATGTGGGCGGCAACGACGTCAACTTTCCGCAGATCTTCAACTGGCCGGTGGTCGAGGGCAGTTACTTCACCGAAGCCGACGAGCGCGCCGGTGCCACGGTCGCGGTGATCGGCCACCGCATCCGCGAGAAACTGTTCAAGCAGGTCAGCCCGATCGGCCAATACATCCTCATCGAAAACGTGCCTTTCCAGGTGATCGGCGTGCTCGCGGAAAAGGGCTCCAGCTCCGGCAACAAAGACAGCGACGACCGCGTGGCCATTCCCTACACCGCCGCCAGCGTGCGCCTGTTCGGCACGTACAACCCCGAATACGTGGTGATTGCCGCCGCCGATGCGCGCAAGGTGCGGGAAGCCGAACACGCCATCGACCAACTGATGCTGCGCCTGCATAACGGCAAGCGTGACTACCAACTGACCAACAACGCGGCAATGATCCAGGCCGAGGCGCGCACGCAAAACACGCTGTCGCTGATGCTCGGTTCGATCGCCGCGATTTCGCTGCTGGTGGGCGGCATCGGGGTGATGAACATCATGTTGATGACCGTGCGCGAACGCACCCGCGAAATCGGTATCCGCATGGCCACCGGCGCGCGCCAGCGCGACATCCTGCGCCAGTTCCTGACCGAGGCGCTGATGCTCTCGGTGGTTGGCGGCCTGTGCGGTATCGGCCTGGCGCTGCTGGTCGGCGGCGTACTGATGCTGGCCAAGGTCGCGGTGCAGTTTTCCCTGGTGGCGGTGCTCGGCGCGTTTGGCTGCGCACTGGTCACTGGCGTCGTATTCGGCTTTATGCCGGCCCGTAAAGCTGCCCGGCTCGATCCGGTTAAGGCGTTGACCAGTGAATAAACGATCCCCCGCCCCCCCTGTGTGCGTACTCGGCCTGTGCCTGCTGCTCAATGCCTGCGCCGCCAGCCTGCCCGCCGTCGACAGCGGCGTGGCAGCACCGACCGCCTGGCAGTACGCCGAGCGTGACGCCGCCCAACTCAACAACCAGCGCTGGTGGACGCAATTCGGCAGCCCGCAACTGAACCGCCTGATCGAACAGGCGCGCCGTGACAGTTTTGACGTGGCGGCCGCCGTCGCACGGGTGCGCCAGGCCCAAGCCACGGCAGTGATCGCCGGCGCACCGCTGTTGCCGGAAGTGAAGTTCAACCTGTCCACCAGCCATCAGAAGTTACTGCGCGGCCAGGGCGGGCCGGACCTGGACGCGACGCAAAGCAATGACACGGTCAACAGCTTCGGCGCCAACCTCAGCGCCAGTTATGAAGTGGATTTCTGGGGCGGCCGCACGGCCGCGCGAGACAGCGCCCTGCATAGCCTGCGGGCCAGCGCGTCGGACCAGGCTACCGTGGAACTGACCCTGCTCAGCAACGTCGCCGACCGCTACGCGCAAACCCTCGCCGCACGCCAGCGCGAGCAGATCGCCGAGTTGAACCTGGCGAATGCACGCAATGTGCTGGAACTGGTGCAGACCCGCTACGACGCCGGTTCCGCCACGGCCCTGGAACTGGCCCAGCAGCAAAGCCTGGTCGCCAGCCAGCAACGGCAATTGCCGCTGATTCAACAACTGGCGCAAGAGTCGCGGATCACCCTCGCCGCCCTCCTCGGCCAGCCGGTCCAGGCGTTGGACCTGGGCACCGAGCCCTTCCAGGCCCTCACCTGGCCGCGCATCGGCCCGGGCGTGCCCAGCCAACTGCTGAGCCAGCGTCCCGACCTGGCCAAGGCCGAGGCCGAACTGGCGGCGGCGCAAGCGGATGTTCGCGTCGCCCGCGCGGCCATGCTGCCTGCGGTGACGCTCGGCGCGACCTTCGGCTCCGACGCCGGCAAAGCCGTGGAGATCCTGCGCAGCCCGTATTACACGCTGACGGGCGGCCTGGTCGCACCGATCTTCAACAACGGCCGTTTAACCGCCGAACGGGACAAGGCCCGCGCGCGCCAGGACGAGCTGCTGCAGACCTATCGCGGGGCGATCATCAACGGTTTCGCCGATGTGGAAAAAGCCCTCAGCAACATCACACGCCTGGACCAGCAGCGCCAATGGCAAACGCAAGAGCTGCAGGCGGCGCAGAACGCCTTGCGCATCGCCGAAAGCCGCTACCAGGCGGGCGCCGAAGACTGGCTGAGCGTGCTGGACAGCCAGCGCACCCTGTACACGGCCCAGGACCTGAATGTGCAACTGCGCTTGTCGCGCCTGCAAGCCAGTATCGCCTTGTACAAAGCTTTGGGCGGCGGCTGGGAATCCGACATCCGATAAACGAAAGTCGCATTTCGTACACTCGCCGTTTTGTCCTCCTACATTTTTCCCCCCACGGTCCTTGGTAAAAAAGTCGTCCCGAATGAGCAGCCACAACAGTGGCTTCTTTTTCTCACACGACAGGCCAGGATCGCTGATGAACCCCCTTCCAGCTGCAAGCGCAATCACCTACCGTTGCCTGGTGCTGGTCGCAGCCCTGGCGCCCACCGGCGCTTACGCTGAAACGCCGCGCTCGCCGTTCGGCATCGAATGGTTCCTGGACTGCCCGCAGCCGGCGCTCGAACGCCTGGACCCGGAAGTCATCGAACGCACCCAATGCGGCATCGTCACCGCGCCCCTGGACCATGGGGCGCCAGAGCGTGGTCGCATCAGCTTCGACATCACCCGCGTCGGCGCCAAACTGCCGCTGTCACGCCAGGGCGCGATATTCGCCAACCCGGGGGGGCCCGGGCTCGACGCCGGCGGCGCCTTCGCCGTACACCTGGCCACCGTCTGGAAGCACTACGCCCGGCAACCCGACTGGGGCGACACTTACCGCCAGTTGGCCGATACCTATGATGTGATCGAAGTCACCCCGCGGGGCCTGGGCCGGCTGCCGGGCTCACGCCTGGAATGCCGCTCCGACGCGCGGATCGTGCCGCAAGCGGACGTCAGCGAAGACCGCAGCGCGGCCAACCTCGCCGCCGCGCGCCAGAATGCGCGGTTGATCGCCCAAGCCTGCGCCAGCCACCCGCTGACGCCTTACATCACCACCGAGCAAACCGCCCGCGACCTGGAATTTGTGCGCAAGCAATTGGGCGAGTTGCAGTTCAACTACCTGGGCAACGCCTACGGCACCTGGCTCGGCGCCTGGTACGGCGGCCTGTTTCCGGCGAACGTGGGGCGCATGGTGCTCGACTCGAACATCAACTGGACCTCAACGTTCGAGCACGCCAGCGTGATCGTCGCCAGCGAAAAGGAGAAGATTTTCGAGCGCTTCGTGGCCCAGGCCGCCGCCCTCGACCCTGGGGTGTATCAGCTGGGCGACACGCCGGCCGCCGTGCGCCGTGTGTTCATGGAACTGCTGCCCAGCGTGCGTACCGCGCTGCGTTCCAGCAACCGTTTCTACAGCGACCCCGCCGGCCTGATGGGCGCCCACGTGCTCAGTCGCTGGCTGCGGGACACTCCCGACGGCGACGACCTGGCGCTGGAAACGCGTGCCCGCGCGCACCGCTTCAGCCCCGACCCGGTGATCGAAGAGCGCGCCAAGTCGATGTTCAGCCTGCTACTGCAACGCGTGCGCGAACCCTTGCAGGCCAACGTGCCCAAGCCCGGGCCGTTGCGCATGTCGGCCGCCGACTCGGTCAAAACCGCGATCCTGTGCAATGACTCGACCTACTCCAACGAAGACCTCTGGCAGCAGAAAGAAACCGAATCGCTCGCCAAGTACCCGGTCGCCGGCAGCGCCCTCGAGGCGCGCCAATGCACCACCTGGCCACAAAAACACAGCCGGGGCTTGCCGTACAAGGAACTCGCCCGGCTCGACAGTCTGCTGATGGTCCAGGCCGAGTTCGACGACCAAACCCCGTCCACCGGCGCCGCCTGGGCCTTCGAGCGCACCTTCCCGGCGAGCCGCGTACAACTGAAGAACGCCTATGCCCACGGGGTTTCGTTCAGCGGCGTGAGTGCCTGTGTGAACCAGTGGGTGGGCGATTATCTGATGCATGGGAACAAACCGCCGCGCTCGACGGTGTGTACGGATGCCACTGTGCAATGAGTCTCCGTTTGCGACCTTTCCACACCAGAAACGACACCCTGCGTTGACGCTACGGCCCAATCGTTATTAAGTGCTATTTATCCGCATTAATACGATAAATAGACCCCATGCTCACTCGCCCGCTACGACGCAAACGCCAGAAGCTGTCCGACGTGATTGTCGAGTCGGTCAAGCGCTCCATCGTCACCGACGCCTTGAAGCCCGGCGACCGCCTGCCCACCGAGCGCGAGCTGATGGAAAGCTTCCAGTGCTCCAAGGGCTCGGCACGCGAAGCGCTCAAGGCCCTGGAAGTCGAAGGCCTGGTCAGCACGCGCACCGGCCCGAGTGGCGGAGCCTACCTGAACCAGGCCGGCACCGAACCGGCCAGCCGCGCACTGCGCAACTACCTGCACTTCCAGCACCTGGATGGCGAACAGGTGTACCAGTTGCGCAAGGTCATCGAAGTGGAACTGGCGGTGTCGGTGCTCGGGCGCCTGAGCGAAGACGACTACCAGGCGCTGCAGGCCAACGTGGATTTTTGCAGCGCGCCGGAAGACAGCGAGGCCGGCCAGCGCGAACAACGCCTGGCGGAACTGGAGTTCCACAACCTGCTCGCCAAGGCCTGCCCCAACCCGCTGCTGAGCTTTACGGCGCAATTTCTCAACGACCTGCTGCGCGACCTGGTGGTGCTGAAAAAAGCCTACAAGCCCAAGCGCAAGCAGTTCGACGCGGCCAACCTCGACTATCACAAGCAACTGTTGAGCGCCTTTCGCGCCGGCGATGAAAGCGCGGTGCGCAGCCTGATGCATGAACACATGTGCGACGCCGAACACCATATGACCGCGCTCGAAGGCCAGGTCAGCCCGCATTTTCTACTGGAGTTCGATCACTCTTAAGAACACCCCAGATCCAATGTGGGAGGGAGCTTGCTCCCGATGAGGCCGGCACAGTCACCGTTATATCGACTGACACACCGCTATCGGGAGCAAGTCAAATCGTCGCACCGCCCCTCCCACAGTTGACTGCATTCCAACCCGCACACTGCGTTACCCCAATAAAAAAATGCCTGCCCACAGGCCCTGCTCCACCGTATCGCCCTTGCCGCTCCTGCCAATAACTAAACCAGGGAGTCACCCCATGCAGCGTCGTACGTTATTGAAAGCCAGCCTCACCCTCGCCTCCGCCCTCAGCCTGCCGCTGAGCGTGCGCTCGGCATTCGCCGCCGAGCCTTTTACCTTTTACGGCCTCAAGTCCATGTCTGGCGCCTTTGCCAGTTATGGCAAGTTCGCCGACATGGGTTCGCGCCTGGCGGTGGCGCAGCACCCCGAGATTCTTGGGCGCCCGCTGAACTACAAGGTCATCGACACCGAAGGCAACGCGGGCAAGGCGGTGCGCAAGGTGCAGGAAGCGATTGCGCAGGACGGCGCGCGGTTCTTCCAGGGCTGCACCCTGTCGTCGTCGGCGCTGGCGGTGGCCAAGGAAGTCGACAAGGCCGGCGGCGTGTTCATGACCCCGGTGGGCGCCGATGAAGTCACCGGCAAAGACTGCAACCACGCGACCTTCCGCTGGTCGGTGCCGACCTACGGCGCGATCCGCGAAACCCTGGTGCCGCTGATCAAGCTGCTGCCGGACGCCAAGCGCTGGTACACCATCACCCCGCAATACGTGTTCGGCGAAGCCTTGCTCGAGGGCGCCAAAAACGTGCTCAAGGAACATGGCCTGGAACACGTCGGCAACAGCTACCACTCGCTGCAGGAGCAGGAATTCTCCGGCTACCTGACCAACGCCATCGCCACCAAGCCCGACGTGCTGGTGCTGCTCAACTTCGGCAGCCAGTCGTCCAACACCCTGCGCCAGGCGGTCAACTTCGGCATCAAGGAGCGCATGAAAGTGCTGCTGGTGTGGTCTGCCGGCCTCGACCAGTTCCAGGAACTGGGCAGCGATGTGCTCGAAGGCGTGTACCTCGGCGCGCAGTACTGGCACCAGGTCGACAGCCCGCTCAACCGCGAACTGGTCAAGCTGACCCAGGCCAAGTACGGCATCAACCCCACTTACCCGCTGGCCGCCGACTACATCAGCACCAAGGTCATGCTGGACACCATCATCGCCACCGGCAGCTTCGACGGGCCGACCGTGGCCAAGGCCATGCAGGGCCTGAGTTTCGAGGGCCCCACCGGCAAGGAGTCGATCCGTGCCGGCGACCACCAGGTGATCAAGGATTACTACCTGCTGATCGGCAAGGCCGCCGCCGACATGGCCGACAAGGACGACCTGGCCAAGGTGCTCAGCGCCGGCCAGTCATTCCCGCCGGTCGAGGCCACGGGCTGCACGCTCGGCTGACCCCCTGACTATTTGCACCGCAGGGCCGCGCGAGCGGCTTCCTGCCGAGGGTTCCTGCATGCTCAATCTTTACCTGTTCCAGATACTCAATGGCCTTGGCCTGGGGATGATCTACTTCCTGATCGCGGTCGGGCTGACGATCATTTTCGGCCTGCTCAACTTCGTCAACTTCGCCCACGGCGCGTTCTTCCTGCTGGGCGCCTACATCTGCTACACCGCCGTGAGCCTCACCGGCAGCTTCTGGCTGGCGCTGCTGCTGGCACCGCTGGTGGTGGCCGCGTTGGCGTGGGTGATCGAGCGCTTGCTGATCCAGCGGATTTATCACTTGCCGCACATGTTCCAGATCCTGGTGACGCTGGGGATCGCGCTGATCATCCAGGAAGCCAGCGTGATGATCTGGGGCCCGGTGGGCAAAAGCGTCGCCGTGCCGGAACTGCTGCGCGGGGTGCTGGTGCTGGGCGATTTCGTCTATCCCTATTACCGCCTGTTCCTCATCGTATTTTCCGGGCTGGTGGGCCTGGGCCTGTGGCTGCTACTGGAACGCACGCGCTTCGGCGCACTGGTGCGCGCCGGCAGCGAGAGCACCGAAACCGTGTCGCTGCTGGGCACGAATATCTTCCGCCTGTTCTCCATGACCTTTGCCCTCGGCGTCGGCCTGGCCGGCATGGCCGGCGTACTGTTCGCGCCGTTGCGCGGTGCCCAGCCCTTTGTCGGCCCGGAAATTCTCGGGATCGCCTTCGTGGTTGTCGTCATCGGCGGCATGGGCTCGTTCAGCGGCGCGCTGGTCGGCGGTTTGCTGGTGGGCGTGGTGCAAAGCCTGATGACCACACTCTGGCCCCAGGGTGCGAGCCTGATGATCTACGGCGCGATGGCCGTGGTGATTCTGGTCCGCCCCTACGGCCTGTTCGGGAGAGCCTGACATGAGCGAGAAAAATCCCCTGCCGTTCGCCAAGACCCAATCCAAAGCGATGTTGCTGTGGGTGCTGGCAGTGCTGATCGGCCTGCCGCTGGTCCTGCCCTCGGCGACCCTGGCCAGCGAGATCCTGATCTTTGCCATGGCCGCCCTGGCCTGCAACCTGTTGCTCGGCTACACCGGGCTGTTGTCGTTCGGCCAAGGCATCTTCTTCGGGGCCGGTGCGTACTGCGCGGCGCTGCTGATGATCCACCTGCAACTGGGTCTGTTCAGCGCACTGCTCGGCGCTGCCGTGGCCGGCGGCTTTCTGGCGCTGCTGGTGGGTGCCCTGGCGATCCGCCGCACCGGCATCTACTTCGTCATGCTGACGCTCGCGTTCAGCCAGATGGCGTATTTCGTCGCCTACACCCTGAGCGACTGGACCGGCGGCGACAACGGTCTGCTCAGCGTGCCGCGCCCGGAGATCCGCATCGGCGACAGCGTGTTGCTGTCGTTGGCCGACGCCCGCGCGTTCTACGGTTTTGTCGCGGTGCTGTTCCTGCTGATCTTTATCGGCGCACGCCGCGTCATCGCCTCGCCATTCGGCAGCACGCTGATGGCGATCCGCGAAAACGAAACCCGTGCCTCGGCCATCGGCTATGACACGCGCCACTTCAAGATCCTGGTGTTCGTGCTGTCCGGCGCGGTCACCGGGATTGCCGGGGCGCTGTACGCCATGTTGCTGCACTTTGTGCCGCTGTCGAATATCGACCTGGCGATGTCCGAGAACATCCTGATCATGACCATCGTCGGCGGCACCGGCTCGCTGTTCGGTTCGTTGCTGGGCGCCGGTTCCATCGTGCTGCTGGGGGATTTCCTCTCCGACCTGTGGCCGCGCTGGCTGATGCTGCTGGGGATGATCCTGATCCTGGTGGTGATCTTCATGCGCGGTGGTTTGTGGGGCGGCCTGGCGTCGCTGTTCGAGAAAGTGCGCGGCCGCCGCAAGGCCGTCGTCGTCGCCAAGGAGCAAGGGCTATGAGCATCCTGTTGGAAACCAAGAACCTGGAGCTGGCCTATGGCGCGTTCCATGCGGTCAACGGCGTCAACCTGAAGGTCGCGGCCGGCACCATCCACACCATCATCGGCCCCAACGGCGCGGGCAAGACCAGCCTGTTCCACTGCCTGACCGGCGAACGCCAGGCCACCGCCGGTGCGATCCATTTCGACGGCCAGCCACTGATGCGCAAACCGGCCCACGCCCGCGTCGGCCTCGGTATGGCGCGTTCGTTCCAGCTCACCAGCCTGTTCCAGAACCTCAGCGTGCGCGAAAACCTGCGCCTGGCCGCCCAAGGTCGCGACGGTGCGCGTGCCTTGAATTTCTGGCGTCGGGTCGAGAGCAAGCGCGAACACCTGGAGATGGCCGACCAGGTGCTCGAACGCCTGCAACTCACGGCCCGCGCCGCGACCCTGGCCGGCGAGTTGTCCCATGGCCAGCAACGGGTGCTGGAGGTGGGCATGTCGATCTGTTCCAAGCCGAAACTGTTGATGCTCGACGAGCCCACCTCGGGCATGGGCATCGATGACATCCCGATCATGACTCAACTGATCAGCGACCTGGGCCGCGACCACACGGTGCTGCTGATCGAACACAACATGAGCATCGTCATGTCCATCAGCCAGCGCATCACGGTGATGAGCCACGGCCAGATCCTGGTGGAAGGCACGCCGGAGTTCGTGCGCGCCGATGAACGTGTGCGAACGGCTTATCTTGGGGAGGCTGCCTGATGCTGATCGTCGAGAATATCCATTCCTACTATGACAAGAGCCACGTGCTCGAAGGCGTATCGCTGACCGTCAACCCCGGCGAACTGGTGACCCTGCTCGGCCGCAACGGCGCCGGCAAGACCACCACGCTGCGCAGCATCCTCGGCATCATCTGCCCGCGCCAGGGCCAGATCCACTTCAACGGCCAGGGGCTGGTGGGCCAGAAGATCTTTGAAATCGCACGCCAGGGGTTGGCGTTGGTACCGGAGAACCGCGGGATCTTCCGCCTGCTCACCGTCGAGGAAAACCTGCGCATCGCCGCACGCAAGAGCAGCCGCTGGCAACTCGAAGACGTCTACGGCATGTTCCCGCGCCTCAAGGAGCGACGCAAAAACGCCGGCCACGCGCTCTCCGGCGGTGAGCAACAGATGCTCGCCATCGCCCGCGCCCTGCTCAACGATCCCAAGCTGCTGATCCTCGACGAACCCACCGAAGGCCTGGCCCCGGTGATCGTCGACGAGTTGGTGAAGATCCTGCGCAAGGTCAAGGACGACGGCCTGCCGGTGCTGCTGGTGGAACAGAACCTGATGGTCTGCGACAAGCTCGCCGACCGCCATTACGTGCTCGAACAGGGCCGCGTGGTGTACGAGGGCAGCGCGCAAGCCTTCCGCGCCGACCCGACGATCAAGAACCGCTACCTGGCCCTGAGTGCCTGACCGGAGTTCGAAGATGAATAGCTTTGCACAACCGCTCCAGAGCAACGCCCCGCTGATCAACCGCGACCGCCTGTGGCAATCGCTGATGGACCTGGCCCGACTCGGCGCCACCGTCAAAGGCGGCGTGTGCCGTCTGGCCCTCACCGACCTCGACCGCCAGGCCCGCGACCTGTTCGTGCAGTGGTGCGAGGCGGCCGGGTGCAGCGTCAGCGTCGACGCCATCGGCAATATTTTTGCCCGGCGCCCAGGGCGCAATCCCGCCCTGCCGCCGGTGATGACCGGCAGCCACATCGACACCCAGCCCACCGGCGGCAAGTTCGACGGTTGCTTCGGGGTGATGGCCGGCCTGGAAGTGATCCGCACCCTCAATGATTTGAAGATCGAGACCGAAGCGCCGATCGAGGTGGTGGTATGGACCAATGAAGAAGGCTCGCGCTTCCCGCCGTGCATGATGGGGTCCGGGGTGTTCGCCGGGAAGTTCGACTTGCAGGACACCTTGGACAAGCAGGACGACCAGGGCCTGTCGGTGGGCGCGGAATTGCGGCGCATCGGTTATGCCGGTTCGCGTGCGGTGCTCGGCCATCCAGTCGGTGCGTATTTCGAGGCGCATATCGAACAAGGCCCGGTGCTGGAAGACCGCGCCACCACCATCGGCGTGGTGATGGGCTGCCTGGGCCAGAAGTGGTTCGACCTGACCCTCACCGGCGTCGAAGCCCACGCCGGCCCGACGCCGATGCACCTGCGCAAGGACGCCCTGGTCGGCGCCGCCGAGGTGGTCAGCGCGGTCAACCGCATCGCACATCAACAGCAACCCCACGCCTGCGGCACGGTCGGCTGCCTGAGCCTGCGCCCCGGCTCGCGCAATGTGATTCCGGGCCAGGTCCAGATGACCATCGACCTGCGCCATCTGCATGCCGACAAGCTGCAGGCCATGGTCGATGAAGTGCGCAGCGTGATCGAAGCCAGCGCCGCACGCCACGGCCTGACGTTCGAGTTGACCGCTACCGCCGACTTCCCGCCGCTGGACTTCCACCCGGCCTGCGTCAACGCCGTGCGCGACGCCGCCGACGCCTTGGGCCTGAGTCATATGGACATCGTCAGCGGCGCCGGGCACGACGCGATTTTCGTCGCCGAACTGGGCCCGGCCGGGATGATTTTTGTGCCATGCGAAGGCGGCATCAGCCACAACGAAATCGAGAACGCCGCACCAGATGATCTGGCGGCAGGTTGCGCGGTGTTGCTGCGCGCCATGGTCAATGCGGCACAGGGGGATCAGGCATGAGTGAGATCGGCCAACTGACGGCGGTGCAACTGCTGCAGCATTTTCGTGACAAGAGCTTGTCGCCGGTGGAAGTCACCGAAGACGCGCTGTTGCGCATCGAGCGCTATAACCCGCTGGTCAATGCCTATTGCCATGTCGATGCCGAGGGCGCACTCAACGCCGCACGCGCCTCGCAAGCGCGCTGGTTGAAAGGCGCACCCTGCGGTGCGCTGGATGGCGTACCGGCGTCGATCAAGGACCTCACGCTGACCCTCGGCATGCCCACGCGCAAGGGCTCGCGCACCTCTTCGGCCGAGGGCCCGTGGGACGTGGACGCGCCCTTCCCGGCGTTTATGCGCAAGGCCGGTGCGGTGCTGCTGGGCAAGACCACCACCCCGGAATTCGGCTGGAAAGGCGTCACCGACAACCCGCTGTACGGCATCACCCGCAACCCGTGGGACACGCGCATGACCACCGGCGGTTCCTCCGGCGGCGCGGGCGCGGCGGCTGCGCTGAACCTGGGGGTGTTGCACCAAGGCAGCGATGCCGGCGGCTCGATCCGCATTCCCTGTGCGTTTACCGGCACCTTCGGGATCAAGCCGACCTTCGGCTATGTGCCGCAGTGGCCGGCCAGTTCGATGACGATCCTGTCGCACCTGGGGCCGATGACCCGCACCGTGGAAGACAGCGTCTTGATGCTGCAAACCGTCGCACAACCGGATGCGCGAGACGGCTTGATTGGCGCGCCAAGGACCACGCCCTGGTTGTCGGAGACCGTGGATTTGAAGGGCCTGCGCATTGCCTACAGCCCCACCTTCGGCTACGTCGATGTCGACCCGCAGGTGGCCAAAGTGGTCGCCCGGGCTGTGGCCGACCTGGTGCAGTTGGGCGCCCATGTCGAACAGATCGACCCGGGTTTCAGCGACCCGCAGGAGGTGTTCAACACCTTGTGGGCGGCCGGCGCGGCCCGCCTGACCGGCCCGATGAGCGCGGCGCAAAAACAGCTGCTCGACCCCGGCCTGCTGCGTATCGCGCAACGCGGTGAGGGCCTGAGCCTGGACGATTTCAGCGCGGCCCTGGAAGCACGGGCAGCCCTGGTGGCGCGGATGGCGGCATTCCATGAACACTACGATGTGCTGGTGTCGCCGATGATGCCGATCACCGCGTTCGAGGCCGGACACAACGTGCCGCCAGGCTCCGGGATGCAGGAATGGATGGAGTGGACACCGTTCACCTACCCCTTCAACCTGACCCAGCAACCGGCAGCGTCGGTGCCGTGCGGGTTGGCGGCGAATGGCTTGCCGGTGGGGTTGCACGTGGTGGCGGCGCGGTTTGCCGATGAGACGGTGTTGCGGGTTTGCCAGGCATATGCAAAGGCATTCCCTACCGCCCCCCTGCCAGCCCCGATCACCGGAACAGCGTAGATCCAACCCAACGGTGCGAGGGGCTTGCTCCCGATTGCAGTGTGTCAGTTGACTGATCGGGTTCTGGCACACCCCCATCGGGAGCAAGCCCCCTCCCACAGTTCTTGAGCGCATTCCACTACAATAGGCCCCCAATCATCCCCGGGGGCTTCATGGACATCGAACTGGCACGCACTTTCCTCGAAATCACCCGCTGCGGCAGCCTGGCCGCGGCGGCCGAGAAACTGCACGTCACCCAAACCGCCATCACCGCACGCGTGAAGAACCTCGAAAGCCAGCTGGACAGCACGCTGTTTGTGCGCAACCGCGCCGGTGCGCGGCTGACCGCCGACGGCGAGGCCTTTGTGGTGTACGCCAACCAGTTGCTGCAAACCTGGGAAGCCGCGCGCCGCGACCTGCCATTGCCCGAGGGCTATCGCAATGTGCTGCATATCGGCGGTGAGGTCAGCCTGTGTAACCCGTTGATGCTCGGCTGGGCCCAGGCCTTGCGCGAACATATCCCAGGCTATGCGCTGCGCACGGAAATCCGTGAGGGCGAATACCTGCTGCGCCAATTGGAACTGGGTGTGCTCGACGCCGCGCTGGTGTTCCAGCCGCAGTACTGGCCGGGTTTGCAGGTGGAGCAGGTGCTGGAAGAAAAGCTGATCCTGGTGCAACTGGTGAGCAAGCCGGGCCCGTATGTGTATATCGACTGGGGCCCGGGGTTTCGCCAGCAGCATGACGCCGCGCTGCCCGACAAGGCCCGCGCCGCGCTGAGTTTCAACCTCGGGCCCTTGGCGCTGCAGTACATTCTGGAGAACGGCGGTGCCGGGTATTTCCGTACCCGAGTGGTGCAAAGCTACCTCGACAGCGGCGTGATGCAACGCGCGCCCAAGGCGCCGGAGTTCAGCTTCCCGACGTTCCTGGTGTACTCACGGGCGCGGGATTCGGCCGTGTTGCAGCAGGCGCTGGAGTTGCTGCGCGGTGTGGTCAAGGCGGAAAGCGACTGGTCGCAACGCTGGGACCCGCTGATTTGAATGTTCACGCCTGAGCCCGTCCTAGCGCGGGTTCGCCTATTGGAGCAAAAACTCGCACATTCGCCACCGCCCGAGAGCATGGCACGCGTGCCGTTGAAACTGGCGCTGACGCCATAATGCAAAAAGGGCATACAGGCGCTCGGCCTGTATGCCCTGGGTACTACCGGTTTACTGCATCAGCTCTTGGTGCTGCTGAGCAGCGTCTGTTTGCACAAGTGGCCGAAGCTGACGTACTCGACATTGTCACCACCGACACCGATGCCCGGATACTCCAGTACTTCCATGCGCCACACGCCGTAGTTAAAGTCGCTGCGCCAGGTGTTTTTGTAGCCCTGGGCATAATCGACAAAAGTGGTCTGGAAATCACCGGAGCACGTGCCCACGTTGATCGTGCCGCTGGCTTGACCCGAGCTGTCGGTGGCTGCCGAGTAGGCCTTGTAGACGATATTGCCGGTGTCCGGGTTGATATGCTGATCGAGATACACAATCGGATGCAGCCCTACCAGCGGCGCACCGGTGCTGTCCGACAGGCCCATGGTCCAAGTCAGATCGCGATAGGCTTGGGTGGTCATGTAGCCATAGCCCACATTGGAAGCGGAGAACGGGATGCGCAACACGTTCGCCTCGCCTTTTACATCAGGGCTGTTCACCCGCGGGCTGGAACCCAGCGACAGGTTGTATTTGCCCGTCGCGCTCCACGGTTCGTTCGGGTGCTGGTTCGGACGCACGCGCACCTTGACCACCCCTCCGACGCCAGGGCTCGGGATCGAGGTCGATAGCACATTCGCGCCCACGGTGACCCACTGCGCGCCATCGAAACGCTCCAGTATCCATTTGCCCCGCGCGCTGCCGCTGGCGGCGTCGGCAGTCAATGCGATCCCCACGCTCTGGCCACGTACTGCGGTGAAGTCGAAGTAATCAACGTCATCGAGACTGTCGGCATTGCCACTGATGTAGTTCAGCGTGTCAGGCAGTTTGAAGGCGGTGTCCGGCGTGTCATTGGGTTCGAAGGCGTCGAGGTTGGTATCGACCGCCACACCGAACTGAAAGCCCGACCCCTGGACCGCCGCGTTGGCTTCCATGAACCAGTAGTAATCACCGGCCGGCACCACGCCGCCAAGGCTCTCATCAGCGGTGCCCGGGTTATTGGAGGTGCCCAAGGGCAGCGGATTGCCCTGGCCGTCGTCCTGGAACAAGGTCAACGACATGTCGGTGCCCGCCGTCTGGCTGACCAGCAGAGCGTTGATCCGGGCCTTCTTCGGCAGGTTGAAGTGGTAGCACAGCAGGTCGCCGGTTTGCACGCCGGTGATCGTATAGAGCGCGTTGACATCCAGCGTGGTTTCACAGCCCTGAACCAGCGCCGCCTGCACTGCAGCAGCCTGTTTGGCAGTGGCTTTCTGTACTTGGGTGACGGGGGCCGGCGCGGTGTTGTCTTCCACCACCGAGTCGGCCTTGGCCTTCGCGGCGAATACCGCTTTCTTCGACTGAGCGCCTGCCCGCAGTTGCTGTTTCAGTGCCGTGGGAGCCTTGTTGGCGGCGATTTTTGCACCGGATTTCAACGCCTGTTTGACGTTGGGTTGAAGCGCTTGCGCAGCCAGGTGAGGGTATTGCTCGGCCAGGGCGAAGGCTGAAACGAAGCAGGAGGCCGCCATGGCTGCACCCAGCAGAAGGTTTTTTTTCGATTTCATTTTTTATCCATCCATAGTTAAAAACTGAAGGTCAGGTGACATCCGGTCACCTGGGATGGACTGTAGGATATTACTGTATGTATGCACAGTATTTTTTGAAAGAAATGCAGTGCCTTTCAGATGATGACGTTGCACCACCTGCGCCAAACCGACCAAACGACCGTTGCGATAGCCCAAATGAACGCAAGGTAATAGGGCCACAACACCCAACGTTTGAGCGCTAAAGGAATAGACGCCAGTTCGGCTTCGGTCACAAGACCGGCTTTCACATGGCGTTTAGAGTCTGCAAGGTATTCAAAAATCAGCATCATGCGATATTGTCTGTCGATCCACTGGTTTCGTCGCCAAAAGCGCTTGTTGTTGCGAACTTCTTCGTTTTCACTGAAGTAACTTTCCAACTCGTCGAGTTTTGTATATTCGGCAAATAGCAGCAGTCCCAAGACGACAGACATCCCAACAAACAACACAATGGAATAAACGAGAAAAAAATCCATGGTTAAGCCCCCTCTGGCTGGAATATCAAATCACCAATGAAGTTGGCGTCGAAATATAGGCAAGCGAATACTGTCCGGACACAAGCCCTAGGGGGCTCAATCACATTTAGGAAGTTGCCTACACAGAAGAAGATCGGCGCCTACAGAAAAGTGCTAATACCTGGTCATCTCCAGAGCCCCTTAAACCTCACCGGCCTTTCCAGTACGGAATACTCAGGTTCATCCAGGTGGCGGTGAGGACAGGTGAGCTACCATCGGTACCAAATTCCCCAAACGACTGATGCGATCAGCCAAATAAAAGAAAGACGATACGGCCAAAGTGCCCAACGCTTGAGGGATATCGGGATTGAAGCCAGTTCTGCCTCAGTCACATCGCCCCTCTTTACATGCAGTTTGGGCATTCCTAACAATTGATTGATCAGGAGCATGCGCTGAAACCTGTCGACCCGCATATTTCTTCCCCAAAAACGTTTGTTATCGCAAACCAGCTTGTTTTCACTGAAGTAGCTTTCCAACACTTCGAGCTTTTTGCACTCTGCGTATAACATAAGTCCCACGCCAACCAGAGCGCCTATAAACAGTAAAATACTAAAGACGAGAAAAAGATCCATAGTCAGGCCCCCTCGGGTTGAAAGATAAAAACACCATCGATCTCTATAATCTTGCCGCCCAGAAATGCACCGGTATCCCCCCCTGCATTTCCTCCTATATACCCTCCCCCGGCGCCGCCGATAATTCCACACGTCAGTGCTCCGGGGCCTTTAGTTGCAATACCCAAAAAAATCGTACAGGCGCGACGCGTAGCAACAGCACCCGCCGCAGTGAGCCAGGATGCTCCTGCCACCCCACCCGCCAACCTCCCCATCTCCACATACTTCGCCCGCCGACACTGCGCCTCCCGCCCCACTACACACGCCTCCTTGATCTCCAAACCCGCTGCGCCCACATCCAGCGCCAGCCCAACATAAGTGCCCTTGCCCAACCACTTCGATGTCTGCGAAATCGCCTTCAAGCGCTGTGCATACCCGGCGATCTCGCCTTTATTCAGATAGCTTTTGGTCGAAATCCCCAGCACCTTCTTCAGCGATTGATTGCCGCGCAATCCCGTGCCAAATCGTGCGGCACCGCGCAGTTGCGTGCCCAGCAGCGCCAGCAGCACTTGGCGCTGGCGGATAAACGCCTGGCGATCCAACCCGCCGGCTTTCAGGCGTTGATGCAGACGTTCGATTTCCTCCAACGTATTCACGACTTCATCCAGGTGTCGCGACCACGCCGATGTCGCACTGCCGATACCTATCGAGCCATACGTCAGAAGGCTCTGCAGCAGGTCGTAGTTATCGATCATCGTCTGTGCAGCCGCAGCGTCCAGCGCCAGGTTGCGATCAATTTCCTCGGCATAACGCACCCACCAGGATTCGTTCCAGGAGCAACTGACGCTCTCGGTGTCTGGAACAATCACCATCCGCCCCGGCGTCACCCACCCGCGGCGCAGGTGATGATTCAACACATCAAAATGGTCAGAGTGCTGGCGGCTCATGCCGTGGCCCATCAGCCAGGTTTTCAAACTGCTGTAGCTGATTGGCTTGTCGTTGATGTATCCCCGCGCCATGCCTTACATCCTTGATGCGATGAAGTTGGCGTCGAAATATAAGCAAGCAAACACCGCCCCGGCACAAGTCCGAGGGGGCTAAATCACATTTGGGAAGTCGCCTACGCAGAAGAGGATCAGCACCTACAGAAAAGTGCTAATACCCGGTCATCTCCAGATACCCAACCCCACCCTCAAACTGCACCGGTCCTTCCCAGTACGGAATATTCAGGTTCATCCAGGCCTTCGGGTTGACGGCATCGGTGGTGATATCCAGCTGCTTGCCGGGAATTTTCAGCGACCAGCGTGTGGGGATACGTCGCCCGTCGATGTCAGTGGTGGCCAGTGGCGTAAGCTGGATATCGGCGTTGTGCAGGGTTTGGGTATGGCCCTCGCGGTCGATCCAGGTGCCGGTGAGATAACCCGTGCCGTCCTTTTGCCTTACGCGAAACAGCATCAGCTGCTCGCCACGGTCCAGGTGCAGGGAAAACCAGTCCCAGCCGGTCTGGCCGGCGGCCAGGGGTTGGCTGCTCCACTCGCGGTCGAGCCAGGCCGGGCCCGTGACTTGGTAGACCTTGCCGTCGAGGCTGACGCTGCCGTTGGCGGTGAAAAACGGCTGGCTGTAGTAGTACGAGGCCTGGCCTTGGTCGGACTTGCGGCTGTAGCCGTTGTCACCTTGCAGCACCAACGGGCGACTGGACGTCAGTTGCAAGTCGTAGGCGAATTGCGGACCGCTGGCCTTGAGCTGCATGTCCGCCAAAGGGCCGGCGGCGCCTGGGCGGGTGGCGAAGCTCCAGTCGTCGATCCACGCACTGAACGGCGCGGCCTGGGCCCCGGCCTGGCCGACGCCGCCACGGGCGTAGCGCTCGGCGGCGTAGTGCCGGGTGGCCGAGGTGACGGCGGCGTGGCCGAGCCAGATCGTTGAGTCGTGCCAGCCCGGTTGCGTCGGCCCGGCCTTGAGGGCATTGCGAAACAAGGTCCATTGCACGCCGAACACATGGCCCTGGGCGTCTTGCAGGTTGGCGGTGACGTACCACCACTCGATGCGAAAACCGGCGTGAGGGCCGTGGTCCTCGGGAAAAGCGAAGACCTTGCCGGGCACCACCTGGGCAAAATCCGCCGCATCACTGCCCAGGCCGGCGAAACTTTCCTCGGGCGCGGGGGCTTTGTCACAGCCGCTCACCAGCACCAGAGCGAGGCACAGCAGCGCCTTAATCTTCATGGGCGAACGTCCTCAGCAAATCCGCCGGGCGACTGCGGTACAACTGCCACAGCGGCCATGCCGACGCCAGCAACGTGGCCAGCAACGCCAGCCCCAGCAGTTGCGCCAGCTGCCAGGGAAAAATATGCAACGGCAGGCGCCAGCCAAACGCCTGCACATTGATCACCGCATCCAGGCACCACGCCAACAGCAACCCCAAGGGCAACGCCAGCAGCAGCGTCAGCACCGCGAGCAGCCAGGTCTGTCCCAGGTTGAGCAGCATCAATTGCCGGCGCGTCACGCCCAATGCCCACAGCGGGGCGAGTTGGCCGAGGCGGCTTTGGCTCTGGGTCAGCAGGCTGATGAACAGCGCCACGCCCGCCACGCCCAGCGTCAGGCTGTTCAAGGCGGCGGTGGCGGCAAAGGTGCGTTCGAACACTTGGCTTGACCAGCCCTTGAGGGTCTGTTGGTCAACGATACGGCTGTCGTCCAGGGTGAACTCGCGCTGCACCTCATGCACCAGCGGCGCCACGTTTTGCGGCAGTACGCGCAGGTTGAAGCGCGCCGGCGACAGCGTCGGCCAATGCGCCAACAGGTGCTGTGCATTGACCAGCACGTGGCCCTTGGGGTTGCCATAGTCGGCGTAGATCCCCACCACCTGGGGCGACCACACACCGTCGGGCGTGGGGATGTTGACGGCGTCGCCCACTTGCACATTCAAGCGCCGCGCCAGTTGCTCGCTGAGCATCAGCGTGTCACTGCGCAGCAACTGGTCCCACGGCGCGCTCACGGCTTCGAGCAACGGCCAATGCTGGCGATAGGTCGGCGCGTCGACCACGCCAAACACATCCGCCGGCCAGCCCTGTAATTGCACGGCGACCTGCCAGGTGGGCAGCACCGCCTGCACCAGCGGTTGTTGCGTGAGCCAGGTATTCAACCGGTCGGCCTGGGCCGGGGTGCTTGGGTTGAGGTACAGCTCGGCGGTGAGGCGTTGTTCCAGCCAATTGCTGAAGGTCAGGCGAAAACCCGAGGTCATGGAACCCGCGCCGATGTTGGCCGCCAGCGCCAACAGCAACGCCATCAGCGCCAGGCTCAAGGCCGGCAACTGTTGGCGGCAGTCGGCGAGAAACCACTGCCCGAGCACCGAGCGGCTGCGTCCCAGCAGCGCTTTCAACAGCGCATTGAGCAGCACCGGCAGCCCCAACGCGGCACCGAGCAGCAAGGCCGCCATCAGCACAAATCCGGCAGCCAGACTGTTGCCCCACCATAGCGCCAACAGTGCGATCAGCAACGCCGCACTCGCCACCCGGCCCTGACGCCGCAACCAGCGCGCATGGGCCTCATGCCAGGCCTGGGGGTTGGCCAGCGCCAGCAACGGCAAGCGCGCCGCGCGCCACACACTGCCGGCCCCGGCGAGCAACGCCCCGAGCAGGCTCAGGCCCAACCCGGCGAGCCACCACCACGGGCTGAGGCTCAACTGCCCTGGCACTTCAGCGCCGTACAGGCCGCGCAGGCTGGCGGCCACATCCGGCAGCAAGACACTGGCGAGCACATAGCCGCTGGCGACACCGAGCACACCGCCAAGCAGGGCCAGGGCGCCCAGTTCCATGCCCAGGCCGAGGAGCAACATCCGCCCGCTGACCCCGCAAGCACGCAAGGTGCGCAGCAGTCCGCGCCGCTGTTCCAGGGCGAGGCCGATGGCGGCATGGACGATAAACAGCCCGACCACAAAGGATAAAAAACCCAGCGCATCCAAGTTCAGGTGAAAGCTTTCGGTGAGGCGCGCGAGGTTATTGTCCTGCGCCTGTTTGAGTTGCAGTCCGGCCGGCGGCGTGGGATGGGTGGCGGCGAACGATGTGTCGAGCAACAACCGCGACAGGCGCCCCGGCATGTCCAGCAACGGTTGGGCAAAACCGATGTCGGTCAGCAACAGGCCGGGGGCCATGTCCGCTTGAACCTGCAACGGCGGCAAGGCTTGCCCGCTGGCCGTCAGCGGCCGTTCACCGGCCTGCAACCCCAGTGCCTGCAAGGTGTGCGGGGCGATCCAGGTGCGCCCCGGCGGGTCGAAGAATGCGACCATTTGCGCCTGGCTCAAGCGCTGCCCCGCCACCGCGCCGCTGCCGGGCAGCGACACCGGATCGATGCCCATCAATTGCAGGCGCCGGTCCTCATGCCCCTTGAGCTGCACCCGCCCTTGCACCACCGGCGACACCGGCCAGCCGGCGCGGCGCAACTGGGCAAACAGCGCCTGGGGGAAGCTGGCACCGTCGGGCATGCTGAGGCTGGCCTGGGGTTCGCCGCCGATCAACTGGCTGGCTCGGGCGTAGCTGTCCCGCGCCTGGCTGTTGAGCACTTGCACCCCGGTCAGCAGCGCGGTGGCCAGCCACAGCCCGGTCAGCACACTGAAAAACTGCACGGGGTGGCGCCGCCAGTGGCTGAGCAACGCGCGTAAAGTCCAATAGAGCACCGCCATCTCAGCCGACGTCCGCAGGCAGGACGTGGCCGCGGTGCAACACCACCTGCCGGTCGAGCCGTGCGGCAATGCGCGGGCTGTGAGTGACCATCAACAAGCTGGTGGGGGTGTCGCGCAACAGGTCCAGCAGCAGTTGCAGCACTTCATCGCTGGTGGCCTCATCCAGATTGCCCGTCGGTTCGTCCGCCAGCAGCAAGCCGGGTCGAGACGCCAGCGCCCGCCCCACCGCCACCCGTTGCTGCTGGCCGCCGGAGAGTTGTTCCGGGTAGCGCTTGAGCAGATCCCCCAGGCCCAGACGCTCGACCAACTGCGCTTGCCAGTGCGGATCAAAGCGCCCCGCCAGGCGCGCCTGGAACGCCAGGTTGTCGTCGACGCGCAAGCTGCCGATCAGGTTGAACTGCTGGAACACCAGGCCGATCTCAGTGCGCCGCCAATCGGCCAACTGCCGCTCGCTCATCTGATCCAGACGCTGCTCACCCACGCGGATACTGCCGCCGTCGACACGATCCAAGCCGGCCACCAGGTGCAGCAGCGTGCTTTTCCCGCTGCCGGACTCGCCCATCAGCGCCAGGCTGCCACCCTGCGCCAAGTGCAGATCAACCCCGGCCAATACCGTCAGCGGGCCCTGCGCAGTGACGTAGCATTTATGGACACCTTGCACTTGCAACATGGGAACGCTCGCTCGCCAATGGACTGCAATCGAGGATAACGGCTGACCGCCCTCGCCACGCAAATTTTTCACATACATTTCACCGGTTACCTACCGACCACCGAATAAAGTGCCGAACAAGCGCCAATAACGCTCAACTTATTAGTTGTCGGCACACATAACTTTTAACGCTCCAGTTTTCAGCAAAAAGACAGCAACTGTATGACAGGCTCTTGCTCCACTACGGGCCCAGTCAAACGGTTGTGCCTGACTAATAAAAAGCTGCCTGACATCCCCACGGTGAATAGTGTGGTTAACCTGACCCTGACCAAACCGCGTTCGTATCAAGCTCGGGCAAAACGCCTGAAAAAACTCTGGCTGGGCACGACAGCACTCGCCCTGTTCGGCACATTGCTGACAGGCTTGCTGGCCTGGCCTGTATCGCCACCGGACCTGAGCACGGCCAATCGCCTGCTGACCTCAGGTCTGCTGGCCAATTGGCGCGATGGCAATCTGGTGGTGCTGGTCCGCCATGAAGAACGCTGTGACCGTTCCTCCAATCCTTGCTTCGGCCCCGCCGATGGCCTGACGATCAACGGCACCCAACAGGCCGTCGAAATCGGCAAAGCCTTTAAAATACTAGGCATGGAGGGTACAGACGTGTTCAGCAGCCCGACCACCCGCACCGCCCAGACCTCGCTGTTCATGTTTGGCAAGACCGAACTGTCGCCAAGCCCGCTATCGATCTGCGGCGATGCCATGGGTGAGGAAATTCTCAGCCACAAGCAACCCGGGCACAACTTTATGCTGATTACTCACAGCGCCTGCATCAGCGACATCGAACGGGACCTCGGCTACCCCCACGCCAAATCCACCGAATACGGCAGCGCGTTATTCGTCAAGGTGCTGGGCAACGGCAAGCTCAAGGCCGTGGGCATTATAAACAGCGGAGACTGGCCAGAGGCGCTCAAGCAACTTTAGACACTTTTACCTACACAAGAGGCAGATGTTCAGCCAAACGACAGCCAACTTCTGGCATGTTTAACTGCGCCTGTTAGTTAAGGACGTCATGAATACTTTCAGCCCATTAGTGAACACTGTGACATTTTATCGCACTTTTTCCTTACATCCTTTTCCTACACTTAAACGTCAAGGAGCGACGTTCGCATGACCCGATTCAAACCCCTTCCCTTACTGCTACTGGCCTTCGTCGCGTTTTATCTCCTGCCCCTGGGCCTGCACGGTCTATGGATACCCGACGAAACCCGCTACGCCCAGATCAGCCAGGAAATGCTCATGAGCGGCAATTGGACCGCACCGCATTTCATGGGCGTGCGTTATTTTGAAAAACCCGCCGCCGGCTACTGGCTGATCGCCCTCGGTCAGGCGGTGTTTGGCCAGAACCTGTTCGGTGTGCGGATCGCCTCCGCGTTGACCGGCGGCCTGAGCGTGCTGCTGGCCTACCTGATCGCCCGCCGCCTGTGGAACGACCCGCGCAAAAGCTTCGCCTGCGCCCTGCTCTACTTGAGCTTCGGCCTGGTGGCGGGGCAAGCCGGCTACTCCAATCTTGATCCGCAGTTCACCTTCTGGGTCAACCTCAGCCTGGTAGCGCTGTGGTTTGCCCTCGACAGCCGCACCCCGCGAGCCCGACTCGGCGCTTGGGCCGTGCTGGGGCTGGCCTGCGCGATGGGCTTCATGACCAAGGGCTTCCTCGCGTGGCTGCTGCCGGTGCTGATTGCCGTACCTTATATGCTCTGGCAGCGGCGCCTGGGTGAGTTGCTGCGGTACGGCCCGCTGGCGATCGTCGTGGCAGTCCTGGTGTGCCTGCCGTGGGTGTGGGCGGTCCATGTGCAGGAACCTGACTACTGGAATTTCTTCTTCTGGCACGAGCACATCCGCCGTTTTGCTTCGGGCACTGCACAACATGCGCGGCCGTGGTGGTTCTTCCTGCCGATCATGGTCGTCTCGTGCCTGCCCTGGGCGGGGTTGCTACCGACCACGCTGCACCAGACCTGGAAAGAAAAGCGCCAACCGGCGACGGCCTTTCTCGCCCTGTGGATGCTGCTGCCGCTGGGCTTCTTCAGCCTGAGCAGCGGCAAGCTGCCGACCTACATCATGCCGTGCCTGTTACCGCTGGCGTTGTTGATGGGGCATGCCTTGATCGATGTGATGCAGCAGGGCAAAACCCGCGCGATCTGCATCAACGGCCTGCTCAACTTCGTGCTTGGCATGGCCGCGATGGTGACGTTGATCTGTCTGCAGATCGGCGACCCGCTGTACGGCAACAGCCACGCCGAGATGTTCAGCCTGTCGTTGACCTTCATTGTGCTGCTGGGCTGGGTGCTGACCAACCTGCTGCAAGCCTTTCGCCCGCTGACACTCTGGGCGACGCCGGCCCTGGGCATCGGCTTGCTGGTACTACTCCTGCCAGCGGGCATGCCGGCGCGGATATCGAATAACGAAATGCCCGATCAGTTCGTGCTTGAACACCTGGATGAACTGCAGCAAACCCAAGCACTGCTGAGCAACGAGTTAGGCTCGGCATCAGCGCTGGCGTGGCGCCTGAACCGGTCGGATGTCGCGTTTTATGACACCGAAGGCGAGCTGCAATATGGCCTGCAATACCCAGATACCGTACAGCGCAAGGTCGGGCTGGATGACGTCCAGTCGTGGCTGGCCGAAGCCCGCCGCCAAGGCGCGGTCGGGGTGCTGATGCGCGTCAGGAGCACCAGCGAACACCTTGAGGAAGGGCAACTGCCACCCGGCGGCAAGCGCTATCGCAAGGGCGACCTGGTGCTCACTATTTATCCAAAACTCCCCTAGGAACCGTCCATGAGTGTCTGGAAAACCGAACGTGGCGCCCTGCTGCTATTGCTGGGCGTGTCGGCCCTGCTCCTGCTGCTGGGCCTGGGCAGTCGCGACCTATGGGGGCCCGAAACCCGTTGGGCGAACATCGTCGTGCAGATGCTGCAAAGCGGTGACTACTTCGATCCCTACCTCAAAGGCACGCCGTATTACGACAAGCCTTTGCCCTCCTACTGGCTGATCAGCGGGTTCGCCAACCTGATGGGCGGCCTGGGGCCGTGGTCGCTGCGCCTGTCGTCGGTGATTGCCGGATGGTTGAGCATCTGGCTGGTGTACCTGATCGGCGAGCGCCTGTTTCGCAAAGGCACCGGGCTGATTGCCGGGTGGATGCTCGCCACCACCTTCTACTTCCTGTTCTGGGCGCGCGTGGCCACGGCGGATGTGCTCACGGTGTGCGGTGTGCTGGCGGCGGTGTGGTGGTACTGGCGCGGGCCGGATGACACACGGCTGTGGCGCTACACGGTGTTTTTCCTGCTGTTGGCCGCGACCTCGCTGTTCAAGGGTTTGATCGGTTTTGTGCTGCCGGGCCTGGTGCTGCTGCCGCACCTGCTCAGCGAGCACCGCTACAAACGTCACCTCAACCTGCGCCTGGTGCTGGCCCTGTTGATTGCCGCCGGGTGCTATGCCATCCCCTTCGTGCTGTCGCACTTCTACGGAGCGCCGACCTACGGCGAAAGCGGCCTGGCCCTGGTATTCCGCGAAAACGTCGTGCGTTTCTTCGACCCCTTCGACCATATGGGGCCGATCTACACCTATCTGATCTACCTGCCCGCCTACACCCTGCCCTGGGCACCGTGCTGGTTGCTCGGCCTGTGGCTGGCCGTGCGGCATTGGCGCCAGACCCCGCCCAACGTGCGCTGGCTGGTATGGGGCCTGGGCCTGCTGTTCGTGTTCTTCACCGCCAGCGGCAGCCGCCGCAGTTACTACGTGCTGCCGCTGGTCCCGTTCGCCCAGTTGCTGGGAGCCTGGTGGCTGAGCGAACGGCTGGCGAAAAAAACCGCTAGCTGGCCGCGCTGGCAGAAAGGCTTTGGCATTGCCGCCGCACTGATGCTGCTGGTGCTCGGCGTGGTGTACCCGTGGACCAACGGCAACGGCGGCGTGACGCGTTTCGTCGAGGACGTGCAAGCTCAAGCCGAGAAGACCGCGCCATGGAACCAATGGCAAATGGTGCTGGTGGAAGTCGACAACAAACTGCCGATGTACCTGCAAAACGGCGGTCAGCCGTTCTACTACGTCGCCGAAACCCAGGACTTCCCCCGCCAGGGCGACAGCGCTGCGTTCATGACCTGGCTGGAACACACCAGCGGCCGCCGCTTCGATCCGCAACACACGATTATCATCGCGCAGTACTCCAAGGACGATCCCACGCCCTTGGCCTACCTGGGCGCGGATCATCAGGTGATCACCACCCAGCCTGACAATGGCGAGCGGCTGTTTCACCAGCGTGCGGGGGGGAGCGTGGCGTTTATCCCGATGTCGCGCTGACCTGCCCGCCCCTGGCGCTCGACGACAGCCAAAGCCACACGCTGTTGGCGCCGCAGGGGTTGCCGCTGCGGCGCCGAACATCCCTCACCGGCTCACTGATAGGGAATCAAGCGATCGCGGTCCAGGTCTCGCATCAGGTCGCCGAGCATTTCACTCTCGCTGCGCGGTTCGGTCATGGGGATGTACCAAGTCGTGGCCGTCCAGCCGCCACGCTTGTAGGCATAGGTTTTCAGCAGTTGACCGTCCTTGAACACCGAGCCATGCAATTGCCGCTCGTAGGTGTAGGGCACTGGCACGGTCAGCAGCGTCAGAGCGCCGAGTACTGCGGGGAGCACTCCGGCCCCTTTACCGCCACTCTGGTCGACCAACAGGCTGTAGCCGGTCTTGCTGAAACCACCGTCGAGAAAACTGAAGGCGCCTGTATCACGCAGCAACTGGATGACTTCGCGCTGCTTTTGCTGATCGAACCGGGATTCGGGCGGCGGCATGGTGACGCTCATCGGCACATAGGCGCGCTGGGCTTTGTAGTCCAGGGGTTTGAGGGCGGTGCCGCAGCCGCCGAGCAACAGCACGGCAGCCATTAAGGTGATCCTGATCATTGCGTGTGCTCCACAGGCAGTAGGCCATCACGTTGTACATCCTGGGCAAAGGCGCGGGTGATACGGTTTACGTTCTCTTGCTGCATCCCGCCGCTGCCATCGAGCAGCCAAGTGTATTTGTGGGTCACGTTGCGATAGCTGTATTGCTTCAACAGCTTTCCATTCTGTTGCAGGGAAAACTCGGTGGTGGTGTCGATACTCTGGGACAAGGGCAGCAGAAACAGCGTCGCCGTACTCAGCAGAATTACCGGGAAAGGTGGCAACTCGCGCTGGCTATTGAAGCGGATCAACACCGAATAATCCCCTTCCTTGCCTTGGCCGGTTTCGACACTGCGAAACACTCCGGTTTCGCGTAACTGGTTACGGATTTGCGCGGCATTCAGCGGGTCGTCGACCATGACATGGATCGGCTTGAGGTAGTCCTGACCGTCGGGCAACGCGCGCTCGGGCAGGGTATTGGTGGCCGCACAGCCAGTCAGCAGCGCCAGGACGCCCAGGGTAATAACGCGGTTCATGGACGCATCTCTTGAGGGGTGTTCTGGCCCGCAGCGGTAGACGGCGGCGCGATGATATGCGGGGCGGCGCTGCGATAATCCAGCGGTATCAACTCCAGCGCCGGCAAGCGCGGAACCGATTGTCGCGCGATCGGTTCATCGCGACCTTGCTGGTCGCGCCAACGGAAGGCGCACAGGGATGCCCCCAGGCACAGCGAGCGAAATTCACCGAGGTAATAGGCCTTGCCGGCTTGCAGGCGCATCGGCAGGTTGAACTTCTCCCGAGCCTGGACCGAGGTGTAAGTGGTGCCCAGGGTGGGTGAATAGGTGCTGGAGAAGAACTGGAAATCATAAAACTCATAATCTCCCGGTTTGAGCGGCAGCACGAACACACTGGCGACGCCGGTCTGGTCCTTCACATCCTGAGGCGTTTCCCGCCCGACACCGACCCATATACCCGCGGCCCCGAAGGCGGAGCCACGCTTGCGAAACAACAGGCGCTGGTTGGGTGCGGGAGACGCCTTGAGGTTCTGCGGGCCGATGGAGCCCACAAGATAAGCCACCGGTTCTTCGGGGCCGGGTTGCAGCGGCTGACTGACCAGCGACGCGGGCTGGGTACCGCAGCCCGCCAAGGCTGCAGCCATTAAGAGCAAGGCCAAAGGCCTGGAAAAGCAAAACATGTCGAATCCTGAACGCGGGCAAAAAGGGAGCTGCAGACGCCACAGGAAAGACATGCAATGAGCCATCCTGGCGCTGCGCCTCGCGTCACTGCGAGGGGGGCGAATGGTACGGGACGGATGAGGGTTTGACCACCCGCTCACCCCCCAGGCTTTCCAGCGCAGCCCTACCAACGCCCCGTCGCCAAGCTGTACGGCGAAAACTCCGCAAACCGCCACCTCAACGCCAACGCCGCCGGGCGGCGCACCACCTGCTCCACCGTGACCGTCCACAACCGCTGCGCGCCCTCGAACCGCGCCACCTCGGGGCCGTTGAGGATCAACGAAGTGTGCCCGGCCAGGTGCATCACGTCGCCCGATGCAAAGTCGATGAACAACAACCCCGCCACCGGGTTGGCGTGCAGGTTGCCCAGGGTGTTGAAGAACAGGTTGCCGGCAAAGTCGGGGATGGTCAGCACGTCGCCCTCCACGCGCACGAAGCCGCGGTTGCCGCCGCGATGGGAGACGTCCACCGAGCGTTCGCCGTCGATGTCCACATAGCTGGCGACGAAGAACGTGTCGGCGTTGCGGATCATTGCGCGCGCGGCGTCATCCAGGCGGCTGCTGCGCTCGGCCACGCCCCCGGGTTGGCGGGCGATCCCATCGACAGGGCGCAGTTGGATGTATTTGGGGCAATTGCCGAAGGTCTGGACCACATCGACCGCAAACCCCTCGGCATCCAGCGCGCCGACCCGGCCATTCAGGCGATTGCGGCGGCGCGTGTCGAGGTCGATGCCGAGCAAGCCGACGGCGGCCCCTGGCTGCAGGGCCGAGCGCGCCGGGTCGCCGCTGCCGGGCAGGCTGTCGATCTGCAAGGTGTGCGGGTCGGGTGAATGGGCAAACCCCGGCGCGCCTTCGATCATCGTCGCCCAGGGCATGCCGTGCGCGTCCACCATGCCGAGCATCAGGTACGGCAACAGCGGATAGAACCCTCGGTGTTGCTCGGGCAGATGATCGCGGATCACCTTGGCGCCAATCATGTCCATACGCTCTGCGGCGCCGGCGCTGGCTTGCATCTGCCGTTCGCCGGCGTGCCAGGGGGAGTGTTCGATCAGGTTCATGGCGATCACCTCGTGTCAGATAGCCAGATGCTGCGCCCCGCCACGCGGCGAGAGAATACCCACGTTCGGCAATCGAGCATTACGCCAACTGAAATGCCGGATGCTCGCGCAACGCCGCCACGCAGTGATCGACAAAACTGCGCACGCGCATCGGCGCCTGGCGGCCTTCGCGGTAGACCACGTTGACCGGCAACGGCGCCAGCTCGTGGGCGGGCAGGACGCGGCGCAATTGCGCGCTGACCAGGTGCTCGTGAACCGGGTAGCTCAGGCACCGGATGATCCCTGCGCCATGCACGGCCGCATTGATCGCACCTTGCACCGTTGTGCAGCGCAGGCGTGTACGCGCCTTGAGGTGGGTATGGGGGAAATCCCAGTGGACCTGATCGGCGCTGGCGATCAGGCGATGCTGCTTGAGGTCGTGCGGGTGCGCGGGTTCGCCGTGGGCCGCAAGGTAATCGGGGCTGGCGCAGAGGACCTGCCGCACCTGGCCGACTGGCCGCGCGATCAGCGACGAGTTGGGCAGCGCACCGACCAGGATCGCCACGTCCAGCCCCTCTTCGTGCAGATTCGGGTAATAGTCGTGGTAGCGGGCTGTCAGGTAAACATCGGGATGGCGATCCATATAACCGGCCAGGATCGGCGCCATCACATACCGGCTGAACAGAAACGGCAGGAACACCCGCAGATTGCCCTGGGCCTGCACATGCGAGCCGTTGGCCGAGGCTTCAGCGGCGTCCACGGCCGCCAGCAGGCGGACACAGTCGGCGAGGTAGGCACGGCCGGCTTCGGTGAGGCGGACGCCCCGCGTACTGCGTTGCAGCAACGCCACCTGCAGACGCGCTTCCAAGCGCGCCAACGCGCGCACCAGCGTCGCGCCGGACACCCGGGCGCTGCGCGCCGCCGCCGCCAGGCTCGGTTGCCCGGCCAGCGCCGCAAACAGCTGCATATCGCGATAGCGCTCCATCAGTTCGGCCGCTGCGACGCTGGGTTCAGGCCACGGTCCTGCGCGAAATGCTGGGTGAGGAAGTCGACGAAGGTCTGCACCTTCGCCGGTACGCGGGCGCCCTTCTGGAACACCACCTGGATCGGCAGCGGCGCGGGCTCGAACGCGTCGAGGACAATCTCCAGTTCACCGGCCGCCACCGCCGCCGCCACTTGATAGGACAGCACCCGGGTCATGCCCCAGCCGATGCGCGCCAGGTTGATCGCGGCGTTGTTCGCCGTGACCACCAGGCGCGGCTCGATGGGCACCGTCAGTTCCTGCTCGCCGTCGACGAATTGCCATGCGCTGATCAATTGGCTGGCCGACGACGTAGCGATTTTGGCCTCACGCAACTGCGTGGGATGTTGCGGCCGCCCGTGCCGGTCGAGATAGCCGGGCGACGCACACACCACCCGCCGCACTTCACCGACCTGGATCGCCTGTTGCCCCGGCTCCTGCAGATGGCCGATACGCACGGCCACGTCGACACCTTCGTCGATCATGTTCACCACGCGATCGACCAGCAAAGCGTTGATGTTCACCAGAGGAAAACGATCGAGGTACGCCCCCAGCAACGGCGCCACATACAGCTCGCCAAACAGCACCGGGGCGGTCACGGTCAGTTGGCCGCAGGGGATGGAATAACTGCCCGCCGCCGCTTCCTCGGCTTCATTCAGCTCGGCGAGGATGCGTCGACAATCTTCCAGGTAGCGCTGGCCGGCTTCGGTCAGGTGCAGGCTGCGAGTGGTGCGCGCCAGCAGTTGGGTGCCGATGCGCTGTTCCATCGCGGCAATCGCCCGGGTCACGCTGGGCGGCGAGGTTTTCAGGCGGCGTGCGGCGGCGGCGAAGCTCTCCTCCTCGGCCACCGCGAGGAACACCTGCATTTCATGAAAGCGGTCCATCGGTGTCCCTCTTGAAGGTTACTGTGATTGCAGGCCCACCGCCGTGCGTGGCATGCCGACAAACCCCGGCAAGGCTTCGATACTGGCCAGCCAGGCGCGTACTTGAGGGTAGTCGGCCAGCGACACATTGCCTTCCGGCGCGTGAGCCACGTAGGTGTAGAAAGCGATGTCGGCAATGCTCGGCTGCTCACCGACCAGGAAGCGGCTTCGGCCCAGCTGCTGCTCTACCAATTGCAACAAGGCGTGGGAGCGGCTGATGGCGGCGACGGTATCGACATCCGCGCCAAACACCACCGCCAGCCGCGCGGTCGCCGGCCCGGCGTGGAGCTGACCGGCGGCGGCCGACAGCCAGCGCTGCACACGCGCCTGCCCCAGCGGGTCGCTCGGCAGCCATTGGCCGTTGCCGTACTTGCTCGCCAGGTACAGCAGAATCGCGTTGGAATCGGCGAGTACGGTGCCGTTGTCATCGATCGCCGGCACCTGGCCGAACGGGTTGATCGTGTCGACGAATTCAGCGGTTTTGTGCGCGCCTTGCTTGAGGTCGACCAGGATGAATTCGCTGGGCAGACTCAACAGCGACAGCATCAGCTCGACCCGATGGGAATGGCCGGACAGGGGGAAACCATAGAGTTTGATCGCAGGCTGGGACATGAAAGGCTCCAAAGAAGTGGGGGTCTTGACGCCAGGCATGTTCCGCCGTGGCGCCTATCGATGGAATCACCAGGATTTACAATCGAGCATTTCACGCGGTGAAACAATCACCGACAGTCCATCGCCTGGCCGTCAGCGCTCTTGCAGCCGATCGCGCAAAAACCGATGGCTCCTGGAAAACAGGCGCCGGTAGGTGAGCAGCACCGCGCCGACCGTGCCCAACGCCGACGAAGCGGCGATCAGAAACATGATCACGATCTGGTAGCGCACCGCGTCCACCGGGCTCTCGCCCGCCAGCACCTGGCCGGTCATCATGCCCGGCAGGCTGACGATGCCGACCACGGCCATCTGGTTCAGCGTCGGGATCATCCCGGCGCGCACCGCCTGGCGGATCGCTTCCTGCGCCGCTTCCCAGCGTGAGCCGCCGAGGGCGAGGATCATCTCGATGGTGTTGCGGCCCGAGGTCAGTTCCTGGGTCATGCGCTCGATGCCCAGGGACACGCCGGTCAGGGTATTGCCGAGGATCATGCCGAGGATCGGGATCGCGTACTGCGGCTCGTACCATGGGTGGATGCGAATCACCGCAAACAAGCCCACCGCCGTGACCAGCCACGAACTACCCCACACCGACACGATGCTGTCGATCCGTTGCCCACGGTAAGTGCGCCGCCCGCGCCCCGCCGCCGACAGGCCGGCAATCAGGGTCATCGCGCACATCAGCGGCAGCACCACGTACCAATAGGCAAACGCGAACACCCAGCCCAGCAGGTAACCGATCGCCAGCAGTTGCACCACGGTACGCACGGCGGCCCACAGCAACTGGCGCTCCAGGCCCAGGCGCAACGCCAGCGACAGCGCGCCGTTGATCAGGATCAGCGCGGCGGCGATGGCCATGTCCAGCGCGGTCAGGTTCTGGTAGTTCATGCTTGGGTGGCTCCGCTCAGCACACCGGCGCTCATGTGCAGGTGGATGTCACTCATGCGTTGGGCCTGTTCCAGGTCGTGGGACACCCAGACATACGCGCGGGTCGGGTCATCGGCGAACCAGGCATCGATCAGCGCTTCGACATCACGCGAGGACGCGGGGTCGAGGGCGGCGGTGGGTTCATCCAGCAACAGCACCTCGGGGTTGAGCTGCAGGGTGCGGATCAACGCCACCACCTGGGACTCGCCGCCCGACAGGTCACTGGCATTTTTTGCCAGGAAGTCCGGCGACTTGCCGGCATGCTGCAGCAGCGCGGTGACGGTCGCCAGCTCGAAATGACGTTTACGCAGGCTCTTGAGGCTGAACGGGAAACGCAGGTTGTCCAGCACGGTGCCGTCGATCAGCGCCGGGCGTTGGGACAGGTAGCAGATGCGGCTGCGGTACTCGGGAATGTCTGCGTTAGCGATCGGCCGATGATTCCACAGGACCTGCCCCGATGTGGGCGCGTCCAGCAACGCCAGTGCGCGCAGGAACACGCTCTTGCCGGAACCGGACGCGCCGGTGATCGACACGCGGTCGGCGCGGTGCAGGGCGAAGTCAGTGGGCTGGAGCAAGACCACCTGGCGACGCTCATCCCGGCGCGCCAGGGCGCGGGTTTCGATCAGTGCGCTCATGGACGCGAGGCTCCTCATGTTTCGGTCAGGCGCAATGGTGAAGCAGGCGCGCAGGCTTTTCATAGCAAAAGTTCAAGCGATGGCGACCGGTCCCGTGGCGGGCGCCTTGCAATCACCCCCTGCCCTGCCTATATTTGCCGCCTGGCGCTATCTACGCCACCTTCCGCGGAAAGGGCTGCGCCCAAGACAGTGAAGCACTCAATCATTTCTACGACTCCCAACCTTAAAGCGGAAAAGGTGTGTGCAAGGAGCTCGTATGTCGCAACGCCGCGTATCCTCGACCACTGATGGCCGTCTCAACCTTGAGCAGCAGCGCAAGCGCGCCAAGGAACTGTTGCCGC
The DNA here is from genome assembly GCF_054060055.1 of Pseudomonas sp. TE36184. Lineage (NCBI taxonomy): Bacteria > Pseudomonadati > Pseudomonadota > Gammaproteobacteria > Pseudomonadales > Pseudomonadaceae > Pseudomonas > Pseudomonas sp. TE36184. The sequence continues at coordinate 140,416 of NZ_JBSSCU010000001.1, read as the reverse complement.
GCCTGAAAAGCGAAAACCCCGACGCCACCTTGTCCCAGGCGCAATGGCAGATCGCCAAGCAGCTGGGTTTCAGCAGTTGGCCGCAGCTCAAGGCCCATGTCGACGCCATCGACTTCGCCGCCCGCCATCCCGATTTCGCCGCCAGCGATGAAGCCCGCACCAGCCATTGGCGCTGTGGCAACGACATTGCCCACAGCCTGCAACTGGCGGGGTTCAAGGGGCACTTCCAGATGCTCACCGACCCGCTGTGCATGGGCCCGGTTCGCGACCTGCCCCGCGAGGCATTCCGCGCCATGCGCAGCGCGTTCATCAGTCACGCCTTTGCCCTGGGCGAAGCGGATGTGGCGCGCCGTGTCGCCGACGAATACAACCAACTGGAAACCTTGGCCAGCGCCGAACACAGCGTGCTGTGGTGCGAGGCGGATGCGTATGACCAACTGTTCCTGATCCGCGCCCTGGCCGCTCTTGACCAGGCACCGCGCAAGCTGGAGCTGATCGAGGTGGACCGCATCCCGGGGGTAGAACGCTTTATTGGCATTGGCCAACTGGCCCCCGATGTACTGGCGTGGTTATGGCCGCAGCGGCGCCTGATCGATGACGAGGCGGTGCAGTTGGCCAAACAGGCGTGGTCGGCGTATTGCGCCAGTTCCCCCGTGCAGTGGGCGGAACTGGCCCACGGGACGCACACGGCGCTGCCCTTTCTTGCACGCGCTTTACTGCGCCAGTTGCAGGAGTTGCCCGGCAGTCAGGATGGTTTGTCACTGACCGAACGCCTGTCCCTGGCCTACATCGCCGAAGCCGGGCCGGTAGCGTTCGGGCGCGTGTATGCCGAGTTGATGGCCAAGCGCGAACCGCTGCCGTTCCTCGGCGACATGATGTTCCATGCACTGCTGCGGCCGTTGATCGACGGCGAGCATCCTTTGTTGACGGAAACCGAGGCCCATCTTGAATGGCCTCGGCGGATGCTGGCGCTGACAGCGCTGGGGCACACCGCGCTGGGCGGCGATGCTTATTGGCTGGACCACGCCAGCCATGAACGCTGGGTCGGCGGTGTTTGCCTGAGGCCCGGCCAATCGCATTGGGCCCTTGATGAACAGCTGTCGCCGGTATGGCGGCCTTGATTCGCGGAGGGGATTTCGTCCGGGCCGGACATAATATCTGTGAGGCCCAGTGCAAGGTGCTTTCAAGGTAATCACCACCGTCGATGACGACGAAGACTGGCGTCAAAAAGCGTTAAGGAAACTCTAAAAAAACTCCCAGATTTGGTGAAATACCCGCCTCGCACAAATCGAACGGTTGAGCCCCGATGAAACAGATGTCCTTCGCCGATGCCGGGTATGCCGACAAACGTAGGCAGACCCGCCATGAGCGCTTCCTGATCGAGATGGATCAGGTCGTGCCCTGGAAGGGCTTGATTGACCTGATCGAGCCGCATTATCCGAAAGGCGAAGGCGGTCGTCCGGCGTATCCGTTGCTGGCCATGTTACGGGTTCGCTTGATGCAGAACTAATGCGGACTGATCGCCCTGAAATACAGCGACCAGAGGAAAAAACCATGAATTAAAGACAGGAAAGGTCTGTTTTCGACCGACTCAGCATTTTTTGAACCTCAAGCAGCGAGAGCATCAAAAATCGATGAGTACTTCAGACCTTCCCTAAGGGCTGGAGGGCTTACGTTGATGACATTGCGCCTGATCATGGCCCTGCATTCGTAAAATGCCAGAGCATCGACCAATAGAGAAACTAATACCGAAGATAGCATTACTCCATTGCAGCCGATGCTGTCTTCCAATAAAAATTTGCGCTTGTTAAATCATCCTAAGGAGCAGGAAAACAAGTCTCTTGTTAGTACTGAGCGCATATGACAGACACACCCATTTACCCGCTGCTTATTGAACAAAACCACTCTGAAAATTACAGGGGAACACCAAAACTAGAGGCGACCCTCAAAAAGCATCTTATGAAGAAAACGCCTATCCGCACAGCACTCATATACTCTAACGCGGTACTTTTCATTTCGTTAGGAATCGCAGCGCTGCTCCTTGACGAAAACGGAACAGTGATTGCTGGAGAACAAACATTTGAAAATCCTATAGAAGCCATTATAACCAGCTCGCAAAAGTCGACCCTAAGTATAAATCAATCTTATAAAACTCACGATGCTTTAAAGGAGCTCTCTGATCATGGCATAGCTTTTGATATGTTACACAGCGACTCAGAAAGTCATTCCATTTGCTGCATTGATCAATGCGATAAATCTCTAGCAGAAAATATCTTAGAAAGATCGCAGCTACTTAGGCGCGAAAGATCCGCACTATCAGACAACGACCTCATGAGGGTAAGCACTATAGGAAACCCAACTCCTGCCCACCTCGACTCGATTGTAGAGATGATTATGTGTCATAGCGAGCTGCACAAATCCAAAGTATCCCACAGCGAGATCCGCAGAAGCGGCGTGTCTGTTACTGTTGAGGCAGAATATGCAAACATTTTGGCGCAGATGTTGCACGACAACCTCCAGAAGCGACCTGTGCATTCTATGCAGACCCGCACGGAGACTGTGGGGTGCGCGTTTTCTTGATGTCATCGCGAGCAGACTGCCGCGATTTAGCCAGTAGAGGGTAGAGTTTGGGTCGTCGCTTGATGGCCCGTGGCTCTATGCGGTTTGGGTGATTTCGACTTTCTGATCTTGGCGTTGTGGCCAAAGTAACCGTCCGGCCACACCCCAAGGCTTAGGGTTACGCACGTAGGGATCTGGCGGGGGGCAAGTAACTGCCATCCGTACCGGGACCTGTCCAAAGATTCAAACCCAAACTCTATTTTCGAAACCCGAAGATATAGATCATACCGCCGCTGGCCAGCACCATCCCGGCGACTTCGATCAGACTGGGTACTTCCGATAGCACGAAGATAGCCAGCACGGACGCTATGCAAGGGACCAGACCGCCAAAGATGGAGCCACGGGTTGCACCAAGCACTGTCACAGCCTTCGTATAGAACAGCAGGGCCAGAATCGCCGCAAATACGCCCTGGAATAGGGATTGGAAAACTATTTCAGAAACGGGTGCGGAGAGGATACCTGGGGTTCCCCAAATGAAATATAGAGGTAGGTAGAGCAACATGGAAATGACGGATACCAAAGCTGTGGCCTGGAACGCATCCACGTCCCATGCACGCGAGGCAATGGTATAGATCCCCCATAATGCTCCGGCAGCAATGAATAGCAGGTCTCCCAGCCAGGCCTGTCCACCGCTTTCCGACATGCTTTGCCACCCCGAAAGAGTCGCCCCTACCATGATGACAAAAATCCCGATCAGTACCGCTTTTTCCGGCCTGTCACGAAGGAAGAACCAGCCCCCAATTGTGGAAACCGCAATCATCGCACTGGGGATGAGAACGCCGGCATGTCCGGCGGGGGCATATGCCAATCCGAGGATTCCCAGAAGTACGTGCGGAATACCCTGCCCCACTGTAAGGACCAGGGTTTTCGGCAGACCAAGCATGCCTGTCCCTTTCTTTAGAACAAAGGGCAGCAAAATCAATCCGGCCACCATAAAGCGTAAGGCCGCGATGTCATAGGGAGACAGCGTTTTTTGAACCCCAAAACGGGAAAGAACAGGCCAGGCTCCCCAGATAAGAGCAGATAAAAACCCAAAGAACACTGCTACAGATAGTGCTTTTCTGTCTATCAGAGTTGCGCTTGTCATGGCCTGTCTTTCTCTACTCATGCTAATTTTAAGGTACGGTCGTGCACTGTATTCTTGACGGTATCAAGAGCGTTCGCGGAATTTGAGAAAAGATATGGGTTCATGGGGTCATCACATCCCGCTTCAATCAGGATCCGCTGACCAAGCCCTAGTCTCTCCGCCTGATCGATCAAGACCTCGGTCATTATCTGATCTTCCAATGAAATACCGGTGCTATCAAAGATGGTCTGTTTCATCTGATATTGGATATAGGCTTGCGGCTCTTTCACTATTTTGTGCAGCTCAGGGCCGATATAGCCGTATTCGTCTTTACTCAATTGCTGGCATTCACCTTCGTTAATGGCCTGTTCCAGATAATCCGTGACAAGGAACGAGCTTTTGAGCAGCTCTGTTGATAATTCATATTTGCGCGGCGTGTCGGCACCAATAGCATTGATGTGTACATGTGGTTTCATCCCGCCAGCGTGGAGAACCGGGCCTTCATCAAGGCCAATGGAGGTGGCAACACAGATGATGTCGGACTCTGCCAGTACCCTGTCTTTGGAAGCGATGATCGGTGTAATTCCCAGGGCGGATACCCGCTTGGCGAAAGTTTTTTCCACTGCGGGGTCAATATCGTGGATCAAGACTGCGTCAAAATCATAAATTCGACTGAGGGCATGGGCCTGGGTCACTGCCATGGCGCCAGCTCCGATCAGCCCAAGGGTTTTGCTTTCAGGATGAGCCAGCAACTTCGAAGCCACAGCGGATGCTGCGCCCGTTCGTACTGCTGTTGCAAATACTCCATCGATCACCGCAATAAGGTGGCCGTCCCTTACGTCATATAGGGAGTTAGTGGCCATGACCGTCGGCATGCCCCGGTTAAACGGATTTCCCGGATGGTAGCCAACAACTTTTAACGCGACATTTTTATCCCGGCGGTAAGCCGGCATAAACTCTATCAGCCCCATTTCCGGAGTTTCATAGACAAAACCGGTGCGCGGTTGTATTTCAACCTGGCCATCACCAAACACGTTGAGGGCATCACGTAGTTTTGCAATCGTTTCATCCATTAAAGTGTCGAGCCCGACGGCTGCGACAATTTCACCAATGTTTTCCTCAGAGAGGATAATAGTTGCTCGCTGTGCCACTTTGTCGCTCCTATATGTTCACATGATAATTGGTTTCAGTCTTATTCTGATGCTTGGTGCTGCGTACTTCGATTCGGCGGTATGCTGCGTTGAACGATCGAACCTCACCGGAAATTATCTTGGAATAGAAAGATCAATAGGATGACTCTATTACTTACATCTGATGTCTTCAGGCACGATGACCACTCATGGGGTGCCGACCATCGCGCGGAGGTATGGAGATGCAGCTTATGAACCATGCTGCCCGCGAGCCAGGTGGCTTCGATTGACGAGTATTACGCTCACATTGCGGCTTAGAAAATACGAGACTCTCAGGTTAGAGTCGATGGAGTAATTCTTCGATAGGCATTAGTTTTTCTAAATAGATGACATCGCCAACCTATCCAGCAACATCGCACAGCAGAAGACTTTATTCGCCTTGTCGTACCTGTGGACGGTGCAAAAATGGTTGTTGAATGCGGGAGAAGTGCGTCTCTAATGCGGACTGATCGCCCTGAAATATAGCGATCAGAGGAAAAAACCATGAATTAAAGACAGGAAAGGTCTGTTTTCGATCGACTTAGCATTTTTTGAACCTCAGGCAGTGAGGGCATCAAAAATCGGTGGGTACTTCAGACCTTCCTTAGCGAACAGGCCAAGGAACTCATTAGCCAATCTTCGAATTTTTCCAAAGCCACCATTTTCTGCGTGTACTCAGGCTTAAAAAAAGTGTAACAGTTATCCTCCGGAAAACTAGTATCCAGCACCCTTACCAGTTGACCACTTTGTAATTCGTGATCGACTAGAATTGACTCTGTTAGAGCCAGCCCATGACCATGAATGGCTGCGGTCAAAGCCAGGTGCCCTTCTGTAAAAACGATACTCGCCTTACCAAGGTCCAGGGACAAGCCTAAATCAGCAAAGACATTTTTCCAGCTTTTATGAAGTTTTCTATGACTTTCAATTTTCGTTTCATAACTGATCAATTTATGTTCACAAAGGTCGGCATACGTTTCAATTTTAGGTGTTTTTTTAATATATGCGGGACTTGCGACTATGATAACTTCTGAGCAGCCAAGCACTTTGCTATTTGATGGAAGATTTTCTCCCTTGCCAAATCTTATTGACGCGTCAATACCATGACTGCGAAAGCTTCTAACGTCACAAGACGCATCAATAACAACATTAAGATCCAAGTGTTTTTCGTAAAATTTATCCAGATTTGGAATAAGCCACTTTACGGCAAATGAAGGTGGGGCAGAAATAGAAAGTGTTGTTCTTTGCGTCCCGATGATCTCTTCCGCGACAGCGGCCAGTTCCCCTAGTGCTTTCTGAGCTACGCTGGCGAGCCGCTGGCCAGCCTCGGTTAGCGTTAGCCCTTTGGCATCCCTTATGAAAAGCGAGCAGTTCATGTAGTTTTCAAGAATCTTGATCTGCTGGCTGGTGGCTCCCTGAGTCACGCATAGCTCAGATGCAGCCCTGGTTACACTGAGATGCCTGGACACGGCCTCAAACGCTTTCACAGCATTGAGTGGCGGGGTTTTCATGGCTCAATCCTTAAGAATGTCTCGTATCCATCGAACAATCACGCCATCGACTCTAATCTAAGACTCCCCTGTTTCCTAGGCACTGTACGAAAAGTATTGCCGCAGACACCGCATGGCACAGGCCAACGAGACCATCGCCGCAAAATTTTTCGCGAGCTTCTGAAAGCGCGTAAAAAGATGTTGCGCTGCCGGTATTTAGGGGGACCTGCAGGATGGTTTGTCACTGACCGAACGCCTGTCCCTGGCCTACATCGCCAAAGCCGGGCCGGTAGCGTTCGGGCGCGTGTATGCCGAGTTGATGGGCAAGCGCGAACCACTGCCGTTCCTCGGGGACATGATGTTCCATGCACTGCTGCGGCCGTTGATAGACGACGAGCATCCTTTGTTGACGAAAACCGAGGCTCATCTTGAATGGCCTCGGCGGGTGCTGGCGCCCGGATGCGCAAAGACCCGCTATCCGGGCACAAGGTGCGGCTTCAGGCTTTAACGTTCTGCCGGATATTCCAGCCGAACTTCACTGGCCCACCGTCCTTGGCGCCGTCGGCCTTCTGCGGCTGGTAGCTGACGTCGACGCTGGCGAAGTTCAAGGCGATGCTGTCGTAGAGCGCCTCATCCTTACTTTCAGCAGCGGTGCCGTAGGACACCACCATGACTTCCTTCAGGGTGATCACCAGATACTCCACCGGGCTGGAACCGCCCGCCTTGCGCACTACCTGTCTTGCTTCGGGATAATGCTTGCCGGTCGCGCAGGCCATCATCAGCAGGCATCTTTATTGAAAACCATTGGGAATTCATCAAGCGGTACATGCCAGTAATCGGAGCAGACATTCTTGTCGCATGCACCTCAATAGGATTGACGGCGATCCTGACAATGCTCACCTATCTCTCGACGTACCCCATTGGTTTTGCTACCAAGACATCATTTTTCGGCGCTACGGGGCTTGGTGCAGTATTTGCCCTTGCCAAATACGAAGTGTTATACGGACGCATCCACTGGGTCTGGCTGAACATGGCGATATACCTCATCTGCCTGCTGGTATCACTTCCCGCAATCGCCTACCGCCCCAACGCTTATCTCTACTCCATGGCCCTCCTCAGCCCCCTGATCGGCCTCCTGATCCTCAACAGCAAGCGCTGCCGCGAACTGCGCCACACGATGCTAGAAATCCGCCACAAGCGCGAAGCCATCATCGCCACCCTGAAAAAACAAGGCCGCTGGAAATGGTGGTAACCCGCGCGGTTGCTGACACCACCGACTTTCGGCCGCACCAACCCGATAACCGAAGCAACCTACATCCGGCTCGGAAGCATCTGACTTCTCGCCCTCGCCTGCCGTGCCTAGCCTGCTGGTCCCTGCTAACAAAAGGACACGGCTGGCATGCGGCGCTATTTCATTACCCGAGGAGCCAAGACCACCGCTGGCGGGACCGTCGTCGGCGGTTTGACGGGCTTTCGCATCACCCAAGTGGACATCGCCCTTGAAGGTCATGAGGTGCTTTGCCCGGTGTGCAAAACCACCGGAGTCATAGTCTGTGTTGGCCCGCGCCTGGAGCAGTGGGCACTAGGGCGACGGGTGGCGCTCTCGGATGATCTCTGCCGCTGTAAATGCGACCCGCCCCCTCGCCTGCTGGCCGACCAGTTCGAGCGGTTTCAGACCCTTACCGCCGAAGACTCCGCGGCACACCGCCGAAGCGCGACCGCATCGGAAGCGCCAGCGCCAACACCCGCGAGAAATCCTACCCTGAGCTCAGCACCTTCCGCTTTCAGCGAAATACTCGAGTCAGCCTGCGAGCGCAATTGGCGCTTCTACCAGAAGCAGGCAGAAGACGTGATCGCCCCCGGCGGCAAGCTGATCGCCGACCCCAGGTTGCGCAACCGGCTCATCAACTCGGCGTATGCCCAGCTCTGGCGCCTCGACAACCGTTTTCAGTGGGCGGGCCTTGCGGCGTTTGCCTCCAAGCAAGTGGGGTGCGGTTTGCTGCACGCGGCAGAATCCATCGAGAAAATTCAGGCGGAATTTGAAGCGGCGGAGCAATTGCGAAGGAGTGCCCGGAAAGGGGTTTGGGGGTTGTTCAGCGCCGAGGAGCGTGAACGGCAGGCAAAGCTGCGGGAGTACGAGCGGCGCCTGCGGGAGTATGAACAGGCCAGCCGTAATAACCCGGTGCCGAATATTGACTGGCGGCAAGAGGGGGAGCCATTTTCAAGCGTGCAACAGATTTACCTGTATGTGTATGAAAGTTTGGCGATGGGCAATACCACGCTGTTTTTGGATGTGTTTCCGTTGCATGCCTTTTACAAGGAGCGGGGGTTGGCATTGTTGGAGAGATGTTTGCCGTTGCGCAAAAAAATTTATGGGTCAGGTCAACAATCAGTTATATGGCCTGTCGAACCGGAGATACTCGAGTTCGGTGATGATCACCAAGAAATCCTGCTCGCTTTCGAAGCCATAGACGCTGGCAATATCGCCAAAGGTGTTGAATATCTCGCAGCCCACGAGCAGCAGAATATCCTTCAACCGACCCTCTATAACGATACGAAACTGGTTGCCCTGCTGAGAAGTAACCACTTTTCCTACATTACCGACATACCGTCCGGAGCAGCCCAGGCAATCGAACTGACGCTTACCAGCCAATGCCATCCTGTCAATGACGGTCGCACAATTGCCTTTAGTAACAACCCATTCGCCAACCTATCCGATATCAATCAGCGTATGGCGTTTGTCCTCAAGGCCGCCGCGCAGTTTGACGACCTGCTAAATAGCACCGAAAGAAATCGCATAGAACAGGCGATTGAAGACGTCGCCGAAGGTCGGGGTATTCGATGAGCGGGCTCTCAAAAATGAGCTGGCGGCGTGCTGCTCTTGTACTGTTCGCCACTGTCCTGCTAACGGGAATAGCACGATTTTTCATCAGCGAACCAGAAATTGCACTGATGCTTGGCGAACCCTGGGAAGACATGCGTCAACGCTCCAGCGCATCCATCGACCCCGCCATTCCCGGGCACTATTGGTTCAGGCTCCCAAAATCTGAGGCTCGCCTTCGCTTTATCGATCCTGAATATGGATTCGTGACCCCCCAGGCTCGCTTCTTCACAGTGAGCTTCGAGAGTAATGGAAGGGTCAGCAGTGTCCGCATTTCCCCTCAGGTCGAACCGCTTTTGCTCGATGACACGCTTGAAGTCGTACTGGATTTACAAGAGCAATTGAGCAGGGGCGGTTGGCTACCCATCCGGATCAAGGACAATCCACCATTCGCAGACACGCCGCAATGGCGTGCCCAGTTGCGGGACGTGAACAAGGGGGGAACGTCGTACTGGCACGCTGGAACAAAGTACCAAGTCAGAATGGCGGTTCATCGTTTCAGGGACGACCGGCATCCGAATGAAGAGCGTTACCTGATCAAACTGCAACTGGCCACGCCATGGACACAGCCATGAAGCGGCATTCTGACCGCGCGCCTTCAGTTCGCTGGCCGCAGCAGCTGCATCTGCTGGCGATAGTCATCCGTCACCTGCCGCGCCTGGCTGCTGCTGGTGATCACCTTCGGCGTAATCAGCACAATCAGCTCAGTGCGGTCCTTGGATTTGCTGGTGTTGCCGAACAACCAGCGCAGGCCGGGGATTTTCCCCAGGTACGGCACGGCACTGACGCTCTCGCTGTTGTCCTGTTTGATCAACCCGCCGAGCAATACGGTCTGCCCGCTCTGCACGGCGACTTGCGTCGAGACTGAACGCGTGGAGATACGCGGATTCACCGGCGTGTCGCTGCTGCCGGTCTGGTTCTCGGCATCGCTGACCTGCTGCTGGATATCCATGTACACCAGGCCGCCCGGATTGATGCGCGGCACCACGTCCAGAATCACCCCGGTCTGCACGTATTCGACGCTGCTCAGGGTGGTGTCGGCATTGCCGGTGTTCACCGTGGTCTGGCTGATAGGAATGTTGTCGCCCACCTGGATCTGCGCCGGCTGGTTGTTCATCACCACCAGCGACGGCGCCGACAGCACCTGGGTGCGGCCGTTGGTTTCCAGGGCATGCAAGGCCACTTGCAGGTTGGAACTGACGAAGGAATAGAACAACGAATCCGACGCCCCCAACCCTGCCCCGCCACCGCCCAACGCGCCCTGGCTGCCGGAGGCGTTGGCGACTGTGGTGCTGGTGGAATTGCCGGCCAGGCGACCGAGGTACCACTGCACGCCAAGGTCCAGTTCACCGGTGAGTTTGACTTCGAGGATGCGCGTCTCGATCTGCACTTGCAGCGGCGGATTGTCGAGGCGTTTGATCGCGGTTTCGATCTCTTTCCATTGCGCCGGGCGGGTACGCACCAGCAGTTGGTTACTGCTTTTTTGCGCGGTGATGCGGGTGCCGGCTTCGAGGCTTTTATCCGGTGCCGGTTCGGACGCTTCGGCGACGGGCTCGGGCTCGTCGGCAGGCGGCGGCGTGTTCTGCAGGCCACCGGTATTGTTGTTGAGCGATGACAACGTGGTGGTGCGCAACCCCGGCGCGACCTTGGCCGGCGTATCGTCCTTGATCGCGCCGTTGCCGTAGATCTGGCGCAGGTACTTGGCCAGGTCCGAGGCCTTCATATTGCGCACGTCGTACACGTACATCTGCGGTTCGTTGCCGCCGCCTTCGTCGATGGTGCGAATCCAGTCACCCACCTCGCTGAGGTACTGCGGCTGGGAAGAAATCGCCACCACCGAGTTGGTCCGCTCGATCGGCAGAAAGCGCAGCATGCCCGCCAGCGGCATGCCGCTGTCCGGGCCGAACATGGCTTGCAGCTCGGGCATCAGCTCGGCCACCGACGCGCGTTGCAAGCCGAATACGCCCACCGACATGCCCTTGAGCCAGTCCACATCGAAGGTGTCGATGGTGGCCTGGTAGTTGGCCAGTTCTTCCGGGGTGCCGGCCAGACTCAGCACATTGCGCGCCGGGTCCACCAGCAGAAAAGCGTTTTCGCGGGCGAACGGCTTGAGCAGTTTCTGCATCTCGGTGACGGAGATATAGCGCAACGGAAACAGCCGCGCCGACAGGCCGCTGGACGGTGGCGCCAGGTTCATCTGCGGCACCAGCTTGCCCGCCACCGCCTGGTTGGCCGGCAGGATCACGTAGCGGTTGCCCTGTTTGATCATGGCGTTGTCGGTCCAGGACAACAGGGTTTCCAGGATCGACAGCGCCTGCTGTTTGTCCACCGGCTTGGAGGTGGAAAAGCTGACATTGCCTTTCACGCCTTGGGCGATGCTGTAGTTCTCGTGCAACAGGTCGCCCATCACGCTGTTGATCACCGCTTCGATCGGCTGGTCGGCGAAGTTGAACACGATATCGCCGCCCTGCTCTTTCGCCGGCAGGCTGGCGCTGGGTGGGCGCACGAATTGCTGGCTGCCCCGCCTCATCTGGCGTTGGGGCGCTACCTTCGCCGCGGGCTGCGGGCTTTGCGCGGCGGGCACCTCACTCGGCGGGCGTTGCGCGCCGGTGCCTTGCATGGCTTCGTGGAGTAACGCGTCGTCCGCGTCGAGGCGGTCGGGCAGTGAGCCACAGCCGCCCAGGGAGACGGCGGTAGTCAGGCAAAACAACGAGGTGCGCAGATCGATCAAGGGAAGGGCTCGCGAGGCAGGGAAATCGGTGGCCGGGTCGACGGCGGCGGCAAACGCTTGGCGTACAGGTTCAAGGTTTGCGTGCGGCCGTCCAGGGTGAAACGGGCGGATTGCGGCGTGAGGTGGTCCAGGCGCCAGCCGTTGGGCAGCACCTGGCCCAGGCGTACCGTCAGCGGGCGGCCGTCGGCCTGCTTGAGCATCGCCATTTGCAGATTGCCGGTGATCAGGATGCCGCTCAGGGTCAGGTTGGCCAGGCTGCTGGCCTGGGTGTTGCCGACGGCGCGATCGGGGCTGCGATCCGCGCTGAACAGCGGGGTTTGCCAGGTGCCGGCGAGGCTGTCCAACGTCACGCTGGGGGCGACTTGCACCCGCGCAGAGGAATGCCCGCGCACCGCCGGTGCGGGCAGCCACTGCGGCTCGTCGCCGATGCTGCTCAGGATGAACGCCATCAACAGGCCCAATGCCCCGACCAGGCCGAGCAAGCCCCATTCCAAGGGGCGCAAGACACCGATCATCGGGCCACCTGCGGTTGCAGGTAACCGCGCACCAGCACCTGCACCAGCAACTGCCCCGCCCCGCCGCTGGCCGGCGCCTGTTTGCCACGGCGGATGCGCAGCTCATCGACGAACAGAAACGGCGGCTGGTATTCCAGCTCATGCAGGATCGCGGTCAGCGGTTCGATGGCGCAATCGAGGGTCAGGCTGACCTGCACCTGTCGATACGGTTCGCCGTCGTCCTGCTCCGGGGTAATGGGTTTGCGCTGGGTCAGGCTGCAGCCGCCGCCGAGGTTGGCGTGGCGGCTGATCAGATCGGCGAGGCGTTGCATCAGGTCGGCGGCGACCCCATCCGGGTCATCCCCCGGCAGCAGGCTGGTTTGGCTGGCCGGGTCCTGGTGAGCCTGCTCCAGTTGCTCGCGCAGCGCATCGCCCTGGCGCAACACGCCGGCATAGCGTTGCTGCTGTTCGCGCAGTTGTTCGGCCTGTTCGCCCATGGCACGCAAGGGCCCGGCGAACCAGCTGTCGATCAGCAGCCAGTACGCCGCGCCGAGCACCACGGCCAGGATCAGCAACGCCGTGCCACGGCGTTCACGGGGTGTGAGGGGTCGGCGCATCGGCGGCCTCCGGGCGAAGGTGGGCACGCAAGGCAAACTGATCCTTGCCGCTGCGCGCATCGGGTTGAATCACGCCTTCGAACTGCGCATTGTCCAGGCGGTGACAGCCTTTGATCCGGGTGATCAGGGCGCTGGCCTTGGCGCTTTGGCCGGAGAAGGCAATCTCGCTGCCCTTGATGTCCAACTGGTCGAGCCAGGTGTCGGCGGGCAGGCATCGGGTGAGGTCGTCGAGCAGCGCCACCAGCGGCGGCTGGGCCACCTTGCGCCGGGTCAGGTACTGCACCGCGCCGCGGGTGGCGAGCAGTTGCTGACGCAGCGCATGCACCTCGGCGACCTGGGCCTTTTGCTGCTGGACGCTGTCGTACATGGTGTCGAGCACGCGCTGGCGGTCGTTGAGCCACAGCAACATCGCCGCGATCAGCAACGCGCCACACAGCCACGGCAAGCTGCGTTGCAAACCCTTGCCCGGCGGACGCGGACGCGGGCGCAAAGGCGCGGGCAGCAAGTCGATGCCCAGGTCGCCGACATCCACGCGATGCGGCTGCAGGCCGAGGGCGGCGCAGTCGCTGAGGATCTGATCGAGGCGCTCGCGCAGGATCGCCACCAGCGTCACCTGCAGTTGGGTCGGCGTGCGCCGTTCCTGGCGTGCGACGAAGTACAGCCGATCGGCCTCGAACGGCGTGTAGCGATCCAGTTCATAGCCGACCACGGCGCTAAGGTTGCGCGCAGCGGCTACGGGCAAGTGGATGGTTTGCAGCAGCACCGCGTCGGCCGCGAGCACCAACACATGCCGCGCATTGCCCGGCGCCGACGCGACCGGCTCGCTCAACGGCCAGTGCCAGCGCTGCTCGGGCGGCTCGCGCAACGCCAGCCACGCCGGCACACACGCGCGCAGCTCCGTGAGCCACAGGCGCCAACCTTGTTGCAGCAGGCTGCCACGCCAATAACGGGCGATGGGTTCCAGTCGATTCATTCTTGCCAACGCAACACCCGGTAGGGTTGTGCGCCGTCCTCCGTTGGGCTCAATAAAACCGTGACTTGCAGGCGTGCTTCATAGCCGCCGGGGCGTTGTGCGCGGCTGTCGACCACCAGCACCTCGCCAGGGTCGGCGCCCTGTGCGCTCTGCTGCGGCAGGTTGAGGGCCTGGCGCATCAGCGCGCTGGCGAACGCCGGAGCGGGCCGATCCAGGTCGCTCCACAAGGTGAGCTCGGGCAGCAATTGGCGGTACAGCGCCTGGCTCATGCCGGGCAATTGGCGCACTTCTTCGAGCACGCGAAACGGCGCCAGCCCCTGCTTGCGCCGTGCGTCCAAGGCCTTGGCCACTTGCGCGGCCTGGGCCGGGCTGGCGCCGCAGGCCAGGGCCAGACGCGTGAGGTCGTGCGCCTCGGCGTTGACCAGGTACAGCTTGCCGCGCTCGCTGCGCAGGCTGACGTGCAACTGCGCGTCATCGAAGGTCAGGAGCCTTGCACGGCCGTCGGCGATCCAGTGCCGATCGGCCATCGCCAGGGCGACGCCGGCTTGCGCTGCGAGCTCCGTCTGGGTGTGCTGGCGATGCCACAGCGCCTGGCGACTTTCCAGCTGCACCCAACCGGCCAATCCACCCAGCAACACACTGAGCAAGGCCAGCACCCACAGCACCAGCAGCAGCGCCGCCCCGCGTTGCCGCCTCATTCGCCCGACGCTCCGCTGGCCAGGTTCAAGCGCAAGGCAATCACCTGAGTGACCCACGGCACCGGCCCGTCGACATGCGCGGCGATCCGCACCGCAGAGGGCAAGCGCCGGGGCCACGGCCACTGGTCGATCCATCCGGTGGGTTGGCCCAGGGGCGATACGCCGCGATAACTGAAGCGCAGCGCCGCAAGGTTCGTCAGCAGCACTTGCGGCGCATCGCGGGAAGCATCGGCCTGCCGTTCCAACCGCGAGAACCCCACCTGCAGATCCTCGGCGACCCGTTGCAGGGTGAAGCGCTGAATCCCGCCGCCGAGCACACCGGGCAAGGTCGCGACAAACTGCAGACGCTCGGGCTCCCCTAAGAAAAACCCGGCGCTCTGGCGGTCGTCTTCGCTGACATCCAGCGGCAACGCCTCACTGATCGCGGTGCGCAGGAACTGCTGGGCGGCGCGCATTTCGTCCAGGCTCACGGTGTACTGTTGGGCCTTGGCCACCGCACGATTGGCGCCGAGCAACGCACCGCTGAGCAGCACCAGCAGCACCGCGAGCAAGCTCAGCACCACGAGGATTTCCAGCAGAGTGAAGCCCTGCTCGCGACGCCTCACTGGCGCACCTTCAGAGTGCTGAACCGGGCCTGGCGCGACCCCTCGCTGACGATCAGGTCGAGACGATACAGATGGGCCTGCTGACGCACGCAGGTCAGTTGCCAGTGGATGCCGTCCAGCGCGCCCTGGCTGACACCCTCGACCAGGCGCCCCGCCGCTTCCTGGTCCAGCACACTCAGGGCGGCATGGGTCAGGCGGTCGCTGTGAGCCGCTTGCGCCAACGAGCGCGCGCTCTGGCCGAAGGCGACCAGCAGCACCGTGCTGCACACCGCCATCAACGTCAGGGCGGCGAGCATTTCCAGTAACGTGAAACCGGCCTGGCGCTTCATGGCAGCGCCTTGGACTGCACGCTGCCGGTCAGCCAGCCAATGTCGATGCGCCAACGCCGGCTACCGTTGGCCAGCAGCAGATGGCCGCCGGTGGAACTGCCGTCGGGATAGAACTCCACGGCGGCGCCGACCCGTTCGGCGGTATGCACGGTGACCTGCAGCTGCGGCGGCCAGGCGTGCGGGGCGCGGCCCGGGGCCTGGAAGGTCAGGCGCTGCAGATCGAATTCGGTCCTGGCCACACGCGCCTCGACTATCGCCGCGGCCCGCGTGGCGCGCAGGGCGTCGACCATCTGCCCGACCACGCGGCGCTCGTTCGCCGCCTGCACGGCCTGGCGCACACCGAGCCCCAACAAGCCGACAGCGAGGCTGATCAACAGGATGACCACCAGCATCTCCAGCAAGGTAAAGCCGCGTTGGGGCATCGGCGGGTTATTCCCAGTTACCCAGGTCGGCGCTGTAGCCGTCGCCACCCGGTTGGCCGTCCTGGCCGTAGAAGATCAGGTCGAAGGCGCCGTGTTCGCCCGGGAAGCGATAGCCGAATGCATGGCCGAACGGGTCTTTCAGCTCCGACAGCTTGGCATACGGCCCGGCCCAACTGCTGGCGTTGCCGGGCTTGTCCACCAATTGCTGCAGGCTGTTGGGCGGTGAGCCGACATCCAGGGCGTAGCTGTCGATTTTCATGCTCAGGCTGGCCAGTTGCGCCTTGCCCGCGCCGTACTTGCCCTTGTCCACATTGCCACCGACCTGGCGCACCACGATGGTCGCGACAATGCCCAGCAGCACGATTACCGCGAGCATTTCCAGCAGGGTGAAACCGCTTTGACGGCGTTGAGTTCTCATCGATCGGGTTCCTTGAAGGTTCATATATGGCTGGTCAGGCTCATCAGCGGCAGCATGATCGCCAGCATGATCACGGCCACCAGCAGCGCCATGACCACGGTGAGGGACGGCACCAGCGCGGCGAGCAGGCGCTCGATGCCACGCCTGGCTTCGATGTCGAAGATGTCGGCGACCTTGAGCAGCATGCTGTCCAGCTCACCGGCCTGTTCGCCGACGTCAATCATTTGCAGGGCCAGGTCGGGCAGCAGCGGTTGCGCACCGAACGCACTGGCCAGGGTGCCGCCGCCTTTCACCGACTCGGCGGCCTCGGCCACTTGGGCCTGCAACGCGCGGTTGGTGCAGACCTGTCGGGCGATGACCAACGCAGGCAACAAGGCCACGCCGTTGCTCAGCAAGGTGCCCAGGGTGCGTGTCAGGCGCGCCGCTTCGACCCGCTGCAACAGCGGGCCGAGCACGCGCAGACCGAGCAGGCGGCGGTCGTAGCGTTCGCGGCGCCGGGGGTCGCGCAGGCGTGCCGCCAGGGTGCCCAGCGCGACGCTCGACCCGGCCAACAGCAGCAGGCCGTAGGCGCCGAGGAATTGGCCGAGGGCCAGAATCACTTCGGTGATCAGCGGAATCGGCACGTCCAGGTCCTGGAAGATCGGCACGAACTGCGGCACCACATACGCCAGCAACAACGCCAGGGAGCCGAGCACGCCGACCACCAGGAACGCCGGATAGATCAGCGCATTGATCACCTCGCCGCGCAGCCGCTGGCTGCGTTCGAGGTAGTCGCTGAGTTGGCGCAGGGTGCTTTCCAGCGCGCCGCCGGCTTCACCGGCACGCACCATGCTCAGGTACAGCGGGGAAAAGGTGCTGCCCTCTTCTTCCAGCGCGGCGGATAACGGTTTACCCGCCTTGACGTGGTCACGGATACGCTCGATCAGTACACGCACTTGAGGCTGGCCGGGCTGCTTGAGCAGCAAGCCCAGGGAACGTTCCAGCGGCTGACCGGCGCCGAGCAACGTCGCCAACTGCTGGGTGAAACTCACCAACGCCGCGCCCGTCAACGGCCCCCGCCGCAAGGCATGGCGCAGGCCCTGGCGGCCGGCGGCGTCGATCTGCAACAGCAGCCAGCCGCGCTTGTGCAGGATCGCAATGGCGGCGCTCTGATCCTTGGCTTGCAGCGTGCCGCGCTGGGTCACGCCCTGGCTGTCGAGGGCACGGAAGGTGAACAGACTCACGCGCCCTCACCACGGGTGACGCGCAGCACTTCTTCCAGCGAGGTGACGCCCGCCACTGCCTGGCGCAGGCCTTCTTCATGCAAGGTGCGCAGGCCCGCACGTCGGGCGGCCTGCTCCAGCGTCGCGGCATCGGCGTGGCGCATCAGCAGGCCGCGCAGTTCGTCGTTCATCACCAGCAATTCAGTGATCGCGCTGCGGCCGTGGTAGCCGCCTTCGGCGCCGGGGCGATAGAGCAAGATCGGGCGCTCATCGGTGAAACGTTGCAGGCCATGTTCCTCGATCAACTCCGGCGGCGCTTCGAAGGCGACGCGGGTCGCCGGGTCCAGGCGCCGCACCAGGCGCTGCGCGAGGATGCCGCTGACGGTCGAGGCGATCAGGTAACTTTCCACGCCCATGTCCAGCAGGCGCGTGATGCTCGCGGCGGCGCTGTTGGTGTGCAGGGTGGAGAGCACGAGATGGCCGGTGAGCGACGACTGGATCGCGATGCGGCAGGTTTCCAGGTCGCGGATCTCGCCGATCATGATCACGTCCGGGTCCTGGCGCACGATGGAGCGCAGCGCACCGGCGAAGTCCAGGCCGATGGCCGGCTTGACCTGGATCTGGTTGATGCCTTCGAGCTGGTATTCCACCGGATCTTCGACGGTGATGATCTTGCGCTCGGCGCTGTTGAGCCGCGCCAGCGCGGTGTAGAGCGTAGTGGTCTTGCCGGAGCCGGTGGGCCCGGTGACCAGCAGGATGCCGTGGGGCCGTTCGAGCACGTCGAGGAAGGCGGCCAGGCGCTCGCCGTCGAAGCCCAGGCTGGGGAAGTCGAACTGCACGGTTTGCCGGTCGAGCAGGCGCATGACCACCGACTCGCCGAAGCTGGTCGGCACCGTGGACACCCGCAAGTCCAGCGCCTTGCCCTGGATGCGCAGCATGATCCGCCCGTCCTGGGGCAAGCGCCGCTCGGCGATGTCCAGGCGCGCCATGATCTTCACCCGCGAGATCACCGCCGCCGACGAACTGGCCGGCGGCGCTTCGGCGTCGTGCAGCACGCCGTCGATGCGGTAGCGCACCTTGAGTTGGTTTTCGAAGGGTTCGATATGGATGTCCGACGCACGCTGCTCCACCGCCCGCTGCAGGATCAGGTTGACCAGGCGGATCACCGGCGCTTCGGAAGCCATGTCCTTGAGGTGTTCGATATCTTCCAGCGCGCCGCCCTGCTCATCGAGGTTCTCGATCAGGGTGCCCATGGCGGAACGGCCCTGACCGTAATAGCGCTCGATCAGCGTCTCGACTTCAGTGCGCGGGCCGATGGCCAGCCACACCGGCACATCACAGGCGTAGGCCAGGGCCTGGAAGGGATAATGCTGCGCCGGGTTGGCCGCGAGCACGCGCAGCCCGCCGTGGACCCAGCCCATGGGCACCACCTGGTAATGGCGCATGAAGCGCTCGGTGAGCGTGGGCAACGGGTCGAGCAACGGCGGCGCGGCATCGGCGAGCAACAGCGGCGCGCCGAGCAACTCGGCCCAGGCGCGCGCCAGTTCGACTTCGGACACCAGCCCCAGGCGCGTGAGCAGGCCGAGCAGGTCACTGCCGTCCAGGGACAAGCGCCGGGCGCGCTCCAGGTCGACGGTTTTCAGCCCGGCGTGCTGCATCAGCCACACGCACACGCGGTCGGTGTGCGGTATCTGCGTATGGCAGGCATCGATGGGCATTGACGACATAGTTGGGGGTCTAGTTGCGAGAAAGTATGGCTATTTGGAACTACTGGATATAAAAATAAAATGCCATTAGTTCGCCACGCCGCAGTCGGAGTTAACTGGGTTAATCGACTGGAAGTTCCAGCGCTAGTTCCTGAAGCGGGGAAACAAACTGAAAAGAATAGCCTGCGACCGCCTTGAAACAGCCGCGAAAGCCTTGATTTAAAGCCTCCAAGCCGACACCCAAGGATTCAGCTAATTGCAATTAGCCACTTCGCTAATCAGAGCCAGGCGCCGAAGTTTTTCCTCGACGCGCATCAAGCTCCAACTTTCAAACAACCTTGTTGTTGATCTTCATTGCCGCTGAGCGCTGGGTTTGCCGCGTGGTAGCAAACACAGACGATCGGCCAGTCAGAAGTCGACCGTCGCCGACAACAGGTAAGTCCGCGGCGTCGACAAGGTCAGCCCCGGTTCGCTGTCGTCCGACGCGCCCGCCGAGCTCCAGTAGCGTTTATCGGCGACGTTTTCCACATTCGCGCGCAGAGTGATGTGTTTGTCATCGACCTTGAACGCATACCGCGCGCCCACGTCGATGCGGTTCCAGGCGTCGATTTCCTTGGCGTTGGCCTGGTCCAGGTATTGCGAGCTGGAGTAGATGCCGCGCGTGGTCAGGGTCAGGCCTTCGAGGCGCGGCACGTCCCATTCCGCGCCGAGGTTGACGTTGTACTTGGGCGTGGCCGGGGCGCGGTTGCCGTCGAACGTGCCGTTGGTGGTGTGGGTCAATTCGCTGTCGATGTACATCACGCCGCCCAGCAGGCGCAGGCCCTTGAGCGGTTCGCCGAACAGGCTGAGTTCCACGCCGTCGTTCTGGCGCTTGCCGTTGGGGCCGAACACCCGCGAGGTGGCGTTGGTTTCATAGGCCGGTTGCTTGATGCGGAACACCGCGGCGGTCACGGCGAACGCACCGGCGTCGTATTTGGCGCCGACTTCCACCTGGCGGCTGATGAACGGCGGGAAGATTTCATCTTCGTTGACCGAGGTGGAAGGCGCGACCTTGCCCTGGCTCAGGCCTTCCAGGTAGTTGGCGTACAGCGACAGCGCGTCGGTGGCCTTGAACAGGATGCCGCCGGACGGCGAGATTTTTTCTTCGTCGTAGGCGGTGTCGCCTTTGACGTTGTTGGTCCAGTCATCCACCTTCACCCGCTGCCAGCGTGCGCCGAGGGTCAGCAGCAGGCGATCGTCGAAAAAGCCCAGGGTGTCGGACAACGCCACGCCGCTGAATTTATTCTCGGTGTATACCTGCGCATCCTGGCGGATGGCGGTGGACGGCGTCGGTGTTTGCACCGGGTTGTAAAGATTGCTCGGCGCCGCCGCATAGCGTGCGCCGCCGTTGGTGAAGTCCATGTAGAAGTAGCTGGCCGCCAGGTTGACCTCGTGGCTCACCGGCCCGGTATGGAACCCGCTGCGCACGCCTGCCGTGGCGGTACGCACATTTTCATCGCGGCTGAAGTCGCGCGGCTGCACGCTGAAATCCCCTGCACTGTTGCTGACGGAAACGGCGTGACGCAGAAAGTCGTGGTTGCTTTTGCGCGCGCCGACACCGCCGTAGAGCATCAGGTTATCGCTGAGGTCGAACTCGGCATTGAGCGTGCCGAACGTGTCGTTGGTGCTGGCCTTGCTCCACGACTGCGCGTAGTTGCGGCGCACCTCGTTGGCGCTTGGCACCGGGGCCGCGGCGGCCACCTGCACGCGTTCCTGCGGGGCGTTGGTGTCGCGCTCGGTGTGGCCGATATCGCTGGAAAGGCGCAGGCGCTCACCGCGAAAATCCAGGCCCAGCACGGCCATTTCACGGTCGACACGCTGGTGGTCCCACTCGGTGTCGCCGGCCTGTTTCACGCCGTTGAAGCGCAGGCCGAACTTGTTGTCCTCGCCGAAACGCCGGCCCACGTCCACCGCGCCGCCAGCCTGGCTATCGGAGGCCCAGGTGCCGGTGAACGAGTTGATGTCCTTGTCGGTGGCGCGCTTGGGCACCACGTTGATCCCGCCGCCCACACTGCCGCGCGGCGAGATGCCGTTGATCAATTGGCTGGGGCCTTTGACGATGTCGACACGGTCGGCCATTTCCATGTCGATGGTGTAGGTCGGCAACACGCCGTACAGGCCGTTGTAGGCCACATCACTGTTGAACAGGCTGAACCCGCGAATGGTGAACTGTTCATAGCGCCCACCGGCCGGGTTGGTGGCGCGCACCGACGGGTCGCTGGCGATCAGGTCGCCGAGGGTCCGCGCCTGCTGGTTCTTCACCGCCTCCTGGGTGTAGGTGGTCATGCTGAAGGGCGTGTCCATGAAGTCCCGCGAGCCCAGCAGGCCCTGCGAACCGCGTCGCGCCACTTGCCCACCGGCGTAGATATCGCCGTCGGCTTCGCTGCGGGTCCCGAGGATGGCGGTCGGCGCCAGTTGCAGGCTGCTGCCCTGTGGCACCGGCACCAGCATGTAGGCCTGCTCCCCCATCGGCTGCAGTTGCAGGCCGGAACCTTGCAGCAGGCGGGCAAAACCTTCTTCCACCGCGTACTCGCCGGATAAACCACTGCTACCGCGGCCACTGACCAGCGCCGGGTCCACCGCCAGGTTGACCCCCGACAACCCGGCGAAACGGGTCAACGCGGCACCCAGGCTACCGGCCGGCACTTGGTAGCTGCGGCGGGTGGCGGTGTCTTCGGCATAGCTGATCGGGGTAAACAGTGGGCTGGCGCTGAGGCTCAGCATCAGGCTCAGTTTGAGCAAGGGGCGGACGGCGGGCATGGGCGGAAGCTCTCGATTTTGTTCACTTACCTGGAATGACAGGCGAGGTGAAAAAAAGGGACAGGCTTCCGCGCTTTTTCTAGCAAATAACCACTAAGGCTCAATCAACCGACAGGTTGACTCGACGATCCCGGCGCCGCGCAGTACCGCCACGGTGGCGTCGGGATCGTCCGTTTTCAGTGCAGGAACTTCAACCAGCCAGCCAGTGCCAGCGCGGCAAAGCAGGTCCAGCCCGAGAACAGCCAGCGCCACACGCGCGCACGCGGCACGAACCCCACGCCCCGCACAAAGGCCACACTCATCGCCGCGAACAAGGCCATTGCCAGCCCATGATCAGCTTTGCCGTCCGGGGTGGCCATCAGGGGCGGATAGAGCGTACACACCAGCATGATCGCGATCGCGATAAGCAGGCTCAGCGGGTGAATGCGTGAGGGCGCCGGAGCCTCGGCGACACGCGGCATCATGGCCGCGGCTCCTCACGGTCGCTCAGGGCACGCCCCGCTTCGTTCTCGCCCCACATCGCATTCAATATGGCCAGCAACAAGGCGAAACCGACTCCCAGCATCCAGGCGAAATACCACATAGTCTTTGCTCCTCTGATGGCGTTAGTAGGCCGAATGTTCGTTGGCTTTGATCTGTGCCACGGTGACCTTGCCGCGCATGACGCGATAGGCCCACGAGGTGTAGATCACGATCAGTGGCATGAAGATCAACGTGGCCCAGAACATGATCGCCAGGCTCAGATGACTGGACACGCTGTCCCACACGGTCAGGCTGGCCGCAGGCACGGTCGACGACGGCATGACGAACGGGAACATCGACACGCCGGCCGTGCTGATCACCCCGATCACCGCGAGCGACGAGGCGACAAACGCGGCCAGTGTGCGGCGCATCATCATCAACAACGCAGCACCAGCTGCGCCGCCCAAGCCCAGCGCGGGCAGCAGCCACAGCAGAGGGTAATGACCATAGTTGGCCATCCAGGCGCCCGCTTCGCGTACCACGGTTTTGTTGAGAATGTCCGGCAGCCCGGCGGTATCCACCACCGAGGTGATGCGATAGCCGTCGATCGATTGCAACCACACACCGGCAATGACGAATGTACACAGCAGCACCAGCGCCGCGCCCACCCCGCCCTTGATGGCACGGGCCTGGATCACGCCTTCAGTGCGGTGCGCCAGATAGGTACCGCCTTGCAGGGTGATCATTGCACTGCTCACCACACCGGTCAGCAGCGCAAAGGGGTTCAGCAGTTGCCAGAAACTCCCGGTGTAAGTCGATACCAGCATGTTGTTGAAGTGGAACGGTACGCCTTGCAACAGGTTGCCGAACGCGATGCCGAACACCAGCGGCGGCACGGCCCCACCGACAAACAGCCCCCAGTCCCAGGTGCTGCGCCATTTGGCGTTGTGAATCTTGCTGCGATAGTCAAACCCCACCGGGCGGAAGAACAGCGCCCACAGGACCAGAATCATCGCCCAATAAAACCCGCTGAACGCGGTGGCATACACCACCGGCCACGCCGCGAACAGCGCGCCGCCCGCGGTGATGAACCATACTTGGTTGCCGTCCCAGTGCGGCCCTACGGTGTTGATCGCGACGCGGCGTTCCACGTCCGAGCGGCCCACGAAGGGCAGCAAGGTGCCGACGCCCATGTCGTGGCCGTCCATGATGGCGAAGCCGATCAGCAGTACGCCGACCAGTGCCCACCAGATAAGTTTCAGGGTGAAGTAATCAAGCATGATGGAGTTCCTTCATGTTGGCATCGTGGGCATAACGGCCGGTTCCGAGGCTGCCCGGCCCTTGGCGGGCGAACTTGACCATCAGGAACATTTCAACCACCAGCAGCACGGTGTAGAAAGCGACGAAGCCTGCCAGCGAGCCATAGAGGTTATTGACGCTAAGGGTGGAGACACTCATGTGAGTGGGCAGCACGCCGTAGATGGTCCAGGGTTGACGGCCGTATTCAGCGACGAACCAGCCCAGCTCGCAGGCCAGCCAAGGCGCCGGCAGCATGCAGAGCGCCCAACGCAACAGCCAGCGACGGCGTGTGCAGACCGACTTCAAGGTGCTCCAGAAGGCCAGCCCGAACAGCAACAGCATGGCGAAACCCAGCGCGACCATGACCCGGAACGCCCAGAACATCGGGGTCACGTGCGGTACGGTGTCGTTCATCGCCTTGTCGATGATCTCCGGCGTGGCCTGGTTGACGTCTTCAACGTACTTTTTCAGCAGCAGGCCAAAGCCGAGGTCCGCTTTGTACTCTTCGAAGGTATCGAACGC
The DNA here is from genome assembly GCF_054060055.1 of Pseudomonas sp. TE36184. Lineage (NCBI taxonomy): Bacteria > Pseudomonadati > Pseudomonadota > Gammaproteobacteria > Pseudomonadales > Pseudomonadaceae > Pseudomonas > Pseudomonas sp. TE36184. The sequence goes on along the minus strand of NZ_JBSSCU010000001.1, from coordinate 115,917 downwards.
CGCCTTATCAGTGCGATCGGCCCGCAGGGCTTCAAGCGCATTGACGGCGGTAATGCCACGCAGGATGCGCGCGCGGTTTTTCGCTTTGATGTCATGAATGCCCGGGATCTGCTTGCTCACCGAGCGCGTGCCGATCAAGCCCATCACCCACGGCACATCGACTTCCCAATTATTCTTGGACTCGGCTTCGTTGATGCTGGCCAGCAAGGTCAGGCCGGCTGGCGCGGGTTTGGTTTCCCACATGGCTTCCATGGCCGCCAGCTTGGTTTGCTGCGCCTCACCCACGGTGTAACCCGACTCATCCCCCAGCACGATGACGCTCAGCACCGAGGCCAGGCCGAACGCCGCCGCCACCCGGAAACTGCGCTTGGCGAACTCGACATCGCGATTTTTGAGCAAGTACCAGCTGGAAATCGACAACACAAACATCGAACCGGTGACATAACCGGCAGACACCGTGTGTACAAACTTGGCCTGAGCCACCGGGTTGAATACCACGGCCCAGAAATCAACCATCTCCATACGCATGGTGATGTAGCTGAATTCCGAGCCGACCGGGTTCTGCATCCAGCCATTGGCGATCAGAATCCACAGCGCCGACAGGTTGGTACCGATGGCCATCAGCAACGTGACCAGCAAGTGGTGCTCTTTCTTCAGGCGATCCCAGCCAAAAAAGAACAGACCGATCATGGTCGATTCGAGAAAGAACGCCATCAAGCCCTCGATGGCCAGCGGGGCACCGAAGATGTCGCCCACGTAGTGCGAGTAGTACGCCCAGTTGGTGCCGAACTGAAATTCCAGGGTGATACCGGTTGTCACCCCCAGGGCGAAGTTGATGCCGAATAACTTGCCCCAAAAGCGCGTCATGTCCTTCCAGATGACGTTCCCGGTCATCACATAGACGCTTTCCATGATGACCAGTAGCCACACCATGCCAACCGTCAGCGGTACGAATAGAAAGTGGTAAAGCGCAGTGGCTGCGAACTGCAGCCGTGACAAATCCACCAGTTGTTCTGAGATCACTTGCTTGCCCCTTGAGTCGAGGTGGGTACACCGAAACGGTTGCCGACGATGTTCGGGTCGACACTGACGTGCGAATCCCGGATGAACAGCCACCACAGCACGCTCAGCAGCACGAGCTTGATCAGCACCGCGGTGAGTAGATGGCGTAGTAGGCGTTTGTCGGAAATAGTCATGTCTATGCACTAAGCACAGGGCATGCCAAAGCCAGATCTTCTATTTTTATCGTTATAAAACAATTGGTTATGAGTTTTTTAGCGGTAGCCCTGGCGCACCGCTGCTGGTCAATGCGCTGCCAGTCTGGCAGCTTGGCAGTCACTGGCAGTCGTAGAGGGTTAGGCCAGGCCTTGTTCCTTCAGGCGCCGGTACAAGGTCCGGTCGCTGATCCCCAGGTGCTTGGCCAGTTCGCTGCGGGTGCCTTTGAATGTGGCCAGGGCCTGCGCCAGCGTGCTGCCGTCGAACGGCGTCGAAGCCGCAGGCGCAGCCTGAGGTGGCGGCGCCACGGAGGCCTGGGGTAAATGGATGGCGCGGATGACCCCATCGTCAGCGAACAGGCTTGCTCTTTCCAGGACGTTGCGTAACTCACGCACATTGCCTGGCCATGAGTACTGCTGCAGGGCTGCCAGGGCTTCGGCATCGATGGTCAGTCGACGTTTGCCGGCACCACGCCGTTGCAGGAATGAATTCACCAGCAAGGCGATGTCTTCTACCCGATTGCGCAAGGGCGGCAAATGAATGGGGAAGGCGCTGATGCGGTAGTACAGGTCCTGCCTGAACTCGCCTTTTTCCATCATTTTTTCCAGCGGCTTGTGGGTGGCGGCAATCAACCTGAAATTGGCGTGGAAGGTCTCGACACTGCCGACCCGGCGATAGGTGCCCGATTCGATCAGGCGCAACAGTTTGACCTGCATGGCCAACGGCACATCGCCAATCTCATCCAGGAACAATGTGCCGCCCTGGGCGGTTTCGACCAAGCCGGGCTTGCGGGTGATGGCGCCGGTGAAGGCGCCTTTTTCATGGCCGAACAGCTCGCTCTCAAAGAGTGTTTCGGTCAAGCCCGAGCAATCCACCACGACAAACGGCCCGCTGGCCCGTTCGCTGGTTTCATGGACGGCGCGCGCGAACAGCTCCTTGCCGGTACCCGACTCGCCCAGGAGCAGCACCGGCAGCATGGACGGCGCCACCCGCTGCAGTTCCGACAGGGCAAGGTTGAAGGCCGGTGAACAACCGACCAGCCCTTCGTTGCTCGGCCGCGCCGAGGCGCTGCGCACCAGCGTCAGGCGCTCAACATAAGCGGTGATCACCCCATGTTCGTCGAGGATCGGCCGTAATTCGACGTCGACATGCTCAGGCCCCCGAGGCGTGTGGTGGATGTGCAAGACACGATCCGGCCCGCGCTTTTCCTGGGCCTTCTTCATCGGGCAATTCTCACCCGCCTGGTCACAAGGGACGTCGTAATGGTGTGAGATCTGATAACACTTATGGCCGATAAAGGGTTTGTCAGCGCTGCCGAACTGGCGCTGATAGGCCGTGTTGGCTGCCAGGATGTTGTAGTCCGGATCGAGCACGATCATCGGATTGGGTTCGTGTTCCAGAAACGAAACAAGCGACTGCACTTGATCCGGGTGTGGAACGGCGTTGGCTGGGGTAGGCAGAAAAGTCTTCATCATGGCTCCTGGAATCCATTTTTCCATCCTGTTGTGGCACTGCCACCTCTGTCAAGGCACTGCCAATGGCAGAAGAATCCCCCAGATACAGGCCTGAATACCCCTATACAGAAACACAAAGCCCAATAAAATCAATTGGATATTAGGCTATTTCGGCAAAACCATGGCCTGGCAAACTTATTGCTATGTCAGTCCTTAGTCTAAGCGGCTCGAAAAAAAAGCCCCCCCTAAGGAGACAGTTCATGCGCGTCAAACTTCACGTCGAAGGCTTCTTCGACTCTGCCACCAACACCGTCAGCTATCTGGTACTGGACGAGACCACCCTCCACTGCGCGATCATCGACAGCGTATTGGATTACGACCCTAAATCCGGCCACACCGCCACCACGTCCGCCGACCGCCTGATCGCGCGGGTGAGCGAGCTGAATGCGCAGGTCGAGTGGATTCTCGAGACCCACGTCCACGCCGACCACCTGACCGCCGCGCCCTACCTGAAAGAAAAGCTCGGCGGGAAGATCGGCATCGGCAGCCAGATTTCGACGGTACAAAAGGTCTTCGGCACGCTGTTCAATGCCGGTAGCGATATGCCCCGCGATGGCAGTCAGTTCGATCACCTGTTCGTCAACGACGAGTCGTTCAGCATTGGCACGCTGCACTGCACCGCACTGCATACACCCGGCCATACGCCGGCCTGCATGACTTATGTCGTCAGCGATGGCAGCGAAACGGCAGCCTTCGTCGGCGACACGCTGTTCATGCCCGACTACGGCACCGCCCGCTGTGACTTCCCCGGCGGCAATGCGCGCACGCTGTTCCAGTCAATCAACAAAGTGTTGAGCCTGCCGGCGGATACATTGCTGTATATGTGCCACGACTACCAGCCGGGCGGCCGCGAGGTGCAATTCGTCAGCACCGTTGCCGAACAGCGCGAGCAGAACGTGCATGTGCGTAATGGCATCAGTGAGGAGGAGTTCGTGGCGATGCGTACCAAGCGGGATGCCTCGATGGACATGCCGACCCTGATCCTGCCCTCGGTCCAGGTCAACATGCGAGCCGGGCATTTGCCCGAGCCTGAATCGAACGGGATTCGCTACCTGAAAATCCCACTCAACGTCGCCTGACATTCCCCCCACCCTAAAAAAATCATAAGAAAAATACCCATAACGGAGACACTTATGGATATCCGCCGCCTTGCGCCTGCTTTATCAGTATCAGAACAGATTTTCCCCAGCCAATTGGCCGAACTGAAAGCCGCCGGCTTTCGTGCCGTCATCTGCAACCGCCCCGATGGCGAAGGCAGTGACCAACCGTTGTTTGCCGAAATCAAACGCGCCGCCGACGCGGTCGGCATCGAAGCGCACTACCTTCCCGCCGAGTCGGGCAAAGTCACCGACGAGCAGGGAATTGCCTTCGGCGAGTTGCTGGAAACGCTGCCCAAACCGGTGTTGGCTTATTGCCGGTCCGGGATGCGCTCGACAACGATGTGGGCGCTGTCGCAAGCAGGTCAGCACGACCTGCCGCACATCGTCGAAAGCGCCAAAAAAGCCGGCTTCGATATGAAAGGCGTGATCCGGCGGATCGCGAACCAGGGCCGCACGCCGGTCGAAGTGGCCGAAGCACAACATACCGTGGTCATCATCGGTGCCGGCGCGGCGGGTATCGCCACCGCCTCCAGCCTGCTGGCCCGCGCGCCGGGGCTCGACATTGCGATCGTCGACCCGGCCGATGTGCATTACTACCAACCCGGCTGGACGCTGGTCGGCGGTGGTGTGTTCGATGCGCGCCAAACGGCGCACACCATGGGCACCACCCTGCCCCGCGGCGTGCATTGGATCAAGGCGGCGGTGGCGGCTTTCGAACCCGAGCGAAATGCGGTGATTCTGGATGGCTGCCGGGTCGTCAAATACGAGCAACTGATTGTGTGCCCCGGCCTGAAGCTCGATTGGCATGCCATCGAGGGATTGTCGGAGACCCTGGGCCGCAATGGCGTGACCTCCAATTACCTGTATCACCTGGCGCCTTATACCTGGGAAAAGGTCCAGCAACTGCGGGGTGGCCGGGCGATTTTCACGCAGCCGCCGATGCCGATCAAATGCGCCGGGGCGCCGCAAAAAGCCATGTACTTATCGGCCGACCACTGGAAACGCAGCGGTGTGCTGGATGCCGTCGAGATCGAGTTCTACAGCGCCGGCGCGGTGCTGTTCGGGGTTCCCGATTATGTGCCCGCGCTGATGGAATACGTCACCGCTTACGGCATCGACCTGAATTTCGGCAACACCCTCACCCGCGTCGATGGCCCGGCGCGGACGGCCACGTTCAGCGGCGTGAACCCGGATGGCAGCCCCCGTGTGCTGACCCGTGAGTTTGATTTGCTGCACGTGGTGCCACCGCAGGTCGCGCCGGACTTCATTCGGGTCAGCCCGCTGGCTGACGCGGCCGGCTGGATCGATGTCGACCCCACCACGCTGCGCCACAAAACCTTTGCCAATATCCATGCGCTGGGCGACGCGGCCAACACGAGCAACGCCAAGACCGCGGCCGCTGCGCGCAAGCAGGCGCCGGTGGTGGCGCATAACGTGCTGGCAGCCATGGGCAAGGCCAACGGTTGCGCGCAGTACGACGGTTACGGCTCCTGCCCGCTGACGGTGGAGCGCGGCAAGATCGTCCTGGCGGAGTTCACCTATGGCGGCAAGGTCGCCCCCAGCTTCCCGTCATGGCTGATCGACGGCACCCGCCCTTCCCGGCTGGCGTGGCTGCTCAAAGAGCGGATTCTTCCGCCGCTGTATTGGAAGGGTATGCTCAAGGGCCGCGAATGGCTGGCGAAACCCGAGTTGACCGACCAATGAAATCAGCGCTGAACGCAAGGAGACTGAGATGATCATCGTCTTACTGCTCGGGCTGACAGTCGGCGTGATTCTGGCCCTGACCGGCGCCGGCGGCGGTATACTCGCAGTGCCGTTGCTGGTGTTTGGGGCGGGCTTGAGCATGGCCGAGGCCGGGCCCATCGGGTTGTTGGCGGTGGGCCTGGCCGCGACGCTGGGCGCGGTGATGGGCCTGAAAAACGGCACCGTCCGCTACAAGGCGGCGCTGTTGATCGCCACCGCCGGGATCATCTGCTCGCCGCTGGGCCTGTGGTTGGCGCAGCGCACGCCGAATCGTCCGTTGACGATCCTGTTTGCCTGCGTGCTGATGTACGTGGCGTTCCGGGTATTCAAACGGTCGTTGCCGCCGTCCCCGGCGTCGAAGGCCGCCGTCGCGACCAAACCGCCGCCCTGTGTATTGGACGCCCAACGCGGCAAGCTGAACTGGACGGCGCCGTGCGCCTGGGCGCTCACGGTGTCGGGCGTGATCGCGGGCGGGCTTTCGGGGTTGCTCGGCGTGGGTGGCGGCTTTGTGATGGTGCCGGCGCTGCAGCGCTACACCAATTTGACCGCGCAGTCGGTGCTGGCGACGTCGCTGGCGGTGATTGCGCTGGTGTCGATGGCCGGCGTGGCCGCCAGCTCGGCGGCCGGGCATTTGCAGTGGGCCGTGGCCCTGCCGTTCTCCGTGGGCGCCTTGTTTGGAATGGCCGGCGGGCGCCTGATCGCGGCGCGGCTGGCAGGCCCGCACTTGCAACGCGGATTTGCCGCCGTGTCGATGCTGGTGGCGGTGGCCCTGCTGGTCAAAGCGCTTGGATCATGAGCGCGGATTCCCGACTTTCCAGGCGTGCGTGAAACACGCCTGTCAGGGTTCAACGTCACGCTTCGGTCGTGCCTGGCAGGCGTGGGCATTGGCGCGCCATCGTGGCAGCCGTTGATCACCCGGGCCGCCAAGATACAAGTACCCGCACGGCACGTTATTAGATAAAGGCTAAATAAATATCCAACTTACCGGCTGAATCGAATCACTGGCTTAATCCGAGAAAATACTATAAGTGCGCGCGCAACATTATAAATCGCATGAATATGCGCCCCAAAGGAATTGAACTTTACCGCCTCACCCGTTAGCCATTAGTCGAATACTGCCTTTCGCGGACAGCGTTTTATAGTGTGTAATAGAAAAACCATCCACTATTAAAATTGATCCTCGGTACTTTGAATGTCGCCCATCCCCTCTTCGCCGAATACCCTTCCGATAAATGAGGAGCTGTTGCAATTACTCCAAGCGACGGCTAACGCCCAAACCGCCTGGATGACAACTGTCAATCATTTGGAAGCGGCCTGTGATGAGGTATGGCTGGCTCGCATGTGGGAAGTCGAACACCTTGAAAATCAATACAGGGCCTGCCAGGACCAGCTGTTTTCCTATCTGAAAAAAGCGATCAAGATCTAGACTTATCAGTACGGCCCTGCACTCTTTTCGGTCGTTCGCGCGCCGAAAACAGCGCCCGCCAGAACTCGGGCCGGCTGAATATTCGACTAAAGTACAAAGCCGCACTACGCGTGTCGAAAAAGCCACCTTAGTTGAATAACCGACAACTCCGCCAACGCCCGACAGACGTGGAGCTGTATCCTTTCAGTCGCACCGCCAATCAATCTCCCTCGCATCCTGATATTTTTCATACATGGCCCGATTTGCCATCTGGATCAGCCTGACCATCACACTAGTGCTAAAGCATTGGGAGGGATGGTCGACATTCAGGTGATAAAGGATCAATCAACCTGAGTTACTCACTGGAGTCCATATGTTCGGCTGGATCAGCAATATCCGAGTCAGTGCTAAATTAAGTTTGGGATTCGGCCTGGTACTGGGGCTTGCGTTGTTGCTGGCCGCGACCGGCTGGTACGCAGTGGTGACATTGACCGACCGCGGGCTCAAGGTTGAGGAAATTGCTCAGGTCAGCGATTACACCAAAGACTTGCGGATCATTCGCTTGCGCATCGGTACGAACACCCAACCGGATGCCTATCAACCGCTGCAGCAAACCCTGGATCGCCTCGCAGCCCACTTGGACAGTATCGGGGATACGTTCGTCGACCCACAGGATCAAAACCTGATTCAACAGCAGGAAAATGCAGTCAAAGGGTACGGGCAACTGCTGCATGAATTGGCCACCCCCAACATTGACCAGGCGGCCTTGTTTAAACGGATGGGCCAGTTGGGCGACGTGTTGCTCGACACCACACAAAAGCTGATTGAATCGCAAAACACCAAACGCGATACCGATGCCGCGTCCGCCAAGGCCTCGCTGAGCCTCGTCGCGACCCTGGCGCTGCTGCTGGGCGCGCTCGCCGCATGGGTGATCACACGGCAAATCGTCAATCCACTGCAGCACACGCTCCAGGCGGTGAACCGCATTGCCCGGGGCGATTTGACCGAGCATGTGACGGTGACCCGGCGCGATGAGCTGGGCCAACTGCAGTCGGGCCTTCAGCAGATGATGCTCAACCTTCATGAGCTGATCGATGGCATTCGATCCGGCGTCATTCAGGTTGCCAGCGCGGCCGAACAACTGTCGGCGGTGACCGAGCAAACGAATTCGGGGATCAGCACCCAGAAAGCCGAAACGGATCATGTCGCCACCGCAATGAACGAGATGACTGCCACCGTCCACAACGTCGCACGCAACGCCGAGGAAGCTTCCGTCGCTGCCTCGGCCGCCGATCAGCAAGCCAGCGAGGGCGAGCAGATCGTGGGTGAAGCCATCGAGCAGATCCAGCGCCTGGCGACAGAACTCAACCAGTCGGCAGACGCTGTGCGCCACCTCCAGGAACAGAGCGATAAAATCGGCGGTGTCCTGGATGTGATCAAAGCCGTCGCCCAGCAAACCAACCTGCTGGCGCTGAACGCCGCGATTGAAGCCGCCCGCGCCGGAGAGGCCGGCCGTGGTTTTGCGGTGGTAGCCGACGAAGTGCGCAACCTCGCCCTGCGCACCCAGCGCTCCACCGAAGAAATCGAGAGCCTGGTCGCCGGTGTGCAAAGCGGCACCCAAGCCGTGGCCTCGGGCATGGAAAGCAGCCTTCTGCTGAGCGAAAGCAGCGTGGAATGCACACACCGTGCCGTCAGCGCGCTGGAGAACATCACCAGCAAGGTCTCGATCATTCAGGCCATGAATCAGCAGATTGCGACGGCGGCGGAAGAGCAAAGCGCCGTCACCGAGGAGATCAATCGCAGCGTGATCAACGTTCGCGACATCTCCGACCAGACGGCCAACACCTGCGAGGAAACCGCCGCGTCGAGTAACGAACTGGCGCGGCTGGGACATGAGCTGGAACGGCTGGTGGAGCGTTTCAAGGTCTAGGTGCGGCGGCCTGCGCGGCCTGGGCTTTGCCAGAGGCCATCACTCCCCTTTCTGATCGTCTGTCAGGAGCGGGCAAGGCTCAGACTTTGCCCCCTCAGCCCCTCCCCCAAAAAACAAAGGGCGAAACAAGGCTAGACCACCTAATGCACAACGGCCAGCCCCTAGCGCCTGGCGCGGTTGGCGCGACCCGCCATTCAACTTTCATAAAAGCTTAACGAAAGTGCTGCAGAGTTCGGGAGCCCGTTATCACAATGAGTTCCTTCGATGAAAAATTTGATGAAGTCTGCTGCACTCGCCGTTGCGGTTTCTCTTTGTGCAAGTTCCATGGCTTTTGCTGAGGAAAGCGTTCGTCTGAGCGGCTCAGGCGCTAGTTTCCCGGCACCGATCTACCTGACCTGGTTCAAGGATTTCAGTAAGAAAACCGCAGGCGTCACTGTGGATTATCAATCCAAGGGCAGTGGCGCCGGTGTGCAGGACTTCCTGAACAAAACCGTCGATTTCGCCGCCAGTGACTCGGCAATGAAAGACGAAGATATCGCCAAGGTTGCCGAAGGCGTGCAGTTGCTGCCGATGACGGCAGGTGAAATCGTGTTGGCTTTTAACCTGCCGGGCAATCCTAAAGAACTCAAATTGCCACGCGACGTTTACTCCAACATCTTCTTGGGCAAAATCACCAAGTGGAACGACCCGAAAATCGTTGCAGCCAACCCGGGCCTGAAACTGCCTGATATGCCGATCACCGTGGTCGTGCGTGCAGACTCCAGCGGTACCACTGCGGTATTCACAAAGCATCTGGCGACGATCAACCCACAGTTCCAGAAAGATTTGGGTGAAGGCAACACCGTCAACTGGCCTGCCAGCGACAAATTCATCAAATCGCCGAAGAACGATGGTGTGACAGCGACCGTGCGCCAGACTCCGGGCGCTATCGGCTACATCGAATACGGTTTCGCCAAGCTGGCCAAGGTTGACTTTGCCCAACTGCAGAACAAGGCCGGCAAGTACGTTGTCCCTAACGCAGAAAGCGGTGCCGAGGCCCTCGCGGCTGTGAAAATGCCGGAAAGCCTGGTGGCCTGGCTGCCGGATCCGGACGGCGCCAAGTCCTACCCGATCACGTCCTACACCTGGATGATCTTCCGCAAGCACAACGAGAACCCGGCCAAGGCCAAGGCGATGCGCGAAATGGTCGAATACAGCCTGACCGAAGGGCAGAAAATCGCCGACTCGATGGGTTACATCCCGCTGCCGAAATCGGTTGTCGATGAGGTTCGCAAAGCGTCCGCCAACATCCAGTAACGCACGTGAGGCCTCTCTCGGTATGCGCGCTCAGCCATACCGGGAGCGTTTCCCCCTTGTTCCGGAGTTAGCCTATGAGCACACCTTTTGTCGTACCGGTTAACCAGGATTCTGCCTGCCAGCCACCCTCTGCAAAGGATTTCCTGGTTGATCGCACCTTCCGTGCGCTCGCACGAATAGGGGTGATTCTGATTCTGGCGTTGGTCTTCGCCTTGGTATTCGAGGTGGGACGCAAGGCCCTTCCAGGCATGGAAAAGCACGGTTTTGATGTGCTTCTCGACAGCGTCTGGGACGTTAACCAAGGCAAGTACGGCATTTTGCCGGCCATTTGGGGCACGCTCTACAGCGCCCTGATCGCGCTGCTGATCGCAGGCTTTTTCGGCGTCAGCATGGCGATTTTCCTGACCCAGGATTTCCTGCCGGCGAAGCTGGCAGCCGTGTTTCGAACCATCGTCGAATTACTCGCGGCCATCCCCAGCGTCGTTTATGGCCTGTGGGGGATTTACGTGGTGATCCCGACGATTCGCCCGCTTACGGCGTGGCTGAACAGCGAACTGGGCTGGATACCTTTTTTTGGCACGACCTTGAGCGGGCCGGGGCTGCTTCCTGCGGCGTTGGTACTGGCCATCATGATTCTGCCGACCATTGCGGCCGTGTCGCAGGACGCCCTCACCGGTGTCCCGATGAAAACCAAGCAAGCCGCCTACGGCATGGGGACGACCCATTGGGAAGCGATTCTGAAGGTGATGGTGCCATCCGCCGCCACCGGTATTTTCGGTTCCCTGGTCCTCGGCCTGGGTCGCGCGCTAGGGGAAACCATGGCGCTGGCCATGCTGGTGGGCAACGCGAACAACATCTCGCTTTCTCTGTTTGCCCCGGCCAATACGCTAGCGGCCTTGTTGGCGCTGAACTTCCCCGAAGCCGGGCCGAACGAAATCGAAGTATTGATGTACGCCGCACTGGTACTGATGTTTATCACGCTCCTGGTGAACATCATCGGTTCCATGATCATGGTCTATGCCCAACGTGGTACTAAATGATGACTGACATCACTTCCTCTACAGCCGCTTTACCAAGCCTGCAGCGCAAGTTTGAAGGCCGCGCCCTGCGCAGCCTGGTGTTGACCACACTGGTCTGGGGTGGTGCTCTACTGGCCAGCGTGCCGCTGATTTCCGTGCTCTACATGCTGATCACGCGCGGAGGGGCACGCCTGAGCCTGGAGGTATTCACCGAACTGCCGCCAACCGGTTTCGAGACCGGCGGTGGCTTCGGCAACGCGATGGCAGGCACCTTCGTCATGGTCGGTATCGCGGCGGCAATCGCGGTGCCGGTCGGCATCATGGCGGCCATCTTTCTGGCGGAACTGGGGCCAGACAGCAAGCTGGCAAACGCCGCGCGCTTTGCCGCCAAGATGCTCACGGGCCTGCCATCCATTCTGGCCGGGGTGTTTGCCTACGCGCTGGTGGTGATGACCACCGGTACCTATTCAGCACCGGCGGGTGGCGTGGCACTGGCGGTACTGATGTTGCCCATCGTCGTGCTGACGGCTGAAGAGTCGATGAGGATGGTGCCTAAAATCATGAAGGATGCGGCCTACGGCATGGGTTGTACCCGCTCGCAGGTCATCTGGAAAATCGTCTTGCCTACCGGCATGCCGGCGATCCTGACGGGCGTCATGCTCGCCGTGGCCCGCGCCGCGGGCGAAACCGCGCCGTTGTTGTTTACCGCGCTGTTCAGCAACTACTGGATTTTTCACGACGGCAGCCTGGCAGTCATGAATCCGACGGCATCGCTTGCCGTGCTGATTTACAACTTCTCCGGTATGCCCTTCGACAACCAACTCGAGCTCGCATGGGCAGCCTCGCTGGTGCTGGTGATGATCGTATTGGTCGTGAATATTGTCAGCCGCATTTTCGGCAAGCCCAAGTATTGAGAACGGGAGCATCTGAATTTTGAACGTATCAACTGCGCAAATAGCCGCTCCGTTTGTCACCCAGGCGCCTGTCGTCATGGACTGCAAGCTGGACAAAATTTTCTACGGCAACTTCATGGCGGTACGTGACAGCCATGTGCCGATCGAAAAAAACAAGATCACCGGTTTCATCGGCCCTTCTGGCTGCGGCAAAAGTACCGTGCTGCGTAGCCTCAATCGGATGAACGATCTGGTGAAAGGCTTTCGGTTTGAAGGGCACGTGCATTTCCTTGGGCAAGACGTCTATGGCAAGGGCGTTGACCCGGTGGTCGTGCGACGTTACATCGGTATGGTTTTTCAGCAGCCGAACCCATTTTCGATGAGCATTTTCGACAACGTTGCGTTTGGCCTGCGCCTCAATCGCTACAAAGGCGACCTGGGAGACCGTGTAAAGCACGCCCTGCAAGGCGCGGCGCTGTGGGATGAGGTCAAGGACAAGCTCAAGGTCAGCGGCCTGTCACTCTCCGGCGGCCAGCAACAACGGCTTTGTATCGCTCGCGCCATCGCGACCGAACCTGAAGTGCTGTTGCTGGATGAGCCCTGTTCGGCACTCGACCCGATCGCGACGCGCCGGGTCGAGGAGTTGATGGTTGAGCTGAAGAAGGATTACACCATCGCCCTGGTCACCCACAATATGCAACAAGCCATCCGTGTTGCGGACACGACAGCGTTTTTCTCGGTTGATATTTCCCAGGGCACGCGCACCGGTTATTTGGTTGAGATGGGCCCAACGGCGCAGATTTTCGATAACCCGCGCGAACAAATGACCGGGGATTACATCAGCGGCAAGTTCAGCTAAACAGCAAACGTCCAGTCAAGACCGCATACCGCTATAGTGCCAAAGGTGCTTTAGCGGGCATCCGGTCGTTTTACCTGCTTATCTACCGTTTCCCAGGATTGCCAATGCCTGCACCCCGTCGTCTTGATCTACCTGCAATCGAACGCGCGCTACGCGAGGTGCAGAGCCGCTTTTCCGAGCTCAGCAGGCACTTTACCGAGCCGCGCGACCCCTTGACCGACGAAGTGCTGCACAATGTACTTGAAGGTTATGCGTTGATTGACAGCTATGTCGCAAGCGGCGTAGACCTGTTCGACCTTCAGCAACTGAACCTGATGCTGGAGATCAACGCCACCGTGCTCTGTGGCCGGGACCCGGTACGCCGACGAGAATACGCTCAACATCTGGCGGCGACCGAGGAACACTTCTTCAACAACGTCGAGGGGGGGATAAAAGACTTGTTCAATTGGTACTGTGCGTATCGCAGCGAATCCGTCTGGAAACGTGCAGCCGGTGTCTACGTGCGAATCCTCAGCAAGCCGCAGTTGTTTATTGAAGGCAATAACCGCAGTGGGTCGCTCATCGTCAGCTATTTGCTCATGCGCGCAGGTTTGCCTCCATTCGTGCTGACGCTGAAAAACGCCGAGGGCTACTTCAACCCGTCATCGGTCATACGCAACTCCGCCAAGCATGGCGTCAAGGCGTTGTATGAATTGCCCAAGATCAAGAAAAAGTATGCAGCCTTCCTGGAAGATCAGGCATCTGATTCAATGAAATTTCTTCTCAACGACAAGGCCTCGCCCCTTTACCAGGAGGGTCATCGATGAGCCGGTATCCCACGCTCGCTAAATGCCGAGCTTCCGGCAGCCGGGTATGGCACGCCATGCGGCGCGCCGTCCCGATGCACGGATTCAGGCGTCAGCGCATACGCATTTCGTTCGATATCGATGACACCCTGGCCTGCCAACTCCACCACTGCGCGGTCGAGCCAAGCCGGCTGCCGGCCTGTGTGCATCGTTGGCTGGGTGAACCACTGCGTATCGGCACACGCTCCCTGACCCAAGAGTTACGTCGCCAGGGCTGCAGTATCTGGGTCTACACCTCGTCCGGTCGCACTCCGTCCTACATCAGGCGTTGGCTTTTGCTGTACGGCATCCGCGTCGACGGGGTGGTCAACAGCATGCTGCATAACCGTGCCCTGACGGTGCATGGCCTGTCGAACGCGCCCTCGAAATTTCCGCCGGCATTCGATATCGACTTACATGTCGACGATTCCGAAGGCGTGCGGACTGAAGGGCGTGATCACGGTTTTCGCGTTGTTGTCGTGCATCCGGAGGATGAGCGCTGGGCACAGAAAGTCCTCGATGCCGTGGCGGAAGTCCAAGCACAGCTCGCTTGGCAACAACCGTTCAGGAACAAGAAGCCAGCACAACAATGCTCGGAAATTGTGCCCTCGTGATTTTTAGTAACCCTGGCTTATCACCGCGGCCCATGGCTGCAAAAAAATCTTCACGGTCTGGACATTCTCTTGTGTGTTCATCGAAATCGCTCCATTGCCTTTACCCTGGATCGTGTCCGATCTAACCGGACACGTTGTGGGCCTGCGGGTGAGGAAGAGGGTATTCGCACGCCGCGCGGGTATTGGCTGGCAGTCAACTCGATCAAAAGCGACGCGCAACGCGATCTTGCCTGATGCGCAGGACGTGCTTAGGGCGCGAGTATTTCCTGAAGAAACGCGATGAATACACTGATGCGGCTGGAACCACGGTGGTTGGGCAGATACAGCGCATTGATGCAGGTGCTTGCACTGCCTGGGTTGACTTCATATTGCTCCAGCACCCGCGTCAGCCGACCTGCACTGACGTCCTCACGTACCAGCCAATCGGCCAATAGCGTCACCCCGCCACCGGCCAAGGCAGCCTCGCGCAGAATGTCGGCATTGTTGCTTTGCAGCCGTCCCTGCACGTTCACGCGGATGACGTCCTCATCGCCCAGGAATGTCCAGTCGTGGTGGCCCGTGTGGTAATCGAAACGCAAGCACGGGTGCTCGAGCAAGTCGCGAGGGTGTCGCGGCAGTCCGGTTCGTGTCAGGTATTCGGGACTCGCCACCACCCAACGCTGGAAATAGCCCAGCCGCTTGCTGACGATGTCATCACTGACAACCGATGAACCAAGACGTACTGACACATCGATTTGTTCGCTGAGCAGGTCACTGACCTCGTCGCTCAGCGAGAGACTGATTTCCAGACCGGGATGGCGTTCAAGCAACCGCCCCAAGTGCGGGGCGATGATTCGCCGGCCGAATTCCACCGGGACACTGACCCGCAAACGCCCCTGAGCTTCGCTGCCACGGTCGGCAACGACGGCATCCGCGCCATCGATGGCCTCAAGGATCGCCACGACTTTATCGAAATAGTGCTGCCCCGCCACCGTGACGCTCGTATTGCGCGTGGTGCGGTTGAGCAGGCTGGCGCCCAACTCACTTTCCAGCCCCGCGACCTGCCGTGTCACAGACGATGTGGAGATGCCGAGCTTACGCGCCGCAGATGAGTAACCCCCACAGCGCACCGTTTCGACAAACATTTTCAGCGCCAGCAACTTGTCCATGCACGGATTCCGAGATCGAAAGGTAAAGGTAGCGACTGTGCATGACCAGGCAATGGGAGTCTTGCATGGCTGTGCTCAATGGCTTGATTGGTTAAGGAGGCTTGCGATCTCCCTATTGATCGGATGATAATCAAAATTGATCAAATGATCGACCGATTAATAGAGCGACGTCTCGGAGCGGGTACATGCCACGGCGGGAACCGGTCGCTCTGAACCCGTGCAAGCACAAAGGCGCGCACTTGAACCCGTCAAGACAACAATAAAAAGGAGATCGACGATGCAATGCCCCTGCTGTCTTTCAAAGACCCGTCGCCAACTGCTGGGCATCATGGCAGCTACCGCCGGTGGTCTGCTGGTTACCCGTTTATCACCCGCCTCGGCGGCACCGATCAAGAAAGGTGCCGATGTCCCGGTGCGATCGGTGGACATCCATGCACATTACTACCCTGAAGAGTTCTTACACCTCCTGGGAAGTGAGGGCAAAACGTTCGGTGCAAGCTATACCCGCCAGGAAACTACTTTCAGCTTCTCCACCCCGGCCGGAGGATTGGGGCCATTGCCGTTGAAATTCATCGACGTGCAGGCGCGTTTGCTCGATATGGACCATTCCGGCGTCGACGTACAGGCGCTGTCCCTTAGCGTGCCAATGGTGTACTGGGCAGATCGACAACTCAATGCCCGCCTGGCACGTGCCTGGAACGATGCTGCGTCGATGGTCCATCGCCAACACCCACAACGTTTTGTGGTGCTGGCCACGTTGCCGATGCTAGAGGCTGACGATGCCATCGCCGAGCTGGAACGCGCCGCCGAATTGCCTGGGGTTCGTGGGGTGTACATGGGCACAAACATCAACGGCCTGGACCTGGACAATCCGCGCTTCGCGCCCGTCTTTGCCCGTATAGAACAGCTCGGACTCCCAGTATTCCTGCACCCGCAACAAACGGTCGGCGGCAACCGTCTGAGCAACTACTACTTGAGCAACTTGCTGGGCAACCCGTTCGATACCGCTATCGCGGCGTCACACCTGATCCTCGGCGGAGTATTGGATCAATACCCTCAACTGCATGTGTCATTGCCTCACGCCGGTGGGGCTTTGCCAATACTCGTGGGACGTCTCGATGCCGGGTGGACCTCACGTCCTGAGACACGACGCCTGGCCCAGAAGCCGAGCAGCTACTTGACGCGATTCAGCTACGACACCGTGTCGCACTCCGGGCCGGTGCTGGACTATTTGATCGCCAACGTCGGTATCGACCATCTGGTCCTGGGCAGCGACTACTGCTTCGACATGGGCTATGAACAGCCGGTGCGTTTTGTCGAAAGCGTAGGCTTGGGTCCGCGCGAGAAAGCGGCAGTACTCGGCGCCAACGCGGCCAGAATCCTGAAACTCCCCGTATAGCGTTGGCGAAACTCTCGATTTCCCTTTGGCCGGTTTGACCGGCCTTTTTTTTGCGAACCGTTCAAGACTTCACCAAATCGTCTCTGCCGTTCGCTCGGGCCCCCAGCCAAGATGATCGAACCGAATAAACAAATACTGATCAATCATAACCATGGGCCCATACGACTTTAAATAAATCAGTCAAAAGACTATAAAAACCAACCGACCCGCATTGCCGACAGCAAGCACTACACCCATTAAATTATATTGGCCCATCTGTAGACAAACATGGATAAACATCATTTTCGGTAATAATCAGTATCCCGCCTGAGCATTTCTACAAACAACCTGGCGACAGCATAATCAGCTCCAGAAGCAAACAAAGAGATCTTGTCCCCTCTCTCACTCTTACTGGAAGACACCCTGATGAAATATGCAATGCTCGCCTCACTGATGATGTTTAGCGTATACGCTTCAGCCCATGATGGCGCCAACAACAATGCCTCTGCCCCTGAACCTGAGCAGTACAATTATTCCGAACACCTGGATATCGCCAAGGTCATCGACATCACTACAGCAGAGGACACAAACAACGCTTGTGGCCCAGTGGACGCGCACATGGTGTATGTGGATCACAAGGGTATAACGCACGACCTGCAATACAAAATACTCGGTGGCGCTTGCCAGAATGGTTAAAACTTCAAAGTTTACAGGTGCTAAAAAAGAGGAGACCGCTTCGATCTGAAGCTAATCTCCTCTTTTTATATTCAGTCTAGAAAGACTGCAACAGCCCAACGATCACACCCCACTTTCATCCCGCCAACGCAAGGCTCTCGCCAATAAGTCCGATGTGAGCCGCTCCATCAGGCTTGGGCGATCCCCATAATCCGATTGCCCATACTCACCCCCCAATCCGCCATACGCATGCCTTCTGCAAGTTGTTGGTGCTGCCAGGCAAGCAGGGCTTTATCGAGGTCGCCGATGTCGTCGATTGCTTGCGCCAGGGCCAGTGCATTGCGGGCTGCCTTGGCCGTGCTTCCGGCGGTATGAGGACGCGGCACAAAAGCGGCGTCGCCAGTCAACAGCACACGGCCAAACACCATCTGAGGAACTTTGAGATCAAGGATCGCTTGCACAAAAATATCTTGGGTCTGGCGAATCAGTTCCCGAAAAGCCGGGTTCGCCTGCCGCTCACCCATTCCCCGTATGTAAGCATCCTGCCCAGCGGCCAAGGCTCCGGGTGGAATGGAGTGACTACGCCGACGGCCATCGCTGTCAGTGAGCACAGCGTCCAGTTCCGCCCCTTGCGCAGCTTTCAGGTACCACAGCCAATTGAACCGACGCTCGCCCGGATTAACGGAGCCATTCACGCTCGGCACCATGTATTCCAGCATCAGCGATTCAGGGTCTTGTTGAAAAACAAAGTCCTCGTAAAGCTGCATTTTGGCGAAGTCTGGAAGTTGCTCTTCATCGACCAGCCCGCGCCACACCACATACCCCGAATAGCTGGGTACTGTTCCAGGCAACACCACGCTTCGCACGGTTGAACCCGAGCCATCAGCGCCAATCAGCAGGTCTGCCTCGGCAGTGCTGCCGTCGGCAAAAATCGCAGTCACCCGGTGTTCATTCTGAGTCAGATCCACCAACGTCTTGCCACGGTGATAATGCTCAGCAGCAAATGCAGAAAATAATGAGCTGTACAGTGTGTTCCAGGACGTCTGGGTTTGCGGCATCGGCTCTTTATGCACGACGCTACCCTCTCGATCCAGATAGAGACGATCATGGGACCGGACGCCGAGCGCACCTGCCGGATGAATGCCCGCATAACGAAAATGGTGCAGGACGTCCGCTTGCAGAACGATGCCCCCGCCACGACTATCCATCGCCGCAGGGGATCGCTCGTAAATATCGACCTGCCAACCAATCGCGCGTAACGCCGTGGCGGCGAACAGCCCGCCCAGGGAACCACCAATGACCAAGGCCTTTGGAACGCCTGAACTCTTCATTACCTTTCTCCTCGTTGCAGGGTGATTCCCGCAGCTGCGGTTTACCGTTGCGTTATGCCAACACCGGATAGTCGATGTACCCCTTGGCGTCGCCGCCAAAAAAGCTGTTGCCGTCAGCCACGTTGAGTTCGTTGCGACCACGCAAGCGAGCCGGTAAGTCGGGGTTGGCAATGAACGGGCGACCAAACGCAATGAGGTCTGCACGGCCCTGCGCAATGGCCTGTTCGGCCGTTTCGCCGGAGTAGCCACCCGCCAACATCAGAACGCCGTGGAAGTCAGTACGCAGTTGCTTGATGATCGCGTCCCAGCGTGGATCGTTACTTTCATCGAGCACTGTGCCGACCATCATCGGTTCTACCAGGTGCAGATAAGCGAGATTCCAGTGATTGAGCCGGGATGCGATGTAGCCAAAGGTTTGTTCCGGGGTGTCATCGCCCATTCCCATGAAACGTCCCATCGGTGTCAGGCGGACAGCAACACGTTCTGCACCTACTTCCGCGGTCACGGCTTCCACGACTTCAAGCAGCAACCGCGCACGGTTTTCGATACTTCCCCCGTAGCGATCACTTCGCTGATTGCTGGCGCTGTTGATGAATTGGTCGAGCAGGTAGCCGTTGCCCGCGTGAATTTCCACACCATCCATACCGGCCAGAATCGCGTTGCGAGCGGCCCTGCGGAAGTCGGCAACGATCGCTTCGATCCCAGGAATGTCCAGCGCCTGAGGGACAGGTACATCACCCCATACGCCTTCGCCCTCTTCATTCAGGATGAAGGTCTTGCCGGGCACTGGCTGCGCGGTCGGTGCCACCGGCAAGCCGCCGTTAGGCTGGAACACCGGGTGCGACACTCGCCCCACATGCCAGAGCTGCAGGAAAATGCGCCCGCCTTCTGCGTGTACGGCTTCGCTGACAGCCTTCCAGCCCTGAATCTGCTCGTCGCTATGGATGCCGGGCGTCCAGGCGTAACCCTGGCCCTGCTGCGAAATCTGTGTAGCCTCGGTAATGATCAATGCAGCACTGGCACGCTGACGGTAGTACTCGACGTTCATCGATGTCGGTACGTTGCCAGGTTGCCCCGCTCGCGAGCGAGTCAGAGGCGCCATGACGACGCGGTGATCGAGGGTGAATTGGCCGAGTTTGATAGGGCTGAACAAGTGATGAGTCATGATGATGTCCTGAATGGATTGGGATTGAAAAACCGCCTCAGGCGGCTTGGCTTCGCTTCAGTATCTGGATCATTATTTCGATGGGCTGCGCGCCACTGATCACGTCATCTGCGATCTGGATACTCGGCACCGAGCGCACACCGGACGCCTTGGTTTGGGCTTCGAGCTTCAAGACTTCAGCGGTGCCTTCATCGGCCTTGAGAAAGTCGACAATGACCTCTCGGTCCAGCCCGGTTTCGACAGCGATGTCGGCCAGCACAGTGAGGTCGCCGATATCCCGCCCTTCGCTGAAGTACGCTTTGAAAATGGCCTTGACCAGCAAGGAAGCGTCTCGACCCGCCTGTTGCTCGCGCCATACCAACCGATGCGCGGCCAGGGTGTTGGGGGTTTTTTCGACGCGCTCATAATCGAACTCAAGGCCGACGGCCTTACCGGCGTGGGTGACCTGTGCGTCCATCGCCTGGCTACGCGCCCAGCTGCCGAACTTGCCAGAGCGATAGGCTTTGCGATCCATGCCTCGAACCGGCATGTCCGGGTTCAACTGATAAGGCAGGAAACTGATTGGGCGGTCCGTTGAAAAACCCGAAGCGGCCAGCGCGCGTTCAAGATTTTCCTCACCGATCCAGCACCATGGGCAGATGAAGTCGTAAGTCACCTGAATTTTGGATGAATGCAAACTCATGACGGTCTCCGTGGTTGAATGTTTCACCCCCCCAAGGTAGGTGCCGGAGCGCCGACAGAGAATCCACCTGCTGCACAACGTAGCTTTTCGCAAAACGCAACGATGCACCGATCACGTCGTCGGCTGTGTTTGCGACTTGAGCAATTCGGTGAGGAAATCAATGAACGCATTGATACGTTTCGAGCCGCGATGATTGGGCAGGTACAAAGCCGAGATCGCTGAACTGGCGCTGTTCGGATTGACGACAAAAGCGTCGAACAAGGCAGTGAGTCGACCACTGTCGACGTCATCATTGACCAACCAATCGGGTAACAGCGCCACCCCGCACCCGGCCAGCACCACTTCGCGCAGGACCTCGGCATTGTTGCTCTTGAATTGCCCTTCGACGGGCACGCGCAGCTCTTGGCCCTGCTCTGTAAATGTCCAGAACTGCTGTGGCGCGCCATAGTTGAAGCACATGCACTCGTGCTGCATGAGGTCCATGGGTCGGTCGGGAAATCCTCGAGCGTTCAGGTACTCGGCGCTGGCGACTACGCGGCGGCGAAAGTTGCCGATGCAGCGGCTGACCAGCGTTTCCATCGCCGCTGGCGACCCCAGCCGGATCGATAGATCGATGCGTTCGCCGAGCAGATCGACGATGTCGTCCGATAGCGTCATATCCAGTACGAGCAGGGGATAGCGCGCTAAAAGCGCGCCGATATGAGGGGCAATAAGACGCTGTCCAAACGCCACGGGCACGGAGATACGCAACTGTCCCGCGGGCACTTCACCGCGGTCCGAAACTGACTCGTCAGCGTCAGCCATGGCGCTCAGAATATCCCGGCTTTTCAGGTAGTACACACTACCGGCATCGGTCAACGTGACTCGCCGGGTAGATCGATTCAGCAGCACGGCACCCAGGTCATCCTCAAGCCTGTCGATCATTCTGGTGACTGAAGAGGTCGCCAGATTGAGTTGCCTGGCGGCAGACGAAAAGCCCTTGGAATCTACTGACTGGATGAATATTTTCAGTGCGAGCAGCTTGTCCATGAAACCCCTTCCGTCATTACGCTCCTTGAGCGCCTATCTTTGGACATCGGCGCACCCTGCGCGAGTTAACGGTTGTTAATTCTGCCGCCGTTGCGCCTGGCGCAATGTAGCGTTGCGCCTTGATGGGGTACTCCATCACAAGCGCCCTCTCTAAGCTCACGACATGGAAAATCGCCGCCCATCGCACGCGGCGGATTGAAAAATCTGTCGTTAATTCAGCTCGAGAGGTAAGGCGATGAAGCGCAAGACGATCATCGGTGCCGTTCTGGCAATCGGCGTCGCGGGGTTAGGCTTTGCGTTCTGGATGATGTGGAGGCCGGAAATTGCCACTGTCAGCCAACACCTGAATGCTGATCGCGAGACGCTGGACAGAGGCCGCCGCGTGGTCGAAGCGGGCGACTGTGCGGTCTGTCACACACGGCCAGGGGGCGCCTACATGGCCGGTGGGTTGCCGCTGGTAACGCCCTTCGGAACCCTCTTCACCACCAACATCACCCCGGACCCGCAGTCCGGTATCGGTCAGTGGTCGCTGGACGCCTTTGAACGGGCCATGCGTGAAGGCATCGCGCGTGACGGCCACTTTCTCTATCCGGCCTTCCCCTACGTGCATTACCGGAAGCTGAGCGATGCCGATATTGCCGACGCCTATGCCTTCCTGATGAGTGTGGACCCGATCAAATACACCGCACCGGAAAATCATATGGTCTTCCCCATGAACTTCCGTCCGCTGGTGTCTTTCTGGAACTTACTGTTCCTGCATGGGGATCCGCTGGAACCACTTCCCAACCGATCAGCACAATGGAACCGCGGACGTTATCTGGTCGAAGGCGCGGGGCACTGTTCGTCGTGCCATTCGCCCCTGAATCTGATTGGTGGGGAGAAAGGCAGCGAACTGTTCAACGGTGGCGTCGTCGACGGCTGGACAGCTCCTGCCCTGCGCGGAATGACCGAGGCACAACACCCCTGGAATGAAGCCCAGTTGGTCGCCTATCTGACGGGCGAGGTCGCCGAAGGACATGGCGCAGCGGCGGGCCCGATGTTGCCGGTCAGCCTGAGCATCGCGCAATTGCCGGCGGAAGACGCGCATGCCATCGCGCAGTACATTCTTGACCTCAAGAAGACTTCATCGGATGCCCCATCGCCGCCCTGCACCTCTGGGGTCAAGCCCAGCGCCACGGCGCTGCGGGGCGCCGCGTTGTTCGAGGGGGCCTGCGCGAGTTGCCATGGCCGCGCGGCGCCGATGCGCGTCATTGAATCGCGGCCGGCACTGGCGAACACCTCGGCGGTGAGGGCGGACTCGCCACGCAATTTGATCCAGACCATCCTGCAGGGCATCCCGATGTCCAGCGCCGCTTCCAGCCACTACATGCCTGCCTTCGCCCACAACCTGGACGACACCCATGTAGCCGCACTTGCCGAGTACTTGCGCAATGAAAGCTGTGCAAACCGACCCTGGACGGATCTCGACAAGACAATCAAAAGTATTCGGGCTCAGGAGCAGCAACCGTGATCACACTTGACATCAACGGCAAGACTCACGAACTGGACATCGCGGACGACATGCCCCTGCTATATGCCTTGCGCAACCAGGTGGGGCTCAATGGCGCCAAATACGGCTGCGGCCTGGGTCAGTGCGGCGCGTGCACCGTGTTAGTGAACGACAAGCCGGTGTTTTCCTGCCTGACGCCGTGCGGCGCACTGGCGGGCAAATCGGTACGCACCGTCGAGAGCCTGGGCAGCGTCGACCAACCGGGGCCGTTGCAGAAAGCCTTTATCGATGAACAGGCCGCCCAGTGTGGTTATTGCATCGCGGGAATGATCGTGAGGGCGCAGGCGCTGCTGGAGGCCAACCCTCATCCGGACGATGAAACGATCCGCCGCCACATGGCACCGAATTTATGCCGCTGCGGCACCCACGTGCGGATCTTCGCCGCGATCAAGTCGGTTGTCGCGCAGGGAGGCAAGGTATGAAAACCCCCACGCAAAACGTCAATCTGAGCCGCCGCGCCTTCGTGATAAACGGGGCTTTGGTGATGGGGTTCGCGATGCTTCCAGGTATTCCCCGGGCCTTCGCTGACACCGAGGTGGACACCTTGGGTACGACAATCCTGGCGCCTGATCTGCCCGGCAGCCTGCGGGCCACGCCCTATCTGGACGCCTGGATCCGCATTGATGCGAAAGATGGCATCACCGTCTACACCGGCAAAGTGGAACTGGGCACGGGTGTTAAAACTGCGCTCCTGCAGATCGCCGCCGAACGCCTTGAAGTGTCACCTGGGCTCATCCGTTTTCTCACTGCCGACACTGCACTGACACCCAATGAAGGTTACACCGCCGGCAGCCATACGATCGTCGACAGCGGCACTGCACTGTTCAACGCCGCGGCCCAGGTGCGGCAGTTGTTACTCGAGTCCGCAGCACGGCAATGGCAGCGCAGCATCGACAGCCTGACCACGCGGGATGCGGTGATCTACGATACACAAGGCCGCAGCATGACCTACGCACAGGCAGTGGTGGGGGTTCAACTGCATCGCTTTGCGTCGGCCAACTCGCCCTTCAAGCCAGCTGGCAGCTTCACCCTGATCGGCAAATCGTTACCTCGGCTGGACATCCCGGCCAAAGTCAGCGGCGGTGCGGCCTATGTGCAGGACATGCGGCTGCCCGATATGCTGCACGCCCGGGTGATACGCCCGCCCCGGCGCGGCAGTCAGCTTCTGGAGATCGACGAGGCCGCCCTCAGGCAACTTCCCGGCGAGGTGAAACTGGTCCGCAATGGCAGCTACCTCGCCGTGGTCGCCACCGATGAATGGCTGGCGGTCAAAGCGATGCGCGAGGGCTACGCCAAGGCCCGCTGGACAGAAGGTAACCCGCTGCCTGACTCGACACACATCCATCAACTCCTCACCGAATTACCGGCGCGGCGCTATCCGGTGAGCGCCAAGGGTGACCTCCCGCAACCGCTGCCGCGTGCTTACAAGGCCCGGGTGACCAAGCAATACCTGATGCACGGCTCCATCGGGCCCTCCTGCGCAGTGGCCTGGTTCAAGGATGGAACATTGACCGTCTGGACCCATACCCAAGGTGTCTACCCTCTGCGCGCGGGTATCGCCGAGATGGTCGGCCTGCCAGTGGCTCAGGTGCGTTGCATCCACGCGGAAGGTTCCGGTTGCTATGGCCACAACGGCGCCGATGACGCCGCCGCCGATGCCGCGCTGATTGCCATGGCCATTCCCGGCAAGCCGATACGGGTGCAATGGATGCGCGAACAGGAAAACCTCTGGGAGCCGTACAGCTCGGCCATGCTTGCCGAGGTGGAAGCGGGACTGGACGACAGTGGGCGTCTTCGTGACTGGAAATACGAGCTCTGGAGCACCCCGCACAACGAACGTATCGTCAATGCCGGGCGCCTGTTGCCGGCGTGGCTGTTGGCCAATCCCTTCACCCCGGCACCTTCGGTGCCGATTGCTCAGCCCGAAGGTGACGGCGACCGTAATGCCGTTCCGTTGTATGAGATACCCAACCTGAAGGTCGACATGAACTTTGTGCTGACCATGCCATTCAGGACCTCGGCCATGCGTTCGCTCGGTGCCCATATCAACATCTTCGCCATCGAGAGCACCGTCGATGAACTGGCGGCTAGGGCCACCATCGACCCGGTGCAATTTCGTCTGAATCACTTGAGCGATCCGCGAGCACGGGCGGTGGTGGAGCGCGTGGCCGCTGAGTTCCGCTGGCCGCACAAAGCAACGGGACCCGGTAGCGGAATCGGCTTCGCCTTTGCCCGCTACAAAAACATCATGGGTTACTGCGCGATCGCCGTGCAGTTGCATGTGCAGCGCCAGACCGGGCAAGTGATGATCGATCGCGTAGTCGCCGCCGTCGACGTGGGGCAAATTGTCAGCCCCGACGGGCTGCTCAATCAGATCCAGGGGGGCATCGTGCAGTCCGCGAGTTGGACGCTCTATGAACGAATCCTCTATGACGCCAGCGGCATGCACAGCTTCGACTGGAGCGGCTATCCGATCATGCGTTTTCCGGATTTACCGCAACAGGTCGAGGTCCACATGATTGATCAGCCGGATCAGCCATTTCTGGGTGCCGCAGAAATCGTCCAGGGCCCCATGGCCGCAGCACTGGGCAATGCCATCAACGATGCCACCGGCAAGCGTTTGCTCGATCTGCCCCTGGCACGACGTGGCTGGCAGGATGCGCTGGGGTCATGACCGATCCGGGCGGTGTCGACGTTATGCCCTTCAGCCAAAAGTAAGCCACCCGATTCCGGCGAAACGTCTGAATCGGTAGCCAGGCGCACGCTCGTGAGCGCCTGGAGCTCATGCAGCAACTAGTTAACGCGAACACTAATAACCCGAATCAATCAGCCTTCAGCAGCGCTCTCCATGTTGCCGGCGTACCCAGTTCAGAATCGACCAACTGATTTTCGAATCGATTGCGCTCACCTATGGCACTGACCGAGCGATCGGTAATAGAGAACCAAAAGATACCGACAAATGCTACGGCCATGGAAAACAAGGCCGGATATTCGTATGGGAACCAGGCTTGCGGATTATGGAGGATCTTGACCCACACGGTCGGGCTAAGAATGCATAGGGTAATGGCTGATACCAGCCCCAGCGATCCGCCAATCACGGCGCCACGTGTCGTCAGGCCCTTCCAGTAAATCGACAATAACAGCACGGGGAAGTTGGAACTTGCGGCGATGGAGAACGTTAAGCTCACAATAAATGCGATGTTCTGTTTTTCAAAAGCAATGGCCAATAGAATCGACAACACCCCCAACACGATGGTTGTAACGCGAGAGACGCGCATCTCTTCACGGTCGCTGGCGGTGCCCCGGCGCAAGGCATGTGCATAGAGGTCATGCGAAACAGCAGACGAGCCTGCAAGGGTGAGCCCAGCCACCACCGCCAATATCGTCGAGAACGACACAGCACACATAAACCCTAGGAACACATTACCGCCTACGTTGTGTGCGAGGTGAATCGCAACCATATTAACGCCGCCTGATATTCCCCCTGATGCATCGTGATAGGCCGGATTGCTGGCAACCAAGGCGATAGTGCCGAAGCCGATGATTACGATCAGGGCATACCCTATGCCGACAAGACCGGTGGCATAAAGAATACTTTGGCGTGCGGCCTTAACGTTACCGACAGTGAAAAACCGCATGAGAATATGTGGAAGGCCTGCCGTGCCGAAGACTAATGCCAGGCCTAGGGAAATCGCAGACACCGGGTCGCTGATCAGACCGCCTGGACTCATGATTGCGACATGGGAAGGATGCACCTGGGTCGCTTGAGTAAACAGCTGGTTCAGGCTGAATCCGAATTGGGACAGCACCATGAAAGCCATGAAGACGCAGCCGGTCAGCAGTAATACGGCCTTGATAATCTGAATCCAGGTGGTTGCTAACATCCCGCCAAAGAAAACATAAATCACCATTAGCGTGCCCACTAGAAGCACTGCTGCGGTGTAATCGAAACCAAACAGCAACTCCACTAGTTTTCCGGCACCTACCAGTTGAGAAACCAGGTAAAGCAACACGATCACAATGGAACTGGAGGCTGAAAATGCTCGTATGGGCCGCGGTTTCAACCGATAGGACAGTACATCTGCCAGGGTGTAGCGCCCCAGGTTTCGCAGTGGCTCCGCAATCAGAAACAGAATGATCGGCCAACTGGCAAGGAAGCCGATCGAGTAAATCAGCCCATCAAATCCACTGGTGAAAACCAAGGCGGAGATGCCCAGCAAAGACGCCGCAGACATGTAGTCGCCAGCGATAGCCCAGCCATTCTGGAAGCCGGTAATTTTTCCTCCTGCGGCATAGTGATCCGCGACGCTATTGTTTTTGCGTGCCGCCCACCGGGTGACGAACAGCGTGAAAATAACGAAGGCCAAAAACATGCCGATGGCAATGGGATTATGTTTTTGTACGGCGCCAGGGATATCGGCCGCGTATACCGTTACCGAAGCAAGCATGGCGGAGATTGTAATAAGTAGACGCTTCATTTGTTGAAGCTCCTGATAATTGTTTTTATTTTAGGGTCGTAGCAGGTGTTAGTGCGCCAGACATAGACAGCAACGAGGAGAGTCGTGAAAGCGAGCATTCCAAAACCGATTGGCACGCCCCACGTCATCGGCTGCCCTTCTGTGATAGGCGTACCCAAACGGGCAGGTATAAAGGCCAGGGAAAGAATAAAACCAAAATAGACGGCGAGCATAAGCGCCGTCATGCTCCACGAAAATAGTCGGCGCTGTTTTACCAAAGCACGAAACTCCGTATTTTCGAGAATCGGGTTTTGAATAGTGTCGTCAACCTGTTCAGCGGACATGGTCGGGCCACCGTCTTGCGGATATGCATGTTCCATGGTGATCTCCAGCAAATGGCTTGTGGCTGAGTTAAAACTTCACGGGCACTGCAGTCTCACGCATCACGGCTTCCGGAGTCCGGTACAACTCCGCCATGTCACGCTCTTCCTCGCTTTTCAGTTGCGCCTGCATATACGCGCCAAGATGCCTGGCGTGCTGAACAATCGAGGCGCCGAAACGACAGCGCCGCTCGCTGTAGTCCGCCAATGCCTCTTCAACCGTTGCATGTCGCGCAAGTGCGTCCACGATTGCCAACGCATCACCGGCGGCCTTGGTAACGCCCATCCCACAATGGGGACGCGCCACGAATGCCGCGTCGCCGAGCAATGCAACACGGCCAAAATTCATCTTCGGTACTTCCAGGTCGTAAATTGGCTGGAATAACGGCTGAGCAGCTTTCTTAACGACTTCGGCAAACTGCGGGGCCAGTAATGTCTCTGCGGACTTGTACATATTGTCGAGCACATCACGGCGTATCAGCGCCGGAGGAATCCCGCCTTCAAACTGTTTACCGCTTTCATCACGCAGCAAATCCTTCAAGTCATCGTCACCGCTGGTGCGGTACCACACGAAGTTGTAACGGCGCTCGCCGACAAGGGTACTGTTGGAATGCCCGGCAACTGGATACCCCAGGATCTGCTCATGCGGGGGCAAACAAAACGCGAATTTATCGAAAAGCGCGGCGTGGGCAGCGTCAGACAGAGCACTTTCATCGACTAACCCGCGCCAGGCGATATAGCCGGCATATTGCAGGTGCACATCGGGTAAAAAATGTTGGCGAATCGTCGACCGAAACCCATCAGCCGCAACAATGACGTCTGCTTGATGAGTCGTCCCATCGGCCAATGTCACGCTGGCATGGGTTTCAGTACTTTCGACCGACACCACACTGCCACCGCAGCGATACCGTGAGTCTGGGAATGCGCAGCGAAGCACCTGGTACATCTTCCCCCACGCGGTCAACGTTTGTGGAAGCGCATTCTCAAGTACGGCTTCGCCGTCCTGGGCCAAAGTGACGCGCGACAGCACATCGATACCTACCGATGCGTCGAGGGGAATTCCCGCTGCGGCCATCGCTTCGAACAACTCAGGGTGTGTAACGATCCCTGCGCCTCGTCCAGCGAGTTCATCCGGAACGCGTTCGAAGACCTCAACGTCCCAACCGTTGCGCAACAGCATATTTGCTGCAAACAGGCCGCCCAGCGAGCCGCCCACGACTATGGCGCGGGGCTTGTTCGAGGCGTTCATCATGGCTGCTCTCCCACCGTTGCAGAGGCATGGGAGGCGTAAGAACCCACAGCATCGATCTCGGAAGCCGGGAAATTGAGCTCGATGGTGACACCAGACGGATCTTCGATGAACACTTGATGCAGGCCTAGACTCGGCACGGTGCGATCGCGCCACGCAATCCCTTCGGCTTTGAAGACGTCCCAGAACTCGACCAGGCCGGTGACCAAAAAAGCAATGTGATCAACCGTCCCAGTGCCTGTCAGCGGGATTTCTTTATCGCCCAGGTATTTTTTCAGGCCTTCAGGATTGGAAGGATCAATCCCGATAATGTGGACCGTGCCGAAGTCCTTCTCATCACCGCCCATGTACAACCAAACGCCAGGGAAATCGAATGGCGGCCGGTAGCCAGGAGTAAAACCGAGGACCCTTTCATAGAATCGACTGGACTTTTCCAGGTCGAACGACCGGATCGAGTAGTGAGCGAGCTTCACGACTTGCATGGTGCCTCCAACAGTTTTTTTGTATTTATTTATCAGTTGATAAACAATACGACCAGCTGAAATTGAAGTAAATAGGTGGCGGATCAAATTTTTGAGGACAGGCTTGAGCCACGCTGTGGCGTCGCCAACAGCGAACGGGCTTCAGGCGTTGGGAAAGGGCTTTTCAGAGCAGGATGGTGCGCGGAAACCCCTCCTCACCCGCTCAGTTGAAGGCTGAAACAGGTGATGAGTGGTCGACAAAAAAGCAGGGCAAAATAGGCGATCAGGAGGCAACAAACAGGAAATCGAAACCGATCAATTCAAGCGAGGCTTCTTACCCAAATCGTTATCGACTTGCTGCAGTACGTGGGGACTGCCGTTAAGGAACGCATCGACCATTTGCTCGATCAGCGCATCTATGTCCTCAGTCACTGGAAGATCGTAAATCCATTTGCGAACACCGATATAGAAAATGCTGGCATGCAGACTCCAGATCAGCTCGAGCTCTTTTTCATTGATCGTGTCACCTGAGGATGGCGCCAATCCATGAGTCTGGCGGATTTCTGCAATGACAGGGATGAAGACCCGCTCACGCAATTTAGCCAGATACCGATCATTGATACCTTCACGTGTCAGCCCGGCGAATACGAAGATACGAATCCACTCTCGCCGCAGAATCACACGAGCGTATGAGGTGTAGAAATGAACCAGGCGAGACTGAAGGGGTTCGGAGCGATCCTTGATCATCGCCTCCCACGAGGAATCCCACTGATATACCTCGTCGTACACGCGGTCTATCAGTGCCTCTTTGCTGGGGAAATATCGATAGAGTAACGGTTGGGTAATATCCAGTTGTCGCGCCAGCTCACGGGTACTGCCCGAGAATCCGCACGTCGCAAAATGCTCGATAGCTTTCTGCACGATTTGCTTTTCCCTGACCTCAGGCGAAAGGCGTCGAGTCGTCGATTTGACGGGGTCTGCTGATTTCGCTGATTTTCCCGACTCGTTCTCGTCTCTATCTTTTGAGTCTTGCATAACGCCTCGCTGGAGCTTCATTAAGGCATCATACAAAACAAAAGAATGCACTGGCTATGAACCACACCTATTTGGCCAGACGACTTTCAATATCCTTCTTGAACAACGCAGGTCGGCTTAAATAATGCCCCATGGCCAACACTTCCATTTGGCCGTCGATCTCCAGCGCAAATGCCGGAAAGCCGCGCGCATTCAGAGCTTCAAGCATCTCGTTGCTGCGCTTGATGTGGTCTTGCAATGAGTCTGCCGTGATCAAATCAAAAGTTGCCATAAACGATTCGGGTTCAAACCCAAGCTCATTGGCAATGCCGGCGATTACCCCTCGGTCAGCAATGGCCTGACCTTCTTGGTAGTAGGCAATTTGCAGGCGTTTGAGCATTTCGATGCCACGTCCGGACAGCTGTTGAGCGGTCAACATCGCTGCAATCGGTGGTGAAGAGTCCAGCTGGACATTTTCATGTTCCAGTACGCCTTGAACATAGGCGTCCGCGAAGGTCTGTTTGCTGAATGCCGTAATCCGGGCTTCGTGAGGACGAACAAAATCGCGCCACTCACCCGACATCAACTTGCTTTTGTCCCCCGAGAGCATGCCCACGCCATGGGCCTGAATTTCCAGGCCAGGAATAGCGGTGGCCGCCGTGATCATCGGCGCCGCCCCATAGCACCAGCCACAGAACGGGTCGTAGACGTAATGCAATGTCGCAGTGCTCATTCAAATCTCCGGGATCTGCCGTGCCACACGGTGAAAGAGGTTCGTTACGTCGTGGATCAAACATGCGAAAACAGCAATGAGGCGATCAGCGCTCGGCCAAGCCTTCAGGCCCGAGCAATTCGCTGATGAAATCGATAAACGCATTGACGCGTTTGGAGCCACGATGATTGGGAAGATACAACGCAGAAATGGCCGAACTGGCATCGTTCGGATTGATAACAAAGGACTCGAACAATGACGTCAAATCACCGCTGCCAATATCGTCGTTGACGAGCCAGTCAGGTAACAGAGCCACCCCGCCACCCGCCAGCGCAACCTCACGTAAAACTTCCGCATTGTTGCTTTTGAAGCGCCCCTCAATCGGTACCCGAGTCTCCTCACCTTCCTTTAAGAAAGTCCACACCTGCTGCTTTGGGCCGTAACTAAAACGCAGACACTCGTGTTGCATGAGGTCCATGGGATGTTCAGGAAAACCATGTGCATTCAGGTACTCGGCACTGGCCACAACCCGGCGTCTGAAATGACCGACGGGACGACTGACGACACCATCCATGGCTGCTGCCGATCCCAATCGGATCGCCAGATCGACGCGTTCCCCCAGTAGTTCGACGATGTCATCGGAGAGCGTCATGTCCAACACAAGTTGAGGGTATCGCTTCAACAGCGAGGCAATATGCGGCGCAATCAGGCGGCGCCCCAACGCTACAGGCACGGAAATACGAAGATGGCCCGCAGGGAGTTCTCCGCGGTCAGTGACCGAGGCATCCGCCTCGGCGACAGCATTCAGCACCTCCCGCGCTTTCAAGTAGTAGGCGGCCCCGGCATCTGATAATGAGATTTGACGCGTGGATCGATTAAGCAGGACAGCGCCTAGTTCCGCCTCAAGCCCATCGATCATCCGAGTCACAGAAGACGTCGCCAGGCCTAACTGTCGAGCGGCAGAAGAAAAGCCCTTCGAATCCACAGCCTGGACGAACATCTTCAATGCGAGCAGCTTGTCCATGACACTCCTTGACTCACCCGTTGTTCATCTTGAGCATTGCGCCAGTTCGGGTCCGACGAGAAACCACCGAGAAGACGACCAAAGCGACCAGTGACAATCCGCTTCCCACCGCAGCAATCGCCAACCAGCCGGCATGTTCATAAAGCGAACTGGCCACCGAAGAACCGATTGCACCACCGATAAAGATACTGATCATGTACAACGCATTCAGACGGCCTCTGTTAGCAATGCCCAAGGCGTAGACGGCTCGCTGACCCAACACCATGTTCATTTGCACTGCAAAATCCAGCGCTACACCGGTGACCGCTAACCCAATCACACCGTAGAAGGGATTGATGAAGGCCGGTAGGAAACTCAATATACCCAGCACCATGGCCAACTGCGACGCTCGTCGAGTATGCCCTGCATCAGCGAGTCGACCACTGATAGGTGCGGCAATTGCACCGATGGCGCCGACCAGAGAGAAAATCGCAATCTGACTTTGCGTGAGGCCGAACTCACGACTCAATATCAACGGCACAGCGGTCCAGAACAAACTGAACGCCGCAAACATCAGCCCTTGATAAAGCGCGCGCTGACGCAGCACGGGCTCGCGACAAAACAGTTGTCCCAGGGACATCAGCAATTGACCATACGACGCGCGATGGGTCGGTTGCCATTTAGGCATGGTCATGCCAATCACGATGGAGATAACGAGCATCAAGGCGGCGGCCCCGATAAACACCGCCCGCCAGCCCAAATGATCGGCAACCAGACTCGACAGCGGCCGCGCAAGCAGAATCCCTAGCAGCAAGCCACCCATAATCCCGCCAACTACCCGACCGCGAGATTCTTCCGGTGTCAGATGTGCCGCCAACGGGATAAGCATCTGCACGGAGACTGAGCTGAAACCGATGAGTGCCGACACCACTAGAAATACACTCGGCTGCTTGGACAAACCGGCGGCTACCAGGCTGAAGATCGTAATCACAATTGTCGCGATCATCAGCCGACGGTTTTCTACCAGATCCGCCAAGGGCACCAGGAAAAACAATCCGAGCGCATAACCAATCTGAGTCAGCGAAACGATGAAACTCGCGCTTCCACTCGACATGCCGATATCCGGGGCGATCAAGCTGATAATCGGTTGAGCGTAATAGATGTTGGCCACGATGGCACCGCAACAAAAAGCAAACAGAAGCACGAGCCCCTTTGTCATCGACGCTTTTTGTATCGTCGCTGCTGTATCTCTTGTAGAAACGCCCATGCCATAGACTCCTGAGGTTCGACAGCGGTGACTCTTCAGAAAAGGTCACGCGCATTGATGTTTTCCAGGTCAACAACATAGGCGGCACTGCATCTTGAGAGAATATGGTCAGGACGCAACGTCGCGTTGCGTCTTGCGCAAGAGATACCCAGGCTCGGTGAGCGCCCCCGCTTGATTCGAGGACGAGGAATTGATCGAGACGCCTCATTGTCGGCCCCTCCGCCTCATAACTTTTGACTTGCCTGGCCCCGCTCATTTGATGACCACAACTCACCTATCAGCCGACTGGTGAACGACGGGCGAGGAATCGCCATGCGCCCAGTAAACTGAATCGCCGATGATCCAAAGGCCAAATACGACTTCCGATGGGATCTGGCTGCTTACACGGTGGCCGAGCTGTTGCATGGCGAAGAAAATGCGGTGTACGCGGACGCTGGATACACCGGTATCGAGAAGCGTGAAGAACATGAAAGTCGTGAGGTGATCTGGCAAATCGCGGCGCGCCGCAGCACCTATTCCAAGTTGAATAAACTCAGTGTGCTTTACAAAGCCAAGCGCAAGATTGAGTACTGCAAAGCTCAGACACGAGCCAAGGTTGAGCATCCATTTCGGGTGATAAAGCGGCAATTTGGTGACGTGAAAGTGCGCTTTCGCGGTCTGGTGAAAAACACAGCTCAGTTGACTACACTGTTCGCTCTGTCAAACCTGTGGAAGGCTCGAAAAAGACTGATGGGTATGGGCGAAAGCGCCCGCAAAACACGATATATATCGGGCCGTTTCGGCTGATAGCGATGAGTGTCGGGAAAGTTTCGACTTGCCGCCGCAACGCGGCAAGTTGATCGGAGCATCCCTAGCTTTTGAGATGAAATTCGCTGTCCAGACGAATACCCTGTAAGAAAACTTCGTCGTGGGACACCACGATCAATGCCCCTTGGTACTGAATCAGCATCTGCTCCAGCGCGATTCTGCTGGGCAGATCCAGATGGTTATCCGGCTCGTCCAGCAACAGCAATTGCGGAGGGCGTTGTGCATACAGCTGCGTAGCCAAGGCTATTTTCAGCCGTTCGCCACCGCTTAGCTGGCAGGTCTTGAGCATCGCACGATTCGCATCAATTCCCATTTGAGCCAGGCGGGTCCGCGCCTCGGCCTCGGGCAACTCCGGATTACTCCCGTAGAGCCATTGCACTGCCGTGCGTTCGGGGTACTGCAATCCGGCGTGTTGATCCAGCCAGCCAACATGGCAACTGCGGATGACTTCGCCTTCGTGTACCGGCAGTTGGCCGGCGATCACTCGCAACAAGGTCGATTTGCCGCTGCCGTTGGCGCCCAAGATCGCCATGCGCATAGGCCCGGTCAGCGTCAGATTGATCGGTGCCGCGTAACCGAACGGGAGAATCACGTCGTTGAGTTGCACAATCAACTTGCCATTGGGCACTACGCTTTCCGGGGACAACATCATTCGTTGAACGTCCGGCGCACACCGCGCACGGGCCTCAGCAATCCGTTGCTGCTGCTGTTCCCGGGCTACCAGTTGATTGAGGCGCAATTTTCCCTGACTGTTTTCACTTCGCTCTTTCTGGGCGTTGGTGATCAGCTTGGTCTGATTGCCGTCACGGGCCTGGCGGTCACCGCGGGCATTGCGCCGTTGCTGACGCTCCATCTGCACGACCATCTCACGTTGCTCACGCTTGGCCTGCGCCCGCTCCCCCTGCAATGCCGACTGGAACGACTGCTGCTCCTGCTCGCGTGCCGCAGCATACTGACTGTAGTTACCGCCATAAACCGACAGCCCCATGGGCGAAAGCTCGACAATTTCGTTCACGTGCTCCAGAAGTCCGCGGTCGTGGCTGATCAACACCAGGCCGTTGGGCCAGCGATCAATCTGCTGCGCAAGCTTGTGTTGCTGATCGATATCTAGGTGGTTGCTGGGTTCATCCAGAATGAGCCAGTCGGCCCGAGACAACCACGCCCCCAGCAGCGCCACACGCTGCCGCTCGCCTCCACTGAGGGCGTCGGTACGGGAGTCTGCATTCAAACGGCCCAGACCGATCTTCTCCAGCTCCGCCTGAAGGCGTGTGGCGCAATCCCATTGGTCAACCGCTAGCGAATGGTCGTCATCGTCAACGCAGCCCAAGGCAATGCGATCCAGCGTTGCCAGAATATGGTCAACACCGGCCAGTGCAGCAACGCTAGGATAACGCTCGGGCTCCAGTAACTGCGCCACGGCGTAAACCTGCCCTTCGCGACGAACGATGCCGCTGGTGGGCAGTTGCTCCCCCGTCAGGAGTCGGCCAAGCAACGACTTGCCACAGCCATTGGCGCCCACGATGCCCGTGGCCCTGGTACTGAAGGTGTGGGTCAATTGATCGAACAGAACGCGCCCGTCGGGCAGGTTGTACGACACTTGATCAAGTTGAAGTAACCGTTGAGTCATGACGCGTCCTTAAACAACCGGCCCGATAGGCACTGAATCACTCCCTGATGGTGCGCAACAGCACACGGCGGATGGGCCATGACCGTGAACACCTCCACCGGCCCCAGCAAAGCCGCGAGACGCAGGTTGATTTCGTCAAACTCGATCCGATGACCATTGAGTGTGAGCTGACTGTCGGCCCGCCCCAGATACGACAACTGGACTGAATCGCCTCGGACTCTCTAGACACCTTGCGAGCTCAATGGACTGCCCCCAGCATCGTAGACATCTCCAGCCTATGCCCCGATACGGGTATTCGCTGGTAAATTAGCCCAACGTCGAAAACTCTTAACCTTTTCAGTGAGCTCTTAAGCTCAAGTAGGTATGTGTCGCATGAAGATATGCAATTGGGCGTTTCTCGTCAAAGGGCCACGCTCCTCCTTAGAGTGCCTGCCTCAGATCACGCCTTGGTGGTCATTGAGCCTGTCGACTGAGCACCTCGAGTGGGAGGTATTCTTACCCGACGAACAACACGAAGAAGATTTCGAAAAGCAACTCGATATGGCCATTCAGGCAATTGTCAGAATGAACGGTATTGCTGTCAGCGCCGGACATCCCGGCCTGATCGAAATGACTCACCACGTCGAATACGACGCGCAAAACAACAGGTCTCTGGCCATTCCACTGCGAGTGGCTCTTAAAGTCACCAAGCTCAGCGGATTTGGTCCGACGGAGCCCGCATCGATTGATTTCTCCAGGATCAGTGCGGTCAAGCTCTCGATATTGGCCACCTTGCTGGATTACTGGGGACAACCAAATGCAGAGTCCTACGAAGGGTTGTATAAAATTTACGAACTCATTCAGTCAGTCGCCCCAGAGTTGCCCCGGGCCATATCCAACAACAAACTTTCTCGTCTAAAACAAACCTGCAACAACATTTCCTCAGGCCCTACAGCCAGACATGCAGACCTCAATGCGGATCCGGTGAGCAAACCTCTACCGCTTTCAGAAATAAGACAGACCATCGGCTATCTTTCCGAACTCTTCATTCAGTCCATCACGCTGCCTCCGCAGCAAGCTGACGACCCCACCTATGACCAAACCGCCGAAATCGCGCACCGGCCCGATGGGAGGGCATAGGGCATAATTGGTGCTTTCATCATCAGGAACTTCATAGCCCCCATCAACACGCACCTCTCCCGATGACACCATGTATATCCGACGACTGTACCGGAGCCTGAGCGATTCCCGGACCATTTCACTAGCAACAGTGAGCTCCGCACTGCCTATAGCCATCGCTAGTAGCTCGCTTCACTTTAACAAGCGACTTCGCACCTTCAAACTCTTGCACTAATACCACTGCCCAAGGGCACGAGAGTCGAACGCCGCTCAAGCGGCATATTTACCGAGACCCAAACAATCCGTGGGAGTAAATGTGGGAGTATTTTTGAGACATGAAAAAGCCCAATCTTTTCAGATTGGGCTAAGTCATTGAAAAATATGGTCGGGACGGAGTGATTCGAACACTCGACCCCTAGCACCCCATGCTAGTGCGCTACCGGACTGCGCTACGCCCCGACTAGGCGTGTTACTGGGTTCGCTTCGCAATGAAGCGATCAGGAATATACCGCAAGCTTTTGAAATGTGGAAGTATTTTAAAAGCCTGAATCATTTTTTCAGAACCACCAGCACATCTTCGAGTTCGGAGATCATTTGGCGGATCAGTTGCTTGTATTGGGTGGTGTCGTCTTTGGCTTCATCACCGGACATGCGCTGGCGCGCGCCGCTGATGGTGAACCCCTGGTCGTACAGCAATGCACGGATCTGTCGGATCATCAGCACATCCTGGCGCTGATAATACCGACGGTTCCCGGTGCGTTTGACGGGGTTGAGTTGAGGAAACTCCTGCTCCCAATAGCGCAGCACATGCGGTTTTACCGCACAAAGCTCGCTGACTTCACCGATGGTGAAGTAGCGTTTGCCTGGGATGACGGGTAGCTCGTCGTTATGACTTGGTTCCAGCATAAGCCTCAACTCGGGCCTTCAACTTCTGCCCTGGACGAAAGGTGACCACACGGCGAGCCGTGATCGGGATTTCTTCTCCCGTTTTTGGATTGCGGCCAGGCCGCTGGCGTTTGTCTCGCAGGTCAAAATTGCCGAAACCGGACAATTTGACCTGTTCATTGTCTTCCAGAGCGTGTCTGATTTCTTCAAAGAACAACTCGACCAATTCCTTGGCCTCGCGTTTGTTCAGACCCAACTCTTCGTACAGACGTTCCGCCATCTCAGCTTTCGTCAAAGCCCCCATACGTCACTTCCTTAACGTGGCGTTCAACCTTTGTTCGAGCGAGGTGAGGATATTTTGTGTCGTGGTATTCACCTCATCGTCATTAAGAGTGCGCGATGGATGCTGCCAGGTCAAGCCAACTGCAAGGCTTTTTCTATGCGGATCAATGCCTTTACCCTGATAGACGTCAAATAGCCTGAGGTCCGTCAGCCATTCGCCTGCATTTTCACGGATGACATCCAGAACGGCCGTGGCGGACACTTCACGATCGGCGATCAGCGCCAGGTCGCGACGCACTTCCGGGAAGCGCGACAGCTCGCTGAATTTCGGCATCTTGCCCAAAGCGACTTCGGCCAGGACCAGTTCGAAAACGAAGACCGGACGGTCGAGACCGAGGGTTTTCGACAGTTCCGGGTGAAGGGCACCGACGAAGCCCACCAGTCGACCTTCGCGCTCGATGCGCGCCGTCTGGCCCGGGTGCAACGCTGGGTGGCTGCCTGGCACGAACGAGAAGTCGTTCAGTGCTCCGGCAAAGCCCAATACGGCTTCCACGTCCGCTTTAACGTCGAAGAAGTCCACTGCATCACGGCCTTGGGCCCAGCCTTCCGGCAAGCGGCTACCGCAAACAACACCGGCAAGCATCGGCTCTTGCTTCAAGCCATCCAGCTGGCCGACGAAACGCAGGCCGCTTTCGAACATACGCACGCGGTCTTGCTGGCGGTTCAGGTTGTGGGAAAGTGCTTTCACCAGGCCGGGCCACAACGACGAACGCATGGCAGCCATGTCGTTGGAGATCGGGTTGGCCAACAACAGCGGCTCGACGCCTGGGTTGAACAGTTCGAACTGCTTAGGATCGATGAAGCTGTAGGTCACCGCTTCCTGATAGCCACGGGCAACCAGCAGACGGCGCAGCTCAGGCAGGTGCGCGCGCGCTTCGGCCTTGGGTTGCGGCGCCAGGCGCGCTTGCGGGTAGCGAACCGGCAGACGGTTGTAGCCGTAGAGACGGGCCAGTTCTTCGATCAGGTCGACTTCGAGACTGATATCGAAGCGATGGCTTGGCACCTCAACGCGCCACTGTCCGGCTTCACCGGCGGCAATGCCCAGGCCGAGGGCCGAAAGCAGACGCTCGATTTCCGCTGGCTCGATCACCAGGCCGAGCATTTGCTCAACGCTTTTGGCGCGCAGGGTGATCGGTGCAATCGACGGCAGGTATTGTTC
The DNA here is from genome assembly GCF_054060055.1 of Pseudomonas sp. TE36184. Taxonomy (NCBI): domain Bacteria; kingdom Pseudomonadati; phylum Pseudomonadota; class Gammaproteobacteria; order Pseudomonadales; family Pseudomonadaceae; genus Pseudomonas; species Pseudomonas sp. TE36184. The sequence goes on along the minus strand of NZ_JBSSCU010000001.1, from coordinate 76,087 downwards.
GCTGACGGTTTCAGTGATCGGGCCCGCTTCGCCACCGGTGATTTCCAGCAGCAGGCCAGTGGCGCGCTCCATGGCTTCACGCGCCAGTTTCCAGTCCACGCCACGCTCGTAGCGGTGCGACGCATCGGTGTGCAGGCCGTAGGAACGAGCCTTGCCGGCGATGGCGATCTGGTCGAAGAATGCGCTCTCAAGAAAGATGTCACGCGTGGTTGCGGACACACCGCTGTGTTCGCCACCCATCACACCGGCAATCGCCAGGGCGCGGGAATGGTCGGCGATCACCAGGGTGTCGGCACGCAGGCTGACTTCCTGGCCGTCGAACAGAACCAGCTTCTCGCCTTCTTCCGCCATCCGCACACGGATGCCGCCATTGATTTCGGCGAGATCGAACGCGTGCAACGGCTGGCCGAGTTCAATCATCACATAGTTGGTGATATCGACGGCAGCGTCGATGCTGCGCACGTCGGCGCGACGCAGGCGCTCAACCATCCACAGCGGCGTTGGCTTGGACAGGTCGACGTTGCGGATCACACGCCCCAGGTAACGCGGGCACGCGTTGGGTGCCAGTACTTCGATCGAGCGCACTTCATCATGCACCGCAGCAACTGCGGCAACCACCGGCCGGGTGACGGGCGCGTCGTAGAGCGCGCCTACTTCACGTGCCAGGCCCGCCAGGGACAAGCAGTCGCCACGGTTCGGGGTCAGGTCGACCTCGATGCTGGCGTCTTCCAGTTCCAGGTAGACACGAATGTCCTGGCCCACGGGCGCGTCGGCCGGCAGCTCCATCAGGCCATCATTGCCCTCGCCCACCTGCAGTTCCGCCTGGGAGCACAGCATGCCGTTGGACTCAACGCCACGCAGCTTGGCTTTCTTGATCTTGAAGTCGCCCGGCAGTTCGGCGCCGATCATGGCGAACGGGATCTTCAGGCCCGGGCGCACGTTAGGCGCTCCGCACACGACCTGGAACGTCTGCGCGCCATTGCTGACCTGACACACACGCAATTTGTCGGCATCGGGGTGCTGCTCGGTGCTCAGCACCTCACCCACGACCACACCGCTGAATACGCCGGCGGCCGGAGTAACGCTATCGACCTCAAGACCGGCCATCGACAGACGAGCAACCAGCTCGTCACGGCTTACCTGCGGGCTTACCCAGCCACGCAGCCATTGTTCACTGAATTTCATCCTGCTCTCCTAAAGATTCGTTACGACTAGCGAAATTGCGCGAGGAACCGCAAGTCGTTGTCGAAGAACAGACGCAAGTCGTTCACGCCGTAACGCAGCATGGCCAGACGCTCAACGCCCATGCCGAAGGCAAAGCCCGAGAACTCTTCCGGGTCGATCCCGGACATGCGCAGCACGTTGGGGTGAACCATGCCGCAGCCCATCACTTCCAGCCAGCCGGTCTGCTTGCAGACGCGGCAGCCTTTACCGCTGCACATCACGCATTCCATGTCGACTTCGGCGGAAGGCTCGGTGAACGGGAAGAACGATGGACGGAAACGCACCGCCAGCTCTTTCTCGAAGAACACCCGCAGGAACTCTTCGATGGTGCCTTTGAGGTCGGCGAAATTGATATCGCGATCGACCAGCAGGCCTTCGACCTGGTGGAACATCGGCGAGTGGGTAATATCGGAGTCGCTGCGGTACACACGGCCTGGGCAGACGATGCGGATCGGCGGCTTGTTCGCTTCCATGGTGCGGACCTGTACCGGCGAGGTATGGGTGCGCAACAACATGTTCGCGTTGAAGTAGAAGGTGTCGTGCATCGACCGGGCCGGGTGATGGCCTGGGATGTTGAGCGCCTCGAAGTTGTGATAGTCGTCTTCGACCTCAGGGCCTTCGGCGATGCCGTAGCCGATATGGGTGAAGAACTGCTCGATACGTTCCAGAGTCCGGGTGATCGGATGCAGACCGCCCGAGGCCTGGCCACGGCCAGGCAAGGTTACGTCAATGGACTCGGCGGCGAGCTTGGCCGAAAGTTCGGCCTCCTCGAGCGACGCCTTGCGCGCATTGAGAACCTCTGTGACACGCTCCTTGGCGACGTTGATCAGCGCACCGACTTGCGGACGCTCTTCAGCCGGCAAATTCCCCAGGGTCTTCATCACCTGAGTCAATTCACCCTTTTTACCAAGGTAGTGAACCCGGATTTGCTCCAGGGCATTGATATCTTCAGCGCTTTGCACAGCCTCAAGAGCTTGAGCGACGAGCGCGTCCAGGTTTTCCATGTACAGACTCCAGATACAAAATAGGGGAAGAGCTTGAAGGCTCTTCCCCTATTTATGACGTTTAACACCTTGGGCCACAGGAGTAGCCCAGGGTGACTGTCGGGGGTACTTAAGCCAAGGTGGCTTTAGCTTTCTCGACAATCGCAGCAAACGCCGCTTTTTCGTTCACTGCCAGATCAGCCAGAACCTTACGGTCGATCTCGATGGACGCTTTTTTCAGGCCAGCGATGAAACGGCTGTAGGACAGACCGTTAACACGAGCACCAGCGTTGATACGAGCGATCCACAGAGCGCGGAACTGACGTTTTTTCTGACGACGGTCACGGTAGGCGTATTGGCCTGCCTTGATTACCGCTTGCTTGGCAACACGGAATACGCGTGAACGCGCGCCGTAGTAGCCTTTAGCAAGTTTCAGAATTTTTTTGTGACGTTTACGGGCAATGACGCCACGCTTTACACGAGCCATGAGTTACTTCCTCTATTCTTGATCCAAAAATTAACGAAGGCGCAGCATGCGCTCGACTTTTGCCACGTCAGACGGATGCAGCAAGCTGCTACCGCGCAGTTGACGCTTACGCTTGGTCGACATTTTGGTCAGGATGTGGCTCTTGAAAGCGTGCTTGTGCTTGATACCGTTAGCAGTTTTCAGAAACCGCTTAGCAGCACCACTTTTAGTCTTCATCTTTGGCATGTTCGGATACTCCGCATTCAGTTGATAAACATAATCAGAAGGCCTGCCGTGCCCTATTGATTACTTCTTCTTTTTCGGGGCGATGACCATGATCAGTTGGCGTCCTTCCATCTTAGGATGCTGTTCGACCGAACCGTACTCGAGCAGGTCAGCTTCAACCCGCTTGAGGAGTTCCATCCCCAGCTCCTGGTGGGCCATCTCACGGCCGCGGAATCGCAAGGATACCTTGGCCCTGTCCCCATCACTCAGGAAACGTACCAGGTTGCGCAGTTTTACCTGGTAATCCCCTTCCTCCGTCCCTGGACGAAACTTGATTTCTTTTACTTGAATCTGCTTCTGGTTCTTCTTCGCCGCAGCAATCTGCTTCTTCTTTTCGAAGATCGACTTGCCGTAGTCCATCACCCGGCAAACAGGTGGGACTGCGTCGGCGGAAATTTCCACCAGGTCCAGTTTGGACTCTTCAGCGATACGAAGCGCTTCATCAATCGAGACGATGCCAATCTGCTCGCCGTCAGCGCCAATTAACCGAACCTCGCGTGCCGAGATATTCTCGTTGATCGGGGCTTTCGGTGCAGCTCGTTTATCTTGTCTCATTTCACGCTTAATAATAATTACTCCGAATCTGGGCGACCACGCCGGGAAACCGCTTGCGCGAGGAACTCAGCGAACTGGGCGACGGGCATCGAGCCCAGGTCAGCACCTTCACGAGTACGCACAGCGACAGTCTGCATCTCGACTTCCCGATCTCCGATAACCAAAAGATAGGGAACCTTGAGCAAAGTATGCTCGCGGATTTTAAAGCCGATCTTTTCATTTCTCAAGTCGGACTTGGCACGAAATCCGCTTTCGTTGAGAGTTTTTTCAACTTCAGCAGCAAAATCGGCCTGTTTATCAGTGATATTCATGATCACTGCCTGGGTCGGAGCCAACCACGCGGGGAATGCGCCCTCGTAGTGCTCGATCAGGATACCGACGAACCGTTCGAACGAGCCGAGGATCGCCCGGTGCAGCATAACCGGGTGTTTACGGCTGTTGTCTTCGGAGACGTATTCGGCTCCCAGACGGATCGGCAGGTTAAAATCGAGCTGCAAAGTACCACATTGCCAGACACGACCAAGACAATCTTTCAGCGAAAACTCGATTTTCGGACCGTAGAAGGCGCCCTCACCCGGCTGCAGATCATACGCAAGGCCCGCGCTGTCTAGCGCAGCGGCCAGTGCGGCTTCGGCGCGATCCCACAATTCATCGGAACCGACGCGTTTTTCCGGACGAGTGGACAGCTTCATTTCGACTTCGGTAAAGCCGAAATCGCGATAAACGTCCATGGTCAGCTTGATGAACGCAGCGGATTCGGCCTGCATCTGCTCTTCGGTGCAGAAGATGTGGGCGTCGTCCTGAGTGAAGCCGCGCACGCGCATGATGCCGTGCAGCGCACCCGACGGCTCGTTACGGTGGCAGGCACCGAACTCGGCCAGGCGCATCGGCAACTCGCGGTAGCTCTTCAGGCCTTGGTTGAACACCTGCACGTGGCAAGGGCAGTTCATCGGCTTGATGGCGTAGTCGCGGTTTTCCGACTGGGTAGTGAACATGTTGTCGGCGTAGTTGGCCCAGTGCCCGGATTTCTCCCACAGGCTGCGGTCAACGACCTGGGGAGTCTTGATCTCCAGGTAGCCGTTTTCGCGCTGAACCTTGCGCATGTACTGCTCGAGCACCTGATACAGGGTCCAGCCGTTCGGGTGCCAGAACACCATGCCCGGCGCTTCTTCCTGGAGGTGGAACAGGTTCAGGCGCTTGCCGATCTTGCGGTGGTCGCGCTTCTCGGCTTCTTCGATGCGCTGGACGTAGGCGGCCAGCTGCTTCTTGTCAGCCCAGGCCGTGCCGTAGATCCGCTGCAGTTGCTCGTTCTTCGCGTCGCCGCGCCAGTAGGCACCGGACAGTTTGGTCAACTTGAACGATTTGAGGAAACGCGTGTTCGGCACGTGCGGGCCACGGCACATGTCGACGTATTCTTCGTGGTAGTACAGGCCCATGGCCTGTTCGTCCGGCATGTCTTCCACCAGGCGCAGCTTGTAGTCTTCGCCACGGGCAGTGAACACGTCGATCACTTCGGCGCGCGGCGTGACTTTCTTGATCACGTCGTAATCTTTTTCGATCAGCGCATGCATGCGCTGTTCGATCGCGGCCAGATCGTCCGGAGTAAAAGGACGCTCGTAGGCGATGTCATAATAGAAGCCATCGTCGATGACCGGGCCGATCACCATTTTCGCCGTCGGGTACAGCTGCTTGACCGCGTGGCCAATCAGGTGTGCGCAAGAGTGGCGAATGATCTCCAGCCCCTCTTGATCCTTGGGCGTGATGATTTGCAGGCTGGCATCGGCGGTGATCAGGTCGCTGGCGTCAACCAGCTTGCCGTCGACCTTGCCGGCCACGGTGGCCTTGGCCAGGCCGGCACCAATGGATGCGGCGACCTCGGCTACGGAAACCGAATGATCGAATGAACGTTGACTGCCATCGGGAAGAGTAATAGTTGGCATGGCGCCTCCTCTCCTAGTGGTGACCCCTACCAAAGGTCACGTGGGTTGGGATGAGCCAGTACAAGATCCAATACCAGGCCGTTCAGTGATGAACGCCTGCCTTACAGCGGCAGGAGCCTTTCGGCCAACCGGTGATCGAACCAGAGTGACTGGAGTGGACGAAAAAGAAACATGGCAAGGCGGCATTTGGCGCGCCCGGAAATAGCCAAGCACACGATGCTAGCACAGATGAACGGTCATCGCGCCCACGGCGCCACAGCCAATAACAAATTCCCGCTTTTATAGCGGCAAAAGTGAACTTGAGCTGTACGTCCCCCGTCAAATCCGCCGAGAATCGCCATTCGTCCTCACGACTTTAGGAGCATTTAATGATGCGTTTTTCCTCGACCTTCGCGCTTGCAGCATCCCTTACCCTTCTCTCCCTCGGCGCACAGGCTGCCGCCCCTTCGAACTGGCCTGCGGGCGCCAGGGACGCATTCGTCAAAGACTGCAGCTCAGCCGCCAGCCAGAACGTGGACATCAAAACCGCCAAAGATCACTGCGAATGCGGCGCCGACAAGATCAATGCTGAATTGAGCACCGCGGAAATCAAGGAACTCATGACCAACCAGAACGCGAGCCAGGCGCTTAAAAACAAAGCAGTCTCGGCTATTTCGTCCTGCAAAGTCGTGAAGAAAAAGTAAGAATCGCTGCAATTCGGATGGCAGTTTTTCGGTAAAAGCCCTCTTAAAACTGCCATTTCGCACAAAATACGCAGCTTTTACGGCTTTTTTTACCAGCTGATATTTCGTGCGAAAGCCCCGTAGATCGGGGCTTTCAGCCAACCGAAGGACTAAACCCGGGGCTATTGATTAGCAAACAGTGCCTTGGGGGGGCTCCCAAGCCGAACATTTCGACTATGATAGCCCTGTGTGCCCAGTTGGCCTGAGCAGCACAGCACTACTGAAAATATATGTTTCTTGGAGATACACCATGTCTAATCGCCAAACCGGCACCGTTAAATGGTTCAACGATGAAAAAGGCTTCGGCTTCATCACTCCTCAAGGTGGCGGTGACGACCTGTTCGTACACTTCAAAGCTATCGAAAGCGACGGTTTCAAAAGCCTGAAAGAAGGCCAAACCGTTTCCTTCGTGGCTGAGAAAGGCCAAAAGGGTATGCAAGCTGCACAGGTTCGCGGCGAGTAATTCTCCGCTGAGCTAAAAAAACCCCGTCCATGTGACGGGGTTTTTTATGGGCGCTGCAAAAGCCTGTGGCTATCAGCCGCAATTGACCCGGGTGATCACCAGGTTGTCGTCGGTGTTGAGGTTAAGGCGGTCGGAGCGGTATTCCAGGGTGATCATATCGTTAGGCTTGAGAATTCGGGCGTTCTGCGCACCGGCACGGGTACGCGCTTGCTCCAGCAACTGGGGCGAGGCTTTCTGGCCGATCGTGAACTCGGCGGCCTTCGCCTCACAGCGGCTATGACCGGCATCGGTCACGGCGGCATCTTTGGCTGGCTCAGAGGTACCCGGGGTGCTGCAACCCGCCAACGCGAGTGCCGCCAACAAAGTACCGAATGATGCGAGCTTCCAAGGCATGAAGCCTCCTATGATAAAAAATGGACAGAGATCGTGCGACAGCGATCAGGCGGATTGGTTTCAAGACGTAAATCGCCTGCTGGCAAGTCTGCCTGACTCAGGGCAGGCATTCGCCCGATCAATCGTCACCAGATATGAACGAATTCAGTAGATGTCGATGTAGTCAAACGGTGGCTTTGGCCAGTTCTGTTTCAAGGCATTGAAAATCTGTGTGACCCAGACCTCATCGCTGGCGGCCACGTTTCCGACGTAACCGGAGCCCTTGGCCCAGGTTTCCAGGCGAAACAGCAACCCATCGATATCGACGCCGCCGACGGCCTTGCCGGAGGAGATGTAGGCAATACCTGCCCTGGTGACTCGCAATTGAGTGTGTTCATCGTCACTGGCACTGGCAAGCAGTTGGCGCACGGCGGCCAGTGTCAGGTTCTCGGGGTTGTTCAAGTCGATCTGCACGCGGTGTTCCCCGGTCATTAAAACAGGCTGACAGTGTCGCACACTGCTTGCCTCATTTCGAAATACCTCATGCATAAGTAGCAGTGCCAAACGCCGTACAAAATGCTTAACTGCCGACGTAAGAACCGCGTTTTAGCGCATCACCCCGTACTTCCAGCTCGTGAGACACCCATGACCACCGTAACGCTCCAAGCCGACATCAAAGCCAAGTGGCCCCAAGGGCAGAGTTCCTACAGCCCCGGAAGCCCGGAAGAATTGGCGATCATCGGTATCGACCTGTTGGTCAAGGAGTTGGGCACCCAGGCCGCGCAAGCGTTCATTGGCCAGGTTTTCGAGAAATACCCGGCCGATCACATGGGCGCACACAACCCCGGGCGCGATTAAGCACCGGCCGGCGAGCGCCGACCGGCAATCACCTTACTTCAGGCGCGCCAGGCGCTCGGTCAACAGATCGAAAAAGCCCTGGGCGTCGCCATTCTCAACCCAGAACACATTCTTTTCCTGCTTCAGGCCGTCATACCAATCGACGATGGTCTGGCCAAAGGTCGGCCCTTCGCGGCTGTCCACCACCATATTGGCCTGACGCCCGCTGAACAACGAAGGTTTGAGCAGATACGCGATGACTGTGGCGTCATGCACCGGGCCGCCAGGAATGCCGTAGTGCTCCATATCGCCTTTGACGTATTCATTGAGAATATCGCCGACGACTTTGCTCGCGTTGTTGTTGATGTCGGCGATCTTCTTCAGGCGCGCTTCACTGGTCAGCACCTTGTGGGTCACGTCCAACGGCAGATAGGTCAGCTTGACGCCACTCTTGAGCACAATCTCGGCTGCGACCGGGTCGGCGAACAGGTTGAACTCGGCCACCGGCGTGATATTGCCGCCGTTGAAGTGCGCGCCGCCCATCACCACCACTTCCTTGATGCCCTGGGTGATCTCAGGCGCCTGGGTCAGCGCCAACGCCAGGTTGGTCTGCGGGCCAAGCATGGCGATGGTGATGCTGTGCGGCTTGGCGGTGCTCAGCGTCTTGATCAGGTAATCAACGGCATTGCCTTCGGCCAGGGCCTTTTTCGGCTCATGTACGGCGACACCGGAGATGCCTTCCTTGCCATGGATATTTTCGGCGTAGATCGGCGTGCGCAGCAGCGGTTTCGGCGCGCCCGCGTACACCGGGATGTCCTCTCGCCCTGCCCACTCACGAGCCAGGCGCGCGTTACGCGAGGTCTTGTCCAGGCGCACATTGCCGGCGACGGTGGTCAGCGCCCGAATGTTCAACTCCTCCGGGGAGGCCATGGCAAACAGCAAGGCCACTACATCGTCGGCACCTGGGTCGGTGTCGATGATCAGGTCGATTTTTTCCGCCGCTTGGGCGCTCACTGCGGTGAGTGCGGACAAAAGCAAAACACTCCGGAACAGATTTCTCAGGGTTGGAAGATTACGCGGCATGAAACACTCCTTGTCGTTGGGGAACTCTAGAACGTGACGCCGGACACCAGTGCGATATTGCAATAAGGCTGGCACTCGCCCGTGCGGACAATGGCACGCGCGCTGCGGCTCAGTTGCTTGAATGCGTCATGACTGAGCAGACGCCGCTCGCCGAGCTCCGCCTGGTCGGTCAGGGCATTGAGCGCGCTGAGCGCCGGCGGTTGCTTGAGCAGGATTTCTTCGGCCAGCACGTGGCTTTCCACCTGCATTTCGCTGAGCACAATGCGCAAGGTGCTGATGAAGTCGGGAATGCCCTGGGTCAGGGCCAAGTCGATCAACTCGACGCCCGGCGGCACGGGCAGGCCCGCATCACCGATAACCAGGATGTCGCCATGCCCGAGGGAGGCGATCAGGCGTGACAGGGCGATATTGAGCAGCGGTGTCTTTTTCATGAGGGCACAAAACCTTGAACGTCGTGCAGCGTAGGAATGGAGGGTTGCGCGCCGGCGCGGGTGACTGACAGCGCGGCTGCCACCTGACCAAAACGAATCGCCTCGGCTTCGCTTTTGCCATGGGCCAGCGCTGCGGCAAAACCGCCGACGAACGTGTCGCCGGCAGCCGTGGTGTCCACCGCCTTGACGTTGGGCGCTGCCAGGTGCTCAACACGGTTGCCATCGCTGAACAGCGCGCCCTGAGCGCCGAGGGTGATGATCACTTTAGCGGCGCCGGCCTTGATCAACTGCGCCGCGGCGAGCTTGGCGCTGTCCAGGGAGTCCACCGTCACGCCGCTCAGGGCGGTGGCTTCGCTTTCGTTGGGGATCAGGTAATCGATCGAGGCATACCACTGCGCCGGCAAAGGACCGCTGGCCGGGGCCGGATTGAGGATCACCGTCTTGCCCAGTTCACGCCCGCGCTTGAGCGCATACCCGACGGTCTCCAGCGGCACTTCAAGCTGACAGACGATTACGTCGGCGGCCTGCAATACCGCATCGGCCGCCTGCAACGAAGCGGGCGTCAGCTCACCGTTACTGCCGGCAACGATCACGATCGCGTTCTGGCTGCTGTCGTCCACCACAATCAACGCCACACCGCTGGAACCGTCGACACGGCTCACAGCCTGGCAATCGATGCCTTCGACCAGCAACGCATCGCGCAATTGGACGCCGTAGGCGTCAGAGCCGACGCAGCCGATCATCGCCACCTCAGCCCCCAGCCGCGCCGATGCGACGGCCTGGTTCGCGCCCTTGCCACCGGGGACGGTGGAGAACGATTGGCCGATCAGGGTTTCACCGGCGCGGGGCAACCGGCAGGCGCGGGTGACCAGGTCCATGTTCAAGCTGCCTACTACCACTACTTTTGCTGGCATACATCAGTACTCATCAATTCGGTTCAGCGGTATTGGGCGAACACACCGGCAAGTGGCGCCGTCGACTCACGCAAGACAATACTCGGCGTCACGATGCGTTGATCGATCGGCAGTTGGGGGGTCGCAATTCGTCGCAGTAACAACTCGGCCGCCGTCTCGCCCAATTGCACGATCGACTGCCCGACCGTGGTCAGCGCCGGGTACACGTAGCGGCCCATTTGGATGTCATCGAAGCCGATCACCGACAATTCGCTCGGCACGCGGATGTTGCGCTCGGCTGCCGCACGCAACACGCCGAAACCGATCATGTCGTTGCTGGCGAAAATCGCGCTCGGCGGGTTTTCCGACAGCAACTTCACTGCCGCGGCATAACCGCCGGTGCTGGTGAAGTCGCTTTCCAGGGTGCGATTGGCGGCAACGTCGATACCCGCCTCGCGCAAAGCGCGGTGATACCCCGCCAGACGCATTTGTGCCACACGGGTATGGCCAGGGCCGCCGATGCAGGCGATGTCCCGATGGCCCAGTTCAAGTAAATGCCGGGTCGCCAGGTAGGCGCCCTGCTCGTGATCTATACGCACCAGGTCGACATCAATACCGTCCAGCGCCCGGTCGACAATCACCATGGGCGTGCGGACCGCGCTCAAGCCCGCGGCCAGGCCGCTGTCGTCGCCGCCCACCGAGGTCACGATCAAGCCATCGACGCGCTTCTCCAGCAACACTCGCAAATAGCTGCGTTGCTTTTCGGCGTTGTCGTCGGAGTTGCAGAGGATCACGCAATAGCCATTACGCTCGCAGTAATCCTCGATCCCCCGGGCCAGCTCGGCGAAATACGGGTTGAGGCTGTTGGGCACAAGCAGGCCGATGGTGGCGGTGGTCTTGGCCTTGAGCGAACGCGCCACGGCGCTGGGCACATAGTCCAGTTGCTTGATCGCCGCTTCCACCTTGAGGCGCACCGGCTCGCTGACCGGGCGCGTCTTGTTCACCACATGCGACACGGTGGTGTAGGAAATACCTGCAAGGGCTGCCACATCCTTAATCGTCGCCATGGTTCAGCCCCGCCGACTGGCGCGTTGACTGCGGTAGGTATCGAGGACCACGGCAATCACAATCACGGCCCCGGTGATGATGCGCTTGGTGGGTTCGGTGGCACCGATCTGCGCCAGGCCAGCCGCCAATACCGAAATAATCAACACACCGAAGAACGTACTGATCACCGAGCCGCGCCCGCCCATCAGGCTGGTGCCGCCGATCACCACGGCCGCGATCACTTGCAGTTCCAGGCCGGACCCGGCGTTCGGGTCTGCCGCCTCCAGGCGCGATATCTGGAACAGCGCCGCAACACCCGCCAGCAGGCCCATCAGGCTGAACACCAGGATCTTGTAAGGTTTGGGATTGATCCCAGCCAGACGCACGGCTTCTTCATTGGTACCGATACCGATCAAGTAACGGCCGAATACCGTGCGAGTCAACACCAGTTGGGCGACGACGATCACCAGCAAAGCGATGATGAACGAAGGCGAAATCCCGAAGGCGATCGGATTGGACAGCCAGGCAAAGGAGTCACCGATATAAGCCGTGCGCGAGCCGGTCATCTGGTACGCCACGCCGCGTGCCATTTCCAGTACGCCAAGGGACACGATAAACGACGGAATCCGCCAGGCCACGGTGATCGAGCCGGTGATGGTGCCGGCCAGCGCGGCGCAGCCCATGCCGAGCACGGCGGCCGGCAACACGCTCCAACCCCAGCCGAGAATCGCCACGCTGACCGCCGACGCCGCCAGGGCCAGCACCGAGCCCACCGACAGGTCGATACCGCCGATGATCAGGATGAAGGTCATGCCCACCGCCAGCACCATCAGGTCCGGGATCTGGTTGGCCAGGGTGCTGAAGGTGTCGTAGGACAAGAAGTGATCGCTGAGCACCGAAAACAGCGCAATCATCGCCAGCAACGCACCCGCCAGCCCCAGGTAGGTGCCCAGGCCGTAAAAATTGCCGCCCGCTTTACCGGGGGAAGTTGTTGTTTTCATTGGGCATCCCTAAGCGCTGCGTCATTGAGCAGCGCGTCACGTTTCTGATAGCCGGCGAAGGCGGCGGCAAGCAATTCATCCTGGGTCCAGCGGTCGCGCTCGAAGGTCTCGATCAACCGCCCGGCAGACAGCACGCCGATGCGGTCACAGATCAACATCAGCTCGCGCAGGTCGCTGGACACCACCACCAGTGCTTTGCCCTGGCGGGTCAACTCGCCGAGCAAGGCGTAAATGTCGAACTTGGCCCCCACGTCGATGCCACGGGTCGGCTCATCGAACAGCATCACCGAGCAGTCGCGCTCCAGCCAGCGGCCAATCACGACTTTCTGCTGATTACCGCCGGACAATTCGGACACCAACTGCGCCGGACTGGAACTGCGGATACGCATGGCGTCGATCTGACGCTTGGCCAGGGCGGTTTCGTCGCGACTATTTACCACACCGCCGCCGGAAATTTCCGGCATGTTGCCCAAGGCGATATTCGCGCTGATGGATTGCGTCAGCAGCAGACCTTCGCCCTTGCGGTCTTCGGTGATCAAGGCGATGCCGTGGCCCACTGCGTCGACCGGCGAGCGAATGCTCACCACTTGGGCTGGCGCCCCCAGGGCAATGGTGCCGCTGTCGGCCAGGTCGGCACCGAAGATCAGGCGCAGCAATTCCGTGCGGCCGGCGCCGATCAGGCCGGAGATGCCATAGATCTCGCCGGCACGCACTTCAAAGGAGACGTCGCGGACCTTGTCCGCACGGGTCAGCCCTTTCACCGTCAAGGCCGGGCCGCCGATGGTACGGGGCCCCAGGTCAATGTGCTCGCCCAGCTCGCGGCCGACCATCAAGGTCACCAGTTGCTCGCTGTTGTAATTGGCCATCGGCTCGACGCAGACCAGTTTGCCGTCACGCAGTACTGCAATGCGTTGGGCGACACGGGCCAACTCTTCGAGCCGGTGCGAAATATAAATGATCGCCACGCCCCGGGCCTGCAGGCGGGTGATTTGCTCAAACAGCATCTCGACTTCACGGGCGGTCAACATAGCCGTGGGCTCGTCGAGAATCAGCACATGGCAGTCGCCGATCAGGTTGCGGGCGATCTCGACCATTTGCTGATGGCCAATACCCAGGCTGCCGACCAGGGTGTCCGGGTCGATCGCATCCAGGCCGACCTGCGCCATCGCTTCGATCGCCGCGCTACGCAGCTGCTTACGGCTGATCCAGCCACAGTGGCTGGGCAAGTTGTCCAGGAACAGGTTTTCGGCCACGGTCAGCGTCGGCAGCAGGTTGAGTTCCTGCATGACCATCCGCACGCCCAGCTCTTCGGCCTGGGTGCGACTGCCGGGGCGGTAGTCCTGACCGTTGAATTGCATGTGCCCGGCGGTCGGTGTGACCAGCCCGCCGATAATCTTCGACAAGGTACTTTTGCCTGCGCCGTTTTCACCGGTCAGCGCCAGCACTTCCCCGCGATTGAGCGTCAAGGTGATGTCGGACAGAACCGGCTGGGCATAAGTCTTACCGATACCGCTGACCGAGAGGACAGCGTTCGGGGCGGAAGATGACATAGGAAAATCTCCAGGCGTCCGCTCAGGGTGAGCGGACGCTGTTGGGTGCAGCCGGGATTACTTCTTGAGGACGAGTTCGACCGGGGTTTCGATCACGCCGTCTTGAGCGTCGACCTTCTCACCCTTGACCAGCTTGAGCGCGTTCTGGATACCGAACACGGCCTGCTGTGCGGCGGCCTGGTCGGCGGTCGCCAGGACACGGCCGTCCTGCAGCATCGGCTTGATCGCGGCGATGTTGTCGTAGCCTACGACCAGAACCTTGCCGGCTTTGCCTGCCGCACGCACGGCCGAGACGGCGCCCAGGGCCATGTTGTCGTTACCGGCCAACAGCGCCTTGAGGTCGGGGTATTCGCTCAGCATCGCAGAGGCGACCTTCTGGCCCTGGTCGATTTCCCAGTTGCCCGATTGGGTGGAGACGATCTTCATGCCGGCCGCGTCCATCGCATCCTTGTAGCCTGCGGTGCGCTGCTGCGCGTTGGTAGTGGTCGGTACGCCTTCGATGATGCCGACCTTGTCACCCGCGGCCAGTTGCTTGGCCAGGTAATCACCCACCAGCTTGGAGCCTTTGCGGTTGTCCGGGCCGACGAAGGGAATATCGAGGTTTTTGCTTTTCAGCACGCCCGGGTCCAGGCGGTTATCGATGTTGACGACCTTGATGCCGGCATCGGAGGCTTTTTTCAGCACGGTGACCAGTGCCTTGGAGTCAGCCGGTGCGATGACGATGGCGTTCACTTTGGCGAGGATCATCTGGTTGACGATATCGATCTGCGCGCTGGTATCGGTTTCGTTCTTGATACCGTTGGTGATCATGTCGAAATCAGCGGCGTGGGACTTCTGGTAGTCCTTCGCGCCCTCTTGCATGGTGACGAAGAATTCATTGGCAAGGGATTTCATCACCAGGCCGACCTTGGGTTTGGCGGCGGTGTCGGCGGCGAATGCAGAAGAGAGAGGCAGAGCAGCGGATGCGGCGGCAAGCACAGCGACAGCAAGAAGACGTCCAGCGAATGGCAGCTTCATGGGTTCACTCCGATCTTATGATTATTGGGAGCAACGCTTGCACCGAAGAACACTTCGGCAGCCCACCCACCCGGGCGACTGATACGAGCTTTCAAGACGTTCAGGGCGTACCCGCGAAACATCTCGCAAACGTTTGCGTTAAACAAACTATGAGAACCTTGCCAGGATTTGTCAACGGAAGAAAACCGCCCTCCACCCAAGCCCTCTAGCGCCTGCGTTCCAGCCTGTCTCGCGGGGTTATTAAACATCACCGTCGCCGGATCGTTCTCTAAAACGACAGGCAGTGCCGCCGATGTCATACGCCTCCGGCGACTATCCCGTCATTATTTTCGGACAACCGAACGCAACAGCCACGCTTTGTTCGGAAAGCCGGACAAGTGCATGGACAAACCGTCTTAAAGATAAATTTAATTTGTTTTAAATCAATACTTTAGACAATAAACACGGAAGTGTTCAGGCTGGTACAAATCCTGCTCCCTTCCTGCACCTCGAGGCGTTCAGAACCGCCCGAGCGCTCTAGATGAACTTGCTACCGCACTCATCAAAAACCAGAGAGAAAAATAATGAAATCTGCACTGAAGACCTTTGTTCCGGGCGCACTCGCCCTCCTGCTGCTGTTCCCCGTTGCCGCTCAGGCAAAAGAAGTCGAAACCAAAGCCAAACTCTCCAACGTGGTGATCCTCGCCACCGGCGGCACCATTGCCGGCGCTGGCGCCAGCACCGCTAACAGCGCCACCTACCAGGCAGCCAAAGTCGGCATCGAGCAATTGATCGCCGGTGTTCCCGAGCTTAGCCAGATCGCCAATGTGCGCGGCGAGCAAGTCATGCAAATTGCCTCCGAAAGCATCAATAACGAAAACCTGCTGCAATTGGGTCGCCGCGTCGCCGAACTGGCTGACAGCAAGGACGTCGACGGCATCGTGATCACCCACGGCACCGATACCCTGGAAGAAACCGCTTACTTCCTGAACCTGGTGGAAAAAACCGACAAACCCATCATTGTTGTCGGCTCGATGCGCCCAGGTACCGCCATGTCGGCAGACGGCATGCTCAACCTGTACAACGCCGTCGCCGTCGCCGGCAGCAAGGATGCCCGCGGCAAGGGCGTGCTGGTGACCATGAACGACGAGATCCAGTCGGGTCGCGACGTGAGCAAGATGGTCAACATCAAGACCGAAGCGTTCAAGAGCCCATGGGGCCCGTTGGGCATGGTGGTTGAAGGCAAATCCTACTGGTTCCGCCTGCCGGCCAAGCGTCACACCATGGACTCCGAGTTCGACATCAAGACCATCAAGAGCCTGCCCGACGTCGAAATTGCCTACGGCTACGGCAACGTAAGCGACACTGCCGCCAAAGCCCTGGCCCAGGCCGGCGCCAAAGCCATCATCTTTGCAGGCACCGGCAACGGTTCGGTGTCCTCCAAGGTCGTCCCGGCCCTGCAGGAACTGCGCAAGCAAGGCGTGCAGATCATTCGCTCGTCCCACGTGAATGCCGGCGGTTTCGTGCTGCGCAACGCCGAACAGCCTGACGACAAGTACGACTGGGTGGCTGCCCACGACCTGAACCCACAGAAAGCGCGGATTCTGGCAATGGTTGGCCTGACCAAGACCCAGGACAGCAAAGAGCTGCAACGGATGTTCTGGGAATACTGATTCCTGGTAACACCTGTGCAGGGGCGGATTCGCCCGCCCCTGCTTCCCCGCAAAACCCTCGCTACATATCTCCCCGCCCTACATCAATTCGCTTGAATCACTGTCAGACGAGCTTGTTGAATTTTAAGCAGTTGCGAAATCGCCTACAGTTAAATACTGTATGCACGTACAGCTTACTAAGGAATACTCCGTGGCAAAGTCCTCTTCCGCAGCGCCAACCCCGCCTGATGCTTACGAACGCCTGGCCCTTCGTGTGCAAAAGATCATCAATTCGACCAACGCCCAGAAAGCCAAGGCAGCCTTGATCTTCCGCCTGCCGGATGAACCGGAGGACGAATGGCAACGTCTGCTGGAGGAAATTGCGGAGAACGACAACGTCACACTCGCCTACCGGGACGACGGTGGCGTGCAGATTTTCTGGGTTGTGCCGAAGGAAGATTGATTCAATGAGTGTCCGTTTTACTGCTGTGTTTTTGTGCCTGTTTTTTGCCGTCGCCGCCCACGCCCAAGCGCCCCGAACGTTCAGCGAAGCCAAGAAAATCGCCTGGAAACTCTACGCACCACAATCCACCGAGTTCTATTGCGGCTGCAAATACACGGGCAACCGCGTAGACCTGAAAGCCTGCGGCTACATCCCACGCAAAAACGCCAGCCGCGCCGCGCGCATCGAGTGGGAACATATCGTGCCGGCCTGGCAGATCGGGCATCAGCGCCAGTGCTGGCAGAATGGCGGGCGCAAGAACTGTACGCGGTATGACGACGTGTTCAAACGTGCCGAAGCCGACCTGCACAACCTCGTGCCGAGCATCGGCGAGGTCAATGGCGACCGGAACAACTTCAGTTTTGGCTGGCTGCCGGTGCAAAGCGGGCAGTACGGTTCATGCCTGACCCAGGTCGACTTCAAGGCCAAGAAGGTCATGCCGCGTCCGTCCATTCGCGGGATGATCGCACGGACGTATTTTTACATGAGTAAACAATACGGCTTGCGCCTGTCGAAACAGGATCGCCAACTGTACGAAGCCTGGAACAAGACCTATCCGGTGCAGACCTGGGAGCGCCAACGCAATCAGACGGTAGCCTGCGTGATGGGGCGCGGCAACGAGTTCGTCGGCCCGGTGAATCTGAAAGCCTGCAACTGAAACCGAGCGGGAAAAATCGGTATTTTCCCGCCCAATCGGCCGGTTACTGCGCGACCTTGTGTTCGATGATCTGCGACTCGGTGTCGTTTTTCTTGGCACGGGCAAGTTTTTCCGTCAGCAAGGCCTGTTTGGCTTCAGCCTCGGCCCTGGTTTGGAATGGCCCCAACAGCACCACATCCTTGCCGTCTTCCTTCACGATATAAAAATTGAAACCATGCTCCAGCAACCAGGCGGTCAGGTCGGTGATCGCCTGCAGCTTGTGATCCGGCGGACCCACGCGCAGGTCCCACTCCTGAGCGGCAATCGCACCGGTTTGCGGCTGGCTTTCAGTCACGGCGGGCTTGGCCCTGGGCTCTTCGACACGCTTGCCTTCACCGCAACCGGCCAATGCCAACACCGCCATTGCCATCGCTACTTTACGCACTGCCCTGCTCCTTTAAGGATAAAGAGGCAACTTTATCATCCACTGTCTATTCTGGCCGTCATAAACGTTGGGTTAAACAATGCGAATCATGTATCGCAGACCTGTATGATGACGCCATGGGAATTAATGTCGCCTCTATGCGTCCTAAAAGAGGCAGTCACAGGGAAGCGCTTAGCAGTAAGCTACACACATCCGACACCTGCCCTGTCTGAAACATGTGTCCTTAAAAGTAATCAAGGAGAAGTCCATGCTGATACTCACCCGTAAAGTTGGTGAAAGCATAAACATCGGTGATGACATTACGATCACCATCCTGGGCGTCAGCGGCCAGCAAGTACGAATCGGCATCAATGCACCGAAGGATGTTGCCGTGCATCGCGAGGAAATCTACCAGCGCATCCAGGCCGGCCTGACGGCGCCGGACAAAAACCAGACGCCTTGAAGCGCCTTCAGTAGCCAGCCTTTTCGTTCACGGTCACGGCTGGCGAAAACCCTATTGGCCTGCTCGCGTTCTTTTCGCGTTCAGCGTATCCGGCCCTTTCATCGTCGCTAAAAAGATGAAACTGTCATTACGCCCGGAACTTGTTACATGATTTGCAGCCGAACCTCGTGAGAACCTCTTCCGCCATACGAGTGCACTCAGGAGCACATCGATGAGGCCTAGCACGAAGCGACCTTTTGCCGCCCGTTCCTGGATGATCGCCCTGTTCATCGGGCTCGTCTTTGCAGGATTGGAATGCGGCTTGAGGTTCGAAATCAAAGACATCTACGTCACCGATGTACCGTCATGGCTGGACTTGACGCTGTTGCTCGGCGGCTACCTGTTTGTGTTCTGCCTCAAGCCGATCCAGAAAACCGTCCAGCGCAAAATGTGCCAGCGCGCAGCTCCCGGCGAACACCGGAGAACTACCCACTGACGGCTGATGCCTGGCTATCAGATCGCCGGTATTTACAGCCCTGCAGCAGCACCTATGCTTGGCCTTGCACGGTCGGCTGAAAGGCGTTGAAGCAGATGGACACCCTGAGCAAATCCCAAATCGAATCTGCACTGGCATCGCGCTTGCCCAGCTATAAGGTCGTCTGCACATTACATGCTGACGGCACCCTCTCAGCCATTCTCAGCGGCCCGAACACCGACCACTTCGCAATCACCGGCATCGTGCGCGCACACTATCGCGGCGAAGAAGCGATTGCCCGACTTGCCAATGAGATACTCAGAGAGATGGTGCTGTCGCGCCAGGGCGTGAAAAATTATCCTTTGCACACGCCCGGCGCCCCAGGCACGTGTGAAGAAGGCCACGGCCGATAGAACGCGCGCCCTGCTCCTCTCACTCCATTCGGCGCTCGACGCGCAGCAGGCCTTCAGCGTCGCGCCGCACCTGAAACTGCTCATACCCGTCGATCCAGGCATGCGCAGTCACCATGGGTGTCAGGTGCGTCGAGGTCACGACCATCACATCCGCGCCCGCCGCCTCCCCCGCTCGGATCCCCACCGTCGCATCTTCGAATACCAGGCAGTCCTGGGCCGCGACACCCAGACGTTGCGCACCCAGCCTATAGCAGGCGGGATCCGGCTTGCCGTTGGCGACATCCTCGGCCGTCACCCACACCGCCGGCGGACTGATGCCCGCCGCCTGTAGGCGCCGTAGCGCCAACTCCCTGGGGGCGGACGTCACCAACGCCCATTGATCGCTGGGCACATCATTCAAGAACGCAACAGCACCGGGAATCGCCACCACACCCTCGACATCATTCAGCTCGGCCTCGGTGATCCATTGCGCCTCAGCCTCAGGATCGACCCCAGGCAACGCCTGACGCCTGATCGTATCGATCGCCCGCGCGCCATGAATGGTGGTCAGGAACGCCGCCACATCCAGGCCATGACGTTCAGCCCAGATACTCCACACCCGTTCGGCAGCCGCAATGGAGTTGAGCAAGGTGCCATCCATATCGAACAGGAAGGCGCGATAACGCTGGGCAAATACGGCTGAACCGGGGATGGGCACGGTGTGGCTTCCTCGCAGGCGACGACAAAAATAGACTCGAGGCAATCTACGGATCACCTCGACGCTTGTAAACGCCAACAGCGCTCACGCGACGCATCCCCGGCGCTACAGCGGCAGAGCCCAGGGCGGGGCGACGTGTTTCGAGTGGTTTTTTCCAAGGCGGGAGAATTGTTGCTGCAGACCGACAAACCGTGTGAGCAATCGCCTTGTGTCGGCCCGGCGTGAAGATTCTCATTCAGCCACTACACTCAACAAAGCAACCGCACGTTCTGTGCATCGTTCAGGGCAAGATTGCCGACAAAGAGGCTAGCCACTATGTACGCCGGACAAACGCATATGGAAACGTTCAATGGCGAAATTCTCGGCCAGATGCTCGTCCAGATCATCTGTCTGCTAGCGGTGGCTCAGCTTTTCTTCTGATCGCCCGCTTCACCGTCCGCCGCGAACGGGGCGTGGCGAAACTGCGCGCAAATTTCAGGCAACAAAAAAGGGCCCACCTTTCGGTG
Source organism: Pseudomonas sp. TE36184 (assembly GCF_054060055.1). Classification (NCBI taxonomy): domain Bacteria; kingdom Pseudomonadati; phylum Pseudomonadota; class Gammaproteobacteria; order Pseudomonadales; family Pseudomonadaceae; genus Pseudomonas; species Pseudomonas sp. TE36184. The sequence continues at coordinate 55,491 of NZ_JBSSCU010000001.1, read as the reverse complement.
AGCCCTTCCAGACCGCCCAGCAGAGCGGATTTTGTTTGGTAGGCGCGATTGGACTCGAACCAACGACCCCCACCATGTCAAGGTGGTGCTCTAACCAACTGAGCTACGTGCCTGCTGTGAGGCGGCATTCTACGGAATTCCGGAGGGCTGTCAACATCTTTTTTGCAGCTAACCCTATGAATATGCGAATTTTTTATTTTCGGCCCGTACACCCGTATTTTTCGGGCGGCTGGCAGGCGATTTTCAACTCAGGTAGGATCGGGGCACTCGTAAAAAATATAAAACAGAGGTTCCAGGATGGCGAACACCCCCTACCCCCAGTCGTATTACGCCGCGTCGGCGAATGCGGCTCCGCCTCGCCCAGTGCTGCAAGGTGAAGTCGAAACCGATGTGTGCGTGATCGGTGCTGGCTACACCGGGCTCTCCAGCGCGCTGTTTCTGCTGGAGAACGGTTTTCGCGTGACAGTCCTGGAGGCGGCCAAGGTAGGGTTTGGCGCGTCTGGCCGCAACGGCGGGCAGATCGTCAACAGCTACAGCCGCGATATCGATGTGATCGAGCGCAGCGTCGGGCCGAAGCAGGCGCAGTTGCTGGGACAGATGGCGTTCGAGGGCGGCAGGATCATTCGTGAGCGGATCGCCAAGTACCAGATTCAGTGCGATCTGAAGGACGGTGGAGTATTCGCCGCGCTGAACAGCAAGCACATGGGTCACCTGGAGTCGCAGAAGCGCTTGTGGGAGCGTTATGGCCATACGCAGCTGGAGTTGCTGGACGAGCGGCGCATCCGCGAGGTGGTGGCCTGTGACAATTACGTCGGCGGCCTGCTGGACATGAGCGGCGGACATATCCACCCGCTCAACCTGGCGCTGGGCGAAGCAGCAGCCGTAGAGTCCCTCGGCGGCACGATTTATGAGCAGTCAGCCGCATTGCGCATCGAGCGCGGCGCCAACCCAGTGGTACACACCGCCGAGGGCAAGGTCAGGGCGAAGTTCATCATCGTCGCCGGCAATGCCTACCTGGGGAACCTGGTGCCGGAATTGGCGGCCAAATCGATGCCGTGCGGCACGCAGGTGATCACCACCGCACCGCTGGGGGACGAGCTGGCCAAAACGCTATTGCCACAGGACTACTGCGTCGAAGATTGCAACTACCTGCTCGACTACTACCGCCTGACCAGTGACAAACGCCTGATCTTCGGCGGTGGCGTGGTCTATGGCGCGCGGGACCCGGCCAATATCGAAGCAATCATCCGCCCGAAGATGCTCAAGGCCTTCCCGCAGCTCAAGGATGTGAAGATTGACTACGCCTGGACCGGCAATTTCCTGCTGACCCTGTCGCGCTTGCCGCAAGTCGGTCGCCTGGGCGACAACATCTATTACTCCCAAGGCTGCAGCGGCCACGGCGTGACGTACACGCACCTGGCGGGCAAGGTACTGGCAGAGGCCCTTCGAGGCCAGGCAGAGCGTTTTGACGCGTTTGCCGACCTGCCGCACTACCCGTTCCCCGGCGGGCAACTGTTGCGCACGCCGTTTGCCGCGATGGGCGCCTGGTATTACGGGCTACGGGATAAGCTGGGGTTCTGATGGGAAGGCTTGCCTGGGATGCTGGCACGGCGCACTCAGCCGACGCCATCACAGGCAAGCTTGCGTCCACAGAGGCTGAGGTAGCTTGCCGACACGCGCTGATCAATGCTGAATCGCAGACACAAAAAACCCCGGTCTTTCGACCAGGGTCTTTGCTATCGGGTCAAAGGCAGCCAACGGCTTTCTTTGTGCTGCAAGGCGTTCAGTGGGCCTTGAAGCAGATATGGCGCAGCGGACGGGACTCGAACCCGCGACCCCCGGCGTGACAGGCCGGTATTCTAACCGACTGAACTACCGCTGCGTATCGCTTGACCGGCCGAGCGTAAACCCTCGACCGTCTTTAAACATCTGGCTGATCAGCCTTGGCTGTTCAACCTCAAGCCCGACGAATCGAACCTGGAAAATATGGCGCAGCGGACGGGACTCGAACCCGCGACCCCCGGCGTGACAGGCCGGTATTCTAACCGACTGAACTACCGCTGCGCGTCGGTGCAACCTTTAACGTTGCGTCTTACCCTAGGGCAAAACTCTCAAGAAGTGGTGGGTGATGACGGGATCGAACCGCCGACCCTCTGCTTGTAAGGCAGATGCTCTCCCAGCTGAGCTAATCACCCTTTGCTTCGTTGAGGCCGCGAAATTTACGCAGATAGCGGACCTAAGTCAATAGCCTGCTTGAAGTTTTTCTGAAAAAGACAAAATAGTTTCAAGACGGCTACCCACCCTACTCGCTGTAAATCATCTTCTTGCTCATGCCGCCGTCCACCACAAACTCCTGGCCGGTGACGAACCCGGCCTGGCGCGACAGCAGCCATGCCACCAGCGCCGCCACGTCCTCCACCGTGCCAACCCTGCCCGTCGGATGCTGGGCGTGGTCGGCGTCGGTCAGCGGCTCTGCGCGACGGGCTGCCGGATCACGCGCATCGATCCAGCCAGGGCTGACGGCGTTGACCCGCACTTCCGGGCCAAGGCTCATCGCCAAGGCGTGTGTCAGGGCCAGCACGCCGCCCTTGCTCGCCGCGTAGGCTTCGGTGTCCGGCTCCGACTGCCGAGCCCGGGTCGAGGCCAGGTTGACGATCGCACCGCCATGGGCGCGCAGGTACGGCGCACAGTGCTTGGCCAACAGCATCGGGCCGCCGAGGTTCACCGCCAGCACGCGATTCCAGGAGGCCAGGTCAAGGCTTTCAAGGGTGATATTGCGCGGGTCGGCCACCGCCGCATTGCACACCAACGCATCCAGGCGCCCGAACTGCCCAAGCACTTCAGCGACGCCCTGGGCGACTTGCTTCTCGTCAGCCACGTCCATGGTGATAAACCAGGCGTTCTCGCCGAGCACCTTGGAGACCTTGGAGCCGCGCTCGCGGTCCAGGTCGGCCAACACCACCTGCCAGCCTTCGCTGATCAGCCACGCCGCGATCCCCAGGCCAATGCCCCGGGCAGCGCCCGTCACCAGCGCGACGCGGCCGTTACCGCCCGCAGCCGCTTCCATGGACCACTCGATCACAAGGCCGCCAGCCCACGGGCCAGATCAGCCTGCAAGTCAGCGACGTCTTCAAGCCCCACCGCAACACGGATCAGGCTGTCGCGAATACCCGCCGCTTCCCGCTCCTGCGGCGCCAGGCGGCCGTGGGACGTGGTGCCGGGATGGGTAATGGTGGTCTTGCTGTCACCCAGGTTGGCGGTGATCGAGATCAGGCGCGTCGCGTCGATAAAGCGCCAGGCGCCCTCTTTGCCGCCTTTCACTTCAAAACTCACCACCGCACCGAAGCCGCGCTGCTGGCGCTGGGCCAATGCGTGCTGCGGATGGCTCTTGAGGCCGGCGTAGTGAACCTTCTCGATACCGTCCTGCTGCTCCAGCCACTCGGCCAGGGCCTGGGCATTGGCACAATGGGCTTTCATCCGCAGGCTGAGAGTCTCCAGGCCCTTGAGGAAGATCCATGCATTGAACGGGCTCAGGGTCGGGCCGGCCGTGCGCAGGAAACCCACCACTTCTTTCATCTGCTCGCTACGCCCCGCCACCACACCACCCATGCAACGGCCTTGGCCGTCGATGAACTTGGTCGCCGAATGCACGACAACATCCGCACCCAGCTTCAACGGCTGTTGCAACGCCGGCGTGCAGAAGCAGTTGTCGACCACCAGCATGGCGCCTTTGGCATGCGCGACTTGCGACAGCGCGGCGATGTCTACCAACTCGGCCAGCGGGTTGGACGGCGACTCGACGAACAGCAGCTTGGTATTGGCTTTGATTGCCGCATCCCAGCCGGAAAGATCCGCCAAAGGCACGTAGTCCACTTCGATACCGAAGCGCTTGAAATACTTCTCAAACAGGCTGATGGTCGAACCGAACACGCTGCGCGACACCAGCACATGGTCGCCGGCGCTGCACAAGCTCATGACCACCGCCAGGATCGCCGCCATGCCGGTCGCCGTGGCGACCGCCTGCTCAGCGCCTTCCAGTGCGGCGATACGCTCTTCGAACGCGCGCACGGTCGGGTTGGTGTAACGGGAATAGACGTTGCCCGGCACTTCACCGGCAAAACGCGCAGCGGCGTCGGCAGCGGTGCGGAACACATAGCTGGAGGTGAAGAACATCGGATCACCGTGCTCGCCTTCCGGCGTGCGGTGCTGACCGGCGCGCACAGCCAGGGTATCGAAAGCTACGCCATCGAGGTCGCTGTCCAACCGACCGGCATCCCATTCCTGACTCATGCTGCGACTCCTTACTCAATGCTTTGTTTAAGATACAAAACCGGCCCCTCAGGGCCGGTGTTCACTCAATTGTTGTACAGATCGATGATCGCACTGACCGCCTGGGTCTTGATCTTCGACGAGTCGTTACGCGCCTGCTCGATCTTGTTCAGGTAAGCCTCATCGACATCACCGGTCACGTATTTGCCGTCGAACACCGCGCAGTCGAACTGCTCGATCTTGATCTTGCCACCGCCGACCGCTTCGATCAGGTCGGAAAGGTCCTGATAGATCAGCCAATCGGCGCCGATCAGATCGGCTACGTCCTGGGTCGTGCGGTTGTGGGCGATCAGCTCGTGGGCGCTCGGCATGTCGATGCCGTACACGTTCGGGTAACGCACGGCAGGCGCGGCGGAGCAGAAGTACACGTTCTTCGCGCCAGCTTCGCGGGCCATCTGGATGATCTGCTTGCAGGTGGTGCCACGCACGATGGAGTCATCCACCAGCATCACATTCTTGCCGCGGAATTCCAGTTCGATGGCATTGAGCTTCTGGCGTACCGACTTCTTGCGCGCCGCCTGGCCAGGCATGATGAACGTGCGGCCGATGTAGCGGTTCTTGACGAAGCCTTCACGGAACTTGACGCCCAAGTGGTTGGCCAGCTCCAGCGCAGCGGTACGGCTGGTGTCCGGGATCGGGATCACCACGTCGATATCGTGCTGAGGGCGCTCGCGCAGGATCTTGTCGGCCAGCTTCTCGCCCATGCGCAGGCGCGCCTTGTACACCGAAACGCCGTCGATGATCGAATCCGGACGCGCCAGGTAGACGTGTTCGAAGATGCACGGGGTGAGTTTCGGCGCAACAGCGCACTGGCGGGTGTGCAACTTGCCATCTTCGGTGATGTACACCGCTTCGCCCGGTGCCAGGTCGCGGATCAGGGTGAAGCCCAGCACGTCCAGGGACACGCTTTCGGAGGCGATCATGTACTCGACGCCTTCATCGGTGTGACGCTGACCGAACACGATCGGGCGGATGCCGTGCGGGTCACGGAAACCGACGATGCCATAACCGGTGACCATCGCCACTACCGCGTAACCACCGACGCAACGGTTATGCACGTCGGTGACGGCGGCGAACACATCTTCTTCGGTCGGCTGCAGCTTGCCGCGCTGGGCCAGCTCGTGCGCGAACACGTTGAGCAGCACTTCCGAGTCAGAGTTGGTGTTGACGTGGCGCAGGTCAGATTCGTAAATCTCCTTGGCCAGCTGTTCAACGTTGGTCAGGTTACCGTTATGCGCCAGGGTGATGCCGTAAGGCGAGTTGACGTAAAACGGTTGAGCTTCGGCCGAGGTCGAGCTACCGGCAGTCGGGTAACGCACATGGCCAATGCCCATGTGCCCGACGAGGCGCTGCATGTGACGCTGATGGAACACGTCACGTACCAGACCATTGTCCTTGCGCAGGAATAACCGGCCGTCGTGGCTGGTCACAATACCGGCAGCGTCCTGGCCGCGGTGCTGGAGGACGGTTAGCGCGTCATACAGCGCCTGATTGACGTTCGACTTACCGACGATACCGACGATGCCACACATGCGACGCAACCCCTACTTAATGAATCTTGACTGAACACTGCTTACTGAGGCGTTTTGGCCGGTAAGAGGTGCTCCTTGAACGGAAGATCAGCGGGTACGCTGATCCCGCTGGCCAGCCACTGACTGCTCCACCCCAAAATGAGGTTCTTGGACCAATCTGCAACCAATAGAAATTTTGGCACGAGTACCGACTCCTGCCACCACGAATCCTGCTGTACTGGCCCCAGGCTCAACAGCCCGACCGCCACGACCACCAGCAACGCACCACGCGCAGCGCCGAAGGCCATGCCGAGAAATCGATCGGTCCCGGAGAGGCCGGTGACACGTATCAACTCGCCAATAAGATAATTGACCATTGCTCCCACCAGCAGCGTGGCGATGAACATGATGGCGCAGCCCGCGATGACGCGAGCCGAAGGTGTCTCGATGTACCCGCTCAAGTAGACCGACAGCGAACCGCCGAACATCCAGGCGACGACTCCTGCAATGATCCAGGTCAGCAACGACAGTGCTTCTTTTACGAAGCCGCGGCTTAGACTGATCAAAGCGGAGATGGCGACGATTGCGACGATCGCCCAATCAACCCAGGTAAATGGCACGGTGCAGCCTACAGACGGATAAGGCGGCGCATTTTAGCAGAGCGCCGGGCTATCGGTAAGCTGTGATTGCGGGTGCTTTGCAAAACAATAGTTTGTGACGAGTTAAGCGCATTTCAAGGCCCGCACAAAACCAAAGTGGGAGGGGGCTGGCTTCCGATGGCGGTGGGTCAGTCAGCACAACCGATACTGATCGACCGCCATCGGGGGCAAGCCCCCTCCCACACTTGACTGCATTCCAAGCTGAAAGCGGCGTGAACTCAGCCGCGTTCAGGCTGGAAACGCACCACAAAACCGTTGAGATTCTGCTGACGCCCCAACAAATCGCGCAGGCGGTCCGCCTCGGCACGCTCGATCAACGGCCCGATAAACACGCGGTTCTTGCCATCGGCGCTGCGGATGTAAGCGTTGTAGCCCTGACTGCGCAGTTTTTTCTGCAAGGCCTCGGCGCTTTCGCGATTGGCCAGGCTGGCCAACTGGATCGACCAACTGATCGGCAGGCCATTCGGGTCGATGCGGCTCTGACCCACGTCCGGTTTGCCCGGCGCGGCAGGCTGCGGCACGACCGGCTTGGGGGCAGGCGCTGGCGTGGCAGGCTTGGCAGCGACGGCAGGCGCCGGCTTGACCACAGGCACACTCGGCTGCACCGGCATCGAAGGGGCCGGCTGCGCGGCCAATTCCTCATCGGCCGGCACCGGCTCTTCTTCAGGCAATGCCTGCGGCTCAGGCACCACCACTGGCTCAACCTGCACCTGAGGCACGACCGGCGCCTGGGGCGCTGCCGGGGCCTCAACGACCACCTGGCGCTGTTCGTCCTGACGGGAAAACAGCATCGGCAGGAAAATCACCGCCAAGGCCACCAGCACCAGGGCACCGACCATCCGCTGCTTGTATGCGCTATCCAGTAATGCCATGTGCAGCTTCCTCCGTGGAGCGCCGGGCCAACCATTCGAGCGCCTCGGCAACACAATAAAATGACCCGAACAACAGAATCTCATCCTCGGGCGTGGCAACCGCACACTGCGCTTCAAGGGCCGCAGTGACACTTGCATACGACGCCACGCGCGCACCAAGGTTCTGCAAGGCCGCCTCAAGCTCGGCGGCCGGACGGCTACGCGGCGTGTCCAGGGGCGCCACGGCCCAGGCCTGGACATTCCCCAGCAACGGCGTCACTACGCCCTCCAGATCCTTGTCGGCCAGCAAGCCGAACACCGCCAGGCGGCGACCGACCGGCGCTATACGCGACAGGCGTTGCGCGAGGTATTCGGCGGCGTGGGGGTTGTGCCCCACATCCAGCAGCAGGTTCAGGCGCTTGCCCTGCCAATCGAAGGCACGGCGATCGAGACGCCCGACAATCCGCGTCGCCAGCAATGTACGAGCAATCTGCGCAGGATTCCACGGCAGATCCAATAGCAGATAGGCTTGCAGGGCGAGCGCGGCGTTTTCCATCGGCAGGTTCAGCAGCGGCAGGTCATGCAACGCCACGAGCTGGCCGCGCGCATCACGCCCGCGCCACTGCCAATGCTCAGCACCGACCTCAAGATTGAACTCACGCCCGCGCAGGAAGAATGGGCAATCCAGCTCCCGCACCCGGTCGAGCAACGTCTGCGGCGGGTCCAGGTCACCGCACAGCGCAGGCTTGCCCTGGCGGAAGATGCCGGCCTTTTCATAGGCCACGGATTCACGGGTATCGCCCAGGTAGTCGACATGGTCGACACCGATGCTGGTGACCAGCGCCAGGTCGGCATCCACCACGTTGACCGTATCCAGGCGCCCGCCCAGGCCCACTTCAAGCACGACCACGTCCAGGCGCGCCCGTTCGAACAGCCAGAACGCCGCCAGAGTGCCCATCTCGAAGTACGTCAGGGAAATCTCACCGCGCCCGGCATCGAGCGCGGCGAAGGCTTCGCAGAGCTGCTCGTCAGTGGCTTCCACACCATTGAGTTGCACCCGCTCGTTGTAGCGCAGCAGGTGCGGCGAGCTGTACACGCCGACCTTCAGGCCTTGGGCCTGCAGCAGCGCTGCGACAAAGGCACAGGTCGAGCCCTTGCCGTTGGTCCCCGTCACCGTGATCACTCGCGGCGCCGGGCGGCCCAACCCGAGGCGGGCCGCTACCTGTTGCGAGCGCTCCAGGCCCATGTCGATGGCGGACGGATGCAACTGCTCAAGGTAGGCGAGCCATTCGCCCAGGGTACGTTGGGTCATAGGTTTGCAGGCACCGGTGGCACGACGATCGGCTCAACCTTCGGCGCGATGTAGACCGGCGTCGGCAGGCCCATCATTTGCGCGAGCAGGCTACCCAGGCGTGGACGCAACTCGCCACGGGCGATGATCATGTCGATCGCACCGTGCTCCAGCAGGAATTCGCTGCGCTGGAAGCCTTCCGGCAGTTTTTCGCGAACGGTCTGCTCGATCACACGCGGGCCGGCAAAGCCGATCAGGGCCTTGGGCTCGCCGACGATCACGTCGCCCAGCATCGCCAGGCTGGCGGAAACACCGCCGTACACCGGATCGGTCAGCACGGAGATGAACGGAATGCCCTCTTCCCGCAGACGCGCCAGCACCGCGGAGGTCTTGGCCATTTGCATCAGGGAGATCAGGGCTTCCTGCATGCGCGCACCACCGGAGGCTGCGAAGCAGATCATCGGGCAGCGGTTTTCCAGGGCGTAGTTGGCGGCGCGCACGAAACGCTCGCCGACGATGGCACCCATGGAACCGCCCATGAAGGAGAACTCAAACGCCGACACCACGACCGGCATGCCCAGCAGCTTGCCGCTGACCGAAATCAGCGCGTCTTTCTCACCGGTCTGCTTCTGTGCAGCGGTCAGGCGGTCCTTGTACTTCTTGCCGTCACGGAACTTGAGGCGGTCAACCGGCTCGAGGTCCGCGCCCAGCTCGTTACGGCCGTCGGCGTCGAGGAAAATGTCGATGCGCGCGCGAGCGCCGATACGCATGTGGTGGTTGCACTTAGGGCAAACGTCCAGGGTCTTTTCCAGCTCCGGGCGGTACAACACCGCGTCGCAGGATGGGCATTTGTGCCACAGACCTTCAGGAACCGAGCTTTTTTTCACCTCGGAACGCATGATCGAAGGGATCAGTTTGTCTACTAACCAGTTGCTCATGCTTTCTTTCTCCAGTACCGGTGGCTTGAACACAGCCCCGCGTATGCCCTTGAGCTAAATTCATATGTGGCGATGACACATGCAGGACGGGGTCAGACGTTCGACCAGCCATTTCCCGCATGTTTCCTCAGCCTTCCAGACAACCTGCCCGTGCAGGGTTGCCACTTCATTTCCGGGCCTCCCGCAGGTGGCACCGGGCTGTTTTACACAGTGGTAGTTATGGACGGCGGCAGACTGCCAGCCGTCACATCACGCCATCGCTGTTGCGCACAGCCTGCATGAATGCGCGAATCTTGCCGTGGTCCTTGATGCCCTTGCCCTGCTCTACCCCACCGCTGACATCCACAGCATACGGCCGGACCTGCTCGATCGCCGCCGCGACATTGGCGGGGGTAAGCCCGCCGGCCAGGATGATCGGTTTGCTCAACCCCTCGGGGATCAGCGACCAATCGAAGGCTTCGCCGGTGCCGCCGGGTACGCCTTCGACGTAGGTGTCCAGCAGTATCCCGCGCGCGCCGGTGTAGGCGGCGCAAGCGCTGGCGATGTCATCCCCGGCCTTGACTCTCAACGCCTTGATATACGGACGCTGGTAGCTTTCGCATTCGTCAGGGCTTTCATCGCCGTGAAACTGCAACATGTCCAGTTGCACGGCATCCAGGGTTTCGTTGAGTTCGCAGCGGCTGGCATTGACGAACAAGCCCACGGTGGTCACGAACGGCGGCAGTGCGGCGATGATCGCCCGCGCCTGCAGCACATTCACCGCCCGCGGGCTCTTGGCATAAAACACGAAACCGATGGCATCCGCCCCCGCTTCGACTGCCGCCAGCGCGTCTTCTATGCGGGTAATCCCACAAATCTTGCTGCGAACGGCTGACATGTCGTGGAAACCTCAGGGGTTGAACCGAGAAAGTCCCGGATGGTAACAAAAGCTTTTCCGGGCGTCAGCCGCCAAGTTCGCTGAAACCTGTGAGGAAGTGTGGCCCGATGAAGCGCTGCGGCAGCTCGAACTCGTCGCGGTACTCCACTTCCACCAGATACAGGCCAAACGGATGCGCCGTGACGCCGCCGGTCCGCCGAATACGGCTTTCCAGTACTTCCCTGGCCCACTCCACCGGGCGCTCGCCGGTGCCGATGGTCATCAACACACCGGCAATGTTGCGCACCATATGGTGCAGGAACGCTCCGGCGCGGATATCCAGCACGATCATCTTGCCGTGACGCGTCACCCGCAAGTGATGGACTTCCTTGATCGGTGACTTGGCCTGGCACTGGCCGGCACGGAACGCGCTGAAATCGTGGACGCCAACCAGATGCTGCGCGGCTTCGGCCATGCGCTCGGCATCCAGCGGGCGGTGGTTCCAGGTGATTTCTTCGTTGAGGTGCGCCGGGCGGATCTGATCGTTGTAGATCACATAGCGGTAACGCCGGGCGATCGCCTTGAAGCGCGCATGAAAGTGCGCCGGCATGACCTTGGCCCAACTGACACTGACGTCATGGGGCAAATTGATATTAGCGCCCATCACCCACGCTTTCATCGAGCGCTCGGCCTGGGTGTCGAAGTGAACCACCTGGCCGCAGGCGTGGACGCCGGCGTCGGTACGCCCGGCGCACATCAGCGATACCGGCGAGTCGGCGACTCTGGACAGGGCCTTTTCCAGGGTTTCCTGCACCGTCAGCACGCCGGACGCCTGGCGCTGCCAGCCGCAATAGCGCGAACCTTTGTATTCCACGCCCAGGGCGATGCGGTAAAAGCCTGCAGCCGCCATTTCGGCAGCCGGGTTATCTATATTTGCCAAGAACTGAGAGCCTGATGAGTTGCGCAAAGGCGGGCATTATAAGGCGCTGCGCCCCAGACGCCATGTGTTTGGTACCGGCAATGCAAAACGGCGGCCCGAAGGCCGCCGTCTGGGTCATCCCGTGGCGATTACACCAGTCGGCCAAGCATTTCCTTGGCCTCGCCGCGCTGGGTTTCATCGCCCTCGGTCAGCACTTCGGAAAGGATATCCCGCGCGCCGTCCGTATCGCCCATGTCGATATAGGCCTGGGCCAAATCCAGCTTGGTTGCGACCTCATCGGTGCCGGAGAGGAAGTCGACCTCCGGTTCGTCACCGCCCAGCGCCGCATCTTCGGCGGTGAAGGACGGCTCGATCGGCGGGTTTTCCAGGCTCTGGGACAGACGATCGAGCTCGGCGTTGACGTCATCCAGCTCCGAGGCGAACGCATCGGGTTTGGCCGCCGGGGCGTCCGGCTCGTCAGCCAGGGACAGGTCGAAGTCTTCCGGCAGGTCGAGGTCGTCCAGGGCGGCCGGGGTCAGGGTCGGCGGTTCGACCGGCGACACGTCCTTCATCTGATCTTCAAGCCCCGAAAGGAAGTCGTCATCGGACTGGGACGCCGGCGGGTCCAGTTGCAGGTCGAGGTCAAAGTCCGACAGATCTTCCGGGCTCGGCTTGGCATCGGTCTGTTGCTGCAGCAGCGCTTCGAAGGTCTGCTGATCGGTCTTGTCCAACGCCGCTGGCGAAGCCGCCTCCAGCTCGTCCAGACTCAGATCGAAATCAGTATCGAACGGCTCCGCTTCTGCCGTCGCTTGCGGCGCGGCGGCCGGCTTGTCTTCCAGCAGATCCTTGACGTATTGAGCGTCCATCGCGGCGGCGGCCACGGCGGCACTCACTCCCGCCGCCAACACGGCCATGGCCGGGAAGCGCGACTTGAGCTGCTCGACCTGGGCATGGTTTTCACCATTGGCCACCAACTGACGCTCCTGGACGACAAAACCGTCCTTGTCGTTCTGCAGGCCGTAGACTTCCATCAGCTTCAAGCGCAGGTCGCTGCGCTTGGGTTCGTACTTGATGGCTTGTTCCAGCACATCGGCCGCCTGGTTCAAGTGACCGCGGTCGATATGGGATTGGGCCTGGACCAGCGCATCATTGGTGTTTTCCGGCGCTACGGCGCCAGCCAGTGGCGCAAGCACCGAGGCCGCGCTTGGTGCCGCTGCCGGCGCGACCACAGGTGCCGGCGCAGGCGCAGGCGCGGCGGTCAACGTCACGTTCGGTGCCGGTACTTCCAGGCCAGCGAAGCTGTCCGGTGGCAGATCAAGGTCGATGTTCGAAGCGAATTCCGGCTCTTCGGACAGGGCCCGCGCCATGCGCAGGTGCTTTTCTTCTGCGCGACGGGCATTGCGATGACGCGCCCACAGCAACAGGAGCAACAACGCCACCACGCCGGCCGCGCCGCCGATGACGCCAAGCACAATCGGGTTGGTCAGCAGTTCGTTGAATTTGTCTTCGCTGGTCGCAGGCACGGCGTCGGGCTTGATCGGCTCGGCCACCGGGGTCGCGGTGGCGGCCGGCTCAGCGGGCGCGACTGCAGCGGCCGGCGGCTCACCTGCCAACTGCGCGGGCATGACCGCAGTCGCCGGGGTTGCCGGGGCGCCTTTTTCAGCCTGCAACCTGGCCAGTTGATCGTTTTTCAGTTGGATCAGCTTTTGCAGCTTGTCCAATTGGCTCTGCAGGTCTGCGGCGCGACTTTTCAGTTCTTCGTTGTCACGGCGTGTGGTGTCGAGCTGTTCCCGGGCCATCGCCAGCTTGTCGCTCAGGGCCTGGCCATCACCCGCCTTGCCCTTCGCGCCCTTCTTGGCGGAGTCGGCCGAAACCAGACTCAAGTTGTCCTTGGCGTTGGTGCTCGCCGGCGCATTACCAGCCTGGGTGCGCTTGGTGGCGTCCAGTTGTTGCTTACCGGCCGTCTGGTGGGGCGCGGCACGGCGGCCCTGGCGCCAGGCGACGTTCTGCGCGGTCACTTCGGCAATGGCCTTGGGCTGCGGTAACGCCGTGCTTTGTACGGTATCCGGCAGGCGCAGCACATGGCCGGTTTTCAGACGGTTGATGTTGCCGCCGATAAAAGCGTCAGGGTTGAGTGCCTGGATCGCCAGCATGGTCTGCTGCACAGAAGCGCCATTACGGTGCTTCTCGGCGATTTCCCACAGCGTGTCACGGGCCGTGGTGGTGTGCTGGGCCGGCACGCTCAACGCGGGCGCGCTCAAACGCGGCGTGGCTGCGCTGTTGGTCGGCGTCGACTGGTCGAACTTGGCCGGGTCGAGCAGCACGCTGTAGTCACGCATCAAGCGGCCATTGGGCCATTGCACTTGCAGCAGGAACCGCACGTAGGCATCAGGCAGCGGCTTGCTGGACGTGACACGCACCACACTGCGCCCGGCCGGGTTGATCACCGGGGTGAACGTCAGGTCATTGAGGAACGCCTGGCGATCGACGCCGGCATCGACAAACGCCTGGGACGACGCCAGGCTCGGGGTGATCTCGGAGGCCGTGAGGCCGCCGACGTCGAGCAATTCGATTTCCACCGACAACGGCTGGTTCAACTTCGACTTGAGGGTCATCTCCCCCAGCTGCAGCGCCTGCGCCATACCGGAGGACAGCGCCGAGGCGGCCGCTATTGCTAACACCAGTTTGCGAACTTGAACCATAGCCTCATCCTTTGTTTGAACACTCCCCGGCCTGCGAGAAGGTTGGTAACCGTTGCCATAAGGCACGGCGAGCCGATAGGTCACCGACACGCAACTGTTCCTGCTTGGGGCCAAGCATAGCGCCTGGTTAGAATCAATCTACAAATTGCCGCCAAGTATCTTTTACACAAGGCCTTTTATCAACAACTGCGCCAGCTGCACCGCATTCAGCGCGGCGCCTTTACGCACGTTATCTGACGTCAACCACAGATTTAGTTCCGCCGGATCGTCCACCCCCGCACGCACTCGTCCGACGTAGACTACATCCTGGCCGACGGCATCACCCACGGCTGTCGGGTAATCCCCCTCCTCCACCCGCTCGATACCCGCTGCGGCGTCGAGCGCACGGTTGACGGCGGCAAGGTCGACCGGCGAACCCAATTGCAATGACACAGTCAAGCTATCGCCAAAAAACACCGGGGCTTGAACGCAAGTCGCAGAAATCTTTAGTAAAGGAGTTTCCAGCACCGCGCGCAGTTCGTGTACGAGACGTTTCTCCAGCGCTGTATGACCCTGGGCATCCGGCGTGCCGACTTGTGCCAACAGGTTGAATGCCATCTGCCGATCAAAGAACTTGGGCTCCAGCGGGCGCACATTCAGCAACTCGGCGGTTTGGCGCGCCAGCTCGCTGACCGCTTCACGGCCCTGGGCAGACACCGCCAGATTGGCGGTAACGCTGACACGCTGGATATCCAGAATCCCACGCAGCGGCGCCAGCACCACCGCGAGGTTGGTCGCGGACGGGCTCGGGCTGCCGAGCTGGAACGGCTTTTTCAAGCCATCCAGCACATGGGCATTGGCTTCCGGCACCACCTGAGGCGCTTGCGCGGCCGGCAATGCGCCCGACAAATCGATCACCGAACAGCCGGCCGCCGTGGCGCGTGGGGCGAAGCTCAGGGTCACCGCCGGGCCGGCGGCGAAAAACGCCAGTTGCGCCTTGCTGAAGTCAAACTCATCGACTTCCCGCACGCGCACGTTCTTGCCACGGAACGGCACCGACGCGCCCGCGGAGTTGCTGCCCGCCAGCAGGTACAGGGTGCCCACCGGGAAAGCCAGCTCTTCGAGGATCTGCACCAGGGTTTCACCGACGGTGCCGGTGGCGCCGATCACGGCGATATCAAAGGTCTGGGTCATGGGAGCTGCCTCGGGCATTGCGGGGGGAGCGGCACTTTACCGGGTGGTGGGGGGTGAGGCAATTGGGCTGGGCCTTGCGGTGCGACGATTCGACTTGCTCCCGATGCCTTCCTGAAAGCCAACAAAAAACCCGCGCCTGTCACCAGTCGCGGGTTTTTCTTAGTGCCTCAGGCGATCAACGCTCCAGCAGAATCCGCAGCATGCGCCGCAGCGGTTCGGCCGCGCCCCACAGCAACTGGTCGCCGACGGTGAACGCGCCCAGGTACTGGGTGCCCATGTTCAGCTTGCGCAGACGCCCCACCGGAACATTCAGGGTGCCGGTAACCTTGGTCGGGCTCAGCTCCTGCATGCTGATTTCGCGGCTGTTCGGCACCAGCTTGACCCAAGGGTTGTGCTGGCTGATCAGCCCTTCGATATCGGCGATCGGCACGTCTTTGTTCAGCTTGATGGTCAGCGCCTGGCTGTGGCAGCGCATGGCGCCGATACGCACGCAGATGCCGTCCACCGGGATCGGGCTCTTGAAGCGACCGAGGATCTTGTTGGTCTCGGCCTGGGCCTTCCACTCTTCACGGCTCTGCCCGTTCGGCAGTTCCTTGTCGATCCACGGGATCAGGCTACCGGCCAACGGCACGCCGAAGTTCTCGGTCGGGTAGGCGTCGCTGCGCATGGCCTCGGCCACACGGCGGTCGATGTCGAGGATCGCGCTGGCCGGGTCGGCCAGTTGATCGGCGACCGCCGCGTGGGTCGCGCCCATCTGCTTGATCAGTTCGCGCATGTTCTGCGCGCCGGCGCCGGACGCCGCCTGATAAGTCATGGCGCTCATCCACTCGACCAGGCCGGCTTCGAACAAGCCGCCCAGGCCCATCAGCATCAGGCTGACGGTGCAGTTGCCGCCGATATAGTTCTTGGTGCCAGCGTCGAGTTGCTGGTCGATGACCTTGCGGTTGACCGGGTCGAGCACGATCACCGCATCGTCCTGCATGCGCAGGCTGGACGCAGCATCGATCCAGTAACCCTGCCAGCCGGCTTCGCGCAGCTTGGGGAACACTTCGCTGGTGTAGTCGCCGCCCTGGCAGGTCAGAATCACATCGAGGGTTTTCAGCTCTTCAATGCTGTAGGCGTCCTTGAGCGGCGCAATATCCTTGCCCACGGACGGCCCTTGGCCACCCACGTTCGAAGTGGTGAAAAACACCGGCTCAATAAGATCGAAATCCTGCTCTTCCAGCATCCGCTGCATGAGCACGGAACCGACCATACCGCGCCAACCGATCAGACCTACACGTTTCATCGCAACTACACCTTGTTAAAAAGTGGGCCGACTTGCAGCAACAACTGCAAGCGGGCCCGAGAGATTACAGATTCCGCAACGCGGCGACTACTGCGTCGCCCATTTCTTGCGTACCGACTTTGGTGCAACCCTGCGACCAGATGTCTCCGGTGCGCAAGCCCTGGTCCAACACCAGGCTCACGGCCTTCTCGATGGCATCCGCCGCGTCGCCCAGGTTGAAGCTGTAACGCAGCATCATCGACACCGACAAAATGGTCGCCAGCGGGTTGGCGATGCCAAGGCCTGCGATGTCTGGCGCCGAACCGTGGCACGGCTCGTACATGCCCTTGTTGTTAGTGTCCAGGGACGCCGACGGCAGCATGCCGATGGAACCGGTGAGCATCGACGCCTGGTCGGACAGGATGTCGCCGAACAGGTTGTCGGTGACGATCACGTCGAACTGCTTCGGCGCGCGCACCAGTTGCATGGCGGCGTTGTCGACGTACATGTGGCTGAGTTCGACGTCCGGGTAGTCCTTGGCGACTTCTTCGACGATTTCGCGCCACAGCTGGCTGGAGGCCAGGACGTTGGCCTTATCGACCGAGCAGATCTTCTTGCTACGCACGCGGGCCATGTCGAAACCGACCCGGGCGATACGGCGGATTTCGCTCTCGCTGTACGGCAGGGTGTCGTAGGCCTGGCGCTCGCCATTCGGCAGTTCGCGCACACCGCGCGGCGAGCCGAAGTAGATACCGCCGGTCAGCTCGCGCACGATCAGGATATCCAGGCCCGCCACCACTTCCGGCTTGAGGCTCGACGCGTCGGCCAGTTGCGGGTAGAGGATTGCCGGGCGCAGGTTGCCGAACAGGCCCAGTTGCGCGCGGATCTTCAGCAGGCCGCGCTCAGGGCGGATGTCACGCTCGATCTTGTCCCATTTCGGGCCACCCACGGCGCCGAGCAACACGGCGTCGGCCGCACGGGCGCGGTCCAGGGTCTCGTCGGCCAGGGGCACGCCGTGCTTGTCGATGGCAGCGCCGCCGATCACGTCGTGGCTCAACTCGAAGCCCAGGTTGTACTTGGTGTTGGCCAGTTCCAGGACTTTGACCGCTTCGGCCATGATTTCCGGACCAATACCGTCGCCTGGGAGAATCAGAATCTGCTTGCTCATGCGTTCCTCATTTCATCATGCGACCCGCCCTGGGGCAGGTCGGAAAAAATACTCAGCGTTCGGCCCAAACCACCAGCACGTCGGTGCTGAAGGTGCCGTCGGCTTGAATTTCGTAATAATCGCGGACTTCCTGGCCCATTGCCTGTTGCAGCTCAAGGATCGCCGCACGCAAAGGCGCTGGTGTACGCATGCGCTCGACCCACGAGGTGTATTCCAGGCGCAGGCGCTGGCGGCTGCTGTTGCGCACATGCAGACCGGCTTCGCTGAGCTGGCGCATCCATTCGGCGGCGGAGTAATCGCGCACGTGGCTGGTGTCGCGCAGCACTTCGACGGTTTGCAGGTAAGTGTCCAACAGCGGGCTGCCCGGTGACAAGACATCGACAAACGCCGCCACGCCACCCGGCTTGAGCACCCGGCGCACTTCGCGCAGGGCCAGGCCGAGGTCGCTCCAATGGTGCGCCGAATAGCGGCTGAACACGAAGTCGAATTCGCCATCGGCGAACGGCAAGCGCTCAGCGGCGCCGTGGACCGTGCGGATATTGCCCAGGCCACGGTCTGCGGCAGCGGCGGCGACCACGTCGAGCATCTGCTGCGACAGGTCGTAGGCCACCACTTCTTTTACCAGCGGCGCCACATGGAAACTGACATGACCGGCGCCGCAGCCCAGATCCAGCAGTCGCGCAGCGCCGTGCCCGGCCAGTTCGGCCTGGAGCAGCGCGAATTCAGGGCCTTGGGCGTGTACGGCACTGCTCAGGTAGGCCGAGGCCTGCTCGCCGAATTGTTTTTGCACGACTTGGGTGTGGGCGGCTTTGGTCATGGTGAGTTTCCTGGGTTTTGTGTGGTTAACACTGACCCCATCGGGGGCAAGCCCCCTCCCACATGTTGATGTGTGAACACGTTCAAATGTGGGAGGGAGCTTGCTCCCGATGGCGGCGGTCCTGCCTACATCACATCAAGCGTCGCGAAACAACCACGGCTGGCTGGCCCGGTGCCTGGTTTCAAACGCGGCAATCGCATCACCGTCCTGCAAGGTCAGGCCGATGTCGTCCAGGCCGTTGAGCAGGCAGTGCTTGCGGAAGGCATCCACTTCAAAGTGGTACACCTTGCCGTCCGGACGGGTCACGGTCTGCGCGGCGAGGTCGACGGTCAGTTCGTAGCCGGGGTTGGCTTCCACTTGCTTGAACAGCTCATCCACTTCGGCATCGCTCAAGATGATCGGCAGCAAGCCGTTCTTGAAGCTGTTGTTGAAGAAGATGTCGGCGTAGCTCGGCGCGATGATGCTGCGAAAGCCATATTCTTCCAGGGCCCACGGCGCGTGTTCGCGGCTGGAGCCGCAGCCGAAGTTTTCCCGCGCCAGCAGCACGCTGGCGCCCTGGTAACGTTCGGCGTTGAGCACGAAGTCCTTGTTCAGCGGGCGCTTGGAGTTGTCCTGGTAGGCGTAGCCCACGTCCAGGTAGCGCCACTCGTCGAACAGGTTGGGGCCGAAACCGGTGCGTTTGATCGACTTCAAGAACTGCTTGGGGATGATCTGGTCAGTGTCCACGTTGGCACGGTCCAACGGCGCGACAAGACCAGTGTGTTGGGTAAAAGCTCTCATCGGGTATTCCTCAGATCAATTCGCGAACGTCGATGAAACGACCGTTGACGGCAGCGGCGGCGGCCATGGCCGGGCTCACCAGGTGAGTACGCCCACCGGCGCCCTGACGCCCTTCGAAGTTACGGTTGGAGGTCGACGCGCAATGCTCGCCGGACTCCAAGCGGTCCGGGTTCATCGCCAGGCACATGGAGCAGCCCGGTTCACGCCATTCAAAACCGGCTTCGAGGAAGATCTTGTCCAGGCCTTCCGCTTCGGCCTGGGCCTTCACCAGGCCCGAACCCGGCACCACGATGGCCTGCTTGATGGTCGAGGCGACTTTGCGGCCCTTGGCGATCACTGCCGCGGCGCGCAGGTCTTCGATCCGCGAGTTGGTGCAGGAACCGATGAACACGCGATCCAACTGAATGTCGGTGATCGCCTGGTTGGCTTTCAAGCCCATGTACTTCAAGGCGCGCTCGATGGAACCGCGCTTGACCAGGTCGGCTTCCTTGGCCGGGTCCGGCACGTTCTGGTCGACGGCCAAGACCATTTCCGGCGAGGTGCCCCAACTGACTTGCGGCTTGATCTGGCTGGCGTCCAGTTCCACCACGGTGTCGAACACGGCATCGGCGTCGGAGACCAGGTCTTTCCAGGCCTCAACGGCGGCATCCCAGTCGGCGCCTTTGGGGGCGAACGGACGGCCTTTGACGTACTCGACGGTTTTTTCGTCCGCCGCCACCATGCCCACGCGGGCACCGGCTTCGATGGACATGTTGCAGATGGTCATGCGGCCTTCGATGGACAGGTCGCGAATGGCGCTGCCGGCGAATTCGATGGCATGGCCGTTACCGCCGGCGGTGCCGATCTTGCCGATCACGGCGAGCACGATGTCCTTGGCGGTCACACCGAAAGGCAATTGGCCTTCGACGCGCACCAGCATGTTCTTCATTTTCTTGGCGACCAGGCACTGGGTGGCGAACACATGTTCCACCTCCGAGGTGCCGATGCCATGGGCCAGGGCGCCGAACGCGCCGTGGGTGGAGGTGTGGGAGTCGCCGCAGACCACGGTCATGCCGGGCAAGGTCGCGCCCTGCTCCGGGCCGATCACGTGGACGATGCCTTGGCGCACGTCATTCATCTTGAATTCGGTGATGCCGTATTCGTCGCAGTAGTCGTCGAGGGTCTGCACCTGCAAACGCGACACGGTGTCGACAATGGCGTCGATCCCGCCCTTGCGCTCCGGGGTGGTCGGCACGTTGTGATCCGGGGTGGCGATGATCGAGTCGACGCGCCAAGGCTTGCGCCCGGCCAGCCGCAGGCCTTCGAACGCTTGGGGCGAGGTCACTTCATGGATGATGTGACGGTCGATATAGATCAGCGACGAGCCATCGTCGCGCCGTTTCACTTCATGGGAATCCCAAAGCTTGTCGTAAAGCGTTTTGCCGGCCATCAGTCGGTCCTCATCAGCGGTCTTTCTATGCCCCGGGTCTTGAGACATTCAATAACCCTTTGGCTTGTGAGGCTGATGGTATGGCGCTACATTAAATAACTCAAATTCATATTTTTTATGCTTTGGATTACCAACTGGAATACCACAATGGACCTGGCCAACCTCAATGCTTTTATTGCCATCGCCGAGACCGGCAGCTTCTCCGGCGCCGGCGAGCGCCTGCACCTGACCCAACCGGCCATCAGCAAACGCATTGCCGGCCTCGAGCAACAACTGAAGGTGCGCCTGTTCGATCGCCTGGGCCGTGAAGTCGGCTTGACTGAAGCCGGGCGCGCCCTGCTGCCGCGCGCCTATCAGATTCTCAACGTCCTGGACGACACCCGGCGCGCCCTCACCAACCTCACCGGTGAAGTCAGCGGGCGCCTCACATTGGCTACCAGCCACCACATCGGCCTGCATCGCCTGCCGCCGATCCTGCGCACCTTTACCCGGCAATACCCCAACGTGGCGCTGGATATTCAGTTTCTCGACTCGGAAGTGGCCTACGAAGAGATCCTGCATGGCCGCGCCGAAGTGGCGGTGATCACCCTGGCGCCCGAGCCGCACAACCTGGTGCGCGCCACCCCGGTGTGGGACGACCCGCTGGATTTCGTGGTGGCGCCGGAGCACAGCCTGACCCGCAACGGCTCGGTCACCCTGGCGGACATCGCCGGGCACCCGGCGGTTTTCCCCGGCGGCAACACCTTTACCCATCACATTGTCAGCCGCCTGTTCGAGGCCCAGGGCCTCACGCCGAACATCGCGATGAGCACGAACTATCTGGAAACCATCAAAATGATGGTGTCCATCGGCTTGGCGTGGAGCGTATTACCGCGCACCATGCTCGACGATCAGGTGACAAGTATCGCTTTGCCGGGCATACAACTCAGTCGCCAGCTAGGCTATATCGTGCATACCGAAAGGACACTGTCGAACGCTGCGCGGGCTTTTATGAGCCTCTTGGATGCACAGGTCGAGCTGCCAGGGACACCGGCATGAAGCTGTGCGGCCTCAAGGCCTGAATAAAACCGCGCCGAACGCCCATCGAGCCAAGGCTTTTTGATAATGCGCAATCCCGTCGACCCTATGCCACCCCTGCCCCGCATTTACGCCCTCGACCCTGAAGAGGCGGAACAAAGCTGGGACAGCGCCCCGCAACTGCTGGCAGCGCTTAACGCTGCACGGCTGGGTGCATGGTGCTGGGAAATCGATACCGGGCGTATCAGTTGGTCGCGGGGCACCCAGGCGCTGTTCGGCTTCGACCCGCGCCAACCGTTGCCCAAGGATCTGGAGTACCTGGACCTGCTCGCGCCGCAAGACCGCGCCCGGGTGATACGCGCGTTTCACGCGGTGCTGGCCGGCGAGCCGTTCGAGCAGGCCATGCACCACCACATCCAGTGGCCGGATGGCAGCCAGCACTGGCTGGAAATCAACGGCAGCCTGGCGCCGGACAAAACCGGCCGGCGCCGCATGATCGGCGTGATCCGCGAGACCACCCGCCAGCGCGAACGGGAACACGCCCTCAGCCACTCCGAAAAGCGCTTCGCCACGCTGTTTCACTTGTGCCCGAACATGGTCCTGTTCACCCGCCAGTCCGACGGCTTGATCAGCGAAGCCAACCAGTATTTCCAGATCCTCTTCGGCTGGCCGGTCGCCGACGCCATCGGTCGCACCACCCTGGACCTCGGCCTGTGGCTCCACCCTGAACAGCGTGCGCAGTTGGTCAGGGCCACCCAGCGCAAGGGCGAACCCATCACCATGGAAGTGCAATTCTGTGCCAGCAACGGGCAGATCCACGATGGCACGCTCTGCGCGCAGAAGGTCGAGCTGGACGGCGAGGCCTACCTGATCAGCACCTTTCTCGACACCACCGAGCGCAAAAACGCCGAGCAAGCCTTGAAAGACAGCCAGGAGCGCCTGGACCTGGCCCTGGACTCCGCGCAATTGGGCACCTGGGACTGGCACATTCCCACCGGCATGCTCTACGGCTCGGCCCGCGCCGCCCAACTGCACGGCCTGCCGGCGGAAGCGTTCCATGAATCGTTCGAGGCGTTTTTCGAGGGCATGCCCAAGGAAGAGCGCGAGAGTATGCGCAACGCCTATCGCACCCTGCGCGAAGGCCCGGCCGGCAACTATCAGCTGACTTACCGTGTACAACTGGAAGACGGCAGCCCGCGCTACCTGGAAAGCCGCGCACGCCTGTACCGCGACGAAAAAGGCGCGCCACTGCGCATGGCCGGCACCCTGCTGGACATCACCGACCAGGTCGAGCGCGAACAACGCCTGAGCGCCTCCGAAGAAAAATTCGCCAGCCTGTTCCAGGCCAGCCCCGACCCGATCTGCGTCACCCGCCTGGACAACGGCGAGTTCATCGAGATCAACCCCGCCTTCACCCAGACCTTTGGCTGGACGGCCGCCGAAGTGATCAACATGAGCGCCGAACAGATCGGCCTGTGGGACGAGTCGAGCCAGCGCCTGCAACGCATCGAACAGGTGATTCGCGACCAGGCGCTGAACAACGTGGCGATCATCGCGCACCACAAAAGCGGCCAGGCCCTGACCTGCGTGATTTCCAGCCGGATGATCAAGGTCGGCGACCAGCCGTGCATCGTCACCACCCTGCGCGACATTACCCAGCAGCAACGCTCCGAGGCCGCGCTGAAGGCCAGCGAAGAAAAATTCGCCAAGGCCTTCCATTCCAGCCCCGACGCGATTTCCATCACCGAACACGACACCGGCCGCTATGTGGAGGTGAACGACGGGTTCTGCCGCTTGACCGGTTTTCGTGCCGAAGACGTCATCGGCCTGACGCTGTACCAGGTCGGCATCTGGGCCGATGAAAACCAGCGCGCGGTGCTGCTGGCCGAACTGCAACTCAAAGGCCGTATCCGCCATTTGGAAATGCTCTGGCACAACAAGCGCGGCGATGTGCTGGCGGTGGAGGTTTCTGTCGAGCCAATCACCCTCAACGAAACCCCTTGCCTGTTGCTGACCGCGCGGGATGTGAGCCTGTTGAAAAACGCCCAGGCGCAGATCCGCCACCTGGCCTACCACGACCCGCTGACCAACCTGCCCAACCGCGCACTGCTGATGGACCGCCTGAGCCAGCAGATCGCCCTGCTCAAGCGCCATAACCTGCGCGGTGCATTGCTGTTTCTCGACCTCGACCACTTCAAGCACATCAATGATTCCCTCGGTCACCCGGTGGGCGACACCGTGCTGAAAATCGTCACCGCGCGCCTCGAAGCCAGCGTGCGTATGGAAGATACCGTGGCGCGCCTGGGCGGCGATGAGTTCGTGGTGCTGCTCAGCGGCCTGGATGGCACGCGCACCGAAGTCAGCGCCCAGGTTCAGGAACTGGCCGACACCCTGCGTGAATTGCTCTCCGAACCGATGTTCCTCGACGGCCAACGCCTGCAAGTCACGCCGAGCATCGGTGTGGCGCTGATCCCCGATCATGGCTCGACCCCGGCCGACCTGCTCAAACGTGCCGACATCGCGCTGTACCGCGCCAAGGATTCGGGGCGCAACGCCACGCAGATGTTCCACAACAGCATGCAGAAAACCGCCAGCGAACGCCTGCGCATGGAAACCGACCTGCGCCTGGCCCTGTCACGCGGCGAATTCAGCGTGCATTACCAACCCCAGGTGGACGCGCGCGGCAATAAGATCGTCGGCGCCGAGGCGCTGGTGCGCTGGCAGCATCCGCAACTGGGCGCGCAGGCGCCGTCCGAATTCATCAAGGTGCTGGAAGACAGCGGGCTGATCCTCGAAGTCGGCACCTGGATACTCGACGAAGCGTGCGCCGCCTTCGAGCAATTGATCAAAGAAGGCAAGGTGGACCCGCTGAATTTCAGCCTGTGCGTGAACATCAGCCCCCGGCAGTTCCGCCAGAACGACTTTGTCGAACGCGTCGAGCACAGCCTCAAGCGGCATTCACTGCCTTACTGCCTGCTGAAACTGGAAATCACTGAAGGCATCGTGATCCAGAACCTGGATGACACCATCAGCAAAATGCGTCGCCTGAAAAAGCTCGGTGTGAGTTTTGCGATGGACGACTTCGGCACCGGTTACTCATCGCTCACCTACCTCAAGCGCTTGCCGGTGGATGCGCTGAAGATCGACCAGTCATTCGTGCGCGATGCCACCCACGACCCCAACGACGCCGAAATCATCCGCGCCATTGTGGCCATGGCGCGCAGCTTGAACCTGGAAGTGATCGCCGAAGGCGTCGAAACCCCGGAGCAACTGGCGTTCCTGCAAAAGCTGGGCTGCCACTTGTTCCAGGGCTATTTGCACAGCCGGCCCTTACCGATAGAAGGGTTCAGGCTCTTGCTGGATTGAGGCTCAGACCAGCTTCAGGGCCCGGAACCCCGAACTCATCCAGCGCGATGAGGCCAGGTCGTGCTTTTTTCCATAGAAATCCAGCGCCCCATCGATCACCGCCACCGAATGCCAGTTGTCTGCCAGGGTGCCGATCGCCCCGTTGGCCAACTCTGCGACCGTGCTTTCACGCACGTAGCCAAACAACCCCAGGCGGCGCAGCGCTTCGCCAGGGTACTCGCCATCGTTGAGGGTTTGCAGAGCCGTCGTGTAACTCTGGCGGGCACGAAAATCGTTGTTCTCGATCTGCGCGCGCTTGGCACTGACTGCGTACAAAAAGTGCGCGGCATTCAGCAACTGTCGATTATTGCCATGAAAGTTCGACTCGGCGGCAGCCTGGCGCACTTCCTCGTGGGTCAGTTGCAACCGGAAGGCATCTCGCATGACCACGTCAAACCCCGTCGGCGTGATTTGAACCTGCTTATAGATCGCCCTCGGGTCTTGCCCGAACCGGATCATCGCCGCCTTGATCGCCGAGACCGTGACGCAATTGCCTTCGACCCCCTGGTAAAACCCGCTCCAGATGTCCGCGGGCCGGACGCTCGCGACCACAGGGGCGGCGCCGCGATTGCTCGGCGGCGGCAGTTGATCATCGAACAAGACATACCCATAGCCCCGATCAGCCGTTCGTGGTGTCCCGCCATCATGCCTGACCCCCTCGCGCACCAGCGCCGACCCGCGGTTATGGGTCTCCAGCACCCCTACCGCGCCCTTGCCCGCCATATCGCTCACCGGGACGAACTGCGACAGGCCGAACACCCCCATGCCTTGCAGACAACGCTGGGTGGTCTCGCCCTCGAGTGTCTTTGCCAAGGCGGCTTCGAACGTGGCATAGCCCCCGGTCAGTTGCTTGCGTTTGACAAAGGCGGCAAACATGAAATTGGCATCCTTTACCACGCCGGCGTCCGCCCCCGTGAAGCGGGAAGCCTGCGACGCCTGCTGCAACTCCTGGCGGGACAGGTGCAGCTTGAATTCATCCTTCATCGTGACGTCGTACCCATCGCCCGAGGGTAGCAACTCGTTAAACATCGCGGCTGGACGCTGACCGAACGTCATCATCATCAACTTGATCACCGCCGCGTGGCTGCTGCAATCAAAACTCTCGCCGAAGCGCCGCTCGCTCGTGTGGAATGCCGAAGCGATATCAGCCGGCCTTTCACCTGCGGGTTTCACCGGAAATACGGGAGAAGCCCCGCGCTGCTGGGCCGTTTCGATCATCGAACGGCTAGCTGTGGAGATATACATGCACTGGGTTCCTGACGCTTGTAAAAAATAAGCAGCCGAACGGGCAGCCAGGTTTGGGCTGACTGCCCCGTTCGCAGCCCTTCAATTCAACGGATTCACCAATAGGGCTATGGCACCAGAGCTATGGCATCGCCGTGCGTGGGCGCTTTTCCCTGTCGCCCCCATAGCTCTTCGCGACCGTTGATGACCGCCACCGAATGCCGGGCCCGATTGCACATGCCCAACTGCCCCTTGGCGAGCTCACGCACGGGGACCCTCTTCATGTGCTTGCTCAGCCCCAGCCGCTTCAACCCCTCCCCCGGCCCTCGCTCATCCTCGCCATCATTCAGGCTGCGGATCGCCGCACCGAAACTGCGTGCCGCCCTGCCATCGTTGTTTTCGTCCTGGGCACGCTTGGCGCTGATCGCGAAAAGAAATTGCGCGTCTTTGAGCATCTCTTTGTCAGCCCCGACAAATTTTGCCCCACGCGCACCTTCGGCGAGCTCCCGGTCCGTCAGGTTGACGGTTACGTCATCGCGCATGACCACGTGATAACCACGCTCGGTTTTTTTCACCTCCTTGAAAATATCCGTAGGGCTTTGGCCAAACTGGTACATCGCCGCCTTGATGGCCGATACCGTCACGCAGTTGCCATCCGGCCCTTGGCGAAAGCCGCTCCAGATATTGTCGGGCTTCGCGCCGTTGCGCTTCTTCGAAAGGCCCGCGATCATCGCCGCAGGCTCGGGTTTGGGCGGCGCCGGCGCAGGCACCACAGGCGTAGTGACCTCCGGCCGCGATGGGGATATTCCCGGCACCGGCTTCTCTTTGTTATCAGAGACCAAGTTAATCAGCTGAGTTAAAAACGAAGTAAACAGCGTCATTAACTTATCGAGCGGCTCTGAATTATTCGCCACGCCATGAGTATTTTCCCGCACGTGCTCCAGTACCCCCTGGCTCGCCGGAGACGGCACACTCAAGAAACCGCTTAATTGCGCAAACTGTTCATTTTTTGCTTTCATGGAATCGACAGGAAGTACCTGACGAACATCCACAACACGCGCAATATTATTAATTGAACAACATGACATACGGGCCTCCACTTGCAGGCACTTCCCGGAACATCAGTCCCAAAGAAGTGCACATCCAGTTCAATACGTATAAAGGAAGTTGCTGACGTCAGGCTCTGAATGCAGGCCGGCGGCTGGTCCGCCAGTCGCGCATATCAGATTGACGTTCAGCCGGGCCGGGACTGGTTATATCCGGGGTAGGCGTATCTGGTTGTGGTTGTGGTTGTGGCTGTGGCTGTGGTTGTGGCTGTGGCTGTGGCGTGATCGCCGGTACTTCCGGGGTGGCCGGTCGCGGCTTGACCTCAAGCGCATGCACACCCGGCTTGGGTGCCGGCATGACCTCCGGCGTAGGTGTGTGCTTGTGCGTAGGCGTGTGCGTGTGCGTAGGCATGGGCATGGGCGTAGGCATGGGCATGGGCGTAGGCATGGGCGTAGGCATGGGCGTAGGCGCAGGCGTGTGCGTGTGCGTAGGCATGGGCGTAGGCGTAGGCGTGTGCGTAGGCATGGGCGTAGGCGCAGGCGTGTGCGTGTGCGTAGGCATGGGCGTAGGCGTAGGCGTGTGCACAGGCACCACTTCAACCTTGCGAGCGGCTTCCGGCATCGGCATGACGCGAGGTAAAACCGCTGCCGCATTCGGTTTCGTTTCGCCGCTCAGCGCCTTCGTATCGGGGCAATGACAATGACCGACGTTAACGTTCACTTGCACCTGATTGTCGGCATCCTTGATCACGGAGGCAGCGGATTGATGCATGTGGGGTGACACCGGAAGAGCCGGCTGGCCTCGCCGATCAGCCGTCAATGCGAGGTGTCCAGGCTTCTCCGGCAGCTTGCTCGCATCCACCGGAATGGCGGGCGTTTTATCCGCCCCAGGCAACATGCCGGACACCATGTTCCGCCCCGAAAACATCTCACGCACGGTTTTGACAACCTGCTCCAGCATGTCAAGCAAGCGCGCAAGCCCGCCTGTCTCGATTGTCATGTTGCTGTTCGAAACCTTGAAAGGGTCATGAGGCACGCCAGGGTGAGCCACAGTCGTATTGGCCCCCAATGTGCCGGTTTGCGTGAAGGTTTTCGACATGGATGGCGACAACCGCTCCATGGATGTTGTATCGCCGTTGAACAAAGGTGAATGATTAATCGATAGCGACATCAGTAAGTTCCTTATTGGCACGGCCCGGCTCGGTTAATCAGCGGGGCAGGCGAGAGTTTTTTATCGACTGGAAACAACCCTTGCTGCTTCACAGTCGATACTTTCGTGGAATACGAGGCTATCGAGTTCCAGAAATCGCGACTCATATAAGGAAACCAAATCAAACTTTCGGACTTTTCCCCCTGTTAATTTTTAAAAGACCGCAAACCAAGTAGCCTTAGCCAGATCCGACTGGACACACACGCTAATAAACCACCCTCGGGGCAACTTACCGACACAACCCCAAAACCTGCACGGCATCCGGCTGTGTTATTTCGCCCCGACTTCCTCGCGCAAAAACGCAAAATGCCCCGCATCTTTCGATACGGGGCATTTTCTTCAAACAAACGAGCGGCGCATTCAAGCGCAACGGGTCACCCCTCAGACGCGGCAGGATGGGCCATCCCCAACAACCGGCTCACCTGCTCCAAATCCGTCTCCCGACGCATGGCGGTGAACAGCTCGACGGCCTCCGGGTAATTGCGCGTCAGCATCGCCAACCACTGCTTCAGCCGGCCGGGCGCCTGGCGTTCGGTCAGTTGGGCCACCGACTGGGTCCAGAAGTCCTGGAGCATCGGCTGCATCTGCGCCCAGGTCATTGCCACGACGTCGTCGCCGGCGCGTGCCGCCGCGATCTGCCGCGCAAGATCCGGACGCGCAACCAGCCCGCGACCCAGCATGATGTCTTCGGCGCCGCTGACTTCGCGGCAACGCTTCCAGTCTTCGACGCTCCAGATATCGCCATTGGCGAACACTGGCACCTTGACCACATCCTGCACGCGTGGAATCCACTCCCAGTGAGCCGGCGGTTTGTAGCCATCGGTCTTGGTCCGCGCATGCACGACGATATGCGCCGCGCCGCCCTCGGCCAGCGCCGTCGCGCATACCAGCGCGCCATCCGGGCTGTCGAAGCCCAGGCGCATCTTGGCGGTCACCGGGATATGCGCCGGCACTGCGCGACGCACATGCTCGACGATGCGGTTGAGCAGCTCCGGCTCCTTGAGCAGCACCGCGCCGCCACGGGACTTGTTGACGGTCTTGGCCGGGCAGCCGAAATTCAGGTCGATCACCTCGGAGCCCAACTCGCAGGCCAGGGCCGCGTTCTCTGCCAGGCACACCGGGTCGGAACCGAGCAACTGCACACGCAGCGGCACGCCAGCAGCGGTGTGGGCACCGTGCAGCAGTTCGGGGGCGAGCTTGTGGAAATAGGCCGGGGTAAGCAGGCGGTCGTTGACACGGATGAACTCGGTCACGCACCAGTCAATACCGCCCACGCGGGTCAACACGTCCCGCAGGATGTTGTCGACCAACCCCTCCATGGGCGCCAAAGCAATTTGCATGGAAAACACTCAACAAAAATCGTGGCGCAGTTTACTGGGTTTCCCGCCGCGACCGTTAACCCCCTGTCAGGGCGGCGCCGTAGCCGTCGAGAAACTCCGCCGGCATGCGCTTGGGCTTGCCGCTGGACAGTTCGATGCAGACAAAGGTGGTTTGTGCGCGCAGCAGGGTCGCGCCGTCGCGAGGGCGTACCAGTTGGAAACGCCGGGTCATTTTCAGGCGCTGGTCCCAGTCGACGATCCAGGTCGCCAGTTGCAGCTCGTCGCCTTCATAGGCGGCCGCCAGGTAGTCGATCTCATGGCGCACCACGGCCATGGCGCGGTCCAGTCGCCGGTACTCGGTGAGGTCCAGCCCCAGGCGCTGGGAATGGCGCCAGGCGCAACGCTCCAGCCAGGACACGTACACCGCGTTATTGGCGTGCCCCAGGCCGTCGATGTCCTCAGCGACGACCTGCAGATCGATGATAAACGGCGTTGCCAAATCCCAGCCCATGCCTTGCTCCAGTCGATTGATGTCGGCAGGGCAGTGTATCAGGCAGTTTGGCGCGCCTGTAAACAGCTGCCCGCCAGCAGCGCCAGCACTGCCTCGACCACCCGCGGATCGGCCAGCACGCGCTGGTGCCCGCCCTGCTCCAGGCGCAACAGGCGACTGTCGAACCAGGCGTCGTGGATAACCTGGGAAGCGCTGACCGGCACGAAGGTATCGTCTTCGGCATGCACGATCAGGCCGGGGAGGCCCATCTGGTAATGGGCCACGTCCAAGTGCTTGAGCGGCATGCCCAGGGTCAGCTCGACTTCCTGGATAAACGCTGAGCGCGCCCGCGACGGCAAACCGACCATCCCGGCAAACCCGCCGAGCACATCAAGGAAGCGCGACGGCGCGGCAATGCTCACCAGCGCTTCGGTACGCAGCCCCAATTGCACCGCCAGCATCGCACTGGCGCCGCCCATGGAGTGGCCGACCACCGCATGCAACGGCGGCAGCTCGGCCGCCGCTTCAAGCATCGCGCGGGCAAACAGCAGTACGTGGGCTTCACGCCCCGGCGAACGGCCATGGGCCGGGCCATCGAGGGCGAATACCGAATAGCCGTTCTGCACCAGCGCAGTGATCAGGCTGGCGAACTGGGTGGGCCGGCCTTCCCAACCGTGCATCAGCAGCACCGCCGGGCCCTGGCCCCAGCGCAACGCCGACAGGCCGAAACGCAAGGTGACGCGCTCTGCGTGCGCCAGCAGCGGCAACTCCCAATCCCGCGGTGGCAGATCCCGCGGGGTCATGAACACCCGCCGCATGCTGTTGGCCACCGTGTGCGGCGCCAGGCGCCCCAAGGTGCCGTTGACGCCACGAATCCAGGTCAATGCGCCCATTTTTACAACCCCTCTTAACGTATGGCCGACTTGGCGGCACGCAACACACGATCGGACAATTCACCCGGCCCCAGGGCACGCGCCAATGCCAGCCCACCGACCATCAAGGCCATGTCCGCCAGGGCCTTGTCAGTGTCTTCCGGGCTGGCGGCCAGTTGTGCGGCCATCAGTTCCACATGTTCGTTGAGGACATCGCGAAAGGCGTCCGGCAGGCGGCCCATCTCGCCCACGGTTGCCGGAATCGGGCAAGCCTTGGCCGTGGAGTCGCGGTGCTTGCGCGACAGGTAAAACGCCGCAACCAGGCCACGGCGCTCTTCGCCGGTGAGTTGGGCATCCATGTCGTCGATCGATGCACGGCGCTGGGCCAGCAATTGGCTGAAGGCTTCCAGCATCAGCGCATCCTTGCTTTCAAAGTGCGCGTAGAAGCCGCCGACAGTCAGCCCCGCCGCCCCCATGACCTCGCCAACGCTCGGCTCGGCCGGGCCACGCTGGACCAACGCGGCGCTGGCGGCCTGCAGGATACGTTCGCGGGTTTGCGCTTTTTTATCGCTCATCGTGTGCCTCCGACTCTCATGGGTTAAATATTATAGCCATAATAATATTTCGCAAGCGAGCGGCACGACCATTGGTCAGAAGCCCGGAGGGGCAAGGGAAGGGAGAATTGGCCAAACGCCAGACAAACAAAAGGGCCATTCAATAATTGAATGACCCTTAAAAATCCCGCAGAGCGGGTAATCGTGGCGTCCCCTAGGGGACTCGAACCCCTGTTACCGCCGTGAAAGGGCGGTGTCCTAGGCCACTAGACGAAGGGGACACAAACCTTCTATACAACTGATCAGGCTGAGACTGATCGATCCAAGGGCGGCGTGGCCAAAACCTTGAACCTGTAAATTGGTGGAGCTAAACGGGATCGAACCGTTGACCTCTTGCATGCCATGCAAGCGCTCTCCCAGCTGAGCTATAGCCCCGGATTTTTCGCCTCGCGGCGCAGCAGACCTTGCGAACTGCTTGTTGAAACTGGCGTCCCCTAGGGGACTCGAACCCCTGTTACCGCCGTGAAAGGGCGGTGTCCTAGGCCACTAGACGAAGGGGACAAAACCTTCTGTACAACCTGATCAAGCTAGGCCTGATCGATTCAAGGACGGTGTGGCCAGACCTTGAACCTGTAAATTGGTGGAGCTAAACGGGATCGAACCGTTGACCTCTTGCATGCCATGCAAGCGCTCTCCCAGCTGAGCTATAGCCCCTCATCGGTGAGGACGGGGCGAATCTTAATGGCGCTTTGGGAACGTGTCAAATTTATTTTCAACAATTTCCAAAATTTTTTGCCGGGATAACAATCACTTACCAACCAAACCCCGAAAAACCGGGGTTTGGCCGCCACAAGCGCTGACTCAGGCGATCGCGCCCAGCAGCTTCTCCCACTCTTTGTTTTCTTTCTTCGACACACCACCAAGCAAATCAAGGGCTTGGCGCAGACGGAAACGCGTAAGGTCCGGGCCGAGAATTTCCATCGCGTCGAGTACCGACACCGAACTGGCCTGCCCGGTGATCGCGGCAAACATCAACGGCATGGCATCGCGCAATTTCAGCTCGAGGGATTCGACCACGGCCTGGATCGTCGCGGTGATGGCGTCCTTCTCCCACTGGCGCAGGCTTTCGAGCTTCCACAGGATCAGTTGCATCAACTGGCGCACCTGATCGGCGGAGAGTTTCTTCGACTCAAACAGTTTGACGTCCGGGTTCACGCCACCGGCGAAGAAGAAACTGGCCAACGGTGCGACCTGGCTGAACGTCTCCACCCTGCCCTGCACCAGCGGCGCGATCTTCATCATGTACTCGGGGTTCAACGCCCACTGCTGCACGCGGCTGGCGAACTCTTCCACCGGCAGGTCACGCAGCCACTGGCCATTGAGCCACGACAGCTTCTCGATATCGAAGATCGGCCCGCCCAGCGATACGCGGGACAGGTCGAAGTTATCGACCATTTCCTGCAGCGAGAACTTCTCGCGCTCGTCCGGCATCGACCAACCCATGCGGCCCAGGTAGTTGAGCATCGCTTCGGGCATGAAGCCCATACGCTCGTAGAAGGTCACCGAGGTCGGGTTCTTGCGCTTGGACAGCTTGCTCTTGTCCGGGTTGCGCAGCAGCGGCATGTAGCACAGCTGCGGTTGTTCCCAGCCGAAGTACTCGTAGAGCAGGATCAGCTTCGGCGCCGAGGGCAGCCATTCTTCCCCGCGCAGCACATGGGTGATGCCCATCAGGTGGTCATCGACCACGTTGGCCAGGAAGTACGTCGGCAGGCCGTCGGTCTTCATCAGCACTTGCATGTCCATGCGGTCCCACGGGATCTCGACGTCGCCGCGCAACATGTCCGGCACCACGCACACGCCTTCGCTCGGCACCTTCATGCGGATCACATGGGGCTCGCCGGCCGCCAGGCGCGCGGCCACTTCTTCTTTCGACAGCAGCAGCGCACGGCCGTCGTAGCGCGGGGTTTCGCCACGGGCCTGTTGTTCGGCGCGCATCTGGTCCAGTTCTTCGGCGGTGCAGAAGCAGGGGAACGCATGGCCCATGTCGACCAACTGCTGGGTGTACTGCTTGTAGATGTCGCTGCGCTCGCTCTGGCGATACGGGCCGTGCGGGCCGCCGACGTCCGGGCCTTCCGACCAGGTGATGCCCAACCAGCGCAGGGCATCGAAAATCTGCTGTTCGGACTCGCGGGTCGAACGCAGTTGATCGGTGTCTTCGATCCGCAGGATGAATTCACCGCCGTGCTGCTTGGCAAAGCAGTAGTTGAACAAGGCGATGTAGGCAGTGCCGACGTGGGGGTCCCCGGTAGGCGATGGCGCGATGCGCGTGCGGACGGTGGTCATGGCTGGTCTCGAATGGGCGATATAACTGAAATTGAAACAAGGGGGGAATGGTAACAGCCATGGGCACTTAGGCTCCAGCGTCCTCCGTACCGAGCATGGCATATAGGCCAAGTTTGAGCCTGGAGACTCGCCGTAGCTATTTGCCAGCTGGCTGGCTGGTTATATTCCATTACCTCTTGTTACAGACTCCGCGCCCATGCCTGCCCCACTGAAACGCCGCCTGCTTATCTTCGTATTGATCGTGAGCCTGATCGCCCTGGGTTTCTTCGCCCATTGGTTCCTCAGGGGCCGCTTCTACGAAAGCACCGACAACGCCTACGTGCAGGGTGAGATCACCCGTGTCTCCAGCCAGCTCGGCGCGCGGATTGTCGAGGTGCTGGTGGGCGACAACGAACACGTGCAACAAGGCCAGTTGCTGGTGAGGCTTGAAGACGACGACTTCCACCTCGCCGTGGACCGCGCCAACGCCGCCCTCGCCATGCGCGAAGCCGAGCGCACCCAGGCGCAGAGCAAGTTGACCCAGCAAGCCAGCCTGATCGCCGCCGGCGAAGCCAAAGTCGCGTCCAGCCAGGCCAGCCTGGGCCGCTCGCAGATCGACCTGTCCCGCGCCCAAACCCTGCGCAAACCCGGCTACGTCTCGGAAGAACGGGTGACCACCCTCTCCGCCGACAACCATATCGCCCGCTCCCAAGTGGCCATGGCCCAGGCCGACTTGCAGGGGCAGCGCCAGCAGGTCAACGCGCTGAATGCCGAGATCAAGCGCCTCGACGCGCTGATCGCCAACGCCAGAACCGACCTGGCCCAGGCCGAGCTGAACCTGACCCGCAGCGAAATCCACGCGCCCATCAGCGGCCTGGTCGGCCAACGCGCCGCGCGCAACGGCCAATACGTACAGGCCGGTGCCTACCTGCTGTCGATCGTCCCCGACCAGGACATCTGGATTCAGGCCAACTTCAAGGAAACCCAGATCGGCCACATGCAGCCTGGGCAAAAGGCCGAGCTGACGTTCGATGCTTACGGCGATACGCCGATCGAGGCGCGGGTCGACAGCCTGTTCGCGGCCTCCGGGGCGCAGTTCAGCCTATTGCCGCCGGACAATGCCACCGGCAACTTCACCAAAGTCGTACAACGGATTCCGGTGAAACTTACGTTTGCTGCGGATAACCCGCTGAAGGGCAAGATCCGCCCCGGCATGTCCGTTACGGTCAAAGTGAACATCAAAGATCAGCCTGATGGCCGGTGATCAACTGCTGCGCCCGGTCGGCGAACCGACCCGGCGCGACTGGATCGCGGTGATGAGCGTGATGCTCGGCGCCTTCATGGCGGTGCTCGACATCCAGATCACCAACTCGTCCCTCAAGGACATCCAGGGCGCGCTGTCGGCCACCCTGGAAGAAGGCTCGTGGATTTCCACCTCCTACCTTGTGGCCGAAATCATCATGATCCCCCTCACCGCCTGGCTGGTGCAGTTGCTCTCGGCACGGCGCCTGGCGGTGTGGGTGTCGGTGGGGTTCCTGATCGCCTCGCTGATGTGCTCCATGGCCTGGAGCCTGGAAAGCATGATCGTGTTCCGCGCCCTGCAGGGGTTTACCGGCGGCGCGCTGATCCCGCTGGCGTTCACCCTGACCCTGATCAAGCTGCCCGAGCATCACCGCGCCAAAGGCATGGCGATGTTTGCCATGACCGCCACCTTCGCGCCGTCCATCGGCCCGACCATCGGCGGCTGGCTCACGGAAAACTGGGGCTGGGAATACATCTTCTACATCAACGTGCCGCCCGGGCTGCTGATGATCGCCGGGCTGCTCTACGGCCTGGAAAAAAAGGCGCCCCACTGGGAGTTGCTCAAAAGCACCGACTACGCCGGCATCGTCAGCCTCGCCATCGGCTTGGGCTGTTTGCAGGTGTTTCTGGAAGAAGGCCACCGCAAGGACTGGCTCGAGTCGAACCTGATCGTCAGCCTGGGCAGCATCGCCCTGCTGAGCCTGATCACCTTCGTGATTGTGCAGCTGTCCAAACCCAACCCGCTGATCAACCTTGGCATCCTGGCCAATCGCAACTTCGGCCTGTCGAGTATTTCCAGCCTGGGGATGGGCGTCGGCTTGTATGGCTCGATCTATCTGCTGCCGCTGTACCTGGCGCAGATCCAGAACTACAACGCGCTGCAGATCGGCGAAGTGATCATGTGGATGGGCATTCCGCAGCTGTTCCTGATCCCGCTGGTGCCCAAGCTGATGAAATACGTGTCGCCCAAATGGCTGTGCGCCGTAGGCTTCGGGCTGTTCGGCCTGGCGAGTTTTTCCTCGGGGGTGCTCAACCCAGACTTTGCCGGCAGCCAATTCAACCAGATCCAGATCATCCGCGCCCTCGGGCAGCCGTTGATCATGGTGACCATCTCGCTGATCGCCACGGCCTACATCCTGCCGCAGGACGCCGGGTCGGCTTCCAGCCTGTTCAACATCCTGCGCAACCTCGGCGGCGCCATCGGTATCGCACTGCTGGCGACCTTGCTGGATGCGCGCACCAAGACCTATTTCGATTATTTACGCGAAGCGATCGTGCCGACCAACCCGCAGGTGGCGGAGCGGCTGGCAACGCTGACGGAACAGTTCGGCAACCCGACGGCGGCGCTGGGCAAACTCAGTGAGATTACGCACCAGCAGGCGCAGATCATGGCCTACAACGATGCGTTTCACTGCGTGGGGTTCGCGTTGGGCGTAAGCATGCTCGCGATCTTGTTGACCAAGACGTTGCCGGCGGGGCTTAAGGCTGGGGGGAGTCATTGAGGCCGTGTCGCGCCTATCGGGAGCAAGCTCCCTCCCACATTTGACGGCATTTCAAGCTTGGGCATGCTGGTGACTTTGTTGACCAAGACGTTGCCGGCGGGGCTTGAGGCTGGGGGAGTCATTGAGACTGTGTCGCGCCTATCGGGAGCAAGCTCCCTCCCACATTTGATCGGGTTCCAACTTTGAAATGCGGTCAAATGTGGGAGGGGGCTTGCCCCCGATGAGGCCAGTACCGCCACCACCGATCAAACCGCCAACAGGCGCTCACGCAACTTGCCGATTTCATCGCGGGTTTGCGCCGCCGCTTCGAACTCCAGATCCCGCGCCAGCTGGTACATTTTCGCGCCTATCGGGAGCAAGCTCCCTCCCACACTTGATCGGGTTCCAACGTTGAAATGCGGTCAAATGTGGGAGGGGGCTTGCCCCCGATGAGGCCAGTACCGCCACCACCGATCAAACCGCCAACAGGCGCTCACGCAACTTGCCGATTTCATCGCGGGTTTGCGCCGCCGCTTCGAACTCCAGATCCCGCGCCAGCTGGTACATTTTCTCGCCTATCGGGAGCAAGCTCCCTCCCACATTTGACGGCATTTCAAGCTTGGGCATGCTGGTGATTTTGTTGAGCACGGCGTTGCCGGCGGGGCTTGAGGCTGGGGGAGTCATTGAGACCGTGTCGCGTCTATCGGGAGCAAGCTCCCTCCCACATTTGACGGCATTTCAAAGTTGGAACCCGGTCAAATGTGGGAGGGGGCTTGCCCCCGATGAGGCCAGTACCGCCACTACCAATCAAACCGCCAACAGACGCTCACGCAACTTGCCGATTTCATCGCGGGTTTGCGCCGCCGCTTCGAACTCCAGATCCCGCGCCAGCTGGTACATTTTCTCTTCCAACTGGCGGATACGCTTGGCGATCTCGCTCGGCGAGCGCAGTTCGTTTTCGTACTTGGCGCTTTCCTCGGCGGCCTTGGCCATGCCTTTGCGCTTCTTGCTGCGCGAGCCAGGCACGGTGGCGCCTTCCATGATATCGGCGACGTCCTTGAACACGCCCTTGGGCGTGATGCCGTTCGCCAGGTTGAAGGCGATCTGCTTGTCGCGACGGCGCTCGGTCTCGCCAATCGCCCGCTCCATGGAGCCGGTGATGCGGTCGGCGTAGAGAATCGCCCGGCCATTGAGGTTACGCGCCGCACGGCCGATGGTCTGGATCAGCGAACGCTCGGAGCGCAGGAAGCCCTCCTTGTCCGCGTCCAGAATCGCCACCAGCGACACTTCCGGCATGTCCAGGCCTTCGCGCAGCAGGTTGATCCCCACCAGCACATCGAAGGTGCCCAGGCGCAGGTCGCGGATGATCTCCACGCGCTCCACGGTGTCGATGTCCGAGTGCAGGTAGCGCACGCGCACGCCGTGGTCGGCCAGGTAGTCGGTCAAGTCTTCGGACATGCGCTTGGTCAGCGTAGTGACCAGCACCCGCTCTTCCAGGGCCACGCGCTTGCTGATTTCCGAGAGCAGGTCGTCGACCTGGGTCAACGCCGGGCGGATTTCGATCTGCGGGTCGACCAGGCCGGTCGGGCGCACCAGTTGCTCGATCACGCGCCCCGCGTGCTCAGCCTCATAATTGCCGGGCGTCGCCGAGACGAAGATGGTCTGCGGGCTGATGCGTTCCCATTCGTCGAAGCGCATCGGCCGGTTGTCCAGCGCCGACGGCAGGCGGAAGCCGTATTCCACCAGGGTTTCCTTGCGCGAACGGTCGCCCTTATACATCGCGCCGACTTGCGGCACGCTGACGTGGGATTCGTCGATCACCAGCAGCGCGTCGTCCGGCAGGTAGTCGTAGAGCGTCGGCGGCGGCGCTCCGGATTCACGGCCCGAGAGGTAGCGCGAGTAGTTTTCGATGCCGTTGCAGTAACCCAGTTCCAGGATCATCTCCAGGTCGAAACGGGTGCGTTGTTCCAGGCGCTGGGCTTCCACCAGCTTGTTGTTGGCGCGCAGGTATTCCAGGCGCTCGGCCAGCTCGACCTTGATGCCCTCGACGGCGCCCATCAGGGTTTCGCGCGGCGTGACGTAGTGGCTTTTGGGGTAGAAGGTGAAACGCGGCAGTTTGCGGATCACTTCGCCGGTCAACGGGTCGAACGCCGACAGGCTCTCGACTTCATCGTCGAACAGCTCGATGCGGATCGCTTCCAGGTCGGACTCCGCCGGGTAGATGTCGATCACATCGCCGCGCACGCGGAAGGTGGCGCGGGCGAAGTCCATGTCGTTGCGCGTGTATTGCAAGCTCGTCAGCCGACGCAGCAGTTCGCGCTGGTCGAGTTTGTCGCCACGGTCGACGTGCAGCACCATCTTCAGATAGGTTTCCGGGCTGCCGAGACCGTAGATGCACGACACCGTGGTGACGATGATCGCGTCCTTGCGCTCCAGCAGCGCCTTGGTCGCTGACAGACGCATCTGCTCGATGTGGTCGTTGATCGATGCGTCCTTCTCGATAAAGGTATCGGAGGACGGCACATAGGCTTCGGGCTGGTAGTAGTCGTAGTAGGAAACGAAGTACTCCACCGCGTTGTTCGGGAAGAACGCCTTGAACTCGCCATACAACTGCGCGGCCAGGGTTTTGTTCGGTGCCAGTACCAGGGTCGGGCGGTTGATCTGCGCGATCACGTTGGCGATGCTGAACGTCTTGCCCGAACCGGTCACCCCGAGCAGCGTCTGGTGCGACAGGCCCGCTTCGATGCCTTCGACCATCTGGCGAATCGCTTCGGGTTGATCGCCGGCGGGTTCAAAGCGGGTGACGAGCTGGAAATCCGACATAACGTACCTCTTTCAAGTCACCCCCGGCTGCACTCCACCAAGGACGAAAAAAGCTCAGCGACCCGCGAATTTTCATCGCAGGTTGCAGGAAAAAACCATGATAGCTGTAGAAGTGGTGACGAATGTGCCGGGTTTCAAGGCAATCGTCCGACCTGCCGTCTACGCTCAAGGTTGGATTAAGACTGACGGTCGGTAAATAAACCGAAAAACTTGGCCGAAAAGCCGTTTCGGTTGTCGCCCTTGACCGTGATGGCCTCTATACTAGCTCCCCGTTTGTGCACCGCTCTAGTGCATTCGGCTGGAGCGCGACACGTCCCTCCTTTCCCCCAAAGAGCTGCCGCAAAAATGAGCCTGTTCTCCGCTGTCGAAATGGCACCACGCGATCCAATCCTGGGCCTCAACGAAGCATTCAACGCCGATACACGAACCACCAAGGTCAACCTTGGCGTGGGCGTTTACTGCAACGAGGAGGGGAAGATTCCACTCTTGCGTGCCGTTGCCGAAGCGGAAGCCATTCGCGTGGCGCAACACGCCGCCCGTGGCTACCTGCCGATCGACGGGATCGTGGCCTACGACCAGGCTGTGCAAAAGCTGCTGTTTGGTGCTGACTCGCCGCTGCTGAGCGCTGGCCGTGTGATTACCGCACAAGCGGTCGGCGGCACCGGCGCGCTGAAGATCGGTGCAGACTTCCTCAAGCAACTGCTGCCCAATGCCGTGGTTGCCATCAGCGACCCAAGCTGGGAAAACCACCAGGCGCTGTTCGAAAAAGCCGGCTTCCCGGTGCAGACCTACCGCTACTACGACGCCGCCACCCACGACGTGAACCGTGCTGGCCTGCTCGCCGACCTCAACGCCCTGCCGCCGCAATCGATCGTGGTGCTGCACGCCTGCTGCCATAACCCGACCGGCGTCGACCTGAGCCCGGCCGACTGGCAACAAGTGCTCGACGTGGTCAAGGCGAAAAACCTGGTGCCGTTCCTCGACATGGCCTATCAGGGTTTTGGCGATGGCATTTACGAAGACGCCGCCGCAGTGCGCCTGTTCG
Organism: Pseudomonas sp. TE36184; assembly: GCF_054060055.1. Lineage (NCBI taxonomy): Bacteria > Pseudomonadati > Pseudomonadota > Gammaproteobacteria > Pseudomonadales > Pseudomonadaceae > Pseudomonas > Pseudomonas sp. TE36184. The sequence goes on along the minus strand of NZ_JBSSCU010000001.1, from coordinate 14,691 downwards.
CGGAATCGGGCCTGACGTTCTTTGTATCGAGCTCGTTCTCCAAGTCGTTCTCCCTGTACGGCGAACGCGTGGGCGCGCTGTCGATCGTCAGCGAATCCAAGGAAGAAAGCGCGCGCATCCTGTCCCAGGTCAAGCGTGTGATCCGCACCAACTACTCCAACCCGCCGACCCACGGCGCGGCGGTCGTGGCCGCAGTGCTGAACAACCCTGAGCTGCGCGCCCAGTGGGAAGCCGAGCTGGCGGAGATGCGCCTGCGCATCCGTGGCATGCGCGAGCAGATGGTCGCCGAACTGGCCAAGGCTGCGCCGGGCCACGACTTCAGCTTCGTCGGTCGCCAGCGTGGGATGTTCTCCTATTCCGGCCTCACCGTTGAGCAAGTCACCCGTCTGCGCACCGAGTTTGGCATCTACGCGCTGGACACCGGGCGTATCTGTGTGGCCGCGCTGAACCAATCGAACATTGGTGCGGTAACGAAGGCGATTGTTCAGGTTCTATAAACCTGGCGGCGCTGAACGAAGGGAAGCTACGGCTTCCCTTTTTAATGCCTGTCAGAAAACGCCCTGCTCCCCTAGACTGAACCCCGACTGCCCCTTTGCTGTGAGAGCCCTATGAGAAACGACGACCTGGACCTGCGTGCCGACCGCGACGAACTGGACCACTTCACCCCGCGCGCGCCGCAAGCCAAGCGCCAGAAAAGCCTGGTCTTGCAAGTGGCCCTCGGCGTATTCCTCGGCGGGTTGGCCCTGTGGCTGGTGCAATTGGGTGCGACAGCGATAATGGCCAAATTGGCGATGGGTACCCTGCAATTCGGCGGCTGATGAAGATTGAAATGTGGGAGGGGCAAGCCCCCTCCCACATTGGTTTTATGGGGTTGCCAGGACGCGTTCCTCCAGTAACCTTACGAAGCTGTTCAGGCTCTGCGACACCGTGCCTCGGCGCCAGATCAACCAAGTGTGCAAGACGCGGAAACTGTCCGTCAGCGGCCACACACTCACCGTGGTAAACCCCGGCATGCTTTCCAACATGCTGCGCGGCATCAGCGCCAGGCCGGCCCCGGCGCTGACGCAGGCAAGCATGCCGTGGTAAGACTCCATCTCGAAAATCCGCCCCGGCACCGCGCCGTCCTGTGCGAACCAGCGCTCGAAGTGGTGGCGGTACGAACAGTTGGAACGAAAGGTATAGATGCTTTCCCCGTTCACATCCTGCCCGCGGGTGATCGGCGCGTGATGCAGCGGTGCAATCACCACCATCTCCTCCTCGAACACCGCCAGGCCCTCCAGGGTGGCATGCAACACCGGTCCATCGACGAATGCCGCCGCCAGACGCCCCGACAACACGCCTTCGATCATCGTGCCCGAGGGCCCGGTACTCAGGTCCAGCTCGACCTTGGCGTGCTTCTGGTTATATGCCGCCAGCAGTGCGGGAATACGCACCGCTGCGGTGCTTTCCAGCGAACCGAGGGCAAACGCGCCCTGGGGCTCCTCCCCCGCCACCGTCGCACGGGCTTCCTGTACCAGGTCGAGAATACGCCGCGCATAGCCGAGGAAATTCCACCCGGCCGGGGACAGACGCAGGCGGCTCTTCTCGCGGATAAACAGCGCCACGCCAAGATCCTGCTCCAGTTGCTTGATGCGCGTGGTCAGGTTGGACGGCACCCGATGAATCAACTGCGCGGCGGCGCTGATGCTGCCTTGCTCGGCAACGGCCTTGAAGATTTCCAGCTGCACCAGGTCCAAATCATTCTCCAATCGTGAACGTATCGCTTAATATTATTCACTTTCCAGAAAAGATATAGCCCCTTACGCTGATTCCAATCCAAACCTTCAGCAGGACGGTGCCATGAACGCTATCGCTCACCAGACCCACGCCCTCTCGATCAACCCCGCCACCGGCGAAACGGTCGGCAGTTACCCGTATGAAAACGAGAACCAGCTGGACGCCACCCTCAACCGTGCGACCGCCGCTTTCCGCACCTGGCGCCGCCAGCCGCTCAGCCAGCGCGCAGAGCGGTTGCAGGCCCTGGCCGGCGTGCTGCGTGAGCAAGCCGAAGCAATGGCGCAGATGATCACCCTGGAAATGGGCAAACCCATCGTCCAGGCCCGCGCCGAAATCGAGAAATGTGCGCAACTCAGCGAATGGTACGCCGCCCACGGTCCAGCCATGCTCGCCGCGGAACCGACGCTGGTGGACAACGGCAGCGCGCACATCGAATACCGCCCGCTGGGCCCGATCCTCGCGGTGATGCCGTGGAACTTCCCGGTCTGGCAAGTCCTGCGCGGCGCCGTGCCGACGCTGCTCGCTGGCAACACTTACGTGCTCAAACACGCACCGAACGTGATGGGCAGCGCCTACCTGATGAAAGCGGCGTTCCACAAAGCCGGCTTTGCCGAAGGCCTGTTCGAAGTGCTCAACGTGACCCAGGACGGTGTTTCCAAAGCCATCGCCGACCCACGCATCGCCGCCGTCACCCTCACCGGCAGCGTGCGCGCCGGTATGGCCATCGGCGCCCAGGCCGGTGCCGCGCTGAAGAAATGCGTGCTCGAACTGGGCGGCTGCGACCCGTTCATCGTGCTCAACGACGCCGACCTCGACGCCGCCGTCCAGGCCGCGGTGATCGGCCGTTTCCAGAACAGCGGCCAAGTCTGCGCCGCGGCCAAGCGCCTGATCATCGAAGCCGGCGTGGTGGACGCCTTCACCGCCAAGTTCGTCGAAGCCAGCCGCCAACTGGTGATGGGCGACCCGACCTCGACCCACACCTACGTCGGCCCGATGGCCCGCTTCGACCTGCGCGACGAACTGCACGGCCAGGTCCAGGCGACCCTGGCAGAAGGCGCGACCCTGCTGCTGGGCGGCGACAAAGTGCCCGGCGCCGGCAACTACTACGCACCGACCGTACTGGCCGACGTCACCGACCAGATGACCTCGTTCAAACAAGAGCTGTTCGGCCCCGTCGCCTCCATCATCAGCGCCCGCGACGCCGATCACGCCGTGGCCCTGGCCAACGACAGCGAGTTCGGCCTGACCGCGAGCATCTTCACCCGCGACTCGGCGAAAGCGCGCGAGATCGCCGACCAGCTGGAAACCGGCGGGATCTTCGTCAACGCCTTCAGCGTGTCCGACCCGCGGGTGGCGTTTGGCGGCGTGAAGAAAAGCGGCTTTGGGCGGGAGTTGTCGCACTTTGGCGTGCGGGAATTCTGCAATGCGCAGACGGTGTGGCTGGATCGCAAATAATCCACAGCAACCCCTGTGGCAAGGGAGCGTGATCCCGCGGGCTGCGCAGCAGGCTCAGCAGCGGATATGCCGGCGCACGCACTGCACCAGCCCGTCCAGCGCCTCTGACTTCACTGGCGCGAGCACACAGACCGTGTGCTCGCGTTCACCTTCGGTCACGGTCAGGGTGTAATGCACCTGGCCTGGATTACCGGGTTCCGGCGCGGTGCTTTGCGGCAACTGAAAGAAGTGTGAAGCCTCGATCAGTTGCCGCAACTCTTGCTGGTCCGCCTCGGGCAGCGTCTCCAGTTCCACGGTGTTCGGTCGGGCCAGGCCCGGGAAAAACGCGGGTCCCCCAATTTCCTTGATCGAAATTTGCATGGCTGTTCCTCACCGCCCAGGCGGGTTGTCAGACGTTAATGCCCACTGCTTTCCAGCCTTCCTTCACCGCCTTGTGCTCGGCCTTGCCAGCACCGTACAGCCGACCGGCAATGTCGTAGGTGATGCGCGCGAAACGCAGGAACCCCGCGTTCGGCCGCAACCGCGCATCGCGTAGCGCGTCATACCAGATACGCCCTGCGCGCTCCCAGGCAAACCCGCCGATCTTCGTGGCTACCTGATAGAACGCATGGTTGGGAATACCGGAATTGATATGCACCCCGCCGTTGTCCTCATAGGTCTGCACGAAATCGTCCATATGCCCCGGCTGAGGGTCCTTGCCCAGCAGCTTGTCATCGAACGCGGTGCCCGGCGCTTTCATCGAGCGCAACGCAGTGCCTTTGATTTTCTTGGTAAACAACCCTTTGCCGATCAACCAATCCGCATCTTGCGCCGTTTGCTGCAGCGCGTACTGCTTGATCAGTGAGCCGAACACGTCGGACAGCGACTCGTTCAACGCACCGGATTGATTGAAATACATCAGCTTGGCCTCATCTTCGGTCACACCGTGGGCCAACTCATGGCCAATGACATCAAGGGCTATCGTGAACCGGTTGAATAGTTGCTGATCGCCATCACCAAACACCATCTGGCTCGAGTTCCAGAATGCATTGTTGTAGTTCTGGCCAAAATGAACGGTCGCGTCCAACGCCATACCGGCGTCGTCTATGGAGTTGCGGTCGAAGACCTGATCGAAAAAATCGAATGTGGCGCCCAACCCATCGTAGGCCTCGTCCACCGCCACATCACCACTGACGGGCTGCCCTTCGCCACGGATCAACTTGCCCGGCAGGCTATCGGCGCCCTCGGCACTGTAGATCGAACGCCGTTTTTCGGCGCCCATGGGCAGGGCCATGTGGGCGACCCCTTTGGCGGGTACGGCAACCATGCGCAACGAACGAAACGTGCTGTCTTTGGCGCGTGTGCGTAACGCGACTTCCCGTTGCGCTTTATCGCCGTTGCGGGCGATCTGGTCGAGCATGTATGGCGGGATCAGGCAGAAAATCGGGTTGCGATGCTGGCGAACACACATTGGCTGGCTCCATTTTGGCGTGGGGTGAACGTCCGGGTAACCGTTCAAGAATAGTCCTGCCGTGGCGGCTTGGGCCAAATTGTCATGAAGCTATGCTGCAGTAGTGTTAATCCGAGGACTGCGAGGAACTTACAATGCCCCCACGCGCCACCAAAATCGACCTTTCGCACCGCCCCCGGCTCGCCGATCTGCGCCCGTTGCTCGCGGCCGGCCCCAGCCTCATGGAGGCCAGGGCGGCGACTGCGCGTGTCACCGCGGCCAAGGACCTGCAGGACCGGCGCGGCTACGCTGAAGCGTTTCTCGACCGCTTCGTGGTGCCATGGCCCACGGTGGATGAAGCCCTGCTGGCTGACGTACAGCCGCTGCGCCTGGACTACACGCATTTCTCAGTGACCATGTCGCGCTCGAGGCGACTGGCACTCTACGTGGGCGCCAATATCGATGGCGCACAGCATGTGGATATCATCCGCAGCAACGACGCCTGGGCCTACGACGGCCGCCTGCCCATCAGCGCACAGGTGGGCGACGCGCTCTACACCGACAATGGCCTGGACCGCGGTCACCTGGTGCGCCGACAGGACCCCAACTGGGGTGACGCGGCCAACATCGCCAATGCCGACACCTTCCACTTCACCAACTGCTCACCGCAGATGAGCGGGTTCAACCAGAAGACCTGGCTGGAACTCGAGGACTACATTCTCGATAACACACAACGCTGGAAAGCCCGGGCCACGGTGTTTACCGGCCCGGTGTTGGCGGACGACGATCGCGTCTACCGGGGCATTAAAATCCCCAAAGCGTTCTGGAAAGTGGTCGCCTACCTCAGCGACGACGGCAAGCCCTGCGCCAGCGCCTACATGATCGACCAAAACCGCGAGCTGGGTCAGCTCGACCTCATGTTCGGCCAGCTCAGAACCTACCAGCGCAGCGTGATTCAGATCGAACGCTTGACCGGTATCCGCTTCGCCAACCTGGCCGACTACGATGGTTTCAGCAATGAAGAGCGCGCCACGGGGACGCGAATTGAAGCGCTGATCCAGGGCCCTGAAGATATTCGTCTGTAACCAGGCGACCTAAGGCTATATCGCCCCGCCGTGATCGACTACCATACCGCGCCGGTTCCCAAACGGGACTAATAGGGAATCCGAAGCGCGGTACACCGCGCCAATCGGAACTGCCCCCGCAACTGTAGATGCCGAGCCCGCTCCCCCACTGCCACTGGACCCCGTCCGGGAAGGCTGGAGCGTGGCGACGACGCATCAGTCAGGAGACCTGCCGGCCCAGCAAAATCACTAACCGGCGGGGTGTCCGGGAAGGACATCCTTGCCTGCCTCACCCGCAGCGGTCGAGGGCGTGTTTCCGAACCGTACACCCCCTGTTCCAGGTACGGCTCCAAGGAGATTGCCCAATGCTGCCACGCGTTACCGCCCTGCTCACCGGCCTGGGCCTGTGTGCCCTGGCCCAAGCGGCCCCCACTCAGTACCCGCTGACAGTGGAGAACTGCGGCAGCAGCCTGACCTTCGCGCAAGCGCCCGCCCGCGCCGTGACCATCGGCCAGGCCGCCACCGAAATGCTCTATGCCCTCGGCGTGGGCGATAGAGTGGTCGGCACGTCGCTGTGGTTCAACAACGTGCTGCCACAGTTCAAGGCGCTGAACGACGGCATCGAACGCCTGGCCAATAACGAACCGAGCTTCGAGTCGGTGATCGCCAAGCGCCCGCAACTGGTGGCGGCCGAACTGGAATGGGTGGTCGGCCCGCAAGGCGTGGTGGGCACCCGCGAGCAGTTTCATGAGTTGAAGATCCCCACCTACCTGCTGCCCTCCGACTGCGAAGCCAAGAACAACCGGGTGGGCGCCGACGGCACGCGGCTGGAGCCGTTCCGCATCGACACGATCTACAAGGGCATCCGCCAGTTGGCGGAGATTTTCGACGTGCAGGATCGCGGCCAGCAACTCAACGATGAACTCAAGGCGCGCCTGGCCAAGTCCGTCGCCACCGTGCAAGCCAAGGGGCTCAAGCAGGCCAGTGCGCTGGTGTGGTTTTCCAGCGCCGAGATGGCCAGCGATCCCTACGTGGCCGGTCACAAGGGTGTCCCCGAGTTCATGCTGCAAACGCTCGGCCTGCGCAACGTGGTGCAGTCCGATGAGGAATGGCCCGCCGTCGGCTGGGAAACCATCGCCAAGGCCAACCCCACCGTGCTGGTGATCGCCCGCATGGACCGCCGCCGCTACCCGGCCGACGATCATGCACAGAAGCTCGCCTTCCTGCGCAGCGACCCGGTGACGCGCAACATGGACGCGGTGAAACACAACCGCATCATCATCCTCGACGCCATGGCCCTGCAGGCCAGCGTGCGGACCTTCGAGGGTCTTGAACAACTGGCTGCGGCCATCGACGGCTACGACCTGCCGAAATGATACGAACCCTACTCGCCCTGGCATTGCTACTGATCGCCGTGCTCGCCGGCGTGGCCATCGGCGAAACCGCCATCGCGCCGCAGGTGGTGTTGCAGGTACTCGCCAACAAACTGTGGGCGGCCGGCTACGTGCTGGACCCGATCGATGAAGGCGTGGTGTGGAACTACCGCCTGACCCGCGCCCTGGTCGCCGCCGCATGCGGGGCCGGGCTGGCCACCTGCGGGGTGATTTTGCAGTCGTTGTTGCGCAATCCCCTGGCCGATCCTTACCTGCTGGGCATCAGCGCCGGCGCGTCGACAGGCGCAGTCCTGGTGGTGCTGATGGGTGTCGGCGGCGGCTTGGTTTCGCTGTCGGTCGGTGCGTTCGGCGGGGCGATGGCGGCGTTTGCGCTGGTGGTATTGCTCGCGCGGGCCAGCGGTTCGTCCAGCGGCACCGGGCAGATCATCCTCGCAGGCATTGCCGGCTCGCAGCTGTTCAATGCGCTCACCGCGTTCCTGATCACCAAGTCGGCCAGCTCCGAACAGGCGCGCGGCATTCTGTTCTGGCTGCTGGGCAACCTCAGCGGCGTGCGTTGGCCGTCGGTGTGGCTGGCGGTGCCGGTGGCGGTCGCCGGGTTGGCGGTGTGCCTGTGGCATCGTCGGGCGCTGGATGCGTTCACCTTCGGCCGCGACTCGGCGGCCTCCCTCGGCATCCCGGTACGCCGCGTGCAATGGGTGCTGGTGGGCTGCGCGGCATTGGTCACGGCGGTGATGGTGTCGATTGTCGGCTCCATCGGTTTTGTCGGGCTGGTGATTCCCCATGCCGCGCGCCTGCTGCTCGGCACCGGGCACTCGCGCCTGTTGCCGGCCAGCGCATTGGGCGGCGCGCTGTTTCTGATTGCAGCGGATGTACTGTCGCGCACCTTGATCAAGGGCCAGGTGATTCCGGTCGGCGTGGTCACTGCGCTGGTCGGCGCGCCGGTGTTTGCACTGATTCTGATCGGCCGGAGAAACCCTCGATGAGTGCGCCGGTATTGAGCTGCAGCGGGCTGGGCTTCAAGGTGCGGGAAGCCGAGTTGCTGCGGGATATCCACCTGGAGGTGACGCTCGGCGAAACCCTCGGGATCGTCGGCCCGAACGGCTCGGGTAAATCCACCTTGCTCAAACTGTTGGCCGGGTTGCGTACCCCCGCTCATGGCGAAGTACGCCTGGGTGGCGAGCGCCTGGGCGAGCTGCCCCGCCGCACCGTGGCACAACGTCTGGCCGTGGTGGAACAACAGGCCGACACCGACGATGCCATTCGGGTGTTCGACGCTGTCGCATTGGGCCGCACCCCGTGGCTGTCAGCGCTGAGCCCGTGGTCCGAGGCAGACGATCGCATCGTGCGCCAGGCGCTGCACGACGTGGACGCCATGCACTTGAGCAACCGCGCCTGGCGCAGCCTCTCCGGCGGTGAGCGCCAACGCGTACACATCGCCCGCGCCCTGGCGCAACGGCCACAGATTCTGGTGTTGGATGAGCCGACCAACCACCTGGATATCCAGCATCAACTGTCGATTCTCAAGGGCGTGCAGGCGTTACCCGTGACGACCCTGATCGCCCTGCACGATCTCAACCAGGCACTGACCTGTGATCGCCTGGCCGTGCTGGACCGCGGGCGTTTGGTGGCGCTGGGCAAGCCGCAGGACGTGCTGACGCCGCAGCGGCTGCAGGACACCTTCGGGGTGCAGGCGCACTACCTGACGGACCCGTTTGACGGGGCGCAGATTCTGCGACTGCGCGCTTAACGGCAACACCGTTCAAATGTCGGCGCTGTCGAGCCCGGCGAGGCGGCGATGGGATCAGCGCGCAGCACCTGCCGAACTGCCGCGTGCGCTGGGCTAATCCTCGACAATCCTCAGCCAAGGCCACCGCGCCTGATAGCTGCGCGCCTTCTGCGCAAACAACTCCGGCTCAGGATTGATCGGGTTGATCCTGAGCAGGCCCTGCTCCATATCAGTCAAACCAAACGGCGCATACACCTCACCCGTCGCCACATCCAGCCCGATGCACGTCCCGGCCACCAGGTAACGATCAATCCCGGCGCGCGCGGAGTGCAGCTGCGGATACGGTCGGCCAAACCGCTGGCCATACCAAAGGTGAACGCGCGCCTGATTCTTCACTTCAATTTCTACCTCCAAATCCTCGAACAGCCGCTGTGCAGCGCGAATGACCGCGTCTTCGGCCTCCCAGGAAAGGTCCGGGTCGAAGTAAAAAATGTCGTAGTCCTTTACCCCCTGGTCAGCAGGCAGATTCGACTGATGATTCCAAACAGCCTGGAACAGACAGCCCGCGGTCAGCATGCACTGGTTCACACCAAGGGCCGGCAGGCGCGCGGTGATCTCGGCGTTGATGGGGTTGGCCATGGCCAACTCGAGAAAGGTTTCGACGGTCAATGTCATGTTCAATCCTTTGCAGTGGGCACCTGTCCTGGGGAGCCAACAGTACAACAACGCGGGTTACGCTTTCACGTAACGGCCTCTTCTTCACGTCATCAAAATTCGCTAAGGTGCCTCGACACACCGCTCCCCTATTGCCCTCACCGAGACGCCGACCTTGGCCCATTCCCCGACTGATCGCCCCGCCAGCTCCTGGTCGGTGTTTCTGATTTTCCTGCGCTTGGGGCTCACCTCCTTCGGCGGCCCCGTCGCACACCTGGGTTACTTTCGCGACGAGTTCGTCACCCGGCGCCGCTGGCTGAGCGAGCGCAGTTATGGGGATTTGGTCGCGCTGTGCCAATTCCTGCCCGGCCCGGCCAGCAGCCAGGTAGGTATCGCGCTGGGCCTGTCGCGGGCCGGCTACGGTGGGGCGCTGGCGGCATGGTTGGGGTTTACGCTGCCGTCGGCCGTTGTGCTGATCCTGTTCGCCTTGGGCATTGCCCAGCACAGCACGGCGCTCCCGCCGGGTGCGCTGCATGGCCTTAAGGTGGTGGCCGTCGCCGTGGTCGCCCAAGCCGTGTGGGGCATGGCGCGCAATCTGTGTAGCGACGCAGCGCGCATCACCGTGATGCTGATCGCGGCGTGCGTGGCCCTGCTGCAAACCTCGGCGTGGGGCCAGGTCGCGGTGATCAGCGCGGCGGCGCTGGCGGGCCTGCTGCTGTTCAAGCCCACGCCACCGGCCGCGCACGATGCGTTACCCGTGACGCTCAGCCGCCGCGCGGGGGCGATGTGGTTGTCGCTGTTTGTGCTGGTGTTGGCCGGCCTGCCGATCCTGGCCCAACTGATCCCCAATCAGGGCCTGGCGATGATCGACGCGTTCTACCGCAGCGGCTCGCTGGTGTTCGGCGGCGGCCACGTGGTGCTGCCACTGCTGCAGGCCGAAGTCGTGCCCACCGGCTGGGTGAGCAACGATGTCTTCCTCGCCGGCTATGGCGCCGCCCAGGCCATGCCCGGCCCCTTGTTCACCTTCGCCGCGTTCCTCGGCGCGTCGATGAGCCAGGCCCCGAGCGGCTGGCTCGGCGGCCTGCTCTGCCTGCTGGCCATCTTCGCCCCGTCGTTTTTACTGGTGCTCGGCGCACTGCCCTTCTGGGAAAGCCTGCGCCGCAGCCCGCGCACCCAGGCCGCCCTTGCGGGCGTGAACGCTGCGGTGGTGGGGCTGTTGCTGGCGGCGCTGTACCAGCCGGTATGGACCAGTGCGATCTTCAGCGCACGGGATTTCGGCCTGGCCCTGGTCGGCCTGGTGGCGTTGATGGTGTGGAAGCTGCCACCGTGGCTGGTGGTTGTCGGAAGCGGCGCGCTCGGATGGTTATTGAGTCTTGCCCTGTAACACGTCCACCGCGCCTTGCTGCTTGACCTGTCCGAAGACCTCGGCGGCTGACGACTAGCCCTTCAACTCACTCGCGCGATTGCTCGCCGCGTCGTCGTAAGCCACATACAACGACTCGGCGATTTGGCTCTTGATGGCTTTGGTGGACTCAAGGCCCAAGACAAAACCTTCGGCTTTGCCGCCGGCACGGTTGAGTTCTTCGTGGGTGGAGGCACCGGTGATGGCGTCGAGGAGTTTGGAGGCGTGAGGGCCGACACCTTTGGGAAGGGAGATTTGGTCGATGGTCATTGCGATGCCTTTATGAAAAATGGACGGTAGCGCGTGGACCACTGCCGGGCTGGCATGGTAGACCTGTTTGTCGAGAAAGGGGCTGCTTTCGGCCCAAAACCGGATATCGAGTGTCTACAGATTCAGTGGCCCTTTCCGACCGCCCAAAACAAAACCCCTGTCTGCGTGAGCAAACAGGGGTTCTGGAATTTAATCTTGACGATGACCTACTCTCACATGGGGAAACCCCACACTACCATCGGCGATGCATCGTTTCACTGCTGAGTTCGGGATGGGATCAGGTGGTTCCAATGCTCTATGGTCGTCAAGAAATTCGGGTACTGAGTCGTGACCTGTTGGCCTCGCTTCAGCAAATTGGGTATGCGATAGCTTTCGGTGTTTTGTAAGAGTCGAACTTTCGGTTCGTTTCGTCTTCACACACCGCAATCTGGTCTCTTTCGAGTTCGCAAATTGCTTGGGTGTTATATGGTCAAGCCTCACGGGCAATTAGTATTGGTTAGCTCAACGCCTCACAGCGCTTACACACCCAACCTATCAACGTCGTAGTCTTCGACGGCCCTTCAGGGGACTCAAGGTCCCAGTGAGATCTCATCTTGAGGCTAGTTTCCCGCTTAGATGCTTTCAGCGGTTATCTATTCCGAACATAGCTACCCGGCAATGCCACTGGCGTGACAACCGGAACACCAGAGGTTCGTCCACTCCGGTCCTCTCGTACTAGGAGCAGCCCCTCTCAAATCTCAAACGTCCACGGCAGATAGGGACCGAACTGTCTCACGACGTTCTAAACCCAGCTCGCGTACCACTTTAAATGGCGAACAGCCATACCCTTGGGACCGGCTTCAGCCCCAGGATGTGATGAGCCGACATCGAGGTGCCAAACACCGCCGTCGATATGAACTCTTGGGCGGTATCAGCCTGTTATCCCCGGAGTACCTTTTATCCGTTGAGCGATGGCCCTTCCATACAGAACCACCGGATCACTAAGACCTACTTTCGTACCTGCTCGACGTGTCTGTCTCGCAGTCAAGCGCGCTTTTGCCTTTATACTCTACGACCGATTTCCGACCGGTCTGAGCGCACCTTCGTACTCCTCCGTTACTCTTTAGGAGGAGACCGCCCCAGTCAAACTACCCACCATACACTGTCCTCGATCCGGATAACGGACCTGAGTTAGAACCTCAAAGTTGCCAGGGTGGTATTTCAAGGTTGGCTCCACGCGAACTGGCGTCCACGCTTCAAAGCCTCCCACCTATCCTACACAAGCAAATTCAAAGTCCAGTGCAAAGCTATAGTAAAGGTTCACGGGGTCTTTCCGTCTAGCCGCGGATACACTGCATCTTCACAGCGATTTCAATTTCACTGAGTCTCGGGTGGAGACAGCGCCGCCATCGTTACGCCATTCGTGCAGGTCGGAACTTACCCGACAAGGAATTTCGCTACCTTAGGACCGTTATAGTTACGGCCGCCGTTTACCGGGGCTTCGATCAAGAGCTTCGCGTTAGCTAACCCCATCAATTAACCTTCCGGCACCGGGCAGGCGTCACACCCTATACGTCCACTTTCGTGTTTGCAGAGTGCTGTGTTTTTAATAAACAGTCGCAGCGGCCTGGTATCTTCGACCGGCATGAGCTTACGGAGCAAGTCCTTCACCCTCACCGGCGCACCTTCTCCCGAAGTTACGGTGCCATTTTGCCTAGTTCCTTCACCCGAGTTCTCTCAAGCGCCTTGGTATTCTCTACCCAACCACCTGTGTCGGTTTGGGGTACGGTTCCTGGTTACCTGAAGCTTAGAAGCTTTTCTTGGAAGCATGGCATCAACCACTTCGTCATCTAAAAGATAACTCGTCATCAGCTCTCGGCCTTAGAATCCCGGATTTACCTAAGATTCCAGCCTACCACCTTAAACTTGGACAACCAACGCCAAGCTGGCCTAGCCTTCTCCGTCCCTCCATCGCAATAACCAGAAGTACAGGAATATTAACCTGTTTTCCATCGACTACGCTTTTCAGCCTCGCCTTAGGGACCGACTAACCCTGCGTCGATTAACGTTGCGCAGGAAACCTTGGTCTTTCGGCGTGGGTGTTTTTCACACCCATTATCGTTACTCATGTCAGCATTCGCACTTCTGATACCTCCAGCAAGCTTCTCAACTCACCTTCACAGGCTTACAGAACGCTCCTCTACCGCATCACTTACGTGATACCCGTAGCTTCGGTGTATGGTTTGAGCCCCGTTACATCTTCCGCGCAGGCCGACTCGACTAGTGAGCTATTACGCTTTCTTTAAAGGGTGGCTGCTTCTAAGCCAACCTCCTAGCTGTCTAAGCCTTCCCACATCGTTTCCCACTTAACCATAACTTTGGGACCTTAGCTGACGGTCTGGGTTGTTTCCCTTTTCACGACGGACGTTAGCACCCGCCGTGTGTCTCCCATGCTCGGCACTTGTAGGTATTCGGAGTTTGCATCGGTTTGGTAAGTCGGGATGACCCCCTAGCCGAAACAGTGCTCTACCCCCTACAGTGATACATGAGGCGCTACCTAAATAGCTTTCGAGGAGAACCAGCTATCTCCGAGCTTGATTAGCCTTTCACTCCGATCCACAGGTCATCCGCTAACTTTTCAACGGTAGTCGGTTCGGTCCTCCAGTTAGTGTTACCCAACCTTCAACCTGCCCATGGATAGATCGCCCGGTTTCGGGTCTATTCCCAGCGACTAGACGCCCTATTAAGACTCGCTTTCGCTACGCCTCCCCTATTCGGTTAAGCTCGCCACTGAAAATAAGTCGCTGACCCATTATACAAAAGGTACGCAGTCACCTAACAAAGTAGGCTCCCACTGCTTGTACGCATACGGTTTCAGGATCTATTTCACTCCCCTCTCCGGGGTTCTTTTCGCCTTTCCCTCACGGTACTAGTTCACTATCGGTCAGTCAGTAGTATTTAGCCTTGGAGGATGGTCCCCCCATATTCAGACAAAGTTTCTCGTGCTCCGTCCTACTCGATTTCATGACTAAGAGATTTTCGCGTACAGGGCTATCACCCACTATGGCCGCACTTTCCAGAGCGTTCCGCTAATCTCAAAGCCACTTAAGGGCTAGTCCCCGTTCGCTCGCCACTACTAAGGGAATCTCGGTTGATTTCTTTTCCTCAGGGTACTTAGATGTTTCAGTTCCCCTGGTTCGCCCCTTACACCTATGTATTCAGTGTAAGGTAACCATCTTATGATGGCTGGGTTCCCCCATTCAGACATCTCCGGATCAAAGTCTGTTTGCCGACTCCCCGAAGCTTTTCGCAGGCTACCACGTCTTTCATCGCCTCTGACTGCCAAGGCATCCACCGTATGCGCTTCTTCACTTGACCATATAACCCCAAGCAATCTGGTTATACTGTGAAGACGACATTCGCCGAAAATTCGAATTTCTCAATTAAGAGAACTCACAAATTTTACCTTAGCCTGATCCGTTACCAGTGAAAGTAACGTTCAGTCTATCTTTCTATCACATACCCAAATTTTTAAAGAACGG